>NZ_MTIQ01000012.1 GCF_002019595.1 Priestia abyssalis | reverse complement strand
AGCAGCTCGTTATCTAGTTTTGAAGGAATAACCTTTGATATTCTGTCTGCACTTGCGTCTGCAAGTGGATTCAAGGAAGAAAGATTCCTCAGTGCAAGCCTGCAGAGATGTAAACTCATGCAGTAGGCTTGGTGATGATGGCGAAGAGGTCACACCCGTTCCCATGCCGAACACGGAAGTTAAGCTCTTCAGCGCCGATGGTAGTTGGGGGTTTCCCCCTGTGAGAGTAGGACGTTGCCAGGCTTTTTTAAATGTGGCCCGTTGGTCAAGCGGTTAAGACACCGCCCTTTCACGGCGGTAACACGGGTTCGAATCCCGTACGGGTCACCATTATAGTGGAGGATTAGCTCAGCTGGGAGAGCACCTGCCTTACAAGCAGGGGGTCGGCGGTTCGATCCCGTCATCCTCCACCATTCATATTGGGCTATAGCCAAGCGGTAAGGCAACGGACTTTGACTCCGTCATGCGTTGGTTCGAATCCAGCTAGCCCAGCCAAAGAGCCATTAGCTCAGTCGGTAGAGCATCTGACTTTTAATCAGAGGGTCGAAGGTTCGAGTCCTTCATGGCTCAT
>NZ_MTIQ01000011.1 GCF_002019595.1 Priestia abyssalis | reverse complement strand
TTTTTTTTTAGCCAGGGATGTATGTGATATAATCGTTTCAACATTACTTACCAGCGGCCAACTGGTAATCGTAATGCAGATCGTGTGTAATAAGGTGGAAGAGGGACTTCAACAACTTATTCACACAGGCGATGGACGCAACTTTATGACGTTTGTTATAAGGTTGCGTTTTTAATTTGTCATAATAATCCACAATATGATTGCCTCCAAAGCGTCGCTGACGGATCATGTTTTGAATGGTGAAATAGAGTATTTTGCGTAAATAACTGTTGCCGCGCTTGTTGATTTTATCTTTATAAAACAAGGTTCCCGACTGGAAGCGCCTGATGTCAATTCCAGCATAGGCATTCAGCTGTTTATGGTTGTCAAAACGCGTCAGATCTCCTATCTCTCCAATTAACCTCACAGCCGTATTCGGGCCAATCCCGGGAAAACTGATGAGCACCTGATAGTCTTTCCGTTCTTTTGAAAGCTCGGCCATCTGCTTAATCAACGCTTCACGCTGTCTTAAAATCGCTAAATGACGCTTGGCATAGACTCTTAATTGATCACAGCGAACATCCTCAGCGTCTACGGCCGGATAAGAGTCTTGTGCAGCTTCCAACAGTTGCAGGGCTTTTTTCTCTGCCGTTTTAGGAGCTAGTTTTTTCTCTGTATTCGTGAGTAGTCGATTACGGACCACCGTTTTAGACAAGTGTCTCACACAATCAGGATGTGGGAACAACTGTAGAATATTCAAAAACAACTCTGATTTTTGGGTAAACAAGGACTCCATTTCCGGAAAAGTAAGTTGCAGAAGCGTGTGTATGCGGCTGCGAATCAGGCTCAGTTCTTCATCCAGTTCTTTATAGTAGCGAGAAAGAGCACGCATTTGGTCATAATAAGCTTCCTGCGGCTTTTTGATGCGCCGTGTAGCCGTAAAGTGCGTCTGGGCTAGACGATGAGCGTCGCTTTTGTCTGTTTTGTGCATGCGCATGGAAGCTGTTTGAAGCTTAGATTCCAAAGGATTAAGTAAACAATACGGAAAGCCGTACTCCGTGAAAAATCGTTCTAGTTGGCGAGAATACACACCTGTGGCCTCAAATACGATATCAGGGGCCTGTGCGTCTTTTTGGATTAGGGCCTTGATTTGATTATATAGTCTTTCAAAAAAGGAGCGTTTATGAAGCATTTCTCCTTCAAAGATGCAAACTCGGTCAGCGTTATAGATGACCATATAACTTTTCCCCATACTAACATCAAAAGCTATTACACTTGGCATATCCATTCCTCCTAACTTTACGGTAGAAGCGTTCACATCACCTTATCGATTCCCTTTTCTTATACACGATCTCCAGGATCCAACATACTGAAACTGATTCTTATAAGGGAAGTGAAGTAGGCCAGTTTAAAATACGAACTCAAGGTCCTGAGGATGGGTCGACCTATTCTTCACTTCTACTATAAAAAAATAGTAGCACAGACCATGGCCGTGGTCTGTGCTACTAATCTTAGTATGTTT
>NZ_MTIQ01000010.1 GCF_002019595.1 Priestia abyssalis | reverse complement strand
GGGAGATCCTCCTAATCTAAAAACGACCGAAAGGATTCTAAGTATAATGAGTGAAGAAATAGTGTAAGCGACCTTGTGATTCCGAAAAGGATGAACGAGGTCGCTTACTGTGTTTTTCCCTTTCTTTTTGACGTTCCAGGGCCCATTTCATGTTGTTTATTACGAATGCGCTGCACATCCTTCACCTGATTTAACTCTTCAAAACCTTCCTAATATCAACGTTTTGAATGTACGATTTTTTTGATACATCCGTTATGTCATTGATTTTGACTGAAATTTGGTAAAATCAACAAAATGAATGTACGATTTTATACTAAATCATACATTGGATAAAATAAAAAATCCGCCTAAATAGGCAGCTATATTTTGGGTTCTTACTCAACGAACCGTTTGTTCAGCAAGAAAAAATCCCCTATTCTTTTAACTTTTTTATAACTTCAACTTTTTCAGCCAATAAAGTGATAATAGAAGGCATGTTATGCATTTGGGGAGCCCACCACACAATCACTTTTTCTCCTTTTTGAATACCTTTAAAACTGTTTTCCTCGTTTACAAACCAAATAATATTATTGTGATTTTCACTTTCTGCTACGTCTTTAAGGTTCTTTTCTAACGCTTCCTTTTGAGTAATACCACTAACAACTAAAATCTTTTCTCTTTCGTTTTCCTTCACTCTTTCTACAACGTAGCCTTCAAACTGGTTTAATCTATCCTGTGTGTTTGAACAAGCTGTTAATAACAAAAATACGCTCGATATGGTGGCAAAGATTATTCTTTTCATACAATAAAACCTATCCCTTATCCAAAATTTAACTAAATCTATTTTATCATTCCTTGCTCGGCCAATTTGCTCCGTTAACACAAAAAAGGTTGCCGCAGCAACCACACTTTCTTCAACTCACGCCTCCGGTAGCTTAATAAGAGAAAGCTCATACTTTTTGTAAGAGTTATTATTTCTTACCTATTTTGTTTTCAGTGCCTTTCAAAATTCTTTTTATATTTTCTCGATGTAGAATGATCACTAATACGCTTATTAATAACGAAAGTGCTATGATAATTTTTTCTTCAAATATCAAACTGTAAATGAATATTGCTATTCCAGCCAGCATTGAGCTAAGTGATACATACTTAGAAATGATCAAGGTGAACAGAAACACAACAAAGCCGACTAACGTACCTAAAGGGGTCAAAAATAAAAAGACTCCTGTTGAAGTCGCAACAGCCTTTCCACCTTTAAAACCAGCAAAAATAGGAAATACGTGTCCTAATATAGCTAGTAAACCACAGATAATAGGATTAACAGTAGAACTTAACATTTGAGGAAGCAAACAAGCAACTGTACCTTTTAATAAATCAGCAATTGCAACAATTGCCCCTGCTTTTTTTCCTAAAACCCTGAAGGTATTAGTTGCACCAAGATTCCCACTGCCATATCCACGAATATCAGTTTTGTAGAACATTTTACCGATAATCAAAGCAAACGAGATTGAACCGACTAAATAACTTGAAATGAGAGTTATAATATTAAGCATAATATACCTTCTTACTTGAATTGTTATATATTGAAATTCTTTTTAGCATACTTATTTTCCTGTTATCCTTCTTAAACTAAACTCCCGTTTAACAAGAACCATTGACTTTTTCTGACCACCATTTAATGAATGTAAGTTCTTATGTAAAATCATACATTCGATAAAATGAAAAAGTCGCCTAAATAGGCAGCAGTATTTTTGGTTCTTGTTAAACTAACGCCACTCATTTATTCAATACGAAAAATTGAACAGTTAGTTGTTTTAAAGAATGAAATCATATTCCGAACACATCCTACAAATAAGAAATAAAGGTTGGATGTGATCAGGTGAAAGACAAACTTATCGTATTTCTCTTCTTCATCGTCTTTGCTGCTTGTAATCACTCACCATTAGATGAAATTAGAGAGCACGATATTAAAAATGGTGGACTTTATTATGAACAAGAGAAATTAGAAAGCCTGGACATTAAAGGAATTACCAAGGACAAAGACGGTAATATCCATTTTTATGTTGAAGAAATTACCCCAGATACGAATAAGAAAATTGAACAGAAATTATTTGAGATTTTTGGTCAAAAATAGACTTTATCCTCCATGACATTGATGAAATAACTGATCTATCTCGTTAAATGACCATAAAAAAAGCCCCAAATCCCTAGAATTTGAGGCTTTTTACGCTTGAACAAGGGTAGAGTTTATAGAGATGAAAAACGTCTTATACGCGAATATAAGACGTTTCAATCAACATAACCCAGGATTATAAGAAGTAAAACCCTTAAATTTAATGAGAATCCAAGAGTTTTATAACGCAACATAATAGACATTTTGTTGTTACTCAAATGTTTGTAATCATTTTACTTAAAAGAGAAACTCCTGTCTCAATAACAATCCTTAATGCGTAAAGTAAAAAAACGTTGCTGTCAAAATCAATATTTTTACCAAATACTTCAATATTTTTTCTTAAATTATTTTAAAATCCAACAAAAATAAGTCCCTCACAACATGTCCCACAATCGCATTTCAAACATTTAATTTGAACTTCAATGAGTGAGGTAGTATTAATAATTTCCTTTTCTTCACCTGGAGAAACTTCCAATACAATATCGTCTTCTTCTGCACGTACGACAATGACTTTAAATGGACAACTTCCAGTATTAATGACAGATACTCCAAAATCTACTGGAGTGGTGGAAATAAAATAAGTTCTCGTTTTCCCATCACAAGTTTGTTTAATTATCGGCATCTTCAATATCCTCCTTATTTATAAACAATGTAGTTTATACTATTTAATAAATGAGAGGAATCATTGAAAAGACAGTGCATGTGCGGAGAAAAGGAAAATATATGGATTCATAAAGGAAAACTTACCTAATGGAAATCTGAAAGCCGAGATGGATAATCTATATCCTCTAAATTAACATAATAAATAATAATCGTTATCAGCAGTTAAAAAACCTTTTAGTATGGTAAAATTCAAATATTTTTATGGCAGAGTCTCCTTAGCATTATAAATCTACGTTTTGCTAACTTACCCCAACTTGCACACATTTTAACACTTGTCTACATTCATCCAATCAAATTCTAAAAGGGCCACATTTATTAATTAATAAATGCAAATATAAAGGAGGCAATGTGTTGAGTAGACAAGAACTTTTGCTAGAAATTCAACAGATTGAGTTCGTTCTTGTAGAATTGCAGCTCTATTTAGATATACACCCCTTAGACAAAAGGGCTCTCAACCAATTCAATCAAAACTCTAATAGATTAAGAAAATTGATATTACAGTATGAAAGCCAATTTGGTCCTTTACTTGGATTTGGCTTCTCCAAATCAAGAAACACATGGCAATGGATAAATGAACCATGGCCTTGGCAAATAGAGGAGGGGTGTTAATGTGGATTTATGAGAAAAAGCTATTTTATCCTGTTAAGGTAAGTAAACCTGATCCTAAGATAGCCAAACTTCTTTATGAAGTATATGGCGGTCAAGATGGAGAATTATCCTCGGCACTTCGATATTTAAATCAACGTTATACGATGACTGATAAACGTATAATTGCTCTATTAACTGATATCGGTACAGAAGAATTGGCTCATTTAGAGGTAATAGCAACTATGATTTTTCAATTAACAAAGGATGCTACACCAGAGCAGTTGAAAGAAGCTGGCTTGGGACCATTTTTTGTTAATCATGGTAAAGCTTTATTTTATACGAATGCGGTGGGAGTACCATGGTCTGCCATGTATATTCAAGCAAAAGATGACCCGATTGCTGACTTAACTGACAATATTGCGGCAGAAGAAAGAACAAGAGCTACTTATCAATGGCTAATTGAGATGACTGACGACGTTGACTTACAGGATTCACTAAAATTTTTACGAGAACGAACAATTGTTCATGCTCTAAGATTTAGAGAGGCTATAGAACTACTAAAAGGCGAAACTCTCTAATCTATGACTCGCTGCCACGCCTTTTTTTACTTTTTCTGTAAAACCCTTAGCAGGAACAAAGTATATTTTTAATTTCATCTCCTTTTTGATTTTTATAAAGGGACAAATGTATGAAATATTCATTTCTAGTTAACATAAACACTCCTATCGGAAATAGGCCAACTTGAAATCCCTTGGCTCTCAAGGGATTTCAAGTTGGCCCATTTTATCGTTTATGCATCTTTTTATACAACGTTGATGAATCAACGTTTTCGGCTTCTGAAAAAGCTTGGCAGCTGCATAAAAAAGTGTGGTTTTATGCAATATATCTTCTTAAACTTCTTTTCTCTTCTTAATCGCCGTAATAAATGAGTATCCAAATATTATCTCCATCGGAATTCCCATACGTAAGAAGAAAAATGGTACAGGAAGCTTAAAATAAAAAGCAACGATCGGATAAATACTTATGATAAAAGACGGTAGCATTAAAAATAACAGTTTTTCTAGATTAAATGTCCATAAACCAGGCTCTTTTCTTCTTGCAAGTAATGTAGGTATTCCAAGCAATATACCTAAAAGGATATATCTTAAAAGAAAATAATAAGCAAACGGAGGAAAAAACATTGGCTGATAGGTTTGTTGTGAAATTTCTTCAAGCTTATCTGCAGTTACATCCGTGGCCAACCAATAAAAAACAATAACAACTAAATATAATAAGTATTTAAAAGAGCTTTTAATAATTGTGAAGCCCTCCCTTAAAATCACCTATTTTATCTCGCAATTTTCCCCTAAATAGGGAAAATGATTTTTATATCAAGGGCGACCGTAGGGATTTTATGTACCCTTAATATATAAAAATTTTCGTTCTGACGGGATTCCGTCCACCGAGAACTCATACCAAATAGGTATTACCAAAATCTCCACCACTTCTTCTTTTCTCTCTGGCTCTCTGCTAACATTGCTGCAGCCATTTGTTTCTGAGTTTCTTGACTTTGACGGAGAGCATCTAAAAGAGCTTTATCCCGATCACTTGATAAAAATTCCTCGAGTCGATTCATCTGGGCCTTTAATTCCTCAATCTGACTGTCTTTCTCTGCAAGAACGTCCTTTATTGCAGAAGGAAACTCCTCTAAAACAATTTGTTCTACTTGTTCCTTAGATATTTGAGAAGATTGTAGCCCCTGGATCATACTCTTCAATTGCCCTATTTCGTTTAATAATTGGTCATTATACTGTTTCTGTAGAGCTAAACCCTGTATTAGAGTTTCACTTTCATGTATGTAGGATTCTTTGTCTCCCTGTACTGCCTTTCTCGTGTCAGACGATACCTTTTTAGGACCATGCCAATCTCGCAGGGCTTGCTCCTTACCTACTTTTCCAATACGCTCTTGGATTTCACGAATATGGTGTAAGTCTTCAACTGTAAAATATCGATAACCGTTTTTAGGATTTTTTCTAACCTCTAGATTAAATTCTTTAACCAGATTGATAATTGTTGTTCTACTAACTTGTAATTCTTTTGCAATATCACCAGTAGTATAAGTGATTTCCTCGCCCTCCAAACCTACACCTCCTAAGTTTAAACTTTAAACTAGCCTTAAACTAAACCCTAAAGCAACCTTAAAGTATAGATTGCTGGAAGCCTTGATACACAAATGATTTGTAGGGTTTTAGGGTTTTAAAACTATACTTTAGGGTTTCCAGCAAAACCCTAAAACAAACCTTAAAGCAACCCTACACAAACCCTAAACTATAGATCTCTGAATCCATTGTCTGTCAAGGATAGTGTAGAGTTTTAGGGTTTGTGTTCTATACTTTAATGTTTTACTTTCACCTTCAAAAAACCTTTTTTAAAGGATTATAGATTAATTTTTTGAGATCCTTATGTAATTTCAATAATGGAATATTCACAGCAAAGACCGCCCATTATCCATCAGCCTATAAGGCGGTCTTATCTATATGTATGTCATATAATTTTTCTTAAATCCTCGACATTTTCTCTTCACCCTTATACGAGCCCTCAGATTCCGTTTTAAGCCTTCTAATCCATCAATCTAATATAAAACATCTATATCACTTAAAACACGCTTAAAACGCCTTTAAAACATCCACTGTACCTTCTCATCCATTCTCTTCACTTGAACTTTTATTTCTTCCTATTGCTCTGCTCCCTTTCCATTCTTCTCCTGATCCTCCTACTACCCTCTAACTCTCTCCCTATACATACCACATTCCATTACTTACTTATTCATTCTCTTCCATCCTAACTTTCCCACCCACCAACACTCACTTACCCTTCCATTTTTGTTTGGGAAGGTAAGTGGGTTATTTACCTATAGTCCTGCCTAACTGTCACGGAATGTAAGTATGGAATGCCGTGACAGTTAGGCAGGACGTCAGGCATAGGCAAACCCTAGGGCTGTAGGGAAATAACCCGTGTTGGTGGGTGGCGCTCAAGCCGTGTCACAGTTACATTAGATGTATAACATGGTTAACACATCTAGTATCACATTTACTATCACATCTATTCATACATCTAATGTAACTCTTAACTAGAAAAGTAGAATAGGTGTAGACGTGATCAACCCATCTATCCCACACCCATTCCATATCTGTTTTCACATCTAATTTACTCCTGGTTAATAAATGGGATAAGGTAGATGCCTTATTTATCACTCGTTTTTTAACCTATTTTTTAACTCATTTATTAACTGCATGCTACTCAGATCGGATGTGTTTTGATATGTGTGATGGTCACCATATCAAAACACATCCTGAAACCCATATTCAAATACACTTCCCTTAATTTTTTAGAAACGAACAAACAAAGCTTAAGCTTTGTGGAGCCATCTTAAGATGGCTTAGGCTTCTAAGAAATTATAGAAAAGTGGGTTGTCAGATTGATGTTGAAAAGTTTCTCGTCTCTTGGCAGCTGCAAATACGTTTCGTAAGCCTCCAAAGAAGTAACCGGTAAAGGCTTTTTTCACCTTGTTTTGCTTATAAGCGAAGACGGATCCCTTAAATGTTTGGATGACCAGAGCCAACAACTCTTCTACAGGTGTGTCTAAACGGCTCATTTTGTGTGCTAAGCGCACTTTTCCCCATAAACGATGAATTTCCTTAGCATCGTTAAAAAACGGCTGTACGGCCAAAATGAAGCTTTCTGGCACATAAGACGGCACAAAATCAGAATTTAAGGCAACGTTCTCCTTACGTTTATTATGTTTAATAAAAGTATTTAAAGTTAAATAATAGGTAGGATCATATTTTGACGGGACTCTCTTACTTTCACAAGGCCTCTCCGTATTTTCAGGTTGGAGATTAGGTTGGAAATTAGGCAAGAATTCCTCCAACTGCAAGAACTCCACCCAATGCTCAAAGTATGGATGATCGACGAATAGATGGACTTGGTTCCCAAGGCCATTTTGCGTCGATGAACGTCGATAGACGGTCACAATAACATTGTTCTCCCGTAATGTCTGCTCGACCTCTCGAATTGTCCTGTCGGTGACTCCATAACGTTTGGCTAGCGTCTTATCTTCAATAAAGAAAAATCCACGATCCGCAGCCAGCCAACACATCATATCAATCGCGTTCTTTGTTCCTTGTCTCTTACGGTTATAACTGTCGCCGTACGCTCTTTTTACAACGTCTAATAAAATTTCTTTCATAATTTGTTGTTCACGGCGATTCTTTGCATACGCTTCACGGCTTTTCATTTGATCAAACTCTGGATTCGATACCATTCTATTTACAGTCATCTTTCTTCTCCCTTTCTTTAAGGAAAACAAAAAAGACGTATCTACCGTTCAAAAACGGTAAACACGCCTTTTCTAGACTGTAAAAAGGTGGACTTCACCCCTTGAATTTTACATTGATTTATCGTAAAATACAGACACAACAATGTAAAAAAAAGGTGAAGGCAAGTGTTTACCGTGGCTGCATCACGGTGGACGGTTATAGGATGTTGGTAGCATCACTATAGCGCGCCTGAGCCTTTTTTTGCTTTTCCGAACTTTTTTCTTGATTCTAGTTATACCAAACTTATCCAAGTTCTACAAGATAGATTGATAGAATGAAACAATAATTTAACAGAGAACATCCGACAGTGCGCAATTATACATAACTCCGTTTTGTCATTGCGAACCGTTTTAAAACGGTTGTTTTGCTGAGCAAATTTATTTTTCTCACAAGGCCAATATTAAAAAAAAATAATAGTAACCTAAACCTTTACTTTAGTTAGCATCTAATTTAAAAATGATGCTAGCAGCACTGCCACAAATGCGATTCCTGCCACGATGTCCCCAGCGTTTAATTTTTCTTCGACTTGGTATGTACCGTAGCTACCCTCTTTTTTAATTAATTTAATTTTCCTTGGTGGTTCCTCTTCATATGTGATGTCATTCAACTGTAAAAGTAATTCTCCCTTCTCCCCGAATTTGTATTCGTCCATCAGATTGTGATCTCTGGGAAGGAATCTGCCCTGCGGATCTCTCAACCGGTGTGATACATCCAGTCTCGGACGGTGATAATACGGATCGTGCCTCATGAATTCGAGAAGCAGCTTGAGCTGACGTTCCTCTTGTGGCGATAGCATTGACGTCCCTCCCTTCTCTTTCGATTACCGGGCATTGTTCCAGCCAATAATGGTGGTCTGAAAGCCGCCACGAAGGCGAGGGGAGAAGGACGTCTTTCTTTTTATAGTCCGTCAAAACATCCCTAAATTCTTTTGTATGAGCAGCGACAAACAGTGCCAACCGGATAATCTGATTACGATCAAGATGCGTTTCCTTGAATACATCGTTTACGTAGTCACGAAAAACGGGAGCATATCGAACAGTGGGGCGGTAAACACTCATTTAGCTAATGTCACTTCCTCACCGTTAAGAAGACGGACCAAATGCTCTTTCCCCTCCGGAGTTAGATAGACGCCTTCTGACGTTAATAATTCCATCGCTAATTCTACCGTCATATACATCGACTTCCCTTCGTTGCTGTCATTGACGTTTGCTAACGTCTTGATAAAGCATATTGGACGCTGCTTGTCCGTTATTCCCAATTTTTTGGGCGAAATTGGATTAAATTTTAGGAACTGTGTCCATACTGTCAGCTAAGGAGGTTGAATCGGATGCTAGGAGTAAATAAACCGAAAACAAAGCTAGGGAAATGGTTAGAAAAGAGAGGAATTACAAACGTTTGGTTGCAAAAAACTAGTGGATTGAGCAAAAATACCGTTACAGATTTAACCTTTACGGCAAAGCATGCTCCCAATCAACGAACCATGCAAAAAGTATTGAAGGCATTGCGGCAAATAGATCCGAACGTGAAATCGGATGATTTTTGGTCGATGTAAATAAAAAAGGTTGGGTACCTTTTGGACGCCCAACCTTTTTTATATATGATTTTTGTTTCACTAATGCACCCTTTTGTTGAGGAAAACCATTATTCCTTTTTAATTTTTCTATCCTTAAAATAGCCCCCAACTACTGATCCAGAGCCCCCAATCAAAAACATAAGTATTAATTCGCCAATAAAATTAGAAGGGTTAATTATTTTAAAAATAATTACGCTTATTCCCCCCCACAGAATAAAAAATAGCAAATCTCTCATTGTAAATTTCAAAGTAATTCTCCTTTATTTTAAATCTTATATACATCCTAAAGGACACCGTACACTCTTTTGGAAAATCCCTCAATTCCAATTATTTCTTCTTAAATTAAACTCCCTCAAATGAAGAAGAGCATAAGAGGTTTTTGTCCCTACTAAAGGTGTGGAGTTAGGCAAAGCCTAACAAAACCACGGGGGCACAAAAAAGTTAAAAGTGTTGATATACTGTTAATGTACTGTAGATCTTGTGTCGATATCATTTTTCTTATTCGATATCAAAGAGCTTGGGTAATCATAAAAAAAAGCCCGTCTATAAAGACGAGCCTAAAAGGGGAATAATGAAAAAATCTGCAGCATCATCTGCTCACTTTGCACTTTACCTTTTAAAAGTGAAAAGACAGTGAAAATCAAATTAGAATTCAGTGAGAGACGTTAAAGATTCATGAAAACCCTCAAAAATAATCAGATTTTTTAGAAAATTTGTAATTTTTAGTATTTACAAGATTCCTAGTTTCATATATGATAAATACAAGCAACACACACTACCTCAAAAAGAAGGTGATATCAGTGAAGTAGCGAAAGGCGAAGTGTACCGAAACGTACATGGGACAAGCCTAATAACCGATTCAGTAAAGAAAAGGGTGAAGCCAATGACATAGGTAAGGCGAAGGCATATCATACATAGGCCGGGTAACCAACAGTAAACCAATGTGTAGAAGAACTCTCTAGCCAT
>NZ_MTIQ01000009.1 GCF_002019595.1 Priestia abyssalis | reverse complement strand
CATATTGTCTGGTGATGATGGCGAAGAGGTCACACCCGTTCCCATGCCGAACACGGAAGTTAAGCTCTTCAGCGCCGATGGTAGTTGGGGGTTTCCCCCTGTGAGAGTAGGACGTTGCCAGGCTTTTATTTATTATCGCGGGGTGGAGCAGTCTGGTAGCTCGTCGGGCTCATAACCCGAAGGTCGCAGGTTCAAATCCTGTCCCCGCAACCAATTATAAGGTGGTCCCGTGGTGTAGTGGTTAACATGCCTGCCTGTCACGCAGGAGATCGCGGGTTCGAGTCCCGTCGGGACCGCCATATTAAATACAGTAATAACGAAACAACATGTTTCGTTTTTTTATTTGATAATTATTTCGTTAAATCATTTTAAACCGTTCTGCATCCTTAGGATTATTTATCCTAGGGACTTTTTTATATATTCTATATGCAAAATTTCTTTTATCTTAAAAATCTAAAAGTGTACTTTCTTCTGTCGAGTGAAGATTTACTTTATTGGATATGATGATAAAAGAGAGCTTACAATAAAGTAAAATGATAATAGACAAAAGAAGCTTGAAAAGAGGCATGTTATATGGTGAAAAAAGAATCATTCATACTGTTTACATATTCTCCAGAAGAAACGATGGCCATTGCATCAAAACTTGCTCGTTTACTGCATCCAAGAGATGTTTTATTATTAGAAGGAGATTTGGGAGCAGGTAAAACTACTTTTACAAAAGGTTTGGCTAAAGGGCTCGGCATTACAAGGAACGTCAATAGCCCTACCTTTACAATTATAAAAGAATATAAGGGTGGGCGTTTACCTTTATATCATATGGATGTCTATCGTTTGGATGATAGCTTTGAAGATTTAGGTTTTGATGAATACTTTGAGGGGGATGGTGTGACTGTGGTGGAATGGGCACACCTCATTCAAGAACAATTACCTGTTCAATTATTGCAAATCAATTTATATCATGAGGAAGAAGCGGCAAGGCGTTTGGAATTAAAAGCCCGTGGCCAACACTATATTGATCTTTGTAAGGAGCTTTTAAAAAATGAAAACTCTGGCAATTGATACTTCAAATTTTGTGATGGGAGTCGCCATTTTAGACGATCAAGAGGTTATTGGAGAAATAGTAACAAACATTAAGAAAAATCACTCCATACGAGTGATGCCAGCTATTCAATCTTTAATGAAAGAGTGCGGTATTCAGCCGCTGCAGCTCGAACGAATTGTAGTAGCACAAGGACCAGGCTCATACACAGGGGTAAGAATCGGTGTGACCATTGCCAAAACATTGGCCTGGACATTGAATATCCCCTTGGTAGGTGTTTCTAGTTTAGAAGCGCTGGCAGTAAATGGACGTTATTTTAATGGATACATTAGTCCCCTTTTTGATGCACGTCGGGGACAAATCTATACAGGGCTTTATGAATACCAAAACGGTAAATTAAAGAATATTATACAAGATCGACTTGTGATAAATGATGAGTGGGTAAACCAACTCAAAGAGTATGAAAAACCGATTTTATTTATTGGAAACGATGTTCACCTCCATCAAGAACTATTGTCTGAGGGATTAGGGAGCTGTGCTATTTTCTCATCCATCACTCAATTAAATCCTCGGCCAAGCGAATTGGGTTTTATTGGAATGAATAAGCAACCTGTAAAAGATGTCCATACTTTTGTCCCTAATTATATTCGCATTGCTGAGGCTGAAGCAAATTGGTTAGCGGCTCAAAAACCTAAAAATTAAGGAGAAACACAAAAATGAAGTCACTGGTTACTTTTCGTTTCATGGAAATGAAAGATATTGATCAAATTCTACTAATTGAAAGATTATCGTTCACGATCCCTTGGAGCCGAGAAGCCTTTTACAACGAACTGACTCATAATCAATATGCTCGCTATTTGGTGATGGAAGAGGAAGAAAGTATTATCGGTTACTGTGGACTATGGATTGTCTTAGATGAAGCACATGTCACTAATATCGCTTTATTACCAGAATATCGAGGGAAAGGATTGGGAACAGGATTGCTGAGAAAAGCAATGATAGAGGCTAAAGAATTAGGAGCTCTTACTATGACTCTTGAAGTAAGGGTGTCTAACCATGTAGCCCAATCTCTTTACCGTAAATTTGGATTTAAAAATGGCGGAATTCGAAAAAACTATTATTCCGATAATCAAGAAGATGCTTTAGTAATGTGGGTGAAATTATGAATGATAAAAGGCAGTTAATTTTAGCAATTGAAACGAGCTGTGATGAAACAGCTGCAGCAGTTATCCAAAATGGTGTAGAAATTGAATCAAATGTTGTATCTTCTCAAATTGAAAGTCATAAAAGATTTGGGGGGGTTGTTCCTGAGATTGCTTCTCGTCATCACGTGGAACAAATAACCCTTGTAGTTGAAGAAGCGTTAAGGCAAGCAAAAATAACATTTAACGAAGTGGATGCTGTAGCCGTTACAGAAGGCCCAGGTTTGGTAGGAGCTTTATTAATTGGGGTGAATGCGGCAAAAGCATTAGCATTTGCTCATGGAAAACCAGTTGTAGGTGTACACCATATTGCTGGCCATATTTATGCAAATCGTTTAGTAAAGGAAATGGAATTCCCTCTGTTATCTTTGGTAGTTTCTGGCGGGCATACTGAACTGGTGTATATGCCTGAGCATGGAACATTTCAAGTAATTGGAGAAACAAGAGATGATGCGGCAGGTGAAGCCTATGATAAAGTGGCTAGAACATTAAATCTCCCATATCCCGGAGGTCCTCATATTGATCGTTTAGCCCATGAAGGTTCCCCTTCCTATTCTTTACCGAGAGCATGGTTGGAAGAGGGCTCTTATGATTTTAGTTTTAGTGGACTTAAATCTGCTGTTATTAACACGATTCATAATGCAAAGCAAAAAGGTGAGGAAATTAATCCACAGGACATGGCGGCGAGTTTTCAACAAAGTGTAATTGATGTACTTGTTACCAAGACGATTCGCGCGGCAGAAGAATATAACGTGAAGCAAGTGTTACTGGCTGGAGGTGTAGCTGCTAACAAAGGCTTAAGAACTGAACTAGAAAAAGCATTTTCTGCATTAGAAAACGTTCAGCTCATTATTCCTCCTTTGTCTCTATGTACAGATAATGCAGCGATGATTGGAGCAGCAGGAAGTATACAATTAGAAAAAGGCAGATTATCTACAATGGCGTTGAATGCAAATCCGGGATTGGATTTGGAATGTTAACATTGTCCACAAATGTTGTGGGTAAAGCGATAAAATAGTCAGAGCGTGTGGATAAGACCTGAATAAAAGAACCCTACAAAAAACTGCCCCCATTATTAGTAGTGTCTAACAATGGGGGCAGTTTTTTATTCTTCAAGAAGCAGCTGAAGCTCTTCCCATTCTTCCATCAGTTCGGCTAGTAATTGCTCATATGCATCTTTTTCATTATTAATTTTTTGAACTTCCTCGTGGTTTTGATAAATGATTGGATTACATAATTTTTCTTCGCTTTCAGTGATGCTCGCTTCTAATTCTTGAATCTGGGCTTCAATTTCTTCAATTCGGCGCTTCCTCTGTCGAGCCAGTTTTTTTGCTTCCTTATCTTGAGTATAGGAATTTTTCTCGGGAACCGTTTCTTTTTTATGTTTATTTCCTGACTGCATTTCTTGTTCTTCCAGCTGTTGGAGTTCTAAGAGTTCCGCCTTTTTTTGGACATAATAATCATAATCGCCTAAATATTCCTCGGCCCGCTCCGTTGAGAGCTCAATAATTTTTGTCGTAATACGATTGATAAAATAACGGTCGTGAGAGACAAATAACAGGGTTCCCGGATAGTCAATCAAGGCATTTTCTAATACTTGTTTACTGTCTAAATCAAGGTGGTTAGTAGGCTCGTCCAAAATTAAAAAATTCGCTTTTTGCATCATCAGTTTAGCCAGGGCAAGACGTGCTTTTTCACCGCCGCTTAAAGTAGAAACCGTTTTGAGCACATCTTCTCCTGAAAATAAGAAGTTACCCAGTGTTGTACGAATTTCTTTTTCCGTTTTGGTTGGGTAGTCATCCCACAGCTCTTGCAGTACTGTTTTGTTAGATATTAAGTTGGCTTGTTCTTGATCGTAGTATCCAACAGTGACGTTGGAGCCAAAATAAATCTTGCCTGCACGCAGAGGGAGCTGGTCTGTCACTGCTTTGAGCAAAGTCGATTTTCCAATTCCATTCGGCCCAACCAACGCGATACTTTCACCGCGTGTAACACGAAGGCTAATCCCTTGTATAACAGGAGAGGCTTCTTCGGTGTACGCGACAGCTATATCTTCGAGTTTTAACACGTCATTTCCGCTTTGTCGTTCGATATCAAAGAGGAAAGAAGCAGACTTCTCGTCACCAGCAGGCTTGGAGAGCAGTTCTATTCGGTCAAGCTGTTTTCTTCGGCTTTGTGCTCGTTTGGTTGTCGAAGCTCTGGCAATATTGCGTTGAATGAAGTCGTTTAATTTGGAAATTTCATCTTGTTGTTTCTCATATTGTTTCAAATCGCGTTCATATTGCTCTGCTTTTTGAGTTAAGTAGTTCGAGTAATTACCTATATATTTTGTTACAGTTGTTCTGGATACTTCATAGATTTGTGTGACAACTTTATCTAAGAAATAACGGTCGTGGGAGACGATTAAGATGGCTCCTGAATAGTTTTGCAAAAATTGTTCCAGCCAGGATAACGTTTCAATGTCTAGATGGTTAGTAGGCTCATCTAGAATGAGCAAGTCTGGCTTAGTCAATAAAAGTTTGGCAAGCGCTAGTCTTGTTTTTTGACCCCCGCTTAAGGTAGAAATGGATGTGTTATAATCATAATCAGCAAAACGAAAACCATGTAAAATGGAGCGCGTATCCGCTTCGTATTGATAACCGCCTTGGTCTTTAAACTTTATTTGCAATTGATCATATTCTCGGAGAAGTTTTTCGTATTGTTCTTGGTTATTAAATAGATGAGGGTCGCCCATTTTTTGTTCCAACTCTCTTAATTGCTGTTCTAAATGTTTTAAAGGTTGGAAGACTGTCATCATTTCATCCCAAATGGATAGTTCGGATTCCAAAATGGTACTTTGTCCCATATAATCGATAGTAACACCTTTTGGTTTAATCAGTTCTCCTTGATCATAAGAATGGAGTCCTGCAATAATCTTTAGTAGTGTAGACTTACCCGCACCATTACGTCCCACGAGCCCAATTCTATCTTTTGATTGTACTTCCATTTTTATATTCGTTAAAATTGGTTCAGCTCCAAAATATTTGGCAATGTTGTTTAATTGTAAAAGAATCATATGTTTCACCTCTATTAGTATAGGTTTAGTGTATCGTAATGTATGAATGGTGGGCAACTATCCAATTTTGTTAAAATAGTGTATAGTCGTAATTAAAGGAGGAGAAGATGTGAGTTTCACTCATTTTAACGACCAGGGTCGAGCCAAAATGGTCGATATCTCAGAAAAACAAGAAACGGTTCGTACTGCAGTGGCAGTTTCCAGTGTGGAAGTAGGCGAAGAAGTCTACCAAAAGATTATAAGCCATGAGATTGGAAAAGGAGATGTGTTAGCGGTTTCACAAATAGCTGGAATTATGGGAGCAAAAAAGACAGCTGATGTAATTCCTATGTGCCACCCTATTACCCTGAAGGGAGTGGACATTTCTTTTTCGTGGAATCAAAAAGAAACAAATTATTTATTGAATATTAAAGTAGAGGCCAAAACTAAAGGAAGTACAGGTGTGGAAATGGAAGCTTTAACGGCTGCTTCTATATGTGCGCTGACCATTTACGATATGTGCAAAGCTATTGATAAATCCATGGTGATTGGACCAACCTATTTAATAGAAAAGACTGGCGGAAAAAGCGGCGATTTTAAAAGAGAGAACTTATAATATAAGCTTTTGGATTGTGGGGGTGGATAATGAATACGGAGCAACTGAAAATACCACAAGCAACTGCGAAGCGATTGCCTCTTTATTATCGTTTTTTAAAAAATTTACATTCTTCAGGGAAGCAGCGTGTATCTTCAGCTGAATTAAGCGAAGCTGTTAAAGTAGACTCGGCAACGATTCGCAGAGATTTTTCCTATTTTGGAGCACTAGGGAAAAAAGGTTATGGATATAACGTTAATTATTTGTTATCCTTTTTTAGGAAAACATTGGATCAGGATGAAGTGACAAAAGTAGCTTTAATTGGAGTGGGAAATCTTGGAACAGCTTTTTTAAATTATAATTTCATCAAAAATAATAACACGAAAATTGAATTTGCTTTTGACGTAGAAAAAGCAAAGGTAGGAACAAATGTCCGAGAGGTTCCAATCTATCATCTGGATGATTTAGAAGATAAAATCACAGGTGAAATTTCAGTCGCCATTTTAACTGTTCCAGCCAGCGTTGCACAACAAATTACAGATCGTTTAGTAAAAAGCGGGATTAAAGGAATTTTAAACTTCACTCCTGCGCGAATCAATGTACCTGATCATATTCGTATTCATCACATTGATTTGGCGGTTGAACTTCAATCGCTTATTTATTTCCTAAAAAATTATCCGCAAGAGCCATAAAAGGGCCAAGGATAAATAAAGATGAGAGGAGAGTTCCCATGGGGCTTGGATTTGGTAGCTTTTTATTGATTGCCCTCGTTGCTTTGCTCATTTTTGGACCGAAGAAATTACCGGAGCTTGGAAAAGCAGCTGGCCATACATTAAAAGAATTTAAGGATGCGACCAAAGGATTAGCAGATGACGATGATGATAACAAGCGTAACGAAAAGTAGGGAATGAAATTTATGACCGAACAAGAAATGTCTGTTTATGATCACATAGGGGAGTTGCGAAAACGGATTATCATTACGATTGTCTTCTTTTTGGCAGCGACAATTGGGGCCTTCTTTTTAGTGAAACCGATTATCCTGTATTTGCAACAGGCAGATGAAGCAAAAGAGCTGACGATGAATGCTTTTCGATTGACAGATCCCATCAAAATTTATATGCAGTTTGCGTTCAGTATTGGCTGCATTTTATCTTCACCTGTAGCTCTTTATCAACTATGGGCTTTTATCAGTCCAGGCCTGTATGAAAAAGAGCGGAAAGTGACCTTGAGTTATATACCTGTTTCACTTTTTTTATTCTTAGGCGGCATTTCGTTCGCCTACTTTGTGCTGTTTCCATTTGTGGTTCATTTCATGACGGGATTAGCTAACGATTTAAATATCCAACAAGTAATTGGTATTAATGAATACTTTCAATTTTTGCTGAAATTAACATTACCATTCGGCCTCTTGTTTCAGCTGCCTGTTATCATTATGTTTTTAACAAGGCTAGGTATTGTGACACCAATGTTTTTATCGGAGGTAAGAAGGTATGCCTATTTTGTTTTACTGGTCATAGCAGCTTTCATTACACCTCCTGATATTATTTCACATATGATGGTGACAGTGCCATTGCTTCTTCTTTATGAAGTAAGTATCATTATTTCAAAATCTGCTTACAGAAAAGTATTGAAAGCAGAGCAAGCTGTGCAGGCAGAATAATAAAGGGAGACCAGCGCTTGCAGGCGTTAAAAATATCGTAATGAAAAGGACCCTTCACTAAAATCTCAATTTTAGTGAAGGGTCCTTTTAAATTTTGCTTACTTTTGTTGTTTTTGAATTTTTTTAATCTTGTAATGAAGGATAAATATACGAAGGGCTACTCCAAAATCAAAGGTGGCCACAGCCATTAAAATAATCGTGGCAAAATCTAAAATTCCTTTTTCAGCGCTCCCAATTGCAAGGTAAGTAAATAATGTCCCCATTAAAGTATAAATCAATCCCATAAAAAGCGGGGGAGTTCTCATCATAAAAAGCCTCCGAAAATAAACTGCATTTGCTCTGCTTGACGCTGCATATCTTCTAGACGTTCAGCAAAGATGGTTTGACCGAGTACGACAATCGTATTCATCATGACATGGGCAACAATAGGAACAAGGATTTGCTTTGTTTTTGAATATAGATAGGCAAAAACTAATCCCATTGCCGTATAAATTAAGAGGTGGCTAAAATCCAAGTGAACAACGGCAAACACGATTGCACTTATAATTGCCGATAAGAAAAAGCCAAGCTTAGGAACAAGTGTACCAAAAATAATCTTACGGAAAATAATTTCTTCCAGAATGGGTCCAATCACTGATGTAACGACAATCAGCCAAGGTGTCATTTTTACTAAGTTCACGATGAATTCGGTGTTTTGTGAACCTGGTTCAATACCTAGTAAATTCATCTCTATCATGGCTGCAATAGATTGAGCGGCTAAAGCCAAAAATACACCGAAAACGGACCAAAAAAGTGTCTTAGACAGCGAGGCATCTTGGCGCATACTCATATCTGTTTTTAATAAAAGAAGAACGATGATAAGAGCGACCGTAAAGCTAATAATGGTCCAGTAGCTTGCGGCTAAGTGCCTTGCTACTATAACGGGTTCACCTGATGCGACACCAAGAGAAAGAAGTAAATCTACTCCTATTACTCCGGAAAGCTGCATGACGACATATGTCAAAATGATAAGCCAATATTGTTTTTTCAATCTCCTTACTCCTTTTCAGCGGTCATTCATGTGCACTACATTGTATTGTATCATAGTACAATAAATAATATATGGGTTCATGTGTTAAGTGTTTGTTACTTAATTTTTAGTGAGAAGGGTTTAGAATTTATTAAGAGAGAAACAATGACTATGGATAGTATAGTTTACAAAAAATGATGTTGGAAATGAGCATGAAATTAGGTAATTAGATTTTAAGTGAAGAGTGATTAATCATCGGCTTTTCCAGTACATGAACTGTAATTCAAATTTTTTAATAATTTTACTTGCAAAAAAAAGGCAGTTTATTTAATATAATAATTGTGTTAGCACTCAAAGATGATGAGTGCTAATAATAAAACTAATAAGATTTATATATTTGAGGAGGTTGTTTCACTTGTTAAAGCCATTAGGTGATCGCGTAGTAATTGAGCTTGTACAATCTGAAGAAAAAACTGCAAGCGGTATTGTATTACCGGATACTGCGAAAGAAAAGCCTCAAGAAGGTAAAGTAATAGCAGCGGGAACTGGTCGTGTATTAGACAGCGGTGAGCGCGTTGCTCTTGAAGTTGCTGAAGGTGATCGCATTATCTTCTCAAAATACGCTGGTACTGAAGTGAAATTCGAAGGAAAAGAATATTTGATTTTACGTGAAAACGATATTTTAGCTGTTATTGGCTAATTTTACGTTTCTACTTATTGAACCATAAAAATATCATACAAACTTTAAAATATATCATTATTTCTGAGGAGGTCTAGAAACATGGCAAAAGAGATTATGTTTAGCGAAGAAGCTCGTCGTGCGATGCTTCGCGGTGTAGATCAATTAGCAAATGCAGTAAAAGTGACCCTTGGACCAAAAGGGCGCAACGTAGTTTTAGAGAAAAAGTTCGGTTCTCCGTTAATTACTAATGATGGTGTAACAATCGCAAAAGAAATCGAATTAGAAGATGCATTTGAAAATATGGGTGCAAAATTAGTAGCAGAAGTTGCAAGCAAAACAAATGATGTTGCTGGTGACGGTACAACGACTGCAACCGTTTTAGCACAAGCTATGATTCGCGAAGGTCTTAAAAACGTAACAGCCGGCGCTAACCCAATGGGTGTTCGTAAAGGGATGGAAAAAGCAGTAACTGTAGCAGTAGAAGAGTTAAAGACTATTTCTAAACCAATCGAAGGCAAAGCTTCTATCGCTCAAGTTGCAGCTATCTCTGCTGCTGACGAGGAAGTAGGTCAATTAATTGCAGAAGCAATGGAACGTGTAGGTAACGACGGAG
Organism: Priestia abyssalis; assembly: GCF_002019595.1. Lineage (GTDB taxonomy): Bacteria > Bacillota > Bacilli > Bacillales > Bacillaceae_H > Bacillus_BA > Bacillus_BA abyssalis. Next base: position 9,797 of record NZ_MTIQ01000009.1, on the reverse strand, counting down.
TTATTACACTTGAAGAATCTAAAGGGTTCACAACGGAATTAGAAGTGGTAGAAGGTATGCAATTTGACCGCGGTTACGCTTCTCCATACATGGTAACAGACTCTGATAAAATGGAAGCTGTTCTTGAGAATCCATATGTCTTAATCACTGACAAAAAGATTTCAAGCATTCAAGAAATCTTACCAGTATTAGAGCAAGTAGTACAACAAGGCAAGCCTTTATTGTTAATTGCGGAAGATGTAGAAGGTGAAGCATTAGCTACTTTAGTAGTGAATAAACTTCGCGGTACATTCACAGCTGTAGCGGTTAAAGCTCCTGGCTTTGGTGATCGTCGTAAAGCGATGCTTCAAGACATTGCAATTTTAACAGGCGGTGAAGTAATCACTGAAGAGCTTGGTTTAGACCTTAAATCAGCAAACATTGGTCAATTAGGCCGTGCAGCAAAAATTGTTGTAACAAAAGAAAATACAACAGTTGTAAACGGTGCTGGTGACACTGCTGATATCGAAGCTCGCGTAAACCAAATCAAAGCTCAACTCGAAGAAACAACTTCAGAGTTCGATAAAGAAAAATTACAAGAGCGTTTAGCGAAATTAGCTGGCGGTGTAGCGGTTATCAAAGTGGGTGCTGCCACTGAAACAGAATTAAAAGAGCGCAAATTGCGTATTGAAGACGCATTAAACTCTACTCGTGCTGCAGTTGAAGAAGGTATTGTAGCCGGTGGTGGTACAGCGTTAGTAAACATCTACAATAAAGTAGCAGAAATCCAAGCAGAAGGCGACGAAGCAACAGGCGTAAATATTGTATTACGTGCAATGGAAGAGCCGGTTCGTCAAATCGCTCACAATGCTGGTTTAGAAGGTTCTGTTATCGTTGAGCGCTTAAAAGGTGTAGAGGTAGGTACAGGTTTCAATGCTGCAACTGGCGAGTGGGTAAACATGATTGAAGCTGGTATCGTGGATCCAACTAAAGTAACTCGTTCTGCACTTCAAAATGCTGCATCTGTAGCGGCTATGTTCTTAACAACTGAAGCAGTTGTTGCTGACAAGCCAGAAGAAAACAAAGGTATGGCAATGCCTGATATGGGCGGAATGGGTGGAATGGGCGGCATGATGTAATCATCCCCCTCTTGAAAAAGGCTTATGCTCTAAGGAGCATGAGCCTTTTTTGTTTGGAAAACAGGAAATGACGATGAGGGTGAAGAAATGAGTAAGGATGAAACTATATTCAACCTAGAGGGGGGCACTTCATTGCAAAATTTAGCGTCCATACAGGAAAAGCTGCATAAGGTAATTGAAAATATTGAGCAAGTTATGGTAGGAAAGCAAGAAACGGCTGTATTAAGTCTCGTTGCTTTAATTGCAGAGGGGCATATATTGTTAGAAGATGTTCCGGGTGTCGGAAAAACGATGATGGTTAAAGCATTGGCCAAATCAATCAATGCCGACTTTAAACGGATTCAATTTACTCCTGATTTACTTCCTTCCGATATAGTGGGAGTATCTATATATAATCCAAAAGAAGCAGAATTTGAATATCGTCCTGGACCTATTATGAGTCATATTGTACTGGGGGATGAAATTAATCGTACTTCTCCTAAGACGCAATCAGCATTATTAGAAGGAATGGAAGAAGGAAAAGTAACGGTAGATGGTGTGACAAGGAAACTGCCTGTGCCGTTTTTTGTTATGGCTACACAAAATCCAGTTGAATTTGAAGGAACATATACGTTGCCTGAAGCACAGTTGGACCGATTTTTAATGAAGTTAAATATGGGATACCCGTCAATGAACGAAGAAATTGAAATTTTGAACCGTTTAGATATAGAGGATCCTCTCGAAAAGCTGGAATCAGTTATGACGATGGAAGAACTGCTGGAAATTCAAAAAAGAGCGAAACAAATTTATGTAGATGATACTATTAAGCGTTACATCGTGCAAATTGTACATCAAACTAGAGGAAATGATCTTGTGCAATTAGGGGTCAGCCCCCGTGGGTCTATCGCTTTAATGAAGGGAGTACAAGCGCTTGCGTTACTGAGTGGAAGAGATTATTGTCTGCCGGATGATGTTCAAAAGTTGGCTCCTCATATTTTGCCGCATCGTCTTGTTTTAAAATCAGAAGCGAAATTTGGAGGACATACAGTTGAAGACGTTATTCGTCAAATTGTTCAAAAAGTATATGTTCCAATTAAAAGGTAGGATATCATGGCTCAATTGAAGCGAATAATGATTCAAATTGCTCCTATTATAATGATTTTGTTTTTCTTCACATTAACGTTTGTGTATGCCATGTTTCAAGGGGGATTTGTGAGCTGGTTTCTATTTTACAGCTTTGCTCCGTTCGGATTTTATTCAGTGGCTGTTATGGTATACCCGCTGCATCGTTTAGAAGTGAACCGGAAACTAAATAAACGTGTATATCAAAAAGGAGATGAATTTACTGCGACGATTACGATTACACGTAAAGGTTATTTTCCATTGCTTTATATGATTATCCAAGATGAATTACCGCTTCATTTAGAAAATCATTATGGTAAAACTACCTCTAAAATTATGGTATTTCCATTCTTTCGCAAAAAGATCCAAATTCAATATTCTTTGTTCGCGCTCCCGAGAGGAGAACACTTATTTAAAGGAGTTCGTCTTAAAACAGGAGACTTCTTTGGATTAGTTACGAAAGAAGCCTATAATCAAAAAGAAGAAATTTACCTAGTTTATCCAAAAGTAACCGAAGTTGAATTACCAGCCCTTTTTACGGAATATGAACAAGGTGAGCAAGCTTCCGGCTCTGTGCTTCATCATGGAGGAGGAATTGTCTCTGGCATACGAGAGTATCAAGCGGGAGACCGTTTTTCGTGGATTGATTGGAAAGCATCAGCAAGGAAAAATGCACTTGTCTCAAAAGAATTTGAACAACAAACAACAAACCGTTTGACTGTGGTGATGGATGCAAGTACTAGATACGGCCTTGAATCACGTATTACCTTTGCAGCTTCTATCTTATCTGGTTATGTAAAGGCGGAGCGGGAAATTCAGTTTATTTCATTAGGGGAAAAAATATATATTCAGCCGTTGCAAAACCCTCTATCCCACCTTCGCGAAGTTCTTTATCATTTGACTATCATGCAAGGAGAGGCTATTAGTCGCTTCCCAGAGATGCTCCATCAGGAATGGTCAAAATGGCCGCTGGAAGGGAGTGCCCTTTTAATCGTGACGGAGATGAACAAACCTTTTATGTTCACCGTGGAAGCCATGATTGAGCGAGGCTGTCATGTATTTATCGTAATGGTAATACAACGTCAACAATCACTTAATGAGAAGGAACGGATGTTTGTTAAATTGTTAAATTCAAAGCAGATTCAGGTCAAGATAATAACGGAAAGTGAACTCTTCGATACGATACACTAATCTAAACTTCTTCAATTCCTTTCAAGTAAGGGTATCGTACCCTCTAGATTGAGAATGAATGGAGGGGACAAACAATGAAGCTGATAAATTATATTCGAGAACAACCATTCATGTTGTTTTTTTATGGCGCCTCGTTCCTCCTTTTATATGAATGGCTGAATCCTTTAAAATATATTACCGATACAGAAAAAATTAGTGTTTTCATCTTTTTTGTTGCATTGAGTTTATGTAACTATGCATTAAAGATGAATGTGATTGCCAGTATGTTGTTGAAATGGATTTATATTTTTTCTTCCATTCATTTTTTATATATGGATACACCATTTCTTAGCAGGAGATGGGTCGCGGATTTTCTTGGGAAGATGGTAAAAGATATTAGACTATTTTGGACAATGGATATTTACGGGCTATCTTCAGAGTTCAGGAGTGTATTATTTTTTATTCTTTTATGGCTATTATGCTATTTAGTCTATTATTGGGTGTTTATACAAAAAAGAATTTTCTTGTTCTTTTTTATTACCCTTCTTTATATTACGTTGGTCGATACTTTTTCGCCTTACGATGCTTCAAATGCTATTATACGCACTATCGTTGTCGGATTCCTTTTTATTAGTATGCTTGCAATGGAAAGAATGAGGGTGAAGGAGTTTCCTTCAGAAAAACGTTTAGTACCTAAAAAATGGGCTTCGATCCTTGTATCAGCAGTCCTAGTAGTCGCCACAGCTGCTTATTTCCTTCCGAAAATAGGACCTCAATGGCCAGATCCCGTTCCATTCCTAAAGAGGTATGCTAACAGCGCCGCAGGAAAAGAAGGTTCCTCTCACATTCAAAAGGTAGGGTATGGGATTAATGACTCGCAATTAGGAGGGCCGTTTATAGGGGATGAGACGATTGTCTTTTATGCAGATTCACCTAAAAAGCATTATTGGCGCATTGAGACGAAAGATTTCTATTCAGGAAAGGGATGGGAGGTTTCTGAAAGGATTAATGCCGTCTTCATTGATCAGGGCCGATTCAATTTATTTCATTATACTGACAGTGTTGCCGCGACTTCGGTGCATTCAAACATTCAGTTTGTAGAACCGTCCATTCATCTGATGTATCCATTATCTGTGACATCTATAAAGCTAAACGAAGAAGTGACTCTAAAGGTGAACCCGTTAACCGAAAAGCTTTATCCGTACCGAGGAGAAGGAATAGAAGAAATATCCGGTTATCAACTAACCTATATGTACCCAACATTTCAAGTGGAGAAATTACAAGAATCTCTAAGCGGTTCAGTACAAGATGATGAACAATTTAAGCAGAGATATACACAATTGCCATCCTCTCTGCCTGCACGCATTGGAAATCTGGCGAGAGACATTACCAAGGAGGCATCTAATCGCTATGAACAGGTAAAAGCGATTGAACGTTATTTTGAAGTCAATCCATATATATATGATACGCAAAATGTAGCTGTTCCAGGCAATGGTGAAGATTATGTAGATCAGTTCTTGTTTGAAACAAAAAGGGGATACTGCGATAACTTCTCTACTTCCATGGTAGTCATGCTTCGAACACTTAACATACCGTCTAGATGGGTAAAAGGCTATACATATGGAAAGGCTGTTGAGCCGATAGATGCTGAATATACAAGATATGAAATCACTCAAAACGATGCCCATTCCTGGGTGGAAGTATATTTTCCTAATATAGGATGGGTACCATTTGAACCGACGAAAAGCTTTAGCAACCCATATAATTTTACTTATGACAGTTCATCCCTTTCTTCGTCTTCTTCCAGCCTCAACGAACAAAATCAAACACCCATTCCGAAAGAGAAGGAAGAGAAAAAAGAGGAATTAAAAACACAGGTAAACATGAAGAAAAAGGGCGAAACACCATTTCCATGGAGGAACGTCATTGTATCCGGAGTCGTTTTGTTAGGGGCATTTGCTTTTGTATATTTTACAAAAAACAAATGGTTTTACCGTGTTTTAATTATTCTATATAAAAGAAGAAGAGATGAAAGTGCATTTGAAGATGCTTACTTGAGGTTGTTGAAGCAGCTAGAAAAGCAAGGGATAAAGAGAGAAGATGGACAAACATTAAGCCAGTATGCAAAGTACGTCGATCATAATTTTGAGTCCTGGGAAATGCGGGCATTGACAGAAAGGTATGAACGAATACTGTACCGCAAGGATGATGCGGGTAATGAGTGGAATGAGTCTGTAGAATTGTGGGAAAATTTAATCAAAAAGACAAGTTCTTGACCTTCAAATAACAGATTGATAGAATAATGGGGTTAAAATAAATGGTTTTTTTATTATGAATCCTTCGTATATCCTCGATAATATGGTTCGAGAGTCTCTACCGGGTTACCGCAAATTTCCTGACTATGAAGGCAGTTTGTTCTATTTGTTTGTATCGAAGTGTACACAACTAGAATTCTGCCTTTATAACTATAGGGCGAATTCTAGTTTTTTTTATTTTTGGGGCATAATACTTTTAGTATGCAAAGTTGATGAAGAGGTGAACAGAATGGAAGGCATGATTGTTGTATTAGATTTTGGAAGTCAATATAACCAGTTAATTACTCGTCGTATTCGTGAATTTGGTGTATATAGTGAATTGCATCCTCATACGATTACAGCAGCTGAGATTAAAGCGATGAATGCAAAAGGGGTTATTTTCTCAGGTGGTCCAAATAGTGTTTACGGAGAACAAGCATTTACATGTGATCCAGATATTTTTAATCTTAATATTCCAATTCTTGGTATATGTTATGGTATGCAATTAATGACTCATCATTTAGGCGGGAAGGTAGAAGCGGCAAACCACCGCGAATATGGGAAGGCATCCATTGCTGTGCAAAATGATTCGAAGATCTACCACAATCTTCCGAAAGAACAAGTGGTGTGGATGAGTCACGGTGATTTAGTCGTGGAGACACCAGAAGGTTTTGAGGTTGATGCAACAAGTTCATCTTGTCCAATTGCGGCAATGAGTAATAAAGAGAAACAGATGTATGGTGTACAGTTCCACCCAGAGGTTCGCCATTCTGTATACGGTAACGATATCCTGAAAAACTTTGTGTTTGAAATTTGTCAAAGTAAAGCGGATTGGTCTATGGAAAACTTTATTGAAATGGAAATGAAGAAAATCCGTGAAACAGTAGGTGACAAAAAAGTATTATGTGCACTTAGCGGCGGTGTAGACTCTTCTGTTGTAGCAGCTTTAATCCATAAGGCAGTTGGAGATCAATTGATATGTATGTTTGTGGATCATGGCCTACTTCGCAAAGGTGAAGCTGATAGTGTAATGGAAACCTTCTCTGAGGGCTTCAATATGAATGTGATTAAAATTGATGCTAGAGAACGTTTCTTAGGAAAGCTAAAAGGTGTTTCCGATCCGGAGCAAAAACGTAAAATCATCGGTAACGAATTTATTTATGCATTTGATGAGGAAGCAACAAAGTTCCATGAGCAAGGAATCGAGTTTTTAGCACAAGGGACACTCTATACAGATATCATTGAAAGCGGTACGGCAACAGCTCAAACCATTAAATCTCATCATAACGTAGGTGGACTGCCTGAAGATATGCAGTTTAAGCTTATTGAGCCATTAAACACTTTATTTAAGGATGAAGTGCGTGCTCTTGGAAAAGAGTTAGGCTTGCCGGACGAGATTGTATGGCGCCAGCCGTTCCCAGGACCAGGGCTTGGTATTCGCGTTTTAGGAGAAGTATCAGAAGAAAAATTAGAGATTGTTCGTGAATCCGATGCCATTTTACGTGAAGAAATTAAGAAAGCAGGATTAGAACGTGATATTTGGCAATATTTCACTGTTTTACCTGATATCAGAAGCGTAGGAGTAATGGGAGATGCACGTACGTATGATTACACAATCGGTATTCGTGCAGTTACCTCTATTGATGGAATGACATCAGACTGGGCGCGCATTCCATGGGAAGTACTCGAAGTCATCTCAACTCGTATTGTAAACGAGGTAAACCATATTAACCGAGTGGTTTATGATATTACAAGTAAACCGCCTGCAACAATTGAATGGGAATAATTGATAAACACGAACAAAAAACGAACATTCTTATATGAATGTTCGTTTTTTTGTGTTGACTAGGTCTAAAAGCGGTGATACAATCGTATTGAAAATGAATATAAATATAATAAATACATCGTATAATGTTGGGGATATGGCCCAAGAGTTTCTACCGAGCTACCGTAAATGGCTTGACTACGAGGTATGATGAAACATAGCCTATTGTAATCAGTTAGGCTGGTTTTATCATTGTCCCTTAAGTCAAGACTTCCATTACGCAGATGGGAGTCTTTTTTATTTTTGAACTTATTAAGGGAAAAGTAAAGATAAAGTAAAAACGTAGTCATCGGGGAGGAAGAAGATGAAAAAATATTTTGAGTTTGATAAGTTGGGCACCAATTATAAAAGAGAGTTTCTTGGCGGATTAACCACCTTTTTAGCCATGGCATATATTCTATTCGTTAACCCGGCTACACTGTCGTTAAGTACGATTCCAGATTTACCGGATAGTATGAGAATGGATCAAGGAGCTGTTTTTACGGCAACAGCAATCGCAGCAGCTGTCGGATCATTAATTATGGGGATTGTTGCTAAATATCCTGTAGCTTTGGCACCGGGGATGGGATTAAATGCTTTCTTTGCATTTACAGTTGTATTAACAATGGGAATTCCTTGGCAAACGGCATTAGCTGGCGTCATGGTGTCAGGACTTGTCTTTATTGTTCTTTCTTTATCGGGTCTTCGTGAAACGGTTATTAATGCTATTCCTTCCGAATTGAAACATGCCGTAGGAGCAGGGATTGGTTTGTTCATTACGTTTATTGGACTGCAAAATGCTCAAATCATTGTTAATAATGATGCAGTATTAGTAGGATTAGGCGACTTGACAAATGGAAATACTTTATTGGCGATTTTTGGGGTTGTTGTAACGGTTATTTTAATGGTTTTACGTATTAATGGTGGTGTATTTATAGGGATGGTCATTACGGCAATTGTCGGTATGATCACTGGTTTGATTAGTCCCCCAAGTTCGATTGTAGCCCCGGTTCCGAGTTTAGAGCCGACATTTGGCGCTGCCATTGAAAACTTTGGGAATATATTTTCTCTTCAGATGTTAGTAGTTATCTTAACATTTCTATTCGTTGATTTCTTTGATACAGCTGGGACGTTAGTAGCGGTAGCTAATCAGGCAGGGCTTATGAAGGATAATAAATTGCCTCGAGCGGGAAAAGCGTTATTGGCTGACTCTACAGCAACAGTTATAGGAGCTATCTTGGGAACTTCTACTACAACTTCTTATGTAGAATCTACTGCAGGAGTAGCAACTGGTGGAAGAAGTGGTTTTACATCTGTAGTTACAGCAGGATTTTTCTTGATTGCACTGTTCTTCTCACCTTTATTATCTGTTGTTACGGCTCCGGTTACAGCGCCAGCTCTTATCATCGTTGGAGCACTAATGGTGGCAAGTTTAAGTCAAATTGACTGGCAACGTTTTGAAATTGCAGTACCAGCTTTTTTGACAATTGTCATGATGCCCCTAACTTATAGTATTGCAACAGGCATTGCGATTGGTTTTGTCTTCTATCCCATTACAATGATTTTTAAAGGGAAAGCTAAAGAAATACATCCGATTATGTATGGTTTGTTTGTAATCTTCATTCTGTATTTCGTCTTTTTAGCGGCTTAAAGGTATGAGGAGAGTAAATCTAACATTGTGTGCCTCTTAGTAACTTGAATTGATTATTAAAGTTATAAAAAAGAAAAGTCACTTTCCGTTTTACAGTAAGAGTGAGACGGAAAGTGACTTTTTTGTGTCCTGTTTGCTATTGCCGCGGAAAGTGTACCATCAGTTTTCTTTTTCACTATCCATAACTTAATGGGGCGAGAAGAAGTATATTTAAAAAGAGAAAAGAAGTTTAAAAATTTCATTAGAAAGTATTGCTTTTAAAATTAAAAGCTGATATATTATTAAACATTGACGCCAATAACCTTGATTGTTCGAAAAACGTTCAAAAAAAGATGTTGACTCAATCGCAGGTGCATGGTATCATATGAAAGTTGCTTCACAGCAACGATGAACTTTGAAAACTGAACAAAACAAAAAAACGTCAACGTTAATTCTATTTTATTATGAGCAAGTCAAACATTTCTTCGGAGAGTTTGATCCTGGCTCAGGACGAACGCTGGCGGCGTGCCTAATACATGCAAGTCGAGCGGACTTCAGGGAGCTTGCTCCCTGAAGTCAGCGGCGGACGGGTGAGTAACACGTGGGCAACCTGCCTGTAAGACTGGGATAACTTCGGGAAACCGGAGCTAATACCGGATAACACCGAGGACCACATGGTC
>NZ_KV917370.1:63342-92512 GCF_002019595.1 Priestia abyssalis | reverse complement strand
AGGCACGCCGCCAGCGTTCGTCCTGAGCCAGGATCAAACTCTCCGAAGAAATGTTTGACTTGCTCATAATAAAATAGAATTAACGTTGACGTTTTTTTGTTTTGTTCAGTTTTCAAAGTTCATATTGGAGCGGGTGATGGGAATCGAACCCACGACATCAGCTTGGAAGGCTGAGGTTTTACCATTAAACTACACCCGCATATTAATTATTTTAGTGGTCGGGAAGACAGGATTCGAACCTGCGACCCCTTGGTCCCAAACCAAGTGCTCTACCAAGCTGAGCTACTCCCCGTTATATGGCGCGCCCGACAGGAGTCGAACCCATAACCTTCTGATCCGTAGTCAGACGCTCTATCCAATTGAGCTACGGGCGCATTTTATTTCAAAATCGACTTTTTTCATCTTAACAGACTATCAGCATAAAAGTCAATGTTTTTTTGATGCGGCCGAGAGGACTTGAACCTCCACGGGGTTACCCCCACTAGGCCCTCAACCTAGCGCGTCTGCCATTCCGCCACGACCGCATATTCACAAGTGCGGGTGAAGGGACTTGAACCCCCACGCCTTGCGGCGCCAGATCCTAAGTCTGGTGCGTCTGCCAATTCCGCCACACCCGCATGATATAGATGGTGAGCCATGAAGGACTCGAACCTTCGACCCTCTGATTAAAAGTCAGATGCTCTACCGACTGAGCTAATGGCTCGTAAATGGCTGGGCTAGCTGGATTCGAACCAACGCATGACGGAGTCAAAGTCCGTTGCCTTACCGCTTGGCTATAGCCCAAGATAATAATGGCGGTCCCGACGGGACTCGAACCCGCGATCTCCTGCGTGACAGGCAGGCATGTTAACCACTACACCACGGGACCACCTTATAATACAATTGGTTGCGGGGACAGGATTTGAACCTGCGACCTTCGGGTTATGAGCCCGACGAGCTACCAGACTGCTCCACCCCGCGATAATAATAGATGGTGGAGGATGACGGGATCGAACCGCCGACCCCCTGCTTGTAAGGCAGGTGCTCTCCCAGCTGAGCTAATCCTCCAATGAATAAGATGGCAAGTCAAGTTTGCAGTCAACTGACACAAACTTCCCCCGCCATCTTTTATGATGACCCGTACGGGATTCGAACCCGTGTTACCGCCGTGAAAGGGCGGTGTCTTAACCGCTTGACCAACGGGCCATGGCAGAGAAGAAGGGATTCGAACCCTCGCACCGCGCTAGCGATCTACTCCCTTAGCAGGGGAGCCCCTTGAGCCACTTGGGTACTTCTCTATATGGCTCCACAGGTAGGACTCGAACCTACGACCGATCGGTTAACAGCCGATTGCTCTACCACTGAGCTACTGTGGAATATTTTCACAAGACTTTTATTATAATAAATCAACCTGTCTTTTTTGTCAAGTTTTTTTATTATCACCTTAACGGCGACGGCTTTATTAATTTATCATATTATCTCATTCTAAGTCAACCTTATTTTTAACTTTTTTTAAGCAACCTTTACATTTCCCGCATACATAGCGTTTAAGGTCTATCCTTCGCTTTCTAGAATATAAATGACCACATGTTTCACATTTATAATAATGAATAGCTTTTCTCTTAGCTCCAGGATTAGATAACGGGGAACAAAACCTAGGAGCCTCGACCTTTCTTAATAATTCTTTAAAGTCTCGATCACGATGCTTGTAGCCTTTCCCCTCTAAATGAAGATGATAATGACACAATTCATGTTTGATAATTCCTTCAATTTCTTTCAAGCCTTTTTGTTCGTAGTACAACTTATTTACTTCAATATTATGAGATGAAAGTAAATAACGTCCGCCTGTTGTACGCAAACGAGGGTTAAAATACGCTTTATGTCTAAACTCCTTTAAAAAAAATCGGATGGATATACTTTCTGCCATATCCTGCAATTGTTTATCATTCATCTTACTACACTCCTTGTAAAACAGATTCTCGAAAGAACCCCTCATCCATATCTTCAACGTTACACTCCTATAATTAAAAACTATTTCGATTTCAAGAACATGACTAGCCTATTGCGCATACAATTCTATACTACATCCTTAGAAAAAAGGAGAGATGATAAGATGCCAATGCCTGTCTGGCTGCAGAATCAAATGAAACGAGCCTATTACAAAAAAGACCGATACCAAATTAAAATGTTAAATCAATGTTGGTTTTTTTATAGAAAGAAGCACTGCTCTTAGTAAGCAGCGTTTCTTTCTATAGAAGAAAGGCTTTTTTAGATATTAGGGATCATGGTAAGAGATACTCTTCCTTTTTTAGCATCTACATCTTCCACCCAAACTGTCACTAGATCTCCTACCGACACTACATCTAATGGATGTTTCACATAATGCGGGCTCAATTTAGAAATGTGAACTAGACCGTCTTGTTTTACTCCTATATCAATAAAAGCTCCAAAGTCTACTACATTCCTAACAGTCCCTTCTAGCTCCAATCCTTTTGATAAATCTTCAAGTTGAAGAATTTCCTTTTTAAGCAGCGGCTTCGGCAAATCATCGCGAGGATCTCGTTCAGGCTGACTGAGCGAAGCAATAATATCTTGCAGCGTTAACTCTCCCATATTTAATTTATCAACCGTCTCTTTTTTGTTCATTTTTCCCAGTTGTTGCTTTAAAGGTTCACTTCCTAGCTGTTCTACAGAAAAACCGATTTCATTTAATAACATTTGAACATGATGATAACTCTCTGGATGAATACTTGTTCGATCGAGCGGTTGTTGGCCATCTAAAATCCTTAAAAAACCGATACACTGTTCATATGTTTTCGCACCTAAGCGCGGAATTTTCTTCAGCTCTTTTCGCGTGATGAACTTACCATTTTCCTCCCGATACTTTACAATGTTTTGCGCAACCGTTTTGTTTAGTCCCGCTACATATTGAAGCAACGAGGACGACGCTGTATTTACGTTGACCCCCACTTGGTTTACCACCGTTTCTACTACAAAGTGAAGGGACTCATTTAATTGCTTTTGTGAAACATCATGCTGATATTGCCCTACTCCTACCGACTTCGGATCAATTTTCACTAACTCTGCCAACGGATCTTGAAGCCTTCTCGCAATAGAAACAGCACTTCTTTCTTCTACTTGTAGATTCGGAAATTCCTCTCTGGCTAAGTCAGAAGCCGAATACACACTGGCTCCAGCCTCATTTACAATTAAATAAAAAATGTCATCCCCTAATAATTTTAATGTATCAGCGACAAATTGTTCAGTCTCTCTTGAAGCTGTCCCGTTTCCAATAGCAACCATTTCAACCCTGTATTCTTTAAGTATAGATACCAACTTCGTCTGAGCTTCCTCTTTTTTATTCACCGGAGGATGAGGGTAAATAACATCGGTGGCCAACATTTTTCCTGTTTCATCTACAACCGCTAATTTGCATCCTGTCCGATAAGCTGGATCGACTCCTAAAACCACTTTTCCTTTCAATGGAGGTTGCAGCAACAGATTCTTTAAGTTCTCAGAAAAAATATGGATAGCACGTTCTTCGGCTTTTTCTGAAAGCTCTTTTCGAATTTCTCTTTCAATGGAAGGCTCAATCAATCGTTTATACGCATCCTCAGCCGCCTTCTTAATCCACGGTGAAACAGAAGATGATTCTGTTTTAATAATTTTTTTATGTAAATATTCCACAATATGATCAACAGGAGCAATAATTGAAATTCTCAATACTTCCTCTTTTTCTCCACGATTCATCGCTAAAACACGGTGAGGGACGATTTTTTGAATGGCTTCTTCATACTCATAATACATTTCATAGACTTTTTTCTCATCTTTTTCCATATCCTTAACCATGGAAGAAAACTTGCCTTTTTTAAAGGTTTCTTGCCTAATCCATTGCCGAAAGGCCGGTTCATCCGAAATGCTTTCCGCAATAATATCTACAGCTCCCTGAATAGCCTCTTCTTCGGATGCTACTTCATTTTCATCCGAGATGAATTGTCCCGCTTTCGCATATATGTCTTCATCTAAAGGAAACGTCAGCATCCACTGAGCAAATGGCTCTAATCCCTTTTCTTTAGCAATTGTTGCTTTCGTGCGTCTCTTTTGCTTATATGGCCGATATAAATCCTCTACCTGCTGAAGTTTTGTTGAGTGATTAATTTTTTCCTGAAGTTCAGGAGTTAACTTCCCCTGCTCCTCAATTAGACGTAAAACTTCTTCTTTTCGGTTTTGCAAGTTGAGTAAATAGTTCCAACTTTCCGAGATTTCACGAATTTGCACCTCATCTAAAGCGCCGGTTTGTTCTTTACGATAACGAGCAATAAACGGAACTGTATTTCCTGCTTCTAATAAAGTGATGACATTTTCCACTTTCTTCACATCGATTTTCACTTCATTTGCCGCATATTTTAGTAAAAAGTCGCGTTGACTGGTTAATTTAATCAACAAGATTCCTCCTCAAAACAAATACTCTTTTTCATTCTAACATTTCAACCTTCCTCTCTACATCTCCTTGTCTATATTCTCCAAATAGAATGATTTTACTGAGCACTCCCATCCGAAAAGCGGATGAATAAATAAAAAAAGACCCATTAAAGAAAACAGGTCTAGAGAATATTATCTATGAGTTTAAGTGGCCAATGACGTAAGTAATATCATCATTATTAGTTGATAATATGGAATGTCGAATCTGAGATGATAGTTGTTCAATGGAGACCGGTCGCGCAAATATGGATTTAACTTCTTTCAATTCTAAACCATCGGTATGAATTAAAAAACGTGATTCCGGCTGAAATGCAAACGTTTGAGTACGAAAGCGCTGCTGGACTCGACCAGATAAAAAGCCTTTTACAGGAAGGGGATAAGTTAACACACCTTCAGGAGAGTATAAGTAGAAACGAATGTTCCCTATGTTATTATAAGCAAATTTATATGTATGCTTACAAAACTTTAAGATCGCAACTGCTGCGCCTCTTGTATTTCTTACTGCTTCGTTGCATTTAGCCATCAAGTCGTCTACGCTATCGTCACAATAGCGCTTGGCTGTTTCTGTCACAGCGGAAGAAGCAATCATCGCATGCTCACCGCTGCCTAACCCATCTGCTACGACACAAAGTAAATAATCGTGGGTTTCTTTAATGTAAAAACTGTCTCCACAATGCATATTTCCTTTTTTCGCTCTTTGATATGTCTCAACTTGTACGCTTCGTATATACCTTTCTTGCGTCACGACATATACTCCATGTTAGCGGAGTCTGCTTGCGCAGCGTTTCTTAATTTCTCTAACGCCCTCCGCTGCAAACGGGATACATGCATTTGTGAAATCCCCAGTCTATCACCTGTATCTTTTTGACTTAAATTCTCCATAAAAGTGCACCGAATAATATCTTTTTCTCGGTCGGTTAACACATGCAAAATCTTTTCCAACACCAAACGCCGGTCCGTTTTTTCGTAGCCTTCCTCTTTTTCTCCTACGAGGTCTAAAATCGTTACCGTACTTCCCTCGGAATCCGCTTCAATGGAATGGTCGACGGATAGCGCTTGATAACTTTGCCCCATCTCCATCGTTTCTAAAACTTCTTCCTCTGTCACCTCTAAAAACTCTGCAATCTCTTTTACTTTGGGAGAGCGTTGAAGTTTATTGGTTAACTCCTCAACTGCTGCTTTAATTTTCGGTCCCAGCTCTTTAATTCTTCGCGGCACATGTACACTCCATGTTTTATCACGCAAAAACCGCTTAATTTCTCCAATAATTGTCGGGATAGCAAAAGATTCGAAGTTCTTTCCAAAGGAAACATCATAACGTCTAATTGCCCCTAGCAGCCCAATCATTCCTACTTGCACAATATCTTCATGTAAGGAACTCCCCTTGGAATATCGGCGAGCAATAGACTCGACGAGATTTTTATAGTGAAGAACCAGCTGATTCTGCGCCTGTTCAGATTGATGTACCTGAAACTTCTCAATAAGCTGCAGAACCTCTTCTTTAGTTAGCTTCATAGGTTGAGACCGGGTTTTCATCACTCTCCACCTGCTCTCTCTGTACATACTTTGTCATCAACACAGTACTTCCTTTTGAACTTGAACGTGTCATTTGAACTTCGTCCATTAGAGTATTGATTAAATATAGTCCTAGTCCGCCTTCAGGTAAAAGCTCTATTTCTTGGGAAGGTTCATAAGGCCCTATATTTTGCTTTAAATGTTCAAAATCAAAGCTTATCCCTCGGTCGGCTACCATGATTTCTAAGCGATCATCAAACAGACCAAAGCCGACAGTGACTTCCCCAACTTCTTCCTTATAGGCATGTTGCACAGCATTGGTGCAAGCTTCACTAATGGCAATTTTCATATCTTCAATGTCGTCATAAGAAAAACCCATGCGATTTGCTACACCCGACAATGTAAGTCTAACGATAGCTACATATTCTGGCTTAGCCGGAATTTTCATCTCTACAAAGTCGTACGCTTGTTTCATTTTACGCCACCTTCTATTTCCGAATTTAAATTTAAAATGTCAGTCAATCCTGTAATGTCAAATAGTCGTTTCAAACGGTCAGAAACTCCAACGAACTTCAGTGATCCTTCCGTTCTCTTAATTGATTTCAGCAAGGCAATAAAGACTCCCAGACCCGTACTATCCATATAAGATACATTCGTAAAATCCACGGTAATATCAGGATTCGACTGTTCTGTTATATTCATGAATTTATTTTTTAGCTCCGGTGCTGTATAAGCATCTATTTCACCAGTAAGTTTTACATAGTATCGCTGTTCATTTTGTTGAATATCTATCGTTAAGTTCATGTAATTTACCCCCTCGAACTTTATGCTATCCTTTAAATACCCGCCTCGACAGAAATTAAACCAATCTTTTTAAAATAATTAATGTGAAATCGTCCCTTAATTGGAAATCTTGAATTCGTTCCATCTCCTTGTAGACAGCCTCCACTAACTCCTGGGCAGATAAATGCATATATTTTCTTATTATTTTTATGATGTCCTCTCTCTCCATAAATTCTTCATCCATTCGACATTCTGTTACTCCGTCGGTCAAAAGAACTATCATATCTTCAGGTGAGAGACTGGTTTCATATTGAGAGTACTTTACATTTCGATCAATTCCGAGCACTAGACCTTTTGCTTCTAAATCGTAAAACTTATCCTCTTTAGCTGAGTAGCAAAAGCCTGGCTCATGGCCTGCAGACGCATATTCAAAAAGGTGAGACACGGGATCATAAGACCCATAGAACATAGTAATAAACATACTTGGGTCTACATTTTTTTCTACAATCCTGTTCAAGTTCTCCAATACATAACTTGGATTTTTCCTAGACTCCGGCAAACTGTCCATCGCATACTTAATCATGGACATACACATAGCTGCCGGAATCCCTTTCCCAATCACATCTGCAATTGCAATATTCACCCGGTCATTCTCGTCTTTCACAAAGTGATAATAATCTCCACTCATTTGTTTGGCCGGCACACTAATGGCTCCAATATCAACAGAAGATATCACTGGTACAGAAGTGCCCAGCAATTGCTGTTGTACATTGACAGCCACTTCAATCTCAGAATTCAATTCTTTCTGTTTAGTTCTTAATGTTTGATGCTCCCGCAAGGCCAATCCATAACTAATCATGATTTCTAATAAAAAATCTAACGAATGAAGTACTCGTTCAGGAATATCAGGATGGATCTCTTCAATCACTTCTTTATGAATACTGACAATGTCTTCCGGCGCTATTTCATTTTCCAACGATTTACGGCTCAATTTCTGACCTTGGTAAAGAACCTGTTCATTTGGAGTTTGAATATAACTGTCTAAAATTTCTTTATATAACTGTTTCATTTCTTCATGAAAACTCATGATTTACTTCCTCCTAGCGGAGCCACTTAACTGCCTTGATCTCTGTCCCGTCTCCCACAGTCGATTCGATTTCAAATTCGTCCATTAAACGTTTAACTCCAGGCAATCCCGCACCTAATCCACCAGATGTTGTATAGCCGTCTTCCATTACTTTACGAATGTCTGCAATCCCCGGGCCTTCATCAGAGGCTACAATTAAAAGTCCGCTTTTCCCCATACGGTTTATTTTTTCAATACACACTCTTCCTTTTCCGGCGTATAGATAGATATTACGTGCCAATTCAGAGATAGCTGTTGTAATTCTTGCTTGATCTACCGTGCCGAATCCTAGTTCTTTTGAGACATTTCGTCCCAGCTGCCTCGCCGCGACTATATCCCACTCTGTTACGATTTTTACGCAGGATTGGAATTCCATTCTCATTCCCCCAGTTCCGCTTGGAGTTTTTCCAAACCTTGCTCTAAATCAAGGGCAGTGAGAACATCATTTAATCCTATCCCTAACTCGATTAAAGTAATAGCTACAGCTGGTTGAATTCCTGTCAACACCACTTTGGCTCCCATTAAACTCGACATACTGACAACATCACCTAATACTTTCGCAATAAAGGAGTCAATCATATCAATAGACGTTAAATCAATGACCACCCCTTTAGCCCCTGTTTGATGAATTTTATTTAACAAGTCCTCTTGAAACTGAATAGCTGTTTGGTCATCAAGCTCCCATTGGATGGAGACTAGCAAATAATCATGAAGCTTTAAAATTGGTATTCTCATCTTTCTTCCTCCAATTTCGATTCCACAATTTTACGATTGGTCATTGCCAAGGCATCCTCTATCCCCTTTTTCAATGAGTTTTTCGTAACAATTTGATTAAGGTTAATACCCAAGTTTACAATCGTTTGAGCAATTTCAGGACGTATTCCTACAAGGAGGCATTGAGCTCCCACTAAACGCACGGCTTCTGCAGCCTGAATCATATGATGCGCCACCATCGTATCTACGACAGGTACACCTGTAATATCAATTAATACCACTTCAGAGCGATGTTTCACGACTCCCTGAAGAAGGTTCTCCATAATCTTTTTAGCTCGGTCTGTATCAATAGTTCCTACAAGAGGCATGACTGTAATTTTATCAAAAACTGGAATAAGCGGCGCTGACAATTCCTGGAGAGCCACTTTTTGAAGCATAATGGTATTCTCCCAAGATGTAGAGTAGAGATCCACTATATTGTTATAAATCGGAGTTAGCCAACTATCGAACTCATACACCAGCTCTCTTTCAACGGTCTCTTGCTGATTAACATTTCGTTCAAATCCTGTAAACCCTTCAAACACTACTTTTCCGATTGTTTGAGTTCCATTGGTCAAGTAACTTAGCGGCCAACCTAGCCTGACCACCCTCTCTACAAAGTCTTCCATTTCTTTCATGAACTTATCTGATGGCTGCATGGCATTGGAAAGAATGAGATTAACAAAATCAGAACTCATACTGATATATACTTTTTCCGATATTATATTCTTAATGCGTTCCATTCCATTTTTCTCCATGTATTTAACCCAGTTTTCAAAGATTTCTTCTTTATGATTTCTTATATAGTCAATCAAAAGTTGATTCATAACTTCCTCCTTTATCTTATATAGACACAAACCCAACTTTTAGTTGATGTATATTCTGCTACCCAAAACCTTTCTTTCTCCACTATAAATTTTTCTTGGTTTCTTCGTCAAATAAAAAAAGCCACTCTTTTGGAGCAGCTTTTCATCAATGGCTTATAATGTTAAAAATCAATCAATCCTAAACTGATTTGCAACGCTTCATCTACTTTGCCCATCATCTCATCATCCAGATGAGTGATTTTATCAGTTAGCCTTTGTTTATCGATTGTTCTTATTTGTTCAAGCAAAATAACTGAATCCCGTTCGAAACCATACCTTTTTGCATCAATTTCCACATGAGTAGGAAGCTTAGCCTTTTGTATTTGGGCAGTAATGGCTGCTACAATAACAGTCGGGCTAAAGCGGTTTCCAATATCGTTTTGAATGATGAGTACAGGGCGAACGCCTCCTTGCTCCGAACCAACAACCGGGGATAAATCAGCAAAATAAACGTCGCCGCGTTTGACTACCAAATCATTACCCCCCGCTAACTAAGCGTTCTACGGTGTGATCTGCTTCATACTCTGCTAAGAAGGCTTCAGATGCGATGTTTAAATTTATTTTAGCCATTTCCATATATCCTCTTCTCATCGATTCACGAATATGGCGCTTTTTACGCTCGCGAAGATACATCTTCGTAGCTTGATAAATAAATTCACTGCGGTTTCCGTTCTCTTGTTTCACAATCACATCTAATTCTGATAATAAATTTTGTGGTAATCGAACCAAAATTTCTGTAGTTGCGCTCGCTTCAGACACAAACATACACCTCCACCATCAATACACACACCAATAATCTCACCTAAATTTATAATAACATTGATTATGGCTTATGCAAAGGCAATTCTCTTAATTCCTCAACTATTATCGTCATTTCCAACCTTCTTTTATGCATGATTCGTCAAAAAAGCAACAAAAATGTAACTAAGCTGTATCCTATCGACAATTTAAGACAAATTTGCAGATAATAGATAATTTTTCCCGTTGCATACACAACCACCCTGAATAAACAACCGGGGAACGCGATAAGAAATTAAACAGGGAACTTCATAATTAATCGTTTGCATATGATTGGCCACATCATCGATTGAAATTTCTCTTGTCAGTTGTCGGCCGATCAGTGTCACTTTTTCTCCCAAGGGATATTTCTGCGGAAGTCTAATCATCATTTGATCCATACATACCCGTCCGACTATCGGTACAAGCTTCCCATCTACAAGTACGTGAAAATGCTGCATCCGGCGAATCCAACCATCAGCATAGCCAATGGGAACTGTACCAATCCATTCTTCTCGTTCCGCCTCATAGGTTGCACCATAACTGATGGTATCCCCTTTTTTGACCTTCTTAATATGAACAATCCGGCTGTGTAAAGAAAAAGCCTCTTTCAAAGAAAACGGCAATACTTGTTTTATTTCTGCTGAAGGGCTAAGGCCATACATTGCGATTCCTAGTCTGACCGCAGTGAACATGTCTTGAGGAAAACGCAGCAATGCTGCACTATTGGCGCTATGAATATAAGCAGGACAAAAACCAAGGGTATTTAAATGATTGACCATCTTTTTAAATGATTCATACTGAATGTTATACTTTCGATTATTTAATTCATCGGCGGTAGCAAAATGGGTAAAAACCCCTTCAAGAATAATATTTGAATTCCCCCGTAATAAAAGTGCGATTTTTTCCAGCTCTTTCAACGAACGAATCCCAAGGCGTCCCATACCTGTATCCACTTTTAAATGAACATACAAAGGTGATTGTAAATCAGAACACTGTTGCACTACTTCTTCCAGCCACTCCACATTATGAATGGTGAGACGTATACGTTGATGTGATGCTTCCTTTATATAAAGAGGAGAAACCGCACCTAATACAAGGGTAGGGTGCATGATTCCTTTTCCCCTTAAGGCCATAGCTTCATCCAAAAAAGCCACAGCCAGCATGTCAGCCCCCTCTTCTACCGCTACTCGGGCTATCTGGGCATCACCATGACCATATGCATTGGCTTTGACTACTGCAATAAGATGTTGATTTCCAGGCAATATTTTCTTGACGGAACGAATATTATATGCGATATGATCTAAATTAATCTCTGTCCATGTATCACGATAAAACGAGTCCATTACTACATCCACTTCCTTCTTTCCGAGCCATTATAAAGAATATGCCGCGTTTTTAGTATAATACATAGAAAGAAAAATAACAGGCTCATAAATTATAATTGAGCCTGTCTGTCACCAGTATTATTTCATCATCTGTCCTTCCATCGAACGTGCTACCATTACCATCTCTTCTTTTGTTAAATCTTTGGAGGCTAACATGAAGTCCACTCCCCCATAAGACCACGTTAAAGACTGCTGAGAAAGCGCCCCAATAGCATATCCTAGGTCTACTGGTTCTCCGTCCACGAATGTGGAAGCAGCGGTCTCCTTCACTACTGCCCGCTCTTGGATAAGAGTAAATGTTTTTTCTCCACCGTATGTTAAAATAATACGTTTACCATTTTCGGTTTTCATTTCTTTCTCCTCCACGAGAGACGTCCCAGCAGGTGTATTAGTTGGGACCTTAATTTCTAAAGGCTGGTTCACATTTTGAGCAAGTGTCGGCACTTCCATTTGAGCGCCTGTCATATTCCGTTTCGTATCGAATGCCCCTTTATCAAACTTCGCGTTTAATTCTACCTTTGAAAACTCGATTTCAATCAATACATTCGCATCTGTATCCATAATTTTCACTAAACGGGGTGTTAAATTTTTCTTATTTAACGTAATTTCCTGTTTTGGCAACATGGCGCTATTTTGGTAATTTGTCTTTGTTTCAAAAATATACGAATCCTTCGTCGCTTTGAAGGTCGTCTCTTTGTCATTCATGATGTCTCTCGCCAACGATTCGTATAAATAGGCTTGGCTGCTGTTTTGAGGCCAATCGCTTTGAAAGCGAAAACTTTTATTTAGAGCTGGCGTCAATACGAAAACCCCTTCATCATTACGTAAAATCATTTGACTTTGATCTTTTGCTGCATTTTTTAAATTCACGCGATAATAAGAAGGTTTACTATGCCATATTTCTACATCATATACTTGAGATTCTTTCCCCGTCTTTAACATCATCTTTGCATTTGCTTTATAGCCTGTCATTTCTTCCAGCTTGGCATCTAATGAACTTTTTACGTCCTCTTGGCTTTTCTCACCGCATCCCGTTATTAAAAGGAGCACAAAAAAGCAGCTTAACAAGCCTCCCATTACTTTCCACATTCTCTCAACCCCTTTGCCTCTATTCGTATTATTGAAGAGTAAGCATCGCTCTTCCATCTGCAATATGAATATATGAGACAAGGAGTATGAATATGCAGACTAGCTTGACAAGCTTTCAATAATCACCTGTGCAACAGCATATTGTTCACTATGGGAAATAGAAAGATGAACATTTAGGCCCGGATCTGGTGATGGGATAACTGGTTTTCCATATTGATCATACTCGATTTGAATATCTTGAAAGCTGAGATGTGTACCGATTCCCATCCCTATTGCTTTAGCATAAGCTTCTTTTGCTGCAAATCGCCCGGCCAAAAATTCTACTTTTCTCTTAGGAGACAATTGTTCATAATACTTTTTCTCCTCAGTGCCGAGAATACGATCAATAAACCCCTTTTGTCGCTCAGAAATTTTTTTGATTCTTTGAATTTCTATAATGTCTATACCTATTCCCTTAATCAAAGTCGCCAGCCCTCTCCATTTCATTATTCTTATTGTATCAATTTCATACATACATTTCCTTCAGGTTTAGGGATTTCTAATAGAAAAAGTCTCTGAATCAGAGACTTTTTTAACGTATATAGAAACTAGATTGATCAATAAATTCAATTTCTTGATAAGACTTCAATTCATCCCTTAATCGAAACAGTGCATCATCTTTTCTTTTCGCTTCAATCATACAATCAAGCTGCGGGATACTCCCTTTGATTTGAGATAAAAATTCCATAAACATATTTACATCTACATAGTCTGCATGAGCACGAAAGTCATGTTCATCACGCGGACTGGAAATATGCATTTTCATGGGAAGATCTGATTGATCCCACGTTCCAGCCATCCGCTCCCAATTCTCCTTCCATCCCATCCCACCATGATTAGCTAAATGATGATGTAAATCAAACACAATGGGGATATTAAGCTTTTCACATAAGTAAAGTGTATCTGGGACACTAAATGTTGTATCATCATTCTCTAACATAATCATGCTTTGGATATGGGGAGGAACAAATCCCCAATTATGAATGAATTGCTCCAATGCCTTTTCCTTATCATCATAAGCTCCTCCTACGTGCATCACACAACGTTGAGCCAGCGGCACACCCATCCCTTTTAACAGCGTTGCATGGAGTTGAAGAGTTTTAATGGAACGTTTTAAAATGTCCACATCTGTTGAATTCAATAGAACAAAATGGTCCGGGTGAAAGTCTACCCTAATCGGATGATGTACTAGATAATCCTTTATTTCAGAAAGGATAGGCTTTAAAGGCTCAAGATAATCCCACCCGGCTAACTCTTCATGATTAGCAAGCGGGATTAAACGCGAACTAAACCGAAAAAAGTGAATTTCATTCCAAACATTATGCTTGAGAAGCCTTAAACAATTTTCAAGATTAGAAATGGAAATCCTTTCTAATTTGTTTATTGCAGCTTCCCGATTCTTCAATTTACTAAATTGAGCGAATGTCATCGTTTGAGAAGGTGAGCTATTTTGCAAATGGACACTCATTGCTACATACCCTAATCTTACAATCGTCAATACGGCCACCCCGCTAGTTGAATTACTTCTAGCATGCCCAAATCTTTTTAAATAAGGCTTCTTCCATCTTTTTTTACGGACGACGAAGTGTGATGCAACAGCCTAAAAATAAATAATAACATCTAAAAAACTGCTACCTCATCTTGAGATAGCAGTTGAACACCCTTAAATATTTTTAGCTTGTGGTTTTCGTTTTACATTCACACCATTGCGCGGGCCTTTTTTACGTGCTTGAGCACCATCTCGATCTCGACCTCTGCCGTCCCGATCTCGGCTTCCTCTACCGCCTCGGCTATCTCTTCCACCGCGATTATCGCGTCCTCGAGAACCTCTTTCTCGCTTGGCTGGCATTGGAGCTTCCGCTGTTAATTGAACAGGAGTTGTATCTGGCTCTTTTGTCAGCAATTTAATGGCTGCAGATACAATTGATAAAGAATCATGTTCTTCAAGCAATTCCTCTGCCGCTTGACGATAAAATGACAAGTTTTGCGATTGAAGAACATTCGTCAATTTTTCCATCGCAAGACGTTGTTGGCCTTCTAGCGCTTCATCTAAACTTGGAGCTTTCATGCGCTCCATTTTTCGTTTTGTCGTGTTTTCAATATTTTTAAGTTGACCCATTTCTCTTGGCGTTACAAACGTCATCGCTACTCCCGTTTTTCCAGCGCGTCCTGTACGACCGATACGATGTACATAGCTTTCCGGATCTTGCGGAACATCGAAATTATATACATGGGTAACACCTGAAATATCAAGACCACGTGCAGCCACATCTGTTGCAACCAGTACATCGATGCTGCCTTCTTTGAACTGACGAAGAACAGACATACGTTTCGCTTGAGTTAAATCACCGTGGATTCCCTGCGCTGCATATCCTCTCACTGTCAAAGCTTCAGAAAGCTCGTCTACTCGGCGTTTCGTTCTGCCGAAAACAATTGCTAGCTCCGGAGATTGAATATCCAATAAGCGAGTTAAGACATCGAATTTTTTCTTTTCTTGCGTCTCGAGATAATACTGTTGGATATTTGGTACTGTTACTTCCTTCGCCTTCACTTTAACAATTTTCGGTTCGCTCATGAATCGCTCAGCGATACGTTGAATCGGACCAGGCATTGTAGCTGAGAAAAGTAACGTTTGGTGATCTTCCGGTACATTTTCCAAGATTTTTTCAATATCTTCAATAAAGCCCATGTTCAACATTTCATCCGCTTCATCTAACACGACCGTGTTTACATCTTGTAAACGCATGGTTTTGCGATTAATGTGATCAAGTAGACGCCCCGGAGTTCCGACAATAATATGAGGGTTTTTCTTTAACGAACGAATTTGACGACTGATGTCTTGGCCTCCGTAAATTGCCAATACACGAGTACGCTTAGTGCGTCCAATTTTGTATAGTTCTTCTGATACCTGAATCGCTAACTCACGAGTAGGTGCGATAACAATTCCTTGAATACGGTCAATTTTTGTATCAATTTTTTCTGTTAATGGAATACCAAAAGCAGCAGTTTTCCCTGTTCCCGTTTGCGCTTGACCAATAACGTCTTCCCCTTCTAACGCAAGAGGGATTGTTTGGGATTGAATTGGAGTAGCTTCTTCAAATCCCATTTCACTAATTGATTTTGTCAATTGCTCACTAATTCCTAAGTCTTTAAATAATGCCAATTTTCTAAACTCCTTCTAATTTCATCTATTATCATTACTAGTATATAACAAAAACTTCCTGCTCTAAAATTATAAAAAAGGACATTCTCCACAACAGCGGAAAATGCCCTGAACTATTAAAACTCAGCGTGATGGGCAGTTAATAACACACATTAAATTCTATAATAACATTTCCGCTCATTATATGCAATATCCATATTTTTAGTGACAGGAGTTTTTTGCTTCAATCACAGCTTTCAACAATTTGACCTACTCTTCGCTTAGTATCTTCCTTTTCACTTCATTCATCCAATGAATCAATATTTTTTTGTAAAAAAGTTCATCGATTATCTTTGTTTTATGATTTTTCGACTAAGCTTTTAATGCTTCTACCACTTCTTCCAGCCTCATTCCTCTAGATGCTTTCACAAGAACGATATCTCCACTTCGCACAAGAGAGGCCAAACATTCAATGAGTTGATGTTTCTCACGGAAGTGGTATACTCTCTCTTTTTCAAAAGCTTCTTGCGTGCCTTTGGCAATTTCTACCCCTAACTGCCCATACGTAAACACATAGTCAACTTTTTTAGGATCAATCATACGGCCGACTTCATAATGGAATAGCTTTTCTTGTTCTCCTAGTTCCAGCATATCTCCAAGAACAATGAATTTTTGATTATATCCTTTTAAATTTTCCAGTAGAGAAATGGCAGCCTTCATTGAAGTGGGGCTTGCATTATAGGCATCATTGATGATATCAAAGCCTTTAAGCGATGAAATCAGTTCCATTCTCATATTGGTCAATTTTAATGATTTTAATCCCTCTGCTATGGTGGAAAATGGGATATTGAAATAACAGCCGACTGCAATAGCCGCCAAAGCATTTTGAACATTATGCACTCCTAAAACAGGAATTTCATATGTCACATCAGGAGCTTGAGAGATCGTAAAAATGGTACTTTGCTGTTGTTGTTCAATAGAAGTCAGATATAAATCATTTTGTTCATTTTGGCCAAAGGTAACTCCTTTGATATCCGAGTTGCCTAAATTTGAAGTTAATAGAGGCTCATCTCCGTTATAAATCAATACTCCTTCTTTTTTAAGTCCGCTGACAATTTCCATTTTCGCTTTGGCAATTTCTTCTCTGCTTCCTAAGTCCATTAAGTGGGATTCACCGATGTTCGTAATAACAGCCACATCAGGAAGCGCCAATTGAGAAAGGAGTTCAATTTCTCCTCGGCTGCTCATACCCATTTCCAAAATGGCAATTTCCGTGTCTTCTTTTAACCGAAGCATCGTCAAAGGCATTCCAATATGATTATTAAAGTTCCCTTCCGTTTTCAACACTTGATAAGTAGTCGATAGGACAGAAAAAATCATATCTTTCGTTGTAGTTTTCCCGTTACTGCCTGTCACACCTACTACTTTTACACCAACTTGTTCGCAATATTTCTTCGCCAACTGCTGAAGAGCTGTTAATGTATCTTCAACAAACACAACTGGAATACCAGAAGGCACATTAGGCTCACTTTGATTCCAAAGAACAGCTGCCGCTCCACTTTCAATAGCTTGCTGCACAAACTCATGGCCATTGAATTTTTCACCTTTAATCGGTACAAATAAATTCCCCTGTTCAATCGTTCGGGTATCAATGGAAACACCTTTTATGACAATCTCTGAATTACCTTGTAACGTACTGCCAGGAATCAGCTGTTGTATTTCTCTCACTGTACGTGTAATCATCTTTTAATCGGCTCCTTTCACCGCATTATGTAATCACGCTGTTGGATAAGGTAGTCTTAAACTTTTATAAGAGCATGGGCTACTTACATGGATAAAAAATAGGCCATTGAAAGAACCCGTCATCAAAACCGTTGGTTTTACCGGATTCTCATAACGGGTTCTTTCAGCAAAGGAAATGAACAGAGGGTCCCCCATTCATTTACCTCACTTTATTACATGGTATATCGAATTTTTTGTTTCTCTTCATGACGCTCAATAGCTAAATTTACAAGCTTTTCAATGAGTTCCGGATAAGAAACCCCTGCATGTTTCCATAATAACGGGAACATACTGTACGGCGTAAATCCAGGCATCGTGTTGACCTCGTTAATTAACAAATTCCCTTCTTTAGTCAAGAAGAAGTCAGCTCGTACTAGTCCAGATCCATCAATTGCTTTAAAAGCTTTGATAGCCATGTCTTTCATTTCGCTGTAAGTATTCTCATCAATTTCCGCCGGAATGATAAGGGCAGTATCGCCATCTTCATATTTTGCTTTATAGTCATAAAACTCTTTTTTAGGAGCAATTTCCCCTACAACAGAGCAGCTCGGATTATCGTTACCTAACACGCCGATTTCTACCTCACGTGCTGTAACACCTTCTTCTACAATAACTTTACGGTCAAAAGTAAAAGCTTCCTCAAAAGCCGCAACCAATTCTTCACGATCTTTACATTTACTGATTCCTACACTCGATCCCAAATTAGCCGGTTTTACAAAGCAAGGATACCCTAACTTCTCTTCAACCTCTTGATAAGCCTTCTCCTGATTTTGCTCCCATTCACTTCGAATGAACCACGCATAATTAACTTGCGGCAAACCTGCCTGGGCATATAGATTTTTCATAATCACTTTATCCATTCCCGCTGCAGAAGCTAACACACCGTTTCCGACATAAGGAATGTTCAACAACTCTAACATCCCTTGAACTGTCCCGTCTTCACCATTTGGACCATGTAAAAGAGGGAAGACAACATCAATGCTGTCCTGCTGTTCGGATGTCTCTGCAAAAACATGGGTGCTTAATGACATAGGAGAAATTTCTTTTCCCGTTTGATTTAATCGCAGTTGAGACACATTCTCCACAGTCCCTGTCAACAACTCTCCACGAACCCACTCGCCGGATTCTGTAATATAAATAGGATGTATTTCATATTTATCTTGATTAAGCGCTTTAATGACAGAAAGCGCTGTTTGTAACGAAACTTGATGTTCAGCAGATTTTCCACCGTATAAAAGGCCGAGTTTAATCTTCATGGATGATCCTCCTCTTCTTTCTTCATCTTTTCTATTTTATCATTTTCATCATATGTTTACGAAAAAGATTCGTTCTCATTGTTCAAAATATGTACAGAAAATACATAAGCAATATTGTATAGCAAAGCGGCCGATTGATAAAGTGAAACTTCGCATGAAGACAAAGGACTAGATGCAAAGAAAAAACCCAACACCGTCAGTCTTGAAGGCATTGGGTTTTTAGACTTGCTTAGACATGTAACACTTCTCACAAAACCAGCGGCATCATTGAACTACATCGATACCTACCTGAGTATCATGTAATTATCCACAGGAATGATTACTCAACCGTAACCGATTTAGCCAAGTTACGAGGTTTATCAACATCACAATCACGATGTAATGCAGCATAATAAGAGATTAATTGTAAAGGAATAACCGCTGCAAGTGGTGCCAATGTTTCATGTACCTCAGGAAGAACATAACGATCTTCTTCCATTTCCAAGCCCTTCATGGAAATAATGCAAGGGTTTGCCCCGCGTGCTACTACTTCTTTCACATTACCGCGGATACTTAAATTAACATGCTCTTGTGTTGCTAACGCGATAACAGGTGTATTGTTCTCGATTAAGGCGATTGTACCGTGCTTTAATTCTCCTCCAGCAAATCCCTCTGCCTGGATATAAGAGATCTCTTTCAGCTTCAATGCCCCTTCTAAACCAACATAGAAGTCCAACGAACGACCGATGAAAAAGCAGTTACGGGTAGTAGCCAAAAATTCACGAGCAATGCTTTCCATCTCTTCTTTGTCATCACAAAGTACTTCCATCGCATTAGCTACGATTGCAAGTTCTTGAACAAGATCAAATTCTAATTGGATACCTTTTGAATTTGCTGTTACTGCAGATAAAATGGCTAACACTGCTATTTGTGCAGTGTATGCTTTAGTGGAGGCTACCGCAATCTCTGGACCTGCATGTAATAATAATGTGTAGTCTGCTTCACGAGAAAGAGTAGAACCAGGTACATTCGTAATTGTTAATGCTTTATAACCTAATTCCTTCACCTGCACAAGCACTGAACGGCTGTCTGCCGTCTCACCGCTTTGTGAGATAAAGATAAATAAAGGTTTTTTAGATAAAAGCGGCATATTGTAAGAAAACTCACTTGCAACATGTACTTCCACTGGAATAGCTGCCCATTTTTCAATGAACTGTTTACCAACTAACCCAGCATGGTAACTCGTTCCACAAGCTATGATATAAATACGGTCAGCTTCGCTCATCGCTGACAATATATCCGCATCAATAGTTAATTCGTTCTTCTGATTTTGATAAGCTTGGATGATTTTACGCATTACTAATGGCTGCTCATCAATTTCTTTTAGCATATAGTGAGGATAGGTACCTTTTTCAATATCACTGGCATCTAACTCTGCTGTATAAGGATTACGTTCAATCACTGTACCGTCTAATTTTTTGATTGTAACCTTTTCTTTTGTGACAATAACAATTTCTTTATCCATCAATTCTACATATTGGTCTGTGACCTGCAGCATTGCCATAGCATCACTTGCTACTACATTAAAATCTGCACCTAAACCTACGAGTAATGGACTTTTATTTTTCGCCACATAGATTGTATCTTTATTTTGTTCATCTAAAAGAGCAATAGCGTAGGATCCATGAAGCAAGCTAACCGTCTTACGGAATGCTTCTTCTACCTCTAAGCCTTCATTTACGATTTTTTCAATCAACTGTACAATAACTTCCGTGTCCGTCTCACTTTTAAACTCTGTATCTTGAAGATAATCACGCTTTAAAATCGCGTAATTTTCAATAACTCCATTATGGACGATCGTGAAGCGCTGTTTTGTACTTTGATGAGGGTGAGCGTTAACTTGACTTGGCACCCCATGAGTTGCCCAGCGCGTGTGACCGATTCCGACTGGTGCTGTAACAGACTCATCTACAATCTCACGAAGTTGAGCAATTCTTCCCTTTTCTTTAAATACTTGAACCCCTTGATCATCTGCAATGGCAATCCCTGCAGAGTCATATCCGCGATATTCCAATTTTTCTAATCCACGTAATAAAATCTCTTTCGAATCAATGTTTCCAATAAAACCTACAATTCCGCACATAAAAATGTTCCTCCTTGTGAAATACAACAGCATTCAGTCATTTCTTTGGCTTTGTCCAAAAGGTCACCCTTTTGTTTTTCACAAAGAATTTCACGGTTGTGACTACATCAACCGGGAGGCATCCGCCGAACACTCGATAAACCTCCTCCTCGTCAACTAAGCACTGGGCGTCTCTTTGCTTAGTTCAGGCGCTTTAAAATTAACTTTCTCCTTTCCCCCTTTCCATCTATTAAGAGACGAACAAACCTAATATTACAATAGGGTTTAATAAAACGTCAATTTTTTTTACAAAGCTAACAATATAAAAATATGCATAAGCGGTTTACTTCGTTACCGCCTATGCATATGAATGCCTATTATTCTAATCCCATTTCTTCTTTTACCACTTCAACAATACGATTTACATACTGTTCACATTCACTATCTGTTGGAGCTTCAACCATCACCCGAACCAAAGGTTCTGTTCCTGAAGGGCGGACCAACACACGGCCATTTCCAGCCATCTCTTGTTCTACTGCTTCAATAACTGCTTTTACTTTTTCATTCTCTGTCACTTTATATTTATCCGTTACCTTGACATTTATAAGTAATTGAGGGTATTTTACCATTTCTCCCGCTAGCTCTGACAAAGACTTTTTCGTAGCCTTCATAATATTTACCAACTGAATAGCCGAAAGCATACCGTCACCTGTTGTATTATAATCTAAAAAGATAATGTGCCCAGACTGCTCGCCGCCTAAGTTATAGCCTTTTGCCTTCATTTCTTCTACCACATAACGATCGCCGACAGCGGTTTGGGCACTGTTAATTCCCTGTGCTTCAATCGCTTTATAAAAGCCCAGATTACTCATGACCGTTGAAACAATCGTGTTATGCTTTAATTGCCCTTGTTCACTTAAGTATTTCGCACAAATATACATAATCTGGTCGCCGTCTACAATTTGCCCCTTCTCGTCAATAGCAATTAAGCGGTCACCATCTCCGTCAAAAGCAAGCCCGATATCCGCTCCTTTTTCTTCAACAAAAGTAGCTAACGCTTCAGGATGAGTCGAACCAACACCATCATTAATATTGAGACCATTAGGTGATGCCCCCATTGTGGAAATATCCGCCTCTAAATCTGCAAATAGGTGCGCCGCTAATGAAGAAGTAGCTCCATGGGCACAGTCCAATGCAACATGAATCCCAGAAAAATCTTCATCTACCGTTTGTTTTAAATACTGAAGGTACTTTTGACCACCTTCAAAATAATCATTTACTTGCCCTAACTCTTTACCCGTTGGTCTTGGCAACAGATCTTGCTCATTATCTAACAGGTTTTCAATTTCCAACTCTTGATTATCTGATAACTTAAAACCATCTGGTCCAAAAAACTTGATTCCATTATCTTGGACTGGATTATGAGATGCTGAAATCATCACACCGGCTTGAGCACCAAGTGCCTTTGTTAAATAAGCAACACCAGGAGTTGAAATCACCCCAAGACGCATGACCTCCGCTCCAATGGATAAAAGGCCTGCCACCAATGCCCCTTCTAACATGTGCCCTGAAATACGAGTATCACGTCCAATTAAAACTTTAGGTCTTTCTGCATCTTTTGTTAATACATATCCGCCAAAACGACCAACCTTGAATGCTAATTCCGGTGTAAGTTCGCTGTTGGCTACACCGCGCACTCCGTCTGTTCCAAAATATTTACCCATGTTTGTCTCGCTCCTTCGTTACAATCTCTCACAGTTGTTAACCTTGTGGTTGTATGTTGCTTATATTTTGATCATCATAACTCTGTTCGTTTTTATCTACTGGATTATCAGGAGTTGCCTCCGGTTGGTTATCAAGATCACTCTCTTCTTTGTTATCCTCTTGGTTCTCCGTTACTCTTACCTTAGCTTTGTTTAAAGCCAGTTCATAGTTCAGGTTTTGAGGAATCTTCACTTCAATCGGCACTTCATGCTCCCCGCTTAAAAGCTCTCCCACATTGATAGAAAGCTGAATATCCTTAAGTTGAAGATCAGCTAAAATACCAGATGGTCCTGTTATTTCTATATCCAAAGTTTCCGTTTTAGGGTTTAACAGTTGATAGGTAAAAGATGGAGATTTGCCTATCAAGGAAAGGGGAAGACTTTCCAGCACTCGCTTTGATGCTTCTTCGTCTTCTGTTTCAGTTTCCTTATCTCTTTCTAACTCAACTTTTACGGCTACTTTTTCAGGATATACTCGCTTCGCTCCTTTAGGAATAGGAACACTCACCCAAACGTTTTCCGACTTTGTCACTTTGCTAATATCAATTTCAACATTGTCGATTGCGACTAGCTTATCTAACATATCCTTTGACCCAAAGACTGTTACTTCACTCGGAGAAGGAGCAATACTCTTTATATTTAGTCCCTCAGATAACGATCCTGTCGCTTTAATTTTCAACGGGACTTTTTTACTTGGACTTACTACTGGAACCTTCACGGTTACTGAGCGGGGTTGAATATCTACATTCACCTTATTTAAACGTTTATCCAACGCTATCACTTTTATCTGTTTCTCCACGGTCTCAGAGGCATCATCTACTTCCATAACCGCTTTTACATAGGCGATTTTTTCGATTTCGCTTTTCCCCCCTAGAACCTTAACAGATCCCGGTTTTACAATAGGCTGCTCAGCTATGTAGCCTTCACGAATATTGTTGATATCAACATCTACTTCTACAGAAAAAGTTTTAGACACCTTCTCTTCAATTTCGACTATCAGCGTTTGCGGCTCTATTTTCACATCCAATTTTTCAGAGATGTTACGGTACTTCACTTTTACTTTGTGACTGCCTAGCTGCATATTCGTCAAATCCACATAAACTTCAAAATCCCTTTGCAGTTTAGTCGGTTGTAAAATGCTTTTTGGTCCTTTTAAAGTAAGGTTTACCGAATCCGGAATTCCCTTAACGATAGTATTTTCGCTGTCATAATAAACATTCACCGGGACATCTGTAATGGTTTCTGTTTCATAGCTAACCGTCGAATTCCCATTGGATGTGGTTTTCGCCAAATCCGGATCCAGATTAACAGTCATATAAAGCAATAATGCTAATAATAAAGCCATGATTTTTACAAACCAGTGATTGTTCATCAGCTTATCCATTCTTCTTCCCCCTCCATTGCCAGCGAGTTGAAGTGGCCGCTTTTGAACTGCTTATTAATTCATTTGTTAACATTTCTTTTAACGTATCCTGTGTTAATTCTCGATGCAGTTCCCCGTTTTTGGTCACAGAAATATTTCCCGTCTCCTCTGAAACAACGACCGTCAAGCTATCTGTTACTTCGCTAATCCCAACGGCTGCACGGTGTCTCGTACCCAACTCCTTTGAAATAAAAGGACTTTCTGACAGAGGAAGATAACAAGCTGCAGCTGCAACTTGATTTTTTTGTAAAATGACCGCTCCATCATGAAGAGGCGTATTGGGAATAAAGATGTTAATAAGTAATTCAGAAGAGACATTAGCATGTAAAGGAATACCCGTTTCAATATAGTCGCTCATACCTGTATCCCGCTCAATTGAAATAAGAGCACCGATTCGGCGCTTAGCCATATAATCAGTTGCTTTTACAATCGCCTCTACAGTATGGATACTTTCATCTTCTTCCGGGATGTTACTCCTTGAAAATAACTTCCCTCTTCCCAATTGCTCAAGTGCTCTTCGCAACTCAGGCTGAAAGATAATTACGATCGCTAAAAAACCCCATGCTAATGCTTGGTCCATCAGCCACTCCAATGTTTTTAACCCTAAGAAACTACTTAAAAAGCGAACCATAACAATCACAATGATCCCTTTAAGCAATTGGACGGCTTTTGTTCCTCTTATGACCATTATTAGTTTATATATAACAAACCAAACAAGGAGAACATCGATTACTTTTCCTACGTATGTGAAGATCGGTAGCTCTCCAATAGGCATTCTCTCACTTCCTCTAATTATGTAATAAAGAGATATCAATCCATGTAACCTTATTAGTATACCATAAAGATTAATGATTTTTCCTCTTCCGAAACCACAAAGTAAAAGCAATTTTTGCACCGCTCGACCATTCATATCAACAAAGCGGTCCCCTCTCAGAAGGAACCGCTTTGTTTCATATTTAGTCCTCGTTAACGGTGATTAAAGCCCCTCACAGAGAAAGAGGTTTCTATCATATACATATGTTACTTCTTCTCCTCAAAAACGTATAGGGCATTCGTTACATTAGACTTTATTGTATACCATACCCACTCAAACAGCTGGTCTAATTCTTGGATTTCTCCTGTTACTTGACCCGCAGAAGCCGAATATTGATTTCCATTAATTACGGTTACGTTCCCGTTTACTTTTCCTTCAACTTTAATATCTCCATTGCGCACCACAATATCTCCATTAACTGTTTTCCCTGCAGGAACAACGACCGTCTCTTCTTGAATCACCAACCCTCTATGCTTAGAGACAGAAAAATCTTGACTGTTCGTCCACGATGACATCAAACTTCCAAACATCAAAATCATAAACAAAGACGCTGCTGTCATAAAAGGATGCATCTTAAACCAACGATTAACTTTAGCTCGTTTATTTTCTTTGGGAAGAGCAGCCATGACGTTCATTGTAAAATTGGCTGGTGCTTCAATATGTGAAGTGCTTTGCACAAAAGCAATACATTTTTTTAGTTCTTTAAAATGTTGTTGGCACTCTTTGCATGAATGCAGATGCTCTTTTAACATTTCCTCGTTTTCCTTTACAATATCACCATCTAAATAATCGTGCATAAAGTCAATATAATGCTCACATTTCATTCGTTCTCACCTCTTAAAGACGGCTCAGCTTATTCCTCAAAGCTTCTCGCCCTCTATGAATTCTTGTTTTTACTGTTCCCACCGGCAAGTCTAAAATATCACTAATTTCTTTTAAAGAAAGTTCATCTACATACTTTAGTACAATGACAGACCGGTACTTATCAGGAAGCTTTAAAATTTCTTGTTGTATATGCTCTTGCAACTCCAATTGCTCTAACTCGTCCTCGGGAAGCTTTTGATCAGCAGGAATTTGCGAATACATATTCAGCCCGTCTGTTCCGCTAATTTCTGCATCTAAATAATAATCCGGCTTCTTTTTTCGAATACGGTCTATACATAAATTAGTGGCGATTCGATAAAGCCACGTTGAAAATTTCTTCGTTGAATCATAGGTGTGAATATTCACATACGCACGAATAAACGCTTCTTGTGCGGAATCTTCCGCTTCATGTGCATTGCCCAGCATGCGGTAACACAATTGATATACTTTGTCTTTATAATATTCAACCACTTCCGCAAAGGCATCCTGGTCTCCCTTTTTCACTTGTTTAATTTTTCTACTTATTAACAAATCCATTTATCTTTTACCTCCGCCCATTGCGGGATACTATACATACGCATTATTTTTTAAAAGGTTTCGTCTAAAAAGAAAAAAGATGACAACACTGAGTTTAAAAATATTGATATTTGGTTATTTACTTATTAAATGCAAGAAATGTTTAGGATAATTAACTCATTTTTCCCTTATGTCTTCTCTTTTGTAAGCAATGATTCAAAGCAATTATATTACGAAACAGCCTTAAGCAAAAAGGAAGTGAGAATAACATGTATGGTGAAAAAGCATTACTGCATGAGATTGAACAATGCCGTTTATTAATGATGGATTTAGCCAGTCAAACATCTCTTTCTTCTCACCATGTTATAGAAGCAAGCACCAAGCTGGATTATTTATTGAATGAGTATGATAAATATAAAAAACAGTAACTGCACAGTTACTGTTTTTGATTATACATTTATTGTAAACATGTTATTTATAAGAGTAAACCTTTTTATAAAGGATAACCTAAATATTAAATCAAAGTAACTTTTCTCCAAATAGTGATCCCATTAAAGCAACAGCAACTGTTGCTGTTTTGTTACGCTCATCCAAAATCGGATTCACTTCTACAAATTCTGCAGATGTAATGAGATTAGACTCTGCCAGCATCTCCATGGCAAGATGGCTTTCACGGTAGCTGATCCCGCCGATCACTGGCGTTCCTACTCCAGGGGCGTCATGCGGATCTAAACCATCTAAATCTAAAGATAGATGTACACCATCTGTACGCTCCTTTAAATAATTGATAGTCTCTTCCATCACTGTGGTCATCCCCAGACGGTCGATTTCGTGCATTGTGTAAACTTTGATACCCAGTTCCTTAATCAACTCTCGTTCTCCCTCATCTAAAGAGCGGGCACCAATAATGATAATATTTTTAGGGTTCACTTTAGGACTATATCCACCAATATTCGTTAAAACAGGATGCCCTATTCCTAAGCTAGCAGCTAACGGCATGCCATGAATATTTCCAGATGGAGATGTTTCAGCTGTATTTAAATCACCATGAGCATCATACCAAATAACCCCTAAATTTTCATAATGCTTTGCTACACCCGCTAATGTTCCAATGGCAATACTATGGTCGCCTCCGAGCACTAAAGGAAAACGCTTTGCTTCAATGACTTCATTTACTTTATCAGCAAGTCTTTCATTTCCATCTGCTACAGCTTTTAAGTTTTTTAAATTAGTATCCGCATCCGTGTGCACTTTTTCCCTAGGCTCAATATTGATATCCCCTTCATCATAAAGCTGATAACCCAGGTTTTCAATTCTTTCTGATACACCCGCATAACGAATGGCGCTTGGCCCCATGTCTACCCCTCTTCTTGTTTGACCAAGATCCATTGGCACACCTATTATAGCAATCGCTTTCATCTTTCGTATTCCTCCCCTTTGTCCTTTCCTACATTTTAATCATAAAAATCAAATGGCTCAACTCGACACTTTTTTGAATATATATGCAATTTAAACCAAGGAAAACAGGGAGAATGCAAAAAACCCTTTAAGCAGGAATCATGCTTAAAGGGTTTGTAATCGTATGTAATATGGTGGAGCCTAGCGGGATCGAACCGCTGACCTCCTGCGTGCAAGGCAGGCGCTCTCCCAGCTGAGCTAAGGCCCCAATAACTATAAGATTATGGAGCGGAAGACGGGATTCGAACCCGCGACCCCCACCTTGGCAAGGTGGTGTTCTACCACTGAACTACTTCCGCAAAATGAGCCATGAAGGACTCGAACCTTCGACCCTCTGATTAAAAGTCAGATGCTCTACCGACTGAGCTAATGGCTCTTGGCTGGGCTAGCTGGATTCGAACCAACGCATGACGGAGTCAAAGTCCGTTGCCTTACCGCTTGGCTATAGCCCAATAAAATGGTGGAGGGGGACGGATTCGAACCGCCGAACCCTGAGGGAGCGGATTTACAGTCCGCCGCGTTTAGCCACTTCGCTACCCCTCCACATATTTAAATGAATGGTGCCGGCGAGAGGACTTGAACCCCCAACCTACTGATTACAAGTCAGTTGCTCTACCAATTGAGCTACACCGGCAAATAATGGTGGAGGATGACGGGATCGAACCGCCGACCCCCTGCTTGTAAGGCAGGTGCTCTCCCAGCTGAGCTAATCCTCCGTTATAATGGTGACCCGTACGGGATTCGAACCCGTGTTACCGCCGTGAAAGGGCGGTGTCTTAACCGCTTGACCAACGGGCCACAACAATTTCTACCAAGCTTCCAACCGGGCTCGAACCGGTGACCTCTTCCTTACCATGGAAGTGCTCTACCTACTGAGCTATGGAAGCATATGGCTCCACAGGTAGGACTCGAACCTACGACCGATCGGTTAACAGCCGATTGCTCTACCACTGAGCTACTGTGGAATAATATTAGCCTGGCAACGTCCTACTCTCACAGGGGGAAACCCCCAACTACCATCGGCGCTGAAGAGCTTAACTTCCGTGTTCGGCATGGGAACGGGTGTGACCTCTTCGCCATCATCACCAGACATATCATATTATACATTATTCAAAAGGAATTTCAACCTTTTTTTCAAAAAAGTTATTCCTTCAAAACTAGATAACAAGCTGCTGAGTATTCGTGGCTAGCTACGGCTCCTAATCTTTCGGTCGTTCTACTTCTGCCCACGAAACTAAAAAGCGGTTTCCCGTT
>NZ_KV917370.1:0-61254 GCF_002019595.1 Priestia abyssalis | reverse complement strand
TATAGAGTGTCCTACAACCCCAAGAGGCAAGCCTCTTGGTTTGGGCTAATTCCGTTTCGCTCGCCGCTACTCAGGAAATCGCAATTGCTTTCTCTTCCTCCGGGTACTTAGATGTTTCAGTTCCCCGGGTCTGCCATCAATATCCTATGTATTCAGATAAAGATACTGTTCCATTACGAACAGTGGGTTTCCCCATTCGGAAATCTCCGGATCAAAGCTCACTTACAGCTCCCCGAAGCATATCGGTGTTAGTCCCGTCCTTCATCGGCTCCTAGTGCCAAGGCATCCACCGTGCGCCCTTTCTAACTTAACCTTGCGGTAAAAGATTAGCGTCGAATTTCTTCGTTGGCTTCGTTTCTGCGCTGCTCACGTATATAAATACGCTGTGCTGCTCGAAACTTTGCCGCCTCGAACTTCTCGCTTCTCTTTTCCCTTTGTTCATTGACAAAGGATTTATGTTTAGAAAAGTTTTCACTTTCCTCAGCTATTACTGTTATCTAGTTTTCAAAGAACAACCATGTACCTTCAGGTACACTTATCAACTTGAAGGATGAACCTTCAAAACTGAACAAAACGTTTCGTCAACGACTCTTGTAAAAATCCTTAGAAAGGAGGTGATCCAGCCGCACCTTCCGATACGGCTACCTTGTTACGACTTCACCCCAATCATCTACCCCACCTTAGGCGGCTGGCTCCTTACGGTTACCTCACCGACTTCGGGTGTTGCAAACTCTCGTGGTGTGACGGGCGGTGTGTGCAAGGCCCGGGAACGTATTCACCGCGGCATGCTGATCCGCGATTACTAGCGATTCCGGCTTCATGCAGGCGAGTTGCAGCCTGCAATCCGAACTGAGAACGGTTTTATGAGATTAGCTCCACCTCGCGGTCTTGCGACTCTTTGTACCGTCCATTGTCGCACGTGTGTAGCCCAGGTCATAAGGGGCGTGATGATTTGACGTCATCCCCACCTTCCTCCGGTTTGTCACCGGCAGTCACCTTAGAGTGCCCAACTGAATGCTGGCAACTAAGATCAAGGGTTGCGCTCGTTGCGGGACTTAACCCAACATCTCACGACACGAGCTGACGACAACCATGCACCACCTGTCACTCTGTCCCCCGAAGGGGAACGCTCTATCTCTAGAGTTGTCAGAGGATGTCAAGACCTGGTAAGGTTCTTCGCGTTGCTTCGAATTAAACCACATGCTCCACCGCTTGTGCGGGCCCCCGTCAATTCCTTTGAGTTTCAGCCTTGCGGCCGTACTCCCCAGGCGGAGTGCTTAATGCGTTAGCTGCAGCACTAAGGGGCGGAACCCCCCTAACACTTAGCACTCATCGTTTACGGCGTGGGCTGCCAGGGTATCTAATCCTGTTTGCTCCCCACGCTTTCGCGCCTCAGCGTCAGTTACAGACCAGAAAGCCGCCTTCGCCACTGGTGTTCCTCCACATCTCTACGCATTTCACCGCTACACGTGGAATTCCGCTTTCCTCTTCTGCACTCAAGTTCCCCAGTTTCCAATGACCCTCCACGGTTGAGCCGTGGGCTTTCACATCAGACTTAAGGAACCGCCTGCGCGCGCGTTACGCCCAATAATTCCGGACAACGCTGGCCACCTACGTATTACCGCGGCTGCTGGCACGGAGTTAGCCGTGGCTTTCTGGTGAGGTACCGTCAAGGTACCAGCAGTTACTCTGGTACTTGTTCTTCCCTAACAACAGAGCTTTACGACCCGAAGGCCTTCATCGCTCACGCGGCGTTGCTCCGTCAGACTTTCGTCCATTGCGGAAGATTCCCTACTGCTGCCTCCCGGAGGAGTCTGGGCCGTGTCTCAGTCCCAGTGTGGCCGATCACCCTCTCAGGTCGGCTACGCATCGTTGCCTTGGTGAGCCGTTACCTCACCAACTAGCTAATGCGCCGCGGGCCCATCTGTAAGTGATAGCCGAAGCCATCTTTCACCCAAGGACCATGCGGTCCTCGGTGTTATCCGGTATTAGCTCCGGTTTCCCGAAGTTATCCCAGTCTTACAGGCAGGTTGCCCACGCGTTACTCACCCGTCCGCCGCTGACTTCAGGGAGCAAGCTCCCATCTGTCCGCTCGACTTGCATGTATTAGGCACGCCGCCAGCGTTCGTCCTGAGCCAGGATCAAACTCTCCGAAGAAATGTTTGACTTGCTCATAATAAAATAGAATTAACGTTGACGTTTTTTGTTTTGTTCAGTTTTCAAAGTTCATTTCTGTCTTTAAGCGACTTTTTCAATTTATCACATTGACACATTAAATGTCAATGTTTTTTCTCAACTTACTGTCGCATTCATCAGCGACGTTTATTAATGTATCACTTCTATCTTTTAGAGTCAATATCTTTTTTGTTTTTTTCTTTTTGTCTAATAAGGCGCAAAAGGCTGTATAAAATCTCTTGTTTCTCCCATAATCCTCTTTCAACGATTGGCCTATGCTTTTTTCCATATTGACTGACCGAAAGGCTTTTGATTTCTTTATTTAATAAGCTTTCTAACTCTTTTTGCTGTTTTTCATTCAGTAATATCCCTATCAAAATTTCACCTCAAAAATATTTTTGAATTTCATTATTTCCTCTTATTCATTTTTTTATAAACAAATGACCAAGTTTGTTATGAATAAAAAAAAACCAACATAAAATTTAGACAAGTACTAATTATTCAAGGAGGAATATATGAATTTTTTCTATGTCACAAAAGCGAAACGCTTCAAACAGCTTATTATTATCTTTGTTGCTGCTTTATTTACGGGTACTTTTTTATTTATGGAAAGCAATATCATGAGGATTCCTGTTTTTTCAACCAAAGATGAGCCTAAAGCTATCTACAAAAATGAGCAGCAGCATAACAAGCTCTCATTGACCTTTGATATAAGCTGGGGGGGATGAAAAACCACTTCTTATCTTAGACGAGCTAAAAGCCGCTAACATTAAGAACGCCACTTTTTTCCTTTCCGCTTCTTGGGCTGAAAGACATCCGGATATTGTAAAAAGAATACAAGATGATGGCCACGAAATTGGAACAATGGGCTACAACTATAAAGATTATACAGAACTCGAAAACAATAAAATTCGTCAAGACTTGGCTCAATCTAAGAAAGTGTTTGATGCCTTAGGTGTCAAAAACATTGAATTATTACGGCCGCCATCTGGGCAGTTCAATCTTGAGGTTTTAAAAATAGCAGATAGTTTAGGTTACACCGTTGTACATTGGAGTATTAACTCCCAAGATTGGGTTAATCCGGGTGTTGATAGAATCGTTCAGAATGTCACAGAAAAGATGGATGGCGGTGACATTATACTTTTGCATGCTTCTGATTCTGTTCAACAAACACAAAAAGCCATTCCCCTCATTGTAGAAGAAATGAAAGACCAACGACTAAAAAATATTACTGTTTCCGAATTAATTTCAAATACCAACGTAAAGAGTAATGAAGTTAAATAACATCAAAAGCTGATTGGAAAGCAAGAAACTTATGCTTTCCAATCAGCTTTTTTATACTTCTATTTTGACTTTGTCACTTGTGAGGCTGCTTTTTTTCCCGTCTGACTACGAGCAATTAATTTAGGCAGAACAAGCAGTTGATATGCATTACAAACCAACAATGGGAACAACATGAGATATAACCAATTTCTATCATTGATTTGCAGAGCAGGAACCCATTCGATTATCGTAACAACTGTCATAAAAAATAAAGCCGGCACAAAGGTTTCATTGTTAGCATTTGCTTTTCTTATATAAGCTACCGCTATTCCAATTATTAAAATACTCAGGGCTACTAACACATAAGAGATGAAATTTTCTCCCGGCTGCGCAAAAAAACGATATCGAAAATACACAAGGTCAAACAGGACGAAGATAATCAAGATTATTTGCACCGCATTCCAAAGAGAAACGGAACGGAAAATCCCCAACCCAAAACGGTGAATCGTCAAATAAGCAAAAAAGCCCATCTGGCTAATAATACTAAAAATAAGGCCTACTCCAAATAAAAGAATGATCACAGATAAAATACCCATTATATCTATCGAGAAAAATAACGACCCATACTTATCCCAACGCACAATAAAACCTGTAATTGCTGTGCTAATCCCTCCAAGAAGAAGCGTGGAAAGGAATAAACGAACCCAATTTCGACTGTTCACACTGTAATCCCCCAACTGTTCATTTTTCATAGTTGTTTAAATTGTACCAACCGTTTTATTTAAAATCTAGATGTTTTGTTCGTGCATATTTTTTTTAGATTACTTCATATTAAGATTAGGCATATTTCTTTAAAGGAAGGAGCTTTTGTAATGAAAAAATGGCTATTGCTCCTCTTGTATGCAAGTCTTTCGTTACTCATCTTCACTTCATGCGCGCCAGCAGAACAAGAAACCCAGCGCATGGATTATGATCAAACTAAAAAGATGGTTGTCGATATTCTCAAGACAGACGAAGGTAAAAAAGCAATCGAGCAAGTCATGAATGAAGAAGAAGTTAAGCAGCAGTTAATCATGGATCAGGCTATTGTGAAAGACACCATTCAAAATACACTGACATCTGAAAAAGGAAGTGAATTTTGGAAAAAGATTTTTGAAGATCCAAAATTTGCCGAAAGCTTTGCGAAGAGTCTCCAAAAAGAACAAGAGAAAATAATTAAACAACTTATGAAAGATCCTGATTTTCAAAAATCGTTAATTGAACTATTTCAAAATCCTGAAATGGAAAAGCAAATGTTAACGGTTTTAAAAAGCCAAGAATATCGTAGTCATATCCAAAAAATTATGACTGAAACTTTTGAAAGCCCGCTGTACAAAGCAAAAATCCAAGATTTATTACTAAAAGCCGCAGAAGAAGTTGAGCAAGGTAATAAAGAGCAGCAAAAAGGCAGTGAAGAAGAAGGCGGTTCTCAAGAAGAAAAATAAAGAGATACCTGAACAAAAGAAGGGCACTTTTTACTACGTAAACTTCGCAGTAAAAAGTGCAGCCTATGTTCCCGCTAAATTTTAAAGTCATGTAACTAAATATAATTAC
The DNA here is from genome assembly GCF_002019595.1 of Priestia abyssalis. Classification (GTDB taxonomy): domain Bacteria; phylum Bacillota; class Bacilli; order Bacillales; family Bacillaceae_H; genus Bacillus_BA; species Bacillus_BA abyssalis. The sequence continues at coordinate 56,223 of NZ_KV917370.1, read as the reverse complement.
TAAACACTATACAAAAGCTTGTTAAACTCATCGCATCAAGCAGGATGACCATTTTCATCCTGCTTTTCTTATTTATAGTTGCGACTGTTTTAAGAAGTACCGTAGAAGTAATTACTTTTCTATATTATTATTTGAACAAGAAAGGCACTGATAATGACTTACTTTTATCAACATGTCCTTGGCACCCTAAAAACTATTCAAAAACAAATATGTTCACAAAAGTTGCTTTTAATTATGAATGGTTTTTTCACACTTCTTCGTTAATTTTTCTGCAATCTCTAAATAAATTTGACCTAGTCTATGATCCTCGCCATAAACAGATGGAGCAAAATCTTCTTCATTCCAGTCCGGTTGCTGCAATGGTAATTGTCCTAGAAGATCTGTTTGGAGTTCATCCGCTAGTTTTTCGCCTCCACCTTTCCCGAACACGTATTCCCTTTCATCTGTCACTTTACTTTCAAAGTAAGACATATTCTCTACAACACCGATGACTTCGTGATTTGTTTTAATCGCCATTGCTCCTGCTCTAGCTGCTACAAAAGCCGCAGTAGGATGAGGGGTTGTCACGATCACTTCTTTGCAGCTTGGCAGCATAGAGTGGACATCTAAAGCTACATCTCCAGTTCCAGGCGGTAAATCTAACAGCAAATAATCAAGTTCTCCCCACTCCACTTCTGTAAAGAAGCTTGTCAACATTTTTCCAAGCATTGGTCCTCTCCAAATGACAGGGGAATTATCTTCTACAAAGAATCCCATAGAAATGACTTTTACATTGAATCGCTCTACAGGAATAATTTTTTCTCCTTGAACAACAGGCCTTTTTGTAACTCCCATCATATCCGGCACACTAAAACCATAAATATCGGCGTCAATTAAGCCAACTTTTTTACCTAACCTCGCTAAAGCTACAGCTAAATTGACAGAAACCGTTGATTTTCCAACGCCCCCTTTCCCACTGGCGATTGCAAGAAAGTGAGTAGAACCGGCATTAGTCAAGAGGTTATTCGGTGCAGCACTTGGAATCTCAGCCTTAAATTGGGCTAATTCCTCAGGAGAAAGCTCAATGAAACGTAACCCTACTGTATGAGCTCCCGCTTCTTTCAATGTATGGACAACACGTTCTTGAAATTGCAATTGTTCAGATGTTCCGGTTTTGGCAAGAGCAATTTTCACGCTGACATGACCTTTTTCTTCTTTGACAGTTACTTCTTTAAGAGCTCCTGTTTCTTTGAGCGTTTTATGTAAAAAAGGATCTCTTAACTCATTTAATAAAGAATATACTTTATCTTCTGTTAACATATCTCCCACCACCCATTGAATTCGTTTACAACCTTTAGTATACCACACTTCTTTTTAGGATGCTGATAGAGAGCCCTCCTTCAACTAGAAATGGTATGCTTTCTCCAATGTTTCATGTGAAACACGAAACATCTCCTTATTTTGGAGATGTTTGCTCTGTAAAATATCGATTAATGCCTCTATACATGGACTCCGCTATTTTCTTTTGGTATTCTTCTGTTTGAAGTAAGCTTCGTTCATTTATATTAGATAAAAACCCCACCTCAACTAAAGCTCCAGGGATTTTAGCATGTTTGACAAGATAAATTCCTTGAATAACTTTCGCTTCTCTTGAAGTATTTTCCAGACTATTTTTTAACTCTGCTTGAATAATTTTCGCAACAGCCTCATTTTCCTCCAAAGATCCATTAAAAAATGTTTGAGCTCCTCGCCATTGAGGAGATGGAATAGCATTCAAGTGGATACTTAAATATAAATCAGCTTGGGATTCATTAATGATTTCCAGTCTCTTCTTTAAATCTTCAACCTTTCTCCGGCTTATCTTCTTCGTTTCTTCATTAGCCAAATCCCGGTCATCTTCTCTTGTTAAAATGACAAGAGCCCCTTGCTCTTGTAAATAATCTTTTGTGAAAAGAGCAATATTTAGCGCAACGTCTTTCTCCAATGTTTCTCCCCCTACTGCACCTCCATCAGGACCACCATGTCCAGGATCCAACACAATAATCTTTCCGCTTAATGGTAAATTCCAAGAATTCCAAGAGTTTTTATCCCATATTTCATATTGAACAATGAAAAACAACAAGGTGATTCCTACTATAAATAATAATGCTTTAAATGGTCTCATTTCATCCCCCCAGCTTGCCCTGTCCTATTATCTCTATATGGGACAAGAAAGGGATTTATGATTAGTTTTTAATGAAGACGTAAACGATATCGTTTTTCCCCTTTTTGAAAGCCTTCTTCCCACCAATCTTGTACGTATTGTTCACATGTATAATAAATGCTCTCTTGATAAAAATCCCTATCACCCAATGGCGACCAAAAACACAAATAATCGTATAAAGCATCAATCAGAAGCTTTTCCTCTTCCTTACACCTTTTTTTCACAAGGTGTAAGGATTCCCCATAAAAGCCGAAACGGCTAAAATGCGCTCCTAGTAAAAAGGCTTCTATCGCAATATCCATACACCCTTCTTCCAATGACATTTTCCACTCCTTGTCTCTTGAAAATAAAGGTTCAAAATAGGCCCTTATTTTTTTTCGAAGAACATCCAAGGATAACTCCCGCAGCATTTTTCGCTCATAGCTCATCTGTTTCTCTCTTCTTTTGTCCTTTAAGCTTGTTACAATGCTCATAATAACCTAGCGCCCCCTTTCCCCTATTTTTTACGTGTTTCTTTTTCTCATGCGTTTCTCCTTCGAAAGTTCCACTGGCAAAATATGAGGGGAACAAAACCCGTTCAAGTACTTGTTTAGTCGAGAGAAGCATTCAAAATCTTCATACTAGAAAAAAACTGAAGCTTTTAAAAAGCTCCAGTTTTCTAGAAATAAAAAAACCTCGACCAAATGGCCGAGGTTTTGAAAATCGTAATTAACGTTTTGAGAACTGAGGTGCACGACGAGCGCCTTTAAGACCGTATTTTTTACGTTCTTTCATACGAGCGTCACGAGTTAATAAACCAGCACGTTTTAAAGTTGAACGGTACTCAGGGTCAGCTTGTAGTAAAGCGCGAGCAATACCATGGCGAATAGCGCCAGCTTGACCAGTATATCCGCCACCTTTTACGTTTACTAAGATATCGTAGCTACCTGTAGTTTCAGTTGCAACAAGAGGTTGTTTTACAACTTCTCGTAATGCAGCAAATGGGATATAGTTTTCAATTTCACGATCGTTAATAACAATGCGTCCGTTACCTGGTACTAAACGTACACGTGCAACAGAGCTTTTACGACGGCCTGTGCCGTAATATTGTACCTGTGCCAAAGTGATTCCCTCCTCTTTGATTATCCGCGAAGTTCGTAAACTTCTGGTTTTTGAGCTTCATGTGGATGTGTAGCGCCAGCATACACATGTAATTTTTTGAACATTTGACGACCTAAGCTATTTTTTGGAAGCATTCCTTTAATAGCTAGTTCAAGCATTTTTTCAGCGTAGTTTGTACGCATTTCTAAAGCAGTACGTTGTTTCAAACCACCTGGGTGTTGGCTGTGACGGTAATAAATTTTGTCAGTTAATTTTTTACCTGTCAATTCGATTTTTGAAGCATTAAGAATAATTACATGATCACCAGTGTCTACATGTGGTGTATAAGTTGGTTTATGTTTACCGCGTAAGATTGAAGCGACTTCGCTTGCAAGACGACCTAAAGTTTTACCTTCAGCGTCTACAACGTACCATTTACGTTCTACTTCGTTCGCTTTAGCCATGAAAGTTGTACGCATGAGTTTCCCTCCTAAATTTTATCAATAAAATCCAAAAAACTGAATTTCAACCTCTATTTTCAACACGATTAATTTCCGGGGCTAACCGTGGGGTTAAAATACCATAACATATGATATATTAAATGTTTGTGAAGACAATGTCAAGAAAAATTATACACCAGGTTTAGTTGTCATAGTGCACTTGCCATAAATAAAGCCCGTGTCCCGGGGCTGTTTTACCTGCCATCTCTCTTGATTGAGCCTCTAAAATTTTTTTCATTTCCACTGATTTTATTTTTCCTTGCCCCACATCAAGCAGCGTTCCCACTAAAATGCGTACCATATTATACAAAAATCCATTTCCTATAAATCGGAAAACAAGCTCATCATTTTCTTCAAAAAACTCAATGTTATATATCGTTCTTATCTTGTCTTCTACTTCCGTTTTAGCTGAACAGAAACTGGTAAAATCATGAGTACCGATTACATATTGACTGGCCTCTTTCATCGCTGCATAATCAAGGCCGTATGGAAAATGGTACGCATGATGGCGCTGGAATACATCCCTCTCTTGAGACTTGATAATTTTATAGCGATATTCCTTGGATACAGCATCAAAACGGGCATGGAAATCCGGAGATACGGACTGTACCTCTCGCACACATATATCTTCTGGTAACAATGAATTTAACGCTTTTTTCCAGCGATCAGTCGGGATATTTAAAGATGTATCAAAATGGATGACCTGCCCATACGCATGAACATGAGCATCGGTACGGCCGGAAGCATGGATTTTAACCGATTGGCTGTTATGCATTTTTCTGAGTACTTCTTCAAAATCTCCTTGAACCGTTCTTTGATTCGGCTGAACTTGGTAGCCTGAAAAGTGAGTACCATCATAGGAAATTATACATTTTAATCGTTTCATGATTTTATCACCACATCAAAAAAGTTAAGAGCGGATGAAAAATAAAACAATAGCTAATAAAACAAGGACGACCAACATAAAGGAATCCAGAGCACTCCACTGCAGCTGCCGAAATTTGGTCCGCCCTTCTCCCCCTTTATAACCTCTTGCCTCCATCGCGATGGCCAATTCCTCAGCACGCTTAAAAGAGTTAATAAATAATGGTACAAGGAGAGGTACGACGGCTTGCAAACGTTCTTTTAAAGGGCCGCTTGAAAATTCAATTCCCCTTGCTGCCTGTGCCTTCATAATTTTTTCAGTTTCATCCATCAGAGTCGGGATAAAACGCAACGAGATGGACATCATGAGGGCAAGCTCATGGACTGGAAAACGGAACCTTTTAAAGGGGTGCAGTAAGCTCTCTATCCCGTCTGTGACTTGAATGGGTGTCGTTGTTAACGTTAGAAGTGTTGTAATTAAGATTAAAAAGAAAAAGCGCAGTGAAATGAACACGCCTTGCAGAAGGCCCCCTTTATACATAGAGAACCATCCCCATTGAAAGAGCAACTCTCCTTCTTTGGTCATCAATATATGAAGAATAAATGTAAAAACAATAATAAAGAGTACCGGCTTCAATCCATTTAATATAAATCGCAATGGAACACGGCTCGCTATTAGGGCTGTGAGTGCATAAAGACCTAACGCTGCGTAACCATAAAGGTTATTGGCTAAAAATACAACGAGCACGTAGAAAAAAACGATAAGGAGCTTCGCTCGAGGATCCATGCGATGTATGAGGGAATTTCCCGGTACGTATTTCCCAATAATCATTCCATTCATCACGATCCCTCATCCTTTGCCAACAAATTCTGTAATTGAAGAACCGCTTCTTCAAATGTAACAGCAGGTTCTGAAAAATGAACACCTAAATTTTCCTCTATCTTTTTCATAAACTTTAAAGATTCTGGAATGTCTAAACCGTATTGATGCAGTTCTTCATACGAACTAAAAACCTCTTTAGGTGTCCCCCTCATAGCAATGGTTCCTTTATGCATGACCACAATCTGGTCAGCGAATCGGGCAGCATCTTCCATACTGTGGGTTACTAAAATAATCGTTAAACGTTTGGATTGATGAAGGCTTGCAATCATCTCCATAATTTCTTCGCGTCCTCTTGGATCCAATCCCGCAGTAGGCTCGTCCAGTACAAGAACTTTAGGTTCCATAGCCAAAATACCAGCTATAGCTACACGGCGCATTTGCCCACCGCTCAGATCGAAAGGAGAACGTTGTAAAATATCTTCAGATAACCCGACATGTTTTATCATTTCATTCGCTTTTTTCTTCGCTTCTGCTTCTGTTACACCAAAGTTCATAGGACCAAAGCAAATATCTTTTTCTACCGTTTCTTCAAACAATTGATGTTCTGGAAACTGAAAAACAATTCCAACCTTTTTTCGAATAGATTTTAAATCTTTCTCTTTACGTTTAGCTTCGATGACTCGATTACCAATTGTAATTGTCCCTGAAGTAGGCTTTAATAAAGCGTTGAGGTGTTGGATAATCGTTGATTTGCCAGACCCCGTATGGCCGATTATCGCCACGAATTGACCGGAAGGAATATCTAAGTTCAGATCATATAAAGCAAGCTTCTCAAACGGTGTATTTGGCTGATAACGATGTTCTACATCTTTGAGTACAATGTCCATAAGTCTTTCACCAAACCCTCATCTGTGATATGAATTTTAGATACGGAGAGGCCTGCGTTCTGCAGCGATTGGCTCAATTTAGCAGCAAAAGGCAAATCAAGCCCTATCTCTGTCAATTTCTTCCCCAGAGCAAATACCTCTTCCGGTGTTCCCTCAGCGAATAAACGTCCCTTATTCATGACAATAGCACGATCAGCGGCTGCTACCTCTTCTAAGTCATGTGTAATAGAAATGATGGTCAAATTCCTTTCTTCTTTTAAACGGCGCACTGTTTCCAGAACTTCTTTTCTTCCTATTGGATCCAACATTGATGTTGCTTCATCCAGTACAATAATAGATGGCTGAACAGCGATTACCCCGGCAATAGCTACCCGTTGCTTTTGCCCCCCTGAAAGATGATGAGGCTCGTGATCCACGAAACCAGACATGTCCACTAGGTTAATGGCTTCTTCTACTCTTGGAATCATTTCTTCTGTCGCGATTCCGTTATTCTCCAAACCAAATGCTACATCGTCTTTAACCGTTGCTCCTACAAACTGATTATCCGGGTTCTGAAACACCATGCCAATTTCTTTTCGGATATCCCAGATTGTTTCTTCTGACAATGCAAAACCACGAACGGTCACTCTGCCTTGTTGGGGTATTAATAAACCATTTAAGATTTTGGCCATAGTTGATTTTCCGGAACCATTGTGTCCTACAATAGCAAACCATTCCCCTTTTTTAACGGAAAAGGAAACGTTCTGAAGCGCCCAGTCGGCATCTTCTCTATAACGAAAACATAAGTTGTCAACTTCCAATATTGTATCTATCAAGGCTATCCTCCTCTCAACTCTTCAAGGAAATCCCTATATTATTCTCTACTCTACTATAACCAATATGAAAAATAAATAAAAAAAGGGCTAGACAATTTCTGAACTGTCACGCCCTTGTAATAGTACCCAATTATTAAACTAGCTCAATGATTACCATTGGAGCACCGTCTCCGCGACGAGGTCCAACTTTTAAAATACGAGTGTATCCACCTTGACGCTCTTCATAACGAGGTGCGATGTCAGTGAATAACTTTTGTAAAGCGTCTTGTCCAGCTTCCTCATTTGCCACTTCATTACGGATGAAGGCAGAAGCTTGACGACGAGCATGTAAATCTCCACGCTTACCTAAAGTAATCATTTTTTCTACAGTTGAACGTAGCTCTTTCGCACGAGCTTCAGTTGTCTCAATGCGCTCATTGATAATTAAATCAGTCGTTAAATCACGAAGAAGTGCTTTACGTTGAGCACTTGTACGACCTAATTTACGGTATGCCATGTGAGGTCCCCTCCTTTGTTGAATACTAATCAGTCATCTTTGCGTAAGCCTAAGCCTAATTCCTCAAGCTTTGCTTTTACTTCTTCTAATGATTTCCGTCCTAAGTTACGAACTTTCATCATGTCTTCTTCTGTTTTGTTTGCTAACTCTTGTACAGTATTGATACCAGCACGTTTTAAACAGTTATATGAACGGACAGATAGGTCAAGTTCTTCAATCGTCATTTCAAGAACTTTCTCTTTCTGATCCTCTTCTTTTTCGACCATAATCTCTGCTTTTTGCGCTTCATCTGTTAAGTTAACAAAGATGTTAAGATGCTCTGTTAAGATTTTAGCACCTAACGCTACAGCTTTTTCTGGCTCAATGCTTCCATCAGTCCAAACATCAAGCGTCAATTTATCATAGTTTGTCATCTGTCCTACACGTGTATTCTCTACATAATAAGAAACGCGTGTAACAGGTGTATAGATAGAGTCAATTGGAATGACACCAATTGGTTGATCTTCACGTTTGTTTGAATCTGCCGGACTATAGCCTCGACCCGTTTTAGCTGTTAATCTTATACGTAAATGCGCATCCGTTTCCAATGTAGCAATGTGAAGATCAGGATTTAAAATCTCAACATCACTATCAGCTTGAATGTCGGCAGCTGTTACGGCACCTTGGCCCTGAACATCAATTTCTAACGTCTTTTCTTCATCAGAATAAATTTTTAATGCTAATTTCTTAACATTTAAGATAATGTTGGTTACGTCTTCTACAACACCAGGTATTGTCGAAAATTCGTGTAATACACCATCTATCTGAATAGATGTTACAGCGGCACCAGGGAGTGAGGATAATAGGATACGACGTAAGGAGTTACCCAAAGTAGTACCATATCCACGCTCAAGTGGTTCGACGACGAATTTACCGTACTTTCTATCATCGCTGATTTCTACCGTTTCGATTTTTGGCTTTTCAATCTCTATCATTTCTTAAACCCTCCTTCAAAACGTCGAAACCCCGGCTAGACAACGAATGAGCCTCTGCTCAATTGTCTAACCGAAATTCCCTATTAGACAGTTCCCGAATGTGCACAACAAATCAATGAACTTCTCTGTATAAAACAGACTGTACCTATCCCATTATAGACAAAGATACAAATTTTATACAGATTAATTAATTATACACGACGACGTTTTGGCGGGCGGCAACCGTTATGTGGAACTGGAGTTACATCTTTAATAGCTGTAACTTCTAAACCAGCAGCTTGAAGTGCACGGATAGCAGCTTCACGACCAGCACCAGGTCCTTTAACAGTTACTTCAAGAGTTTTCATACCATGTTCTTGTGATGCTTTCGCAGCAGTTTCTGCAGCCATTTGCGCAGCGAATGGTGTAGATTTACGAGAGCCTTTGAATCCAAGTGCACCAGCACTAGACCAAGCAACAGCGTTACCATGAACATCTGTAATTGTTACGATAGTGTTATTGAAAGTTGAACGAATGTGAGCAATACCTGATTCAATGCTCTTTTTAACACGACGTTTACGTGTATTAGTTTTGCGTGCCATAGGTCAAGAACCTCCTTTACTAATTATTTTTTCTTGTTCGCTACTGTACGACGTGGGCCTTTACGTGTACGAGCATTGTTTTTCGTATTTTGACCGCGAACCGGTAAACCACGACGATGACGAATCCCACGGAATGAACCGATCTCGATTAAACGTTTTACGTTAAGAGATACTTCACGACGAAGATCACCTTCAACTTTTAAACGGTCAACGATGTCACGGATTTTACCTAATTCTTCTTCTGTTAAGTCGCGTACGCGTGTATCTTCAGATACGCCAGCTTCTGCCAACACTTTCTCAGCAGTTGAGCGACCAATACCAAAAATATAAGTTAGTGATACTACAACGCGTTTGTCACGCGGAATATCAACACCAGCAATACGTGCCATGTAAAATGTGCACCTCCTTGTTATTAGCCTTGTTTTTGTTTATGTTTAGGGTTTTCACAAATAACCATTACTTTACCTTTTCTGCGAATAACTTTGCATTTTTCGCAAATCGGTTTAACCGATGGTCTGACCTTCATTGTTCATACCTCCTTGATAGTACGGAGTGCATAGGTTTTATTTAAATCGGTACGTAATTCTACCACGTGTCAAATCATAAGGTGATAATTCAACGGTCACTTTGTCACCTGGTAAGATACGAATGAAGTGCATACGAATTTTACCAGAAACGTGAGCAAGCACTGTATGACCATTTTCTAATTCTACCTTGAACATTGCGTTTGGTAAAGTCTCAACAACAGTGCCTTCCACTTCAATTACATCGTCTTTCGCCATCAAATTGCTCTCCTTTCTTTATGAACAAGTAATATATTCATTTATCTTTAGATATCTACAACCTGTTCTCAACATTCGGAGATTCGGAATCATTAAATTCAAGATGAATCACGTTTGTAATATACATCTTTACCATTTTCGAAGCAATTCAGACGAAACGATCATCGTGAATTTAGATAATTACCGCATACTGCCCAGTTTTATCTAATGAGGAATGGATAGAGATAGAGACTGATTTTCTATATTTAAACTAATTACAGTGTCGTTAAAATTTCATAGCCCGTTTCAGTTATTGCAATAGTATGCTCGAAGTGCGCGCACATTTTACCATCTACAGTGACGACAGTCCAGTCGTCTGCCAATGTTTTGACATAACGGCTGCCGGCGTTTACCATCGGCTCAACTGCAAGAACCATTCCCGGACGCAAGCGAGGTCCCTTATTCGGTGGACCATAATGTGGAATTTGCGGATCTTCATGTAAGTCTTGGCCTACACCATGACCAACATACTCCCTTACAATTGAAAAGTTATGAGCTTCTACAAATGTTTGAATAGCATGGGAAATATTTGATAAACGATCTCCAGGTTTAGCCTGCTCTAATCCTTTGTAAAGGGATTGTTCTGTTACTTCTAACAGCTTTTGAGTTTCCTCATCAATGTTCCCTACTGAATAAGTCCAAGCTGAATCACCGTGATAACCGTTATACTTAGCTCCAATATCAATGCTGATGATGTCGCCATCCTTTAGCTTTCGGCTTCCAGGAATACCATGTACCAATTCTTCGTTTACAGAAGCACATATACTGCCGCGAAATCCATTATAACCTTTAAAAGATGGAATTGCATCATGTTCACGAATAAACTTTTCGGCAATTACATCCAATTCTTTTGTCGTGATACCTGGTTGAACATGCTTCTTTAACTCTTGATGAGTTAAAGCAACAATTCTCCCGGCCTCACGCATAATTGCGATTTCTCTAGGAGTTTTGCAAATGATCATTTACTTAAGCCCCCAAGTAATGCGCGAATATCTTCAAATACAACGTTGATATCTTGATCACCGTTAATATTGCGTAAATAGCCTTTCGTTTCATAGAAATCCAGTAAAGGTTTTGACTGCTTTACATTTACTTCTAATCGGTTCGCAACCGTTTCGCTGTTATCATCTGCACGCTGATAAAGCTCTCCGCCACATTTGTCACATACGCCTTCTTGAGCCGGCGGATTAAACACTAAATGGTAAGTTGCCCCACATTCTTTACAGATGCGGCGACCTGTTAAACGATCCATTAAAATGCTTTGGTCTACATCAATATTAATCACATAATCAATTTTACGATTTAGTCCTTCTAACATTTGCTCCAGCGCTTCTGCTTGAGCTACTGTTCTTGGGAACCCATCAAGCAAGAAACCTTTTTCACAATCAGCTTTCGATAGACGTTCACGAACGATACCGATTGTTACCTCATCTGGAACAAGCTCGCCCTTATCTATATAAGACTTAGCTTCTAACCCTAGTTGTGTTCCTTCTTTCATTGCAGCTCGGAACATATCTCCTGTTGAGATATGAGGGATTTCGTAATTTTCTACAATTCGTTCAGCTTGTGTACCTTTCCCAGCACCAGGAAGGCCCATTAAAACTAAATTCATTTAAATTCTCCCCCTCAGTCTCTTATATCAGTTTAATGGAAAGCAAAGACTGCCTCCCACTAAACTCCCTTATTTAATAAACCCTTTATAATGGCGTTTTACTAACTGACTCTCAAGCTGTTTCATTGTTTCAAGCGCAACACCAACAACAATTAACAAACTTGTTCCACCGATTTGAGCAGAAGGCGGTAAGTCAGCGATTTGGATAAAGAAGACAGGAAGAACAGAAATGGCTGCAAGGAATAGAGAACCGACTAAGGTTAATCTATATAAAATCTTTGTTAGATATTCTTGAGTGTTCTTTCCTGGACGTATACCCGGGATGTAGCCGCCCTGCTTCTTCAAATTCTCAGCCACTTGTTCAGGATTCACTTGAACAAACGTGTAGAAATAAGAAAAAGCGATGATCAGAGCAACATAAACTACCATACCAACAGGTTTCGTATAATCAAACGTTTTCTCAATCCAATCCGTCACATCATTTGATCCAAAAAACGATGCAATTGTTGGTGGAGTGATGATAAATGAAACTGCAAAAATAACAGGAATAACCCCAGCTGCATTTACTTTTAACGGTAAATGAGTAGACTGACCTCCAACAACATTGTTGCCAGCTGCTTTTTTTGCATATTGAATTGGAATTTTTCTTAGAGCCTGCTGGATGAAAATAACACCAACAATAACTGCTAAGATCGCTAGAACAATTAGAATAACCGTTACAATTCGGATAAACAATTGCTCTCCAACATCCTCAAATTGCTGCGCGTAAATCTGATTAACTGTGGTTGGAATTCCAGCAACAATCCCCGCAAAGATAAGAATGGAAATTCCGTTCCCGACACCTTTTGAAGTGATCTGCTCACCTAACCACATTAAAAAAGCAGTTCCTGCTGTTAGTACTGTAGCAATTAAGAGGTACGTTGGAATTCCAGGATTTTCAATTAATTGTCCACCAGATAAATTATTAAACCCTATAGACATACCCAATGCTTGGATAAATCCAAGCACAATTGTACTATAGCGGGTAAACTGAGCTAATTTACGGCGTCCAACTTCCCCTTGCTTTGACCATTCCGTAAATTTAGGCACAACATCCATTTGCAATAACTGAACAATGATGGAAGCTGTGATATACGGCATAATGCCCATCGCAAAAATTGAGAAGTTTTGTAAAGCACCTCCACCAAACGTGTTTAAAACTCCAAAAACATTAAATTGATCTTGGAGCTTTAACACATCGGTGTTAACGCTTGGTACCGGAATAAAAGTACCTAGACGAAAGACAATTAACATTAGTAAGGTGAATATAATCTTGTTTCTTATATCACCCACGCGCATAAAATTGGAGATTGTCTGAAACATTAAATCACCTCAGTTTTACCGCCTGCAGCTTCAATCGCTTCTTTAGCAGTAGAGGAGAATTTGTTAGCTTTAACAGTTAACTTTTTACTTAAAGTACCTTTACCAAGAATTTTGATGCCGTCTTTAGCATTGCTAACTACGCCAGTTTCAATCAATAATTCTGGAGTTACTTCAGTACCATCTTCAAAGCGATTTAATGTATCTACGTTCACGATCGCGAAATCTTTACGGTTGATGTTAGTGAAACCACGTTTAGGTAAACGACGGAATAAAGGAGTTTGACCACCTTCGAATCCTGGTCTTACGCCACCACCAGAGCGAGCGTTTTGACCTTTATGACCTTTACCTGAAGTTTTACCGTTACCAGAACCGATACCACGACCTACACGATTACGTTCTTTACGAGAACCTTCAGCTGGTTTTAACTCATGAAGTTTCATGCGGAGCACCTCCTTATAGTAACATTGTATCCTTAGTCTTGTTCTTTAACAGTTACTAAGTGAGCAACTTTATTAATCATACCGCGAATCGCTGCATTATCTTCAAGTACAACTGTTTGGTGCATCTTGCGTAAGCCAAGAGTGCGAACAGTTACACGTTGATCTTCTGGACGACCAATCACGCTACGAGTGAGGGTAATTGCTAATTTTTTCGCCATTTGTTTTCCCTCCTTATCCTAACAGTTCCTCTACAGTCTTACCACGTAACTTTGCAACATCTTCAGCACGCTTCAACTGCGTTAGACCTTCGATAGTAGCTCGAACCATGTTGACTGGTGTGTTAGATCCTAAAGATTTAGAAAGGATATCACTTACGCCAGCTAGTTCTAATACCGCACGAACCGGACCACCAGCGATAACCCCAGTACCTTCAGAAGCCGGCTTCATGAAGATTTCACCTGCACCAAATTGTCCGATCACTTCGTGAGGGATTGTAGTCCCAACCATAGGTACAGTGATTAAGTTTTTCTTCGCATCTTCAATAGCTTTGCGGATCGCATCTGGTACCTCTTGCGCTTTACCAGTTCCGAAACCAACATGACCATTTTTGTCGCCTACTACTACAAGAGCAGCGAAACGGAAACGACGACCACCTTTAACAACTTTAGCTACGCGGTTAATAGTAACTACGCGCTCTTCAAGTTCTAATTTGCTTGGATCAATACGACGCATCTTTTTCCCTCCTTTTGCGATTAAAATTGTAGCCCAGCTTCACGAGCAGCATCAGCTAGAGCTTTTACACGACCATGATATAAATAACCGCCACGATCAAATACTACTTCTTTAACTCCTTTTTCAACCGCACGCTTAGCAACTAACTCGCCTACTTTTTGAGCAGCATCTACGTTGCTAGTACCTTCTAAAGATAATTCCTTATCCATAGTAGAAGCACTTGCGATTGTTACAGAATTAACATCATCAATGATTTGTGCATAAATGTGTTGGTTAGAACGGTATACGTTTAAACGAGGACGTACAGTTGTTCCAGATAATTTTGCACGAACACGAGCATGTCTTTTCTTACGAGTTACATTTTTATCAGCTTTCGTAATCATTTTGGTCACTCCTTTCTTCTACCTAAGCGGCATTACTTCTTAGCAGTTTTACCTTCTTTACGACGAACATATTCGCCTTCATAACGAATACCTTTACCTTTGTAAGGCTCTGGCGGACGAACGTCACGAATGTTTGCAGCTACTGCGCCAACACGTTCTTTATCGATACCCTTAACAACAAGTTTAGTTTGAGTTGGAACATCGATTTCGATACCTGCTTCAGGTACGATCTCTACTGGATGAGAGTAACCGACACTTAATACAACTTTGTTACCTTGCTTTTGTGCACGGTAACCTACCCCGATAAGCTCTAAGCCGCGCTCGAAGCCTTTAGTAACACCTTCAACCATGTTACCTAAAACACTGCGAGTTGTACCGTGTAATGCACGGTGCTCTTTTTGATCGCTTGGACGAGCTACGTTGATTACGTTATCTTCTACTTTGATTTCCATATCTGGATGGAATGTACGAGTTAATTCACCTTTTGGACCTTTTACAGTTACAGTGTTGTCATTGTTTGTAAATGTAACGCCAGCAGGAATTTCTAATGGTTTTTTACCAACACGTGACATACTTTACACCTCCGTTCACTTTAAAAAATGATTACCAAATGTATGCTAATACTTCTCCGCCCGCTTGTTTTTGACGAGCTTCTTTGTCTGTTAACACACCTTGAGAAGTAGAAAGAACTGCAATACCTAAACCGTTAAGTACGCGAGGTACTTCAGTAGATTTAGCATATACGCGTAGACCAGGTTTACTGATACGCTTAAGACCAGTGATTACACGCTCATTGTTTGCACCGTATTTTAAGAAAATACGAATGATACCTTGTTTGTTGTCCTCGATGTATTCTACATCACGAACAAAACCTTCACGTTTAAGAATTTCTGCGATTTGCTTTTTGATGTTTGATGCTGGAATTTCAATTTTCTCATGACGCACCATGTTCGCATTACGGATGCGAGTAAGCATATCTGCAATTGGATCAGTCATTACCATGTGATTTTACCTCCTTCCCACTCTTGGGTTTTACCAACTAGCTTTTTTAACACCAGGAATTTGACCTTTGTAAGCAAGTTCTCGGAAACAGATACGGCAAAGTTTAAATTTGCGGATTACAGAGTGCGGACGTCCGCAGCGTTCACAACGAGTGTACGCTTGCACTTTAAACTTTGGTTCACGCTTTTGTTTCACAACCATTGATTTTTTAGCCACATTCTCGCCTCCTCTGCTTAACGTTGGCAGTACATTACTTTTGGAACGGCATACCGAATTGTGTTAATAATTCACGAGCTTCTTCATCTGTGTTTGCAGTTGTAACGATTACGATATCCATACCGCGCACTTTCGTTACTTTATCATAATCGATTTCAGGGAAGATGATTTGCTCTTTAATACCTAAAGTATAGTTACCGCGTCCGTCGAAAGATTTTTTAGATACTCCACGGAAGTCACGTACACGTGGAAGAGAAACTGATACTAATTTATCGAAGAATTCATACATGCGCTCACCGCGTAATGTAACCTTCGCACCAATTGGCATACCCTCACGAAGACGGAAACCTGCGATAGATTTTTTCGCACGAGTAACGATTGGTTTTTGACCAGTAAATGTTGCTAACTCTTCAACAGCAACGTCTAGAGCTTTCGCATTTTGAACTGCATCACCAATCCCCATGTTGATAACGATTTTTTCGATCTTTGGAGTTTGCATCACTGATTTATAGTTAAACTTGCTCATTAGAGCAGGTGTAATTTCTTTAACGTACTTTTCTTTGAGGCGGTTCATCTTTTGTACCTCCTTTCATTACATTATTTATCTAAAATTTCACCAGATTTTTTTGCTACACGTACCTTTTTGCCATCTTCCACTTTGTAACCAACGCGAGTCGGTTCACCAGTTTTAGGATCTAATGGCATTACGTTAGATACATGGATAGGTGCCTCTTTATTAATGATTCCACCTTGTGGGTTGATTTGAGAAGGTTTAGAGTGTTTTTTCACAATGTTTACACCTTCAACAAGTACACGGTCTTTCTTCGGGAAAGCTTCAAGGATAACGCCTTGTTTACCTTTATCTTTACCAGAGATAACCATTACTTTATCACCTTTTTTAACATGCATCCTAGTCGCACCTCCTTAAAAGGCTATCTAAAATTTTATATGATTACAGAACTTCTGGAGCTAAAGAAACGATTTTCATGAAGTTGTTGTCGCGTAATTCACGTGCAACTGGTCCAAAGATACGAGTACCACGTGGGCCTTTGTCATCACGGATGATTACGCAAGCATTCTCATCGAACTTAATGTAAGAACCGTCTTTACGGCGCATACCACTTTTCGTACGAACAACTACCGCTTTAACAACATCACCTTTTTTAACAACGCCGCCTGGTGTTGCTTGTTTCACTGTACAAACGATAACATCACCGATGTTAGCAGTTTTACGTCCAGATCCACCTAACACTTTGATTGTTAATACTTCACGTGCACCAGAGTTGTCGGCAACTTTTAAACGAGATTCTTGTTGAATCATGCATGAAACCTCCCTTCGGATTTATCATTCTATCCGATCATTAGATTCATTAGATAATAACAGCTTTTTCTACAACTTCTACTAGACGGAAACGTTTAGTAGCAGATAACGGACGAGTTTCCATAACTTTTACGATGTCGCCCATTTTAGCTTCATTATTCTCATCATGAGCCTTGAACTTTTTAGAGTACTTAACGCGCTTGCCGTATAAAGAATGCTTTTTATACGTTTCTACAAGAACAGTGATCGTTTTATCCATTTTGTCAGATACTACGCGACCTGTGTAAACTTTGCGTTGATTGCGTTCACTCATTCTGAAAGCCTCCCTTCAGACTATATTATTTGCTAGCAGCGATCTCTCTTTCACGAACAACAGTTTTCATGCGAGCGATCGATTTGCGCACTTCACGGATACGTGTAGTGTTTTCTAATTGGCCAGTAGCTAACTGGAAGCGAAGGTTGAATAACTCTTCTTTTAAAGCTTTGACTTTTTGTTCAATTTCAGCAGTGGTAAGATCACGAATTTCATTAGCTTTCATTAGATTCACCACCAATTTCTTCGCGTTTTACGAATTTGCATTTAACTGGTAATTTATGACCTGCTAAGCGTAATGCTTCACGAGCGATCTCTTCAGATACACCAGCAATTTCAAACATTACTTTACCAGGTTTAACTACTGCTACCCATCCTTCAGGAGCACCTTTACCGGAACCCATGCGCACCTCTAGTGGTTTAGCTGTGTAAGGCTTAGAAGGGAAGATTTTAATCCATACTTTACCGCCACGTTTCATGTAACGTGTCATCGCAATACGCGCAGACTCGATTTGACGATTAGTAATCCAAGAAGCTTCTAAAGCTTGTAAACCGAACTCACCGAAATGTACTTCAGCGCCGCCTTTTGCACGACCACGCATCTTACCGCGGTGTTCACGACGATATTTAACGCGTTTTGGCATTAACATAATTAATTTCCTCCTTCCCCAGTTTTCTTCTTAGTAGGAAGAACTTCTCCACGATAGATCCATACTTTTACGCCAAGCTTACCGTAAGTTGTATCAGCTTCAGCTGTACCGTAGTCAATGTCAGCGCGAAGAGTATGAAGAGGAACAGTACCTTCACTATAATGTTCAGAACGAGCGATATCAGCGCCACCTAAACGGCCAGATACCATTGTTTTGATACCTTGTGCGCCAGCACGCATTGAGCGTTGGATCGCTTGTTTTTGTGCACGACGGAAAGATACACGATTTTCAAGTTGACGTGCAATATTGTCAGCAACTAATTTAGCATCTAAATCCGCTCTTTTAATTTCAACGATGTTGATATGAACACGCTTGCCAGTTAATTGATTAAGTGCTTTACGAAGTGCTTCCACTTCTGTACCGCCTTTACCAATAACCATGCCTGGCTTAGCTGTGTGGACAGTGATGTTTAAACGGTTTGCAGCACGCTCGATTTCTACTTTAGAAACAGCCGCATCGTTTAAGCGTTTTGTGATATATTCACGGACTTTTAAGTCTTCGTGTAATAAATCTGCGTAGTCTTTTTCAGCGTACCATTTAGATTCCCAATCACGAATAACCCCGATACGCAAACCAATTGGATTTACCTTTTGACCCACTGATTATCCCTCCTTCTTTTCTGATACCACAATCGTAATGTGGCTTGTGCGTTTGTTAATTTGGCTCGCACGTCCCATAGCGCGTGGACGGAAACGTTTTAAAGTTGGACCTTCATCCACAAACGCTTCAGTAACAACTAGACTGTTAACGTCCATTTCGTAGTTGTGTTCTGCGTTAGCAATCGCAGACTTTAATACTTTCTCCACGACTGGAGAAGCAGCTTTATTGGTAAGGCGAAGAACAGATACAGCTTCACCTACTTGCTTTCCTCGAATTAAATCCACCACTAAACGAACTTTACGAGGAGCAATACGAACTGTTCTAGCAACAGCTTTAGCTTGCATTTGAATGCCTCCTCTCATAATTAGCGTCTTGTTTTCTTATCATCACTTGCGTGACCTTTGTAAGTACGAGTTGGTGCGAATTCACCTAGTTTGTGACCTACCATGTCTTCAGTAACATAAACAGGAACGTGTTTGCGACCATCGTATACAGCAATAGTATGACCAATAAATTGAGGGAAAATCGTTGAACGGCGAGACCAAGTTTTGATAACTTGTTTGCCTTCAGTTTCATTCAATTTCTCAACTTTGTTCATTAAATGACCATCGACAAAAGGTCCTTTTTTTAAGCTGCGACCCATGATTGAACCTCCCTTCGTGATTGTTCTACGGTTCGATTGAACCGTAGTTCAATCCCGTTATTTTTTACGACGACGAACGATAAATTTGTCTGATTTATTTTTCTTCTTACGAGTTTTGAATCCAAGAGTTGGTTTGCCCCAAGGAGTCATTGGTGACTTACGTCCGATAGGAGAGCGTCCTTCACCACCACCGTGTGGGTGATCGTTAGGGTTCATTACAGAACCACGAACTGTTGGACGGATACCTAACCAACGAGAACGACCAGCTTTACCGATGTTGATTAATTCGTGTTGCTCATTACCAACTTGACCGATAGAAGCGCGGCAAGTAGCAAGAATCATGCGTACTTCACCAGAAGTTAAACGTACTAATACGTATTTACCTTCTTTACCAAGTACTTGTGCAGATGTACCTGCAGAGCGAACTAATTGTCCACCTTTACCTGGTTTTAATTCGATGTTGTGGATGACAGTACCCACTGGAATGTTAGCTAACGGAAGAGCGTTACCTACTTTAATGTCAGCCTCTGAACCTGACATAATCTCCATATCAACCTTCAAGTTTTTAGGAGCAAGGATGTAACGTTTTTCACCATCTGCATAGTTGATTAATGCGATGTTAGCAGAACGGTTTGGATCATACTCGATTGTAGCAACGCGTCCTGGTATTCCATCTTTATCGCGTTTGAAATCGATGATGCGATATTGACGCTTGTGTCCACCACCTTGGTGACGAACAGTTAATTTACCTTGGTTATTACGTCCGCCTTTTCTGTGTAAAGGCGCAAGCAATGATTTCTCTGGCTTATCAGTAGTGATTTCAGCGAAATCAGAAACTGTCATGCCACGACGACCATTTGAGGTTGGTTTATACTTTTTAATCGCCATGTGTATTCCCTCCTTCTCTATTAGACTTAAGCTTCAAAGAATTCGATTTCTTTGCTGTCTTGAGTTAATGTAACAACTGCTTTACGACGACGATTTGTAAGACCGCTATAACGACCTACACGTTTGAATTTACCTTTATAGTTCATCACGTTAACTTTCTCAACTTTTACGTCAAAGATCTTTTCAATCGCATCTTTAACTTGAGTTTTGTTAGCTTTTACGTCAACTTCAAACGTATATTTTTTTTCAGTCATTAAGTCAGTTGAACGTTCAGTAATTACGGGGCGCTTAATAATATCACGAGGATCTTTCATTATGCAAGCACCTCCTCTACTTTTTCAACCGCATCTTTCGTAATTACAAGTTTGTCATGGTTAAGAACATCTAACACACTTAAACCTGTAGCTGGGACAACAGTCACACCAGGAATGTTGCGAGCTGATAATGCAACAGCATCGTTCACATCGCCAGTTACGATTAGAGCTTTGCGGTCTACTGATAAGTTCTTAAGAACCGCCACCATCTCTTTTGTTTTTGGAGCTTCGAAGGCCAAAGCTTCAAGAACTAAAATGTTATTCTCTTGAACTTTTGAAGATAAAGCCGATTTAATTGCTAAACGGCGAACCTTTTTAGGCATTTTATAGCTGTAGCTGCGAGGAATCGGACCAAATACTGTACCACCGCCACGCCATTGTGGAGAACGGATAGATCCTTGACGAGCACGACCAGTACCTTTTTGGCGCCATGGCTTACGTCCACCGCCTCTTACTTCAGAACGAGTTTTTACTTTAGATGTACCTTGACGCATAGCTGCACGTTGCATAACTACCGCTTCAAAAAGTACATGTTTGTTTGGTTCAATACCAAATACGGCATCGTTTAATTCGATTTCACCAACGTTTTGACCGTTTTGGTTATACAATGCTACTTTAGGCATTGGTTATTTCCTCCTTTCTTGAAAAAATTATTATCTTGATTTAACCGCACCCTTAACTGCTACTAAAGCTTTTCTAGCACCAGGTACATTACCTTTTACTAATAAAAGATTACGCTCTGTGTCAACTTTAACAACAACTAAGTTTTGAACTGTAACGCGCTCTCCGCCCATACGACCAGCAAGCTTTTTACCTTTAAATACACGGTTTGGAGCAACAGGTCCCATTGAACCAGGACGACGGTGGTAACGAGAACCGTGAGACATTGGTCCGCGAGATTGTCCGTGGCGTTTAATTGCACCTTGGAAACCTTTACCCTTTGAAATTCCTGTTACATCAATGATGTCGCCTTCCGCGAAAATATCAACTTTGACTTCTTGACCAACCTCATACTCACTAGCACCGCGAAGTTCACGAACGAAGCGCTTAGGAGTAGTATTTGCCTTAGAAGCATGTCCTTTAGCTGGTTTGTTTGATAACTTCTCGCGAAGATCTTCAAAACCAATTTGGATTGCTTCGTATCCATCAGTGTCAACAGTTTTCTTTTGAAGAACTACGTTTGGAGCCGCTTCAATTACTGTTACTGGAATTAACTCGCCGTTTTCAGCAAATACTTGAGTCATACCGATCTTTCTTCCTAAGATTCCTTTGGTCATTAGTCACACCTCCTAAAATTGTTTGCTTTTTATTTAAATTAAAGTTTAATTTCGATATCTACACCAGACGGTAAGTCTAAACGCATTAATGAATCAACTGTTTGTGGAGTTGGATTCACAATATCGATTAAACGTTTATGAGTGCGCATTTCGAATTGCTCACGAGAATCTTTATATTTATGAACCGCACGTAAGATCGTGTAAACTGACTTCTCAGTCGGTAATGGGATTGGACCAGATACCGCAGCACCTGAGCGTTTTGCAGTTTCAACAATTTTCTCAGCAGATTGATCAAGGATTCTGTGATCATACGCTTTTAATCGGATGCGAATTTTTTCTTTTGCCATTATTTTCCCTCCTTTATCGCCTATTTCTCTAATAGACATTCTCCATGGAAATTTCCTCACACTCGCCATGGCAAAGCGGCCGGGTGTGTCAGCAACCTTCCATATCATCGCAGTCAAAGACCAACATTTTTATTATACTAAAAATGGGCTCGCAATGCAACACTAATTTTTAATTTATTAATGTTGCGCACTTTTTACATTATATATAAGTTCTATGTATTTTGCAAGGAAATATCTAAATGGAATGTTTTTACTAATTCTTTCATGTATAAATAACAAAAAAAGAGCAGGATTTGATCCCGCTCTTTTTTATATCCTAGATTACTCTTGGATAGTTGCTACTACGCCAGCGCCTACTGTACGGCCGCCTTCACGGATTGAGAATTTAGTACCTTCTTCAATTGCGATAGGAGCGATAAGTTCAACTGTCATTTCGATGTTGTCTCCAGGCATAACCATTTCTACGCCTTCTGGAAGTTGGCAAATACCTGTTACATCAGTTGTACGGAAGTAGAACTGAGGACGGTAGTTTGTGAAGAATGGAGTGTGACGTCCACCTTCTTCTTTAGAAAGAACATAAACTTCAGCTTTGAACTTTGTATGTGGAGTGATTGTACCTGGTTTAGCAAGTACTTGTCCACGTTGGATGTCTTCACGAGCTACACCGCGAAGTAATGCACCGATGTTATCTCCAGCTTCTGCATAATCAAGAAGCTTACGGAACATTTCAACACCTGTTACTGTAGTTGATTTTGGCTCTTCAGTTAAACCGATGATTTCGATTACGTCACCAACTTTAACTACACCACGCTCAACACGACCAGTAGCAACTGTACCACGACCAGTGATTGAGAATACGTCCTCAACAGGCATCATGAATGGTTTTTCAGTATCACGAGCTGGAGTTGGGATGTAGTCATCTACAGCAGCCATAAGTTCAACGATTTTTTCTTCCCACTCTGCTTCGCCTTCAAGAGCTTTAAGAGCAGAACCTTTGATTACTGGTACATCGTCACCAGGGAAATCATATTCTGAAAGTAAGTCACGAACTTCCATTTCTACTAATTCTAGTAACTCTTCGTCATCTACCATGTCACATTTGTTTAAGAATACAACAAGGTAAGGAACACCTACTTGACGAGATAAAAGAATGTGCTCACGAGTTTGTGGCATTGGGCCATCAGCAGCAGATACTACTAAGATACCGCCGTCCATTTGAGCAGCACCAGTGATCATGTTTTTAACATAGTCAGCATGTCCTGGGCAGTCAACGTGTGCATAGTGACGATTTTCAGTTTCATACTCAACGTGTGCAGTTGAGATTGTGATACCGCGCTCACGCTCTTCTGGAGCAGCGTCGATCATATCATAAGCCATAGCTGCACCTTTACCACTGCGCTTAGCAAGTACAGTAGTGATAGCAGCTGTTAATGTAGTTTTACCATGGTCAACGTGACCAATTGTGCCGATATTAGCATGTGTTTTTGAACGGTCGAATTTTTCTTTACCCATCCGAAAATCCTCCTTAATTTTTCAAGTTAGTATAATGAATGTATTATGATGCTGCGAAAGCGAAACGATGTCATTTTCACAACTTACATAAGTAGTTATACTTCAATAAAAGATGAAAATCAATTATTCACCCTTATTTTTTTTGATAATTTCTTCTGAAATAGATTTCGGTACTTCTTCATAATGATCGAAGTGCATAGAATATGTTCCACGGCCTTGCGTGTTTGAACGTAATGCAGTTGCGTAACCGAACATTTCAGAAAGTGGAACGAATGCACGTACAACTTGAGCGTTACCGCGTGCTTCCATACCTTCTACACGTCCACGACGAGAAGTGATGTCACCCATGATGTCACCTAAGTACTCATCCGGAATAACTACTTCCACTTTCATCATTGGCTCAAGAATGACTGGGTTACATTTTTTCGCAGCATTTTTAAGAGCCATAGACGCAGCAATTTTAAACGCCATTTCACTGGAGTCTACATCATGGTAAGAACCATCGAATAAGCGAGCTTTAACGTCGATTAACGGATACCCTGCTAATACACCGTTACCCATTGCATCTTCAAGACCAGCTTGAACTGCAGGAATGTATTCGCGAGGTACTGTTCCACCTACGATACCGTTCTCAAATTCAAATCCTTTACCCTCTTCATTTGGTGAGAACTCGATCCATACGTGACCGTATTGACCGCGACCACCAGATTGGCGAGCGAATTTACCTTCAACTTCAGCTGAAGTACGGAATGTTTCACGGTACGCTACCTGAGGAGCACCAACGTTTGCTTCTACTTTGAATTCGCGACGCATGCGGTCAACGAGAATATCAAGGTGAAGCTCACCCATACCAGAGATGATAATTTGTCCAGTCTCTTGGTTTGTTTCCGCACGGAAAGTCGGGTCTTCTTCTTGAAGCTTTTGTAAAGCCGTTGTCATCTTATCTTGGTCAGCTTTTGATTTAGGCTCAACAGATAATGAGATAACAGGCTCTGGGAATTCCATTGACTCTAAGATAACAAGGCTCTTCTCGTCACATAGAGTATCACCAGTTGTAGTATCTTTTAGACCTACAGCTGCAGCGATATCCCCTGCATACACTTGTGAAATCTCTTCACGAGAGTTAGCATGCATTTGCAGGATACGACCTACACGCTCACGCTTACCTTTTGTAGAGTTTTGCACGTATGATCCAGAGTTTAATACACCAGAGTACACACGGAAGAATGTTAATTTCCCAACATAAGGATCTGTCATAACCTTGAATGCTAAAGCTGAGAACGGAGCCTCATCGCTAGATTCACGAGTTACTTCTTCCTCTGTATCCGGTGTAGTACCTTTGATTGCAGGAACATCAACCGGTGCAGGTAAATAGTCGATTACAGCATCTAACATAAGCTGAACGCCTTTGTTTTTGAATGCTGAACCACAAATAACCGGGAAGAATTCAACGTTGATTGTACCTTGACGGATAGCAGCTTTCAACTCATCAGTTGTAAGCTCTCCCTCTTCAAGATACTTCATCATCAATTCTTCATCAAGTTCAGCTGCAGCTTCAACTAATTTTGCACGGTATTCTTCTGCAATTTCTTGATGCTCTTCTGGAATGTCACGAACTTCAATATCAGTACCCAAGTCGTTGCCGTAGAAAACAGCTTTCATTTCAATTAAATCGATGATAGCTTCGAATTGATCTTCAGCACCAATAGGTAATTGTATTGGATGAGCATTTGCCCCTAAACGATCGTGAATTGTTTTTACAGAGTACAAGAAATCCGCGCCGATTTTGTCCATTTTATTAACAAACACGACACGTGGAACCCCGTAAGTTGTTGCTTGACGCCAAACCGTTTCAGTTTGCGGTTCTACACCTGATTGTGCATCAAGCACAGCAACAGCACCATCAAGTACACGTAAAGAACGTTCAACTTCTACTGTGAAGTCTACGTGTCCCGGTGTATCGATGATGTTAACGCGGTGGCCTTTCCATTGAGCAGTTGTCGCAGCAGACGTGATTGTAATACCACGCTCTTGCTCTTGCTCCATCCAGTCCATTTGTGAAGCTCCTTCATGAGTTTCACCAATTTTGTGGATACGGCCAGTGTAGTAAAGGATACGCTCAGTTGTTGTTGTTTTACCAGCATCAATATGAGCCATGATCCCAATATTACGAGTGTTTGCTAAGGAGAACTCTCTAGCCATGGGGTCTTTCTCCTTCCATTGTTAAGTATTAGGTTAGTTTTATTTTCAGAGCTGTTAAGCATAAATATCCTAACAGCTCTAAATAATATATTATATTACCAACGGTAGTGAGCAAACGCTTTGTTTGCTTCTGCCATTTTATGTGTGTCTTCACGTTTTTTAACTGAAGCACCAGAGTTGTTAGCTGCGTCTAAAATCTCGTTCGCTAAACGCTCTTCCATCGTCTTTTCACCGCGAAGGCGAGTATAGTTTACTAACCAACGAAGACCAAGAGTAGTACGACGCTCTGGACGAACTTCTACAGGTACTTGATAGTTAGAACCACCTACACGACGTGCTCTAACTTCTAATACAGGCATAATGTTTTTAAGAGCTTGTTCGAATACTTCCATTGGCTCTTTACCAGTACGGTCTTTAACGATATCGAATGCATTATAAAGAATTTCTTGAGCTTTACCTCTCTTACCATCAATCATCATTTTATTGATAAGACGGCTTACAAGTTTAGAATTGTAAATCGGATCCGGTAAAACGTCACGCTTTGCAACAGGTCCTTTACGTGGCATTTGATTTCCTCCTTTCGTATTGCATATTATATTTTGCTTTTATTATTTTTTCGGTGCTTTAGGTCTCTTAGTACCATATTTAGAACGGCCTTGCATACGGTTGTTAACACCTGCTGTGTCAAGCGCACCGCGAACGATGTGGTAACGTACCCCAGGTAAGTCTTTTACACGTCCACCGCGAATTAATACTACGCTGTGTTCTTGTAAATTATGACCGATACCAGGGATGTAAGCTGTTACCTCAATACCGTTAGTTAAGCGTACACGAGCATATTTACGAAGCGCTGAGTTCGGCTTCTTAGGTGTCATAGTACCCACACGCGTACAAACACCACGCTTTTGTGGAGACATTACGTTAGTTTGTGCTTTTTTGAAGCTGTTGTAACCTTTGTTTAACGCAGGAGATTTTGATTTTTCTACTTTACTTTCGCGACCCTTGCGCACTAATTGGTTAATAGTAGGCATTTCTGTTCCTCCCTTCACACTTTTTTAAGACCACATACCCAGGTGGTTCATTTTTTCACAAAAAACAAAGTTTTTGAAACTAATACAGTTCAAAAACATGTTAACTAATTATTGCAACAGCAGAAGCTCCAACTTCTATATTACAAGCTTTGCCAAGCTTTTTCATAGAGTCTACATAACAAATCGGAGTTTGAAGTTCGGTAGCTGCCTGGATCACTTTTTGAATAATCTCAAGGTTCGCGTCCTTTGCTACAAACACTTCTTTTACTCTTCCATTTTTAAGAGCCTTGACTGTTTGCTTTGTTCCTACAATCACTTCTTTAGCCTGTGATACTTTTTCATAAGACATGATATCCTCCAAAGTAACAGGTGGCTTATAGGAGCACCTTTGTAATAGTAACACTCTCCTGAATGGATGTCAACATTAAAAAACATTTTTTGTGACATCCATTCAAAAAGAATGCTGAAAGAAAAAATTTCTTGGTTTAGTCGATTGTTACAGGTTCTTCAGAGTGTTTAGGCACCGGATCTGCCGAACGGTAACGGCTCATACCTGTTCCAGCCGGAACAAGCTTACCGATAATAACATTCTCTTTCAAACCTAATAATTCATCGCGTTTTCCTTTAATCGCTGCATCCGTAAGAACACGAGTTGTTTCCTGGAAGGACGCTGCTGACAAGAAGGAATCTGTTTCGAGTGATGCTTTTGTAATACCAAGAAGAACCGGGCGACCTGTAGCAGGACGTCCTCCTTCCAGTAAAACTTTTTCATTGGCATCAGTAAATTGGTGAATGTCTAATAGAGAACCAGGTAATACATCTGTATCTCCTGCATCCATCACACGTACTTTACGCAACATTTGACGTACCATAACTTCAACGTGCTTGTCACCAATTTCTACCCCTTGCATACGGTATACTTTTTGTACTTCACGCAGCAAGTACTCTTGAACAGACGTGATATCTTTAACTTTTAATAATTCCTTCGGATCAATTGAACCTTCTGTTAGCTCTTGACCACCCAGAACCTTTTGCCCTTCAGCTACTTTAAGTCTTGCGCTGTAAGGAGCTGTATAGGTACGGGACTCAATATCACCTTGTACCACGATTTCATGCTGACGATCACGCCCCTCGTTAATAGCCGTCACTGTACCTGCAATTTCAGAAATAACAGCTTGACCTTTCGGGTTACGTGCTTCAAACAATTCTTGGATACGAGGTAAACCTTGAGTAATATCGTCTCCAGCAACTCCACCAGTATGGAATGTACGCATCGTTAACTGTGTACCTGGCTCCCCGATTGATTGGGCAGCGATGATACCAACAGCTTCACCCACTTCAACTTCTGCACCAGTTGCCAAGTTACGGCCGTAACATTTTTTACATACACCGTGACGCGTGTTACATGTAAAGGCAGAACGAAGCCATACCTCTTCCACTCCAGCATCTACGATCACTTTAGCCGTATCTTCCGTAATCAGGTCATTTTCTCCAACGATGATTTCGTTCGTTTCTGGGTTTCGAACTGATTTTCTTGCATAACGACCAATTAAACGTTCTTCCAGATGTTCAATGATTTCCGTACCATCTTTTAATGAGGCTACAAGAAGGCCGCGGTCAGTTCCACAGTCGTCTTCACGAATGATAACATCTTGGGCAACATCTACTAGACGGCGTGTAAGATAACCCGAGTCAGCTGTTTTAAGGGCTGTATCAGCAAGTCCTTTACGCGCACCATGTGTAGAGATGAAGTACTCTAATACCGTTAAACCTTCACGGAAACTCGATTTAATTGGTAATTCGATGATCCGACCAGCCGGGTTGGCCATAAGTCCGCGCATACCTGCAAGCTGAGTAAAGTTTGATGCGTTACCACGGGCACCTGAATCACTCATCATGAAGATCGGGTTGCGGGGATCTAGGGATTCCATTAATTTACCTTGAATAACATCTTTCGCCGCACTCCAAATCGCGATAACACGATCATAGCGCTCATCTTCTGTAATCAAACCACGTCTAAATTGCTTCAACACATTATCTACTTTAACCTGAGCATCTTTTAGGATTTTTTCTTTCTCTCCTAAAACCACGATGTCAGCTACACCAACGGTAATACCGGCTTTAGTAGAATATTTGAATCCTAAGTCTTTCATGCGGTCAAGCATTTTTGATGTTTCTGTGATTTTAAAGCGTGTGAACACTTCCGCAATGATATTCCCCAAAATTTTCTTCTTGAACGGGTCGATGATTGGTTGGTTCTTAATGAACTCTTTTACATCCGCACCTTTATCCACGAAATATTTTTCAGGTGTTTTCACTTCAAGGTTCAGTTTCGTCGGCTCATTAATATATGGGAACGACTTCGGTAAAATCTCGTTAAAGACTAATTTACCTACTGTTGTCACTAATAATTGCTGATTTTGTTCTTCAGTAAATGTTTCGTTGTTAAGAGATCCTGCATATACAGCTACACGTGTGTGTAAATGCACATAGCCATTTTGGTATGCGAGTAATGCTTCATTTGTATCATTGAAGACCATACCTTCTCCAACTGCACCTTCACGCTCTAATGTTAAGTAGTAGTTACCTAATACCATATCCTGTGAAGGAGTAACAACCGGTTTCCCGTCTTTAGGATTCAGGATGTTTTGAGCAGCCAGCATTAAAAGACGCGCTTCTGCTTGCGCTTCTGAAGAAAGCGGTACGTGAACCGCCATTTGGTCTCCATCAAAGTCTGCATTATACGCCGTACATACTAATGGATGCAAACGAATTGCGCGTCCTTCTACAAGAGTAGGTTCAAATGCTTGAATACCTAGTCTGTGAAGAGTTGGTGCGCGGTTAAGTAATACTGGGTGTTCTCTAATCACGGATTCCAGAACATCCCACACTTCGGGCTGAACACGTTCAATTTTGCGTTTTGCACTCTTGATGTTGTGTGCTAAACCACGTTCAACCAGCTCTTTCATCACAAAAGGTTTAAATAGCTCTAAAGCCATCTCTTTTGGTAAGCCGCATTGGTACATCTTTAAGTTCGGACCTACAACGATAACCGAACGGCCGGAGTAGTCAACGCGTTTACCTAAAAGGTTTTGACGGAAGCGTCCTTGTTTACCTTTCAGCATGTGAGAAAGTGATTTTAATGGACGGTTACCAGGACCTGTAACCGGACGACCGCGACGGCCATTGTCAATTAAAGCATCTACTGCCTCTTGGAGCATGCGCTTTTCGTTTTGAACGATAATGCTTGGTGCGCCAAGGTCAAGAAGACGTTTTAATCGATTGTTACGGTTGATAACACGACGGTATAAGTCATTCAAATCAGAAGTTGCAAAGCGTCCGCCGTCAAGCTGCACCATTGGGCGCAGTTCAGGAGGAATAACCGGTAACACATCTAGAATCATCCAAGAAGGCTCGTTTCCAGAGTTACGGAATGCTTCCAGTACTTCTAAACGCTTGATTGCACGAGTACGGCGTTGTCCTTGAGCTGTTTTTAGTTCTTCTTTCAACATATCTACTTCTTTTTCAAGATCGATATCCTGTAAAAGTTTCTTAACAGCCTCAGCTCCCATGGAAGCTTGGAATGTTTGACCGTATTTTTCGCGATAAGCGCGGAATTCTTTTTCAGAAAGCAGCTGTTTCTTTTCAAGCGGTGTATCACCTGTATCTGTCACTACATAAGATGCAAAATAAATAATTTCCTCTAGCGCGCGAGGGGACATGTCTAAGACAAGCCCCATACGGCTAGGGATACCTTTAAAATACCAAATATGAGAGACAGGTGCAGCTAACTCGATGTGCCCCATACGCTCACGACGTACTTTTGCACGCGTCACTTCCACGCCGCAACGGTCACATACGACACCTTTATAACGTACACGTTTGTATTTACCACAATGACATTCCCAATCTTTTGTTGGGCCGAAAATGCGCTCACAGAACAATCCATCTTTTTCTGGCTTCAACGTACGATAGTTAATCGTTTCAGGCTTCTTAACCTCGCCGTAAGACCAAGAGCGGATTTTATCAGGTGAAGCAAGACCAATTTTCATATACTCAAAGTTATTTACATCTAGCAAGGGGCCTACCTCCCTTTTAGTCTCCAGGTTTTTCCCTTATATAGTTAAAACGCTTGGCGTAAATTACTCTTTAATGACAGGAGCTTTTTGCTCTTCTGCAACAGGCTCTCTTTCAGAATCCATCATGATGTTATCACTTGGTTGATCATGGTCATCATCAATATCTGAAATCTCGATTTCTTCTTCGTCGCTCGATAGCATCTTAACATCCATACCTAAACTTTGAAGCTCTTTAATCAATACTTTGAATGACTCAGGGATGCCCGGTTCAGGAACGTTTTCACCTTTAACGATTGCTTCGTATGTTTTCACACGTCCTACAACGTCATCAGATTTAACCGTTAAAATTTCTTGAAGTGTATAAGCAGCACCATATGCTTCAAGTGCCCATACCTCCATCTCACCGAAACGCTGACCTCCGAATTGAGCTTTACCTCCAAGCGGCTGTTGCGTTACTAACGAGTAAGGTCCTGTTGAACGAGCGTGAAGTTTGTCGTCAACCATATGCGCCAATTTAATCATATACATAACACCAACAG
Organism: Priestia abyssalis; assembly: GCF_002019595.1. Taxonomy (GTDB): domain Bacteria; phylum Bacillota; class Bacilli; order Bacillales; family Bacillaceae_H; genus Bacillus_BA; species Bacillus_BA abyssalis. Next base: position 24,677 of record NZ_KV917370.1, on the reverse strand, counting down.
ATACACGGTTGTCGAACGGTTCGCCTGTACGTCCATCATAAAGAACGGTTTTCGCGTCACGAGACATCCCCGCTTCTTCAATCGTTGACCATACATCTTCTTCACGAGCACCATCGAATACAGAAGATGCTACATGAATACCTAACTTACGGGCAGCCATACCTAAGTGTAATTCCAAAACTTGCCCGATATTCATACGTGAAGGTACCCCTAGTGGGTTTAACATGATATCAATAGGGGTGCCGTCTGGTAAGTAAGGCATGTCTTCTTCAGGTAAAATACGTGAGATAACCCCTTTGTTACCATGGCGACCCGCCATCTTGTCACCTTCGGAAATTTTACGTTTTTGTACGATGTACACGCGAACCAATTGGTTCACACCTGGTGGCAGCTCATCGCCGTCTTCGCGGTTGAAGACTTTGACATCAAGAATAATTCCACCTCCGCCATGAGGTACACGGAGAGATGTATCACGAACTTCTCGAGCTTTTTCACCAAAGATAGCATGTAATAGACGTTCTTCAGCTGTCAGTTCAGTCACACCTTTAGGCGTTACTTTCCCTACCAAGAGATCGCCATCTTTTACTTCTGCACCAATACGAATAATTCCGCGCTCATCCAGATTACGCAGTGCATCTTCCCCTACGTTCGGGATATCGCGTGTAATCTCTTCTGGTCCTAACTTCGTATCACGAGATTCGGATTCATATTCTTCAATATGAACAGAAGTATATACATCATCTTTCACGAGACGCTCGCTCATGATGATAGCATCCTCGTAGTTGTATCCGTCCCAAGTCATGAATCCAACAAGTACGTTGCGTCCTAAAGCTAATTCTCCTAACTCCATGGATGGCCCATCAGCTAAGATTTCACCTTTTACCACTTCGTTTCCAACAGCCACAATTGGACGTTGGTTGTAGCAAGTACCTTGGTTTGAACGGATAAATTTCAATAAATTATATTTATCAAGATTACCTTTAACTCTTTGACCGTCTACTTCTTCATAGCGTCTAACCCAGACTTGTTTTGCTTCAACCCGCTCAACAATACCTGGATGCTTACAAATGACAGCCGCGCCTGAGTCTTTTGCTGATACATATTCCATACCTGTACCAACGATTGGAGCTTCAGGTTTTAATAACGGAACTGCCTGACGTTGCATGTTCGCCCCCATTAATGCACGGTTTGAATCATCATTTTCTAAGAATGGGATACACGCTGTCGCAGCAGATACAACCTGTTTAGGAGATACGTCCATGTAATCGACACGGTCACGTCTGACTACGGTGTTTTCACCACGGAAACGAGCAACAATGTTCTCGTCTAAGAATGACCCATCTTCGTCTAAACGTGCATTCGCCTGTGCCACTACATAATTGTCCTCTTCATCTGCCGTTAAGTAATCAATACGCGATGTGATTTTCCCTGTATCTGGATCAACACGGCGGTAAGGCGTTTCAATGAAGCCAAACTTGTTTACTTTTGCGAATGAAGATAACGAGTTAATCAATCCGATGTTTGGACCCTCCGGAGTCTCAATCGGACACATACGCCCATAGTGAGAGTAGTGAACGTCACGAACTTCGAATCCAGCACGCTCACGAGTCAAACCACCAGGACCTAATGCAGATAAACGACGTTTATGCGTTAACTCCGCTAATGGGTTCGTTTGATCCATGAACTGTGACAACTGAGAACTTCCGAAGAACTCTTTTATTGCCGCAATAACCGGACGAATATTAATCAATTGCTGTGGTGTAATCGTGTTTGTGTCTTGAATAGACATTCTTTCACGCACTACACGTTCCATACGAGATAAACCGATACGGAACTGGTTTTGTAATAACTCTCCAACAGAACGCAAACGGCGGTTACCTAAATGATCGATGTCATCTGTATCCCCTACGTGATGCAATAAGTTAAAGAAGTAGCTGATAGATGCTAAAATGTCAGCTGGTGTAATATTCTTTACTTCTTCTACTACATAAGCATTACCTAGGACATTAATAACCTTTTCCCCATCCGGATCATTTGGAGCATAGATTTTGATGGATTGAAGTGTAATATCTTCTTCTATTACACCACTTACCGGATTGAAAGTTTTAAAGTTTATACCACTTTCAATCATCGGCAAGATACGGTCTAATGTACGGCGATCAATCATCGTACCTTTTTCCGCAATAATTTCGCCTGTCTCCGGATCAACTAGCGTTTCCGCTAAACGTTGATTAAATAGACGATGTTTAATATGAAGCTTTTTATTAATTTTATAACGACCTACATTCGCTAAGTCATAGCGTTTTGGATCAAAGAAACGAGACACTAAAAGCGTCTTTGCGTTTTCCACAGTTGGTGGTTCACCAGGACGTAAACGCTCATAAATTTCTAATAACGCTTTTTCTGTACTTTCTGTGTTGTCTTTTTCAAGAGTGTTGCGTAAATACTCATTATCACCAAGCAAATCGATGATTTCTTGATCAGACCCGAAGCCAAGAGCACGGAGCAACACGGTAACCGGAAGCTTTCGAGTACGATCGATACGAACGTACACAACATCTTTAGCGTCTGTTTCATATTCTAACCATGCACCACGGTTTGGAATGACAGTAGCTGTATAGCCTCTTTTACCGTTTTTATCAATTTTCCCACTGTAATACACACTTGGTGAGCGAACTAACTGAGAAACAATAACACGTTCAGCACCATTAATGACAAACGTACCTGTTTCTGTCATAAGCGGGAAGTCACCCATGAATACATCTTGGTCTTTTACTTCCCCTGTTTCTTTATTGATCAAGCGCACTTTCACACGAAGAGGTGCTGCATACGTTACATCTCGCTCTTTTGATTCTTCTACAGAATATTTTGGTTCGCCTAAGCTGTAATCAATGAATTCAAGTGATAAATTTCCAGTAAAGTCTTCAATTGGAGAAATATCCTGGAACATTTCTCTAAGACCCTCATCAAGAAACCATTGATATGAAGAGGTTTGAATTTCAATAAGGTTTGGTAATTCTAATACCTCGCTGATACGAGCATAACTTCTTCGTTGGCGGTGGCGTCCATACTGAACTAGTTGACCTGTCAACTCATTCACCCCTCAAATAAAGCGTTATTGGTAAAAAATTAAACATTGCCAATAAACATAAAAATGTTTATTATTAAACAAAAGAAAAATGGCTTCTTTAAATAGGAAACCACAACTTTCTAAAAACGAACTATTGATTTTATTAGCATTCCCATACAAACCAAATTTATACATTTTATGTACAATAAAAGGCTATATAGAATAATGACATATTGGCATTTTATAATACTACCACAACGACTTTTGCTAGTCAACCTTTTTCGCACGTATTATATAATAACCTTTTTTCTTTTCTACGACTTCTACTTCCCCAAACAAACTTTCCATTTTCTCTAGGGCAGAAGGAGCGCCCTGCTTCTTTTGAATAACAACCCATAATTCACCTTTTGGCAACAAGTGCTGCACAGCTCCCTCTAAAATAGCGTGAACCACTTTTTTGCCCGCTCGAATAGGAGGGTTCGTTAAGATAGCCGCGTATTGATCATCTACCTTCAGAGCATCATAACAATCACTTTTAAAGATGTGTACATTCGCGATGTTGTTTTTTTGCGCATTCAACCTAGCTAACTCAATGGCTCTTTCATTTACATCAATCATATTCACCTGAACAGAAGAACGCTCTTTTGCCAAGGACAAACCAATTGGTCCGTATCCACAACCCACATCCAAAATTGCACCTTGTATTTCAGGAAAAACAAAAGCTTCAATTAATACTCTTGAACCGAAGTCTACTTCTTTTTTCGAAAAGACTCCTTGGTCAGTTGTAAATAATAGTTTGTTTCCACGGAGCATGAAATCCCAAGTTTGACGATCACTTGCCACAGACGGTTGATGAGAATAATAATGTTCTGTCAAAGCGACCATCCTCCTTCCATTCTATTTAAGTATGTGTAAAAAGGATCAAGAAGTTCAAAAAGCGCAATTTCGAGTACAAAGAGAATTTCTTATGATTCCTCGTCACACACAAGAAAGTCGTTCTTCTTTTCCATTAAAACCAATGCTGATAAATACCTCATACACGAGCAACATTCAATTCATCTGGAAAAAATTTGAGCACTGTTTTTCCACGGCCTTTCGAACAACTTCTTTAGAGCTAACCTTCCTATTTTTAGTATAAAGCCCATTACACATAAAATCAAAAAAGCCCGCTTATATTAAGCGAGCTTTTCAAGGTACTAAAGGAAATTACTTAACTTCTACAGAAGCGCCTACTTCTTCAAGTTTAGCTTTCATTTCTTCAGCTTCTTCTTTAGAAACGCCTTCTTTAAGAGCTTTTGGAGTGTTGTCAACTAATTCTTTAGCTTCTTTCAAGCCAAGACCAGTGATTTCACGTACAACTTTGATAACTTTGATTTTTTGAGCACCAGCGCTAGCAAGTACTACTTCAAATTCAGTTTGCTCAGCAGCAGCGTCGCCACCAGCAGCGCCACCCATAACAGCTACAGGAGCAGCCGCAGTTACACCAAACTCTTCTTCGATAGCTTTTACTAAGTCGTTAAGTTCTAAAACAGTCATATTTTTAACCGCTTCAATGATTTGTTCTTTAGTCATTTTAATATCCTCCTTATTTTTGCTTTTCATATTATTAAAACAAGATTAATGTTTAAATTAAGCGCCTTGCTCTTCTTTTTGATCAGCAACAGCTTTTGCAGCAAGTGCAAGGTTGCGGATTGGAGCTTGAAGAACGCTAAGCAACATAGAAAGTAAACCTTCGCGAGATGGAAGTTCAGCAAGAGCTTTAACTTCTTCAACAGACGCGATGTTTCCTTCGATAACACCAGCTTTAATTTCTAGAGCTTCATTCTTTTTAGCGAAGTCGTTTAACACTTTCGCAGGAGCGATTACATCTTCAGTACTGAAGGCAATTGCATTCGGACCTGTTAGGTATTCGTTTAAACCAGCTAATTCAGCTTCTTCAGCCGCACGACGAGTTAAAGTGTTTTTGTATACTTTGAACTCAACACCAGCTTCACGTAAAGTTTTACGAAGTTCAGTTACTTGCGCAACTGTTAAACCACGGTAGTCAACAACAACTGTCGATTTGCTTTCACGTAATTTAGAAGCGATTTCAGATACTACTTGTTTTTTAGCTTCAACTGCTTTGCTCATTGTTACACCTCCTGTAGATTTCGTTCCGTACACTCGTATCAACAAGGTGTAATGCAGACAAATACCCCCATGGCAGACATGGAGGTATTATAAGCACACAAAACACACAAATGCTTTTATAATACACCTCGGCAGGAAATTAAGCCATTAAGGCACCTACTGTCTACGGTACAAATGATTTTTTTAACAACAAAATCTATTATAATAAATGACTCACTTTAAGTCAAATGGAAAATTCTACTTTAAATTAGTTCTTCGCAGCAAATGTTGCTGGATCAACTTTGATACCAGGGCCCATCGTAGAAGTTACTGATACGTTTTTCATATAAGTACCTTTAGCAGCTGATGGTTTCACCTTTAACATTGTTTCGTGAATTGTTGCGAAGTTTTCGATTAATTTTTCGTTATCGAAAGAAACTTTTCCGATTGGCACATGGATGTTACCAGCTTTATCAACGCGGTATTCAACTTTACCAGCTTTGATTTCGTTAACAGCTTTTGTCACATCAAATGTAACTGTACCAGTTTTAGGGTTTGGCATTAAACCTTTAGGTCCTAATACGCGACCTAATTTACCAACTTCACCCATCATATCAGGTGTAGCTACGATTACATCAAATTCAAACCAACCTTGTTGGATCTTGTTGATGTAGTCTGCATCACCAACGTAGTCAGCTCCTGCTGCTTCTGCTTCTTTCGCTTTTTCGCCTTTTGCAAATACTAATACGCGTTGCACTTTACCAGTACCATGCGGTAATACAACTGCGCCGCGAATTTGTTGATCCGCTTTCTTAGGATCTACTCCTAAACGGAAAGCAACTTCTACTGTTGCATCAAATTTCGCATTGTTTGTTTTCTTTACTAACTCGATAGCTTCAGCTACCGCGTAAGCTTGTGTACGGTCTACTAATTTAGCAGCTTCTACGTACTTTTTACCTCTTTTAGCCATTGTTAATTTCCTCCTTATGTGGTTTTAGCGGAATAACCTCCCACGAATAAAGGTTGCGAATTGGATATTTCCTACTCGCAACCTTCAACAACCTGTTCGAACACGGGATTAGTCTTCGATAACAATACCCATGCTGCGCGCTGTACCTTCAACCATGCGCATAGCAGCTTCTACGCTAGCAGCATTAAGGTCAGGCATTTTTGTTTCAGCAATCTCACGTACTTTATCACGCTTGACTGTTGCAACTTTATTACGGTTCGGTTCGCCAGAACCAGACTCGATACCAGCTGCTTTCTTAAGCAATACAGCAGCAGGAGGAGTTTTCGTAATAAATGTAAATGAACGGTCCTCAAATACCGTAATTTCAACAGGGATAATTAAACCAGCTTGGTCAGCTGTGCGAGCGTTAAATTCTTTACAGAATCCCATGATGTTTACACCTGCTTGACCCAATGCTGGACCAACCGGCGGTGCTGGGTTAGCTTTACCAGCAGGGATTTGCAATTTAACCATTTTAATTACTTTTTTAGCCACGAGACACACCTCCTTAAGTCCGTGATGTGGTAATAGGGTGATACCCTCCCACTCAAATGTTCCTTTATATCAAATAAGGAATTTGTGTTATAAGTCTCTTTTATTGAGACATACTGACTTATGAAATATTATCATCAATCTTCAATAAATGCAAGTTTTTTGGAATTATATTTTATCAATTTGATCAAAATCTAATTCCACTGGTGTTTCACGTCCAAACATATTCACAAGAACTTTAATTTTACGCTTGTCCATATCAATTTCTTCGATGGCTCCTTCAAAATTAGCGAACGGTCCTTCCTTCACCATAACCGTTTCATTTAATTCAAAGTCAAATTCTGCATATTCTTCATCCATACCCATTCGCTTTAGAATCATAGTTACTTCGTCAGGCAAAAGTGGCGTTGGTTTAGATCCCGAACCGCTTGAACCGACAAACCCTGTTACTCCAGGTGTATTTCTCACAACATACCAAGAATCATCTGTCATGATCAATTCTACCAGTACATAACCAGGGAACACCTTTTTCTTTGTTACTTTTGTTTTATTATTCTTAATTTCCTTTTCTTCTTCTTCCGGGACAACTACACGAAAGATTTTATCTTGCATCGCCATCGTTTCGACACGCTTTTCAAGATTTGTTTTCACTTTATTTTCATATCCAGAATAAGTATGGACAACATACCAATTTTTCTCCATTTACGAGGACTATCCGTCCGTCCCTCCCCAATCGCTTTTAAATAGGATTGCACCTAACTTAATTCACTATCTGCAGTAAATTAAAAGGCAAATTAAAAAACCCGTTCCCGGGCTTTTCAAATAAAAACTATTCTCTGATTATTATACCATCTTTTTGGTTAGATTATTCAAGCACTAGTCGAATTAAAGAAGAAATGCCTAAATCAACCGCAGCGAAAAAGATGGTCATGAGAACAACAGTTGTTAAAACCGTAATCGTATAAGTTGTCAGCTCTTTCCGCTTTGGCCAACTTACTCTTTTCATTTCGCGTACGACGTCACGTAAAAATTTCCCAAGACGATTCATTAATAAGTTACCTCCAATTATACAGGGGTGCCGAATCTATTGATTATAAAACTCTCTACTACTTCGTCTCACGATGACTCGTATGATTGTTACAAGCCTTGCAAAACTTTTTTATTTCCAATCGCTCTTGAGAGTTTTCGTCACTTTTCATGGTTGTGTAATTGCGACTGCCACATTCTTTACAAGCGAGTATCACTTTTTTACGCATGTTAAACCACCTAGTATATTGATGATGTCCATAAAAAGTTAACATACAGCTTCTTTTAATGTCAATATAAGGCGGACAAGAAACTATAAGTGTGTGTTCAAAAAGGAGGACAAAAAGGACCGAGAAGTTCAAGGAAGCGCCGCTTTGAGCACAAAGGAAAGCTTCTTACGATTCTTCATCGCACGCAGGAAAAGTGATTTTCTTTTCCAAGGAACAGAGCGTATGCTTTTAATACGCGAGTAGCGGAAAAGCAAGCTGACGCTGCCCGACTAAGAACCGCCACGTCCTGTGGCGAACGCCGGGTCAGTACGTCCTGCACAAGTAAATTCGACGGTCATTTTTCCCAGACTTTTTGAACATCCTCTATAAAGTAATCTCTCGATACTCCAAATATCGTTCAAGCTTCCGCTTCACTCTTTGTAAAGCATTATCAATAGATTTAACATGTCTGTTTAGTTCTTCAGATATTTCTTGATAGGAGCGCCCGTCCAAATATAGGACTAGTACCTTTCGCTCTAAGTCACTTAAAAGCTCAGCCATTTTCAATTCAATGTCATCGAACTCTTCCTGATTGATGATAAGCTCTTCAGGGTCCATTACCTTAGCCCCTGAAATGACATCCATTAAAGTCCGATCTGATTCTTCGTCGTAAATTGGCTTGTCCAATGAAACATATGAGTTTAACGGAATATGTTTTTGTCTCGTAGCCGTTTTAATAGCTGTAATAATTTGACGTGTTATACATAACTCAGCAAACGCTTTAAAGGAAGTAAGCTTATCTTCTCTAAAGTCACGAATTGCTTTATATAAGCCTATCATTCCCTCTTGAACGATATCTTCGCGATCTGCCCCAATTAGAAAGTACGACCTTGCTTTTGCACGCACAAAATTTTTATACTTATGAATTAAGTATTCTAATGCATCACTATCGCCTTTGTGCACTAATTCTACAATTTCTTCATCCTCTTGTTGATCCAAATGTGTGCTTGACTTTCTCCCCATTTTAGAGCCCACGCTAATCCCCCCGACCGCATGTAGATAGAAATATTATACAGTAGCTTTTTTTAAAGCGTCAACCGTCTCAGCGTTCTCCCCGGCGCCATTTTTCGAATATTTCTACAATATTACCAGAAAGTTGAATACGGGTTGTCGGTTTTTTTTCTTGAATAGATTTCACATCTTGTTTAATATCTTTTTCAATTTCAAGCATCTCATTTCTCAACTCTCGGGCAGATTTCCTCAAGGCCCCTTGTCCAAAGATTGCCCATTGCTCCGTAAAATCAGAAGTTGCTACATGAATTTGGGTTTTGATATTATTTAAGGATTTCGCAAGCTTTTCAATTCGTTCATCCGCAGTTTCATTCTCTCTCGTAAAAATAACTTCAACAGTGTGGTCTTTCGTTTTTTTCTCAATACCTTGTACAAGGTGGGCGTCAAACACAACAATAACGCGAAAACCAGTATACGCTTTGTATTCAGCCATCTTTTCAATTAACAAATCACGGGCGGCCGGTAAATCCCCATCTTTTAATCGACGTAATTCCGGCCATGCCCCAATGATGTTGTATCCATCAACAAGCAGGATATTCATTTCCTCATTCACCTAGCGGATGACGTTTACGAAATACCTCATACATTAATAAACTAGCTGCTACTGAAGCGTTTAAAGAGGTAACTTGACCGATCATCGGCAAACGAACGAGAAAATCACATTTATCACGAATGATTCGACTCATTCCTTTTCCTTCGCTGCCAATAACTAATAAAAGAGGCATTGTTCCGTCCAGTTGACGATAATCATCTGTTCCTTTTGCATCTGTTCCTGCTACCCATAATCCTTTATCTTTCAAATCATCAATGGTTCTTGATAAGTTGGTTACTCTTGTAACTGGAATATGCTCAATCGCACCGGTAGATGCTTTTGCAACTGTTGCCGTCAAGCCGACCGCTCTACGCTTGGGAATGATGATTCCATGTGCACCCACTGCATCCGCTGTTCTCATGATGGATCCTAAGTTATGAGGATCTTCAATTTCATCCAGTAATAAAAAGAATGGAGTTTCGTTTCGCTCTTGAGCTTTTCTGAATAAGTCTTCTAACTCCGCATACTCATAGGCCGCTACCTGGGCTATAACCCCCTGATGATTGCCTTCCACCATCTGTTCAATCTTCCTCTTTGGAACTACTTGGGTTAATACACCGTTTTGCTTCGCCAATTGAACAATCTGGTTAATCGAGCCCTTTTGTGCTCCTTCCGCCACCCACATCTTATTGATTTCTCTTCCAGACTTCAACGCCTCTAATACAGGATTTCTTCCGATAATATATTCCTGTTGCATTATTTTCCTCCTTTCTGCTCCTCAATCAAACGAATCGCTGTAAAGATAATATCTTCCATTCGAAGTTCATTTTTTAATAAGTAATGATAGCCGATTAAAGCTTCAAAAGCTGTACTGTAACGATAAGTTTGAACGTCCGTATTTTTAGGGACTGTTCCCGATTTAGCATTGCGTCCCCGCTTTAAAACAGCTATTTCTTCTTCGGAGAAAAAGCCTTCTTCCCTTAACATGATAACCACTTTCGCTTGTGCTTTCGCCGAAACAAATCTTTTTGCTTGATTGTGCAGGTGGTTAGGGCGAATGGCTCCACTTGCCAGAAGATGATGACGAACATATACATCAAATACACTATCTCCCATATAAGCAAGAGCCAAACTGTTTAACTGCTTCGCATCAATTTGCTTTACACTTTCCTCCATCAACAATTATCCTCTTTTCCATCTTGTTCCTTGTGCTGTATCTTCCAGAATGATGTTTTGATCTTTCAACTCATCTCGAATTCGATCAGCTAACGCAAAATCACGATTTTTTCTCGCTTCAATGCGTTGCTGAATAAGAGCTTCAATTTCTTCATCTAACAATTCTTCCTTGGCAAAATCTAAACCTAATACACTTGTTAAGTTTTCAAATTCCCTAATAAACGCTTGAATAACCGTTTGAGATGTGTTTTTTTCCACCAAATATAGATTGGCTTGTTTCGATAAATCAAATAAAACGGCGATAGCATTCGCGGTGTTAAAGTCATCGTCCATTTCACGAATAAACGTCTCATTTAAGTCTTTAATCTTTCTGATCCACTCCTCATCATGGTCAGTCAAATTAGTAGAGCTTTCAAGGCGATGCTTCAAATTCATATAAGACGTTTGAAGACGTTCCAATCCTTTTCGTGTGTTCTCCAAGATTTCATCGTTATAGTTGATTGGATGACGATAATGAACAGATAAAATAAAAAAGCGTAAAAGCTGAGGTGCATGCTTTTTTATAATGTCATGGACAAGAACAAAGTTTCCAAGCGACTTTGACATTTTTTCATTATCAATATTAATATAACCGTTATGCAGCCAATACTTAGCAAACGTTTTTCCTGTTAAAGCTTCAGACTGGGCAATTTCATTTTCATGATGAGGGAATGCTAAATCTTGCCCTCCTGCATGAATATCAATCGTATCTCCAAGGTACTTTCGAGCCATTGCGGAACATTCGATATGCCAACCTGGTCTCCCTTTCCCCCACGGGCTATCCCAATAAATCTCCCCTTCTTTGGCCGCTTTCCATAACGCAAAATCTAAAGGGTCCTGCTTTTTCTCCCCTACTTCAATTCGCGTGCCAAGACGCAACTCATCAATGGATTGGTGAGACAGCTTTCCGTACTCCTCAAATTTACGTGTACGGTAATACACATCACCATCCGCTTCGTAAGCATAGTCTTTTTCAATAAGCGTGGAAATAAAATCGATGATGATATCCATGTTTTCTGTTACACGAGGATGGACCGTTGCTTTTTTGCATCCTAACGCAGATACATCTTCAAAATAAGCTTCAATAAAACGCTCAGCGATGCTTGGCACATCTTCTCCAAGCTCATTAGCCGCTTTGATGAGCTTATCATCAACATCTGTAAAATTTGATACGTATTGTACTTCATACCCTCTAAACTCCAAATAACGGCGAACGGTATCAAATACAATGGCTGGTCTCGCATTTCCGATGTGAATATAGTTATACACAGTTGGACCGCACACATACATTTTTACTTTATTTTCTTCCAACGGGTGAAACTCTTCTTTTTGACGGGTAAGTGTATTATAAAGTTTAATGGCCATGTTCATACGTCCCTTCTTTTAGTTGTTTGAGCTCTTGTTTTAACGTTTCCAGTTCTTCTTCCAATTCCTTAAACCTATCTGCTACTGGATCTGGTAAATCTCGGTGGTTTAAGTCTTTCCCGACATGAACTCCGTTTTGGATTCTAACTTTCCCCGGAATTCCGACTACGGTAGAATTAGGCGGTACAGGATGAAGGACAACTGAACCTGCTCCTATCTTAGAGTTCGCTCCAACCGTTATGGAACCGAGCACTTTTGCACCCGTGGCAATCAATACGTTATCCTCAATTGTCGGATGGCGTTTCCCCTTTTCTTTCCCAGTTCCGCCTAGTGTTACCCCTTGATAGACTGTCACATTATCACCAATCTCACACGTTTCCCCAATAACAATTCCCATTCCATGATCAATGAAGAAGCGGCGACCGATTTTAGCACCCGGGTGAATTTCTATTCCCGTAAAGAAACGGCTGATTTGTGAGATAGCGCGGGCAAGGAAAAACCATTTTCTTTTAAAAAGCGCATGAGCCAGCCGGTGCGACCAAATGGCATGTAAACCTGAATACGTTAAAATGACTTCTATATAACTTCTTGCTGCCGGGTCTTGATCGAAGATTACTTCAATATCCTCTTTTAACGACTTAAACATATATCCATCCCCCCTTATTTTTACCTTTAATGTTTATACCGATAGTTCATAGAACAAATAAAAAACGTCTCTGTGTCTAAGACACAGAGACGTAATTATTTACGCGGTTCCACTCTGTTTAGGCCTATTAAGCCTCAACTCTGCTCTTATAACGGTAGAGAATCCGCTTTTGTTTACTAAAAGGTTATTCGTTCAACAAAAGGCTCGAAGGTGCATTTCAAAAGGTCGACTCATGAACCGCTCTCAGCCTAAGGCGGTTCTCTCTGCAATGGTCGTGCTTTTTACTTCTCCTTCTCAACGCTTTTCAATCGTATAAATATATACTTACTATATTATAAAATTTCTTTATTGTTAACCAATAACTCGCTCTAAACGAGCCAAAACTGCTTCTTTTCCAAGCAAATGGATCGCTTGTGGAAGATCTGGTCCATGTGTTTGACCGGTTGTCGCTACACGGATCGGCATAAATAACTTTTTCCCTTTATGTCCAGTCCCTTTTTGCACTGCTTTTGTTGCCGCTTTAATCGCATCAGCAGAGAAATCGTTTAATGATTTAAGCTCTTCGGCAAAGGCCTTCAGCACTTCTGGTACTTGCTCCTCTGCTAATACTTCTTTCGCTTCTTCATTATATTCAATATCTTGCTTAAAGAACAAATCCGTTAACTCAACGATTTCCGCTCCATAGCTCATTTTTTCCTGGTGAAGAACAATGAGGTCGTGCACCCACTGTTTCTTTTCTTCATCTATGTTCTCCTCTACCTTACCAGCTTTAATCAAGTGTGGGAGAGCAAGCGCCACTAATCGATCGGCTTCTAACTGCTTGATATACTGATTATTCATCCAACGAAGCTTTTGAGTATCAAATAATGCTGGTGATTTAGAAAGACGCTCTGCATCAAAAACTTTGATGAACTCTTCCTTAGAGAAAAGTTCTTCTTCTCCCCCTGGAGACCATCCTAAAAGTGTAATAAAGTTAAATAATGCTTCAGGCAAATAACCTAAATCTGCATATTGCTCAATGAATTGAATAATAGACTCGTCACGCTTACTTAATTTTTTACGGCTTTCGTTAACAATTAACGTCATATGTCCAAAAACAGGAGCTTCCCACCCAAACGCTTCATAGATCATTAATTGTTTAGGTGTATTGGAAATATGATCATCCCCGCGTAAAATATGAGTCATTTTCATTAAGTGGTCGTCAACCGCTACTGCATAGTTGTAGGTTGGTGTGCCATCTTTTTTTACAATAACAAAGTCACCGATACCATTCGCTTCAAATGATAGCTCACCTTTTACCATATCATTAAACGTATATACACGATCACTTTGCACAGCAAAGCGAATACTCGGTTGACGCCCTTCTTTTTCTAATTCTGCACGTTGTTCTTCTGTTAAATGGCGGCATCTGCCTGAGTACTGCGGTGTTTGCCCTTGTGCAGATTGCTGCTCACGTTCTTGCTCCAGTTCTTCTTCTGTACAGTAACACTTATAAGCTAGTCCTTTTTCAAGGAGCTCCTCTGTATATTTTTGATAAACCTCTGTTCGTTCTGATTGACGGTACGGTCCATATTCTCCGCCTATATCAATGCTCTCGTCCCAATCAATACCAAGCCATTTTAAATATTTCAACTGGCTTTCTTCTCCGCCTTCAATATTTCTCTTTTTATCGGTATCTTCAATACGGATAATAAATTTTCCATTTTTGTTTCTTGCAAACAAGTAGTTAAATAATGCTGTGCGCGCATTTCCGATGTGGAGATGTCCAGTCGGGCTTGGCGCATAACGGACGCGTACTTCATTTGACATGATTTGAGTGCCCTCCAATTTATCTATCATATGTATTATCTTTGCTTATTTTAACACCAAACAACAGCTTGGCAAAGAACGTCTGCTTTATTTTTGATAAACAAGTACAGCCGCTTGGGCCGCAATCCCCTCTTCTCGTCCTGTAAAGCCCAATTTCTCTGTTGTAGTTGCTTTAACGTTTACTTGAGAAATGTTTACCTCTAACAAGGCGGCAATTCTCTCTCTCATCGCGTCAATATACGGTGCCATTTTAGGTCTTTGAGCAATGATGGTACAATCTACATTACTTAGTTCATATCCATCTGCCTTTACCATATTCCACACTTGCTTTAATAATTCAGCAGAATCTGCATCTTTAAATTCTTGGTCTGTGTCTGGAAAGTGTTTACCAATGTCACCTTTAGCAACTGCCCCTAATAAAGCATCAGAAATGGTATGTAACAATACATCTGCGTCTGAATGCCCTAATAATCCGACATGATACGGAATTTCGATTCCTCCGATAATAAGGGGTCTCCCCTCAGCAAATTGATGCACGTCAAATCCTTGTCCGATTCGAATATTCATCTTACTCCCACCTTACTTTATTTGTTCTCTTTTTTGTAGAATGGCTTCAGCATACCATAAATCTTCCGGAGTTGTTAATTTGATGTTATCATAATCACTCTCTACAATGGCCACTCGCTCACCTAATTGTTCAACTAAGCTGGCATCATCTGTCCCCAAGAATGATTGTTTTTTTGCCTGTTCATGAGCGTGCTTAATGAATGGAACAAGAAAAGCTTGTGGCGTTTGGATGGCCCACAAGCTGGAGCGTTCAATAGTCTCTATAATATACCCATCTTGAACCCTCTTCATCGTATCTTTCACCGGAACTCCGAGCACTGCTGCTTTTTCCTCAGATGCAACACGTACCAATCGATGAATCGTTTCTCTTGTTACGAATGGTCTAGCGCCATCATGAATTAATACGATCCCTTCATTTTTTAAGGCTTTTAATCCATTATATACACTATGCTGGCGCTCTTCCCCTCCTATTACAAGGGAACAAACTTTGTTGATATGATAAGAAGACAAAAGCTCTTGAAACTGCTCCAGTTCATTTTGATTAACTACCAAAATAATTTCTTCGCACCAAGTATCCTGCTCAAACACTCGAAGAGTATGAATAATGACAGGAATGTCACGCAGTTTAATAAACTGTTTATTTTTTCCGGCCTTCATCCGCTTTCCTTGACCGGCGGCAGGAATCACTACCTTATAATTCATAAAGCCTTCCCCTCTACCTTTTTCTTTATCCCGTTTAAACGGGCGGCTCCCCTTTATTACAATAGGGGTAAACCGCCCGCTACAATAGATTCCACTTCATATTAGTATCAACGGTACAAAACTGGACCTTTTACTTTATAGCGCTTTCTCCAGTAATTTAGGTTTGGCAAAAATCATTCGCCCCGCTGATGTTTGCAATACACTCGTTACCAGCACATCAATACTTTTCCCAATATAATCTCTTCCATCTTCTACTACAATCATTGTACCATCATCCAGATAAGCAACACCTTGATTATGCTCTTTTCCATCTTTAATGACAAGTACATTTAATTCTTCCCCGGGTAATACAACCGGCTTTACTGCATTAGCTAAATCATTGATATTTAACACCGCTACATTTTGCAGTTCACATACTTTATTTAAGTTAAAATCATTTGTTACAACTACACCCGAAGTTAATTTCGCCAATTTCACCAACTTACTATCCACTTCCTGGATCTCATCAAAATCGCCTTCATAAATCTCAACTTTAATTGAAAGCTCTTTTTGAATTCGGTTTAAAATATCTAATCCTCTTCTTCCCCGATTTCGTTTTAATACATCGGAGGAGTCAGCGATGTGTTGAAGCTCTTCTAACACAAATTGGGGAATAACCATGATCCCCTCTAGAAACCCTGTTTGACAGATATCTGCAATGCGTCCGTCAATAATAACACTCGTGTCTAAAATCTTTAGCTTTTTAGCTGCAACTTCTTGCTCTTCTTCCTGTGCCTTTTTCTTTCCGATACGAGCGGGAATAGAGAAAAGGCTGACAAGCTCATCTCGCTTTTTGAACCCCACTTGGAAACCTAAGTAACCTAATAAAATGGTTAAGAAGATTGGGAGCACGGTGTTGACCACTTGAATCTGGATACTTTTTAAAGGCAATACCACTAAATAAGCCACCACTAACCCAAGGATTAACCCTAAACTTCCGAATAACACATCTGTCACTGGAGCTTTCACTAATGTTTCTTCAAACCAGCGAATGAAGTTGACGACATAATCTACAATCCAAAATGTCACGATGTAAAAAAGCAATGCCCCCAACACAGCATGAACATATGATTTTTCTAAGAAAGTAATACCTTGTATATTTAATAAATCTATAAGTTCTGGTATAAAAAACACACCTAGTGTTCCGCCTGTGATGATAAAGAATAATTGTACAATACGTTTTAACACGTACTCACCTCCCTTTTATTCATTATAAACAGTTTACAATGATTGAAACCTTTTATTTGCTCTAAAGTATAATTTGTAACTAAAATGTTATGTTTTATAAAGAACATTTCCCCCGCTTTCAAATTTTTCTACTCAAAAAATATTGCTCTTTTAACCGCTTTAACCCTTCTTTGATTTTTTTTGCCCTAATTTCTCCAATCCCCTCTACCTCGTCAAGCTCTTCTACTGACGCATTGAACACACCTTTTAAATGACCAAATTGCTCAATTAGATTCTCAATAATGATGATTGGAAGACGAGGAATTTTATGAAGCATCCGATATCCTCTGGGCTGGACAGAATCCTCAAAGCTCGTATAAACAGGATAACCCATCAGGCGGAGCAAGGTTTGATCATCCAGCAGTACATTATTAAAAAGCTCTTGCATCTTGGCAATAATTTTATACGGATCTTGTTCAGGATCAAACGTATAGTCTTTCATGAGAAGCACAGCCTCTTGCTCTACATCGGCTAATAGTTCATTCATCTGTAAGCGGATTAAACGCCCTTCCACTCCTAATTCTCCAATATAACTTAAGATTTCATTTTTAATTCGTAGAACCATTTCAATACGATGCAGGGATTGAATGACCTCCACATGCGTCACTTGCTCTTCAAATTCCAAAGCGGTTAAATTGTTAATGGAATCATCCAGCACAGATTTATACTTTTCCAATGTTTCCAAAGCTTGGTTAGCCTTTGCTAAAATGACACCAATATCTTTCAGAACATACTGGAGGGAACCTTTGTATAAAGTAATAACATTCCTTCTTTGAGAAATGGCAATCACCAAAGCCCCCGTTTGTCTCGCTACTCGCTCAGCCGTCCGATGGCGCATACCCGTTTCCGAAGAAGGAGTCGAAGGATTAGGAATAAGCTGTGCATTGGCGAATAAAATTTTATTCCCTCCTTCATTTAAAATAATAGCCCCATCCATCTTAGCCAACTCATATAAATGTGCAGGGGTAAATATACAATTGATAGAGAATCCGCCATCTACGAGATGCTTTACTTGATCGTTATAACCTAAAACAATTAAGCCTCCTGTTTTAGCTCTTAATACATTATCAATTCCTTCCCTGATCGGCGTTCCTGGTGCCACCAGTTTCAAAATCTCAGAGATTTGTTGGTCATTGACTTTTTCTTTTTCCTTGTCCATTCCTATCCCCCTAGTGTGTACTGCAGTGCCTCAGCTACAGTCGAAACCCCCACAACTTCTACGCCCTTTGGAACACTCCATCCTCCCAAATTTTTCTCTGGAAGAATGACTCGTTTAAACCCCAGTTTAGCGGCCTCTTGGACACGTTGCTCAATACGAGAAACACGGCGTACCTCTCCCGTTAATCCGATTTCACCAATCACTACATCGGTTGGATGGGAAGGAACGTCTCGAAAGCTGGAAGCAATACTGACCGCGATAGCCAAATCGATAGCTGGTTCATCCAACTTTACTCCTCCAGCTACCTTTAAATAGGCATCTTGATTTTGTAATAAAAGACCTACCCGCTTCTCTAATACTGCCATGATGAGTGAGACTCGATTATGGTCAATACCTGTGGCCATTCTTCTCGGATTCCCAAAACTGGTCGGACTAATTAATGCTTGTAATTCTACCAAAACGGGTCTTGTTCCTTCCATAGACGCAACAACAATTGAACCAGCTGCTCCCTGAGAACGCTCTTCAAGAAAGATTTCAGAAGGATTCAATACTTCTTCCAGCCCTACTTCCTTCATTTCAAAGATTCCCATTTCATTTGTAGAACCAAAACGGTTTTTTACTGCTCTTAAGATTCGATATGTATGATGTCTCTCTCCTTCGAAGTACAGCACTGTGTCCACCATATGCTCTAATAATCTCGGACCAGCGATAGCTCCTTCTTTTGTAACATGCCCGACAATAAAGATTGCAATTCCTTTCGTTTTAGCAATTCTCATTAAATCCGCCGTACATTCTCTGACTTGGGATACACTCCCGGGAGCCGATGTAATATCTGGATGATAAATCGTTTGAATGGAATCAATGACTACAAAATCTGGATTCATCTCAGAGATGATGTGAGTAATAAGCTCCAAATTTGTTTCTGAATGGACATATAACTGAGGAGCATTAATATCAAGCCTGTCAGCCCGAAGCTTCGTTTGCTTTGTAGATTCCTCTCCTGAAATATAAAGTACCTTATAATCACTCTCTGCTAATTGAGCAGATGTTTGTAAAAGAAGTGTGGATTTCCCAATCCCAGGATCCCCACCTATTAATACTAAAGAACCTTTAACAATTCCTCCGCCCAACACCCTATTTAATTCGGCTAGCTTCGTAAAAATTCTCGGTTCACTAGTAGATTCGATGGAACTGATAGATTGGGGTTTTAAAGATACAGAAGCAGTAGCTCCTGTGAAGGCCCCTCTGCGATTTGAGGTCACTTGTTCTACTTCTTCTACCATTGTGTTCCATTTTCCACAACCTGGACACTTTCCCATCCACTTCGGGGATTCGTACCCGCAATCGTTACACATAAATTTTGTTTTTTTCTTTGCCATGCTCTAACCTCGCTGTATATATTTTGAGAAAAAAGAAGGCATACGACTCATAAACGTATGCCTGTTGTTCATAATCTATTTTGTCCTATTAACTAATTCCGCTGACTTCTGTCGCTCGAACAATAAATTCACCATCAGCTACATCCATTTCCACTTTTTGACCTCTTTGGATTTCACCTTTCAATAACTCTTCAGATAAACGATCTTCAATATGCTTTTGAATAGCACGGCGAAGTGGACGGGCCCCATATTCTGGATCGAATCCTTCTTCAGCAATTTTTTCGATTGCTCTATCTGTTAATTGAAGCTCAATTTCCTGTTCTTTCAAACGCGTTGTTAATTGTTTAGACATTAATGTAACAATGTGTTGTAAATGTTTCTTTTCTAAAGAATGGAATACAATGATTTCATCGATACGGTTTAAGAATTCAGGACGGAACGCACGTTTAAGTTCCCCCATCACTTTACCCTTCATATCCTTATAATCTTGACTCTCATCTTGTACATTGAAGCCTACGTATTTATTTCGTTTTAAAGTATCTGCTCCTACGTTAGATGTCATGATTAAAATTGTGTTTCGGAAATCAACTGTACGTCCTTTTGAATCTGTCAGACGCCCATCTTCTAATACTTGCAAGAGAATATTAAATACATCCGGATGGGCCTTTTCAATTTCATCTAACAGTACAACGGAGTAAGGTTTTCTTCTTACTTTTTCCGTTAATTGGCCTCCCTCTTCATAGCCTACGTATCCTGGAGGTGAACCGACAAGGCGAGATGTAGAATGCTTCTCCATATACTCAGACATATCGATGCGAATCATAGCATCTTCGTCACCAAACATAGACTCTGCTAATGCACGAGCTAATTCTGTTTTCCCAACTCCTGTCGGCCCTAGGAAGACAAATGATCCAATCGGTCTTTTCGGATCTTTTAATCCTGCACGGGCACGGCGCACAGCCTTTGCAATGGCTTTGACGGCTTCCTCTTGACCAATTACACGTGAATGCAGGATTTCTTCCATATTTAATAAACGATCCGTTTCTTCTTGAGCTAGCTTAGAGACTGGAATTCCAGTCCAGCTAGAAACAACCATCGCGATGTCTTCTACTGTCACTTCAGAATTTTCTTGACCTTGTTTTTCCTTCCAAACTTTTTTCGTTTCTTCCAATTCCTCACGTAATCTTTGTTCTGTATCACGTAAAGAAGCCGCTTTTTCAAACTCTTGCCCTTGAACGGCTGCATCTTTTTCTTTGCGCACAGACTCTAATTTTTGCTCTAATTCTTTCAAATTAGGCGGCGTTGTAAAAGAACGCAAACGTACTTTTGAGCCAGCCTCATCAATTAAATCAATAGCCTTATCAGGAAGGAATCGATCAGAAATATAGCGGTCAGATAACTTGACGGCCTGTTCAATGGCTTCATCCGTAATAGAAACACGGTGATGGGCTTCATATCGATCTCGTAAGCCTTGTAAAATTTGAATAGACTCTTCTGTAGTCGGTTCATCCACTTGAATTGGTTGGAAGCGACGCTCAAGTGCTGCATCCTTTTCAATATATTTACGGTATTCATCAAGAGTAGTAGCACCAATACATTGAAGCTCACCACGGGCTAAAGATGGCTTTAAAATATTAGATGCATCAATGGCTCCCTCTGCACCACCCGCTCCAATCAATGTATGAAGTTCATCAATGAATAAAATAATATTTCCTGCTTGACGAATTTCGTCCATCACCTTTTTCAGGCGATCTTCAAACTCCCCTCGGTATTTCGTTCCCGCTACCACTGTTCCCATATCCAGGGTCATGACACGCTTATCTCGTAAAATTTCAGGAACCTCATTGTTTACAATTTGTTGTGCCAGCCCTTCAGCAATTGCCGTTTTTCCTACACCCGGCTCCCCAATTAACACTGGGTTATTTTTAGTGCGGCGGCTCAGCACTTCAATCACTCGCTGAATTTCCTTGCTGCGCCCAATAACTGGATCTAACCTTCCTTCACGTGCGATAACCGTTAAATCACGCGCAAGGCTATCAAGAGTTGGAGTGTTAGCATTCGCTGCATTTCCCCCTTGATGGCTGGAAGTAGCCTCATTGCTTCCCAGCAATTGCAAAACTTGTTGTCTTGCTTTATTGAGACTTACACCTACATTATTTAATACTCGAGCAGCCACGCCTTCTCCTTCACGTATCAACCCCAATAAAATATGTTCTGTCCCTACGTAAGAATGTCCGAGTTTACGAGCTTCATCCATTGACAATTCAATAACTTTTTTAGCTCTCGGCGTATAGTGGATGGTTTGTGTAATTTCTTGGCCGCGGCCAATTAGGGACTCTACTTCCTTCTGGATTTTTTCTGCCCCTAAGCCAAGAGCCAATAGTGCCTTGGCAGCAATCCCTTCTCCTTCACGTACAATTCCTAATAAAATATGTTCTGTGCCGATATTATTATGCCCTAGTCTTAATGCTTCTTCTTGTGCTAAGGCTAAGACCTTTTGTGCACGCTCTGTAAATCTACCAAACATCATTTATTCATCACCCTCCGTATTTGTTGGATTTACTTTCCTGAATGTTAAACATTCGCGAATAAGAGAAGCTCTTCTAATATCGCGTTCATCAGGCCTTAAGGCTCCTCCCGCATATTGTTGTAAAAACCCTGGCTGTGTCATGACCATCAGTTCGTTTAGAATGCTTCGAGGAACGTCTTGTATATAACCAAAATCAATCCCCAAACGAACATCCGATAAACATTGAGAAGCTTCTTTTGATTCAATAATTCGACTATAAAGAAGTGTTCCGTAAGAACGGAAGACACGGTCTTCTAATTCTATGTGAGATGTTTTCACTAAAGCATCCCTAGCCAATCTTTCTTGCGCGATAATTTGCTGAACGACGCTATTGAGATCCTCTACAATGTCTTGCTCTGACTTCCCCAATGTTATTTGATTAGAGATTTGAAATATATTACCTAGCGCTTCACTGCCTTCCCCATATGTTCCTCTAACCACTAATCCAAGTTGATTAATGGCAGGAATAATACGATTCATTTGCCGTGTCAGTACCAAAGCAGGCAAGTGCATCATAACCGATGCTCTCAATCCCGTTCCGACATTGGTGGGACAACTTGTTAAATAACCTATTTGTTCGCTAAACGCATAATCTACATATTGTTCAATCCAATCATCTAATTCGTTTGCCTCCTTGAGGGCTGCAGAAAGTTGGAGACCTGGAAATAAACATTGTATACGCAAATGATCTTCCTCGTTTATCATAATGCTGATCTCTTCATTTTCAGAAAGTAAACAAGCCCCTAAATTGGATTCTGCAGCTAATTGCGGGCTAATTAAATGCTTTTCAACCAATACTCTCTTCTCTAAGGGCTTTAAATCTACCATTTCCAGCAGTTGAAACTTCCATACTGGATGAGAAGAAATCATAGAATTTTCTTTAAAAAGTTTAATAATTGCTAAAGCCTGTTCATTACTTGAAAGTGTAGGGAAAAGATGTGAATCTAAATTTCTTGCCAAGCGAATCCGACTGCTTAATACAATATCAGAATCAGGTCCAGATTGGCTCATCCAAGAACTAATTGCTTGATTAAAAAATGCTTCCTGCGCCATCTTTTATGCCTCTCCCTCCCCACTTGCTCGAAATCTTTTTTCTAACTCTCTAATTTCATCTCGTAAAATTGCAGCTTTTTCAAATTCCTCTTCTGCAATATATTCTTTTAATTTCAATTTTTGTTTCTCTAATTCCTTTTTAAAATGAAGATTACTTCCAATTCTCTTTGGAATTTTTCCTATATGGACATGATTACCCCCATGCAGCCTTTTTAAAAAAGAAGTAAGAGATTGTTCAAATGTAGCATAACATTGTGAACAGCCGAACCTTCCAAACTTGGAAAACTGACGATAAGTAAGTTTACAATTGGGACATTGAAGAACTTCACTGTGAGCAAATGCATGAGTAGAAGATTCTTGAAGCGATGAGTCCATATTTAACAAACCTGCTAACAAATTGTTAATAGAAAAACCTGTACTTCCGGGAATCATAAACATTTCTCCACTTTCTTTTGCACACTGTTCACATAAATGAATTTCAGATTTTTCCCCATTTATTACCTTAGTAAAATGTAAAGTAGCTGGCCTTATACCGCATTGCTGGCAAACCATTGCGTCACCTCTCCCAGTTTCAAATTACATTAGAGTTTAAAATTATTTATATCGCAAAGCGTTCAACATGGCTTTAAGCAATTTAGCTCTTAACTCGTCACGATATGGTAAATCAACTCCTATAACTGAACGGTCCATTACACTTAAAATGATTTTTGCTTCTCGCTTAGTAACTACATTCTCTTCAACTAGACGAATAATAAGATTTTCTGCACTTGTTTGAGAAATTTGACCTCCGATAATACTAAGGACTTGTTCAAATAAATGAGATGCATCATGAGATTTTACTTTTATGATTCGAATAAAACCTCCACCACCTCGTTTGCTTTCTACCATATATCCTCTTTCTAACGTAAATCGAGTGTTAATTACATAATTAATTTGCGAGGGAACACATTGAAATTTATCAGCAATTTCATTTCTCTTAATTTCAAGAACATCTTTTTGGCTTAAATCAAGAATTTGTTTTAAATATTGCTCGATAATATCAGATATGTTTCGCATTACGCCTCTCCTTCTGACTTTGACTATATTTGACTTTATTTATAATATAAAATTTATAAAAAAATTTTTCAAGCATTCGCTCTCATCTTTCCATTTCTATAGTTACCAAATTTTTATGTTTTCAAAACCTATTCCCTAAAAATCACATAAGAAAACCAAAATATGTATTATCTATAGTATTAATTATATTAGTTCCTTCGCCTAATTGTGTGTGAAAATAAAAAAAAGATTAGTCATTTGACTAATCTTTTTTTTATTGCCTGGCAACGTCCTACTCTCACAGGGGGAAACCCCCAACTACCATCGGCGCTGAAGAGCTTAACTTCCGTGTTCGGCATGGGAACGGGTGTGACCTCTTCGCCATCATCACCAG
>NZ_KV917369.1:4880325-5649380 GCF_002019595.1 Priestia abyssalis | reverse complement strand
AGGCACGCCGCCAGCGTTCGTCCTGAGCCAGGATCAAACTCTCCGAAGAAATGTTTGACTTGCTCATAATAAAATAGAATTAACGTTGACGTTTTTTTGTTTTGTTCAGTTTTCAAAGTTCACCGTTGCTGCGAAGCAACTTTTATATAATATCATGTTTTCTCTTTCGAAGTCAATTACTTTTTCGAAAGTAATTTCAACTTCGTTTGTTTCTTAAACAATAAAGATTAATATACCAGAATAAAAAATATTAATCAATTATATTAAAGGAAATTTAAATATTAAATTTTTTGCTTCATAATCTTATTCACTTTAACAATTTTCCCATAAAGAGAGGCGGCCTATTCTTAAGAATAGGCCGCCTCTCTTTATTATTTTATAACAACTTTTAGCGATGACGCATTTGCGGAAACAACAGCACATCACGAATAGAAGGAGCGTTAGTCAATAACATGACTAGACGATCAATTCCAATTCCTAATCCACCGGTTGGAGGCATTCCATATTCCAGCGCTTCGATAAAGTCATTATCCATTTCATGCGCCTCATCGTTTCCTTGCTCTTTTTCTTTCAATTGAGCCTCAAAACGCTCCCTTTGGTCGATTGGATCGTTTAATTCGGTAAACGCATTTGCATGCTCACGACCTACAATAAATAATTCGAAGCGATCAGTAAATCTTGAATCTTCATCGTTTTTCTTTGCCAATGGAGAAATTTCAACCGGGTGACCGTAAATAAATGTTGGCTGAATAAGTTTATCTTCTACTTTTTGTTCGAAAAATTCGTTTAAGATATGACCGAATTGCATATGTTCAGCTACTTCTACACCATGCTCTTTTGCCAATGCACGCGCCTCTTCATCAGTCATTTCTTTCCAAAAATCTACCCCTGTATATTGCTTAACAGCCTCAACCATATGAAGTCTTGTCCATTGTGGCGTTAAATCTACTTCATGTTCACCATATTGTACCTTTGTTGTACCTAGTACTTCTTGAGCAATATGGGCGATTAAATTTTCCGTCAAGCTCATAATATCGTTATAATCAGCGTAAGCTTCATATAGTTCAATCATCGTGAATTCGGGATTATGTCTTGTAGAAACCCCCTCATTACGGAATACACGGCCAATTTCATATACTTTTTCAAGACCTCCAACGATTAAACGCTTTAAGTGCAATTCAATTGCAATACGCATATATAAAGTCATATCTAAGGCATTATGATGCGTAATGAATGGTCTTGCTGATGCTCCCCCAGCAATAGAATGCATCATTGGAGTTTCCACTTCCAAATAACCGTGGCTATCTAGATAACGGCGCATTGATTGAATAATTAGACTCCGTGTAATAAATGTACTTTTGCTCTCTGGATTTGTAATTAAATCTAAGTAACGTTGGCGATAGCGCTGTTCAACATCTTTTAATCCATGGAATTTATCAGGCAGCGGACGTAACGCTTTCGTCAACAATGTGAATTCACTCACTTTAATCGAGAGCTCACCCACTTTTGTTTTGAAAAGAGTTCCTTTTACACCTACAATATCTCCAATATCAGCAGTGTTAAATATGTCATACGCTTCTTCACCCACTGAATCTTGGCGCACATAAAGCTGGATTTGGCCCGTCAAATCTTGGATATGAGCAAATCCCGCTTTCCCTTTACCACGCTTTGTCATAATGCGACCCGCTAATGTTACCTCGATTTTCTTCTCTTCTAACTCTTCTTTAGAAAGGCCATCATATGATGCAAAAAGTTCTTGAGATGTGTGAGTGCGTTCGAAACGCTTACCGAATGGGTCCATTCCTTGCTCTCTGAGTTTTTGCATCTTTTCTCTGCGGACAAGCAGTTGGTCATTTAATTCTTCGTGACTCATGTGATCATCTCCATGCCTTATTTTTATCCCGCTCTAATAGGTAACTTTTACTCTTTATGAGCAAGAGGACGTCACCTATCAGAACTCTATTGGTCAACTAACCTCAAACAAAAGAGAAATTCGAATAAGGAAAGTTTCACTTTATACAAACAGAAAAAAAGCCAGTATTTAACTGGCAGCGAGTAATATTCATTATGGGTATTATAGGTTAGCAAATTCTAGATGTCAAATGACTTGAGCATCACTTTGCTGCTTTAACTCTACTTCTTCAACGTAATTCCTCAACAAAGTTGTTAATTCATCTCTTGTTGAACATTCATTTACACCATTACGGACTTTCGCATTTCCACGAACCCCTTTTAAATACCATGCAGCATGCTTTCTCATTTCCCGTACTGCTACATTTTCACCCTTTAAATCAATCAAACGATCAAGGTGTAATAAGCACACATCAATTTTTTCTCTCACTGACGGTTCACCCATTAATTCACCCGTCTCCAAATATTTAACTGTACGGTAAATCATCCATGGATTGCCAAGTGCTGCACGACCGATCATAACACCATCTACACCCGTTTCCTCTAACATGCGTTTTGCATCTTGGGGTGTTTGAACATCTCCATTCCCGATAACCGGAATCGAAACGGCTTCTTTCACCTGCTTAATAATATTCCAATCTGCATGTCCTTCATACATTTGTACACGCGTTCTTCCGTGAACAGCTACAGCTTTTCCACCCGCACGTTCAACCGCTCGTGCATTCTCGATCGCATAAATGTGTTCTTCATCCCAACCAATTCGCATTTTGACAGTGACCGGTTTATCTACTGCATCTACAACAGCTGCTACCATTTCATAAATTTTATTAGGATCCAACAACCATTTAGCACCTGCATCGCATTTGGTTATTTTCGGTACTGGACACCCCATATTAATGTCAATGATATCGGCAGTGGTGTTTTTATCCACAAACTTAGCTGCTTCTACAAGTGTTTCTTTTTCCCCACCAAAGATTTGCAAACTTAATGGCTTTTCACGCTCATCGATATATAACATGCCCATCGTTTTAGCGTTATTATATAAAATCGCTTTGTCACTAACCATTTCTGCACAAACTAGACCCGCTCCAAATTCCTTAACCGTTAAACGAAAGGCTGCATTACAAACTCCAGCCATCGGGGCAAGGACAACGGGGTTCTTCATCGTAATATCTCCAATTTTAAGCAAAACCTTTTAACCTCCTTTTATTACTCTTCTATATCTTGCGGTGTTAATTCTTGAACACTAATATCTAACGCATTAGCAATATTCTCAACAAATTCTTCAGAAGGGAACCGGTTGCCGCGTTCGACCTCTCCCAATACAGAAACAGAAACTCCTAAATCTTTTGCAAATCCCTCCTGGGTATACCCCTTTAATTTGCGAAAAGCGCGTATACGTCTTCCCCATTTTTCTGCTTCCATACCCTTACCCCTTCTTTATCTTGTAATGAATCTATAATAGACGAAATAGAATGAGCTTGATTAGGAATTTGGACATCATGGTCCACTTCAAACAATGGAATCATAACAAAAGCTCTCTCAGTCATTCTAGGGTGCGGAATCTCAAGTTGCTCTGTTTCAATATTTTCTTGGTTAAACAATAAAATGTCAAGGTCTAAAGTTCGAGGCCCCCAACGAATATCCCTTTTTCTCCCATGCTCTCTCTCGATTTCTTGCAAACGTGTTAATAAAGATACAGGTGACAAAGATGTGCAGATTTTTACTACCATATTCAAAAACGCACTCTGCTCTTCATATCCAATAGGATCTGTTTCATAAATAGATGACATATTGATTAGTTCTACAGATTCATGATTATTTAGCTGCATAACAGCTTCTTTCAAATATTGGAAACGATCTCCTAAGTTTGAACCTAAAGAGATAAAAGCTATATTTTCCATTTAACGACTCCTTGTAATTTCCACAGCAACTGATTCATAATAGCCAGGGATAGGGGGGTCAGGTTTGTATAACTTTACAGTACAAGACTCTACAACTGAAAAGGCATCTAAAATTTTCGAAGCGATGTTTTCCGCCACAGCTTCAATCAATTTGAACGGTTCTCCTTCTGCAATTTCCCTGCAAATTTTATAAATTTCCGCGTAATTGACTGTGTAGTTCAAATCATCTGTAACTCCAGCCTTGTGCAAATCCAGCTCTACTGTGACATCAGCATTAAAGCGTTGTCCAAGTTTATTTTCCTCTGCATATACACCGTGATAGCCATAAAATCTCATACCGTTCACATAGATTTTATCGATGAGGGCCCTCCCCCTTCCCGACCAAGACATCCATCATTTTAGCCGTTCTTGAAATGTGCAGCACGTCATGCACTCTTGTTATATGAATCCCTTTAGTAATACCTAAACAAACAGTCGCGGCTGTTCCTTCTGCTCTTTCATGCGGTGGTAAATCCAGCACATGTCCAATCATTCCCTTTCGAGAAGTACCTAAGAGAACCGGATATCCTAATATGGTAAACTTATCTAAGTTTTTCATGACTTCTATATTTTGATCAAAATCTTTGGCAAACCCTATTCCTGGATCTAAAATAATTTGTTCATCTTTAACTCCTGCACTCTTCACTATCTTAATGCTTTCATATAAGTCAGAAAGCATATCTGGAATCAGACTTTGGTAATTTCGATTCTCTCGATTATGCATAATAATAATCGGAACTTGATAGAAGGCCGCTACTTCTGCCATTTTAGGGTCTGCCTTTGCCCCCCATATGTCATTAATAATATGGGCCCCTGCTTCAATTGCCTGTTTCGCCACTTCTGCTTTATACGTATCAATGGAGATGGGGACCTTCACGTATTTTGCCACTTCTCTCACAACAGGAATGGCACGGTGTAACTCTTCTTCTACTGATACCGGTACAAATCCAGGACGTGTTGATTCTCCTCCGATATCAATAATATGCGCTCCTTCTTCAACCATTTGTCGGGCATGCTTTACCGCAGTATCCAAATGATTATATTTACCGCCATCAGAAAAAGAGTCTGGTGTTGCATTTAAGATACCCATAATCAAGGTCTTGGAGGAATAATCCAGTTTATAATCGCCGCAACGAATAACTGAAGATTTCATTAATGTATTAACTGTCATATCCATTGTTCCCTTCTTTTATAAGTCACGTTTGCTCCATAAGGACTGGCAAACCTGATTATAAATAGTTTGAAGCCGGTGTACCAAAGTATGTTTCCCCTTCGGATAAAAATGATTTCCAATCCTTACAATCGGGGTGATTTCCTGAACAGAATTTGTTACAAAGATTTCATCACTTTTAAGCAACTCTTGAATCGTAAAAAAACCTTCTTTTACGGTTATATTGAGCTTCTCCAAAAGCGAGAATACAAACTGGCGGGTTATCCCATCTAAAATACCTGTTTCTAAGGAAGGCGTATAGACTATTCCATCTTTTACAAAAAATAAATTAGAAACAATTCCCTCCGCTATATAACCTTCTTTCGTTAAAAAAATGCCTTCTTTAGCAGGAGCACTTCCCATTTCCTTTTTTGCCAAGATATTATTCAAATAGTGATGGGACTTGAGGCGTCGATTACCCTCTGGTGAATTTCTCGTTGTCTTCAGGACAACCCCTTCTTTTTCTTGCGTTCCATTCAAAGGAAGCGGCTTTATATACATAATGACCGTCGGTTCCGTATACGGTGCTATTTGAAGACCCACATCTCCCGCTCCAGCCGAAACATTGAGCCGAACATACGCGTCTTGCAGTCCATTGACTTTCAAAAGCTGTTCCAGGATAGAAAGAGTATCTTCCCTTTTGCATTGATAATCTATATCCAGCTCCTCTAATCCGTTATTTAAACGAGCCAAATGGTCATCCAATAAAAATGGATGACCATTATACGTACGGAATGTTTCAAATAAACCCAATCCATACATATACCCGTGATCAAAGGGAGAGATAGCAGCCTCCTCACGCCTTATAATATTCCCGTTCAAATATATATACATGATTCATCCCTTCTTGTAAGCAGAGATAAAGTTTTGAAGCATTTCTTTCCCGAAAGAGGTCATGATCGATTCGGGATGGAACTGAACCCCTTCAATCGGTAACGTTTTATGGCGAATAGCCATAATTTCACCCTCTTCCGTCCACGCTGACACTTCAAAACAATCCGGAAGTGTTTTTTTTTCAACAATTAGAGAATGATAGCGCGTAGCAGTAAAAGGATTCTCCAATTGCTTAAAAATAGTTTTTCCATCATGATGAATCTCCGATGTTTTTCCGTGCATTAAACGTTCGGCACGTATAACCTTTCCACCGAATGCCTGGCCGATTGATTGATGCCCTAGACACACACCGAAAATTGGCATTTGTCCCGCAAAATGTGTAATGGCTTCTAAACTAATTCCCGCTTCATTCGGACTGCAAGGCCCCGGTGAAATCATTAAAAATTCAGGGTTTAATTCTTCAATCTCCTTCAAAGTAATTTGGTCGTTCCGTTTAACAACTAACTCTTCTCCCAATTCCCCTAAGTATTGCACTAAATTAAATGTAAATGAATCATAATTATCAATCATTAAAATCATCTCTTCTCACCCTCACTCAGCTCTTTTTCACTCTTCTCTTTTGCCTTCCATAAGGCGGTTGCTTTCTTTAAAGACTCTTTATATTCTTGGATAGGATTGGAATCAATAACAATACCCGCTCCTGCTTGTACATGAGCTTTTCCTTCCTTTGCTACCAATGTTCGGATGACAATGTTCAATTCCATATCTTCATTAAATCCAATCCATCCAATCGAACCCGTATACAAACCTCGTCTGACAGGTTCTAACTCTTCAATGATTTCCATCGTTCGAACCTTTGGAGCACCCGTAATGGTTCCACCAGGGAAGACTGCATCAATGATATCTACGTAATCCTTGGATGATTGCAGCTTGCCCTTTACATTAGAAACAATATGCATAACGTGCGAGTATTTTTCGATCACCATAAACTCGTCTACATATACTGTCCCGTATTCACACACTCGTCCTAAATCATTTCTTTCCAAATCGACAAGCATTACGTGCTCTGCACGCTCTTTTTCGTTATGAATTAACTCATCAGCTAACTGTTGATCCTCTTCATCTGTTCTTCCGCGCGAGCGCGTCCCTGCAATCGGCCTCGTACTTACCTCATCTCCCCTTTTTTTGATCAACAGTTCAGGTGAACTGCTGACAATTTGAAATTCTGGGGTTTGCATATATCCCATATAAGGAGAAGGATTAATTTCACGCAATTTTTCATAAATATGAATAGGAGGTGTACCTAGAGACTGAGACTGGCGAACAGATAAATTCACCTGAAAAACATCTCCTTGCCCGATATAAGCCTGAATTTTCTCTACTGCCTCTATAAACGCTCCTTCAGACATAGAAAATTCTAGCGAAGGTTCATAAGGCACTGATAATACCGTTTGTTCTTGTTTAGCACATGCGATCCACTGAGATTTGTATAAATCTAGTCGCTCTAGAGCAACTTTTTCACGGCTCAGCTCATCATTCACAATCACCCATAACTCTTCTTTATGATGATCATAAACGAACACATCATCAAACACTAAAAAATAAAGATTCGGCATGTCCAAATCATCTTTACCAATGGATGGAAGGTGTTCAACATGGCGGATATAATCATAACTGATAAAACCGATGGCCCCTCCTTGAAAATCCGGTAAGTGGGGATTAGAATGTGCTTTGTACTGACTCATCCATGTTCTCATAAGATGAAGAGGATTTCCCTCAAGCTCATATGCCTCAAACTCATTCGTTACCTTCAAACGATTGTAGCGGCCTTCTAAAACAGCAAAAGGTTTTAACCCTATTATGCTGTATCTTCCGCCTCTCCCACTTTCAAGCAATATATGGCGCGGCTGCTCCTTTGACAAATGTTTATAGATGAAAAACCATTCTTCTTTAGGAATGACTATTTTCTCTCCCCAAGATCTACGCTGTTGCATGTATTCACTCTCCTAAAAGCCAATCATCTATTCTCCATTTTACATGATTCACACGATAAGTTCATATATCGTTTACTAAAAATATATAAATTGAAACTCCAATCATTGAGGGACTTTTTTCTCCGCTAAATCAGGAGAGATGCAAACCTTACAGAAATTAACTCAAGGTGCAGCTGACTTAGTTCATGTTGAGTTTTTCATTTTTAGTATGGTTAACAGCTTGACTAGTTATATTATGTTCTTTCAAAAGGATCTCTACTGCAAATCAGAGAAGATAAGCTACTCTTTAATTAAATAAAGCGCCAGGAAGGTCCTTGTTAATCGGACTATCCGTGACGCTTCATTGTAATAGAAATCCTAAAATAATGTACTTTCCATTATTCCAGGAAGCCTGTTCTATTCTTCAAATTGATACAAAGGTGTGCTCAAATAACGTTCCCCATTGCTCGGAAGAACAGCCAACACTTTTTTCCCTTTACCCAGTTCTTTTGCTACCTTAAGAGCTGCAGCAATGGCAGCCCCTGAAGAAATACCACCAAGCACTCCTTCTTCTCTTGCTGCTTTGCGGGCATATTCAAACGCTTCTTCATTTTTGATTTTAACGATTCCTTCATACACTTCTGTATTTAAAATAGACGGGACAAACCCTGCACCAATTCCTTGAATTTTATGAGGACCAGGCTTCCCTCCGCTCAGTACCGGTGAATCCGTTGGCTCTACAGCATAAATTTTAATGGACGGATACGCTTTGCGCAGTACTTCTCCAGCACCTGTAATCGTCCCTCCAGTCCCGACACCTGCAATAAAGGCATCTAACTGCTCACCCATTTGTTCCACAATTTCTTTTCCGGTAGTACGGCGATGAACCTCTGGATTTGCTTCATTTTTAAATTGTTGCGGCATGAAATATCCATGCTCTTTCGCTAGTTCTTCCGCTTTACGGATTGCTCCGCCCATTCCTTCACTGCCTGGAGTCAATATAAGCTCTGCTCCATATGCGCGAAGTAAGTTACGACGCTCCATACTCATCGTATCCGGCATTACTAGAATGGCTTTATAGCCTTTTGCTGCCGCTACCATCGCTAAGCCAATTCCAGTATTTCCACTTGTAGGTTCCACAAGCGTATCTCCTGATTTTAAAGAACCATTTTCTTCTGCAGCTTCAATCATCGCTAAAGCAATACGGTCTTTCACACTGCTTCCAGGATTCATAAATTCAAGCTTCAAATATACATCTGCCATATCTTCTTCCACTAGCTTATTTAACTTTACAACAGGCGTTTGACCAATTAGGTCCGCCACCGAGTTTGCTACACGTGTCATATAATCACTCCTAATCCCGACTAAGTTTATTGGATTTAATAACAATTTAACAGGCATTTTCCAAATTGTCAATCTTTTTACCTATAAAAAAATAATAAGGGTTTTATTTTGCACCCTTATTATTTTTCCATCTTATTTCGCATTTTCCTGCATTTGTTCTAGTTCTTCTTTAGAAAATACATATTTTTCATTACAGAAATGGCATTGAGCCTCTGCTTTTCCATCTTCCTCGATCATCGCCTGGATTTCTTCTTTTCCTAAGCTGACAATAGCATTTCCAATACGCTCTTTTGAACATTGACAACGGAATTCTACCGGCATTTTTTCAAGGATTTTTAGATTCTCCTCGCCAAGTAATTGCGTTAAAATTTCTTCCGGCGAAAGACCTTGTTGAATTAGTCGGGAAATAGGAGGAATCTTTCCTAAACGCTCTTCAATCATCGTAATCTTATCTTCTTCGATTCCTGGCATTAACTGAATAATAAAACCGCCCGCTGCCAAAATAGAGTTATCTGGATTTACAAGTACTCCAACTCCTACGGACGAAGGAGTCTGTTCAGAAGAAACAAAATAATAAGTCAAGTCTTCGCCAAGCTCACCCGAAACAATCGGCACTTGTCCTGTAAAGTTTTCTCTCAGTCCCAAATCCTTTACAACACTCAAACTTCCTGTCGTTCCTACCGCTTTTCTTACATCTAGTTTCCCTTGTTCATTTAAATCAAAGTGAGTCTGAGGGTTTGTAACATAACCCCTTACTTGTCCTTTGGCATTGCTATCTACAAGAATGAGTCCGATAGGTCCGCCTCCCTCTACTTTGATTGTCAATTTACTGTCTCCTTTTAGCATCGCCCCCATCATTACACCCGCTGTCATTGTTCTTCCAAGAGCAGCTGAAGCTGTCGGCCATGTATAATGACGTTTTTGTGCCTCACTTACCGTTTCAGTTGTTGTTGATGCGTACGCACGCACTTGACCGTCAAAAGCCAGTGCTTTTACAAGATAGTCACTCATTGAATGCACACCTTTCTCAGGTTCTTTAAGAATAATAAAGGAGTAATTCAATTGTCCTTTAGCTACCCTTTTACACCTGTTCTACGTTCTTTGTATAAATTAGCTGCAGGCCTTTTAATGTTAAAAACGGATCTACCACATCAATAATGTCCGATTCTTTTGCGACCAATGTAGCCAAACCTCCTGTGGCAATCACTTTCGGTTCAACTTTAGATTGAGCTTTCATCCGTGAAACAATTCCTTCGACTTGTCCTACATAACCATAAACAATCCCCGCTTGCATAGCAGCAACCGTATTTTTCCCTACAATATCATTCGGCCTTGCAATCTCAATCCTTGGTAATTTTGCCGCGCGTGAATATAAGGCTTCTGTGGAAATAGTGATACCCGGCGCAATGGCCCCACCCATATACTGTTTATCTTCATCAACATAACAATAAGTAGTTGCTGTACCGAAATCGACAATGATCAAAGGACTCCCATATAAATGGATACCTGCAACAGCGTTTACAATACGGTCGGCTCCTACTTCGCGCGGATTTTCATATTTAATATTTAGACCTGTTTTTATTCCAGGTCCTACAATCAAAGGTTTTAAATGAAAATATTTTTGGCACATCCGTTCTAACGAAAACATAATTGGCGGCACAACAGAGGAAATAATAATACCACTTATGTCTTGAAAAGATAAACCAACATGCTCAAACAAAGCTTTGACAACCATACCATATTCATCTTCTGTTTTATTACGACTCGTTTCCATACGCCAGTGATACTTTAATTCTTCCCCTTCGTATACACCTAAAACTGTATTTGTATTCCCCACATCTAATACAAAAATCAATCTAATCACCACTTTATCTATATTCAGTATTTATACTGCCACCATCATATCATAACTACTAAAAGCGCGCCCATACCTTACAATAATTTCCCAACATTTAATCCATTGTACAAAAAATCGCCCTCTATCTCACAAAATAAGAGAGATAAAGAGCGATTTTTAATTATTTAAATAGGAAAGCTAACAGCTTGAATAAAAACCATATCAATTCTTTAATTCATCGCTATTATCAGACTCATCCTTTTTCGACTGAATGTTAACTTTAACATCTTCTGGTGAGTCTCCCGCTTCTAGTTCTGTAGTTCTTTCAGGAAGTTTCCCCTGCTCCACTAAATGCTTAATCTGCGCTGCATCTAAAGTTTCTACTTTTAAAAGCGTTTGAGCAATCAATTCAAGCTTATCACGATTTTCAGTCAGAATTTGTCTAGCGCGCTCATAACAATCTTTAATGAAACGCTGCATTTCCATATCAATTTCATGAGCGATAGCATCACTATAGTTTTGCTCGTTGTGAAGGTCTCGTCCTAAGAACACTTGGCCTTGTGATTGACCAAACTGCATTGGCCCCAACTTATCACTCATTCCATATTCTGTTATCATACGACGAGCAATGCTTGTCGCACGTTGGAAATCGTTGTGAGCTCCAGTACTTACTTCTCCAAAGACAATCTCTTCAGCAACACGGCCTCCGAGCAAGCCCGTAATTTTGTCCAGAAGCTCAGGTTTTGTCATGAAATAACGATCTTCTTTCGGTAACATGACAGCATATCCACCCGCTTGGCCGCGCGGGACAATGGTTACTTTATGTACCATATCCGCTTCATCCAAAACGACACCGATGATTGTATGCCCTGCTTCATGATAAGCAACAATATTTCGTTCTTTTTGGGAGATTACACGACTTTTCTTTGCAGGCCCTGCAATGACACGATCAGTTGCTTCATCGATATCTGTCATATCAATTTTCTTTTTATCCTGTCTCGCAGCTACTAATGCAGCTTCGTTTAACAGGTTTTCCAAATCGGCTCCCGAAAAGCCCGGAGTACGCATGGCAATAGCTTTTAAATCAACAGAGTTATCTAAAGGCTTATTACGAGCATGTACTTTCAATACCGCTTCACGTCCGTTTACATCTGGACGATCCACTGTGATTTGACGGTCAAATCGACCTGGACGCAATAACGCTGGATCCAGAATATCCGGACGGTTCGTAGCGGCTACGATAATAATCCCTTCGTTTGCACCAAATCCATCCATTTCAACAAGCAATTGGTTAAGCGTTTGTTCACGTTCATCGTGACCGCCGCCTAATCCTGCACCACGTTGACGTCCAACAGCATCAATCTCATCAATGAAAATGATACAAGGTGCATTTTTCTTCGCATTTTCAAACAAATCACGAACACGTGAAGCACCGACACCGACAAACATTTCTACGAAGTCAGAACCACTGATAGAGAAAAACGGTACACCAGCTTCACCTGCTACAGCTCTTGCCAATAGGGTTTTACCAGTTCCAGGAGGTCCTACAAGCAAAACCCCTTTTGGAATACGGGCACCTAATTCAGCAAACTTACGAGGGTCTTTTAAAAACTCTACCACTTCGACTAATTCTTGCTTTTCTTCATCAGCACCAGCCACGTCTTTAAATTTCACTTTCTTTTTCTCTTCGGTATAGAGCTTCGCTTTGCTTTTTCCGAAGTTCATCACTCGACTGCCGCCGCCTTGCGCTTGATTCAGCAAGAAGAAGAATAAAATAAAGATAATGACAAACGGAATGATGGATGTAAAGAATGTCACCCACCCGCTTGTTTCTTCAGCAGGCATGATGTTAATTTCAGAACTTTGTGCTGCAGCATCAATACGATCTAACGCTTGATCACCATTTGTGATATACGTTAAAAATTGCTTATCTTTATCATAGGTTTTAAGCTTACCACGTACTTCAAAGACTCCCCGCTCCGGCTTCATGGAGAGGGACTCTACATCACCTTTTTCAAGATGACTAATGAATGTATCGTAACTCATCGGCTCAGTTTGTTGGTTTGAACCACTGAAAAAGCTAACTACACCAATGATTACTAAGAAAATAAGCAAGTAAAATATGGTATTACGGAAGATGCGATTCATCCCTTACCTCCTCCCATAGTAAACAAACTATCTTAAATAGTATCATAGAGAATTTATCCTATACAACAAATTTGGCTGAGGCTATAACAATAACCCGCTTTTAGTTGCTGTACACTTCCGGTTTTAACACGCCAATATAAGGCAAATTACGGTATTTCTCTTGGTAATCTAATCCATATCCCACTACAAATGCATCTGGGACATTAAAGCCGACATAATCTGCTTCAATTTTCGCTTTTCGACCAGTTGGTTTGTCTAAAAGAGTGACGATTTTGATTGAATTTGCTTTACGGTGTTTGAATAATTCGACTAAGTAGCTAAGTGTTAACCCGCTGTCAATGATATCCTCCATAATCAGCAAATCTCTTCCCTCTACAGAAGTATTTAAATCCTTGATGATTTTTACTTCTCCAGAAGATACAGTCGAATGACCATAACTTGATACATCCATAAAATCCATTTCCAAATATGTATCAATGCGCTTTACTAAATCTGACATAAAAGGCATCGCACCTTTTAAAACACCGATAACTAAAGGGAATTTATCATTGTATTCCTCTGTTAACAGTTTGCCCAGATCCTTCACTTTCTCTTGTATTTCTTCTTCAGTAATCAAAATTTCTTGAATATCTTGATTCATTTGCCTACTTGCCTCCTAGAAGTTCTTCACTACTTATAGTATAAAATAACATACTTTCCACCATGTATGGGTTCCGATTCATAAGCTGATTTTTTTAATCCGGGTAACCACAAAATACGACCGGAACCATCTTCGATGATAGGCCAAGTATCTCGTTTGGCTAAAGGTATTTTTTCATCAATAAAAATATCCTTTACCTTTTTCGTTCCCTTCATCCCCTTAACTGTTATTTTATCGCCGTTTTTTCTTGTACGAACGAATAAAGGCAGGGTCAGCTTACAGGCATCTAACACCAAACTATCATTTCCTCCTGTTTCTACAGAAAGTTGGTTATGTATTTCACATACGATTTTACGCCCATCCGGCAGACTCACACATCCAGGGATCTTCAGTGGATATGTATAAGGTGAAGATTCCTGCCATCGGAATGTAAACAAGCAATCATTATATGAACGAACAACTTTTAAGCCACCAGGGAAGTGAAGTGCACCGGATGGTTGTTCCCTTTCAAGAAAGGTCAAAAGATTGTCAACATGAACCGAGGAAAGAGATGGAGGAATTTCCTTATAAAGATAGTTTAATATTAGTTGAATCCCTCTTCTTTGTAAAGGTTTACGCACTTGAAGAAATTCTTCTCTTCTAAGGATGATTTCTTCTTTTTTCCTTTCCATTACTTTATTCATTGCTTGGACCGTTAATTCCTCCAAGTATTGTGCATCTTCTAACAATTTTTCACTATAAGATTGAAATTGTTTATGGGTTTGTGCATTCTCTTCCTTTAAAAAAGATAAAACATGACGTCGAAATCTGTTTCTGGTATAGACTTCTTTCTCATTACTTTGATCCAATCTTGGCTTCAAGTCATGGTATTGGCAGTAAGCAAGAATTTGTTCTTTATCTACAGATAAGAACGGGCGAATGATAAACCCTCCGCCAAAGGGACGTTTTGCTCGAATACCTGCATACCCCATCATCGTACTGCCCCGTACAAGCCTCATTAAAATCGTTTCAATTTGATCGTCTCCATGGTGGGCAAGGGCCAGATAGGACGCCCCGACCTTTTCCATCACGTCTGCAAAAAATTGATAGCGGCACTCTCGGGCAGCAACCTGAGCTCCTATTCCCTTTTCCTTTTGATACAAGGAAACATTTATTTGAGCAGCCTCACATGCAATCCCCCGTTTCTGGCAGAAGTCTACTACATACTTCATATCTTCCTCCGATTCGCCTCCCCTAAACATATGATCGAGGTGAGCTGCAACAATGGAGATACCTTTTTCCTCTTTCATAGTCCATAAAAGATGCAAAAGGGCTAAAGAATCAGGACCGCCCGAAACTCCTACCAACACCCTTTTTCCAGGTTCCAGCAATGAATGCCTTTTAATAAATTCTTCAACTTGTTGTTCCATAAAACAAAATCAGCCCTTACCAAAAATAAATGATAGGTTAAATGTATCATTAATTTTGTATATACGAAAAAAACAGGAAAAAGTTTCACATTTTCTCCATAAGTTTTCACCATGTTTGAATGAGAACATACATGGCATATGCTACCATCAAGGATAGGAATAATAAAACGGTCTCTAGTAAGTGGTATTTCTTTTTCTTTCGTTTTGCTGTTCGGCTCTGGACTTTCTTTTTACTTTTTGACGTTTTCAATGTTACGTCATTTTCTTGCACAGGTTCTCCGCTCAGCTGTTTCAACAAATCCGTTCTCATTTGGGCAGCGTGTTCATATTTACCCGTAAGAGCTTTAATTAAGCAATGACGATACGGACGCAGCATAGAACTTTCCTCAATTAATTGTTTTAATTGGAGAAGGCTATTCTCTTGTCTTGCAAACCGTTTTGGGTAAGCGGCATTTATCATAATCATGGCGGCAGCAAATAGGTCATAGGAAGGTTCCGCCTTTCTCGTCCCAAGACTCCAATGCCCCCGATCATAAAAGTCGGTAAATTCTTTAACAGATCTTCCAACTAAAGTCGTTCCTCCTACATCTAACCACCTTACCTTAACAGGAGCCATCGTTACAATGATGTTTTCCGGCTTTAAATCACCAAACACCCATCCAGCTTCATGAAGATGTTGAAGATCATTTAATAACTGTACAATCAAAATACCCGTCCATTCAGACCCTCGCTTTTGGATAAAATCTAAAAAAGGCTCACCCTTTAAATATTCCATCACGTAAAAAGAAAGGGGGCCGCTGTTTAATTTACTGTCCCAATCATCCACATCTAGCAAAGAAGGCCCAAGGACTTTTCCATGGACCTTAGAAAAATGTCTAAGTACATTCACTTCTGACGTAACGGACATATTATTAAAACTAATTTTCAGAGCAACTAATTCTCTTGAAGATTCAGCCAAATATACGACACCTGTAGCACCCGTGCCTAATTTTTTTACAAGACGGTAAACTGATTGATGCCATTTCCCTTTAATCAACGTACCGGAAGGCAGATTACATACCTGATTCTTCAATCGATCGTTCATCACGGCTCAACAAACTCCTTAACGAGCGTTTTTGCTTAAAGTAATGCAAAGCTTCCCGTATAGCCGGGCCAGTAGGGGTAATGCCGCCTGCCGTTAATTTTGGAAAGATAGTTGACATAGATTCCAGTTTCGGGGTCCAATCCAGAAGTTTTTCTACCTCTTTCTTTTTCCCTGGAAATAAAAAAATAGAGAACATGTTATCTCCCATTCTTGCATTTAAACTTAGTGATAAATCCAATAAAGCCTCCTTAACTGTAGGAAGTTTATTTTTCATACTGGCACTCATATCTACTAAAACCAATACTTCTAAGTCTACTGTTTCACTTAATTCATCCACAACTTCCATGACTTCTCCTCTTTTTTCAGGAGGCAAATCTTCCATTTGTACACGCGACCCCAGTATTTGTTGAAGCTCTTTATTGACTACCCCTTGTAAAGTTTGAGTCATCGCCTGTCTTGTCACCATTTGGACGGTCTGTGAAAGTTCTTGCGCATAAACAATTTGGTTAACGCCTCCACCTGACATGGCAATTCCTTCAATCTCTTTCATACTCTGCTCGTCAATAACATTTTCCTCGATGACACCAATGACGTTGACCGTTATCCCTTGTTCTCTCGCCAAAGCAGCCATAGCAATGGGATCTTCTCCAGTGTTCGAGCCACCATCCGTAATGACTAGCATTTGCTTGATGGTTCCTTTTTTCACTCTAGTCCCCTCCTAGTGTAGCATTATTACCATCTTTGACGCTCCATCTAGAAAATATACCTTTTAGAAGGGGACATTTCTTCTCTATAAGTGTGTGTTCAAAAAGGAGGACAAAAAGGACCGAGAAGTTCAAGGAAGCGCCGCTTTGAGCAACGGAGCGTATGCTCTTAATACGTGAGTAGCGAAAAAGCAAGCTGACGCGGAAATTCGACGGTCATTTTTCCCGGACTTTTTGAACAACCTCTATAAAGCTTTCTTCTTGTAGCTGAAAGCAGGGATAGATGACCATTTCGGGATATTATGCTCTACCTTCGCCACGACTACCGTCATATCGTCTTCAATCATGCCAGAGCGCGTTCGAATTACTTCTTCCATCACTAAATCTGCAATTTCCTGGGGATCGGATGTCTGAAGTTCTGATATTTTTCTTTTCATCCACATATCATAATTCTCCACATGCTTCGGACCTTCAAATACCCCATCCGTCATCATAATAAGCAGGTCCCCTGCCTTTAGTTGTTCACTGACTACATCCACTTCAAAATCTTCAATAATTCCCATCGGCAAATTATTCGCCTGTATTCTAATCACTTGGTTCCCTCTTTTTACAAAGCTTGGGGTTGATCCAATTTTCAAAAATTTAGAATGAGCGTCTTGCAAGTCGATAATCGCCAAATCTAAGGTAGAAAATACTTCATCGTTTGTCCGCAGAGATAAGATGGAGTTGACCGATTTAATGGCAATGGTTTCTTCGATTCCTGTTTGTAAAATCTGCTTAAGCAGCTGCAGCGTTTCATGACTTTCATAATGTGCTCTTTCTCCATTCCCCATGCCATCACTAATGGCTACAGCGTACTTCCCGGAGTTCAATTCAAGAGTAGCGTAA
This sequence comes from Priestia abyssalis, assembly GCF_002019595.1. Lineage (GTDB taxonomy): Bacteria > Bacillota > Bacilli > Bacillales > Bacillaceae_H > Bacillus_BA > Bacillus_BA abyssalis. The sequence goes on along the minus strand of NZ_KV917369.1, from coordinate 5,631,455 downwards.
CTGTCGCCTGATACGAATCCCCCGCCTTTGGCTGCATGGGCAACTCCCGTTTCAATGACGTACGCTTTGGTAGAACCAAATGAAACATGACAATAACCTTGAGGATAAGATGCACATTCTTCATGCTTGACCATAATCGTTTCGCCCAGGATATCGGAAAGCATCGGAGCAATTAGTTTTTCACATTCCCCTCTTCCATTGCAAAATGGCGTCCACATATCTATATCAACGTTTCCTTGTTCTAAACTATATATTTCGATTTGATTGATTTCGATACCAAAGTTCTTTAAAACTTCTAGAATCTGCTCTTCTTGAATATAGAGGTTCTCACGTTCGCGTTTGATTTCTTGAGCAAAATTTTGCATGACTTGCGAAACTCCAGACAGCTGTTCCGCTACAATTCTCCTACTTTCTCTAATCTGCTGTTTTAGCTTTTGGTTAGCTTGGAAAAACGTGTATTCTTGTTCGATTACTTCAATAACCTTTTTCGCTTTTACACAATGCTTGTCCATATCACGCAGCAGTTTCGTATTCTGCTGTATTGTACCTTGTTCCATTTCATGCATAATTCCCGTCATATACTCATATGTTTTATCAAATTGATAGGCCCAGCACTGTTCTTTTTTAAAACAGAGCTGACAAGTTCTTTCTGTCACGTTGCTCAGGAAAAAGTCTACATCCCGTGCCTCATTTTTTGTTTCTTCATACAATCCATTTTGGGAAAAACTTTTAGACAACGCATCAAATACATCAGAGAATTGTTCAACTCTATTGGCGGTCACATCTCGGATCTTACGTAAGTACTGTTGCTGTTCTATTGTGTTTTCATTTGTCCCCGGTATCAGTTTTCCTATCTTTTGAATCCAGCTTCCAGGAGTTAAAAGGAATAAAAGAACAGCCGCGACTGATTCATATAAGTTCGCCGATAAAATCTGGTTATTTTCTCCGTATAATCCAATAAGTGATGTTCCGATAAGAAGGCCTACAGAAGTACCCAGTCGTCTGCCATCTTTCAATAAACCTCCTAACAAACCGGAAAAAGCCAGCAAGCTCATCTCATATAAGCTTGCTACATTAGCAAGACTTAAGATTAATCCCGTTACAACCCCCACTGTCGAACCAACGGTAGCTCCTGCCACAAAAGCAAATAACAAAACTAAATAACGCGATAAAACATGTTCAAAAGACAATCCGTAAAATTGCCATCCGATTGTCCCTGTTAAGACAGAAGACAAAAGAATGATTAAACAAATAACTTCTTCTGTTTTTAAAGATTGGCGGCTTTTTTTAGTAGATAAAAGGGGAACGCTCTGGAGAAAAATCATGGTGAGGATGAAGCTCAGTCCTGCTTCTACAGAGACGAACAAGGCATCATAGCCAGTTAATTGTTTCATCCATAAGTAGAAGATACTAAGCTTAGTAAACAACATCGTGAAGAAAATAGTAAAAGGAAGTTTTTTATACACATCCATTTCAATCATACCACTCAACCGATTGAATATCAGAAATACGACGATAGAAGCTAGTACAAATCCCCCGTTTTGAAGGGAAATCGAAAAGGCGCCCGCCAAAACCGATAATACTACCGCTCCCGTTTTTTCTTTTTTCATCAAATAGACGGTTGCGATGAAAGGAAGAGCAAAAGGCATGATTTTTGCTAAGATGAGGGCTCGTCCTAACAAAAAACCTACGGCAAGTAATAATAATCCCCATTCAAACAGGACTTTTTCCATTTTAATATTCAATTGATTCCAAAACTTTGAAAACTCCATTTTCGTTCTATTAAACACTACTTCCGTTACTGGTTCTGCATAGTTTCTCTCTGTCTTTTGCATGTCCTCACCACCCGAATAAAGATACTTATTTGTAATTATATAGAAAATAATTTTCATTTTTTGTCAAAAGACGAATGATTATTAAAGAATTGTTCGACTATTTTCTGTTCTTCCTGCAAAAACCATACAAAATGTGAGGTTATCAGTGTATAATGACGTTTGAACAATGAAATATGTCGTAAAAATTGAGGATCTTTTTTCTTTTATTCACATAGGCAAGTTCATTTTGATCATTTTCAACAAAAAACGTATTGACTTTTCAAACAAAAAAAGATATGATATTAATTGTCTCTTAGAGATAAAAACATGGCGGTGTAGCTCAGCTGGCTAGAGCGTACGGTTCATACCCGTGAGGTCGGGGGTTCGATCCCCTCCGCCGCTACTTTTATATACGGCCCGTTGGTCAAGCGGTTAAGACACCGCCCTTTCACGGCGGTAACACGGGTTCGAATCCCGTACGGGTCATAAAAAGAAGGCACTGCTTTTAGCAGTGCCTTCTTTTTATGGTGATATGAACCTTAAAGAGTTTACCATCCGAATAAATGTCTTATTTGTATGAATCTTTCAGTTTATGTTTTCCTTCAACAAGAGGATTTTCAGCTCGCCCAACATACGCTTTTTCCCCCATAATAAAAACACCCTTAAGTTAATTAAGGGTGTTTTCATCGGACTCGTCATTATTTATCTAAAATAAGCAACAAGTTAGCCTCGTTTTGCTCCGCGTCCACCTCGTTTAGACTCAGTGTGACGCTTCAGGGAAGATAAGCGATCTTCGCTGTCTTTTAAGAAGCGTGCCATTTTTTGTTCGAAATTTTCTTTTCCGCCACGATCACGATCATGGTTTCGGTTACGATCATTTCGACTGCGGTTTGGATTCGGACGGTATCCTTCACGTCCTTGATATGCCGGACGACCTTCACGATTTTGGTATCCTTCACGGCTTTGTTGAGGTTGTTGTTCTTTTGCCTTTTTAATCGAAAGGCCAATCTTGCCATCTTTCTCTACGTTAATGACCTTAACCTCTACTTGGTCACCTACTTTTAGATGATCATTAATGTCTTTTACATAGTTATCCGCAACTTCACTAATGTGAACTAAACCTGTTGATCCTTCCGACAGTTCTACAAACGCTCCGAAATTAGTAATGCCTGTTACCTTTCCCTGTAACTTGCTGCCTACTTCAATTGACATAAAAAAAATGCTCCTCCTTAAAAAATATAAAAAAAACAATTTATTGTAATTATACCTAAAGCAAATTTACACTGTCAATTAGATGAAGACCCCTCTTGCACATTGAAGATAATTTCACCTTCTTCTGATAGGAAATAATCTCTTCTGGCAATTTTTTTAATGTATTCCTCATCATTCAGTTTCACAACTTCTTCCTCTAAATCTTTTTCTTTTTGCTTAAGCTGCGACAATTGCTCGGTTAATTGCGCTTTTTCCTTTTTCTTATCCGATATAGCTGAAGCTTGAGAGATCAGAGTAGAAACCATCATGATCGAAACCAACGCAACCAAAATGCCAAACACCGTCAATCGTCTAATGAGTCCTATACGTTTCCGGTTTGAATTTTCCTGCATGTTTTGCTGCTGGGAAACATATTCTGTATTCAGCTGTGTTACGTTCTTTTTCCGTATGGCACTCATGACTACTCATCCTCCTTCTTCTTAAAATAATCAATCCACGATTTTATCCTCTGTTTCGTATTCTTGATTTTTTTATAAAATCCTTCTATATGCTTGAAAGAAGCATGCAAAAAAGACTTTACATTTTTAGGCACCATTCGCCATAGAAGTTGTCCAATCCACCGAGTGGGGATCCATATGATTTTCCAGCTGATTTTTAGCACAGCTAAACAGCTTTTCCAAAAGAATAACAGCGTCATGATTAACAAGTGAAAAAGAAACAGAGCTGGTTTCACAACCAACACTTGAATCAGCCTAACCACAAGGCGATATGTCTGAATAACCATATGAACCGTCATCTTCAATAATCGCATATAAAGGTGTTTAAATAAACTTTGATAAGCAGCAAAACCACATAAAATAGCTAAAAAAGCATATAAGCGTAATTCTCCCTCATTCACATAGAATAAGACGTAAAAAAACAATAAGGCCTGAACAACCCAAAATAGCAGATCATTTATAAAAACAATCCAAACAGCCCGTTTTGACCGGTTTAAAAAAAATTGATACGTATCAAGGGCAGCACCTAAATAACTGCCCATCGCAATCATAGAAAGAATGGTATAAAATTGAGTCGTTAACGTCATCGGAATAACTTGCTAAAAAATCCTTTAGCTTTCTCCGATTGATTTTCATCTAAATAAAGGATATCAAAAACTTTTCCCTTTATCGACACAATCCCTTTATCAACATCCAAATTTTTCATTTGGAGATTTTGTCCTCTAATCGATAAAAAACCCATGACGGTCTCTAGCAAGAACTCTTCGTTGTCAAAACTTTCTACTTGTTTAACCCCTGTAATATCGAGAAGCCTTCTGCCCTTCATGATAACATCATGATTTGGAGTCTGATCTTTGCCGGTATTGTTCACATCATAATATTGATTCATCTTCATCCCCCATCTCCGTAAATGAGAACTCCGACACTCCCCATTCTTCAGCGTCTCTCGTTCTCACATTCTTTTGTTTAAACATATGAGGATGAAAAATATTTTAGAACAAGCCCTGTCACCTGATCATACTCTTATTCGCTTGGTATCTTTTCTTCTTTTAATATGGTATATAAGTTGCCTGCTTCCTCTTTTTTAGCCGTTTGCTGCAATGCTTCCACACGAATCGTTACGACCTTCGTACCAAATCGGACGGTCAATTCGTCTCCTTCTTTTACATTTGTACTCGCCTTGGCTACCGTTCCATTAATGCTGATACGCCCTTGATCGGCTACTTCTTTCGCTAAAGTGCGTCTTTTGATTAAGCGCGAAACCTTCAAAAATTTATCTAATCTCATCATATTCCAGCACTCTCCCTCTGCTATCATTCGCTTTTTTTTGCTTCATTCCAAAATTGATCCAATTCTTCAAGGGTAAATGATGAAAAAGGACGGTTCAATTCCTTTACCCGTTTTTCAATATACTGAAAACGTCTCGAAAATTTATGATTCGTCCCTGCCAAAGCTACTTCCGGATCAATTTTATAAAACCTTGCTATGTTCACTAATGCAAATAAAATATCTCCAAATTCCTTGCGCATCGCCTCTGTTTTATCATGAGCACTTTTTACTTCCGCTTGAAATTCTTTAATTTCTTCATCAACCTTTTCCCACATTGGTTCTACCGCATCCCAGTCGAATCCCACTTTGGCAGCAGCTTTTTGATACTGATAGGCTTTCATCAGACTAGTAGCCTGTTTATTCACGCTTTCCATCAAGGAATTCTCTTGTTTTCCCTTTTCTGCTTTTTTGATTTCATTCCAATTGGCTACAACTTGTTCAGCATCCTCCGCTTTCACGTCTCCAAATACATGGGGATGGCGACGAACCATTTTTTCAGAAAGGGTACGAATCACGTCAGAAATGGTAAACATGCCTTCATCTTCACCGATTTGAGCATGAAGCATAATTTGAAGCAAAACATCTCCAAGTTCTTCCATCATATGATCATCATCTTGTTCATCAATCGCTTCAATCAGTTCGTAGGCTTCCTCAATTAAATAAGGTTTTAACGATTCATGGGTTTGTTTCCGATCCCACGGACATCCATTCGGTCCTCTTAAAGTCGCGATGATTTCACGGAGCATCTCAAACTGGTGATAAAGCGTTTCAGGTTGTTTCACCGGCGGTACATAAACAGTCGTTAAATTACTGAGGGTCACTTGATGATCCAACTCATACAATTTCACTTTTTTAATTTCCTCTCCGCTGTTTCCTGCCGCCGTCACAATGTAAACCTCATAATCATCAGGCAGTTCTTCCATCAAAGTCAGTTTTACGTCTGACGCCGTGAATTGATCATATACTTGAGCAATCAGCACGTGGTTGGTTAACTGTAATTCTTCTCTCTTCAACACTGTCCCGTCTAATAGCTGGAATCCTTCGATTGGATCAATATGTAGAGCGGCAAAAATAGGATCTAAAAAGCTTTGTCCACCTTTTACTGTTACATCAATTCCTCTCGCATTGCCTTTTTCCAATAACAGTTGAACAGCACGTTCTGCAACGAGAGGATGACCTGGAACGGCGTAAACGATGGAACCTTTTATATCCGCAGCCTTAAGCAGTTCTTCCACAATTTCCTCATATACTTTTTCAAATGTATCCCATTTTTCATACACCGAGTCGAAAGAAAGAAATGAAATGTTCTCTTTCATTAAATCTTCGATAACCGGATGCTCTTTTGTTCTTAAAAATAGATGCTGGGCGTTTTTCAGTTCTTTCCACATCCCAATGGTTAGTTGTTCTATATCACCGGCACCCAGTCCGATAATTTTGATTTCTTTTTTCATACTTCTATCCTCCATTCAAGGCTCAATCCATTTAGACAGTTTATCCCCATAAGGAATATTTAACACCTCTTGACGCGTAAACAAGCCATTACGTAAAACAAGCCGTATATATATAATTCCTCCAACCACTACACCGCTTAAAGCCTCCCACACTGTTTGAAGGCTCCGCTCAGAAGAAGGAGGGCTCATCCAATGCAGCGCTTGTGTATATACGAACAACAATAACACCATAGCTATTCCTGCTTTAAGAGTCACTTGAAGCGTTTTTCTTTGAATAACAGGCAAACGCCCCTCTCTGTAAAGGTAGAGGCTGTTTATTCCTGAAACAAAAGCAAAACTGGTGACAGAGGAAACCGCTGCCCCAGTCGTCCCCCAAAAAGGAATCAACCATATATTTAATCCCCATTTAACCATCATTCCTATTACCATAGTTAGAGCAGAGATTTTTGCATGCCCCATACCTTGTAAAATGGCAGCTGTAGTGGCAGCAATCGTTGTAAAGAGAATCGTCATGCAAAAAATCTTAAGCATATCTGTTCCAGCTGCATCTCCATACAGCAAGATATTAACAGAGTGCATAAGCCCGTTTAACCCTAACACAGCTCCCGTTCCTATAACGAAAGATAAGCGAATAGATAATTCCGTTTTCTCTCTTAAGACACATTCATCTTTTTTTAAAACAGCGGAAGAAATGACAGGAACGAGTGAAAGGGAAAATGCTGTACCTACCACCGTACCTAATTGAATAAGAGGCAATCCACGGTCATAAACGCCTTTAACGATTTTGGCAGTCTCTTTATCTAATCCTCCCTCTACAAGCTGGCTATATAATGTAAAGGAGTCAATAAACTGAATGAATAAAATTCCCATCCCACTGACGCAAGCCAGCGTTCCTTGAATGAAAAGAGTCGATATAATTTTTTTGTATCATCTCTTTCTCTTTTTACCGGCTTTTGACACCAAAACTTTCCTCCACTCTTGAAGAAAAATAAAAGCAAGATAGCAAGAGCTGCAAAGCCACCTGTAATAGAACCAAAAACAGCCCCCGTTCCTGCCTCATATATTCCATAACCGCTTTTTAATAACAGGTAAGAAAAAATAAGGATGGTCGCTACTCTAACTATCTGCTCCGTCACTTGTGAAACAGCAGTAGGAACCATATTATTTAAACCTTGGTAATATCCCCTGAAGGCAGCAATAAAAGGAGTAAGCAAAAAGGCAAACGATACCACTCTAATAAGATCCGCAAGCTTCGGGTCTCCCATCAAGGCAGCCATTCGTTCGGCGCCTATGTACTGAAGCAAAAATAGCAGCAAATTAAACAGGGACAATGTCAAAAAAGATACTTTTACAATATGATCCACAGCATCCTTTTTTCCACGACTCACCTCTTCTGCTACTAATTTAGAAATAATGACTGGAAATCCGTAAGTGCTGAATAACACGGCTAATCCGTAGAAAGGGTAGATTTGTTGATAAATATAAAATCCTATATCTCCAGCAATGTAATGATAAGGGATACGGTACCCAGCGCTTAATATTTTAGATATTAAAGCTGCCAAAGTTAAAACCACAGCCCCGTTCCATACATGTTGAAGCGGTCGCTTCACTAGATGTCCATCTATTTTCTTCACCTTTTCTTACTCGTCCCTCCTATTTTTGAAAAAGAACAACAGTAATTATATCATGAGTTTCTAGCGGGAAATGGAAAGTAAACAAAAAATAATAAGGGTGTCTAAGAGCAATCATGCTTTTTAGACACCCCTACAGTCGTATTCAATTATTATCTGTGTGATGATTTAGGCTTTATACATACGCACAGAAATCAAGCCGTGCAAGAAAGAAATAGTATGAGATAAATACCCGAAGCTCGTCCCGCTGACTGTCGTTTCTATTGCTCCATTTGACGCGATAGAAACCCTGCCGCCGTTTCGACTGCCTTATGTTCAATTTCACTAAGTGCTTTATCTTTTGAGAAAATGACAACTGCACCGATAGGGTCACCACTTGCTATAATTGGACCTATTGTATACGACGTGACGTCTTCTTCATGCCCTTCTACAAGCTCAATCTGCTTTTGGTCAGACACTAATACAGAGTTTCGACTTTCCATCACTTCTTCTACTAATTCACTAACATTTTTATTTAAATATTCTTTTTTGGATCCTCCCGCTACAGCAATGAAGGCATCCCGATCACAAATGAGTACCGGATGGCCAAGACTGTCATACAAAGCCTCTCCATATTCTTTTGCAAAATCGCTTAATTCACTGATGGGGGAATATTTCTTTAAAATAACTTCTCCATCGCGATCTACAAATATTTCTAATGGATCTCCCTCTCGAATACGTAATGTTCTTCTAATTTCTTTCGGTATGACTACCCGACCTAAATCATCAATACGACGAACTATACCTGTTGCTTTCATCCATGGAAGCCTCACTTTCATATGATGATTAAAAATGAATTGGTGATAATGTTCATCATGTCCTTTGTTTGAAGATATCACCAGTGTTGAAATTAGTATCCTTCACAAATGAACTTCTATACACCAACCGTATCTTTTTTTTGTTAAAAAGTCCCCACTATAACCATTAACGACTTCTTTCAAAACCAAACCTTAAATTTCTACAAAGGGAGATAAAAGGAATATCGTTGTGTTGTATAATTTGTACCCTTGTCCTCTTTTATTCAAACTCTTTTATGAAAAAAATGGAAATTGAATAAAAATAAATTTTCATCCGAGGTTTTAAACAGAAATTGGGCTACCCTTGAATGCAAGATAAATAAAAGGAGGATAGCTTAAAGGGAATTAAACATACCCTTATAGGCTATCCTTCCGAAGGAAAACGTCACGAAAATCCAGCTACCTAAAGATTCAGTCGCGGGTCTTTTCAGAAAAATCATATTGTATTCTATACGAGGTTTATGAAACTGTCTCTTTTGATGCCCTTAACTCTTAACACTTTCACGTTGAACATTAGGCAAATCTTTAATCATTTGATAAGCAATGTCCAGCCACTTTTCTTGGGCAAGACCCTTTGTATTGATGACCATTTTGACTTTTTTACCTTCCATACCCAAACTGATCATCCGTCCAAATTCATTACCCGCCTTAAAAAGCTTCGCTCCATCAATCGTGTCACTTGCTTCTTCCGATAATAAAATGGTGACATTTTGTTTTGCTTGCATAATGGATTCCACTAGATACAACTTCGCGTATACTTTCATTTCAGCAATTTTAAACAAATAAGCCACTTCTTCCGGATAGTCTCCAAATCGATCAATCATTTCTTCCTGAAGCTCTTGTACATCTTCTAATGTTTCAATCGCTCGGAAACGTTTATACATCTCAATTTTCAAACGTCCATCTGCGATATATTGATCTGGAATATACGCGTCAATGTCAACATTGACTTCTACCTCAAATACCTCTTTTTTCTCTTCTCCATCTACTTTTCTTGCTTCGATGGCTTCTTTAAGCATTTGTGAGTATAAATCAAACCCTACAGAATCAATAAACCCATGCTGTTGAGCCCCAAGAAGGTTTCCTGCCCCTCGGATCGATAAATCCCTCATGGCAATTTTAAAACCAGACCCCAACTCCGTGAACTCTTTAATTGCTTGAAGTCTTTTTTCTGCCACTTCCGTTAATACCTTATCTTTTCGATACGTAAAATAAGCATAAGCAACACGACTGGAACGGCCTACGCGCCCCCGTAATTGATAAAGTTGAGATAACCCCATCTTATCTGCATCATGCACAATCAGTGTATTAACATTCGGAATATCAACGCCTGTTTCAATGATGGTTGTACTAACCAATACATCATATTCCCCTTCTAAAAAGCTTAAAATAACCGCTTCTAGTTCATTTTCATTCATTTTTCCGTGTGCAAATGCCACCCGGGCATCTGGAACAAGCATCGAAATTTCCTCTGCTTTTCTTTCAATATCCTCTACGCGGTTATATAAGAAGTATACTTGCCCATCACGCGCTAATTCCCGTTCAATTGCTTCTCTCACCAATCCAGGGTTATATTCGGCCACATACGTTTGAACAGGAAAACGGTTTTCAGGCGGAGTTTCGATAACAGATAAGTCTCTTACTCCCAGCATAGACATATGCAAGGTACGCGGAATAGGAGTGGCCGTTAACGTCAGCACATCTACATTCGTTTTCATCTGTTTGATTTTTTCTTTATGCGTTACACCAAAACGCTGTTCTTCATCAATAATCAATAGACCTAAGTCTTTATAAGTAACATCCTTTGAAAGAAGACGATGGGTTCCCACTACAATATCCACCGTTCCATTTTTCAGGCCTTTTGTTGTCTCCTGCAACTGCTTTCTCGTACGAAAACGACTGAGCAATCCAATATTAACCGGATAATCTTGAAAGCGCTCCCTAATCGTTTCGTAATGCTGTTGGGCTAAAATAGTTGTAGGTACTAAAAAGGCTACTTGCTTTCCATCGCTAATTGCCTTAAAAGCAGCACGTATTGCCACTTCCGTTTTTCCATATCCTACATCCCCGCAAAGCAATCGATCCATCGGTCGTTCCTGTTCCATATCACGTTTAATTTCTTGAATAGAACGCAACTGATCATCCGTTTCCTGATAAGGGAAAGATGTTTCAAACGATCGCTGCATATCTCCATCCGGCGAGAAGGCATAACCTTTACTTGCCTCACGCTCTGCATATAGTTTGATGAGATCATCCGCAATGTCTTGTACCGAAGATTCTACTTTCTTTTTAACCTTTTTCCATTCATTTCCTCCAAGCTTATAAAGCTTTGGCTCTTTCCCCTCGGACCCGACATATTTTTGTACTTGATCAATTTGTTCCACCGGGACATACAGTTTGTCGCTGCCCTCATATTTAATATGGATATAATCTTTGTGTATACCATTAATTTCAAGTGTTTCAATTCCTAAATATCTTCCGATTCCATGATTAATGTGAACTACATGATCTCCGATGTTTAACTCGGAGTAACTTTTAATTCGTTCAGCATTTGATAATTTTTGTCGTCTCTGCGTTTTTTTCGCACGCTTTTTAAATAACTCTTCTTCCGTTAATACAGCTAATTTTTGCATCGGGAGCTCAAAGCCAGCTTGCAAGTCCCCTTGCATGATTTGAACCTTCCCTTGAACGATGTTGCTATCGTTCGAGAGTATGGACGCGCTAATCTCATAATCCGCCAGCACGCGTTCGAGTTTTTCTACACGTTCTTGATTTGCTCCCAGTAAAACAACTGCCATATTGCTTTTTAGCCAACGATCAACTTCACTTTTTAGCAAATTCATTTGTCCATAAAACTGCTGCATCGATTTACAGGATATATTGATAATATTCTGCGGATTCGCAAACGGAATATGCTTTAAAAATAAGGATAAATATATTCTTCTTTTCGTCATTTTTCCAATTAAATGGCTTAACCTTTGAGATAACGCCACACCGTGAATAATTTCTCCCGCAGCAAGTAAATCTGTAATCCAATCTGCTTCTTCTTTATCTAATTGGTCTGACATCTCATGAATACGTGTCGTTTCATCAAACATAACCACCGTATGATCTGGAACATAATCTAGTAAACTTGTAGGTTTTTCGTAGAATAAAGATACGTATTTAAACACATGTTCCGGAACCGACCCTTGCTTTAATTGCTCTAGTTCTTGTCCGACCTGCTCCAAGATTTTTTCCTTTACGGTTGAATCTTTCACTTTCTTGATCGTAGCAGCCAACCCTTTTTCTAGTGAAGAAATTCCTCTTTGTAAATCACCATCCGTAAAAACCATTTCCACTGCAGGGCCAATCGTTATTTCATTCATTTTTTTCTGCGAACGTTGATCTTCTATTGTAAATGTCCGAATAGAATCAATCTCTGTATCAAATAGTTCGATACGTACCGGCAGTTCCTCTGTCAACGGATAAATATCGATAATCCCCCCCCTGATACTGAATTCACCAGGAGATGACACCATTCCTACACGCTCGTATCCTAGGGTAACTAGTTTAACCAACTGTTCCTCAAGCTCAATTTCTTCCCCCGTTTTGAAGACAAGCTGACTCTTTTGCCATAAAGCTTTCGGTGGAAGCAATTTTCTCAAACCTGAAATCGGAGTAACGATTATCCCTTTTGATTGACCGCTCCAATAATTTAAGACTTCCATACGCTGAGCTCGAAGCTCCGGACTTGCCGTTGCGATCTCTGAAGCGATCAAATCGTTGGAAGAATACAAGAAAATAGGCTCTTCCGGCAATAAATTAATTAAATCCTCATAGAATTTTTGTGCTTGATATAAATTATGTGTCACAATCAATAAAGGATGCTGCTTTTTTTCATACAAAGATGCTGCCAAAATGGAACGGGAAGATCCTGATAAGCCGGCAATCATTTGCTCGCTTAACCCTTCTTCTAAACTTCCGACAACAGCTTGAATATCTTCTGTTTCATAAAAATATTTTTTAATCCCTAACAAAGGATTCCCTCCTCCCGTGAAACAATTTATATAAATAGAAAAATGCTTTGGAGATGACTCCCAAAGCTTTAATTACTGTATAAATGTTTCAAACTGATGATAATCTGGATTTCGATCCAGCGCCTCTTGACAATCCTCACAAATGGTTTTGACTGACATATCGCCATTTGAATGATATTGAATAAACTCTTTTCTTTCTTGTGTAGTTAAATGGTCGAAACCAAGTTCTTTACTGTTAAATGATGTATAGTCGATATCTCCCACTTTACAGCCGCAATGTCTGCAAAAATAACGAATAGACATAAACATCCTCCCAAGGGTTTTAATGCTATTATGAACACTCAGGAGGCTTTTTATTCAATACTTACCCGTTATAAACATTCATCACTTCTAAAAAAGGGCGTTTTATCCATTCATTGCTGGCGGCCACTGATTTATGTATAGCCTCTTTTAATAATACCATTTCTTCGTTTGAAAATCTTCCAAGGACATAATCCACTACCTTCATGCCATTTTGAGGGCGACTGATTCCTACTCTAATTCGATTGAATTCTTGCGTCCCAAGATGCTGATTCAATGATTTTATCCCGTTATGTCCACCTGCACTTCCTTTTGTCCGAAGTCGAATTTTACCTTGGGGCAAATCTAAATCGTCATAAATGACCAATAAATTCTCTACATCAATATTATAATAATCCATTAGCGGCCGAACAGACTCACCCGATAAATTCATATATGTTAATGGCTTTAATAAGATGACCTTTTCTCCGTTTACGATTCCTTGACCGTATAAACCATTAAATTTCGTTTTATCTAACCGAATATTCAAATGTTCAGCTAATTCATCAATAATCATAAACCCAATATTATGTCGTGTTTGCTCGTAGGCTTTCCCTGGGTTTCCTAATCCAACTATAAGTTTCAACTAAATAGGCTCCTTTCAAAAATAGTCGTCATATCTCTATTATAATCAATTCAAATGAAAAGACGTAACCTTTTATGGTCACGTCTTTTCATTTACTCTTCACTCTTCTTGATTTTCTGCTATTTCTGCTTCCTCTGATTCATTTACTTCATCCTGCTGCTCACCGCTGCCAATCTCTTCTTCTTGCTTAGGAGGAAGAATGGAAGCAACGGTTTCAGTCGGCTCATGGTTCACTTCGTATTTGCCGTTATGGCTGATATCTCCCACTGTGATCGTATCTCCTATTTGCAAGTTAGAGACATCCGCTTCAATTGTGGATGGGATATCCTGCGGCAGCGCTCGAATCGATAATTGATGAATAGCTTGCTGCATGACGCCGCCTTCTTTAACCCCAGGGGCTTCACCCGTCAAGACAACCGTCACATCTGCATCCAATTCTTTGGACATATCGACCACTTGGAAGTCTGCATGTCTCACTTCATTTTTAAGCGGATCTGTTTGAATGTCATGAAGCATGACCGAAAATGTTTCGTTCTGAACAGTTAAAGTCAAAACCCCATTACGGCCTGCTTCTCTCATCGCCTTAGTAAAATCTGCACTATTAATATAGATTGGTTTGGCTTGTACTGTTTTTCCATATACAATAGCTGGGAAGTTCCCTTCATTTCTTAACTTGGTGGTAGTTGAATGTTTTAAATCTTTACGTTCGTTTGCTGCTAATACTGTACTCAATGTACTTCACCTTCCATGTCTAGTCTAATTAATGGTCTAATATAAACGTTCCCCAATTCCATTAGCCTTAAACATGAATTTAAGAAACCGAGAAGGCATCGTCTAATTGACGATGCCTTCTCAGTTTCAATAATCAATCGAATAACGTACTTACAGATAAATCTTCGTGGACACGAATAATAGCTTCTCCAATTAACGGAGCTACCGATAATTGAATCAACTTCTCAATTTTCTTTTCTTCCGGTAAACTGATTGAATTGGTCACCACAAGCTCTTTAATTTTAGAGTTTTGAATACGTTCGATAGCCGGTCCAGATAAAACCGGATGTGTACAACAAGCATATACATCTGTTGCACCATTTTCCACAAGTGCATTGGCTGCAAGGGTAATTGTCCCGGCTGTATCAATCATATCATCAATCAAGATGGCTGTTTTACCCTCGATATTACCAACAATGTTCATTACTTCAGCTACGTTCGGACGCGGACGACGCTTATCAATGATTGCAATCGGAGCTTTTAGACGCTCTGCTAACTTTCTTGCTCGTGTTACTCCGCCATGGTCTGGTGATACTACAACGATATCTTCAAGATTTTTGCTCTTGAAGTACTCTCCTAAAATTGGAACACCTACTAAATGATCAATTGGAATATCAAAGAAACCTTGAATTTGAGGTGCATGCAAATCCAGTGTAATTACACGATTCGCTCCGGCTGTTTCAAGTAAGTTGGCTACTAATTTAGCTGTAATCGGCTCACGGGCACGAGCTTTACGGTCTTGACGCGCGTAGCCATAATAAGGCATAACAATACTGATCGTTTTAGCGGAAGCGCGTTTTAACGCATCAATCATAATCAAGAGTTCCATGATGTGCTCATTTACTGGTGCACTAGTGGACTGAATAACGAATACATCACAGCCGCGAATACTTTCTTCAATATTGATTTGGATCTCGCCATCGCTGAAGCGTGTAACAGAACATTGTCCCAATTGAACACCAATAACTTTTGCAATCTCTTCAGCTAATCCTGCATTTGAATTCAAAGAAAATACTTTTAAATTTTCGTCGCCATATTGTTTTGACATTGTAGTATAAGACCCTCCATTAGGATTTTTTATGAACATCCATTTTTTCCGCGTAATCTTCTTTATTCACCTGACGCGCACGTGCAATCGATAATGCTTTTCCAGGTACATCTTGTGTAATAGTTGAACCAGCCGCTACATAAGCTTCTTGTCCTACCGTTACTGGCGCAATTAGATTAGAATTACAACCGATAAAAGCTCCATCTTCAATTTTTGTTAGAAACTTATTTTTCCCATCATAGTTAACAGTTATGGATCCACAGCCCAAATTGACATTTTCACCAACTTCAGCATCTCCAATATAACTTAAATGGGAAGCTTTACTCCCTTTACCAAATACCGTCTTTTTAATTTCAACGAAATTACCGATACGCACTTCATCCGCAATAGAAGATTGTGGACGTATATGAGCAAAAGGACCAATTGTCACTTCGTTGCCAATTTCACTATTATGAATAACAGAATGGCGAAGAATACTCTCGTTTCCAATACAGGAATCTTTAATTTCTGTATTCGGTCCAATCTCACAGCTTTCTCCAATCACACTGGCTCCTTGAATGATAGTTCCAGGATGTAGAATCGTATCTCGACCAATTTGGGCATCCGCAGAAATGTACGTGTTAGATGGATCAATAATTGTGACGCCATTTAGCATATGCTTTTTGTTAATGCGCTTTTTCATAATTTCTTCAGCCTGAGATAGCGCATAACGGTCATTAACACCTAATGTTTCTTCAAAGTGGGGAGTTTGATAGGCTGTGACTACCTCTCCTGCCTGCTGTAAAATTTCGATAACATCAGGCAAATAGTATTCCCCTTGAACATTTTCATTAGATACCTTAGATAGAGAGTCGAACAATGCTTTATTGTCAAAACAATAAGTTCCCGTATTAATTTCTTTAACGGCTCTCTCTGTTTCTGATGCATCTTTATGTTCTACGATCTTCTCCACTAATCCGCTTTCGTTTCGGATAATTCGACCATAACCTGTTGGATCCTCTGCATAGGCTGTCAAAATGGTTGCTTTGGAATTTGTATTTTCATGATATTGAAGTAAAGCATCAATTGTTTCAGTGGTAATTAAAGGTGTATCTCCACATACAACAATTGTTGTTCCTTCTTCATCAACCAATAAATCCTTTGCTTGCATCACAGCATGAGCTGTTCCAAGTTGTTCGGCTTGCAGCGCAAACAAACTTTTTTCACCGATATGTGATTGAACTTTTTCAGCACCATGACCAACAACTGTAATCATTTTCGTTAAATCCAGTACAGACAATTGATCAATTACATGCTGAACCATTGGCTTACCGCAGACAGGGTGTAACACTTTATATAAAGCGGACTTCATACGAGTTCCTTGTCCAGCTGCCAATATGACTGCATATCTATTTGTCATAGCCGGCCTCCAATTTTACCTTTTTATCCATTAAGAATATATCCTAAATAGGCCGTCATTTCAAGGAATGATAGAAAAGTACATATTTTTGTCAGGAGTTTCATTAAAAAGTGAGGAAGATTTAAGGATAGTGAGGGCAAAATGAAGATAAAATAAGAGCCTATTGCTGACAATAGGCTCTAAAATATTTTATGAAGCACCCGCTTCTTCAAATTCCACTTCTAATTCACCTAAACGGTGATATTCAGCTAAGACAGCATCTTGAATTTTTCCGCGAGTGTTAGAGTTAATCGGATGAGCAATATCGCGGAATTCACCGTCTGGCGTACGTTTGCTAGGCATCGCAACAAATAAACCGTTATTGCCATCAATTACACGAATATCATGAACAACAAATTCATTATCTAGCGTAATAGATGCAATTGCTCTCATACGTCCATCGGTGTTTACGCGGCGTAATCTTACGTCAGTTACTTCCATTTATGTTCACCACCTTTTCCTATATCAAAGCTTTAATAACTAATTCCACAATTTTTGTTATTTTCCTTCAATTCCAAAAAATTTTTTTGTTTTATTTTTAAAATTTTAATCAAAAAAGAGGTGGATTGACATACTCAACATGCCATTCCACCTCTTTAACGATTATTTTACTAAAGCAACTACTTCAATTTCTACAAGGACATCTTTCGGAAGTCTTGCCACTTCTACACATGAACGTGCCGGCTTGTGCTCTCCAAAATAAATGCCATACACTTCATTCAATTGAGCAAAATCATTCATATCCTTAATAAACACCGTTGCTTTTACCACAGTAGATAAAGATGCACCGGCTGCTTCCAGCACTGCCTTCAAGTTTTCAAATACTTGTTCTGTTTGTTCTTGAATACCACCTTCTACCAATGTTCCATCCGCTCTTAATGGAATTTGACCAGAGCTGTAAAACATATTGTTTACAACGATTCCTTGAGAGTATGGACCAATAGCTTGTGGTGCTGCCTTTGTTTGAACTTGTTTCATTTTTATACCCCCTGCTTAGACAATTTTATTTATTTTTTACCACACCATTATAGATGTGTAAAATAATTTCCTTCTTTAATACCAATTTGTTTTTCCCTTACATTAACATCTGTTAATTTTACAAGAGAAATGTATTCATCTACAAGACGCTCTTCAATATCTTCTGATTCTACCAATACACCGATTCCCGCTACAGTGGCTTGAAACTCCTCCAACAGACTAATCATTCCATTGACCGTTCCGCCCGCTTTCATGAAATCATCAATAATCAAGACATTAGAACCTGTTTCAAGGCTCCTTTTAGCCAATAGCATCGTTTGGATTCGTTTAGAAGACCCCGAGACATAGTTAATACTAACCGTAGAACCTTCTGTCACTTTACTGTCTTTACGAACAATTACAACTGGTACATCTAGAAACTGGGCCACCGCATAGGCCAACGGGATCCCCTTTGTGGCTACCGTCATGACCACATCGATCTTACGGTTAGCATACACAGAAGCAAACAAACGACCGATTTTATTTACAACCCTCGGATTACCTAGAATATCTGTTAAATATAAATAACCGCCTGGTAACAGACGCTCAGGACTTTCCATCATCTCGCACAGTTCATTCACAAACTCTTTTGCTTCTTCCTTTGAAGCCTTCGGAATAAATTTCACGCCTCCTGCGGCCCCTGGCAAAGTTAAAAGAGTTCCTACACCTTGCTGCTCAAATGTTTGTTTAATAATCCCCATATCCTCACTAATGGAGGATTTAGCGGATTTATATTTATCAGCAAAATAGGTTAAGGGAATGAGACGTTGGGGGTTTTGAAGAAAATAGTGAGTCATATCAATTAATCGTCCACTTCGCCGAAACTTCATAATTACCTCCTAAAACCGAATGTTATATTGTAAATATAACACTAATATACGGTTTTAATCAACATTTACTCGTTCCCCTAATAATCTTACTGCATATACTTTGTCACAAAATCCCCGTAAACCATTGTAAATTCTTTGCATACGTGAATCATATTGAACTAATCCAAATACAGTTGGCCCACTTCCACTCATCAAAACAGCATCCGCTCCAAATCGTTTCATTTGCTCTTTTATGAGAGCTACTTCTGGATGCGTATTTAATGTGACAGTTTCTAACACGTTACCGACAGCGCTGCACATTTTTCCATAATTTTGCTCGCTAATAGCTTGAACCATAGATTCTACATCAGGATGTTTAACGTTTGATAAATTCAAATTTTTGTATACCTCTGCAGTTGACACACCTATCTCCGGCTTCGCTAAAATGACCCAGCAGTTAGGAGGCGTATCAATATGCTCGATAATTTCTCCTCTTCCTGTGGCTATTGCCGTTCCCCCATAAACACAAAAAGAAACATCTGATCCGATTTCCGCTCCTAATAACGCCAACTCATCCAGTGAAAGATTTAGATCCCATAATTTATTCAATCCTCTTAATGTTGCCGCTGCATCACTGCTACCTCCTGCAAGCCCTGCTGCAACCGGAATATTCTTGACAATAGAAATCGTTACTCCCTTATTGATCTGAAAACGTTCTTTCAGCAACTGCGCTGCTTGATACGCCAAGTTGCGGTGATCATCTGGCACATAACGATCATGAGAATGAATCATGATTTTTTGATCGTACCTTTCTGTTAATTCAACCCGATCGGCCAAATCTATCGTCGTCATCACCATTTTCACTTCATGGTAACCATCTGAACGTTTATGTAATACATCTAACGAGAGATTTATCTTAGCCGGAGCTTTCACCATTAATTTCATCAACTTGTCACCTACTCTACCTACTAAAGTTTAATGCTATTCTATAATAAAATATACAATATGATTTATGTTATTTCGACATTTGTCTGTATATAAAGTAAAACTTTTGTCGTAACGGAAACTTCCATCGGTGGGAGTTTTCCTTCATCCCCCACCGATGGTTAGTTGACTTATCAGGCTTTTACGGGCAGTTATCTCCCACTTAAACTTCCGTGATTAACCTAAGTTTTGAATTTGGGATCTTATTGCCCGTTAATGAGGGATAAAACTCAAGAGGCCGAAGCGCTTGCGCTTCGGCTGTCGCAGTTTCATTTTATCTTTCTTGTTCAGATAAAGCATGAATTCTAAAGCTGTTTGGAGGAATTGACTAGGTTTTTCTGAGCTATTTCAATGGCTCGCTTTACCATATTCCCTGCATCTTTGGAATGGATGGCGCCCCATCCCTCCTTCTGTACTATATCATAAAAGCCTAATTCTTTCGCCAGTTCTTCCTTTAAGCGGTATGACATAACACCTTTACGTCTTCCCACTTGCATGCAGCTCCTTTCACGAAACTGCGACAGGTATAGTATGTATAAATAAAAAATAATCTATGTTTCAATCGCAACAAAAAAGCAGCAAACAAATGTCTACTGCCCGCCCATCGCTAAATTCCCTGAAGTCTCATCAAAAAATGTTAACTGTACTGTTTCTGTTAAAACATCTGCATAACTATAAGAAACACGCTCTAATGCGTTCTCTTCATCTAGTTCTACGACAAATACAGAAGGATATGTCTCTGTTAATACCCCGAAACGCTCAATCGTCTTTCTGCGACCTCCGTTTGCCTTTAATTTAAGCCTTCTGCCTAAATTAGAGTCAAGCGACTGCTTAATATCCGATAATGTTTTAGCCATATTCGCCACCTCACTGATTAAAGTATAGCACGTATTTTAATATAAGTCAAAAATTTAAATTATATCAACGTACAACGATTAGTGTCAATATAAAGTTATCAACAAAAATCTACATTTGTTATTATCTTCTTTTTTTTCAAAAAATATGTGCACTTTTACAAATTCTTCTTATCTCTTCCTCTACAGTTAAAATATAAATTCCACACACAAAAAAAGAGTTTCGTTTCCTGCCGGAAGCAAAACTCTCTGTTTTGATTTTCTATGTGAATACTTTTTTATTCATCTTCGTGTGGATGATAAGGCATCCCTGTGCGAAGCAGTCCCCTTGTTTGAATTCCTCCAAGCCCTTTATCCCCTGTTAAAGTATTCTTTAGAACATCCCACACATTAACATCCTCTGTAAAAGGAGTAAAACTGATTCTTGCTACAATATAAACGGGATCAAGCGCATGTATATTAACCCGGGAAGGAGAACTTGCAAAATTGGCTCCTGCGTATATGAGGGATTCAAAGTGAGATTGACATGCTCCTGCAAAAATGACAAGTTGGTCTCGATGAGGAACTTTTTTTCTCGCTTCATGAACCGTTTGAACAAAGTGACGGGAATGCCGATAAGCCGTTAAGTCATTTTTTTTTCCCTTCGACTTAGAATAAGCATCATGACCCGTAATGACCAATAAATCCGGTCTTACTTCATCCATGAGTTCACCTATGCGATGAGGCATGTCTTTTTCTAAGCAATGTGCTCCATGAACGGGTATTCCAATCTTTTCATATAACATCAAACATTTTTTCAAATAATTTGGATCTCCATCAAGGTGGAGAACCTTCCCTGGTATTTGAAAAAAACGATGAGAGTGACTATATCCATTAGTAGCGGTATATTCATTTTTCTGTCTGACTAGTCGATAATCTTGTTGAATTAAAGATAAAGATTGTTCTAACAGTCTTTGCTCTCTTTTTAAACGTTCCTCACATTCAAGTCTGCTTACTATTTCTAAATCAGAAAAGGGGGCATCTGCGACTAATCGGACATCCTCGCCGTACAGTGTAGCATAGAATTCCCCCTTTTCATCTTTTGCCACTGAAATAACCCGAAACAATAAATCCCGTTTATAAGATGGTCGAGTGACAATATCACCAATCTGAATACTCATTCTTTTTCACTCCGCCCTGCCTACTTAAGTCTCTTCTAATAACCTATGTAGAAGCGGGAAAAAGGTGATTATCCCTCTTTAAGCACCTTTTTCATCTAATTTCGTATAAAGCATCGCTTAATACCGCGAATTCCTCAATGGATAATGTCTCCCCTCTCCGTTTCGGGTCCACTCCCACTTCGTAAAGTGTTTGTTCAATAGCCTGTTTTTTCTCTTTACCGAACGATAAATTGCTCGTTAAATTATTTAAAATCGTTTTTCTGCGCTGAGCAAAGCTCGCTCTTACAATAGAAAAGAAAAAGCTTTCGTCTTTGACTTTTACTACAGGCTCTGGCCGTTTGATGAGACGAAGAACGGCAGAATCAACATTTGGCTGGGGATTAAAAACAGTTTTAGGTACCACCATAACGGTCTCTGCTTCTGTATAATATTGAATAGCAATGGATAGCGAGCCATAATCCTTCGTACCCGGTTTAGCAGCGATGCGGTCTGCCACTTCCTTTTGCAGCATAACAACAATGCCTCGCACCGGAATTTTTTCTTCCAATAGTTTCATCAGAATTGGCGTCGTCACATAATAAGGCAAGTTGGCTACAACCATTAAATCCTCGACGTCCTCAAATTCAGAGGCCATCATATTATGTACATCTGCTTTCAAAATGTCTTGATGAATTACTTTTACATTCGGGTAAGGAGAAAGCGTATCTTTTAAAATCGGCAGCAGGCGTTGGTCAATTTCAAATGCTACAACCTTCTTAGCTCTTTTAGCTAATTGTTCAGTTAAAGCCCCTATCCCAGGGCCAATCTCGATAGCACCGGTTTGTTCTGTCACTTCAGCATAATCTACAATACGATGCAAAATATTTGTATCAATCAAGAAATTTTGTCCTAAACTTTTTTTAAAGGTAAATCCGTACTTATCCAATATTTCCTTCGTTCTCTTCGGCGTTGCAATATCTTTTAACAAGTTTACATGCCCTCCTCTTGAATGTTTTGTAGCGCCTCTATAAATGTTTCCTTCGAAATCTGAAACATTTGCAAGCGCTTATGAAGCTGTTTGCCATTTGTATAACCAATTTTTAATATTCTACCCAACTTTTCCCTACGTTCACTGGCCCCTGATCCACCGATGAGCCCAGCATCAATGAGATCTTGCTTAGTAATTTCGCCTTCTCCTTCTATCCACTCCTGTTTCACATGCTCCAGGGCAGCTCTAATGGATTCAGAAGAAGCATGCTCAACCCCAATTTTCTTTCCATTTTTCGCCCTGGCTTCTTCCTTAGGTAAAAAAGCGTGTTTACAACCAGGAACTCTTTCGGCAATCGTTTTACGGATTTTCTCTCCAGGATAATCCGGATCGGTGAAAATGATGACTCCCCTTATTTCTTGAGCTAACTTAACTTTTTCAATCGTTTCCTCGTTGACCGCTGAACCATTTGTTTCAATTGTATCAGCATTAACTGCCCTCTGAATGGCCGTTGTATCATCGCGTCCCTCAACTACAATAATCTCTTTAATTTTCATTTTTTCCTCCAAAAGATGAAACTTTCTTGTCTTTGTTACGTCTAATTAATAACAAGACAGAAATCCTTTATATTTTAACCTAAAAAAGGCAGAGGATAAAATCTCCTCTGCACATCATTAATTTAATACTTTTATTTTAACGGTGCGGCGTCCCCATCTATACGCTTGGGATTTATCAGCAAAGAATACATCAATCTTGTTTCCCTTGATTGCTCCCCCTGTATCACCAGCAATCGCATAGCCGTATCCTTCAACATAAACCTTACTTCCTAGAGGAATGACATTTGGATCTACTGCGATAACTTTCGCATTTGGGTTTGCACGTAAGTTAATGCCTGTTTTCGTTTTACCAGAACAACCATTACAAAAAGCGGTATAAGCGGTAGATCGGACATAAAACTCTTTCGCCCCCTGATGGTCATCACGAGATACCTGGACCGCTGCTGTTTGGGCAACAGGCTTTACTAATTTGGAACCTACAGCCACTACACGATCTTTACTCTGTTTTAATTGTTCTGTTTTCACTAATTTTCGAGAAATTTCTTTACCGTTCTCCACGGTAACTTCGTAATGTTTGGCGATACGCCCTTCAATTCCTTCAGATACCACTTTTTCATTACCCTTTTCTAAAGAAGGGTCATTCTTTGTAACCACTGCATAGCCAACTGGTTCTTCCACTACATCGGTGACTTTTTCCACTCTTACAACACTTACGACGGCATTAGGTGTGACTAGGCTAGATAAACTAGGGTCTACACGGTCTAAATCATCTAGTTTTATTTCTTGTTGCTTTAAAAAGTCAGCGACCGTAGTCGAAGTGGACCACACTTTCTGTTCATTTCCACCTTGATTCAGCTTTACCGGAAAAGCCTTACTTACTTGAACCGTTAAATTCTCTTTAATC
This sequence comes from Priestia abyssalis, assembly GCF_002019595.1. Lineage (GTDB taxonomy): Bacteria > Bacillota > Bacilli > Bacillales > Bacillaceae_H > Bacillus_BA > Bacillus_BA abyssalis. Next base: position 5,607,232 of record NZ_KV917369.1, on the reverse strand, counting down.
GATGTATCTAAATCAGGTTGTACTTGGTCATGCTTTGATATGTTAATCTTTTCGTTTGCAAGGACTTCTTTGATAGTATCTGCTGTTGTCCAAATGTTTTTCTTTTGGTTATCGACTACCAATTCAATGGGTTTCGCCGGCTCCCAAATAACATTCATATTACTGTTTACACTCGCTGATAGCGTATGGGATAAATAGTCCTCATCTCGGACTTTTATGTCTTGCTCTTTCAGCAATTCCCCTACCGTATCTGCGTGCGTCCTCAGCTTTTCTTTTTTTCCATCAATCGTGAGAGAAACTGATGCTTGTGTCGCTGTATACACAGTAAACGATAAAACTGCCGATACGACGACGAAACTTGTAAGCATAATACTCAGTTTTTTCTTACTCCTGATAGAATTGGAAAACAGCTTTTTCACGTTTTGTAACACGATGAAAAACTCCTCCTTCTCTCGCAGAGATTATATAGAGTACTTATCAACTTGTCAACCCTCCCACTTGGGTAATGGATATAGTCTATTATGTCTAAACTTTCACAAAAAGGGAAGGGAGACTTGTCGACAAGTTTATACTATGAGCAAAAGGAGTCTTGTAGAACTTTTTTATTCTACTGGGTTTATGGACAAAATTACCTGAAAAATCATTCGATTTTTATCGATTAATGCCGAATAATTTCTTAGCATTTTCTGTTGTTTTTTTGGCTAACTCTTCATAATCCACTTGTTTTAGTTCAGCAATTTGTTCTGCTACATATGAAACATAACTAGGCTCATTTCGTTTTCCTCGGTAAGGATGAGGGGTCAAGTATGGACAATCTGTCTCAATCAGTAATTTATCGATTGGAATTGCCGCTGCCACTTCCTTTGGCTTTTTCGCGTTTTTAAAGGTGACAGGTCCTCCAAATGAGATATACATATTCATATCCATGCATTGTTTCGCTACTTCCAAACTACCAGTGAAACAATGCATGACTCCGCCTACTTCTTCTACTTTTTCTTCCTTAAGAATACGAACTACATCCTCGGTAGCATCGCGATTGTGGATGATAATTGGCAGATTCACTTTTCGGGCTAAGCGAATTTGTTGGCGAAATACCTCCTGTTGAATCTCTTTTGGTGATTTATCCCAGTAATAATCAAGTCCCATTTCTCCAAGCGCAACAACTTTAGAATGGGAAGAAAGTTCTTCAAGCCACTCTAAATCTTCTGCCGTCATGTCAATTGCATCTACTGGATGCCAGCCGACACTGGCATAAATGAAATCATACTTTTCTGTAATCTCCATTGCTTTTTGAATTGTTCCCCGATCAAATCCGACCACTACCATATACTCTATTCCCGCTTCTCGAGCGCGCCCAATTACTTCTTCTAAATCATCCTTATACTGGTCCGCATTCAGATGAACATGAGTATCAAATAACATATTTGCCTCCTTATTTTATCCATATACAAATATAGTTTCTTAAAATAACAAGAAGAAGATGATTTCCTGTTTTAATCCATACAAGAAATCAATCTTCTTTCTCCTTAACAATCAATAATACTATTTTAAAATATATTTATTTGATTTTTGTTCCATTAGACAATGATTGATCGACACTTGCCACAAATAAACCATTTTCATCTTCCCCTGCCAAAATCATCCCTTGAGACAACTCGCCTCGAAGTTTAACAGGCTTTAAATTGGTCACACAAATGACCTTGCGTCCCACTAACTCTTCCGGCTTATAGAATTTGGCGATACCAGAGATGACCTGGCGCTTTTCATAACCTAAATCCAGTTGAAGCTTCAATAATTTATCCGCCTTTTTGACAGACTCTGCTTCTGTTACTTGTGCTACTCGCAATTCTACTTTCATGAAGTCATCAATTGTAATTTCTTCTACTTCCGGCACTTCTAATACTTCCTTCTTTTCCTCAGTTGCTGGAGCCGCAGGTCCTTGCATTTGCTGTTTAATGTATTCAATTTCTTCAGCTAAGTCTAGACGCGGAAATAATGGCTGGCCTTTGCACACTTTCGTTCCTTCAGGAATTGCTCCGAACTCAGACATGCTTTCCCATGTTTGAAATTCCTCATTTTTAATTCCGAGTTGTTCAAAAATTCCTTCTGGCGTACGAGTTAAAAACGGCTTCAATAAAATAGCTGTATGACGGAGAGACTCCGCAAGATGAGTCATCACAGAGGCAAGCTCACCTCTTTTATCTTCCTCTTTCGCCAAAGCCCAAGGTTGTGTTTCATCGATATATTTATTAGTACGACTCACCAATTGCCATAAAGCCGTTAATGCTACTGAAAACTCCATCCGCTCCATTGCTTCTTCGAACTTTTTCACAGTCTCGTGCTGCATTTGAACAAGCTGATCATCAAAAGGTGTCACAGATCCTTTATAGACAGGAATCATACCATCAAAGTATTTATCAATCATTGCCACTGTACGATTTAATAAATTTCCTAAGTCATTGGCCAAGTCAAAGTTAATACGCTCCACAAATCCTTCTGGTGTAAATACTCCATCCGCTCCAAAAGGTACCTCGCGTAATAAGTAATAACGAAGGGCATCAAGACCATAACGATCAATTAATACAACGGGATCCACAACGTTACCTTTTGATTTCGACATTTTGCCGTCCTTCATCAGCAACCATCCGTGGGCAAACACTTTTTTCGGTAATGGAAGATCAAGAGCCATTAACATGATTGGCCAATAAATGGTATGAAAACGAACAATTTCTTTCCCTACCAAATGAACATCGGCCGGCCAATATTTTTGATAGTTTGAATCATTGTCTGTCCCATAACCTAGTGCTGTAATATAGTTAGATAAAGCATCAATCCATACATAAACAACATGTTTAGGATTACCAGGCACCTTAATTCCCCAATCAAATGTTGTACGGGATACGGCCAGGTCTTCCAAACCTGGTTTAATGAAATTATTAATCATTTCGTTTTTACGAGACTCAGGTTGAATAAACTCTACATTTTCTTCATAAAATTGTAAAAGTCGATCTGCATATTTACTCATTTTAAAGAAATAGGACTCTTCTCTTACTTTTTCAACGGGACGTCCACAATCTGGACAATTGCCTTCTATTAATTGACGGTCTGTATAAAAGGATTCACACGGTGTACAATACCAGCCTTCATACTCATCTAAATAAATATCTCCTTGCTCTAATAGACGAGCAAAGATTTTTTCGACCACTTCTTTATGGCGTCCCTCTGTCGTGCGAATAAAGTCATTATATGAAATATCAAGCTTCTTCCATAAATCTTTAATCCCAGCTACAATATCATCTACATATTGCTGCGGAGTTACACCTTTTTCTTCTGCTTTTCTCTGGATTTTTTGTCCATGCTCATCAGTACCCGTTAAGTAGTAAACATCATATCCTCTTAAGCGTTTATATCTGGCCATTGAATCGCCAGCTACAGTTGTATACGCATGACCGATATGTAATTTATCACTAGGATAATAAATAGGTGTGGTAATATAATACGTTTTCTTTTCTCCTGCCATTTCAGCTACCTCCAACATAATTGCATGACCGATAAAAACAGTCTGAATATAAAGATGACACTATGTGTTCTTTCCTATCATATATTACTATTTTACATGATAAATTCAAAAAATTCCTTTCTTATTCCCTATAAACCATTATTATCATCTTCAGCCAAATTCATAAAAAAATATACAACCTTCTTTTCAATCTTTTTCTTTGTGTCGAATTGTCTTTCGTTCATGTCGAAAATTCGACATTACTCTCAATTCTTTCTTTAACTAAATATTATTCTACCAATACTTTTTATGCGTTTTTTGGAAAGATAATACCTGTAAAAAAATGACTAACGGTCAATAAATGTTGATTTATAAGGCTTTTTATTTATTTTTTATTATCTACAGATTTTTACATATAAACTTATTGACTGCTTTTGGAAACACTGGTATGATGAAATCACAGATGAATTTGTCGAATAATGACGAAAAAATGATATAGAGAACGAAAAGAATGAGAGGAGATTACGACATTATGAAATCTACAGGTATCGTTCGTAAAGTTGATGAATTAGGACGCGTGGTAATTCCAATTGAATTACGCCGTACATTGGGGATCGCAGAGAAAGATGCATTAGAAATTTATGTTGATGAAGAGCGTATTATTTTAAAGAAATATAAACCAAACATGACTTGCCAAATTACAGGTGAAGTATCAGATGATAACCTTCAACTTGCTGATGGTAAATTAATCGTTAGCCGTGAGGGAGCAGAAAAAATCTTAGAAGAACTTCAAAAGAGCTTACAACTTTCCAAATAAATTTCACTTTAATTGAATTCTTATGATTAAAGGAAAAGACCCTTTACTTAATGTAGAGGGTCTTTTTTATTGGTGGCTATATTCCACAGTAATGTTCGCTTTCTACTTTTCATCTTTTTAATTCATTCAGGATAAAGAGTCATTCATACATTTTTATGATATTCATTATAAATGTCCCGCTTAGATACATTTCGATCCTTTGCCGCTTGCTTGATTGAGTCTTTATTATTCATTCCTTTTTCTTCTATATAAAAGTTAACATGCTCAATAACGTTAAGCTGCTCCCACCAGATATATTCCTGCTCTTCCTCATCTTCACCTTCATTCCCTTGGACGATGAGACAAAATTCTCCACGGATTTCCTCCTTATTTGCCCATTCCAGCATTTCCTCTAAATTACCTCTTATAAATTCCTCGTACCTTTTTGTTAGCTCCCTTGTTACAGCAATAGGACGGTTTCCAAGCGCTTCAAGCATTAATTGCAGGGTTTCCTTTAAACGATGGGGCGCTTCATAAAAAATAAGAGTTGCTTTTATTTTCTTTAGTTGTGCCAACTGCTCTTTTTTCTGTTTTTTATGTCTTGGCAAAAAACCATAGAACATGAAATTGGAAGTCGGCAATCCAGAAGCGATCAAGGAAGTTAAAGCAGCATTTGCTCCTGGCAGCGGAACAACATGATGCTGATTTTGAGATGCTAAAACAACCAATTCGTATCCTGGATCAGAGATGGTCGGCATTCCTGCATCACTGACGAGAGCAATAATTTTTCCTGCTTCTAAATCACTTAAAATCTGCTTCCCTTTACTCTCTTTATTATGTTCATGGTAACTCACAATAGAAGTGTCAATTTCAAAATGGTTACATAGTTTTTTTGTCTGCCTTGTATCTTCAGCTGCTATATAATCTGCTTCTTTCAATAAACGAATAGCACGGAATGTCATATCTTCCAGGTTCCCAATAGGAGTCGGAACCAAATATAACATACCGCCTTTTCGCTGCTCATTGTAGCTTTTCTGTTGCCACATGATCTCAGATTCTCTCCTTTTTCAAAAATGCCTCTTTTTCAGGCCTTTTCAGTTTTTTGAATTGCGCCTCCGCTTTCATCGCTTCACTTTTAGAAGAAAACTCCTCATAAAAGATTAATGTCACCGGTTTTCTAGAATTAGTATATTTGGCGCCCTTTCCACTATTATGCTTATCCACACGATGTTGAAGGTCAGTGGTGTAACCAGCGTAAAAACTCCCATCATTACATTGCAAAACATAGAAATAATGGGTCTTACTGTTCACCATATAGAATCGTCCTTAACTCTTTTGTATACTCATTATTTTCATTATATACAATGAGCGGCGGCAAAATCTTTAAGTTCGGCTGGCCATTTTTTATCCCTTCCACTAAAATCGTATTGGATTCCTTGCCAGGCTTCGGATAGACAAACTGTAATCGCTTTGGCTCGATTTTATATTGACGCATCAAAGAAAGGATATCCATTAACCGTCCTGGACGATGGACAAGGGCTATCTTTCCTCCTGCTCTTGTCAATTGACTGCTAACGCGAATGACATCCTCCAGCGTACAATGAATTTCATGGCGCGCGATAGCTAAATGCTCATTCAAGTTAATTTCATCTTTATTAGGAGTTTTAAAATAAGGGGGGTTACAAGTTACAACATCAAATTTTCCATATCCCAGTTTTGTCGGCATATCTTTCAGGTCGCCATGTATCAGATTAATACGATTCTCTAATTGATTGTACTCTACGCTTCTGACAGCCATATCATATAATCTTTCTTGTATTTCCACACCTGTAATCTTTCCCTTTGTACGTCTTGATAAAAATAAAGGAATCACTCCATTACCTGTACAGAGATCAATCACATTTCCTTTTTGAATAGGCATATAAGCAAATCGGGCAAGTAATACCGCATCTAAAGAAAAAGCAAACACAGAAGGACTTTGAATAATACGTAATTGTTCTTCAGCCAATAAATAATCTAACCGCTCATCTTCACGTAAATGTACCATTTCTCTTTTCCTCTCTTAGTTGAAATATAAATCCCATAAAAATAGCCTCTCCAAAAGGAAAGGCTATCTTTATATCCACTACTTTTTATTTAAAAATGATAAACAAAATAAGCAATCTCCATCTTTTCGGACACTTCCATAATGAATATTACAAATATGGAACCCTTCTTGATAAAGACGGGCAAGGTTATCATATCCCTCACCGATATCGACCTTTTGCTCTTTTTCCTGTTTGCTCACTTTATGTTTGTGGTCTTTTCGTTTCATTTCCAAAGTCGTCTGGTCAAGGCGGCGACGCAGATGGTCATTTTCAAGCTTTAAATGATGATTTTCTTCAATTAATTGGGCTAAATGTTCCTTTAGGTTCCCAAGTTGATGATATAAATGGCTTATTTGTTCTTCCATATTTGTGACCGAATCAAAAATTTCTTTCTTATCCACCTTTACCCACCTCGTTACTCTGTAGCTTGAAATGAAACAGCCCCTTCTTTTACAATTTCATCTAATGTAAATTCTAGAATTTGCTGACGGTCTAACAATTCTACCTGCAAAATTCGCTCAAGAATATTTAAGCCGACTACTTTTCCCTTACCATTCGGTGTTTGAATTGTTTCTCCTAAATCAGGCAGTTGTTCTTTCGCCGTTTCATATTCATCATTTTCATATTTTAAGCAGCACATCAGCCTTCCACATAGTCCTGAAATTTTTGTTGGGTTTAAAGATAGATTTTGATCCTTTGCCATTTTAATGGACACAGGCTCAAAATCCCCTAAAAATGTCGAACAGCAAAGCATACGACCACAAGGACCAATACCGCCTAATAATTTTGCCTCATCACGAACTCCAATTTGGCGCAGTTCGATTCTCGTGCGAAAAATAGATGCCAAATCTTTCACGAGTTCTCTGAAATCAATTCGGCCGTCAGCCGTAAAGTAAAAAATTACTTTATTGCGATCAAATGTATATTCGACATCTACTAATTTCATATCAAGATTATGCTCATGAACTTTCTGAACACAAACATCATAAGCTTCCTTTGCTGCCTGTCTATTTTCTTCTACTATCAGCCTATCTTTTGCATCTGCAGTGCGAATGACTTTCTTCAAAGGAAGTACAACATCATGCTCACTTACTTGTTTTTTATTAATCACGACCTTGCCGAACTCGACTCCCCGAATGGTTTCTACAATAACAAATTCCCCATCTGGAATAATAAGCTCACCAGGGTCAAAATAATATATTTTCCCCGCCTTTTTAAAGCGGACTCCTACTACATCATACAAGCGTTTATCCCTCCTGCAAATCCAACACCAGCTGCTCCATCAACAATTGTAAATTCATATTGGAGTTTAGCTTATTTTTCGCCTTCAGAATGGCTTCTAAATCATGAATCGTCCTCTTTTGAGTAATTTGAAGGGCTTGCTGTTTTAACTGTTCGAATCTATCGGTAAACACAACCGTATTTTCTTGATCCAACTGAATTGATAATAAATCTCTGTAAATCATAAGCAACATGTTCAACCCCAGCTCGGCTTGTTCCTTTTCAGAAAAATGCTCCATCCATTTCTCATGAATAAATAGCAAACCTTGCTGCGGTCTTGTCGCCAGCATTTCATTTAATTGTATCACTAACTTACGTGCAAGTCCAAACCATTCATCCTCATATAGCTGAAGAGCTTCTTCAAAGTTATTGGTTAGCTTCGCTAACAGAACAGCAAAAGCTTGAGGAACTTGCTGTTCCATTAATTTATCCCGAAGATCTTCCGGTGTTAGAGCACGAAATGCAATAACTTGGCACCTTGATGTAATAGTATTTAACAGTTTATGAACCTGTTCTGTTAGTAAAAAGGCATATGTGTCGCTGCTTGGTTCTTCTAGGAATTTCAATAAGCTATTTGCCGCATTTACTGTCATTTTATCGACATGTTCAATAATATAAAGCTTTCGGTTAGATTCTACTCCCGTTTTCATGAACTCCGATTGCAGGTGTTGAATTTGCTCTTTTTTAATGGATAATCCATCAGGTGTAATTTGATGAACATCGGGATGATTAGCAGAGTCAATACGCCGGCAATTACTACATTGGTTGCAAGGTTTATATTGTTGTAACTGCAAACAAAAAAGGCTTTTAGCAAATAAAAGAGCAGCATCTTTTTTTCCCGTTCCTTTTCCACCTTCAAATATATAAGCGTGGGCTACTCGTTCTTTTACTAAACCGTTCTTTAACATTTTCATGACATTGGGTTGTATTTGTTCAAGCTGTTCCCACGTTTTATTCATATTCTAATCACCTTTTAGTCCTCTATTAAAATTGGTAAAAGTCATCTACCGGCAAAACAAATACCGTAGCTCCTCCCACCTCTACCTCGACTGGATAGGGAATATACGAGTCTGCATTCCCTCCGAGCGGTGAAACAGGCGATATGAGCTGCTTACGATGGTGACAGTGAATTTTAATGATTCCAAGAGCATCATCTACACGCCCATCGTCTGTCCCAATCATAATCGTTGTATTACCTGATTTCAAGAAACCTCCACTGCTCGCTAATTTAGTAGCACGGAAATTCTTTTCGACTAAAGCATTCAGTAACTTGGTGCTATCTGAGTCTTGAATCACCGCTATGATTAATTTCATCAGTAGCTCACCTCATCGTCTTAAGTATGATTTCCTCGTTTTAATGATCCGTATCTCCATCAATTGAGGGTTCATTTTATTCTTTATTATAACAACTTACATAGGAGCTTTAATAGTGTGCAGCCTATGAATGTTCTGTAGATAGATAGCTTTTCATTTTTTGATAAATTTCTTGGTGTACTTCATCTACTGGTTTGTTTGCATCAATTAAACAGATACGTTCCGGAAACCTCTCTAATAGGGTCAAATATCCTTCTCTTACTTGATAATGGAACTCAAGCTTTTCCAAATCAAGTCGATTGATTTCCCGTTCTTGGTTTTGATTGATTCTCCTCAGTCCAATTTCCGGATCAATATCTAGGTAAAAGGTTAAATGAGGCATCAATCCATTGATTGCAAACTCATTAATTTGATAAACTTCATTCATACCTAACCCTCTGGCAAAGCCTTGATATGCCATTGAACTGTCAACAAAACGATCACACACTACAACTTTTCCTTCTTTTAGAGCAGGAATCACTTTTTCTGCTAAATGCTGCCTTCTCGCTGCAGCATAAAGCAATGCTTCCGTTCTAGGATCCATCTCCGTATTCTCAGGGTTCAAAATAATCTTTCGAATGTCCTCCGCGATTTTAATTCCACCTGGTTCTCTTGTTAATAAAGTAGAATATCCTATATCCTTTAATGACTGGTTTAACATTTGAATAACGGTTGTTTTTCCAGCACCCTCGGGTCCCTCAAATGTAATAAATTTACCTGGCACGTCTTATTTCTCCTTTTATGTCAAAATACTTCCAATTGTTGATTAGATAATGCTTGTCCTCCTTGAATTTTGGCACCTAATTCTTGTAAGTGTGAAATATAATCAAGATGACGTTTCGTAATTAATTCCCCCTCCAGTAAAATAGGGATTCCTGGAGGATAAGGGATAACAGGTGAAGCTGCTACCTTCCCAATTGCTTCTTCAAAAGGAACTGTTCTTTTCTTTAATAAATGCATCTCCTCATAACTTATAGCTAATGTGGTGTTTTGAAAAGGAAAAGGACAAATTTGATTTATATCAAAACTAGTTTCCGTATTAATGATTTCCACTAAGGCCTTTTTTATTTTTTGAAGGGATTGTTCAAAGGGAAACTGTTCGCTAAGAGGCAAAACCAGCAGCACATGAAACGGATCGGCTAGCTCACTATAAATCTGTTGAGATTCTAATTGTTTTTGTAAGTTATATCCAGTTTTGATACAGGAATGAACGGGTTCAATCATTACCTTCAGGGGATCTTCTTTTACATAAGACTCCATAGGAGATACAACCTTTATACCTTCTATTCCATTTAACCGCTTTTTAAATTGTGTTAAGCTCTGAACTAAAGAGCGAACTTGTATTTTTTCTGACTTTAATTGAGCTAAATAAAATCGAGCTAAATCAAGCGAGGCCATAAGAGGGTAAGAGGGACTACTTGATTGCAAAGCTCGCAAATAAAACTCTAACCTGTCCACATTAATAAAGGTCCCTTGAACATGTAAGTATGACCCCATGGTCATAGCCGGTAAAGTTTTATGAGCTGATTGAATAACTAAATCGGCTCCAGTCTGAACCGCGGATTTAGGGAAAGGATCTCCTAAGATAAAATGTGCACCATGGGCTTCATCTACAATAACAGGTATTTGATGATCATGGGCAACATCAATAATTCCTTTTAATTCCCTTGTGATTCCATAATAGTTAGGGTTTGTTAAAATGACAGCTTTTGCATATGGATACTGCTTAATAGCTTTTATAACATCCTCCTGATTAACTCCTGTACAAACATTTACATTTCCATCATACTCCGGAGCTATAAATATAGGACGAGCATTGGCCATCTTTAAAGCATTTAAAACGGATTTATGACAATCTCTCTGAACAATTACTATATCATCCTGTGAAACAACAGATAAAATGGAAGCTAAATTTCCTACTGTAGATCCATTCACTAAAAAGTATGTCTTATTCACACCGTAAAGATTAGCGGCTAAATATTGAGATTCAGCAATAACACCTTCAGGATCATGCAAATCGTCTAATCCTCTCAACTCTGTGACATCGATGTTTAAGATAGCGGAAAATAAGGAACCCAATTTTTCAGGAAATACTCTGCCATTTTTATGGCCAGGTACATGAAAAGAAATTGGCTTTCTTAAATAATGTGCCTGCAATTTAGTAAATAAAGGGGTTTGGGATTGATCCATTATAATCGCTCCTTCCCTATAAAAATTCAATAATATTTATTATAGCAATAAAAAGGGTGCCGTCTTAAAAATTTTCATAAAAATAAAAAGCCTCTTTATGAGGCCTTTTATTTTATGAATTAGCTTTGTTAAAGCCTAATGTCGGTATATGACTCATTTGAATGGAATGAAAAGAAAAATGAATTTCCTTCATCCTTTCTTTTCATTCCATTCACTTTCAGCTTTTGCTGAACGCATGCAAAATGATTATTTTGTACGCATGAGTCAAAAATAACGAAAATAAATATCATTGTTTTAATAAAGCCTGTGAATCAAAAGGATAATTTTTTTAGCTTTTGAATGAAATACAAATATAAATCAGTATGAACTTGCAAATTGACCATTTCCTTTTCACAATGTGCACAAATAAAATGATGGTGAATTTGTACCCCGTTTTCTTTTAATTCATCGCATATCATACATGCATCATTTGAATAATTTGAATAAGTAAATGGATATTGGTTCATATGTCCACCTCCATTACTCATTTATTCTCTATAAGGCCATCATTCATACTAAAAAAGATTAATAATATATCATACGCGGTAACATGATGTCTTGTTAATAAAAATAAAAAAAAGACTAGCCAAATGACTAATCTTTTTTAAGTGCCTGGCAACGTCCTACTCTCACAGGGGGAAACCCCCAACTACCATCGGCGCTGAAGAGCTTAACTTCCGTGTTCGGCATGGGAACGGGTGTGACCTCTTCGCCATCATCACCAGACAATATGAAGGTTATTCCTTCAAAACTAGATAACAAGCTGCTGAGGAAAGCACGTTGTGCTTTCTAAATGTGGTTAAGTCCTCGATCGATTAGTATCAGTCAACTCCACATGTCGCCATGCTTCCATCTCTGACCTATCAACCTGATCATCTTTCAGGGATCTTACTAGCTTGACGCTATGGGAAATCTCATCTTGAGGGGGGCTTCATGCTTAGATGCTTTCAGCACTTATCCCGTCCGCACATAGCTACCCAGCGATGCCTTTGGCAAGACAACTGGTACACCAGCGGTGCGTCCATCCCGGTCCTCTCGTACTAAGGACAGCTCCTCTCAAATTTCCTGCGCCCGCGACGGATAGGGACCGAACTGTCTCACGACGTTCTGAACCCAGCTCGCGTACCGCTTTAATGGGCGAACAGCCCAACCCTTGGGACCGACTACAGCCCCAGGATGCGATGAGCCGACATCGAGGTGCCAAACCTCCCCGTCGATGTGGACTCTTGGGGGAGATAAGCCTGTTATCCCCGGGGTAGCTTTTATCCGTTGAGCGATGGCCCTTCCATGCGGAACCACCGGATCACTAAGCCCGACTTTCGTCCCTGCTCGACTTGTAGGTCTCGCAGTCAAGCTCCCTTGTGCCTTTACACTCTACGAATGATTTCCAACCATTCTGAGGGAACCTTTGGGCGCCTCCGTTACATTTTAGGAGGCGACCGCCCCAGTCAAACTGCCCACCTGACACTGTCTCCCACCCCGATGAGGGGTGCGGGTTAGAATTTCAATACAGCCAGGGTAGTATCCCACCGACGCCTCCACCGAAGCTAGCGCTCCGGCTTCCAAGGCTCCTACCTATCCTGTACAAGCTGTACCAAAATTCAATATCAGGCTACAGTAAAGCTCCACGGGGTCTTTCCGTCCTGTCGCGGGTAACCTGCATCTTCACAGGTACTATAATTTCACCGAGTCTCTCGTTGAGACAGTGCCCAGATCGTTACACCTTTCGTGCGGGTCGGAACTTACCCGACAAGGAATTTCGCTACCTTAGGACCGTTATAGTTACGGCCGCCGTTTACTGGGGCTTCGGTTCAAAGCTTCGCTTGCGCTAACCTCTCCCCTTAACCTTCCAGCACCGGGCAGGTGTCAGCCCCTATACTTCGCCTTACGGCTTCGCAGAGACCTGTGTTTTTGCTAAACAGTCGCCTGGGCCTATTCACTGCGGCTCTCTCGGGCTTGCACCCTATCAGAGCACCCCTTCTCCCGAAGTTACGGGGTCATTTTGCCGAGTTCCTTAACGAGAGTTCTCTCGAACACCTTAGGATTCTCTCCTCGCCTACCTGTGTCGGTTTGCGGTACGGGTACCTCCCACCTCGCTAGAGGCTTTTCTTGGCAGCGTGAAATCAGGAACTTCGGTACTCTATTTCCCTCGCCATCACAGCTCAGCCTTACGGTGAACGGATTTGCCTATTCACCAGCCTTACTGCTTGGACGCGCATATCCAACAGCGCGCTTACCCTATCCTTCTGCGTCCCCCCATTGCTCAAACGGTGGGGAGGTAGTACAGGAATATCAACCTGTTATCCATCGCCTACGCCTTTCGGCCTCGGCTTAGGTCCCGACTAACCCTGAGCGGACGAGCCTTCCTCAGGAAACCTTAGGCATACGGTGGACAAGATTCTCACTTGTCTTTCGCTACTCATACCGGCATTCTCACTTCTAAGCGCTCCACCAGTCCTTACGGTCTAGCTTCACCGCCCTTAGAACGCTCTCCTACCACTGACATCGCAGATGTCAATCCACAGCTTCGGTGATACGTTTAGCCCCGGTACATTTTCGGCGCAGAGTCACTCGACCAGTGAGCTATTACGCACTCTTTAAATGGTGGCTGCTTCTAAGCCAACATCCTGGTTGTCTAAGCAACTCCACATCCTTTTCCACTTAACGTATACTTTGGGACCTTAGCTGGTGGTCTGGGCTGTTTCCCTCTTGACTACGGATCTTATCACTCGCAGTCTGACTCCCAAGAATAAGTCATCGGCATTCGGAGTTTGACTGAATTCGGTAACCCGTTGGGGGCCCCTAGTCCAATCAGTGCTCTACCTCCGAGACTCTTATCTTGAGGCTAGCCCTAAAGCTATTTCGGAGAGAACCAGCTATCTCCAAGTTCGATTGGAATTTCTCCGCTACCCACACCTCATCCCCGCACTTTTCAACGTGCGTGGGTTCGGGCCTCCATCCAGTGTTACCTGGACTTCACCCTGGACATGGGTAGATCACCTGGTTTCGGGTCTACGACCACATACTCATTCGCCCTATTCAGACTCGCTTTCGCTGCGGCTCCGTCTCTTCAACTTAACCTTGCATGGGATCGTAACTCGCCGGTTCATTCTACAAAAGGCACGCCATCACCCGTTAACGGGCTCTGACTACTTGTAGGCACACGGTTTCAGGTTCTCTTTCACTCCCCTTCCGGGGTGCTTTTCACCTTTCCCTCACGGTACTGGTTCACTATCGGTCACTAGGGAGTATTTAGCCTTGGGAGATGGTCCTCCCAGCTTCCGACGGGATTTCACGTGTCCCGCCGTACTCAGGATCCACTCAAGAGGGAACGAAGTTTCAACTACAGGGTTGTTACCTTCTTTGACGGGCCTTTCCAGACCTCTTCGTCTACTCCGTTCCTTTGTAACTCCGTATAGAGTGTCCTACAACCCCAAGAGGCAAGCCTCTTGGTTTGGGCTAATTCCGTTTCGCTCGCCGCTACTCAGGAAATCGCAATTGCTTTCTCTTCCTCCGGGTACTTAGATGTTTCAGTTCCCCGGGTCTGCCATCAATATCCTATGTATTCAGATAAAGATACTGTTCCATTACGAACAGTGGGTTTCCCCATTCGGAAATCTCCGGATCAAAGCTCACTTACAGCTCCCCGAAGCATATCGGTGTTAGTCCCGTCCTTCATCGGCTCCTAGTGCCAAGGCATCCACCGTGCGCCCTTTCTAACTTAACCTTGCGGTAAAAGATTAGCGTCGAATTTCTTCGTTGGCTTCGTTTCTGCGCTGCTCACGTATATAAATACGCTGTGCTGCTCGAAACTTCGCCGCCTCGAACTTCTCGCTTCTCTTTTCCCTTTGTTCATTGACAAAGGATTTATGTTTAGAAAAGTTTTCACTTTCCTCAGCTATTACTGTTATCTAGTTTTCAAAGAACAACCATGTACCTTCAGGTACACTTATCAACTTGAAGGATGAACCTTCAAAACTGAACAAAACGTTTCGTCAACGACTCTTGTAAAAATCCTTAGAAAGGAGGTGATCCAGCCGCACCTTCCGATACGGCTACCTTGTTACGACTTCACCCCAATCATCTACCCCACCTTAGGCGGCTGGCTCCTTACGGTTACCTCACCGACTTCGGGTGTTGCAAACTCTCGTGGTGTGACGGGCGGTGTGTACAAGGCCCGGGAACGTATTCACCGCGGCATGCTGATCCGCGATTACTAGCGATTCCGGCTTCATGCAGGCGAGTTGCAGCCTGCAATCCGAACTGAGAACGGTTTTATGAGATTAGCTCCACCTCGCGGTCTTGCGACTCTTTGTACCGTCCATTGTAGCACGTGTGTAGCCCAGGTCATAAGGGGCATGATGATTTGACGTCATCCCCACCTTCCTCCGGTTTGTCACCGGCAGTCACCTTAGAGTGCCCAACTAAATGCTGGCAACTAAGATCAAGGGTTGCGCTCGTTGCGGGACTTAACCCAACATCTCACGACACGAGCTGACGACAACCATGCACCACCTGTCACTCTGTCCCCCGAAGGGGAACGCTCTATCTCTAGAGTTGTCAGAGGATGTCAAGACCTGGTAAGGTTCTTCGCGTTGCTTCGAATTAAACCACATGCTCCACCGCTTGTGCGGGCCCCCGTCAATTCCTTTGAGTTTCAGCCTTGCGGCCGTACTCCCCAGGCGGAGTGCTTAATGCGTTAGCTGCAGCACTAAGGGGCGGAAACCCCCTAACACTTAGCACTCATCGTTTACGGCGTGGACTACCAGGGTATCTAATCCTGTTTGCTCCCCACGCTTTCGCGCCTCAGCGTCAGTTACAGACCAGAAAGCCGCCTTCGCCACTGGTGTTCCTCCACATCTCTACGCATTTCACCGCTACACGTGGAATTCCGCTTTCCTCTTCTGCACTCAAGTTCCCCAGTTTCCAATGACCCTCCACGGTTGAGCCGTGGGCTTTCACATCAGACTTAAGGAACCGCCTGCGCGCGCTTTACGCCCAATAATTCCGGACAACGCTTGCCACCTACGTATTACCGCGGCTGCTGGCACGTAGTTAGCCGTGGCTTTCTGGTTAGGTACCGTCAAGGTACCAGCAGTTACTCTGGTACTTGTTCTTCCCTAACAACAGAGCTTTACGACCCGAAGGCCTTCATCGCTCACGCGGCGTTGCTCCGTCAGACTTTCGTCCATTGCGGAAGATTCCCTACTGCTGCCTCCCGTAGGAGTCTGGGCCGTGTCTCAGTCCCAGTGTGGCCGATCACCCTCTCAGGTCGGCTACGCATCGTTGCCTTGGTGAGCCGTTACCTCACCAACTAGCTAATGCGCCGCGGGCCCATCTGTAAGTGATAGCCGAAGCCATCTTTCAACCAAGGACCATGTGGTCCTCGGTGTTATCCGGTATTAGCTCCGGTTTCCCGAAGTTATCCCAGTCTTACAGGCAGGTTGCCCACGTGTTACTCACCCGTCCGCCGCTGACTTCAGGGAGCAAGCTCCCATCTGTCCGCTCGACTTGCATGTATTAGGCACGCCGCCAGCGTTCGTCCTGAGCCAGGATCAAACTCTCCGAAGAAATGTTTGACTTGCTCATAATAAAATAGAATTAACGTTGACGTTTTTTTGTTTTGTTCAGTTTTCAAAGAACCTTTTCATCTTAAAGCGACTTTTAAAGTTTACCAACAAACAATCAGCTTGTCAATGTTTTTTTGTTTTTGTCACTGTCATCTCAGCGACGAATATAAATATATCACGAAAGAAAAATAAGGTCAACATGTTTTTTGATCTTTTTCACAAAAGAGTTTATAAATTACCTCCTCCATCATTATTGCTATATTCCCTTTATAAATAAACCCTCCTTTTGTTTACAAAGCAACAAAAATAAACCGCCTTAAAAACTCAGCGGTTTATTTACCAAAGATCTTCTATGAACATCCTTTTATAAAATCATAAAATCAATAATAACTAACGCCGCTATACCAAACACTCCTAGAAATCCCGAAATTCCAGCTGTCAAGATATTAATAGGTACATGAATATCCATTTGTCCGCCAAATGCATTAACGAAAAATAAAAGAAGGGCTCCTATTGCTAATTTAATCATTCCTTGTCCTATAAAACGTAGTACATTTCCTCCCCCTGCCAAAAGCAAGAAGACTATTAAGCCACTTATTAACAAAATTATAAAAATAGGCTCCACTTTTTCTCTCCCACCCTTTTTATTTAGCTAATACAAGTTTATGCTTCCCTTTTTTGAAAAGAACTAAAAAAGGAGGACGAACCACGCCCTCCTTGTCAAAAAAGTCGTTAATCAACGACCTTTTGACCCAGCTTCCTCTCTTTACATTTTACCAATTGAAATATTTCTTTTTTTAGCTTCCCTTAATAAATATAGATACTTCACTCGAGCCACTTTTACACTTAATAACACCTCATCAGAAGGATCTACACTCTTTTCAATAAGATCTGTTTGTTTTAACC
Organism: Priestia abyssalis; assembly: GCF_002019595.1. Lineage (GTDB taxonomy): Bacteria > Bacillota > Bacilli > Bacillales > Bacillaceae_H > Bacillus_BA > Bacillus_BA abyssalis. Next base: position 5,589,511 of record NZ_KV917369.1, on the reverse strand, counting down.
AGTCACTTTTAACATTAACAAAGGTAGTTAGTAATTTTTCATCAAACTCTTTCTTTAATTGCCCTTTTCTTCTGAAAAACATCATTCTTTACCTCATCTTTTTACAACTTTCTCCGTCCCTCTATCGCTTTAGAAAGAGTGACTTCATCTGCATACTCCAGATCTCCTCCTACCGGGAGACCATGGGCAATCCTTGTAATATTGATTCCAGTAGGTTTCAGCAATCGAGAAATATACATAGCAGTAGCCTCTCCCTCTATATTCGGGTTGGTGGCTAATATGACTTCTTGAACCGTATCATCCTGCAGTCTTTTTAATAGATCTGGTATTTTGATATCTTCAGGTCCAACCCCATCCATTGGAGAAATAGCTCCATGCAATACATGGTACAATCCATTATATTCTTTCATTTTTTCCATAGCGATGACATCTTTCGGATCTTGCAGTACACAAATTACACTTCGGTCTCTACGTGGATCTTCACAGATATAACACGGATCTTGATCTGTAATGTGTCCACAAACTGAACAATACATCAGATTCCGCTTAGCATTGACAAGAGCCTTCGCAAAATCAAGTACTGTATCTTCTTTCATAGTTAATACAAAAAAAGCCAGACGAACGGCCGTTTTCGGGCCGATTCCTGGCAACTTCATAAAACTCTCAATCAATTTCGAAATCGGTTCTGGATAACGCATTTTTGCTTCCTCCTATTAGAGGCCTGGAATATTTAGTCCTTGAGTAAACTTGCCCATTGTAGAATTCGTGATTTCATCCATTTTCTTCAAAGCGTCGTTCGTTGCTGCCAATACAAGATCTTGAAGCATTTCAATATCTTCCGGATCAACTACTTCTTCTTTGATTTTCACTTCTAATACTTCTTTATTTCCATTGACAAGAACGGTAACCATACCACCGCCAGCTGTACCTTCAGCTGTTTTTTGCACCAATTCTTCTTGAGCCTTTTGCATATCCTTTTGCATTTTCTGCATTTGTTTCATCATCTTTTGCATATTTCCCATTCCACGCATCATTGTTTTTTCCTCCTTGACATTTTACTCTTTTATCTCGATGAGCTCTGCACCAAATAGTTTTTTTGCCTCCGCGATAAGAGGCTCTTCCTCTTGCTGCTCATTTTCATCGCCGCGTTGTCCTCGAAGAAACTCTTCTCTTACCTGTTCCCATTCACTATCGGGGATAGCTGTCATTTCGAGTTTCTTACCAATTAAAGTATATAAAATATTTTCTAAGTTATCACGTACATTATTATTATTTTCTGCTGCCATCTTACAATGAATTTCGTATTTGAATTTCAACACAAAATCATTTTCTGAAGAAGCGACAGGTTCACTATTTAATAAAAGAGCTGCATGAGAAGCTTTATTTTGTTGTTTTAATGTCTCCAAAAGCTCGGGCCAAGCCTTTTTTAGTACCTCTAAATTTTTTCGAGTAGCACTTTTTAATACTTCATGTATTTTACCAGTTGGCACTTTATAAGAACTTCTTGTTTGCCTTGAGGCTTTTCGATCTGTTGGAGCCGCCTCTCCTCCGCCATTGCGCTCAACTGCCAACCCGCTCTCCTTTATCCTTTGGAGCTGCATTTCCAAATCAGCAATTTTTTGTATAAGAGGGGCAAGATCACCTGTCTGTTGAGTTTTTTGATTCTCACAAAGCTTAACTAAAGCTACCTCCAGCAAAACCCTTGGGTGGTTTGTCCACTTCATTTCTTGTTGAGCATGATTTAGTTTTCGAATCACTTCATGAATAAATTCACTCGAAACACTTTCACTCAACTGTTGAAAGTTCTCATTAATAACAGCCCTTTCTAATAACTCAGGGCTTTTACCCCCGGATTGATAAAGAAGTAAATCGCGGTAATAAAAAATTAAATCCTCTACAAATTTTAACGGCTCCTTACCATTTCGGATGAGCTGGTCCACAGCATTCAGAGCTTTTACAACCTCTTGATCATAAATAGCCTTTGCTGCTTGAAACAAAAACTCTTGAGATACCGCTCCTGTAATGGATAAAACATCCTCTAGTGTAACTATTTCTTCACTATAGGAAATAGCCTGGTCCAATAAACTTAAAGCATCCCTCATTCCGCCCTCTGCAGCCTTAGCGACAGCATACAAGGCATCTTCTTCCGTTTCTACTTCTTGAGAGGAAAGAATATTTTTCATTCGAATGACCATATCATCCGGAGAAATTCGTTTAAAGTCAAAACGCTGACATCTAGAGATAATGGTCAAAGGAATTTTGTGAGGCTCAGTTGTCGCCAAAATAAAAATAACATGCGCAGGCGGTTCTTCTAATGTTTTTAGCAATGCATTAAAAGCTCCAATTGAGAGCATATGAACTTCATCAATGATATACACTTTATACTTTACCGCACTCGGCGCGTACTTCACTTTATCTCTTATATCCCTAATCTCATCTACACCATTGTTAGAAGCTGCGTCAATTTCAATCACATCAGATATCGATCCATCTGTAATCCCGCGGCAGGCGGGACACTCGTTACACGGCTCGGCTGTAGGGGCCTTTTCACAATTTACCGCTTTAGACAAAATTTTAGCAGCTGTTGTTTTCCCTGTACCCCTCGGACCCGAGAAAAGATAAGCATGAGAAAATTTTTCTTGAAGTAAAGCATTTTGCAGTGTTTTAATAATATGAATTTGACCTACTACATCCTCAAACTTTTGAGGCCGATAAACACGGTACAAGGCCTGATAAGCCATCCTACTCCCTCCTCACTCTTCCATCGGCTAACAACATTCCTATTATAGCTTAAACAACGAGGGTTTTCCAAAAAAGGAAGATAAGAACACCAAATGATATTTAAACAAAAAAACCTGCTCCTTCAAGCAGGTTTAATGTAAATATATGTATAAATAACTGCCGTGCACCTTCCTTCGATTAGCAACCCTAGGCGTTACTCAAGCAGTTAGCTCGGTCCAGGCTGCCCTGCGGCACATGAGAGCTTCTGCTTACTGCTGCTTCCTTCCGGACCTGACAGGGTTCACAGATTCCCATTGCGCAGGACCCAGACGTCAACACCACTTACTTGAGTCAGACCCTAAAGTATACTAACCTCTGGAAGGGATTCGGCCTCGCTAGAGCGGATTGCGAGTACAGGGCACCGCTACCTCCCCGCTTAGCACGGCAAAATTGAAACCAAATTTATTAAGCATCTTATTCGATGCATTTTCAAGTATACGTGTTTTTATCTTAAAATGCAACGTCTATTAATTGTTAATTATTTCAGAGGATCTTGAATTACTTTTCTCTTCTTTTTTTCTAACCTTATTTTCCTGAAGAAGTTTGTTAAAAGCTGTCCGCATTCCTCTTCCAGCACTCCTCCTACCACTTCGGCCTGATGATTAAATTTTTCTTCCTCTAATAGATTCATGAGAGTGCCAGCACATCCGCCTTTAGGATCATACGCCCCAAAGACTACCCGTTTAACTCTTGATAATACAATAGCTCCTGCACACATAGGACAGGGCTCTAAGGTAACATATAAAGTCGCATTTTCCAAACGCCACGTTCCCACCTTACGGCAAGCCTCATCAATGGCAAGAAGTTCAGCATGAGCAATAGACCTTTGTTCTGTTTCTCTTAAATTGTGCCCTTTTGCTATAATTTCCCCGTCCTGTACGATAACTGCTCCGATTGGTACTTCCATTATTGTCTCTGCTTTTTTTGCTTCTTCTATTGCTTTCTTCATGTAGTAACGATCTTCTTCATTCATTTTTTTCAGTCCTATCTATTTAAGTATTCCCTGGAAATATTCTTATCTTATCTTACACAACATATAAAAAAGGAGAGAATGTATATGAAAGGAAATAAACCCGCTTTAATCATAATTGATATCATCAATGATTTTCAATTTCAACATGGAGAAGAATTGAGCAAACAAACCGCCAATATTGCCAAGAAGATCCATCGACTTAAACGTTACATGCATCAAAATAACCACCCAGTCATTTATGTAAATGATCATTACCAATTATGGCAGGCTGACCTGAAGAAAATCTTAGAGAAATGTATCAACCCTTTAAGTCAGCCCATTCTGTCCCTATTGCAACCTGAAGATGATGATTACTTTTTAATTAAACCTAAACACTCTATTTTTTACGGAACAGCTTTGAATATGCTGCTGGACGAATTACAAGTAGATACCCTTATCTTAACAGGAATTGCAGGAAACATTTGTGTACTCTTCTCTGCTAACGATGCTTACATGCGAGAGTACAACCTCATTGTTCCTTCAGATTGTATTGCCTCTAATATTCCAGAAGATAATGATTTTGCTTTAAAGATGATGAAAAATGTCCTACAAGCTAACACAGTTGAACATACACATCATATAAGGAAAGTTACCGTAAATGAAAATTCTCTTTTCTCTCCTACTGACAGTTGATTGAGTTACCAGACTTTTTCAGATAGTGATTATCCACCCGAAACTCTGGAATTACATTACGTTTTTAAAATAGGAGCTTGATTGCCTTAATATTAGGATAAATTCATTCATGACACTTCCCTTCTCTTCATAAACATGATAAAGATGATTGAGTTTTATGAGGAGGGAATTAAACTTCATGCAAATACATGTGGTAAGGGCTGGACAAAGTATATATGGAATCGCTCAGACATATGGGACTACGCCGCAAGCCATTTCACAGGCAAATGAATTGCCAAACCCTAACCGACTCGTAATCGGTCAGGCACTCGTCATTCCTATTCAAGGCTCCTACTATTGGGTGGAACCCGGAGATACCTTATGGGAAATCGGCCGAAAGTTTAATGTCAGTTATCAAAAGCTGGCAACCGTCAACAATATTTCCGTAACCCAAAGGTTAACGACAGGAATGAGAATTTATATCCCGCCAAGACCTAAAAGAAACGCGGAATTTTACGGATATGTAGAAGCAAGCGGAAGAATTATTACTCCTTCCGTTGAAAACTTAATTCGAGCAAACGCTAAATATTTAACTTATCTCGGTGCTGCTAACTTTGAAGTAAGGCGAGATGGCTCATTGAAAGAACCTAACCTTAATAATCTGGGGCAAATAGCTGCTCAGAATAATGTCAGTTATTCTATGGTCGTAACCAATATTGAAAATGGAGCATTCAGTGATGAGTTAGGAAGAATTATTCTTAATGAGTCAGCCATTGAAACGAAATTGTTAAATAATATCATTGCTACTGCCAAAAAACATAACTTCACCGAAATTGCCTTTGATTTTGAATATTTGCGTCCTGCAGACCGCGAAGCCTACCTTAATTTTCTTAGAAGAGCAAAAGCCAAGCTCAAACAGGAAGGATATATTATGTCTGTTGCTTTGGCTCCTAAGAAGAGCAGGGATCAAAAAGGAAAATGGTATGAAGCTCATGATTACAAAAGTATTGGGGAAATTGCTGATTTTGTTGTGATCATGACCTATGAATGGGGATACAGCGGTGGTCCCCCTATGGCCGTTTCTCCCATTGGTCCTGTTCGCGAGGTATTGCAATACGCTATCACAGAAATTCCTTCTAATAAGATTATGATGGGGCAGAATCTATACGGTTATGATTGGACTCTACCGTTTGTGCCAGGAGGGCAGTACGCTAAAGCATTAAGCCCTCAACGTGCAATTGAAATTGCCTATCAATATAATGTACCAATTGAATACGATTTGAAGGCTCAAGCTCCTCATTTCAATTATCGTGATGAAAATGGTAAACAACATGAAGTATGGTTTGAAGATGCCCGTTCTATTCAAGCTAAATTTAATTTATTGAAAGAATTAAATCTAAGAGGGATGGCTTACTGGAAGCTTGGACTCCCTTTCCCACAAAATTGGCTTTTAATTGTAGATAACTTCAACGTCATCAAAAAGAGATAACCCCTTAGGAAAGGGTTATCTCTTTTCTATTTTTAACCATATATACATATTTCTTTTTTCTAGAATCTTTCCCTCTTCTTCTCTTTAATATGTTAAAATAACTTCTGTCTGTTTTGGGACGTGAAATGTGTTAACAAAGGAGGAACAAGAAGTGAGAGAAACACCCTTTATTGCAGTAGAAGGGCCGATCGGTGTTGGAAAAACCTCTCTATCTAAAGCGATTTCTTCACATTTTCAATTTAATTTATTAAAAGAGATTGTTGACGAAAATCCGTTCTTAGGTAAATTTTATAAAGATATTGCTGAATGGAGCTTCCAGACTGAAATGTTTTTCTTATGTAATCGTTTCAAACAACTGGAAGATATTCAACGTTTGCATTTAAGCCAAAAACAGCCCGTAATTGCTGATTATCATATTATGAAAAATATGATTTTTGCCGAACGTACATTAAAAAGCGATCAATACGAAAAATATGTGAAAATCTATCATATTTTAACAGAAAATATGCCCGCTCCCAATGTCGTGATTTATTTGAACGCAAGCCTAGAGACCCTTTTAAAACGAATTCAGCTGCGCGGTAGAGAAATTGAAAAAAATATGGATCCGTCTTATCTACTTCAATTAAAAGATGATTATGAGATAGCCATGGATCGTTTTGAAAAACTGCATCCACATGTAAACGTATTACGTTTTAATGGTGATGAACTTGACTTCGTCCAAAATCCTAGTCACATGGATTTTATCTTAAATAAAGTGTATGATACCCTCGAAAAAAGGAGTTAATAGTAATGGACTTACGCAAAAAATATAACATTCCAAGCGATGCCGTTCTGACAATCGCAGGAACAGTCGGTGTTGGAAAATCAACTATGACCACTGCATTGGCACAAGCTCTTGGATTTAGAACTTCCTTTGAAAAGGTAGATACGAATCCATATTTGGATCAATTTTATGCAGACTTTAAACGCTGGAGTTTCCACTTGCAAGTTTATTTTTTAGCGGAACGCTTTAAAGAACAGAAAAAAATATTTGAATACGGAGGCGGCTTTGTACAAGACCGCTCTATTTATGAGGATACCGGCATTTTTGCAAAAATGCATTTTGAAAAAGGAACAATGTCTAAAGTTGATTACGAGACCTATACAGGCCTATTTCAGGCTATGGTAATGACTCCTTATTTTCCTCACCCTGACTTGTTAATTTACTTAGAAGGAAGTTTCGAAGATATCATAGACCGAGTTCGAGAGCGTGGAAGACCAATGGAACAACAAACTCCTATTGAATACTGGCAAGAAATGCATGAACGATATGAAAGCTGGATTAACAACTTCAACGCCTGCCCGGTATTACGCTTAAACATCAATGAGTATGATATTGTTCAAAATCAATCTTCTATTGAACCTATTGTAGAAAAAGTCTCTCGTTTTTTACATCACAGTGAAAAATTAAAAAGAAGAATGTAAACAAAAAAACCTTCTCGAAAGAAGGTTTTTTTGTTTACATATTACATAAATGAAAAATCGCTGCTTTTCAGCAGCGACTTCCCAATCTCCAATTTTATCTGCGCTAGGTTAATTAATGTCATTATTATGGCGGAGGAAGAGGGATTCGAACCCCCGCGGGCTGTTACACCCCTGTCGGTTTTCAAGACCGATCCCTTCAGCCGGACTTGGGTATTCCTCCGTATCGACGAGTATAAATATATCAAAGAAAAAAAGATATGTCAATTCTTCTTTTAAAAATTTCAGGCTATGTTAAAGTCAGCATCATCTTTTAAATTTAAAATGATGATGCTGACCCATCAGTCTATTTTAGGACGCCAAAATTAACTTTTAATTCATTTGATTACTTCTTTATTCCCCATATATGGACGAAGAACTTCCGGAATCAATATAGATCCATCTTCCTGCTGATAATTCTCTAAAATAGCAGCTACTGTTCTTCCAATAGCTAAACCTGACCCATTTAATGTGTGAACATGCTCTGGTTTTGCGTTCGCCTCTCTTCTAAAGCGAATATTAGCACGACGAGCTTGGAAGCCTTCAAAATTTGAACAAGAAGAAATCTCACGATATGTCTCATAACTTGGAATCCAAACTTCAATATCATACTTTTTAGCTGCTGTAAATCCTAAATCACCTGTGCACATGCTCATAACTCGATAAGGCAACCCTAAAAGCTGCAACACTTTTTCAGCATGACTCGTTAACTTTTCCAACTCATCGTAAGAATCTTCTGGTTTAACAAAACGAACTAACTCTACTTTGTTAAACTGATGTTGGCGGATAAGCCCCCTTGTATCACGTCCTGCTGATCCGGCCTCTGAGCGGAAACAAGCGCTATAAGCCGCATAAGCAATCGGAAGTTGATTTCCATTTAGAATTTCATCGCGGTATAGGTTAGTAACAGGCACTTCTGCTGTCGGAATTAAAAAATAATCCTCTGATTCGATTCGAAATGCATCTTCTTCAAACTTTGGAAGCTGTCCAGTACCTGTCATACTTGTACGATTTACCATGTAAGGAGGTAATACTTCCTCATATCCATGTTCATCAATATGAAGGTCCAACATAAAGTTAATTAGCGCACGCTCTAGTCTAGCACCTGCTCCTTTATAAAATACAAAGCGGCTCCCTGTTACTTTTCCGGCACGCTCAAAGTCTAAAATATCAAGTTCAGTTGCAATATCCCAATGTGGCTTTGGTTCAAACTCAAACTTACGGGCTTCTCCCCATTGACGAACTTCTACATTGTCATCTTCTGTCTCCCCAACAGGGACACTCTCATGAGGAATGTTGGGAATAGAAAGAAGCAAGCGTTCCAAATTCTCTTCTACGGTGCGAAGCTCTTCATCCAATGATTTAATGCGATCTCCTACCTCTCTCATCTCAGTGATAAGATGATCTGCGTCCTTTTTTTCTCTTTTCAGCATAGCCACTTGTTGGGACACTTCATTGCGTTTACTTTTTAACTCTTCTGTTTGTACGAGTAGTTCTCTTCTCTTTTGATCGAGATCTTCAAACTGATCTAAATCACTTAAATCTTCCCCTCGGAATTTCATTTTCTCTTTCACTTCATTAAAATTGGCTCTCAAAAATTTTAAATCAAGCATAATAAGCCTCCTTAAAATATGTTATGTATTGGGACAAATAAAAAAACCCTCATCCCTATAAAGATAGGGACGAGAGTTTACCCGCGTTGCCACCCTAATTGAAAACAATCTACGATTATTTTCCAACTCAAATAGATAACGGTTTTATACCGAAATTGCTTACTAAACTGCTATAGCTGTTATTCAGCAATTCACTCAAGGATGGATTCACAAGCTCTTACCATCGATTTTCACCGGCCATCGACTCTCTAAAGGAAAGAAATCTTGTTACTGCTTCCTCTCATCATTTTTACTTATATTTTAATAATACATAATTTACTATAAGTCTTTACAACATGCAATGGCTTTATTCTTTGGATTCTTTCACCATGTTCACAAAGTATTGAGCTAGGCGATGATCCTCTGTTAATTCCGGATGGAATGAGCAGCCCAAAAATTGACCTTGTCTTGCTGCCACAATACGTCCATTATGCTCTGATAGAACCTCTACTTCATCTCCTACACTCACGATGTGAGGTGCACGGATAAATACGCCGATAAAGTCTTCTGCTACTCCTTGAATGCTAAGTTTCGCTTCAAAACTTTCCCGTTGGCGCCCGAATGAATTACGCTCCACCTTGATATCCATAACTCCAATATGAGGCTCTTCATATCCCGCAATTTCCTTCGACAATAGGATTAATCCTGCGCAAGTTCCAAATAGAGGCTTTCCGCTCTGTGCAAATTCACGCAAAGGCTCCATAAACCCATATTTATCAATAAGGCGACGCATAGTAGTGCTCTCTCCACCTGGAAGAACCAGCCCGTCCACTTCTTCAAGCTGTTCCACCTTTTTAATAACAAGAGCCTCTGCTCCAGAAGCCTCTACAGCTCTAATATGTTCACGAACAGCACCTTGAAGACCAAGTACTCCAACCTTTACCATAAGTAAATTCCTTTCAATTACCAACCGCGCTCTTGCATGCGGTTTTCTGGAAGTAATGTTGAAATTTCGATTCCTTTCATTGCTGCTCCAAGATCTTTAGAAAGGCTTGCAATTAACTGATAGTCTTCATAGTGAGTAGTTGCTTCTACAATAGCACGGGCAAATTTAGCCGGGTTGTCTGATTTGAAGATACCAGAACCTACAAATACACCATCAGCACCTAATTGCATCATTAAAGCTGCATCTGCAGGTGTCGCTACTCCGCCTGCAGCGAAATTCACAACCGGCAAACGTCCTTCACGTTTAATTTGAAGTAAAATTTCATATGGAGCACCTAACAATTTTGCTTCTGTCATAATTTCATCTTCGCTCATATGTACTAATTTACGCACCTGAGCATTGACTTTGCGCATATGACGTACTGCTTCTACGATGTTACCTGTTCCAGGCTCACCTTTTGTACGAAGCATTGATGCTCCTTCTCCAATCCGGCGAGCAGCTTCTCCTAAGTCACGGCATCCGCAAACAAACGGAACAGTAAATGCACTTTTATTAAGATGGTACTCTTCATCTGCAGGTGTTAATACTTCACTTTCATCGATATAATCAACGCCAAGCGCCTCTAATACACGCGCTTCTACGATATGACCAATACGTGCTTTTGCCATTACTGGAATGGAGACTGCACCCATTACTTCTTCTACAATTGTAGGATCCGCCATTCGTGCAACTCCGCCAGCTGCACGGATATCTGCCGGAACACGCTCTAGGGCCATAACGGCTACTGCTCCTGCTTCCTCTGCAATTTTTGCTTGTTCAGCATTGACAACGTCCATAATAACGCCGCCTTTTTGCATTTCTGCCATTCCACGTTTAACACGATCAGTACCTGTATTCATCTTGTACTCCCCCCATTGATGTGTATTACACAAAATGAAACCCTTACTCTATTGGGTTTTCATTTTCTTATTTTACCCTATTTTCTGAATAAATCCTATAAAAAATAATACCTCTTTATTGAACTCTCTTTTAATATTATCCATATTGTATAGTTTTACACTGACATTGATTTTTTTATCATTTATCAAGCTTTCTAATCTCTAGTTCCATCAGCTTATTTCACTTCAAAAAAAGCTCTCTATTGAATAGAGAGCTTAAAACCAGCCTTTTACAGTTTTAGCGGCACTTGTCCAAATATCACCGAAAAAACCACCTACACTACGTATCGATAAAATAAACCAGTTTGCCTTTTCAATCTCTTCTTTTGTTACAAGATTGACTGTAGCGGCTTTTGCCCCTTCTTTCGTCAAAAAGCCCAGCTGATCGTCCCCTTTATATTTAACGCCAACGGTACCGACTTGCTGACCTTCCTTAACGGGAGCTGTAAGCTTGCCATCTTCATTTAATGATTTTTTAGTTAGCTCTACATAAGGGCTGTATTTCTTTTGTTCTCCACGTTTCATTAGTACTTCTAAAGGTTTTTCTGTATAAACCTTTACTTCCTTTTCTTTCCCTTTCACAACTGGGACTGTAGATTGATCTTTAAATGTGTGATGAGCTGGGAGAACCTCTTCCATTCTATAATTACTAAAAGCATAGTCTAGTAACTTTCTTGTTTCTTCGAAGCGTGCTTTAAATGATTTAACACCATTTGATTTTGCATTCATAACCACAGTGATGTAACGAACACCATCTCTCTCAGCCGTTCCCGTAAAGCAATACCCTGCAAAATCTGTATGGCCTGTTTTTAAACCATCTACTCCTTCATAGCCGAATACGAGGCCTGGCAGCATCCAGTTCCAATTGTCCATTTGAATTTCATGCTCTGTTCCTTCTCTAAATACCTTTTTAGGTATTTTGGCTTCTTCCAGTACTTCAGGATAGTCATTAATTAAATGGTAGGCTAATCGAGCGGTTGCTCGTGCTGACAATACGTTCTCATCATTAGCACCTGTTCCGCTAGGATGCATTCCTTTCAACAACGTATTCGTCAAACCAGTAGAGTTAACAAACTTATAGTCCTCCAGCCCTAACTCTTCTGCTTTTTTATTCATCATTTTGACAAAATTACTTTCAGAACCCGCTAAAATTTCAGAAATAGCAATAGTCGCTCCATTTGCTGAATAAATAGCCATTGCTTCATAAAGTTCTTTTACATTGTATGTTCCATCCTTTAATAGCGGAACGTTTGATAAGCTTCGATCTTGGGAAATTTTATATACATAATCACTAACTGTATATTCCTGATCCCAGCTAACTCTTTTCTCATCGATTGCTTCTAGCAACAAATACTCTGTCATCATTTTTGTCATACTAGCAATACCTAAAACCGTATCAGCATTTTTCTCAAAAATGATTTTCCCTGTTTTTGCCTCTACCAACATAGCTGCATCCGATTCAATGTTTAAAAAGTTTTCTTCAGCCTCTACCTGTGGTATATGCGTGAACAAACTCACAAATAAAACAGCCGACAGGACACTGAAGATCAAAAGTTTACGTAACTGATTCTTCACTACTAAACCCTCCATATTTAGACTCACATAGATGCTATTTTACCATATCGACATCTAAAAAAATAGATGAAGAAGTACCGTTACTTTATGTGGCGATATAGATACAATAAATAAAAAAACATCCCTTAAACCTATTTTAAACAGCTTAAGGGATGTTTTTAATGTAAATAATTAGCTCATTGAATAGTTAGGAGCTTCTTTTGTAATTTGGATATCGTGAGGATGGCTTTCCCGTAAACCTGCACCAGTCATTCGAATAAATTGAGCTTTCTCACGAAGTTCTTCAAGATTGCCTGTACCGCAATAACCCATTCCTGACTTAAGTCCGCCAATCAATTGATAGAGGGTGTCTGCTAATGGACCTTTATAAGGTACGCGCCCTTCAATTCCTTCCGGAACGAATTTCTTGCTATCCTCTTGGAAGTAACGGTCTTTACTTCCTTGCTCCATCGCACTGACAGATCCCATTCCACGGTATACTTTAAATCGTCTACCTTGGAAGATTTCCGTCTCTCCCGGGCTTTCCGTGGTTCCTGCAAGCAAGCTCCCTAACATAACAACATGGCCTCCTGCAGCTAATGCTTTTACGATGTCGCCTGAATATTTAATACCGCCATCTGCAATAATTGGCACACCATGTTTTCTTGCTTCCGTTGCACAATCATAAATGGCAGTAATTTGAGGAACACCGACTCCAGCTACAACCCGAGTTGTACAAATAGAACCAGGCCCGATACCTACTTTAACAATATTAGCACCGGCTTCAATTAAAGCCTTTGTACCTTCCGCTGTTGCGACATTTCCCGCAATAATGTTTAACTCAGGATATTGTTCACGTATACTGCGAACTGCATCTAATACACCTTGAGAATGGCCATGGGCTGTATCGATGACAATCACATCTACCCCGGCGTTTACCAGCTTTTCCGTTCTAATCATTGTATCTTTTGTTACACCTACAGCAGCTCCTACCAAAAGGCGTCCTTGCTTATCTTTTGCTGAATTAGGAAACTCAATAACCTTTTCAATGTCTTTAATCGTAATGAGACCTTTTAACACGCCTTGGTTGTCGACTAAAGGCAGTTTTTCAATTTTGTGTTTCTGAAGGATTTTTTCAGCTTCATCTAATGTCGTTCCAACAGGTGCTGTAACGAGATTTTCTTTTGTCATCACATCTGAGATAAGGATTGAATAATCTTGAACGAAACGCAAATCGCGATTGGTTAAAATACCAACTAACTTTTGTTCTGTCTCATTGTTTACAATTGGTACACCTGAAATACGGTATTTTCCCATTAAATGTTCTGCATCAAAAACCTGATGTTCGGGGGTCAAAAAGAAAGGATCTGTAATAACACCGCTTTCTGAACGTTTTACTTTATCTACTTGTTCTGCCTGCTGCTCGATAGACATATTTTTGTGAATGATACCTAGCCCACCTTGTCTAGCCATCGAAATAGCCATATCTGCTTCGGTTACAGTATCCATACCTGCACTAATTAACGGTACATTTAATTTTAAAGTCTCAGTTAAAGTAACACTTAAATTAACATCCTTTGGTAATACTTCTGATTTAGCAGGGATTAATAATACATCATCAAACGTTAAACCTTCTTTTGTAAATTTAGTTTCCCACATCATATAATCCTCCTCTAGGCGACAAAATATTATTAGTAGATTAACAATTGAGGTATCCATATGTCAATAACCATAAATAATTTCGATAATTCTAAAAATTAAAGAGGTGTTTACAATTGTTTAATATCCCTAATATAAAGGATTCTTTTTCTATTTTTTATTCCGCTCCTTATTCACAAAAATATCTATATTCCTGTTATGAATCCCATGGTTTAAAAGAGGCAGAGAAAAAAAGTTATGAAAACTGCTACCCATTTATATATTATTTGGAACATAGCCAAAATTATTATAATGTTGCACATCATGCTCCTTTAGCCATTAAGCCCATGCTTTTATTTTACGGAATGACCCAGTTGTTAAAAGCGTGCTTATTAACGGTTGATTTTGATTATCCTCACAGTACCTCTGTCCTGGCTCACGGAGTATCAACACGTAAAAGAAAAAAACAAAGCTATGATTTTTTAGATGATGAAGTTAAAATCCAAAAGTATGGTCTATTCTCGCATATTAGCCGTGTTATGTTTCATGTGGAACAAATTGAGGGGAGCAAATACTCTATGTTCCACTTGTTAAGTCTTATTCCAGAACTATCCTCTTTATTTGAAGAATGTAAAAAGCATCATACATGTGTACAAATAAGCACAAAAAAAGAGAATATATTTCAATTTCCGATTTCCATTTTAGAACACTATCATGTAAATACAGAACGATTTTGTACATACTTACTGGAAAAAACAAAACTGCCTTTTCAATATAAGCAGACAGAAAACAAGCACTTAATTTTTCAACTGGATGAAAGAATTAATCTTAATTACTGTTCCCCTTTAATGTTCAACTTTTACGATAAAGAGTTTTTTTTTCCACTACAAAGAGAAAAAAGCGACTACTTTCCCGAAATACTCAGTCATTATCTTCTTTTATATAATTTAAGCATGATTTCCCGCTATGAAACAGAATGGTGGTATGAGTTACTTCACACTTATTCTTCTAACGATTTCTCATTCATCTCTAAATTTTTATCTGTTTCCTCAGAAAAAATCCCCTTTCTTCTTTACGATTTTCTACAATACAAAAAAAGCTAGTCAAATGACTAGCTTTTTTTATATTAAATGCCTGGCAACGTCCTACTCTCACAGGGGGAAACCCCCAACTACCATCGGCGCTGAAGAGCTTAACTTCCGTGTTCGGCATGGGAACGGGTGTGACCTCTTCGCCATCATCACCAGACTATATGAAGGTTATTCCTTCAAAACTAGATAACGAGCTGCTGAGTATTGCTTTACTTTTCTTCATTGTCCAGCTACGGTTCCTAATCTTTCGGCCGTTTCACTTCTGCCCATGAAACCAAAAAGCGGTTTCCCGTTCAGAAGCTCCAACGTCTCTCAAGATTGAACAGTCGCCTTCGCTTTTCTTTAGGTTAAGTCCTCGATCGATTAGTATCAGTCAACTCCACATGTCGCCACGCTTCCATCTCTGACCTATCAACCTGATCATCTTTCAGGGATCTTACTAGCTTGACGCTATGGGAAATCTCATCTTGAGGGGGGCTTCATGCTTAGATGCTTTCAGCACTTATCCCGTCCGCACATAGCTACCCAGCGATGCCTTTGGCAAGACAACTGGTACACCAGCGGTGCGTCCATCCCGGTCCTCTCGTACTAAGGACAGCTCCTCTCAAATTTCCTGCGCCCGCGACGGATAGGGACCGAACTGTCTCACGACGTTCTGAACCCAGCTCGCGTACCGCTTTAATGGGCGAACAGCCCAACCCTTGGGACCGACTACAGCCCCAGGATGCGATGAGCCGACATCGAGGTGCCAAACCTCCCCGTCGATGTGGACTCTTGGGGGAGATAAGCCTGTTATCCCCGGGGTAGCTTTTATCCGTTGAGCGATGGCCCTTCCATGCGGAACCACCGGATCACTAAGCCCGACTTTCGTCCCTGCTCGACTTGTAGGTCTCGCAGTCAAGCTCCCTTGTGCCTTTACACTCTACGAATGATTTCCAACCATTCTGAGGGAACCTTTGGGCGCCTCCGTTACATTTTAGGAGGCGACCGCCCCAGTCAAACTGCCCACCTGACACTGTCTCCCACCCCGATGAGGGGTGCGGGTTAGAATTTCAATACAGCCAGGGTAGTATCCCACCGACGCCTCCACCGAAGCTAGCGCTCCGGCTTCCAAGGCTCCTACCTATCCTGTACAAGCTGTACCAAAATTCAATATCAGGCTACAGTAAAGCTCCACGGGGTCTTTCCGTCCTGTCGCGG
This sequence comes from Priestia abyssalis, assembly GCF_002019595.1. Taxonomy (GTDB): domain Bacteria; phylum Bacillota; class Bacilli; order Bacillales; family Bacillaceae_H; genus Bacillus_BA; species Bacillus_BA abyssalis. The sequence continues at coordinate 5,573,158 of NZ_KV917369.1, read as the reverse complement.
GTAACCTGCATCTTCACAGGTACTATAATTTCACCGAGTCTCTCGTTGAGACAGTGCCCAGATCGTTACACCTTTCGTGCGGGTCGGAACTTACCCGACAAGGAATTTCGCTACCTTAGGACCGTTATAGTTACGGCCGCCGTTTACTGGGGCTTCGGTTCAAAGCTTCGCTTGCGCTAACCTCTCCCCTTAACCTTCCAGCACCGGGCAGGTGTCAGCCCCTATACTTCGCCTTACGGCTTCGCAGAGACCTGTGTTTTTGCTAAACAGTCGCCTGGGCCTATTCACTGCGGCTCTCTCGGGCTTGCACCCTATCAGAGCACCCCTTCTCCCGAAGTTACGGGGTCATTTTGCCGAGTTCCTTAACGAGAGTTCTCTCGAACACCTTAGGATTCTCTCCTCGCCTACCTGTGTCGGTTTGCGGTACGGGTACCTCCCACCTCGCTAGAGGCTTTTCTTGGCAGCGTGAAATCAGGAACTTCGGTACTCTATTTCCCTCGCCATCACAGCTCAGCCTTACGGTGAACGGATTTGCCTATTCACCAGCCTTACTGCTTGGACGCGCATATCCAACAGCGCGCTTACCCTATCCTTCTGCGTCCCCCCATTGCTCAAACGGTGGGGAGGTAGTACAGGAATATCAACCTGTTATCCATCGCCTACGCCTTTCGGCCTCGGCTTAGGTCCCGACTAACCCTGAGCGGACGAGCCTTCCTCAGGAAACCTTAGGCATACGGTGGACAAGATTCTCACTTGTCTTTCGCTACTCATACCGGCATTCTCACTTCTAAGCGCTCCACCAGTCCTTACGGTCTAGCTTCACCGCCCTTAGAACGCTCTCCTACCACTGACATCGCAGATGTCAATCCACAGCTTCGGTGATACGTTTAGCCCCGGTACATTTTCGGCGCAGAGTCACTCGACCAGTGAGCTATTACGCACTCTTTAAATGGTGGCTGCTTCTAAGCCAACATCCTGGTTGTCTAAGCAACTCCACATCCTTTTCCACTTAACGTATACTTTGGGACCTTAGCTGGTGGTCTGGGCTGTTTCCCTCTTGACTACGGATCTTATCACTCGCAGTCTGACTCCCAAGAATAAGTCATCGGCATTCGGAGTTTGACTGAATTCGGTAACCCGTTGGGGGCCCCTAGTCCAATCAGTGCTCTACCTCCGAGACTCTTATCTTGAGGCTAGCCCTAAAGCTATTTCGGAGAGAACCAGCTATCTCCAAGTTCGATTGGAATTTCTCCGCTACCCACACCTCATCCCCGCACTTTTCAACGTGCGTGGGTTCGGGCCTCCATCCAGTGTTACCTGGACTTCACCCTGGACATGGGTAGATCACCTGGTTTCGGGTCTACGACCACATACTCATTCGCCCTATTCAGACTCGCTTTCGCTGCGGCTCCGTCTCTTCAACTTAACCTTGCATGGGATCGTAACTCGCCGGTTCATTCTACAAAAGGCACGCCATCACCCGTTAACGGGCTCTGACTACTTGTAGGCACACGGTTTCAGGTTCTCTTTCACTCCCCTTCCGGGGTGCTTTTCACCTTTCCCTCACGGTACTGGTTCACTATCGGTCACTAGGGAGTATTTAGCCTTGGGAGATGGTCCTCCCAGCTTCCGACGGGATTTCACGTGTCCCGCCGTACTCAGGATCCACTCAAGAGGGAACGAAGTTTCAACTACAGGGTTGTTACCTTCTTTGACGGGCCTTTCCAGACCTCTTCGTCTACTCCGTTCCTTTGTAACTCCGTATAGAGTGTCCTACAACCCCAAGAGGCAAGCCTCTTGGTTTGGGCTAATTCCGTTTCGCTCGCCGCTACTCAGGAAATCGCAATTGCTTTCTCTTCCTCCGGGTACTTAGATGTTTCAGTTCCCCGGGTCTGCCATCAATATCCTATGTATTCAGATAAAGATACTGTTCCATTACGAACAGTGGGTTTCCCCATTCGGAAATCTCCGGATCAAAGCTCACTTACAGCTCCCCGAAGCATATCGGTGTTAGTCCCGTCCTTCATCGGCTCCTAGTGCCAAGGCATCCACCGTGCGCCCTTTCTAACTTAACCTTGCGGTAAAAGATTAGCGTCGAATTTCTTCGTTGGCTTCGTTTCTGCGCTGCTCACGTATATAAATACGCTGTGCTGCTCGAAACTTCGCCGCCTCGAACTTCTCGCTTCTCTTTTCCCTTTGTTCATTGACAAAGGATTTATGTTTAGAAAAGTTTTCACTTTCCTCAGCTATTACTGTTATCTAGTTTTCAAGGAACAAACATAGCAAGAGATAAAAAATATCTTATGCAAGATAAGATAAGTTATTCATCTCTATTTTGAGAGAATGAACTCTCAAAACTGAACAAAACGTTTCGTCAACGACTCTTGTAAAAATCCTTAGAAAGGAGGTGATCCAGCCGCACCTTCCGATACGGCTACCTTGTTACGACTTCACCCCAATCATCTACCCCACCTTAGGCGGCTGGCTCCTTACGGTTACCTCACCGACTTCGGGTGTTGCAAACTCTCGTGGTGTGACGGGCGGTGTGTACAAGGCCCGGGAACGTATTCACCGCGGCATGCTGATCCGCGATTACTAGCGATTCCGGCTTCATGCAGGCGAGTTGCAGCCTGCAATCCGAACTGAGAACGGTTTTATGAGATTAGCTCCACCTCGCGGTCTTGCGACTCTTTGTACCGTCCATTGTAGCACGTGTGTAGCCCAGGTCATAAGGGGCATGATGATTTGACGTCATCCCCACCTTCCTCCGGTTTGTCACCGGCAGTCACCTTAGAGTGCCCAACTAAATGCTGGCAACTAAGATCAAGGGTTGCGCTCGTTGCGGGACTTAACCCAACATCTCACGACACGAGCTGACGACAACCATGCACCACCTGTCACTCTGTCCCCCGAAGGGGAACGCTCTATCTCTAGAGTTGTCAGAGGATGTCAAGACCTGGTAAGGTTCTTCGCGTTGCTTCGAATTAAACCACATGCTCCACCGCTTGTGCGGGCCCCCGTCAATTCCTTTGAGTTTCAGCCTTGCGGCCGTACTCCCCAGGCGGAGTGCTTAATGCGTTAGCTGCAGCACTAAGGGGCGGAAACCCCCTAACACTTAGCACTCATCGTTTACGGCGTGGACTACCAGGGTATCTAATCCTGTTTGCTCCCCACGCTTTCGCGCCTCAGCGTCAGTTACAGACCAGAAAGCCGCCTTCGCCACTGGTGTTCCTCCACATCTCTACGCATTTCACCGCTACACGTGGAATTCCGCTTTCCTCTTCTGCACTCAAGTTCCCCAGTTTCCAATGACCCTCCACGGTTGAGCCGTGGGCTTTCACATCAGACTTAAGGAACCGCCTGCGCGCGCTTTACGCCCAATAATTCCGGACAACGCTTGCCACCTACGTATTACCGCGGCTGCTGGCACGTAGTTAGCCGTGGCTTTCTGGTTAGGTACCGTCAAGGTACCAGCAGTTACTCTGGTACTTGTTCTTCCCTAACAACAGAGCTTTACGACCCGAAGGCCTTCATCGCTCACGCGGCGTTGCTCCGTCAGACTTTCGTCCATTGCGGAAGATTCCCTACTGCTGCCTCCCGTAGGAGTCTGGGCCGTGTCTCAGTCCCAGTGTGGCCGATCACCCTCTCAGGTCGGCTACGCATCGTTGCCTTGGTGAGCCGTTACCTCACCAACTAGCTAATGCGCCGCGGGCCCATCTGTAAGTGATAGCCGAAGCCATCTTTCAACCAAGGACCATGTGGTCCTCGGTGTTATCCGGTATTAGCTCCGGTTTCCCGAAGTTATCCCAGTCTTACAGGCAGGTTGCCCACGTGTTACTCACCCGTCCGCCGCTGACTTCAGGGAGCAAGCTCCCATCTGTCCGCTCGACTTGCATGTATTAGGCACGCCGCCAGCGTTCGTCCTGAGCCAGGATCAAACTCTCCGAAGAAATGTTTGACTTGCTCATAATAAAATAGAATTAACGTTGACGTTTTTTGTTTTGTTCAGTTTTCAAAGAACTTTTTATCTCAAAGCGACCCTTTAATATTAACACCATTCATCTTGTATGTCAACATTTTTTATCCCCCGTTATAGGAGATTAAAAGTTTCGCTGCTGACTTTTAATATAATATCAGTGCTATTAAGAAAATGCAACATCTTTTTTAAGAATATATAAAAACCATGCCTCTGCATGGTTTTTATATCACCTCATCAATATGCAAATCTACGTGTTGCAATAAATTAATAAATTCGTGATCCTCATCCATTCTAATTAACGGTCTTATTGGGTTTTGCGGATTAATAAAAACAATTTCACCTTTCTTGTTATTAGTCAACCTTACCTTCGTTCCAATTGAAAAGTTACTAATAGATCGAACCAAGGTATCTATGTATTGTATATCAAACTTCCCAAAGCTGTCCTGCATCATTTCTTCTAATACCTTAAAAGGGGATTGTTTTTTTCTATATATCCGCTCTGAAGTCATAGCATGATAAACATCCGCCACAGCGAGAATTTGACTAAAAGGGTGAATTTTAGTTTGATCGATCTTAAATGGGTATCCGCTTCCATCTAAACGTTCATGGTGTTGTAAAATGGCTAACTTACTTTCGTGGTTTAATGTGGAAATGTTTTTAGTCATCTCATAACTATAGACGGGATGTTTTTTTATCACTTCATATTCATCAGGAAGCAGCGCTCCCTTCTTTAAAATAATGCTCGGATTAATTTTACACATGCCGCAATCAATTAAAAAACCGGCTATAGATAGCTGGATACACTCTCCTTTTGACAGCCCAATTTGTCTGCCTATCAAATTAGCAATTAAACTCACTGCCACCGGGTGCTGATACATATATTCTTCCTTTGTGCTAAAGTGATGAAGCAAAAAAATTTGATGTTCATTTCCATCAATATGCTCTAATAAAGGAGGCAGCAATTCTCTAATTTTACTAATTTGAATAGCAGATCCTCTTTTCCAACTGAGATACATTTCCTTATATTCTTTAATTATTTCTAAGTAACGGGAAATAAAAGACAATTTTCCACTCTCATCTAGATAATGTTTTCCAGATGTACCCAGGCTTTGCTCGACATGCACATCATGTTTTTCTACCTTAACATCCTTTATCAAATAGGCTTGTAAAACCCGAATTAGTTCGTTAGTTAACAAGTTATTTTTACGGATAATTACTTGATCTTGGTTTACAATGACATCCTCTAACAGTCTATATCCCTCTTGCAGCTTATTCACTGGCACGTTCAATGCTAGTCCCCCAAAAGTGAAATTTATCGAATTGATTCTCTTCTTTATTTTACCAAATCACTTTAGGGAACGCTAATTCATTTTTATTTTCATAGCAATCAAAATCATAAAAAAAGAAGAGGGCTTAGCCCTCTTCTTTTTTTATGATTTTTTATTCTTCTGTTACACTCTCTGTTTCTTCTAATTCTTCTTGGTCCCCATCTTCTATTTCTTCTGGCTGCACCTTTGCTACAGTAGAGACATACTCACTCTCGTCCAATCTAATCACTTTAACACCTTGTGTATTGCGTCCCATCTGTGAAATATCTTGTGAAGATATTCTAATTAGTACTCCATTAACGGTAATGACCATAATATCATCATCAGAGGTAACAGATTTCAAAGCAACGACTGTGCCATTTTTCTCTGTGATGTTGCATGTCTTTAACCCTTTTCCTCCACGAGATTGAAGACGATATTCAGAAGTTGGGGTTCGTTTTCCATATCCATTTTTCGTCACAATTAAAATATCTTCTTGTTCTTCTGAAATTTCCATTCCAACGACTTCGTCGTCTTCATCCAATGTAATACCTTTAACTCCCGTTGCTGTTCGTCCCATCGCACGAACGTCCTCTTCAGCAAATCTTATCAGCATACCTTGCTTCGTTCCGATAATAACATCCTTCGTTCCGTCAGTCATTCGGACGGATATCAGCTCATCATCCTCTTTTAAACCAACGGCAATTAACCCGCTCGTACGGATATTTTCAAAGGAAGACAACGTTGTTCTCTTGGAAATCCCTTTTTTGGTAGTAAAGAAAAGGTAGGAATCTTCATTGAACACTTCTACAGGAATGATTGCATTTACCCATTCTCCCTTTTCAACTTCCAGTAAATTAACAATTGGCAATCCTTTAGCTGTTCGATTGTATTCTGGAATTTCATACCCTTTTGTACGGTACACCTTCCCTTTATTTGTAAAGAATAAAATAGTATCATGAGTCGAGGTTGTTAATAGCTGTTCAACAAAATCATCTTCATTCGTATTCATTCCCTGTATACCTCTGCCACCGCGTTTTTGGCTGCGATAAGTTGATACAGGAAGACGCTTAATATAGCCATTATGGGTTAAGGTAATGACAATATTTTGGCGAGGAATTAAATCTTCATCCTCTATGGTTTCTATTCCGCCCATGACAATTTCAGTTTTTCTCTCATCATTAAACTTATCTTTAATCTCTCGGAGCTCTTCCCGAATGATTTCAAGAACTTTTTCCTCATCAGCTAAAATCGCTTTTAACTCTGCGATTAATTTTACTAGTGATTGATATTCATCTTCTATCTTTTCGCGCTCTAAACCTGTCAAACGTTGCAATCGCATATCAAGGATAGCCTGCGCTTGTTTCTCAGATAAAGAAAATTGGGTCATTAATCCTTCTTTCGCTATCTCTGTGGTTTGGGATTTCCGAATGAGCGCAATGACTTCATCCAAGTGATCTAAAGCAATACGCAACCCTTCTAAGATATGGGCTCTCGCTTCTGCCTTTCTAAGTTCAAATTCTGTCCGTCGGCGAATGACTACAATTTGGTGGTCTAAATAGTGCTTTAAACATTGTTTTAGGTTTAATACTTTTGGTTGTCCCTCTACAAGAGCGAGCATGTTAATGCCAAAGCTTGTTTGAAGAGCTGTTTGTTTATACAAGTTATTTAATAAGACATTAGCATTGGCATCACGTCGAACCTCAATTACAATTCGCATTCCATTACGATCCGATTCATCCCGCAAATCGGTAATACCTTCAATCTTCTTATCACGCGCGAGCTCTGCGATTTTTTCAATCAATCTCGCCTTATTCACTTGATATGGAAGCTCATTTACAATGATAACTTGTTTTCCATTGCTTTTCTCTTCAATTTCTACCTTCGCTCGTAAAGTAATCGAGCCTCTTCCTGTTTCATAAGCCCTACGAATTCCGCTTCTTCCAAGAATCTGCCCTGCTGTTGGAAAGTCTGGACCTGGGATATACTCCATTAATTCACCAATAGTGATGTCTGGATTCTCGCTGATTGCCAGCACCCCATCAATCACTTCTCCTAACTGGTGAGGAGGTATATTGGTTGCCATTCCTACGGCAATCCCGGAAGAACCGTTTACAAGTAAATTAGGGAATCTGGCTGGCAGTACAACAGGCTCTTTTTCTGATCCATCATAGTTATCTTGATAATCAATGGTGTCCTTATTGATATCCCGTAAGATTTCCATCGATATTTTTGACATTCTTGCTTCTGTATAACGCATAGCCGCCGCCGCATCTCCATCGACAGAACCAAAATTTCCATGGCCGTCCACCAACATGTAGCGATAGCTAAAATCTTGAGCCATCCTCACCATCGTATCGTATACAGCCGAGTCACCGTGTGGGTGATACTTACCGATTACTTCTCCAACGATACGGGCTGATTTTTTATATGCTTTATCTGCTGTCATGCCAAGATCATTCATGGCATATAAAATACGTCTGTGTACCGGTTTTAGTCCATCCCTTACATCTGGCAGGGCACGGGATACAATAACACTCATAGCGTAATCCAAAAATGATGATTTCATTTCCTGACTAATATTAATCTCTTTAACTTGGGAATTCTTCTTTTCTTCCATATGGGAGAACCTCCTTTACGAAGTTCATTTTAGAATAGGTTTAATAAACTTATATACGTAAAGACAGGATAGAAGCTTCTATCCTGCATTTATTTTTAAATATCTAGGTTTTTTACATACTTAGCATTCTCTTCGATGAAATTTCTTCTTGGTTCTACTTTATCACCCATCAGAATTTCGAATGTTTCATCTGCTTCAATGGCATCTTGTAAATTTACTTGAAGTAAAGTTCGTGTTTCGGGATCCATCGTTGTTTCCCATAACTGTTCTGGATTCATTTCCCCTAAACCTTTATACCTTTGAATACCTGGCTTTTGATTCTCGGAGAAAGTACTCAAAATACTCTCTAACTGCCGGTCATTATAAGCATACTCTACTTTTTTGCCTTGAGAAATTTTATACAGAGGGGGCTGGGCGATATAAATATAGCCGTGCTCAATAATTTCTCTCATATAACGGTAGAAGAACGTCAATAATAAGGTGCGAATATGGGCTCCATCTACATCCGCATCTGTCATAATGACTACTTTATGATAACGGGCTTTTCCGATGTCAAAGTCTTCGCCAATCCCTGTACCAAGTGCTGTAATAATAGTTCGAATCTCATTATTAGATAAAATTTTATCTAAACGAGCTTTTTCTACGTTGATAATTTTCCCGCGAAGAGGGAGAATGGCTTGGAAATGACGGTCACGTCCTTGTTTAGCTGACCCTCCGGCAGAGTCACCCTCTACTACGTACAATTCACTGATAGATGGATCTTTTGAAGAGCAGTCAGCTAATTTTCCAGGTAAATTCGAAATTTCCAATGCACTTTTGCGACGAGTCAGTTCTCTTGCTTTTTTGGCGGCAAGTCGCGCTCGCGCTGCCATAGTTCCTTTATCAATGATTTTTTTAGCGACAGCAGGATTTTCTAACAAGAATTTTTCAAATTGTTCAGCAAAGACAGAATCCGTAATCGTGCGGGCCTCGCTATTACCGAGTTTCGTTTTCGTCTGCCCTTCAAACTGAGGATCTGGATGTTTGATAGAAATGATAGCTGTTAATCCTTCACGTACATCTTCACCCGTCAAGTTAGCATCACTCTCTTTAAACACATTGTGCTTGCGCGCATAATCATTGATCACACGCGTTAAAGCTGTCTTGAAGCCTGCTTCGTGGGTTCCGCCTTCATACGTATGGATATTATTAGCAAAAGAGTAAATATTACTTGTATAGCTGTCGTTATATTGGAGAGCAATTTCCACTGAGATATGGTCCTTTTCTCCCTCCATGTAAATCGGCTCTTCGTGAACGACCTCTTTAGAGCGATTTAAATGCTCGACATAAGACTTAATTCCGCCCTCATAATAGTATTCATTTCGCTTATCCTCTACTCGCTTATCTTCAATGGTAATTTTAATCCCCTTATTCAAGAAAGCAAGCTCACGCAAACGATTTGCAAGAGTATCATACTCATACTCTAATGTTTCCGTAAAAATTTCACCATCAGGCTTAAAATGGGTTTTTGTCCCCGTTTGATCCGTTTCACCGATTACTTTTAAATCTCCAGCCGGCACACCGCGTTCGAATTTCTGGTAATGAACATGCCCCTCACGCTTAACATATACTTCTAAATAAGTAGACAACGCATTAACAACTGAAGCGCCGACACCATGCAATCCTCCAGATACCTTATAACCGCCGCCGCCAAATTTCCCACCTGCGTGAAGGACTGTCATGATAACTTCCACCGCTGGTCTGCCCATTTTTTCATGGATGCCAACGGGAATTCCACGCCCATTATCCATTACGGTAATACTATTATCTTCTTCAACTATTACATTGATTTCATCGCAATAGCCTGCCAATGCTTCGTCGATACTATTATCAACGATTTCCCAAACAAGATGATGCAATCCTTTTGCGCTAGTAGATCCAATATACATACCAGGACGCTTACGAACTGCCTCTAAGCCCTCCAGCACCTGAATTTGATCAGCTTCATATGATGGGTTTTGGATTTCCTTTTGATCCATTGCCAACTGTATCACCTACACTTTTTATTAAAAACCACTTACAGTAGTTATTATTTCATAAATGTATATAATCTCTTCTTGAGCGTTTGCGACGCAAAAGGAGAATAGTAAATAGTATGGGGTGTGACCACAACTGATTTTATATTTTCCATATCTACACCCTTCGATAAGGAGAGTGAGGTCTGATTATCCGTAGAAGATAAAAAAACATGTTTATCTAGAATGGCTACAATATCTTTCCCTTGAATAACGAGGTCTTCACCGATATATATAAGCAACATCCCACCTCATTTAAGCTTTTTAATCTCTCCTGAAACCACCTTATACGTGGCCGCTTGCTTTAATGTATCATGATTGATTCCATCAATACTAGTTGTTGTGACAAATGTTTGGACTTTCCCTTGAATGGTATTTAACAAATGGGATTGACGGTAATCATCCAACTCGGATAATACATCGTCTAGCAATAAGATGGGATATTCTCCGATCTCTGAATGAATAAGTTCAATTTCAGCTAGCTTTAACGACAACGCTGTTGTACGTTGCTGCCCTTGCGACCCAAATGTCTGTACATCTTTATCATTCACATAAAATACTAGATCATCTCGATGGGGACCTGCAAGGGTTACTCCTCTATCGATTTCTCTACTCTTAATCTTATCAAACTTTTCTTGATATGCTTCTATCATTTTCGACAACTCTTCATTTTCTGATACATCAATTGAGTTTTTATACTCAATTTTGAGGGTTTCAATTCCTCGGCTGATTCCTTGATGGATTGGTTCCGCCCATTTTTGAAGAAGTTGGAGAAATTCAAATCTCTTTTTCAAAATTTTAGCTGCAGCTTCACTTAATTGCATAGTCAGTACATCAAGCAAGGCTTGATCTGATTGCTTTCTTAGCTGCAGCTGTTTTAAATATTGGTTGCGTTGATGCAAAATCTTTTGGTAGCGTGTTAAGTCATGCATATAGACAGGGGAAACTTGACCAATCTCCATATCGATGAAACGTCTTCTTACCTGCGGACTCCCCTTCACTAGATTCAAATCTTCGGGAGCAAACATAACGGTATTCATAGCTCCTACATACTGACTCAACTTTTGTTGCTCTATATAGTTGTGCTTAGCCTTCTTCCCTTTTTTTGAAATGACTAACTCTAATGTAAATGGACCGCTTTTCCGCTCCAGACCCCCTGTAATCTTTGCATATTCTTCATCCCACTTAATCAGCTCTTTGTCATTGGATGTGCGGTGGGACTTTGCCATAGAAAGCACAAAAATGGATTCCATAACATTTGTTTTTCCTTGAGCATTTTCTCCTAAGATTACGTTCACCTTATTTTCAAAAGTAAGTTCTGTTTTTTCGTAATTACGATAGTTAACTAATGCAAGATTTTTTATATACAAACCATCACCAACTTTAGCCTACCACAATAAATGAACCTATGTTCGGAATAGATATCTCATCGTTCGGCTTCAACTTTCGGCCGCGGCGGTTATCCTGCTCCCCGTTCACGTAAACTTCATATTCGCTTAAGAACCATTTGGCCATCCCGCCTGTTTGAATGACATCAGCCAGTTTTAGAAATTGACCTAACGTAATCGTTTCGGTAGAAATCTGGATTTGTTTTGTCATGTTCTTCTCTCACTTTCAAATCGTGTATCTTATTACATTTTACTAAATAAAACGATGAAAGAAAAGAAAGCTACTAGAACCTTTGCTAGCAGCTTTCTTTAAATCCTTTAATAAGTACGTACAGGCAGGATGAGCTGAAGCATAGAATCATCTTCTGCCGCTCGGATTACAAATGGTCTCATAGCCCCTGTAAAATTGATATGGATTTCCGAACCTTCTAACGCCTTTAATGCATCTAACATGTATTTCGCACTAAAAGAAATTTTCAATTCCTCTCCCTCGATTGATGTACTTTGAACTTCTTCAATAACTTTCCCAATTTCAGGAGAATTAGAAGAGATTTCAATAACACCTTCCGGTAAGGTAGTAAGTTTCACTACGTTATTTCGACCTTCTCTCGCTAATAAGGACGCTCGGTCAATAGACTGTAAAAACTCCTTAACATTCAAGGCGACGATTGTTTTGCTCTCAGTTGGAATCAAACGAGATGTATCAGGGTAATTCCCGTCAAGTAAGCGTGAAAAGAATAAGAGATGCTTTGTTTTAAAGAGAACTTGATTCTCTGTAATAACAATATCGACCAAATCATTGGAATCATCCAAAATTTTGCTGAACTCGCCTAGACTCTTCCCTGGAATGACCACATTATATTGAGCATCATTTTCCGAATTGATAGTAGCCTTCCTTAAGGCAAGACGATGACTATCCGTGGCAATACACGTCAGCTGCTTTCCATCTACCCTCCAGTTTACACCTGTCAATATAGGACGTGTTTCTGAGGTGGACACTGCAAATACAGTTTGTCGAATCATGTTTTTTAATAAATCCGCAGGAATCTTAAAAATATTTTCTTCTTCAATTTGAGGCAAGTGTGGATATTCTTCTGCATCCAGACCGTTTAAATTAAACTCGGCTTTGCCTGAACGAATAACTGTGGAAAAGTGACTTTCAACCTCTATTTGCACAGTATCTTTTGGCAATTTTTTAACGATTTCACTGAAAAAACGGGCTGGAAGCACTATGCTTCCGCTTTTTTCTAATTCAACAATCTCTTTTCCATCATCTTCTCGAGGAATGAAAGATTCAATTGAAATATCAGAATCACTTCCTGTTAATGTGACTCCTTCTTCTGAAGCAACTATTTTTATTCCCGTTAAAATTGGAATAGTTGTTCTTGACGATACAGCTTTCATTACATCTTGAACACTTTGAACTAAATAATCTTTTTGGATAATAAACTTCATAAAAGTTCCTCCCTAACTTAAGAGTTGAAATGAGAGATACTATTTTTTTATAGTAAAAGGTAGTATTAGTAGTAATAATGCTTGTGGAAATGTGGATAACTTGTTTTATCGCTTGAAAACACAGTCTATCCGCCTGTGGACAGACTGTGTATAAAATATTTTTCTTATTCACATTATCCCGAAAGAGTTGTAATTACTGAAGAGAGTCTGTAATCTCCTTAATTTGTCTTTGCAATTGACTATCTGTTTGAATGAGCTTTGATATTTTTTCATGCGCATGAATAACGGTCGTATGATCTCTTCCTCCAAATTCTTCTCCAATCTTAGGAAGAGAGCAATCAGTGAGTTCACGAGATAAGTACATAGCAATTTGACGCGGGAAAGCCACTGATTTTGTTCTTTTTTTTGCTTTAAAATCTTCCAATTTTACACTATAGTGTTGCCCTACAATTCGTTGAATCTCTTGAATCGTAATGACTTTTGGCTTGGAGCTTGGAATGATATCTTTTAATGCCTCAGCAGCAAGATCTGCATTGATATCTTTATTAATAAGTGAAGAATACGCTACTACACGAATAAGGGCGCCCTCTAATTCTCGAATATTGGAATCAATTTGGTTTGCGATATAAAGCATGACTTCATTCGGAATGACTAATCCATCAGCCTTAGCCTTTTTCCTCAAAATAGCGATACGAGTTTCTAAATCGGGAGGAGTAATATCGGTAATTAAGCCCCATTCAAATCGAGAACGGAGACGATCTTCCAAAGTAGGAATCTCTTTTGGCGGCCGGTCACTGGAAATCACAATCTGTTTGCTCTCTTCATGAAGCGTATTAAATGTATGGAAAAATTCTTCTTGTGTCTGTTCTTTTCCCGCCAAAAACTGAATATCATCAATTAGGAGAACATCAACGTTTCGATATTTATTCCTAAATTCGACAGCTTTATTGTCACGAATGGAATTGATAAATTCATTTGTGAATTTTTCTGAAGATAAATAAACAACTTTTGCTGAAGGATTATGATCAAGTACATAATGACCGATAGCATGCATTAAATGTGTTTTCCCTAATCCCACTCCCCCATATATAAATAAAGGGTTATATGCTTTTGCAGGAGCTTCGGCAACAGCTAAAGAAGCGGCATGGGCAAAACGGTTTCCAGACCCGATGACAAACGTATCAAATGTATATTTTGGATTGAGCATACTTTGAGGGAGTTCGTTTGCCTCTTCTTTTTTAATCTTTTTTCTAGGAGTTTGGATTTCGAACTCTTCTTCTGCTTGATTTTGGGGAATAATGAACTTCACAGCTAACTCTTCACCGGTCAGATCATACAGGGTTTCCGATATTAAGTTGGAATATCTAGACTCCAGCCAGTCCCGCGCAAAGTCATTTGGAGCCGTAATAATGAGCATGTCGCCCTGGAGAGAGTGGGCTTTTGTAGATTTAAGCCATGTTTCAAAGCTAGGTTTGCTCAGCTTTTTTTCAATTTCCCCTAAGGCTTTATTCCATAAATCTGAAATGTTCTCCAATGCATTCCCTCCTTACATCTCTATATTTATTACAATTTGTACAACTTTTGTACAACGCTGAATTATCGATGAATAATATTCTGAAAATCTGATATTGTTTAGATGTGAATAAATATATATTATAGAAGAAAGATGACTATTCGACAGTATCCACAATTTAAAGAATCTTATTTATAAACAGCATGAATATAATGTCCACATTTTATCCACAGTTTGTGGATAAAATTGTGATGTGGAAAAGTTGTTAAGAGTGAAAACAAAAATATAATATCAAAGAAAACCAATAGTTGCAATGAATTTTAAAAACTTATCCACAAGCACTACAAGTTGTGGAGAAAAGTTTTCCACAACACCATATAATGTGTACCACTTGTCGATAAAGGTTGTGGATTGTAAAAAATGTCGAAAAAACTTATCCACAAATGCGGTTTTTAAAGCATATATTGCAAAAAAACTACTGGGATAAATCCTTGTAGAAGATATGCTGAAGGAAAAAGAAAACAAAAACTTTAGAAAAATGATTTGAAAAAAGATAGAAATTCTGATATTCTGTAACATGGGTTGAATAGTTTTTTGACCTTTTTTTGTTGTTGGAGATTGACATATAGAGGCATTTTTCATTATAATTTTCAAGACTGTCTTTTTCAGATATTCCTCGGGGAGGTGTTTATAGATGAAACGCACTTATCAACCAAATAAACGTAAGCGCAGCAAAGTACACGGTTTCCGTAGCCGTATGAGCACTGCAAATGGACGTAAAGTTTTAGCACGTCGTCGTCGTAAAGGAAGAAAAGTATTATCAGCGTAGGCCACTGAAACGTCAGTGGTCTTTTTTTTCAACTTTATAGGTAATTCTAAAAGGAGAGTATCACCTTTTTGGATGAGTGCTGATGTCTCGGATCTAGTGCCTGGCCTATTGTAGAACAGATGAGTCCTCATAAGTTAGAAATGGGGGCCTCTGTTTTCTTCCGAAGTTGACTAGGGCGCTTTTACTTTCCTATTCACCTCCTAATTACATAGCTTAGATACTTAAAAGCTGAAAAAGAACAGGAGATGTTAAAAATGAAGAAAGAATATCGTATTAAGAAAAATAAAGAATTTCAAGCAGTATTCAAAAATGGACAATCCTTTGCGAATCGTCAATTTGTTGTTTATGTGATGGACCAGCCAGAACAAGTACATTTTCGGGTAGGGTTGTCTGTGGGTAAAAAAATTGGGAATGCGGTCACTAGAAATCGAATAAAACGCCTTATTCGTCAGGTGATTTTTGAATTTTCTCCAGAATTAATTCAGAATAAAGACTACGTTATCATTGCAAGAATGCCGGTAGCCGATATGGCATACGAAGAAGTGAAAAAGAGCCTGGCACACGTTTTACGAAAGGCCAAGGTTCTAAAAAAACAACATGTTCAATTAAAAGGAGAAACTAAACATAATTAGCTTTTTATTGTTTTTAGATTGAATCCTTATATAATGTATTTAAAAATGAAGTTATCTTAAATCTTAGAGGGAAAGAGGAGAGTTCATATGAAAAAGAGGCTGTTATTTGGCTTGTTACTTGTACTTTTAGTCTCATTCATGGCTGGTTGTACACAGGTTAATGAACCCATTACTCCTGAGAGTAAAGGATTTTGGAATGAATACGTAGTATATCCGCTTTCTATGGTGATTATTTATTTTGCGGAGTTGTTTGGCAATAGTTATGGTTTATCCATTGTGATTGTTACTATTATTGTTCGTTTAATTTTATTGCCATTGATGATTAAGCAGACAAAAAGCTCAAAAGCAATGCAAGCGCTTCAACCTGAAATGCAAAAGCTAAAAGAAAAGTACAGTTCAAAGGATGCAAAAACTCAACAGAAATTACAGCAAGAAACCATGCAACTCTTTCAACAACATGGGGTCAATCCACTTGCTGGATGTTTACCGTTAATTGTTCAAATGCCTATTTTAATTGGGTTTTTCCATGCTATTACCCGTACGGAAGAAATTGCAAGCCATAACTTCCTTTGGTTTGACCTGGGGGAAGCGGATCCATTTTTCATTCTTCCGCTTGTTGCAGGTGCCACTACATTCATTCAACAAAAAATGATGATGGCTGGAACCGAAAATCAAAATCCGCAAATGGCAATGATGCTATGGTTAATGCCAATTATGATTATTATTTTTGCCATCAATTTCCCTGCTGCGCTGTCATTGTATTGGGTAGTAGGAAATATTTTTATGATTGTTCAAACTTATTTTATCAAGGGACCTGAATTAAAAGCAGTGGTCCGCGAATCGGGTGGAACGAAAAAGTGAATAAAGTAACCGCTGAAGGTCAAAATGTAGAGGAAGCTGTCAAAAATGGATTAAGTATATTGGATATTTCCCGAGATGAAGCGATGATTCGTGTGGTAGATGAAGGGAAAAGAGGATTTCTTGGATTATGGAAGTCACGTCCTGCTGTCGTGGAAATCCAAAAAGTAATCAATCCGATTGAAGAGGCTGCTCATTTTCTTAAGGCAGTTGCAAGTGAAATGGGTATACATGTTCACATTGAGATTTCACAAAAAGGAAAGCAATATGAATTCCATTTAAGCGGAGAAAACATAGGTGTTCTTATTGGAAAAAGAGGACAAACACTTAATGCTCTAGAATTATTAACCCAACTAGCAGCTAATCGTTATGCTAACGAATATTTAACTATTACTTTAGATCCTGAGGGATATAAAGAACGCAGAAGAGAAACATTAGAGAATTTAGCGAAAAAATTAGCTGCACAAGTATCTAAAACATCCGAAAAAGTGGTTCTTGAACCCATGCCGGCCCATGAACGAAAAATTATTCACCAAACGTTAAAAAATCATCCTTTAATTAGAACTTCCTCTATTGGGGAAGGCGCAAAACGAAAAGTAGTCCTTGAACCTATTATACGTTAAAAAGCTTCGGGCATGCCTGAAGCTTTTTTTATTTGTTTTTTTATAAGGCTTTTTTCTATAAGATTGTTGCTTTTGCTTTTGGGGTGTAGAAGAGAAGAATATAATTGTTATTCACATGTTGATAAGTTACAATAATGATTGCTGTTTTAAGATAAGGGTGTGAATAAGTGTCGTTTATTACATCAAGGGCCTGTTTCTTCTGTTTAAATATGAAGTGTGATATGCTAAGAAGTTAGGAATAGCATATATTTTTTGTTTTCATTTCCGTAAAAATGTAAACGATAATAAATAAGGAAAAATAGAGGAACTGTTATCGTTTGAATAAATATTGTCACGTTACTGAAAAGGGGTGAAGAAGAGATGTTAGATTTTGATACAATTGCGGCCATTTCGACTCCAATGGGTGAGGGAGCTATCGCCATAGTGCGTTTAAGTGGTGAAGAAGCTATATCTATTGCTAACCGTATTTTTAAAAGTCCCTCCGGAAAGAGTCTGTTAGAGGTTCCATCCCATACGATTCATTATGGCCATATTGTAGATCCACAATCGAATCAAAAAATTGAAGAAGTGATGCTTGCGCTTATGAAGGGGCCTAAAACTTTCACGCGTGAAGATGTGGTCGAAATCAACTGCCATGGCGGATTGGTATCCGTCAATCGTGTTTTACAATTAGTATTAACAAATGGGGCGCGTTTAGCTGATCCTGGAGAGTTTACAAAGCGGGCTTTTTTAAATGGAAGAATCGATTTGTCTCAAGCGGAAGCTGTAATGGACTTAATTCGCGCCAAAACAGATAAGGCGATGAATGTTGCCCTTAATCAGATGGAAGGGCGTCTATCGAATTTAATCCGCAAGCTTAGACAAGAGATTTTGGAAACATTGGCGCACGTGGAAGTGAATATTGACTATCCTGAATATGATGACGTTGAAGAAATGACTCATACTATGCTGGTGGAAAAGGCAACAAAAGTAAAGAGTGAAATCGAAAAGCTGTTACGAACATCTCAACAGGGGAAAATTTTACGCGAAGGCCTAGCGACAGTGATTGTAGGTCGTCCTAATGTCGGTAAATCTTCTCTTTTGAATAGTCTCGTTCATGATACAAAAGCCATTGTCACAGATATACCAGGGACAACGCGCGATGTGATTGAGGAGTACGTAAACGTAAGAGGGGTACCATTGAGACTAGTCGATACAGCAGGTATTAGGGAGACGGAAGACATTGTCGAGCGTATCGGGGTCGAACGTTCTCGTCAATATTTAAAGCAAGCCGATTTAATTTTACTTGTTTTAAATTATCACGATATCTTAACAAAAGAAGACGAACAACTTTTTGAAGCAGTACAAGGGATGGATTTTATTGTCATTGTCAATAAAACAGATCTTTCCCCTAAAATTGATATGGATAGAGTGAAGGAATTAGCAGGAAATCATCCAATCGTGACCACCTCGTTATTAGAAGAAAGAGGTATTGATGAACTTGAAGAGGCCATTGCTTCTTTATTTTTTGAGGGATCTGTTGAAGCGCATGATTTAACGTATGTTTCTAATACTCGTCATATTGCGCTGCTTACTCAGGCTAAAAAGACCATTGAAGAAGCGTTGGCGGGAGTGGAGAACGGTGTGCCAATCGATATTGTACAAATTGATTTAACAAGAACGTGGGAGCTGTTAGGTGAAGTGATTGGAGAAGCGGTTCATGAGAGCTTAATTGACCAGCTATTTTCACAGTTCTGTTTAGGTAAATAAAAAGGAGGTATATACATGAATTATCAATATGATGGAGGTAATTACGATGTCATTATCATCGGTGCCGGCCATGCGGGCTGTGAGGCTGCACTTGCTTCTGCCAGAATGGGAGCGAAGACATTAGTATTGACCATTAATTTGGATATGGTAGCATTCATGCCCTGCAATCCTTCCGTGGGTGGGCCTGCTAAAGGGATTGTAGTACGGGAAATCGATGCCCTTGGCGGAGAAATGGGAAAAAATATTGATAAAACCCATATTCAAATGAGAATGTTAAATACGGGAAAAGGTCCGGCAGTTCGTGCGTTACGTGCTCAAGCGGATAAATTTTTATATCAGCACGAGATGAAAAAAACATTAGAGCATGAACCAAATTTAACATTAATGCAAGGAATGGTAGAACATCTTGTAGTAGAAGATGGTGTGTGTAAAGGCGTAATCACACAAACAGGTGCGAAATATACAGCTAAAGCGGTTGTTATTACGACAGGAACATTTCTTAGAGGAGAAATCATTTTAGGACAACTAAAGTACTCCAGCGGGCCAAACAATCAGCAGCCATCTATTAAGCTGTCCGAACACTTGCAAGAACTTGGATTTGAACTAGCGCGGTTCAAGACAGGTACACCTCCTCGTGTCAACAGCCATACCATTGATTATAGCAAGGCAGAAATTCAACCAGGGGACGAAATACCTCGTGCGTTTTCATATGAAACCACAAAATATATTACTGATCAGCTTCCTTGCTGGTTAACTTATACAAGTGAAAAAACCCATCAAATCATTGATGAGAATTTGCATCTTTCACCTATGTATTCAGGGATGATTAAAGGGACGGGGCCGCGTTATTGCCCATCTATTGAAGATAAAGTGGTGCGTTTTAATGATAAACCGCGTCATCAGATTTTTCTTGAGCCAGAAGGGCGAAATACGGAGGAAGTTTATGTACAAGGTCTTTCTACCAGCTTACCGGAACATGTACAGCGCCAAATTCTTTCCACTATTCCTGGACTTGAAAATGTGCAAATGATGCGTGCGGGATACGCAATTGAGTATGATGCTATTGTTCCGACTCAACTATGGCCAACATTAGAAACAAAAGTAGTGAAAAATCTTTATACAGCTGGCCAGATTAATGGGACATCCGGGTATGAAGAGGCAGCTGGCCAAGGATTAATGGCTGGAATTAATGCTGCTTGTAATGCATTAGGGAAAGAAGAAGTCATTTTGGGACGTTCGGATGCCTATATTGGAGTTCTGATTGATGACCTAGTGACGAAAGGGACAAATGAGCCATATCGTCTATTAACTTCTAGAGCGGAATACCGATTATTATTACGTCATGATAATGCTGATTTACGCTTGACAGATATTGGCCATCATCTTGGGTTGATTTCTGAAGAACGTTACGGTCGATTTTTAGCTAAGAAAGAACAAATTGAGCAAGAGAAAGAGCGGTTGCAATCCACTATCATTAAACCAACTGCTGAAGTGCAGCAATTGATTCGGGAGGCAGGCGGAAGCGAGCTAAAAGATGGTATTCGCGGTATTGATTTATTGAAACGCCCTGAAATGACATATGAACATATACGCCAAATGATTCCGGCCGACGAAGATATCTCTGAAGATGTAGCAGAGCAAGTAGAAATTCAAGTAAAATATGAAGGATACATCCAAAAATCACTTCAGCAAGTAGAACGTTTAAAGAAGCTTGAAGATAAAAAGATCCCAGAAGATATTGATTATGAAGCTATAAACGGTTTGGCAACAGAAGCGAAACAAAAGCTAAAGCAAGTAAGACCGTTGACTGTAGCTCAAGCATCACGTATTTCAGGTGTAAATCCGGCCGATGTTTCTATCCTGTTGGTATATATTGAACAAGGACGTATTGCTAAAATTTCTGGATAACCTAATGGGAAGTAATGAAATAATGAAAGGAATTTCTAATGAATAAAGAACAATTTAAGCAACTCCTTCAAGCGAAAGGAATTGAACTTTCGAATGAACAGCTGGAACAATTTGATTTGTACTATGAGACGTTAGTAGAATGGAACGAGAAGATGAATCTGACAGCTATTACGGATTATGAAGAAGTATTAGAAAAACACTTTTTTGATTCAGTGTCTCTTGCTTTTTCGTTTGACCTTGCGGAAGTCGGGCATATATGTGATGTAGGAGCGGGAGCAGGATTTCCAAGTATTCCTTTAAAGATTTGTTTTCCTCACTTGCAAATAAGTATTGTAGATTCATTACAAAAACGGATTACTTTCTTATCTCATTTGGTAGAAAAACTGCAGTTGCAGAATGTTCATTTATACCATGACCGTGCAGAAACATTCGGGAAAAACCCGGCTCATCGTGAAAGCTTTGATTTAGTTACAGCAAGAGCTGTCGCAAGAATTTCCGTATTAAATGAGTTTTGTTTACCTCTTGTAAAGGAAAAAGGAATGTTCATTGCCATGAAAGGTGCTACTGCTTTAGAAGAGCTGGAAAAAGGAAAAAAATCGATGAAGTTATTAGGCGGAGAACTTCAATGGGTCGAGCAATTTTATTTGCCGTTCGAAAAAAGTGAACGACATATCGTCGGGATAAAAAAAGTGCAAAAAACGCCTAAAAAATACCCGAGAAAACCAGGAACTCCTCTTAAAATGCCAATTGAATAAGATAAGGGAAACCAGGGGAGCATTTAAGCTCAAAAGACGATATCAGAGCCTGAGGGAGCCGGAACATTATAATCTTAATCTAAAAGGCTGACTCGTGCGTCCTATGGTCCAAAACTTCTGCATAGACCACTATACTATTTTAAAATGCAGAAGCAACAGAATAAAGGCAAGGATTCATAAACGAAGAAATCCCCGGTTTATCTTTTTTACCTAACAAAAGGAGCATACATCAATGTTTCATATGAAACATTGGTGTACTCTTTCCATTTTCTTTGGACAAAAAGCAGGAAATGGAGTGTAAATATCGAAATATTAAGTGGGATTTTCCTGAAGGTGGTGTAGGACTATGAAATCTGCTTTCTCACGCTTTTTTAATTTGAAGGAAAAAAATGAAGTAGAACAAGAATTAGAGTTATTGGAAGAAGAAACAGCCATTAATAAAGAAGAAATCAAACAAATACCCGTTTTAACTATTATACCTAATCGATACCAGCCGCGTACTGTATTCAATGAGCATAAAATTGAGGAATTAGCACTTACCATTCGGACACATGGAATTATCCAACCGATTGTAGTAAGAGAGATAGAAGACGGCTTATATGAATTAATTGCCGGGGAAAGAAGATGGCGGGCCGTTCAAACCTTAGGATGGGAGACTATTCCTGCAATAGTTAAACAGCTTGATGACACTGAAACTGCGTCTGTTGCACTGATTGAAAATCTTCAGCGTGAAGAGTTGACAGCCATTGAAGAAGCACTGGCCTATGCTAAACTCATTGAACTACATAATTTGACCCAAGAGGCATTAGCCCAGCGGCTCGGAAAAGGACAATCAACGGTGGCAAATAAGCTCCGTTTATTAAAGTTGCCAAATCTAATTCAAGAAGCGATCAAACAAAAGACAATCACCGAACGGCATGCCCGTGCTTTAATTCCTTTAAAGAGTGAAGAAAAGCAGCTGGCCGTTTTGAAGGAGATTCTTGAAAAACAATTTAATGTAAAACAAACAGAAGAAAGAGTAGTAAAATTGCTCGAAGAACAAGTGGTGAAACCGAAGGCAAAAAGAAAATCACTTAGTAAAGATATGAGAATAGCCCTTAATACAATTCGTCAATCTTTATCTATGGTAACAGATAGCGGCATTTCCATCGATTCAACGGAAGAAGAGTTTGAAGAATATTATCAAATTACGATTAAAGTTCCTAAAAAACCATAGAGTAAGGCTTCATCCTCATCTGAACATAGGATGAGGTTTTTTATCATATAATAAGAATTCTGAAAATTAATGGTAGAATAGAGATAAATAGATTTTCATGTAAAATGAGGGTAGGTGGCACCGTGGGTCAAATCATTGCGATCGCCAACCAAAAGGGTGGAGTTGGGAAAACTACCACGGCGGTTAATTTAGGGGCATGTTTAGCGTATCATGGGAAAAAAGTGTTATTAGTAGATGCAGATCCACAAGGGAATGCAACAAGTGGTGTAGGAATCTCCAAATCTGATGTAGATTTTTGTATTTACAACGTTATTGTAGAAGACACTAATACCAAAGAAGTCATTTATCCTACCTCTGTGGAGGGGTTGGGGATTATTCCTGCCACCATTCAATTGGCAGGAGCAGAAATCGAACTTGTGTCCACAATGTCTAGAGAAGTGCGTTTAAAAAGGGCTTTAGAGGCAGTTAGAGAACAGTTTGATTATATCGTCATTGATTGTCCTCCTTCTTTAGGACTTTTAACCATTAATGCTTTAACCGCCTCGGATTCTGTTTTGATCCCTGTGCAATGTGAGTACTACGCTTTAGAAGGGCTTAGCCAGCTTTTAAATACAATCCGTCTTGTACAAAAGCATTTAAATTCTAACTTGCGTATTGAAGGGGTACTATTGACCATGTTAGATGCAAGAACAAATTTAGGCATTCAAGTGACGCAGGAAGTTAAAAAGTATTTTCAGGACCGGGTATATCAAACAATTATCCCGAGAAACGTTCGCTTAAGTGAAGCGCCTAGCCATGGAGAACCTGTTATTTTATATGATCCAAAATCTCGCGGAGCTGAAGTATATACGGAACTTGCAAAGGAAGTGATGTATAGTGGCGAAAGGGTTAGGGAAGGGAATTAATGCTCTATTTGCAGGATTAGAACTCCAAACAGAAGAATCTGTCCAAGAAATCAATATTCATGAATTGAGGCCTAATCCATATCAACCTCGTAAAGTTTTTAAGAAAGAAGCCATTGAAGAATTAAAGGATTCCATCCTCCAGCATGGGATTTTGCAGCCAATTGTCGTCAGGAAAAGCATTAAGGGGTATGAAATTGTCGTAGGAGAAAGGAGATTTCGAGCTGCGAAAGAAGCAGAATTGAATGCAGTTCCTGTTATCGTAAGAGATTTATCAGAAAAGCAGATGATGGAACTGGCTCTCCTTGAAAATCTTCAGCGTGAAGATTTAACTCCCATTGAGGAGGCGCTGGCTTATCAAATGCTTATGAAGCAGTTAAATGTCACCCAGGATCAGTTAGCCTCCCGTCTAGGGAAAAGTCGACCTCACATTGCTAATCACTTACGGCTGCTTAATCTGCCGGAAAACGTCCAAGATTTGATTTCGCACGGTGAATTATCGATGGGACATGGAAGAGCCTTATTGAGTTTGAAAAATAAGGAAAATATTATACATCTTGCAAACAAAGCTTTAAAAGAAGGATGGAATGTTCGACAATTGGAGCAACAGATTGCCCAGTTAAATGAAAATGTTTCACGTGAAACAAAGAGTAAACCTCAAAAAGATGTATTCATTAAAGAAACGGAAGCAGTTTTACGTGAAAGTTTAGGTACTTCCGTTACTATTAAACAAAATAAATCAAAAGGAAAAATTGAAATTGAGTTCTTTTCGAAAGATGATTTAGAGCGTTTGATTGAAATTTTCCAAGGAATACAGGCTAAAGACCAATAAGAAAGAAAATCTCTTTACGATATGTGAAGAGATTTTTTTATGCTTTATATTTTCCTAAGCGCTGAAGAAAAGAGGTGTTTTTTTCTTGTGATGGAAACTGATAACTGGCTTTTACAATACTGTCGGCAATAAGGTCAGCTAGTTTCATGACTAAATATAGACGAGTATTTTGAAGGACGAAAAATTCCATAAATCCGCTGACATTTACAATTCCAGTCATATGAATATCTCCAACAGGGGGTAAGTCCTTGTTGACCCCGGCTCCAGGTTTCACTGGACCTATACCGATTGAAACGGTTCCGATATTTTTCATTTTTCCCAAGCAAGCATCAATCCCAATGATAAAAGGATTTTTATGAAATCGTTGAATTTGTTTAAGGGTGTCGTTTAAGTTCATCGCGTGAATAGGTTCCTCTAATGTCCCATATACATGAAAGGAAGAAAGATTTTGGGCGGTCAGCTTTGTCCCTACTAAAGGACCTAAGGAATCACCAGTCGAACGGTCTGTACCGATACAAACAACTACTACTGGCCTATGGGAAGTAGACGGTAAAAGGGATGATAAATGACGGCTTAACTGATAAGAAGCTTGTTCATCTTCATGAGAGACCCTCATGCCTTGCTTTTGATTGTCTAAAAGAGAAGGTTTTAGATTCATAGAGTTCACCTCTTTTACATAGTAGTAACAGTATACGAAGATGCGTTGTTTTCTATACGTAGTTGCTAAAAAAAGATTGGGGGTACGAAGATGTGGGGTTCTGGATTAAAATGGATGTTTTTGATTATGGGGACGATGATTGGAGCAGGTTATGCTTCAGGAAGAGAGTTATGGCAATTTTTTGGGGAAGAAAGTGGACTGGCCATTCTACTATTCACTATCATTTTTTCCATCTCTTGTTATGTTGTCATGCTTATTAGTTATGAACAGAAAAGTGAACATTTCCAACCTGTGTTAAAGGTACTTGTAGGGAAAAGGTGGTCTATTGTCTATGATCTTTTAATTTTATTTTATTTATTTACGACAACGGTTGTGATGATTGCAGGCGGGGGAGCTACATTGCAGACATTTCAAATTCCTTTTAGTATGGGAATTAGCTTGTTTTCCGCTTTAGTCGCTTTAATTTTTATAAAAGGGATAAAAGGGATGATTCAAGTTAATTCCATCGTCATTCCTGTGTTAATTATAGGCCTCATTGCTGTTTTACTTATGTTTATGCTGAAAAATGGGAATCCATGGGCTTTAACTTGGACATCTCAGGCGAACTGGCCGGCGGGTTTTACCTTTACGGCGTTAAATATTTTACCTCTCGTGGCAGTCATGGCAGCGATTGGACGTGATATTAAAAGTAAAAAGGAAATTGTGGTTGCCAGTGTAGGAAGCGGTTTATTGCTAGGAGCCATTTCTTTTATTTATAATGAATCATTGATGCAGGTAGCCAATGAGCTCCCTTTATATGAAATTCCTCTCTTTGCCATCTTGAAATATTTCCCTTATATAATGCTTGTTATTATGACAATTTTGCTGTTGATTGCTATTTACACAACAGCAGTTTCCGGAGTTTTGGGAATTGTTACAAGAATTAGCAATCAAAATCGCATTCCAATTTGGTTAACTTCTTGTTTTATTTTAATACTTATGATTCCTTTTACATATATTGGTTTTGCTAACTTGATTTCTATTTTATACCCCATTTATGGGTTGCTGAATCTTTATTTATTGACGGCCATTCTTCTTTATCCTTTTATGAACCGCTACAAATGAAACGAAAAACTTGTTAAAATGGAAAAACAAGTTTTCATTAATCACGGTAAAGGAAGGTATGTGTGGTGTGGTCTTTATCAAAAGTATGGGAATCGATGGTAAGGTACTTGTCTAATGAAGAGCTATGGACTCAAATTGGAGAGGGAATTGTCAAAAGTATATTGATTTTAATATTGGCTGCTTTTTTTATCAAAATTGGTAAAGTCGCTTTGAACAAAGTATTTGAAGTAAGACAAAAAAGTCCGCTCAGAATTTCTGAAAGACGTGAAGCGACACTAATGAAATTATTGCAAAACATTTTGACATATGTCGTGTATTTTGTTGCCTTTATGATGATTTTAGAAGCCATGACTATTGATGTGAAAGCTTTGCTTGCAGGAGCGGGAATTGTAGGCCTTGCGGTAGGGTTTGGCGCCCAAAATTTAGTTCGGGATATTATTACTGGATTTTTCATCATTTTTGAAGATCAATTCTCGGTAGGTGATTATGTCCGGGTTGGCACATTTGAAGGAACGGTCGAAGAAATTGGACTTCGTACGACTAAAATAAAAAGCTGGACAGGCGAATTGAACATCTTGCCAAATGGCAGTATTGTAGAAGTAACGAATTTTTCCATTTACAATAGCATGGCTTTTGTGGATGTAAGTATTGCTTATGAAGAGAATATTGCAGAAGCAGAGAAAATTATTGCAGAACTATTGCAGGAATTGCCGGACAGATATGAGGATATGGTAAAGGCCCCTGAATTGCTGGGGGTACAAAATGTGGTAGGAACTGAAGTGGTTATGCGTATTGTTTGTGAAGTAAAGCCAATGAGGCATTGGCATATTGCAAGAATGATTCGAAAAGAGGTCAAGGAAAAGTTGGATCAACATGGAATTGAGATTCCATTTCCTCGTATGGTAATGTATAACCGAAACGAAGGGCCGCCTAAAAAAGAAAATCAATCATCACTTTAAATATATAAAGAAGTAGAGGGAGGAGAAGAACAATGATAGAAAAAGAATTTGGTTTATTGGACGTTGTAGAAATGAAAAAAGCACATCCGTGTGGAGTGAATCGTTGGAAAATTATTCGTATGGGAATGGATGTACGGATTAAATGTGAAGGGTGTGACCATAGTGTAATGCTGCCAAGGAGAGAATTTGCTAGAAAAATGAAAAAAGTGTTAGTGAAGCATGAGGAATAAACTCATGCTTTTTTTTACGCCTTGTTTTATACTGAAAATCAATTAGATTAAAAGTGGAGAGAAGGAGAGAGGGAGAAGATTGACACAACAATTTACATCCGCATGCTCATTAAATTGTTGGGACAGCTGCGGGTTTAAAGTCACTGTAGAAAATGGCAAAGTAACAAAGGTAGAAGGGGACTCCCTTCACCCTATTACACAAGGGAAAATATGCGGCAGAGGGCGTATGCTTGAGAACAAAACAAATTCAAAAGATCGTCTTCTTTATCCTTTGAAGAAAATAAACGGCAAATTTGTTCAAATTACATGGGGACAAGCATTAGAAGAAATTTCTCAAAAATTAAGAGAAATAAAGGCTCAATACGGGACTACAGCTGTTTTGCACAGTCATGATTATGCAAATAACGGTCTCCTGAAAAACCTCGATCAACGTTTTTTTAACTGTTTTGGGGGAGTAACAGAATTGATAGGGAGTATTTGTTGGGGAGCGGGAATTGAGGCGCAAACATGGGATTTTGGGCAGTCTTACAGCCACTCGCCGGAAGATATTTATAACAGCAAACACATTGTTGTATGGGGAAGAAATGTCACTAGAACGAATATGCATTTGTTCCAGCATTTACAGGAAGCTAAAAGAAGGGGAGCGACTCTTACGGTCATCGATCCCATCTTTAACGCTACAGCTAAAATTGCCGACCATTATGTATCGGTTAAACCTGGAATGGATGGTTTATTAGCTTTAGGAGTAATGAAGGAACTCATCGAACTTGGATTAGAGGATCGGCACTTTATTGAACATTATACGCATGGATACGAAACGCTGCGCCAGTTGATTGAGCAGACAGGATGGGAAGAGATCATAGAAGCCGCTGAAGTTGAAAGGGCAGTCTTTAGTACATTAGCCAGTATGTATGCGGACGGTCCAACGACTACCTATCTTGGATTGGGCATGCAGCGCTATCAAAATGGAGGGAATACGATTCGTTTGATTGATGCGTTAGTTGCTGTTAGCGGAAATGTTGGTATTCCGGGCGGAGGGGTGAACTTTGGAAACCTTCAGGTAGGACGAAGTTTTAATACGGCGGCTTTGACATTGCCGGAACAAAAAAAACAACATCGTACCTTTTCCATGATGAAGCAAGCGGAAGAAATCTTACAGGCGGTAAATCCGGAAATAAAAATGATTATGGTGACATGCGGAAACCCGCTCACTCAAGTTCCAGATACGAATGTAGTGAAAAAAGCGTTTGAATCAGTTGAGACAGTGGTGGTCATTGATCATTTTATGACAGATACGGCGGAAGCTGCTGATTATGTATTACCTACGACAACAGTCTTTGAAGAAACCGATATTTATTATTCCTCCATGTATCATGGCTATATGAATTATGGTAAAGCACTTGTGACACCTCCTGGAGAAGCGAAATCGGATTTGTGGATTTGGACAGAACTGGCTAAACGCTTAGGTTTCGGTCATTATTTTGACTACTCTGTTGACCAATTCCTTCGCATGGGGCTGGGGGAGTTGGAGCGAAATGGATATACGCTGGAACGATTGAAGAAAGAAGGACATCTGTTGTTGCCGATTGAAGAGGTTCCGTGGAAAAATAAAGTGTTTTTGACACCGACAGGGAAGTATGAGTTTACTTCTTTAACTGCCGCAGACAAGGGGCTGGACGGGAAACTGAAGAAATTATTTCCCAAGGAATCACCTGTTAGTAACCCAAATTTGGCTAAGGATCATCCGTATACATTATTATCGATTCATCCGATGAGGTCAAACCACTCTCAGCATTATCCTTTAATTAATAATATGCAAACTATAAAAGTGGAAATATCTCAGGACATAGCTCATGAACAAGAATTAAACGAAGATGATCAGGTTCGCGTTTTTAATAAGCGGGGGGAAATAAAGGGAATAGTGAAGATCATGAAGCAAGCACACCCGAAAACGATCAACATTGATGAAGGGCAGTGGGGGAAATTTGGCGGAAGCATCAATATGTTGACACCAAGCGGGGAATCCGATAATCAATTAGGCAGTATTTTATATGATTGTTTAGTAAGTATCGAAAAAATCAGCCATTGATAAATCAATGCTTGTCTTGGATTACAACTTGTTTTTTTAGGTATGACTCACTATAATTGTGAAAGACTAATTTGTTTTCGGTTCAAGAAAACTTGACTACCATCAAGCTTTTAAGAGTATGGGATTGTCTAGTTGTATATACGTTAATCAAGAGCATACTTTTCTTGGTTAACTCAAAAAGAGGAGTGGGATAAAGATGGCATTAACAGCAGGTATTGTTGGTCTTCCGAATGTTGGGAAATCAACTTTATTTAATGCAATTACACAAGCGGGGGCAGAATCAGCGAACTATCCTTTCTGTACCATTGATCCAAACGTCGGGATTGTTGAAGTGCCGGATCATCGTTTACAAAAGTTAACGGAATTAGTAAAACCTAAAAAAACGGTTCCTACTGCATTTGAGTTTACTGACATTGCCGGTATCGTAAAAGGGGCGAGTAAAGGAGAAGGATTGGGAAATAAATTTTTATCCCATATTCGCCAAGTAGATGCCATTTGCCATGTTGTACGTTGCTTTGCAGATGACAACATTACCCATGTAGCAGGGAAAGTAGATCCGATTTCTGATATTGAAACAATCAATTTAGAGCTGATTTTAGCCGACATGGAAAGTGTGGACAAACGTTTAGACCGTGTGGCGAAGCTAGCAAAACAAAAAGATAAAGATGCTGTGTATGAACATGAGATATTAACAAAATTAAAAGAGGCATTTGAGCAGGAGAAACCTGCGCGCGCCGTTGAATTTACAGAAGAGCAAATGCGTATTGTAAAAGGCCTCCACTTATTGACGATCAAACCTGTTCTATATGTAGCGAACGTAGGAGAAGACGAAGTAGCTGACTCTTCCGAAAATCCATACGTCAAACAAGTAAGAGAGTTTGCAGCCGGAGAAAATGCAGAGGTTATCGTGATTTGTGCCAAAATCGAGTCAGAGATTGCAGAACTTGAAGGAGAAGAAAAGGACATGTTCCTTCAAGAGTTAGGCATCGAAGAATCAGGATTAGATCAATTAATTCGTGCAGCTTACCATTTATTAGGATTGGCTACGTATTTCACGGCAGGTGAGCAAGAGGTACGCGCTTGGACATTCCGTAAAGGAATGAAAGCTCCTCAGTGTGCGGGAGTCATTCATACCGATTTTGAACGCGGATTTATTAGAGCCGAAACGGTTGCCTACGAAGATTTATTGGCAGCAGGGACAATGGGAGCAGCGCGTGAAGCTGGAAAAGTGCGTCTAGAAGGAAAAGAGTACGTGGTGCAGGATGGAGATGTTATGCACTTTAGATTTAATGTATAAGATTGTGCCGGCTCTACTAACGATACAATATTAAAAGAAGCATCGTTTTTGCATTATTTGGTCGTGACCAGGTAAAGGCATGAGCGATGCTTCCTTCTTGATTGCATACTACGTATCGAATGGACTCTCTATAGTGAGACCTATTTAAAGAGTAAATGCATGATTCGTGTTGATTATCTGAAATTCATATGCTATAATCTACTATTGTGAGTAATAAATTTATTGCTCCTTGCCCTTTTAAGGGCCGTTTAGACCAAAAGGAGGTGACAGTGATGAGAAAGTACGAAATTATGTATATCATCCGTCCAAACATTGAAGATGAGGCTAAAAAAGCTTTAGTTGAGCGTTTCAGCGGTATTTTAACTGAAAATGGTGCAGAAATCGAAAACGTAAAAGAGTGGGGCAAACGCCGCTTAGCTTACGAAATCAACGACTTCCGTGACGGTTACTACATGATCGTTAATGCAAAGGCTGAAACGGCGGCGGTTCAAGAATTTGATCGTCTTGCAAAAATCAGCGAAGACATTATCCGTCATATCGTTGTAAAAGAAGAAGTAAAATAATTGTTCATTTAGATAAATTTTTTAAATCCTTAAGGAGTGGTTCTGATGATGAATCGCGTAATTCTCGTGGGACGTCTAACGAAAGATCCAGAATTGCGTTACACCCCAAATGGAGTAGCGGTAGCAACTTTCACGTTAGCAGTTAATCGTGCATTTACAAATCAGCAAGGTGAACGTGAAGCAGATTTTATTAACTGCGTCGTATGGCGTCGTCCTGCTGAAAATGTCGCTAACTTTTTGAAAAAAGGAAGTTTGGCTGGAGTGGACGGTCGTATTCAGACAAGAAATTATGAAGGTCAAGACGGCAGACGTGTATATGTAACGGAAGTGTTAGCAGAAAGTGTGCAATTCCTAGAGCCAAAAGGAAGCGGCGGCGGAGACTTCGGAGGTCAAGGCGGCTTTGCTGGTGGTTCTGGACAAGGGTTCCCATTTGGTCAAGGTCAAGATCAGAACCGTAATCCGAAAAGTTCGGGGTACACAAGAGTTGATGATGATCCATTTGCCAATAGCGGTGAAACAATCGATATCTCAGATGATGATTTACCATTCTAATTTATAGAAGAAATCGAATCTAGCTTTTGTGTTACCATTCATAAAAGAACGGAAGGAGGTCATTTGAATGGCTGGAGGACGTAAAGGCGGAC
Source organism: Priestia abyssalis (assembly GCF_002019595.1). Classification (GTDB taxonomy): domain Bacteria; phylum Bacillota; class Bacilli; order Bacillales; family Bacillaceae_H; genus Bacillus_BA; species Bacillus_BA abyssalis. The sequence goes on along the minus strand of NZ_KV917369.1, from coordinate 5,540,994 downwards.
GTAACAGACGTCGCAAAGTTTGCTTTTTTACAGCAAACGGCATCACTAACATCGATTACAAAGAAGTGGATATGCTTAAAAAGTTCATTTCAGAGCGTGGTAAAATCTTACCTCGTCGTGTAACTGGTACAAGCGCTAAATACCAACGTAAATTAACGATTGCTATTAAGCGCGCACGCCAAATGGCATTATTACCATACGTTTCAGGTGAATAATAAATAAGATGAAAAGAGACAGTAAGAACACATTCTTACTGTCTCTTTTTCTTAACACAAAGCTTTGACCATGCATTGCATGGTTATTAAGGAGAAAAATTGACGGATAGGCTCTTTTGATTTATAACGTTTGCGTACGCTGTATCAAATAGATAAAATAAGTAATAGTTCAATTGAAGCATGAGGTGAAATTGTGAAAAACACTCGTTACTTAACGGAGGGAGCCGTATTACTGGCGTTGTTTGCTGTTATGCTGCTAGTTTCTCTATACATACCATTGATAGGGGGCCTGTTTTCTTTATTATTGGGTGTTCCTTTTTTAATTTTTACAGCAAGGCATGGCTGGAAAAATTCCATACTCTTTTTTGCAGGATCACTTGTTTTAACAGGCTTATTTGGGGCTATTTTGCTGCTTCCGGTTACATTTGCATTCGGTTTAGGGGGAGCAGTAATTGGGGAGCTGTATAAAAGGGAAAAAAGCCGCTACTCCATTTTATTAGGGGGAACGGTCATTTTTAGTGTGAATTTAGTTTTAATGTTTGTCATTACCAATGTTTTTGCTAATATAAATATGCTAAATGAACTTCAAGTGGCTTTTGAGGAATCTATGAGTAGTACTGAAGAAATGCTTAGGTCATTAGGGCAAGCTCCAAGTGAACAACAGATGCAATTATTAAAGGAATCTTTTCAGACCTTACAGTATTTACTGCCGTCTTTTCTTGTTATTTTAGGCTTTATTTTGGCATTTGTTACACAATGGTCAGCGGCGCCGATATTAAGGAAGCTTGGGTATGCAATTGAAAAGTTCCCTCCTTTGAGAAGTTTTAAGTTGCCTAAAAGCGTCCTTTGGTATTATTTATTAGTTTTGGTATTGTCATTTTTAGAAATAGAAAAGGGTTCTTTTTTCTATATTAGTGTGTTGAATATAGCAACCATCTTACAATTGCTGATGGTAGTTCAAGGTTATGCCTTTCTCTTTTATTATTTCCATAAAAAATCAGTTGGAAAATTGGTTCCCATTATAATTGTCATCATAACCTTAGCGCTTCCATTTTTCCTTCAATTTATTCGGATCTTAGGTATAATTGACTTAGGATTTGATTTGAGAAATCAAAGAAACAAGAAATAATGAAATTTGGAAATTAAAGATTGGGAGCTGAAATGGATGCCTATCTTTGATAAAAAGAACATCATTCGCTTTCCCTTTTACTTGCTATATAGCCTTGCCTTAATTTTGTTGGGCATTATTACTTATCATCAATGGCTGATAGGGGCAATCGGGTTTGTATGTTTATTGGTAGCACTAGTGATTTTTATTAGAATGGAACGGATATTGTTTAATGAATTTGAATCTTATGTATCCATGCTTTCTCACCGATTAAAAAAAGTTGGTGAAGAGGCATTGATGGAAATGCCGATTGGAATTATGTTGTTTAACGACGATTATCAAATCGAATGGACTAATCCTTTTCTCGCTTCATGTTTCAATGAAGATACATTAGTTGGAAGATCTTTGTATGATGTGGCAGAAAGTATGATTCCGTTGATTAAACAAGAAGTTGAAACGGAGATTGTGACGTTAAACGAGCGAAAATACAAAGTGGTGATCAAGCGTGATGAACGTTTGTTGTACTTCTTTGATGTAACGGAACAAACAGAAATTGAAAAGCTGTATGAAGAAGAAAGAACGGTATTAGGCATTATCTTTTTAGATAACTATGATGAAGTAACGCAAGCAATGGATGATCAGATAAAAAGCAACTTGAATAGTCAGGTGACGTCACTTATTAACCAGTGGGCTCATGAAACAGGGATTTTTATTAAAAGGACTTCCTCTGATCGATTTTTAGTCGTTTTAAATGAACAAATTCTTATGGGTCTTGAAAAAAATAAATTTTCGATTTTAGATGATGTCAGGGAAAAAACGACGAAACAAAATGCCCCGCTCACATTAAGTATTGGAATTGGAGTGGGAGCCCCTGCATTACCGGAATTAGGAGCACTGGCCCAATCCAGTTTGGATCTGGCTTTAGGCCGCGGAGGAGATCAAGTGGCCATTAAACAACCAAACGGGAAAGTAAAGTTTTACGGAGGTAAAACCAATCCAATGGAGAAAAGAACACGTGTACGTGCGCGTGTTATCTCCCATGCTTTAAAAGAATTGGTGACGGAAAGCGAAAAAGTGATTATAATGGGTCACAAATACCCTGATATGGATGCGGTAGGTTCGGCTATTGGAATTTTAAAGGTAGCACAGGTGAACCAAAAAGAAGGCTTCATCGTCCTTGATCCCAATCAGATTGACTCAGGTGTTCAAAGACTTTTAGAGGAAACAAAAAAACAGCCGGAACTTTGGTCGCGTTTTATTACGCCGGAAGAAGCATTAAATATTGCAACAGAGGATACATTGCTGGTTATTGTCGATACACATAAGCCTTCTCTCGTAATTGAAGAGAAGCTTTTGAATAAAATGGAGCATGTAGTTGTTATCGACCATCATCGACGGGGGGAAGAGTTCATTAACGATCCGCTTCTTGTCTATATGGAACCATATGCTTCTTCTACGGCAGAGCTGGTGACGGAGCTGTTGGAATATCAGCCAAAACGATTTAAAATCAATATGCTGGAGTCTACAGCTCTGCTGGCAGGTATTATTGTTGATACAAAAAGCTTTACTTTGCGGACAGGCTCACGAACATTTGACGCCGCCTCTTTTTTAAGATCTCATGGAGCCGATACTGTACTTGTGCAGAAGTTTTTAAAGGAAGATATGGACCAATATATAAAACGAGCACATTTAATAAAGAATGCCGAAATCTATAAAGCGGGGATTGCCATTTCAAAAGGGGCAGAGGAAGAAACTTTTGATCAAGTATTAATTGCCCAGGCGGCAGATACGCTCCTTTCTATTAATGGAGTAGTCGCTTCCTTTGTTATCTCTAGGAGAAAAGACCAACTAGTAGGCATCAGTGCCAGGTCCCTAGGCGGTATTAACGTTCAAGTAATTATGGAAGGTCTGCAAGGAGGCGGGCATTTAACGAATGCAGCAACACAGTTGCAAAACATTACGCTCCAAGAAGCAGAAGAAAAATTAAAACAAGTAATTGATGAGTATTTAGAGGGAGGAAAAAAAGAATGAAGGTTATTTTCTTACAAGATGTAAAAGGAAGAGGAAAAAAAGGCGAAGTCAAAAATGTAGCAGATGGCTACGCACAGAATTTTCTAATCAAGCAAGGGCTGGCAATTGAAGCGACAAATGGGAATATGAAAGCATTAGAAGGACAAAAGAATAAAGAAAAGAAAGAAGCAGCAGAAGAACTGGCCAAATCCAAAGAATTAAAAGAAGTATTAGAAAAACTAACCGTTGAATTGAAGGCAAAGTCAGGAGAAGGCGGACGCTTATTCGGCTCAATTACAAGTAAACAAATTGCTGAAGCATTGCAGAAAGCCCATAATATCAAGGTGGATAAACGAAAAATTGAAATGGACGATGCGATCCGTGCCCTTGGGTATACGAATGTACCGGTGAAACTGCATCCGGAAGTAACGGCTACTTTAAAAGTACATGTTTCAGAGCAATAAAGGAAATTACCATCAAGGTGGGGCTTATTGCCCGTTCATGAGGGATAAACTCAATGGAAAGAAAAGGGGCGATTGAATATGAGTGATCTTTTTGCAGACCGTCTTCCGCCCCAAAACATTGAGGCGGAACAAGCGGTTTTAGGAGCCATTTTTTTAGAGCCATCCTCTTTGACTTTGGCCTCAGAATTATTGATCCCAGAAGATTTTTACCGCGCTGCCCATCAGAAAATTTTTAACTGTATGCTAAACCTTTCTGACCGGGGGGAACCAATCGATTTGGTGACGGTAACAGCAGACTTAGCCGATCAGAAGATATTAGAGGAAGTCGGCGGTGTTTCGTATTTAAGTGATTTAGCTAACTCAGTGCCAACGGCTGCTAACGTAGAGTATTATGCTAAAATCGTCGAGGAAAAATCGATTTTACGCCGTTTAATTCGTACGGCTACTCATATAGCTTCTGAAGGGTATGCAAGAGAAGAAGATGTAGAAGGGCTGTTAAATGAAGCGGAAAAGAATATTTTAGAAGTTGCCCAGCGTAAAAATACAGGGGCCTTCCAAAATATTAAGGACGTGTTGGTTCAAACGTATGACAATATTGAACTTCTCCATAACCGTAAAGGGGACATTACGGGAATTCCCACGGGATTTGCTGAGCTTGATCGTATGACAGCTGGGTTCCAACGAAATGATCTAATTATCGTAGCTGCCCGTCCATCTGTTGGTAAAACGGCCTTTGCGTTGAATATTGCGCAGAACGTGGCAACAAAAACAGATGAGAATGTCGCTATTTTTAGTTTGGAGATGGGAGCGGATCAACTTGTTATGAGGATGTTATGTGCAGAGGGAAATATTAATGCACAAAACTTGAGAACAGGCTCTTTAACTCCTGAGGATTGGGGGAAACTCACGATGGCAATGGGATCCCTTTCTAATTCTGGCATTTTTATTGATGATACTCCGGGAATAAGGGTCAGTGAGATAAGGGCTAAATGTCGTCGTCTAAAGCAAGAAAGTGGATTAGGGATGATTTTAATTGACTATCTCCAGCTGATTCAGGGAAGCGGCCGAAACGGCGGTGAAAACCGCCAACAGGAAGTTTCAGAAATCTCCCGTTCCTTAAAGGCGTTAGCTCGTGAGCTGAAAGTCCCTGTTATTGCACTTTCCCAGCTTTCCCGCGGTGTAGAGCAGAGACAAGATAAGCGGCCGATGATGTCAGATATCCGTGAGTCTGGTAGTATTGAACAGGATGCGGATATCGTAGCGTTCTTATATCGGGACGATTATTATGATCGCGAAACGGAAAATAAAAATATTATCGAAATCATTATTGCCAAACAGCGTAATGGTCCTGTAGGTACCGTTCAATTAGCCTTTGTAAAAGAATATAACAAGTTTGTTAATCTTGAACGACGTTTTGATGACTCCGGTATTCCTCCAGGTGCTTAACAAAAAACATCTCTTTTTTAGGAGGTGTTTTTTTATTGCTGAGCGCTGATTAAAAATGTATTTTTAACGAACATATAAATAGATAAATAGATTAATTGTTCGGATTTTGATTGACTTTATCATGTTGAATTGATACACTTATTTACGGTAAATAGTTATAGAAAAGTTGTGTTTATTAAGCGGAGGTGCTCAAATATGTCATCTGTTGTTGTTGTGGGAACACAATGGGGAGATGAAGGAAAAGGTAAAATCACCGATTTCCTTTCAGAAAATGCAGAAGTAATTGCACGCTATCAAGGCGGTAATAATGCAGGTCATACAATTAAATTCAATGGTGAAACATATAAATTACACTTAATTCCGTCTGGTATTTTTTATAAAGATAAAATTTGCGTAATCGGAAACGGGATGGTTGTAGATCCGAAAGCGCTTGTAAAAGAATTAAAAGGATTGCATGAACGCGGAGTCACAACAGATAACTTACGTATCAGCAATCGTGCACATGTCATTTTGCCATATCATTTAAAATTAGATGAAGTTGAAGAAGCGCGAAAAGGCGATAACAAAATTGGTACAACAAAAAAGGGAATTGGCCCTGCTTATATGGATAAGGCGGCACGTGTTGGAATTCGTATGGCCGATTTATTAGACCGTGAAGTATTTGAAGAGAAATTAGCACGTAATTTAGAAGAAAAAAATCGTCTATTTGAGAAAATGTACGAAGTAGAAGGATTTAAAGTAGAAGACATTTTAGATGAATACTATGAGTACGGTCAACAAATTGCCCAATATGTTTGCGATACATCTGTTGTACTAAATGATGCGTTAGATGCAAATCAGCGTGTTCTATTTGAAGGTGCACAAGGTGTTATGCTGGATATTGACCAAGGAACATATCCGTTTGTTACATCATCTAATCCAGTAGCCGGCGGTGTTACTATCGGAACGGGCGTGGGACCTAATAAAATTAAGCATGTAGTAGGTGTTTCCAAAGCTTATACATCTCGTGTTGGAGATGGACCATTCCCAACAGAATTACATGATGAAATCGGTCATCAAATTCGTGAAGTTGGACGTGAATACGGTACAACAACTGGACGTCCTCGCCGTGTAGGCTGGTTTGACAGCGTAGTAGTCCGTCACGCGCGTCGTGTAAGTGGATTAACTGACTTATGCTTGAATTCCATTGATGTTTTAACAGGAATTGAAACATTGAAAATTTGTGTAGGTTACCGTTACAATGGTGAATTCATTGATGAGTACCCGGCAAGCCTAAAAATCTTATCGCAGTGTGAGCCTGTATACGAAGAGCTTCCTGGTTGGACAGAGGATATCACGGGTGTTAAAACATTGGATGAGCTTCCTGAGAACGCACGTCGTTATGTAGAGCGTGTATCTGAATTGACAGGTATTCCTCTCTGCACATTCTCTGTAGGTCCAGATCGTAATCAAACAAATGTAATTCGCAGCTTATATAATTAATAAGCAAAGGAAAATAAGCAGAAAGCATCATTTAATACATTTCTGTGTCATTTTCCTGGAGAAGGGCCGTTATAGAAATTCTGGCAATATGAAGCATTTCTTTAGCGGTTCTTTTTCCATTCTTTTATGATAAAATGAATGTTGTTTTTATAAGGATTTAAATAAAAGGGAGAGAGTTGGAATTTATAATTGGCCCTCTTTCACTTTTTTATTTTTCTCTAAAAAAAGTATTGCAAATAAATAATAACGGTGGTATTATTAAAAACGTCGCTAAGACAACATGAGCCATTAGCTCAGTCGGTAGAGCATCTGACTTTTAATCAGAGGGTCGAAGGTTCGAGTCCTTCATGGCTCACTTTTATTCACTATAATGATTATGGCCCGTTGGTCAAGCGGTTAAGACACCGCCCTTTCACGGCGGTAACACGGGTTCGAATCCCGTACGGGTCATCTTTGTTTAAGTTGAATAAAAGTATTGAATAGTTTTGGTCCCGTGGTGTAGCGGTTAACATGCCTGCCTGTCACGCAGGAGATCGCGGGTTCGATTCCCGTCGGGACCGCCATTTAAAGGAAAAGCGAAGGCTACTGTTCAATCTTGAGAGGCGTTGGAGCTTCTGGCCGGGAAACCGTTCTTTGGTTTCATACACAGAAGTGAAACGACCGAAAGATTAGGAGCCGTAGCTAGACAAGAAATACTAAACTTATTATGGCTCGGTAGCTCAGTTGGTAGAGCAAAGGACTGAAAATCCTTGTGTCGGCGGTTCGATTCCGTCCCGAGCCATCCCAAAAAGCATGATATGATTATCATGCTTTTTTCTTTTTTGTTAGACTTTTTGCAGAAGTCTTATTATAGTTAAGGAAAACCTCTAGCTGCAGCTAGAGGTTTTCATATAGGTCTTTTTCTCTTAATTTAACAGGAATGAGAGGATTGTATGACGTTTAATAGAGGATTAAGTATAATAAGAAAGTGCATTTGAAAAAATGATAGATAATTACAAAATAAAATGAATGAAATGTTTTTAACTGAAAAAGAAGGAGAACGATGGTTATGGATAAACGTATTTTAGTTGTGGACGATGAAAAGCCTATTGCAGATATTTTAAAATTCAATTTGCAAAAAGAAGGGTATGACGTGTATTGTGCTTATGACGGAATGGAGGCTTTAGAAAAGGTAGAAGAGGTTCAGCCGGAACTCATTTTACTTGATATTATGCTTCCTCAAAAAGATGGAATGGAAGTATGTCGAGAAGTACGCAAAAAATATGATATGCCTATTATTATGCTGACTGCCAAGGATTCAGAAATTGATAAGGTGCTCGGGTTGGAACTTGGGGCTGATGACTATGTGACGAAGCCTTTTAGTACACGTGAGTTATTAGCACGTGTAAAAGCCAATTTAAGACGACATCAGCAAGCTCCAGCGGCGGCAGAGGAAAGCGAGACGAATGAGATTCAAATTAGTTCCCTTGTTATTCATCCGGATGCTTACATCGTTTCTAAACGCGGAGAAACCATTGAGCTGACCCATCGGGAGTTTGAATTACTTCATTATTTAGCCAAACATATCGGTCAAGTGATGACACGTGAACACTTGCTTCAAACGGTTTGGGGTTATGATTATTTTGGGGATGTGCGTACAGTCGATGTGACGGTGCGACGACTTCGTGAAAAAATTGAAGATAATCCGAGCCATCCTACTTGGATTGTTACAAGAAGAGGAGTAGGCTATTACTTGCGTAATCCTGAGCAGGAGTAAGATATATGAAAAAGGTACGGTTTTATCAATCTATTCAACTGAAATTCGTTCTTATTTATGTTTTACTGATTGCCATTGCTATTCAAATTATTGGGGCTTATTTTGTGAATCAATTAGAAAGGCAGCTTGTTACTAACTTTTCCGATTCTATTGAAGAAAGGGTAAATTTACTTGCTTATAATTTGGAGCAAGAAACAAAGAAAAAGAGAGATGAAACATCTCCCAGTCTAGAGGAAGATGTTCAAGTGGTCTTACAGGATTTCGTATCAAAAGATATTAATGAGGTACGCTTTATTGACCAAAACAGGAGAATTGTCGGTACATCGGATCCTTATCCTCAAAGAGTAGTAGGAAAGAAAACGTCTGACTTTGCTGTAAAGCGAGCCTTATTGGTTGGAACAACATCGGAGAAAATCGTGATTGACCCCAAAAATGGTCATCGTATTCGCGTCTTGACTGTACCCGTCCGTTCGTCCCAGAATGAGATTATCGGGGCTGTCTACATCATGGCGACAATGGAACATGTCTATAATCAAATGAAAGGAATCAATAATATTTTCGCTAGAGGTACGATGATTGCGTTAGCGATTACAGCGATTCTGGGAGTACTTCTTGCTCAAACTATTACAAGACCAATGTCGGATATGAGAAGACAGGCGCTCGAGATGACAAAAGGAAATTTCTCCCGAAAAGCCAAAATATATGGTTATGATGAAATTGGTCAACTGGCTTTAACCTTTAATAATTTAACAAGAAAATTGCAGGAGGCGCAAGCAACAACAGAAGGAGAAAGACGGAAGTTAAGCTCTGTTCTTGCCCATATGACAGATGGAGTAATTGCGACAGACCGTAAAGGACGAATTATCCTCATCAACGATCCGGCGGCCAATATGTTGAATGTTTCACGTGAAACGGTTTTATCAGAACCTATCATTGAATTATTAGGTTTGGAAGAGGAGTATACCTTTGAAGATTTGCTGGAAAAAGATTCACTGATTCTTGATTTTAGTATCAATCAAAAGCCGTTCATCTTAAGAGCGACTATTTCTACGATTCAAAAAGAAACAGGGCTCATAAATGGAATTATCACCGTTTTGCATGATATTACAGAGCAGGAAAAAATTGATCAAGAGAGAAGAGAATTCGTCGCCAATGTTTCCCATGAGCTTAGAACTCCTCTGACAACGATGAGAAGCTATCTGGAGGCTTTAGCTGATGGGGCTTGGCAAGATGAAGAGATTGCTCCCAGGTTTTTAAATGTTACCCAAACAGAAACGGAACGGATGATCCGCCTTGTAAACGATTTACTGCAGCTATCTAAATTAGACAGTCACGACTACCGTTTTTCAAAAGATGTAGTGAATTTTACAGAGTTTTACCAACATATCATAGATAGATTTGAGATGGCTAAAGAGCAAAAAATCACATTTGTAAGAAAGCTGCCGAAACAGCCTATTTATGTATATATTGATCCAGATAAAATTACTCAAGTGCTGGATAATATCATCTCGAATGCCATTAAATATTCTCCTGAGGGAGGTACGATCACCTTCTCTCTTGAACAGCATGAAGAAGAGATTGTGGTGAGCGTAAAGGATGAGGGAGTCGGTATTCCTAAAGACAATGTGAAGAAAATTTTTGACCGTTTTTACAGAGTGGATAAGGCTCGTTCACGTAATTTAGGAGGAACAGGGCTGGGTCTTGCTATTGCAAAGGAAATGGTGGGAGCTCACGAAGGAAGGATATGGGCTAAAAGTAAAGAAGGGGTTGGAACAACCATCTATTTTACTCTTCCGATTGAAAGAGAAAATGAGGATGAATGGGCATGAAAAAGTATGAATTATTTAAAACCATTTTGTTGTTTTTACTTGTAATTATCAGTGCTGTGCTGACGTGGAACTTATGGACTTATCAACCTGCTTACGATGAAATTGAAAATACCGAATACATTCAGCAAGATATTATGATAAGCTCCAACAAAAGGGAATTAAAAGATCATCTGCGTCCCACTACATTTTTGTATCATAAAGAAGATGGACATTATGGTTCTACAAAAGAAGAGCATATTACAAAATGGATGACAGAAATGAAGAAATGGGGTTTTCATGATTTCCGCAATATCTCAGACTCTGTTTCAAGAAATGAATTTTTATCGTTCGTCCATGAAAAAGACTCGCTCGAAATCATTTATCCAGATATAATTCCTATTCAAACATTTCAGCTCATGTTTCAAGTAAATGAAAAATCATTGCCGTCTATTTATTTTGACCATATTGTGTTGAAATTGAAAGAAGGGCATGAGGAAGGCATTCATGCTTATTTTGTTGATTACGATCGCCGAAAAATATATGAAGCATCTGTAGAAAATGGAATGGAAGAAGATTTAGAGCGCGTCAATAAACGGTTTGAAGGTGAATACAGTCCATATATTTCCTATAATATCAATGATGTCAGAGCTATTTTCTTGCCAAAAGGGCCTATGGAAGTCAATCGTATTCAATACTATACGAATAAGATTGAAACGGAGAAATTTCGAGACGCTTTATTTAGTGACCCGAGTTATGTCAAAAAAGAGTCATTAGCTTATAGTGATTCATATACAGATGGTTCTCGTTTTTTGGAGGTTGATTCAATCATTAACGTAATGGTATATGTGAATCCAGTTAACATTCAAAATGATAATATGGAAAGCGATCAACTGCTCAAGCGGAGTTTCAGTTTTGTCAATGATCACGGGGGATGGACGGATACGTATCGCTTTGCAAGTTGGGATCGGACCAAACAAGAAGTAGTATACCGATTATATGAAGATAATTATCCTGTCTTTAACTCTCAAGGTATGACAGAGGTATATCAACTTTGGGGAAGCACAGAAATTCTTCGATACTCTCGACCAATTTACCGATTTATTAAGCTTCCGCTTGATAGTTATCCAGTGAAGTTAACGTCAGGGGAGGAAATCATCGAAAAAATCAAGAGCCAGCCAAAGTTCGATCCTCTATTATTAAAAGACATCGTAGTAGGATATAAATTAATCCGGGAAGATCCTACATCAAAAGTAGTGTCTCTTGAGCCATCCTGGTTTTATCTTTATAATCAGACATGGCAAGAGGTGGAAGAGCGAGGGAATATAGATGGATTGGAGTAAAACCAAAACGATATTCATTATTACCTTCTTGATTCTTGATTTATTTTTAGCTTATCAGTTCCTTGAAAAGCGTGATGAAGGCCAATTGGATATGATTGCAGAGATTAGTATTGAAGAACAATTGGCAGAGGAGAAAATCACTTACATCAGTCTTCCGAAAACACCTTTGAAAGAGTCTTACTTTAATGCTAAAAGCAAAGTGTTTTCAGATGAAGAAATGAAAAAAGTAAAAAAGCAAAATGTCACGAGGTTAAATGAGTATGTGTTGCAAGGAACATTTAATGAACCGGTATCGTTACCGGATTCAAATGTTTCCTTTCGTTTAAATCAGTTTATAAAGGAAAATATCCTTTATGGCGATTCGTATGAATTATGGGATATAGATAAAGAAAATAAAACGATTACTTTTTATCAACACTATAAAGGAAAAATCATCTACGACAATGCCAGCGGCAGTGCCATGTTGGTCATCCATTTGAATGACCAAGATGAAATGGTTTCATATGAACAGTCTCTGCTTTCAAATGTTGAAAAAATGGATGATAGTCAGGAAATTCTGCCGCCCATTAAAGCCATCGAAAACTTGTTTCAAAAAAATGAGCTGACCTCGGGAAGCAAAGTCACAAAAGTGGAGTTAGGTTATTATACATTTGCCCCTTTATCGAGTTCACAAGTATTGACTCCTACATGGCATATCGTAGTGGATGAAAAAATAGATTACTTCGTGAATGCCTTTGAAGGGCAGATCATTAAAAAAGGGAATTCATGAACATTGGAGTGAAAGAGTATGGACATGCATTTTAGCGTACTTGCAAGCGGAAGTACAGGAAATGCGATTTTTGTGAGTAACGGAGAGCAATCCCTTTTGGTTGATGCCGGATTGAGCGGGAAACAAATGGAAGCTCTTTTTCAGCAGGTAGATCGTGAGATAAAACAGCTTTCAGGAATCTTGGTAACGCATGAACACAGCGATCATATTAAAGGATTAGGAGTTTTGGCAAGGAAGTACAAACTTCCCATTTATGCAAATGAAAAAACGTGGAAAGCCATGGAAGGATTAGTGGGTAATATCGCTTCAGATCAACGTTTCATTTTTAATGTAGGAGAAGTAAAATCCTTTGGAAGCCTGCAGGTGGAGTCTTTTGGGGTTTCACATGACGCGGCAGAGCCCATGTTTTTTGTGTTCCATCAAGGACACAAAAAATTCACGGTCATTACAGACACAGGGTATGTGAGTGACCGAATGAAGGGTATCATTAAGAATAGTGATGCTTTTGTTTTTGAAAGTAATCATGACGTGGATATGTTGAGAATGGGACGCTATCCATGGAGTGTTAAACGTCGAATTTTAAGTGACGTCGGCCATGTTTCGAACGAGGATGCAGCATTGGCGATGGCAGAGGTAATTGGCGATCAAACAAAGCGCATTTATTTAGCCCATTTAAGTCAAGATAATAATATGAAAGAAATTGCGAGAATGTCGGTTACTCAAGTTCTACAATCAAAAGGGTATGAAGTAGGAAATCAAGTTCATCTATATGATACAGACCCTAAAAAGCCGACGGAATTGGTCTCTCTCTAGGTGAGCGTTAAGAAGTTTGGAGATGGGCTGAAAAAGGGCATTCTATATCATAAAGGATTGATAGAAAATCAACCCTCGATATATCGCTGATCGCGAAAGGGAAGGTGAACAGAGTGGGATATTACGATGAAGAGTATGAAAGACGTGAAAGAAAACCAAAGAAAAGCCGTGGGAGTTGGTTTTTTTCTGCATTAGCTGGAGCAGTTATAGGGGCTCTCATTATTTTATTCTCTATTCCAACTTTATCTAGAATGAACATTCTCCCATACCAGACAACCATCACCGAGCAAGAAAGCCAACCAGATTTAGGGGGGAACATTCAACAAACGGTCGCAGTGGATGTGACCACGGATGTGACAAAGGCAGTCGATAAAGTTTCAGAAGCAGTCGTAGGAGTAGTCAATATCCAACAGTCCGACTTTTGGAATGAGGAAAAAGCAGACGCCGGTACAGGTTCAGGAGTCATCTATAAGAAGACCGGTAATCGTGCGTTTGTTGTGACGAACCACCATGTAATTAATGGGGCTAATCAAATTGAAGTAAGTATGACCGATGGCTCTCGTGTACCTGCTCGTGTTCTCGGAAGCGACGCATTAACGGATTTGGCAGTTCTGGAGATTGCAAGCGAACATGTATCAAAAGTGGCGGAGTTCGGTGATTCTGATGCTGTCAAACCGGGGGAGCCTGTTATTGCCATTGGAAATCCTCTAGGGCTGCAGTTTTCTGGATCAGTAACACAGGGGATTATTTCAGGAACGAACCGTGTCGTTCCTCAGGACTTAAATGGAGATGGAACGGCTGATTGGCAGTCGGAAGTTATTCAAACTGATGCTGCAATTAACCCGGGAAATAGTGGCGGAGCCCTTGTGAATATTGCGGGCAAGCTAATTGGGATCAATTCCATGAAAATTGCTCAGGAAGCAGTCGAAGGAATTGGGTTAGCGATACCTATTAATATTGCAAGACCTATCATTGATGATTTAGAGAAGTTTGGAGAAGTACAGCGTCCTTATATGGGAGTGAGCTTACAATCCATTAGCGAAATTTCAGGTTACCATCTTCGTGAAACACTGAAATTACCTAAAGATATTGTAGAAGGTGTTGCAGTGCTGGGAGTAGAACCATTATCTCCTGCAGCTCAAGCTGGTCTGAAAGAATTTGATGTAATTGTAGCATTGGATGGACAAAAAGTTCGAGATGTCATTGATTTGCGTAAGCATTTATATACAGAGAAAAATGTAGGGGAGACAATGGAAGTTACATTCTATCGTCAAGGAACGAAAAAAACGGTGAACCTCAAATTAACAGAAGAGACATTTTAGTAAAGGAACAAGGGGGGAGAAATGGCTCCCCTTTTTTCTTGTGTGTATAATATGTGGATAACTATTGGAGGAAAAGATGAAAATTTTTTGTTGTAAAGAACACGTAGAATTAGCCTTAGATATTATTGTCGATGAAACAGAAATGGTACCGTTGCTGAATGAAATTACAGAAACGGAAGAGTCGATTAATTGTGGATATTGTCAAAAAGAGGCGATATATGTAGTAGGGAACTAATATTCTCATACAATATGTGGATTAATGTTGTGGATATGTGGATAAAATCTGTGGAAAACATGTTTGTAAGGCGGGGGTGGATTGTGAATATCTCAATTGTCACAATTGGAAAACTAAAAGAAAAGTATTTAAAGCAAGGAATTGATGAATATTTAAAAAGGTTATCCACATATACAAAAGTGGATATCATTGAGTTGCCAGATGAAAAAGCACCTGAGAATTTGAGTGAATTGGAAATGGAACAAGTGAAGTTAAAAGAAGGTGAACGTATTTTAGCAAAGATATCAGAAGACACTCATGTCATTGCCCTTGCCATTGAAGGGAAAATGAAATCTTCAGAGGAATTGGCTAAAGACATTGATCAATTGGCTACTTACGGAAAAAGCAAGATAGCATTTGTCATTGGAGGATCGCTTGGATTAAGCAAAGAGGTTATGAAACGGGCTAATGGCACGTTATCCTTTTCGAAAATGACCTTTCCCCATCAACTGATGCGCCTCATTTTGCTGGAGCAAGTGTATCGGGCTTTTCGGATTAATCGAAATGAACCGTATCATAAGTAACGGGATTTCTTAAAATGGTGAAAAACCTTGAATAATATAAAAAGAAGTTGTAGCAAAGAATAACATAAAGACATGGAAAACATCGTCTTCTTTAAAAAAAAAGTGATAAACCCCTTGAGATTATATCCTTCTCAAGGGGTTTTCTCGTCTTTAAAGGGGTATTTAAACTACTTGCCTAAAAAGAATTCTTCAAGAGCTTTCAATTGATCTTCTAATGTAAATAAGTCGCTAAAGGAAGCTGATTTTGCATGCGTTTTAAAGTCTTCCACCCATTCTTTTGCTTCTTTTTCTTTGTTTAAGAGCTTTCTTAGTTCTACATGCTATGTTAAATAATCCAGTTTATCCTATATATATGTTACAGTAGGAGCAATTTGTTTTAATTTATCAATATTTTTAATATTTGATAAGCCAATGATTAAATCTGGCTCTAATTCAATAATTTTTTCTAAATTTTCATCTGATACGTCTTCAACATCTTTTAATTCCTTTTCAAAACGAGGGTTCATTTTAGACCACACATCTATCTCCACAATATTTACATCTAGAGCCTCCATTTATCATAGCCGAATAAAAAAAGTAATGATGCACATGGATACATAAAGAAATGGAATAGTGCCCCTAGTCTTTGAATACATGGTTTTGTCCAGTCGTGTATAAAGTGAGTATACAAAAAGAGGGATTGTTGTTAGAATTTATATATTTCTAATTAAGTCTAAAGAGGGATAAAGGAAAGGATATAAATCATTTGTATACTTAGATGTATACATGTAAACATAATGAGTACAATCGTGTGCAGAAAAGTAAACATGTATACAATTGCGTATACAAGCCGTATTTAGAGGGTGTGTACAATTTTGTATACAAGATTACAAATAAATCTAAAAGTTTACATTTTGGTAAAAGATAGAAAAGTAGGATTGACCAATCCTTAAAACTTCGTTAATCTATTATCTGAATTATATAAATTATCAGCGAAAATTACTTATTAACAAAGGGGATGGTTTTTTTGACAAACGCTCGTATTGCAGCAATTGATGTAGGAAATGATTCATTAAAGGGTATTTTCGGGAAAATGGAAGCGGAAATTAATATTCCGAATGTGATTGCTAGAGATGTTGAAGATCGCCCGATTATTGGAATAGAAGAATTAGACAATCAAAATCCTGTTGATGGTATCCATATTCGTGTTCACTCCCCTACTTTAAAAGACAATAATTCTATTTATCGTGTCGGTCATTTAGCAACAAAAAGCAGTCATTCAACAGAATTAGACCCTGGGAGCAGTAAATCTGAAGAAGATCAAACTCTTATTATGCTGTTTGCAGCTCTAGCGTTAGATGCAGCTCGAGAAGAAAACAAACAGATTTTTAAACGTTCCAATAATGTAATTGAGGCTACTTATACATTAGGAACGGGGCTTCCTCTTAGGGAAGTAAAGGAAGGAAAAGATGTTGGCTATCGTTCTCGGTTATTGAGTTCTGTTCACCAAGTGGAGTTTTTAGTTACACCTAAATACCAAGGCTTGAAAGTAAATATTAAATTTGAAGAAGTTAAGGTTTATCCGGAAGGATTTGCTGCGTTTATCAACCTTGTGATGGATAATCATTTGAACATTATTAACAAAGACCTTATTGATAAGAGAATTCTTATTCAAGATATTGGAGGGTTATCAACGGATATAGCCGTCATTAAAAATCGTAAGGTGGATGATGACAAGGCACAGGGCTTTAATTTAGGGGTATCGGAGTCTCTTGAAGCCATTCGAGAAGAAATTCGTTCAAAACATGGGGTAGAGCTGGATAGTCGACGTGATGTTGTGGAAATTATTACAAAAAAGAATGATCGAAATCATATCATGGTAAAAGGGAGCCGTACAAGCGTCCATGATATTGTAGATCGGATTCTCCTCGAGTTAGCGAAAAAACAATATCGCCATTTGCGGAATATTTGGCAAAAAAATTCCCAAACGGAGATTTGTTATTTCATCGGCGGCGGATCTATCATTTTAAAAGACTATCTTAAAACATTAAATAATAACTTGGATGGATATAACATCGATTTCTTTGAAGACGAAAAAGAAAGCATTTGGATGATGGCGAATGCTTATTATAAATTGATTGCTGATTTTTCGAGAAGAAATCAAAAAGAGAAGCAAAGTGAAGAACAAAAAATGGCTAAAACCAAATAGGGTGATTTCATGAAGGAAACGGAAATGAAGAGAGGGCAGCCCATTACGTTTCGTATCCCCTCAGATACACCTGATCATATTTTAAAGCATCTGCAACGACTAAAAGAAGTCGAAAGAAGAAATTTTTCGAGTAAAATTGCCGAGTTCGTGCTGAGCGGGGTAAATAGTTCTCTATCAAAGCAAAGAGAAACAATCACCATTCCTCTTCCAAAGGGGTTAAACAAAGCACAACGGGATTGGTTGAAGCATGAACACTCTGAGGCGCTATTGGGCAGTATTATGTATCAACTATTAGCGGATCCGATCCGTACAGCCTCCATCTTTGCATCATTAAATAGTAATGCATTAGAAATTGAGGATGCTTTATATCTTCAAGAAGAGACAGCTGCTGGAGAGGATTTGGAGATCGAATGGGATTCAGTCAATGCCCAGCTGCAAACAAGCAATAGGCAGGCAAATACGGAAGCATATTCAACAAGTGTCGACGAGGATGATGATTTGGATAACTTTGATTGGGAAATGGCAAAAGAAAGCCGACTCTTCGATACTGAAGAAGGGAAAATAGAGGAGGAAGAAGAGGATATGGACGATCTCCTTGGAGACTTTCTTGCTCAAATGAATAAATAAATTAATTCTATCATTCCTGAAAAGATATCATACGTTGTTAAAGGTTTAAGAAAAGTAAAGCAAACCGAGTAGTTAATAAGGTTTCATATGGGCTCAACACTACAAAAAAGCTAACTCTATTGCTTAGGGTTAGCTTTTTTGTAAGATTTAAACGGCTGCAGGATGATGTATTTTTACATATCTTCTTTTTGTTCAATCAGCTTAATGATTTCCACAATTACATTAGTTGCTTTTATCATATTTTGGACCGAGATGTATTCAAACTTACCATGGAAGTTTTCACCGCCTGTAAATATATTGGGTGTAGGAAGACCCATGTAAGATAACTGCGAACCGTCAGTGCCGCCGCGAATCGGTTTGACAAGCGGTTCAATGCCTAAATTTTTCATTGCCTCGTAAGCAATATCAACAATCTCCTTTTTAGGTTCAATTTTTTCTCTCATGTTGTAATATTGGTCGTTTATTTCTAGTGTAATGTTTTCTTTGCCATATTGTTTTTTCATTTCCTCGACCAGTTCCTCTATTGTTGCTTTTCTTACATGAAACTTTTCTTTGTCAAAGTCCCGGATAATGTATTGCAGAATAGTTTTCTCCACATCACCATTAATAGAAATGAGGTGATAGAAGCCTTCATATCCTTCTGTATATTCAGGTGCTTCTTCTGAAGGCAGTCTTCTGTTGAATTCCATTGCAATCTTTGCGGAATTGATCATTTTTCCTTTAGCGGTTCCCGGGTGAACGTTAGTTCCTTTAATTGTAATTTTTGCAGCGGCGGCATTAAAACTTTCATACTGCAGTTCCCCGAGTGGTCCTCCATCTATTGTATAAGCAAAATCTGCATTAAATGCAGCTACATCAAATTTATGAGGACCTCTCCCAATTTCTTCATCCGGAGTAAAGGCTACTCTTATTTTCCCGTGTTTGATTTCCGGATGCTGAATTAAATAAGCCATCGCCGTCATGATTTCAGTAATGCCCGCCTTATTATCAGCACCAAGGAGTGTCGTACCGTCTGTGGTGATTAACGTGTGCCCCCTGTAATTAGCCAGTTCCGGGAAATCTTCTGGAGACAAAATGACATGTAATGCATCGTTTAAAGTAATATCCTGTCCATCATAGTTTTCGATGATTTTTGGGTTGACATTAGCACCTGTAAAATCAGTAGCTGTATCAATATGTGCTAAAAAGCCCACTGTAGGAACTTGTTTTTCTGTATTGGCTGGAAGTGTAGCCATTACGTAACCATTTTGATTCATTGTCACTTCTTTCATGCCGATAGACTTTAATTCATCCACTAACATTTTACCGAGTGTCAGCTGCCCTTGAGTAGATGGACACGTCTCACTGCTTTCATCAGACTGTGTATCCACTTTTACATAGGATGTAAACCTTTCCATGATTTCTTTCTTCAATGTATGCCATCTCCTATCAATCATTATTTATATTCTTAGTATAATGTTTACCATTTGTAGTTGCCAGATGGAAGGATGATTCCTTAAGAGGTAGTTTAGATAGTCATGGTTTTCTTAATAAACTTGAGAAATTATAAGGGGATAATTAATTAACTAATATAAAAAAGACCTAAATCAAGATTTAGGTCTTTTTTATATTGGTAACATGACTGTTACATTTTAAAAGAGCTTTTTAATGACACAATCAAGTTAAAGACGATTTGGTTTTCAGTTGTGTGTTTTGGGTCAACATTAAAGTAGCCATGTCTGAAAAATTGGAACTTATCGTGCGCTTTCACTTCTTTCATATTTGGTTCAATGTAGCCGTTTAACACTTCTAAGGAATTAGGGTTTACACGGTCAAGGAACGTTTTTCCTTTTTCAGCTGCTTCGTCCGATTCAGCCTCTTCGTCTAAGATAAGCGGTTCATATAAACGAAATTCTGCCGGAATGGCTTGAGTAGCCTCCACCCAGTGAAGCGTTCCTTTTACTTTACGGCCTGTGAAACCTGTACCGCTTTTTGTTTCAGGGTCATAAGTGCAATGAACTTCCACAACATTTCCGTTTTCATCTTTGATGACCTCTTCGCATTTAATGAAGTAGGCATGTTTAAGACGAACTTCATTTCCAGGGAATAAACGGAAATATTTTTTAGGCGGGTTTTCCATGAAATCTTCCTGCTCTATATAAATCTCTCTTGAGAACGGAATTTGTCTTGTTCCCATTTCTGGATTTTCCGGATTGATTTCAGCTTCCAGCATTTCGATCTGGCCTTCCGGGTAGTTTGTGATGACCACTTTTAGCGGGCGTATGATCCCCATTGTACGAGGGGCTTTCATTTTTAAATCTTCTCGTACAAAGTGATCAAGCATTTGGGAATCAACGGTGCTGTAAACCTTCGATACTCCTAACTCGCGGCAGAATGCGCGAATGGCCTCAGGTGTATACCCTTTTCTTCTTAATCCGGAAATAGTCGGCATGCGAGGGTCATCCCAGCCATCCACATAGCCTTCATCGACTAATTGTTTGAGTTTTCGTTTACTCATAACGGTGTTTGTTAAGTTTAAACGGTTAAATTCAATTTGCTGAGGCTTGGTTTCCATTTCACATTCTTCCACGACCCAGTTGTATAAAGGACGTTGATCCTCAAACTCAAGCGTACAAATAGAATGCGTCACACCTTCAAGTGCATCCTCGATAGGGTGTGCGAAGCTGTACATCGGATAAATGCACCACTTATCCCCTGTATTATGATGAATTGCATGGGCAATACGATAAATGACCGGATCACGCAAATTGATATTCGGAGAGCTCATATCAATTTTGGCCCTTAACACCTTTTCCCCATTGCCGAATTCGCCTTTGCGCATACGTTCAAACAAATCAAGATTTTCCTCAACTGAACGGTTGCGGTAAGGACTTTCTTTTCCCGGTTCTGTTAACGTCCCACGATATTCACGAATCTCGTCCGCTGAAAGATTATCCACGTAGGCTTTTCCTTTTTTAATAAGTAATATGGCTTTTTTATACATTTCTTCAAAATAATTAGAAGCAAAAAATAGGCCTTCCCATTCATAACCAAGCCATTTTACATCTTCTTTAATAGCTTCAACGAATTCAGTATCTTCCTTCAATGGATTCGTATCGTCAAAGCGTAAATTCGTTTTTCCGTTAAATTCATCTGCTAAGTCGAAGTTCAGGACAATCGATTTGGCGTGTCCAATATGTAAATAGCCATTTGGCTCCGGTGGAAAGCGGGTAATGACATGGTCGCGTTTACCGGTTTCCAGATCTTCTTTTATAATATTTCTAATAAAATTTGACGAGTTATGTTCCACAGTTTTCAACCTTCCTCATATACTGGAGTTCTTGTTTGGTTAGCTTAATTTACCTTTATATATAACATATATAGAAGGATTTTTCCATTAAGCATTATGTCCGTTAGCGAATATTGTAACACAAGAAACAGCAGAATTTTAGTTGGAGAGGATGACTCAAAAGATATAAAAAGCACACTTTTTGAGTCATCCTCTTGAAAGAGCCCGTCATGGAAATCCAGTAAAATGAAGGATTCAGTGACGGGTCTTTTTAGCAAAAAAATAATTTTTATGGACCGTTTAGGACTTATTAGGCAGTTTCATTTTTGTGAAGGGATTGAAAGATTTCTGCCCAGCGGAGTGTTGGTTAAATACGTTTCGATATTTTGCTTATTCAGCAGCTTGCCAAAATCCTCTGGGATATCAGGATCAGGGTATTCAATGACCCGATGTGCGACAAGGCGCCCTATATGAGGATAGAAATGGTTTGTATCAAAATAATTACTTAAGTCGGTTGTAATACTATTAATATCATTGAAGTGATAGACATTGTCAAATACATCTACGCTTTCTCGAAGCCATCGCTCATATCCCGCTCGAACGACGGGACTGTCTAGCTCTGTTTTAAACCTTACAGCCGTAATAGGTGTCGTTAAAGCGATAATCGTAGAATTCGGATTTTGTGCCACTACCTTTTCAAGCGCTTGTTTATAAGTTTCGTCATATTCATAATTTATATTTTCATATCTTGATAAAACATCATATATTCTTGTTTTGGTTTTTTCCAATTCACGTTTTTCCGCATCTACTACGTTGTCGCGGTTATAGCTGCGATCTGGATATTGTTCCCCGGAGGAGGAATGACGGATGTTTTCAATGGAAACCTTTAATGTATCTAATGACAACAGGTTTTTAGACCGGTAAAAAGGTTCATTGACCTGTTCGATGTAACGATCGATAGGAGCGGGCCGCCCTTCCAAATGTAAGTTCGTATCAAAAAAATCAAGGCCAATGACAATGGTTTTGAAAGGTTTGCCGTTTGTCTGTTCCGCATATTCAATCATGTTCGGAAACTCTTTAATGGAGCCTAAGGCTACTGCATAGTTAAAGGCATCATGGCCAATAAAGTCATATTGGTTTACATACGTCATTCGGCTGCTTCCAAGAATTAATGTATCATATGTTTCATCTTGAAAGGTCAGCCGGTTTGTCTTTTGCTGACGCTCATTAAACGGTTTTTGAATTTGATTGATATTTAGCTTATGATCGTAAAACCATAAAGGGTCGACGAGATAGTTAATCAGCCACACACTGCCTAACAGGGCAAAGAGGCTTAGTCCAAAAGTTGTTATCCATTTTTTGTATTTTTGATCATCCATAAAATCCACCTAAAAATTAAAATAAATAAACTCGCTTACTCTGGATAAGTTTATTATGGCGTAACTAAACAAAAAAGCTGCAAACAAAGCCGTTCTCACATCATAATTTATACGCTCTTTTAACTGTATGGAATTTTTAAAGAAGAGGACTACGATGAATCCCAATACAATGCCTATGACTGCTGTTCGATCAATCATCAATCCATACTGTTGAACCATAGGAATGTTGAAACGTTCCATGACGTTTGAAAACGATACAGGAAAGAGGTTAATGGAAAGAGAGATTCCATTTAAGCCTGCCATGCCTTTTAGAACCTTAACCGCATCATCAATGGATTCTGCCCGAAAGAATACCCAAGCAGCATTGACAAAGTTAAACGTAATGAGCCATGCTATGCATTTATTTAATGTAACCCCTGTTTTCTTCCAAAGGCGATAAACGATTGAAGCCACTCCGTGCATCATGCCCCATACAATAAATGTCCAACCCGCTCCGTGCCAAAAGCCGCTAATGAAAAAGACAAGGAAGATGTGAATGAGCGTCCGAATTTCCCCTTTTCGATTTCCTCCAAGAGGAATGTAAATATATTTCGTTAAAAATTCACTCAATGTAATATGCCATCTTCTCCAAAAATCTTGAATGTTAAGAGCCTTATAGGGAGAGTCAAAATTCTTTGGAAGTCGAATATTAAATAAAAGGGCAAGACCAATGGCCATATCACTATAACCACTAAAATCAAAATATAGCTGAAATGTATAGCTGAGGGATACTGCCCAGGCCTCAATGAAGGTAAGAGAGGCCGCTTGGTCAAATCCTTGACTCGCAAGTAAAGAAAAATGGTCTGCAATGCCTACCTTCTTAAATAACCCGACGGAAAAAACAAAAAAACCGGCGGCTAAATTTGAATAGCGTATTTTCTGATTCTCCCTTTGAGAAAATTGAGGAATCAGCGATTTATGATGTACAATCGGCCCGGCAATCAGCTGCGGGAAAAAAGTGACGAATAATATATAATCAAAAAAACTGGTCTCTTTTGTTTCCCCTCGATACGTGTCCACTAAATAAGCAATTTGTTGAAAGGTAAAGAAGCTGATTCCCAGCGGTAAAGCGAGCTGCCATAATGCATATTGAGTGTGGAACAGTGTATTTACATTTTCAATAAAGAAATTCGCATATTTGAAATAAAACAGCAAGCTTACATTAAAGATAATACCCGTTAGGAGAACGAAACGACGGGATATTTTTTGCTTGGTTAGCAATTGGCCTGCCATATAATTAACGAAGACAGAAACTAAAATCAAAGGCAAATATCGAATATTCCACCAGGCATAAAAGAATAAAGAGCCGGTAATGAGGAATAACTTTGCTATAGTGTTTAACCCACATTTTAACAATAGAAAATATAAAATGAAAACCAGCGGTAAAAAAAAGAATATAAATTCGAATGAATTAAATAACAAGCGAGCAACTCCTCTTTTGAGATCTTTCCCTCTGTTAAGTGGGATTAGAAGTTTAAAGATATGAGCATGATGCTCTGAAATACTTTCGAAAATGAAAGACAATAAAAATATTATAGGAAAAGGTATGCTCAAAAGTAAATGAAATCCTTTAAGCTTTCATCGATGAGTGATGGGTAACAGAGTCATCACCTTCCTCATTTCCTCTCATATTCGTCCGATAAAATTTTATTAAAATAATAAAAGTCCACTTCTTAATTTATAGATAAAATCATAATATTATTTTTATATATAATTTAAAAAGGTGATGATTCGATTAAAAGAACATTGATAAGGACTAGTAAATATAACTAGCAATTAGTACCAAGTAATAAAAAATTGATTGACAAGTATGAAAATAAATTGGTAGGATGGAGTCTGTAGGTATTATTCAAAAATCAACGGAAAAGAATCCGTTTCCAATTTAGATGAAGAGGGCGAAGGAAAGAATTATCAACCCTGAATTTTGTATCCTACGTATGCATAAAAATTGACATTCAATCCCTTGTCTTAAGTAGCGGATAATGATTCCCTTTATGTGATAGAAATTGGCACGTCATCTTCTTCTGGTTTGACGGACATAAATTGAAGTATCACACCATGCTATGTCAGACGAAGGGCCTAAAATGAAAGGGGTCTAAAGATGAAGGAGCTTCATACGTTTGGTTGGTATGCAGCACGCATATCTCCACATTTACCAAAAGAGGCATTCCAGCCTGTTCCCTCCCGTCTTTTTGGCGGGCTTGCTTATTTAATTGTCATTATTTCAGGCTTTCTCACCATTGGTTTATTAGATTTAAACCCATGGATTTGTTTGCTAATTTCTTTCGTGTTAGGAGCAAGCTTTGCCGGAATGGGGTTATTAGGACATGAAATTTTGCACGGCACAGTCGTTAGAAAATCATGGCTGAGAGATCTTTGCGGAGCAATCGCTTTCTTCCCATTAACTACAGGCCCTAAGCTTTGGAGAAAATGGCACAATATGACGCACCATATTCATACGCAAAACGACGAAAAAGATCCTGATTCGTGGCCTACTTTGGAGAGGATGCTTCAAAGCCGCTTTCTTCGTTGGGTATACCGACTGCCTCTTTTCCTTCGTTCTTTTGCGGAATTTAGCTTTTTAACGATTGAATTTACGTTGCATTCTACAAGAATGTTTGTACACTTTATTAAACAATTTAAGCCGGAAGCAAAGCCTTCTGTTTGGCTGCAGTTGCTTTTACCTTGGGCTACATGGATTAGCTTATTATTTGTGATGGGGCCTGGAAAATGGTTTTTCGCTTTCCTATTGCCGCTGCTAATTGGAAACTTTATCGTTATGGCCTATATCTCAACGAACCATCGTTTAAATCCGCTTGTACCAGTCAATGATCCGTTGGCAAACAGCTTGTCTGTCACGGTACCGAAGTGGGTAGATGTGCTTCACTTTAATTTTTCTTACCATACGGAACATCACTTATTTCCTGGTATAAGCTCTAAGTATTATCCCTTAGTGAAGGAGCAAATTAAAAGGATGTGGCCTGAGCGTTACCATGAGATGCCGATGGGACAAGCTTTAAAAGCACTTTGGAAAACACCGAGAATTTACTATAAGGAAAAAGATTTGATCGATCCTCATGCAGGACATGTTTATGGCACATTAGGCCATGGTTTTAATCCAAGCGATATTCGCTATCGTAAAATTAAACTACAAAAAGACGCACCGATTTCCCCTAGATTTGTTTCAAAACAAACATCACGCTAGAAGATAATCTGTGATCGGCTTTGAAAGAGCAATCAAATGGAAAACCACTTTCACCAATGGAAGTGGTTTTTGTTTGTCTTTATACTAAGAAAACATTCTGCCAACGTATCCGCATTATCTCGAAGGGTAAATAGCGCATTTTCATGAGAAGATAAGGAGACCATAGATAAAAGGTGTTAGAATAAGGGTAGTGACTAATTAAATGGGATATTCAAAATAAGAATTAAGATTATATAAGAAGGAGATCAGAAGTGAATAAACATGCTAATAATCCGAGTGACCATTCATCAGTCTCCCAAGATAATATCATTTTGGAGCATTATGGACTGAATGAATTGAACTTTGAATCCATTAAAAGCTATCGTCAGCGATTTTTATCCATCAAGCCGTCCCACCCTTGGAATGGACTTGAGACAAAAGACTTTCTTTATAAAATCGGTGCTTGGGGAAAACAGCGAAATGCCAGCACAGAAGGATTGACTCTTGCTGGTTTGTTAATGTTTAGCGAAGAGAGAATCATTACAGAAGTTTTATCACAATACTTTTTAGAATATCGAGAGAATTTAACTGATATAATAATCGGGGATTGGTCAAAACGTTTTACATCACAGGATGGAACATGGTCCGGGAACCTTTATGATTTTTATTTTAAAGTAATGGAGGAATTGACTGCTGGTCTTACAGAAGATGAGCAATCTGGACATTTTGAGGGAAATGACAAAGATCTTATTCATTCTGCTTTACATGAAGTACTGATCAATGCAATCGTTCACGCTGATTATTATGGTGAGGGCGGTATTGTCATTGAAAAGGAAAAAAATTTTTTTCAATTTTCTAATCCAGGTTTATTGCGGATAACACGCGAGCAGGCTTTACAAGGCGGCGTCACTCAGCTGCTCAATCCTACTCTCTTTAAAATGTTTATCCTCATTGGGCTATGTAAGCGAGCAGGAACGGGTTTAAAAAGCGCTGATTTAGCTTGGCACCATTTTGATGGAGAAGGATTGGATCTCATACAAAATACCCAGTCGAAACGGACCGTTATTACATTTAATATATTCACTAAATCGATGGGGAATAAATTGCAATTCTCGGTAAATCAAAGAGAAGAAAAAATAGAAAAAGTTACGGGAAATAATTCGACAAAGCCTAAAGAAAAGGAAAATGAAAGCTTCTACAATAAAAACAACAACTCCTTGAATAATTTTTTCTACTCCTATAATAAAGAAAAAAACTACGGTAATAACGTTGAAAACTCATTGAATAACGAATTTAACTCCTTAAATAAAATACCTTACTCCTCTAATAGTTACGCTAGCTCCTCTAATAAGGAATTTAACTCCGTTAATAACAGTGGTGACTTCCTTACTAACGAAAAAGGTTTATCTATTGAGGATGAGTTAATAAGTGAGCAAAAGAAGGTAGAAATCGACACGGAAGAGTATGATGGAGAAATAGATTTTAATGAGACAATGGCAGAAGAGAAGCCGAATGAGGCAATTGAAAGTCAACTATGGAAAATTTCGGAGATTGCTAGAAAGAAAAAACGTCTAAGTCCGGTTAAGATGGAGGAAATCATTATCAATCTCGTCGAAAAAAGGCCATTAATGTTAAAAGAGCTAGCTTCTTTATTAGAAAGAACACCCGATGGATTGCGGAACAACTACCTGGCGAAATTATTAAGCAAGGGACGCATACAATTAAAATATCCTAAACAACCTAATCATCCTCGACAGGCGTATATGGGACTGAATAAGAAACATTGAGTGTCGAATAAGGGAAAAAACAATAGACCAACTGCAAAACAAACAATGGATCATTCGTCAAAAGTCATTGATATATGTCGATGGCTTTTTGATAAATCACGCAAGGAAGTAAACAAAGTCTTTATGTATTTGTCATCCCGGTGGAGGCTGAGTTAGATTTAAAAAAAGCTGCCAGGGCAGCAGGCGAAAAGAAAATAGAGATGATACCCGTGAAAGATATTCAGAAGTGGACAGGATACATTAGGGGAGGGTGTTCTCCTGTTGGAATGAAAAAGCTGTATCCGACTTTTATCGACCACAGCGCTTCCTCGCTGGAGACGATGGTTGTGAGCGGAGGGAAAATTGGTATTCAAGTGGAATTAAGTGTTGAGGATTTAAAAGAAGTCACATCAGCCGCTATGTGCGAGGTCATAAAGTAAACCTTCCGTTATTGGAAGGTATAATCCGTTAGAGCGGGGCAAAAATGAAATCTTTGGCTAAAAGACTGCTGAGGGCTTCTATGGATAGGGCCTCAGCTGTAACGAACTAATGAAATGAGAAAATACATGTTACAATAGAAGTAGAGAAAACATTGGAGGTATCTCCTCCAATCATTAGGAATTTAGTCATTTTGAAAGGATTGTTTGGATGAGTAAAACATTAGTGTTAGCGGAAAAACCCTCTGTAGGCCGTGATTTAGCGCGTGTGTTAAATTGTTCGAAAAAAGGAAACGGTTATTTAGAAGGCAGTCAATACATCGTGACATGGGCGCTGGGGCATCTTGTGACACTGGCAGATCCGGAGGCTTACGATGATAAATATAAATCATGGAATTTGGAAGACTTGCCGATGCTTCCTTCCCACTTAAAATTAGTCGTCATTAAAAAAACCGGCAAGCAGTTTCAAGCGGTAAAAGCTCAAATGAATAGAAAAGATGTAAAAGAAATTGTCATTGCAACGGATGCGGGACGTGAAGGAGAGCTTGTTGCACGGTGGATCATCGAAAAATCCCATATCCAAAAACCGATTAAGCGTCTATGGATTTCATCCGTGACGGACAAAGCGATTAAAGAAGGATTTCGCCGCTTAAAGGACGGAAAAGAATACGAAAATCTATATGCTTCAGCGGTAGCTCGTGCCGAAGCGGATTGGGTAGTAGGGATTAACGCTACCCGTGCTTTGACCGCTAAATATAATGCGCAGCTTTCGTGCGGACGAGTGCAAACGCCGACACTGGCAATGATTGCAAAAAGGGAAGAAGAAATTAAGCAATTTGAGCCAAAAACTTTTTATGGGATTCAAGCCGTAACAGATCAGTTGAAACTGACATGGCAAGATGAAAAGACAAAAGACATCAAAACATTCTCTAAAGAAAAAAGCAATGAGATTCTCGCTTCTCTTCGAGGAAAAAAAGCAGAAATCATAGAAATAGAAAAGTCCTATAAAAAGAGCTATGCTCCGCAGCTCTATGATTTAACAGAACTTCAGCGAGAAGCGCATAAGAAGTTTAGTTATTCTGCAAAGGAAACTCTCTCCATTTTGCAAAAGCTTTATGAGCACCATAAAGTAGTGACGTATCCAAGAACCGACTCACGCTATTTATCGACAGATATGGTAGAGACGTTAAAGGAAAGAATAGAAGCTTGCAGCATGAAACCTTACAATCAGTTTGCATTTAAATTGCTGAAACAGCCCATTAAAGCCAGCAAATCTTTTGTTGATGACAATAAGGTATCCGATCACCATGCCATTATTCCGACAGAGCAATCCGTTCTGCTTAGCTCTTTAAGTGATAAAGAACGAAAAATCTATGATTTAGTCGTCAAACGTTTTTTAGCTGTACTATATCCGCCGTTTGAATATGAGCAAACAACCATTAAAGCTAAAATTGGTACTCAATCTTTTACGGCAAAAGGAAAAGTGGTGCTTTCCCAAGGTTGGAAAGAAGTATACGAAAATCGTTATGAAGATGAACAGGCGAAGGATGACATAGGAGACCAAACATTACCAGCAGTAAAAAAAGGGGATGTATTGGCTGTTGTTTCTCTTCATCAAACAAAGGGAGAGACCAAGCCGCCTGAACGTTTTAACGAAGGAACATTGCTTTCGGCCATGGAAAATCCGGTGAAATATATGGAAAATGAAAGCAAGGAGTTACGAAAAACAATTGGAGAAACAGGCGGCCTTGGAACGGTTGCGACAAGAGCCGACATTATCGAAAAATTATTCAATAGCTTTTTAATTGAAAAAAAAGGGAAGGATTTAGTCATTACGTCTAAAGGAAAGCAACTTTTGGATTTAGTGCCTGAAGAGCTGAAATCTCCCGATCTTACCGCACAATGGGAACAAAAGCTTGGAGCTATTGCAAAAGGCAAAATGAAAAAACAGATGTTCATTAAAGAAATGAAAGACTATGCGAACACGGCTGTGCATCAAATTAAAAACAGTGAAAAGAAATTTAAGCATGATAATTTAACAGGAAGCAGATGTCCGGATTGCGGCAAACTTATGCTTGAAGTGAATGGGAAAAAGGGCAAAATGCTCGTTTGTCAGGACCGTGATTGCGGCCACCGTAAAAATATTGCAAAACAAACGAATGCAAGATGCCCGAATTGCCATAAACGACTCGAACTCCGCGGTGAGGGAGAAGGGCAAATATTCGCGTGCGGCTGCGGCCATCGTGAAAAGCTCTCGACATTCAATGAAAGAAAGAAAAAAGAGCAAAAAGGTAAAGTGTCCCGAAAAGATATTAATAAATATTTAAAGACTCAGGACAAAGAAGAACCGTTAAACAATCCGTTTGCAGAAGCATTAGCAAAGCTTAAATTAAAATAAAGTGTCATGAAAGGGAAGGCCTTAAAGGGTCTTCCTTTTTAATTTGGGCTTTCACCCATCGGCCGTCCCCATCATATGTTAGTCTATGTGACTATGCATTTTGACTTTCATGGAAAAGGGGCGGTTGAGATGAATGGAAAGATCCTCAATTATTATGCTGGAGGCAACACGGCGCGGGGGTTTTACAGCTTATACGAATCAAATCTTGCGGGGATGGATCGGCTATTTATTTTAAAAGGCGGACCGGGTACAGGTAAGTCTTCTTTAATGAAGCACATTGGAGCCGAATGGAACCGTAAAGGATATGATGTTCAGTATTTACACTGCTCGTCTGACAATAATTCAATTGACGGAGTCATTATTGAACAGTTGAAAGTAGCCATTGTAGATGGTACAGCTCCTCATGTAATTGAGCCAAAGTGTCCCGGAGCGGTAGAGGACTATGTGAATTTAGGTACTGCTTGGGACTCTGCACAGCTTGCTGCACAAAAAGACACAATCATGCAATATACAGAACGGATCAGTGCGGCTTTCCAGAAGGCTTATGACTGTTTTGCTCAAGCCTTGCACATCCATGATGATTGGGAAAAAATTTACATTAAAAATATGGATTTTTCAAAAGCGAATGCTTTAACGGAACAACTTCTTCATCAACTTTTCCAAGGTCAAACATTAGATAAAAAAGCGGATGTTCGTCACCGTTTCCTCGGGGCCGCTACACCGAAAGGGGCAGTGGATTTTGTTCCTAATTTAACGGAAGATGTTACAAAACGCTATTTCATTAAAGGACGTCCGGGCTCAGGGAAATCCACCATGTTGAAAAAGATTGCAGCCCGCGCAGAACAAAATGGTTTTGATGTAGAAATCTATCATTGCGGATTTGATCCAAACAGTTTGGATATGGTAATCGTAAGAGAATTGGGCTTCGCTATTTTCGATAGCACGGCACCGCATGAGTACTTTCCAGAAAGGGAATCTGATGAAATCATCGATATGTATGAGGCCATCGTGACTCCAGGGACAGATGAAAAGTATGCTGAACAGCTAGCGGATGTCTCCGGTAAATACTCCTCTAAAATGAAGGAAGCAATTTCTTATTTAGCTGGGGTAAAGTCGCTGCGTGATGAATTGGAAGCCATCTATATTGAGGCAATGAATTTCGAGATGGTGAATAAAATTCGAGAAGATATTCAACATCAAATTGAGCAAATAGCTGAAGGTCAAAAGTAAATGGAGAAAGGCTGGATCAGAAGGATAAATTTTATCTTTCTGGTCCAGCCTCTTTATCATTGCTTTACATGAATTTCTACTCCAAAGTGATCAGAAATAACCAATTTGTTTGCCCCATTAAAAATCACATTTGAAGATAAAATAGAAATAGGTTGATTCGTTAAGATCAAATCAATTCGTAAATCTTGCTTATTTTGATCCCATCCGGCAATCTTTCCTCTTACGGTTATACCACTGTCAGCTTTTTCTGCCAGGTGATACGTATCATATAAACCTTGCTTTAAGATATAATCATATCCCTCTCCTCGAATCAGCGCGTTATTATTGAAATCCCCCATCCAAAAAGTGAGTGTTTCTTGTTTCGTTTGCTGAAGAAGAGAATCCAGCTGCTGCTGAAACGGTTCTTCTTCATCTTCCCACCATCCGAGATGGCAAGAATAAAAGGAAACGAGCTTACCGTTATATTCTATTTGAGCACCCACTATTTTTCGAGTTTTCCAATAGTTTGTATCTTCATTTTTAGAAATGAAGAAGGATTTATCTCTGGTAATGGGATGCTTCGTTAAAATGGCTAGTCCTTCTTCGTAGATATCATAACCGATATGAGCAAAATCCCAGATGATCTCATAATCCGTCACTCCGAGCTTTTGTAGTTCTCCCAGTAAAACAAGAGCAAAGTTGTCTTCTTTTAATTGCCCGGATACGACAGGAGAAGCAATAGATTGACTCACTTCTTGCAGAGCGATGACATCATAAGATTTTTCTTGAATGGTTTCAGCTAAATGTTTGATTTTGTTCAGTTGATTCTCTTCTTGCCAAGAATGGCAATTCAACGTTAAAAGCTTCATAGCTTATGCTCCCAGGCGGTCTTGAATATTAGATTTTAATACATCTGCTTTTGGCCCATAAATCGCTTGTACCCCTTTATCTTTTACGATTAATCCAAGCGCACCGTGTTGCTTCCATTGCTGTTCTGCAGCAACGGCATTGGCATCTTTTACTGTAACACGAAGGCGAGTCATACAAGCATCCACGTCTTCGATGTTCTCTTGTCCGCCTAATAAGCCAATAATTGTTGTAGCAAGAGAATGGTCGTTTGTTGCTGTACTGCCCTGTACCGCTGAAACTGCTTCTTCTTCGATATAATTACCTGCACGGCCTGGTGTAGGGAAGTTGAATTTCTTGATCATGAAATTTGCTACGGCAAAGTTCAATCCAAAGAATACAAGACAAGCTACTACAAAGTTTACGAGATCTAACCAAAGACCGGCTTTTACAATCATTGGAGTACGAGTTAATAACTCAATGATTCCAAATGAGTGAACGCGAATATCGATAATATCAACGATAGCGAAGGCCAAACCCGTCATGATTGCATAAGCGACATAAAGGATTGGAGCAGCAAACATGAACATAAATTCGATTGGCTCTGTAACTCCTGTTAAGAATACGGCTAACGCTGCAGAGAAGAACATAGATTTATATTTTGAACGCTTATCTTTGTCAACGTTACGGTACATGGCAAATGCAATACCAAGTAGAGATGCACAAGAAAGGATCATTTGTCCTACTTTAAAGCGTGCAGGAGTCACATCATTCAATAATTGGTTATAGCTTGCAGTATCGCCAGCCGCAAGGAAATTATTTAAGTCTGCAATCCAAGCAAGCCATAATGGATCTTGTCCTGCTACTGCTTGTCCAGCACTTGAACCTGTTAAAATGGTATATGTTCCGCCAAGTTCTGTATAGTTCATTGGAACAGTAAGCATATGGTGTAATCCAAAAGGCAATAGTAAACGTTCTAATGCACCAAAGATAAATGGAGCAATGATTGGAGCTGTATCACGAGATGATGCAATCCAACGTCCAAAGTCGTTTAACATTCCTTGAACAAAAGGCCAAACGAATGATAATACGATAGCGGTTACAACAGAACCTGCGATAACCACAAATGGTACGAATCGTTTACCGTTAAAAAATGAAAGAGACTGTGGCAATTTATCATAATTATAATATTTATTGAATAGATTCGCTCCTAAGAAACCGGAGATAATCCCTACGAATACCCCCATGTTCAAGGCAGGGGCACCAAGAATTGATGTAAAGTAATCTTTTACTACTAGTTCACTGCCGATTAAAGATGTTACAGTAGCTTCAGGATCTGCCAACATGGCACCGTTTACACCGAAAATAGATCCTGTAATGCGGTTAATCAATACAAATGCGATTAAAGCTGCGAAGGCACCTCCAGCCCGTTCTTTTGCCCAAGATCCTCCAATAGCAACAGCAAATAACACATGTAAATTCGTAATAATTCCCCAACCGATGTCTTCCATGACTCGTGCAATCGTTTGCAAAAATGATATATCTCCTGTAGACATACCTATTAATTTACCTAGGGAAATCATAATCCCAGCTGCAGGCATTACTGCCACGACAACCAATAAAGCCTTACCAAACTTTTGCCAGAAGTCAAATGAAGCAAACTTCATCTTTTTCATCCGTAATTCCTCCTCCTTGTGTATCCGTTTTCTTTATAGTGAAAAATAAAAGGTGTAAAATTATGATGATTACTATTCTATGTACTCATCTTTTTAGTGAAAGTTTAGCGCAATCGCTTGCACGTACTTTATTTTAATCAAAACCTTTTCATATTGCAATAAAAAAGCAAGAAAGAATCACTTTTTCTAGAGTAAAGTTTAAGGAACACAAAAAGCCCCTAAAAATGAACGTATCATAACCGCCTGATTGGTATATAGCGGTATCGTTCATATTTAGGGGGGGCAATCACTTCAGTAAATTTTTGATTACGTTATGAGTTAAATTCGGTACGATCTCTAATGAATAAGTCATTTCCATGCGCTCAAATTTTTTATGGGCATCTAAGCCGTAAGGGCCGATATTAATGACGGGTACATTGATATCGCGAATATCTTGATAATCTACATAATGCTTCGTTCCCCATCCCGGATTATTATCGGAAACCGCTTGGATGGATTCCTCATCATCGCTTAAGGCAACAAAACTCATATCTGAAATATAAGGGAAGAAATTCCTTGATATAATGGGTTGCTGGTAAGTTGGTTGGATATCAGCTATCGCTTGATCTAATGCTTCCATTAAGTTTCTTTCTTTTTCCGTCTCTCCCGTCATCTCGATTCTTGGGGAATAAAGAGACGAGTAAAAAAGGATGA
This sequence comes from Priestia abyssalis, assembly GCF_002019595.1. Lineage (GTDB taxonomy): Bacteria > Bacillota > Bacilli > Bacillales > Bacillaceae_H > Bacillus_BA > Bacillus_BA abyssalis. The sequence continues at coordinate 5,505,953 of NZ_KV917369.1, read as the reverse complement.
TGGCCGGACTCTTATCTTTCACCCATCTCCAGGCTTCTTCTACTACTCTTGCAGCAAACATACGAGTGTCCAGTAATACATCTAAAAGCAGTTTTTCTTTAAAATTGTCCATATGTTCTTCATACACATATCCATGTTCACTGAGAAGCTGCTGATGCATTTCCTCATAAGTCATGACACGAGAACGCCATGGAATAGGCTGGTAAGGCTCGCTACTTAATTCACTGTACGTTTTATATCGTTCCGTAAATAAAGAAAGAGTTTTATCAAAAGCGATTTCAGCCTGTTTTTTTAACTTTTCTAATACTTCTTTAGGCGTCCATGAGTAAATGAAAAAGTTATAGTAAACATAGGCAGATAACGCGGTCTGTACAGTGTAAGAAGGTTTTAAATCGGTTTGCTTTAAGGAAACTGGCGGAACTGTCACTTCTCCATAGGCCTCGTTGCATAATTCAGGATTATAGCTGATTTGGTTGGTAAGTTCAGCTGCAATCAGATTTGGGTCTAATCCTTCAAAACAAGAGCCAACATGGGTTTCTGCCCCTGTAATAAAGAAAGAAGGCAGCAGCTTTCCGACGGTTCCCTTATAGATATAGCGGTTTTGATCACCCTCAAAACGAGGAGAAACAAAGTCGGCATTAATGGCTGCGATATAATCAAAGCCATGTTCTTCTTTCCAGTTCTTTAATACTTTAAGGGCCGAGAGAATACCGTGTGAACCATCTTCTTCATCACATTCAGCAACAAGTACAAGGTTCCCTTCTAACTCTTCCGGATGTTCCGAATAATATTTTAAAAGATAAAGATGGCTGGCAACGCCGCTCTTCATATCAAGTACCCCGCGGCCAAACAACCAATCCCCTGATTGTAAATGTTCTTGAATATTCGGCGGAAGGACCTCGTGTTTCAAAGCTTCCATTAGGTCATCGGGGTTGCATGCCTGTGTCTGTAACTGATTGAAATCATCGATTCCTACCGTATCCATATGACCCATTAAAATGATGGTTTTGTGGCTTTCTTTTTTGGTTCCCTTTACAAAGGCCAGTACATTATAACGCTCGCGTTCATCATTAACCGTCTGAACTTTCGTTACATGTGAAGGATTTTCGGCAAAATAGGGAAAGGAAGAAATAAGGGTAAGCAACGCTTGGGCGATGACTTTTTCCCCATCCGTATTGACAATACTCTCTATGTTTACAAGCTGTTTTGTAAAGGATAAAACATCTTCTCGACAATTTAACATCATAAATCTCCTTTACTATATTAAGAAATTATAATCTGTCATTCATTAAATCTTACAATTACATACAATATTTTTAGGTTTACTAAACATTCTATTTAAAACAACAATTTCCTTTAAATAATCAGTTTTATAAAAAAATAAAGGAAACTTCCATCAGTGGAGGTCTTACTGTCTGTTAATGCGAGGAAAAGTTCCTTTTACTGATTTGGAATCATGAACATACAAGGAAAAGGTTATAAACTTAGTGACAAATTTAACGATTTGTTGAATGAACAGATCCAAACCCTAAAACTTTCTTCTGTTCTGTCTGCTCGCTATAATGAGAGAGTGTGAAAAAATGTATCTTGATATCACCAAAACTGTGTTTGTAAAGGGTGGAAATCATTGAATCAAACGAGCGTATCTTTTATTACAGGAAGCGGGACAGGACTGGGTAAGCGGACAGCTATAGAGCTGGCAGACAAAGGATCCAATCTTATTTTGAACTATGTAAACAGCGAGGAAAAAACGAGGGAATTAGCCCTTTCATTAGAAAAAACATATGGCATTAAAACATTGGTTCTCAAAGGGGATATTTCCCGATTTGAAGACTGTCAATCAATGGTTTCACAAGCCATAGAGTATTTTGGACAAATCGATATTTTAGTGAACAATGCAGGCCCGTATGTATTTGAACGAAAAAGAATGATTGATTACGAAATTGAAGAATGGAATTATATGATTAATGGCAATTTAAACAGCGTATTTTACCTATGTAAATTGATTATTCCCTTCATGAGGAAACAAGGGTGGGGCAGAATTGTAAATATTGGTTTTGATCGAGCGGAAACAGCCCCTGGCTGGAAATATCGTTCAGCATTTGCAGCTGCTAAAGCAGGCCTGGTATCCTTGACGAAAACATTGGCACTGGAGGAGGCTAAAAATAAAATTACGGTCAACATGGTATGTCCAGGAGATATCATCGGTGAGTGGAAGGAAGCAGGTATTGAACAGGCAAAAGCGCAAATGGATGAAGCAACACCTGTTCAACGTGCCGGTACCGGTCAAGATATTGCCAGAACCATCTGCTTTTTATGTGAGGAACAATCAGATTTCATTACAGGGGCAGTTATTTCTGTAACAGGCGGAAAAGATGTACTCGCTAAAGTAAAGGAATGAAATAACTGAAAAGCTAAGCTGCACGAATGAACAAAAAACTTTTAAAATCAGCATCTTACTTGAAGAGAATCTAGAAAAAGATAAATGCAGTAGGATAATGGCGGGGAAAGTCATTGAATGCCTTTATCCGCATCCGATACTGTTTTTGCTGGAATTAATGGAGAGCCTTATGAATTATATTAGAAATAGAAAGTTAAAAGCTATTATTAGCCTATCTGTCATGATGCTGCTAATCTTAATAGCTATAAATGTCATTGCAGAAGAAGAAAAAGACCGGATTTTCCAAAAGGGGTATTTAACGAAGAATAGGAAGCAGGGAAAAGCGAGAGGGCAAAGTTTATCTATTGTACAAGAAATGGTTAGAAAATATAGAGGAGAAATTAATCTGGATTCTTCAGAAGAAAAAACGTCATTTAAAATAAGGATTCCGATTTATGAGCAAACCTAAACGTCACAACGAATCAAAAAAGGCACTTTGAACAGTGTCTTTTTTGATGTTTGAATTTTACAGAATCATGCTGTGAGTTAGAATATTTTGTTCCCAAAGATGAAAGCCCTATTTCTTTTGCCTACATTCAATTTATGTTTAATCGATAGAAAAAGCGGTTATTTCATTAGTAGTAAAGAAAAAAAGAAAGAAAATTCCAAGGAGTGAGGAGAGGTTATGATGGAAAAACAACACGTAGTAGAGAAAGACGGACAAGTAAAAACAAATCAAGTAGAAGGCGCCATTCACCGTATGGGTGACGAAAAAATTGAAGAAATTACAGCCAACTTTGATTCGTTTAAAAGCTATTTGAGCGAAAAAGTAGAACTGGGTAAAAAATTGGGGTTAGGCGAAGAGCAGCTCGCTAAAACAGCAGAAAAGGTAGCTGGTTATTTGGCTGCCAATGTAGAACCGAAAAATAGAGAAGAGAAGCTGCTTCAAGAGTTATGGAAATCAGGGAATAAGGAGCAGCAGCATATGCTTGCTCATATGCTTGTAAGGCTAGTAGAGGAAAAATAAGTTTTAATGTAAACACAATGATGAAAATAAAAAAGAAAGCGCCGTTTCTCTTATTGGGTAAATGAAAATCCAAAAGAGAAGCGGTGTTTTTTATTGTATGAGTTCTAATACGCCAAAAGCGCCAACCATGAGAATAAATAGTAAAGGTGTTATAATGGAAAAATAAGATAAAATGATGTTTAATTTTTTGGAAATAAGAACACATAGAGAGTAAAAATTTAAGAGAAGTTATCGAGATATAGCGACAGAAAGTAGAAAGAGGGTGTACTGGATGATTAAATGTATTGCAAGTGATATGGATGGAACGTTAGTAAATACCCGCCATACGATAAGTGAAGAGAATGCAGATGCTATTCGTGCAGCACAGTCAAAGGGTGTAGAGGTGGTCGTTGCAACAGGGCGTTCCTATGAAGAGGCACATTTTGTATTAGAGGAGGCCGGCATTAGTTGTCCGATTATTTGCGTGAATGGAGCGGAAGTTCGCTCTGCTGAAGGAGAAAAGCTTTATTCTATCCCTCTGGACAGTCATGAAGCAAAAAACATTGCTTCATTGCTGAAGAGCTTGGATGTTTATTTCGAAGTGTATACCAACCGGGGTACATATTCAGAGGACTATGAAAAAGCGTTGTCTGTCATTTTAGACATTTTTATGAGCGCCAATGAAAAGCAGGATTACGAAAAAGCGTTAGAGGGAGCAAAAGAGCGCTTTGAAAAGGGCAGAGTCCATTTGATTGAAAGTTATGCCTCTTTATTTGAGGATGAAGAGATTGAAATATATAAGCTGTTGGCTTTTTCTTTTGATGGCACAAGGCTTGCTGAAGCAGAAGAGAAATTACAAGAGAACGGGCAAATAGCAGTGAGTTCTTCAGGTTTTGAAAACTTGGAAATAACCCATATCGACGCTCAAAAAGGCATTGCTTTATCTAATTTTGTTGAAAAAAAGGAAATTCCTCTCTCGGAAACCATGGCTGTCGGTGATAGCTATAATGATATTTCCATGTTTAAAGTAGTAGGAAGAGCAGTTGCGATGGGAAATGCACCAGAGGACATTCAACAAATGTGCCATATGGTTACCGCTACAAATCATGAAAATCAAAATGGTGTAGCAAAGGCTATTATGAAAGCGCTAAGTGAAAATGGTTGACCCCCTTCGATGGAAGAGGGGGTTTTTCTCTTTGTAGAATGAAGTGAAAATCGTTCATAAACTGTCAAAAGATTTACACTTCATAATCTTCTCATGGTAACATTGGGGAATATTGTAGAAAGAGGATTAGCAAGCCTTAAGGCAAATCAACTGAATTAAGGAGCTCCATCTCAAAAGAGCATCAGGACAATCCAGCGAAAACAAGGATTTTCCTGATGCCTTTTTATTGGCTTATTTGATCTAAGTTTTTAGTTGTTGACAGCTTCTTCAGTTTTGCCTTCTGCATAGTTGCGATAAGCTCCGTGATTTGTAGGACCCACATATTGATTTAATGGAAAAGAATGACGTATAGCTTCTGTAATGAAGGCTTTTGCTGTTAAAATGGCTTCTTTGACAGGCTGGCCTTTTGCTAATTCAGCAGCAATAGCTGCAGAATAAGTGCATCCTGCTCCGTGAGTATAGGTTGTTTCGATACGATCAGACTCTAAAATATCAAACGTTTTTCCATCATAAAGGACGTCTACGGCTTTTTCGTGCTGTAATTTGCCGCCGCCTTTAATAAGGACATACTTGGCGCCTAGTTCGTGAATTTTCACTGCCGCTTCCTGCATTTGTTCAATGGTACGAATAGTTCCAATCCCACTTAATTGCCCGGCTTCAAACAAGTTCGGTGTTACCACTATCGCTCTTGGAACAAGGACATCCCTCAGGCTTTCTGCTGTTTCCGGGTGCAGTACCTCATCTTCACCTTTGCAAACCATAACCGGATCGACTACGACGTTTTGAATTTTATGTTTGTCAATGGTTTCAGCGGCCAATTCAATGATTTCAACAGAACCGAGCATCCCTGTTTTAAGGGCCTGTACTCCTATACCTTCAATAATGGTTTTTAATTGAGCACGCAATGTTTCGACATCGATAGGAAAAACACTGTGCGACCATCCGTTAGATGGATCCATTGCCACAATGGTCGTAAGAGCAGTCATCCCGTAAACTCCACGCTCTTGGAATGTCTTTAAATCAGCTTGAATACCAGCACCCCCGCTGCTATCAGAACCAGCGATTGTAAGAGCTTTATACATTGTCATAAAAAAGATCCTCCTTAGTTGATATTTGATTTTTAGTCATAATGCTTCGAGTGTATTTTATCCCGCTCTACAGGGGCATAAAACCTCAATTTTTATAAATAGACATCGACTTTGATTATAATGGTAGCTTCTTCTTCTTGGGTTGTAAATGAATTTCATCGGTTTTCTGCTCGTGGATGAATACATTTTGTCGAGACTAAAAAAATCACACGATTATTTTAATTTTATATTCCTAGATAATGATAACCCTCTTAAAAAATATATGAAAAAAATAAACTTTATTATAAATCAAGATAATCCATTCAAATTATTTTATATTTATTCTTTAATATGTTTTGTTATTCAAATACTATATTGACATATCATATAGAGATATTTATATTTATAAATAAACATTCAATTTTCGTTTAATTCAGAAAAGGTGTGGGGAGATGAAAGTAACAGTCAGACCCGCTCAATATGTTTGAGAGTCTAATGTGTTAAAAGAAGCGGGAGATTAGATCGGGAAGTTTGGAAAAAATCCATTTTAATCAGATGGAAGAAGAGCTTAGAAATTATTGAAGAAATATTCCATCAAAGTTTAGATAAATGCGGTCTATCATTGGAATGTTCACTTTGGTACGGAGGGGAAGCGTCCCAAACGAACATTATTATCAAGAAATCGGATTGTCGAAATGGGAATAAAAGAATTAACGTCAAGCCAATGGGAGGATTTCAGAAAAGTGGCTGTGACGATTGAAGATGTGGCGAATATGCCATTTGAGGTTACCTCAAATGGTGATAGAAGCTGTGCAGCGGGCAGATGAAATTGGGAAGCCCTATTAAAAATATCCATGAAATGAGGAATAAACGATGAATATTGAAACGGTAGTTCGGAAGGTCTATCCTAATTTAACTCCTTATGTATGTCAGATGGCTGACTATCCTGTTGAAGAATTAAAAAAAATACTGCAAAAAGAGAACGTATATAAGCTTTCCTTTAATGAAAATCCATTTGGTCCTTCTTCCAAGGCCATTCAAGCAATGGAACAAGCGATAAGAGCATCCAATTTATATCCGAGTTCCAGGGGAGAAGAGCTTCAAGAAGTGATCGCAAGCAAGGAAGGTGTACAACGCGAGCAAGTCTTGTTGTCAAACGGAGCGGATGACATGATTAATTTGGCTGCTCAAACATTTTTGGAACCTGAAGATGAGGTCATCATGCCGACTGTTACATTTGTTCAATATGAAGCAGCCGCTCATTTAATGGGGGCTGTTCCTGTCAAAGTCCCTATGTCAGGACAGCTGGACACAGATTTAGAGGGAATCCTTCAATCTGTTACCGAAAAAACAAAAATGATATGCCTTTGTAATCCCAATAATCCAACAGGAGCCATTATTTCGGACGAACAAATGGGAGCCTTCTTAAAACGTGTACCAAAAAATATCATCGTCATTATTGACGAGGCGTATTATGAATACGCCAATGACCCAGAGTTTTCGACAGCCGTCAAATATATTTCCGATTACGAAAATATTCTCATCGTGCGTACATTCTCTAAGATTTATTCCCTTGCGTCCGCCCGTATTGGATATGGAATAGGCAGTGTGGTATTAACAGAAGCCATTCACCATGTGCGTCCGCCATTTAATGTTAATGGAATTGCACAAGCAGGAGCGCTCGCAAGTTTGAATGATTTGGAGCATGTCCAGGCATCAAAACAGCTGAATGAAGAAGGGAAACAGCTTCTTTATGGAGCATTCGAGCAATTAGGCTTTGAGTACATTCGATCAAATGGTAACTTCGTTTATGTAGATACTAACATGAATGGAGAGCATCTCTTCCAAGAATTGGCTCAAAAAGGAATTATTGTCCGGGTTCTGAAAGGGTATGGGCTGCCGACATCTTTACGCGTATCAATTGGGAAAGAAGAAGAAACGAAAGCGTTTATTGATGCGTTACATGAAGTTCTATGAAGAGGATGAAAGCTTTTCTTTTGAATGGCGGTTGAGGAAATCCGCTCTTTTTAGGGATTGTGTGTAGTTAGCATTGTCTAAAGCGGAAGTGGGAAAATAAAGAACCTTCAGGAGAATTCGATGAAATGAATCGATTCTTTGAAGGTTCTTTTTTAGTTGAAGAATTTTACCCTTTAGCGACGTACCGTAAGATTTTGACGGAGAAGGTTTTCCTGTAGTATGTGTTCAAAAAGGAGGACAAAAAGGACCGAGAAGTTCAAGGAAGCGCCGTCTCGAGCAACGGAGCGTATGCTGTTAATACGTGAGTAGCGGAGAGACAAGCTGACGTCGAAATTCGACGGTCATTTTTCCCGGACTTTTTGAACATCCTCTTTTAGAGAGTAATGTACTCTTTATCATATACAGCTAGTAGGTGTGGATTTTCTTTAATATAAATACGAGGCACACGTTTTCCGATTAAACAAACTACCTCGTAATTGATGGTTCCCATGAGCGAGGCGATGTCATCGACTGATTGGAAAGACTGTTGACTTTGGCCAAACAGTGTTACTTCGTCTCCGATGCTGCTACCCTTAATATGAGACACATCAATCATCATTTGATCCATGCAAACTCGTCCTGCCACAGGAGCTGTTTGACCCCGGGTTAATACCTTTCCGCGATTGGAGAGAAGGCGGGAAACCCCGTCTGCATAACCGATAGGCAAGGTCGCAATGAGGCTGTCAGAAGGAGGGGTAAAGGTGCATCCATAGCTGATCGGCTGACCGGCAGGAACCGTTTTTAAAGCCGCAATTTTCGTTTTTAGGCTCATTGCCTGTCGAAGCTTTATGGAATGCCCTTTTAAGGAAGCGGCAGGATACAAACCATATAAGGCGATTCCGACGCGGACCATGTCTAGATGCATATCGGGAAAATTCATCGTTGCTGCGCTGTTGCAGCAATGTTTGATTGGAATATGAATGTTTTCCTCTTCGATCGATTGAACCATTTCCATGAAGCGTGTAAATTGTTCACGGGTATAAGATGGATCTTCACTGTCTGCGTTCGCAAAATGGGTAAAAATTCCTTCCAAATATACGAAAGGGGAGTTAACGGTTTTTTGGGACAATCTCAATGCCTCTTCTTTTGAGGTGACCCCAATTCGTGACATCCCGCTGTCAATTTTTAGATGAATGGGGACTGTTTGTTTAAGTTGTCCTGCTTGATAGATGACTTCATTGAGTACATCGTCACAAAAAACCGTTAGTGCGACATTTTCTGTAATCGCTTTCTTTACGGAGTGAACAGGAGTATAGCCTAAAACGAGGATAGGTTGGGAAATTCCTGCGTTTCTTAACTCTAAGGCTTCATCTAAAAGGGCAACTGCCAAATAATCTGCTCCTGACTGAACGGCTGTTTGGGCGATTTCGATGGCCCCATGTCCGTATCCATCAGCTTTAACGACAGCCATTAATTTTGTCGGCTGCTCGATATAATATCTAAATTGTTGAACGTTGTGTTGAACAGCCTCTAATGAAATTTCGGCCCATGTATCCCGATAACTATAGTGCTTCATGATTCCATCCCTCCGAATATCTGTATAAAAAACCCCTCAAGAGCAACTTCTTGAGGGGAGGCATATTGTGGTCGAATAAGTTAATGATTAGTTAGCTGCTAATTCTTTTTCAAGAGCTTTTTCAACAGTTACATAATTGTAACCAAGGTCTTTTGCTACTGCTTCGTACGTAATTTCGCCGTTTGCTACGTTTACGCCAAGCTTTAATGCATCGTTTTCAGCGATTGCTTTGAATGCGCCTTTGTTTGCAATTTGCAATGCGTAAGGAACCGTTACATTCGTTAAAGCAAGTGTAGACGTTCTTGGAACCGCACCAGGCATGTTTGCAACTGAGTAGTGAACAACACCGTGTTTTTCGAATGTTGGGTTGTCGTGAGTTGTTACATGGTCGCATGTTTCAACTACGCCGCCTTGGTCGATGGCAACGTCTACGATAACTGAACCAGGTTTCATCGTTTTAACCATTTCTTCCGTTACAAGCTTAGGAGCTTTTGCACCCGGAATTAATACTGCACCGATTAAAAGATCTGCTTCTTTTACAGCTTCTGCGATATTGAATGGGTTAGACATTAACGTTTTGATTTGGTTGCCGAAAATATCATCTAATTGACGTAAACGATCAGCGCTTAAGTCGATGATTGTTACATCCGCACCTAGACCAATTGCCATTTTCGCAGCGTTTGTTCCTACGATACCGCCACCAATAATGGTTACTTTACCACGGTTTACGCCAGGAACGCCTGCAAGAAGGATACCTTGGCCGCCGTTTGTTTTTTGTAAGAATTGTGCACCAATTTGTGCAGCCATACGACCAGCTACTTCACTCATTGGTGTAAGAAGTGGAAGAGTGCGATTTACTGCTACCGTTTCATATGCGATAGCGATAACGCCTGAATCTTTAAGAGCTTGAGCTAAAGAAGGCTCAGCAGCTAAGTGTAAATATGTGAATAGAATTAAACCAGGACGGAAGTACTTATACTCGCTTTCAAGAGGCTCTTTAACTTTCATGATCATGTCAGCTTGAGCCCATACATCTGCAGCGCTTTCAATAACTTCTGCACCAGCAGCAATGTAATCTTCATTAGTGAAACCGCTTCCAATACCAGCGTCTTTTTCTACTAAAACTTTATGTCCAGCGTTTAAGAATGATACTACCCCAGCAGGAGTAAGAGCAACGCGATTTTCATTATTTTTAATTTCTCCAGGTACACCGATAATCATCATATCGTGATTTCCTCCCTTAGCAACTTGCGTTTTGTTTCTTTGTGACTTCAGTATAAAATGTTTTTTGTATTTTTTCTTTGTTGATAAAGGAGAAAGATTTCACGGTTTTTTGTTGTTTTTCACAAAAAGTTCACAATCACTTGAACTTCTCAATTTTAAGATCGAGATAAAGAGTCATCTTTTGGTTTGGGTCTTTCAAATTAATCTCGCCGATCTCGCTAATACGTTTCAACCTATAATTTAGCGTATTGGTATGAACGTTTAACGCTCTGGCTGCTTCATTAACATTATTATCCTTGTTCAAAAATACTTCTAATGTTTCAATCAGATCGCTATTATGCTTCTGGTCATACTCCTGGAGTTTCATCAAGGCATGGTTTTCATATCCTTCCTTTGTTCGTTTCTCTAAAAGAACATCAATGAATTGATACACGCCTAAATTTTGATAACTATGAATTTCATTTACCTCGGAAGGAAATTTTTCTTTCATCGATAAGACGGTCAACGCTTCACGGTATGCTTTTTCGATTTTTTGGTAATCGCTGTAGACGCCGCTGAAAGAAGGTTTAATCGCCTCTACTCCAAATCTCTCTTCCATTTTATGAACGAATGCTTCCACAAATTGCGTCAACTCTCTTAGCGGCTGCTCGACCTTATCGAGTGAAATCAATAAGATAAGTTGATGATGGTCGACTGTATGAAGCATGATTTTTAATCGTTGGTTGGTTGTTAAAAGATAAGAAATTTGTTTTTCTTCTTCTGTTGTTATATCCTCTTGGAACTGAAAAGCTGCAACTGCAAATAAAGACGGCGGTTGTATTTGCAGTAAATGGAAGTTATCCTTAATTTCTTCATTGGAATGAATATGCCCTGTTAGCAGCTTCCAAAAGAACTCTTGAAACCGTTCTTCCTTTTTATGTTTACGATTTTGCAACTGTAATAGTTTGTTCTTAGCTGTTTCAGCTGCTTTCATTAAGAGAGACAAGTCTTGTTCATTTAGTGATTTATCAATTTCCAGAGCCCAAATGAAACCTAATATTTCTTCCTTTTTCCATATAGAAACTGCTACACGATCCCCTAGTCCTATATCATCCATACTTTTCACACGGATGGGTTCACGACTACTTAAAAGAGAGGGGATGACCCCTTCTTTCCAAAGATTATTAATAACTTTTTCAGGCACTCGGCGTCCAATAATCGTCGCAATCCTTGCAGAATCCGTTCTTTCATCATGCGTGCTATATGCCAGCAACCGGTGGTTTGCATCTTCAATGGTAATAGGGCAATGTAATACTTCGCTCACGACATCCGCAAACTCTTCGAGACTGTCAAAATTAGCTTTAAAAGGATCATTTTTCATACTAAATATCCTTCGCTCCTTCTTATTCTAATATATTTGATTTGTTTTAATTTTTCTGTTATTCTTATACACGTTGCGAATTGATCATTTGTATAAATCAACAAAATTATACCTTAATTTTTTATGATTTACACAATAAAAATTTGTTCACAAAAATGTTAGAATTATGTCACAGAAGGTTTTAAATTCTTAACTTCAGCTTACTAAATGTAAGCGTTATCAGGAGTTAAAGGGGAGAAAAAATATGGGAATCTTAGATATCATGGGTAAGATTAATGGAGTTTTATGGGGAACTCCTAGTTTGATTCTTTTATTTGGGACAGGCTTATTTTTAACAATCATGTTAAGAGGTTTACAGTTCCGTCGATTAGGTTATGCGTTCAAGCTAGGCTTTTCTAGAGAGAAAGAAGACGATGCAAAAGCAGAAGGCGATGTAAGTAATTTTAAGGCATTAATGACAGCGCTTGCTGCAACTATTGGTAATGGTAATATTGCAGGGGTAGCGACAGCCATTACAATTGGTGGACCAGGTGCAATCTTCTGGATGTGGGTTGTAGGACTACTGGGAATGGCCACTAAGTATGCAGAAGCATTATTGGCCATGAAATATCGAGTGAAAAATGCAAATGGTGAATATTCAGGCGGTCCGATGTATTATGTAGAACGAGGGTTAGGTAAGAAATGGAAATGGTTAGCGGTTGCATTCGCTTTATTCGGTGCATTCGCAGCTTTAGGTATTGGTAACAGTGTTCAGTCCAATACGATTGCAAGTGTTATGGATCAAAGTTTTGGTATCAGCGGTTTAACAACAGGAATTGTATTAGCTGTTTTAACATTTTTAATTATCTTTGGCGGTATTCAACGTATTAGTACAGTAGCCGGATTTTTCGTTCCGATGATGGCATTCTTATATATTGGTGGAGCAATCTTAATTATTATTTTAAATGCTGACCAAATTATTCCTTCTTTTAAACTAATTTTCCAATATGCTTTTTCGCCTATCGCAGCAACAGGCGGATTTGCAGGGATTGTGGTAACAGAAGCCATTCGCAGCGGGGTTTCTCGTGGAATCTTCTCAAACGAAGCTGGTTTAGGTACAGCGGCATTAATCGCGGGTAACGCACGTGCAGACCATCCTGTTAAACAAGCATTAGTGGCAATGACAGGGACGTTTATCGTAACGATTATCGTTTGTACAATGACAGGCCTTGTATTGATGATGACAGGGTTCTGGGATCCGACAGGCGGCGTTCTTTCTGGTGTGCCGCATGATGCTGGACTAGAAGGCGGTGCTTTAACATCTGCAGCTTTCGCATCTGTATTAGGTAAAGCTGGTGAGTACATTGTAGCATTTTCTGTTATCTTCTTCGGATTCTCTACCATTGTAGGCTGGTACGTATATGGCGAGAAATGCTTTGAGTATCTTGTAGGTACAAAAGGAATTATGGCATACCGTGCAGTCTACGTATTCGCTACAGGATTGGGAGCAGTAGCAAACTTAGCGGTTGTATGGGCGTTTGCAGATATGGCCAATGCATTAATGATGATTCCAAACTTAGTGGCTCTTATTCTTCTTTATAAAGTAATTGTAAGCGAAACGAACGATTACTTTGAGAACCATTATAAAGCAGCAGAAAAAAGCATGAAAAAAGCAAGCTAATAAAAAGGAGGCTCGAATTCGAGCCTCCTTTTTATTATGCACAGTTCCTTCGATTATGCTGCCTTTGTTGCAACAACGACTACGCGGCCGCGGTCTAGTTCCATCTCATATTGTTCAGCTTCAGCTTCAGATAAGCCTACTGACTGCATTTTAGAGCGAAGTTCGTCTCCTCGTGAACGGAAGACATTGGATAGTTTATCAAAGAAGCCCTGCTCGCTTATTCCAACATCGTTCGTATCCGTTGCTTCCGTTAGGTGTTCAGAACGATCTTTGCCGTGTGCAAATAAGTAAATATCATCCTTTGTAAACCCTTGACGCATAAATTGTTCAATTGTCTCTTTTGCTTGTACACCATTTTCCACTACTTTTACATTTAACATTTTACATAACCTCCTGAATATTTATTGTCTTGTTCGTTTGTGTTATAACACGAGAATCAAGTAGAATTGCAGCTGCAAATGATTATCTTGGTTAATATATAGCCTGTCTTGCAGAAGACGAAACCTTTTTTTGAAAAATTAATTGAGTTAAACCTATCCATTTAACTTTAGATAGTAAGCGCTATCTATATAATTATGTGCTTTAAGGCAGATAACATCTAACTTGAAAAGGTCTCAGTCAATATGGTATTTTCAAACAAGGTGGATTTGTATTATGATAAAGCTTCCGTCAGGGTATCTTGATAATAAGATAAATGGTGAAGCTAATTAGGTTCTTAAAGGCGTTTATTCTTCTATGGTAAAGCAGCATTTGTACGGCCTTGATAGAGCGGAATTAAAACGAAGAAGGGAAGAGGTTAGCATGTCAAAACAGCAAATTGGTGTTATCGGTTTAGCCGTTATGGGTAAAAACCTTGCATTGAATATTGAAAGCAGAGGATACTCCGTTTCGGTATATAACCGTTCTGCTGATAAAACGGAAGAGTTTTTGAAAAATGAAGCAGAAGGAAAAAACTTTAAAGGTACATACAGTATTGAAGAGTTTGTAAATTCACTTGAAGTACCGCGCAAAATTTTATTAATGGTAAAAGCAGGCGGTCCGACAGATGCTACAATCGAGGCATTAAAGCCGCATCTCGAAAAAGGTGATATCATCATTGACGGCGGTAATACATTCTTCCAAGATACAATCAGACGCAACAAAGAGCTGGAAGAAGCAGGGCTTCATTTTATCGGTACAGGTGTTTCAGGTGGAGAAGAGGGTGCACTAAAGGGTCCTTCCATCATGCCTGGGGGACAAAAAGAGGCCTATGAACTCGTAGAGCCAATTTTAAAGGCTATTTCCGCTAAAGTGAACGAAGAGCCTTGCTGCACATACATTGGCCCTAACGGTGCCGGCCATTACGTTAAAATGGTACATAACGGTATTGAGTATGGTGACATGCAATTAATTTCCGAAGCTTATTTCATTATGAAACATGTAATTGGCTTAAGTGCCGAAGAACTTCATGAAGTGTTTGCAGAGTGGAACAAAGGTGAATTGGACAGTTATTTAATTGAGATTACAGCTGATATTTTCACAAAAGTGGATGAAGAAACAGGAAAACCGCTTGTAGATGTCATTTTAGATACAGCGGGACAGAAGGGGACAGGTAAATGGACAAGCCAAAGTGCTCTGGATTTAGGTGTTCCTCTTCCAATCATCACAGAATCTGTATTCGCCCGTTTTATTTCAGCGATGAAAGAAGAACGTGTTAAAGCAAGTAAAATGCTGGCAGGCCCTGAAGTAAAGGCCTTTGAAGGAAATAAAGAAGAATTGATTGAAGCTGTAAGAAAAGCTTTATATATGAGTAAAATTTGTTCATATGCTCAAGGATTTGCTCAAATGCGCGCTGCATCAGAAGAATATGATTGGAACCTTAACTACGGTGAGATCGCTATGATTTTCCGTGGGGGCTGCATCATTCGTGCACAATTCCTTCAAAAAATTAAAGAGGCATATGATCGCGAAGCAGGCTTAGCAAACTTATTATTAGATCCATATTTTAAAGATATTGTAGAAAACTATCAATCAGCACTTCGCCAAGTATTGTCCATAGCTATTGAACGAGGTATTCCAGTACCGTCTTTCTCCAGCGCTTTAGCGTATTATGACAGCTATCGTACAGAGACACTGCCGGCTAATCTTCTACAGGCTCAGCGTGACTACTTTGGAGCTCATACGTATCAACGTGTAGATAAAGAAGGTACCTTCCATACGGAATGGTTTACAAAATAAATGAAAAAGAAGGATTCCTTGAATAGGGATCCTTCTTTTCTTGCGTTTTAAGCAAAATATTCGTTTAAACAGTCATGTGGCAGTCCTCTGCAGCGTTAAACGCAGAGATGAGGAGAATTGGCTTTACCTTATTGATTAGAGCCCATGTTAGAGTTTGTTCCAATAGCCCACCAATGCAGACCGTCTTTTGCCAATAAAGCATCAGACTCTTTTGGTCCCATTGATCCGGATTCATAGTTAGGGAAATTTTCTGATTTTTTGTTTGTCCATGCTTTTGAAATCGTATCGACAAACTTCCATGATAAGGCTACTTCATCCCAATGGGTAAAGTTTGTTGCATCACCGCGCATGCAGTCATATAAAAGACGTTCATATGCTTCTGGCGTATTCATTTTATCGCCGCAGTTATTGCAGTAATCTAATTTAATTGGAGTGGATGTTGTACCCCCGTCTCCTTTTTGGGCATTCAGATGAAGAGTAATGCCTTCTTCCGGTTGAATATGAATCACCAGCAAATTCGGATGGATGGTTTTATCTTTCTCGACATATAGATTCATTGGTAAATCTTTAAACTGAATGACAATTTCGGTTGATTTTTCAGTCATGCGTTTACCGGTACGAATATAAAATGGAACGCCTGCCCATCTAAAGTTATCAATCATTAATTTACCTGATACAAATGTTTCAGTATTAGACTGAGGATCTACGGAACTTTCCTCTCGATAACCGGCCACTTCCTGCTCATCTACGACTCCACGACCGTATTGTCCGCGTACAAAATAGTCCTCTACTTGATCCTCACTCATCGTGCGTAAAGCGCGGAGAACCTTTACTTTTTCGCTTCTAATCTCTTCTGTTGTTAATTTAATTGGCGGCTCCATTGCAAGAAGGGCGACCATTTGAAGCATATGGTTTTGAACCATGTCACGCAGGGCACCTGATGATTCGTAATAGCGGCCGCGATCTTCTACACCAAGTGTTTCGCTTGATGTAATTTGAATATTAGAGATGTATTGATTGTTCCAGAGAGATTCAAATATCGGATTGGCAAAACGAATCACTTCGATGTTTTGAACCATCTCTTTTCCGAGATAATGGTCAATACGATAAATTTGGTCTTCAGTAAATACGTGGCGAATTTGATCATTTAAAGCTTTAGCAGATTCAAAATCATGCCCAAATGGCTTTTCAATCACTAGTCTGCTCCATCCTTCTGTGGACGTTAAGCCTTCTGATTTCAAATTGGCGCCGATTGTACCAAAAAATTCTGGAGCCATCGCTAAGTAGAAAATGCGATTACCCTCTGTATGATATTTTTCATCAAGATTGCCGAGCAAGCTTTTAAGCTCCTGGTAAGAAGCGATATTGGTGACATCAAATGGATGATAATAAAAATGGGAGGCAAAAGTCTCCGCACTGACAGCGCCCTCTTTTAAGTTACTGATGGAGTTTTTTACATTTTCACGAAAATCTTCATTGGATAAGGGTCTTCTGGCAACCCCTACTACTGCAAAGTCTTCGGATAGTTTACCGCTTCGATATAACCTAAAGATAGAAGGGAACAGCTTACGTTTTGCCAGGTCGCCTGTTGCACCGAAAATAACGATAATGGATTTTGGATTGTTCGTTGTCATCACTTCAAAGAACCTCACTTTATTCTAAATGCGTTCAATCTTATTATGTATCCTATTCAGTTATAAAATTGTATCTGTTTTGGCGAGTTAAAGCAAATATTTAGTCATTTTTTTATCTTTATCCATTCAAATAGAAGGACGTATTGAGCATTTGTGTGATACCGTTTTCATTTCTTAGAAAAATATGCTGGAATAATAAAATGATCATTTCTATCATTGGGGGATTTTAACTTATATCTACAAGGGTCTGATAAAGTTAAGCTTTAAAGCAGACATTTTTGCCCGTTAATTCAAGTTGAAAAGAGATTATAGGAGAAAATCATCAAGAAAAACTTCTATAAAGGAAATTGCCATCATTGGAGGTCTTACTCCTATGAAAATAAACGGTTCTATTCATTTTCATTATGATAGGAAGTTTTACATTATGATTGGCAACCCGTTCATGCGGGATAAAATAGGTGCTTTGAATGTTTCACATGAAACATTCAAAGCACCTATTTCCATTAATTCAATCGATAATGTAAAAGTGTCCCAAATGGTTCAACCGTATTTAAGTCCGGATAATAAGAATCAAAATAAACAAAAATCGGACAATAATCTAAAGAGGGGTGACATGCAAAAAATGCCGCATCCCCGTCACGAATAGCTTGTAAGGCAAAGGGAAGCTCTTTTTTAAAGATATGGTAGCGCAATTTGGCCATTTGGTAATCATCGGATCCACCAACATAACAGTACACATGAAAAACATCGCGGCATTGATGAAACTTAAACTCGGCTAGTACTTCATCCCGCATAGGTCCTATTTTGTCATAAGCATATTCTAAAGCAATTGTTAAAAATAAATCGGCAGTCATATCTAAATGAGTAAGGGTGTATTTTCTTCCTATTACAGGTTGGGTTGGGGTTACGCCAATACGATATTCTATTTGCAGCTTGTCGGGATTTAACGTTTTCATCTCCATCCCTCCTTATGCAATATCCACTCTCTACATCTTATACGGAAAGGAAAGAGAACATGAGTTGAAATTTACTGCAGTATGCTTGAATGCGGAAAAATTCCTCCCTTGGGGGTGGTCCTGCTTATCCATAGAGGATAAAGGAAATCAGTTGATTCAAGATAATAAAATAAGGTAGGCTAATGGTAAAGAAAATGTCTTTGGGAAGGTGGTATATAGGTGGCTATTTTAAAAAATGATTGGGCTTCTTTATTAGAAGACCAATTTCAGCAACCTTACTATATAGAACTAAAGAAATTTTTGGTGGAGGAATATAATACGAAGACTATTTTTCCTGACAAACACGATATATTTAATGCTTTACATTTAACCAGTTATCATGACACAAAAGTAGTGATATTAGGACAAGATCCTTATCATGGACCCCGGCAAGCGCACGGTTTAAGTTTTTCGGTAAAGCCGGGCATTAAAGTGCCTCCATCCCTTGCTAATATCTATAAAGAACTCTCAACAGATATAGGATGCTTCATACCTAATAATGGTTATTTAGTGAAATGGGCAGAGCAGGGGGTTCTTTTGTTGAATACGGTTTTAACCGTCAGGAAAGGCGAGGCTAATTCCCATAAAGGAAAAGGGTGGGAAATATTAACAGATCGAGTGATTGAACTGCTTGCTGACCGTGAGGAACCGATGGTGTTTTTGCTATGGGGAAAGCATGCTCAAGAAAAGAAGAAGCTGATTCGCGCTCATCACCATTACATCCTGGAAAGTCCGCATCCCAGTCCTTTTTCAGCTAATCGGGGATTCTTTGGCAGTCGTCCTTTTTCAAAGACGAATCAATTTTTAACAGACCATGGCCAAGTCCCTATCGATTGGCAAATTGAAAACTTATAACTCTATTCAGCTTCTGTTAAAATAAGAAGGGCTGAATATACATGGGCAAAGGGCAGGGGGAAACGGAGAAACAGCACTCATTTGAGTATCGCATTTGTCGTATGCATTAGGGATTGTCACGGCTATTATTATAGAAGGAAAGGTTTCAGAAATAGAAAAAGGAGGGGGATTATGAATATCTCCATGATGCAGCTTTTAAGTAAGATGAACGAGGAAGTACATGAAGCCATACAGGAAGCTTCAACTCAAAAGGAGCGCTGTGTGCGTGATCGGCTTGCAGCCATTAAAGCACTTTGTGAATTAGCGATGGATCAGCAGGAAAACTCTCGGGTCGTTTCTCCGGCGCCTGCCGCTTTTGTTGAAAGTAAACCGATAACAGTATCTGCTCAAGTTTCCGGTAACATGACAAAAGCGACATTGATATCCGATGGAGCGAATGGCGACAGCCTGTTTGACTTTTAAATTTATAAAAATGATGGTTCATGCACCATTTTAGAAAAGAGGAGAAAATCATGAAAATCTTTTTGATATTAGGAGCTGTTAACGCGATGTTGGCGGTGGCTTTGGGGGCATTTGGGGCACATGGATTGGAAGGAAGAATTTCAGATAAATATTTAGAGGTATGGAAAACTGGAGTGACATATCAAATGTTCCATGCAACAGGCTTGTTTGTTGTTGCTTTTTTAGCCAGCCGTTTTCCTCAGTCTTCTCTTATTAACGCTTCGGGATGGGCTATGTTTATAGGAATTATTTTATTTTCTGGAAGTTTATATGTTTTAAGTACATCCGGCATTAAAGTGTTAGGTGCTATTACACCGTTTGGGGGAGTTGCCTTTATCATTGGATGGATTTTATTGGTGATTGCCGCAGCTAAATTACTGTAAATAAAAAAGGAGTGCAAATCGCACTCCTTTTATCGTGGAGAATAACTGCTTAACGGCTGCTGACCCATGCCGTTGAATGGGTATGTGTATTCAATCTCTTCATCGAATGTGACGTAATCAAGGTAAACCATAAGTAAAATATAACGTTTTCCGGTTTGAGGGTCGCTTAAAACGATATGATCCCGGCCTGCAGCTTCTATAACTCCTTTAAAGACTTTTTGATTATTCCCTTCGAACGTCATGTAGACGGTAGCGACTTTTCCCTTATTTAAGCGTAAAATATTTTCAATATAAGATTCTTCAAGCGGCAGCATACCTCCGGGAGCTTGAGGTGCCCCTGTTCCAATTGGCGGAAATTGTTGAGGTGCTTGAAAAGCCCCTTGTACTTGGGAGGGTTGTTGATAAGCTGGATAACCGTATCCTCCGTAGGGCATTTGCATATACGGATTTTGACTTGGTGTTTTTGGTTTTTTCATACGTATATCCTCCTTTAAACGGTAACTGCTTTCAGCACGTTATTTGTAAACATCAGGATAATTTAATTGAGTAGAGGTATAAAAACCGGATAAGGAATTGTAACTATGCTTTCACCTCTCCTACTCACTAGTGATACATATGACGAATAAAATTAAAGTATGCTTTCTTTTTCAATTCGGTGACAGAGCAATAAATTATTTTTAGAGAAGAGGTTCGTTGAAAAGGAAAGATGAGGGATGTATAGAGGGACTGGTTCAGCAATGTGCCCGATTTTATAACGGGACAAAAAAAGAACATTCCAGAGCAAAAGCTCATTGGAATGTTCCAGTAAGGGTATTATACATGTAAAAATTGGGTGATACGATCTTCGCTTAAAATATTTCCAACGAAGAATGTGCCGAACTCGCCGTAACGGGCACTTACTTCATCAAAGCGCATTTCGTACACGAGCTTTTTGAACTGCAGTACATCTTCTGCGAAAAGGGTAACACCCCATTCATAGTCATCAAAACCTACCGAACCAGTAATGATTTGCTTTACTTTACCGGCATATTGGCGTCCGATCATCCCGTGGCTGCGCATTAAGCTGCGGCGTTCTTCCATTGGCAGCATGTACCAGTTGTCATTGCCTTGGCGGCGTTTATCCATTGGATAAAAGCAAATGTGCTTTGCTTTTGGGAGAATAGGATAAAGACGAGCTCGAATTTCTGGGTTTTCGTAAGGGTCTTCTCCAGCGGGCAAGTAGTTGCTCAGCTCCACAACGGAAACGTAAGAGTATGTAGGAACAGTATATTCGGCAAGCTTTGTTTTATTGAACTCTGTTTCAAGTTCATTCAACTCTTCCATCGTTGGACGAACGAACATCATCATAAAGTCTGCTTTCTGTCCGACAATCGTATAAAGAGCCTGGCTGCCTTGTTTTTCATTTTCTGTCTTCTTCCATTTTTCCATTAAACCTAAAAATTCATGAATAGCGGCTTGACGCTCGTCACTTGATAAGCGCTTCCATGAAACCCAGTCCATGGCGCGAAAATCGTGAAGGCTGTACCAACCGTCTAATGTTTGAGCTGCTTGTGACATATGTTTCAACTCCTATTATGACTTGATTGTAAAAAACCTAATTTTACTATAACATAGTTTATCCGTTTGGCATGAACGAAAAACACCTGAAATTTGACTAAATAAAAAACAATGAATCATATTAAGATTAAGAGGAAAGCAAAATGGAAATAAAATATCGAAACTTTCCCAATAAAAGAACTTTTTAGCGGAGACAAATTCTTTATGTGCTTTTCTTTGATTTTAAGAAGAAGTGGAGTATGCTAATAAAAGAAAATTTTTATACATAATTGAGGAGGATCTACAGTGAGCGATTTATTTGCGGCATTAAAAAATAAAGTAGCTGGTAAAGATATTAAGATTGTCTTTCCAGAAGGATTAGATGAACGTATTTTAGGAGCGGTCGGCCGCTTGGCTAAGGAGAACTTGCTTACTCCTATCGTAGTTGGGAACAAAGAGGCGGTAGCCCAAAAAGCAGAACAATTGAATGTTTCACTTGAAAACGTGATTGTTCATGATCCGTCCCAATACGAAGAATTTGATGCAATGGTGGCATCATTCGTTGAGCGACGTAAAGGGAAAGTATCAGAAGAAGATGCACGCAAAGTGCTTTTAGATGAAAACTATTTCGGTACGATGCTGGTACATATGGGGAAAGCAGAAGGATTAGTGAGCGGTGCAGCCCATTCAACAGCAGATACGGTTCGCCCGGCTTTACAAATCATCAAAACAAAAGAAGGCGTTAAAAAGACATCAGGTGTCTTCATCATGGTGCGCGGCGATGAAAAGTATGTGTTTGCAGATTGCGCGATTAACATCGCTCCAGACAGCCAGGATTTAGCGGAAATTGCGATTGAAAGTGCACGTACAGCGGATATGTTCGATATTCAACCTCGTGTTGCGATGCTTAGCTTCTCTACAAAAGGGTCAGCGAAGTCTCCAGAAACAGAAAAGGTTTCAAATGCTGTAGCAATTGCTAAAGAAATGGCACCAAATTTAACGTTAGACGGTGAATTCCAGTTCGACGCGGCATTTGTACCATCTGTAGCAGAGAAAAAAGCTCCGGGCTCTGTTATTAAAGGGGACGCTAACGTATTTGTCTTCCCAAGTTTAGAAGCAGGTAATATCGGTTACAAAATTGCACAGCGTTTAGGCAATTTTGAAGCGGTTGGTCCAATCCTTCAAGGATTAAATAAACCGGTTAATGATCTATCCCGCGGTTGTAACGAGGAAGATGTATATAAACTCGCGTTAATTACAGCAGCTCAAACTCTGTAAGCAAGAAAAGCGGAGGCGACTGTTCAGCTCGCAATGGAAATAGGGGTGGACCGATAAGGCGCTTTTAGCCTTATGAGGACCATCATCTTTTCCAAAGCAAGCTAGGAGCCGCAGCTGGACAAGAAAAGCGGAACAAAAAAGCTCTTCTCCCTTTAAAAAGGAGGAAGAGCTTTTTTATTTCGGCTATGCATACGTTCCAGATGATAGTCAAACAGCTGCATTTCATGACTGGACAAAGGTATGGCAGAAAGCTGAGCTCCTGTTTCCTTTAATGTTTTAAGTAAAGGAATCATGAGTGAAGAAACAGTAATATCCGTTTGTAACAGTTCGGATAAAGAAGCCATCGTATCCGGTACTATCACTGGATAGACAAATTTTGTTTCTTCATTTTTCAAACCTGCGCTATAAAATTGGCGAATCACATTCGCTCGTTGAGAGCCGCTCCCTGAAGCACATAAATAAATTTGAACGGCAATTCCACCTCGGATTCTTCTTTGCGAAATACCGGCAAATTTTCGATTATTAATGCTTAAATCATAACTTCCCGGACAATAAGAACCCACAATTTCTTTAGCCTCAATCGTCTTATTGTAAGGCGCCAGTATTCGCTGAATGAGTTTATACATGGCGTCATATCCACGATTAATATCGATGCCTTTTTCTGCATCAGGGAGAATGAGAGAGACGTTTAGGACTCCTTCATCCAAGACAACGGCAAGGCCTCCCGAATTTCGAACAATCACCCGGTATCCTTGCTCTTTTAAATAATCGATGCCATCTTGTAAATAAGGCAGCCGCGTATCTTGGATGCCAAGAACCACTGTATTATGATGAACCCATGCACGCATGGTGGAGTCTGATTCACCCGAACCGACCGATGTACAAAGCGTATCGTCAATCGCAAAAGACTGCATGGCATCAAAAGCAGGTCCCAAGCTTGTCTGATCGATAATTCTCCATTTTGCTTGTGCTAATAAAGATGAACCGTTTTCTTTCATATAAAATCTCCTTCAATTGAATGCTTAAACTTGTATGGACATGCTCTTTAAAGGACACACATGCTTGACGGGAAAGGGGGGCATCTGTTTATCCTGTATTAACGGGCCGTAAGACCCCCATTGATGGAAGTTTCCTTTATATACTTTCCGTATGAAACGGTATAATTATAGCACAATAGATCAAACGGGACATGGCTATTCAGCCATGTCCCGTTTGATCTATTCAGCCAATTTTTCCAAATTTCCGTTACGATCCATTTTAAATTTGGTGGATGGACGTTCCTCATCTTCGAGGAGCACGAATTTTCTTGCTCTATTCATGATTTTCATAAGTGTTTCGTAATCTTCTTGAATAGTAGTAGAATTTTGCTCCAATTGGGCAACGCGTTTTTCCAATTCAGCATTTTTAACCTTTAACTCATGATTTTCTTTTAATAAATTACTATTTTCATCTTGTAAAAGACTGATGTCATGTGTTTGGGAACCCATTGATTGTAAAAACACAATCACCTGGTCAAGAGATAAAGGGGCATGGACATTCGCAGTTGTTGCCTGGGCAGGGAAATTAGAGACAGTTGGTTCTGTCATTTCATTGCTGAATTCTTCTAAAACTGGAACAGGAGGAGTATAAAGCAACCGCTTCTTTGCATTCTGACTTTGACCAAGTGCACGCATTCTTTGTTTGCGTTGCTTTTTGGCTAATTGAAGGGCTTTCTCATAGGTGTGTCTGACAACGGCATTCCAGCGGAAGCCGCAGGCAGCGGAAGTGCGATTGAGCTTATCTCCAACTTCTTCAAATGCATTTAATTGGGTACTTCCTTCACGCACATGGCGCAAAACCGTTTCGGCTAACAATAAATCATTTTCTTCTGTCCAAGCGTCTTGTCTTTCTTTCATATTCATAGTTCACTCCTGAAATATATAGTTTTAAAAATCGAATTACTATCATGATGGACAAAAGAGACGAAGTTTATACCAAAATCTTAAAAGTATGATAGAGTTCGATATATAGATCGATCTAGAAAATTGGGTATGACCAAAGGGCGGTCATACCCAATTTTCTAGACCTAAGCGGCTGACAAGCTCCCTTGCGGGTTCTTGTCAGCCGCTTATACGAGGATCTTTGTGAGTGGATTCAGGATGGAAGAACAGAAAGGCCTAAATAGAAGAAAGTGCAATAGAAAAGGTTAAAAACGTAAGTTGGACTTATATATAATCTAACTTGCATTAGAGAATAATAAGAGGTAAAATACCCCTTAGGCCAAAGTGATAGTGTAATGAACTTTGAAAGGATTGTATCAACATGGCAAATGAATTTAGAATATGTGATGATTGTCAGGCGACAAATGTTAAAACCTTAGTCCCTCGACTTCAAAAAATAGATGAGTGTGCAGATATCAAAATTGGTTGTCAGTCTTACTGTGGACCTGGTCGCAAAAAATCTTTTGCCTTTGTCAATAACCGTCCGGTTTCCGCCCCAACAGAAGACGAACTGATTGGAAAAATTGAAAAGAAGCTTAACAAATAAAAAAATCGCCTTTGTTTCCACGAAAAGGTGATTTTTTCGTTCTTGGCTCGGAAAGCTAGGAAATCCAAGCGCCTATGTCGAATATAGGGAGATAGAACAAAATGAGACAGTGAGGTATGTACATGACCGATCCTACCAGTAAATTAAGCGAAGAAAAAGTATTTAAAGATCCTGTTCATCGTTATGTTCATGTTCGTGATAGGCTCATTTGGGATTTAATTGGAACGGCAGAATTTCAACGATTGAGGCGTATTCGTCAGCTGGGTACGACTTACTTAACGTTTCATGGTGCTGAACATAGCCGGTTCAATCATTCATTAGGGGTTTATGAGATTATTCGCCGCATTATTGACGATGTGTTTTATGATCGAGAGCACTGGAATAATGATGAGCGTCTTTTATGTCTATGTGCTGCACTGTTGCACGACTTAGGGCATGGGCCATTTTCCCATTCATTCGAAAAAGTTTTTCATCTCGATCATGAAAACTTCACTCAGGAAATCATTCTCGGTCCTACGGAAGTTAATGCTGTTTTGCGGCAGATGGGAGACGATTTCCCGAAGAAAGTGGCGGAAGTGATTGGAAAGACGTATGAAAATAAACTTGTTGTTAGTCTTATTTCTAGTCAGATCGATGCTGACCGGATGGATTATTTGCAGCGGGATGCCTATTATACGGGTGTGAGTTATGGTCACTTTGATATGGAACGGATTTTACGGGTTATGAGACCAAAAGAAGATCAGGTTGTCATTAAACATAGCGGTATGCATGCAGTAGAGGATTACATCATGAGCCGATATCAAATGTACTGGCAAGTGTACTTCCATCCGGTGACAAGAAGTGCGGAAGTCATCTTAACGAAAATCTTGCATCGGGCAAAACGGCTTCACCAGGAATATTACACCTTTAAACAACAGCCTGTACATTTCTACTCTCTGTTTGAAGACGAACTGACATTGCAAGACTATTTACGGTTGGATGAGTCGGTTATTCTGTATTATTTTCAGGCTTGGCAAGATGAAGAGGATTCTATTCTAGCAGATTTATGCCGTCGTTTTCTTAACCGCCGTTTATTTCAATATATTGAATTCAACCCGAATTCCCAAATGAAGATGTGGATGGAATTAAACCATTTGTTCAAAAAAGCGGGCATCGACCCGGATTACTACTTGGTGGTGGACTCTTCCAGTGACTTGCCTTATGATTTCTATCGTCCGGGCGAGGAAGAGGAAAGACTTCCGATTCATCTTCTCATGCCTAATGGTGAAATTAGAGAACTCTCAAGGGAATCGGAAATCGTCGAAGCCATTTCCGGAAAAAAGAGAACCGACCATAAGCTGTATTTTCCTCAGGATTTAATTGAAAGGCTCTCTCCCAAACGGAAGGTAAGGGAGCAAATTATGGAATTGTTGAATATCGGGGAAAAGTAAATGGTTTAATGAGCGGCGTTTACTTTATTAGTATTAGGAGTTGAAGGGGCCTTGTTAAAGGATCATGCTAAAATTGTTCATGTGTTTGCGACGGCGGGGGAAGTTATAGGAAGAAAAAAACTGCAAAAAATGATTTTTATCGCTAAGAAGCTGAATTTTCCTTTTTATGAACGGTATAATTTCCATTTTTATGGTCCGTATTCTGAAGAATTAACTCTAAGGGTTGAAGAGTTGTGCAATTTGGGATTTTTGAATGAAGTAAAAGAGAAAAAGGGCGGTTATAGCCAGTATCGCTACATGCTGACAACGGAAGGAAAAGAATTTCTCAGCCATTACGAATTAGATTTTCCTGCCCTCCAAGACTGCATGGAGGATATGAATGAGAAAAGTTCGAGATTTTTGGAACTGGTGTCAACCGTTCTTTATTTTGAAAATCTTGAAAAACGGGAAGTAAAGGAGAAAATATTTACGCTAAAAAGTAAGCAACGTTACATGGAAGAAGAAGTGGAAGAAGCTTATAAATACATTGAACAACTAAGAAGCAAGCTGCAATAAAGGCCCTTCCCGTTAATAAGGGAAGAGCTTTTGTTTTATCCTGATTTGAACAGGCATTATATCTTTCCTTAAGGTAAAATGAGGATGGTTTTATGCTTCGTCGCTTAAGCGTTTTCTACCAATTGCATAATGATTTTTAGACATCTCTTCAATGAATACGACAATTTTTTCTTTTGGCGCGCCTAGACGGCATGCTTACTTGCACTTTTCTTATTGTCCAGCTCCAGTGCCTAGCTTAGCACGGGAAAAGATGATTGTCCTCATAAGGCAAAAAGCGCCTTATGGGAAGATCCCTTATTTCCTTGGGTCCATAGGATGTGGGTCATGCCTTAGTTGGCCTTCCTTGACCAAGGCGCTTGCGCTTTTCTTGGTAGCCTTAGTATACTTGTGGTAAATTTGAAACCAAAATAGAGGAGATAGAGTGTGGAAAATTTTCTGGCATTTCCAATTGAACAAATTCCTTTTGTCGTCATTAGCTTAGTGATTGCTTTTACGATTCATGAATTTGCTCATGCCTATGTGGCGTATAAGTTTGGGGATCCAACAGCCAAAAATCAGGGCCGGCTTACACTTTCGCCGCTTGCCCATTTAGATCCCTTCGGTACATTATTGCTCATTATTGCTGGATTTGGGTGGGCGAGGCCCGTTCCGGTCAATCGGTACTTTTTTAAAAACCCGCGTTTGGCGGGCATCCTTGTTTCCGTTGCAGGTCCTTTAAGCAACTTTGCTCTCAGCTTTATCGGCGCAGTGATTTGGTATCTCTTAATGCGTTTTAATATGCAGGGGATTGGCGGGGGCTTTTTGTTCGAATTTTTTAATATGTTCATCACGCTGAACCTTTTATTATTTTTATTTAATCTCCTGCCATTTCCACCGTTGGATGGCTATCGAATTATCGAAGATTTAGCACCGCCGAACATTCGAGCCAAAATGACGGAGTATGAATCTTGGGGCATCTTCATCTTTTTGGTGATGGTCATCACTCCTTTAGACCGCTACATTATTCATCCCATTTTTAATACAGGTATCCCTTTCTTTATGGGGATTATTGACGCCGTTTTATCGGTACTTATTTTGTAATTGGACAAATAGGAGGCAAAATCAATGGAGGAACAAAAAAAGAAAAAAATTGGATTTAATATTATTAAAAATGATTCTACGGATGGACACGGTGGATTCGGTGTAGGAGCACTTAGCTTAAATAACATTTCTCCTGTTTTCGTGGATCCTGAAGAAGGCGAGGCTTTCGTTGACATTGGAGCCATGCATGCCCGTAGTGTGGTGGAGAAGGGAATCAAATTTCTGCCTAATAAAGAAGAGGTACCAAACGGAAAGCTCTATTGGCTGGTATGGGTGACGATTGACCGTAAAGAAGCGGGTTCCTATTATGCTGGAGTGACGGCTTGTGAGATGACGGTGGACCGCGAGATTAGACGCGGCTACAAATCATTGCCTGAACATGTAAATAAAATGGATAAATCGTTGAAGCGCCACATCATGGTAGATTTTATGGACGATAAATCGAAACAAGTGTTGCGTGATTTCTTAAAAAATCACAATGAAGAAATGTGGAATCTTTCAGAAGAGAAGCTGAAGCAGGGTTTATCCAGTTCTAATGGATAGTAAAGCATCCATGAATGGGAGCTTCCTTTGTTAAAATGATAAATGTGACGATATTTTGTCTAAAATGTGACATTTTTGAGACAGACTTGAGGTTTTGTAAGAAAATTATTAAACTTAAAGATAATATGGATGCTTTATAAAACTAGGACATAGAAAAGTCCGGGAAATTTCCCGGACTTTTCTATTGGAGCCATTTAAATAATTTATCATACCAGGACGGCTCTTTCTGTTCTTCAACAACTTCTTTCTTCTTCTGTTCTTCGTGAAATAGATGGTCTACACAATATTCGGTGGGTTCTGTTCCCTTTTTATAATAGGTAAGTTTCGAAACAGGGCAATTGGGTGTGGCTAATTTCCCGTTTTGAGGGTCGACATATACACCGGTTACGCCTTTTGGAGGCTTAAAAGTAGACGGAGGTTCTCCCTTTAATGCTTCTTTCATAAAAAGTGCCCATATTTTTTTGGCATAGCCTCTTTCCTCGACGATATCCATTGTTTTGTCCCTGTCATAACCTGTCCAGACACCTGCTGTAAGCTCAGGTGAATAGCCGATCATCCAGCTGTCGGTACTCGTTGTTCCAGATTTTCCAGCATACGTTCTGGAAAGGTATTTGGCAATAGGCGTACCTGTGACGGTCGTATAGCCATTGAGTCTGGAATCGAACATGCCTGTCATAAGGTGAGTGGTCAAAAAAGAAGTTTCTTTATCCAAAACTCTTGTTCGTTCCGAAGAAGCCTCATAAATGATTTTTCCATCGTATGTTTCCACTTTTTTAATAAAAGAAGGCTTCACTTCCCATCCTCCGTTGGCTAATATACCGTAACCATTCGTCATCTCGATTAACTTAACAGGAGATGTCCCTAAAGCGAGGGATGGCACTTTCTTCAATGGATTGCTAATGCCCACCTTTTGAGAGGTCTCAATTAGTTTACCCTGCCCGAGAAACAAGTGGGTTTTAACGGCGTAGACATTATCCGAAAGAGCAATGGCTTGCTGCAAGGTAATAGAATCATTGGCATAGTAATGATTAAAATTGCTTGGCGTATAAGTCGAGACGCCGTCGCCTAAAGTGAAGGTTGTATGCTCGCTGCGCATCGGTGTAGATGCCGTAAAGCCATTTTCAAGAGCCGCGTAATATAAAAATGGTTTTATCGTTGAACCCGGCTGGCGAAAGGCTTGTGTAGCCCGGTTAAATGGACTTTTTTCATAGTCACGCCCGCCAATTAGTGCTTGGACGAACCCGTTCTTTTGATTAATCGCGACAAAGGCTGCTTGCAGCTCCGTTTTAGGGTTAATTACATCTTGAATCGTTTGTTCTGCAATTTTTTGAAGCTTAGGATTGAGAGATGTATAAACCCGCAAACCCGATGTTTTGATTTGCTCTTCCGTCAAATTCAGCTCTTTTTTTAACTCTGCTTTCGCTGCATCAAAAAAGTAAGAAACTTCTTTATCTTTTTCTTTTGTGACGCGCTTTTGGAAAGACAGCGGTGCGGCATAAGCCTTTTCTGCTTCTTTTTGTGTGATCATTCCATCTGTTTTCATAGAGGTTAAAAGGACACTTTGCCGTTCTTTTGCCGCTTCTATATTGGAGTGAGGAGAATAACGATTCGGCCACTTGGGGATTCCAGCTAACAAGGAAGCTTCGCTTAAGGTTAGCTCGCTTGCATGTTTACCGAAGTAGTACCTGGACGCCGCTTCTATTCCATAAGTGCCGTGTCCGTAGTAAATCGTATTCAAATAGCCTTCCAGTATTTTTTCTTTATCATAATTCATTTCGAGCCGAATGGTGTACCAGGCTTCATGCAGTTTCCGTGTCCACGTCTTTTCATGCTCTAAAAATAAATTTCGGGCATACTGCTGCGTAATGGTACTTGCTCCTTGCACTTTAGCCATAGCTTTTAAATCTGCAATGGCTGCCCCTATGATTCGTTTTCCATCAAATCCATGATGTTCATAAAAACGCTTATCTTCAATGGACAATGTTGCTTGAATTAAAACAGGGGATATATTCTCAAGCGAAACCCAGTATCGTTTTTCACCATGGTGCATTTCGTCGATGACGGTTCCATCGTTCGCATAAAAAACAGCAGATTGAGGTACAGCTAAAGGAGGAGGACCTTGCAGTTTTGCATACGTTAAAATACCGATGGTTACTAAAAGAAGAAAGATTGATAGAAATAGACCGATGATTAAAGCTGCGCGAATATACTTTCTTGCTTTCCGTAACTTCTCTGTTAATATAACTTCCAAATAAATCATCTCCTTCCCTCTAATTACCAGTATTAAAGGGAAAGGAAGATTTTAAACGTACTTTAATATAAATCTAACTTGAATTTTTAACATTACAATCGTTTTTTGTCTTATTTACGCCTCCCTGTTCTTCCATCTTGAATAAGCTAATAAAGATCCTCGTATAAGGTCCGGCGAGAACCCGCAAGGGAACTTGCCGGACCTTATACGTAAATCATTTGACAAGGTGTTTTTTACCCTTGTCAAATGATTTATGTTTACATTTTTGCTAGATTACTCTATACTTTTCGTGTTTGTATTAATTGTGTTAGGGTAATCTATGCATGAGTCTCATAAATAATTAAGATAAAGAAAGGAAGAAACGCACATGGAACTATGGTTCACAGAAAAACAAACTGAAAATTTTGGTATTACAGCAAAAATCAAGCGTACTTTACATACAGAGCAAACAGAATTTCAAAAATTGGATATGGTAGAAACAGAAGAGTTTGGCAACATGCTGATTTTGGACGGTATGGTTATGACCACTCAAAAAGATGAGTGGGTATATCATGAAATGGTTGCTCATGTTCCGCTCTTTACGCATCCGAACCCTGAAAATGTATTGGTCGTAGGCGGCGGCGACGGCGGCGTTATCCGTGAAGTATTAAAGCATCCAAGCGTTAAAAAGGCGACACTTGTTGAAATTGATGGAAAAGTAATCGAGTATTCTAAAAAATACTTGCCTGAAATCGCCGGCAAATTAGAAGATGCACGTGTAGAAGTGAAAGTGGGCGACGGCTTCATGCATATCGCCGAAAGCGAAAATGAGTATGATGTCATCATGGTTGACTCTACTGAGCCTGTAGGGCCGGCTGTCAACTTATTTACGAAAGGATTCTATGCGGGTATTTCTAAAGCATTAAAAGAAGACGGAATTTTCGTTGCACAAACGGACAACCCTTGGTTCACTCCAGAATTAATTACAAATGTGCAAAGAGATGTAAAGGAAATTTTCCCGATTACGCGTCTTTACATTGCGAACATCCCAACATATCCAAGCGGCATGTGGACGTTTACAATCGGTTCGAAAAAATATGATCCGCTTGAAGTAAGCGAAGAACGTTTCCATGATATCGATACAAAATACTATACAAAAGAGCTTCACAAAGCGGCATTTGCTTTGCCGAAATTCGTAGCTGATTTAGTGAAATAAGGAGGAAACGAGCATGCGTTTTGACGAGGCTTATTCAGGTAACGTCTTTATTAAAAGCCATTCTAATTTTGAGGAAAGCAAAGCGGTCCTTTATGGAATGCCAATGGACTGGACGGTCAGCTATCGACCAGGCTCTCGTTTCGGCCCGACTCGTATTCGCGAAGTATCAATCGGCTTAGAGGAATACAGCCCTTATTTAGACCGTGAGCTGGAAGATGTGAAGTATTTTGATGCTGGTGATATTCCGCTTCCGTTTGGAAATCCGCAAAAAAGTTTAGATATGATTGAAGATTTTGTTGGTCAGTTATTAGAGGCTGGCAAGTTTCCTTTAGGAATGGGCGGCGAACATTTAGTATCATGGCCTGTTTTTAAAGCGATGTACAAAAAATATCCGGATTTGGCCATCATTCATATGGATGCCCATACCGATTTGCGTGAACATTACGAAGGCGAGCCATTATCCCATTCAACACCAATCCGTAAGGCGGCTGATTTAATCGGTCCGCAAAATGTATTTTCATTCGGTATTCGTTCTGGTATGAAGGAAGAATTCCAATGGGCAAAAGAAGTGGGGATGCACATCTCCAAATTTGAAGTGTTAGAACCATTGAAAGAAGTGCTGCCGAAATTAGCAGGACGCCCTGTGTATGTGACGATTGACATTGATGTATTGGATCCTGCCCATGCACCGGGTACAGGCACAGTCGATGCAGGCGGGATCACATCGAAGGAGCTTCTTGCATCCATTCATGCCATTGCCAACTCTGATGTCAATGTGGTGGGCGGAGATTTAGTAGAAGTGGCTCCTATTTATGATAATTCTGAACAAACAGCCAACACGGCAAGTAAACTAATCCGCGAAATGATTTTAGGCTGGGTTAAATAAAGAAAACCTTCACTTATGGGTATTCATTCCATTTTGTGTTGATGGTTTATTAATCTTATCAGGCTTTTACAAGCAGTTATTCATTACTTAAACTTTCTCGGTCTCTCTATGTTTTAAAGTAAGGTTTTACTGCTTGTTAAGGTAAGAAAATCGCTTTCTTCCTTCATCAGGACTGATGAAGGAAGTCCGATAAAACAAGGGGGGCTCCTAAAAGCCCCCCTTGTTTTATCGGATAAGAATCATTATACTATTGAAGTTAAAGAGATGATAAAATGGTGAGGAAGTGTCAATTTCGTGAGTATAACTTCATCAACGGGGAAACCCATTCATGTCAAGGTTGTAACAGATATCCGCGACGGACATCGGAAAGAAACGAACTCTTTTGAAGCAAAGGGCATGTACTATGAAAAAGAGAATGCGGTGTATGTTACGTATAAGGAACAGCAAGAGATGGGGGATATTCAGACCATTGTGAAGATTGGGACAGAGGAAGTTATGGTGACAAGATCGGGAGCTGTCAAAATGAAGCAGCAGTTCCGCAAAAAAGAACGAACTTTCACTAACTACACAAGCCCGTACGGACCTTTACATATGGAGACGTTTACCCATAACTTTGAATATAAACAATCACGAACAAAAGGAACTCTCTTCGTTACATATGATTTACACTTACAAGGTGAACAAGCAGGCAAATATGCCTTAACGATTAGTTTTAAGGAGGAACTCATATCATGAACATCGTCGAACAAGTGAAGGAGCGTTTAAAAGAAGAAGTCAAACAAGCCGTGCTAAAAGCGGGTTTAGCAGGAGAAGAACAAATTCCTGCTGTGCTATTGGAATTGCCAAAGGATAAAGCACACGGTGATTATTCTACAAACATGGCCATGCAGCTGGCACGTGTGGCAAAAAAAGCCCCGCGTATGATTGCGGAAGAACTGGTAGCCAATTTCGATA
Source organism: Priestia abyssalis (assembly GCF_002019595.1). Taxonomy (GTDB): domain Bacteria; phylum Bacillota; class Bacilli; order Bacillales; family Bacillaceae_H; genus Bacillus_BA; species Bacillus_BA abyssalis. Next base: position 5,471,740 of record NZ_KV917369.1, on the reverse strand, counting down.
AAACGAAAGCCTCTATTGAGAAAGTAGAAATTGCAGGGCCAGGCTTCATTAACTTTTATATGAATAATTCTTATTTAACAGATTTAATTCCAACTGTTTTAAAAGCCGGAGAGGCTTACGGTGAGACGAACGTTGGCCAAGGTCAAAAGGTTCAAGTAGAGTTTGTATCAGCGAATCCGACAGGAGATTTGCACTTGGGGCATGCCCGTGGTGCAGCGGTAGGGGACTCCTTATGTAATGTTTTAGCCAAAGCAGGGTATGATGTATCACGTGAATATTATATTAATGATGCAGGAAATCAGATTAATAACTTGGCTTTATCTGTTGAAGCCCGCTATATGCAGGCACTTGGAAAAGATACAGAAATGCCGGCAGACGGATATCATGGAGAAGACATCATCCAAATTGGGAAAAAGCTGGCTGAAGAGCATGGCGATAAATATGTTCAAATGGATGAGAACGAACGCCTGGCTCTTTTCCGTGATTACGGCTTGAAATACGAGTTGGCAAAGCTTCAACGCGATTTAGAAGAGTTTCGCGTTAAATTCGACGTATGGTATTCAGAAACGTCTCTTTACCAAAATGGAAAAATTGAAGAAGCGTTGGCTGCTTTAAAAGAAAATGGGCACATTTACGAAGAAGAAGGCGCGACATGGTTCCGCTCAACGACATTCGGCGATGATAAAGACCGGGTGCTCATTAAGCAAGATGGTTCTTTCACTTATTTGACACCGGATATTGCTTATCACCAAGATAAAATTAAACGCGGTTTTGATAAACTGATCAATATTTGGGGTGCAGACCATCACGGCTATATTCCGCGTATGAAAGCGGCCATTCAGGCTCTTGGCTATGAGCGTGATACATTAGAGGTAGAAATCATCCAGATGGTTCAACTTTACCAAAACGGTGAAAAAATGAAAATGAGCAAGCGTACAGGTAAAGCTGTTACGATGCGTGATCTTATTGAAGAAGTAGGGTTGGATGCAACTCGTTATTTCTTTGCAATGCGAAGCGGCGACACGCATTTGGATTTTGATTTGGATTTAGCTGTATCTCAATCAAATGAAAACCCAGTTTATTATGCACAATACGCGCATGCACGTATTTGCAGCATTTTACGTCAAGGAGACGAAATGGGTATCGCGATCGATGGAAATTTTGCATTAGAGCATATTCAAGCTGAAAAAGAGTTTGACTTACTGAAAAAAGTGGGAGAATTCTCTGAAGCAGTAGCGGAAGCAGCTCAAAAACGGATTCCACACCGCATTACAAACTATGTGTATGATTTAGCTTCTACATTCCATAGTTTCTATAATGCTGAAAAGGTATTGGACAGCGACAACATGGAAAAAACAAAGGCACGGATTGCATTGGTGAAGACCGTGCAAGTAACACTGCAAAATGCTTTACGTTTAATCGGCGTTTCAGCACCAGAAAAGATGTAATAATGAAAAGGACATGGGCCAACGCCCATGTCCTTTTCATTACGCCTAAGCGAAGGGAAGCTCCCCTGCGGGTTTCTTCCCTATCGCTTATAAGAGAACCTTTGTGAGGTTATTCAGGGGAAGAGAACAGAAAAGCCATAAATAGTATAAAGAAAGGTGATATTAAAGGGAGAATGAGGATTGATAACAAAATTTTCAAAAACGATAGGCCAATATATCTTTAATAGATAGAGCCCGGCATTAAAATCCTTCTTTTTAGAAGAACTTTTATGCCGGATTCTTTATTTCCAGACAATCGTTGCACCGCCGGTCCTTTTGACTCCCCGGATTTTGGAGATATCTTCTACCAGCTGCAGCGCGGCTTTGTCTTTTTGTTTAGCTTCAATCATGACATCAAAATCCTCGTTCAATTCCCGCGCCATCTTTAAAAACGGAAGAACGAAATCTAAGCTGACATAATCGGCATGGCTCCTGAACTCTTTTTCAGATTTAGGGGAGGAGAGATGGATTTTTGGCTTTAACTGGATGGAATCCCATGTACGGAAAATTTGAGGGAGCAGTTCCTCCAATCTTGTATCGCTCACATTGGCCTCGTGATGATGATAATCGAAAACGAGGGGAATGGACTCTTTTTTACAAATGGCAAGTGTCTCTGCCGTTGTATATGTTTTATCATCATTTTCTAACGTCATACGCTGTTTAATGAGGGGAGGGAGACTCAATAAATTGTGATGAAAGCGTTCGACGGCTTTCTCCTTGTTTCCATAAGCTCCCCCAACGTGGATATTGATGAGGGAGCTATCGGCTATTCCCATAACTTCAAGCACCCTGTAATGGTACTCCATATCGGTTACCGCATTTTCTGTAATATGGCCTTTGTCGCTTGTGAATAAAGTAAATTGATTTGGATGAAAGCTCACTCGCATACCGGATTGTTTCACCAGATCCCCGATCTGCCGGAGTTCCTCTTGGAAAAAAGAGACAAAGTCCCATTTTGCTTCCGGATGGGTTGCAAGAGGAACAATGGAAGAAGAAAATCGATAAAGCGGGATTTGTTGGGCAATGTTATAATGCACAGCTCTAAGTGTATTGATCAGGTTTTGTTTTGTGACGTCCACTAGCTTTTCCATCCGTTCAGCTTCATCCATCGCTTTCCAGCGTGTGTAAGTCAATGTTTTGGCAGGCGAACATTCCCAAAGAGAAAGAGCGTGTGAGACGTAACCGAATCGAATCTTCATACGAATGCCTCCTTATAAAAATTGATCGATAAGTTTTGCCACTCCCTGTTTACTGTAATCAAGCAATGTTCTGCCTAAAAGATCCTCTAACAAAAGTTCTTCTGCTTGTTCAATGTCCCTCCAGAAGTTTTTCCGTAGTTCTTGAATAAAGGCCGGATCATAAATATAACAATTGATTTCTTCATTCAAAAATAAGCTTCTTTTATCAAAGTTAGCCGTTCCGACATCACCAATCTTCTCGTCGATAATAATCGTTTTAGGATGATAAAAGCCATAATAGTAACGGAAAATGCGCGCCCCTGCTTGAAGGAGGGGAGGGAAGTAGGAAAAGGCGGCCTCTTTCACAAGAAGATGGTCTGCTTTCATGGGCACTAAAATAATGACATTGACTCCTTTAGAGAGTGCCTGTAAAAGTGCGTTCATAATCGTCTTGCTCGGAATAAAATAAGGCGTCCCAATCCAAATCTCTTTTTCGGCTTGCCGGATCAGTAATAAAAACTGTTTTTCCAATTGACGTCCTTCTGTTGCTATGAAGCGAAAAGATGCCGTTTTTTCACCAGTAGGAAAAGGGCCCTTAATCTTATTTTCTACATGATCTTTTGTCGCTTCTCTCCAATCCACTAGAAACTGCTGCTGCAAGTCAATGAGACCTTCTCCTTTTATTTTGAGATGGTAATCCTTCCAATTGCCAAGGTTAGGATCTAGCCCCAGATATTCTTGTCCGATATTAAAGCCGCCAAGATAACCCGTTTTCCCATCGATAATCGCAATTTTCCGATGGTTTCTTCGGTTTAACGTAAAAAATAAAAAAGGCAGTTTTGGTTTATTGCAATAGGCGAATTGAACTCCGCTCTGCTTTAACTGCTTAATCATTTTGCGGGGTAATTGAAAGCTTCCGATCAAGTCCAATAATAAACGAACAGTGACACCTTCCTTTGCTTTTTGGCTTAATATCTCTAAAAACTCTTCACTTATTTGATCATGTTTCACGATGTAAAATAAAATGTGAATTTCCTTTGTCGCCTGTTTTATTTCATTAAAGAGATCCTTATATAAAGTGTTTCCATTCGAAAATAAAGTCAGTTGCCCTTGGCGTAAAGGGTAAATGCGCTCTTTCAAATGCTTTTGATGCAGATGTTTGCCCACCGTATAATCAGTGAAAAACCAAAGGATGAGAGCGAAAAGAAACAAAAGAAAAACGGCAACGGACACAAAAACCCCTCCTGTTCGTTATTCATTTTAGTTTCACCTAGTTGTGAAGATATTATTTTGGGATTTTACTCCGTATGATAGGTGTCACAATTAACATCAATGGAGGCAGAAAAATCCCTCTTATGAGAGGTTCCTTATTATAGCAGAAAAACATTGACTGAACGCTCATTCATAATTTAAAATATAAATAAATCATAAAATTTTTAAAATTTAAATTATTAGTTAATAAGGGATTTTTTATTGGCGGAAAGAGATGAAGGGAGAGAAAAGGATTGATGGAGAATTTGCTCTGGATAAACGCTGTTTTGTTTATTATTGTAACCGCTTACGCTATTTCGTTGTTTGTCTATCTGATTCGGACGCGTATGGCTTACATCAAACTCGGGAAAAAAGTCGAGTTTGATCGTAAATTTAAAGAGAGGTTCGATAAGGTATGGGTGAATGTATTCGGACAGAAGAAATTGTTGAAGGACAAAAAGAGCGGAATTATCCATGTCATGTTTTTTTACGGTTTTATTCTTGTTCAACTGGGTGCCATTGATTTTATTATAAAGGGACTTGCACCAGGCTACCACTTACCATTAGGGCCGCTTTACCCCGCTTTTACCTTTTTCCAGGAAATCGTCACACTTCTTATTTTAGTTGCCGTTGTTTGGGCTTTTCATCGCCGCTATATCGAAAAGCTTGTCCGCTTAAAAAGGGGCTTTAAATCAGGTCTTGTTTTACTTTTTATCGGCGGATTGATGCTATCCGTTTTATTCGGAAACGGAATGTCCATGATTTGGCACCACCACGATCTTTCATCTTCCGAGCCGGTTGCTTCTTCAATTGCTTTTCTTTTCGGCAGTTTGAACGAAGCTGTTGCCATTGCCTTTTTCTATATCGCATGGTGGATTCATTTGTTGTTCCTGCTAGCTTTCCTTGTCTATGTACCGCAATCGAAACATGCCCATTTAATCGCAGGACCGGCTAACGTCTTTTTCAATCGTCTCTCGAATCCGGGGAAACTGGAAAAAATCGATTTTGAAGATGAGACGCAAGAGACGTTTGGTGTCGGGAAGATTGAGGACTTTACCCAACACCAGCTCATCGATCTATATGCCTGTGTGGAATGCGGACGATGTACGAATATGTGTCCGGCCACAGGTACGGGTAAAATTCTTTCTCCAATGGACCTCATCTTGAAGCTCCGCGATCATTTAACAGATAAGGGAGCGGCCATTACTTCAAGAGCTCCGTGGGTGCCGGCTCCGGCTTTTGCCAATACGAGAGGAAATCAGCTGGCCATGATGGCGGCAGGAAAAGGTGCAACAGAGTCAGCTGCAGCGGCAGCCTACAACCCATCGTTAATCGGAGAGGTTATTACCGAGGAAGAGATTTGGGCATGTACGACATGCCGCAACTGTGAAGACCAATGTCCGGTCATGAACGAGCATGTAGATAAAATTATTGATTTGCGTCGTTATCTTGTCTTGACGGAAGGGAAAATGGATGCGGAAGCCCAACGCGCCATGACGAACATTGAGCGTCAAGGAAACCCGTGGGGATTAAATCGGAAGGAACGCGAAAGCTGGCGGGAAGCACGTGAAGACGTATCCGTTCCAACAGTCAAAGAACTCAGTAAACAGGGAAAAGAATTTGAATACTTATTCTGGGTCGGCTCTATGGGTTCCTATGATAACCGCAGCCAAAAAATTGCCCTGTCATTCGCCAAGTTATTAAATGAAGCGGGAGTGGAATTTGCGATTTTAGGAAACAAGGAGAAAAACTCCGGGGATACGCCGCGCCGTTTAGGGAATGAGTTCCTGTTCCAGGAGCTGGCGGCCAAAAACATTGAAGAGTTTGAGAAAAACGGGGTAACGAAAATTGTCACGATCGATCCCCATGCTTATAACATTTTCAAAAATGAATATCCTGATTTTGGCCTAACAGCGGAAGTGTACCACCATACCGAGCTGTTGGCGAAGCTTGTGAAAGAAGGGAAACTCAAGCCGGCCTATGAAGTAGACGAGACGATCACCTTCCATGATTCCTGCTATCTGGGCCGCTATAACGAAGTATATGACCCGCCGCGCGACATTTTAACCTCCATTTCAGGAGTCAAGCTTGTCGAGATGGAACGAAACCGTGAAACGGGGATGTGCTGCGGGGCAGGGGGCGGCTTGATGTGGATGGAAGAAACAACAGGAAACCGCATTAACGTAGCGAGGACAGAGCAGGCATTAACCGTCAATCCAACTGTCATTAGTTCGGGATGTCCATATTGCTTAACGATGTTAAGTGACGGCACGAAGGCGAAAGAAGTGGACGAAACAGTTCACACGTATGATGTAGCGGAACTATTGGAAAAAGCGGTTTTTGGTCCGCAGAAAAAGGAACAAGTGGTGGATTTAAGTTAACGGTATTTCACTGAATGAAGGATGGCTCAAAAAGCATACTTTTTGGGTCATCCCCCCTGGAAGGTCCTGTCATGAAAACCCAGTAACACCAAGGGATTATGTGACGGGGCCTTTCAATAAAAAATCAGTTTTGGTAATTGATTAGAGAATTATGGAACAACCACATATTAAATGACCGAGCGACTGCTCGTTCGACAGGGGAGGAAACTATTAATGGGAAAAACAGTCATTTTAAGCGGAGTTCGAACACCATTTGGAAAACTGGGAGGAGCTCTCAGCTCTTTATCAGCCAGCCAGCTTGGAGGTATAGCCATCAAGGAAGCGATTCAAAGGGCGAATGTTCAGCCTGATGATATCAATCAAGTCATTTTAGGCAATGTTCTGCAAGGCGGCCAGGGACAAATTCCATCACGTCAGGCTGCCCATTATGCCGGTTTACCATGGAGCATCAAAACAGAAACGATTAACAAAGTATGTGCGTCAGGTTTGCGAAGCGTGACAATGGCAGACCAAATCATTCGTGCGGGTGATGAAGAGGTCATTGCAGCTGGAGGAATGGAGTCGATGAGTAATGCACCGTATCTTCTTCCGAAAGCGCGTTGGGGACTGAAAATGGGAGACGGGCTTGCGAAGGATTCAATGATTCATGATGGCCTCACCTGCAGCTTTACCGGCGTGCAAATGGGATTATATGGAAGTAAGGCTGCAAGCGAAATGAATATTTCCAGGGAAGAGCAGGATACCTGGGCTTATAGGAGCCACCTGCGTGCCATTGACGCTTTCGAAAAACAAAAATGGCTGGAGGAAATGGTACCGGTAGAAGTACCTCAGCGTAAAGGAGAGCCGCTAATTATTTCCCAGGATGAAGCACCAAGAAAAGATACATCGATCGAGAAACTGGCGTCTTTAAAGCCGGTCTTTGATCAAACCGGAACGATTACGGCGGGCAATGCTCCGGGAGTGAACGATGGAGCAGCGGCACTTGTGTTAATGAGTGAGGAACGGGCAAAGAAAGAGGGACGCAAGCCGTTAGCCACTATTTTAGGGCATGCTTCCATTGCCCTTGAACCAAAAGACTTCCCCAAAACACCGGGCCTCGTCATTAATGAACTGCTGGAAAAAACAGGGAAAACAGTAGAAGAAATTGATTTATTCGAGATCAATGAAGCTTTTGCGGCAGTTGCGCTGATTAGCAGCAAGGTTGCATATATTGATAAAGAAAAAATAAATGTCAACGGGGGAGCGGTAGCTCTTGGCCATCCAATTGGAGCGAGCGGTGCGCGCATCATTGTGACACTGATTCACGAGCTCAAACGTCGTGGGGGAGGAATCGGGATAGCCTCTATTTGCAGCGGCGGCGGCCAAGGGGATGCCATTATGGTGGAAGTACATTAAAACAAAGGGGGGTAAAGGATGGAAGTTCAACGTATTATGGTCATCGGTGCAGGTCAAATGGGTTCTGGTATCGCACAAGTGTGTGCGATGGCCGGATATGATGTAGCATTGCATGATTTAAAAGAAGAATTCGTGAGCCGGGGAATAGGCGTCATTCAGAAAAATTTACATCGCCAAGTGACAAAGGGAAAAATGACGGAAGAAGAAGTACGGAAAACATTAAATCGAATTAAACCATCTGTTGATTTGCAGCATGCAAGGGCGGCTGACCTCGTGATTGAAGCTGCAATGGAAAATATGGATGTAAAGAAGAAAATTTTTGTTCAACTGGATGAAATTACTCCCGCGCAGACGATTCTTGCTACGAATACTTCATCTTTGCCAATTACAGAAATCGCAGCAGAAACTAACCGTCCGGAAAAAGTCATTGGGATGCATTTCATGAATCCGGTTCCAGTCATGAGGCTTGTTGAAATCATCCGGGGGTTAGCTACAGCCGATGAAGTGTATCAAACGATTCATCATATCACAGAAAAGTTAAATAAAGTGCCCGTTGAAGTGAATGATTTTCCGGGGTTTGTATCCAACCGAATTTTAATGCCGATGATTAATGAAGCCGTTTACACTCTTTATGAAGGAGTGGCAACAAAGGAAGCAATCGATGAAGTGATGAAGCTTGGAATGAATCACCCGATGGGCCCCCTTACGCTTGCGGATTTCATCGGACTGGATACGTGCCTTTATATTATGGAGACGCTCCATGAAGGGCTGGGAGATGACAAGTATCGTCCGTGTCCGCTTCTGCGCAAGTATGTTAAAGCAGGCTGGCTTGGAAAGAAAACGGGCCGCGGCTTTTACGAATACCAATAAGGGGGCTTCACCATGACCATTTCCTTTACACAAGAACAGCAAATGCTTCAAAAGATGGTGCGGGAATTTGCCAAAAAGGAAATTTCTCCTTTTGTGGAACGGATGGAAAAAGGAGAGTTTCCACGTGATATTTTAAGAAAAATGGGAGAGCTGGGCTTGATGGGAATCCCTATTTCTGAAGAATACGGCGGATCGGGTTTAGACTTTATTTCTTATATTATAGCCATTCATGAAATTTCAAAGGTAAGCGCCACCGTAGGGGTCATTTTATCTGTTCATACGTCGGTCGGGACTAATCCGATTTTATATTTCGGGACGGAGGAACAAAAACGCGAATACATTCCAAAGCTTGCATCAGGGCGTTATTTAGGTGCTTTTTGTTTAACGGAGCCGAATGCCGGGTCGGATGCAGCGAGCTTAAAAACAAGAGCGGAACGTAAAGGAAATCATTATATGCTGAACGGTTCAAAGGTATTCATTACAAACGGAGGGGAAGCTGATACGTACATTGTCTTTGCCTCAACGAATCTGATGGAAGGACGAAAAGGGATTTCGGCTTTCATTGTGGAAAAAGGAACCCCCGGTTTCATAATTGGTAAAGATGAACATAAAATGGGGCTTTATGGATCACGGACAACTCAAATAAGTTTAGAAGACTGCCTGGTTCCGGCCGAAAACCTTCTTGGATCTGAAGGGGAAGGATTCAATATTGCGATGGCTAATTTGTCTGCCGGTCGCATCGGCATTGCAGCCCAGTCGCTTGGCATTGCGGAAGCAGCCTTAGAAGAGGCGGTTTCTTATGCCAAAACGAGAATTCAATTCGGTAAACCCATTGCGGCCCAGCAAGGTATCGCCTTCAAACTGGCTGATATGGCTACTAATGTGGAGGCAGCTAAGCTATTAACCTATCAAGCAGCCTATTTGCGTTCCCGAAACAGTTCTTGCAGCAAAGAAGCATCCATGGCAAAGCTGTTTGCTTCGAGCACAGCCATGAATGTGGCGACCGAGGCGATTCAAGTGCTGGGTGGTTACGGTTATACAAAAGATTACGCCGCAGAGCGTTATTTCCGGGATGCAAAAGTATGTGAGATATACGAAGGAACAAGTGAGATTCAACGAATTGTCATTAGTAAGCACCTGTGAACTACACACCACTTAACACTCTGGCAGGTTGTTTGAAGTGGGAGAATTCTTTTTGAAAACCTAGTTAAAAAGGGGATGGAGAACATGTATTTCAAATTATCCGAAGAGCATGAAATGATCCGAACAATGGTGCGGGACTTTGCCGAAAATGAAGTGGCTCCCACAGCCGCTGAACGTGATGAAGAAGAACGATTCGACCGTGTGATTTTTGATAAAATGGCAACTCTCGGTTTGACAGGAATCCCCTGGCCTGAAGAATGCGGCGGAACAGGCAGCGATTACTTGGCTTACTGTATCGCGGTAGAAGAGTTATCAAGAGTGTGTGCTTCAACGGGTGTGACCTTATCTGCCCATACATCGTTAGCCGGCTGGCCAATTTATAAATTTGGCACAGAAGAACAAAAACAAAAATATTTAAAACCAATGGCAGAAGGAAAAAGCATTGGAGCTTACGGTTTAACAGAACCGGGTTCCGGGTCAGATGCAGGGGGAATGCGGACAACAGCCAAAAAAGACGGCGGTGATTATATTTTAAACGGTTCGAAAATCTTTATCACCAATGGAGGAATTGCCGATTATTATATTGTTTTTGCTTTAACGGATCCTGATCAAAAACAAAGAGGAACAAGTGCCTTTATTATCGAAAAAGATATGAAAGGCTTTTCGGTGGGGAAAAAAGAGAGCAAGTTAGGTATTCGGTCATCTCCTACCACAGAAATCATCTTTGAAGATTGTCGTGTACCGAAGGAAAATTTACTGGGGAATGAAGGAGAAGGCTTTAAGATTGCCATGATGACATTGGATGGAGGACGCAATGGCATCGCGGCTCAAGCGGTTGGCATCGCTCAAGGCGCGCTGGATGCGGCAGCTGCCTATGCAAAGGAACGCCATCAATTCGGCAAACCGTTAACAGCCCAGCAAGGAATTGCATTTAAGCTGGCCGATATGGCCACAAGCATTGAAGCGGCACGCCTTTTAACTTATCAAGCAGCATGGCTGGAATCACAAGGATTACCGTATGGAAAAGAATCCGCTATGTCCAAGTTGTTTGCAGGGGATACTGCCATGAAGGTTACAACGGAGGCTGTCCAAATTTTTGGGGGATACGGATATACGAAGGACTATCCTGTTGAGCGTTTCATGCGTGATGCGAAAATTACCCAAATATATGAAGGAACTCAAGAAATTCAACGTTTAGTTATTTCGAGATATGTAACGAAATAAGTGATAGGGTGAGGGAAATGACAAGAAAGCACCAAGTACCTGCTTCTGTCAAGGATGAAAGGCTGATTGAAAAGCGCCGGGATCAGATGGTAAAGGGTGCCGTCAGTCTTTTTAAGAAGAAGGGGTTTCATAGGACAACAACACGGGAAATAGCCAAAGCATCCGGCTTTAGCATTGGAACATTATATGAATATATTCAAACAAAAGAAGATGTACTCTATCTCGTTTGCGATAGCATTTATGATCAAGTAAGCAATCGATTGGATGAAATTATTCAACAAGAACCCCCGACCATTGAAAGTCTCAAATGGACCATTCGGAATTTTTTCAAAGTAGTCGATGAACTGCAAGATGAGATTTTAGTTATGTATCAAGAGGTTAAATCATTGCCGAAAGATGCGCTGTCTTACGTATTGAACAAAGAGCTGGAGCTTGTGTCCATCTTTGAAAGAGTCATTGAAGGGTGTGTGAAGAACGGACAATTTCACTTAACTCCTGAAGAAGTACATTTACTGTCCCATCATATTTTTGTGCAAGGACAAATGTGGGCATTCCGTCGCTGGGCATTGCATCGTTGTTATTCATTGGAAGCATATACTGACATGCAAATAAAATTTCTGCTATATAATTTAGCGAGCGAAAATAAGTAAACCAGGGAGGATACAAATGGAACGTTATTCGTTAAAAAACCATGTTCGATTTGTCACGGCCTCAAGTTTATTTGATGGACATGATGCCTCTATTAATATTATGCGTCGTATTTTACAGGCAAGCGGAGCGGAAGTGATCCATTTGGGTCACAATCGTTCTGTTGAAGAGATTGTAAGCGCTGCCATGCAGGAGGATGTACAAGGGATTGCCATCTCTTCTTATCAAGGCGGACATATTGATTATTTTAAGTATATGTATGATTTGTTGAATGAAAGAGGGGCTTCCCATATTCGCATATACGGTGGAGGCGGGGGCGTCATTATTCCTAAAGAAATTGAAGAACTTCATGAATATGGAATTGCCCGTATTTTCTCTCCTGAAGATGGGCGGAAGCTTGGACTCCAAGGAATGATCAACGTCATGTTGCAAGAGTGCGATTTTGTAACAACCGGGGAAATGGAGGATAAAGGGAACTTATTCAATTCCTCCAATCATCAATTGATCGCCAAACTAATCAGTCTTGTTGAAAATGGCACCTGCGGAAGTCGGGAGCATGCGGTAACATTGGAAGAAATAAAAGGAAAGGCAGCATCATCGACATTGATAACGCCAATTCTGGGAATCACAGGAACGGGTGGAGCCGGAAAAAGTTCGTTGACGGATGAATTGCTGCGCCGATTCTTGAATGAAATTCCTCAGCTTTCTATCGCGGTTTTATCGATTGATCCGACGAAGCAAAAGACCGGAGGGGCGTTGTTAGGGGACCGAATCCGGATGAATGCTGTGTCCTCGCCGAGAGTGTATATGCGCAGTTTGGCGACCCGGAAATCGGGATCCGAGTTATCATCAGCTATTAAAGATGCCATTGCCATTGTTAAAGCAGCCGGGTTTGATCTAATCATTGTAGAAACAAGTGGAATTGGCCAGGCGGATGCTCAAATTAAGGATATTTGTGATGTGGCTATTTATGTCATGACGAGCGAGTTTGGTGCACCGTCTCAGCTCGAGAAAATTGAGATGATGGATTATGCGGATTTCGTCGTCATAAATAAATTTGAGAAAAAAGGGTCAGAAGATGCCAAACGTCAAGTTGAACGACAGTATCAACGAAACCATATGCTGTTTGATCAAGACTTGGAAACAATGCCGGTTTACGGAACAATCGCAAGCCAGTTTAATGATCCGGGAACCAATACCTTTTTTGTGAAGTTAATAGAATTCATAAGGCAGAAGCTGAAGATCAATTGGGAGACCCATTTACAAGTGATAGAAAAAGTCGTTCCACAGCATGTGATTATTCCTCCTGAGCGGGAAACGTATTTAAAGGAAATTGCCGATACTGTGCGTGCGTATCATCGCCAAGCGGAAGAACAGGTGGAAATTGCCCGCCGCTTTTATCAAGTGGAAGGAGCGCTTCATGCCCTTCAGCAGATTCAGAGTGAGGAAACAACTCTTTTAGCGTTGGAACAAGCTGCGGAAAATTTTCAGAAGCAATTGAGCAGTCAGTCGGCCCGGCATTTACACACATGGCCTCAAATGAAGAAAATGTATAAAGATGATCAGCTTGTTACCAATATCAGAGGAAAAGAAATCACGACGAAGTTAAAAACGGTAACTTTATCGGGACTTTCTATTCCTAAAATCACGCTGCCGTCTTTTCGGGATTATGGTGAAATTCTTCGTTGGATTTATAAGGAAAATGTGCCTGGATCTTTTCCTTATACAGCTGGAGTATTTCCATTTAAACGCGAAGGGGAAGATCCGAAGCGGCAGTTTGCAGGAGAGGGGACACCCGAGAGAACGAATCGAAGGTTTCACTACTTATGTAAAGAAGATGAAGCAAAGCGTCTCAGCACAGCGTTTGATTCCGTCACCTTATATGGAGAGGATCCCGATTATCGACCTGATATTTTCGGGAAAATTGGAGAGAGCGGTGTCAGTGTATGTACTCTCGATGATATGAAAAAACTTTACGCAGGTTTTGATTTATGTCACCCTTCCACATCGGTTTCCATGACCATAAACGGGCCCGCTCCTATTATTTTAGCGATGTTCATGAACACGGCCATCGGCCAGCAGGTTGAAAAAGAAATGCAGCGGCTGGGACGAGGACTGACAGGGGAGGAATATGAAAAAGTCAAAGCAGCGACGTTAAGAACCGTAAGAGGAACGGTGCAAGCGGATATTTTAAAAGAAGACCAAGGACAAAACACTTGCATCTTTTCGACGGAGTTTGCGTTAAAAATGATGGGAGATATTCAACAGTATTTCATCGAAAATGATATACGAAATTACTATTCCGTCTCTATCTCGGGTTATCATATTGCTGAAGCGGGGGCGAATCCCATTTCACAGCTTGCCTTTACGCTGGCAAATGGGTTTACGTATGTGGAGTACTATTTAAGCAGAGGAATGAAAATTGATGATTTTGCCCCTAACTTATCATTCTTTTTCAGCAATGGCTTAGACGCTGAATATACCGTGATTGGGCGTGTGGCAAGGCGGATATGGGCGATTGTTATGAAAGAAAAGTATGGAGCAAATGAACGGAGCCAAAAATTGAAGTATCATGTGCAAACATCCGGAAGATCCCTTCATGCCCAGGAAGTGGATTTCAATGACATTCGTACGACATTACAAGCATTGATGGCACTACATGACAATTGTAATTCTCTTCACACAAATGCTTATGACGAGGCCATCACCACACCAACGGAAGAATCGGTTCGCCGTGCGATGGCCATTCAAATGATTATCACAAAGGAACATGGTTTAACGAAAAACGAAAATCCGCTTCAAGGCTCTTTTATTGTTGAGGAACTAACGGATTTGGTAGAAGAGGCGGTGTTACAGGAATTTGAACGTCTCAGCCAGCGAGGCGGTGTGCTTGGGGCGATGGAGATGCAGTATCAGCGGGGGAAAATCCAGGATGAGTCCATGTTATATGAGATGAAAAAGCATATGGGTGAGCTACCGATTATTGGGGTCAACACATACTTGAATCCTAATTCTCCATCTGAAGAGACGGTTAATGAAATGCAGCTGGCACGAGCTTCAAGGGAAGAAAAGGAATATCAAATTCAGCAGCTTCAGCTTTTTCAGAAGAATCATGAGAAGGAAGCAGAGGTTGCTCTAAAAAGGTTGAAGGAGACGGCCCGGAACAATGGCAACATTTTTGCTGAATTAATGGAGACTGTCAAATCGGCGAGTCTGGGGCAAATCACAAAGGCTTTATATGAAGTTGGGGGACAGTATCGGAGAAATATGTAAAAAAGCAGGAGATCAAACGGTATAAAGAACATGCCGTTTAATCTCCTGGTTGAAAAGAGGCGTCGTGAAATCTACTTACATCAAGGCGAAGCGAATGGGCCTTTTTTATTTTTTTCTTAGAGTTTGAAAGAGTTTTTTTAGAAAGATTTTTTTTAGAAAGATTTCATCCACTACTAGCATAAATGCATTGAATTTGTTTATAATGAATGGTATGTATTTAAGGGCTTGTCAAATAGTGGATTTGTATGGGAGAACCAAGATGCCCATACAAGGATTTTAATCCTATATTCCACAGGAGATGTCAAGCTTGCTTGGTGTGTTTCTTTTTTGCATCAGGCTTATTTTGTTCTTATTTATTGATTGTATTTATAGATAACATGTATACATAGAAAGGGTGTGCTGAATTTGAGTCTTGCACAATACTCAAAAGAGCAATTACAAGAGATGTCTATGCTTGAGCTGGCTTATCTGGTTCTGTCTGGTAAATCAGAGCGCTCTGCAGTTCCATTTAAAGCAATATTAGATGAAATTATCGCTATTCTAGACTTATCTGAAGAAGAAGTGCGAGTGAAAGTAGCACAGTTTTATACAGATTTAAATATCGATGGCCGTTTTATTTCTGTTGGAGAGAATCAATGGGGATTGAGAAGCTGGTATCCGTACGATCAAATCGATGAAGAAGTGGTTCCAGTAGCAAAACCGAAGAAGAAGAAGAAGGCGAAGAAAGTCGTAGACGAAGACTTAGAAGACTTCGACGATCTGGAAGATGAAGATTTAGAATATGAAGATCTAGAT
Source organism: Priestia abyssalis (assembly GCF_002019595.1). Classification (GTDB taxonomy): domain Bacteria; phylum Bacillota; class Bacilli; order Bacillales; family Bacillaceae_H; genus Bacillus_BA; species Bacillus_BA abyssalis. The sequence goes on along the minus strand of NZ_KV917369.1, from coordinate 5,456,095 downwards.
AGTTTAGAAGAAGATGATAACGACGATGTTGATGAAGAGTTAGAAGACGAAGACTTCGACAATTTAGACGAAGATGAGTTTGACGATGACGTCATTGATGATGATGATTACGATTTAGATGACGAAGAAATTGAAGATGATGATGATTATGATGATAAGGATGAGGAAGACGACCTATAAAGATGTTGTTCAAATTTGAACTCATATTGCAATGAAGCTTGACTTTTTTTGTTGAAATATGTAGAATCTTTTTTGGGCTCTTTAAATAAGAACGTGATTTGTATTTAATAGAAATTATAATATTTGCTCCCATACCTGTTTTTTGGTTTGGGGGCAATTTTTATTTTAGTCCTCTTAAATAGGTTCGTTCATTTTGTGGAAGATTAACGTTATATCCATACCATTTTGCAAGATATCGTTTGAATGAAAAGAATGCATGTATTCTTACATAGATGATTATGTGCTCTGGGATGTTCAATAATAGCAGAAAAGTTTACGAAGCAAGATGTATGAATGACAAGAGTGTAAGTAAAAATTTTAAATAGTACAGTTATCACTTGGAGGGGAAAAAATGACAAAGTATATTTTCGTTACCGGGGGCGTTGTATCGTCTTTAGGAAAAGGAATTACAGCTGCTTCACTTGGAAGATTATTAAAAAACCGTGGGTTAAATGTAACTATTCAAAAATTTGACCCATATATTAATGTTGACCCAGGGACAATGAGCCCATATCAGCATGGTGAAGTATTCGTAACAGATGATGGTGCGGAAACAGACTTAGACTTAGGTCACTATGAGCGCTTTATCGATATTAATTTAAATAAATATAGTAACGTAACAACAGGTAAAGTTTATTCAACTGTTTTAAGAAAAGAACGCCGCGGTGATTATTTAGGTGGTACAGTGCAGGTTATCCCGCACATCACAAATGAAATCAAAGAACGCGTTTTCCGTGCAGGGAAAGAAACAAACGCGGATGTAGTGATCACAGAAATTGGTGGAACAGTAGGGGACATCGAATCTTTACCGTTCTTGGAAGCTATCCGTCAAATCAAAAGCGACATCGGCCGTGACAATGTGATGTATATTCATTGTACGCTTGTTCCTTATATTAAGGCAGCGGGCGAAATGAAAACAAAGCCAACTCAGCACAGTGTAAAAGAATTACGCAGCTTAGGTATCCAGCCAAATGTCATCGTCGTGCGTACAGAGATGCCGATTTCAGATGATATGAAAGAGAAGCTTGCATTATTCTGCGATATTGATTCAAAAGCAGTTATTGAATGTCGTGATGCAGAAACATTATATGAAATTCCGCTTGCTCTGCAAGAGCAAAAGCTGGATCAAATTACGTGCGATCATTTAAAATTAAGCACAAAAGAGCCGGACATGACAGAGTGGAAGGCGCTTGTAGAGAAGGTAAAAGGTCTTTCTCATACAGTGAAGATTGCCCTTGTCGGTAAATATGTTGAACTGCAAGATGCTTATATTTCTGTTGTGGAGTCTCTTCGTCATGCAGGTTATGCTTTTGATGCAGATGTAAATGTAAAATGGATTAATTCCGAACATGTAACAGCAGAAAACGTAAAAGAGCTGTTATCTGATGCAGATGGTATTCTTGTTCCAGGCGGATTTGGCGATCGCGGGGTGGAAGGTAAAATTGTTGCGACACAATTTGCCCGTGAAAATAAGGTTCCATTCTTCGGTATTTGTTTAGGGATGCAGTTAGCGTCTGTAGAGTTTGCACGCAATGTACTAGGCTTAACAGATGCTCATTCTGCTGAGCTCAACCCTGCAACGACAAACCCGATCATCGATCTATTGCCTGAACAAAAAGATGTGGAAGACTTAGGCGGTACGCTTCGTTTAGGCTTATATCCTTGTAAGCTTTCTGAAGATACATTAGCATACGAAGCTTATCAAGATGAGGTCGTATATGAGCGTCATCGCCATCGTTATGAGTTCAATAACGAGTATCGCCAAGCGATGGAAAAAGAAGGCTTCGTGTTCTCAGGTACAAGTCCTGATGGCAGACTTGTGGAAATCATTGAGTTGAAAGATCATCCGTGGTTCCTGGCATCTCAATTCCATCCGGAATTCAGATCTCGTCCGACAAGACCACAGCCGTTGTTCAGAGAGTTCGTCGGAGCTTCTTTTGAACTTGCCCAACAGAAATAAGGGATATAAAGGAAACTTCCATCAGTGGGGAGTCTTACTGCCTGTTAATGGAGGATAAATAGGGGCTATGCTATAAGTTAAGTTCTAAAAGAATACAAAAATGATTGTTTACTGAAGGACCCGTCACGAAATCTTTGGTTTTAATGGATTTCGATGACGGGTCCTTTCAGGAGGATGAATCAAAAGGAATACTTTTTATTCCTTTTGATTCATCCGCTTTATTCATATTCTGTTATAATTTCTTTAATCGTTAAATGAAGACCATAATAAGCATAAAGAGCGGTCATGATACCCGGGAATCCATAACGATTTCCTTCATCATCGGGGATAAGCGGTTTGAGAAGCTTTGTATCGATATGGGCATCAACGAAATCCTCCAATGATGGCAGGGTAGTTTCTTTTTCAATTGGAGAAATACCTACTGTCAAAACTCCCTGTTCTTGCAAACGCTGCGCCAGATCCAAGATATGCGGGTCCGTTGAGGTACGGGAAACAAGTAAGACACGATCGGCAGAAGTCAAATGTCCAATATCTTCAAATGCCATTAATTTAGTGCTCGGTAAAGGTTCCTGGCTTTTAGTAGCTTCCAGTCCAACAGCCTGCATTTCATCTTTTCCGTAAATATAAATATTCCCATCTCCGATAATGGCCTGGGCTAATACTCTAGCCCCGTCTTCTATATGAAACTCTTCTTTTTCCTGAATTTGTTTAAAATAGCCGGTTAGCTGTGTTGTAAAAATTTTTAACATGTCGTTCACCTTTCTCTTATCATCATATCGATATTCCTGGTAGTCATTATAGCGAAAAGAAATCGAAGAGTAAAAAAGAAGGGAATTGTATGGAGAAAGTCGAAATTTATGAGTAACATAGGGAGTATAAGAATAATGAAGGTGGGATTATATTGAAAGAGAAAATTTTAATTGTAGACGATCAATTTGGCATTCGCATTTTGTTAACGGAAGTGCTGCAAAAAGAAGGATACCAAACCTTTCAAGCTGCAAATGGATATCAGGCGATCGAAATTGCACAAAAAAATGCACCTGACCTTGTGTTGCTTGATATGAAAATTCCCGGAATGGATGGCATTGAAATTTTGAAAAGATTGAAGCAGCACGATCAAAGCATTAAGGTCATTATCATGACAGCATATGGTGAGTTGGATATGATTCAAGAAGCGAAGGATTTAGGGGCGCTTACGCATTTTGCTAAACCATTTGATATTGATGAGATTCGCCAGGCTGTTCGACAATATTTACCAGTAGGGTTAAATTGATTTTTCTTTACATAAATAGTATAAAGATTATTAACCATGCCAATCCCTTGGTTTTACTGGATTTTTAAGGCATGGTTTTTCCTTTGGGGGTTCATTTATGCTTACAAAATCCCCTCTTTTTTTTGATTAAATGACTAAATATGTTGCTGATTGTCGTTTAAGTTGGTATCCTAAGTACTGTATTAAACTATTCGATAAGCGAATATTTCAAATGAACGTATGAAACATTTGAAATTGTACATAATATCCCAATGAAACTTCTCGGATAGTACTGACAATGGTTTATGTTAAGGAGGATTTTGGTATGCCTTTAGTTTCAATGACAGAAATGTTGAACAAAGCGTTGGAAGGTAAGTATGCGGTTGGTCAATTTAACATGAACAACCTGGAGTGGACGCAAGCGATTTTAGCGGCTGCTGAAGAGGAAAAATCCCCAGTTATCCTCGGTGTATCAGAAGGTGCTGCTCGCCATATGAGCGGTTTCAACACAGTTGTAAGCATCGTTAAAGGTTTAATGCAAGACATGAACATTACGGTTCCTGTAGCAATCCATTTAGACCACGGTTCAAGCTTTGAAAAATGTAAAGAGGCAATCGACGCTGGATTTACATCTGTAATGATCGATGCTTCTCACCACCCATTTGAAGAAAATATCGAGACTACAAAAAAAGTAGTAGAATATGCTCATTCAAAAGGTGTATCAGTAGAAGCGGAGCTAGGTGTAGTAGGCGGACAAGAAGATGATGTAGTAGCAGACGGCGTTATCTATGCTGATCCAGCAGAGTGTGAAGAACTTGTAAAAGCTACAGGCATCGACTGCTTGGCGCCAGCTTTAGGTTCAGTACACGGCCCTTACAAAGGCGAGCCAAACCTAGGTTTCAAAGAAATGGGAGAAGTTCGTGACCGTACGGGTGTACCATTAGTATTGCACGGTGGTACTGGTATCCCGACAAAAGATATTGAAAAAGCCATCTCTTTAGGTACTTCTAAAATTAACGTTAACACAGAAAACCAAATCGCATTTACAAAAGCAGTACGTGAAATTTTAAACAGCGATCAAGAAGTTTATGATCCACGTAAATTTATCGGCCCTGGCCGCGAAGCAATCAAGCAAACGGTTGCCGGTAAAATGCGCGAGTTCGGTTCTTCAAACAAAGCTTAATCATTATTGCTTCAAGCATGGAACCGCCTTTTTTAGGGCGGTTTCCTTTTAGAAATAACTTTCTTTATCAATTTGATACTTTACTGAGCGGGAGGGGAAGGTCATGAAATTTTTCATTGACACTGCTAACATTGACGAAATTAAGGAAGCGCATTCACTAGGTTTATTGGCAGGTGTAACAACAAATCCAAGCCTGGTGGCTAAGGAAAACATTTCATTTGAAGATCGTCTTAAAGAAATTACGGCTATTGTTCCGGGATCTGTAAGTGCAGAGGTAATCGCACTGGATGCGGAAGGTATGATCCAAGAAGGAAAAGAACTAGCTAAAATCGCCCCAAATATTACCATCAAAGTACCGATGACTCCGGATGGCTTAAAGGCTGTTAAAGAGTTTTCAGAGTCGGGAATTAAAACAAACGTAACCTTAGTATTCTCTGCTAACCAAGCCCTTTTGGCTGCAAGAGCAGGAGCTACGTACGTTTCCCCATTCTTAGGACGCTTAGATGATCTAGGGCATAACGGATTAGATCTTATCGCTCAAATTGCTGATATCTTTGCGATCCATGATATTGATACAGAAATTATTGCAGCTTCTATCCGTCATCCTATGCATGTTACAGAAGCAGCCCTAAAAGGCGCACATATCGCAACCATTCCATATAAGGTATTAATGCAATTATTCAAACATCCTTTAACAGACAGCGGAATCGAACAATTCCTGAAGGATTGGAACAACCGACTTTCTTAAAGTAAAGAGCGTGTTCAAAAAGGAGGACAAAAAGAGCCGAGAAGTTCAAGGAACGATAGACTCGAGGACCGGAGCGTATAGCGTGAATACGTAAGGACTGGAGAGGCAGAGTGACGAAGAAATTCGACGGGGATTTTTCCCGGACTTTTTGAACATCCTCTTAAAAAATATTCATATTTCCCTTTGGCATTCACAACATAACTAATCGTGAATGCCCCTTTTTCTGTAAAAATGATAATTTTATACATGAAAAAATCTTTTTCGTGTAAACTATTAGGTAATATGATAATAACCTTGATTTCGGCAAATAACTTGGTAAATATTACCTAAAGGTAGGAGTGAAGTGGCATTATCTTCACTGGAAGGGAGCCTAAAGTGGAAAAGTTAAAGATACAAGGTGGATCTACATTAAATGGTACGGTAAGAATTAGCGGAGCTAAAAACAGTGCAGTTGCACTTATTCCTGCGACCATTTTAGCGGAGTCTCCAGTCACGATTGAGGGATTGCCTGATATTTCTGACGTACAGATTTTAAGTGATTTGCTCGAAGAAATCGGCGGAAAAGTAACTTATGAAAATAATGAGCTAACGGTTAATCCGGCAGATATGGTTTCGATGCCTCTTCCTAATGGAAAAGTAAAAAAATTACGTGCTTCCTATTATTTGATGGGAGCCATGCTCGGACGCTTCAAAAAGGCTGTCATCGGCCTTCCAGGAGGATGCCACTTAGGTCCTCGCCCAATTGACCAGCATATTAAGGGATTTGAGGCTCTCGGAGTTCAAGTGACGAATGAACAAGGAGCCATCTATCTGCGTGCAGATGAACTGAAAGGTGCCCGTATTTATCTGGACGTCGTAAGCGTAGGAGCGACGATTAATATTATGCTGGCTGCGGTAAGAGCCAAAGGGCGAACCATTATTGAAAATGCTGCGAAGGAACCGGAAATTATTGACGTGGCTACATTGCTCACCAATATGGGAGCACGTATTAAAGGAGCAGGAACAGACGTTATTCGTATTGATGGAGTGGACGAACTTAAAGGGTGCCGCCATTCTATCATTCCGGATCGAATTGAAGCCGGCACTTACATGATTATGGCCGCTGCGATGGGCAAGGAAGTCATGATTGATAACGTGATTCCCCTTCATTTAGAATCATTGATTGCCAAAATGAGAGAAATGGGGGTTCGAGTAGAGGCCAACCCAGAACAAATCTTGGTGGTAGGCGGACAAAGCTTAAAGGCTGTTGATATTAAGACACTTGTTTATCCAGGATTTCCAACCGACCTGCAACAGCCTTTTACCTCTTTATTGACGAAAGTGACTGGTACAAGTGTGGTAACGGATACGATTTATAGTGCCCGTTTTAAGCATATTGATGAGTTAAGGAGAATGAATGCCGTCATTAAAGTGGAAGGGCGTTCTGCTATTATTAACGGTCCTTCCCAACTACAAGGAGCGAAGGTCAAGGCATCCGATTTGCGAGCGGGGGCAGCTTTGGTTACAGCTGGGCTCATGGCAAGAGGAATCACCGAAGTGACGGGATTAGAGCATATTGACAGAGGTTATAGTCATTTGGTAGACAAGCTCTCAGGCTTAGGAGCCGTCATCTGGCGGGAAAGAATGACAGAGCAAGAAATTGAGCAATTTCAAAATTCCTAAAGGAAACTTGCCTGCACAGAGTTCCTAATGCGCGGTAATGCAGGACCAATAAATTAAATTGGCAACGGGGGAGACGAATATGGAAAGAAGTTTATCGATGGAACTTGTACGTGTAACAGAAGCAGCGGCTTTAGCGTCTGCTAGATGGATGGGACGCGGAAAGAAAGACGAAGCTGATGAAGCAGCTACTTCTGCTATGCGTGATGTGTTTGATACCATTCCGATGAAGGGCACGGTTGTCATTGGAGAAGGAGAAATGGACGAGGCTCCAATGCTTTATATCGGAGAGAAACTTGGAACGGGATATGGTCCGCGAGTTGATGTGGCTGTTGATCCTTTGGAGGGGACGAACATTGTTGCTTCAGGCGGCTGGAACGGTTTAGCGGTACTGGCAGTAGCTGACCATGGAAACTTACTTCATGCACCTGATATGTATATGGACAAAATCGCAGTCGGTCCGGAAGCTGTGGGCCAAATTGACATTAACGCACCGATTATTGAAAACTTAAGAGCAGTCGCAAAAGCAAAAAATAAAGATATTGAAGATGTTGTTGCAACGGTATTAAATCGTTCACGACACGAACATATCATTAAAGAGCTGAGAGAAGCCGGTGCTCGCATTAAGCTGATCAATGACGGGGATGTAGCAGGAGCTATTAATACGGCTTTCGACCATACTGGTGTGGATATTTTATTCGGTTCTGGCGGAGCGCCTGAAGGAGTTATTGCAGCTGTTGCTCTTAAATGTCTCGGTGGAGAGCTGCAAGGTAAATTATTACCTCAAAGCGAGGAAGAATTAGCGCGATGCCAAGCGATGGGCATTCAGGATATTAACCGTGTACTTCGGATGGAAGACTTGGTAAAAGGGGATGACGCTATTTTTGCAGCGACAGGGGTAACAGATGGAGAGTTGCTTAAAGGCGTTCAATTTAAAGGACTTATCGGTACGACCCAATCTTTAGTTATGCGTGCCAAATCTGGGACGGTGCGTTTCATTGACGGCAGACATAGTCTGAAAAAGAAACCAAATCTCGTTATCAAAAACTAAAACAATGAGCACCCATCGGGTGCTCATTGTTTTCGAAATTTCGAGGAGCGTGTCGTCTCTGAAAAAGAAATGGTGAAAGGTATGCTTGTACGAACGATGTCCTTTTTTGAAGGAGGAGGGGTCGTAAAAATAGGTTGATTAAAAAGAGATAAAAAGGGTAGAATAGAAAGGAAACTTCCATCCGTGAGGAGACCTCTATCTCGACGGATGGTTAGTTGATTTATCGAGCTTTCACGGGCAGTAATCCTCTTCTTGAACCAGGGAAGGGGGTTCTTACTGCCCGTTCATGCGGGATGTATTACTGCATCTATTTAGTATTAAGGATCCTTTACTCGCTGAAGGTTTCACTGCCTGTTAGAGCGGGATAAATTAAATCTACTGAAATCTACTTCAAGATTGCCTTCCTTATCTTCACCATTTATTCCATCCGTATCTTTTCTCATATTTACAAAACATTTTAATATGGGGGAAAACAGGAAATTATTTGATTAAAGTGTGGTGTTTGAATGAATTTAACATTGTCTAATTTAGAGAATATGAAATTAAAAGAGCTCTATGAACATGCTCGTGAGTATAAAATTTCCTACTACAGCAAGTTAACGAAAAAAGAACTTATTTTTGCTATTTTGAAGGCCCAAGCTGAACAAGATGGTCTCTTGTTTATGGAAGGCGTACTAGAAATCATTCAGTCAGAAGGTTTTGGTTTTCTGCGCCCTATCAACTATTCGCCTAGTTCAGAAGACATCTATATATCAGCCTCTCAAATTCGACGATTCGATTTAAGAAACGGAGATAAAGTCTCGGGTAAAGTTCGTCCTCCGAAAGAAAACGAGCGCTACTATGGTTTGCTGCATGTAGAAGCAGTAAATGGGGATAATCCAGAGTCGGCGAAGGAACGTGTACATTTCCCGGCTTTAACGCCTATTTATCCAAATCGTCAAATGGTACTGGAGACAGAGCCGCGAAACTTCTCGACGCGAATCATAGATTTGATTGCACCAATTGGTTTTGGTCAAAGGGGATTAATTGTGGCGCCTCCGAAAGCCGGAAAAACAATGCTTTTAAAGGAAATTGCCAACAGCGTTACAACGAATCATCCGGAAGCAGAACTGATCGTCTTGTTAATTGATGAACGACCAGAGGAGGTAACGGACATTGAGCGCTCCGTTGCCGGAGACGTAGTCAGCTCGACGTTCGATGAAGTGCCAGAGAATCATATCAAAGTAGCCGAACTTGTGTTAGAGCGCGCGATGCGTCTTGTAGAGCATAAAAAAGACGTAATCATTCTAATGGATAGTATTACACGCCTTGCCCGTGCTTATAACTTAGTCATTCCTCCAAGTGGACGTACGCTATCAGGCGGGATTGACCCGGCTGCCTTCCATCGTCCAAAACGTTTCTTTGGAGCGGCTCGTAACATTGAAGAAGGCGGCAGCTTGACTATTTTGGCCACAGCTTTAATCGACACTGGATCCAGAATGGATGATGTTATTTACGAAGAGTTCAAGGGAACTGGTAATATGGAGCTCCATTTAGATCGTTCATTGGCTGAAAAACGTATTTTCCCTGCTATCGATATTCGTCGCTCCGGTACAAGAAAAGAAGAGTTGCTCATTCCAAAAGAGCACCTTGATCATCTATGGGCGATTCGTAAAACGTTGTCGGATTCCCCTGATTTTGCAGAGAGATTTTTAAGACGTTTAAGAAACTCTAAAAGTAATATGGAATTCTTCAAAATATTGGAAGATGAGAGAAAAACCGTAACGAGCACAAAAAGGTAAATCATGTTACAATGATAAAGGACACTTTCATCCATAAGGGTGTTTATTTATTCGTACTTTTACGGTTAGTTTTTTTGCGCAGGTTTCCTTTGTTAAGTTAGATCTTGACGCGGAAATCTCATTAGCCGTTAATACGAAACAAATTTGAAATTGTAAAAACAGGTAGTTGCAAAACTGCTTGACCCTTGTTATAATTTCTTCATGTGTGTTTAGTATGCGATGTCGAAATAAGCATATTAAATGTCGATGTTTCGTCTATCGTATTGGTTTATATAACTCTGTTTCAGAATGATTCAGGGCGGAAGGAGATGAAAAGCATGAAAACAGGAATTCATCCAAACTACAAAAAAGTTATGGTGAAATGCGCTTGTGGAAATGAATTTGAAACTGGCTCTGTTAAAGAAGAGATTCGCATTGAGGTTTGCTCTGAATGCCATCCATTCTACACTGGCCGTCAAAAATTCGCTTCTGCGGATGGTCGCGTTGATCGCTTCAATAAAAAATACGGTCTTAAGTAATCAATATGATGTTATCAAACAGGCAAGTGACTCTCAGTTCTTGCCTGTTTTTTACGTGAATAGCACTTCCCGTACGGGTTAACATATAGTGAATAATTAAAATACATAGATGATAATTGGATGGATAATATATCATCTAGGTACACAGAAGTAGAAGAGCGGTTCACTTCATTGTAATGACACGGAAGGGAGAGATCCGCGCCATGTATGTAATGAAGCAAAGCGGTTGGATTGAAGTGATTTGCGGCAGTATGTTTTCCGGGAAATCAGAAGAACTGATTCGCCGGGTTCGTCGTACACAATTTGCCAAACAGCAGGTTCAAGTATTTAAGCCTGCTATTGATAATCGTTATAGTGAAGAAGCGGTCGTATCACATAATGGTTCGTCAGTAATTGCGATGCCTACCCGTAATTCTGCACAGATTTTAAAAGAGGTAATGGAAGAAACGGACGTTGTAGCAATCGATGAAGTTCAGTTCTTTGATGAAGGGATTTTAGAAGTTGTTCAAACACTTGCCGATAGAGGGTATCGCGTAATTGTTGCCGGACTTGACCAAGATTTCAGAGGAGAGCCATTTGGACAGGTACCTGCGTTAATGGCGATTGCAGAATCGGTAACAAAACTGCAAGCGGTTTGTGCAGCTTGTGGTTCACCTGCAAGCCGTACCCAGCGTTTAATTGATGGACAGCCTGCTTCTTATGATGATCCCATCATTCTAGTAGGGGCTTCTGAATCGTATGAGCCAAGGTGCCGACATTGTCATGCAGTTCCCCGTAAAGTCTATCAATAAGAAAAGCATAAGCGCCTTGGTTAAAGAAGGCCGACTAAGACCGCCACGTCCTGTGGGCCCAAGGAAATAGGGATTGACCCATAAGGCGCTTTTTGCCTTATGAGGGCAATCATCTTTTCCCGTGCTAAGCTAGGCGCTGGAGCTAGACACAATATCATCCAAAAAAGATGCCTGCATGGTGAATGACCATGCAGGCATCTTTTTTTCCTTAAGTTTACTTTATTTGATTTTGTATAACCGGGAAATCTAAGTCATAGGAGGTGTCATTGTGAAAAAAAACGTTTTATTGCTATGTATGATTTTTATGAGTGCTTGTGCTGGTTATAACAGTACCCAGGATGCTCGGGTAGAAGATGAGAATGGCAAAAAATTATTAACATCTTATCGAGATGATAATAAATTGGAAAAAGAGTTAATCCGCTATGAAGAGTTTACCGACCAAAATCCTAATTTTCCTAATACGACTCCAGTAAGATCGAAGGTATCAAATGATTATGAAAAGATGAAAGAAGTAGTTGAAGTTGAAACCCCTTATCGGATAGGGGATTTGAAGGTAAATGGACGTGACGCCTGGGTGACTGTTCACACAGGAGAGGAAATGAGTGCGTCTGAAAAGGAAAAGGTGCAAAACATTGTCGCTCGAGAGCTGTTTGAAGGCCTTCCTCGTTTTCATTTCCATGTAAAAGCTGTCAAATGACAAGGTTTTTCGTATAAGCGGTCGGCAAAAGCCTGAAAGGGAGGTTGTCGGCCGCTTCTGTTTAAAGAATATGGTAAAAATTTTTTAGCTCTATTCTATTCTTTATACCGATTTGATTTTGACGGGGGGTGTCACCTATACTATAATTAGAATGTTATGGATAAAAAATGAGGTGAATGATGTGTTTGATCGTTTACAAGCGGTAGAAGATCGCTACGAAAAGTTAAATGAATTTCTTAGCGACCCTGAAATTGTAAATAACCCCTCTAAGTTAAGAGAGTATTCGAAAGAACAAGCGGATATCCAGGAAACGGTAGAAGCTTATAGAGAATATAAAGACATAAAAGAGCAGCTAACCGATGCGAAAGCCATGCTGGACGATAAGTTAGATGCTGATATGCGGGAGATGGTAAAAGAGGAAATCTCCGAGTTAGAAGATCAAGTGGAGGAATTGGAAGCCCGTCTAAAAGTGCTGTTATTACCAAAAGACCCGAATGATGATAAAAATGTTATCATGGAAATTCGCGGCGCAGCAGGCGGGGACGAAGCAGCCCTTTTTGCTGGAGATTTATATCGCATGTATTCCCGTTATGCGGAAGCGCAAGGATGGAAAACGGAAGTCATGGAAGCGACTACCACAGGGGTTGGCGGTTATAAAGAGATTATATTTATGATTAACGGGAAGGGTGCTTATTCAAAACTGAAGTTCGAAAACGGTGCTCATCGTGTACAGCGTGTACCTGAGACTGAATCAGGGGGACGCATCCACACTTCAACGGCTACGGTAGCTTGTTTACCGGAAGCGGAAGAGGTTGAGGTGGAAATTCATGAAAAAGATATCCGTGTTGATACGTTTGCATCTAGTGGCCCTGGCGGACAAAGTGTTAACACGACGATGTCGGCTGTTCGTTTAACCCACCTTCCTACTGGAACCGTCGTATCATGTCAAGATGAGAAGTCGCAGATTAAAAATAAGGAAAAAGCGATGAAAGTATTGCGTGCTCGCGTGTATGATAAATTCCAGCGGGAAGCACAAGCGGAGTATGATCAAAACCGTAAGCAGGCGGTAGGTACAGGAGATCGATCTGAGCGTATCCGTACTTACAATTTCCCACAAAACCGCGTCACAGACCACCGCATTGGTCTAACGATTCAAAAGCTCGATCAAATTCTGGAAGGTAAGCTTAATGAAGTGATTGAAGCGCTGATCATGGAAGACCAAGCGCTGAAAATGGAGCAAGCAGACTAATGGCTGTCGTGTTTGACAAAGTGTATGAAGCCCTAAAATGGGCTTCTTCTTTTTTAAAAGAAGCGAATCGGGATGAAAATGCGGGTGAACTGTTGTTGCGTCATCATTTAAAGATGAGCCGTTCTATGTTGTTTAGCTCTATGCAGGAACAGCTGAATGAAGAAGTGAAACGAAAGTTTATAGAAGATATACATGCTCATGTCTCTGGTATTCCTGTCCAATATATTATGGGGTACGAGGAATTTTACGGGCGTGCATTTCGGGTAAATGAAGAGGTATTGATTCCTCGCCCTGAAACGGAAGAATTGGTAGAAGGGGTCATTCAAAGGGCCCAAAGTCACTTTGGCGAAGAGACGTTTGAGTTAGTGGATGTTGGGACAGGGAGTGGAGCGATAGCGGTAACCCTTGCTCTTGAATTGTCCAATGCAATCGTCACGGCTATTGATATTGCCCAACCTTCTTTAGATATAGCATCAACCAATGCCCAAGCCCTTCATGCAGATGTAACGTTTGTTCATGGAGATTTACTTCAGCCCCTTATTCAACAAGGGAAAAAAGCTGCCGTTGTAGTATCCAATCCGCCTTATATTCCAGACGGGGATATTGACATTCTTTCTCCAGTTGTAAAAGAACATGAGCCGATGAGGGCTTTGTTTGGAGGCGAGGACGGATTGGATTTTTATCGTCGTTTTATGGAGGAGCTTCCGCTTGTTATGGAAGAGAAGGGGTTCATTGCCTTTGAAGTGGGAATGGGGCAAGCGCATATCGTCGCTTCCATGCTGGAGGAGGCATTTCCTCAAGCGGAAGTAGAAGTCGTTTATGACATCAATGGCAAAGATCGAATGGTCTTTGCTCAACTTGCATAAATGATGGGGCATGAATAAAAAGCATCATGCCCCATCATTTATGTAGTAGATAGTTGGTGAAATACGTAAAAGTCGGTTGCTAACTATCTATAAATCTAATTTTTTCATCTGTGAAATAAACCTTATCTCCCAGTAATTGGTTTTAAAGGATTAAATGCTAAGGTTCATGCCTGTAAATTTATTCAACCATTTTTTGTGGTTGAATAAATTTAATAGTTTAAGATAATTGCCATCTGTCCATACTGTTTTACTGAGGGGACGGTGGAAAATATGATGAAAAAATACGTAATCATTTATTTTATTCTTTTGTTAATAGGGGCTCATGGCCATCTTTTATATAATCAATCGTTTGCAAAGGCGAACGAACCGGTTGTGATTCCAGATGAAGCGATTCGCCTGCGTATTTTGGCAAATAGCGATTCGGATGAAGATCAAGCGTTAAAAAGAGAAATTCGTGATCGCGTAAATGAAGAAATTAACCAATGGGTAGCTGATTTGACATCTGTTGAGGCCGCTCGCGAATTAATCAAAAGCCGCTTGCCGATCATTCAGGGAATAGCGGAAGAGGTAGTCAAAGAAAAGCAAGCAGGGCAAGAAGTCCAAGTGGATTTTGGTACGGTTCGTTTTCCTACTAAACTTTATGGTCAGTTTTTATATCCTGCAGGAGAGTATGAAGCCATTCTTATTACGCTCGGGAAAGGTGAAGGAGCGAACTGGTGGTGTGTATTATTCCCTCCGCTCTGTTTCTTGGATTTTTCAAACGGAGAAGCGGTAAAAGAAGAGGGGCCGAAGAAAGAGGAGCCAAAAGAAGAAACGTCAAATGAAGAAAAACAACAAGTAGAAGTAAAGTTTTTCCTCGTAGAATTCCTTTCAAAATTATTTTAAGCTTTACATTCCGCTTAATAAATGGATATATTTCCATCCCGTTGAAAGGTATTCACAATCGGTCAGTCAGCCAACTTGAATCCGCTCTCGAAGGTTTGTCTAAGCGGCTGGCGCCAACCCCGTAAAGGGGGAGCAGCCGCTTAGGTCTAGGAAGTTCGATATGGCCGTTCTTTGGTCATGTCGAACTTCCTAAATCGATCTATATAGTTCTATTTTTTGTCACTGTTCATAGAGTAGATACTAGAAAAGGTATATGGGGTGATAAAAAGTGGAGAAAATAGTTCGGCTGGCTTCTAAGTGTGATTTAGATTCAGTTCTTTCTTTTTGGGCAAAGGTAGATATTTATGTAGACGACATTGAGAGCTGCATTGATAATTTTGTTCTCATGGAAGATGATAAACAACAATTATTAGCGACGGTTGGGTTTCAGTCTATTCAAGAAAATGGCTTATTAAGATCTTTAGTCATTGCGCCCTCTTTAACAGAGCGGGATATCTTCGTGCTTTTTCAGGCAGTTATGGCCTTGGCTAAAGAAAAGGGAATGCAGCGTTTGTATTTAGTGACGAATAAAGCAGTATCCATTCCATTTTTTAAGCTGTTAAACTTTCGAGAAATTGAATATAATGAGCTCCCTGCAGCAATGAGAGAACTTAATCTGATGATAGTCGGTGAACAAGAAACGTCTATTTGTGTGATGGAACATACTTTTATAGAATCAAACTAATATCCACACAGTTATCAACATAAAGTTAAGTTTTATCCACATTTTGTGGATAAAACTTAACTTTTTCCACAAAATCCCGTAATCTTATAAACAAAACAATATCTGTTATAATAAAGTAAACTTTCATTCATCAAAATTTTCTCATTGCGTGATGAAGGTTAGCGGAACTTATTGTACACGTCAAAACACTAGTTGTGAAACGGTATATACCGTGAAACAAAGGATTTTCTGCCTGTTGAGAAAGGGAATACATATAGGGAAATCATTGACTAAAATATAGGAGTTGGAACAGTTGCGAACAAAAATGTGGATTGTGGATAAAAATGAACAGGAAAATCATGCTTATCCACAATTAGAAGAAGCTGCAAAGTTATTAAAGGAAGGTGAAACAATAGCCTTTCCTACAGAAACAGTATATGGGTTAGGAGCGGATGCCACCTCTGACCGGGCTGTGGATAAAATTTTCGTTGCAAAAGGAAGACCGAGTGATAATCCGCTTATTATTCACATTGGAAGCAAAGAAGCGGTAGAAAAGATTGCAAAAGAAATTCCGTCTTCAGCCCAAGCGTTAATAGACCGTTTTTGGCCAGGCCCGTTAACGTTAGTGTTGAAGAAGAGGCCCGGCATTTCGGAAAAAGTGACTGCAGGTTTAGAGACAGTAGCCGTTCGAATGCCTTCGCATCCTATTGCATTAGAGTTATTAAAAAAAGTAGATTTACCAATTGCTGCTCCAAGTGCTAATTTATCTGGAAAACCAAGTCCGACATTGGCCAAGCATGTATGGGCAGACCTTGACGGCAGAATAAGCGGCATTGTGGATGGAGGACCGACCGGTGTAGGAGTAGAGTCCACGGTTCTTGATTGCACAGAAGATACTCCTCTTATTTTGAGGCCGGGAGGAGTGACAAAGGAGCAGATTGAGGCTGTGGTAGGAAAAGTCCGTGTAGATAAAGCGCTGTTGATAAGTGGACAGGCACCAAAGTCCCCGGGAATGAAATATACTCATTATGCACCAAATGCTCCTCTTTATATCGTTCAGGGCTCTCGTGATTTTTTACAGAAAAAAGCGGATGAATGGAGAGGGCAAGGTAAACGGGTAGGGATCTTAACGACAACGGAAAATGAATCTTTTTATCAAGCGGACGTTGTATTGGGATGCGGCTCCCGTGATGATTTATCCACAGTAGCCACACATCTTTATGAAGTACTTCGCTCTTTTAACGAACATGATTTGGATATTATTTTAAGTGAAAGTTTTCCTGAAGAGGGAGTGGGACAAGCGGTAATGAATCGATTGATGAAAGCTGCCGGCCATCAAATCATTTTAGAATGATAAAAATCTGGGACGTGGGCATTTTTTGCCCATGTCCCATTCTTTATTCTAAAACTTTTCGTACATGCATATGGTGAATTAGGCACGTCCGAGGAGGGGGAGTATGGATATATCCACGATGATAGGGGAACTCATGACATTAACAATCATGGCATTGGCGCTGGGGATGGATGCCTTTTCGGTCGGATTAGGAATGGGACTGATTCGTTTGCGTATGCGCCAAATCTTCTATATAGGAGTGACAATTGGTCTTTTTCATATATGGATGCCTCTTTTAGGAATGATAATTGGAAAGTTATTATCGGATAAACTGGGTACCGTTGCTTCCTATGCCGGAGGTGTTTTGCTCGTTGTACTTGGAATACAAATGATGGTTTCTTCGTTTCGGCATGAGGAGGAAAGTCTTATTAAGCCAGCAGGGGTAGGCCTGTTGATATTTGCATTAAGTGTCAGCTTAGATAGTTTTTCGGTTGGTCTTAGTTTAGGTATTTTTGGTGCTAGAACAGCGGTAACCATTGCGATTTTCGGATTTATGAGTATGGTATTGACGTGGTTGGGGCTTATATTGGGCAGAAGAGTACAGGGGTGGTTGGGGAAGTACAGCGAAGCGCTTGGCGGGAGTATTTTATTAGCTTTCGGCATTAAGTTGTTATTGCCTCTTTAAGGAGAGCTTCATTCAACAATGATGTTGACTTTCAACACTTTGAATCCATTTGTAAAAAATGGCCCTTTGGGTCGAATGGATTAAACATCATCAGTATTCCTTAAAAAGAATGAAGAATAAGTGCGTTACCTTGAAAGGGCTGTCATGTGAAGTGAGAGGCCTTTTTTATTTTTCAAGCAGGAGTTTTTAGCTGTCAGGTAGAATTAAATAAAGTTATGGATAAAAAGAATAGGACACCCTGACTTTTTGTGAATGCATCGATACAATAAGTATGATTAGATAGAAGAAACTCTCAGCAGCGGGGGCTTACTGCCCGTTAATGCGGGATAAATCGTTCATTCAGATTGTATAGTTCCTTTTTAAAGGGAAATAAATGATTTTCATCAATTTGCTTATTGAGGAAGAACTATAATAGAAACTGCAAAAGAAAATGGAGGTAATCGTTATGGAACGTATTTTATTTGTTTGTACAGGCAATACATGTAGAAGTCCTATGGCTGAAGCATTGCTAAAGGCCAAACGGCTTAAGGGGATAGAGGTGAAATCCGCAGGGGTCTACGCCTTCCCTGGGAGTGACGCTTCGGGGCATGCGAAAGCAGCATTAAAGGAGATGGGAATCGAGCATTCACATGCTGCTTCTTTGTTAGACCAAGATCTAGTTGATTGGGCCACCCGTATCTTGACCATGACGAACAGTCATAAACAATTGATCATAGGGAATATTCCCAGTGCTGCCCATAAAACGAGCACGCTAAAAGAATTTGTAATGCAATCTGACAGTGATGTATCAGATCCCTTTGGAAGTTCTCTTGACGTCTATCGAAAAACATTAAATGAATTGAGTGAATTGGTCGATAAATTAGTTGAGAGATTAACATAAGAATAGCGGAGGCTTAACTATGAGGGAGAAAACGCGTTATCGATTTGGATTGCGGTTAAAACTGGTGGTGTTTATTTCGGTTTTAGCAATTATTACGTATTCGACCAGTGCTTTTTTTATTTATGTTTTATATCCTTTTGTATCTGGAATGGTGGATGAATCTATATTTACCATCATGACCCTTTCTTTAGGGATTTTTTGGTCAGGTTTTTTGGCCTATCTGGCAGCAGGGTTCCTGATTAAACCATTGCAAAGGCTGGAAATAGTGGCGAAAAAAGCTGCAGATGGGATTGTGAATGAAAATGTAGAAATATCCAAATCAGACGATGAAATTCGTTCTTTAGGAATTGCATTTAATCAAATGCTTCAAAGTTTAAGAGAAATGGTTAGAAATATTGAGCAAAACTTTGAGCAGACTAATGAAAAAGTTTTAACCATTTCTACCTATTCAAATGAAGCTTCTTTACAAGCGGGCAATATAGCGAGAACGATCGATGAAATTTCGAAGGGGGCAGAGAGTTCCGCCGTCTCCATTCAAGAAACATCAGAGTCGGTCGAGCAAGTGATTTTAATGGCCGAAGAAGTTCAAGATAAAGCGGATTTATCTAAACGCTTGTCGGAAGAAATGGTTGCTTCTCTAACAAAAAGCCGGGGAGCCACCAATGTGTTAATTGATGGTATGCGGAATTTAGTGAGCAATAACGAACGGTCTTTAGAAGCGGTCAAGCGCTTAGAGGGACATGCAAACCAAGTGGAAAATATCATCCGTTTAGTAGGGGACATTGCCGGCCAAACGAATTTGCTCGCTTTGAATGCTTCGATTGAGGCTGCAAGAGCGGGAGAACATGGAAAAGGGTTTGCGGTGGTAGCGAATGAAGTACGCAAATTAGCGGATGAAAGCGCGAAAGCTGTTCAAGGTATTACGGAATTAATCCAGAACATCCAAAAAGAAGTTCAAAACGTGGTTGGTCAAATTACACATCAAGTTGAGGTAGCAAAAGAAGAAGCACTTAAAGGGGACCAAACGACAACGGAACTCGGTGAAATGACACAATCCGTTCATCAGGTAGTGGAAACGGTGGAACAAATTGTTGTATTGGTAAAAAGGCAAATGGATAGTATCCGTCATACGGCCATTCAATCGCAAGAAGTGGCGGCAATTGCAGAGGAAACATCGGCAGGAGCAGAAGAGGTCAATTCTTCTATCCATGAGCAATCTGCCATGATTGAGGATGTAAATGAAATGGCTAAGCAGTTATCGGAACAGGCGGAGAAGTTAAAATTAACGATTCAGCGTTTTACGTTATAATGAATGAGAGATATAGTGAAAATAAAGAGAGGGGCTTACTGCCCGTAATGAGGGATAAAAAGGAGGATATAACAATGAAAGTAGCAATTGCTTCTGATCATGGCGGAGTGAACATTCGAAAAGAAATCGTGGCTTTAATGGAAGAGATGGGTGTTGAATATGAAGATTTAGGGTGTGAATGCACGACATCTGTCGATTATCCCGACTATGCTATTCCGGTAGCTGAAAAAGTAGTGAGTGGAGAAGTGGACCGCGGCATCCTAATTTGTGGAACAGGAATTGGAATGAGTATTGCAGCAAATAAGGTAAAAGGTGTGCGTTGCGCTCTTGTGCACGATATGTTCAGTGCCCAAGCAACACGTGAGCATAATGACAGCAACATTTTAGCGATGGGTGAGCGCGTGATCGGGCCTGGATTGGCAAGGGAAATTGCGAAGATTTGGCTTACAACAGAATTTCAGGGAGGACGACACGAGAATCGCGTAAATAAAATTAAAGAATACGAGGGATAACATCCAATACCTTTATACGGCTTTTTGAAAGGAGAGTATGAAAGATGGATGCTATGTTGGTCAATTGGAAACAAGAGCTTCAGGCAGTGCTGGAACAATTCTCTCAACAAGTGACATTGACAGAAAATCAGGTATTCGTTATTGGCTGCAGTACGAGTGAAGTAATGGGAGAGAAGATTGGAACAGCCGGTACCTCAGAAGTCGCCCAAATGATTTTTGAGACGTTCAAGGAGTTTCAGCTTGAATGCGGTGTGCAATTAGCCTTTCAATGTTGCGAGCATCTTAACCGTGCCCTTGTCGTTGAGAAGCAAACCGCTGTGAGAAATAACTGGGAAATGGTCTCCGTTATTCCTGTTCCAAAAGCAGGGGGGTCTATGGCGGCTTACGCGTATGAACAGATGGACCAGCCGGTGATGGTGGAATTTATAAAAGCTGATGCTGGTATCGATATTGGGGATACTTTTATCGGTATGCATTTAAAGCATGTAGCAGTGCCTATTAGATGTTCCGTTAAGCAGGTGGGGAGCGCGCATGTTACATTAGCGACGACAAGGCCGAAGCTCATTGGCGGAGCGAGGGCTGTATATGAACGGACAGATAAAAATAACACATGTTCATAGAGTGAGTTGTTTTTGGTAATTTTAAATAGTAGCGAACTGGATCGTTAGGTTCCATTTATTATATTAAAAAAATGAACGATAAATATTAATTTTAGTTTTAATGTTCGTGTTTATCTTGCGTTTTTTGATTTTTTTTATGGAAAAATGAGAATATAACTTCTAAAATCCTTAACATCCATGATACAATAGAGTCGAATTTAATAAAAACCAAGAAAAAGTGTACGTGAGGAGGATTTTTTAAGATGGAGAAATTAGCACAACAAGATCCGCAGCTTTTTCAAGCTATTCAAGAAGAGTTAACGAGACAGCGTTCGAAAATCGAATTGATCGCTTCAGAAAACTTTGTGAGTGAAGCGGTGATGGAAGCGCAAGGTTCCGTTTTAACAAACAAATATGCTGAAGGTTATCCTGGTAAACGTTATTATGGTGGCTGCGAACATGTGGACGTAGCAGAAGATTTAGCGCGTGATCGTGCCAAACAATTATTCGGTGCAGAACATGTAAACGTTCAGCCTCACTCTGGTGCGCAAGCAAACATGGCTGTTTACTTTACAATCTTAAATGCAGGGGATACTGTTCTAGGTATGAACTTGTCTCATGGCGGACACTTAACACACGGAAGCCCGGTTAACTTCAGTGGTGTTCAATATAACTTTGTGGAATATGGAGTAGATCAAGATACACAAGTTATCAACTATGATGATGTATTAGAGAAAGCTAGAATGCACAAGCCAAAGCTGATTGTAGCTGGAGCAAGTGCATATCCTCGTGTAATTGACTTTAAACGTTTCCGTGAGATTGCCGATGAGGTAGGTGCCTACCTTATGGTGGACATGGCTCATATTGCCGGTCTTGTTGCGGCAGGGCTTCATCCGAATCCAGTACCATATGCTCACTTTGTAACAACAACGACTCACAAAACGTTGCGTGGACCTCGCGGCGGTATGATTTTATGTAAAGAAGAGTTCGGAAAACAAATCGATAAATCGATCTTCCCTGGTATTCAAGGCGGTCCGCTTATGCATGTCATTGCGGCAAAAGCAGTAGCGTTTGGTGAAGCGTTAAAAGATGAATTCAAAACGTACGCTCAAAATATTATTGATAACGCAAATCGTTTAGCGGAATCATTGAAAAAAGAAGGGTTTACGCTTGTTTCCGACGGAACAGACAATCATTTAGTGTTGATTGATGTACGTTCCATGAACTTAACGGGTAAAGTAGCAGAGCATGCCCTTGATGAAATTGGGATTACAGTCAATAAAAATACCATCCCTTATGATCCTGAGAGCCCGTTTGTAACGAGCGGTATCCGTATCGGTACAGCGGCTGTAACAAGCAGAGGTTTTGGGTTAGAAGATATGGACGAGATTGCTGCTATTATGGCCTTAACATTAAAGAACGTAGACAATGAAGAAAAATTGGCAGAAGCTCGTGAACGAGTAGCAAACTTAACGAAAAAATTCGAATTATATCCTACTCGTCAAGGATAATCATGAGAGAAGCACCCCGTGAAGGGTGCTTCTTTATTTTGGGAAGGTAAGAAAGTATAATTTTCCACTAGTATTGGTGTCTAGCTCCAGCGCCTAGCTCAGCACGGGAAAAGATGATTGCCCTCATAAGGCAAAAAGCGTATACGGGGTCAATCCCTATTTCCTTGGACCCACAGGATGTGGGTCATGCCGACGTTGCCGCAGGACGCGGCGGTCTTAGTCGGCCTTCCTCATCAAGGCGCCTGCGCTTTTCTCATGGAGAATTTCTAACAATTGTTGAGAATTAATCAAACGACCTTGAATGCGCTTTGCTTTTTCTGTAAAATAGACACAATGCAAAAATTCCCTCAAATAAAACCAAACTGTTATTAAGTACCATTCTCATGAGAATGGTACTTCAATGTGTAACGGAAGAAAAAGGAGAGATAGACATGGGTAAAGTATACGTATTCGACCACCCGCTAATCCAACATAAATTAACGTACATACGTGATATTAATACTGGAACAAAGGAATTTCGCGAGCTAGTAGATGAAGTAGCCAGCTTAATGGCATTTGAAATTACACGCGATTTACCGCTTGAAGAAGTAGAAATCGAGACGCCTGTTTGCAAGACGCCGTCTAAAGTGTTGTCAGGTAAAAAATTAGGAATCGTTCCGATCTTGCGTGCGGGATTAGGCATGGTGGACGGTATTTTAAAGCTTATTCCTGCTGCAAAAGTAGGTCATGTCGGTTTATATCGTGATCCGAAAACATTAATGCCGGTTGAATATTACGCGAAGCTGCCAAGCGACATCGAAGAGCGTGATTTTATTGTCGTTGACCCGATGCTGGCAACAGGGGGATCTGCGGTAGAGGCTATCAACTCTCTTAAAAAACGCGGTGCCAAAAACATTAAATTCATGTGTTTGATCGCTGCTCCTGAAGGGGTAGAAGCTATTAAAGAGGCACATTCGGATGTTGATATTTATATTGCTGCGTTAGATGAAAAATTAAACGACCATGGTTACATTGTTCCTGGATTAGGTGATGCCGGGGATCGTCTATTCGGTACAAAATAATCGGCGTAAAGGTGATAAAAATGAACCAACCAATTAAAGTAATGACCATTTTCGGCACACGGCCTGAAGCCATTAAAATGGCTCCGCTTGTGTTGGAATTAAAAAAACGTCCGGAAGAATTTGAAGCAATTGTGACGGTAACAGCCCAGCACCGTCAAATGCTGGATCAAGTCATGGCGATTTTTGATGTGAACCCGGACTATGATCTGAATATCATGAAGGACCGTCAAACATTGATGGATGTAACGACAAGAGGGCTTCAAGGACTGGATGCTGTCATGAAAGAAGTAAAGCCTGACATTGTCCTTGTACATGGTGATACAACGACGACATTTATTGCCAGCTTAGCGGCTCTTTACAATCAAATTGTCGTCGGGCACGTAGAGGCCGGGTTACGTACATGGAATAAATACTCTCCTTACCCGGAAGAAATGAATCGTCAGTTGACGGGAGTCGTGGCGGACTTGCATTTTGCTCCAACCGAAAAATCGGCTCATAATCTATTGCAAGAAAATAAACCGGAAGAAGCCATTTTCATTACAGGGAACACGGCTATTGATGCACTTAGCACAACCGTTCGGGATGAGTATACTCATCCCGTTTTGGAAAAGGTGGGAGGGGACCGCTTAATTTTATTAACGGCCCATCGTCGTGAAAACCTAGGGGAACCGATGAGAAACATGTTCCGTGCTGTGAAGAGAATAGTAGAAGAGCATGATGATGTTCAAGTGGTTTACCCTGTTCACTTAAATCCGGTGGTGCGTGAACTGGCCGATGAAGTGTTAGGCGAAGATCCGCGCATCCATTTGATTGAACCATTGGATGTGATCGATTTCCATAACTTTGCCTCGAGGTCTTATCTCATTTTGACGGATTCCGGCGGTGTACAAGAAGAGGCTCCATCACTTGGAGTACCTGTCCTTGTACTGCGTGATACAACAGAACGTCCAGAGGGAATTGAAGCCGGAACGTTAAAGCTGGCAGGAACAGAAGAAGAAAACATCTATCAGCTGGCTAAACAATTATTAACAGATCAAGAAGCTTATGAATATATGGCTAAAGCATCCAACCCTTATGGAGATGGGTTGGCTTCAAAGCGTATTGCTGATGCCATCAGCTTTTACTTTAAACGGACAGAACGACGTCCTGATATATTTAATCCATTATCTTAGTATTTCTCCTGCCTCTCACATGAAAAGCGTCTGTTTGTGACACGCTTATATAGTGAGGGGTGTTTTTTTATGTTAAAAGCATTGATTCTATTATTGTCGTTACCTTTTTTCGGAGTCGAGGTCAACGCATATACGATGCCGAATCGGCCGCCTATCAATTCTTATTTGGAACATAAAGTGACAACAAAGATTTTTATGGCAAAAGAAAAGATGACGGAAGAAAGAGTTCGTGAGCTTAAAACCAAGTTCCCGGGTTTGAATGTTCGTACCGTTTATCATCAAGTTTTCGATGGATTTGCCGCAACAGGCACCTATGCCCTGTTAGATAAAGTTCAGCATGAAACGTGGGTGGCCGATTCTCATCCGCTTGCTTATTATCGGGTATCCGCTGATGAAAGCATCCCATTCATCGGTGGGGAGAGCGTGAGAGGGGAGCTGGATAAAGAAGGGTTTCGGTTAACCGGACGGGGAATCAAAATTGGGATAATTGATACGGGAATCGATTATCATCATCCGGATTTGCGCGGCAATTACCGGGGAGGCTTTGACACGATTGAGATGGATGCAGATCCAATGGAGACGCTTCCGAAAGAAGGGCAGCCGACTTCCCACGGTACCCATGTGGCAGGAGTCATAGCAGGAAACGGAAAAATGAGGGGAGTGGCTCCGGAAGCCGACCTTTATATTTATAGAGCACTGGGAGCAGGTGGATTTGGAACGTCTGAACAAGTGCTTCTCGCCATTGAAAAAGCGGTGGAAGATCAAGTGGATATTTTGAATCTATCCCTGGGAAATGATGTAAATGGGCCCGATTGGCCTACAAGTTTAGCATTGGACAAGGCTGTGGAAAAAGGAATCGTAGCTGTCACATCCAGCGGGAACTCAGGACCGGAACTATGGTCAGTCGGCTCTCCCGGTACTTCATCCAAAGCCATTTCAGTAGGAGCATCCACTCCTCCGTCTGCCATTCCATATTTAAAAATTGGCTCGCTGCGCGGGGAATATGAAATCAATCCGTTTATCGGTACGAAGGAATGGAAGCTGAAAAGAGACTATGAATTGATGGATGGGGGAGTCGGGGAAAAGAACGAGCTGAAGGATGTAAGAGGGAAAGTGGTACTCGTTCGCCGAGGAGGCATTTCTTTTATGGAAAAGGCTAAAAATGCGGAAAAGGCCGGGGCTGTGGGATTGATTATAGCCAACAATGCACCTGGCAGCTTTACCGGGTTGCTGCGACAAGACGCCGGGATACCGGTTGCTTCTATGGATAAGGAAACAGCCGATCAGGCGGAAAAGGAACTAAAGAAGGGGAGAACGTTTCTTTCATTTTTATATAAAAAGAAACAAGATGTATTAGCACCTTTTAGCTCCCGCGGCCCTGTCACAGAAACATGGGAAATTAAACCGGATATTTTGGCGCCGGGAATGAATATTATGAGTACGACCCCGAGCGGTTATGAAGAGATGCATGGAACGAGCATGGCTGCCCCCCATGTAGCGGGAGCTTGCGCTTTAATTTTGCAGGCACACCCTGATTGGTCTCCGGAACAAGTAAAGGCAGCTTTAATGAACAACGCCAAAGTACTGGGAGAAGAAAAGGGGAGGGCCTATGCTCCTTATGAACAGGGGAGCGGACGTCTGCAAATCATGGAGGCAGTCAACGCCCACACACTTATTTACCCAAGTTCCTTATCATTTGGGGTATATGATCCAAAAAAACTTTTCGAAAGAAAAACGTTATCCATTACCATTGAAAATGTATCTTCTAAACCTCAGTCGTATCATTTTCAGGCTCCCCGTATAAAGGGAGAATGGAGCTACCCTTTGTCTTTCACTCTTAATCCAAATGAAAAAAGGAAAGTAAACATTGGCTTAATGATTAGAGGAGCGAAGAATGGTATTTATGACGGGTGTTTCGCCATACAGGCATCGGGAAAAAGGATTTCACTGCCTTACATGTTTATGGAAGGGGAACCGGATTATCCTCGAATGATGGGATTTCAATTTGGAAGAGGGGAGAAGGAAGGGGAGTACTGGTATCAAATCTTTTTGCCAGGAGGGGCCGATGAAATGGGGATTGCTCTTTATGATCCTGTTACACTGAGGTTTGTTGAATATCTTGATGCGAAAAAGAGTGTAAGGCGGGGATTGACGAAGCAAGTGGTGAAAGCGAGATTGGCCTCAGGAGTGTATAAGGCTCTAGTCTTTGTGAAAAAAGGACAAAAAGAAGATGTATTGGAAACAACCATCACTTTGGAATGAACAATTCGACAAAAAAGGCTAAAAAAAGTATCTTACTATACTTTTCACTATTTGCACAATGCAATTGTGTACATTTCTTGACAAATTGTGAAGTTTTCCACGTAACGCATTGACATTACCTAGAGCCTATTGTATGCTAACAGGGGATATAAATGGTAAGGTTTTCAACCTAGAAAAACAAGCCAAAAATATCGTATTTTTTCGACAAAATAGACCCTTTTTAGATAGGAACGACTTTCTGTTCATCGCATATAAATGTATATGGACTTTTTTTAAAGTCAATCATATTCCTTGATAACGGAGGGGATCCTCATGAGTCGAAAACCGCGCCATCCATTTCGTGCTATGGCGTTAATGTCCATCATTCTTTCACAACTAGCAGGTTCCATGTTAATCGGGTTATTTTTTGGAAAATGGCTTGACGGACAAGTCGGAACCGAACCACTTTTTTTAGTTCTTGGTCTTCTAATGGGACTTGGGACGGGCGTTTATGCCATGCTTCGTTCAGTCCGCCAATTTTTCTCGGGAGAATAAACTTCTATGCAAGATTTGCAGCAAATGTTTCCGCGTCTTCGATCATACATATTTTTTATTCTTGCCCTGTTTGTATTAGGATGGGGATTTACAGAGTACCAATCTGTGTTTTTAGGTCTGGCCTTAGGTACTGTTTTCAGCCTATATAATTTGTGGACTCTAGTCCGAAGAGAAAGACAATTTGGACAAGCCATCGAACAAGGAAGAAAAGTAAAGTCGGTCGGAACTTTTACAAGGTTTGCTACAGCGGCATTAGGGGTTATCATCGCTTTGCGATATCCGGAAGAGGTTCATCTAGTTGCTTTCATTATGGGATTAATGACATTTTACCTTGTCATTATAATAGATTTTATAATCCAAAGCATCCGTTATAGATGGGAAGAGAGGTGAAAACAGTTGGGTCACGGAGCGCCAATTGTGGAGTTTTTAGGTCTTACATTTAACCTTGCGAACATGTTGATGATTACAGTAGCGTCATTAATTGTGTTCCTAATAGCAGTATTTGCTACTCGTCGGCTTGCATTGAAACCTACCGGCATGCAAAACTTCATGGAATGGGTTTTGGATTTCGTTAAAGGTCTTATCAATAGTACAATGGATTGGAAGACGGGAGGCCGCTTCTTAACATTGGGAGTAGCACTATTAATGTACATTTTCGTTTCAAACATGCTAGGCTTACCGTTTTCGGTAATAGTAAATCATGAGTTATGGTGGAAGTCACCAACTGCTGATCCAGCCATCACGTTAACGCTTGCTGCGATGGTAGTAGTGTTAACGCATTATTATGGTATTAAGATGAAAGGTGCAGCAGAATATGGTCGAGAGTTTTTCAGACCGATGCCTTTCTTATTTCCGCTTAAGATTATTGAAGAATTTGCCAACACATTAACGCTTGGTCTTCGTCTTTTCGGGAATATCTATGCAGGTGAAATTTTATTAGGATTATTGGCTGGTCTTGCAACCAGCGGAGTATTTGGTGCAATAGGAGCCATTATTCCAATGCTTGCATGGCAAGGATTTAGTATCTTCGTCGGTGCAATTCAAGCATTTATCTTTACCATGTTAACGATGGTGTATATGGCACACAAAGTGAGTCATGACCATTAATTATAAATGTTGTTCAAATCATACCCGTTTTTGAACAGTTATTAAACTAAATTATTTATAAAATCTTAGGATTATTTTAAGGAGGACTTTTACAATGGGTTTATTAGCAGCTGCAATTGCAATTGGTTTAGCGGCACTTGGTGCTGGTATTGGTAACGGATTGATCGTTTCTCGTACAGTTGAGGGGATTGCTCGTCAACCGGAAGCTAAGGCAACTTTAACAACTACTATGTTCATCGGGGTAGCATTAGTTGAGGCGATTCCTATCATCGCTGTAGTTATCGCGTTCATGGTTCAAGGTCGTTAATAGGGAATTAAACAACATTCAAAAGTGGCGAAGATCATTCGATAAGAACCTTCGCCATTCCTTTATGTCTATAATGGAAGAAATTCATAAATTTTTACTATTTTGAAGTATCAGGGATCCTCTGAAGGGAGTGAAGATGGCTGTGTCTTTAAACATGTTAGTATTAGGAGCAACTGCACACGGGGCTTCTGAAGGCGGTTTTACCTTCAATGCCGGAGATATGTTATTCCAATTAGTAATGTTCCTCATTCTCTTAGCGTTACTTCGCAAATTTGCTTTCGGTCCGTTAATGGGCATCATGAAACAGCGTGAAGACCATATCGCTAGTGAGATTGCTGCCGCAGAAAAGAGCAATGAAGAATCTAAAAAGCTGGCAGAAGAACAACGTCAGTTATTAAAGCAATCTCGCCAAGAATCACAAACAATGATTGAGAATGCGAAAAAAGCAGCAGAAGAAAAGAAAGAAGAAATCATCGCGACAGCACGTGCAGAGGCTGACCGCTTGAAAGAAGCTGCAAAGCAAGAAATCGAACGCGAAAAAGAGCAAGCTGTTGCCGCTTTACGCGAGCAAGTATCATCTTTATCTGTTCTTATTGCTTCTAAAGTAATTGAAAAAGAATTATCTGAGAAAGACCAAGAAAACCTCATTAAAGAGTATATTCAAGAGGTAGGAGAAGCGCGATGAGCAAACATTTAGTATCAAAGCGCTATGCATTGGCTCTTTTTCAATTAGCTCAAGAACAGAACATGGTAAACGAGTTTGAAGAGCAACTGCGTGTTGTTCAAGAAGTAGTACAAGAAAATCGTGATCTATTGGTTGTGTTAAAACATCCAAAAGTATCATTCGAACAAAAACAAACGTTATTAAAAGAAGCGTTTTCTGCTATGCTTCCGCAAATCCAATCTACTTTATCCATGCTGTTAGATCGTCATCGCATTGATATTATTGTAGATATGGTAGCTGAGTTTGTAGAATTAGCAAATGAAGCAAAAGGGACAGCAGAAGCGAAAGTATACTCTGTTCGACCTTTGACAGAAGATGAAGGACAAGTGTTGTCCCAAACTTTTGCACAAAAAGTCGGAAGACAGTCATTGAAAATCCAAAATATCGTAGATAAAAGCCTAATCGGGGGCGTCAAGCTTCGTATTGGCAATCGCATTTATGATGGTAGCGTAAGCGGTAAATTAGAACGCATTCAACGCGAACTTCTTGCGAACAGATCGTAGATAGGGGTGAAATTGATGAGCATCAAAGCTGAAGAAATTAGTGCACTGATAAAGAAGCAAATCGAAAATTATCAGTCTGAAATTAAAGTGAGCGATGTTGGTACAGTTATCCAAATTGGTGACGGTGTCGCACGTGTACACGGCCTTGATAATATTATGGCCGGAGAGCTTGTAGAATTCTCTAACGGTGTCATGGGTATGGCACAAAACCTTGAAGAAAACAACGTTGGTATCATCATTTTAGGTCCTTACACAGGTATCCGTGAAGGTGACGAAGTCCGTCGTACGGGACGTATCATGGAAGTACCGGTAGGAGACGCATTAATCGGCCGTGTTGTTAACTCTCTTGGTCAGCCAGTTGATGGCTTAGGTCCAATTGAAACAACAAAAACTCGCCCGATTGAAAGTGGAGCACCGGGTGTAATGGATCGTAAATCTGTACATGAGCCATTACAAACAGGTATTAAAGCGATTGACGCATTAGTGCCAATCGGACGAGGACAACGTGAGTTAATCATCGGTGACCGTCAAACAGGTAAAACATCTGTGGCGATTGATACAATCTTAAACCAAAAAGGCAATGGTATGGTTTGTATTTACGTTGCCATTGGCCAAAAAGAATCAACTGTACGTAACGTAGTTGAAACATTGCGCAAGCATGGTGCATTAGAGTACACAATCGTTGTAACAGCTTCTGCATCACAACCGGCTCCAATGTTATTCTTGGCTCCTTATGCTGGGGTAACAATGGGTGAAGAATTCATGTACAACGGCAAACACGTATTAGTTGTATATGATGATTTATCTAAACAAGCGACAGCTTATCGTGAGCTTTCACTACTATTACGCCGTCCTCCAGGTCGTGAAGCATATCCTGGTGACGTATTCTACTTGCATTCTCGTCTTTTAGAGCGTGCAGCGAAATTATCAGACGCAAAAGGCGCAGGTTCAATCACTGCTCTTCCATTCATTGAAACGCAAGCGGGTGACGTTTCTGCGTACATCCCAACAAACGTAATCTCCATTACAGATGGACAGATCTTCTTGCAATCTGACTTATTCTTCTCAGGTGTACGCCCTGCGATCAACGCTGGTTTATCAGTATCTCGCGTTGGGGGTTCTGCTCAAATTAAAGCAATGAAAAAGGTAGCAGGTACACTTCGTCTTGACTTGGCTTCTTACCGTGAACTAGAAGCATTCGCTCAGTTCGGGTCAGACCTTGATAAAGCAACACAAGCGAAATTAAACCGTGGTGCTCGTACAGTAGAAGTATTGAAGCAAGGTTTAAACAAACCGCTTGCTGTTGAAAAACAAGTAGCAATTCTTTACGCATTAACTCGCGGATTCTTAGATAGCATTCCGGTAGAAGATATTAACCGCTTTGAAGAAGAGTTCTTAGCATGGTTAGAACAAAACCGCAAAGAAGTATTAGATCATATCCGCACGACTGGCGATCTTCCTGCTGAGGGAGACCTAAACAGTGCAATTGAAGATTTCAAAAAAGTATTTATTGTTTCTGAATAATAAATGACCGGCAGCGGCAACTCTAATGCTGCCTCTGCCCTCATTGACTGTAAAGCGGCTCGATTTTGTCTAATAAAGCGAGGTGAGAACCTTTGGCATCATTACGTGATATAAAAACTCGTATTACTTCCACAAAGAAAACAAGCCAAATTACAAAAGCGATGGAAATGGTATCAGCAGCGAAATTAAACCGTGCTGAGAACAATGCGAAGTCATTTGTGCCATACATGGAGAAAATCCAGGACGTGGTAGCAAGCATTGCCTTAGGCAGCAAAGATGCTTCACATCCAATGCTTTTATCCCGTCCTGTAAAGAAAACGGGATATCTTGTAATTACGTCTGACCGTGGGTTGGCAGGTGCTTTTAACAGTAACGTGCTTCGTACGGTTTACAATGCGATTCAAGAACGCCATCGTTCACAGGACGAGTATGCGATTATTGCTGTTGGAAGAATGGGACGTGACTTCTTTAAAAGACGCGGCATTCCGGTCATGTTGGAAATTACAGCTTTAGCTGACCAGCCTTCATTTGCCGATATTAAAGACATTGCTTCTAAGGCGGTTAATATGTTTGCTGATGGTACATTCGATGAATTATATATGTTCTATAACCATTTCGTAAGTGCTATTCAACAAGATGTAACGGAGAAAAAGCTCTTGCCTCTAACAGACATTGCTTCTTCAAATAAGCTAATGTCATATGAGTTTGAGCCATCACAAGAAGAAATTTTAGAAGTTCTTCTACCTCAATATGCAGAAAGTCTCATTTATGGAGCACTGCTTGATTCGAAAGCAAGTGAGCATGCTGCGCGTATGACAGCGATGAAAAATGCGACAGACAACGCGAAGGAGCTTATTCGCTCGCTTACACTTTCATACAACCGTGCCCGTCAGGCTGCGATTACACAAGAGATTACAGAAATCGTTGCTGGAGCTTCAGCACTTGAATAATACAATGAACGTAAAAAGATAAATGTTTGGTTACTAGCAAGTTAGGAGGGAAAACGATGAAAGGACGCGTTACTCAGATTATGGGTCCTGTTGTAGACGTAAAGTTTGACAGCGGACATCTTCCGGCTATTTATAACGCTCTTACAATTAAGCATGCAGCACGCAGCGAAAACGAAGTCGATGTTGACTTAACTTTAGAAGTTGCCCTTCACTTAGGCGATGATTCAGTTCGTACAATCGCAATGGCTTCTACAGATGGCCTTGTTCGCGGATTAGAAGTGACAGATACAGGTGCTCCAATTTCTGTACCTGTAGGTGACGTAACGTTAGGGCGTGTATTCAACGTACTTGGAGATACAATCGACTTAGATGCTGAAATCGCTGCAGAGGCTCGTCGTGATTCAATTCACCGACAAGCACCAAAGTTTGATCAGCTTTCTACTCAAGTAGAAATTCTTGAAACAGGTATTAAAGTAGTAGACTTACTTGCTCCATATATTAAAGGTGGAAAAATCGGTCTATTCGGTGGTGCCGGTGTAGGTAAAACGGTATTAATCCAGGAGCTTATCAACAACATCGCTCAAGAGCACGGCGGTATCTCGGTATTCGCTGGTGTAGGTGAGCGTACTCGTGAAGGAAATGACCTTTACCACGAGATGAGCGATTCTGGGGTTATCAAGAAAACAGCGATGGTATTCGGACAAATGAACGAGCCGCCTGGTGCGCGTATGCGTGTTGCTTTAACAGGTTTAACAATGGCGGAATACTTCCGTGACGAGCAAGGTCAGGACGTATTATTCTTCATGGATAACATTTTCCGCTTCACACAAGCTGGTTCTGAGGTATCGGCATTACTTGGCCGTATGCCATCTGCCGTAGGTTACCAGCCGACATTAGCAACGGAAATGGGTCAATTACAAGAGCGTATCACATCAACAAACGTTGGTTCTGTAACATCGATTCAAGCGATTTACGTACCAGCCGATGACTATACGGATCCAGCTCCGGCAACAACGTTCGCTCACTTAGATGCGACAACAAACCTTGAGCGTAAATTAACTGAGATGGGTATTTACCCTGCGGTAGACCCTCTTGCATCAACGTCTCGCGCATTATCGCCTGAAATCGTTGGTGAAGAGCATTATAAAGTAGCACGTAGTGTACAGCAAACGTTACAACGCTACAGAGAGCTTCAAGATATCATCGCGATTCTTGGTATGGATGAGCTTTCTGAAGAAGACAAGCTTGTCGTACACCGCGCTCGTCGTGTTCAGTTCTTCTTATCTCAAAACTTCCACGTAGCGGAGCAGTTTACAGGTCAACCTGGTTCGTACGTACCGGTTAAAGAAACAGTAGCTGGTTTCAAGGATATCCTTGCAGGTAAGTATGACCACCTTCCTGAAGATGCATTCCGTCTAGTAGGAAGAATTGAAGAAGTAATTGAAAATGCAAAGAAAATGGGAGTAGAAGCTTAAGATAAGGGACATAGGAGGGTAATAAATGAAGACAATCAATGTCAGTGTAGTGACTCCTGATGGCCCAGTCTATGAAGCCGATGTGGAAATGGTAAGTACAAAAGCTCAAAGTGGTGAGCTTGGGATTTTACCAGGACATATCCCATTAGTGGCTCCACTTCAAATCGGAGCTGTTCGCTTGAAAAAAGGAAGCAGCACTGAGCTTGTAGCTGTTAGCGGCGGCTTTCTTGAAGTAAGACCGGATAAAGTGACGATTTTAGCACAGGCTGCTGAAAAAGCAGAAGAAATCGATGTTGAACGTGCGAAAGAAGCCAGACAGCGTGCCGAACAACGTTTACAAGGCAAGCAGGATGACGTCGATTTTAAGCGTGCTGAACTTTCACTCAAGCGTGCCATCAACCGTATTGAGGTAGGTCAACGTCAATTTTAATCAAAAAGCATCGTACATCTGTACGGTGCTTTTTTAGTTTTATCATTTAAATAAAAAGTAACGGGCAGTCCTACTTCTATAACTCGATTAGAGTAAATGAAGATTTCCTTTATTTCCCGAGAATTTATGAATCAAAAAATGTTTTTCTACTATCACTTCAGGGTATTAAAAACTATCAAGTAAGTACATTGATTGTTAAGGAGTGATTTTCATGTTATGGACCATCATTGGAGTATTATTATTAGCATGGTTACTAGGGTTGCTATTTGATTTTACAGGCGGATTTATTCATATTCTATTAGTGATTGCAGCCATTATTCTAGTTGTTAAACTAATTAAGCGAGCTTGATGGGCGTGAAGCCAATTTTAGTATGAGTCTTTCTATATCACTTGTTTTTGTAAGAAAACAGGAGATGTAGGAAGGCTTATTATTTTTTAGTCGGGAAATCATTCTTTTATTGAAATTATTTACATATTATACAAACATAAACAGATACATTGTCGACACTCCATATCCGATTTGTTATAATATTAGCAACACATTTCTAAATTTTTAGATAATTGTAGAGGAGGCGTGTTTATGAGCATCCTGAATACATATTTAAACAGCTATATGATTATCTTCATCTTTCTGCTCTTAGGTATACTGTTGCCTGTTGTTGCTTTAACGGCAGGTAGGCTTCTTAGACCGCATGCACCAAGTACTGCCAAACAAACAACATATGAAAGTGGGATTGAACCGTTTCATGAAGCAAGGGTCCAATTTAACGTGAGATATTACATATTTGCGTTAATGTTCGTCATCTTTGATGTGGAAACGGTTTTTTTGTATCCATGGGCAGTCGCTTATGATTCGCTCGGTTTGTTTGCACTGATTGAAATGCTCATCTTTGTTTTTATGCTGTTGGTTGGACTAACTTACGCTTGGAAAAAGAAGGTGCTGAAATGGAATTAAATTTAGAGCATATTTCAAAAGAAGAATTAGAAGAGATGAGACGAAATGTATTTTTAACGACTTTAGAGCAATTAAAGGCGTGGGCTAGAAGCAATTCCTTATGGCCGCTGACTTTTGGACTGGCATGCTGCGCCATTGAAATGATGGGGGTTGGGTCTTCCCATTATGACTTAGACCGCTTTGGTTCATTCTTCCGCACTTCCCCTCGTCAATCGGACGTCATGATTGTCTCTGGAACCGTTACCAAAAAAATGGCACCTATTGTTAAAAGACTGTACGATCAAATGCCTGAGCCTAAATGGGTGATTGCTATGGGATCATGTGCAACGGCAGGCGGTCCCTATGTGAAATCTTATGCGGTAGTTAAAGGTGTTGACCAAATTGTACCGGTAGATGTTTATATCCCTGGATGTCCTCCTAACCCGGCCGCCTTAATATATGGCATCAATAAATTAAAAGAAAAAATACGTTATGAAGCGAAAACCGGAAAGCGGGTGATTTAATCAATGAGCGGGGATAAATCACTGGAACAGCAAAAAAAAGAAGCTGCTGAAAAGGCGAAGCTGGAAGCGAAAAAAAAGATGGAGGAGCTAAAGAGACAGAAAGAAAAAGCAGGCTCAGAAAGTGAAGAAACAGTCGAATTGGCCAAGAAAAAAGCGGCAG
Source organism: Priestia abyssalis (assembly GCF_002019595.1). Lineage (GTDB taxonomy): Bacteria > Bacillota > Bacilli > Bacillales > Bacillaceae_H > Bacillus_BA > Bacillus_BA abyssalis. Next base: position 5,420,037 of record NZ_KV917369.1, on the reverse strand, counting down.
CAGCGGCGAAAGCGAAGGCCCAAGCCCTGTTGAAGCAAAAAGAAAAGGAAGCGTCACAAGAAGAAACAGGCAGTGAAGAAGCATCTGATTTGGCCAAGAAAAAAGCAGCTGCAGCGGCAAAAGCGAAGGCCCAAGCCCTGTTGAAGCAAAAAGAAAAGGAAGCGGCGCAAGAAGAAACAGGCAGTGAAGAAGCATCTGATTTAGCCAAGAAAAAAGCGGCAGCAGCGGCAAAAGCAAAGGCCCAAGCCCTGTTGAAGCAAAAAGAAAAGGAAGCGGCGCAAGAAGAAACAGGCAGTGAAGAAGCATCTGATTTGGCCAAGAAAAAAGCGGCAGCGGCGGCAAAAGCAAAGGCCCAAGCTTTAGCTAAACAGAAGGCCGCTCAATCCATTGAAAAAACTGAAGATGAACTGGCAAAAGAAAAAGCGAAGGCCGTCGCCGCTGCAAAAGCGAAGGCAGCAGCTGCCGCAAAGGCAAAAGCAGCCAGTTTAGCAACTCCTGAAGAACCTCAACAAGAACTATTACCTTCTCTTAATCAACCACTTCTAGATAAGTACGTAAAAGTTATCCAAGAACATTTAGGCGAAGAGAGCTTAGAAGAATGCTATATCAATCGTCTTTCCAAGGATGTGCCTACTCTTGTAGCCAAGCCCCATACATATTTTAAGGTGGCGGAGTTTCTTAAATATAATGAGCAGTTAGGCTTTGATTATTTATCTGAACTTCATGGAACTGATTTTCAAACGCATTTTGAAATATATGTACATCTATACTCCTATAAAAATCGCCAATCCGTTGCTTTAAAAACAAAAATTGACCGGGAAAAGGGAACGATGGCTTCTATTGCACCGTTATGGGCAGGGGCAGATTGGCCTGAACGTGAAACATACGATTTGCTTGGGATTATCTTTGAAGGTCATCCGAACCTTAAGCGTATCATGCTTCCAGATGACTGGGTCGGGTATCCTTTGCGAAAAGATTACGAGCCTTACGACGTGGAGGTATAACAGATGATTCGTACAGAAGAAATGCTTTTAAATGTTGGTCCACAGCACCCGAGCACCCATGGCGTATTTCGTCTTGTCATCAAGATAGATGGAGAAATTATAAAAGAAGCAACACCCGTCATTGGTTATCTCCATCGCGGTACGGAGAAGCTGGCTGAAGACCTCCAATATACACAAATCATCCCTTATACGGACCGGATGGACTACTTATCAGCGATGACTAATAACTATGTCATTTGTCATGCGGTGGAAACGATGATGGGAATTGAGATTCCAGAGCGGGCAGAGTATTTGCGGGTTTTGGCGATGGAACTGGGACGCATTGCAAGCCACCTTGTATGGTGGGGAACGTATTTATTGGATATAGGGGCAGTCAGCCCTTTTTTATACGCGTTTCGTGAACGTGAGATGATTATTAACCTGCTGACCGAGTTATCCGGGGCCCGTTTAACTTTCAACTACATGAGGGTTGGAGGAGTCAAATGGGATGCTCCTGAGGGATGGATCGAAAAGGTGCGTGAATTTGTACCCTATATGAGAGAGCAATTAAAAGGGTATCACAGCCTTGTGACAGGTAATGAGATTTTTCTACATCGTGTTAAAGGAGTTGGTACCTATACAAAGGAGGAGGCCATTCATTACTCGTTAAGCGGAGCTAATTTACGATGTACAGGGGTCCAGTGGGATCTTCGAAAAGATGAACCTTATTCCATTTATGACCGCTTTGATTTCAATGTTCCCGTTCGCCATGAAGGTGATGCCTTTGCCAGGTATGAGTGTCGGATGGAGGAAATTGAAGAGTCCTTAAAAATTGTCGAGCAGGCGGCAGCGCAGTTTCCGGAAAGCGGTGATACGATGGCTAAGGTCCCTAAAATCATTAAGCCGCCTAAAGGTGAGGCTTTTGTTCGTATCGAGTCGCCGAGAGGAGAGATCGGCTGTTATATTGCGAGCGATGGAAAAAAAGAGCCTTACCGTCTGAAATTTAGACGCCCGTCCTTTTATAATCTTCAAATTTTGCCGAGGCTGCTAAAAGGAGAAAATATGGCGAACTTGATTACGATCTTGGGAGCCATTGACATTGTGCTCGGGGAGGTTGATGGTTAATGATTGAAAGCTTGCTTCAATCGTCGCCAGGGTGGAGGAATTTTCTTATTTTCTTTGGGCTTGCCGCTTCTTTGCTGATGTCGGTATTGGGTTTCGTTACATATGGCATTTTAGCTGAGCGGAAAGTCATGGGGTTCATGCAAGGGCGTATCGGCCCCAATCAGGTTGGGGGAAAATGGGGGCTGCTGCAAACGGTGGCTGACGTATTAAAGCTTTTGCTTAAAGAAGATACAATTCCGAAGCTGGCCGATCGTCCGCTGTTTATTCTCGCCCCGGTAATTGCTTTTGCACCAGCCTTTATGGTGTTGGCTGTTATTCCATTTACGGAACATGTGCAGTTTGCGGATATTGGAGTCGGATTGCTTTATTATATCGCCATCTCTGGTTTATCAACCGTCGGTGTTGTAACGGGATCTTGGGCTTCCAATAACAAGTATGCGCTGCTTGGAGGCATGCGGGCCGCTGCTCAGATGATCTCATATGAAATCCCGCTTGTCATGTCGGTTCTCGGTGTTATTTTATTAACGGGGAGTTTGAACTTGAATGAGATTGTGGCAGCACAGGAAAAGGTATGGTTCATTTTCGTGCAGCCTATTGCGTTTCTTGTGTTTTTAATTGCGTCTGTAGCGGAGCTTAACCGAACACCCTTTGACTTGCCGGAAGCCGAGTCAGAACTTGTAGCGGGGTTTCATGTTGAGTATTCGGGATTTCGATGGGCATTTTTCATGTTGTCCGAGTATGTTTACTTCTTCGCAATGGCAGCTCTTACGACTGTTTTGTTTTTAGGGGGATGGCATCCTGTCGCATTTTTAGATTTTATCCCGGGCGCCATTTGGTTTGCTTTAAAGTTCAGTGTCATTGTCTTTTTGCTTATTTGGTTTCGGATTACATTTCCGCGTTTACGTGCAGACCAGCTGATGGAATTTGGTTGGAAGGTGTTATTGCCGATTGCGTTGGCTAATATTTTCATCACAGCTGTCGTCAAAGAGCTATTCTTTTAAAAGGGGTGGGGAGATTGTTTGGCTTAGCGAAGGGATTAGCTTATACGTTAAAAAATTTAACGAAAAAAAAAGTGACATATGATTATCCGAACGAGCCTATTCCGCTGCCAGATCGTTTTAGAGGCATTCAAAAGTTTTACCCGGAAAAATGTATTGTATGCAATCAATGTGCCAATATTTGTCCAACCGACTGCATTCAACTGACAGGGAAAAAACACCCTGATCCGACAAAAAAAGGGAAAATCATTGATACGTACGATATTAATTTTGAAATTTGCATTTTATGCGACTTATGTACGGAAGTTTGCCCGACTGAAGCGATTGTCATGACAAATAACTTTGAGCTCGCGGAATACAGCCGCGATGCGTTATTTAAAAACCTGGAGTGGCTGGATGAAAATGACCAAAATGTGAGAAAGGAGAACAAGGCATGATGTGGTCAGGAGAATTTTTCGCCTTTATCAGTCTCGCATTAGTAGCCATCATTGGAGCGATGTTGATGATTCAACTAACGAAAGTCGTTCATATGGTGGTGGCCCTGGTCTTTACATTCGTCAGTATTGCCGGGTTATTTGTATTGTTGTCCGCTGAATTTGTCGCTGCCGTACAAGTCTTGATTTACTCCGGGGCTATCACCATCATTATGTTATTTGGCATCATGCTTACGAGGCACGATGATGAAGAAGCGGACCAGGTCAGCTGGAGGCGAAAAGCTTTTATTCTAGTTGGACTCTTTAGTTTTGGATTGGTTATGTTTTTAGGTATTCAAGATCTATCGTTTGGAGAACAGGCAACGGCGCTTCATGAAGAAAATACAAAGCAAATTGGTGTGGAATTATATTCAAAATACATTATTCCATTTGAATTGACATCGGTTGTCTTGCTTGTTGCGTTAATTGGCGCCATTATTTTGGCGAAAAAGGAAGAGAAGGAGGGGGAGGAAAGATGAGCACTATCCCACTGTCTGCCTATCTTGTTCTAGCCGTCATTTTATTTTGCATCGGTCTTTACGGGGCGCTTACAAAGCGAAACACGGTCATTGTTCTTATTTCCATCGAGCTGATGCTCAATGCAGTTAATTTGAATTTGGTTGCTTTTAGCAAATATGGCGCCAATCCCAATATTACAGGACAAATTTTTTCATTGTTTACGATCACCATCGCAGCGGCTGAAGCGGCTGTGGGTTTGGCCATCTTAATGGCACTTTATCGTCGTAAAAAGACGATTAATATTGATGAAATGGATTCAATGAAGCGCTAATTAAGAAAAGCGCAAGCGCCTTGTTCACCCCCGAAAAGCACAAGACGAGTCTCACGGAAAGGTGTTCTTTACTTTTCTGGGAGGATTGTTCGAAAGGTGGAGGCGACTGTTTAGGGACGACAAGCATAAGACGGTTCCTGGAAGAAGGGGGTTCTTTCCTTCTGCAAGGAATTGGCTTATGACCTCGAGTCCCTAGGAGCCGCAACTAGCCACACTTGTGACCTCGAGGGGGTAGGCGCTGGAGCTAGACAATATTCCAGCTGCAAAAAAGTGATAATTTCTTATCTTAAAAAAACGATACTTTTGAAGACGAAAAGTATCGGAGAAAAGGGGATTGGGAATACGATGATGGAGAACGCTTGGCTTATACCGGTTTTTCCGCTTATCTCGTTTTTGTTCCTTCTTCTCATCGGTCAGCGTCTGAAGGAAAATAGTGCTTACATCGGGATATTTTTTACACTTGTTTCCTTCGTTTTCTCTGTTGCAGTATTAATGGATCGATTACAGGGGCCGACTTATAAGGCAGAAGGTACGTGGTTACAGATAGGAGACACCTCCATCACTATGGGGATTGAAGTCAATGCATTGAACGCATTGATGTTAGTTATTGTCTCTCTTGTTAGTTTCTTGGTACATGTTTATTCCAAAGGATATATGTATAAAGATGAACGGTTCTCCGTCTTCTATGCGTATCTTGGCTTATTTACGTTTGCGATGCTGGGACTGGTCCTTTCTCCTAATTTGCTTCAGTTATATGTGTTTTGGGAGCTTGTCGGGGTTGGATCGTTTCTATTGATTGGCTTTTATTTTTACAACGTGGAAGCGCGCGCAGCCGCCAAAAAGGCTTTCATCATGACACGTATTGGGGATGTAGGTCTTTTCATCGGTATGATTCTATTATTCTGGCAAACTGGCAGTTTTGAATATGAAGTGATTTTTACGGCTGTTCAAAACGGTGAGCTTTCTGTCACGATGATTACACTCACAAGTTTATTAATCTTTATCGGAGCTATTGGAAAATCAGGCCAGCTTCCGCTTCACACATGGCTGCCGGATGCGATGGAAGGCCCAACGCCCGTGTCGGCCTTAATTCATGCAGCAACGATGGTAGCGGCAGGGGTCTATTTAGTAGCGACGATGTTCCCGCTGTTCTCGGCAAGTGAAACAGCTATGACCGTCGTGGCGACGATTGGAGCTATTACAGCTATTTTTGCCGCTTCCATCGGCCTTGTCCAAAGGGATATTAAACGGATTTTGGCTTATTCAACCGTCAGCCAGCTCGGGTATATGATGCTGGCGCTGGGATCGGCTGGATATGTAGCTGGTGTATTCCATTTAATGACCCATGCTTTTTTTAAGGCATTATTGTTTCTGGCCGCCGGAAGTGTGATACATGCAGTACATACTCAAAACATCGAAGAAATGGGCGGTTTATGGAAGAAAACTCGTTTGACCGGAATCCTCTTCCTGATAGGTACCCTGGCAATCAGTGGTGTCCCGTTATTTTCAGGGTTCTTTAGTAAAGAGGAAATATTGATTTCCGCTTGGATGCACGGGAATTATATCCTATTTATCCTTGCTGTCATCGCAGCTTTATTTACGGCCTTTTACATGTTTCGCTTATTCTTCATGGTGTTTGGCGGTGACTTCAGGGGAACGGAAAAGTCGATCCATGAATCATCAGCCGTTATGACATTCCCGATGACCGTATTAGCTGTGTTGGCCGTATGTTCCGGTTATGTTCAAACACCGTGGTTTGGGTCCTTTCTCGGGGATTGGCTGACAGAAAATCGGCCGGAACTGGGACATGGTCATATAGAAGGACCATTATGGATTATGGTGCTGACGACCGTTGTTTCTTTCTTCGGCATTTTTATCGCGTATAAGATGTATAGCCAAAAATCCTGGTCAAGAGATTGGTTGAGTGGTGCTTTGCCGATGACCTATACGTTTTTATACCGTAAATATTATATGGACGAAATTTATCAAGGAACGATCGTGAATGTCGTAAAGGTTATAAGCCTTTTCTGTAAATACGTGGAGGAATTTTTGGTTAAAGGGTTGGTTGCTTTAGTTGTTTCAATCATTCAATCCATTAGAAAAATGGGGTCCTCGCTTCATAATGGTCAAATCCAACGTTATGGAACGGTCGCTTTTCTTGGATTAGCTGTACTAATTCTCATACTTGCGGTGTCAGGGGGGTATTTAGGTTGAACCATTCCTACTTTTTATCATGGCTTGTTTTCTCCCCGCTTCTAGGAATCATGGCCTTGTGTTTTATTCCAAGGACAAAGGAGTCTTTGATTAAATGGGTCGGTTTTTTAGCAACCCTTGTTCCACTCTCCCTAGCGGCGTGGTTATATAGCCAAATTCAGTCGGGAAGAGCCTATGAAGAATTTATGCAAGTGCATGATTGGTTTCAATTCGGCTATTTCCCGATGCTTGAAGGGGTATTTGCCGTGCGTTACGAATTGGGGGTCAGCGGACTATCGCTGGCAATGATTTTGTTGACAGCAGTTCTGTCGAGTCTTGCTGCGATTGCATCGATTTACATCAAGCATGAATGGAAGGGATATTTCATGCTCTTTCTATTGCTGGAAGTCGGAATGCTTGGTGTATTTGCAGCAGAAAACCTCATCTTATTTTTTATCTTTTTTGAAATCACGCTCATTCCAATGTTCTTCCTTATTGGCAAGTGGGGGTATTTTGATAGAGAAAAAGCAGCGTACATGTTCCTTTTATATAACGGTCTTGGATCTGCCGTGTTATTAATCGTCATTGTGACGTTGCTTGCGAGAACGGGAACATCTAATATTACGATGTTGACGGAGATCTTGACTAAAGGAACAGAGGTGCAGACGATTGCCCCTTTATCTGAACAAGTACGATTTGGACTGCTGTTGGCGCTGCTTGTAGCGTTTGGGATTAAGCTTCCCATTTTTCCGCTCCATACATGGATGCTCAAGGTGCATGTTCAGGCCCCGCCTTCTATTGTCATGCTTCACTCGGGTGTTCTGCTCAAAATCGGGGCATTTGGTTTCATTCGATTCGGTCTCGGACTATTTCCTCAGGAATTCCGAGAGATTGCTAATCTTGTTGTCATACTAGGTATCATCAACTTGTTGTATGGAGCTTTTTTAGCCTTCATACAGACCGATTTTAAAAAGGTATTGGCCTATTCGAGCGTCTCTCATATGGGCATTGTGCTGATAGGTTTGGGTTCTTTAAATGAAGCTGGTATGCAAGGAGCTATTTTTCAGGTGGTATCGCATGGCTTTATTTCAGCGTTATTGTTTTTTCTGGTAGGTGTTTTTTATGAACGGTTCCCTACATCGATCATCTCACGTCTTGGCGGTCTTGCAAAAGCGATGCCGGCAGCTTCAGGGTGTTTGTTAGCTGGTGCAATGGCTTCTCTTGGTTTGCCTGGTATGTCCGGCTTTATTAGTGAATTTATGGCCTTTTTAGGGCTGTTTAAAGTAATGCCCGTCCTCGGAGCGGTTGGAACTCTCGGTATTATTATGACAGCCGTCTATCTGTTAAGAGCAGTTTTAAATATGACCTTCGGAAAAAGTAATCAATCATATGAAGGAGTGACAGATCTAAAGGGAATTGAATTGCTGCCGGTGGCCATTTTGCTCGGATTTATCATTTTAATTGGGGTCTATCCAACGGTCTTAACGGAATTGGTTCAAACATCTATTCAATCCATTGATTTAGGAATCGGGGGGTGAACAGAGCGTGGATATCGGAACATTATTAAGCTATGAATGGAAAATGATGACACCAGAATTCATTATTTTAGGTATGGCCACTCTGTTGTCCCTTTTGGATCTCTTTGCTGGGAAAAGGCTTCAGCACAAAATGCTCGGTTATATGGGGATAGCGGGAATCCTTTCAGCAGTTTTGGTGCTGATCGCCTTATTGGGAGCTCCGTCAGCTCACATTTTAAATGATACATTCCGCTTGGATGCTTTTGCTAAAATGTTTAAGCTTTTGCTGTTAACAGGGGCTGCACTTATTATGTTTTTGGCGATTGAATATAGGCCGAAAAAGGAGCTTTCATACAGAGGCGAATTTTACTATTTATTTTTAACGGCTCTGCTCGGGGCGATGATGATGACATCAAGTGGTGACTTGATTACATTATTTATTGGCTTAGAGCTGCTCTCACTTTCATCTTATATTTTGGCGGGGATTCAAAAAGACAATCAAAAATCAAATGAATCCGCAATGAAGTATGTCATCAATGGCGGAATTTCCACTGCATTCATTCTGTTTGGTATGAGCTACGTTTACGGCTTAACGGGCTCAACGCGTTTGTTGGAAATCGCCGCCCGTTTGAGCCAAATGGCGAATGCCCAGTATGAGTTTCTGTTAGCCGTTGCGTTTTTCATGATATTTGTCGGGCTTTCTTTTAAACTGGCATCGGCCCCTTTCCATATGTGGGCTCCCGATGTGTACGAAGGGGCGCCTGTACCTGTCACAGCTTTCTTGAGTGTCGTTTCGAAGACCGCAGGATTTGTGATTTTATTCCGGATTTTTATTACCGTGTTTGCCAATGTACCTGCAAATGGAGGAGAAACCTCTCTATTGTTTGCCTTGCAGGATTATGTGGCCGTATTAGCTGCAGTGACGATGATTATGGGAAATGTCCTTGCGTTGAAGCAGCAAAATATCAAACGTTTATTTGCTTACTCGAGCATTGCGCATGCAGGTTACATACTTGTTGCATTTACGGCACTGTCTCCTTTTGTTCTAGATGCCATGTGGTTTTATTTAACGGCCTATTTGCTGATGAACATAGGGGTGTTCATCGTCATTCAGCTTGTGACAACCCATAGCCAATCTGAAGAGATCGGCAGCTTCACGGGTTTATATCACCGCTCACCCGTTTTGGCCATTGTCATGGGAGTTTTCCTATTATCTTTGGCTGGTATCCCCGGAACAGCCGGCTTTATCGGTAAAATCAATATCTTTATGGGAGCTCTCATTACAGAGCCTGCTCATTACGTATTAGCAGGAATCATGATCGCCGCAACGATTGTTTCATATTATTACTACTTCGGCCTTTTTGTTCAAATGTTCTTTCGTCCTGCCAGTGAAATAAGCGGTATCGGCCTTTCACGTGTCTTAATAATCCCTCTTATTGTTTGTGTTACCGGAACGATTTTACTGGGGATTTTCCCGAATATCGCTTATGAATTTTTCTTTCAGCATTTAGGAACATTAGAGGACTTTTTCTCCTAAACTCTTCATGAGGATTCATATATAATATGTATGGATGTGTTCTATTAACAAGGTGTTTTGCTGTATAAAAGGAAGTGGGTTCATATGTCAGTTGGTGTAGGGCAGCAGGCGATTATGACGCTTTGCTCCCATTTGTTTTTTATTACGGTTACGTGGTGGGCTTTACAAGGGTTTCAGCTGGAAAAGCTGATGAAACCCAAAAAGGTCGTTCAGGGTCGGCTTTTCATGATTTTGTTGACGGTTGCTATCGGTTCGGCCGTTAGTAATTTTTTCCTTGATTATTTATTTTGGTCCCAGCGGATTCCGTCTCTTTTTTACTGATTTATAGCTGACGCGAGCCTTTACAAGGTTCGCGGCAGCCATAAATAAGGGAACATGGATCATGTCCATGTTCCCTTATTTAATATGTCATATTATGACGGGTTTTTTTATGTATGCCTCCCTTATTTACGGAAAAAATGATGAATAAGGAGAGGAAGTGGCGGAATGAATAAACAAATTAGTGTCTTTTTATCTATTCTCTTTATAACTTTCTTCATTTATCATGGGAGTTATGCAAACACGGAGACAAAAGAAGAACCAGCGCTGGTGCAAATTATGAAGGTATTGGAGAATCAGCCTTTAGAAATAAATGAATGGTCTTTGTATGCTCGTGAGCCCCTTACACCCATAAAAAATCAAAAAGAGTTCGATGTAAAATTTTTAGAGCTAAAAGAGACATTTCAAGGTTTCAAATGGGAAATGAAAAGGGAAAGTGAAACATGGAGAGCGGTCGGAACACTTAAATCTCAAGGCATTTCCATGGAGGAAACAATTCAATTGGTTTGGACCCCTAAAAAAGAAAGTACTTATACGTATCTTTTATATAGTGCCAAAGGGGACCAATGGGAAAGCAACCAGGAGTACACAGATATGTATGACAAGCGTTATCATAAACTTTTCACATCTAATCCCACAATTTTCTCTTGTGTGAAGGGACAGTTCAATGATAAGATTGAAAGTGTTTTGTCATTAAAAGTCAGACAACTTTCAAATGAATTTCGGGCTGAACCGAGGGAGTCTCTAGTGGAGGAGTCATTTGTCTCTATGTCAGCATATACTGAAATGTGGGAAGAAGCTCTTCCAACCGAACAACATAGAATGAATCTGCAAATAGGAATGAGAAAGATGGGAATGGGCGGTGAGACGACCTTTGTCGTTGGCACACCTATTATCACGTCTGAATATTAATATAGAGAAAATGGACGCGGAGGGGAATACCTTGGAAAAAATCATCGTCCGCGGCGGAAAAAGGCTGAACGGTACTGTTAAAGTAGAAGGTGCAAAAAACGCTGTTTTGCCTATTATCGCTGCAACCTTATTAGCTAGTGAAGGAAAAGTGGTTCTAAATGATGTACCTGCTCTCTCCGATGTATTTACGATTGGCGAGGTACTACGTTACCTTAACGCGGAGGTCAGTTTTGAGGAAAATCGTGTTATTGTAGATGCATCTCGAGAGTTAAAAACAGATGCACCTTTTGAATATGTTCGAAAAATGCGCGCATCTGTACTCGTTATGGGTTCATTGCTAGCCCGCACAGGGAAGGCTCGTGTAGCGCTGCCTGGAGGTTGTGCTATTGGATCACGACCAATCGATCAGCATTTAAAAGGCTTTGAAGCAATGGGTGTAAAAGTAAAGGTAGGAAACGGCTTTATTGATGCAGAAGTAGATGGAAAGCTTCGCGGAGCGAAAATCTATCTCGATTTCCCGAGTGTGGGAGCAACTGAAAACATCATGATGGCTGCAACGCTTGCAGAAGGCACAACCATTATTGAAAATGTTGCAAAAGAGCCGGAAATCGTGGATTTAGCGAACTTCCTGAATGCCATGGGTGCAAAAGTACGCGGAGCTGGTACAGGTACGATTCGTATAGAAGGTGTTTCTAAATTATACGGTGCTATCCATCATATTATTCCTGATCGTATTGAAGCGGGAACATTCATGGTAGCGGCTGCCATTACAGGCGGTAACGTATTGGTTAAAGGTGCAGTGGCAGAACACTTAAGTTCACTTGTTGCCAAAATGGAAGAGATGGGTGTCACGATTATTGAAGAGGAAGAAGGATTACGCGTAATTGGACCTGAATCTTTAAAGGCAGTAGACATTAAAACAATGCCGCATCCTGGTTTTCCAACAGATATGCAATCTCAGATGATGTCGTTATTGCTGGCAGCAAAAGGCACGAGTATGATTACAGAAACAGTCTTTGAAAATCGTTTTATGCATGTCGAAGAATTTCGCCGTATGAACGCGGATATTAAGATTGAGGGACGTTCTGTCATTATTAATGGTCCAAGTAAGCTTCAAGGGGCGGAAGTAGCGGCAACGGATTTACGTGCAGCTGCCGCATTGACTTTAGCAGGACTTGTCGCCGATGGTTATACTCGCGTAACCGAATTAAAGCATTTAGACCGCGGATATGTTAATTTCCACCAAAAACTGGCCGCGCTAGGCGCTGACATCGAGCGCGTGAACGATGGAGCAGGACAAGTGGAAGACATTCAACAAGTGTCGGACCTGAACGTTTAAAACCAAAAGGAGCCAAATCGGCTCCTTTTTTATTTGGCTTTTTTAAAAGGGCATTTTCATAAAGGAAACTTCCATCAGTGGGGGGCTTACTGCTCGTTAATACGGGATAAATATTTTTTAGAAAAGAGTCTTTCAAAAAAATGGTTAATGTTTTTTCGTTTTCAACGGAATGGGACGCTCCACTTCCCATATATTTTGTTCTATTTACATAAAGTCCTATTTCGTCAGGTTTATAAGAGGGGAAACCCTCTTATAAACCTGATGTCATAAAAGGTTGTCCACCTCCATATGTATGAAATATGGGGATGTTCCTCAAATCAGGTAGATGGAGGATCAATGGTTGATGAAACATGTAAAGCCAATCGTCGTGCTAGTGTCATTATTATTTGTCATTATTTTATTAATTCCAACATTATTAGTTATTCCGTTTGCAGATAAGACGAGCGGGCAATTAGTTGAGGACCTTCAAAAGCGGGAAGGTAAGGCATTGAATACTAGAGGGCCGTCAGTGGAAGTGGCTGTTTACCGGGCGAAAACAAAGCAAATTGAGAAGGTGCAGCTGGAAGACTATGTGGTGGGAGTGGTGGCAGCAGAAATGCCTGCTGAGTTTGAAATAGAAGCATTAAAAGCCCAGAGTTTGGCAGCTCGTACTTATATCGTCAAACAACTATTAAGTGATAGCAGCCTTTCAGTTCCTAACGGTGCCGATGTAACAGATACGGTCCAGCATCAAGTGTATCATAACAAAGAAGAGCTAAAGAAATTATGGGGAAGAGACTATGAATGGAAAATGGAAAAGGTAGAGAAAGCTGTTGCCCAAACAAGCGGAAGAATTTTAACCTATGAGAATACACCGATTGATGCTGTATTTTTTTCGACAAGTAATGGTTACACAGAGGATTCAGAAGCTTATTGGGCTAATTCTACACCGTATTTAAAAAGTGTAGCGAGTCCCTGGGATAAAGAATCACCTAAATATATGGATCAAACCGTTTTGAGTGTAAGTGAGTTTGAGAAAAAGCTAGGTGTTCAACTATCGGGAGGCGAGACGTTGGGCAAAATTATCGAACGAACACCAGGCCAGCGTATCAAGCTGATTTCAATCAATGGAAAAGAACTGACTGGCAAAGAAATAAGAGAAAAGCTTCAATTGCGTTCTACCGATTTTAATTGGACGAGAAAAGGAGATCAAATTGTGATCACCACAAAAGGATATGGACACGGTATCGGAATGAGCCAATATGGAGCCAATGGAATGGCATCGGAAGGAAAGAACTATCAAGATATCGTCACGTATTACTATCAAGGCGCGGATGTCTCATCATATGAATCTTTCTTGTCTAAGCTCACGGCTAAACAATAGCGGTTATTTCTTTGATTTCATCTAGGTTTCTATTTGTTTTTTGCAAGATGATCCATCCGTCGAACGAGTCAAACATCACCACGATGCAATGGTTTAAAGTAGAAACTTTAACTCGTTTTTATATTAGCTCATCATAAATCATGGAAGAGGGATGAATTTTCATCCCTCTTCCATGATTTATGAATAGAAATTATCCTTTTGTCGAAAAATAATCCAAAAAATTTTTTTCTTGGTGTATATATTATACCAGTTCTGTTCAAAATGATTGCTGAGGTGATAAACATGAGAGAGGAAGAAAAGAAACGTATTTCTCAACCAACAGCAATCCAAAAAATCTTCAGAAAGCGTTGGGTATTTCCTGCTATTTATTTAGTTTGTGCAGCACTTATTTTAACAGCGGTTCTCTGGTTCCAATCTAACGACAAAAACAACCCAGATGGAACAGACCAATTCTCAGAAGGTACAGCCTACAATGGGGAAGAGCCAGCTGTGGAAGTCAGTAAGCAATTAGAAAATCTAGAAATGCCGGTAGTAGATCCTGAGTCAGTTGTTGTGCAAACAAAGTATTATGATGACAAAGCGACAAAGGAAGAACAAGAAGCTGCATTAGTTTTCTATAATAATACGTACCATCCGAATACAGGAATTGATTTGGTAATGAAAGACGGCCAATCATTTGATGTAGTAGCTGCGGCAAGCGGTACGGTTACGAAAGCTGAAAAAGATCCGATTCTTGGTTATGTAGTAGAAATTGACCATCAAGATGGGCTTGTGACGCACTATCAATCATTAGCAGATGTAGGAGTGGAATCCGGCGATACGGTGAAACAAGGTGACGTGATTGCTAAAGCAGGACAAAGCTTGTTCAATCAAGAAGCGAAGACACATGTTCATTTTGAAGTTCGCCAAGACGGCGTTCCTGTTAATCCAAACCAATTCATTGGGAAGCCGCTTACAGCTGTAAAAGAAGAAGCGGTAAACAACTCAAATGAGTCTGCTTCTGAATCTGCTGCAAATGAAGAAGAACAAAAAGAAGAAAATGCTTCTGAAGAAGCTGAGCAATCATCAGAGGAAAGCAAAGAAAAACCAGCTGAAGATAACAGTCAAGACACAGAGCAAGATAAAAAGCAAGAAGAGCCAAGCAGCTCTTCTGACGCTTCAGACTTAGATACAAACGCATAAAATGTGGATCTTGATAAATGGGCGTGAATGAAAGCATTCATGCCCATTTATTTATTTATGAAGAATGATGACTTTCACGATCTTTGATTCATTTGTCCGAAAAGTGTTTATAAAGTCTAAAAATGAATGAACCCATCATTGGCATTTCATCCCACTATTCAAGAAAAACGCATTGATTCGACAAACTCCTAGAGAACAAGACAAATTTCTCGGGAAATAGTCTTGGATGTATGTAGTGTAGGGAAATGGGGATAAAAGCAAAATATAGTCAAATAACAGGGTACTTACATGAAAAAAAGATTATTTTTTTAAAAAATCTGATAAATTCCTTGTCCCCCTTGAGTTTTGTAGCATATATCTTTACCCAAGCTAATAAAATGTTACAAACCTAACAAAGAGAGTGTTCGAGGTGAGGGATCGTCGAAGGGTTCCAACTATGAAAATACATCTGGAATTCCTTCATTTTATACAAAGCGAATCTCATTTCACGCTTCTCACATCCAAACTAGGGAGGGCGAGTGGTGTGCACGATTACATCAAAGAGAGAACTATCAAGATTGGAAAGTATATTGTAGAAACAAAGAAAACGGTTCGTGTCATTGCGAAAGAATTTGGTGTCTCGAAAAGTACTGTTCATAAAGACTTAACGGAAAGACTCCCAGAAATTAATCCTGAACTAGCAAACGAAGTAAAAGAAATTCTTGATTATCATAAATCCATCAGACATCTTCGCGGGGGTGAAGCGACAAAACTAAAATATAAAAAGGAGGAGCTGGAGGAAGAGGCTGTCAAGTAAATAACATGACTACAAAACGAGTACTTCCTAAGCGGACAAAGGATTCTAGGAGGCAAGTAATATACCTGGAACCTCTTGTCCGTTTTTAGTGCTGTAAACATACATAAAGAATATATGTAAAATGATATTCATGAATGCACATTAATATGGAAATATATCTACATTAAAGGTTAATTTATGATAAAATATTTAATTAGGTAAAAATGACGGCGGCTATCCTCCTTCAAGAGTGGAGGATGAACCGCTCTTTAGACGGGACAAGGACTCGTTGGATGGAAGGAGGATAAAAATGTTAGCAAAAGATATTGGGATTGACTTGGGTACAGCTAACGTATTAATTCATGTAAAAGGAAAAGGAATCGTATTAAACGAGCCTTCAGTAGTGGCTATTGATAAAAATACAGGTAAAGTATTAGCGGTGGGTGAAGAGGCAAGGCGTATGGTCGGGCGTACTCCTGGGCATATTGTCGCTATTCGTCCTTTAAAGGACGGCGTCATCGCTGACTTCGATGTTACAGAAGCCATGCTAAAGCATTTTATTAATAAATTGAATGTTAAAGGTTTTTTATCAAAGCCCCGCATTTTAATTTGCTGTCCAACTAATATTACGTCTGTGGAGCAAAAAGCGATTCGCGAAGCGGCGGAAAAAAGCGGAGGCAAGAAAGTTTACTTGGAAGAAGAGCCGAAAGTGGCCGCGATTGGGGCAGGGATGGACATTTTTCAGCCGAGTGGAAACATGGTAGTCGATATTGGCGGGGGAACGACAGACGTCGCTGTTCTTTCGATGGGCGATATCGTGACAGCATCCTCGATTAAAACGGCTGGAGATAAATTTGATCATGAGATTCTTAATTACGTAAAACGTGAATATAAACTCTTAATTGGTGAGCGCACAGCTGAAGATGTGAAAGTAAAAATCGGAACGGTATTCCCTGGATCAAGAGAAGAAGAAATTGACATTCGAGGAAGGGACATGGTCAGCGGGTTACCGCGTACTATTACGGTACGTTCCCATGAGGTGGAAGGGGCTCTTCGTGAATCTGTAGCTTCGATTGTACAAGCATCTAAAAGCGTGTTGGAGCGTACTCCTCCAGAACTTTCAGCCGACATCATTGACCGAGGCGTCATTTTAACCGGCGGAGGCGCTTTACTGCATGGCATTGATCAATTGTTAGCCGAAGAATTAAAGGTACCTGTCTTCATCGCAGAAAACCCGATGGATTGTGTAGCGATCGGAACAGGAATTATGTTGGATAATATGGATAAATTACCACGCCGTCAGCTTATTTAAAATTTTCTGCAGATGACGATATAAAGTGTGTGTTCAAAAAGGAAGACGAAAAAGACCGGGAAGTTCAAAGAAGCGCCGCGTCCTGTGGCGAACGTCGGTTCAGTACTTCTTGTAGAAGTAAATTCAACGGTCATTTTTCCCGGACTGTTTGAACATCCTTATAAAGTTTATTTCTCTGCAAAGGGTGAAGATAAATGTTCAAGGGTTTTTATACAGCGACAACCGGAATGCTTTCTCAGCAGCGAAAAACGGATATGCTGACAAATAATATGGCTAATGCCAACACACCAGGATTCAAGGCAGATCAGGCTTCTTTAAGAGCCTTTCCGGAAATGCTCCTTCAACAGCAGCAAAGCAGCGGAGTACCTGTGGTAGAGCGTCCAGGATGGACAGATAAGCGGTATATAGGGAGCCTCAATACGGGTGTGTACATACAAGAGACCACACCTTCTTTTGTACAAGGTGCTTTAAAAGATACTGGCAGAAAGACGGATATAGCCATCATTGATAATGTGGCGCCTGTCGATGATAATGGAAATAAAGGAACATTTTTCTTTACTGTAAGGGATGCAAATAATGAGTCTCGTTATACAAGAAATGGAAATTTCACCGTTGATGGATCAGGTTTCTTAACGACAAATGAAGGCCTATATGTCATGGATGCTAATAACGAGCCGATTCAATTACAGGGAACAGACTTTCAAATCAGTCCTCAAGGATTGATAACAGAAAACGGACGGGTGGTAGCACAGCTGAATGTTGCGATGACTGTCAATGCCGGGCTGATGATGAAAGAAGGGAGCGGCTTGTACCGGACAGAGGACGATAACCCGCTTCCATCCGCTCTTGGGAATCCGGATGGAAGTTTCAATCTGCAGCAAGGGATGCTGGAGCGTTCGAATGTTGATGCTACACAAACCATGACTGAGTTGTTAAGCGCTTATCGCGCATTTGAAGCCAACCAAAAAATTATCCAGGCCTATGACCGGAGCATGGAAAAAGCGGCTAACGAAATAGGACGCTTACGTTAATGATCGTTTAAATGTGAAAGCAGGGGGAACGTACATTGAATCGCTCTATGATTAATGCGTCAAATACCATGACACAGTTACAGCAGCAGCTTGATTTAATCAGCCATAATATGTCCAATGTGAATACAACTGGATATAAGCGCCAAGAAGCGAATTTCAGTGAGCTGCTTTATCAGCAATTTAATAACCAGTCTAATAAACAAGAGGAAATAGGCAGAAACACTCCATTGGGTATTCGTCAAGGATCAGGGGCGAAACTGGCTAATACGAGCATTCAGATGGCTTCTGGGGCCTTAAAGCAAACAGGCAGAGTGCTTGATGTTGCCCTGTCGGAAGATAATCATTTCTTTAAAGTATTAGTGAATGAAAATGGACAACAAGCTGTACGCTATACGAGAGATGGGTCCTTCCAATTGACACGAACGAATAATACTGACGAATGGATGTTGGCAGACTCAAATGGAAACGCAGTCGCCGATTCCAATAATGTCCCAATCGTCGTGCGAGGCCCCGTAAAGGAAGTTCGAATTGACGCCAATGGAAACTTTACAGCCGTTCCACAAAACGAGGCTCTTGCAGAGCAGACATTTCAATTGGGGGTTGTCGAAGTGAACAGACCTCACTTGCTGCAAGGGAAAGGCAATAATTTGTTTGGGTTTCCGAATTTGAAGGCCTTAAATTTGGCAGTGCAAGATGTGGTGGAAGAAGTCGAAGGAGCAGATCGAGCTGGATTAAATATTCGTCAAGGTGCCTTGGAGGAATCTAATGTAGACATGGCGTCTGAAATGACGGAATTAATGATTGCGCAAAAATCTTATCAATTTAATTCCAAATCAATTTCAGTTGCAGATCAAATGATGGGTCTTGTAAATGGTCTGCGTTCTTAATCTTAAGGAAGGGGAATGATAAATTATGTTGGATATTCAAGAAATTAAAGAAATTATTCCGCATCGCTATCCTTTTTTATTAGTTGACCGTATTTTAGAAGTAGAAGAAGGTAAATCAGCTGTCGGAATCAAAAATGTATCAGCCAATGAGGAATTTTTCAATGGACATTTTCCTGACTACCCTGTTATGCCGGGTGTATTGATTGTAGAAGCCCTTGCTCAGGTTGGGGCAGTCGCGATGCTGAAAAAAGAAGAGAATCGAGGCCGTCTTGCATTCTTTACAGGAATCGATAACTGCCGCTTTAAAAGACAAGTCAAACCTGGTGACCAACTGCGATTAGAAGTTGAAATGGTACGAGTTCGCGGTTCTATCGGAAAAGGAAAGGCCGTGGCCACTGTAGACGGAGAAATAGCGTGTGAAGCGGAAATCATGTTTGCACTTGGAGAGAAAAAAGCCGAATAGAATATATTTCAAAATAAAGAAGCTGTTTAAAAAAACAGCTTCTTTATTTTGAAATGGTGCATAATTTCCCTTTTGTCGGAAAAGATAAGCAAAGACCGAACTATAGGATACAGGTCATGTATAAAATTAGAAAGGGGAATGACCATGAATAAAAAATGGTTTCTCGCACTAACAGGTACAGTTTTATCCGCTATGATGCTCACCGGCTGTAACGGAGACCAGGAGCCCCCTCCAGAAGAAGAGCCAAACGTGGAGCAAGCACCTCAGGATGAAGATATGAATGGAACAAATGGAAACGTTGATAACAACGGTGATATCAACGACAATGATGGCGGTGTAACACCTGAAAATGATATGGCGCCTGGTGTTGATCAAAATGATACGATAAATAAAGACGATGAAAACGATATGCAGCCAGACCCTGAAGATGCAGTAGAAGACGCACAAGATATTAATGATGCAGACAACAAAGACGAGTAATGCAAAAGGTCGGTTCCGTCACTGAGGAACCGGCTTTTTAGGTTAGGTAATTAAATGCCGCCAATTCCCGAATCTTTCCACTAAAGATGACAGTCACTTTAAAGTCTGATAAAATTATAAATTAGTCAGATCATAGTTTGGGGGTACTTTTCATCGATGTTTAAAAACTTGCCACAAGGTACAAAAATCAGTATTACGCGATCCATTCAAAAAGCATTTGAACAATACATGAGCGACATTGAGTGGGACGAAGATAAATATAATATTGAAGAGTTTATCCGCACTTGGAGAAGATATATAGAAGATCATGCATCATGGTTTGAACGGTTGAGTATGGAAGAGAAAGCGAATCCGCTATTTCATCAGGAGTTAGCTGATAAGATTAATCAGACGATCGAGAAAATTTTAAGTGAAGAACCAACGAGCGAACAAATGAATCAACTAAATGCCCTGTTAGAAGAAAAGGGAAAACAAGACATCACGTATTCGAGCAAGGCAGAAGCGAAATATTGGCTTGAAAAATTGGCAAACAAATAAAAAAACGCAGGTTCCCCTGTGTTTTTTTATTTGTTTGCGTATCGCCCTCTTTTCCTCCTCATCGGGCTATGTCTTTCACATTCATTCAGAAGGGGCAGTTACATCGGACTGTCTGATTTCAGAAGATAGAAAAAGAACGACAGAAAACAGTGCTAGATAGCCGATTTAATTATATAGTTCTCTATTATGAATTTTTTGTAAATAAATTGTAAATTAGAGGATTGTGAATTGGAAAATCAACAAAAAAAATTTGGATAAAATGAATGAAAATAACTTAAAATGCATTAATATTAAAAAGTTATTTTAGTTAAATATAGAAAAATATGTTGGATTTTAAGTGGGAAATGAATAATTGCTGCTGTTGAAAAATGATGTAATTTGTTTAATTATGTAATGGCTATTAGGTGTAAATAAGTCCAAATGTTATATTTATAAAAAGGATAATTTTTACAAAAATAGTATTGAAATTTAGGGGAAATGTATTATGATAAAAGAGAACCAACGAAAAAGGAGGACTAAAGTCGATGAAATACTATTTAAAAAGACCTATTCTTCGGGATGCTGAAGAGCGAGAGAAACGTTATAATTATGATCACCTTATTCTAGGAAAACAAATTCAAATTAGTGTGTTCGATCCTCTTCAACAATATCAGACATTTAATAAAAAAATAGAAAGGCCTTGAGAAAGCAGCCTCTCCCATTCAATGAGATATAACGATTGTTCTGTTGGACAAGCCCATGCATTGGAGTTATCATTTGAAGGCTGAACGTGTTTTGCGTTTTTCATGTAACCGGTGGGTGAATTCTTGCAGCAAAGTATGCCCGCTTAAGCCTTGTTCAATTAAATTTTTTAAAATCATTTCAGGTGAAAGAATTCTTCTTCCTGTCAACATTCCCTCTAACAGCACGCTGAATTGACGTTCCATTGTCGTGATGTTAATGATGTTAGCAGTAAAGTTTGCCGGATCATTGCTTGTTTTGGAAATGGTTGCGTGCAGCTTCAATGGCTCATTTTGTTTAAAAATCTCTTCGAAATAGGGAAGAGATGCATTAGGAAGTAATGCTTCGATTATCCAACGGTTTTCCTCAGTTTCTTTGTTAATGATTAACCCGTCTATGAGCTCCAAAGAGTGATAATCCTCATTCGTAGAGTTCGACAGTTTGATTTCCAGTGCAACAAGTTTGAAGGTTTTCATCTAATCCCCCCATTTATCTCGAAATTTATCGTTCCTCATCTATTATAACACAATAATGGTAAATGATTGAAATACGCTCCATAAATAAACATTCCTTTTCATGTAAGGAGATGACGAGTAATGCTGAATCAAGTGATTTTAGTTGGCAGGTTGACAAAAAATCCAGACTTGCGTTATACAGCAGACGGTGTTCCTTATTGCTTTGTCACGATGGCTGTTTCCCGAGACTTCCGAAGTCAAAATGGTGAAGTGCAATCGGATTTCATTACGGTGACGCTATGGAGAAAGAATGCAGAAAGTACCGCACAACGTTGTCAAAAAGGGACAATGGTAGCAGTTAAAGGCAGAATTCAGACAAGAAGCTATGAAAAAGAACAAAATCAAAAAATCTATGTAACAGAAGTAGCAGTTGAACAGATTAAATTTTTAAGTCATTTGATTTCTGTCAATGTATAAATAGCTCTTTTCTAACGGGAAATAGAATCCTCCCAAAGCAGCGGTTCGGATATTATAAGATACCGTATATGTATCATACCTGAAATGAAGGGAGGTGAATCAATCAAAACTAGCGACTTTCTTTGTTTCCCCTGTTGACCTTTACATCTTGTAAAAGTCCCTTCATCATGAAGAGAAGGAAGATGACCTTTTCTTTTTCAAGTACTCTTTTAGAAAGAAAATCAATCTCCGCACAATCCCCCCATATCATTGTCCGGTTGGCATAAGCCGATCGGGCTATTTTTTTTGTCCGGAGTGAAATTGGATGAGGGAAAGCTGATTGGGTTATTTGGAGAATAAAAAAGGACGCGGGCAAACGAAAAGCTCCGCATCCTTGTCCCGTATCCACGGGCGGTTCCACTTCATGAGTAAAGGTTTACTTGGTTATTGAAGTCGTTTAGCGCCTAAATAACGGTCTTTCCAATAGCTGCTATCCATGCTCGAGATGGTCACGCCCGTTGAGCTTCCCGCGTGGATAAATTGTCGATCTCCCACGTAGATTCCCATGTGAGAAGGCCCGGATGAATAGGTGGTGAAAAAGACAAAATCCCCAACTGCCGGTTCGCTGACGGCAGTCGAACGGCTCCAGTAGTCAGCTGTACTCAAACGTTTGCTTGGTGTTTGCTTGTTAAGTACATAATAAATAAATCCGCTGCAGTCAAATCCAGATGGCGTAGTGCCTCCCCATTTATAAGGAGTTCCCATGACTGCTTTTGCATCAAACAGAAGCTGAGTAGTGTTGATGGACATTTTTTCTGAAGGCGGATCTGAAACGATGTTGGGTTCTTTTTCTTCTTTGTTTATAGAAGTAGAAGAGGTACCTTTAATTTTTAATGTTTGATTTACATAAATCGTATCTGAGCGCAATAAGTTCAAATTTTTTAGTTCGGTAGTTGTCATATTGAATTCCTGAGCGATCTTCCAGACGGTGTCGCCCGATTGAACCGTATATGTATCGCTGCCGGCTTCATTGTCAATGGAAGTGGGATTGTTTACAGAAGAAACATCGGGTTGTTTTTGAACAGGGCTTTCCTGCGTCGTGTTTTGTTCGGCCGCTTGTCCTGTCAGCTTCAAGGTTTGTCCTACATAAATTTTATCAGAGCGCAATAAATTCAATGATTTAATCTCTGTTACCGCCATATTGAACTTCTGGGATACCTTCCATAATGTATCCCCACTTTGAACGGTATATGTGTGCGCTTGTGGCTGGGTGTCAGAAATCGTCGGTTTGGAAAGAGATTGGACAGAAGATGTTTCTTTAAAATTCTGAATTTTTAGTTTCTGACCTTTGTAAATCGTGTCACTCTTTAAATTATTGGCTTTCTTAAGCTCCGCTACAGTGGTTTTATATGTTTTGGAAAGGGACCATAACGAATCTCCAGATTTTACCTCAATCGAGTCTGCATGGGCAGGAGTTTGGAATAAGGCCACTCCGCCGATAGCCGCAAAAGTAGATACGGAAAGAATTTTCCTTTTCATGAGAATCCTCCAGTAAAAGGTTTATTGTATGTGAAAACTAGTAATCTAGCATTATATATAAAGAAAATAATGGCATATACTATATAATATGATAGGGATTGGGAAAAAAGTAAAGGGTAAATCGATCGATTTAGAAAATTCAACATAGCCAAAGAACGGCCATGTTGAATTTTCTAGACCAAAGCGGCTGTCCCCCCCCCTTGCGGGGGTGGCGCCATCCGCCTAGGTGAACCTTTGAAGGCGAATTCACGTGGCCTAACTAACCGCTTGTGAATGTTCCTCAATCGAATGAGTTTATATAAACTTATATATCCGTTACTTTTTTAGCTTCTCTTTTAATAATCGGTAAAGCTCTTCCCACTTTTCATCCTTTTTTATTGGCTGTTCATTCTTTCTCTCTATCTGTTTATTCTCTTTCTTCATGCATTTCTCCTTGTTTATTCACTCGAATTATTTGGTTTTTATTAAACAATGATGCTGATTTTCGGTACTTTTGACTGAGTAAAAGAATGATTTTAGACATTACCAATAAAGGAAGAAACATTCATGTTTCTTCCTTTATTGGTAGGAAAACAACTCTTCCAGCTCTCTGTCCGTTAATTCTGTAATCCACTGTTCGCTTTGAATGATTTGTTCATTTAAGGCGGATTTTCTTTCGATAATTTGATCGATTTTCTCCTCAATGGTTCCGAGGGTGACGAGTTTATGCACATGGACAAAACGGGTTTGCCCATATCTGTAGGCCCGGTCTGTTGCCTGATTCTCCACCGCCGGGTTCCACCATCTATCAAAATGGATGACGTGGTTGGCTGCTGTTAAATTCAATCCTGTTCCGCCTGCGTGAAGGGAAAGGATGAAGATATGTGCCTTCTGCTCTTGAAAAGCTGAGATCAGGTCATCCCTTGTCTGTTTGTTCAATCCCCCATGTAAGAAAAGAACATCCTCGCCGAGCGTTTGTTCCAGCAGCCCTTTCATCATTTGTCCCATCTCAATATATTGAGTGAAAATTAAGCAGCTTTCGTTTTGCGTGCGAACATTTTCTACGAGCTCCAGCAGTTTTTCCATCTTTAATGAGCGCTCCAGCGTCCGTGTAGGCCGGTTTTCTTTTAAATAAAGAGAAGGATGGTCGCAAAGCTGTTTGAGCTTCGTTAACAGCTTCAGGATGCGCCCTTTGCGTTCAAATCCTGTCAGTTTTTGCAGTTCGGCAAATGTATCTTTCACCAGCTGTTCATATAAAGAAGCCTGTTCCACCGTAAGGCTTACATACTCTTTTTGCTCTTGTTTTGGCGGAAGATTGAGCGCCACTTCCTGATCTTGTTTAGTGCGTCTAAGCATAAATGGACGAACAAGCTTTTGCAGCTTCTCGATTTTCCCTGTATCTTGCTGCTTCTCAATCGGTGCCACAAATCTTGTTTTAAAGCGGTTTAGGCTTCCTAAATATCCCGGATTGATGAAATCGAATAAAGACCAAAGTTCCGTTAAACGATTTTCCATTGGTGTTCCAGTCAAGGCGATGTGTTGGCTGGCTTTCAATTTGCGAGCCGCCCTCGATTGCTTCGTTTGAGCATTCTTGATGTTTTGAGCCTCGTCCAAAACGGCCGCTCCCCACATGGGCATGGAGAGGTCTTCGATATCCATGGATAAAATGTTATAAGACGTAAGTACAATATCCGCTTTCTCGATTTCCGTTAGAAATTCCTCGCCGCTCTGCCTCTTTGGCCCGTAATGGGTATAGACATGGAGGTGAGGGGCGAATTTTTCGATTTCCTTTTGCCAGTTCCCAAGAACAGAGGTTGGGCAAACGATCAGAAATGCATTCGGATTCTCCTGTTTATGTACATAAGACATATAGGCAAGGAGCTGCACGGTTTTGCCAAGTCCCATGTCGTCGGCCAAGCATCCACCTAAGCCCAGTTCGCGTAAAAAGAGGAGCCAATCTACACCTTGCTGTTGATAAGGACGCAATTCCCCGGCAAAAGAACGAGGGATTTTCCTTTTAGGCAGGGATGTGTAATCAGTCAGCTGCTTGATCAGGGCGGTGAAGGTCTCATTTATTTCAATTTTAATAGAAGAAAACGGCCGCTTCGTTTCTTTTTCTTCCAGAAGGAGAACGTTTTTTTCCTCCTGGGCGAGCTCTTGTTCAAGCAAATCAAAAAAGCGGAGACCTGCTTTTTGTGCTTTCGTCATAAGACGCTGAACATGTTTGACAAAAAGGGGGTCCAATTGAATCCATTGTCCATCAATTTGAATGAGCCTCCGCTTTTCCTCGACAAGCCTGCTGAATTGCTCCTCCGAAAGGTCGACACCACCCGTTGAAATCTTCCAATTGAAATCCATTAAAGATTGCAATCCGACGATACCAGAACGCTCGTAAGATTTGGAATCATTTAGAGCCGCCTTCAGAGAAAGCTGGGTTTCTTTCACTGCTTGCCACCATGAAGGGAGCTGAATATGGAACCCCGTCTCCAGCAGCGTCAAGCTCCAGTCTGTGAGAAACTTCCAGACTTCTTCTTCCGATAGACTCGATTTCAGCCCCGTTCTCCGATCAAATAACGGAGGGACAAGTGTTTGGATCATATGAAACTGCCGGTCGATAAAAGACTCATATTCTTTCCATTCGTCGGGGAAAGCGTCTGGAAAAGAAAGAAGTTCATAGGTTCGTTCATCTCGCAATAATACGTCCAAATGCCAAAAATCGCCGTCTCCTTCTGGTTCTTGCAGGCGGAGCAGGAATGAAAACGGGGTGTTTCGCTCGTTCAACCCAATTTTTTCAAGCCAATCTTGTTCGTCGAAAACGTGCGGCGGCTTGCCAGACGGTTTTAAGAGCGGGTACGAAGCCATGAGCTGTTCCCAAACTTTTTTCGTTTCTTCATCTGTTTCAATGGTCTCGTTAACGGCCCCCGAGAGCCAGCGCAGTTCGAGAGGGGTAAGGCGTTCAGCAGACCAGGACATTTCACCTTCCTGCCAAGCGGAAAAATCAGGTTCGAATCTGCCTTCCTGGATGATATCGTAAATTTTCTTTGCACTCTCTTTATAAAGGAGGGCTTCCGTACTCATGTGATAGCCTAAGATATGGTCATCCGTTGAGTGGCAGAAAAAGGAGAGGGCCCATGATGGAGTGAGCATTACACCGTCTTGTCCATCTTTTTTTATGGCTGAAAGAAATGTGCCATAAAAGGAAGGTTCATGCCAAAGAAAGACAGATTGCTTCCACATGTCTGCACTGATCGCATCCTTCTTGTGATTGGTGAAATAGAGAAAGAAGGAGCCCTCTTCCGTTATGTGTGCATGTAAAGTCATTGAAAATAAATCAATCATGAACCAATTTTCCTTTCTTTAACGCTTCTTGGAGCGCGCGCAATCGTTTTGTCGATTGCACCAGCTGTTGCATATAGGTCGTAAAGCCTTGCTCGTCTTGGAGCTTTTTATATAATCTCTTCAACTCTTTTAGATGCTGTACCGCTTCTTCATAGCTCGAACGGGTTTTCTTTTCAATCAGCTGTTGAACGGATTGATGATAGATGGGCAAAAGCCATTTCGGGTTTTCTGTTTCAATATCTTTTAAGATGCTGCGGTCATATTCCAAAATATCGTAACGAAAAGCTGCTTGAAGCTCAAGCCATGCTCGAAGCTGTCTTTTTTCATATAAATATTGGCTGTATTCCACAAAGCTGTATGGAAGGAGCTGGCGCAGCGCCTCCGTATAAATCGTTTGATCGCGGCGTAGGTCGCTGTAGCCTTCAAATAGAGAAAGCAGCATGGAAACGATGGCCCGGCTTCCCTGATAGGAAGGGAGGGTCCGAAGATAAGCCTTCATTCGTTTGTTCATATAGGTTACCCAGATGCGGGCTTGCTGCTCATTTTTATGGGAGATGTGATCTTTCGCCCATTTAAAGGTATAAGGGAAAATGGCCTGATCGGATTGGTTAACGACAGCGACCGCTTGATCATCGCGCTTTTCCAATACAAGCAAATGGGAGAGAGCTACATCGCATTCTAGCTGGAATCCATTAATCTCTTGAAGGGCAAGCTTTTCTTCCTTCAGCCACTTAGGCCGTTTCAGCAGATGAGACCAAATGGTTCGATATAATTCAATCCGTTCATATTGAAGTGGAGAAGAGTAGAAAAGAAGCGTACGGATCTGGTCCATCGTTTCATATAAAAGATCATCGGCCGAAAAAGGCAGCGATGTTTGGCTGATTGTATAAATTCGTTGTTCGATATCATAGAGGAGCTGCGATAAAGGTGTACGTACAAAGGTGTTAAAGGTTTGTTTAGATAAAGGAGTCTTGTTCAGTCCATCACATATTTTCCTGAACGCCGCCAACCCTGCATGAATGATAAATAGTTCTCTATAAGGAGAAGGGGAAGGCGCTTCTTTCGTTAACCCTTTAAAAAAATCTTCATAAAGTTCGGGGTACAAGGATGTGTTCCGAGTGAGTTTTGTCTTTGCAAACTGCTCATAACGCTGTTCAAAGAACGGCATCCACTCTTGGACAGAATAAGAGAATTTTTCCGATTTTGGAGCAGCGCTCTTCTGTACACGGAAAGCATCTAAAGAAGAGGTAATCTGGCTGGACAGCGACTGCTCCTTCCACTTATCCAGCAAATTCCCTACAAGTCCCTTTGTTGCATAGGCATAAAAAAAGCCCGCGAGACGGTGAGCACAAAAAGATGGATGCTGGCAGCCGCATTCACTGCCGGACAAATCGTTCAAATTCAACAGCACCATTTGTTCCTGTTCATCGTAAACGACAACTCCTATGTAATGTTCCAATTCTTTTAAGTTATAAACGTATCCTTGTCTATATAAAGTTAATCCTTTTTTGACGAGTTTCCTTACGTCTTCATCTTGGTAATCCAAAAGGCGGATTAAATCCTCTCCCGCTTGGAGAATGGCTTCTTTCATGTTTAACGCCTCCGATTTTTCATATCGTTCGGTTTGCATATATTCCATTATAAAGGATTGAAATGGCATTCAACAAAAGGTTTTGGTATGATAGGTTCGTACGTGCGCACCGAAAGGTTTTTCTTTCGGTGCGCACGTACGAACCTTAACAAGTTTTTTACATTCCGGTCGCATACATGTGGGAATTTCTTCAATATAATATACCATAAAGAGAAGCTTCATTCTGCAGGGGATTTTACCCCCTGCAGAATGTTAGTTAAACTTATCAGACTTCTTATATTAGAAAGCAGGATAAAGAGAAGTGAAAGTTGAGTAGGGGGAGTCAGGAGATGACCATACGCAAAGTCATTATTCCGGCTGCGGGGCTGGGGACCCGTTTTTTGCCGGCGACAAAAGCGCAGCCAAAAGAAATGCTTCCAATTGTAGATAAACCGACTATTCAATATATCGTGGAGGAAGCGGTCGCCTCCGGCATCGAAGATATTATCATTATTAGCGGCCGCGGCAAGCGGGCCATCGAGGACCATTTCGATAAATCATATGAACTGGAAGAAACGCTGGCGAAGAAAGGGAAACAGGAACGTCTTAAGGAGATTCAAGCCATTTCCAACCTCGCCAATATCCATTACATTCGTCAGAAAGAGCCAAAGGGATTGGGCGACGCCATCAATTGCGCGCGGACGTTTATCGGGGATGAGCCGTTTGCCGTCATGCTGGGAGACGATATTGTCCAATCGAACACTCCATGCTTGCGTCAATTGATCAATGTATATGAAAAACAACGCTGTTCCGTTATTGGCGTTCAGAAAGTAGCGGATGAAGAGGTATCCAAGTATGGAATTGTCGCTCCAAAAGGTGAGTCATTAGATCAAGGTGTATTCCAAATTCAGTCGCTTGTGGAAAAGCCAGAGCTTCATGATGCGCCCTCTAATTATGCGATCATGGGTCGCTATATATTAACTCCGGAAATCTTTGGGGTTTTAGAAGGGCTGCCCCCGGGAGCGGGAGGAGAGATCCAGCTGACAGATGCCATCAGGCAGTTAAGCGCATCTCAATCCATCATGGCTTATTATTTCGAGGGTACTCGATATGATGTAGGAGATAAGTTCGGATTTATTAAGGCGACGATTGACTTTGCGTTAAGGCGTGAGGATCTGCGCGAAGATCTACTGAACTATTTCCAAAATATAAAATCCACATAAGCGGTCGGCAAGCTCCCTTGCGGGTTCTTGCCGACCGCTTATACGAGAACCTTTGTGAGTTGATTTAAGGTGTAAGAACAGAGAGGCGCAAATAAGACAAAAACAATTGTAAAGTTAAAAATTTAAATGGATTCATATAGAGTCACATAAAGGAAACTTCCATCGGTGGAAGTACAAAACAGGCAAGTGATGTACCGGTTCTTGCCTGGCGCTTATAGAAGGCTTTTAAGGCGGGGCACATTTAAGAGGAGAAAATTTATGAAAAGAGGCAGTTTGGAGGGAACAATGTGAGAATTTCAATCGCAGGAACGGGTTATGTAGGGCTTGTGACAGGGGTATGCCTTTCGGATATCGGTTATCATGTTACATGCTTTGACATCGATGAACAAAAAGTGCAACGAATGAGAGACGGAATGTCGCCCATCTATGAGCCGGGTCTTGATGAATTAATGAAGAAAAATATCGAAGCCGGACGCCTGCATTTCACATCTTTTGCAGAAGAGGCTTATCAAAACAAGGACGTTATTTATATAGCGGTAGGAACACCCGAAAAACCAGATGGGTCTGCGAACCTGGAATATGTGGAGGCGGTGGCAAAAGCGATTGCCGAACACATTAATCAAGACGCGACGGTCGTTACGAAAAGCACAGTGCCTGTCGGGACAAATGACCATATCAAGAAGCTGATCGAACAGCACAAAAATAAAGACGTAAAAGTCGATATCGTCTCCAACCCGGAGTTTCTGCGCGAAGGCTCCGCCATCCATGATACGTTTAACGGAGACCGGATTGTCTTAGGTGTGGAGGATGAACAAACGGGAGAGAAAATGAGAAAGCTTTATGAGCCGTTTGGACTTCCGATTGTCATCACAAACATTCGAAGCGCGGAAATGATCAAGTACGCAGCTAATGCCTTTTTGGCGACCAAAATCAGCTTCATTAATGAAATTGCTAACATTTGCGAGCGTGTAGGAGCCGATATTTCTGATGTGGCAAACGGAATCGGCATGGACAAGCGCATTGGGAGAGAATTTCTACATGCGGGCATCGGTTACGGGGGTTCTTGCTTCCCGAAAGATACGAAAGCGCTGGCCCAGCTCGCCGACCAAATTGACTACCGTTTTAACCTTCTTGAATCAGTCATTGAAGTCAACAATCAGCAGCGGGTAGTCCTATTTGAAAAAGCGGAACGAATGATGGGTCCTCTCAATGGGAAGAAAGCCGCGATTTTGGGCCTGGCTTTTAAACCCAATACGGACGATATCCGTGAAGCGGCATCTCTATTGCTAATTGATAAGCTGTTAGAAGCGGGAGTATCGGTTCAGGCCTATGATCCGATTGCCTCTGCCCATGTGAAGGCTCAATATGGAGACCGTATCCAGTATGCTGACTCACCGGAGGAAGCGTTAAAAGCGGCAGATTTGGCGTTTATCGTAACCGAATGGGAACAGATTAAATCCCTCCCATTATCGGCATATGTCGAACGAATGAAAACCCCTGTCATTTTTGACGGCCGTAACTGCTATGCCTTGGAAGATGTGCGGAAATACCCAATTACCTATGTGTCCATTGGCCGCGAATCAGTTATAGTAAATCCACAAAAATAAGTTGAACATGGGCCCTCTTTGCCCATGTTCAACTTATTTAATGAAATTTTTATACTCTAACTAGGAACAATATCCTTAAAGAGGTTGTTCAAAAAGTCCGGGAAAAATGACCGTCGAAATTGCTTGTACAGGATGTACTGATCCGACGTTCGCCACAGGACGTGGCGGTTCTTAGTCGGGCGGCGTCAGCTTGTCTCTTCGCTACTCACGTATTAATAGCATATCCTCGAAAAAGAAGAATACTTTTTCTTCGTGCGAGGATAATGCTTTCGTAGCGGCCAGCTTGCGCTCCGTTCCTTGGAAAAGAAAATCACTTTTCCTGCGTGCGATGAAGAATCGTGAGAAGCTTTCCTTTATGTTCGAGACGGCGCTTCCTTGAACTTCTCGGTCCTTTTTGAACACACACTTAAAGTCATTGTTATAAGTCATTGTTATATTAGTCAATTGATACTTTTTTATTTATATTGAAGCGAGTTCATAAACAGTTATCTAGATATCCCGAATTTTTTGACCATGTCGAAGTTTCTAGATGGACGGAGACTTTAAGGAAATTCTTTTCATGTTTTAAGATAAATGCTATCATGATTTTGTGTTTTTCGATATAATATCATTTAGGTTTTAAATTCTTAGGCATGTCATACAAAGGAGATTTTTTGAAATGACAAAGAAATTATGCGTAGTTGGCTTAGGCTATATAGGGTTACCAACAGCGGTAATGTTCGCGAATCATGGCTTACGTGTCCATGGTGTGGACGTAAATGAAAAAGCAGTAGAGCTGATCCAAAATAAGCAGCTTCATATAGAAGAAAATGGTTTACAGGAACGATTAACCTCAGCGGTCGACAGCGGAAACTTTACCGCTTCGACAACACCTGAAGAAGCGGATGTTTTCATCATTGCTGTACCGTCTCCAATCAATGCTGATAAAACGGCGAACTTAAACTATGTGCGCGAAGCGACGAAATCCATCGTGCCCTATGTGAAAAAAGGAAATCTTATCATTTTGGAATCCACTGTTCCTCCGCGTACGGTAGAAGACGTTATGATGCCTGTTTTAAAAGAAACGGGTCTGCAATTCGGTACGGAATTATTCATTTCTCATTCACCAGAGCGTGTTATTCCAGGACGCGTGTTTGAAGAGCTAGTGAATAATGACCGCATTGTCGGCGGCATTAACGAAGAATCAAGCCGTCTGACGGTGGAGCTTTATAAGACGTTCGTTGAAGGCAGCATTCATGTAACGGATGCGACAACAGCGGAAATGGTTAAGGTTATTGAAAATACGTATCGCGATGTCAACATTGCCTTTGCCAATGAACTTGCGAAGATTTGTGAAAAAATCGGTGTCAATGCATGGGAAGCCATTAAGCTTGCGAACTACCACCCGCGTGTAAATATTCATTTACCGGGGCCGGGAGTAGGCGGTCACTGCATCGCAGTTGATCCTTGGTTCCTAGTGGAATTGCAGCCGGAATTGGCAAAAATCATTTCTTTAGCACGTCAAACGAATGATGCGATGCCAGAATATACGGCTTTAAAAGTGAAAAACATTTTCGAGCAAAAAGGAATTCAGCATGGACGTGTAGCGGTATTGGGGTTAGCGTTCAAAGGAAACATCGATGATATGCGCGAAAGTCCATCTACAGAAGTCATTCACCATTTAGAACAGCTTGGCATGGACTACACGGCGTATGATCCGCATATTAAAGAAAACAAGTTGGAGCGTCAAACGCAGCATCTTGAGGAAGCGGTCGCGCATGCCGATGCCATCCTCATTTTAACGGATCATAATGAATTCAAGTCTCTTCAGCCTGAATTGGTGGAAGGGCCAATGCGAACAAAGATCATCGTGGATACGAAAAACTGCATTGACCGCAATAATTGGGAAGAAAGCGGATTTGATGTGTTCTTATTAGGTGACTCGAAATACTCTGCATTTTAATTAAACACATCCAGATAACTCATTGGACACGGGTGAAAACCGTCTATATCCAATGAGTTAGCCTGTTTTTCGACCCGCGCGGCATGCAGGCGGAAATGTTCTGGTGGAGCGCGGAGTTTTTACTGTATTTCGGATTTATTTTAATATCTTATGACGGCAACTAATAGAACCCGTTATGATAACTCTTTTGAATAGGTGATTAAATGAAAGAAAACATCTTAGGGATAGATGTTTGCGGTGAAACGTATGAACAGCTGACAGCTCATTTGTTAGCGGACATTGAGGAAAAGCGAAACGCTTTTATCGTTGCCATTAACCCTGAAAAAATCATGAAAGCCCAGCAAGATGAGAGCCTGCGTCAATTATTGAACTCCGCAACCTATCAAATTCCTGATGGGATAGGAGTCATTATCGCGTCCATTCTTAAAGGCGGGAACATTCGCCAGCGTGTGACGGGGATCGATATGATGCTTCAGCTTTGTAAAGAAGCGGCCATCCATCAAAAAAAGATTTTTCTTTATGGTGCCAAGCCAGGCATTGTTGATGAAGCGAAGGTAAAGCTGGAGGAAATGTTCCCTGGCATCCAAATCAAGGGTACGCTCCATGGCTATGAAAAGGATGAAAAAGTCATCGCAGATACCATCAATGCTTCAGAAGCCGAAATCATCTTCGTCGCATTGGGAAGCCCGGCGCAGGAAAACTGGATCATCGAACATAAAGAGAAGCTTGCTCCTTATGTATATCAGGGAGTGGGAGGATCTTTTGATGTTATATCCGGCCGTTTAAACCGTGCGCCGGCTTTCTTTCAAAAGTTTGGACTAGAATGGTTTTACCGATTGTTGAAAGAACCGTGGCGCTGGAAAAGACAGTTGATTTTACCGAAATTCTTGATGAAAGTCATTAAAGGGTAGAAGGTTTTCGTATGTCAAAGTTACGATTAGCCAGTATTTTGTTAATTATTTCAACCTTTGTGCTGAAATTTTCGAGTATGCTGCGGGATCTTGTCATCGCCAACTATTTCGGTTCGTCCCATGAAGCGGATGCCTATTTAGCGGCCATGATCATTCCGAATACGCTCATCTTATTTATGCTGACAGGGATGAAGGAAGCTTTTTTGCCGAGTTATTATAAATATAATGCGCTCGGTCAAGGATTTTCCCATTTAACGAATATCGTCAAGGGAACGTTCTGGATTTCTCTTGCCGTCACGATTGTAGGGATGATTCTTTCTCCTTTTGTTATTCCGGTTGTCTATCCGAAGCCGGAGGCAATGGATGTGGCTGTGTGGACGGCTGTCATTTATTTCGCTTCCGTTTTCCTTGTAGGAATCAATGCGGTATATGAAGGGTATTTTGATGCGCAGAGAAAGTTTTCCTTTTCGACGTTTTCCCAGACGAGTGTCGTGCTTGCGACCATTGGGGGCACCATTTTATTTCATGATCGTCTAGGCATCTATTCGGCGGCTCTCGGTTATTTTGTGGGAACAATTATTTCGCTGTTCATTAAATTGATTTACTTGAAACCGGGCCAATTCATGAATTGGAAGCAGCCGATGGACAAGCGGGAGGTATCCTCCTTTTATCTGATTTTCTTGCCGGTTGGATTGACGATTGCGGTAGGACAAGTGAACTTGCTTATTAACACCATCTTTTCTTCTCGCTTGGAGGAGGGGGTCGTAGCCAACTTGAACTATGCATTCCGTCTCGTCAATATTCCACAGGCCATTTTTGGCGTTACGATTGCCACAATCATTTTTCCGCTTTTAGCACAGGCAAAAATAGAGCAAAAAATGGACTTGTTCAAGCAAGGGATCGAAAAAGGCCTTTCCTTTATGTTCCTGTTTGTGGCGCCTACCGTGACAGGAATGGTGCTTCTGATGGAAGAGGTTGTCCAAATCTTCTATCAACGCGGGAAATTCGATGCGACTTCCACGGCTTTGACAAGTGAATATGCGGTATACTATGTGGGATCTGTCGTGTTTTATAGTATACAGGCCGTCATTGCCAAAGGGTTTTATACACTCGAAAAAGGTCATTATATGCTTCGTATCGGGGTCATTTCCATTGTATGTAACGTCATTTTCAATGCGCTGCTCGTAAAGACAATGGGGGCACCGGGACTTGCGCTGTCTTTCTCGTTAGTGGGATTTGTGTACTCGGTCATTACGTTCAGTACGCTGTATAAAATCTCTGGAGGCTTCGATTTACGCTATGTGGCAAAAGAATATATAAAAGTATTTATCGCAACAGCTGTGATGATAGCTGTTTTATTATTTGTTGAACGGTTCATCGCATCGTGGAATGTATACGTATATGTTGCAGCCATGGCGATGATTGGAGGAGCGGTCTATTTTATCGCGTTGTTCCTCACACGTTCTCAATCTATGAAAGAACTCATTAATATTAAACAATTTAAACGCAAAGCAAGTGAAGGGGGGTAAGTGTTACTAACGATTTTAGTAACAACACCTTTATGTTAAAAAACAATCGTCTTATTCAAACGATTAATAAATATGATGTATTCTCTCCCTACATTTTCTTTCCATCAATCATGATGATTTACTTTTTCTTCAGCTTATTCGACTTCGGTCGTGTGGAGCTGTTTGATGCAAAGAAAAATATCGTGCCGGTCATCCTTGTTGGATTGGCTGCCTATTATGCAGCAGTTTTTATCGTCACGAAGCTTGGCTGGACATTTCCGACATTCGGCTTAGGCTTCCTAAAGGGAAAAACAATCTGGTTTTTATATTTGCTCGGACTGGTGGGTCTTGTCAGCTATTTGATCATGTTGTTTACAGGTCAAATCGGAATTGCCGATGAATCCGTTCGACGCAACTTGGATCCGAAGCTTAATTTCTTAAGTACGTTCTTATGGTTTGCGGTCATTTTTATCATCAGTTACCGCATTATTAAAGAAGGACAATTCAAGAAAACGTATGTTGTCTTATTGTTATTGATTTTTGGGGCATTCATGCTGATGGGATACCGTACGGCGATTGCTATCATGTTCTTTACATCGATGCTGATTTTCCACTACATGGTGCGCCGTATTAGTACGTCATGGCTCATTTTGTTCATGACCGTTATCTTTGTTTCCTTCTCGTTGTTCGGTTTGTTCCGTGTTCTGACAGAAGATACATCTAAGCCATTCAATGATCGTACAGGTCCGCAAGTGGAACTTACGGAGGAAAAAGAAGATCGTATCCTTCAATTGAGACGTGAAGTGAATAAAACGCCGAAAGCCATCCGTGCGTTGACGGAAACGATGGTAACAGGGCGTATTGTGGTAAGTAAAATTATGGAGTATACAGAAGATTACGGTTATTTGAAAGGCGAGCTTCATAAAGGCATTTTCTCGACCGTTCTGCCGGGTGAGCAAGTATCGCCGCGTATGATGATTACCGATGCGGTAAACTCTTATGCAATCAAAGACGGAAACTACATTACACGTCCGGGACGTACAACGACTCCGACGATTTTAGGGCAGCTGTTCATTGAGGGCGGCTATATCGCAGTCATCCTTGGTTTGGCTTTTTACGGAGCTGTCTTGACGATGCTGTATAACCGAATGATGAAAACGGGTACGAAGTCTTATCAAACGATTGCTTACGGCTTCGTCATGACGATTTTCATGATTTCGATCCATACCGGTTTATTGGATCTCGTGTTCTTGATCATGATCGTATATGCGATTGTTTCGACAAGTATCGAGCAAGATCGAAAATTGCAAAATCCATAAATTATTTAGCGGAAAAATCAAAAAAACAAATTGTCCTCCATGCATTTAGATGGTAAAATGGATACAGAGAGAAATATTTCCTTCTTTTGAAATAATAACCTCGGTTGGTAGCCCAATGAGAAAAACGCCTAAAGGTTTAGGCGTTTTTCTCATTTTTCTTTTTCATGGAGCAGAAAATTCCCCTCCATGAAAAAGAAAATGCAGTTTCTAAAGGAAACTTCCATCAGCAAGGGCTTTTCTTTATCTCCGTCAAATATTTCTAAGGCCGTCGCATTTTGAAACGGGGGTCTTACTGCCTATCGTTAATACGAGACAAAAGAAACCGCTGAGCGATGCTCAGCAGTTTCTTTTATTGTCCAGCTGCGGCTCCTAGCTCAGCACGGGAAATGATGCTTGCCCTCATAAGGCAAAAAGCGTATACGGGGTCAATCCCTATTTCCTTGGGCCCACAGGATGTGGGTCATGCCGACGTTGCCGCAGGACGCGGCGTTCTTAGTCGGCCTTCTCTGAACAGTCGCCTTCGCTTTTCTTACTGTTTCGGATATACCTTCCACGTACTTAAGTCCATCGTTTCTTTTTGAACGAGTTCTTTCGGGAAGATGAACGTCCACGGTTTGGTTGTATAGGCTTTGACTCTGAATTCGTCTAGACGGAAACCGCCGGTTGCGATGACTTCGCCGCTCGCATCTTCAACGATGAGCGGAATTTGCTGGAATGTCACGTCTTTTTCGCTTCCGTTGCGAATCAGGACTGATACATGCAAGTTTTGATTGTCGTCATGGCGAATTTGCAGCCCCATGAAGTTCACTTCGCCTTCTCCGGGCGGTGTTAATTGTTTCTCCACTAAATCTTTGAGCTTTTCTTTTTCTTCTTCCGGAAGTGCTTGCTCCCAGCTTTCTTCCAGGTCCAGCTGGTGGGCCGGTTTCAATTGGAAGGCAAGTGTCCAGCCGCTTTCCGGAAGCTCGTCCACTTTGACGGTGGATGGTTCAAAAACAAAGTTCCACGGACGGCTGGAAGCAGCAGGAAGCTCTCCTAACTCGGATAAATCAAAGTGTTTTTTCGCTAATAATTCTTTTTCCGGTCCTAATAAAACAAGGGCCATTTCTTCGAGCTTGATTGGACGATTTAAGCTGGTGCGTACAAGCGCATTGACGGTTACAACGCCTGTCATTTCATTGCGCTGCAGCTCTAATCCCGATAAAGAAAGCTGGTTGGGCTTTAGAGGCTCGCAATCGTTATTGAGGAACTGGTAGACGTAGCGATCCTCTTCTTTAATATCCCAATCCGGATGAAAGGAAAGCTTCGGCCGAACGAGTTCTTCGCTTGATGCGTTCTCATCTTTAGCGGTTACATCCTTTGATTCAATCGTACTGTCCAATCCTTGTTTTTGCGGGTTTTTACTTTTGCGTTTGAAAAATGATAACATGTGAAACCTCCGTTAACACACGATAGGGGAGGGAAACAACTGAAGGTTTCCGTCACCCTGCTCGTCCTGTATTTTCTTACATCCCTTGAGCCGTTTTCAGCAATTCGGACA
Source organism: Priestia abyssalis (assembly GCF_002019595.1). Lineage (GTDB taxonomy): Bacteria > Bacillota > Bacilli > Bacillales > Bacillaceae_H > Bacillus_BA > Bacillus_BA abyssalis. The sequence goes on along the minus strand of NZ_KV917369.1, from coordinate 5,381,717 downwards.
CTTGTACAGCGACCTCTTTCTCGAGGCTGTGATACATGTTCGTAAACAGCTCCAATCCTTCGCGCTGGTATTGGCGCATCGGATCTTCCTGACTGTAGCTGCGCAGACCGATTCCTTCCTTTAAACGTTCCATCGCTTCCAAATGTTTGATCCACTCGCGGTCGACTGTATTTAAAAGCAATGACTTCAATGTGTATTGGAAGCGGCTGTCTTCTTTATACGGTTCCAACTGTTCCGTGTACTGTTTAATGGCCGGCAAAATGACTTGCTCGACTTCCTCCCGTTCGTGAACCGGATGGTCAAACGTAATAGGGAAACCGTGGAGAACTTCTTTCATTTCATTTGATAAAATCTTCAAATCCCATTCTTCCGGCAGAAGTTCTTCGTCACAAACCGCATTCATGACCGCTTGCGCATAAGAAGTAATCATCGGCTCGACGAGTGACAGGCTGTCTTCTGTCAGAAGCACTTTGTCACGAAGCTTGTAGATGACTCCACGCTGCTCGTTGATGACATTGTCCAGTTTCAAGTTATACTCGCGCATTGCGTAGTTGCTTCCTTCACAAATGCGTTGGACACGATCGACGAACTCACCGATCTTTTTATTGAGAACAAGGCCATCTTCGTTTGTTTTCAGCTGCGGCTGCAACTTTTCAAGTTCTTCCCGTGCGAAGCGGCGGAACATATCATCTTCAAGGGAAATGAAGAACTGAGATCGTCCCGGATCTCCCTGGCGGCCGGAGCGTCCTTTCAGCTGGTTATCGATACGTCTCGATTCATGGCGTTCCGTTCCCAATACGAACAGTCCCCCTAATTCTTCCACGCCTTCACCAAGCTTGATATCGGTACCGCGTCCTGCCATATTCGTCGCGATTGTTACATGACCTTTCTGGCCGGCGCCGGAAATAAGCTCGATTTCTTGATCGACACTTTTGGCGTTTAAAATTTGATAAGGCACACCGGCTTCGCGTAAATAGTTCGCTGCTTCTTCCGATTGAAGGATGGAAGTTGTCCCGATTAAAATCGGCTGTCCCGTTTCATGGATACGTTTTGCTTCTGCTGCTACTGCTCGATATTTGGCTTCGGTGGTCGCGAACACAAGGTCTGTTTCATCCTGACGCTGAATCGGACGGTTCGTCGGGATTTGCACAACGTCCATTGCATACAGCTCTTGAAATTCTTTTTCCTCTGTTTTTGCCGTTCCCGTCATTCCAGACAAGACCGGATAGAGACGGAAGTAGTTTTGGATCGTAATGGAAGCCTGTGTTTTGTTTTCTTCCGTAACGGTGACGCCTTCCTTCGCTTCAAGCGCCTGATGGAGACCATTGCTTAATGTGCGGCCTTCCATCGTACGACCCGTAAACATATCGACAAGCAAAATCTTATCGTCTTTGACGATGTAATCCACATCGCGTTTAAACATCACAGAAGCACGCAATGCTTGAATCATGTAATGGTAAAGCGTTTGATGTTCCAACTCATATAAGTTGTCGATGCCAAATCCTTGTTCAATTTTCTCGATGCCTTCATCCGTAAAGCTCGTCGCTTTCGTTTCTTCATCAAAATGATAATGGATATCGGGTTCAAACGTTTTCACGATTTTCGCGCATAAATGGTGCAAGTTAAAGCTTGATGCCGTTTTACCGGCAATGATGAGCGGTGTTTTCGCTTCGTCAATCAAGACGCTGTCGACTTCATCGATAATGGCATAATGATATGGACGCTGCACGCGCTGGCTCACATCATACACCATGTGGTCGCGGAGGTGGTCAAATCCGAATTCATTCCCCACACCGTATGTAATGTCTGCTTGATACGCGGTTTTCTTTTGGTCAGGCTGCATCATCGGTACGTTCAAGCCGACTGTCAATCCTAGAAATTCATGGATTTTCCCGATCAAGTTACGGTCGCGGCGCGCCAGGTAATCATTCACGGTAATGACATGAACGCCTTTCCCTTCGAGGGCACGCAAATAACTCGGCAAGGAGGCGACGAGCGTTTTTCCTTCCCCAGTCGGCATTTCCGCGATATTTCCTTCCGTTAACACAAGTCCGCCGATTAACTGCACATCGAAGTGGCGCATGTTGACGACGCGTTTTGCTGCTTCTCTTACTGTCGCGAATGCTTCGACCTGAAGATCAAAAATCGTTTTGCCATCCGCTAACTGCTGCTTAAATTCCACGGTTTTATGCTGAAGCTCCTCATCCGTCAATTTCTCGAACTCAGGCTCAAGACGGTTAATCTCTTCTACCAGCTTGTAATACTTCTTAATTCGGCGCTCTTGATTATCGCCAATCACTTTCTTGATGTAAGATAACATCCTATTCTCCTAGCCTTTCCTATATAAGTACTATATTAATTCTCTACTATTACCTATTGTTTTGTGTACCAGTGGCAATAAGCGAAAAAGATCTTCGCTTTTATATATCCTATTTAATAGCTTGAAACATCTTTATTTCGTTGAGAAGGATTCATAATCGGTGATCCGGACAACTTGAATTTGCCCCCAAAGGTTTAGAAAGCTGACATGACTGTTCTTGGGTCATGTCGAATCTTCTAAATCGATCATCTACACATAGAATAGTATAGCACTCTTCTTTTTTACTTTCACGGACTAATGGTAAACATTTTCTATTATTCCATATCCAAATTAAGGAAGTGTATTGTTGATATAAAAGAATAGGGTCGTTTGGAGGAAGAAAGAGAGGAAGTAGAAAAAAAGTCATTATTTTATGGTTTTTTTTATAAAAATATGAAACTTTTTCCTATTTTAGTTCGTTTATATAATATGTGGTAAATTTTACATAACGAAAGGGGTACACCCATGGGGAAATGGAAGAAACAAGCCTTTGCATTTGGACTAGCTTCATCCTTATTAGTGCCGAGCGTCGCTTCGGCATCGGTCAACGGTGAAGTGTCAGGAAAAGAGAAACCGGAATATAATTTGCTGGAAAGATTGAATATCTCTTCAAAGGAAAGAAGCAAGCTGTTTTATGAGCAAAAACAAAAAGACATGCAGCAGTACAGTGACAACACGCTTGTCGTGAAATATAACAAAAAGATTTCAAGCGCTGACCATCGTAAAGTCGGTGGACAAGTTATCCGTTCCTATCCGGAGTTCGGATATGAAGTGATTCGCTTGCAAAAAGGGAGAAAAATGGAGGATGCGCTGAAAGCGTATCGCCATATCAGCGGTGTCGCGTCTGTATCACCAAGCGTTGAGCTGCAGCTTTTTGGCAATCAAGGGGATCCAAAAGAAAAAGATATGTATCATCTTTCGTCATTGGAAATTGATAAGGCTATCGCGATGGCAGGGAAAAATGACGTAACAGTTGCAGTCATCGATGAGGGAGTAGATCCGAACCATCCTGAATTTAAAGGTCGTATTTCATCGCCGGTAAGTATTGCTGATCCAGCTAATCCAGCGCCTCCGGGACCACATGGTACACATGTCGCCGGTATTATTGGCGCGGCGGAGAATAACGGTGTTGGAGGCCATGGAATCAATCCGAAAGCGAAAATCATGTCCATCAGTGTGTTCGATCAATTCAGCGGTGACTATGTATTAGCTGATGCCATTCTTTATGCAGTAGAGCATGGTGCGGACGTTATCAATATGAGCTTGGGCGCGTATGTTGAAATGCCGCTTGTAGAAGAAGCCGTTAAGAAAGCCGTTGATAAAGGAGTCGTCGTTGTTGCGGCTGCAGGAAACTCGGCGGACATGACCTATCAATATCCGGCTGCTTATGACGGGGTTATCACGGTCGGATCGACAAATGCTGAGAAGAAGAAGTCCTGGTATTCGACTTACGGTCCAGTCATTGATGTCGCCGCACCTGGAGAAGATGTGTACAGCTCTCTTTATGCACCTGTCAAAGGCTCGACTTTTGGTAAAATGAGCGGAACGTCCATGTCATCACCAGTCGTGGCGGGAATCGCATCATTAATTAAATCAAAATATCCGAACCTGAATTCATATCAAGTAGAAGCAATCCTGGAGAAGACGGCTACCGACCTGGGAGATAAGGGCTTTGACTTAGATTACGGGCATGGATTAGTTAATCCGGTTGCTGCGTTAAACTTTGATCCTAAAAATCTACCAACCTATAAAGATCAAACAGACAGCGAAATCCTCGCGGCAGCCGAAGCCGTGACCATTTCAGAAGAAGGAACGACACGTACGGGAAGCATCACAAAACCGCGCCAAACCGATTGGATAAAAGTGAGCGTTGAAGAAGGGGAATATATCCAATCGATTTTAAGCGGAGCGAAAAATTATGATCAACAATTAAAGGTCAAGTTTTACTCCGAGAGCGGACAAGCGGAAAAGACCATTGAAGTCAAGCAAGGACGCCAAAATGAGCTGGAAGCTTATTTATTCAAGGCACCGGCTAACGGGACGCTTGTCATTGGCGTGACCGATGAAAACGAAAATTACAGCGAGAGCGGCGAATCTATGTATGAATTAAAACTGATGAAAGCGAACGAAGCTTCCGATGAGCTAGGCACGAAAGAAGAGCCAATCCAAATTGAAAAACTGCCATTCAACAGCAATGATCTAGAAGGCGCGCCATTGACATTATTAAATGACGAAGAAGCCGATAAGGATTACTACAAGTTCAAATTTGACGAGCCGACAAACGTCAGCTTCACGTTATCCTCTGTACCTGGACTAGATACGGAATTGAAGATTTACCCGGCTGACATGTTGAGCCAGGAGCCGCCAGCCGATTTACCGGATTGGGAAAAAGAATTCTGGCCGTACCCTGAAGTATGGGGCAACAACAATGGATTCAGCAAAGGAGAAGCTGTGTCATTTGAAGCGATGCCGGAAATGGAATATGTATTGGAGGTTTCAGCAGGTGCTACTGCTTACAACGATTTCATGATTTTCTTCGGGCCGATGATAGAACAAAGTGTAGAAGAGGAAAAGAAACAGGTAGTCGGATCTCTTCTTCCTTATGAGTTAAAGGCAGAAACGAAAGAGCTGCCTGAAGATGAAGACGGTTACCCTCAAGAAGAAGCAATGCCGGAAGAGTTGGAAGAGATGATGGAAGAAGAACAAGCGCAACAGGAATCACGGGCTGAAATGCTTAAAAACCGTACCTACAAAACGAGTCCGTATGATTTCTCGCTGCTTGGCGGCGGTATGTGGTTCGACATGAGCAAGGAAGAGTTCCAAAAAATTAAGGAAGCAGCAAGACCGTTTACGCTTGGGGAAGGACAAACAGGCTATTTCCAAACACCTATGGATCAGGACTGGTATCAATTTGAGGTAGGGGAATCAGCTATTTACGAGTTGGCGATGAACCAAACGGATACATTGCGTCCGGATATGACGCTGTTTGCGTATGATAACAAAGAAGATAATATTTATCCTGTCTACAGCTCATGGATGTCTTATAACCCGCTGACGGGAGAAGGGCAAACAGAAGCGAAAATGACGCTTTATTTGGAAAAAGGCCAGAAGTATTATTTAAATACGGCTAATATGAATGGTATGTCATTCGATGAATACAAATTGGGCGGAAAGAAAGTGAAGAACGCGCCAGTTGATTCAAATGAAAACAATGACACCATGATTCGTGCCAAAGCGTTATCTGCAGGAAGCAAAGTAAAAGGCAACTTCATCAAACCTGGTGATATTGACATGTTTTATTATAAACACCGTTCCAATGAGATGTTATTCGGCTTCCATTTAAATCCGCTTAAAACAACCGAGGAACAAAAAGCCGGATTGCCAATGGAACTCACTTTGCCGCTTGATCCGATTGTATCGGTCGTAGAAGATACAAACGGAAACATGAAAATGGATAACAACGAAATGAGCAATTTCGTTATCTTTGACCATGGATGGGACAGCGAGCCGGAAGCAGGATCGTTTAAAGCGAAAAAAGATGTGGGCTACTTTATGATTGTGGAAAACTGGCTTGGTTCAAGTGTCAGTGAATATGAGTTGGCATTGAATGCACTTAATACGAAAGATGAGGATGCAGCTTCTAAAGTCACAAATAACGTGCCATCCAAACCGCTTGCATTGAAAGCAGTTAATGCGAAAAAATGGGAGGCCAAAGCGTTATTGAACCCTGGTGTACCGTTCGGGGATAAAGATTTCTACCAATTCAATACGGCAGCGGCGGGACAATATACCTTCACGCTTCAAACGCCAGAAGAATTGGATGGTGTTATCACGATCTATGACGCGAAAGGAAAAGAAGTAGCGAAATTGGATCAATATTACATCGGTGATGCTGAAATCGGTGCAGTACAGCTGGCAAAAGGCAACTATTTCATCGAAGTGAAAGACGCCAACGTTCGCTCCAGTAATAACCCTTACACGTTGACAGTTGAAACTAAATAATAAAAAAAGGAAGGCCCGTTTTTGAAAAGCGGGCCTTTTTCATGTCTCTTAATCTTTCAAACTTGTGATATGATGGAAGAAAGAGGAGGTTCAGAATGAAGAAGTTATTTGCATCGTTGGGAATGGCTTGTGCCTTTTTATTTGTGGCTTATCCGTCATCGGGATCGGCCCATGTTATAGATGAGACGAAAGTAAAAAGTGCCCAATTTGATTATGAAGATTATTATGAGCTTGTCGCGATTTACGAGAGTCCGACAGGGTTGACGGTAAAAAGCTACAGCCCGAAATGGAACACGGTCAATCAGTTAAAGGAAGTAGAAAAGGAACTGTTAAGAAATAAGCACGGTGAGGAAATCGATCTTCTGGGGCAAGTGGTCATCTTTCCGGATTTCCCAGCCGGCAAGTCCGTGCTCGGTCAATATTTTGCCGAATATGAACATTCCAAAAAGGATGTCGATCTTCTATCAGACCGGACGATCCATTTATATGGAGGGAATCAATTTTCGACGGTTGATTCCATCGCTTTAACATTGTCACATGAATACGGCCATCATTTTACGTTTTATCATTTATTTGAAGATGAATCACTGTTGCCCGAGAATTGGCTCGATTCCGACTACGCACAGGCAAGGAATCTATCCGACTATCCCGAAGCCAATACAGGGGACGGAGACTATGAATGGATGATGTCCGAAATTTTGGCCGAAGATTATGTGCAGCTGTTTGGATCGGAAAATGCATTGAAAAACCATATGCAGTTTAATGCACAGCTTCATACGGCATTTGAAGACGAAGATTTGCAAACATATTGGATGGAGCGGTTATCTTCCGATGAATATCAAAAACAGCAGCCGCTTGGCCTTTATTTAACGGACGAAAAGAAGCGGGCAAGTGTCTATGATTTACAGTTTTATTATCCGAATTTATATAACGAAACGACGTATGTAATCGGTCAGGACTTAAGAGGTCAATATCTTCCTGTTTTAATAGACCAATTGAATGGACAATCACCTTTAGCGAAATGGTATGAAGCGAGTAAGGTAGATTATCAGGCTAAATCCTTATTTAATAGCTATTCAATGCCTGAAGTAGCATTCCAGGCGGTCCAACATACAACAGAAGGCTTTAACAGAGGCTCCAAGAAGCTTCGCATTTCCTATGGGAACATTGAAGAAGCCGTCAGCAGTTATGAGGATATTTACAAACAGGAACAGTTATCAATGGAAGAAACGAAAGAACTTTTACGGGAAACGGGGGTTCAATATGACATTCCGCCTGAAATTCTGAAGGCAATGGCGTATGTCCATACCGGCATGAAGCAGTTTGATGAAAACGGTGAGCCGATTGTCTCAGAGGATGACAGCATTGGCATTATGAAAGTGAAGCTGTCGGAAGAAGAAATGAAAGAGCGGGGCATTGATAAAGAAAGATTGAAATTTGACACTCGTTATAACATCGAAACGGGTGCAGCTTTATTGAAAGAAAAGTGGAATGAGAGCGGAAAAAGCATTCCAAAAGTTAATGATCAAAATACGAACATCCTCGAGCATTGGTATTTTGCCCTTATGGCTTATGACGGATTGAGAAAAGAAAACGATCCGAATGCAGCAGAGAAGGGGACAACTTATCAGGAGCGGGTATTTGAAGCGATTCGCCAATTTAGCCGTGTACCGCTACAGTCGGTACGAAACGTTAACGTCGTATATGATGAAGAAGGAACGATGAGCTTTGAAGTGCTTCAGTACAATTGGCCTGAATTGAATACGAAAACAAAGCAGTTACATGAAGCGGGAGACCATATATATGGAAGAAATCAATCCGACTTTTTTCTATTATATAATAGTGTGCACGGCACGGTCGGAAAACAGCTTCTTCCTTATACTCCGCTGGAAATAACAGCGGGGCCGTTTGAAAAGGGAAATGCCGAAGACCAGTATGTCATGTACAAAGTGAAAGGAAACGGTTTTGAAGGTTATGTAACTTCTTTTGATATTCAAACTGGGAACATCACGGTATTTTCAGATGTGGGTGCTGACAATGAAACCGCAGCTGCCATTGGTTATTTACAGCTTAAAGGCGTAATTTCCGGTTACCCGGACGGCTTGTTTCATCCGAATCAGCCATTGCTAAGGCAGCACGCGGCAAAAATGCTTGTGAAAGAATTGGGGCTGACGCTGCCGGCAGGATATCAAGTAAAAGCGGGAGACATTCATCCTGGTGATTTATATTATGAAGAAATGGCGACCTTGGAGGCTTATGGGTTAATGGGGCAAGGAGGCTCCTTCCATCCGAAAACGCCGCTCACAAGATCCCAAATGGCCTCTATCTTAGTAAGAGCCTATGATCAATGGTATAAAGAAACAGAAAAAGCCATTCTGTTCAGCGATGTTCCGACTTCCCATTGGAATTACGATGACATCAATCGCTTAGCCAATAATAACATTACCGTTGTCAAAGATGCATTTAGGCCGGCACAAAACGTAACAAGATCGCAATTTGCGTTATTTTTAAAACGCTCGGCTGATTTGAAAGAGAGCGAATGAAACATAAAAAGAACCGTTGTGAAACTCCTAAAAATTTCATAACGGTTCTCTTTTTTATGAGGGGATTGAAATTGTAATTATTCGTCTTCAAGACAGCTTTGACCTTGTTTTTAAACTAAAATGAATCGTCAATTAATCCTTGGTTTTACTGAATTTCTCATGACGGTTCATTTTCAGGAGGAAGCCCCAAGCCTGTTCTTTAGGCTTGGGGCTTCCTCTTTTTTATTTCTCTAGTCCGCGATATAAGAACGCAGCAAATTGTGAACGATTCACATCATTTTCTGGTTTGAATGTTTGGTCCGCATAACCTGTTGTGATGCCGGAAGCGGATAATTTCTCGATGTATGTATGTGCCCAATGCTCTGATTCCACGTCTGTGAAGTCTGTTGCACCGGCAGAAGAATTTAATTCAAACGCACGAACTAATACAGCTGATAATTGAGCGCGTGTTAACACGTCTTCCGGACGGAAGTTTCCGTCTTGACCGCCTTGCATGACACCTGCGCTGCGCACGGCGTTGATGGCACCGTTAGCCCAGTGACTTGCAGGTACATCTTTAAAGCTTTGGGTGCGATTTGACATATTCAGCTTTAATGCTTTTGCCAATAAAGCCGCAACTTCCGCACGTGTAATTTCTTCATGTGGTTTGAAGTAGTCGCCTTCATAACCTAATGCGATTTTATCTTGAGCAAGCTTTTTAATTTCATCATGTGCCCAGAAGGAAGTGGCGATGTCACGGAATTGGCCTTCATCTAATTGAGAAGCGACAATTCGCTTGGCGCCTATGTATTTTGGTCCCCAATAATAAGGGTCGTTTAAATTGGTGATTGTAATCCCTTTAGAAGAAGAGGCATGGATGAATTGCCCGTTTCCTATGTAAATGCCTGCATGCGATGCCGGTTTGCCTGTCGTGTTGAAGAAAACAAGATCGCCTACATGCAAGTCGCTTTTAGATACGCTTGTTCCTTTTTTATACATTTCTGCTGCTGTACGAGGAAGGGAAACGCCCACTTCATTAAATACTTGGCGGATATAGCCGGAGCAGTCAAAGCCGCTTGCTGTCGTTCCTCCATATTTATAAGGAACACCGATGTATTTCTTTGCCGCTGGGACTATTTTCTCTAAATTCACTAAATCTTCGTTCGATTGTGCGGATGCTTGTCCATTTGCCGAAAAAATAATGCAAAAACTTGAAACTATTCCAAATATCGTTCGTTTAATCATATGTACACCTCAAACCCAAAATTAATATATTACTCGTTCTATGTCGATTTCATGTCGTTTTTATGTCGTTTCTTACTGAAATAAGTCTAACATAAAAGTCAGAATAGTTATTTTACAGTTATGTAACAAAATAGTGTCATAGGAAAATAAACCCCTTCATATATTAATCCTGTTGGTTATGGGGGAGGAAGCCTGATATCATGCGCATTATTTACTAAAAATCTACAAAGTTATGTAAAAAATGTTGAAATATGCAGTAAATAATGTAAAATAAAAGGTAAGGTTTTCTAGTTGATGTTTCATCTGGAAGAATTGTAGGAAATAGGATGGACACAAAACGTTCATATATTCATCATTTTCCCAGTTTTTAAAAATATTGACATTAAACCTGTGACTATCTATACTATTATTTGTAATTGTTAGTGGACTGTTGTTAAGAGAAACAGAGATACATAGATAAAAAGACTCTTAATTTCAGTTTGAAATACTTTTTTAACTTACCAAGGGAGGAAATAACTCAATGGCTTACCAACCAAAGTCTTATCGTAAATTCGTAGCTGGTACTGTAACAGCAGCTGTAGTAGCAAGCGCTGTAGCACCAGTAGCAAGTGCAGCAACACCATCTTTCTCTGATGTTCCTGCAGGTCACCAATTTGAAGAAGCAATCAACGCTTTAGCAGCACAAGGAACTTTCATCGGTAAAGATGGCAAGTTCGACATGTACGGTGAATTAACTCGCCGTCAAGCAGCAGTAGTATTCGCTCGTCTAATCGAGGGCGAAGGTAAAATGGAACAAGTATTCTCTGACGTTCCTACAACTGATGCTGAATTAACAAAAGCGGCTTACGAAGTAAACGCTGCTGGTGTTATGACAGGTGCTAACGGGAAATTAAACCCTTACGCAAAATTAACTCGTCAACAAATGGCGAAAATCATTGTTGAACACTTTGACTTAAAACATGTTGAAGGTTCTACAGTTGAAATCAAAGACTTAGACAAAGCTCATGAGAGCCAACGTGAATATATCCAAATCTTAGCTGAAAACGGCATCACTGTAGTTGCTGACGGCAACTTCCGCCCAACTGAAACAGTAAAACGTGGTCAGTTCGCAGCGTTTGTTTACCGTGCGCAACAAGCGGTTATTGGTGAGTTAGCGATTGAGAGTGTAAGTGCGCTTACTGAAGATGGTCGTTATTTAGAAGTTAAATTCAATAAATCTATCTCAGAATTAGATAAATCTCAAATTCAAATTAAAAATACAAAAACACTTGAGCGTGTTGGGATTGAAGCAGTTGAATTAGGCCATGATGGAAAAACTGCAACAATTACATTGTTTGAAAAAGATACTACTAGCGGTGCAAAAGATGAAATCGCACGCTTAACAGACTATACAGTTACTGTAAATGCCGGTAGTGAAGTAGCTGAATTTACATTCCAACGTCCAGGATTTGCTGAAGGTCGTATTACTGATGTTGATGTTGAAGACCGCAAATTCGTTGTAGGTGGAGTAACAATAAACGTTCCTAAAGAAACAGAATTTGATTTCCAAGCATCTCTAGGTGCTGACACTCGTGTATGGTACGATAAGGACAGAGACTTACAAAAAGTTACTTTCGACGATAAAGAAGTTGTAACTGGTTCATTAGAAGTAACTAAAACTCGTACAGGTAGCGAGAATGGTAAAATCGAAATTGATGGTAAAGAGTACAAATTAGCTGATACTCTATCTTTCTATAACAATGATTCTTCTACAACTATCGGTGTTGATGGTGCTGAATATGACTATGCTAAAGTATTCTTTAACGATAATGGAGAAGTAGAATTTATCGTTTCCTATGATTGGGATAACTTCTTCGTAGTGGAAAAAATGGACGGAGAAGTAGCTATTGCAGCTGATGACGATGAGCTTGATTTAGAAGATTACATCTTATTCAAAGATGGAAAAACAATCAAAGCTAGCGATCTTAAAAAAGGCGATGTAGTTTACTACGATAGCAGCTCTAATGGTGGAGATGGAGTAGCTGAAGTATATAACAATTCAGTTTCTGGTGAAATTGAAACAGTTTACTTTGATAAAATTAAAATTGATGGTAAGAATTATGATTTCCTTGCTAATGAGTTTGGAACTGCAAAATATCTAGATGGCGATGAATTCAAAACTCTTGATGCTGATAAAGCAGAAGAATTCCAAGCTGGTGGAAAAGTAACTGCTTACTTAGATAGATACGGTAATGTTGTTTATCTTGAAGGTACTGAAGGAGACGTTGATAAAGATACTTTATCAGCATATAATGTCGAGAACATCCTTGCATATTTAGATAACAATCTTGCAGATCGCGGAACTTTAGAATTAGAGTTGAAAAATGAAAAAGGTGCAAGTGTACTTAAATCATTCCGTGTAAGCACTTTAGATAAAATCACAGTTACTAATAACACTGTATCACCTAAAGTAAACCTGGAATACGAGGTAGATGAAAACTATCCTGGTACTACTACAGAAATTGAAGAGTTTAGATTAGTAGCAAATGGCGGCGGTTTTGATTTAATTGCTGTAGATAGCACTTTTACAAAAATTGGTGCAACAATTAAAACTTTAACATCTACAAATACAAATGATTTAATCATTGATTATACAGTAAATTCTTCTGATCAAGTTAAAGAATTAGAATTCTTTACTCCAGCAGCATTAACTACGAAGTTAGAGCTTGATGATAGCTATGTAACAACAACTGGTGGTACAAAATATCGTTTGCAATCTGATACAGTAGTTTATAATGCTTCTGAAGGTTTTACAGATAAAGATAACGATGGCGTTATAGATTCTGGTGAGTTTGATCCAGATGCAGATGATATCACTATCACTACTTGGGGCGAGCTTTCAAAAGCAGGCTTTGATATTTTAGCTGCCGATGTATATGCTGATAAAGATGGTAATGTTGATTACTTAGTTATCAAGCAAGACGATGCTAGTGATAAAACTGATTTCAACGCAGTTATTACAAGCATATTGAAAAATGCAGATGGCAAAGTAGTGGAAATTAAAGCTTTAGTTGAAGGACAAGAAAAGACTTATAAAGTAGATAAACTTTCTCGTTCTATCAGCAAAGGTGATTCAGTAGTTCTAGCAGTTAATGATAGCTCTGAATTAGTTGAAGATATTAAAGTTGCTCCAGCTGAGCTTGTTACTGGTAAAGTAACTGCAGTTGATCCAAGTGAAAAAACAGTTACTGTTGGTGGAACAATCTACAAGTTAGTTTCTGGTGGAGATGTTTATGATGGTACTGATACAAGTGATATCACTGAAGAACAACTTCGAGACATTAAAGTTGGCTATAATGTAGATATTCTTTTAGAAGAAGCAGGTACTACCTTTGCAGAAGTTATTACAATTAAGAGCAATGATAATACAGCTCCAACAATTACAAATGCTGTATACAGCGGTAGCAAAATCACATTAACTTTATCTGAAGCAATTGATGATTCTGCATCTGATTTCACTGCTGGTAAATACACTTTAGCAGGTTCTGCTGTAGCAGCTCAAACAGTTGCTAGCGTTGCTACTGGAGCAACTGCTGATGACAATGTAATTGAGTTAACATTAAGTGCTCCTTTAGCTGCTTCAGGTAACGTTACTGTAACGGTTGCTGCTAATACACTTGTAGACTTATCTGCAAATGTTGCAGGTTCTCTTTCTGCAACTGATGCAGATGTTGCAAACTAATTAGGCAAGTGCACAGTTAGGATAGGTGCCACTGTCACCACCCAAAGATTGTCGAAAAGTCTCATGGAGAGAGAAATCTCTGTGGGACTTTTCTTTTTATATTTTCAGAGGAATGATCGACTAGAACTTGCTACAATGGAATGGGATAGGTGTTACCACCCGAAGATTGTCGAATGGTTTTGGCAATAAAAAAGGAGAGTCGATTGCTTAAGTGGCAATGGGCTCTCCTTTTGGTTATGGATCGATTTTCTAATGAGAAAGTACTAGGATAATAGAAGCAATTACATAAAGCAGGGTGGGCGGTTGACCACTTCCCGATGAGAAGGGAGGTGGTATTGATGACGACATATGAAGCATTAAGCTTAGTAGCTCAATTCAGTCTTGTACTGATAGGAGTATTAACATTAGTCGTAACTATGGTCGTCTATGCCCGCACAAGCGGTAGCGCGCATTGTAGTAATTAGCGTATCGTTTATTGATAAGAGCCATGACCTTCGAGATATGTTCTTCCTGTGAGCGCAGCTGCAAATGATAATGATTGGTCATGAAACAATATGAAGCCAGTTCGAAAGGGATTTTTTCATGTATTTGCGACAGGTTGTGAAGAAAGACATGAAAATCTCGCTGGCCTTGAAATAAGGGATCTCGTCTATTTCCCCTGCTTACAATATGATAAAACGCATCAGGTACCCAAGTTCTTTTTACTCTACCCATTATGCCACTTCGCTTTTCCTTTTCTTTTTTTCACGGTGTTCGTTCTTCTTAAAGACATTGCTTCCCAAATGGCTTTATTTGAAATAGCTTCTTCTCCTTGCAAATCTGAAATCGTTCGGGCAAGCCGGACGATTTTCGTTTGGACGCGATTGCTCCAATGTTGTTTGCTTGATACTTGCTGAAGCATTTTTCGTTGCTCGGAGGTAAGCGGATGTAAATCCAACAGCTGTTCATATGGTACATATCCGTTACAGACTTCTTGTCCGTAACGTGTGTATTGTCGTTCCCTGGCCTTCATAATTCGGTCTCTCATAACAGTAGATGTTTCAGCAGATGAATTCGCCTCTTTATCTAAGTTAACCGGCTGCAGTTGCAGTAAAATGTCCATTCGATCATAAATGGGACCGGATACCCGATTTTGATACGCTTGAATTTGTTTATCGGTACATGTGCAATAGTGGGTTCTTGAATGTAAGTGGCCGCATGGACAAGGATTCATGGCTCCAATTAAAATGAAGCGGGCTGGATAGGTGACGGTTGAATGAGTACGGCTGATGGTAATGTTTCCGGATTGAAGAGGCTGCCGCAGCATATCCAGCGTTTTCTTCGTAAATTCAGCCATTTCATCTAAAAAGAGTACACCGCGGTGAGCGAGTGACACTTCACCTGGTTTCGGATAAGAGCCTCCGCCGACAATAGAAACGGAAGAAGCAGAGTGGTGAGGCTGACGAAACGGGGGAAAACGAAAAGCGGGAGGGGATGTATGAGCCAATTGATATAAGCTCATCATTTCTAATTGAGCCTCTGTTGTCAAAACGGGAAGAATAGAAGGAAACGTTTCTGCCAGCAAGCTCTTTCCACAGCCAGGAGGGTCTGTCATTAACACATGATGAGCCCCTGCAGCTGCGATTTCTAATGCGCGTTTTGCTTGCTGATGACCGTGAATGTTTTGAAAATCATTGGGATGGGTGAAGGGCTATGTGAACCTGAAGTGAAATCCAAAGTAGTTTGTTTTTCACCTTTTATTTCCGGTGGTGACAGTCACTATGTAGAAAAGCGAGCAAAGTGATATTTTTTCATCACTTGCTCGCTTTTTATTTCGCGGTGTTTCAATTCGTTTGCAGATTGTTTTTTACTGACTTTCTTCCTGATGATACGCAATCAATACAATCTTCTCATTGGTTCCTTGGTTCAACTGTTGTTCCAAATCACGAATTTTGTCCAATTGGTCAGTATGTAAATTCGCAATCGGATAATGATCGTTCTGTTCCATGGAAAAGCCCCTTTCAGAAATCGATTTGTCATTCTCACTAAGTTTTGACTAAGCGTTTCTATTTTATTCGGGAGCGGGATTTCGATAAACTTCGGGTGGTGAAAGTGGCACCCATAAATTTTTTAATAAAAAAACTAAGTATGATAATGAAAGTAAAATAAGTCACTAGATAACCTATATAATTTGTATCTTTAATGCCATCAAATATTTTATATTTAGCTAAGAAAGCCCATTCGAGCAAATAGAGTTCATAGGATATACTACCTAGAAATAACAGTATATGACTAGAGATTTTATAAAATGAAATAAAGGATAAGAAGCTTATAATTCCAATGCCACATGCTAAATTGGACAACGCATAACAAAGTTCAGCGTAAAAACCGGCTTGGTTCAACTGATTTAAAAAAAAGAAAAATAACAGAAAACTTAAAATGGTAATTGAAGCAACAGATACCATTAATTTATTAATTTTTATATCAATAATTTTGGAATAAAGAATTCCAAATAATACTCCTAAAGGAAACTCAAATATATAGAGATAAGCTCCAGAACCATATGCGAATATATTCAATTTTATATCCAGGAT
Organism: Priestia abyssalis; assembly: GCF_002019595.1. Lineage (GTDB taxonomy): Bacteria > Bacillota > Bacilli > Bacillales > Bacillaceae_H > Bacillus_BA > Bacillus_BA abyssalis. The sequence goes on along the minus strand of NZ_KV917369.1, from coordinate 5,365,295 downwards.
TCCAAGGAGGCTGGCAAAACTAAAAAGTATAGCCAGTCTAACAATTGTGTTCATGCTAAATTTAAAAACTAAATAAAACATTAGATACCATAATATAATGTAAGTTATGTACCACATGCTTGCATCAATAGTTGCTTTAAAGTCTAATCCACTTAATCCTAGGATAATAGTAATGAATGAATAGTGTTTATTCAATATAAAGGTATCTAAAATTAACCAAACGGAAGTAACAATAAAATAAGGTAAGATAACTTTACTAAGACGTTTTGCCAAAAAATTGTTTAAACCATTTTTTAAATAAGATTGAGTCAAACCAAAACCAGACAAGAGTAAGAATATGGCTACTCCCCAAGCCCCAGAACGAGGGATAATATGTAGATGTCCAAGGATAACCAGTAATATAGCTATCCCTTTACTTTGTTCTGTTACTTTTGCATCTATAATTCCCCTTTTTTTTATATCAATTCCTACCATATCTTTCTTCTCCTTGTTGCAAATTATACCTGAGTAGTATCCGTTTTTTTATCTTTACTATCATAAGATATAAATACATTCAGTCATTGTTCATTTTTATATACCTAGTAGACACCTTTCCGAGAGTAATCGTATCAGTATATTCAGGTGTGATAATGTTTTACCTCAATATTGCTTTTTACACTGAAGCTTAAGACACTATATTGTTAACGTTGATAAGTTATTGATATGTTTTTTCTTACAGCTAAGATACAATTTTTCTTTTAAGCTGTACCAATTTTTGTGCTATAACTACTGCTCCGTAGGATCCGATTATACACATTACAGGAAAAATAAAGGAGCCATAACGAGTTAAAGGTAAGAAAACATTCGAAATAGCAAGATAACTTACTAAAATGATAAATAAGCAGAACAAGGGCTTATGCTTGCGGAATATGAGACCTGTAATAAAACTACTGAATACAACAAAGAAATGGTTAAGATAGATATACCATTTTGCAGGGGTGATTAAGAATTTATAATAGTTTCCAATGGGCTCAGGTTGTTGGAACATCCAAATCGTTTTACCAAGTGTAAACCATGAGAACCAAAGTGCAAACTGATAGCGAAAACCGTCGATGATTCGAATGATGGCATATTCTCGCTGTTCAATTCCTATTTCTCTCCATTTAGCTGCTAATGTTTCTTCTGGAATCAGATAGTATGGATTGGTGCCAAGTAACATTGGATTCCCTGAATGAGATGAGAAAATGTACGGTGCTCCGAGAACAATTAAGTTGCGAATGGACCATGGAAAAATAATAAAAAGAGGGCCGATCCACCAGATTAACCCTACCTTCATAGCATTCTTAAAGCCTGTTTGATAAATGACAATAGCCCATGCAAACAGCAGCATTGGTGCCGGAGTAGGGCGGAACATAATGGCTATGGATGCCGTAAAACCGAATAATACATGCAGCTTTGTTGATTTTGTTTGAATCGCTGCTATAAAGATATAAATAGAAAACATAAACATAAAAATAGAGGGTGTTTCGGTCAGCATGGAACGGAAATAGTGAAGTGGCGCCAAATATGTTCCATATAAAAGAGCACTTAAGATGCTGATAGTTTCCATTTCGAATAATCGTTTTGGAATGGCATATACGAGCCAAACTGTTGTTATGCTGAGTACCATATTAAAAAGACGAACCAGTACCATGTAATCAATGGAAATAACATCAGCTAATAAGATGATACCTGTTAAATAAAGTGGATGTGCTGGCGTAACATATGCGTTCGATTCCTCGGAGTTATAAGCGTAAATGCCTTCCTCAATTAAACGATGAGCCATTTCGTCATATTTCTGTGCATCCCGGCTCCCGTGAAGGTTAAAATATCCTGGATGTTCGACGAGGAAAAGTATGTGCAGCAAAAAAGATAAAAGCAGTACGAGTATAATAGGTAAATGTTTTTTCATAAATAAGGGCGTGTCTTTCCTTTGCATAGAAATGCCCTCTCCCTCCTTTTTTATCCAATGGCATCTAGACCCTCACTTTAAAAGAGGGTCTAGATGCCATAAGAGCCTGATAGGCTCAATTAACAGTCGGCTGAAGATGAAGAAATCCCCACCGAATGTTAGCTTTATTTTTATTTAGCGATTAAATAGACACCAAAAATAATAACGGTAATGCCAACCCATTGTTGGGTGGAAATGGTTTCTTTGAAAATGAAATAAGCGGCGACAGCCCCAAATACATAGCTAATACTTTGAAGCGGGTAAGCAATACTCAGCGGAAGTTTGGATAAAATCATAAGCCAAAGACCCGTTGCAAGTACATATAGAAAAGCTCCCCCAATAAAAAAAGGAGAGATGATCAATGATAAGATCGATTGTATCGTCCACTCTTGAATGGAAGAAACTGCAATCTTCCATAAGATTTGACCGGTAACCAGCATGCAGACATTTAGTAAAACAAGCCCATAAATCAAGATTCTTTACTTCCTTTGTCTTCATATTTTTGTTTTAGTAATGCATATTCCTGTGTTAATGAAACGAGCTGATGGTTAAGCTTGGAGACTCTTCTTGTTAAATCAAAGACTATGAAAAGCAAAAACAACAGACCGAATAAAAAGAGAAGAGAAGGCGCGTAATAGACACCGAGCCAGCCTGCCAGCTTATTAATGATTACTTCATTTACACTTAAAATACCAAGGCATACACAAGTGATAATCCAAAGAATGGAATACTTTGTTTCTAAAACGCCTCTTCTGACCGATTCGATTACGAAAATAAAAATGCTCACTACAATCAAAAAAGAAAGCCATATAATGTTCATATTTTCACTCCCTTATAATGCGCTGAATGACAATAGATAGCGTAACCTTTGTCATATAGTAGATTGACTTCAATGGAGTAATGGAAGAGCGTCCGCCTTGGCGGGCTTTCATATGCACAGTAATTTCTTTGACTTTAAAGCTTCTTCTTGTTAAGTGAATTAATACTTCCGGTTCAGGATAATCTTTTGGATAGTTAAAGGCAAACAGGGAAATGATTTTTTTATCGATTGAGCGATAGCCTGATGTAGGATCAGTGAATATGCGACCCGTAAGAAGACGAAGCAATAAAGTAAAATAATAAATGCCGATACGCCGGGACATAGTACTCTTGTAATCTGTTTTTTCCAAAAAACGGGATCCGATGACCATGTTTGCTTCCCTTGAAAGAATAGGCTCGATTAGAGCGTCAATCGACTCGGCATTATGCTGACCGTCTGCGTCAAATTGAATGGCAATGTCATATCCGTGCTGATAGGCGTAACGATAGCCTGTTTGGACTGCTCCGCCAATGCCCAGATTGTATGGAAGATTTACTAGTTTAATGTTCTGAAAAGGTTCAACGATTGAGGATGTCCGATCTTTTGAACCGTCATTTATGACACATATATCAATAAAAGGCCTTTCTTGTTTGATCATGAGTAAATCTTGCAATGTGCCAGCGATTGATTCTTCCTCATTGTAAGCTGGCACAATAATTAATGTTTTATTCATTTATGAATTCCCTGCCTCTGATGCAGATTTTCTCTATCAGTCTTATTATATATTATAATGTCTGTCGCCTATAAGAAAAATATGTGAAAAACGCTGACAACGTATATTGATTAGTGTCCTGTATAACCAAGACTCTTTTTGATTTTTTCTTTATAACTTGTAAAAAGGCATATGTGAAATAGGAAACGATAAAAATAAAAGGTGGGTAGAGCAGGTTCCATATAAAATTTTTTGATAAAAATTCCGTGTGTGAAAAAATCATAAATTTACCAACTAAATCTAAAAATAATGGGTGAATAATATATACTCCTACTGCCGTTTTACCTATTTTTTCAAATATAGATCCTCTTCCTAGATTGTTTTTAGTTAAGATAACTGATAATAAGAACGCAATTAATGGTATGGTAGATATGTAGTAGTTACCTAACGGCCTTTCAAACACTTTGATAAGTATAAACCCCTCAAAAAGTTGTAGTAATGCGAAAATACAAGATAAAGCTAAATATAATTTAGGGCGTTTGTTTACTTTTATGTGATTAAAACAGTAGCCTAATGTAGTATAGAATAGCCCAAAAAATAGAGCATCCCTTGTTTGGATATGCAAAGTAAAAAGAAAAGAGTAAGACTGTCCAAAAAGTCCTATCAAATTGAATATTAGACTAATTATTAGTAATATCTTTACTTTGTTTATTTTAATAAAAATGAACAAGATGATAATGGACCATATTAGAGCTAGTAAATACCATAAATGGAAAGATGAACTGCTATCTATACCATAATAGAGTTTTCTTAAAGTGATTGTTGTATGTAAGTATTCAATAATTACATGTTTGATATTCAGTCCTTGTTTATATGATTGAAAAACTTTCAAGGATATATTGTAAAGTAAATAAAAGATAAGCCACACGATATATAGTTTCCATAGTTTCGTCAAATATCTTTTAAAATAGGATATTTGATTTCGACTACTTATTAATTTTTGTCCAAATAAATAGCCGGATACGGCAAAAAAGTAGGGGACAGCAAATCTGGCAAATATGTTAATCATAGAGCTAATGATATCGCCATTAAACAGCTCTGTATGAACGTTACGAAAGGGACCTGTATGTATGCAAACTACAAAAAATAATGCGAAGAACTTAAAAAAATCAATAGAATGATTTCTTTCCATCATAGATACTCCTTAATTTTTAAAACTATTTATTCAATATGAAATGTATAAATGATTCAGCGATATTGACATCCTAATACATATTATTTAAATTTTTACAGAAGGTCAATAATGCCCGAGATGTTACGCTGAGAAATAGTAGAATACTTCTTTATTTATGGTCAAAAAGAAAGCGGCTGCCTCATAAGTTGTAAGCAGGCTGCAAAAATGATTTTTTATTGAAAGGACCCGTCATTGAATCCTTGATTTTACTGGATTCTCATGACGGGTCCTTTTAGGAGGATGGCTCAAAAGGTATGTTTGAGCCATCCTCCTCCTTTTAAACATATATGGTTTTACTGATCCGGTTTAGCTCTTATCATCATCGCACAAAGCTGTGCCCTTGTCACCGGATCGTTTGGTCGGAATCGATCTGCTTTTGAAATGATTCCTAAATCCGTAAGCTGCTGAATTTCTTTATAAGCATGATGGGAGACAGGGACATCTTGAAAGGGATGAACCGTGCCGGCTGCATCATTCAGACGTAAGGACCGTGCCAGCATTAATGCCATTTGTGCCCGTGTCAATGTCCCGTTCGGCCGAAACTGTTGATCGTATCCTTTCACAATTCCTTGTTCATAAGCGGATGAAACGGCAAGGAATCCCGGCAGAGCGCTTGGAACATCTTCAAAGGGAGCTTTCATGGAAGATGGGTCGTCCCACTTAAAGAAACGGTCCAGCATCATCGTCGTATGTCGGCGCGATACGGACTCATTTGGCCGAAATGTGCCGTCTCCGTACCCATTAATGATGTCCATAGTGGCTGCTTGTCCAATCTCGTCATGGGCCCAGAAAGAAGCGGGAACGTCCTGAAAGGGGGTTGTTTCGGCTGTTTCTTCTTGAGTACGAATCTCTTGCCTGGACGTGACGTTTTGATTCGCACCGGTCGTGAAAAGCTTGATCGTTGCCGTTCCCTGAACAAAAGGGAGAGAAACATCCATCAGCGAATCCGTCACGTGCTGCACGCTCTGAAGGCTGTCACCGATAAACAGCCATGCTTGCTGTCCGATTAGATCCTTGGAAAAACCGACTAGATGGGATGAAGGTTCAAGCAGCGGTTGTCCGTTTTTTAATGTGAGCCATTCGATGGCCGCCGGTTGTTTGGCTGCCAGTTTCCGTGCCTCCTCCACTTGAAGCATCCCATATCCCGTATACAAATCTTCTCCTTGTTTTCCGATATCAAGGGAAGATCGAACGAGGGCATGCCGAAGGGAGACGGCATCCAGCTCCGGGTTTTCCGTTTTTAACAAGGCGGCCGCCCCGCTGACATATGGTGCCGCAAGAGAAGTGCCGCGCATCGTTTTATAGCTGTTTTCTTTGAAGGTACTGATGATATTGGCTCCTGGTGCACTCAAGTCCACTTCCCAGCCGTAATTGGCGACGGGGATTGGAGCGTGTTCGGCCGTGGTGCCGGTGACCGTCAGCACTCCCGGGTAAGAGGCCGGGTAGAGGGTGCTTGTGTCCGTCTGGTCATTGCCGGCTGCCGCTACGATGAGAATACCGCGGTTGACCGCTTCCATCACGGCCTTTCGAAGCATGATTGTTTCTCCTTTACCGGAAAGGCTCATGTTAATGATGTCCGCTTCTTGATCGATGGCATCATAAATAGCCTGGCTGATATCGAAATCATCGCCGTTTCCTGCTTGGTCCAACACTTTTAACGGGATGATATCGACAGGTGCATTTCCGATGACTCCGGTCATGCCTTTTCTGTTATTGCCGCAGGCAGCCATTATACCTGTCACGAAGGTTCCGTGCCCGAAGCGGTCTTCCCCGTACGGAAGCGACTCCACGTAATCGCGTCCGAGGCTTTTTAAGACGTTCCCGCAAAAATCTTCATGGGGGGAGATACCGGAATCGATGACCGCAACCCTTGCTGCATTCGTACCGTATAATTTTTGGATGGATGGCTGCTTCTTCCAGTCTTCTGTTCCTTCAATACGGACATGCAGAGTGCGAAATATTTGCTTTTTGGGCAATAAAACGTCTAATATTAAAAGTGGGCCTTCATTTTGTGCAAGCAGGTTTCCATGCTCATCCAAAATTTTTATTGTCCAAGGGCCTTCAAAATCGTCCAAAGTGACCGATATTCTAGATAGCGGTTCGTTTTTGGTGTGAATCACCCAATCTCCGGCAGGAAGCGGCTGCTCGTTGTAGGAGAACGTTTGCCCATCTTTTTCGTGACCAATGGTCAACCCTTTCAGTAAATTGCGGGGTTGTTGCTTGTACTGCTCGAGAGCGGGCAATGCTTGAATATTGTCTAATCCCCATTGCTGCAAAAGCATGGGATCATCATAAGAGAGAAGAGAGCTCGTTCGTTTCTGTTTATTTGGCTCAATATATTGAACGGCAGGAGACGAGGTAAGGCGGTTCACTTCTTGCGGTGTTGCCGCTATTTTCAACTGATGGTTCTCCTGTTCCAATATCGTGACTGAAGATGACTGAACAGTCAGTATGGATTCATCGTTTTGTAAGTGAAGGATCCATTCTTGCTCATCGGCCTTTGTTATACCAGGCAGAGAGAAAAGTGAAAATAAGAGTATGCACAAAAGGGGATACGCTTTTAACATGATGAGTCTCCTTTAAAAAAGAGTTTCTGAATATCTACTATTATAGTAACTTATGGAACATACATCAAAAACGCTTATTTACATAGGTTAAACCCCTGTTGGAAATATATAGATATAGAACCGATAAAAAGATAAAAAAAAGAGCCTGTTCACGAAGAACAGGCCAACAAATATGGTTTACCAACCAAAATCTTATCTCTATCATTATATGCAAGAAAAAGCATAAATATCACCAAGAATCATATACCAAATTAGTTATTATATGGGTAATATTCAATTATATGTAAGATATTTGTGACAAATTTATTAACAAAATCATCAAAAAGATAAAAGTTGGCAGAAAAATAAATCTTTGGAACCCTTTTTCGCCAAAACGCTATTCAGAAAAAATTTCCTGTTGAAATGGTATCCCTTTTCATATTACAGTAAAGCTACCAACCGAGGTTTTTTCTATAAAAAAAGACCTCGCAGCAAGTTATATTTCGATATCGCTTGCTTTTTGAAGCTGTCGGCCTTGGCCGGCGGCTTTTTTTACTTTTGTTGTCAATCAGTTCCTAAAAGGAAATAAAAAGAGGAAACCTTATGGGGCATGGCCCTTGATGGTTTCCTCCGTCGCTTATTGAATCTTCTCGCTGCTTAGTTGTTTGCTTTCCAACAAATCTTTTACTTTTGGACCGTCTTCGGTCAAGGTGACGGCGTAGCGGCTGTTGAAGCTTTTTCGTTTTGCTGAGCCGTCCTTATAGTAAATATCGAATTGTTCATACGTTTCAATGACATAGAGGTCATCTGATTGCTGTTGAATGTCTTTAATATCAAATGCCTTTAATTGTTCTGTAATGCCTTTTTTCTTTAAGTATTTTACATACTCTTTTGCTTGCTTTTCGTATTTGCTTCCCTTAATGAATGAATCCTCTACCAACGAGAAGTCATGTTGATTAACCGCATCCATCGAGGTGGACACATGGTGCTTCAAAAAGTCACCGACACGAACATCGTCATCTTCTCCGTTTTCTTCCATCTTGGATGTTTCATCCTCTCCAATCGGTAAGTAGAGGTCTGTCTCATCTTCCACCTTTACCTTTTTGCTTCGTTTCACGCCGTCTTTAAATGTTTTTTCCGCGTGTACGACAACAGAACCATCCGTGCTGACAGGACCGAATCCGTTGTTCATATCGCCGATTTCAAGACCGGTATCTTTTCCATTGACAAATAAATGGGCGCTTTTGTAATTGGAGGACGGATAAATATATTCACCCTCTAGCTCCAAATAGACTTGTGCCTTATTATGAATGGATTTTGTCACATCCACTTTTTGCTTCTTCTCAAGAGCGCTGTTGGCTTTATTCGGAACCGCTTTGAAGGTGTAAATGCCCGGAAACAGCGGTTGTGTGATCACGGTATCATCTGCCGATTTGGTCGTACCGATTTTTTTGCTTCCCAAATAAAGATCCACATTTTCATAGTTTGTTGACAAATAAGCTTTGTATGTTTCGATTTTTAAAGTATAGCCGTCAAAAAACAACCAACTTCGGCCGTCTTGCTTCAATGAAATAAACGGCTTCACGGCCTGGTTAACATAGGATGGGCCATCCTCATAGGAATCACGCAAGCTTTTTATTGTTTTTTCATATATAGCTTGGTCACGAGTTAAATAAGAGACGAACGCTTTGGCATCTTCTTCCGTGGCCTTCAGCTCATCTTGGCCGTCGTTCATGACATCCGCAATGTATCCGTAATCTTTATTTTGAACTGCCTCTTCAAGCTTTTGGATGAGGCGCTCCGGCTTCGACAGCTGCGAACCAAATATATAAATGATCAGAAGAATGAGGGCAATTAGGGCCGCAACCGAATATAACGGCGGTTTTGGTGCGGGCTGTTTTTGCTTGATCCGCTTTTTTTCCAGGCGAGAAGAAGGTGCATCGTTTGGATCATGCGCCCTTGATGTTTCCGCAAACAAATAAGAACTCCGCGTTTTCGGTAAACGTCTATCTTCTAAATGGTATTGCATAGTCTCTTTCCTTTCTTTTTCCCGCTCTAACGGGCGCAGTATAGTCCCAGGTGGTTCAGGGTCTACTTTTGCTATCACACATTAATCTAGCAAATTGACCTATCATTGTAAATGGAGAACATCATACTCTCATAAATTCCCTATTATTATATAAACCGATGTAGAAAATTCAACACCATCAAAGAACGGCCATGCCTAATTTTCTAAACCTAAGTGGCTTATGTGTCAAACAATTTATGTATATTAATATATTTCGCTTTTCGAAAAACTATGATATGATTTTGATATAAAAATACATAATTTTCAAATAATAGAAAAGAGAGGAAGTAGGGGGATGAAGAAAAAGGTTCATATACTTTTAATCGCGCTCGTACTCATGCTGTCTGTTTTACTGCCGAATAGTGCGGCTCTTGCAGCAGCTAAAGAAGAAAAGAAACAAACCAGTATGAGCGTCAGCCAATCGCTTCTTTCCATGACGGAAGCAAGAGACGTAACGATAGAAGTGGATTTAGGCTACAAAGCGGATTTATCAAAAATAGAGTGGTCATTTGGCGGGAAGCCGTTGAATGCATGGAAGAAATGGAATAAAGATAAGGGAGACTTTACGGGGGGACCTTATATTACGTTTAAAGAAAGTCCTCAATATGTAAAAGGAACGACTCGAATTAGGACAGTTCTTCATTTTGATTTGTTGTTCGATACGAATGATTTATCGCCGCGAAGCATTCGCGTTAAATATCCACAGTTTATCAACCATTATGAATTAGCGGTGAAAGATCCAAAAAAAGGGGAGAAGGCAGCCGTTTCCTTGAAGCTCAATGTCTATGACAGCTATCGTAAATACGAGGAAATCAAGCCGGAAATCGATCAGATTTTCAATGAGAAAAAACAGGATCGTTACACCGAATATAAATCAATCGGTCAGACGGTAGAAGGAAGAGATATGCATTTTGTCGTGCTGGCAAAGGATAAAGCGGCAGTCAACACGTACTTGAATGAAACGCTTCCGCAGGCATTGGAAAACCCGGCACAATTGCAAAAAGACATTCAGTCAGGCAAGCTGGAAAACTATCAAGTACCGATTTGGTTCAATAATATCCATCCGGATGAAGCACCAGGTGTGGATGCTATGCTGGACCTATTGCATCAATTTACGAAAGAAGATGTCATTTCTTATGAAACAACAGATGATAAAGGAAATCCACAAACAGTCACACTGGATGTGAACGATGCATTGGATCACTTTATCTTCATCTTTAACCTTGCCCATAATGCGGATGGCCGTGTGAACAACACGAGACATAATGCAAACGGCTTTGACTTGAATCGTGACAACGGCTATCAAACGCAAAAAGAATCGGTCATCGTCACACAGGAAATCGCGAAATGGACACCACTATCATTCTTGGATCTGCACGGGTTCGTGAAAGGATTTTTGATTGAGCCGTGTACACCTCCTCATAATCCGAACTTCGAATATGATTTATTGATGGATGGTATGCTCGATAATGCCCATGCGATGGGAAGAGCGGGTATTGCCAATACCGCTTATGAAAAATATGAAATTCCTGCATTGGATTACGAAAACGGCTGGGATGATGCAACGACGGCTTATACGGCAATGTATGCGATGTTCCATGGTGCGATGGGACATACAGTCGAAATTCCAGATTTAAATGAAGAGTCCAATAAAGCGTTAATTTATGCCAATTTCGGGGCAGTGAAGTATGCGCTTGATCATAAGCAAGAGCTGTACATGAACCAATTGGAAATTTTTAAACGCGGTGTAAATGGCGAAGATAATAAAGAGGTTGATCAATGGCTTGTCAATCAAGATGGAAAAGTAATTGGACGAGACCGTGATCAAAATCGAAATTTCTTCCCGGACTATTATGTGCTGCCGGTTTCTGAATCACTCCAAAAAAATGATTTAGAAGTTTATAATATGGTAGAATACTTGATTCGTAATGGTATGAAAGTAGAACAAACGACAGAAGAAGTGACGATAAAAGGGGTCAAATATCCAAAAGGCTCGTTCATTGTACCGATGCATCAAGCGAAACGCGGGCTGGCCAATGCCGTTTTAGCAGATGGTGAAGATGTATCCGATTGGGAAGCGATGTATGATTCTGTTATTACGAATTTCCCTGATTTGCGCGGCTTTGACCGTTATGGCATTTACCAGAAAAATGCTTTTAAAAACAAAACAACTGCAGTAAGTAAAGTAGACAAGCTGGCTTTGGCTATTGATAAAAAGGTCGAAAAATATGTGGTTGGCAATACGAACAATGATGCCGTTAAGCTTGTGAATGAATTGCTTGGACAAGGAAGAGATGTGCAGTATGTAACGGAAGCAAGCGGAGATTACCGTGCAGGTGACTTTGTGGTGTTATCGAAAGATTTACAATCTTTCGCTTCTAAATATATGGTAGAGATCACTCCTGCCAAAGGTGAGCTTACAACGAAAAAACTAGAAAAGAAATCAATCTATGCGGCAGGAAGCGCAGCATCCAAATTTATTCTGAACGAACTGGGCTTTACGCTTGGGGCAGAAGCAGACAGTTCCCTCATCTTTGATGATCAAGGAAAAGCGAAGGTTCAAACAGGGAAAACCTATATTTTCTCTGGAGGCGGAGCGCTGAAATATGTAAAAGATCAAAATATTGTTCCAGGTCTTGAATATGGAAATACGGATTTCTATCATGAGGGCATTCTTAAAATGAACGTCACTCCAAATCATATATATACATCTGGTTATGAAAATGAAGAATGGATTTATACGGCTTCCGGTACATGGATTAAAACGCTGCCGGCTGGAGCGCAAGAGTTGTTGCAGGTAAGCAGTGCGGCTGATTTTTACAAAGCAGGCTGGTGGCCGGGCAAAGAGCAAGTGAAAGGACAAATCATGGCCTTCTCGTGGCAGCAGGATGATTATAACATGGTAGCTTATGCCAATGATCTTACATTCCGTGCGCACACAAAGCAAAGCTATCGACTCTTGTCGAATGCGATTTTTGCTAATTCAGTTAAGTAAATTCATTTAAATAAAGCGACGGGCAGTATCTCTTTCGGGATACTGCTCGTCGCTTTATTGTAGAAAAAGGTCGTACGAAATTTCCTATTAAGACGTTTATAACGGATTTAACGTGTAAAAATAGTATGATAGAGGTCTGTTTTCATAGGAACAGATTCCTTATAATAGTGTTGAAGATAACTAGAACGGAGGATGAGACAAAATGAGACGAGTAGTCATCCTTTTCTTAATGATGGCGGTTTTTTTGAATTTTACAAGCAATCATTCATATGGTGTTAGTTCCGGTGTCTCTGCTTACCACGATTATAATGAGAAGGCTTATTGGGCCCAGCCTGTAACATGGGCGGTTGAAAATGGAATCGTGATGGGGTATCCGAAAGAGCAGCTATTAAAACCATACCAGGCGTTAACAGAAGCACAGTATTTGACCATGCTCCTCCGTTATCTTGCACCAAAGGAATTGGAATTGGCTTCAAAGGACGCTCAACATTGGGCCTCAAAGCAATATGAAATGGCCGCAAACTATCATCTTCCAGTAAAAGGAATTAAATCATCCCATACTGCCATCCGGCGGGGAGATACGGCTTTGCTTCTTGCACAAGCTGTAACAGGAAAAAATATGACGGAAAAGCAAGCAGTTCAATGGATGTATGATCAGCAGCTTTCGACAGGCTATCCTTCGAGCCAGGGGACTTATCTTAAAACGTATGAATCTTTCCATCCAGATGCGCTCCTTACTCGAGCTCAAGGAATGACCCTTTTGCACCGTTTTCATACAAGTGACCTTCCAAAAACCTTAAAAGTGGTTGAACAATCCCTCTTTCAGCAAACGAGAGATTTGTCCGTCAAAGGGATTGCAATAGGGGATGGGCAGTCCCAAGTAGAAGCATACTACGGAGAGCCCCAACGAAAAGGAATCAATGAGTACGGCCTTGTGTGGAATACGTATCATCAAAACTACAAACAGTTCTTCATGACAGGCTACGCAAACGGCAAAGTAGTTTCCTTATACACAAACCAGGATGTGGCCAATATTGGAAAAGAGATTAAGATTGGTTCCGCGAAAACAGCCGTCCGTCACGCATGGGGAACTCCTCTTAAAACAATTCAAAAAGGCGGGACGAACTACGCGATTGAAGATGAAGAATATGATACGTATTTGATTCGGAACGTGTATGTCACTTTCTTCTATGATTTGCATAACAGTGAGAAAGTAACCGCTGTTCAGTTGATGGAAAAAAGTGCGGAAGAAAGAAAGCAAGGCTTTTACGGGAAAGGAAGCGATTCTCTTCGCAAAGGCTTTGAATGGCAATTGTTTGATTTGGTCAATGCGACAAGAGTGAAAAACGGGTTGTCGATTTTAAAATGGCATGATCCTATTTCGAATACAGCTCGAAAGCATAGCGCAGACATGGCTAAGAATAACTATTTTAACCATCAAAATCTGCAGGGGCTTTCTCCTTTCCAGCGAATGGATCGGGACGGCATTTCCTATTCAATGGCCGGAGAGAACATTGCGATGGGGCAATTCAGCAGTATCTTTGCCCATGAAGCGTTAATGAATTCATTAGGCCATCGTAAAAATGTGCTGCAGCCGAAATGGACGTATTTAGGAGTAGGGGTTGCATTTAATGGAAATTCCATTCCATACTATGCCCAAAACTTTTTTACCCCATAGAAAGAATGAAAAATGCGCGATTGCTCTGCAGTCGCGCATTTTTTTACATTTTATTAGGTATATAAGTCCGATAAATAGGGTTTCGTCTATGTCAAAAGGAGCTTTAAATTTCCATATTTTTTTATTATATCATATGTTTACCAATCGTTACAATAATAACCGCTTTTTTTCTTGATAATACCATGTTAGTATTTTAATAGAAAGTTGCTCAGGTATTTCCCAATATGGGAAAAGTGGCATCTTTCGACAATAATCGACATAATCACCATAATCAATTACTTAACTACTTAAATTATGAATGAACAATACTTAGGGGGCTTTTCAACATGTCTAAAAACTATCGTAAATTCGTAGCTGGCACTGTAACAGCAGCTGTAGTAGCAAGCGCAATCGCACCAGCAGCAAGTGCAGCATCTTTCTCTGATGTTCCAGCTGATCATCAATTCGCGGAAGCAATTAACGATTTAGCAGAAAAAGGAATTTTTGTCGGAAAAGATGGAAAGTTCGATATCAACGGTGAATTAACTCGCCGTCAAGCTGCAGTTGTATTCGCTCGTTTAATCGAAGGCGAAGGCAAATTAGAGCAAGTATTCTCTGACGTTTCTTTATCTGACGAAGAATTAACAAAAGCAGCTTACGAAGTAAACGAAGCTGGTGTTATGACTGGTGCAAACGGTAAATTAAACCCTTATTCAAAATTAACTCGTCAACAAATGGCAAAAATCATTGTTGAGCACTTCGACTTAGAGCATGTTGAAGGTTCTGACGTTGAAATCAAAGACCTAGAAAAAGCTCATGAAAGCCAACGTGAATACATCCAAATCTTAGCTGAAAACGGTGTAACTCAAGTTGCTGACGGAAACTTCCGCCCAACTGAAACAGTAAAACGCGGCCAATTCGCTGCATTCGTTTACCGTGCGATGAACTTAATCAAAGAAGTGACTCCTGCAGTTGAAAGCGTAGAAGCAATCAACGGTAAGCAAGTTGAAGTTAAATTCGCTACTGCGGTAAGTGTAAACACAATCATGGACGAAAACGGCAAATTAAAAGATTCAGTTGCTATCGATACAGTAGCTGACGCAAAAGGCGTTGATTTATCAAAAGCAAAAGCTGAATTGAGCGAAGATGGCAAGTCATTAGTAATCACTGCTGCTGGAGATGAAATCTTCAAAGGTAAATATGCTGTAACAATCACTGGCGTTAAAGACGTTGACGGAAATGAAGTAGAAGCATTTGCTGGATTCTTCGTAGCTGAAGACACAACTCGCCCTACAGTTGCAGATGTTGAATATGTTGATGTAAACACAGCGAAAATCATGTTCTCTGAGCCAGTTAAAACGGTTGGTGAAGTAACGGTGAACAATGCTGATGCTAAAGTAGCAGCACACACAGCTGGTGAAAACTTCATCACTGTTGATTTAACAGCTGTTAAAGAGAAATCTGAAGTAGAAGTAACAATCGTTGGTGCAAAAGACTTTGCTGGCAACTACATTTCTCCAAACCCAGTGAAAGTAACTGTTGAAAAGCAAGAAGCAGATAAAGTAGCTCCTGAAGTAAAATCAGTACAAGTTTTATCTGATACAAAAGCAAAAGTAACATTCTCTGAAGCAGTAAAAGCTCCAACAGTAAAAATCAACGGCAATGCTGCAACAAAAGTAGAAGCTGACGAAGATGGTGTAACTTACACTGTAACACATGACTTTGCAGATGGCGTTAACAAAATTGAGATCACAGGTATCGAAGATAAAGCTGGTAACAAAGCAGAAGACTTCACAAAGCAAGTAATCGTTGCAGTAGATACTGAAGCTCCTGAGCTTGTAAGCCAAAAAGTAGAGAAAGTAGACGGCAAAGAAGTTCTTGTTCTTACTTATGACGAAGAAGTAACTGTAAGTGGACAAGAAGTAACATTCGAAGGTAAACATGTTGCTGACTATGTAACATCTACTAAAACATTCAAAGCTACTCCAGTTTTAGACAAAGATAATGCAAAAGTTGTAAAAGTTGCTTTAGCAGACGCTGTTAAAGGAAACTGGACAGTTACATTAGCAGAAGGTTTCGTAACTGATACAGCTCAATCAAAGAATAAGAGCGAAGCAGAAGAAATTACATTCGTACGCGGTATGGACGATGAGCAAGTTGACCCTCAAGAAGTGGCAGCTACTATCGTTGACAACGGTAAAAATGCAATCACAGTAACGTTCAATGGTAAAGTAAACGGCGCTTCTGCAGTTGACACTGACAACTATGCAATTGAAGGTGTAGAAGTAGAAAAAGCGGTTTTAACTAAAAACGACGACAACGGTGCAGCTGTTGAATTAACACTTGAAGAAGGTTCTGTTAAGGCTTCAGGAAACTATGAATTAACAGTATCTGGTGTTAAAGCAGCAGACGGTACTGCAGTGAAAGAAGTAAAAGATAATGTAGCTCTTGTTGAGAACGTATTGCCAGCTCTTCAAAAAGCTGAGTTAGTAAACGGTAAAGACATCGTCTTAACATTCAGCGAAAACATGGCTGCGGATTCTATCGCAGAAGGTACTCCAGTAGCTGACTTTGCTGTATTCGTTGACGGTAAAGCATATGAAGGCACTGTAGCAGAAGCAGTTGGTGCAAACGCTAAAGAAGTAAAGCTAACTTTAGGAACTGCTTTAACTAGCCAACAATTAGCGAAAGCTATCACAATCAAACCAGCAGAGAAATTCGAAGTAACAGATGCTGCTGGCAACAAACATGCTTCTTTCGAAGTGGTTGAAGTAACAAAAGCAATCAACTAATAAGGTACCTGTCACCACTCGAAATAACGCGACATATGTCGAAAGAGAGCTATCACATTCGTGATAGCTCTCTTTTTGTTGATTGGTTTTATAAAAAATATTGCAAAACAGGTTTCGCTCTCTTTTAAACTGGTTAAATATCCCTTGGAAGTAACAGTCTATTAACTTACCATATACTAAGGGGGATTTTTTTGAATGTCTACTAATTATCGCAAATTCTTGGCTGGGTCTGTATCTGCTGTTATGGCAACTGGGGTGATGGTTCCCGTTGCGCATGCGGCCACGTTTCCGGATGTCGAAAAGGGAACTTCTCACGCGGAGGCGATTGATGTATTAACGGATAAAGGGATTATTAAAGGTTATCCGAACGGCACTTTTGGTCCCAATGACCCTATTACCCGCGGTCAGACAGCGAAAATGATTGCACGTACCATTGAAGGTGAAGGGAAAGTGGAAGCGGTATTTACGGATGTAGCTGCAAACTTTCAGGATCAAGAACTGGTCAAGGCTGCCTACGAGGTATTCACCGCAAAAGCGATGACGGGTTCAAACGGCAACTTAATGCCTTACATTCATATTACACGTGAACAAATGGCCAAAGTGTTAGTAGAAGCATTTGATTTAATCCGCATCGCCGGAAAGGAAAGCCAGGTAAAGGATTTAGATCAAGCGCAGGATCAGTTCCGCTCTTACATTGAGATTCTTTCGGAAAATGGCGTGACCAATGTCGAGGTGTTCCGTCCAAAAGAGAAGGTAACGAGGGCGCAATTTGCCTCTTTCGTTTATCGTGCCCTAGCAGCACAGCGCGGTGATATTATGAAAGTGGCTTCATTGGGAGATATTCGAGTGAAAGAAGATCAGGAGGCCGACCTTCCGAAAACAGTGGAAGTTACATATGCCAATGGTGAAAAAGGGGAAGTAGAGGTTCAATGGAGCAAGCTGGACACTTCTAAGACAGGAGAATTTACAGTAGAAGGCACCATTAAAGGAACAGATAAAAAAGCATCTGTGAAAGTAATCGTCGAAGCGTTAATCCCAATGGTGACAAAGGTGGAAGCGGTCAACTTAAAAACCGTTGAACTCCATTTCAATAAAAAAATAAATGAGGATACATTAACAGCAAGTAATATTACGATAGATGGCGAAGCGGTTGAGTCGGTGGAGCTCCAAGATGATGGAATAACGGTAGTGGCGGCAACAAAATCTCTACTTATGAATAATAAGACTTATCGCTTCGTTGTAGACGGAATAGAGACAATGGGCGGAGAAGACTTCATGACGTTCGATGAAGTAATAAAAATGAATGATGATACGGCACCAGCTGTTTCTTCATTAAACTACATCAAGGCTGCCGGTAAAGTAACAATTCGTTTCACAGAGCCGCTTTCAACAATTGGAACATTAACATTAAAGGATGAAGGTGGCGTCACAAAAACCATTACCGCCCCGTTTACGGCAGGAAATGATGTTGTCGAAATTGATACCTCATCTCTGGAAAATGGACGCTATGCACTTACGATGGTTGGTGCGAAGGATTTGGCTAATAACTATTTTACCAATAATAAAGTGGAAGCCAATTTGACGATCGGTTCAGACGATCAAACAGCACCTGAAGTCCAAAAAGTCACTCTTTTAAGCAAGAATCTCGTCGAGGTCACATTCAGCGAGCCCCTTTATGAAGCGGGTACCATTTCGGTCAACGGTGACAATGCCTTCTCTTTAATGAAAGACAGCAAACTCGATACAAAAGGTGACTATAAGATAGATGCGACAGGGAAGGTTTATACAATTCACATCGGTTCCTTGAATAATGATGCTTTTAACAAGTTGACATTCACCGGTCAAAAGGATTATGCGGGCAACGAGATTAAAACGGTGACCGAGACGGTTTCTTATTTGGATCAAACGGCTGCGAGTATCGTAGAAACAAGAACAAAAGGCAATCTTGTATACGTGACCTTTAATGAAAAAGTCATCCTTTCTTCAGGTGCAACGGCTAGACTTGTAGCGCCGAACGGGGTCGTGCAGACGGTAAAAGCTGAAGATATTACAGTAAACCCTTATGATAGCGAACGAATTGTAGTGGATCTTAGTGAGCACATTTCTGAAGTGGTTGAAGGTGCATACCGTTTGGAGTTTGCTGAAGGCGGAGTGAAAGATTTAAATAATAATAGTGAAGCATATAAAGTCTATTTCACGTTAACGGCGGATGCGGATACGGTAAGACCGGAACTTTCCGATTCAAACGGCGAAGCAGCGGGGAACGTGACGTATGATGCCGCAAACGGGACAGTGAAAGTTCAATATAGCGAAAAAATGGGTGCAAGCGCCATTGATGTGAACAACTATACAGTCGATGGCATGAAAGTGTTTGAAGACGCCTACTTCAATGGAGGCATGCAAGAAGTTATTCTTAAACTGAAGGACGGACAGTTCAAGGAAAACGCAAATCGCGTCTTGAAGATTCAAAACGTAAAGGATGCGGCCGGCAATCTGTTAAAAGGGAACGTTTATCAAGAAACGATTCAGTTTATAGATAATACGAAACCTTCCTTATTAAGTGCCGTTTTAGCATCTGACGGCTCGAAAATCGTGTTGACATTCAACGAGGCGCTTACGGATGCGACAATCGGAGGAAGCGAGAGTACCCCTTCTGCTGATTTCGAAGTATTCATCGATAACACGTCCAAAGCGTATCAAAACGAGGCAGCGGTAGCCAATTCGGGGAACACAAAATACGAAATTGCATTCAATGAACCGCTCACGGCAACGGAAGCAGCCAAAGTTATGACGATTAAACCAGCGGCAAACATGAATATCACCGATCAAGCGGGTAACGTGTTAAGCAGCTTTGCCAATCTTCAAGTTACTAAATAAAATTCACGTAAAAATGGTCATGGGCTAATGTTTGCCCATGACCATTTTTGTAGATTAAGACTACTGAACATCGATTTCGACTCTGTTGCCCTGTTTAATTTCTTTACCTTTAAACGTCTTCCATCCTGGATGGACGATGAGCATATATTCTCCATGCGGTTTTAATGGCTCTTTCGGATGAATGGCTACTTGTCGAAGATTTGTTTGGGTGAAGTCGACAGGGACGGATTGACCGCCGAGTTCAACCAATTCAATTTTTTGACGGAGTAAAGAATGGCCGTTTACCGCTTCAGGGAACGTGATCGTAAAGTCTTTGGCTGATTCGACATCTTTTAAGTCGGGCCACTCTTTATACGTTTTGTACTTTGCTTCCAGCCATGCTTCATGGGCATCTTCCAACGGAGTTTCCGTGATAATGTGGGGAACAATTCCCGTTTGCTGGATCACTTCTCCTTTGGGTGTATAAAAACGATAAGTGGTCAGCTTTAAGACATCTCCGTTTTTCAATTCAAATAATGTTTGCATTAAGCCCTTTCCGAAGGTCTTTTCTCCATATAAGACAGCGTTATCTGTTGCTTTTAACGTCCCGGCTACAATCTCGGAGGAGCTGGCGCTGTTTCCGTTTGTGAGAAGGGCGATAGGACTGGTAAATTTCCGTTTTTGCGGGATTGCCGGATAAGCTTCTTTTCCCGCTCTGCTTTCAACGATTAAAGCTGTACGGATCGATGGAAACATTCCGAGCATTTCAAGAGCGGAATCGACATAGCCGCCCGGGTTATCGCGTAAATCGACAATCCAATGTTCAACATCGGGCATGTCCGCAAGTGCTTTTTGTAAAGAGGGTACCGTTTCTTCATTGAAACTAGCAATGTATATATAACCGGCATTTCCTGCTAAACGTTCTGTGATGATCGTTGGAAAAACAATTTCTTCTCTTGTTACACGAAATGATATTGTTTCCTCACTGCGCTGAATAACAAGCGATACGCTCGTGCCCGCTTCTCCTTGAAGCAGTTCGGCAGCCTGTTCAAGAGTCGACCCAAACAGCATTTGGCCATTAACCGAAATAATGATATCTCCTTCCTGTAATCCGGCGCGATCGGCAGGGGAGCCGGGGTATACAGTTGGAATCATGAGCTTTTGCTCCTGCTGCTCAAGGCCGATGCCGATTCCGACATAACTTTGATTGATGGCATTCATGAATTGCTGGTACTCTTCTGCTGTAAAGTGCGTGGAGTACGGGTCGAGCTTCGATAAAACCTCATCTACGGTCGGCAGATGAAGAACGGAATCATCCACTTTATCTACATAATAATTTTTGACATAATTTCGAACTTCTTCAATTGGTTCTGCTCCGTAAGCACTAGATGTAAAGCAAGAAAGAGCCATAGTGATGGCAGCCAAGTGCACCGTGAGCTTGCGTGTAAGCTTCATCCTTTTTTCCCTATCCCTTCCTATGAATCTTATTGTATTATACAATAGTGAGAGAAAAATAGTCACTAGTTTCCATAATGTGGGATAATCTTACAAATTCCACTGACTATTTTCAGAGAAAAATAGCGAGGAGTGTTGGGGAGAATGGATTGGAAAAAACCGTTGCTTGCGCTGGTACTTGGCTTCCAGGTTGTTGCGAGCGGCATGCCTGCTGCGACTGTACAAGCCATTGAAGTATCAAGCGGGACGGTCAGTGAACGTACTCAAGTGACGCCGGGAGTGGCATACAAGGACATTCGACACGGTGGTTCGACACCGCAGGCGGTCCGGGTACTGGAAATGAATTTAGCAGATCCTTATACAAAAGTAGAGGTTGGAGTACCGGACCCGCTATCGAAGCGAGCAACCGTTACGTCCCAGGCGAAAGCCGATACAAGAGCGGGACATTCGGTTGTTGGAGCTGTGAATGCAGGGTTCTTTCATTTTGATACCGGCCTTCCGGCTTATTTACTGGCCGTGAACAATACCATCATGAATTTAGGGGTTATTTCAAGCGGTTTTGATGAATATATGAGCGTGCCGACTGCATTTGGAGTGGGGGCTGACGGAAAGCCTTTGATTGATCAGTTTGCCTATCAATCTTCCGTCACGTATTCAGGCGGCCAGCTTTCAGTTTCTTCTATTAATAAAGCGCGCGGTACAAATGAAGTGATTCTATATACACCGCAATTCAGTTATTCGAGTACAAGAACAAACTCGTATGGAATGGAAATTGTCGTTACGAAAGCTTCCAAGCGTGTGGATCAAGGCTTGCAATTTGGAGAGGTTGTAACAGGGACGGTTCAAGCGGTGACTCCATACGGTGCGGGGAACTCCGTCATTCCGCAAGACGGTTTTGTTCTATCAGTTCAAGGAGGAACGTTAGCGGCTGCCTTAAAGGATATGAAGCCGGGTGATCCGATTCAGTTGACGGTTGACATCGAGCCGAAATGGAAAAATGCCGAATACATATTGGCGAGCGGTCCGATGCTTGTCAAAGACGGGAAGGTCTCGATGACAATTGATCCGAACAGCTCGCGTGCGAAAGAGCGTAATCCGCGTACGGCTGTGGCCGTCAGCAAAGACCGCAGCAAAGTCTTCTTTGTGACAGCGGACGGACGTCAGAGCAGTTACGCAAAAGGGATGACATTGACAGAGTTTGCACAGTATTTAGTGAGCCTTGGCGCTGACCGGGCATTAAACTTGGACGGGGGCGGTTCCACGGCGATGGCAGTCCGTAAGCCGGGAAATATTTATGCGACATTAGCCAATTCCCCGTCACAGACGGCAGAAAGGGCCGTATCAACGACTCTTCAAGCTGTCAGCACGGCTCCTATTGGTGAAGCAGTCACGTTGAATGCAGGATTGACCGCGCCATCTATCGCCACAGGAGGTACGACCACTGTTAGCATTAAATCGGCATTGGATCGTTATAACAATGTCATAAACGTCGACGCTTCCAAAGCATCTTTATCAATAGAAGGTGATCTTGCTGGTACGTTTAATGGCATGACCTTTACAGCAACAAAAGGGGGAAGCGGTTCGATCGTCGTGAAATACGGACAAGCCGTTGTGAAACTGCCGCTGACCGTAAATGATACAATCAAGCAAATTGTGATTCAACCAAACTCTCTTCCAATCGGGGAAGGAAGCACAGCACAGATGGCTGTCAAAGGAGTGGACGGAAATGGAAATGCAGTGACGCTTAATCCTGCAGTCCTAAAATGGTCCGTTTCCGGAAATGTGGGAACCATCTTACCGAGCGGTTTATTTACAGCGGGAAGCGTAAAAGGAAAAGGTACCATCTCGGCTTCCTTTAATTCGGTATCCGCTTCTATTCCGGTAACGGTGGGAAGTGATCCTCTTACTGTGAGCAGCATGGACGATGTGAACCAATGGAATAGTTCGACTGCCCGTGCAAATGCATCGCTTGCAGCAAGTGATGTCGTCAATGAAGGAAAGGGAGCAGTAAAGCTTCAATATGACTTTGCGCCGGCAAAGGGCGAAATTGCGGCGGCCTATGTCAACGCAAAACAGCCGCTTGCCATATCGGGTAAACCGTTAAGCTTAGGTATGTGGGTACATGGAGACGGAAAGAGCCACTGGCTCAGAGGGAAGATCGTCGACGGAAACGGTACGGAGCATACGATCAACTTTACAGAAGAAGGCGGTTTGAATTGGACGGGCTGGAAACATGTCCAAGCTCCTATTCCTGCCAATGCGGTAATGCCGCTGCAGCTGAAACAAGTTTACGTGGCGGAAGCATCTGCTGAAAAACAGGGAACGGGCGCAATTACGTTTGATGGATTGCAAGCAGTCTACAGCAGCGAAACGTCTTTTGCCAAACCGTTGTTTACGGATGTAAAAAATGATCACTGGGCATATAATGAAATCCAATATTGGACAGAACTCAACGTCATTACAGGATACGGCGACGGTTCCTTTAAGCCGGACCAACCGCTAAAACGGGCCCATGCTGCCATCTTATTGGCTAAAGCGATGAAGTTGGATACATCCAACCCTGTCGATCCGGGCTTTTCCGATGTACCGGCAGATCACATCTATTACAAGGAAATTGCCACGATTGCCAAGATGGGAATTGTAACAGGTAAGCCGGATGGGCGCTTCGATCCGAACGGGATATTAACGAGAGCTCAGATGGCTGCCATTTTGACTCGGGCATACGGTCTGGAGGGAAATATGTCTCAAAACTTCGCTGATGTGCCGAATAGTTATTGGGCTTACAAGGAAATTTCTGCGCTAGCAGCCAATGGCATTACAACAGGGTATAAGGAAGATAACACCTTCCGACCACAAAACCCGGTGACACGTGCACAGTTCAGCGCGTTCCTCTACCGGATTCTCCAATAAATAACACAGAAAGGATGAGCAAAGAGTGCCCATCCTTTCTGTGTTATGAGAACCTATGTAAGCTTTATCCAAGCTAAAAGGATGGATAAGTTCCCATATTCATAATTTAAGATTTTTTTATTTAGTTAATGTATAAGAATACTGAAAGAGGGCATACTAAAGCTAACAAGGTTATATCCCCCCTTTCTCAAGGCCCTGCGCAATCGTGCAGGGTCTTTTTTCTTTTTTATTTTAAACCGGATACGATTTTCTTGAATTCATCCATCGTTGTGTAAGGATAAACGCCGAAACGCTGGATTTCGTAGAGTGATTCGTTCGGTTCCGCGTAGCCTTCTTTTGTGGAAAAAGCAGCTGTGTAACCAGCTTGTTTTAACAGCGAAATGGTTTGAGGCGTGTACTGACCGAAAGGATAGCAAAAATAAGATGTTTGAAGGATGTCACGGCTTGTCGTGAAATCAGCCATCAACTCTGTTGGAGATTTTAATAAAACTTGTGATGTCATTCCTTCTAAATTATGCAATCCGTTTGTATGGCTGCCAAATTCAAACACATCTTTCATGCTTTCCATTTCCTGTGTACTTAAGAATTGTAAGCGGGCCGGGTCGAAAGCGGCGGGCAGCGGCTGAATGCGATTTGTAATAATAAAAGCAGCGGCACGCATATTGTATTGTTTTAAAATCGGATACGCATATAAATAATTGGTTTTATGACCATCATCAAATGTAATCAGAACCGATTTTTTAGGAAGACGAAGCTCACCTTTCATAAACAAGGCTAATTCATCTGCCATAATCGTTGTATAGCCTTCATCCGCCAAGTATTTCATCTGCTGATCAAAGTTTTCTAGATTTAAAATCACGTTATTGTTCGGGAACTGGTTCTCAGCTTGTCTTAACAGATGATGATACATGAGAACAGGAACGGCTGTTGCATAAGGTGACTCCTCCTTAGGGGGAGTGATGTCTGATTTTGCTACAAAACCTTTGACACCGGCAATGTCAATGCCGTAAAAATCACCTTGTTCAAACAAAACGGGGTACGTCATTCCTTTCAATAAAGAAGCGACCACCTTTCCTTCGGTTGAAGGAGAAACGAATACTGATGTATCTTTTATCGCTTTAATCGATGCGTCGGTAGGCTCGTAACTAATATTGATAGACTGGATGTTTTTATTTTCAGCCTTTTTTATCCGGATCTTAGGTACATAAACATCTTTTTGTTCTACCTTTAGCTTGTACCAGTTTTGGCTGGCTGATCCTTGAAGGTCATAAGCCTGCTGGGAGTTTAAAATCATATAAGGAACCAGCTTGCCGTCAACCTTTTCATAAATCATGACATGATTGTATTTCATTTCAACCCAGTTTTTCTTTGGTTCGTTTTGTGCATATGCATCGATTGTCCATACGTGGCAAAAAACAGTGAGTAACAGTAAACATATTACGAGTTTTTTCAACATAATCATCCATTTCTCTTAAACTTTTGGTTCCTCTGTCCGATAAAAAGGACAGACTAACTATTGGTTAACTGGTTTAAATACCCAAAATATTATACTTTAAAACTACTATATTTACAATAAATTACATTATTGGAATGGCATATCTTTGGGACTAATAACCTGTTCTAAAAAATCAGTACTAATATTTTATGGAAACATAGTAATATATTTGTTAACCTAGGAATATGTTGTAAATTGAAAGGAGCCGTCAAATTATGTTGAAAAAAATCCTATCCTGCACTGCTGTAGGGTTTTTTGTCGCGATGTCACCGTTTTCTGGGGCTGCACCTCAACCGGTCATGGAGGTTAGCGCAGCAGCAAGTTTTTCTGATGTTCCGTCCACTCATTGGGCAAGCAAGGAAATTTATTATTTAAACTCAAAATCTATCATTCAAGGATATGGCAGCTATTTTGCGCCTAACAACTCACTCACGCGTGCTCAGGCGGCAAAGATGCTTATCATTGCGTTGGGAGAAAAAGAAGCAAGTGTTTCTTCAGCAAGCTTTACGGATGTTCCAAAAAGCCACTGGGCTTCCGGCTGGATTGAAAGAGCGTATCAGCTTGGAATTTTCACTGGAAAAGGCGATGGGAAATTCGGTCCGGAGGACAATTTAACGCGTCAACAAATGACCAAAATTCTTGTTAATGCGTTTGATGTGCCAATTCCGGCCGATCGGAATGAACCGTTTATTGACGTATATATTAATCACGAAATGCGTCCTTATATTAGTGCACTTTATAACGAAGGAATTATTACGAAAAATGATGGTTACTTTAAACCATTTAACTTGGCGGACCGTGCCATGTTTTCCGCTTCTTTGGCGCGCACCATCAACCCGGATTTCCGTGTGAAATCAACGGATGATGATGTGTCCGGTGTGGAGACGGAAAAGCCTCCGGTGTCCATTGATACGTCGACGGTAGCGGTATCATTGACTTCCGGCTTAAATGTTCGTTCGGGTCCATCTACAAGCAATGGGGTAATTGGAACACTTTCAAAGGGGAAAACGGTTCCCGTTTTATCTGTAAGCGGCAACTGGGTAAAAGTCCAATATGGAAATCAAACCGGTTATGTCAGCAAACTTTATTTGAAACTGAAGAATACGGAAGGAAATCCTGTCGCTCAGCGGGTGATTGTCCTTGACGCCGGACATGGCGGAAAAGATCCTGGAGCGGTCGGTTCCGGTATTACAGAAAAACAAATTGTAATCGAAGTGGCAAAGCGTGTGGAAACGAAGTTAAAAGCAGCGGGTGCGACGGTCATCATGACTCGTTCTGGTGATACATATCCAACGCTTGGGGACCGTGTCGATTTGGCCAAAGAGAAATATGCAGATATGTTTGTAAGTATCCATGCCAATTCTGCAAGCCCAAGCGCAAACGGTGCGGAAACATTTTATGACACTTCACAAAACTTAAATGGCGAAGAGAGCAAAAAACTCGCTTCTGAAATTCAAAAGCAAATTGTAGCACTAGCCGATATGAACGATCGAGGCATAAAAGACAATGACTTCTATGTTCTGCGTAATAACGATATGCCAAGCGTTCTTGTTGAGTTAGGATTTATTACAAACTCAGGTGACTTAGCCAAATTAAAGTCAGAGGAATATTATGACTTGTTTGCGGAAGCCATCTATCGCGGGATTGTCGAGTACTATAAAAAATAAAAAGAGGTTGAAGGAGGGTGTCCCAAAAGGTAGCGCACAGCGCTAACCTTTTGGGACACCCCTGTTTTTTTATGTAAAAAAACAAAAAGAATCGCCTGTTTTTGATATACTGTAGTCACCACAACAAACAACACATCAAAGGAGCGATTCTTATGTTTCAACAGTATAACACAAACCAACTCATTCTTCCATTAGATATTGAAGTATTGATTCCCCCACATCACGCCTGCCGAGTGGTCGACCATGCGATTGAACAAATGGACATGAACCTGTTCTTGTCGCAATATCCTGGAGGCGGCCGTCCTCCTTTTCACCCCAAACTGATGGTAAAAATCATCGTTTATGCCTACATTAAGGGAATCTATTCCTCCCGAAAAATAGCGGAACAGTTAGAAGAAAACATCTATTTTATGTGGTTAGCTGGCCATCAAAAGCCCAATTTCCGCACCATCAACCGTTTCCGTTCCGAGCGTATGAAAGACATTATCTATGAAACCTTCTTCTCGATTGTGGATTTACTTCATCAGGAAGGAATGGTGAAGCTGGAAGATTACTTTGTGGACGGAACCAAAATTGAAGCCAACGCAAACCGATATACGTTCACATGGAAAAAAGCCACAGAACGGTATGATCAACAACTGAATGAGAAATTCCGGCAGCTGGTGGCGCACATTGAAGAGACGACCGAAGAAGACGAGCAGGCCGAACCACTCTCCACGCCGGAACAGGAGACACCGATTACGTCTGAAAGGATTGCAGAAACGATTGAAAAGCTGGAGAATCGACTTCAACAGAAACCGAAGGACCGCACACTCAAGAAAGTAAAACGCCAGCTTGAACAAGACCTTCTTCCCCGGAAACAGAAGTACGAAGAACAAACGCGAATCCTCGGTGAACGGAACAGCTATTCGAAGACGGACCACGATGCGACCTTCATGCGTATGAAGGAGGATCCTATGAAAAACGGACAACTGAAGCCTGGCTACAATGTACAGATCGGAACGGAAGAGCAGTTCATCACCGGATTCAGCCTTCACCAAAAAGCTGGAGATACGACTTGCCTCATTCCTCATTTGAACGTATTGAAAAAGTACCATCGTCCAAAACCGAAAGCCTTGACGGCCGACTCAGGATACGGAAGTGAAGAAAACTACGCGTATTGCGAAACCGAACACATCAAGGCGTATGTCAAATACACCACATTGGATAAGGAACAAACGAAAGCATGGAAAGAACAAGTCAGCCGTTTAGAAAATATGACATATGATGAAGAATTGGACGAGTGGATTTGTGCGAACGACAAACGTTTGATGTTTCAATATGAAAGTCGACAGAAAACAGACAATGGCTATGAAACCATCAAACGAACGTACCTTTGTACCGAGTGTCCAGGTTGCCCTTTTCAATCAGCTTGTGCCAAGGATAAGGAAACGAAAAGCATTCAAGTGTCCATGAACAATCAAAGGCAGCGAAAAGAGGTGCGCGAACGGCTTTCATCGGAAGAAGGCTCCCAGAAGTATCGGAAGCGAAAAATCGAAGTGGAACCTGTCTTTGGACAAATCAAACACAATCAGGGATTCAAGCGATTCTCATTAAGAGGCCTTTCCAAAAATACGGTGGAATGGGGTCTTATTTGCGTTGCCCATAATCTCAAAAAATGGGCCACACAAATAAAAATAAAGCAAAAAATGGCCGGATAAAGAGAAGGAAATCCCTTCAAATGAACGGATTTATCCAATTATAACCAAATCATTACACCAAAAAGAAAAGCTGGGTCAAAAAAGTCGTTAATCAACGACCTTTTGACCCAGCTTCCTTCAACCTCCTGAAAATGAATCGTCATCAGAAATCCAGTAAAGGCGAGAATTAGAAGCAGACGGTTCATTTCAATTAAAAAATAGGGACACCTTCCAATAAGCTGTTTTCTTATCGTCCATATTTCGTATACGCAGAGGGGATAAGGGGTCGCGCTGTTGTCGGCAGATAAAAACTGGTATAATGACGTAAAACAAAGGTTTAATCCTTCTCTTAAGAGTAGTATAATAAAAAAGTTGTTACTGAACGGGTTTGTCGATCATGTCGAATGATGCCATTCGACATGATCGACAAACCCGGTTTAAAAGATAAGAAAGCATCACTCTTTCGATGAGTGAGTGTCTAGCTCCAGGCGCTGCCGGCTCTCGGGTTTAGCTGATAGACAGGCGCTTGCGCTTTTCTTACAAAAATTTAAATGAATTAGGTGTATGTCTGATGCGTGTAGGCATAATCGGAAACTATGGGCATGACAATAATGGGGATGAAGCCATTTTGTCAGGCATTTTGACACAATTAATAGAACATCTTGCCGTCAAAAAAGAGAATATTATTGTATTCAGCAACCATCCAGAAAACACAACGAACCGATACGGGTTGAAATCGGTCCGTTTGCTGCATAAAAAGGGAAACTTTTTGCTTTCCGTTTTACATACCGTCAAAGAAAGTTATGCCATTATGAAGCAGCTTGATTTATTGATTATCGGCGGCGGCGGTTTGCTGATGGATATGTACAAACGTGATGCACCGCTTTACAGCACATTAGGCCAACTCGGGCATTACGCAGGCTGCAAGGTGACGATTTACGGAGTGGGAGCCGGTCCTATTACGACAAAGCCCGGTACATTCTTCATTAAACAGCTTGTGAATAAAGCGGATTCTATTTCGGTTCGGGATGAGCATTCCAAACAGCTTTTGCATTCGATCGGCATTCAAAAAGAGGTCAAGGTCATTGGAGACCCTGCTTTTTTTGTTCCTTCAAAAGAGAGAGGGCCGGCAGGGTCAAACGTGCAGAAGGTGGCCGTGACAGCCGTTCCTTATTTCAGCCGTCAATACTGGCCGTCTGCGGATGACCGAAAATACGGGGCTTATATTAGAGGGATGGCTCAAAACCTCGATCGCCTTGTAGAAGAGAAGGGTGTGGAAGTGACGTTTTTCTCTACGAAATACCCGCAAGACATCGAAGTGACAAAGGATATCTTTCAGCAGATGAAACAGCAGCATGCTGCTGTGATTGTAGAAGAAAACTTATATCCGGAACGCATTGTCGATATTTGCCGGGAGCATGATCTGGTGATTGGAACGAGGCTTCATTCTTTAATATTGGCAGTCGTTGCAGAGACACCGATTATTGGGATTGGTTATCACCAGAAAGTCCAAGATTTTATGGGAACGATCGGAAGAACGGAAAACTTTACAGCTATCGACTCCCTTGAGACGAACGGCCATCAGTTTTTATCCCTTGTGGAGCGGATGGAGACGGATTGGGCGGGGACCTTAAAAGAATTCGAAACGATTTCAGAAGCCTTTAAACAAGAAGCGGCAAAAGGAATTGAGCAATTAACGAAATTAATGTAAGCATGGTGAATGATACATGAAGAAAAAGAAAATACTTGTGCTCAGCAACATGTATCCCGGACAACAAGCCAAGACATTTGGGATTTTTGTCAAAAATCAGGTAGAAGCACTGCGCAAGGAAGGGCTTGACGTCGATGTGCTGGCTGTTACCAACCCGAAGATGGGAAAAGCCAATGTATTGAAAAAATACGGAATGTGGCTGCTTCATACGTTAGGGAACTTGCTGACGAAAGGGAAGGCATATGATGTCGTTCATGCCCATTATGTGTTTCCGACTGGTATGCTGGCATTATTATATAAAAAGCTTTGGAACAAACGGATGATTGTCACGGCGCATGGAGGCGACATCGACCGCATGGCCAAGAAGTCTCCAAAGATCCGAAAATGGACGGAAAGCATTTTGCGGGAGGCGGACCATGTCATTGCGGTCGGCCATGAGCTTCATCGTACGATTCATGAAGAATTTCATGTGCCTCACGAAAAGCTGTCCATCATTAATATGGGTGTGAACCGTGATGTATTCAAGCCGATTGGACGGGAAGCTGCCAGACAGCAGCTGCAGCTTCCTCCAGATGAAAAAATCCTTTTATTTGTCGGGAATTTAATTCGTCAAAAAGGCTTAGTGGAATTAATTGCGGCTTATGCTAAAGTGAAACGAGAAGAACAAAACGCATCCCTGTATTTAATCGGTGCCGTCAAAGATGTCGGCTTTCGCCGGGAACTGGACAGGCTGATTAAAGAGCATGATCTAAAAGACGTTCATATTTTGGACGCGATGAATCAAAAGGAGATTGCGGTATGGATGGGGGCGGCCAATATATTTGTACTGCCATCGCATATTGAAGGGTTTGGCCTTGTGGCACTTGAAGCGATGAGCTGTCATACCCCTGTTGTCGGCACAAAGGTAGGCGGACTTCGCTATTTGCTGGCGGACGGTGCCGGAGTGCTTGTGGAGCCTCATGATGATGAATCTTTATATAAGGGAATAGCAGATGTATTAAAAGATGGACCATTTGTGGAACAATTGTTAGAAGAAGGCGAAAACCGAGCGCGAGAGAATGATCAACGATATTTAATTCAAAAAGTGTTAGAGGTTTATTCTCCTCCTGGAGGGTAGAGAGAAATGCTAAAGAAAAAAAATAAACGGAAAAAAGTCATGTTCATTGCTTCTCTTGGAGGGCATTTGACGCAGCTGCTGCAGCTGAAACCTCTTTTTTCCACATATGACTACCATATTGTGACAGAGCGATCTGTCATTACAGAAGAGCTGAAAAAAGAATACGAATTGTCATTTTTAATGTATGGAGCGAGAAATTATTTATTCCGCTATCTGTTCAAGTTTACTTACAACTGCTTTAAGTCGTTGTATTTATTTTTAAAAGAAAGACCAGATGTGATCGTCACAACGGGTGCGCATACAGCCGTACCGATGTGTTACATTGCAAAACTCTTCGGCAAAAAGGTCATCTTTATCGAAAGTTTTGCCAAGACGACGACTCCGACGCTTTCGGGACGGCTCATTTATCCGATTGCCGATTTATTTATCGTGCAGTGGGAATCCATGAAAGTGCACTATCCAAAAGCTGTATATGGAGGTTCAATCTATTGATCTTAGTTGTGTTAGGAACGCATGAGCTGCCGTTTACAAGGCTGTTAAAGGCTGTGGAACAGCAAATCGAAAAAGGGAATATTAGAGAAGAAGTGATTGTACAAACCGGTCACACGTCCTATAAGTCCTCTAAGATGAAGCTTGTTAAGTTTACAAGCTATGAAGAAATGGACCAGCTGTACAATCAAGCTTCTTATATTGTGACGCATGGCGGGACGGGCTCCATTACATCAGGACTCAAGAAAAACAAGAAAATGATTGCGGCGCCTAGACTGGTTAAATATGGTGAGCACAATGATGACCACCAGCTGGAAATTGTGAATCAGTTTGAAGCGACGGGTCATTTAATTGCCTGGCACGATGAGCAGGATTTAGGCGCGGCCATCGAGAAAATTTACTCTTTTCAACCTGCTTCTTTTCAAAGCGGACGAAAAGACATTCTTTCCCTTATTGAAAACTTCATTGAAGAAAATGTGTAAGTTGCGAGGGGAGAAGGAAGGGATAAAGGATGCCCAAGAAATCACTTCTGAAAATCATTGGTGTTGTCACGATCGTCAACATCATTTCTCGTTTATTTGGTTTTTTGCGTGAAGCCGTCATCGGTTATCACTTTGGAACATCCGCTTTGGCGGATTCGGTCATTTTGGCCTATACGATTCCGACATTTGTTTATTTGGTGGCAGGCGGTGCCGTTACAACCGCGTTCATCAGCATTTACAAAAAAGTCGGTTCCATCAGGGAACAAGAGCAGTTTAAAGAGCTCATTTTTACGTATACAACCATGAGTATGGCCCTGTTGTCACTCTTCTTTATTCTGTTTTCCCGTGAAGTGACGGATGTCTTGTTCAGCGGGTTAACGGAAGGAGAAAGTGAGAAAACTGCGATGCTTTTGGCTATCATGGCGCCTTCGACCCTGTTTCTAGTCATGTCGATGTGGTTTTCCGGTTTATTAAATATACAGGATCGTTTCTTTGGCCCAGCATTTTCGACGCTAGTTAATAATGCTGGTTTTGTTTTGCTTGCGGTTCTTCTATATCCCTTTATGGGAGCACAAGCATATGGATGGGGGGCCTTGCTTGGTTCTATTAGCATGATCGTGCTTCTTGTAAGGGATTTAAGGCGCGACCGTTTGCTTTCTTTCCGTTTTCGATGGGCGATGGAAAACGGGGAATATGCGAAGCGGATGATGAAAGTTGGAATTCCGATCTTGCTGGGCGGTGCGACGCTGCAGTTTTATTTTCTGCTTCACCGTGTATTTGCTTCCCAATTGGAAGATGGGGCAGTGGCAGCCCTGAATTACGCCTCAAAGCTTGTCCAGCTTCCGCAAGTCATCTTAATGACGGCTGTCACGACGGTCATCTATCCGACGCTGGCTGCAAAAGCGGCCAATCGCCAGTTTGCAGAGATTTCCGTTATGTATGATAAAGGCTTGCGTCTATTGCTGATGGCGATTATTCCAGTTTCCATCTTCATTTTTTTCTATGCGCGTGATTTGGTGGAATTGGTATTCGAATATGGATCTTTTACAGCAGAATCAACGGTTGTTACGGCAAGACTGCTGCAGTTATTTGTAATCGGGATGTTTGCCCATGCTGCTAATGTGTACGTGACTCGTTTCTTTTATGCGATGGAAAAATCGTTGTACCCGGTTGTGAGCGGTGTCCTGGCGGTATTCGGTGTGAATGTGGTTCTGATTGCGTTATGGATTGAAAAGGGTGGAGCCGATGCTATTGCTCTTGCTACAACGATCAGTGCCTATTTTCAACTTTTTTTCCTATTACTGGCTAGTCGTTTCGTGTTAAAATTAGCAAGGAAGAATACACCGTATTTGACGAAATATGGGTTGTTTTTTGTTTTATTGGCGATAGCATCCTACGGTATAAGCAAAGTAATTCATATACATATTGCCCTGTTGAATGCAGCGGCGGGATTTGTGTTTTTTATGCTGTTGGTGCTGGTTATCGGGAAGATATGCCGGATAGCCGAAATCGAGCAGATCATCAAAAAGTTGAAAAAATCACCGTAGCAGTTTAGGAGAGGAAATGTGATGAAGATAAATAGATGGCTTTTATGGGGTTCTTGCTGTTCGCTGCTGGCTTTGTCAGCCTGCAGTGAGGAAGCGGCGAATCAGGAAGCGAAAGCGGCGGAAAGCCTGGAAGTGGCAAGTGTCGATTGGGCAGAAGCCGAAGTGAAAAAAGTGGAGACGAAGACAGATGATCTCACAGCTAAAGCGGATGCACTAAAGAAAGAAGTGGATATGCTCTTAGCGAAAGAGCAGGAACAGTCGGTTTTTATCGATGTTCCAAATGGACCTGCAGGCCACTGGGCTTATTCCCATATTATGAGTTTGTATGAAAAGGACATCATTCGCGGATACCCGGAGGAGAAAAAGTTTTATCCGGAAAGAACGATTACAAGGTATCAAGCGGCAAGCATGCTCATCAAAGCATTTAATTTACCGTTGTCCAACACGCCTTCTGTGTTTAAAGACGTTCCCGATACTCATCCGAACGTACGTGAAATCATGACGGTATATGAAGCGGGATTCTTTAAAGGGAGCAACGGTTTTTTCAAGCCGCTTGAATCGATGCAGCGAAAGCATATGGCTCTCGTGTTGCAGCGGGCCTTTGAATTGAAGGAAAAAGACACGGAAATCAATGATTATAAAGATGTACCGCCGCAGATGGAAGCGTATGAAGCCATTAAAATCATTTCGCAGTATGGTATTGCGACAGGGAATGACGGCTATTTTAAGCCGGAAGACCCGACAAAGCGCTCCCAGTTCTCAGCGTTTGTCGACCGAGCGCTGCAAATCAAATAAGAAGCAAAAAAGTGATGGGCCTGATGGCCCATCACTTTTTTAATACAATTTTTTAACTTCAATGCCCGTATAGTAATGCTTTAAGATGGCATCATATGAATGACCGGCTTCAGCCATGCCCCGTGCGCCCCATTGGCTTAAACCTGTGCGGTGGCCATAGCCGTCCCCTTTAAAGGAGAAATTCGTCGGATAAGTCGGTAATAGGCTGCTGCCTTCTTTTGTACGAACTTGAATGTTTATGTCTTCAATGTACTCGGTTGTTCCATCGGCTTTTTGGATTTTGTAGCCGATTAAATGACCTGTTTTCTCGGTTGCTCCGCTTCCGTTCATGATAGAAGAGGATGAATTGGAAGAAACGGAAAATTTACTGCTTTTTAGCCCTCCAAACAAGCTGCGATATGCATCTGGATATTTAGCTGATGTTCCCAATAACTCCTTGGTTGACGTTTGCTTCGATGACTTGTCATAAATGGTAGCTGTCACCTGCTTGGCATTGCCGCCCTCTGTACGGGTCGCGACCTGCAGCCCTAAAAGCATTTGAGTGCTTGGCAGCTGCAGTTTTTGGGCAATGGTACTCGTTGGAACGGATTTCTCCCATCCGTAATGAGTGTTACCCGGATGGCGGTCAAAGTTATCTTGGACAGAATGGATGTAAGGAACGGCGTTACCCCATACGTCTTCTGCATGTTCGGTTTTCCCGCCAGAGCTGGAATAAAAATATGTTTTAACGGGTTTTCCGTTATAGGTTACATAGACACCGGCTGTGTCCATGACAGCTTTGTTCGAGTTTGCATGTTCTTTTGTCTTTCCTAGATACACTTGGTGAATGGTGGTCATTTCCAATACGTTGCTTTTTTCAAGATCAGTATACGCGTATCCTCTTGCTGCAACAGCCTGAGCTTTCACCGCTTCTGTATGCCATGAAGCAGGCATTTCACTAGGAACGACACCCTTCAAATAGTTTTCCATATCAAGCACATTCAGGACGAGAGGGCGGTCTTTCCCTGGTTTAACGGTAAACGAACCGCGAAATGTCATCGTTCCGTCCGTTGAACCGGACGCTGTTTCCATCCCTGTCAATTTGAATGCATTTTGGTCACTGACCGTTGTTTCATATACTGCGAATCCCGCCGGAGAAGTGAAAACCTCTGTTCCGGACGTCAATGTAATTTGGCCGTTTTGCTGTTGAAAGGAAAGGGCGGTTTGTCCGTTTAACGGAATGATTGCATTTCCATTCAAATCCATTACCGAGTAGGTGCCTGTAAGAGTGGCAGAAAATGCAGGCTTTTGCAACAAACGTACTTTCACTTCCGTCTTATACGAGAAAGGCAAGCCGCTGCTTGCCGCAAAAGAAGCAGATGGGAATAGGATCATACATGTGAGCATCAATAGAAAAGGCATCCATTTTTTCATGGGATCACCTATTTATTTTCCAGCTCTTGTTTGAGCTTTTCTACTTGGGATTCAAGATCTTTTACTTTCGTTTCTAAACTATCTACTTTCTTTTGCAATGGGTTGATTTTGCTCATGACCCATTCAACGCTCGCCAAAACAGACTCTCCGTTCGCCGAGGTTTTAGTTGCTGCCAATCCGGTTATACATAACGTGGAAGCACAAACAATTATGGCTATTTTTCGTTTCAAACGTAACATGAGAACCTCCTGAATTCGATCTAAATCATGTTATTAAGCTATCTATCTAGCATTATAGCAAAATCAGGAGGAATTTTGACTAATATTTGAAGAAAAGAAGGAAAATTGTAGATAAAGAAGAAAATGTATAGATTGATTTAGAAAGTTTGACATGGCCAAAGAACGGCCATGTCAAACTTTCTAGACCTAAGCGGATGCCACCCCCCTTGCGGGGGTGGCGCCATCCGCATAGGTGAATCTTTGAGGGGCGATTCAAGTTGCCTGGATGGCTGATTGAGAACCTTCGGATAGAATAAAAACGTGTCGAGCTATTAAGTAGAGTATATAGATAATAACTGAAAGGAGAGATAGGTTGAGTATAAATTTCTATTTAAGTCATAGATTCATTGTGTTATAATCCAAGTTGTGAGTCGACTAGAATTGACAAGATTTCCAACTCTTTTGAAAATTCAAACAAATATACGGCTGCTGTAGAAAGAAAATGATTCATTTGCGGCAATAGGTTGAATCAAGCTGCCGAACCGTATATTTCGAATCGTGCGATAAAGATGTAAGTTGTATCCATTGTAAAAGACACGTATGTGTAAGCAATCGTTTTGGTTAAGATAAACTTAAGGAGGGTCTATATGTTATATTTGACCTTGTTTATTTGTTTTATTACATCTATTTTAGTCACTCCTTTGGTCAAAAAATTGGCCTTTAAAATAGGTGCTACAGATAAACCAAATCAACGTAAAGTTCACCAGC
This sequence comes from Priestia abyssalis, assembly GCF_002019595.1. GTDB lineage: Bacteria > Bacillota > Bacilli > Bacillales > Bacillaceae_H > Bacillus_BA > Bacillus_BA abyssalis. Next base: position 5,327,921 of record NZ_KV917369.1, on the reverse strand, counting down.
GCATTATGCCGCGTCTCGGGGGTTTGGCGATTTTCATTAGCTTTCTTGTTGGGTATTTTATTATGCAGCCAACAAGTATGTATGCTTTTCCGCTTTTAATCGGAAGTTTCATCATTATCATTACGGGTGTTTTCGATGATATGATGGAGCTATCGCCGAAAATAAAGCTTGCAGGGCAGCTTCTCGCTGCAGGGATTGTCGTCGTGTATGGCGGTGTTCAAATTTCATTCATTAACTTGCCGTTTGGCGGGACATTAGAATTTGGATTCTTTAGCATTCCATTAACGATTCTTTGGATTGTTGGGATTACGAACGCGATTAACTTGATTGACGGTTTGGACGGCTTGGCAGCCGGGGTATCTTCCATTGTGTTAATTACCATTTCAGGAATGGCGATTATGATGGGGAACGCTTTTGTTACAACAATGGGATTCATTATGCTGGGAAGCATACTTGGTTTTCTGTTTTATAACTTCCATCCGGCGAAAATTTTCATGGGAGATACGGGAGCGTTATTTTTAGGATATATCATTTCCGTCTTATCTCTTTTAGGATTTAAGAACGTTACTGTTATTTCTTTTATTGTTCCGGTTATCATTTTAGGTGTTCCGATTTCAGATACATTCTTTGCGATTATTCGCCGAATTGTTCAAAATAAGCCTTTATCGGCTCCTGATAAGTCGCACTTGCATCACTGCTTGCTGCGCTTGGGATACAGCCATCGCCAAACGGTATTGATCATTTATGCGATGAGCGCCATTTTTGGACTAGCGGCGGTCATTTTCTCGAAAGTACAAGGAATGTGGGCATCTCTTCTTGTATTGGGCATCTTGCTTGTAGCCATTGAAATCATCGTCGAAAAAATTGGCTTAGTCGATAAAAACTACCGACCGATATTAAATTTTGTGAGCGGCGTTCGATACAGCCGCGTAAAACAGTAAAGTAAGAAAAGCGTAAGTGCCTGTTTAGCCCTGACGAGTGCTGGAAGCTTTCTATAGCAAAGGTGCTTTTCACCTTTAAAATGAACGCTGAAGGGACTCGAGGGTTTGGGTACTGAAGCTGGACATGATTAAAAGTATAAATTCTGATATCTCATTAAATTAAAGCGGCATAGAGAATCCGGTCACACTAGGGATTTTCTGTGCCGCTTTATTTGATTAAAAAGTGTATTATTTTGTTAGGAGAGCGATAATAAGGATGATTAAGTCCGTCTTCAGACTGATTCTTGTTATCGCAAAATTCAAATAATAATTGAATCCATCAAAACAGCAAAAGATAAACAAACGTATAACGCTATCGAACGATCTATAGATGAACGACATGATTCCCAAACATCTCAATTATGTGAACGCCTACTAGGAAAAAGACTATACTTTAGACATAGGGTAATCATGGGGTGTGTCTCACAAATTAAAATTAGAGTATGACCCAAAATTCGTCCAAGTCAGCACTATTAATCTTTTGATAACATAAAAAGTCTACTTCTAATCGAATTAAAAGCAGACTAATTTTTATGTCTATTATACTTTAAAATTCTCAGAGCTTAGCAAGCAGTCTAGTATTAACAGAAGTTAATACTAAGAAAGAAATCTTACAGATATATCCTCCTGCATTTCTGTAAGATTTCTTTTTATACACTTTGAGTATGTATTATCTGTTAATTTTTAATTTATTGAAAGATCGTCTGAGTCTACTGCAGTAAGGTATTTTGTACGAGCTGAATCCGAATACAATTGTACTTCTACAAAGTTTCCTTCTGATGTATTTATTTTACTTATATCAAAAGATTTTGTAGGTGATTGTGAAGAGAAACTGCCAGTAAAAGTTTGCGAGGAAGCATAGTCTCCTCCTCCAGTACGCATACTCATTTTATAGTAAAAAGTTCTATTACACTTACCATTCGTTTTTGCATAAGCATCAACTGTGCTAGCCCCTGAACCATATGATGTAGCATCGGTCCATACTTGGACTTGGCAACCTGTTCCTGAGCTTGGTACACTTGTCCAAGAGCCTGTCGCAGCCTCTGCTGTTCCGATTGATGTTGCTATTACTAAACCGGAAATAAGTGATGATGTAATTGCTAGTTTCTTTGCTTTTTTAAACATTTCTACTAATTCTCCCTACTTGATGTATTTTCTATAACAATTACATTTTAAAGAAAAAAATGTTATTTTCAACCATATATTTATTTTTATAGTAAAAATGGTTATTTTATACTATTTTATGAATAGGATTTTTATTTTAGTAATCAATAAAAATTACGTTTGATTGATAGTATATAATAAAGTATGTTATAAGGTATGGGGTTAAAATAAACGCATGGGTTAAACAATACTATATAAATGCTATGTAGTTTTCTCTTACTCAGTTTTTTTATCTAAGAAATAACTCGCTCTCCTAAAACTAAAAACATCGTTCTCCCTTAAAAAGGGAGAACGATGTTTTTAGTTTTTTTCCACGTTCTTTTTAGTTGTAGATTCACTTTCCTCCATTTTTGCTTCCAGTTCCTCTAAAGGTGTACTGCCTGGCATCTTAAGGTGTGATTTTAAAAGTTCACTCACTTCTTCAATAGATTCCTCATGCAATTTGTAATAGTAGGCACTCCCTGGCTGATAATCTTCGCCTTTTAATGAGAGTGTATCGATTTTAACATTCGAGCCATGGGTTGCATAGTCATAAAACGACAGCATCTCGCCGAACTTCATGTTCGTTTTCATGTTATCGCCAACGGCTTCAATAATGTCGCCGTATTTTGTGATGGATCCCATGGAAGCTGCTTCTTTTACAATGGCTTGAATCAGCTGCTGCTGGCGTTTCCCACGTTCGATATCGCTGTCATATTTTCGCGTTCTGGCGATGGCCAGTGCTTCTTCACCATTTAATGTTTGAACGCCTTCTTTAAGGACGATTGCGTTACGGCGATCTTGAGAGTCTTTTTCTTTTAAATCATAAGGAACATCAAACTTAATTCCGCCAAGTGAGTCAACAACCTCTATGAAGGCATTGAAGTTTACTTTTACATAATAATCAACAGGTACATCAAGCAGATTTTCAACTGTTTCAATGGTACATAATGTGCCGCCTTCTACATGAGCGGCGTTGATTCGTGTCTTTTTATTACCGCAAGCAAGCTCTACATAAGAATCACGGGGAATGCTAACCAGTTTTACTGATTTATCTTTTTCATTGAGCGTTGCTAAGATGAGAGCATCTGTACGAGTAACGCCTCCCTTATATCCGGAATAATTCTTTTTGCGCATTTCGCTTTCATCAATTCCAATAAATAAGACCGAAATATTGTCTTTTTTCGGATCAATTTTCTCGTTCCTCATAGGGGACGTATCGCGGTTTCCGACTTCTTCAAACGAGTCGGTGACAACTGATTTCGCTTTTGCGAATAAATACGAACCGTAGGCAGTGGCGCTAAGACCAATAATTAAAACCGGTAAAATGAATAAGAAAAACAGTCGTCGTCTTCTTTTTCGCTTATTTACCTTCTTTTGATAACGTCTATAATCAGACATATGGTTTCTCCTTTTTAAGAAAGAATGAAATCATCTTTTTGAACAGCCTCTTTTAATAGTATGTGTGCAAGAGATGCACATCAACACCTGCTCATCTGTGTATAAATTTCCTAATTAGTCAAATGAAAACATTCAACAAAGTACGCCAAATTTCATTGTACATGTTTTTTGACTATTCGTAAACTGTCACTTTGCTGCTTATGCTTGAAGGATAGGGTTGTGCAAATGAGGCTGTGTTTCGAACGCAAGCTTATATTGTCTAGCTGCGGCTCCTAGCCTTTCGGTCGTTTCACTTCTGCCCATGAAACCAAAGAACGGTTTCCCGGTCAGGAGCTCCAACGCCTCTCAAGGCTGAACAGTCGCCTCCTCATTTCTTATATATCTTCCTCTAAATAGGTGACATCGCCTTTTCGGATGTCACATTGGCCGTTTGTGAGCTCGATCATCCAGCTGGTGAAGGCTTCCGTTTGGCTTTCTTCCACGAATGTTTCCACTTCGACTTTATCAAGGTAGTGAATTTCTTTCAGGCTGTATACAGATGAACGCAATTCATTCTCCAGTTTTCCTAGCCATGTATAATCGACCGTTGTATGCATGACTTGCATGAGTGTACGCTTTACTACACCGACTGCATCAAGCCCTTCAGAGACCGATTTTCCATATGCTCGTACAAGACCGCCTGCTCCCAATTTGATCCCGCCAAAGTAACGGGTCACGACAACGACCGTGTCTTTCAGTCCACGCTTTTTCAATACTTCAAGCATAGGTACGCCGGCTGTTCCACTCGGTTCGCCGTCATCATTTGCTTTTTGGAATTGATCGCGTTCCCCGACTAAATAGGCAGAACAATTGTGGGTGGCATTCCAATGCTGTTTTTTGATGTCCTGAATAAACTCCTGGGCTTCTTGTTCCGTCGTTACCCGTTTGACATGACAGATGAATCGGGACTTTTGAATGACGATTTCATGCTCGCCCTGTCCCTTTGCGGTATAATATTGAGGTAACAAAAATATCAGACCTCCTGATTACTCATAATAAAATAAAATGTAATGTAAATGTAACGTGGGTGTAACGTCCTGGTGCTATCCCTTTGATACTATATGCTTAGTAGCGAATATGTCGTTTTTTCAATGAATTTGTAACCTTTCTTCATTATAAAGCGTCCTATTTTATGCGGCAAATAATTCTTTTTAGGTGATTAAAAAAAATATTACTAAAATTATGCTATTGTCCCCCATAAAAAAAGAAGGGGAACGAATTATATAGAGAGAAGGTATATTCAAAACTGCATATGCTGCAACAGGAAGTTTGCCTATTAGAGGTGAAACAATGTCCAAAAATAAATTAACAAGCAAAGTTTTAGATGAAATTTTAGATAAAATCATTTTTACGGTCGATGACAGTAAGGGCGAGATTTACCGCATTGCAGAAGATGCAAGAAAAGAATACGGACAATTGAAACAAGAGCTTGAGCAGCTGAAAAGACAGGTAATCGAAACGATTACAGAGGGAGAGCGGATTGAAATGCATGCCCGCCTCGCTCGGCAGCGCCTGTCTGAAGTCAGCCGGCATTTTAAGATTTATACAGAGCCTGAAGTGAAAGACGCCTATGAAAAGGCACATGGATTGCAAACGAAGCTGATGATGAACCGCCAAACGGAAGCACAGCTTAGAAGCCGCAGAGATGAGGTTGAACGTCGTTTAGTGGCCCTGAATGAGACCATGGTTCGTGCCGATCATTTAGTGGGGCAAATCTCTGTCGTATTAAATTATTTGACGAGCGATTTAAGGCAGGTCGGTGAAATCGTAGAAGATGCCATCCAGAAAGAATATTTCGGATTTCGGATTATTGAGGCGCAAGAAGAAGAGCGTAAGCGGTTATCACGCGAAATCCATGATGGTCCGGCTCAAATGCTCGCGAATGTGATGATGCGTTCAGAGCTGATTGAGCGCATTTATCGTGAACGTAGTCCAGAAGAAGCATTGCAAGAGATACGGGATTTGCGAAAAATGGTTCGTTCGGCTCTATATGAAGTTCGTCGCATCATATATGATTTAAGACCGATGGCACTTGATGATTTAGGCCTAGTTCCAACACTTCGGAAGTATTTAGATACAATCGAGGAATATAACAATGGATACCCAAAGATTACGTTTATTTCCATTGGACAGGAAAAGAGAATTCCATCAAAATTAGAAGTGGCCCTCTTTCGTTTAGTACAAGAGGCGGTAGCGAATGCCTTAAAGCATGCGGATGCCTCTGACATCCAGGTGAAAATGGAAATGAAGGATCAGCATGTAATGGTCACTGTTCGCGATAATGGAAAAGGTTTTGATCAATCAGAGAAAAAAGAAAATTCTTTTGGCTTAATGGGTATGAAAGAGCGGGTTGATTTATTGGAAGGTGAGTTGAACATCACTTCTAAAATAGGCAGTGGGACACTTGTTATGGTTAAAGTCCCAATGCCCGCTTCGGCAAAGTAAATAGATAAAGATCAATTTTATACGGTTGGGGAGGAGTTAAAGATGAAAACGAAAATCGTCATCATTGATGATCATCAATTATTCCGTGAAGGTGTAAAGCGTATTTTAGACTTTGAACGCGATTTTGAAGTGGTAGCAGAAGGCGATGATGGACAAGAAGCGTTGCAGCTTGTTGAACAATATGCACCGGATGTGGTCATCATGGACATCAACATGCCATCTGTCAATGGTATAGAAGCAACAAAACAATTAGTCGAGGCCAATGATGAGACGAAAGTCATCATCTTATCGATTCATGATGATGAAACATATGTGACACATGCCCTACAAACAGGTGCGCGCGGCTATTTGCTTAAGGAAATGGATGCAGACGCATTAGTACAAGCTGTTAAAGTAGTCGCAGAAGGCGGTTCTTATTTGCATCCGAAAGTCACACATAGTTTGGTGAAAGAATATCGCCGCTTGGCGTCTCAGGGACAAGCCTCTACATACTCGATGCAAGAAGTGGAAATCCGCCGTCCGCTGCATTTATTGACGCGCCGTGAGTGTGAAGTACTGCAACTTTTGGCTGATGGTAAAAGCAACCGCGGAATTGGAGAAGCTTTATACATTAGTGAAAAAACAGTTAAAAACCATGTGAGTAACATTTTACAAAAAATGAACGTGAATGACCGTACCCAAGCAGTGGTCGTAGCCATTAAAAACGGTTGGGTAGAGGTTCGCTAACATCTGAAACCATACAAAAATAGGACATGGGCAAAAACACGCTCATGTCCTATTTTTTGTGCATAAGCGGTTGCCAAGATTCCTTGCGGGTCCTTGGCAACCGCTTATGGAAGAACCTGTTTAAGATATAAGAACAGAAAGACCTAAATAGGATAAAACTCAGTCATAAAGGTTAGCCAATTAACTAATACTTTTTAAATCCCGGAAAACGTTGCTGTTTCCTGGGATTTTGTTTTTTTACAAAAATAATTGATTGTACCTTGCACAAAATTTCTAATGACATTAGGCATTTAGTTATATAAAAAAATTAGCGGAATTTGCCGATAAAAAGAACAAATCATGAACGGATTTCGGAGCGTGAAAACCATGCAAATTCAAAATCGGCTGTGGGCGAGGGGAAAAGAAATAATACCGGAATCTCCTAATTTTCAGCAGGGAGATGTAGTGAAGGGCAAGATTATAGAAAAACTAAGTAATCAAGAAGCGATGGTCCAAGTAGGTGATCAAAACATTAAAATGAAATTTTATTCACCAATTGGTGCTAAAAAGGAAGTAATGGTACAGGTTCAAAAGATGGAAGGAGAAACGGCAGAAGTTAAAGAGTGGAATGCTGTTTTGCCCAAGGCGCCGTTATCATTAAAGGTGGAATCAATTATAGATATACTTGGAGGTTTAGAAGGGGAAAAGAAACTAAAAGAATATATCAGCCGGCAGTTAGAGAAGGGGGAGATGAGTGAAGAGCATATAAAACCTATTGTTGATTTTTGGAAAGAAACAAATGGAACATTTGAAAATAAACAAAAAACAATAGAAAGGGTTCTTCAGAAAAAATTGCCTATACAAGCGGGGGTATTACAAGTGGTTCATGAAGCGCTGCACGGAAAATGGGCTTTGACCATGGGTGATTCCATTCAGTCTTTTTCAACGGAGGATGTGCAAGAAACCACATTAGAAATACAAACTCTAGTTAAGTTGGCTTATGAGGGGTTAACCTCAAATGTTTCCGTAAGAGAAGAACAAGAAGAGCTTGAGAAACTATTAGAAGGAACTATTGAATCTCAAGATAAACCAGGGAGCATGATAGAAACAAGCGACCAAATGATGTATATGACTCCTATAGAGTCGTCCTCGAAAAATGTAATTGTAACGGCTGTTACGACGAAGATGAAACACCTTGCAAAAGAGTTTCAAACTTATCAAAAGGAAGCAAATCAAATTCTTCAATTGCTGGAAAAAAGTATGCAATCAAACAGACAGCAGGCAGTGGAGCCTTTATTGGAGACCACCATTCATAAGTTGGATAAAGTGATTTTGAAAAGCGACTTTTTATTGTATGCCGATATGAAAACGGAAAAATCCATGCTGCAAGCAAGTACTCTATTGAATGAAGCCAAACACCTCTTTGTAAAGGGCGAACTGCAGTCTTCCTTGAAAGTCGTTCAGCAAGTAAAAGAGATCATCCAACAACTTGAATATAAACCTTCTGAAGTGAAAGTGGTCCACTATGTGAAAGATGAAGCGCTGTCTGCTGTGAAAGAGTCCGCCTTGCAGCAAACGATGCAAAGAACGGAGCGGTTTATATCACCACAAGAGATGACAGGTAGGAAAGCATTTGAATTGATTCGGCAACTGGGGTTGAATCGGGAACATGAATTAATGGATTCTCTTGTTTTTAAAAGCAAAGAGACACCGAGCGGGCAGGATGTAAAGAGTGCGTTATTAGCTTTACAGGAGGGACAAGGAAAGGAAAAGCTTCCGTCAGCTTTAACGAATATGCTGCAGCAAGTAACAGGACAGCAATTATTAAATAAGCATGAAGGAACGAATCAAGTGCAAAATGCTTTTTTTCGCCTTCCTCTTCAAATTGGTAAAGAAGTAAATGATGTAAAAGTATTTATTACATCTAAAAATAAATTTGACAAGATGGATTGGGAAAACTGCAGCCTTTATTTCTTATTAGAAACAAAAACAGCCGGCGATTTAGGTATTTCTCTGAAGTCTGTTAATCGTCAGCTTAGCATCACATTTAAAAATGATAATGAGAAATTTTTAGAAGAAGCAAAGCCGTTAACAGAGAAGCTTTCCAAGGCGATTCGTGACATTGGTTTTCAGATTACATCGGTGCACTATGACAAGCTGCTTGAGAAACGGGGAGAAGAAGGAAACCAAGTGTTCAAAAGTCCAAAGTCTACTTTTAAATGGGAAGGTTTTGATTATTCGGTATGAGCCATTATTCACCTTATCAAGGAAAGCTAAAATCTTATCATCCATATGGAGACAGCAAGGTTCAGTCTTTAAGTCAAACGTCTGGACAGCTTGTATCGAAATTGAAGAAGAAAGCAGAGGAGCAATCCTTCCCAATCGAGCAGGATGAATCAATGCTTGAAATGCTGACAAGTATGGATTTAGGAGAAAATATTCCTCCACAGTTATATGCAGTTATTGCTGAAATGCTTATGTTTATCCAAGAGATTGAAAATAAAGACACGGTTCGCCGGAAAGGGGACAGATGATATGGAAGTCCAGCGCGTGGCAAAAACGGTCAATCATAAAGTGGACAGGAAAGAGAAAGAAGTGGAAGATTCAATAAGTTTTACCCATGTTTTATCGAAAAAAAAGTATGAAGTGAGTGATGAACGATACGCTCAAATGCTGAAGGATATCGAAGAACAAGGAGAGAAGCTGGCCAAATATCAGTCGATTGATTCCCTAAGAACGTATAAAAAGCTAGTGAAAAAGTTCATCGATACAGCTGTGCAGAATGGACTGGAATTAAAAGAACAACGGGGTTTCAGCATGCGAGGAGGATCGGCTCTTCATAAATTAGTGAAGGAAGTGGATGAAAAACTCGTCCATTTGACAAATGAAGTGCTATCCAAAGAAAAAGAAGGGTTGCGGATCTTAAGCATGGTCGGAGAAATCCAGGGCCTTCTTGTAAATATCTATACATAACAAATAGGCGGCATATGGATACCGCCTATTTGTTTTTATGAAAACAGCCAAATATTAAGAATCTGTTAAGGTATTTTTAATGGCGGCAGGTTGTAATGCAGGCAACATCGAAATAGTGTAAAATAGGGTGAAAAATCTCTTTGAACCTCTACTAAAAGGATGGATTTTGCTAATGAAAACAGCAATTGTTACAGATAGTACGGCTTATATACCGAAAGAGCTGCGAGATGAGCTCAATATACATATGATCCCGTTAAGTGTTATCTTCGGGCAGGAAACATACCGTGAAGAAATTGATATGACCAATGCACAATTTTATGAAAAAGTGCGCGAGCAGCTGCCGACCACATCTCAGCCTCCAATCGGCGAGTTTGTCAATTTGTTTGAAACATTGGCAAAAGATTACGATGCAGCGGTTGTTGTAACGTTATCGAGCGGCATCAGCGGTACATATCAAGGGGCTGTTTCTGCAGGTCAAATGGTTGAAGGAATTGATGTGTATACATTCGATTCAGAAATCAGCGCCATGATTCAAGGGTTCTACGTTCTTGAAGCGGCTAAAATGGCAAAGCAGGACAAAACGCCGCAGGAAATTTTGACTCGTCTCAATGAAATGAAACAATCGATGAAAGCGTACATTATGGTCGATGATTTATCCCACTTGCAGCGGGGCGGCCGCTTAAATGCTGCGCAAGCTTTCGTTGGAAGCCTTCTTCAAGTGAAGCCGATCGTTCACTTCGTTGATGGAAAAATTGTTCCATTTGAAAAAATTCGCACACGTAAAAAGGCGTTAAAGCGTATTTTCGATCTTTTAGGTGAAGTGGCAAGTGAGGGAGCTCCAATGAAAGCTTCTGTCATTCATGCCAATCACCCGGAAGAAGGAGAAGAAATTAAGGCAGAACTGGAACGAGCTTATCCGAATGTAGAATTCAGCTTATCTTATTTCGGTCCTGTCATCGGTACACATCTTGGCGAAGGTGCAATCGGGATCGGCTGGTACAAAAAATAAATGAAGAGATGAAAGGGAAGGTGTACAAAGCATGCCTTCCCTTTCGTCTCCTGAAAAAGAACCGTCATGGAAATCCAGAAAGATTAGGATTTTTCGACGGTTCTTTTTAGTGTAAAAAAAATTTTTTAGCCAATATATAGATTCTCACTATTTATATTTTTTCTGTTTCTGCATCCTGAATAAGCTTATGCGTATATAATGTGACATAAGTGTTTTTACTCATGTCACATTATTTATGTAGATTTATCCTGCATTAGCGGGCAGTAAGACCCCCACTAATGGAAGTTTCCTTTATACACTGGCCGGAACTGATAGATAATTTAAAATTTTTTCAAGAAGTTCATCGGCCGTATCAGCGATAATATTTTCCCCGTTAATTAAGGCGTAAGGCTGGATTAAGCATTGACCGCAGTAATTGAGGCAGCGATCATCGATTACTTCTACGTTTGGAAGATTTCCTAACCGATCTTTTACTTCGTCTAATTCTCCTTCAAAGTTACAAGGGCAAAATTTAGCGATTATCTCCATATTGGTATCTCCTTTACATTCATAGTTAGAAATATGTTTGGGCTGATTTTACAGTCAATTTGAAATGTTGTGCAAGAGTACGGGTAAACGCAAGCACGCTTTAACGCAGTGATAACAAGCATTTATACAGAGGAAACGCGTCGATGTAAGCGCTTGCTATGAATAAAATAACGTTTTAATATTAAAAATGTTTAGAATAGTTATTTCGTTTTGAGGCGAATAACATCATTCATTTATTTAAAAAACAGTGAAAAAACGGGAGGGTATTTCAATGTCTGAAAAACAAGTAGAAGTTAAAAAACAAAAAAGGGAAGAAATTTTTCCAGTTCAAAATATTCATCATGTAGAGTTATATGTCGGTAATGCCAAACAAGCTGCTTATTATTATTCAAAGGCATTCGGTTTTAAAGTGAAAGCTTATCGCGGATTAGAAACGGGCTGCCGCGATCGTGTTTCTTACGTTTTGGAACAAGGAGCGATTCGCCTTGTTGTGACGGGGGCTCTTGAGGACAGCACAGATGTTGCTGCGTTCGTGAAGCTGCATGGTGAAGGGGCGAAGGATATTGCCTTAAAGGTGGCCGATGTAGAAAAAGCATATAAAGGAGCAGTTGAACGAGGCGGCATCGCGATTCGTGAACCATGGACGGAAAGCGATGGCAGCGGATCTGTTAAAAAAGCCGTTATCGGTACTTATGGAGACACAATCCATACGCTGATCGAAGTAGTAGACTACAAAGGGGCTTTCCTTCCAGGATATGAGCCGGCTGCTTTAGAAGTTGCTCATGAATCGACGGGTCTTGTTGGAATCGACCATATTGTAGGAAACGTAGAAAGCATGGATGAATGGACATCTTATTATGAAAATGTATTTGGCTTCAATGTGCTGAAACACTTTGATGACGAGGACATCTCGACTGAATATTCCGCTCTTATGTCTAAAGTGATGATGAATGGAACAGGGCGTATTAAGTTCCCAATCAACGAGCCTGCGGAAGGAAAGCGCAAATCACAAATTCAAGAATATTTAGACTTCTATAAAGGTGCCGGCGTGCAGCATTTAGCCCTTTTAACAAATGATATCGTCGCAACGGTAAGTGCTCTGAGAGCCAACGGTGTAGAATTCCTGAATACACCATCCACCTACTATGAAGATCTGACGAATCGCGTAGGAAAAATCGATGAGGATCTGAAAAAGCTTCAAGATCTTAACATTCTTGTTGACCGCGATGATGAAGGCTACTTATTGCAAATTTTCACAAAGCCGATCGTAGACCGTCCGACATTGTTCATCGAAATTATTCAACGTAAAGGTGCACTGGGCTTTGGTGATGGGAACTTTAAAGCGTTATTTGAATCCATTGAACGTGAACAAGCGCGCCGCGGAAACATTTAAAACGTATACATGCTTTAACCAAGGAGAGAGGGAAAAGCCATGAAAGCAATACCGAAAACGAGTGTACACGCTTTTTTATCTAACTTAATTGATTATGCAGGGCTGTTCCCGCCTGCGAGTCTGCCGCTGGAGCCGGCGATTCGTAACTATGCTGCTTACCGGGCCGACAAGGATGCATGGATGCTCGGACGTTTCATCATTCCGGCGGTACAGTTGGAGGAACTTGCTCCATATGTATCCATGTTTTCAAGTGAGCAGCCTCTGATTATCTCAGTTTTAGGGGGCCGGAGCGATAATGCGGAAGCTTGTCAAAACGGGCTGCGGATGGATTTGGAGAAAGTCGTATCTTTCTGTCGTGACTATGGGGATGCTGTGGGGGCGGAAGTGTTTGAACTGCCGCTTCCTCCAGTTCAGTCTGACGGCGATTTGTTAGAGGTTATTGCGAGGGAGACAGCCGAGCACGGTTTACACACTTTTTGTGAGGTAACTGTACCTTTAAATGAAGACTGGGAGCACCATATGTTCGGAGCTCTCGACGCTATTGCGACGCATAATGCAAGGGGCGGGCCAAAGCTTGGTGTTAAGCTGCGCACAGGCGGAGTGACGGCTGACGCATTTCCGACAGTGGAGCAGGTGGCCGCCGTACTTGTTGGCTGCCGTGACCGCGGCATTACATTAAAGTTTACTGCCGGGCTGCACCATCCTATTCGGATGCACCGTAGGGAAATTGATGCACGTATGCATGGTTTTCTCAATGTTTTTTCCGCGGGGATGCTGGCACATACTCATCACCTGAATGTGTTGGAGGCAGTAGAAATTCTCGCTGATGAGGAGCCTTCCAGCTTTTTTTTCACTGCTGAAGGGTTAGCATGGCGCAATTTAACAATCCCTGCTTCTAAAATTGTGCAGCTGCGCGAAAAAGTTTTATGTTCCTATGGTAGCTGCAGTTTTGATGAACCGCGTGATGACTTACAGACATTAGGGATTTATCCCGGCTCTAACGGGCAGTAAAACCCTATAACATAGAGGAGGACTTCAGATGATTCGTTCGTTTATAGAAGTGGGATCTGAATCCCACTTTCCTATTCAAAACTTGCCTTATGGCGTATTCCGCCCTCGAAGCGGGGGCGCGCCCCGCATTGGCGTTGCCATTGGTGATTACATATTGGACCTTGCATTGCTGGACGATGCCGGGCATTTTAACATGACTGGCGCGGCTGGGACGGGAGTTTTTAACCAGCCTTCTCTGAATGCATTCATGGCTCTTGGAAAAAAGGTATGGCAAGAGGTACGGGCACAAATCCAGCGCTTGCTGAGTGAAGATGAACCGACATTAAGAGATAACGCTTCTCTTCGTAACGCTGCACTGCTGGAACAACAGGATGCAGAGATGTTTTTGCCTGCTCAAATCGGTGACTATACGGACTTCTATGCCTCAAAGGAGCATGCAACGAATGTGGGCATTATGTTTCGCGGAAAAGAAAACGCACTTATGCCAAACTGGACTCATTTACCAGTCGGATATCACGGCCGGGCCAGTTCGGTCGTTCTCAGCGGCACTGACGTAAGACGACCGCAAGGACAGATGAAGCCCCCAAATGCCGAGGCACCTTTATTTGGACCATGCCGCCAACTCGACTTTGAGCTGGAGCTGGGCTGGTTTATTGGCCCGGGCAATAAGCTGGGTCAACAAATTCCGGTCGAGAATGCCGAGGAGCACATCTTCGGACTTGTATTAGTCAACGACTGGAGTGCCCGCGATATCCAGGCATGGGAATACCAGCCGCTTGGACCGTTTCTAGGCAAAAACTTCGCTACCTCCATTTCTCCATGGGTTATCCCGCTTGAGGCACTGGAGCCGTTCCGTGCAGCTGGTCCGAAGCAAGACCCTGAGCCGCTTCCTTATTTGCAGACAGCTGGAGAGCGTGCCTTTGATATCCACTTAGAAGTATACCTGCAAGGAGAAGAGATGAATAAGCGGCATTGTATTGCAACCAGCAACTTCCGCTATCTCTACTGGAGCATGGCTCAGCAGATTGCACATCATACGGTGGGTGGCTGTAATTTACGTCCGGGCGACCTGCTTGCCTCGGGAACGATTAGCGGGCCGGAGAAAGAGACACGGGGCAGCTTATTAGAGCTGACATGGCGCGGGACCGAACCGATTAGTCTGAACGATGGAGAACAGCGTGTGTGGTTAGAGGACGGAGATGAGTTGACGATTACCGGCTGGTGCCAGGGTGACGGCTATCGAATCGGATTCGGGGAAGTGACAGGCCGCGTGCTGCCGGCACTTGGATAAGACCAAAATGCGGCTCGTAGCCAGCTTGCGGGTATGAGACGGGTAGCATAAAGAAGCCTTCTGGTTTCTGTCGAAAGACTGTCCATATTCCGTAACGAAATTATATAAAACAGGGTGGGGAAATTATGGAAACACTCCAACATAACATCACTGCAAGAAAAGAACTCGAAGGCCTTGGTGTTTATAAACCGGGAAAGCCGATTGAAGAAGTACAGCGAGAGCTTGGGCTTAATCGTATTATCAAACTTGCTTCGAATGAAAATCCATTAGGTTATTCCCTTGTGGCAAAAGATGCCATAATGAGTGAGATGGAAAAGCTTGCATTTTACCCGGAAGGAACAGCGCCTGTATTGGCGGAAAAATTGGCTGAACAACTAGAGGTCAGCCCAGAGCAAATCATTATAGGGAACGGTTCAGACGAACTTCTTCGTTTGCTGACACGCAGTTACATTCGCTCTGGAGATGAAGCGATCATGGCCGATGTGACATTCCCTCGTTACGAAACGAATGTAAAAATCGAAGGGGGCAATCCGATTATGGTGCCGCTTCTCGATGGAGTGCATGATCTTGAAGGTATGCTCGCTGCCATTACCGATCAAACACGCATGATTTTTGTGTGCAATCCGAACAATCCGACGGGAACGATTGTTGGCAAGATGGAGCTGAAATCGTTTATCAACCAGGTGCCTGACCATATTTTGCTTGTAATCGATGAGGCCTATTTTGAATATGTGACAGAGGACGATTATTTGAACACAGTGCCGCTTGTCCAGTCTCATCCGAATTTGATCGTGCTGCGCACCTTCTCAAAAATTTACGGCCTGGCTGCTCTTCGTATCGGGTATGGCGTCATGCATCCGGACTTTGTAAAGGAACTCATGAAAGTAAAGGAGCCGTTCAATACGAACCGGATGGCGCAAGCTGCTGCCGCTGCTTCTTTAGAGGATTCCAACTTTATTGAAAAATGCAAACGGGAAAATGATGAAGGCCGACAATACATTTCGACGGAAATCGAGAAGATGGGACTCAGCTGCTTCCCGTCACAAGGGAATTTTGTGATGGTGAAACTAAATCAATCGGGAGACGCTGTGTTTCAGGCGCTTCTTCATAAAGGAATCATTGTTCGATCGGGAAGCGTACTCGGTCTTCCGGAAACAATCCGTGTATCGGTCGGAACAAAAGAAGAAAACGAAGCGTTCATTCAAGCATTTCGTGAAGTAGTGGAATAAAGTAAAACCTCTATTAGTGGGAGATCCCCCGCTGATGGTCAGGTAAACGAATGAGGTTCTTATGGACGGTTATCTCCCGTTTGAAGAAACGGGGGCTGCCGTCTGTAAGAGCGGGATAAGAAGGGGGAAACATTTATGCCGCATTATGTAAAAATGGGGAACATTCCGGCTAAACGCCATACGCAATTCCGTAAAGAAGATGGGGGCTTATATTACGAACAGCTCATGGGAACGAAAGGGTTTTCCAGCATTCAATCGCTCATTTATCACATCAATCCGCCAACAAGGGTGAAAGAAGCGAAAAAAATTAAAGAGATTCGCTATCAGTTTGAGGAAAAGGATGCCCTTAAACATCGTCATTTCCGTACATGGAACACGGAAGCGGGGGGAGATTTCCTCGAAGCGAGAAAAATTTTCATGGGCAACGATGATTTGGCAATTGGGGTTGCCCGTCCAACGCAGCAGATGTCGTATTTTTACCGAAACGGGGAAGGCGATGAAATGCTGTACGTGCATGAAGGGAAAGGGAAAATTGAAAGCATCTTTGGTGAGCTTTCCTTCTTTCCAGGTGATTATTTAGTCATTCCGATCGGTACGACATATCGTGTGGTGTTAGAGACGGAAGAAGCACGTTTTCTGATTGTAGAATCGAACTCAGCGATTATGCCGCCAAAGCGCTACCGCAATGAGCACGGTCAGCTTCTTGAGCATTCACCGTATTGTGAGCGAGATTTCCGAACGCCGGAAAAATTGGAACCGAAAGATGAAAAAGGGGAATTTGAAGTTCGTGTGCGCGCACAAGGGATGTTGACTTCTTATTTGTTCGATTTTCATCCGCTTGATGCTGTTGGCTGGGATGGCTATTTATTCCCATATGCGTTCAGTATCCATGATTTCGAGCCGATTACCGGCCGGATTCATCAGCCGCCTCCAGTCCATCAAACGTTTGAAGCACATAACTATGTTGTTTGTTCGTTTGTACCGCGCTTGTATGATTATCATCCAGAAGCGATTCCGGCTCCTTATGTGCACAGTAATGTTGAGAGTGATGAAGTTCTTTACTATGCGGATGGTGATTTTATGAGCCGCCGCGGAATTGAAGAAGGATCGATCACGCTTCATCCAAGCGGACTGCCGCACGGTCCTCACCCGGGGAAAATGGAAGAAAGCATCGGGAAAAAAGAGACGCGAGAGCTGGCTGTTATGATTGATACGTTCCGCCCGCTTTATATCGTGAAGCAGGCACATCAGTATGAGGATCCTTCCTATATGTACAGCTGGTATGATGAAAAGTAAAGAGGAGCATGCCGCCATGAAAATTGAACCCGGTACATTGCCTTGGAGTGAAGCGTATAAATTGATGACGGGCGCGATTCAGCCGCGCCCGATCGCTTTTGTTTCGACAATCAACGAAGAGGGCCAAGCAAACCTTGCGCCGTTCAGCTTTTTTACTGCTATTTGCGCGGACCCGATGATGATTTGTTTTTCCCCAATGAGAAAGGGAACGGACGGCGGCAAGAAAGATACACTGAGCAATATTGAAAAGACGCGTGAATTTGTCGTGAATATTGTTGGCGAAAAGATTGTCAACCAAATGAATGAATGTGCAATTGAATTCAGTCCGGAAGTGGATGAATTTGAAGAGACCGGCTTAACAAAAGCGGTGAGTGAAATCGTAAAGCCGCCCCGTGTGGAAGAAAGCGATGTGCAGCTTGAATGTGTCCTTCATGATATATTGCACTTTGGCGATAAGCCGGGTGCGGGAAGCCTTATCATTGGACAGGTCGTGAACATCCATGTGAAAGATGAATTATATCATAACGGGAAGATTGATACAGAAAAGCTTCAGCCAATCGGACGGTTAGCAGGGCCACTGTACACAAGAGCAACTGCTGATACGTTTACTTTAAAAAGAAAAACGCAAACCATGAAATAATCATTCCATTTTGAGGGGAGCACGTGCATGGATTTATTTCGTAAAAAATCAATTTCTCATATGCTGGCCAATGGGCAAAAAACAGACCAGTCATTAAATAAAGTGCTTGGTGCCAAGGATTTAACCATGTTAGGTATTGGCTGTATTATTGGTACGGGAATTTTCGTTTTGACAGGAGTGGCTGCTGCAGAACATGCGGGACCGGCCCTCGTTCTTTCCTTTATCCTTTCCGGGCTTGCCTGTGTATTCGCAGCGCTTTGCTATTCGGAATTCGCTTCTTCGATCCCAGTTTCTGGCAGCGCTTACACGTACAGTTATGTGACCTTTGGTGAAATGATGGCCTGGATTCTTGGCTGGGCATTGCTGCTTGAATACGGGTTGGCGGCTTCGGCGGTCGCCAGCGGCTGGTCCGGCTATTTTCAAGGATTGCTCAGCGGTTTTGGGATAACATTGCCGAAAGCTATTACAAGTGCCTACGACCCGGCGAACGGAACCTTTATCGACGTGCCGGCCATTACCGCTGTCTTGCTCATTACCTTCTTGCTTTCCCGCGGGCTGCGTGAGTCCACACGAGTCAATAATATCATGGTGATCATTAAAATTGCGGTTGTATTGTTATTTATTGTCGTTGGAGTTTGGTATGTTAAGCCAGGCAACTGGACACCGTTTATGCCGTTTGGCTTCTCTGGGATTACGGCTGGTGCCGCTTCTGTCTTTTTCGCCTATCTTGGTTTTGACTCAGTAGCGTCTGCAGCAGAGGAAGTAAAAAATCCGCAGCGAAACATGCCCATTGGAATTATTTCATCACTTGCGATTTGTACGGCCTTATATATTGTGGTTTCCTTAATTTTGACAGGTATCGTACCATTTACGGAATTAAATGTAAAAAATCCGGTGGCCTTTGCGTTAAGCTATATTCATCACGATTGGGTGGCAGGCTTTATTTCGGTCGGTGCTCTGACTGGAATTACAACGGTTCTGCTTGTGCTTTTGTATGCCCAAACTCGCTTATTTTTTGCGATGAGCCGGGATGGACTGCTGCCTAAGGCCATGTCCAAAGTCAATACGGTAAAGAAAACGCCGATCATCAATACGTGGATTACCGGTATTTTAGTCGCTGTATTCGGAGGGCTCATTCCATTACATAAGCTGGCCGAACTCGTGAACATTGGAACGCTTTTTGCGTACATTGTTGTTTCAATCGGCGTCCTTGTTTTACGGAAAACGCAGCCTAATTTACCGCGTGCTTTTAAAGTGCCGCTTGTACCGTTAGTCCCAATTTTGGCGGTCTTGTTTTGCGGCTACCTCGTCATCAACCTCCCGGTGTCAACATGGATTGGGTTTGGTGTTTGGTTAGCCATTGGACTAGCTGTCTATTTTATATATGGTTATAAAAACAGTGAGCTCGGAAAGGGAAGTAACAACTTAGATGATGAGGAAGATATAGATAAAAGGGAAATCCTCTAGAGCATAAAGAAAGGAGCATGGATCAAGAACATCCATGTTCCTTTCTTTATGTGGAGTCCTATCCCCATTGTTTTGATAGTTCTACTCTCTCCTTCTTTGAATAACCAGCAATGTATGTATATAAGGAAAATTGGAAAAGATAGAAATAGAGATTGATTGATAAGAAGAGGAGAGAGAAACATGCAGGCACTAGTCTTAAAGCGGTATTATCTTAATGAAATCGAGAGGATTCGTATGGAAAATGTAATAGTAGATTGGATCCCGGGTACGAACCGATTGGTAGTGGAATTAGAAGATCGCGAGTTAGAAGAATTGTACAAGGAATGTGTAAAAGAACAATCCATGCTATAAAGCATTGAACATGGGTAAAGAGCACCCATGTTCAATGCTTTACGCATAAGCGGCTGTCAATCCCCCTTGCGGGTTTCTTGTTAGCCGCTTATGCGAGACATTTTGTGAGCTTACTCAGGATGTCAGAACGGGCGTAAATAATGAAAGTTAACATGATTTGAATAGGTTAATCTCCATAAAAAATCCTTCCTTGCTATCGAAGAAGCAAAATGATTGTCTCTATTTATTTTTATCTGTTATGCTAAATGTGGTAAAAACCTACAAGGAGTGATGAAATGCGGTTTGCAGTTATGGATCAGCGGCTTGTACCGGAGTCTTTTGCAACATCTGGTATAGATCTTCACCCGGTTTCCTCTATTGACGATTGGTCCACCCCAATACTTAACCCCTCTTTCTCTTATTCTTCTGATTTACAGCTTCTCTTGGACGGAAAAGAACTTCTTCTTGAGGATAGTCCCGTCTCTTTATCTCTTATTCACGAACACTATGAAAATGGCTATGTATCGTATGAAAAAGGAATCGAAAAAAAGAAGCAGTATTGCTGCCGGCGGTGCGGAAACGAGCAGCAAAATCGGTTTGCCTCTTTTCATTGTACCCGCTGTCATCAAATGTGCACGTATTGCCGTGCGTGCATTGTGATGGGAAGAGTGAGCGAATGCTCGCCGCTTCTTCATTGGAATGGCCCTTCTTCTCCTTTTCTACCCCCTCATCATATCCTCCACTGGAATGGAACCCTTTCACCTGCTCAACAGCAAGCAGCAGACGCAGTCGTTCAAGCGATTCAACGTGAACGGGAGCTTTTAGTGTGGGCCGTTTGCGGAGTCGGGAAGACGGAAGTGCTGTTTCCGGGCATTGAGTCTGCTCTCGCTTCCCGAAAAACGGTCTGCATCGCGACACCGAGGACCGATGTGGTGTTAGAGCTAAAGCCGCGTCTCCAGCAGGCATTTGCCGATATTGAGGTCATCGCATTATATGGCGGCAGTGAAGACCGGGGAAAACAGGCGCCGCTGACTATCGCCACGACCCATCAGCTGCTTCGTTATTATAAAGCGTTTGATGTCATCATTATTGATGAAGTAGACGCCTTTCCTTACTCCGTTGAACCAATGTTGCAATATGCCGTTCAAAAAGCGAAACGGGACGATGCAGCGGTCATTTATTTAACCGCGACTCCAAACCGAATATGGCAGAAGGAAGTAAAAACGGGAAAGAGAGACGCGGTGACGATTCCAGCTCGCTATCATCGTCATCCGCTGCCTGTCCCGCGTTTTGAGTGGTGCGGCAATTGGCGAAAGAGTTTGAAGCGGAAGAAGCTGCCGGTAAATGTCCACCGGTGGATCGCCAAACATCTTCAGGAAGGAAAGCAAGCGTTCCTGTTCATTCCTCGCATTGAGTTAATCGAAGAGGTGGTCAATCTTTTGAAAAAGCTCGATCACCGAATAGAGGGGGTGCATGCGGAGGATCCGGATCGGAAAGAGAAGGTGATGAGATTCCGGCAAGGGGAGACGCCGCTCTTGGTGACGACAACGATTTTGGAGCGGGGAGTGACCGTCCCCAATATTGATGTGGCCGTCATAGGAGCAGAAGATGGCATTTTTACAGAAAGCGCCCTCGTGCAAATTTCCGGACGGGTTGGACGGAGCGCACAGTTTCCAACCGGTGATCTCGTCCTTTTTCATTTTGGGAAAA
Organism: Priestia abyssalis; assembly: GCF_002019595.1. Taxonomy (GTDB): domain Bacteria; phylum Bacillota; class Bacilli; order Bacillales; family Bacillaceae_H; genus Bacillus_BA; species Bacillus_BA abyssalis. Next base: position 5,306,331 of record NZ_KV917369.1, on the reverse strand, counting down.
CGAGAAACATGCTGCTGGCGAAGAAGCAAATCGAGCAAATGAATATAGAAGCAAGACAAAAAGGAATGATTGACGGATGAGTGAGCATTGCTTGATTTGCGACCAAGTATTAAATGAGAGTTTAACATGGACGACCTTGCTTTTTCCACAAGAGAAATCACCATTATGTGAAAAGTGCGAAGAAAAATTCCAATGGATACAAGGAGATATATGTGAGGTTTGCGGACGGGAAATGGAAGGGGTGGAAGAACAATACCGTCAAGGAGAACGGTGCCTTGATTGCGTTAAATGGGAAGAGAATTCGGACTGGGGGAGAATTTTTCGGCAAAATCGCTCCCTTTACGTTTATAACGATTGGATGAAAGAAGTGATTGCGTTATACAAGTTCCGCGGCGACTATCAATTGGCAGACATTTTTCGAAGGAAATGGCAAAAGGCATATCGAATATATTATCCACAATATGAAGTAATCGTGCCCATTCCGCTTAGTGAGGAACGTTTATATGAAAGAGGGTTCAATCAATCTGCTGTTCTCGCCGGGCTGCTGCAAAAGCCGGTACAGGATCTAATGGCCCGTCATCACCATGAAAAGCAATCGAAAAAGACGAAAAAAGAGCGATTGAAAAAAGAGCAAGTGTTTTTCTTAAAAGAGGACGCCGATTTACATGGGAAAAAGGTGTTGCTAATCGACGATATTTACACGACGGGAACGACACTGCACCATGCGGCTAAGGTTTTGAAAGAAGCGGGAGCGGAAGTAGTGTCTTCTTTGACACTTGCAAGGGGATAGAAGAAAATCACCCATTGATCTAAAAAAATTCACAAATTGGGCGATATAATAATACAGATGAATGAAGCGAAAAGGAGTTAAAAAAATGGATCAATTAGCCAATTGTCCGGAATGTGACGGACTTTATATAAGGAATGCCTTTCGTGATACTTGTGCAGCCTGTTATAAGAAAGAAGAGGAGTTATTGAATACCATTTACCAGTTTATTCGAAAGCGCCAAAATCGGATGGCGACAGTAGAGCAAGTGACCATTGCGACAGGCGTGTCGGAAAAACAAATTCAAAAATTCATCCAGCAAGGACGTTTGCGGGTCAGGGAGTTTCCGAATCTTGGTTATTCTTGCAGCGGCTGCGGAGCCCTTATTCAAGCGGGAAGCATGTGTGAAAATTGTCTTCGCGGCTTCGAACATGAGCTTCATGCCATCAAAGAAATGGAAGAACGGAGCAAGCAGGCTAATCAAGAAGGAAATTCTACTTATCGCGCCAAGAAGAGTATGTCTTAAAGGCATTGTTCAAAGTAAGGCTTTACTGAAGGGATATAACCCGCATCGAAAGTCCGGTATGATGAAAACCCATCATTTCGGACTTTTAGTCTATTTAAAGGGAAGAGAAAAAGGCATTAAAATAGGTGAATACGGGTAGGAAACGCTGGAAAATAAAGAGAAACTTATAGAAAAGAACTTTTTTTGGACATAAAATAACAACCATCAACGAATCGTATATATGACCTAGTGGGAGTTTAAAATATGAGATTAGTCACATCTTTTCCCCTGATGATAAACATTTTTCTTTTTTAGTCGATAATGATAGTAGGGAAAAGAAGCGGTAAAACCATTCAGAAAGGAGAAACCCATGAAAATTAACCAATTTGGAATGCCGGGAATGAATCCGTATAAGAAACAGATGGAAAAACAACAGCAACTGGAGAATGTAAACAAAAAGCAGGATAAAGTGGAAATTTCTTCTGCAGCAAAAGAAATGCAGCAAGCCAATCAGATTTCCAAAGAGCGCCAAATGAAAATCGATGCTCTCAAACAGCAAATTCAAAACGGCACGTATCAAGTAGACAAAGAAGCCACAGCAAAAGGCATTATTGACTTTTACTCTAAAAAATAATCAAAATGTGTGTTTGAAAAAAGAGGATAAAAGAGACCGGGAAGTTTAAGGGAGCACAACTTGAAGGAACGAAAAGGCAAGCTGATGCAGACATTCGACGGTCATTTTTTCCTGAAACTTTTTGAACAACCTCTAAAAGGAATGAATGAAGGTGCAGGCTCAAAAGCTAATAGACATTTTAAATAAGCAGTTGATCGCCAATAAAAGCTTATTGGCAGTGGCAGAGCAAAAGACAGAAGTGATTAAGCAGAATGATATTTCCGAGCTGAATGAAATCTTAAAATCCGAACAGAAGCACATCGCGCTCATCAACCAATTAGAAAGCCAGAGGAGAGCGGAGACGGTCCAGTTGTTAAGCGGTCAGCTTATGAGCGGACAAGAAGAGCCGGTGTTATCTGACGTGATGGCCGTTGTCAGCGGGTCAGTGCAAGAACAATTAAAAAGCTTGCAAAGAGAGCTTGTCACCTGCATTCAGCACTTGAAAGAGCGAAATGACCTCAACCAACAAATCCTCTATCAATCGATGCAGCTTGTCAATCTAACTCTAGATTTGATTCAGCCAAGACCGCAAACATTCAATTATGAACGTCCTCAGAAACAAACAAATGGAGCGAAAATCCGCTCCGTCTTCAATTCAAAGATTTAATCAAAGAACGTGTTTAAAAAGGAGGAAACAGCATCATGATCTCATCATTCTACGGTCTTGAAGTCGCGAAGCGGGCTATGGCAGCCCAGCAGGCGGGTCTTTATACAACGAGCAACAATATTGCTAATGCCAATACACAAGGGTACACAAGACAGCGTGTGAATTTAACTCAATCCTTATCTTATCCTGGAGTCGGAAGAAACCAGCCTAATCTTCCGGGACAGCTTGGATCAGGAGTGCAGGCCGGATCGATTCAGCGTGTTCGTGAAGAGTTTCTGGATGTTCAATACCGCAGTCAAAATAATACTCTCGGCTATTGGACATCTAAATCAGATGCTCTTGCGCAAATGGAAACGATTATGAACGAACCGAGCGATAGCGGCTTATCGGCGGCGATGGATCAGTTTTGGAAGTCGCTTCAAGATTTAAGTGCGAACCCGGAAGACGAGGGAGTGCGTGCGGTTGTGCGGGAGCGGGGAGAGGCCGTTGCGGAAACGTTTCGATATCTTCATGATGCTTTATCAAGTGCACAAACGAGTTTAGAAGACCAAAGGGATGCAGTGGTGAAGGACATCAATTCACTTGGAGAGCAGATTGCCGAGCTCAACAAGCAAATTGCGGAAATTGAACGCCAGGGACAATTGCCGAATGCTTTATATGATGAACGCGATCAATTAATCGATCAGCTGTCACAGTTTGTGGATATAAAAGTGGAAGCAGTCTCATCAGGAAGAACGGATCTCCCGACAGCAGCAGGCATTTACAATATTTCGATTGTAGACAGCGAGGGGAATGAATACTCTTTTGTAAACGGAAAAGACCACGCGGAAGTTTCTCTTCAGCCGAGAAGAGATGAAGACGGTGATGGAATCGGAGAAATTCCACCGGCATTGAAGATAGGGAGTCAGGAAATTTCATTAGAAAATCCTGCAAACGGCAATTTGCCATCCGGGAAGCTGCGTGGATTGATTGAAGCAGCGGGGAGTGAAGGGAAAGGCCTGTATCCGGAAATGATCAGCAGCCTGAATGAATTGGCCCGCTCATTTGCGGCTTCCTTTAATGATGTTCATACAGCCGGCTATGCTCTAGACAGCGATACGACCGGTATTTCCTTCTTTGAAGGAACAGACGCCGCTTCGATTAAAGTGTCGGGTATGATGGATGACTTAGCGAATATCGCGGCTTCAACGAAACCAAATGAGTCCGGAAACGGTGACAATGCAAAACAGTTAGCAAGCATTTTTCAAACGGTAAAGTCAAACTATCAAGGAATCATTGGAAAGCTCGGTACGGACGGCCAGCAGGCAGAACGCTTCAAAAACAATGCGGACATGCTGCTGCAATCAGCGGATGGAAGGCGCCAGTCGGTCAACTCCGTATCGCTTGATGAAGAAATGACGAACATGATCCAGTTCCAGCACGCGTACAACGCAGCGGCACGAATGATTACAGTGACAGACGAAATGCTCGATAAAATCATTAACGGTATGGGAATGGTCGGAAGGTAGGTGAATGAATGATGCGTATCACACAAGGAATGCTTTCAAACAATATGCTTCGCAACTTAAACCAAAGCTATTCAAAGCTGATTGATTATCAAAATCAAGTCTCAACAGGCAAGAAAATCACTCGTCCGTCCGACAACCCGACTGTTGCGGTACAAGCGATGGGATACAGAACGAACTTAACGGAAATCGAGCAGTTTAAAACGAATTTTTCAAAAGCGTACAGCTCCATCGATAATGCTGACACGGCACTCGATGATGCGACACAGGCATTGCAGCGCATTCGTGAATTGACCGTTCAGGCGAGTAACGATACGAACAATACAGAAAACCGTCAGGCGATTGAAAATGAGATTAACGAGTTAAAAGAGCATCTGATGGATATTGCCAATACGAAGGTTGGAGATCACTATATCTTCAACGGCGGCAATACAAAAACCGCTCCAGTGGCCGTTGTGGATGGAAAAACGGTCAATACCGGTACAGAAGGCGAACCAATTACAATTGAGCTCGCAAAAGGATTAAGCATGCCTGTCAGCATAAAGGGAAGCGAAGTGTTTAGCAACGACTTCTTCCAAAACATTGAAGAGCTGCAGGAGAAATTGAAAGCCGGCGTTTCAGGAGAAGAACTCAATACATACCTTGCCAAAATTGACGCTAACTCCGATGCGGTTTCAACAGCCCGCTCTGAATTAGGGGCGAAATATAATCGCATTGAAGTAATGGAAGCAAGAACCGATGAACAGGAAATCACCTTCAAACGCCTGCTATCTGACACGGAAGATGTAGAATTTGAAAAAGCGCTTATTGACTTACAAACACAAACATCTGTCCATCAAGCGGCGCTCGCGGTTGGCTCGAAGGTTATCCAGCCTACGTTGATGGACTTCCTAAGATGAATAAGGCAAAAGCTATCTATTGTTTAGATAGCTTTTTTCATAACTAATTTGATGGGGATGCAAAGTATACCTATCAAATTAGTCAAGACGTCTCTTGAGCTTTATGATATGGAACAATGAGATGAATTAAATAGACATAAACTAAGAAAAGTATAAAGAATGTAACAATATAGGTAGAGAAGAAATTTGAACAATAAGAGGTTGTGAGGAAATGAAAATTGAAACGAAATATCATGGACAAGTTGAGATTAATCAAGAAGATATTGTGACATTTGAGCAAGGGATTCCGGGGTTTGAGGAAGAACAGCAATTCATTATCTTATCACTGGATGAAGAAGGAACGTTCCAGATTTTACAGTCTATAAAAACTCCTAGGCTGGGATTTGTCATCACCAATCCATTTCCCTTTTTTAAAGAGTATGATTTTGTCATTGAGGAAAACTATATCGAACAGCTGGAGCTTGAATCGGCTGAACAAGCTGCAACTTATGTTATTTTAACAGTGGCCGAGAACTTCAATGAATCAACGGCTAATCTACAGGCACCTGTCATTATCAACTCGAAAAACAAAAAAGGAAAGCAAATCATTTTAACCGGCACAAGCTATCATACAAAACATCATCTATTTCAACAAACAGCTAAATAAGGAGGGAGGAAGGCATGCTCGTTCTTACAAGAAAACTAAAAGAATCAATTAAAATCGGCGATGATATCGAAATTACCGTATTATCCGTAAGCGGCGATCAAGTGAAAATCGGAATCAACGCTCCAAAATCAGTGGAGATTCATCGGATGGAGATTTATAACGAAATACAGAAGGCAAATGAAACGGCGTCGGATACGGTGAATAACCTGCTTGAAAAGCTGAAGAGCTGGAATACGAAGGGCTAAAAACTGCTTACCACGGCAGTTTTATTTTTTATAAAAAAACTTTCTCTTTCCTCTATAAACAAACTAAAACCACGGTCGATATAAAGAGTGTAACAATCATCTACATAAAAGGCGGCCGATTTTTAATAGGTGATTGAAAGAAATCCACAAGGACGTGGAGAGGAAATTCAAGGAGGAAAAGGAAATGATTATTAACCATAATATTTCGGCAATGAACACATACCGCCAGCTATCGACTAATACTAGTAACATGGCAAAATCGATGGAGAAATTATCTTCAGGTCTTCGCATCAATAAGGCTTCTGATGATGCTGCAGGTCTAGCAATCTCAGAAAAAATGCGTGCCCAGATTCGTGGTTTAGATCAAGCACAGCGCAATGCTCAAGATGGTATTTCCATGATCCAAACTGCAGAAGGTGCGATGGATACCCAGCACACTATCTTACAGCGTATGCGTGAGCTATCTGTTCAAGCAAGTAACAGTACGTCAACTGCGGAAGATAAAGCAAACATCCAGGAAGAAATGAATCAATTGATTGATGAAGTGGATCGTATTGCTAATTCAACTGAGTTTAACAACACTAAAATATTAAACGGTGATGTTTCTCAAACAGCTAAATCTGCATCTTTTTCGAATAGCACGACTAGCGCAGGAGTTTTAAATGTTTCTGCAGGTGCTACAGCTACAGCAGGTACAACAACAATTAACCTTGGTGCTGGTACCGTAGCTGCTGATACGGCAGCTGTATGGAAAGCCTCTATTGGTTTAGACGCAGACGCATCGGGTACTGCTGCTACAGGAAATACTTTAATGACTGATTTACATGATGCCGCAGGAAGCACTAGTCTTGGATTTAAAGTGGGGGATGAAATCACAATTTCCGGTGTAGTAGGCGGAGAAGTTAAGAATGCTACCTTTGTTGTTAAAGAAGATAGTAAGCTGGCTGACTTTATGTCTACAATCCAAAATACTTTAGGTGCTTCAAGTGTTGCAATGGGAGCTACTACTGTAACGGCAAATTCTGAAGGTCTTGATAATCTTGGTGCAACTTATACAGGAGCTGCTACCGATTTAGTTATTACAGGTCAAAAAGGTGCAGCTAATGATATTACTTCCTTAAGTATTACGGCTAAAACAAGTGATGGAATCGAAAAAACCGTTTTCAATCAAGCGATGAATGGTGGAGCAAATGGTGGGCTCGATCAACTTGGAGTAGCTGCTAATGCAGGTGACTATGTTGGACATGTAGATGTTGGAGATGGTGGAAATGCAAGTGCTGGGGATAGCACGGTCGCTGTTAGAGCTAATTCCATTATTCAAGCTTCTAATTTAAATATTGAGTTTAATTCAACAGGATTGACAGCTAGTGGTGTAGCGACAGTAACAGTAGGTTCTCAGGATAAATCAGCTCAGATTCAAATTGGTGCAAACGAAGGACAGGATTTAAAGGTTTCTATTAATGCAACAACAGCAGAAGCATTAGGATTAAGAAAAGATGGTGTAAATCTATCTGTAATGACGTCTCAATCTGCCCAAGAATCTATTACATCAATTAACGATGCAATTAATACTGTATCATCACAACGCGCAAAACTTGGTGCTTTACAAAACCGTCTAGAATATACAACTAATAGCCTTGCTTCAACATCTGAAAACATGACAGCAGCTGAATCTCGTATCCGTGACGTAGATATGGCTAAAGAAGTAATGCAAAACAGCAAGAATAATATTCTTGCTCAAGCAGCTCAATCTATGCTTGCACAAGCAAACCAACAGCCTCAGCAAGTATTACAGCTTCTTCGTTAATTTTTTTAGATTATACAAGAGGTCTTAGAATTTTCTAAGGCCTCTTTATTAGATAATAATAGTACAACTTTTGTTCTATTAAAGTATTAACGTCGGTAAATTTTGATTATTATTGAGCTTGGTGATTTATATAAATCAGACTTAATTCTTCGACACGTTTAATATTCTATCTTTCTTGTCTATACTGCTCCTAAAAGAACAAATGAAGGAGCGGATTAAGATGAGAAAGGGACTTACAATTACAAATACCCATGGCTGGACGGTTGAACAACTTCAAATACATGAAAAAACCATTAAAAAAGCTTCTATGGCAAAGCGAGTGGCGGTCATTCGGCTCATTATGCAAGGGTATTATGCCATTCAAGTGGCCAAACTCTTAAACATCCATCGAGAAACGATTTCGAGCTACGTTCAGAAGTTTAATGATGGCGGAATGGACGCTTTATTACATCGTGATTATTCACCAGGTAAGCCTCCGTTTTTATCATCGGAAGAAGAACAGGAACTGCGCCGGATGCTTGAACACAGTACACCAGCTGAAGAAGGATACGGCTTCGAATCACGCTGGGATACTCGCATTTTAAAACATGTCATCGAAGATAAGTTCGCGATTACGATGTCCCGCAGTGGCATCGGCGATATGCTGAAGCGATGGGGATTTAGCTATACGCGTCCCACCTATACTCTGAAGCGTGCCAATCGCCAGAAACAGGAAGCCTTTCAACGAGAACTGAACATGGTGAAAAAAACATCTCAGACGATGTAATTCTGTTATACGAAGATGAGAGCCACATCCGGGATTATCAAACCTTACGTGCCACGTGGAGCGTCAAAGGAAAACAAAGACAAATCCCCACGCATGGTCATCATGCGACGGTGAGTTTATTTGGCTGCGTCAACATTCGAAACGGCGAATTTCTTTGTATGGAAACGAACCAGTGTAACGCTCAATCGTTTTACGCGTTTCTTCGCTATATATTGGCGCAATATGAGGATCGACACGTGGTCATGATTCTTGATAATGCCCGTATTCACCATGCGAAAATCTTAGAAGCCTTCTTGAAAGAAAATGAACATCGACTGACTCTTCTTTTTCTTCCTCCCTATTCTCCGCACCTAAATGCAGTGGAGCGTATTTGGGGATGGTTGAAAGAGAGCGTCATCGTCAATCGGTTCCATGCCACTCAGAAAGATATCCGAAAATCCGTGTCATCGTTTTTAGAGCACCTAGACCAGTTTCCTGAAAAAGTGCTTCAACGGATCGGATCGTTAGCTATGTCGGAATATTAATCGTGATTTATATAGGTTAAAAGAAATGTTTCTTGTATAAATCTACTAACAAAATTTACTGAAATAGAGCGGTAAGATAAAAGAAAAAAGGTGAACCAGTGAAAAAAGGCAAACTATGGGAAACTGTAGGACGCAAAGCTATGGGCCTGTACCGATTATTGGAATGGATGGCAGCCGGTTACCACAGGATATGCTAGAATCCTTTTAGCATATGTGGATTTCCTCACTGGGAAAGGAGGAAACCATGAGTAAAAATAGATATGGTCAATTAGCATGTTTCTTATCAATTCTAATGGTATTTCAGTTAATTTTTCCGGTTATAAATGTTTTTGCAGAGGAAAGTATTTCGGCACCCACAAATCTAACAGTTAACAAATATAATTTTAACGACGTTAACTTGAAATGGGATGCTATATACGGAGCTAGCAAGTATCGTATCTACAAATTAGACGGTGATCAAAAAGAATTGCTTGCTGAAACAAGTGATAGCTACTGGTATAACCCGAGAATGAAAGAGGGAACATATACGTTTGCAGTAACTGCGGTAAAGGGGACAAATGAATCAGCATTGGCATCTTCTGTGAAAGTTGAAATAGTTTATCCGGAAATTCAAGCGCCTTCGGGTTTGACCTCAACTATTCGTAACGGCAATGATTTAACATTAAGTTGGCAGGCAGCAGAATATGCAACAAGTTACAATATATATATAGTGAATAACAATGAGAAAAAGCTAATTAGTACAACAACAAATACAAGTCAGTACTTTCCAAGGGTAGCCGAAGGAAACTACGTGTATGAAGTTTCAACAGTTAGTAGTCGTTTTGGCGAATCAACAAATACGAACCAAGTTACAGTTTCAATTATTTACCCTAAAATCCAAGCACCTCCTGGTTTAACATCCACTATCCGTAATGGTAATGATTTAACATTAAGTTGGCAGGCATTAGAATATGCGACAAGCTACAATGTATACCAAATAATTGGAAATGAGAGAAAACTAATTGCCACAACGACAAACTTAAGTCAATACTTCCCAAGAGTAGCTGAAGGAAATTATGTTTATGAAGTGTCAACAGTTAGTAATCGTTTTGGTGAATCAACAAGTACCAGCCAAATCACAGTCTCAATTGTTTATCCAGAAATTCAAGCCCCTACCGGCTTAAAGTCAACTATTCGCAATGGCAATGATTTAACATTAAGTTGGCAGGTAGCAGAATATGCAACGAGTTATAATGTATATCAGGTGAGTGGCAATGAGAAAAAACTTGTTGGTACAACAACAGAAACAAGTCAGTATTTTCCAAGATTAGCCGAAGGAAACTACATATATGAAATCTCAACAGTTAGTAATCGTTTTGGCGAATCAACAAATTCAAGCCAAATTACAGTTTCAATCATTCACCCCAAAATCCAAGCCCCTACCGGCTTAAAGTCAACTATCCGTAATGGTAATGATTTAACATTAAGTTGGCAGGCAGCAGAATATGCAACGAGTTACAATGTATATCAAGTAAGTGGCAATGAGAAGAAACTGATTAATACAACAAAGGAAACAAGTCAGTACTTTCCAAAACTGGCCGAAGGGGATTACGTGTATGAAGTTTCGACTGTCAGTAATCGTTTTGGTGAATCAAGTGATAAAACACAAACGGTAGTATCCATTATATACCCAGAGGTTCAGATACCTGTCGTTCAGTTACAACTAAATAATCGTAATAATGTTGCTCTTAGTTGGAATGAGGTTGATTATGCAAACTCATACAATATTTATAAAATTCTAAACGGAGAATTTGTGTTTTTAAATACCGTTAACACAAACTCTTATTATGTAGTTAACTTAACAGACGGGGTACATGAATTTGTGGTTGCAGCTGTAAGTAACCGTTTCGGAGAATCCCCTTATTCCAAGAAGGTGATTACGGACGTTAAACCGGAACTGGAAGCCCCATCTTCGGCTGTTCCTTCAGTTGAAGGTGATGATTTGACTCTAACTTGGAGTACCGTTTCTGGCGCAGAGTCTTATAATGTCTACGAGGTGGTAGATGGAGAGCTGGTTTTAGTGGGAAATGTAACTGGAACAAGCAGTATCATCAAAGATCTTGAAGCCGGTGATCATGAGTTCCGCATCGTTCCTGTATCAGATTCAGGAGTAGAAGGAGCAGAATATACTACGGTTACGGTGGAGGCAGAAAAATTTACCTCTCCATTAGAGGCTCCAGTCGTCAAAGAACCTGTCGTTGAAGGAGATGATGTGACAGTAAGCTGGGAACCAGTGACGAATGCAGAATCTTATAATGTTTATAAAGTTGTCAACGGTGAATTAGTGTTAGTGGAAAACACAAGGGAAACAAGCATTACCGTTGAAAATCTGGAAGCTGGTGATTATGAGTTTCGCGTAGTTCCTGTTACTTCGTCAGGCGAAGAAGGTGAAAAGTACGGTACGGTAAATGTCGAGGCTGAACAGTTTGATATAGAGCCCCCTGTAACTACATCTAATCTCTCTACTGAATGGCATAAAGGAGAAGTAACAGCAGAATTAACAGCCACAGATAACCTAAGCGGTGTAGCTCAAACGTTCTATTCTGTAAACGGTTCAGAGTTCGCAGAAGGAACGACGTTTATGGTTAAGGAAAAAGGCATCAATAAGGTAAGTTTCTATAGTGTAGACAAAGCAGGGAATGTGGAAGAAGCAAAAACGGTCGAAGTGAAAATAGATAACACAGTACCAGAGACAGTATCGAATGTTTCTGATAAGTGGTATCAAGGAGAAGTGGCTGTAGAATTAAGGGCCATAGATGACCTAAGTGGTGTGGCTCAAACGCTCTATTCTGTAAATGGTTCGCAGTTCGCAGAAGGGACAACATTTACGGTTAAGAAAGAAGGCATCAATAAGGTAAGTTTCTACAGTGTAGACAAAGCAGGAAATGTGGAAGAAGCAAAAACAGTCGAAGTGAAAATCGATAATACCACTCCAGAAACGGTATCGAATGTTTCTGACAAGTGGTATCAAGGAGAAGTAACGGTAGAATTAACGGCTACAGATAACCTAAGCGGTGTAGCGCAAACCTTCTATTCTGTCAACGGCTCAGAGTTTGTGGAAGTAACAGCGTTTACGGTTAAGGAAGAAGGCATTAATAAGGTAAGTTTCTACAGCATAGATTATGCAGGAAATGTAGAAGAAGCAAAAACAGTTGAAGTGAAAGTAGATGTCAATGGTCCAGAGACAGCATCGAATGTTTCTGATAAGTGGTATCAAGGAGAAGTGAATGTGGAATTAACGACCACAGATGATTTAAGCGGTGTGGCAAAAACCTTCTATTCTGTAAACAGTTCGGAGTTTGTAGAAGGAACGGTGTTTACAGTTAAGGAAGAAGGCATCAATAAAGTGAGCTTCTACAGCGTAGATAACGCAGGGAATGTAGAAGAAGCAAAAACAGTCGAAGTGAAAATCGATAAAACGGCTCCGGCTATTTCATGGGATTTGGTGGATGAATATGAGTTGGACTCAAAGTTAATCGTTTCTTATGATGCTAAAGATGATTTATCCAGAATTGTGGTTGAAACGCTGACAATCAATGGTGAAGAAGTTGCTAAAGGGGCGGCATTTTCTCTTGATCAGCCGGGGCATTATGATGTGAAATTAGTTGTAACGGATGAAGCGGGGTGGACAACCACTCTAGAAAAGACCGTTACCGTTTATATTCCTGGTAACTTGGAGATTTTACCTAAGGTTATCAAAGACAACAAAGGTGTCTTCACTGTTAAAGTTAATTTGCCTAAAGGATTTGATACTAGCTTTGATCTTTCAAGTGTAACTTTAAATGGTGTTTCTGCTATTTCAAAGAGCAACGGATCCGAGCAAATGGCTAAAAAAGGGCAGTTCAAATTTAACCGTGAGGATTTTGACTGGAAGCCGGGAGAAGTGAAAGTAGAATTTCGCGGAATGGTGAATGGCCAGCTTGTTGTTGGTTATACAACTGTTATCGTAAAGTAGGGTATATAGTAAGAAATCTTAATGGCTGCTGGCATGATTGTCGGCAGTCATTTTTTATCTATGTATGTTCTCTATCTGATATTTATTTTCCTAGTTATATTTCAGCCGTTCGTCCTATAAAATTCAACGTATTTTTGCCGATAACAAAAATAAACGAGTGGTCAGTGCAGGAGGACGATTTATGATTGAACGCCTTTCTTCCTCGACATCGGCTTTTTATAACTTAGAAACTACGAAAATCCAACAGCAAGAAAACAAAGGGGCCGAGGAGAGAAGCCTTGAGCAAAAAGATTTAAATAAAAAACAATTAGAAGAAATAGTGAAAAGTTTGAATGATTTCGTCCAGCCGACACATATATCTATTCAATTTGAGCTTCATGAAGAATCGGAACAATATTATGTAGAAGTGATTGATGAAAATACGAAAGAAATCATTCGAGAGATTCCATCGAAAAAGATGCTGGATATATATACGGCTATGACTGAATTTTTAGGAGTTATGTTCGATCAAAAAATATAAGGACGGTGAAGTAATATGCGTATCGGCGGTTTAGCAAGCGGTATGGATACGAATCAAATTATTTCTGATCTAATGAAGGCAGAGAGAATACCCTTGGATAAACTTATTCAAAAAAAGCAATTGCTTGAGTGGCAGCGAGACGATTACCGAAACATGAACAAAGCTTTAGCTGAGTTGGATACCGTTATTTTCGACGGAGTCTTCAAGCAATCTGCCTTTCTAAAAAAGACGTTAACGAGTTCGGATAATTCCAAGGTAACGGCGACAGCTTTAAATGCTTCTGCTAACACAACATCAACGGTTGAGGTTATAGATTTGGCAAAGTCTGCAACATGGAAAACGACAGGGGCTGTTGCATTTGCACCACCCGCATCAGGCTCATTGTCGTTTGTTGTGAAGGATCCTGACGGAACGGCGGAGCGAACCGTCAACATTTCTTTAGCACCAACCGATACGGTAGATGATTTTGTGGCTAAGATTAATGGTTCCAATCTTGGGGTTACGGCAATGAATCAAAAGATTTATGATGAGGTATCAAAGGAATATAAAGATACAATTGTATTTTCGAACAACAAAACGGGTGCAGGTGGATATATAAACATCACCGATTCAGGAACGAAGACGTTTATGACAAACCTTGGTTTTCAATTTAACGGTGATACGTTAACAACCGATCCACTGAATCGGGGTACAGATGCTGTTGTGAAAATCAATGGCTATCAAATGCAACAAAAATCAAATAACTTCACGTTGAATGGGATTAATTACACGTTAAAAAATAAAACAAATACCGGTGAAGCCATCTCTATCTCAACATCAACAGATGTAGATGGAATATTTGATATGATTAAAAAGTTTGTTGATAAATATAATGAAGTCATCAGTAAAATTAATGGTGAGTTAAAAGAAGAGCGTTACCGGGATTTTGCCCCTTTGACAGATGAACAGAAGGAGGCAATGGAAGAGAAGGAAATTGACTTATGGGAGGAAAAAGCGAAAAGCGGTATGCTGCGCAATGACTCCATTCTTTCCGGTGGTTTGAGTCAAATGCGTTCCGATTTATATGCTGGTTTAAAAGATGGAACCGCCATTACGGCAGGCTTCTCCCAACTGGCGGAAATCGGGATCACCACTAGCTCTAACTATTTGGACAGAGGGAAATTGGTGATTGATGAAACGAAGCTGCGGGAGAAAATTCAAGAGAATCCGACCGCCGTTTATGAGTTGTTTAATCATAATGGAACTACTTCTGAATCTAAAGGCATTGCACGCCGTCTTCGTGATACCATAAAAAATACAATTGGAAAAGTAGAAGAGCGAGCCGGAAACTCATCATGGACAAATCAACAGTTTTCTTTAGGAAGAAATTTAAGTGATATCGCTAAGAGCATGGATCGCTATGAAGACCGTCTCACCAAAATAGAGGATCGTTATTGGAGACAATTTACTGCAATGGAGAAAGCTGTTCAGCAAGCCAATACACAGAGCTCATATCTTATGCAGCAATTCAGCGGTGGAGTGTAAAAAGAGGAGTGAAATATAGTGGTAACAAATAACCCTTACCAAGCATATCAGCAAAATGTAGTCAATACAGCCTCGCCCGGCGAGTTAACTTTAATGTTATATAACGGTTGTTTAAAGTTTATGAAATTGGCCCGTGCAGCTATTGAGCAAAATAACATAGAGGTTAAGAATGAAAATTTATTAAGAGCTCAAAACATCATCCGGGAGTTGATGGTAACTTTAAACATGGATGTTGAAGTCTCTAAAAACATGATGATCATGTATGATTACATTAATCGCCGTCTCGTAGAAGTAAACATCAAAAATGATTTAACAATTTTAGATGAAGTAGAAGGCTATGTAACAGAATTCCGTGACACATGGAAGCAAGTTATCCAGCTAACTCGTCAAAAAGCGCATCAGCAGGGCGGGCAGGCATAGTGAGCGCTGTTCAACAAGTTTATGGAATCACTAAGGAGTTATACGAGTTAGCTCTTAGTTCTCCTTCCAGTGAAGAACGTGATTTTTATATTGAAAAGATTGAAGAGTTGCTTGAAAAGCGTCAGAAGCTTCTCCCGCAGGTTCAGCCTCCTTTTTCGCCTGAGGAACAAAAATTAGGACGAGAAATTGTCCAAATGAATCAAGTGATTGATGAGCAGTTGAAAGGGCAAAAAGAAGAAATTTCTATTGATATCCGTAAACTGAAACAAAAACAGCAAAAAACAAATAAGTATACTAATCCTTATGAAAACCTTTCGTTCGATGGGACTTTCTATGATAAACGGAAATAAGTAATCTCCGTTATTTAGTAGCGGATTTTAATATGAAAGCAACCTGTTCTGTTGTGTTATTTGAATTTTTCAATAAGGCTAGAAGTGTACGCGTATAGAAGCGAAAGATACGATCCATCAGTTACAGGAGTTAAATTGCTTTAATGATAAAAAGGAGCTCATCCATCGGGGCGATCTCCTTTTTGTTATCGAAAAGAAAACCCTAGGCTAGGCCTAGGATTCTAAAAAGCTTACAGCATGGTATTAAAAAAACTCCCCTGTGGTGCTAAAATATTTTTGGTTCGCCAACCAAAATATCAGCATACGGAGGAGTTTTTATGTCTAAAAAAGACACTAATAGTTTAGCACATACAACTTGGAATTGTAAGTATCATATCGTATTTGCACCGAAGTATAGAAGACAAGTGATTTATGGGAAAATTAAAAAAGACATTGGAGAAATACTACGTACCTTGTGCGAAAGAAAAGGTGTGGAGATTATCGAAGCAACAGCGTGTAAAGACCACGTACATATATATGTTGGTAAGTATTCCGCCTAAGATCAGTGTCTCTTCATTTGTAGGATACTTAAAAGGAAAAAGCAGTTTAATGATCTTTGATCGTCACGCAAATTTAAAATATAGATACGGGAACCGAAAATTTTGGTGTACAGGATATTATGTGGATACCGTTGGAAGAAATAAGAAGGTCATAGAAGAATATATACGCAATCAAATACAAGATGATATAGTCGCAGAACAATTAAGTATGATGGAATACATCGATCCATTTACAGGTGAAGAGGTAAAGAAAAAGAAACGAAAGTAAGGAGGAGGCCTTTGAGGTCTGGCCAGTAGAAGTAGTACAACTGGCGAACCATTCAGTAGCCCTTTAGGGTTTGGTCAGTAACAAAGGCTTCCAGCCGTAGAGCAAACCACCCGTTATCACGGGTGGTTTTGACTATAAATGGCTTAATTCTGTTATGTAGTTTTCATTCCCGTTGATAATAAAGCACAAATGGATCAATTGACTTGTACGCAGACCTGTGATGTGCTGGCACTTCTGCAGCCCAATCAATTGCTCTTCTTTTAAACGAATTTGATAACTCTTTAGTTTATCCTTTTCTAATGAGAGGGAGGGAAATAGTTTTTGAAATAATTGGTGATAGGAAGTATTATTCGATACGAAGCTATAAAGGTTAGGCAAGGCCTCTAGAGCGTTGTATATATCATTGGTTGGCTTATCCAGCTCAATGAAGCTAGGTAAATAAACGGTTGTTCTTTTGTATGAAGGAAAAGCTGCTTCTTGGATTGGAATGTTTATTTTACGATTCATACTTTGATGGATAAAAGGTTTGACGATGCTTAAGAAGTAATAAATTTGTGGTTGGTCATAGAGGACGAGACGATTTTGTTTGTCTACTAAAAAGGTTAAATGAAATTTTTGCTCTAGTAGATGTTGTAAATAGAAGTTTTCTTTTTCGGTAAATGAATCAGTAGATAAAATGACTTTTCTCAGTTTTCCGTTTTCGATCTTCAAATGTCCGTCATCTTGGTACCACCAGGCTAGGCATAGGGGGTTTAAATAATCCTTTATCATGGTGAGAGGAAGTGTCTTTTTACCTTTGGGATACCATATGTCTTTCAGTAAAGAGGATTTCTCACATACGTATGACTGAACATAAAATTTTTCTGTATATCCCCGTTTAACTCGATCATCAGGCGATTTTTGATATTTAGGTTCAGCCAGAGGTAACTGTGATTTCAACTGTTCATAGCAATGGAAGCACCAGCCTTTATCATAAATAGTATGAGAAAAACGGAAGCGGGGTTTTCGACTCTTTTCAATGGAAACACTTCCGTCACCAAGTAGTTTACCTGTTAGCATGCTTAATGCTGTGTGAGGCAGTAATGTTCTTATCCTTTTAATAGATTCTATCATGCTCTATCACTCCTCATTTAACAAATAGGAACATTTGTTCTTTATCTATTATAACTTTCTTTCGCCTTATCAGTAAAGAGGGGAAGACATAGCTTATAGCTTTTTCAATTGAAAATCCTCTTCTTTCTAATTCACTGACCCCCACTAAAAAAGAAAACCTTGAAAGGCATGCAGCCAATCAAGGTTGATATAAAATTTACTTTATATTTTATGGATATTAACGTTATTATCTGATAGTTCGTTAATGGAGATTAATGAAGTATTTGAGTTGTTTTTCAATTAATCTTTGGTTGATTTAGGAATGCATCTAAGAATCTCTTATCATCTTCATCCTTTGGTATAAGTCCAAGGTACTTATGTTCCCAAATAATCTGTCTTTCATTGTCATTTGCTTGAGATAAGTCCTCATAGTTATATTCGATCTTAAAATCTCCTGAATGATCAAAAATAAGTGTTAAGCTGGTCCATGGCTCATGTCCGTTGTTTTTGAATTCATGCCATAATTCTTGCAAATCATTTAACAATTGCCGCCATAATCTTTTATATTCAGCTCTTTCTATATTAAATAACTCCGGAATATCATGGCTATAAACTGGGCTTCCCTTTGTTGGGCAATAGAAGAAGAATGACTTTCTAACATCGTCGGCTATTTCACCGTATAAGTAGACTTTCAACCACTCTTCGGGTATTGTATCGACTATCGTTTGTGCTATTTTTTCATATAGAACTCCCAAGTTTTCTTCAATCATGTTAGTTACCTCCAGGCTTATTTAAAAATTCAACAAACTGCCATCTGCCATTGCCGATTTTGTACTCTATATCAAAACTTACCGGCCGTTGAGAATTTCCTTCGTATACCGGGTTTACCTTAACCTCTACTGTTCTTTGATCATCTAAAGCCTTAGACCAGGTGTTTTCTAACTTTTTCCACTCTCCTTTATTTAGATTACCATTCATAGGTACGAGATTATCAAGACCTCCCGAACCTTTAAAAATGCTTGCTATTAAATGACCACCCTCATCATCTGGTAATCGATCTTCTCTGCCAGCTACCTTCTGAGCATGGTTGTTTCTCTTCCCCTCTCCTTTACTAAGTGTCCCTTCGCCACGTATAATACGTCCTTTATCGTCCGTTTTATAACTATACCCTTCGCTGCTTGTATATCGTATATTTGGCTTTAGTACCTTTCTGCGCCCATCTCTTGTATAGTGGTCTCCGTACTTTACTTCCTGTACATTATTAATTTTATGTCTTTCTTCTTTTTTCTCTTCTTTCTTGCCGTCTTCTTCCTTCCGCCCAATACTCTGCTTCTTCGTATCCTTAATCTTTTCCGCTTTCCTCGCGGCATTGGCTCCGTCCGCTATTTTGTCGACGACTTTCAGCGGCTTGAAGACGGTAGTGGCGATGTTGTAGCCGCGGCCCATGCCGGATAGCTTTTCACCGGTGACCGGGTCGACTCCTGTGATCGTTCCTTCCGCATCCGCGATCAGGAAATCCCAAACTTCGCCAGTGACGGCGTTACTGTGGGCGGCGTCTTTGACTGAGTTATATTGATCACCGATCCAGTCACCGGCTTTTTTGTACCACGGCTTATCTTCTTGGTTTGCTTCCTTGATGGTTCCGCCGTTGTTGCTGGCAGGGGGTGTTTGTTTCTCTGCTATTTCGCTTTTGCCGTCACCGCTTGTTTGAGCTGCATTGATTCCTTTCATGAAGCTCAAATGGAAGAACTGATTCATCATGAGCTCTTGTGGAGATAACGGTGCAAAGAGTGAAAAGGCGTTGTTATCCCCGCTTATCGTCCGGTTGAAAATCGAGAAGATTTCCATTCCTTTTGGTGCAAACAGTGAGCCCGTCATGAGCAAGCTCGGCAGTACAGCGCCAAATGGACCGTTGTAAGTGGAGGCCAGCGTGTCAAATGGTAATTCTCTTAGTTTCAATTGTTGCCACTGCAAGTAGTTTCCGTCAAGAGGGGAGAGAGACCCATCAAATGGGGAAAAATCATCCTGGCCGTTTTGCCATTGCTTGATGTACTGTTCATATAGGGCCGGGTCTGTTTTTTTTCACTTCATCCAGCCATTCATTTATGTATTGCTCGTACAGCTCCGGATGGTTTTCTTTTAGGTAATCAAGCCATTGCTGTTCGGCAGAAGGGGGTGGTTGGTCTTTCCACTCCTTGCCGTGCCATTCTTTGATGGAATCTTCCCACGACCCGACAGACCCTCCCCATGGCTGAACGGCCGCCGACGCCAACATTTGCGCAGGAACTGTCAGGATGAATAAGGTAAATACGAGGGTCAAAATAATTAACTTTTGATATCTCAATGAGCTTCACCTCCTCATGTCTTAGATGATTAGCCGACGCCAAAAATAAATAGAAAGAAGAAAATGAAAATCAGTATAAAAATGAGAAGGGTACTGACTATAATCGTTCCGAGGGCCTTTTTCCATGAATAGTCATGGACGATCGATACACCCTTGACTAAAATGACGAGAAACCAGCCCATCAATACAAGGTCGATCAACCCGAAAAGAATCATCATGATGCCATAGAAAGCAGACGGATAAATCGGACTGCTTTGAAAAAATCCGTCTTGAAATAAAAATAGCTGAATGACCTGCAAGATCATCCCCCATGCGATCGGGATATGGGCATATCCATATGCCACACGCATTTCACGCCATTCTCCACTTCCCCTGAACCACTTTCCGACCAGCGTGTACAAGTAGCTGGAAACGGTCCATTGAAGCAATCCGAAAACCGGACCGGCTGTAAAGATAATAATTAAAATGGATGAGTACGCGACACGATCTCCCACATTGCGAGAAACCGCAAAATCAATCAGATTGGAGAGTCCGGCTAACCAGGCGATCAAAATAAGGAATGATGTAGGATGCTGTCCTAATGCTCCTTTCATCGTTTCGCTCGGATGTCTCCAAATGCTAAAAATTGCTTTGTTATTCAGTGTTGTGTTCATCGAAACTT
The DNA here is from genome assembly GCF_002019595.1 of Priestia abyssalis. Taxonomy (GTDB): domain Bacteria; phylum Bacillota; class Bacilli; order Bacillales; family Bacillaceae_H; genus Bacillus_BA; species Bacillus_BA abyssalis. The sequence goes on along the minus strand of NZ_KV917369.1, from coordinate 5,285,676 downwards.
CCATTTCATATAAGCTCCTTCGATAGTTTGGTAATGTTTTACATGTTAAAAGTAACAGTTTTTACGAAAAGCGACAAAATGGAAAAATGAACAGAGGGTAATCAAAATAGGACAAAATCACTGTCGATAAGCGTTGCTTTTGAAGGAGGAGAGGGAAAACAGAAGATTAAAATGGAATGAAACGAAGCGCTCTTTTGCAAATGCGTAACTTTATTCCTAAAAAATTAAAAAATGGCCTAATAATATTTCCTTATTTTAGGTTTTTTTATTATAAATGAAAACCGGCATACATTAATTATTACCTGTAATTGGCAGGGATTTTTTCTGTTCATAGGGAATATTTATATAATCCCGGATCAAGTTTTTTCTTTTCGTTCACCAGGACATACTAGCAAAGGTGCCGCGATAAAAAGTGGTGTCTTTCATTTCCTGAGAGCCAGGAAGTGTACCGGACTGACTTACATAGTTCATAATCTTTTCGTATTTTCTGAAAGTTTAAGAAGGAAAAATGTCGGGTATTGTAGAAATAAGTATTCATATCCATTTGGATAAGAAGGAGGAGTTCAAGTTATGATGTATAACATTCGTGGCGAAAACATTGAGGTAACTCCAGCAATTAGAGAGCATGTTGAGAAAAAGTTAAGCAAATTGGAGCGTTATTTTGACCAAGAAATTAATGCTGATGTACATGTGAATCTAAAAGTATACAACAACAAACAAAAAATAGAGGTAACCATTCCGATGACGCATTTAGTTCTTCGCGCAGAGGAAGTTCATGATGATTTATATGCGGCGGCTGATCTTGTAGTTGACAAATTGGAACGCCAAATCCGCAAACATAAAACGAAAGTCAATCGCAAGATTCGTGAAAGAGAACCGGCGAAGTACGTATTTGCCAATAACGTCGAAAGCAATGTGGCGGTTCAAGACGAGGAAGAAGATTTAGAGTTAGTTCGTAATAAGCGCTTCGACTTAAAGCCGATGGACAGTGAAGAAGCGATTTTACAAATGAACATGTTGGGTCATAACTTCTTCGTTTTCACAAACGCTGAAACGAATGCAACGAACGTGGTGTATCGCCGTAAAGACGGCCGCTATGGGTTAATTGAGCCAAACTAAACCATTTATATTAAATATAGCTTACAAAAGCCTGGCTTTCCTGATGATGGGGAGCCAGGCTTTTTATATGATTTAGGACAACACTTCCACAATCGTCGTCCTCACCTCTGTCCGCAAATCAATTTCATAAGGACTCTCGATCGTTTCCCCATAAGGGTTTTTAATGACCCGGACGATCGGGTAGAGCGGGGTGTCAGAAAATGTTTCGGCGACGACTGCGGTTTCTCCTGAGTTGAGCACAACAACGGAAGCGATGGGATAAATCGGGACATGTTTGAAGAAAAGCTGGACGAGTTCATGGTCAAACAATGTATTTCCCGAGCCGGCCAAGTATTCAGCTGCTTCTTGCGGTGAGTAACGTTTGCGGTAGCTCCGGGTAGAGGTTAAGGCGGCGTAGGTGTCTGCGAGCCCGACGATCTGGGCGTACTCATGAATGTCGTCTTTTTTGAGCTGGCGGGGATACCCGCTCCCGTCGTACCGTTCATGATGCTGGAGAGCGCAGTGGGCCGAAAGGAGGGAGATGTCCCGCTGCCGGCGAAGTATTTCAAAACCTTTGACAGTGTGTTCTTGTATAAGAGCCAGTTCCGTTTCGGTCAGCTTTCCTCGTTTGTTCCACAGACTTGCGGGGATTTGGCTCATGCCGATATCAAACAGGAGAGCGCCAACTCCTAAATCAAGGAGCTTGTCTGCGCTGTATCCTTTTGCCATTCCAATGATCCCGGCGATGGTCGCGACATTGATGGCGTGATGAAACAGATGCCCTTCTGGTAAAACCAAATCAGATAAAGGAATAAGCAAGTGTTCTTGTGTCATCAGGTTGTCCACGATTTCTTGAGCTGCTTGCTGGTATTGAATTCCTGAACAAGGAAGCATCGCTATTCCGGTCACTGACCTTTTGTCCAGCAGCTTCGTTATCGTGTCATGAATCATGCTTACAGCCTTTTTTCTGACGGCTGGCTGCAGGGAGCAATAGGGTTGAATATCGTGTGTGTACTTGTCATCAATATATACATAGTCAATTCGTTTCATCCACAGCAAGGAAAGGTAAGAGCTTGTCAGTTTTGTCCCCTTATGAAGCAATCGCTGTCCTTTTATTCCATATATATCTGAACCGAGTACATCACCGCTCTGAACTTGGGAGATGTGCATTCTTCTCATAACATCCATTCCCGCCTTTACATTTTCATCATGATTTTTTTCTATTCATCACGTTGTGTTCCATTACTTCATGAATATGCCCCTTTTTTATAACTATGTGTAGGAGTTGAATGATCAAAAGGCGAAGTGTATTCTTAATGACCCGGTACAGCAGGAGACATCAGTTGTCATCGGTCATGAAGCAGTGTTACAATTTAATTGAGAATGATTTATAATAGATGGATAAACATGATGAAACATATGTATATAGTCACGTTAACGATAGGAAGAAAGAGGGGCTTATCCGTAAGTCCTAATTAAAAGATAAACATTGGTTTTATTGAAAAGCACCGTCACGAAATCCCTGATTTTGCTGGATTTCCAAGGAGGGGCCTTTCATGAGGATAACGGAAAAGGGTTGCTGTTCATCCCTTTTCCGTTATCCTCGTCCATTAAAAATAGAGGAGCGTTTTAAGATGCTTGGAATGTTTAAAAAGGTTTTTGACGGCAATCAGCGCCAAGTGACTCGTTTAGAGAAATTGGCGGACCAAATTGATGCGCTTGGTCCTGAAATGGAAAAGCTGAGTGATGATCAGTTCCGCGAGAAGACGGCGGAGTTTCAGCAGCGTTATCAAAACGGGGAAAAACTCGATGATATGCTGGTGGAAGCATTCGCGGTCGTTCGCGAAGCGGCGAAACGCGTGCTCGGCATGTATCCATATAAGGTGCAGCTCATGGGGGGGATTTCCCTTCATGAAGGCAATATTTCCGAGATGAAAACTGGGGAAGGGAAAACGCTGACGGCGACGATGCCTGTTTATTTAAATGCGATTACGGGCAAGGGTGTCCATGTTGTGACGGTCAACGAATACTTGGCGAGCCGTGACGCGGCAGAGATGGGCCGCCTTTATGAGTTTTTAGGATTAACGGTCGGTTTAAACTTAAACAGCTTATCCCGTGAAGAAAAACAGGCAGCATATAATGCCGACATCACATATGGTACGAATAATGAGCTTGGCTTCGATTATTTGCGCGACAACATGGTGCTGTATAAAGAGCAAATGGTGCAGCGCCCGCTTCATTACGCGGTCATCGATGAGGTTGACTCCATTTTAATCGATGAAGCCCGTACACCGCTCATTATTTCCGGTACGGCCCAAAAATCGACGGCGCTTTACATTCAAGCAAATGCGTTCGTTCGTACAATGAAAAAAGAAGATGATTATACGTACGATGAAAAAACGAAGGGTGTTCAGCTGACAGAAGAAGGGATGTCCAAAGCTGAGCGAGCCTTCGGGATTGAAAACTTGTACGACATCTCCCATGTGACGCTTCTGCACCATATTAACCAGGCGTTAAAGGCGCATGTGACGATGCAGCGCGATGTGGACTATGTGGTAGAAGAAGAAAAAGTCGTCATCGTTGACCAATTCACCGGCCGTTTAATGAAGGGCCGCCGCTTCAGCGAAGGTCTTCACCAGGCTATCGAGGCGAAGGAGGGAGTGGAAATCCAGAACGAAAGCATGACGCTTGCGACGATTACGTTCCAGAACTACTTCCGTATGTACGAAAAGCTGTCCGGTATGACGGGTACAGCGAAAACGGAAGAAGAGGAGTTCCGCAACATTTACAATATGCATGTTGTCGTGATTCCGACAAACCGCGAAATTGCGCGTGATGATCGCGCGGATTTAATTTATAAATCGATGGAAGGCAAGTTCCGAGCGGTTGTGGAAGACATTACGGAACGCCATAAAAAAGGACAACCCGTTCTTGTCGGTACCGTAGCGATCGAAACGAGTGAATTGTTGTCTTCGTTACTAAAGCGTAAAGGGGTTCCACACCACGTCTTGAATGCGAAGCAGCATGCGAGCGAGGCTCAAATTATCGAAAACGCCGGCCAAAAAGGTGCAGTTACGATTGCGACAAACATGGCCGGACGCGGTACGGATATTAAACTTGGAGAAGGCGTCAGAGAAGTGGGCGGCTTGGCCGTTATCGGGACGGAGCGACATGAATCACGCCGTATCGATAATCAGCTGCGCGGTCGTGCCGGGCGTCAAGGAGATCCGGGGGTATCCCAGTTCTACTTGTCCATGGAAGATGAATTGATGCGCCGTTTCGGTTCTGACAATATGATGGCGATGATGGACCGCCTCGGTATGGACGATTCCCAGCCGATTCAAAGTAAAATCGTCACAAAAGCGGTGGAGTCTGCCCAAAAACGCGTAGAGGGCAACAACTTCGATGCCCGTAAACAATTGCTTCAATATGATGATGTCCTTCGCCAGCAGCGCGAGGTTATTTATAAGCAGCGTTTTGAAGTGCTTGATTCTGAAAACCTTCGTGAGATCGTCGAGAAAATGATCGAATCGACCATTCAGCGTGTCGTGGAAGTAAACACGCCGCGTGAAGAGTTAGAGGAAGAATGGAACTTAAAAGCGATTGTGGACTTTGCGAACGGCAGCTTGCTTGAAGAAGGGGCGCTCGCAGAAGGCGACCTTCGCGGCAAAGAGCCGGAAGAAATCACGGAGTTTATTTTCGCGAAAGTGAAAGCGGCTTACGATGAAAAAGAAGAAAACATGGGCGCAGAGCGTATGCGTGAATTCGAAAAAGTTATCGTTCTGCGTGCGGTCGATTCGAAATGGATGGATCATATCGATGCGATGGATCAGCTTCGCCAGGGAATTCACCTTCGTGCGTACGGCCAAATCGATCCGCTTCGCGAGTACCAAATGGAAGGCTTTGCGATGTTTGAAAACATGATCGCGTCCATTGAAGAAGAAGTGGCGACGTATATCATGAAGGCGCAAATCCAAAACAACCTGCAGCGTCAAGAAGTGGCGCAAGGACAAGCGGCTGTTCATCCGAAAGAGGGCGACGCACCGGTCAAGAAAAAGCCGAAGGTGAACGCCATCGAAGTAGGCCGTAATGATGACTGCATCTGCGGCAGCGGCAAGAAGTACAAGAACTGCTGCGGAAAGTAACGGAAAAGGCAGATGCCTTTTTCGTTACTTTCCAAAAGGGATTTTCGCCATAACTTGAGGAGCCCCGAAAGTGAAGAGATAAAATCCCTTTTGGAAGAAGATAAAAAACAAAGAAAACCGCCTTTTCGGGTCATGTGAAGGAAAAACACATGATGTTGGCGAAAAGGCGGTTTGTTGTGAGCGATTTTTTCAGCTATTATTAAGTAAATAATTATAAGAGGTGTAGTATACATGGATTTAGTAGTAATTAAGCAGGAACTTGAAAAAACAGCTAAGCGATTAGCGGACTTCAGGGGGTCTCTTTGACCTCGATGTGAAGCAAGCCCGCATTGATGAATTAGATGAAATGATGGCAGACCCTTCCTTTTGGGATGATCAGCAAGCGGCACAAACCGTTATTAATGAAGCAAATGCGTTGAAAGAGGCTGTGAATGAATTTAACAGCTTAAACGACACATACGAAGATTTGCAAGTATCTTATGAGCTTGTGAAAGAGGAATTTGATGAAGAGTTGGCAGACGAGTTGGCGACAGAAATCAAAGAATTAACGTCTGGCTTAAACAAATTTGAGCTTCAATTATTGTTAAGCGATCCTTACGATAAAAACAACGCGATTTTGGAGCTTCACCCAGGTGCAGGTGGTACGGAATCACAGGACTGGGGCTCTATGCTTCTTCGTATGTATACGAGATGGGCAGAGAAGAAAGGATTTAAAGTCGAAACACTTGATTACTTGCCGGGGGATGAAGCGGGTATTAAAAGTGTCACGCTTTTAATCAAAGGTCATAATGCGTACGGTTATTTGAAAGCGGAAAAAGGGGTTCACCGTTTAGTCCGCATTTCCCCGTTCGATTCATCAGGGCGCCGCCATACGTCATTCGTTTCATGCGAAGTGATGCCGGAATTCGATGAAGACATCGAAGTAGAGGTACGTACGGAAGATTTGAAAATCGATACGTACCGTGCGAGCGGAGCGGGCGGTCAGCATATTAACACGACCGATTCGGCTGTCCGTATTACTCATACACCGACAAACACGGTCGTTACGTGCCAATCGGAACGTTCGCAAATCAAGAACCGTGAACAAGCGATGAAGATGTTAAAAGCGAAATTATACCAGCTTGAACTTGACAAACAACAGGCAGAATTGGCGGAAATTCGCGGAGAGCAAAAGGAAATCGGCTGGGGAAGCCAAATCCGCTCTTACGTTTTCCATCCATATTCAATGGTAAAAGACCACCGTACAAATGCAGAGGTCGGAAACGTTCAAGGTGTCATGGACGGAGAATTGGATCCGTTTATCGATGCATACTTGCGTTCTCGTATCAGCTAATCATAATAAGAATGAAAAAGAAAGCCAAAATAAGGGTAGTGTGCCCTTGTTTTGGCTGATGAAGCCCGTGCATGGATGACATGCATGGGCTTCATCACTTTTTTACAAAGGATGTTCAAAAAGTCCGGGAAAAATGACCGTCGAATTTCGGCGTCAGCTTGCTTTTCCGTTACTCACGTATTAACATCACATCCTCGAAAAAGAAGAACACTTTTTCTTCGTGGGAGGATTATGCTTTCGTAGTGACCAGCTTGCGCTCCGTTACTCAAAGCGGCGCTTCCTTGAACTTCTCGGTTCTTTTTGTCCTCCTTTTTGAACACACATTTATAGTGCTTCTTTTGGATAAAGAGGTAAAGGAATAGAGTACATATCGCAACGGAGGATTTTTATGAAACATAAAGATGGACAAATTCAGTTAACGAATGCAGAAAAGTTGGTGGAACTCTTTTATATTCTTTTAGGTTCTGCAATCGTGGCTCTGGCGTTTAATTTCTTTTTGCTTCCCAATCGCGTCGCCTCTGGCGGGGTGAGCGGAATCAGTACGATATTTGATGCACTGTTCGGTTGGGAGCCCGCCTATGTGCAGTGGGCCTTTAACATTCCGCTTTTTATTGCGGGGGTGCTGCTGCTTGGAAAACAGTTTGGCTTAAAAACATTGGTTGGGACGGTATTTTTGCCGTTTATCGTGTTTTTATCGAATGACATGGAACCAGCGACGAACGATCCACTGCTGGGGGCGCTGTTCGGGGGAATCGGCGTCGGTTTGGGATTAGGTCTCGTGTTCCGCGGGAAAGCTTCCACGGGAGGCACCGATTTAGCGGCTCAAATCATTCACAAATATACCGGACTGTCATTGGGATTATGTGTAGCGGTTATCGACGGCTTCATTGTGTTGACTGCCGCGATTGTGTTTGATTTGGAAAGAGGGTTATATGCTCTCATTGCACTCTATGTTACAAGCAAAACCATCGACCTTGTGCAAATCGGTGTGAGGCGTTCGAAAAACGTGCTGATCATCTCCAAGAAAGAGGAAGACATTCGTGAATTAATCCTGAAAGACATTGACCGGGGCGTTACCAAACTGCCTGCTGTCGGAGGCTATACAGAAACCGAGCGTCCCGTTTTAATGGTCGTTGTCGATCAATCGCAATTCACAAAATTGAAACAAATCGTGAAAAGCATTGATCCAACTGCATTTGTGATTGTGATGGATGCAACCGATGTACTAGGTGAGGGTTTTAAACAGACGTAAGTAGGTTATAATAAAGTGAACCTTTGCTCAGTGGATAAACTTTCCATATTTTTGGGGTTAGATGAAGAAATTCCTACTTTTATTGTAGACTTTGAACGTACCTGCAACATGGGAAGGGATGGATTCGAGCGGGGGAAGTGCATTTATTGATAATTTTTTTTTAGGGGGAACAGAACGTGAAAAAGAAATGGATGGCATTGTTAATGGGGACATCACTTGCTCTTGCAGCCTGTGGCGGCGGTGATTCTGCGGAAGAAGCGCCAAAAGAAGAAAATGCACCTGCTGGTGAAACGGCGAGTGCCGATGACGCAGAAAAAATGTTCCAGCAAAGCTGTGCGGCCTGTCATGGCCAAGACCTTAGCGGCGGAGCAGGGCCAAGTCTTCAACAAGTGGGCGGCAAATATTCAAAAGAGGATATTGAGAATATCATCATAAACGGCCAAGGCGGCATGCCTAAAGGTGTGTTGGAGGGCGAAGACGCATCAAAAGTGGCAGAATGGCTGGCTGCTAAGAAATAAACGTTTTTTCAAAAGAACCCTTCTCGAAATGAACCATTTCGGGAAGGGTTCTTTTATTATGGCCAGTGTTCAAAGTAGGTTAAAAGTCATGGTTTTAGACAAAAAAAGACATGTAGAAATAGTTTTTACAGGAATATATTTCCTACTAATGTCACAATTGAAATGAAAATGTAATATTTTTAAGGCTTATCTTGACAATGTTTAATGTTATAATGGTATGGCGTGAAAAAACGTGTCGTGAATTTTGTAGATATTTTAAGGATTCTGTCGAAACTTCTGAGTGATTACATACATTCACTAAAAATGTTTGTTCAAAAAATCGAGGTACCGCTTGAAACAGCGTTTCATAAAGCTGACGCCGGTTATCTTTTAAACTTTTTGAACATCCTTTAAAATCGAGTTAATTAGGTGATAAAGATGATTGAAATGAAGGACGTTTATAAAACGTATCCGAATGGCGTTAAGGCCATTAACGGCATCAATGTCAAAATAAATCCAGGTGAGTTTGTGTACGTTGTCGGCCCGAGCGGAGCAGGAAAATCGACATTTATTAAAATGATGTACCGTGAAGAACAGCCGACTTCAGGACAAATCATCGTTAATGGGGTAAATCTTGAAAAATTAAAAAATAGTAAAGTACCAATCTTCCGCCGTAACTTGGGAGTCGTATTCCAGGACTTCAAATTGCTGCCGAAGCTGACTGTGTATGAAAATGTCGCGTTCGCACTTGAAGTGATTGAAGAGCACCCGGACAAAATTCGAACCCGGGTAATGGAAGTGCTGGATCTTGTGAAATTGAAGCACAAAGTCCGTTCTCTGCCGGATGAACTTTCAGGCGGTGAACAGCAGCGGATTTCCATCGCTCGTTCCATTGTGAACAATCCGAAAGTCGTGATTGCGGATGAACCGACCGGGAATCTGGATCCGGAAACATCTTGGGAGATCATGGACATTTTCAAGGAGATTAATAAGCGCGGAACAACGGTTGTGATGGCAACCCATAACCGTGAAATCGTCAATACGATTCGCAAGCGTGTGATTGCGATCGAAAACGGTAGAATTGCGCGCGATGAAGTAAGAGGTGATTACGGTTATGAAGGGTAGAACATTCATCCGCCACCTTCGGGAAGGTGTCAAGAGTTTAGGGCGCAACAGTTGGATGACATTTGCGTCCGTCAGTGCCGTAACGATTACGCTGATGCTTGTCGGCGTGTTTTTGATTTTGATGTTGAACTTGAACAACTTTGCTTCTTCCGTTGAAGGAGATGTGGAAATTCGCGTTCATATCGATCTGGCTGCGAAAGATGCAGATAAACAAGCGTTGAAAGCGAAAATTGAAGCCTTGCCGAAAGTGGCGAACGTCCAATATTCTTCCAGGGATGAAGAGCTGAAGAGTTTGATTAAAAGTCTTGGAGAAGAAGGACAAGCCTTCAAATTATTTGAACAGCAAAATCCGTTGAATGACGTGTATATCGTGAAAACGAAAAAGCCAGAGGACATTATCGGTGTGGCTAAGCAAATCGAGAAATATCCGTATGCCGCGAAAGTGAAGTACGGGGAAAAACAGGTGCAGAAGTTATTCAAGGTCATCAACGTTTCCCGTAATATCGGCCTTGCTTTAATTATTGGACTTATCTTTACAGCAATGTTCTTAATCTCTAATACCATTAAAATTACAATCGTGGCACGACGTTCGGAAATTGAGATTATGAGATTGGTAGGGGCGACGAACGCTTTTATTCGCTGGCCGTTCTTTTTGGAAGGACTTTTCTTAGGCGTGCTTGGATCAATCATTCCGATTATCGTTCTGATCGGTTCTTATAACTATTTATTTGCGAATGTGAAGCCGAAGTTGGACGATTCCTTCTTCATGTTGCTGCCGACATTCCCGCTGACCATTCAAGTGTCGCTCTTGTTGGTTGTTATTGGGGCTTGTATCGGCATGTGGGGAAGCTTCATTTCAGTTCGTAAGTTTTTACAAAAATAACAAAGCAAAGCGTACCGCCTTTTGCTTGCAGCAAAAGGCGGATATACATATGAGTTCGCATGAATGTGTACGAAAGAAAGCGGAAAAAAGTTAGGGGGAAAGGAAACGATGAAGCGCAAAGTCTTATCCGTTTCAACAGCCGTAATGATTGGCATAAGCAGCTTATGGCCGGTCGCTACTCAAGTTTCAGCTAATTCAACACTTCAAAATAAAATCAATCAAGTAAAAGAAAAGCGTTCAACGATTTCTAATGGTGTGGAAGAGAATCGTAAAGAGATTGAGAGATTGCAAGCAGAACAAAAAAAGATCGAGCAAGAACTCGAGCGTCTTGATACCGCAGTAGCGGATACGAATGAAAAAATCCGTGTGAAAGAAACGGAAATCAAGGAAACAAACGAAGCCATCGAAAAATTAAAGCAAGAAATTCAAATCGTGACAGAGCGTATTAACAAACGAAATGAATTATTAAAAGCTCGTGCCCGTGCACTGCAAGAAAGCGGCGGAACAGTAGACTATTTAGAAGTAATTCTTGATTCCCAAAGCTTCGGTGATTTCGTCAGCCGTGTAAGTGCGGTGAGCACGATCGTTCAAGCCGATAAAGATATTTTAAAGCAGCATGAAGAAGATAAACGCTTGAAGCAGGAAAAAGAAGATGAATTGCAAACCCAACTAGCTTCTTTGGAATCAAAGCTAAAAGAGCTGGAAGGCTTGAAAAAAGAGCTTCAGCAGCAAGTAGAGAAAAAGAACGCGTTAATGGCGCAGCTTGAGAAAGAAGAAGAGCATAAAGAGCATGAAATCCATCAGCTTGAAAACGAAGATAAACTGCTGGCCAATCAAGAATCAGCGATTAAAGCAATGATGGCAGAAGAGGCACGCAAGGCAGAGGAAGCAAGGAAACGCGCAGCAGAAGCGGCGAAGCAACCTTCGGGATCTTCATCGTCTAACGTTTCTTCCGCACCGTCAGCAAGCTCGATGCCGGCCGTAACAGGCGGCATGTTCATGAAACCGGCGAACGGTCCAATTACGTCTGGATATGGCGGCCGTTGGGGCAAACTACACGCGGGTGTCGATATCGGTAAGCGCGGCGGCGATGTGCCGATCGTAGCGGCAGCCAGTGGAAAGGTTATCCGTTCTTACTATTCTTCAAGTTACGGAAACGTTGTATTCATTACACATGTAATTAACGGACAAGTGTATACAACCGTGTACGCACATATGGAAAACCGTGCTGTATCTGAAGGTCAAACAGTAGAAAAAGGACAGTTCTTAGGATACATGGGTAACACGGGCCGTTCAAAAGGTGCCCACTTGCACTTTGAGATTCATAAAGGTGCTTGGAATCAAAGCAAGTCCAATTCAGTAGACCCAAGACCATACATCGGCGGTTAAGAAACGGGCAGTTTGAATTAGTTCGCATAAAATGTACAAGTTATCATATAGTGGTAAAAAGGCATCACACCTTTTGGGTGATGCCTTTTTTATAGAAGTTGTTCAAAAAGTCTGGGAAAAATGACCATCGAAATTACTTGCACAGGAAGTGCTGATCCGACGTTGGTGATTGACGTGGCGGTTCTTAGTCGGGCTTCCTAAGCTTGCTTTTCCGTTACTCACGTATTAACACCATATCCTCGAAAAAGAAAAACACTTTTTCTTCGTGCGAGGAAAATGCTTTCGTAGCGACCAGCTTGCGCTCCGTTACTCAAAGCGGCGCTTCCTCGAACTTCTCGGTCCTTTTTGTCCTCCTTTTTGAACGTGCTTACAGGTAAAAGTTTTACATAGTTTATCCCATTTTGTTTATAATAGGAAGAGAAATGCGGGCTGAGGAGGTAGCGCAATTGAACCGGAAATTAGTAGCCATATTGATGTTTGTCTCGTTAATGGCAGGTGCTGTCGGAACGTATTTTGGTTTACAGCTTTTCCAGCAAAATCTTGCGGTGAGTGATCATGTCTCACTGCCGGTGAAGGGTGAAGCGGACAGTGCCTCTGTAGATGAACATTTCGAGAAAATTAGACAAGCCTATGAATTGATTTCGACCCAGTACTATAAAGATATCGATAAAGACAAAGTGTTAGATGGTGCGATTCAAGGAATGGTCGAAACATTAAAAGACCCGTACTCTGTGTACATGGACAAAGACACGTCTAAACAGTTCACGGAATCCCTCGATTCATCGTTTGAAGGAATCGGAGCTGAAGTGAGCATGGTTGAAGGAAAAGTCACCATTGTGGCGCCTTTTAAAGATTCACCGGCTGAAAAGGCAGGACTGAAGCCAAACGACCAAATTATCCGCATCGACGGTAAAAGTATTGAAGGATTGGATTTATATCAAGCCGTATTAAAGATTCGCGGCAAAAAAGGCTCGACGGTGAAACTGGATATAGAGCGTCCTGGTGTGAAAGAGCCGTTGAAAGTTAGTGTGAAACGCGATGAAATTCCAATCGAAACGGTTTATTCATCCGTCAAGAAATCAAATGGTAAGCAAATCGGTTATATGGAAATCACATCGTTCTCGGAATCAACGGCACAAGAATTCAACGACCAGCTTAAATCCCTTGAGAAAAAAGGAATTGACGGTCTTATCCTTGATGTTCGCGGAAATCCGGGCGGCTATTTGCAAAGTGTAGAAAACATTTTAAAAGAGATTGTCACGGAAGAAAAACCGTATGTTCAAATTGAAGAACGTAATGGAGAGAAGCAGCGGGTATTCTCTTCTTTGAAAGAGAAGAAAGATTATCCGATTGTAGGGCTGATCGACCGGGGCAGCGCGTCTGCTTCTGAAATTTTGGCCGGTGCGTTAAAAGAAGCGGGCGGCTATGAACTGGTCGGCGAAAAGTCGTTCGGGAAAGGAACTGTCCAGCAAGCCGTTCCGATGGAAGACGGAAGCAACATTAAACTAACGTTCTATAAATGGCTGACGCCGGACGGCAATTGGATTCATGAAAAAGGCGTGAAGCCGACGGTCGAAGTAAAACAGCCGGACTATTACTATGCAAACCCAATCCAAGTGGAAGAAACGCTTGTGTATGACATGAATAACAATCAAATCAAAAATGCACAAGAGATGTTAAAAGGACTAGGATTTGAGCCTGGCCGTACAGATGGCTACTTCGATAAGCAGACCGAAACGGCTGTTAAAGCGTTCCAGCAAGCCAATAAAGCGGAAGTGACGGGAGCCATTGATGAAAAAACGGCTTCGCTTATTCAAACGAAACTTCTTGAACAAATTCAATCTGAGAAGAATGACCGCCAGCTTCAAACGGCGATTAAACTGTTGAGTCAAAAGTAAAATAAAATATAAGAGGATGTCTCGAAAGTGTCGTTTTACACTTTTGAGGCATCTTCTTTTTTGTTAAAATAATAGTATGTTTTTGGAAAACATTTAAAGATTTAGATAGAAAAAAGAGAAATACAGGGCGGTGAGTGGAGATGGAGCTTATAACAGAAGGACTGCACGGAATCGGACGCTTTTTTATGCATCCGTTAACGTACTTCTTTATCATGGTGGCTTGTTTTGTGGGACATGCACGGGTGAAACGGGAGCGGACCTATTTTCATACTCGTGTATTCGATTTTGTATTAGAGTTACAATACTTGTTTTTTCCGGGTGTGGTGATAGGGGTCATCGCTTCTCTTGTGACGGTTTTCGCTGGCGTTTATATGCCGATAGGGGTCATTGTGCTGCTTTCGTTGATTACCGTACTGTTAAGCGGTCCTTGGACGTTTCGATGGTTGTCGCCTGCATACGTCATTGGGTTTACGATGGTAATCGCTTTCTTTATTCCGGAAAGGGCGGAAGCGAATGGGCTGCTTCAAAAATGGCTTGTGGATATACAAGAAACACCTTTAATCTCAATGGCTATTTTGCTTGCGCTGCTTCTTTTGGCAGAAGGGTACTTAATTTGGAAATTCGGAGGAAAAGGAACGTCGCCAGCTATTTTAAAAAGTAAGCGAGGGTTTTCAATTGGTGCCCATTTCTCGCAAAAATTGTGGGGAGTTCCTGTCATGGTGCTTATTCCCGGAGAGGGTATGGCCAAGCTGTTGTCATGGTGGCCGACGTTTTCTTTGCAAGATCAAACGTTCAGTCTGCTTCTTGTGCCGTTTGGCATTGGTTTTTTCCAAAAGGTACAAGGGATGCTGCCGGCAGATTCCATCGCCAATACCGGTAAACGTGTGCTGGGGCTTGGTGTAGTGGTGGCCGTGCTGACACCAATTGCTTTTTTCTATCCGCTTGCGTCAGTCTTTATTGCCAGTCTGGCTATTTTGATGCGGGAGTTCATTAGTACCGGTCAAAGATTATCTGATGAAAATGCACCTTTCTTTTTCTCAAAAAGAGAGAAAGGACTTGTTATCCTGGGCTTCATTCCTAAATCGCCGGCCGAGAAAATGGACTTGAAAGTAGGAGAAGTGATTCTAAAGGTCAATGGTGCATCGATTTCCGATGTAAATGAATTTTACCGTGCCTTACAGCTGAACCGGGCGTACTGTAAACTGGAAGTGAATGATGTGAACGGGGAAGTGCGCTTCGTTCAGCGCGCCTTATACGACGGCGAACATCATGAACTCGGTGTGCTTTTTGTACAAAGCCATCAAGACCGTGAGCCTGAAGCGGTATAGATATGTGATTTTTTATAATTAACAGAATGAAAGTCAAAAAAAAGGGAAGAGAAACTTTTGGTTTTTCTTCTCCTTTTTATGTTGTGGTATTAAACAAACAAGTGTTGATAACAAAGACGGTTAAATGAACTAAAGGTGTTTAAGATTATTATATGGTTCCATTAAAGGGCCATATTCTTAAATAGTACTTATATTTGGATATTTATGTAAGGTTAGAATTTATGAATATTTTCACTTAAACTAAACCAGCTAATAGTTTGTCAACATTTTTCAATAAAAACTTAAATTATTTCATGCTATACTAAAAATACGCACACCAAATAACCTTCCACTACCTTAATTTTGGAAGGTTTTGTTTTATTTAGTTAGATATAGTCATTAAGCTATATCTTGGAAAATTGTTCTGTTTTTTAATAAGGCAAAAATCCAATGTAAGAGCTTGTTTACACAAGCAATGACAGCGACCTTAAAGGGCTTTCCTTCTTCGCGTTTCTTATCATAAAACTCCCGCATTCTTTTGTTTCTAGGGAGTATTTCATCTGTGGTTTTCTTCTTACGACAATCACGAATGGCACAACGAACTGCCATATATAAGGCATGGCGAAGTCTACTTGATCCTCTTTTAGTAATACGGTTTTGGGTAGCTCTAAATTTACCAGATTCAAATACACTAGGATCAACACCAGCGAAAGCGACAAGCTTTTTAGGGTGGTTAAATCGATCTATCTCACCGATTTCAGAAATAATCGTGGCAGCGATTTTTTCTCCAATGCCGGGGATGGATTTGATAATATTATATTCTTCAATTTCTTTAGCGAGAGCGTCTATCTCTGACTCTAATCTTGATAGATGCTCTTTGTATTGAAGAATAATGTTAATGTACATACCTAAGCTTAATATATGACTCTGGTAGACTGTTTTTTCAAAAGGATTACGAGCTGCCGCCTCTTTTAGTTTTAGAGCTTTTTCATTTGCCCATCTGATTGAGCGACTTTGACATAATTCTTTGATCTTATTCGAGATTGTTTCATCACTAGCCTTTAATATGTCTTCAGATGACGGAAACTCTTGTAATGTTAAGAGTGATACCACAGAATACAAATCACCGAAAACTCCTCGATATTCAGGAAATACCTGATCAAGTACAGCCTGAAATTGAAGCTTAGTCTGAATCATAACGCCTGTAATATTTTCGTGTTGTCTCGTAAGATTACGAAGGTTTAATAACTGAATCCCTCGCTTTTTGTATGGCTCTAATTCCTCTTTATAATACAATTCACAGAGTAGGTATGCATCGACTGCATCTGTCTTTACTTTTCTTAGACTTGAACTCTTTGCCTTATACGAAATTAAAGGATTAATAATAATTAATAAATACCCACGTTCATCTAGATATTGGACAACTGGTGTCTGATAGTGTCCAGTTGCTTCTAGAATCACAGGAGGCTTCTGACCTGTTTCTTTCTGCACATCATCTAAGAACTCTACAAGTAAACCAAGCCCATCAAGAGTATGAGATACTTTAAAGCTCTTACGAAAAGGTTTGCCTTTATCTACAAAAGCTTGAACTTGACTTTCTCCCTTTGAAATATCCAGACCAACGACTGGATTCATCCTCCATCATCTCCTAATCTCTTATTTGCCGGTACCCCTAATTCCTTCTTGCAGTGTCACAGCTTCGCTTGTTATACGAGATCTAGGTCCCAACCAGCCTCAATCATGTTTCTACAAGTAGGGGGCAAACTGTTTAGCTGACGGGATCTAGGTCCCACGGGCAGTTACGTTTTACCCCGGCTACCGTTATAATAAGACCATATAAAAAATGGTCAACCAGAAATATTTTCTTATCTGGCTGACCTTATAATACGAACTGGCAGTTTGGTTGAGTAAGGGCTCAGATGGTTTTTTCTAATTGCTGTTTCTTGTTTATTTGGTATGAGTGCATCTGTAGAAGAGTTTGATCTATTAATTGAAACAGTGGAAGAAAACAATCCTAAAGAAACTAAACGAATAGAAGAAATGTTTGGCGGTACCCCTAAGTGAAAGTTAATGGATAACATTGTGATATGTAGCAAATGTGTTAGGAATTATTGGTTAGTTATAATTCTTTACTAGTCGTTCTAAAAAGGGTATTATTTAATCATGGTTTGAAATTCATGTGTTTATTTTAGAACGTTCATTCTATAATAGATTATGACGTTTGTTTTTGTTAGTATTGGTTCATGGATTTTTTTAAGGAGAAATAAAATGGCTAGAAGTAAAGAGTTTGACGAAAAAGCAGTATTAAGAAAAGCAATGGAGCTTTTCTGGGAACAGGGTTATGAAAAAACATCCATGCAAGATTTGGTGGATCATATGGGGATACACCGCAGGAGTATATATGACACATTTGGTGACAAGCGTTCATTGTTTTTAGCTTCCCTTAATCACTATGAAGAGCTCATCGTCAATGAGATGGAAAGCATAATTAGCAGCACTTCATCCATTAAACAGGCGATACGTGATGTTTTTATTTTCATACTGAATTCCATTGAACAATACCCAAAAGGTTGTCTATCAGTAAATGCAGCCATTGAATTATCTTTGTTGGACAAAGAAATTGGACGCATAGTTACAAAAATGTTTAACCGTACTGAAGATATGTTTAATGACCTTATAAAACGGGGCCAAACTAGTGGAGAGCTATCAAAAGAAATCGATTCTGATAACACATCTCGTTTCTTACACAACAATTTGGTAGGTATAAGAGTACTAATAAAAACTAATTACAATAAAAAAGAATTAGAAGGCATCATCACTCTAGCACTTTCAGTG
This sequence comes from Priestia abyssalis, assembly GCF_002019595.1. Lineage (GTDB taxonomy): Bacteria > Bacillota > Bacilli > Bacillales > Bacillaceae_H > Bacillus_BA > Bacillus_BA abyssalis. The sequence continues at coordinate 5,267,914 of NZ_KV917369.1, read as the reverse complement.
TTGGACTAGCTTTCTTTTTTTACCTTTTTTAGAACGTTCATTCTAAAATTAATATGAAACAAACCATCATAATGCATACTTATAAAATCGTTTTTTAATTTCTAAGGAGGAACACAAAAATGACAAACTTTAAAATACCAACAGAATCAGAATTTATTGAAGCAGATGGAACTCGTTACGCATATAGAAAATTTGGTACACAAGATGGTATACCAGTAGTATTTCTTGTTCACTTTAGAGGAACGATGGAAAACTGGGATCCAAACATGCTTGAACCTATTGCAAATACACGCCCAGTAATCTTATTTGACAATAAAGGGGTTGGTGAGACCGATGGACTAACGCCTACTACAATTGCTGATATGGCAAAAGATACAGCAACATTTATAAAAGCTCTTGGATTAGAACAAGTTGACATTCTTGGTTTTTCCATTGGTGGCATGGTTGCACAAGAGCTAGCTTTACAAGAAGGAGATTTAGTAAGAAAAATTATTATGGCAGGTACTTCGCCTGAATCTGGTATTAATCCAAATCCAGAGATTTTTGAAAGAATGAATCGTCACGGCGGAACGGAAGAAGATGGAATAAATGATTTTATGTTCTTTTTCTACGAACAAACCGAAACAAGTAAATCTGCAGGAAGGGCTTCACTACAAAGAATTTTTAATCAGAAAAAAGTAAACAGTTCAGAACAAGTAAAAGAGGCACAATTACAAGCCATTGCAAAATGGGCTAAACAAAAATCTAATCATGATTATGAATGGTTACAAAACATCAAACACCCTGTACTTGTTACTAATGGTGTTAATGATGTGATGGTACCGACTAAAAACAGTTATATCTTAACAGAGAAATTACCCAAAGCACAGCTGATTATATATCCTGATTCTGGCCACGGGCATCTGTTTCAATTTCCAGAACTATTTGCAGAACACGTAAATTCATTTCTTGATTCTAATTCTTATTAAAAAGGAGTATTCATATGAGCAGATTATTTGAAAAAGTTCGTATCGGAAACATTGACTTAAAAAATCGTATAGGTATGGCTCCGATGACTAGAAGTAGAGCTTTACCAGATGGTACGCCGAGCGATTTAGCAGCAGAGTACTATGGTCAGCGTGCTTCAGTCGGTTTAATTATAAGCGAAGGAACCCAACCTTCAGATGATGGGCAAGGTTACACTAATACACCTGGTATTTATACAGAAAATCATATTAAAGGGTGGAAAAAAGTAACTTCTAAAGTTCATAGTGAAGGCGGTCATATTTTTGTTCAGCTTATGCATGTGGGACGTGTATCACACCCTGATAACACACCCCACCATTGCCAAGCAGTTGCACCGTCAGCTATTGCACCTGGTGTAGAAATTTTCACGGCAGAAGGAATGAAAGAAATTCCAACACCAAGAGAATTGAGTGAGCTTGAGATAAAAGATGTTATCAATGAGTTTCGTTTAGCAGCACGTTCAGCAATTGAAGCTGGTGCAGACGGAGTTGAAATTCACGGAGCGAATGGTTATCTGATCCAACAATTCCTTAGTGAAAACTCCAATCATCGTCAAGATGCATACGGTGGTACGATTGAGGGTCGTTCTCGATTCGCTATTGAAGTAGCTAAAGCAGTTGTTGATGAAATAGGAGCAGAAAGAACAGGCATCCGTTTTTCTCCTCAAGGAACACTGCAAGGCATTGATGAGGGGGAAAATAGCCTTGAGATGTATCGCTATTTAATAAGTGAATTAAATAAGCTTAACCTTGCATATCTGCATTTAATGCACTTTGGAAACGAGCAATTCCTAAAAGATGTGCGTCAACTTTGGGATCAATCACTTCTTGTTAATCGTCCAGGTCGTCCTCTAGATCAACTTTCGTCTGATGTAGATAATAATCTTGCAGATGTTGTCACAGTAGGCACTTGGGTACTAGCTAATCCAGACTTTGTAGAACGGATTCAATCAGGTGCTCCCCTAAACGAACCTGATAAAAATACGCTCTATGCAGGAGGAAAAGACGGTTATACAGATTATCCTTTCTTAAAATAATTTAATTAATATGAATATCCCATCTAGGGATATTCATAATCTTTTTTCTTAGGTTCGTTATGAAAAGATGCATGTGCGTTAAATAAAAATGTGGAGGATTGTAATGAAAGCTTTAGCAATTGAAAACTACGGTAAAAAACCAAATTTTTTAGACTTCCCTATGCCCAAAATGAATAATGACGAGGTCTTAGTTGAGATATATGCGGCAAGTATAAATCCTCTTGATACAAAAATTCGAAAAGGTGAATTAAAATTATTATTGAAATACAAGATGCCGTTAATTTTAGGAAACGATTTTTCTGGAAAAATTGTTGAAGTAGGTACTAGTGTCACGAAGTTTAAAGTCGGTGATGAGGTATATGGTCGACCTAGAGCAAATAAAATGGGAACTTTTACTGAATATCTCTCTGTTAACCAAGAAGATATTGCATTAAAACCTAAAAATTTAAGTTTTGAAGAAGCCGCCTCCATCCCTCTAGTCGGATTGACATCCTACCAAGCTTTACATGATATTCTGCGAATTGAAAAAGGACATAAAATATTAATACATGCAGGATCAGGGGGAGTAGGAACATTTGCTATCCAACTTGCAAAACATATGGGTGCTTTTGTCGCAACTACAGCTAGTGATGGTAGTGATTTAGTAAAATCTCTTGGCGCTGACGAAGTTATTAATTACAAGACAGAAAAGTTCGAACATTCGATTCGTGACTACGACGCAGTTTTTGATACCATTGGGGGGGCGACGTTAGAGAGATCATTTGTAACATTAAAAAAAGGAGGAAAGATTGTTTCTATATCTGGAATCCCGAATGGTCGCTTTGCTAAAGAAAACGGATTTAGCTCATTAAAAAAAACCTTATTTTCAATTGCAAGTTATAAATTTACGAAGCTAGAAAAAAAACATAATGTCCAATACACGTTTCTTTTTATGAAGCATAGTGGAGAGCAGTTGAAAATTTTAACAGAAATGTTAGAGTCAGAAGTGATTAAGCCTACACTTGATAAAGTTTTTATTTTCGAAGATGCCAAAAAAGCATTGGAGTATGCAGAGGCGGGAAGAGCAAAAGGAAAAATAGTACTTAAATTAAAATAATTAGTCTTATCTAACAAACCTTTCCTTAGGTAGAAAGTGTTTGTTTTTTTAACTTATCGAGGTTGCTTATAGAACGGGTAGCGTTAGTTTTAAGAAGGCATAATCTGTTCTAATAACGATTTTGTAGTTCTGATATTCAACAATCGGGCGCTATTATGGAATAAAACTTAGATTTTTAAACGACTTTATTATTGTTTTAGTTCGGTAAAGCATTTTTTATTAAAAATTAAACAACTTTATTTTACCCCCTTCCTAAAATCAGGACGGGGGTATGGGTGTTTGAGGTTTTAAAATTAAATAACTTTATTGTCATTCTACATTAGTTTCTTTCTCAATAAACAGAGGCTTGAGTGGAAGAAGATTTTTTCCGCTAAATTATGAAATAAACGATGTTGAATGCCAATGTGCAAAAGCCTAGTTCGGGAAAATATGAAAAATTTTGAGGCGAAAACATTGATTTAATAATTTTTCAGAATGAAAGTCAAAAAAAGGGAAGAGAAACTTTTGGTTTTTCTTCTCCTTTTTATGTTGTGGTATTAAACAAACAAGTGTTGATAACAAAGACGGTTAAATGAACTAAAGGTGTTTAAGATTATTATATGGTTCCATTAAAGGGAGCTGGTTATTTATGTTAAAATGTTGCGAGTGAAATCAGGTTCTTAACGATTTTATCAAGTATCGAGCAAAATAATTCAGGGACGAAGAGAGGGCAGCACTGACATGGAAAACGTATCAAATGTAGTTAAATTGGAATCAATAAAATCCTTCCAATCGACAATCAGTAAAACCGAAAAAGCCTTAGCTCAGATGACTCAGAAAGGCGCAAATACTACCTTATTAAAGAAACGACTCAAAGTTCTTTACATCGGCTTAGCCATGCTAGAAAACGTTTGGAATCAAAGACCCCATCATTACAACCAGGAAGATTTATCAAAAGCTCGTAATGTTCTTACTGGTTTATTCCCATCCATTGAGAACACTTACGCTAAGTCAAAGGCAGGTAGTCCTCAAAGAACGCTTTTAGAAAGAAGAATTAAAGCGCTGGAACTAGCTGGAGCTTGAGTTGAATAACAGGAGGTGCTGCATTATATCCCTTTCTTCTTCACAAACCAGTTACATAGAAGTTTCAGTGGACTTCCGCAATCGGGCGGGATTCTGAGCAACACAGGTAGAAAGTGATCAAACTTTTTTATAAAAACTGAACACCCAATCAAAAAGAAAGAATCCATTTTGATCAGTTTTTTTCAAAATGGATTCCTTTTGTTTACCATAGAATGCGGATTTGTAAAAAGTTTTTAATCAAACTTTATTCCAAAGCTACATGGGTATTACAGTTAGTTACAATAAAAACTCAGGAAATCGGGAGATTTCCTGAGTTTTCTTAATATACGACTACAGGGTCGTATGTATTGAGGTTCTCATACACTTTTTTCATCATACTAGGCTGGATGTTAACGCAGCCGCCTGATCCTGTGTTAACATAGGCATTACTTGCCCAGTTCGTCCTCCAGCTGGCATCATGGAAGCCTTGTCCGCTGTTCGTAAATGGAGCCCAATAATCGACTTTAACGGAATATTCGCCGCTGCCTACTCTACTGCCATTGAGTGTGGACGGTGAGCGTTTGTAGAGGATATACCATACACCTGGTGATGTATCTTCTCCGGTGCTATGTTTGCCGGTCACGACATTCGTTGAGACGACTAATTTTCCCTGTCTGTAAATCCAAATACGCTGCTCTGCAAGGGACACTTCAGCATACGTATCGCCAATGCCGTTGTTCATGGTCGTTTCGTAACCGTAGCCTTCATTTTTCCAGCCATGTCCGTAAATATTAGAAGCGGAAATCGATTTCTCTCCTTTTTCAAGAGCCGCCTGAATCTGTGATGTTTCCTTTTCCACATCTAATGCCCAGCCATATCCTTGGCCTTTTACCGAAATGACAGCACCTGAATGAGTCTTAAATTTGAAATATTTGTTTAATGTGGATTGAGAACGATTAATGTCAGAAATTCTATTTTTAATATCGCCTGGGTCAATCGTAATCTTCATATTTTTTGACACAGTGGCATTTTTAATTAATTCACTGGCTTTTAACGTATAAACTTTATCCTGCACCTTATAATCAACGGTTCGTTGAAGGAGTTCCTGCAGCTTTTTCTCTTCATTTTTTATAATCGGACTGTCTTCTTTGATTGGTTGTATGAATACAGGACTTAGGTGAATTTCACTAGTATATTCATGCTTTTCGTAGTTCTTTAATAGACTGGCGACATCATACTGTTTCCCATCAATGCTTTTTGAGACGATAATCTTACCATCTTCCAGAATAGCTGCCGCATCTTTGGGTGCCTTTAAACTCTTATTCAGGTCTACGAGCCTTTCTTCTATTTGTTTTTTCATCACCTGGCTTCGATATGAATCCTGATTGATTGGCATTAAGGAATAATTTTTTGCCTTTGAAGAGGGGAAAAACGTCCGCTGGCTTCTTAATAGTTTTTTGACACCTGACAGATCTTTATTCGTAAATTCCATTGTCGTATCTTTTCCATCTAAAATTTGTTGTTGTCCGACATAGACTACGTTTCTTAACTCGGAGGTTTTTAATTTTTTAAGTGCCTCTTCAGCAGTCAATCCATTGACTTTTATACCATTAATCTTGATATTTGCATTGAAATAGCTTGCCTGATAATAGCTGATTGCCGCAAGTAGGAGTGCAATAATAATGAGAATACCTGCCGTAACAAATTTCCATTTCATAAACCATTTCAATTTATTTTCCCGCTGTTTATCCTTCCTGCTCACTGATTCATTTAATAAACTTTCCAAAAAAATTCCTCCCACAACGGTGATCCAGCTACCAACGTCCACTGTCGTTAAACTTTAGTGTTGTATCTGAAGATTACAACAATGTTACATTAATATTAATAATACCTATTATTCTACTAAATGTTGTGGTCGAGCCTTGTCACTATTTGTATGTGTATGATTTTATATTACAAATTTTTCTACATGAAATTACAATTATATTACATTATCGACTGTATTATTGTCATTAGGCCATTTGGAATATAAACTAGTAATATTGATGGAATTTACAGGTAATAAGAGGAGATTTTGTAATGATGAAAAAATTAATGAAATGTACGGTATCGGCTGCCATCCTCGCCACTATGATTCAGGCAACAACTACTTTTGCAAGTCCAATAGACTCACCAGTAACACAAAGCCAATTAGATACTACAAAAGGCCAAATCGATGACTTTGAAATAAAGATTCAACAATTAGATGACCGGATCATCGTAGCAATGGAGAAAAGTCAAAAACTAAGTGATGATATTAAAAGACAACATGAAAAAATTGTAGAAACAGAAGCTCAAATTGAAAAAGCCAAACAGGCATTGGATACTCACCAGGAGGTCTATGCTGAACGACTCAGAAGCATTCAGTTGGAGGGAAATTCGTCAATTGCAACTTACGCAGAATTATTGCTGTCATCTGATAATATTTCTGAGTTTTTAACTCGATTTACTGCGATTTCGCAAATTATAGAAAGTGACAGAGACTTACTAAATGGCTTAAATGAAAAAGAACGAGTGTTAAAAGAAGTAGAGAAGAAGTTACAAAATGAGTACAACCAATTAAAAAAGAGCCAAAATGAATTAGCGGTTGAACAAAAAAAGATTGAAGCAGATAAAAAAGAAGTTGAAAAAGAATTAGCAAAAGCGAAAAATACATTAAAAAAACAACAGGACCAACTGGCTCAACAGGAGGCGCAACGACGAGCCCAGCAGGAGGCACAACGACGAGCACAACAGGCACAATTGGCCCAACAGCGTGCCCAACAAGCTGAACAAGAGACTCGACAGCAATCTTTAGTAACCAAAGCTTCAAAATCAACACCATCGGTCCAAGCAGCGACTATCACTAACTCTGGAGAGGCAAATAAGGTCATTGCCACAGCAAAACAATATTTGGGGGTTCCTTACGTTTGGGGTGGGACAACACCAAGCGGATTCGATTGCTCAGGTTTTACTCAATATGTGTTTCGTTCAGTTGGCATAAATCTTCCAAGAGTGTCACGTGACCAGCAAAATGTTGGTACAAGAATTTCTCTGAATGAGGTACAGCCGGGAGATTTAGTATTCAGAGGGAACCCTGCCTATCATGTCGGCATATATATTGGCGGCGGGCAATATATTCATGCCCCGCAAACGGGTGATGTCGTGAAGATTTCTGCTTATAATCCATCTAAATTTACTACTGCTACTAGAGTATTGTATTAAGGTGCCAACTTTTCGAAGTGTAAACTTTCAATGTGCTGTTATAAGTTGAAAATCAAACCATATTAACATATTATAACTGTTTTACAACAGAACCATAAAATTGGTACATAATTGATAAGGAAATAAATATTAGAGGATTATTAGAATTCTATCTCAATTATAGGATTTTATCGGATTAACGGGGATGGACCGTATCATAAATAGAATCAAGTTTAATGAAGTACAATAGAAAAACCGTCACTCATAATGACGGTTTTTAATTTTTAATAAAATCTTACTATACTTTAGAATTTAAATAATAATATTAGTGTTAGCATTAGCATAAAATCGAATAGTAAGGGAGAATAAAATTGAAGATTTTGTTATACATTTTTGTTTTGCTCAATATTTTAGGGTTGCTCTATTGGATTGGTACAATGTTAAAAGCCGTATTTAATTAATAATACGATTTAAGAATTATTAAAAAATCTTTCTTTATCCGATGGAATCGAGGCAGTTATTTTTCTTTCATTTTCATAGATGGCTAACAGAGTATCTAAATTAAAATACTTATCGAGACTGTAGTAATATATATTTGACCTAAAAATAATTAATGAAAATGCACTTGTATAAAGAATAAGGCTTATTAAATTCATATTTCCAGAGAGGATAAAGTTAATATGCATAAAGAGACAAGCAAGGATAGAAGGCATGGTAAATAAACCTGCTATAAGGAACATGCCAATAATAATTTGGATAATTGGGATAACATAGTTTAAAACCATCACATGTTCTAAAGCCATATTCTCTATGAAAGCTTTATAAAAGGGCGGAACATTGGGGCTTTGTAATGAATTTATTAGATAATCCTTTAAAAATACACCAGGTTTTTTAAACCATAACTTTTCAGTGATTTTGGTTACCCCAGCTAACAACCAACCTACTCCAAAAAGAACACGCATTAAAACCATAAGAGATGGAATCAATTTTACATTTTTTATTAATCTCATTTAATTACACCTTCTTTCTTATTTTTCCTAAAGGCATTTATTTTTCCTTAAGGAAACTTTTTAGTTAAAAAAATTTACTAAAAAGTTATTTAGGTATTTTCCCTAATGAATCATATGCCTTATCAATTAAAATGTTTCCTTCATGCAGAAAAGTTTACCACGAGAAAAAATCATTGTAAACATATTTTCTATCTATGTTTACAATGATTTATTTTTTCGTAAATAAGAGTCTCTAAAATATAAATGATAAACATAAGTATTCTGGCAAAAAGTAAGACCCTTGATTTAAGTAAATTAAGGATCTTACCTAATAAATATAAATCAACTAATTATGGGACTTTTCTAGGGCTAGTTTTATACCAAAACCTATTAGTATAGTGCCTGTGATTCCTTCAATAATATTTTGTGTTTTAGGTTTTTTCATAAAAGAGCTAATCTTATTAATTAAAAAGACATATAGTAAAAACCATATAGCAGTTAATACAGTATAAGTGATGCCCATTATAAGAAATGGTATAAAGGTATTGCTTGCAGAGTCCACGAATTGAGGCAAAAAGGTTAAGAAAAAGACAGCAACTTTGGGATTAAGGATATTGGTAAGGAACCCTTGTTTGAAACAGGATGTGTTTTCAAACTTTTTTTGTGTGTTCATCTCAACGCTTGCTGTTTCTTCTTTTCTTCTTAAAGACCATAATGTTTTAGCACCGAGATAAATTAAGTAAACAGCACCAATATATTTGAAGATAGAAAATAATAACGCTGATTTAACAATGATTGCTGAAAGTCCTAATACAGCAGCAGAAGTATGGATAAGAAGGGAGCAACAAATACCAAAAGCTGTTTTAAGACCGCCACTTTTCCCAACGGTGAGAGTATTTTTTGTAGCAATCGCAGTATCTGGACCTGGTAAAATAATTAGAAAAATACACATAGCGACAAACAGATAAAAGTTTTCCATTTTATCATCACCTTTCTGATTATTATAAGTCTTCTGGAGAATTATATGATTCCTGTATTATATATAAATCGTGTTATAAATTGAACATAAATTTTATTTCTTGTTTCACTAATGGCTACTTAACGATCTTCCAGAAAAGAGTGCCATTCTTGAGGAATGGGCTCTCATTTTCCATTTTAGTGCCAGATTGTTGAATAAAAAAGTTGATTAAATGCGCTAAAATTGGAAAGATATTGTGAATAAATGTATTTAAACTGCCATGAAAGAGCGTAATATTCTTTCATCTTCTATGGTGCAGCGTTGTCCTTACACTGCATGGATGGCTAACGGGGCGGGATCGTTCAATAACTATAATATTAATGGAAGATAAGTTCCGATAAATTCCGTATCAAAAATATCGAGTTAGTAATAAATTTTAACGATAATATGTATTTGTAAGGAGGGAAATGAATGTTACAAGAATTCAATAATTTAATGGATTACATTGAAACACATTTAACGGAAGAAATCTCTGGAAAAGATATATCAAAAATTGTAGGACTATCTGATTATCATTTTAAAAGAATGTTTTCGTATATGGCTGGAATGTCATTAAATGAGTACATCAAAAATAGGAGATTATCAGTTGCGAATGTTGAATTAATAAACGGAGCAAAAGTGACAGATATTGCTTATAAATATGGTTATCAATCAATAGAAGGATTTTCAAGAGCCTTTCGTGAATGGAGTGGTTTTTTACCCTCAGAAGTAACTAAAAACAAAATTCAAAAATCATTTCCCAAATTTTCATTCTTTATAGATATTAGAGGAGGAATATCCATGGAATTCAAAATCGAAAATAAAGAAAAGTTTAATATAGTAGGTGTATCAAAAAGAGTACCAATTCAATTCGAAGGTGTAAATAATGCTATCTTAGAACTAGCCCAGTCAATTACCGAGCAACAAAGAAATGAAATGCATCAATTAGCTGATTTATATCCTCATCAAGTCTTAAATGTATCTTATGATTTTGATGATGGCTTCTTGGAGGAAAAAGGATATTTAACTCATATGATTGGTTTTGCAACTACAAAAGAAAATCAATTCAATGATTTGGAGCAAATTTCTATTGAAGAAAGTTTATGGGCTATTTTCCCTAATCAAGGACCATTTCCTGCTACGCTTCAAGAAACTACCGCAAAAATTTATTCTGAATGGTTGCCTTCTTCAGATTATGAAGTTGCAGATATACCTGGAATTTCTTTTACAAAGCACAATGGTACATCGGAAAATGTATATAGCGAAATTTGGATGCCAGTAAAGAAAAAAATTAGCGATAAACTTGGATGATTACTATTATTTTTACAGAAGTGTTATTCTGTTAAATCTTCATTTACCTTCATAACGATCTTCAACAATCGGGCGTGTTTATTTAGGAATGCATCTTTTTCATGTATCAGGCTATTTAGTTGAGTAATGGGTTGAAAAAAACACACTTTTTTATAATTTTCTTCTTACTAAACAAGTGTCATTAATACCAATGCTTGTGATGCCGTTCATGTGATAGACGGGTTAGCAGTACCACTATTAGAGCTTATTATTCTAAAAAAGGATGACGCCATCCAAAATACATCGGATAGCGTCTTGATATTTCAAATAGTCCTATTAAGGGTTCGTCGACCAAAGTCCAGCATGTTTTAATACGACACGAGGATGAAGTTTAAGCTGTGCAACCATTAAATCTGCTAAATCTTCTGCCTGCATCACTTTTTCTGGATTGCCGTCTGTTAAGTTTAGCTCAACAGCCATATCTGTTGCAACCGTACTTGGCGTTAACGTTGTAACGCGAATATTTTTCTTACGCACTTCAAGCATTAATGACTCACTTAGTCCGATAACTGCAGCTTTTGAAGCCGAGTATGCACTTGTAATGGGTGCACCTTTTTGACCAGCTGTTGATGAAATATTAATGATATCGCCTGTGTTGCGCTCTATCATTTCCGGTAATACCGCACGTGTTGTATAGTACACACCTTTTACGTTGACATCGATAATATTGGTCCATTCTTCAGGCGTTAAGTCCATGAAGTTACCGAATTTTGAAATGCCGGCATTGTTTACTAAAATATCGATTGCGCCAAGCTCGTCACGAATTGATTCAACGGCTGTGGTAATAGAGTTTAAATCCGCTACATTTGCCGCAGCGATTGCTACCTTCACATCATGCTGTTTAAGTTCCTCTGCTACTTGTTGTAAATTTTCAAGCGTACGTCCAATAAGACCTACGTGAATACCTTCTTGCGCAAAAGCTACTGCTGTTGCACGTCCTATTCCACGCCCTGCTCCTGTAATGAGTGCCACTTTTCCTGCGATTGTTTGCATGTTTTTCGCTCCCTTAGATGAGATAGTTTTACTTTAGGCGAAATAAAGTGTACTAAACTAAAACATTTTAGATAATTAAGTAAGGTGAGTTTAATAAAATTATTCGATATAATTAATAACGCTGTTTTACTCATAAATGTTTGCCGCCTAAAATAGATAAAGATTTGTCTTTAAGACTAACTTCATTCTACTTACGGTTTTCTACATTGTGAAGAATGCACTTTTTTGTACGGAGGTTACCAAAAGGTTACTTATTATATGAAAGGGAGTTAGCTCTATGTCGGATAAATTAAGAGAAGAGACAAAAGGAAGAATATTAAATCATGATTATCATTGTGAAAAAGAACTTACCTTATCGATTATTAGTGGGAAATGGAAAGTTGTTATTTTGTGGCATTTAGGTGTAGAAGGCCCACATCGCTTCAGCGACCTTCAAAGACTTTTCCCGAAAATATCCCATAAGATATTAACAAACCAATTACGTGAACTGATGGAAGATGGAATTGTTCATAGAGAAGTGTTTCCAGAAATTCCTCCGAAAGTCGAATATTCAATGACTGAACTAGGGATGACGTTATTACCAATCGTTGAGATGATGTATGAATGGGGAAAAAAGAGAATCGATCAAATTAAACAAGAAAACAACTATGTTGAATAAGAAAAATAACGAGATCATTTCCAATGAACTAAATTGCCTGTGCTGTTAGCAAAAGTTATATTGAATATAAAAATGGAGGTAACTATGAAATACGAAATATTATTTCTGAAGAGGCTGGATTTCAGAAGCTAGAAAAGGGTATTTTCGATTATGCGTTTTCTAAGCTACAGATTAAAGATAAAACTAAAGTGCTGATCGTGGGCGATTCTTTGACCTCTGATATTCAAGGAGGGATAAATTACGGGATTGACACCTGCTGGTTCAATCCGCATCTTAAGGAAAACAATATAGGAATTAAGCCGACGTATGAGATCCGTGAGTTGACGGATCTCATAAAGATTACAGGGATGATGGATAGTTGAGAGATTTTGATCGAACCGTTCAAGAGATTGCATAGCTGCTTCAGTATTTCTATTCCCTTGTTGAACTCGGGCTATAGTTTGATAAGCACGAGCTCCCTTCAATAGCCTAAATAATATTAATTCTCTTCTATAATTGGGCGCTATCCTTGAGGAATGGACGCTCATTTTACATTTTAGGGCCATTTAATTAAATAAGAAGAGGACAATCGAGAAGAAAATCTTAGCGGTCATATGTGATAAACTTAAGAAAACGAGGGAGGATGTATCATGACCAAACATAAGATCTATACAATGAGTGTCGCAAGTGTCTATCCCCATTATGTTACGAAGGCGGAGAAAAAGGGGCGTACGAAAACAGAAGTCGATGAAATCACCCGTTGGTTGACAGGGTATAGCCAGGAAGAGTTAGAAGGGCAACTGGAAAAACAAACAGACTTTGAGACCTTCTTTGCGGAAGCTCCCCAACTGAATCCTTCACGGACTTTGATCAAAGGTGTGGTCTGCGGTGTCCGAGTGGAAGACATTGAAGAACCAACTATGCAGGAAATTCGCTATTTGGATAAGCTGATCGATGAGTTAGCAAAGGGAAAAGCGATGGAGAAGATTTTGCGGAAATAATAATTAAAATTCCGATTATCTGAAAATAGCTATCTTAAATTATAGGGCGTTTTAATGGAGCAATGAAAAAAGTCTAATTTCTCAATTTAATGCGTGTTACCCCAACCCTAAACACCAAAAAGGAGCCAAAAGGCTCCCCATAATCTTAAATCCCTAATATCAAGTATGCAATGTTTTTAATTTAGCACTGTCCCTTTCTGATTTAATCGGTTTTACAAAAAACACCACTGCTAAAGATCCGAATATTGCCAAAGATGCTGCCAGGAAGAAGGCGGTATTGAAAGTACCGGTGCTTTCAATAAAATAACCTGTAACCGTTGGTGCAATAATTCCGGATATATTTGAAATTAGATGAATGAACCCGCCGGCTGTACCTACATTATTACTCGGAACAGTATCTTGAATAATGGCCCAGTAAATCATAGCCGTTAGGTAAAGGAAAAAGACTGCGATGGCCATCAATGCTACAGCTGCTGCTGCCGTTTCAACCAAGACGACCAAACCTACACATACTGCAGCTCCAAACAATCCGATCGCAAGAATAATTTTGCGGGAAAACATTAGTTTCTTAGTTTTTTTGTAAATATAATCTGATAGGAATCCACCAGATAATAATCCGATCGCTCCTACCAGCCAAGGAATAATCGTGACAATGCTCATGTCTTTGACACTTAGATTTTTGGCATCGGTTAGATAACTAGGAAACCAAGTTAGGAAAAAGAAATTGTTATAATTGTAAGCAAAAAAGGCAACAGCTGTAAATATAATCGTCGGATGTTTAATGGTTTTCCATAGACTTACTTTTTCTGTTTGTAATGAACCAGCAATAACGCCCTGATCTTGTTGAATCTCCTTTAACTCCGCTTTTGAAACCTTTGGATGCTGCTCAGGATGATCTTTGGTTAATTTCATCCAAATAAAAGCTAACAGTAACCCTAAAATTAATAAAACAACAAAAGCTGTTCTCCATCCATATTGAATTGAAACTAGACCTACAAGCGGTGCAGCGATTGCACCTCCGATCGGCATTCCTGCAGTATAGATTCCGATTGCAGTGGCCCTCTCCTTTGCCGGGAACCAGTTGTTAACCATTTTATTGGAGGTGGTGGCAACAGGACCCTCAGCGAAACCAAAGAATAATCGAGAGATATATAACGATGTGAAATTAAAGGTTACAGCTGTAGCGCCAATAAAAAGCGACCAGAGCCCTAAAGATCCGCCAAATACTTTTCTTGGTCCAAACCGGTCAGCTAAATATCCGCCAATGAAATTGAACGTGGCATAACCGATAAAGAAACTACTGAATAATAACCCCATTTGGCTAGGAGTTAAATGGAATTCTTTTGAGATAAAGGGAGCCGCTACGGAGAAGGCCACCCGGTCCATATAGTTAAAAGCCCCTGCAAGAAACAGTAAAAAGACGATAAACCACCGATATTTCTTGAACATTTTTCTTCCTCCTAGTATCAATGACACAAATTAATTAAAGCGTTTACAAATCATACTACCACACTTGTATGGTAGTTCACTCAGCAGAATCCCTCGAAACTAACAACAGAACACATTTTACCTTTGAACATGAAACGAAGCGGAGTTGAAAAGATTTTCTACCTCTTCTACAGTGGAAATCATCATATCTCCAGGTATGGTATGCTTTAAAGCGGCCGCCGCAGCCGCAAATTCTACTTTATAACTATTTTCCTTATTTGATAAATAGCCGTATAAGAATCCTGCCGTATACGCATCGCCCGTCCCCACTCGATCAATAATGTCAATCGCATATTCCCGCGATTGATAAATTTCTTTTCCATCATAAATGATACCCTGGTAATGATTTCTAGAAGCGGACTTAACATCCCTGATCGACGATACGATGTATTCAAATGGATACTTCTCGTAAATCTTTGAATATAAATCCTCATAATAATGGATAATATCGGTTTCTTCTAAACTTTTTTCAGGTTTCATCTCTAGAATATTGGTAAAATCAAGATGACCTGCAAAAACAATGTCAACATACTTTAATATTTGTTCAAACTTTTCCTTTGCCTGAACTAACGGCCATAGCTTGCTCCGATAATTAAAATCAAAGCTCACTTTTAATCCTCTTTCTTTCGCAGCTTTAATGAACGTTTTGGCGAGTTGAAAGCTTTCTTCACTTATGCCTAATGTAATGCCGGACAAATGGAATAAATCTTGATCTTTAAATATGACATCAACGTCAAAATCATTAATGGTTGCTTCCGCTATGGAAGAGCCTTTTCGATCATACACTACTTTGCTTGGCCTTACTGAATAACCATTTTCTAAAAAATAAATTCCGATTCGATTGCCACCCCTACTAATATGAGAAGCATTAACACCATACTCTTTCAGCTTGTTAATCGCTGCATCTCCAAGATCATGTTCAGGGAGCTTTGTGACGAAAGATGTGCTGATTCCATATTGACTTAAAGAAGCAGCTACATTAGCTTCACTTCCGCCATAGTTTACCTCAAATAGCGGTGTTTTGATGATTTTGCTATGTCCTGGAGGGGATAATCGAAGCAGGATTTCACCAAACGTTATTACCTTTTTCATTTAATTTTACCTCTTTCCAACATGGAGTTTCAGCCGAGCTTCTTTCACTTTCAGTAATAATTGCTTTGATTTAGCCGTAATTTCCTCGGGTGACCCTTTGGTAAGCTCGCCGCCAACACCTACAGCGATGGCACCATTTTGAATCCACTCTTTTACATTATCCAGACTAACGCCTCCCGTAGGCATAATATTGGCCTGTGGCAAGGGACCTTTAATATCTTTTATAAAGGCAGGTCCGAATACTCTTCCTGGAAATAGTTTAATAATATCACATCCTGCTTCTAATGCTTGAACCATTTCCTTAATTGTCATACAACCAGCCATATATGGAACCTGATATCTGTTACATAGTTTGGCTGTTTCTAAATCAAACCCAGGAGATACAATAAAGTCAGCTCCAGCTAATAGGGCTATTCTAGCTGTCTCGGAATCTAGTACTGTACCAGCGCCAACAATCAGATCGGTTCCTGGAATTTCCTCCTTTAATGCCTTGATCACATCCGTAGCACCTGGAATGGTATAGGTGACTTCGATTACTGTTATCCCGCCTTTAATGCAAGCAAGAGATGTTTCCTTTGTCTGGGCAATACTGTCACCTCTTACGACAGACACAACACCAAGGTCAACGATTCTCCTAAGAATGTCTATTTTTTTCACGTTCGCTCACTCCCTGACTTGAGGTTAAAATATTATACTCCTGAATACGCCATAAATCCGCCGTCTACAGGAATTGTAATACCAGTAACAAAGCCTGACATGTTTTCATCAGCTAACCAAATTAAAGTTCCTAAAAGGTCCTCCGGCTTACCAAATCGTCTCATTGGAGTGTGAGAAAGAATTTTTTCCGATCTCTCCGTTAATGATCCATCTTCATTGGTTAATAGCCTTTTATTTTGTTCTGTTAAGAAAAAGCCAGGTGCAATGGCATTAATTCGAATTCCTACTTCAGCCATGTAAACAGCCATCCATTGAGTGAAATTATCAATGCCTGCTTTGGCTGCGCTATATGCAGGAACTTTTGTCATCGGACATGGCGCACTCATCGATGACATATTGATTACAATGGCGCCTTTTCTATTGACCATCTTCTTTGTAAATACTTGTGTTGGTATAAGAGTTCCAATAATGTTTAAATTAAAGACAAATCCAAACCCTTCAGGATTTAAGTCAAAAAAGGACGTAATTTTCTTATTCATCAGGTCCTCCGGCTTTAACGTTTCATTTGTCGTTGTGCCATCGGGATGGTTGCCGCCTGCACCATTGATTAAAATATCACAAACACCAAACTGTTCAGTGACCATTTCCTCTGCTTTCTTTACATCTTCCACATCTAACACATTGCAGGCAACAGCAATAGCTAGACCGCCGGTTTGTCTTATCTCTTCTGCTACTTTTTCTCCTTTCTCTGTATTCCTATTTAAAATAGCTACTTTTACCCCTTGTCTTCCAAGTTCTTTCGCCATTTGACTGCAAAGAACTCCGCTTCCGCCTGTTATAACAGCAACTTTACCCTTTAAGTTTTCATTAATTCCTAGCATGACACTACCTCCTGTTCCTTTCTTACTAGGGAATCCCAGATGCCCCATAAATACATAATGCCAAGAGCCCTGTCATAAAGCCCATATCCAGGCCTGCATTCCTCACCCCAAATATGTCTTCCATGGTCTGGCCTTACATAACCGGTGAAACCATTCTCATGATAGGCCCTCACGATATCGTAAATATCGACTGAACCATCACTTGTTCGGTGGGAGGTCTCAATAAAATCGCCATTTTCATAGATTTTCACATTACGAATATGGGCAAATGGGATTCGATCGGCAAACTCTCTTACCATTTCTGCTACATCATTTTCAGGATTGGCACCTAGAGAACCGCTGCATAAAGTGACACCGTTGTATGGATGATCCACAAGGCTTAACAATCTTTTAATGTTCTCTTTATTAGTGATAATTCTTGGTAACCCAAATACAGACCAAGGCGGATCATCCGGGTGAATCGCCATTTTAATATCATGCCTTTCAGCGACAGGAATAATTTGTTCTAAAAAATAGTGAAGGTTATGCCATAAATCTTCCTCTGTTACATTTTGATAGGCTTCAAAAAGCTTGGATAGATGTTCTAGTCTTTCTGGTTCCCAACCCGGCATTGTAAAATCCGGATTTTTAGATATTTTATCCACTAACTCTGTTGGATTCATCTTTTCAACCTTTTCTTTTTCATAGAAAAGGGCAGTGGAACCATCTTCTAGTTTTTTATGTAAATCGGTTCTAATCCAATCAAATACCGGCATGAAGTTATAACAAATCACTTTAACTCCCACCTTCGCCAGCTTCTCAATCGTTTTTTTATAATTTTCAATATACTGGTCTCTAGTCGGAAGCCCCAGTTTGATATCTTCATGAATATTGACACTTTCAACGACTTCGATATGAAATCCATATTCGTCTGCTTGTTTTTTTACTTCAAAGATTTTTTCCATTGGCCATTCTTGACCAGTTGGAATATCATGAAGTGCCCAAACAATTCCCTCCACACCAGGGATATGCTTAATCTGATCAAGGGACACACTATCATTACCGTTGCCATACCATCTAAACACCATTTTCATCTATAAATCCCTCCAAAACTGTAATTCATAAACCACTAGACTCGTTCATTTCATAACAACACCTCTCCAGCATCACTTTTTCAAATACGAAAGACAGCGGTTACAAAACTGTATAAAATTGAAGATCATAAAAATCATACAATCCTCAATTTTATCTTTTTTGGTTTGTTACTTAAAGTAAGCAGGGTACTCTTTTCTAAGTTTTTCTTTATCAAAAATAACCATGGTTAAGTGTTCCTTCATCATATTAACAGCAGCTTCCTCCATGTTATTTTTAATGAATTTTACAAGAAGTAAATGCTGTTGATAGATGTTATCCCAATTTAAATTGGTGGCTAAGCGTAACATCCGTAATCGTTTAAAATGGGTGTTCATACTTTGAATCGAATTCCAAATATTATTTTTATTACACCCTTCAAAGATGGTTTGATGAAATTCTTCATCTAGTTTAAAAAGCTTTTCATAATCTTTTTCCTTGATGGCCTTTTCTTGCCTCATTAAATTCATTTCTAACGAAAATAGCTTTTCCTCCGGAAAGGATTGACAAGCTAACTGAATAACCGCAACCTCTAAATGCTCCCTCATAAATCGTGCTTCCTCCACCAGATTTAAATCAATTAACGAAACGCACGTACCCTTTTGAGGATAAATGTCTAATAATCCATCTTGTGAAAGTTGAATGAAGGCTTCTCTAACTGGTGTCCGACTAACTTTAAATTTCTCCGAGATTTCTTTTTCAGAAATTTTATCGCCTGGTACAAGACGGAACTTTAATATTTCTTCCATAAGAAGGGAATAAATCTGTTCCCTGGTTGTACCCGCTTTCATTTTTGCATCTATATTATTCAAGTAGCCTCTCTCCTTATTACCATACTACCATACTAGTATGTCATTGATTGTAACATATCTATCTTCATTTGAGAAGTTGATTTTCAAAAATTCAAATTATTCATTTTTCATCCTGTATGAAAAAAGGGTCTAGTGCAAACATCAAAATATTCACAAAAAATATAAGGTTAATTCCGAACTTTTAAGTCTTCTATATCATAAATATTTGGCATAAAGTTTTTTAATCTGCATCTAGTTTGCATCACACTGACTTTCGGCAATCAGTAATCTCTAGATTTTATAGAATATAAGGATGTTTTAACGTGACATAGCTGTAAAGGTAGCAACTAACGACTTCAAATCAAAAAGCAACAAGGAGGTCTCTTTGCTTCCTTGTTGCTTTTTGATTGACTACTTATTTTACAGCTTCTTTTAGCTCTTTACCTGGTTTGAAAGCAGGAGCTTTAGTAGCAGGGATTTGCATTTCCTCACCTGTTTGTGGGTTACGGCCTGTTCGGGCTGCACGTTCACGTACTTCAAACGTTCCAAACCCGATCAACTGGATTTTCTCTTCCTTCGCAAGCGTATTAGAGATGGTTTCAAATAACGCATCCACAGCTTTTGCAGCATCCTTTTTGCTTAACTCAGTTCTCTCAGCTACAGCATTCACTAATTCTGTCTTATTCATATTCAAGCACCTCGTCCTTTTATTTTTGATAGTATGTAGAATGATAGAATAACACATCCATTAGAAGTTTTTCCAATTTGACAGATTGATATACATCTATTCTAAAAGAAATAGGGCCCTCATTCGAAATGATAGGAAGTGGTAACTCTACATATGAAACATCTATATTTTTTAAATGAAGTAAAGTTTTTTGAGCGAAAAGTCCAACTTATCATAAGTTAATATAAAACAAAGTACGTTCTCTAAACATAGGCATATGATGTTTTTAAAAACCTATGGAGGGAGAGTCTAACATGTATTATGTTCCTAAAATGTATTCATATCCTTATTACGCCAATGTGGGCACATCAATGTATTATCCAGACTATATGTCAAGAACTCATAAGGGAAATGATCAACAAATATGTGAAGCTATACTTGGAGGAATAAAAAGAGGGGCTTCAGCCATTGAGCTTTATAGACAGTTAGCAAATGCAGCGCCAAATCAAAAGCATAAGAATGCCATTCTTCATGCTTTAGAAGGAAAAAAAGCTCATTTGATGCAATTTACTAATCTTTATATCAATCTTACTGGAACTCAGCCTGTGTACCAAATCGATCAAGTTCCTTTTCATAGTTATCGAGATGGTTTACAAAAGGCTTATGAAGCAGAAGTAGAGGGTTATGAAGAATGTCAAAAGAGTTATTTACTTATTCAACATCCGCAAGTTCGACATGTATTTTTGTGGGCGTTAACGGGTGAACAAGAGAATGCTGCACGATTTGGTTTTTTAAATGAGGAAGTTTCAAATCGATTAACAGATTATGGACCTGAACCGTTTGTAGTTGATATTGAGGAGGTTACGAAGCAAAACAATACTTTCCGTACCGCTTTATGGACAGGAGACCATTTGCAATTGACCGTGATGAGCATCAATGTTGGAGAAGACATCGGTTTAGAAATTCATCCGACACTTGATCAATTTATACGCATTGAACAAGGTGAAGGGGTTGTTCAAATGGGTGACAGCAAAGACCGGTTAGATTTTGAAAAGAAAGTCTATGATGACTATGCGATCATAATACCTGCCGGGAAATGGCATAACTTAACCAATACGGGTGATAAGCCGCTTAAACTTTACTCCATCTACGCGCCGCCTCAGCATCCATATGGAACCATTCATGAAACGAAGGCCATTGCAATGGCTGCTGAAGATGACCATGACCACTAATTGATTGAATTAAAAAGAAGTTACTTTGCTGTTGGAAGTAAAGATAAACAGGGTAGGTCTGTAGAAGAAAGTGAAAATAAATTGTTTAAAAAAGGTCACTGCTATTAGTGCCTTTTTTTATTTCCATAATTCTTAGTTACGTCAATGAAAAAGTGGAAGAAAAATTTATGTAAATGATGGAAAATAATGAAGTTTCGATTGTTAAACTCGTACTCCATTATACAATTGAGGTATAATAGTATCCGATAAATGATGCCGCATCTTTCATTAACATCGGTTGTCAGTCTAAAAAGTTCGGCATAGCCGTTCTTTGGTAATGTCGATTTTGAAAAAAGTGTTGAAGAAACAGCTTATTTCAGATTTAATAATTTTGTATAGATTCAAAGTAGAAAGAGAGTGTTCATTATGGGCCGTAAGTGGAATAACATTAAAGAAAAAAAAGCGTCAAAAGATGCAAATACAAGTCGTATTTATTCAAAGTTCGCTCTTGAGATTTATGTAGCGGCAAAGCAGGGTGAACCAGATCCGGAATCGAACCAGGCGTTAAAATTCGTACTTGAGCGTGCAAAAACATACAATGTACCACGGATGATTATCGATCGTGCAATTGATAAAGCAAAAGGTGGCTCAGATGAGAATTATGATGAGCTTCGTTATGAAGGCTTTGGACCAAATGGATCTATGCTGATTGTAGATGCATTGACAAATAACGTGAACCGTACTGCATCAAATGTGCGTGCGGCATTCGGGAAAAATGGCGGAAACATGGGAGTGAGCGGTTCTGTTTCCTATATGTTTGATGCAACGGCTGTCATCGGCCTTGAAGGGAAAACGGCCGATGAAGTGCTTGAAATATTAATGGAAGCAGATATCGATGTTCGGGACATTTTAGAAGAAGATGAGGCGACGATCGTTTATGCTGAACCTGACCAGTTCCATGCTGTGCAAGGGGCCTTCAAGAATGCTGGAATTACTGAGTTTACAGTTGCCGAACTAACAATGCTTGCACAAAATGACATCACTCTTCCAGAAGATGCACAAGCACAATTTGAAAAGTTGATTGATGCATTAGAGGATTTAGAAGACGTTCAACGTGTGTACCACAATGTGGATTTAGGTGAATAACAAAAAAAGCAGACCTTGTTTTATAACAAACAAGGTCTGCTTTTTTAATGGGAGCAAACAGGGGGATTCCTTTTATTCTTCAGGAGGTCTCTTGTCGTGAATATCCTGTTCCTCTGCAAATTCCGTTCCATATGCGAGTCTGCGGTTAAAGTGGATTTGCGGTCTTTCCTTTGTTTGACTCGCAGCAAGATAGTTGAGTAAATAAAGATGTATAAAAACTTCTGCTCCTGTAATGAGGATGGCTGATATAATGCTCCCCCAAGCGATTTGCAAATAATTGTCGAGAAGGATACTGCCAAAAACCCATACGCTCATATAGGTTAATAGAAAATCAACGATGGATGCCGGTACATTACCGAAATTCGGCAGGATGATTCGATCTCCCAGCATATAAGAAGCGAGAGTAACAAACACGCTAAACGACAAAATGTCTGTAATGGTCGCATCAAAAAATAAATCCAACGCAATCGTGAACGCAATGACGGATGATATAAATTTTAAAAGTAGTACGGTTGTATTTTTCATAATTTTAACCTCCCTTTTCCACTTAGTTTGAATCAAAAAAGGGAAATTCATACATGAAATACATCCGTTACGTTCTGTTGCAGTCCAATAATTTTCGATTGGTCATCGCGATTATAAAAAAAATGGAAAAATGATGGAAGAGGGGGGCCTATCACTAATATCCGAGAAGGTGAAAAGAAAAACAAAAGGGGGATTCAGCATTGAAAAGTGTAGTTATAGTAGAAAAAACACCGTAATCAGCCGTTACGGTGTTTTTCTTTATTATGGGTGTACTGATTATTCTGCTGCTTCCGTTGAATCTTTTTGGCCTTTAACCGGGACCTTAACTCCAAGCTCCGCTAACTGGGCGTTCATGTCATCCATGATGGCTTGAGCTTTTTCTTTTGTGGCGTCATCAAGGTTGGCAAACATATCTTCGCGAGGTCCTTTATCTCCTTTAGCCGGAAGTTCGACACCAAGGTCGGCTAATTGAGCTTGAGCTTCTTCACGAGTTAAAGAGCCGTCTTTAACTTTTTCCATGATAGCTTGAGCTTTTTCTTTTGTGGCATCATCAAGGTTGGCAAACATATCCTCACGAGATCCTTTGTTGCCTTTAGCCGGAAGTTCGACGCCAAGGTCAGCTAATTGAGTTTGAGCTTCTTCACGAGTTAAAGAGCCGTCTTTAACTTTTTCCATGATGGCTTGAGCTTTTTCTTTTGTGGCATCATCAAGATTGGCGAATATATCAGCGCGAGATCCTTTATCCCCTTTAGCTGGAAGTTCAATGCCAAGATCGGCTAATTGAGTTTGCGCCTCTTCGTGAGTTAAAGATCCATCTTTGACTTTCTCCATGATAGCTTGAGCTTTTTCTTTTGCAGCGTCATCAAGATTGGCAAATAGATCGCCGCGGGATCCTTTATCGCCTTTCGTTGGAAACTCGACACCAAGGTCGGCTAATTGGGCTTTCGCCTGATCCATGATGGCTTGAACCTTTTGTTTGGTCGCATCATCCAGGCTCTGTTCCCATCTTCCTTTAACCGGTTGCTCCGATGTGGCTGCAGAATTCGTAGTGTCAGTTGCGGCGAAAGCGGGAAGGCCGGCTCCTCCGATAATTCCGATTGATAAAGCACCTGTCATCACATAACCAAATAATTTCTTTTTGTTCATCATTTTTAATTCCTCCTGAATGGTTTGTTTATCGTGTTGTTTCATTCGTTGATGCTGTCTACATTTGCTACTTTAAACGCGGATGGTGAAAAAACGGTGAAAAAATATAAATCCACATAAATAATGGGACATAGATAAAGAACACCCATGTCACATTATTTATGCATAAGCCGCTGGCAATCTCTCTTACGGGTTATTGCCAGCAGCTTATATAAGAACCTTTGTGAGACGTTTCCAGACGAAAAAGCATAGACGAAAACAAAAATTAAAACAAGAAGAGTATGATATGATAAAGAAAACTTCTATATTATTGGCTAATTCAGAAGGATAGCGTTCAAAAAATAGATAATTTCGTGAGTGGATTCAATGGCCGTATCAAATATGGAAGCGGTTGGTCCGGACTTTCCCACGAATTTATGCACGATGCTATTTTATTTGAGGGCACAAGAGGTAAAAGGGGAGAGACGGATGGTTATTAAAATTATTTCAGGAATGATCCTTCCATTCCTGTTGGTTCTCTTTTTTACGAGAGTGACTTACAGCGTTGCAGTGGGGACGCTGCTGACGATTGTGTTATTGATTCTTTCTATCTATAAAGGGTACGCAGATTACCCTGTGGTCATTGCGGTTGATATCACGTCTGTGGTCATCGGGGTCATTTATGCCCGTAAAATGATGGACCATCTTCGCAGGAAAGCATAATACGGGTAAAGGACACTCATCTGGGGTGCAGAACTAGATGGGTGTTTTTTATTTTTTAGGGGAATATTAGTTCGTATTTTTGGAGTTTTACTATTTATTTGTGCTACAATAAGATTACATTTTTTGTGCGATTGGAGGCTATTTTGTGAAGGACCAATTTGAATTAGTGTCTGCTTACTCCCCGCAAGGAGATCAGCCAAAGGCAATTTCAGCGCTTGTTGAAGGAATCCAGCAGGGGAAAAAACATCAAGTGCTTCTTGGAGCGACAGGAACGGGCAAAACGTTTACCGTTTCCAACCTGATTAATGAGGTGAACAAGCCGACACTTGTCATTGCCCATAATAAAACGTTAGCGGGACAGCTGTACAGCGAGTTCAAGGAGTTTTTCCCGAATAACGCGGTAGAATACTTCGTGAGTTATTATGACTACTATCAGCCTGAAGCCTATGTGCCGCAAACGGATACGTTCATTGAAAAAGATGCGAGCATCAATGACGAAATCGATAAGCTTCGCCACTCGGCGACATCGGCTTTGTTTGAACGGAAAGACGTCATCGTTATCGCCAGTGTTTCTTGCATCTACGGCTTAGGATCACCAGAAGAATATAAAGAAATGGTCGTGTCTCTCCGAGTCGGCATGGAGAAGGAACGGAACCAGCTGCTGCGCGAGCTTGTCGATGTGCAATATGAACGAAACGACATTGATTTTAAGCGCGGTACGTTTCGCGTGCGCGGAGATGTCGTGGAAATCTTTCCCGCGTCCCGTGATGAGCATTGCATTCGCGTCGAATTTTTCGGAGATGAAATTGACCGTATTCGTGAAGTAGATGCGCTGACAGGAGAAATTCTGGCTGAGCGCGAGCATGTCGCGATTTTCCCGGCTTCCCACTTCGTTACCCGTGAAGAAAAAATGCGCATTGCCATCGAGAACATTGAAAAAGAGCTGGAAGAACGCCTTCATGTCATGCGTGAAAACGGCAAATTACTGGAAGCACAGCGTTTAGAGCAGCGGACACGTTATGACTTGGAAATGATGCGTGAGATGGGATTTTGTTCGGGGATCGAAAACTATTCCCGTCATTTAACGCTTCGTCCACCTGGCTCTACCCCATATACATTATTGGATTTCTTTCCCGAGGACTTTTTAATTGTGGTCGATGAATCACACGTTACGGTTCCGCAAATTCGGGGAATGTATAATGGTGACCAGGCGCGAAAGCAAGTGTTGGTAGATCACGGTTTCCGGCTTCCTTCAGCCCTCGATAACCGCCCGTTGAAGTTTGAAGAATTTGAAAAACATATTAACCAAATCGTCTATGTCTCCGCGACACCGGGGCCTTATGAATTGGAAAAGGCGCCAAAAGTGATTGAACAGATCATTCGTCCGACCGGCCTGCTTGATCCGAAAATTGATGTTCGCCCGATTGAAGGACAAATTGATGACCTTTTAGGGGAAATTCAAGAGCGGATCAAGCAGGACGAACGCGTGCTTATCACAACGTTGACGAAGAAGATGTCGGAAGACTTAACGGATTATTTAAAAGAGCTTGGCATTAAAGTGAACTACTTGCATTCGGAAGTGAAGACGCTTGAGCGGATTGAAACGATTCGGGAACTGCGTCTCGGAAAATATGACGTATTGGTCGGCATTAACTTATTAAGGGAAGGGCTTGATATTCCTGAAGTGTCGCTTGTCGCGATTTTAGATGCGGATAAAGAAGGATTTTTACGTTCGGAACGTTCTCTCATTCAGACGATTGGACGCGCGGCACGGAACGCCAACGGCCATGTCATTATGTATGCCGACCGGATCACCAAATCGATGGAAATTGCCATCGATGAGACAAAACGCCGCCGTGAAAAGCAGGAAGCTTATAATACTGAACATGGCATTACACCGCAGACAATCAAAAAAGCGGTTCATGGCTCGATCCGCGCAACAATGGCAGCGGAAGAGGCTGAAACGTACGAAGCGATGCCGAAAACCGACAAAATGACGAAAAAAGAACGCGAAAATATGATAGCGAAGCTCGAAATCGAAATGAAAGAAGCGGCAAAAGCCTTGAATTTCGAGCGTGCAGCCGAACTTCGCGATTTACTGATAGAGCTGAAAGCGGAAGGATGATGAAAAAAGATGGTTATGGAACACATCGTCGTAAAAGGAGCGAGAGCTCATAATTTAAAAAATATCGATGTCACGATTCCGCGCGATCAACTAGTGGTGGTGACGGGATTATCCGGTTCCGGTAAATCTTCGCTTGCCTTTGATACGATTTATGCAGAAGGGCAGCGCCGCTATGTGGAATCGCTGTCCGCGTATGCCCGCCAGTTTTTAGGGCAAATGGATAAGCCGGATGTCGATGCAATTGAGGGATTGTCTCCGGCTATCTCAATCGATCAAAAAACGACAAGCCGCAACCCGCGTTCGACGGTAGGGACGGTAACGGAAATTTATGATTATTTACGGCTATTGTTCGCTCGTGTCGGACGCCCGACTTGTCCGACCCATGACATTGAAATTACCTCCCAAACGATTGAACAAATGGTCGACCGCATTATGGAATATCCGGAGCGTACGAAGCTTCAAGTGCTGGCTCCGGTTGTTTCGGGGAGAAAAGGCAGTCATGTAAAAGTATTGGAAGATATCAAAAAGCAAGGGTATGTCCGTGCGCGCATTGATGGCGATATTTTGGATTTATCAGAAGAAATTGAGTTGGAGAAAAACAAAAAGCATTCCGTCGAAGTGGTGATCGACCGTATTGTGGTGAAAGAAGGAATATCAGCACGTCTTGCTGATTCGCTGGAAACGGCTTTAAAACTTGGGGAAGGAAGAGTCATTATTGATGTCGTCGGCGAAGAAGAGCTGTTGTTCAGCGAGCATCATGCCTGCCCGCATTGCGGCTTTTCCATCGGGGAGCTGGAACCCCGTATGTTCTCTTTCAACAGCCCGTTCGGCGCTTGTCCGAGCTGTGATGGATTAGGGTCAAAGCTGGAAGTGGACGTGGATCTCGTGCTTCCTAATCATGATTTAACTTTAAAACAGCATGCGATTGCACCGTGGGAACCGACAAGTTCACAATATTATCCGCAGCTGCTGGAATCTGTTTGTCAGCATTATGGCATCGATATGGATGTGCCGGTAAAGGATCTTCCGAAGCATCTATTGGATAAGGTGTTATACGGAAGCGGCGACGATGAGATTTATTTCCGTTATGAAAATGATTTTGGCCAGGTTCGCGAAAGTTACATCCAATTTGAAGGGGTTATTTTAAACATCGAACGCCGTTACCGCGAAACAAGCTCGGATTACATCCGGGAACAGATGGAAAAATATATGGCTCAGCAGCCTTGTCCGACATGCAAAGGGAACCGTTTGAAGAAAGAAAGTTTGGCAGTATTGATAGATCGCCGTCATATTGGAGACGTCACCAAGCTTTCCGTTCAAGATGCGTATGACTTTTTTACAACGCTTCAATTGACTGAGAAAGAAATGAAGATTGCCAATATGATTTTGCGCGAACTTCAAGAAAGGCTCGGATTCTTAAATAATGTCGGTCTTGATTATTTAACGTTAAGCCGTTCCGCCGGGACCTTATCGGGCGGTGAGGCACAGCGCATCCGGTTGGCGACACAAATCGGCTCCCGTTTAACGGGGGTACTGTATATTTTGGATGAACCTTCGATAGGACTGCATCAGCGGGACAACGATCGCTTGATTCAAACGATGCAAAGCATGCGCGATATCGGAAACACGCTCATTGTCGTCGAACATGATGAAGATACGATGATGGCAGCCGACTATTTAATCGATATCGGACCTGGGGCAGGTGTTCACGGCGGCCAAGTAGTGGCAAGCGGAACGCCGGGAGAAGTGATGAATGACCCGAATTCGTTGACGGGCCAATATCTTGCGGGTAAAAAATTTATTCCGCTGCCGCAGGAACGGAGGAAGCCGGACAAAGGCCGAATGATTGAAATCATCGGAGCAAAGGAAAATAATTTGAAAAACGTCAAAGTGAAATTTCCGCTCGGCACGTTCATTGCGGTGACCGGTGTATCGGGTTCCGGGAAAAGTACGCTGATCAATGAAGTGCTTCATAAGGTGTTAGCGCAAAAGCTGTACAAAGCAAAAACGAAGCCGGGTGAGCATAAAGAAATAAAAGGGCTTGAAAATCTCGATAAGGTTATTGATATTGATCAATCTCCGATTGGGCGTACCCCGAGATCGAATCCGGCTACATATACGGGTGTATTTGATGACATCCGTGACGTATTCGCCCAAACGAATGAAGCAAAAGTGCGCGGCTATAAAAAAGGGCGCTTTAGCTTTAACGTGAAGGGCGGCCGCTGTGAAGCATGCCGCGGAGATGGAATCATCAAAATCGAAATGCACTTCTTGCCGGATGTGTATGTACCATGTGAAGTGTGCCATGGAAAGCGATACAACCGCGAGACGCTGGAAGTTACGTATAAAGGGAAAAATATCTCGGATGTTTTGGAGATGACGGTAGAAGATGGACTGCACTTCTTTGAAAACATCCCGAAAATTAAACGTAAGCTGCAGACCATTTTGGACGTAGGGCTTGGATACATTAAGCTCGGCCAGCCGGCGACAACGTTATCGGGAGGAGAAGCACAGCGTGTGAAGCTGGCCTCCGAACTCCATCGCCGTTCGACTGGACGTACCCTCTATATTTTGGACGAGCCGACGACAGGATTGCATATCGATGACATTTCTCGCCTATTGAAAGTCTTACAGCGCCTTGTGGAGAACGGAGATACGGTATTGGTCATCGAACATAATCTCGATGTCATTAAAGCGGCTGACTATCTAGTCGACCTTGGCCCGGAAGGAGGAGCCGGCGGCGGACAAATCGTTGCAACTGGTACTCCTGAAGAAGTCGCGCAAGTGGAGGCCTCTTATACCGGCCGCTACTTAAAACCGATTTTGGAACGTGACCGCCAACGCATGAAAGAGAAGATAAAAAAAGCGGAAGTAGTCATAAACTAAAGCTTAAGAGACTGAGCAGGGAAATAGATTTTTTGCTTAGTCTTTTTTGTTGCCTTATATGCTTTTATTGTCATTTAATCTTAAAGCCTGCCTCTCTTTCTATCTTGAATCACCTCGAAGGATTTCCGTACAAGCGGATGGCAAAAGATTTTGCCATCCGCTTGTATCTAACTGATTGGACATGGATTTTTTATCCAGATCCAATCAGTTAGATAACATATGAAACCATTTGCTGGAATAAACGTATAACAGATTGAAGGAGTTGACGAAAATGGAAGTGAGAAAAATCATTTCTTCCTTATGTTATTTTAGTGTATTTTTTGCGCCGTTTTTATTTCCGATTGTGGTTTATTTTGTAGCCGATGAGCATGAAATGAAAAAACATGCGAAAGCATCTTTTATTTCACATCTAATCCCTGCTTTAACGTTTTTCTTGTTTTTTGCCGTGTTTATTCCTGGCATGCCTGTATCGGGAGATCTCGTTTTCGGATGGGCTTTAATGATGATGATTCTATTTGGATTGTTAAGCTTCATCATTATGGTATGGAATGTCGTGAAAGGCATCAAAGTGTTAATGTCTTAAAAAGGGTCGATATGGTTCAAGTGATGAAGATAGATGAGAGAAAATCATAGATTTCAATGGGGAGGCATAACAGATGGCTGAAAAGCGAAAGCAAATTTTAAAGATGGTGGAAGAAGGAAGGTTGTCTGCAGCGGAAGCTTTAACCTTGCTCGAGGCGTTGGACCAGGAGGAGAAGAAAGCGAACGTCAAAGCGGAAGAGATGGTTCAGGAACTTTCGACCATCGTTTCCGGCAGTAAAAAGAGCTCAGGCTATCAGCAATCGACCGCTCAAAACTCATTTAAAGATAAATTTTTATCCTTTATTGATCAAACAGTCAAAAAGGTAAAAGATTTGGACTTGGATTTTAACTTTGGCCCGTCTTATGAAGTAAGGCATATTTTTCAACATTCAGCCACCGTCATCCGGCAAGTTGATGTGGATGTGACGAACGGAAGTGTAGAGCTGCTTCCGTGGGAAAACCAGGATGTACGGGTAGAGTGTGAGGCCATTGTGTATAAAGTGGAAAGTCAAGATGAGGCACGGCAATCTTTCTTGCAGGATGCGGTGTTCGGAATTGAAAATGGACAGCTGCGATTTGCGGTTCAAAAAAAGCATTTAAAAGTTAAAACGACGATGTATGTACCAGCGGCCTTGTATGAGTGTGTGAAAGTCAGAATGTTTAACGGCCCTATTGCAGCAGAAGGACTTCAGGTTCGAGAGTTAAAGACGAAAACAGCGAATGGAGCCATTAAGCTAAAAAATATCGGCGCCGAGGAAGTGGAACTGGAGACCACACACGGCCATATTTCTCTTGATGGTTCTCGTGTAAGAAAGTGCGAGGCTGAAACAATCAATGGATTGATACGAGTGGATGGTGTATTTGAAACTGTCGATATTCAGACGTTTAACGGAAGCATCAAATGCTATTTGAAGGATGACAGTACACAAAAGATGTTTTTGAAGACGACAACGGGAAGCATAGATGTGTACGTACCGAATACATTAGCTGTCGATGGAGATTTAAAATCGAATCTCGGGAACTTTACATGCCTGCTTCGCAATCTGGAGATAGTAGAAGAAAAAAACGAAACGGTACAAAAAGCACTTCGTTTTCGAGCTAATAAGGTGCAGGCTCAAACATGCAAACTATTTGCTGAGTCTAAAACAAGTTCCATAACCATTAAAGAGTAAGAGCAAAGGAGTGAGGAAGATGAAAAAACTGCATCGTTCCCGTACGAAACGGAAGCTGGCCGGTGTCATCGGAGGTCTGGCCGACTATACGGGCTGGGACGCCACATTGCTTCGTATCTTATTCGTGATAGGTGTGGTACTGGGATACGGCTCGCTTGCCCTTGTTTACTTGATTTGGGTTTTTGTTGTACCGAATGAAGAGGGGTCTTAGTAAAGATGCTGCATTGGTTCATCAGTATTTTGGTAAACGCGCTCGTTTTAATAGTGGTGGCCGGATACATTGATGCTTTCTATCTAGAATCCGTTAGTGCGGCCATTCTTGCGAGTATTCTGTTATCTGTCCTGAATGTCATCGTAAAGCCTGTGTTGATTTTACTGACACTGCCCGTTACGGTGTTGACGCTTGGCCTGTTTTTATTCGTGATTAATGCCATTACGTTAATGATGGCCCAGTCCATCATGGGAGATTCGTTTGTCATTGAAGGGTTCGGAACAGCGATGATTGCGGCTATCATCATTTCCTTGCTGAATATTCTTATTCAAAAATTCATTATTGAACGATTACAGAAGCGCGAATGAAACTTGAAGTCTTATCCGTTGTTCTGATGGAGAATGACAAATGATTTATTCATTAGAATTTGTTTCGAAGGACTTAATATATACATTTCACTTAATAATTCGATATGTCTTCACTCTATCCAGAGACACTTACAATTCTTGATTCAGACAACTTGAATCCGCTTAGGTCTAGAAAATTCGGTATGGCCATTCTTTGGTCATATTGAATTTTCTAGATCGATGTATATAGACGCCATATTTTTCTAATGTGATAAATAATGCTAAAATAAAGATGCTGTTTCTGCAGCATCTTTATTTTGTATGGTAAGAAGCAAGTGTTCAAATAGAAGATAGAAGGAGGAAATATTGTGGCCAACGTTCGAACGAAGGACATTATTGAAAAGTTCAATTTAGAGTTGATCAGCGGTGAAGAAGGGATAAACCGGCCGATTACGATCAGTGATATTTCACGGCCGGGAATCGAAATAGCGGGGTATTTTACATATTATCCAGCCGAGCGTGTACAGCTATTAGGGAAAACGGAATTATCTTTTTTCCAGCGGCTCGATTCTGAAGATAAGAAAATCCGGATGGAGCAGCTTTGTACAGATATTACGCCGGCCATTATTGTATCACGCGAGATGGAAGTGCCTCCTGAACTGATCGAGGCTTCGGAACGAGAGTCTGTGCCGGTATTGCGCTCGCATATGAAAACGACTCGTTTATCCAGTCATTTGACGAATTATTTAGAAAGCAGACTGGCCCCGACAACAGCTGTACATGGTGTATTGGTTGATGTGTATGGTATTGGAGTGCTCATTACAGGGAAAAGCGGTGTGGGGAAAAGTGAAACCGCTCTGGAATTGGTGAAACGCGGCCATCGCCTCGTGGCAGATGATTGTGTAGAAATTCGCCAGGAAGACCAAGATACGCTTGT
This sequence comes from Priestia abyssalis, assembly GCF_002019595.1. Classification (GTDB taxonomy): domain Bacteria; phylum Bacillota; class Bacilli; order Bacillales; family Bacillaceae_H; genus Bacillus_BA; species Bacillus_BA abyssalis. Next base: position 5,234,871 of record NZ_KV917369.1, on the reverse strand, counting down.
CGGAAATGCACCCGGCCTGATTGAGCACTTGCTTGAAATTCGGGGACTGGGCATTATCAACGTCATGACCTTGTTCGGTGCGGGAGCCGTTCGCAGTTACAAACGTATTTCCCTTATTATCAATCTGGAGCTTTGGGACCAAAATAAGCAATATGACCGCCTGGGTTTAGAGGAAGAAAAAATGAAAATCATCGACACCGAAGTGACGAAGCTGACGGTTCCGGTTCGTCCTGGCCGAAACTTGGCTGTCATCATTGAAGTGGCTTCGATGAACTTCCGATTAAAACGAATGGGCATTAATGCGGCCGAGCAGTTTTCAAACCGTTTAACCGATGTGATTGAAGATGTCGACCATCACGACGAGATTTAAGGAGAGGAAGTGAAACCGTGCTGGGGAACATTCAACCGCTTGACCGTGTATTCTTACAGATAGGGCCCGTTTCAATTTATTGGTATGGAGTCATTATCGGTACAGGGGTGCTGCTTGCTTTGTATATTGCGACAAGGGAAGCAGAGCGCCGCGGTCTGTCAAAGGAATTATTTGTAGATCTTGTATTGTTTGCGGTACCGATTGCCATTATCTGTGCCCGGATTTATTATGTTGTATTCAAATGGGATTATTATTCGCAGCACCTCAATGAAATTCCGCAAATTTGGCAAGGGGGAATTGCCATTCACGGGGGATTGTTGGGGGCGGTCGCGACAGGTCTTGTGTTTGCGAAAGTGAAGGGTGTTTCATTTTGGAAGCTTGCCGATATCGCGGCACCGAGCATAATTCTCGGGCAGGCGATCGGACGATGGGGAAACTTCATGAATCAAGAAGCACATGGCGGTCCTGTGACAAGAGAGTTTTTGGAAGGCCTGCATTTGCCCGATTTTATCATCAATCAAATGTATATTAATGGTACGTACTATCATCCGACTTTTTTATACGAATCTCTATGGAACTTAGCTGGATTTGCCTTGCTGATCGCTTTAAGGCGGGTAAACTTGCGCCGCGGAGAGATGTTCTTGGCATATATGATTTGGTACTCAATTGGGCGCTTCTTTGTTGAAGGGATGAGAACGGATAGCCTGATGCTGACGGAAATGCTGCGCATTGCGCAAGTGATTTCACTGTTCTTTATTGTGTTGGCGGTTGTCTTACTGGTTGTCCGCCGTGTGAAGGGCTGGAGCAAGGAACGGTATTTAGAGTAGAGAAGGGAGGAGAGGCAGTTGGTTGGTTCAATTAAAAGGGGATGGTTTATTGGGTTGCAGACGACATGGACACTCGGTAAAATCATCTTTCCGATTACGCTGCTCGTTTCCATTCTGCAATACACATCGGTGATTCACTGGTTTGCGGCACTCATTGAACCGCTCATGAAGTTTATCGGACTATCGGGAGATGCGGCCATTCCGCTCGTGCTGGGAAACTGCCTGAATTTATATGCAGCCATTGGAGGTATACTATCACTTGATTTGACGGTGAAAGAAGTGTTCATTCTGGCGGTGATGCTTTCATTTTCTCATAATCTATTCATTGAAACGGGTGTAGCGCTGAAAGTGGGCGTCAAACTCTGGGTCATTCTCGCCGTTCGTATCGGACTGGCGGTCGTCTCTGCCTTTTTTATTAACCTGTTATGGCAAGGAGGAAGCGAAATGGCTCAATATGGCTTTGTTTCTTCCAAGACAGAAGAAGTCCATGGCTGGTTGGCTATTTTTCTTCAAGGAATGGAAAAAGCGGGGATGGGCATTCTTCAGATGGCTCTCATTGTCATCCCAGTGATGATTGGAATGCAAATTTTAAAAGACTTGAACTGGCTCGCCAAGTTCTCAAACTGGATGGCACCTGTGACAAGAGCGCTTGGCATGAAAGAAAATACCTCGATGACACTGGCGACGGGATTGGTCATCGGGCTCGCGTACGGAGCGGGAGTGATGATTCAGGCCGTGAAAGAAGATGGGGTGTCCAAGAAGGATGCGACATTAGCCTTCATCTTTTTGGTTGCCTGTCATGCAGTGGTAGAAGACACGCTCATTTTCATACCATTAGGAATCAACGTGCTGCCGCTTTTGCTCATTCGATTGTGTGTAGCGGTCCTGTTGACCATTATCGTTGCAGTCATCTGGAAACGAACTGAAATTGTAAAAAGAAAGGAAACAGCATATGAACATTAACACCATTCTTTTTGATTTAGACGGAACGCTCATCGATACAAATGAATTGATTATTTCTTCCTTCTTACATACATTGAATACATTTTATCCCGGCCGATATCAGCGTGAAGATGTTCTCCCGTTTATGGGGCCGACGTTACATGAAACCTTTTCCGGAATCGACCAAGAGCGCGCCCAGGAATTAATTGATACGTACCGGGAATACAACATTTCAAACCACGATTTATTGGTGAAGGAGTTTGAAGGGGTGTTTGAAACGGTCCAGTGGCTGAAGCAGGAAGGATACAAGCTTGGAATCGTCACGACCAAAATGAGCAATGTGGTCATGATGGGATTGAAACTGACCAAATTGGACCAGTTCTTTGATGTGATTGTGGCCATTGACCATGTCACAAACCCGAAACCTCATCCAGAGCCAATTGAAAAGGCGCTTCAACAATTGGATGCGAAGCCGGAAGAAGCATTGATGGTCGGGGATAATCATCATGATATTGTAGGCGGGAAAAATGCCGGAACGAAGACGGCAGGGGTTGCGTGGAGCGCAAAAGGGCGCGAGCACCTCGCTAAATACGAACCGGATTTCATGCTGGAAAAGATGAGTGATTTAAGGGACATTCTTGGAGGAAGCCGAGTGTGAGAAGAACGACACGCTATCCTGTAGAAGGAGCCAATTCGCTTTGGCATGTCTACAAGACCGTTCCTTTTTGGAAGGTCGTCAAGAACTTTGCGGTCATTCAACTGGCGCGCTACACTCCCTTTCTTTCATTAAAAAACTGGATGTACCGCACTTTTCTTCATATGAACGTAGGACCGGAAACATCTTTTGCGCTGATGGTGATGCTCGATGTCATGTTTCCCGAGAAAATTCAAGTTGGGCGCAACACGGTCATTGGTTACAATACGACGATTTTGGCTCACGAATACTTGATCAAAGAATACCGGCTCGGTAAGGTTATCATCGGCGATGAAGTGATGATTGGAGCGAATACCACGATTTTGCCGGGAATCACGATTGGGGATGGAGCCATCGTATCAGCGGGCACACTCGTCCATAAAGATGTGCCGGCCGGATCCTTTGTCGGCGGAAATCCGATGCGGGTCATTTACACGAAAGAGCAGATGGACGAAAAGGCGGCTCAAGAAATGCTGTCCCACCGTCTGTGATCAAAATATTCTACGAACCTTCCATGAACATTTGGTTTATAAACAAATGTTCATGGAAGGTTTTTTTATATAATTTTAGTTTATGATTACAATAATAACTTTTGTTTTTCTGATATATTGATTATCTTCTGTGTCTATATGTTAAATAGTCGGAATAAACGTTATTATATAAATGTTTTAAAAATTCACTAAAGATAAAATTTTCAATTGTGTGCAGATAAATAGCTTTGAATTGGATAGCTTTTCATCCTTATCCAAATTATTTGTGAGGAATTTTTAATTATTCTGTAGATTTAAAAAAGGAGAGTTGTTATAATTCATCTTATTGTATTTGAAAGGGCGGGTCATCATGAAGCGTTTTAGCCAAAAAGAATTGATTTTCATTAGTTTTATGTTGTTTTCGATGTTTTTCGGTGCAGGGAATTTAATTTTTCCAGCCTTTTTAGGCCGCTCTGCCGGTGAAGATATTTGGTTGGCTTTGAGCGGATTTATCATCTCGGCTGTTGGGCTGCCGATATTAGGCGTAATGGCCGTTGCCAAAATCGGTAATTTTTCTACGTTAACGAATCGAGTTCATCCACTGTTTGCATTGATTTTTCCATTTCTTATTTATATATCGATTGGACCTGGGTTAGCCATACCGCGTGCAGGTACAATCGCTTATGAGATGGGCATGAAGCCGTTCGTGCCGCAAATTACAGCGGAACAGCCTTTCATGCTGCTTTTGTATACGATTGTTTTCTTTAGTATTGTACTATGGTTCAGTTTGTCTCCATCCAAGCTTGTCGACCGGTTCGGGAAGCTGTTGACACCGATTCTTTTATGTATGATTGTCATCATTTTTGTAAAAAGCCTTTTGACTCCGATGGGGTCGTTTGGAGAGACAGCGGAAGCTTATCAAGACAGTCCGTTATTGAAGGGATTTTTGGATGGGTATTTAACAATGGATGCATTAGCCTCACTTGTATTCGGGATTGTGGTAGCTAATACCATTCGTTCCAAAGGGGTGGAAGATCCAAAGAGAATTTCGAAATATATGATGATTGCCGGTTTGGGGGCAGGAACGTTACTTGCTGTTATTTACAGTATACTTGGTTATCTTGGGGCCTCTAGTGCAGTCCTTGGCCAAGCCGATAATGGAGCGCAAGTATTAACGGCTGTTATGAGTCAATTGTTCGGCCAGGGCGGAACGGTGATGTTAGGGGCGCTGTTCACGCTTGCTTGTTTATGCGTATCGATTGGTCTTGTTATCTCATGCAGCCAATATTTTTCAGGAATCTTACCGTTCTTATCCTATAAAAAGTGGGCGGTTATACTTGCGGTATTAAGTGCCTTTGTAGCGAATATGGGGTTAACACAAATTTTGGCGGTTTCTGTGCCGATTCTTGGAGCGATTTATCCAATGGCGGTTGTTCTTATTATACTTGGTTTGTTTGACCATTATATGAAAAAAGTGCAAATCGTTTATTTTACAACGATTTTGCTGACAGGTTTGTATAGTTTAGCGGAGACGATTAATGTAACCTTTTTATCCGGTTCTCTAGACATGATTTTAGGGAAATTCCCGCTTTATGCTGAAGGGGTGGGCTGGCTCGTTCCAGCACTTCTTGGAGCAGCAGCGGGTATGCTGTACAGCAAGATGAAGAAGAATAAAACACCAGCAGGTCAAGAAAAAGCAGCATAGAAAAACTGTTTAAGAGGATGACCGAAAAGGGCAAAACACGGCCCTTTTCGGTCATCTTATTGAAAGGCCCCGTCATGAAAATCCTGTAAAATCAAGGGATTATGTGACGGGGCCTTTCAATAAGAACCAGTTTTTGTGATTTATTAGAGGCTTATGGGAAAGTCTCTTTTTTTCATACAAAAGAGGTAAAAAGGTAAAATATAGTGAATACGTAATGATAGGAATTGCGTGTTAATGGTTGACGGCTTTTGGGAACGGGTGTAAACTACAAATAACTTTATTTTATTATCTTGTTAATACATTAGCGAACTAAAGTATTTAAAAAGGACGTGTCTTGGTGGCAAAATTATTTATGTTCGAAAAACCATTAGGTATGCGTGATACCTTACCTGTTTTATTTGAGAGAAAAAAACAAGCCCGTGAAAAGCTGGCAGCAGAGATTGGCGAGTGGGGCTATCAATATATGGCTACTCCTACCCTTGAATATTATGAAACAGTGGGGAACACATCAGCGATTTTGGATCAACAATTATTTAAATTATTAGATAAAGAAGGGCACACGCTAGTATTGCGTCCTGATATGACAAGTCCGATTGCACGTGTAGCGGCTTCCAAGCTGTTGAATCGCATTCCTCTTCGCTTGGCCTATGAAGCGAATGTCTTTCGTGCACAGCAAAATGAAGGCGGGCGTCCGGCGGAGTTTGAACAGGTGGGCGTTGAGTTAATCGGAGACGGAACGATCAGCGGCGATGCCGAAGTGATCGCTTTAATGATTCACGCGTTAAAACGTGCCGGATTATCTTCTTTTAAAGTGGCAATCGGCCATATCGGATATTTGAATTCGTTATTTTTAGAAATTGTCGGGAATGAAGAAAGAGCGGATATGCTTCGCCGTTTCCTTTATGAGAAGGATTATGTGGGTTACCGCAATCATGTAAATAAATTGGGGCTATCATCCATCGACAAGCAGCGTCTTTTACAATTATTGAGTCTGCGAGGAAATGAGACGAAAATCGTGGAAGCCATCGATTTAGTGGAAAACGAAGCGGGCAGGGAAGCGGCTCGTGAATTGCAGCAGTTATGGACAATTCTTGAGTCATACGGTGTTACGAATGAAATTAAAGTAGACTTCAACTTAGTAAGCCATATGAGTTATTACACGGGTATTCTGTTTGAAGTATTCGCGGAAAATGTCGGGTTTCATATTGGTAATGGCGGACGCTACGACCAATTACTTGAAAAATTCGAAAACTCTACACCGGCCACAGGATTCGGTATTCAATTGGACCGCTTAATTGAGGCTCTGAACGGAAAGGGTTATGATCCTCAGGCTGCTTCTTGTATTTTATTCAGTCAAGAGCGATTGCAAGAAGCACTGCAGTTAGCGAAACAAAAAAGAAGTGCAGGAGAACGGGTCGTTCTTCAAGATGTAGCGGGTGTGCAAAATATTGATAGTTTTACAAGCACTTTTGCGGATGTTTTCTATTTAATAGGGAAGGCAAAAAAGGAGGGAGAAGAATGAGTCAAGTAACCATTGCGATGCCGAAAGGCCGTATTTTTGAAGAAGCGGCAGATTTATTGCGAAAAGCTGGATTTCAGCTTCCTCCAGAGTTTGATGATTCACGCAAGCTTATTATTGATGTGCCGGAAGAACACATGCGTTTTATCTTAGCGAAGCCGATGGATGTGACGACATATGTTGAGCATGGGGTGGCGGATCTTGGGATTGCGGGAAAAGATGTATTATTGGAAGAAGAGCGCGATGTGTATGAACTATTGGATTTAAACATTAGTAAATGCCATTTGGCAGTAGCGGGGCTTCCTGAAACGGTTCCTTCTGATGTAGCGCCTAAAATTGCCACCAAGTATCCGACGATTGCTTCTGCTTATTTCCGCGAACAGGGAGAACAAGTGGAAATTATCAAACTAAATGGGTCGATTGAGCTTGCACCGATGATTGGGTTGGCTGAACGAATCGTGGACATTGTGTCAACGGGCCGGACATTAAAAGAAAATGGCTTGATGGAACTGGAACGTATTACGGACATTACATCTCGTTTAATCGTCAATCCCGTGAGCTATCGTTTAAAGGATGAGCGCATCGATGAGATTGTTCAACGTTTAACAACGGTTGTCGAACAAGCATAAAGAGGGGTGAGCGTATGAACATTCAACGCATTACAAAAGAAGTGAGTCTAAAGCGTACGATTGATCAAGGGACGGAAGAGCAGCGTCAGGCCGTTCTATCCATTATCGACTCTGTAAGGAAGCACGGAGATGCCGCATTACAGAGCTACACGGAAACATTTGATGGCGTGTCGTTATCTTCTTTCCTTGTTAGTGAAAAGGAAAAAAAGGCAGCTTATGAACAAGTCAGTGACGATATGATTGACATCATTCGGGAGGCAGCTGCCAATATTCGTGACTATCATGAGCGAATGGTCCAGCAGTCATGGATGATAACAAAAGAGGATGGGACCATTCTTGGTCAAAAAGTAACTCCGTTGGATGCGGTCGGGGTGTACGTACCTGGCGGAACTGCCGCTTATCCCTCTTCGGTGCTGATGAATGTCGTTCCGGCCCAAGTGGCGGGAGTCAAACGTATTGTCATGGTAACACCGCCGCAAAAAGACGGCTCGCTTCCTGCGGGCGTTTTAGTGGCTGCCAATGAACTTGGCGTACAAGAGATTTACAAGGTCGGCGGAGCTCAGGCGATAGCAGCGCTGGCTTATGGAACGAAGACCATTAAAAGTGTGGACAAAATTGTAGGACCAGGGAATATTTATGTCGCTCTTGCCAAGCGTGAAGTGTTTGGTCTGGTAGACATCGACTCTATTGCAGGTCCGAGTGAAATCGTCGTCTTAGCAGATGAAAGCGCTCGTGCAGCCGAGGTAGCCGCAGATTTATTATCACAGGCAGAGCATGACATGAGAGCATCGAGTGTACTTGTGACGACATCGATGGCTTTGGCAGAAGAAGTGGCGGCAGAAGTGAAAAAGCAGCTTGAAACGCTGCCGCGAAAAGAGATTGCTGGGGCATCCATAGATGATCATGGAGCCATTTATGTAGCTGAAACGATGGAACAGGCCGTTCAAGCCGTGAATGATCTTGCACCCGAGCACTTGGAAGTCATGACGGAACAGCCGATGAATCTGTTAGGTTCTATCCGCCATGCGGGAGCCATTTTCCTAGGGCGATATAGTTCAGAACCCGTTGGCGATTATTTTGCGGGGCCAAACCATGTACTCCCGACAAACGGGACGGCGAAATTCTCCAGTGCGTTGTCGGTCGATGCGTTTGTGAAGAAATCGAGCATTATTTCATACAGCGAGCAGGCGCTAGAGCAGAACTACCCCAAAATTGCTGCTTTTGCGAGATTGGAAGGACTAGAAGCGCATGCCCGCGCGGTAGAATCGCGATTTAAATAAAGGAAACTTCCATCGGTAGAGGTCTCACTGCCTATTAATGAGGGATAAACAATAAACTAACATCATGTTCTGTAGAGCGGAAGGGGTTTAATTGACATGCGAGAAGCAAGTGTACAGCGTAAAACGAAAGAAACGGATATCGAACTGTCCATTAATCTGGATGGAGAGGGAGTATCCGCATTAGAGACAGGTGTTCCATTTTTCGATCATATGCTTGATGCCTTTACAAAAAATTCCTTATTCAATGTGAATGTAAACGCCAAAGGCGATATTGAAATTGATGATCACCATACGGTTGAAGACATTGGCATTTGCTTAGGACAAGCCTTAAAGGAAGCACTTGGCGATAAAAAAGGCATTAAGCGCTACGGAAATTCATTTGTTCCAATGGATGATGCTCTTGCACAAGTGGTAGTGGATTTGAGCAACCGTCCTCATTTTGAGATGAGAGGCGACATTCCGGGAAGCAGAGTCGGCACCTTTGATACGGAGCTTGTTCATGAGTTTTTATGGAAGCTTGCGTTAGAATCCCGCATGAATTTGCACGTAATCATCCACTATGGACGCAATAGCCACCATATTATTGAAGCGGTATTTAAAGCGCTTGGACGTGCGCTGGATGAAGCGACAATGGTGGATCCAAGAATTAAGGGAGTTCCATCAACGAAAGGGATGTTATAAATGATCGGCATTATTGATTATGGAATGGGAAATTTATACAGCGTCAGCAAGGCATTGGAACGGCTGAATCATGATTATTTCATTTCTGATCAGCCTGCTGAATTAGCGAAGGCAACAGCTTATATTTTGCCGGGGGTCGGATCATTCAAGGATGCTATGGAGCAATTGAACCAAACGGATTTAACGACATTCATTCAAAATGTCGTGGCGGAAGAAAAGCCGCTGCTCGGCATTTGTCTGGGCATGCAGCTGTTGTTTGAAGAAAGCGAAGAAAACGGATTGACGAAAGGGCTTGGCTTTTTAGAAGGGCGCATCGTTAAATTTCCGGGTGTGACACCGAGCGGAGAGCGCTATAAAGTTCCGCATATGGGGTGGAATTCCTTGACTTTTCAACAGTCTTCACCGTTATTGGAGGGAATTGACGAAGGTCATGTATACTTTGTCCATTCTTACTATGCATTACCAAACGACCAATCTGTTGTGCTGGCAACGAGTGATTATGACGTGGAAGTGCCGGCGGTCGTCGGAAAAGGAAACGTATTTGGAGCTCAGTTCCATCCGGAAAAAAGCAGTGATTTAGGGATGAGCATCCTGGAAAACTATGCGAACTTTGTAGAGAAAAGAGGACGTTAACATGAGTGTATTTACCATTTATCCGGCAATTGATATGCGCGGCGGCAAGTGTGTTCGTTTGCTGCAGGGAGACTATAATCAAGAAACTGTATACGGCGATTCTCCGGTTGATATGGCCGGAGAATTCGCGAAGTCAGGCGCTTCGTGGATACATATGGTCGATTTAGATGGAGCGAAACAAGGGGTGCGCGTGAACGATCAATTTGTTGTAGATGTGAAGAAAAAGTTAGGTGTCCAAGTTCAAATTGGCGGCGGCATTCGTCGGGAAGAAGATGTCGCTTACTATTTAGAACAAGGAATTGATCGCGTCATTTTAGGAAGTGCGGCCATTTCCCATCCCGAATTCGTCAAAAAGATGCTTCGTGAATATGGAGCGCGAATTGCCATCGGAATCGATGCCCGTGACGGATATGTAGCAACAGAGGGCTGGCTTGAGACGTCAAATGTGAAAGCGACAGAGCTTGGAAAGCAATTGGCTGATGCCGGGGCTGAAACGTTCATTTTTACGGACATTGCGACAGACGGCATGCTGTCAGGTCCAAATGTAGAAGCCATCGTGGAAATGGCGAAGGCAACGTCTAAGCAAGTCATCGCTTCTGGAGGCGTCAGCTCCATTGCCGATTTGCTTGCATTAAAGGAATATGCAGCGGATGGAGTGGCTGGAGCTATTGTCGGAAAAGCTTTATATACGAATCAATTCACGTTGGCTGATGCGTTAAAAGAGGTGGCTTCTTCATGATTACAAAGCGAATCATCCCTTGTTTGGATGTGAAAGACGGCCGTGTGGTGAAAGGAATTCAATTTTTGGAGCTTCGTGATGCGGGGGATCCGGTGGAGCTGGCGAAGGTTTATGATCAAGAAGGGGCTGATGAGCTCGTTTTTCTTGATATTTCTGCTTCTCATGAAGGGCGTAAAACGATGGTGCACGTGGTGGAACAAGTAGCAGCACAGCTTGCTATTCCGTTTACAGTTGGGGGCGGCATTAATTCGCTTGAAGATATGAAGCGGATTTTACGGGCCGGAGCTGATAAAGTATCGCTGAACACGGCAGCACTCGTACGCCCGGAGCTGATTACAGAAGGGGCCGACTTTTTCGGTTCTCAGTGCATCGTTGTTGCGATTGACGCGAAGTATGATGAGCAGCTTGGTTCATGGCGTGTTTATACACATGGAGGCCGCAACGCGACCGAATGGGAAGTGGTAGCGTGGGCAAAAGAGGCTGTGAAACGCGGCGCGGGTGAAATTTTATTGACGAGCATGGATCGGGACGGCGAAAAGAGCGGTTTTAACATTGCCCTTACAAAAGCGGTCAGTGAAGCTGTATCGGTACCTGTCATCGCTTCCGGCGGGGCAGGGAATGCCGAGCACTTTGTCGAAGGATTTACGGAAGGAAAAGCAGATGCGGCTTTGGCTGCTTCTATTTTTCATTATAAAGAAACATCTGTAAAAGAGATTAAAGCATATCTCAAACAACAGGGGGTGGACGTCAGATGATCGAAATTAATCAAATTAAGTTCGATGAACAGGGGTTGGTTCCTGCCATCGTCCAAGATGCTGTAAGCAAAGAGGTGCTGACTCTTGCCTATATGAACAGCGAGTCGTTGACAAAATCAATTGAGACGAAGGAAACATGGTTTTACAGCCGTTCTCGTCAAGAGCTATGGCATAAAGGAGCGACATCGGGGAACACCCAGACGATCGTGGCCATGATATACGATTGCGATTCGGATGCCATTCTTGTCCAAGTAAAGCCTGCTGGTCCTGCTTGCCATACAGGCGCTTACAGCTGCTTTAATGAAAGTATTATCGCTCAAGAAAGCGGCACGAAGAAACATGACCGCTTTGCCATCATTAATGAGTTAGAGCAAGTGATTGCCCAGCGTGAAGCGGAAATGCCGGAAGGCGCCTATACGACTTACTTATTTGAAAAGGGAGTCGATAAAATCTTAAAGAAAGTCGGGGAAGAAGCATCTGAAGTTATCATTGCAGCAAAAAATCGCGATGCGGAAGAGTTAAAATGGGAAACGGCAGACCTTCTGTACCACCTTCTCGTTCTCCTTCGCGAACAAAAGCTGCCATTAGATCATGTTCTCGAAGTATTGGAACAGCGTCACAGCAAAAAAAATGAAGAGTAATTAAAGAGGATGAATCAAAAGGGAAAAAAAGGCCTTTTTCAATCATCATCCTGAAAGTACCTTTCATAAAAATCCAGCAAAATGAAGGGGTTTCGTGATGGGCCTTTCACTTACAATCAGTTCTTGTGACTTATAAGAGATGTTTGGGTCAGCTTTTCTTGAAAGTCTTCGTCTTGGCAAAAGCGGTCGACAGGAACCTGTCGACCGCATATACATAAATAATGGAGCAAGGGTGTTTTTTGCCCTTGCTCCATTATTTATGTATATGGAGACTTGGTAAATATGATATACTACGAACGGTGAACATATAGAAAGTCGGAGGAATCAATGGGAAAACACTCAAATATGAAGGAAAGTATTGCACAAATTGTACCGTTTATTCAGACGGGGGAGTATTATTTTAAAAAAGGCCTGCAAGCGTATCGACGCCGGGACGTGTTTAAGGCAAAGAAATATTTACAGCGTGCCCATCATTTAGAGCCGTATAATACGAATACGATATGCCAATTGGCGACCATTATGACGGAATTAGGGGAATATCAGCAATCCAACCAGCTTTTAACTTCGATTATCCAGGATTTAGATCCTCGTATGAATGAATGCTTCTATTTTATTGCCAACAATTATGCTCATCTCGGCTTGTTTCAAGAGGCACAAAAATATGCCAACCTTTATTTAGAGGCAGACTCCGATGGTCCATTTGCGGATGAAACGGAAGAGTTGCTGGATTTATTGTCCATTGAAGTAGAAGACGGTGAGCTCGATTTAGATAAATATGAAGATGATCTCATCATGAAACAAGAAAAGGCAAAGCATTTATTGGAACAGGCAAAATTCGAGGAAGCCATCGTTGTATTAGAAGGAATTATTCGAGAGTATCCGGAGTTTTGGTCGGCCTATAATAATTTGGCGCTAGCACACTTTTATTTGAATCGTGTAGACGGGGCAATGGAAATCTTAGATGACGTGTTAACCAAAAACCCAGGTAACCTCCATGCTTTATGTAATCAATTAATTTTCTATTACTATTGTCAAGACAATAAACGAGTAGAAGTGCTTTTGAAGCAGTTATCAACGGTGTACCCTTTGTTAGTTGAACATCGATATAAATTAGGTACAACATTCGCATTAGTGAAGCAATATGACCTTGCCTACAAATGGCTTCGTCACTTATATAGACTAGGGTTTCAAGGGGGAGGGGCCTTTTCTTACTGGTTGTCTCATGCGGCTTATCACACAGGGCATGAAGATTTTTCCCGCTTAATATGGAAACGGGTGTTAGAAGAAGTACCAGAAAAAGAAGGAGACGAACCCTGGAGTGAAAAAGAGGTCGTGGACCAGGTTCAAGACCTAAGACATATTATTAAGCAAAAGATTTCCAGTGGTGAGGAAGAAGCCCAATGTTGCGGAATCTTTTTAACACATGCGCTTGGGCAGCAAGGACAGGTCGATGTACTGCGCCAGTTGGGGCCTGTATTTGCAGAGGAAAACGCTGTGAAAACATTTTATCAATATGTTTTGGCAGCGGCGTTAAGCAATGGAGAGTCATACGAGATTCATTATGGTTACGATATTGCTTCCATCCTTTTTAAGTCTGTAGACATCCAAGAGGCTCCGAGTTTACTGGACTATTGGTTCAAACTTTATGGGGAGGCAGACCATAAAGGATTTGACATGAGAAACGGCGAGGCGTGGGCTGCCGCTGTTTTATATATGTGGACAAAGCAAGTGAAGAAGGAAAAAATTTCACAGGCAGAAATGGCCGCCGTGTACTCGCTTTCCACCTCTACCATTTCAAAATATGTCAAAAGGGTGAATATGCTTCTTCAATGAGCAAAAAAATAGACGTTAGAAGTTACAGTATATAGGATAGTAGTAAGGAACTAAATGATTGCTTAAAAGAGGATGTTCAAAAAGTCCGGGAAAAATGACCGTCGATTTACTTGTACAGGAAGTACTGATCCGACGTTCGCCACAGGACGTGGCGGCTCTTAGTCGGGCTTCATAAGCTTGTCTCTCCGCTACTCACGTATTAACAGCATACGTTCCGTTGCTCGAGACGGCGCTTCCTTGAACTTCTCGGTCCTTTTTGTCCTCCTTTTTGAACACATATTTAAAGGAGTGTGGAATTCCATGTCAGAAGAAAAAATTTATGATGTCATTATTATTGGAGCGGGCCCTGCAGGTATGACTGCGGCTGTCTATACATCACGCGCAAATTTATCGACATTAATGATTGAACGTGGAGTGCCTGGAGGCCAAATGGCTAATACAGAAGAAGTGGAAAATTATCCTGGTTATGATCATATCTTAGGTCCAGACTTATCTAATAAAATGTTTGAACATGCGAAAAAATTCGGTGCCGAGTATGCATATGGGGATATTAAGGAAGTGGTAGAAGAAGGCGACTACAAAATTGTACGCGCGGGAAGCAAGGAGTACAAAGCTTATTCTGTTATTATTTCAACGGGTGCCGAGTATAAGAAGATTGGTGTACCAGGCGAAAAAGAATTGGGTGGACGCGGAGTTTCTTACTGTGCAGTTTGTGACGGAGCATTCTTTAAAGGGAAAGAGCTTGTTGTTGTCGGCGGCGGCGATTCAGCGGTTGAAGAAGGGGTGTACTTAACACGTTTTGCTTCAAAAGTAACGATTGTACACCGACGTGACGAACTTCGTGCTCAAAAAATTCTGCAGCAACGTGCATTCGATAATGAAAAAGTGGATTTCATCTGGAACCATACGGTAAAAGAAATCAACGAAAAAGACGGGAAAGTAGGAAGCGTAACGCTTGTTCATACAGAAACAGGAGAAGAGCAAGAATTCAAAGCCGATGGTGTCTTCATCTATGTTGGAATGCTTCCGTTATCTAAGCCGTTTATTCAACTTGGAATTACAAACGAAAATGGATACATTGAAACAAACGAACGCATGGAGACAAAAGTGGAAGGTATTTTCGCTGCAGGTGATGTACGTGAAAAATCTCTTCGCCAAATCGTAACGGCAACAGGTGATGGGAGTATTGCCGCCCAGAGTGCCCAGCACTATGTAGAAGAACTGAAAGAAAAGTTCAAAGCAGCCCAAAAGTAATCTGAAATAAACTTTTTAAACGTAATTATGTTTTAACCCTATTGTAACACTGCTGAAACATTCATGAGGTACTATGTAATTAGTAATTGACCCCCTTTTATAAAATATATTTTTGTAAAGCACAGGCAGCTTGCCTGTGCTTCTTTTTTTCTCCCGCATTAACGAGCGGTATGACCCCCACTGATAGAATTTTCCTTTATCTATATATGATGTGGAAAAAAGTGCATATATTACATAAAAGAGCGATGCTCAAGGTGAGTTCATTGTGAGAGACATTTGATTCATAGTATAATGGGGGAAATGATAGTGTTTACAAGAGGTGGAAAATATGCAAAGGGTCACAAACTGTGTACTAATGAAAGATAATAAAATATTGTTGCTGCAAAAACCTCGTCGTAATTGGTGGGTGGCCCCCGGCGGAAAGATGGAACAAGGGGAGTCTGTTAAAGATTCTGTCGTCCGTGAATATCGCGAGGAAACAGGCATATATTTAAAAAATCCTACCGTTAAAGGCATCTTTACATTTACGATGAAGGAAAACGATCAAGTGGTGTCCGAGTGGATGATGTTTACTTTTTTTGCTACAGATTTTGATGGAACAAATGTGTTAGAATCAGAAGAAGGCAAATTGGCTTGGCACGAATTAAAAGACATTAATGATCTTGAGATGGCGCCTGGCGATTATCATATTATTGATTATGTAGCGAAAGGGACAGGGGTCATCTACGGGAATTTTACGTATACAACAGATTTTAAACTGTTATCATATCGAATCGATCCGTGTTGATAAGAAGGATGCTTAGTTAAGGGGGCAAAAGAGGATGAGTACCGGTTCTGTAAGTGATGTTCAATTAGTTATCATTACGGGGATGTCAGGTGCGGGGAAAACCGTAGCGATTCAAAGTTTCGAAGATTTAGGATTCTTCTGTGTCGATAATCTTCCCCCTACGCTGATTCCAAAGTTTTTGGAGCTGATGAAGGAATCAGGAAACAAAATGAACAAGGTAGCGCTTGTAATGGATTTACGGGGCCGCGAGTTTTTTGAAAGCTTGTTTGAAGCGCTTGATAATCTGGCTGAAACGAATTGGATTACGCCTCAAATTTTATTTTTGGACGCCAAAGACTCCGTGCTCGTCACAAGATATAAAGAGACAAGGCGTTCCCACCCTCTTGCTCAGACGGGTCTTCCTCTTGAAGGAATTCAAATGGAGAGGGAATTGCTCGAAGAGTTAAAGGGAAGAGCACAAATCATTTATGACACATCTGACCTAAAACCGCGTGAATTGCGCGAAAAGATTATCAGTCAGTTTTCAACCCATACTTCACAAGTGTTTACAGTCAATGTGATGTCATTCGGCTTCAAATATGGCCTCCCTATCGATGCCGATTTAGTTTTCGATGTCCGTTTTCTGCCCAACCCTCATTATATTGAGCATATGAGGCCGAAAACTGGTTTAGAAGAAGAAGTATCAACATATGTATTAAAATGGAATGAAACGCAAAAGTTCATTGAGAAGGTAATGGATTTGCTTACCTTTATGTTGCCCCAGTACAAACGTGAAGGGAAAAGCCAGCTTGTCATCGCCATCGGATGTACAGGAGGCCAGCATCGTTCTGTGACACTGGCAGAATACATTGGTCATCATTTTCAGGAAGAATATAAAACACATATTACGCATCGGGATATTGAGAGGAGAAAGGACCACGTTCGATGAAGGATGAACGAACACGAAAGGTTGTCGTCATTGGAGGCGGAACCGGCTTACCTGTTTTGTTGCGAGGGCTGAAATATCTTCCAATTGATATTACCGCCATTGTGACAGTAGCAGACGATGGAGGAAGCTCGGGGCGTTTACGGAACGAATTAGCTATGCCTGCTCCTGGAGATATTCGTAATGTACTGGCAGCATTATCAGATGTAGAGCCTTTGGTAGAAGATTTATTTCAACATCGTTTTGCCTCTGGAAATGAATTGACGGGTCACTCGTTGGGAAATTTGATTTTAGCGGCTATGACTTCAATAACGGGTGACTTCGTCCATGCGATTCAAGAAATGAGCAAAGTCTTAAATGTGCGTGGCAAGGTACTGCCTGCCGCCAATCGAAGCGTCGTTTTACATGCAGAGATGGAAGACGGCACGATCGTTTCTGGTGAATCGCATATTCCGCTGTCCGGTAAACCGATTAAACGGGTGTTTTTGTCTCCGAATGATATCGAGCCTTTATCAGAGACTATCCGTGCTATTCGAAATG
Organism: Priestia abyssalis; assembly: GCF_002019595.1. Classification (GTDB taxonomy): domain Bacteria; phylum Bacillota; class Bacilli; order Bacillales; family Bacillaceae_H; genus Bacillus_BA; species Bacillus_BA abyssalis. The sequence goes on along the minus strand of NZ_KV917369.1, from coordinate 5,217,647 downwards.
CTGATATGGTCGTTATTGGACCGGGGAGTTTATATACGAGTATTTTACCGAACTTATTAGTACCTAAAATCGGCGAAGAGGTATGTAAAGCAAAGGCTAAAAAAGTATACGTTTGCAACGTGATGACACAGGCCGGGGAAACTATGAACTACTCTGCCAGTGATCACATTAAAGCCCTGTACGATCATATGCCTTGTCCATTTATCGATTTCATCATTGTAAATGATGCTGAAATTCCGGAAGAAATTCAAAAAAAATATGAAGCGGAACAGGCACAACCGGTTTTATACGATGCTAAAGGCTTAAAAGAGTTGGGGGTGACGGTTATCCATGATCACATTGTTGATTATAATGATGGGGTCATCCGTCATGACACGAAGAAAGTATCTTCCTTAATTTTTTCATTACTTAATTCTAATGTTTAACGAATGTATATGGAAATAATCGTTGGAAAAACCCTTTTCAAACGATTTAACACCAAGAATAAAGCATGATGTCAAATGGGCTGTCGATGCCTTGTGATGATAGATGCGATACAATACAATTTGCATAGAATGGAGGTGGAGAATTGTCATTTGCATCCGAAACCAAAAAAGAATTAACAAATCTAGAGGTCAAAAGCTGCTGTTCAAAAGCAGAGCTCTCTGCCTTAATTCGTATGAATGGATCACTGTCGTTTTCTAATCGGAAGCTGACGCTGGACATTCAAACAGAAAATGCAGCTATCGCCAGACGCATTTATACGTTAATCAAAAAAAGTTATGATGCCTCGGTTGAATTACTGGTTCGAAAAAAAATGCGCCTGAAAAAAAATAATGTGTATATCGTTCGACTTATCGACCAAGCACGGGTGATTTTAGAGGATTTAAAGATACTCAATGAAGACTTTTCTTTTATCCGTGATATTTCCAGTGAGTTAATCAAAAAGAAATGTTGTAAACGCTCTTACTTGAGAGGGGCATTTTTGGCGGGAGGTTCCATTAATAATCCCGAAACATCTTCTTATCATGTCGAAATTTTTTCTTTGTATAAGGAACACAATGAGGCGTTATGTGAATTAATGAATATGTTTCATTTGAACGGCAAAACACTGGAACGTAAAAAGGGGTTTATTACGTATTTAAAGGAAGCTGAAAAAATCACAGAGTTTTTAAGTGTTATTGGAGCCCATAATGCACTTCTCCGCTTTGAAGATGTGCGTATTGTCCGTGATATGAGGAATTCTGTAAACCGCCTTGTCAACTGTGAAACAGCCAACTTAAATAAAACGATAGGGGCTGCTATACGTCAGGTGGAGAACATTCGTCTTATTGAGGAAGTAGTAGGGCTGGATACGCTGCCTGAAAAGCTGAGAGAAATTGCACGACTTCGTGTGGACTATCAAGACGTTACATTAAAAGAGCTTGGCGAAATGGTGTCTGGAGGGAAAATCAGTAAATCGGGAATTAATCATCGTTTGCGTAAAATCGATGAAATCGCTGATAAGATCCGGACCGGCCAAAATGTTCGATAAGTCAATCAAAAGGGATTAATAGAGGAGGAAGAAAATCATGGTAGAAAAAAAGGTGGAAGTGTTATTAAAAACGGGCCTTCAGGCTCGTCCGGCAGCATTATTTGTTCAGGAAGCAAACCGTTTTGCATCAGATGTGTTCTTGGAAAAGGACGGAAAGAAAGTAAACGCTAAAAGTATCATGGGACTCATGAGTTTGGCGGTTAACTCCGGCGCTGGTGTGACGATTATTGCTGACGGATCTGATGAAGAAGAGGCAATTGAGGCTCTTACTCGATACGTTCAACAAGAAGGGTAAAAAAGAACGGCTCCATTGTAATGGAGCCGTTCTTTTTTATTATTTTGTAGAAGGATCATTTGCTAAGACTTTATCAATTAAGCCGTATTCAAGGGCGCGTTCTGCAGTCATGAAGTTATCGCGTTCTGTATCGCGCTCTAAAACTTCAAGAGGCTGGCCTGTACGCTCTGCTAAAATGCGGTTTAATTTATCGCGTAAGAATAAAATGCGTTTTGCCGCGATTTCAATTTCTGTTGCTTGACCTTGAGCTCCGCCAAGTGGTTGGTGAATCATGACTTCACTATTTGGAAGCGCAAATCGTTTTCCTTTTTCACCTGCAGCTAAAAGGAAAGCACCCATGGAAGCTGCCATACCAATGCAAATAGTTGATACTTGAGGCTTAATAAATTGCATTGTATCATAGATGGCCATACCTGCTGTGATAGAGCCTCCTGGACTGTTGATGTATAAAGAAATATCTTTTTCAGGATCTTCAGCCGCTAAGAATAATAACTGAGAAACGATAGAGTTTGCTACGTTATCATCGATGGCACTACCTAAAATGATAATACGGTCTTTTAATAGGCGGGAATAAATATCGTAAGCACGTTCCCCGCGATTCGTTTGTTCAATAACTGTAGGAATTAAATTCATCTAAATTCCTCCTTTGAATGAATGTTTTGTATATGTACTTTTTATAATACAACTAAGGTCAATGAAGGTCAAACAAAAGAACTTTCTATGATCAATATTCCACTCACAAGTCCGATATTCCTTGTGATATCCACAAAATATGTAAAATGTTAGGGCGAATAAGTACATATTTACATCTTTCCCGCTCGTTTACAATTTAAACCTTAATAAGGTACTTGAAAAAAGGCTGTCTATCGAATATACTATATCATAGCTTATAAATTTTGCCCTCGTAGTGTAGTGGATAGCACAAGAGATTCCGGTTCTCTTAGGGTGGGTTCGAATCCTGCCGAGGGCGTACCAAAAAAGGTTGTCGTATATACGGCAGCCTTTTTTTATTTGGTTCTTTTTTTAGAGGATCGTTAGTTGTTTTTAGTGAAATCTTCTTTATGGAGCTCATTAATGATGAGAGATTAATAAAATTATTTGAAACGTTCTCCTCTCTTTATCCGACTAATAGAATAACGGATGAATAAGGAATCAAGTATTTTGGCACGGTTGCTTTATTTACCAATTTAGTTTAAAACAGTTATGTAGGGAATTTACAAAGGAGGAAGAAACATGAAGGCAATTTACAGAATGTTTGTAGTCAGTGCGAGCTTAGCACTGTTATTATCCGCTTGTGGTACAACAGAAGAAACTGCAGAAAAAACAAACGGTGCTGCCGAACAAGTAGAAAAAGAGCAGCCGCAAACAGAAGAAAAAGCCGCTGAGACGAGCGCAGATGAGCAAGAAGAGCTAAAAGAACAAAAAGAACAAGTTGAACAAGACAAACCAGAAACACAAGAAACAGGAGAAGTAACTGGGGACGAAGAAAAGTCCGGCACGGATGAAAAAGTGAGATTGCCGGAACAAAATTTAACATATGAAGAAAATGGCCAAGCTGTTGAGAAAACGGGCTTTTTGAATACGAGCGATAATCAAAACTATAGTATGTATGTCTTGGATGGCTATATATTAGAAGAAGAAGAACCAGGTAAAGATGTGGTTATGCTTTCAAATGATCAGAAGTCATTTATGCGTATTGAAATGGTTCCGGCCGACATGGATTTAACAACCGTAGAAGACATTGTAAAGACAACAGCTGAAGCAATTAGTCCAGAAGCAGAGAAGTACGAAGAGTTTAAAAAAGAAGGTATGCTGAAAGATGCTGTGTGGTATAAAGCCGTGACAGACGAAGATATGGTTAACTTGATTTTAATTAAAGGTGAAACGCCAGTGAAATTATCGATTTACACACCGAAAGATCAAGAAAACATTGCAGCTTTCTTGGCAATGGCTGAGACGATTGAAGTAAAGTAATGAATAAATAATGGGATATGAGCGAAAATGCTTATATCCCATTATTTATTCAAAGCAAAGAAATCATGTTTTTTCCATCGCTTGACCGTTCCGCTCTCTATGGATTTATAGTAAAATGTGAGAAAGGGAGGGTCGAGAGGATGAAGGTCGGCTTATTTCAACAACAGTCATTAAAAGTCATGATGACGAAAGAGCTGTCACAGGCCATTTCGTTATTACAGTATTCCGCTATAGAAATCTCATCATTTTTACAAGAGCAAGCGCTGCAAAATCCTTTAATTGATTTTCAAGAGCGCAGTATACTTTCTCAAAGAAAGGCTCCTCGATCTAACAATGTATCATCACGTAATGAATTAAATCCAATTGATGTGATAGCTGCAAAAAAAGAGACGCTTTATCAACATCTATTAGAACAATTGAGCTTTTTAACAATCCCGTCTTCTCAAAAGGCAATCATCAAGTATATGATTAACAGCTTAGATGAAAAAGGGTATCTGAAAGAGGACATACAGAGCGTTGAAAGCGCTTTAAATGCAGAGACAGAAGAGGTTGAGCAAGCATTGAATATTCTGCAGAAAATGGAGCCTATCGGGGTAGGGGCGAGAAGCTTGCAAGAATGTTTGTTAATCCAGTTGCAGCGAAAAGGCGCATGTACACCTGAAATGGAATTGATTTTAACGGATTTTTTCGAAGAATTTGCTTATAAGAAATGGGATAAATTAGCGAAGAGACTTAGTGTTTCTATTCGAGAAATCCAGGAGATATATGATGAGATTGTATTGTTAAATCCGCGTCCGGGACTTGAATTTGGAAGTGAGCAGGAAAAATTTATTGTTCCAGATTACGTGGTCCAGAAAGAACAAGGACAAATGGTCCTAAAAGGAAATGATGCAGTCAACATTCAAGTGAAAATGAATTCGGATTATAAGAATGCGCTAAATGATCGGAAAAATCAGGAACTGTTTACGTATTTACAAGAAAAACATCGAGAATTTCAATGGATTTTAAAAGGGCTGAATAACCGTAAACGTACGCTGGATCAAGTCATGCAAGCTATTTTTGACTATCAATCGTCCTTTTTCGAAAAGGGTCCTGCTCATTTAAAGCCGTTAACGATGAAAGAGCTGGCTGATCGGGTTGAAGTTCATGAATCTACTGTGAGCAGGGCGATTAAAAATAAATATGTACAAACTCCGTTCGGAATGTTCGAAATGAAATCTTTCTTTACAAACAGCATTCAATCTCAAGATAAACAAGAACTATCTTCTTCATATGTAAAAACGTTAATTAAACAATTGGTCGATCAAGAAGATAAAAGAAAACCGTTATCTGATCAGCAGCTTGCCAAAAAATTGGAGGAAGAGCATGAGGTGGCTGTCTCCAGGAGAACGGTAGCCAAATATCGGGAAGAACTGCAAATCTTCTCTTCGTCCAAACGAAAAAGATACGAGTAAAAGTGTATGTTCAAACAAGGAAGTGGCAGCAATGAATGTAATCATGTACACCAAAACAGGATGTCCATTATGTGAAAAGGCAAAACAAGTATTAGTGGAACTGCAAGGTGAATATCCATTTCAATTGCAGGAAGTAGATATTTATGAAGATGATGCTCTTTTGGAAAAGTATCAGTTAATGATTCCAGTAGTTGAGATTGATGGAGAAGAAGTAGCATTTGGACAAATTAGAAAAGTCGAAATAAGAAAGCGTTTACTTTTGAAATAACGAAATTTATGAGTTGAATAAAGATTTTCACCCTGTTAAAATGAAACATGTAACAGGGTGAATTTTTTTTACTCAATGTGGGACATAATATGTCTATACGGGACGGAAAGTGTCCAGCACTCTACACCTTAAGGGGAATGAATTATGCATTCGCTTATACAAGCACAACAAAAATTATTGCCCGACCTCCTGTCTGTTATGCAAAAGAGATACCAGATTCTACAGTATATACGTTTGATGCAGCCCATTGGAAGAAGAAACCTGGCAGTTAGCCTGGGACTTACAGAGAGGGTGCTTCGGAGTGAGGTCACATTTTTAAAAGACCAAAATTTACTGGATGTGTATCCAAGCGGTATGACTCTTACTGATGAGGGAGAGGTACTTCTTTCACAGCTGGAAGAGGTAATGAAAGAAGTTTCGGGTCAAAGATTATTGGAAACAACATTAAAAGAGGCGTTTTCTCTGTCAGAAGCAATAGTTGTTTCTGGTGACAGCGATGAATCACCTTGGGTAAAAAAAGAATTGGGGAGAGCAAGTGCCTCATGTATAAAACGGCGCCTTGTTGGTAAAAAAAATATCGTTGCTGTTACAGGTGGAACGACTTTGGCTGCTACAGCAGACATGATGACGCCTGATGCGAGAGATTTGGATGTCCTATTTGTTCCAGCGCGAGGCGGCCTTGGAGAAAATGTTCAAAATCAAGCAAATACGATTTGCGCTAAAATGGCAGAAAAGTCATCAAGCAATTATCGCTTATTGCATGTTCCTGACCAGCTCAGTGATGAAGCTTACCGTTCCATTATCGGTGAACCTTCTATTAAAGAAATGCTTCATCTTATTAAATCGTCAAGTATGGTTGTTCATGGAATAGGAGACGCTATGACAATGGCAGAACGCAGGAGAACACCTAAAGAGGATTTAGATAAAATCGAAGCAGGGCAGGCGGTCGGCGAAGCATTTGGATATTACTTTAATCAATACGGCGAAGTCGTGCATAAAGTAAAAACAATAGGCATACAGCTCGATGATTTAAAGAACAATAAATGTGTAATTGCTGTAGCCGGCGGTTCATCAAAGGCAAAAGCTATCAAAGCATTTTTGCAGCAGGCGCGCGATTCCGTCTTGATTACGGATGAAGGCGCAGCGAAAGAGTTAGTAAGGGATTTAACTTAGTCCCTACATATAAATTAAAAATTATCCATCACAACCATTTAAGGAGGAAATTCTCATGGCAGTTAAAATTGGTATTAACGGTTTTGGTCGTATCGGCCGTAACGTATTCCGCGCAGCTTTAAAAAATCCTAACGTTGAAGTGGTGGCTGTTAACGACTTAACAGATGCTAACATGTTAGCTCACCTTTTAAAATATGATACAGTTCACGGTAAATTAGATGCTGAAGTTTCTGTTGACGGAAACAACTTAATCGTTGATGGTCATACGATTCAAGTATCAGCTGAGCGTGACCCTGCAAAATTAGCATGGGCAGATCGCGGTGTAGAAGTAGTAGTAGAATCTACTGGTTTCTTCACAAAACGTTCTGATGCAGCGAAACACTTAGAAGCAGGTGCAAAAAAGGTTATCATCTCTGCACCGGCTACTGATGAAGACATCACAATCGTAATGGGTGTTAACCATGACAAATACGATGCAGCAAGCCACGATGTTATCTCTAACGCATCTTGTACAACAAACTGCTTAGCGCCATTCGCGAAAGTGTTAAACGACAAGTTCGGTATTAAACACGGTATGATGACAACTGTTCACTCTTACACAAACGACCAACAAATCTTAGACTTACCACATAAAGACTACCGTCGTGCTCGTGCAGCAGCTGAAAACATCATCCCAACTTCAACTGGTGCTGCAAAAGCGGTATCTCTTGTATTACCTGAATTAAAAGGTAAATTAAACGGCGGTGCTATGCGCGTTCCAACTCCAAACGTATCTTTAGTAGACTTAGTTGCTGAGCTTAACCAAGAAGTAACAGTTGAAGAAGTAAACGCAGCATTAAAAGAAGCTGCTGAAGGTGAATTAAAAGGAATTTTAGCTTACAGCGAAGAGCCATTAGTATCTGGTGATTACAACGGTAACCCATCTTCTTCTACAATTGACGCATTATCTACAATGGTAATGGAAGGGACAATGGTTAAAGTAATTTCTTGGTACGACAACGAGAGCGGATACTCTAACCGTGTAGTAGACCTAGTAGATTACATCGCTTCTAAAGGTCTTTAAGAAAAATACGTCTTTATTGGATATACTCACCAGTAAAGACATGATAAAATGACCAAGGGGGAAAGGGGATTTAGCCCTCTTTCCCCTCATTTCTTCATACTTCTTTAAATAGGAGCACCAACCTTTATTTACGGAAGTCTGAGTTCTCAAAAAAGGAGGCCTTTTTAAGATGAACAAAAAGACATTAAAAGACATCGAAGTAAAAGGTAAAAAAGTTTTTTGCCGCGTAGATTTTAACGTTCCAATGAAAGATGGCCAAGTAACAGACGAAACACGTATTCGTGCTGCGCTTCCAACGATTCAATACTTAATGGAGCAAGGGGCAAAAGTTATTTTAGCGAGCCACCTTGGCCGTCCAAAAGGTGAAGTAGTGGAAGAACTACGTCTAACTGCTGTAGCAAAGCGCCTAGAAGAGCTACTTGGCAAAACGGTCATCAAAACAGACGACGCTTACGGTGATGCCGTTAAAGCAGAAATCGAAAAAATGGCAGAAGGTGACGTATTAGTTCTTGAAAACGTACGTTTCTATGCTGGAGAAGAGAAAAACGATGCTGAATTAGCTAAAGCGTTTGCTGAACTAGCAGATGTTTACGTGAACGATGCATTCGGTGCAGCTCACCGTGCACATTCTTCTACAGAAGGAATCGCTCACCACTTACCAGCAGTAGCAGGTTTCTTAATGGAAAAAGAACTTGATGTGCTTGGAAAAGCATTATCTAACCCAGAGCGCCCATTCACGGCAATCATTGGGGGAGCAAAAGTAAAAGACAAAATTGGTGTTATCGATAATTTACTTGATAAAGTCGACAACTTAATTATCGGCGGCGGTCTTGCTTATACATTCATTAAGGCACAAGGCCATGATGTAGGTAAATCATTGTTAGAAGAAGACAAAATTGACTTAGCTAAATCCTTCATGGAAAAAGCGAAAGAAAAAGGCGTTAATTTCTACATGCCTGTTGATGTAGTAGTAGCAGACGATTTCTCTAACGATGCAAACACGCAGATTGTTGCAATTGATTCGATCCCTAGCGATTGGGAAGGTTTGGATGCTGGTCCGAAATCTCGTGAAATTTATGCAGATGTTATTAAAAATTCCAAGCTTGTTATTTGGAATGGACCAATGGGTGTGTTTGAATTGGATGCATTCGCAAACGGAACAAAAGCGGTAGCAGAAGCTTTAGCGGAAGCAACTGATACATATTCCGTAATTGGCGGCGGTGACTCGGCGGCAGCTGTTGAGAAATTTGGTCTTGCTGATAAAATGAGCCACATTTCAACTGGCGGCGGTGCTTCATTAGAATTCATGGAAGGTAAAGAGCTTCCAGGCGTAGTAGCATTAAACGATAAATAAGAAGAGTGGAGGCGACTGTTTAGCCTTGAGAGGCGTTGGAACTTCTGCCATTGAAACCGTTCTTTGGTTTCAATGGCAGAAGTGAAACGACCGAAAGGTTAGGAGCCGCAGCTGGACAATAAGAAAAGCGGAGAAAGCCCGTTTAAACCGATAGGATGTTGCAGCTTCTGAGAAGGAGTCGCTTTTTGACTCCGCAGGAAGAAGTAAAACAGCCGTACGGTTTGGCTTTCGCAGCTGGACAATAAAGGAACGAAGACGATAAGGAACAAAGGCTCAGCACCGATTAAGTAAATGATAGGAGACGAGGAGCGCAACCCTTGTCTTGAGTCATGGTTTTTACTCATGCCTTTGGCAGCACCTCCTTGAAGTCAGAAACTGTTCCGTTTAAAACCGACCATAACCTAAAAGAAGGACGGTGTTACAAATGCGTAAACCAATTATCGCAGGTAACTGGAAAATGCACAAAGTTCTTTCTGAAGCGACAAGCTTTGTGGAAGAGGTAAAAGGGTTAGTGCCTTCATCTGAAGAAGTAGATTCAGTGGTATGTGCACCAGCGTTATTTTTAGATCGTTTAGTAGAAGCAACAAAAGGCTCTGAACTGAAAGTCGGTGCCCAAAATATGCATTTCCAGCCAAGCGGCGCTTTCACAGGTGAAATCAGCCCCGTTGCTCTTAATGACCTTGGCGTACACTATGTCATTCTAGGTCATTCAGAGCGTCGTGAAATGTTTGCTGAGACAGACGAAACAGTTAACAAAAAGACCATTTCTGCATTTAAACATGGGTTAATTCCGATTGTTTGCTGCGGTGAAACAAATGAAGAGCGTGAGCAAGATCAAACAAAAGCAGTTGTTGAAGGTCAAGTGAAAAAAGCGTTAGAAGGTTTAGACGATACTAAAGCGAAACAAGTCGTTATCGCTTATGAGCCAATTTGGGCAATCGGAACAGGAAAATCTTCTACTGCTGAAGATGCAAACGAAGTTTGTGCTTACATCCGCAGCGTCATCGCTGAACAATTTTCTCAGGAAGTGGCAGATGCAGTACGTATTCAGTACGGCGGAAGCGTAAAACCTGAGAATATTAAAGAGTATATGTCACAACCTGATATCGACGGTGCATTAGTCGGTGGTGCAAGCTTAGAGCCTCAGGCGTTCTTACAGCTTTTGGAGGCAGGGAAATAATGAGCAAAAAACCAGTTGCATTAATCATCTTAGACGGTTTTGCATGCCGCCAAGAAACAAAAGGCAACGCTGTTGCACAATCTAAAAAGCCGAACTTTGACCGTTTTTGGAATGAATATCCCCATGCACAGTTAACAGCTTCTGGTGAAGCAGTTGGACTGCCTGAAGGCCAAATGGGCAATTCTGAAGTTGGCCACTTGAACATTGGGGCAGGGCGCACCGTTTATCAAAGCTTGACTCGCGTGAACGTAGCCATCCGTGAGGGAGAGTTTGAACAAAACGAGACATTTTTAGGCGCGATGAACCATGTGAAACAGAATGGTACAAATCTTCATGTTTTCGGTTTGCTTTCTGATGGAGGAGTACACAGCCATATTGAACACCTATATGCACTTCTTCGTCTTGCAGGACAAGAAGGCGTGAAGAATGTTTACATTCATGGTTTCTTAGACGGACGTGACGTTGGTCCGCAGACAGCAAAACAATACATCGATGCATTAAATGAAAAAATCGAAGAATACGGTATTGGGGAGATCGCGACTCTATCAGGCCGCTATTACTCGATGGACCGCGACAAGCGCTGGGAGCGTGTAGAAAAATCTTACCGCGCAATGGTGTACGGTGAAGGTCCAACTTATCATGATGCTTATGAGTGTATTGAAGACTCTTATAATAATGGCATCTTCGATGAATTTGTTTTGCCATCTGTTATGGTAAAAGAGAATAGTGAACCGGTAGCGACGATTCAAGAGAATGACGCGGTCATTTTCTATAACTTCCGTCCAGACCGTGCGATCCAAATCTCCAATACGTTTACAAACGATGATTTCCGCTCGTTTGATCGCGGGCCGAAACATCCGAAAAATTTATATTTTGTATGTTTAACGCACTTTAGTGAAACAGTAGACGGGTACGTAGCATTCAAGCCAACGAATTTGGACAACACGCTTGGTGAAGTTCTCTCTCAAAACGGCTTGACACAGCTCCGTATTGCGGAAACGGAAAAATATCCTCACGTAACGTTCTTTATGAGCGGGGGGCGTGAAGCGGAATTCCCTGGTGAAACTCGTATTTTAATCGATTCGCCAAAAGTAGCTACGTATGATTTAAAACCGGAAATGTCAGCATACGAAGTAACGGACGCGTTGCTTGGTGAAATTGAAGCGGACAAGCATGATGCAATCATTTTGAATTTTGCTAATCCGGATATGGTTGGTCACTCAGGAATGCTTGAGCCAACCATTAAAGCGATTGAAACGGTAGATGAGTGCCTTGGTAAAGTCGTGGATGCGATTTTAGCAAAAGGCGGTACAGCTATCATCACAGCAGACCATGGTAATGCGGATGAAGTTGTAACACTTGAGGGCAATCCAATGACTGCCCACACGACAAATCCAGTGCCTGTCATTGTGACGAAACAAGGTGTTGAATTGCGTGAAGACGGCATTTTAGGAGATTTAGCCCCGACAGTGCTGAAGCTGTTGAATGTACAAAAGCCTAAAGAAATGACTGGTCAAACATTAATCAAATAAACAACCCATAAAGGAGAATGAAAAAATGCCAACAATTATTGACATTTATGCTCGTGAAGTATTAGATTCTCGCGGTAATCCAACAGTTGAAGTTGAAGTATATACTGAATCAGGCGCTTTCGGACGCGCTTTAGTACCAAGCGGCGCTTCTACAGGTGAATACGAAGCAGTAGAATTACGCGATGGCGACAAATCCCGCTACCTTGGTAAAGGGGTATTAAAAGCAGTAGATAACGTAAACGAAGTAATCGCTCCTGAGCTTGTAGGCATGGACGTTACAGACCAAATCGGTATCGACCGTCTTATGATTGAATTAGATGGAACAGAAAACAAAGGTAAATTAGGTGCTAACGCTATCCTTGGCGTATCTATGGCGGTTGCACACGCTGCAGCTGACTACGTTGGTCTTCCATTATACCGCTACCTTGGCGGATTCAATGCGAAACAATTACCAACTCCAATGATGAACATCATCAATGGCGGTTCTCATGCGGACAACAACGTTGATTTCCAAGAATTCATGATCTTGCCTGTAGGTGCTCCTTCATTCAAAGAAGCAATTCGTATGGGTGCAGAAGTATTCCACGCTTTAAAATCTGTATTAAGCAGCAAAGGCTTGAACACAGCTGTAGGTGACGAAGGTGGTTTCGCTCCTAACTTAGGTTCAAACCGTGAAGCATTAGAAGTAATCATGGAAGCAATTAAGAAAGCTGGTTATGAGCCAGGAAAAGACATTATGTTAGGTATGGACGTAGCGTCTTCTGAGTTCTATAACAAAGAAACTGGCAAGTACGATTTAGCAGGTGAAGGCCGCACTGGTTTAACTTCTGCTGAAATGGTAGACTTCTACGAGCAATTAGTAAACGAGTTCCCAATCGTTTCAATCGAAGATGGTTTAGATGAAAACGACTGGGATGGTCACAAATTATTAACTGAGCGTATCGGTACGAAAGTTCAGTTAGTAGGGGACGACTTATTCGTAACAAACACGAAAAAGCTTGCTGAAGGTATCGAAAAAGGTGTAGGTAACTCAATCCTAATCAAAGTAAACCAAATCGGTACATTAACTGAAACATTCGAAGCAATCGAAATGGCGAAGCGCGCAGGTTACACAGCAGTAGTTTCTCACCGTTCCGGTGAAACAGAAGATGCAACAATCGCTGATATCGCTGTTGCGACAAATGCTGGCCAAATCAAAACTGGTTCTATGAGCCGTACAGACCGTATCGCAAAATACAACCAATTACTTCGCATCGAAGACGAGTTAGGTGCATTGGCTGTATACGACGGCATGAAATCTTTCTACAACTTAAAGAAATAATTGGTTTTTAGCTAGAAGTGCGGTTGAACTTAGTCGTACAACGCAGATTCGCACAGCTTGAGTGATGCGATACAAAAACATGAGTTTAATCGTACAATAGTTATGACTTTAAACCTCCTATTTATGTGTGATAATTCCACATCTATAGGAGGTTTTTTATATGCTCATAAAGGATTTGTTAAAGGAATTTACTTTTGATTTGCAAATTAAGAACTACTCCAAGTGGACAATTGAAACCTATAACTACAACGTAATGCAGTTGATTAGCTATTTAAGTGAACAACATGAGGTTTCTGACATTGAAGACGTTTCTTCTCTGCACATTAAAAAGTTTGTTCAGTATCAACTAGAGATAAGGGAACAAGCCAAGCTACATTAACACGATGATTAAATCGCTTTGAGCCTTTTATGTGTATCTGGTGGCAGAAGAATATGTGACAATGAACGTTCTAGCGAAAGTGAAGTTACTCAAAGAAGATAAGACCGTTATCAAGGCATTCACAGATAAAGAAGTGGCCAAGATGATTGAAGCAGACGACTTTAAAACGTATTTAAATGCCCACAATAAAGTTATGATTGCTATGTTCGCTGATACGGGTATTAGAATGACTGAGTTAATCAACCTTCAATCAAGTTGGATTCATGATACAAGTATGAACATATTTGGAAAGGGTTCTAAATGGAGGTACATTCCTGTTAGTTTCATGTTAAAAAAGTACATGATACGTTACGAGCGGATTAAAGAAGCTTATTTCAAAAAGAAGAAATTGGAGCATGACAATTACTTTCTGTCTCGGAGCGGTAAGCCATTAACAGGTGTCCAAATTGAGAACATTGTAAGAGATGCAGGTATCAAAGCCAATGTTAGAGAAGAAATCCGCTGTTTACCGCATATGTTAAGGCATTATGCAATTCAATCCACTCTGAGAAATGGGCTTAATTTATAAAGCTGTTCAAAGATAGCGGGACATGAAAGTATTCAAGTTACTAAGCGTTATTTGCAGGGGATTGAGACAGAGAACATTCTAGAAATGGCATCTAAGACAAGTCCTCTAATGAATCTGTAAATGCTTGCGGTTGCAACTCCATTACACCGCTCCTTGTTTTCCTTGTCTTACACATGGAGCGGGTAGTTAATATATAATATCCTATGGGCCAATGATTGTAATAAAGGGAGAAAGCTATGATATATGCAGGTAATTTTAAAACAGGTGACATATTAGATGATTATGCTGACTTCAGAGTTGTAGAGTGTGTATTCTGCAAGTGTCAATATATTCACGACTTTGAGCATTGTGCCTTGTTTTATGACCCGAATGATTTGGAACAAGAGTTTTCAACGTTATTTGGCGAGGATGAGGTTAAGCACTATCCTTTACCTTGTCGTAAGTGTAAGCGGGAGGATTGGGATTTCATAGACATTGATTATGATGAAAGAGAAAATGTTTTAAAAGGTGAATGGAGATGGGCTGTGTAGTTTGTTTTCTTATTCGACTAACGAGCAGGTTGAAGAAGGAAAAGGAATAATGAAAAGGAAGATAAGAAGTTGAAGGACTAAGTAGGAGGGAGAAAGTGATATGGTTAATATTGATGACCGAACGGTATATACAAATAACCGTATAGATTTTTGGGCTTGTGATTGTATAAAAGAACCAGAATATATGTATAGTGTTGACGGAGAATATGGAACAACTTTATCTGACTTCTGGAAAAACTATAACCGTTTCCCTCTAAAGGTTATCCATAACTTTGTAAGAGAGGTGGATGATTTAGACGATGATGACAAAAGGCTTAGGTACAGAATTGACGAGGTTCATTCGATGGATGAACTGGATAGTATACTAGACGATGTTGGATGGAAATTAACCCTAGATGATTTCTTTATAACTAATTCATCAAAGGAAATAAGATTTAAGATACAGGATAGAGATGAGTTGAAGGGTAAAGTTTCGATACAGTATCCTATATTTGAGTTAGGTCCAAGTGACACTCTAATAGAAGTGATTTTACACGGGTATTCTTTTTTAGTTGCTACAAATGATGCTAATTTATCCACGAAAGAACAAGTCAAAAAAATTGTTCTACTTTAAAAGCTATTCATGACTTTCCTTGTTCCACTAACGTATGACCTGAGCTAGGGAATGGGGGATTGCTCGGATAGCCCTTTTTCTTGCTCAACAAACAGGACAGTTTAATTCAAGAAGGTAACTAAGAATCATTCAATCCCTTCGGTTTGATATAATAAGCGAAAAACTTATAGTGGGTGGGAGGATATGAATACTCTTATTTTGTTTTATAAAATACATCAAGGTGATGTTGAGCCTATTGATTATACTAACTGGGCTTTGGAGATGTTGGAAAATGATTGCTCATCATTTTCTCTGAATATCCTCTCTTCCCTGAGAAAGCCACTTAATATTTTTGAGGTCGAAGATTATTTTAGAAGGGCTTTAAGAGAGTTAGATTTGCAAGAACCATCATACGAAGAATCTGCTGTATATTACATTCAGCATTTATCAAAAAAGATACTAGAAGATGAAAGTAATGCTATAGATACAGCTTATGAGATATATGGTGTGTATCGTGACCTTGATTATCCCGAAGAGTTATCGGAATGGTACTATATTAGCGAAATGATAGATGATTTTCGATATGGAGATAATCAGTCAAAATTAAGTAAAGTTGCCTTAATTATGACTATTGTCAAAGAAGCTAAGAATCAATTAAGAAAGAACCGTAAGTAATCGTTCCTCTTTCACGGCCATGTAAGAAGGATATCTTAGAAAAGAGTGATAAAATGTGGGCCAATACTTTAATAGGAGTGTGCTAATTGGGTCGTGAACGTGAATCAATCCTGACTATTGATGTAAGGAATGTCCAAACTGTAAATGAGTTGTGCAGCCGTGGAGATTGACGTCGCGTTTTTAGGATGCCGCCAATGAACGTCGAAAAATGGCTTTCTCCGCTTTCCTATTGTACGGCTTACTGTTTTGTGATAAATTAAACTTAATGTAGTGTGCGTAGTGGGAGGTGCAGATATATGCATACATTTTTAGTCACGTTATTAGTGATCGTCTGTATCGGGCTAGTTGTTGTGGTATTATTGCAATCGGGTAAAAGTGCGGGTCTTTCCGGTGCCATTTCTGGTGGAGCGGAGCAATTATTCGGGAAGCAAAAAGCGCGAGGAATCGATGCGGTGCTACATCGAATGACCATTGTTTTATCGATTTTATTCTTTGTACTCACAATTGCAGTTTCTTATTTTCAATTATAAGGGCGAGCTGTCAAAGCTGGCCTTTTTTTGTGCCATGAAAAGGGGAGGGGGCTTCGGTTTTTCTTTAATGACCAGTTCTGCAAGAGATATTTTGCAGTAATTCTACTTCTTCCTGCAGAGCCAAAGCGGAATGGTGCAGCTCCAAAACATGGAATGCTATAATGAGTATGAAGTAGAGATTAATCAAACGTTTGTTTAACTTTCAGTACTGAAAAATAAGAAGCCATAAACAGTATACTAAAGAGAAGATGTGTACATACATAAACAGTGATTTAAATAAATGTTTATTTAAATGTTTGTTATGCAAGGTGTATCAAGGGATAGAGGGTTTTAATCAAACGTTTGTTTAGCGAGATAATATTAAAGAAAAGGGGTTAAAACATATGAAAATCGTACAGCCAAAACCTTTTACGTTTGAAGGAGGAGAACGTGCCGTTTTATTACTGCATGGATTCACCGGCAATTCAGCAGATGTAAGAATGCTCGGGCGTTTCTTGGAGACGAAGGGATATACATGCCATGCACCGATTTATAAAGGTCATGGAGTCCCTCCTGAGGAGCTCGTTCATACGGGTCCGGAAGACTGGTGGCAGGATGTTATGAATGCTTATCAATTTTTACGCGACGGCGGCCATGAAAAGATTGCAGTGGCAGGTTTATCGCTTGGAGGCGTATTTTCATTGAAATTAGGTTACACTGTACCTATAAAGGGTATTGTACCGATGTGCGCGCCAATGTATATCAAAAGCGAAGAAGTCATGTATCAAGGAATATTAGAGTATGCAAGAGAATATAAAAAGCGAGAAGGAAAAACAGCCGAACAAATTGAAGAAGAAATGATTACGTTCCAAGAAACACCAATGAAAACGTTAAAAGCTCTTCAAAACTTGATTTCAGATGTTCGCCATTCTATCGATATGATTTATGCGCCTACCTTTGTGGTACAGGCTCGTCATGACCATATGATTAATACGGATAGCGCCAATATTATTTACAATGAAGTAGAATCAACGAATAAACAGATCAAATGGTATGAAGATTCAGGACATGTTATCACTCTTGATAAAGAGCGTGATCAGCTTCATGAGGATGTTTATGAATTTTTAGAGACATTAGATTGGTAAATTAAAAAACTATAAGGAGGGCTATTATGGAACAGGAGATTCAACAGCATATCGATCGGCTGCTGTCGTTTATGAAAGAAGAAAGCTATAAGCCTTTAACTGTTCAGGAACTGGAGCAGGCATTTGGCATCTCGGATTCTTCCTCTTTTAAAGAGTTTGTCAAAGCGCTTGTTGTCATGGAGGATCAGGGGCTTGTTATCCGCACCAGAAGCAATCGATACGGGCTGCCTGAAAAAATGAATTTAGTCCGCGGAAAGCTAACGGGACATGCCAAGGGATTTGCGTTTGTCGTGCCGGATGATTCAACGATGGATGATATTTTTATCCCGCCGACTGAAACAAATAATGCGATGCATGGAGATATTGTCCTTGCCCGTGTATCCGAGCAATCTTCCGGAACCCGCCGAGAAGGAACCATCGTCAAAATTATCGAGCGCGGAGTTCAGGAAATCGTGGGGACGTATTCGGAGAGTAAAAGTTTCGGCTTTGTGATCCCTGATGATAAAAAATTTGCAAGCGATATTTTCATTCCTAAAAATGCTTCTAAGGGAGCGGTGGATGGACATAAGGTCATTGTTCATTTGACGAGCT
Source organism: Priestia abyssalis (assembly GCF_002019595.1). Lineage (GTDB taxonomy): Bacteria > Bacillota > Bacilli > Bacillales > Bacillaceae_H > Bacillus_BA > Bacillus_BA abyssalis. Next base: position 5,199,531 of record NZ_KV917369.1, on the reverse strand, counting down.
ATCCTGAGGGCCGCATGAGTGCAGAGGGAGAAGTTGTTCAAATTCTGGGCCATAAAAACGACCCGGGAGTAGACATTTTGTCCGTCATACATAAGCATGGCCTTCCAACGGCTTTTCCCGATGACGTGTTGCAGCAAGCCAATGAAACACCTGACACGATTAGTGAAGAAGAGGTGCAAAACCGCCGTGATTTACGCGACCAGGTCATTGTGACGATTGATGGTGCAGACGCAAAAGACCTTGATGATGCCGTAATGGTTCAAAAATTGGAAAATGGAAATTATAAACTGGGTGTGCACATTGCTGATGTGAGCCATTATGTAAAGGAAGGAAGCCCAATCGACGTCGAGGCTCAAGACCGGGGAACGAGTGTTTACTTGGTTGACCGTGTTATTCCGATGATTCCGCATCGTCTTTCCAATGGAATCTGTTCCTTAAACCCGAAAGTGGATCGGTTGACCCTTTCTTGTGAAATGGAAGTAAATGCTGAAGGCCAAGTAGTATCACATGAAATCTTCCAAAGTGTTATCCGGACAACGGAACGAATGACGTATACAGACGTAAATAAAATCTTAACGGATAAAGATGAAGAGCTTCTCCAACGTTATGAACCGCTTATCCCTATGTTTGAGCTGATGGGAGAATTAGCGAGCATCTTGCGCGATAAGCGAATGGACCGCGGTGCCATCGATTTCGATTTTAAAGAAGCGAAGGTACTCGTCGGGGAAGATGGCAAGCCTTACGATGTTATTTTACGCGAGCGTTCGGTTGCAGAACGTCTAATTGAAGAATTCATGTTACTGGCAAATGAAACGGTGGCTGAACATTTCCATTGGATGAATATCCCGTTCATGTACCGTGTCCATGAAGATCCAAAGCCGGAGAAACTGGAGAGGTTCTTAGAGTTTGTCACAAACTTTGGGTATACAGTTAAAGGAACGGGCAATGACATTCATCCGAGAGCCTTACAAGAAATTTTAGAGGCTGTCCAGGGAAATCCGGAAGAAATGGTCATTTCGACTGTGATGCTGCGTTCGATGAAGCAGGCCCGTTACGACAAGGAAAGTCTGGGGCATTTCGGATTATCCACAGAGTTCTATACTCATTTCACATCGCCGATTCGCCGATATCCGGATTTAATTGTTCATCGCTTAATTCGCACGTATCTGGTGGAACAAAAGGTGGATGAAGCGACGAGAGAAAAGTGGAATCAAGTTTTAGGAGATATTGCTGAGCATTCTTCCAATATGGAACGAAGAGCGGTAGAGGCAGAGCGTGAAACGGATGAAATGAAAAAAGCAGAGTTCATGGCCGATAAAATCGGTGAAGAATTTGATGGGATCATCAGCTCCGTTACCAATTTCGGAATTTTCGTCGAGCTTCAAAACACCATTGAGGGCCTCGTTCATGTCAGCGATTTAACGGATGATTATTATCGTTATGATGAACGCCATTATGCAATGATCGGGGAGAGAACCGGCAATATCCTTCGTATTGGAGACGAGATTACGGTACAAGTTGTGGATGTAAATAAGGACGAACGTTCCATTGACTTCGTTGTCGTCGGTATGAAAGGGACAAAGCGCAGGGAGCGAAAAGACCGTCCAACTGTTATTAAAGGCAGTAAAGAGGGACGTGGAGAGAAAAAAGATAGAAAACCATCTTCACGTGAAGGCCAAGGAGCAGGAAAGAAGCCGAAGAAGAAATCCAAGTCTAAGAAGTTTTTTGAAAATGCTCCAAAGGCTAAGCGCAAAAAGAAGCGAAAATAAAGCTCTATGTTTTTCAAATGTCTTGTCCGGCAGGACAAGACATTTGGTTTCTGGCTTCATTATTTGATAAAATATAGAGTGACGTTATGAAGGGGGAAGTTGTATGCCAAAAGGTGAAGGGAAAGTGGTAGCACAAAATAAAAAAGCCTACCATGATTATTTTATTGAAGAAACATATGAAACAGGTATGGTTCTTCAAGGGACGGAAATTAAATCGATTCGTAATGGACGGGCTAACTTAAAAGATTCTTACGCACGTGTCCACAATGGAGAAGTGTTTTTATATAATATGCACGTAAGTCCTTATGAGCAGGGAAACCGCTATAATCATGAACCGCTGCGTACAAGAAAGTTGCTCATGCACAGACGTGAAATCAACAAGCTAATCGGATATACAAAAGAAGAGGGTTATGCGCTTGTTCCGTTGAAGGTTTATTTGAAAAACGGGTTTGCCAAGGTTTTATTAGGGCTTGGTAAGGGTAAAAAGAAATATGATAAACGTGAAGATTTGAAGAAAAAAGAAGCAAAACGCGAAATTGAGCGTGCCTTCCGTGACCGTCAAAAAATATAGCATTTACAGAAACTTACAATTGCATAATTTGATGATTATGATATAATAAGATTGTCGTTAGCCAGTACGACAATGATTGAAACAGTTAACTTCAGCGGAAGACTACTAATATTCCAGCTTCCCTTTCTATAATGGGGACGTTACGGATTCGACAGGGGTAGTTCGAGCTTAGGTTGCGAGTCGAGGGGATCGGCCTCGTTAAAACGTCAAAGCCAATAACTGGCAAACAACAAACAACTTTAGCTGCTGCTTAATTAGCTCAGCTGTTCGCCCCTCCATCGCCCATGTGGTAGGGTAGCGGACTCAAACTTAGTGGGCTACGCCGGAGTTCGCCGTCTGAGGACGAAGGAAGAGAATAACCAGACTAGCTGCTTGGAAGCCTGTCGGTAGGCTGAAGGGTATGCGAAGCGCTAATATATCGACTACACTCGTAGAAGCTTAAGTGCCGATGCTTTTGGACGTGGGTTCGACTCCCACCGTCTCCACCAATACATATTTGGTGGTTTAATACGATTATGACACGGACTTGCCGATTTAGGTAAGTCCGTTTTTATTTGATTTGTTGTAAAGTAAATAACCAATATTTTTAAAAACAGTTAAAAGTCCAGAATGCGGAATGAGTAAGTTTTACTCATTCCGCATTTTTTATTTTTTTGGGTTCCTCTAAATTTAGGCTCTGAGAAGAGGGAATATTTTTGGCTTTAGCTCCCAATCATGCATATTTAATATGTTTATAATGCTTTTTTGCATTTCATCAATGTATAATTGCATTAAAAAATCCCCTTTCTTTTTCTGATTATAATGAGGAATATCTCGTATTTCTGATGCATTTCTGCATTAATCCCCATTATTTTTTCGGAATTTTCTTTATTATAAAAGGTTTTTTGAGATTGGCATGAATCTTGCATTGTAAAAAGGGAGAAGGAGGGGGCAAAAAAGAGAGGGATGCACGTGCGAAAATATATCATAAAAATGATGGAGCATACACCATTTGGCTTGCTGCTGGTCGATGGTCAAGGCAAAATAATGGCAAAAAACAATAAAGCGGAGATACTGTTGCGCATGGATGAATCTGTTTCAAGTCTTACGCAACTATCCAGCTTCATTCAAGAAAATGTCATGAAATGCATAGAAAGTGTGAGTCATCAATTTCGCTTGAATTCGCTCCGTTTTTTTGTAGAGCACTTTCAAGAAGAAAGCAATCGGTATATCCTGTTATCCATTTTAGAAGATGATGGCCATATGGAACTGGAAGCCATTGTGAATGGCTCGTTTGACGAAATTTTTGTTACAGATGGAGAAGGCGTCATTACAAGGTTGAGTGAGCGCTGCAAAGATTTATACGGTGTGCCTGCCGAGCAGCTGATTGGAAAAAAAGCCATGGATTTGGCTGAAGAAGGTATTTTTACACCATCATTGACACCCAAAATTATAAGGGAAAAGAAAACGGTCTCATCTATTCAAATGACGAAAACAGGAAAAAAGCTCTACGTAACTGGAAAACCAATCTTTGATACAAGTGGTGAAATTTATAGAATCATCTTTAACTCGCGGGAATTTTCCGAGATCGAAGCCCTTGAGAATAGATTACAGGAAACGGAGCATTTACTTAATCAATATCGAACAGAGCTTAACCATCTAAAACAGCTGGTATCTGATCAAAAGCAGGTTATTTATGAGTCGAGTGAGATGAAACAAATCTATCAGCTGGCGTCAAAAGTTGCCCAAGTGGATTCAACAGTCCTCATTGTGGGAGAGACAGGAGCAGGAAAAGGCGTAATGGCAAGGTATATGCATCAAGAAAGCCAGCGTTCCAAATATCCTTTCATTCAAATTAACTGTGGTGCCATTCCGGAAAATTTGATTGAATCTGAGCTATTCGGTTATGAAAATGGGGCATTTACCGGAGCGAAAAAAAACGGGAAAAAGGGCGTTTTTGAACTTGCTGAAAACGGCACGCTCTTTCTTGATGAAATTGGTGAATTACCGCTAAATGTCCAAGTGAAGCTTTTGCAGTTTTTGCAAGACCGCACATTTCGCCGTGTAGGAGGAAATGAACTCGTTCAAGTGAACACAAGAGTGATTGCTGCAACCAATAAAGATTTGCTGCAGTCCATAAAAGAAAAGAGATTTCGAGAAGATTTATACTACAGGCTTAATGTAGTACCCCTTACTATTCCGCCTCTAAGGCAAAGAAAAGAAGATATTCCAGCATTAATCAAATCGTTTGCTGAACAATTCAATGCAAAGTATGAAATGACCAAACAGTTTAGTGAAGACGTCATTGCACATTTAACCAATTATGATTGGCCGGGTAATGTGCGGGAGCTGGAAAACCTGATTGAACGCCTTATTATTACATGTGATGAAAATCTAATTATAAAAAGCCATTTGCCAGATTATTTATTGGGAATTGAATCGCCTTTTTCCGGAGGAATCATTGTAAAGGGTATGGTTCCGCTAAAAGAGGCAACGGAAGAAGTGGAAAGGCAGTTAGTGACAATGGTGTATCAAACGTATGGCAATACGTATCGATGCGCAGAGGTGCTGCAAGTCAATCAATCAACAGCCGTAAGAAAAATTAATAAATATATTCAACATAAAAAGCGGAGGGATTAAGATGATGCAATGTAATAAAAAAGCAATTCCAGGGCCTAAATCAGCTGAGCTGCATAAAAAGCGCTTAGAGGAAGTGCCAAGAGGCCCGTACAATATTACGGAAGTATATATAGAGTCAGCCAAAGGGGCTGTGTTACAAGACGTGGATGGTAACGAATATATCGATTTTGCCGGTGGAATTGGCATGCAAAATGTCGGGCATAACCACCCAAAAGTCGTAAAGGCTGTAAAAGATCAAGTGGATAAAGCGATTCATACATGTTTTCATGTTGCTCCTTATGAAAGTTATATTGAATTGGCAGCGCGCTTAAATGAATTAACGCCAGGTGAGTTCAAAAAGAAAACGATGTTTGCAAATAGCGGGGCTGAAGCAGTGGAGAATGCGGTGAAAATCATCCGAAAACACACGGGGCGTCCAGGGGTTATTTCATTTGACCGCGGGTACCATGGAAGAACATTGCTGACCATGTCGTTAACAAGTAAGGTGAGGCCTTATAAACATGGATTCGGACCATTTGCTTCATCTGTTTATCGGCTTCCGTATCCTTATTATTACCGCGCTGAGGATGGAATGAGCGAAGCGCAGGTGGACGATATAATTTTACAGGAGTTTCAGCGTTTCTTTATCGGAGAAGTAGATGCCGGGGAAATTGGTGCCGTTATCTTAGAGCCTGTTCAAGGGGAAGGCGGATTTATTGTTCCTTCCAAAAACTTTGTGCAAGGAGTTAAATCCATTTGTGAAGACAATGGTATTTTATTCATTGCGGATGAAATCCAAACAGGGTTTGGGCGTACTGGAAAGTTATTTGCGATGGAAAACTTTGATGTCGCTCCAGACTTAACAACATTATCCAAATCTTTGGCTGCCGGAATGCCGTTAAGTGCCATTACAGGCCGGGCTGAAGTGATGGATGCATCAGAGGCAGGACAATTAGGAGGAACATTCAGTGGAAGCCCTGTTTCATGTGCTGCCGGTTTAGCTGTTTTGGATGTGTTGGAAGAAGAAAAGCTCGTGGAAAGAGGACGTTTGATTGGTAAGCGCATTCATGACAAGATGAATGAACTAAAAGAAAAGTTTGATCTTATTGGTGACGTTCGCGGCATAGGAGCCATGTGGGCTGTTGAGCTTGTAAAAGATAGACAAACGAAGGAACCGGCAAAAGAAGAGGCCGCACAAATCGTGAAAACTTGCTGGCAAAATGGGCTATTTGCACTTAGTGCTGGTACATATGGCAACGTGCTTCGCTTTTTACCTCCGCTAGTGATTGAAAACAGCGAGTTGGAAGAAGGACTAACGATTTTAGAGAAGGCTATTGAACAGGTAGCTTTAAATAGAGTGCCAGTATAAAAGAATGACCGTAGAAATATAGGGGTGTTGGGATAAGCAGGGCAGAGGATGGGAGAAGATAAAGGGGGAAGAGGATGCAAAATCATAATGGCAAACTTAATCGGGTATTATCGCAGTTTGATATTTTAGCATTATCGTTTGGTGCTATGATTGGATGGGGATGGGTCGTCTTAACGGGGACATGGATTCAATCGGCAGGTACAGCAGGAGCACTGATTGCTTTTGTGATTGGCGGTATTATGGTAACGATGGTTGGCCTCACATATGCAGAGTTAACATCTGCTATGCCAAAAATAGGGGGAGAACATGTTTTTACCCATCGTGCTCTTGGGTCTAAATGGTCATTTGTTGCTTCATGGTCAATTGCTTTAGGTTATATTTCCGTTGTGGCTTTTGAAGCGGTAGCCCTCCCGACGGTCGTAGAATATTTATTTGTAGATTACAAAGTAGGATATTTATGGAATATTGCAGGATGGGATGTTTATTTATCGTGGGCATTATTAGGGAGTGCAGGCGCCGTTGTCATAACGGCCGTTAACTATGTGGGAGTTAAGCCTGCCGCCACTTTTCAATTTATCGCAACAGTAATGATAGCACTTGTGGGTCTGGCATTAATTTTTGGAGGAAGTGTTACCGCTCCGCCTGAAGACCAGCTCCCCGCATTCATCGGCGGGATTGGAGGAGTCATGGCTGTATTGATTATGACGCCATTTATGTTTGTGGGGTTTGATGTGATTCCACAAGCTGCTGAAGAGATTAATTTGCCGTATAAGAAGATAGGAAGTGTTTTAATTCTTTCGGTTGTATTGGCCATTATTTGGTATGTTGGCATGGTTTTCGGTGTCGGCCGCAGCCTTGGTGAATCACAGCTGGCAAACACATCGCTTGCAACAGCTGATGCGATGGGAGCAATTTTTAATAGTTCATTTGCATCTAAGATTCTAATTATTGCGGGAATTTGCGGGATTTTAACGAGCTGGAACTCCTTTCTTATTGGCGGAAGCCGGATATTATATGCAATGGCAGAATCAAAAATGCTGCCTGGGTGGCTTGGAAAGCTTCATCCTAAATATAAAACGCCTGCCAATGCCATATTATTTATTGGATTTTTATCAGCCATCACCCCATTTTTCGGTCGGAAAATGCTCGTTTGGCTGGTTGACGCCGGCGGGCTGAGTATCGTTATTTCCTATTTACTTGTAGCGATTTCGTTTATTGTACTAAGAAAACGTGAACCAAATATGGCGCGCCCATTTCGGGCTGGCAAAAGCCATATTGTTGGTGTAATAGCCGTCGTACTTAGCCTGGGTATGGCAGTTTTGTATTTGCCGGGTATGCCAGCTGCTTTGATATGGCCATATGAATGGCTCATTATTGGGGGCTGGTGGTTAATCGGTATATATTATTTAAGTAAAACACCCCGCCAGGACTTCCATGAATTCCATGAAATTCAAAATAAGCAATACGATGAAGAACGTAAAGAAATGATTTGAATAATAGGGGGGAGAGCGAATAATGAGTGTGAAAACGTTGGAGATGAATATGCTGAACTATATTGATGGTGTTTGGACAGCGTCTCAAACAGGTGAAGTAATAAACAGTATGAACCCTGCAAATCAAAGTGAAATAGTCGGAACCATTCAACGATCAAGTATGGAAGACTTGAATGCAGCCATTGAAGCAGCCAAAAAGGCACTGTCAAAATGGAAGAAGGTATCGCCCGTTAAGAGAGGAGAGTTTCTTCATAAAGCCGCGGATCTTTTTGAAGAAAAAGCTGATGAAATTGCTGAACTAGCTACAAAGGAAATGGGAAAGGCAGTGAAAGAAACAAAAGGTGAGGTACTGCGCGGAGCTGCCATTCTTCGGTATTATGCCCAGGAAGGGATGCGCCAGATGGGAGAAGTACTTCCGTCAGTCAATCCAGACAATATGCTGTATACAAAAAGAGTGCCTGTCGGTGTTGTCGGTGTCATTGCGCCGTGGAATTTCCCAATTGCCATTCCGATATGGAAAATAGCTCCGGCCCTTATATATGGAAATACTATCATATTCAAACCGGCTGCTGAAACGGGTTTAACAGGAGCTAAGATTGCAGAAGTGTTTGAACAAGCAGGGCTGCCAGCGGGTGTATTGAATTTAGTCAATGGAAAAGGATCTGTAATCGGCCAAGGGCTGGTTGATCATAAAGATGTAAACGCCATTACATTTACAGGGTCGAACGAGGTAGGAAAGCAGGTTGCTTCAGGAGCAGTGGTGCGGGGCGCCAAATATCAACTTGAAATGGGTGGGAAAAATCCGGTGATTGTACTTGAAGATGCAGCCCTTGATCATGCCGTTGAACTTACTGTTATGGGAGCAATGAAACAAACAGGCCAAAGATGTACAGCAACGAGCCGTGCGTATGTTCATCGCTTGATTTATGATGAATTCAAAGAAAAGGTGCTTAAGAAGGTACAATCTTTAAAAATAGGAAATGGCTTAAAAGAAGGAACGGATATGGGGCCGCTTGCTTCAAAAGCCCAGATGGATACTGTATTAAAGTACATTGAAAAGGGCAAGGAGGAAGGTGCTGTACTCCTCACCGGCGGAAATATACCGGCGGGGAAGGCATTTACCAGCGGCTTCTATGTTGAGCCAACCGTTTTTGAAAATGTGACAAGGGATATGGTTATTGCTCGCGAAGAAATTTTTGGACCGGTTTTATGTTTAATAAAGGTAGATAGTTTTGAAGAGGCGATTGAACAGGCGAATGATACGATTTATGGTTTAAGTGCGTCATTATTTACGAGCGATTTATCAAAAGCATTAACATTTGTCAATGAGATTGACGCAGGCCTTATTCAGATAAATGGGGAAACAGGTGGAGCAGAACCGCAGGCTCCATTCGGAGGCATGAAAGCGTCCAGCTCAAACTCAAGAGAACAGGGGCAAGCTGCGAAAGAGTTTTTTACGTCTATCAAAACAGTAACCATGACACCTGTATGTAAGTAAGTTTGTAAATGTAAACTCGATTGTTAGTGGGCGTATTCTCGGTATGCTGAAAAAAGCGGGCTCAATAAGGAGAAAGAGGGGACAGGCAATGCCCGCTTATGAAAGGGCTGGCTGTTCTATCCAATGAGTCGAACATCCGCAATGATGCTTTAACAAAGCCAAAATAAAAAAGGAGCGGCCCTTAAGACATTCACAGTGTCTTAAGGGCCGCTTCTTTACATGTCTTGATAAAAAATAGCATGCTATTGCATTCGAACGGTTCCTTGCATAGAATGCTCTTTTACATATCGATTATGCGGATGTTCTTTACATTCCCCGCTGCATGATCTTAGATGCTCATGCTCACACTCTTCGCATAACAACAGGTGTTTGTTGCAATCGGGATTGCCGCATTTGACATAGCGTTCTTCCGGTTTGGCGCAATAGTAGCATTTCCCCACAACCGTTGCTTTTTCCGTGCGATTGACCGGTACTGAAATGCGTTCGTCAAATACGTAGCATTTCCCATCCCATAGTTGTCCTTTTACTTCTTCATCGTATCCGTATGTGATGATTCCGCCGTGCAGCTGTGATACATCTTGGAATCCTTCTTTGACCAGAAAACCTGAAAACTTTTCGCAGCGAATGCCGCCTGTACAGTAAGTTAAAATCTTTTTGTCTTTATAATCGCTCAGGTTATTTTGAATCCACTCAGGCAGCTCCCGGAACGTTTCGATATCAGGGCGTATCGCATTTCTAAAATGGCCCAGATCGTATTCATACGTATTGCGTGCGTCGAGGATGATCACATCATCTTCTTGCATGGCTTCAAAAAACTCTTTCGGAGAAAGATGTTTCCCTGTAATGCGATTAGGGTCAATATCATCTTTTAAACTAAGGTTGACAATTTCAGGCTTTACTTTTACCTTCATTTTTTTAAATGCATGTTCTTCAGCTTGTTCAATCTTGAATACCATGTCTGAAAAACGGGGATCTTCATGCATTGCTTTCATATAGGCTTCCGTTTGTACTTTCGTGCCGGAAACGGTGCCGTTCAACCCTTCATTTGCCACAAGGATTCGTCCTTTTAAACCTAACTCCTCGCATAAAGCCAGGTGCTCTTCTTTAAAAACAGCAGGATCATCTATGTGTACATATTTATAGTAAAGTAAAACTTGATATTCCATTTTCTTCACACCTATTCTTAGAACTTTTTCCTCTCTATCATAACAAAAAATAGTGAAATGGGAAGGATTGTTGCAATAAACTGCCTCGTTGCTAAGAATTACTATTTTGAACATCGTGTTTCATTTTCTGTAAACAAGCGAGGAACGGGTTTTATGCTTTACCGTCCGATTTTTGAGCGCCATCCATAAATGTACAATAGCATGCAAAGTGAAAAAACTATTTTAATAAAGTTTAATGGGGGTGCGTAGGATCTCTTGAATAAACTAAATATATAGAAAATATTGAAAATCATGAAATTTTTAAATTAGAAATTTATTACTGTGAAAAAATATAATGATTGTGATAACATAATAATTACGGGTAAAAAATAAATGCTTTTAAATATAAAGGGTTAAAGAAGGGGATGTATAGATGAAAAGGATTGGACTTGCCTGGCAAATTCTAATTGGTTTAGTGGCAGGTATTACTGTCGGTGCTCTATTTTACGGAGATCCAAGGGTGGCGGAGTTTTTACAGCCAATTGGTGATATCTTTATCCGTTTAATTAAAATGATTGTCATACCGATTGTCGTTGCCAGCTTAATTGTTGGTGTAGCCGGTGTAGGCGATATGAAAAAGCTTGGTAAGCTTGGCGGTAAAACCATTTTATATTTTGAAATTATTACGACCGTTGCCATTGTTGTAGGATTATTGGCGGCTAATATTTTTCAGCCGGGAAGCGGCATCGATATGTCGTCTTTAGATAAGACGGATATCGGAAGCTATGTAGAAACAACTGAGGAAACGAAAAGCCACGGCTTTGCCGACACTTTTGTGAATATCGTTCCGCCTAATATCATTGCGGCGATGGTAGAAGGGAACATGCTGGCGATTATTTTCTTCTCTGTTTTATTTGGACTGGGAGTAGCAGCCATTGGAGAAAAAGGAAAGCCTGTCCTGAAGTTCTTTGAAGGTACGGCAGAGGCGATGTTCTATGTGACAAACCAGGTCATGAAATTTGCGCCGTTCGGGGTATTTGCTCTTATCGGGGTGACCGTCTCCAAATTTGGCGTACAGTCGCTTATTCCATTAAGTAAGTTAATGATTCTGGTGTATGCGACGATGGCGTTCTTTGTATTATTCGTTTTAGGCCTTGTTGCAAGATGGGCTGGTATTAATATTATCCACTTTATTAAGTTATTGAAAGACGAATTGATTCTTGCTTATTCAACGGCAAGCTCTGAAACAGTTTTGCCTCGTATCATGACGAAGATGGAAAAGTTGGGATGTCCGAAAGGGATTGCTTCTTTCGTTATTCCGACAGGTTATTCCTTCAACTTGGATGGATCGACTTTGTACCAGGCATTGGCAGCGGTCTTTATCGCCCAAATGTATGGTATTGATTTATCAATCGCTGATCAAATCTCGTTAGTTCTTGTATTGATGGTAACGTCTAAAGGGATTGCAGGGGTTCCGGGAGTATCGTTTGTTGTATTGTTAGCGACACTTGGTACGGTTGGAATTCCGGTAGAAGGATTGGCATTTATCGCAGGTATCGATCGTCTGCTCGATATGGCGAGAACGGCCGTAAACGTAGTAGGAAACTCGTTGGCAGCTGTTGTCATTTCGAAATGGGAAGGTCAGTTTAACGAAGCGGATAAAGAAGCTTATATGAATGAAGTATTAAATAAAGTATCCTAAAAAAACTTGCCCCTCTTTTAGAGGGGCAAGTTTTTTTAGGGTGCCAAGAAATGTAGCTGATTCTTTGACAATTGATAATATAGAGTATGGCAGGCAATTCCACAAAATATAATGGCTAGTATTCATATTAGGTATTGTTTAATTAAAAAGTCTGAAAAAATGACGGTCGAATTTCTGTATCAGCTCTGTTCTGTTGTTTGCAAATTATCATACGTTCCGTTGTGTAAAGTAGTGTTTTCTTGAACTTCTTGGTTTTTTACACAAATATAAATATTTTCAGTGAAAAACCCCACGGATTTTCTGTGAAATCCGTGGGGTTTTTTCCTTCTTATTTAATCATAATTTTTTCAAGTTCATCTAACATTTGATTAGCTGCAATAACGCCGCCGGCAGTATTCCAAACTGCGTCGCTAACCTCATGGGCATTTCCATTCTTAACAGCATTCAAATTTTTCCAAAGAGGATCGCTCGTCCATTCTTTTGCTGTATTCAAAGCTTCTTGATCACCTTCTGGAGCATATGTGAAGTAGAAAAGAATATCTCCATCCATTTTAGGAATCACTTCTTTTCCTACCTCTACAGCGAGGTTGCCAAGCTTATTATCAGCAGTGAAAAGCTCTTTTTGTTGTTCAGCACGTTTAAATCCTAGCTGATCAAAAATAACTCCAGAAAAGGAATCCGTATAATAAATACGAGAAGTTCCAGCCATGAAACGAACAACAGACACTTCTTGATTAACTTTATCACCTAGTTTTTGTTTTACATCTTCTACATGAGCATCAAACTGGCTTAATACTTCGTTTCCTTTTTCTTCACGGTTTAAAGCTTTTGCATATAACTTAAAGTTTTCTTTCCAGTCACCTCTTAGTGTGTCTGAAAAAACAGTCGGAGCAATTGCACTTAATTTATCGTACACAGCTTCTTGACGTAATTTGTTTCCGATAATTAAATCAGGCTTTAACGCTGCAATTTTTTCTAACGTGACTTCATGTTCAACCCCTACAACTTCGACGCCTTCCATGTCACTTTCAATATGGTCATACCATGGATTACCCAGCCAAGATTGTACGGCACCAACAGGTTTTACTCCCATTGCTAAAAGTGCTTCTGTTCCTTCATTGGTTAAAACGACAACGCGTTCTGGTGTTCCTTCAATTTCTGTTGTTCCCATTGCGTGTTCAACCGTATAAGGTTTACTTTCACTTGTTTTGGGTTCGCTTGCTGCTTTGTCTTCTTCAGTAGCTTGCTTTTCCGTATTGCCGCAGCCAGCAAGTGCAAAAAGTGCAACAAGCATCAAAGCTGCCAGCAACGAAGAGAAGCGGTTTTGCTTCAAGTATGTAAGCATGTAATATCCCTCCGCTTTTGAAAATGATTTTCATTTACAACTAGATAGTATTCGAAATTTGAAAGCGTGTCAACAGAAAAGTGAAAATGATTCTCAAAGTCATTGACAGTCTTTTTTCCATCTCCTAAACTTAAAGTAGAAATAGGAATGTTAGAGGAGAAGAAATAGATGCTGCTAAGAAATACTGGAGGAAAAGTGCTGGGACTTGTACTGGGTTTATTAGTGCTGTGTATATTTATTATTTTAAGTATTGTACTGGGCTATACGGATACGAGCTTTCAAACAGCGATCCAAGCCTTTCAACAGTTTGATGGATCAAACGAACATATCATTATACAGGATGTTCGCCTTCCGAGAGCGCTAATCGGAATGGCTGTAGGAAGCAGCCTTGCGATAGCTGGAGCGTTACTACAAGCTTTAACGAAAAACCCGCTTGCTTCTCCAGATATTCTTGGACTGAATGCAGGCGCCAGTTTTTTCATTGTTACAGCTCTCATGCTTTTTTCAGTTAGCTCGTTACAGGGGTTTACATGGCTTGCCTTTGCGGGAGCAGCTGTTGCCTCATTTATTGTTTATTTTTTAGGCTCGTTTGGACGAGAAGGATTGACGCCTATGAAATTAACACTTGCCGGTGCGGCGATAGCCGCTCTTTTTTCATCTTTAACTCAAGGGCTTTTAGTTATGGATGAAGCGGCCCTTGAACAAGTGCTATTTTGGATGGCAGGGTCTGTACAAGGGCGAAAGCTGGAAATTTTGTCTTCGGTCTTGCCTTACCTTCTAATCGGTACTGTAATGGCATTTTTAATATCCAATAAAATTAATATTTTAACGATGGGGGAAGATGTAGCAAAAGGATTGGGCCAACGTACGGGAACGATAAAATTAATAATTGGAACTGCAGTCATTTTACTTGCAGGAGGGTCTGTAGCAGTGGCCGGCCCGATTGGGTTTCTTGGAATTGTCGTTCCGCATGTTGTTCGATGGCTTGTTGGAAATGATTATCGTTGGATTCTCCCATACTGTGGAGTCGCTGGAGGAATCTTGCTTTTATTGGCGGACATTGGCGCTCGTTACGTGATTATGCCGCAAGAAGTGCCTGTTGGAGTAATGACGGCTATTATAGGTACACCGTTCTTTATCTATATTGCACGTAAAGGAGGCCAAGCATCATGAGGAAATATACTTCTTTCAGGGCCGCCAAAGGGACTATTTCGTTTTTGCTTGATCGAAAAGCGATGTTGATAAATGGCACTTTCCTGCTATGTCTTCTGCTTGTTTTTCTTATTAGTGCGGGAATGGGCGAACAATTTATTCAACCATGGGATGTACTGAACATATTATTTGGACATGGTTCTGACTTTGAACAGCTAATTGTTCATTCTTTTCGAATGCCGCGCATTCTTATAGCTATCTTAGTAGGAATGAGCCTGGCAGTGGCTGGAACCATTTTACAAGCAATTGTCCGAAATCCGTTAGCTTCCCCGGATATTATTGGAATTACAGGAGGAGCATCAGTAGCGGTCGTACTATTTTTGGCAATATTTAGTGATAAAAATAACTCTTTAACCGTAAGCATTCATTGGATGCCGTTAAGTGCTTTTATTGGTGCTACTATCGTAGGGCTGCTTCTCTATATGCTTGCATGGAAGAATGGGGTATCTCCGATTCGTCTCGTGCTGATTGGAATTGGTCTATGGGCTTTAACAAAGGCATTAACGGACTTGTTTATGATTTTAGGTCCTATCTATCGTGCCAGTCAGGCAAATATTTGGATTACAGGTTCTGTATACGGGGCAAGTTGGGAGAACGTTCAGATTTTATCACCTATTACCATTACTTTGTTTGTGATAACAATTGTGATGATAAGAAATGTTAATATTCAAGAACTTGGGGAAGAGATTGCGATAGGAGTGGGAACGAGTATACAAAAACAGCGTTTCGGTTTATTACTTCTCAGTACAGCTTTCATCGGAAGTGCCGTAGCTTTTGCTGGGGGAATCGGCTTTGTCGGGTTAATGGCTCCTCATATTGCAAGAAAGCTCGTTGGCTCTTCATTCGGTGCTTTGCTGCCCTTATCAGCATTTATTGGAGCCATATTGGTGTTAACAGCCGATGCCATCGGCCGGACATTATTCCTGCCTATTGAAGTACCGGCGGGAGTGTTTACGGCTGCTATCGGTGCACCTTATTTTATTTATCTTTTATATAAGCAGCGAAACGCTTAAAAAAGGAGCGATCACTAAATGCATGCATTAGAAACAAAGTCACTGACATTGTCCTACGGAGATACAGTTATTATAGATGAATTGAATTTAACAGTTCCAAAAGGGGAAATTACTGTTTTTATCGGGAGCAATGGCTGCGGCAAATCTACGCTGCTGCGTTCGTTGGCACGTCTATTAAAACCGCATTCAGGATCTATCTTGATTGAGGGGGAGATGGTGTCTAAGCTTCCCACAAAGGAGATTGCCAAACAATTGGCCATTTTGCCTCAAGGACCTGTTGCCCCAGAAGGGTTGACCGTTTTGCAGTTAGTGAAACAAGGGCGCTATCCTTATCAAAAATGGTACCGCCAATGGTCTGAAGAAGATGAGCGGATTGTAAAACATGCACTTCAAGCAACAGGAATGGAACAGCTGGCTGACCGTTTGGTGGACTCTTTATCGGGAGGTCAAAGGCAGCGAGCTTGGATTGCCATGACATTGGCACAGGATACGGATATTATTTTATTGGATGAGCCAACCACTTATTTGGATATGACTCATCAAATTGAAATTCTGGATTTGTTATTTGAATTAAATGAAAAAGAGCAGCGTACGATTGTAATGGTCCTCCACGATTTGAACTTGGCATGTCGTTACGCCCATCATTTAGTAGCCATTAAAGATAAAACTGTTTATGCGCAGGGAAAACCTGAACAAGTCATCAGCCGAGAACTTGTGAAGGATGTGTTTAATATGAATTGTGAAGTAACCGTTGATCCAATCTTTGGAACACCTTTATGTATTCCTCACGGGCGAGGAAGATATGTTGGACGTAAGGCGGGGAAAAATCATGAAGCAATTTAGTGAGGCGGAATTAAAGCTTTTGAAAGAGAATTATCGTCTTACCATTGCTTCAAATCCGTCACCGCTATCCATTAAAGTTATTGATCTGACGGATGAAGTCCAGTTGAGTGATTTCTTACTAAAAGTGCGAGAGAAGATAGAAGCTGCCAATCTTATGGTGGCTGCTTCTATCTTTGTTAAAAGATACAGTTTTGCCGTTTTATCAGCTCTTTACTCAATGAGCGTTTGGAATAAGCGCCCTAATTTTTCTCTGGAAAATGTTTCAGTGGAAACATCCGATGAGGAGGATGCGCGTTGGCTTCCTTCTTTTAAGCTCCATGATCTATCCGTAGAAGAGGTATCTGATGGCGGTCGGTTAATGTGGCGTGACAGTATCCTTCAGCACATTTTCAGCGATCATGTGAATGTGTTGTTCACCCATATTATCAAGGTTTGTAAACTGACGAAGTTGATTATGTGGGAAAATCTTTATGTGTATATTTGCTGGATGTATGAAAAGCTATTAAATGATGCCTCGCTTTCCCATATCCATCATCAAATCCAGGAAGATTTTCAATATATTCTAAAAGCCGCACCAGGTCATTTGTTCGGCTCCTATCATCGGAATCCATTCTTGAGATATGATAAAGCGAATTCTAAGAATAAGGCAGAAGATCAGGATATTCGGGTCCGTCAAACATGCTGTTTTGCTTATTTAACGGCCATGAAGGGACAGCATTGTAAAATATGTCCTGTAAGCTGCAGGCGACGTCAGACAGGGGAGCAGTAAGAAAGGGGACATTGTACAATGGAAGAGAAGTTTCAAGCCCAAGTAGACGGATTAGTAGAAAAATATACAGAATTATTATTAGGAGAAACCTCAGAAGATCTAGTCGAAAAGGTCAAGGTTTGGGCCTTGTATACCCATATTGCCAAATCAATGCCGGGGCTTGCCAAGCATTGGAATGAAACATATCCGGAAGCAAAGGTGGAGATGATGAAAGTAATTGGGGACATTAAAACATTAAATGAACAGCATCGCGCTCGGAAATCAGAAAAATGAAGACAATTGAAAGATTCATTTATTTGCACTGGAAAACAGTTAAATAAAGAGGTGTTCCAAAACTACCCTGTTTCGTGGATTTGGAACACCTCTTTTTGTTTTGCGGAGGCCATATCTCTCAGATTAAACAGTCGCCTCCGCTTTTCTTATTGTCTAGCTGCGGCTCCTAATCTTTCAGCCGTTTCACTTTTGCCCATGAAACCAAAAAGCGGTTTCCCGATCAGAAGTTCCAACGTCTCTCAAGATTAAACAATTGCCTTCGCTTTTCTTAATAATTAGTGAACGGGAAACTGGGATTTGTAACCTGAAAATTGTTGATAGGATTGCTGTAATTTTTGCTGCTCTGCCGCTTCGATGCCATACCAGCCCTTTTTGAACATTAAGTTATAAAGCTCACGTTGGGTATTCTGCGTTTCGGTGAAAATGGCCAAGATGTCTTGGTAAAGGGCGTCATGGCTACATTCGTTGAGCGCTGTACAATAGGAAGCCGTCATATATTTTTCGGTGGCCAACATTTCATTGGTAAAATCACGGTCATTCATTTCTGGTGTTTTGGGAACTTGCGTTTCAGGGTTTTGAATTTTATTTTGGTTCATGGTTTTCACTCCTTATTGAAGCATTTGAGATTGCTGGGTGTTTTGTAAGTGTTGAAGAATTTTGTCATAATGACGTTGGTGCATTTGGCAGCATTGTTCAATCGCTTTGGATACCTCTTGGTCCTGACATTGTGCGGCAAAGGAATGAGCTTTTTTAATAGCTAGTAAATTCCAAGAAAGCATGTCTGTCAAGTATAAAGAATCCTTTGTAGAAATCACTTGCGGCGGCTGCGGCATCATGGCAGTTTGCTGGTTTTGTTGATTTTGCGGTTGCATTTGCATCTTAATCTACCTCCTATAGAAAACAGTTTCGTACAGTTTCGTTCTAATGGGCCTTAAACCCTTATGGGTGAAGTTCCTTTCATAGTGTGGCATGTCTGGTTTATTCCTATGCAAGGAGAAAGATAAGGAAGGCACAAAGACTTTTCATTCATTATTCAAATGAATAAAGGGGTGTCAAATATTGTCCTGGAACATATAATGTGGTATCTCGTTGTGTCCGTTTTATTACCGTTGATATAAATACATACCTACTTGATGAAGGACAGGGGGAACGATCATGGAGAAAATCATGAGGAACTTTTTCTTGTTTTTATCTAAAAATAGAATGCTTACAAAAGCAGTGAAGAAATACGGACGTCACTTTGGCTCAGCCCGTTTTGTAGCAGGGGAAACAATAGAAGAAGCCATCCAAGTCATTCGGGAGTTGAATGAGGGAGGCTTAACGGTAACAATCGATTATCTGGGAGAATTTGTGGATAACGAAAAGGAAGCGAATGAGATGGTTAATCAATCACTGGAAGCGATTAAAAGGATTGAAGAGGAGAAGTTGAATGCACAGCTTTCTCTTAAATTGACTTCAATGGGGCTTGATATTTCAGAGGAAGTTGTATTGAAGAATATGCGGAAGATTTTACATGCCGCCAAGAACAGTGGAATCTTCGTAACAATCGATATGGAGGATTATTCACGCTGCCAGAAGACGATAGAAGTTTACAAAACGCTAAAATCAAGTTATGACAATGTGGGAACGGTTATCCAGGCTTATTTGTATCGAGCAGAGAAGGATATTTCAGACTTGAATGAATATCGGCCGAATCTACGTCTTGTAAAGGGCGCCTATAAAGAATCTTCTGCCGCAGCTTTTCCTGAAAAGAAAAAAGTGGACGAAAATTTTAAAAAGATCATTAAGCAGCACTTATTAAATGGGAATTACACCGCCGTAGCCACACATGATGATAAAATTATTGACTATACAAAGCAGCTTGTAGAAAGATATGGTATTTCTCATGACCGCTTTGAGTTTCAAATGTTATATGGCATCCGGCCGGAGAGACAGGAGGAACTTGCCAGGGAAGGATATACAATGAGAGTATATGTCCCATACGGAACAGATTGGTATGGTTATTTCATGCGTCGATTAGCGGAGCGTCCGGCCAATGTGACCTTTGTCATAAAAGGAGTCTTTAAAAAATAGCTTATTCTGCAACGGGTGACCCAAAAGGGATGATCGTCCCCTTTTGGGTTGCCCTTATTTTTTCTATTGGTCCTGCATGTTAGATTTTGTATATTGTTGATTTTGCGAAGTACGTTTGCCTCCCCCGTCCCTTTCGATCGTTGGTCCCGCATCTCCTTTAACGCTGGCTGCGCTAACTCCCGCTTTGGAAGGGTGTTTCTTTACCTTTGCCATTGTTTTCACCTCCGATTATTAGGTTACCCGTAGTTGGAGAAATCATTTATTCTAAGATTTCAGCAATGATTTCAAGTGCATGAGGAACCTTACGGATAGCAGTAAAGGAGTTGCCTTGTTATTTCTGAAGGTTAATTGTCCACCGGTTAATTCAGTTGAATGAAAATTACTTTTTCATAGCTACTGATTTTTTAGTTTTTATATTGCGAAAATTCAAAAAATGTTCTATATTTAAATTAGAAAACAAGTAAAGTTCTCTTTTTTTTGAATAAAAAATGAATGAGTATTCATTCAAGAAATAAAGGGGGATACAGGTTATGAGCCTGAGGATTCAGAAGGCAGCTGTCATTGGTTCTGGAGTGATGGGATCAGGAATTGCGGCACATTTAGCTAATATAGGAATTCCAACTATTTTGCTGGATATTGTACCGAGTCAGCTAACGAAAGAGGAAGAAGCACAAGGGTTGACATTACAAGATATGTCCGTACGCAATCGTTTTAGTACCAGTGCATTAAAAAAGTTATTGAAACAAAAACCCGCTCCGCTCACTTCAAAGAGCAACCTTGCTTTGATTCAAGCGGGGAACTTGGAAGACGATTTAGAAAAATTATCAGATTGTGAATGGATCATTGAAGTAGTCGTTGAGAATTTGGCCATCAAAAAGCAGTTGTTCAGTAAAATTGATGCAGTGAGAAAACAAGGAAGCATCATTAGTTCCAACACTTCCGGTATTTCGGTTCATGCGATGGCTGAAGGCAGATCCGACGATTTCAAAGAGCATTTTTTAGGTACACACTTTTTTAACCCTCCTCGTTATTTAAAACTTCTTGAGATTATTCCAACAAAAGATACAAAGCCGGAAATCGTTCAATTCATGCAAACGTTTGGGGAAGATGTACTTGGCAAAGGAGTTGTTTTAGCAAAAGATACGCCTAATTTTATTGCCAATCGCATCGGAACATACGGGCTGCTAGTAACGGTCCAGGAAATGCTAAAAGGCGGCTACAGCGCAGGTGAAGTGGATTCCGTTACAGGACCATTAATCGGGCGGCCGAAAAGTGCGACGTTCCGTACGTTGGATGTCGTGGGTCTCGATACCTTTATACATGTCGCAAACAATGTGTATGAAAAGGTAGAAGGTGCTGAAAAGGCTGTATTTGACGTTCCTTCGTTCATGAAGGATATGCTGCAGAAAGGGTGGATTGGGAGCAAATCGGGGCAAGGCTTTTTCTTAAAGCAAGGGAAGGAGATTTTAGAACTGAATCCCCAAACGCTGGAGTATGAAGTGCGAAAAAAGTTAAAAACCGCTTCTACCGAAATGAGCAAACAAGCCAAAGGATTAGAGAATAAATTGAAAGCGCTTCTATATTCGGATGACCGTGCAGGGAAGCTGCTTTGGAATATCATAAGTCCCGTTCTTCTTTATTCAGCGCAGTTAAAAGATGAGATTGCGGATTCCATCATAGCCATAGACCGTGCCATGAAGTGGGGATTCGGGTGGGAACTCGGGCCATTTGAAACATGGGATGCCATTGGTGTGCGCCGCTCCGTTCAAAAAATGGAGGAAAATGGAGCTGAGGTGCCTTCATGGGTAAAAAACATGCTGGAAGAAGGGTTTGAGTCATTCTATCAAAAACAAGAAGGTCATACGTATTTTTATGATGGAGATAATTATCGCTTACTGGCTGAAAACAAAAAAGTGATCCATCTAAAAGCTTTAAAAGAACAAAACAGAGTCATCAAGAAAAACAGCGGGGCAAGCCTAATCGATTTAGGTGATGATGTTGCTGGTTTGGAGTTCACTTCCCCGAATAATGCGATTGGTTTGGACATCATTCAAATGATCAACTTTGCCCTTGAAGAGGTCGGGGAAAATTATAAAGGGCTTGTCATTGGCAATCAAGCTAAAAACTTCTGTGTAGGTGCCAACCTTGCCTTGATTTTAATGGAGGCACAGGATGATAACTACTTTGAAATCGAACTCGTCGTTCGTCAATTTCAACAGGCGATGATGAATATTAAATACAGCTCCAAACCGGTAGTTTCCGCCCCATTTGGCATGACACTTGGAGGCGGGACTGAAATCTGTCTGCCGACAAGCAGTATTCAAGCATCCAGTGAAACATATA
Organism: Priestia abyssalis; assembly: GCF_002019595.1. GTDB lineage: Bacteria > Bacillota > Bacilli > Bacillales > Bacillaceae_H > Bacillus_BA > Bacillus_BA abyssalis. The sequence goes on along the minus strand of NZ_KV917369.1, from coordinate 5,177,515 downwards.
TGGGACTGGTCGAAGTCGGTGTCGGGCTCATTCCAGGGGGCGGCGGAAATAAGGAGCTTTATATAAAACATCTAAACAATATGGCGGGCGGCGTAGATTTTGATCTGCAAAAGGTGGCAAACAAAGTGTTTGAAACGATTGCGATGGCGAAGGTGTCAACATCAGCGGCGGAAGCGTACGATTTGAATTTCCTTGATAAAAAGGATGCTGTCAGCGTGAATGGCGATCATCTTCTCCATGATGCCAAGCAGCAGGTCATCCATTTATATGAACAAGGCTATCAGCCGCCGATCCGCCAAAAGGTCCCGATAACAGGTGAAACAGGGTATGCGACGTTGCTTCTTGGTGCCCAGGGATTAAAACATTCAGGTTATATTTCTGAACATGATTATAAAATTGCCCAAAAATTGGCTTATGTCATTGCAGGAGGAAAAGTTCCGTACGGAACAAAAGTAGATGAACAATATTTATTGGATCTAGAGAGGGAAGCATTTTTAAGCCTTGTTGGCGAAGCGAAATCGCAGAAGCGCATGCAGCATATGTTGATAAAAGGAAAACCATTGCGTAACTAAGGGGGATAAATCATGAGGGAAGCGGTCATTGTAGCCGGTGCGAGAACACCGGTCGGAAAAGCGAAAAAAGGGACACTTGCTAATGTTCGGCCTGATGATCTCGGTGCGTTAGCTGTAAAAGAAACATTAAAAAGAGCTGGAAACTATGAAGGGCCGATTGATGACTTAATCTTTGGATGCGCAATTCCGGAAGCTGAACAAGGATTGAATATGGCACGGAATATCGGGGCGTTGGCAGGACTGCCATATACCGTTCCGGCGGTTACCATCAATCGTTATTGTTCTTCAGGTTTGCAGAGTATTGCGTTCGGGGCAGAGCGCATCATGCTCGGGCACTCCCAAGTTGTGCTGGCAGGTGGTGCCGAATCGATGAGCTTAGTTCCGATGGTCGGGCATGTTGTCCGCCCAAATATAAAACTGGTTGAGCATGCCCCTGAATATTATATGTCAATGGGGCATACGGCAGAGCAAGTGGCCGTGAAATATGGAATCTCGCGCGAAGAGCAGGATGCTTTTGCCGTTCGCAGCCATCAGCGTGCTGCCAAAGCCCTTCAGGAAGGGAAGTTCAAGGATGAAATTGTGCCTGTGGAGGTAACCGTTCGCCAAGTAGATCAACATCATAAGTTAAAGGAGAAAACCATTCTTTTCACAGAAGATGAAGGAGTCCGTCCGGATACTTCTTTAGAAGGGTTAAGCAAATTACGCCCCGCTTTTTCGGCTGTTGGTTCGGTGACCGCGGGAAATGCCTCTCAAACAAGCGACGGCGGTGCTGCCGTGCTGATTATGGAACGTGAAAAAGCAGAAGCGGAAGGATTAAAACCGCTCGCTAAATTCCGTTCATTTGCGGTTGGAGGCGTGCCTCCGGAAGTCATGGGAGTAGGCCCGGTCGTCGCGATTCCAAAAGCATTGAAACTGGCGGGATTGGAAGTATCCGATATCGGATTGTTTGAGTTGAATGAAGCGTTCGCCTCCCAGGCCATTCAAGTCATTCGAGAACTCGGACTTAGTGAAGAAAAAGTAAACGTAAACGGCGGAGCCATAGCGCTGGGCCACCCGCTTGGATGTACAGGAGCAAAACTGACGTTAAGCCTCATCTATGAAATGAAGCGCCGAAACGAACAATTTGGCATTGTGACGATGTGTATCGGCGGAGGAATGGGAGCTGCCGGCGTGTTTGAATTACTTTAATTTTTCAACTAAAAGTGTGTGTTCAAAAAGGAGGAGAAGAAAAATGGCTAATCAAACAAATAAAATCGTTAAAGGTGGAAGTTTCCTGATTGAAGAGGTCTTGCCTTCGCAAGTTTATACACCGGAAGATTATACGGATGAGCATAAAATGATTGCTAAAACAACGGAAGATTATATAGAAAATGAAGTGCTGCCTCAAGTTGAGCATTTAGAAAATCACGAGTTTGACCGCTCTGTTAAATTATTAAAACAGGCAGGAGACTTAGGGTTACTCGGGGCTGATGTACCGGAAGAATATGGCGGGCTAGGGTTGGATAAAGTGAGCTCTGCGTTGATTGCCGAGAAAATGTCACGGGCAGGGGGCTTTTCCATCTCTCATGGAGCACATGTCGGAATTGGCTCTCTTCCAATCGTATTGTTCGGGACGGAAGAACAAAAACAGAAGTACTTACCTGTATTGGCAACAGGAGAGAAGTTAGCGGCATATGCTCTAACAGAGCCTGGGTCAGGTTCCGATGCACTTGGAGCGAAAACGACAGCCCGCTTAAATGCGGAGGGAAGCCATTATGTGCTGAACGGAGAGAAGCAATGGATCACAAATGCAGGCTTCGCCGATGTATTTATCGTGTATGCGAAAATTGATGGGGAGCACTTTTCGGCCTTTATTGTTGAACGTGAGTTTCCTGGTGTATCCACAGGAGCGGAAGAAAAGAAAATGGGAATTAAAAGTTCCTCCACTAGAACATTAATTTTACAAGATGCTCTTGTACCCAAAGAGAATCTTCTTGGCGAACTGGGTAAAGGCCATGTGATCGCCTTTAATATCTTGAACATTGGACGTTATAAGCTGGGAGTGGGAGGCGTCGGTGCAGGAAAACGCGCTCTTGAGTTGACAGTTCAATATGCCAACCAGCGCCAGCAATTCAAGACACCGATTTCCCAATTTTCTTTAACGCAGGAGAAACTGGGAACAATGGGAGCTAAGTTGTATGCGACGGAAAGCTCGGTTTATCGTACAGTCGGGTTATTTGAAGATCGTATGGGGCGTTTATCGGATGAAGAAGTAAAAGATGGAAAACAAGTGGCTGCATCCATTGCGGAGTATGCAATTGAATGTTCGTTGAATAAAGTATTTGCGACTGAAACACTAGACTATCTTGTGGATGAAGGGGTACAAATCCACGGCGGGTATGGGTTTATGGCTGAATATGAAATTGAACGCATGTACCGTGATTCCCGCATCAACCGCATTTTCGAAGGGACGAATGAAATCAACCGGTTACTGGTACCTGGCACATATTTGCGCAAGGCCATGAAAGGAGAGCTTCCTTTATTGCAAAAAGCGCAGGCGTTACAAGAAGAATTAATGATGCTTATGCCGGAAGAAGTGGGAGAAGGCGTATTAGATCAAGAGAACTATTTGGTGAAGAACGCAAAGAAAATTGCGTTATTGATGATGGGTCTTGCCGCTCAAAAATACGGGAAAGCATTGGAAAAGGAACAAGAGGTTCTTGTGAATATCGCAGATGTCATCAGCAACGTATATGCGATGGAATCAGCCTTATTACGTACAGAAAAAGCGATCGAGAAAAAGGGTGCGGAGAAAAACGAGTTGAAAGTACTTTATACACAAGTATTTTGCCAAGAAGCATTCAATGAAATTGAAGCGCATGCAAAAGAGACATTGGTCGCCGTGGAACAAGGGGATACACTTCGTATGATGCTGTCAGCTCTTCGCAAATTTACAAGGCATACACCAATCAATGTTGTCGCCAAGAAGCGTGAAATCGCTAAAGTACTTATCGATGCTGAACGTTATGTAGTATAAAAGAAAAATAAGTATTTTGATCATGCATTTTTGTCCAAAACGGGAATCCCTTGGAGGGGATTCCCGTTTTGGATGAAAAGGAAAATAGGATGTGTTAAAATACGAAAAAAGTCTAAAATATATAGGTAGGTGTTATAAATGGCGATCAAGTTTTATACATATCCAAAGTGCGGTACATGCCGCAAAGCTAAAAAATGGCTGGATGATCATGGTGTTTCTTATGAAGAAATTCATATCGTTGAAAATCCGCCTTCAAAGGATGAAATCCAATCTTATTATGAGAAAAGCGGGTTAGAGATGAAAAAGTTCTTTAACACAAGCGGTATGAAATATCGTGAACTTGGTATAAAAGATAAGGTGAAAACGGCAACCGAGCAAGAGCTTCTCGATTTGTTGGCATCAGACGGGATGCTGTTAAAACGTCCGTTTGTTACGGATGGTAATCAAGTGACAGTTGGATTTAAAGAAGAACAATATAAGGAAGCATGGACATAATTTTCAGTACATACAAACTTTTATTTTTTCAAATAGAAAAAGTTATTAAATTACGTTACACTAAATAGTAGCGTTTTTGTAAAATGTTTCTACTCTTGAGCAAGTATTAAACTTTAGACGATTGTTGGAGGGATTAGGATGAATGCACCAAAAGAATTACGTTATTCTGAAGAGCATGAGTGGGTAAAAACAGAAGGAAATTTAGTGCGTGTGGGAATCACGGACTTCGCTCAATCAGAGCTTGGAGATATCGTGTTTGTTGAGCTGCCGGAAGTTGGCGCGACTGTACAAGCAGACGAGCCTTTCGGAAGCGTTGAATCTGTTAAGACTGTTTCTGAATTATACGCTCCAATTAGCGGTAAAGTAGTAGAAGTCAATGAAGATTTAAATGACAATCCGGAATTCGTGAACGAATCACCGTATGAAAAAGCATGGATGATCGTGATTGAGCCTTCTGATGCAAGCGAAGCAGACAAGCTGATGAGCGCGGAAGAATATGAAAACATGGTAAACGAAGGATAACACTCCAGTAAAAAATGATTTACGGTCAGAGTTTTTCTGATGTGGACGGGCACCCTATGACTAAAGGAACTTTAGGAAAGGGTGTCTGTTTTTATGTTTGAGAAGAAAAAGCTGGATGTAACAGATCGCGTAACCGCTAAATTTCATCATGAAGGCATGGACTTGTATGTTGAAAAGCAGCCCATTGGACGTGCAGTGATTGAAGAAACCGGCTATAAGTATGAGTTGGAACCAGGTTTTGAACACGAAAAATACAAATTTTATCAATATGTGGATGTCCCTTCCAAAGTAGATGAGAAGTATACAGACTGCGATTCGGATGAGGGATGGTGCTGATATATGTATCGATTTAAAAAATTCGCCATGACCAAAGAACGGCCATGGCGAATTTTCTAATCTTTGAGGGCAAATTCAAATTGTCTGGATGGCCAGTTGGGATACTTCTTGATTGAATGAAGATGTGTCGAATTATTCAGTAGGATATATAGTAAAAAGGCGGTGGTGATTTCCACTGCCTTTTCTTAAAGATTTTACTAAAAGATTTTAAAAAACAGGGGAACAGATAAAAAGTAACGAATATTGTATAATGTAGAGGTATTGTTACTTCTCATATACAACTGATGAATAATAGGTGATGTTTATGTCGGTAGAAGAGAATGGAAAAGTAATTATTGTAGAAGGCAGGTCCGATAAAAAAAGAATTGAGAGTATCATTAAGGAGCCGATTGAGATTATTTGTACAAACGGAACGATCAGTGTAGCTCGATTAGACGAAATTATTGATACCATCGATCAAAAAGAAGTCTACATTTTAGTAGACTCAGACGAAGCCGGGAACAAACTTCGAAAACAATTCAAACGGGAATTACCCGAAGCCGAACATCTTTACATCGATAAAATGTACAGGGAAGTTGCTGCTGCACCTAAAAATCATATTGCGACCGTCTTGTTAAGTGCCAATATAGACGTCAATACCGAATATTTAATACAGAATTAAAGGAATTGAATACAATGATCGAATGGAACGAAGAACAGCTAACTAAACAACTAAAAGAAAAGGACCAGGTGGTTGTTTTCTTTTATACGCCATTGTGTGGGACATGCCAGGTAGCCAAGAAAATGCTGACCGTAGCTGAAGCGATGCTGCCTGGCACTGAAATAGGAATGTGTAATTTGAATTTCATGCCTCATCAAGCCAAACAATATGAAATTGAAAGTGTACCTTGTTTGATTATGATAGAGAGGAATGAAGTGAGACAAAAAATGTATGCTTTTCATTCGATAGAATATATATTAAGCGAATTAAAGCCATTTTGTCTGACGTAAAGAATAGACTTGACCAGTCTGTCAGCAGTTGAGAAAAGGTGTTTCAAAACCATGGAGGATTTACTGGTTTTGGAACACTTTTTGTCTTTGAAATAACAATGAATTTCTTAGGGAATTCCTTTAATTATTGATAACACGTTTGCAACTCCGTATTTGTGCCGCCTGATTGAACATGGAGCAGATATTGTCATTCATTCTGCCGCAAAATGGCTTCTTGGAAACAGGAAGACATTGGGCGGCAACATAGTCGATGGCGGGAAGTTTGATTGGAACTCTCCTAAATTCCTTGAATTTACGACACCGGATCCAAGTTATCATAATCTCGTTTACGCTGAAGCGTTAGGACCGCTTGCCCATATCGTGAAAGCAAAGGTTCAGCTGCTGCGCTACATCGGAGCATTCATGAGCCCGTTCAATGCTTTCCAGTAGAAACACTTCATATACGCATGAAAGAACATGTCGCCAATGTAAGAAAAGTCATCGACTATCTACAGCAGTATCCTGCGGTAGATTGGGTTCTTTATCCGGAATTAAGCGATCACCCTCAGCATGAAGAGGCTACTTGTTTAAATTCAGCCATTATTTAAGGTGTAAATAGCAGGTTCTTCCTCAAAAGATAGATTGTTCTCCTTGCTTTTGGAATACCCTGTCACGCTTAAACATGATAGGGCGTTCTTTTATGAAAACAGTTGAATATGAAATGATCAAACATTCGGTCTTTGTTAACTATTACAAATAGCATGAAAAATACAACTAATTCATTGACACTTTTATTATTTGCATGCTACAATCACTCTCGTACCTTTTAGACAATAAACGACAAAATTAAATAGATAACGGATAAGTACTCTTATCAAGAGAGGTGGAGGGACATGGCCCTGTGAAGCCCGGCAACCGTCAGCATCAGCTGAAATGGTGCCAATTCCTACAAAGCGGCAATTTGCTTTGAGAGATGAGAGAAAGGAACGAAATATTCAGCCTTTCTGCTCATGTGTAGAAAGGCTTTTTAGTTGTCGATCAATGTTTAGGGAAAGATACAAAAAGAATAAGCGTTAAGAAAAGAAGGTGAGAGAGTTTGATTACATTAAAGGATGTCAAAAAAATCTATCGTGCCAAGCATGGTGAGATTACAGCCGTTAATAATGTTAATTTGGAAATTAAATCCGGAGAAATATTCGGAATTATTGGATACAGTGGAGCAGGAAAAAGCTCATTAATTCGATTGCTGAACGGACTTGAAGTTCCTACTGAAGGAACGGTTGAAGTAGCAGGAAACGATATTGGGCGAATTAAGGGTGAAAAGCTGCGGAAAGCGCGTCAGGAAATCAGCATGATCTTCCAGCATTTCAACTTACTTTGGTCTCGTACTGTGAGGGAAAACATTGCGTTTCCACTTGAAATTACAGGAGTAGCAAAAAACGAGCGCATGAAGCGAGTAGATGAGCTAATCAAGTTGGTCGGACTGGAAGGAAGAGAAGATGCGTATCCGTCTCAGTTGAGCGGAGGACAGAAACAAAGGGTCGGTATTGCGAGAGCGTTGGCTAGTAATCCTAAGGTACTTCTTTGTGACGAAGCGACATCTGCTTTGGACCCGCAAACAACCGATGCCATTTTGGATTTATTGGTAGATATTAATGAAAAGCTCGGTTTAACGATTGTTCTGATCACACATGAGATGCATGTGATCCGTAAAATCTGTCATCGTGTTGCCGTGATGGAAAACGGCCAAATCGTAGAGCAAGGAGAGGTTCTTGAGGTTTTCCGAAATCCAACACAATCGATCACGAAAAGGTTTGTAAAACAAGTAACAGAACCGGAACAAACGAGAGAGACGATTGAGCATCTTGTTGACCAATACCCGAACGGCAAGATTATCCAACTGACGTTTGTAGGGGAGTCGGCAGAACAGCCGCTCATTACGAATTTAATTCGAAATTTCGACTTAAATATTAATATTTTACAAGGAAAGATTTCGCAAACCCAAAAAGGATCTTACGGAACACTGTTTGTACAATTGCTCGGGGAAAATGATGTGATTGACCAAGCAATTGCATATGTGAGGAAAAACTTAGTAGAAGTGGAGGTGATCGAAAGTGAATAGTGAATGGTTTGAACTGCTTAAATGGGACAAACTAATGGCTGCTACTCAAGAGACCATCTATATGACCCTGCTTTCGGTTGCCGCTACATTCGTTTTAGGTTTAGTGCTTGGATTATTGTTATTTCTAACAGGGAAAGGGAACATGTGGGAAAACCGCGCGGTAAATACGATTATCGGAACATTTGTAAACGTATTTCGCTCAATCCCTTTTATTATCTTAATTGTTTTGTTAATACCTTTTACCAAGTTGCTGGTAGGCACCATTTTAGGAGCGAATGCCGCTTTGCCTGCTTTGATTATTGGGGCTGCGCCATTCTATGCCCGGATGGTGGAAATTGCACTTCGGGAAATCGATAAAGGTGTTATTGAAGCCTCGCATTCAATGGGGGCATCGAATTTGCAAATTATTTTTAAAGTCTTAATCCCGGAATCTTTGCCGGCTTTAATATCAGGCATTACCGTTACTGCCATTGCATTAGTCAGTTATACGGCGATGGCTGGTGTAATTGGAGCGGGGGGATTAGGTAATTTCGCTTATTTAGAAGGATTTCAAGGTGGTAACCCGTTTTTAACCTTTGTAGCGACTGTAGCCATTTTAATTATTGTGTTTATCATCCAATTTATTGGAGATTATTTTACTAAAAAAATTGATAAAAGATGATTAGGAGGAAAGGATTATGAAAAAATTACTTGGTTTCCTGATTGCTGCCGTTTTACTGGTTGCGTTAGCAGCTTGCGGCGGAGGGGAAAAGGAAGAGGAAAGCACAACAGAAGATGGCAATAAAAAATTAGTAGTAGGGGCTTCCGCTATTCCGCATGCTGAAGTGTTAGAAGAAGCGAAACCTTTACTTGCTGAAAAAGGAATTGATCTTGAGGTTCAAGTTTTCCAAGACTATGTTTTACCGAATGTTACTTTAAAAGAAAAAGAGCTTGATGCAAACTATTTCCAAACTCCAGGATATTTAGAGTTAGAAATGAAAGAAAAAGGTTATGATTTTGTCAGTGTAGGTGAAGTTCATAAAGAGCCAATCGGTATTTATTCAAAAAAATACAAAGATTTAAAAGACCTTCCTGAAGGTGCCAAAATCATTATGAGCAACTCATTCAGTGACCATGGCCGTATTTTGCCGATCTTTGAAAAGGCTGGTTTAATTAAACTTAAAGAAGGCGTTGGTCAAAACGCACGAGTAGAAGATATTGTTGAAAATCCGAAAAACTTAGATTTCTCTACATTAATTGAAGCGAAGCTTTTAGCAACTTCTTTTGAAAACGGTGAAGGAGATGCTGTAGTAATCAATACAAACTATGCAATTGAAGGTAAAGTAAATATTAAAGAAGACGGTATCGCATTTGAAGGAAGCGATGTTGTTCCTTCAAATTTAATCGTTGTTCGTAAAGGCGACGAGGGCCGTGAAGAAATCAAAGCATTAACGGAAGTTCTTCAATCAAAAGAAATCCAAGACTTCATCAATGAGAAATACCAAGGTGCTGTTATCCCAGCAGCTCAATAATAAGTAGAGCAAGGTCCTCATATGGAGGCCCTTGTTTTTTAAAAGATTAAGAAAGCATAATTTTCAATTGATGGAATACATTCGGTAATTTTAAGCATACTAACGTTGACCAAATTATGAGATGGGGGTTGACGCTAGTATGCAACATGAAGGACGCACTTCGACTGAGACTGCTTTGCTTAATTATAAAACAGGAATTGGACAATTCACTCAAAAGCTTCCGGAAGTAGCCCGTGCTTTTAATGCGTTTACGGAGGCTTGTTTTGAAGAAGGCTCTTTATCTAAAAAAGATAAACAGCTTATTGCCCTTGGGATTAGTTTAGTTGCACAAGATGAGTATTGTATGATTTATCATACAAAAGGCTGTTTAGATCAGGGCGCGTCTGAGCAAGAGGTTTTAGAAGCTTGCGGCGTTGCAGCAGCTTTTGGAGGAGGAGCAGCAATGAGTCAAGCTGTTACTCTCGTACAAGAGTGCATTCAAGAATTAAACCAACAAACTCATTAACAAATAGTTATTGATTTTTAGAAGGGTGATTGAGAACGGGGCAGATACTTCAATCCGTTTTCAATCACCCTTCTTACATATATTTAAGAAGCTGGCAAAAGCTAAGAAGTGAGAACCATTTTCACTACCTAGATAGTGTTAAAAGGTTGCGATAACTTTTCAATTGTTATAAGATTGTAATGAGAATAAAATGAGAATGGATTAAAAAATGATGTAAGAGGTACAATCCGATATATACGTCATATTACTGGAGGTTTTATCATGGCTGGTTCAACTTTAACAATTAAAGATCTTCATGTTTCAATCGATGGGAAAGAGATCTTAAAAGGTGTCAATTTAGAAATTAAGGGTGGAGAGATCCATGCAATCATGGGTCCGAATGGTACAGGTAAATCAACTTTATCTTCTGCTATCATGGGTCATCCTAAATATGAAATCACACAGGGTAGCATCACGCTTGATGGTCAAGATGTGTTAGAAATGGAAGTAGACGAGCGCGCTCGTGCAGGTCTTTTCCTTGCGATGCAATATCCAAGTGAGATCAGTGGTGTAACAAATGCAGATTTCTTACGCTCTGCCGTGAATGCACGCCGCGAAGAGGGTGATGAAATTTCATTAATGAAATTTATCCGCCAATTAGATAAAAACATGGAATTTTTAGAAATGGATCCTGACATGGCACAACGCTACTTAAACGAAGGATTCTCAGGCGGGGAGAAGAAGCGTAACGAAATTCTTCAATTAATGATGATTCAACCAAAAATCGCTATTTTAGACGAAATTGATTCTGGATTAGATATCGATGCATTGAAAGTTGTATCAAAAGGCGTTAATGAAATGCGCGGCGAAGACTTCGGCTGTCTAATCATTACACACTATCAGCGTCTATTAAACTACATTACCCCTGATCATGTTCACGTTATGATGCAAGGCCGCGTTGTGAAATCAGGAGGCTCTGAGTTGGCGCAGCGTTTAGAAGCGGAAGGGTATGACTGGATCAAAAAAGAGTTAGGTATTGAAGACGAAACTGTAGGTCAAGAAGCGTAAGCGTTAGGAGGATTAACATGACTATCGAGACGAAATTACCATTCGATCAAGAGTATGTCAGCAGCTACTCGAAGGAAGCGGGAGAACCAAGCTGGCTTCTTGACCTTCGCTTAGACGCTCTTGTAAAAGCGGAGGAGCTTCCTTTACCGAAGCCGGATAAAACAAATATTTCTAAATGGGATTTTACTGCTTTTGAAAATCATACGGCAAAAACGGCGGCTGTTCAATCGATTGAAGAACTGCCTGAAAAAGTAAAAGCCTTGATTGATAAAGAAGAAGTGAAAAATTTATATGTTCAGCGTGACCAAACGGCAGCATATGTCGTACTTGCCGATGATTTAAAAGAGCAAGGCGTTATCTTTACGGATATCCAAACGGCAGCAAAAGAGCATGGAGACCTTTTGCAAAAGTATTTCATGAAAGACGGCGTAAAAGTAGATGAACATCGTTTAAGTGCTCTTCATGCAGCATACATGAACGGCGGCGTATTTGTATACGTGCCGAAAAATGTGGAAGTAAAAGAGCCGCTTCAAGCGATCTTCACTCACGAAAGCAGTGAGGCGCCGCTATTCAACCATGTCATCGTTGTAGCAGATGACAACAGCTCTGTCACATACGTAGAAAACTATGTATCAACAACAGAGAAAGGCATCGTTAACATCGTGACGGAAGTGTTTGCCAATACAAATGCCCAAGTTACATTCGGCGCTGTGGACTATTTAGGGAAAGACACAACGACATATGTCAACCGCCGTGGTATTGCAGGTCGTGACGCGCGTATCGAATGGGCGCTTGGTTTGATGAATGAAGGAAACACGGTGTCTGAAAACATCACGTATTTAATGGGTGATGGGTCCTATGGAGATACTAAGACCGTTACAGTGGGACGCGGAGAGCAATCTCAAAACTTTACAACAAGTGTTGTCCATTACGGAAAACATTCTGAAGGATATATCTTAAAACGCGGTGTTATGAAAGAAAGTGCGAGTGCCATTTTCAATGGTATCGGTAAAATTGAACATGGTGCTTCCAAGTCAAACGCAGAGCAAGAATCTCGTGTATTGATGTTGAGCGAAAAAGCACGTGGAGACGCAAACCCTATCCTATTAATTGACGAAGATGATGTTACGGCAGGCCATGCAGCTTCTGTAGGCCGTGTGGATCCTATTCAGCTGTATTATTTAATGAGCCGCGGTATTCCAAAAACAGAAGCGGAGCGACTAGTTATTCACGGTTTCTTGGCACCTGTTGTGAATGAATTACCGATTGAAACCGTTAAAAAGCAGTTAGTAGATGTCATTGAAAGGAAAGTGCGATAATGAATATCCAGGATATTCGTGAGCAATTTCCCATTTTGCATCAACATGTGAACGATCATCCTTTAGTGTATTTGGATAGTGCTGCGACTTCTCAAAAACCTATTTCTGTTATTGAAGCGTTAAATAAGTATTACCGCGAGTATAACTCTAATGTCCACCGAGGTGTTCACACTCTTGGTACGAAGGCAACTGACGGATATGAAGGTGCTCGTGAAAAAGTCCGTAAATTTATTAATGCAAAATCTACGGAAGAAGTGATTTTCACTCGTGGAGCGACCACTTCCTTAAATGCAGTAGCATCCAGCTATGCGCGTGCTAATTTGAAGGCTGGTGACGAAATTGTCATCACATACATGGAACATCATGCCAATATCATTCCATGGCAGCAAGTTGCAAAAGCTACAGGGGCAACTTTGAAGTACATTCCTTTAACAGCTGACGGCCAACTGGATTTGGAAGACGTCAAGAAGACGATTACGGCAAATACAAAGATTGTATCTGTCATGCAAGTATCCAATGTTCTTGGTACCATTAACCCAATTAAAGAAATTGCTAAAATCGCTCATAAAAATGGGGCAATCATGGCAGTGGACGGAGCGCAAAGCACTCCTCATATGAAGGTTGATGTACAGGATCTGGACTGTGACTTCTTTGCGTTTTCCGGTCATAAAATGTGTGGCCCGACAGGCATTGGGGTATTATATGGTAAGAAGAACCTGCTGGAAAACATGGAGCCTTTTGAATTTGGCGGCGAAATGATCGATTTCGTTAATTTACAAGACTCCACGTGGAAAGAGCTTCCTTGGAAGCTTGAGGCCGGTACGCCGATTATCGCAGGAGCAATTGGCTTAGGGGCCGCGATTGACTTTTTGGACCAAATCGGGATGGAGAACGTTGAAGCGCATGAACATAAAATCGCTCAGTATGCATTAGAGCGCATGTCTCAAATTGAGGGCATTACCATTTATGGTCCGAAAGAGCGCGCTGGCGTCGTCACATTTAATATCGACGACGTTCATCCGCACGATGTAGCGACAGTTTTAGACGCTGAAGGCATTGCGGTTCGTGCTGGACACCATTGTGCTCAGCCGTTAATGAGATATTTGGATGTAACAGCTACTGCCCGTGCAAGCTTCTATCTGTATAACACGGAGGAAGAGGCCGACAAGCTTGTTTCAGCATTAATTAAAACAAAGGAGTATTTTACAAATGTCTTTTAATAACAACCTTGATCAACTGTATCGTCAGGTTATTATGGATCACTATAAAAATCCGCGCAATCGCGGTGTTCTTTCAGAAGACACGGTTACGATCAATATGAACAATCCAACGTGCGGCGATCGTATCCAGCTTTCTTTAAAAGTGGAAGACGGTAAAGTGGCAGATGCAAAGTTTGAAGGTGAAGGTTGTTCGATTTCATTATCTTCCGCATCCATGATGACGCAAGCGATTAAAGGACAAACGATTGAAGACGCGTTGAAACTTTCATCTATCTTTTCGAATATGATGCAAGGGAAGGACTATGATGACAGCCTTGATTTAGGTGACATCGAAGCACTTCAAGGCGTTGCTAAGTTCCCGGCTCGCATCAAGTGTGCTACGTTAGCGTGGAAAGCGATGGAAAAAGGTATAGGAAATCAATCAGAGACGGAGTAAAATCCCAATCCTATCAAGTAGGGGGTAGTAAAATATGGCAAAGAAAATGCCTGAAATCGGCGATTACAAATATGGTTTTGCCGATAAAGACGTGTCTATTTTCCGCTCAAAACGCGGATTGACAAAGGAAATTGTAGAAGAAATTTCAAAAATGAAAAGTGAGCCGCAATGGATGCTGGATTTCCGCTTGAAATCACTGGATCTTTTCTACAGCATGCCGATGCCGCAATGGGGCGGAGACTTGAACAGCCTGAATTTCGATGAAATTACGTATTATGTAAAGCCATCGGAAAAATCAGAGCGTTCTTGGGATGAAGTTCCGGATGAAATTAAAGCAACATTTGACAAATTAGGGATTCCTGAGGCGGAACAAAAGTATTTGGCTGGGGTTTCCGCTCAATATGAGTCTGAGGTTGTGTATCACAACATGCAGGAAGACCTTGTAGAAAAAGGAATTGTATTCAAAGATACTGACTCTGCTTTAAGAGAAAATGAAGACATTTTCCGTGAGCACTGGGCGAAAGTTATTCCTCCGACAGATAATAAATTCGCTGCATTAAACTCGGCTGTTTGGTCTGGAGGATCGTTCATCTATGTTCCAAAAGGGGTAAAAGTGGAAACGCCATTACAAGCCTATTTCCGCATTAACTCTGAGAACATGGGGCAATTCGAGCGTACATTAATTATTGTGGATGAAGGTGCACATGTTCACTACGTAGAGGGCTGTACAGCGCCTGTTTATACGACGAACTCTCTTCATAGTGCGGTGGTAGAAATCATCATTAAAAAGGATGCTTACTGTCGTTATACAACCATTCAAAACTGGGCAAACAACGTTTATAATCTTGTAACCAAACGTGCCGTTTGTGAGGCGAACGCGACAATGGAATGGATTGACGGCAACATCGGTTCTAAATTGACGATGAAATACCCTGCGGTCATTTTAAAAGGTGAAGGTGCACGCGGAATGACACTATCCATTGCCATTGCCGGTAAAGGGCAGCATCAGGATGCTGGTGCGAAAATGATTCATTTAGCTCCGAATACTTCGTCGACAATCGTGTCTAAATCGATTTCTAAACATGGCGGTAAAGTAACGTACCGCGGAATTGTTCACTTTGGCCGCAAAGCGGATGGCGCTCGTGCAAACATTGAGTGTGATACGCTTATCATGGATAATCAGTCGACGTCTGATACGATTCCATACAATGAAATCTTGAATGATAACATTTCGCTTGAGCACGAAGCGAAAGTATCAAAAGTATCAGAAGAGCAGTTGTTCTATTTAATGAGCCGCGGTATCTCTGAGCAAGAAGCAACAGAAATGATCGTTATGGGCTTCATTGAGCCGTTCACAAAAGAACTTCCAATGGAGTATGCGGTTGAAATGAACCGCTTGATCAAGTTCGAGATGGAAGGTTCCATCGGATAAAAAAATCGTCCCCTTCCTTTTTAGGAAGGGGACGATTTTTTTTATCTCGCATTAACGGGAGTAGGATGCCTATTGATAGAAATTTTCTTTATTGTTCCATAATGTGGTTAATCTAAGAGGGAAATAACTCGGCATGATATGCTATCATTGATTGAGGAGGTAGGATATGATTTATATCGGTGTAACAGGCTGGGGAGATCATGATTCTTTATATAAGACGGGTGTGTCTGCCCGGGATAAATTGTCGGTGTATGCAGGGCATTTTCCCATTGTGGAAGTAGACTCTTCTTTTTATGCCATTCAGCCCCAATCGAATGCTGAGAAATGGGTGAGTGAGACACCTGACTCGTTTCGCTTTGTGGTAAAAGCGTATCAGGGAATGACAGGCCATCAGCGGGAGGAAATACCGTTTAAAGATAAAGGAGAAATGTTTGAAGCGTTCCGCCAGTCGTTAACCCCTTACATAAAGGCGGGAAAACTGGGAATGGTGTTGTTTCAGACCCCGCCTTGGTTTGACTGCCGCCGGGAGAATGTTGATTACTTACGATACAGCCGTGAGCAGCTGGCTGACTTCCCGGTTGCACTCGAATTCCGGAACCGAACTTGGTTTGATCCTGCTTTTTATGATAAAACGCTATCGTTTATGGAAAAAGAAAATTGGATTCATGGGATTTGCGATGAACCGCAAGCAGGGGAAGGGTCGATTCCAATCGTCTTGCAAGCTGCAAATAAAGAAAAAACATTAATTCGATTTCATGGTCGAAATGTACACGGGTGGAACAAACCGGCAGGTGGGAATTGGAGAGAGGTTCGTTTTCTATATCGTTATAATGACCAAGAGCTGGAAGAATGGAAAGAAAGGCTGCAAATTTTAAAACAGCAAACGAAAGATATTTATATTTTATTTAACAATAATTCTGGCGGAGATGCTGCCGATAATGCCAAGCAATTAATTGATTTACTCAATATCCGTTACGAGGGATTGGCGCCTAAACAGTTAGGATTATTTGAGGATATTTAAAAAGATAGGGTGAGAGAAATGGCCATTGGTTTTTCTTTTTTAATTTTGCTATGCTTTTTCGTTGGATTACTGTTGTTGCTTGCAGGTTTTAAACGTAAAAGCAAAATTCTGCTGGGTGTGTCCTTATTTGTGTTTCTGCTCGGTATTTTTTTAACGTACATCATTTTCAGCTCAATGTCGTATAGGTAAGGCAATGATACAGTCATTTATTTTATTATTGATTGGTTTGGTTGGCGGAACGGTTGGTAGTTTAGTAGGGCTTGGAGGAGGAATTATCATTGTTCCGGCTTTGTTGTTTTTTGGGACCTATACCAGGTGGTTATCGGGGATTACACCACAAACGGCTGTTGGTACATCGTTGCTTGTCATTATTTTTATCGGCCTGGCGTCCACGTTAACGTATATGAAACATAAAACGGTTGATTATAGGAGTGCTTGGATTTTCTTTCTCGGAAGCGGCCCGGGGGGAATTGCAGGAGCCATTGCCAATAAATCTTTGAACATGCACTCTTTTTCCATTTATTTTGGTTCATTTATCATTTTGACCTCTTTTATTTTGATGTTTAAGGATAAAATCAAACCGAAAAAAATGAAACGACCATTTCCCATCATGCGCATATATCAAGATCCTGATGGGAATATGCATACATACGGCTTTCATCCTGTTACAGCTTGGGTACTTTCATTTATTGTAGGATTGTTTTCTGGTTTGTTTGGTATAGGGGGAGGATCTCTTATGGTACCTGCTATGATATTGCTGTTTGCCTTTCCTCCCCATGTTGCCGTGGCTACGTCTATGTTTATGATTTTTCTTTCCTCGCTTTTAAGTTCAATCACCCATGTTAGTATGGGGAATATGGATTGGGGAATGGCTTTGTTTTTAGTACCGGGAGCGTGGATAGGCGGTCGATTGGGAGCTTTTATCAATACAAGATTAAACAGTAAAACGGTCGTAAATGTACTGCGAGTGATTCTTTTAGTAGTCGGTTTTAGGCTTATTTATCAAGGGTTATTTTAACAGGCTCCCTCACTTTTTTTCCTATTGCTTCATAAGTTGATTAAAGGAGAGGGGTGAGAGAATGGTTACATTGGAGCCAGTTATGATTGACAATCATACTTTCACAGCGGTGACGGTATTATTGCCTAAAACGACGCTGTTGACGGTTTCTTCAGATAAAGGATATATCATGTGCGGGGCGCTTGATGTAGATTTGTTGAACGCCAAATTAAAAGATAGAGAAATTATTGCAGGGAGAGCAGTCGGTGTAAGAACTATTGAGCAATTATTGGAAGCGCCATTAGAGTCTGTCACACTGCATGCTGAAACGTTGGGAATTACTCCTGGAATGAAAGGGAAGGACGCTTTGCTAAAAATGCTTTAAAAAATGGACGGGAGCGTGTTCCCGTCCATTTAAGGAGATACTGGTTTCATGTAAACAGCATTTCTGCTGAAAATCCGCAATGATTGAAAATTTACTTTTATGTTACAATGGAAAAGATATGAAAAAAAGCAGAGATGATAATGAAAAAGTAGTAGGGAGAGCGTATGAGATTAGTTTCAGTAAATTCGTTGCAGGCTGGTGTATGTTTAGCAAAACCTGTTTATAATGAGCAGGGCTCTACTTTAATTAGTAGGGGAATTCCATTGACGGCACGTATGATTGAAAGGTTGGATTCCCTTGGAATTTCTTATGTCTACATAGAGGACGGGCGTATTGAGCATATTGGCATATATGATTCTATCTCGGAGAAATTGCGAAGAGAGGCGATTTCCTTTATCAAATCCTCATTCAACCGGATTGTTAATGAAAGCAAACAGCAGCAATCTTTCCTTCTTGAAAAATCCATGAAGGAGGTTGTGAGTTTAGTTCGGAATTTTATCGGAGAGCTGAAACACAATGAAAATGTCCTTAACTTGCTTACCGATATTTATATATATGATGACTATGTGTATTCTCATTCGATAAATGTCACCATGTATGCTTTGGCTCTTGGAATGGAGTTGAAGCTGTCTGATAATGACTTAGAAACTATTGGTATAGGAGCTCTTTTACATGATGTGGGAAAAGTATCAGTTCCACTCGATATTTTAGACAAGCCGGGAAAATTGACGGCAGAGGAATTTGAAGAAGTTAAAAAGCATCCTGAATACGGCTACGAACTGTTACGCAAAGTGCCAACTCTTTCCTTATTGGTAGCGCACTGTGCTTATCAGCACCATGAGCGGCTGGATGGTTCAGGTTATCCTCGAGGTTTAAAAGGAAATCAAATTCATCTTTTTGGAAAAATATTAGCGATTGCTGATGTGTATGATGCGGTCACTTCCCATCGTGTTTACCGAAAAGCGATGCTTCCTCATGAGGGGCTGGAAATTTTATATGCGGGAGCGGGGACGCTGTTTGACAAGCAAATGGTAGAGAGTTTTCGAAGAGCGGTTGCCGTATACCCCGTTGGCTTGGGTGTAGTGCTGAGTGATGGACGAAAAGGTGTTGTCAGCCGCCAGAATCAAGAGATGAGTGATCGTCCGCATGTCATGATTTTAGAGCACTCAAACGGTGAAAAGCTTAAAACGTCATATGAAATCGATTTAATGAAAGAATTGCATATCGTGATTACGGAATGTGATACTGCCGTCATATAAATAATTGAACGGTCACGTTTTTTGTTCCTGTTAAACTATTTATAATAGAAAAAAAGCGTACCCTTCTTATTTAAGCATATATATAGCTTGTAAGGAGGGATTTTTTTGCGCCGGATTCGGATTAAACGTCCCAGAAAAGGTCCGCTGCCTTTTCGATATGTCTTTTTGCTGACCTTCGTGTTTTTTATGTTATCGACCGCTGCAGGCATTTGGATGATCAATAGAGGAATCGAGCCGACTTTAATGAGCTATGCTGAGACACAAACAAAGCGGATTGCCAGTCTTGTCATTAGTAAAGCCATTAATAAAAAAGTTGCTGAAGAGTTGGATGCAAATGAACTTATTAAAATTGAAACAGACGATAAAGGGGAGATTGCGACAATTGACATTAATACAGCTATTGTTAATCGGGTATTGGCACAAACGACTCACTTAGTCCAAGCGAATCTAAAGGAAGCAGAGAAAGGAAACTTAGCGATGCTCGAAATTCCTACTGATATCGAGATTGAAACGGATGAAAAATTGCGGCAACAAGGAATCGTGTACCAAATTCCGTTGGGGCAAGCAACGAATAACGCTTTATTAGGAAACTTAGGTCCTCTTATTCCCGTTAAATTCAATGCCATCGGCGATGTTCGTTCAGATGCGAAAGAAGTGATTGAGCCATTTGGCATCAATAATGCTTTAATTAAAGTTTTCATTGAAGTGGAAGTAAATGTTCAAGTTATTATTCCATTTGCTACTCGTGTAGCGACCGTTAAAACGAATATTCCAGTAGCGATGCGTGTCATCCAAGGAAAAGTACCGGATTTTTACAATAGCGGCGGAGATTCATCTCCATCCATCGAGATTCCTGCCAATTAAAGGAACATTCATAAAAAACACTTGCCAGAGTAGGGCCTAGTACTTATAATGGATAAAGTGAAATTGAATACATCACCTTATCAGATCGATGAGGTAGAGGATGCGAAAAATAAGAGTACGTTATGTAAGGATGACAACGGAGATCATAACGAAAAGGATTTTTCGCCGAAGTAGAAGGAGTGTGTCAAAACTGCTTTTACTGGGGTTATCCTGAACAAGGATAACACTGTCATTATGAACACAACGTTTGTATTCATAATGGAGGGCTACTGATCGTGATGGAGGATAACATACATTACAAAAGAGTAATGAATAGGTTATTTTCTATCATTACTCTTTTTTTATTTGTCTCGCAGCGTGACGTAACATCCCTCCCTTATGAAGACAAGAACATCAAGATTTATAGGGGGTCACGTTTTATATGGAAGGAACGGTTTATTCTTTATTGCCGCCGGTACTGGCCATTTTAATGGTTGTTTTAACACGAAAAGTCTTACTCTCGCTCGGGGTTGGAATTGCAGCGGCAGCACTTGTATTAACGAAGTTCTCTGTTACAGAGGCTTTGCAAAAAGTATGGGGCAGTTTCTCGGCTATTTTTTATGCTGATGGAGAAATAAATAAATACAATTTATATATTTTACTGTTTTTAATCATTTTAGGTGTTATTACGGCGTTTATCTCCATTTCCGGCGGAAGCCGTGCGTTTGGGGAATGGGCGTTGAAGCGAGTGAAAACACGCGTTGGTGCCCATCTTATTACGGCATTGTTAGGAATTATTATTTTTATTGATGATTATTTTAATGCATTGGCAGTAGGTCAAGTGAGCCGCCCTTTAACGGATCGTCAGCGTATTTCAAGAGCGAAGCTCGCTTATATCATTGATTCAACTTCTGCTCCTGTGTGTGTAATTGCACCGTTTTCAAGTTGGGGTGCATATATCATTACAGTGATCGGCTCTATTTTAGCGGCACATGAAATTAGTAATTATTCAGCCATTTCGGCATTTGTTCAAATGATTCCAATGAATTTTTATGTGTTTGCAGCACTTATTATGGTATTTGCAGTCGGAGTTTATAACATCAACTTAGGCAGTATGAAAGTGCATGAAGACCGCGCGATAGCAACAGGCGAAGTCATTGATTCTTCTAAAGGAGATGTAGCAGGCGAGCTTTCTCAGGATCTTCCTGAGAGTGAAAAGGGACGTGTCATCGATTTAGTCCTCCCGATTTTAGCTCTGATTGTTGGAACGATTTCAGCGATGATGTGGACAGGCTACAAAGCGATCGGCGGGAAAGACGTAAATATTTTCAAGTTATTTGAAAATACGGATGTCCCAACTTCTCTTGTGTACGGCGGAACATTGGGATTGCTTGTTACGTTCATTTTATTTTTTGTTCAAGTTTCCAAGTCTCAAAAAGTGACGATGGGTGCATTGCCTAAAGGGATTGCAGAAGGGGCTAAATCCATGTTGCCGGCTATTTATATTTTGTTCATGGCATGGATGATCGTAGACTTAATTAGTCAGCTGAAAACAGGCGAGTATTTGGCAGGCATTGTTGAAAGTGCCAATATCAATGTATCATTCTTACCGTTTATTTTATTTGTTATTGCTGGATTGATGGCTTTCTCAACGGGAACATCATGGGGAACATTCGGCATTATGCTCCCAATCGCGGGGGACATTGCCGCTTCCACGGATGTTGCGTTGCTGTTGCCATCCCTTGCTGCTGTATTGGCGGGTTCTGTATTCGGCGATCACTGCTCTCCAATTTCTGATACGACTATCCTGTCTTCGACGGGAGCGGGGTGCCACCATATCGATCACGTTATGACCCAATTGCCATACGCTTTAATATCGGCTTTATTGGCCGGTATCGGTTATTTGATTCTTGGTTTTACAGGAAGCTCGACAATCGGTCTTCTTGTCGTTGTTGTTTTACTAGTATTGTTTATTATGTTTATGCGTAATCGCGTTACAACTTCAGTTGAATAACGTGTTACTTAAGACAAGACGGTGCATAGATATGCACCGATTTGTTTCGCTTTAAATGTCAGAATATACTGTAATTCAAAAAAATAAATTTTTTCAAAATATTGTTTTGACAGATGGTATAAGACTAGCTATACTGTCTATAGAATATTTAAAAATCAGAAAAATTAAAAAATTACAACATTTGTAAAAGGGGGATTTAAAATGGAAAATCGTCCGCAATGGGGAACACGTGCTGGTTTTATCTTAGCAGCTGCGGGTTCTGCGATCGGTTTAGGGAATATTTGGCGTTTTCCTGCAACAGCTTATGAGAATGGAGGAGGAGCCTTCTTTTTGCCTTACTTGTTTGCTCTGCTAACAGCAGGTATCCCATTATTGATTATGGAATTTACACTTGGGCATAAATATCGTGGTTCGGCCCCTTTAACATATGCGAGATTGAATCGTAAAACAGAGTGGCTTGGCTGGTGGCAAGTGGGAATTTCCTTTGTTATTGCCGTTTATTATGCCGTTATCGTCGCTTGGGCTATGTCTTACACAGTATTTTCGTTCAATTTAAGCTGGGGGAAAGATACTGAGGGATTTTTGTTTGGTGATTATTTAAAATTAGTTGAAACACCAGGGCAAACAGGAAGTCTTGTTCCACATATTCTTATTCCATTGATCATCGTTTGGGTTGTTGCTTTAGGCGTATTATTAAAAGGCGTTAAGAAAGGTATTGAGGTTGCTAATAAAATTTTCTTGCCGACATTAATTGTCTTATTCCTTATCATTGTTTTAAGAGCTGTTACATTAGATGGTGCCGTAGAAGGTTTAAATGCCTTCTTTAAACCGAATTGGGATGTTATTATGGATGGAAAAGTATGGGTTGCTGCTTATGGGCAAATTTTCTTTAGTCTATCCATTGCTTTTGCCATCATGGTGACATATTCCAGTTATCTTCCTAAAAAATCCGATATTACAAACAATGCTTTCATTACTGGATTCGGTAACTCCGCATTCGAGCTGTTAGCAGGTATTGGAGTATTCAGTGTGTTAGGATTTATGGCTCATCAGCAAGGTGTAGGTGTTGATGAAGTTGTATCAGGCGGGGTTGGGTTAGCATTTGTGGTCTTCCCGCAAATTATTAACGAGTTCCCGGCTTTTAATGAGTTCTTTGGCTTTTTATTCTTTGCTTCTTTAGTTTTAGCAGGCTTAACATCGTTAATTTCTATCATAGAAACATTTGTTGCGGGAGTTCAAGACAAATTTGGTGTATCCCGTACAAAATCTGTTGCAGTAGGCGGCGGCTTAGCTGCCGTGATCTCTCTATTGTTTGCGACTCAAGGCGGTTTATTCTTCTTGGATGTTATTGATTACTTCATCAATAACTTTGGGGTAGCTTTAGCAGGGCTTATCGAAGTAGTGGTAGTAGCATGGGTACTAAAAGAGCTTAAAAACCTGCAAGCACATGCGAACTCTGTTTCTGACATCCTGTTAGGCGGCTGGTGGAAAATTTGTTTATCCGTTATCACACCACTCGTATTAGGCTATATGATGTTTGATAACATAAAAACAAACTTAACTGAAAATTACGGAGGATACGCAACATCGTTTGTTGTCCCATTCGGTTGGCTCATAGCAGCAGGTGTTATTGTTCTTGGATTTGTGTTCTCCACATTGAAGTGGAAAAATGAAGCAGTTACCTCAACTTCGCATGATAAGGGGGTTTCAAGCTAATGGAAACAAGTTCATTAATGATGATGATAGTAGGTATGGTCATTATTTGGGGCGGCTTAGGAGCCAGCATCGCTCACGCAGTAAAAAAAGCGAGAGAAAGTAGATAAAGGAAACTTCCATCAGCGAGGGATCTTCATCCACCACTGATGGTTAGTTAGGCCGCAAAATTGTTTTTACTGAAAGGACCCGTCACTGAATTCTTAGTTTTACTGGATTCTCATGGCGGGTCTTTTCAGGAGGGTGGCTCAAACGGTATGAAAAGATACC
The DNA here is from genome assembly GCF_002019595.1 of Priestia abyssalis. Lineage (GTDB taxonomy): Bacteria > Bacillota > Bacilli > Bacillales > Bacillaceae_H > Bacillus_BA > Bacillus_BA abyssalis. The sequence continues at coordinate 5,153,511 of NZ_KV917369.1, read as the reverse complement.
GTTTGAGCCACCCTCTTTATTTTTTCTTTCTTAGCTGCAATCTTTCTGTTCGCTCCCACATTTTTAACTGTGGATATGGATCAAATGACCATTCTGTTACACCGTTATCTTTATACATCCCGTAGTGCAAGTGTGGAGGGAATTTACCAGATGTACCGGGAGGTCCGTATCCGGAGCTTCCCACACCGCCTATAAGCATGCCGGGTTCTACAATTTGTCCTACTTTTAAATCTTTTGCAAACCCGCTTAAATGAGCGAAATAATGATAAACGTTATTCAAGTCGCGAATGCCGATTCGCCAACCGCCATATCGGTTCCACCCTTTTAATTCAATAATTCCATAGCAAGTAGAACGAACAGGTACCCCATAATCAGCAAATATGTCTGTCCCTTCATGAATGCGGCGTCCTCCCCATCCTCTTGCATCTCCCCATGTGTTTTTATAACTGTAATTGGAGCGGAGAGGAACAGGAAATACTTTATCATGAAGGTTTAAACGATTATACTTCTCGAATAATTTAGCATTGCCAACAATGATATCAACAGCTTTGGCGCGTCTGTAATAATTCCACAGAGCCATTTTAATGTGCTCATGACTTGTTCCGAATGATTGAAGATAGGAGGCGACTGACATAATGATGTCTTCATCATTATGAACGGAAGCTTTGCCATCTCCGTCTCCATCTTTGCCATATCCGCCGAACAGAAGAATGGTAGCTGCATTGGTATCTTCCGGTTGTGGATTTAAAGGGCCTGCCCACTTGCCTTGTTCAAAATAAATAGATAAGGAACCTTGTTCTCTTGGGATATCTCTTCTTCCCCGTCGGGCACTGCGCTCATACTGATCCATCCCTGCAAAGTAAAACCAGGGAATTTGGGTGAACGCTTCTGCCTTTTTATACAACTCCATCCGCCGGGCATTGATTGCTTCTTCATCTTGCACATTTGTCGTGGCGTAACCTATCTGACAGTTAGAAAAAGTGAAGATGAAAAGGAGAAACCATCGTAAAGCTTTCAATTCTAATCCTCCTTCCAACTGCTCCATAAGAATAGTTTGCGGGATAAAAGCTAATTCATAAATATAAATTATTACCAATGATGGGCATGTATCTTTTCAGATACATGCCCATCATTGGTAAAAGTGGACCGTGCCGCTTATTAAGTGAAGAAACGGAATATAGAGTAAACGGTCCACTTTTACAAAACAAATAAAAAGGGAAAACCAACATTTAAGTTATTTCCAATATTTTAAAGGGAAGAGATGAGGTAAATAGTGGACAGAGAACTTGTCGAAAGCGCTTTTTAATGTTAAAGTGACATATAGTTATGCTTTAATGAAAAGTCGTATACACTTACATATACATTGAAAATTGGAACGATCATGGATGGAGTGAATGTAGATGGCCACAAAAGAAGAACATGTTCGCAAACCGGAATGGTTGAAAATCAAATTAAATACGAATGAAAATTATACAGGCTTAAAGAAGATGATGAGGGAAAAGAATCTTCACACTGTTTGTGAGGAAGCACGTTGCCCTAATATTCATGAATGCTGGGCGGTTCGCCGTACAGCTACATTTATGATTCTCGGGGACGTTTGTACACGTGCCTGTCGTTTTTGTGCCGTAAAAACCGGCTTGCCTTCTGAATTAGACTGGAAAGAACCAGAAAGGGTAGCTGATTCTGTTCAGTTGATGAACTTGAAGCATGCCGTTATTACAGCTGTTGCCCGTGATGATTTAAAAGATGGGGGAGCAGAGGTGTTTGCAGAAACAGTTCGTGCCGTTCGCCGCAAAAACCCGTTTACGTCGATTGAGGTTCTTCCTTCTGATATGGGTGGAATTGAAGAGAACTTAAAAATGTTAATGGATGCTCGTCCTGACATTTTAAACCACAATATTGAAACGGTCCGCCGCTTAACGCCTAGAGTTCGCGCGCGTGCCAAATATGAGCGTTCATTAGAGTTTCTTCGTCGTGCAAAAGAGATGCAGCCGGATATTCCAACTAAGTCAAGTTTAATGGTTGGTTTAGGTGAGACAAAAGAAGAAATCATTGAAACGATGGATGATTTACGTGCCAATAATGTTGATATCATGACGATTGGTCAATACTTACAGCCAACGAAAAAGCATTTAAAAGTAGTGAAGTATTACACCCCGCAAGAATTTGAAGAGCTAAGAGAGATTGGATTGAGCAAAGGATTCAGCCATGTTGAAGCAGGCCCGCTTGTCCGCTCATCTTACCATGCTGACGAGCAAGTTAACGCTGCTACAAAGCAAATGCGTGACAAAGAGAATGCGTAAAAAACGTCCCGGCTAATTCAAGCCGGGGCGTTTTTTTATGTTTAACTCCAGTTCCGTCGGTTGAACCGTTAAACTCAAGGAGCGGTTTCGCTGTCGGACTTCTGGCGTACAGAGTGCACTAGTGCTGACATTGCCGTGTTTACATGGAATCCTATGCTTTCTTTCTTAGTCTTTTAATTGATGTTCCATGGAAGGGCGGTCTTTAATATCGCCATCCATTGGATCGTTCAATTCATTTTTCATTTCACCGTTCGCATCTTCTCCGTCGCTCATTTTGCGGCCTTGTGGAGATTTCAGCATTTCACGGACTGTATTTTCAATGGATCGTTCCATATTGGGAGTAGTAGAACCAACCATACTAAAGTTTTCAATATCCTGCATAATGCGGGGATTGTCTGTCACATATACATGATAATATCTTGGGACGACAGACATAGCTGTGCGTTTTACTTGGTCTGCTGCCTCCATGCGGTCGTCCTCAGTTGTTTTGTAGCCGATGAGTACTTCTTCATCAGTTACTAATGTTGCAACATCGTTAATGTTTGGAAGGGCCACAGCCAGGCGGCTAATGGTATCTGCTGCTTTCTCGCGATCAAATGCTGCAATTTTTTGGTACATGTTTACATCATTTCCTGTTGGATTTTTTTGATGTCTTACAAATCCATAACGGGAAGTGCCGCGGTTATCAGTCATATTTTCTTCGTTATAAATTTCATTTCGATCTGATACATTAATGGTATTGCCGCTTTCTTCATACAATGCTTCTTCATTCTCTGTCATACCTGCTTGGCATCCAGTGATCGTAAAGAGAGAAGCAATAAGAACGTAGCCAAATGTCTTGTTCAATAGTAACACCCCCTACTTGTTAGGGTGCTGCATTTACTCGGATTTTTTCGTGTTAATTGATGGTTTAGTGTCTATAATTATGGTATTGTTAACAGGAAGGAGGGTGGAATATTTTATGATTTGCATCAATAATATCTGCTATGAAGTCGTAAAAGAAGTTCGGGACGGCTTTAATGAAGAAGTCTTCAGGGCAAGATACAGTGATATCTTAACAAGATACGACTATATTGTCGGCGATTGGGGCTACAACCAGCTTCGGCTTCGAGGTTTTTTTGACGACCAAAATCAAAAATCGACATATGATACAAAAATCAGTACATTAAATGACTACATACAGGAATACTGTAATTTCGGCTGTGCTTATTTTGTAGTTAAAAAAGTGCATAAATAAAAAGGTCAAGAAGAAAGACGCTTTGTCCTTCGCTTGACCTTTTTATTTAAACAATTTCGTATAAAAACTCCCGCAGTTCCTGCGCATCTTCTTCATTGAGCTTGTAGACATCTTCTAAATAGCCCGGTTCATCTAAGTCATCCTGACCAATAATCGCAAAGCGTCCGCCTTGAATATCAAGCACAAGATGTTTTCCGTAATAACGGTCGGATTGTACAATTGCTAAATCAAATCGTTGATTCTCTCCCATAAAGCTGATAAACCTTGTCTTGGTTTCAACTGTATCATCGTATAAAAAAAAGCGTTCATTCATTTATTTAATCCTCCTATCATTATTTCTTTGTGTTTTATGAATCCACTTTCATTTTTCTAATCTTACTATTGTTCTTTATTCTGTGTTTACGCTTTTCCGTTCTTCCATCGTGAATAAACTTACAAAGGTTTATGTGGATTCATATATAATCATAACAAGAAACACCTGTCCCTACACCATGAATTTTATTAATCATATGTTGATATATGTTAAAATAAGCATATGTCAAAGAAAGGGGAATTACTATGTATTTTGTCGACCGCAATAAAATTGAACAAACGTTACAATTTTTGGAGCAGCAATGTACATTATTTAAGCAACAAGAAAAATGGGAGGCATTGTTTGAAAAAAAAGTTCTTGAACGTATTGGCCATCTTGTCATTGAATGTATATTAGATGTGGGAAATGCCATGATCGATGGATTTATTATGCGGGATCCTGGAAGCTATGATGATATTATTGATATCTTAATGGACGAGCGTGTTATACCAGAAGAAGAAGGAGAAGAACTGAAGCAGGTTATCCGTTTACGGAAATCGCTTGTACAAGATTACATAAATGTAGACCATACAGAAGCAGCGGCAACTCTTAATCGTCATATGGGTGCAATTGAGCAATTTCCGCTTCGTGTCCGCCGATACCTGGAAAATGAACTTGGGCCTGTCTCTGCTTTTAAAAATTAATCTTGTACATAGTAAAACTAAGTAACTGTAGGAGGATTTTTATGAAAAAGTACAAAGGCTATTTAATTGATTTGGATGGAACGATGTATAAGGGAACAGAGCTCATTCAAGAAGCCCGCGATTTTGTGATGGTATTAAAAGAAAACAATATTCCTTATTTATTCGTGACGAACAATTCTACTCGTACACCTGGGCAAGTTGCCGAGAAATTGAAGCAGTTCGGCATTCCGGCAGAAGAAGAACAAGTATTTACAACAAGCCAAGCGACGGCCAACTATCTTCATGAACGCAAACCAAACGGCTCTGCATACGTGATTGGAGAAGAGGGGATCCATCAGGCGATGCAAGAGAAGGGATTTGCATTTAAAGAGGAAAATCCCGACTTTGTAGTCGTTGGCCTTGACCGCGGTATAAATTATGAGAAATTGGCAACAGCTTGCTTAGCCGTAAGAAACGGGGCGATGTTTGTTTCGACAAATGGAGATATTGCACTTCCTACAGAGCGTGGACTGCTTCCAGGGAATGGCTCCCTCACGTCTGTTGTTGCGGTATCTACACAAACAAAGCCCTTATTTATCGGCAAACCAGAAAGCATTATTATGGAACAAGCACTGCAAGTGTTGGGGGTATCGAAGGAAGAGACATTAATGGTAGGAGACAACTATGATACGGATATTATGGCAGGGATGAATGCCGGTTTGGATACATTACTTGTCCATACAGGAGTCACAACAAAAGAGCTCCTGGTAGGATATGAAACGAAACCTACTTATACAGTGGATTCTCTCGAGGAATGGATTCAGCAAATCTAATGGGAAATAAGGCTAAAAGGCCGATTGATCAGAAGTAAACATGCTGGTCAGTCGGCTTTTTATTTTTCGGTTATGGCTCTTATCTTTCGGTTGTTTCACCTCTGATATAGAAATCAAAAAGGATTTTCCTTATCAGAATTTCCGAAGTACAGAAAGTGCAAATGCAGCGGTGGAGCTTGATGTTGCGTTCTTAGCTGTAACCGGGCTGCTCCGCTTTTCTTTCTATTCCGTATGAGCTGCGCGATGAGCGAGACGACTGGAAGCGGCCGCAGCAATTGCTCCGACAATATCATCTAAAAAGGTGTGGCATTTTCCTGAAGCCTCTTTATCATTTAATAATCCGAGGATACCGGGCTTTTGTTTGTCAATGTATCCATAATTTGTGAATCCGATGGAGCCATATACATTTACGATAGAAAGAGCCAAAATCTCATCAATTCCATATAAGCCTTCGTCTGTAGCTAAAATGGTTTGAAGAGGCTCTTCTAGCTTTCCTTGTTCGGCCAATATATCTAATTGAATGCCTGTTAAAATGGCATTTTGAACTTCACGTTTTGCCATCACCCGTTCTACATTGAAAATGCATTCGTCCATGGCTAAATTTTTATGATATTTTGATTGCAAGTAATAAACCAATTCCGCTATATCATTGACGGTAACCCCGCGGTCATGCATCCATTGCCTTGCTTTCGTTTCAAGCTCCGTAATCACATGCTTTTTTTCCAATTCAGCTCACCTAATTTCTTAATAGTTTATGTTGTTAGTATGGCATTTTGTTATGAAACCATGTTTGGAGTTTGTAATGTTACTCTATTCGGACATGCTATAACTTTATGACAAATATCTTTCATCCCTTTCATATAATTTTGTAAAGTAAAAATTCAATCAATGAAATTGATATGGTTGCCGGGAGTGGACTAAAAAGTGAGGAGAGGGTTTGAAAGAATGATAAAAACTATTTATGACCATTATGGGATAAAGCCTCCGCAGTTAACGGATATAGGCAAATATAAAGGTTTTCAGTATCGTAATATTTTATATATTGTCGTCGACTTGGGACATTTAGACGAAGAGGAAATATATGAGTTTCATCAAATGAGCCAATTTTTGATTTCGCAAGGAGAAAGGCAAGTGGCATCGTTTATGATCAATAAAAATGGAGGACTCATAACAGAAACCGATGGCAAGAAGTACGGTATTTGCCGTGTCCCATATCCGATTGAAACATCAGCGCTTGCATATGGACGAGAACTGGCTTCTTTTCACCAAAAAGGGAAATTGCTGCCGTACCCGATGGAAAAAAGCAATCGAATTGGGCAATGGAAAGGGTTATGGGAAAAAAGGCTTGAGCAGCTAGAGAAGTTTTGGGGGATGAAGGTACAGGAACACCCTAACAACGAAACGGATAAACGGTTTATTGAATCCTTTCCATATTATTTGGGGATGACAGAAAACGCCATTCAATATTTGACTGATACGGAAATTGATGATTTGCCCCGTACATTCGATACAGCGACTATTTGTCATCACCGTTTCACTCTTTCCACATGGAAGAGAGATTCTTTTTTTAAGATGCCTACTGATTGGGTATTTGACCATCCAAGCCGCGATTTGGCGGAATATGTTCGCCATTTGTACTTTAAGTCCGGCATATTTTCAGAGAAATCATTGTTTGATTTTTTGAGTGAATACGAAAAAATTGCTCCACTTTCATCCTTTGCTTGGAGATTATTATATGCAAGGCTTCTGTTTCCCGTTCATTATTTTGAATCGGTTGAAGGATACTATAGCTCACGAAGCGAAGCGGAAAAACAAGCTTATGAGAACGACATAGAGAAAATCATCCATGGATGTATACAGTACGAACAATTTTTGGGGCATTTTTACAATAAAATGGGCATATCAACTAAAAGGCATCACATCCCTGAAATCGAATGGCTTCAATGATAAAGGAAACTTCCATCGGTGGGGGCTTACTCCCATGAAAATAAACTGTTGTGTTTATTTTCATTATGATTAGTGAAGCTTTGCATCATGATTGGCTGCCCGTTAATGAGGGATAAAAAGCATTTTCGTCGAAAGTAAGTATGATAAAATAACAACGTATGACACGATACTTTTCGACAACGAGGTGATAGGGAATGGAAAAACCGTATGTATTTATTACACGTAAACTGCCGGAGCAGCTAATAGAACCTTTGAAAGAAATAGCTCATGTAGAGATGTGGGATCATGAAGAGGAACCTGTGCCTCATGAGTTGCTTGTAGAAAAAGCAAAAAAAGCGACAGCATTATTGACCATGCTATCTGATAAAGTGGATGAGAGTATCATGGGTAAAGCGGCCCATTTAAAGGTCATCGCCAACTTAGCGGTAGGATACGATAATATTCGTATAGAAGAAGCAACAAGGAGAGGTATCTCAGTTTGCAATACACCGGATGTGTTGTCAGATACGACCGCGGACTTAACGTTTGGCCTGCTTATGGCCGCAGCACGACGCCTAACAGAGGCAGCGGAATATGTGAAAAATGGCGAGTGGAAAGGCTGGAGCCCGTATTTATTAGCCGGACGCGATATTCATCACAAAACGATTGGTATTGTAGGAATGGGGAATATCGGACGTGCAGTAGCCAAACGTGCTACAGGGTTTGAAATGGAGATATTGTATCATAATCGAAGCCGCCATTTGGAGGCTGAAAAGGAACTTGGAGCCGTATACTGTTCATTTGATGAGTTGATTACGAAGGCGGATTATATTGTATGTTTAACTCCTCTCACCAATGAAACGAAGCATTTGTTTGACGAAGCTGCATTCAAAAAAATGAAACAGTCCGCCATTTTCGTCAATGCTTCAAGGGGGGCTGTCGTTGATGAAGAAGCGCTCATTCAAGCCTTAAAAGAAGGACAAATCGCGGGCGCTGGGCTGGATGTGTTTACAAGGGAACCGATTGATCCGCAGCATCCTCTTTTATCACTGGCCAATGTTGTAGCCCTTCCTCATATTGGAAGCGCTAGTATTGAGACACGGACAGAAATGATTGAATTATGTGTAGATAATATTTTACGTTCCCTTAAGCAGCAGAAACCTAAAACGATTATCAATAAAGAAGTATTACCGCAATATTGCTGAAGTAAAAAGGTGATGGACACTTTCGTTCATCGCCTTTTTTTCTTAAAACCAATGTGAAAGCCCAAAAAAACATGTTATTATTATTAAATAAAAAATTTTAAAAATATTTTTATTTATTGGTATTATCATATATAAAGCGTTTTCATACGAAGATTTAGGTGAAGTAAGGATTGTAAAATTTATGTTTTATATCTATAATGTCTTTTATAGATAAACAAATGTTCTTCACAAGAATACAAACGGGGTGGAAATGATGGTCAAAAGTATTTCAGTTGGTTTATTAGGGCTTGGAACAGTCGGCAGCGGAGTAGTAAAAATCATTGAAAATCATCAGGATAAACTCATGCATCAAATTGGCTGTCCAGTTGAAGTGAAAAAAGTATTGGTAAAAAGTTTCGATAAAAAACGTGATGTCGAAATTGATTCATATAAATTAACGACGAGTGTCGAAGACGTTCTTCTTGATCCGGAAATTGATGTGATTATTGAGGTCATGGGCGGTGTTGAGAAAACCCGTAATTATATCTTAACGGCACTGCGAAATAAAAAGCATGTTGTAACGGCGAATAAGGATTTAATGGCACTTTATGGCTCAGAATTGCTGACCGTAGCGGCTGAAAATGAGTGTGACTTATTTTATGAAGCAAGTGTTGCCGGAGGGATTCCAATTCTTCGCAGCTTAGTGGAAGGGTTGGCATCAGACCGTGTAACGAAAATGATGGGAATCGTAAATGGAACAACGAACTTCATTTTAACGAAAATGAGTAAAGATGGCCGGGCTTATGAGGACGTACTCGCAGAAGCCCAAGCGCTTGGATATGCAGAATCTGATCCTACATCCGATGTAGAAGGATTGGATGCAGCACGTAAAATGACCATTTTAGCGACTCTTGGTTTCTCCATGAAAATTGATTTGGACGATGTACGTGTAAAAGGGATTACGGAAATTACGGAAGAAGATTTACAATACAGCAAGCAATTGGGCTATACAATGAAGCTGATCGGTTATGCTCATCGTACGGGTGATCATGTAGAAGTAAGCGTTCAGCCGACATTGTTGGCGGACTCACATCCTCTTGCTTCTGTTAATGATGAATACAATGCGGTGTATGTATACGGCGAAGCAGTTGGAGAAACGATGTTCTACGGACCTGGAGCGGGAAGTTTGCCAACTGCCACAGCCGTTGTATCCGATCTTGTGGGCGTCATGAAAAACATGCGTCTCGGCGTAAATGGCCGAAGTGCCGTTGCTCCGCAATATCCAAAACAACTTAAAGAATCTGACCAAATGTTCTCTAAATATTTCTTACGCATTCATGTTAAAGACCAAGTGGGAGCTTTTGCGGCTCTTACAACGTTATTCTCAGAAAGAGGCGTAAGTTTTGAAAAGATTATTCAATTACCGGTAAAAGACAGTGAATTGGCAGAAATTGTAATTGTTACACATCAAGCATCTTTAAAGGATTACGAGGAAGTCGTACAGCAATTGAATGATTCAGCAATCGTTCAAAGTGTAAAAAGCAGCTATCGCGTTGAAGGAGATGGAGCATTATGATGTGGCGCGGCTTATTGCAACAATATAGAGAGTATTTGCCAATAACAGAAAAAACACCAATGCTGACATTGAATGAAGGAAATACGCCGCTTCTCCATTTACCGCATCTTTCAGAAGAACTAGGCATTGATTTACACGTGAAAATCGATGGGGTAAACCCGACAGGTTCGTTTAAAGACCGCGGGATGGTTATGGCCGTGGCAAAGGCAAAAGAAGATGGTAGCAAGACAGTTATTTGCGCTTCTACAGGTAATACATCTGCGGCAGCGGCAGCATACGCGGCAAGAGCAGGAATGCGCTGTATCGTCGTCATTCCGAACGGCAAGATTGCTATGGGGAAATTAGCTCAAGCAGTTATGTATGGAGCAGAAATTGTCGCGATTGAAGGCAACTTTGATCATGCTTTATCCATGGTGCGCAAGCTAAGCGAAACAGCTCCGATTTCTCTTGTCAACTCAGTCAATCCATATCGCATTGAAGGGCAAAAGACTGCGGCCTTTGAAATTTGCGACCAGCTTGGAAAAGCACCGGACGTTCTTGCTATTCCGGTTGGCAACGCAGGAAACATTACGGCTTACTGGAAAGGTTTTAAAGAATACCATGAACGCCATCAAACAGGACTTCCGCATATGCATGGTTTTGAAGCGGAAGGTGCAGCCGCCATTGTTCGTAATGAAGTAATCGAAAATCCCGAAACGATTGCGACAGCTATTCGAATCGGCAATCCTGCAAGCTGGCAATATGCCGTCAATGCAGCATCGGAATCAAATGGGAAAATTGATGAAGTGACAGATGAGGAAATTGTGGCAGCTTATCGTCTCATTGCTAAGCGTGAAGGTGTATTTGCTGAGCCTGGATCTGCAGCATCCATTGCGGGTGTCATCAAACATGTAAATGCAGGGTTAATCGCAAAAGGTTCAACTGTTGTAGCTGTATTGACTGGAAATGGATTGAAAGATCCGAGCACAGCCATCGATGTAAACAATGTGAAGCCGGTCGTATTACCAAATGATGAAGAGAAAGTATTCGAGCATATTCAAGGTGTGGTGGCTTCATGCTAAAAAATGAGCGATTTATTATAACGGTTCCTGCTAGCTCAGCGAATTTGGGACCTGGTTTTGATTCGATTGGTGTTGCACTGTCCAAATACTTATCCTTAAAAGTCGAGCTTTCAAACGAATGGGAGTTTATTCCGAAAACAAAAGATGTAGAAGATATTCCGACCGATAAAGAAAATTTAATGTATCAAGTTGCTGCGCAAGTAGCGGACAAGTATCACGTATCTCTTCCTCCTGTAAAAGTGGAGGTTGAAAGCGATATTCCCCTTACACGCGGTCTTGGAAGCAGTGCTTCTGCCATTGTAGCGGGAATCGAGCTTGCTAACGTGTTAGGTGATTTGCAGCTTACATTAGATGAAAAAATGGAGATTGCCAGCTTAATCGAAGGACATCCGGATAATGTCGGTCCTTCCCTTTATGGAGGATTAGTCATTGGAAGTCATTACAACGAAACGACCCATCTTGTTCATCTTACTGATTTAGACTTAGATGTAGTGGCCGTTATTCCACGTTATGAGCTGAAAACGACGGAAGCGAGAAGCGTGTTGCCGGAACACCTGTCTTACAAAGAGGCCGTTGCAGCTGCAGCGATAGGGAATGTACTGGTAGGTGCGTTAGTGAGTCGAAATTGGCCGCTCGTTGGAGAGATGATGGAAAAAGATCTGTTTCATGAACCATACCGTGCAGCTCTTGTTCCTGAGTTGGAAATTGTCCGCCGTGAAGCGAAGAAAAAAGGAGCAATTGGAGTCGCGTTAAGCGGCGCCGGCCCTACTGTTCTTTGTTTAGCGAAAAAAGGGGAAGGCCAAAAGGTAGGGGAATACTTGCAAACTGTTCTTTCTGACTGTGATATAAGCGTATTAAATATCGATTCGGCAGGAGTTCGGGTAACAAAGGAAGTAAAAACGAGTTCATGCTCATAAAGTAAATAAAAAAAAGAAAGGCGGGGCTAGAATAGCCCTGCCTTTCTTTTTTTTATTAAAATACTTGTTCTACTTCAACAACGCCTGGTACTTCTTCTAAAAGAGCTCGCTCAATACCAGCCTTTAATGTGATAGTTGAACTTGGGCAGCTTCCGCAAGCACCTAGTAAACGTAATTTTACGATACCATCTTCAATATCCACTAGCTCGCAGTCTCCGCCGTCACGTAGTAAGAACGGGCGAAGTTTATCTAATACTTCTTGAACTTGTTCTTTCATATCCATTTCTGACATACTAATCGACTCCCTTCCTTATGATTATTATAAACGGTCTGGCGGAAAAAATCTATTCAAGTGCAATCGGTAATGTTAACCTGTATGTAAAGGGTATGACAGGGGAGAATACCCCCTGTCATACCCTTTACATACAAGCGGTTGACAAAGAGCCCTCGGCTTTTTGTCAACCGTTTACACTAAGACCTGTATGAGTTAATTCATGGTATGAAAACTTATAGGTGTAAGGTGAATAAGAAAATAACAGGCAATAATCTTTTACAAAAAACTTAAAGTGAAGACAAGTTTAGAGGGGGAAATAATATGGTGAAGGAAAAGGTGGAAGTGTGTGTGTATGGGGCGGAAGTGATTTGCGCGAGTTGTGTCAATTTGCCTTCTTCCAAAGAGACGTATGATTGGCTGGAGGCTGCCATTTCGAGAAAATTTCCGGATCAGCCGTTTGATTTAGCGTATATAGACATTCATAATCCACCTGAAGATTTAGAGAAAAAACAGTTCGCCCAGCAAGTGATTGATGAAGATCTCTTCTACCCTGTTGTTGTCATTAAAGGGGAAATTGTGGGAGAAGGAAATCCGAAGCTAAAACGTATTTATGAAGAGCTTCAGAAATATGGGTATGAACCGAAAGAAACCCTTTAGAGCCAAAGCTCTAAAGGGTTTCTTTGTAAAAGATAAGAAAGTGTAGCCTTTTTAACCGCTATGGTGCTTGTACATCCAAAGAATTCCGGACTTTAACAGGCGCGCCACTCGTCCAGTAATTGGGCGTTCGGCTAATAGACCAAAGCCATGTTTTTTGCCTAGAGACCCAAGAACGCCTTTTAACTTAATAGAAGGAAGCTCTTCCGGCAATTCCTCGCCATTCCATCTTTTTAAAAGGATTTGGACGATTTGCTCAGCCTGCCCCTCTGCTAATTGCGCGCTTGGTGCATGAGGCAGGCTTGCACAGTCTCCTACGACATAGACATGCTCATCTGTCGGTAGATTATGATGTGGAGTTAAAACGACCCTTCCTTGTGAATCTTTTTCTACTTCTAATTCACGCACGACTTTAATTGGCTGAATGCCGGCAGTCCATACGATGACATCGCTGTGAATGCATTCGTCATGATTGTACAGAGCGTTTTCTTCCACTTTTGTGATATTAGCGTTATTGATAATCTCGACTCCGTGTGAAGTGAACCATTCCTGTACGTAATTACTTAATCTTTCAGGGAAAGCAGATAAAATATGTTTTCCGCGATCGAATAGTTTAATCGTCAAGTCTGGACGGCTTTCACGTAATTCACTGGCAAGTTCCACACCGCTCAATCCAGCTCCCACGATTGAAACAACTGCATGGGCAGGCAAGTTGTTGAGCATTTGATACGTTTGTCTCGATGCATCGATTGATTGAATGCTATATGTGTGTTCTTCTGCACCTGGAACGTTGTGATACTTATCCTCACAGCCTAAACCAATCACCAAATCATCATATGATACATGATCTTCATTTTGTAGATGGACAAGTTTGTTCTCCAAATCGATTTTTGTCACTAATCCGTATTTAATGTTTAAACGGGAGTGTTCTGGAAACGTAACACGAACATGCTGATCAGCGATGGTTCCTGCTGCTAATGCGTAAAATTCCGTTTTTAAACTGTGATAAGGGGCTTTGTCAATGAGTGTAATTTGAACATCTTCTGGTAGTTGAGTCGGGAGAAGTCTTTGTAGTATACGCATGCCGCCATAACCGCCACCAAGAATAACAAGGTTCTTCATGGAAATTTCTCCTTTGCCTTCTATGCATTTATCTATGTGTATATTTGATAACATATTTAATTGAAATAATACGTTGTGATAGCACGTTTAATCCCTATTGCATCTAAAAGTATAACGAAATTAGACAAAAATAACAACATGTTTTCGGGCAATTTTCAACACAATTTGCTCAGTTGATTAAATTGACGTTTATTGTAAAACAAGGTACGATTAAAAATTAGTAGCGAGGTGAAAAAAATGATAAAACCCATTGTGGAATTTTGTATCAGCAATTTAGCAAGCGGTTCCCAAAAGGCGTTGGAACAATTAGAAAAAGATCCTAACTTAGATATCATCGAATATGGCTGTTTGGGATATTGCGGGAAATGTGCACACATGTTATTTGCGCTCGTAAATGGTGAAGTCGTAAAAGCCGAAACACCTGAGCAATTAGTTGAACATATATATGAACACTTGGAAGAGAATCCAATGTTTTAAATAAAGTCAGTCATTCCACAGCCGTGCCTAGGCATGGCTGTGGAATGACTGACAAATAAATCGTCCTGGAAACTCCCGAATCTCCAAGATTTTGCAGGGCGGTTTATTTTATCTGCTTAGATTACATAGCTGTTTTCTGTTGTTCTCTGATTTCACACCAGCGTTCACTGGCCATTTCAACGATTTTTTGGTCTCCGCTCTGGGCATGCTTTTGAATTATTTTTGAAAAATAGAGAGCCGCTTGTTTTTCATCGCCGATTCTTTTGCTTAATTCTCCGATGATGTACAAAATTCGTACTGTCCCCATCTGTGTACCACGGAAGTCATCTGTACTATATGATTCTATATATTCCTGTCTTGCATAGGCCAAAAAGCGATGTTCTTTTTCCATTTGTTCTTTTATACGATAAAGCCAAGCGAGGCGAAGAAGTAAGCCTGCTATTGTAATATGTTTTTCTTTTTTCAGGGAGGCACGGTAAATGGCCAATTTATGACTATTAATAGTTTGTTCAATGCCTCTTTTTTCCCCGTAATTTTGCATGTTCCATTGGCTGCACACTTTTTCCTTAATATAATCGAGGGATTTTGGTGCAAAATATGGGGAAAAGTCCTCCGTTGCCGAAAAACCACAATGAGGACAAACGTTCACATGGTAAAGGGTTGGGTTTAGGTCTTCATTTTCATAATGGGTAAAAAAATCTCCGCATTTCTTCATAGAATGATTATTTTTAGAAGAAAAGACTCAAATAAAAAAACTCAAATAAAAAAACCCCTCGATTAAAATAATCAAGGAGTTTAAAACGGGGGATATTTTCATTGTGTACTTCTTTAGATATCTTTATACTATAAAACAATAAAAAACTTTCTGCAGCGGAGGAGTAAAAATGAAAAGCTTCCAATTTACGAAAATGCATGCACTAGGAAACAATTATATTTATGTCAATATGTTTGAAGAAAAACTGGAAGAGGATGAACTGTCAGCCCTTGCAGTTAAGGTGTCGAATATTCACACGGGAATTGGGGCTGATGGGATGATTTTAATTTGTCCTTCTGATTTGGCTTCTGTAAAGATGCGTGTTTTTAATAATGATGGTTCTGAAGCGAAAAACTGTGGAAATGGACTGCGTTGTGTCGCTAAATATGCTTACGAACATAAACTAGTACAAACAGAAGTATTTCAAATTGAAACGTTGTCTGGATTAGTAGAAGCACAGGTGAAAGAGGAAAATGGTGTAGTTCAAAGTGTCACAATAGACATGGGGCAGCCGCGTTTAGCGAGTCATAGTATTCCAATGCAAGGAGAAGCCATGGACCAAGTAGTGGCAGAGAAAACTTCTTTTAATGGGCAAGAGTATGAGATGACAGCTGTTTCAATGGGAAATCCACATGTTATTTTTTACGTGCCTAATATTAATGAAGCCCCTGTTACAACATTAGGTCCAATCGTGGAAAAGCACGAGATGTTCCCAGAAGGAATAAACGTTGAATTTGTAGAAGCTGTTAGTGAAAACGAACTCCATTTTCGTGTATGGGAAAGAGGGTCTGGCGTTACCATGGCGTGCGGAACAGGGGCCTGTGCAGCAGTGGTGGCATCGGTATTAAACGGTCATACGAAAAAAGGTGTTCCGACGACCGTACATTTAGCAGGCGGAGATCTTGTTATTACATGGAAAGAAGAGGGGACGGTATTAATGACAGGGCCGGCTGAGACAATTTGTACAGGAACCTACTACTATTAATTAGGATTTTTTCTGGGAATGATTGTTTTTACAATTAAGACAAGTGAAAAGCTCGTCATGTTTGGGAAGTCAGCTTTAGCTTTATCCTGCGGCAGATTGTTTGTTGGAGGCACTTATAAAGAGTATAATAGTAATGAGAAGGAGGTCGAATATAAATGAGTCAAGATATCCTAACGATTACTGAAGCGGCAAGCTTTCAAATAAAAGATATGATGAAAGAGCATGGTGAACAAGAGGCTTATTTGCGTGTAGCTATTCAAGGAGGGGGGTGCAGCGGCCTTTCTTACGGCATGGGGTTTGACCATGAAGTACAAGAAGGAGATGTTCAATTGGAACAACATGGGATTAAAGTGTTGGTCGATAAAGAAAGCGCTCCTGCTTTAAAAGGAACAAAAATCGATTATAAGCAGTCTATGCTTGGTGGAGGCTTTACCATCGATAATCCGAATGCGATCGCTTCCTGTGGCTGCGGCTCTTCTTTCCGTACGGCTACGAATACAGGTACCCCAGAAGAGTGTTAGAAGAGAATAATTGAAAGGACCCGCCCTAGAAATCCGGTAAAATAAAAGGATTCAGGAGCGGGTCCTTTCAATAAAACACATGTTATTTTATTTAGAAATCATCGGGAAATTCTTTTCGATTTATAGAGCGGTTGTTTTCTAGTACTTGGAATATAGCTTTTTCATGGATGACGATGGACTGTTTCTGACAGCTTTCTCTGTGAGGAATATAATAATTGAAAGAATTTTACATAAATGTTACAATTTCTCTACGAAAACGGTTACACAAGAGGCGGTGGGGGTATGTCTGTTACAATTAAAGATGTGGCGAGGAAAGCAAATGTTTCGGTTGCGACTGTTTCCAGAGTAGTAAACAATTTACCGGGCTATTCTGAAGAAACGAAAAAGCGTGTTATGAATACAATTAAACAAATGGGCTACCAGCCAAATGCCATTGCAAGAGGTTTAATAAGTAAGCGGACGAAAACGATTGGTGTATTGCTTCCGGCTGTATCAGACTTATTTGCATCCGCCATCTTAAACGGTATGGAAGATAGGGCTCATGAGCTTGATTACAGTGTAATTGTTTGTAAAACGGATAAGAATGGTACACGAACAATGAAATATTTACAAATGCTGCGTGAAAAGCAAGTAGATGGAATTCTATTTGTTAGTGATCAGATGACGGATGCCTATTACAATACGATTAAAGGCATGGAGCTTCCTGTGGTGCTTGTTTCCACTCAGTCCCCTTATCCGTTGCCGTATGTAAAGGTCAACGACTATAAGGCTTCTTATGATGCTGTGTCATATTTGATTCAACATGGTCATACCCATATTGGAATGATTGCAGGAACGAAAGGAGATCCGTTGGCTACCATTCCACGTGTACAAGCGTTTAAACAAGCTTTACAAGATCACCAACTATATATCGATGATTGTTCAATTATATATGGGGATTTCAGATTTAGAAGTGGAATAGAAGGAATGGAAAAATTACTTTCCCAATACACTCATGCGCTCACGGCCGTGTTTTGTGCTAGTGATGAAATGGCAGCCGGAGCATTATCCTTTTTACATAAACGAAACATGAAAGTACCTCACGATATTTCAGTCATTGGATACGATAATACTGCAACAGCAGAAAAAACAGTACCACCGTTAACGACAGTTGGTCAGCCGCTTTATGAAATGGGAAGAGTAGCTGTTGAAATCTTATTGGGGCATCAAGCTGAAAAGGAAATCGTTATGCCTCATTCCATTATTGAAAGAGAAACAGTGAGCCCTATTTAAATGAAGGGAAGCTGTTTTATTTTTGAACTGAATATGAAGTTCTAATGAAAATGACGAGTGTTCACTGCACTCGTCATTTTCATTAGAACATAGCGTTATTACAGCTGCTGAATCCTTACCCAATCCGGCTGCAAACAGTTGGAGTGCTCTTAAATAAGTATAAAGGGTGCCTTTCCCTTCAGCCATTTTTATAAGGGAAAGAGTTGATTTCCGAAAGCTGTGAGGAACAAATGTCATGAATATTCGTTCTTTGATTTAAAATAGGTGCGAAAACGATTCCAATAGTTGGCGATGCTAGAAATAAATGAATTTTGTCTTGAAAAAATTTGCGAAAAGGCATATGATGTTTGATAGGCATATTGTTAAGATTTTATGACAATTATATAACAATTTCTTGTCCTTTTTCGACTAATTACGTGAAATGATTCACAAACTCTCTGTGAGACTTTAGAGCAAGGTGACGGATAGGAACAAAATGAGATGCTTACAATAAGAAAAAAACAACGGTTCTTTCGTCAAATTAAAGATAATAATAAAACATTTTATAGAAAAGGTGGATGACATTGCAATGAGAAAGCCTAAAATTGTAATCCTTGGTGCTGGTTATGGTGGTCTTATGACAACTGTTAATCTTCAAAAAAAGCTGGGAGTCAGCGAAGCAGAAATTGTACTTGTAAACAAAAATGACTACCATTATGAAACAACTTGGCTGCATGAAGTATCTGCAGGTACACTGCATCATGACCGTTCCCGCTTTAAAATTGCTGACGTAATTGATAAGAGTAAAGTGAATTTCATTCAAGATACAGTAGTTGACATTAAGCCGGAAGAAAAGCGCGTTATCCTTGAAAATGGTGAAATTGACTTTGATTATTTAGTTGTGGCTCTTGGCTATGAGTCAGAAACGTTCGGTATTAAAGGATTAAAAGAATATGCTTTTTCCCTTGCTAACATCAATGCAGCACGTCAAATCCGTGAGCACATCGACTATATTTTTGCTACGTACAACAACGAACCGGTAAAACGTGATGAATTATTAACAATCGTGGTAGGTGGAGCTGGTTTCACAGGTATTGAATTAGTCGGTGAGCTCGCTAATCGCGTTCCGCAATTATGTAAAGAATTTGATATTCCGCGTGAAAAAGTACGTATCATTTGTGTAGAAGCAGCTCCAATGGCATTACCTGGTTTCGATCCGGAATTAGTGGAGTACGCTGTCACACAATTAGAGCGTAAAGGCGTAGAGTTCAAAATTGGTACAGCGATTAAAGAATGTACAGAAGACGGCATCATCGTTGCTAAGGATGATCAAGTGGAAGAAATCAAAGCTGGTACGGTTATTTGGGCGGCTGGTGTACGCGGAAGTCATCTGATCGAGAAAGCTGGTTTTGAAAACATGCGCGGCCGTGTAAAAGTAGATCCTCATTTGCGTGCCCCTGGTTATGACAATATTTTCATCGTTGGGGATTGTTCATTGATCATCAATGAAGAAATCAATCGTCCATATCCGCCAACAGCACAAGTTGCAATGCAAGAAGGTGTGACATGTGCCAAAAATTTAGCTGTATTAGTTCGCGGACAAGGCGAAATGGAAACTTTCAAACCTGATTTGAAAGGTACAGTATGTTCATTAGGGCATGATGATGCGATTGGTATCGTATTCGACCGAAAATTATTCGGCTCAAGTGCTTCATTCATGAAAAAGGTAGTAGACAACCGTGCATTGTTCTTACAAGGCGGAGCGGGTCTTGTAATGAAAAAAGGTAAATTCAACTTCTTCTAAAATAAAAAAACGGCAGGCTAAAAGCCTGCTGTTTTTATTTTATCCAATTCATGTGTTTTTTACCAACAAAATCAGTGTATAGTATGGTTTAATGAAAGAATAAAAGGGGAGAAATCAAATGGTTAAAAAGAGGGGAAAAGTCTGGCTTGCGGTCAGCGGACTTGTGTTGACAGAAGATGGACGGTATCTTGTTGTAAAAAAGCATTATGGCGGTTTAAAAGGGAAATGGTCGTTTCCTGCAGGGTTTGTGGAAGAAGGAGAAACGCTTGACGAAGCAGTAATCCGGGAAGTGATGGAGGAAACAGGAGTTCAAGCAGAAGTTGTAGGCATGATTGGAGTTCGATCAGGGGTCATTCAAAACGAAATTAGTGACAATATGATCATTTTCCTTATGAGAGCCAAGCACACGGATATTATCGTACAAGAGAAGGAACTGGAAAAGGCTGCTTTTTTAACAAAGGACCAACTGTGTTTTGACGAAAATACCTCTTTATTGGTAAAGTACTTTATTGAGCAGCCATACCAACTATTGAATATGTATGAGCATTTGAACCCGGGAAACCAATTTGGATACACGGCGTATAAATTATTTGTATGAATATGAAAGAAAATTAAAGAAAAACATACATGTATACGTTTACATTATTAAAAAAGGGGCTATAGAGCTCCTTTTCATTTAAATAAATATTTGATATATTATCTGAAAATTCAATTAAATTAAAAGGGGATCGAAAAAATGAATGAATGCTTATTATGTGATGGTCATGGATATGTAACGGTACTAATGGGTGGAACCGAAACTTGCTTACACTGTCAAGGGACAGGTACAAAAGAAGCGGAGGAAGTAAAGGCCGTCTATTCACGTGAATAAAGGGAGCTGCCATCAGGATATTACTGTCTTAATGAGGAATAAACTTATTTCAATAACGGGGTACGGATAAAAAACATCCGTTCCCCGTTATTTATATGGATTCATATACACCTTTTTAGTACACTAAAAAAGGATGTGTACAGGAGGTGAGGAAACATGGAAATGAGTATTCCGGTTTTATTAATATCCATTTTGCTATTTTTTGTTTTATTCTTTGGAATCGGTTTCTTATTAAATATGTTATTAAGAATGTCATGGATCATGGCGGTTTTATATCCCATCGTTTTCATTTTAATTATTGATGATATAAGATTTATTGAATACATTCAACAGCCTGGACCTTCCTTTTCTCATTTAGGGGGGAAAATCTCTTCCCTGGCTGCGGCTGATATTGCGATTTTAACAGCAGGTTTCACAGGGGCGATTGTCTCTGGCATTGTGATCCGCTGGCTGCGTGCAAAAGGATATAGAATGTTTTAAAACAGACTGGATGGAAAGGGGGCAAAAGCCTCCCTTTCCATCTAGTCTGCTGAAAGGACCCGTCACCAAAATCCAGTAAAATTATGGATTGGTTGACGGGTCCTTTCAGTAAAATAATTACTATGATCCTCTATGGTGACCTTGTGAATCAGCCATTTTTTCTGCCTGCATGGCTGTTTTAAATTGGGATAAAGTAACAAAAAATATCGGTAGAATTGTTGTGTAAAAATGTGGCATTTCCTCATTCGCGAATAATTTCTTTTCTGTTTGGAAAGGAATAGAATCGTGAGAGGAGTTGTCATATTCGTAATGATGAAGAAAATAATAAAAAGGTTAAGTATGACATTATTGTTTATAGGTGCTTTAATCACAACAGGCGAATCGATTTCTGGCGTAGAAGCGAAGACGATTGCGAATTGGGTTTATGAGCGTACACCTTGGTCCGGCTCTAATGAATCTTTTTTTACATACTCATATAAAGACAACGATTATAAAGCCAATTCATTGTCTTATAGAAAATTATTCCATGAAAGCCAAACATTCACACAAATATCGAGTGAACAAACTGTTATGAATCCCCAAAGTCCGTCATTGGAAACAGCGATTGACTGGTCAAAGTATCCGGTTCACAATGTGTTAGCCACTGGTTATACGGCAGGGTATGAATCGACAGGAAAAAAACCTGGACACCCTTCTTATGGAATAACATATTCCGGGGTAAAGGTAAAACGTGATTTATACTCGACCATCGCAGCTGATTTGAATGTCTTTCCGATTGGAACGATTCTATTTATTCCGGGCTACGGCTACGGAGTGGTAGCCGATAAAGGCGGTGCTATTAAAGGGAATCGCTTGGATTTATATTATGAAACGGTAAATGACGTGTATGAGTCTTGGGGAAAGAGAACGCTGGACGTATATATAGTAAAACGTGGGAGCGGAAAGCTAACGGAAGAAGAGCTGACTCTGTTAAACGAAAACAAATCAATGCAAGTATTCCGTCAACAATACATTGGAACAAAATCTTCCTAAAGTAAGTATTGCCTCATTGGGCTACGCCCTTCACATTCCCTGAGGTGGGAGTCTTCAGTCGGGAAATATGATTACCGAGGTAGAAGAGATGAAAATCAGTCCAGGACAGTATGTTTTGGACTGATTTTCCTGAAGGGAGATAACATGATTATTTTAGATTCTCTTTATGAATATTTCCTTAATTATCATCAATAAGGTGTCTACAAAAGAAAGAAATAAATAAAACAAGAAATAGCAATGCCTGTAATGGCTCCGAAAAAAACTTCAATGGGCTGATGTCCTAGTAACTCCTTCAATTTCTCTTGTTTCTCCTGTTCAGCTTGATCCGGCCACATTTTCGCTTCCGTAATAAAATGATTAAAATCTTCTACCAATTTGTTCAGTACAATAGCCTGTTCACCAGCGTGCCGGCGCACCCCTGTGGCATCAAACATGACAATGACGGCAAAAATTGTGGAGATGGCAAAATAGGGAGAGCCAAATCCTTCAGTTAGACCGATTGCTGTAGTTAAGGATGTAACGGCTGCAGAATGAGAACTTGGCATTCCTCCTGTACTAAAAACAAGCCCCCAATGAACTTTTCTTGTTGCGATGAATTCAATCGGAACTTTTACAACTTGGGCAAAAACGATAGCTGCAAAAGCGCTCCAAAGCGGAAAGTTTGTGAATAAATCCATAAATTACGCTCCTTTATTAACAGGTTATTCCAGCTTTTGATATCATATATTATAGGTGATGTTCAAAAAATCCGGGAAAAATGACCGTCGAATTTACTTGTACAGGACGTACTGATCCGACGTTCGCCACAGGACGTGGCGGTTCTTAGTCGGACGGCGTCAGCTTTCGCTCCGTTCCTTGGAAAAGAAAATCACTTTTCCTGCGTGCGATGAAGAATTGTAAGAAGCTTTCCCTTGTGCTCAAAGCGGCGCTTCCTTGAACTTCTCGTTCCTTTTTGTCCTCCTTTTTGAGCATATATTTATATAAACCTTTCCCTGAAAGAAGTGGACATAATCTCTAAATAGGGGGGAGAAGCGATGGCTTGCTATCCTTTAGAGTACTATGAATTTTTTATTAAGTTCAATGAGGGAGATTATTATACCTGCCACGATTTGTTAGAAGATATGTGGATGACGGAAAAAGATAATCTATTTTTGAAAGGCTTGTTGCAATTAACCGTTGCCCTATACCATTATGGATATGGAAATATAAAAGGGGCAAGGGCGATGATGGGTGCAGCGTGTCAATATTTACAGTCTTATCGGCCTTTTCATTGGGGGCTGGATCTTGAACCGATTTTCTTGTTTATGGAAAAGTGTTTAGGTGTTTTTCCAAAAAATATGGATTCCGTCCCGTTTGAGTTGATTGATACTTTGCCGGTATTGCCTAATCTTATTTTATATCTAGAAGAGTAACAGAAAGGGGTTTCTTTATGTTTACAGTTAAAAACAACGTCGATTTACAACAGAAAACAGAAATTTTAGTCGTTGGGATTTTTAATCAAAATCAGCAGACGCAAGGATTGATGGCAGAAATTGATGAAGCGTTGGGGCACGAATTGCTGACATTCATTAAAGAGGGCGACATTGCGGTTAAAGCAAAACAAGTTTCGAAGCTTCACACGTTTGGGAAGCTTGGGGCAAAGCGTCTTTTTTTTGTCGGCCTCGGCAAAAAAGAAAAGCTGACGGAGCAAGATTTAAAAGAATCCTTTGGTTTATTATTTAAAGCGGTACAACAGGCAAAGCTACAAGAGGTTTCGATTGCCCTTGAGACATTTTTGACAGACAATCTTGATACATATGATGCAGCACATGCTTTAAGCGAAGCGTGGCCGCTCGCTACCTATAAATTTGAGGATTATAAGAAAAAATCAAATGAGCCGGAAAAACAACTCGAGCATGTGATTGTATACGCAGATGGAGATGAAAAAGAGCTGCAGGCGGCTTTAACTGTCGGATATACGTACGGAAAAGCAACGAATTCTGCCCGCACGCTTGTCAATTTGCCCGGCAATATGCTTACAGCAACAGACTTGGCGAACTACGCTGCAGAGCTCGCGGAAAGGTACCATTTCGAACTGGAAATACTCGAAAAAGAAGATATGGAGAAGCTCGGAATGGGAGCGCTTCTTGCTGTAAACAAAGGATCTGTTGAGCCTCCGAAAATGATTGTACTGAAACACCAAGGAAAAGAACAATGGGACGATGTAATTGGTCTGGTGGGAAAAGGAATTACCTTTGATACAGGAGGCTATTCCCTTAAACCGAAAGACGGCATTGTTGGTATGAAAACAGATATGGCTGGCGCAGCATCCGTATTAGGCGCGATGGAAATCATCGGCGAATTGAAACCTGAACAAAATGTGGTGGCGGTCATTCCTTCTACAGATAATATGATTAACGGGGAAGCTTTAAAACCCGATGATGTCATTACATCCATGAGCGGAAAAACGATTGAAGTGTTAAATACGGATGCGGAAGGAAGATTGGCACTTGCTGATGCTGTTACGTATGCGAAACACCATGGGGCCAACTATTTAGTCGATGTGGCGACACTGACAGGAGGCGTGATTATTGCTCTTGGAATGCATACGACAGGGGCTATGACAAACAATGAAGAGTGGTTTGAACAAGTACGGGAAGCAAGCATGGAAGAAGGAGAGCCGATGTGGCAATTACCGATTTTTGAAAAGGATAAGGAACGTGTTCGGGGAAGTAAAGTTGCCGATTTAAATAATTCACCCGGACGTGAAGGGCACGCCATTATGGGGGGGGCTTTTATCGGTGAATTTGCAGAAGACACCCCATGGGTACATTTAGACATTGCGGGAACCTCAGAGGCGAAAGCAAATCATGCTTTAGGGCCTGAAGGGGCAACCGGGGTGATGGTTCGTACGCTGGCGACTCTTGTAGAACGATTTGAAGCAAAGTAATGATAAGGTGGAAGGCCTGTTATGTATTTAATGTGCATAGCAGGCCTTTTTCCATCGATATCGAAACGTAGTCTATCGGTGTTATATGTCTCTCTGATAAAATGAGAATTTAATTATAACAAAATATAATATTCAGAAAATTTATTGATGTATATCTTTTAGTGTCAATTTCTTATAAGTCATTCAACAACCGACAGATAGCAAAGAAACGGTGATTATAGAAGTTTCCTTTATAAAATCCTCCAGATAACCATTGACAAAATTATTATACATAATATAATAAATTTATTATTTTTAATTCTCTAATGTTTTACCATACTAAAGAAAAAGTTGGGGGTCTCATACATGAATGCAGTCATTCTTGCCGTTCTCGCCATGCTTGTGTTGAGCTTGCTGCGTGTAAATGTCGTATTCTCTTTGATTATTGGCTCCATGGTCGGAGGACTAACCGGCGGCCTTGGTTTAAATAATACAGTTGAAGTCTTTACGGGAGGATTGGGGAACAGCGCTTCCGTCGCGTTGAGCTATGCGCTCCTTGGCGGTTTTGCTGTAGCGATTTCTAAAACGGGATTACCAGAAGCCGTCGTTCAATTTGCTTTGAATATAGTAGGGCGCAAAGGTGATTCCAAGCGTAAAGCTCTATCAAAAGTCTTAATCGTGTTTATTATATTATTAATGTCTTGCTTCTCACAAAACTTAATTCCGATTCACATTGCTTTTATTCCAATTTTAATTCCATCTCTGTTGAAGGTGTTTAATGAGTTACAGTTGGATCGCCGCTTGATTGCAACGGTCATTACATTTGGTCTCATTACACCATATGTTTTCCTACCAACAGGATTTGGAGCTATTTACCATGATATCGTGTTTACAAATATGAAAGAAGCGGGAATGGCGATTGATAAAGCTGATATTCCGACAGCTATGGCTATTCCAGTGTTGGGAATGGTATTTGGTTTATTACTTGCCGTTTTCATCTCTTATCGTAAGCCGAGAGTTTATAAGGACATTGAAGTTAATCAAGATGGTGTTCAAAAGGGCTATACAACAAAAGGCATTGTAGTTGCATTGGCAGCGATTATCGCTTCTTTAGTCATTCAGCTTCAGCTTGATTCCATGATTTTTGGAGCTTTGGCTGGAATTATCGTTGTGTATTTCAGCGGCAGTATTAAATGGAATGAAGCGGATAGTATGCTGACAGATGGAATGAGAATGATGGCATTCATCGGTTTTGTTATGCTGTCTGCATCTGGCTTTGCCAGCGTTCTTCAAGAAACCGGGCATATTGATACACTCGTAAAAAACTCAGCTGATTTAATCGGAAATAGTAAAGCGATCGGTGCCTTAGCCATGCTGGTTATCGGATTGTTGGTAACAATGGGTATTGGTTCATCCTTCTCGACGATTCCAATCATTGCGGCGATCTTTGTTCCTTTATGTATGGAACTTGGCTTTAGTCCTCTTGCTACCATTGCTATCATTGGTACGGCAGGAGCACTGGGAGATGCCGGTTCGCCGGCTTCTGATAGTACATTAGGGCCGACATCAGGTTTGAACATTGACGGACAGCACAACCATATTTGGGAAACGTGTGTGCCAACTTTTATTCATTACAACATTCCATTAATCATTTTCGGATGGATTGCCGCGTTAGTTTTATAAGTTCAAAAAATCCCTCAAAAGGACTTACTCGCCTTTTGGGGGATTTTTTTGTAAGACAATCTATTTCATTACGGATACAATAATATAAAGTCATGTATAAGGAAGTGGGAAAATGTTTTTTGGAAAAGTAAAACCAGCCTCTTCTAAAGACAGCCGGGTTCCGCCTAATCAAAATGTCACAACTAAATTTCCGGTCCTGCATCATGGAAATATTCCTTCCTATTCAGATTTGAACCAATGGGATTTAACGGTTTTTGGCCTGGTGGAATGTCCTCGAGTATTCACGTATGAACAGCTAATGAAGCTTCCTCAAGCAGAGGTTTCTACTGATATTCATTGTGTAACAGGTTGGTCAAGATTGGATAATAAGTGGACAGGAATATCTTTGTCAGAGCTTTTAGAGCATATAAAAATAAAGCAGGGAGCTCGTTATGTTGTTTTTCATGCAGAGGAAGGGTGGACATCTAATATTCCGCTTGAGGATTTTTTGAAAGAAACGACTTTATTGGCTCATTCACATAATGGAGAAACGTTAACACCTGAGCATGGGTTTCCATTTCGAGTAGTAGTACCTCATTTGTATTTTTGGAAAAGCGCCAAGTGGTTGAGGAAAATTGAGTTTACGGCGGATGATCAACCAGGGTTTTGGGAAAAGAATGGCTATCATAATTACGGAGATCCCTGGAAGGAACAACGCTTTTCCTGGGATTGACTTGCAAACCATTCATAACCGCTTTGGTGATAATAGGAAATGGCAGAGGAAGGTTTGTTTGTCCGAACATCTCTTTGAGACAACACATATACTGGAGGAAAGGACAATGTGAAAGGTTCTAACAATTCCATTGCTCTTTTTTATTAAGTGTGATATTGTTTACGGAAATACCTAAAATGAGGTGACTGGAAATGAGAAGTGTAACTTTAGCGGATATTTTTATTCACCCAATCGCTCAAAAATATTTGAAACGATCCGGCATTGCGCATGCTGTTTCTGTCGCTTATCACGCCTATCGTCTTGCCATTCAATTCAATGTGAGCCCCGATTTGGCTGCAAAGGCTGCGTTACTGCATGACATTGGACACTACGAATGGTACACAGACGGGCAGTGGGATTATAAAAAATATAAAGAAAATGATATTCACGCCATTAAAGGGGCGGAAAGAGCTCATAAATTACTGATTCGTCTCGGTGAAGAACCACAAAATGCGAAAGAAATCGCATTGGCTATCTTACTGCATACCGATTCCTATTTACCGGAAGGGACATTAAAACAGCGCCCGCTGCAAAAGGTTGTACGTCTTGCTGATGAAGCGGATGAGGAGCCTGGCGGGAAGCATCATTACCGTGAAATGAGCGATTCTCTGGCGTTAAAAAAGATAAAAGAACTTGATGAAAAAATTGATCAATGGCTTCAATATAAACCATTTGAGCAGTTTGGTTCATAAAACAGCAATGATGACAACATCATTGCTGTTTTATTTTTCGGGAGGAAGTCTTGCAGACTTCCTCCCGAAAAATAAAAAGCAGCATATCGCTGAAAGAAAGTTATGCAGAAAATAAGGAGAATTATGTAGAACATACGGATAAAAGTGGTAGAATATGGATTATAAAGAGAAGGAGCTGATACATATGAATGTAAAAAGTACATTGATTGAAGCATTGGGAATTGAAATTACACATTTGAGTCAGGAAAAAGTGACGGCAACGATGCCTGTAGATGAGCGGACGAGACAGCCATTTGGCTTGCTTCACGGCGGCGCATCCGTTGCTTTGGCAGAAACGGTAGCCAGTATCGGGGCTTACGAATGTTTGGATAAAGAAACGGAAACCTGTGCGGGTCTAGAAATTAACGCCAACCATGTTCGTGCTAAACGGGATGGAATTGTGACGGCAACAGCGACTCCTATTCATAAGGGAAAAACGACGATGATATGGGAGATAAAGATTACGGACGAGGAAGAGAAGCTTATTTGTATTTCCCGCTGTACAATGGCAATCCTGCAAAGAAAATAAACAGCGTTTTTAAAAGAGCCAAGATTACAAAGAGGATAAATGGAATGAAAAATAAATACATCATGAGTTACGTTTCGTTATTAACCATAACATTCTATAATAGTATGTTAAAGAGCCTGCCGATATAGAACAGGGAGCGTGGATGTTTTCATCTACGCTCCCTGTTCTATACATAAGGCGATCACAAGCAATCTTCAACTATTTTACCCCGCATCAATGGGCTGCTGCCGTGCTTGCTCATACTCTCTTTCGCCTATTTTCTTTGCTTCAAGCATTTTTTTGAGAATGAATTGCTGCCGTTTAGTCGTTTTAGGTGAAGAAGCCAATGGATCGTACAAGCTCGGGTTATTGGGAATAGAGGCTAAAAAGGCCATTTCTCCCAATGTCAGCTCATGGACTTTCTTTTTGAAGAGATTGAATGCTGTTCCATTCAATGGTGAACAAAAAAGAACGACAACGAATATGGGTAATTGAATACATAATAGGAGAAACCCGGCAAACGTTCTCAAATGATTCACTCTTTCTATAGTTCATATGTCACAAATGTCATTTTAGCAAAGGCAAAGGCGAATCGCTACGGGAAATTTCGGTTTATTTAAGGGCTGAATGAAGTTTCACTTTCTCGTAAAAAAATAATAATTTGGGGTAATTGCCTCAATCAATTAGACAGGCTGATGAATAAAGTAGAAATGAAACGCCTTGAAAATTCAGAATTTTTTAAAGGAATGTAAAAAATAGGCGTATAATCAAATGTTACATGATATAATGAAGTAATAATCATGTACGGATAATGCTTTAGGGGTGAAGAGTAGATGAATTATGACCATCAGTATTTGTTTATCGATTTTGAATTTACAATGCCTGAGGGCAAAGGGAATCCAAAAGGCTTTTTCCCTGAAATTATTGAAGTTGGTATTGTCTCCGTCGTCAATCAAGAAATTCGCGATACTTTCTCTTCTTATGTCAAACCCGCTGCTTTCCCTATATTGACAGAACGTTGTAAGTCCTTTCTTAATATTCAACAAAATCAGGTAGATAATGGCATAAGTTTAGAAGAGCTCATCCATCGATTGGAAGATTATGAACGTCTTGCTGCAAGTACCATCATTACATGGGGAAACATGGACATGAAGGTGTTAAAGCATAATTGCCAAAAAAGCGGACTGCCGTTCCCTTTTAAGGGAAAACAAATCGATCTTTCAATGGAATACAAACGTTTCTTTGGAGATCAAAATCAAACGGGGCTTTGGAAGGCAGTACAGGAATATGGAAAAGAAGGGACAGGCAAACATCATTGTGCACTTGATGATGCCATGACAACATACAACATTTTTAAACTCGTAGAAAATGACAAACGATATTTAGCGCAGCCGGAGCCTACCACGATTGGTGACCGGGTTGATTTCTCTAAATTGCTTAATAAATTTGCATTGTAAAAGCCAAATCAACAATAAGAGTGATTTGGCTTTTCTATTTTAGTTTCGCCTCATCATCGGGTAATATCCATTTCCCCTGTTAGGAACGTCCTCTAAAATACTCTTGTTTCAACGAATTCAATCTTTCTTTACTCATGGAAGCATAGCTTGATTGTTCGCTGTCCAGCTGTTCCATTAATTGGTCGAGTGCAAGAGCTAAAGAAGAATAATAGTCTGGAATTTCTCCTACATATGGTTTGACCATGTTTTTCGGTATGTTTGTTTGTTCATGAAAAGCGAGGGCACGGCGTTCGTGGAAGAATGGAACTTCTGCTTGCTTTGGATTATGCAAGTCTCCTTGCTGTGGATGTTTCAAAACTGCTTTTACTTTTACAAGATAATGAGAAGAGCGGTCTTGTGTAATTTCACCGATATATTTTCCAGTTTTATAAATGCCGGTCACAATATCGCCAATTTTTAATTCGTTTTCGTTCATCATTCATGATCCTCCTTGATAGATGGGTGTAAAAATATTATAAAGGATATAGGACAAGCTGATTATAGGTGAGGTGTTAAATTTGTTATTATTTTTTACTCTTCAGTTATTTCTCTATTTTCCGGAAGATAAATCCGAATATATCCCGGCCGCCTTTACGATGCTGCTTTTTGGAGTGGCCGCTGTAGTGACGATGAAGTTTATTATAAGGATATCCAAAAAAGAAGCACAGGCAGCTAAACAGCTGGAAGAAAAATTGAAAGACTCCAATCGGGAATAAGCGTCTGTTCAATCCAATAAAGTGAATGTTTATGTACCAACTATTAGTTAAATCAACCAGATTTTTACGGGTTGTGAAAGGGGCTAAAAAGGTTTAAACTTCTGCCTCACTGGAAAAGATGTTGAAGACACTAAGACACTTTTTATTGGAGGAGCTTATGAAAAAAGCAGCTAGTATTTTCTTTCTTACTTTTTTCTTTCTAGCTGGTTGTATGGAACAGCAAATAACAAAAAAAGATGTAGAGTTGTTTAATACTGCAGGTGATTCCCTTGGAACCGTAACAATGAGTGAAAAGGCGGATGGTGTTGAATTGGAGCTTGCTCTGGAAGGGCTTCCTCCCGGTGAACATGCTATCCATATCCATGAAAAGGGAAGTTGTGATGCACCCGAGTTTAAATCGGCCGGCAACCACTTTAATCCTGAGGGAAAAGAACACGGGTTACTTCATCCAGAGGGTGCCCATGCAGGAGATCTCCCTAATTTGATTGTAAAAGAAGACGGGAAATTTAGTGGAACATTCATGGCACCGGGAGTCACGATGAAGGAAGGGAAAAATTCCTTACTTCAGAGCCAGGGCACATCTCTTGTTGTTCATAAAGGAAAAGATGATGGGATGACCCAGCCTGCCGGCAATGCAGGGGAACGCATCGCATGCGGAGTGATTTCGGAAAATAAAGAAAAGAAAAAAGAAGCGGAAGAAACAGGAGCCAAAGAGGGAAAAAATGAGTCTGGCAAGGAAAAAGAGTAGCGAAAAGAGGATAGGGCAAAAATCAACTTTGTTGGCTATTCTCCTAAAAGGAACGTCATTCAAATGTAGAATTTGAATGACGTTTTTT
The DNA here is from genome assembly GCF_002019595.1 of Priestia abyssalis. Taxonomy (GTDB): domain Bacteria; phylum Bacillota; class Bacilli; order Bacillales; family Bacillaceae_H; genus Bacillus_BA; species Bacillus_BA abyssalis. Next base: position 5,121,645 of record NZ_KV917369.1, on the reverse strand, counting down.
AGGTAAAACATATTCTTATATATCTAAAAAGGATTGGTAAAGGCGTTCCAAACCGTCTTCTAATAGCTCTCTTGGGCATCCGATGTTTAGGCGGACAAATCCGCTGCCGTATTGTCCATATTTAGTTCCTGGTTCGAGTGCAATTTTCCCTTGTTCGATTAGGAGAGTACGAATCTTGGCATCAGATAATCCAAGACCTCTGCAATCGATCCAAATCAAATAAGTTCCTTCAGGCTCCATGACTTTCAGTTTAGGAAGTCGTTCACGGATAAAGCGGCAAGCATACTGAATATTATCCTGTAAATAGGTAAGCAAGTGTTCAAGCCATTCTTCTCCGTCTCGATAAGCTGCTTCCAAGCCGACGATACCCAATGCATTTAAAGAGAAGAAACCTTGTTTTTGCTGCATACGAGTAAACGCTTCTCGCATTTCTTTATGTTCAATAATTGCTGCCGACGCCTGCAAACCGGCTAAGTTAAAGGTTTTGCTCGGCGACACAAACGTAATAACCTTGCTGCTGTCATGATGGCAAAGTGAAGAGATTGGAATGTGCTTGTGAGGCTTATAGACAAGGTCGGCATGGATTTCGTCCGAGAGCAAAATGACATCGTATTTTCGGCAAAGGTTATATACATTCTCCAACTCATCTCTCTTCCATACTCTCCCACCTGGATTGTGCGGGCTGCATAAGATCATCATCTTGACATTTTGTTTCAGCTTTTGTTCTAAGTCTTCAAAATCCATCATATAGCGGTCGCTTTGAAGCACTAACGGATTTTCAATAAGTGTACGTTCGTTTTGTTTTATCATATTGAAAAAAGGGGCATACACAGGTGTTTGAATTAAAATGGCATCTTGCGGTTCAGTTAAAGCCTGGATAGCCATACTGATGGCGAATACGATGCCTGGGTTATAAACAAGCCACTCCGGCTCAATCTGCCAACCATGTCGCTTTTTCAGCCAGTTTACAAGCGTTTCATTTGTTTCGGTTGTTGTCATTGCATAACCAAAAATTCCATGATCGATTGCTTTTTGTAATGCCTCTCGTACAGGTGCAGGAGCTTGGAAATCCATATCGGCTACCCACATGGGCAGTAAATCATCAGAGCCGAAGAAGGTTTGAACCCCATCCCATTTTACAGAATGAGTCTGTTTTCGATTCGTGATATAATCAAAAGGCTGTTGCATTATATTTTATCCTCCTATGTAACAAAATGAAAATATTTCTATATAACGTATTATTCGATTGAATGGAGATGAATCCTTTTAAGGAAAATGAGAGGTGATTTTTGTGGATAGTATGCAAAATACGAACATCCAGTTGATGGAAAATTTATTAACATGGGATCCGCTTGGTTATGGAACAGACGCTTATGAAACAGAAGTAATAGATGTGCTTGAAGCGGTTCATCGGTATGACGAGAAAAAACAGCTGGCACGCCGCATTCAAAGCATTTATGAGTTTTCATTCGAGGAAATCATTCCTTTATCGCTTTGTGAGAAGAAGGCAAGCGAGCTTTTACTTATTAAGAACACCGGTACATGTGAAATATAACTCTGACAGGTAAGAGTGGATGTCCTATAAGGCTCTAATAAATCATAAAAGCTGGTTTTTATTGGAAGGCCCCTTCAAATAATCCTTTGGTTTTACTGGATTTTCATGAAGGGGCCTTTCAGGAGGATGGGTCAAAAGGGTTTCTTTTCCCTCTTAGTATAAAAATTGCAGCATGTGATTTTGAATAGCTTCCGGTTTTTCCTCAGGAACGAGATGCCCTGTTCGCTGAAAGGAAATAAGGGTAGAATTCTGGATATCCGTTTGTAATCGTTTTCCAATTTTTAAAGGGACAACCTGGTCTTCCTCTCCCCAAATCAACAGGCTTGGAGTTTCAATAGAACGTAAATCGTTTGAGGATAAATCTCCTTCCCGATCGCGAATCATCCGGGTTAAGGCCATGAAAATACGGTCGTCACCAAACGGTTTTGTATATCCTTCAATCATCTCTTCATCAATCATGTTTAAATCATATACCACGTTTTGTAAATTTCCGCTGACTCCTTTACGGCCAATCCATGTTTTCACCCAAAGATAAAAGTAAGGAATATAAGAGGAGAAAATTAAGCTGTAGTGGGCGCGGCTTAAATAGCCTGAGCTGCACAGCAAAATGATTTTTTCCACTAAATCCGGCTTCAATTTGGCGACATTTAGAGAAATTTGTCCCCCCATTGAATGTCCCACAAGTGTCACTTTAGATAATCCGAGTTTTTCAATGAGAGCGATGATGATATTGGCCAAGTTTTTATAAGAGTAAACAAATGTCAGTGATTTCTCGCTTTGCCCGAAAGGGGGTAAATCCAGTGCGATAATGGAGAAGTCCTCTGCTAATAGCGGAATGAGCCGACGAAAACTAAAGCTGGAAGATAGAAATCCATGAACCAAAACTAGGGTTGGTTTCTTAGGTGAATATCCGTGCAGCTCGTAATAAACGGAGACGCCGTTTATTGATTCAAAATGTGATGAAAAAGGAGGATGGTTCGTCATACTTTTCACTCCAACTATATTTTATGGACAGGAGGATGTTTCAAAAGATAGGTGTCTCGTCTTTTGGAGCCATCCCCTTCGTTAATTTTTTTATAGTTTCCCCGTAATGGTTCTATTTAAGCGTTATTTCATTTTCCAATTTTTATTTCTGTTTTTCGTTGACGGAAAATTCCGTTTTTGATATTGTTATTTGTTATAATGATGGTTGAATTGATTTAGGAAATGGGAGGATTCATGATGTTTTTACAAGAAAAAGAATTGGAAATCCTTGAAATACTGGAAAGAAATAGTCGTATTGCGGTGGATGTCATTGCCAAAATGGTGGATTTGTCGCTTGAAGAAACAACGGCTATCATTAATAAGCTTGAACAAGAAAAAGTCATTGTACAATATGGAACAGCTATAAATTGGAAGAAAGTGGACGGTCATGAAAACGTGACAGCGATGATTGATGTAAAGGTCACACCAAAACGCGGTGTAGGGTTTGATGAAATCGCTGAACGCATTTATCGCTTCACTGAGGTCAAATCGGTTTATTTAATGTCCGGAGCATATGATTTATCCGTCATTGTAGAAGGAAGATCTATGTCGGAAATTGCCTACTTTGTATCTCAAAAGCTATCTACGCTTGATTCTGTTTTATCGACGACCACTCACTTTATTTTAAAGAAATACAAGCATGACGGAACGATTTATGAGCAAGGCGAAGATGATCGAAGAATTGTGGTGTCCCCGTAATGAAATCATATCTATCTAAACAAGTGGAACAGTTGAAACCCTCAGGTATACGTCGCTTTTTTGACTTGGCAGCGGGTATGGAAGGCGTCATTTCGCTTGGAGTGGGGGAGCCGGACTTTGTCACTCCCTGGTCTATATGTGAAGCCTCCATCTCATCATTGGAACGGGGATATACGGCTTACACGGCAAATGCAGGTTTGGTTGAACTCAGACAAGAAATTGCCTCATATTTGCATTTGCAGTTTCATATTACATACGATGCGCTATCGGAAGTAATTGTGACTGTTGGAGGAAGCCAGGCGCTGGACATCGCGATGCGTGCTATTTTAGATCCGGGTGATGAAGTGATTATTCCGGAACCGACTTTTGTTTCGTATGCTCCGCTTGTTTCGTTGGCGGGAGGCCATCCTGTAGGGGTTGAGACAACAATCGATACCGAGTTTAAGCTGGAAGCGGAACAACTTGAAAAGGCAATCGGCCCGAAAACGAAGGCGCTTCTCCTTTGTTCACCGAATAATCCGACAGGGAGCTTATTGACGAAAGAAGAATTAGAGAAGATTGCCCAGATTGTCAGAAAACATGATTTGCTGGTCATCTCGGATGAAATCTATGCAGAGTTAACATACGATGGGGAACATTCCTCTATCGCCTCTTTGGATGGAATGAGAGAGCGAACGATTTTAGTCTCCGGCTTTTCAAAAGGGTTTGCCATGACAGGGTGGCGGCTAGGATACATTTGCGCTCCGAAAACATTGGCTCAAGCTATGCTTAAAATTCATCAATATGCGATGATGTGTGCTCCCACTATGGCTCAGTATGGGGCGATCGAAGCGTTGAAAAATGGGCGTGAGGATGTAGAGCATATGCGAAGAAGCTATCGCAGACGCCGAAATTATATGGTTAAATCGTTAAATGAAATTGGCTTGGACTGTCATTTGCCTGGAGGAGCTTTTTATGTGTTTCCTTCGGTGGTAAGAACAGGAATGACGTCCGAAGAGTTTGCGGAGAAACTTCTGATAGAAGAGCGGGTTGCTGTTGTACCGGGAAGTGTATTTGGCAGCGGCGGTGAAGGGCACGTTCGTTGTTCATATGCGTCTTCAATGGAAGTATTGCAAGAGGCAATTGGAAGAATGCAGAGATTTGTCAATCGTCACGCGTGAGGCGGAGCATAACGGGCCATGACCAGTTAAGGCTGGTCATGGCCCGTTCCGTTATGTACATGATAAAATAGTCTAGTGACTTTTCTTTTGCCTATGGATAAGGAAAAAAGGATGAACATAAAAAATTGGCAGAACCTTTTAAGAGGTTTTGCCAATATGAAAAAAGGGGGGGAATACTATAGAAAGCCTTATGTTTGTAGTATAGCCATCTAAGGGAATCTTTAAACAAGCAATTTAGTTAATTTATTCTGCAACCTCATATTTTTGTTCAAATACTGTTCTTACGAGCTGCAAATATTGAGGTTCATTTAAATCCTTCATTTTTCTTAAAATGAATTTTGCCTTTTCTATTCCAATCTCGTGAATTAATTCTACTAGTTCCTCATCTATTTCTGCATGGACAATTCCTTCCTCTTGTACCCCTGTTAACTCCGTAATAGGAACATCCAATACAGTGGAGATTTTTAATAAAGTTTGACGGTCTGGATTTTTTTCTCCATTCTCGAATTTAGTGATAGTAGAAACGCCTAATCGCGCTTTGAGAGCGAGTTCGGTTTGTGTCATCTTTTTAAGTTCGCGATACATTTTAATATTTTGTCCTATACGTTCCATAAGTGAAGCCCCCTCAAATATTGTTCTACTTCCATCTTATCATGATTAAAGCATAAGGTATTGGAATTTTCTGAACAAAAAGTGACACTTTATTAATCTATTTTTTTAGAAGCTTTTTTGAAAAAACTGCAGCAAAAAGCCCTTTTTTTTACGAAATGTAATATAATGTTAAATTGTGGTTTTTATTAATGCGGCAAATCTTCCGTGTAACAAAGATCAAAAAAGAGACGTTTAATGAATGGAACGGGGGAGGGGAAAAAGTTGAATGAAGAAGAGTTAATAGCAAAAGCAAAAGATGGAAATGATCATGCTTTTCAGCAACTCATTCAATTGCATTACACTACAGTGGAAAAGTTCGCCTATCAGCTTGGGAATAGGCGGGATGAAATAGAAGACATCACACAAGAAGTGTTCATCCGTGTGTATCGCTTTTTGGATCAGTTTACACAAGCTAAGTTTACCACTTGGCTATATAAGATTACCTTAAATGTCACGAGGGATATGGCTAGAAAAAGAAGCCAAAACTTAAAAAAGGTATTTAAATTTCAGCAGCAGCCCGATGAAGACCATCCTCAAGTGGAAACCCATTTGCTTCAAAGTGAAGAAGACCGGATGCTTCATATATGTCTTCAAACATTGAATGAAAAGTACCGTACACCCATTATTCTTTTTTATTTTCATGACAAGAAGTACGAGGAAATTGCAGAAATCATGTCAATCAGTCTATCAACCGTCAAAACAAGAATTCTTCGAGGAAAAACGATGCTGAGGAAAGCGGTTGAAGAATTTGAGGCGAAAGAGGGTGGAAAATATGGATGACAAAATATTTGAACAACGTTTAAAGCAACTAAAGGATTCCTATGAACGAATTCCCCCGGTTAGCTCACCGCAGACTATAATGGAACATATCCAAAAACATGAAAAGAAAAAAGAGCGGAAAACATGGTTCCATTTACCATATGTGGCGAGTTTCATTGGAGTCCTTCTTCTTGGTGCGATTTTTGGCATGCCATTCCTTCAACAGCTCTCATTAAATGGTGAATCAAATCTATCTGCACGTTCCCAACAAAAAAATGATGAGGTGGAATTAAAGGCTGACGATGGCAAAACCGTGAATCAGCTTGCTGAATCAAAGGTCATGGAGGCCCCTTCCTATCAGTTGAGCGATGAAAAGTACAATGAAGCTGTACGGGATTTATCGATGATTTATGATCAACTTGCGGCAAATCTGAGAAATAAGCTGGTCACAGAGGAAATCGATCATTACTCCTTTGTGAAAGAAGCACAAAAGAAACTGAATGGATTTAAGACAAACGTCAAAAATGAATCTAAAAGTGAAGAGCAGTTTATACAGCTTTGGGATGAGCACCGGACATTTATTATTCAAAAGATGGAGACCCCTGATATTGAATATGCAGAACTGCAACAAGATGCAAAAGCAGAAGATGGTCAAATGCAAGATTATACTGAATCCAGTCTGCAGTCTTTAATTAATAAACAAAATGAGCTGTTGCCCGCTTACCAGGAAAGGTGGCGCAATGTTCAATCAGAGATTACGTCAATTAATGATATGAATGCATTTCTAAAACAATTAAATGATGTGCAATCCTCCTCTTCTAAAGGCATTCAAGAATTTAAGCTGTTCGCTGTAGGCAGCGGGTATGAATTTTATGACGAAGGAGAAGGAATGGTGGGATTGCGTATTGACTTCAAAAGAATGCAAAAAATCTTTAACCCTTATATCGGACCGGCATTCCGCCAACGGCTGAAAATGCTTTCTGAAAAGAAAATAGCAGTTGACGGTACCTTGAATGTCACATTCGAACAGTTAGGGGATTATATTGTAGAGCTTGAAAAAACAATCTTGGCAGATCCATCCTCTCCAGGTGCAAATATGTTATATGAACAATACAAACAAGCTCTTGGTTACTATCTGCTTGGAATTGATAATAAGTCTATATTCGATTCCAGAGGCACATTAAAAAAAGAGGTGAAGCAAAATTATCGAATGTTTTTAAAAGCGCACGGAGATACAAAATCGTACAACGCTGTCAAAAAACATTACGAAATGTTGGAACGCTTCGACTTTAAAAATGTGGATGAAGTGACAAAAGCCAAAATTGATTATCCAGTTTTATTGACTGGGGATACAGCAGCAAATGAAAGCGCAAAAATTGAAGAAGCACTATACCCGCTTCCCGAGGAACTTCAAATGATTTAGCGAAAACCAAAACTCCTTCATATTTTCACTCAAGGTTGTACATGATAAATAAAGAATAATACATTTTTGATTAAAATCACATTTTGTGGTATACTTTTTACTTGCATATACTTTGGGCGAAATTAAACATGATATAGGAGTGTTCTCATGAGTGAAAAAATCGAAGTAGGAAATGTTTTAAAAGGAAAAGTAACTGGAATTCAACCATACGGCGCATTTGTAGAAATCGCTGAAAATACTCAAGGCCTTGTTCATATTTCTGAAATCCAACATGGATTTGTAAAAGATATTAACGAACATTTAAAAGTGGGCGATGAAGTAAACGTGAAAGTTCTTTCTGTTGATGAGGCATCTGGCAAAATCGGTTTATCTATCCGTGCAACAGAAGAAGCACCTGCACAAGAAGAAGTTGCTGCAAAGCCAAAAGCTCCAAAGAAGCGTCAAGCAACTGTACAAACGCAAACAACTGAAGCACCTCAAGGTTTCAATACATTAAAAGAGAAGCTTCAAGAGTGGATTGATCAGTCTGATCGTAAAGATTTAATTAACAAGTAATTGTGGAAAAGCGTCCAGTTGGGCGCTTTTTATTTTTGCGGTTAGAGTAATTTTTCGTTCAATAAAAAGAAAAGGTCCTTATAAAGGAGCCTTTTCTTTTTGTATTTAGTATTAGCGTGTTGCTCGTGCTTCAGAACGCTCTACTTCTTCAGATGGTTTAAATAGTAAGCCTAAGTTGATTAAACCGGCAATTCCTACTAATCCATAGATAATGCGTGCAAGAGCCGAATCTTGTCCGCCAAAGATTGCAGCCACTAGATCAAACTGGAAAAAACCAATGAGTCCCCAGTTAATGGCACCAATAATTGTAAGAACGAGTGCAATGCGTTGAATCGCGCTCATAAGGTAACCTCCTTAACATGTGATTCCTTATTAGGTTGTTTTTTTTACAAAAAAATATGCATGGTACAAATGCGAATGGAAATAACTTTTCAAGAGGCACTTTTCTTTACAGCTGGAAAAGCGTTTATCATAATAAGGCGTGAAAGGGAGGTTACAAACATGAATTCATTTACATTTTATAACCCAACTAAGCTGATTTTCGGAAAAGGAGAATTACAGCAGTTAGAGCAAGAACTCATTCATTATGGCAAAAAGGTGCTTCTCGTATATGGAGGAGGCAGCATTAAACGAAATGGTCTTTATGATCAAGTGATAAATATTTTGGGGAAAACAGGAGCCCAAGTTTTTGAACTGCCGGGAGTAGAGCCAAATCCTCGTCTTTCTACTGTACATAAGGGTGTAGAGATCTGTAAAAATGAAAACATAGATTTTTTATTAGCAGTCGGAGGAGGCAGTGTGATTGATTGCACGAAGGCCGTGGCAGCAGGAGCCAAATACGACGGAGATGTATGGGATATCGTCACAAAAAAAGCAGAGGCAACAGATGCTCTTCCATTTGGAACGGTTCTTACTCTTGCGGCAACTGGGTCTGAAATGAATGCCGGTTCGGTTATTACAAATTGGGAAACGAAAGAGAAATATGGCTGGGGAAGTCCATACACATTCCCTAAGTTTTCGATTTTAGATCCTGTGAACACATTCACGGTGCCGAAAGATCAAACGACTTACGGCATTGTGGACATGATGAGCCATGTGTTTGAACAATATTTCCACCAAGTTTCCAATACGCCGCTTCAGGATCGTTTATGTGAATCTGTATTGCAAACCGTGATGGAAGCGGGATCTAAGCTTGTCAATGACCTTGAGAATTATGAGCTTCGCGAAACCATCCTTTATTCGGGTACCATTGCGTTGAATGGTATGCTTCAAATGGGTTATCAAGGGGATTGGGCTACCCATAACATTGAACATGCTGTATCGGCGGTCTATGACATCCCTCACGGCGGCGGTCTTGCTATTTTATTCCCGAACTGGATGAAGCATACTCTTCATGAAAACGTAGGCCGCTATAAACAATTGGCTGTTCGAGTATTCAGTGTGAAGCCTGAAGGAAAAACGGATGAGGCTATCGCGCTTGAAGGGATTGAGAAGCTGCGCGAGTTTTGGTCCAGTATTGGTGCGCCTTCTCGCTTGGCTGATTATGAAATCGGGGATGAAAACCTTGAACTCATGACTGACAAAGCAATGGCATACGGGGAATTTGGACGTTTTAAAGTATTGGATAAAGAAGATGTGCTTACGATCTTAAAAGCTTCTCTCTAGAGAGTGTGTTCGCTTGAATATGGTTATTTTCAGGGGATTCATTCGTTTTGAAAAGCATCACGCTGAAGAACAGCAGCTTATCAACACTACACTCTAACATAGTCTTGGAAAAAACAAAAAATGCCTCAGCTATGCTGAGGCATTTTTTGTTTTGTTTCAACCGTTTGAACTGAACTTGCTTCTTTTTTCATTTTTAAATCATCCTGCACCGTTTTTTCCCATAACGGAACATTGGTATAATAGGCAGCACGGCTGATCAGATGTCCGGCGACGGGAGAAGTTATGAAAACAAATACAATCCCCAATACTAAACGGGCGCTGATGTACCCCTTCTCTGCCCAGAAGAACAGCAGTGCTCCTGTTAAGATGAACATAATACCGAGTGTAGCACTCTTAGAGGCCGCGTGGCTGCGTGTATACGTATCAGGAAGGCGAATGATGCCAATCGTTGTAATCAAGCTGAGAAGAGCGCCTAGGATGATGAGAATGGCAGCGCCATATTTAACGATTTCGGTCATTTTCAATAATCTCTCCTTTCTCTAAGAACTTGGAAAAAGCAATGGTCCCGATAAAGGAAATAATACCGAATAGTAAAATGACTTCAAAATAAGCATCTGTGCGAAAAATCACACACACAATCCCTGTCATTCCAATTAAATTGACTCCAATTGCATCAAGAGCCATTACACGGTCAGGTGTAGAAGGTCCCTTGACCGCGCGATAAATTAAGCCGATGGTGGCAATCGAGATAATGACGAGAGCGGTATTCAGTAGTCCTTCGATCATAATCGGCTCACCTCCATAATGGCTTTTTCGAATGTATTTTTAATGTCATCGATCGTCTCGTCCACGTCATTGATGTTCATCGCGTGAATATAGAGAAGAGCGTTATCATCTGAAATGTCGACGACGAGCGTACCTGGAGTGAGCGTAATCAAGTTTGCTAAAACAGTGATCTCCCACTCCCTCTTGACTGTGATGGGAAGGGCGAAAATGCATGGCTGTATATCCAGCTTAGGCTTCAAAACATCTTGAATGACCGCAATATTGGATTTGAAAAGCTCCCGCAGAAAAATGAACAGCAATTTCACGACTGCATAGACTCGCCCAAGATAAAAACGTTCTGAGAAAAAACGTCTTAAGATAAAGAGAATCAGAATTCCAAGAATGTAACCAATTACAAAGGTAATACCAGCCCGCGAGTTATTGAGAAACATCCAGACAAATGCGATAACGAAATTGAGTAATATTTGAAAAGACATATGCATCTACTCCTTTAACACCGAATGGATATAGATCGAAGGGTCAGCTAATGTCTTTGCCGCATCCGCTACATATGGGTAAATCCATTCAGCCCCTACACCCATAAAAATTGAAAGAACTAAAAGCAGGGCAGAAGGATAAAGTAATCCTTTTGTGCTGCCTTTCTCCTGTTCGGCCGATAGTTTCGGTTCTCTCCAAAAACAATTCATGAAGATTTTCATCACCGAATAAAGTACGGCTAAACTTGAAATAAGCAAGATTGCTACGAATGTATAATTTTCCGTTTCCAAACCGCTTCGAAGCAACAGCAGTTTTCCGATAAATCCGCTTAATGGCGGAATCCCCGCAAGAGCTATTGTTGCAACGAAAAACATCCAGCCGAGTAAAGGATGGCGTTTGATGAGTCCGCCCATTTGTTTCATATCGGATGTGCCTGTAACCACGATGACGGCACCTGCCAGCAAGAATAAGGTTCCTTTAATGACCATATCATGAAGTAAGTAATAAATGGATCCTGTCAGACCTTCCGGTGTGGCAATCGTTACTCCATAAAGGATAACGCCGACTGCGATGACGATGTTATAAATCAAAATCTGTTTAATATCCGAATAAGCAATGGCGCCAATGCATCCAATGACAATGGTTAACAGGGCCATGTATCCAATGAGTGTATGAGTAAATGGTTGATCATGATAAAACAAAAGAGTAAACGTACGGAAGATCGAATAAACTCCGACTTTCGTCAAAAGGGCGCCAAATAGTGCCGTAACAGCAGAAGGCGGGGCTTGATAGGAACTAGGAAGCCAAAAATAAAGCGGGAAGATTGCTCCTTTTAGCCCGAATACTACAAGGAAAAGAATGGCGATAACCGTTAAAATCCCTGGTTGTCCCACCTCTTTGATTTTGACGGATAAATCAGCCATATTAAGCGTGCCGGTAACAGAATATAAATAACCGACAGCGATAACAAAAAGAGCTGATGAAATAACATTGACAAGAATATATTTGATGGATTCCCTCAATTGGATTTTTGTTCCGCCCAACACAATTAATACATAAGAAGACATGAGCATCACTTCAAAGAAGACGAATAGGTTGAAAATGTCTCCTGTTAAAAATGCACCGATGACCCCTGTGATCAGGAATTGCACGAAGGCGTAAAAAGAAAAATTTTCACGTCCGCTGCCGATAGAACGAAAAGCAAACAACACACAGCAGAAACTAACAATGTTTGCTGTGAGGACAAGCATTGAAGCTAATAAATCCGCTACGAGCACAATTCCAAAAGGAGCGGGCCAATTTCCGAGTTCATGGGTTTGGATTCCATGTTCATAAACGTTTTGCACAAGCATGAATGATAAACCGATATTGATGATGAATGATAATACACTTACGATTCTTTGAAAACGTACATGGTCTTTCAGGAACATTAAAATGATTCCAGTAATCAAAGGAATAATAAGTGGTAAAATGACAAGATTATTCATGATTTTCATTACCCCTTAACTTATCCATATCGTCTGTTCCAAGCTCCTGGTAGGCGCGGTAAGCTAATACGAGTAAAAAAGACGTAACGCCAAAGCTGATAACAATCGCGGTTAGAATAAGAGCTTGCGGAAGGGCATCTGTATAGACGGGCGCTTTTTCCCCTAAAAGTGGAACAGCTCCACGCTTTAATCCTCCCATTGTAAGTAATAGTAAATGGGCACCGTGACTTAAAAGCCCTGTCCCGATAATAATGCGAAGCAAACTTCGAGATAACATAAGGTACGTTGCTGCCATAAATAGAATGCCGGCAGCAATAGACATTAATATTTCCATTATTCGCTCTCTCCAATCGTTTGAATAATGGTCATCGTTACTCCCACAACAACAAGGTAAACTCCCAGGTCAAAAAGGCTCGCCGTTGCCAACGATACCTCTCCTAATCCAGGCAGGTGGGGGTGACCGAATGTATGTGTTAAAAATGGAACATCAAAAACAAATGAACCGAGCCCTGTCGCTACGGCGATAAACAATCCAGTTGCAATAATCATTTTGTAATCAAAAGGAATGACGTTTTTAATTGTCTTAACATCAAACGCAAGCAGCATCAAAACAAGCGCGGAGGAGGCCATTAATCCTCCAACGAAGCCTCCGCCCGGTGTATAATGCCCTGTCCAAAATAAGTAGATGGAAAAGATCAGGATAATAAAGGCAACGACCTTTGTAACAGTTTGTAATATCAAATCATTTACCTTCATTCTTCACTTTCCTTTCTCGTTAAACGTAGTTTAATCATTGCATAAATTCCGAAGGCTGCGATTCCCAGCACGGTAATTTCAAATAATGTATCGAAGCCGCGGAAGTCTACTAAAATGACGTTTACAATGTTTTTACCGCCTGCTTCTGTGTAACTGTTTTCAACAAAATATTGAGTGATTGAATCAAATAATTTTGTACTGTGAGAAGAGAGGGCAACAAGAGTTACGGTTACTCCCACTCCCAGCGAAATAAGAAAATTATTCATTCTAAATTTGAATTTTTTCGGCAGGCGCTGCATCTCCGGCAAGTGATAAAAGCAAAGGAGAAACAAAGCGGTCGAAATGGTTTCAATAACTAACTGCGTCAGCGCCAGGTCAGGGGCGCGGAATAAGATGAAAAACAAAGCGACAGAATAACCGACCATTCCCAATGCGATGATGGCGGTCAAGCGTGATTTGGATAGTACGGTCATGAAAGCAGCGATAATCATTGCAATGATTAAAATAGCTTCATAGACACCAACGGGAGCAAGGTTGTCGAACTTCATGCTGAATGCATCTTTGACGAATAATGTCCCTAACACAATTGCAATCAAGAATGCAAAGATATATACAAGATAATCCCGAAGAAAGCCTGTCATCCATAAACGCATAAATGAGTAGGAGCCTTTATCAATCGCAGACAAGCCTCTATCATAAAAATGATTGAGCGCGAGCTTCTGTGGGAACAGGCTATACAGCTTGGACCATTTGGCTACGGTTATGAACAGAAGCACGCCTAATGCGATGACACCCATTGTCATGAAAAGTTCCGGTGTCCATCCATGCCAGAAGGAAATGTGAACATAAAACTTTTCCCCTGTATCCAATAAAGCCGGCATAATTGAAGCCATAGCGGGTTCAATGATACTGTGGGCCAATAAATTTGGGAACAATCCGAAAAGGATCACTAAAGAAGCAAGGATAATTGGCGGCACAAGCATGCCAATCGGTGCTTCATGCGGTTTTTTCGCCAACTTTTCCGGTTGGTACTTTCCTGTGAATGTTTTAAAGACAATAACCATGCTGTAGACAAACGTAAATACACTCGCAATCCAAGCGAGGACAGGGAATAAAACGCCCCATGTTTCCATGTTGTAAATATCCATTTTCGTTACATGAACCATTCCTGTAAAGAACATTTCTTTACTTAAAAATCCGTTGAACGGCGGCAACCCGGCCATTGCAAAACATCCGATAATAGCGATGGTGAACGTGATTGGCATGAAGCTCATGAGTCCGCCAAGTTTTCGGATATCCCGGGTTCCCGTTTCGTGATCGACAATTCCCACCACCATGAACAGGCTTCCTTTAAAGGTTGCATGGTTAATCAAGTGGAAAACAGCAGCAGTAATAGCCACAACATAAATATTGTCTCCGAGAAACTCGTAATGAAGAGCAGCGCTTCCCACTCCAATCAAAGACATAATCAGTCCAAGCTGACTAATAGTGGAGAAGGCGAGAATTCCTTTTAAGTCTGTTTGTTTCACGGCAGAAAATGATCCCCAGAACAACGTCGTAATCCCGACAGCTGATACTGTCACAAACCAAACGGATGTATCCGCGAAAATGGGGCTGAGACGCGCCAATAAATAAATTCCGGCTTTAACCATCGTAGCAGAATGCAAGTAGGCACTAACAGGCGTTGGTGCTTCCATCGCATCAGGCAGCCAAATGTGGAATGGAAATTGTGCTGATTTCGTAAATGCACCGAGTAACACAAGGATAAGGGCGGGAATGAACAACTCATGGGATGCGATTGTCCCTACATTTTGAACCATTTCCCGAATGCTGAAAGTTCCGCTCATGATGTATAAAAGAATGAAGCCCCCGAGCATTGCCAATCCTCCGAATACTGTAATAAGCATGGATTTTTGAGCCCCGTAACGGGATTTTTCCCGTTGATACCAATATCCAATTAAAAGAAATGAAGATAAGCTTGTGAGTTCCCAGAACGTATAAAGAACGATGACGTTATCTGAGAGTACGACTCCGAGCATTGCTCCCATGAACAGAAGCAAATACACGTAAAACGAATTTAATGCTTCTTTTGTCTTGGACAAATAGTAAATGGAATAAAGAATAACCAATGAGCCGATACCGGTAATCAGTAAACTAAAAAGTAGACTGAGTCCATCCACATACAAGCGAACGTCGATTCCCAAGCTTGGAATCCATTTGAAAGATTGTTCGTATGTATTTCCATGAGAAACGGTACTAATAAACTGTGTAAAATAAGCAAAAAGCAATACTGGCAAAGGCAAGACAAACCAGCCTGTATGGACCTTTCGGATATATTTATAAAAGAAAGGCACAAAAATTGCTAAAAGAAAAGGTGAAAACGTAACAATATGCAACAATGACAAAATATCCTCCTCCTTACTTCTAAAGGTGAAACGATGCTTCCTGCTTAAAATGGAGACGACCGCCCATCTCTTCTTATCACTCACTAGTATCAGTCATTATTCTAACGGATATGAGTCGGGATTAACATTCATTGAACACAAAGCCCAATCATTCTTACGAAAGAAAGTGAAAAAGGTTTCATTTTCTTGTATAAAACAACTGGAAAATATTCATCCTAATGAACAGGATGGTGATCATATGTTTATGAAACATATAATAGTAAGCGTCAGCATTTTCGCTGTCATGTTCATTAGTGCATATATGCTCAACCACACGACAAAAAGGTCTTTCTATGAAGAAATGTTTATCCGTCCTGTCAACTACGAACAGATGACGAGCATTATCACGAGAACAGAATCCGTTTTTCAGTCGAGGGAATACGTAAGAATTGGAGTCATCATGTCTCCCGTTTCCGAAATTCAGGAAGAAACCGATGAATTATAGAGGAGAGGTTGATTCGAAAGGAGAAAAATCACCCCTTTCGAATCAACTTCCGCAAAATGGGCCATCAAGAGAAACCAGTAGTATCAAGGTTTTAGATTGATGGCCCATTTTGCGTAAAAAGAAACATCATCATTTTTTCGACCTTATGGGACAGCCTCTCTTATTTTGATTTAAGCGTGTTAAGTGATGTTAAGGATCTTTATCATCTTACCGGTTTAAACAGGAACCAATCGTTTATCCATGTTCTATCTTACATAATCCGACAAGATTTTTAAACTTTAATATGTATTCGTTTACAAAAAAACGGTCTATCTTGCATTCTTTTTGCTGTTTAGTTAAAGTGTAAGAAAGCAATACAATCTTAATATGGAGGAACGAATTATGACGCATGTTCGCTTTGATTATTCAAAAGCACTCACTTTCTTTGGTGAACACGAACTTACATACTTACGTGATGCTGTGAAAGTAGCTCACCACTCTATCCATGAAAAAACGGGTGCCGGAAATGACTTTTTAGGGTGGGTTGATCTTCCTGTAGATTACGATAAAGAAGAGTTTGCCCGCATTGAAAAAGCAGCAGAAAAAATCAAATCTGATTCTGATGTATTACTTGTTATCGGAATTGGAGGCTCTTATCTAGGAGCTCGTGCTGCTATTGAAATGCTTCAGCATTCTTTTTATAATGCCCTGCCAAAAGAAAAGCGCAAGACGCCGCAAGTGCTGTTTGTAGGTAACAACATCAGTTCTACATATATGAAAGATTTGATGGATTTATTGGAAGGGAAGGATTTTTCCATCAACGTTATTTCTAAATCCGGTACGACGACAGAGCCGGCTATTGCCTTCCGTATTTTCCGTAAGCTTCTTGAAGAGAAGTATGGAAAACAGGAAGCGAGCAAACGGATTTACGCAACAACAGATAAAGCGCGCGGCGCGTTGAAAACGTTAGCGACAGAAGAAGGATATGAGTCGTTTGTTATTCCTGATGATGTAGGAGGCCGTTATTCTGTATTGACAGCGGTTGGGTTGCTTCCTATCGCTGTAAGTGGTGCAAACATTGACGATATGATGAAAGGTGCTGCTCAAGCGCGTGAAGATTTCAGCGCGTCTGAGTTGGAAGAGAACGCAGCGTACCAATATGCAGCTGTGCGCAACGTGCTTTATAACAAAGGAAAAACCATTGAAATGCTTATTAACTATGAACCAGGATTACAATACTTTGCTGAGTGGTGGAAACAGTTGTTTGGGGAAAGTGAAGGAAAAGACCAAAAAGGTATTTTCCCTTCATCGGCAAACTTTTCAACAGATCTTCATTCTTTAGGCCAATATGTTCAAGAAGGACGCCGTGACTTATTTGAAACGGTCTTAAAAGTAGAAACTCCTCGTCATGAGTTAACAATTGAAGAGGAAGCAAGCGACTTGGATGGTTTGAATTATTTAGCAGGAAAAACAGTGGACTTCGTTAATACAAAAGCATTTGAAGGAACGATGCTGGCACATACAGACGGGGCTGTTCCCAACTTAGTTGTGACACTGCCTAAATTAGATGAGTATACATTCGGCTATGTTGCTTATTTCTTTGAAAAAGCTTGTGCAATGAGCGGTTATTTACTTGGAGTTAATCCATTCGATCAGCCAGGCGTTGAGGCGTACAAAGTAAATATGTTCGCGTTGCTTGGCAAGCCTGGATTTGAAGAGAAGAAAGCGGAATTAGAAAAACGTTTAAATAATTAACATTTGTGAAAAAGGTGGTTCAAAGCATTAAAAATGATGCATTGAGCCGCCTTTTTATTGTTTAGTTAACACTTAACCCCTTAATCATAAGAAAAACTTCATCTATGGATGCGTAC
This sequence comes from Priestia abyssalis, assembly GCF_002019595.1. Lineage (GTDB taxonomy): Bacteria > Bacillota > Bacilli > Bacillales > Bacillaceae_H > Bacillus_BA > Bacillus_BA abyssalis. The sequence continues at coordinate 5,103,910 of NZ_KV917369.1, read as the reverse complement.
TATCCGTTACTAGCGGATAAAAAAGGGGGGAAGGGAGAATCTAATCAAAAAGGGGGTGTGTGAAATGATTGAGATTTCTTCAAAACTACAAGGGGAGTCGTTTAAATTATTTCATCTAGAACAACAGTTGAAACCTTTAGGTTATGTCATCGGAGGAAATTGGGATTATGATCATGGTTCTTTCGACTATAAAATTGACGATGAGGTCGGGTATCAATTTTTAAGACTTCCGTTTCAATCAGTTGACGGCCAGCTAGATTCTCCTGGAGCCACCGTAAAATTAGGGACACCTTTTTTACTTTCGCATAAATATCAAATTGGTTTGGATGATCATGTACATGTAGGAAATGCCCAAGCTTCTTTTAACCAGTTTTCTGAACCGCAAGATCCAGATGCAGAATTTCCAGAAAAGTATATTTCGTTAGGGAAGGCCCTTGTAAAAGAGCTGGAGGAAGTGTTGCTAAAAGATTGAGTATTTCATCGAATTTTTCATATAAGCGGGCGGCATGAGCGTGTATAAAAGCATGACAGCCGCCTATAGGAATTCAGCTAGGATGCTTTATACAGGACCATAGTCTGTACAAACTTTTGGCTAAAAGAGCTGTTTGTACATGGTTTCCCCTGTTAAATGGTTCGTACAAATGACCTCATCTGCTCCTGCATGCCGTGCATTCTCTTTTTGTTCAGATGTTAAAATTTCCGCGATGGTATGAATAGAGGGAGAAACGCCTCTAATTGCGACCAATGTCAAGATTGTTTGCATATCCGCATATTCTTCATTTTTAAATTGATCAGCCGTGATAAGAATTTTAGAAGCTTCTGTCATGTTGGCTCTGTGTAGAGTAGAAGCATGGCTAGGGTTCCCTTTAATAAAATAGAGGTTGGGAGAAATCAGCGGCTTTTCTGTTAAGCTGTCATCAATCAATACAATATCTTCGTTCATATCTTCACGGGCGTAATGAGAAAGGATGGTCCGAACTCTTTCGTTCCAGCCAATAATGATAGTATGACCTTTCCGGGAATAGGATGAACTTCCGTCCCAATAGGCGTTTTCCTTCGAAACTGCGATAGTGGATAAGGTAACAAAATATGTAGTAAAGAAGCCTGTTCCCAGCAAAATTAATAGAATTCCAAGGAGTCTTCCCCATAAGGTTTCAGGGGCATAATCGCCATACCCAACTGTAGACACGGTTACAATGGCCCACCAAATGCCTTCAAAAAAGGTGGAAAATTGTTTTGGTTCAAGTAAGTGAATGATAAATCCGAAAATAACAATGAATAAAAGCATTAAGAGCGCTAAACGGAATAAAATGGAGCGCTTAAAAAAGCCGAATAAAAAATGGCCACCGATCATAAAAAATACCTCCAACGCAAACTTGTACTATTATTGCCAAGTTGGGTTGAAGGTATAAGTGGAATACGAACATTACAGGCTCGGTTGGAAAAATTCAATCCATTCTCCATCAGGACCGTAGAAAAATAAATACTGTGCCCCATTGGGTAAGGTTGTAAACTGTTCATCAACAAAGGTTACATCTAATTGCTTTAAACGATCTCGTTCTTCTTTCAAGTCAGAAACGGTAAACGCCACGTGATGAACTTTTCCCTCCGCCGGTAAATCACTGTTATATCCTTGAATAAGCTCAATGATGATTTCTCCGTTGAGTCCTAAAAAGGCTAATGTGAGTTCAGGGTTTGTGTGGGGGAAGCGGTCGATTAACTGCAGACCAACGATATCCTGATAAAAATGAATGGATTTTTCTATGTCTTTCACTTGAATTCCTACATGCTCTAATTTTTGAATCGCCATAAGCTTTCTCCTCCTATACGAAAATTTAGTGTTGATACTTAGTCTGGCTTTATCCCAATAAGCACTTCTAACGGATCAGCCACTATAAAGACATCTTTAATAGATTAAAAAACTGAAAATATCGAAAATGATAAGTAGAATTGTATGCCCGCTCATCATTTCTGTCAAATGAAAAACGGATGAGGGAGTGAATCCCTCATCCGTTTTTTATTTTGCTTGTTTTTTTGCTGGAGAGTAATCCCAGCTTTCGATATTCTTTAAGCCTTCAATACTATCTGCATAAAAAACAGGATCTTTACCGGCTTTCTTCTGGGTTATATAGTCATTTAATGCACCAAAAGAGATTTTTCCTAAAAGAACGATAGCGATAAGGTTTACAATCGCCATTAATCCCATTGTCAGGTCAGCCATGTCCCAAACGATACCGAAGCTTGCCACTGATCCGAAGTAGACCATGACTACAACTGCTGTACGATATAAGAACATAACCAGTTTATTGTCTTTAATAAATTCAATGTTCGTCTCACCATAATAATAGTTTCCAATAATGGAACTGAATGCAAACAAAAATACAGCAATGGCGACAAATGTGTTTGCCCAAGAACCGATGTGTCCTGCTAAAGCAGTTTGTGTCAATTCAATTCCCTCTGCACCGGAAGTGTATGTGCCGGATAGAAGAACGATAAACGCAGTCGCACTGCAAATAAGTAGTGTATCAACGAACACACCGAGTGATTGAATAAGTCCTTGTTTTACCGGGTGACTTACAGTTGCTGTCGCGGCAGCGTTCGGAGCGCTACCCATCCCGGCCTCATTTGAGAACAAACCGCGTTTAATCCCCATCATCATAGCAGCGCCAATGCCGCCGCCTGCTGCTTGTTCAAGGCCGAATGCACTTTTGAAAATCAAAGCAAATACAGCAGGAATCTCTGTCAGGTTTGTAATCATAACAAACAAGGCGATGATTAAATAAAGAGTTGCCATGACAGGAACGATAATTTGCGATACTGTCGCAATACTTTTTACACCGCGGAAAATGATAATTCCTGTAGCTGCTGCCAGAATAATTCCCATCACTTGAATATTTGTACCAAACGCAGTTTTCATTGCAGCTGCAATGGTATTAGATTGTACCGAGTTGAAGACCAATCCAAAGCAGAAAGTAATCAACACGGCAAATATAATTCCCAACCATCGGGCGTTAAGTGCTTTTTCCATGTAGTAAGCGGGTCCCCCGCGGAATCCGTCTTTATCTTTGACTTTGTAAATTTGAGCTAATGTACTTTCTACAAATGCGGTTGCAGAACCTAGCAATGCAATCAACCACATCCAAAAAACAGCACCAGGTCCCCCTACAGCGACAGCGGTTGCAACTCCTGCAAGATTACCGGTTCCAACGCGTGAGGCCGTACTGATACAGAAGGCCTGAAAGGATGTAATTCCTTTATTTTTATCTGTTCCGCTGGCAGCTGCCCCTTCCCCGAGTAAACGTACCATTTCTCCAAATAGACGAAATTGAACGAACTTTGTGCGGAATGTAAAATATAAGCCTAAAGCAATAAGAAGGGCAATTAGGACTTTTGACCACAATAAGTCGTTGATCAATCCTACCAATGTTTGTAATAATGACATGCACTTATTCACCTCTTTAGTAGTAGTAAATGTTTAAAATAGGGATACTAAAAGCATTGTGTTTCTTGAAATAGATGAATATTGAGAAAATAAACATGATAAAAGAATGAATGTAAGGAAACCTCACATTCATCCTTTTGTATTATACTTATATCAGAAAAATATAGCAATACATCTTAGTAGATATTTTTATTGGGAAAATAAGGTTTATCCACATTTTAAAATTATTATAGAAAATAGTAATTGCCTTTTAAAAGAGCTGATTATTGGTAGAATGGATAGGATATAAAGTGCCTTCCATGGCAAAAGAAATACGGCCCGTTTCTTCTGAAACCACCAATACAAGAGCGTCGGATTGTTGAGACATGCCAATTGCTGCTCGATGCCGAGTGCCGACTTTCTTTTGAACAGTGACGGAAGATGCCAGGGGCAGTACATTTGCCGCGGATATAATTTCATTTCCTTTAATCAAAACGGCTCCGTCATGCAAGGGGGTACCAGGATAAAAAATAGACTCAAGAAGAGTGCTTGTTAATGAAGCTCCAATGGAAACCCCTTTCTGAATTAAATTTTCTACAGGCTGATTGCGTTCGATGACGATTAGGGCGCCATGCCTCCGTTCGGATAAATGGTGCACTGCCAGAGAGAGAGTAGCGTAATTTTGGGTAAAAGGAGATAAATATTGCTGCAAATAATAGGAGGCAGCTACCGATTGAATCTCATTGAACTGCTTTTGTAAAGCTTCAAAGTCACATAAAATGCAATACTGGTCATGGTCAAGGCTTTGTATTAACTTATCCGTTTCCAGCAAAATATTTGTCAGGTTCTGCTTTATTTGATCTTTTATCGAAGAATTTAAAGGAAAAGCATATAAATCCATTGTACTAAGCCTCCCATATTTTAGGCAATCGAGAAAAACGTTATCTAACGCGTTTAAGCAGGGTGGAATGTTTACCTCACTCTAGGAGGCTTTATTTGTAATGTTTGCGAAATAATCGGGTTTATGCATGAGTGGAAAAAAGGATCTCAGAGCAAAGGCGTTGGCTTTTTAAGGCTAGTTGCCTATGGTATAATAAAATCAGCTATATATAATAGGGAATGTGATTATTTTCACAAAGAAGGAGGCGTTTGAAAGTGCATCGATCAACTAAACAAGAAAAAATTTTAGTCGTGATGTGTTTCATTGTAGCTTTTATAATGCTTTTATCATTTATGAGAAATCTTTTCAGTTAATTCCCCATAAATAATAAGGGAAAATATATGTATTCCCTATCACATTTCTTCTTCATTTGCATAGAATATTTTGAAATATCAGTTGACAATTTGTGCGGATATGTTAGAATTTGAAAAAACGAACTTATCAAGAGAGGTGGAGGGGACTGGCCCTGTGAAACCCGGCAACCTGCGACAATTCATGTAAGGTGCTAATTCCAGCAAAATGCAAACCATTTTGAGGGATAAGGTAAAATAAATCACCTCAAAAGTCTTTCTAATAATGGAAGACCTTTTTTATTGATTTAAAACCACCTTTTTTTATCGGAATAGATAGCTTTAAGGAGATAGGAGTGATTAAGTTGTCGGAAACGTTAACCTTTGAAACATGGAATGGGGAAATTCCGGATTTTGCGATTGATGATGAGACAAAAGGAGCTTTAAGCGCTTTAAAGTGGGCTTATAACCATTATGGAGATTCTCTTGTCTATGCCTGTAGTTTTGGGATTGAAGGGATTGTATTAATTGACTTAATTTCACAGGTGAAAGAGGATGCAACGATTGTCTTTTTAGATACAGGCGTTCATTTCAAAGAAACGTATGAAGTAATTGATGCGATTAAGGAAAAGTTCCCGAAATTAAAGGTTGAGATGAAAAAGCCTGATCTTACGTTGGCTCAGCAAGAAGAACAGTATGGTCCGGAATTATGGAAAAGTGATGCGAATCGGTGCTGTTATTTACGGAAAATTCTTCCTTTAGAACAGGCGTTAAGCGGAGCGCAAGCCTGGATTTCGGGGTTGAGAAGAGAGCAGTCGGAATCAAGAAGCAAGACACAGTTTATCAATCAAGATTCCCGCTTTAAAAAAGTGAAAGTATGCCCGCTTATCCATTGGACTTGGAAGGATGTTTGGCGTTATGTTCATAAAAAGCAGTTGCCTTATAACAAGCTCCATGATCAAGGGTATCCAAGCATTGGCTGTGAGCCTTGTACTAAGCCTGCTTATGATTTAAACGATTTACGTTCTGGAAGATGGACCGGGCAGCAAAAGGTAGAATGCGGACTGCATGAGTCTTAAATTAATGGGTAATCTAGAAAAAACCAACTTTTAATCCTACTAAAATGATAAGTTTACTAAATGTACAGAGGAGGAAATAAAATGAGCTACAGTGCACCACACGGAGGAAAGTTAATTAATCTTTTTGATTCAGAATTCGATTATTCAGGGATCCAACAGGAGATTGAACTTGATGCAATTGCATTGAGCGACCTTGAATTGATTGGTATTGGAGCGTATAGCCCCCTTGCTGGGTTTTTAGGTGAAGAAGATTATCTTTCGGTTGTTGAAAAAATGCGTCTTGCAGACGGTACGGTATGGAGCATTCCGATTACTTTACCGGTGAGTGAAGAAAAGGCGAATGAACTGAAAGTTGATGAGTGGGTAAAGCTTGTAAAAGATGGAGTAGTCTACGGAGCGCTGAAACTGAAAGAGCTATATACTCCTGACAAGAAACAGGAAGCGGAACAAGTTTATCGAACAAGTGAACTTGAACATCCAGGAGTCAAAAAATTATTTGAACGCCCGAATGTTTACGCTGCGGGTGAAATTAAACTCATTCGTAGAACAGACAAAGGCAAATTTGCTTCTTATCATTTAGATCCAGCAGAAACACGCCAAAAATTTGCTGAACTTGGCTGGAATACAATCGTTGGTTTCCAAACTCGTAACCCGGTTCACCGAGCTCATGAATATATCCAAAAATCTGCCTTAGAAATTGTCGATGGGCTATTTTTAAACCCACTTGTCGGCGAAACAAAGTCTGATGATATCCCGGCAGACATCCGTATGGAAAGCTATGAAGTGCTGTTAGAAAACTATTACCCTCAAGATCGTGTGTTTTTAGCCGTTTTCCCTGCAGCGATGCGATATGCAGGCCCGCGAGAAGCGATCTTCCATGCGATGATTCGTAAAAACTTCGGATGCACGCATTTCATTGTAGGTCGTGATCATGCAGGAGTCGGGAATTATTATGGCACGTATGATGCACAGAAAATCTTTAGCAATTTCACAAGTGAAGAGCTTGGAATTACACTTCTGTTCTTTGAACATAGCTTTTATTGCGTGAAATGTGAAGGGATGGCATCTACAAAAACGTGCCCTCATGGCAAAGAAGACCATGTTATTTTATCTGGAACGAAAGTAAGGGAGTTATTGCGAAACGGAGAGCTGCCGCCAAGCACTTTCAGCCGTAAAGAAGTGGTAGAGGTTTTAATTAAAGGCTTGCAAAAACAGACGGTCAATTCTTAAGGGGGGGAAGAATCATGGCAAAAGCAACAAATATTACATGGCATGAATCTGTCATTACAAAAAAGAGCGAAGAGAACAAAATGGCCATCAAAGCTTCATTCTTTGGTTTACTGGCTTATCAGGATCCGGAAAATCAACCGTTGCAAACGCCGTAGCGAAAGCGTTATTTGACCATAAAATTAGAAACTATGTCTTGGACGGGGATAACATTCGCTTCGGTCTTAACAAGAATTTAGGTTTTTCGGAGGAAGATCGAAAAGAAAACATTCGACGCATTGGTGAGGTTGCTAAGTTATTTGTTGACAGTGGTCAAGTGGTTCTTACAGCCTTCATTTCTCCTTTCCAAGAAGATCGGAACCAAGTCCGCCAAATAGTGGAAGAAAATGAATTTATTGAAGTATACGTAAAATGTCCATTGGATGAGTGTGAAAAGAGAGATCCGAAGGGGCTTTATCAAAAAGCACGAAAAGGAGAAATCAAACAATTTACGGGCATTGATTCTCCATATGAAGAACCGGTTAATCCAGAATTAGTAATTGAGACAAACAAAGTTTCGATTGAAGAATGTGTAGAGCAAGTAGTGGTATATCTAAAAGGAAAAGGCCTGATCTAAAGGGGATGTGAGTTCGGCATTGACATTGCGGGGAACTGCCGATGTCAATGCCGGAAAAAAGAAGTTCCCCCAATGTACAGGCTTTGTTTTATATTGAGAAAGAAAACGCATCAGATGGAAAATGAGAGGGGGGAATTGGAATGGGAAAGGTATATTTAGTCGGTGCAGGTCCTGGAGACCCGGATTTGATTACAGTTAAGGGATTAAAGTGCATTCAAGAAGCGGATGTTATTTTATATGACAGATTAATCAATGATGAGCTATTGCAATATGCCAAGAAAGAGGCAGATTTAATTTATTGCGGAAAACTTCCCGACTACCACACGCTAAAGCAAGAGACTATCAATAGCTTTCTGGTTAGATTTGCTAAAAAGGGGAAAGTGGTCACAAGGCTAAAAGGGGGAGATCCTTTCGTTTTTGGACGAGGGGGAGAAGAAGCGGAGGTATTGGCTAACAACGATATCCCATTTGAAGTCGTTCCGGGGATTACATCGGGCATCGCAGCCCCGGCTTATGCCGGCATTCCTGTTACCCATAGAGAGCATGGTGCAAGTGTTGCTATTGTCACGGGTCACCGTAAAGGAAATGAAGAGGATGATATTCGATGGGACCATTTAGCGAAGGGTGTTGATACGCTCGCTATCTATATGGGAGTGGCTAATCTTCCGTATATTTGTGAGAGGCTGATGGAACATGGAAAAAGTGGCGAAACCCCTGTTGCACTCATTCATTGGGGGACGTATAAAGAGCAGCGCACAATAACTGGTACATTGAATACAATTGTTGATATAGTAAGAAAAGAAAACATAGAGAATCCAAGTATGATCATTGTAGGAGAAGTGGTCAAGCTGCGCGAGAAACTTCGTTGGTTTGAGAAGGTTAAACAGGGTGAATCTTATCAAGACCTTGTAAAAGAAGCCTTTTAAGAGAGGGCGATTAATATGGAAGCTGTATTATATATTTGTCATGGAAGCCGTATGAAAAAAGCTTGTGAGCAAGCCTTTGCATTTGTGGAAACATGTATGGACAAGGTTTCAATTCCAATCCAGGAAGTTTCCTTTCTGGAATTGGCGGAGCCTTCTATCGAGCAAGGTTTCCGTCAATGCGTGGAGCGCGGGGCAACGAAAATATATGCGGTTCCGGTGCTGTTATTGACGGCCGTCCATGCTAAAGAAGACATCCCCGAAATCCTATCAACGTTAAGTATGCACTACCCCGATGTAGAGATTGTGTATGGTCGTCCTTTTGGGGTGCATGAGAGTATAACAGAAATTTTATATGAAAGAATCATGGGAACGAATGTTTCTATCGATGGAGATTGCCTTGTTTTGCTTGTTGGTCGGGGCAGCAGTGACCCTGATGTCAAAAGAGACTTGGAAGGACTGGCTGGTTTATTAGAGAAAAGGTATGGATTGAAGCATGTAGACGTTTGCTTTTTAACGGCAGCGGACCCTATTTTCGAAGATGTATTAGAGGAAGTTCGTTATTCTAATTATTCCAAAGTGTTCATCGTGCCTTATTTGTTATTTACCGGCCTTTTAATGAAGAGAATTGAAAAGGCTGTTTGCGATGTGAACAAGCTCAGCAATCAACAGTTCATTCTTACGCATTACTTAGAGTATCATCCGCATTTAAAGGATGTTCTGGTTGAAAGAGTCGAAGAATTGAGTCATTTACCACTGGAAGAGAGGAATTTCTGAACATGTATCCTGTTATGTTGAACTTGACTTCTCAAAAAGTACTGGTGGTCGGAGGAGGGGAAATTGCCACTCGCAAACTTTCCTCTTTAATTGATACTGGTGCCTCTATACTGGTGATTTCTTTAGGATTTACTGATCGAATTATGAGGTGGGCCGAAGAAGGGAAGGTGGAATTAAAGGAAAAACCAATAGAAAAGGAAGATATAGCTGGTTTTTTCTTTATCATCGCCGCCACTCATTCACCTGATATCAATCATCGTGTCGCTCAATGGGCATCGCCGCAACAATTAATCAATGTTGTGGATAAAAAGGAAAAAGGAAATGTAGTCATACCGTCCCATATAAAAAGAGGGGACTTATCCATTACTATATCCACAAATGGAGCGAGTCCAGTTTTAACAAAGGCTATTAAAAGGGAATTAAGTGAAAAGTATGATGAGTCGTTTGGAGAATTTGTGTCCTTTTTGAAAGAGTGCCGAGAGATTATTAATAGCAGCTCTTTGGAAAAGAAAGTTAAGCTTCAACTTTTAAGAGAGTGTGTTCATTCTTCATATCTTGAACAACCAGAATTGCGCCGAGTGTTTTTTAAAAAGGTAGAACAGTTAAAGGGTTAATATGAAAATTTCACAAAATGATGCGGCTAAAAAGCCTTGATCTGTTGAGGAGTTCCACAAAAGATCAAGGCTTTTTGATTTGTGTTCAGCGCCGTAACGTTGATAAAGGATGAATGTCGCTTATCACCTAAAACGCGTGAAAAAACCATTTTTACATGATACGAGGTATTACAGGCTTTCAATTTCTATGCTGAGAACCCCGTCGATTTTACGGACTTCATAGTAAACATCAGTAGTAAGCTTTTTTTGGGGCACCATTATTTTCAGTTGAATAAATTGTTCGTTTGTTTCCAAGTCTTTAATACGAATGTGCGTTAGTTTAATTTTGTTTTTCTTTATGTCGTTCATGATGTCCGTAATATTGTGCCGGTCCGATACTTTTAACTGAAGGAGAATTTCTTTTTGGCGCAGCTGTTTTGGTCCTAAGAACCTTAAAATAAACGGCAGCAGTTCGACGCTGATGATAAGCAATACGACCCCTGTGATAGCTTCTAAAAAAAAACCTGCTCCTACTGCAATTCCAATACCGGCTGCTCCCCAAATCATAGCGGCTGTTGTTAATCCGGAAATGCTGTCATTTCCACGTCGTAAAATGACTCCTGCTCCTAAAAAGCCGATTCCAGATACAATTTGGGCGGCTAGCCGCAGTGGGTCCATCGTGATGTGCTCCGTTTTTTCGAATACGTAGGCCGATTCAATGGAAACAATGGTCAGTAAACAACTGACGATAGAAATGACCAATGATGTTTTAAGGCCGACGGGTTTTCGTTTTAATTCTCTTTCTAAGCCAATGACTAGCCCTAAAATTGCTGAAATTCCCAGTTTTATAAATATTTGATGTTCCACTGTCGTCACCTATCTTTATGTCGATGATGCCTCCTGTCAGTTGTAATATGAATGTGACAAGGGATGGACTTATTCTCACCATTATATGAAAAAAAGAGGAAAATATGTAGGGTGGAGATGTAAAATGTATGAAAAGCATAGATTTCCGTTACTAACGGGCGATAAGATCCCCGCTTCAAAACTTGGTGTAATGGCGGAAGTTTAAGTGGTGGATAACCTGCCCGTAAAAGCCCGAATAAAAGAATACAGACATCGCCGCGTCCTGCGGCAACGTCTGTGTAATCCGCATCGTGCGGGTTGAAGGAAAACCCCATCGATAGAAGTTTACTTTATACTTTATTCAGATAGTTAGCTTTAATCCATTCGATGGCTTGTTCTTTTAACTTGTATTTTTGTATTTTTCCGGAAGCGGTCATTGGAAAGCTGTCCACAAACATGATATATTCGGGGATTTTATAATGGGAAAGCTGCCCTTCGCAAAATGCTCTTATATCTCCTTGAGAAAGGGTCCTGCCTTCTTTTAGTTTAATGCAAGCCATTACTTTCTCGCCGTACTTTTCATCAGGAGTACCGATTACTTGTACATCAAGGATATCGGGGTGATGATATAAAAATTCTTCAATCTCCCGTGGGTATACGTTTTCTCCTCCGCGAATAATCATATCCTTTAAGCGTCCGGTAATCTTTATATATCCCTCTTCATCCATTGTGGCTAAATCTCCTGTATGAAGCCACCCTTCGGAATCGACAGCATCTTTTGTTGCATCCGGCATATTGTAATAGCCTTTCATTACGAGGTAGCCGCGTGTACATAACTCTCCTTGTGCTCCTTTTGGTACTTCCACTCCTAAAACGGGATTAATGATTTTTACTTCTGTATGCGGATGTGGCTTGCCTACCGTTTCTACCCGGCGTTGGATTGGATCTGTTGTAGTCGTCTGAGTGATAACGGGAGAAGATTCTGTTTGACCGTATGCAATTGTGATTTCGCTCATGTTCATTTCATTTATGACCCGCTTCATCACTTCTGTGGGACAAGGTGATCCGGCCATAATGCCGGTTCTTAAGCTCGATAAATCATAATCTTTAAAATTAGGATGGTTTAACTCGGCAATAAACATCGTTGGTACTCCATGTAAACCTGTACACTTCTCTTTTTCGACAGTTTGCAATACCAGCTCAGGATGAAACTCGATGATCGGTACCATGACAGCTCCGACAGATACACAAGCAAGAACTCCGAGTACACAACCGAAACAGTGGAAAAAAGGTACTGGGATACATAGTCGATCTTCATTTGTTAATTTCATGGCTTGTGCAATTAAATACCCGTTATTGACGATATTATAGTGGGTAAGCATAACTCCTTTTGGAAAACCTGTCGTACCGGATGTATATTGCATATTAATGACATCATCAGGCTGTAATGATTCCTCACGTTCGGCAAGTCCCTCATCGGTCACGGCATTGCCGAACATGAGGAATTCCTGCCATTTAGTAATATGGCTAGGAATATCTTCTTCACCGATGTAAATTAAATTTTTGAGCATTGGAAGAATAGATTCTTGTTGGTGGTTGGAAGTGTTTTGCGGGAATGTATGATGTGTAAGTTGTTGGATGATTGAAAGATAGGATGTCCCTTTAAAGCCATCAATAAAGAATAGGGTAGTAGAGTCGGATTGCTTTAATAAATATTGTAGCTCGTTAGTCTGGTAGCTCGTATTGACGGTAACAAGTACAGCGCCGATTCTTGCGGAAGCGAATTGTAATAAAAGCCACTCGGGCACATTCGTTGCCCAGACGGCAATATGTTCTCCCTTTTTTACTCCTAAGCCGATTAGAGCCTTGGCGACCCTCGTTGTCTCATCGTAGAATTGCTTATATGTATACCTTATTTTTTCTTTTGAGTAGACAACAGCTTCTTGATCGCCATATAGATCAATCGATTGTTTTAAAAGACGGCCAATCGTTTCTTGTTTAAGCTGAACCATATAGAGCCTCCCTATTAATATCAATTTTGGTTGCGTTTACAAACATAGTAACAAAAATATTTGTAATATTACAAAAATAAATCTTCGACAATTTTTTTAGAAGAAACGGATAAATAGAGGGAGAAAAGAAGGGTTAACAGGGAAACTCCACAAATGGAAGTTTCCCTTATATTAGATGATGGAAGTGGGAAGCGAATAAGGCAAAGATAAAACCTAACATTGCCATAAAGAGAAAGGGAAAGCCGTTTACCCTCCCATTTTGATTAGCAATTTTTATTCCTTCCCAATAAGCAGAGTAAATAAAGAAGACAGCCATACATAACGATATGAACATTGCGAGCCTTATCATCTCTATCACGATGTAAACCTCCCTGTTATCTTTAATACAAGTGATAATAGAATCTATGTTTTTGGGGAATAAGATATGATAGAAATTTACTTGGTAAATCTACGGAACAAAAGGGGCGCAAATATGTTTATTTGTGCCCCTTTTGTTCCGTATAATTTAGCAATTAAGGACAAGTCTTTTTGTAGAGCGAATAACTAAGCAGGTAATGATAGCGCTTATTAATGAAGCCTGGAAGTATATAAGTCTTATTGTAGATAACGGAATGTAGTAGGGATAGGGGGCATATTCAGCAAAGAAAATGACTACGGATGTGTGGTATAAGTAACGTAATAAACTCCCTGTGAATGCTCCTCATGTTACATATAACAAGACTGCACGTTCTTGCTTAATTGTTTGTAGCTTTTATATATAGAAGAAGCAGAAACAATTCTTGCCACCCCTACCAATGTAAATGCGATTATATAATCAATGAAGTCCTGGGATAGTAAAGAGAACAACAACTTAAAAAATATATAGAACGACCTACGATATTCAGTATGACCAAAACAGCCAGATAGAATCATCTAGATCTTATGAAGCTTCAAGAGGGTGGCTGATTAGAAACGAATACTATTGTGGAATTGAGAGTGTTTTCTACATAGGGAATTCGATAATGTTTATTTAAGAAAGCTTACATAAAAGTAAGCTGATAATTTAGCTCTTCTTTCTTTTTGAAAAAAACTATTGCATTATAGAAATGGTCATGATATATTTATATTCGTCGCCCGATAAGAGTACACGAAAGAACGGGAATGACAAAAAAGACGAAAAATGTTATTGACAAAAAAATAACATTTTGATAAGATTAAAAAGTCGCTTACGAGCGATAATGAACTTTGAAAACTGAACAAAACAAAAAAACGTCAACGTTAATTCTATTTTATTATGAGCAAGTCAAACATTTCTTCGGAGAGTTTGATCCTGGCTCAGGACGAACGCTGGCGGCGTGCCTAATACATGCAAGTCGAGCGGACAGATGGGAGCTTGCTCCCTGAAGTCAGCGGCGGACGGGTGAGTAACACGTGGGCAACCTGCCTGTAAGACTGGGATAACTTCGGGAAACCGGAGCTAATACCGGATAACACCGAGGACCACATGGTCCTTGGTTGAAAGATGGCTTCGGCTATCACTTACAGATGGGCCCGCGGCGCATTAGCTAGTTGGTGAGGTAACGGCTCACCAAGGCAACGATGCGTAGCCGACCTGAGAGGGTGATCGGCCACACTGGGACTGAGACACGGCCCAGACTCCTACGGGAGGCAGCAGTAGGGAATCTTCCGCAATGGACGAAAGTCTGACGGAGCAACGCCGCGTGAGCGATGAAGGCCTTCGGGTCGTAAAGCTCTGTTGTTAGGGAAGAACAAGTACCAGAGTAACTGCTGGTACCTTGACGGTACCTAACCAGAAAGCCACGGCTAACTACGTGCCAGCAGCCGCGGTAATACGTAGGTGGCAAGCGTTGTCCGGAATTATTGGGCGTAAAGCGCGCGCAGGCGGTTCCTTAAGTCTGATGTGAAAGCCCACGGCTCAACCGTGGAGGGTCATTGGAAACTGGGGAACTTGAGTGCAGAAGAGGAAAGCGGAATTCCACGTGTAGCGGTGAAATGCGTAGAGATGTGGAGGAACACCAGTGGCGAAGGCGGCTTTCTGGTCTGTAACTGACGCTGAGGCGCGAAAGCGTGGGGAGCAAACAGGATTAGATACCCTGGTAGTCCACGCCGTAAACGATGAGTGCTAAGTGTTAGGGGGTTTCCGCCCCTTAGTGCTGCAGCTAACGCATTAAGCACTCCGCCTGGGGAGTACGGCCGCAAGGCTGAAACTCAAAGGAATTGACGGGGGCCCGCACAAGCGGTGGAGCATGTGGTTTAATTCGAAGCAACGCGAAGAACCTTACCAGGTCTTGACATCCTCTGACAACTCTAGAGATAGAGCGTTCCCCTTCGGGGGACAGAGTGACAGGTGGTGCATGGTTGTCGTCAGCTCGTGTCGTGAGATGTTGGGTTAAGTCCCGCAACGAGCGCAACCCTTGATCTTAGTTGCCAGCATTTAGTTGGGCACTCTAAGGTGACTGCCGGTGACAAACCGGAGGAAGGTGGGGATGACGTCAAATCATCATGCCCCTTATGACCTGGGCTACACACGTGCTACAATGGACGGTACAAAGAGTCGCAAGACCGCGAGGTGGAGCTAATCTCATAAAACCGTTCTCAGTTCGGATTGCAGGCTGCAACTCGCCTGCATGAAGCCGGAATCGCTAGTAATCGCGGATCAGCATGCCGCGGTGAATACGTTCCCGGGCCTTGTACACACCGCCCGTCACACCACGAGAGTTTGCAACACCCGAAGTCGGTGAGGTAACCGTAAGGAGCCAGCCGCCTAAGGTGGGGTAGATGATTGGGGTGAAGTCGTAACAAGGTAGCCGTATCGGAAGGTGCGGCTGGATCACCTCCTTTCTAAGGATTTTTACAAGAGTCGTTGACGAAACGTTTTGTTCAGTTTTGAAGGTTCATCCTTCAAGTTGATAAGTGTACCTGAAGGTACATGGTTGTTCTTTGAAAACTAGATAACAGTAATAGCTGAGGAAAGTGAAAACTTTTCTAAACATAAATCCTTTGTCAATGAACAAAGGGAAAAGAGAAGCGAGAAGTTCGAGGCGGCGAAGTTTCGAGCAGCACAGCGTATTTATATACGTGAGCAGCGCAGAAACGAAGCCAACGAAGAAATTCGACGCTAATCTTTTACCGCAAGGTTAAGTTAGAAAGGGCGCACGGTGGATGCCTTGGCACTAGGAGCCGATGAAGGACGGGACTAACACCGATATGCTTCGGGGAGCTGTAAGTGAGCTTTGATCCGGAGATTTCCGAATGGGGAAACCCACTGTTCGTAATGGAACAGTATCTTTATCTGAATACATAGGATATTGATGGCAGACCCGGGGAACTGAAACATCTAAGTACCCGGAGGAAGAGAAAGCAATTGCGATTTCCTGAGTAGCGGCGAGCGAAACGGAATTAGCCCAAACCAAGAGGCTTGCCTCTTGGGGTTGTAGGACACTCTATACGGAGTTACAAAGGAACGGAGTAGACGAAGAGGTCTGGAAAGGCCCGTCGAAGAAGGTAACAACCCTGTAGTTGAAACTTCGTTCCCTCTTGAGTGGATCCTGAGTACAGCGGGACACGTGAAATCCCGTTGGAAGCTGGGAGGACCATCTCCCAAGGCTAAATACTCCCTAGTGACCGATAGTGAACCAGTACCGTGAGGGAAAGGTGAAAAGCACCCCGGAAGGGGAGTGAAAGAGAACCTGAAACCGTGTGCCTACAAGTAGTCAGAGCCCGTTAACGGGTGATGGCGTGCCTTTTGTAGAATGAACCGGCGAGTTACGATCCCATGCAAGGTTAAGTTGAAGAGACGGAGTCGCAGCGAAAGCGAGTCTGAATAGGGCGAATGAGTATGTGGTCGTAGACCCGAAACCAGGTGATCTACCCATGTCCAGGGTGAAGTCCAGGTAACACTGGATGGAGGCCCGAACCCACGCACGTTGAAAAGTGCGGGGATGAGGTGTGGGTAGCGGAGAAATTCCAATCGAACTTGGAGATAGCTGGTTCTCTCCGAAATAGCTTTAGGGCTAGCCTCAAGATAAGAGTCTCGGAGGTAGAGCACTGATTGGACTAGGGGCCCCCAACGGGTTACCGAATTCAGTCAAACTCCGAATGCCGATGACTTATTCTTGGGAGTCAGACTGCGAGTGATAAGATCCGTAGTCAAGAGGGAAACAGCCCAGACCACCAGCTAAGGTCCCAAAGTATACGTTAAGTGGAAAAGGATGTGGAGTTGCTTAGACAACCAGGATGTTGGCTTAGAAGCAGCCACCATTTAAAGAGTGCGTAATAGCTCACTGGTCGAGTGACTCTGCGCCGAAAATGTACCGGGGCTAAACGTATCACCGAAGCTGTGGATTGACATCTGCGATGTCAGTGGTAGGAGAGCGTTCTAAGGGCGGTGAAGCTAGACCGTAAGGACTGGTGGAGCGCTTAGAAGTGAGAATGCCGGTATGAGTAGCGAAAGACAAGTGAGAATCTTGTCCACCGTATGCCTAAGGTTTCCTGAGGAAGGCTCGTCCGCTCAGGGTTAGTCGGGACCTAAGCCGAGGCCGAAAGGCGTAGGCGATGGATAACAGGTTGATATTCCTGTACTACCTCCCCACCGTTTGAGCAATGGGGGGACGCAGAAGGATAGGGTAAGCGCGCTGTTGGATATGCGCGTCCAAGCAGTAAGGCTGGTGAATAGGCAAATCCGTTCACCGTAAGGCTGAGCTGTGATGGCGAGGGAAATAGAGTACCGAAGTTCCTGATTTCACGCTGCCAAGAAAAGCCTCTAGCGAGGTGGGAGGTACCCGTACCGCAAACCGACACAGGTAGGCGAGGAGAGAATCCTAAGGTGTTCGAGAGAACTCTCGTTAAGGAACTCGGCAAAATGACCCCGTAACTTCGGGAGAAGGGGTGCTCTGATAGGGTGCAAGCCCGAGAGAGCCGCAGTGAATAGGCCCAGGCGACTGTTTAGCAAAAACACAGGTCTCTGCGAAGCCGTAAGGCGAAGTATAGGGGCTGACACCTGCCCGGTGCTGGAAGGTTAAGGGGAGAGGTTAGCGCAAGCGAAGCTTTGAACCGAAGCCCCAGTAAACGGCGGCCGTAACTATAACGGTCCTAAGGTAGCGAAATTCCTTGTCGGGTAAGTTCCGACCCGCACGAAAGGTGTAACGATCTGGGCACTGTCTCAACGAGAGACTCGGTGAAATTATAGTACCTGTGAAGATGCAGGTTACCCGCGACAGGACGGAAAGACCCCGTGGAGCTTTACTGTAGCCTGATATTGAATTTTGGTACAGCTTGTACAGGATAGGTAGGAGCCTTGGAAGCCGGAGCGCTAGCTTCGGTGGAGGCGTCGGTGGGATACTACCCTGGCTGTATTGAAATTCTAACCCGCACCCCTCATCGGGGTGGGAGACAGTGTCAGGTGGGCAGTTTGACTGGGGCGGTCGCCTCCTAAAATGTAACGGAGGCGCCCAAAGGTTCCCTCAGAATGGTTGGAAATCATTCGTAGAGTGTAAAGGCACAAGGGAGCTTGACTGCGAGACCTACAAGTCGAGCAGGGACGAAAGTCGGGCTTAGTGATCCGGTGGTTCCGCATGGAAGGGCCATCGCTCAACGGATAAAAGCTACCCCGGGGATAACAGGCTTATCTCCCCCAAGAGTCCACATCGACGGGGAGGTTTGGCACCTCGATGTCGGCTCATCGCATCCTGGGGCTGTAGTCGGTCCCAAGGGTTGGGCTGTTCGCCCATTAAAGCGGTACGCGAGCTGGGTTCAGAACGTCGTGAGACAGTTCGGTCCCTATCCGTCGCGGGCGCAGGAAATTTGAGAGGAGCTGTCCTTAGTACGAGAGGACCGGGATGGACGCACCGCTGGTGTACCAGTTGTCTTGCCAAAGGCATCGCTGGGTAGCTATGTGCGGACGGGATAAGTGCTGAAAGCATCTAAGCATGAAGCCCCCCTCAAGATGAGATTTCCCATAGCGTCAAGCTAGTAAGATCCCTGAAAGATGATCAGGTTGATAGGTCAGAGATGGAAGCATGGCGACATGTGGAGTTGACTGATACTAATCGATCGAGGACTTAACCTAAAGAAAAGCGGAACAAGCTCGTTCATGCTCATAAGGAATTGTAACCGCCGACGAGAAGTCGATCTTTGACTTCGTGGGGAGATGGTAGAATTACCGTAAAGCATAGCTTGTGTAGCTAGCCACGAATACTCAGCAGCTTGTTATCTAGTTTTGAAGGAATAACTTTTAAAAAAGTTGACATCTTCATTTCGATATTATAAAATGTTATATGTCTGGTGGCGATAGCGAAGAGGTCACACCCGTTCCCATGCCGAACACGGAAGTTAAGCTCTTCAGCGCCGATGGTAGTTGGGGGTTTCCCCCTGTGAGAGTAGGACGTTGCCAGGCTAAACAAAAATATACCATTTTTGTTGGAGGATTAGCTCAGCTGGGAGAGCACCTGCCTTACAAGCAGGGGGTCGGCGGTTCGATCCCGTCATCCTCCACCATTCATTTGCCGGTGTAGCTCAATTGGTAGAGCAACTGACTTGTAATCAGTAGGTTGGGGGTTCAAGTCCTCTCGCCGGCACCATTTGTACGAGCCATTAGCTCAGTCGGTAGAGCATCTGACTTTTAATCAGAGGGTCGAAGGTTCGAGTCCTTCATGGCTCACCAGTTTAATATGCGGGTGTGGCGGAATTGGCAGACGCACCAGACTTAGGATCTGGCGCCGCAAGGCGTGGGGGTTCAAGTCCCTTCACCCGCACTTTTAAATATTGCGGAAGTAGTTCAGTGGTAGAACACCACCTTGCCAAGGTGGGGGTCGCGGGTTCGAATCCCGTCTTCCGCTCCAGTACAGAAAAGTGTAGGCGACTGTTCAGCCTTGAGAGGCGTTGGAGCTTCGGATATAGAAACCGCTTTTTGGTTTTAATAGCAGAAGTGAAACGACCGAAAGGTTAGGAGCCGAAACTAGACATTGTAAGTGCCGGGGTGGCGGAACTGGCAGACGCACAGGACTTAAAATCCTGCGGTAGGTGACTACCGTACCGGTTCGATTCCGGTCCTCGGCACCAATCAAGAAAAGCGGAGAAAGCCCGCTTAAACCGATAGGATGTTGGAATTTCTGAGAAGGAGTCGCTTTTTGACTCCGCAGGAAGAAGTAAAACAGCCGTACAGTTTGGCTTTCGCATCTGGACAATTAATGAATATGCGCCCGTAGCTCAATTGGATAGAGCGTCTGACTACGGATCAGAAGGTTATGGGTTCGACTCCTGTCGGGCGCGCCATATTATAAAAAGCGAAGGCAACTTTTCAATTTTGAGAGGCGTTGGAGCTTCTGAACAGAAAACCGCTCTTTGGTTTCATGGAAAGAAGTGAAACGATCGAAAGATTAGGAGCCATAGCTAGATCATAACGGGGAGTAGCTCAGCTTGGTAGAGCACTTGGTTTGGGACCAAGGGGTCGCAGGTTCGAATCCTGTCTTCCCGACCATGTAAATTTATAATGGGGCCTTAGCTCAGCTGGGAGAGCGCCTGCCTTGCACGCAGGAGGTCAGCGGTTCGATCCCGCTAGGCTCCACCATTCTTACGAAAAGTAAGTATAAGAGCTAATAATCAAATATTAGACAATATATGGCGGCGTAGCTCAGCTGGCTAGAGCGTACGGTTCATACCCGTGAGGTCGTGGGTTCGATTCCCTCCGCCGCTACTTTATATATCTCAAAAATGAGAGGACCTTTAGCTCAGCTGGTTAGAGCAGACGGCTCATAACCGTCCGGTCGTAGGTTCGAGTCCTACAAGGTCCACCATTAAAAGTGAAATACGGAGGAATACCCAAGTCCGGCTGAAGGGATCGGTCTTGAAAACCGACAGGGGTGTAACAGCCCGCGGGGGTTCGAATCCCTCTTCCTCCGCCATATTTATTTTATTTCTATTGTCGCGGGGTGGAGCAGTCTGGTAGCTCGTCGGGCTCATAACCCGAAGGTCGCAGGTTCAAATCCTGTCCCCGCAACCAATAAGGTGGTCCCGTGGTGTAGTGGTTAACATGCCTGCCTGTCACGCAGGAGATCGCGGGTTCGAGTCCCGTCGGGACCGCCATTTATAAAAAGGCTCGGTAGCTCAGTTGGTAGAGCAAAGGACTGAAAATCCTTGTGTCGGCGGTTCGATTCCGTCCCGAGCCACCATTTTTACAGGTCACATTCAATGGCGGTTGTGGCGAAGTGGTTAACGCACCAGATTGTGGCTCTGGCACTCGTGGGTTCGATTCCCATCAATCGCCCATTTAAATTTTATATTCATTCATGCGGGTGTAGTTTAATGGTAAAACCTCAGCCTTCCAAGCTGATGTCGTGGGTTCGATTCCCATCACCCGCTCCATAAAGGGCCTATAGCTCAGCTGGTTAGAGCGCACGCCTGATAAGCGTGAGGTCGATGGTTCGAGTCCATTTAGGCCCACCATTTTCCACAGTAGCTCAGTGGTAGAGCAATCGGCTGTTAACCGATCGGTCGTAGGTTCGAGTCCTACCTGTGGAGCCAATATAGAGAAGTACCCAAGTGGCTCAAGGGGCTCCCCTGCTAAGGGAGTAGGTCGCTAACGCGGCGCGAGGGTTCGAATCCCTTCTTCTCTGCCAGAAATTTTGGCCCGTTGGTCAAGCGGTTAAGACACCGCCCTTTCACGGCGGTAACACGGGTTCGAATCCCGTACGGGTCATTCTAAAAGCAGTAAGCTTACGCATACTGCTTTTTTGTTATGTTATTTTAATATTGTAATAAAAAAGACACCTTGGAATTGTATAAGGTGTCTTTTTTATTTTTCCATTGTGAATAAAATAAAATAGAGCTCTTACCTGTGAAGCCATCGAATGAAGAGTGTGTGCCAACTCCTTTTTTTGTTGCTTTTCATCTAAAAAACGACATTTTTCTTTTATATATTGTTTATTTTGTCGGAAAAATGGGAATTTTTTTTGAAGGTAAAAGATGAAACAAATGGAATAGTGTAAAGGATAAACCTATTTATAGGTTGAAAGGGAGGCAAAAATGATATCAACAATTCAACCTACAGAGTATGAGCTGCATTTGTTTCATGAAGGAAGTTTGTTTAAAGCTTATGAGCTTTTTGGTGCTCACATTATGACAAATGAACAAGGGATAAAAGGAACACGTTTTTGTCTATGGGCCCCCAATGCTCTTGAAGTTAGAGTAGTGGGAGACTTTAATAACTGGAATGGTACAGCCCATTCAATGAATAGAATGAATGAACAAGGCATTTGGGTCTTATTCATTCCTTCAATAGAAGAGGGAACTATTTACAAGTACGAACTTTATACAGCACAAGGAGAGCGACTGCTCAAGGCTGATCCATATGCATTTTACAGTGAACACCGCCCTAATACAGCGTCAGTAGTTCATAAGCTAGGACATTACATATGGAATGACAAAGCTTGGAAGCGTAAAAAGAAACTGACCAATTTATATGAAAAACCCTTATTTATCTATGAATTACATGCTGGTTCCTGGAAAAAACATGAGGACGGAGCTTTTTATGATTATATGGAATTAGCAGATGAGTTAATTCCTTATGTAATAGAGCACGGCTTTACTCATATTGAGCTGATGCCGTTGGTGGAGCATCCATTTGATCTATCATGGGGTTATCAAGGAACGGGCTATTATTCACCTACAAGCAGATATGGAAAGCCAGAAGAATTAAAACAATTTATTGATTTATGCCATCAACATAATATCGGGGTCATTTTGGACTGGGTGCCTGGTCATTTTTGCAAAGATGAACATGGCTTATATAAGTTTGATGGAACGTTTTTATATGAATACGAAAATGAATTAGATCGAGAGAATTACGTATGGGGAACTGCTAATTTCGACTTATCTAAACCAGAGGTTCACAGCTTTCTTATCTCTAATGCTCTTTATTGGTTAGAATATTTCCAGATTGATGGCTTTCGTGTAGATGCAGTGGCCAATCTCCTTTACTGGCCAAACTCACATGAAATGAGAGTAAACGATTACGCCGTACAATTTTTAAGAAAATTGAATGAAGTACTCTTTTCCTATGATTCAAATATTTTAATGATTGCAGAAGATTCTACAGATTGGCCTTTAGTAACGGCTCCTGTATTTATGGGAGGGCTGGGCTTTAATTATAAGTGGAATATGGGCTGGATGAATGACGTTTTAACTTATATGAAGGCAGAGCCTGAAGAGAGAAAGCATTTCCATGAGAAGATTACATTTTCCCTTTTATATGCGTTTAATGAGAATTTCATTTTGCCTTTTTCCCATGACGAAGTGGTTCACGGGAAAAAATCGTTATTGAATAGGATGCCTGGAGACTATTGGCGTAAATTTGCGCAACTTCGATTGCTCTATGGTTTTTTAATCGCTCATCCTGGTAAGAAACTCCTATTTATGGGAGGAGAATTCGGTCAGTTTGACGAGTGGAAAGATACCGAGCAGCTTGATTGGATGTTGTTTGATTTTGAGATGCATCGAAAGCTTAACCTTTATATGAAAGAGCTATTAGCCATTTACCGAAGAAGTAAGCCTTTATTTGAACTCGACCATGATCCTCAAGGGTTTGAATGGATTGATGTGAATAATCATGAACAACGGATTTTCTCGTTTATCCGCAAAGGCAAAATTGAACAAGATCTTTATATCATCGTATGCAATTTTTCTGAGGAAGCTTATGAAAACTATAAAGTCGGAGTACCGCTTCTTACATCCTATATTGAAATTATAAACAGCGATGATCAAGTCTTTGGAGGTTCGGGTGTTGCCAATAAAAAAGCATTAAAGGTTGTCGAAGAAGAGTATCATGGGAAGCCGTATCATATTGAAATGAATATCCCGCCATTTGGAATTAGTATATTACGTGCTAGAAAATCAAGAGGGGAGAAAAAACAAGATGGGCAAAAAAAAATGCGTAGCAATGTTACTGGCAGGAGGAAAAGGAAGCAGACTTAGTTCATTGACTCAAAATCTAGCAAAACCGGCTGTTCCATTTGGGGGTAAATATCGCATTATCGATTTTACCTTGAGCAATTGTACAAATTCAGGAATTGAAACAGTAGGTGTATTAACCCAATATCAACCGTTGGTGCTTCATTCTTATATAGGTATTGGGAGTGCCTGGGACCTGGACCGTCGAGATGGGGGGGTAACAGTTTTACCTCCATATTCGGAGTCTTCGGGAGTAAAGTGGTATAAAGGAACAGCAAGCGCTATTTATGAAAACATGAACTACTTAAAGCAGCATGAACCGGAATACGTACTGGTTTTATCTGGAGATCATATTTATAAAATGGATTATAGTGAAATGCTTGATTATCACATTGAGAAAAACGCGGACGCGACAATCTCGGTTATTGAGGTCCCTTGGGATGAAGCGAGTCGGTTCGGCATTTTAAATACAAATGAGCAGTTAGAAGTACTTGAATTTGATGAAAAACCGGCTCATCCTAAAAATAATTTAGCTTCCATGGGGATTTACATTTTTAAGTGGTCTTTATTAAAAGAATATTTGGAAATGGATGCCCGTAATCCGGATTCAAGCCATGACTTTGGGAAAGATGTCATCCCTTTATTACTCGAAGAAAAGAAGAGACTGTTTGCTTATCCATTCCAGGGTTATTGGAAAGATGTAGGGACAGTCAAGAGTCTATGGGAAGCCAATATGGACTTGCTCTCGGAAAAATCCATATTAAATTTATTTGAGCAATCATGGCGCATTTATTCCGTTAATCCTCATCAGCCGCCTCAATATGTTTCCCCTGCTGCCGAAGTAGTGGAATCTCTCATTAATGAAGGTTGCATCGTTGAAGGAAATGTCGATCATTGCGTTTTATTTCAAGGTGTACAGATTGGAGAAAATTCGTTAGTCAGACGCTCAGTCATTATGCCGGATGCAAAAATAGGGGCAAATGTTTACATTGAGAATGCTATTGTAGCTGGTAATATTCATGTACCTGATGGAACAATTATTCAATCAAGTTCTGACAGCGAAGAAGTAATTTTAGTGACGGAAGAATTAATTCAAACATTAGAAAATAAGATAGCCAAATAGAGGGGGAAGGCTTTGATGAACAAACAAATGCTTGGAATTATAGATGCATCACCATATACGAATAATTTAAAGCCTTTGACGAAATTTAGAACGTTTGCCGCCGTTCCATTTGGGGGCAGATATCGTTTGGTAGATTTCATGTTATCCAATTTAGTTCAATCGGGAATTCACAGTGTGGCCCTTTTTCCAAGAAATAATTACCGTTCTTTATTAGATCATCTTGGCTCGGGAAAAGAATGGGATTTGGATCGCAAAAGGGATGGTTTGTTTGTATTTCCTCCAAAGTCAGATGAACTAGACAGCCAACCATCTATCGTAGCACAGCTTCGCTATCATATTGACTACTTCTTAAGAAGCACACAAAAATATGCAGTGATCGCGAATAGTTCTACTATTTGCAACCTTAATTTTCAAGATGTGTTGAACCACCATATCCGTTCAAATGCTCAAATTACTGAAGTATATCATGAAGGAAAGTCATTGCAAATTTATGTACTGGAAACAGCTTTATTAATTGATTTAATTTATCAAGGAAGCTTCCCGGTGACTACGATTAGTGAATTTGTTCAATATCATTCATCTAAATATCATTTGTCTCGTTATGAGCATGTAGGATATACGGCCGTTATATCAGATGTAGCTTCCTATTTTAGCAGAAGTATGGAAATTCTAGATCCTCAAATATGGAAACAAGTATTTGTAAAAGATAGACCCATTTTTACAAAGGTGAAAGATGAGCCGCCGACACGCTATATGAAAACGGCTGTTGTAAAAAATTCGATGATTGCGAATGGGTGCGTCATTGAAGGGCATGTTGAAAACAGTATTATTTTCCGCGGGGTTAAAATTGAAAAAGGTGCAGTGGTAAAAAACAGTATCGTTATGCAAAAAAGCATCGTAAAAGAAAATAGTTTATTAAATTATGTAATTTTAGACAAAGATGTAAAGGTAGAAAGAAATACAGAGCTGACAGGCAGTCCAGAGCATACGCATGTGATTGAAAAAGGCACTGTGCAAGGAGCGTTGATGAATTCGTGAAAGTATTATTTGTCGTCTCTGAGTGTGTACCATTTGTGAAAACGGGGGGCTTAGCAGACGTAGCAGGGGCTTTACCAAAAGAATTAACTGCACTGGGTACGAAAGTATGTGTGGTAATGCCCAAATATAGTCATATTTCAGAAAAATATAAGGACCGAATGATATTAAAGAAAGTTTTCTATGTACAAGTTGGATGGAGACGTCAGTACTGCGGTGTTGAAATCTTGGAGCAAGATGGGGTTCAATACGTATTCTTGGATAACGAATATTATTTTAAAAGAGATTCGCTATATGGTCATTATGATGATGCAGAAAGATTCTCCTTCTTTTGTCGTGCCGTCATTGAAAGTATTCCTTATTTGGAGTTTCAGCCTGATATTATCCATTGCCATGATTGGCATACGGGAATGATCCCCTTTTTGCTAAGAGCAGAGTATGATATTTATGCTTCTGTTCAAACAGTTTTTACCATTCATAATTTGCAATTCCAAGGTATTTTCCCGCGAAACATTCTTTATGATTTGCTTAATTTAAGCGATTTTTATTTTACTTCCAACCAATTGGAATTCTATGGTGATGTGAATTTTATGAAAGCAGCGCTTGTCTCAGCTGATAAAATTACAACCGTAAGCCCCACTTATCGGAATGAAATTCAAATGCCTTATTATGGCGAGAAATTGGATGGATTGCTAAGAAAGCGTTCTGAAGATTTAGTGGGGATTGTAAATGGAATTGATGACGAGCTCTATTGCCCTTCCTCTGACACTTCGATTCCCTATGGCTATTCTATTAAATCGCTTGATCAAAAGAAGAAAAATAAACTGGCACTTCAAAAGCAGTTTAATCTTCCACAAGATGAGAATGTTCCTATGATAGCAATGGTTACACGTCTTACGGAACAGAAGGGTTTAGAACTGGTGGAGCATGTCTTTCATCAAATAGCAGGTGAAAACATACAATTTGTTGTATTAGGCAGCGGCGACCATAAATTTGAAGCATTCTTTACGGAGATGAGTCAAGTATACAGCGATAGGGTAAGGACAATAATTGGATTTGATGAAGAGCTTGCCCATTCTATCTATGCCAGCGCTGATTTATTTTTAATGCCGTCTAAATTTGAACCGTGCGGATTAGGACAGCTGATTGCTTTAAAATACGGAGCGATTCCAATTGTTCGTGAAACAGGAGGGCTGAATGATACAGTTCAGTCATACGATGAACATAATGGACAAGGAAACGGCTTCACATTTGCAAATTTCAATGCCCATGATATGCTTCATACCATTCAACGAGCACTTGCATTTTATCAAAATCAAGAAGTGTGGGAGAAGCTGATGAAAGAAGCGATGAGCCGAGACTACAGCTGGACCCAATCTGCTTTTAAGTATAATCAGCTTTATGCAAGCCTGATGGCCAAGTAAAAGGAGTGAAAGCGACATGTTTTCTAACAAACAATGCTTTCAACAGGCATTTTTAAAGAAGCTTGAGATGACATATGGCAAAAGTTTTAGGGAATCCACGATTTATGATCAATATCATACGTTAGGGAATATGGTGCGGGAATATATTAGTTCCAATTGGATTGCTACCAATGAAAAACAGCGATCTTCTCATATAAAGCAAGTGTATTATTTATCCATTGAATTTCTATTGGGAAAATTGCTGGGGCAAAATTTAACGAATCTCGGTATTCGAGAGGTAGTAAGGGAAGGGCTTCAAGAACTTGGAATCGACTTGGAAGATATGGAAGGAATTGAGGCGGATGCGGGCCTTGGAAACGGCGGGCTTGGACGTCTTGCAGCTTGTTTCTTGGATTCTCTCGCATCTTCTAATCTGCCCGGTCATGGGTGTGGAATTCGTTATAAACATGGATTGTTCGATCAAAAAATCGTCGATGGATTTCAAGTCGAACTTCCTGAACAGTGGCTTCGTCACGGTAACGCTTGGGAAGTACGGAAGGTGGATGAAGCGGTCGAAATCAGCTTTTGGGGCGAAGTAGAAACACTGTATGATAAAGGGCGTTTAACCTTCCGTCATATTCATTCCGAAACCATTATGGCTGTCCCATACGACATTCCGGTTATCGGGTATCAAACCCCCGTTGTGAACACATTGAGGTTATGGAATGCAGAACCTTCTCGATTCCCAGTGCATAAAGATGTCATGGAGTATAAGCGAGACACCGAATCAGTATCGGAATTTTTATATCCTGATGATACTCATGAAGATGGGAAGGTTTTAAGACTGAAGCAGCAATATTTCCTTGTATCGGCAAGCTTGCAGAGTATTGTTTTGTCTCATCGCAAAACGTATGGAACACTCAAAAACTTTCATGAGAAAGTGGCTATCCATATTAATGATACTCATCCTGTCCTCGCCATTCCAGAATTGATGAGGATTTTAATGGATGAAGAACATATGGGATGGGATGAAGCGTGGACCATTACGACAAATACCATTTCCTATACGAATCACACCACGTTGTCGGAAGCGCTGGAGAAGTGGTCTGTTCACTTGTTTCAACCTTTATTGCCCCGTATTTATATGATTGTGCAAGAAATCAATGAGAGATTTTGTAAACAGTTGTGGGAGAGCTATCCTGGTGATTGGAGAAAAATTGAGCAAATGGCGATTATTGCCCATGATATGGTGAAAATGGCCCATTTGGCTCTCGTTGGAAGTTATCGAGTAAATGGTGTAGCGAAGCTTCATACGGAAATATTGAAAAACAGAGAGATGAAAGATTTTTATGAAGTGTATCCTGAAAAATTTAATAATAAAACAAATGGGATTACGCATCGGCGCTGGCTGTTGAAAGCAAACCCCCAGTTGTCCTCTGCCATTACAGATGCGATTGGCTCTTCCTGGGTACACCATCCTTCAGACTTGGAGAAGCTGATGCCATACGCTTTTGACAGCGGCTTCAAAGAAACGATAAAGAGAGTAAGGCAGGAAAGAAAGACAATCCTTGCGGAGATTATTCAGTGCCAAACAGGTATAATAATTGACGACACCTCTATTTTTGATGTTCAAGTAAAGCGGCTGCATGCTTATAAACGGCAGTTATTGAATGTGTTGCATATCATGTATTTATATAATCGATTAAAGGAAGAAAAATCTTTTGAAATTTACCCGCGCACTTTTATTTTTGGTGCAAAAGCTTCACCGGGCTATTATTATGCGAAAAAAATCATTAAATTAATTAATTCCCTTGCGGATAAAGTCAATAACGATCCACAAACATCACCTTTTTTAAAGGTAGTTTTCCTTGAAAATTATCGGGTGTCGTTAGCGGAGTACGTATTTCCGGCGGCTGATGTAAGTGAGCAAATTTCCACAGCAAGCAAAGAAGCATCAGGGACAGGGAACATGAAATTTATGATGAATGGTGCTTTAACCATTGGAACATTGGACGGGGCAAACGTTGAGATATTTGAAAGAGTTGGATCCGATAATATGTTCATATTCGGTTTGACAGCAGAAGAAGTGCTTCATTATGAACAGAATGGAGGATATCGTTCCAACGATTATTATCATTATGATAAGCGTATTCAGCAAGTGCTTGAGCAATTATTGAATGGATTTTTCCCAAATTCTTTTGATCTTTTTGAATCGATTTATGATTCTTTATTAATGCAAAATGACCAGTATTATGTATTAAGGGATTTTGGTTCTTACACCTTAGCTCAGGAAAAAGTAAACACGGCTTATCAATCACAAGAGACTTGGCTTGAAAAAAGCATTATAAACACTGCACAATCCGGCTATTTTTCAAGTGATCGAACAATTCGGGAATATGCAGATGAAATTTGGGGAATTCGATCTTTAGAACAAGGCACTTTTGTATAAAGCCATTATATGCATCCACATAAATAAACAGACATGGGGCGAACACCCATGTCTATTTATTTGCTGAGACTGTAGTGTTGGTTTTAGACTAGCCAAACGAAAAGCTAATTTAGAATTCGGCAGCAAAACGATGGGAACTTAAGAAATCAATATACGTTTGAATGCTGTGATTACCTTCTATCGAATGCTGATAGGAATAAAACATGATACCTTCAGGAACATGTCGATAGCTAAAGTGTGTTTTATGAAGAGGAGAATAAATTTTTCGCAGGGGAACGAACGGCACGAGATCAACGGAATTGACATATCTGATACTATAGGGAAGGTATTGTTTATATTGGTATACAAAATCTGGATTTCCTACACGAGGGCTGCCGAAATTCACCATGGCTATCGTTCGACCATCAAGGTTAACAGCCGCATCGAGAGCATGTAGTGTTGCAAGGGCTCCTCCAAGACTGTGGCCTGTAATGAAAATGGGTTTTGAAGGAGAGAGATTTTTTAAAATATCCACCAACTCATCCCGGCATGATTTATAAACATCGAGGAAGCCGGAGTGGACATTTCCTGCATTTTTGACGTATGGATAAGGGACCTGACCATATCGCAAATCGCTGATCCAATCGGTATCAGTGTGGGTTCCCCGGAATGATACGACAATAGCGAGCGGAGATTCAATAATAAAGCCAAACCATTCTTCTACATGAAAAGAACGGGCTTTGAAAGAATGAACAAGCTGAAACGATTCCGGCACCATAAAGAAACCATTCTGCTCAGACTGTTCATATGCTAATTGAGAGCATTGGGCTAAAAAAAGAGCCGTTTCGTCAGGAATAAGTAATTGCCGTACCATTTTTTCACCTTCTTTTCACAGTTCGCAACATAGCTTATGAAAAAATAGGTGAAATGGTGCTCGTTCAGCATTCAAATAACCTTACCAACATTGGACTTTAAAACCACTATAAAAATGCCGGGAAATATTTCGCTTCCCGGCATCTTTTAAAAGATAAGAAAGTATAATTTTTTCGATGAGTACTGGTGTCTAGCTCCAGCGCCTAGCTCAGTACGGGAAAAGATGATTGCCCTCATAAGGCAAAAAGCGTATACGGGGTCAATCCCTATTTCCTTAGGCCCACAGGATGTAGGTCATGCCGACGTTGGCGATTGACGTGGCGTTCTTAGTCGGCCTTCTTTGACCAAGGCGCTTGCGCTTTTCTTAATCATCACCGTTCAATAAATCTCCGAGTGCACCAAGCATGCTGCCTTCTCCTGTAGACTTTCCGCCTGGAGCGTTGGCGAAAATACGATCAGCGAGGCGGCTAAACGGAAGTGATTGAACCCAAACAGTTCCTGGACCTCTTAATGTAGCATAAAAAAGACCTTCTCCGCCAAATAAAGCGGTTTTGATCTTCCCGACATATTCAATGTTGTAATCGATATCTTTTGTCATAGCAACAAGGCAGCCAGTATCAATACGCAGCATTTCACCAGGGCGGAGCTCTCGCTTATAAATGGTGCCTCCTGCATGTAAAAAAGCAAGGCCGTCCCCTTCTAGTTTTTGCATGATGAATCCCTCACCGCCAAAGAAACCCGTTCCTAATCGGCGTTGAAAATCGATGCCGACAGATACTCCTTTAGCCGCACATAAAAAAGCATCTTTTTGGCAGATGACTTTTCCATTAAGCTCACTTAAATCCATAGGAATAATTTTTCCGGGATAAGGAGATGCGAAGGATACGCGGCGCTTGCCCGCACCTTGGTTTGTAAATACCGTCATAAACAAGCTTTCGCCCGTTAAGACACGTTTTCCGGCCCCCATTAGTTTTCCAAAAAGGCCTTTAGGTCCTGACTGGGCGCCATCGCCGAAGATAGTTTCCATTTCTATGCCTTCTTCCATCATCATCATCCCGCCCGCTTCGGCAATTACGCTTTCATGGGGGTCTAGTTCGATTTCAACAAACTGCATATCATCACCATGCAGAAAATAATCAATTTCATGAGAGTTCATTCTGTTCACCTCAATAAAGAATTTTATTTGGTTATTCGTTAAAGGTTCGTGAATTCCTGTTAAAAGTTGTGTAAAAGAAATTATTCTATAAGTCTTAAATAAATTAAAAAATATTGTTTTCTGCTGAAAGGCCCCATCATCAAACCCTAATTTTAACGGATTTTGTGATGGGGCCTTTCAGGTGGATGACCGAAAAGGGTGGTTTTTTGGCCCTTTTTGGTCATCCACATTGAATCATTCTTCCTCTACATAAGGATCTTTTTCGAATGGATGCAAATCTCCAAACACAGCCATAACGCCTTCTTCATCTAATGCGTCTTCATACATTTCATGTTTTTTTGTCGGATAGATGGGCAACGGATTTCCGTACAAATCCGTTGCCGCAAAGTTTTCATAATCCTCTACGTATCCGAGCCGTTCATCGGCTTCAATGTATGTTTCACTATATTTTTCCGTATCTTCAATGAAATCTGATGGTGATTCTGATGTTCCATATCTTGCTACATCCTGCCATGAATCTTCTGAATCATAAGGCGTCGCGTGCTTTTCATCATATTCATACTGACCGAATGGATGATTTAGAACCGTTTCTTCAATCGGGCGATCTTCTGATATGTTTTGTTCTGGTGAGTGTTCTTTACAAAACATGGTTGTCGGTATAGCTTCAAGTCTTTCGAATGCGATATCTTTTCCGCATGTTTGACATTTGCCGTAGGAACTGTTCTTTATAGCTTGCAATGCATGTTTCACTTCTTTTAATTCTTGCTTTGCATGTTCATTTAACGCCAAGTCCTTTTCTCTTTCATATAGTTCAGTGGCTGTGTCTGCAGGATGATTATCATAACTTGATAATTCTCCAACTGAATCATGCTGATCGCTTCGTTCCATACCAAAGTGATCATTTTGTTTTAATTGATGTTCGATTTCTCTTTGACGATCTTCAAGATGGTTTTGCAGTGTGCGAAGTTGAGATGCCGATAGCATGTAAAACCCCCCTTTAACAAAATAAGTTTGTCTTTGAGTATTATTTGCCAAAAGAGATAAAAAAACATTAGAAAAACTTGGCGCTGTCAGTGAATTTGTTTTCTAGCACTTTTCTTTCCATCTTTATTCAAAGGTATCTAAAATACATGTTTTATGAAACTTTGGTACATAAAAGAAAAGTGAATGAACCCTCTTTTTTAGTAAGCTTATAAGGAAAAAGAGGCTGACTTTGGAAGCATGAAGAATATGCTTTCAAAGTCAGCCCCTCAAACATAAAGAGCGTCTCTTTATTAGAGATCGTTTAGTACAAGTATGTGTTACATAAAATAACCAATAAATAAGCCGATTGATAACAAAAAGCCATAAATCGTGTTGGTTTGGGCCGTTGCTTTCATAGCCGGCATCATCTGCATCGGAAGTGTTTTGCCAATAAATCCTTTCACGGCTTTCACGGCTTTTGGAACACTGATGATCACAATTAGAATCCATGGGCTTGATAAATTAAAAAGCACGAGTCCAATCGCCCACACATAGGCAACTGTAAACATAGAACCTAAGAGGACGATAGCTCCTTTTTTTCCAAGTAAAATCGCCAATGTTTTACGGCCGAATTCTTTGTCGCCATCAAAATCACGGATATTATTGGCCAGTAAAATGGCGCCAACAAGAATAGCAGTAGGAATAGAGACTAGAACGCTTTGTGTCGTAATGTTGCCTACTTGAATAAAGAAGGAAATTAAAATAATGATGACACCCATGAACAGTCCCGCAACAATTTCTCCAAATGGGGTATAGGCAATTGGAAAAGGACCGCCTGTATAAAAATAGCCTGCAGCCATACAAATGAGGCCTATAAGCGCAAGCCACCAGCTGCTGTTCATACAAATATAGGCACCTAATAAAAGGGAGAGTCCGTATAAACCGAAAGCAGCCGTTAACACAGTTTTAGGTTTTATGCCGTCTCTTACGATGGCTCCCCCAATTCCAACGGATTGCTCATTGTCCAACCCTCGTTTGAAATCGTAATACTCATTAAACATATTCGTAGCTGCTTGAATGAGAAGACATGCCAACAGCATGACGCCAAACATCGGCATGTCGATAGCTGTATGTGTCATGGCAAGTGCTGTTCCGATAAACACAGGAGCAAAAGCAGCTGTTAAGGTGTGCGGACGTGTAAGCTGCCACCATACTTGCCGTTTCGATTTATTAGGTGCAGGGGTTAACCCTTGATGATTCGTTTGCAATTTAGCTTGCATGGATGACTCTCCTTTCAAGATATATCTAAAGCGGCCTGTATTAGTAACAAATACAAGGGAAAAAACCCGTAGAAAAGAACAAATTATAAAGGAAACTTCCATCGGTAAGGGATCTTTTCATTCCACATGAACTTTTACGATTACGCAAGCTCTAAAAAGGGATGTTACCGCCCGCTAATAGGTAATGAATATAAAAAGCAATACATTGTTAAGTGTAGAAAAAGGTCCATACACTGTCAACGGTTTTCAATAAGAAATTTGTCTTGTAAATTCCAAAGGATAAAGAATAAGGAAGAAGGCGGCAGGGCTATTGCTAGATTTTTTCTAACCTACGCTTTATAATAAATAAGTTAAAGATTAGTTTTGAAATAAAGTGGGGGGACTTATTGTGATTGCAATAACAGAACATCCATTACAAGCTCTGCAAGATGCTTATGAAAAGGCCAAAATAGATGGTAGACCGCGATTAGTTAGCTTTGTTAAGCAAATAAATCCATATAATCCCCTGGCGCTTTTTTATAATGGAAGAAAGATATTTTATGGAGAGCGCTTCATTTGGATGGATGCAGCGCGATGCCAAACGTTGATTGGATTTAATCATTTGTCTGTCATGACAACGGAGCAAGATAAGGGCCGTTATCGCTCCATTGAAGAGCAATGGAAGAGTTTTATGGAACAGTCCATTCAGAAGTTGAATGATTTTCCAATGGGAACAGGCCCGCTTTTATTCGGAGGATTTTCGTTTGATCCGAAAAAAGAACAAACGGCATTATGGAAAGAGTTCCCGAGCGGTAAATTTATTGTACCGCAATTTTTATATACGGAAATAGAAAGTAAAGCATACTTTACGATAAATGTGTTGATTACACAAAATGATCGTACTGCAGAAATTTTAGATTGGCTTGGTCGAGTTGAGCAAACATTATTTGCGGAAACAAGTATTTCACTAAAAGCAGCCGAAAGCGATATCATCCACAAAGCCGAAGTAGATCCGATTAGATGGAAAGAGGCGGTAGGTAAAGCGACACGCCGCATAAAAAAAGGAGATATTGAGAAAGTGGTATTAGCGCGCGAACTAAGAGCCTCGTTTGATCAGAATGTGTCGAATGAATATGTTCTTCAGCGCTTGATGGATGAACAGCCGACCAGCTATATCTTTGCGTTTGAAAGCGGTGATGATTGTTTTATTGGAGCTTCACCCGAGCAGTTGGTTAAACGAGAAAATACGGAAGTATTTTCAACCTGCTTGGCAGGTTCTATTCCGAGGGGGAAAACAAAGCAAGAAGATGAGCGATTGGGACAAGAATTATTGCATGATCAAAAGAATCTAATTGAGCATGAAGTGGTCGTTCATATGATTAAAGAAGCTATGAAGGAATCGTGTGAAGCCATTGTTGCTCCTTCATTTCCTGCTTTATATAAAACAAGACATATCCAACATTTGTATACACCCGTAAAAGGAACAATTAAAAGGGGAATGAGCTTATTTTCATTTTTAGAAAAATTGCATCCTACTCCAGCTTTAGGCGGATATCCGCAAATGAAGGCCAAGCAGGTCATTCGGGAGCTGGAAATGATGGATCGAGGTTGGTACGGAGCGCCTTTAGGGTGGATTGATGGCCAAGGAAATGGCGAGTTCATTGTGGGCATCCGCTCTGCCCTTTTGCGAAAGAAGGAAGCTTCTTTATTTGCGGGCTGCGGGATTGTCGCAGAATCCGACCCTGAAAGTGAATATAAAGAAACGAACATTAAATTTAATCCGATGTTATCTGCATTAGGAGGTGCAATTCATGATACCCAATAAAGCCCTTACATCTTATGTATCTGCTTTTGTCGATGAATTGGTCAACGCCGATGTAACAGATGTGGTGGTTAGTCCAGGCTCACGTTCCACGCCGATTGCCATGTTGATGGCAGAACATCCTGGCATTCATGTTTATTTAAATATTGATGAACGTTCTGCCGGTTTTTTTGCATTGGGAATTGCAAAGGCAAAGCGAAAGCCGGTTGCGCTTGTTTGCACATCGGGAACGGCTGCCGCCAATTATTATCCGGCAGTAGTAGAGGCTTTTCAATCTCGTGTGCCGTTGATTGTGATTACGGCAGATCGTCCTCATGAGCTGCGGGATGTGGGAGCACCGCAGGCCATTAATCAACTTCATTTATTCGGCCAGTATGCCAAATGGTTTGCAGAACTTGCACTCCCGGAGAATACTGAAAGCATGCTCCGCTATATTCGCACGACAGCAGCGCGAGCAGTGGGGACTTCACTAACGGCACCGGCAGGGCCTGTGCATCTTAATTTTCCTTTAAGAGAACCGTTAGTCCCTAGCTTATCCCATCCTGATTTATGGGCAGCAGGGAGAGAGGAGAAACGAAAGCAGGTAAAGGTGCATAATGGAGCTCTAGTATGTCCCCCTGCTGTTTTAGAAGAAGCAGTCATGAAAGTGAAACAATATGAACGAGGAATCATTGTGTGCGGGGATCATGAAGATGCGGCATTTACAGACGCGGTAGTGAAGTTGGCTGAAAAGCTGAACTATCCTATTTTAGCAGACCCCCTCTCGCAGCTGCGAAGCGGGAAGCATGAGAAAAAACATATCGTAAATGCGTATGACACGTTTTTAAGAAATGAATCCTTATTAGAAGATTTAAAGCCGGAAGTAGTGATTCGTTTTGGAGCGATGCCAGTCTCTAAGTCATTGCTTCTTTTCCTGAAAAAGTATGAGCCGGAAGAGATGATGGTGATAGATGGAGGAGGAGGCTGGCGAGAGCCGACTTTAATTGCTGCAGATATGATTCAATGTGAAGAAACATACTTTTGCCGAGAGCTTGGCCAGTTAGTAGGTGAACTTTCCCGAACTTCGACAAAGTGGTTGGATAAGTGGCTCTTTATAAATGAAAAAACGACAGAACTGCTTCAGAAATCGATGGAGGAAGACACTCTTTTGGAAGGAAAAGTTGTGACAGAGCTTGCTGGCCTCCTTCCTGATTCTTCAACATTGTTTGTAGGAAATTCAATGCCGATTCGAGATGTGGATACTTTCTTTTCTTTGAATGAAAAGTCCATTAAAATCATGGCGAATCGGGGGGCTAATGGCATTGATGGAGTGGTCTCAAGTGCTTTAGGTGTAAGTGTGATTGAACGTCCAACTGTTCTTCTTATTGGCGATTTATCTTTTTATCATGATTTAAACGGATTGCTTGCGGCTAAAATGAACGAATTGAACTTAACGGTGATTCTTGTTAATAATGATGGAGGAGGAATTTTCTCATTCTTGCCTCAGTCGAAAGAAGAGAAACATTTTGAATTTCTATTCGGGACTCCGACCGGAATTGAGTTTGATAAAGCTGTGCAGATGTACGGGGGAGATTTTAAATCTATTAAAACATGGGAAGAATTTAGACAAGCTGTGACACAATCTCTGACGGAAAAAGGACTGAAGGTGATTGAAATAAAGACAAACCGGGGAGAAAATGTCATGGTTCATCGAGAAATGTGGAAATCTGTTTCCCAGGAAATGAACGAATGGATTAAAATGGTGAATGGTGTATGAAATATGAAATAAATGGCGTTTCATACGAGGTGAATAGAATAGGGAAGGGAGTTCCTCTCTTATTGTTGCACGGGTTCACAGGTTCAAAAGAAGCATGGACCCCTTTTTATGAGGAGTGGCAGAAAACAAATCAGCTTGTCTCGTTAGATCTTATCGGCCATGGAGAAACTTCTTCCCCTCATGAAATCACGAAATACAAGATGGAATCAGCGGTAGAGGATTTATGCACCTTGCTAGATGAACTTCGTATTGACCGAGTGAACCTTCTAGGATATTCCATGGGAGGACGTTTGGCTCTTTCATTTGCGGTTATGTTTCCAGAGCGAGTGGGAAAGTTAATATTAGAGAGCGCTTCGCCAGGCTTAAAAACAGAGCAAGAACGAAGCTTGCGCAAACAACAAGATGAAGCTTTGGCGGAACAAATTTTAGATAGAGGCATATCCTGGTTCGTCCACAAATGGGAAAATATTGAATTATTTAAAAGCCAAAAATCCCTGCCTGTCCATATACAAGAAAAGATACGAGAGCAAAGAATGAAGAATAATCCCATGGGGTTGGCCAATAGTTTGCGCGGTATGGGGACAGGTATCCAGCCGTCTTGGTGGGAACAGATTTCTTCCTTGTCAATGCCAGCTCTTTTTATTACAGGAGAGTGGGATGAGAAGTTTGTCCGGATTGCTGAAGATATGAAAAAATTGATGCCCCACGCTGTTCATGAAAGAATTTTAGGTGCGGGACATGCAATCCATGTGGAACAACGAGAGATTTTTGGTAAAATAGTAAGTGGTTTCTTAAATGAATAAAGAAACTTATAGCAGCAGAAGTATTTTTTAGAAGGATACATAAAAGGAGGAGTAGTTATGGCAGTAGAATGGGTAGCAGAACGCCAGTATGAAGATATTTTATATGAAACATATAATGGTATTGCCAAAATCACCATTAACCGTCCGCAAGTGCATAATGCATTTCGTCCGAAAACAGTGATGGAGTTAATCGACGCTTTCGCTTATGCTCGTGACGACTCTGCAATTGGAGTCATCGTTTTAACAGGAGCTGGAGAAAAAGCTTTCTGTTCAGGCGGAGACCAAAGTGTGCGGGGGCACGGCGGCTATGTAGGGGAAGATGAGATTCCTCGCTTAAATGTATTAGATTTACAACGCTTAATTCGTGTCATTCCAAAGCCAGTTGTTGCAATGGTGGCGGGTTATGCAATTGGTGGAGGTCATGTGCTTCACCTTGTATGTGATTTAACGATTGCAGCTGATAACGCTGTCTTTGGACAAACGGGCCCTAAAGTAGGAAGCTTTGATGCAGGTTATGGTTCAGGTTACTTGGCGCGCGTTGTTGGTCACAAAAAGGCACGCGAAATCTGGTACTTGTGCCGTCAATACAGTGCCCAAGAAGCATTGGATATGGGCTTAGTCAATACGGTCGTTCCATTAGAACAATTAGAAGCGGAAACGATTCAATGGTGTGAAGAAATGCTAGAGAAAAGCCCGACAGCTCTTCGCTTCTTAAAAGCTGCATTCAATGCTGATTCTGACGGATTAGCCGGCTTGCAGCAATTGGCGGGAGATGCGACACTTCTTTACTACACGACAGATGAAGCGAAAGAAGGCCGCGATGCGTTCAAAGAAAAACGCAAACCGGATTTCGGACAGTTCCCTCGTTTTCCTTGATGAAAAAACAGCTTGATGATTCATTCATCAAGCTGTTTTTTTCAGGAAAAGCATAGCTTTTTAAAATTCGTGCAAGGAGTGAGAAAGATGGATGATCAAATCATTCCGAATTGGCTTATGCAGCGTGTTCATTTGACTCCTGAACGGGTGGCTGTTTCCTCTTCGGCAGGTGAGATAACATTCCGGCAGCTTCATGAACAAGCTCTTTCTTTGGCTGAAAAGTGTGTGTCACTTGGCATGAAAAGGGGAGAAACGATCGCTATTTTGGCTTCCAATAGCCTTGAAATGGTGACGTTTATACATGCTATGAAGTATATCGGGGTAAAGACATTACTGTTAAATACACGCCTGACTTCGCGTGAAATTCAGTTCCAGCTTGAAGATGCGAATGTCAAAACCTTGCTGGCAAGCGAAGACTTTTTGCAAACCGCTCAGGACGTTCAAAAGCATGCTGACACACTCGCTTATTCGTTTAAAGAAGTGATGGAAGCATCTAAACAAACGTTTGATTGGATAAAAGAATTTAAGATGAATGATGTCGATACCATTATGTATACATCCGGGACAACAGGCCATCCAAAGGGGGTCATGCAAACATACGGCAATCATTGGTGGAGTGCGATGGGGTCGGCATTAAACCTGGGATTGCAGGAGAAGGACTCTTGGCTTTGTGCTGTTCCGCTCTTCCATATTAGCGGGCTTTCCATTTTGATGAGGAGCGTCATTTACGGGATGAGAGTTGTGCTGCACGAAAAATTCGATCCTGCGCTTGCCAATCGTGCCATTAGAGAAGATGGAGTGACGATTGCTTCTGTTGTAACCGCCATGCTATCGAGAATGCTTGATCAAGCGGGAGAGGAGCCCTATCCACCCCAATTTCGCTGTATGCTGCTTGGAGGGGGGCCGGCTCCTCTGCCTGTTTTGCAATCATGCGCCGCACTAAATATACCGGTTTATCAAACATATGGAATGACCGAAACGTCTTCTCAAATCGTTACATTACCTTCTGAGTATAGTCTGGCTAAACTAGGATCGGCCGGCAAACCGCTGTTTCCGTGTGAAGTACGAATTCAAACGGAACACGGGAAAAACGCTGAACCTAATCAGCCTGGTGAGATTGTGGTAAAAGGGCCTAATGTCACGAACGGTTATTGGAATCGGCCTGATGCCACTGATCAAGCTCTTCAAAATGGCTGGTTTCATACGGGGGATATCGGCTATTTAGATCAAGATGGATTTTTATATGTGCTCGACCGGCGATCTGATCTCATTATATCGGGGGGCGAAAATGTGTATCCTGCTGAAATCGAAGCAGCACTGCTGTCGCATCCCCATATCGTGGATGCCGGTGTGACCGGAATGGAGAATCCGAAATGGGGACAAGTTCCGTGCGCGTTTCTCGTGAAACAGCAAGGAGCCTCTTTAACGGAAGAAGAGGTTAGGCAGCATTGCGGCAAGGTACTTGCTAAATATAAAGTACCAAGAGCCATCTATTTTGTTGATGAGCTGCCGCGTAATGCATCCAATAAGCTTGTACGCCGCCAGCTGCCTTTGCTTCTTAAAACAAACGGAGGACATGGAAATGAAGATTAAATCGGTGACATTGCATTTTATTGCAATGGATTTGTTGACACCGTTTGTGACAAGCTATGGCACAGTGAAAAAGAGGGAAATGATCTTAATGGAAGCGGAAAATACAGATGGAGTCGTCGGATGGGGTGAGGTAGTGGCATTTTCCACTCCATGGTATACGGAAGAGACGATTCAAACGTGCTTTCATATGTTAAATCAGTTTCTGATTCCGGCTTTGTTTAAACAGGCTATCGAGCATCCTGGAGACATTCGGGCGATTTTCGCTCCCATTAAACGAAATCATATGGCGAAGGCCGCAATTGATTGTGCCGTTTGGGACATGTTTTCCAAAAAAGAGGGAAAATCTCTTGCGACTTTGATTGGAGGAACAAGGGAGCGGATTGAAGCCGGGGTTGTCATTGGCATCGACCAAATCCCGAATATGCTGGCCCATATCGAGCGTCATTTAAAAGAAGGGTATAAGCGTTTTAAAGTTAAAATTAAACCAGGTTATGATTATGAGCTTATCCGTCAAATTCGAAAAGAGTATCCTTCCATTCCGCTTATGGCTGATGCCAATTCGGCTTATACATTAAAAGACATTGAGCATTTAAAATGTTTGGATGAATTCCGGTTGATGATGATTGAGCAGCCTCTTGGTTCAGATGACATCGTCGACCATGCAACATTACAGAGAGAGTGTGACACTCCTATTTGTCTTGATGAAAGTATCGTGTCATATGATGATGCTCGGAAAGCGATTGAGCTCGGAAGCTGTCAAATCATCAACATAAAAATTGGAAGAGTCGGGGGCCTGACGGAAGCGAAGCGAATCCATGATTTATGTTTAGATCAAGAAGTAGATTTATGGGTCGGCGGCATGCTCGAATCGGGTGTGTCCCGTGCCCATAACATTGCGCTTGCCTCTCTTCCGGGTTTTACGATTCCTGGTGATATTTCTGCCTCAGCCCGCTATTGGGAGAGGGATGTGATCATTCCTGAGGTGATGGTGGAAGACGGATATATCCACGTTCCGTCAGGATGTGGAATTGGTTTTGACATAGATCGAGACTTTTTACGAGATATTACATATGAAACAAGAACCTATGTCAATCCACATCTTGGTTGACGGGTTAGTGGTTATCAAATTTCTTTGAGGGAGAGCATAAAACGATGGAATGATGTCGTTTTATGCTCTCCCTCTTGTCGAAAAACAGAATTTAATTTAAAGTAGGGAAAGTGGAAAAAATAGTTGTCATATGAAAAAATTAGCTTTATAATGAACAGGACAACAAGATATAGTTATTTTATTTTTATTTAAATACAATATATTGTGTTACTCGGTGAAATAGGTGTTGTGAAAGCAACCGAAAAGGGAATCTGGTGAAAATCCAGTACTGTACCCGCAACTGTAATTGCTGATGAAATAAGGAAATCCACTGTGAAGCTGCTTCATGGGAAGGCCTTAAAGTAGGATGATGCATAAGTCAGGAGACCTGCCTATTTTACGTCGTACTATCTTCTTCGGGAGGTGAGAGGATAGAATGCGAGTGCAAAAGGTGTCGTGTACCCCTTTTTGCTATTCCATTCTATTCGCTCATCGAAATCCGATGGGCGTTTTTTATTGAAAAAGGAGGGAATGTTTTGGAAAACACGTATGTACCATATGCCAGCAATCACATAAACATCTATTTAGAGGGGTTAAAGGAATCTTTTCCGGAATTGGACTTTACTTCTTATCAGGAAAAGGTTAGACAAGCTGCTTTGCATCGACAGGATATGACGGAAGAACAAGTAAACAATTTGCTAGTGTTATCGGCTCTGGAAAGAATCTCGATGGAAGAGCCGCGATGGACATATGCAGCGGCGAAAGTGTACTTGGATCAGCTTTATAAAAAGGCTGCGGCTAATAGAGGCTACGATGCCGGTAAAAAGTATGGTTCGCTGTACAATTTGCTTCAAGCTTTAACAGATATGGGGATTTACAGCGAGAATCTTTTACAGGCGTATTCGAAAGAAGAGATTAATGAATTAGAACAAATCATTGTTCCGGAGCGGGACCATTTATTTACATACATCGGGTTATTAACATTAGCGGACCGCTACTTGGCGAAGTCCCACAGTGGAGACGTATATGAGCTGCCGCAAGAGCGCTTCTTGATCATTGCCATGACATTGATGATGAAAGAGTCAAAAGAAAAACGAATCGAGCTCATTAAAGAATCATATTGGGCTCTGTCGAATCTATACATGACCGTTGCCACACCGACGCTGTCAAATGCCGGGAAAAGCTATGGACAGCTGTCGAGCTGTTTTATTGACACAATTGATGATAGTTTGAGAGGAATATATGACAGCAACACGGATATCGCGACTGTTAGTAAAAATGGTGGGGGAATCGGTGCATACCTAGGCAAGGTACGAAGCCGTGGAAGTGATATAAAAGGGTTTAAAGGAGTTTCAAGCGGCGTTAAGGAATAGCGCCTGCAGGCAGTGATGTTTGTATAAAAAGGCGGTCAACTGCTGGAAAGACCGAGTATATCAAGGTAGGATAATACGCAGTAATGACGTATTGACCCCTAAAAATCCGAGATTGCGGTTAATCAGCAGCCAAGCTTCCCGAGATGATTTGGGAAGAAGGTTCAACGACTAGGTGGTTATAAGAGTAATTTTATAATCCGAGCCGCCTATCCATTTACATAATGGATAATGAT
The DNA here is from genome assembly GCF_002019595.1 of Priestia abyssalis. GTDB lineage: Bacteria > Bacillota > Bacilli > Bacillales > Bacillaceae_H > Bacillus_BA > Bacillus_BA abyssalis. The sequence continues at coordinate 5,060,459 of NZ_KV917369.1, read as the reverse complement.
ATAGTCTGAACTCTATGGCGACATAGAGAGGTAGGCAGAAATGACCTATCCCTTCATTTTTATGATGAAGAGTAACAATTTTGAATTCCATGGATGAAGCAGCTTAACAATACTGCGGTTAGTGTAGATCAGTTAGGTCAAAGACAGGGTGAACAAATGCCCCTATAGTGGGTGACCATTATAGCAAACTCCGAATATGCTGGAACGCCGTCAAACAGCCTTTCACTAGCAGGCTTTACGGGAAACTGTTAAGTCATCTGAAAATGTGAAGGACATGGTGGTAATCAGCAGGGCCGATTTCTAAGTCATTTTATGATATGAAATCCCCTCAACGACTGACGAGGAGCATCTCACTGAGATGATGATACAGTCTAGTCCCCTAATAAATATCGGGAAACCGAGGGTAGTAACGGCCATTAGTGTTTACTTGGATGTCTGGCATCGCGATATCCACAGTTTTTTATCTGTAAAGTTGAATAACGGAGATGAGAGACAGCGAACTCATGATTTATTCACAGGCGTGTGCATCCCAGACTTGTTTATGGAAAAAGTGGAGGCCCGTGAAGAGTGGTATATATTTGATCCTCATACGATTCGTAAAGTGATGGGGTTCAGTTTGGAAGATTATTATGATGAAGAAGACGGCAATGGCAGCTTCCGTACTAAATATGTGGAATGCGTCCATGCAGTCGAGCAAGGGAAGTTCGGAGAAAGAGGGCTGCTGTGGGATGTAGTGCCAGCTATCGAAATTTTTAAAGGCATTATGAAAAGTCAGCTTGAAACGGGAACACCGTATATGTTTTATCGTGATACGGTGAATCGGGTTAATCCAAACAAGCATGCTGGCATGATTTATGGCTCTAATTTGTGTTCGGAGATAGCTCAAAATATGAGTGCGACAGTAGTAACTGAAGAGATAACAGAAGACGGAAAAATCGTTATTACAAAAGAGCCTGGTGACTTCGTAGTTTGCAATTTATCCTCAATTAATTTGGCTAAGGCTGTAACAGAAGACGTGTTAGAAAGGCTAATCCCTATTCAATTCCGCATGTTGGACAATGTTATTGATTTAAATACAATACCTGTACTTCAAGCCAAATTAACAAATGAAAAATATAGATCAGTGGGTGGAGGTACGTTCGGATGGCATCACTTATTAGCTTTAAAGAAAATTAATTGGGAATCGAAAGAGGCTATTCAATATTGTGACGAGTTATATGAACAAATTGCCTATTTAAGCATACAAGCCAGTATGGAATTGGCAAAGGAGAAAGGTGCATATCCTTTATTTAAAGGCTCTGATTGGGAGACGGGTGCTTATTTTGAGAAAAGAGGCTATGAGTCTGAAAAGTGGAAAGAGCTGCAGATGTCATTGAAGCAAAATGGAATTCGCAACGGTTATTTAATGGCAGTCGCGCCGAACTCATCTACATCGATTATTGCCGGTTCAACCGCGAGTATCGACCCGATTTTCCGCAAAGCTTATTCGGAGGAAAAGAAAAACTATAAAATTCCGGTGACCGCTCCGGATTTGAATGCCGAAACGAATTGGTACTATAAATCCACTTATCATATCGATCAAAAGTGGAGTATTTTACAGAATGCGAAGCGCCAGCTTCATATTGACCAATCCATCTCTTTTAACTTATATGTACGGAATGATATTAAAGCGAAGGAACTATTGGATTTGCATATGATGGCTTGGAAAAACAAGTTGAAAACGACGTATTATGTTCGTTCGACATCAAGCGAAATTATCGAGGAATGTGAAAGCTGCCATAGTTAAAGGAGAGAGAAACGATGACGACGTTAATAAAACGCACATTAATGGATGAGCATGCCCCAAATCGTGCCACAAGTATCATTAATGGCCGGAGTTCCAATATTTTAAACTGGGATGATGTTCGCTATTCGTGGGCTTATCCGAAATATAAGCGGATGCTGTCAAATTTTTGGACTCCGTTTGAAATTAATATGGGCCAAGACATTAAGCAGTTCCAGCTGTTAACAGCACAAGAACAGGAAAGTTTCTTAAAGATTATCGGCTTGTTGGCATTATTGGACAGCATTCAGTCTGATTATGCTAAAAAAGCAGCGGATTATATTACCGACTCATCCGTTAATGCGTTAATGATCATGCTGGCACAGCAAGAGATTATTCATAATCACTCATATTCGTACGTGTTGTCGAGTCTCGTCTCGAAAACGAAACAAGATGAGGTATTCGAATATTGGCGCACAGAGGAAAAATTGCGAGAGAGAAATGAATTTGTAACGAATGGCTATAAACAGTTTGCCGAAGAACCGACGGTAGAAAACTTCTTAAAATCGATTGTATTTGATATGATTCTAGAGGGACTGTTTTTCTACAGCGGGTTTGCATTCTTTTATAATTTGGCACGGAATCAAAAAATGCTCGCCAGTTCAACGATGATCAATTACATTAATCGCGACGAACAAATTCACGTCGGTTTGTTTGAGAAAATCTTTAAAGAAGTATTGAATGAATATCCTCAATATAATACGACAGAATTAGAGGCATTTGTAATCGAAACATTCCAAGAAGCAGCACACCTGGAAATTGAATGGGCAAAGGAAGTTATTGGTGAAAAGTTTGACGGAATAACGATGCCTGAACTGACGCAATATATTCAATATATGGCTAATAAACGCTGCAATCAGCTCGGATTTGGTCGAATGGCTTTTCCGCAAGCGCCTATTCACAATCCGATGCGCTGGATTATCGCTTATCAGGAAGTAGACCTGGGGAAAACAGACTTTTTTGAACAAAAGTCAAGGCAGTACACAAAAGCATCAGACGTAAACGGGTTTGATGATTTATAAGGAAGGATGAACAGTGTGCATCAAGAAAAACCGATGAGTGAATCAAAAGTGGTTCAAACAAGATTGGTGCTTCCTCCTGATACGAATCATTTGGGTTCGATTTTTGGGGGAAAAGTGTTAGCTTACATTGATGAAGTGGCAGCTATATCCGCGATGAAGCATTCTCGGTCTACTGTCGTAACGGCTTCCATTGACTCCGTTAATTTTTTGTCACCTGTTAAGGTAGGGGATATTTTAACGCTGGAATCGTTTGTGACGGGTACGGGAAAAACGTCGATGGAAGTATATGTACATGTTTACCGCGAGAATTTGAAAACTGGCGAGCAAACATTAACGACTACGTCTTTTGTGACAATGGTCGCTCTTGATGAGGCGGGAAATGCTCAGTCCATACCAAAGGTTATTCCTGAGACAGAGGAAGAAAAGGAACTTTATGCTTCCTCAAAAGCACGACGTGAAAAGAGAATCAAGTAATGAAAAAAGGAGACTGTTGTGGTCTCCTTTTTTCATTCATCCATTTCCATTAATCCAAGCTCAACGGCACGATGGGCAATGATATCATCAATTTCACTCGGCAGGTCATCTAATGATCCAAACTCGTATTGCCATAGATTTGTGAAAGAGTCGACACAAATGGGAAACGTCAACTGATCGGATTTTTTTACTTCGCTTTTAAATGAATCAATTAAGCTGTCGCGGTTCATGCATTCACCAACTCCCTATGTTTTCATGAAGAAAGTGTCCTTAGCACTTTTACAGTGCGGGGGACACCTTATGCGCAAAGCTATAGTGTTGTCAAAACACTTGCTTTCTTAGTCTTACCCATTTACATCGGTTTATCCTGGCAAATATAAGGGAAAAGTCCTGTTAGGCAATAGAGCTCTTTCATAACTAATAAAGCTATATAAATGATAATGAGAATTTTTATCAATTAAATGTTGACAAAGATAATCATTCTCAATTATTCTTTAAGTAGAGAAATAACCAATGAACTCAAACAACTTTGACATAAATAATAAAAAGAAATGATGAGGAGGAAGACCATGTCTTCAATAATGGTAGTGGGCGGAGATCGTTTAAAGCATATTACGAATCGTTTAGAGAATGAAGGATTTAAAGATATCATCCATCTGGATGGAAGGAAATCGAGCATGGTAAAAAGGGATATTCCGGAGCATACAGAGTTTATTTTGGTCATTACTGATTTTATCAACCATAATATGGCGAAAGTAATCAAAGAGAAAGCTAAAAAGCAAGAGAAGCCTATTTATTTTGTTAAGCATTCATGGAGTGCTATTCAAAAGATCATTAGAAAAGAAGCATAAAAGAGTTTTTATTTTTTTGTTATATATTGAGAATGATTATCGTTATAGGTTGTGATAAAAATGTTAGAGTCCGTAAAAGTCAACGTGAAAACCATCTCGAATGAGCATTTGGAGCAATTTATGCATTCACCCGATATTTTTCTTCAAGAGTGTCTATTACATAAAAATAGGAACCGTCACATCACTTGGGAAAGGGCAGTTAAAGCAGCTGTAAAGCAGATTTTAAAAGAGTATTTTCAATTGCCTGTACAAGAGAGAACGGCTTTATCCACCCTTAAGCTGCTCGAGCGTCAGTGGCACTGTATCAATGTACGCTTATTTCAATCAAAAATGCATTATTATACGGTACTGGCTAAAGTAACAGATTACTTGCTTCAAGAGCTGGGAGCCTGTTCTCACATTATGCCGCCGCTCTTTTTATATGAAAAATACAGAGTCGCAGTAGCTGAACTAGGGATTGATTTATCAGTAGAGATTGATGTAGGAGAGTGGACAGCTAATTCTTATAAAATCAAAAAAATCATGCTGGATGATAGCGAAGAGGTGAGAAACGCGTTCGTTCATCTAATGGTCGTGTTCGGTCGTCATGCGTTTAATCAATTGCCCGATTCGATTGAGTTTTACTGCCTCATGACGGGAACAAAGTATGAGGTTTGTATAAAAGAAGCGCAATACGAAGAATCCCTGCATTTTTTAGGGCTCATTAAAAGCACCTTGGAGCAATCAATGATGCTTAATCATAAAAGGGTAGTTTAAGTGGATGCAAAAGAGAGGAGAAAAAGGATGAAAACGCTAATGGTGTATGCGAGTATGTCTGGTAATACAGAAATGATAGCGGATTTAATCGAGGAGATTTTACAGAATGAGGGAGTGCATGTGGACCGCAAAGAAGCCCTTGATGTAGCGGCTGATGACATACTTTCTTACGATTATATTTTGCTTGGAGCGTATACATGGGGAGATGGGGAACTTCCAGATGATTTTCTAGACATCTATGAGGGGATGGATGAATTGGATTTAAGCGGGAAAAAAGCAGCTGTATTCGGATCGGGAGATCGGGCATATGAGCATTTTTGCGGCGCGGTTGATTTATTGGAACATCGAATTGCGGAAAGAGGAGGAGAGCTGGTCTTAGAAGGGTTAAAAATCGAGCATGCTCCTTATGGGGAAGACATTGAACAGTGCCGGCAATTCGCCAAGGAATTTGCTGAAAAGATTGGAGAAAAAGTTATGTAATGAATAAAGGCATCTGACTAAAGGGAGTTTTCTTTAGCTAGATGCCTTTGCTGCTTTAAATTGAAAAGCCCTCAATCGCACGCTTCATATTTTGTTCTTTAAATAATTTCGATCCTTCATAAACAGTTTCCAAAAATAAACGAACCCAGGGAACAGGATGACAAATCCTACAATGTAAGAGATAAACAAAGCTCGGAAGGTAGCAGGATGAGTAAAACCCGATTCGATCGTTACATTTGGAAATACCACAAAGGGAAGATGGGATTTTCCATAAGCATAGCTTGCCAAAAAGTATTGTACGAGAGTAGAAATAACCGCCAATCGCGGCATCCCCACTGCTCTGGATGTCCGAATGAAGAGGGCGCCTCCGGTCACAATAAACATAAGAGCCGAAGCAATCAGCCATCCTTTCATTTCCATCATATTGTCATAAAGCCATGTTGACTCCCCGCGCATGGTGACCATGATAAGGAAAGCCATAAGCAAGGCAATCGGTCCGAGAATGATTGCGTCCCGGCGGTATACGTTATATGCTTCAAATTCATCCGACACTTTTGAGTAATCGGCTAAAAGAAGCGAAGACAAAAATAAGGTGGAGCTAATGGCAAACCCGATAAACGCATACACATTCGGGCTTGTAAATAAAGTCACTAAATTGAGCTTTTCAGTGCCTTCAATAGTATCGATATAATTTCCATGAGTGATTGGAAGAACGCAAATCAAAAAGGCTGGAATCAAAATACCGGAAATTCCTGAAATATAGGTCAGTGCTTTCTCATAATCCTTAGCAATATGAGAGAAAACAAGAAAAGCACTTCGAATGGAAAGAAGCAGCAAAATAATGCTTCCTGGAATAAGCAGGACCGTTCCTAATGTAAACGTAGCGCCTGGGAAAAAAGTGAACAGTGCCACGACAATCGCCACAATAAATACATTTGTCACTTCCCATGTAGGGGAGAGGTAACGGTTAGCAATCGTTGTCGCATTCGTTTTTTCCCGATTGATATAGATCATGGACCAAAAGCCCGCTCCGAAATCCATCGTTGCCATCACGGCATAAATGAAAATAAATCCCCATAATACAGAAATGGCCAATAATGCTTCAGTCATCATCTCAGCGTGACATCTCCTTACGATTCAGTTCGCATCTCCAGGTCTTTCGAGACAGGGTGACGCTTAAAGTAATATTTTAGAACGAGCACAACGGCTACTCCTAAAATAATGTAAACGAGCAAAAAGAAGGTAAACAATAAACCTAATTCAGACGAAGTCGTAACGGCTTCAGATGTTTTCATGATTCGGTAAATAACCCATGGCTGCCTTCCCGTACAAGCGAAAATCCAGCCGAACTCAATAGCGAGAATGGAAAGCGGACCCGAGGCAACATAGAGCCACATAAGCCATTTTGGAAAGTTATTCCGTTTTAAAATTTTATACCAGAATAGTCCAAATATCGCTAAAAAAATGAGAGCAGATCCGATTAAAACCATCCCATTGAACAACGTATGGACAAATAAGGGCGGCCAATATTCTTTTGGAAAATCATCGAGCCCGACAACGACTGTATCGAAGCTGTTTCCCGCCAAGAAGCTGAGAGCCCACGGGATCTCGATTCCGAATTTTACTTCTTTTGTTTCAAGGTCCGTATAACCGCCGATGGCAAGCGGAGCATGGTCTTGCGTTTCAAACAACCCTTCTGCCGCAGCCAGCTTTTCAGGCTGATATTCATGCAGCATCTGGGCCGATTCATGACCGTTGAGAGCCGTTAAAAATGAAAAAACAAGCCCGGCGGTCAAAGTGAGCACCAGTGCTTTCTTATAAAAGTTGTACACATTTTTTTCTGCTTTCGAACGAAGCATTTTGTATGCAGAAATAGAAGCGAGAACAAAAGCACCTGTCATAAAGGCAGAAACGACCACATGTCCTGCGGATACAAGGAAGCTTGGGTTAAAAAACGCGGCCCATGGATCTACATCTACAATTTCTCCGTTTTCAATCCGAAAACCGGCAGGAGTTCCTTCAAATGCATGAACATTTGTAATCAGGATGGCTGAAGCTGCTCCGCCGATGGCAACCATTGTCACACTGACAATTCTCATAAGAGGAGAAATGCGATCAGCCGCATAAATGTAAATAGACATAAACAAGGCTTCAATGAAAAAAGCGTAAATTTCAATCTGGAAGGCAAGGGCCATTACTTTACCGATCACTTCCATAAAACCTGGCCAAAGAAGGTTGAGCTGCACTCCGGCAATCGTCCCCGTAGGAATGGCGACCCCGAGCAATACTGCAAAACCCTTCGTCCAACGTTTAGCCATGATCGCATAATCTTTGTCTTTTGTTTTGTGGTAAAGCAATTCAGCAAATAACACCATAAGCGGAATGCCTACTCCAAGGGTGGCAAAGATGATGTGAAATGCCATGGTCATGCCGAACATTGAACGTGCAAGGACTAAATGATCCATTGATACGCAACCTTTCCAATAGAGTACTGTTGTTCCTTATTGTCCACCTTTTACCAGAGAATATGCATTGAAGCCATGAAGCGTATTTCTTCAAAATAATAATCATTACGCTTTGTTGAAGTGCGATCATGAGAGTGTTCCATGAATAAATACAAGATGAAATAAAAAAAACAGCTTGCCTGCGCAAGCTGTTTTTTTACTGTAAAGCTGTTTTTAGTGTTTCAAGGTTTTTCTTCATGATTGAGAAATAATCTTCTTTATTCTTTATATCTTCTTCTGTTACCGCTTCAAGGTTGTGTAAAGTTAAGGAGTCTGCTCCAATTTCCTTTTTCACAAGCTCGGCGATTTTAGGCGTTGCGTTTTGTTCAAAGATAACATATTTGATACCATGTTCTTTTGCGGTTGATACGAGATTTTGCAATTCTTTTTGTGATGGCTCGCTTGTCGGCGATAATCCGGATACGCTTAACTGTTCAATACCGTAGCGACCTTCCCAATAACCGTAAGCGGCATGTGCCACTAAAATCTCTTTTTTAGGTGCTGATTCAATTACTTGGGTGAATTCTTTATCTAATGTTTCAAGATCGCTTTTTAATGTTTCAAAATTCTTCTCAAAATCCTCTTTTGCCTCTGGTTTAAGTTCTGTTAATTCTGTTTTAATATTTTCAGCTAATTCGATAGCCAAAATTGGATCTAACCAGATATGTGGATCGACATCTCCGTGGTCATGCTCGTCATGAGTTTCCTCAGCAGCATGCTCGTCATGGCTTTCTTCGGCGGCATGCTCGTCATGCGCTTCTTCTGTTCCATGCTCATCATGGTGAGCCAGTTCGATACCGTGGGCTGCTTCAACAAGCTTTACATCTTCACTTTTTAATGTATCTTTAGCCGCTTCTACAAATCCCTCTACTCCTGCTCCTGAATAAATAAAGGCATCAGCTTTAGCCAGGGTTACCATTGTTTTTGGAGTAGGTTCAAATGTATGGGCATCAACGCCTGGAGGCAAAATACTTTCTACTTTTACATGCTCTCCGCCGATTTTAGCCGCAAAATCTTGCAATGGGTAAATAGTTGTATATATTTGTAAGGCATCATCTTTCACTTCACTATCAGCATTTCCGCTTGTGTTCTCACTGCCGCAAGCAGCAAGAAAAGAAGTAAAGGCCAATGATAGTGCCATTAAACCTGCTTTAAGTTTCATTTTTTTCTCCTCTCGAACTTCGTTTTATCTATCTGATCCAGATGTAATTATATCGTAATTATTACGATTTGAAAATAAAAAAATCAAGAAGAAACGGTAAAAGCAGGAAGAGGATCATGGAATAATGACCAATCCAGCTTCATTTCTTCATTTGTCAGCAAGCATTGATCAAGAGAAGTTTCCACTTCATTCCGATTCATATCAACCCCGATGAACACAAGTTCGTTCATACGGTCGCCAAATGACTCATCCCATTTCTCTAACAGCTCGGGTTCTGCTTTTAATGTTTGCTCTCGCTCTTCTTCTGGATATGCTGCAATCCATTCACCGGCTCCTTGAATCATAATAGATGTTCCAGCTTGAGAAAGAAGGCCTGTCATGTTGTTTCGGGAAGCCAACCAGAAAAATCCTTTTGCGCGTACAATATCGACCGGCCAATGCTCTAACCAGCTCATAAACCGTTCTGGATGAAAAGGGCGACGACGGCGGTAGACGAAAGAAGAAATGCCATATTCCTCCGTTTCAGGCGTATGTTCTTCATTTAACTCTTTAATCCAACCCGCTCCTTGGCTGGCTTTATCAAAATCAAACAGATTTGTATTTAAAATTTCATGAAGGGAAACTTCACTATGTTCCGTCTTGATGACGTTCGCTTCCGGATTAAGTTTCTTTAACAAGTTTTCAAGTTCTATAACGTCTTCCTCGGCTAATAAATCTACTTTATTTAATAAAATGACATTGGCAAACTCAATTTGATCGATCAATAAATCCACAATCTCGCGAGTATCGTGTTCATCTGTTCCTTGTTTACGGTCGAGCAAGCTTTCGCCAGAAGCAAAGTCATTCCAAAAACGGTTGCCGTCCACGACCGTTATCATCGTATCCAATCGGCACTTTTTCGTTAAGTCAATTCCTGATTCTTCATCCAAGTAAGTAAAAGTTTGGGCAACAGGAATCGGCTCGCTAATACCAGATGACTCAATGACAATGTAGTCAATATTGCCTTCATCCACGAGACGCTCGACTTCTTCCATCAAATCTTCTCTTAATGTACAGCAAATGCAGCCATTTTGTATTTCAACCAACTTTTCTTCCGTTCGTGAAAAGCCGCCTCGATTCACTAAATCCGCATCAATATTAATCTCGCTCATATCATTCACAATAACGGCAATTTTTAGGCCTTCACGGTTATGTAAAATGTGATTGAGCAAAGTCGTCTTTCCGGCACCTAAATAGCCGCTTAATACTGTAACTGGTATTTTATTCATGGTCTTCTCCTTTGTAAATAAGAATAATTACGATTTAACTTTTAGTATCATACAAAAAAAATTGTGAAAAGGACAAGTAATTTATATAATTATATAAATATTCATAAGTTTTATAAGAAGGGATTGTGTCATATGTCTATAATGCAAGAGATTTTAGATTTTAATGAAAAATTCGTGAGCAATAAAGATTTTGAAAAGTATCAAACAACTAAGTTTCCGGATAAAAGACTTGTCATTTTATCATGTATGGACACAAGGCTTGTAGAATTATTGCCTCATTCCATGAATTTACGAAATGGAGATGTGAAAATCATTAAAAATGCCGGTGCGATCGTTGCCCACCCATTTGGCAGTATCGTACGAAGCATATTGGTAGCCGTATATGAGCTGAATGCAGATGAAGTATGTGTAATCGGTCATTACGACTGTGGCATGGGGAAAATTGAGGCGGATAAAATCCTTTATAAGATAAAGTCAGAAGGCGTTAGCGAAGACACGCTCTCTACCATCAAATATTCAGGAATTGACTTGAAAAACTGGCTAAGAGGCTTCAATAGTGTAGAAGAAAGCGTGAAACACAGCGTGGAGACTCTTCAAAATCATCCGCTTTTCCCTAAGCGTGTTCCGGTCCATGGATTAATTATTAATCCGGAAAACGGAAAGCTGGACCTCGTTGTGGACGGGTATAAGAAAGAAAAGGAATAATGCTCTTTACGGATAGGGTCATGGTATTAAGTTCTTTTTTAGGGTGTTAACTTTTTTGATCAAAGGAAAGTGAAGGATGACCTTTTCACGCGTAAGCGTGAAAAGGCGGTTAAAGCTAGCTAGTTTATAAAAACATCTTTATATAGAAATTTCAATTTTGATGTTTTTTTCAGGGACGGGATCAACTCCTCCCGGATGAAATGGATGACACTTTAAAAGACGTTTAATCGTCAGCCAACTGCCTTTAAAGGGACCAAATCGTTTGACGGCCTCCAGTCCATAATGGGAACATGTTGGATAAAAACGGCAAGTAGGGGGCTTTAAGGGAGAAATAAATTTTTGATAAATACGAATCAAGCCTATCAAGAACTTGGATAAAAACATGGAACAACATTCCTTCGTCTATTTTGTAAATCAACTATAAAAGATTAGTGAAGATTATTCAAACAAAAGGAAAAAATCTAATTCGTACAAAGTTGATGAAAAAAATAGGAATTAAGTGTATGATAAAAACAAGAAAATAAGAAGGAGTGGATAGTATGCCATCAGTTGAAAGTTTTGAACTAGATCACACGGCAGTAAAAGCCCCTTATGTAAGGCATTGCGGCGTTCACAAGGTTGGGAGCGACGGTTTGGTTAATAAATTTGATATTCGTTTTTGCCAGCCAAACAAACAGGCGATGAAACCGGATGTTATTCATACCCTTGAGCACTTGCTAGCCTTCAATATTCGGAAGCATGTTGAAAAATATGATCATTTCGATATTATCGATGTGTCTCCAATGGGATGTCAAACAGGTTATTATTTAGTGGTAAGCGGTGAACCGACGGTGCGTGAAATTATCGATTTATTGGACGATACATTAAAAGATGCGGTGGAAATTACCGAAATTCCAGCTGCAAACGAAACGCAATGCGGTCAAGCGAAGCTTCATGATTTAGAAGGAGCAAAGCGCTTAATGCGTTTCTGGTTAGAGCAAGATAAAGAAGATTTAGAAAAAGTATTCGGGTAAGAAAAAAGGACGGCTCAGCCGTCCTTTTTTCTTACCCGAATGATGAAGGAACCCCCATCATTTGAAATGGCTGTTACTTGAATTCTCTAATTTACTCTTTGTCAGGACGGTCATCCTTGTCAGTGGAATGAAGATGAGGATTGTCTTCCAATGAATCTACGGAATGTTTATAATCGTAAGCTTTGGATGTCGTTAGGACACTTAATAACAAAATGACAATGACAATAACGATACAAATAATCAAGATGGTATACATAACGATCCTCCTTTATTGGTTATATTCTATCATGCGAACAAAAAAGAAGTAGTTTTAAAAGTGAAAAAAGGGGTATTAATAAAGTGAAAGGAGTGAGGATATATGTCGAAAAAATTAACGGACATTGTCAATCAGCAAATTGCCAACTGGAGCGTACTTTACACAAAATTACATAACTATCATTGGTATGTGAAAGGAGAACAGTTTTTTACGCTTCACGAAAAATTTGAAGAGTTCTACAATGAAGCAGCACTCTACATCGATGATTTGGCAGAACGACTTCTTGCTCTTGATGGAAAGCCGGTAGCGACGATGAAAGAATGCCTGGAAATGGCTTCAGTCAAAGAGGCAACAGGAGAAGAAACAGCTAAGGATATGGTAGCCGTTTTAGTAGAGGACTTTACGATGTTAACTGGTGAGTTAAAAGAAGGAATGGATGCGGCTGAGCAAACAGGCGATGAAACAACGGGCGATATGCTGCTTGCTATTCACAAAGAGCTGGAAAAACACATATGGATGTTAAAATCATTCTTAGGAAAATAAAGAACAGCCTGCTACAGCAGGCTGTTCTTTATTTTATGTTCTGTTAAAAGCTTACCATTATCGGAAAAATAACATCGTTCTTAAAGAGAGTTAGTTTACAGATCTTTTGATAAATGTTCCGTTAATTGTTTATTAACATATAAGTGAACCATTTGAACGACTTCTTCTCGATTCATATTTTCAATGAGCTGAAGCAAATCTGTTTCACTCATGTTGTGTAAATAAGAAAAAGCAAAAGCGTCGATATCTTCATCGTCACGTAATAACTTTCCATGAAACTGATGAGAAAGAGCACCAATCCAGTCCATATGAATCTCCTTTCTATGAAAAAGGGCGGATAAGATCATTTAAACCATACAAACAAATTGTACAATGTGTTCATATGATGTACTAAGGTCATCAAGAATATGACACTTTATTCGAAAGAGAGGCTCTCTCGTGAATAAGTATCTAGTCTTTGTTAGTTTAGCCGGTATCGGTTCTTTTACTCTTTTTCTTTTTGGTGGATGGGATTACTTGCTGATGGTATTAATGGCGCTTGTTGTCATTGATTATATAACAGGCGTTTTAGCTGCTTTTGTCCAAAAACGTTTAGCCAGCCAAATCGGCTTTAAAGGAATTGCCCAAAAGATCTTTATTTTTACCCTAGTAGCCACTGCCAATTTTATTGATACACTTTTGTGGGACCAGTCCTTAATACGGGATGCAACTATTTTGTTTTATATTGTAAATGAAATCATATCAATTATAGAAAACGCTGGAATTGTGGGATTGCCTGTTCCCGAGTTTCTTCTCAAAGCCATTGCTTTATTAAAAGATCGGATAAAGTGAAGCTTCATTCAGTAAAAAATCTCCACTGAATGTTAGACGACCTTATCCCCCGTTCTTAAGGACAGGGATTCACTACCTAAACTAAGGAAGCTTACTGTCCATTCAAGCCGGATAAAGTAAAGAAGAAAGCTCCCGTGATGTATAAATTTCTAGTTGAGAGGGATAAGAAAGGTAAAATACCTTGAGTGTAGGGAGCTGGTTTTATGGATAATGGAAAAAAAACGTATTATATAACGGTTGGATCGGGTGAAATCTCACAACTCCAGTCTGTCTCTGAATGGAATTTTAAAATTGAAGCTACAGATGATGAAATTACCCAGCTAAGAGAATATTTCGATCAAGGATATTCCAGTGATTGGCAAAGTTTTTGGCGTGCGCATGTGCCCTATGTACAATATCATTATGATCGTCAAAACGATGGTTATGATGAAACAATGGTAAAAATTTATGATATGCTTTATAAGCTTGGAGATGATGAAACGAAGACTCATATCACGGAAATGGGGATTTTGCAAGGTCCGAAAGAATAGGATGTTTTGCTATGTAGAAGTTATTTGAACAGCTTTAATTTGTGTTCAGTTCATTTTCGCTTTATGGGAATCGTTCTTTATGATCTAGTAAATGATGGGGGGATTTGGCTTTTTAAGATTTGCTTTTAACGGAAAGGGCTTTAAAATAAGTATAGAAATAAAAAATGGAACTTCATTCAGTGAAGGAACAATGCACAGAATGTTTGGCGGTTAGGTGTTGTCCCTTCCATCGTGAATGGTAGTTACGCTTATAGAGTTCTTGCGAATCGGTATTCTTCATTACAGAAGCGGGAATTTGCCGTGTGTTAGAGCTGGATAAAAAAATGGGAGTTTGAAGACGATATGTATACTTTTAAAGACGCATACAACAATCAAGTGTTTCTATCTCTTGATAGTGAGCCGTTCTCCAAAACTCCTCGTCACGTTTGGGTCGTTTGTCGATATAAACAACAGTGGTTATTAACAAATCATTCAACGAGAGGGTGGGAGTTTCCAGGAGGAAAGGTAGAAGCTGGGGAAACAACACAAGAAGCGGCTGCTCGGGAAGTTTTAGAAGAAACGGGCGGTATCGTTCAAGATTTGACGTATATTGGACAATATAAAGTAGCGAGCAGAGATAAGACCATCATCAAAAATATTTATTTTGCACGTGTTAAAGAACTTGTTAAAAGAAGCACATATTTAGAGACGAAAGGTCCGGTCTTATTAAACGTATTACCCCGTGATATCAGAAAAAATAATTCTTTCAGTTTTATCATGAAAGATAATGTATTGCAGTATGTATTAAAGTATATCATGGCGCATAAGATGGTTGATTAATGTAAGGAAAGCGGAGGGCCTATTTGGCTTTTAAAGGGTAACACATGGAGGGAATTCCCGCTTTGTGTTACCCTTTCTTACTAGTCTTTAATAAGCTTTTTTTCAACGTATGCAACGAGCTGATACATAATGGTAGCAAATACGGCGATGAGAATGAGGCTTAAAAGGACAAGAGTAAAATTGAATACTTGGAATCCATAGATAATCATATAGCCCAATCCCTTGCCTGAGACGAGAAACTCGCCTACAATGACGCCTACCCATGATAAACCGACATTTACCTTGAAGGTTGAAATGATGGCAGGAAAGGATGCTGGAAGGACAGCTTCCTTAAAACATTGGTTTCTTGTTGCTCCGAACGTTTGCAGCAGCTTTAGATAGTTAGGATCCACTTCTTTAAAAGACGTATACACAACGATGGTCGTAATAATAACGGAGATAATCGCTCCCATTGTTAAGATGGAGAAAAATCCCGGACCAATGGCGACGATTAAGATAGGCCCCAATGCTACTTTAGGCATGGCGTTCAAAATAACAAGATAGGGATCCAATACCTTAGCGAGACGAGGGGACCACCACAGCAATGCTGCAAGGGCAATTCCCGCAACCGTCCCTAATAAAAAGCCCAAAAGTGTTTCGAACAACGTTATCCCTACATGTTCAAGAAGGGAACCATCTGCTGCTTTCTGTAAAAAAAGATTGCCAATTTTAGATGGTGAACTGAAGATGAGGGGATCGATCCACTGTTTAGTAGAGGCAACTTCCCAGCTAATAAAAAAGCAGAGAAAAAGAAAAAGCTGCCATAAGAAAGTAATTCTTTTTTCTTTCTTTATTCGGTCTAAATATTGTTTGTGAAGGAGGTTAATGGACTGCTTTGGTTTCAAGTTCATCAAGCTCCTTCCATATTCGCTGAAACAAAGAGTGATAGGAGGAATGCTGTCTAACATCTAAAGGGGAAAGAGATCTTAGTTCTTGTGGAACCATAAAGGTTTTGGCGATTCTTCCAGGCCTAGCTGAAAAAAGAAAAATACGATCACTCATGGCAATAGCTTCTCCAATATCGTGAGTGACCAATAAAGCCGTTTTACCAAAAGATCTTAATGTACGGGAAACAAGTTCCTCCAGTTTCAGCTTTGTTTGAAAGTCCAGTGCAGAAAATGGTTCATCCAGCAGCAAAATATGAGGGTCGATTGCCAGTGTACGGACAAGGGAAGCACGCTGGCGCATACCGCCTGAAAGTTGACGGGGATAATGAGAGTCTACCCCCTTCAAACCAATATATTCCAATAGGTGTAATGCTTGTTCTTCCTTTTCTTCTGTCCATTCATCCATCATTTTCAACCCGATTGTAATGTTTTCTTTAATGGTCTTCCAGGGAAACAAGTAGTCTTGTTGAAACATATAGCCAATTCTTGGTTTGGTTAGATGAATGTTTTTTCCGCCTAATGTGACGGTGCCTTTTGTTGGTGGAATGAGTCCTGCGATTATGGAGAGCAAGGTTGTTTTTCCGCATCCGCTCGGTCCAAGAAATGAAACAAATTCTCCCTCTTCAATCGTTAAACTAATATCCTCTAAGGCAGTAGTAGCGGATTTTTTCGTAAAATACGTATGATTCACTCGATGAATCCGCAATGTTGCCATCTCTGTCTCCTCCTCACTCACTCATGATTTTTTCTGAAATGGCGGTGTTGACCAGTGTTTCATGGGATACTTCTTTTGGAAGTTCTCCGGCTTCGTCCATGATGTTTTGTAAATTTTCCCATTCGTTTTCATCCAACACAGGATTTACTGCAAATGATTCTTGAGATTTATAACGTTCAATAACCGTTTCGATAATATCAATCGGTGTATCTTTAAATTCATCTTGGATGGATTGGGCAATTTCCTCAGCACTGTGAGAATCCACCCATTGCTGAGCTTTATAGATGGCGCGAGTAAATTTTTCTGCAGCCTCCGGATTCTCTTTTAAGAAGCTTTTTTTGGACATGAATGTTGTATAAGGTACATGACCTGATTCTTCTCCGAACGAAGCAACGATATGGCCTTTCCCTTCTTTTTCGAAAATGCTGGCGGTTGGCTCGAATAGTTGAACATAATCTCCCGTACCTGATGCAAAGGCATTAGCAATGTTGGCAAAATCGACGTTTTGGATTAACGTTAAATCTTGCTGTGGATTAATTCCGTGTTTTTTCAGGACAAATTCTCCTACCATTTGAGGCATGCCGCCTTTACGTTGACCGAGGAAGGTCGTTCCTTTCAATTGATCCCATGTGAAATTGTCGACTTCATTTCGTGAAACTAAAAAAGTGCCGTCTGTTTGTGTTAATTGGGCGAAGTTAATGACCGGATCATTGGCACCTTGAGCATAAACGTAAATGGACGTTTCAGAACCGACTAAAGCGACGTCAATTCCATCTGACAATAAAGCGGTCATGGTTTTATCTCCGCCCCAAGTGGTTTTCAAATCCACTTTCAATCCTTCTTCTTCAAAAAAGCCTTCTGAAATAGCTACGTATTGTGGCGCATAAAACAGTGAGTGTGTTACTTCTCCGACACGAATCGTTTGTACGGCTTCTTTTTTTCCGCATGCAACAAGGGGAAAAAGAAGACCGAAAACCATCAGTGCTGTCAGCAGCCATTTTCCTTTTCTTTTCATGCAATATACCTCCTATGTGTTAGTTGCCTATGAGTAAAGTATGAAAAGAGGCGAATTTGTGTGAATACCTATAAAGGAAACTTCCATCAGTGGGGGCTGTCGGTCTAGATTAAAAAATATTAGGACGGAAGAAACCGGAAACTGGTTGTTTGAAAAGAGAGCAACAGCGGATAATAAAATAGAAATGCAGCTAGTGATAATGCCGTAATATGTAAGGGAGATTAATTATGCAAAGTGAATTGATTATAAAAAAGCAGCGCTTTCCTTCACCAAACCCCAATATTGAATTACATATCGTTACATATATGTGTAATGGATTAAAAATTAAAGGCTTGTTAGCGGAGCCGAAGCAGCCCGGTTGCTATGATGGCTTTTTATATTTGCGGGGGGGAATTAAAAATGTAGGAATGGTTCGGGTAGGGCGAATTGTTCAATTTGCGTCCGAAGGTTTCGTGGTGATGGCTCCTTTCTATAGAGGGAATCAAGGGGGAGACGGAAACGAGGATTTTGCAGGTGAAGACAGATATGATGCACTTGCCGCTCTTGACCTATTGTCTGCTCACCCGAAAGTGAACAAGAATCGAATTCATGTTTTTGGATTTTCACGCGGCGGGGTCATGGCTCTTTTTACGTCCATTCTGACTTCTGATATTCGTTCTCTCGTTTTATGGGGAGGAGTGACAGATATGGTGCTGACATATGAAGAACGAAGGGATTTACGCCGGATGATGAAGAGGGTAATTGGGGGGACGCCGCAAAAATACCCCGACCGTTATAAATGGCGAACTCCTTTATACGAATTAGAAGAGGTAAGAGTACCTGTTCTTCTGATTCATGGAAAAAGAGATCAAAATGTATCAGTAGATCACGCTTATAAACTGGAGAAACGATTAAAAGAATTAGAAAAAGACGTAACGGCATGGTATTTTGATGGATTTACCCACTATTTCCCGCCTGCTCAAAATCGCGAGACGGTGAAAAGGTTGACTGAATGGATGAAAAGCCGTTAATCGATATATTCCATTTCTTCAAAATGAAAAAGTAAGGAGACCGTCATAAGGCAAAGCGTTATAATAGATGATAAAGGAAACTTCCATCGGTGGGGGTTTACTGCCCGTTAATGAGGGATAAATATATGTAAGGAAGGAAGTAGACAGAATGGGTATGCCTCTTGAATTGAATACGATGATTGTGACAAAAGGGAAAGAAAAACGTGTAGAAGAGAATGTATTTAAGTTGGAAAAAGATGGGTATCGTCTTTATCCATTGGATATCCCCCTTGAAGTCCGCAAAACGAAAAAGGGCGAGCGCACAGGTACAGCGCTCATTCGAAAAATAGAGCTTTCTAGTGAAAAAACCGTTCTTGAGTACGAGTTAATCTCATTAAATTCAACTAATTAAATAAAGGGTGAGAGTAAACGGAAAGGGTCCCTTCCCGTTTACTCTCACCCATGAAATGAAGCGTTATGGGTTTTCCATAACGCTTCATTTGATTTGAAAATAGTTAAGATAATATTATATACATTTCTTGAATCAAGCGGTCATCGTAAGGATGGAGGTGTCCTTTATACTAAAGGTCCGCCTAACTTGACGATATCCTCTGAAACATTCGAGAATTTTTTGAAATTGTCATTAAACTTTTGAGCAAGCTCTTTTGCTTTTTGTTCAAAATCATCTTGGTTGGCCCACGTTTTAGATGGCTGCAACACTTCATCTGGTACTCCTGGAACGTGCGCAGGAATAGCTAATCCAAAGATTGGATCTTGGATCGTTTCGATATTTGTCAAGTCTCCCTCAAGAGCCGCTTGAACCATTGCTCTTGTGTACGCTAATTTCATGCGTTGGCCAACGCCGTATTCTCCGCCAGTCCATCCTGTGTTCACAAGGTACACGTTTACATTGTGCTCGTCAATTTTCTTTCCAAGCATCTCTGCATATGTCGTAGCAGGAAGCGGAAGGAATGGAGAGCCGAAGCATGTAGAGAAAGTAGCCTGTGGAGAAGTCACTCCACGCTCAGTACCAGCCAGTTTGCTCGTATAGCCGCTTAAGAAATGGTACATAGCCTGTTCTTTTGACAATTTACTGATTGGAGGAAGAACACCAAATGCATCAGCTGTCAAAAAGACAATAGTTGTAGGGTGACCTGCCACACTAGGATCTACGATATTGTCAATCGCTTGTAACGGATATGCCGCACGCGTATTTTCTGTTAGCGAATTATCATCGTAATCAGGAAGGCGGCTGTCATGATCAAGGACAACGTTTTCCAGCACCGCTCCAAAACGGATGGCATTATAAATTTGCGGCTCTTTCTCTTTTGATAAATTAATACATTTTGCATAGCATCCGCCCTCGATGTTAAACACACCAGAGTTTGACCAGCCATGCTCATCATCTCCAATTAAACGTCGATTCGGATCAGCTGACAGCGTTGTTTTTCCTGTGCCGGAAAGACCAAAAAATAGAGCCACGTCTCCTTCTTGCCCAACGTTAGCAGAGCAATGCATCGGTAAGATGTCGTTTTCAGGAAGTAGGTAATTCATAACAGAGAAGATAGATTTTTTCATCTCTCCAGCGTATTCCGTACCGCCGATTAAAACGACTTTACGCTCAAAAGAGATAATGATAAATGTTTCCGAATTGGTTCCATCCACTGCCGGGTCTGCTTTAAAATTAGGAGCAGAAATGACTGTAAACTCTGCTTCATGGGCAGCAAGTTCTTCTTCTGCAGGACGAATGAATAATTGATGAGCAAATAAGTTATGCCATGCGTATTCATTGATAACTCGAATTGGTAAACGATATTTTGAGTCTGCTCCTGCATAACCGTTGAATAAGAATACTTCTCCTTGTTCTTTTAAGTAAGATAATACTTTTTTATAGAGTGCATCGAATTTTTCAGGAGAAAAAGGCTTATTGACTTTTCCCCAATCCACTTTTCCTTTAGTAGATGTTTCTTCCACAATAAACTTATCTTCCGGAGAACGCCCGGTATATTTCCCTGTTTCCGCACGAACAGCACCGGAAGCAGTCAATTGACCTTCACCGCGGGACAATACTTTTTCAACCAGTTGAGGTACGGATAAATTATGATGAATTGTCGGTAACTGAAGAAGTTCGTTTAATTCATTTGAAACATCCACTATGCTCATATTTAATACCATCCTTTTTATTTAAAGTTTATTTATTTAAGTATTCGATTAGTAATCTCATAAAATAGTATAACACATTTATAAATATAGTCTATACTATTTGGAGATAAATGTTCATATATAATGTAGAAATGGACAACATATATCGATCTAGAGCCAGGGAAATGGTTGTTCTTTAACCATTTCCCTGGCTCTAGACCTAAGCGGATGCTGGGGGTTGGCAGCATCCGCTTAGGTGAACCTTTGAGGGAAAATTCAGGATGTTTAAATAGGTTTAATGCTAAGAACATAAGTGTATTTTTACATAATAGGTTTAACTTAATTTCTTAATTATATAAATGATGTAACTAAATCTTTGCCAAACTTTTTATGAAGAATTAGTTGACATGTTTCGACGTTTTACGGTATGATATGTCCTTGAACGGATACTCTCTTATCCCGAGCTGGTGGAGGGACAGGCCCTATGAAACCCAGCAACCATCGCCATACATAGCAATAATCAGCGGCGATAAGGTGCTAACCTGATGCAAGGCTCTTGCCCTTGATCGATAAGAGTGAAAGGCGCTAGTGAACGTACAAACCTTTCCTCATGATAAGGAAAGGTTTTTTATATTTTTATTTCGATAAAATCGATTAGTTTTATGAATAATAAGGGAATGAGTACCGTATCTTGTTTGTTTTTAATTAAAAGGAGGAATACTGATGTCAACAAAACGTCGTTTATTTACATCTGAGTCAGTAACAGAAGGCCATCCGGATAAAATTTGTGACCAAATCTCTGACTCAATCCTTGATGCGATTTTAGCGAAAGATGCTAACGCACGTGTTGCTTGTGAAACATCTGTTACAACAGGTTTAGTATTAGTGAGTGGCGAGATTACAACTTCTACATATGTAGACATTCCGAAAATTGTTCGCGAAACGGTTCGTGAAATCGGGTACACTCGTGCAAAATACGGCTTTGATGCTGAAACTTGTGCAGTGTTAACATCAATTGATGAGCAATCAGCTGATATTGCAATGGGTGTAGACCAAGCGTTAGAGGCTCGTGAAGGTCAGATGACAGACGAAGAAATCGAGGCAATCGGAGCGGGTGACCAAGGTTTAATGTTTGGTTATGCTTGTAACGAAACAAAAGAACTTATGCCTCTTCCAATTTCATTAGCACATAAACTTGCACGCCGTTTAACAGAAGTGCGCAAAGAAGAGATTTTGCCATACCTTCGCCCGGACGGAAAAACACAAGTAACAGTAGAATATGATGAAAACGGTCAACCGGTTCGTATCGATACAATCGTTATTTCAACTCAGCATCATCCTGAAATTACATTAGAGCAAATCCAACGCAATCTTAAAGAGCATGTCATTAATCCAGTTGTTCCAGCGGAATTAATCGATGCCGATACAAAGTACTTCATCAACCCAACAGGACGTTTCGTAATCGGAGGTCCTCAAGGTGATGCTGGTTTAACAGGCCGTAAAATCATCGTAGATACTTATGGTGGTTATGCACGTCACGGAGGCGGTGCATTCTCTGGTAAGGATCCTACAAAAGTAGACCGCTCTGCTGCTTATGCTGCACGCTATGTTGCGAAAAACATCGTAGCAGCCGGCTTAGCCGATAAGTGTGAAGTGCAATTAGCGTACGCAATCGGTGTGGCTAAACCAGTTTCTATTTCTGTTGATACATTCGGTACCGGTAAAGTATCTGAAGATGTATTAGTGGACTTAGTGAGTAAAAACTTTGACTTACGTCCAGCAGGAATCATCAATATGCTTGACTTACGTCGTCCGATTTATAAGCAAACAGCTGCTTATGGTCACTTCGGCCGTAATGATCTTGATGTTCCATGGGAGCGTACAGATAAAGCAGAAGCATTAAAAACACAAGCTAATATGTAAATCCACATAAATAAATGGAGATGGGCGCTATTTGCCCATCTCCATTTATTTATGCATAAGGGGTTGGAAAGCTCCCTTGCGGGTTCCTCCCAACCCCTTATATGAGAACCTTTGCACGCTTATTCAAGGTGGAAAAACAAAAAGACGGACGGAGAGAGTAAGTAACGATAAAAAATGTTAAACAGCTAACTTGGATTCATATAGGACAAAAATCCAGTCCCTTCAGATTGGATTTTTTTGTTTTATATAGCCAGGAACATTAAGCCAATTGAATGGAATCCGTTTGTTGGCCGAGTGCTGCTTCATATTGAGACAGTAAGCCGTCAAAAATGGTTTCCCATGTTTGGGTTAAAGCATATTGTCTGGCCTGATGACCAAGTTGTATGCGTTTATGCAGGTTTTCTAAACAAAAGGTGATATAGTGTACAAATTGTGAAACGGAGTCAGGATCACATAAATAACCTGTTCTATCATGTTGGATGATATGTTTGACACCACCTGCATTTGCTGCTATAGCGGGAGTACCGGATGCTAAAGATTCTAACACGACATTTCCGAATGTTTCAGTTGCAGATGGGAAAACAAATAAATCAGAAGCTGCATATACGTTCGCAAGTTGTTCTTTGTTCAGAAAACCCGTAAAAGTCATATGTTTAAGTGACTTTTTCTGTAATTCTTCTTTCAAAGGCCCGTCTCCGACAATAATCCAATGTGTTTGATGTTTAATATGGGCTGGCAGGGATTGTGCAATTTTCATCAATAAATCCAGATTTTTCTCGGGAGCAAGCCGACCCGCATATGTCAAAATATATGGGCGTTTAATATTGTATTTGATTCGAACATCAAAGCGGTCATAATAGGGTTGAAATAAAGCGGCGTCGACGCCTCTCGACCAAATAGAAACGTTTGTAAATCCTTGTCGCTGCAGTTGCTCTTTTGTTGATGGAGAAGGAACGAAAATGCATCTTAATGATTGATGGAACCAATTCATATATTTCCAAAGTAAGGAGGATAGAATTTCTAGGTCGTAGTATTTTAAATATTGATCGAAGTCTGTGTGGTAAGAACCTACGATAGGAATGTTCATTTTTTTTGCATAATGCAAACCGCAAAGCCCCATGTTAAAGGGGGTTGCCACATGAATAATATCAGGCTGAAAAGCTTGAAGGCTCGCTTTGATTTTCAGCATATTGGGCAAGGCCAAGCGGCATTCCGGATACAAGAAAAAAGGCAGGCTGGCAAAACGGTGAATATTAGCAGAGAATAAATCATCATTTGTGCCTTCTGGAGCAAATACACGAAAAGGTATATTTTTCGTTTTCAAATGATCCGTAAATCGTTTCAACGTATTAGCGACACCGTTTACATCAGGTGTGAAAGTGTCTGTGAATAAAGCGATTTTCATTGTATCCCCCCTGTGTTTTCAAGTTTACTTTCCGGGTATTCAAAGAAAAATAAATGATAAAACTCCTGCAGAGGTTCCGAGCATCATGCCGGCCAATACATCGGTAGGATAATGAAGTCCCAGATAAACCCTTGAAATGCCTACACTGCATGCAAGCGGAAACAGCCAAAAGGCGCCTGCAGGATAATAGCACATGAAAGGGATGAGGACTGAAAAGGCAGCTGTTGTATGCCCAGAGGGAAAAGAGTGATCTTGAAGTGGATTATCTAATACTTTCGTTCCCACCAGCTTCATATAAGGACGTTTGCGAGGATACAATTTTTTGACCAAAGCCACGGGTATGTGGCTGATGGCTAGAGCAGCCCCGCTTGCCAAAGCAGTAGCTTGGAGGGGATTTGGTGTAAATAGCATCAGCAGCACAAAAGAAATCGTAAAACTTGCACTGCCAAAGTGAGTGATGATTCGAAAATAAACGTTTAGCCATTTGCGGTCGAAGTGTTGATTAATCATTTTAAACACTTGACACTCAAAATCATAGAGATGGCGAACAATTTTTGGCATAAGTCGTGTAAGCTCCTTTTAGACTGTCTTTAACATTCATTTTAAAGAGCAATTGTGGAGGCAGTAATAAATTTATGTAAAAAAAACAACAAGAATATTTACAAAGAGGATGACCCAAAGGGCGAAAATCAGCCCTTTGGGTCATCCTCGGGAAAGGCCCCATCATAACAATCCAGTAAAATCAAGGATTTTGTGACGGGGCCTTTCATCTAAAAAAATCAGTTTTTCCATGGATTCAAAATGTACTATTTAGGCGTGTCAGTCATCTGACTCAGCCTTTTTGCAGGGACTTGTAATACTGTCCTTTTTCGACATAGCTTCGGCGTATACGGGCCATTTCTTGGCGGTCTGCTTCAGTCAATTCTCTTACGACTTTAGCGGGACGCCCTACAGCAAGGGTATGGGGCGGAATTTTTTTTCCTGGAGGGACGAGGCTTCCAGCACCGATAAATGCCCCTTCCCCAACCTCGGCCCCGTCCAATATGATGGATCCCATGCCTATTAGAGCGTTTTTTCTTATAATAGAGCTGTGGAGAATAACTTGATGCCCAACTGATACGTCATCTTCAATGATTAGCGGGCGGTTTGGGCTTTGATGAAGCGTGGATTGATCTTGAATGTTGACACGGTCTCCAATGATGGTAGGAGCGATATCTCCTCTAATAACCGTGTTAAACCAAATGCTGCTTTCTTCTCCGATTTCAACATCTCCGCTGATGGTTACGTAGTCTGCAATAAAAGCCGTCGCGGCAATGTTTGGTTTTTTTCCTTCATACTCATAAATCATTTTTCTTTCATCCTCTCATGTAAGTTGAAAAACAAGCGTAAATATTCTAATGTAAGTGTACAAACTTTTTTCTAAGTCGTAAATATGGAAATGGAAAGGAAGATCGGTATATGTGGAAATGGGAAGCTGAATACCCGAGAGGAGTCATGGTGATGGTTCATGGGGCGGCTGAGCATCATGGGCGGTATCGGTGGCTTATCGAAATGTGGCGTTCTATCGGGCTGCACGTCATTATGGGCGATCTTCCCGGGCAAGGATTAACCACAAGAAGACGCGGGCATATTGCTTCGTTTGATGAATATATTGAAGCGGTTGAGACATGGGTGAAGGAAGCGCAGAAATATGATCTTCCGATTTTTTTATTGGGGCACAGTATGGGAGGCCTCTCTGTCATTCGAACGCTGCAGGAAAAAAACCTGCCGATTTGGGGCGTCATTCTTTCCTCTCCGGCACTCGGGTTAACAGAATACCCCCCAGCTTATATGGACATTTTATCCAAGGGACTCAATAAAGTGTTTCCAGGCATGTTATTTGATTCGCATTTGGCGGCGGACAAAGTGACGCGCAATAAAGAGATGCGGGAGCAGGATGAAAATGACTCTTTATACGTCACGAAAGTCTCTGTACGGTGGTATCGGGAATTTATGCATGCCATGAATTTGGCTTTTAAAAATATAGAAAAGCTGCCTGATATTCCATTATTAGTGATGCAGGCAGGCGATGACAAAGTAGTGGAGAAACAGCATGTCAGACAATGGTTTGATGAATTGGAGCTTAGTGAAAAGATTTATAAAGAATGGCCTGAACTTTATCATGAAATTTTTAATGAGCCAGAAAAGGAAGAAGTGTTTCTTTACGCAAAAAGTTTTGTTGAGCTGCATTTATAAAGTGAAACGTCCATCAATAGGAAGGTAAATGTTAAGGTAGAAAGAAATGGGGTAAATTAGAAGAAAGGTGGTGAAAAGATGAAAATTCCTTCGCACCCGCTGTCATTGATGAAAATGATTTATCGAGATGTGCTTCCGGCTGTACATGAAGAATTAAATCGCTGGCGAGCATATGCGGAATCCATTCCCAATGAAGAGCTGCGTAAACAAGCATTAGCCAGTATTGAGACTAAAACGTTTCACTGTGAAGGCGGTGCCATTCTATCGATTCTTGCGAAAGAAAAAAGGCAGGCTTGCGTTCGTTTTATCGTGGCGTATCAAACCATCAGCGATTACTTAGATAATTTATGCGACCGAAGTACATCATTGGATGCGGAAGACTTTGCCGCTCTGCATGAATCAATGCTGCATGCACTGCAGCCCCGTGCTCCTTTGCAGGATTATTATCGTTTTCGGGAGGACCGAAACGATGGAGGATACTTGCATGAGTTAGTCAATACGTGTCAAGAGGTACTGGGAGAGCTCGTCCATTATCCTTATATTGCGGATTATTTATTGGAGCTGGCGGATTATTATTGTGATTTGCAAGTACATAAGCATGTAACAAAGGAAGAACGGGTTCCAAGGCTTGAGAAATGGTTTGCTTCCCATAAGCAGGGATTGCCGGAGATGGAATGGTATGAGTTTTCAGCATGTTCAGGCTCCACACTTGGGATATTTTGTTTAGTTGCTTATGCTTTCCAGGAAGGGTTTACGAGAGCGGAAGCAGAAAAAATCAGGAAAGGCTATTTTCCTTATATTCAGGGGCTGCATATTTTATTGGATTATTTTATTGATCAAGAAGAGGATAGAGAAGGTGGAGATCTGAATTTCTGTTTTTATTATCCTCATGATGAAGTGATGGTGGGAAGGTTTTATCATTTTGTAAAGGAAGCAGATCGACATATTCAAGGGCTGCCGAATGAGCGGTTCCATCGTTTTATTAATCGAGGACTTTTAGGGATTTATTTATCAGATGAAAAAGTCGCTAAACAAGAAAACGTAAGACAGGTGGCCAAAAAGCTCATAAAAGCAGGCGGGTCATTAAGCTACTTTTTTTATATGAACGGAAGGCTTTATCGGAAATTAAGCAAGGTGAAATAATCGGCCATGGGTAAGAAAAAGCCCATCGCCAATTATTTCACCTGTTTTTATGCCCGCTTTTCAATGGCTATAATAAAGGGAGGGTTATTTTGCTGATTCATGAATTTGTATTGTAAAACGTGAACCTTTTGTTGATCAAGTCCCGTGACATATTGCAATAACTGATCACGTTCTAAGGCTCCTTCGGGATGGCCATGATAAATCACAAGTACAATAATTCCTTCTGGAGCCATTACGTTAATCATCTGATTAATTGCTTCAATAGTGGAGTCAGCTTTTGTGACGATATTTTTATCTCCTCCAGGTAAATATCCCAAGTTAAAGATGGCAGCGGTAACTTGCTGTGAGGGGGTTGGAGGGAGCACTTCACGTAAGTGACTGTGGCTTTTATGGAACAAGGTTACACGATCATCTAATTGTTTTTCCTTCAATTTTTGTCTTGTATTTTCTAACGCTTGTTGTTGAATATCGAACCCATACACATGCCCCGTTTCGCCGACAAGTTCCGCTAGCAATACGGTATCATGTCCATTTCCGATCGTCGCATCGACGGCGATGTCACCTTCATTCACTGCTTTTTGCAAAAGGGTTCGAGCGAAAGGCAAAATACGTTCTAGTTTCATACGAATTGTACTTCCTTTTTCTTGTAATATTTTCCTTGATAGCTGTTTCGTTTTTTCATTTCTGCATCAATTGCGTTTAATACATCCCATTTTTTTACGCTCCACATCGGCCCGATCATCAAATCAATCGGTCCGTCGCCTGTAATACGATGAACGACCATCTCAGGAGGCAAAATCTCTAATTGATCACAGATAAGGTTTACGTAGTCTTCGAAAGAGAGAAACTCAAGCAGGCCCTTTTCATATTGTTTGACCATTGGCGTCCCTTTTAATAAATGAAGAAGATGCAGTTTGATTCCTTGTACATCCAATTCCGAAATGGCACGGGCTGTTTCCATCATCATTTCAGGTGTTTCCAGCGGCAAACCGTTGATCAGATGAGAACATACACGAATTCCGTGCTTTCTTAATTTGGCGACTCCCTCTACATAACATTCATAATCATGGGCACGATTAATGAGGAGAGCTGTGCGTTCATGGACGGTTTGGAGGCCAAGTTCCACCCAAAGATAAGTTCGTTCATTCAATTCCGCTAAATATTCCACGACATCATCAGGAAGGCAATCTGGACGCGTAGCGATTGAAAGGCCTACCACTCCTTCTAAATTCATGACCGATTCGTATTTTACCCGAAGTACTTCTACAGGGGCATGAGTG
Source organism: Priestia abyssalis (assembly GCF_002019595.1). Classification (GTDB taxonomy): domain Bacteria; phylum Bacillota; class Bacilli; order Bacillales; family Bacillaceae_H; genus Bacillus_BA; species Bacillus_BA abyssalis. The sequence goes on along the minus strand of NZ_KV917369.1, from coordinate 5,031,650 downwards.
TTCGTGAATGCTTGAAAATAAGCAAGATACTTTCCATCTTTCCATTTTTTATGCATTTTATCTTTAATATCGGTAAATTGTGTCACAAGGTCATCCGCCCGATTGCCTGCAAAGTCCCCGGAACCTGCTGCACTGCAAAATGTACATCCGCCGTGAGCGACGGTCCCGTCACGGTTAGGGCAATCAAATCCTCCGTCGAGCGCAACCTTAAATACTTTATGTCCAAATGTTTTGCGTAAATGATAATTCCATGTATGGTAACGTTTATCGTCTGTTGCATATGGAAATGGGTTCAACTGATTCACGTCAGTAACCTCCTTTAATACTCAAGGTATGTGGAATGTATTCTGAATAAATGAGATACATCAAACAATTGTATCAAAAATCATAAATGCTTCCAAATAGAAAAAGAGTGAAAAAACTGGGTGGGAATGTTTCGGGAGGGTTGAGGCAAACTACAAAGGAAACTTCCATTAGTAAGGAAACATTGCGCATCAATCATTTGGAGGGAAAAATATGACAACTCGTCAATCTGTTGATAAACTTTTACAACAATGCGAAGATTCAATTCGATTTGCAAAAGATCAACTAGCGGAAGGTCAAAAGCAGGAGCACTATAATGAAAGTGAATATGTAAAAGCACAACAAGGATTAGAGAATGCTTATAAGGAACTTGAAGAGTTTTCTCATAGTGCCAATGCCCAGCAACGAGATCAGTTATACCGCATGCGTTTGCAAGTTCAAAATTTGCAAAATGAAATGATTTTGGAAGATCGTTAAAAGGGGAGAGAAAACGAATGAAAAAGCGTTCCAAGCAAAATAACCCTGAGCAAAAAACGAAAAATGGCATTAATAATAATGATATCGAGTTGGGAAGAGACGTCGATCCAGTAAAAGAATTAAAGAAGAACAATAGTCATAAGGCACAACCAATCCGCTCCAAACAACGTCCCGACCGCTAAAAAGCAGCCAACAGGCTGCTTTCTTTCATGTTTTAGTCTTAGCGACATCTCTTTTAATGCCATTTTATCGGTCTTTATTTTTTGAAAAAATAAAGTTTTTCCTTTGTATTGCCAAATGGAGAGGAAGGTCATACAATTTATTTTGGAACTCGAAATTTACGATTTTCAAAATATGGGTGTGTATCAACACCATGTGTGGGGATTCATCCGAAAAATATAAAGGAGGTGCCTGCTTTATGCCTCGTTCATTATGGCTCTTAGTAATGGGGATGCTTATCAACGTAACGGGAGCTTCTTTTTTATGGCCTTTAAATACGATTTACATTCATGATCACTTAGGTAAATCGTTATCGATGGCGGGTATTGTATTAATGCTCAATGCTGGCGCAAGCGTGATCGGAAATTTGCTCGGCGGAGTGCTATTTGATAAGATTGGCGGCTATAAATCCATTTTATTGGGAATTCTTATTACTTTATCTGCCTTAATCACCCTCGTCTTCTTTCAGGAGTGGCCTCTGTACATATTCTTGCTTGTCGTCATTGGTCTGGGATCAGGTATTGTTTTTCCTGCCATGTATGCAATGGGAGGAACAGTATGGCCCGAAGGTGGAAGAAAAGCGTTTAATGCCCTGTATGTTGCTCAAAATGCAGGAGTGGCTCTCGGTTCAGCTCTCGGCGGTCTTGTAGCCTCTTATTCCTTTTCGTATATTTTTATTGCCAATGCTGTTATGTATGTGGTTTTTTTCTTGATTGCGGTTTTTTCTTATCATAAAATGTCTGCTGAAAAAGCCAAACAAGTCAGTGTGCTCGACGAAATGTCTCTTGTACAAAACAAGGCTAAATTTCAAGCTTTGCTAACGCTTTGCGGCGGTTATTTATTATGCTGGGTAGCATACTCTCAATGGGCTTCAACGATTTCCGTCTACACTCAGGAACTCCATATCTCGTTAAAACAATATAGCTTCCTTTGGACCATCAATGGATTGATTATTGTACTAGGGCAGCCAATGATCAATGCTTTCATTAAAGTGGCAGCCAAAACGTTAAAAGTACAAATCCTTTTAGGGATCACCATCTTCATAGCTTCATTTGCCATTATATCGGTTGCGCAGCAGTTCTCGCATTTTCTTGCGGCGATGATTGTTCTTACAATTGGAGAGATGTTTGTTTGGCCGGCAGTTCCAACAATTGCCAGTGTGCTGGCGCCGAAAGGGAGAGAAGGGTTTTATCAAGGAGTGGTAAACAGTACGGCAACAGGAGGGAGAATGATAGGGCCTCTAATTGGCGGGATTTTAGCCGATTACTATAACATGAATATATTATTTTATGTACTGATCGGCTTTTTAGTCATTTCCATGTTTACAACAATCGCTTACAATCGGAAATTGAATAAAGCAAAGCATTTGGACATGGCTGCTGGAGCCGTGTCTTAATGAAGAACTGTTTTCGTCAACTTCCTCATGTTCTGGGTCTTTAGAAAAGAACAGAAAGAAAAATAGCCATCCCTTCGAAAGGGTGGCTATTTTTCTTTATATGTTTTTTTAGTCTTATTAACAGGAGGTAAATTCCTTACCTGAGTGAAATTTTATTATATATTTGCACGCAACAAAAAATGAAAAAATAAGAATTTACTGACTATTACTAAAATAATATAATGATAGGCAGGGAAGACAACCATGGGAGGAAATACTACTTTTATTTTTATGAAAGCGTTTTCCTTGTTGGGTAAGAAAAAGGGGGAGAAAAGATGTTAAGCATGATCGGATTGATTGGGGGACTTGCTTTACTCATCTTTTTAACGATGAGGGGAATGAACTTATTAGTTGCAGGACCTCTATGCGCTTTACTGGTGGCTGTTTTGGGAGGGATGCCGCTTTTTCCGCAGCTTGTGGGAGAAGGGGAAGCGAATTTTGTCGGAAACTATATGACTGGTTTTTCAAGCTTTGTAACGGCGTGGTATTTAATGTTCTTGCTGGGAGCTATTTTTGGAAAGGTTATGGAGGACAGCGGTGCTGCTGACTCGGTATCAAAATGGGTTGTCGATAAGCTTGGGATGAAACGGGCTGTATTGGCCGTTGTATTAGCTTGTGCCGTTTTAACATATGGCGGTGTCAGCTTGTTCGTTGTAGCGTTTTCTGTATATCCGATGGCAGTCAGTTTGTTTAAACAAGCCGATTTACCAAGAAGGTTCATTCCGGCTGCACTTGCATTCGGGTCTGTTACGTTTACGATGACATCTGCAGGATCACCTGAGATTCAAAACTGGATTCCAATTGAGTATTTAGGAACAACACCTTATGCAGGTTGGGAAGTCAGTTTGATTGTAGCAATCGTAATGGCGGTATTCGGTTATTGGTGGTTAAAACGCATGGTGGCAAAAGCGGTTGCGAGGGGAGAACGTTTTACAGCTCGTCAGAACGATCCAGCCGCGGTTGATGACAGTCAGCTTCCAAATCCAATTTTGAGCTTAATTCCTTTGTTGGTTGTATTAGTCGTCTCTTTTGTCTTCCATGATTCATTAAAGCAATCCGCACTCATTATTGCCTTGTTGGGCGGGGTTCTTGCGACGACTTTAATTAATTGGAAGTATTTCAGAAATTATTGGAATGCCGTCTCGGAAGGAACATTAGGTGCGTTGGTCGCGATAGGTAACACAGCTGCTGTGGTTGGATTTGGCGGGGTGGCGAAAGGAGTTCCGGCCTTCCAAGTCGCGGTGGATGCGATGACAAGCATTCCGGGAAGTCCATTAATTGGCGGAGCTATCGCTGTCAGTGCCATTGCCGGACTTACGGGTTCCGCATCAGGCGGGCAAGCCATTGCTTTACCGCTTCTGGCTCCTCACTATATGGATATGGGCGTTAATCCAGAAGCGTTGCACCGTGTCGTTTCCATTTCATCGGGATGCTTAGACTCTCTTCCGCATAATGGATATGTTGTAACAACCATCCGCGGAATATGCGGAGAGTCACATCAAGATGCTTACGGTGCAGTAGGGGCCATGACGGTCATTGTTCCATTAATAGGTGTCATTTTGGCCATTGTATTATTCTCGTTTGGTCTAGGTCTTTAATGGTATAGAAGTCGATTTATTAAGAAGAAACTTTTACCCCTGACCGTCTGGCTTTCTGATGCCGAGCTGTCAGGGTTTTGTATTATAGATCCTCAAAAAGCTTATATTCCACATAAATTTTTCTCCACGACTTGAAGTTTTTTATCATATTATTTAGAATGAAAGTGAACAATCAATGATTTAATAACCTTGAAAAGGATTAGTAATGAACGAAACGAGCGAAGAGAGTTGACGGTTGGTGCGAGTCAACAAACGAGCGTTCATGAACTCACCTTGGAGTTGCAAATGTGAAATAAAGTAATGTTTGCCGTATTGCCTGCGTTAAGGGGTTTAAGCGAGTGCATATGTTAAGCACTAATGTGGGTGGTACCGCGGGAAGATGAAAGAATCCTCTCGTCCCTTTTTGGGACGGGAGGTTTTTTATTTGGGTCAAACTGTCTAGAATGAGAGTATATGACTTTATAGGCTTAAAAAGTGAAAATGAAGTGAGGAGGACAATTCATGGCTTTTATTCATCAAGAGATTGAGAAAAAATGGCAATTGTATTGGGAGAATAATAAAACGTTTAAAACGACAGAAGATGAAGGTAAACGCAAGTTTTATGCGTTAGATATGTTTCCTTATCCATCAGGTGCAGGTCTTCATGTAGGACATCCGGAAGGCTATACAGCAACGGATATTTTATCCCGTATGAAACGTATGCAAGGATACAATGTACTTCATCCGATGGGATGGGATGCATTCGGGCTGCCTGCTGAGCAATATGCGCTTGATACAGGAAATGATCCTGCAGAATTCACAGAAAAAAACATCAATACGTTCCGCAATCAAATTAAGGCATTGGGCTTCTCTTACGATTGGGATCGTGAAGTGAACACAACAGACCCGAATTACTACAAGTGGACACAATGGATTTTCTTAAAATTATATGAAAAAGGCTTAGCTTACGTCGATGAAGTAGCAGTGAACTGGTGCCCGGCACTTGGCACAGTATTGGCGAACGAAGAAGTAATTGACGGAAAGAGCGAGCGCGGCGGTCATCCGGTTGAACGCCGTCCGATGAAGCAATGGGTATTAAAAATCACGGCGTACGCTGATCGCTTATTGGAAGATTTGGAAGAACTGGATTGGCCTGAGAGCTTAAAGGAGATGCAACGTAACTGGATTGGACGTTCCGAAGGGGCCGAGGTACATTTCAAGGTAGATGGAACAGACGAAACATATACAGTATTCACGACGCGTCCTGATACGTTATTCGGCGCGACATACTCTGTATTGGCACCTGAGCATGCACTTGTTGGGAAAATTACAACGGGGGAACAAAAAGCGGCTGTTGAAGCTTACTTAGATCAAGTGAAAACGAAGAGCGATTTAGAGCGTACAGATTTGGCGAAGGATAAAACAGGTGTGTTCACAGGCGCTTATGCTGTCAATCCGGTGAACGGCGAGAAAATGCCGATTTGGATTGCGGATTATGTGCTTGCAAGCTATGGTACAGGCGCAATTATGGCGGTGCCGGCGCACGATGAGCGCGACTACGAATTCGCGAAGAAATTCGAATTGCCAATTAAGGAAGTTGTGGCGGGCGGTGACGTTTCCAAGGAAGCTTACACAGGAGACGGCGGGCATGTAAACTCCGAATTCTTGAACGGCTTAAACAAAGAAGAAGCAATCACAAAAATGATTGAATGGCTGGAAGAAAACAAAGCGGGCGAGAAAAAGGTAACGTACCGTCTTCGCGACTGGTTGTTCAGCCGTCAGCGTTATTGGGGCGAGCCGATTCCAGTTATTCATTGGGAAGACGGTACAATGACCGCAGTGCCTGAGGAAGAGCTTCCGTTAGTGCTTCCGCAAACAGATGATATCCGTCCTTCGGGTACAGGAGAATCACCGCTTGCAAACGTTGAAGAATGGGTAAATGTAGTTGATCCGGTAACCGGCAAAAAAGGCCGCCGCGAAACGAATACAATGCCGCAATGGGGCGGAAGCTGCTGGTACTATTTACGTTACATTGATCCGCACAACAGTGAACAGCTTGCAGACCCTGAAAAATTGAAGCAATGGTTACCGGTTGATATTTATATCGGTGGAGCGGAGCATGCAGTGCTTCACTTATTGTATGCCCGTTTCTGGCATAAGTTTTTGTACGACATTGGTGTTGTACCGACTAAGGAGCCATTCCAAAAATTATTCAACCAAGGCATGATTCTTGGTGAAAATAATGAAAAAATGAGTAAATCAAAAGGAAATGTCGTTAATCCGGATGACATCGTAGAAAGCCACGGCGCGGATACGCTTCGTTTGTACGAAATGTTCATGGGGCCTCTTGAAGCATCAATTGCATGGTCAACGAAAGGATTGGATGGTTCCCGTCGCTTCTTAGATCGCGTTTGGCGTTTGTTTGTCAATGAAGACGGTACACTGAGTGACAAGATCCAAGAGAGCAGTGATACTTCATTGGAACGCGTGTATCATCAAACCGTTAAAAAAGTGACAGAAGATTATGAGGGACTTCGTTTCAATACAGGTATCTCTCAATTAATGGTCTTTATCAATGATGCATATAAAGCCGAAGTATTGCCGAAACCATTTGTTGAAGGGTTCGTAAAGATTTTGTCACCAATTTGTCCTCACATTGCAGAAGAACTTTGGGCAAAACTGGGCCATAGTGAAACGATTTCATATGAAGCATGGCCTGCGTATGATGAAGCGAAACTTGTAGAAGATAAGGTTGAAATCGTTGTGCAAGTGAATGGGAAAGTTCGTACGAAATTAAATATTTCACCGAAAGCTTCCAAAGAACAAATGGAAGAGATTGCAATGGCTGATGAAAGTGTTCAGCAGCAAATTGAAGGGAAAACAATCCGTAAAGTGATTGCCGTTCCCGGCAAGTTAGTAAACATTGTAGCAAACTAACTATATAGATCGATTTAGAAGATTCAACATGACCAAAGAACGGTCATATTGAATCTTCTAGCCTTTGAGGGCACATTCAAGTTGTCTGAATGACCGATTGCGAATATCTCTCGGTGAAATAAAGGTGTGTTGATTTATTAATGGGAATGTATATAATAATTAAAAAGCTTGCTGGTCCTAATAATGGATAGCAGGCTTTTTCATTGCTATAATGAGAAAAGATGAAGTGAAAGGGTGAGATAGATGAGTGAGGTTCAAATAATTACGACAGAGGAATTGAAGAAGAAGTTAGAAGCAGGGGAAGATGTGCTGTTAGTGGATGTTCGCGAAGATGAGGAAGTAGCTGCCGGTAAAATTCCAGCAGCAAAACATATAAAAATGAACGATATTCCACAGAGTTTGGATCAATTTGAAAAAGAAAAGGAATATATCTTTATTTGTCGTTCTGGTTATCGAAGCGAACGGGTTTGTGAATACCTGCAGGATCAAGGATATAAAGTACGCAATATGGTGGGCGGAATGCTGGAATGGTCTGGAGACGTCGAATAAGGCGGCTTTAAAAGCAGGACTCGCAAACGTTCATTTTGATTTTAGTAGATCTTCATGGCAGGCCCTGTCAGGAGGATGAGTCAAAAGGGTTACTTTTTACCCTTTTGGCTCATCCTCTTTGTTTTAAAACTTATTTTTCTTTATAAACGGTATTCATAAGTTAGAGGATTTATCGTAAATATGAAGAAAGGAGGAATGGGAATGCTTCATATTATGAACGTAACAGAACGAGTAAGCGCAAAGCTAAAAGATGGATATATGGAGCTCTATTTTCACAAGGAACTGATTGGTACGATTATTTTCTCTGAAGAGGGAAAACGGTATGATTTACAGGAAGGCTATGTATATGAGGAAGGTCAGATTCTGAAAGTCATTGATGCATCATCAATTATTCCAGGACCGTATGTGGAAGGGTGCGATTTAGGGTGGTGTTAAGATGCTGCAAGTGAAAATGTTTGATGAGGAGCATGAAGAAGATTTGGAACGAAAATTGAATCACTTTTTGAAAACGTTATCAGAAACCCAATTCGTGAATATTAACTATCAAGTTGCGCTTCATACCGATATAGATGGAGAACAAATTTACTGTTTTTCCGCGATGGTTATTTATCGAGCCTAGAGAATCACTAGGCTCGATTTTTATCCCACCTTAACGGGCAGTAAAACTCCCACTTCAAGATTCGAGCGAAGCAAAGAAGATAACTGGGAGATAACTGCTCGTAAAGATCCGATAAGTCTCGCTAACCATCGGTGGGAGATGGAGAAAACCCCAACTGATGGCAGTCTCACTTTATATTTAGGTATGCCTTTATTTTTCTATGATGGGCTAAGGGCATATCTCCCTGCGTTTGTGCCGGCCAATCTTCCGGTCACAAGAGCGGACGTAATGTTATAGCCGCCAGTGTAGCCATGAATATCTAAAATTTCTCCGCAAAAATATAGGCCTGGCATTAGTTTAGATGCCATTTCTTTTGGGTGGATTTCCTTGACGGAAACACCGCCTCCTGTTACGAAGGCTTTTTCCAGTGAAAGAGTACCGTTCACTTTAATAGGGAATTGCTTGCATAACTTTACAAACTGTCTAATTTTTTCATGAGGTATTTGGCCTGCCGCTGCTTGTCCATCAATATCGGCTTGCTCGAGTAAAAACAACAAATATCGTTCGGGAAGCAATCCCTTGCATATGTTTTTAATAGCCTTTTTTGGTTCCTCTTTCAGCATCTTAATCATGCTTTGAAATAACTGTTCACCGTTTTGGTCAGGAATGGCGTCAAGACTCATCGTCACGGTGTTGGATTTTTGCTTTTTTAATTCTTTTACAACATATTGGCTGCACCGCAAAACGGCTGGACCCGATAAACCAAAGTGAGTGAAAATCATGTCCATTCGATGGGTAATGACGGGTTTATCCTTTTTATTCAACACACTAAGCGCTACGTCTCGTAATGAGAGTCCCTGCAGCGTTTTACTTTGGATAAATGGTTCACCTGACGTGACAGGAACTTCTGTAGGATACAGCTCTGTAATCGTATGTCCCGCTTCTTCTGCCCAGGCATAGCCATCCCCTGTTGATCCTGTATGGGGAACAGATTTTCCACCCACGGCCAAAATTACACTTTTCGTTTCAAAGTAACGCCCGTCCTTTAAATGAACCCCTTTTACTTCTCCATGTTCATACTCCACTTTTTCAACGGGAGTATTCGTTTTGACTTCTACTTTTAATCGCTGTAATTCTCCAATTAAAGCATCAACAACCGATTGGGCTTTATCCGTAACCGGAAACATCCGGCCATGGTCTTCCTCTTTCAATCGAATTCCAAGATTTTCAAAGAATGAAATGATATCTTCGTTATTGAAAACCGAGAAGGCGCTATATAAAAAACGCCCATTACCGGGAATGTGTTTCACAATTTCGTCAACCGGCAGCCGGTTCGTCACATTACAGCGGCCGCCTCCTGAGATGGCCAGCTTTCTGCCAAGTTTATTTCCTTTATCTAAGAGCAATACTTTTGCTCCAGTTTCTCCTGCTGCAATGGAGGCCATGAGCCCTGAAGGCCCTCCTCCGATTACGATTACATCATACTTCATTATGTCACCAGCCTATTCTTTTAGAAAACTTTATTTCTTTACCTGACAAAAACCGAAAGTTTCGTTACAATTATTCGGTATGCAGTATGTTTGCTTGCTTATTTTTTGCTATATCACTATTATCATTATGTAAGTTGCGATATTGGAGGCACATTCATGTCTGATTCTAAACTTTTACGAGGAACGTTTGTCCTCACCTTAGGAACCTATATTTCACGTATTTTAGGAATGATCTACTTATTTCCGTTTGAAGCATTGGTCGGGGCCGTCGGAGGGGCATTATTTGCTTACGGATATGGACAATATACCATTTATCTGAGCCTTGCCACAATGGGTGTACCGATGGCAGTTTCTAAATTTGTCTCGAAGTATAATGCAATGGGCGATTATTATACAAGCAGAAGGCTGTTTCGAGCCGGGATGAAACTAATGTTGGCAACAGGTTTTTTATCCTTTGGCGTTCTTTATTTTATGGCGCCAATCCTTGCAAAAGGAGTTCTTGGGTCTAGTGATCTTCAAAATTCTGTTCAAGATGTAACCATGGTTATTCGAATGGTGAGTATAGCCCTTATCATTGTACCAATGATGAGTATTATACGCGGTTTTTTTCAAGGGCATCAATCAATGGGTCCTACTGCTGTTTCACAAGTGGTTGAACAGCTTTTTCGTATTGTTTTCTTATTAACGGCAAGTTATATCATTATTAAGGGAATGAACGGTGAGGTTGCTACAGCTGTAGGTTATGCTAATTTTGCTGCATTCGTTGGGGCATTGGGAGGCCTTATCGTTCTACTTTGGTATTGGAAAAAGCGAAAGCCCCACTTGGATAAGCTTTTGGAAAACAGTGTGGAACCTGCTGACCTTACAACAGGGCAGATGTTTAAAGAACTGTTCACATACGCAGGTCCATTTGTATTCGTCGGTCTGGCGATTCCTTTGTTTCAATATGTAGACCAATATACATTTAATAAAGCGATGATTGCCGCAGGAGAGAAAGAGAAGACGGAGTATATGTTTGGAATCATCCAAACATGGGTGCCAAAGCTTGTCATGATTCCGCTCTCCATTGCGACAGCGTTCGGTTTGACCCTTGTCCCGACCATTACAAAATCATATACAGACGGTAACCATGATTTGTTAAAGCGCCAAATCGATCAGACGTACCAAACAATCGTGTTTTTAGTCCTTCCCGCAGTCGTCGGATTAATGGTCCTTTCTTATCCGATTTACGGCTTCTTGTATGATGTTAAAGATGCGGATGCAGGCGGCTTTATCCTGCGTATGTACGCACCGCTTGCTTTATGGTTTTCCTTTTTTACAGTAAATGCAGCCATCTTGCAAGGAATTAATAAACAGAAATATGCCGTTATTAGTCTAGTTTTGGGGTTAGTCGTGAAAATTGTATTTAATATGCCGTTTATCTTCCTGTTCAATGAAATTGGTTCGATTGTGGCGACAGCCTTAGGCTATACGGTTTCTATTGCATATACCTTCTACATGATTCAAAAACATGCGGACTATCATTTCGGGTTGCTGATGAAGCGTACGTTACTGATGCTTATTTTTGCCATTTTAATGGCGTTGAGTGTCGGTTCTGTCCAATACAGTTTATCCTTGTTTATGACATATGAAGACGGTCGTGCCGCTTCAGGTATGATTACAATGTTTGGCGTAATAATAGGGGGAGGCGTTTATTTGTATGCATCCTACCGTTCCGGCCTATTGGAGAAAGTAATGGGAAAACGATTGGAGAATATGATTCGTCGTAAGTTGTTAAGACAGAAAGGCGCATAAAAAAAGAAAGAGGAGGCTTCCTCTTTCTTTTTTATCATCCCAGCCCTAATCTGCGCTCAATGCGGTTGACTCGATTATCAAGCCGATCGACTTGTCGTTGCAGTCGGTCGATTTGTCGCTGCTGGCGGTCCACAGTTCTTTCAAGCCGGTCTAAACGCTGACCTACTTGACCGAACCCGCTTCCTGGAATCGGAAAGAAAAGTTGGCCTTGAGCTTGTTGGCGCCCGTCATCCCATTGATTGTAGGTTTGTTGAGGGATATCATACATTTGGTCATATGCGTTCTGAGGGATATTATACACGGAACCATAAAAATTAGGATACATATAAAGTCACTCCTTTTAAGTTTTTACATCATATTGTATGAGGAGTAGGTAAATGTGGAATGGAGCAAATGCCTATTTCTCTTTTATGAAAAAAGAGTGCTGCGGAGATAATCAAAGGGGTGCCGTGGTACAATATGATGTAACATTTACATAGGTAGAGGTGTAGGAATGAGAATTGATAAATTACTGGCCAATGTCGGCTATGGAAGCAGAAAAGAAGTAAAGGGCTTGTTGAAGTCCGGGGCGGTCAAAGTAGATGAGACAGTCGTGAAAGATCCGAAAATACACGTAAATCCAGCAGAGCAGGAAGTAACGGTACATGGAGAACTTGTGTCTTACAGAGAATTTGTTTATTTAATGATGAATAAGCCTCAAGGTGTTATTTCAGCTACCGAAGACTCTTACCAAAAAACGGTGGTAGATTTATTGGAGCTGGAGGATGCCGTTTATGAGCCTTTTCCGGTAGGGAGATTGGATAAGGATACGGAAGGGTTTTTATTGTTAACCAATGACGGACAGCTTTCACATAGGCTACTGTCCCCGAAAAAACATGTCCCGAAAACATATTTTGCCCATATCAATTCTCCTGTTACTGAGGAGGATGCGGAAGCTTTTCGGCAAGGGGTGGAGTTGGATGACGGTTATAGGACAAAGCCAGCAGAGTTAACTATTTTATCAAGTGGACATATATCAGAGATTGAACTGACTATTGTGGAAGGGAAATTTCATCAAGTGAAGCGGATGTTTGAGGCAGTCGGAAAAAAAGTAACATATTTGAAAAGGATCTCTATGGGGCCGTTGGATTTAGATGAAAGTCTTGAACTTGGAGAATATAGAGAGTTAACAGATGAAGAAATTGAGGCATTGCAATCATATACACCGGGCGATAAGTAGCCAGAAAAAAGGAACCTTTTACAATGAAAGGTTCTTTTCTACATTGTTTCATTAATGATACGGTTGTGCCGTAACGAAATGTTTATCTTTATATCATTTTTACTTCATTGCCATTTTATTATGACGACATCTTAACCTTTTTGCTTGTAGTTGCCCATCTGCCACGGCTTGGGCTGTGTACCAGGTCGTTATATGCTAACACATTGAGATCTCGTTGAATGGTTCTTGGTGTAATACCAAATTCGTCTACCAGTTCCTGTGTAGTCACGGTTCCGTTTTTTCGGATGAACATGTAGACTGCTTTGATACGAGTCAGCATTCGGTTAGTTGAAGGTTTCAAACAACCACTTCCTTATCGTTTTTTCGCATGGCAAAGCTTACTACCCACTCTCAGATGTCAAGCACTATTTAAGTAAAAATTTCTACAATTATATTGTACACAAAAACAACTGGAAATTAAAAGACAAATGCACAAATTAACACAATATTTACAAAAAACTGAGATGATTATGTAATTTTTTTATAAAACACCCCTTTATAAGTAATTTTTCGTTATATTTTATTAAAAAAACTGAAAATTTAGACTAATAAAAACCTGATTAATTTGGCTATATTCGTTTTTTTTTGGCTATTTTGCACGAATAAATCGAAAATTAACATTAGGCTTTAACACAGCCTTATGTAAAAAGTGTGATAAAGTGAGAAAGTACATAACAAAAAGGAGTAGTTGATTGGTGCAAAACATTAATTGGATGAAAGAAGTAGAAAAACGAAAAGAGCAAATAATCAAAGATACACAGCAGTTTTTGCGAATTAAAAGTGTGTTGGACGATTCGACCAAAACTGCAGAAATGCCGTTTGGAGAAGGAATTCATCAAGCGTTAACTCACTTGCTGCAACTAGGAGAAAAAGATGGCTTTATTACAAAAAATGTAGATGGCTATGCAGGACACATTGAAATGGGAAGCGGGCAAGAGCTAATCGGCATCCTTTGTCATGTTGATGTCGTTCCGGAAGGGGATGGATGGTCATCTGACCCGTATGGAGCGGAAATTAGAGAAGGAAATATTTATGCTCGAGGGGCAATCGATGATAAAGGACCGACAATGGCTGCTTATTATGCGATGAAATTGGTCAAAGAGCTGAATTTGCCTTTGAACAAACGTGTCCGCATTATTTTAGGAACGGATGAAGAGAGCAGTTGGCAATGCGTAGATCATTATTTCAAACATGAAGAAATGCCGATAATGGGGTTCGCTCCGGATGCAGACTTTCCAATTATCTATGCAGAAAAAGGGATTTCCGATTTTGATTTAATTCAAAAGAGCGATTTATCGTCAGAAGGAAAGCTTGTATTACATACGCTGCAATCAGGAAGAAGATATAATATGGTTCCCGATTTTGCCGAGGCTGTTTTAACAAGTGATGATACGTCTATTGAGATTTCTGCCCTTTTTGATACTTTTCTTCAGGAAAAGGAACTAAAAGGCCATGCGATAACGGGAGAAGGGAAAGTAACTTTACAGCTTGAAGGTGTATCGGCTCATGGAAGCGTGCCTGAAAAAGGGAAAAATGCAGGATTAATTTTAGCGGAGTTTTTGCATACATTGCCTCTGGATGAAAAGGCCGGGCAGTTTATCGGATATGTTCAACAATATTTTGTAGATGATACAACTGGTAAAAAGCTCAACGTAAACGATCAGGACGATATTACAGGAGATCTGACCATGAATGTCGGTATTCTTCAATATGATAAAGAAAAGGGAGGAAAAGTGGGTGTTAATACGCGTTATCCGGTGACAGCGGATATTGAAACAACCATTGAAAAAATTCGTGAAATGAGTGCTCCTTATCAGATGACAGTGGGGGACTTCTCGAATTCCAAGCCGCATCATGTTGATCAAGAACATGAGTTAATTAAAGTGTTGCAAAAAGTATATACAGAGCAAACCGGAGAAGAGGCGACACTGCTTTCTATAGGAGGAGGTACTTATGCTCGTGCCCTAAAAGCCGGTGTAGCTTTTGGACCGCTTTTTCCAGGAAGAGAAGAATTGGCTCATCAAAAGGATGAATATATCATCATTGAGGATATGTTAAAAGCGACCGCTATTTATGCACAAGCTATTTATGAACTAGCGAAATAGCTTTACTGTGCTTATGACCTTTCAGGGGGATGGCTCAAATGGGTTTGCTTTTTCTATTTAGGCCATCCTCTTGATTGAAAGTATAAAAATAAAGCAGGTGAATGGATTGACAAAGGACCCACATTATTTCATTGGTTTAAGCATTCCTAAAGACATTCAAGATTTTTTATTTTCTTGGAGAAAACGGTCAGAAGAAGTTCTTCCCTTTAAAACATGGATCGGGAATGGGGATTATCATATCACACTTTCGTTTTTGGGCAGCACTTCTCAACAGCAAAAAGATGCACTGATAGAAGATCTTATGAAAACCGCTGACACTCATTCGGGGTTTGATTTACAGCTCTCTTTTCTTCAAGGTTTTGGAAAGCCTGAAAGTCCGAGAGTATTATGGCTAGGGGTTGAGGACAGTTCTCCCTTGGCAGATTTGCAAGCAGATATCGCATCGGGATGTCAACATCTAGGTTTTCGTTTAGATCAGCGGTCTTATCGTTCGCATATTACGATTGCAAAGCAATGGAGGGGAGAGGCGGTTTTTCCTTCTGAAATATACGGAAATAACAGCATCGTCCCTAAGGATCGGCTCTTCTTTCATGTCAGTCATTTTCACTTGTTTCAAATTCATTTGGACCGTAAGCCGCGGTATGAACCAATTCATACATTTGAGTTGTTGAGAAGGAGCGGGATGTGAAGAAGGCAGGCTCATCCCCCTATTTCCTTTTCTGTTCCAGGCGGCACTTTTGGTATTGTTATTTTTTTATCAATGTTTAATATTGATTATAAGAAACGCATAGATGAATGCTGTAATTATAATTAGGAGATTGATGATTTATGGCACAATTAATTAAACTGCAAGACTACGTTTCTCGTTATGAAAAAGATATTTATCATTATCCAGCTCAATATATTCGCTTAAAGAAGAAGAACTGGCAAAGTGTTAAAACGGCATTTGAAAGCGGCCATCTTCTTCGAGATTTCGGATTGACTGAGCCCTCTGTTATTGAAGAACCGGAACAGCCGAGTAAAAAGCCGGTTATCCAGTTATTAAGAGGTTTATTGAAACGTGGAAAGCAATCTGTTGAACCAATGGAAGAAGGGCATTTAGATGAATTCATTCCCCCTTCAGAGGAAGAATCATTTTTAAATACATTTACCACAGAGCCAAAAACGATCGATGATTTAAAAGTGCTGTTTTTAGATAATTTGTTTGATTTTCAGTTAAAGTGGGCTAGCTCTACTTTGTGGGAACAGTCTCGTCCAAATCGACATTTTTACTATGATGATGCCTTGAAATATTTTTTGCAGCGATTTCCAGATACATACCTTGTTCTTTATAAACCGATTTTTCTTGTGAAAAAAGCTCCAGTGGAAACCGACATTATTTTAATCAGTCCTACGGAAACATGGTGCATTTCCCTTCTTGAAGGAAAGGAAGATAGTGTATTCCAATATTCGAAGGAGCGCTTTTGGAATGAGTTGATCGGAAAAACACAAAGAAAAATATTAAATCCATTGATTGGACTAAATAGAATGGAACAAATTGTACGTAAACTTTATGAAATGAATAGCGTTGACTTTCCCATCCATAAAGTGATTTTAAATCGTAATGGATTTATTGATTGTCCCAGTGTACCCTATGGTATCCAAATGATTGATAAGCGTAATTATTCACAATGGTTTGCACAGCTGCGTCAATTGTCTTCCCCTTTAAAACACGTTCAATTAAAAGCCGCACAGGCCTTGCTTGCAAACAGCCAAACTGCTTTCCTTCAGGTAACAGAAGAAGAATTAGACAAAGAGGATGACTCAAAAAGGTAAAAATTAACCCTTTCAATTCAGCCTCCTGAAAGGCCCTGTCACGAAAATCAAGTAAAATTAAGGGGTTGAATATGACAGGGCCTTTTGAAAAAAACATCCATTTTTTGTTAATTGAAGATTTATTCCTCATTAACGGGCAGTAAGACCCCACTTCAAAACTTTGAGTGATTGGAGAAGTTTAAGTGGGGGATGAAGGAAAACCCCCACCGATGGAAGTTTCCTTTATCGGTCCTCCTTGAAAGCTTACGAAGGATTGCTTTTCAATCAGGCGGACAACTTGCCCATCGTTTAGTTACTCATATAAATAAGTGATAGGAAAATAATAATAATGGCCATTAAAATCCCTGCTGATAAACGTTCTCTTTATTAGTGTATCCCCAATTCTTTCTGATGGTAGTAGTTTTTTTGTACTCGTATATGTCTACTATTTCGGCTTACCATAAAACAGTGCTTTCGTTTTACACCCTGTTAAATCCTATTTTCTGTCCATAATAGCTTGACCGGTTCGGCTAGTGCACATTTCTTTATGTGAGGAGGAGGAGTGAATGACAAAGAGTTCACGTCTATTTGAAGCTTACTTAGATCGGGTTGATCTCATTGTGATTTTAGTTCCGAAAACATATGCCGGCGGACACATCCGGTCATTTTATCTAACGGGAAATGATCGGAAAGAACCGCTTACTTTTAACAAAAAAAGCGATTTGTCTAATTATATTAAATATGAGTGTCCCCTTAGTTTTTATGTTCAGATTGGGCAAGAGTATCAGGTGACGGATGAGTGGGGTGCGCAAACCGACTTGCAAATGGGGGCCGTCATTCGAACCGATGAGTTCGATTCGATGTTTCATTATACGGGTAATGACCTGGGAGTGACCTATGCACCGCAAAAAAGTACATTCAAAGTCTGGGCACCGACGGCTACAAAAACGAGAGTTAAGATAATCAATCCAGAAACGGGAAGAGAAAGAGAAGTGGGGATGAATCGGGAGCCGCAAGGCGTTTGGAGCTGTTCGGTCATGGAAAATATAGAAGGCTGCTATTATGCTTTTACGGTTTATGTGAACGGGGTATGGCGTGAAGCGAATGACCCTTATGCAAAAGCGATGACAGCAAACAGTCAGTACAGTGTAGTAGTAGATTTAAGAAAAACCGATGTCAATGTAACAGCACGTCCGCCGATGCAATATGAAACAGATGCAATTATCTATGAAATGCACATAAGAGACTTTTCTATTCATCCTCATAGCGGAATTAAGCAAAAGGGGAAGTACATGGGGCTGACTGAAGAGAGAACCCGGGGGAGTAAGGGCCAAGTAACCGGGATGGATTATTTAAAGGACCTTGGGATTACCCATGTAGAACTTCTTCCTGTCAATGACTTTGGCGGAGTAGATGAACTTCAGCCTGAAAAAAGTTATAACTGGGGGTATAATCCTCTTTATTTTCAAGTGCCTGAAGGAAGCTATGCATCTAATCCCCATAATCCGTATACACGGATAAAAGAGCTGAAACAAGTGGTTAATACCTTTCATCAAAACGGACTTCGAGTTATTTTAGATGTTGTGTTTAATCATGTATTCGTCAGAGAGGAGTCGTCATTTGAACAATTGGTTCCTGGTTACTTTTTTCGTCATGACCAACATGGTATGCCGTCTAACGGTACAGGTGTCGGCAATGATTTTGCGTCAGAAAGAGCTATGGCGAGAAAGTTCATTGTTGATTCAGTTCTGTTCTGGTTAAAGGAATACAATGTAGATGGTTTCAGGTTTGATTTAATGGGAATTTTAGATGTTGAGACGATGAAGGAAATTCGGATGAAGCTTGATGCCATCGATCCTTCGATTATGATATTTGGAGAAGGATGGGATTTGAATACCCCCCTGTCCCATGAACGAAAAGCAACTATTCAAAATGCGGTTTTAATGCCAAGAGTTGCTCATTTTAACGACAGGTTTCGCGATTGTATAAAAGGAAGCACTTTTAACTTATATGACCGAGGTTTTGCGCTGGGGCATACTCATCGGAAGGGAGATGTTAAACAGTCCATCGCTGGCAGCATTGCATTGGTTAAAGGTGAAAAAGGACTATTTTGCCATCCTAATCAAACCATCAATTATGTGGAATCCCATGATAATCATACTTTGTGGGATAAACTTCGTAAATGTAATGATTTTGAAGACGAAGTGATCTTAAGAAAGAGACAGAGGCTTGCGACAACGATGGTGCTATTATCACAAGGCATTCCGTTTATTCATAGCGGACAGGAATTTTGCCGGACAAAGCAAGGAGTGGAAAACAGTTATCAATCCCCCGATCATATTAATCAGCTGGACTGGAACCGACAATATGCTTTCAGGAAGGATGTAGAATATATAAAAGGGATTATTTCCATTAGAAAGCATCACGGGGCTTTTCGGTTTACAAATGCCCCATCTATTCGCAGGCACTTCTCTTTTTTAGAGACAAGTGATCACTTAGTTGTTTATCAATTATTGAATGTCAAAGAATATGGTCCATGGTCTGCCATTATGGTCGCGTTTAATCAGGATACTTTTGCCCAATCTTTTTCCTTGGAAAGAAAGGGAATATGGTATATCGCTGCCGATGACCGGTATGCAGGTACGACACCATGCGGCACCATCAAGAAAACGGATATAACTGTTTCTCCTGTCAGTACTCTTGTTTTATTTCAACCATAAGAATATTAACGCTTGTACTTGACTAGAAAACGGACTTAGAGCTAAAATTTATTAAAGGATAGCTGTTGATAAAAAGGTTCAATAGCTGTCTTTTTTGTTTCTATTATAAATCCACATAAAAAAATCATTGTGAGTCTATGTAAGATGGAGCATAAAAAGACCTAAAATGGTTGAAAATCAATAGCAAATGAATCATGTGAAATAGTGAGTGAATAAACAACCAGCTTTGTTCTTGAACAGCTGATTTTGGTATTAAAGAATAAGAAATGTTAAAATCCGCTAGAGCGGAATAAACTTTGAGACGAAATGTGTGTGTTGAAATTGAAGGTGAATTGGTTGGAACATATATTAGGAAGCGAGTGGGAAATTACTCCTGCTGGCGGCGCAACAGGAGAGGCCTATTTTGCCAAGTTTGAGGATCGAAGGCTGTTTTTAAAACGAAACTCTTCTCCTTTTTTAGCCGTTTTGTCAGCTGAGGGAATTGTGCCCAAACTTGTTTGGACAAAAAGAATGGAAAATGGAGATGTGATCACTGCCCAACATTGGCTGATGGGGCGAGAGCTGAAATCGGGTGATATGGCATCGACAAAGGTGGCTTCTTTATTAAGCAAAATCCATCATTCAAAAGAATTGCTGGATATGCTCAAACGCCTTGGGAAAGTGCCGTTGCTTCCAGAAGATTTGCTGCAGCAAATACAAGTAAATACTGCACAGGCCTTAAAAGAAAATCCGATTGTCCAAAAAGGTTTTGACTATTTGGAGAACGAGCTTTCTAACATTCAAACAGAACGATATGTCGTTTGTCATTGTGACGTCAATCATAATAATTGGCTATTGAGTGAAGATGACCAGCTTTATTTGATTGATTGGGACGGGGCTATGATTGCTGATCCTGCCATTGACTTAGGGTTATTGTTGTATTCGTATATATCGCCGGAGCATTGGGATAGTTGGCTTGAGATATATGGAGAGAATTTGTCAGAGGACTTGGAGAAGAGGATGAAATGGTATGTCATCGTGCAAACGATTTTATCTCTACAATTTCATACAAACAAAAAAGAAGAAGCGGAGGTGAAGTATTGGCAAAATTATTTAAAGGACTTGCTTTAAATAAAGGAGCCCATACTTCTTTTTCCGCTTTATGAAAGACTGTCCAGTTCGCTTACCCATTGGGATAGGTTTTGCTGGTTAGTTTGGATATGTTGATCTAAGTGCTGTGTATTTTTAGCGTTTTGACTGTAATCATAAATATTGTACAGTGTGTTTTTTATTTGTTCGTTTGTTGTTTCATTCCCAAGCATTGATTTAATCAGTCTTTCAATTTGTTCACATTCCGATACAGTTCCACAACAATCACTTTGATGATTTGATAAAATATCCTTTAAAATTGACATTTGATCATTATAGTCTAAAGGCATTCACGTCACATCCTTTGCAAATAGATGCTATTAGTTTTATCACGAACGATACAATTATTCATTCGTGAAGGTGAATCCTAAAGGTACCCTTTAGGATTCACCTTCACGATATCTTTTTGGTAATAATATAAAATGAGGTGTCATCATGAGATTAAGAAATAAACCATGGGCAAGCGAGAAGATTGGGCAATATCCTCACTATGTCGTTCCTAACCCTGAAGAGTGTAAGGGGAAATGGAATGAAGTGTTTCAAAATGAAAATCCTTTGCATATTGAAGTGGGAACGGGAAAAGGCCAGTTTTTATTAGGGATGGCCAAACAAAATCCACATATTAACTATATTGGGATTGAAGTGTATGAAAGTGTCATTGTAAGTGCGTTGGATCGTTTGATTGAAGCAGAGTTACCCAACTTTAAGCTGCTAAATGTGAATGCCGAGGAATTAGAAAAATATTTTACAAAAAATGACGTAGAGCGTGTTTATTTGAATTTTTCCGATCCATGGCCTAAAAAACGCCACGCGAAGCGCCGTTTAACGTATAAAAGCTTTTTACAGTCGTATGAAAATATTCTTGTAGATGAAGGAGAAATTCATTTTAAAACAGACAACCAAGGGTTATTTGAGTTTTCACTAATGAGTTTTTCCGAGTATGGTTTATTGTTGAAGTTTTTAAGTTTAGATTTGCACAAGAGCGATTTTGAAGGGAATATTATGACGGAGTATGAAGAGAAGTTCTCTCAAAAAGGTCAGCGTATTTACCGCTGTGAAGTAAAATATCGAGAATCTTTGTAAGTTTATTCAAGGTGGAAGAGATTAAAAAACGCAGCCCATAAAACTCATTAGTTTTATGGGCTGCGTTTTTTAAATAGAGCTTGGGAAAGGATGATAATTCCAATATTTTGAATATTGTAGTTCACGGATGATACAATGAGAGAGAAATGAAACTGGGGGTGGGAAGATGGAAACATTAACGGTTGGTCGTTTGAAGGTGACATGGTTAAACGGGGGGAACAACCATCTGGACGGGGGAGCAATGTTTGGAGTGGTGCCCAAAGCGCTTTGGTCTAAGAGATATCCGGCAAATGAGGATAATCGAATTGAATTGAGGGCAGATCCTCTTTTAATTCAAGCAGAGGGAAGAAACATTTTAGTAGAAACGGGAATGGGAAAGGGGCGTTTATCTGAGAAACAGCTGCGCAATTTCGGAGTGACAGAGGAATCGTCCGTACAAATATGCCTGAACCAGTTAGGGATATCTGTAGAAGACATTGATACAATCTTGATGACACATTTGCATTTTGATCATGTGCTGGGATTGACCAGTTCAAAAGGAGAAGAATTATTCCCGACATTTCCGAATGCCCAAATCATTGTATCAAAAATCGAATGGGATGAAATGAGAGAGCCCAATATCCGTTCAAGAAATACATATTGGAAAGAAAATTGGCAAGCTATTGCACACCAAGTCATTTCGTTTTCTGCTCAATATGATGTAACTGAAGAAATTAAAATGATTCATACAGGCGGACACAGTAATGGGCATGCTATCATTGTCCTTGAAAGTGGAGAAGAAATGTTGCTGCATCTTGCTGATATTTTACCGACACATGCTCATCAAAACCCGCTTTGGGTCATGGCATACGATGATTACCCCATGACATCTATCGAACAAAAGCAAAAATGGATTCAATATGGTGTTGATCACAATGCATGGTTCAGCTTTTACCATGATGCCTATTACCGGGCATTAAAGTGGGATGCAAAAGGTGAAATTGCGGAAAAGATTGAACGCAGACGTTAAGATCTTTTATCCTATCTATGTATTTCTGTTCTTCATCTGGAATCAGCCTACAAAGGTTCTCGTATAAGCAGTTGACAAGCACCAGAAAGGGTGCCTGTCAACCGCTTACACCTAAATCATTCGACATCGGTGCTTTTCTCCGATGTCGAATGATTTAGGTGTATTATAGTTTGTTTAACTCCAAAATAGCTCCGCTTTTTTGATCGATGAAAAATTCAAAGTGCTCTTGCTCATTGTTAACAGTACGAATTATGCCGCCATTAAATCCTTCAAAAACCATCCCATGTTTCTGGAGAATTTTTGTGGTGGTATGGATCCATGAACCGTCAATCGTGCCGTTTTGTTTAAAAGCTTGCTTTACAATGTCCAATGCTTCGTTTGAGGACAAAGAAGATCGATTTTGTTTGATTGCATATGCTGCCGTAAATCCAATTGCAAAACCAGCCAACAGATTTATCCATTTCATTGATCAGCTTCCCTTTCTATATATATTTAAAAATGTACGATCAAATCCTATGAAAAGTATACAAAATTGGGCTTCCTTTGTTAAGGGGAGTTAAAGAAAGCAAGACAGAAAGTGGAACGGATTGCATGTTTTTTGTAAAATTAATATGAGTCATGATGTAAAAAAGTACATATCAAATTTTTTTGCACGTCGTACAATCAAATAATGTTAAATGGTAAAGAAATAAAGACTTATGTTCCGGTTTATAAAAAATAAGCAAAGGAGAATGGCGATGAATCAAGAAACGATGAACATGTTCCAAACCTTAACAGAACTTCCGGGTGCTCCGGGAAATGAACATGCTGTTCGTGCATTTATGCGAAGCGAGTTATCCAAGTATGCCGATGAGGTAGTACAAGATGGGCTTGGCAGTATTTTTGGTATTAAAAAGGGCGATATAAAAGGGCCGACTGTTATGGTTGCGGGTCATATGGATGAAGTCGGATTCATGGTAACATCTGTGACAGAACAGGGACTTATTCGCTTTCAGACACTTGGAGGCTGGTGGAGCCAAGTGTTGCTCGCTCAACGAGTACAAATTATTACGAATAACGGTCCAATTATAGGAGTCATTGCTTCCATTCCTCCTCATTTATTAGAAGAAGCCCAACGCAATAAGCCGATGCAAATTAAAAACATGTTGATCGATGTAGGGGCGGACGACAAAGAAGATGTAAAGCGAATGGGAATTAAGCCCGGACAGCAAATTGTTCCCATTTGTCCATTTACTCCAATGTCCAATGAAAAGAAGATTTTGGCTAAAGCATGGGATAACCGATACGGCTGCGGCCTTGCGATTGAGTTGTTAAAGGAAGTGAAAGATGAGCCAGTGCCAAATGTCCTTTATTCTGGTGCGACGGTGCAGGAAGAAGTGGGATTGAGAGGGGCACAATCAGCAGCCAATATGATTCAGCCTGATCTTTTTTACGCTCTTGATGCGAGTCCTGCTAATGATATGTCAGGCGACAAGCATGCATTCGGTCAACTTGGGAAAGGAGCGTTGCTGCGCATTTTCGACCGTACAATGGTGACGCACCGAGGAATGCGCGAATTTGTATTGGACATCGCAGAAACTCATAATATTCCGTATCAATATTTCGTGTCTCAAGGCGGGACAGATGCAGGACGCGTACATGTGTCCAATAAAGGAGTGCCATCAGCTGTTATTGGAATTTGCTCCCGTTATATTCATACTCATGCGTCCATGATTCATGTAGAGGATTATGCAGCAGCCAAAGAGCTGGTAGTCCGGCTTGTTAAAGCATCAGACAAAACCACGGTAGAAACGATTAAAAGTCAGTCATAGGAAAGGCGGACGGGAGAACGAAGGATGATTCTTATAGCAGTCGGAACATTGAATCCTGCGAAAATAAAAGCAGTAGAAGAAGCTTTATTGAGCATAGATGCACAAATAACAGCTGTAAAGGCCTCTTCAGGTGTATCCGAGCAGCCTTTTTCGGATGAGGAGACCATTCAAGGGGCTATTAACCGCGCGAAAAATACTTTGGCCGAAACGGGCGCGGATATGGCTATTGGATTAGAGGGAGGCGTCGTCGAAACAAAGTACGGTATGTTTTTATGTAACTGGGGAGCGTTAGCTTTGCCTGCGGATAAGACGATTTTAGCAGGTGGGGCGAGAATTTTGCTCCCCGAAGAAATTGCCCGTCCATTAAGAGAAGGAATCAAGCTTGGGCCCATCATGGAGGAGTATACAGGACAAAAGGATGTGCGTAAAAAAGGAGGCGCTATCGGGGTATTTACAAACGGATATGTCAATCGTTCGGACATGTTTACGCATATCACTAAAATGTTAATTGGACAATATATGCAGCAAGCGAGTGAAAAAAGATAAGCAATACGGTAGAGTATGATGCTTGCATTGAAAGAAAGTATATGATTTGATAAAGGAAACTTCCATGAGCGAGTTTTTACCAACCGTTAACGTGGGATAAATATCATGGCTGGCCCTTTAATGTTTATTGGATTAACCGTTACTGGATTGAAGGAGAGAAAAATCATGCAAAAAATTGAATCTGTTGAACAATATAAAGAGATTATTCAATCTGGCAAACATATTATGATGTTTTCGGCAGATTGGTGTCCTGATTGTCGTTTTATTGATCCGGTTCTTCCTGAGATTATTGAAAACCATCAGGATTATCAGTTTTATTATGTAGACCGCGATAAATTTATTGACTTATGTGTGGAATTAAACATTTTTGGTATTCCGAGTTTTGTCGCTTATAGAAATGGTGAAGAAACAGGCCGCTATGTCAATAAAGAACGCAAAACAAAAGAGCAGATTGAAGAATTTATTAAAAATCTTCCAGCCTGATCTATTGGGGGAATAATTGTTGAAAATGACGAGCCAAAAAATGAGGAAGCTTCTGGAAGACCGCCTTGCGAATGCACAATGGAGTTTCTCGTATGATCGAAAACAAGACACATTAAGAATTGAACATAAAGAAACGAAAAAAGGCACGACCGTCTCCCTTCCTGGACTCATTGCAAAGTGGGAACAAAATAAAGAAGCGGCTCTCGATGAAATGATTTATTATATAAGGGAAGCTTTGCAGGTCATGCATGAAGAGCAGGAATTACAAGGGAAGCAAAAGCATATTTACCCCGTGATTCGTTCTACGTCTTTTCCGATGAAAACAGAGGAAGGCGTTGAACTTGTATGTGATGAACATACGGCTGAAACGAGGGTTTATTATGCACTAGACCTTGGCAAGACATATCGTTTAATCGATGAAGCGATGTTGAAAAAAGAGAACTGGACGAAAGCGCAAATCAGGGAGGTTTCTATCTTTAATTTACGCTCGTTACATATTCCTATGAAGGAAGACGCAGTGGCAGGCAATACTTTTTATTTTGTCAATACAAATGACGGATATGACGCAAGCCGTATTTTAAATGATGCTTTTTTAAAGCAGTTTTCTGAAAAGCTAAAAGGAACGATGGCGATAGCTGTTCCTCATCAGGATGTCCTCATTCTTGCGGATATTCAAAACGAGGTTGGCTATGACATACTGGCACAAATGACAATGAGCTTTTTTACGAATGGACGCATACCAATTACGGCTCTTTCATTTTTGTATGAAGACGGGGAATTGGAGCCTATCTTCATATTGGGCAAAAATCGCAGAATGTAAGAAGGAAGGATTTGCATATGAACATTTTTTACAACAAAGAAGGAATTGGAGATACGTTAATTATTACATTAAAAGATATTGAGCCGGAAAAACGCACATTTGAAAAAAAGGGAGACATTGCTCGTATCTTTGATGAGGATAAAAATGAAACGGCAGGATACAATGTGTTTGATGCATCCAAATATGTACCAATAACAGGAAACGGTCCGGTAGATATAACGGAAGAGCTAATCCAAAAATTGAATGAAGCATTAGCTCAAAATGGTTTTGAGCAAAGTATAGAGGCAGACTTATCACCGAAATTTGTCGTGGGTTATGTCAATGAAAAGGAAAAACATCCGAATGCAGATAAGCTAAGCATTTGTAAGGTAAACGTGGGGAACGAAGTCTTGCAAATCGTTTGCGGGGCCCCTAACGTTGATGCAGGACAAAAAGTAGTAGTGGCAAAAGTGGGAGCGGTTATGCCAAGCGGCCTTGTCATTAAAGATGCCGAGCTTCGAGGTGTAGCTTCTTCTGGAATGATTTGTTCGGCAAAAGAGCTTGACCTGCCGGATGCTCCGCAAGAAAAAGGGATTTTAGTTTTATCTGACGAATACGAAGTAGGCCAGCCTTTTGTTCAGAAATAAAGGAAAAAACTTGAATTTAAAAGGGCTTCTTTTACAGGGACATTTCAACCTTTACAAATCGGCAAAAGTCATTAACAAATAGCTATTATTTTGATAAAATAACAAACCACCAGCATTAGCTGGTGGTTTTATGGTTTTATGGTTTTACTTTCCATATATCGTGCTAAAATATACGTATATGAATACAGTTTTGAACTTTTCCTTTTATTGAGGATGTTAACATCCAAAAACTTAAACGCAGGATCAAGTTGACGTTAAAAGCTTAAGATAGAATGATAAAAACATATGCAATAAAGAAATGAGTGATTAAGATTGGGTTGGTTTCGTAAGGTAATGGACTATGTTCTTGGTTATGAAGTGGAAGAAATTGTTGAAAAAGACGGAAGAAAGATATCAAAGAAAAAAATCATTGACAGACCGGAGAAAGAATTGGAGAAAGAATTAAAGAAGAAAAAGCAGAGCCCTTCAGTGCAGCAATCTTCTTTTCATGAAGCGAAAGAGAGGAGAGAAGTCGAAGCGCGAGTTTCTTATCAGTATCCCCAAGGTAAATTTCGATTTCCCCTTATTTCCGATGAGGAATTGATGGAAGAGCGCCGTCCGAGAAGAACAGAGAGACCGGCATACATAGAGCAAGACGAACCGCCAAGAGTGGCGTTACGACATGAATATGTAAAAGAAGAGAAGCAAAATCACTATCGCCATCGAAGCGTGCAAGAAGAAAAACAGATTCCTTCCTTGCAGCGGAGTATACAAGGAGAAAGACATGCTTCTTCTTCACCAAGGGACATTCGCGAACAAAAGCAGGCTTATTATCCGCCAAAAATTTCACAGAAAAGTGAAAGAGAGGAACATACAAGAACGCGCCCGTTCCGTCCTACCGAAGTACCTTCTCCTGTTTACGGATTTAGACAACGTACTGCTTTTAATTCTGAAGAGCGGTATAACGAGCCGATCGAGTTTGAGCTGCCTTCTTCATCCAATTTATTTAATGGCTTCCAAAACGGTTCGCAAATGTCATCATTTAGTCGAGAGGCCGCAGCTACCAAAGAAGCTGCGGATAAATATGAGAAAATCATGTCTCCACTGAGGCCAAAATCACCTTCTATGCAACCCGCGTATGAAGAGCGTTTTGCAGAGGTTGAATTAATAAGTAATAAAGAGCAGCCCAATAAGAGAGAAAAATATATAGAACCGGAGCAATGGGTGAAATCGGACAAGTCGGCTAACACCACTCCGATTATGGGAGAGAGAAGTGAAACAGAGTTTATCCCTGTAACAGAAGAAGCGCCGCAAGTGGAAGCGAGTGCGGCGGCAGAGGGGAAACGAGAGTCCTTCATCCCTGTAACAGAAGAAGCGCCGCAAGTGGAAGCGAGTGAGGCGGCAGAGGAGAAACGAGAGTCCTTCATCCCTGTAACAGAAGAAGCGCCGCGGGTGGAAACGAGTGCGGTGGCAGAGGAGAAACGAGAGTCCTTCATCCCTGTAACAGAAGAAGCGCCGCGGGTGGAAACGAGTGAGGCGGCAGAGGAGAAACGAGAGTCCTTCATCCCTGTAACAGAAGAAGCGCCGCAAGTGGAAGCGAGTGCGGCGGCGGCAGAGGAGAAACGAGAGTCCTTCATCCCTGTAACAGAAGAAGCGCCGCAAGTGGAAGCGAGTGAGGCGGCAGCAGAGGAGAAACGAGAGTCCTTCATCCCTGTAACAGAAGAAGCGCCGCGAGTGGAAACGAGTGAGGCGGCAGCAGAGGAGAAACGAGAGTCTTTCATCCCTGTAACAGAAGAAGCGCCGCGGGTGGGAACGGAACGACAAACAGAAGCAAAACCGTTTATTAAGCCCCTAGAACAACAAAATTCCGGTGAAATCATGGCATCTTCTGAAAGAAGGGAAGACGAACTCTCTCAGTCTCCATCATTAACGCATTCTGCCGCCTCTTCACAGGTGGGACAACAAGAACGTCCGCGCCGTTCCACTGTTCCATTCAACGTCATGATGTTAAAAAAGGATCGTCAGCGATTGGCAGAAAAGACATTATCGCAGCGATCTTCACAAGACGTAGTGAACACTGCTGTCAACAAAGACGTTTTAAAAGGCGGAGTCGGGGGGAGAGACGTCCAATCTGCTACCTCTTTTTCAAATCAAGATCGCGCAGAGACGGTAAAAGAAGCGGTTCCTTTACAACAATCAGTTCCATCATCGCCTCTTTTAGTAGAGCGAAAAGAGGGAGTTTATGAGTTTCCGTCTATGAACCTCTTAAATGTTCCCAAGCAAGAAAAAGAAGACGACTTCCAATGGTTGGAAGAACAGAGAGATTTGCTCGATATGACATTAAAAAACTTCAACGTACGAGCTAAGGTAGTCAATGTAACGCAAGGGCCTACGGTTACAAGATTTGAAGTTCATCCGGAGCCTGGGGTGAAAGTTAATAAAATCACGAATTTAACCGATGATATTAAATTAAGTTTGGCGGCAAGAGACATCCGGATTGAAGCGCCGATTCCCGGGAAAAATACAATTGGTATTGAAGTGCCGAACCGTGAGAGTAAGGCAGTACTTCTTCAGGAAATCTTGAACACGCCTGCTTTTCAAGAACATTCATCCCCGTTGGCTGTCGCTCTGGGGTTGGATATTTCAGGCACACCGATTGTAACGGACTTGAAGAAAATGCCGCATGGATTAATAGCGGGAGCGACAGGGTCAGGGAAAAGTGTATGTATTAATACGATTATTGTAAGCTTGCTATATAAAGCGTCCCCGCATCAAGTAAAGCTCATGCTTATCGATCCCAAAATGGTGGAGCTGGCTCCATATAACGGTATCCCCCATCTTGTCAGTCCGGTCATTACAGACGCCAAAGCTGCAACAGCTGCTTTGAAATGGGCAGTAGAAGAGATGGAACGCCGTTATGAGTTGTTTGCTCATACGGGAGTCAGAGACATTACAAAGTACAATGAAAAGGTGGTGCAGCATCAAGAAAAGAGCGGAGAGCTTCCTTATTTGGTTATTATCATTGATGAATTAGCCGATTTGATGATGGTATCACCTGGCGAGGTTGAAGAAGCAATTTGTCGTATTGCCCAAAAGGCGAGAGCGTGCGGCATTCACTTATTGCTTGCGACACAGCGCCCATCGGTTGACGTCATTACTGGTTTAATTAAAGCGAATGTTCCGACGCGCGTCGCGTTTTCTGTTTCTTCCCAAGTCGACTCACGAACAATTATTGATACGGCTGGGGCAGAGAAATTATTAGGCCGAGGAGATATGCTGCTTCTTGAAAACGGTTCGTCAAAGAGTGTTCGTGTTCAAGGGAATTTCGTTTCTGATGAAGAAATTGATGCGGTGGTAGGCCATGTAAAGGGGCAAATGAAGCCGAATTATTTATTTGAACAAAACGATTTAATCCAGCGGCAGCAACAGTTTTCTTCCGAAGAAGATGAATTATTTTATGAAGCATGTGAGTTCGTGTTAAGTCAAGGCGGCGCTTCGACTTCCAGCGTGCAGCGCCATTTCCGAATTGGATATAATCGCGCGGCGAGATTGATTGATATGATGGAAGGACAAGGGATTATTTCAGAAGCGAGAGGAAGTAAGCCAAGAGACGTGTTAATTACGGAAGACGAATTGATAGAACTGCAAAATGTCGGCTCGTCGTTCTGATGTCCTTCAGTTGGTTCGTCATTTCCTGAACTGTAAGAGCAAAGTTAATTAATAGTGACAGCTGTGTAAAAGCTGCAACGAAAATGAAGATTATTTTTCGTTGCGGCTTTTTTTAGAATAGTTTTCAAAGAAATTTATGACCTCTTATATAGACGTCCGTTCTTTAGGGAAAAGGGGGGAGGGAAGGTCTTCCCTCCTCCTTTCTCCTAAAAAGAGGTTTGTCATCCATCTTAAAATGATTTACTATATGTAAAGATAATGTAAAAAATTTTAGTCTCGTAAATAAGGGGTTTCAGCAATGAAAGAAATTGAACTCAAGTTACAAGGTAAAATAAAGCGTTTGACGAATCGCACTTTTAAATTTGATGAGCGGGTAAAAGATGGTTGGTTTTCAGCCGTTTATTTTTTAAAGACGAGAGAAATTGTAAAAGATTTTATGTCGGATAATATGGTCACTATGCAGTTTTTTCAAAAGGAGCATGCAGTTCTTTGCGGTACGGATGAAGTTATAGCTCTTATTAAAACATTTGCTGACGAGCCGGAGAAGCTGGAAATCCATTCTCTAAAAGACGGAGATAAGATAAAACCGTTTGAAACGGTATTGACGATTAAAGGGCCTTATCAAAGCTTTGGCTATTTGGAAGGCGTTATTGACGGAATTTTGGCAAGAAGAACATCTGTAGCCACAAATGTTTACAATGTGGTCAAAGCCGCAGGAAAGAAACCGGTGATTTTTATGGGAGATCGTGATGATCATTTTACCCAACAGGCCGGCGACGGGTATGCTGCCTATATTGGCGGTTCGACAGGACAGGCCACTCATGCGATGAATGAGTGGTGGGGAAAAGCAGGCATGGGAACGATGCCTCATGCACTTATTCAATTATTTAACGGAGATATTGTTGCGGCAACAAGGGCTTATCATGCAAAATTTCCAGACGATGAGTTAATGGTACTGGTCGATTATAACAATGATGTCATTACAGATGCTCTAAAGGTAGCACATGAATTCGGTGATAAATTAAAAGCCGTTCGTATTGATACATCGCGCACGATGATCGACCAATATTTTGTAAGAAATCCTGAAGTACTTGGAACATTCGATCCTCGCGGTGTAAATACTCAGCTGGTTTTTGCCTTAAGAGAAGCGTTGGATCAAGAAGGGTTTGAACATGTGAAGATTGTCGTTACCGGCGGTTTTAACGAGAAACGCATTCAAGAATTCGAAGCTGAACATGCACCTGTCGATATTTATGGGGTGGGCAGCAGTTTGTTGAAAATTCATATCGGTTTTACAGGAGATAATGTATTGCTGAATGGAGAACATCAGGCGAAAGCGGGCAGAAAATACCGTCCGAACTCCCGCCTGGAAAAAGTAGAAATTTAACATAACTAAACAAAGGACAATGAATCAATTGAGGGATTTGCATAACTTCCATTGCCCTTTTGTATGGATACATGGGACGAACTTTTTTCAAGCTGATGCAATAAGGAAAGACCGGGTAGGAGAAGCTATATCATAAAGGAAACTTCATTCAGTGATGAATGTTACTGCCGGTGAATAAGAGATGAAAGCATATGGCTGACTTTAAATTCCATGGTGTAATCGTTTAAAGAGTGATATAATGAAAAAA
The DNA here is from genome assembly GCF_002019595.1 of Priestia abyssalis. Classification (GTDB taxonomy): domain Bacteria; phylum Bacillota; class Bacilli; order Bacillales; family Bacillaceae_H; genus Bacillus_BA; species Bacillus_BA abyssalis. The sequence goes on along the minus strand of NZ_KV917369.1, from coordinate 4,999,606 downwards.
TGTTATGCTCAGACATTATCTAAAAAAGCAACTTACATAAGAGTGGGTTTGTAAGAAATGAGCAATTCTAGATAACCGTCATATACTGTCTTACAGATAGACGAATGTTGGAGGTTCTTTATATGACAGTTTACCATTTTGTTGGGATTAAGGGGACGGGAATGAGCTCCCTTGCGCAAATCCTGCATGATATGAACTACCATGTCCAAGGTTCAGACATTGAGAAAACGATTTTTACTCAAAAATCGTTAGAAGAACGTGGAATTCGCATTTTACCTTTTGATAAAGAAAATATTCAGCAAGGGATGACCGTAATTGCTGGAAATGCTTTTCCAGATACGCATGAAGAAATTCAGGCAGCATTGGAACAGGATGTTCCGGTTATTCGGTATCATCGCTTCCTTGGACAATTTATGGAACGCTTTACAAGTATCGCCGTAACTGGAGCGCATGGGAAAACGTCCACAACGGGCATGCTTTCACATGTGATACAGGGAGCAAAGCCGACTTCTTATTTGATTGGAGACGGCACAGGAAAAGGTGTAGAAGACAGTAAATATTTCGTGTTTGAAGCATGTGAATATCGCCGTCACTTTTTATCCTACACACCTGATTATGCGATCATGACGAATGTTGATTTCGATCATCCGGATTATTTCGCTAATATCGATGATGTATTTAGTGCGTTTCAAGAAATGGCTCTTCAAGTAAAGAAAGGAATCATTGCTTGCGGAGATGATGAGCACTTACAAAAGATCCAGGCGAAAGTGCCGGTTCTTTACTACGGCTTTAATGAAGAGAACGATTTTCAAGCAAGAAATATCGTGAAAAGCACAACAGGTACGACATTTGATGTATTTGTACGCAATACATTTTTCGCATCTTTCGAAATTCCTGGATACGGCGACCATAACATTTTAAATGCGCTATCCGTCATTGCTTTATGCCATTATGAAGAAATTGATGTCCATGTTATTCAAGCGCGTTTGAAAACGTATCAAGGTGTTAAACGACGCTTTAGTGAAAAGACCGTAGGAGATCAAGTCTTAATTGACGATTATGCGCACCATCCTACCGAAATCAAAGCAACGATTTCTGCAGCGAGACAAAAATATCCTGAACGTGAAATTGTGGCGATTTTTCAACCGCATACGTTTACGAGAACACAAACCTTTTTGGAAGATTTCGCGGAAAGTTTACGTGAATCAGACAAAGTTTACTTGTGTGACATTTTCGGATCAGCACGTGAAAACCACGGTAAATTATCCATTGATGATTTAATCGGAAAAATTGATGGTTCACAGTTAATCACGGAAGAAACCACTGAAGTATTAAAAGATCATAAAGGTGCCGTTTTAGTATTCATGGGTGCGGGCGATATTCAGAAGTTTGAAGAATTGTATCAAAGTACGCTTGCTTAAAGAAGAGTGGGGGCGACTGTTCAATCTTGAGAGACATTGGAGCTTCTGACTGAGAAACCGCTTTTTGGTTTCGTAGGCAGGAGTGAAATGGCCGAGAGATTAGGAGCCGCAGCTGGACAATAAGAAGAGCGGGGCGACTGCTTCATTTTGAGGAGCATCTCCTAATTTTTATACGTTCTTACCATTGAAAAAATGCTCCTCCCATAAACGGGAGGAGCATTTTTTCTAATAAGATAGCCTGTTTAGTCAGCATTGCTGATTAAAGGTTTATTTCAAATTTTCAGGATTGAGGGCTTCGAGCTCTGGGATGATAAAACGTCCATCCTTGCGAATGAGTATATCATCAAAATAAATTTCCCCGCCTCCATACTCAGGACGCTGAATCATTACCATGTCCCAATGGATATTAGAATGATTTCCGTTATAAGCATCTTCGTAACATTCGCCTGGGGTGAAATGGAAGCTGCCATCGATTTTTTCATCAAATAAAATATCTTGCATCGGATGCTGGATAAAAGGGTTTACACCAATGGCGAATTCTCCAATGTAGCGGGCCCCTTCATCCGTATCGAAAATCTTATTGATTCGTTCTGTGTCATTAGCGGTTGCTTCTATAATCTTTCCATTTTTAAAGGTTAAACGTACGTTTTCAAATGTAAAACCATGATAAGGTGAAGCGGTATTATATGTAATCGTCCCGTTAACCGAATTCTTTACTGGTGCCGTGTACACTTCCCCGTCCGGGATATTCATTTGTCCAGAGCATTTCACGGCAGGAATGTCCTTGATGGAGAATGTTAAATCTGTATCTTTTCCCGTTAAGCGAACTTTGTCCGTTTTGTTCATTAATTCAACCAATGCATTCATCGCTTTGTCCATTTTACCGTAATCCAAGTTGCATACATCGAAGTAGAAGTCTTCAAACGCTTCTGTGCTCATTTTTGCTAATTGTGCCATTGAATTGCTTGGATAACGAAGAACGACCCATTTCGTTTTAGGAACACGGATTTCACGATGAACTTTTTTCCCTATGGTATTGCCGTGAATTTTCATTTTGGTATCTGGTACGTCAGAATGCTCAAATATGTTGTCGCCTGAACGAAGGCCGATATAGGCGTCCATTTGACTCATGACATTTGCTTCGAAGTCTGCCATCATGTTGAACTGTTCTTCTTGTGCCCCCATCAACAAAGCACGGTCGACTGAATGATCTTTTAATAAGACGAATGGATAGCCGCCGGCTGCATATGCCTCTTTGACAAGGGCGTTTACGAGTTCACGTTGTAAGCCGAAATTTTCAATCAGAACCTTTTCGCCCTTTTGCAGCCGAATCGAATAGTTAATCAGATTTTTTGCCAATTTTTCAATGCGGGAATCTTTCATGTTTTTACCTCCTAATTATTAATTATGAGCAAGCTTTGCCCCTTTATTGTAACCCATTCTTTCTTTTTTGTATTAAGTAAGGGAAACGAGCCTTGAGAATTCAGGAAATTAAATGGCATGGTCTCAGTGAGCCTCTCGGATGCCATACGATTTCCTTTAGCAGGACAGGAATTCTATATGGGTATTGTGTTTACACTTGACTGTTGGAAATTTCCATACCAAAATGAAAGAAAAAAGGATTTTCGTTATAGCTTGCCGAAAAGAAGTTAATAACATTACTAGGAGCAATTCGGCACAATAGCAACATGTGTTTCATTTTAAAGGAAAACGGGTATCTTTTTGTAACGACAATCAGGAGGTTTCAGTATGATTATCATTCTTTACATAAGTGCAGCAGTTATCGCAATTGCTTTTTTCTATCTCGTTATTTCTATTTCTAATACACTTCGCTCTGTTCAGCGCACATTAAATTCTGTGGCGGGAACACTTGAAGGTGTTGAAAAACAAATGATAGGCATCACAACAGAAACGACAGCATTATTGCATAAAACAAATTTACTGGCTGATGATATTCAAAAAAAAGCAGAATCGTTGAATACGGTAGTAGATTCTGTCAAAGTTGTTGGTCATTCTATTCAAGGGTTAAACAACTCCATTCAAACTGTTTCCAAAACGGTTTCCGACCAAGTGGAGTCCAATAAAGAAACAGTTGCCCAAGTTGTTCAATGGAGCAATGTCGCTCTGGATATTTGGGACCGTATTAAGGTAAGGAAGCAACAAAACGTCAAAGAAAAGGAGTCGATTCAATCAAAAGAACGAACGAATCGTTCCAGGATGTACGTTTAACAATAAGGAAAGAGGGGATTGTTCATGAATAAAGAGGGATTAAGCAGTAAAGACTTTTTATTAGGAACGGTAATTGGCGGCTTAGTGGGAGCGGCTACCGCTTTATTATTAGCACCCAAATCGGGAAGAGAACTGCGCTCAGATATTAATGACCAAGCGACATATGTTCGTTTGAAAACGGAACAAATGAAGCAATCGGCATTGGAGAAGGGGCAAGATTTGGCTGTGACCGCAAAAGATAAAACAGTCCAGCTCTCTGATACTATTTCGCTGCATTCTACGCAACTGGTAAACAAAATGAAAAAAACAGGCGAAGAAGCGGGGGAAGAAATACCAGAAGCGAGCTTGCAAGTGCTGGAGGACGAAGTCGAAAATCAACCATCTTCTTCTGATAAAGAAGATATACAACAAAAGTTGGATGAAGCAAAAAAAGCTTTTGATGAAGTAGAATATAACATGAAGCCGTAAGTGCTGTTCTTGGGCCTCGTATCCATTAGTAGATATGAGGCCTTTGAATTTGTGGGAAGAAGGATAAAGATGATATGATAGCTACAATATTATTTATTCGCAAGGAGCGATCCAGATGGAAAAAATCATGACGGTTGAACAATTTGACAAAATACTGCAAGAGAAAAATCATTTTCTATTTTTAAAGCATAGTATTACGTGTCCAATCAGTAAAGCAGGATATGACGAATTTGCTAAGTTTGCCGGCGAGCATCCAGACATCGATTCGTATTTTTTACACGTTCAAGAAGCAAGAGCTCTTTCCAATTACATTGCAGAGAGGTTTGATATCAAACATGAATCGCCGCAAGCTTTTATTATAAAAAATCAAGAAGTAGTATGGAATGCATCCCATTGGAACATTACATCAAAAGCGATGAATGAGCATAGTTAAATTTAGGGTTATATTAAAATTTTTGTTTTGATTTTAAGTGTTTTTGAGAACGAATAGCGGCCATATTTAAAGAGAATTAGTGGCAAAAAAGTTTAACCATCTGAAATGGATTACGTTAAAGCGTGACAATCAGATGGAAGTCGGGTATAATATGTCCTAATCGTTGTATGGAACGAATATATCCATACTATTCGTGGGTCGTAGATAAAGGAAACTTCCATCAGTGGGGGGCTTACTGACCATTAATGCGGGACAAAAAATATTTTCTCATTGAGAACTTATGTAGGAAAGTCTTCTGCAAAGATGTAGAGGACTTTTCTCGTTGGTGTCCAGGTGCACGAGCCAGCTCCTACGGCAATTTCGCTTCTTCCTGCAGAACCAAAAAGCGGCTCTTTCTCAGAAGCTCTAATTCCCTATGATGCTAAGCGGGCTCGTTCTGCTTTTCTCGGAGATTTGAATTATGTAAAATGCTTGTAAAGTAATTGCGGTCTGTATAGAGAGTATCGTATAGTAATAACATGACATCAGATATTTTATACATAATTACAATAGGCAATTTAAGGACAAACTAATATAAAAATGTGTTGGATATAAGGAGTGTTGTTTTGTGAATGTAACAATATATGATGTGGCAAGAGAAGCAAATGTGTCGATGGCGACGGTTTCTCGCGTGGTTAATGGCAATCCGAATGTGAAGCCTTCCACAAGAAAAAAAGTATTGGAAACGATTGAACGTTTAGGTTATCGTCCAAATGCAGTAGCACGCGGTTTGGCAAGCAAAAAGACGACAACCGTAGGAGTTATCATACCAGATATTTCCAGTATTTTCCACGCAGAACTTGCTCGCGGAATTGAAGATATTGCGACGATGTATAAATACAATATTATTTTAAGTAACTCCGATCAAAATAAAGATAAAGAACTTCACTTATTAAATACGATGCTTGGAAAACAAGTGGATGGTATCGTGTTCATGAGCGGGAACGTAACTGAAGAGCATGTAGAGGAATTGAAAAAATCCCCTGTTCCTATTGTATTAGCGGCATCCATCGAATCTTCAGGACAGATTCCCTCTGTCAATATTGACTATGGACAAGCAGCGTATGATGCAGTGCAGCATTTAATTGAAAAGGGACATCGTAATATCGGTTTTGTAACAGGACCGATGGAAGAGCCTATCAATCAGGAAAAACATATGCATGGATATCGAAAAGCGTTGGCTGAGGCGGATATTGAGTATAATGAAGAGTATGTAGTGATCGGAGATTACACATATGATTCAGGAATTGAAGCGATTGACAAGCTTCTTGAGGAAAGCGAGAAACCGACTGCGGTGTTTGTTGGAACAGATGAAATGGCGCTTGGTGTAATTCATGGCGCTCAAGATAAAGGATATCATGTCCCGAATGATATCGAAATTATCGGTTTTGATAATACAAAATTGGCGACAATGGTCCGCCCGCAATTATCCACCGTCGTTCAGCCGATGTATGATATTGGAGCAGTGGCTATGCGTTTATTAACTAAGTATATGAATAAAGAAGAAGTGGATAGCCATATTGTTCAGCTGCCGCATCGAATTGAATTTAGAAACTCAACCAAATAAATCGACATCAATATAAATGGACATGGGCAAAGAACGCCCATGTCCATTTATATTGATGCCTAAACGGCTGGTAAACTCCCTTGCGGGTTCTTGCCAGCCGCTTAGCGAGAACCTTTGTGGACTTATTTGGGTTAGAAGAACAGAAAGCCGTAAACGGGATAAAGAACAAATTGAACTGGTCTAAAATAAAGAGTGGATTTAGAATACATGGTCTCATGTCTTTCCAATCCACTTTAGCCTACAACCTTTTTTTAATCTGCTGACTTAATGGATACAATAGTTTTTGAACGGTTTGTGCATTTTTTTCTGTAATTTCAGGTTTACGGGGAATTGGCTCATATAAATTATCACCATCGTCCCAATGAGTACTGAGGGGAACAGGAGATAATGTTTTCCATTTTTCAAGCCAGGTGGAAGGAAGCGGTCCCTGTATGTCTTGCTGGCCCGTCATTTCCAACCATATAAAAGCCCATGCTCTTGGTACAACTCTCCATATGTCGTACCCTCCTCCCCCTACAGCGATCCAACGTCCGTTACAGTATTGATGAGCCAACTCGTGAGCAATTTTAGGAATATGACGGTAAATTTTTGTCGTTGCATAAAGGTGAGTGAGTGGATCATAGTAATGAGAATCGGCTCCATTTTGAGTTAAGATAACATCTGGTCGGAAAAACTCAGTGACCGCTCTTAAGGAAGTGGTATAAGCATCAATCCATGATTCATCTTCTGTAAAGGCATCTAAAGGAACATTAAAGGAGTAACCATATCCTTTGCCATGTCCTCTTTCATTGATGTTACCTGTTCCAGGGAATAAATAACGACCGGTTTCGTGAATAGAGAAAGTACAAACTTGGTCATCGTCGTAAAATGTCCACTGTACCCCATCCCCATGATGGGCGTCTGTATCTACATACAGTACTCTCGCTCCATATTTCTTTTGAATATATTTAATGGCGACCGAGCTGTCATTGTATATGCAAAAACCTGAAGCTTTTCCCCGAAATCCATGATGCAGCCCTCCTCCTAAACTCAAGGCATGCCGGGCTTTTCCGTTCATAACATAATCGACCGCTGTCAAGGTTCCTCCGACGAGGCAACTGCTTGCTTCATGCATATTGGGAAAGATGGGAGTATCCTCGGTACCCAGTCCGTAGTCATTGGCAGTATCGAGTGGAAGTTTCCCTTCGCTTGCTAACTTTACCGCTTGAATATAGTTTGGATCATGAACGAGTTCGAGTTCTTCTTGCAGCGCCATACGAGGAGGCGCAATGGATTGATCGGATAGTGCGTGTGCTTCACGCAGTAGTTCGTATGTCAATTTAACCCGTAATTGATTGAAAGGATGATTATTACTAAATTTATAGTTTAGAAATGAATCCGAGTAAATGAAAACGGCTTCTTTTGTCATGTGGTAATCCCCGGAAGATTTGGCCAAAGGACTGTATAGCCGTGTTGTTGTAATTTAGTAATAATGGTTGTCGGGTTTAAGGTTTGAATACGAAAAACGATAATCTTATGCTCTTCATCTTTATCAGGATAGACGAGTACGCTTAAAATATTGACTTTTGACTTTTGGAAAACAGATGTCACTTCGCTTAAAACGCCAGCTTTATTTTCTACTTTAACTTCAATTTGGGAACCTGGCTGATGCACGCCTGTCAGCTGAATTAGCGTATGGAGGATATCCTTTTCAGTAACGATTCCAACAATGTTACTACCTTGTGTAATCGGAAGGCAGCCAATACGGTGTTCATAAAAAATCGCAGCTATTTCTTCAACGAAATCAAGTGGATGGGCAGTGATTACATTGGATTTCATAATTTGTTTCAGCGGCTTTTCCAGGTCCTCCAAGTGGGAATTGCGGTGAAAAATAGACGGGCTTGCATCGCGAACGTCTCTGTCAGAGATGATACCTACAAGTTGTAATTCGTCATTAACAATTGGAATATGACGAATATTGAAGCGGTGCAACACTTCCATTGCTTTAGCAATGGGGTCATTTTGATTTAATGTGATAACGTCTGTTGTCATCATTTCTTCCACAATCATCTTAAACGACTCCCTTATTCGTAAAATGATAATATAACGAGGCCGAATCAATTAGAGGTTGTTCAAAAAGTCCGGGAAAAATGACCGTCGAATTTCGGCGTCAGCTTGTCTCTCCGCTACTCACGTATTAACAGCATACGCTCCGTTGCTCGAGACGGCGCTTCCTTGAACTTCTCGGTCCTTTTTGTCCTCCTTTTTGAACACACACTATCAATACATAAAGCGATTTTGAAAACGAAGCTGATCAAACTGCTGAATGGAATCTGTGTCTACCCTTTTCCCAATTCGCACCATTAAACAATTAGCAGGGTGCGAACATATTTCGGGGTCATCAGTAGCAAACCATATAAGCCCGCCTGCATGCATCATTTTCTCCATGATTTTGCGGTATTCCCAAACATTCAATCCCGTTCCTTTTAAATCCCAGTGCCAATAATATTCAGTCGTAATGATAATGTAGTCTTCCATGGCATCATCCATCATGGACACTTCCAATAAGTTTTTTCCTATGGAAAAACTCCGGAAAGGAGGGGCTACTTCTATGGCACCTAATTCGATTAAGTTATCCATATTTCCTTCTGACCATCGTTCTAGAGGGTCAGGATGGAGGTAGGTCGTATAACCTATAATCATGTCATCATGACGGGCGATAATAATACGTCCTTCCGGCAAAGCGGCTATTTCCATTAAAGCTTTTTTTTGCTGAGGGGGAGGACGAAATGCCACAAGTTGTTCATGAAATTCTAATTCTTCTATTCTATTTGAAGAGACGGGTCCTTCAATGATAATGGTCCCTATGGAGGTTTTCATCTCTTTTGCATGATAAGTTTTTATGTGATTCAATTCATTCACCATCCCGGTTAGTCAAACATCATCTCAATTTGTATTATACATAAAATGACGGAAAATAAATTGTTTTCAAAAAAATAATATCCCATAAAGGAAATTTGTGTGAAGAAGAGAATAATTTTATCTAAAGGTAAATTAATAGAAAAGTGTTTTAAAAGAATATTTTTAAAATTGTGAAAAAATACATTTTATATTATAATATATTTTGTAAAAAATATACATAAGCAAGGGGGAGTTTGGGATGAAACTGGAAGCGCTTGCTGTAACAAAAGGGGAATACAACTTAGAGGATTACACAAAGACATATCAATCATTTAATTGGGAAGAAGTTGAAAGCCAGTTTTCATGGTCTGAAACTGGAAAGGTTAATTTAGCTTATGAGGCCATTGACCGGCATGCGGAGTCCTACCGGAAGAATAAAGTAGCACTCTATTATCGAGATGCCAACCGGGATGAAAAGTACACGTATAGGGAAATGAAAGAGCTTTCCAACAAAGCAGCCAATGTTTTAAAACAAGCAGATGTAGAAAAAGGAGATCGGGTATTTATCTTTATGCCTCGTTCACCGGAGTTGTATTTTACGGTATTGGGTGCGATTAAATTAGGTGCCATCGTCGGTCCTCTATTTGAGGCCTTTATGGAAGGCGCGGTAAAAGACCGTCTTGAAGATAGTGCGGCTAAAGTGCTTGTCACGACGCCGGAATTGCTTCAACGCGTTCCTGTAGATGAATTGCCGGCTTTGCAGCACATTTTATTAGTCGGTGATAATATTGTAGAAGAAGGATTATACCTTGATTTTAAAAAGCGCTTATATGAAGCGGGAAAAGATTTACAAATTGAATGGGTTGATCGTGAAGATGGGCTCATTCTCCACTATACATCTGGCTCAACGGGAAAACCAAAAGGAGTTCTCCATGTTCATAATGCCATGATTCAGCATTATCAAACGGCTAAATGGGTTCTTGATTTAAAAGATGACGATATTTACTGGTGTACAGCAGATCCAGGTTGGGTAACAGGTACGGCTTATGGTATCTTTGGCCCTTGGTTAGTTGGTGCATCGAATGTGATTGTCGGTGGACGCTTCAGCCCTGAAGCTTGGTATCAAGCTTTGGAAGACTATGGAGTAAGCGTATGGTACAGTGCACCGACAGCATTCCGCATGTTAATGGGTGCGGGTGATGAAGTGGTGAAAAAATATGATTTAAGTGCTCTTCGTCACGTGTTGAGCGTAGGTGAGCCATTGAACCCTGAAGTGGTACGCTGGGGTATGAAAGTCTTCAACAAGCGTATTCATGATACATGGTGGATGACGGAAACCGGCGGGCAATTAATTTGTAATTACCCTTGTATGGAAATTAAGCCTGGTTCCATGGGGAAACCGATTCCGGGTGTACAAGCTGCCATTGTAGATGATCAGGGCAATGAGCTGCCTCCTTACCGTATGGGCAACCTTGCGATTAAAAAAGGATGGCCGTCCATGATGCGTACAATCTGGAACAATGAAGAGAAATATCAATCTTATTTCTTGCCTGGTGACTGGTATGTGTCAGGGGATTCGGCCTATATGGATGAAGAAGGCTATTTCTGGTTCCAGGGCCGCATTGATGATGTGATTATGACGGCTGGTGAGCGTGTAGGACCATTTGAAGTAGAAAGCAAGCTTGTTGAGCATCCAGCCGTAGCAGAAGCGGGTGTTATTGGCAAGCCGGATCCTGTCCGCGGTGAAATCATTAAAGCGTTCGTTGCGCTTCGTGATGGTTATTCTCCGTCTGATGAGTTAATTGAAGAAATTCGTCAGTTTGTAAAAAAAGGTTTAGCGGCACATGCAGCACCAAGAGAAATTGAATTCCGCGATAAGTTGCCAAAAACGCGAAGTGGAAAAATTATGCGCCGTGTATTAAAAGCGTGGGAGCTTAACTTGCCGACAGGCGATCTGTCAACAATGGAAGACTAAAAATTTAATTCGAGCGGATATGGCCAGCTGGAATTAAATTTAAGAAATCACCGTTTCTCAAAATGAGTGGAAAACCGCTAATTTGGGAGGATCGGTGATTTCTTTGTGGGATAAAGAGTTTTTATAAAGAATTACCTATTGAGTTATGGATGAGGTCTCCATACTAATACTTGAATTTGAATAAAAAATGTTTCATAATATACACTGTATGGATTATTTTTCATAGGCCATAATGAATAGTAAATAATATAAGAGCGTTGATCGGAACAAGTAGTCGTTATTTCCCTGTTTTTAGAGAGCTGGTGGATGGTGTAAACCAGTACATAAATAATTGATGAATTACATCCGAGAGCATCTTTTGTGAACGATTGGCACAGCTGACTCAGTAGCAAAAGACGGTTTGACCGTTATGTCTTTTTGAGCGGGAGTTTCTAATGAAACTCCAACTAGGGTGGTACCGCGATACTCATCGTCCCTTGTTTTAGGGGCGATTTTTTTATTTTACTGAAAAAGGAGTGGGTCTCATGGATATTTTAAAAGACTTGCAATTTAGAGGACTAATCAATCAGCAAACAGATGAAGAGGGATTAAGAGAACTGTTAGGGAAGGAAAGCGTTAAGTTATATTGTGGATTTGATCCAACAGCCGATAGCTTGCATATAGGCCATATGCTTCCTGTTCTAATTTTGCGCCGCTTTCAACAAGCAGGCCATCAGCCAATCGCTCTTGTTGGCGGGGGGACAGGACTAATCGGTGATCCGAGCGGGAAGAAAGCGGAGCGCACGTTAAATGAGAAAGAAACAGTTGCGTTCTTTAGCCAGCGCATTAAAGATCAGCTTTCTCGTTTCTTGGATTTTGATCGTGAAGGAAACCCTGCAACAATTGCAAACAATTATGACTGGATCGGTTCATTGGATGTCATTACATTTTTACGTGATATTGGAAAGAACTTTGGCATTAACTATATGCTGGCAAAAGACTCTGTCCAGTCTCGTATTGAAACCGGCATTTCTTTTACTGAATTTAGCTACATGATTTTACAATCGTACGACTTCTTGAAATTATATCAAAATTATGGCTGTAAGCTTCAAATAGGTGGAAGTGACCAATGGGGGAATATTACAGCCGGAATGGAATTAATACGTAAAACAGAAGAAGATGCGAAAGCATTTGGATTAACTGTACCGCTTGTTACAAAAGCTGATGGAACGAAATTCGGTAAAACGGAAGGCGGCGCGATCTGGCTTGATCCGGAAAAAACATCACCATACGAGTTTTATCAGTTCTGGATTAATACGGATGACCGTGATGTGGTGAAATACTTAAAATACTTTACTTTCTTGTCTCATGAAGAAATCATCGAATTGGAGAATCAAACAACGGAAGCACCAGAGAAACGCGCGGCGCAAAAGGCATTGGCTGCTGAAATGACAAAGCTTGTGCATGGAGAAGACTCTTTAAATCAAGCAATCAAAATTTCTGAAGCGCTTTTCAGCGGAAGTATTGCTGAATTGACAGCAGAAGAAATCAAGCAAGGATTTAAAGATGTTCCTTCCTACGAGCATACAGGAGAAGAAATTGGATTAATTGATCTTCTTGTAAACAGCAAAATTTCGCCATCAAAGCGCCAGGCCCGTGAGGATATTTCAAGTGGAGCGATTTATATCAATGGGGAACGCGTTCAAGAATTAGATAAAATCCTTGGAGCAGAAGACCGCATTGAAGGGCAATTCACAGTTATTCGACGCGGCAAGAAAAAATACTATTTAATCAAATACTAAAGAACATGCTTTCACGGCGTAGGCCGCGAAAGCATGTTCTTAAAAAGGACCTTTCATATTAATTTGTTTTATCACGAATTTGGGTGGAAAGGTCCTTTTCTATATTTTAGTTCTTTGTTATCAACTGTTTCCGTCATATGAAAAACATTCTAGCTTACAGAAAAACTTCGTCCGTAATAAAAAAGAATCCCTGCTCCAAAGAGCAGGGATTCTTTTTTATTAACGAGAGTAGAACTCTACGATTAATGCTTCGTTGATCTCAGCAGCTAATTCAGAACGTTCAGGTAAACGAGTGAATGTAGCTTCTAATTTCTCAGCATCAAATGTTAAATAGTCAGGTACGAAGTTGTTTACTTCAATTGCCTCTTTGATAGAAGTGATGTTGCGAGATTTTTCGCGAACAGAAATCACTTGACCTGGTTTTACGCGGTAAGATGCGATATCTACGCGTTTACCATCAACTAGAATATGACCGTGGTTTACTAATTGGCGAGCTCCACGACGAGTGCGAGCAAGACCCATACGGTATACTAAGTTATCAAGGCGAGCTTCTAAAAGAATCATGAAGTTTTCACCGTGCTTACCAGACATTTTACCAGCAGCAGCAAAAATTGTACGGAATTGACGCTCATTCACACCATACATATGGCGTAATTTTTGCTTCTCTTGTAATTGTAAACCGTACTCAGATAATTTTTTGCGTTGACCAGGACCGTGTGGACCTGGAGCGTAAGGGCGTTTTTCTAATTCCTTACCTGTACCACTTAATGAAATGCCAAGACGACGAGATAATTTCCAACTTGGACCAGTATAACGAGCCATGATGACTCCTCCTTATGTTTTTATTTCGCATGAAACAAAAACAGACACATTCTTACGGTATGCTCATTTTATTTTCATGTATCCTCGCTCTAGCAGCAGAGAGTTACACGATACACCTCTCATTGAGAGGAATAAAATGATTACATAAAGAAGATTGTATAAGCTGCATATTTCACACAAAGAACATTATATGATTTATCAATAGGTATGTCAAGATGAGTTCTATAGTTGCAGAATTTTGTTGGAATATGATTTTAATAATTTTTTAATGGGAAAATAGCGGATTATTCATATATAATAGTAATATTAGACAAGTAAGTACGGTTATTATATATCGCGGGTGATTATATGATTAGTGCAGAAAAACATCAGTTACAACAGATTAAAACTGAATTTTTCAACCTTTTAACAAGTAATGATACAGATTTTCCTTCAAAAAAAATTGTTTACGAAATGGTTCACGCCATTTACGGTATTTGTGATGTAAAGGAAACGGCGTTTATCCTGAAAGACTCCAATCGTGAACAGGCAAAAATAATAGCTTCTTGTTGCGCAGAAGAGGAGATGCCGACAGAGCCTTCCCATATTTTAAGTCTCGTCGCTCTCTTTGAAGAAATCATGTTTTCTATACATAAAAACGTACAGCAGTATGAGGATAGTTTCTTAATCCCTTTGATTATTCATAGGAAGACGAAGGGATATTTATATATAAAGACAAATAAAGCAGACGTAAGAACAGCGGATTTCTTTTCGCTTTTAGGCGATGAATGTGTACGTTTGTTAAACTTCGTTTACAACTATGAACAAACGTTCATCCAAGAAAAAAGGTATGAACAGTTGTATCGCGTTACGACTAAATTTCATTCATCCATGGATATGAACGATGTGCTCGTGGAAGTTATTCAGACATTGAAAGAAGTATATCCTACATTTGACTATTACTTATTGTTGTCACACGATTATGGAAGTCATGAACATTTACCGATCAAGTACCTTCAATACGACGGAGATAATGTTAGCATGAAAGCGATGGAATCATATGTGACAGGTACAGTTCAAACAGAAAAGAAGTCGGATGAACGCCGGTTTGTTTTATATGCGCCTTTGAATGGAAAACAAGGAATATATGGTATTTTACAGGTGATTGCCCCTGATACGGCAGTGCTTCCAGAAGAGGAGGTTAAGTTTATTTCGCTATTAGCCAACACGGCAGGCAGCGCCTTGGAAAATGCTCAATTGTATCATCAATCAAGAAAGTTGATTGAAGACTTAAAGCTCATTAATGAAACATCACACCGCTTGAATTCCAGTTTACGTTTAGCAGATACAATCAGTTTTATGTCCAAACAAATCTGTAAATCTTTTAGAGCCCGTGAAGTCGGATTTGTTCTGTTTACCGATGAAATGAACTTTAAGACATTTACCGGCAGCACTGCATTCTTTTTTACTGCCGCAGTGCAAAAGTATATAGCGTTTGTTTATGAGAAAATGGTGAAAGAAAAAGATTCACTCTTTATTAACGAGGCTTCCGCGTACTTGGATGAAGCACTTTCTCAATTTCGGTCTATCATGGCAGTTCCGATGATGCAAGGTGGAGAAGTCAAAGGGGCAACCATTGTCCTCCATGAAGAACCGTACTTTTTTTCTTTTGATAATTTTAAGTTGCTGCAATCACTCATTCATCACTCTACACTAGCATTTACAAATTCCATGCTGCGCGAAGAATTGGAGAAGCTTGTTGTCACTGATTATTTAACGAAGTTATATTCACGCAATTATTTGGATGAACAAATTCGAGAATCGATGGATAAAGATGGGTTTGGTACATTTCTTTTAATTGATATTGATAATTTTAAAAAGGTCAATGATACATATGGCCATCAAGTGGGTGACCAAATCATTATCCAGATTGCCCATATCATCAAAAAACATATTCGCGAGAACGACATTGGGGCAAGATGGGGAGGAGAAGAGCTGGCCGTTTATTTACCTTCAGTTCCATTGAAAATCGGTGTCCAAATTGCAAAGCGGCTAGTTCAAAAAGTCGAAGATTATACAAATCCAAAAACGACTATTTCATGTGGTGTATCTTTTTGGACAAGGGATGTCGATGACTCTGTCCAAAGATTATTCAATCGGGCGGATGAGGCTTTGTATAAAGCGAAACATTCCGGGAAAAATCAGGTTGTCGTCCAAGATGAAAACGTATTTGAATCCACATAAAGGAAACTTCCATCGGTAGGGGGCCTTCATCCCCCGCCGATAGTTAGTTAGGCCCGCACGATGCGGGTCACACAGACGTTGTCGCAGGACGCGGCGGCGTCTGTGTTCCTTTATTCGGGCTTTTACGGGCAGTTATCCTTCGTGATTACATCAAGTTTTGAAGTAGGGACCTTACTGCCCGTTACTAATGAGGGATAAAAAATGGACATGGGCTAAAGGATGCCCATGTCCATTTTTTATATTTATATACGAAACCTTCATAAGCGGCAGTCGTACTTACTGTTCGTTAGAGAGCGGGTAAAAAAGTTGCTAGTGTCTCCACAAATTTTTCCAGACACTTCTGGTCTACTTCATCAAAACGATCTTTAATAGGGCTATCAATATCCAATACACCTAGAAGCTGCCCGTCTTTTATCATTGGAACGACAATTTCCGATTGAGATGCTGCGTCACATGCAATATGACCAGGGAATTGATGAACATCTGCTACCCGTTCTGTTTGTCGGTTTTGGGCAGCTGTTCCGCATACACCCTTACCGTAAGGAATCCGCACACAAGCGGGGAGTCCTTGGAAGGGACCAAGTACAAGACCGCTCTCTTCTGCTGTGTAAAATCCTACCCAGTTAACATCTGTTAAAAATTGATTTAATAGAGCTGAGGCATTAGCTAAGTTGGCTGTTGGATTGGGCTCTCCTTCAAGCAATGCTTGCAACTGCTTGATCACAAGCTCGTAATCTTTTTCTTTTGAACCGCTATATCTTTCGACATGAAACATGTGAAATTCCTCCGTTTATACATAGATATGTGTTGAGTTTAGCAAAAATGCGTCACTTCTCTTCCAATTTTGTCGACAAGATCTAAAAGGGAAGAAAAGGATAAAGAAGAATAAAAAAGAATTTGTATAATAAGTGGACTCATTAATGACTTATTTTGTCACAATCAGTATGTTTTTTCAATTTTTCTGTCTTCGATAAGTTGTGAAAATTCGACTTCATGCCGCGCCAAACAGGAAGTATCTATCTGTAATAATCCGATAAGTTCAAACTTCATGGAAAGGTGTGTCTAAAATGGTTGTCAAATCAAAAACAAAAGAAAAAGTAATGGATGCTGCTGTATCATTATTTAATACAAAAGGTTTTGACGGAACTTCCGTAAGGGAAATCGCTAAAAAAGCAAATGTAAATGTTGCGAACATATCCTACTATTTTGAAAGTAAGGAAGGATTATTAGAACATCTTGTCACGACCTTTTTTGAAGGATACATTCAAGTACTTGAACAAACCGTTGGAACTTTAGAACATCAATCAGCGAAGCAATGCTTAATGAATGTCATTCAATCTGTGATGGACTACCAGCATGAGCATCGCCATATTGCGCGAGTAGTGTATCGCCAGGTGTCGGTGGATACGATGTTTATTCGAGAAGTAATGACGACATATTTGGCTAAAGAAAAGTATATCTTAACCGCACTGCTGGAAAAGGGAGTCAAACAAAAAGAATTCAGGCGCTTAAATAGTCCGTATATTATTATGCAGCTAAAAGGAATGTTAACGATGCCTTACTTGCATTCTCAATATCTTGCTGAAGTCTTGTATGTCCTGCCGCATGAACCTTATTTTATCAAACAATATATAAAAGAGATGGAGAGGTGGGTGCATCAGGCTGTATGTAATGACCGTGGCCGGATGTACGTTACCCTTTAAAGATTGTTGGAAACCCCTGTCCTAAATCCTTCGCGCAATGGGCATCGGACCCATAAATGAGAGGGATTTTTTTCTTTTTTGCCTCTTCCACGACCCACTGCGGCGGATAAGTTTCCTGGCAGAGCGGTTTAAATAATCCAGCAGCATTGTAATCAAGCTGCAAGTTCAGATCACTTATCCGTTCTAAAATATGTATCATAGGAGCCTTGAAATCTTCCGAACACGGGAAGCGTCGCTGAAATTTATGTACTAAGGTGATGTGCCCTATTCTTTTCGGTTTGTATTTTCCAAGGTCAGATTCAATGGAAGACAAAACAGTATCGAAATAAGCTTCGTACACATTCCCGACGGAACTGAAACACTCAATCATTTGGCCAAATACATCATCGCTATAATCGAGACAATAATAAGTGAGGTCTTTTTTTAAAAAGTGTACCGATAAGATGCTATCATCAAGGTGGGGACCGTATTCATCCAAAAACTTCCTCGTTTCTTCTTCAAATCCTTCGATGTAGTCCACTTCTAAACCAACCTGAATGTTAAGATCTTTTCTAAATCTCTCTTTTACGCCACGAATTTCTAAGAGGTAACGTTCCATCTCTTGTAATGTAATTGCGCTGTCCTTAAAGGGAGTTGGGTCAGTAAAGCCCCTAGGGAGCGGGGCGTGTTCCGTAAATGAAATTTGTTCAAAACCTAATTGAATCGCTTGTTCGACATATTGATCCAGGGAGTCTTTGGATCCATGGGGACAAAATGGCGTATGAATATGTCCATCGATTTTCATCTATTATATCCTCCTAAAAATATTGGATTCGGTGTGTTATGCCAATTTTATAAAAAATATGCGGGGAAAGGCTAATATTTTATACAAAAAAATGAAAAAATTTCTCAAAAATCTTGTTGAACATGGTATCATAAAAACATTGACGAAAAAAATTTTAACAGGCTTATTGAAGGCCGCTTTTACATAAAGGTGTATGTTCAAAAAGGAAGATAAAAAGGACCGACGTCATTTTTCCTGGATTTTTTGAACATCCTCTAAAAAGACAGTTTTATGGGACGGGGAGTGTAAGGGGGCTTACTATGGAACTCACAATCGCGCTTATCATACTAGTAGTTGGATTGATTATTTATGGATTTTATTCCAGAAAGCAAATATACAAAGAAGTCGACCGCTTAGAAGCCATTAAGATGGAATTAATGCACATGCCTGTCGCAGAGGAAATTTCTAAAGTGAAAGAGTTAAATATGACAGGGGAAACGGAAGAGTTATTTGAGCGTTGGAGAGGGCAGTGGGATGATATTGTGACGGCAGACTTGCCTAAAATCGATGAGTTGCTGTTTGAAACGGAAGAAGCTGCTGATAAATATCGTTTTAAAAAAGCGAAGCAGTCATTGGTACATATCCAAGAATCGTTGACGGATATTAAAGGAAATATTCAAACGATTTTAGATGAACTTCAAAACTTGATAGGCAGTGAGCAAAGTAATCGTCATGACAGCGAAGCGCTCGAGCAATTTTACCGTGATGTTAAAAAGAAAGTGCTTGCCCATCGATACACGTATGGGAAAGCAGAGGAGAATCTGGACCGGGCTTTATCTGAAATTAAAGAACGATTCAGTGTCTTTGAAGAAGAGACAGAAAACGGAAATTATCTTCAAGCTCGAGATATCGTGTTGAGCATTCAACAAGATTTAACAACGATTAATGAATATCTTGAGGAAATTCCCAAGATGTTGACCGAGTCCCAAACAACGCTGCCAGCGCAATTGGAAGAATTGGCTGAAGGTTATGAAGAAATGTGCAGCCAGGGCTATGTACTAGATCATTTACAGGTGAAAGAATCGTTGGATAGCGTCTCTGCTGATTTAAAGTGGATAGTAGAACAAGTAGAAGATTTAAATATTGAAGAAGCGAAGATTCGATTAGCCGAAGTGAACCAGACCATCGATCATTTGTATGATTCATTAGAAAAAGAAGTATATGCTTACCATGAAATCAATCAAGGGGCAGGGAATATTTCTTCTCTCCTCAAACAGCTGCAAGACAAGAATAAGGAACTGAAGGAAGAAACGCTTTTTGTCCAACAAAGCTATCAATTGAATGAACAAGACTTGGACGCTTATCATAAAACAGATCGAGAATTAAAACGCTTGTCCAATTTGTATTATAGCGTGGCCAATAAAATTGCAGAGCAAAATCTTGCCTATACCGTTATCCAAGAAGAGTTAAATGAAGTATCCCTTCACCTTCAGCACGTTCAAGATCAACAGGAAGCCTATATTGAAGTATTGCAAACGCTGCGCAAAGATGAGTTGGCAGCAAAAGAGCAAATTCAAGAATTGCGCAAACAGTTGATAGAGGCAAAGCGCCTCATTCAAAAGGGGAATTTACCCGGTGTTCCGATTGAGTATAAAGAGCGTGTAGAAGAAGCGAAACGTTCGCTTCAAGAAGTGATGGCGAGGCTACAAGAAAAACCGTTAAATATAGCTCGTGTTAATGAACTGCTTGAGCTGGCGGTTGAGACTGTCCAATTGACCTTCACGGAAACGGAAGACATGCTCCAAGAAGCTTTTTTAGTGGAACGAGTCATTCAATACGGAAATCGTTACCGCAGCAGCTATCCATTTGTAGCACAATCCCTTAAAGAAGCTGAAGAGTCTTTTAGAAAGTATAACTATCATGCAGCCCTCCAGCAGGCTGCCAGTGCAATTGAGCAAGTGGAGCCTGGAGCCGTTGAACGTCTTCATTCGTTAATGACAAAAGACTAGCCATAAAAAAAAGACCTCCGATCTTTAGATCGGAGGTCTTTTTTTATGAAGCTTGTTTTATGGATTTGTTTTCTTTATTGGAAGGTCCGCTTTTTACTTTGCTTATTACATATCCTGCGATTGCGGCAATTCCAGCCGGCAGGATCCATCCTGCCCCATCGTTATAAAACGGCAAATAAGTCTGAAACGGACGATCAATCCACGCAATGGTAATGCCGAAAGCTTTTAAAGAATCCATTAAGCTTACAACAGAGCTAACGATTAATGGCAATATATACACTTCACGGCTAAAATCTCGAAACGATAAAACGACTAAAATGATGGCCAGTGGATAAATAAAGACCAAAATTGGAATGGAGATGCTGATTAATTGTGTCAATCCAATGTTGGCAATGACGGCACTGAAAACGGTCAAGAATATGACAATCGTTTTATAGGACAGGCCTGGAATCATTTTAGCAAAAAATTCACCGCAAGCTGTAGTCAGACCAACGGAGGTTGTTAAGCAAGCGAATGTAATGGCAAGACCGAGTATGACGGTTCCAAATGAACCGAAAAGATGGGTAGCTACAGAGGTTAAAATAGCTCCTCCGTTCTCTTTTATCCCGATTGCCTCTGGACTAGATGCTCCAATATAAGAAAGGGCTACATAAACGATTACAAGTCCGGCAGCGGCAATTAACCCTGCTTTCACACAAATAGAAGCAAGTGCCTTGCTGTCTGTTATCCCTTTTTCCTTAATGCTCGTGATAACGACAATTCCAAAAACAAGGGCGGCAATCGTATCCATCGTTAAATAGCCGTCAATGAATCCTTTAATAAAAGGAGACTGCATGTACCGTTCTTGAGGAGCTTGAAGGTCTCCCATAGGTGTAACCAAGCTTTTAATAACTAGGAGGGTTAACACTCCTAGAAGAAGCGGAGTTAAGATTTTTCCGACACGATCGACCATTTTGGATGGGTTTAAAGCCAGCCATAATGTAATACCGAAGAAAACAATCGTATATGCCGTGAGTGAAAAAAAGTTTTCTTTTAATCCTTCAGATAAAAAAGGCGTCACTCCAATTTCAAAGGCTACGGTACCGGTTCTTGGAATACCGAAAAAAGGACCGATAGCTAAATAAAGTATAATTGTAAAAAATATTCCGAAAATAGGGTGCACACGTTTAGCGATTTCTGTAAAATCGCCATTTGTTCTTGAAACGGCGATAACTGCTAATAAGGGCAAACCTACGCCGGTTATTAAAAAGCCAAAAGTGGCGATCCAAACATTCGTTCCTGCTGTCTGTCCTAAAGCAGGGGGGAAAATCATGTTACCTGCTCCAAAAAATAAGGCAAACAACATTAACCCGATTGCGAGAGTTTCTTTTTTTGATAATGTTTTATCCATATTTCCTCCTACATGATGATGAAGATTAAATCCATCATACATACTATCACAGATTAAAAAAAAATTGTCGATTTTTAAAATAGTCATAATAGTATGAAAAGTGATATTTTCAAATTACATCACGTTTTAAAAATGGCTTCAAATATGATAACATAAGTTGATATTTGACAAGCTGTGTGCACTAAGGAGGTTTAGCTGATGATATACTTGGATAATAGTGCAACGACGCCGCCTTATCAAGAAGTCATTGAATCTTTTTCAAAAGTATCTTCCCGGTATTATGGTAACCCCTCTTCGCTCCATCAATTTGGAATGGAAGCAGAAAATTTATTAACTCGAGCCCGCCGTCAAGTGGCAGATTTATTGGGGGTACAACCGAAGGAAATTGTCTTTACTTCAGGGGGAACTGAAGGGAATAATCTTGCTATTAAAGGAGCAGCTTTTCAGTATCAAACGAGAGGAAAGCATATTATTACAACATCTATCGAGCACGATGCTGTACATGAACCATTCAAACAATTGAAGCAATTTGGATTTGAAGTGACATATGTTCCTTCTGATCGAAATGGTTTTGTACGTGCCAAGGATATTGAGTCGGCTATGAGAGAAGATACGATTTTAATTTCTGTCATCCATGTTAATAATGAGATAGGGTCCATTCAACCTATTGAAGAAATTGGCAGCATGTTAAAGAAATATCCAAAGGTCTTATTTCATGTCGATCATGTGCAGGGAGTCGGAAAAGTTCCACTAAATATAAAAGACGCAAATATCCATTTATGCACGATCTCCGGTCATAAATTTCATGGATTAAAAGGAACCGGTGCGCTCTATATAAGGGAAGGGTTAATTCTTTCGCCGCTTTTAAGCGGAGGGGATCAGGAATTCCAGCTTCGCTCCGGTACACAAAATGTGGCGGGGGCCGTTTCATTGGCCAAAGCATTAAGAATGACGATGGATCAGTATGAAGTCAACATTCATCGTGTTTCAGGCATGAAGGGAAAGCTAATGGAGGAATTGGCAAAAGGTGAGGGGATTAAGGTAAACACGCCTGCCAGCCAATCCGCTCCTCATATCGTTAATATAACAGTTAAGGGAGTAAAGGCAGAAGTGCTTCTTCATAGCCTTGAAGAGAAAGGGATTTTCGTTTCTACAACATCTGCTTGTTCTTCCAAAAAGAAACAGCCGAGCAAAACATTGCTGGCGATGGGGCGAAGTGAAGAGGAAGCGAATGAGGCCATTCGCCTCAGTTTATCTTATCTGAATATAAACGACGATGTAGACTATATCGTACAATCCATTTTTGCAGCAGTAGAACAATTGAAAAAAGTAATGAGGGATTCTAAATGATTTATGATTATATTTTAATTCGATACGGCGAAATTTCAACAAAAGGACAAAACCGTAAGAAATTTGTTGATCGGCTAAAGCGAAATATTAGT
Source organism: Priestia abyssalis (assembly GCF_002019595.1). GTDB lineage: Bacteria > Bacillota > Bacilli > Bacillales > Bacillaceae_H > Bacillus_BA > Bacillus_BA abyssalis. Next base: position 4,976,461 of record NZ_KV917369.1, on the reverse strand, counting down.
GATGTGTTAGCGCGTTACTCTAATATTTTCATCGAACAGACTCGTGATCGTATGTATATTCGATTGAACGGAGAACAGCATGAACCCATCATGAATGAACTTCAAAAGGTATTTGGAATTCAAAGCTTTAGCTTAGCTGTAAAGGTCAAAAATGATGTAGAAGAGATAAAAAAAGTCGCTCTAGAAGTAATGAAAGAGTATGATCAAGAATCGACGACGTTCAAAGTCACCGCAAGAAGAGCGTATAAACAGTTTCCGCTCGATACAAATGAACTCAATTATGCAGTTGGAAGCCATATTTTAAAAAATACGAATCATTTTACAGTGGATGTACGCAACCCTGATATTAACTTGCGGGTAGAAGTCAGGGAGGATGCGACGTATATTACGAGCTTAAATGTCCCTGGAGCGGGAGGATTGCCTGTTGGAACAAGCGGAAAAGCCATGCTTATGCTTTCTGGTGGAATCGACAGTCCAGTAGCGGGGTATTTGGCAATGAAACGAGGACTGGAAGTTGAAGCCGTTCACTTTTATAGTCCGCCGTTTACGAGCGAGCGTTCAAAACAGAAAGTAATTGATTTAGCTCAAAAACTAACCAATTATAGTGGAAAAGTGAAATTGCATATTGTCCCATTTACAACGATTCAGCAAGCCATTCAAAAACAAGTGCCCGAAAACTATACGATGACCTCAACAAGAAGAATGATGTTAAAAATCACGGATCGTTTGCGTCATCGTCATCAAGGGCTGGCCATTGCGACAGGGGAAAGCTTGGGGCAAGTCGCCAGCCAAACATTAGAGAGTATGTTTGCGATTAATAACGTAACATCTACACCTATTCTCCGGCCTCTTATTACGATGGATAAAACAGAAATCATTGAGATTGCCAAAGAGATTGACACGCATGACATCTCCATCCAACCATATGAGGATTGCTGTACTATTTTCACCCCGGCAGCGCCTAAAACAAGGCCGAAGCTCGAGAAAGTAGAGCGTTATGAACAATTCATTGATTTTGACTCGCTGATTGAAGAAGCGGTGCAAGGAACAGAGACAATGGAATTGAAAGCAGGGGAAATAGAAACGGTTCAAGTAGAGGAAGATTTATTCTGATAAATTTCTAAAAATTACCAAACTTTTTTTGTATGAAGCCATGTGTTTTTACACATTATATACTCACAAGGAGGTGAAAACACATGGCAAACAACAATCGCAGCAGCAATCAATTAGTAGCACCTGGTGCACAACAAGCTATCGACCAAATGAAATACGAAATCGCATCTGAATTTGGTGTAAATCTTGGTGCAGACACAACAGCTCGTGCAAACGGTTCAGTTGGTGGTGAAATCACTAAACGTTTAGTGCAAATGGCTGAGCAACAACTTGGAGGCGGAAGCTTCTAATTAACCAAACAATAGAATATACAATGGCTACAAAGGGTGGGGTTCTTCCCCACTCTTTTATATTATCCTTTTTTGGGAATATCATACTCTAATATCCATTTTAAGGAAAGTTTGGTCCTGAAAAGAAAATCGGACATGGCTTCAGAAGAAGCCATGTCCGATTTTCTTTTAATGCGCTTTAAGGATTAGCAGTTTTCCATTAATTATAAGAATGTACGTTGTACACGGCGCCAGAATGAGTTGTCCTTTAATTTTACCGTTTTGATTTGACGGTCACTTAAACGAATGGACAGTTCTTCTACATGACGAACGCCGGATGCTTCATTATCCATACCGATTGTTGGATAATGGTTATCATCATTAATTAATTTTAATGTTAAGGTATGAGCGTTGCTTAAAATGAAAGAAGAACCTAACGTACGGTATGTATTATTATTTAAAGAAGCAATTTCGCTTACTTGCATGCATGGTAATAATGGGTCTACTACTGCACCGCTGACGGATTTATTATAGGCTGTACTTCCGGTTGGAGTTGAGATGATCATCCCGTCTCCGCGAAATGTTTCAAAGTGTAAATCATTAATATAAACGTCCATCTCAAAAGTTTTAATCAGCGTCGAACGTATAGAGCACTCATTTAAGCAATAAAATGAATGTGAATTGTTAACCGTTACATCAATGACTGGAAATCGTCTTACTTCTATACTTTCGGTTGTCATAGCCTCCAGCATTTTTGCCGTGTCATCGATATGGAAATCACAATAAAAGCTTGGATCACTGGAAGTTGAAATTCCTGCATATAAACAATCATCACGGAAGCCAGATTGGCGTACAGCTTGAAGGAAGGTGCCGTCTCCACCAACAGCGACGATAATATTTGCTTCCTGCATAGTATTAACTAACTTGAAATCATGTTCTGCTGCGAGTTTGTGAAGAGGTTGAATTTTTTCCAGAAGCTCTTCGCTTTTCTTGTAAAATAAATAAACATTACGACGATTAGGCATGTTGTCTCCCCCTTGTGTGTGCGATGTATCGAGATGTGAAACATTTCTTGGAAATAGAAAAGTTTGCTAAAATAATTATATCATTCTTTTGGACATAGTTAAAAGAATTATTTAATAATTTAGAAGATTGTATCAGGAGGTCTGGGATGAATAAGAAAAGATGGATTGCACTAATGATTGCCGTTGGTTTATTTTTCATTTCTAATTTGGTGAATGTTGCTTCTAACGCTATTTTTTCAGATGTAGGGGAGGAGGGAGTGCCCGGCTTTTTTCAAGGAATGAATGAAGGTTTTAGTGAAACGATTATAGAAGAAGGGGATCCGAATAAAAAAGTGTTAATTCTTGATGTAGAGGGAGTCATTCAAGATACGGGAGACGTTTCCTCTCCTTTTATGAACCAGGGTGGATATCATCATGATAACTTTTTGGCCATGCTTGACCAAGCCCAAAAGGACAACAGCGTCAAAGCTTTGGTGTTGAAAGTAAATTCGCCTGGAGGGGGAGTAGTGGAAAGTGCGGAAATACATAAAAAGTTAATGGAATTCAAGAAGAAAACGAAAAAGCCTCTTTATATATCCATGGGGACGATGGCTGCTTCAGGAGGTTATTATATTTCAACGGCAGCAGATAAAATTTATGCCATACCTGATACACTGACAGGCTCTTTAGGGGTTATTATGCAAGGCATCAACTACAGCGGGTTGGCAGAAAAATACGGGGTGAAATTTGAAACAATCAAAAGCGGCCCGTACAAAGACATAATGTCTCCCTCCAGAGAGATGACGGAGGAAGAACGAAAGATTATGCAAACACTCGTTAATAATGCTTACAGTGGATTTGTTAATGTGATTAAAGACGGGCGAAACTTGTCGGAGGAAAGAGTTCGTGGAATTGCCGATGGACGCATCTATGATGGAAGACAAGCGAAAGAATTGGGCTTGGTGGATGAACTTGGGTATCTAGAAGACACCATAGCAGACGTAAAAAAAACAGCTTCGCTGAAAAATGCTCAAGTAGTTGAATACGATCAAATGTTTAGTTTAAGCTCCATTCTTTCTGCTAAATCTCAGCAACTGCTTTCAGATGATGTGGAGTTAACTAGTTTGATGAAGATGTTATCGAAACCAAATTCTCCGAGGCTGATGTACTTATATGCAGAGTAGAGGTGAGAGAATGAACGGACATGAACCATATATAGAAGAGACGGAAGTTCAAACAAGTATAGAAGAAAAGACTCCAAGAGAGAAAGTTTACGTATGGTATGCAGGCTTTTGGATGAGGTTATGGGCCTACCTTCTTGACTTAGTTGTCGTAATGAGTATACAAAAGCTATTGATTGCGCCTTTTTTTAGAGCGGCAGGGTTAACATCTGATACGGGATGGTTGTCACCCGTTAATTGGGCAATGGCAGCTGTTTTTTACCTGTACTTTATTCTCATGACGAAGCAATTTAGCCAGACCATCGGAAAAATGATCATGGGCCTGAAAGTCATTAGTTTGACGGATGACTGCTTAACATGGTCAGCGGTCATCTTTAGGGAATTGATAGGGAGATATATTTCGAAAACGGCCCTCTTCCTCGGATATGCAGTAGTGGCTTTTACAAGCAAAAAAAGAGGATTTCATGATTACTTTGCAGAAACCTCCGTTATTCATGAAAAACAGCCTGCTTACTTAATAGAAAAAAACAGTGCAGGATGAATGATTCTGTTGGATTTGATGAGGGCGGTCTTAAAAGACAAAAGTTTGGGACCGCCTTTTTTAGAATCAGCTCCTTTCTGGAATATTGTTCCTTTATCTTTTCTATTTCCAAGAAGCTAGTTTGATTACCTGAAAGAATGGAAATAATGGAAGGTTGAGAAGGAGTGAAGATTTGTGCTATGGGTTTGGCTATTGCTATCGGCATTCTGTGTACTCATTTTTATTATTTTCATTAGTAAACTGCGGATTCAAGTGAATGTGAATCGTGTGCGCGGTAATGATTTCTATCAAATTAAATGTTCCTTATGGTTCGGTTTGATTCGGTATACATATAAGATTCCTGTCATAAAGGTGGATGAAGATTCCCCCACCGTTGTGGTGGATGAGGAAATGAAAGCAGGCAACCCTTCGCAGGAAAAAGGGGGACAGGATCAATGGAAAGATTATTCTATTCAGGATGCCGCCCGTTTAATTGAAGACATGAAGGAATTTTTGGAGCATGTGGTAGGTTTCCATAAAATTGTGAAGCGTTTTTTAAGTCATGTGTCCATAGAGAGAATTCGCTGGAATACGGTAATTGGGAGCGGAGACGCTATGTATACAGGGGTGACTGTGGGAATGATTTGGTCTCTTAAAGGCTCTTTAATCGGAATCGTCAGTCAATATATGAGATTGAAAGACCATCCGATTATAGAAGTTTTGCCTTCTTTTCAATATCATACCTTGGAAACAAGGTTTCAATGTATGATTTCATTTCGAATCGGGCATGCTATTTTAACGAGTTTACGGATTCTCAAACATTGGAAAAAGTTCCGCCATAAACGTACGGAACGTTTAGGGAATGTTCAATCCGAGAAGGTCCATTCGGTAAAAATGTGAGGAGGCTACAAGTATGTCAGAACATCCTATTAAAAGTTTAATGTCAACAGCAATGGAAAACTTAAAGGAAATGATTGACGTTAACACCATTATTGGTGATCCCGTTGAAACACCAGATGGAAGTGTCATTTTAACTGTTTCGAAGGTAGGTTTTGGGTTTGCTGCAGGCGGAAGCGAATTTTCGGTAGACGGGCAAAAGCAGTCCGGTCAAGGGGGACAATCTCAGGGGCAGGGACAAGAGACTAAACTGCCGTTTGGCGGCGGAAGCGGGGGCGGTGTCTCCATTACCCCTATTGCTTTTTTAATTGTGAGTCCTACAGGCATTAAAATGCTCCATTTAAATGAAGGGACCCATTTGGTAGAGAAGATTTTAGACAATGCTCCGCAAGCGATGGAAAAAATCCAACAGATGTTTAAGAAAAATGAGAATAATAATCAAAATGGATATTATGCTCAAAATCAACAACAGCAAAATCCTCAAGGGCCGTCCATGGGAATGTAAACTGCATGAATTTAAAACATCCGCTCCTGTATTCGAAAGATGTCGTGGGGGCGGTTTTTAATGGAAAAGGTAAAGAAGATTAAAGATAGAAAAGTTGAAATAATTGCATTCTTTCAGCATTGAGGATAAGATGAACAGTGTACATATTTTTTTAGATAAAGGGAGGATATTTTCATGGCTGTAACATTTAAAGGAAATGCAGTAACGTTAATGGGGAGTCAAGTAAAGGCGGGAGATAAGGCACCTAACTTTACAGTGTTGGCAAACGATTTATCTGAAGTGACACTTGACGATACAAAAGGTTCTGTTCGTTTAATCAGTGTGGTTCCTTCTATTGATACAGGCGTATGTGATGCTCAGACACGCCGTTTTAACGAGGAAGCTGCAAAGCTTGATAACGTGAAAGTTTTAACAGTAAGTGTAGACTTACCATTTGCACAAAAACGCTGGTGCGGCGCTCATGGCATTGAAAATGTTCAAACTCTTTCTGATCACCGCGATTTATCTTTCGGTGAAGCGTACGGTGTTGCCATTAAGGAATTACGTTTATTAGCACGTTCTGTATTCGTTATCAATTCAAATGATGAAGTAACGTATGCAGAGTATGTGAGCGAAGTAACGGATCATCCAAACTATGAAGCAGCTATCGAAGCGGCAAAAGCAGCTAACTAAATATTCCTTGATACAGAAAAAGACGGTAAACAAAAAAGTTTACCGTCTTTTTCTGTATCTCTTAAAACATGGTGGTTTTTACATTAGACTTTTTTGAAAGGTTGTTGCTTTTGAAAGCAAGAGTGAAGGGCGGTTATTTTTGAATTACAGAATGAGTTTATGATAAAATGGGTTGTTCTAATCATAAAACCACTATTCGATTACATAAAGAAAACCTTTAATACCCGCTTGAGCGGGAGAAAAGCCTGAATAGTTAGGAGGAAATCATATGAGTGATTTAGTAAAAATGGAAGAATTATTTGGAGTGATTGATCAAACAGCCATTATTCTTCGAAAAGAGTTACAGTGTTCGTATTTAGAAGCGGTGTCAGAAACGGGAGAAAATTTATTTCACGGGACCATTTTGCAAGAAGAACTGGATGAAGTGACGAAAAAACGCTTAGAAAAAGAATACAGCAAAGTCCAGCTTGGGAAGTATGCGAAGGAGACGATTCGTAAAGCTTATCAATTGGCGGTCTTAAAAGGAATGAAAGAAGCAACCCAGCCTAATCACCAAATGACTCCTGACGCGGTCGGCCTTTTTATGAGCTACTTAATCAGCAAACTGATGTCGGAAGAAAAAGATTATACATTGCTGGACCCCGCAGTGGGGACAGGGAATTTGTTAATGACCGTCTTAAATTATGAGGGATCAAAAGCGAAACAGGCGTATGGCATCGATGTGGATGACTTACTCATTAAACTGGCGTACGTGAACGCTAATTTACAGGAGCAGCCTGTTCAGTTATTTAATCAGGACAGCTTGCAGCCGTTGTTCATCGATCTGGTCGATTTAGTCGTAGGTGATTTACCTGTCGGATATTATCCAAATGACGTGGGAGCGGCCGTTTACAAGGTGAGAGCGGAAGAAGGACATTCTTATGCCCATCACCTTTTTATTGAACAAAGCTTGAATTACACCAAGCCGGGCGGTTATGTCGTGCTGCTCATTCCCAATAATTTGTTTGAAACAGAACAAGCGAAACAACTCCACACTTATTTGAAAGAAGAGGCCATCATTCAAGGGTTGATTCAGCTGCCTTTATCTTTATTCAAGCAAGAAAGCATGGCGAAAAGCATTTTCATCCTTCAGAAAAAAGGAGAAGATGTCACTCCGCCGAAAGAAGCGTTGCTTGTGAATATGCCAAAGTTCAGCAATAAAGAAGCGATGAATCGAATTATGACAGAAATCGACAAATGGTTTCGAGCAAAGCGCGGTTGATAGACGTTTCTGAATAGTACGAATTTACGATAGACCTGTTAAAAATAGCGGATAACTCTTGAAATAAACAGCTCGCAGTGATTAAATGAATTAGGGATAGAGATCGTGTCGAATTGCATAGAATATTGTAGAGATGAAAATCAACATGTACGTACAAAAAGGAGCTGTTTTTAGTTATGTCAAAAATTATGGCCATTAATGCCGGCAGTTCATCATTGAAGTTTCAATTGTTTGAAATGCCAAGTGAAAATGTTTTAACAAAGGGTCTCGTTGAACGGATCGGTCTTAATGATGCTGTTTTCACTATTACAGTAAATGGAGAAAAGCAAACAGAAGTAACAGAAATTCCTGACCACTCTGTTGCTGTCAAAATTTTAGTTGAGAAATTGCTTTCTACAGGGATCATCAAGTCTTATGATGAAATTACTGGTATCGGTCACCGTGTGGTTCACGGAGGAGAACGCTTTAACGATTCTGTATTGCTGACAGAAGAAACGATAACAGAAATTGAAGCTTTATCAGATTTAGCGCCTCTTCATAATCCAGCTAACGTAGTCGGGATTAAATCATTCCAGGAAATTTTACCGAATGTACCGGCAGTGGCGGTATTCGATACAGCTTTCCATCAAACGATGCCTGAACAGTCTTATTTATATAGCCTGCCTTACGAGTACTACGAAAAATATGGCATTCGTAAATATGGTTTCCATGGGACTTCTCATAAATATGTATCAGAGCGTGCGGCAGAATTGCTTGGCCGTCCAGTCGAGCAGCTTCGCCTCATTTCTTGTCACTTAGGAAATGGAGCAAGTATCGCGGCCATTGAAGGCGGTAAATCAATCGATACATCTATGGGCTTCACACCGCTTGCTGGGGTAGCGATGGGAACGCGTTCTGGTAACATTGACCCGGCGTTAATTCCTTATATTATGGAAAAAACGGGTAAAACTGCAGAAGAAGTTATCAGTGTATTAAACAAAGAGAGCGGTATGTTAGGTATTTCAGGTTTCTCAAGCGACCTTCGCGATATTGAACAAAGTTCAGAAGAAGGAAACGAGCGTGCAGAGCTTGCCCTTCAAGTGTTTGCAAGCCGTATTCATAAATATATCGGTTCTTATGCGGCGCGTATGTCTGGTGTAGATGCGATCATCTTTACAGCAGGTATCGGGGAAAACAGTTCAGAAATTCGTTCGCGTGTACTTCGCGGTTTAGAATTCATGGGTGTATACTGGGACCCGGCTTTAAATAATGTTCGTGGTGAAGAAGCGTTTCTAAGCTATCCTCACTCACCGGTAAAAGTATTTATCATTCCGACAAACGAAGAAGTCATGATTGCACGTGATGTTGTGCGTTTAGCTAATATTTAATGTAAGAAAAGCGCAAGCGCCTTGGTCAGCTCGTGAAGGAAAGAGGGATTGACCCATAAGGCGCTTTTTGCCTTATGAGGGCAATCATCTTTTCCACAGCGAGCTAGACACCAGTACTGGTCGAAAAATACTTTCTTACTCTTAAGTAAAAGAGGATGACTCAAAAGATATAAAAAACATACCTTTTGAGTCATCCTACTGAAAGGACCCGTCATGAAAATCCAGTAAACTAAAGGATTTCGTGACGGGTCCTTTCAGTAAAAAATAACTTTCGCGGCCTGTTTATGAATTATGGGACAGCTGCTTTTTTATGTAGAAGGAAGTATATTTGATATAATAATGGATAACATTGTTTGGCAGAAAGGGTGATTAGCCTTGTTAACGAAGCGGGATGAACTGGTTTTACGGGAAATAGAAGAGTGGACAGAGGGGCTGCAAATGTACACACCCCACGAGCTTCAGCTTACATACTCACAATGGCTTGAACAGACGATTTCCGTTATTCCAGAAGACATTCGTCTTAACTATATTAACAAATTAGATGAATGGTTATTTCATGTTAGTTCATGGCTTCAAGATTCGAACATACAGCAGAAATCCAAAAAGCAAATCTTGACCTCAGCCCGTGCATTTTATGGAGACGTTGACCAGATTGAAGACCTGAAGCATTTAACGATTGATCAATTGAACTATTTAGCGGAACAAAAATTGGCGAAGCAAAGACTATATGGGTTTATTCAAGGGGGATTGACAGGGACGGGCTCTTCCCTTTTTATGAGTGTGGATATGCCTGTTTTGGTGCTGCTGAATTTAAGGACGGTTCAATTAGCAGCTATGAGTTACGGCTATGAAATTAATTCCCCGTTTGAGCTTATGTTGTCTTTAAAGGTTTTTCATGCCGCCAGTCTTCCGAAACAGTGGCAAAGTCAAGGCTGGGATTATTTAATGAACGAATTGGCTACACATGAGCATTCTTTCTTTTATGAAGGAAATGAAAAAGTGTTGGATGAAACATGGTTTGAAAAAAACATTAATCAATTGCTGAAAACAACCCTGCTTATTCTTATGAAGAAAAGCGTGTCAAAACGAAATCCGCTCTTGAGTATGTTTTTGGGGGGCGTGATGAACTACCAATTTACCCGTCAAACAGCAGATTATGCAAAACGTTTTTATCAATATCGTTATTTACGTGAAAAAGGCAGGGATTTTGATGAATCATAACCAACATATTTTGCATGCGCCAAACTCTTTACGATGTGCGGTGGTTACAGTAAGTGATACACGTACAGAAGAAACGGATAAAAGCGGGCAACGAATTATGTCTCTTCTGCAAGAGCAAAATCATGAGGTGCGTTTCTATAAAATCGTTACAGATGATGAAATCAGTATACGAGAAGCCGTGATAGAAGCGGCAGCACAGCCGGATATCGATGCAGTTATCACAAACGGTGGAACAGGGATAGCAAGCCGTGACGTAACGATTGAAACGGTAAAACCCTTGCTGGAAAAGGAGATAGTCGGCTTTGGAGAACTTTTTCGAATGTTGAGTTATACAGAGGATATTGGTTCTCGAGCTATGTTGAGCCGTGCTGTTGCGGGTGTAAGAGAGAAAAAAGTCATTTTTTCATTACCGGGTTCAACCGGAGCGGTTACATTAGGGATGAACAAGCTCATCTTGCCTGAACTGCGCCATGTTATTAGTGAGATACGTAAATAAGCAGCTGTTTCATGAGTATAAGTTAAAACATAAAGGAAACTTCCATCAGTGGGGATCTTACTGCCCGTTAATGCAGGATGGAAATTATTTTTTCCTGAAAGGCCCCGTAACAGATTCTGTTACGGGGCCTTTCAGGAGGATGCCTATAAAGGGGATTTTTCCCCTTTGTAGGCATCCTCTTTGTATTAGTTATGCATTTTAGCTGTCACATCTTGATTCGTCCGGTACCAAATCCATAAATCATTAATAACGGAAGCCAGCTCTGCAATTTCGCTGTTTAATTGACATGACTTTTTAAAATTCATTTCTTCTTCTAAACAAGCTTGTTTTTGGTTGATGGTTCTTTCTAAATGGAATATACGATCAGGAATTTCTCCGCGAATTTTTTCCCAGTATAATAAAATTTCTTGCTGGGTATGCTTATCATATTGTTCCCATTCATCGCTAAGTGCCGGGATTTGAATTCCAAGCCGTTCGTTGTAAGCAAAATAAGACTCCATTTTTCCTTCCCCCTGCCTTCATATATATCTATTTTACAAAAAAGTGTGAAAACATGCTATCAACCTCGAATTTTTCAGACTATTTATTTATATTTATACAAAAATATGAATATGTATTGCAAGTCGGATAGGATTATGTTACATTATTATTAACTTAGATGAATAAAAATTAAACGATTAGTTGATATATATAGGAGGAACTAGTAATGAACAAAGAAAAAGTTGTATTGGCTTATTCCGGTGGATTAGATACATCCGTTGCAATTAAATGGTTACAGCAACAAGGATATGATGTCGTAGCAGTAGGATTAGACGTGGGCGAAGGTAAGGACGTTGAGTTTGTAAAGGAAAAAGCGCTTCAAGTTGGTGCTGTAGAATCTTACTCTATCGATGCGAGAAAAGAATTTGCTGAGGATTACGTACTTCCGGTATTACAAAGTCATGGATTATATGAAGGAAAATATCCGCTTGTATCGGCTTTATCCCGTCCTTTAATTTCAAAAAAGCTTGTAGAAATTGCTGAGCAAGTTGGCGCGGTTGCAGTTGCACACGGATGTACAGGAAAAGGGAACGACCAAGTTCGTTTTGAAGTTTCCATTATGGCGTTAAATCCGGACTTAAAAGTATTAGCTCCTGTCCGTGAGTGGAGCTGGTCACGTGAAGAAGAGATTGAGTATGCAAAAGAACACAATATTCCGATTCCAATTAATTTGGACAATCCATACTCTATCGATGCAAACCTTTGGGGAAGAGCATGCGAGTGCGGTGTATTAGAAGATCCATGGGCAGCTCCGCCAGAGGGTGCTTACGATATGACAACACCAATTGAAGCAACTCCAGATCAAGCTGACATTGTGGAAATTGAGTTTAATCAAGGTGTTCCAGTTGCATTGAATGGAAAAGCATATGAACTGCATGAGTTAATTTTAGAATTGAACACATTAGCTGGTAAGCATGGCGTGGGTCGTATTGATCATGTAGAAAATCGCCTTGTTGGTATCAAATCTCGTGAAGTATACGAATGCCCGGCGGCTCTTACGTTAATTAAAGCGCATAAAGAGCTTGAAGACTTAACATTAACGAAAGATGTAGCGCATTTTAAGCCGATTATTTCTAACAAATTAACGGAGCTGATCTACAACGGTCTATGGTTCTCTCCATTGCATAAGGCATTGCTTGCATTTATGGAAGATACACAAAAGAATGTAACAGGCACAGTACGCGTGAAGTTATTCAAAGGCCATGCAATCGTTGAAGGGAGAAAGTCTCCGTACTCTTTATATGATGAGAAGCTTGCAACATATACAAAAGAAGATGAATTCAACCACCAAGCAGCAGTGGGCTTCATCGAATTATTCGGCTTACCAACGAAAGTTTACAGCCAGTTGCATAATGAGAAGAAGGTGGAAGCGTGAAAAAGTTATGGGGAGGACGTTTTACAAAACGTCCTGAACAATGGGTAGATGAATTCGGGGCTTCAATTGCATTCGACCAGCAATTGGTCCAAGAAGACATTCAAGGAAGCTTAGCGCATGTCAAAATGTTAGCAAAATGCGGCATTTTACCAAATGAAGATGCGGAGGCCATTCAAAATGGTCTCCTCTCTTTACTTGAAAAGGCCGAAAAGGATGAATTAGCATTTTCTGCCCAATACGAAGACATTCATCTTAATATTGAGAAGCATTTAATTGATGAAATTGGTCCTGTAGGAGGAAAACTGCATACGGGAAGAAGCAGGAACGATCAGGTGGCAACGGATATGCATTTATATTTAAAAAAGCATGTCTTGAACATCGTTTCGCTTATTGAGAGCTTACAAAAAGAATTAGTTGAAAAAGCCGAGAAGCATGTGGAGACATTGATTCCAGGTTATACGCATTTACAGCGTGCCCAACCCGTTTCATTTGCTCATCATCTATTGGCTTACTTTTGGATGCTGCAACGTGATGTAGAGCGTTTCAAAGAATCCTTGAAGCGTATCGATATGTCTCCTTTGGGGGCAGGAGCGCTTGCAGGCACTACATTCCCGATTGACCGTGAATATAGTGCACAGTTGCTTGGATTTTCAAGTATTTACGAAAATAGCATGGATGCGGTAAGCGACCGTGACTTCATCCTTGAATTTTTAAGCAACAGTTCAATGCTGATGATGCATTTATCGCGCTTTTGCGAAGAGCTTATTTTATGGTCGAGCCAAGAGTTTCAATTTGTAGAAATTGATGATACGTATGCGACAGGCAGCAGCATCATGCCGCAAAAGAAAAACCCTGACATGGCAGAACTCATTCGCGGGAAAACGGGACGCGTGTACGGAAATTTATTTGGCTTGTTAACAATCATGAAAGGCTTGCCTCTTGCTTATAATAAAGATCTGCAAGAAGACAAGGAGGGCATGTTTGATACAGTCACGACAGTTGAAGGATGCTTGACAATCTTTGCTGGTATGATTTCTACGATGGCAGTGAATGAGGAAAAGATGGAGCAAACGACAAAACAAGATTTTTCAAATGCGACAGAACTGGCAGACTACTTGGCAGCGAAAGGCATGCCATTCCGCGAAGCGCATGAAGTAGTGGGTAAGCTCGTCTTAATATGCATTCAAAAAGGAATTTATTTGATGGATTTACCGTTAGAGGAGTATGAACAAGCATCATCTTTATTCGAATCGGATATTTACGATGTATTAAACCCGCGTACAGCGGTTAATCGCCGTAACAGTCAAGGTGGAACAGGATTTTCACAAGTAAAGGCTGCTATTCAGAAAGCGAAAGCACTTCTCTCGGACTATGCAGTAAATCAACAGTCATAACATCGATGAAAATGGAGTGTAAATAAATAGTTCAAAAGGCCGCGAATCAAAAGTCGTGGCCTTTTTTTGGAAGCAAAAACTATTTGGAGAGCTCCGTTTGGGCAGGTTAAAGAGCTTGTTCTTGTTGATTACGAGTATAACATTAATAAATATACAGAGAATAAAGGAGTGTTGGATAAGTTGTGACAAAGGAGAGCTGATGTTATGAACGATAAAAAGCAGCCGCAGCATGTATATGAGTACGATGAAACTGGACTTCAACAAACGCAGCAATTGCTGAATGATGCTTATGTAAGCGGGAGTGTAGGAGGAGGCTTTACGGCGCCGACCTATGAAAGTATCGCAGGGGAAGCGGAGTAAAAGAAAAGAGAGGTGCCAAAAAAGTTGAGAAACGAGAAAAGCACCTCTTTTTCTTTAGGTGTTTGCAGTGTCTTTCTTTCAATCTGTACATACAATGAAATACAATAAGATGCAAAGGAGACGTCCGTGTATGCGAATAGGGATACCGAAGGAAATCAAAAATAATGAAAACCGTGTGGCTATGACTCCTGCAGGAGCGATGACGCTCATTAGCAGGGGACATGAAGTATATATTGAAACAGGAGCGGGCAGCGGTTCTGGATTTGAGGATGACCATTATGTTCAGGCGGGGGCACAAATTGTGGCGAGTGCCAAAGAAGCATGGTCGATGGATATGGTGATGAAAGTGAAAGAACCCCTTCCTTCTGAATATGATTTTTTCCGGGACGGACTAATTTTGTTTACATATCTACATTTAGCGCCAGAACCGGAATTAACAAAAGCTCTTATAGAACGCAAGGTCATCGGTATCGCTTATGAAACGGTACAGTTGCCAAATCGATCACTCCCGCTTTTGACTCCTATGAGTGAAGTGGCGGGCAGGATGGCTGCACAAATCGGAGCGCAGTTTTTAGAGAAAACAAAGGGTGGAAAAGGGATATTGCTCGGAGGAGTGCCAGGTGTCCAGAAGGGGAGGATTACCATTATCGGCGGTGGTGTGGCAGGAACAAATGCAGCTAAAATTGCAATCGGTTTAGGGGCGGATGTTACCATCATTGACTTAAATGTCGATCGTCTTCGCCAGCTTGACGATATTTTTGGAAATGATATTAAGACACTGATATCTAATCCTTATAATATAGCCCATTCTGTTAAAGAGTCTGACCTAGTGATAGGGGCGGTTCTAATCCCAGGTGCAAAAGCGCCGAAGCTTGTAACGGAACAAATAATTCAAACGATGGAGCCGGGCTCTGTTGTTGTAGACATTGCAATTGACCAAGGCGGGATTTTTGAAACAACGGACCGCATTACGACCCATGATGAGCCAACCTATGAAAAATACGGAGTATTGCATTACGCTGTTGCAAATATGCCCGGGGCAGTGCCGAGAACGTCGACCATGGCTTTAACGAACGTGACGGTTCCGTATGCCGTTCAAATTGCGGATAAAGGATATAAGCAAGCATGTTTAGAAAATGACGCTTTACTTAAAGGTGTGAACACTCTCAATGGATTTGTGACGTATGGAGCGGTGGCGGATGCACATCAACTCATGTATTCCGACGCTAAAACATTGCTGGAACAACTGTAAAAACGACGATGACCCAAAAGGGCAAAAATCAGCCTTTTTGGGTCATCTTCATGAAAGGTCCCATCTTTAAAAATCAGGGATAAAACAGGGTCTTTCATTAAATGTAAGCTTTGCGGTTTATCATAGAATTATAGTTCAGCTCCGTTTTTTACATGATTAAACGTTCACTTATTTGGGTATGGGTAATGAAAAAGCCTTTTTTAAATTTTGGGACATTAGAAGAAGGAATGGAAATTGTAAGAGGATTTTGTTCCTGTTTCTTGAAATAGAAAAGGGAGAAAACAGTAAGGAGAGATGGATATGCGTATTTCTTATCACGGACATTCAGTCGTTAAAATTGAGACAACGGAGAAAACTTTATTGATTGACCCGTTTATTAATGGGAATGCAGAATGCGATTTAAAGGCCGACGAAGTGAAGGCAGATGTCATTTTATTAACACATGGGCATAACGATCATGTAGGCGATACTGTTGAAATTGCCAAACGCAATGATTCACTTGTCATCGCTCCGTTTGAATTGGCAACCTTTTTAGGATGGAAAGGGGTTAATACTCATCCAATGCATATCGGCGGCGCCCATAGATTCGATTTTGGAACCGTCAAGTTAACGCAGGCGTTTCATGGTTCCAGTTATACAGATGAAGAGACGAAACAAATTACATATACCGGGATGCCGGCAGGACTGCTCATTACCATCGATGGAAAAACCATTTATCATGCAGGGGATACGGCGCTTTTTTCTGACATGAAGTTATTGGAACGCTATAATATTGATGTGGCTTTTTTACCGATTGGCGATAATTTTACAATGGGCCCTGAAGATGCTTCTATTGCGGCCGAGTGGATTTCGGCTAAAACAGTTGTTCCTATTCACTACAATACATTTCCTGTGATTAAACAGGATGCCGAATCGTTTGTAAAAGGATTAACGAAATGCGAAGGAAAAGTCATGAAAATAGGCGAGTTTATCGAGCTGTAAGCAACAGTATTTCTTGATCATTTAAAGTAGAAAGTATAGTCTATTTCTGGAATTTATTTCTAATAAAGTGGGGAATCGTCAATTTTGCTTTTTGTCTGAAAGGAACCGTCAGTTAAAAGCTGGGCTTTAATCAATTTTTGATGACGGTTCCTTTTCAGGAGGGTGAATAAGAAGCGTGATATCACGCTTCTTATTCATCCTCCTTTTTTTGATTCTTATATAGGAGGGACGAGCATAAAATAAGTTATAAAAGCAATGGTCATGAACCTCTGATTATGAGAGCGGAAGCAAAGGGAAAAGAAGGAGAGGGTGGAAAATGAGGAATCAAACAATGTTATCGCTGTTATTGTGCGGATTGATGCTGTATTATGCAATCCCGCGTCTTGCAGTAGATGTGAATAGTGCGCAAGGTTTTTTTTCGTTATCGTGGCTGTTTTTAGCCCTGCTTGTTACAGGAGGGAATTTATCGAGTCTCCTCTATAATTCGAAAAAATTTGCCCAGCAGCGTCAAATCGCGAAATATCCGTCTCGACAAGGAGAAAGGAAACGAATGACAGAGCGCGGGTAAGCTGCATTGAATCACAACAAATTCACCCTTATAATAGAAGTTAACAGAAACTCTTTACGTCTATACCTTTTACCAGTACAATGTCATAATGAATTAACTAGTTATTAAGTGGAATGTAGATTAAAAAATTAAGCAGTATGATTTTCGAATAGAATGAAAATGTTTTTTAAAAGGGTGAAGCAGCTTGGCTACTAAGCATGAACAAATTTTACAGCATATTGATTCCTTGCCGATTGGTGAGAAAATATCCGTTCGTCAGATTGCAAAAGATTTAAATGTAAGTGAAGGGACCGCTTACCGTGCCATTAAAGATGCGGAAAATAAAGGGTATGTATCAACAATTGAACGCGTTGGTACGATTCGAATAGAACGAAAGAAAAAAGAGAACATTGAAAAGCTGACGTTTGCCGAAGTTGTCAACATTGTAGATGGCCAAGTGCTTGGGGGAAGAGAAGGGTTGCATAAAACCCTCAATAAATTTGTCATCGGGGCAATGAAGCTCGAAGCGATGATGAGATATACGGGCGCCGGGAACTTATTGATTGTCGGAAATCGTACAAAAGCCCATGAACTGGCTTTGGAAGCTGGAGCGGCCGTTCTTATAACAGGAGGATTTGATACGGATGAAGATGTGAAGCAGCTGGCTGATGAACTTAAGCTTCCCATTATCTCTACAAGTTATGACACATTCACTGTGGCGACGATGATTAACCGTGCGATTTACGACCAGTTAATCAAAAAAGAAATTGTCCTTGTGGAAGATATTTTAACAGCAGTAAATGATACGGTCATCTTAAAACTTGATGATACTATTGAGAATTGGTATGAATACAATGAACAAACCCGGCACAGCCGTTTTCCGGTTGTCGATCAGCATTTAAAGGTACAGGGGATGATAACCTCTAAAGATATTATTGGATATGATAAACAAACACCTATTGAAAAAGTGATGACGAGAAATCCGATGATTGTTCATGGAAAGACGTCTGTTGCTTCAGCTGCCCATATGATGGTGTGGGAAGGGATTGAAGTGCTGCCCGTTGTGGATGATTACCATCGCTTAGAAGGAATCATCAGCAGACAGGACGTATTAAAAGCCTTGCAGATGATTCAGCGCCAGCCGCAAGTTGGAGAAACAATCGACGATATCGTGACCAATCAATTTGTCGATGTGACGGAAACAAAAGGCGATCAATTTTATCGCTGTGAAGTGACTCCACAAATGACCAATTATATGGGGACCATCTCATACGGGGTGTTTACGACCATTGTGACAGAAGCGGCCAACCGTGTGCTTCGGACTCATAAAAAAGGCGATTTAGTCATTGAAAATGTCACCATTTATTTTATTAAACCCGTTCAAATTGAAAGTATGATTGAAATCCGTCCGAAGGTGCTGGAGTTAGGACGGAAATTTGCCAAAGTGGACGTTGAAGTGTACAACGAAGGAGTTGTCGTGGGTAAGGCGCTTATGATGGCACAAATTTTAGACCGGACGTAACAAAGAGAGAACCTTTACACAGCAGTTGTGAAAGGTTCTCTCTTTGTTAGAGCAGCTCAATTTCCGGAGGATGAGCAGACTTCGCTTATTCGTTTGCCTCTTTGACGACTAATGGATAATAGTATTTATAGGCGCGAACCCCTGCCCATATGCTGCCTGCTCCCATAGCTACAAACAGGAGACCGATCACGAGGGAAAGAGTAGATTGATAAATGAAGTATTGGTTGATTCCAAATAAAAGCACAAATGCGCCAAGGGCAATGCTGGATTTAGCAGAAATCCATTGCTTCTCCATTGGTTGCTTCGTCCGAAAATACTTTATTTTAAAATAAAGATAAAAAGATATTGAAAAGATAATGAAAATGACAAAGATAGGCATTGCATTTCCCCCATTAACAAGAATTGTTCTCTTTTCATTTTAACGTCACAGCCATACAATTTCTACTGTTGAATAGATCTTCTTTCAAAACACTTTGATTTTGTGATTTAATATAGATAAAAAGGGAGAATACATATGAAAGAAAAAATATTAGAACTGATTCGCGAGTTTAATACGATTATTATTCATCGTCATGTACGTCCGGATCCTGACGCATACGGTTCGCAATGTGGTTTGGCAGAAATCTTAAAAGCATCATTTCCGGAAAAAAAGATTTATACAGCTGGAGTGGAAGAACCCTCTCTGAGTTTTCTATATCGTCTTGACGAGATTGAAGATGAAGCCTATGGTGAAGCCCTTGTCATCGTTTGTGATACAGCTAATGAGGAGCGGGTTTGCGATCAGCGTTATGCGAGAGGAAAGATAGTCGTCAAAATTGATCATCACCCTAATGAAGATCCATATGGAGATGTATTGTGGGTAGATACGAACGCCAGCTCTGCTAGTGAAATGATTTATGAGTTTTATTTGTTCGGTAAAGATAAGGGGCTGAAAATGTCATCGGAAGCTGCCCGCTTGATTTATGCGGGAATAGTAGGGGATACAGGGCGTTTTTTATTCCCAAGTACAAAACCGCGAACGTTTCAATATGCTAGTGAATTGGTACAGTATGGTTTTGAATTTAAAGAGTTGTATGATCAGCTCTACAGTACAAAAGTGAATGTAGCTAAGCTGCAGGGGTATGTATTGCAAAACTTTACGCTTCAGTCGTCGGGTGTTGCTCATATGACGTTAACGAAAGACATCTTGGAGCGGTTTGAGGCTACTCCTTCCGAGGCATCTCAATTAGTTGGGGTTCTTGGAAGCGTTGAAGGTATTCGAGCATGGGTATTTTTCATTGAGGAAGATGAGTTGATCCGCGTTCGTTTGCGTTCAAAAGGTCCTGTCATTAATACGATTGCCCAAAAGTATAAAGGAGGAGGACATCCGATGGCAGCGGGGGCTTCTATCTATTCATGGGATGAAGTTCAGGCGGTGTTAGCGGATTTGGAAGAGGTTTGCGCACCTTCCAATCAATAGGAACTCATGCTGATGAAGCTGCAAAATTTACGTAAATAATGGGATATGAGCGGAAATGTCATTAAGCATTTCCGTAAGTCTTTGTTAAATGATAAGCGCTGATGTTACTGAAAGACCTCGTCATGGAATCCTTTGATTTTACTGGATTTTCATGACGGGGTCTTTTTAGAGTTAAAGGTTCTGCTTAATATCTTTTATTTTTAGTTGAACAGAAAGGGTCGTATGGAAGAAAATCTCGTGTATCTCGACATAGTAGGTCGTTTTATCAATGGTATATGCTTTATTTTCAATGGCTTTTTTGAGAGAATGGCGGGACTTGTACACGTCTTCTATATTTTTGGAAAGAACGTGCTCAATTTCTTCTTTGGCGCTTTCTTGGATGAGGAAAGCCGTATAGGAATTAATCTTATATTTGCCTTCGTTCATAATTTTCACCTTTAAGTCTTGGATGACTAAATTCTCTTCTTTCTCCTCATTAAGCTCTTCGATTTCATTTTGCCAAATGCTCATTTTATCTTTTAAATCTTGAATCTCTTTTTTTTGCTGATGGATGGTAATGATTTGTCTTTCTTGTGAGATGCCAAAAAGCATCAAGAAAACAAACCAGCTGACTACAGCTCCCAAAATCATCCCAGCCAGGAATCGCTGCCAGTTTCTATTCTTGTAAAGAGGAGGAATCCTCATGAGCCAATATGCTCCTGTGTCAGCCATTTTATGATCATGGCTCCTGTCTGAGCTCCTCCCATGGCGGCTAATATATAAAGCATTTGCTTAAACACATCTTTTGTTGCGCCTTGAAAGACCCCGCGCTCCAAGCTGAAAAATGTATCAAATGTGCCTCCGATGGCAGCGACAAGTGCCCATATTTTTAGATTGTTAGCCAACGTCATCATGTGGGACAAAGGCGGCTTTCCCGTCAAAAAGGCTCCAAACGCACCGACCATTGTTCCTCCGAGTAAAACACCAAGAGCAATAAAATAACTTAAAATAAATAGAGACATAAATGTTTCTCTCATAAACAGCCCTCCTCCTCAATCCATATATATGGACAGACTTTATAAGTTATGTGATTTGTCTATCGTTATGACAAAAATTATAATGAAGGAAGGATGTTCAAAAAAGATATTCGTATTAAGGGTGGGGAACGTGGTGCCTTTTGTTCATTTACAAGTACAGAGCGGTTACAGCTTGTTAAGCAGTGCTATTAAAATAAATGACTTAGTTCACAAAGCAAAAAAATTAAATTATCCATCCCTTGCGTTAACAGATGAGAATGTGATGTATGGGGCGGTTTCTTTTTACCAGGCGTGCAAGCGGGAAGGAATTAAGCCAATCATTGGATTAAGCGTCTCTATACTTGAAGAGGATGAGTCCGATGGGGCAGCCTTTCCATTCGTGCTGCTTGCTGAAAATAATACAGGTTATCACAATTTGTTGAAGCTGAGCAGCCTTGTCAAAACGAAGGCAGAAAAAGGATTGAAAAAGAAGTGGCTGTCTCATTACAGCGAAGGGGTCATTGTCTTAACTCCAGGAAAAAGAGGAATGATTGAGACTTATGTGGAGGCGGGCCGCATTGAAGAAGCAGAAAGTGTAACCCGTTTTTTGCAGCGTATATTTGGCCAAGAAAATGTCTATTTTTCGATTCAGCGTCATGGTGATATAGAACAAGAGTTAAATGCAAAAATGCTTCCGTTGGCTAAAAAGTGGGGGATTCCAATTGTCGCTGCCAACGACGTTCGTTATTTAGAGAAAGAGCAATCCTCCGCTTACGAGTGTTTGCTTGCAATTAAGGAAGGGACAAAGTTAGAAGATGGAAAGGAAGCCGCTGAGACGAAAGAATATTATTTAAAATCCTCTGAAGAGATGGCAGAATTATTTTCCGATTTACCGGAGGCTCTTAACCAAACGCTTTCCATTAGCGAGCGGTGCACTATCGATTTGCCTCTCGGAGGTATCCATTTGCCCAAGTATCCGACACCTGAAGGGATGGAAGCTGATAGGTATTTGGAAAAATTGTGTGAAGAAGGGCTGCAAGAGAAGCTTCAGGAACAGCATGACCCAGCCAAGTATAGAGAGAGACTGTATTATGAATTATCTGTTATCCGCCAAATGAAGTTCAGTGACTACTTTTTAATCGTATGGGATTTTATGAATTATGCCCATCGCCAAGGAATTGTTACAGGACCTGGCCGGGGTTCAGCAGCGGGTTCACTTGTAGCCTATGTCCTGAACATCACAACGATTGATCCTATTAAATATGACCTCTTATTTGAGCGGTTTTTAAACCCGGATCGGATTTCCATGCCGGATATTGATATCGACTTTCCCGATCACCGAAGAGATGAGGTCATTCGCTATGTGGCGAAGAAATATGGAGAGCTGCATGTGGCTCAAATTATTACGTTTGGAACGCTTGCGGCAAAAGCGGCTGTTCGTGACGTTGGGAGAGTGCTCGATGTGCCCGCAGACGAAGTGGAAACCATTTCAAAGCTTGTTCCCAATAAAATCGGTATTACTTTAAGGCAGGCATATGAACAGTCAGAGGCATTGCGTACTTATCTTGGCCAATCGCCAAAACGTCAGCGATTATTTGAAACGGCGAAAGAAATTGAAGGGTTGCCAAGGCATACCTCTACACATGCAGCGGGTGTGGTTATTAGTGAAAGGGCATTAACGGATTTTATTGCCATCCAAGAGGGGCACGAAGGGGTTTATTTGACACAGTTTGATATGGATGGATTGGAAGCAATAGGGTTACTGAAAATGGATTTTCTTGGCTTGCGGAATTTAACTATTTTAGATAAGACTATCCAGCGCGTTCAACAGGAAAATGGAAGGCGAATCGATCTGAACCATTTGCCGATGAAGGATGAACTCACATATTCCTTATTAGCGAAAGGAGATACAACCGGTATTTTTCAATTGGAGTCAGAGGGGATGAGGAAGGTACTTCAAAGGCTCCAGCCAACTGAACTAGAAGATATCGTGGCAGTAAATGCTTTGTACCGTCCGGGACCGATGGAGAATATTCCGACGTACATTGAACGTAAGCATGGAAAAGCACCCATTCATTATTTACACCCGGATTTAGAAGATATTTTACATAAAACGTACGGCGTTATCGTTTATCAAGAGCAAATTATGAAAATTGCCTCTAAGATGGCTGGATTTACCCTTGGTGAAGCAGATTTGCTTCGAAGAGCGGTAAGCAAAAAGAAAAAAGAAATACTGGATGAACAGAGAAGCGGCTTTGTAAAAGGGTGCATGCAAAACGGATACGAGGAGAATGTGGCCCAGGCCCTTTATGATCTGATTGTCCGTTTTGCTGACTATGGCTTTAACCGGAGCCATGCAGTGGCATATAGTATGATTGCTTATCAGCTTGCTTACCTAAAAGCCAATTATCCTATCCATTTTTTCGCTGCCATTTTAACGAGTGCTATTGGAAATGAAGGGAAGCTAACGCAATATATTCATGAGGCAAGAACTAAAAATATCGTTTTGTTCCCCCCCTCCATTAATGAGAGTAAGTATGATTTTACTGTGCAGCAAGAGGGAATCCGGTTTAGTTTGGCTTCCATTAAGCATGTGGGAGCGGCGGTTTTGAAAGAAATCTTTCAGGCGAGAAGGCAGAGGCGTTTTACTGATTTGTTTGATTTTTGTATGCGTGTCTCCATGAAAGTCGTGAACCGCCGTACACTTGAATCACTGATTGTGTCAGGCTGTTTTGACGAATTCGGCGAAGACCGTGCGACACTGCTGGCGAGCATCAATGTTGCTTTGGAGCATATAGAATTTCTGGGGTTTGATGATCAATCGAATCTCTTTTTAGACGAAGGGCTTTCATTGAAGCCAAAGTATACAGAAACAAGTCCCATGTCCCTGGAAGAGAAACTGAAAAGGGAAAAGGAAGCGCTTGGTTTGTATTTATCCAGTCATCCGGCTATGCCTTTTCGCTCTAGCTTTTCTTTATATGGCGCACAGCGGATATATGATGTATTAAACGAACAGCCGCTAGCCCAAATCACAGTTGGGGCATATTTGTCTTCTGAAAAGGTAATACGTACGAAGAACGGAGAGCAAATGGCGTTTTTTACCCTGGGTGATGAAACGGGGGAGATGAGAGCTGTCGCATTTCCTCGTATCTACAAGCAGCATGCAGAGATGCTTGTACAAGGAGCGGTCCTCCTTTTACAAGGGAAAACCGAAAGCCGCGATGGTCAACTACAGTTTATCATTCAAGGTGTTAAAAAAGTGCAAAGTTCACAGGAAATACAGGACGGGGAAGCGAATGTATTGTATTTAAAGATTGAGGAAAAACATAAGCATCAAGGGCAGTTGCAACGTATTCAGCATATTTTAACTTCCTATAAAGGGAGCGTCCCAGTCATCATTTATTATGAAGATGAAAAGAAGATGGTCAAGCTGCCAGAAGCGTATTACGTTCAACCAGTTTCAGAGTCTTTACAGAAATTAGAGGGTGTATTGGGTGAAGGAAATGTCGTCTTAAAAAAATTATAACCTTTACATTTTTCGTTTATTTGTTATATTGTAAAAGAGCCAAAAGTGGTCTGACCACTTTCAGGGGTACTTTCATTTAATCATAGGACTATGTTTTTTTCATAAAAGAGGGAGAGGGTATATATGTCGTTGCGTGAAGAAGCGTTGCATATGCATCGAGTTCATCAGGGGAAATTAGAATCTAAATCTAAAATTCCGGTTCGAAATGCACAAGATTTGAGTTTAGCTTATTCACCAGGAGTGGCAGAGCCTTGTAAAGCTATTTATGATGATGTAAACAAGGTATATGAGTATACAATGAAAGGAAACATGGTCGCCGTTGTATCAGATGGAACAGCTGTTTTAGGGTTAGGGAATATCGGTCCGGAAGCAGCCTTGCCGGTAATGGAAGGAAAAGCGGTTTTATTTAAAAGTTTCGCTGGCGTTGATGCATTTCCAATTTGTTTAAATACGACAGATGTGGATAAAATTGTAGAGACTGTAAAAATGTTGGAGCCGACGTTCGGCGGCGTAAACCTTGAAGACATTGCAGCTCCCAATTGCTTTATCATTGAAGAACGCCTTAAAAAGGAAACCAATATCCCTGTCTTCCACGATGATCAGCACGGAACTGCTATTGTAACGGTAGCGGGCTTGCTTAATGCATTAAAGATCGTTGGAAAGGCTATGTCGGAAATTAAAGTGGTTGCCAACGGAGCAGGAGCTGCCGGAATTGCTATCATTAAATTGTTATATCGCTATGGTGTTCGCAATATTATTATGTGCGATTCAAAGGGTGCTATTTATGAGGATCGTCCTTACGGTATGAACATTGTGAAAGCGGAAGTCGCTTCCTATACAAACCGTGATAAGCTGGAGGGTTCTTTAGCAGATGTTATTAAAGAGGCAGATGTATTCATCGGTGTATCTGTCGAAGGTGCGTTAACGAAAGAAATGATTGAAACGATGAATGAAAATCCTATTATTTTTGCGATGGCCAACCCGGTTCCGGAAATTATGCCTGAAGGAGCGAAAGCGGCCGGCGCCAAAGTAATTGGAACGGGCCGTTCTGATTTTCCTAACCAGGTCAATAACGTGTTAGCCTTCCCTGGTATTTTCCGGGGGGCATTGGATGTTCGCGCTACCCATATTAATGAAAAAATGAAAATGGCTGCGGTAGAAGCAATTGCAGGTTTAATTGATGAAAAAGAACTTCACGCTGACTATGTTATTCCGGCACCGTTTGATTCGCGGATTGCTCCAGCAGTAGCAGCGGCAGTTGCAAAGGCTGCAATGGAAACAGGAGTAGCCCGCATTCGAGTGAATCCGGAAGATGTTGCAGAAAAAACGCGCCGCTTAGCCATTATTGAATGAAGTGAGTGAGGAAATCATTGACTGGCGAGAAATCAAAGGTATATGTAGAAATTTTAAATCAAATCCGCAAGATGATGGAAATTGACAGGCTTAAAACGGGAGATAAAATTCCTTCTGAGAGGGAGTTGTCCGAGCGGTTAAATGTAGGCCGCTCCTCTGTAAGAGAAGCTTTAAGGGCAATCGAGCTGCTGGGCATTATTGAAACAAGACGAGGAGAAGGAACATTCATAAAAGAAATTGGCGAGCACCAGCTTATCGAGCTGCTGGCTACTTTTCTCCTTCAAGATAGTAAGGCCAAAAAAGATTTAATCGAAACAAAATTTTGGATTGAACAAATTGTTTTAAAAATTGCCTTTTATAGATTGACAGATTTACAACTTCAGCAGTTACAAACGAGGATGACAACAGAATCGGATTATAATGAATATATAGTAAAAGAGTTATTCCAATATATTGACAACCGTTTATTGCTGCGAATTTGGAGAGTGGTGGACGGTTATTTTAAAACGTTTGAACATAAATATCCAATAAATGGAGAAGGAATGATAAAGAAGTTGTTTAAAGCAATTGTGGATCGAAATGAGCAGGTTGCTTTAACTATACACCGAGAGTACTACGAGGCATTGATTAAGACGGAAAATGTCGAATAGGCAACTTGTCTTTAGGAGTACCCGATAGGTTCTGAAAAGTAAGGGTTTCTTAGCTGTCCAAGCACAGAAGCTTTAGAAAAGGGGAGGTTACAGCTTGTTAAGAGATTTGTTTGCTAAAAAGAAAAAGTATGCATCTGTTCCGTCAGAGCACCCAAAACAAGATGTACCAGAAGGCATTATGACCAAATGCCAAAACTGTAAAAAAATCATGTATACGAAAGAGTTAGCGAAAAACTTGAGAGTATGTCTAAATTGCCAGCATCATCATCCCATGACAGCTCACGAGAGAATTGAAAGTCTTATTGATCCTGGCACGTTCATAGAGTATGATGAAAAGCTTGTATCCCAAAACCCTCTGCAATTTCCTGATTATGAAGAGAAGTTAGAGAAAGACCGGGAGAAGACGGATTTAAATGAAGCAATCGTGACAGGAGAAGCTCTCGTGCAGGACATGAAGGTTGTACTGGCCATCATGGATGCCCGTTTTCGAATGGGGAGCATGGGGTCTGTTGTCGGAGAGAAGATTGCGAGGGCAGTAGAAAAAGCAATGGAACTTCAAGTTCCGTTTATTATTTTTACAGCATCCGGCGGCGCGAGAATGCAAGAAGGAGTTTTGAGCCTTATGCAAATGGCCAAAACGAGTGCGGCTTTAAAACGGTTCAGTGACCAAGGCGGGCTCATTATTTCAGTTATGACACACCCGACGACAGGAGGGGTATCGGCAAGTTTTGCCTCACTTGGAGATTATAATTTTGCCGAGCCTGGAGCTTTAATTGGATTTGCCGGCCGAAGAATTATTGAGCAAACGATTCGTGAAGAGTTGCCGGAAGATTTCCAGACGGCTGAATTTTTATTAAAGCATGGCCAATTAGATGATGTCATTCATCGTCATCAGTTAA
Source organism: Priestia abyssalis (assembly GCF_002019595.1). Lineage (GTDB taxonomy): Bacteria > Bacillota > Bacilli > Bacillales > Bacillaceae_H > Bacillus_BA > Bacillus_BA abyssalis. The sequence continues at coordinate 4,949,102 of NZ_KV917369.1, read as the reverse complement.
AAGAAAAACTGATTAATATTCTTGATATCCATGTAAATGGAGGTGAACTAGAGTGGTAGGAGAATTAGAATTTGAGCGTCCCGTAGTGGAGTTAAAGAATAAAATCAACGAATTAAAAGAGTTTGCTAAAAACACGGATGTGGATTTGACCAGTGAAATTGAAAAATTGGAATCTCGTTTAGAGCGCGTTGAAAAGGATATTTATGAGAATTTGAAGCCGTGGGACCGCGTACAAATTGCCCGTCATCCAGAGCGTCCCACAACACTGGATTACATCTCTCATTTATTCACAGACTTTTTTGAGTGCCATGGTGATCGTTATTACGGTGATGACGAGGCCATTGTCGGCGGTATCGCCAAATACCGCGGATTATCAGTAACAGTCATTGGACATCAACGCGGTAAAGATACGAAAGAAAACATCAAACGTAATTTTGGGATGCCGCACCCAGAAGGATATCGAAAAGCACTTAGGCTCATGAAGCAAGCAGAGAAATTCTCAAGACCTATTATTTGCTTTATTGATACAAAAGGAGCATACCCAGGAAAAGCAGCAGAAGAACGCGGACAAAGTGAAGCCATTGCTAAAAATCTATTTGAGATGGCTGGTTTAGGTGTTCCTGTTATTTGTATTGTCATCGGTGAAGGAGGAAGCGGCGGCGCATTGGCTCTTGGCGTAGGAAACCATCTTCATATGCTGGAAAATTCCACTTACTCCGTTATTTCTCCTGAAGGCGCAGCGGCCCTCCTATGGAAGGATGCTGGGCTTGCCAAACAAGCGGCTGAAACGATGAAAATTACAGCGCCTGATTTAAAAGCAATGGATATCGTAGACGAAGTCGTCCCGGAAGTAAAAGGCGGGGCACATCGTGATGTACGCAGACAAGCAGAGCTGATTGACGAAATCTTAAAACAATCTTTGCTGGAATTGAAAAAAATGACAGCGGAAGAGCTAGTTGAACATCGTTATTTAAAATACAAAAAAATCGGACAATTTTCGTTTGAAAACGATACCATAGGGATAAAATAAGGAAGCGTGCATCCTGATAAAATACGGGATGCGCGTTTTTCTGTTTCAGTAATTATCCTTCTCTATTGTGTTCAAAGATTCTTCATGGTATTTTATAGACAGTTAAAGCGCAATGAGGTGAAAAGAGACATGAAAAGAATTGGTGTTTTGACAAGTGGCGGAGATTCACCCGGAATGAATGCCGCTATTCGTGCAGTTGTTCGTAAAGCAATTTATCATGATCTGGAAGTTTATGGAGTTTATAATGGGTATTCCGGTTTAATTGCAGGGAATATTCAGAAGCTTGAAGTAGGTGACGTAGGTGATATTATTCACCGCGGCGGTACGAAGCTTTATTCAGCTCGATGCCCAGAGTTTAGAACGCTTGAAGGACAACAAAAAGGGATTGAGCAATTAAAAAAACATGGGATTGAAGGACTAGTTGTCATTGGAGGCGACGGTTCTTATATGGGAGCCAAAAAGCTAACAGAACATGGCTTTCCGTGCGTAGGTGTTCCTGGTACTATTGATAACGATATTCCAGGTACGGACTTTACCATTGGATTTGACACAGCTTTAAATACAGTTATTGATGCTATTGATAAAATTCGTGATACGGCTACGTCTCATGATCGTACATATGTCATTGAAGTAATGGGCAGACATGCCGGCGATATCGCCTTATGGGCGGGCTTGGCTGGCGGAGCTGAGACGATTTTAGTTCCAGAAGCGGACTATGACATGGAAGATATTATTGCTCGCTTAAAACGCGGAACGGACCGTGGTAAGAAACATAGTATTATCGTGGTAGCGGAAGGTGTAGGAAGCGGGGTAGAGTTTGGTAAGAGGATTGAAGAGCAGACCGGGTTGGAAACACGTGTAAGTGTACTTGGCCATATCCAACGCGGAGGTTCACCAACGGCAGCTGATCGTGTACTTGCGAGCCGCTTAGGGGCAAGAGCAGTAGAATTATTGCTAGATGGAAAAGGCGGTCGTTGTGTGGGCATTCAGAATAATGAACTCGTTGATCATGACATTCTTGAAATTTTAGAACATAAACATGACATTGATCATTCAATGTACAAGCTTTCTCAGGAATTATCAATTTAACGCAAATGGAATAAGTTCGAGGAGGATATAAGGGAATGCGTAAAACAAAAATCGTTTGTACAATCGGTCCTGCGAGTGAGACTGTCGAAAAGTTAGTTGAACTGATGAACGCAGGATTAAACGTGTGCCGTCTTAACTTTTCACATGGGGATTTTGAAGAGCATGGCAACCGTATCCGCAACATCCGTGAAGCGGCTAAGAAAGCAAATAAAACTGTTGCAATCTTATTAGATACAAAAGGACCGGAAATCCGTACTAATAACATGGAAAACGGAGCGGTTGAACTAGTAGAAGGTTCTGAAGTAATCGTTTCTATGGAGGAAGTAACCGGAACGGCTCAAAAATTCTCTATTACTTATCCAGGCTTAATTGATGATGTAGAAGCTGGTTCTAAAATTTTGCTTGATGACGGTTTAATTGGTTTGGAAGTCCTTCGTGTCAATAAAGAAACAAAAGAAATTACAACAAAAGTGTTGAATCCTGGAACTTTAAAGAATAAAAAAGGTGTAAATGTTCCTGGCGTGAGTGTAAACTTGCCTGGTATGACAGAAAAGGATGCGCAGGATATCGTATTCGGTATCGAGCAGGGCGTTGATTTCATCGCGGCATCGTTCGTAAGACGTGCATCTGATGTATTGGAAATTCGCCAGTTATTAGAAGAGCATAATGCAGGCCATATCCATATCATCCCTAAAATCGAAAACCAAGAAGGTGTCGACAACATCGATGAGATTTTAGAAGTGTCAGATGGATTAATGGTGGCTCGCGGTGACTTAGGGGTGGAAATTCCAGCTGAAGAAGTGCCGCTTGTACAAAAATCATTGATTAAAAAATGTAATGCTCTTGGGAAGCCCGTTATTACGGCAACTCAAATGCTGGATTCTATGCAGCGCAACCCTCGTCCAACACGCGCGGAGGCAAGTGACGTAGCCAATGCGATTTTTGACGGCACAGATGCCATCATGTTATCTGGTGAAACAGCTGCAGGATCTTACCCTGTGGAAGCAGTAAAAACGATGCACTCTATCGCTTCTCGTGCGGAGCAAGCGTTGGATTATCGTGAAATTTTATCAAAACGCAATAAGCAAATCGGTTGTACGGTGACGGATGCAATTGGACAATCGGTTGCTCATACTGCGTTAAACCTAGGTGTAGCAGCTATTCTTGCACCGACTGAGAGCGGTTATACAGCAAAAATGATTTCAAAATATCGTCCGAAGGCGCCAATCATCGCAGTAGCTGCAAACGAAGCTGCTTCTCGCCGCTTATCCCTTGTTTGGGGTGTCCATTCTGTCAGCGGCCAAAATGCTTCTTCAATCGATGAAATGCTGGATAACTCTGTTCAATCAGCCCTTTCAACCGGCATTATCTCACATGGTGATGTTGTGGTGATTACAGCGGGTGTTCCAGTGGGAGAAGCTGGTTCGACTAACTTAATGAAAATTCATGTTGTTGGCGATGTATTGGCTAAAGGGCAAGGCATCGGCCGTAAGTCGGCATTCGGTAAAGTGGTAGTTGCTAAAAGTGCAGCAGAAGCGACACAGAAAGTGACAGACGGAACGATTCTTGTAACGAACGCTACAGACCGTGATATGATGGGAGCTCTTGAAAAGGTAGCAGCTATCATTACAGAAGAAGGCGGCTTGACGAGCCACGCTGCAGTGGTTGGCCTAAGCTTAGGTGTGCCTGTCATCGTAGGCGTTGAAAACGCAACAACCCTCCTTACAGATGGTCAAGAAATTACAGTTGACGCGACGCAAGGCATGATTTATGAAGGGCATGCAAGCGTTCTGTAGTATCTAAATTCTATTCTTAAAATAGCTTTCCATTTTAAGATGTAGCCTTATTTGTCCATTAAGGCGGAATAAAACAAAACGCCCGAAGATTTATGAACCATAAATCTTCGGGCGTTTTTGTACATTAACTTCAGGTTCTTGAGTATGATTATTTATGACAGGCCTTGTTTAGTGAGGGTGTTGAGAGTTGCTATTTTTGATTTCGCTTGTAAGGAATATTCATTTTGCAAGGATCAGAATTAAAAATTAACACTTAACTGGAATACAGCCTTATACTTAATGAATAATTCGTTTATTTTATGAAAAGGAGATTTGCTCATGCGCGTTCTTATTCCTTTATTAATAATTGTACCGGCGATGGAAATGTGGTTATTAATATTATCTGGTAAAACCGTAGGCCCATTCCCAACTTTTTTGCTTGTTATTTTGACAGGGATTCTGGGCGCCTATTTGGCTAAAAAACAAGGCATTGCTGTTTTAATGCAAGCAAGGGAGCAATTATCATACGGAGAGCTTCCAGGTGAAGCGATCCTGGATGGAATTTGCATTCTGTTTGGAGGAGCGGTTTTATTAACTCCCGGGTTCATTACAGATGCATTAGGATTCTTTTTGTTGTTTCCGCCGACAAGAAAGCTGGTAAAACCAGTATTGGCAAAATGGCTTCAGCGCTTCTTCCGGAATGGGCGATTCATGACAATCAAAAGGTGGTAAAAAAGAAACAGAGGAATGACCCAAAAGGCAAAAAACAGCCCTTTTGGGTCATCTTCGTGAAAATCCCCACTGATGGAAGTTTCTTTTACGAAGTTGTTCAAAAAGTCCAGGAAAAATGACTGTCGAAATTACTTGTACAGGACGTACTGATCCGACGTTGGCGCGATTGACGTGGCGGCTCTTAGTCCGGCTTCATAAGCTTGTCTCTCCGCTACTCCCGTATTAACAGCATATCCTCGAAAAAGAAAAGCACTTTTTCTTCGTGCGAGGAGATTGCTTTTGCAGCAACCAGCTTGCGCTCCGTTCCTTGGAAAAGAAGAACCCTTTTCCTGCGTGCGATGAAGAATTGTAAGAAGCTTTCCTTTGTGCTCGTGACGGCGCTTCCTTGAACTTCTCGGTCTTTTTTGAACACACTGTATGATACAAATGATTTTTAATCCGTTTTTTTACCAATGATAAAATCAAAAAGGTCCCTGAATACATGTGCACTATGCAATGTTTTTAATAGAACAAGTGTGACGGGTCCTGCAATTAAGCCCAGTAGTCCAAAAAGTTTAAATCCGACAAATAAAGAAACGAGAGTAGCGAGCGGATCAAGTCCAATACTGGAGGAAAGAATCTTTGGTTCCATTACTTGACGTTGAACAACAACAACGGAATAAAGGACAGATAAGCCAACAGCAAATGATGTCTCTCCACTAAAAAAGGCGTAGATAATCCATGGAATAAAAATTAGTCCGGTCCCCAAGTAAGGGAGAATGTCAACTAACCCGATAATTACTGCGATTGTAATTGCATATTCTACACGTAAAATCAGAAGTCCTATTAAAACAATGACTGTTGTAATGGAAATTAACGTTAATTGAGCTTGCAGAAATCCGAATAGGGCTTTGCGCAAATCTGAAAAGACGGTTTGACCGCTTTTGCGGGCTTTGAGAGGAAGAAAACGTTGGAATGCAGCCCCCAATCGATACCAATCTTTACTGATGAAAAAAGTGGCCAGTAATGAAAAAATGATGACAGTTGCGGCATCAGGCAGCCAACCAATCAAAACAGGAAAGCTTTGAAGAAGATTTTTAATAAACGTTCCTACCGTTTCAGTGATTTTTGTACCAATACTTTGTATATTTGTTAAAATAGTTTCTTGTTGACTGGCTCCTAAATCGTCGAAAAAGGAATGGATATCATTGTAGATGGGAATAAGTTGACTTGCGATAAAATTTTCGATGAAGATAGCTAAGTCTTCAAGGTGATGCGGGACGGTTTTAGCTAAATATTCGGTACCTGATATAATCTCGACGACGAGCAAGGTGACAAATCCCGCCAGTAATCCCAGCATGAAAAGAAGCGAAATTATGACCGCTAGAGATCTTGGTAATCGTGCTCCTTTTTCAAGTAGATTGACAACAGGGTTCATGATGAAAGCGATTAGGAGAGCAATGATGAAAGGGTATGTAAGCGCAGATACATAATAGAGGGCATAGGCTCCTAAAATAACGGAAGAGATGACTAGGAAAAGACGTGCAAACCGATATAAATATAGCTTGTTCAAAAAAATCCCCCCAGTAAAAACGTTAACTTTATTTTACTCTTTTTTCCTTATTTATGAAAATAATATGGAAATAAATTCATTTTTAAGTTGGAAGGATGAGCAGCATGATTTCACAACCATTTTTGTTTTTACTTGTCTTACTTGCCATCGGAATGGTGGCAAAGAATCAATCGCTAATTGTAGCAGCCGCATTCCTCATAGTGTTAAAGATTATTGGGTTGGATGGTAAGGTGTTCCCCTATTTACAATCCAAAGGAATCAACCTTGGTGTTACCATCATTACTATCGCTGTTCTCGTTCCTATTGCAACCGGAGAAATTGGATTTAAACAGTTGGGGGAGGCTTTGAAATCTTCATATGCTTGGATTGCGCTTGGGTCGGGGATTGCAGTTGCTCTCGTTGCTAAATATGGACTGGAGCTTTTAGCCGAAGATCCTCATATTACAGCTGCCCTTGTTTTTGGAACTATTTTGGCTGTTTCTTTGTTTAAAGGAGTAGCGGTTGGCCCGTTAATAGGTGCTGGAATTGCTTATTTATTCATGAAAATGGTTAATCTGTTTTCATGAAATTTTACTATAATAATAATGTTTCCAAAAAATAATTTGTTCTTTTGATTCACAAAAGTCTGATAATTGTTTATAATATTACTTGAAGCAACATCCGCTTACATATCCTTTCAGCGATTAGTATCATTTTTATAAAATGTTTGAAGATACATTTATGCAAGCTGATGTACTTTTCAGAAAAACGGAAATGTAAGCATTTTCTTTTTGGTGCACCGTTCTCATAAACCATATTTTGTTTGGATGTGCTTTTTTCGACAGTTTACTCTCGCGCTGAGCATACGCTCAACTTCAATTTTTTTTCGTTTGTCTAATGTTTAGACAAATGGGTTATGGGGAATTTTTTCAGTAAAGGAGAGAGGAATATGACAGTTACTCGTGGTCTAGAAGGGGTTGTAGCTACTACATCTTCTGTTAGCTCTATTATTGATGATACACTAACATATCGTGGATACAACATTGACGATTTAGCTCAATATGCCACTTTCGAGGAAGTAGTTTATTTATTGTGGCATGGGAAACTGCCAAATCAACAAGAATTAACGGCTTTCACGAAAGAGTTGGCAGAAAACGCCAGCTTACCAGAAGAAGTTATCAATCATTTCAAAACATATCCGATTAAGCAAGTCCATCCAATGGCCGCTATAAGAACGGCAGTGTCATTATTGGGATTGTACGATGAAGAAGCAGATGTAATGGACGAAGAAGCAAATTATCGCAAGGCTGTACGCCTTCAAGCGAAGCTGCCAGTCCTGGTTACCGCTTTTTCACGCATTCGTAAAGGGTTAGATCCAATCACCCCAAAAGCAGATTACAGCATTGCTCAAAACTTTTTATATACCTTAACAGGCGAAGAACCAAGTGAAGTTGCGGTTGAAGCATTTAATAAGGCGCTTGTGCTGCATGCTGACCATGAATTGAATGCATCGACTTTCACTGCACGCGTTTGCGTAGCTACTTTATCTGATATTTATTCAGGAGTTACAGCAGCCATCGGAGCACTAAAAGGCCCTCTTCATGGCGGAGCGAACGAAGCTGTAATGAAAATGCTCTCAGAAGTAGGCGAAGTAGAAAATGCCGAAGCCTATGTGCGCAATAAATTGAACAATAAAGAAAAAATTATGGGATTTGGGCACCGGGTATATAGACAGGGAGATCCACGGGCGAAGCATTTAAAGAAAATGTCCGAAAAGCTGACTCAGTTAACGGGTGAAACCAAATGGTACGAAATGTCTGTAAAAATTGAAGACGTCGTAACATCTGAAAAAGCTCTGCCGCCAAATGTAGATTTTTACTCTGCATCTGTTTATCACTGTCTAGGGATTGACCATGACTTATTTACACCGATTTTTGCGGTAAGCCGTGTGTCAGGATGGATTGCGCATATACTCGAACAGTATTCCAATAATCGTTTAATCCGCCCTCGTGCCGATTATACGGGCCCAGACAAACAAGCTTACGTGCCAATGGAGCAACGTATCTAAATACAAAATTTGAGTGTCCAATGGACTTAGGTATTATTGGACACTCTCCACCAATCTACTTGATTTAGACAAGCTATTAGGAGGTAATTTTCGTGGTTCAAGGAGAAAAAATTACAGTAACAAATGGTGTGTTAAACGTACCAAATTATCCAATCATTCCTTTCATCGAGGGAGACGGCACAGGTCCAGATATTTGGGCATCAGCTTCACGTGTATTAGAAGCGGCTGTTGAAAAAGCATATAATGGCGAGAAGAAAATTGTTTGGAAAGAAGTGTTAGCCGGAGAAAAGGCATTCAACCAAACGGGCGAATGGCTGCCTTCAGAGACATTAGATGTCATTCGTGAATACATAATCGGGATTAAAGGCCCGCTTACAACTCCTGTTGGCGGCGGTATTCGTTCATTGAACGTTGCATTGCGCCAAGAGTTAGATTTATTCGTATGTCTTCGTCCTGTTCGCTACTTTGAAGGTGTACCTTCACCAGTTAAGCGACCTGAGGATACAGATATGGTCATCTTCCGTGAAAATACGGAAGATATTTATGCGGGTATCGAGTATGCAAAAGGAACAGAAGCGGTAGAAAAGGTCATCAACTTCTTGCAGCAGGAAATGGGTGTTAATAAAATCCGTTTCCCTGAAACATCCGGTATCGGAATCAAGCCTATTTCAGAAGAAGGAACGAAACGTCTTGTTCGCGCGACGATTAATTATGCCATTAGCGAAGGCAGAAAATCCGTAACACTTGTGCACAAAGGAAACATCATGAAGTTTACAGAAGGTGCCTTCAAAAACTGGGGCTATGAAGTAGCGGAACAAGAGTTTGGCGATAAAGTATTTACATGGGCTGAATACGATCGTATCGTAGAAGCTGAAGGGAAAGAAGCGGCTAACAAAGCGCAGGCGGAAGCGGAAGCAGCAGGCAAAATTATCGTAAAAGATTCGATTGCAGACATCTTCTTACAACAAATTTTAACTCGTCCTCGCGAATTTGATGTAGTGGCTACCATGAACTTAAACGGTGACTACATCTCTGATGCATTGGCTGCGCAAGTTGGCGGTATCGGTATCGCTCCAGGAGCCAACATCAACTATGAAACGGGACATGCGATTTTTGAAGCGACTCATGGAACTGCACCAAAATATGCAGGTCTTGATAAAGTAAACCCATCTTCGGTTATCCTTTCTGGTGTATTAATGCTTGAACACCTTGGCTGGCATGAAGCGGCTAAACTAGTCACTTCTTCAATGGAGAAAACCATTGCTTCTAAAGTTGTTACTTATGACTTTGCCCGTCTAATGGATGGAGCGACAGAAGTAAAATGCTCTGAATTTGGTGATGAATTAATTAAGAATATGGGCTAAAATAGAATGTGGAGGCATCCTTCAAATGAAGGATGCCTGTCAATGCAGTTCACATGAAAAGTTAAGAGAGTAAGCGGTCATACATAACTTTCTTAAGACAATGGGAGGTCTTTTTCATGACAATGAAACGTAAAAAAATCTCAGTAATCGGTGCAGGCTTTACAGGAGCAACTACTGCGTTTTTGCTAGCGCAAAAAGAGTTAGGGGATGTTGTAATCGTTGATATTCCACAGCTCGAAAATCCGACAAAAGGGAAAGCGTTGGACATGCTTGAAGCAAGTCCGGTTCAAGGGTTTGATGCGAATATCATCGGTACTTCTAATTATGAAGATACGGCTGATTCTGACATTGTCATTATTACTGCAGGTATCGCACGTAAACCTGGTATGAGCCGTGATGACCTTGTTGCAACAAATGCAAAAATCATGAAATCTATCACGAAGGAAATTGTTAAATATTCACCAGAGACGACAATCATCGTTTTAACAAATCCAGTAGATGCCATGACATATACAGTATTTAAAGAGGCAGGGTTACCGAAAAATCGCGTTATTGGTCAATCAGGGGTTCTAGATACAGCACGCTTCCGCACATTCATTGCACAAGAGTTAAATCTGTCAGTTAAAGATATTACCGGCTTCGTTTTAGGTGGTCACGGTGATGACATGGTTCCTCTTGTACGCTACTCTTATGCCGGCGGTATTCCGCTTGAAACATTACTTCCTAAAGATCGCTTAGACGCTATCGTAGAACGTACTCGTAAAGGCGGCGGAGAAATTGTAAACCTATTAGGAAACGGCAGTGCATACTATGCTCCTGCAGCATCTCTAGTAGAAATGGCAGAAGCCATTTTGAAAGATCAACGCCGTGTGTTGCCAGCTATTGCTTTCTTAGAAGGCGAGTACAACTATGACGGTATTTATTTAGGTGTTCCAACGATCCTGGGAGCAAATGGGATTGAGAAAGTTATCGAGTTAGAATTAACAGAAGAAGAAAAGGCAGCATTAGATAAATCTGTAGAATCGGTTAAAAACGTAATGAACGTATTAGCGTAATAATAAAGAAAGAGAAAAAATTCGGGGCTTGCCCCGAATTTTTTCTTTATTATAGAGTGCAGAAATTATCACTCAGTTGAATGTTCCTCTTGTTTCATTATACGCTGCCTCGTTGTACACTTTAATAAATCATTGTATGATGGTATAAAGGAAATTACCGTTCAGCAGGAGAGGGAGTCTTGCTGTCAGGTCATGCGGGGTAAATGGATAAAAATAAGGTTTTAATTCGTACACATGGAGGCGTTTATGGGTAAGAAAGTATTAGTTGTAGATGATGAACAATCAATTGCAACGTTGTTGCAATATAACTTACAGCAGGCTGGTTTTCAGGTAATGACTGCAAAAGATGGTGAGGAAGGCTATTATATGGCTGTTGAACAGCGACCGAACTTGATCGTATTGGATTTAATGCTTCCCAAAATGGATGGAATTGAAGTTTGTAAAAGGCTCCGACAGCAGAAAGTCATGACGCCGATTTTAATGCTTACAGCTAAAGACGATGAATTTGATAAAGTTTTGGGTCTGGAACTTGGAGCCGATGATTATATGACAAAGCCATTTAGCCCTCGTGAAGTTGTAGCAAGGGTCAAAGCCATTTTGCGCCGTACGCAATTAAGTGCCCCAACAGAGGCTGTTGAAGAAGAAGGGGAGCGAATTATTATTGGTGATTTGGAAATTTTGTCTGAGCAGTATGAAGCATATTTTCTAGGAGAAAGGTTAGATTTGACTCCAAAAGAATTTGAATTGATGCTCTATCTCGCAAAGCATAAAGGGCGCGTTTTGACCCGCGATCAATTATTGAGTGCGGTGTGGAATTATGATTTTGCAGGGGATACTCGTATTGTGGATGTACATATTAGCCACCTGCGTGAAAAAATCGAAAAAAATTCACGAAAACCTTTATACATCAAAACCATTAGAGGACTTGGCTATAAGCTAGAGGAGCCGAAGCCGGATGAATAAGTTTCGATCCCGATTGCTTTTTGCCCTTTTGACCTTAATTATTATTGTATTAATCGGGTTGGGATTGCTTTTAGGGCAACTCTTTAAAGGGTTTTACTTGCAAAATTTTCATCAGCGGATGGAGAAGGAAGCAAGAGTGGTTGAACTTCTTATCCAAGAAGAGGGGCTGACGAGTCCATTTTTACAAAGCAAGCTTGATTTGGTTAGCTCAACTCTAGATGTGAGAACAACTATTATTAAGAAAAACGGTAAAGTGTTGCTGGATGCTAATAAAATCGGAAAAAAAGTTGAAGATGGCAGCCTGTCGATTATCGAAGAAGTCGTTCGAGGAAAGTTAAAAGACAAAGATGGCTTTTATCAAGTGGAAGAACAGCATAATCTTTATTATTATGGTGTGCCGTTAATAGACAATGATAAGCATATTGGCTTGATTGTATTAAGTACATCTGTCGATTCGTTCAACAAAGTCAATCAGCAAATTTGGGGATTGTTAATCGGGAGTCTTGGAATGGCCTTAATTGTAATTCTGCTTCTAGGTGTGCGAATCATGACACAATATACAAAGCCGATTGAGTCAGCGACACAGGTAGCGATGGAACTGGCAAAAGGAAATTATAAGGCGAGGACATATGAAGACTACGTTGATGAAACGGGGATGCTTAGCCAAGCCATTAATATGCTCGCCCGTAACCTTCAAGACTTGGTCAGTACACAAGAGATGCAGCAAGACCGGCTTCGAACGTTAATTGAAAATATGGGTAGCGGCTTAATTTTAATTGATAGCAGAGGGTATATTAACCTCGTCAATAAGGCTTACAAAGAGCAGTTTGAAATTGAACCGTCTGATTATTTATATCATTTGTATTATGAAGCGTTTCAGCATAAAGAAGTGATTGCTCTTGTAGAAGAAGTATTCATGACAGAAGTGAAGTCACGCAAGCAACTCGTTTTGCCGATAAAAATTGAGAGAAAGCACTTTGATGTATATGGTGCACCTATTATTGGACTAAATGATGAATGGAAAGGCATTGTCCTGGTTTTTCATGATATTTCAGAACTAAAAAAACTTGAGCAAATGAGAAAAGACTTTGTCGCGAATGTTTCCCATGAACTGAAAACCCCTATTACTTCTATTAAAGGGTTCGCTGAGACACTGCTAGAAGGAGCAGGAGAAGATGGGCAGCTTCGGGAGCAGTTTTTAAATATCATTTTGAATGAAAGCCACCGCATGCAAGGATTAATTCAAGACTTGCTTGACTTATCCAAGATTGAGCAACAAGGATTTACCCTTACGATTCAGTCTATTCAACTTCAGGAGACCTTTGAGGAAATCTTTCTCATGCTTTCAGGAAAGGCTGCGGATAAAGAGATTGATTTGCAGCTTCAGCTGCCGGAAGAACCTCTATATATTGAGGCTGATCCGCTGCGCTTAAAACAAATTTTCATCAATCTGATCAGCAATGGCATTACATATACCCCTGCTGGAGGATCGATTCGAATTTCGACAAAAGAAGAGAGCGATCGAGTCAAAATTAGTGTCGAGGATACGGGGATTGGCATTAGCAAGGAGGAAATTCCAAGAATCTTTGAGCGTTTTTACCGTGTTGACAGGGCGAGGAGCCGTAATTCGGGAGGAACGGGGCTTGGTCTTGCGATTGTTAAACATTTAGTGGAGGCTCATCGCGGAAAGATTGAAGTGGCGAGTCAAGTGGGGAAAGGGACCATTTTTACAGTCACATTTTTTAAACGATCCTCTGTTTCGTAAAGAAAAAAGGATAAATCTTCACAAAACTTTACGTGAACTTTACAGTTTATTTAATTTATCTTAATAAAACGTTGATAAACTTATCTTTGGAAACCCCTTCATCCAAAGGAGCCAATGTGGAAAGGCGGAAACAGTATGACTGTTTCCGCCTCTTCTTTTTTTTGCGATAATTTACGGGAACAACAGATTATTTTAAAGGGATTTTCTTGAAATTTCTGTATAAAGTTGTTTGGATTTCGAAACTTTTGATCAGATAGCCCGTATAAATTATTGTAATGAGAGGAGAGGTGCTGCAGATGACAAGTGCACGACAAATCAGTAAATATGTTGGAATTGGGATCGGTGTACTTTTATTAGGAATTGCCGCTTTTACTACTTGGTATACCGTGGATGAATCCGAACAGGCGGTTATCGCAACATTCGGTGCTGTAGATGAAGGTGTAGCAGAACCGGGACTTCATTTTAAGTTGCCATGGCCTATTCAAAAAGTAGAAAAACTATCGAAAGAGACATTTAGTTTACAGTTTGGATACGATGAAAAAGACGGTGAAATTAAAGAGGTTCCAAAAGATACGAAAATGATAACCGGTGACGAAAATATCGTGCTGGCCGATATGGTTGTCCAGTGGAAAATTACAAGCCCGGAAAAGTACTTATATAATGTAGAAGACCCGCAAAGGATCTTATATAACGCAACAAGTGCATCATTGAGAAGCATTATCGGAAGCTCGAAAATTGATGATGCTTTAACGTCAGGAAAAGCTGAAATAGAAGCCCAAGTAAGAGACTTGCTCTCGACTTTAGTGGAACGTTATGATGTGGGAATCTCAATATTGAGTGTAAAGCTTCAAGATGTGGAACTTCCTAATGAAGAAGTAAGGAAAGCTTTTACAAATGTAACGGACGCGCGCGAGATGATGAATACGAAAATCAATGAAGCAAATAAATACCGAAACAAGCGAACGAAAGAAGCAGAAGGGGAAAAAGATGCCATTATTTCCAATGCTGAAGGGGATAAAGCGGCCCGTATCGAAACTGCACGCGGAGATGTGGCGGTTTTTGACTCGGTATACAATGAATATAAAAATGCACCGGATATTACGAAGCAGCGTCTTATTTTAGAGACAATCGACCGAGTTCTTCCTGATGCAGAAATTTACATCATGAAAGATGATGGAAATACGATGAAATATTTACCTATTCAGCCGATGGAAAAGAAAAAGGATACACAGGTTATTCCACCTGCTAAAGAGGAAGGAGGAGGACAGAATGAGTAACGGGAATATTGTGGATATGAACGAAAAAAAAGGGCGTTCTATGGATTGGAAAAAGTACACAAAAGGCGGGTTTATCATTTTTTTGATTATTATTGTTCTTGGCTTTTTGCTAAGCAACGTGTTTATCGTCAAAGAAAATGAATATAAAGTGATTCGTCAATTCGGTGAAGTGGTTCGTATTGATTCGAAGCCGGGCTTAAGCTTTAAAATTCCATTCATTCAATCCGTCACCTCTCTTCCGAAATATCAAATGATCTATGACGTGCAGGAGGCAGAAATCAACACAAAAGATAAAAAGCGGATGCTGGTAGATAACTATGCTGTATGGAAAATCGAAAATCCTAAGAAATTGATTGCCACTGCCCGCTCGGTTGTAAATGCCGAAGCGAAGATGGGGGAATTTGTTTTCTCTGTTGTTCGTTCTGAGTTAGGACAATTGAATTATGACGAAATCATTAATGACGAAAAAGCTCAGCGGGGCAGCTTGAACGATCGTGTGACAGAACAAGTTAACAAATTGGTGGAGAAAGGAAATTACGGAATTAAAGTAGTGGATGTCCGGATGAAACGTACCGATTTGCCTCCTGAAAATGAACAATCCGTTTATACACGCATGATTTCAGAGCGGGAAACAAAAGCTCAAGAATATTTATCAATGGGTGACGCGCAAAAAAACCGCATTATCGCGAAAACGGATAAGGAAGTAAAGGAGATGCTGGCAAAAGCTAATGCTGACGCGGAAGTCATACGCGGACAAGGTGAAACGGAAGCCGGCCGCATTTACAATAAATCTTATTCGAAAGATCCAAAATTTTACGAGCTTTACCGTACATTGAATTCCTACGTGAAAACGATTGATGATGAAACGGTTATTGTCCTGCCTGCAGATTCTCCGTATGCTCGAACCTTAATGGGTTATACCAATTAATATATGAATCCACATAAATAGTTTGGCGTATAAGCGGCTGACAAGTTCTTTTGCGGGCTCTTGTCAGCCGCTTATACGAGAACCTTTGTAAGCTTATTCAAGATGGAAGAACAGAAAGGCCTACATAGAAGAAAGTCCGATAGAAAAGGTTAAAAAATTAATTTGGATTTATAATAAGTAACTTAATACATTGGTCTTTCTTAATAAACCGAGGTGCCCTGTCAGGGCACCTCGGTTTATTAAGTGGTCCATTATTTTTCCTTCTGTGGCGTATTCTGCTAGAATAGAGCCATAGAGTGAGTCTTTAAGCGAATTAATCTGTGTTCTTAACGAGATAAAGTGAACCTTCAATCGGTGGGAGAATTACCGCTCAATGGAGTGGGATGAAGATTTTCACACGTGGAGGTTAAGTAACAAAATGGAGGATGGCGCATGTCAAAGAAGTTAGTATTAGTAGATGGAAATAGTATTGCCTATCGAGCGTTCTTTGCTCTTCCTTTACTAAATAATGATAAAGGAGTTCATACGAACGCTGTTTATGGCTTTACAATGATGTTAATGCGTATTTTAGAAGAGGAAAAACCGACGCATATGCTTGTTGCATTTGACGCGGGTAAAACAACATTCAGACATGAAACGTTTAAAGAATATAAAGGCGGAAGGCAAAAAACGCCTCCCGAGCTGTCGGAACAGTTTCCGTTTATCCGCGAGCTGCTTGATGCTTATCAAGTTCAGCGTTATGAGCTTGTTAACTATGAGGCTGATGATATTATTGGAACATTATCAGCACAGGCAGAAAAAGAAGGCTTTGAAGTGAAGGTCATTTCAGGTGATAAAGATTTGCTTCAGCTCGTTTCAAAAAATACAACGGTAGATATTACAAGAAAAGGCATTACGGACGTAGATTCGTATACACCTGAAGCCATTGCTGAAAAATATGGTATTACCCCTGAGCAAATCATTGATATGAAGGGGCTCATGGGGGACAGTTCCGATAATATTCCCGGGGTGCCGGGAGTTGGGGAGAAAACGGCACTGAAGTTATTGAAAGAGTACAGTACCGTTGAAAATCTTCTAACATCCATTGAAAATGTGAGCGGGAAAAAACTAAAAGAGAAATTAGAGGAATACCGTGAACAAGCGTTAATGAGTAAAGAGCTCGCTACCATCTTCCGTGATGCTCCGGTAGAGGTAGGGATAAATAATCTTACATATGAAGGATATAATGAAGAAAAAATTATTTCTTTGTTCAAAGAGCTTGGTTTTAATTCCTTATTGGATAAAATGGGGGCGCCTGAGGCTGGAATGAAAGAAGATCTTGAGGACATTCAATTTGAAAGGGTAACGGCCATTGATGAAACCATCCTGCAAGATGAAGCAGCCCTCATTGTCGAAATGATCGATGAAAACTATCATCGTGCAGAGATTGTAGGCTTTGGTATTGCACATGCCGAAGGGCAATATTTTATCCCTGCTGAGTTAGCAGTACAATCCTCTGCTTTTAAAACATGGCTTTGTGATGAAAGCAAGAGAAAATATGTGTTTGATGGAAAACAAGCGATTGTAGCCCTTAAATGGAGAGGAATAGAACTAAAAGGCATCGATTTTGATTTGTTGATTGCGTCTTATATTCTCAATCCTGCCGACTCGACTGAAGATATGGCGACTATTGCCAGAGCAAAAGGGTATGCACAACTGCAATCAGATGAGGCGATTTATGGTAAAGGCGCAAAACGGCATGTGCCGGAAGAAGGCATATTGGCAGAGCATATTGCGAGGAAAGCCGCTGCGCTATGTCAGCTTCGTGAACAGATGCTGAAAGAACTTGAAGAAAATGAGCAGTACAAGCTCTTTATAGATTTGGAGATGCCGCTTTCTTTCATCTTGGCAGAAATGGAATATCAAGGAGTGAAGATTGATTCGGGCCGTTTAAACAGCATGGGGTTAGAACTAGGAGAGAGGCTGAGGGAGTTCGAGCGAAATATTTATGAATTGGCGGGAACTGAATTCAATATTAACTCGCCTAAGCAGCTCGGTGTTGTATTGTTTGAGAAATTGAATTTGCCGGCCGTTAAAAAGACGAAAACCGGTTATTCCACTTCAGCTGATGTATTAGAGCAACTGGCGGATGCCCATGATATTATTCCTCAAATTTTGCATTACCGCCAGCTTGGAAAGCTACAGTCCACCTATATTGAGGGGTTAAAGAAAGTTATTCATGAAAAAACGGATAAAGTGCATACGCGTTTCAATCAAACGTTAACCCAAACCGGCCGTTTAAGTTCAACGGATCCTAACCTGCAAAATATTCCGATTCGCCTTGAAGAAGGGAAAAAAATTAGACAAGCGTTTATTCCTTCGCAAGAAGGGTGGGTTATTTTCGCGGCAGATTATTCTCAAATTGAATTGCGTGTACTAGCTCATATTGCCAATGATGAAAAGTTGATTGACGCTTTCAATCATGATATGGATATTCATACAAAAACGGCGATGGATGTATTTCATGTGAAAGCCGAGGAAGTGACGGCTAACATGAGGCGACAGGCAAAGGCCGTCAACTTTGGAATTGTTTACGGCATTAGTGACTACGGGTTATCGCAAAGCTTAGGCATTACACGAAAAGAGGCCGGAAAATTCATTGACCGCTACCTTGAAAGTTTTCCAGGCGTAAAAGAGTACATGGAAGAGAGTGTACGGGATGCAAAAGCGAAAGGATATGTGACAACATTATTGCATCGCCGCCGCTATATTCCAGAGATTACGAGCCGGAACTTTAACTTGCGCAGCTTCGCTGAACGGACAGCCATGAATACACCGATTCAAGGAAGCGCCGCAGATATAATCAAACTGGCCATGATTCATATGGCAGCGCGTCTTCAAGAAGAAAAGCTGCAAACGAAGTTATTGCTGCAAGTTCATGATGAATTAATTTTTGAAGCACCTGCTGATGAAATTGAAAAGCTAAAAGAGCTTGTACCTGAAGTAATGGAACAAGCCATTGAATTGAAAGTGCCGTTGAAGGTAGATTATTCATATGGCCCAACATGGTTTGACGCAAAGTAAGTAAAGGAAGTGAATGAAGATGCCTGAACTCCCGGAAGTTGAGACCGTAAGGCGAACGCTTATCGAATTGGTCATCGGAAAAACGATTGAGCATGTAAAAATATTATGGCCCAATATCATTAAACGTCCAGTGGAAGTCCAGCAGTTTCAGGATGCTCTTGTTGGACAAACTATTCGTGATGTCGGCAGGCGCGGAAAATTTTTGAAAATCTTTTTGGATGACTATGTACTTGTTTCCCATTTAAGAATGGAAGGAAAATATGGGCTGCACCAGAATGAAGAACCCTATGATAAACATACACATGTTTTCTTTCGGTTTACGGATGGAACGGAGCTGCGTTATCGAGATGTCCGTAAGTTCGGGACGATGCATTTATTTAAAAAAGGAGAAGAGGAATTGTCTCTCCCCTTATCGCATCTTGGGCCTGAACCATTTTCACAGGAATTTACGCCAGAGATGCTATATAGGCAGCTGCAAAAAACGAACCGAAAAATTAAAGCTGTTTTATTGGACCAAAAAGCGGTAGTGGGCCTTGGGAACATTTATGTCGATGAAGCCTTATTCCGTGCAGGCATCCATCCGGAGCGTTTAGCCAATCAATTGAGAGAAGAAGAAGTAACAAATCTTCATCGCGAAATCGTGGATACGTTAACAGAAGCGGTTGAAAAAGGCGGCAGTACCATTCGGACCTATGTCAATACACAAGGACAAATCGGCATGTTTCAGCTTCAGTTGTTTGTATACGGGAAAAAAGGGGAGCCGTGCGGGCGATGCGGTACCGCAATCGAAAAAACGGTGGTTAGCGGAAGGGGAACCCACATTTGTCCTAAGTGTCAACGCCGGGATGGCTGATAGCAAGGTAAATCGCAGGAAAAAATAATAGGATAAACAATGGATAGGCTCTTTCCATATACTAAACGTAGAAAATCGAATGGAAGGAGCCTAACGATGATTGTTACGCTTTCCTTGTTTTTATTGGCGTTTGCCGTTAGCTTGGATAGTTTTAGTGTAGGGCTGACATATGGCCTTCGCAATATGTTTATTCCATTGAAATCCATTGTGATTATTTCTCTTTGTTCTGCAGCATCCCTAATATGTTCGATGATGCTAGGAAAAGGCATTGCCCGTTTCTTTTCTCCTGAATTCACAGAAAAGCTCGGT
This sequence comes from Priestia abyssalis, assembly GCF_002019595.1. Lineage (GTDB taxonomy): Bacteria > Bacillota > Bacilli > Bacillales > Bacillaceae_H > Bacillus_BA > Bacillus_BA abyssalis. Next base: position 4,929,300 of record NZ_KV917369.1, on the reverse strand, counting down.
GGGTTCATTTTGGTGTTTCTGGGAGCGTGGGTGTTATATCAATTCTTCCGTTCCGATGAAGCGGTATCTGCTCAAAAGGAAGAAAAAATGTTATGGAAACTGGAAATTAAATCATTTGGCGTTGTTATTCATATTTTGAAAAAACCGACCGCTGCGGATTTTGACCAGTCTGGTTCAATCACGGGCATCGAAGCATTGATGCTCGGCTTGGCTTTGTCTTTAGATGCTTTTGGAGCAGGGATTGGAGCAGCGCTTCTTGGTTATTCACCGCTCTATTTAGCCGTAATAGTGGTTCTGATGAGTTCTTCTTTTTTATTAATGGGAATCCGGTGCGGGAAGGCTCTCTCACGCTTAAAATGGATGAAAGCATTCTCTTTCATCCCCGGTGTGGTACTCATTATGATAGGAATTTGGAGATTGTAGCACTAAAAGAAGAAAGGGGAAACAAATATGGCTCTTATTATAGGCTTAACAGGAGGAATTGCAAGCGGAAAAAGTACGGTCTCTGGCATGCTGAAGGAGCTTGCGATTCCTGTTATTGATGCCGATGTTATTGCCAAAGAAGTCGTACAAAAAGATCGGCCGGCCTATAGAGATATCGTACGTACATTTGGAACAGACATTTTAGCGGAAGATTTACAACTGGATCGTCCGAAACTCGGAGCCATTGTGTTTCAAGATGAGGAAAAGAGACAATTATTGAATCAAATCGTCCATCCTGCAGTTCGAAAAGCAATGTTGGCACAAAAGGAGTTTTTTTTACAAGAAGGATATGAAACGGTCGTACTGGATATCCCGCTTTTGTTTGAAAGTAAATTAACATCCTTGGTAGATAAGGTACTCCTTGTGTTTGTCGACGATTCCATTCAATTAGAAAGATTAATGGCCAGAAACAATTTTACAAAAGAAGAAGCAGAGGCGAGAATTCGATCACAAATGCCCCTTCAGGAAAAAGTGCCTCTTGCAGATGAGGTTATCAGTAACAACGGTACCATTGAAGAAACGAAAGGGCAGCTATTAGATGTGCTTTCGAAATGGAATGTCGTTGTGGAGGATTCGTGCTGAATGAAGCATTACGTTATACATGTATAGTGTCGAGAAAATCCGCATGATTGCTTAACCTGAGGCTGTATAAAAATAATACATTTAAAAAAATGGGGGAAACGGTATGTTTTTTATGCCGTTTCCTCCATCTTTTTATTGTTCAGAATATTTTTATTTTAGAAATTAGACATTTTAATCAACCGTTTTCATTTTAAATGTGTTATACTTTATTTGTGATAAACGACGAATAAGTATAACATATATAGAGAGGGGATTAGCCATGAAAGCAAAGGTTGCTATTAATGGTTTCGGAAGAATAGGAAGAATGGTGTTTCGTAATATCATCAATGAAGAAAATGTTGAGGTTGTAGCCATTAATGCAAGCTACCCGGCTGAGACACTGGCTCATTTAGTAAAATATGATTCCGTACACGGTAAATTTGATGGAGAAGTTATCCCAGTGGATGGCGCTCTAATTGTAAACGGTAAAACGGTTCGCCTTTTAAACTCACGTGATCCTTTAAATTTACCGTGGAAAGACTTAAATATTGATCTTGTCATTGAAGCGACAGGTAAATTCAATTCACGAGACAAGGCGAAGCTTCACTTAGAAGCTGGGGCAAAGAAAGTAGTATTAACCGCTCCTGGAAAAGATGAAGATGTAACCATTGTCATGGGGGTCAATGAACAAAAATTTGATATCGATAATCATTTCATTATCTCCAATGCTTCTTGTACAACAAACTGTTTGGCACCGGTTGTAAAGGTGTTAGACGATGCGTTTGGAATTGAAAATGGTTTAATGACAACGGTTCATGCTTATACAAATGATCAAAACAATATCGACAATCCTCATAAAGATTTACGACGTGCCCGCTCTTGCGCTCAGTCTATCATTCCGACTACAACTGGAGCAGCGAAAGCTTTATCATTAGTATTACCTCATTTGAAGGGGAAATTGCATGGTATGGCATTGCGTGTACCAACACCAAACGTATCGCTGGTGGATTTAGTGGTAGATGTTAAAAAGGATGTAACGGTAGACGAGATCAATGAAGTATTTGCTAAAGCGGCTAACGGCCCATTAAAGGGGATAGTGGATTTCACGGTCGAACCGCTTGTTTCCATCGATTTTAATACAAATTCTCATTCTGCCATTGTAGACGGTCTTTCAACAATGGTTATGGATGGACGTAAAGTAAAGGTACTTGCTTGGTATGATAACGAGTGGGGCTACTCAACAAGAGTGGTGGATTTGGTGAAATATATTGCAGTCAAAATGGCCCAGCCCTCTGTAGTGAAGATTGGCTAAATCACCCATTGTTGTATAATAAATAATGAAAAAATGCGCCTAAGCCATTATGAGGTTAGGCGCATTTTATTTTGGTGTTTATCCTGATTTTTTTGGGTTACAGTAATAGATAAATGCAAACACACCCTTTAACATTTTAGAATAATTTGTAAAGGAATTCATGAAAAAATTGAAAATCACGTGTTGCAAAATTAGATTAAACAAAGTATACTATTTTTCGTGAACTTCTTAAGCCGCTTCGGCAATGTGGCTACTTAAAGGGTTAGGACCTCTCTGGACTAACTTTCCCCCGTGGTAGTTGGCATTCCATATAGCAAAGGATTTCATGGACAGTCGATCAAAATTTGTTAAAGGGGGAAGTATTATTATGGAAACAATGGGTCGTCACGTGATCTCGGAATTATGGGGTTGCGATTTTGATAAGTTAAATGATATTGAGTATATTGAAAAAACATTCGTAGATGCTGCATTAAAAACAGGTGCTGAGGTTCGTGAAGTAGCATTTCACAAATTCGCTCCGCAAGGTGTAAGTGGTGTCGTCATTATTTCTGAATCACACTTAACTATCCACAGCTTTCCTGAGCATGGTTATGCGAGCATCGATGTATATACATGTGGAGAATTAGATCCTACAATTGCTGCTGACTATATTGCAGAAGCACTAGGAGCTCAAACACGCGAAACAATTGAAGTGCCGCGCGGAATGGGTCCTGTCCAAGTGAAACAAGCACAAGTTAAAGCTCTTTAATGGATGAAATGTTAAAAGCGGATGAGAGGTGTATTTTATGCACCTCTTTTTTTATTATATATAAGCGGTTGACAAGGGCACTTGTCAACCGCTTATAAGGATGTAAGAATGAATTGAAATGGAGTAAACTCCCATAGGTAATACTGAAATTTAAGCAATATTTATAAAGGAGCTGAAGTAATGGGTTTGCTGCAATCTATAAAACAAGTATTCTCTAATCATTGTGAAACATCGGACGAGCATCAGGATTTGCAATTGAGAACACATTACTATAAAACAACGACTGCCCACACTTTTACTGAAGTAAAGAAATTGATTGAAGGGCTGGACGATTTTGAGCTGTTGTCGGCAACTGAAGAATACGGGGAATTGAGCGTAAATGTCAAAAAAGGAAAAAAGGCTTTTATGGTGATAAGCATCGTATCGGTTAGACCGTTTGAGACGGCTGTCGATTTCTCTGTTACGACAGAAACGACCCTCCTCCCGATGGACTTCGGCTACAGTAAGGCGTTGGTCAAAAAAATGTATGAACTTCTTGACAAACAGATGGTGTTGTCCAAAAGATGATGGTCCATAAAGAAGTAATCGTCAGATTTGCGTAGGATAGTCTTGTATTCGTACGTCATTTTCTATAAGATGAAAATAAAAGAAATTATTGGAGCTGAGAGAATGAAGTGCCCTTCTTGTCATTTTAATGGAACAAGAGTATTAGACTCTCGTCCTATTGAAGAAGGACGGTCTATTCGAAGAAGACGCGAATGCGAACAATGCCATTATCGATTTACAACGTTTGAGAAAGTGGAGGAAACTCCTCTTATCGTCGTTAAAAAGGATGGAGCAAGAGAAGAATTTAGCAAAGATAAATTATTGCGCGGATTGATCAAGGCGTGTGAAAAGCGTCCTGTTACTTTAAAGCAGCTTGAAGATACGATCTTTGATATTGAAAAAGAGCTGCGCAGCCAGGGAGCAGCTGAAGTTCAATCAGAATCAGTAGGTGAAATGGTAATGGAGCGTTTGGCAAAGATTGATGAAGTAGCCTATGTACGTTTTGCTTCTGTTTACCGACAATTTAAAGATATCAATGTATTTATTGATGAGTTAAAAGAATTAATAAAAAAAGAACGCGCGTAAAAAGAGCTCATAAGGATTCCTTAAAGCTCTTTTTTTAGCTTTATGGATTGTAAAGAAAGGTTCGAATAATATGACAGAACAGCATTGGAAAGAATTAATTCCTGTAGACCGGTATATAGTCCGCTCAAACGGCATTCTTCAAGATTATGACCGTAAAATATTAACGATGCTTTATCAGCCGTTGATTGGTTCTTTATGCTTTAGTTTATATATGACCCTTTGGAGTGAATTGGAACAAGATCGTTTATGGGGAAGAGAAGCCACTCACCATTCGTTAATGGCGATGATGCAAACAAATTTAAAAAGTATTTATGAAGAACGTATGAAATTGGAGGGAATTGGATTATTAAAAACGTATGTGAGGCAAGAGGGTGACAGCCGCTTATTTGTGTATGAGCTCATTCCTCCGTTGACCCCCGAACAGTTTTTTAATGATGGTGTATTAAATATTTATCTCTATAATCGGCTGGGAAAAACGATTTTTCAAAAAGTAAAAACGTATTTCTCGGATCGCTCATTGGAACATGGTGAATTCCAGTCTATTACCCGTTCTTTTAATGAGGTATTTTACTCTCTTCATACGAGTCAAATGATTAGCAATACCGGAGAAGAGGCGAAGCAAGATCTTGAGATAGATCCTTACCTCCAATATATGTCCAATTCTTCTAAAGCGCAAATCGATATTGAGGATGATACCTTTAATTTTGAATTGTTCTATGCAGGGCTTAGTGAATCTCTTGTACCAAAAAAATCCATTACAACGAAGGTAAAAAATGCGATAAAAAAACTGGCCTTCTTATATGGCATTGACCCTCTGCAAATGAAAAACGTAGTCCTTCAGTCATTGGATGAGAATGATCAAATCGACATTGAATTGCTGAGGAAAGCTTCCCGTGATTTTTATCAATTTGAACAGGGAGACCAGCTTCCTCATCTTGTGGAACGGGTTCAGCCACCGACTTTGCGGACGATGAAAGAGAAAGAGCCAGAGACGCAAGAGGAGCAGCTGATTCGTCAGTTAGAATTGATTTCTCCAAAACAGCTGTTGGTAGAATTATCAGGGGGAGCAGAGCCGGCCAAAGCAGACTTGCAAATTATAGAAGATGTATTATTTCAGCAAAAATTAATGCCAGGTGTCGCTAATGTCTTGATTTATTATGTCATGTTACGGTCGGATATGAAGCTTTCGAAAGCGTACGTCGAAAAAATCGCAAGCCACTGGGCAAGAAAAAATATCCAGACGGTCAAAGAAGCGATGGATTTGGCAAAGCGTGAGCATAAACAGTACCAAAAATGGACGGAATCAAAGCAAACAAAACGCTCAAGCACTAAAAAATCTGTACGAAAGGAAAAGGTGCCAGATTGGCTTCAAAATCAAAAGGAAGAAAAGAAAGAGCCGGTAAAAGAAGAAATACCTGCCGTTTTAGATTTTGAAGAAGAAAAACGCAAGTTGGAAGAAGAGCTCAAACAATATCGTCAGCCCAAACAGCCATAAAATGAAACTGCAACAAGGAAAGTGTTATTTCCTGGACCACCGATTATAAATGTCACTAAATGGAATGAAGAAATGTCCAATGATTTAGTAGAATTTATCCCGCATCGTGCGGGCCTAACTAACCATCAGTGGGTGATGAAGGAAAACTCACACTGATGGAAGTTTCCTTTAGATTAATGAACCAGAAAGTGGTGAGAGAAAAGTGCAGCGAATAAATAATGCTTTACAAGACTTAGTTAAAAAAGAAGATTTTCAGCAAAGGTTTCAATCATTGAAAAAACAAGTGATGAAAGATTCTGATATCAGAGCTTTTATCAAGGAACATCAAGAAACGATAGATGAACAAATGCTTGATCGAAGTTTAATTAAATTGTATGAGTACACGACACAAAGCCGGCGCTGTGAACGTTGTGAATCACTTGGAAAATGTATCAACATGCTTCAAGGATATCAACCCCGTTTAGTTATTCAGGGAAAGGTTATTGATTTGCAGTACGAGCGATGTCCAAGTAAGGTTCGCGAAGATGAGCGAAAAGAGCAGGAAGCCTTCATTCAAAGTCTATACGTACCCAAAGATATTCTGCGAGCTTCTCTGGCTGATATTGAAATCGAACAAGGGCGGATTGAAGCCATCAAATTAGCCCACGAATTTGTAAGAAATTATGATCCTGACAAGAAAATGAAGGGGCTTTATTTATATGGTCCATTCGGTGTCGGAAAAACATATTTGTTAGGAGCGATTGCCAATCAGTTAGCGGAGCAAAAAGTACGATCCCTTATCGTTTATTTACCGGAATTTTTAAGGGAGTTAAAAGGTTCCTTTCAAGATCAGACATTTAATGAAAAGATTGAATTTGTCAAGAAAGCACCTGTGTTGATGCTGGATGATATCGGAGCGGAGTCAGTTACAAGTTGGATGAGAGACGATGTACTTGGAGCCATTCTGCAATTTCGTATGCTGGAAAATTTACCGACTTTTTTCACCTCCAATTTAAACTTAAGTGAAATGGAACATCATTTGACTTATACACAGAGGGGAGAGGAAGAAAAAGTCAAAGCGGCACGAATTATGGAACGAATTAAAGCTCTTTCTATTCCTGTGGAAGCGGCGGGACGAAATAAAAGAGAGTAAAAAATGAGCAAGTAGCCTATACTTGCTCATTTTTTGCGGAAACCCCCATATACATATTAATAATAAGCGTGTCCTAAAGGGGGGATATGATTGATCAAGGTATTTTTTCGATGTGAAAAAGACGCACGAATAATTTATGAATGGTTATGTGCGCGTCAAAGCGCTTTATTATATTTGGATCAATGCTTTCAGTTAATCGAACCGAAATTATTGACGATTGACCCGTCCTCGAATCAGGAAGTCGTGATAGAGAAATTAGTCATTCCCGTATTGAAAGATTATGTATTGATGTACAAGGAACAAGAAATCATGATGAGTATCCTGCAAGAAATGTTTTTTTATACAGATGAAGAAGAACGGCTGCAGATTATGGCGATGATTCATTCTGTTATGGATGGAGAGCGGGAAGGTATTCCAAAGAAAGGCTTTTTTCAATCAAAAGAGGAACTGATCACAGACTCTTTACAACGCTTCATTATTGGAAATGTGACCTTTACATTTGAGTCTTTTATGCAATTTCGATTGAAAGATTATGTCAAGCGCCTTATGTATTATGTGGAATTGGGCATCGATGAGTATAAGTTGGAACAAGATTATCAAGACTTATTGGAGCAGCTCCGTCATGTGGCTGCCACCCAAGCCCCTAAAGCAAATTGTATTCATGTTGTGCATGATGAGCAGTTTTATTTTTATGATGAGCAGCTTTTAGAAATTAAGGAAGAACAGAGAAAACATTACAGGGAAGAATTGGTTTCGTATCATCAAACACTGTACATAGACGAGCATGTGATTCAACCGCTTTTAGCGATGGCTCCTTCCCATATTTATATTTATACGGACAGTCCGTCCCATTCCATCTTTTTTACGATTCAAAACATTTTTCAAGAAAACGTGACAATTCGTCCGAAGCGAAACTTTAACTTAGTATATGAAAACAAGTATGGACTAGAGGTTGATTTCTAGAAATAAAGAACTTATAATGAACACATATTCTTATATGATACAAAGTTATGATGAGGACATGAGTGTATTTTTACGGTTTACAGAGAGGGAGGCCACGGCTGCAAGCTTCCTAACACGAAAAATAAACTTACCGCCTCTAAACTTCAGTAGTGAACGAATAATGTATTCCAGTAATTACTGACGGTATTGCCGTTATCAATTCTTGAGCTGTTTCGCCGCTGATCATTCGCCGAAGCAGGAACAAGGGTGGAACCACGATATAGTGAAATATACTCGTCCCTTCTTTTAGGGACGGGTTTTTTTATTTGTTCAACAAACGAGGGATATAGCGGGATTCGTCCTCTTTCACTCGTTTTAAGAGCGTAATTCCCATTTTTTATTGAATTTTTTATAACAAAAGGAGTGTAACAACATGTCTGATATGATTAAAATTTCATTTCCAGATGGTGCTGTAAAGGAGTTTCCGAAAGGTTCGACAACAGAAGACATTGCCGGTTCGATCAGCCCGGGATTAAAGAAAAAATCCATCGCTGGAAAATGGAACGGTGAACTTGTCGATTTACGTACACCGCTTCAAGAAGACGGAGCGATTGAGATTGTCACACAAGATACAAAAGATGCACTGGAAATCATGCGCCATAGTACAGCTCATCTAATGGCTCAAGCGATTAAACGTTTATATAAAGATGTGAAGTTGGGGATTGGTCCTGTTATTGAAAATGGTTTCTATTATGACATTGATATGGAAGAGTCAATTACTCCAGAAGATCTGGCCAACATTGAAAAAGAAATGAAAAAGATTGTAAACGAAAACTTGGAAATCGTTCGTAAAGAAGTGTCTCGTGAAGATGCAATAAAGCTTTACGAAGAGCTTGGCGATAACCTGAAGCTTGAGCTGATTGAAGTGATTCCTGCTGGTGAAACGTTGTCAATTTATGAACAAGGCGAATTTTTCGATCTTTGCCGCGGGGTTCACGTTCCGTCAACAGGCAAAATCAAAGAATTCAAGTTGTTAAGCATTGCCGGTGCGTACTGGCGCGGTGACAGCAAAAACAAAATGCTTCAGCGCATTTACGGTACAGCTTTCTTCAAAAAAGAAGATTTAGCGGAGCATCTTCGTTTATTAGAAGAGGCAAAAGAGCGCGATCACCGCAAACTTGGAAAAGAGTTGAACTTATTTACCAACTCTCAAAAAGTGGGACAAGGCCTTCCATTATGGCTTCCGAAAGGTGCCGCGATTCGCCGCGTCATTGAACGTTACATTGTGGATAAAGAAGAACGTCTAGGTTATCAGCATGTATATACACCGGTATTGGGAAGTGTCGAACTTTATAAAACTTCCGGTCACTGGGGGCATTATCAGGAAGGCATGTTCCCGGCGATGGAAATGGACAATGAACAGCTTGTTCTTCGCCCAATGAACTGTCCTCACCATATGATGGTTTACAAAAATGAAATTCACAGCTATCGCCAATTGCCGATTCGTATTGCTGAGCTTGGTACAATGCACCGTTATGAAATGTCAGGTGCATTATCGGGGCTTCAGCGTGTACGCGGGATGACATTGAACGACGCTCATATTTTTGTGCGTCCGGATCAAATCAAGGATGAGTTTAAGCGTGTCGTTAACTTAGTGTTGGAGGTCTATAAAGATTTTGGCTTAAATGATTATACTTTCCGCTTATCTTACCGTGACCCTCAAGACACAGAAAAGTATTATGATGATGATGCAATGTGGGCAAAGGCACAAGGCATGCTGAAGGAAGCGATGGATGAACTTGGTTTAGACTATTATGAAGCAGAGGGCGAAGCTGCATTCTATGGTCCGAAGCTCGATGTTCAAGTTCGTACAGCACTTGGCAAGGATGAAACATTATCAACAGTACAGCTGGATTTCTTGCAGCCAGAGCGTTTCGATTTGACTTATGTGGGAGAAGACGGCAAGCAGCATCGTCCGGTTGTTATCCACCGAGGTGTTGTATCGACGATGGAACGCTTTGTTGCGTTTTTAATCGAAGAATATAAAGGGGCGTTCCCGACTTGGTTAGCGCCGGTTCAAGTACAGGTGATCCCTGTATCCCCTGGGGTACACTTGGAATATGCGAAACAAGTCCAAGAAAAACTACAGCTTGAAGGCTTCCGTGTAGAATTAGACGAGCGTGACGAAAAAATCGGCTACAAAATCCGTGAAGCGCAAATGCAAAAAATACCTTACATGCTTGTAGTGGGCGATAAAGAGGTGGAAGAAGGCGCGGTAAACGTGCGTAAATATGGTGAGCAAAAGTCAGAGACAATTGACTTTGAACAATTTATTTCTTTGTTAAAACAAGAGGTAGCAAGATAAAAAAGGCTCTTTTCTCAAAGATTGTTGCTGTTACTTTTAGACCGTGTCACGGTCCAAAAGTAACAATGTTTACGAAAACAATCTAAAAGAAAAAAAGTTATTGCGCTGATACAATAATTCTGTTAGAATTATTTTTGTTGCGATTAGAGTAGCTTTCTTAATTGACATAGCTGGATAAGCATGTTACAATTCTGAAAGGTAATTGAATACTTGTTTGTGTAAAAGCAGAAGCACCCGCTTCTCACCTGATTGACGCATGCAGCAGTTGGCAGGTATGAATTTGACTATTTACTTATTTGTAAATATAAAGTGTGGGTGCAGTATGTGCCCACACTTTTTTTGTGGGCTGGCGTGCGGCTGCTCAAACCATGTATTCGACGATAAAACCTTGGAGGTGGCTACTTATTAGCAAGGATATGATGGTGAACGAGGGCATTCGTGCCCGCGAAGTTCGTTTAATCGACCAAAACGGGGAACAATTAGGAATTAAAACGAAGCAAGAAGCATTAGAAATTGCTGTGCGAGTAAATCAGGATCTTGTGATGGTTGCTCCAAATGCGAAACCGCCGGTATGCCGAATTATGGATTACGGTAAATTCCGCTTCGAGCAACAGAAGAAAGATAAGGAAGCTCGTAAAAATCAAAAGATTATCAGCTTAAAAGAAGTTCGTTTAAGTCCGACAATCGACCAGCATGACTTTGATACGAAACTTCGCAATGCGCGTAAGTTCCTTGAAAAAGGCGATAAAGTGAAAGCGAGCATTCGCTTTAAGGGTCGTGCAATTACGCATAAGGAAATCGGTCAGCGAGTACTTGACCGTTTCTCAGAAGCTTGTGCGGATGTAGGATCAATAGAGGCTGCTCCTAAAATGGACGGACGCAGCATGTTCTTAGTTTTAGCACCAAAAAATGAAAAGCAATAAGACGAGGAGGAACACATCATGCCAAAAATGAAAACTCACCGCGGCGCTGCAAAGCGTTTCAAGAAAACTGGATCTGGTAAGCTTAAACGTTCTCATGCTTACACAAGCCACTTATTTGCTAACAAATCAACAAAGCAAAAGCGTAAACTTCGCAAAGGTGCTGTAGTAAGCACAGGCGATTACAAACGCATCCGTTTCTTATTAGTTAACATGAAATAATTTCGGTTTAAGATAGACAATACAGGAGGGAAACAACTATGCCACGTGTAAAAGGCGGTACAGTAACACGCAAACGTCGTAAAAAAGTTTTAAAATTAGCAAAAGGTTATTTCGGTTCTAAACATACATTATACAAAGTTGCTAACCAGCAAGTAATGAAATCTTTAATGTATGCTTACCGTGACCGTCGCCAGAAAAAACGCGACTTCCGTAAATTATGGATCACTCGTATCAACGCTGCTGCTCGTATGAACGGTCTTTCTTACAGCCGTTTAATGCACGGTTTAAAAGTAGCTGGTATCGAAGTTAACCGTAAAATGTTAGCTGAGCTAGCTGTTAGCGATGAAAAAGCATTCGCTGAATTAGCAACAGTTGCAAAAAGCAACTTGAAATAATTCAAAAGCCTCCTTCTTTCAAAGAAGGAGGCTTTTCCTCGTTATATGGACAATTCCCCTAAAGGAGCATACAGGATGAAGGATTTTTGGCTAGTTTATTATCTATGTGTCAACATAGCGGGAATCACACTGATGGTTGTCGATAAAAACAGGGCGAAAAATCGCCAGTGGCGAATTAAAGAGTCCACTATCTGGCTTTGTTCATTAGCTGGAGGTGCCGTTGGGTCAGCTTTAGGAATGCACATGTTTCGCCATAAAACAAAGCATTTGCAATTCAAAGTGGGTCTTCCGCTCATTGCCATTATTCATATTTTTCTTTTATTTATCTTGTTATAAGAAATTAGTTTCAAGTGAAAAAGCAATAAAGGTATATTGTATTCCGAAGTCTTCAACAACGAATCGTCAACGGATTATGGATTTTCACTAATTCTTGATCACGATTCAGCTGAGAAGAGCCAAGCCATATATTTTTATGGCTTGGCTCTTCTCATTGAAGGAACTCTTTGATGGGACTTTTCCACTCCAGCTTGGCGTAAGGATATAAAAATTGCACTTCTTGTTCAATTCTTGAAAAATCAACGCGTGAGAGTCCTTCCAACTTTTCTGTATCACGGATAGAGATAATAATTGAAATGACCTCAAATGAGTCAGGAGTAGTTCCTAAATATTTTTCTCCTTCAAATAATACCCCTTTATATGTGAGCAAAAAGTTTTTGCGAACATTTCCCTTTTCATCCAGGAGGCGAAATTCTTTTTTCTCATGTGCATGTTCAAGTTTTCGCATGGGATCGGTAAAGTAACGAACCGCTTTATAAATAAGATAGAAAAAAGCGGCGATAATGAGCAGACGCAATAGCACAACAATCATTCTTGTCCCTCCTTATTCCATATTTCTCTACTTTACGTAGAAATTCTCAAAAGGTTTCAAGTTTCCTCCGATTTGCTATAATTTTATTACATAACTCATTTGGTGTGTATAAAAAACATACACATCAAATGAGTTACGCATAAGCGGCTGGCAAGCTCCCTTCGGGCTCTTGCCAGCCGCTTATACGAAGACCTTTTTCGTTTATTCAAGATGGGAAACCCCAAAAGCTTAAAAAAGGGCCCAGACCAAATTAATGTTAGGACTTATCATTATTGAAAGAAGGAGCAAATAGGATGAATTTTGAACAGTTATTCGAGATGCAGAGACAGCTCGATCAGCATATTGAGGAGAAGCATGGGCTGCAGCAAGAGAGATTAGTGGAACGAAAAATTTTAGCTTTATTAGTAGAGGTGGGGGAGCTTGCAAATGAAACACGCTGCTTTAAGTTTTGGAGCGTGAAGCCGCCGGCAGCGAATGAAACCATTTTAGAAGAATATGTAGATGGTATCCACTTCCTATTATCTCTTGGCCTTGAGTTGAAAATCGAGGAACACATCAACATTCCGACAGCAAAAATGAATCACACATTAACAGAACAATTTTTAAAAGTATATGAGTGCGTCTCGCATTTTCAAACAAATATGTCACAAGATACATACATTAACATGTTTTCGCAATACTTAATATTAGGTGAATTGCTCGGGTTTTCCACAGAAGATGTGAAGCGAGCGTATGTTGCGAAAAACGAAGTAAACTTTCAAAGGCAAGAGCAAGGCTACTAATTCGTTTTTTAAGTGATAGTTCTGTATAATATTAGTAATGTGTGTTCAATAAGGAGGTTTATGTATATTATGGAGAAATTGGATGAAACATTGACAATGCTCAAGGATTTGACAGATGCCAAAGGGATTCCGGGAAATGAACGTGAACCGCGCGACGTGATGAAAAAGTATATTGAACCTTATGCGGATGAAGTGACAACAGATGGGTTAGGAAGCTTAATCGCTAAAAAAACAGGGAAAGAAAATGGCCCCAAAATCATGGTCGCCGGTCACTTGGATGAAGTGGGCTTTATGATTACCCAAATTGATGATAAAGGATTCCTTCGTTTTCAGACAGTTGGCGGCTGGTGGTCTCAAGTGATGCTTGCCCAGCGTGTGACGGTTGTGACGAAAAAGGGAGATGTGACAGGAGTTATTGGTTCCAAACCGCCTCATATTTTATCGCCGGAAGCACGTAAAAAGCCGGTTGAAATAAAAGATATGTTCATCGATATTGGAGCATCCAGCAAAGAGGAAGCGATGGAGTGGGGTATCCGACCGGGCGATCAAGTTGTCCCTTATTTTGAATTCACTGTATTAAATAATGAAAAAATGTTGTTGGCGAAAGCGTGGGACAACCGCATAGGTTGTGCTATTGCTATCGATGTTTTAAAGCAATTAAAAGGTACAGATCACCCGAATATTGTCTACGGTGTCGGGACTGTTCAAGAAGAAGTGGGACTGCGCGGCGCGAAAACGTCAGCGAACTTTATTCAGCCTGACATTGCGTTTGGTGTAGATGTTGGGATTGCGGGAGACACACCTGGCGTATCCGAGAAAGAAGCGATGGGGAAAATGGGCAAAGGCCCGCAAATCATTTTATATGATGCTTCCATGGTTTCTCATAAGGGCTTACGTGATTTTGTGACGGATACAGCTGATGAATTGAATATTCCATATCAATTCGATTCCATGGCAGGCGGCGGTACAGACTCAGGTGCTATCCACGTTTCAGCAAACGGAGTACCTGCCTTGTCCATTACTATTGCTACGCGATACATTCACTCCCATGCAGCGATGCTTCACCGGGATGATTATGAAAATGCGGTGAAGCTCATTGTGGAAGTGATTAAACGATTAGATGAAGAGACAGTAAAAAACATTACTTTCAATTAATATAAATCCGCTTATGAGCGAACTTTTGAGGGCTTATTTAAGATGTAAGAACGGAGAGCTCAAAGCAGGTATAATTACAAGTGTTGTAATAAAAAGAGACGGTTGGGGAGCCAACCGTCTTTTCTGATTTTCTTATTGGAGTCCTTTTTCAAGAGTTGTCAGCATTTCGTTTTTGTCTTGCTCGTTTGAATTTTTCCAGATGACTTCAAATAAAACGCCTAAGCCTGGAAGCATTTTTTCTTCGCCGCTTTGGATAGCATCCATAATAGTTGCTTCAAGTTCTTGCTGTGAATTTCCGGAAACGTTTGATATAATGGCATTTCGTAAATTTAAACTCATTTTCATCACCTCAAATTTAGTGTGAAATTACACTGTTATTGTGAGTCTTATTCTGATTTTCTATGTAAGAAGAATTACGATATAATATAAACAGCTGACAAGCTTGCATACGCAAGCTTGTCAGCTGTTTATAAGAAAACGTTTAAGAGTTGTATACAACATGGATAGAAGCAAAGCAATAATACATATTGGAATATTAAATTGAATGGATATAAAAAGGAGAACGAGCAAGTGAAACGAATCGATTCAGTTAAAAATCCACAAGTGAAAGTGTGGAAAAAACTGCATACAAAAAAAGAACGAGATAAAAACGGTTTATTTTTAGTGGAAGGCTATCATTTAGTCGAAGAGGCGCTGCGAACAAAACAAGCGGTAAAAGAACTCATTGTATCAGAAGAAGTGAGTATTCCTTCCGGATGGAATGTAGATGATGTCTCCATCACTGTAGTTGCCAATGATATTATGAAGGCCATTTCAGATACAGAAACCCCTCAAGGAATGGCTGCGGTTTGCTATCAGCAAAAGAACGATGAGATTCCCGAAGGGCTGAACAAAATTCTGTTAATTGACTCTGTTCAAGATCCTGGGAATTTGGGTGCGATGCTCCGAACGGCGGATGCCGCTGGAGTGGAATTGGTAGTAGTCGGAGCAGGAAGTGTCGATTTATACAATAGCAAGGTGATTCGTTCGACTCAAGGGGCCATTTTTCATTTGCCGATTATTAAAGGGCAGCTGGAAGAGATTATTCCCATTCTTAAAAATCGAGGCATTTCCATTTATGGCACGTCCTTAAAGGATGCAAAACCTTATATGGATGTTCAGCCAAGCCATTCCTTTGCTCTTCTCGTAGGGAATGAAGGAAGCGGAGTGGCCGATTCGTTATTGAAACAGACGGATGAAAATTTGTATATTCCCATTTACGGGAAGAGTGAGTCGCTCAATGTAGCAGTCGCAGCAGGTATTTTGCTGTATTATTTACGCGGCAGGTAGTTGCAACATCAATTCATTTTCCATATAATAAAGAAAATGAATTACATATGAAAAAGCAAAGACGGAGAACAGTAGCTTATTACGCGCCATTTAGGGAGAAAATGCCGTGACTGAAAGCATTTTTATGGTAGACATAAGTGAATTCGCCTCCTGAGCTGACACTTGGACCATCAACCAGATGTAAAGGTGTTCCGGTTTATACCGTTATGTAGCTTAAGTTGTACGGCATATGTTTGTTTTGCCGTAAATAAGGGTGGTACCGCGATCAAACCTCGTCCCTTTCCGGGAGGAGGTTTTTTGTATTTTCATGAAAAGCTGGATCATATAAAGGAGGAAGATTGAGCATGAAAGAACGTTTGAAAGAGCTGCAGCAAGAAGCGATTGCAAAGATTGAAGCGGCAACTGATTTAAAAGCGCTAAACGATGTGCGTGTTGCTTATCTTGGAAAAAAGGGACCTATCACAGAGGTTTTGCGTGGAATGGGGAAATTATCGGCTGAGGAGCGTCCTGTCATGGGAGCATTGGCAAATGACGTTCGTGAAGCAATTGCTTCAAGTCTGGAAGCAAAGCAAAAAGGGCTGGAGCAAGCGGAAGTCGAGCAAAGATTAGCATCTGAGACTATTGATGTGACGCTGCCTGGTCGTCCTGTCAAAGTTGGAAATCACCATCCGTTAACAGCGGTGGTAGAAGAAATTGAAGACTTATTTTTAGGGATGGGCTATTCGATTGCAGAAGGTCCTGAAGTAGAGAAAGACTATTACAACTTTGAAGCATTAAACTTGCCAAAAGGTCACCCTGCACGCGATATGCAAGATTCCTTCTATATTACAGAGGAGATTTTACTTCGCACCCATACATCTCCGGTACAAGCTCGCACGATGGAGAAAAATGAAGGAAAAGGACCAATTAAAATCATCTGCCCTGGTAAAGTGTATCGCCGCGATAATGATGATGCGACGCATTCCCATCAGTTCACACAAATTGAGGGTCTTGTCATCGATGAAAACATTCGCATGAGCGATTTAAAAGGTACACTTGAAGTGTTTGCTAAAAAAATGTTTGGTGAAGAACGTGAAATCCGTCTTCGTCCTAGCTTCTTCCCGTTTACAGAGCCGTCTGTCGAGGTAGACGTATCTTGCCATAAGTGCAGCGGCAAAGGTTGTAACGTATGTAAGAAAACAGGCTGGATTGAAATTTTAGGTGCCGGGATGGTTCATCCGAACGTGCTTGAAATGGCCGGTTATGATTCGAAAAAATACCAAGGATTCGCTTTCGGTATGGGGCCGGAGCGCATTGCGATGTTAAAGTACGGCGTAGATGATATTCGTCATTTCTATACAAATGATGTACGTTTCTTACAACAATTTAAGCGAGCATAAAGGAGGGGATACACATGTTTGTATCATATCGTTGGTTACAAGAGTATGTGGATTTAACAGGAATTTCAGCAGAAGAGTTAGCTGAAAAGATTACCAGAAGCGGAATTGAAGTAGAAGGTGTAGAAGATTTAGGAGAAGGAATCAGCGGTGTTGTCATCGGCCATGTTGTCGAACGCGAGCAGCACCCGAATGCAGATAAATTGAATAAATGCTTAGTGGATCTTGGGGAAGGTGAGCCTGTTCAAATTATTTGCGGAGCGTCGAATGTTGCTCAAGGTCAAAAAGTGGCAGTAGCCAAAGTTGGAGCCGTTTTACCCGGCAACTTCAAAATTAAAAAAGCAAAACTTCGCGGCGAAGAGTCAAACGGCATGATTTGTTCCCTTCAAGAGCTTGGAGTCGAAGGGAAACTTGTGGCGAAAGAATATCAAGAAGGAATTTTCGTCTTTCCAAACGATGCACAGCCAGGAGCAGATGCGCTGGAATTGTTGAATTTAAATGATAAGGTATTGGAGTTAGGATTGACACCAAACCGCTCTGACGCTTTAAGCATGTTAGGGGTTGCCCATGAAGTGGCGGCTATTTTAGGACGTGAGGTCAAATATCCGGAAGTGGTCTTAGAAACAAATAATGAGAAAGCGTCTGATTATATTTCTGTAAAAGTCGATGCGAAAGAAGACAACCCGTTATATGTGGCGCGTGTGGTGAAGAACGTCCAAATCGCTCCTTCACCGCTTTGGATGCAAACGCGTTTAATGGCAGCTGGTATCCGCCCGCATAACAACGTCGTGGATATTACAAACTACATCTTGTTAGAATACGGCCAGCCGCTTCACGCATTTGACTACGATCGTCTCGGTTCAAAAGAGATTCTAGTAAGACGTGCTCAAAATGGTGAGAAAATCGTGACGCTTGATGATGCAGAACGCACATTAATAGAAGAGCATCTTGTCATCACAAATGGAACTGAACCAATCGCCTTGGCTGGGGTTATGGGCGGAGCCAATTCTGAAGTACAAAACGATACGACAACGGTTTTAATCGAATCAGCTTATTTCAAAGGGTTAACAGTTCGTACAGCATCAAAGGATCACGGATTACGCAGTGAGGCAAGCGCTCGCTTCGAAAAAGGAATTGATCCAAATCGTACTCGTTTAGCTGCAGACCGTGCGGCTTCATTAATGGCTTTATATGCCGGCGGTGAGGTTGTAGACGGAACAGTGGAAGCCGATACGATGACAATCGAACCTGCTGTTATCTCCATCTCATTAAAACGTATTAACGGTGTTCTCGGTACCGAGTTAACAGGAGAACAAGTAAAAGATATTTTCGTGCGCCTTCAATTTGATGTGAAAGAAGAAGAGGGAAGTTTTGTCGTAACGGTTCCGACAAGACGCGGAGACATTACGATTGAGGAAGACTTAGTGGAAGAAGTAGCTCGTTTATATGGCTATGATAATTTGCCAACAACGCTTCCGATTTCTGAAGCGACGCCGGGCCGTTTAACCCCTTACCAAGAAAAACGCCGTAAAGTTCGCCGCTTCTTGGAAGGTGCTGGTCTTTTACAAGCGATTACGTACTCATTGACAAGTGAAGAAAAATCGGCTCAATTTGCACTTGAACAAAGCGAAGCTATTCGTTTGGCGATGCCGATGAGTGAGGAACGCAGTACGCTTCGTTTAAGCCTCGTGCCGCACCTTTTAGAAGCGGTAAAACATAACAATGCACGCCAAATCGATTCGGTTGCTCTTTACGAAATTGGTTCTGTATTCCTGGCAAAGGCTCAGGGGGAGCTTCCTCAAGAAAAAGAACGCTTGTCTGGTGCGGTAACGGGATTATGGCATATGCACGGATGGCAAGGTGAGAAGAAAGCTGTTGACTTCTACGTTGTAAAAGGCATCGTAGAAGGTGTATTCAATTTATTGGGTGTAACCGATCAGATTGAATACAAGCTTGCAAATAAAGAAGGTATGCACCCTGGCCGTACGGCTGAAGTATTATTGAATGGTTCAAGCGTAGGGTTTGTCGGCCAGCTTCATCCGGCTGTACAAAAAGATATGGATTTGCGTGAAACATATGTGTTTGAATTGGATTTACAAATATTATTGACAACAGACGTTCAAGAAGTACAATATGAGCCAATTCCACGTTTCCCATCCATTTCCCGAGATATCGCTCTTGTGGTGGAGACGGCTGTGTCTGCCGGTGATATCCAGCGTGTGATCGAAGAAGCAGGCGGCAAGCTGCTGAAGGATGTCACGGTATTTGACTTGTACGAAGGAGAAAAGATGGAGCCGGGCAAAAAATCGGTTGCTTTCTCTCTTCGCTATTTCGATCCGGAACGTACATTAACGGATGAAGATGTCACAAAAGCGCATGAGCGTGTACTGGAAGCAGTAGAGGAAGCCTTTGGCGCATCCTTACGTTCATAATCTAAATCCACATAAATAGCTGGAAAGCTCCCTTATGGGTTCTTCCCGGCTGTTTATACGAGAACTTTTATGAGTGGATTCAAGGTGAAAAAACACAAAAGCTAAAATAGAATAAAAATGAATATTGAACGTTAGAAAATTAAAGTAGATTTATACAAAAGACTAGATGTTGAATTTGTAATGTTGTATCTAGATACTAAAAACATCCATGAGCCGTTCGGCTCATGGATGTTTATTTTTTTGCCATTTTCATCGCCTTTTGTGTATTGGCAAAGTGAAATTTGGTGAACGAAGGAAGGGCTTGTTCTCCTTGTTGTTTGATGAGGCGGGCTGCAGCGATATCGACTGGGGCCCCTGCTCCTTTAGGTAAGGTAAATCCCGCTTGTTCGCTGAGCTTATCCATCGCTTTCAAAAAGGCATAGCGGGCGATCATGGAGGCGGCCGCAACCGCAATATGAATGCTCTCACCTTTTGTGCTGAAATAAACGTTCTCTTTTACAATTTCTTTTTGGGAAGCAATATGCTCGTAGTAAACTGTCCGTTCTGCAAATTGGTCGATAAGGATGCCTTCAGGTTTGATCGGTTCCATTTTTTTAAGTACGTTTCCGATTGCCTGATTGTGAAGAAGAGCCTTCATCTTTCCTTGTGACATTCCTTTTTGCTGCCATTCATTATATTTGTCGTTATGTAAAATGAGCAGGCTGTATGGAAGGATGGTAATGAGCTGTTTGGCAATTTCGGTAATCTTGTCATCTGTTAAGCTTTTGGAATCGCGCACACCCAATTCTTGAAGCAGGGGAATTTGCTGTTTATCAACATAGGCGGCCACAACGGTCATCGGACCGAAGTAATCTCCTGTGCCCACCTCATCTGAACCGATAAAGGAACGCCTTGCAATATCCGAAGGCAATGTACTGGCGGGTTTACGGGAAGGGATGGGAGAGGAAGGCTTTAGGTTGACGGTTCCCCATTTGGCGGCTTCAGCTTCAGCTCCTTGTCCCTGAAACAGTACTTTTCCGGAACGATAAGCCGTAATTGTACAGCTTCCTGTTTTGGCGACAAAAAGCCCTCCTTGCGGCACTTTCTCCGTTAGCTTTGAGCGGTAATGTTCTCTCATGCTCTCTAATTGTCCACTATTCATTTTTAAAACTGTATTCGACATAAATGAACTCCTTCTAAACTATTCTCTATATGGATTCTTATCTAATTCCAGCCCGTTTTATAAATTGGGCCGTCTGTTTCTTATTCTATATGAATCCGAGTTAACTTTCTAACATGGGTATTGTTTTTGGCAGGTGCTATTTGATTGTTTTTACATTTTAAATATGCTATTAAGGGATATAAATAACAGAACATGGATATCTTTTTATCCATGTTCTGTTATTTAACAGGACATGTCTTTCCATGTAATATCGCTTCATGGTATGATAAGGATTAGGATTTGGTGGAACGGAGGACTTTTTGTGTCAGAACAACCTAAAACACGTACGACAGTTGATATTTTCGGACAACAATATACAATCGTCGGAACGGAAAGCACAAGTCACATTCGTCTTGTGGCTTCCATTGTTGACGATAAAATGCGTGAAATAAGTGCAAAAAATCCACATTTAGATATAAATAAGCTGGCCGTTTTGACGGCTGTAAATGTAGTACATGATTTTCTTAAACTAAAAGATGATTATGAAAAAATAGAGAGACAATTTCGAAATCCAAAGGACTGACAGCTATGCTAAACATTATTTTGATCGGTTTGTTCATTTTAGGTTTCTTAGCTGGAATTAAGCGCGGGCTTATTCGTCAACTTGTTCATTTAATCAGTTTTATTGCGGCTTTTCTCGTTGCTTATTCCTTCAGCGACCAGCTCGCTCCAAGACTCAAGCTGATTATTCCGTTTCCGGAAATCCAAATGCAGGGAATAACGTCTTTCCTATTTGAACAAGCATACATAGAAGAAGCATTTTACCGTATGATTGCATTTGCCTTTTTATTCTTTGGGACAAAACTGTTATTAGGAATGGTTGGTTCAATTCTTCATTCGTTGGCACAGCTGCCTGTGCTTAAGCAATTAAATAGATGGGGCGGCGGTATTTTAGGCTTTGCTGAAGTATATCTTGTTTCATTCGTTCTTCTTTATATTGGTGCGATTATTCCCGTCAACGAAATTCAAGAACCTATTCAGCAATCCTTTATGGCAATGTTCATCGTGAACGATACTCCGATTTTATCTTCTGCCATCCAGGATTTATGGAGGCACTATTATACAACCCTTTAAAATGAAAATTAAAGGTCATGAAGTGAACCGTCCTGTGAGATCCAGTGTAGTCAAGGGTTTCGGAGACGGTTTATTTTATTGATGATGGAGTTTTTGAGTTAGTGCATAATAAATTACATGATATCTTACAATGATATACCATAGAGGCGGTGTGACGAAAGTGAATAAAAAAGAAATTATCAAACTGTTAGAAACGATTGCGGTTTATATGGAGCTCAAAGGGGATAACCCGTTTAAAATTTCGGCTTTTCGTAAAGCTGCTGCAGCCATCGAGAGTGATGAACGAAGCTTGTCGGACATTGAGGACTTCACTCAAATGTCTGGAATAGGCAAGGGAACGGCTGCAGTCATTGAAGAGTACATACAGACAGGAAAGTCCTCTGTTTTAGAAGACCTGCAAAAAGAAGTGCCGGCAGGGTTAATTCCACTGCTGAAATTGCCAGGCCTTGGCGGTAAAAAGATTGCAAAGCTGTACAAAGAGCTTCAAGTGGAAGACATTGAATCATTAAAGGAAGCTTGTTTGCATCATAAAGTGCAGGAATTAAGCGGTTTCGGCAAAAAAACGGAAGAGAAAATCCTTGCTTCCATTGAGGAATTCGGAAAACGCCCCGACCGTCTTCCTTTAGCATTCATGCTGCCCATTGCAGAGGAAATTGAAGAGGCACTTGCGCATATGGACGGGATTATAAAGTTTTCAAGGGCGGGAAGCTTACGGCGAATGAGAGAAACGATTAAAGACCTTGACTTCATTATTGCAACTGAAGATAACGGACAAGTGCGTGAACAATTAACGGCGCTGCCGAAGGTGAAAGAAATCATTGCGAACGGTGATACGAAAGTATCGGTTGTTTTAGGTTATGAATATGATGTTTCCATTGATTTCCGCTTAGTGAAGGAACAAGAATTTGCAACGACTTTGCACCATTTTACCGGTTCAAAAGATCATAATGTACGCATGCGCCAGCTGGCAAAAGAGCGCGGTGAAAAAATAAGCGAGTACGGAGTTGAGAAGGTTGAAACGGGAGAAGTCATTACATTCGAGAATGAAGAAGCTTTTTATCAGCATTTCGGGTTAAGTTTCATCCCCCCGGAATTACGGGAAGATGGTACAGAAGTCGAGGCATTCATGAAGTCCCATCCTGTTATTACCTTAACTGATATAAAAGGTGATCTTCACATGCACTCAACATGGAGTGACGGCGCTTATTCTATTGAAGAAATGGCGGAAGCATGCCGGAAAAAGGGCTACCGCTATATGGCAATTACGGATCATTCTCAATATTTGAAGGTAGCGAACGGACTGACGGCTGAGCGCTTACGCAAACAGCGGGAAGAAATTGATCGCTTAAATGAGAAGTATAATGACTTTACGATTTTAGCCGGGGTAGAGATGGATATTTTACCCGATGCTTCACTTGATTATGATGATGAATTGTTAAGCGAAATGGATCTTGTCATTGCATCGATCCATTCGAGCTTTTCTCAGCCGCGTGAAGTGATTATGCAGCGCCTGAAAACTGCTCTGGAAAATGCCCATGTAGATTTTATCGCCCATCCGACCGGGAGATTGATTGGCCGGAGAGAAGGCTATGATGTAGATATGGACATGTTGATTGAGTTAGCTAAACAGACGAACACAGCGTTAGAACTGAATGCTAATCCACATCGCCTTGACTTGGCAGCCGAGCATTTAAGAAAAGCACAAGAAGCGGGAGTAAAGCTAGTCATCAATACAGACGCGCATAATATGCAGATGCTTGAGCATATGGAGATTGGTGTTTCCACAGCAGTAAAAGGCTGGGTTCGACCTGAACAAGTCATTAATACGTACGAATTGGAAGACCTGGTAACATTCTTAAAACGCAACGATTTGAATGTGGGGAAATAAGGATGTAAAACAATTGATGCAGGTTTATTAAGGGAGGAAGAAATGTTGCAGCAGCGCATTTTTAAAGTATTAGAATTCGATAAAGTCAAAGAACAGCTTCTTACCCATGTTGCTTCCTCGTTAGGCCGCGAGAAAGTGATGCAGCTGATGCCGTCAACCGACTACGAAGAAGTGGTCAAAAGGCAGAATGCAACTGACGAAGCAGTGACGGTTTTAAGAATAAAAGGCAATGTCCCGCTTGGAGGGATTTATGATATTCGTCCTTACGTAAAGAGAGCTTCCATAGGCAGTACGCTCGGGACGACGGAATTGCTGGATGTGTCCAGTACGATTTATGGCACAAGGCAGATGAAAAAATTTATTGAGGAGCTTATGGAAGAAGAGTTCAGTTTGCCTATTTTGCAGGAGAGCGCTGAACAATTGACTCCGCTGCCTCAAGTAGAGCAGTCCATTAAAAATAGCATCGATGAAAACGGAGTCATGCTGGACGGAGCAAGCGATAAGTTAAGAAGTATTCGTCAGCGCCTTCGGACAACGGAATCGAGGATTCGTGAAAAATTGGAAAGCTTGATTCGGTCATCTTCCGCTCAAAAAATGCTTTCTGATGCCATCGTGACCATTCGTAATGAACGGTTTGTAATTCCAGTGAAACAAGAGTATCGAAATGCTTACGGCGGTATTGTGCATGATCAATCATCATCGGGTGCCACGCTGTTTATTGAACCGCAGGCAATCGTTACATTGAATAATGAACTGCAGGAAGCGAAAGTTCAAGAAAAGCAGGAAATTGAACGCATTTTAATTGAGCTTACTAAGGAAGTGGCAGAAGTTGCTTCCGAGCTTCAGCACAATGTGACGGTTTTAGGGGAGCTGGATTTTACATTTACAAAGGGAAAATACAGCCATAAACTGAAAGCCTCAAAGCCAAAAATGAATGAACACGGCTATATTAAATTGTTTAAAGCCAAGCATCCACTCATTCCAAAAGAAGATGTAGTCGCCAACGATATTGAGTTGGGCGGGGAGTATTCCACGATTGTTATCACAGGACCGAATACAGGAGGAAAAACCGTTACCCTCAAAACAATCGGGCTATTTACATTGATGGCACAATCCGGTTTGCAAATTCCGGCTCTTGACGGTTCAGAAATGACGGTATTCAATCATGTGTTCGCGGATATCGGTGATGAGCAGTCAATTGAGCAGAGCTTAAGTACCTTCTCTTCCCATATGGTCAATATTGTGGAGATTTTAAAGGATGTTGACTATAAGAGTCTTGTGTTGTTTGATGAGCTGGGAGCAGGTACAGATCCTCAGGAAGGGGCGGCACTTGCCATTTCCATTTTGGATGAAGTGCACCAAAGAGGGGCACGTGTTATTGCCACTACTCATTATCCTGAATTAAAAGCATACGGCTATAATCGTGAAGGTGTTATTAACGCGAGTGTAGAATTTGATATTGAAACACTGAGTCCGACGTATAAATTATTGATTGGTGTGCCGGGCCGAAGCAATGCGTTTGAAATCTCCAAGAGGCTAGGATTGGCAAATCGTGTGATCGAACGGGCAAAAGGTTTTATCGATACGGAGACCAATACAGTAGAAAACATGATTGCTTCTCTTGAAGAAAGCAGACGTCAAGCGGAAGATGAACTACAAGAAGCGGAAAATTTGAGGAAAGCGGCAGAGAAGCTGCATAAGGAATTGCAAAATCAAATCCTTGAGTTTAACGAGCAGCGCGACCGTTTGTATGAAAAAGCGGAACAAAAAGCAGCAGAGACCGTTGATGCGGCAAAAGAAGAAGCGGAAGAAGTCATTCGACAGCTACGAAAAATGAGCCGAAATCAACATGCCTTAGTGAAGGAACATGAACTGATTGAAGCAAAAAAACGATTGGAAGGGGCGGTTCCTGCTCTTGAAAAGAGCGGGAAGAAACCAGCTGATCAAAAGAAGGCCCAAACATTTACTCCGGGAGATGAAGTAAAAATCATCAGCTTCGGTCAAAAAGGGACGCTTATTGAAAAAGTGAGCAGCAATGAATGGCAAGTACAAATGGGCATTATGAAAATGAAAGTAAAAGAAAACAACATGGAATACATTGGATCTCCGAAGCCGGTAGAAACGAAGCCGCTTGCTACGATTAAAGGAAAAGATTATCATGTGAGTCTCGAACTTGACTTGCGCGGAGAGCGTTATGAAGATGCGTTAATGCGGGTTGAAAAATACATTGATGATGCGCTTTTAGCTGGTTATCCACGCGTTTCAATCATTCATGGGAAAGGAACGGGAGCGCTTCGACAAGGGGTACAGGAATATTTGAAAAATCACCGTTCCGTCAAGAATATTCGATTTGGCGAAGCCACAGAGGGAGGAACCGGTGTAACGGTTGTCGAGTTTAAAGGATAGGAGAGAGAGCTGGAATGAAAGCCTTTTGGGAGAACCCTTATGTGGAAACTGCTGCTTATTACAGTGTTGTTGTTCTTTGTATGGTTGTCTTTCTGGTGATTTTTGAAATTGTAACGAAATATAAAAATTGGGAAGAAATTCAAAAAGGGAATGTAGCAGTGGCTATGGCTACCGGAGGAAAGATTTTTGGTCTTGGGAATATTTTCCGTCATTCCATTGAACAGCACGACTCATTATTTGAAATGATCGGATGGGGACTGTTTGGATTTGTCCTCTTGTTGATTAGTTATTTTATCTTTGAATTTTTAACACCGAAATTCAGGATTGATGATGAGATTGAAAAGGATAATCGGGCGGTTGGTTTTATTGCTTTAGTGATTTCAGTCGGGATGTCATATGTCATAGGGGCAGGAATCGGATAATGTGTGTTTCTAAAAGGGGTACAAAGGAGAGAACATGGAGACTTTAGCAAAAGTATTACTAACACTGTGCGGAGGGTTTCTCATTATAGGGATTATTTACATGCTGTTTTTAACATAAAGGATAAATAAAAAGGTACGTTTTTATTTATCCTCTTTTATGGAACAGTCACTATGCTGAGGCTTTTGTAATCATGGAAGCAAGAAGATAAAAATGTATGTTATGTCTAAAAAATTGAGATGAGCGTTTTCGCTCATCTCAATTTTTTTTAGGAGGTATTTACATAGGGCATTGCCACTTTCGCTTGGCCTATACTATAATTCAATTATAGATTTCTAAAAATTTAGACTATTTGGAGGTGAGTTGATGACAGACGAAACAGCAAAACCATGGTTAAATCTATATCCGGAGGAAATCCCTCCCCATGTTCAATTGGAGGATAAAAGTTTAGTTGACTTGTTTCAAGAAGCTGTTCAACTTTATCAAGACAAAACAGCCGTTCATTTTTTAGGGAAAAAATTATCGTTTAAGGAGTTATACGAGCAAGCAATGGCACTGGCCGCGTATTTGCAACAACTTGGGCTTTCGAAAGGGGAAAAAGTCGCTATCATGCTTCCGAACTCTCCTCAAGCCGTCGTATCTTTCTATGGGGCATTGCTTGCAGGGGGCATAGTTGTACAAACCAATCCTCTTTACACAGAGAGGGAGTTAACGTTCCAGCTCAATGATTCAAATGCGAAGTATATCATATCATTGGATCTTTTATATCCCAAAATCTCTAAAGTGAAAGCGTCAACAAATTTGAAGCATGTCATTGTGAGCAAAATTCAAGATTATTTGCCCTTCCCTAAAAATTGGCTATATCCGTTTGTTCAAAAAAAGCAAAATGGTTTAATCGTAAAAGTGGAACATCGCGGTACTAATCATTTGCTTTCGGAAATTGTGAAAAGTGGTTGTGGGTCCTATACACCTATCTTGATTAATCCAGAAGAAGATTTGGCTTTATTGCAATACACGGGAGGAACGACAGGTTTTCCAAAAGGGGTGATGCTTACTCATATGAATTTGGCGGCCAATGCTACTATGTGTTCCCATTGGTTGTATAAATGTAAAAAAGGGGAAGAAAAGATTTTAGGCGTACTGCCTTTCTTTCATGTGTACGGTTTAACGACTGTACTTATTTTGTCTGTTCTGCAAGGATATGAAATGATTTTGCTGCCGAAATTTGATGTGGAAACGGTGCTGAAAACGATTCATAAGCAAAAGCCTACGTTATTTCCAGGAGCACCTACTATTTATATTGCCTTATTGAACCATCCCCGCCTAAAAAAATATGACTTATCATCTATTGATTCCTGTATTAGCGGATCCGCTCCCCTTCCCGTGGAGGTACAAGAGAAATTTGAAGAGGTGACAGGCGGAAAGCTTGTAGAGGGATACGGGCTTACTGAAAGCTCTCCTGTGACTCATGCGAACTTTTTATGGACAGAGCGGGTATCTGGGAGTATTGGAGTGCCTTGGCCTGATACGGATGCGATGATCTTTTCATTACAAACGGGAGAACAAGCACCTTTCAATGAAATCGGGGAAATTGCGGTTCGTGGGCCGCAAGTGATGAAAGGTTATTGGAACAGGCCGGAAGAAACCGAGGCTGTACTAAAAGATGGCTGGTTTTTAACAGGGGATTTAGGTTATATGGATGAGAGAGGATATTTCTATATTGTTGACCGCAAAAAAGATATGATTATTGCTAGTGGATTTAACATCTATCCGAGAGAAGTGGAAGAAGTGTTATATGAGCATGAGAAAATACAAGAAGCAGTTGTAGCGGGCGTACCAGATCCGTATCGCGGAGAGACGGTGAAAGCATACATTGTCTTAAAAGAAGGAGCGGTATGTACAGAAGAAGAGATTGATACCTTTGCCCGCCAACATTTAGCCGCCTACAAAGTACCGCGAATCTATGAGTTTAGAAATGAACTTCCAAAAACGGCCGTAGGAAAAATTTTAAGAAGGGCCCTTGTAGAAGAGGAAAAAGAAAAGCAGAAAAAAGCGACTTAGAGATACCTTTATTTTACCATTTCTTTTTTCTATGAAAATGACCATTGACAGAAATGGTAAGATTTTTTATTATAAAAATATGAATGACTATTCATTCATATTTTATCAGAGGAATTAGTTATCATTCTCTTAAGATGTTCAAGCTCTCATGTTACGATGGACAAGGGACAAAGCACCAAGAAGAGTGAATCAAGCAGAAGGAGATAAGAGATTGAAAAAGAATCGACCTAAATATAAACAAATTATTGATGCAGCAGTTATTGTTATTGCTGAACACGGTTATCACAATGCCCAAGTATCTAAGATTGCTAAACAAGCCGGTGTAGCGGACGGTACGATTTATTTATATTTTAAAAGTAAGGAAGATATCCTTGTTTCTTTATTTCAGGAAAAAATGGGACAATTCATCGAAAAAATCGAGGAGGAAATTGCAGGAAAAACAAGTGCCGGCGAGAAGTTATACATGTTAATTGAAAAACACTTCATGCTTTTCGCGGAGGATTATGAGCTTGCAGCTGTGACACAATTGGAATTGAGACAGTCCAATAAGGAACTTCGTTTAAAAATCAACGAAGTGCTAAAAGGGTATTTGCACGTAGTAGACAGCATTTTACAAACGGGTATTGAAACAAGAGAATTTCATTCTAACCTCGATATTCGTTTAGCAAGGCAAATGATTTTCGGTACGATTGATGAGATGGTTACGACTTGGGTTATGAATGAGCATAAATATGATCTCGTTTCATTGGCACCGAAAGTCCATCAGCTTCTTTTAACTGGATGTAACGGCTCTCAACCTTAAGGTAGAGGGCTGTTTAACCCAAAATACATAAGGAGTGGAGAATATGTTTTTTTTACAAGTGAAAACAGTTGATTATGTAAGCGTAGTCACAATCGTTCGTCCGCCGGCTAATGCACTATCTCAAGAGCTGTTGCAAGAGCTCTCCAACTTATTGGAAAGTTTGGAAAACAATCGAGACTCAAGAGTTATTGTTCTTCGTGGGGAAGGCCGTTTTTTCTGTGCTGGAGCTGATATTAAAGAGTTTACAGCATTATCTAACGAAGACGACTATCGTCAATTGGCAAAAAAAGGGCAAGATGTACTTCAATACATCGAGTCATATCCAAAGCCGATTATTGCAGCGATTCATGGTGCTGCTCTGGGAGGCGGTTTAGAGCTGGCGATGAGTTGTCACATGCGTTTCGTAAGCGAAACAGCCAAACTCGGTTTGCCTGAGCTGCAATTAGGCATCATTCCTGGATTTGCCGGCACACAGCGCTTGCCCCGCTATGTGGGAGTGGGGAGGGCCTGCGAAATGATGCTGACAAGTGAACCGATTACAGGGAAAGAAGCCGTCCAGGCAGGGTTAGCCAATGCTGCTTATCCAGAAGAAGAATTGATTGATCGTGTAATGGAAATAGCCTCAAAAATTTCGAAGAAAAGTCCGATTACGGTTTCAGCTGTACTACAATTACTCAAATATGCCAATTCAGATTCTTTTTATAAAGGTATAGAGAAGGAAGCCGAATTGTTTGGAAACGTATTTTCCTCAAACGATGCTAAAGAAGGCGTAGCAGCCTTCATCGAAAAGCGTCCACCGCATTTCAAAGGTGAGTAATCTTTTTTTTGAGTATATTTTTCTTAAAATTCATAATAAAAACAACGTTCAATTTATTGGAGGGGACCATATGAACATCTACGTATTAATGAAACGCACATTTGATACTGAAGAGAAAATTACATTAAATAACGGGCAGATTGCAGAAGATGGGGCTGAATTTATTATTAACCCATATGATGAATATGCGGTTGAAGAAGCGATTCAAGTAAGGGATGCAAATGGCGGAGAAATCACCGTTGTTACAGTAGGCGGTGAGGAGTCCGAAAAGGAATTGCGTACAGCTCTCGCCATGGGATGCGATAAAGCTGTGTTAATCAATACAGAAGATGATTTAGATTACGGTGATCAATATACGACCGCCAAAATATTAGCGGAGTTTTTAAAGGAGAAAGAAGTGGATTTGATTTTAGCTGGAAATGTCGCGATTGACGGAGGCTCAGGACAAGTAGGCCCGCGTGTTGCCGAGCTGTTGAATATCCCTTATGTCACAACCATCACAAAGCTTGAGATTAATGGGAAAAGCGTCAAAGTTGTCCGTGATGTAGAGGGAGACTCAGAAGTAATTGAAACATCGCTTCCGCTTCTTGTAACGGCACAGCAAGGGTTAAATGAACCGCGCTATCCTTCTTTACCGGGTATCATGAAAGCGAAGAAAAAGCCATTGGAAGAGTTAGAGCTTGATGATCTGGATTTAGAAGAAGATGATGTGGAAGCAAAAACGAAAACAATCGAAATTTATCTTCCGCCGAAAAAAGAAGCAGGAAAAGTGTTAACGGGAGATCTCGCTGATCAAGTGAAAGAATTGGTACAGCTTTTACATTCTGAAGCAAAAGTTGTTTAACTAACATAAACGGGGGGATAAATCATGGCACGCAAAGTATTAGTATTAGCAGAGGTACGCGAATCAGCATTACGTAACGTTTCATTTGAAGCAATCGCTGCGGGAAAAACAGTAGCAGAAGGCGGAGAAGTAGTCAGTGTTTTAGTGGGAGACGCTGTAAAGGAACTAGCGAGCGACTTGATTGCTTACGGCGCCGACCGTGTCGTAACTGTCGAAGATCATAAGTTGGCGAACTATACGCCAGATGGTTATGCCCAAGCATTTTTAGCGGTTGTGGATGCAGAAAAGCCGGAAGGGATTGTTATGGGGCATACGGCACTCGGAAAAGATCTGTCTCCAAAACTTGCAGCAAAATTGGACAGCGGTTTGATTTCCGATGTGACAGCAGTAGAATCAACAGGCGGAAATTTAGTGTTTACGCGCCCAATTTACTCCGGAAAAGCATTTGAAAAGAAAATCGTCACAGACGGCCTCATTTTTGTCACTGTTCGTCCAAATAATATTTCACCGCTTGAAAAGGATTCCGCCCGCAGCGGCGGCGTCACAGCTGTCCAAGCTGATATTAAAGATTTACGCACCGTTGTGAGCGATATTGTCCGTAAAGCATCGCAAGGAGTGGATTTATCAGAGGCGAAAGTGGTGATAGCTGGAGGACGCGGTGTAAAGAGCGAGGACGGCTTTAAGCCGTTGCAAGAACTTGCAGATGTTCTTGGGGGTGCCGTCGGTGCATCCCGCGGTGCTTGCGATGCGGAGTATTGCGATTATTCACTGCAAATTGGCCAAACGGGTAAAGTTGTGACGCCGGATCTGTATATTGCGTGCGGTATTTCGGGTGCCATTCAGCATTTGGCTGGTATGTCGAATTCGAAAGTGATTGTCGCCATCAACAAAGACCCAGAAGCCAACATTTTCAAAGTGGCTGACTATGGTATCGTTGGTGATTTATTTGAAGTCGTTCCGATGCTGACAGAAGAATTCAGAAAGTTAAAAGTGCACTCTTCTTAATAAAAAATGTATAGGATATTTTTTCTATACGAATCAAAAATGCGTGCTAAAAAGCTCGTATTTCATAGAAAAAAAGTTTAAGAATGACGAAGAGCGGGTAAAGTATAAAAACCCGCTTTTTGTATGAAAACATTATTTCATGGGGACAATTAGAAGCGAGTCAAATAAATAGCGTTGAACAATATAAGATGATATACTGTGGTTAGTTTTCGATATTGGAAATGTTAGGAGGAATTACAATGGCGATTGTAAATGCAACAGATCAAACTTTTAATAATGAAACTACAGAAGGTTTAGTGCTTGTAGATTTTTGGGCTCCATGGTGCGGACCTTGTAAAATGATCGCTCCTGTATTAGAAGAATTAGATTCAGAAATGGGCGACAAAGTGAAAATCGTAAAAGTAGATGTGGATGAAAATCAAGAAACAGCTGCTAAATTCGGCGTAATGAGCATCCCAACTTTACTTGTATTCAAAAATGGCGAAGTAGTAGATAAAGTAGTAGGTTTCCAACCAAAAGAAGCACTTGCTGAGCGTTTATCTCAACACGCGTAAAAAAATGATGGAGCTGCCTGAAAAGGCAGCTCCATCATTTTTTTTCTTTGGACTTTTTAGAGAACGGTGTCGGTTTTAATCAGGCCTATGGTTTAAATGAGGCGTAATAGTGAAAAATTAACATTGACAATGAGAATCGTTCTCCCTATAATAGAAAACGTGAATGAAAATCATTATCAATATAAGAGGGCGGGAGAGCTACATATGAAAAAGAAAGCATCAATGACTGTAGTTGCTAGCATGTTACTTGCAGGAGGAGTATTAGCCGGCTGTAATAATGCTGCTGAAGAAACGGCTAAAGAAGAACCAAAACAAGAAGAAACAGCATCTGAAAAAACAGATCAAGCGGCTGAAACAAAGGAAGTAGCTATCGAAGAGACAGCCGTGGGTAAACAAGTAAAAGCATATCAAGATATGAAGGCTGAAGCTGAAAAAGCAAAAGAAGGCCAGGAAGTTGATTGGGAACTAGTATCTCAACTATATACAGACAATCTTCAGGCGGCTGTAAACGAAGTAAACGGCGAATTTGATCAAGCCATCCAAGCAGCAGTTGAAGCAGGGAAAAATAAAGAGCTTGACGCAAACATTGCACGTCAGCTAATGGATAAAACAACACAAGCATATTTCTATCAAAAACAAAAAGCATTACATAAAGATGTAGAAGCAGCATTGGAAGCAAAAGACGCTGAAAAAGCAAAAGCAGCTTTTGCTGAGCTTAAGTACCTTGCAGCACAAGTCATCATCCCAACGGCAGAAAAACGCGATGGGCTGTATGAATTGAAGGGGGAAGCAAGTCTTGTTGAAAACATCAACGCTGGTTTAGCGGCCCAAGAAGAAGCATTAAATGCAGGTAACGCAGATGATTATAGCGTTTCTAAACAAGTAACGGATAAATCAATCTATCGCAGCTACTATTTAGCGGCTAACTCTTATGCGAAGAAAGTGGAAGATGCAGCAAAAGAAGGAAAAGATGAATTAGAGCTTCAAAATATGCAAGCTGAAGGCTGGGGTTTCTTGCAAGCTATTAAAGAATCTTTAGCTGGTGGAGATGAAGCTGCGGCAAAACGTTTAGATGAAATCTTTACTTTAACGACGACAAAAGCTGCTGATGTTAAAGCAGACGAAGTAAACAGCTTATTTACAAAAGCACTTGTTGGAAAAATTGCAGGATACCACGGGAAAGTGCCTGAAGCTCTTGAGAAAAATGAGTTAACAGAAGCGAAAGTAGAAGCTATGGAAGCAAATATGTTCTTAAAAGCACTTGAAATTACAGGAAGCGAGAAAATCGGCGAAGAGCAATTTCAAGCAGCTTTAGCTAAAGGCGAAGAATGGTATAAGGCAGTAGCTGAAAACAAAAAAGAAGAAGCGGCCGCTCTTAGCAAAGAAGTGTTGGCTGTTGTTGACCAATTAGCAAAATAATATTGATTTAACAAAAAGCCGCCAAGATGCGGCTTTTTTCCTGTTAGATTGATTTGGAAATTGCATAAACGATGATGAAAAGATACCATAGAAATTATGGTTCGATTTTTAATGCAGCAAAGAGGTGTCGTTTGTGAAGATGTTAATTACAGGAGGAGCAGGATTCATCGGCTGTCATTTGAGCAGGCGCTTTATTGAAAAGGGGCATGAGGTGACAGTAGTGGATATGCTTCACCCTTATTATTCGATTGAACGAAAACGAAAACAGCTTCAGTTTGTAGAAGAAGCTGGGGCATTTTCGTTCTTTTCCTTCAGTTTACTGGATGAATCCAAAATAAGGCAGCTATTTGAGGAAACGAAACCGGAATGTGTCATTCATCTTGCAGCGATTCCCGGTGTTATGCCTTCTTTGGAACAGCCTTTGGAATACGTCGATTATGATGTAAAAGCTACCATTAATGTACTGAAATGTGCGGGAGAGACAGGAGTTAAGCGTGTGGTGTTTGCTTCTTCTTCCTCGGTATACGGGAACGCGCACGCTGGCCCGGTAAAAGAAGAAATGGCAACAGGACAGGTTATTTCGCCATATGCCGCTGCTAAATATAGTGCAGAATCTTTTTGTCACGCCTATCAGCATTTATATGGATTCCAATTAACCATCTTGCGGTTTTTCACTGTTTATGGGCCCTGGGGAAGACCCGATATGGCCATGGCAAAATTTATTCAAGCAGCTATGAAAGAGGAGCCGATTTTGCTTTACGGCCAAAAGACAACACGAGATTATACGTACATTGAAGACATTATTGACGGAATAGAAGCTTCTGTCTTCCATGAGCATGAATCTGAAACGTTTAATTTAGGATCTTCCCATCCCGTGGCTATTGAGCGGTTCGTCGAAATATTATCTTCGTCCTTTCCGTATCTAAAATCAGTTCAAAAGGAAAAACGAGCAGGTGATGTGGTTCATACATGGGCGGATGTTTCCAAAGCGAGTCAGCTATTGGGGTATAAGCCAAAAGTGACGATTGAAGAAGGCATTGAACGAACCATTGATTGGTTTAAAACATATGAAGCCGATTAAAAAATTTTTTTTCGTCATTGGTGTATTGCTCGTGCTTTTATTCGGCTATGTATCCCTTCAAACATTTGATTGGAAAAAGCTGCAGGTTTCGTTTTCTGCTTTGTGGATTCACCCGTTATGGCTTCTGATTATGATTTCTTTCTATACGGGAGCTTTTTTGCTGAGAGCCGTGGCCTGGAGGATGTATATGAATGGAAAGATTACGCTTTCAAGCGCTCTGGCGGCTCTCTTTTATAGCCTTGCATTGAACCATTTGCTTCCGATAAAAGCAGGTGACATGGTTCGGATCGGGGTCATTCATCACAAAAATAAAAGCATCACAATGGAGGAAGCCGTTCATTCAGTCGTTATCATGAGGATATTGGATATGCTTTGCCTGCTCGGTATATCTGCTTTTGGAGTCTATATGGCGGCAGGTTACGTCAGGTTTGAGCCGCAAGCTCCGCTTTTATGGACTGGTGTAGTTTTGTTTGTTGTTTTTTTTCTGCTTATTTTGAAGAAATACAATTATATTTGGAAGAAACAACTGACATTACTGAAAGAGAGCGTGTTCACGAAACGCTTTCCATTGTTACTGCTGTTGATCTTTTTTAGCTGGGCTTGTGAAGGCGCGGTTGTATATAGTACTGTCCATGCAATTGGACATTCCTTATCTGCTATCGAAAGCATGTGGGTCAACAGCATGACCGTGGGAGGACAAATATTCCAGATTACGCCAGGAGGCATCGGGACATATGAGACGGTGATGAGTGGGGCGTTGGTCCTGCTTTCTCTTCCTTTAGAGGATAGTTACACGATTGCTTTGACGAGTCATGCTTATAAATTTATCTACTCTTATGCCGCAGGGATACTTGTGCTGCTATGCATGCCAGTGACTATGAAGCAAATGCGAATGTGGATAAGAAAGAAAGGAGAGGAACAATTATGAAACAAGCATCAAGTTTTGAAAAAGTGGCGGCAAGGTGTTGGAACTTGCTGAATGAAGGAAAACCGTTCACTCCTATTTTTGTCACGGGAACGATGCTGCTTTTTTATTTCGGGCAGTTGGGAAGCGGCTCATTTCTACAGGCATTTGCCTTTAGTTTTTTGCTCGTCTTACCCCTTTTGGCGATGTACTTCATCTATGATTTTCCTTTGTTTCTAAGAAACTACTTATGGATTCCTTTTATTGTTTATTTGATTATGTGGAAAGAGACGCCTATCTCCTTATGGCTTTTCTCGCTGGGACTTTATTTCTTTTTTACCGTATTCTTTTGGGGGACATTATACTATCACCTTCGTATCGGAACATCATGGTTAAATTTCACTCGCTTTTGGAAGCTTGTATTAAAAAATAGTGATTCCACAAGCGGGAATGCCCAAGAACAATTGCCGAAGTTTTTATTGATTCTATCGATTTGGGCTTATTACCTCCACCAATTTAACGATGAGCGCGTACAATTAGCCGGCAGTGAGGGAATGAAGCTTATTGGTTTCTATTTATTTGTTTTGCTTTTCTCATTTATTCTTCACCGCTATTTATTTGATTGGAAACCGAAAGTAATTGCGACATATACAAATAATGTCGAGCCGGAAAAAGCTTTAAGTGATAAAGTGGTAGTGCTGGTTGTTGATGGAATGCGAAAGGAACGTTTTGAAGAAGCAAACACACCATTTTTAGATGGGCTACGCCGTAATGGAACGGATTTTTCGCAAATGGAGACAGTATATCCAGCCCGCACGGTCGTATGCTTTTCTTCTATGTTTACAGGCACATATCCATTTGAACACGGTATTAAATCGAATATGGTCTGGAAATTGGGAATTAAAGTGGAAAGTATTTTTGATTCTTTAAGAAAAGTGAATAAAAAAGGAAGATTGCTAGGGATTGCCCATTTGGTAGATTCAATGGGAGATGACGTAGAGACGGTTACGGCAGTTATGCATAATGATGTCGCAGACCGAAACATCATTGAACGAGCGAAAAACATTATGAGTGAACAAGATCCAGATTTGTTGGTTGTACAGCTAATCAGCACAGACCAAACGGGACATAGCCGTGGTGTGCTGTACGATGAATATATTCAAAAAATAGAGGAAGCAGATGCGCTCTTGAAAGAATATGTAGAATGGCTGGAACAAGAAGGAAAAATGAAGAATACCACGTTAATTGTTTGTGCAGACCATGGCCAAGCTGACGGAATCGGGGGACATGGGCATTTAGATGAAGGAGAACGCTATGTACCATTCTTTATGCATGGGCCAAATATTAAAAAAGGTCATGTCGTGAATGAAAAACAAAGTTTAGTATCAGTTGCCCCGACGATCTCTTATTTAATGGGTGCCCCTTATCCAAGCCACAGCCGCGGTCCTGTTTTGACAGAAGCGATTAGAAAGGAAGAATAGCATTGAGAAAGCAGCAAGTCATTGTATTTTTACCCGCCTATAATGAAGAAGAGGCTATTGGTGCGGTTATTTCACGTATTCCAAGAGATTTTCATCCTCAAGTAGATGTAAAGGTGCTTGTCATTGATGATGGGTCAACGGATGCTACAGTTGAAGTCTCCAAAAAAGCGGGGGCAGATTTTATTGTCTCCAATCAGGGCAATCATGGGCTGGGAGCAGCAGTGAGACTTGGACTTTCAGAATGTGTGAAACATGGGGCAGACATTGGTGTTATGCTTGATGCGGATAACGAATATCCAGCTGAGCAAATTCCAGATTTACTGGCACCTATTTTTCAAGGACAGGCAGATTACACGATGGGATCGCGTTTTTTAGGAACGATTAATGGAATGAAAGTTCATCGCCGTCTAGGAAACTATTGTTTTACGTTGTTGCAATGTATGTTACTCAAAACGTGGATTCATGACGGCCAATCTGGCATGAGGGCCTTTACGAAGCAAGCGATGCGAAGTGCAGAAATTATCCATGACTATAATTATGCCCAGGTCCTAACTTTGAACCTTATGCGAAAAGGATTTCGGATGAAAGAAGTGCCGATTCGTTATCAAGTACGAAAAACCGGTCAGTCATTTATTAAATTCCGTGCATATATGACATCTGTTCTACCCGCGATTGTAAAAGAGGTGAGAAGGCCCGTTCATAAGGAAAAGGTTATAAAAGATGCGCATTTGCTAATGCAAGATTGATATAATTTTAATGTTTAATAGCTCTACAGGTGGGTGTAAGAAAAGGGTAGACTCGCCCTTTCTTCATCCCTTTTCTTTTTTCTGAATATTTATTGACAATAATATTGATAATTATTATCATTATCAATGTGGAGGTAAGTAAAATGAAAAAAATGTTACTTTTGTGTTTAGTTATGATATTTATTATTAATAGCCATATAATTCAAGTGTCGGCTTATTCATATGGAGATCCCAGTGAAGAAACGGTAGCAGAAGCCTATAAGGAAATGGCTGCGAAGTTAAATGAAAGTCCGCCAAATTTTGCTGGGGCAAAGGCTGTATTTGAAACAGTGCAGGAAGAACTTGATATGCATATGGGAACAGAACCATCGGAAACGATTTTAAAGGATATAGAAAATGAAGACGGTGAAGCAGTCATTCAAGATATGCAAAAGGTTCTTGTCTTGAATATCGCGAGACGATTGGAAAGCATTGAAAAGAAGTTTGAAGAATATTCTACAAGCAAGCTGCTGCTTGCAAAAGCATTTGCTACATACGAAGCGCTATCTCCAGTTGTTCAAGACAATAACGTAGATAGTGAAATAAGAGCAGAATTCGATAAAGCTCTAGAGTCTATTGGAAACCCGGGACTATTTGGAGTAGGACAAAAAGAAGCGAATATTGACGCTTTTAAAGAAAGTAAAGAAAACATTCTAGGTTCACTGCAAAAACAATTTAAGCTGCCAAGCTTAGAAGTAGGTCATTTCACAGAGGGAGAATCTGTTGAGAGCACAGGGAAAAAGGAATGGACAGATCTTTCCGATTTTAAAAATTGGATTCCCATTATCATCATTGTGATTGTTATTGCGGCAATTGTTGGATACTCGATTGCTAAAAAGCGAAAATAGCAAGTTTTGTCCTGAAAGGAGAATAAAAGGTGGAAATTCAAGCCCTGTTGATTACATTTCGTGAAGTGTTGGAAGCCCTGTTAATTGTAGGAATTATTACGACGTATTTAAAACGTACGAATAACAAAAAATACACTAAATACGTATGGTTCGGTGCAGGTCTTGCTGTTTTAGCGAGCATTGGTGTAGCGATGTTATTCCAGATCGTTTTTACCGGATTTGCGGCAATGGGAAGTGAAATGTATTTGAAAATCTCCATTATTTTCATTTCCGCTATTTTGCTGACGCAAATGATTTTTTGGATGGCTGAGCATAGCCGCGATTTAAAGGGAAATATGGAAGGAAAAATGAATAAGTTTATATCGACCGGTAACATTATCGGAATGATTATCCACTCTTTTTTAGTCGTTTTACGTGAAGGTGTGGAAACTGTATTTTTCTTTGCAGCCATTACAGGCGGAAATATCGGCGCTGCCATGCAGGGATGGGGAGCGATTACAGGTGCTATTATTGCGGTGATCGTGAGCTATTTCTTCTTTAAAGGCACAATGCGTGTTCCGCTTAAAACGTTTTTCAAAGTGACGGGCGCATTTATTCTTTTAATTGCAGCAGGCCTTCTTGTTCAAGGAGTTTCAATGCTTCAAGATTTGAATATAATCGGCAGTGTTATTCCGCATTTATATGATTTGACTTGGTTTTTACCAGAACATCCAATCGATTATGCGCATTATGTTCGAGACTATGGAACAGCACCGTTATTATCAGGGGATATAGGAATCTTTCTGAAAGCTTTGTTTGGGTATTCATCAATGCCTTCAATAGAAGAAGTGATTGTTTACATCGGTTACTTTGTCGTCATCTATTTGCTTGTGAATGCACAAAATGAAAAAAAGCAATACGTAAAGACAGACTCTGCACAAAACGAAGATCATAGCACACAGGTGCTTGAATCATCTACTAAAAATATTATTTAACTGAGAGGCTAATGAAAGAGAAAAAGAAAAATCTTTTGAACTAGTCTTATCATACACTCGACCGTCATGTTAAACCCTGTTAAATGGGGGGTTAGATGACGGTCGATTTCATTTAAGGGCGCAAAAAGAATTTTGTCTATATAGGAGATGAGGGACATGCTGAAGGCAAACGAGCGTGTTTCATGGCGTTTATCCGCCATTTTTAGTATGTTATCGCTTTGTATTATTTATTATTTTCAATGGTGTTATGCGAGTCCATATGCAGCTTCATGGGATCAAGTGGACTTTGCATTGGCGCTTGGTCGCTATGATTTATTGGCGATGCAGCCCCACTTCCCGGGCTATCCATATTTTATTCTTGGCGGAATAGTTGTGCATCAGTTTATAAACAATCCTGCCCAAGCATTAGCGGTTTTTAATAGCATAATGATGCTGTCTGCAGTTATTCCTATTTATCTATTGGCTAAAAGATACCAAGGCCCCAGCGCTGCATGGGTGACAACTGTTTTAATTCAGTCAGCCAGTTATATGGTGCTAACGGTTACACAGCCAATGTCAGAGGGTTCAGCAATGGCGGCAGTATGGTGGTATTTCTGGTCTCTTTATTTGGCGAAGGATCATCGCAAATGGATTATTCAAATTATTCCTTTATGTTTGTTTAGCGTTGTGCTTGGTATTCGTTTATCCTATGCACCGTTGGGCATTGGAATTTTGCTTTTATGGTGGCATGAATGGAAGCTGTTGAGAAGCTGGAAACGAATAGTCATTCTTTGTTCTCTAGCTGCGTTTTTTCAATTTATATGGCTATTCGCGCTGGTGGCGGCAGAGGGAGGAGCGGCAAGTTTTCTTAAGTTAGCGTTTTCCTTTACAAACGGGCATTTTCAGGAGTGGGGGGGAACAGCGGCTACGGAAGAGCATTCATATTTTCAAAGAATGCTGACATTAATTTTCTTCAATATTATATGGACCGCTATTTGCAATCAATCGGTTCTTATTTTATGTTTTTATGTCATTATTCTTTTCGTTCTTTGCATAAAAGGTCCTTCCCTTAAATTAGATGGCTGGCTGGCAATCATGGGGATGGTTTATATTATATGGGCGCTTTTAGGTCAAAATATTGACAAGCCGCGTCATATCATCCCGGCTGCATCGATTATTATGTTCTATTTATGGACCCATTTTTTAGGGGGGAAGCTTAACGTACAAAAGCTGCTAGTTGTACTTGCTGTTTTGATATTGCAAATGACAATGGTCATAATGGAAATGAAGAAGCAATCTGATTCTTTGCCGGCGACTTATCAGTTAGCATATGACTTGGAGGATAAGCGAGAAGAGTTTATAGTATATACGTGGGAAGAAACAAGGGTCCTGCATTATTTACAAGCAGACTTTCCTCATAAAGCAATTTATCACTTTCATGCTTTTTTGCAGGATAAAGAAAATTATGACAATGATATCATTTACCTTACTGACCATGTTGTAAAAGGCTTTGAAAAGCAGGGAATTGATGTGAAGGAGAAAGTGAAAAAAGTAAGTGTATATAAATCAAGTAAATTAATAGACCCTGTATATGGTGAAATTACGCTATATGAATGGGTGAAATGAATTCAGAAAACTGGAGTGATTTCCATGAATAATCACTTGAAGGAAAAACTAGCTATTTTACCAGATCACCCCGGCTGCTATTTAATGAAAGACCGGCATGGTACGGTTATTTATGTCGGGAAGGCAAAAG
Organism: Priestia abyssalis; assembly: GCF_002019595.1. Classification (GTDB taxonomy): domain Bacteria; phylum Bacillota; class Bacilli; order Bacillales; family Bacillaceae_H; genus Bacillus_BA; species Bacillus_BA abyssalis. Next base: position 4,887,353 of record NZ_KV917369.1, on the reverse strand, counting down.
TATTGAAAAACAGGGTTCGATCTTATTTCACTGGCAGCCATGATGGAAAAACATTGCGTCTTGTCAATGAGATTGTAGACTTTGAATATATCGTTACTTCTTCAAATATTGAAGCCCTTATTTTGGAAATGAATTTAATCAAAAAGCATGATCCTAAATATAACGTGATGTTAAAAGACGATAAAAGCTATCCGTTCATCAAAATTACGGGGGAAAAGCATCCGCGTCTCATTATTACAAGAAAAGTCAAAAAAGATAACGGAAAATACTTCGGTCCATATCCGAACGCCCAAGCGGCAAACGAAACGAAAAAATTGCTGGACCGCATCTATCCGCTTAGAAAATGTTCGACCATGCCAGATCGTGCTTGCTTATATTATCATATCGGACAATGTATGGCTCCGTGTGAAAAAGAGGTTTCAATGGAGCAAAACAAAGAGATTATTGATGATATCGCCCGTTTTTTAAATGGAGGTTACAAGCAGGTAAAAGAAGAGCTTACAGCTAAAATGATGCAAGCTTCAGAAGAGTTGGATTTTGAACGGGCAAAAGAATATCGTGATCAAATTGCCCATATTGAGGCAACGATCGAGAAGCAGAAAATGATGCTCGGTGACTTTATGGACCGGGATGTATTCGGTTATTCCTATGATAAAGGCTGGATGTGCGTTCAAGTCTTTTTTATCCGCCAAGGGAAGTTGATTGAACGGGACGTCTCCATGTTTCCGTTCTACAATGATCCGGCAGAAGATTTTTTAACGTTCATCGGCCAGTTCTACAGCCAAAATAACCATTTTAAGCCGAAGGAAATTTTATTGACGCATGATATTGATGCGGGCCTTGTTCAACAATTGCTGGAAGTCAATGTTCATCATCCAAAGAAAGGGAAGAAAAAAGAGTTAGTTGAATTGGCGTGCAAAAACGCTAAAATCGCGCTTCAGGAAAAGTTTTTCTTGATTGAACGGGACGAAGAAAGAACGATTAAAGCGGTGGAGCATTTGGGCAAACAATTGGGGATTGCCACGCCTCACCGAATTGAAGCGTTCGATAACTCGAATATTCAAGGGACCGATCCAGTGTCGGCAATGATTGTGTTCATTGATGGAAAGCCTGCTAAAAAGGAATATCGTAAATATAAGATTAAAACGGTAGAAGGGCCGGATGATTATGATTCGATGCGAGAAGTGGTTCGCAGAAGATACAGCAGGGTATTAAAAGAGAACTTACCTCTTCCTGATTTAATCATTATCGATGGAGGTAAAGGCCATTTGGCAGCTGTTGAAGAGGTATTAGAACATGAACTCGGTGTGTTTATCCCAACAGCTGGTCTTGTAAAAGATGATAAGCACCGAACGTCCAATCTCTTGATGGGCCAGCCGCCTGAAATCATTTCATTGGAGCGCAACAGCCAAGAGTTTTATTTGTTACAGAGAATTCAAGATGAAGTCCACCGTTTTGCGATTACGTTTCATCGTCAAGTCCGCTCCAAATCTGCGTTCCAATCTGTTTTGGATGACATTCCGGGAGTAGGAGAAAAGCGTAAAAAAGCCTTGTTAAAACATTTTGGATCGATTAAGCGCCTTAAAGAAGCGACAGTGGAAGAAATTCAAGAAGTGAATATTCCGAAAAGTGTGGCGGAGCTTATTTTTGAGAAATTAAAGAATTAGCATTGTCAAAAACAAAAAAATCTGTTATTATGTAAATAATTTCATATTGTTTTAACACTTCATTACGTTGAAGTGAAGGTAGAGGTGCGAAGTTTAAAAGTAAATCATGGGAGGAGATTGAGCTCCTGCGAACATGATTGAAAGGAAAATTCGCCGAAGTGAAGGTTGCCTCATTGCAGCTTTTGCTGGTTCTGTATTGAATAAATACAGGGCTGTCAAGGTATCGAAACCTTGGAGAGCTATCTCACATTGCGGAATTTCATTTAATATTGGTTCATACTAAGCAATGGGATAGTTTTCTATCTCATTGCTTTTTTGTTTTTTTACTCCAATATACAGTATAAGAAAATGATTCTGTCTTAAAATTTGGCTATAACCAATTTTTTTTACCTTGAGAAAATCTATCGATTACAAAGCTTATATGGAAAATGAATAGAAAAGGATGGTCCAATATGGGATTAATTGTCCAAAAGTTCGGCGGAACATCAGTCGGCTCAATTGAACGTATTCAACATGCAGCAACTCGTGTCATTGCAGAGGTACAACAGGGAAATCAAGTCGTTGTCGTGGTTTCCGCAATGGGAAAAACAACGGATGAACTTGTTTCTCTTGCAAGCCAGATATCATCTAACCCAAGCAAAAGGGAAATGGACATGCTCTTGACGACAGGAGAGCAAATTACCATTTCATTATTGTGCATGGCTTTACAGGAAAAAGGATATGAGGCCATTTCTTTAACGGGCTGGCAAGCGGGAATTGAGACGGAAACGGTGCATGGCAATGCCAGAATCACCAATATCGAAACAGAGCGTATTCAAAAATTACTAAACAAAGATCTTATCGTTGTCGTAGCAGGATTCCAGGGGATGACGGAAGAGAAGGAGATTGCAACTCTTGGAAGAGGAGGATCTGATACAACGGCTGTTGCTCTGGCTGCGGCTTTACAAGCAGATAAGTGTGATATATATACAGATGTACCGGGAGTATTTACGACAGATCCCCGCTATGTGAAATCGGCAAGAAAGCTAAAAGCCATTTCTTATGATGAAATGTTGGAATTAGCTAATTTAGGTGCAGGAGTACTGCATCCGAGAGCGGTTGAATTTGCAAAAAACCATCATGTTCCGCTTGAAGTGCGTTCAAGCATGGAGTTAGAAAAAGGCACGATTGTTGAGGAGGAAGCATCCATGGAGCAGAACTTAATTGTAAGAGGTATCGCGTTTGAAGATAATGTATCACGTGTTACAGTAGTCGGAATGGGAGATCGTTTACATACGTTGTCTACGATTTTTTCCACACTGGCAAAACATCATATCAATGTAGATATCATTATTCAAAGTGCCTTATCGACAGGGGAACCATCTATCTCGTTTTCTGTTAAAACAGAGGATGTGCAAAATGCGATCGATGTTCTTTCTCGATATGCCGAGAAGCTTGGATATGAACGAATTGAACATGAAAAGGGATTGGCGAAAGTTTCTATTGTTGGATCTGGAATGATTTCTAACCCTGGTGTAGCAGCAGACATGTTTGAAGTGCTGGCGAACGAACAAATTGAAGTGAAGATGGTAAGTACATCTGAGATTAAAATTTCAACAGTCATTAAACAAGCTGAAATGGTACGGGCAGTTGAAACACTTCATCAAGCTTTTCAACTGGATGCAGAAGTGGTAGGCGCGAAATCATAAGGTAGCTTGTCAAACGAAGTCCAACTATTTTAAGGGAGTGGAGATATGATTAATTTTGGGAAAGTGTCAACTGCTATGATTACACCTTTTGATCAAGAAGGGAACATTGATTTTTCACAAACGACAAAGCTTGTGAACCATTTAATTGAAAACGGAACGGATTCATTGGTGGTTGCTGGAACAACTGGTGAATCTCCAACTTTATCATCAGAAGAAAAGTTGGCTTTATTTCGTCATGTTGTAGAGGTTGTAGATGGGAGAATACCTGTTGTTGCCGGTACAGGAAGCAATAATACATATGCTTCCATCGATTTGACAAAAGAAGCGGAAAAAACGGGTGTGGACGCTGTCATGCTTGTGGCACCATACTATAATAAACCGAACCAAGAAGGGCTTTATCAACATTTTAAAGTGATTGCGGAAAGCACAACTTTACCTGTTATGCTTTATAATGTTCCGGGGCGTGCTGTGGCCAAAATTGCTCCTGAGACCATCATCAAGCTATCTAAGCTTCCGAATGTCGTGGCGGTGAAAGATGCAGGCGGGGATCTGGATGCGATGACTGAAATTATTGCTAACACGGACGATGATTTTGCCCTGTACAGTGGCGATGATGCCCTGACTTTGCCTGTGTTGGCGATTGGCGGAAATGGAATTATATCTGTAGCAGCTCATATCATTGGAAATGAAATGCAAGAGATGATTAAAGCTTTTGAAGATGGTGAACGGAAAAAAGCCGCGAAAGCGCATCAAAAGCTGCTGCCGGTCATGAATGCTTTATTTGCGGCGCCAAGCCCTACTCCGGTCAAAGCAGCTTTACAATTAAAAGGATTAGATACGGGATTTGTCCGTCTGCCGCTTGTTCCGCTATCTCAACAAGAACATCAAGCATTAACAGAAGTTCTTCCATCTATTTAAAATGAGGAAAACGGGCTTTCTTCAATAGTGAATAAAATGATCCCCCGTTTGACTGAACGGGGGATCATTTTATTCAATGATATCATTTTATTCAATGATATCTTTTTTATCCCATTTTACGGTAACAAGGACTTTGTTTTGTTTGCCTTTTAGTTCTAAATAAGATTCGGCTATACAATTCTTTTGAAGTTGAATTTGTTCTGCAATAAAACCGGCTTCCAAATGGAAAGAGGCATTCGGGGCATCTTTCAATCTTTTTTCCACAACGTCACCCGATAAAGCAAACTCTAGTTTACGCCGTTTTTCCTCTGTCACGGTGAGAATTCCCCAGCCTGCTTTTAAGAAGAAGGACAGAAGATCTTCTTGTTGTGGTAAAGGATACTTTCTGGCTAAAACCTTGCCCGACCAATATAAAATTTGATCCGATTCGTTACCGAGCAAATCCGGCAGTAAGACGTCTCGAATTAAACTGTAACCGAAATAAGGAAATTGTTGTTCATCTACGGTTTCTTCCTGTTGTATCGATAAGTTAGTCAATTTCTTCCCCTCTTTCTATAGCTTATATTATATATGAAGGTGATAGTTGTCTCACCCTTTTTTTTGGGCGAATTATGAAGTTTCTAGGTAACAAAAAATGACAAAAAAATCTCTTTTGAATAATGGAGATAGAATGGTTCCATATGTTTATGTTTTATTTCTCTAATTGGATTTTTGCTGATTAGTGGCTGTAAACCGTATAATTATTAGAAGATTATCTATTGTTTGTATTTTACTGAACAATTGCTTCTAGCTTCCTTGACGGGTATAGTGGATGGGAGTACAATGAATTTGTCACATTTATTCGATAAAAAAATGCAAAGGGTTACATTTTTTTTGTCGACCTATTAATCTGTTAGGATGTATGGGGAGTCTTGCAATTTTTTAAAATTCGTTCATTTATCAAAGGGGGTTTAATGTATGGCAGCAAACAAGGAGTTTTTCAATCGCAGACTGCATTCATTGTTAGGTGTCATTCCGGTAGGGATTTTCCTGATCCAGCACTTAGTGGTGAACCATTTTGCGACAAGAGGACCTGAGGCGTTTAATAATGCTTCCCATTTCATGGAGAGCTTGCCTTTTCGCTACGCATTAGAGACATTCATTATTTTCTTACCGATTTTATTTCATGCTATTTACGGACTGTATATTGCCTTCACGGCGAAGAATAACGTGAGCAATTATGGCTATTTCCGAAACTGGATGTTCCTGCTTCAGCGTGTTTCAGGGGTAGTCACTCTGATTTTTATCGCCTGGCACGTATGGGAAACGAGAATTCAAGTATTCTTCGGAGCAGAAGTCAACTATGAAATGATGGCGAATATCGTCGATAATCCTGCCATGTTAGCGTTCTATCTTGTCGGAATTTTATCCACCGTCTTCCATTTTGCGAATGGTTTATGGACGTTCGGCGTAAGCTGGGGACTGACAGTCACTCCTCGTTCTCAACGCATTTCAACGTATGTGACATTAGGAATCTTCGTAGCATTGGCGTTCGTCGGTGTTCGTGCTATTTTGGCGTTTGCATAATCTGATAGTTGTAAAGGAGCGGGGTTACGATGAGTAAAGGGAGAATTATCGTCGTTGGCGGCGGTTTAGCAGGCCTGATGGCCACGATTAAAATTGCAGAGGCAGGAAAGCAAGCGGATTTATTTTCACTTGTTCCGGTAAAACGATCTCACTCGGTCTGTGCGCAAGGCGGTATTAACGGTGCGGTCAATACAAAAGGGGAAGGAGATTCTCCTTGGGAACACTTTGATGATACGGTGTACGGCGGTGACTTCTTGGCAAACCAGCCTCCGGTCAAAGCGATGTGTGAAGCAGCGCCTGGCATTATTCACTTATTAGACCGGATGGGGGTTATGTTTAACCGTACGCCGGAAGGATTGCTTGATTTCCGCCGCTTTGGTGGAACACAGCATCACCGTACCGCATTCGCCGGAGCAACAACTGGACAACAGTTGCTTTATGCGTTGGATGAACAAGTTCGCCGTCATGAAGTAGCGGGGCTTGTAACGAAGTATGAAGGATGGGAATTTTTAGGGGTTATTTTAGATGACGACGGTACCTGTCGCGGAATCATGGCCCAAAACCTGCAAACGATGGAAATCCAATCGTTCCCGGCAGATGCGGTTATCATGGCTACCGGAGGACCTGGTATCATTTTCGGTAAGTCTACTAACTCTGTCATCAATACGGGTTCAGCTGCATCGATCGTGTATCAGCAAGGGGTTTATTATGCGAACGGTGAGTTCATTCAAATTCACCCGACAGCGATCCCTGGAGATGACAAGCTTCGCTTAATGAGTGAATCGGCTCGTGGAGAAGGCGGCCGCGTTTGGACGTATAAAGATGGAAAACCTTGGTATTTCTTAGAAGAAAAATATCCAGCATACGGAAACTTAGTACCGCGTGATATTGCGACACGTGAGATTTTCGACGTTTGTGTCGCTCAAAAACTAGGTATCAACGGTGAAAACATGGTTTACCTGGATCTTTCCCATAAAGATCCGAAGGAGCTTGACATCAAGCTTGGCGGAATCATTGAAATCTATGAAAAATTCATGGGTGATGATCCGCGCAAAGTTCCAATGAAAATCTTCCCTGCGGTCCACTATTCAATGGGCGGTCTATGGGTAGATTATGATCAAATGACAAACATTCCGGGGCTTTTCGCTGCCGGTGAATGTGATTACTCGCAGCACGGAGCGAACCGTTT
>NZ_KV917369.1:2744623-4880315 GCF_002019595.1 Priestia abyssalis | reverse complement strand
CAGATGCGGTTATCATGGCTACCGGAGGACCTGGTATCATTTTCGGTAAGTCTACTAACTCTGTCATCAATACGGGTTCAGCTGCATCGATCGTGTATCAGCAAGGGGTTTATTATGCGAACGGTGAGTTCATTCAAATTCACCCGACAGCGATCCCTGGAGATGACAAGCTTCGCTTAATGAGTGAATCGGCTCGTGGAGAAGGCGGCCGCGTTTGGACGTATAAAGATGGAAAACCTTGGTATTTCTTAGAAGAAAAATATCCAGCATACGGAAACTTAGTACCGCGTGATATTGCGACACGTGAGATTTTCGACGTTTGTGTCGCTCAAAAACTAGGTATCAACGGTGAAAACATGGTTTACCTGGATCTTTCCCATAAAGATCCGAAGGAGCTTGACATCAAGCTTGGCGGAATCATTGAAATCTATGAAAAATTCATGGGTGATGATCCGCGCAAAGTTCCAATGAAAATCTTCCCTGCGGTCCACTATTCAATGGGCGGTCTATGGGTAGATTATGATCAAATGACAAACATTCCGGGGCTTTTCGCTGCCGGTGAATGTGATTACTCGCAGCACGGAGCGAACCGTTTAGGAGCGAACTCTTTACTATCGGCCATTTACGGCGGTATGGTAGCGGGGCCGAATGCCGTTCGATATATTAATGGATTAGAAAAGAGCGCTGATGCGCTTCCGTCCAGCTTGTTCGAACGCCATGTACAGCAAGAACAGGAAAAATGGAATCAAATCATGTCGTTAGATGGCAATGAAAATGCCTACGTTCTTCATAAAGAGCTTGGAGAATGGATGACGGATAACGTGACCGTTGTTCGCTACAACGATAAGTTATTGAAGACGGATGAAAAAATCCAAGAGCTGATGGAACGTTTCGATCGCATCAACATTAACGATACAGCGAAATGGAGCAACCAGGGAGCTACCTTCACCCGACAATTGAAAAACATGCTTGAACTTTCACGTGTCGTGACATTGGGCGCTTACAACCGGAACGAGAGCCGCGGCGCCCACTACAAGCCGGAATTCCCGGATCGTAATGATGAGGAGTTCTTAAAGACAACGATGGCAAGCTTTGCCGGAGAAAAAGCGGCACCAGCTTTCCATTACGAAGAAGTGGATGTGTCGTTGATCAAGCCTCGTAAGCGTGACTATACAAAGAAAAAAGATGAAAAGAAAGCCGCAACGGAGAAAAAAGAAGAGGGGGTTCGTTAAGCCATGAGTACGACTATGAGTGCACAAAAAACGGTAAAGTTCATCATCACTCGTCAAGATGGACCGGAAGGTTCTTCTTATGAACAAGAATTTGAAATCCCTTATCGTCCAAACATGAACGTCATTTCGGCGCTCATGGAAATTCGACGCAACCCTGTTGATGCAAGAGGCAACCAAACGACACCGATCACATGGGACATGAACTGCTTAGAGGAAGTATGCGGAGCCTGTTCGATGGTGATCAACGGCAAGCCGCGCCAGTCCTGTACAGCGCTTGTCGATCAATTGGAACAGCCGATTCGCCTTCAGCCGATGAAAACATTCCCGGTCGTTCGTGACTTGCAAGTTGACAGAAGCCGCATGTTTGATGCGTTAAAACGCGTGAAAGCATGGGTTCCAATCGACGGCACGTATGATCTTGGACCGGGACCGCGTATGCCTGAACGCAAACGCCAATGGGCTTATGAGTTGTCAAAATGTATGACGTGCGGGGTCTGCCTGGAATCTTGTCCGAACGTCAATAGTAAATCCGACTTTATCGGACCAGCCCCATTATCACAAGTTCGTCTGTTTAATGCTCATCCAACAGGCGCAATGCATAAAGGAGAGCGCTTGGAGACGATTATGGGAGACGGCGGCCTAGCCAATTGCGGGAACTCGCAAAACTGTGTGCAGTCTTGTCCGAAAGGGATTCCGTTAACGACATCGATTGCGGCATTAAACCGTGATACAACGATCCAAGCATTCCGTAATTTCTTCGGAAGCGACCAAGCATAATCCAATCCAGCTTTTAATCATATGCCGTCATGTGAATTCCATGAATTTATGGTTTCCATGGCGGCATATTTTATCTCACATTAACGGACAGACAATCATGATGCTAAGCTTCATCAACAATGATGAAAACGGGTACTTTCATGGGAGTAAGCCCCCTGCTGATGGAAGTCTCCTTTATATAAAGGCTTATTTTTCAACGCTTTAAAAATAAACATGTTCATGAAACAGCTTAAATAAAAGAAGGTGAATATAATGGGAAAAATGAATTATATCGAACATATAGATGAATGGAAGTCTTCTTTTGGAGATGCACATTATGAAACGCGTGTACGTTTTTGTGAAACAGATATGTTTGGGCATTTAAATAACACAGTTCCGTTTATATACTTTGAAACAGCTCGAATTCGCTTTTTTCAACAATTAGGATTTATGAATGACTGGGCTAATCCTCTTAATGAGGCGATGCCTGTCGTAGCTGATTTACAGTGTGATTTTATTCGGCAGGTGTTTTTTGATGAAACATTAAAAGTGCATGTAAAAGTACATAAATTAGGAAATTCATCTGTCGATTTGCATTATATGGTAACAAATAAAAGAAATGAGCTTTGTTTAACAGGAAGAGGTACACTGGTTCAATTATCTAAAAAAACCGGAAAAACCATTCATTGGACTGAAGAAATGAAACAAAATCTTTTGTCTGGACAGTAAATGTAAAAAAATTCTCTTTTATACAGCCTAACTTTGCCATATAAGTAACCGCTTGAGATGTTTTGACATAAGATATGATGACTAAATTTATACCCATCCGATAGTTCAACTCTGAATCAGGCAAGGAGGGTTACATTGAAGGAGAAAGATTTTCAGCCAAAGCCGTTACTTACAAAAAGAGAACGAGAGGTTTTTGAACTGCTTGTACAAGACAAAACAACGAAAGAAATTGCAAGTGATTTATTCATCAGTGAAAAAACAGTTCGAAATCATATCTCAAATGCGATGCAAAAGCTTGGAGTAAAGGGGCGTTCTCAAGCGGTCGTAGAGCTTCTGCGCATGGGAGAACTTGAACTATAATAATGACCGGCTGTCCTTATTTATGTTTTAAGGAAGCCGGTTATTTTGTTTAGCCTGCATTAATCGCAGTACGCCCCCCCAACTTCCGACGCGCAGGATGTGCTAGCGAAGACGTGGAGATTAACGTCGTGCTTTTAGTCTTCGTTCTTTAGAGTCATCGGAGAAGTTTAAGAGGGGATGATTGCCCACACAGACTAATATCGCCGCGTCCTGCGGCAACGCTTGCATAACCCGCATTGTGAGGACCTAATTAACTATCAGTGGGAGATGAAGGAACCCCCGCTAATGGAAGGTTCCTTTATTTTGTGGCTTGAAATTTTCTAGAAAAGTAGAGAAAATAGATAGAGACGCAACATTTATATCATGATAAACAGCGGAAAATGAAACTTCGTTGAGCGGAAGACTTCATGCTAATTAATGAAGGATAAAAATATAAGAGAGGATATGAGTATGTCATCAAACCAACATTCTCAAATACCAAATGAACAAATAGTTGCCGAAATAGAAAAATCATTGCGATACATTGCGGGAATTGTCAAACAGAAGGGAAGGGAAATCTTAAACGATTATACGATTACCCCCCCTCAGTTTGTGGCTCTTCAATGGCTGCTTGAGCATGGTGATATGACGATCGGTGAATTGTCCGGTAAAATGTTTTTGGCTTGCAGCACAACGACTGATTTAGTGGATAGAATGGAAAAAAATAAACTCGTTATGCGCGTTAAAGATCCGAATGATAGAAGGGTTGTTCGTATTCATTTATTAGAAGAAGGCGAAAGATTGATCGAAGAAGTTATTTGCAAAAGGCAAGAGTATTTGAGTGGAGTCTTACAAAACCTGTCAGAAGACGATGTGGAGCGATTACAAAAAAGCTTGCATCAATTACATCTAGAGATGAAAGAAGAATGAGGCGATTTTTTTTGAATAGACCAATAGGAGTTATTGATTCAGGCGTAGGAGGATTAACGGTCGCCAAAGAAATCATGCGTCAGCTGCCTAAGGAAACAATTATGTACATAGGGGATACGGCGCGCTGTCCTTATGGACCGAGACCAAGCGAAGAAGTACGTCAATTTACTTGGGAAATGACCGATTATCTATTAAATCAAAATATTAAGATGCTGGTGATTGCTTGTAACACAGCGACTGCTGTCGTGTTGGAGGAAATTCAACATAAAGTGGATATCCCGGTGTTAGGAGTGATTGAACCGGGCGCTCGGGCTGCGTTGAAATCCACTAATAATCACAGAATTGGAATCATCGGCACGAATGGAACCGTTAAAAGCAATGCCTATCCATTTGCACTAAGAGAGCTGCATGACAACGTGGAAGTGGAAAGTTTAGCTTGCCCTTTATTTGTTCCGCTGGTGGAGAGCGGAAATTTTGAAGGAGAAGAAGCGAGACGCATTGTTGAAGAAACGTTAAAGCCTTTCCGTAACAGTGAAATTGATACACTTATACTTGGATGTACCCATTATCCTCTTTTGAAGCCGATCATTCAGAAAGTCATTGGCCCGAAAGTGAAGCTCATTAGTTCTGGAGAAGAGACAGCCAGCGAAGTAAGTGCGATTCTTTCGTATAGCGATTTGTTAAATAACGGAGAGCATCCGGCGGAGCATCTCTTTTTGACAACGGGCTCTAATCAGCTTTTTCAAACGATTGCATCCAAATGGTTTGAGCATCCTATTTATAACGTTCAACATATTTCTTTGTCTGCATCAATGAAATCTTGAAGACGAACGGGATTCCTCCTAGTGAAAAAAGGGAATCCCGTTTTTTGTGATATTGGTAATATTCCCATAGCTTATATTTAAAAATGCTTCCGATACTTTTTGGATAAAAATCATCTATGGCGGTCTAATTTGTGAAAAGGCTCGTATACATATTAGTACAAACTGTCTTAGGAGGGAAAAACATGTCCAAAAAGGCAAGAATTATCGTTTTTTCGACGATTTTATCTTCCTCAGTGCTCTTAACAGGCTGTGGATTATTCGGGGGCGATAAAGCGGTAGAAGAAATTGATCCGCCAAAAGATGTTTCTTATGTAGAAGATGCCAAAGCATTAGAAACAGTGGGGGATAAGGAAAATAAAAAAGACATGCCAAAAGAAGAGGCTGCAGTTGGATCAGTAAAAACAGAACTGTATTTAATTGACAAAAACGGGTATGTCGTTCCTCAGACTTTGGAGCTGCCCAAAACAGAGGGAGTTGCTGCACAAGCACTTGAATATCTCGTAGATGGTGGACCTATTACAAACATGCTTCCGAATGGCTTTAAAGCAGTTCTTCCTGCCGATACAAAAATACTTGGAGTGAAGCTTGAGAAAGACGGAACGATTATCGCTGATTTTTCTCCCGAATTCTCCAATTACAAAGCAGAAGATGAGTTGAAAATTTTACAATCGATTACGTGGACTTTAACCCAATTCGATAACGTAGAACGGGTGAAAATTCGGATCAATGGATATGACAAGGAAGTAATGCCTGTCAACAATACACCAATCAGTGAAGGGTTAAGTCGAGCAGATGGTATTAATTTGGATAGTAATGGTTCGGTTGATATTACAAATACGAAATCAGCCACCCTTTATTACTTGGCTCAAAGCGGGGACAAAACATATTATGTGCCTGTGACGAAGCGAATTTCGGCGAATGAGAAAGACCCGTTTGCGGCGGTTGTTCGTGAACTCGTTGAAGGACCGAGTGTTAAATCCGGCTTAGTAAGCGATTTTAATGCTGATGTCGAGTTATTGGATGTCCCAAAATATGAAAATGGAACCCTTACATTGAATTTCAATGAATCCATTTATGGAAACATGGAAGGCAGTAAAATTTCTGATCATGTGCTGCAGTCTCTTGTTTTATCGTTGACTGAACAGCCGGGTGTCGAAAGTGTAGCAGTTCAAGTTAATGGAGAAAGTAAACTGATGAAAGAAGATGGAAAAAAACTGACTAAACCTGTTATTCGTCCGGCAGATGTCAATACGGGAAGTTTTTAATGCAGGTAAGCAATTTGTTAACCGGTTTATTTTTGATATACTATAAAAGACAATTTTTTAAGAGGTCAGCTTCCGAGGCGACCTCTTTCATCTTTTGTATAGGCTGATGTACACAGCAAAAGAAATGATAAATACATAACTTAATTGTTTGGATAAAGGAGAATGAAAACATGCGTGTAGACGGACGAGCAGTAAACGAACTGCGCCCTGTAACAATTGAAACCGACTATTTAAAACACCCGGAAGGTTCCGTATTGATCACAGTCGGGGACACGAAGGTGATTTGTACAGCAAGTGTCGATGATCGTGTACCGCCATTTATGAGGGGACAAGGAAAAGGCTGGATTACCGCCGAGTATTCGATGCTGCCTCGAGCGACTGAACAAAGGAACATACGTGAAGCGGCGAAAGGGAAAGTATCAGGGAGAACGATGGAAATTCAACGTCTAATTGGAAGGGCCCTTCGTTCGGTTGTGAATTTGGAAAAATTGGGGGAGAAAACGGTGTGGATTGACTGTGATGTCATTCAGGCAGACGGCGGTACCCGTACAGCATCCATTACAGGCGCATTTGTAGCCATGACACTGGCTCTCCAAAAAATGGTGAACAATAAAAAAATTGCTGCACTTCCCATCACCGATTTTCTGGCTGCTACATCTGTAGGAATTGTCGAGGGAGTTGGAGAAGTTTTAGATTTGAATTACATAGAAGATTCGGCTGCCGAAGTAGACATGAATGTGGTCATGACAGGAAACGGACGTTTTGTTGAGCTTCAAGGAACGGGAGAAGAGGCGACGTTTTCACGCGAACAGCTAAATAGTATGCTCGCCTTAGCTGAAGATGGGATATTGAAACTGATGGAAAAGCAAAAAGAGGCTCTTGGTAAAGCGGCAGAAAACATCGGAAACGGGGGAGCCTGATATGTCTAGTGAAGTGATTATCGCCACCAAAAATCTGGGGAAAGCAAAAGAATTTGAAGCACTATTTTCTTCAAAAGGAGTAGCGGTTAAAACACTGCTGGATTTTCCAGAGGCAATAGATGTAGAAGAGACAGGCAAAACCTTTCATGATAATGCCGTTTTAAAAGCTGAAGAAATCTCCAAGCAATTTAATAAAATGGTGATTGCAGATGACTCTGGTCTATGCATTGATGTATTGAATGGGGAACCTGGAGTATATTCGGCCCGTTATGCCGGAAGCGAAAAAAGCGATGAAGCAAATATAGAGAAGGTACTGGAGAAGATGAAAGGGATTCCGCTGCCTGAAAGAACGGCCCATTTTCATTGTGCGCTGGCAGTAGCCGTTCCAGGGCAGGAAACCATTGTGGTGGAAGGGGTTTGCGAGGGATTGATCACCGAAGAAAAACAGGGGGCAAATGGGTTTGGCTATGATCCGATCTTTTATGTTCCTTCTCTTCAACGAACAATGGCTGAACTGGAAAAAGAAGAAAAAAATAAAATCAGCCATCGTGCAAATGCATTGAAGCAACTTGGCCCGGTGATTGAAGAGCTTTATCAATAAACAATAGAATATGGAAAAAGGCATCTATATTCTATTGTTTATAAACGACTGGCGAGAGTTGTTATAGACTCTTGCCGGCCGTTTGTATGAGAAAGTAAGTCTTCTTGAGGAGAAAAACAGAGAAGTTTGAATGTGGAAAATTTAAAATAAATAAAACAGCACTAGTGAGAGAACCGTTGGGAGGTAAGTTGTGGTGAAAGTGCTTATCGTTAGTGATAGCCATGGACAGAGAAAAGAATTGGAGGCTATCAAAAAGCGTCATGAACATGAAGTGGAAGCCATGATTCATTGCGGAGATTCAGAACTTCCGGCTGATTGTGACGAAATGAAGGGATTTTACTCGGTTAGAGGAAACTGTGATTATGACCGTGAATATGTTAATGAGAGAATTGAAAGTATCGCAGGATGCACGTTCTATATTACGCATGGACATCTTCATAATGTAAAAATGTCTCTCATGAACTTGCATTATAAAGCAAGAGAAACGGGTGCCAAGATTGTTTGTTTTGGACATTCCCATGTGGCCGGTGCTGAAATGATCGACGGCATTTTAATGATTAATCCTGGCAGTATTTCCTTGCCGCGCATGCGGAAAGAAAAGACGTATGTGATACTTAACGTAGAAAATAAAAAAATCACTGTAGTTTTTTATGATGTCAATGGTCTTCCGGTTGAATCGATGGCTACAGAGTTTGATCCGTTCTAAAGAACAGTAATACCCTCACTAGAGAAAAGGGAGAAGATTAGGTGGGGGGGAACTGTCTCTCAGAGTGTGATGAGTAACTAAAGATTAGCAATGGGGAACTTGCCTGCTGTTTCAAGTTTGCTTGATATTTTAAATACTAAAAAAAGATCTGAAAAAAGATCTGAAAAAAGATACTAAAACATGTTGACATTAGTTTGGAAGTGCATTAGAATAGGTATTGTTGTTGAGTTAATTACGTCCCGGTAGCTCAGCTGGATAGAGCAACGGCCTTCAAAATAGGAGCCTCTATAAGGAAAGAGTAACTTATAGAGTGGACGACACTATATCGGTGAAGCCTTAACAGGTAATGCTGATGGTAATACCGAGGAAACTTACGATCTTCTTATATAGAGGTGGTGTAATGTATCATCACACAAAGTCAAAAGGAGATTTAGGTGTTTTAAAGGATCAAGTAGATTTATATGAAAAAGGGTATATGATATTAAACCCTCATACTGAACATGCTCCGTTTGATATTGTTATTTATAAAGATAGCAAATTTAAACGTGTTCAAGTGAAGTATAGGGAATTAAATCAAAAAGGATTTCTCGAAATAAGGTTTCGATCTTCCTATTCTACTTCAAATGGTGTCATGACCAAAGAAATAGATAAAGAAGAAGTTGATGTTTATTGTGTTTATTGTCCACAAACAGATAAATGTTATTATTTCGATCCTAAAACCTTTACTAAATCAATCAACTTGAGGGTAGAAACTCCAAAGAATAATCAACTGCAAAATGTTAAATTAGCTGATGATTATCGTGAGGTTCCGTAGAGACTACACGTGTCGCACCTGAGATGGTGAAGATATAGTCCAGACCACAAACAGCGACTCCATGCTGGTGCCGAAAGTCATAGTGGTAAGCTAAGCCGTCGGTCGGGGGTTCGAATCC
Source organism: Priestia abyssalis (assembly GCF_002019595.1). GTDB lineage: Bacteria > Bacillota > Bacilli > Bacillales > Bacillaceae_H > Bacillus_BA > Bacillus_BA abyssalis. The sequence continues at coordinate 4,871,081 of NZ_KV917369.1, read as the reverse complement.
CTCCCGGGACGCCATTTTATACATACATACGATCAAACCTGTTGTGATGTTCTAAACATTATAACAGGTTTTTTGTGCATATAAGATTGACTAATTGCTCCCTTTAATTTTAAAAAGTGAAGAGTGCACATTCATTCATAAAGTATTTCTCAAATGTGCAATCGTTCGCTTTGTTTTTGAAAAACAGATTAATAAAAAAAATAAAGTGGAGAAAAGATTACTATATCAGTATTGTAAGCGGATACAAAAAGATTGTTTAGTCTAAATAGTCTAAAAATTTACGGAAAAGGTGTTGACGAAGCTTAAAAATGAGAGTAAGATAGTCCTCAAATATAAGTTTTCTAAAAATTAAAAACAAAATTAAATTCAGAATAAGCTTCTGATTTTGTTTTAGTAACAAAGGAAAGATTGTCCTTCCTGTAAGAACAGTAAATCCTTTAAGTGTTGTAGAAGATGATATGAAACTTTACGGTGCTACTATTTCTGTAAATGAAATAAACATATAACAAAGCGAAGAAGAGGATAAGTAATCTTAAGGGATTAGGTATCAACAGAGAGCCGGGTTGCTGGAAGCCGGTGTTACCTCCTTAGGCCGAACTCACCTCCGAGTGCCAGTCTGAAATTTTAAAGAGTAGGACTGGACGGGTGTAAAATTGTAAACTATACCCGTTACCAAAATTGAGTGTAATCCGTTGATTACATTCCCGAGACAGCCATTATGGCTGTGAACAAGGGTGGTACCGTGGAAAGAGAGAGTCTTTTCACCCCTTCGACCTATAAAATGTTAGGTCTATTGTGGGGTGGGAAGACTCTTTTTATGTTAAAAAAATGAGGCGAAAGAAAGGATGGGGACAGTGGGAGCCAATATGCAAACGAAAGAACCTGTGAGCGCTAAAGTGAAAATGAGTGGGGCAGAAATGATGATTGAGGCATTAAAGAGGGAGAATGTAGAAGTCATCTTCGGTTATCCTGGCGGCGCAGTCCTTCCCATTTATGATAAGCTCTATAACTCGGGCATGTTCCATGTATTAACGCGTCATGAGCAAGGCGGCATTCATGCAGCGGAAGGGTACGCAAGAATTTCCGGGAATCCCGGCGTAGTCATTGCGACAAGTGGCCCTGGTGCAACAAATATTGTTACAGGTTTGGCAGATGCAATGATTGATTCACTCCCGTTAGTAGTTTTCACTGGTCAAGTTGCTTCCAATGTAATTGGATCAGATGCTTTCCAGGAAGCGGATGTATTAGGTATTACAATGCCAATTACAAAACATAGTTACCAAGTGCGTCGTGTGGAAGACTTGCCGAAAATTATTAAAGAAGCTTTTCATATTGCAACGACAGGAAGACCAGGTCCGGTATTAATCGATATTCCGAAAGATATGGCGGCGGGAGAGGGAGAATTCTCTTACGATCAAGAGGTGAACCTTCCAGGATATCAACCCACTTACAACCCTAACTTGTTGCAAGTGAAGAAATTGATAGAAGCAGTCAAGCAAGCGAAGAAACCGGTAATTTTAGCTGGAGCAGGCATACTTCATTCCTATGCGTCAGAACAGTTTAAAAAATACGTGGAACGTGAAAATATCCCGGTTACCAGCACGCTGCTTGGTTTGGGGGGATTCCCGGCTAATCATCCGCTCCATTTAGGAATGGCTGGAATGCATGGGACATATACAGCTAACATGGCTTTATACGAATGTGATTTACTCATCAGCATAGGAGCTCGTTTTGATGATCGAGTAACAGGCAACTTAAAACATTTCGCTCCAAACGCGACGGTGGCTCATATTGATATCGATCCAGCTGAAATTGGAAAAAATGTTCCAACTCAAATTCCAATTGTAGGCGATGCGAAAGAAGTGTTAACACAGTTATTATTGCAAGAGAGTGCAAAAGGAGACTTTGCACAGTGGCATAAAGAATTATCTGGAAGAAAGCAAGATTACCCTCTCTGGTATGAAAAATCAGATGAGTTGTTAAAGCCGCAGCAAGTTATCGAGTTAATTCATCAGTATACAAAAGGTGAAGCGATTGTAACAACTGATGTTGGACAGCATCAAATGTGGACGGCTCAATATTATAAGTTTAACGATCCTAACAAATGGGTGACATCCGGCGGGTTAGGCACAATGGGATTTGGTTTCCCGGCTGCAATCGGAGCTCAATTGGCTGATCGTGAAGCAACTGTTGTGGCAATTGTAGGAGATGCAGGATTCCAAATGACTCTTCAAGAGCTTTCCGTTCTTAAAGAACTTGATTTACCAGTTAAAGTGGTCATTATCAATAATCAATCATTAGGAATGGTTCGCCAGTGGCAGGAAATTTTCTATGAGGAACGTTACTCTCATTCCTTGATCCCAAATCAGCCAGACTGGTTAAAATTAGCTGATGCTTATGGTATTAAAGGACTTCAGGCTACTACTACAGAAGAGGCTCACGAAGTATTAAAAGAGGCATTCGCAACGAGAGAACCAGTTTTAATGAACTTCTATGTGGCACCAACTGAAAATGTATACCCGATGGTGGCACCTGGAAAAGGCTTGCATGAAATGGTGGGGGTGAAACCGTGAAACGAATCATTACAGCAACTGTTAACAACAGAGCGGGAGTACTAAACCGCATTACCGGCTTATTCACAAAGCGAGATTTCAATATTGAGAGCATTTCGGTAGGCCATACTGAAACAGAGGGGATTTCCCGCATGACCTTTGTCGCTAATGTGGAGGATGAAAAGTCGGCCGAGCAGGTCATTAAACAATTAAATAAGCAAATTGATGTGCTGAAAGTGCAGGATATTACAGACCAAGCGACGGTTGCCCGAGAGTTAGCTCTCATTAAAGTAGCATCAGCACCTGCTTCAAGGAATGAGCTATATGCTTTAATTGAGCCGTTTCGAGCCACAATCGTTGATGTGAGCCGGGATAGCGTTATTATTCAAGTAACTGGGGAATCCAGCAAAATTGAGGCTATCCTCGATTTACTAAGACCTTACGGTGTAAAAGAAGTGATGCGCACAGGCACAATTGCTTTTCCAAGGGGTACTCAAAAGCAAGTGTCTCATCAAAAAATATCATCTATTCTATGAAATCTAGCTGATTATTAACCTTAAAATACAGAATAATCAAATTAAAAAGATAAAGGGAGAGAATAAAAAATGGTAAAAGTTTATTATAACGGAGATGCAAACGAGCAATTATTAGCAGGTAAGAAAGTAGCAATCATTGGTTACGGTTCACAAGGACATGCCCATGCACAAAACTTGCGCGAAAGCGGAGTAGATGTAGTAATCGGTTTACGCCAAGGTAAATCTTGGGAGCAAGCGGAAAAAGACGGATTTACAGTATTGCCTGTTAGCGAAGCAGCTGAACAAGCAGACTTAATCATGGTATTGCTTCCAGATGAGCGCCAGCCTCAAGTATACAAAGAAGAAATTGAACCAGCATTAAAGCCAGGAAAATCACTTGTATTCGCTCATGGATTCAGCGTTCACTTTAATCAAATCGTACCGCCTGCATTCGTTGATGTATTCTTAGTAGCACCAAAAGGACCTGGTCACCTTGTAAGAAGAACATATACAGAAGGTGCCGGTGTGCCTGGCTTAATCGCTATTTATCAAGATGTAACAGGACAAGCGAAAGATGTAGCTCTTGCATATGCAAAAGGTATCGGATCAGCAAGAGCGGGCGTTATCGAAACAACATTCAAAGAAGAAACAGAAACAGATCTTTTCGGTGAGCAAGCAGTACTTTGCGGAGGCTTAACAGCTCTTGTAAAAGCTGGTTTTGAAACATTGGTGGAAGCGGGTTACCAGCCAGAAATGGCATACTTCGAATGTTTACATGAATTGAAATTGATCGTTGACCTTATGTACGAAGGCGGACTTAAAGGTATGAGATATTCTATCTCTGATACAGCGCAATGGGGTGACTTCGTAACAGGGCCACGCATTGTAACAGAAGATACGAAAGCAGAAATGAAAAAGGTATTAGAAGAAATCCAACAAGGTAAGTTTGCTAAAGGCTGGATTTTAGAAAACCAAGCAAATCGTCCAGAGTTTACGGCTATTAACCGCCAAGAAAATGAACACTTAATTGAAGAAGTAGGAGAAAAGCTTCGCGCAATGATGCCATTCGTTAAAAAGGATAAGAAAGAAGCTGTAGTAGCGAGTGCTAAAAACTAAATTCTTTGAGATGGCTCTTCGAGATGGTGAACAATCTCGAAGAGTCATCAACTAAAGCATATTTGAATGCAATCAATCGTATTTCACTTATTAAAGAATCCCGTGAGACACAAGAAGCCATTTAGTATCCTTCTTCTCGTGGATGGAAAGGAGAGGTGACATGAAAAAGAAAATTGCAGTATTACCAGGTGACGGCGTTGGTAAAGAAGTGACAAAAGGGGCTGTTGAGGTACTTAAAGCAGTCGCCAACTGTTTTGAACATCAATTTGAATTCACGTATGGCCTGATCGGCGGTGATGCAATCGATCAAGTAGGGAATCCTTTTCCAGACGCTACTGTTCAGATTTGTCAACAAGCGGATGCCGTTCTTCTTGGCTCAGTAGGGGGGCCTAAGTGGGATGCTCTTCCTGCCAATATACGCCCTGAAAAAGGATTGTTGGCAATGCGTAAAACACTTGATGTGTACGCTAATTTACGACCTGTTTCCTTTTACCAGAGTTTAATTGATGCTTCACCTTTAAAAAAGGAATATATCGAAGGTGTAGATTTCATCATTGTTCGTGAACTGTTAGGCGGAATTTATTTCGGTGAGCCGAGAGAGCGTAAAGTAGAGCAAGGGGAAGAAATCGCGATCGATACACTTGTTTATAAACGCACGGAAATTAAACGGATCATCGAATCGGCTTTTGAAATTGCGTCTAAGCGCGGAAAGAAAGTGACGTCAGTTGATAAAGCGAATGTATTGGAGTCCAGTCGTCTATGGAGAGAAGTAGCGGAAGAAGTGGCAAAACAATACCCTGATGTAGCATTAGAGCATATGCTTGTTGACGCTGCGGCTATGCATTTAATCAGAAATCCGAAACGATTTGATGTAATCGTCACGGAAAATATGTTTGGTGATATTTTAAGTGACGAAGCGTCCATGCTGACGGGATCTCTTGGCATGTTACCTTCAGCTAGTTTATCAACGACGGGGCCTTCGGTATATGAACCAATCCATGGATCGGCTCCTGATATTGAAGGACAGAATAAGGCGAATCCAATTGCTGCAATTCTTTCTGCCGCTATGTTACTGCGCCATTCCTTCGAATTAGAGGAAGAGGCAAAAGTGATTGAAAAGGCAGTAGGGCAAGTACTAAATGCCGGTCATCGCACAGCAGATTTATCAATTGATGGGAAAGGCTGTATTTCAACTACGAAAATGGTGGGAGAAATCATTGATGCCATTGTTGATGATTCAGCCATTTCTAAAATCATGACTTGTTATACGTAATGATAACCAACAGCTTATATAAATAAAGTTATCGCCCTTCGTCTTCCCGGCAGGTTAGATAAAGGGCGATATCCTTTCCTTTAAGAAACGAGATGTGCGGCGGCTGTTTGGTTTTATTTTTGAGCAGTGTAATATACAGAAAAAAGAGAGGAGGTCTTTAGAGATGAGACCAAAAAATATTATTGAAAAAGTATGGGAACAGCATGTTGTTCACCAAGAAGAGGGGAAGCCCGATTTATTATATATCGATTTGCATCTTGTGCATGAGGTAACATCACCGCAGGCGTTCGAGGGACTTCGTACAGCCAACCGGAAAGTAAGAAGACCTGATTTGACATTTGCAACAATGGATCACAATGTTCCAACCGTCAATCGCTTTGTTATTGAAGACGCCATTGCCAAAAAACAAATTGATACATTAGCTGATAACTGCCGCGAGTTTGGGGTAGAACTGTTAGATTTAGAAAATGAAGAGAACGGAATTGTCCATGTAATCGGACCAGAATTAGGTTTGACACAGCCAGGGAAAACGATCGTGTGTGGAGACAGCCATACTTCTACGCACGGAGCATTCGGTGCTCTTGCTTTTGGAATTGGTACGAGTGAAGTGGAACATGTACTGGCTACGCAAACGTTATGGCAAAGCCGTCCGAAAACGCTGCAAGTCCATGTGAAAGGCAAAAAACAAGAGGGTGTAACAGCTAAAGATATTATTTTGGCCATCATACAAAAGTACGGTATCCATTTTGGGACGGGATATGTTATTGAATTTACGGGAGAAGGCATTCGCGAACTATCGATGGAAGAACGAATGACCATCTGTAATATGTCGATTGAAGCAGGAGCGAAAGCAGGGTTAATCAGTCCCGATGAAACGACGTTTGCTTATTTGAAAGGCCGTACATTCGCACCGCAGGGAGCAGAATTTGATGCTGCTGTAGAAAAATGGCGTGCACTGGCTACAGATGAAGGGGCAGAGTATGATCAAACATTAGAAATTGATGCATCTAAACTCGAGCCTGTTGTAACGTGGGGAACTAATCCGGCTATGAGCAGTTATGTAACAGGTAATGTCCCGACCCTTGATAGTTTTGCGACAGAGGTAGATCGCAAAATGGGCCAAAGTGCGATGAAGTATATGGGCTTGGAGCCTGGTGTGCCAATTAGCTCTATTGCTATTCAACATGTATTTATCGGTTCCTGTACAAATTCCCGTCTTTCCGATTTGAGAGAGGCAGCTGAAGTGATTAAAGGGAAGAAGGTAGCGGCAGGGGTCAACGCAATTGTCGTACCTGGTTCACAGCGAATTAAGCGGATTGCAGAAGAAGAAGGTTTAGCACAAATTTTTATGGAAGCTGGCTTTGACTGGCGTGATTCAGGATGCAGTATGTGCCTTGGTATGAACTCCGATTTAGTTCCTGAAGGTGAACATTGTGCGTCAACGTCTAATCGTAACTTCGAGGGTCGTCAAGGTAAAGGGGCACGCACTCATTTAGTCAGCCCTGCTATGGCTGCTGCAGCTGCTTTGCATGGGCATTTTGTTGATGTCCGCACATTAGAAAAATCAGTGGTGATATAAGAGGGGTGTGATCATATGAATCCATTTACTTGTCATACAGGAAAGGTAGCGGGATTAAACCGTTCCAATATCGATACAGACCAAATTATTCCAAAGCAGTTTTTGAAAAGAATTGAGCGCAGCGGCTTCGGTCAGTTTTTATTTTTTGATTGGCGGTACAACCAGGATGGAACGTCTAATCCGGAGTTTGAATTGAATTATCCGGAGAATGAAGGAGCGACTATTTTAGTAGCCAATGAAAACTTTGGCTGCGGCTCTTCTCGCGAACATGCCCCATGGGCACTTATGGATTATGGTTTTAAAGCTATTGTTGCTCCATCATTTGCTGATATTTTTCATCAAAACTGCTTGAAAAATGGAGTATTACCTATTACATTAGCGGCTGAAGATATCCAATACTTATTGGAACAATCTCAGAAGGCGGAATATGAGTGTACGATTGATTTAGGAGAACAGGTTATCAAAGATAATCAAGGTTTCCAACGACGTTTTGAGATTAACAATCATTGGAAAAATATGCTGTTAAACGGATGGGATGAAATTGACTATACACTGTCGTTTGGTTCAGCCATTACAGCTTATGAAAATCGATAAAGACAACTTCTCAGCATAAGGCCTGTTAATGCAGGATAAATTCACTTTAAGGTTGTAAATTTGCATAAGATGAGAAAATCATGAGACATGGATGAAGCATCCATGTCTCATGATTTTTATCCATTTGAGATGTTCATCAGTCGATACATAAAAGGATGTTCTGTTTTAAGGGAAGAGAAAAGGGAAATAATGGTAAGTCATTTATTTACATAGTATGAAGCACAAAGGACTTTCCTTGTCTTTGTAGGTGTTCCTTGCTAAACTGAAAATCAAATGGATGTGAAGCGAGGAAGAAAAATGAACCACAAAGATTCAGGGAAACTAGTGTCGTTTCCTAATTTAAAGAGACGTGTGATTGAGAAGGCGACATCTTTAATGGAAGAGAAGCGGTACCATGAGGCCCTTCCTCTCTTTCGTCAAGCAGTTGAAATGGACGAGGATAATCCTGAGCTGTTAATAGGATTGATCATGTGTCTATTTGAAATCGGAGAGTTAAAAGAAGCCAAAGAACATTGTAAGGAAATGTTGAATCAAGGAATCGGCGATTATTATAGTATTTTGCAAATTTACATGATGATATTGATTCAGGCGGGGGCATATAAGGAAGGCTATGAAACGCTTTCGATAGTCATGCAAGAACAACGGTTACCGGCTGAACATGCCGAGCACTTTTATAAATTGTTTGAGTTTTTCAAAACAAGAGCAAACGGCGAGGACACAGTCGAAGAATCGGAAGATGAAAGATGGGAAGCATTTTGCAATGCAACGGTTCAACAGCAAATGGAAATAATCGGTTCTCTGAGAGGGACGGATCCTAAACGACATTTATCGTTTTGCCGCAATATTTTAAAAGAGGAAAATGTGCATCCAATCGTCAAAACGCTGACGGCGAAATGGATGCTGACAGCGGAAATGAGTGGAACAGCAGAAGTAACAAAATTCAACCGAAGGATGAGGCTGGATTTACCTTATTTGCAATCTGTAATCCATCATCCTTTCATTCAGGAAGTAGAAGAAAGGATTGAGAGTCACATCGGGCAGCTGAATCCCACGTTGCTGCAAGTGGCGCAAGAACTGTGGCATCGACATTTATTCATGCTGTTTCCTTTTCTCCCCGAACCGTTAGAATCGCTTACATGGGCTGGTGCTGTACATCATGTGGCTATGGATATGCAGGGGTTGCATTCTTCTCTTCCAAATATAGCGGAATTATATGGCGCTGCCGAGCAGGAATTAAGCAAAGCAATAGAGAAAATAAGAGAAATTGAAGAATTTTCTAGTATATAAAAAGCTCCGTTTAGTTGCAACACTAGAGTTGTATGGTATAATATAGTGGTTGCATAATGCATATTTGCACAAGAAAAGTAGACTTTGGCAGGAACAAAGATGAACAGTGCGGAGGTCCGCCTTTGTCTTTACCGGCACATCTTGTGCGTCTGAAGTTTACAATCTTTCCTACATACTATGAAGTGGGAATGAGATAGATGATGGACAAGGTAGATTCATTATCTGTTCAAACTACTATATTTTAAAACCATGCGTTGGAGGGAAACATACATGTCTGCAAAGTGGGAAAAACAAGAAGCAAACCAAGGAGTTTTAACTGTAGAAGTTGAAGCTGCTCAATTCAATGAAGCATTAGATAAAGCGTTCCAAAAAGTTGTGAAACAAGTGAACGTACCTGGATTCCGTAAAGGTAAAATGCCGCGCGCAATGTTTGAAAAGCGTTTTGGTGTGGAATCTTTATATCAAGATGCATTAGATATCATCTTACCGGAAGCTTACAGCAAAGCGGTTGAAGAAACTGGAATCGAGCCTGTAGATCGTCCGGAAATCGACATCGAAAAAATCGAACAAGGCGAAAATGTAATCTTCACTGCGAAAGTAACAGTAAAGCCTGAAGTGAAGTTAGGCGATTATAAAGGCTTAGAAGTAGAAAAAATGGATACTACTGTAACAGAAGAAGATGTTGAAGCAGAGTTGAAAACTCTTCAAGAGCGTCATGCTGAGTTAGTAGTAAAAGAAGGTAAAATTGAGCAAGGCGATATGGCAGTTATCGATTTCGAAGGCTTTGTAGACGGTGAAGCGTTCGAAGGCGGAAAAGGCGAAAACTACTCTTTAGAAATCGGTTCTGGCACATTCATCCCAGGATTTGAAGATCAATTAGTAGGTTTAGAAGCTGGTGCTGAAAAAGACGTGGAAGTAACATTCCCTGAAGAGTATCATGCAGAAGAATTAGCTGGTAAAGCAGCTGTGTTCAAAACAAAAATACATGAAGTAAAATCGAAAGAGCTTCCAGCTTTAGACGATGAGTTTGCTAAAGATGCAGACGAAGAAGTTGAAACTCTTGATGCACTAAAAGCAAAAATCCAAGAGCGTTTACAAACACAAAAAACAAACGAATCAGAAGGCGCTCTTCGTGATACATTAGTGGAAAAAGCTGCTGATAACGCTGAAGTGGAAATCCCAGAAGCAATGTTCAATACAGAGAGCGACCGCATGATGCAAGAATTCGAACAACGTCTTCAAATGCAAGGTTTAAACCTTGATTTATACTACCAGTTCTCTGGCCAAGATGAAAAAGCGCTTCGCGATCAAATGCGTCCAGATGCTGAAAAGCGTGTGAAAATCAACTTAACGTTAGAAGCAATCGCAAAAGCTGAAAATCTTGAAGTTTCTGATGAAGAAGCGGAAGCTGAATTAGCTAAAATGGCTGAAATGTACAACATTCCTGCTGAAAACATCAAAGGTATGGTTAGCGTTGACGGATTAAAAGAAGATCTTAAAATTCGTAAAGCGATCGATTTTCTTGTAGAAAACAGCAAAACTGTTGCATAATAATAAGTAAGAACAAGGCGCGACTTGATCGTGCCTTGTTTTATACACATTAACATCCATTATCATACAGAAAAGCCTTATAGAATGAAGAATTACATAATGAATCAGCACGAAGCCTTGTTCGTAGAGAATTTTTGTACATAAGAATGTTTTTAGTATCTATTTCTTTTTTATTTATGGTAAAATGCAATACAATACTTTTTCTTTTCGTAAATGGCATGATAAAGAAAGAAGGAAGAGTGAATTCTTTGGGAGGAAAAAACGCCCCCTAAATGGAAGTTTCCTTTATAAGAGGCTTATCATCTACTTGAAAAGACATTTTATTCTATTGGCTTTCTAAATGGATGGGAAAAACTCCGAAAAATTGAAAAACTACAAGGGGTGAAATTATGTTTAAGTTTAATGATGAAAAAGGGCAACTCAAATGTTCATTCTGTGGTAAAACACAAGATCAAGTTCGTAAATTAGTGGCTGGGCCTGGTGTATATATTTGCGATGAATGTATTGAATTATGTACGGAAATCGTCGAAGAAGAATTAGGTTCGGAAGAGGAAGTAGAGTTTAAAGACGTTCCGAAGCCAAAAGAAATTTGCGAAATTTTAGACGAATACGTAATTGGCCAGGACGCTGCGAAAAAAGCATTGTCCGTTGCTGTATATAACCATTACAAACGTATTAATTCCAATAGTAAAATTGACGATGTTGAACTTTCAAAAAGTAACATTGCTATGATCGGACCTACTGGTAGCGGTAAGACCTTACTTGCCCAAACACTGGCGCGTATTTTAAATGTACCGTTTGCCATTGCAGATGCTACTTCTTTAACAGAAGCAGGGTATGTTGGGGAAGATGTAGAAAACATCTTATTAAAATTAATCCAAGCAGCTGACTATGATGTTGAAAAGGCTGAAAAAGGGATTATTTATATTGATGAAATTGATAAAGTTGCACGTAAATCAGAAAATCCATCTATCACAAGAGATGTATCTGGTGAAGGTGTGCAACAAGCCTTATTGAAAATTTTAGAAGGTACTGTTGCAAGTGTTCCTCCTCAAGGCGGAAGAAAGCACCCGCATCAAGAGTTTATTCAAATTGATACAACGAATATCTTGTTTATTTGCGGCGGTGCATTTGACGGAATCGAGCAAATCATTAAACGCCGTTTAGGTAAAAAGGTCATCGGATTCGGCTCGGAATCTAAACAAGAAGACTTCACACAAAAAGAAATTCTGTCAAAAGTCCTTCCTGAAGACTTATTGAAGTTCGGCTTAATTCCGGAGTTCATTGGTCGTCTTCCGGTAATCGCAAGTCTTGAGCCGTTAGATGAAGCAGCATTGGTTGAAATTTTAACAAAACCGAAAAATGCTCTTGTAAAGCAATATCAAAAAATGCTTGAGTTAGATGAAGTAGAACTTGAATTTGAAGAAGAAGCTCTTGTAGAAATCGCGAAAAAGGCAATTGAACGTAAAACAGGAGCACGCGGTCTTCGTTCTATTATTGAAGGCATCATGCTTGATGTAATGTTTGAGCTGCCTTCACGTGAAGATATCGCGAAATGTATCATTACAGGGGATACGGTAGCGAAACAATCAGCTCCGCGTCTTTTATTGGAAGATGGATCTACCCTTGAAGCAGGAAGCAAAACATCTGCCTAAGTATATATTCACTTAGAAACTTTGACATGACTAAAGAATAGTGGTGGCAAAGCTATATCTAAGTGGTTGTCCCATAGGTCATGAATAGGCCTCAAAAATTATTTTTACTGAAAGGACCCGCCACTGAATCTTTGACTTTACTGGATTCTCATGACGGGTTCTTTCAGGAGGGTGACTCAAAAGGTTTGCTTTTTAAACCTTTTGAGTCACCCTCTTCTTTTCAATAGCCATTTTTTGTCGGGAAAACGGTTTATTCCAACTTATGCAGGGAGATACTAGCATATAATTACATCAAAGAATGCAGGAGGATTTGTATGAGTTGGACTAACATCGTTATTGTAATACAACTTTTTTTCGGGATTGTCATCGGTCTTTATTTTTGGAATCTGCTGCGAAACCAACGGACTCAAAAGGTTTCAATTGACCGTGAATCGAAAAAAGAAATGGAACATTTGCGAAAATTGCGTTCCATTACACTAACAGAGCCGCTTGCCGAAAAGGTGAGACCAAAAAGCTTTGATGATATTGTAGGACAAGAAGACGGTATTCGATCATTAAAGGCAGCCCTTTGCGGACCGAATCCCCAGCATGTAATCATTTACGGCCCTCCGGGTGTCGGTAAAACGGCAGCCGCGCGTCTTGTATTAGAAGAAGCAAAGAAAAACGCCAAATCTCCATTTAAACCTTCTGCTGTATTCATTGAACTCGATGCAACAACAGCTCGTTTTGATGAGAGAGGGATTGCTGATCCATTAATCGGTTCTGTTCATGACCCGATCTATCAAGGAGCTGGTGCCATGGGACAAGCCGGTATTCCCCAGCCTAAACAAGGCGCAGTTACAGATGCGCATGGAGGCATTTTGTTTATTGATGAGATTGGAGAATTACATCCTATTCAAATGAATAAAATGTTGAAGGTGCTGGAAGATCGAAAGGTATTTCTAGAAAGCGCTTACTACAGTGAGGAAAACAATCAAATTCCTTCCCATATTCATGATATCTTTCAAAATGGATTACCTGCTGATTTTCGTTTAATCGGGGCTACGACAAGAACACCAAGCGAGATTCCGCCAGCTATTCGTTCCCGTTGTTTGGAGGTTTTTTTCCGTGAATTGGATCGAGAAGAAGTGATGGCTGTAGCCAAAAAAGCAGCAGAAAAAGTGAAAATGAAAATTTCAGATTATGGGCTATCTTTATTATCTACATACGCAAGAAACGGAAGAGAAATGGTGAATATGGTTCAAATCGCAGCGGGGTTAGCGATTTCTGCCAATCGTCAAGAAATTAAAGATGATGATATTGAATGGGTCATTCATTCAAGTCAGCTTACTCCTCGCTATGAACCGGCCATTCAGAAAGAGGCAAAAGTGGGAATTGTGAACGGTCTTGCTGTTCATGGTCCCAATACCGGATCATTACTGGAGATTGAGGTAACTGCGATTCCTACAAAAGATAAAGGAAATATTACCATTACTGGAATCGTGGAAGAAGAAAGCATTGGAGATCGGAGTAAGTCCATTCGCCGCAAAAGTATGGCACGAAGTTCCATTGAAAATGTAGTTACCGTTCTTCGCTCCATGGGAGTACCAGCGCATGAACATGATATCCATGTGAATTTTCCCGGAGGCGTTCCAATTGATGGGCCCTCTGCAGGTATTGCCATGGCGACGGGAATTTATTCAGCCATTTACAAAATTCCCATTAAAAATATTGTATCAATGACCGGAGAAATCGGACTGCACGGTCATGTAAAGCCAATTGGTGGTGTCATTCCCAAAATAAAGGCGGCAAAACAGGCGGGAGCTCAAATTGTCATTGTCCCGAAAGAAAATATGAATTCTATTATAAAAGAAGTAAACGGGATTCAAGTGGTTCCTGTCAGTCATCTGGACGAAGTGCTCGCTGTATCATTAATGTTGAACGAATCTAACATTTTGGATCTTGATGATCGTTCTTCTTTTTCAGCAACAGAGTCGCTGTGAGCATGCCTAATAATAAGGGATAAATAAGGTGCCATAAAAGGGTGCATTCCTTTTAGGCACCTTCAACATTTTGGTCGGAGATTACCATATATAAGAACCTGCTATTTTCAGAAGAAAATTATTTGCTTCAGCTTCTATAGATTTAGGAAGAAACGTTTAAAATAAGCAGGAAGCCTTTGAAAAACGTCTTTCATTTTAAGTGAAATCTTATCGAGCTTTGACGATCAAGTAGTTATCGCCAGAGAAGGGTTACAGCGACCTATGTATTAGACATTACCATATAAATGAGATAGAATTGTAAAAAGATTTGATATTTCATTCGATTAATTTATTGGAGGTGTTCGTGTAATGGCGAATCCAAAAGAGATAATCGTTCCCCTCCTGCCGCTAAGAGGCTTGTTAGTTTACCCAACAATGGTGCTTCACCTCGATGTTGGCCGTGATAAATCCATCCAAGCATTAGAAAGGGCAATGGTAGAAGATCACCTTGTTTTTTTAGTGACTCAAAAGGATATGGCAGTGGATGATCCAAAAGAAGAGGACTTATATCGTATTGGAACATTAGCGAAAATCAAACAGATGTTAAAGCTTCCGAACGGAACGATTCGCGTCTTAGTTGAGGGACTAAACCGTGCAAAAATCGTTTCGTTTGCCCAGCATGATGAAGTATACGTAGTGAACGTCGAGTCATATTCTGAAGAGTATGAAGCTGATGCTGAAGATAAGGCATTCATGAGAACGCTGCTGGAATACTTTGATCAGTACATAAAGCTGTCCAAGAAAGTGTCAGCTGAAACTCTTTCATCTGTTACTGATATTGAAGAACCAGGACGTTTAGCGGATATTGTGACTTCACACTTGCCGATTAAAGTAAGTGAAAAACAATCAATTTTAGAGACATTGGATGTTAAAAAACGCTTACATGAAGTCATTACATATATTCAGAATGAAAAAGAAGTACTGCAACTCGAGAAAAAAATTGGGCAGCGCGTGAAAAAGTCCATGGAACGTACCCAGAAAGAATATTATTTGCGTGAACAGATGAAGGCCATCCAAAAAGAGCTCGGCGATAAAGAGGGCAAAACAGGTGAAGTGGCAACATTAAAAGAGAAAATTGAAGCTGCTGGTATGCCGGAACACGTTCAGCAAACAGCGTTTAAAGAGCTGGAACGCTATGAGAAAATACCATCAAGTTCAGCTGAAAGCTCTGTTATTCGAAACTATATTGATTGGCTTATCTCTCTCCCGTGGACAAATGCGACAGAGGACATATTGGATATCCATCGTGCAGAGAAAATCTTAAATGATGAGCATTATGGATTAGAGAAAGTAAAAGAGCGAGTGCTGGAGTATCTGGCTGTTCAACAATTGACGAAGTCCTTAAAAGGACCAATTCTTTGTTTAGCAGGTCCTCCGGGAGTAGGGAAAACGTCCCTTGCCAGGTCCATTGCGACTTCCATGAACCGCCATTTTGTTCGCATTTCATTGGGAGGAGTGCGGGATGAATCGGAAATTCGGGGACATCGACGTACATATGTTGGTGCCATGCCGGGACGTATTATTCAAGGGATGAAAAAAGCCGGGACCATTAATCCGGTTTTCTTACTTGATGAAATTGATAAAATGTCCAGTGATTTCCGAGGAGATCCGTCTTCAGCCATGCTTGAAGTGCTGGACCCTGAACAAAATCATAATTTTAGCGACCATTATATCGAAGAAACATATGATTTATCTAAGGTTATGTTTATCGCAACAGCCAATAATTTAGCGACCATTCCAGGTCCATTGCGCGATCGGATGGAGATTATTAATATTGCCGGTTATACGGAAATCGAGAAACTGGAAATTGCGAAGCGTCATTTGCTCCAGCGTCAACTCCAAAACCACGGGTTGCAAAAGTCCCATTTACAAATTCGAGACGATGCATTGCTGGATATTATTCGCTTATATACAAGAGAAGCAGGAGTTCGCAATTTGGAACGTGAAATTGCTTCTATTTGTCGGAAGGCAGCGAGAATTATTGTATCGGGTGAGAAAAAACGCGTTGTATTAACCGAGAAGAATCTTGAAGAGTTTTTGGGGAAACCGAGATTTCGTTATGGGCAAGCTGAACTGGAGGACCAAATCGGTGTGGCTACAGGCCTTGCGTACACGACAGTCGGAGGAGATACATTAGCGATTGAAGTAAGTGTTACGCCAGGTAAAGGGAAATTGGTGTTAACCGGAAAGCTTGGCGATGTCATGAAAGAGTCGGCTCAGGCGGCATTCAGCTATATTCGTTCTCGCTCAAAAGAACTTAATATTGTGGAAAACTTCCACGAGAAAAATGACATCCATATCCATGTTCCTGAAGGAGCTGTGCCAAAAGACGGTCCATCAGCAGGAATTACTATCGCTACTGCCCTCATTTCCGCTTTGACGAATAAACCAGTTCGTAAGGAAGTGGGAATGACGGGAGAAATCACTTTGAGGGGCCGGGTTCTTCCAATTGGAGGATTGAAGGAGAAATCATTAAGCGCCCATCGTGCAGGATTGACGAAGATCCTCATTCCAAGAGATAATGAGAAAGACATTGAAGATATACCAGAAAGCGTGCGCAAAGATTTGAATATTGTTCTTGTCTCTCATTTAGATGAGGTGTTAAAGCACGCAATAGCAGAGGAGTCAAAATGAAAGTACAAAATGCAGAAATTGTGATCAGTGCGGTGAAGCCTGATCAATACCCAGCAGGAAATTTACCTGAAATTGCACTGGCAGGACGGTCAAATGTAGGAAAATCTTCCTTCATCAATAAATTGTTGAATCGCAAAAATTTAGCCCGAACGTCATCAAAGCCGGGGAAAACCCAAACATTGAATTTTTATTTAATTAATGAAGATCTCCATTTTGTGGACGTTCCGGGATACGGCTACGCGAAAGTATCGAAGAAAGAACGTGAAGCATGGGGGAAAATGATTGAGACATATTTCACAACGAGAGAAGAACTAAAAGCGGTTGTTCTAATTGTGGATTTACGTCATCCTCCAACGAATGATGATGTCATGATGTACGATTTTCTTAAACATTATGAAATCCCGGTCATTGTCATTGCCACAAAAGCCGATAAAATTCCAAAAGGCAAATGGCAGAAACATTTAAAAGTAACAAAAGAAACACTCAACCTTGAAAGCGGGGATGAAATCATCCTTTTCTCTTCTGAAACAGGAGAGGGAAAAGACAAGGCTTGGGGCGCCATTCGTAAATTTGCCAATATTTAATGTGGCGTAAATGAATTGGACATGGGCTTTGCCCATGTCCAATTCATTTATGTAGGATAATTTACTTGCGCTTGAAGAATAATAAATATAACCCAATAATTAACAAGAGCAACGGCCAAAATTTCCAAACATAATTAAAGTGCTGTTCTAAAAGAGCTGTCCACATTTTTAAGTGGTCAGAAAACATCATGATCATGGAAAGGCTGAGTAAAAAGATTCCTTGCAACAAGCCGAAATGACTTTTCCGGGAACTGAACAAAAAGCTAAGAGCAATCATTAATAGAACCATGCCTATATGTTTGGGCCAAAAGAAAAAGAGCGATACTGCATGAAAATGAATGCCTAATGTCAATAAAATCATTCCCGGCAGTAACTGCTGGAAATCGTGGGCTTTATACGCTTGTACAATCATTGCAGCTCCTACCAGCACTAAAAGTGAAGGCCAGGAATGCAGCTTCAACATCAATGGAAATTGAAATCGGCTCATTAAAAGAAAGAGGGATAAGCCTACAAGCATAATGCCAAAGAAGACTGATTGCTTTTTCATGGGTGACCTCCTGAAGTTTACATATACAGGAAACTTGATTGTTACCTTGTTTTTTGGTATAAAAAAATTATAAGTATATCGTAACTTATCTAGCTGTACAAGCTATGTTCTATGATCATTTGAAGGACAAGACAGTCAAACGCTGACGGTAATTACAGAACGTCAACATGCTTGCTTCGCTTTTCTAAATTAATAACATTCATAATCTTACCATATGTTTTCAAACACTGTTCACATTTTTTTAGAAGAACTAAACCGAAACATGATATAATGGTATAGGTATAATTCTTTATTTTCATTGGATGAGGGGGTAACGAATAAATGCATATTATCGCAGTAGGCGTAAACTATAAAACGGCCCCTGTTGAAATTCGAGAGAAGCTTAGCTTCAATGAGAATGAATTAGTGTCTGCTATGACAGCTTTGAAAAATCAAAAGAGCATTCTGGAAAACATCATTGTTTCTACTTGCAACCGCACAGAAATTTACGCGGTAGTAGATCAATTACACACGGGACGCTATTATATTAAGGCTTTCTTATCTGAATGGTTTCAAATAGATAAAGAAGAGTTTTCACCGTTCTTAAGAATCTTTGAAGGTGATGCAGCTGTCGAACATTTATACCGGGTTGCATGCGGCCTTGATTCAATGGTATTAGGGGAAACTCAAATCTTGGGACAAGTTCGTTCCAGCTTCTTGTTAGCGCAGGAAAAGCAAACCATCGGTACGGTTTTCAATCAATTATTCAAACAAGCTGTGACATTGGCGAAACGCGCGCATCATGAAACGGAAATCGGAGCAAACGCGGTTTCTGTCAGCTATGCTGCTGTTGAACTAGCGAAGAAAATTTTAGGGGATTTATCATCAACAGAGGTACTCATCTTAGGTGCCGGTAAAATGGGAGAATTAGCTGTCCAAAATCTATATGGCAGCGGAGCGAAAAAAGTCACGGTCGTCAATCGTACATTCGAAAAAGCGCAGGAATTAGCAAATCGTTTTTCAGGTCAAGCAAAGCGGCTTTCAGAGCTTCAATGTGCATTAATTGAAGCAGACATCTTAATTAGTTCAACAGGTGCAAAAGATTTTGTTATTACGAAACAAATGATGAAAGAAGTGGAACGCCTAAGAAAAGGCCGTCCTTTATTTATGGTAGATATTGCCGTTCCACGAGATCTTGATCCGGCCCTTGCGGAATTGGAGAGCATCTTTTTATATGACATAGATGACTTAGAAGGAATTGTTCAAGCAAATCTTCAAGAACGTCAAAGAGCGGCTGAACAAATTGAAATCATGATTGAAGCGGAGATTGTGGACTTTAAACAATGGTTAGGAACACTTGGAGTCGTTCCGGTCATTTCAGCTCTCCGCCAGAAAGCGCTTGCGGTTCAAGCTGAAACGATGGAAAGCATTGAACGTAAATTGCCGCATTTGTCTGAACGCGATCGGAAAGTCTTGAACAAACACACGAAAAGTATCATCAATCAGCTTCTTCGTGATCCGATTTTGCGTGTGAAGGAACTTGCTGCTGAACCAAATGCCGAGGAATCATTACAGTTATTCATGAAGATTTTTGATATTGAAGATACGGCAGCAGAGCAAATGCAAGCAGAAAAGGTAGTTCATGCATCGTCAGCCCACAAAGCTATTTATCAATCATAAGAAGAGGGGACTTTCTTGATGATTGATGTTAATTTGACGCGTATTTATGAATTAACAGTTATTTTATATGCTGTAAGTGTATTGTTATATTTTATCGATTTTCTGCAGAATAACCGGAAGGCTAATCAAACGGCCTTCTGGTTACTTGCTATTGTCTGGATTTTACAAACGGCGTTTCTTTGTTTAAGGATGTATGAAACGGGTCGTTTTCCAATCTTAACCCTTTTTGAAGGACTTTATTTTTATACGTGGGTACTTATTACGCTGTCTTTAATGATTAACCGTCTTTTACGTGTTGATTTTATTGTGTTTTTTGCCAACGTCATCGGCTTTTTTATTATGGCGCTGCATACGTTTACGCCTATACAGCATCAATCGACAGTGGAAGCGGAAATGCTTGTGTCGGAATTACTCATTATTCATATTACAATGGCGATTTTATCATACGGGGCTTTTTCTATCTCATTCGCTTTTTCTATTTTATATTTAGTTCAATATAATCTGTTGAAAAAGAAAAAGTGGGGAAAGCGTTTGCTTCGCATTCAAGATTTAGCGAAGCTTGACCATATGTCATATGTTTCTAATGTGATTGGTGTACCGATGCTGTTACTATCCCTGTTGCTGGGGGTCATTTGGGCATCTATTAAAATTCCGAACTTTCATTGGTATGATGCAAAGGTATTAGGCTCATTTTTAGTATTATTAGTTTATAGTGTATATTTATATATACGTGTAGGAAAAGGCTTGCAAGGAAAAGCCACTGCTATATGGAATATTGCTCTTTTTTTAGTGGTGCTCATTAATTTTTTCCTATTTGGAAGTCTTTCAAATTTTCATATTTGGTATTCATAATGAGGTGGAACGCATGCGGAAAATCATTGTCGGCTCACGCCGAAGCAAGCTAGCGCTGACTCAGACAAACTGGGTCATCGATCAATTAAAAAAACAGGGTCTTCCCTATGAGTTTGAAGTGAAAGAAATTGTAACAAAGGGCGACCAAATTTTAAATGTTACTCTTTCAAAGGTGGGAGGAAAAGGATTATTCGTCAAAGAAATCGAACAAGCGATGCTTGATAAAGAGATTGATATGGCTGTTCACAGTATGAAAGACATGCCGGCTGTTCTTCCGGAAGGGTTAACGATCGGCTGCATCCCTCCGCGTGAGGACCACCGTGATGTACTGATTTCAAAAAACGGTGAGAAATTCGCAGACCTTCCAAGCGGTGCGGTAATTGGTACAAGCAGCTTACGCCGGAGCGCCCAGTTGTTGGCGAAACGCCCGGACTTAACGATTAAGTGGATTCGAGGCAATATTGATACCCGTCTTGAGAAGTTGAAAAATGAAGACTATGATGCCATTATTTTAGCGGCAGCTGGTCTGGCCCGAATGGGGTGGTCAAGGGACATCGTAACGGAATATTTGGACCCGGAATTAAGTGTTCCGGCAGTAGGCCAAGGAGCTTTATCCATCGAATGCCGTGTGGATGACCATGACTTGCTTCAATTGTTAAATCACTTGAATGATGACACCACGAACAAAGCGGTACAAGCCGAGAGAGCTTTTCTTCATAAAATGGAGGGCGGATGCCAAGTTCCGATTGCAGGATATGCCCATATGTTGAATGAAAACGACGTGCAGCTGACCGTGCTGGTAGGATCTCCGGACGGCTCGATTATTTATAAAGAACAATTGACGGGAACGGATCCAATGGAGCTTGGGCATGAAGCTGCAAAGCGTTTAACAGAACGTGGTGCTAAACAATTAATTGAGCGTGTAAAAGAGGAGCTTGACAAGGGATGAGTGGCAACGCTCCTCTTTTTTTAAAGAAAATTTTAGTCACACGAGGTGCAGCACAATCTTCGTCGTTTTCGAAATTGATAGAAGCACGGGGGGGCACTGCGATTGAAAGTTCTTTGCTGTCTTTTAAGCTGATTGACGAAAAAGAGCAGTTGAAAGCGCTGCATAATTTACATTCCTTTCAGTGGCTTATCTTTACAAGCCAAAACGGCATTTCATTTTTTTTGGAGCTGCTTGAAAAGTGTCATATAAACCGAGAAATCTTGAACAAACTAAATATAGCAGTTGTCGGTAAAAAAACGGAGTTAGAGCTGAAGAAATATGGTCTCGAGGCAAAGGTCGTTCCGAAGGAATATGTAGCGGAAAACTTGCTCGATTCCCTTTTGCCATGCCTTCATCCAGGAGATAAAACGTTGATTGTACGGGGGAATTTGGCTCGTACGGTCATTAAAGAAGGACTCATGGACCAGGGATATGAGGCAGAAGAGCTGACCGTATATAAAACAGTCCCTAATCATCATGCCAAACAGTCGCTAAGGGAGCTTTTAATAGGTGGCGAGCTTGACGCTATTACGTTTACAAGCTCTTCAACCGTCGTCTTCTTTATGGAGATGATTGAGGATTTACCGCGGCAGTCTTTATTGAAAGATTGCCTAATTGTGTGTATTGGGCCAATAACAGCGGAAACGGTCAAGTCTTTTGGAATTACTGAGTATCTTGTTCCCTCTGAATATACGATAAATGGTATGATAAATGTATTGGTTCACCATTTTTCTGATTCACAGGAAGCTAAGGAGGAAAATGAATGAAAGACTTAAAATTCACACGTCATCGCCGCTTGCGTCATTCTGCAAACATGCGTGCGCTTGTACGTGAAACATACTTACATAAGGAAGATTTGATTTACCCGATTTTTGTCGTTGAGGGCGAAAATAAACGAAACCCAGTTCAGTCTATGCCTGGAGTCGATCAAATTTCATTGGATTTAGTCGAAGAAGAAATGAAAGAATTGGTGGAATTAGGGATTAAATCTGTTATTGTGTTCGGAATTCCGGCTGAAAAGGATGAAGTTGGTTCTGGAGCATACCATGATCATGGAATTGTACAAGAAGCCACGCGTAAAATTAAAGAAAGCTATCCGGAGCTCATCGTTATTGCGGATACATGCCTATGTGAATATACAAGTCACGGCCATTGCGGCGTGATTCAAGGAGAAAGCGTGTTGAATGATCCTTCTCTGGAGTTGCTCGCAAGAACGGCTGTCAGTCAGGCGAAAGCAGGAGCTGATATTATTGCACCGTCAAATATGATGGATGGCTTCGTGGCAGCGATTCGTCACGGTTTGGATGAAGCTGGATTTGAACATATTCCAATCATGTCTTATGCAGTCAAATATGCGTCAGCATTTTATGGACCTTTCCGTGATGCAGCCGAATCTGCGCCGCAATTCGGAGATCGCAAAACGTACCAAATGGACCCGGCAAACCGCTTGGAAGCACTTCGAGAAGCGGAATCAGATGTAGCGGAGGGAGCGGATTTCCTTATTGTAAAGCCAGCCATGTCTTATATGGATATTATGCGTGATGTGAAAAACCACTTTAATCTTCCTCTAGTAGCTTATAATGTGAGCGGGGAATATGCCATGGTCAAGGCGGCAGCAGCAAATGGCTGGATTGATGAAAAAGGAATCGTTTTAGAGTTGTTAACAGGCATGAAACGTGCGGGAGTTGACTTAATCATCACGTACCATGCGAAAGATGTAGCTCGTTGGTTATCAGAACAACAATAATAACATAAAAGGGGTATTGTGATGCGAAGCTATGAAAAATCAAAAGCAGCTTTTCTTGAAGCAAAACAATTAATGCCTGGCGGGGTAAACAGTCCTGTGCGTGCGTTTAAATCGGTGAAAATGGATCCGATTTTTATGGCCCGCGGCAAAGGCTCCAAAATATATGATATTGATGGAAATGAGTATATCGATTACGTTCTGTCATGGGGGCCGCTTATTCATGGTCATACAAATGAACGTGTAGTAGAGGCCATCAAAAAGGTAACGGAATTAGGGACAAGCTTTGGAGCGCCGACCATCAGTGAAAATGAATTGGCGAAACTGGTCATTGACCGGGTGCCTTCCATTGAAATTGTACGTATGGTAAGCTCCGGTACAGAAGCCACAATGAGCGCTTTGCGTCTTGCCAGAGGATATACAGGCCGTAATAAAATTTTAAAATTTGAAGGTTGTTATCATGGACATGGTGACTCTTTGCTTATTAAGGCGGGTTCAGGTGTAGCGACTCTTGGTTTACCGGATAGTCCAGGTGTGCCGGAAGGTGTAGCTCAAAATACGATTACGGTGCCTTATAATGACTTGGAAAGTGTTAAATTGGCATTTGAACAGTTTGGTGAGGACATTGCCGGTGTCATTGTGGAGCCGGTCGCTGGGAATATGGGTGTTGTACCGCCGCAGCCTGGTTTTCTGGAAGGGTTGCGCGACATTACGGAGCGATATGGCACGGTATTGATTTTTGACGAAGTAATGACCGGTTTCCGTGTAGACTATCAATGTGCACAAGGCTACTTTGGGGTAACACCTGATTTAACATGCCTTGGAAAAGTAATTGGGGGAGGCCTTCCTGTCGGAGCATACGGCGGTAAAGCAGAGATTATGGAGCGCATTGCACCGAGCGGACCAATTTATCAAGCCGGAACGTTATCGGGAAATCCGCTGGCGATGACAGCAGGTTATGAAACGCTCGTTCAATTAACGCCAGGTTCTTACCAGGAATTCGGCCGTAAAGCAGATCGCCTGGAAGAAGGATTGCAAGCAGCCGCTTCTAAATATGAGATCCCTCATACCGTGAATCGAGCAGGCTCCATGATTGGTTTCTTCTTTACAAATGAAGAAGTC
Organism: Priestia abyssalis; assembly: GCF_002019595.1. Classification (GTDB taxonomy): domain Bacteria; phylum Bacillota; class Bacilli; order Bacillales; family Bacillaceae_H; genus Bacillus_BA; species Bacillus_BA abyssalis. The sequence goes on along the minus strand of NZ_KV917369.1, from coordinate 4,846,808 downwards.
ATCAATTATGAAAAAGCTAAAACGTCGAATTTGGATTATTTTGCAACCTATTATCGTGAAATGGCAAATAACGGTGTATTCTTGCCGCCTTCTCAGTTCGAAGGATTATTCCTTTCAACGGCGCACAGTGACGAAGACATTGAAAAAACCATTGAAGCAGCGGAAAAAGCTTTCGCTGTTATTAGAGGGTAAATGGTATCCATCTAGAAACTCTGACATGGCCAAAAACACCATGTCAGAGTTTCTAGACCTAAGCAGATGGCGCCCCCCTTTCGGGGCTGGCACCATCTGCTTTAGGTGAACCTTTGGGAGTTTATTCGAGATGGACAAGCGGAAGAGCGCAGAGCAAATAGGGATGCGTAACACATAAGATTTATATAGTAGGAGAGGAGTTTCTATGTTTTTTGTTCAAGGGCAAAAAACATAGAAGCTTTTTTGTATGTGGTTCGTTGTCCTTAAGTTTTAATTCATGTTAATTTTCTCACACAAGCTTTATATTTTTTACTGTCCATGATTTTTCTGTTCTCCCATCTAGAATAGGCTTAAAAAGGTTCTCGTATAAGCGGCTGACATGAACCCGTAAGGGAGCGTGCCAGCCGCTTATGCGTAAATGATTGGACATGGACGCTTTGCGTCCATGTCCAATCATTTATGTGGATGAAAATTATATACATAATTGCGCGGGAAGGCTCATACGTTGTAATGACATCGACAATTGGCAGATGTTTTGAAAGGAGGAGTAGGAGTTGACACAGGACAATCTATCATGCTTACGTTTTTCAATTGAAGAATCCATATGGTTCCAAAGGGGACAGGAAGTGAGCGAGTTATTATCCATTTCATTAGATCCAAATATCTCCATCCAAGAAGATGACCAATATGTGTCCATCCGTGGGGCTTTAATATTAACAGGGGAATATAAAAATGTTCAAAGCGATACTGAAGAGCAATCTTTACGTGAATATACGAATGGCAAACAAGTACATGAGGTGATGCTTCGCGAAGATGGAATGTCGGAGTTCCAACATCAGTTTCCGCTCGATATCACGATACCGAAAAACCGCATTCAAAATCTAGAAGACGTATATGTGTCTATTGATATGTTTGACTATGATTTTCCGTCTGAAAACAATTTGAGTTTAACCGCAGACCTTTCCATTACAGGTTTGTACGGAGAACAGCAAAGTGTAGCCAGATTAGAAGATGAAGAGCAAGAGGAAATAACGGAAGCACAACAGGAAGAGACCGAACAAACCATATTTTTAGAGCAGCAGGAAGAAGAAGCAGATGAATTTGAATTTGAGCCGTTATACCGGAATGGTAATGAATTGGAGGAAGAGCAACAGGAAGACGAACAGGCTGTAATTGAATTTGAACCGTTGTCTCAGCAACTTGAGGAATATAATGAAGAGCAGCAAGAGGTACAGGGAATAGAACGTCTATCTGCAGGTGATGCAGCGCCTGATTCTTACTTTGCTGATTCCAGTCCATCCCATGGAAAGGAGTTGTATGAACCGTTTGAAGTAGAAGTGAAAAAAGACCAGCCCCATGAAGCGGAAGCTGCCGTACCTTCTTTTGAGCTGAGACCCAAAAATATGATTCCTTTATGGGCGGAAGAGGAGAATGAGGAAGCAGAGACAAGGGAAAAGGCTTATCAGCAATATGCCGAAGTTCCAAAGGCTGAGCAAGTAGAGCAAGAAGAAGGCCAGGAGAAAGCGGTGCGTAAAGAAAATGCTCTTTATTTAACACAGCTTTTTTCAAAAAATGAAGAAGAGGACTTTTCGCGCTTAAAAATGTGCATTGTTCAAAATGGAGATTCACTCGAGCAAATTGCCGAGCGCTATGATACAAATGTACAAAATTTGCTTCGAGTGAATAATATTGAAGATGAACATGATCTTTCCGAGGGAACAATTTTAAATATTCCAGTAGGATCAATATTTAAATCCACTTAAATAATTTAACATGAGCAAAGAGCACCCATGCTAGCTTACTTAAGCATAAGCGGCTGTCAAGCTCCCTTGCGGGTTCTTGCCAGCTGCTTATACGAGAACCTTTGTGAGACTATTCTAAGATGCGAGAACAGAATAAAAAGCGATAGTGATGTTAGAAAATTAACGTGAAGTTATATATTGCGCAGCTGTGTTACTGTTCGATCTTTTCTTAGACTTTGATAAAATGAGGGAAAGCGAGTGAGTTACGAGACGATTGTTGATTATCAAGAGTTGCTGAATCCGTATCGGTTAAAGGTGGACTTTGTAGAAGATTATGGAAAGATAAAAAAAGTATATACAGATAAAGGTACATTTGCTTTAAAAAAGCTGGCTTCTTCTTCCAGGCAAGGAACGGATTTTATTCAAGCCATGAGTGCGCTCTCTCAAAAAGGGTTTATGAAAATGGTTCGCCCGTATCACACGCATGACGGTCAGTATATCGTATATGAAGGTACTAACGCTTACTATATGATGCCGTGGCTCCCAAATGAGCCGAAAGAAGAACGGGACATTCGCTATCACAAATTGTTTCAAGAACTGGCCCAGCTTCATTCGATTACGTCACACGATATAAAACTGAAGGAAGAAGAAGTAAAGAGCCATTATGATTTATTGAAGAAACAATGGGAAGACCGAAAAGAAGATTTAGAAAAATATGTGGCTGAATGTGAACAAAAAGTTTACATGGCCCCGTTTGAATTATACTTTTGTATGTTTTACCATGAATGCTCGCAAGCATTGGAGTTTGCCCGCAATAAGCTTGATGAATGGTATGAAATCATGAAGGAAAAAGAAAATGCCAGACTCGTCACAATCCATGGAAAGTTGTCTTCTAAACACTTCGTGTATGACGAGAATGGAAATGGGTACTTTATTAATTTTGAACAAGCAAAGGAAGCCTCTCCTATTTATGATATCATGTCCTTTTATTTCCGGGCATTTAAAACATATCCCATCCAAAGTTATGAAAATTATGAATGGTTTACGACTTATCAGCAGCGTTTTCCCTTAAAAGAAGAGGAGCTGCTTTTGTTCTACAGCTATTTAGCGTTTCCGGAATCGATTGTCAGGGCGGTTGACCGATACCGGAACGAACGGAAATCCCAAACAGAGATGAAGCATGTTCAGGCATTAGTAGCAGCCTATTGGCATATGAAAAATATTGAACAGCTGCTGACAAGAATCATGCAGGCAGAACAACAAAAAAAAGCTGCTGCCGAACAGGCCGCACAAGCGCAAGCCAATACGTAACTTTTGTTATGTATATGGCTTGCTTTTTGTTTTTAATCGTCGTCTTTTCAGGGGATTTTTTCATTAGGAGAGAACCGTCTGCCCGCACCTGATAGCGAAAATTTTTTCCTTCTTTCACACCCATTCCAAATAGACGGCGGCAGCCAAAATGATAAGTAATGTTAAAAGCAGCACATCAAAGGTGGTCGGGAAAAAAACGGTCCGAACCGCTTGGAAGATAGTTAATGGAATGATGAACTGAGCACAAACGGCACTGGCATTACGCGTCCACTTTTGAAATTTGTACGAGTTAAACCGTTTTTTCATCGTATCTTGTCCTTTCTTCTGTAGAGTTTGCCTAGTGTATCGTATGAAGAGAGGGAGACTATGGTGAATTTTGTATCAATTTTTCCGAAATATGAATACGACACGAAAAAAATGGAGAAGATTATTGACGATTGATAGATTTTTCATATAGTATAGTTACGAGACTTTTTAATCCGTCGTTAACGGGCAGTAAGTCCCGCAGATGGAAGTTTCCTCTATATAAAAACGCCCTGATTGGGAAGAGTAGGGCAGTGTACGCCTTCAGAAAGAGAAGTCCTTGGCTGTGAGACTTCTTAGGATCGTCACGCTCGAATGTCGCCCATGAGCAGCTTTTTTGAACGTGATACTTTTTGAACAACCTTTACAAGTATCTTAGTAGAAAAAGACGGAACAGACCGTTATCTGTTTAAGTGCATAAGCCTATCCGTTTATACATAAGGCTTATGAAAAAAGGTGGTACCGCGAAACTCACTCCTTTCGTCCTTTTATGTGATGAAAGGAGTTTTTTATTTATTTGATGGAGGTAAGGAAAAATGGCAGAACAGGAAATCACCATGTCAACAAAATACGATCCGAAAGCCGTTGAAGCCAATCGTTACAAATACTGGCTTGACGGAAAGTTTTTTGAAGCAACGAATGATCAGGAAAAACAGCCTTATACAATCGTTATTCCGCCGCCAAACGTAACAGGTAAGCTCCATTTAGGGCACGCGTGGGATACGACGCTGCAAGATATCGTAACACGAATGAAGCGCATGCAAGGATTTGATGTGTTATGGCTTCCCGGTATGGATCATGCGGGAATCGCGACGCAAGCAAAAGTAGAAGAAAAACTTCGCCATGAAGGGATTTCACGCTACGATTTAGGGCGCGAAAAATTCGTCGAAGAAACATGGAAATGGAAAGAAGAATATGCGAGTCATATTCGTGCACAATGGGCAAAGCTTGGTCTTGGCCTTGATTATTCCCGTGAACGCTTTACGTTGGATGAAGGTCTGTCTAAAGCGGTACGTGAAGTATTCGTGACTCTTTATAAAAAAGGGTTGATTTACCGTGGTGAATACATCATTAACTGGGATCCTGCAACGAAAACAGCGTTATCAGACATCGAGGTTATTTATAAAGATGTACAAGGTGCGTTTTATCATATGCGCTACCCGTTAGCGGATGGTTCCGGCCATATTGAAATTGCGACAACCCGTCCGGAAACGATGCTTGGAGATACAGCAGTTGCTGTTCACCCGGAAGATGAGCGTTATAAACACTTAATTGGCAAAATGGTTGTTCTTCCGATTACAGGCCGTGAAATTCCAATCGTAGGCGATGACTATGTGGATATGGAATTCGGTTCAGGAGCGGTTAAAATTACACCGGCGCATGATCCGAACGACTTTGAAATCGGAAACCGCCATAATTTAGAGCGTATTCTTGTCATGAATCCGGATGGCACGATGAATGACAAAGCCGGCAAATATGAAGGAATGGATCGTTTCGAATGCCGTAAGCAAATCGTCAAAGATCTTCAAGAAGAAGGCGTGTTGTTTAAAATCGAAGACCATATGCACTCTGTCGGCCACAGCGAACGCAGTGGTGCGGTTGTAGAACCATACCTTTCTACGCAATGGTTCGTGAAAATGCAGCCATTAGCGGATGCGTCCATTGAATTGCAAAATTTGGCTGACGAAAAAGTGAACTTCGTACCGGATCGTTTCGAGAAAACATACTTACACTGGATGGAAAATATTCGCGACTGGTGTATTTCTCGTCAATTATGGTGGGGGCACCGCATTCCGGCCTGGTACCATAAGGAAACAGGCGAGGTTCATGTCGATCATGAGCCGCCGGCAGATATCGAGAATTGGGAACAGGATAATGACGTATTGGATACGTGGTTCAGTTCTGCATTATGGCCGTTCTCGACAATGGGCTGGCCTGATACCGAGTCAATCGATTATCAGCGTTTTTATCCGACTGATGTACTGGTGACAGGTTATGACATCATTTTCTTCTGGGTATCACGCATGATTTTCCAAGGTCTTGAGTTTACTGGCAAACGTCCATTTAAAGATGTGTTAATTCACGGCCTGGTACGTGATGCACAAGGACGCAAAATGAGTAAGTCTCTTGGCAACGGTGTTGATCCGATGGAAGTCATCGATCAGTACGGTGCGGACTCATTACGTTATTTCTTGTCAACAGGCTCTTCACCTGGTCAAGATTTGCGCTACAGCACGGAAAAAGTAGAGGCAACGTGGAATTTTGCGAACAAAATTTGGAACGCTTCTCGCTTTGCATTAATGAACATGGCTGGCTTGACATATGAAGAAATTGATTTAAGCGGTGAAAAATCTGTTGCAGATAAATGGATTTTGACTCGTTTGAATGAAACAATCGAAACGGTCACGAAGCTTGCTGAGAAGTATGAGTTCGGTGAAGTAGGCCGCGTTCTTTATAACTTCATCTGGGATGATTTCTGTGATTGGTACATTGAAATGGCGAAATTGCCGCTTTACGGAGAAGATGAAGCAGCAAAGAAAACGACTCGCTCCATCCTGGCTTACGTATTAGACAACACAATGCGCCTTCTACACCCATTTATGCCGTTTATTACCGAGGAAATTTGGCAGAACTTGCCGCATGAAGGCGAATCGATTACAACAGCGAAATGGCCGGAAGTGCGTACAGACTTAATGGATACGGAAGCGGCTGAGGAAATGCGCTTATTGGTAGATATCATTCGCGCTGTGCGTAATATCCGTGCGGAAGTGAATACGCCGATGAGCAAGCAAGTGAAGCTTCACATTAAGGCGAAAGATGCCAACATTCAAGGACAGCTTGAAAAGAACCGCGCTTACTTAGAGCGTTTCTGTAATCCAAGCGAGCTTGTCATCGCAATGGAAGTAGAAGCAGCAGATAAAGCAATGAGTGCCGTTGTAACAGGTGCGGAGCTTATTTTGCCGCTTGAGGGCTTAATTAACGTTGAGGAAGAAATTAAGCGTCTTGAAAAAGAATTAGACAAGTGGAACAAAGAAGTCGAGCGCGTACAAAAGAAATTAAGCAACCAAGGCTTTATTGCGAAAGCACCGGCAAATGTAATTGAAGAAGAGCGCAAGAAAGAAGCAGACTACGTTGAAAAACGTACGTCCGTTGAAGCTCGTATTGCTGAGTTAAAAGGTTAATAAGAAAAGCGCAAGGCGCCTCTATCGGCTTATGACCTCGAGCCGATGGCGCCTGGAGCTAGACACCATCAAGAAAGACACTGTCTGTACGGCAGTGTCTTTTTTCTATATAATTAGTCTCTAGTGAAGATGAAAAATCAAAGTATAGAAATATAGATAGAAGGGTGAAGGGCAGAATGATGGAGACTTATATGGAAGCGTTAGAATGGATTCATAATCGGCTTCGTTTTGGAATCAAACCTGGGTTGGAGAGGATGGCATGGATGCTCGAGCAATTGGGGAATCCGCATCATCATATGAAAGCCATTCATGTGGCAGGGACAAATGGGAAAGGCTCAACCGTCTGTTATTTGCGTAACATTTTACAGCAATCGGGTTATCAAGTAGGCACCTTCACATCACCATATATTGAAACTTTTAATGAGCGAATTAGTGTGGATGGACAGCCAATTTCAGATGAAGACATGATTCATCTTGTGAACGCGGTTCGACCTGTTGTCGAACAATTGGAGACAACAGAGTTAGGGGAAGCGACGGAGTTTGAAGTGATCACCATCATGGCGTTTTATTATTTCGGAAAACTAAACAAGCAAGACTTTGTCATTTTTGAAACGGGCTTAGGCGGCCGCCTTGATTCAACGAATGTTTTAGAACCAATCTTAACCATCATTACAAACATTGGATTTGACCATACGCATATTTTAGGTGAAACGGTGGAAGAGATTACGAAAGAAAAAGCGGGAATCATTAAGCAAGGAGTACCGCTTATTTCGGCTGTCGACCAAAAGGAAGCACAGGAAATTATAGTGGAAACAGCAGCTGGGAAACAAGCTCCTTTGTATTTGTTAGGAAAAGATTTTCACAATGTTTCGTATGAAACATTACAGTCAGGCGAAAAGTTTTCTCTTGAAATGCCAACCGGTACATTAACGGATTTGCACATTACGATGATGGGTTATCATCAAGTGAAAAATGCGTCGCTTGCAGCGATGGCCGCTGTTTATTTACAGCAGCACGGTGAAGCGGTCATTGAGGAAGAACACATTCGTGAAGGGTTACGTGCAGCAAAATGGATCGGACGTTTTGAAAAAATGAGTGATAACCCGCTTGTGATCGTTGATGGAGCGCATAATCTTCAGGGAGTGGAAAGCCTTGTTTCGACGTTGAGGCTGCATTACGAGGATAAAAAGATTCATATTATATTTAGTTGTTTAAAAGACAAAGATGCGAAGGATATGATCGAGAAGCTTAAAGAAGTCGCTGCCTCACTGACATTTACGAGCTTTGATTTTCCTAGGGCTTATGGGGCGGAAGAACTATATGAAATTGTTCAAGAAGAAAATGTCTTGTTTGAAGAGGATTGGCAGCTTGCGTTAGCGCAAGGGAAAGAGAGGCTGAGAAAAGAGAAAGACATGTTGATTGTGACGGGATCATTGTATTTTATTTCGGAGGTAAGGAAGGAACTACTATAAAAAGGGCCGGAGTCTCAAGAAGCATTGAGATTCCGGCCCTTTTATTCATAAGAACGGATCATCATTGATAAATAGGATCATCAAGGGAAATATCCCAGTTATCCTCCAGGTTATCATCAGAAAAGTCCAGGTGAGGAAGACAAGCTTTATAAACTTTTTCTGGATCTGTTTCGATGTTAACCCGACTCGCTGGATTTACTGAAAGTGCATAGAGGAAACGGTTATGTGGATTCCCGTGGATACTATCTACAAAAAGGCTTCCATATACACAAACGATTGCTCCGGATGAGAATTTAATTGTATTAACATCAGCATTTCCCAGAATATGAATGGTCTGATTATTATTCATGTGTATATCATCTGTCCAATCACTATTGCCTGGATTTATATAACAATCTGTTGAAGTTATAAGTTGGCCATTCTTTTTAAAGGTGCAACTAGTTACATGGGGTGGAAGCATGTCAGAAGATATTTCATCAGGAAAGACAGGATTAGTTTCTGGATTTTTAGAAATAACGATTTTTCCAGTTATGGAATATTTCTTTTTAGGACTATTGCATTCTTTGATGCATCCAGTACTTGTATAAGCGATAATTGCTTGATTTTCACCTTGTTGATTAACGCTGTCAATCCCAATTTTGAAATGGAACGATAGATCATCTCTCTTATCTACGAGATGGCTTTCTATTATGGTGCTAATTACATCTTTGCTTTCCTTTACTAAGTTGATAGGCGGCAGGTTCATTTCTGTTCCGAGTTCTCTTGCTTCTTCTCTTAATCGCTGCCGTTCCTCTTCTAAATCTTCCAAATGTACTTTTAATTTAGTGCGAAATTCTGTTTCAAAATAGGTAATACCCATTTCTGCTAAGTCTGTAACTTGGACATCTTCTTCTGTTATATTATTTTGTTTGGCTGTATTAAAAGCGGCGTTTGCTAATACAAGCCCGAATGTGGTTATTAAAACTATCATCAGCAGGACTGTGAGCAATGTGTAACCTTTTTCATTTTTCATCTACATCACCTTTATAAACGGCTTATGGTTGTTTGTATTTCGTATTCACTTCCGTTTTCATCATAAAACTTAAAATATAGACGCACCAGCTTTTGATTTTGAAGATTTGTGATGTGATAAGAGTTGTCAAATAAATCCTCCCTAGTAGATCCTCTAAAAGAGACATCAATCTTATAACCCTTGTCATTGAATAACTGTTCATTAATGTATAATTTTTTATTTTGATTGTCGTATCGGATATCTAGATTTTCTTCCCGTTTGTGACGATTAGAAAGTGTTTCAATTAATATATTGGCTTCTTGTCTTAAGTTAATATGTTCGGCCGTTTTATCATATGTTTTGACAGCGTTGTTTAGCACACCCCAGACTAAAATGGAAAGGGTGGTCCCGATAGCGAGGACTATTAAAAGCTCAAGCAATGTAACGCCGTAATTGTTTTTTAAAGCTTTCATTTTGTTGACCTTCCTTATGGAGATGAAGAGATATATCCATATGTTTCAGCAGAAACATCATTCCAATTTCTAGATTGTACCTTCACATGCACCTGAATGAGTGCTTCTTCCTGTTGTAGTGTTAAGGAAATATCAAATTTTTTTTGCAGTTCTTCTATATTATCAACTTTTGAGAAAAGATCATTTAAGGTTGTTTCGTCATTGATGGGATAGACATGTTCATTTTCTTGTAGTTCGTTCATAAGTTGTCTTACGATTTGAATCGCCTGTTGCTTTTCCACATTCCTTGAAGAAAACAACATAGACTGACTGAAAAATTGAAAGAAGGTTGTAAGGACAATTGTTAAAATAATAATGGATAATAAGACTTCAATTAAAGTAAAGCCTTTTTCATCTTGATCACTCATGCTATCCTCCATTTCCGTACTACCTTTATAACGAGATACTTCATAAAGAGAATAAATAAACCGGTTTTACCCTCCCTACCAATTATACTATTGGAAGTAATTAATCCTCTTGTTTTATTTTCCAAAGTACTGTGCAACAAAGAAGGACAAAAGGACTACTGCTCTTTTAAAAGTGTAAGCGAAACAAGAACTTCCACAAGAGTAATCCCGCGTTCATTCCCAAATTTTTTCTTTCCCATGCGCCCTCTCCCTTCTTTTAAATTAGAACAGATTATTATACAATAAGCTAGAAATGATATTGACAGATTTAGAGCTTTTTCGTCAATTTTTAGTTGTTTATTAGGATGTGATGTGAAATGATCACTTTTCTTTCAACTGGTGCCGGTATCGTTACGCTATTTCTTACGCTGTATTTTTTTCCCGCTTCTTATAGTAAAGCGGGGAAGCTTACCATTTTTGCAGCTGCGTGTTTATTTACTCTCGTCTTTATGGCAGCCAGTGGCTTTTTGCCTATGACCAACGTAGTAGGTATTTTGTTTCTATTAATTTTAGCAGTTTCGTACTTAATTAGTAAACGGGTGGAAATGGTAAAAGTTCATGAAGGGTGGGAAGAAGAGGGAGTGTTGGGTGATGAGGAAGAGAGAACCCCGCTTATCCACGATGATGTTTTAACCTCTATGAATGAAACACACCAGCTGGAAGAAGAAGTGTTACCGACAGCTTCACTGCTTCAACCGGGCCCAGTCCTTGTAGAAGAAGAAAATATGCAAGAAGTGGCTTTTACGGATGAGATGGCAGAGATACTGGATCATCGTGCGCATATATCTGAGGATGAGGCGGACATTGAAACGCTTCCACTGAAAGTGACAAAAGAAACAGATGATTTGCTGGAGCGGCCTGTGTTTGCGGAAGAAGAACATTCGCAGCAAATGTCCGGCTCAATGGATCAAGAAAATATGGATGAGTCATCATTAGTAAGTGAAGATTATATTGAAGAATTAGACTTTATTCAGCCATTAAATAATGAAACAGCAAACGACTTGACGGAAAAATCAGAAAAAGAAGAGCCGGAAGATGTTTCAACGAGCAGCATATCTATTCCTGAATTGCTGAATAGTGAGATTGAAGCCTTGTTTATGGAAGACTACAATCTAACGGAAGAGTCTGGCCATGATGAGGAAACGCGTGTGGAACAAAACGATTTCTCTGATGAAAAGAGCGAACACGGATCAGCTTTGGATGAAGAGCTTCTAGCCCTTTTTGAGCATGATGATGCACCAGCCGGCCTGTCTTCTGAACAAAACGAAGAAGAGGTAGTTATTCTTTCTTCCATGTTGAACGACAGCATTCAGGAAATACCAGAAGAGGATCAATTGACAGAGGGCCGTTTTTCTTCTGATAAAGAGATGCAGGAAGTGTCCGATCCAGTCGATGAACAAGAAAAGGAAGAGAGATTCTTTCACCCTGCATTGTCAGATGGCTCCATTCAGGACATATTAAATAAAGAAACGAATGGTGAAAGTTCAGAGGAAGTGTCTGTTTCAGAGATAGAAGCGGCAGACGAAGTTGAAGCAGAAATGGAGTCTTCACCTGTTCTTCGTCAACAATTATGGGACATCGTATTAGAGCAATTGCAATTATATAAACAAGTTGAGGCTCCAAAAGAGTATGAAGCCCTTCTCAAGGAATATCTCTCTGCAAGTCTGTCTGCCCATGAACATTATGTGCTCGCCACGATGCTTACTCGCCATTATGCCGAGCAGCATCAATACGGACAAGCCAGAGAACTGCTTGTACAATTACAGCAAACATATGCAGACCATCCAGTTTTATTAGAGGAATTAAATTATTTAGAGGTAATTATAAACAACTAGAAGTAGGTGTGATGAAACAATGAAAAAAAGTATTGAAGTAATAAAACTCCCGATCATCAGCATTGCTGCGGGAGACCAACTGGGTCAGGTGAACAGCCTGGTCATTAATCCAGAGAAATTTTCGGTTGATTTTTTAACGATTCAACAAGAAGATTGGCAAGTCAGCGTCAAAGCCATTCCGTTTAAAAAAGTTATTGGTGTAGGGGAATATGCTGTAACGGTTGAGAATGAGAGCGCCGTTATTGATTTAAACGAGATTCCGATTGCCAACCAGCTGTTAAATAAAAAAGTCGGCATCATCGGCTCAAAGGTCATGACTAGAAAAGGTGAGCTGTTAGGTGAAATTTTAGAATACTATTTGAACGATGATAATGGCGAACTGATGGGGCTGAGCATCAAATCGGGGCAGAAGGACGTTATTTTGCCGATCGGCAGTGTCATTACTCTTGGAAAAGAGATGGTCATCGTCAACGAGCATGCGAAAGAAGCCTTTTTGACAGAAGCTGAACAATTAATGGAAGCAGCTGGTCAAACAAAAGAAGAAGCAAGCAGCCCGGCTAAAGCGACAAGCGAGCCTGCAGCGAACAAAGAATCAGAAGAGCCACAATCTGTCAAAGAGAAGGAAGCAGAGCGCCAAAAAGAGCAAATCGAAGTTTTAAAGTCTAAGCAAGCCGAATTGTTGATGGGCAAAAAAGTGACGAAAAACATCTACAATAAGTAAGGAGATCTTCTCGTTCATGAAGGAAGCCTTTTGACGGAAGCGGATATCGTCAAAGCTCAGCAAGCAGGTCCAAGCGTTTTCGTCGAACTATCCATGAATGTGACGGACTAAAGTTAGGAGGCATTGAGTGTGAGAGATGGGAACTTTCTCCGCATTTTTCTTTTATTGACGCTCTGTACAGGTTATCTAGTTAGTTTCTCACATTTTGGTGTCTTTGCGTATGAAAAGTTTTTCGGTTCAAGTAGTCAATACTCTGATGGGACAACGCTTGGAACCATTCCGGCAGCAAGGATTTCTTCACAAGCCCTGCAAGAGCAGCTGGCAGCAGAGGTTGAATCTTGGCAAAAAACGCATTCTATTATGATTCACTATAAAGAAAAGATAGAAGTGCTGCCTATGGATATTTTTTCGTTCAATATCGAAGACAGTGTCCTCGGAATAGAAAGCGGGGAGAAAAACCCGATATCCGTCCAAGTCAATGAGGAGCTGTTCAACCAGTTTTTACGCTATTTTACAAGCCCCGAAGAAGTCAAAAAACTGGATAGTGATAAACTGAAAAAAGATTTGTATACACAAGCCGCCTTTTTGAATACAAGTAAACGGGATTATCGTCTGGAAGCCTATACAGATAGCAAGCATGCGAAACAAGAGGTCATTTCGCATGCCATTGTTTCCAGTGATACGGTCAGCAGTCAGGATATATCATCTTTGATTGAGAAAGTAAAAACAATCGAAATCGGACCGAATGCACAAATCTCTTTGCTTGAAATCGTGAAAAAAGCTAACTTGTCAAATCCTTCGAATGAGCTTTTAAGTTTATGGGGGTCGTCCATCTATCAAACTATTATTAATTCAAATTTTGATATTTTAGAGCGGCACATAAGCAGGCAGCTGCCGGAAGGAATCGAGCCCGGTTTTGAAGCGAAAATAGCGGAAGGAAAACAAGATTTGGTGTTTTTCAATCCGAACTTCACGTCCTATGTGTTGAAATTTGAACTTGTACATAACAGTTTAAAAACGACGCTGCAAGGGGAGCCACTATTTTACCGATATGAAGCGGTCGTAAAAGATATAGAGAAATATGAACCGAAAACAATTGTCCAATTCAATGCCGCTTTTCCTCCCAATGTCCGGAATATCGAGGAAATGGGGAGAGAAGGGATGGTGATAAAGGTCTACCGAGATATAATTGCAGATGGTGCAGATGTCAAATCGGTTTTGCTTGCCGAAGATTTCTATCCTCCCGTTCATATGATCGAGCAACGGGGGTTTGAAGTAGAGGAGGAAGAAAAAGAGACCGTTTCACAGGAGCCTTCTGATACAACGGACAAAGCAACGGAAAACGATGCCCCCTCTTCTAATGGTACTGAATCGAAAAACGGGGAAGCGAATGATTCTTCAGCCGATGAACAACAAAAGACATCACCTGATGTTGTCAGCGAGGATACAAAGAATGTGCCAGTTGAAAATGACAGCCGAGAAACAGAGCTGCTGGAGCAACCGCAAGCTAACAATGGAAAATGAGGGTTGGTTATGATCCAGGAAAGAAAAAGATTAGGAGATTTATTAGTTGATGCAGGCCTTATCACAGATGAGCAGTTAAAAGAGGCATTGGCCGAAAAAAGAACGGGGCAAAAGCTGGGCGATGCCTTGCTTGAAAGAGGCTACATTACCGAGCAGCAATTGATTGAAGTGCTGGAGCTTCAGCTTGGTATCCCTCATATAAGTCTATATCGGTACCCATTTGATCCGAAGCTGACGACGCTCATCTCAAAAGAGTTCGCCAAGCGCAATGTGTTGATTCCTTTGAAAAAGGATGGGAATCGGCTGCTTGTGGCAATGGCCGATCCGATGGACTTCTTTGCTATTGATGATTTGCGCTTATCCACAGGATTTCATATTGAACGAGCGATTGCCTCTAAGGATGACATCTTGCGTTCGATTACGAAGTACTATGATTTGGATGAAGACGTGGAAGAATTCGCTTCTTTTCAAAATAATGTAACAACCGAGGAAGAAGAAAAAGCGGCAAAAGATGATTCTCCGATTGTTCGCCTCGTTAATCAGCTGATTGCCAATGCTGTCCAGCAAAAAGCGAGCGATATTCATATCGATCCGCAGGAAACGAAAATTTTGATCCGATATCGAACGGATGGACTATTAAAAACAGAACGAATTTTGCCGAAACATTTACAAGGTATGCTAATAGCGCGCATTAAAATTTTAGGGAATTTGGATATTACGGAGCACCGCATTCCACAGGACGGACGAATAAAGCTCAATGTCGATTTTCATCCTGTGGATTTGCGCGTGTCGACACTACCGACCATTTATGGAGAAAAAATCGTTATGCGTGTCCTTGATTTAGGAAGTGCGTTAAACGATGTAAAGAAGCTTGGATTTAACCGATTGAATTTAGAGCGTTTTTTAAAATTAATCGAACAGCCAAATGGTATTGTATTAATTACGGGACCTACGGGTTCAGGGAAATCATCGACCTTATATGCTGCATTAAACCACTTAAATGATGAAAAGACAAACATTATCACGGTTGAAGACCCTGTCGAGTATCAGCTTGAAGGAATCAACCAAATTCAAGTGAACACCAATGTCGGGTTGACGTTTGCGTCCGGCCTTCGCTCGATTTTGCGGCAGGATCCGAATATCATCATGGTCGGTGAAATTCGTGATAAAGAAACGGCAGATGTCGCCATTCGGGCTTCCTTAACAGGACATCTCGTTTTCAGTACACTTCATACGAACGATGCCATTGGCACCGTTACCCGTCTAATCGATATGGGGGTAGAACCTTTCCTTGTCGCCACCTCCTTGACTGGAGTCGTTTCCCAAAGGCTCGTCCGGCGTGTGTGCCGTGATTGTCAGGACGTCCAGCAGGCATCTAAGAGTGAGAAGGAAATTTTCACGCGGCGCGGTATTCAACTGGAGACGGTTGTCCGCGGGCGGGGATGCGGAACATGCAACATGACAGGATATAGAGGACGGATTGCCATTCATGAGCTAATGGTCATGAATGACGAGATGAAAAAAGTCATTTTAAATAAGGAACCGATGAGCAAATTGCGCGAGCTTGCCGTCAAAAACAAAATGATTTTTTTACTGGACGATGGCTTGATTAAAGTAAAACAAGGATTAACAACGACAGAAGAAGTGCTGCGCGTTGTAACGGTTAGCTAGGGTGAGGGTTTAAATGAAAGAACGAATTGAGTATTTAATGAGAGCCGCCTATGAATTGAAAGCATCGGATTTGCATTTAACCGTCGGCGTACCGCCCGTCGTGCGTTTGAATGGAGAATTAAAACGGTACGGCAAAGACAACCTTTTACCTGCCGATTTGGAGCAAATGGCGAAAGCAATCATGACGGACAAGCTGTGGGAAGAGTTCAAGGAAAAAGGCGAAATGGATTTTTCATACGGCTTGCACGGCATTTCCCGGTTTCGCATCAATACGTATCATCAGCGCGGCTGTGTGGCGATGGCCATTCGTGTCGTTCCGACCAAAGTGCCTTCATTAGATGAACTGGGGATGCCGGATATACTGAAAAGTCTTTCAGGGAAACCGCAAGGCCTTCTTCTTGTGACAGGACCGACGGGGAGCGGCAAATCGACGACACTGGCAGCCATGATTGATTACATGAATAAATCGATGCGCAAGCATATCATTACACTCGAAGATCCGATCGAATATTTACATAAACATGGCGGCTGTATCATTGATCAGCGTGAAATTGGACTTGATACGGATAATTTTGCCAACGGCTTGCGCGCTTCGCTGAGGCAGGATCCCGATGTCATCCTGGTGGGCGAGCTTAGGGATTTAGAAACGATTCATACGGCCATTACCGCAGCCGAGACGGGCCACCTTGTGCTTGGGACGCTTCATACGTCGAGTGCTCCTTCTACGATCAATCGGATTATCGATGTCTTTCCCGCTTCCCAGCAAGCCCAAATCCGTATTCAGCTTGCTTCTGTGTTGACAGGGATTGTATCGCAGCGGTTGCTTGCAACGGCCGACCGGAAAAGCCGTGCTTGCGCCATGGAAATTTTAGTAAACAACCCGGCGGTCGCCAACTTGGTCCGAAATGAGAAAATCCACCAAATTCCAAGCGTCATGCAAACGAGCCGTGCGCTTGGGATGCAAACGTTGACCCAATCCATCCATGAATTGATTGAAGCAGGGAAAATTTCAGTTGAGGCGGTACAGCCTTATCTTGAGGAGACGGTAACATAATGCCACAGTTCAAATATGAGGGCCGGGACCTGAGAGGTAAAAAACACCAGGGAAAAATGACAAGCGCTTCTAAAAAAGAGGCCATTTTAAAGTTGAAAGAAAAAGGCATCCGGGTTTCCGATATTCAGGAAATGAAAGAAACGCTGCTGAATAAAGAGATTACAATTGGAAACAGCGTTAAATTATATGATTTTGTCATTTATTTGCGGCAATTTTCGACGTTATTGAAGGCCGGTGTCACGGTTGTCGATTCCACAAGAATTTTAGCCGGACAAACGGACAGTAAGGCGCTGAAAAAGGCGTTAATGGATGTGGAAGAGGATTTGCGCGGCGGAAATGCATTGTCCGCGGCGGCTGCGAAACATAAAAAAGTATTTCCGCCGATGTTCGTGAATATGGTAAGAGCGGGGGAGGTTTCGGGAAGTCTGGACGAAACGCTTGAGCGGCTCGCCGATCACTTTGAAAAACAGCACCGCACGAAACAAAAGGTGATTTCAGCTCTTGCTTATCCGGCTGTTGTCGGAGTCATTGCAATTGGGGTCGTCATTTTCCTTCTTGTCTCGGTTGTGCCTACATTTGTCGGGATGTTTGAAGATTTTGGGGCTGAGCTTCCGGCCATCACTCAATTTGTTCTCGATGCCAGTGATTTTATGACGAAGTTTTGGTGGATAATTATCGGTGGGCTTGTATTAATCTCTGTTGCCGTTTCGCTTTTATATAAAGAAAAGCAAAGCAAGTATTATTTGGATTATTTATTGCTTAAAATGCCCATTTTCGGAGGCTTGCTACAAAAGGCGGCCATTGCCCGGTTCACCCGGACATTGAGCTCGCTCTTTTCGAACTCGGTCCCAATTTTGCAGGCCATCAGCATTGTTGAAAATGTAGTAGGCAATGAAGTGGTATCGCGTGTATTAGTCAAGTCACGAGATGCATTGGAACGGGGACATTCTTTGACGGAGCCGATGGAAAAGCATTGGGTGTTCCCGCCGCTTGTCACGAAAATGATCGCCATCGGCGAAGAAACGGGGTCATTGGATGTGATGCTCGGGAAAGTTGCCGACTTTTACGAAGCGGAAGTCGAAACAAGTACGGATCGACTCAAATCGCTCATCGAGCCGTTAATGATTGTTGTACTCGCGGGACTCGTCGGAACGATTGTAACATCGATTTTAATTCCGATGTTTGACATATTTAATCACGTACAATCATACTAAAACTATTTTCATATTTAAGTAAATATTGTAAAATGATAGTAGTATTGTCCTATGTATTTATTAAATTAAGGGAGAGAAAATGATGTTAAAAAGAATGTTGAAAAATGAGAAGGGTTTGACGCTGATTGAATTATTGGCGGTAATTGTTATCCTTGGTATTATTGCGGCGATTGCCGTGCCTAGTATTGGTGGGATTATCCAGAAGTCGAAGGAAGATGCAGTTAAGGCGGATGCGTTGCAGATTTTGAATGCGGCGAAAGTTTATGTTGCTTCAAATGGGGTTGATGATGTTTCAATCGATCAGACAGATTTAGCAAGTTATGTCAATGGTGTAGATGATTTTGTTTCAGCTACCTATACAGTCACTACAGATAAAGATAGTAAGACATTTAAACTAAAAACAGGTGAAATTACTGCAGGTAAAGTTAAAATTAAGTTTGATGACGCAGATGTAACAGCTATTGAAAAGAAAACACCGGCAGCAGTTGAGGGTGTTATTACTATTAAGTAGTAATTCCTAAATTTTTTTCGAGGAATTTATATTATGTTATTACTTAATGTATATATTTTTTCGTTAGGCCTCATCCTAGGTTCATTCTACAACGTCGTCGGTTTACGCATCCCAATGAAACAATCAATCGTGAAGCCGCGTTCAAGTTGTCCAAGCTGTAAGCATGTGCTTACGGCGCGGGAGCTTGTTCCGGTGTTTTCTTATCTTATACAAGGCGGGAAATGCCGGAACTGTAAGGCGCGCATTTCACCGATTTATCCGTTTATGGAACTTTTGACAGGCATGCTTTTTGTCCTGTCATTTCGTTTATTTGGGTTTGAATATGAATTGTTGGTTGCGCTGACATTAGTTTCCTTGCTTGTGATTATTGTCGTGTCCGATTTGGCCTATATGGTCATTTCGGATGTCGTGCTGCTGTTTTTTACCGGTTTGTTCCTCATTGAACGAATCTTCATCCCGCTTATGCCATGGTGGGATTCGATTTTAGGTGCCGCTGTCGGATTTGGTCTCCTTCTTTTTATTGCTTTTGTCAGCAAAGGCGGCATGGGCGGCGGTGATATTAAGCTGTACGGTGTGCTTGGCATCGTGTTAGGATGGAAGCTCGTGCTGCTTTCCTTTTTCCTCGCCACCTTATTCGGCGCTGTCATCGGCAGCATCGGCATGATGATAGGGAAAGTGAAAAGGAAGAATCCGATTCCCTTCGGACCGTTCATTGCGGCGGGGACCCTTTGTGCCTATTTTTACGGCACAGAAATGCTAGAGTGGTATTTTACATTTTTACTATAGTAGGTGAGAAACAATGGTCTTACGGCTACCATCCATGAAAGGCAAAATAGGCAATCTTGTTATAAAAGACCATGTGATACGTTATGCGGAATTGAAGCATGCCCCGTCCCTTGCCGTTTCAAAGGCATATGAACGGTATTTGCCAAAGGGAATCATCGAGAACGGAAAAATCGTCGATTCCGAAACGCTGTCCATGATTTTGGACGAGTGTGTGCTTGATTGGGGACTGAAGCGTACGAAAGTCCGTTTTGTTGTGCCGGATGACCGCGTCGTTATTCGGCATCAAACATTGCCCGAATCGCTCGATGACGATGAGATAAAAGGGTATTTATATATGGAAATCGGTTCAAGCATTCATTTGCCGTTTGAAGACGCGATTTTCGATTTCTTCGTTACAAGCCGTACGGAGCAGCAAACAGACATTATTTTATTTGCCGCTCCGGAAGAGCTTGTGCTTCATTATTCGGAGGTTTTGCAAGAAGCGAAACTGCAGCCTGTGGCGGCGGATGTTTCGCCTCTTTGTTTATATCGCCTTTGCCATCATGAAGATTTAATGGCAAGAGACACTCATCAGATGTTCATCCAAATCGATTTGTTGTCTGTCAATGTCAGCGTGTTTCATGAACACCAGCCTACCTTCATGAGACATATTCCATTGGAAGATAAGCTGGAAAACTGGAATGTAACAAATGATGGGAATCACTCTGTTTTAGAACGGGTGGACGGCAAAGACATACTGTTAGGAAAATTGAATGATATTTATAAAGAAGTGGAGCGGATTGTCAATTTTTATAAGTTTTCGATGCATGAAGGAAAAACGGAGATTTCCCAATTATTCGTCACAGGCGACCATCCATATTTAATGGAGCTTTTTGAGAAGTTGCAAGAAAACGTGTCGCTGCCGGCTCAAATAATTGATGTTTCCGTCCAGCAAAAAGAGCTGCCGAATGAAGTGGACCGCCGTTATTACTTGGCACTAGGCCTGGCTTTAAAAGAGGTGCAATGATGTTAGTTGAAATTAACTTGCTTCCGAAAAAAGAACCGAGAAATATTGCATTTCTTGTTATCATGTCAGTCTTAATCGCGGGCGGAATAGCAGCAGGCGGGTTTCTCTTATGGAAATATACCAATTTGCAGTCAGAGCGAACACAGCTTGAAATATCGATTAATGAGACGAAAGCAGGCCGGCTTTTAAAAGAAAAAGAAGCGGGAACACGTCAAAGTAATCAAGGAGTGCAGCAGTTGCAGTCAGCGATCGAATGGATGGAACACTATCCGATTTCGACCGTACCGATTTTAAATGAATTGACGTCTGCCTTGCCAAAACGGGGATTCATCCAGGGATTCCAATATACCGAAGAACAAAAAGCCGTACTGATCGTGCAGTTTGATGAAAGCTCGGAGGCTGCTTTTTATTTAAGTCGTTTAAACAATGAACTCTCGATTGTAAAAGATGCGAAGCTGATGGTAGTGGAAGCCCAGGAGTTGAAAAACGAGAAAACGGAAGAGCTTGATGAGACAGAAAAGGTACTGCCGCGTTATTTGGCGACATTTGAGCTGGAAATTGACGGAGAAGAAGTGAAGAAACTGGCGAAGGAGGAAGAAAAATGAGCCTTCGTTTAACGAAAAAACAGTCTCTGGCTGCTGGGATCCTTTTTATGATCATTGTCCTTCTTTCTTTGCTGTGTTACACGAAGTTCATTCGACCGTTCGAGCAAGAAGTTGAACTGTTAGAAAGCGATTTATCAACCGAACAGCAATTGCTGAAATCCGCGAGTGAGAAGGCAGGCATGCCGGCAACACAAATGATTCAAAGCAGTGTGGAGCTGCAAAAGCGTCTTCCGGTGAAGCCGTTTACCGAACAGTTTTTGCTCGAGCTCGAAAAAGCGGAAGTGGTGTCAAACAGCTTAATTTTAAGTATGCAGTTTTCCGATGAGGAAGAGGCGGATCTTGGGTCAGCGGAGAGCGAAGAACAAAACGGACCGAACAAAAAACAGATGGTGATGGATGAAGAAACGGGAACCATCGTTCCGGAAGATAAACAGGAAGAAGAGAAGGCGGAACAAAGCGCGGAAACACTGCCGGTCGGCTTGAAAAAAGTAACGGTCAAGCTTTCGGTCGAATCGGAATGGTACAAGGATTTGCTGACGTTTATCGATACAGTGGAAAAGTCGAGACGAATCTCGCAAGTTGAAAGCATTTCATTTCAAGGGCCGCAGGAACCGACCAAATTATCGGAAATCGACAAGCCTACCGTCCAATATGAGCTGACAATCTCGACTTTTTACCATCCGGCTTTAGAAGAATTGCGAAAAGATATACCAACGATCGATCTGCCGGAACCGGGCGAGAAAGAAGATCCGTTTCAAACGTTGATCAATAATTAGTGATGGATGAAGTGACCGTCTTATTTTGGGGGAGTAGCCGTGAGTGAAAGAATGGTAATTAAAAATAAAAAAGGGCTGACGCTTGTCGAATTGCTTGCTGTCATCGCCATTTTAGGCATTCTTGCCGGAATCTCCATCCTTGCTGTCGGTGCAATTATCGAAAAATCGAAACATCAGGCATTTGTGGCAAATGCGGTTGCGATGAAAGAAGCGGCCTCTTTGCATAGGCGCGCGAGTGAAGTGGCACTGAATCCGCAAATGCAGGCAAAATTGACATATACGGAATTGGTCAACGAAGACTATTTGCATGTCCTGCAAGATCCTTATACACGAAAAGAGCTCGGGATAACAGATGATCAAAACAAATCGTTTGTCGAAATCAAGCTTGAGGATAATGAACTTCAGTATTACGTTTGTCTGTACGGAGAAACGAAAAAAATATGCGGCAGCCACGATGAAGGAATTCCATCGAAGGAACTGTCCACCGACAAAATCGCAAATTTGCTCCCATAATGTCGAAAACCTTTCATAACAAGACGACAAATGTCTTGTTATTTTTTTTTGCCCTTGTGATAGGATGGGAACAAGTAAATGTGCTGTGAAAGCAAGGGTGGTGGACGGAAATGGACAAGCAGCCGAATAAAATTTCCATTAAGATCAATGGACAAGAAAAAAAGTATGAAGAACAAGGAAATGAAATAAAGAAACAAAATCAACCAGTAAGCCAGTCCTCTTCACAAGAGGAATTTGCATGGGTTCTTCCGGAAGACGAGCCTTTGAAAATCGTGTCCATCGAAGATTTGCGTCATGTTAAAAGCAAGAAAAAACCATCTATCGCTAAAAAATCCGCTTTAATAAAAAGAAATGGTACATCAACAAATGTGGTAAAGAAAGTCATTTTTATTATGTCGGTTGCCGTAGTAGTCGGAACGGGGCTTGGTATGTTCAGCTTGAAGCTGATGACAGGCGAAGACTCCATGTTTGCGCCGAAAAAGTCCGAGCCTGTTGTTGTTAACAATTCGGGGTTATTGGAGGAACCCGGAGAAAACGGGGGGCTGGCAGAAGGGATGAAGACGGATTCTTTGCCGGCGATTTCACTTTACGCCGTACAGGCAGGGGTCTTTTCGACGAAACAAGGCGGGGAAGATGCCATTCGTAATATGAGAGCAAAAGGGTATGCGGCCGCTGTCGTTCCAAACGAAAAGTCCTATGCTTTATTTATTGGAATCGGACTCGACGAAAAGATAACGAAGGAAATAGGAGAACATTACAAAAAACAAGGAGAGAGCACATATGTCAAGCCGTATGATCTCGCGTCCATTCAAATGGATGCATGGTCAAAGGATGAACAGACTGTAATGACGAAGGCGCAAAAGTCGTTTAACACACTGCTTTCCCTTTCTTCTGAGACAGCAGCCAATCCGTCCGCTTCGTTAAGCGGGTTGAAAGGCATTAAAGAAGAACTTGTGCAATTAAAGTCTAATGAAAAACTTGATCAGAACATCGGAAAGTTTCTCTCTTATTTATTAATGGCAGAAGCTTCTTTATCCAAGTATGAAAAAGATCAAGGAGAGGAAGCGAGATGGCAAGCCCAGCAATTTTTGCTTGAAGCGGTCAGCGTTTATGCTGAATTGAAATAAGGAAACGAGCTGCCGGAAAAGTTTCGGCGGTTTTTTTGTCCCTCATGGACGAGTGTCTGCGGTCTTTATCCATATATCGTATAGAGCTGCATTCATAGATATCGGGAAAATTGTAAAATAAGGGAGAAGTTGCTAGAATGGATTTGTGTCGAGTGCTATTAGTACATGTTCAAAAAGGATCGAGAAGGGCGATAGTCGTTTTTCCCGGACTTGTTGAACAACCTCTATTATTTGAAATGCAAAGGTGATGAATATGAAACAACAACTAGTATTAGCCTCAGGATCCCCTCGTCGCAAGCAACTGCTTGAACAGCTTCATTTATCATTTACCGTTCATGTCAGCAGCGTAGAAGAAATCTTTGATGCCAATCAATCTCCATATGACATCGTGATGTCGCTTGCATTGCAAAAAGCAAACGATGTCGCTGCTCATTATCCGGATGCCTATGTGCTAGGATCGGATACGGTCGTCGTATATGACGGGAACATTTTGGGGAAACCAAGTGATGAAAATGAAGCAGTGAACATGCTGCAAATGCTTTCGGGCTCCACGCATGAAGTTGTAACAGGAGTGGCTATTGTGCATAAAGGGAAAGCGATCTCGTTTTATGAAAAGGCGGACGTTACGTTTTGGGAGCTGACAAAAGAAGAAATTATGGACTACGTCAAAAGCGGTGAGCCGATGGATAAGGCCGGATCCTATGGTATTCAAGGACTTGGAGCGTCACTTGTACAAAAAATGGAAGGCGATTACTATTCGGTCGTCGGTTTACCGTTGTCCAAAACGATTCGCGAGTTGAAAAAAGCGGGCTATGTGTATGAGATGAACGGTTCATAAAAAGGAGGAACTTTTAGTGAACCAGTCCACGTTAAAAATCCACGATTTCCCCGAAGATGAGCGCCCCAGGGAACGATTGCTTTCTTATGGGGCCGCCAGCTTATCCAACCACGAGTTGATAGCCATTTTATTGCGCACCGGCACGAAAGAAGAATCGGTGCTGCAATTGTCCAACCGCATTCTCCAGCATTTTGACGGATTGAAGCTTTTGCAAGACGCGACCGTCGATGAAATGACCTCCATTAAAGGTGTAGGGACGGCGAAGGCCGTTCAAATCGCGGCTGCCATTGAAATGGGCAGGCGAATCAGCAAGCTGCATCTCCACGATCGTTATACGATCCGCAGTCCGGAAGATGGAGCCAATTTCATTATGGAAGAAATGCGTTTATTATCGCAAGAACATTTCATCTGTCTTTACCTCAATACGAAAAATCAAATTCTCCACAAACAAACCATCTTCATTGGAAGTTTAAACTCCTCGATCGTGCATCCAAGGGAGGTAGTGCGCCCATAAGGGCATTTAGAAAATCTGCTCTAGCAAAGCAGTAGGGAACTATCATATTCTTTACCCTATCATCAGCCAACTTATCCGTAAGGGAAACCAAGCGGGGAGTGTAGCATGTTGGAAAAGCCGTAAGTTGTCTAGTTACCAAGGCACGACTGAACGGCGAGATGAAAATTCATAGACAAGGATGAAAGCTGGATTGCTTGAATGATAGCTCAAGGAGGACTACGGGGACCTTCAGCGGGAGGTAACGATTTACGCTGTGTGAAGTATGCATATTTCTTAAAGACGTCGAGAAATATGAAGTGATACTGCTTCATCCATCTTCTGTATGGAAGAAACGAGTGAAAATCACATCCGAAACTATGAAATGCTATGTTTCTAAATGTCTAAATGGGGATTGCCTAAGTCAGAACGCTGTAAACACAGCTATGCATAATGCCCAATAAGGTGATAAATTTCAAGTCGAAAGGTAAGAAAGATGATGCTGAAAATCTGATATGGCAACGGAGTTCTCGTAGTAGTCCGAGATAGGGAAAGCCTATTACATGGCGAAGGGGAGCAGTTTATCTAGTTTAATACCAAATTGGGAAGGAGCGAGAGGCTCTATGAGAAATCCAAAAGTAGTGTTAAACAGTCTAACTTCCAAAGCACAAAACGAATCGTACGTATTTGAACGGTTATATCGGAATTTGTATAATACCGAGTTTTATTTAGAAGCCTATGCCAAACTCTACCCAAATAGAGGAAGTAATACAAAGGGTATTAATAACAACACAATCGATGGAATGAGCTTAGAACGAATCGAGCGTTTAATTGAAAAACTTAAAGAACAGACATATCAACCAAAACCAGCACGTAGAACGTATATCCCGAAGAAAAATGGGAAACCACGACCTTTAGGTATCCCAACTTTTGAGGATAAATTAGTGCAAGAGGTTGTTCGGCGAATTTTAGAAAGTATTTACGAACCGCAATTTTCAAATCAATCACATGGTTTTCGACCAAATCGTAGTTGTCATACAGCATTAAAAGAAATACGCAATACTTTTACAGGTACGAGATGGTTTATTGAAGGTGATATAAAAGGTTTCTTTGACAATATCGACCATCATGTGTTAGTTGGACTTTTACGGAAACGCATTAGGGATGAGAAATTAATTAATTTAATTTGGAAATTTCTAAGAGCAGGTTATGTAGAAGAATGGGCTTTTCATAAAACTTACAGTGGAACCCCTCAGGGTGGCATAATTAGTCCGTTATTATCGAATATTTATCTGCATGAATTAGATAAACATGTAGAGAAGTATGCGGAATCCTTTAATAAAGGTGAAAAACGTAGGCATAATCTTGTCTACCATAACCTGGCATCAAGGATTAAGTATCGTAAAAGTAAGAATAAACGTGATTGGGAACGACTAACTAACGAAGAAAAAGCTGTAAGGCTTCGAGAATTAAAAGCATTATATAAAGAACTACAAAGCCATGACAGTAAAGACCTCTTTGACCCAAACTATCGTCGAATGAAATATGTTCGTTATGCTGATGATTTTATTATCGGTGTTATTGGAAGTAAAAAAGAAGCCGAACAAATTAAGAAAGATTTAACAGATTACCTTGCAGATAAACTCAAATTAGAATTGAGTGCTGAAAAAACGTTGATAACTCATAGTCAGAAAAACGCAAGATTCCTAGGGTACGACATTCGAGTAGCAAGGGATTGGCATAGAATGAAGATGCCGAATGGCACGAAGAAGCGAAAGTTCAACTATCAAACGAAGCTATTCGTACCACATGAGAAATACATCAAAAAACTCATCGATTTAGGTGCATTAAAAATTGGTAGCAACAATGGGTGGAAACCTGTTCATCGTCCGTATCTAGTGCATAATGATGACCTTGAAATTCTTCGTACGTATAATGCAGAAATTGAAGGATTATACAATTATTATCGCTTAGCAAGCAATGTACATGTCCTTCAATCTTTCCGACAAACAATGAAATACAGCATGATTAAAACATATGCCAGTAAATACAAAAGTACCGTCAGTAAAATGATTACAAAGTTTAAGATAAACAGGAAATTCGGTATACGTTATAAAACGAAGGATGGCCCTAAAATTGCCTATTTTACGGAACAACGAATGGAAAAGAACTCGGAAATCCAAAAACAATCAGTGGATATAATCGAAAATACGATCGTTTACGGTGGCAGAACAAGCCTCGTTGAACGCCTTTTAGCTGAAATGTGTGAATGGTGTGGTGCAGAAAATGTTCCACTGGAAATGCATCATGTCAATAAGCTCAAGAACTTGAAAGGCAAGAAACGATGGGAACAATTTATGATTGCAAGAAATCGTAAGACAATTGCCATGTGTGTGAAATGCCACCATGACTTACACAATGGAAAGTTAGATTGATAAATGGAAAGCCGTATACTTTGAGAAGAGTACGTACGGTTTGGAGGGGAGTTCTTGGAAACCTACTTAGGAAACTAAGCAAGGCACCGGGTTCTTACCCTACTTCAAAGAAGCATTTCGTCGATCTGCCGCCTCCATCATTTGTGCCCATAATCATCCTTCCGGGGACCCCGCGCCAAGCAGGGAAGATATTGAGGTCACTAAAAGGTTGAAAGAGTGCGGGCACATTATCGGCATAGAGGTGCTCGACCATCGTGTGCGTTGTTCCTAGACAATCTGCATCGAAATATGCAACAAAACTAGGCAAAGATTATACGTCTTTGAACTTTACGCTTGAATAGGTTGGTGAAACTCCAACTCATCGTTAAATGTTGGTAACGTTGCTCTGAAACTCCGACGTGCGTAAATGGTTAACTACATTTGTGTACGAAGCTCGGTAAAGGCGTTGAAAAACGGACCTGAGAAGCGGTTAGTGAAGTAAGCGGGAGGCTATAAGATCGTCATGCTGACTCACCAGGAATCCTCGTACGTACGGCTCGTAAAGTGAGAGGGAAACAAAATGAAGTTTCTCGCTTCTGGTAAAGAAGTTTAATCGTAGGTTTTGTATTGGTGGTTGCAAAATCTATACTACTCCAATAAAGGAATAGTGTCTTGCGTCCTTCCAACAGTGGATAAAAAGATGGTTAACGGGTCAAAGAGGACAGCTAAAACGGTAATGGAAAGCTAGAGCGTAAGGAACAGCGGAACCACAGAAGATGATGATAAGAGGAGTTAATCTCAATGCATCTAAATTGGAGGAAATGACAATTGAATCTGTGGGACAGCAGCCCGTAGTAGTGTTGAAATTTCTGTAATAGGAATGGAGCGAAGGGGCATAGTCAGTTCAATTATTAAGTTAAATCAACTTGTTAGGGAAGCCGTATGTGCATACCTGATTAAAACCTTGCACTCTCCCAATAAGGAGGGATCGCAATGGAACAAAAATCTAACTATCTAAAATCAGAACAAGAATTAAAAGATAAACAGGACGAATTATACAATAAAACCATCGAAGGTATAAAGCAAAAGGGACAATCGCCTGGACATAAAGATTTATTGGAACTGATGGCAAGTGAGGCAACGATACTAACGGCTATCCATCGTATTAAAGCGAATAAAGGAAGCCGTACTGCTGGAAGTGACCATAAATTGATGAAGCCGGATATACTTCAAAAAGATTATCCTAAGGTCATACAACTCGTACAAGAAAGCTTTCGAAACTATCGTCCAAAACCTATTAAAAGAAAGTACATTCCAAAAGCTAATTCCGAAGCATTGCGCCCATTGGGAATACCAAGCATTATCGACCGAGTGATACAAGAATGTGTGCGTTTAATTATTGAACCAATTCTTGAAGCACAGTTCTTCCAACATTCTTACGGTTTTAGACCAATGAGAGATTCCAGTATGGCGTTAACTCGAACAACTGATATTGTGCACATTACCGGGCATTATTGGATAATCGAAGGTGATATTCGTAAATTCTTCGATTGTGTGAATCACACAATTCTCATTAAAAAGCTATGGAACATGGGAATTAGAGATAGACGAGTGCTTATGATCATCAAAGCAATGCTTAAAGCTGGAATCATGGATGAACTAAAAGAGAACCCAATTGGGACACCTCAAGGAGGAGTCATTTCTCCACTACTAGCAAATGCTTACCTACACGCATTTGACCAATGGGTGACCAGAGAGTGGGAAAATAAGAGAACACGTTATCCGTATGCCCAAAAGTACAAACAGTATGATAGATTACGGAAAACCACACATTTAAAAGAAACGTATCTAGTGAGGTATGCGGACGACTGGGTACTCATAACGAACTCCAAACGGAATGCGGAGAAATGGAAGTACAGAATAACAAGGTATCTGAAAGAGCGATTGAAATTGTCTTTGTCAGAAGAAAAAACGCTCATAACAGATATACGAAGACGACCAATCAAATTTCTGGGCTTTGAAATCAAGGCAATCAAGGGTAAAGCAAAACACGGGCATATTCTCATCAGTAAACCTAATCAACAACGGTTAAAAGAAAAAGTAAGTGAAATTCATAAAACAATTAAGAAAATTAAAGGTGCAACAAAGAAAGAAGACCTAATTCATTGGATCAACCTTATCAACTCTAAAATAAGAGGGCTAATTCAATATTATGAATGTACGACGAAAGTAAATGTTTATCTGAGGAAGTATACCGATAAGCTACACTACTTGGCATACTTAAAACTTCGAAAACATGGTGGCTATAAGCTGCCAGCAAAGCAAGTAGATAACCTACTATCAGTTCATGATAAATACACAACGAAAATCCCCGTGATTGAATACAATGGATTGAAAATAGGTATCACAAGATTAGACTTTTGTACATGGCAAAAATCTAAAAATAAAAGCCCTAAAGAAACACCATACACCGAAGCAGGGCGACAAGTTTACATGAATCGTACTGGCAAAAAGCCCATTAAAGTAAGAGCTGATGAGCTTCTCAGCCTGAATTGGTCTAAGATTATCAAAATTGGACATAAGGGAAAACTGTACAATTTTGAATACTTTATGAATCGAGCCTACGCTTTTAACCGCGATAAAGGAAGATGCCGAGTATGTAAAGAGGAACTTCAGGGGGACGATATACGGATACATCATATTAACCCCAAGCTTTCAATAGAAGAAGTAAATCGAGTTCCTAACCTTGCATCCATGCATGAGCATTGCCATCAAATGATTCACAGTTCAAAAGATTACTCAATGGTCGGAAAAAGAACATGGGAAAAGGTTCTAGGTTTTAGAGAAAAGTTGAGCTTAACTTAAATAACTGAATTGATGGAACGCCGTATGAAGGGAAACTTTCACGTACGGTGTGAAGGAGGGGAAAAGACAACCCTAACGAATCGGAAATGACGAGGGTCAGTCTTACCTATTCCTATTCATCATCGGCGATCGAAAATATGTAAGCCTCAAGGAAAAAGGGTATATGTAAATGCTATGCTTTTTTTGATGAGTGGGTTATAATAGGAGTCATGAATTTTGAATTGACAAGCTGGTGAAGGTTGCGAGAAAAAATTATTTCATTTAGACAATATTTGGCGTTGACATATACGACATAACTCGACACAATAATGAATGTCAGTTTTTTAAATGAGCACGTTCATGCCTTTGCATTTCGGTAATAGAAAGGGAGATACACATAATGTTTGGAATCGGTACAAGAGACCTTGGAATAGATTTAGGAACTGCTAACACTCTTGTTTATGTAAAAGGAAAAGGAATTGTCGTTCGCGAGCCGTCCGTTGTGGCGCTTCAGACAGATACAAAGCAAATTGTCGCGGTTGGGAACGATGCAAAAAATATGATTGGCCGTACGCCTGGAAACGTCGTGGCGCTTCGTCCGATGAAAGACGGAGTTATTGCCGATTATGAAACAACGGCTACGATGATGAAGTACTATATCAAGCAAGCGCAAAAGTCAAAAAGCGTATTTGCAGGAAAGCCTTATGTAATGGTATGTGTGCCGTCTGGCATTACAGCGGTTGAGAAGCGCGCGGTCATCGATGCGACGCGACAAGCAGGTGCAAGAGATGCTTATACGATTGAAGAACCGTTCGCAGCGGCTATCGGAGCGAATTTACCGGTTTGGGAACCGACAGGAAGTATGGTCGTCGATATCGGCGGCGGTACAACAGAAGTTGCGATCATCTCTCTTGGGGGTATCGTAACAAGCCAATCCATTCGCATTGCCGGTGATGAAATGGATGATGCGATGATTCAATATATCCGTAAAAATTACAATTTGATGATCGGTGAGCGGACGGCAGAAGCGTTAAAGGTTGAAGTCGGTTCTGCAGGCAACCCTGAAGGCATCGATAATATGGAAATTCGCGGGCGTGATTTATTAACGGGTCTGCCGAAAACCATTGAAATTTCAGCGGCTGAAGTAGCAGATGCGTTAAAAGATACGGTTACAGCGATTGTTGATTCCGTAAAGAGTACACTGGAGCAAACCCCTCCTGAGTTGGCAGCGGACATTATGGACCGTGGAATCGTGCTGACAGGCGGAGGCGCTTTGCTGCGCAATTTAGATAAAGTTATTAGTGAAGAAACGAATATGCCGGTTGTCATTGCAGAAGATCCGCTTGATTGTGTAGCAATCGGAACTGGAAAAGCATTGGATCATATCGATTTATTCAAAACGAAAGCCGGAGATTCCTACCGCTAAAAGATAAGAGGTGTAAATCATGCCACAGTTTTTTCTAAACAAACGATTAATTATTTTGTTAGTCAGCATTATTATTTTGGTGGCATTGATTGGTTTTTCATTAAATGGTCGCAAAACGGTAACATGGCCGGAGCAATTCGTCAAAGATACGGTCGGTTTAGGTCAAACAGTATTTCATCAACCCGCACAATATGTCGCGGGTTTCTTTCAGAGCGTAAGTGACCTGAAGCGTACATATGAGGAGAACGAACTTCTAAAGTCCAAACTAGATAGATACATGCAGCTGGAAGCGAAAGTGAAAGCGTTGGAAGATGAAAATAAAAAGCTGAACGACATCTTAGGCAAGCAAGACAGCCTGCGTAAGTATGAACCTATTCAGGCGACTGTCATCGCCCGTAACCCTGACCGCTGGCATGAAGTCATTGCCCTTGATCGCGGGAAAGTGCACGGAGTGGAGGAAGACATGGCAGTGATTACTGCTCAAGGGTTAATCGGTAAAATCAAGCATGCTTCTCAGTTTACTTCCACTGTTCAACTTGTAAGCTCCCTTGATCGCACGAATCGTATCTCGGCAGTTATTCAAGCAGATACGCCTGTATTCGGCTTGATTGAAGGCTATGATGAGAAAAAAGGAGCGCTTATGCTAAAACGCATTCCGAATGAAGCGAAAATTAAAGAAAAGCAACTCGTTTTATCATCCGGCCTAGGCGGTGTTTTCCCAAGTGAACTTATTATCGGGGAGATTATTGAAGTGGAACCGGATGAGTATGGCCTCACTCAAATCGCCTATGTTAAACCGTCTGCCAACCTTTATGATTTAGACCATGTAATGATTGTAAAAAGATCCATGATTGCTGATAAGAACTTTGATAAGGAAGAGGAGGAAGAGAAATGAACCGTTTCTTCCTTCCTTTTCTTATTTCCGTCGTTTTTGTAAGTGAAAGTTTATTTGTGAATTTTATTGCGGTTCAACCTTTTTTTCGCCAATGGATTTTGTCTCCAAGGTTTGTGCTTATTGTTTTGATTTTTATGGCTGTATATTTAAATAAAAAACAAGCAATGATGTACGGCGCGATTTTCGGGATGCTTTATGATGTGGCCTTTACAGATATCCTTGGCGTGTATATGTTTGGTCTGCCGGCCATGTGCTATTTAATGTCCAAAATGATGAAGGTCCTCCAAAACAATGTGATTGTCGTTTCCCTGTCAGCGGTTTTGGGTGTGGCTATTTTGGAATTCTATATATACGGAATCAATTTATTGGTGCATGTCACTGAAATGACATTGAATGAATTTTTAGCGATGCGGTTCTATCCTACCCTTGCGTTGAGTGCCGTTTTTTGCGTCCTTTTTTCCTATTTTCTTAAAAAGCGTTTTCAAAAACTTTCGTTACAATATACGGATGAACGTCTATAATGGAAAAAGAGGAAATTCGTAAGTCTATGTCGAAATTATTCATTCGTTGAGGTGAACGTCGTGAATAGACAAAAACAGCATAATGTAGTGATTAAAGGAACGAAAGACGGCCTCACGCTGCATCTCGATGATACATGTTCGTTTCAAGAGCTTATAAGCGAACTTGAAACGAAGCTGTCAACGAATCAGCATGGAGATAATCAACAGCTTGTAGCGGTACAGTTAAAGATCGGCAATCGCTATTTAACACCGGAACAAGAAGAACAGCTAAAGGCTGTCGTCAATCAAAAAAATAATTTAGCCGTAAACATGATCGACAGTAATGTCGTTTCGAAAGAGGAAGCTGTTCGTTTAAAAGAAGAAGAAGAGATTGTGTCGATTTCTAAAATCGTTCGTTCAGGACAAGTCCTGCAAGTAAGCGGCGATTTATTATTGGTTGGAGATGTCAATCCAGGGGGTACTGTTATAGCTGGGGGGAATATTTTTATTTTAGGGGCGCTGCGAGGTATTGCCCATGCAGGATACAGCGGAAATATACAGGCTGTGATTGGTGCTTCTGTGATAGAAAATGCCCAGCTTCGCATAAATGATGCTATTTTAAATCCGACAGAGAACGGGGGGCATAAAGAAGCATCTTATATGCAGTGTGCGTACTTAGATGAAGATGGGGAAATGGTAATGGAGCGAGTTCAATCCATGCCGCAGCTAAGACCTAATTTGACACGGTTAGAAAGGAGAAATTAACAGTGGGAGAGGCTATAGTTATTACGTCAGGAAAAGGTGGCGTCGGAAAAACGACGACATCAGCCAACTTGGGTACAGCACTCGCTTTGTCCGGCAAACGGGTTTGCTTAGTGGATACGGATATCGGTTTACGAAATTTAGACGTTGTAATGGGACTTGAAAATCGTATTATTTATGATTTGGTAGATGTCATTGAAGGCCGCTGTACACCACAAAAAGCCTTAATTAAAGACAAGCGTTTTGAGTGCTTATATTTGCTTCCTGCTGCACAGACGAGCGATAAGTCGGCTGTGAATCCTGAACAAATGAAACACTTGGTCATGGAGTTAAAGCAAGAGTTCGATTATATCATCATTGACTGTCCTGCCGGCATTGAACAAGGGTATAAGAATGCAGTGGCAGGTGCTGACAAGGCTCTAGTTGTGACGACTCCAGAAGTGTCAGCTGTTCGTGATGCAGACCGTATCATCGGCCTTTTAGAAAAAGAAGATATCGAATCACCAAAGTTAATCATTAATCGTATCCGAAACCATATGGTGAAAAATGGGGATATGCTCGATGTGGATGAAATCGTTTCTTTGCTTGCCATTGATTTAATCGGTATCGTAGCTGATGATGACAGCGTCATTAAAGCATCGAACAGCGGCGAACCTATTGCGATGGATCCTTCCAGCAAGGCATCGCTCGCCTATCGTAATATTGCAAGACGAATTCTCGGAGAATCCGTTCCGCTTCAGTCTCTTGAGACAGAAGAAGCAGGGGTATTCGCCAAAATAAAAAAATTCTTCGGTGTTCGATAAGTGCGCAACAGCTTTAGTGCGGCCATTCGTCATTTCATACATAGCAGTACATTAAGCTCAATCATTTAGATTGGGCTTTTTATTTTGTCTCTTTTCTAAAAGGTGATGGCTTTTTGTTTTTGGATTGGAGGCAAGCGGATAATTGCCTTGTCACGCTTTGGCGTCACGATTTTCAGAATATAAAGGACCAAAGAATATCGATTTCTCGTTATTGGAGGGATTCAAAGATGTTCTGTCATAACGCTCGAGGACAAGTCATACATTGATAGAAACAAGCTTAAAAGGAATGGTGAAAAGATGAATCGACGCGCTGAAGAAATCAAAAAACGCATTGCTGAGCGCAAAAAAAGGCAGGGAGCTAAGTCGAATAGCGATCCGTTTTCTGCCTATTCTGTTTTAAGTGACGAAGAGCGTTACGGGGCCGGCCATTTGCCGGTGGTGGAATATTCCCATTCTCCACATGAGCGTCAGTCTTCCCCTTCCTCGCTTTTCCAAAAAGAATGGCTTGCTTTTAAATTTTTAACATCGGTTTGTTTAGTGCTTGTGGTTGGAATTTTATTCAAAAATTCTTCGCCCGGCTTGGAAGATGCCAGGCAATATGTTAAACAAACGATGGAGACTGAATTTCAATTCGCTTCGGTTTCGAAGTGGTATGAAGACACCTTCGGGCAGCCGCTTGCTCTGTTGCCTATTGATACAAAAAAAGAAGCGCCTCCCTCTTCGCAACCATCTCAATACGCGATCCCCGCCTCAGGCAAGGTGTTAGAAACATTTGAAAAAAATGGTCAGGGTGTCATGATCGAAACGGGAAGTCAATCCTCTGTTGAAGCAATGAGCGAAGGGATTGTCACGTTTGCCGGAAATAAAGAAGATAGCGGCAAAACGGTGATTATTCAACATGCAGATGGGAGTGAGACATGGTATGGGCAACTTGAGAAAATTGATGTCAACTTATATGATTTTGTGGACAAAGGAAAAACGGTAGGAAAAGTACAGGAAAATCAAGACGGCAAAACCGGGACGTTTTATTTTGCGATTAAAAAAGGAGAAAAATTTATCGATCCGAACCAGGTGATTTCCTTTGACTAAAATGATATCGGTATTGACCAGTATCCATATTCATCCTCTTCTTTGGGCTGTGTTGGGTATCGGGATTATTACCGCCCATTTTCAGCAATTAATTATGCTTTTTTTTATTGTACTGGTTCATGAATTGGGACACGCCGCTGCGGCTTCCTTCTTTTCGTGGCGAATAAAAAGAATTATGCTGCTTCCATTTGGGGGGGTGGCCGAAGTTGAAGAACATGGAAATCGTCCCATACACGAAGAAGTGATCGTCACGATAAGCGGCCCGCTCACACATCTCGCATTAATGATCATTTCGTATAGCTTATTATCTCTATCTGTCATCTCTTTTGAACAGCATCAACAGTTTATGATGCAAAATTTTATGATTCTGGGATTCAATTTGCTTCCGATCTGGCCGTTGGACGGAGGGAAGCTCTTATTTTTGTACTTTAGCCGTCATCTTCCTTTTTTGCAGGCGTTTGAAAAAATGTTGTATGCTTCAGGTATGTTATTGGGGATTCTTTTTGTCGGAGCTGCTGTCTTGTATTTAAAGCATCTTCACCTCTGGGTTGTTCTCGGTTTTTTGGCCTTTTCTATTTATATGGAGTGGCGGCATAAACAATATGTTTACCTCCGCTTTTTACTTGATCGATACTATAGCAAAGAGAGAAACATTAGTAAACTAAAGCCCTTAATGGCGGCGGCAGGCGATCCAATCCAAGATGTTTTGGCACAATTTCAACGAGGATGCAAACATGTCATTGTTGTCAAAAACAAAGAAAATGAATCCATACAGCTCGATGAAAACGAGCTCCTCCATGCTTATTTTTCAGAAAGGCGACTTGAAGCACCAATCGAAGAAGTCATTCCCTTTTATTGATTTTCTCTTAAAATATCGGTACAGTTATCATAAAGGAATTGAAGCAAGAAAGTCGAGATGCAATGATGTCTCGGCTTTTTCTATGCAATAGAAGAGGTGTGATTAACTGTGAAAAAATGTTACATAAATGCCGCGTCTTTAGCAAAACGTATTGCGTTCGTGGGAGAAAATGGCCTGGAACGTCTCTATTTAGAAGAGCAAAGCAAAGGACAGCAAATAGCCGGAAGCATTTATCTTGGACGTGTCATGAAAGTGTTGCCAGGCATGCAGGCTGCTTTTGTAGATATCGGTATGGGAAAGAACGGCTATCTCCATCGCAATGACCTCGTTTCCTTTCATCTCTCTTCATCTCCTTCTAAAGAACAGGACAGCATCTCGAAGTTCGTGAGAGAAGGGGAGGAAATCATCGTTCAAGTTGAAAAAGAAGGGATAGGAACGAAAGGGCCGAAACTGACTGCGATTATTGAATTTAGCGGAGAATATGTCGTTTATCTTCCACATGGAAATTATGTTGCGGTTTCAAAAAAAATGATGGATGAAGAAAGAGAGAAATGGCGGGCATTTGCGTTTGAACATCGCGGCGAAGGAGCGGGAATTGTGGTGAGGACATCGGCCGCAGAGGCATCCGAGGAAGATGTCTTGCAAGAATGGCAGATGTTGAAAAAGCTTTACGGGAAAGTGGTTCAGAAGAAAGGACGAGTCAAGGTACCTGCTCTTGTATATGAGCCGTATGACTTTATATTTAACACAATGGAAAAGGTTCTTCCAAAGGTGGGTGCATGCGAAGTATACATAGATGACCATCAAACGTATGAACAGTTCAAACAGAAAAAAATGAATCAGGACGGTACAGTCACCTATTATCGACAACGTGAAAACATTTTTCGTTTTTATGATATTGAACCGGAAATTGAGAAACTATTAAAGAAAATCGTATGGTTGAAAAATGGAGCGTACATCATTATTGAGCAAACAGAGGCAATGGTTGTCATTGATGTGAATACCGGGAAATTCTCAGGGAAAGCTTCTCAGCGCAACACCATTTTACAAACAAATCTAGAAGCGGCAAAGGAAATAGCCAATCAATTGAAGCTTCGAAATTTAGGCGGGATGATTTTAATTGACTTTATTAATATGAAGGAAAAAGAAGACCGGAAAATGGTCCAAGAAGCATTACAGGATCAAGTGAAAAATGATGAGACAAGAACGACTATAGTCGGTTTTACGGAATTGGGTATTTTACAGGTAACGCGCAAAAAAGTAAAGGAAAGCGTTGAAGCAGCTCTCACTGCATCATGTTCTGCCTGCGGAGGCACCGGAAGAGTATACAGTCCGGAAACGATTGCTTACAAAATTGAACGTGAGCTGTGGGAGCACCGCAGGATGGATGAAGAAGCGATATGGATAGAAACAACAGCTCCTGTCATCGCTGTATTAAAAAAGGATGGATTTTTACCGGCATTGGAAGAAATGCTGGGATTCAAAGTGTTCCTGACCCAGTGTCCTGATTGCCATAATTCGTATTCAATCCGTCATATTGGAAGCATCGAAATCATCCAAGAAAGAATTCGAAACAAATAATGGCTTATGAATTAAAGTTCAGTTCTTGGCTATGGCTATTAAGATTGACTCATTCTCTTTTGGAATAAACTCAAAAATTTCATATAAGAGGTTGACAAAATAAGTGACGGCGGGTGAAAAAACACCCGCCGTCACTTATTTTGGTGGTTGACATTTTATTCGGGTGTATAGTATGATTTTATTTGTTAGTTTGTAGCACCCGTGCTACAACCGCGCAGATCAGGTTTAAAGTTCTTGAAGAACACCTGTGATGGCGAGTCTGAGTTTATTGAGGAGGTGCAAATATGTACGCAATTATCGAAACTGGTGGTAAACAAATCCGTGTTGAAGAAGGTCAAGCTATCTACATCGAAAAGCTTGCTGCTGATCAAGGTGAAACAGTTACTTTCGACAAAGTTTTATTCGTAGGCGGCGACAACGTAAAAGTTGGTGCTCCTGTAGTTGAAGGTGCAACTGTAACTGCGAAAGTAGAAAAACAAGGCAAGGCGAAAAAAATCATCGTTTTCAAATATAAAGCGAAGAAAAACTATCGCCGTAAGCAAGGTCACCGTCAACCTTACACTAAAGTTGTAATTGAAAAAATCAACGCGTAAGGCGAAACTTTATGATTAAAGTGACCATTAACCGGAACGAACATAACGAGATAACGGCTTTTGAAATGAGCGGACATGCTGATTTTGCAAAGCGTGGTCAAGATATCGTTTGTGCCGGAGCATCTGCAGTTTCCTTCGGAACGGTAAATGCAATCATTGCACTATGTAAAATAACGCCGGAGATTGAGCAAGGCGGCGACGGAGGTTATCTTCGCTGCACGATTCCGACAAATATTGATTCGTCTGTATTTGAAAAGATTCAGCTGCTCCTTGAAGGCATGATTGTATCACTTCAAACGATTGAACGTGATTACGGAAAATATATTAAAATCCATATTAAATAGCAGGAGGTGGATCTCATGTTAAGATTAGACCTTCAGTTCTTCGCTTCTAAAAAAGGAGTAGGTTCTACAAAGAACGGTCGTGATTCTATCGCGAAACGTCTTGGCGCTAAACGTGCTGACGGCCAATTCGTATCTGGTGGTTCAATTTTATACCGTCAACGCGGTACTAAAATTTACCCTGGTACAAACGTAGGTCGTGGTGGTGACGATACTTTATACGCAAAAGTTGACGGTATCGTGAAATTCGAGCGCTTCGGTCGTGACCGCAAAAAAGTATCTGTATATCCTGTTGCACAAGAAGCATAAGGGATAAAAAGAAAACTCTAACCAGCTACGGTTAGAGTTTTCTTTTTGCATTGACTCTGTGAAAGAATGATGTTGATTTTTAGTGTTTTTGACTCATTTGTGCAAAATGGTTATTTATCCAGCTGCAAAAGCCAAACCGTACGGATGTTTCACTTCTTGCTGCGGAGTCAAAAAGCGACTCCTTCTCAGAAGCTCCAATATCCTATCGGTTTAAACGGGCTTTTTCCGCTTTTCTATTTTGCACGCTTTCAGCGAACGCTGAAAGTGAATGAAAATGAACACTAGGCTTTAACATAGTCTTTGCACCAGAATGTCAGAGATATTCCTTCCATTCGTTGTTTTGCAGAAAGTTCACTATTCGCAGGTAGAATCTGCTATAATTTTACTAACTATGACTGAAATGATTTTTCCTCAAAAAGTAAGGAGAAATCATGCGGTAACGCGTGATGCGGAATAAATGACGTCAAGAAAGTACTGCAATAGAGCGGCTTTTCAATGAAAAAAGAAGCAATCATTGTAGGCTCATGCTTGAGATAGAGAGTAGGAGTGCAAACATGGAGAAAGATTGGAATATTGTTCATATATTAAGCTGTGCCAGGCACGATTGGTTAAATCAAATTCAACTGATTAAAGGAAATATGGCATTGGATCGCTTTGACCGGGTGAAAGAAATCATCGAAGAAATCATTGCAGAAGCGGGACATGCATCCAGATTGACTAACACAAAGTTGAATTCGTTTGCCGAATATGTAATGACGTATAATTGGCGAAATACGCCTATTCAATTAGAGATTGAAGTACTCGGTGATGTAAAAGATTTATCATCCTATGATTTGGCACTTTTAACATGGACCCAAGCGTTTATCCACATGCTTGAAACGAATATTGACGGTACGTCCACCCATCATGTTAGTGTTTCCCTATTCATGGAAAGCGATTCGATTCGTTTCTTTTTTGACTTTAGTGGAATACTAACTACTAGTCAATCTATTGAAAATTGGTTGGAAGAAAACGAAGAACAATGGCCATTTAAACTAATTGAGAAGCATATTGCAAAAGAGGAATTTCATGTTGTATTGGAGCTTGTATAATCAACATACAACATAGATGAACGGAGTGAATCAAAAAATGTTTGTAGATCAGGTCAGAATTTATGTTAAAGGCGGCGACGGCGGAAATGGAATGGTTGCGTTCCGTCGTGAAAAGTATGTACCAAAAGGAGGACCAGCCGGAGGAGACGGTGGAAATGGCGCCGATGTCATTTTCGAAGTGGAAGAAGGCTTGCGTACTCTTATGGATTT
This sequence comes from Priestia abyssalis, assembly GCF_002019595.1. GTDB lineage: Bacteria > Bacillota > Bacilli > Bacillales > Bacillaceae_H > Bacillus_BA > Bacillus_BA abyssalis. The sequence continues at coordinate 4,806,308 of NZ_KV917369.1, read as the reverse complement.
CCGTTATAAGCGCCATTTTAAAGCACAGCGCGGGGAACATGGTATGTCCAAAGGTCAGCACGGGAAAAACGCAGAGCCGTTAATTGTAAAAGTTCCCCCAGGCACGGTTGTTAAAGACGAGGATACCGAAGAAGTCATTGCTGATTTAGTTGAACATGGGCAGCGAGCTGTCATCGCACGAGGCGGAAGAGGCGGAAGAGGAAATACTCGTTTTGCGACCCCGGCAAATCCAGCCCCTGAGATCGCAGAAAACGGTGAACCGGGAGAAGAACGTTATATTACAATGGAGCTGAAATTGCTTGCTGACGTTGGACTTGTCGGATTCCCGAGTGTAGGGAAATCTACATTGTTATCTGTTGTTTCGGCAGCTAAACCAAAAATTGCCGAATATCACTTTACGACCATCAACCCGAATTTGGGGGTAGTCGAAACAGAAGACGGGCGCAGCTTCGTCATGGCCGATTTACCCGGGTTAATTGAAGGCGCTCATCAAGGAGTAGGGCTTGGGCATCAATTTTTGCGTCATATCGAACGAACGAGAGTCATTGTTCATGTCATTGACATGTCTGGTATGGAAGGACGCGATCCTTACGAAGATTACGTCGCAATTAACGAAGAGCTTCGTCAATATAACTTGCGTTTAACAGAAAGACCGCAAATTGTCGTAGCCAACAAAATGGATATGCCGGAAGCGGAAGAAAATTTAGCTGTTTTCAAAGAGAAAATGAAAGATGATGTGCAGATTTTCCCGATTTCAGCATTGACACGCCAAGGTTTACGGGATTTATTATTTACAATTGTAGACTTAGTTGAAGCAACACCGGAGTTCCCTCTGCATGAAGAAGAAGATTTATCGACTCATCGCGTTGTATATAAACATCAAAAAGAAGCACCTAGTTTCTTTATTACAAGAGAAAGTGACGGTTCATTTGTTCTTTCTGGTGATAAAATTGAGAAATTGTTCAAGATGACGAACTTCTCCCGCGATGAATCCATTCGCCGCTTCTCTCGCCAGCTGCGAAGCATGGGAGTGGATGAAGCGCTGCGTGAGCGAGGTGCGCAAGATGGAGATATCATTAGATTAATGGAGTACGAATTCGAATTTATCGAGTAATCGTCAGACAGGGCCAGGGGAGGAGCTTGGATTGGATAAAAAGGATCAACAGTTTTACTTGGTACGTGAGGATGTATTGCCTGAAGCCATGCAAAAAACGCTTCAGGCAAAGCGATTGATTGAACGCGGGAAGGTTGATTCCATTGCTGATGCCGTACAAATGGTTGATTTGAGCCGTAGTGCCTTTTATAAATATCGAGATACGGTGTTTCCGTTTCATACGATGGTGAAGGAACGGATCATTACGCTTTTTTTTCACTTGGAAGACCGCTCTGGGACATTGTCGCACCTTTTGGGTATTGTCGCTTCAGCAGGATGCAATGTACTGACGATCCATCAAACGATCCCGCTTCAAGGAAGAGCGAATGTCACGTTATCACTTGATGTTTCAGGAATTCAACTGGAACTGAACGGACTCTTATCAAGGTTGAAAAGTATGGATTTTGTCGAAAAAGTCGAAGTATTAGGTTCAGGTGCTTAAGAAAGAGAAAAGGCAGGAGAGAGCAAAGTGGGGAAAGCAGGCTATTTAGGACCAAAAGCAACATTTACACATTTAGCCGTTCAAGCGATTTTGCCTCAACTGGAGCATATTCCGTATTACACCATCCCGGCTTGCATTGATGCAGTAGCGAACGGAGAGATTGAGTACGGGGTTGTCCCGGTAGAAAACGCGCTTGAAGGCTCTGTAAACTTAACATGGGATTATGTGATTCATGAAAAAAGATTGCCGATTGTAGGAGAAATCGTTACACCCATTCGCCAGCATCTAATGGTTCATCCTAATCATGCAAAGCGATGGAAAGAGGTTGAAATGATTTATTCTCATTCTCATGCAATTGCGCAATGTCATAAATTTTTGCATGGGCAATTTTCGAATGTACCGCTAGAAGATACGACATCGACTGCATTTGCAGCAAAATATGTGAAGGAGCATCCTGAGCGTATGATTGCGGCTATTGCAAATGAACTGGCGGCGAAAGAGTATGGTTTAACGATTGTGCAAGAAGATATACACGATTATGATCATAATACAACGAAATTTGTTGTGCTGCACCGCCAAGGAACATCTCTTCCTGTGGATTTTGGGAACATCACAAACTACAAAACGACATTGATGGTGACGCTCCCTTCTGATCAAGCAGGGGCTCTTCACCAAGTGTTATCCGCATTTTCATGGAGGCAGCTGAATTTGTCCAAAATCGAATCCTGCCCAATGAAAACGGGATTAGGGAATTATTTCTTTATTTTAGACATCAATCAGTCATTGGACGAGGTGTTGATTCCGGGTGCCATTGCTGAATTAGAGGCTCTGGGGTGCGCCGTCTACATACTGGGCAGCTATCCTTGCTTTAGCACGGATTAATGAAAAAGGGCTGAAAAACGAAATTTTCGTTTTTCAGCCCTTTTTAGAAGGCAAGAAATATAATTTTCGACTAGTACTGGTGTCTAGCTCCAGCGCCTAGCTCAGCACGGGAAAAGATGATTGCCCAAGTGTATACGGGGTCAATCCCTATTTCCTTAGGCTCACAGGATGTGAGTCATGCCGACGTTGGCGATTGACGTGGCAATCGTAGTCGGCCTTCTTTGACCAAGGCGCTTACGCTTGTCTTAGCTTTCTACTAAAAAACCGGCATCGTCTAGTGCCTGGCAGGCATCGTCCAGCTTAGCGGGAGAATCCGCTTCAATCGTATGTAAATGAATTCCTTCCGTTAGCTGTGACAAAAAGGAGGCATTTGTTTCTTTTACTTTATTTAAAAACTCTGTAACCTCCTTTCTTGTACGTACCATAATGGAAGCGGTCAGCTCCCCATATACAGGATGTTCGACAATGACATCCTTCACGACGACTCCATGATCGACAAGCAGATTAAGTTCGTCGACTGTTTGCTCTGGCTTATGATGGCAGACGATGAGCCGCTGAAACAATGGCTGTTCATGTTTCTTTTGCATATATACATATCCCTGGCTTGTAGCAATGATTGGTTCATTACGCGCCTTTAAAAGTGAGATATCCTGCACGATAATTTGCCGGCTGACATTCGTTCTTTTTGACAGCTCACTTCCTGTAAGGGGAGACCCTTCGGATTGAAGCCATGATAATATTAATTCCCTTCTTTTTTCCCCTAACACTTTTTTTTGATTTTCTTTCATAATTCACGCTCCCTACTCAGTCACACAATGAAATTCTCCAATCACTTCCTGCAGCACACGAAAAAGATGTTTTAAGTCATTATAAGAGGTGTTGGCTCCAAAAGAAATGCGGATGAACTGTTTTGCTTCTTCCTCTGATTTCCCGATTGCTGTCATCGTAGCGGAAGGGTGCTGGAGTCCGACTTGGCAAGCACTTCCTGTTGAAATGGCGATTTCATGACGATTACATTGTAGCATAACATACTGTCCTTGAATGTGATGAATGGTCATTCCGATAAGAGAAGGCACACTTTGCTCCGGGTCTCCCTCTATTGTAACAAAATTTTTTAGAGGATCGAGCAACGTCAGCCACTGAGCTTTTAATTGTTCATGAAGCTGTCTATGTTCGTCCATTTTTGCATAGGCTTCTTGGGCGGCAGTAATAAACGACACAACACCGGGTACATCGATTGTTCCTGGACGAAATCCATTTTGATGAGAAGCGTTTTTGTAGAACGGTTTCCATGGAATAGAAGGATTGATATAAACAGCGCCCACTCCTTTTGGGCCATAAATCTTATGGCTTGAAACGGAGAGACTGTCTACTCTATATGCTTGCACATCGATCGGCAGCTTTCCGAAAGATTGAACACAATCACAATGAAAACGAATGTTTTGTTCTTTCAGGAAGTGCCCGATTTCTTGAATGGGCTGAATCGTTCCTATTTCGTGATTGACATGCTGGATAGAAACAAGGGCTGTTTCTGGTGTGACTGCTTTTTTTACCTCTCCAAGGGAGACGCTTCCCTGATTGTTCACCGGTAAATAAGTTACTGTAAACCCCTCTTCCTCCAGTTGCTTGCATAGATTGAGAATGGAAGAATGTTCAATCGATGTTGTAATAATATGGCGTTTAGATGAATCACATCCTCCCAATAAAGAGCGGATTGCAAGATAATTGGCTTCCGTTCCCCCGCTTGTAAAGTAAACGCCATTTTCATCCCCATTGATAAAATGAGCAAATTGTTGTTGGCAAGCAGCTAAGAGATCATTAGCACTTGTACCGATATCATGCAAACTGCTTGTGTTTCCAAAAAAACGAGATGCGGTTTTCATATAGGCTTCCATTGCCTGTTCACTCATAGGAGTCGTGGCGGCGTAGTCCAAGTAAATCATATTCTTCACTCCTTTAAGAGGATGTTCAAAAAGTCCGGGAAAAATGACCGTCGAATTTCGGCGTCAGCTTGTCTCTCCGCTACTCACGTATTAACAGCATACGCTCCGTTGCTCGAGACGGCGCTTCCTTGAACTTCTCGGTCCTTTTTGTCCTCCTTTTGAACTCTTATTTTAGGTCGAAAGATGAAAAAAATCTTGTAATTAATTTAATAATATGTAAATATAGGTGTCAAGACAAGTGTAAACTTTTAGGGGGGTGAAGTCATGTATGTATATGATGTATTAATTGTTGGAAGCGGACTTGCTGCTCGGATGGTCGCTCATTCTCTTCCTAAAGGGAAACATATCGCGATGTTGACAAAGCACTCTAAATGGTCGAGTAATTCCATGCTTGCGCAAGGAGGAGTGGCTGCTGTTTTCAGCAAGGAAGATCATTGGTCATCCCACTATTCTGATACGATAACGGCAGGCTGTGAACATAACGATGAACAGGCGGTTGAATATTTAGTAAGGAGAGGGCCCCAGCTCATCAATGAACTGATCCGGTCGGGAATGCGGTTTGACTGCAATGAACAAAATGAAGTGCTGCTGGGTCAAGAAGGGGCTCATACTTATAGACGCATTTTGCATGCGGGCGGAGACGCGACAGGAAAAGCCCTTGTTTCTTTCCTCTACCAAAAAACGGAACATCGTGTAGATATGATGGAATATGAAACGGTACAAGAATTGATTATAGAAAACGGGCGATGTATTGGTGTTCGGACACAAGATGAGAAAGGACATATTTCTGCTCGTTACGCTCAGCATGTTGTATTGGCAACTGGAGGATGCGGCAGTCTTTATCCGTATACATCAAACACGGATGGAGCAATAGGAGAGGGATTGTCACTTGCTTATCGAGCAGGTGCGGAGCTTGCTGATTTGGAATTTATACAATTTCATCCGACACTGCTTGTAAAAAACGGGTGTGCAGTGGGACTCGTTTCAGAAGCGGTAAGGGGAGAAGGAGCCGTTCTTGTTACGGGGCAAGGGGAACGGATAATGAAAGGAGTTCATGAATTAGAGGATTTGGCGCCAAGAGACGTTGTTTCAAGAGAGATTTACAGGCGAATGTTCCAAGGAGAACAAATCTTTTTAATGATCAAGAACGTGAATGATTTCACAAATCGTTTTCCGACTATCACTGATTTATGCGAAAAAAATGGGGTGGATTTAGATCGGTATTTAATCCCGGTTATGCCCGGTGCTCATTTTCATATGGGAGGGATCAAAGTCAATATGTATGGCGAAACGAGTATCCCCCGCTTATATGCAGTCGGTGAAGCTGCTTGTACAGGTGTGCATGGAGCGAACCGGCTAGCAAGTAATTCTTTATTAGAAGGGTTGGTATTTGGAGAGCTTGCGGCTAAAAAAATGGCTGAAAAGCCGGATGATCCCATTTTTCCCGGAGCCTTCTCTGCTTCTTTACAGCAAGTTTCACTGTCAATGCCTTCTAAGCGGGACATTCAGGAATTAATGATGAGCTGTGTAGGAATTGTGAGAAATGCGTCATCCTTAAAGAGAATGGTCCGTTTATTAGAAGAAAGATTGGATCAGGTAGAAGAAAATATATGGAGATACGACCGGGAGACGATAAAGCGGATTCATATGACAACGGCGGCTTATTTAATTTCAAAATCGGCATTTGAACGAGAAGAAAGCCGAGGATCCCATTTTCGCAGTGATTTTCCGGTGTCCTTACCGCGATGGGAGAAGAAGCAGCTTATTCAAGAACGTATGAATCGTAAAGTGAACGTCATAGGGGGATGAAGATAAATGAATCGATTAAAAGTCAAGCAGTTGCTGGAACAGTTTTTTCTGGAAGATATAGGTGACCGCGATGTGACAAGTACATGTTTGTTTTCAGAGCTTGACATGGGCCGAGCTGAATTTCGTGTTAAAGAAGATGGTGTGGCAGCAGGGCTTTGTGTAATTGAAGAAGGATATCGGCTTTTGGATCCTGCCATCAAAATTGAGTGGTATAAACGTGACGGAGAAACCGTCAAAGCGGGTGAAATAATTGCGGCTGTTCATGGAAAGCTAGCGTCGATTCTTTCGGGGGAACGGGTCATTTTAAATTTGCTGCAACGAATGAGCGGGATTGCAACGTTAACGAATAAAGCGGTCCAAGCATTAGATGGATCACATACACAAATATGTGATACGCGCAAAACGACACCGGGCCTTCGAATGTTTGAAAAGTATGCCGTGCGATGCGGTGGAGGAGCGAACCACCGTTACGGTTTATATGATGGCGTCATGTTGAAAGACAATCATATTGCTTATGCGGGTTCTATCAAGAGCGCTGTCTGGTCGATTCGTGAAAAAACCGGCCATATGATGAAAGTGGAAGTAGAAATTGAAACAAAAGAGCAGCTAGTGGAAGCCATCGAGGCGAAAGCAGATGTTATTATGTTTGATAATTGTTCACCTGACCGTATTAAAGATTGGATTGAACTTGTTCCGCCGTTCATCGTGACAGAGGCGTCAGGAGGAATTGGATTGGAGCAGCTTGCTGAGTATGGAAAAACAGGAGTGGATTATATTTCATTAGGAATGCTCACACATTCAGTCAAAAGCTTGGATATCAGTTTAGACATACAGATGTAAAACGAAGGGAGAAGGGGTTTTATGTTATCAATTTTAAATCAAGCGGCTGCTAATACGATGCCGCAGAAATATAAAGAAATGAGCGAAGAAGAATTAAAAGGGAGAGCGGCTGCAATTAAAGAGAAGCTGGGCCGGAAGCTCTTTATTTTAGGTCATCATTATCAAAAAGACGAGGTCATTCAGTTCGCTGATGCTACAGGGGACTCCCTGCAGTTGGCTCAAGTGGCTGCCAAACAGAAAGATGCTGAATTCATCGTGTTTTGCGGGGTTCACTTTATGGCGGAAACAGCAGATATTTTAGCGGAGACCCATCAAAAGGTAATCTTACCCGATATGCGTGCAGGCTGTTCGATGGCCGATATGGCCAATATCAATCAAACAGAAAGGGCTTGGGAAAAATTACAGCAAATTTTCGGTGATACAATGCTGCCTTTGACATATGTTAATTCCACAGCGGAAATCAAAGCATTCGTCGGAAGAAACGGAGGAGCAACAGTGACTTCCTCCAATGCTAAAAAAATGGTTGAATGGGCATTTGCACAAAAAGAGCTTCTCTTTTTCTTGCCCGACCAGCATCTTGGCCGTAATACGGCGTATGATATCGGCATTCCTTTAGAACAAATGGCAGTTTGGGATCCGATTGCAGAGAAATTGGAATTTGAAGGAAATGTAAAAGATGTAAAAGTCATTCTGTGGAAAGGTCACTGTTCCGTTCATGAAAATTTTACGGTAGCGAATGTACAGGATGTTCGCAAACAGCATCCAGATATGAACATCATTGTTCACCCGGAGTGTCGCCGCGAAGTAGTGGGGCTGTCTGATTACGCAGGATCGACTAAGTACATCATTGATAAGATTACGGAAGCTCCTGCCGGTTCGAAATGGGCAATTGGGACAGAAATGAACTTAGTCAAACGATTAATAAATCAGCATTCTGATAAAGAAATCATTTCGCTCAATCCTCATATGTGTCCATGTTTAACGATGAACAGAATCGATTTACCTCATCTTGTGTGGGCACTTGAATCAGTCGATCAAGGAAAGGTAATTAATCAAATCACGGTCCCTCAGCAAATAGCGGCGGAAGCGGTCCAAGCTTTGCAGCGAATGTTTTAAGTCGAACCTTCAATCGGTGAGTACCCTCCCGCCGATTGAAGGTTCTTTTTATGAAGAATAAATCAACCATTACAAGCATAAGTTGTGATGAAGAATATTAGCAATTTGCCTATAACGACCTACACTATAAAGATTTTTTCTCGGGAGGGGAAGCGTTTTGAAAATCCATATCGTCCAAAAAGGAGATACACTTTGGAAAATCGCCAAAAAATATGGGGTCGATTTCGAAGAGCTGAAAAAAATGAACTCACAATTGAGCAACCCTGACATGATCATGCCAGGAATGAAAATTAAAGTACCGAGTGCAAGTGTGTCAATAAAGAAAGAGGGGGTTAAGGGATCAGCTGCCGGCGGCGTGAAAGAAATGCCGATGGCAGAGCATCCATTTGCCGATCAGACAAAAACATATCCAGTGACAGAAATTGATGAAGAGCCGGCTCCACAACAAGAAATGCCAGCGAAGGAAATGCCGGTGAAACCAGTGAAAGAAATGCCAGCGAAACCAGTCAAAGAAATGCCAGTGAAGGAAATGCCGGTAAAAGAGATGCCGATCAAGGAAATGCCGGCTCCGACGGCTCCAAAAAAGGAAATGCCGGTCGTTCCAAAAATGCCAGTACTGCCTAAATTGCCGCCGATTCAACCTATTAAACAAGATGTTGATATTATGAATACAGATATTAATAAAAATTTTTATACATTAAATATGTCGCTTCCTCCAAAGCCGCCGGAAGTACCGAAACCAGCAGCGCCGGCGAAAGAGATGCCTATTATGGACGAATCTTCAGAAGAGTTAGTGATGCCGGCTATGCCGCAAATGCCAATGATGCCGCAAATGCCGCATTGTGTTCCGGTACATCCTACATGTGTCCCTGTTCCGATTACTCCGATCATGCCGGGATATGGATATAATTTCATTCCGTGCGTTCCTTGTCCTCCTGGAGCAATGCCGGCCCATCCTTATCCGGTTATGGCTCATCAGCCGATGTATCATCAGCCGATGTATCATCAGCCGATGTATCAGCCGACGCCGATGATGTATGGGCAAGAGATGGAAGGAGCTCCAATGATGGAAGAGTCACCTGAGGTTATGGGAATGCAGGAAATGGGAGACAATGAAAACTTGTTATATGGACAAATGCCGGAATATGGAATGGAAGCTAATCCATCGTACGGTATGCCAATGAATTATATGCCTGGGCAACAACAACCGATGTATCAGCAAGCTCCTATGATGCCTGAGCAAGCGGTACAGGGGGCTCAAATGATGGAGGAGTCACCGGAGGAAATGGCAATGCCGCAAGGGTATGAGGCAGCCCCGTATATGGCAGCCCCGCATATGGCAGCACCATATATGGCAGCACCGCAAATGCCGGATTGCGGATGCGGACCGCAGCCATACTATCCACAGCCAATGCCATATGGTATGCCGCAGCCTTTCCATCCTTATGGCTATGCGCCGCAGGCGGCAGCTCCTTTTGGTTATGCAGCTCAACCCCCTTATGGGATGATGGGAGGATATATGCCGCAGCAAATGGGAATGGCCCAGCCGTATATGCAGCCTCGCATGGATGAGAATGATTTCTTTGGTTATCCGGATTTTGATGAGGATGATGATGACATTATTTAATAATCTAGCGAGACGAGACGATATATCTTTAAATCGTCTCGTCTTCTTTATGAGAAGAAAAGCCGGCTTGTATGTTTACGATGCTGTGCCCATAAAGCAAAACATGTATTCTCTTTATACGGAAAATGGAGTGAAGATTATAAAAGGCTATGTCCATTTGTCTCATCTTGAAGCAATTCATCATGCCTTGAACGCTGTAGTAAAAGAAGGATTCACACAAGCAGTGCAGTATGAACATTACCCAAACGGAAAGTTAGCTGTTTTCTTCAATGGTATGTACTGGGCATTGATTCCATATCTGCCTACTGTTTCCCGTTTTTGTTATGAAACATTCAATCAAAGAGAACAAACCATATCATTATTGAGAGCCTTTCATCAATGCGGAGAAGCGGCTCTTCCCAATGTGGAACGATTTTTGCCGCGGATGAATCTAACGGAAAGATGGGAAACAAGACTGAGACAGTTTAAAAAAAACCATGAAGAATTGTCCTTGTATATATCAGAGAGTATCCAATCGGCTATTGCGGAGTGGGCTGAAACAAGTCTGGATTTGTTTGAACGGTTATGGCAGCCTTCTTATTCCCGTTTATGTATTTTACATGGAGATGTTGCTTCACATAATGTGATTCATTCCCGCGGCGGGGCATTATGGTTAATCGACTTTGATTTGCTTTCCGTCGGTTTAAAAGAATATGAATACATGCAGCTCATGCATCGCTTTTTAAGGTATACAAAGTGGTCTCTTTCTGCTTTAGAACAACACACTTTTATTCGAGAGTTAATGCACACAAAATGGTTGATGTGCTTGCTTTTATTTCCATCAGACATCTTACGGGAATGGAACAAAATATGTTCCTGGCCTTCTCATCAGAGAATGACCGGGCGATTAAGTGTGCTTATTGATGCTACAATGCAAGAAGTACATTATCGCCAATCCCTTGTTGAAGAAATTATGAATCGCTTAGATTCAAGCGATTAAAGGTTGGTTTTATTCTCATTTATGCAAAAGGTTACATTTTGCACTAATAATTCAAAAACTGTAAAAATCAATATTATGGTTTGAAAAGAGTCTTTGTAAAATGATATTAGATGTTTTTGAATCGCAGCTGATACATTCGAAGTTTGTCCAATATTTAAGGAAGTTACCGCTAACTAACAGCATAATCTTCTCCCGAAAGCTGAACCCTATGAATGGGTGCTAAGCTTTTCGTGCCCAAATGTTGCGCAGGGGGGATTTATGTTGAATAAAGTGAATGCAGCCATTTTAAGTTTTGCTTGTGCCGCATCCTTGACAGCGTGCAATACTAATGAAGAAGCGGGTATGCAGCGATACAATGACTCAACACGACCAGTCGGATATTATTCGAATGAAAGAGATATGCGCATGGTCGATAGAGCTGAAAGAAATGGCAATGCCATTTTAATGAATGATAATGACGGCCCTGTAACAGAAATTATGGATCGTACAACAAGGGATGATGGTATAAGAAACGGGGAAACCTTAAACGTGCGTAATGGAATCACCCGCATAAATAACATGTCCCGTCCGACTCAGCCCTACAGTGAGCAAACAGAAGGATTTTTTTACAGCAATGCGCGTGTCGGGGGGGAGAATGACAGAAATTATCATGGTCATTTGAACTCAACCAATGCACCTGCCAAAACATCATATTATGAAGGAAAAGATGGTGACTTCCTTCAAGACATTGTTAATCGGGTGGAAAAAGTAAAAGGTGTAAAAGATGCACGTGTTCTTAAAGACGGAAATCGGATGCTTGTAGCCGTTGATGCTAATGCAGCGGATCCCGCTCTTTTAGAGAATGAGATACGTCAACAGCTGTCGGATGTTGATAGAACCTATAAGCTGCAAGTGAAAGTAGACGATGGTATTTATAATAGTGCCCGTAACATCGACAATGATTTGCGCGACGGAGGAGCTGACGGGCTTATTCGTACAAATATCAACAGTTTATTTGAAACCATTGATGAAAAAGTAAATCGCAGCACGCGTTAACAAAAAAAGCGGTGTCCTGTAAGTCATAAAACAGATTATGAAAAAAACTTCCACTGAAAGGCCCCGTCATCGAGTCCTTGATTTTGTCGGATTCTTATGCCGGGGCTTTTTAGGAGGATGACTCAAAAGATGTGTTTTTATAGCTTTTGGGTCATCCTCTTTTTTTGTTTATGTGTATTAATCATTTTACATCTTAGTAAAGGTTTATTCATTTTTAAATAAATTATTCAAAAGTAAATATCAATGCTTTTGGTTTAAGGAAGATATTTTTTAGATTTTTTTGAAAACACTCTACATCTATCTCTAATTTTATTATATAATAGCTTTAATCATTGAAATAATATTCATTTAACCAACTATATATTCATATTTGAATATTTTTTATTCTATTATGAATAATACTTCTGGAGATAATTAGGAGGGAAAAAATGGTTCATGATGCAAGTCTCTTTGTTAATTGGGATGAAAAAGAAGAAATCCTTTCGTCATTTAATGAAGATATCATGGTTACAGATGTAAATGGCAGAATTATAAAAGTCACTATGGGGAGCGGTGAACATTATGGAGTGAAGCCGGAAAGCCTTCTTGGAAAAAACGTGTATGACTTAGAGAAAGAAGGTATCTTTAGTCCTGCTATTACCCCGGATGTGTTGCGCCAAAAGAAAAAAGTTATTCTCATTCAAACCACGTCTACAGGAAAAAAAATCTTGGTTACAGGAATTCCGCTTTTTAATGAGGACGGAGATATTCAGAGGATCATTAGCTATACATACGACCTCTCTGAGATGCTTGTTATAAAGGAATATCTAAAAGAGCTAGAAGAAGAATTGTCAAGGATGAAGGGTGAACTTGCTGTGCTTCGGCAGCAGAACGTTCAAATCTCAGGACTGATAGCGGAGAGTCAAGACATGAAACATGTATTGGAAAAGGTGAAAAAAGTAGCTGGTTTTGATGTAACGGTTTTATTAACCGGAGAATCAGGCGTTGGAAAATCAACAATCGCTAAATGGATTCACCAAAAAAGTTCCAGAAGAAACGGACCTTTTATCGAAGTAAACTGTGGTACTACACCGGAGATTTTATTTGAAGCAGAATTTTTCGGATATGAGGGAAGAACATTTGATGGTGCGGAAAGACAGAAAAAAGTTGGTATCCTTGAAATGGTGAAAGGCGGCACACTGCTTTTAAAAGAAATTAATGAACTCTCTAAGCCGCTGCAAGTCAAGCTAATGAAAGTCATACAGGAGAAACAATTTTATCGGGTAGGCGGAAATACTCCTATCAGCACAGATTTTCGTTTGATTACGGCATCCAATGATCAATTGGAGAAAGCAGTGGAGGAAAATTTATTTAGGGAAGACTTATTTTTCATGTTGAATGTCATTCCAATTCACATTTTGCCATTAAGAGAGAGGAAAGAAGATTTAATTGCATTAATTCACTTCTTTTTAGAGAAATTCACAAAAGTTCATGGCAGACAAGTGGAAATTGAAGAGCAGGCACTTCGAATATTGCAAAATCTTCCTTGGAAAGGGAATGGAAGAGAATTGGAAAGTACGATGGAACGATTAATCATTACGGCTAACTCTAATCGTATTTCAAAGGAAAATCTTCCACTTCAATATCAACAAATAGAACAAGCTGAAACGCCGCTGATCGATGAACGCAAAACGTTACCGGAAGTTTTGGAGAACGTAGAAAAGAAAATGATCTTGAATGTAATGAAAAAATATACGACAACGGTTGAAATGGCAAAAGCGCTAGGCATTAGTCAGCCAAGTGTGGTCAGAAAACTAAAAAAATATACAAGCTGAAGGCAGTAAAAAACTTTTACTTATGAAAAGGCGGGAATTTTAATGATAACGAAAGATTGGGTATCTTTAGTGGACAATATTTCAAATTTATTGGCACCAAGTATGGCGAAAGATCATCCGAATTTACCGGTTGTGAAAGCCGAAGGGTGTTATTACTACGGAGCGGATGGGAAAAAGTATTTAGATTTTACTTCAGGGATTGCGGTTGAAAATGTAGGACATCGCCATCCAAAAGTTGTTCAAGCGATGAAGGACAGTATTGATCACCTTGTCCATGGACCATCGGGAGTAATCATTTATGAGTCCATTTTACGATTGGCGGAAGAACTTGGCGCACTGCTTCCAGGCAAATTAGATTGTTTTTTCTTTGCTAATAGCGGGACGGAAGCGATTGAAGGTGCCATTAAATTGGCCAAATATGCAACGAAAAGGCCGTATGTCATTTCATTTACCGGTTGTTTTCATGGAAGATCGATGGGGGCGTTAAGTGTCACAACTTCCAAAAGCAAATACCGGAAGTTTTTACAGCCATCATGGTTGACGTACCAAATACCTTATGCCAATCCACAACTTTGTCCCAAAGGCGTTGATGTTGAAAGATATTTAACGGAAAAACTGGAAAAAGATTTTGAAAGCCTTTTCAATCACCAAGTGACTCCTGAAGAAGTAGCTTGCGTCATCCTTGAACCAGTTTTAGGAGAAGGGGGGTACATTATCCCGCCAAAAAGCTGGCTTCAAAAAGTGCGTGAAATTTGTGATCAGCATGGGATTCTATTAATTTTTGATGAGGTTCAAACGGGATTTGGCCGGACGGGTGAATGGTTTGCTGCTCAAACTTTTGAAGTGACACCGGATATTATGGCCATTGCAAAAGGGATTGCAGCCGGCTTGCCTCTTAGCGCGACTGTTGCTTCAAAAGAATTGATGGCGAAATGGCCTCTAGGTTCTCACGGAACGACATTTGGAGGAAATCCGATTGCGTGTTCAGCGGCTTTGGCATCTTTGCAGGTAATAAAAGAGGAGCGATTATTAGAGCATACAAAAGAAACTGGACGTTACGCTATGGAAAAGCTTCAGCAGCTAAAGGAAAAATACTCTTTTATTTCGAGTGTTCGCGGTGTCGGGCTGATGATCGGGATTGAAATCCGTGACCCGTTCACAAATCAGCCGGATGGTGAAGGGGTACTTGAAATTTTAGATTTAGCTTTGAAAAAAGGAGTTCTATTTTATTTATGCGGCAATTCCGGAGAAGTCATTCGGATGATTCCGCCATTGGTTGTAACAAAAGAAGAAATAGACTTTGGTTTGAACGTGTTGGATGAAGCGCTGGGAGAATATGCAGAGTTGAAGATGGAGAAATAATAAAAGGGGGATTTACATGAAAGCAGAAATTAAAATACAGGAACAATCCAGAAGCAAAAATTATATGAAGTTTTTCCTTCCTTCTCTGATAGGTGTTTTACTGTTCCTAATTCCTGTTACATATAAGGGAGAAGTGACAATCGGTGTAGGGGTTATGGCAACCTATCTTCAGAATCTGTTTGCTGATTATCTTCCTGCCCTTATCGTGATTATTATGGGGCTCTCCGCCATTTTTTCTATTTTCGCTAAAGTATTTAAGATGAAAGTCATAAACGAGAATCCGTTTTTAAATGGATTATTCAATGTCGGCATCGGTTTGGTATTGATTCGAATGATGGGATTTCTGTTCGGGGCCTTTACTTTATGGGAAATCGGTCCGGAATTCGTTTGGTCAAAAGGAACAGGTGGAGTAGTTTTATTTGATTTGGCGCCTGTATTGATCGCTTGGTTTCTGTTTGCCGGCATGCTGCTTCCACTTCTCGTTGAATTTGGGCTGATGGAGTTTATAGGCGCTCTGGTTCAAAGAATCATGCGACCGCTATTTACACTGCCTGGTCGCTCTTCCATTGATTGTTTAGCTTCATGGATGGGCGCTGGAACCGTAGGCGTGCTCGTCACGACAAAGCAATATGATGAGGGGTATTACACCAAAAGGGAAGCAGCTGTCATTGCCACCAATTTTTCGATTGCTTCTATTGCCTTTAGTTTAATTGTTATTAGCTTTCTTGACCTTAGTCATATGTTTGTCCCATTTTATTTAACGGTTGTGGTATCTGGGATCGTTGCGGCTATAATCGTCCCAAGAATTCCTCCCCTTTCTCTCAAAAAGGACACATATTATGAGCCGGTGGGGCAGCAAATTGACGAAACCATTCCGAAAGGGGCTTCGAAATGGAAGTGGGGATTAGATCAAGCAGTACAAAAAGCCAATAGTGCTGCTGATGCTAAAACACTTGTAAAAAGCGGAGTAGAGACGGTATTGGATATTTGGTTTGGGTTATTGCCCCTTGTCATGAGTTTAGGAACCATTGTCTTGATTGTTGCGGAATATACAACGTTTTTTCAAATTATTTCCTATCCTCTTATTCCTATTTTAAACTTACTGCAAATTCCAGAAGCCCAGCAAGCTGCACAAGCTTTAATGATCGGATTTGCCGACATGTTTTTACCGGCAGTGATTGGCAGCGGAATTGAAAGTGAACTTACACGTTTCGTTATAGCGACTGTTTCTTTAACGCAGTTAATATATATGTCTGAAATCGGAATTTTGATTTTACGCTCAAACATTCCACTCACTTTTTTAGAGTTATTCATCATTTTTCTGCAAAGAACACTTGTTACTTTACCGATTGTTGCCTTAATTGCTCACATGCTTTTTTAAGCATTCTATGTACAGGGGTGAAAAATAGCCTTTTAAACGTAAAGTATACTGGATTCGAGCGCTTGCAAGAAAGGATAAAACAATAAAAAGGATAAAACTTCTAAATGAGGAAAAGCTATTAATGACCGTTTCCTTGCTTAGAAGTTTTTATTTTGCATTCAGGAAGGTGAAGATGGATGGATATCCTCATTCATCAACGAAAAGGAATATTTTGTTTGATGATGGTATTGTTCGTATATATGAATATATCTGCTGAAAAGGTCGAAGCTCATACAGGTAAAGATAGAGTGACCATTTTCTTGGAGAGAGTTTATGTCGACGGAGTGGTTAGTCAAGAAGTGATCCATCACGCCAACAGTTCGAAGGAAGACATCTTAAATGCTTACGAGGCATGGCGGCTAATTCAAGAAAGTGACAATGAACTAGTGCTGCGCACCTATGTTGACGATATTTCTCCACTATTGAAGACGAATGGATACTTTGGGATTTCGGTTGATAACATGCTGTCCATTTACGAGGGCGATCCTAATCAATCAACAAAAGTGATTCAATCTTTTTTTCAAATTGATGTAGAAAAGCTGGAAAGTTATCACCGTCAAAAATTGAAAAAAGGTATACGCGTTCATTCCAAGGATGAGTATGTGGCGCTCATGCAGTTTTTTGAAGGTTACTCACTTCGTTCCCCATAGCAAGTAAAGGTCATCACCGTTTTCTTGATTCGCTCAAAAGAGTTTGATTCACGGAAACGGTGATTTCTTATGTAACAAACGAATAGTTGCGCTACAATAAAAGGAACGTACGTTTGTTTTTTGTGGTACAATGTAAGTAGTCAAATTCATTTCAAATATGATAGCATAAAGGAAACTTCCATTCGTGAAGGTCTGACTTCCCGTTACTAAGGGATAAGGTGAAATTAGCAAGGGAGAGAATAAATTGTTCGATTATATAAAAGGGGTCATTACCTATTTGAATCCTGAATATGTAGTAATAGAAAACAACGGAATCGGCTATCAATTATTCACACCGAATCCTTATGTGTTCACCATCGATTCGCAAAGTGAACAGACGATTTACACATACCACTATGTACGTGAAGACATCATCGCATTATATGGCTTTTCTTCTCGTGAAGAAAAGGGTCTGTTCACAAAGTTATTAAGTGTGTCAGGAATTGGTCCAAAAGGTGCTTTAGCGATTTTGGCTTCAGGAAATCCAGTGCAGCTTGTTCAAGCCATTGAAGAGGAAAATGAGAAATTTCTCGTGAAGTTTCCGGGTGTCGGGAAGAAGACGGCAAGACAAATGATTTTGGATTTAAAAGGCAAGCTTCAAGGCGTATTGCCGGGTACTATGCCGGATTTATTCACGGATGTGGAAGAACTGGATACAATGACAAGCGGTTCGGAAGCTTTAGATGAAGCTGTGGAAGCTCTGAAAGTACTGGGATATGCGGAGAGAGAAATTAATAAAGTGATCCCGGCGCTCATGAAAGAAAAACTCACGACCGATCAGTATATTAAAAAGGCTCTGCAAAAGCTGCTGAAATAAAGGATTGGCCATTAATAGTGTGTGTTCAAAAGGAGGACAAAAAGGACCGAGAAGTTCAAGGAAGCGTAGCTTTGAGCAACGGAGCGTATGCTGTTAATACGTGAGTAGCGGAAAAGCAAGCTGACGCCGAAATTCGACGGTCATTTTTCCCGGACTTTTTGAACAACCTCTAATGGAAAGGGAGGAGGATTATATGGACGACCGAATCGTAACCGGTGATGTGATGCAAGAAGAAGAATGGCTGGAACAAAGCTTGCGCCCGCAAACCCTCCAGCAATATATTGGGCAGCGGAAAGTGAAGTCACATCTTGAGATTTTTATACAAGCGGCCAAACTGCGCAATGAAACGCTGGATCATGTATTATTATATGGTCCGCCGGGATTGGGGAAAACGACACTGGCTGCCATTATTGCAAATGAAATGGGGGTGCAGCTTCGGACGACGTCGGGGCCGGCAATTGAGCGGCCAGGGGATTTGGCTGCCATTTTAACAAGCCTGGAACCCGGAGATGTATTATTCATTGATGAAATTCACCGTCTCCACCGTTCTGTAGAAGAGGTCCTCTATCCTGCAATGGAAGACTTTTGCCTTGATATTGTCATTGGTAAAGGTCCTAGTGCCCGTTCCGTGCGATTGGATTTGCCGCCTTTTACATTGGTAGGGGCAACCACGAGGGCTGGTCTGCTTTCTTCACCTTTGCGCGACCGTTTTGGTGTTTTGAGTCGATTGGAATATTACCAAACAGAAGATTTAGCTGACATTGTAGAACGGACCGCTTCCATTCTGAACGTGGGAATAGAGCCTGTTGCAGCTGTTGAAATTGCGAGAAGGTCTCGAGGTACGCCGCGTATTGCCAATCGTTTATTGCGTCGGGTTCGTGATTTCGCCCAAGTGCGGGGGGATGGAGAGATTACAGAGCATTTGGCTGATGAAGCATTGGAGCTGCTTCAGGTGGACCGCTTAGGACTGGATCATATCGACCATAAATTATTAACGGGCATCATTGAGAAGTTTCGGGGAGGACCTGTCGGATTGGATACGATTGCGGCCACTATTGGGGAAGAATCTCATACAATTGAAGATGTATATGAACCGTACTTATTGCAAATCGGCTTTTTACAGCGTACACCCCGCGGACGAATTGTTACGAACTTAGTGTACGAGCATTTTCAAATGGAGGTACCCGAGAGATGACAGAACTTCCAAAGATGCTGATGGCGATGGGAGCGCTTTTGCTTGTCATCGGTTTTGTGCTGCAGTTTATTGGAAAACTGCCCGGTGACATTCTTATAAAGAAAGGGAATACGACCTTTTATTTTCCTATTGTTACTTCTATTGTTATTAGTGTTGTGTTATCATTGATTTTCTTTATTATTGGCAAAATAAAATAATCCACGTAAATCATCTAATAAGGGCAAAGAACGCCCGTATTAGATGATTTACGCATAAGCTGATTCAAGATGTGAGAACAGAAAGGCGAAAAGAGAGTAAAAATCAATGGTAGATGTTAAAGTATTAACGTAGATTCGTCTTAACTTTTTAAGCTTACTCAAGGTAAAAGATGAAAAAATCGTAAGAATAAAAACAATGAATGATGTTAACAAAGTTAAATAAGATTTATACAGGAACAGGTGACAATGATGAAAGTGGATTTGTTTGATTTTTATTTACCGGAGGAATTAATTGCCCAAACACCGCTTGAACAGCGGGATGCTTCAAGGCTGATGGTATTGAACAAAGAAACAGGTGACATAAAACATGAAACGTTTCATGATGTAATCTCGTACTTAAAAGAGGGAGATTGCCTTGTTTTAAATGATACGCGTGTGATGCCTGCACGTTTATTTGGTACAAAAGAAGATACAGGTGCCGGCATCGAAGTTCTTCTGCTGAAACAAACGGAAGGAGATACGTGGGAAACGCTTGTCAAACCGGCTAAACGGGTAAAAGAGGGTACCGTCATTACGTTTGGAGACGGCCGTTTACAGGCTAAGTGTATCGGTACAGGGGAACAGGGAGGGCGTGTTCTTCAATTTGAATATGAGGGAATCTTTTATGAAGTGCTCGACCAGTTAGGGGAAATGCCCTTGCCGCCATATATAAAAGAACGGCTGGATGACCGCGAGCGTTATCAAACAGTTTTCGCCCGTGAACAAGGATCAGCCGCTGCACCGACAGCAGGTCTTCATTTTACAGAAGAATTACTGGAGGAAATCCAGAAAAAAGGAATACATATTGCCTTCATTACGCTCCACGTGGGCCTCGGCACGTTTAGGCCTGTAAGTGTTGACAATCTTGAAGAGCATGACATGCATGCAGAATTTTATCAAATTAGCGAAGGCACCGCAGCTCTGTTAAACGAAGTACGCCAGCAGGGGGGACGGATCATTTCGGTTGGGACAACGACGACCCGTACGTTGGAAACGATTGCTTCCGAGCATGATGGAAAATTTGTCGCGTCGTCGGGATGGACAAACATTTTTATCTTCCCTGGTTATGAATTTAAAGCCATTGATGGGATGATTACGAATTTCCACTTGCCTAAATCGACGCTGATTATGCTTGTAAGCGCCTTGGCTGGCCGCGAGCATGTGCTGCATGCCTATAATACGGCAGTGGAACAGAAGTACCGCTTTTTCAGCTTTGGCGATGCGATGCTGATCATTTAAGAGGAACATACAATTTAAGAATATAGAGGGCGTTCAAAAAGTCCGGGAAAAATGACTGTCGAATTTCGGCGTCAGCTTGTCTCTCCGCTACTCACGTATTAACGGCATATCCTCGAAAAAGAAGAACACTTTTTCTTCGTGCGAGGATTATGCTTTCGTAGTGACTAGCTTGCGCTCCGTTCCTTGGAAAAGAAAATCACTTTTCCTACGTGCGATGAAGAATCGTGAGAAGCTTTCCTTAATGCTCGAGACGGCGCTTCCTTGAACTTCTCGGTCCTTTTTGTCCTCCTTTTTGAACCCACACATATAGGAAGGAAAGATTATAAAATATGACGGCTATACGCTACGAATTAATCAAAACTTGTAAACAAACAGGAGCTCGTCTTGGAATTGTTCATACTCCGCATGGTTCGTTTGAAACGCCGATTTTTATGCCTGTAGGAACATTGGCGACGGTTAAAACGATGTCACCAGAAGAATTGATCCAAATGGGAGCTGGGATTATTTTAAGCAACACTTATCATCTATGGCTTCGTCCTGGTCATGAAATTGTAAAAAAAGCGGGTGGCCTGCATAAATTCATGAACTGGGACCGACCGATTTTAACCGATTCAGGCGGCTTCCAAGTATTCAGTCTGAGTGAATTTCGACGAATTGAAGAGGAAGGTGTCCATTTCCGTAACCATTTAAATGGAGACAAGCTATTTTTATCTCCTGAAAAGGCGATGGAAATTCAAAATGCTCTCGGATCAGATATTATGATGGCGTTTGATGAATGTCCGCCATACCCTGCAGAATATGACTATATGAAATCATCTGTTGAGCGCACAAGCCGTTGGGCTGAAAGATGTTTACAAGCTCATGCGCGGCCTCAGGACCAAGGATTGTTTGGGATTGTACAGGGAGGAGAGTACGAGGAATTGCGTAGACAAAGTGCACAAGACCTAGTATCATTGGATTTCCCTGGTTATGCTGTAGGCGGCTTATCCGTAGGGGAACCAAAGGATGTCATGAACCGTGTGCTTGAATTTACGACTCCGCTACTGCCGACGAACAAGCCGCGCTATTTAATGGGAGTGGGCACGCCGGACTCCTTGATTGATGGTGCCATTCGCGGTATCGATATGTTTGACTGCGTATTGCCGACACGTATTGCCCGTAACGGTACATTAATGACAAGTGAAGGAAGACTCGTAGTGAAGAATGCGAAGTTTGCAGAGGATTTCCGTCCGCTTGACGAGAATTGTGATTGTTATACGTGTAAAAATTATTCGAGAGCATACATTCGCCATCTTATTCGTTGTGATGAAACGTTCGGAATTCGTTTAACGTCTTACCATAATCTCTATTTTCTGTTAAAATTGATGGAGCAAGTACGTGAAGCGATCCGTGAAGATCGTCTTGGTGATTTCCGTGAAGAATTCTTTGAAAAATACGGATTCAATAAACCGAACGCGAAAAACTTCTAAATATAATGATAAGGCAGAATAGTATTGCTTTCTGCTGTCTTGATGGGCAGTGAGACCCCGATAAGTTCAACTTCCACTCTACGGAAGGAATACCCTCCTCTGCAGAGCGGAAGTTTGCTTTATATTTTAGCTTTTCCTGCAAGCTGTTCTTTTTCATGTGAGTGGACAATGGAACAGAGTAATCGCTTATAATTCGATTGTTATTATGTTCTGATCATTTATAAGAAGAACAGCGGAAGAGAGGGAGAGCTTATCATTCCGAAGAAAAGGAGGAATATACATAATGGAACTTTTTGCAAGTATTTGGCCGCTTTTATTAATGTTTGCGATCTTCTACTTTTTGTTGATTCGTCCGCAGCAAAAGCGTCAAAAAGCTGTACAGCAAATGCAGTCGGATTTGAAAAAAGGGGACAAGGTTGTTACAATTGGCGGTATGCATGGAATCGTCGATGCAATTGATGAAGGCCAAGTAGTCATTAAAAGCGGTGACGGCTCTCGTCTAACTTTTGACCGGGCTGCCATTCGAGAAGTGAAAAACGATTAATCTTAAGAAAAGCGCAAGCGCCTTGGTCAAAGAAGACCGACTAAGATCGCCACGTCCTGTGGCAACGTCGGCATGACCCACGTCCTGCGGGCCCAAGGAAATAGGGATTGACCCATAAGGCGCTTTTTGCCTTATGAGGGCAAGCATCATTTCCACAGCGAGCTAGGCGCCTGAGCTGGACAATAAGAAAGAAGCACTCCTTTCTTGTACGGAGAAACCGTCATAAAAAAGGAGTGCTTCTTTAGCTTTTATGACCAACCCATTCACGATTGTCTGTTGGATGCTATATTGACTCCGAAGACTCCTCCTAATACCGCCACGGCGATAAAAGCACCATGAAACATAAATTGTTGGGCTGTGAAAAGTTGGTCATATCCCAAGAACTGGATTAAAAATACAATAAAAGAGTAACAGAGACCGGTAGAAGCTCCTAATAGCCATCCTTTTGACTGACCTTTTCCTCCTGAAACAAATCCCCCGATAAACAACGTAAGAAACGATAACACTAAAACAAACCACTGAATGGATTGTTCATTAAGATTGGTAAATCTAAGCAAAAGAGAAAAGATGACACTGGTAATAAGCGCGATGACAAAGATTGTCATGACTCCGAATAAAATGGCACTTCCCATTCGTTTACCTTCCATGATGTGTTCCCCCTTTTTCGAGATAGGATAATGTGTATATCTTTAGTACGAGCATATTCGGCTCGTTCCAAAAATAGAATTACATCTTTCGTGTCATGTTTTTGATGCACTTGTACACACTATTTGGTAATGAATGCTGAGGCGGAGGTTAGTGCATATGGAATTGCTCATTATTACCGGTCGAACGGTTTTTCTTTATTTTGTGATTTTATTCATTTTCCGTTTAATGGGAAAAAGGGAGATTGGTGAACTGAGTATTTTAGACTTGGTCGTGTTTGTCATGATTGCAGAAATGGCTGTATTGGCAATTGAAGATCCGAAAGATCCATTCATCCATACAATTCTGCCTATGGGAATTTTGATGGTCATTCAAATGGGATTGGCTTATTGGTCCTTAAAAAATCAAAAAGTGAGGGAACTGCTTGATGGCAAACCAAGCATCATTATTGATCATGGAAAAATCAATGAAGAGGAAATGAAAAAACAGCGCTATAATTTCAATGATTTAATCTTACAGCTTCGGGAAAAAGATATTAAGAATGTTGCTGATGTGGAATTCGCTATTTTAGAGCCTTCAGGAAAACTCTCTGTATTTGAAAAAGAACAACAAAACAAAAAAAAGCAGAAACAAGGGAGTTTAAATCTTCCTTTTATCCTTGATGGCATCATCCAGGAAGAACATTTGGCAAGAGAGAATAAAACGAATTTATGGCTGAGACAAGAGCTGAGAAGATTGGGCTATAAAGACATAAAGGAGATTTCTTATTGCAGCTATGATGACGGAGTATTTTACATTGATCTAAAAGATCCGTAATCATTTAAACTGCCTCTCATCCCTCATCCTATTGAGTAGTAATCCTGCTGGTGAATGAGGGAAATGAGGAGGATAAGAACGAAACTATGCTTTGCGGAATGGATTCAAAGCGGAGAAACGCTGAATTTCTTCCTTGGTAATAAGTTTGAAAGCGTATAGCAAAACGAAATAAACGACAGAAGTGAAGGAAATGGCCATAAGTGTGTTAAAGATCAGGCTGCCTTCTTGAAGAAAACGAATATGGGCGAAGTGCCCGATGATACCGGCGAAAAACATGACAATAAAGCCTTTTATATAATCATATACATGGATTTTATAAGAGATGGCTTTCATAACCGTTGAAAGATGCAGCAGGGTGACAAGCATAATCCCGATTACGATAGCAAGGGCTGCTCCCATGATGCCAAAGGAAGGTCGTGTTGCAAGCATAAAAATGAGAGCCGTCTTGACGGCTGCACCTATGAAACTATTAATCATGGCCGCTTGGGCAAGGTTAAGGGCTTGTAAGACGGCCTGCAAGGGCCCCTGGAAGTAATGGAAGATGAAAAATGGAGCCATGACTTGGACAAAAACGGCGGCTTTTACAGAGCCGTACATTAACTGCATAACCGGTTCGGCAAATACATACAGCACGACAACAGCCAGTCCACCTGTAACAAACGATAATCTTAATGCTTGATGAAGGCGATGTTCAATTTGAAGAAACTGCTTTTGAGCCATCGCTTCACTAATGGCGGGCACAAGAGATGTTGATAGGGAAACGGTAATGAAGGAAGGGAGCATGAGAAGCGGCAGAGCAAAACCTGTTAACTCCCCGTATTGTTTCGTAGCTGTAATGGTTGCAACACCTGCTATCGCTAAACTTTGCGCGACGACAATCGGCTCCAAAAACCATGACAGGGAGCCGATCATTCTGCTTCCCGTTGTCGGTAGAGCGATACTCATTAGTTCATAAAAGGTGATCTTTCCGCCTTTTAATGATTGGAAAAAATGGCGGCGGATTTTTATATGCTTTTTTAATTTAAACATGAACAACATATATAGCAGGGAGGCGAGTTCGCCAAAAACGGCAGACAGCATGGCACCGGCCGCTGCATATTCTACTCCGTAAGGCAAAAATGCTTTTGTACATACCGCAACAAGCAAAATTCTCACTATTTGTTCAATTACTTGCGAATAGGCAGCTGGTTTCATTTGCTGTCTTCCATGAAAATAACCACGAATGATGGAAGAGATGGCGATAATGGGAATGACCGGTGTGATGGCGATTAATGGATAATATGTGCGTTCATCTGTAAAAAAAGTTTGAGAAACGATTGGAGCGAATACCATCAACAAAATGGTAAATACAATGCTTAATATAGAAGTGATTGAAAGAGAGACAATCAAGATTTTTTTTGTTTTTCTGTTATCTCCCAGAGCCTGGGCTTCTGCAACCAACTTGGAAATGGCTACTGGAAGACCGAGTTGTGTAGCGGTAATAATAAGAAATAAAGTTGGAACTGCCATCATATACAGCCCCACGCCCTCATCCCCGATCAATCGGGCAATAACGATGCGATTGACAAATCCAAGCACTCTTGTAATTAATCCAGCAAGGATTAAAATGAGCGTACCTCGCAAAAATTTAGACATGCAATGTTCCCTGCCTTCTCAAACGATTTATTATTTTATACAATGAAATATATGCAAGTCCTATGGCCAAGCATGACATTTAAATCGACGTAAATGATGGAGCATGGATAAAGAACATTCCATGCTTTGTTCGTCAGATATTTCATTAAAAGGGTGGTTGGGATGTTGAACGAAGGAACAAGACAGTTGAGAAAAAAGGTAAAGCCTGCGATTGAAAGCAAATTAGAAGAATTTGAATTAATGGGGTACGGTCATATAAAAGAACAAGAAATCTGGGAGTATTTTGAAAAGAAAAAGTGGAAAAAGGATCAGGAAGAAAAGCTTCTTCATCAAGTCGTGAATGATATTTTGACGTTGAAAGCGGGAGATATCATCAATTTCATGGCGATGGAATCATACAAAAATACCTCTTTTGAAAAAGAGAATTTTATTGAAGAATGGAAGGATGTCTTAAAGTAATTTTAACAAAAGCTTGTTTGACAGGTTTGTTTTTATGAATGATAATAGGAATATTGGCGAAATGCTTTCCTTATTTTTTCAGCATGCTCTTGCTTACATAAGAAGGAGGATTTTTTACAAATGGTAAAGAGAGGACGTATCGTTGCGTTCTTCCTCTTGGTGCTGCTTATTTTTGGCACAATGGGGGCGACAGTCAGCGACATTACAAATCGAATCAAGCTTGGACTGGACCTTCAAGGCGGATTTGAAGTTTTATATGAAGTGAAGCCGGCTAAAGAAGGAGATGTCATAAATCAAGAAGTACTCAATAGCACTGTGCAAGCGTTGGACAAGCGTATTAACGTGCTGGGAGTCAGCGAGCCAAGCATACAGATTGAAGGCAACAACCGCATTCGCGTTCAGCTTGCAGGTGTTAAAGATCAAAACAAGGCTCGTGAACTTTTGTCCACTCAAGCGAAACTGTCATTTCGTGATGTAAATGACCAAGTATTAATGGACGGGACAGATTTAGCCCAAAACGGGGCGAAGCAATCGTTTGATCAAAACGGTCAGCCGAATGTGGCGTTAAAGCTAAAGAGTGCAGATAAGTTTAAAAAAGTGACAGAACAAGTATTGGGCATGGGCGCTCCAAACAACCTGATGGTGATTTGGCTCGACTATGAAGAAGGAAAAGATTCCTTCAAAGCGGAAACGGTTAAACCGGACCCAAAATATTTATCCGCAGCATCTGTTAACGAAGTTTTCAATACAAATGAAGTAACGATTACAGGCAGCTTTACCGTGCAGGAAGCCCAAGAGCTTGCCAACTTATTGAATGCCGGAGCGTTACCGGTTGAATTAGATGAAATGTATTCGACTTCCGTCGGTGCTCAGTTCGGTGAGAAAGCACTTGATAAAATGATTTATGCAGGGTTTATCGGCGTAGGAATCGTCTTTTTGTTCATGCTATTTTATTATCGTCTTCCTGGTTTTATCGCCGTTATAACATTAAGCATTTACATTTACTTGATTTTATTGATTTTTGATTGGATGAATGGTGTTCTTACCCTCCCTGGTATCGCTGCACTTCTTTTAGGGGTAGGGATGGCAGTGGATGCGAACATTATCACCTATGAACGTATCAGAGATGAATTGAAATCAGGCAAATCAGTCATTTCTGCTTACCGGTCAGGGAATCGTCGCTCGCTTTCTACGATTTTAGATGCCAACATTACGACGATTTTGGCCGCGGGTGTGTTATTTGTATATGGAACAAGCTCCGTTAAAGGGTTTGCGACGATGCTCATCATCAGTATCCTAGCGAGCTTTATTACAGCGGTATATGGAACACGACTATTTTTGGGCCTTTGGGTGAATAGCCGCGTGTTCAATAAAAAGCCGTCTTTCTTCGGAGTGAAGCCTTCTGAAATCCAGGATTTATCTAAAGATGATGGTAATCAGGAGATTCCGACGAAGTTTGATCGCCTTGACTTTGTTAAATATAAAAAGACCTTCTTTACATTTTCGATTGTGCTGACCATTCTTGGCATTCTTTCCCTAGCTATTTTTAAGCTAAATTTAGGCATTGATTTTGCGAGCGGAACGCGTGTTGAAATCACGGCAAACGAAACGATTTCAGCCGATAAAGTGAAAGAAGAACTACAAGAACTTGATTTAGAGCCAAAGGATGTCGTCGTTGCCGGCAACAACAATGATGTAGGGGTTGCCCGCTTCATCGGGGTGCTGTCAAAAGACGACATCGGTGAACTGAAAACACACTTTAAAGAAAAATACGGAAGTGAACCGAATGTAAGCACCGTTTCTCCGACTGTCGGAAAAGAACTGGCGCGCAATGCATTAATTGCGGTTCTTATTGCATCGATTGGAATTATTATTTATGTATCTGTTCGATTCGAGTTTTATATGGCATTAGCAGCCGTAATCGCGCTTTTACATGACGCCTTTTTCATGATTTCATTCTTCAGTTTTTCACGCTTGGAAGTAGACTTGACCTTCATTGCGGCAGTGCTGACAATCATCGGTTACTCGATTAACGATACAATTGTAACGTTTGACCGCATTCGCGAGCATATGAAAGAGCGGAAAGTAAAAACGAAAGAAGACTTGGTGTATATTGTAAACCGAAGCTTGCGTGAAACATTTACGCGATCCCTTAATACGGTTTTAACGGTTATCTTTACTGTTGTTGCCCTTATTTTCTTTGGAAGTGAAGCTATTCTTAACTTCTCAATCGCTTTATTTGTCGGCTTATTGATGGGGGTTTATTCTTCTTTGTTTATTGCCGCTCAATTATGGCTTGTATGGAAGACGAAGTCTCTGAACAAGCCGCGTAAAGTGGAAGAAGAGATTATTGAACCATAAAAAGAAACGATGGAGAATTCTCCATCGTTTCTTTTTATTTTTGCACTGTTAACTAACCACGTTGATTTTCGCTCTTTTCATTTAAAATCGATAATAGATTTGAAAACTCCACTTTTTTTATAAAAAAATCCAAAGAAGAGGAATTTTCATGTCAGGAGAAAAATAAGGGTAATCTATATATGGCTGGATGTATAGATGAAACGAGGTGTAGATGTGGAGAAAAATGAGCGATTTAAAAAAGCGCAGCAAGCCGCTCTGATTGGAATGGGTGGAAATCTGGTGCTGGCTATCGTCAAATGGATTTTCGGAACAATGGCTAACAGCCGTGCATTAATGGCAGATGCAGTAAATTCCGCTTCAGATGTTGCTGGGTCGATTGTTGTGTACATTGGAGTGAAAATTGCCAAGCAACCTCCTGACGAAGACCATCCATATGGACATGGAAAAGCAGAATCAATCGCAGCTATCATTGTTGCCGTTCTGCTGTTTATTGTCGGCATTGAAATTTTAACGTCTTCTATTGAAGCGTTCTCCCAGCCAATCGAGCCGCCCAAGTTATGGGCTATTGCTGCAATTATCTTTTCGATTTTGGTAAAGGAAGCCCTATTTCGATATACATACGGACTCGGAAAAAAGATTAAAAGCGATGCTCTTCTCGTCAATGCTTATGATCATCGCACAGATGTTTTATCGTCTATCGCGGCATTGATTGGGATTTTAAGCTCAATTATTGGAGAGAAAATAGGAGTGGGCTGGCTTGTGTATGCAGATCCCGTTGCGGGGCTATTTGTCTCTTTCCTTGTCTTAAAAACAGCATGGCAATTTGGGTCAGAAGCTTTTCATAACACATTGGATCATGTATGGCATGAAGAAGACACCGCCCACTTACGGGAAATCGCAACTTCTGTACAGGGTGTAAAGAAACTGACGTCTTTGCATGCAAGGGAACACGGGCATTACGTCATTATTGATTTAAAGGTTTCGGTTGATCCTTACATTACCGTGGAGGAAGGGCATTTAATCGGAAAAGAAGTGAAAAGGAGACTGATGGAAGAACCGAATGTTCAAGATGTATTGGTGCATATCAATCCTTATTCAGCCAATTGACAATCATTGCCCGCCGACATCCACTCTAGTATAATAATGTGGGTTAAGGGGTGAGGATATGCTGAAATCAAAAAGACGATGGAGGATTCAACAGACAAATCACGAACTGATTGAGCAGTTTGTGACAACCCTAGAGATTACACCTCTCATTGCTTCATTATTAATCAATCGCGGGATTACGACGATTGAATCTGCGGAAGAGTTTTTGAAAATAGATCAAGAGCCATTCCACGATCCGTTCTTGTTGGATGGAATGGATAAAACAGTAGAACGTATTAAGCAAGCGATTGAACAAAATGAAAAAATCATGATATATGGAGATTATGATGCGGACGGAGTAAGCAGCACATCCGTGTTGTTGTCAGCTTTAACCTTATTGGGAGCAGAAGTCGACTTTTATATTCCGAACCGTTTTACGGAAGGATACGGTCCGAATGAACAGGCTTTTCGTTCGATCAGCGAGCAAGGTTATACACTCGTTATTACAGTCGACACCGGAATCTCTGCTGTCAACGAGGCTTCTTTGGCTAAGGAATTGGGATTTGATCTCATCATTACAGATCATCATGAACCAGGACCCCAATTGCCGGAGGCTTATACCATCATTCATCCGAAAAAGCCGGGAAGCATCTATCCGTTCAAAGAACTGGCTGGAGTGGGCGTTGCCTTCAAACTTGCCCACGCTTTGCTTGGAGAAGCGCCTGAACATTTACTGGAGCTGGCCGTTATCGGAACGATTGCGGATTTAGTACCCCTGCAAGGCGAAAATCGTCTAATTGCGAGCAAAGGCCTCAGATATTTGCAGCGCACGAATCGTCCGGGCCTTCAAGCACTTTTGCGTGTATGTGGAATCAAACAGGAAGAAGTTAATGAAGATACGATTGGATTTGCTATAGGTCCCCGTATTAATGCAGTAGGCCGGCTTCAATCAGCAGATCCTGCTGTGCAGTTGTTGATGACAACAAATGAGACGGAAGCAAAGGAGCTTGCAGAAGAAATTGATGAGCTGAACAAGGAAAGGCAACAACTCGTAAATGAAATGACGGAAGAAGCCGTTTCTATAGTCGAACGTCTTTACCCGCCTGAACAGAATGGTGTCCTTGTCATTGCGCAGGAAGGCTGGAATGCAGGGGTAGTCGGGATTGTGGCATCAAGATTGGTTGACCGATTTTACCGTCCTACTATCGTGTTAAGCATCGATCAGCAAAAAGGAGTGGCAAAAGGGTCAGCACGCAGTATTGAAGGCTTTGATTTGTTTGCCAATCTATCTACGTGCCGCGACATTTTACCTCATTTTGGGGGACATCCGATGGCGGCAGGGATGACGCTCCAAATTAAGGATGTTGATGATTTAAGAAATCGGTTGAATACGTTAGCTTATGAAAAGCTTACGGAAGAAGATTTTATTCCCATTACAACGGTAGATACGGTTTGCAAGGTAGAGGATATTACGCTGTCAGCCATAGAACAGTTAAGACAGCTCGCTCCTTTCGGGATGAGCAATTCAAAACCAAAAATAATGGTAGAAAATGTTAATATATCTTCCATAAGAAAAATTGGAGCCGATCAAACACATTTGAAATTGACGTTTGAGGATGAAGGAATGACAGTCGATGGTGTCGGCTTCGGTTTAGGCCGCTTATATGACGAAATTTCTCCGATCTCTAAAATTTCACTTGTTGGAGAATTAACGATCAATGAGTGGAACAATATGAGGAAACCCCAGTTGATGATTGAAGATATAGGGATCAGCGAGTGGCAATTGTTTGATTATCGAAGTGCCAGAAGCACCGATCAATTTTTTAAATCAATGTTTACTTCAGAAATGACCGTTGTTTATTTTTCGGAAGATACGATAACAGAACCGGAAAAACAATTATATAAGGACCACCTTGAATATATAGACGGTGTTGAGTCGGCTTCTCGTTTTGAGGCAGGTGGAAAACAGATTGTCTTGTTGGACTTACCCCCATCTATGGAGTTAGTGAACAAGTTATTTATGAATGGGATTCCGTCGAGAATTTATACAGCTTTTTTATCAAAAGAAGATCATTATTTTCATACAGTTCCGACACGTGATCATTTTAAGTGGTATTATGGATTTTTAGTGAAAAACAGCCCGTTTGATTTAAATCGTTATAAAGAGGATTTGGCCATTCATAAAGGATGGTCAAAAGATACAATTGATTTTATGTCACAGGTGTTTTTTGAATTAGAATTTGTTACAATAAAAAATGGTCTCATTTCGTTGATGAAAAACGGAGCAAAACGTGATTTAATAGAATCTGCGACTTATCGTCGTAAACAGGAACAAATTCAGTTGGAGAAAAAATTCTTATACACATCATATGGACAACTGAAGCAGTTGTTTGATGACGTCATCAGCAGCTGTCGAATGAATGAGGAGGCAACAAATTAATGGATCTTAAGCAATATATAACAATCGTGCCTGATTGGCCAAAGCCGGGTATTATCTTTAAGGATATTACAACTCTTATGGATAATGGGAAAGCATATAAAGCAGCAACTGATGAAATCGTAAAATATGCAAAAGAAAAACAAATTGATATCGTTGTAGGCCCAGAGGCACGCGGTTTCATTATCGGCTGTCCAGTTGCTTATGCGTTAGAAGTCGGGTTTGCGCCGGTTCGTAAAGAAGGGAAACTTCCACGTGAAGTAATCAAAGTGGATTATGGTCTTGAATACGGCAAGGATGTATTGACAATGCACAAAGATGCGATTAAACCGGGTCAGCGTGTATTGATTACCGATGATCTTCTAGCGACAGGCGGAACAATTGAGGCGACGATTAAGCTGGTTGAACAACTTGGCGGTATTGTGGTAGGTACGGCATTTTTAATTGAGCTGACAGATTTAAATGGTCGTGAAAAATTAAACGGCTATGATGTATTAACATTAATGCAATATTAATAATTTGGAGCCCGGTCATTAAAATCCAGTAAACTCAAGGGGATTTCGTGACGGGCCCTTTCATTAAATATGATTGTTTGTAATGGATTCGAGACTTATGAGATACCCGCTTGTATCATCATAAGAATCACCTTTCATCCTTGCTTTAGGAGGGTGAAGGGTGATTTTTATTTATGCCGGTGCACATTAAA
Source organism: Priestia abyssalis (assembly GCF_002019595.1). GTDB lineage: Bacteria > Bacillota > Bacilli > Bacillales > Bacillaceae_H > Bacillus_BA > Bacillus_BA abyssalis. Next base: position 4,773,552 of record NZ_KV917369.1, on the reverse strand, counting down.
CTCGATGTGTATCGGAAAAATCTTTTTAGAAAAGCTTTACATCTTTGAAAATTTTCATGATAATAGTTACAATATGAATTTATAAAATAGTGTTTTAATTTATTTTCTTTATGACAAAGCAGGAACATTTTCACTTCTTGCAATACGGGCTGATTGCCCATAACAACCGGATTGATTCAACTGTGTATCGGCAAAACATATAGATCCCTTCACTGAGTGAAGGCTTATTTTATTGATAAAAGGTGATTTCATGGCAAACGAGCAAGTGTTAACAGCTGAACAAGTAATTGAAAATGCTGGTAAATATTTGTCTGGTGATGATATAGATTTGGTGGCAAGAGCCTATCAGTTTGCGAAGGATGCTCATAGTGAGCAATATCGCAAATCAGGGGAGCCGTATATTATTCACCCGATTCAAGTAGCGGGGATTTTGGTTGATCTGGAGTTGGACCCAACGACAATCGCAGCGGGATTTTTACATGATGTGGTAGAAGATACAGATGTTACACTTGAACAACTAAAAGACACATTTAACGATGACGTTGCCATGCTAGTCGATGGTGTGACTAAACTCGGGAAAATTAAATATAAATCGAAAGAAGAGCAGCAGGCGGAGAATCATCGCAAAATGTTTGTGGCGATGGCACGAGACATTCGGGTCATTTTAATTAAATTGGCAGACCGTTTGCACAATATGCGTACGTTAAAGCACCTGCCTCAAGAGAAGCAGCGCCGCATCGCCAATGAGACATTGGAAATTTTTGCACCGCTGGCTCACCGTCTCGGTATCTCCAAAATCAAGTGGGAATTGGAAGATACGGCTTTGCGTTATTTAAATCCCCAACAGTATTATCGTATCGTCAATTTAATGAAACAAAAGCGTGCGGAGCGTGAACAATATATTGCGGAAGTAATTGATGAAGTCCGCGATCGGGTCAATGAAGTAGCCATTAAGGCGGAAATTTCCGGAAGACCGAAGCATATCTATTCCATCTATCGGAAAATGGCTTTACAAAACAAGCAATTCAATGAAATCTATGATTTGTTGGCCGTCCGCATTCTTGTGAGCAGCATTAAAGATTGTTATGCCGTCCTTGGTATCATTCATACATGTTGGAAGCCTATGCCGGGTCGATTTAAAGATTACATTGCAATGCCAAAGCCTAATATGTACCAATCTCTCCATACAACGGTTATAGGCCCTAAAGGGGACCCTTTGGAGGTGCAAATCCGCACGGTGGAAATGCATCATATTGCTGAGTATGGGGTAGCGGCACATTGGGCTTATAAAGAAGGAAAAACGGCCAATGACCGTGCGTCCTTTGAGGATAAGTTAACATGGTTCAGAGAAATATTAGAGTTCCAGAACGAATCGACGAATGCGGAAGAGTTTATGGAATCATTAAAAGTTGATCTTTTCTCCGATATGGTGTATATCTTTACTCCAAAAGGAGACGTTATTGAACTTCCAGCCGGGTCTGTACCAATTGATTTCGCTTATCGGATTCACTCTGAAATCGGAAATAAAACAATCGGCGCAAAAGTGAACGGCAAAATGGTAACGCTGGATTTTAAATTAAAGACCGGTGACATTATTGAGATTTTAACTTCGAAACATTCATATGGTCCGAGTCAAGATTGGCTCAAGCTCTCTCAAACAACTCAGGCCAAAAATAAAATTCGCCAATTCTTTAAGAAGCAGCGGCGTGAGGAAAATATCGAAAAAGGAAAAGAGCTTGTCGAAAAAGAAATCCGCAATTTGGATTTTGAAGTTAAAGAAGTTTTAACGCAAGATAACCTCAAAAGGGTTGCAGAGAAATTTAACTTTTCCAATGAAGAAGATATGTATGCCGCAGTAGGATATAATGGCATCACAGCTGCGCAAATTGCCAATCGTTTAACAGAGAAGTGGCGGAAGCAGCGCGACCAGGAACAAGAAATCAAAGAAATTATGAATGAGACAAAGCCTGCTCGAAAAGGGAAAAAACGGGATTCGGGTGTGGTAGTCCAAGGAATTGATAACTTGTTGATTCGCTTATCGAAGTGTTGTAATCCGGTGCCGGGAGATGAAATTGTCGGATTTATCACAAAAGGCCGCGGAGTGTCGGTTCACCGTGAAGATTGCTTGAATGTTCATACGGAAGAAGCCGAAAATCGCTTAATTCCTGTAGAATGGGAATCCCATATTAAAGAAGGGCGAGAATTTAACGTAGAGATTGAAATTTCCGGCTTTGATCGCCGAGGTTTGTTAAATGAGGTTTTACAAGCGGTGAATGAAACAAAGACAAACATCTCAGCAGTGTCGGGCCGTTCAGACCGCAATAAAATGGCAACCATCAACATGTCCATTTCAATTCATAACATTAATCATCTTCATAAAGTCGTCGAACGAATCAAACAGATTCGTGATATTTATTCCGTACGAAGAATTATGCATTAGAAAGGGTTTTTCGTTATGCGTGTAGTGGTTCAGCGTGCAAAAAATGCAAAGGTAGTGGTAGAAGGACAAACAGTCGGTGCCATTGAACATGGAGTAATGCTGTTGGTGGGAGTAACTCACTCCGATACTCCTGAAGACGCAGCATATGTGGCGGACAAGATTGCCAACTTGCGCATTTTTGAAGACGAGTCTCAAAAAATGAATTTATCTCTTCTTGATATTGGAGGAGAGGTGTTATCTGTCTCTCAATTTACCCTTTATGGAGATTGCCGTAAAGGAAGAAGGCCAAATTTCATGGAAGCTGCTAAGCCTGAGTATGCCAATGATATTTATGAGCAATTCAATGAAGAATTGACAAAAAAAGGTTTGAAAGTGGAGACCGGAGTATTTGGTGCCATGATGGATGTACAGTTTACAAATGATGGACCGGTGACGTTAATCATAGAGAGCAAATAAAGAAAACAAATGAACGGGCTGTTTCCAGCCCGTTCATTTGTTTTCTTCTGAAAAATATTTTGTGAGTCCTTTGACGATAGCTGTTACAGCGTTGTATTGAAACTCATCCGTCTGCAGGCGGGCTTCTTCTTGTTCGTGGCTTAAAAAACCGAGTTCCAATAAAACGGATGGCTGGGAGTTTTCGCGCAGCACGTAATAATCGCCATATCTTGCTTGTTTATCGGTAAACGTTGTAAGAGAAATCAACTCATGATGAATGCTTTCTGCAAGCGCTTTGTGATGGTCATAGTAAGTAATGATTCCCTGTAAAGCTGTATCTGGAGAACTATTATAGTGGATGCTGAGAAAAACATCGGCTTTTTTTTCTTTCGCTATGTTTACTCTTGTTTCAAGGGAGACATATTGATCGATCGTTCTGGTCATGATGACATCTGCACCGAGAGCTTTCAATCTTTTTTCGAGTAATTTAGCTGTAATGAGGTTCAAATCTTTTTCCAGTGTAGAGGCGGATGTACCGGTGGCTCCTTTATCGCGTCCGCCATGGCCGGCATCAATAACGATTGTTTTATGTTGTAATGTGGACAGTGATGTACCATATAAGCCCTGGAGACCTGAAGCAGGAGAGGAGACAAGGGATGGCGGTGCTAATAGAGAGTCTGAGATATCAGGCAATGAGTCGACATAACGTTTTGCTACCCATCCTGTCAATCCATTTGTTAATTGAACATGATACCAATCGTCTAATTTTTCAACAACAGACAAAATACTTCCCTTTGTTACTTTATCCACCACATCATGTGATGTTCCCGGTCCGCTTCGAACATTCAGTACATTTACTTGGACAGAAACAAATTCGCTTTGTGCATTCGTTTGGGGCTGAAAGGCCAAAAAAAAGAGGAGAATTCCAAGTTGAAAATAGAGTGGAAACTTTAAATATTTTACTGTCACTACGGTAACTCCTTTTCCTTTATTTGTGAAAGGATGTTCAAAAAGTCCGGGAAAAATCCCCGTCGAATTTACTTGTACAGGAAGTGCTGATCCGACGTTCGCCACAGGACGTGGCGGTCTTTAGTCGGGCTTCGTCACTCTGCCTCTCCGGTCCTCACGTATTAACCCCATACGTTCCGGTCCTCGAACTTCTCGGTTCTTTTTATCCTCCTTTTTGAACATGGATTGTAAGGTACTATTTCTCGATAAAAAGAAAAATTCCTGTAAGTAATAACGGGAAAATGGGAAAGATATGGAGGAAGATATGTCTTGCTTATTAAAAGAAAGAAGGGGATTGCATGAAGTTCAGTTCTAAAGGAGAACAGTCATTTACTCATCGTAATCAATTATTTGGAGTGAATTTCCATGATTTCATTCAGCGGGAGGCCAGCACAACTTCAGTCGAATTGGCATCGGAATTCGGCTTGAATTTACGTGATGTGAAAGCCTTAAAAAAGAATTTATCCCGTTCTTAATGGGAGCAGTTTCTTAAAAAGCTATTTGAATCTTTTTTATGTTTGCTTGCATATTTGAAATGTCCCTTTGTAAAGGCCCGTTATGCTCTCTTAGCATCGTTAATTAAGTGCTTGACAATTCGGAATTTCATTCGTAATATAGAAGACAATTGTTATAAAGTTACATACGAATAAAGACCCGTAAAAAACCGATGACGGAGAAAAGTAGTTAAGATGACACATGAAAAGAGAGGAAGTGCCTGGGGCTGAAAGCATTTCTGCATGATGACTTAACGAAAGAACACTCTCGAGGCTTCTCTCTGAAAAGACATGTCTTAGTAGGAGTTGAACGTATTCAGGCGTTAACGATTTAAGTGGAAGCAAAATTTGCTTCAATTAGGGTGGTACCACGAGAAATAATAACTCTCGTCCCTACATGTTTGTGTAGGGATGGGGGTTTTTTTGTTTTTTTTATAAAAAAGAAATAGGAGGCACACAACGTTTATGTCAATTCAAATTCCAAGAGGTACACAAGATATTCTTCCAGGTACTGTGGAACTATGGCAATATGTAGAACAGCAGGCGAGAACCATTTGCCGTATGTTTAATTATAAAGAAATCCGTACGCCGATGTTTGAACATACTGAATTGTTTCAGCGCAGTGTAGGAGATACGACTGATATTGTTCAAAAAGAAATGTACACATTTGAAGATCGGGGCGGACGCAGCATTACTCTTCGTCCGGAGGGAACAGCTGCAGTCGTGCGTTCTTTTGTGGAACAGAAAATGTTTGGAAGCCCTAATCAGCCAACGAAACTGTTTTACATCGGCCCAATGTTCCGCTACGAACGTCCCCAAGCAGGACGATTCCGCCAGTTTGTCCAATTTGGCGTAGAAGCGCTGGGAAGCAGCGATCCGGCAATTGATGCGGAAGTAATGGCTCTGGCTATGCAATTTTATCAATCATTAGGGTTAAAAAAGCTGCGCCTTGTCATTAACAGCTTAGGAGATGCGGAAAGCCGCCAGGCACACCGCCAAGCATTAATCGATCATTTTTCACCGAGAATCGGGGAGTTTTGTTCTGACTGCCAAAGCCGTCTGGAAAAAAATCCGCTTCGCATCCTTGATTGCAAAAAAGACCGTGATCATGAATTAATAAAAACGGCGCCTTCCATTTTCGATTATTTGAATGAGTATTCAAAAGCGTATTTCGAGAAGGTACAGCAATATTTGACGAGCTTACATATTGAGTTTGTGGTAGATCCAAATCTCGTACGCGGCCTTGACTACTATAATCATACAGCATTTGAAATCATGAGCGATGCAGAAGGTTTTGGTTCCATTACGACGCTTTGCGGCGGCGGACGATATAACGGGCTTGTTCAAGATGTCGGAGGGCCGGAGACGCCTGGAATCGGCTTTGCTTTAAGTATCGAGCGTTTGCTTGCGGCGCTTGCAGCAGAAAACGTTACATTGCCCATCCAGGAAAACATTGATTGCTACGTGGTAGCGATGGGTGATGCAGCAAAAGATTATTCTGTGTCCATTGTCAATGAGTTGCGCATGGGCGGCTTCGTGACAGAAAAGGATTATCAAGACAAAAAGATAAAAGCTCAATTTAAAGCTGCTGACCGATTACAAGCCCAATTCGTTATTGTTCTAGGTGATGAGGAATTGAATAAGCAGGTTGTAAATGTAAAGAACATGTCAACCGGCGAACAGCAGGAAGTAGCCATTCCAGCACTTGTTACACATTTAAAAGAAGCACGTTAAAAGGGGGATATCCATCATGAGAGGCAGATCTTATTACTGCGGGGAAGTAACAGAAAAAGCAATAGGCGAATCCGTGAAACTAAAAGGGTGGGTTCAAAAACGCCGTGATTTAGGCGGACTTATTTTCATTGATTTTCGCGATCGTACGGGTGTGGTACAAGTTGTTTTTAATCCGGAAGTATCAGCCGAAGCATTAAAGATAGCGGAAAGTGTACGCAATGAATTCGTCCTTCACATTGAAGGGAAAGTTGTGGCACGTGAAGAAGGTACTATCAATGCCAATTTAAAGACAGGCAAAATTGAAGTGCAAGCAGAAGCAGTCACTATTTTAAATAAAGCAAAAACACCTCCGTTTATGATTGAAGATAAAACGGACGTAGCGGAAGATGTCCGTTTGAAATATCGTTATTTAGATTTGCGCCGTCCGGTTATGTTCGAGACGATGAAAATGCGCAGTGATGTGACGAAAACGATCCGCAACTACTTGGATGACCATGACTTTTTAGATGTGGAAACGCCTATTTTAACAAAGAGTACGCCAGAAGGTGCCCGTGATTATTTAGTGCCGAGCCGTGTGCATCCAGGGAAGTTTTATGCACTTCCACAATCACCGCAAATCTTTAAACAATTATTAATGGTTTCTGGCTTTGAACGCTATTATCAAATTGCACGCTGTTTCCGTGACGAAGATTTACGTGCAGACCGCCAGCCGGAATTTACGCAAGTCGATATTGAAACATCTTTCTTGACACAAGATGAAATCATCGAGTTGACAGAGAACATGATGGTAAAAGTGATGAAAGATGTAAAAGGTATCGATGTTACGGCGCCATTCCCGCGCATGGCTTATGATGAGGCCATGAGCCGCTATGGTTCCGATAAACCGGATACTCGCTTTGGGATGGAATTAGTCGATCTTTCTGAGTTTGTAAAAGAGTGCGGTTTTAAAGTGTTCAGCGGAGCGGTTCAAAATGGCGGACAAGTAAAAGCCATTAATGTAAAGGGGGCTGCCGCGAACTATTCCCGCAAAGATATTGACGGTTTGCAAGAATATGCAGCGATTTACGGAGCAAAAGGGCTGGCATGGTTAAAAGTAGAAGAGGACGGCCTAAAAGGTCCTATCGCCAAGTTCTTTAATGAAGATGAGCAAAAGCAGTTCACAGATGCATTAGAAGCGTCTGTCGGCGATTTATTATTATTTGTTGCTGATAAGAAAAGTGTAGTGGCAGATGCGTTAGGCGGACTTCGTTTGAAGCTTGGAAAAGAGTTAGGTTTAATTGATGAAACGAAATTCAACTTCTTATGGGTAACAGATTGGCCGCTTTTGGAATACGCTGAGGAAGAAGGACGTTATTATGCAGCACATCATCCATTTACAATGCCGGTGCGTGAAGACCTTCAATATTTAGAGACGGACCCAGGAAAGGTGCGTGCTCAAGCTTACGACTTAGTCTTAAACGGCTATGAGCTTGGCGGCGGTTCGCTTCGTATTTACGAGCGTGACATTCAAGAAAAAATGTTCCAGGTACTCGGGTTTACGCTTGAGCAGGCTTATGAACAATTCGGCTTCTTATTGGAAGCTTTTGAGTACGGAACGCCTCCGCACGGCGGTATTGCCTTAGGACTTGACCGTCTTGTCATGCTGTTGGCAGGACGCACGAACTTGCGTGATACGATTGCATTCCCTAAAACAGCAAGTGCGAGCTGTCTACTGACAGAAGCACCTGGAGAAGTTAATTCAGCGCAATTAGCCGAGCTTCATTTAGAAACGCGTGCTAAAAAGAGTGAGTAAAATATCCTTTTTGCATAGCTTGAAAACAAATTTGTTCTATGATAGGATAATCTCAAGAAGCAAGAAGTCCTGATGTGTTCGTCTTATAACCTATTGTTTTGACCGAACAATAAGTTATAAGGGAGCTCGGAGTTTTCGGTTAGCGTAAATGCCTTTGGCTAAAGGACTTACAATAATTGAAACAGAGCACCCACCTGCTGTGAGCGGGTTCAAAACGAAGGCATCTGAAGACGGCACGATTGGGACTTTCCTTTATCCGTATATTCAACCCTATGCAGTGAAACTGCATAGGGTTTTCATATGCAGTTTCCAAAACATTGAAAACCAATAGAGTTAGTGGAGTTAAATAAAGGAGAATTCCAGCAGTGGGTATTGCCCGTTAGAGCGGGATAAAAACCATGATATCGTCAAACTCTAAATACCACGGAAGTATAAAAATGAACGGAGTGTGAAGCAAATGTTGCATCAGTTTTCGCGTAATGAGCTTGCAATTGGAAAAGAAGGACTTGAGAAGTTAAAAGGAAGTACAGTGGCTGTTCTTGGAATTGGAGGAGTAGGCTCATTTTCAGTAGAGGCATTGGCACGGTCTGGTGTAGGACGCCTTGTATTAGTTGACAAAGATGATGTCGACATTACGAATGTAAATCGCCAAATCCACGCTTTATTGTCTACAGTAGGCCGTCAAAAAGTGGAGTTAATGAAAGAACGTGTCGCAGATATTAATCCGGAATGTGAAGTCATTGCCTTAAAAATGTTTTATACAGAAGAGACATATGAACAGTTTTTCAGCTACAATCCGGATTTTGTGGTGGATGCTTCTGATACGATTTCATATAAAATCCATTTGATGAAAGAATGCTTGAAACGTGATATCCCAATCATTTCAAGTATGGGAGCGGCAAATAAAATGGATCCTACCCGTTTTCGCGTTGCCGATATTTCGAAGACTCATACAGATCCAATAGCCAAAGTTGTCCGTACGCGTTTGCGCAAAGAAGGAATTCGTAAGGGGATTCCGGTTGTGTTTTCGGACGAAAGTCCAATCATTATTCGTGAAGAGGTGCGTAAAGTAGTCGGGAACGACCAAGCAGAAATTCGCAAAGCGAAAATGCCGCCGTCCTCGAATGCTTTTGTACCGTCAGTAGCGGGATTAATCATGGGTGGATATGTCATTACAGAGTTGCTAAAGGATATTCCGATTCATCGTGTAGGGCAAGACGGACGTTAAAAAGCTTTTCAGCCTAATGGCTGAAAAGCTTTTTTGTTGTCCAACTGCATGAGCCAGCCCTACGGCAATTTCGCTTCTTCCTGCGGAGTCAAAAAGCGACTCTTTCTCAGAAGCTCAAATTTTCTGTGGGAACATCTATGGATGGCAAGGGTTCCAGCCGTGTTCACAGGACGTGAGCGTTCTTAGGCTGCCAATGTCTCTTAAGATTGAACAGTCGCCTCCGCTTTTCTCAGGTCGAAAACATTTGAGTATGTACTTCTCTTCCGGGCAGGAAGGCAGGAGAAGAAAATTCGGTTTCTTCTAACGATACTAATTGTGTGGCCCGTTGCATAATCTGCAAAAGTGTTTGATAGTCTTCTTGAATAGTAGCTTGTTGTTGTTGTAATTGTTCAAGTTTTGCTTCCAGCTGCTTGTTTTGAATAGACAGCTGTTCGTTTTCTTGTCGAAGTAATTCATTTTGTTTAGCTAAAACGTGAGACTCCGATTGATTAGAACGAATTTGACATAAAAACTGAATTACTTCATTTAGTCCTATATTTTGAAGCGGAGCCATCAATTCGGTTGCATGCTCTTCAATGAAATATTCTTTAGAGTTGTCCTCAAGCATCGAAGGGAAGACTGCTTTTTTTGCAGCTTTCTGTGAATGTTCCAGTGCTCGTTTTCTTTCTTTGCGCTGTTTTTTTGCTAGAGCGACCGCTTCATTATATTTTTTTCGGACTTCTGCATTCCATCGAAAACCGCATGCTGCGGAAGTCCTGTTTAATTTGTCGCCTACTTCATCAAAAGCCGCCAGCTGTGTACCGCCCTCACGAATATAGCGAAGCACCGTTTCAGCCAATAATAAATCGTCATCATGGGACCAGGCATCCTGTCTAATCTTCACAAGATCAACTCCCGTCATTGATAGTTTCTTGTATAATAGACTTGCCCATTCAATCCATGATTATACGTTTTCTCTTTTTTGAATTTGCTAGATTTCTTATATGTAAATATATGTTCAACTTTTACATTTGTCGTCTTTTTATTTTTTATCATAGGTATAAGTAATGGAGTATGGACGAAACGGTCCATGCTCCATTACTTATGCTGATTGATTTTTTCGTAGATTTGGGCAAGAGCCTGTTCAAATTTTCCTGTCTTTTTCGGTTCGTAATATTTATGATTTTTAATGCGGTTCGGTAAATATTGCTGCTTCACCCATCCGCTTTCATAATCGTGCGGATACAGATAATTAACGCCGCGCCCGAGCTTCTCTGCCCCTTTGTAGTGAGCATCCTTTAAATGGGCTGGTATTTCTCCTGTCTGTCCTTTGCGGATCTCGGAAAGGGCAGCATCAAGGGCTTTGTAAGCTGAATTCGACTTCGGCGATAGGCAGAGCTCAATGACGGCATTGGCAAGAGGAATGCGGGCTTCTGGAAAACCAAGCCTTTCAGCTGACTCAATGGCCGCAAGTGTCCTTGGAGCAGCCTGAGGGTTAGCAAGTCCGATGTCTTCATAGGCGATGACAATGAGTCGTCTGTTAATGCTAATTAAGTCTCCTGCTTCGATGAGTCTCCCTAAGTAGTGTAACGCAGCGTTCACATCACTCCCGCGAATGGATTTTTGGAAGGCAGATAGGACGTCATAGTGGGCATCGCCGTTTTTATCATGTGTCAGGTATTTTTTTTGTAAACATTCTTCGGCAATAGCCAAGTCAACGATGATTTTGCCTTCTTTACCGGGATCGGTTGATAATACGGCCAACTCAAGAGCACCAAGAGCCGAGCGGACATCACCATTGCAAGCTGTGGCAAAATGCTCAAGACCTTCTTCGGTCATTTCCACGTGCTCATGCCCTAGACCGTTCTGTTCATCTTCTAAAGAACGCAAAAGGGCAATCTTTATTTCTTTAGGTGTGAGAGGCTTTAGTTCGAAAATTTGACATCGGCTGCGAATCGCTGGATTAATTGCGTGGTATGGATTGCTTGTTGTAGCCCCAATCAGCGTAATCATTCCGTTTTCAAGGTAAGGAAGAAGAAAGTCTTGTTTTGCTTTATCAAGACGATGGACTTCATCAAGCAATAAAATCACTTTTCCGGACATTTTTGCTTCTTGGGCAACAATTTCCATATCTTTCTTGTTGTTCACGACAGCATTTAATTGCCGAAACGCAGTATGGGTGCTTTTCGCTATCGCTGTAGCAATCGTTGTCTTCCCTGTACCGGGCGGACCATATAAAATCATGGAGCTAACATGATTGGCTTTTACCATCCGATGAATGATTTTTCCCTCTCCCACAAGGTGCTGCTGTCCAATGACATCTTCGAGCCGATTTGGACGCATGCGGAAGGCAAGTGGTTTTTTGCTCATATTGATCTCTCCTATTGATATACATGAAATCTATATAAATCGATTTGGAAAATTCGACATGGCCAAAAAACGGCCATGTCAAATTTTCTAGACCTAAGCGGCTGTCACCCCCCTTGCGGGGTTGGCGCCATCCGCATAGGTAAAACCTTTGAGGGCAGATTCAAGTTGCCTCAATGACTGATTGTGACTGTCCTTTGATGGAATGAAGAAGTGTCGAGTGATTAAGTAGAATGTATATATTATAGGCAACTGCCGGTAGAAATGCATCTCATATGAATAGTATGCTATAATGTCATGGTCTTAACTTTTTGTATAATAACGATAGGAATACTTGATATAATAGAAGGACTTAATATAGAGAAATGAAAACGGACATGAAAGGGTGACGGGTATGAAGATTTCAACAAAAGGGCGTTACGGATTAACAATTATGATTGAATTAGCAAAAAAGTTTGGGGAAGGGCCTATCTCTTTGAAGACAATTGCTCAAACCCATGATCTATCTGAGCATTATTTGGAGCAGCTCATTTCACCTTTACGGAACGCAGGATTGGTAAAAAGTATAAGAGGGGCTTATGGCGGTTATATTTTGGCCAAGGAGCCTGCACTTATCACGGCAGGTGATATTATTTCCGTATTAGAAGGGCCTATCAGTCCAGTAGAAGGTTTAGAAGAAGAAGAGCCGGCTAAACGAGAGTTGTGGATTCGGATTCGAGATGCGGTCAGGGAAGTGTTGGACAGTACGACGCTGGAGGATTTAGCGAATCACAGCGATGGAGACGCAGCCTCTTATATGTTTTATATATAAAACCATTCCCGCAGCATACGGGAATGCTCTGTTTAAAGGTGAGAAAGTATAACTTTTTCGATGACGGGTGTCTAGCTCCAGCGCCTAGCTTAGCAAGGGAAAAGACAAAAGCCCTCGTAAGGCAAAGAGCGCCTTCCGGGTCTTTTTCTATTTCCTTGGGCCAACAGGATGTGGGTCATGCCGACCTTAGTCGGTCTTCTTTGACCAAGGCGCTTGCGCTTTTCTTATGGAAGGAGTGTTAAGATTGGAACGAATTTATTTAGATCATGCGGCAACATCTCCGATGCATCCAGCCGTGATCGATAAAATAACAACAGTGATGAAGAATGTGTTCGGAAACCCTTCGAGCATTCATTTTTATGGGCGAGAAAGCAGGCATTATATCGATGAAGCTCGTCAAACGATGGCTTCAAGCATCGGAGCAAAGCCTAATGAAATTATCTTTACAAGCGGCGGCACGGAAGCGGATAATATGGCTTTGACCGGAGTGGCTCTTGCGAATCGGGATAAAGGAAATCATATTATTACGGCCCAAATTGAACATCATGCCGTTCTCCATACGTGCCAGGCATTAGAAAAGCAAGGGTTTCAAGTGACATATTTGCCGGTGGATGAAGCGGGACGGATCAGTGCAAAACAGTTGCAAGAAGCGTTAACAGATGATACGATTCTTGTCTCCATCATGTATGGAAATAATGAAGTAGGAACGATTCAGCCAATCGTTGAAATAGGTGAAGTAGTAAAGGGCCATCAGGCGTTTTTTCATACAGATGCTGTGCAAGCATACGGACTTCTTTCTATAGATGTAAAACAACTGGGAATCGACCTTTTGTCTGTATCTTCTCATAAAATCAATGGACCAAAAGGAATCGGTTTTTTGTATGCGGCTTCGCATGTTCCGCTGTCTCCTCTATTGTTTGGAGGAGAACAGGAGAGAAAAAGAAGAGCAGGTACAGAGAATGTAGCCAGTATTGCAGGCTTTGAAGAAGCGGTAGTGATTTCACAACAAACCCTGGCTGAAAAAGCAGCTCAATACACACAATATAAAGAAAAGATGATTAGCGTTTTTCAAGAAGAAGGGATTGAGTTTTCAGTTAATGGAACGCTTGATTCCTCTCTTCCGCATGTTTTAAACATTGCTTTTCCAGGAACAAATGTGGAATCAATGCTTGTGAATCTTGATTTAGCGGGAATCGCTGTCTCGAGCGGTTCTGCTTGTACAGCAGGTTCGATTGATCCATCCCATGTGTTAGTAGCGATGTTCGGGAAAGATTCAGATCGGTTGATTTCATCGATTCGTTTTAGCTTCGGTCTTGGAACGACAATGGAGCAAGTCGAAAAGGCGGCACATGAAACGGCCCGAATTGTCAAACGACTAGTCAAATAATACGGAGGTGAACAAGTTGACAAAGGCACCAAAAGACACGCGTGTCGTTGTAGGAATGAGCGGCGGGGTCGATTCGTCCGTTGCAGCCTTGCTGTTAAAAGAGCAGGGATATGATGTTATCGGGATTTTTATGAAAAACTGGGATGACACGGATGAAAACGGAGTATGTACCGCGACGGAAGACTATAATGATGTGATTCGTGTATGCAACCAGATCGGCATACCCTATTATGCGGTCAACTTCGAAAAACAATATTGGGACAAGGTATTTACGTACTTTTTAGATGAATATAAAGCAGGACGTACACCGAATCCCGATGTAATGTGCAATAAAGAAATTAAGTTCAAAGCATTTTTGGAGCATGCGATGACCCTTGGAGCGGATTATTTGGCAACAGGGCATTACGCCCGCGTGGAGTACCGGGACGGAGAATACAAAATGCTTCGCGGCTTAGATGAGAATAAAGACCAAACGTATTTCTTAAATCAACTGGGACAAGAGCAATTGTCAAAGGTGATGTTCCCCATTGGAAACATCGATAAGGCAAAGGTGCGTGAGATTGCGAAAGAAGCCGGATTGGCAACAGCTGCGAAAAAGGACAGTACCGGTATTTGTTTTATCGGGGAGCGCAATTTTAAAGAATTCTTAAGCCAATATTTACCGGCGCAGCCCGGACAAATGCAAACGCTGGATGGCGAAGCGAAAGGTAAGCATGACGGCTTAATGTACTATACGATTGGCCAGCGTCACGGGCTTGGCATCGGTGGAAGCGGCGAGCCATGGTTTGCTGTCGGGAAGAATTTGGAGAAGAACATTTTATATGTAGATCAAGGGTTCCATAATGATGTGCTTTATTCAGATTCGATCACTGCCACAAATGTCAGTTGGGTAAGTGACAAGGAGCGTTCGGATTCATTTACATGTACAGCGAAATTCCGTTATCGTCAGGCGGACAATAAAGTAACGGTACAGAAAATGGACGAAAACACGGTGAAGGTTATTTTTGATGAACCAATCCGAGCGATTACTCCTGGACAGGCCGTTGTCTTTTACGATGGTGAAGAGTGCTTAGGCGGCGGAACGATCGATCAAGTTTTTAAAAATGGAAAAGAGTTATGGTATGTATAAAAATAGGGTGCCTCTACAGGCATCCTATTTTTACATCAAACCACACTTTTACTTGGATAAACGGTTAGCGGGATGTATATTTGAGCTTATGCTATACTTATCCTAGAAAAAATAGTAATCAATGGAGTGAATAAAATGGATCATAACCAATTAGGGATTCAATATATGCAAGAAGGAAAGTATGATGAAGCGGCAAAAGCTTTTTCTGCGGCAATCGAAGAAAATCCGAAGGAAGCACTTGGATATGTGAACTTCGGAAATTTATTGGCTGCGGTCGAAGAAAATGAGAAGGCATTAAAGTTTTTTGAACGGGCCGTTGAAATGGATGGACAGGCGGCAACTGCCCATTACGGTGCAGGAAATGTACATTTTAAATTAGAGCAGTTGAATGAAGCAAAACAACACTTTGAGCAGGCGTTACAAAAGGGTCTAAACTCCCCTGACGTATATTTTATGCTTGGTTTATCACTCGTTTATACGAACGAGCTTCGTCTTGCTCTTCCATATTTGCAGCGTGCGGTCGAATTGAATGAAGAGGATGTGGAAGCACGCTTTCAATATGGTTTATGTTTAGCACAGCTTGAGATGCTTGATGAGGCAATAGAGCAGTTTATGCAAGTGATTGAAAGGGAAGAACATGCCGATGCTTATTATAATCTTGGAGTAGCATATGCTTTTAAAGAAAATCAAGACAAGGCGCTGGAAATGTTCCGAAAAGCGGTGGAGGTTCAGCCAGATCATCTTTTGGCGGGTAACGGCATCCGTCTATTGACAGAACAGTAAACTCTTATCTTCTTTTTAGCCGTTATATGGCAGGACTTGACGGAAAGGAGGGAGAAAATGGACGATCAAAAGTTGAAAATTGAACAAGATGAGCGTTCTTACATAAAAGGGACATTAATTGCGACCATTTTTCATAATGAAGATAACTTGTATAATGTATCCCGCATTCGCATTCAGGAGACAGATGTAGTAACAGAAGAAAAGGAAATGGCTGTGACAGGTTATTTTCCGCGGTTGCACGAAGGAGAAGCCTACACTTTTTATGGGGCTTTGAAAGAGCATCAGCGATTTGGGTGGCAGTTTAATGTGGAGCGATTTAAAAAAGAGCTTCCTCAATCGAGACAAGGAGTCATCCAATATTTATCAAGTGATTTATTTCATGGAATCGGAAAGAAAACGGCAGAAAAAATTGTAGACGTTCTTGGAGAAAATGCCATTTATAAAATTTTGCATGATTCGGCTGTCTTAAAGCAAGTGCCGAAGCTCTCAGAAGATAAAGCCGAATCGCTTGTGCAGCAGCTAAGGGAGCATGAAGGGCTGGAAGAAGTGATGGTGCAGCTCTCCGACTATGGATTTGGACCGCAGCTATCGATGAAGATCTTCCAGGCATACAAAAATGAAGCCCTTCAAATTATTCGTGAAAATCCATATCAGCTTGTAGAGGACATACAAGGAATAGGTTTTAATCGCGCGGATGAACTGGGGAAAAATCTGGGCATGTCAAACAATCATCCAGACCGGATGAGAGCGGGCATTTTATATGTGCTGGAACAAGAGTGTATCCAAATCGGCCATATTTATCTTACTCTCGATCAATTATTTGAGCATACAGCGGCTTTATTAAGCCACAGCCGGCATGAGCCTGTCTCGGAAATTGACATTACAAGAGAGCTTGAAAATTTAAAAGCGGATAAAAAAGTCAAAATCGTCGAAGATAAAATTTACATTCCGCCTCTTTATTACGCTGAAAAAGGTGTTGTGAAAGCAATTGATAAGATTTTGGCCCAAACGGAATATGAAAACCAATTCCCAGAGTCGGAGTTTTTGCTGGCACTTGGTCACTTGGAAGAACGATTAGGTGTGCAATATGCCCCGTCTCAAAAAGAAGCCATTCAAACCGCTCTTATGTCCCCTATGATCCTGCTGACAGGCGGACCGGGTACAGGAAAAACGACGGTCATTAAAGGAATCGTCGAATTGTACGCAGATTTGCATGGCTGTTCATTAAATCCAAAAGACTATAAAAAAGATGATCCCTTTCCCGTTTTGCTGGTAGCCCCGACAGGACGTGCGGCAAAACGGATGAGTGAAGCGACAGGCCTTCCTGCTGTGACGATTCATCGCCTGTTGAAATGGAATGGACAAGAAGGATTTGAGCATGATGAAGAAAATCCGATCGAAGGAAAGTTATTGATTGTCGACGAAGTGTCAATGGTGGATATTTGGCTTGCCCATCAATTGTTTAAGTCCTTGCCTTCCAATTTACAAATGATTCTTGTGGGAGACGAAGATCAGCTTCCTTCGGTCGGTCCGGGACAAGTGCTGAAGGATTTACTGAGGTCAAATGCCATTCCGACCGTTCGCCTGACAGATGTCTATCGCCAGGCGGAAGGTTCCTCGATTATCGAGCTTGCCCATTTTATCAAAAAAGGGGAGCTGCCGGATGATTTAGGCAAAGCGAAACCTGATCGATCTTTTATTAAATGCCAGGCTCATCAGATTACCGATGTTGTCCAAAAAGTATGTGCCAGTGCTTTGAAAAAAGGATACAATGCACGGGATATTCAAGTGCTTGCTCCGATGTATAAGGGAAATGCAGGAATTGACAGATTAAATGTCGTCCTTCAAGAGCTGTTCAACCCTAATTCCGGGAAAAGACGGGAGTTGCAATACGGAGACGTGACATATCGTGTCGGTGATAAAGTATTACAGCTTGTCAATCAGCCGGAAAGCAATGTCTTCAACGGAGATATGGGAGAAATCGTGTCCGTCTTTTATGCAAAAGAAAATACGGAAAAACAAGATATGCTCGTCATTTCTTTTGATGGAAACGAAGTGACCTATACGAAACAAGACTTTGGCCAAATTACCCATGCTTACTGCTGCTCCGTTCATAAATCTCAGGGAAGCGAGTTTCCTATCGTCATTTTGCCGGTTGTGAAAAGCTATTATCGAATGCTTAGACGCAATTTAATTTATACGGCTGTCACAAGAAGCAAACAATTTCTTATTTTGTGCGGTGAGGAAGAGGCGCTGCGCTTAAGCGTTAAGAGAGATGATGATGCATTGCGCCAAACGACCTTGATGGATATGCTGGCAGGTCAGCAGGTTGAAGATGAAGTACCGTTTATGAAAGATGCTAATATTGGAATGGAAAACGTTACGCCGTATGACTTTTTATAATTTGTCAAATGCTAAGCATAGTCGTACATGGGTTATGACCCGTCGGATTTCTGCAAAGTTTGGGCAGAACGTATATTTATGGAAAAACGGACAACACTGAGTAAAAAGAAACGAAACGAAGAGGTGTTCGTAAGTGTTGTTAAAATGCCCAAATTGCAGAAGTATTGATGTTGGCAAAATCGGTGTTAATCAGTATTATTGCTGGAGTTGCTTTATTGAACTGACCATTTCTAAAGGTGTCATTCATACACATCAAGTAGAAGAAGACGGGACATTAAGTTCATTGGACGATTTATTTTCAGATGATGAGCGTACCATTAATCTTTAGCAGGGGGATTATCATGAACAGACTTATTTCTTCAATGGTTGCATTTGGAGTCGGTGCTTATGCGTATAAAATGGCAGAAGATAGAGGTATGATGACAAGACGCAATATGAATAAAATGCGTAAGCGCGTCATGAGAAGCTTTTCGTAAAGAAAAATAAAAGAGGGCTTTTAGCCCTCTTTTATTTTTTTGTATAGATTGATGGGAAGGTGCCTAACACTAACCAATAGGAGGCGTTTTGAATGAAACAAGTCTCAGTTATTTGGTTTTATCGTTTAGGAATTATCCTATTGTCTTTTTTATGTGTATACGTCTTTTTTAAGATTCAGTTTCTCTGGGTGCCTGTTTTAAAAGTTATCTTTACGGCTTTGACCCCTTTTATTATTGCAGGATTCATTACGTATTTGCTGCATCCTATTATTGAAAAACTGCATAAAAGCGGTGTACCGAGACCTTTAGCCATTTTCATTATTTATTTATTCTTTTTTGGGGGCGTCGGCTACGGGTTGTATAAAGGTATTCCTCTTTTTATTGAACAGCTCAAAGACTTAAATGAGCATTTGCCTGAATTTACGCAAATGTACCGGGGGTGGGTTGCTGAAGTTCACAATCAAACCTCTTCCCTTCCCAACGGGGTTCATGAGCGGATTGAGTATGGCATTAATAAATTGGAGACAACTTTGGAAACTGGGCTAACGGGCATAATGAGCAGCTTTAAAGGGATCTTAAACTATATTATCCTATTTGTGACCATCCCTTTTATCGTGTTTTACATGCTTAAGGATTTTCGTCTTATTGAGAAATCGGCAGCATTTTTGACCCCTTCCAAATGGCATGAATCGGGAAAGCGTTTTTTGCATGATGTGGATGAGTCGCTTGGAAATTATATTCGCGGACAGTTATTCGTCTGTTTAATTATTGGAACGCTCGCTGCCCTTGCTCTCTGGTTGTTTAAGGTACCTTATCCGCTGTTATTGGGCATTATCATCGGGTTGACAAATGTTATTCCATATTTCGGTCCTATTATAGGAGCGGCTCCTGCAGCTGTTATTGCAGCCACCATTTCTGTTAAGCTTGTGCTGATTGTACTTGTCATTATTTTTGCGCTGCAATTTTTAGAAGGGAATGTTTTGTCGCCTTTAATCGTGGGTAAAACGCTGCATATCCATCCGCTTTTCATCATGCTGTCTCTTTTAATCGGAGGAGAAGTGGGAGGGATTATCGGATTGATTTTGGCGGTTCCCATTTTAGCGGTTTTGAAAGTGACTATTCTTCATTTGCGGGGGCGTTTTGCGGAACATTGACAAAGGGGTTTGAATTTGTCATAATAGCGCCATAAGTATTCGAAAAGCATTACATATATAAAACGAAGAAGGATCGAGTATGTTGCAGCCCATCTAAAAGAGAGGAATGTCCAAGGCTGAAAGGGATTCCAGATGAAGAGTAACAGAAGGCTAATCCAGAGTGCAGGAAAAACCTGCCGTGCAAGCAACGTTAAAGCTGTTGAGGTGATGAGTGTTCTAACAAACACTCATAATCAGGGTGGTACCGCGAGCAAAACTCTCGTCCCTGTCATGGGATGAGGGTTTTTTTGTGCCGTTTTTCACCTTCCTGAAGCGGTATGTGTTGCAGAATCAGCGGGCTTGATCGTTCTTCCTAAAGTGTGTGTTCAAAAAGGAGGACAAAAAGGGCAGAGAAGTTCAAGGAAGCGCCGCTTTGAGCAACGGAGCGTATGGTGTTAGTGTTAATACGTGAGTAGCAGAAAAGCAAGCTGACGCCGAAATTCGACGGTCATTTTTCCCGGACTTTTTGAACAACCTCTAAAATATGGTTAGTTTACTAAGGAGGTTATTTTATTATGAAAAAGCTTACTTCAGCGCAAGTGCGTCAAATGTATTTAGACTTCTTCCAGGAAAAAGGCCACGCAGTGGAGCCGAGTGCTCCGCTGGTGCCGATTGATGACGCATCTTTATTGTGGATTAACAGTGGTGTAGCGACATTAAAAAAATACTTTGATGGCCGCGTCATTCCGGATAATCCACGCATTTGTAATGCACAAAAATCAATTCGTACAAACGATATTGAAAATGTCGGTAAAACGGCACGCCATCATACATTCTTTGAGATGTTAGGCAATTTCTCCATCGGTGACTACTTTAAAGAAGAAGCCATCGAGTGGGCATGGGAATTTTTAACGAGCGAAAAATGGATTGGATTTGATCCGGAACGTCTATCCATCACTGTTCATCCAGAAGATACGGAAGCATATGATATTTGGACTCAAAAAGTTGGAATTCCTGCTGAGCGCATGATACGTTTGGAAGGAAACTTCTGGGATATCGGAGAAGGCCCAAGTGGGCCGAACACGGAAATTTTCTACGATCGCGGCGAAGAATACGGAAACGATCCGAGCGATCCGGAACTTTATCCGGGCGGCGAGAATGAGCGTTATTTAGAAGTATGGAACTTAGTGTTCTCACAATTCAATCATAATCCAGACGGTACGTATACTCCGCTTCCAAAGAAAAACATTGATACAGGAATGGGCTTGGAGCGTATGTGTTCGGTTATCCAAGATGTGCCGACTAACTTTGATACGGATCTTTTTATGCCGATTATCGAAGCGACTCAAACGATTTCAGGTGAAAAATACCGTGTAGATAAAGAGAAGGATGAAGCATTTAAAGTTATTGCTGACCACATTCGTACAGTAACGTTTGCTGTCGGAGATGGAGCTCTTCCTTCAAATGAAGGCCGCGGTTACGTGTTGCGCCGTTTATTGCGCCGTGCGGTTCGCTATGCGAAAAAGCTCAACATCAACCGTCCATTCATGTACGAGCTTGTCCCGGTAGTGGGCGAGATTATGGTCGATTACTATCCGGAAGTAAAAGAAAAAACAGACTTTATCCAAAAAGTCATCAAAAATGAGGAAGAACGATTCCATGAGACACTTCATGAAGGACTTTCCATCTTATCCAGCGTGATCAAGAAAGAAAAAGAAAAGGGAAGCGACACAATTTCCGGTGAAGATGTATTCCGCTTATATGACACATATGGGTTCCCTGTGGAATTGACGGAAGAGTATGCGGAAGAAGAAGCGATGAAAGTGGACCACGAAGGATTCGAGCGTGAAATGAACGCTCAGCGTGAGCGTGCCCGTGCAGCACGCCAAGATGTGGATTCCATGCAGGTCCAAGGCGGTGTCCTAGGTGAAATTAAAACAGAAAGCGCATTTGTTGGTTATGATAAATCACAAGTGGAAACAGTTGTTGATGTGATCGTTCAAGACGGACAGCTTGTAGACGAAGTGAAGGCAGGAGAAGAGGCGCAAATCATTTTACGTGAAACACCTTTCTATGCTGAGAGCGGGGGGCAAATTGCTGACCAAGGTGAAATCACAAGCGGTACAACACGAGTGATTGTAAAAGACGTACAAAAAGCGCCAAACGGCCAAAACCTGCATCATGTTCAAGTAGTGGAAGGCGTGTTGACAAAAGGTGAAACATACACAGCGACAATCCACGAGGAGAAGCGCGGCCATATTATTAAGAACCATACGGCTACACACTTGTTGCATCAGGCGTTAAAAGATGTGCTTGGCACGCACGTTAACCAAGCTGGTTCGCTTGTAAATCCTGAGCGTTTACGTTTTGACTTCTCGCATTTTGGTCAAGTCACCCAAGAAGAGTTAGAGAAGATTGAACAAATCGTCAATGAGAAGATCTGGAAAAGCATCCAGGTTGTCATTGAGAATAAAGCAATCGATGAAGCGAAAGCAATGGGTGCCATGGCGCTGTTCGGAGAGAAGTACGGAGATATTGTTCGCGTTGTTCAAGTTGGGGATTACAGCTTAGAGCTTTGCGGAGGCTGCCACGTTCCAAATACCTCTGTCATCGGATTATTTAAAATTGTTTCTGAATCAGGTATCGGTGCGGGAACTCGCCGTATTGAAGCGGTCACTGGCGAGCATGCTTACAAATTGATGAATGACCAAGTCTCTTTATTAAAAGAAGCGTCAGGAAAAGTAAAAGCAAATCCACGTGATTTGGTTACCCGTATTGAAGGCTTATTGGAAGAAATTCGAGGATTGCAGCGCGAAAATGAATCACTTGCTGCAAAATTGGGCAACATTGAAGCTGGAAACCTTGTTGATAAGGTGCAGCAAGTGGATGGAGTCAATGTACTGGCGAGCAAGGTAAATGCGACAGATATGAATAACTTACGCTCAATGGTTGATGACTTAAAACAAAAGTTTGGTTCTGCTGTCATTGTATTAGCTTCTGCAAATGAAGGCAAAGTGAATATTGTAGCAGGTGTTACGAAAGACTTAATGGATAAAGGGTATCATGCAGGAAAATTGGTTAAAGAAGTGGCCACACGCTGCGGCGGAGGCGGCGGGGGCCGTCCGGACATGGCGCAGGCAGGCGGAAAAGACCCAAGTAAAATCGAAGAATCATTGAGCTTCGTAGAACAATGGGTTAAATCCGTTTAATTCTCTAGGCAATTGGTGTAAAATAGAAATAAGACAAGTCAGCGAGAGTTCGTCCATTGACTATGAGGGTGAGGTGCAAAGCATGAGCTCATTTGATCAAACAATGAAATTCAACTTTCAAGAAGAACCGGCAGATACAAATGTTCATGAAGTGTTATTTACGGTTTATGATGCTCTGCAAGAAAAAGGTTACAATCCAATTAACCAAATCGTCGGTTATTTACTATCAGGTGATCCGGCGTACATTCCGCGTCATAAAGATGCGCGCAACATCATTCGAAAGTTAGAGCGCGATGAACTAATTGAGGAGCTTGTGAAATCTTATTTAAAACAACAGCGAGAGGGTTAATACATGCGCACACTTGGACTAGATGTTGGAACTAAGACAATAGGTGTAGCTGTTAGTGACGGGATGGGCTGGACTGCTCAAGGATTGGAAACGATCCGAGTAGAAGAAGACAAAACAGAACAGGCTATCCCAAGGCTGAAAGAGCTCATTGACACATATGAGGTAGACAAGCTGGTAGTAGGGCTGCCAAAGAACATGAACGGTACCGTTGGGCCGCGGGGGGAAGCTTGTATCGAATTTGCCGAGGATCTAAAACAAGCTCTTGGCTTAGAGGTCATCATGTGGGATGAGCGTCTTTCTACCATGGCAGCGGAACGCGTCCTATTGGAAGCTGACGTCAGCAGAAAAAAACGTAAGAAAGTCATCGACAAAATGGCTGCAGTCATGATTTTACAAGGATATTTGGATAGTAAGCAATAAAAGCGGAGGCGACTGTTCAGCTCGTGAAGGAAATAGGGATTGACCCCGTATACGCTTTTTACCTTATGAGGGCAATCATCATTTCCACAACGAGCTAGGAGCCGCAGCTAGATAGTAAACAATAACAACAAGAATAGTTACTTAATTAAAAAATGAGGTGCTAAACAATGGAACATGGTGAAAAAAATATTACAGTAATCGATGAAAATGGCAACGAGCAATTATGTGAGGTATTATTTACATTTGACTCTGAAGAATTTGGGAAATCTTACGTTCTTTACTATCCGATGAGCAGTGAGCAAGATGATGACGAAGAAATCGAAATCCATGCTTCAAGCTTCACTGCCGGTGAAAACGGTGTAGACGGCGAACTTCAACCGATTGAATCAGAAGAAGAATGGGATTTAATCGAAGAAATGCTCAACACGTTCTTAGACGAAGAAGAAGGCGAATAAAAATACAAAAGGCTTCCTTTTACAAAAGGAAGCCTTTTGTATTTTTACTAGGAAAGAAAAGTTGAAGAGGGTAGATGTAATACTTGTCAAGAGTTAGCAAGAAAAGTGAGTCGACTATTGTTTTTAACAATAGATGTAATTCCATTTTTTGTGTTTGATGAGAGGCCTTGCTTTGCAAGGCCTCTCATCTCGTTGTATGGTCCTCCTGGAAGGAGAGACCATACAACGAGAATTGGTAGGATTTTTTTGTCTAATCGTGACGAAAATGACGAAAGATTGTAGTATAATAAAACGCAGTGAAGGGAGGATGATTGATTTTGTCAAACTCATTATACGTAAATGGTCAATCATCAAGACGAAGGCCTAAAAAATGGTTAATCTTTTTTTTAATTATAAGTTTGCTGACCGCCGGAACCGCAGCGGGTGCTTTTATATATATTAGTTCCGCTTTATCACCCGTAAATTCAAAGAATAAAGATATTGTTGAAGTGATGATTCCAACAGGTTCATCAGTTGGAGCCATTGCCCGCCAGTTGGAGAAAGAAGGAGTCATTCGTGACGAGAGAATTTTTCGCTATTATGTAAAATGGAAAAACGAACAAGGTTTTCAAGCGGGTAATTATGCTTTTTCTCAAGCGATGGAAATGAAAGAGATTATTAAAAGTCTTCAAAGCGGGGAAAGTGCTCAGAAGCCTAAATTTAGGCTTCCTATTCCGGAAGGAAGTCAGCTTTGGCAAATTGCTGAAACGATTGCGGCTAACACGAGTTATACAGAAGAAGCAGTATTGAAGAAAATGTCGGATAGACAGTTTATCAAAACGTTGAGTCAAAAGTATCCCGATTTAATTACGGATGAAGTGCTGGCTCAAAACATCCAATATCCTTTAGAAGGGTATTTTTATCCTGCAACGTATTCGTTTTATACCGAAAAAGTTTCAATAGAAGACATTTTGGATAAAATGGTAGGAAAAACAAATGATGTCATTCAGGTGTATAAACCATTGATGAAAGAGCAAAATGTCACAAGTCATAAATTGCTGACGATGGCTTCTCTTATTGAAGAAGAAGCAACTCAAAAAACGGACCGCGAAAAAATCGCCAGCGTATTTTACAATCGTTTAGAAATTGGCATGCCGCTCCAAACCGATCCCACTGTCCTTTATGCACTTGGAAAGCATAAGGATCGAGTTTATTATAAAGATTTAGAAGTGGACTCTCCATATAACACGTATAAGGTAAAGGGGATACCTCCAGGGCCTATCGCCAATGCAGGAGAAATGTCTATTATTGCCGCGCTGCAGCCTGCTGAGACGGATTACTTGTTTTTCCTGGCAACGTCTACCGGCGAAGTGATTTTTACAAAAACGCTGGAAGAGCATAATCAACAAAAGGCTACTCATATTACGAAAAAAACGAATCCTAGTTCTTAAAGTTCAACTAACCATCAGCATTAGAGCGTTTTAGCTGATGGAAGTTGAGCTTTGCCCCGCTCTAACGGCCGGTAGGGGATAGAGAGGTTCGAGGAGTAAAACCGTCCGTAAGAGCCCGATAAGTTCAACTAACCATCAGCATTAGAGCATTTTAGCTGATGGAAGTTGAGCTTTATGTTAAAATATATCGGGTTTACTCAATCTGATAAAACCGATATAATATAAAGGTTGTATTTTAAACGAAGTGTTCAAATTGAACGTTTGAATAGATAAAATACTTCGCTGATTGGAGGAAGTGTCCTTGCTTTCAAAAGAAGTGGAAACTTATATTGAATCCCTCATTCCGGCCCGTTCGTCTTTGATAGAAGAGATGGAGCAGTATGCAAAGGGTGAGCAAGTTCCGATTATGGAGCTCATTGGCATTGAAACATTGTTGCAGCTTTTACGCATTCAGCAGCCTGCAAATATATTAGAAATCGGTACAGCCATTGGTTATTCTGCCATTCGGATGGCAGACGCCGTTCCTAAGGCCGAAATTGTAACGATTGAACGAGACAAAGAGCGCTATGATAAAGCTCTTTATTTTATTGGGAAAGCTAACAAAGAACAACGCATTCATGTCTTATTCGGCGATGCTTTTGAGGTAACAGAGGCCATTCAAAGCAAAGCTCCGTATGACATGATTTTTATTGATGCTGCGAAAGGGCAATATCAAAAGTTTTTTGAGCTGTTTGAACCGTTTTTAAGCAAGGATGGAATGATTATTTCCGATAACGTGCTTTTTAAAGGGTATGTAGCACAAGCGGAAGAGACGATCGAAACAAAGCGCATCCGAAGTTTGACGGCAAAGATAAAAAAATATAATGATTGGCTGATGAGTCACCCGGATTTTCAAACGATGATTTTGCCAATTGGCGATGGAATTGCCATTACTAAAAGAAGAGGTGAAGAGACATGAAAAAGCCTGAGTTATTAGTTACACCTACATCTGTTGCAGACATTGCACCGCTTGCTGAGGCTGGAGCAGATGCTTTTATGATTGGAGAACAGCGCTACGGCTTGCGCTTGGCAGGTGAGTTTACACGCGAAGAAATAAGCGAAGCTGTAAAAATTGCCCATGAAAAAAACACGAAAGTATATGTGGCAATGAACGCCCTTTTTCATAATGACAAAGTAGACGAATTAGGGGATTATCTTTCGTTTTTGGCAGAGGCAGGTGTCGATGCAGTAGTATTCGGTGATCCTGCTGTGTTGATGGCGGCCCGTGAAGCAGCACCGGAAATGAAGCTTCACTGGAATACAGAGACAACGGCAACCAACTGGTTTACATGTAATTATTGGGGGAGAAAAGGCGCTAAGCGTGCGGTTCTTGCACGAGAATTGAGCATGGATTCCATTATTGAAATGAAAGAGCATGCGGAAGTCGAAATTGAAGTGCAAGTTCATGGTATGACCTGTATGTTCCAATCGAAACGCTCTCTATTAGGAAATTACTTCCTTTATCAAGATAAAGTCATGGAAGTGGAAAATCGCCGCTTGGAAAAAGACATGTTTTTACATGATAAGGAGCGCGGAAACAAATACCCTATTTTCGAGGATGAAAATGGGACGCATATTATGAGCCCGAACGATATTTGCATTATTGATGAATTGACTGAGATGATCGAAGCCGGCGTAGATTCGTTTAAAATTGACGGTGTATTAAAAACGTCTGAGTACATCATCGAGGTGACGAAAAAATATCGTCAAGCAATCGATTTATGTGTTGAGAATCGTGATGAATATGAAGATGTGAAGGATGATTTGTTAGCTGAAATCGAAGAGATTCAGCCTGTAAATCGTCCGTTAGACACAGGTTTCTTCTTTAAAGAAACCGTTTATTAAGAAAATTGAATGCATACAAAGAGTGTATGCATTCAATTTTCTTTTCACATCTTTTAAATGAACAGAGCTTATAGATCGAAGAGATAAATACAAAGATTATTTTTAAATTTAGAGGAGGTCACAATGATGGCTGTGAAAGTTGATACAGTGATTGACGGCAAACGTGTCATTACAAAAAAGCCAGAGCTATTGGCGCCAGCCGGTAATCTTGAGAAATTGAAGGTTGCCGTTCACTACGGTGCGGATGCCGTATTTATTGGCGGACGAGAGTATGGTCTTCGTTCAAATGCTGATAACTTCTCATTGGAGGAGATGGCAGAAGGTGTTCAATTTGCGAACAAGTACGGCGCAAGAATTTATGTAACAACTAATATTTATGCTCACAATGAAAATTTAGACGGGTTAGAGGAGTATTTACAAGGATTGCAAGAGGCGGGAGTGGCCGGAATTATTGTCGCTGACCCTCTTATTATCGAAACATGCCGACGTGTTGCTCCTAAATTAGAAGTGCACTTAAGTACACAGCAGTCCCTTTCAAACTGGAAAGCTGTTGAGTTTTGGAAAGAAGAGGGACTTGAGCGCGTTGTATTGGCACGTGAAACAGGGGCAGAAGAAATTCGTGAGATGAAAGAAAAAGTCGATATTGAGATTGAGGCATTCATTCACGGTGCGATGTGTATTGCTTACTCTGGACGATGTGTGTTGAGCAATCATATGACAGCACGCGATTCCAACCGCGGAGGATGCTGCCAATCATGTCGTTGGGACTATGATTTATATCAGATGGATCAAGGTGAAAACGAAGTGGCTTTATTCAATGAAGAAGATGCTCCGTTTGCCATGAGCCCAAAAGACTTGAACTTAATCCAGTCCATTCCGAAAATGATTGAGTTAGGGATCGACAGCTTAAAAGTTGAAGGGCGCATGAAGTCCATTCACTATGTAGCGACGGTCGTCAGCGTATATCGTAAAGTGATTGATGCTTACTGTGCGGATCCGGAAAACTTCATTATCAAGCAAGAATGGCTTGATGAATTGGATAAGTGTGCGAACCGCGAAACAGCGCCGGCATTTTTTGAAGGTGTTCCTGGGCATAAAGAGCAAATGTTTGGAAATCATAGCAAGAAGACAACATACGATTTTGTCGGTCTTGTACTAGAATATAATGAGGACACACAAATCGTTACATTGCAGCAGCGAAATCATTTCAAACCAGGAGATGAAGTGGAGTTCTTTGGTCCGGAAATCGAAAACTTTACACAAGTAGTAGGGACGATTTGGGACGAAAAAGGCAATGAATTGGATGCAGCGCGTCATCCACTTCAAATTGTAAAATTTAAAGTGGACAAACCTGTCTTCCCATATAATATGATGCGAAAGGGGATTTAACGACAGATGGGGAAGAAGCCGGTCGTAATAGGGATTGCCGGAGGATCGGGTTCCGGTAAGACAAGCGTCACAAAAGCGATTTATGAATGCTTTAAGGGCCATTCAATCATGTTGCTTGAACAAGATTATTACTATAAAGATCAAAGTCACCTTCCGTTTGAGGAACGATTGCAAACAAATTACGATCATCCGTTTGCCTTTGATAATGACTTATTAATTGAACATTTAAATCAATTGCTGCAGTATAAAGGCATTGAAAAACCCGTTTACGATTATACGATTCATACACGCTCAAACGAAGTAATTCACGAGGAACCAAAAGATGTCATCATTTTGGAAGGGATTCTTGTGTTGGAAGATGAACGACTTCGTGATTTAATGGATATTAAGCTATACGTGGATACGGATGCTGACCTTCGTATTATCCGCCGCATGCTTCGTGATATTAAAGAAAGAGGGCGTACACTGGAATCGGTTATTGATCAATATGTGGGAGTTGTTCGTCCGATGCATAATCAATTTATTGAACCAACTAAACGGTATGCAGATATTATCATTCCAGAGGGCGGACAAAACCATGTGGCAATCGACCTAATGGTAACAAAGATTAAAACAATTCTTGAACAAAATGCCATTTTGTAATAACATATCAGAGATGACGGAATTTATTTGAAAAAATTTCAAAAATTATGTTTAACATATTCATATTCTTTTCACATGCAACACAAATTATAAAGAATAAGACATTTACAGTTCAGCTTGATGATCGAAAAACGTCATCAAGCTGATTCAACATATCATACTTTAAGTAAGTGTTCAAAAAGGACGGAGAAGTTCAAGGAAGCGTAGCTTTGAGCAACGGAGCGTATACAGTTAATACGTGAGTAGCGGAAAAGCAAGCTGACGCCGAAATTCGACAGTCATTTTTCCCGGACTTTTTGAACAACCTCTTTAAAAGTGGATATGTATTTCGATTAAGTTTTCTGTCATTCATACATAAAAAAGAATCAGCATGTTAGAGATGTCTTTTAAAATGAGAAGGAGTGTAGGGACATGGCACAAGAAAAAATATTTCCAATGACACAAGCAGGTAAAGAGAAACTCGAACAAGAACTGGAGCACTTAAAATCAGTAAAGCGTAAAGAAGTAGTAGAACGCATCAAAATTGCACGCAGCTTCGGGGACTTATCTGAGAACTCTGAGTATGATTCTGCAAAAGAAGAACAAGCCTTTGTTGAAGGTCGTATTACGACGCTTGAAAATATGATTCGCAATGCTAAAATCATCCAAGAAGATGCTGAAAACTCTACAACAGTATCTTTAGGGAAATCGGTTACATTTGTTGAATTGCCGGACGGAGAAGAAGAAACGTATACAATTGTAGGAAGCGCGGAAGCAGATCCGTTTGAAGGAAAAATCTCAAATGATTCTCCAATCGCGAAAAGCTTAATGGGCAAACAAATCGGAGACGAAGTTGTTGTTCAAACTCCGGGCGGCGAAATGAACGTACGTATCGTCTCAGTGAGCTAATAAAGAAAAGCGGAGGCGCCTGTTCAATCTTGGGAGGCGTTGGAGCTTCTGACAGGGAAACCGCTTTTTGGTTTCATGGTCAGAAGTGAAACGACCGAAAGATTAGGAGCCGCAGCTAGACAGTGAAGAAAAGTGCAGCAAGCTCGTTCATGCTCATAGGGAACTGGAACCTCCGACGAGAAGTCGCTTTTTGACTTCGTGATTTAGAGAATCGTCGACTAAGGTCGGCCACGTCCTGTGACCAACGCCGACGTTTGAACATCCTGTTCTTCAAGTTACCGTAGAGCATAGCTTGCGGAACTAGACAATGAAGAAAAGCAGACTTTCCGCTCTCTTGAATTTTTTTTGAATTTCATGATTTAAAAAGAAGCACCTCGTCGACAATTGTAACGAGGTGTTTTCTTTTTATGAAAAGAGTAAAACGTTTTTATATTTTGCTTGCAGTCATTATTTGTTTAATTTTTTTGCTGATTGGCAGACTTGCGCAAATTCAGCTTATCAGCACAGAATCGTTTTCGAAAGAAAAAGTAAATTTAATTGAGGCAAGTGTCAAACAAAGAACGCAGGAGATGACCATTGATGATGGAAGGGGAAAGTTCATTTCACGAAACGGTTATCCACTTACGTATGAAACAAATAATCGATTGGTCCTTTTTCCATTTTTGCAGAAAATGGAGTGGCCCGCAAAGCGGGTAGCAGACATCATGGATGTTCCTTCGAGCGAGCTGATTAGCAAATTAGGAACAGAAAATAAACCTGTAGTAATAGAAAAAGAACTGACTTCCACACAAATGAAACAAATTAACGATTTAAAATATCCAGGCATTTTTGCCGTGCCTTTGCAGCAAAAAAATTCACTCCCTCTCGCTTATCATCTGATCGGTGTAGTGAGGCAGAATGAGAAATTAATTGAGCAGAAATATGAAGAGTCTTTGAAACAAGGGGAATTGTCTCTCCATACGCCAGTCGGCATTACAGGACTTCAATCATCATTTGACGAATTTTTGCTTCCTGAGCAAGAATCAAAGCTGCTTTATCATGTCGACCGTTTTGGAGGACCTTTGTTTGGAATTGACGTGAAATACACGGGAACAGCCAACCCTTTCTATCCGGTGAATATCGAAACGACCATAGACGAGAAGATTCAAAAGATGGCAGAGGAAATTGCGGGAAGATATGATATGAAAAGGGGAGGCATCGTGTTACTTGATGTCGAAACAAATGAATTGCTTGCTCTTGTAAGCAAGCCCGATATCAACGATAGCAACCCTTACGATCAAAACAAAGGAATCCAGAACCGAATGCTGGCACCTCAAGTGCCCGGCTCTATTTTTAAAACCGTCGTGGCCGCCGCTGGGATTGAAGAGCGTGCTGATATTTATAATCGGCTGTTTAATTGTGACTTAAATATATATAAAGAGGAACTAAAAGACGATTCCAAAATGGGTGCATTAACCTTTGAAGACAGTTTTGCAAGAAGCTGCAACTATACATTCGGAGAACTAGCAAATGAAATTACGGCAAAAGATTCTAATATATTGGAGACATATGCAGCCAAGCTGGGATTAACAGATTTAGCGGGGTGGAGTGGAGATGTATTTCATTTTGATCACTTTCGGCAATTAAAAGAAGAAAAGCGAGGAGTCATCTGGCAAACGGAAAGCTCCCAGAGACATTGGAAAGAAATAAGTCAAACTGCAATAGGACAAAAAGATGTGAGGGTGACTCCTCTTGCGGTAGCCAACATGATGGCGACGATAGCAAGGGGTGGTGAAAGATATACGGTAAAAGCAGTGAATCAAATTCAGTATAAGAATGGTGCCTCCTTGTATCAGTTTAAGCAGCAAAAAGTAAAGGATGAAGCGATTGAACCTTATACGGCAGTGCAGCTTCAAAAGCTTTTACGCCAAGTGGTTACTCATGAAAAGGGAACAGGAAGAAGATTTCAAACATTGCCGTACGAGGTAGCAGGCAAATCCGGAACAGCTGAATTGGGAGATGAAAAGAGCTCGGTGAATAAATGGTTTGCCGGTTATTTTCCTGCCACTAACCCGAAATATGCTCTAGTTGTAGTCGATCTTGCTACAACAAGCTCCAAAGCAGTGACAAACAGCGTGTATTATGACATCGTTCAAGAGCTGTATAAGATGGATCAAGAAAAAAATAGGTAAAATGTATCAAAAAAGTTACATTTATGCGTCAATTGTTTGTCAAGGCTTCATCCAATTCGTTTCTAATGTTAAAATAGAGCATTATAGAACTTGGAGGAAGTTGTATAAATGGAAAATCAACGATTTGAACAACGACATAAAAAAAGACAATCAAAGCTCAATCGTGTTTATAATGTCTTGATTGTTCTAGTAGCAGTACTGATTGTGTTTGTTGGCGGACAAATGATGTTTGGAAGTTCAGAAGAAAAAGAAAATGCTAAAACGGCAACAGCGTCACAGCAAGAAGAGAAAACGGACAAACAAGATAAAAAAGAAGATAGTATGTCTATTTATGAAGAGTCAGAAGATGAGTTAACAAATACAGAAGATGATGAATTAGCTTCGGAAGAAGAAACTGGTGAAGCTGCAAACTTGGAAGAATCAGAGCCAATCGTTGAAGAGAATACGGATCCTTCTTCGGATGCCGTTAGAAGCATTACAGACCCAAGCTGGCAGCCAATCGGCACTCAGCAGTCTGAGCCGCATACTGCCACATATAGTAAAAACTCTGTCGATTGGAATGAAATGCTGCAGGCAGTCAGTTATGCAACTGGTGTAGGCACCGACGATATGACTGTATGGCGTATTGGAAACAATGGAGGACCAAATAAAGCAGTTGCAACGATTTCATCAAAGACAGACAAAAAGAAATACCGTGTTCAGATTGATTGGGTGGAAAATGAAGGATGGAAGCCAGTTGTTGTCGAAGAACTTAAACAGTAGAAGAGGCTCTCTTATAAGCTTTTAATAACTTATCTCTTATTAACAGGAAGTAATACCCCCTTTTCAAAATTTGGAGTAATCCCAGAAGTTTAAGTGGGGGATGAAGGAACTCTCCACGATGGAAGTTTCCTTTATAAAAAGGATTCTTTTTTATGAAAGGCCCCGTCAAGAAATCTTGATTATACTGGATTTCTGTGACGGGGCCTTTATGATTAATTCTTTTTTAATTTAAAATGAACGACAGCCGAATAATATTTGCGACCGTGTTCGTAGTCGATGGACATTTGATGAGAAACATGATGCACTTGAAGTAAAATGGCTTTATTCTGTTCAATTTTTTCGTTTATTTCTTTCTCTAATGTTTGGATGTCGGTTGCTTCAAACACTTCAATTTTGTCTTCTAGAATGTCCAAATGAAATTGCAACTGTCCCACTCCTTTTATGCGAAATACCTTCTTTAGACAGTATACAAGGTTCTGCCCGGGTGAAAAAGGGATTCAGCTTT
Source organism: Priestia abyssalis (assembly GCF_002019595.1). Classification (GTDB taxonomy): domain Bacteria; phylum Bacillota; class Bacilli; order Bacillales; family Bacillaceae_H; genus Bacillus_BA; species Bacillus_BA abyssalis. Next base: position 4,739,849 of record NZ_KV917369.1, on the reverse strand, counting down.
TGCTAACGATTTTTTCTTGATGAAGCGTATTATTTATGATAATTTAGTGACAATCCACTTTTTAAATCATAGTATATTTATAGGAATTATATGTATTTAAGGAGTGCGCAAATGGGACGTGAATTTTTAGATATCTTTGAGGATTGGGCAGAACAATACGATTCTTCCGTTTATGGGCATAATAAGGAATATAGAGAAGTGTTTGCAAATTATGAAGCCATTCTAGAAGAAACGGCCGGTAAAGCATTTGGCCATGTTATAGAGTTTGGTGTTGGCACAGGGAATTTGACGGTGAAACTTCTTGAAAAAGGATTACAAGTATATGGGATCGAACCTTCAAAACCGATGAGAGATTTGGCGCTTGAGAAATTGGGGAAAAGGGTTTCCATTGAAGACGGGGATTTTTTAACGTTTCCTCTTCCGGTCAAACCCATCGACAGCATTGTAAGTACGTATGCTTTTCATCATTTAACAAATAGAGAAAAAGAAGAAGCTGTTGCAAAGTATGGAAAGTTTCTGCAACCTGGTGGTAAAATAATATTTGCTGATACAATGTTTGAAGATGAAAAGCAATTTTCTGATACAATCGAGCAGGCAAAGCAGCAAGGATTTAATAATTTGGCGGAAGATTTACAACGTGAATATTACACCACTATTCCCGTACTGCGTGACATGTTGGAACGCCATGGGTTTAACGTGTCATTCACTCGTTACAATCATTTCGTCTGGTTATTAAATGCGACGAAACAATAATGAATGGAAAGAAAGAGGGTCCAGCATGAAAGTAGCTATTATCGGTGCTATGGAAGAAGAAGTCACCATTTTACGTGAAAAATTAGACAATCGTAAAGAAACGATTGTTGCAGGTTGTGAATATTCAGAAGGGACAGTAAGCGGTGTTGAGGTCATTTTGTTAAAGTCAGGAATCGGCAAAGTGAATGCGGCGCTCTCAACAGCTATTTTATTGGAGAAGTTCCAGCCTGATTATGTCATTAATACTGGATCTGCAGGAGGTTACAATCCGGCATTGAACGTTGGAGATGTAGTCATTTCGACAGAAGTTCGTCATCATGATGTAGATGTAACGGCTTTTGGTTATGAATACGGTCAAGTACCAGGTATGCCGGCTTCTTTTGAAGCAGCGACGGATTTAATTAATATTGCGGAAGAAAGTGCGAAGGAAATTACCGATGTGCAAGTTGTGAAAGGGCTGATCGTAACAGGAGATTCATTTATGAATGACCCCGTGCGAGTAGAATTCGTTCGCGGTAAATTTACGGACTTACAAGCGGTTGAGATGGAAGCAGCTGCGGTTGCTCAAGTATGTCATCAGTTTGACAAACCATTTGTGATTATCCGTGCCCTATCAGATATTGCCGGAAAAGAGTCGAATGTTTCATTTGAGCAGTTTTTGGAAACAGCGGCAATCAATTCAACGAATCTTGTCCTTCGCATTGTAGAGAAAATCAACAAAGCTTAATTGAAAATCGGTGTAACAAAGAAGAATTTTACCTTTTAAGTTTTAGGCAAAGAACTTTGTCCTTTTCCGGTTCATTGGTGGAGCTGGAAGAGGACATTTTATAAAACAAAAAAACAAAGCCCTTTAGACAAATTTTTTTAGATATAATACCAAGTAAAACAAGTTGTTTACTTGATTATTTGAAATTAGATGGGGTGAAAGCGTGAAGGTTGTCAAAAACATCTATGAATTAATCGGAAAAACACCTGTCGTTGAGCTGACAAAGTTTTCGTTGCCAAAGGGCGTACGTGTATTTGCAAAGCTTGAGTATTTCAACCCTGGAGGGAGTGTCAAGGACAGACTTGGACAAGAATTAATCCGTGAAGCTATAGCTGGAGGACGCCTGGTGCCGGGCGGAACGGTTATTGAACCAACAGCAGGAAACACGGGCATAGGTTTGGCGTTATCTGCCATTCAGTATGGAGTCAACGTAATTTTCTGTGTACCAGAAAAGTTTAGCATGGAAAAGCAAGAGATTATGAAGGCACTGGGGGCACAGATTGTTCATACCCCTACAAGTGAAGGAATAAAGGGTGCAATTGAAAAAGCATATGAGCTTGCAGCGCAGATTCCGAACTCGTACGTGCCGCAGCAATTCGGCAACCCGGCCAATCCGAGGACGTATTATAAAACATTAGGACCGGAGCTTTATGAACAGCTTGATGGGCAAATTGATATCTTTGTGGCAGGAGCGGGAAGCGGAGGTACATTTATGGGAACGTCCAAATATTTGAAGGAAAATATCCAAGGCGTAAAAACGGTCATTGTCGAACCGGAAGGCTCTATTTTAAATGGAGGTGAATCCGGTCCTCATAAGACAGAGGGAATTGGCATGGAATTTTTACCTGGATATATGGATATGGCTTATTTCGACGGCATTCACACCATCCTAGATAAAGATGCCTTTAAAAGAGTAAAAGAACTTGCCGGGAAAGAAGGGATTTTAGCGGGCAGCTCGTCAGGTGCAGCGCTTCACGCAGCATTATTGGAGGCAGAAAAAGCGGAAGGCGGCACAAATATTGTGACTATTTTCCCAGATAGCAGCGATCGTTATTTAAGTAAAAAAATATACGAAGGAGGCATTTAACATGAAAAGAAAAACGAAATTAATTCATGGAGGAATTGCGGGAGATCCGCATACAGGAGCGGTGTCTGTACCAATTTATCAAGTAAGTACGTATAAACAAGAAGGTGTTGGAGGCCATAAAGGGTTTGAATATTCACGTACAGGCAATCCCACGCGTCATGCGCTGGAAGAACTCATTAAGGATATTGAAGGCGGACAGGCAGGGTTTGCCTTCGGCTCAGGTATGGCGGCTATCACAGCAGTCATGATGCTCTTTAACAGCGGAGACCATGTTATTTTGACGGATGATGTATACGGCGGTACGTACCGTGTGATGACGAAGGTGCTAAATCGGTTGGGCATTGCATCTACATTTGTTGATACGAGTGACCTTTCCAATATTGAGAAAGAAATTCGTCCAACGACAAGAGCCATTTACTTGGAGACTCCGACAAATCCGTTATTAAAGATTACGGATATTGAAGGAGCAGCAGCAATTGGCAAAAGACACAACTTACTAACGATTGTGGATAATACATTCAGTACACCATACTGGCAGAATCCGATTGAATCAGGAGCGGACATCGTCGTTCATAGCGCCACTAAATATTTGGGAGGCCACAGTGATGTTGTCGCTGGCCTGATAGTGGTCAATTCAAGTCACTTGGCCGAAGACTTACATTTCGTTCAGAACTCGACAGGAGGCATTTTAGGGCCTCAGGACTCGTGGCTGCTTATGCGTGGAATGAAAACATTAGGGATACGGATGGAAGAGCATGAAGCGAATACACGAGCGATTGTCGAGTTTTTAGTCAACCATCCAGCTGTGCAAAAAGTATATTATCCGGGATTGGAAAATCACCCGAATCATGATATTGCCAAAAAACAGGCAAGCGGTTTTGGAGGGATGGTTTCATTTGATGTAGGCAGTGAGGAAAAAGCAGATCAAGTGTTGAACAGGGTCAAATATTTTACGCTGGCAGAAAGTCTAGGAGCGGTAGAAAGCTTAATTTCCGTTCCGACCAAAATGACTCATGCCTCCATTCCGAAAGAACGTCGTGAGGAACTGGGAATTACTGATGGACTTATTCGAATTTCTGTAGGTCTTGAAGATGTGGAAGATTTAATGGAGGACTTATCGAATGCATTAGCATAATTAACAAAATGATATTCATCCAAAACGGCCTTGGCGCATTTGCGTCAAGGCCGTTTTGGATGAATTTACATGATTCATAGTCTGCTAGCCTATGTTAGAGTATAAGTATTATGTTAAATAAGGGTGAGGATACATGAAGGAAAAATTAATGAAAGACATTCAAACGAAAATCTCTGATTATACCCGTTATATATATATATTGTTGGCGGTCAGCACATTTTTATATTTAGGTACGGTCATTGGGGATGGAGAAAAAACCCCTTCCCAAATGCTGGCCATGTCAGGAACGACTATTGTTTTATTAGGACTTTCTTTTTATTTTGCTTATAAAACTAAAAAGCTTCGCCGACATCTGCAACAGGAAGAACAGTAAAAGAAACCCAAGCAGTGTAGAATTTACTGTCTATTAATACAGGATAAAAGGTTTACAGTGAAGTACATTTTTTCTACTTCAGAATCTTAGTCTTCTAAAAAGAACCGTCATGGAAAATTCAACCATTTTTGATTTTCCTGGCGGTTCTTTTATATACATTCCACTTAATAACTCGAAATATCTTTATTTCATCCAGAGATCTTCACACTCGGTCATCCGGCTAACTTGAACAGGCTCTCAAGGGTTCAATCTATATAGTTTGCTTTTTTCTAAAAAATGGTTTACAAACGGTTTATTTATGGATATAATTACCATTATAATATCTAAATGATTCCATGAAGGAGGTCGAGTGAAATGGCAAGAACATGCGCATATGTATTAAAGCAATTTTATAGCTATCACCATTTTATTACTATTCGACCGCCTATGAAGACATTGTAAACGACTGATTATTCAAAGCACATTCAGCCGCAGGGGAGAATAGTAGATACCTGTGGCTTTTTATGTGAACCGCAGGTATCCCCTGCGGTTTTTTAGTGTGGAGAGAGAATTGTATTTACAGAGTGGTGAATCATTTATATCCCCGTTACAGGAGGTGAGAATATGACATTAAATTTGTTTTTCTTGACGATTACGGTTACACGACGCCCGCTGACACCTGAGGAAATTGAGCATGAACAACGCCTCAAAGAAATTGAAGAAGAAATAATGAATCGTAAGTATGAATTTTATCGCATGTTTTAATGAGCGAGAAAACAATCAATCATAAGAAAGGTGTGAAGGGTATGAAAAACGGAAGAATGGGATTTAAGGTGATGACATGGTTAAAGGTGGAGAAAGATTCCACCTAAATGCAGTAGTTGTTAATTAGGGGGGGATTCAGTTTGATTATGCTTAGAATCATTCTTTTTCCAATCATTATTTGGCCAGGGAAAAGAAAATAACAGGATTGGCTGAAAAGGGGTCCTTTTTCAGCCAATCCTGCTTTAATGGGCAGTAAGATCTCCTGCTTGAAGGCTTGAGAGAATCTAAGTGGGGGAGAAGGGCCCCCACTGATGGAAGTTTCCTTTATTTTGCCTTTTTTTCTTTTTCCGCCCGAAAAAATTCATGGAATATTTTCATTAATGCTCTTTTTTCGATGCGAGATACATAGCTGCGTGAGATTCCTAATTCTTTTGCGATCTCCCGCTGTGTTTTTTCTTTTTGTAAATCCAATCCAAACCGCCCTACGATGACCTCCCGTTCCCTTTCATCCAAAATATCAATGTACTCTTTGATTTTTTCGAGTTCCATATTAAGCTGAATCATATCAATCACGTCGTCTGATTCAGACTTTAGCACGTCAATCAAACTAATTTCGTTTCCTTCTTTATCTTGGCCAATCGGATCATGAAGGGACACATCTTTTTTAGTTTTTTTCAGGGCACGCAAATGCATTAAGATCTCATTTTCAATACATCTTGCTGCATATGTTGCCAATTTCGTACCTTTTCCTTGCGAGTAGCTTTCAATGGCTTTAATTAACCCAATGGTTCCGATGGAGATTAAATCTTCTGGATCTTCACCGGTATTTTCAAACTTTTTGACGATGTGGGCAACTAGCCGTAGATTGTGCTCAATGAGCAAATTTCTCGCTTCCTGATCACCCTGTTCCATTAAAATTAAGTATTTTTTTTCGTCGCTGGCAGAAAGGGGCTGTGGAAAAGCGTTGTTTTTGACATACGAAACTAGGAAAATGAGTTCTTTAACCAAATAGCTCAATCCTGTGATCAATGCGGACATCTTCTCACCTCCGCTTTCTATATCTACATCTATATCCAAACCCTAACCCGTACTTTATTCATATGCCCAATCTTGCTTGACTGTGTCTGTACAATAAAAAAAGACCTGCTTTTGCAGGTCTTGAATGTGCTCAACTCGTTCTAGCGTATCACACTATTATTGTTCAGTAATCTCTTCGTTTGGCACGATTAAAATTTCAACGCGTCGATTTTTTAGCCTGCCTTGTTCCGTAGAATTGCTCGCAATCGGTTTATACTCGCCGTATCCTTTTGCACTAAAAAGTGCGGGATCCAATTTTTGATTTTCCAGTAAGGCTTTCATGAAGTTAACTGCACGCATGACACTTAAATCCCAGTTGGATTCAAAATATTGGTTACGGATAGGGATATTATCTGTATGGCCGCTGATAATGACATTTTTGGGCGTTTCCATGACAAGCAGCTGAGAAATTTCTTTCGCAAGCTGACGATTAGCAGGACGAACTTCGGCCACTCCGGAATCAAATAGTACGTTATCCAAAATAGTAATCAGAAGTCCTTCGTCCGTTAAACTTGTTTTCAATTGTCCTGTTAAATCCCGGCTTTTAATGTATTCATTTACCTTTTGCTGAAGTTCTTGCAGAGATTTTTTTTCGGAATTACTGCTCTCTTCTTTATTGTCCTCCTCCTTACTCAATGAAGGAGATTGCTCAGGGGGAAGGGTACTCGGATACTCCAAAACTCCTGTTCCTCCTTCAAAAGAAGAGTTTAATGTACTGGCAAGTTGTTTAAATTTTACAGCATCAATACTGCTCATGGAAAATAAGACAATGAATAAAGCTAACAGCAGTGTAAGCAAGTCCGCATATGGAATGAGCCATGATTCGTCAACATGTTCTTCGTGATTGTTATGCTGATGCTTTTTTTTCATTGTTTTTTTCACCTTCATTAAAGAATTTTTCGCGTTCATTTACAGGTAAAAAAGAAGCCAGTTTACGCTCAATGACGTTAGGAGCCTGCCCTTCAACAATTGATAAAACCCCTTCAATCATCAAATAACGAACCTTTACTTCATATTTAGATTTTCTTTTTAATTTGTTGGCAAATGGATGCCATAGAACATAGCCGCTGAAAATCCCGAAAAGCGTTGCAACGAAAGCAGCTGAAATGGCATGTCCGAGCGCATCCATATTGCTCATGTCTGACAATGCGGCAATAAGACCGACAACCGCACCTAATACTCCAAGAGTAGGCGCATATGTACCTGCCTGAGTGAAAATGGAAGCCCCAATTTGATGGCGTTCTTCCATAACGGACGTTTCTTCTGTCATCACATCACGGATGAACTCTTGTGTTTGTCCATCGACAGCCAAGTTTAAGCCATTTTTTAAAAATGGATCTTCAATATCACTTATCTTGCTTTCTAAAGCTAATAATCCTTCTCTTCTTGCCACCGTAGCTAAGTCGACGAATAGAGGAATAAGTTCTTCAATTTTAGGGGTTTTGTCTTCTTTAAATACAATTCCGAATAGTTTCGGTACATTTTTAATATCTCTTGCAGGAAAGGCGATGGTTACCGCTCCCGCGGTGCCAATAAAAATGATAAGTAATGCAGGAATATTGAATAAGGCAGAGGGGCTGACCCCTTTTAAGATCATTCCTACAAATACGCCAATAAGAGCTAAAATAATTCCGAATAAAGAAGTTTTATCCATACGAGATCACCTTGAAATACATATTTTTTAAAGATTTTGCTTATAGTGTGTGTTCAAAAAGGAGGATAAAAAGGACCAAGAAGTTCAAGGAAGCGCAGCTTTGAGCAACGGAGCGTATGCTGTTAATACGTGAGTAGCGGAAAAGCAAGCTGACGCCGAAATTCGACGGTCATTTTTCCCGGACTTTTTGAACAACTTCTTATACCATTTTATCGACATATTTTGTTTAATCTTTATGCCTATCCCTATAACTTTTTAAAACTTTATCGAATACAGAGGAGAGAGGTGCATACATAAGAAGTTTTTTATAGCTTTGAACAGATAATAAGATCTTTCAGAAAATAAAAAAGGCCCATACCAGAAGGAGCTGGTAATGAGCCTCATAAGGAAGGCGGGTTAGAGATGATGGAGTATAGTTCCTTTTTTAGCCTCGCTAAGCTAATTCTGTACTGATTTCAGTGTCAATAATGATAACCATAACAGCTGAAATGACAATGCCGAGTACGAAAGAAAATATGTCTCTCACCTCGTATACTATCAATCATCTATCTTTACTGTAGCATATATCCCTTATTGAAAAAGAAATGATTTTTGTCAACATTGTTACCGCCTGATGGTAATTTTGTGAAAGGCTTTCCTGAATTGTCTATCTATCATTGGACAATGGCCTATACCTTTTTTATTTCGTTTACATAGTGTATGAATAGAATAAGAACGCAAAGGGGGAACTTTCATGTATCCATATGGTTATCCACCTTGTGGTTCGTACCCTGTGGGAGGCTGCGGCAGCGGGTACGGCTTCTGGATTGCCGTTATTATCGTATTGTTTGTTTTACTCGTAATATTTGGCGGCTTCTATTGCTATCGAAATTATTTCTGTTAAAATATAAAAAGCTCATGGTAAGCCATGAGCTTTTTATATTTTTTTCAGCCTAAACGTTCCAACCATTAAAATTGCCAGCAAAATGACTAAGAACATAAAAAATTGTTGTGGAAAATAAGGAATCACCAAATAGCTTAAAGTTAGAATACAACCGGCGGCCGTAATAGGCAGCCCTGTGAAATATCCATTATTTTCTGTGATATTGAATCGCGCCAGCCTTAAGGCTCCGCAAGCGATGTACAAAATGGTAAACAATGCTCCAGGTGCTCCATATTCGAACAGTATGCCCTGATAGAGCAGTAAGGCGGGAGCAATACCAAACGATATAATATCACACATAGAATCTAATTGTTTTCCTAATTCTGACTCAATATTTAGCTTTCTCGCTGTCATCCCATCAAAGCGATCAGCTAGTGCGGCTAAGAAAATTAATAAGACACTCAACTTAAGGTTATCTTTTAACACAAAAAGAATTGCGAAAGCCCCTAAACTTAGATTTAATAAAGTTAATGCATTTGCTGCCTGTGCTTTTATTTTTTTGATTGTATGATCTAAGTAATCTAATAAAAACATTCTCTTCACTCCTTTGTAGAGAATGGGATGCACCTATTTTAAAGTGTATTCTTATTGTAGACGGAAAGCCAAAGATAGTAAAGGGCTATTGGATAATTGGAGGGAAACTTTCTTGTTTGAACGTGTATATCGAATTTTTATTGAATTAACGAACCATGCCTTTTTCTCCACGTTGCTGCAAAGATTTTCAACATCTCGTGTAAGTGCATTGCTAATATCATCATATGCTCGTATTTACAATATTAATCAATCAGAAATGACAAATCATCTATCTACTTATAAAACATTGCAGCAATTGTTTATAAGACAGTTGAAAGAGGGAGTTCGTCCCATTGATCCAACGCCAAAAGGAGTTGTGAGTCCGGTAGATGCAGTCATCGAAGAGTACGGCTTTATTGAGCCAACAAAAGAAATTAGAGTAAAAGGAAAAATGTACTCCATTCAGGAGATGGTTCACGATGATGAATTGCTTGAAAAGTACGTAGGAGGACAATTTATGATTTTTTATTTAAGTCCTCGCGATTATCATCGTATTCATAGCCCATTAAGCGGAAAAATCACAAAGACGTGGACTCTTGGAAGTAAATCTTATCCCGTTAATAAGTGGGGGTTAAAGTACGGCAGAGATCCATTGATTAAAAATTATCGGAAATTAACAGAAGTGCAGCACCCTCAGGGTCATTTGTTAATGGTTAAAGTAGGTGCGATGTTTATTAACAGTATTGAAAGAACCCATGATGGCGATACTGTCACGAAAGGTGTGGAGATGGCGTATTTTACGTTTGGCTCTACAGTCGTACTGTTATTTGAAAAAGATACATTTTCGCTCGATCCAAATATTGAAAAAGAGCGGGTGATCCAAGTCGGTCAGCTCATAGGTCTCTTAAAATAAGAAAAAGTATCGCTTAAGATGATAATTTGACTTTCAGCTCTAGGGATCTGCGCTCCATTTCTTTTTCTATCAATTGAATGAATTCGGGACTTAGCTGTAATTCTGTCGCTTTTATATAGGATTCGATAAGGAGCTTGTCTGATAATTTTTGCATAATAATCGCCTTGTAAAAGGCGTTCACCTCCGATATCTTTTTACCATTCAAAAAGGGTGTTCTATTTCTATCGGAAAAATCATAAGATGGATAGTTGGTAACCATAATCTACCATGAAATAAAAAATGGAACAACCGTTCTCTTATCCACAGTTAACAGTGGATAATTTGTGGGTAATTTGTTTATAATTACCATTAAATGTTGGTAGTTAATTGGGAAAATGTGCATAAACTTATCCACAACTTGGAAACACCTTAGGTTTTGTCGAAACATTTGCATAAATTAGCAAAAATCTACGCCTTTTTTGTCAATCAGACATTTTCTGGAGATAGAAACGAAATGAAAGTCGTTTTTAGAAGTTTTTTGTTGGAAAATGAAGAACTAACGTTATAATTGTGTATTGTGTATTTATTATTCAGATGGACCTTATTTTGTTAGTAGAGGTGTGACATACGTGTTAAAACTTTTTTTGCCGAATGAACATGTAAAAAGCATTTTTCATATTACGCCGCAAATGTTAAAAGAAAGAGGAGTTAAAGGGATTATTACAGATCTGGACAATACCTTGGTTGAATGGGATCGGCCCAGTGCTACTCCCCAGCTGATAGAGTGGTTTAAAGAAATGAAGGATCATGGTATCCAGGTTACGATCGTCTCCAATAATATTGAAAAAAGAGTGAAGCTGTTCTCAGATCCTTTAGGCATTCCTTTTATTTTTCAAGCAAGAAAGCCGATGGGAAAAGCATTTCATAAGGCGCTGCGCTTAATGGATGTACAAAACGATGAAATCGTTGTGATTGGAGATCAGCTTTTAACAGATGTCCTTGGAGGAAATCGTTTAGGACTTTACACCATTCTGGTGGTACCTGTTGCCCAAACAGACGGTTTTATTACAAGGTTCAATCGAAAAATGGAACGTAGAATTTTAACGTGGATGAAACGAAAAGGCATGATTAATTGGGAGGAATAAATTCGTGAGTGAACAAGTACTTCAATGTGTAGGGTGTGGAGTCGCTCTTCAAACCGAAAAACCAAACGAGATTGGGTACACTCCCCAATCGGCATTAGAAAAAGAAGTTATTATTTGTCAGCGTTGCTTCCGCTTAAAACATTATAATGAGATTCAAGATGTTTCTTTAACCGATGATGATTTCCTGAAAATATTAAATGGGATTGGAAAATCGGATGCTCTTGTTGTGAAAATTGTCGATATTTTTGATTTTAATGGCAGCTGGCTTCCTGGCTTACACCGTTTTGTGGGAAGTAACAATGTCCTTTTAGTTGGAAATAAAGTGGACTTGCTTCCAAAGTCGGTAAAGCAGAACAAATTAATTAATTGGATGAAAAAAGAGGCAAAAGAACTTGGTCTTAAGCCTGTCGATGTCCACTTAATCAGCGCCGCTAAAGGACAAGGAATAAAAGAACTTGCAGCGGCTATTGAGGCTTATCGTTTTGGCAAAGACGTCTACATCGTAGGATGTACAAATGTAGGGAAATCTACGTTCATCAATACTTTGATTAAAGAGTTCAGCGGAGAAAAGGATGTTGTAACGACTTCCCAATACCCTGGAACAACCCTTGATTTAATCGGTATCCCTCTTGATGATGATGCCGCTTTATATGATACACCGGGGATTATCAATCATCATCAAATGGCTCATTTTGTTGACAAACGTGATTTAAAGATTATCTCTCCTAAAAAAGAAATTAAGCCAAAAGTATATCAATTGAATGAAGAGCAAACTTTATTCTTTGGCGGATTGGCGCGTTTAGATTATGTTAGTGGAGGAAGAAGAGCGCTGACTTGCTATATTTCCAATGATTTAATGATTCATCGTACTAAAATGGAAAAAGCGGATGAACTATATCGAAATCATGCAGGCGAGCTATTACAGCCTCCGAGACAAGAGCAAATGGATGAATTTCCTGAGCTTGTAGCACATGAATTTATGATTAAGCAAGGAAAAACAGACATCGTTTTCTCGGGATTAGGCTGGGTAACAGTGAACGATCCGGGGGCAAAGGTAGTGGCTTATGCACCAAAAGGGGTAGGAGTATTCATTAGAGCCTCTCTTATTTAAAGAGCTTTTCTTAACTATATACGAAAGTGAAAAATGTGGATATTTCAGTAAAAGGGGGAGCAGCTGATGCAAAAGCTGTATGGAGTTATTGGTTATCCGGTTGGGCATTCTATGTCACCTATTATGCATAACGATGCTTTCGAGCGTTTGAATTTGGAAGGATATTATCATGCATTTGAAATTGTGCCTGACAAGTTTCAAACAGCGATAGAAGGATTGAAGGCTTTAGATATTGCGGGATTTAATGTTACCATTCCTTATAAAGTGAAAATCATGGAACATTTGGACGAAATTGATCCTTTAGCGAAAGAGATTGGGGCAGTTAATACTGTAGTCAATGAAAAAGGACGTTTTATTGGGTATAATACAGATGGAGAAGGATATGTGACGTCCTTACTCAGCACACTTAATAAAAGAGATTTGACGGAGTGCACAGTATTAATCATTGGTGCGGGTGGAGCGGCAAGAGCTATTTATTTTACTCTTGCTACATATAAACAGCCGCCTAAGCAAATTGATCTTTGTAATCGAACACCAGCAAAAGCAGAAGAATTAATAGCGGATAATCCTGCGGAGATTGGATCAGCTTCTCTTTCTATTGAAGAAGCAGAAGCGTCACTGGCAAAATACGATATCATTATTAATACAACCTCTGTCGGGATGCACCCATCTACAGATGCGTCTCCTTTGCGACTTGATTACTTGAAAAAAGGGGCTCTCGTTAGTGATATCATTTATAACCCCCTTGAGACGAAGCTATTAAAGGAAGCAAAAAGCAGAGGGGCGATGATTCATAATGGAATCGGGATGTTTGTTATGCAAGGTGCACTGGCTTTTGAAAAATGGACCAATCAACGTCCATATATAGAAGCCATGGAGGAAATCATATTAAAGAAGCTGGAACATAAAAAAGAAGAGTAAGATGGAGGAACATAATGTTAACAGGTAAACAAAAACGTTTTTTACGCTCAAAGGCACATCATTTAACGCCCATCTTCCAAGTGGGAAAAGGCGGCGTCAATGAAAACATGGTAAAGCAAATTGCTGATGTGCTGGAAGCACGCGAATTAATTAAAGTCAGCGTACTGCAAAACTGTGAAGAAGACCGCTATACAGTGGCAGAAGAGTTAAGCTCAGGAACGAAAGCCGAGCTTGTACAGGTAATCGGAAATACGATTGTTCTCTATAAAGAGTCAAAGGAAAATAAACAAATCGTTCTTCCTAACTAATCAGTAAAAATGCTTGTTCAAAAAAGAGGAGAGTGACGAATTCCGACTAAAAAACGCGCATCCTGCGGCGAAAGTCGGATCAGTACTTCTTATACAAGTAAATGTGACCGTCATTTTTCTCAGGCTTTTTGAACAACCTCTAAAAGGAGACGGAGATTGTTGAAAAAAATCGGTATTTTAGGCGGCACGTTTAATCCGCCTCATATGGGGCATTTAATTATGGCAAACGAAGTGAAGGATGCCTTATTGCTGGATGAAGTTTGGTTTATGCCTGCATATGTGCCTCCTCATAAAGAGAACGATGAATCAACAGAGCCGCTTCATCGTTTAAAAATGATGGAAAAGGCTGTAGAAGGGAATTCGGCCTTTCGCGTTCAAGCTATTGAGTTTGAAAGAGGCGGCACATCTTATACATATGAAACGATGATGATTTTACGTGAACAATATCCGGATGCGGTTTTTCATTTTATTATCGGAGGAGACATGATTGAGAGCTTAGCCGAGTGGCATCGAATTGAAGAGCTGTTGCATTTGGTTACTTTTGTGGGAGTAAACCGTCCCGGTTATAATAGCCAATCTCCTTATCCTATTTTACAGATAGAGGCCCCAATGGTCGATTTATCTTCGTCACTTATTCGGGAAAAAATAAAAAATGGGAAGACCATTCGCTATTTAGTCCCTGATGAAGTGAAAATCTATATAGAGGAGAATCATTTATATGGATCGTGAGAGAGCGTTAGCGCTTGTAAAGGAACAGCTGACGGAACATCGGTACATTCATACAATTGGTGTGATGGAAACCTCCATCGAGCTGGCAGAGCGTTACGGAGGGGATGTGAAAAAGGCGGAGCTGGCCGCTATTTTTCATGATTATGCTAAGTTTCGTTCAAAGGAAGAGATGAAACAAATTATTCTTGAGCAAAACATGCCTAAAGATTTGCTGGTTCATAATATGGAATTATGGCATGCACCGGTGGGAGCCTATCTGGTTGAAAAAGAAGCAGGAATAACAGAACGTGATGTATTGGATGCCATTCGTTATCATACATCAGGGCGCCCAAATATGACGCTGCTAGAGAAAATTGTATATGTAGCAGACTATATTGAACCGGGCAGGGTTTTTCCAGGGGCAAAAGAAGTAAGAGAGTTGGCCCGGCAGGATTTGGACAAAGCTTTAATACAATCTTTAAGGAATACCATTATGTTTTTATTGAAGAAAAATCAAATGATTTATCCAGACACGATTTTTACATATAACAGCTTAGTTACAGGAGGTAAATAAATGCAAGAGCGTGATTTATTATCAATGGTGGTTCAAGCGGCAGATGACAAAAGAGCAGATGATATGATTGTTTTAAATATGAAAGGAATCTCGTTAATTGCCGATTATTTTTTAATTTGCCATGGGAATTCGGACAAACAAGTTCAAGCGATCGCTCGTGAAATTAAAGAGCGTGCCAATGAGAACGATATCCATGTGAAACGATTGGAAGGATTTGATGAAGCACGCTGGGTACTCGTTGACCTGGGAGACGTTATTGCACATGTATTCCATAAAGATGAGCGTTCTTACTATAATCTGGAACGATTATGGGGAGATGCACCGGAAGTTGATATTCAAGAAGTGTTAAATTCATGAACTACGGACGGTTTGCCTATGTATATGACCGATTGATGCAAGATGTTCCATATGATCAATGGGTGAAATACATTCAAAAGGAGCTTTCCCGAACAGGGATCCATCAGCCTAAAATACTCGATGTAGCTTGCGGAACAGGGCAAGTGACCATTCGTTTGGCCAACCAAGGTTATGATGTAACAGGAATCGATTTATCCGATGACATGTTGATGATTGCCCAAGAAAAGGCACAGAAAGAAGGCTTTTCTATTCCTTTATTCCAGCAAAACATGACAGAACTTGAATTAGGGGAGTTCTTTGATTGTGTAGGCATTTTTTGTGATTCGTTAAATTATTTACAGTCTGCTGAGGAAGTACAGCAAACTTTTTCGGCAGTTTCGAACCATCTGAAACAAGGCGGGTTATTTTTATTTGACGTTCACTCTCCGTATAAAATGGATAAGGTATTTGCTGAAGAAACGTTTGCTTATGCAGGAGATGATGTCTCGTATATTTGGGATTGCTTCAAAGGGGAACAGGAGCATTCTGTTGAGCATGAATTGACGTTTTTTGTTCGAGATGAAACGGGGCGTTATGAGCGCTTTGAGGAATCTCATCAGCAGCGTACATTCTCTGCTGGAGTGTATGTGGAGTGGCTTTGTGAAGCGGGTTTTGATGATATACAAATAACAGCCGATTTTTCAGATCATCCACCAACAAATACCAGTGAACGTCTCTTCTTTTCAGCTATAAAAAAATAAGATGATGGTTCCAAAGGGAAAAAAGCATCCCTTTGGAACCATCATCATGTTTTTATGATTGATTTGAGATTTAGGAGACAGCTTAAAAATTAAAAATAGTTTAAGTTTGAAGGATAACCATCGATTTCTGTCAAAATAATATATGGTGAGGACTATGCATTGAATTGGCGATGAATCTGTTCAATGTCCTCATGATACTTTGCATGTGTTTGCTGAAACATATGTTCAAATAAAGGACCAATCTCCGCTTCCAACACTTTAATTCCTTCCCCCGTAACGCCGCCTTTTACGGATACCTTTTCTTGTAAAGTCGGTAATGTAAAAATCTCTTTTTCCAGCAATTTTCCCATCCCCATAATCATTTGACCAGCAAGTTCTGTTGCTGTTTCTTTTGAAATGTTTGTTTCCTTTACTGCAGCGGCAACAAATTTTTGCAGGAGAAAGCTAAAGAATGCCGGTCCGCAACTGACGATGTCAGATGCAATCCTTGTAATAGAATGATCGATTATGACAGGATGAGATATAGCCGAGAATAACTCATATAAGGCTTGCTGGTACTTTTTACTGCAACTTTTCCCATAAGTAAAGAGCGAAACACCCGCCAATGCCCTGTTTGTGATGCTCGGTATGATACGAGCAACTTGACAATCAGAGATACTCTCAAGCTGCTCAACAGAAATAGGACTTGTAATGGATACAATACATTGATCAGGCTGTAAGTCATGTTTCAGTTGTATTAAAAGGGGGTGAATATCCAATGGTTTTACACAGAGAAAAATAACGTCTGAGTGTTGAACCACTTCTTTCGCTGTTTTCACCACTTTTATTGAGGGATGCTGGGCTTGGATAGCATCGGCTTTTTTAATAGTACGATTTGTAATCGTTATGTTTTCAGGCTGAATCTTTTTCGATTCAAGCAATGCCTCAATCAATATTTTCCCCATATTTCCTGTTCCAATAAACCCTATGTTCACTGTTTCATCCCCTCCTATATAAAGTGAAACTTCTTTCAGCAGAAGGTCATTCCTAACTGAAAGTAAACTGAACCAACCGGGTATTTTACTGTCCGTTTACTTCTATTTACAGAAGAGGGGGGTTCGGACAGTTCATGCGGGATAAAAACTGCTCTCCTACACGATATGAAATCAGTTGTAACTTTATGAATACGAGTTGCCCCAAAGGAGGATGTATAGTGGCAATATCCAAAAGAACGATTATTTTCATTGGAATCACATTTCTGATTGTTTTTCTGTTATGGCTGTCTATGAACCGTTCTTCATCCGTTGAAAGCGCTGTGTCTATAAATGAATGGGAACAAGAATTTCAAAAAGGGGAGAAAGAACCTTCTGATGAACAGCTGTCGATAAAAACGGAAGCAAAGAATGAAGTTATAGTCGATGTAAAAGGAGAGGTGCAGCAACCAGGCGTATATGAAATGAGACAAGGTGATCGTGTTACAGATGCAATCGCATCAGCTGGAGGGTTCCGTGAAAATGCAGACCAAAATCAAGTAAACTTAGCAGGAAAGCTAAAGGATGAAATGGTCATTTATGTTCCAAAAGAAGGAGAGATTCTATCTTCCGCCACTTTTCCTCTACAACAAGAAGAATCCGCTGATTTAGTAAACATTAATTCTGCCTCAAGTGAAGAATTACAGTCTTTGCCGGGGATTGGTCCGGCTAAAGCCGAAGCCATTATCACTTATCGGGAAGAGCAAGGGGGATTTGAAAAAACGGAAGATTTGATGAATGTATCCGGTATCGGAGAGAAATCGTTTGAAAAGATTCAGGAACAAGTCACTATTCAATAATGCAAAACGAAAAATAAGAATATTGACGATATTTGATGAATGCCGTTACACTAAAGAAAAGCGGAGGCGACTTTTCAAGGAAGGCCGACTAAGGTCGCCACGTCCTGTGGCAACGTCGGCATGACTCACATCCTGTGAGCCTAAGAAAATAGGGATTGATCCATAAGGCGTTTTTTGCCTTATGAGAGCCATCATCTGTTTCCGTGCTGAGCTAGGAGCCGCAGCTAGACAAAAAGAAAAGCAAAGCGAGCCTGCTTAGTCCCATAGGAAATTGGAATTTCTTTAGGAGGGGAAAATGAAGTGACGAGAAAAAGTTGGGATGAATATTTTTTGGAAATTGCAGAAGTAGTGGCAACCCGTTCGACTTGTCAACGGTTACATGTGGGCTGTGTCATTGTAAAAGACAAACACATTGTATCGACTGGCTATAACGGGTCGATACATGGCCATGACCATTGCCATGATATTGGCTGCTTAAAGGATCAGAATGGACGTTGCATTCGTTGTCTTCATGCCGAAGAAAACGCGGTCCTGCATGCTGATAGGCACTTGTTAAAAGGGGCGACGGCATATATTACACATGAATCATGCGAAAAGTGCTCCAAAACGCTGGCCCAATCAGGCATTAAAAAAATCGTCTATCGGAATGCCTATCCAAATGAATGGAATCAATATTTCTTAAAAGATATTGACGTGATTCATCTGCCTAGTAATAAAAAAGAAAAGGTATAACCATCTGTGGGAGAGGGACTCCCACGGATGGAAGCTTTCTTTATGGTTTCTTTAAGAAGAAGTAAAGGTTTAATCACCAATGGAGGTGTTTTACACATGTGAATGATAGAGGGCATGAAGGGGTATTGGGTATATACTGCCGTATCAGTACTGGTATTATTTTTATGTTTAGCTGTAAAGGAGCCGATTTTATGGATGCTTCCTGCTGTTTATTTTGTTTGGATGTATCGTTCTTTTTCTCATCTTATCTTTTATGTTAGCTTTACAGCTACCGCTTTATTATCCTTCCATTACATTATCAATGAACAACAGAATCAAACCTCGCTTTCTCCTTCCACCACTTTTTTTCAAGGTCGCATTTCCACTGTCCCGGATATTAATGGGCAAACTCTTTCTTTTAAGTTCCGACTTTCTAAAGAAACGGTTATTGTAAGATATACTACTGTTTCAAAAGAGAAAAAGAATGAACTTCAGCAGTTAAAAGCAGGTCTCTCTTGTCGGTTGAACGGTGAACTGGTCAAACCGGAAACAGAGAGGAATGCAGGGGTATTTAACTATGAACATTATTTGTATCAGCAACGGATTCATTGGATATTGCAGGCTTCCGATATATCTGTTGAACAATGCCGTGAAGATGTCAGAATAAAGGATGCTTTTTCTCGGTGGAGAGACAAGGGACTCCGTTTTATCGGTGAACATGTCGATCAACCAGCAGCGGGGATGATGCAGGCCCTCATTTACGGCGAGAGAAAATATATAAGCGAAGAGACACTGCAACATTATCAAGAAGGCGGTGTGATTCATTTACTGGCTATATCGGGTTTGCATGTTGGTTTTTTAGCAGGAATGATTTTTTACGTGTTGATTCGATTAGGGGTAACCCGAGAAAGGGCCACTGCATTCTTACTGCTTATTCTTCCGTTTTATGCGATTATAGCCGGGGCTGCCCCGTCTGTAATAAGGGCCGTTATGATGACAGTGTTGGTTTTAATGGTGCTGTTCATGAAAACGGCGATGACGCCTCATGATGCAATCAGCCTTACGTTTCTTCTAATGTTGGCGGCGGATCCGTACTATATATACCATATAGGATTCCAGCTTTCATTTGTCGTAAGCTTTTTCCTTATCATGTCCCATCGTCTTATCGAGAACACCTCTGCGTCTTTTTGGCATCAATTGCTGGCAGCGAGTATTGTTTCCCAGTTAAGCTCTTTACCATTGATTTTATATCACTTTTACCAAATATCGCTCTTAAGCCTCCCTCTAAATTTATTGTTCATTCCCCTTTTTTCTATGGTTATTCTTCCGGCATGTTTATGTATTTTATGTTTGCTCATGATCGTTCCCTTCTTAGGAGAGACGCTTTCCTTTATATTAAATATGCTGCTGGATGTAAGCGATCGTCTAGTTGCTTTTGCCGTAACGTTTCCTTACACTCGATTAATTTTTGGACAGCCTTCTCTTTTGGTTACTATAAGTTTATATATAGGAATGCTCTGGTTGTTTGCGGCATGGGAAAGCAATGGGAAGCACCGTGTATGGGCTGGAAGCTGCCTCGTTCTGTTAATGCTGTTCCAATATTACCAATTTGATATGAGCGCAGAGGGACGTGTGACAGTCATTGATGTGGGACAAGGAGACAGCATTTTAATTGAACTTCCTTATCGAAAAGGTGTGTATTTAGTGGACACGGGTGGCAAGGTGTCGTTTGAAAAAGAACCTTGGCAGGAAAAACGCCATTCATTTGAAGTCGGAAAAGATGTGCTGCTTCCATTTTTTTATGCACGGGGAATTCGCCAAATCGATAAATTGTTTATTACACATGGAGATTACGACCATGCTGGCGCTGCTGAAACCATCTTAAACAATGTAAAGGTTCAAGAACTCGTGATAGGAAAAAAGGATTCGTTAGCTGAATTAGAAAAAAATTTGGTTGAGAAATCCCGATCTCAAGGTATAGACGTGATACTTGCAGAAAAGGGGGATATGTGGAGGGAGGGAAATTTTTCTTTTTACGTATTATCTCCAACAGGAAATGAAAAATCAAAAAATGACCAGTCGCTTGTCCTCTATACAAAGCTTGGAGGACTGACGTGGCTGTTTACAGGTGATTTGGAGCTTAGCGGAGAGGAACAGCTTGTGAAGGATTTCCCGGCTCTGAGAGCAGATATCTTAAAAGTAGGTCATCATGGAAGTAAAACCTCCAGTTCTTCTTTGTTTTTAGATCATATCAAGCCAAAAGCAGCCATCATTTCGGTAGGGAAGCATAATCGTTATCAACATCCTCACTCTTCTGTTATCGAAGAATTTGAGAAAAGGAAGATCCTTCTTTTTCGTACGGATGAGGATGGAGCGGTTTATTTTAGATTTCGTCAAAACAAAGGAACCTTCCATCAGCAAATTCCATAACATATAACAAATATAAAAAGAGGATGAGTCAAAAGGTTGAAAAACACACCTTTTGACTCATCCTCCTGAAAGGTCCTGTCATGGGAATCGAGTGACGAATCCTCTCAGTAAAAAATCATTTCGTGGCCTGTTTAGAACTTATGGGACAGCCACTTTCTGCCTACTGGGAGCAGGCGGATCGATATCATTTTGGATATCAAGATGCGACTAATTGTACGATAGTTGCAATGATAAACATTGTTGCGAAAAATCCGAATGAAACGACAAATCCTACACCTGAGTCGACTGCATCGTTTCGTGTACTTTGGACATTTTTCTCAAACTGATTCACAGCTACCCCTCCTATTTCATTCTTTAGTATAAGGCAAAAATATGAAAAAATCCATATGCAAGAAACCGTTTTCCTTTGCTGACAAGAGTTGTCACAAATAGTTCAAGGTCTGCTGTCCATAATAACTAGAAAGGGACACTCACTGACAAAAAAGTATCCTAGGGCTTCTTTTGGCAGTGTTTATCATAGATCAGGGAATTGCTTTTTCGTTTGCAATTCCCTTTGCTTATGCATCAAAAAGTATGAAACTTTTCACATTCGTGTTCAGTTCCAGGAGCTAAGCGGGACTTCTTATTGTCTAGCTGCGCAAGCTATGCTCTACGGTAACTTGAAGAACAGGATGTTCAAACGTCGACGCTTCCGAAGTGCAGGACGTCGCGTTTGAGGCTGCCAGTTCCCTATGAGCATAAACGAGCTTTCTCCGCTTTTCTTAGAGGACAACTTGTAAAAAGGTCTTAATCTTTGTACGATGGTAAATGAAGAAAAAAGAAGGAATGGGAGAGGCAAACCCTTGGTATTACATAGTTGGAAAAAAGTGAAAAAAGATCAGTTATCACCTATTTATTTACTATACGGAACAAATGCATTTTTAGTAAAAGAAATGAGAAAAAAAATTATTGATGCAGCATTGAATGAAGAAGAGCAAAGTTTCAATTTATCGACTTACGATTTGGAAGAAGTTCCTGTGGAGCAAGGGGTTGAAGATGCAGAAACATTGCCTTTCTTTGGAGAAAGGCGTGTCGTTGTTTTAAATAATGCGGTGTTCTTGACGTCTGAAAAGTCAAAGGAAAAAGTAGTACATAATGTAGAAAAGTTGCAGCAATACATTGAGGAGCCTTCCCCCTTTACAGTGATGATCATCGTTGTGCCTTATTCAAAGCTGGATGAACGAAAGAAAATTACGAAGTTATTGAAAAAGAGCGCAGAATGCATTGAAATGAATGAATTGGGAGAAGAAGACATCCGAACATGGATTGACAATGAGTTAAAAGCATCGTCTGTAACGATGACAGAAGGGGCAAAGCAGCTGTTTTTACAGCTGACTGGTCTTAATTTGACGGTGGTTTTAAATGAATTGCAAAAACTTGTATTATATACAGGGGAAGGGCAAACGATTACGGAAGAAGTCGTTTCGCTGTTGGTGGCAAGATCACTGGAGCAGAATGTATTCTCGCTTGTCGATGCCGTAGTGAAGCAAGACTCTATGAAGGCCATGCACCTGTATCGGGATTTATTGCAAAATAATGAAGAGCCTATTAAGATATTATCGTTATTGGCTACTCAGTTTCGCTTGATTTACCATTCGAAACTCTTGGGAAATCAAGGATATGGTCAACAGCAAATTGCACACTCTTTGAAGGTTCACCCGTTTCGTATTAAGCTTGCTTTACAGCAAAGTAAACTATTTAGCGAAAATCAGTTGCAGACTATTATGAAGGAGCTTGCAGAAGCGGATTACGAAATGAAAATGGGAAAAATGGATAAGTCGCTCATATTGGAACTTTTTTTCATGAGAACTGTAAAGGAAGGCCGGTAATACGGGATAAAAGAAAGTCAGCATAATAAAAAACGCTTCTCCAGATGGAGAAGCGTTTTTTATTATGCTGATAATCCGTTAACTTGTTTAGCTAAACGAGATTTTTGACGAGCAGCAACGTTTTTGTGGATAAGACCTTTACGAGCAGCTTTGTCTAATTTTTCAGAAGCTACTAAGAAAGCAGCTTTTGCGTTCTCGATATCGTTGTTTGCTACTAATGCTTCAACCTTTTTGATTGCAGTACGCATTGTAGATTTAACTTGAGCGTTTTGTGCACGACGAGCGTCGCTAGTTTTTACGCGTTTAATCGCAGATTTAATGTTTGGCATCTATTTCACCTCCCGAAATTGCTAAAAATCGAGATTATGTTAAACTCGACATTTTTTACAGTTAGAACACATGATATTCTATCAAACCAATAAAAAGAATGCAATAGAATATCGAGATGATTTTTTGAAGGATGTCCAAAAAGTCCGGGAAAAACTTGGACTCTTTTTTTGAACATGCATTTTATACAAACATATATGGATAGGATGCATGAACAGGTGATGAATAGGTGAGAATACAAATACCTTTTCAACAGCTGTTGTTTTTCCGTACTTAATCATTGTACGAGGAAAGTGAAAAAATAGCTACTGCAGAAATATTAGTAAATATTTCTATGGGAATAAGAGCGGATTGCAGCACACATTAAGGATAATACATATTAGACTGGGAGGAAGGATTGTGGAACAAAATTTAGATTTAAGTCGATACAGTGTTCGTACAGATTTAGCAGTCGAAGCCCATGAAATGACGATTCAGGAAAATGAGAAGAAAAAGACACAGCAGCGCGCCCATATTGAAGGAGTCATTGTGAAGGAGAGAAATGTACAGGGCATTAAAGTAACCTCTGTGGAGATTACCGAGCAGGGGGCCCAAACGATTAATAAGAAGAAAGGACAATATTTGACTCTTGAAGCCCAGGGAATTCGCCAGCAGGATACGGATATGCAACAAACGATGGAAGAAGTGCTGGCAAAAGAGCTTCACCATTTTATTAAACAACTGGGTATTTCTGACCAAGCAAGCTGTCTTGTGGTCGGTTTAGGGAACTGGAATGTAACACCAGATGCTCTTGGGCCAATGGCCGTTGAGAATTTATTAATCACAAGACATTTATTTGAATTGGATCCTCAAGATGTCCAAGACGGTTTTCGTCCAGTCAGTGCTATCGCTCCGGGTGTCATGGGACTAACAGGAATTGAAACAAGTGACATCATTTTTGGAGTGGTCCAAAAGACAAAACCTGATTTTGTCATTGCAATCGATGCCCTTGCAGCCCGCTCCCTTGAACGGGTAAATGCCACCATCCAAATTTCGGATACAGGTATCCATCCAGGGTCAGGTGTGGGAAACAAGCGCAAAGAAATTAGTTATGAAACTTTAGGAATTCCTGTTATCGCGCTTGGAATACCGACAGTAGTAGACGCAGTTTCCATCACGAGTGATACAATTGATTTCATCTTGAAGCACTTTGGCCGCGAGATGAAAGAACAAGGCAAGCCGTCTAAAGCTCTTGTGCCGTCGAGTATGATATTTGGCGAGAAAAAGACGCTGACAGACGAGGATTTACCAGAAGTTGAGCAGCGTCAAACCTACCTTGGATTAATTGGAACATTGCCGGATGAGGAAAAGCGACGCCTTATTCATGAAGTTCTCTCTCCTTTGGGGCACAATTTAATGGTCACACCAAAAGAAGTGGATATGTTTATTGAGGATATGGCCAATGTGGTAGCAAGCGGGTTGAATGCTGCTTTGCATCATGAAGTCGATCAAGACAACATAGGAGCATACACTCACTAAATAGATTCATTCACATAACCGAAGCGGCAGGTAACCCATGCCGCTTTTGTTTCGTTTTTCATGGGTTCTATTCAACAAGGCTTGTACATATACATGGTACAGAGAAGCTTTGAAAGGGTGAGAACATGAAATTCGGGCGGCCGGGTGAAGTAATTGTCTCAGTAAACGGAGCTATCATCCGTAAATTGATTATTGTATTCGTACTAGGGTTAGTCATGCTATTTGTAATGGTCGGGATGCTCACATCCCTAAAGCCTCAATATCGAATTTCTTCCTCTTCCTTGGGGGAAGTAACGGACGAGTTATCCATTTCTTCATTTGTACATTTATTTTCGTATGAAAATCATTACTTCAAACAGGCGCTCTCACCGGATATTCCTTCGCCGGGATATTTCAATGAGCTATTTCAATTTGCAACACGGGTCAATTTGGATGATCCGAGAAGTCTGCTTGGAAATGAACTTCCAGGCTTTTATCATTTTGACAGTGAAATCATTGTGGCGGAAGAAGGGTTGGATTATACGACCATTCCATATGAATCGGCACCTCCTTTAGAAGTATTGATGGCAGAGAGAGAAGCAAGCATTCAAAATTTAGAGTTGGACAAGCCTGCTGGAGAAAAGGGGCCAGTCCAACCACCAGCTTTATCGACAAATGGTAAAAATGTCGTCTTTATTTATCATAGTCATAGCAGTGAATCATATTTACCCCATTTAAAAGGGGTGACCGATCCTGATGCCGCCTATCACTCGAAAGTTAACGTCACGATGGTCGGGAAAAAGTTGGCGGAGGAACTGACAGAACGAGGAATTGGATCACAAGTAAATGTGGAGGATATGACTCAGAAGTTAAAGCAAAAAGGCTGGAACTTTTCGAAATCTTATGCCGCTTCCCGGGAGGTCGTTCAATCCGCTCTTGCTTCTAATCGTGATTTGCAGTATTTATTTGATCTTCATCGCGATGCAAACCGGAGAGAAGCGACGACGGTTGCTATAAACGGGAAAGACTATGCAAAAATTGCTTTTGTCATCGGAGGGGAAAATGCAGACTACGAACGAAATGAGAAATTGGCGAAAGATCTTCATAGTTTGATCAATAAAAAGTACCCGGGCTTGAGCAGAGGGGTATTTACGAAAAGAGGAAAAGGGACGAACGGTAAGTTCAATCAAGATTTGTCACAAAAGGCAATCTTGTTTGAATTTGGGGGAGTCGATAACTCCTTTGAGGAATTGAACCGGACGGCTGAAGCGGTCGCGGACATCTTTAGCGAATATTATTGGGAAGCGGAAAAAGTAAATGGAACAGTGGAATCTAAACAATAATTGTTTTAACAGGTAATGTTTTCATGAAGAAACGTCCATACTGATTAGTAAGAAGCGTCTCGTTAAAGGAGTACAAGATGGTTAAGTTCATGATGAAAACCTTCATGTTGACGACGATATTATTGTTTGGAGTATTGCTGGGCATGCAGTTGGCAAATGACGGGATGATTAAGATGAAGGGGTATAAGGATCCCGATTTTTCAAGTGCCTTTACGGTTTCCAAAACGAAAGAAGGGGAAGTAGAAGCGTCTGTGCTGGGTTCAAGAGTGAGAACGACAGATTTACAGGAAAAGCAGCAAAAGTTGGAAGAACATAAGGCCTTTAACTTTTTTTCTTCATTTGGAAGAAGGTTTGCAGATATGATTCATTCCGCCATCAACAAGGCAGTTGGCCAATAGCGATGAAGAATGGACATCAGGCTTTAGCACAATCGAAAAGGGCGACGAAAGAGCCAATGTCATTTTCTAATGACATTGGTTGTATGGTAATGATATAATTTACCCTAGTGTATATGCTTGTTGAGTTTTAGTAGGAGTGAAATATGTGATGAATAAAGAATCAAGATTAGAAAGACGATCTAAAATTCGTAACTTCTCGATTATCGCCCATATCGATCATGGAAAATCGACACTGGCAGATCGTATTTTAGAAAAAACGAATGCGTTGACGCAACGTGAAATGAAAGCCCAGCTTTTGGATTCCATGGATTTAGAGCGTGAACGGGGAATTACGATTAAATTAAATGCTGTTCAGCTTAATTATAAAGCGAAGGACGGAAATGATTATATTTTTCATTTAATAGATACACCGGGACACGTCGACTTTACATATGAAGTGTCTCGAAGCCTTGCTGCCTGTGAAGGAGCAATTCTTGTTGTAGATGCAGCACAAGGAATTGAAGCTCAAACATTGGCGAACGTATATTTAGCACTGGATAATGATTTGGAAATTTTACCCGTCATCAATAAAATTGACTTGCCGAGCGCAGACCCGGAGCGTGTGCGGCAAGAAGTGGAAGATGTCATTGGGCTTGACGCATCAGAAGCGGTGCTTGCTTCTGCAAAAGCGGGAATCGGTATTGAAGAGATTCTAGAACAAATCGTTGAAAAAGTACCAGCTCCAAGTGGAGACCCGGAAGGTCCGCTAAAAGCGTTAATCTTTGACTCTTTATATGATGCTTATCGTGGGGTTGTAGCCTACATTCGCGTTGTAGAAGGTACGGTTAAAGTAGGCGATAAAATTAAAATGATGGCTACTGGAAAAGAATTTGAAGTAACGGAAGTCGGTGTATTCACACCAAAGACGACTCTAAGAGATGAATTGACAGTCGGAGATGTAGGATTCTTGACAGCAGCCATTAAAAATGTCGGCGATACACGCGTCGGGGATACCATTACGCATGCAAAAAATGGAGCGGCAGAGCCGCTTCCAGGTTACCGTAAATTGAATCCGATGGTATTCTGCGGCTTATATCCAATCGATACAGCCAAATACAATGATTTACGTGAAGCGTTGGAGAAGCTGGAATTAAATGATTCAGCTTTACAATTTGAACCAGAAACGTCACAAGCCTTAGGTTTTGGATTCCGTTGTGGATTTTTAGGTCTATTGCATATGGAAATCATTCAAGAACGTATTGAACGTGAATTCAATATTGACTTGATTACGACGGCTCCAAGTGTAATTTATGATGTCTTTTTAACGGATGGAGAGAAGATTGCGGTCGATAACCCATCTAATATGCCAGATCCGCAAAAAATTGATCATATTGAAGAACCGTATGTGAAAGCAACGATTATGGTTCCGAACGATTATGTAGGGACCGTCATGGAATTGTGTCAAAAGAAACGCGGAAACTTCATCACAATGCAATATTTGGATGAAAATCGCGTCAGCATTATCTATGAAATTCCTTTATCGGAAATTGTATATGATTTCTTTGATCAGCTAAAATCAAGCACAAAAGGCTATGCTTCTTTTGACTATGAGCTGATTGGATATAAAACATCAAAATTAGTGAAGATGGATATTTTATTGAACGCTGAGCAAGTCGATGCGCTTTCGTTCATTGTCCATCGCGATTCGGCTTATGAACGCGGTAAAGTAATTGTGGAAAAATTGAAAGATCTTATTCCGCGTCAACAATTCGAAGTTCCGATTCAAGCAGCGATCGGCCAAAAAATCGTGGCGCGTTCAACGATTAAGGCAATGCGTAAAAACGTATTGGCAAAATGTTACGGAGGGGACATTTCCCGTAAACGTAAGCTTCTTGAAAAACAAAAAGAAGGTAAGAAACGTATGAAACAGGTCGGATCAGTCGAGGTGCCTCAAGAGGCATTTATGGCGGTTCTAAAAATGGACGACAGCAATAGTAAAAAGTAATCCTAAGGGCGGCTTGAAGGGGGAGATTCTCCTCCTTCAAGCCGCCCTTGTCCATTGATGTTTCGAGTGAAATCCTTCAAGGCAGTAAAAAAACAGTACTTGGGAAATATTCAGGAGTTCTAAGCTTTTCTAAATAAATCGAAAAAAAGGTGTGAGGTAAATGGTACAAGCCGCATATTTGCATATTCCGTTTTGTCATCATATTTGCCATTACTGTGATTTCAATAAGGTATTTTTTGATAATCAGCCTGTTGATGACTATTTAAATGCAATGGAACAAGAAATGAAAAACACGGTTGAAAAACATGGGCAGAATAGATTGAAAAGTATTTTTGTAGGAGGGGGCACTCCGACGGCACTGACGGAATCACAGTTAGATAAGTTTCTGGAAATGACCTGTAACCACCTTTCGTTAGAAGAAAATGGAGAATTTACATTCGAGGCCAATCCAAATGAACTGACAGAGAAAAAACTTCAGCTATTAAAAGAATATGGGGTTAATCGTTTAAGCATTGGAGTACAAACATTCAACGATGAACTCTTAAAGGGTATCGGGCGTGTTCACACGAAGAATGAAGCGGTCAAAACCATCCAGAGAGCAAGAGAAATGGGGTTTCAAAACCTCAGTCTTGACTTGATGTACAGTTTACCAGGACAAACAATGGAAGATTTTTCCGATACCTTACAACAAGCGTTTGAGCTGGATATTGACCATATGTCAGCTTATTCTTTAATCATCGAACCGAAAACAGTTTTTTATAATTTGATGAGAAGAGGGAAATTGAATGTTCCCCCTCAGGAAATAGAAGCAAAAATGTATGATGAATTGATGATGCAAATGGAGAAACACGGTTTCAAACAGTATGAAATCAGCAACTTTGCAAAGGATGGTTTTGAAAGCAGGCATAACTTGACGTATTGGAACAATGAAGAATATTACGGAATTGGAGCGGGAGCTCACGGGTATGTTCAAGGGGTAAGAAGAGCCAATATCGGACCTATCAATAAATACATTGACACCGTCTCACAAAACGGGTTTGCTTACATGGAAGAGCATGAAGTCACGAAAACGGAAATGATGGAAGAAGAGATGTTTTTAGGACTTCGCAAAAAGGAAGGTGTTTCTAAACGGACTTTCAAACAAAAATACAGCGTAGAACTAAAGAATGTGTTTGGTGAACAAGTGCATGAACAAATGGAAAAGGGTTTACTGACAGAAAACGAGGAATGCTTTTATTTAACGCGCCAAGGAAGATTTCTCGGGAATGAAGTATTTCAGGCCTTTATTGGTGTAATCTAATCGTTGACATTGCCAAAGTGATTTGGTAATTTATTAATAGATTTAGCACTCGCGATAGATGAGTGCTAACAGAGGTGATGACATGTGCTTACAGATCGACAATTATTGATTTTACAAGTCGTTGTTGATGATTTTATTCGATCTGCACAACCTGTCGGATCAAGAACCTTATCTAAAAAACAAGAAATCAATTTCAGCTCTGCTACCATTCGAAATGAAATGGCAGACCTGGAAGAATTGGGGTTTATTGAAAAGACACATAGTTCCTCAGGTCGAGTTCCTTCAGAGAAAGGCTATCGTTATTATGTGGATCATTTATTATCACCGCAATTGCTGACTGTTTCTGATACGACTAAAATTAAATCGGTGTTTGCTGAACATATTGTAGAATTGGAAGCCATTGTTCAGAAATCTGCGCAAATTTTGTCGGAAATGACAAACTTAACATCGATTGTATTAGGACCGAGAGTGGTGAATCATAAATTAAAGCAAATCCAGATGATTCCTTTATCATCTGAAACTGCCGTGGCTATTATCGTGACAGATACAGGACATGTAGAAAGCAAAACATTGACGCTGCCTTCTTCTGTTAATCCGTCTGATATTGAAAAAATGGTCACCATTTTAAATGAACGCCTGGCAGGTGTCCCCATCACGGAATTGAAGGATAAGATGTATAAAGAAGTGGCAATGCTGCTTAGAACGCATATTACCAATTATGAGCATCTTTTCTTAATGATGCAAAATGCATTGCAGTTGAAAACCGATGAAAAGGCATTTATCGGTGGAAAAACAAATATGTTGAGCCACCCTGAGTTCCATGATGTAGGAAAAATCCAATCTCTTTTAAGGATGATGGAGCAAGAGAAGCAATTGTATCAGTTATTGCGTGGAAATAAAGTCGGGATTGATGTGAAAATCGGACGGGAAAATGAAGTAAGTGAAATGGAAAATTGCAGCTTAATTACTGCAAGCTATACAATTGGAGATGAGCAGCTTGGAACGGTGGCGATTTTAGGACCGACCCGGATGCCATATTCCCGTATCATTAGTTTGCTTCAGCTTATTTCATCCGATTTATCAAATGCCTTAACAAGGTTGTATCAAAATAAATAGGTGAGGTTATATTGGTTAACGGGCAGAAGTGGATAAATCAATCGCCTCGTTTTATCACTCATAATCTTGTTGCTAATAAAATATAGTCTCATGGCAGCCTTTATATGTTAGGCTGATGGGGCGTTAAACTAATTTAGCTCTAATGAATGGTCATTTATTCCTTGTAAAGGCAGGAATCTTGCTCGTTCATTGGAGCGGAAAAAATGTTTGTATTACTAAAGGGAGGTGAATTCGTTGACAAACGAAAAGCAAACGACAGAAGAACATGTAACAGAAGTACAAAGCGAAGAAATAGAAGTGGAGCATGTGCAAGATCAGCAAGCGGAAGGTGAACAGATGGAAGAGGTTAATCCTTTAGAAAAAGAATTGGCAGAACTGAAAGCCAAGCTTGAGGAAGAAGAAAACCGCTATTTGCGTCTTCAAGCCGACTTCGATAATTTCCGCCGTCGTACTCGTTTAGATGCTGAAGCTGCACAAAAGTATCGTGCGCAAAGCTTAGTAACGGATATATTACCGGCTCTTGATAATTTTGAAAGAGCGTTAAAAGTGGATACAGAAGATGAACAGTTGAAGTCTGTGCTGCAAGGAATGGAAATGGTGTACCGTCAGCTTCTTGAAGCCCTTCAAAAAGAAGGATTAGAAGCGATTGAAGCAGTCGGTCAAGTTTTCGATCCATATCAACATCAAGCGGTCATGCAAGTGGAGGAAGCTTCATTTGAACCGAATACAGTGGTGGAAGAATTCCAAAAAGGCTATAAACTAAAGGACAAAATCATTCGTCCATCTATGGTAAAAGTAAATCAATAATCTTACATAATGACTTTAGGAGGTAAGTTCAGTGAGTAAAATCATTGGTATCGACTTAGGGACAACTAACTCTTGTGTCGCTGTATTAGAAGGCGGCGAACCGAAAGTAATTCCAAATCCGGAAGGAAACCGCACAACTCCATCGGTTGTTGCATTCAAAAATGGTGAGCGTCAAGTTGGGGAAGTGGCAAAACGCCAGGCGATTACGAACCCTAACACCATCATTTCTGTTAAACGCCATATGGGTACAGACCATAAAGTGGAAGCAGAGGGCAAACAATATACGCCTCAAGAAATCTCTGCGATTATTTTACAGCATTTGAAATCTTATGCAGAAGATTATTTAGGAGAGCCTGTAACAAAAGCGGTTATTACCGTACCGGCTTACTTCAATGATGCTGAACGTCAAGCAACAAAAGACGCTGGGAAAATTGCGGGCTTAGAAGTAGAACGTATTATCAATGAGCCGACAGCTGCAGCATTAGCTTACGGTTTAGATAAAACAGAAGAAGACCAAACGATATTAGTATATGACCTTGGGGGAGGTACCTTCGACGTATCTATCCTTGAATTGGGCGACGGCGTATTTGAAGTTCGCGCGACAGCTGGTGACAACCGTCTCGGCGGTGACGATTTTGACCAGGTCATCATCGACTATTTAGTAGCCGAATTCAAAAAAGAAAACGGAATTGATTTGTCTCAAGATAAAATGGCGCTTCAACGTTTAAAAGATGCGGCTGAAAAAGCGAAAAAAGACTTATCAGGTGTAACATCAACACAAATTTCTTTACCGTTCATTACAGCTGGTGCGGCTGGTCCTCTTCACTTGGAGGTCACTTTATCACGTGCTAAATTTGATGAGTTATCAGCTCACTTGGTAGAGCGTACAATGGGACCTGTCCGCCAAGCGCTTCAAGACTCTGGCCTATCGTCAAATGAAATTGATAAAGTTATCTTGGTTGGTGGTTCAACACGTATTCCTGCTGTACAGGAAGCAATCAAGAAAGTAACTGGAAAAGAGCCTCATAAAGGCGTTAACCCCGACGAAGTAGTCGCATTGGGTGCAGCGGTTCAAGGCGGCGTGTTGACAGGTGATATTAAAGATGTTGTCTTGCTTGACGTTACTCCGCTTTCATTAGGGATTGAAACAATGGGCGGTGTATTTACGAAATTAATCGACCGTAACACAACGATCCCGACAAGCAAGTCACAAGTGTTCTCGACAGCTGCTGACAATCAAACAGCTGTAGACATCCATGTACTACAAGGTGAGCGCCCGATGGCTGGCGACAACAAAACATTAGGTCGATTCCAATTGACGGATATCCCGCCGGCGCCACGCGGCATTCCACAAATTGAAGTGACGTTTGATATCGACAAAAACGGTATCGTAAATGTTCGTGCAAAAGATTTAGGCACAAATAAGGAGCAAGCGATCACAATTCAATCATCTTCAGGTCTTTCAGATGAAGAAATTGAAAACATGATTAAACAAGCTGAAGAAAATGCAGAGGCTGATAAAAAGCGTAAAGAAGAAGTTGAACTTCGCAATGAAGCAGATCAATTAGTGTTCACGACTGAAAAGACATTAAAAGACTTAGAAGGTAAAGTGGACGAAGCGGAAGCAGCGAAAGCAAACGAAGCGAAAGATGCGTTGAAAGCTGCGATTGAGAAAAATGATCTAGAAGAAATTCGCGCGAAAAAAGATGCTCTTCAAGAAATCGTTCAACAACTGACAATGAAGCTTTACGAGCAAGCTCAACAAGCGGCTCAAGCAGCACAAGGCGGTCAAGCTGAAGGCCAAGCGAAAAAAGACGACAACGTCGTAGACGCTGAATTCGAAGAAGTAGACGATAAGTAAGAAAAGTGAAGCAAGCTCGTTCACATCCATAGGGCATTGGAGCTCCTGACAAAGAAACGCTTTTTGCTTCTGTAGGAAGGAGTGAAATGACCGTAGGATGTAGCTTGCGTAACTAGACAGAAAGAAAAGCAGAGGCGACTGTTCAATCTTGAGAGACGTTGTGGCTTCTGAACGGGAAACCGCTCTTTGGTTTCATGGACAGAAGTGAAACGACCGAAAGATTATGAGCCGGAGCTGGACAATAAAAGGAACGAAGCCTAAGAACGCGACGTTCTGTTATAACAACGGTGAACTTCAAAAAAGTCAAAGTCAGGCTTGCCTTGGCTTTGACTTTTTTTGATTAGAGTAAAAGGTTGCAGTGAAAATGCCGTTAATGATACAATTACCTTTATGTGAAAGGAAGCGGGAGTGAATATTCATGAGTAAGCGGGATTACTATGAAGTTCTTGGTGTAAGTAAAAGCGCCACAAAAGAAGAGATAAAAAAGGCTTATCGAAAGCTTTCAAAAAAATATCATCCGGATATTAACAAGGAAGCAGATGCGGCCGACAAATTTAAAGAGATTAAAGAAGCATATGAAGTATTGAGTGATGACCAAAAGAAAGCTCATTATGATCAATTTGGTCATACAGATCCAAATCAAGGTTTTGGCGGTTTCGGCGGCGCAGACTTTGGCGGCGGTTTTGGGTTTGAGGATATCTTCAGTTCCATTTTTGGCGGAGGCGGCAGACGACGTGACCCCAATGCTCCGAGACAAGGTGCAGATTTACAGTACACGATGACGTTATCTTTTGAGGAAGCGGTGTTCGGGAAAGAAACGACGATTGACATCCCACGTGAGGAAACATGTGATACATGTCACGGATCAGGAGCGAAACCGGGGTCAAAAGTTGAAACATGTTCACACTGTCAAGGTGCAGGGCAAGTAAGCGTAGAACAAAATACGCCATTTGGCCGAATCGTTAACCGCCGTGCTTGCCATCACTGTAATGGAAAAGGCAAAATTGTCCGTGAAAAATGCGGCACGTGCCATGGAGCGGGCCGCATCAATAAAAATAAAAAAATTAATGTGAAAATTCCTGCAGGTGTAGACGATGGTCAACAGCTGCGTGTCAGCGGTCAAGGGGAGCCGGGATTCAACGGTGGACCTGCAGGTGACTTATATGTGGTATTCCACGTTCGTCCGCATGAGTTTTTTGAACGAGACGGGGACGACATTTATTGCGAAATGCCTCTAACATTTGCACAAGCAGCACTTGGAGATGAAATTGAAGTGCCTACACTGCATGGAAAAGTAAAGCTG
Organism: Priestia abyssalis; assembly: GCF_002019595.1. Taxonomy (GTDB): domain Bacteria; phylum Bacillota; class Bacilli; order Bacillales; family Bacillaceae_H; genus Bacillus_BA; species Bacillus_BA abyssalis. The sequence goes on along the minus strand of NZ_KV917369.1, from coordinate 4,705,314 downwards.
AAAATTCCGGCAGGCACACAAACTGGAACGAAATTCCGCCTGAAAGCAAAAGGTGTACCAAATGTAAGAGGGTACGGCCAGGGAGATCAGCACATTATTATTCGTATTATTACACCGACGAAACTATCCGACAAACAAAAACAGCTTTTGCGTGAATTTGCAGAGTTAAGCGGTCAAGATGTCGTGGATGAACAGCATGATTCTTTTTTTGCGAAAGTGAAAAAAGCCTTTAAAGGCGAATAAGAGGGTGTCCCAAACATACAGCTGTAAGTTTGGGGCACCTTTCTGCGGTGAATTGTAATCAACAAGTAATTTCATTGTGTTGGAATGAAATATTTTTTGACGGAAAAAATGGAAAGTAGCATATAATTGTGTGTTTAAAAAAGAGGACAAAAAGGACCGAGAAGTTCAAGGAAGCGCCGCTTTGAGCATTAAGGAAAGCTTCTCACGACTCTTCATTGCACGCCGGAAAAGCGATTTTCTTTTCCAAGGAACGGAACGTATGGTGTTAATACGTGAGTAGCGTCCAATGCAGCTGACGCCGAAATTCGACAGGTATTTTTCCCGGACTTTTTGAACCTCCTCTATAAAGTAAACGGACTGGAGTTGGTAGAGATGAAGTGGTCTGAAATTTGTATTCATACAACGAGTGAAGCAATTGAGCCAATATCAAACATCTTACATGAGGCAGGTGCCAGCGGAGTTGTGATAGAAGATCCGAATGATTTATTGCAAGAAAGAGATACCACTTTCGGAGAAATCTACCAACTCAATTCAGAGGACTACCCGGAAGAAGGGGTTCTCGTAAAAGCTTATTTACCGGTGAATAGTTTTTTAGGAGAAACGGTAGACGGGATTAAAGAAGCGATTAATAACCTTCTTGTATACGACTTTGATCTTGGAGCCAACAAAGTCACCATTAGTGAAGTTCATGAAGAAGAATGGGCTACGGCTTGGAAGAAGTATTATCACCCCGTTAAAATTTCTGAACGGTTTACCATTGTGCCGACTTGGGAAACGTATGAGCCTGTCAATACAGACGAATTAATTATTGAATTGGATCCCGGGATGGCTTTCGGAACAGGAACACACCCTACAACAGTTATGTCCTTACAAGCGCTGGAACGAAACGTTCAAGAGGGAGATAAGGTAATTGATGTTGGCACAGGGTCAGGTGTGTTAAGCATTGGAGCTGCCATGCTGGGAGCGAGAGATGTACAAGCGCTGGATCTAGATGAGGTAGCGGTAGAATCTGCCCGCTTAAACATTGAATTAAACAAAGTGCATGATGTAGTCACTGTGTCCCAAAATAACTTGCTTAACGACATTGAAGGGCCTGTCGATGTAGTTGTTGCTAATATTCTGGCTGAAATTATCGTGCGCTTTGCGGATGATGCAGCCCGTGTGTTGAAGCCTGGAGGAATTTTCATTACATCTGGCATTATTGGAGCCAAAAAAGATGAGGTGAAAGAAGCTCTAGTGAAGGAAGGCTTTACAATCAAGGAAGTAACGGTAATGGAAGATTGGGTAGCCATTACGGCGCAAAAAGGCGAGTAACTATTAAACAATCATCTTTTTAGAGAAGGTGTAAAATATGCAGCGGTATTTTGTGGCAAATGAACAGTTTGCGGATAATAAGGTTTTCATTGACGGAGAAGATGCCCGCCATATCATGCGCGTCATGAGAATGTCAGAAGGGGACAATGTCATCTGCTGTAATGAAAAGGGAAATTCTGCTTTGTGCAAGATAGAAGATATTTCCGGTGACGAAGTAAATTTACGTGTTGTAGAATGGTTAGATGAGGCGAAGGAAATGCCTGTTTCTGTGACCATTGCAAACGGATTGCCTAAAGGAGATAAGTTGGAGCTTGTCATCCAAAAAGGAACAGAGTTGGGTGCGTCTGCGTTCATCCCTTTTATGGCCTCTCGTTCTATCGTAAAATGGGACAGTAAAAAAGGAGATAAGAAGGTTGAGCGTTGGAGCAAGATTGCAAAAGAAGCTGCTGAGCAGTCACATCGCACAAAAGTGCCTCATGTATCAGAGCCTGTTCCGTTAAACAAGCTGCTTCAGATGAGCAGTGAGTATGATTATAAAATAGTTGCATATGAGGAAGAAGCTAAACGCGGTGAGAAATCTCGTCTTGCTTCCCTTTTATCGGATATAAAACAAGGGCAATCTCTTCTTGTGGTCATTGGACCTGAAGGAGGGTTAGCTGAAAAGGAAATTGAGTCGTTTAGAGAAAACGGTTTTGTAATGTGTGGATTCGGTCCGCGCATTTTACGAGCAGAAACGGCACCGTTATATGTGCTTGCGGCTGTTTCCTACCATACTGAATTAATGGGGTGAAACAATGTCATCAGTTGCGTTTCATACGCTTGGATGTAAAGTAAATCATTATGAGACAGAGGCCATTTGGCAGTTATTTAAAGAGAACAGCTACGAACGCGTTGATTTTGAAAAATCAGCGGATGTCTATGTCATCAATACATGTACAGTAACGAATACAGGTGATAAGAAGAGCCGCCAAGTGATTCGTCGTGCAGTACGTAAAAATCCGGATGCAGTGATTTGTGTAACAGGGTGCTATGCTCAAACATCGCCGGCTGAAATTATGGCGATTCCAGGGGTAGACATTGTTGTTGGTACACAGGATCGAGTGAAAATGCTTGAGTATATTGAACAATATAAACAAGAACGTCAACCGATCAATGCTGTTGGAAACATCATGAAAACACGTGTTTATGAAGAGTTGGATGTACCAGCTTTCACAGACCGGACACGTGCATCGTTGAAAATTCAAGAGGGATGTAACAACTTCTGTACATTTTGTATTATTCCATGGGCACGTGGTTTAATGCGCTCCCGTGATCCGAAGGAAGTCATCCGTCAGGCGCAGCAATTAGTGAATGCTGGGTATAAGGAAATCGTATTGACTGGTATTCATACCGGAGGATACGGGGAAGACATGAAGGATTACAATTTGGCTCAGCTTTTAAGAGATCTTGAGGAGCAAGTAATCGGATTGAAGCGTCTTCGTATTTCGTCTATCGAAGCAAGCCAAATTACGGACGAGATTATTGAAGTGCTTGATCAATCGAAAGTGATCGTGCGTCATTTGCATATTCCGATTCAGTCAGGTTCCAATACGGTACTAAAGCGAATGAGGCGTAAATACACGATGGAATTTTTCGCAGATCGTTTAAATCGTTTGAAAGAAGCGCTCCCTGGATTAGCGATTACATCGGACGTCATCGTCGGTTTTCCTGGGGAAACAGAAGAAGAATTTATGGAAACATACAATTTCATTAAAGAACACCGCTTCTCAGAGCTTCACGTATTTCCGTACTCTAAGCGTACGGGAACACCTGCGGCCCGTATGGATGATCAAATTGACGAAGAAGTTAAAAATGAGCGTGTACATCGTTTAATTGAGCTATCAAATCAATTAGCGAAAGAATATGCTTCTCAATTTGAAGGAGAAGTATTAGAAGTCATTCCGGAAGAGCTCTATAAAGAAAATCCAGAGAGCGGATTATATGTTGGTTATACGGATAATTATTTAAAAGTAAAGTTTGAAGCCAAAGAAGATATGGTGGGCAAGCTTGTAAAAGTAAAAATTACACAAGCCGGCTATCCATACAATGAGGGACAATTTGTCCGCGTAATGGATAATTCAATTGTAGAAGAAATAAAGATGAGCTCCTAATATATGAATTCACTTAAATAAATGGATTCATACAAAAGCCCCTTGCCAAATGGCAGGGGCTTTTGTAATGAAATCCTGTAATTATTACATAATAAAAAAGAATGTTCGTTTCAATATTTTGTGGTATGATGTAGAGGTACGTACAACCTCGAGGTACGTACAACTTAGGAGAGTTTGAAAGGAGAAAAGGTTATGACAATGAATGTTGCTAAGATGATTGACCATACAGCTTTAAAAGCGGATACAAAAAAAGAACAAATTGTTGTACTTTGCCAAGAGGCGAAAGAATATGGATTTGCGTCTGTTTGTGTAAATCCTACATGGATAGAACTGGCAGCTGAACTGCTTAACGGTTCAGATGTAAAAGTATGTACCGTTATCGGCTTTCCATTAGGGGCAAACACTCCTGAAACGAAAGCGTTTGAAACAAAAGATGCGATTGAAAAAGGCGCGACGGAAGTAGACATGGTCATTAACATTGGTGCGCTTAAAGATAAAAATGATGAATTAGTAGAACGTGATATCCGGGCTGTAGTCGAAGCGGCAAAAGGAAAAGCGCTTACGAAAGTCATCATTGAAACGTGTTTGTTAACAGAAGAAGAAAAAGTAAGAGCTTGTGAACTGGCTGTGAAGGCTGGAACTGATTATGTAAAAACATCAACTGGTTTTTCAACCGGCGGTGCGACTGTTGAAGATATAGCGTTAATGCGTAAAACAGTCGGTCCTGAAATCGGAGTGAAAGCATCTGGAGGAGTACGTGACGTACAGGGTGCAAAAGATATGATCGAGGCGGGTGCAACCCGAATTGGAGCAAGCTCAGGTGTATCCATCGTCAATGGATTAACTGCTGACAGCGATTACTAAGACTGTGTAATATTAAAAAGGGTTGATTCAGGGCTTTTGCTCTTGAATCAACCCTTTTCTTATCAAAACGAGTGGCGTCCATGTAATTTCATAATAAAGTTGGCCAGTATACCGGTTAAAGGTAAGGCAAGGATGGAACAGACCACATTGAACAGCAGGCTGACATGTGCAAGCTGGACATCTGGGAGGGGAGTTAGTTGACTCACAATTCTTTCGAATGTCTGAATGAAGGGGAAGAAAAAGGCTACACCCAATATATTCAGCCATGTATGGGCGAAAGCGGTCAGCTTTGCTTCCCTGTTGGCTCCGATGCTTGCGAGAAGGGCTGTAATGCATGTGCCGATATTGGCTCCAAATAAAATGGCGATGCCCGCATGCAAGGTCAGGAGATTCTCGTTTAAAAAACTCATGATAATGCCCGTTGTAGCCGTGCTTGATTGAATGATCGCTGTAAGAATCGTTCCTAATCCCAAACCTAAAATTTCATTTGTATTAGTCTGGGTAATAATTTGGCTGACCGTTGTTAAATTAGCCAGCGGCAGGGCGAGTTTTTCAAATCCGTTCATTGATACAAAAATACATCCCAAGCCGAACAACATGCTGCCAAGACAAAAGGGAACGCGGCGTTGGACTAATAATAGGGCGGCGCCCCCTATGAGCATAGGCACTACATATTCATCCAAGCGGAAAGTAATCAATTCGGTTGTAAAAGTAGTACCGATATTTGTTCCAAGGATGATGCCTATGGATTGATGAAAAGTCAGATATCCGGTGGCCACCAATCCTACCGTAATGACCATTACGGCAGAACTGCTTTGAAGAATCATTGTGATAAAGGTTCCGACCATCATGCCCTGCCATGGTGACCGGGTCAGCTTAATTAGCCATTCCTTCATCTTATTGCGTGATAAATTGTATAAGCCCGTCCTTAATATAGTCATGCCAAATAAAAAAATAGCAATATAGACTGAGAAGAACGAAAGAATGTTCAGCATGCAATTCACCTCTTTATCCATTTTTATAGACAAGTTATCGTTCGTATGACAAAGGAATAAAATTAATCGTGAAACAAGGATTTCTTCTTTAAAGGAGTTGACCTTAGGAAGTCAGTACGCTATAATTGCAAAAGACATGTCTTTTCATGTCTTTTAACTTTCAAGCTAGTGGTTTTGTTCGGAGGGAGGGAATTAGAATGTCAAAAACGGTTGTTCGTAAAAACGAATCGCTTGAGGATGCTCTTCGCCGCTTCAAACGTACAGTATCTAAAAGCGGTACTATACAAGAGGCTAGAAAGCGTGAATTCTATGAGAAGCCTAGCGTAAAACGTAAGAAGAAGTCTGAAGCAGCTCGCAAACGCAAATTCTAAAAGAGGGTGTAAGTATGAGTCTTCTTGAGCGTTTAAATGATGATATGAAACAAGCGATGAAAAATAAGGAAAAAGAGAAACTTTCCGTTATTCGCATGGTTAAAGCCTCTTTGCAAAATGAAGCTATCAAACTAGGTAGAGAGCTTACAGAAGAAGACGAGTTAACTATTATTTCTCGTGAGTTAAAGCAACGTAAAGACTCCCTCCACGAATTTGAACAAGCAGGTCGTCAAGATCTTGTTGATAAAATTCAGAATGAGCTAGCAGTTCTAGAAATTTACATGCCTAAGCAGCTCACTGAAGAAGAATTAACAGAAATTGTTAAAGAAGCGATTGCGGAAGTGCAAGCGAGCTCTAAAGCTGATATGGGGAAAGTAATGGCCGTGATTATGCCGAAAGTAAAAGGCAAAGCGGACGGCTCCCTTGTCAATAAGCTTGTTCTTCAGAACTTGTCATAAAAGAAAGCCTTACTATATAGTAAGGCTTTTTTTTATACATAATGAAACTCTTTTTTATTTTAACCGTATATATAGTCAATAAATCCTACTCGTCGCTCAAAGGAAAGGTGGTGTGACAGTGAAAAGGCGAGCGTATATATATGCTGTAATATGTTTCGTTTCTTTTTTTATGTATTCAATGTCCTTTTTTTTCGCCCAAGCTGACAACGGCCGTGTGTACGTTATTCCAGTAGAAGAAACAGTCGAAAAAGGATTGTATGCTTTTTTAAACAGAAGTATTGAAGAGGCGAAAGAGCAAAAGGCAGATTTAATCGTGTTCGATATTAACACCCCTGGAGGAGCTGTTGATGCAGCATCTGAAATAGGAAGAATCATGACTGAAACGGATATTCCTAACGTGGCATTGGTCAATCAAAAAGCGTTGTCAGCAGGAGCTTACATTGCTTTAAACGCAGATGAGATTTATATGACACCGGGATCCACGATTGGCTCTGCAGCGGTCATTGATCAACAAGGGGATGCGGCGGACAAAAAAGCGCAATCCTTTTGGAATGCTGCGATGAAAAGTGCGGCCGAACAAAATGGACGAAATCCGCTGTATGCTTTGGCAATGGCAGATGAAAGCATACATTTGCCAAAATATGATGCTGAAAAAGGTAAGCTTTTGACCTTGACTGCAGATCAGGCGGTAGAAGTTGGATACTCTGAAGGGACTGTCGCTAATCTGAAAGCTCTTTTGAAAAAGGTAAATAAAGAAAATGCCCAAGTGACTTACATGGAGGAAAGCATGGCTGAAAAAGTCGCGCGATTTGTCACTCATCCTGTTGTTATTCCTATTTTGCTCTCCATTGGCAGCCTAGGGCTGGTTTTAGAATTATACACCCCTTCTTTTGGGCTTGCAGGAACGATGGGGATTTCCTCTCTATTATTGTTTTTCTATGGACATACAATAGCAGGGTTAGCCGGAATAGAAGCTGTTGTCTTATTTGTGATAGGCATCATCTTATTGATTTTAGAGTTTTTCCTTGTCGGAGGAATTGCTGGCATTTTAGGGATAGGAGCTGTTATAGCAAGTTTCTTTATGGCTTCGGATAATTATGTGCATATGGCAATTTCCATTTTAATTGCGGTTGTGATATCGCTTGGAGGGGCTGTTGTGATGATGAAATTTTTTAAGAAAAAGCTGGTAGCCTTTCAAAAAGTGATTTTAACGGATTCCATGAATACAGAAGCTGGTTATGTGTCTAATCGAAATAGGATAGAATTAATTGGTAAAGAAGGTGTGACTATCACCCCTTTGCGTCCTTCGGGAACGGTGTTGATTGAAGAAGAGTATGTGGATGTCGTGACGGAAGGAAGCTATTTGTCTAAAGGTGTGAGAGTGAAAGTTGTCAAGGTGGAAGGTTCTAGAATCGTAGTTCGAAAAATAGAAGAATTGTAATAAAAAGGAGGTAACACACATGTTAGTAGGAAATTTATTATTTTTTATCGGAGTAGGTTTAGCAGTTATTCTGTTAGGGGTGTTTTTCACATTCGTTCCTGTTATGCTGTGGATTTCTGCATTAGCAGCGGGCGTGCGCATCAGCATCTTTACGCTGATTGGAATGAGACTGCGTCGTGTTATTCCGTCTCGCGTTGTCAATCCTTTAATCAAGGCGAGTAAAGCGGGCCTGGATGTTAGCATTAATCAATTGGAAAGCCACTATTTGGCAGGAGGAAACGTAGACCGGGTTGTGAATGCATTAATTGCAGCACATCGTGCAAACATCGAATTGAGCTTTGAGCGTTGCGCTGCTATCGACTTAGCTGGTCGTGATGTATTGGAAGCTGTACAAATGAGTGTAAATCCAAAGGTAATTGAAACACCGTTCATCGCCGGCGTAGCGATGGATGGAATTGAAGTGAAGGCAAAAGCGAGAATTACTGTACGCGCCAATATTGAACGTTTAGTCGGGGGAGCAGGCGAAGATACAATTGTTGCCCGTGTAGGTGAAGGGATTGTTAGTACGATTGGTTCTTCTGACAATCATAAAAAAGTACTAGAAAACCCTGATTTGATTTCTCAGACGGTGTTAAACAAGGGGTTGGATTCCGGAACAGCATTTGAAATTTTGTCGATTGATATTGCCGATATTGATATTGGCAAAAATATCGGTGCCGTGCTTCAAATTGACCAGGCGGAAGCGGACAAAAACATTGCCCAAGCGAAGGCGGAAGAGCGCCGTGCGATGGCGGTGGCACAAGAACAAGAAATGCGCGCACGTGTCGAAGAAATGCATGCGAAAGTAGTGGAAGCGGAGGCACAAGTTCCTCTAGCTATGGCGGAAGCGCTGCGTTCGGGAAATATAGGTGTAATGGATTATATGAATTTTAAAAACGTAATGGCGGATACAGATATGCGCAATTCAATCGGTAAAGCTACAAAAGAAGATGAAGAAGATGAAAAATAATCATTATTGAGCCTATAAGAGCTTAATAAGTTCAACAATCACTCAGGGTTGCACAGCATCGCCGGGATGCCGCGGTAAAAATGGCGGGGCGATATCAATTTAGATTTCTTCGATCGCACATATCCTGTGAATCGAAACCCCTTCGTCCGGGTGAAGGACGGCTTTAGTTTAAGGGGGGATTTTTCATGAACCTACTATTTGATTTTTTAATAAGCAATGCCTTTATTTTAGTTATCGTGATCGGTTTTATCTTTAATATTTTTAAAAGATACGGCGAACAATCGAAAACAGATCAAAAAACTAAACGCTCTTTAGAGCCGAAAAGAAGTGAAATTGATATTCGAAAGGAAGTAGAGCGGGCTAAACAGTTTAAAAAACAATCTGCATCCATTCAAGCTAAATTAGAAGAGGCAAAAGCGCTTAGTAAACCTAAGCCTGTGCTTCACGACAGACAAACTTCTGCTCCGCTCCTAACGGTGAAAGCGCAAAGAATAAGAGAAAGTCGCGCTAAAAAAACATTGTCTTTTTCTAAAAAGCAAGTGGTTCAAGGAGTGATTTGGTCTGAAATTTTGAGTCCTCCAAAAGCAAAAAGAAAATAAATTGAAGTGATACAAAGCCCCCTTTTCTCATAAATATGAGATGAAAGGGGGTTCTTTTTATGGCTAAATCATGGAAACAACAGATGAAAAATTGGATTACGAGAAAAATGGAACTACCCGCTGATGTATTGACAGATCTCCCGCGTGTCACAATGGTCGGCCAAATTCATGTGTATATTGAAAATCATAAAGGGTTATTAGCCTTTTCAGATAAAGAAATCCGCATTTTGTTAAAGCAGGGCCAACTGTTAATCAAAGGTCAGGAACTTGTCATTAAGGTGATCATGCCAGAGGAGATTGTGCTCGAAGGAAAAATTGGCCAAGTGCTTTATTTAGAAGAGTAGGTAGAGGAGGAGCACGATGAAGAACCAATGGACAAACTTTATAACCGGTATCGTGACCATCACGATTAAAGGAAAAGGGATTGAGCGTTTTTTGAATCATTGTTTTCGTCAGGAGCTTTTGTTGACGAACATTAAGCGTCTAGATGAAGAATGTGTCAGAGCAACGATTTTATTAAAGGATATTTCTACCATTCGTTCGATTGTTCGTCAAAGTGAGTGCAAAATTTATTTTTCCTATAAACGGGGCTTGCCTTTTTTAACAAAACGAATGTGGAAAAATGGGGGATTCGTAATAGGAATAGGAGCTTTCCTTTTAGTGATCATGCTGTTATCCAACATGATCTGGTCTATTGAAATTAAAGGAGCGAAGCCCCATACAGAGCATCAAATTTTAAAAGAACTGAACAAAATGGGAGTGAAGAAGGGGAAACTCCAGTTCTTTGTAAAAGATCCCGAATCGATTCAGAGGAAATTGACGAATAATATTCACAACCTTACTTGGGTAGGGGTGGAACTAAGAGGCACGTCTTTTCATTTCCAAGTGGTAGAAAAAAATAAGCCTAAACAGCCTAAATCTGTTTCTCCCAGCCATCTCGTAGCTAAAAAGAAAGCGGTCATCGCCAAGTTGTTTGTCGAAAACGGACAACCTTTGGTGAAGGTTAATGATGTTGTGCAGCCAGGTCAGCTTCTGGTGTCTGGAGTCATCGGAAAAGAGGACTATGAACGTGTCGTTGGGGCAAAAGGAGAAATTTATGGGGAAATATGGTACACATCTGTGGTGGAAATTCCGTTAAAAACGAATTTCCGCGTGTTAACTGGAAAGAGCTTTACGAAACACGCTTTGCATATTGGAAATATCAAAATTCCGGTTTGGGGATTTTTCCAAAATGAAAAATATAAAAAAGAAAAAGTAGAAGAGCTGAAAAAACCGCTTTACTTTTTCAAATGGAAACTGCCTTTAGCGTATGAAACAGTGACGGTGAGAGAAGAAGAGATGGTTACAAGGAAGTACAACATTGAACAGGCTGTTCAACAAGGAAAAGAAATTGGCCGAAATGAATTAATTTCGAAATTAGATGCAGATGCTAAGGTTAAAAATGAAAAAGTTTTGCACCAAACTAATGACAATGGTAAAGTAAAGTTAACGATATATTACCAAGTTATAGAAAACATTACAACGACTCAACCAATTATCCAAGGAGATTGAGGAATGGCAGAACAGATTGTTACAACTAACTTGCAACTTGAAAATCATAATGAAGCGATTGCCCTATTTGGTATCCAAGATATCCATCTAAGAAGAATTGAAGAAGAAATGCAGGTATCAATCGTTTCACGAGGTGAAGGAATTACGATTTCCGGCGATTCACGACAAGTGGAGCTTGCAAATGAAATCTTAAAAAAGCTTTTAATTATCATTCGTCGAAACATTTCTATTTCGGAACGAGATGTGTTGTATGCAATAAAAATGGCAAAAAACGGAACGATTGAATTCTTTGCCGATATGTATAACGAAGAAATTGCGAAAAATGTGAAAGGGAAATCCATTCGCATCAAAACGTTAGGTCAAAAACAATACGTATCAGCTATTCGAACAAAGGATTTAATTTTTGGGATTGGTCCTGCCGGAACAGGAAAAACCTATTTAGCAGTGGTGATGGCTGTCAATGCCTTGAAAAATGGAAACATTAAACGAATTATCCTAACGAGGCCGGCGGTCGAAGCAGGAGAAAGTTTAGGGTTTTTGCCGGGAGATTTAAAGGAGAAAGTGGATCCCTATCTTCGGCCTTTATATGATGCCCTTCATGATATTTTAGGAATGGAGCATACACAGCGTTTAATTGAACGGGGAGTCATCGAAATTGCTCCACTGGCATATATGAGGGGGAGAACATTGGATGATGCGTTTGTTATTTTGGATGAAGCCCAAAATACAACACCTGCACAAATGAAAATGTTTTTAACAAGGCTGGGATTCGGGTCTAAAATGGTCATTACGGGAGATATTTCGCAAGTGGACTTGCCTAAAGGGGTTAAGTCGGGCCTCGCCGTTACTCAAGGTATATTAAAGGAGGTCAAGGGAATAGCCTTTGTACATTTAGAACAGTCAGACGTCGTTCGCCATCCATTAGTCGGCCGTATTATTGAAGCGTATGAAAAGCATGAAGCATAAGACCCTGCCTTTCTAGGGTCTATTTTCTTTGAAAGGAGACATACCAGGTGTCAAATTGGAGGTTTATGAAACTGACTGCCGCCCAAATGGATCGCTTTAAATTAGTCCATATTGGTTTATATACACTTCTTGGAATTATTATGTATGCGATGATGTATAGTAATATTAAGCCTGAGGAATTGGATTTGCGCCTGTTTTCTGTTTCGCCTCAGACGGTTTATTCACCCATTGCTGTAGAGGATAAAGAAAGTACGGAAAAAAAACGGAAGGAAGCAGAGGATGCTGTTAAAGATGTCTATACCTTAAAAACGGACTATGCCCAAAACCGGGTCGATTTGGCAGGGTCCATATTTGATTTTATTTTAGAAGTCAATAATGAGATTGCCGAATCTCCCGAACAAGAAACATGGACAGCGGAAGAAAGGTTGAAGAAACAACAAAAAATCCTTAATGAAAAATTACCTTCAAATATAGGAAAAAGCTTATCGGAAGAAACGATAAGCCAATTGCTGCAAGCGAATCGGGAAGAATTGAAAATTGCCAAAGACGCTGTTGTAACCGCAGTCCATAGTGTAATGAAAGACAGGATTACCGTTAGTGATGTAGAAAGCAAAAAGAAACAAGTCCAAAATCAGCTTATTTATACGAACGTAAGCAATGAACTTAAAAAAGCAATGTATGATGTTGCACAGTTTGCCATTATTCCTAACGTAGTCTATGATCCAAATAAAACGGCTGAAAATCGCCAAGAAGCCGGTGAGCGGATTGAACCTGTAAGAATTAAGCAAGGACAAATGATTGTAGAAGAAGGGCAGCTAATTACTACTGATATTTACCGTCAACTGAAACTGGTCGGTCTATTAGATCGTGATCATGCTGTTCAACCGCTTGTCGGATTATTGCTGCTCATTGTTATTATGATTAGTTTCGTCATGCATTATGTTAAAGGTTTAACGGTGAATGCAGATAGATCTCTCTTACTGTATGTGATTGTTTTTACGGTTACGATATTGATTATGAAGATATTGAGCTTGTTTCAAGGTATTGAAATATCTGAAATTGGGTTCCTGGCTCCGGTAGCAGCGGGGGGATTGCTGATTCGTATGCTGCTCAATGAACGGTTGGCTGTTATCTCCAGTATTATGTTATCCATTTGTGGAAGCGTTATTTTTAATGGCGGGGTAACGACTGCTTTTAATGTATACGTGGGCATTTATTTATTGGTAAGCAGCCTGGCCGGGGTATTGTTCTTAAGTCAGCAACATCGCCGATCTAAAATCCTTCAAGCCGGATTGTTTATCTCATTTGTTAATATTATAGTTATTTTATCAATTTTATTAATTAAAAATGGACATTTTGATAGTGTTGAACTTAGTTATTACGGTCTAATGGGAATTGCTTCGGGAGTAATTGCAGCAGTACTCACAATCGGATTGCTGCCATTCTTTGAAGCGGGATTTGGCATTTTATCTACCATGAAATTAATCGAGCTGTCCAATCCCAATCATCCTTTGCTGCGAAAAATCCTTACGGAAACGCCTGGAACCTATCACCATAGCGTGATGGTCGCAAATCTATCCGATTCAGCGTGCGAAGCCATAGGAGCAAACGGATTGTTGGCTAGAGTCGGCGCTTATTATCATGATATAGGAAAGACAAGAAGACCGCAGTATTTTATCGAAAATCAGCTGGGGGGTAAAAATCCCCATGATAAGCTTGCTCCGGAAGTCAGTAAAAACATTATCATCGCTCATGCTACAGAAGGGGCAGATATCTTAAGAAAGCACAAGCTTCCAAAGGAAATTGTTGATATCGCCGAACAGCATCACGGGACAACCTTGTTGAAGTATTTTTATCATAAAGCGTTGGAACAAGCTGATGCCGATGTGGCTGAAAGCGATTATCGTTATCCCGGACCTAAAGCCCAAACAAAGGAGTCGGCCGTAGTCGGGATTGCCGACAGTGTAGAAGCGGCTGTCCGCTCTTTACCGAATCCGACCCCGGAAAAAATTGAGGCGCTCGTCAGGAATATTATTAAAGACCGCTTACAAGATGAACAGTTTAATGAATGTGACATTACGCTTAAAGAATTGGAGCTTGTAGCCACAAATCTTTGTGAGACTCTAAACGGGATATTTCATTCACGAATAGAATATCCGGAATTAAAGAAAGAAAAGGTGAAAGAACATGTTGGTCATTGATTTTATTGATGAAGTAAAGGGCGTAACAGAAGAACAGCAAAAGGAGTTGGAACAGCTTTTGTTGTTGGCAGCCAAAATGGAAAATGTTCCAAGTGGAGCAGAATTGTCCCTTACATTTGTAGATAATGAGCGTATTCAGGAGATTAACCGTGAGTACCGGGATAAAGATAGACCGACAGATGTCATTTCCTTTGCCATGGAAGAAATGGGAGAAGGAGAAATGGAAATTATCGGTGAGAATATGCCTGTAGTTTTAGGAGACATTATTATTTCCATTCCGAAAACATATGAACAAGCAGAAGAATACGGACATTCTTTTATGAGAGAATTAGGCTTTTTAACGGTACACGGTTTCTTGCATTTGCTTGGATATGATCATGAGACTGTTGAAGAAGAAAAAGACATGTTTGACAGGCAAAAGGAAATATTAGAAGCATATGGCCTTAAAAGGTAATCGGATGAACAAGAAGCAACGGCTGCCCAAAAGTTTTTATTATGCGATGGAAGGCATTTTATACGTAGTGAAAAATGAACGGAATATGCAAATCCATACAGTCGTTGCAATTTTGGCGATAATAACGGGCTGTTGGTTTCATATCTCCGTCGCTGATTGGATCATACTAACCATTGTTATAGGCGGGGTCTTTAGCCTGGAATTAATCAATACGGCAATCGAAAAAACAGTAGATTTAATTACGGACAGCCATCATCCCTTAGCGAAAATTGCAAAGGATGCAGCTGCCGGGGCTGTACTCATCTATGCAGTCGTATCAGTTATTGTTGGTGTACTTTTGTTTAGTAAGTATATGTTTTGAAAAGGGTGTCATTATAAGTGAAGAATAATGGTTTTCACTGTTCATCTTTAGTGGGCTGTCTATTAATTATCCGGTTCTAATGAGTTAAATATGGTAGCCCAAAGTTGTTGTTTTCCTTTATTTTTGATAAGATAGATTATTACAAAGTAACTAAATGTTCCGCAACATCCAGGATATGGAAGTGTGAGTATTTTCGGCGGAAATCTTGGGTTGAGCGTATTTCGTTTTATCATCAGTTCACTAATTCTACCTTTGGAAAGGAAGAGTGTAATGGATAAGCAAGCATTGATTCAAGAAGCAATGAAAGCGAGAGAACTTGCTTATGTTCCCTATTCGAAATTTCAAGTCGGGGCTGCGTTGTTAACAAAAGACGGAAAGGTCTATCGGGGCTGCAATATTGAAAATGCCGCTTATAGTATGTGTAATTGTGCAGAGCGAACGGCCTTATTTAAAGCATATTCAGAAGGAGATAAGGAGTATGCTGCCATTGCAGTGGTTGCTGATACAGAAAGACCTGTTCCTCCATGTGGAGCGTGCAGGCAAGTTATTTCAGAGCTTTGTCCAAAAGAAATGAAAGTGATTTTAACGAATTTACATGGCGATATACAAGAGCTGACAGTCGAAGAATTGTTGCCAGGAGCATTTTCAGCGGAGGATTTACATGATTAAAGAAGGATTTAAGTCAGGGTTTGTCTCCATTATTGGAAGACCAAACGTAGGAAAATCAACATTTTTAAACCGCGTCATTGGCCAAAAGATTGCCATCATGAGCGATAAGCCTCAAACGACGAGAAATAAGATCCAAGGAGTATACACAGAGACGGATACGCAAATTGTATTCATTGATACACCTGGAATACATAAACCTAAGCATAAGCTTGGGGATTTTATGATGAAAGTTGCGCAAAACACGTTAAAGGAAGTTGATTTGATTTTATTCATGGTCAATGCCGTCGAAGGGTTAGGCCGTGGAGATGAATTTATCATCGAACGTTTGAAGGGAACAAATACTCCTGTTTTTTTAGTAATTAATAAAATTGATGAAATTCATCCAGATCAGTTGCTGCCTCTTATTGAAACATATCAGAATTTGCATCCTTTTGAACAAATTGTTCCGATTTCAGCTTTACAAGGAAACAATGTAGAAACCTTGCTAAACCAAATTAAAGAAGTATTACCCGAAGGACCGCAATATTATCCGGCTGATCAGGTGACAGATCATCCTGAACGCTTTATTGTAGCAGAATTGATTCGTGAAAAAGCGCTTCATTTAACACGTGAGGAAATTCCCCATTCCATCGCTGTTGTTATTGACTCTATGCAAAGAAGAGAAACAGGCAATACGGTATATGTAGGAGCTACCATCATAGTGGAGCGAGACTCACAAAAAGGGATTATTATCGGAAAACAAGGTAAGATGTTAAAAGAAATCGGTCAAAGAGCACGGGTAGATATTGAAGCGCTCCTTGGTTCAAAGGTGTTTTTAGAGCTATGGGTAAAAGTGCAAAAAGATTGGCGCAATAAAGCTTCACAATTAAGGGATTTTGGATTTAGAGAAGAAGAATATTAACTGACAAAAATTGTGTTACATGATTTTGGGGAAGGAAGGTCATTCTAATCTTAAGGAATTGGACTATGTATCTGATCTCTTTTGATTAGAAAGGTGGGGTTTAAATGTTAGATTTTACCTGGAAGGTATTTAGTAGTACAGGTAACATAGATACGTATCTCCTCTTTAAAGAATTGCAACAGGAGAACGTGGAAATGCCCGACGATAGCCAAGATGAGGAATTAGGGGAATTTAATCTTCCGGTTTCTTAGATGTTCCTTCCAAGATGGTAGGTGACCGGTTTGTTAAACAAATGTGAAGGAATTGTCATCCGCACAAATAATTATGGCGAAGCCAATAAAGTAGTAACGATATACACAAGAGAAGCAGGAAAAATAGGTGTGATGGCAAGAGGTGCCAAAAAGCCTAGCAGCCGGCTTGCTTCTCTTACACAGCCTTTTACGTATGGTCAGTTTTTAGTGCAAAAAGGTTCTGGTATGGGGACTCTTCAACAAGGAGACGTTATTTCATCAATGCGAAGCATACGCGAAGACATATTCATTACCGCGTATGCTTCTTATATTGTAGAATTAACAGATAAAGCGACGGACAACCAAAAGGCCAATCCATTTTTATTTGAACTGCTTTATCAAACGTTATCTTTTATGAACGAAGGTTATGATTTAGATATTTTAACATATATTTATGAACTTAAAATATTGAACGTATTAGGGTTGTTTCCCTATCTTGATCAGTGCAGTGTATGTGGGGCCAAAGACGGAGAATTTGGGTTTTCTATACGTGAAGGCGGATTTATTTGTCATCGCTGCTTCGAAAAAGATCCATATCATTTCAAATTGACACCTAGTGCTGTTAAATTGCTCCGTTTGTTTTATTATATAGATATGAAAAGGCTTGGGACCATATCAGTCAAAGAAGAAACGAAAAAGCAGTTAAAGCAAGTAATCGACAGCTACTATGAAGAATACTCGGGACTTTATTTAAAGTCGAAACGATTTTTAAACCAGATTGATCATTTAAAGGAAACCTTGTCTCCAGAGAGTAAACGTTAAGAAAGAAGGCTCTATGGGAACACGTAACGCTCTGTGGCTGTTTTAAAGTGCCTAGAAAAGATGTGTCCTGAATGAAACGGCACATCCTTCTTTGCGTTCTTTCCCCTGCTGATGGAAGTTTCCTTTATATAAGGTCTATATATTATTCTTTCTATTTCGAATAAAAAGTATATAATATTTATGTAAACAGTATAACACAATCTCAAGGAATTGAAGGTGGTGAGAACAATCGAGCTAAATAAAAGGCAAGAACAAATTCTGCAAATTGTAAAGGATCATGGCCCGATTACAGGAGAGCATATCGCAGATCGCTTAAATTTAACGCGTGCGACATTAAGGCCGGATTTAGCCATTTTAACGATGGCTGGATATTTGGAAGCCAGGCCGAGAGTAGGTTATTTTTACACAGGGAAAACGGGTGCACAATTGCTGACAGATAAAATACGCAAAGTAAAAGTTGGTGAATATCAATCTGTTCCGGTGGTAGTAAATGAAGGAGTTTCTGTCTATGATGCGATTTGTACCATGTTCTTAGAAGACGTTGGAACATTGTTTGTTGTAGATGAACATTCGCTGTTAGTGGGAGTTTTGTCACGAAAAGACTTATTGAGGGCTAGTATCGGAAAACAAGAACTGACGTCCATTCCTGTCAATATTATTATGACACGAATGCCAAATATTACATTTTGCGAAAGAGACGATTATTTGATTGATATTGGAAAAACGTTGATCGATAAACAGATTGATGCCATGCCAGTTGTGAAGAAGACCGACATAGGATACGAAGTGGTTGGCAGAATCACGAAGACTAATATTACGAAATTATTAGTGGCATTAGCGAACGATGAAGTATTGTAATCATATAAGTTAAAATAGTTAATATTGATATTGAAAGGGATGTGTAAGTAATGACCAACCCACTTATTTATGTTGTTTCCGATTCAGTGGGGGAAACGGCTGAACTTGTAGTCAAGGCTGCCACCAGCCAGTTTAATCCTGCGGAAGTGATCATTAAACGAATTCCGTATGTGGAAGATACAGCTACACTTTCAGAAGTAGTATCTATTGCGAAGTTGAATAATGCTCTCATTGGCTTTACCCTTGTAAAACCTGAGATGAGGAATTTTTTACTGGATGAAGCCCGTAAACATAATGTGGAAGTATTTGATATCATTGGTCCTATTATGGATAAGATTCAGAGAGCTTATCAATTGGAACCGAAACATGAGCCAGGCATGGTCCGTAAACTTGATGAGGACTATTTTAAAAAGGTTGAAGCTATTGAGTTTGCTGTTAAATATGATGATGGGCGCGATCCGCGCGGGATTTTGCGTGCGGACATTGTATTAGTGGGAATTTCCCGCACATCGAAAACACCGTTGTCCCAATTTTTGGCTCATAAACGATTGAAAGTGGCGAATGTTCCAATTGTTCCTGAGGTAGAGCCTCCAGAAGAGTTATTTTTAGTACCCCCAGAAAAATGTTTCGGATTGAAAATCAGTCCGGATAAATTAAACCATATACGTAAAGAGCGATTGAAATCGTTAGGCTTAAATGATGAGGCCATTTATGCGAATATTGAGCGGATTAAAGAAGAAATCAAGTATTTCGATAAAGTGGCTGAACGAATTGGGTGTCAGGTCATCGATGTTTCCAACAAAGCGGTAGAAGAGACAGCGAATGTTATTTTAAATTTGCATCATCGTCATCTGTAACAATCATTGGGAACATCTTCTTGTTGATTGTTAGATGGACTTATCCGGGCTCTTACAGGCAGTTATTTCCTGTTTAAGTATTAAAACCGCAACGTCCTGTTTATCGGAGGTGGAGGGCTGCTTGTTAGAGCGGGGAAAAGAAATGACAAGGGTATGTAAGGCAATCACTCAGCTTAATTTATTTGTTCATTTAACAAGTACAATTAAGGTGCAGGAGATTGCTTTTATATATTTTACATAAAATGATTTTTTTGTAGCAAATAATTGAATTTTATATTATAATAAAAAATTGTGATAAAAAAGAATAGTTTTAGGTTTAGACTTTGTCTAGAACGAATAAACTATTTATATAAAAGAAACTTCCATCGGTGGGGGTTTTCCTTCATTTCCCACCGATTGTTAGTTAGGCCCTCACGATGCGGGTCACGCAGGCGTTGCCCCAGGACGCGGCGATGTTACTCTATGTTCCTTTAATCGGGCGCAATTAGTCCCCCACTTAAACTTCCGCGATTACGCCAAGTTTTGAAGTGGAGGTCTTACTGCCCGTTAATGAGGGATAAATAAATGATGAGATGAGACAGGAATAATTTCGACAAACCATCTATATGTAAAATGACAATCCAAAGAAGGAATCTGTGGAGGGATGTAGAATAGAGAGTTATACACACAGAAAATTCAATATTTTTGTCGACGCTGATGCGTGTCCTGTCAAACAAGAAATTTTGGACCTTGCCGATACATATAATGTTCATGTTATTTTTGTTGCCTCATACGCCCATGTTCAACATAAAATAGATGCTGGAGAATGGAAATATGTTGATATGAGCCGAGAGGCTGTCGATTTGTATATCATGAACCATGTGAAGGAGCATGACGTGGTTGTAACACAAGATACAGGTCTGGCAAGTATTCTCGTTAAACAAGGGGTTTATACTTTGTCTCCGCGCGGGAAATATTTTAATAAAGAAGATATGGATACGATTCTCTTTTTTCGTTACGTTTCTGCAAAAGAACGCAGAGCAGGCCATCATTCTAAAGGTCCTAAACCTTTTAGTGAAGAAGAACGGCAACGGTTTATCACAAACATGGATAAGTTATTGTCGAAACTTGCAGGAATTTAGTTTTTAATGAAGAATAATATAATACACGGAGCTGTTAAGGATGGCGGAACGTATACCAGACGAAGTAATAGATCGCATTCGACATTCTATTGACATTGTGGATGTTGTCAGTGATTATGTCCAATTAAAAAAGCAAGGACGAAATTATTTTGGTTTATGTCCTTTTCATGGAGAGAGCACTCCATCATTCTCGGTTGCCCCTGAAAAGCAAATTTATCATTGCTTTGGCTGCGGGGCAGGAGGAAATGCTTTTTCGTTTGTCATGGAAATGGAAGGACTCACTTTTTTAGAAGCTGTTAAGCGACTTGCTGATAAAATTGGTATCCCTATACAACTTCCAACATACCAGCCTCAATCTTCCATTCATAAACCTGCAAACAAGATGATTGAAGCACACGAGCTCTTAAAGAAATTTTACCATCATTTATTAGTAAATACAAAAGAGGGTCAAAAAGCTTTTGATTACTTAATACAGCGTGGCTTTACAGCTGAGATGATTGAAGAGTTTGAAGTTGGCTATGCGCTGGAATCATGGGATTTTGCGATGAAATTCCTAACCAAAAGGGGATTCTCGCCCGATGAAATGGAACAGGCAGGGCTGCTTGTGAAAAGAGATTCAGACGGCGGGTATTTTGATCGCTTTCGAAATCGAATTATGTTTCCTATTTACGATTTGCAAGGAAAAACGATTGCTTTTTCCGGGAGGATTTTAGGTGAGGGACAGCCGAAATATTTAAACAGCCCTGAAACAGTCCTCTTCAATAAAAGCAAAACCATTTATAATTTTCACCGGGCCAAGAAGCACATCAGAAAAAATCAAGAGGCCATTTTATTTGAAGGGTTTGCGGATGTCATTTCCGCTTTTAAAGCTGGCTGTGAAAATGGAATTGCTACAATGGGAACGGCTTTAACAGATGAACAGGCAAAAATCATCAGACGAAATGTCGAATCGGTTATTGTTTGTTATGATTCGGATGAAGCAGGAATTGAGGCAGCTCACAAAGCAACACATACTTTGAATGCAGCAGGCTGTTATGTCAAGGTTGCCACTATGCCTAAAGGATACGATCCCGATGAATATATTCAGCAATTCGGTGCGGAAAAGTTTAGGCAAGAAGTGGTTGAGGCGAGTCTGACGTTGATGTCGTTTAAGATGCAGTATTTAAGGAGAGGAAAAAACCTTCAAAATGAGGCGGAACGGATGCAGTACATCGATGAAGTTCTGAAAGAAATCGGTTCTCTCCCTAAAGCTGTGGAGCGCGATCATTATTTAAGGCAGTTGTCAGAAGAGTTCTCAATTTCATTGGAAGCACTCAAACAGCAATATCAAATTTATAGATTTGAAAAAAAGAAAAAGGATAATGCTCATTGGAATAGAAATAATATAGCTAGACAATCGGCTTCTCAAACGAAGCTGTTACCGGCTTATCAAAACGCAGAGAGAATTCTTCTTTCTTATATGCTAAAAGATCAGCATCTTGCTCTTCGTGTTCAGGATATGATTGGCGGCAGTTTTAACATAGAAGAACATCGGGCTTTAGCTGCGTATTTATATGGTTTTTATGAAGAAGGGCATGAATCCAATATCAGTTTGTTCGTTGAGTATTTGCCTGAAAAAAAATTAGTGCATCTCGTATCTGAGCTGGCGATGATGTCTATTAATGAAGAACTCTCAGAACAGGCACTAAATGATTATGTGCAGCAAGTGTTGAATCATCCAAAATGGTTAACAATAAAAGAAAAAGAAAAAGATAAGCAAGAGGCTGAACGACGTAAAGATTACGTAAAAGCGGCATCCATCGCAATGGAGATTCTTCAATTGAAAAAAGTGTTGAAATAGTATGTATTAACTTTATTATATAGCAATACAATTGCGGAAGGAGGGGGCCAAATGGCTGAAAAATCTGCTCGCTCTAAAGAATTAGACTCTGAATTAACCCTCGATCAAGTGAAAGAACAATTAACAGAAATAGGGAAAAAACGCGGTGTCTTAACATATGAAGAAATTGCAGAGCGCATGTCCGGATTTGAACTGGAATCGGATCAAATGGACGAATATTACGAGTATTTAGGTGAACAAGGAATTGAGGTAATGAATGAATCGGATGTTGATGAGGATGATCCGGATATTCAAGATTTATCAAAAGAGGAAGAGTTTGACCTCAATGACCTTAGTGTTCCTCCAGGAGTAAAAATCAACGATCCTGTTCGCATGTACCTAAAAGAGATTGGACGCGTCGATTTATTATCTGCTGAAGAAGAAATCGAGCTGGCCAAACGTATTGAAAATGGTGATGAGGAAGCGAAACGCCGTCTGGCTGAAGCTAACTTGCGCCTCGTTGTCAGCATTGCAAAACGCTACGTAGGACGCGGTATGCTATTCTTGGACCTGATTCAAGAAGGAAACATGGGATTAATTAAAGCGGTTGAAAAGTTTGATTATCGCAAAGGATATAAATTCAGTACGTACGCTACATGGTGGATTCGACAAGCCATTACCCGGGCTATCGCGGATCAAGCAAGAACGATTCGTATACCCGTTCATATGGTAGAAACAATCAATAAATTGATTCGTGTGCAACGCCAGTTGCTCCAAGATTTGGGCCGTGAACCAATTCCGGAAGAAATCGCAGAAGATATGGACTTAACTCCGGATAAAGTACGTGAAATTTTAAAAATTGCGCAGGAGCCAGTCTCATTAGAAACACCGATTGGTGAAGAAGATGATTCCCACCTAGGTGATTTTATTGAAGATCAAGATGCAACATCTCCTTCTGAACATGCTGCCTATGAATTATTAAAAGAGCAGCTGGAAGACGTACTAGACACATTAACAGATCGTGAAGAAAATGTATTGCGTTTACGTTTTGGACTTGATGATGGGCGCACACGCACTCTCGAAGAGGTAGGAAAAGTATTCGGAGTTACACGTGAGCGTATTCGCCAAATTGAAGCGAAAGCACTTCGCAAACTGCGCCATCCAAGCCGAAGCAAACGCTTAAAAGACTTTTTAGAGTAAAGAATTCATTATTTACATTCAATAGTTTACTTCTTATCATAGAAGTAAACTATTTTTTTTGGAGTGAAACAGATGAATCAAGAAACGAAAAAAAAAGTCATCATAAACGAAATAGAGTGGTGGAAAGAAAGTCATTTGCTGCCTGAACAGTACTGTAATTATTTATTGGCATTATATACAGAAGGAAATGCAGACAGCCAAGAAACGAGTTCATCAAAGCGGCCTAAAAAGCGTTTTCAAGGGTGGCTTTTTAGTATCATTTTGTTATTTTTACCAGTTATGCTTCTTGTCATTTATTTTACTGAATTGTCTTTCGTTTTGCAAATGCTCCTTTATAGTCTTTTTATATTAGTTTGTTTAGGGGCCGTGTTATTTTACATAGAAAAAAATTTTTTTGTGCACGGGTTATTAAGTATGGCCGCAATCTGTTTATTATTTCTGTCATATGAAGCCGTCTCTTTTTATTTCCCCAAAAATTTCTTGATTTTGATGATACTACTTGTCTTTCACTGTGTTTTGTGGATCATCGCAGGATTTCGTTTGAAGATTATTTATTTTAAGATGGCGGGATTCATTGGACTAGTTCTTATCGTTGTTTTTAACCTATTCAGCATTAACGTTTAAGGCTCTTGCAGCCAATGGATGGGACAACGCAATAAAGGCATACGGCGGCTGTTGACGTGAAATTTTAGTCTGCCAACTCATAATAGAAGTACGATCACACCTATTTTTTGCATAAAGAACCTGATGATTTGTTGTAGACAAAGGGAAAATTCTTTATGTTTAAAAGTTTTCTTTATTATAACATGAAATGTTTAAAAAATTTAAAAGTTGTGAAAATTAAGGTGTGTGCTTTATAATTTTGTTGTAAGCGGATTCAAAGAGTGGGGGGATGTATATGAATTTTGACTTAACAACAGAGCAGAAACTCATTCAAAAGACGATTCGGGAGTTTGCTGAAGCGGAAGTGGCACCTGAAGCAGAACAACGCGATAAGGAAAAGCAGTTCCCGTTAAAGGTTTTTCAAAAGCTGGCTGACTTGGGTATTATGGGTTTACCGTTTCCCGAAGAGTACGGCGGGGGTGGGGCTGACACGGTCAGTTTTGCGATTGTTGTAGAAGAACTGAGCCGTGCATGCGGTTCAACCGGAATTACATATTCTGCCCATGTATCCTTAGGGGGAGCACCTCTCCATCTATTTGGTACAGAAGAACAAAAACAAAAATACCTTGTCCCTATATGTACAGGTGAATCTTTCGGGGCATTTGGATTAACAGAACCGAATGCAGGGAGTGATGCCGGTGGAACGCAAACAGAGGCGAAAGAAGATGGGAAAGACTTCATTATTAACGGAAATAAATGTTATATTACGAATGCAAGTTATGCTAAACACTTGGCTTTGACAGCTATTACAGGGCGTAAAGGTGATCAAAAAGAGATCTCTGCAATTATTGTCCCCACTGATGCACCTGGCTTTACTGTTATTGATAATTACGAAAAAATGGGACTCCATGCTTCGAATACAACAGAATTGGTCCTGGAAGATGTAAGGGTCCCTCAAGAAAATCTCCTTGGAGCACGAGGAGAAGGTTTAAAACAATTCCTTGTCACATTAGACGGAGGACGTATTGGGATTGGCGCGATGGCGGTAGGGATTGCTCAAGCTGCTTATGAGCGCGCGTTAAAATATGCACAAGAAAGAAGGCAGTTTGGGAAACCTCTTTCTTCTTTTCAAGCCATCCAATTTAAATTGGCTGATATGGCTATGAAAATTGAATTGGCTCGTACAATGGTTTATAAAGCTGCATGGTTAAAGGATCAGGGACGTCGATTTACAAAAGAAGCGTCTATGTGTAAATTATATGCCTCCGAAATTTGTATGGAATCTGCAAGCCAGGCCGTTCAGATTCATGGAGGATATGGCTATATGAGGGAATATCAAGTGGAGCGTTATATGAGAGATGCTAAGCTCTTAGAAATTGGAGAAGGCACCTCAGAAATTCAGCGTATGGTGATCGCAAGAGAAATCGGATGCTGAGTTTTTATTTATTAGCCTGAGTGATAAAATTGAATATGTGTGTAATGCTATTTTATGTTATAGTTGAATAGGGAAAAGGATTATCGGCTGTAAGATTTTTGGTCATTTAGACATAGATAATCAAGAATGTTTTTCTGAAAGGACCCGCTATCGCAATCCAAGGTTATATGGGATTTCTCATGGCGGGTCCTTTCAGGAGGATGAATCAAATGATATAATTTTTTATATCATTTGATTCATCCTCTTAGTTATTTTTTGTCTATTTAGTGAAAATCATCCAGAACCTCAAGAATAGGGGTTTCGCTCACTATTATTTTGAAGTAAAATAGAGTGTGTTTATACTTTTTTCACTATTCATAATTGATAACGTATACATAAGGAGGTAGACGAAATGAACCGTAACCCGCTTTCACCTTTTTTTCTCATTATGGCAATAGGACTTGTTCTTATGCTTGTTTTATCTGTTAATGGTGTGAACAATGCAAAAGAAATAGCTACAGAGAAAGAGGGCGGTGGAGCTGAACAGGAAACTGCTGCAGCAACGCCGGAAGAACTCTATAAGCAAAGCTGTATCGGCTGTCACGGTGACCAATATCAAGGCGGCGTAGGTCCTGCTCTTAAAGGAGTAGGGGACAAGTTATCAAAAGATGAAATTAAAGAAGTTATTACAAACGGCCGTGGTTCAATGCCGCCAGGGTTAGTCCCAGCTGACAAAGCCGATGAAGTAGCAGAATGGCTTGGTACGTTAAAATAATTTCGAATCTATTACACAGCTTCTTCCAGGGCTTTTTTAAACGGTCTGTATGGAGAGCTTCATGGAAATGATTCACCCCGAAAGGACGCTTGAGCATACTGAATAACGTATGTTCAAGCGTCCTTTTATATGTTGAACTCTTTTAGGAAGGAACAAGGGGGTATGATAAGATAGAGTTTGCTTGCATGTGTCCAATGAACAATTTATGATAAAGTAGAACATCTATCGGTGGAACAAAGTCGATGTGTTCTTTTTCCATCCGCTGACTAACTCAGTGGGTTATGATTATGCAGTAAATAGAGACACGAATACATAATAAAAGGTGAAGATATGAACGAATTACAATTATCAAAACGTTTAGAGGAAGTTGTAAAACTGATCCCATCCAATGCTGCCATTGCTGATATTGGTTCTGATCATGCTTATTTACCATGTTATGCCTACTTAAAAGGATTCATTAAAAGTGCGATTGCCGGTGAAATTACAGACGGACCCTTTCAATCGGCTGTTCAGCAAGTAAGAAAAACGGGACTAGAACAAGTAATTGAGGTGCGTAAAGGGGATGGTCTTGAAGTTATTTCGCCCAACGAAGTAGATTGCATCACCATTGCCGGAATGGGTGGAACATTGATTCGCACCATCTTAGAAGAAGGAAAGAACAAGTTGGAAGGAGTCCAACGCCTTGTGTTGCAGCCAAATATCGGGGCGAAGACATTAAGGGAATGGCTGCTCGAACATTCATGGGAAATTAAAGAAGAGAAAATTTTAGAAGAAGATGGCCGAATTTATGAGATTATTGCGGCTGAACAGGGTGAAGCCTTAAAGCCTTATGGCAAAGAAAAAGAAGCGGGATTATTGCTCGGCCCCATTTTAATGAGGGAGAAAAGCGCAGCTTTTATCAAAAAGTGGACACATGAACAAAAGCATTGGGAAAAAGTAATCACCCAGTTGGATAGCGTTGAGGAGACGCCGGAAAATAAAGCGAGGAAAGAAGAACTTCAACGAGCTATAGCTATTATTAAGGGGGTGCTCTCGAATGAATAAAGTGCCAAATGGGTATGAGGTTATTCAGCTATTTGAATCATTTGCCCCTAAAAGTTTGGCGATGGAAGGGGATAAAATTGGCCTTCAAGTAGGGACATTGAATAAGCCAATCCGAAAAGTAATGATTACATTGGATGTATTGGAAGAGGTGATCGATGAGGCCATTTCCCGCCAAATCGATTTAATCATCGCTCACCATCCGCCTATTTTTCGCCCTCTTAAACAGATTATTACCGATCAGATGCCGGGCCGTTTATTTGAAAAGTGCATTAAACATGATATTGCGGTGTATGCAGCCCATACTAATTTAGATATCGCCATTGGCGGTGTGAATGATTTGTTGGCAGAAGCTTTAGGATTAATAGAAACAGACGTTTTGGTGCCGACGACAAATGTGAAACTGAAAAAACTGGCTGCATTTGTCCCGACAGAACATGCCGAAAGAGTTCGAGAGGCCATTTGTCAGGCTGGAGCGGGGCATATTGGACATTACAGCCATTGCACTTTTAATATTCGAGGAAAAGGAACATTTTTGCCAATGGAAGGAACTAATCCGTTTATTGGTCAACAGGGGAAGCTGGAGCAAGCGGATGAAGTAAGAATTGAAACCATTTTCCCAGAAAATGCAGAACGTAAAATTATTCAAGCTTTAGTAAAAAATCATCCTTATGAAGAGGTAGCTTATGATATTTACCCGTTGGAAAATGAGGGAATGACATATGGGTTGGGGAGAATTGGAAAGCTTGAAAATGAAATGACATTAAGAGAGTTTGCAGAACACGTGAAGGTATCCCTGGATGTAAAAGGGTTAAGAGTGGTAGGAAATCTGGAAGATAAGGTAAAAAAGGTAGCGGTACTAGGCGGAGATGGCAACAAATATATATCCAGTGCAAAGTATAAGGGTGCAGATGTATATGTGACGGGAGACTTATATTTCCATGTTGCACATGACGCGATGATGATGGGATTGAATGTCATTGACCCTGGACATCATGTAGAGAAAGTGATGATAAAAGGCGTGACGGATATTTTGTCAAACATGTGTGAGGAAAGTAAGTTTGCGTGTGAAATCGTCTCGTCTCAAGTTGATACGAATCCATTTACTTTTATGTAAATAACCGTATGGTAATAAAGGGCTTGAAGAGCTGACGATCAAAATAATGGTTTATCCCGCATTAACGGGCAGTAAGACCCCAGCTGATGGAGGTTTCCTAATATTAATTAAATTGAAAGGACCCGTCATGGAATCCCTGTTTTAACTGGATTTTCATGGCGAGTCCTTTTTGCTGTTTTTTCGTAAGCTGTTTCTTTGCTTTTATATGTCTTTATTTAAATACCTATAGTTTTGGCGTTTTTACTTTAGGTAATACTTTTGAGAGAGGAACCGTTCGCTCTTTCTTCCATGTTGATGGATCGTTTGGATTGAATTGCTCTAAAAAGGTGATTACTTCTTTTGTAATAGGGGTCGGCGTTGAAGCTCCGGCCGTCACTGCTACTGTCTTGGCCTCTTTAATCCAATCGATTTCCAGTTCGGAAACATCGCCAATACGATACGCCGTCGTACCTGCAATCTCTTGGGATACTTGGGCAAGGCGATTGGAGTTATTGCTTTTTGGATCACCGACTACAATGGTGACATCTGCTTCTTTCGCTTGCGCTGCTACTGCTTCTTGTCTTACTTGTGTTGCTAGACAAATCTCTTTATGCACTTCGACATGCGGATATTTTTCTTGTACCTTTTTCATAATGTCAACGACGTCCCATTGGCTCATCGTCGTTTGATTAGTCACGATAATATTGTTACTTTTGATATTGAGTGTTTCAACATCTTCCGGTTTTTCCACGAGGTGGACGATTTCTGGTGCAATACCAAGGGCACCTTCCGGCTCTGGATGCCCTTTTTTTCCGATATAAATGATTTCATATCCTTGTGCTTGTTTTTCGCGAATTAAATCATGGGTTTTTGTTACATCAGGACATGTGGCATCGATGGTCACAAGGCCTTTTTCTTTAGCGCGCTTTTTAACTTCCGGCGATACGCCGTGCGCTGTAAAAATGACCGTTCCGCTTTCGATCTGTTCTAAGATTTCAAGGCGATTGGCTCCGTCGAGTGTAATAATTCCTTCTTCTTCAAAAGCATCTGTTACATGTTTGTTATGAACAATCATTCCAAGAATATAGATGGGTCTTGGCAAAGATTTATCTAAAGCGGCATTGCGTGCAATAACCATTGCATCTACAACTCCGTAACAATATCCGCGCGGGGCAATTTTAATCACTTCCATTTTCGAATCCTCCTTCTAATAGGAAACATGACTCTTCCTATTATATAAGAGAGGAAGTGGAATTGTCGAGAAAGGGGGTGAAGCCAAAGGAGAAAGATGCCCCTTTAGCTTCACCCCCTTCTGCAAAGAGGAGGAAATATAATTAATTTTAGTTAAGGGATGTTGCTTTAAATGTAAAGTTTTGGTTTGGATGCTCCTTTTCGAGGGCTTTCAATAAACTCTGCTTCCAGCTCATTGAATGTATCTTCATCGAAGGGGTTCCCATCATTCACTTCCTCACTCGCGGTCTCGATGGCTTCTGTTTCTTCCTCGCTTGTATCATCGCTTTTTAGTGCCTTGTAAATTTTAAACATAGCGGGAATGTTTTTGACCACAGGTCCGTACTGCTGTACCATTGGTCCTACAGATTCAGCCACTTTCAGTATTTTTTGAACGTTTGTCATCATTGAACTAATCGAAGATGGATTTGTGACATTTTGAACGTTACCTAACAATGAACCCATCCGTGAAGCATTTGTCATATTAGGTATGGATTGAGCTCTTCCTCCAAAGAGACGGGAGAGCAGTCCTCCGGAAGAGCGATTCATCATCATAGGTTGTTGTTGAAAAAATGGCTGCATAGGGAAGTTGCGGGAAGGCATAGGGGGAAATGGTCGTCTTGGCAACAAATAAATACACCTCCTTATATAATAGGGATTCATCTATACTATATGCGTACGCCGGAACAAAGGAGATTTGTTTTATCCCGCTTTATCCGAAACGGGAATCTTGTTTCTTTAACTAGGGTATAATGGTCTGTAAAAACCCGATAGATTGATTAATGCAGCATAGAAGAAGGGAATAGACATCGAGAATGAGTAGTAATCAGCTTAAAAATCCATTATAATGATATATTGTGCTTATGTTTAGAGCGGGATAAAGGAAACTTCCATCACTGGGGGTCTTACTGTCCGCTAATTCGGGATAAATAGGAATAAAGGAGAAAAAGATGAATAAAACAAAGTTTGAACGTTTTAATTTTCAACCGTTTATTATAGAAGCCGTTAAAGAACTAGGTTTTTATCAACCGACTGAAATTCAAGAGAGGTTGATTCCCACCCTTTTAAGAGGGGAGAGTGCCATCGGGCAATCTCAAACGGGAACGGGCAAAACGCATGCCTATTTACTGCCGCTTCTTGAAAAAGTGGAACCTGAAAGAGAAGAAGTGCAAGTGGTGATTACGGCACCTACTCGTGAATTGGCTAACCAAATTTATGAGGAAGTGTTAAAAATCACGAAATTTTGCAATCCAGATCAAGAGATTACGGCGAAATGCTTAGTAGGTGGAACAGATAAGCAAAAAGCAATCGACAAATTAAAAAAACAGCCTCATATTGTAGTGGGAACGCCGGGGCGAATTCACGATTTAGCTAAAGAACACGCTTTGTCAATTCACACTGCGACATCTATAGTAGTAGATGAAGCCGATCTTATGTTGGATATGGGATTTCTTGAAGATGTGGACCGGATTGCTGCTGCGATGCCGGAACATCTTCAAATTCTTGTTTTCTCTGCTACAATTCCGGAAAAGCTGAAACCATTTTTAAAGAAATATTTGCAAAATCCTAAATATACGCATGTTGCACCGAAACAAGCGACAGCAGCAAAGATTGAGCACGTACTGGTGCCTCTTCGCCATCGAAATAAAACGACGCTATTACATGATATGTTAATATCTTATAATCCGTATCTTGCCATCGTGTTTACAAATACGAAAAAAATGGCGGATGAGGTAGCTGATGCGCTGACAGCCAAAGGGCTGCGCGTCGGGAGAATCCATGGAGATCTGCCGCCCCGCGAGCGTAAAAAGATGATGAAACAAATTAAAGAATTGGAGTATCAATACGTTGTAGCCACAGATTTGGCCGCAAGGGGCATTGATATTGAAGGAATCAGCCATGTGATTAACTACGAAATCCCTTCAGATCTAGATTTTTATATTCACCGTGTTGGGCGTACCGCTCGTGCTGGATATTCAGGTATTGCAGCGACCATTTACGAACTTAGTGATGAAGATGCTATCGTGAAACTTGAAAAAATGGGCATTGAATTTGTCAACAAGGATCTTAAAGGTGGCAATTGGATTGAAGTTGAAGATCGAAACCACCGTAAAAAACGCCAAAAGAAGACAGATGAAGTGGAAGTTCAAGCACGAAAGTTCATTCAAAAGCCGAAAAAGGTAAAACCAGGGTATAAAAAGAAACATCAAAGCGAAGTTGAGAAATTTGCAAGAAAACAAAGACGTGCAAAGAAAAAATAAAGAGGGTGAATCAAACGGGCTGTTTTTTGCCCGTTTGATTCACCCTCCTGAAAAGGAACCGTTATGAGAAATTCAGTGGAATGAAGAATTTTAATTAATGGTTCCTTTTCGTTTTAAGATAGTTCTGTCTCCTGCTAATGGATTGTCTTAAGATGATCGTTCATTTTTTGAAGAAAGATTGACCAAATGTCGGTCCTTTTGTAAAAAAAGCTTATGAGACCGTATCTTTGGATGAGTAAGATAAGGTGTGTTAAGATAGGCTGTATGAAAGTTGAAAAGGTAGAGGTGTAGTATGTTGAAAATTGGTTCTCATGTATCGATGAGCGGGAAAAAAATGTTACTGGCAGCAAGTGAAGAAGCTGTTTCCTATGGAGCGAATACATTTATGATATATACAGGTGCCCCTCAAAATACAAGACGGAAAAAAATAGAAGATCTCAATATTGAAGCAGGTTTAAAACATATGAAGGAGCATGGGATCGATGAGATTGTCGTTCATGCACCTTATATCATTAATATTGGAAATACGACAAATCCAGCGACTTTTGAGCTCGGTGTCGACTTTTTACGCATGGAAATTGAACGGACGGCAGCCATTGGAGCGAAGCAAATCGTCCTTCATCCTGGTGCACATGTAGGCGCCGGAGCTGAAGCAGGAATTAAACGTATTATTGAAGGGTTAAATGAAGTGCTGGTACCTGAACAAACGGTTCAAATCGCTCTTGAAACTATGGCGGGAAAAGGGTCGGAATGCGGACGAAGCTTTGAAGAAATCGCGATGATCATCGATGGGGTTAAGCATAACGAAAAACTATCTGTATGTTTTGACACATGCCATACTCACGACGCTGGATATGATTTAGTTAATGATTTTGATGGCGTGTTAAACGAGTTTGATAAAATTATCGGTATTGATCGCATAAAAGTCCTCCATATTAACGATAGTAAAAATGAACGCGGGGCAAGAAAAGACCGTCATGAAAATATCGGATTCGGCCATATTGGATTCGATGCACTTAACTATATTGTCCATCATCCATCCTTAGTACAGGTACCTAAAATTTTGGAGACTCCTTATGTCGGGGAGGACAAAAATAAGAAGAAACCTCCATATAAATTGGAAATTGAGATGCTTCTTTCCAAGACGTTTGACCCGGTACTCCAACAAAAATTAATGGAAGGTTAACTGCACGGAGAGCATCCTCCTTGAAGTTAACCTCCGTGTATTCTTTGGAAATTGTTTAATTAAAAGGCCGGGAAATGCCTTTTGCTAACCTATTTCATTAAATCTTGAAGTAACTGTTGTACTTTTTTTGCAGTTTGGGCATTTGTAATGCGAGCAATCTTTTTAATTAAATCGTGACGTTCACTTGTATCATAAATATTAACGGGCTTTTCTTTAATAATGGAAATGAGCTGTTGTGCTTGTTCGTCCGTTAAGGAGATTTTATATTCCTTGCTGTATTTTAGTAATTCTTTCACCGTTAAATGGTTGATTTTATGA
Organism: Priestia abyssalis; assembly: GCF_002019595.1. Lineage (GTDB taxonomy): Bacteria > Bacillota > Bacilli > Bacillales > Bacillaceae_H > Bacillus_BA > Bacillus_BA abyssalis. Next base: position 4,671,936 of record NZ_KV917369.1, on the reverse strand, counting down.
TTGACGATTTGTTGAAAAATTTTCATGCTTCTCCCTCCTTATGTTGTTTGTCTCCCGCTCTAGCGGATAGTGAATACCGGTGATGGAAGTTCCTTTATAATGTATGGGATGAACAGGGAAGGGGTGCTGCAGCAGAATGAGAAAGTGAGCTAAGAGCTGGGAAAGGGTTCGCGATTTTGGAAATGAGCGGTTCTTTATTCCTGACAGCATTTGTAGAATTCATTCCCCATTTTAGATTGTATTGTTCCGGACTTGGTTTCTTTCATTCATTTTGCCGCAATCGTCATGATTTTGAACGTTGTAGTAAAACACCGATCTTTTTTAAGACGGTGTTTTACTGTTTACAAACCATATTTTGATGATGTATACTACAATAATGATTAAATCGTAATGATTCTTAAAAAAAGTTTGGTGATAAATGATGAAACAAGAACAAAATGTCATTGAGATTCAAGATCTCTTTTTTCAATATGACCGGCAAACGGTGTTAGAAGATATTAGTTTAACGGTGCCTAAAGGGGCTTTTCTTGGGTTGGTGGGACCAAACGGCTCAGGGAAATCAACTCTCATCAAGTGTGTGTTAGGGCTGCAAAGACCGCAACGCGGCACAATTCGTTTATTTGGCCATGACATTCAAAAGTTTAAAGAATGGAACAAAATTGGTTTTGTTTCCCAGAAGGCCAATAGTTTCAACACAGGATTTCCGGCTACTGTATTTGAAGTTGTATCAACCGGGTTAACTTCAAAGTTAGGGCTGTTTCGCTTTATGAAAGCGGAACATAAAGAAAAGGTCATGAAGGCGCTTGAAGCAGTAGGAATGGATGAATTTGCCCGCCGTAACATTGGAGAGCTCTCAGGCGGTCAGCAGCAGCGTGTATTCATCGCCCGTGCGTTGGTCAGTGAGCCTGAGCTATTGATTTTGGATGAGCCTACAGTTGGAGTAGATGCGCAAAACGTCCAAAATTTTTATACATTATTAGAAACGCTAAATAAAGAACATGGGATTACACTGTTATTGGTAACGCACGATACCGGAACGATTACAGAAAAGGTAACGCATGTGGCTTGTTTGAATAAACATCTGCATTTCCATGGAGAAACAGAAGAATTTAATCATTTGTGCGAACATGATTTGTCCATATTTTACGGACATCATGTGCATGTATTGACACATGACCATCAACATGGGGGTCAACGTGTATGATCGAGAGTATTTTTCAGTTTGAGTTTTTGCAAAATGCCTTTTTAACAGGAATTTTAATTGGATTTCTTGCCCCGCTTTTAGGTGTATTCATTGTGGTTCGTCGTTTATCTCTCATTGCCGATGCATTAAGCCATGTAACTTTAGCCGGCATTTCAGCAAGCTTATTGCTCGAGAAGAAATTTGGACTGTTTGCAGGCTTGAATCCATTATATCTAGGAATGGCGTTTTCTGTGATGGGATCGCTCTTTATCGAAAAGCTGCGTGGGGTTTATAAGCATTATCAAGAGTTGGCCGTCCCGATTATCTTATCAGGAGGAATCGGGATTAGCGTTATTTTTATTTCATTGGCAGACGGCTTCAATACAGATTTATTCAACTATTTATTTGGAAGCGTGAGTGCGGTCAGCAGGTCAGATTTATGGACCATTACATTTATCGCAATTATGGTTGTGACTCTTGTGGTTTTATTTTATAAGGAATTGTTCATTTTATCTTTTGACGAAGAGCATGCGGCTGCTTCGGGTGTAAAAGCAAGATGGGTTCACTTCTTATTCATTGTGATGGTTGCATTAGTCATCGCGGCTTCCATGAGGATTGTCGGGATTTTACTGGTTTCCGCCTTGATGACCTTGCCTGTAGCGGCCAGCATTCGGTTAGCAACTGGTTTTAAACAAACGATTTTCTTATCTATTTTATTTGGTGAAATCTCAGTTGTTGGAGGATTGTTTTTATCTTATTACTTGGATTTGGCGCCAGGTGGAATTATCGTCGTCATTGCAGTGTTAATCCTAATAGGGTCAATTCTCCTCAATAAAGGACGGAGTGGGAATAAGAAATGAATATTAGCCAGGCGATTGAGTTGTTAAAACAAGAGGGGTATAAGCATACAGGAAAACGTGAAGAAATGCTCAGTCTCTTTTCAAAATCCAACAAATATTTAACGGCAAAAGATGTACTGGAGCATATGAAGAAGGATTACCCAGGATTGAGTTTTGATACTATATATCGTAATTTATCGTTGTTTGTAGAATTGGAAATTTTTGAGATGACGGAACTGTCGGGAGAAAAGCATTTTCGTTTTACATGTGCTACATCCCATCACCATCATCATTTTATTTGTTTAGATTGTGGTAAAACAAAAGAAATTGAGACGTGTCCAATGGAACATTTATCGGAAGACCTCAAAGACTTTGATGTGACAGGCCATAAATTTGAAATATACGGAAAGTGTGTAGAATGCCAATAAAAAAGCGGGGAAACCCGCTTTTTTATGTTCTTTTTTAGAAGATTGTAGCTTTTGGTTTTAGGACCTTGTCGCGTTGAAGCGTGACAAGGTCCTAAAGCCGCAATGTTTACGAAAACAGTCTTTTTTATTGCTGCTGCTGATTAAACCAATGATCGACCCACTGTTTTGCTTCTATCCAGTCATAGACGCGAATGACATTTTGGGGAACTGGAAGACGATTATAAGGTGTATCAAACAAGATAACGGGAATATGACATTCTTCACTTATATCACAGGCATTATCATGCTTATCTTCAAAAAATACATCGATACCATGTTTTTTGGCCGTTTCGATTTTATCATGCGAGCCCACTAAGTCAATATGATGAAAATGAACATCATTGGATGTAAACCAACTTTGGGTGACATCCAATAAATGCTTATGACGTGCGCTAATATAAATGAGCTCGTGAGTCTGTTTCCATTCATTTAATACTTGTTGAGCGTTAGGTGCAAGTGGAGCACTCGCATAAATAGTCGCCTCGTGTTCGGTAAACCATTGTGCCAGCTCTTGTTCAGTCACCTTTACGGCTGGAACAAGATCGTATTCTTTAATATCATCCAATGTTAAATTAAGCCCGAATGATTTGTTAAGATAAGGAATAAACGTAGTGGGGCATGTCACTGTTCCATCAATATCAATACCGAATTTTCTTTGCAATGTTCACAACTCCTTCTTACCATGGTGCTATATGTAGTGTACCACAAGAATGGTGGATGGCTGATAAAGAAAACATTAACAACTATAATTGTTTCGCTTTTTCAGATACTATAAATGCTCCTTATCAAGTAAAACTTAGCTCGGCGGGGCCCCTCGGCGAGTATTTGTTGAACTTACCGGGTTCTGACGAAAAATGAGTTCTCAGCATTGAGTTGAAGATATTGTTATTCGTTGAATCAGGATAAAGAAAGCGAGGGATAAGCATTGGACAAAGACTACCATAAAACAGAACATGAAGAAGCATATGAGTCGAATTTTATGGAAGAAACAGCCGCTGAAGTAGCTGTTCCAGTTACTGCAAGAGGGAACTATGCAGAGAGAAATCACCTGGAAGCCCAGAGGGAAGAAGGGAATGAAGGAAGAGGATACGGGCGTTTAGCCTTAATTTTATCCATTCTGTCTCTATTTTTCCTTCCGGTATTACTAGGAGCTGCTGGGGTTATTTTAGGCTTTATCGCACGCAGAAGAGGAGCAAATTCAACAGGGGCATGGGCAATCGGAATCGGGATTGTATCCATTGTTATCGGAACGTTTATTTTACCTTTCTTTTAATAAAATATGGGAGATGGGCAAGAAAGCCCATCTCCCATATTTTATTATAAGCAACCGAGAATCCAGATTCTCGGCTGCTTATAGAAAGACCTTTGTAGCGGATATCTAAAAATGGAAGGTTTAAAGACCTAGAGAGAAGGTTAAGAAAGCTAACGCTAAAAGCTCAAGGCGGATTGTTATTAGTAAAGAGCGGACATGGAGAGGATCTCCTATGTCCGCTTTTTGTATAAATAAGGTTATGTTTGTTGCTCAAGTGCTTGTTTAGCGTGATATTCTTCAGCAATTTTGTCGATTTCTTTTTTCAGCTCTTCAACCATTGTTTCTTCCGGAATTTTACGTACAATTTCCCCTTTGCGGAATAATAAACCTTCACCGCGTGCTCCTGCAATTCCAATATCCGCTTCACGAGCTTCTCCTGGGCCGTTTACCGCACAACCAAGCACGGCCACTTTAATAGGTGCTTTAATGCTCGAGATATATTCTTCCACTTCATTAGCGATACTGATCAAGTCGATTTCAATACGCCCGCATGTAGGGCAGGAAATGAGGGTAGCCGCATTTGAAGATAGTCCAAACACTTTTAACAGTTCTCTGGCTACTTTGACTTCTTCAACCGGATCGGCACTTAAGGAAATACGCAATGTGTTACCAATTCCTTTAGATAAGATAGCACCGAGTCCAGCTGCACTTTTGATCGTTCCGGCAAACAGCGTACCCGATTCCGTAATACCAAGGTGGAGCGGGTAATCAAATGCTTTTGCTGCCTTTTCATAAGCTTCAATAGCCAAGTTGACATCCGATGCTTTCATGGAAACGATAATGTCATGGAAATCGAGGTCTTCTAAAATTTTAATATGATGAAGCGCACTTTCCACCATGCCATCGGCAGTAGGGTAACCGTATTTTTCTAAGATGCGTTTTTCCAGCGATCCAGCATTTACTCCGATACGGATAGGGATGCCACGCTCTTTAGCAGCATTCACCACTGCCTCCACTTTTTCGCGGCGTCCGATATTTCCTGGATTAATGCGGATTTTATCAATACCGCCTTCAATCGCTTTTAAAGCCAGCTTATAGTCAAAATGAATGTCTGCCACAAGCGGGATGTTGATGCGCTTTTTGATTTCTGCAATGGCATTGGCAGCTCGTTCGTCTGGTACAGCTACCCGTACGATTTGGCAGCCGGCTTCTTCCAAGCGTTTAATTTCTGCAACGGTCGCTTCGACATCATGCGTTTTCGTTGTTGTCATACTTTGAATGACTAATTCATTATTGCCGCCAATCGTTAAATTTCCCACTTTAACAGGGCGGGTTTTTGTACGATGTATGATTTCACTCACGTGGTAATCTCTCCTTTAAATAAGATCCAACTAATGTGGAAAATGCTTATTCATAAATAGAATAACGCTTTAACGAGAAAATAACTAGTAGAAAAAAATGAATGCTTTCCTATTGTACCAATGATGGCAAATTTTTGACAAGGGATAAGATGAGTTGATTGGACGGTTACGTTTTTTTGTAAACGGGAAATTTGTACTCTTTTCCAATCTTAATATTTTCTGGCGATATTCCATTATTCAATGCTTTAAAATCTGTTATGACCTTGTCTATTGACACTGGAATAGAATTGTGTGTCAGCTGTTCGATAATGGATAAAACGGTATCCCCCGCTTTTACTTTGACTTTTATATATGGAGCGGTTGTTTTGGCCTTACCGGGAGAAGGGCTCTCTGTTGTTTGTGTGCTTACCGGGACCGCTTTGACGGGAATAAGAGTTCCGTATCGAATGTCATATTGAATAATGTAGATTAAAAAGATGATGCCCATGAGAAAACCTAATTTTTTCATCGCTTCCTCCTGAAAATGGATTAATAATTGTATGCTCTTTATCAATGCATTCAAAAACAGCAAAACTCCATTAAAGAACAACAGAACTTTACTAATATGTATGCTTGTCCATAAGAAATATGAAAAAGAGGAGAAGGGAAGAATCATGAAGGAAAAATATATTGTGATCACGTTAGGGTTATTGCCATTTATTATGGTTCTTGGGAATTCCATGCTTATTCCTATTTTGCCCGCCATTCAAAATGAACTTCGTTTGACGGAATTTCAGACCGGTCTTGTGTTAAGCAGCTTTTCTATTCCAGCGGCTCTTTTTATTCCTCTTATCGGAGTATTGTCAGATTGGTATGGGAGAAAAAGGTTTATTATCGTATCGATGCTTTTATTAATAACAGGAAGCTTAATGGCTATAGCAAGCGGCTATGTACTCAGTGATCGAAGCAGCTTTTATTTGTTGCTGGCAGGGAGGATAATACAAGGGATGGGGGCAGCCGGGACGACCCCGTTAGCTATGGCGCTTGCCGGAGACCTGTTTCAGCAAGAAAAAAGAAGTAAAGTGCTCGGAATTATTGAAGTGTATAATGGGGCCGGAAAGGTAGTCGCGCCAATCATCGGGGCGACAGCGGCTCTTTTTGCCTGGTACAGCGCGTTTTATGTATACCCGTTTGTAGCTTTGTTCATTTTATATGGAGTGCTTCGCTATGTAGGGAAAGACCGTACTGCTGAAGATACAATTTCTATGGGAGGTTATCTTCAAAAAACGTGGAAGGTATTGAAAAGAGAAGGGACTTGGCTGTTTCCTTTATTTTTTACAGGTGGATTGGGGCTGTTTTTACTATTTGGGACATTATATTATCTTTCCTTTTTAATCGAGGAGACATATCATATTGATGGTTTTTTCAAAGGAACAGCCTTTGCTTTTCCGCTCGGTGCTATGACCATTACATCATATTGGACAGGAAAGAGAATTAAAAACGAACGTCAAATAATGAATAAGCTGCTGGCGATAGGAGTTATGTTTGTCCTGCTATCTTTCGCCTCGCTGATTTTTCTGCAAACATTGGCTGCCTTGATGTTTTTAACGACTATCGGCTTTGGAGGGCTGGGATTTGTGCTGCCATGCGCGAACATGATGATTACATCAGCGGTGGCGGACGAAGAAAGAGGATTTGTGGTGTCTTTGTATAGTGCCGTTCGCTTTATTGGAGTGGCTTTGGGGCCCATCATATTTGGTAAATGGATGGGAGATGCGAAAGAGATGTTTTATTACTGTTTTATGTTGACATTGTTAGCATTCGGCTGGTTATTTATAAAAGGTAATAGGTTGAAAGTTGTGAATCCAAGCGCCAATGAAGGATGAAAAAGACAAAAATAGAGCTTTTTAACCAAAAATTATGGATTTTTTTACATGTCCTTTACAATTCTCTGTCATACTTTAGATGTGTATGGGAAAAGGGAGGATGACGATGAAGCTGCAACCATTAATTAACATAAAGAAAAAAGCAGATTTCTTCAAGACAAGAATCATAAAGAAAAAAATTCGCAGTGAACAAGGGGTTCAACGGGAATCTCGGTTAAGCTTGCGGGCAAGGCTGCTTCTAAGTATTTTGGCAGTTTTAGTGGCATCGGTAGGATGTTTGAGTTTTGTATCTTATGATAAGTCCAGAGATACGACCATTACAATTATCGAAAATCGACTTGAGCGCGAAGCTTTCACCATGTATGAAATCGCTCAAAGTCTTATGTATACGTTTATTGGCGATGAAGAAGGGTTTTTAAAGAAGTTCAATTCTACTGTTAAATCGCAGGATGCCCAATTAACACAAGATGGGCTATCCGGCCATTTCTTTTTGCTCCAACAAAAAACAGTCAAACCTTTTACGGTTAGTAAGGGAAGTCCGTTAATATTTCCTGAAGATGTATTGGAAGCGGTTCGACAAAAAGAACACGGTACCCTCCACTTTGAATTTAAGAGGGAAGATTATACCCTTGCCTTTAAACAGATACCAGAGCTGAAGGGTATTTATTTGCTGGCAGTGCCTACGGCTGATTATTTAGGAGCGATTAATGAACTGGGAACATTCATGCTTATTGCCTCTGTTTTGAGTATCATTATAACCTCTATAGTCATTATCATCTTAGTTAGAAGTTTAACAAAGCCGCTCATTACGATGAGAAATGTAATGCGGAAAGTAAGGGAAGGCAATTTAAACGAACAAATGAATATTAAAACATCCATTCCTGAAATTTTTTCGCTTGTTAAAAGTTTCAATCAAATGGTTGAACAGATGAAAATGATGATTGAACAAATTAATGAAACGACAAACGCGTTAAATGAAACAGGAGCCGATTTGAAATCGGCATCTGAAAGTGCGTTGTACTTTAATAAGGAACTGACAGAATCGATTTTTATGGTTAAACAAGGTGCAGAGCAAACGGCTTCAAGTTCAGAAAACAGTATACATATGTTTCAAGATATGAAAGGGAAAATTCATCATATCATTCACGATATGGATTTTATTACACATAAAGCAGAAGAAATGAACCATCAGGCTTATCAAGGTGAACAAGATATTTCACGCATGATTACATCAATGAACCGATTCGAAAAAGAGTTTACTGATATGACCCATACGATTAATGAGGTGAAAGAACACTCCTTATCCATTGCGAAAATTGTCAGCTTAATTCAAGGATTTGCAGAACAAACGAAACTATTGGCTTTAAATGCTGCAATTGAGGCAGCGAGGGCTGGTGAGGCAGGGAAAGGCTTTGCGGTTGTAGCGAGTGAGGTACGGAAGTTGGCGGATCAGTCTACAGGCGCAACAGAAGAAATCACCGAATTAATTCAATCGATGGAGGAGATTTCATCAAAAGCTTCAAAAGAATTTCACGAGATGTTACAGAAAAGTAAATCAAATGTGGATATTTCGCTGGATTCGAAAAGAACGTTTGATCAATTGATGAAAGAAATCGGAAATGTAAATGGAGCACTTGAAGAAATGAAGGGAGAATTTAATTTATTGTTTGAGACGTTGCCGAAAATGGAGCAATCAGCTGAAAGTTTTACGTCTGTGTCTCAAGAGACGTTAGCAAGTGCAGAGCAAATGCTTTCTGCTTCTAAAGAACAAGTAGAACATACAAACAATACTCATGAAATTGGTATGCAGTTAACCGAACTTGCCTCTTCCCTGACGTCAATTACACGCAAGTTTATTGTTCTTGCCAAAAAACCATCACAGCCTTAAGGTTGTGATGGTTTTTTACGAGCAGGGATATGTTTAATGGTTAAAAAGAACATAAAGCCGGTAACAGTCCAATGCAACAAGAGTTGTCCTGGTACTTGGATAGACATGGCTTTTGTTATGGTAAATAAAATGGTTGTCAAGGTTCCGCTATAAGCCGCAAGTGTCCAAATGGGCTTATAGGTAATATTTCGATGAAGGACTTGCTTGAAAACAATTCCTATGTAAGCAAAAAGGGTAATTCCAATAAATTTGCTTCCGACGGCTAAAATATATAAGCCGATAATCATCAAAAATACAATCACGATTAGTCCGCTGTTTAGCGAATCTAAATATGAAACGATCGTATCCTTAGATAAATCGAGTCCTTGGAACAAAGAATAGGAAAAGGAGTGCGGTTCATGGTTAACCGTCATCACAAACTCATTTTGCAATAAACTGACAGCATAGGGGTAGTCAGCGGTCATGCTAGTTGTGATTTTTCCTGAAGGATCAAAAATAAAGACTGCGCCCTCATCGGATTGAATGATCGGTTCAGTTTTGCTAGCTTGAAGCATTCCGTCTGAAATGGTGAACGCCGGAATTTTATCTGCGAGCATGTCCCGGGTGATGTCTGCGTTTTTGATGATACCGTAGCCAAGAAAAAGAGATGTTGGAAGAATTGAAATGAATGTTAAGACAAATACATACATGATTGTTTTTCCGATTCCCTGAAACCGGAATAAAGACATTTTTTTAGGTGAATATAAACTTAATATTAACTGTTTAAATACATTCACTTCCTCACCTCCTTCACACAATATTCATTGTAGCGGCCACTAAAAATGAATACAAGAACATTTCAACAATGTGGATTCTCAAGTTATGTAAATCTAATGTTAAGAAATTGTAAAGAAATCAACAAAAAGCTTTACACAAAATTTATTTTTCGTTAATAATGGGATGGGACCTTGTAGAGATGTGTCGAAAAAAGTAAGAGGGGTTGAGCTTTTCGTGGAGTTAGATATTCAAAAAATGATTTTTGAATTCATTGGAGGACTTGGGATTTTCCTATTTGGGATCAAGTTCATGGGTGACGGCTTACAAAAGTCGGCAGGAGATAAACTGCGTGACATTTTAGATAAGTTTACGACCAATCCATTTATGGGAGTCTTAGCGGGGATTGTCGTTACCGTCCTTATTCAAAGTAGTTCAGGAACGACCGTTATTACGGTCGGATTAGTAAGTGCAGGCTTCATGACTTTAAGACAAGCAATCGGTGTCATCATGGGAGCCAATATTGGTACGACTGTAACAGCATTTATTATCGGGATTAAACTTTCCGATTACGCCCTTCCTGTTTTAGCGGTCGGTGCATTTATGCTATTTTTCTTTAAAAACAAGCGTATTCAAAACTTTGGGCAGATTTTCTTTGGTTTTGGTGCACTTTTCTTCGGTCTTGAATTAATGGGAGACGGCATGAAGCCGCTTCGCTCCCTTCAAGCTTTTCATGACTTAACGGTGAGTATGAGTGACAATCCAATTTTAGGTGTTGTCATCGGTACATTGTTTACAGTCATCGTTCAAAGCTCAAGTGCGACAATTGGTATCCTCCAAGAGCTGTTTGGACAAGGGGCCATAGATATTTATGCAGCCTTGCCAGTGTTGTTTGGGGATAACATCGGAACGACGATTACAGCCGTATTGGCGTCCATCGGGGCATCCATTGCAGCAAGACGTGCGGCCTTGACGCATGTTATGTTCAACTTAATTGGAACGACAATTTTTCTTATCATTTTACCGTTTTTTACGAAGTTTATGATTTACTTGCAAGGAGCAATGAACTTAAATCCGGAAATGACCATTGCCTTTGCGCACGGTATTTTTAATACAACAAATACAATCATTCAATTCCCAATGATTGGATTATTAGCGTTGGCTGTAACAAAGATCATTCCTGGGGAAGATACGTTTGTAGAAACGAAGCCAAAGCATCTTGACCCGATTTTTATTGAACAATCACCTTCCATTGCATTAGGACAAGCAAAGGAAGAAGTGCTTCGCATGGGACAGTTTGCAGTGGTCGGTCTTCAAGAAGCAGGAGAATATTTAAAAACAAAGCAGCCGAAACATGCCGAAACCGCGCTTCAGTTTGAAGATGCCATCAATAATTTAGACCGCAAGATTACAGACTATCTAGTATTGCTTGCTTCAAGTTCGATGTCGGTTCCAGAAAGTGAAGAACACTCTATGTTACTGGACACGATTCGAGATATTGAACGAATCGGAGATCATTTCGAAAATATCGTCGAGCTTGTCGATTACAACATTTCCAATAAAGTCAAAATGACGAGCGATGCGTTGGAAGACTTAAGAATAATGTGCGAATTAACTGTATCCACGGTTAAAGAAGCCATGACATCCCTTGAAAATAACGACCGTTCGTTAGCCGAAAAAGTGGTCCGTAAAGAAGAACAAATCGACAGCATGGAACGTACTCTTCGTAAGCAGCACATCATGCGTATAAATGAAGGATTATGTACAGGTTCTGCCGGGATTGTTTTTGTAGACATTATCAGCAACCTTGAACGTATTGGTGACCATGCCGTCAACATTGCAGAAGCAGTGCTTGGTGAAGGCAAACACCAAACAAAATAAATAATGAACTAACAATCAGTTCGGGGGCTCCTCTCTGACTGATTGAAGGTCTACTTTATTCTTTTCAACAGAAAGACTATAATAAAGAACGAGGGCTTTCAAGCCCTCGTTCTTTATTTTTATTTTCCCTGTAAGCATTCAATCAAGAATATATAAAAGGGAGGTATGTATTCATGACCGTTATTTATTGGAGCATTATTACAGTTTTATTCATTGTAGCATTTGTTGGCCTTGTTTATCCGATTATCCCAAGCGTCCTATTTATTGCAGCCGGCTTTCTTTTATATGGTGTATTCTTTAGCTTTGAACCGTTTGGTTTCCTATTCTGGTCCGTTCAAATCGTGTTGATTATCGCTTTATTTGCGGCAGACTATTTAGCTAATCTGGTCGGAGTCAAAAAGTTTGGCGGTTCAAAAGCCGGCATATGGGGCAGCACAATTGGCTTGCTTGTCGGTCCTTTTATCATACCTGTCGCTGGAATTATTATAGGGCCATTTATTGGGGCTGTTCTTGCCGAGTTCATTTTCCAAAAAAGATCGATTTCAGAAGCTGCCCGCATCGGGTTTGGTTCGCTCGTCGGCTTTTTTAGCGGAGCCGTTACAAAAGGAGTCATTCAAGTAATTATGATCGTGTATTTTCTCGTTGTTGTATTTTAAAAAAGGGTTTGACAAGTTTCGGGAAACATGATAAATTTTTAATGTCGTTAAAGTTATTTAACGTTCCACAGTAGCTCAGTGGTAGAGCAATCGGCTGTTAACCGATCGGTCGTAGGTTCGAGTCCTACCTGTGGAGCCATTTGGCGGTGTAGCTCAGCTGGCTAGAGCGTACGGTTCATACCCGTGAGGTCGGGGGTTCGATCCCCTCCGCCGCTATTTATATTATTCCACAGTAGCTCAGTGGTAGAGCAATCGGCTGTTAACCGATTGGTCGTAGGTTCGAATCCTACCTGTGGAGCCATTTGGACCCTTAGCTCAGCTGGTTAGAGCAGACGGCTCATAACCGTCCGGTCGCAGGTTCGAGTCCTGCAGGGTCCACCAGTGAAGAAAAGCGGAACAAGCTCGTTTAATATGGAGGAATACCCAAGTCCGGCTGAAGGGATCGGTCTTGAAAACCGACAGGGGTGTAACAGCCCGCGGGGGTTCGAATCCCTCTTCCTCCGCCATACATAATGAATGTTAAGTCTCCTATATGATGGGGGACTTTTTTGTGTTTGGAAAATAATTGTTGTGAATATGGTGAGAATCCCCACATATCAATATAAAAATAATCTCATTTAATGTTAAGAAATTGTAAAGATTTTATAAAATTATTGTAAATTCGACAAAAGGTGCTAAAATATGACCGTTGGCTTTTGTTATTTTAAAAAATTTGGGGGTTTCCATTTATGATTTTTTCACCGAAAAAAGATGCATTCTTCGAAATGCTTTCAAAGATTTCAGCAAATTTAAAGGAATCATCGCAATTTTTCATGGATTACAAAATTAACAACGCAAGTGATTTAAAAGAATTTTCGGGTGTGATGAAGGAATATGAAACAAAAGGCGATACATACATTCATGAATTAATTGTCGCTTTGAATAAAACATTCATTACGCCGATTGAACGTGAAGATATTTTACAGCTTGCAATGAAAATGGATGATGTACTCGATGGGTTGGAACAATGGGTGGCTCGTTTAGAGATGTATTCGATTACGGATGTGGATGAGTACATGACAAAGTTTTTTGCACATATTCATCAAAGTTCAATTGAAATTGCAAAAGCCATTGATTTATTGGCAAGTAAAAGGCTGCTGGATATTCGTCCGCACGCAATTCAAATTAAGGACTTTGAATCAAGATGCGATGAATTGTTAAGAGCATCCATTAAAAATTTATTCGTAGTTGAAAAAGATCCAATTAAAATCATTCAAGTAAAAGAGCTGTATGAAATGTTGGAAGGAATTGCAGATAGCTGTGAAGACGTAGCCAACACTCTTGAAACCATCATCATGCGTAACGCGTAAGGAGTAGCTGGCTATGGATACAGTATTAATTTTAACCATTTTAGTTGTCGTGTTTGCTTTGGCATTTGATTTTATCAACGGATTCCATGATACGGCAAATGCGATTGCTACATCCGTTTCGACAAAGGCTCTAACACCGCGCAAAGCAATCATACTGGCGGCATCTATGAATTTCATCGGAGCTTTAACCTTTACCGGCGTAGCCAAAACCATTACAAAAGACATTGTCGACCCATTTGCGTTAGAAAACGGTTCTGTCGTTATCTTAGCTGCGCTGATCGCGGCGATTGCCTGGAACTTGATCACTTGGTATTACGGAATTCCAAGCAGTTCATCCCATGCGTTGATAGGTTCAATTGCGGGATCAGCCATTTCAGCAGCAGGTGTAGGTATTTTAAATTATCAGGGCTTCATGAAGATTTTGCAGTCATTGGTTCTTTCTCCGTTTTTAGCTCTGGCGGTCGGATTTATTGTGATGAGTATTTTTGGCTTCGTTTTTAAAAACTTTAACTTATCTAAAACGAATAAAGGATTTCGGACCATGCAAATTGCTACTGCTGCCTTGCAGTCTTATACCCATGGCACGAACGATGCTCAAAAAGCGATGGGAATTATTACGATGGCTCTTATTGCGGGCGGGTTTCAAACATCGACAGATATCCCAATGTGGGTACGTATTTCAGCGGCATTGGCTATGGGGATAGGTACATCTGTAGGGGGCTGGAAGATTATTAAAACGGTAGGCGGAAAAATTATGAAGATCCGTCCTGTCAATGGGGCTGCTGCCGACCTTTCTTCGGCTATGGTTATCTTTGGAGCGACGATGCTTCATCTTCCCGTCAGTACAACACACGTTATTTCTTCCGCCATTATGGGGGTAGGTTCAGCTCAGCGTGTAAAAGGGGTTAAATGGGGAGTCGCTCAGCGTATTGTAATGACATGGATTATTACGCTTCCTATTTCAGCTCTCATCGCAGGGATTGCATATCAAGTTTTAAATCTTTTCTTCTAATCGATATGATTTATTAAGAACGGAAGGCTCTGCTTATTAGAAATAGTCTTTCGTTCTTTTTTATTAAGTTAGAAGAGTAAAAAGACTAATAAAGGGTAAAGATAAACAATGTTGTAAATTTCACTATGTTATTGAGCATAATGATTGAAACAAAAGGGTAAATTTGCTAATCTAACGATAAAGGACAATTTATCGTCCGCTTTTACATATTGAAAGGGAGGAATTTTTTATGGCATACGAATTACCGCAATTACCTTACGCTTACGACGCTCTTGAGCCGCACATTGACAAAGAAACAATGAACATCCACCACACGAAACATCACAACACATATGTAACAAACTTAAATGCAGCAGTAGAAGGAAAAGCTGATTTAGCTGGTAAAAGTGTTGAAGAACTAATTGCCAACTTAGACGCTCTTCCTGAAGACATTCGCACAGCAGTTCGCAATAATGGAGGCGGCCACGCAAACCATTCTTTATTCTGGACGCTTCTTTCTCCAAATGGCGGCGGTGAGCCAACAGGAGAATTAGCTGATGCAATCAGCAGCAAATTCGGAAGCTACGATAAATTTAAAGAAGAATTCGCTAAAGCAGCAGCAACTCGATTCGGTTCAGGTTGGGCTTGGTTAGTTGTGAATAATGGCGAATTAGAAGTAACAAGCACTCCAAATCAAGACAGCCCTGTAATGGAAGGCAAAACGCCAATCCTAGGCTTGGATGTTTGGGAGCACGCTTACTACTTAAACTATCAAAACCGTCGTCCTGACTATGTTTCTGCATTCTGGAATGTGGTAAACTGGGACGAAGTATCAAAATTATACGCCGCTGCAAAATAATTTTAAATTTTAAAAGCCGGGGAAATTTTCTCTGGCTTTTTGTTTTTTAATATTAGAATGAAAATTTCGGGTTTCTTTGTCGCGTCTCGTTAAAAGATTCAGCCATTTCAGTCAATTCGCTCCTGCCTTTTTGTCTGGAGTTCAGAAGTATGGAGCATCGTGTCTTAGTTTACCAATACCTTAAAGAGGAATCTTAGGGAGTAAGGGGAGAACAGCGTGGATGATCAGATGCGAGCGTTTCTTTTT
Source organism: Priestia abyssalis (assembly GCF_002019595.1). Lineage (GTDB taxonomy): Bacteria > Bacillota > Bacilli > Bacillales > Bacillaceae_H > Bacillus_BA > Bacillus_BA abyssalis. The sequence goes on along the minus strand of NZ_KV917369.1, from coordinate 4,656,346 downwards.
TTGCTAAGCGCCTCCTTATGTTAGAACTGCCCCATAAGTCTCTGCCGTATCACCAAAACTGATTTTTCGTGAGAATGGCCTAAAGGAGTCGTTCTTTTACCCTTTTGGGTCATTCTCAAAATTTAGAATAACTCCCTTTAAATTTGACACACTATTTCATAAGAAAGGGAGTTTTTGTATGGCTTTTATGAAAAAAATAGTTGGTGATGTAGAAGTAAACAAAGAGTTGATTTTGCTTTTGTTAATTGGAGGATTGTATGCCCTGGCAATAGCGATGTCCAATACTTTCGTCAATATCTATCTATGGAAACAATCAGGGGAATTTATAGATATTGCCTTGTATAATTTAGCCATTGTCATATTGCAGCCTTTAACATTTATTTTGGCAGGGAAACTGGCCAAAAAAATTGACAGGGTCATTGTGCTAAGGCTTGGGGTTTCCTTTTTAGCTGCCTTTTACATAACAGTCCTTTATATTGGTACGGATGCTTCTCAATTTTTATTGCTGTTGGGGGGACTGTTAGGAGTAGGATATGGTTTTTATTGGCTTGGATTCAATGTCCTAACTTTTGAAATTACAGAACCTGAAACGCGTGATTTCTTTAACGGGTTTTTAGGAATCCTAAACTCTCTGGCAGGAATGATCGGCCCCATCGCAGCAGGATTTATCATTTCCACTTTTTATCGGTTTGTCGGCTATAAAATCGTTTTTACCATTTCGCTTGCATTGTTTTCAAGTGCAGTTCTGTTAAGCTTGTTTTTAAAAAGAAGAGCAGCAGAAGGGCAGTACTTATTTAAACAAGTATTGGCGGAAAGGAAAAGGAATAAAAATTGGAATCTTGTTTTAAATGCCCACTTTTTTCAGGGATTACGTGAAGGAACGTTTATTTTCGTTATATCGGTTCTTGTATTCATCACAACCGACAGCGAACTCGCCTTAGGAACGTTCGGGCTGGTTAATTCTGCCGTGGCATTTATTTGCTACTATGCCGTATCTCGCTTTATAAAAAAACATCAAAGATTAAAGTCGATTTTAATTGGGGGCTTGCTGCTTTATTTTTCTGTGACACTTATCATATTTGATTTGTCATATGTAAAACTAATTATGTATGCTATGACCATTGCTGTTGCTTACCCGCTCCTTCTTGTACCGTATATGTCTATTACGTATGATGTGATTGGGCAAGTGAAGGATATAAAAGAAACAAGGGTCGAGTATATTGTGGTCAGAGAGTTGTTCCTCAATGCGGGGAGAATCTTATCTGTTCTTCTATTTATTGGAGCAGTTAGTTTTTTTGACGAAAAACAAAGTGTTCCTGTTTTGCTGGCCCTTATTGGTTCTGGACATACTTTCATTTACTGGTTTGTAAAACATGTTAAAATCGAAACGAAAAGCCGTACAGAATCTGCCAGCGAACCCGTCACGCAGCCCATGCTAAATGAAGGAGACGGTGAATCACCTGCATAGAACGCCCTTTGATGAATGAAATTCAATGCCTATAATGTGGGATAAACATTTTTTACTATAGAAATTTTGTGCGATTTCTTTTAAAATAAGAATGAATAAGAAATAGACACCTTATTGCTGGGTGTCTATTTCTTATTCCATATTTGCTTATTATTAAATTACACATATACAAAGGTGTGTCTCGATGAAAAAGAAGAGAAAGAAAAAAACACATGTACCTCTTAGGTTGAACCTTGTATTTTTTATTGTCTTTATTTTATTTTCAACGTTAATTTTACGATTAGGTCTTGTGCAAATTGTTTATGGAGAAAATTATCAAAGGCAAGTGGCCGAAACTGAAAATGTGACAGTCAATGCTCCTGTACCACGCGGGAAAATCTATGACCGTTACAATCGGGTTGTCGTCGATAATACTCCTTTAAATGCGATTACGTATACGCGTTTTCAAGGGACCACACAAGAAGAGAGGCTGGAAGTAGCCCGTCAGCTTGCAAAACTTATCGACAAAGACACGGAAAAAGTGACAGAACGAGATATGAAGGACTACTGGATGCTGACACATCCAGAAGAAGCGAAGAAAAAGATCCGTAAGGACGAGTTGGAAAAATTAAAAAATGAAGAACTTACAGATAAAGACCTTTATAATCTTCAGCTTAATCGTATTACAGAAGGGGATTTAAGTGAGATTTCCGAGGCAGAAAAAGAAGTGCTCGCCATTAAACGAGAAATGGATGGCGGATATGCCCTCACTCCCCAAAATATTAAAAGTGAAAATGAAATAGTAACTGCAAAGGAATATGCTATCGTCAGCGAAAATCTTAAAGATTTACCGGGAGTGGATACAACAACATATTGGGATCGGAATTATGTTTATGAAGATACTCTAAAGTCCATGCTTGGAAACATCTCTTCCTCTAATGAAGGTTTGCCGCGCGAGCAGCTTGACTATTTCTTGGCAAGAGATTACAGCCGCAATGACCGGGTCGGAAAGAGTTATATCGAAGCTCAATATGAAGATATTTTAAGCGGCGAAAAAGCAAAAGTGAAGAATGTAACAGATAAATCCGGCAATTTATTAGAAACGGAAGTTGTATCTGAAGGACAGCAAGGAAGAGACCTTGTCCTAACCATTGATATGGCTTTGCAAACTGAAGTGGAAAAAATCCTTACAGATGAATTATTAGCGACAAAACGAAAAGCTGGTTCTGCATTGTTAGACCGAGGTTTTATCGTAATGATGGACCCGCGTACGGGAGAAATTTTAACGATGGCCGGTAAACAATATACGGTGAATGATGAAGGAAAAGTAGAAATTAAAGACTTTGCGTTAGGTAATATGACCACATCTTACACGATGGGGTCTGTCGTAAAAGGGGCGACCATTTTAGCCGGCCTTGATTCGGGTGCTATTAATACTGGAACGATCTTTCATGATTCTCCGTTAAAATTTGCCGGAACGCTAAAAGAGAAAAAATCATGGAAGCCTATGGGCAGCATTGGTATCCAAACAGCTTTAAAACAATCATCTAACGTCTATATGTTCAAAACAGTTATGAGCCTGGCAGGGCTCCAGTACTATCGTAATATGACGCTCGGCGGCATCCAACCGGAGCATTTTGAAACGATGCGTTCTTATTACAGCCAATTCGGCCTGGGAGTTAAAACCGGCATTGATCTTCCAAATGAAATGGCAGGCTTTAAGGGAACGGAGTATACACCGGGCTTGCTTTTAGACTTATCCATTGGCCAGTATGATACGTATACACCTTTGCAGCTTGTCCAATATGTATCAACAATTGCTAACGGCGGTTATCGCATGAAACCTCAAATTGTAAAAGAAATACGCGACCCTGCTGTTAGTGAAGAAGATGAACCAAATGTTCTCTATTCTTTTGAGCCGACCATTTTAAATCGAATTACAATGAAGGATGAATATATAAAAGTTGTTCAGGAAGGTTTCCGTCAAGTAACGCAGTCTCCAGGAGGAACGGGTTACTTCTATTTCGGCAGTGCGCCTTATAAGCCTGCGGGTAAATCGGGTACAGCTGAAGCCTTTTATGATGGACCAAAACGCAAAAAAGGAGAGAAGCTTATTCCAACGATCAACGCTACGTTTGTAGGCTATGCACCTTATGATAACCCTGAGGTAGCGTTCGCTGTCGTGACCCCATGGGATGACAGCGATGGCCATCCTATGAGTAAGTCTGTTGGAAGAAAAGCACTGGATGCCTATTTTGAGCTTAAAAAGCAAGAGATGGCACAAGAGCAAGCAGACAACGAAGAGAACAACCATGATGAAGAAACACAAAGTAATGAAGAAAACGAAAATCAATAAAAAGATTTTAAACCGTCTTTCCCCTATTTTGCGGGAAAGGCGGTTTTTTATTTTGGCTCTTTTTTAAACAGATTTACTCCAAAGACATATCCCGTAAGCTTTTAACCAAAAGAAGATTGAATAAAGCCATCATCTGCCTTATTGAAAAATAAAGATGGTGCATACTAAAGAAGGAAGATATGTAAAAAGGGTAGTTTATTTGTTCACAAAATGTTCAATAAGAGAAAAATTATACATTCTTTTTTCTTATTTACAAAACCTTTACATATCATTAAAACTTCGTTAATAGTTTAGAGTTATTCTATTACACGTAGGACAAAACAACGATATGTCGTAGGAGGAATTAAGGAATGAAAAGCTTTAAGTTTTTAGCACTATCAATCATGGTCGGTTCATTATTAGCTTTCGCAACTGCATGTGGACAATCAGAAGGCACAAACGGAGCTAACGAAGGAACTAATGAACAACAAAATGCTGGTGAAGAAAACAAACAGCTTGAAGGCGATATCGCAATGGATGGTTCTTCAACTGTATTCCCAATTATGGAAGCAGCTTCTGAAGAATATATGGGTACACAACCTGGTGTGAAAGTATCTGTAGGTCAATCAGGTACTGGCGGTGGTTTTGAGAAGTTTACAAAAGGCGAAACTGACTTCTCAAATGCGTCTCGACCAATTAAAGATGAAGAGAAGCAAGCGGCAGCAGATGGCGGTGTTGAATTCCAAGAGTTCCAATTAGCATATGACGGTTTATCAATAGTAGTAAATAAAGAAAACGACTGGGTAGACCATTTAACAGTTGATGAATTAAAGAAAATGTGGGTTGAAGACGGCAAAACTAAAAAATGGTCTGATATCCGTGAAGGATGGCCAGAAGAAGAAATCAAATTCTTCTCTCCAGGTCATGACTCAGGTACTTACGATTATTTCGATGAAGTAATTTTAGATGAACAACCAATTGCAGAGTCTGCACAGCTTTCTGAAGATGACAACGTATTAGTACAAGGTGTATCTGGCGATAAAAACGCTATCGGTTACTTCGGTTATGCATATTATGCTGAAAATAAAGATAAATTAAAAGTAGTTCCAGTTGATGGCGGCAACGGTCCTGTTGAGCCGAATAATGAGACAATTGAATCTGGTGAATATGCACCATTATCTCGTCCGTTATTCACTTATGTAAATACAGCTGCTCTTAAAGAAAAAGAGCAAGTGCGTGATTTCATGAAATTCGTTCTTGAGGAAGGCGGTCCTTTAGCTGAAGAAGTTGGTTATGTAAGTCTTCCACAAGAAAAATATGATGAGCAATTAAAAGCACTTGAAGGCATTAAGTAATTTCTAAATTAAAAAGATGAGAAGCTACTGGCTCAGCTTCTCATCTTTCCATGCAATGGAAAGGGGTTTGTGACATTGGCTGTCATGAAAAACGAGATGAAACAAAGTTCTGTTCGTCAAATGATTATAGAGAAAAAGAAAAAGAATGGTTCAACAATGATGATTGAAAAAGCAGTGCCGGCCATCCTGCTCCTGACGGCTGTTATTTCTGTTTTAACAACAGTGGGTATTTTATTTACATTAATTTTTGAAACAGTGACATTTTTCTCGCGTGTACCGTTTTTAGACTTTGTTACAGGTACTAAATGGCTCCCATTTATTGAAGCGAAAGGAAATTATGGTGTACTGCCGCTTATTACAGGAACATTATTAATCGCTGGAATTGCAATGATTGTAGCAGTACCAATTGGTTTGGCCACAGCCATTTTCTTGAGTGAATATGCTTCGGATCGTACAAGAAGAATTGTTAAGCCGATTTTAGAAGTACTGGCGGGTGTTCCGACAATTGTATATGGCTTTTTCGCCTTAACATTCGTGACGCCGCTTCTTCAAAAAATCATTCCTGACTTATCCATTTTTAATGCATTAAGTCCGGGGATTGTAGTAGGGATCATGATTATTCCGATGATTGCTTCTTTATCGGAAGATGCAATGAGCTCTGTTCCTAATTCAATGAGAGAAGGAGCTTTAGCGCTAGGTTCGACAAAATTTGAGGTTGCCATAAAAGTTGTGCTTCCTGCTGCTTTATCAGGAATTATCGCTTCATTTGTTTTAGGTATTTCACGTGCTATCGGTGAAACGATGATTGTAACAGTGGCGGGCGGTTCATCTCCTGTGATGTCCTTTGATGTAACGCAGTCGATTCAAACGATGACTGCATATATCGTACAGGTTACGACAGGTGATGCAGGGTACGGAACAACGATTTATTACAGTATTTATGCTGTAGGGATGACCTTGTTTGTCTTTACTTTATTGATGAATTTATTGGCGCAATATATCTCTCGCCGCTTTAGGGAGGAGTATTAATATGTATATCGATCGTGAACTCGTACAAAAGAAAATGGGAAGTCGTCTTGTATCGAATACGATTTTTAAGTTCATCTTCTTTTGTGCTACTCTTTTTGGATTAGCAGTATTAGCTATACTTTTATATCGGATATTGACTCAAGGGTTAGGCTGGCTGGATGCAGATTTCCTGCAAAACTTTGCTTCACGCAGACCGGAAGAGGCGGGCGTTAAAGCGGCTCTTATCGGCTCGCTTTGGTTGATGGCTGTTGTAGCTCCTGTTTCTCTCTTTTTAGGAGTTGGAGCAGCACTCTATTTGGAGGAATATGCAAAGAAAAATCGTTTCAATGATTTTATTAAGCTCAACATCGCTAATTTAGCAGGAGTTCCATCTATCGTATTCGGTCTGTTAGGTTTAACGATATTTGTCCGTCAATTAGCTTTAGGGAGAAGCGTATTAGCGGCAGGTTTAACGATGAGCTTGCTTATTCTGCCGGTCATTGTCGTATCGGCCCAGGAAGCGATTCGTGCCGTTCCGAAAGAATTACGCGAAGCCTCTTATGGAATGGGAGCAACAAAATGGCAAACGATTAAAAATGTGGTATTGCCAGCTGCCATTCCGGGAATTTTAACAGGAAGCATTTTGGCGCTATCTCGTGCAGTAGGAGAAACAGCTCCGCTTGTTGTTGTCGGAATTCCAACGTTTATCGCTTATTTGCCTACAAGCTTGCTTGATCAATTTACGGTATTGCCAATGCAAATTTATAACTGGACGAGTCGACCTCAAGAGGAATTCCAACATGTGGCGGCTGCCGGTATTATGGTTCTGTTAGTTTTCTTAATTTTAATGAATTCGATCGCCGTTTTCATTCGCAATAAGTTTCAAAAACGTTACTAAGCTAATAATGGCACAATCCTAATGGATATTGGATGAAGGAGGAACCAATTTTATGCAAGCTGAAAAAGTTGTAAGAGAGAAAAATAACCAAGAGGTTAGTAAGCATAAAGAGCTCGTATACGAAACAAAAGGATTAAACTTATGGTATGGAGAAACACACGCATTAAAGAATATTGACCTAAATATTCTTGAAAACGAAGTAACGGCCATTATCGGGCCTTCCGGATGCGGTAAGTCAACGTATATTAAAACATTGAACCGTATGGTTGAATTGAGCCCAATCGTGCGTACGTCAGGTGAAATCAACTATCGCGGCCGAAACATTTTTGATAATTCTTATCAGGTAGAAGAGTTGCGTACACAAGTGGGGATGGTATTCCAAAAGCCGAACCCATTCCCCAAATCCATTTATGACAATATTGCGTACGGACCAAGAATTCATGGAATTCGCAATAAGAAAATTTTAGATGAAATTGTTGAAAAAAGCTTACGCGGCGCAGCAATCTGGGATGAAGTAAAAGATCGTCTAAATCAAAATGCATACGGGTTATCAGGCGGTCAGCAACAACGCCTGTGCATTGCACGCTGTCTAGCTATTGAGCCGGACGTCATTCTAATGGATGAACCGACATCGGCGCTTGACCCAATTTCTACATTAAAAGTGGAAGAGTTAGTCCAAGAATTAAAACAAAACTTCAGTATTATCATTGTGACACATAATATGCAGCAGGCTGCTCGTATTTCTGATAAAACAGCTTTCTTTTTGAGTGGTGAAGTAGTAGAGTTTGCTGAAACAGACAAAATCTTCTCTAACCCATCTGATAAGAGAACAGAAGATTATATTACAGGTCGTTTCGGCTAATAATTGACATGTCAATACTTCTAGATAGGAGATGGGTTTCATGGTAGTACGTGAACGATTTCATGGCGATTTAAAAGCATTGAGAGAAAAGTTGGTTGAAATAGGCAGTTTGACGGAAAAGTCCATCAACAAATCTTTTCAAGCTTTAACGGAAAAGGATGTTGAGGCAGCGTTGGCTGTAATCGATGAGGACTACAAAGTCGATCGTTTAGAAGAAGAAATCAATGATTTGGCTATTTTATTAATTGCTAAACAACAGCCTGTAGCCGTTGATTTAAGAAGAGTAATTGTAGCGATAAAAATTGCTTCGGATATCGAACGGATGGCGGATTTTGCGGTGAATATTGCTAAATCCACGATTCGTATTGGAAAAGAGCCGCTAATCAAACCGCTTGAACATATTACACAAATGCATAAATTGGCAACAGAGATGTTGTCTCTTTCGTTAAAATCTTACTATGAAGAAGATATTATACTTGCCAAAAAGGTTGCAGAAATGGATGATCAAGTGGATTCTCTTTATGGTGAAACGATTATTGAACTGCTAAATTTAGCAAAAGAAAAGCAAGAAGCACTTCCTCAAATTACACAGTTATTATTTATCACTCGTTATTTGGAGCGATTTGCGGATCACGCTACAAACATTGCTGAGAGTGTTTTCTATCTGGTAAAAGGTAAACGATACGATCTAAATGAGTAATAAAAATGTGAGGATGGCCCAAAAGGTATAGAAAAGCATACTTTTTGAGCCACCCTCCTAAAAGGACCCGTCATGAAAATCCAGTAAAATCAAGGATTTCGTGACGGGTCCTTTCAGTAAAAAATAATACTTATGATCTTTTTAGGACTAGTGGGACAACCACATATTGTTATTTTATTCCTGAACGACTTGTTTCGTTACAATGTTAGTAATTTCGGTAAAGGACATGTTTGGCGTAATTTGATAGGTACCTACTCGGAGCTTGTTCGTTAATTGTGCATTCTCCAAATATTGTTGAAATTCGGATGCGCTTTTAACGATGCCTTGCTGTTCGAGTAAATTCGCTACATCTACAGCTCTTGTCCCCTCTTGAATTTGGATAGTAGTGATTTTAGGTGAAGAAGGTTCAGGTGTTTGCTGCTGCTTCTTTTCTTTCGTTTTATCGATTAATTTCATGTACTCGTGTTTGGAAATTGCCATGTACTCTTTTTCTTTTAAATATTCCTGGACACTTTCTTCGGTGAGGGAAGGCTCTGAAGGAAGAGCTTTCTGTTGCTGCTCGTCGTATGTGTATACCCTCCATAAGATAACTGTAGCAATAAATATGCCTATGGAAAAAGAACGTAAAGATGAAGAGCCTCTCATCACGAACGCCCTCCCCAATGTTGTTGCTGGATAATAAGGCGAACTTCTTCTAGGGGTAAAGAGGTGTGTTTGGCAATTTCTTGAATCGAATATCCTTCTTTGTGAAAGTGAATGATTTGGGTATGCATAGGCAATGCGTTATCGAGAACAATTGGCCGGACAGGCATACTTTCTCGCAGTGGAGACTGAAAGCTGTCAATCATCAATTCTTCTTGGAGTACCTTTATTTGTTTTTTTAATTGATATGTTTCTTGCATCATAGATAAAGATAATTGTTCGACTTGCTTTTCCAGAGCCTCAATTTTAGAATGCTTAAAAAAAGATAACAAGTAAACAATGATGGCGCTAACGATTAAGATCACAATAACGTAATTAAACATGCAGGATGTCACCTCAAAAATGATAATTTGCTAAAGTTATCATACCATGGAATGATGCATATAATGGCAGCTAAATAATGCTGCAGCGGCAATTTATTAAAGTGAATTCCCATAAATGATTATTTAAGTCACATACTCTTGTTTATAACATTTACGTAAATCGACAAATTGCGTTTATTGTGACAGCAGACGCTTAATGTTAAGATTAAGAAAAGAGAATGACTCAAAAGGTATAAAAAGCATACCTTTTGAGTCATTCTCCTTAAAAGTCCGATATGTCAACTAACCATCGGTGGGGGATGAAGGAAACCCACCGATGGAAGTTTCCTTTATACGAGAGCACAGAAAAGTGTAAACAGGATAAAAAGCTATGGTAATGTTTAAGAAGGATTATTATGAAGACAAGCAAAAAGTCAGTAATACAGGTGAGTTATTTTGAGTATGGAACATTTAGATATTGATGTATGCAAAATGTTGTGTTTGAATGATTCTACTTTATCTGTTCATTGGAATATTTCTACTTTAACTAAACAGTTATTTGAGGAATGTTTTTTGTATGAATGGAAGGAAGAAGATCTGTGTTTAATTGTTTATGATATTACAAATGTGATCTTTAATGGACATAATTCGAATAAGTGGAAGCAATATTCCATTCAGTCAGAAAAGAAACATGCCTTTTTGAAGCTCCCGGGGAATAAAACATATGTCGTGGATATTGCTGTCCCATTACCAACCTCTTATTATACTATTTTACGCTCTAACACGATTCATTTAAGTGATGATAGTTCCACTGAGATAGATATTCAACCCCAGTCATTTTCAGAGTGGCAGTTAAATCGTCCAACTTCACCAGAGTGGTCCCCTCTTTTTAGCACGTATTCCTGTTATACGAAAAACGTAAGGTGAAAAGCAATGAAAACAAATCAACTAACAGTTATTTATGCCCCATTTTCTTACTTTTCAAAAATGGGGGAAGCACATTGGGATGAAACAGATTTATATCAAGAGATGATACAGTTCTATTTGCCGTTGTTTCATTATTTAGAAGATGAAGAAATTCCGCCATGTACTATTGCTATTTCTCCTCTTTTATTGGAGTTATGGGATCGTCCGGATTTTCAACAGCGATTTTTTCTTTATTTACAAAAAGAAAAAAAAGAGGATTCTCTTCGGTTATTTTTAAGGTGGAACCGTAATTTGTTAAATGGTTTGAGATATTTATCTGAACAAGGGAAAATTGAATGTATCCCGACAACTGCCAGTCACTGTTTACTTCCGTTTCTTTCAACAAGAAAAGGTAAGGCGATTCAAATTAGTTATGGCATTCATATCTTTGAAGTTTGTTTCCATAAAAAACCAAGGGGTTTTTGGGTAGAAGAGGGATTTATAACGGAAGAAATTGAAGAAATTTTACATGGAGAAGGGATTCAATATACATTTTTAAATAGAAAATTCCTTCTGGAAGATGACCAGGTGGCATCGAATCCGTATGTTTCTTCTCGAAATATAGTTATAATTCCGTATGACCAAGAAGTGAAAGCGTTATCGAACGTTTTTATGGCAAGTATCGAAACAGGGAGTATTCCAAAGAAGCTGTTTTCTTTACTTAAGAAGAGAAAAAGTGAATCGATAAATTTTCAATTACCTAAACAATTCTTCACTGAAAATGTACATTCTTCTACAATAAGAAGAAAGGCCGCTGTTAATCGCAAATTTAGGGAACAGTGGCTTAATCAGCTTACTCAAGAGATTTATACGATTGTGTACGAGATGGAAGAAATTCTATGGAAAATCATGGATTTTGCACAAAGCGCTCTTTTTTTACAAATGATGAAAATATGGTTCATTGTCGCGAGTAAGGGATGGGTGCAGTTTTTGACGAAAGATATGGAAAAGAAAGAATATGTTCTCGACTGTTTGAATATGCATGTAAAACACTTTAAATCTCTTTATAAAATGGTTGATGAAGGTTCGATTATTAATGAGTCAACCGATGTTCCTATCTTTTCCTATCTGTCAATAGAACATTTGAGAATGTTACGAGGAACATTCTCAAATGAGCCGCTTTATTTAGACAATGAAGAACATTCCAGATTAAATATTTTGATGCTGTCATGGGAGTTTCCACCCCTTGTAGTGGGAGGGTTATCGCGTCACGTGTTTGATCTATCTCGAACGCTGACAAAACAAGGTCACCAAGTATTTGTTATAACCACATTTGTAGAGGGATTACCAGCCTATGAAAAGATTCAAGGTGTTCACGTCTGCAGGGTGTTAAGTTTACAGCCTCATCACTCAGATTTCTTCGCATGGGTTAACAGCTTAAATGCAGCCATGGTACATGAGGGCTTACGCTTATGTAAACATATTCCGTTCCATATTGTTCATGCGCATGACTGGCTTGTAGGAAGTGCCGCCCGGGTGATTCAGGCTCAATTGAATATTCCATTAATTTGTACCATCCATGCGACAGAACATGGCCGTAACAATGGTATTCATAATGCTTTGCAAGAGAGTGTTCATGAAAAAGAAAGAAGGCTGATTCATGATGCTCACGCAGTTATCGTTTGCAGTGAATACATGAAAAAAGAACTTATCGATTTATTCTATGTACGACCAGATAAAATATCCGTCTTTCCAAACGGAATTGAGCCGGGAATGTTTTTATCTCAATGTCGACCAAATAATCTACAGAAAAAATATCAATTGTGCTCTGATGACAGGCTTATTTTTTCGGTAGGAAGAGTCGTATATGAAAAAGGGTTCCACATTTTAATCGAAGCAGCTGAAATCATACGAAAAGAAAAAGCGAATGTTCGAGTCATCATTGCAGGAAAAGGTCCTTTGTTGCATGAGTACCGTGCACTGATAAAAGAAAAAAAACTAGAAAAACATATTCAATTTATCGGCTATATTACGGATGACGAACGAAATCAGTTGTTTCATCTCAGCGATATAGTCGTATTTCCAAGTTTGTATGAGCCTTTTGGGATTGTGGCGCTTGAAGGAATGGTAGTGGGGAAACCAACTATTGTAACCAATACAGGCGGGTTGCAAACAATTGTGGAAGATGGTGTTTCCGGCATAAAGGTTCGCCCGAATGATGCCGTTCATTTGGCTGAGAAGATTTTAGTCTTATTGCAGGACAAAGAATATGCCCGTCGCCTAGGCGAAAAAGGTAAAAAAAGAGTGGAAACGATGTTTGGGTGGGATCACATCGCAACAGAAACAATAAAGCTGTTTGAAGAGAATGTCGTTACATTTCAAGAGGAGGGAGGGGAGTGAGCTGAAAGCAATCATATTAGCAGGAGGGGAGGGCATGAGGCTCCGCCCCCTTACTTACCGTACTCCAAAACCGATGCTGCCTTTATTAAATAAGCCCGTATTAGAATATATGATTGAACATTTAAAACATCATGGCATTATTGATATCGCTATTACGCTTAGTCATCTCCCTGCCTCTATTAAGGATTACTTTGGAGATGGAAGCAGGTGGGGAGTTCACATCTCCTATTTTTTAGAAGAGTTGCCGCTTGGTACGGCAGGAGCCCTTCGGAATGCACAATCATTCATAGAAGGTCCTTGTTTAGTCGTGAGCGGAGATGCGTTAACAACGATTGATTTTAATGAGTCGATCAACTATCATCGAAAAAAAAATGGAATCATGACGGTTATCACAAAAAAGTCTTCGACCCCGTTTCGCTATGGCACTGTATTATCAAGGCTTGACGGTAAAGTGGAAAAGGTCATCGAAAAGCCGAGGAAACATGAAGTTTTAAGTGACTATATCAACACTGGAATTTATATCATCGAACGAGATATGCTGGGGTATATGAAGGACAATACGGCCATGGATATCAGCCTGGATTTAATTCCGCTCTTACTCTTTGAAAAGCAGCCCATTTATCATTATTTAACGAAAGAATATTGGATCGACATAGGAGAGGTCGACCATTATTACAAGGCTCAGCAAGATCTTTTAGACAGGACATGTGCCTTTTCCATAAAGGGAGAAGTGATGGAAGATCGTGTTTGGATTGGCAAGGATGTTTACATTGAAGAAGATGCTACAGTACGGGGACCTGCGTTCATCGGTGATCACACGATTGTACGAAAAGGCGCGATAATTGGGCCGTATGCTGTAGTTACCGCCAATGGTATTGTTGGTGCAGATTCGTGCATAAAAGAAGCGATCCTGTTGTCTGATGTATTCATTGGAAAAAGTTCAACCGTTCAAAATGCAGTGATTGATGCCAATATAAAATTAGAGGATAAGAAAAAGCTTGGTCATGACCAACATATGGTGCTATATAGTGTACCGCAGGAGAAAAGAATTTCCAACGGTTATGTTTATCATGATGACGATTCACCACCACTGTTTTTTTATCATTATCCATTTGTTGTTCAAGGAACCATTCCCCATTCTGTTCTGGATGAACGGTCGTATGTTTTTATTGCCGGGGCGTTAAGCCAGCTATGGAAAAAGTATAAGAAAATCATTATTGGTTGTGAAGAAGGGGCGGAGTTTTTTAAGGAACAAATGGTTATGCATTTACTGTCGTGCGGCTTTGAAGTAGAAGACTTTCATCTTGTTGCGGTTCCTTTCGTTCAAGATGCGGTACAGAGTGAAAAGGCAGATGGGGCTGTTTATATTGGAAGACATCAAGAAGGTAGCAAAGACGATACTTTTGTTCAATTTTATGGAGAAGATGGGGTTTTAATCAATCGTAATTTGGAATGGAAGTTGGAACAGTTTTTAAGGAAGCAGCAATGGAGGAAAAAAGAACGGATAGGACAGCGGTGGTTAAAGAATGAAGAACAGCTTTTGGATAGGTATGTGGCAAAACTCCTTCACTCCCTTTGTCTCCCTGCCATTATTGGCGCAAATTTAAGGGTCATCGTGTCAGCCCCTGCCCTTATTCAAAAAACGTTGAAAAAGGTATGCGCAGAGCTTAATGTACAGTGCCTGCTGTATCAAGACATCAATGAAGAAAAGTTAATCATGGAAATAAAGAGAGCCAAGGTCCATTTTGCGATAAAGGTTAACGGTTCAGGGAGCCGTTTTCAACTGTTTGATGAAACAGGAGGAAAGTTGACTGAAACACAATCTTTAATTTTATATATGTTCCATCAGTATCTCATTCAAAATAAATGGTTGCATTTTTCTCATATGAACGAGACAGATCTTTTTTCTCTTAGGGATAAAGTTATTCACGCTAGTTTGCGAAGAAATGGAAGAAAAAAGTGGCTTAATACGGTTCCTTTTCAAACAAATGCTTTTTACGCTTTTTGTCAATTGCTTGAATTAATGGCCATTCAGTTTTTAGCCATTTCTCAAATTCTCGCTATTGTTCCTGATATTCACGTTGTAAAGGAATGTGTGTTTTGTCCGATAGATTTACAAGGAAGGGTTATGAGGAAAATTTTAGAAGACGTTGAGGGGCATGAAGTTGAATTGATAGAGGGAATGAAGATTTATCATTCAGAAGGAGGATGGACATTGATTATGCCGGATTATAAGTTATCAGTCATAAATGTTTATTCAGAAGCGAAGGAATCGTTTATTGCTCAAGAGTCATCCGCTTATTTTATCAATAAAATTAAAGAGTATCAGAGGATGTAGAGTCATGGATACTATCTTTCAAAATTTTCAGCCGTTATGTTTCCATGATGACAAAGATAGTTGCTTGAATTTTGAGGGGATCTTAACAAAGATGGGGATTTGGACAGAAGGCGAGTTTTGTTGGATTCACCCTTCTTTCGCTTCCCTAAGCACTATTCTAGAAGAATATTATTTAACGTTGAATTGTCAAACCTTTGATGCGTTTATTAACCATTGCAACGTATTGTATGTTAAAGTAAATATTAGTAATCAAAGCAATCGGTATCAGACTATTAAAATGTACTTGCAGCAAGAAATAGAATGTCAAAAACAACAAGATGTCGTTTATTATGCACCGAATGAACAGGCAATGATTCATCATTCAGCCGACCATGCTTTTCTTTGCAATGGAAAGTATAAAGAAAAAGGTATTATCCAATATTCCATGAGATCAAGAGAGCGAGATTTATCATCCCATTTGTGGAAAGATATACCTAAAGGGAGACTTTGTTTTCAGCCATTTTCTACGGGAAAAGTAACGAGTGCTTTTACATTAGAAGGAAATTTGGGTCCTTATGAGACACATACTGCCTGTTATTGGTTGATTAAAGGACAACATTCTCAAAATGCTCACATGTTAAATCAATTTCTTCGAAAAAACACACTGGAATTTCGAAAAGAAAAATGATATTATATTATAGTCTGATTTATGTTTTTATAGTTTGGAGGGAAAAACATGCGTGTAAATATTACTTTAGCTTGCACAGAGTGCGGTGAGCGTAACTATATTTCAAAGAAAAACAAACGTAACAACCCAGACCGTCTTGAGCTAAAAAAATACTGCTCAAGAGACAAAAAAGCAACGGTACACCGTGAAACAAAGTAAACAGTAGGGAATTTTCCTGCTGTTTTTTTTATTATATAGGCTATGTTAAAGCCTAGTGCATTCACTTTCGGCTTCTGCCGAAAAAATAGCGGGAAATCAATCCCGTTTGCTCATAAAGCGTATTCAAAAACAGGGGGGACAGGTATGGATCTTAAATCGGTTACTCGAAAGGAAGTAAAAGAGAGACTTCAGAATCTAAGTGTTGAACAATATGAAACATGGTCTGATTGCATCGCAGATACGCTTTACGAGACAGCTTGGTGGCGAAAGGCAAAGGTCATTGCACTTACTATTTCACGAGATAGAGAAGTATCTACAATTCCCATTATTGAAAGAGCATGGGCATCAGGCAAGGAAGTTGTGATTCCAAAGTGTGATCCACATCATCATATAATGAAGTTCTATCACATAACGTCTTTTTCCCAATTAGAAACAGTATATTTTGGTTTAAAAGAACCGATTGTAGAACAGACGACGTATTATAAACCGGAAGAAATCGATTTAATGATTGTACCGGGTGTGGTATTTTCGAGAAACGGCTATCGAATAGGCTATGGAGGAGGCTATTACGATCGCTATCTTGCTGATTTCCGCGGAATGAAAATTTCGTTGGCGTTTACTGTTCAATTACAAAAAGAAGTCCCATTTGAGCCTCATGATGTCCCGGTCGAAGCTATCATTACAAATGAAGGGATAACGGTTTGCCATGGTTGAACCCCTGTTTGTTTACATAGGAGTTATGGTGCTGTCTCTGTTAGCTTTTTGGTGGAAGGCCTTATCTGTATCGGGTGCTGTTGGGGCTGTGCTGGTGGGAGGAGCCGTTTATGCCGGTTTTGGGTTAAGCGGGTTGCTGTTGCTTGGTTTATTTTTTGGCACATCTACCTTTTGGAGCAAATTTAAAAAAGGCCAGAAAAAGGTACTCGAAGATAAATTAGAAAAAAACAATGCAAGGGATTTTATCCAAGTGATGGTTAATGGCGGAGGAGCGGCTCTTATGGGCTTGTTGTTTGCCGTCACTGAATCTTCTTTGTTTGAACTGCTTTTTATTATTAGCTTGGCTGCAGCGAATTCCGATACTTGGGCGTCAGAGATTGGGACACTTAGTAAGGGAAAGCCGTATTTACTTACGACCTTCCAGCAAGTGGAGCGCGGGACTTCCGGGGCTGTATCTTTATTGGGAACTTTAGCGGGGATCTGTGGTTCCTTATTAATTGTGTTGACAGCGTATCTTCTTTCATTTTCTTTGAAGGGCACAGATGTGGTGATCGTAACGATTTTTGGATTTATCGGGAACATGATAGATACCGTATTAGGAGCTCTCGTCCAAATCACTTACAAATGTCCTAGATGCGGCATTGAAACGGAGCGTTACAGCCACTGTCATACCGCTACAGTCCCAATACAAGGTGTAAAGTTTATTAATAATGATGTAGTAAACGGTCTTTCTAATCTAGCGGCGGTTTTCCTTGGTGCTGTATGGTATGGATGGATCGGATAAAGTGAAATTTCTATTAGCGGATGAATGATGGAATATATGGATAAAAATCGAAACAATGTGAAAAAGTAATAATAAGGGAGGTAAATGAGATGCAACGTGTCCTGACATTATTGCTTGTTAGTTTTATGATTTTTCTCGGTTACCGCAAACGCTATCGTTTATTAAATGTTGTATTGTCGAGTCAAATGATTCGCGAATTTGCCGTTCGTACCTTTTTTAATATGCCTTTTGTACGGGAACGCTTATTGAAGCAAATATTTCCGGCGTAAAGAATGGAACATGGATAAAAAATCCATGTTCCATTCTTTATGTATATAGATCGATCTAGAAACTATGACATGATCAAAGAACGTTCATGTCATAGTTTAAAATCTAAACTTCAACTCTTTTATATAGTTGCTTTTTTTATCTTTTTTTGCGATGGTTACATTAGATAAAGTAGAATTGCGTTCCATGTGACATTGTTGTCCGTTAGAGAGAAGAATCTTGTAGGGGGAGTTGAATACATTGACGATAAGGCAAGATTGGCTGTTTTGGTCAACCTTAAAGAAGCTGGCTGTTGAAGGCGAATATGAAATGATTAACATATCGAAAGACTTTCAAGAAGTATGGATGCTGGCAAATCATCGAACACCGGCAACAATCATACGCCTCGTGCGCCACAGCTTTCCTTGGGCTAATATAATAGAACAAGATATCCAATATGTATACGCAAAGGCGGAGCATCTGCGAAAGCAATGGTTTAAGAAACACCTGCACGTTCAAAATATTTATGTTAGTGATTATGAGCCGATCAATGAATGGAATCCTGTCCCGAAGGCAGAACAAATGATGGAGGGAAAAGCTCCTGCGCAAGTGAAAACCATGTTATGGACGGAGTCCAATAGCAGGGAAGGATATGAGCAATTATTAGGCAGCTCTTTTAACGATCCTCTCATAGAGGATGACCAGTTATTCGTTCATATAGAACATGTAAAGCAGCAAGTTGTGACATACATAAACAGCAAGAAAAAGGAAGAAAAAGAGCTTTTTGAATATGGAAAGCCTTTTTGGGCGTTTCTTTTACTTGCTGTTCAAATCATAATGTTTGGACTATTGGAATTTAGAGGCGGAAGCGAAAATACAGTGACGCTGATTGAAAACGGTGCAAAGTTCAACCCTTTTATTTTTGACGGGGAATGGTGGCGGTTTATCACGCCTATTTTTTTGCATATAGGGATGCTTCATTTATTAATGAATAGCTTTGCTCTCTATTATTTAGGCCCTCTTGTGGAAAAAATATATGGGAATTTTCGATTTTTGTTTATTTACTTATTTTCCGGCTTTACGGGTGTGTTAGGCAGCTTTCTATTTAGTTCTTCTGTATCTGCCGGAGCGTCGGGCGCCATTTTCGGGTGCTTTGGAGCTTTGCTTTATTTAGGGAAAACTCATCGTCAATTGTTTTTGCGAACGATGGGCTATAACATTATAGCTGTGATTGTGGTCAATCTTATTTTTGGATTTATCGTTCCCGGAATTGATAATGCGGGCCATATCGGAGGATTAGCAGGAGGCTTTCTTGCAGCTCATATCGTTTCGCTTCCAAAACATAAGAACCGTAAAGAGCAGTTGCTGGGACTGATGATAAGCGTCACCCTTGTCACAGCATTATTATTTTACGGCTTTAGTCCTCGTAACTTAGAAAAAGATACGGAGTATGCATTGAGGGTTGCCCGGACATTGAATGAAGAGGAACGATATGATCAGGCGATGCATGTGTTAATCCCATTTCAGGAAAACGGGATTCAAGATAGCCGCATCTACTTTCTACTTTCCTATGCACAAATAAAAAAAGACGAGATTGAAATGGGAAAGAGGAACCTTGAGAAAGCTGTACAATACAATCCTGATTTTCATGAAGCCCACTATAATTTGGCCCTAATTTATTTTAATACAGGAGAGTTGGAAAAAGCCAAAGTTTCTATTGAACGGGCTGTCGCGCTTCAGTCTGAAAATGAACAATACCGTCAATTGTTAACGCAAGTTCAAAGAGCCGTTCAATAGATTCTTGACGGGATTTAACTTTCCTTTATACTTTATTATGTACATGTTCTAACTATGAAAACAGGTGAAGATATGAAAACAATTTATGATGTGCAACAGTTGTTGAAAAAATACGGAACGATCATATACATAGGGGATCGTGTAGCTGATTTGGAGCTAATGGAAGCAGAATTAAGGGAGCTATTTCAATCACAATTGATAGAAGTGAGAGATTACCAAACAGCTGTATTGCTGCTTCGTCAAGAAATACAAATTCAAAAAGAAAAAAGGATGAAATGATATGAATGAAAAATGGCTAGTGGGTGTTGATGTCGGCGGGACAACAATTAAAATGGCGTTTGTTAATCATTATGGTGAGATTATTGAAAAGTGGGAAATCCCAACTAATATTGCTGAAGAAGGTAAAAACATTCCGACAGATATTGCAAAGGCAATTGACCAAAAACTCGTTGACCTGGGCCAGCCCCAAAATAAACTGGAGGCAATTGGGATTGGAGCGCCTGGGCCTGTCAATTCTGCAAACGGTTCCCTTTATGTAGCGGTAAACCTTGGATGGAGCAATTTTCCGTTAAAGGATCGTCTTGAAATGGAAACGTCCCTTCCAGTGGTGGTCGATAATGATGCGAACATCGCGGCAATCGGAGAAATGTGGAAAGGTGCAGGGGAAGGAGCAAAAGACTTGCTTTGTGTAACACTTGGTACAGGAGTCGGCGGCGGAATAATCGCAAACGGTTCCATTATTCATGGTGTCAATGGAGCAGCCGGAGAAATTGGGCACGTAACATCTGTTCCAGAAGGAGGAGCACCTTGTAATTGCGGTAAAACAGGGTGTTTAGAAACAGTAGCTTCAGCAACAGGTGTTGTTCGTTTAGGCATGCATGCGCTTGAAACGACTACAACGCCAAGTGTTTTACGTGAAGCGTATAGTGATAATGAAATGATAACGGCAAAGATGATCTTTGATGCGGCAAAGGCACAAGATGAGCTGGCTCTTCATGTCGTCAACGATTTGGCTTTTCATTTAGGGTTGGCTCTTGCAAACCTTTCAAATGGATTGAATCCTGAAAAAATCGTCATTGGCGGCGGTGTATCAAAAGCGCGAGATACATTGTTGAATCCTTTAAAAGAGCAATTTAAGCGATTTGCTTTTCCAAGAGTGGCTGAAGGAGCGGAATTAACGATTGCTACTTTAGGGAATGATGCAGGGGTTATTGGCGGAGCTTGGTTAGCAAAAGAGAAAATGAATCAGGCGTAATGTGCGTTCCGATATAATGGCAAACGTTTTCCTTTTCATTGAAAGTTAAAAGCTGTCCTTTTTATAAAAAGGACAGCTTTTAACTTTTTGATTCAGAATATTTAGAATTAAACCTTTTTCGAAACTTTTTCCAGATGAATCCGTCTAATTTAATAATGAAATGAATAAAACAGTAACATTACTATTCTATCTTCCTACTTTGGAGAAAGAATTGCATTTTTGTAAAAAAAACATTAAGATTAGTTAGGCCATTTAGGCAATGCTGTTTTTAGTAATATAACAGCAATATGACGGATGGTTAAGGAGGTACGGATTTGAAGCTTAGAGTGTCACTATCCAAGCTATCATTTATTTTAACAGCCGTATGTTTATTATGGCTAAAAACGTATATTGTTTACAAAACAAGCTTTAATATTGAAATTGAAAACGTGAAACAAGAAGTAATCCTATTTATCAACCCGCTCAGTTTTTTGCTGTTGGTGTTAGGAGCCGGATTATTTTTTAAAACGAAAAAAAGAAGGAACCGTTACATAGTAATCGCAAGTTTCATCATCTCTTTTGTTTTATTTGGAAATGTAATGTTTTATCGCTTTTTTAATGATTTTTTGACATGGCCTGTTTTGTTCCAGACGAGCAACATGGGAGATTTGAAAAATAGTGCATTTGAGCTGTTCAAAATAAGCGATGTACTGATGTTTGCAGATGTCTTGTTTTTAGCATGGATGGCCCGCCGCTTAAACAGCAATGCTTCCGCTTCTGTGTTCAATAAAAAAGAGCGTTTTGCTTATTACATTGCTGTTACAGCTATTTTTGTTTCAAATTTGGCATTGGCGGAATCAGAAAGGCCTGAACTATTGACACGTACATTTGATCGCGAAATGCTGGTGAAAAACCTTGGAACTTATAATTACCACATTTATGATGCCCTTTTACAATCAAAATCAAAAGCGCAAAGAGCGATGGCAGACAGCAGTGAATTCGTGGAAATCGAAAATTATTTGAAAGCAAACCAAAAGGAACCCAATGACGAACTGTTCGGTATAGCAAAAGGGAAAAATGTCATTTTAATTTCATTGGAATCTACTCAAAGTTTTGTCATCAACGAAAAGATTAATGGAAAAGAGATTACACCGTTTTTAAATAATTTCTTGAAGGAAAGCTATTATTTTGATAATTTTTATCATCAAACAGGGCAAGGCAAAACATCGGATGCGGAATTTCTTGTGGAAAATTCATTATATTCACTTGGGCGCGGGTCGGTATTTTTTACCCATTCAAGCAATGAATACAACGCCACTCCAGAAATTTTGAAACAACAAGGGTACTACACAGCCATGCTGCATGCTAACAATAAAAGCTTTTGGAACCGTGATATTATGTATCCTAAATTAGGGTTTGATCGTTATTTCTCTTTAAGCGATTATGAAGTGAACTCGGAAAATTCGATTGGCTGGGGCTTAAAGGACACTGACTTTTTTGATCAATCCATTGAGCATTTGAAGTCATTACCGCAGCCGTTTTATACAAAATTCATTACATTGACCAATCACTTTCCATTCGAGTTAAATGAAGAAGACAAAATGGTTGATGAATATGATTCTAACAGCCGTACATTAAATCGTTATTTTCCCACGGTTCGTTATACTGATGAGGCGGTTAAGTACTTCATTACCCGTTTGAAAGAAGAAGGTCTTTATGATGACTCCATTATCATTATGTATGGTGACCATTACGGTATATCGCAAAATCATAATGTAGCCATGAGCCAATATTTAGGGAAAGAAGTAACCCCATTT
The DNA here is from genome assembly GCF_002019595.1 of Priestia abyssalis. Taxonomy (GTDB): domain Bacteria; phylum Bacillota; class Bacilli; order Bacillales; family Bacillaceae_H; genus Bacillus_BA; species Bacillus_BA abyssalis. The sequence continues at coordinate 4,633,636 of NZ_KV917369.1, read as the reverse complement.
GTCTCAACACAACTGCAGCGCGTCCCGCTTATCATCCATATTCCGGGAGGAGAGCATAAGGGAACCATCCATACGGCAGCGGGCCAAATCGATTTAAAACCGACCATTCTGCACCTTCTTGGAATCGATACGAAAGATGATGTTCATTTTGGTACCGATTTGTTTTCAGAAGAAAAGATGGACTTTGTCGTCTTGCGTGATGGGAGCTTTGTTACGGGGAAATACGTATATACAGACAATAAATGTTATGACAAAAAAACAGAAGAAGAAATAGATGTGGAGTTTTGTCAACCTTATATGAAAAAAGCTAAGCAAGAGCTGGACTATTCAGATAAAATTGTATATGGTGATTTACTCCGTTTTTATGAAGGCACGGACTACCGCCCTGAAAAAGGAATGGTAAAGGAGTGAGAAGGAGCTTTGATGCCTTGTGTGTCAAAGCTTTTTTTGGATGGAGTGGAAAAATGGTTAGGAACATACTATCATAGGAATATGAAGGGTAAAGGTGGTTTTGTTGATGGGGAAAAAAGTTTATGTATTATTGTTTATACTATGTATACTTGCAGGGTGCGAGCTCCATTCAGCAGAGGGAACGAAGGATGGTGAACAGAATCCGCAGCCAGTTAAGCAATCCCCATCCATCAAAGCATTGAAGGTTGATGGTTCTTCCTTCTTCTCTGTTGGCGATTGGTATGATGATGAATCGGTTCTAGTCATGGAGGATGACGAAAAAGGCTCTCGCATTTATTTGTACAATATTTATACAGGTGAAAAAAAACGTTTTTTTGAAAGTGAAAATCGAATCATTTCAGTAAAAGCCAACCGTGACCATACATATTTTTTGATTCAAACGACTATATCAGATCAGCAAGCAGAACTGCTTTTTTTAAATCAGCAAGGTGAAATCATCCAATCCTTTCAAATGGATTCTTTTGATGTTCAGTATGTGTGGAATCCATATCACCAGGATCAAGTCTTCGTTACCTCGTTTTTCGAGGATTGGACGTTTCAATCATTTCTTTTAGACCTTTCCAACAAAACCCACGAAAAGTATATGCTTTCTCAGCCTTTTGCTCAATGGCTTACACAATCTGTCCTGGCCTATATTCCTATCAACCAAGACGATCCGTTGGGAGATGTTCCTCTTCTTGTTCACGATGTTCATACAAAAGAAGAAAAACAGGTGCTTAATGAAATTGTAAGTTTTTCCGCCTTTCCTGGAACTTTATTAACGATGGAACTACAACAGGGTGAAGAAGGAAGCGGAGTGTATACGTTTTATAAAAGTGATACATTACAAAAAATACAAAGTTTTTCCATGCCTCTTGTTTCAGATATTTCAGGATGGATTATTCCTTATCATCAATTTAATCCAGTCAATGACATGTTTTACATCTTCCAGCCAAGGGCATTAGAAACAATGGCGGAAGAAGAAGGTTTTGAACTTCTCTCCTTTTCCTTGAAAACAGGAAAGAAAGAAGTGATATTTGACCAAATAGACAATGTTCCTTTTAAGTTGTCGCCAAATGGCCAATTAGGTCTTATGGGATACCAGTCTGAAAAAATTATAGATTTAAAAACAAAAAAAATCATTTCTATTATTGAATTCACCTAAATAGACACATCCATCAGTCGATATACAGAAACTGCTGGCAAAGATGAGACTGATGGTTAGATGAGCTGAACAGACTTTCAGCGTCCGTTGAATCATGCTAAAAAAACAAGCCGCTTTATACGGGCAGCGGCTTGTTTTTTTATGTAATTCAATTGTTCATTAGTGGGCAGCCGGGAATCCATGATGTAACAAAGTCATGACGGTAAACCATCCGAAAACTGCAACTGTCGCTAAGGCAAATCCTACTCCGAGGAAATTTTTGTTGCGCAATGCTGTAAAAGCTCCGTATAGAGCAAGGATTGCCGTAAGTGCGAAGATGACCATAAGACCCATGAAAAGCCCTCCTTTGTATAATGAGTATCGTTTCGCTTAGCTGTATTAAAGTATAATACTGGTTTTAAGTTCATCGGAATGAATCATGAAAAAACAGCATCTTTCTTTAACGGAGCTTCACTTTATAATTGCTAACGCTTTCTTCACTCTTTTTTATTTTAAATGTTTTCAAAACATTTGTCGAGGCGAAAAAGGATACTTCTATGCCGAAAGAGGTGATGTTCCTTTTAATCCTCACACAACTTGTTGTAAAATATTGAAAAGAACGTTAAAAGGAGACTGATTACATATGAAATATCAACGTGTACCATTAGGGCCTCTTCAAACCAATTGCTATATCATTGAAAACGACAAAAAGGAATGTTTAATTGTAGACCCGGGTGAAGAAGGAAGAAAACTTATTCAGTTGATGGAACAGAGAAAGCTGACCCCTCTGGCTGTTTTGTTGACACATGCTCACTTTGATCACATCGGAGCGTTGGATGACGTACGCAAACGATATGAGCTTCCCGTCTATCTGCACGTTAAGGAGAAAGACTGGCTAGCAGACCCCGCCTTAAATGGCTCACAGTTTTTTATGATGGGAGCTATCTCGGTTAAGGCTGCCACACACCATTTAACAAAAGAAGGTTCCTTAACCATTGGGGACTTCACATGTGAAGTTTACGAGACTCCAGGCCATTCACCAGGGAGTGTTTCGTATTATTTCAAAGAGGCGGGAATTGTAGCCTCAGGGGATGCGTTATTTGAGGGAAGCATCGGACGTACAGATTTACAGGGAGGGAGTCATGAACAGCTTTTACAAAGCATTCATAAAAAGCTTCTCGTGCTGCCGGAAGATACGATTGTGCTATGCGGACATGGGCGTGAAACAACCATTGGCGATGAAATGGAAACAAATCCATTTCTAAATGGCTTTTAAGAAGGTGGAACAGGGTGATTCAATTGATTAAACAATTCATTAAGCAATCGCCGCAAAAAGGAATTCCCTATTCGGAATTTATGAGTCAGGTTTTGTATCACCCTATACATGGCTATTATATGAAAGACAGGGAAAAAGTTGGGAAAGAAGGAGATTTTCTTACTACTCCTCACATCTTTCCCGTTTTTGCCAAAATAATGGCCCGCTTTTTCAGCAAAGCTGTCGCACAGGGGGCTGTGCCGCCGGCCATTTGCGAAATAGGAGGAGGAGACGGCCGCTTTGCTTACCACGTATTACGAGAATGGGAGGTATTCTCTCCGGATACATTTTCGAAACTAACATATTATGTAGTAGAAAAAAGCTCTTATCACCAACAACAGCAACAACAAAATCTTACAGCATACCCCAAACTAGAGTATTTTCATAGTTTGGAGGAATTGAAGACAGCGATTGGGTCATTTAAAGGAATAGTGTTTTCAAATGAATGGTTTGATGCTCTTCCTGTAGAAGTCATTGAACAGACAGAGGGAGAACTGTATGAAGTCTGGGTATCGCTCGATGAGTTTGAAGAGTTGACAGAGGTATTAGTGCCTGTAAAGAATGAACAAATTAAGCGGTATGCAGACGAGTATAATCTTCAGCTGCGGGATGGGCAGCGAATGGAAGTCCCTCTAGTTATGTTAGAAAAGCTCAAAGAATTGCATGACCTGTTCCGACAAGGGATGATGGTAACGATTGATTATGGCTATACATTTGAAGAGCTTCGTCATCCATTGCATCACCGAGGAAGCTTGCGGGGATATTTGCGCCATCAATTAATATCAAATCCATTACTCCATGCAGGTCAGATGGACTTGACGGCCCATATTCACCTTGATAGTTTTATTGATGAAGGAAAGAGGTTAGGAGCAGAGGCCGTATCGGTTCAAAAACAACATGAATTTTTATTGGCCATTGGAATCTTAGACCTATTACAAGAACATGCCGGGGCGAATCCTTTTTCTGACGTCAGTAAACAAAACAGGGCAATCCGCAGTTTGGTTATGGACGCGGGAATGAGTCCGCATTTTCACGTAATTGTTCAAGAAAAGGGAATAGAACTAAATAAAGATCAGTTGTTTACGAGCAACTTTTTGATGAAGAATGGTTAAAAAAAACCTGTTGTACAAGTACAACAGGTTTTTCTATTAATGACCGCCGGCTCCTGGAACCATCATAAATGTTGTCCAATATGTAAAACCAGCAAAGAACACAGTGAGGTATGCTCCAAAAATGTAAATATACATACGTTCTGAAAGTTTCAAGTAGCTGAGAAAAGCAAAAAAACCTGTTTGACCTAAGAAAATAAGAGCCGTCGTTTGCATATGTCCAAGATAGAACATGACAGCAAATATACCAGTCCAAAATGCTAAAACACGGTACATACGGTCCATATATATCCCTCCTTTACACCCTCGTGTCAATTACTTACATTATTATAATGTACTTTTCGGGCAATTGTAAATATTACTTTGTTTTTAGTTTGCAACGCTTACATAATAGGTGCACGTTTCACAGCCTAAAGCCATGTTGTCTTTCGCTTTGAATGTTAGATGAGTGAACAATGCATCAAACATTCCTTTCAGAAAAGAGTTATGCATGCTGCAAATGGCTTCGTGCTGTTTGAAAGCTGATTCTTTAAATGGACAGTTGCGGATTTCGAAGGTGGCTGTTTGCTGATTTTCGTTTAGCGTCATGATTGGGAACACGCCTGTGCTTGCAGCTGCCTCTTTTATCATAGTCAACTTTTCTTCGTGAGAAAGCGTATCAATCGTTGACCATATGTGACAATAACTCTGTTTCATATAAGTCATTCCATACTCGTAAGCGCTGTTATTGAATAATGTTTGCCCTTCTTCACCGAGCTTTGTGATGGCATGGATCGCAATGTTAGATAAAAGCTGATAATTGCGATAAGGAAAAGAGAGTTGAATGACTTCGTCAGATAATTGATAAAATCGGCTTGGTCTCCCGCCTTTTCCCGTTTTTTTGGTTTCCGAGATAATCAGTTTAATTTCTTCCAATTTGGATAAGTGAAGTCTTGCGACGTTTGGATGGATATGAAATAAATCAGCAATTTCTTGAACGGTAACGTCTTTTCGGTGTTTTGAAATATATTCATAAATGTGAAAGCGTGTCGGATCGGATAGAACGCTTGTTACTTTTAAGGTCTCTTCCATTTTGGTTTCACTCCTAGTGCCCAATATACTTCCATTATAATACACGTTTGCAATGTGGAAAACGAAGAAGCGATTTAATAAAGTAAGTTTTGAAAAAAGTTCACAAAATATCTATACAGAATTATACAAACAAATCATTTGACATGCAAAAAAGCATGCACGTCAAATGATTTATATATTTACAAATTCTTAACAAAAATATTGTAGGAAAAACGAAGAAAAGAGAGAATATTGTAGATGTATCGAGAAGAAAAGGAGGAGATTCTTATTGTAGCAAGTATTGAAAAAACAGCGGAGCACCTCATTCATTATGCTTTTATGTATCACATTTCTGATGTGCATATCATTCCTCGGGAGGAGGATGCTGTAGTGCAAGTTCGAATGGGGAAAGAATTAGTCATTAAGGAGGTAATGTCCAAACGTAACTGCGAACGCCTGATAGCACATTTTAAATTTTTGGGTGGAATGGATATTGGTGAAAAGAGAAAACCCCAAAGCGGCTCTCTAGTTGTTACTATTCATGCTGAACCCGTTAGTCTGCGTTTTTCCACCTTACCCACTTTTTTTGAAGAAAGCCTCGTTATACGTATCCTGCCTCAAAACCACATTACACCTTTGCATAAGCTTTCACTTTTTCCTGGTGCGACCAGAAAACTAATCTCTCTTTTAAAACATTCCCATGGACTCATCATTTTTACAGGGCCAACCGGATCTGGCAAAACGACCACTTTGTACACACTATTGAATCAATCCAAAAAAATGTTCAGCCGCAATATCATAACACTCGAAGATCCAATTGAATGCAGAAGCGACGGAGTATTGCAAGTACAAGTAAATGAAAAAGCAGGCATTACGTATTCAACCGGTTTAAGAGCCATTTTAAGACATGATCCGGATATTATTATGGTTGGAGAAATCCGGGATGATGAAACTGCTCAAATTGCAGTGAGAGCGGCATTGACCGGGCATTTAGTTCTGACGACCATGCACACAAAAGACGCACCGGGATCTATTTATCGATTGCTTGAATTTGGCGTTAGATTCCAGGAGATTGAACAAACCCTTATCGCCGTTGCAGCTCAAAGGCTGGTTGAACTTCAATGTCCTTTCTGTCCAGAAGAATGTCATCCGTTATGCAGGAAAATGAGAAAACATCGTCAGGCTAGCGTATATGAACTGCTTTATGGAAAGGCGTTGAATCAAGTCATAAAAAAAGCAAAAGGAGAAGAAGAGGACGTCTGTCATTATGCCACACTAAGGGATGTCATCAAGAAAGGCATCGCTTTAGGTTACCTATATCCAAATTCCTTGGATGGGTGGGGGAAGGATGAATGAAACATCAGACACGAAGATGGAGCATGGAATCCCAATCCGTTTTCCTGCTAAAGCTTTCCGAGCTCCTTGAACATGGATATACGTTATCCCAGGCGATGGAATTTCTCCGGTTTCAGCTTTCTCCAAAGCTTTGTGAGGACATCGACTATTCGTTAAAGCAGTTGAAAAGCGGTGTGCCTCTGCATGATACGTTTGAAGCTTTGAATTTTCATCGGGATATTTTAGGATATCTATATTTTGCTGAACGTCATGGAGACTTGGTTTTTGCTTTAAAAGAAGGGGCAATGATGATTAATAGAAAACTGGCAAATGCCAATAAAATGAAAAAGGTCGTCCAATACCCCCTCATGCTGTTTTCCTTTTTATTCATCCTTTTTTTGTGATGACCACCGTGCTGCTTCCCCAATTTCAAACCCTTTACTCTTCGATGGGAACAGAAATTTCCCTGCCGCTCATCCTATTGATCAAATTCATAGGGGCATTCCCGTACGGATGCGTGACCTTTTTTGTGTTAGGGAGCGGTTCATACGCTCTATATCGGGTATATTGGCGAAAAAGGCCGCCTCTTCAACAAATGAACTTTTGGTTAAATATCCCCCTTATAAAAAACACCATTCCTTTATTCAACTCTTATTTTTTTTCTGTTCATCTCAGCAATTTATTAAAGGGCGGGTTATCTGTCCATGATTGTTTAAGTTTATTTGAACGCCAGAAGCATTATCCTTTTTTTCAAACAGAGGCTGCTTTCATAAAGGAGCAGCTTGTTGGGGGGATTGCTTTGGAGCAAATCATGGCTGACAGAAAATATTATGATTCCCAGCTTGCCAATGTGATTGCCCATGGGCAATCACATGGAGATTTGGGAAAAGAGTTGGGAAATCATAGTCAATTCATCCTTGAAAGATTGGAACAAACCGTATTCAAGTGGCTAAATATTGTACAGCCTGTGTTGTTTTCATTAATTGGCTTACTCGTTTTAATGATGTACTTAGCCATTATGCTTCCCATGTTGAAAATGATGTCAACGATATGACAAATGAAACAGATAAGGCAAGGTGAACATGGTTGGAGCTTATCACACCTAAATCCGATAAGAAGCCATTACTGGAATATTCAGTATGGGAAAGGAGGAAGTCAGGTTGAACAGATGCAGATTGAAGAAAAATGGATTCACGCTTATTGAGATGCTGGTCGTCATGTTGGTTATTTCGATTTTGCTGCTAATCATGATCCCTAATTTACTCAAAAATAATGAAGCCATCAATGGAAAAGGGTGTGAAGCGTATGTAAAAACCGTCCAAGCCCAGGTAGAGGTGTATAAAATCGAGAACGAAAACGACATTCCTACGATTGAAGAGTTAAAAAACGATGCTTATATTGATGCAGAAACATGTCCTAACGGTGATATCCTTCAAATTAACGATAAAGGAGAAGTAACAAGTGGCCCTAAGACAGAGGAAGTTCCAGTTGGATAAAAACGGGTTTACGCTGATTGAAGTATTGGTTGTATTGGCAGTCGTTCATGCCATCATGTTCGTAACCATCGTGAAGGTAGAGCCGCTTATGCAGCAATATCGATTGTACTGGTTTATTCAACAATTGGAGACAGACGTCTTTTATGCACAAGAGACAGCCATCACTCGAGGACAAGTCGTTTCATTGCGCTTTTTACCGGATAAGCATGAGTATTTTGTTCTTGCCGCGAACGCTCCCGCCCCGCTTTTTCGCCGCTCTTATGATTCACGCATTCAAATCGAGCTGGCAACGTTGGGGTCACAAATTAAGTTTCTGAGCAATGGAAATACTTCTAAGTCGGGAACGATGTTTGTTTCTTCAAGTTCTATTATGTACCGGGTGGTGTTTTTGCTCGGAACGGGTCGGTTTTATGCTCAAAAATTGTAGGGGATACACATTGCTTGAAATGTTGGTGGCATTCTCCGTTCTTTTATTACTCCTTACACATACGCTCCCCTTGTATATTCATGTTAAACAAGAAAGAAAAAACATTGAAATGGATAAAGCTGCCGTTAAACTTTTGCATCATAAGATACTGGAATATAAATACGACGGAGCTTTACCCGATTCGTTCACCGAAAAGCAAGGGGAAGTAGCGTACCATATAGAGTGGCATAAAGAACCGTCTGCTTTTTTCAAAGCATGTATTTCTTGGGAAGATTTAAATAAGCGCCAGCAAAAAAGGTGTGATTATATAAAAAGATGAAGAAGGAAGCCGGTTATACGCTGTTGGAGATGTTAATTAGTTTCTCGTTGTTTTTAATGATGATGTCGTTTGTTCCAATCATCATAAAAATGACAAAAGAACATCAAGAAACGTCAGTGTCTTTATCGACATTAGAATGGGATCTTTTCGTGCAGCAACTCACATCAGAAATAAGGACAGGGCATCAAGTGGAGTGCAGCCATCAAAAATTGACCTTTGTAAACGACTCTCATCAAACAGTCACGTATGAAAAATATGGGAACATGATACGACGGAGAGTGAATGGAAACGGACATGAAGTGGCATTGCAAAACATATCATCGGCCCAATTCATTAAAGTTCATCAAGGGGTCTTAATACAAATCAAGGATTTGGAAAGCCGATTGTATGCAGAGAGGATGAGTCTTTTTAACCGTGAAGGAATTGAAATGGGTTCGTAATGAAAGAGGATTTGTACTGCCTTTAGCCCTTCTGATTGCATTGCTCGTCTTTTTCGTTGTTCATCAGCAGCTGCAAGTATATGTATCAGAGGCGCTTTTCGCCCAACATGTAAAAAATTATTATCAATTGGAACACTTATTAGAAGCGGCAATGTCCGAGGCACCGTATAGCTTTGACGAAGAAGGGGAGGTAGGGCGAAAAAAGACGTATGCGCATCCACAAGGAGAAGTGACATATACGTTGCAATCGTGGCAAAATGATCGTATGATGGTTGAAATTCATTGTATTCTGTCACCGGAGGTACAAATGAAAGCGTTGGCTGAAATCGAACCGGAAAAAAGGTTTGTGATAGACTGGAAAAAATTATAAAAAGGGGAAACGGAAATGAAAACATTGTATCTTGTAGGGTTTATGGGATCTGGATGAAAGAGAATGGATTGGTTATTTACCTGTATTGCGATATCTGTGATGGAATACTCTTTTGGGTTAAAGAGACGACATCCCGGGCATAATAGTGGTTGAGGTGGTATTGAACGATGTCTACAAATGATTATGTGAAATTTGTCACCCAGCAATTTGTCCGTTATATTGACAAGCCAAAGGAAGAACGAAAACAACAGAGGAGACAAAGAAAAGAGGAACGGGACTCCTTTGTGCAGCGTTGGTTTGGTGTTATTCCTTTTGCTGTTATGATGTGGTATCGAAAAAAGAAAGAATAGCTTCATTCAATTTGTATTTGATGAAAAAATGACAATAATGAAACATAAAAACCGGTTGGGATGGCAACCGGTTTTTATGTTGGTGATTCCACAAATGAGATGGACTGAACTTTTTCTGTTTTGGTATCAAACACGATTGTGATAAACAAACCGAATTCTTTATTTTGATTTTGTACCCACAGTTTAAAGCGCTCTACCGTTTTGTCTGGTCCTTGCTGGGCACGGCCTAGATATAAAAAATCTTTGATTTGGGCAGTCGGATAACGCTTTTTTGCTTCTTTAATCGCAAGCCGGCTCCACTTCGCATAAGCAGGAATCGGTTTGGCCGGCGGCGAAGCTTCCGCTGGGGTCGCGGAGTGAGGATGAGAAAAAGGCACCATCGCCGTAAAGCATAGACAGATAACGATCCATATTGACTTCATTTTATTGGCACATCCTTTCTGGATTAAGCGGAAATGAGTTGTTTGCTCGTCTGTTCCGTTAAATAAAATAACCCTCCATTAATGGTCTGGACCGTAATTTTTGGTTCGTAAAGTTCCTGTAACGCTTGTTTTTCCACTTCATAACATTCAGGTTTCTCATCTATCTCTTCGTAAAAATGATTGAGAAGTGACAAATCTTCCTGCCACTTTTGTCTTGAGTAGGCTGCCCAGTCATGATTATCTTGTTCAATTTCACCTTGAATAAACTGCTGCAGCCGATTTATGCCGCTTTTCGGTTTAATTAATGGTGACAATGTGAAACAATAATCCGGGATTTTAGCCGACAAGTTATATTGCTCGAGCTGTTCCTGGAAAGAAATGGAAATGGAGCCGGTAATAAGATGGAGACCCAGTGATAAAACGATATCCTTTTTTAAATTGCATTGATATGATATTTTCACGTTCATTCCAACCCACGGATGCAGCGGCATATGAGAGGGTTGGACTTGATGAACACTCTCGTAAAGCCGAATGAATGCCCCGAGTTTTTGGGTAGAAGAAAAAATTTGGTGCAAACGCGGAGAGCCGAAATGAATTTTTTCTCCGCGAATCGTTGTATCGTCGAAAGAGGTGTCCGTAATAAACGTCAGCTGTGCCGGATTTGGAACACCGCCTGTCTTTTCAAGGTAATGCCAATAAAAAGGGCGGTTCATCAATTCTTTATCCATGTCGATGGTCAACTGGACTGTCAAATAAAAAGGTGTCTCTTCTACAATATCGCAATGGTGGGCTGTAAAATAACGTTTTAAAAATGAATGAATCTCATGTTGCTGCATGCCGTTGGTCTCCTTCATCGAATTGTTCTGCAAATTGAATGATGGATGTTAAATTATCCATCTTAATTTTCATTTCCCCCTCACTTTTGGATTGGAGGAAAATATCTTGAACATGTTCTTCGAAATTTTTGATTTCCAATCGGGTTAAAATATCATCCAGTTCACCGATGACTCGTTCGAACAAATTGATTTTTTCATAAAGAAGTTTCAAAATATGATCTTCAATCGTATTGGAAACAGAAAAATTGTAAATGTGAACATCGTGCTGCTGACCAAGGCGATGAATTCGCCCAATGCGCTGTTCCAGCTTCATCGGATTCCATGGCAAATCGAAATTGATGATATGATGGCAAAATTGTAAGTTGATGCCCTCGCCGCCGGCTTCTGTCGCGATTAATACTTGAGCGTTTTGTTGAAATAATTGTTTCATCCAGTCTTTTTTACCTCGTTTAAATCCTCCGCGGAACGGAACAGAGGAAATGCCGTGCTGCTTTAAATACCATTGCAAATAAAGCTGGGTCGCACGATATTCGGTAAAGATAATTACTTTATCATTCACTTGCTGAATTAATTCGAGTGCTTTTTCTGCCTTGGCATTTCGTGATATATTTCCAATTATTTCCGTTAGTTCTTCAATAAGCTGATGTGGAGGGTGATACTCTTCTGATTCCCGTTTCAGCATATTTTTTAAAGTCATATATACGGCTTCACGGCTGCTGCAAGCCTCCCGTTGAAGCGTTAAAACAGAAAAGGCGCTATTAATGAAGAAGTCGCCTTTATGAGACGTGATTTTTTCATATAATTGCCGCTCTTCTTCTGAAAATTCAACAGGAACCGTGTGAATGATTCGCTTCGTCCACTCGATACCCGTATCGGCTCTTCGGTTGCGAATCATCACTTTGCTGACGAGTTCATGCAAATGTGCATCATTTTGCACATCTCGTTTTTTCTTTGAGAACAAATCATCGAATAAAGCCTGATTTCCAAGGTGACCCGGCTTTAACAGCGAAACGAGATTAAAGATTTCTTCCAGCCGGTTTTGAATCGGTGTGGCCGTCAATAATAAACAAAATTTCTTTTTGAGCTGCTGAACGAATTCATAGTTTTTGGTTTTATTGTTTTTGAGCTTATGAGCTTCATCAATAATCACTAAGTCATAATCTTGCTGAAAGACGATATCGCGATGGGGAGGGCGTTTTGCTGTATCGATAGATGATACGACAATATCGCATTGTTCCCACACATAAGATTTTCGCTGTGCTACCGCTGGGATATAAAATTTTTGGTTTAGCTCCATCGTCCATTGGGAGACGAGGGAAGCTGGGACGAGAATCAATGCTTTTTTGACGAGGCCGCGAATCATGTATTCTTTTAAAATCAATCCTGCCTCGATGGTTTTGCCCAGCCCTACTTCGTCGGCGAGAATCGCTTTTCCATTCATTTCTTCTACTACTTGTTTGGCTGCTTCCAGTTGGTGTGGCAATGGAACTAAGTCAGCTAAGTGTTTCGGAGCCTGAAGCCCTTTGAAATCGGGAATCGTCGTTTGGTTTTGGATGTGATAGGCAAGCTTGTATGTTTCCCAATCGGACCATGGCCCATCTTCTTCTGTTCTTGCTAGAAAAGAATGTGTCCATTCATCATCGAATAAAATGTCTACATCCATGGTAAAACACCCCTTTCATCAATTTTTTGTTGAATTTTTGTCAAGATTAATGATAGGATGTAAATGTAATTCAGAAACTTTGAAATAAACAATTGATTTGGATTTTATCAACTTATTTTTATTTTAAGATTTTAAAAAGGTAAACGTAGTTTCCACCTAGTATGACCAACAAATGACAATTTTATATGGGCGAATGAGAATAAGAGGAGAGACTGCTTAAATGCGGCGCCGAAGGAGCAAGTGAAGAACGAATCTCTCAGGCAAAAAGACTCTTATTTGACGCAACTCTGGAGAGTGCTTACAATGTGAGCCACCCACGAGGCAAACCTATGAGATGACACACAACGGGTAAAACTTTCAGGTGAAAGGACAGAGACTTCCTAATGCATAAAAGGGAGTCGTCTGTCCTTTTTGTGCTGGCGTTAAAAAGATTAAAGGGGGAACATCAAATGGCAAATCTAAATAGAACACCGCTTTATGAGACATATAAACAATCGGGTGCAAAGCTTATCGATTTTGGAGGATGGGAGCTGCCTGTTCAATTTTCATCCATTAAAGAAGAACATGAAGCAGTCCGCACGAAAGCAGGCCTTTTTGATGTATCACATATGGGGGAAATAACAGTCAAGGGATCTGACAGCCTGGCGTTTCTTCAAAAAGTGATGACAAATGATGTTTCTGCATTAACAGACGGCAAGGCCCAATATACAGCTATGTGTTATGAAAATGGTGGAACAGTGGATGATTTGCTTATCTACAAAAAGAAAGATGACGAATACTTGCTTGTTGTCAACGCAGCCAATATTCCAAAAGATGTCGAGTGGCTTCAGCAGCACCTAAGCGGCGATGTGGCATTAACGAATGTATCGGATGATATTGCTCTGCTCGCCCTTCAAGGCCCGCTTGCGCAAAAAGTTCTGCAAAAGCTTACAACAGAAGATTTGTCAAAGATTAAGTTTTTCCATTTTAAAGATGATGTGAAGTTACATGGTGTGAAGGCATTAGTTTCCCGAACCGGTTATACAGGTGAAGACGGATTTGAACTTTATTGTGGGAAAGATGATGCATCCGCATTATGGTTGGCTATATTAGAGGCGGGAAAAGAAGAGGGAGTTCTTCCTTGCGGTCTTGGTGCTCGCGATACGCTAAGATTTGAAGCGAACTTGCCATTATACGGTCAGGAGCTGTCTAAAGATATTACGCCAATTGAAGCGGGGATTGGATTTGCAGTCAAAACGAATAAAGTTGATTTTATCGGAAAAGAAGTATTAAAGGAACAAAAAGAAAATGGAGCTCCGCGCAAACTTGTCGGACTTGAAATGATCGATAAGGGAATTCCGCGCCATGGATATGAGGTATTTGTTGGAGAAGAAAAGATTGGGGAAGTGACGACGGGAACACAGTCTCCGACTCTCAAAAAAAATGTGGGAGTGGCATTGCTAAAATCCGAATTTTCCAGCCTTGGAACAGAAGTGGAAGTCCAAATTAGGCAAAAACGCTTAAAGGCAAGAGTGGCAGCCACACCATTTTATAAGCGTTCAAAATAAGGAGACATCTAAAGGAGGAACTATAGGTATGTTGCATCGATATTTGCCAATGACAGATCAAGACAAAAAAGAAATGCTTCAAACAATTGGTGTCAGTTCTGTCGATGAATTGTTTGCGGATATTCCGGAAAGCGTGCGTTTCCAGGGGACATATAATATTAAAGAGGCAGCTTCAGAGTCTGAACTTGTAAAAGAGTTAAGCAAGTTATCGGCGAAAAATGCCAATGTAAAAGAACATTCTTCTTTTTTGGGAGCAGGTGTGTATGACCATTACATGCCGATCATTGTTGATCATGTGATTTCCCGTTCGGAATTTTATACGGCCTATACACCATACCAGCCTGAAATTTCCCAAGGTGAATTGCAGGCGATTTTTGAATTTCAAACGATGATTTGCGAACTGACGGGAATGGATGTTGCCAATTCGTCCATGTATGATGGTGGGACGGCATTGGCGGAAGCGGCTATGTTGAGCGCGGGACAAACGAAAAACAAAAAGATTTTAGTGTCAGCAGCAGTTCATCCGGAATCTCGCGATGTTTTAAAAACGTATGCAAAAGGCCAATACCTGGAAGTTATTGAAATCCCGGCTAAAGAAGGTGTGACAGATTTAGACGCTTTATCAGCTCATATGGATAGTGATGTAGCGTGTGTCCTTGTTCAATATCCGAATTTCTTCGGCCAAATTGAGCCGTTAAAGGAAATCGAACAAATTGCCCATCAAGGAAAAACGATGTTTGTCGTATCGAGCAATCCGTTGGCATTAGGTGCATTAACTCCTCCAGGAAGCTTCGGAGCTGATATTGTCGTGGGTGACGCACAGCCATTCGGTATTCCGACACAGTTTGGCGGTCCGCACTGCGGTTATTTTGCCACAACGGCGAAACTAATGAGAAAAATTCCAGGACGCCTTGTCGGTCAAACGACGGATGAGGACGGGAAACGCGGGTTTGTATTGACGCTGCAAGCGCGTGAACAGCATATTCGCCGTGATAAAGCTACGTCCAACATTTGCTCGAATCAGGCGTTAAACGCACTGGCTGCTTCTGTTGCCATGACGGCGCTCGGCAAAAAAGGCGTAAAAGAGATGGCATTACAAAATATTCATAAAGCACGTTATGCAATGAAAGCATTACAGGAGAAAGGCTTTTCTCTTGTCTTTACCGGTCCGTTCTTCAACGAAATGGTTGTCGTTTTTAACCATTCGGTGACAGAAATCAATGACTATTTGATTTCTAAAGGAATTATCGGAGGTTATGATTTAGGGCGGGATTACCCAGAGCTGGAAAATCATATGCTGATTGCTGTAACAGAGCTTCGTACAAAACAAGAGATTGATCAACTTGTGAAGGAATTGGGGGATTTCCATGCATAAAGATAACCAATCGCTCATTTTTGAACTAAGTAAAGAAGGACGCATCGGCTATTCATTACCTGCTCTAGATGTGCCTGAAACGAATGTCGAAGAATTCATTCCTTCTGACTACATCCGTACAGAAGAGCCGGACTTGCCGGAAGTGTCGGAATTGGATATTATGCGCCATTATACCGCTCTATCAAGACGAAATCACGGCGTGGATTCCGGTTTCTATCCGCTTGGATCTTGTACGATGAAATATAATCCAAAAATCAATGAACAAACGGCGCGCATGGCTGGTTTTGCCCATGTACATCCGCTTCAGCAGGAATCTACTGTACAAGGTGCAATGGAACTCATGTATGATTTGCAGGAGCATTTAAAAGAAATCACCGGCATGGACGAGGTAACATTACAGCCGGCAGCAGGAGCACATGGTGAATGGACGGGGCTTATGATGATTCGCGCTTATCATGAAGCGAACGGCGACGTTCATCGTACAAAAGTCATTGTACCGGATTCCGCCCATGGTACAAACCCTGCATCGGCTACGGTTGCAGGTCTTGAGACGGTGACGGTGAAATCGAATGAACAAGGGTTAGTCGATTTGGATGATTTACGCCGTGTTGTAGGAAGCGACACAGCGGCTTTAATGCTAACGAACCCGAACACGCTCGGACTATTTGAAGAAAATATTTTAGAAATGGCACAAATCGTTCATGAAGCGGGCGGTAAGCTTTATTATGACGGAGCGAATTTAAACGCGGTGTTAAGTCAGGCGCGTCCCGGCGATATGGGATTTGATGTCGTTCATTTAAATCTTCATAAAACCTTTACAGGCCCTCACGGCGGGGGCGGCCCGGGATCAGGTCCTGTAGGAGTGAAGGCGGATTTAATGCCGTTCTTACCGAAGCCGGTATTACTTAAAACAGAAGAAGGTTTCCGATTTGAGTACGACCGTCCGCAATCCATCGGGCGTGTAAAGCCGTTTTACGGGAACTTTGGCATTAATGTACGCGCTTATACGTATATCCGCTCAATGGGGCCTGACGGGTTAAAAGCGGTTACTGAAAATGCTGTATTAAATGCCAACTATATGATGCGCCGCTTGGCAGAATATTATGACCTGCCGTTCGACCGTCATTGTAAGCACGAGTTTGTTTTATCCGGCAGACGCCAGAAAAAACTTGGTGTTCGCACGCTTGATATTGCCAAACGCTTATTAGACTTTGGTTATCATCCGCCAACAATTTATTTCCCGCTTAACGTCGAGGAGTGTATCATGATCGAGCCTACAGAAACAGAATCGAAGGAGACGCTTGATGCATTCATCGAGGCAATGATCCAAATTGCCAAAGAAGCGGAAGAAAATCCGGAAATTGTCCAGGAAGCTCCACACACAACGGTTGTAAAGCGCCTCGATGAAACAACTGCAGCAAGAAAGCCGATCTTGCGTTATCAGGTTTAAGAAAAGCGGAGGCGCCTGTTCAGCTCGTGAAGGAAACAGGGATTGACCTATAAGGCGTTTTTTGCCTTATAGGGGCAATCATCTTTTCCACAACGAGCTAGGAGCCGTAGCTGGACCATAAAGAAAAGCGGCGAGGATATCCTCGCCGCTTTTTATTAGGCGTGCTACCTTATTTCTTTGATTTGATTTTACCAGACCATTGCTTAAAGCCGCCCTTTAATTGATAAAGTTCCTGATAGCCGTTTTTGCGGAGGATTTGAGCGGCACGGCCTGTACGAACACCGTTTTGGTCGTACAGATAAACGGGCTGATCTTTACGCATTTCGCCCATTCTCATGCGAAACTGAGTTAATGGAATGTTACGGGCTCCTAAAATGTGACCGCCTTCATATTCATTTGGTTCACGGATGTCAATAATTTGTGCTTTGCGGTATCCGGCACGGAATTCTTCTTCCGTCAATGTTTTTAAAATTTTGCGCTGATAAAAATACATCCCAACGGAGTACACGATGAAAGCTCCTAGTATGATTAATGCTAATGTCATTACAATCGCCCTTTCTTCATCTAAATCACATAAGCCTATTATATAAGTGAATGAAAATAGAAGTAAAGCCGTAATTCTTTTCCTTCGATAGAACTTTTGGTAGACTATTGAATAGTTAGTTGGATCAAACAGAGCTGGTCTATCAGTGAGTTTAAAAAAGAAAAATGATCCTGCTTTTTAAACTGAAAATGAACTGTCAACTTATATTCGGTTTTGTCAGCTTTTTACTAACAGTTCATTTTCAGGCGGCTGACTCAAAAGCATATTTTTATGCTTTTGAGTCAGCCGCAATTTAACAATAATGGGTGGGAATGAAGATAATGAAAGAAAAATGGAGATTTATTGATTCTGGAAATCGTGACCCGTATTATAATATGGCACTTGATGAGGTGCTGCTAGAATGGCACAGTGAAGGGAAAATCCCGCCGACGATCCGTTTTTATGGCTGGAATCCTGCCACATTGTCAATCGGCTACTTTCAAAAAGCGGAAAAAGAAATTGACTTTGATATGGTTAAAAAGCATGGGCTCGGATTTGTAAGACGTCCAACAGGAGGCCGCGGTGTCCTCCATGAACATGAGCTTACATACAGTGTCATTGTTTCAGAAGACCATGCTGATATGCCGAAAACCGTAACGGAAGCGTATCGGGTCATTTCACAAGGGTTATTGGAAGGATTTAAGTTATTGGGGCTTGATGCCTACTTTGCCGTTCCGAAAACCGAAGAAGAGAAAAACAGCTTGAAAAATCCTCGTTCTTCTGTTTGTTTTGATGCACCGTCGTGGTATGAACTGGTCGTAGAAGGACGTAAAATTGCCGGCAGTGCCCAAACGCGTCAAAAAGGGGTCATTTTACAGCATGGCTCCATCTTGCTTGATTTGGACGAGGACAAGCTTTTCAGTGTATTCAAATACCCGAGCGATCGTGTTAAAGAACGAATGCAGCGGGCTTTTCGTGAAAAAGCGGTGGCCATCAATGCGATTGCCAATCGAACCATTGAGCTTGAGGAATCAAAAGAGGCTTTCCAAAAAGGGTTTGAAATAGGACTGGATATCGAACTTGAACCTTATACATTGACGGAGGAAGAAGAACGATACGTCCAGCAGCTGGCAAAAACAAAATATGCTTCAGATGAGTGGAATTTCAAAAGATAGAGAAGAGGGTGGACAGGAAGAAGTAAAGCTTCCAGCTCACCCTTTTAGCATGAAAAAACTATAGATAGATTTATGGAGTTGGATAGGATCAACCATTTAAAGGTAGTTTTAATATGGAAAGGCAAATGATATGATGAAGGGCGTGCCGGAAATCAAGACTCTCTAAAGGTTCGGTGTGTCAATCTTTTTTTTATGGGGAAAATAAAATATTTCGCTTGACAAAGACAATATGTAGTATTATTGGAATAATTGAGATACTATATATTGAATTTAGCTGGTAGCTATGGTACTTTATTTATATTGCATGTCTCTGTCTATTTTCTATAATTTGGAAAAAAGGCAGAGACAAAATGTTGAATTTAGGGGAGTTGTAAGAATGACTGTTGCGTTAAATAAATCAACAAACATCGACGTAGAAAAGCTGAATAAAGACATTCAGTTATTTCCGCAAGTCCATCCGATTACACCGGATATGAACAAAACACATAAAGGTGTATCACGACTTGTGATGTTGGATCGTTATTCCTTTAAGGACACCGAGAAACTGACACTATCTGAAGGAGACTTCGTTGTTTTAACGGTAAAAGAAGATCCGAAGTTCCCGGCAAGAGGTCTTGGTTTTATTCAAAAAATAAATTGGGAAAACAAAACGGCAACAGTGCTGATCGAAGACGAGTTCCGAGGGGCTTTATCGAATGAACAGGAAACGTCAACAGGGCTCATTACACGTTCATTAGACGTGATTGAAAAGCCTCTTGAAGTGTACTATGAACAAATTGCCAAACGTAATGCAACAGGGCTTGCATCCGTTGAAACGACAGAAGAAAAACGCCAGGAATGGTTTGAGAAATTTTATAAAGAGTTAGTCGATTTAAACTTTGTACCGGCTGGACGTGTATTGTACGGAGCCGGAGCGGACACGGATGTTACATATTTCAACTGTTACGTAATGCCGTTTGTCCAGGACTCACGCGAAGGCATTTCAGAACACCGCAAGCAAGTGATGGAAATCATGAGCCGAGGCGGCGGTGTCGGAACGAACGGTTCCACGCTTCGCCCACGCAACACATTAGCACGCGGAGTGAACGGCAAATCATCAGGATCCGTTTCATGGCTCGATGATATTGCGAAATTAACACACCTTGTTGAGCAGGGTGGGTCGCGCAGAGGCGCACAAATGATTATGTTGGCGGATTAATTCATTCCAAATAGTTCCTTTTTGTGTTATTATACCTATAAGAACAAACGTTCCTGTAGGGGTGTTGGCCGTGAAGTTAACAAATGCATATCTATATAAACAATATATAGTTGAAGGTTTGTCTGTTAATCAAATTGCCAAAAATCTAGGTACAACGAAATCTCAAGTTAAAAGTGCTTTAAGAAGGCATGGTATAAGGAAGAAGCCGTTGTTGTTGGGAAATCAACTTTACGATAATAAAGAATGGTTATACGAACAGTATATAGTGAAGAAGAAGGGCTATACTGTAATTGCTAGTGAGTTAGGTGTTAGCTATACAACCATTCTAGACCGCATTCTATATTTTGGGTGGAGTCTTCGAGGCCATAAGGAAATAGATAAAGGGGCCCCTAGAAGGGGAACGAAGCATACACCGGAATCTATAGAAAAAATCAAGTCTACTCGTATAAAGAAGCGTATTTTAACTAAGTGCCAATATTGTGGAGAGAAGATTGAGCGGGTATTCTCTGCTTATAAAAGATCGGAGACTAATTACTGTAATCAGTACTGTTTCAGAAAATACTTAGAAGAGAATCGAGTTGAAACAGAAGATATTACTGATTCCGCCGAATATAAACATTGGCGCCTAAAGGTTTATAAGAGAGATGGCTATAGATGTAAAATGCCTGGTTGTTATTCGCAAAGTAGAGATATCGCGGCACATCATATCTTCCCGAAAAAATTGTACCCGGAAAAACAATTTGATATTTCTAATGGAATTACCTTATGTAGAAAATGCCATGAAAAAACTTACGGTAAAGAGGAACAATTTATTGAGATGCTAGTCCGCGTCATTCAGACAATGAGTGACTAGAAAATCGGGTGAATTGCAGGGAAATCCTTAGAGGCAATTGAGCTACAACGTGACTGGAAACGGTGAGCGTGAATGCTTTAAAAATCAATTGCATTGGACAATCTGCAGCCAAGCACCGTACAGGTGAAGGTTCAAAGACTATCGAAACCGTGTGTAAAGCACAGGGAGTAGAGTAGGGAAAGATATTCTTTCTCGAAGCGCCCGGCCTCTAACAGGTAAAGCTGAGGGTGATGATATAGTCTAATCCGTCTGCTTGAAAGCAGAGTTAAAGTATCCTGAAAAGGACGGTATTTCATGTGGCATCCAGACATCATTGAATTCATCATTTCTAAAATGCAAAACCCAAGAATTTTACGATTCTTGCTTGAAAATACAAATGACGAGCGAATTAAAAAAGCAGCACAGGATAAGCTGAAATTTACACCGCTGACAGAGCAGGAAAAAGCGATGTACCAAGGAATCGTAAATTATAAGAACATTCCTGGCCAAGGTGGATTTAACGATAAAATTTTCAAAGATGCGGAAGAAAAATTAAGAACAGGCGGCACATACAGCGTGCATAACCCTGAGTTTTTAACGGGTGCGAACATTTCCGTTTGCTTGACGAAGGATTTCATGGAAGCTGTTGAAAACGATGCAGATTATGAGCTTCGCTTCCCGGCTGTCGAAACATACAACGAAGAAGAAATGAAGGCATACAACGAAAAATGGCATGAAGTCGGCGACGTACGCGAATGGGAAAAACTTGGCTATCGCATTCGTACGTACCGCACAATGAAAGCGAAAGAGCTTTGGAACCTGATCAACATTTGTGCCACATATTCAGCAGAGCCTGGGATTTTCTTCATTGATAACGCAAACGAGATGACGAACGCAAAAGCGTACGGTCAGCAAGTCGTTGCGACAAATCCGTGTGGTAGAGTAGCTTAGTTTGCCTCACGTTAAAAATTGCGGAATGAAGCGGGAACCCTGTGATGGGAATCCGAACCGAAGGCTAAAGGTAAAGCTTTAGTCAGGGGCAACGCATAGGAGATGAACCTGTCTTAGCAGAATATAATTCTCCCACGAGGCCGCAACACCTAATGGTGAAAAGATATGCTGAACTATGCCGAACAAGAAGGGATAGAAGTAGAGGATAAAAAGCCTTTACGATAACAAAACTGGAACAGCCTCTCGCACCATTCTCCGTATGTAACCTTGCAGCGGTAAACTTAGCGGAAATGGCCGATAAGGAAAACAAAACGGTTAACTTTGAAAAGTTAAAGCAAACAGTAGAAGTAGGCGTACGCATGCAAGACAATGTTATTGATGCAACTCCTTACTTCTTGGAAGAAAATAAAAAACAAGCGCTGGGTGAACGCCGTGTCGGCCTTGGTGTCATGGGCTTGCACGATCTTCTTATCTACTGTGAAACAGAGTACGGTTCAGAGGAAGGCAACAAGCTGATTGACGAAGTGTTCGAAACAATCGCAACAACTGCTTACCGCGCTTCTGTTGAACTGGCAAAAGAAAAGGGAAGCTTCCCGTTCTTAGTTGGTGAAACAGAAGAAGAAACGGCTCGCTTGCGCGAAGCATTCACGAATACAGGCTACATGAAGAAAATGCCTGAAGATGTTCGTGAAGACATTAAAGAGTATGGTATTCGCAACTCGCATTTACTGACTGTTGCTCCTACGGGCAGTACAGGAACAATGGTTGGTGTATCAACAGGACTTGAACCTTACTTCTCGTTCTCTTATTTCCGAAGCGGACGTTTAGGTAAGTTCATTGAAGTAAAAGCGGATATCGTTCAAGAATATTTAGATCAGCATCCAGAGGCAGATCCGAATAACTTGCCAAACTGGTTCATCTCGGCGATGGATTTGGCGCCTGAAGCACATGCGGATGTACAATGTGTCATCCAGCGCTGGATCGACAGCTCCATCAGTAAAACGGTGAATGCACCAAGAGGATACACGGTCGAGCAAGTGGAAAAAGTGTATGAGCGTCTTTACAAAGGCGGTGCAAAAGGAGGAACGGTTTATGTGGACGGAAGCCGTGATGCCCAAGTATTAACGTTAAAAGCGGAAGAAAACACGTTTGACGATGAAGTGGAAGCAACCGAAACAAAACATGAAAAGCCGCATGTCGTTTTAGTGGAAACCATCAGCGACTTGCGTTCGACTGATGTGACAATCGGTTCGGAAGTAGGAAATACGTGCCCTGTTTGCCGTCAAGGAAAAGTAAAAGAAATCGGCGGCTGCAATACGTGCACGAACTGCGGTGCACAGTTAAAGTGCGGTCTATAAGGAGTCATAAAAAAGCTGTCGGGGTATTACCGACAGCTTTTCATATTATATAAATCCAAATTAATTTTTTAAGCTTTTCTATCGGACTTTCTTCTATGTAGGCCTTTCTGTTCTTCCATCCCGAGTAAGCTCACAAGGGTTCTCCTATAAGCGGCTGACAAGAGCCCTTAATGTCGCTTGGCAGCCGCTTATGCATAAATCATTTAGCATGGGCGCTCTTTGCCCATGCTAAATGATTTATGTGGATTTATATATACAAAATTTGCAGGGGATGCATTGTCTAACTTTTCGCTCATACTACATAAGAACATGGATTTCGATTGAAAAGAGGTGAGCGAACGGATGAAACCTTTTGTCCCGCAGCTTGTATATATTGAACCGCGTGCACTTGAATATCCACTTGGACGTGAGCTGAAAGAGAAATTTGAAAAAATGAATATTGAAATACGAGAAACCACTTCACATAATCAGGTAAGAGGACTGCCAGGTGAAACGGATCTTCAAAAGTATCGTGTCGCTAAATCAACATTAGTAGTAGGTGTGAGAAAGACGCTGAAATTTGATACGTCCAAGCCGTCTGCTGAATATGCGATTCCACTTGCAACAGGGTGTATGGGGCACTGCCATTATTGCTATTTACAAACGACACTCGGAAGCAAACCATACATCCGCACATACGTTAACTTAGAAGAAATTTTTGACCAAGCACAAAAGTACATGGATGAGCGGGCGCCGGAAATCACACGATTTGAAGCGGCCTGTACATCCGATATCGTGGGCCTTGATCATTTAACCCATTCTTTGAAAAAAGCCATCGAGTTTATTGGGCAAACAGAGCATGGACGCCTTCGTTTTGTCACGAAATATCATTTTGTCGATCATTTGCTGGATGCCAATCATAACG
Organism: Priestia abyssalis; assembly: GCF_002019595.1. Taxonomy (GTDB): domain Bacteria; phylum Bacillota; class Bacilli; order Bacillales; family Bacillaceae_H; genus Bacillus_BA; species Bacillus_BA abyssalis. The sequence goes on along the minus strand of NZ_KV917369.1, from coordinate 4,609,597 downwards.
GAAAAACGCGTTTTCGCTTCAGTGTAAATTCGCGCTATGTCATTAAAAACTTTGAACCGGGAACATCTTCGTTTGACGAACGGCTGGAAGCAGCCAGAAAAGTGGCTAATGCCGGCTATCCATTAGGATTTATTGTCGCTCCGATTTACATGCATGATGATTGGCAGGAAGGCTATTTCGAATTGTTTGAGCGATTATCAAACGCATTGCAAGGTGTAAACTTACAGGACTTGACGTTTGAGCTTATTCAGCACCGCTTCACAAAACCTGCTAAAAAGGTGATTGAAAAGCATTATCCTAAAACAAAATTAGAAATGGATGAAGAAAAGCGGAAATACAAATGGGGCCGATACGGAATCGGGAAATATGTCTATCCGACAGAGGAAGCTCAAGATCTTGAAACGACCATGAGGCAGTATATTCATCAGTTCTTTCCTGAAGCCGAGATTCAATATTTTACGTAGAAAGAAGCGTCAAACTTGTTATTTTTAAGGTTCTATAGTAAAATTTCATTGATTGTCTTTTGTGAAAAATACAAATCATTGGAAATTGATTTAATAAATGAATGAAAAAGTAGAAATATAGAGAATTATTGGAGGAGATGCCATGCCTACGCCAAGTATGGAAGATTATATTGAACAAATTTATATGCTGATTGAAGATAAAGGGTATGCACGTGTATCTGATATCGCAGAAGCGTTGGCGGTTCATCCCTCCTCAGTAACGAAAATGGTGCAAAAGCTTGATAAAGATGAATATTTAATTTATGAAAAGTATCGCGGCTTAGTCTTAACATCAAAAGGGAAGAAAATTGGCAAACGTCTAGTATATCGTCATGAGCTGCTAGAACAGTTTTTACGGATCATTGGTGTTGATGAAAGCAATATTTACGGGGATGTAGAGGGGATCGAGCATCATTTGAGCTGGAACTCCATTGACCGCATCGGTGATTTAGTTCAATATTTTGAAGAAAATCCAAATAGCCTCGAGGCTCTTCGGGCTGTGCAAAAACGAAATGAAGAGGAACAGACATCTTCTTCGTCGTAAGAAATGGGTTTCACTCATCATATTATAAAGAAGTTTCACGTTTTTGAAGACTAACTTGATAGGAGTTGGTCTTTTTTGTTTTTTTATTAATGGGGTATCCCCTCTGTTGTTTTAGTGGGCCATTATACATAATTTTTATTGCATAATCCACGTGTTCTTCGATTACTAATGTAAAAGGAGTGGTTACCGAAGGAGGAACACATGTGTACATAGACGGTGTGTTTTCTGGTGGAGGGATTAAAGGGTTTGCGCTTATTGGAGCTTTGCAGGCAATCGAAGAAAAAGGCTTTGTATTTCGCCGCCTAGCCGGGACGAGTGCGGGCGCTATTATTTCGGCTTTTATTATGGCAGGGTATACGAGCCGTGACATATTTGAGATGATGAATGAGCTGGAGCTTGAACATTTATTGGATGAAAGGCGCACTATTCTTCCTGCTGGCTTAACAAAATGGCTCTGTTTGTATTGGCGTCTAGGCCTTTATAAGGGAGAAAAGCTGGAAAAGTGGGTGGAAGTGAAACTGAAAGACAGGGGAATCTATACATTTGCCGATTTGCCGCCTCATTCTTTACGAATTGTCGCATCTGATCTAACGAACGGCAAAATTCTCGTGCTGCCTGATGATTTACCTAATTACGGAATTTCTCCAGAGCGGTTTTCTGTAGCGAAAGCGGTGCGCATGAGCTGCAGTCTTCCTTATTTCTTCGAGCCGGTTAAATTAAAAAGTCTGGGTGAAACCATTGTAGTTGTAGATGGCGGTGTATTGAGCAACTTTCCGATTTGGTTATTTGATCATGAAACGAGGCCTAAGGTACGGCCTGTACTGGGAGTCAAATTGAGTCCAAAGGAAGAAGAACAAGAGAAAAATGAAATTAAAAACGCCATTGATTTATTCGGGGCTTTATTCGAAACGATGAAAGATGCGCATGATGCAAGACATATTTCCAAGCGCCATGAGAAAAACATCATTTTCCTGCCGGTCAAGCAAGTGGTATTAACAGAATTCCAGTTGTCCGATGAAACGAAATTGGAACTAATCCGATTAGGGAAAGAGGAAACGTACAAATTTTTCAAGAAATGGTGCTATTAAAAAAGCTGACGAAAACAGAGTTATTTCATCTGTTTTCGTCAGCTTTTTTTGAGATGGTTCGTTCCACTTTTCTTCATTGTCCAGCTGCGGCTCCTAATCTTTCAGCTATTTCACTTTTGGCCATGAAACCAAAAAGCGGTTTCCCGGTCAAAAGTTCCAACATCTCTCAAGATTGAACAGTCTCCTTCGCTTTTCTTATTGTCCAGCTCCACGAGCCAGCCCCTATGGCAATTTCGCTTCTTCCTGCGGAACCAAAAAGCGGTTCCTTGTCAGAAGCTCCAATTTCCTATGGGAGAGAGCCATGGATGGCGAAGGTTACAGCGTTGCTCACAGGACGTGAGCGCTCTTAGCTGGAACTTGGCTCGTTCCGCGTTTCCTAGAAAAAGGCCCGATTTTTTTCTTTCCTTTTTTTCCTTCAATAACGGTTAATTGGGTTTCTTTGCGTTTTTTCATCGTTTGAAGTTTATTAGGGCGTTTGCTCTTTTTCAAACTGCGAACATCGGCTTGCTTTTGCGTTCGTTCCCTTAATCGAGACTTCGATTGTTTAACGGCACGAATATATTCTTTGCTCTGCTGGCCGCTTTGGCCAGGGCGAAGGATATAGTTAAAAAAGACATAGAAGATCACAAGGAACAGCACCGTAAAGCCGATCGTACGCAATAGGCTCGTTGGTTTATTGATGAGTTCATAAAGAAAGCCAACCACTCCTAATGTAATAACACCGTATAATAAAGTTTTGATTAAGGGACGTCTCATCATGTTCACCTCCTGATATGTTCAGACAAACAACGCTACATCGTTTGATCATGTGCCGGCTTCATAAGAAATGGAAAGTAAATAACATGAAGGAAAACGGCTGAACAGACCGATGTATTAAACTACTTTATCTTCGTCAGCAGAAGCTTTATATTTTTCTTCTGCATGTAAGAGTTCGTTAAATGAAGCAATGGCTACTTCTACTTGTTCATTGGTCGGCTCCTTTGTTGTGAGAAGCTGAAGCCAAAGACCTGGATAGCCTAAATACCGAAGTACTGGTACATCACGCAATTTATTGGTAAACTGCAATACTTCAAATGAGATACCGAGTACAACTGGAATTAAAGCAAGGCGGTTGACGACGCGAACCCATAGAGGATCTGTCGGTACCAACAAATAGACAAACATTCCAACGACCACTGTGAATAAAATGAAACTGCTGCCGCAGCGGTAATGAAGCCTTGACATTGATTGAACGTTTTCAATTGTCAGTTCTTTATCCGCTTCATAGGCATTAATCACTTTATGTTCTGCACCGTGATATTGAAACACCCTTTTGATTAACGGTGTTTGTGAAATAGCAAAAATATAACCAAGTAACAACAAAAGTTTAAATAACCCTTCTACAAGAATTTGCGATAAGTCCGATGAAAAAACGGGCCTTGTCAATGCTGCCAGAAAAACGGGAAGAAGGGTAAACAGCACTTTGCCGAATAAAAATGAAATGACTCCGATTGTGGCAATACCGAGGATCAGCGTCAGCTTCGATTCTTTTTTTTCTTGTAAACGATAGTCTTCATTCGGGTCTAAATCAAACCTTTCGGATGAAAAATTTAAATGTCTGGACCCGTTAGCGCTCGCTTCAATAATGGCTGCAATTCCTCTTAAAAAAGGAAATTTTTTAAGAACGGTCAACACCTTATTGGGCTTGCGAGGAGAATGGAAAAAATCGATGGATTGATCTTTTCGCCGAATCGCCGTAACGCATGTGTGCTTTCCGCCGAACATTACACCTTCCATCACAGCTTGACCACCGTATACCGGTTTTGAAATTTTAGACATGTGTGACACCAACCTAACTAAACGAATTAACTTATTATTGTATATTCTACAGCAAATCGAAATAAACCTCTAGGTCGATGCATGTTATATATTGTAGCCAGAAAAATTCCATATAAATCCATTATATATAAAAAAATTACTTTGAAGGAAAAGCACAAATAGAAATCAAGGTTATAGTTCATACTATGGCTAGAGGTGAGTGGTTATGGCACAATCAAAGAAAAGTAGAAAAAACGAGAATCAGTCTGCGTCATTCCTTGCCAAAGTGGTTGTCATCGGATTGGCAGGAGGAATATTGTGGAGTTTTATTGCTTATTTGGCATCGATTGTTAACTTGACAGAAATTAGCCCGAATTTGATTTTACAGCCGTGGACGCTCGGTGCGTGGAAAGATAAAACGCTCGGAAATTTTATTAGTATTTTGTTAATTGGCGTTATATCGATTGTTGTTGCACTTATTTATTTTGCTGCTTTAAAACGGTTTAAAAGTATATTTGTTGGAATGATATATGGGGTAGCTCTATGGGCCATCGTGTTTTATTTGCTAAATCCTGTATTTCCTAACTTGAAAACCGTGAAAGAGCTTGAAATGAATACGGTTATTACTACATTATGCTTATACATCTTGTACGGTGTCTTTGTTGGTTATTCTATTTCTTTTGAAGCGGCTGAACTGGAGACGGCCTCTCAAACAGAAGGGGCTAATGAAGAGTAAAGGGTCACTCTTTGAGTTGGCCTTTTTTTTTGTTAATATGGTAAGTATATGAAACCGCATTGAAAGATCGGCGGATAAGAAAATTGAGTATCGTTTCTAAAGCTGGTTGATATTCAATAAATTTGTTTAAGTTCATAACGTTCACTGAAATGGGAGAAAGGGGAAGTCTTATGAAAAAGATATTAGTCGTCAACGGTCCAAATTTAAATCGATTAGGGGTTCGGGAACCAGGGATATATGGAATGCAAACGCTGGCGGATCTCGAGCATCGAATGCAAGAGTTGGGGAGGGGGCATGGAGTAGAAATCGACTGTTTTCAGTCCAATCATGAAGGAGCCATTATTGACCGCATCCATCAAGCTGACACTTTATATGAAGGAATCATTTTGAACCCGGGGGCATTTACCCACTATAGTTATGCGATTCGGGATGCTATTGCGAGCATTTCCATTCCTGTCATTGAAGTACATATATCGAATGTCCATGCAAGGGAGGAGTTTCGTCACCACTCGGTTACTGCACCGGTGACAAAAGGTCAAATTGTTGGCTTAGGTTTATATGGATATGAATTGGCCTTTTTTGCTTTAATAAATGAGAAAAAAGGAGAGAAATAATATGGGAAAATTAACGGGGCTGCGAGAGTCTTTTGCCAAAAATGGCATCGATGGAATGTTGATTACAAGCGGTTATAACCGCAGGTATATCACGAATTTCACAGGAACGGCAGGCATTGCGGTTGTTTCAGCTGAAAAAGCGGTCTTTATCACAGATTTTCGTTACGTGGAGCAAGCCAACGAGCAAATAAAGGAATTCGAAATTATTCAGCATAAAGGGCTAATTATAGAAGAGATAGCTAAACAAATAGAACGGCTTGGGATTAAGAACCTTGGGTTCGAGCAGCAGCATGTCACATTTGCTGAGTTTGCTTCATACAAAAAGAGTATTCAAGCTCAACTCGTTCCCGTTTCAGATATTGTTGAAAAGTTACGCTTGATAAAGACGGATTCAGAGATTAAGATATTAAAGGAAGCGGCAAAAATTGCAGATGCAGCGTTTGAACATATTTTAACCTTTATACGACCGGGTGTGACAGAACTTGACGTATCAAATGAACTTGAGTTTTTTATGCGCAAGCAAGGAGCCGTATCTTCATCATTTGACATTATTGTAGCCTCAGGCTATCGCTCAGCTTTGCCGCATGGAGTAGCCACACAAAAGACCATTGAAAAAGGTGAACTTGTTACACTCGATTTTGGTGCATACTATAAAGGATACTGTTCAGATATTACACGAACTGTTGCAGTGGGCGATGTAAGTGATCAATTAAAAACGATCTATGATGTCGTTCTGCAAGCGCAGCTTCGGGGGATGAACGGTATTAAAGCAGGGATGACCGGAAAAGAGGCTGACGCGCTCACTCGTGATTATATTAGCGAAAAGGGGTATGGCGAATATTTTGGCCATTCCACTGGACATGGACTCGGTATGGAAGTGCACGAAGGCCCTGCTTTATCGGTGAGATCTGACACGCTATTACAGCCGGGCATGGTCGTAACCGTAGAGCCGGGAATCTACATAGCAAACGTTGGCGGTGTCAGAATTGAAGATGATACAGTCGTTACGTTAGAAGGTAACGAATCATTAACTCACTCAACAAAAGAGTTGATTATCTTATAAGATGTAGGAGGATTTATTGAATGATTTCAGTAAACGATTTTCGTACAGGTTTAACAATTGAAGTAGACGGAGGCATTTGGCGCGTATTGGATTTCCAACACGTAAAGCCGGGTAAAGGTGCCGCGTTCGTACGTTCTAAATTACGTAACTTGCGTACAGGCGCTATTCAAGAGAAAACATTCCGCGGCGGTGAAAAAGTAGCGAAAGCTCAAATCGATAACCGTAAAATGCAGTATCTATATGCAAATGGCGACCAACACGTATTCATGGATACCGAAAGTTATGAACAAATCGAGCTGCCGGCAACAGCTATTGAATACGAATTGAAATTCTTAAAAGAAAATATGGAAGTTTCAATTATGATGTATCAAAGCGAGACAATCGGTATCGAGCTTCCGAATACGGTTGAATTAAAGGTTGTAGAAACAGAGCCTGGTATTAAGGGTGATACGGCTTCCGGCGGTTCAAAGCCGGCTATCGTGGAAACTGGATTAAGTGTCCAAGTTCCATTCTTCGTCAACGAAGGCGATGTATTAATTGTTAATACAACAGACGGTTCTTACGTATCACGTGCGTAATGTTTATTAAATACGCATGAATGCAGCGGCATGGATAAAAAGGGTATCCATGCCGCATTTTGCTTCTTTAGGACGAATGAAAAAGTTAAATAACGTAAAAAGCCTCCGGTGACTTTTATCGCACCGGAGTTTTTTTATGAGGTGGATTTTCATAAATTCGAATGAGCGGCATAGGCTTGTACTAGGATATATTAAAGGAATTCATCACGGATCGGAGGAACTTATGAAGCGCTGGTTGCATTATATTGACTCAACTGTTTTAACGATGGCCATTTTGCGGTTTGTTTCTTCCTTTATTGAATTGACGGCCGCCATTTTGATTTTAGTAAACAATGATGTAAAAAAAGCTTTACTTATTAACGGAGCTTTGGCGGTAATTGGACCGCTTGTGATGATGGCGTCCTTTTCCTTAGGCCTTGTATCCATTGCCGGCCAGTTATCCATCGGGAAATTCGTGCTCATCATTACAGGAGTCATTCTTATTTTGATTGGTGTTTTGAAATAATGGGGAGCCGAGACTTGTAAGACAACTCATAGTCATAAAGCGGTCAAGCCTGCATACATTGAGAATAATGATAAAGGGCGAGGGGATTAATGATGAACGAAATTTTATATATGCTTCCTAAAAGTATTGTTGATCTTTCTTCTCCGTTCATAAGGGATGAGACGAGAGGGTTGGAGGAAATTCGCATTCGCGTCGGACGTCCTCTTGAATTTATCGTAAAGGGAAAAGCCCAGTTCTGTCCGTATTTACCATCGGCAGAAGACGCCAAATTTATATTGAACAAGTTGAGTCAATTTTCCATTTATATGATTGAAGAAGAATTGAAAAAAGGCTATGTCACCATTGAGGGAGGGCATCGAGTTGGTTTGGCGGGAAAGGTCGTTACAGACAATGGATCTGTCAAAGTCATACGGGATGTCACATCTTTTAATATTCGTGTAGCAAAAGAAAAAATGGGAATTGCCATTCCGATTGTTCCATATCTTTATGAAGGGAAATGGCTCAATTCCATTATCCTTGGGCCGCCGCAAACGGGGAAAACAACGATGATCCGGGATATAGCTCGTTTGATGAGCACGGGGATGGAACAGAAAAATATCTCCTCCATTAAAGTGGGAATAGTGGATGAACGATCGGAAATTGCCGGATGTGTCAAAGGGGTGCCACAGCATACATTTGGTCCGCGGCTGGATGTATTGGACGCATGTCCTAAAGCGGAAGGGATGATGATGATGATTCGCTCCATGAGCCCAGACGTTCTTATTGTTGATGAAATCGGCCGTCAAGAGGATTGTGATGCCGTTTTAGAAGCCATTCATGCGGGTGTGGGTCTTATCATGACTGTTCATGGTTATAGCATAGACGATTTACGTAAGCGACCGTCTTTAAAGACATTGCTGGACACGGAGAGTTTTGAGCGGTTTGTGGTTCTTTCAAATGAAAGAGGACCTGGAACGATACGCCAAATCTATAATGGAAATCTGCATCCCATGCTGCAAAGGAAAAACGCCAAGGAGGAAGCGATATGAAGTTGTTTGGAGCCATCTTCATTTTAGCGGCTTCGACATGGGCTGGGTTCGAAATGGCGAAGCAGCTGAGCGACCGTCCAAGACAGCTAAGACAGTTAAAGACCGCCTTGCAGTCGCTCGAGGCAGAGATTATGTACAGCCACCGTCCACTGAGAGAGATTGCTTTACTGCTGGCAGCCCAGCTGCCTAAACCGTTGTCTCTTTTGTTTGAGCGGTTTGCATCAAGACTGGAATCGGAAGAAGCCGGTGTCAAATATGCGTGGGAGAACAGTTTGGAAGAGGTTTGGAGTCATACGTCTTTGAGACAGGGTGAAATGGAAGTGTTGAAGCAATTTGGGGAAACGCTTGGCCAACATGACCGCTATTCTCAGCAAAAACACATTTTATTGGCTCTTTCCCATTTGGAAAGAGAGGAGAAAGATGCAGTGGAAAGACAGGCGCAATATGAAAAAATGGTTAAAAGTCTTGGTTTCTTAACAGGACTATTACTCGTCATTTTACTGATGTAGCTTATGGGAGGAAAAATAGATGGGTGTGGATATGAATACAATCTTTCAAATTGCGGGCATCGGCATTGTGGTTGCTTTTCTCGTAACCGTATTAGAACAAATGGGAAAGAAAGATTATGCGAACTGGGTGACGCTAATCGGATTTATCTATATTTTATTCATGGTCGCTTCAATTGTAGAAGATTTATTTAAAAAGATTAAAGCCGTCTTTTTATTTCAAGGATAAAGGGGGTGATGCACCATTGAAATGATTCAAATTGTCGGATTGGGCCTAGTGGCTACATTTTTGGCGCTGATTCTGAAAGAGCAAAAATCGTCTTACGCTTTTTTGCTTGTCGTGTTTGTTGGATGCGTCATCTTTTTATTTTTAGTCGACCAAATTGCGGAGATCATTCGCATGGTTGAAAAGCTTTCGATTAATGCGCAAGTAAACATGGTATACGTCGAGACCATTTTAAAAATTATCGGAATTGCCTATATTGCCGAATTTGGCGCCCAAATTACAAAGGATGCGGGTCAAGGAGCCATCGCTTCTAAAATTGAACTTGGGGGGAAAATCCTGATTTTGTCTATGGCTATTCCAATATTAACGGTCATTATTGAAACAATCCTTTCGATGTTGCCAAACTAGCAGACGGTCTGTGACGGGGTGAATAAATATATGAGGTCGTTTAATAAAAAGCACTATTTAACTCTTTTTCTGCTTTTCTTTTTTTTTATCCCCCAAACTGTACAAGCATCTCCCACACAGCAAGAGATCGTCAATGAGCAAATTGATAAGTTGGGAATGGAGGAAATTAAATCGTTTTGGGATGACATCTTAAAGAATTACGGGGGTTTTTTGCCGGAAAGTCAAAAAGGCAGCCTATATGAGTTTTTGAAAGGGGAAAAGGATTTTTCGATTAAAGAGTGGTTGGCAGGGTTTCTTAAATTCTTTTTACATGAAATCATTGCGAACGGAAAGCTTCTTGGCACCTTGTTGATATTGACGATTTTTAGCGTCTTTTTACAAAACTTGCAAAATGCATTTGACCAAAAAGCAGTCAGTAAAGTTGCATATGCTCTTGTTTACATGGTATTGATCATTATTGCTTTAAACAGCTTTCATGTAGCCATTTCTTACACGACAGAAGCCATCCAAACGATGGTACAGTTCATTATGGCGCTCATTCCATTATTGCTCGCTTTAATGGCCTCATCAGGAGGTATTATATCCGCCGCTTTCTTTCATCCGATTATCATTTTCCTCATGAATACGAGCGGGCTGCTCATTCAATATATTGTGATGCCTTTCTTATTTTTATCCGCGTTATTAAGCATTGTCAGTACGCTTTCAGATCAATATAAAGTCACCCAGCTTGCCCAATTGCTCCGAAATATCAGTATTGGCTTGCTCGGAACGGTCTTGACTATCTTTCTTGGTGTTATTTCCGTTCAAGGTGCAACTTCAGCCGTAGCCGATGGAATTACCATTCGAACAGCTAAATTCATTACGGGAAATTTTATCCCGGTGGTTGGGCGGATGTTTACAGATGCGACAGATACGGTAATGGGAGCATCCTTATTGCTGAAAAACACGATTGGAATGGCGGGTGTAGCAGTTCTCTTGCTCATTGTTGCTTTTCCGGCTTTAAAAGTACTGTCTTTGGCCATTATCTACAAGCTCGCGGCCGCCCTGCTGCAACCGATAGGCGGCGGACCGGTTATCAGCTGCTTAAGCATTATCAGTAAAAATATCGTTTATATCTTTGCAGCGCTTGCCGTTGTTTCTTTAATGTTCTTCTTATGTTTAACTGTCATCATTACGGCCAGCAATGTGACGATGATGGTTCGATAAAGGAGGGAGAAAATTGGCCGCGCTCACACAATGGATCGCCAACATTATTTTATTTATTTTACTTGCTACCATTATTGATATGCTCCTTCCTAATTCGAGTTTGCAAAAGTATGCCAAAATGGTAATTGGCTTGCTGCTCATGCTGATCATCATTACACCTGTTTTTCAGGTTTTGCATATCAATGTCGATAAATTGCTCGCTTCTATGAATCTATCTTCCTTATCGGAACAAAAAAATATAGAAAATTTAATGGAATCGAAGAAAAAAGAAATACAAGCTTCACAACATGCATATATTTTAGAACAAATGGCTGTCCAAATGGAGACAGAGGTAAAAGAGGAGTTGATGGAACAGTATGGTGTAGCAATTGAAGATATCAAGATTGAACTGGAATCTTCTAATGAAAATAGCACTTATGAAAACATTACATCCATCTATGTAGCGCTTGAACCAAAAGGAGAAGAGGCCGTGTCTGCTATTAAAGTTGTTTCCATTGATACCTCCAAGCCCATCCAAAATGAACATGAAAATAAAAACGAGCACCAAATCACATCATTTCTTGCCAATAAATGGGGCATTCATGAAAGCAAAATTGCTGTGACGTTGGAGGAGGGAGTAAAAAAGGATGAGCAAGGATGAAGGTTTTTTTTCATCAATCCGCCGCTTATTTTTACCATCTAAGTCACCATCATCTGAGAAGAAAAACTCAAAGTTTTTTTATGTGATTGTACTGTTGGGAGCAGGAGCTGCCTTTATGCTTGTAAGCAATCCTCAAACATCGATCACTCCGCTGACGGAAAAAGTCTCTTCCAGTATACCGCCGGCTGAAGAGAAAGATGCTCCTGTATTCGGACAAAAAGAATCAGAGCATTCTAAATCGATGGTCAGCTATGAGGAACGCTACGAAACTCAATTGAAAGCAGCACTTGAAAGCATCGCCGGGGTAGGGGATGTAGAAGTCATCGTCAATCTCGATGCTACCGAGTCGCAAGTGTACGAGAAAGACAGAGTGATGCAAAAACAATCCACTAAGGAAACGGATCGCGAAGGCGGCACGAGAAACGTAGAAGATGCTTCAACCGATGACAAACTGGTAATTATACGAAACGGCGACCAGGAACAGCCTGTCGTCGTTAAAACAAAAAAACCGGAAATTAGAGGTGTGCTGATAGTGGCAAAAGGAGCGGAGAACATTCAAGTGAAAAAGTGGATCATTGAAGCTGTGACAAGAGCGCTGGATGTTCCGAGTCATAGAGTCGCTGTCATGCCAAAAAAGTCTAAGGGGGAATAAAGAATGTTATTGAAAAAACAAACGGTCTGGTTATTAACGATGTTGAGTTTAGTCGTTGTCTTATCCGTTTACTATATTACGTCACCGGAAGCGCCGCAAGAAAATATGGCTTTGGTGGAAGAGGATCAGAATAAAGAAAAAGGGGCGGAAGGAGAAAAGCAGCCTGCTGAGCGGCCGACAGAACAAAAAGAGGATGTAAAAGGTGCTGAAGCAAAAGCGACAGAAGACGAATCAGCTCAAGCGGAGAAAGATTCAGCGATCATTTCCAGTGTGGAAAGCGATGAATTATTTACAGCTTTGCGTTTAGAAATTGAAGATGAGCGCAATAAGCTGCGTGAAGGGCTGCAAGACATTGTGGCATCAGCTGATGTAACGGCACAAGAAAAAAGTGAAGCGATGGATAAAATGCAGGAGCTTGCTGATGTAGCAGCTAAAGAAGCGGTCATTGAGACCTTGATTAAATCGAAAGGGTATGAAGATGCCCTTGTAAGAGCTGATGGAGGGGAAGTCCGCATCACCATTAAATCAAAAGAAGAACATTCTCGTACACAAGCGAATGAAATTATCCAGCTTGTAAGAGGAGAATTAGGTTCGAAATATGTGGCTGTTGAATTTGAGCCCGCTCAATAACCGACGCGCCGCACATATTGGCGAGACATGATCCCGCACGTATAAAATAAGTATTTTAAGGATATGCTTTTAACGATAAGGATGATTGAAAAGGGAAAAAACAGCTCTTTTCAATCATCCTAATGAAAGGCCCCGTTACAAATCCAGTAGAATCAGGATTTGTAACGGGGCCTTTCATTAGAAAATCACTACTAAACATTATGAAGTCTTTATGATAAAATACATATATTATAAGGATATAATTTCTCCTTATATTACCTAGTCTTAAATTATCAGAAATTTCCATTTAGCGCTGATAATTATATTGAATTGGCAAGAAAATATATCGTATCATGAATAATAAGCATGATTAATTTTTGATAGGGAGTGTTAGATGTGTTGAAAATCCAGGAAATTCGTGAAATCATCAATCTAATTAATAAATCATCCATTGAAGAATTCGTGTTTGAGCAAGATGGAACAAAGGTGAAAATGAAGAAAAAAGGAGCCATTACAACAAGCCAAGTTGTGACAGTTCCAGCGGTAGAACAAGTAGTACAAGCTGTTCCCCAGCCGGCGCCGGCAGTTGCAGCGGCACAGCCTCCAGCTGCGGCAGTACAGACGCCGGCTGCTGAGCAGCAAGTGCAACAAGAAGCAAAAGCCGAAGCAGACGAGTCTTTACATAAAATCACTTCTCCAATGGTTGGAACGTTCTATGCTTCGCCTTCACCAGATACGGCCGCTTATGTAGCAACTGGCGATAAAGTGAAAAAAGATTCGGTTGTATGTATCGTAGAAGCGATGAAATTATTTAATGAAATTGAAGCAGAAGTAAACGGGGAAATTGTGGAAGTGCTTGTCCAAAACGGTCAGCTTGTTGAATATGGACAACCTTTATTTTTAGTAAAAGCTGAATAAGGAGCGCTCTTGTGATGATAAAAAAACTATTGATTGCAAATAGAGGAGAAATTGCGGTACGAATTATTCGTGCTTGTAAAGAGCTGGGTGTTGAGTCTGTAGCCGTACACTCAGAAGCCGACCGGGATTCCCTTCATGTGCAGCTGGCAGATGAAGCGTATTGCATCGGGCCTACCTCATCAAAGGACAGTTATTTAAATTTTACGAATATCATGAGTGTGGCAACAACGACTGGATGTGATGCCATTCACCCGGGATACGGCTTTTTAGCGGAGAATGCCGATTTTGCCGAGCTTTGCCGTGAATGCAACATTACATTTGTTGGTCCGAGCCCTGAAGCCATCACAAAAATGGGAACGAAAGATGTAGCGAGAGAAACGATGCGAGAAGCGGGTGTACCGATCGTGCCGGGTTCAAAGGGAATCATTGAAACGGTCGAACAAGCTACAGCGCTTGCTGATGAAATGGGTTATCCGGTCATTATTAAAGCAACGGCCGGAGGCGGCGGAAAAGGAATTCGCGTAGCCAAAAATGAAACCGAGCTTGTAAAAGGCATTCAAATTACCCAGCAAGAAGCGGCGACGGCGTTTGGAAATCCGGGTGTATACATCGAAAAATATATTGAGGATTTCCGTCATGTTGAAATTCAGGTGTTAGCTGATAGTTTTGGAAACACCATTCATTTAGGGGAACGCGATTGTTCCATTCAGCGCCGTCTGCAAAAGCTGGTGGAAGAAACGCCTTCACCGGCACTGGATGAGTCGGTACGCGAGCAAATGGGAGAGGCGGCGGTCAAAGCCGCTCAAGCTGTTCAGTACACGGGTGCCGGAACGGTTGAGTTCATCTATGATTATCGTGAAAAGAAGTTTTATTTTATGGAGATGAACACACGTATTCAAGTAGAGCATCCTGTCACAGAAATGGTCACAGGCATCGATTTAATTAAAGAGCAAATTAAAGTGGCGAGTGGTGAAAAACTGGCGTATGCACAAGAGGATGTGCAATTCTCGGGTTGGGCGATTGAATGCCGCATTAATGCTGAAAATCCGGAGAAGAATTTCATGCCATCTCCAGGGACAATTAATATGTACTTGCCTCCAGGGGGCTACGGTGTGCGGGTTGACTCAGCTGCTTATCCGGGATATTCTATCCCTCCTTACTATGATTCCATGATTGCGAAGCTGATTGTACATGCCCCGACTCGAGAAGAAGCGGTGGCGCGAATGAAGCGGGCATTAAGCGAGTTTGTAATTGAAGGGGTGGCTACCACCATTCCGTTCCATCTTAAACTGTTAAGTCATGAGCAATTTGTGGCCGGTGAGTTCAATACAAAATTTCTTGAGTTATATGACGTGATGAATTCATAGTGATAAGTGACAAAATACGGGTATTTATATAGTATTATGTTATACAGGAGGTGTAGTAGATGAGTGAAAATAATTTACTGCAAATGGGACAGACTCAAAATGCCTTAGGGAGAGTGGAGATTGCTCCAGAGGTGATTGAAGTCATAGCGGGTATTGCGGCTTCAGAAGTGGATGGTGTCGCCTCCATGCGCGGCAATTTTGCAGCCGGTGTAGTGGAAAAGTTGGGTAAAAAGAATCATGGTAAAGGCGTAAGAGTAGAATTAGCGGAAGACAGCATTAAAGTAGATGTATATTGCTTTATGAAATTCGGTGTTTCTATTCCAACGGTTGCCCAAAAGGTGCAAGATAATATTCGTCAAGCATTAAAAAATATGACTGCATTAGAGCTTGATGAAGTGAATATTCATATTGTCGGTGTTCAATTCGATACACCTAAGCAAGAAGGGGAAACAATCGAACCTATTTAATCATTCGGTGTTTGTGAAAAAGACTTGCCTATGTCCTATATAGGCAGTCTTTTTTCGTTATTCGGCCTTCTTTGGTCAAGGTGCTTGTACTTTTCCTGGCGATGAAAGAAAAGAAACTTGTTGTGATTGTTTCGAGAAAGAGAAGGAAATAAATAAGAGAGGCGCAAAAAGTCTCAAAATACAGAATGTGTACGATGGTCAAAAAATTATGCTATTATTTTGATAGGATATTTCGATTATATAGATCGATTTAGAAAATTCGACATGACCAAAGAACGGCCATGCCGAATTTTCTAGACCTAGGCGGCTGCCCCCCTTTTTGCGGGGTTGGTGCCATCCGCATAGGTGAACCGGGAGGATTCAAGTTGTCTGGAACGCCAATTGTGAATATCTCTCGATCAAATGATAACGTGTCGAGTTATTAAGTGGAATATATATAGAATAGACAAAGGAGAATATAAGGAATGAAAAGACGTACAGCACGCGAAAAAGCATTACAGGCTTTGTTTCAATACGATTTAGGGCAGACGGAACCGCTGGAGGCCATCCGAAATGTCGTTCAAACAGAGGAAATAGATCCGTTTTTACAAAAGCTTGTATTAGGAACAGTGGAACATGTAGAAGAAATAGATGCTACATTGCGCAAACATTTAGAGAAATGGACACTTGAAAGGGTGGCGGCAGTAGACCGTGCGATTTTGCGTTTGGCTGTGTACGAAATGACATACGAAGAGGATATCCCGACAAGCGTAAGCCTAAATGAAGCGATTGAGCTGGCGAAGAAATTCAGCGACTCTCAAGCAAATCGGTTTATTAACGGTGTACTATCAAAAGTGCTTCAAACAATCGAGTAATGTTTGATAACATCCCGCTGTTAACGGGATGGCTTGAGTGTCAAAAAGCAGATCTCTGAATTAAGGGAGATGGATGACAATGAGTGAGATCAGGTATTTAACGGTTACGGCTTTAACGAAGTATATAAAGAGAAAATTCGATGTCGACCCGCATCTTCAAGACATTTGGATCAAGGGAGAGCTATCGAATTTCAAACTACATAGCCGAGGACATATGTATTTTACCTTAAAGGATGAAAATGCCCGTATTCAAGCAGTTATGTTTGCAGGTTATAACCGTGGTTTAGCATTCCGGCCCGAGAGTGGAATGAAAGTGATGATGCGAGGCGAGATTTCTGTTTACGAGCCAAGTGGAAATTATCAAATGTATGTAAAAGAAATGCAGCCGGATGGCATTGGTAATTTATATTTGGCTTATGAACAGCTGAAGGAAAAGCTCCAGGAACTAGGGTTTTTCGATGAGGCCCGCAAACGTCCCCTTCCTCCGTATCCAAGCCGTATCGGTGTCGTTACCTCACCAACGGGAGCAGCAATTCGCGATATTATAACGACGTTAAGGCGGCGTTATCCAATCGGGGAAATCGTTTTAATTCCCGCTTTAGTACAGGGGGCGAACGCGGCTCCATCTATTGTCAAGGCTATCGAACAAGCAAACCGTCTCGGCGACTTGGATGTTCTGATTGTTGGCCGCGGCGGTGGATCGATTGAAGAATTGTGGGCATTTAATGAAGAGTCGGTTGCTCGGGCGATTTATGAGTCTGACATTCCTATCATTTCAGCAGTCGGGCATGAAACGGACTTTACGATTGCGGACTTCGTAGCGGATTTGCGTGCGCCTACGCCAACAGGGGCGGCCGAACTGGCAGTACCTCATTTAACAGAGGTGATGGAGCGTATCGGGCAGCGTAAAATCCGAATGATGCGTGTCATGAGAGAAATGATGGCTTTTCAGAAGGAAAGGCTCCATCGTGCCCAAAAATCATATGCTTTTCGCTATCCAGGTAAATTATGTGAGCAAAAAGAGCAAGAATTAGACAAATTGATGGATCGGCTGTATCGTGAGAGTAGAAGAAATATTGAGGGGAAAAAAGAAAAATATGAACAGCTTGCCCGTCTGTTGCTTCGCAATCATCCAAGAGAGCAAGCGAAGCGCTCAGCAGAACAGCACCAACTCCTGACAAAAGCGTTAATAAAAGAGATGCAGGCTATTTTAAAGCAACATCAAATGTCATTTGTTTCGGCCGCTTCCAAGTTGAATACCCTAAGTCCGCTGAAAACGATGGAACGAGGCTACAGCCTTGTCTACGATGCAGACAATCAATTGGTGAAAAGTACAAAGCGAGTTTCGACGGGAGATATGATTCACGTTCGCTTATCAGACGGAGACTTACAATGTGAAGTTGCAAAAGTAGAGGAGCGTTTTAGTAATGAGTGATCAAAAAAACTATTCTTTTGAAGAAGCAATGGAAAAGTTGGAAGAAATCGTAACAAAGCTGGAAGAGGGAGACGTTCCTTTGGAAAAAGCCATTCAGCACTTTCAAGAAGGAATGGAGATTTCAAAGTTCTGTCATGAACGTTTACAGCAAATTGAAAAACAAATGGAGCATGTTCTGCGTGAGGATGGACAGCTAGAACCGTTTGTTGTGCAGGAGGAAGAATAATGGTGAACGGTGTAGAATTTCAAGCTTACACAGCAGGTGTGAAGGCGAGAATCGAAAAAGAGCTTCCTTTGATTGTTACTAAACTGTCGTCCCCTCCTGCACTATTAGAAGCCATGAACTATTCTTTAACAGCAGGCGGAAAGCGTATTCGCCCTCTTCTTATTTTTGCGACGCTAAGGGCATTTGAAAAAGAAGAAGAGATGGGTGTTCCTGCGGCCTGTGCGGTTGAAATGATTCATACATATTCCCTGATCCATGATGATTTGCCAAGTATGGATGATGACGATTTAAGACGTGGAAAACCGACCAATCATAAAGTATTTGGAGAAGCAATGGCTATTTTAGCAGGCGATGCCTTACTTACAAACAGCTTTCAGGTGTTAACGGAAGCTGCACATCCCGACGTATCAGACAGCACGAAGCTAAAGCTTGTACTGGAGCTGGCAAAGGCTGCTGGAGCTGAAGGAATGGTTGGGGGGCAGGCGGCAGATATGGAAGGGGAACAAAAAGCGCTATCCCTTGAAGAACTGGAATACATTCATAAAAATAAAACCGGTAAATTGCTGTCTTTCTGTGTAAGGGCCGGAGCCATTTTAGCAGATGCCTCTAAGGAACAGCTCGAGCACTTACATCAGTTCAGTGTTCATTTAGGTTTAGCCTTTCAAATACGAGATGATATTCTTGATATCGAAGGAAATGAAGAGCAGCTGGGAAAACCGGTGGGCAGTGATACTGAAAATGAAAAAACCACCTACCCGGCTCTGCTTGGCATGGAAGAGGCCAAGAGAAAATTACGTTTTCACATTGACCAAGCGAAGCAATGTCTGTGGGATGCGAATGTCCAGCATGAAGTCTTGGAAAAGATATGCACATACATTGAAGAAAGAGAAAGCTAAAGGTTATTTTTTTATTGAGTATTATATGGAACTATGCTAAAATAAGATTACTATTGTGTGAAAAAATAGTGCATAGGTTTTATAAAAGAATCAATTTATCGGTCGCCGTTATCACTTTTGTGTTAGCGGCTATTTTTTCACTTAGAGAAGTTGTTCAAAAGGTTAGTTTTTTGACATATATGAATAAAAATTGTCACAATGAATTAAGGTAACTCTATATAATGTACGAAAGTGAGTGATCCAATTGGATCTTACATCGATTAAAAGCCCTCAGTTTTTGAAGAAGATGTCAAAAGAGGAGCTAATTCAATTGAGCGAAGAAATTCGCCAATTTCTGATTAATGAGCTGTCTGCTACAGGAGGGCATATTGGTCCAAATTTAGGGGTTGTAGAGCTCACCATCGCATTACATAAAGTGTTCGATAGTCCAAAAGATAAATTTCTATGGGATGTCGGTCATCAGTCATATGTTCATAAAATTTTGACAGGCCGTGCCTGTGAGTTTGCTACCCTTCGCCAATATAAAGGGCTTTGCGGGTTCCCGAAAAGAACGGAAAGCGAACATGACGTATGGGAAACAGGGCACAGCTCTACGTCGTTATCAGCTGCAATGGGAATGGTGGCGGCTCGTGACTTAAAAAAATCGAAAGAATACGTGATCCCTATTATCGGCGATGGAGCGCTGACAGGCGGAATGGCTTTGGAAGCATTAAACCACATCGGACATGAGCAAAAGGATATGATTGTCATTTTAAACGACAATGAAATGTCCATCGCTCCGAATGTGGGAGCACTTCACAGTGTGTTAGGCCGCCTTCGTACAGCTGGAAAGTACCATTGGGTAAAAGATGAACTCGAGACATTGCTGAAGAAAGTGCCGGCAGTAGGAGGTAAGCTTGCTTCAACCATTGAGCGAGTAAAAGATGGATTAAAGTACATGGTTGTGACGGGGATGTTCTTTGAAGATTTAGGGTTTACTTATTTAGGTCCGGTAGATGGCCACAATTATGATGATTTATTTGAAAACCTGCATTATGCTAAAAAAACAAAGGGACCTGTCATTATCCATGTTATCACTAAAAAGGGAAAAGGCTACTTGCCGGCTGAATCAGATACAGTAGGTACGTGGCACGGAACCGGCCCATATAAAATCGAATCCGGAGATTTCATTAAACCAGAAAGTGCTCCAATTGGCTGGAGTAAACTTGTGAGTGATACGGTTTTAAAGGTAGCTAAGGAAGATGGACGGGTGGTAGCCATTACGCCTGCAATGCCGGTAGGATCTAAGCTCGAGAAATTCCAGCAGGAACTTCCAGACCGCATGTATGATGTGGGGATTGCGGAGCAGCATGCAGCGACAATGGCTGCAGGGTTAGCTACTCAAAACATGAAGCCGTTTTTAGCGATTTATTCGACCTTTTTGCAGCGCGCCTATGATCAGGTAGTCCACGATATTTGCCGCCAAAATTTAAATGTATTTATTGGGATTGATCGTTCCGGGTTAGTGGGAGCAGATGGAGAGACTCACCAAGGTGTGTTTGATATTGCCTTTTTGCGCCATATTCCTAATATGGTTCTTATGATGCCGAAGGACGAGAATGAAGGGCAGCACATGGTGTATACAGCTCTTCAATATAATGATGGCCCGATTGCGATGCGCTATGCACGCGGCAATGGATTAGGCGTCCCGCTCGACAAAGACTTGAAGCAACTGCCAATTGGAACATGGGAAGTGTTGAGGGAGGGCAGCGATGCCGTTATTTTAACGTTTGGAACGACCATCCCAATGGCACTTGAAGCAGCAGGTAAGCTTGCGGAGCAAGGCGTTTCAGTGGAAGTGGTGAATGCCCGCTTTATTAAGCCTATGGATGAGGAGATGCTTCATGCGATCTTTGCTTCCGGAAAACCCGTTTTAACTATCGAAGAAGCTGTTCTTCAAGGCGGATTTGGCAGCGCGGTATTGGAATTTGCCGGGGATCACCGCTATTATCAGACACCAATTGACCGAATGGGAATACCGGACCGCTTTATCGAACACGGGAGCGTAGGGAAATTGCTTGAGGAGATTGGTTTAACGATAAACGATGTCGTAAAACGAATCGAACAATTAGTGCAATCTAAACAAAAAGGGCTTGAGGTACGGTGACAAAAAAAGAACGAGTGGATGTATTATTAGTTGAACGCGGACTTGCCGAGACGAGGGAAAAGGCGAAGCGGGCAGTTATGGCTGGTTTAGTGTATTCCAACGAAGAACGTTTGGATAAACCGGGTGAAAAGGTGGACCGCGAGATTCCTCTGACGGTAAAAGGTGCAGTTATGCCGTATGTAAGTCGCGGCGGATTTAAGTTGGAAAAAGCACTGAAAGAATTTGATTTGAGTGTAGAAGATAAAATTTTGTTGGATATCGGAGCTTCGACCGGAGGCTTTACAGACTGTGCTCTTCAAAATGGTGCGAAGATGTCGTATGCATTAGATGTCGGATACAATCAATTGGCTTGGAAGCTTCGTCAAGATCCGAGAGTGGTTGTAATGGAAAGGACCAATTTCCGTTATGTGACTCCAGCAGATTTGCATGAGGGCATGCCTAATTTTGCTTCTATCGATGTTTCATTCATTTCGCTGCGGCTCATTTTACCTGTTTTAAAAGAGCTTCTTGTGGCAAACAGCGATGTGGTAGCGTTGGTGAAACCGCAGTTTGAAGCAGGGCGTGAACAGGTGGGGAAAAAGGGGATTGTTCGAGATCCTCTCGTTCATCAACAGGTACTTCAAAATATGATGGACTTTTCTCTTCAAACTGGCTACGATGTCATGGATGCTTCTTTTTCTCCTATCACAGGGGGAGACGGAAATATTGAGTTTCTTCTCCATTTAAGATGGACAGGAGTAAAGGAACATGGAGAAAATCTGTTGGATATGTCAGCAGCTGAAGTAGTTGAAATGGCGCATGAAACATTGAAAGAGAAGAAATGATCTTTTGGAACGGATGAATGCAAAAGCAGGTAATCCTTCACAGAACACATTTCGAAGGGTACCATTATCTAGTGGTACATGATTTTTGATGAACTGAATTGCCATGGAGCTCCTTAAACTTTAGAAATTTCTTATGGTGAGACATGTTAGGGGGGTGTCCCGAAACCATGGTTTCGGGACACCCCCCTTTGATTTGATTAATTGCTGGGGATATCCCCAGCAATTAATCAAATTGTGCATAATAGTGAATAATAATTTAGGAAATAAATTGCACTATAAACGGTATTTCAGTAACATAAATATGTGAGGCATTTGACGAAAAGTGTGAGGTGTCATATGAATAAAGGACAAAGACAAATTAAAATTCGTGAAATTA
Organism: Priestia abyssalis; assembly: GCF_002019595.1. Lineage (GTDB taxonomy): Bacteria > Bacillota > Bacilli > Bacillales > Bacillaceae_H > Bacillus_BA > Bacillus_BA abyssalis. Next base: position 4,587,385 of record NZ_KV917369.1, on the reverse strand, counting down.
TTACTAGCAACGACATTGAAACACAAGATGAACTTGTAGATATTTTGAAAAATCAGGGATTCAATGTGACCCAAGCAACAGTTTCACGTGATATTAAAGAATTGCATTTAGTGAAAGTTCCATTGTTGGACGGACGTTATAAATATAGTTTACCAGCCGATCAACGTTTTAATCCTTTGCAGAAATTAAAAAGAGGATTAATGGATGCATTTGTAAAAATTGATGGAGCGGGACATATGCTGGTTATGAAAACATTACCGGGCAACGCCAATGCCATTGGCGCATTGATTGATCATTTAGATTGGGAAGAGATTTTAGGGACAATTTGTGGAGATGATACCTGTCTAATTATTTGCCGTACTCCTGAAGATACGAAAGTTATTTCAGATCGTTTTATAGAAATGTTGTAGAAGGTGTGAATTACTTTGTTAGCAGAACTATCAATTAAGAACTTTGCCATTATTGAAACTTTAGCGGTTTCGTTTGAAAAAGGACTAACGGTTTTGACCGGAGAAACCGGGGCTGGAAAGTCGATTATTATTGATGCTATTCATCTACTGGTAGGGGGAAGAGGTTCAGCAGAATTCGTCCGCCATGGAACGGCGAAGGCAGAAATTGAAGGGTTGTTTCTTTTAGACGATCACCACCTGGCGTGTCGTGAAAAGGCCGAGCAATTAGGAATTGAGATTGAGGACAATATGATTGTTCTGCGCCGGGATATTACGACAAATGGAAAAAGCGTTTGCCGTGTTAATGGCAAGCTGGTGACATTGGCGATTTTACGGGAAATTGGTCAAACGTTAGTGGATATCCATGGTCAGCATGAACATCAAGATTTAATGAATGAAGACCGCCACTTGTCGCTGCTGGATCAATATGGAGGAGCTGAGATAGAACGGGCGTTAACAGAGTATCAGGCTTTATATGATAAATATCTCAGTTTGAAAAAACAGCTGGATAAATTAACTGAAAATGAGCAGCAAATGGCTCACCGCTTGGATTTAATCCAGTTTCAGCTGGAGGAAATCAGGGCAGCGGATTTAACGCCAAATGAGGACAAGCAGCTCATGGAAGAGAGAATGAAGATCGCCAACTTCGAAAAGATCTATCATGCTCTGCAAGATGCATATAATGCGCTTCATGGAGAACAAAGAGGGTTGGATTGGATCGGTCTTGCGATGAACCATACAGAAGAAATTGCTAATCTAGAGTCCACATATGGGGAAATTGCAGAAACCGTATCTAACAGTTTCTATCAGCTTGAAGACATGTCCTATAAAATTCGTCAACAGTTGGATTTATTAGAATATGATCCGAAGCGCCTTGATTTTATTGAGACACGTTTGAATGAAATCACTCATTTAAAAAGAAAATACGGCCAAACAGTCGAAGAGATTTTAACATATGCAGCCGAAATTGAAGATGAAGTGGATACCATTCAGAACCGTGATACGCATGTAACGAAAATCAAAGCTGAGCTCGAGAGCGTGGCCAAAGATTTGTTGGTAGAAGCTAACCATGTTTCCAGCTTGAGAAAGAAGTTTGCAGAAACGCTTGTCGACAGCATTCATGAAGAACTGAAAGAACTTTATATGGCTAAAACGGTATTTCATGTTGAATTCTCTAAAAGAACGGGTTCATTTGATGATGTGATTCTGGACGGAGAGCCGGTCAAATTTGGGAAAGACGGCATTGATATTGCCGAATTTTATATTTCAACAAACCCGGGAGAACCGCTTAAACCTCTTGCAAAGGTAGCTTCAGGAGGAGAACTTTCTCGGATTATGCTGGCGTTAAAAAGTATTTTCTCCGAGCATCAAGGTGTAACGTCCATTATTTTCGATGAAGTGGATACAGGAGTGAGCGGGAGAGTGGCCCAATCCATCGGAGAAAAGATTTATCATATTGCATGCGGTTCTCAAGTACTGTGCATTTCGCATTTACCTCAAGTGGCTGCTATGGCTGATACGCATTTGTTCATCTCCAAGGAGGTCATTGGCGAACGCACAAAAACATCCATCAAACCTCTTGATGTAGCGGAAAAAGTGCGGGAAATCGGCCGTATGATTGCAGGCGTTGAAATTACTGATTTAACGAAAGAACATGCAAAAGAACTGTTATCGCTTGCATCCCAAATGAAGCAAACATCTTAAAGTGTGTGTTCAAAAAGGACCGAGAAGTTCAAGGAAGCGCCGTCACGAGCACAAAGGAAAGCTTCTTACGATTCTTCATCGCACGCAGGAAAAGTGCTCTTCTTTTTCGAGGATATGCTGTTAATACGTGAGTAGCGGAGAGACAAGCTTATGAAGCCCGACTAAGAGCCGCCACGTCAATCGCGCCAACGTCGGATCAGTACGTCCTGTACAAGTAATTTCGATGGTCATTTTTCCCGGACTTTTTGAACAGCCTCTTAAATGGATAAGTGTAACAATTCTACACATAATAGGGGAACTTGGAAGGAATAATTTTTTCTTTTAAGTTCCCTTTCCTTCATAGCGTTTTTACCTCGATTGTAGTTATAAATGAGAGCGAAGAAGGCAACATTAAAAATGTAGCCATAAATGGATGGTGTGGGGTAGGAAGCGAGGAGAGTGAATGAAAAGAAATGCTAAATAGATACAGAAAAATCATAGGCGTTATTCTCCTTGTTTCGCTCATAAGTTTAGGCTTTTTTCCAAGCGTTCGTCACTACGTCAATATTCCAAAGAACATTGTATTATTTGAAGGGCAGACTGAAATAGTTTCCAGCACATTACCTGTTACAGCACACCCTCAAGATCAACATGTGTATGAAGTCGATGAAGAGGGCAAAGCGGAGCTTACGATATCGGGTCATCAGTTCGGTAAAGAAGAGCTAATGCTTGAAATGGCAGGAATTCCAGTGAAAAAAGTAAATGTAGATGTGCTGCCGGATTTTAAGGTCATTCCGGGAGGGCAGTCTATAGGGGTGCGTCTCAATTCCCGCGGTGTATTGGTGGTAGGCTATCATCAGGTTGATACAAAAGAAGGGAAGAAATCGCCTGGTGAAATTGCCGGTATTCAAGTCGGGGACATGATTACGACTATCAACGGAACGAAAATCGAAAAAATGAGTGATATCACTCCATTTATTCAAGAGGCGGGCAAGACGGGAAAACCGTTAAATCTCGTCGTTGTACGCGATCAAAAAGAATTTCGCACAAAGCTTTTCCCTCTTAAAGACAAACAAGAATATGCTTATCGCATTGGTTTGTATATTCGTGATTCAGCAGCAGGAATTGGCACAATGACGTTTTATGATCCTATTTCTAAAAAATACGGGGCACTGGGCCATGTCATTTCTGATATGGATACAAAAAAGCCGATTGTAGTAGAAGACGGTCAAATCGTTAAATCAACCGTTACCTCGATTGAAAAAGGAAGCAACGGGGTTCCTGGTGAAAAGCTTGCAAGATTTTCAACGGATAAAAATATTATTGGCAATATTACAAGAAACAGTCCTTTTGGCATTTTTGGCAGGCTTAATCAGCACATTCAAAATGGAAAGCTAGATAAACCAATGCCAATTGCTTTATCCCATCAAGTGAAAGAAGGGCCGGCGACCATTTTGACGGTCGTGAATAATGATCAGGTGGAAGAGTTTGATGTTCAAATCATAAGCACCGTTCCTCAAAAATTCCCTGCTACAAAGGGAATGGTTATTAAAATAACGGATCCTGAGTTGCTTGAAAAAACGGGAGGAATCGTACAAGGCATGAGCGGCAGTCCTATCATTCAAGATGGTAAAGTAATCGGTGCTGTTACACATGTATTCGTAAATGATCCGACTTCCGGATATGGGGTTCATATTGAATGGATGTTGAACGAAGCGGGTATTGATATCTACAAACAAAATTCGAAAAAGGCGAGCTAAAAGAGTTCGTCTTTTTCTTTCTGTTTTTTCCGTGTATAATAAAGTGATTTTTATTTTTCTAAAAAAACTTTCAGCAATTAAAAAGAATGTGAGTCGAAAAATGGATAAAAACGGAGAAAATAGTAGTAATTTCAAGTAATTTACTTTTTTCAAAAAAAATAAAGGAAAATTTGTTGCATTGTCGAAATCATCATTTAGAATAAAAGATAGGATAAATGCGAGGATTACAGGGATGAGGAGGAATCTGTTGTGAAAAAAATAAAGGTTTGTTTAGTGGATGACAACAGAGAGTTAATCGGACTTCTAGAAGATTATATTTCAGCCCAAGATGATATGGAAGTTATCGGAGTTGCTTATAATGGTCAAGAATGTTTATCCATGTTAAGAGATAAAGACCCAGACGTGCTTGTTCTTGATATTATTATGCCTCATTTAGACGGATTGGCAGTATTGGGCCAAGTGAAAGAGATGAAAAAGGAAAATTATCCGAATGTCATTATGTTAACGGCTTTTGGTCAAGAGGATGTAACGAAAAAAGCAGTTGATTTGGGCGCATCTTACTTTATTTTAAAGCCATTTGACATGGAGAATCTTGTCAACCATATTAGACAGGTCAGCGGCAAGTCATCACCGGTTGTAAGACGTTCCATGACATCAGCAGTGAAAGTATCTCGTGAAGGAAAATCGAATAACCTCGATGCCAATATTACAAGCATTATTCATGAGATTGGAGTGCCTGCTCATATTAAAGGGTATCTCTATTTACGTGAAGCCATTTCAATGGTTTATAAAGACATCGAGTTATTAGGATCCATCACAAAAGTGCTGTATCCGGATATTGCGAAAAAATACAATACAACAGCAAGCCGTGTGGAGCGAGCGATCCGCCACGCAATTGAAGTGGCATGGAGCCGTGGAAACATTGATTCCATCTCATCGCTTTTCGGTTATACCGTCAGCATGACGAAAGCGAAGCCGACGAATTCTGAATTCATTGCAATGGTAGCGGATAAACTTCGCTTGGAACATAAAGCTTCTTGAAACGGTAAGGAATAAGTCGAGTTAAAGAATAGTCAAGTCAAAGAAGGTATCTATCTGATTGAAACAGGAGATTTCAACGAAAGAACTGTTTTAGAACCAAATAAATCGTTATGGAAACTCCTAAATTTTTTGGGAGTTTTTATGATGGTTCTGTTGATGGTGAGTCGTAAGGCGAAGTGAAGAAAACCATTTCGCCTTACGACTCACCTTTTTCTTCTTCTTTTTGGTTAAGCTCAGCCATTTTTTGCAATAAAATGTGTTGAGGCATATGCATTAATTGCTCCAAGGGAATCTTTAATGCTTCCGCTAACTTGACGGCTGTTTCGGGAGAAAGCTGCAAAGGTCTCATACGTTATCTTCCTTTCAATTGTAAAATGTACATGTAAGTATAGCAAAAATTTTGTAAAAGAAAAGGATTTTATAAGATAAAAAGAAAAAAGTATCATATGAATGTAAAATGAAAAGGGGTTGACCAATGTGGAGATTTATGGGCATCGAGGGGCAGCGGGAACATTTCCTGAAAATACGATGATTTCCTTTCAGGAGGCCGCCCGATCAGGGGCAGATGGGATTGAACTGGACGTACATATGTCCAAGGATGGCGAGCTTATTGTTATTCATGATGAAACGGTGGATCGGACGACAAACGGGACCGGATATGTGCGAGACTTAACGTACCCCCAAATTCGAAAATTAGATGCGAGCTACAAATTTAAGGGAAAGTACGGTAGGTGCCCAATCCCGACTTTGGACGAAGTATTAGAATGGGCGGCTGGCCTTTCTTTAAAAGTAAATATTGAGTTAAAGAATAATGTATTCGAATATCCTTATCTTGAAATGAAGGTACTGGATTTACTGTACAAATTGAACATGAAAGATGCCGCTGTGTTATCTTCTTTTAATCACAATAGCATGGCTCGTGTTGTAAGTCTTGATTCTACGGTTGAAACGGCTGTTTTATATTCGCTGCAAATGTTTGAGCCATGGCGCTATGCTAAACATATGTCGGTAAAGAGTTTGCACCCCAATTACCGGACGGTAAATGACATTGTGATTTATGGAGCCCATAGTGAAGGGCTGTCTGTCCGTCCTTATACAGTAAACGACACTGCCGTGATGAAGAAGCTGTATGATCTTGGATGCGATGCATTGATTACGGATTATCCAGAAAAAGCCGTAAAATTTTTTAAAACGGACAAATCAAAAAAGAGACGGTTATAAAGGAAACTTCCATTAGTGGGGGTCTTACTGCCCCTTAATGCGGGGCAAAATCATAACGGTCTCTTTTTTTGAAACTTTGTTTGAACTTTATTCTGCTTACGATCGCGATGAAGAATAAATCCGGCTACAAAACCGAGACCTAGCAGGAATAAAAGAAATCCTGCGATAAATTGGAAGAAAAGAGAGGTAAATGGGGGTTGAAGAATTCCGAATACCATATCTCTCATTAATTTAATTCCATATGCAGCGAAAGCCCCTGGTATGAGGAGCACGAGAAGGGCAATGATTCTAATCATGAGTCAGTAAATCCTTTCATAAAGAGGTTGTTCAAAAAGTCTTGGAAAAATGATGTCGAACTTCTCGACCGTTTTATTCTCCCTTTTTGAATACGTACTAAAAAATATCCTTCAACTGAATCATATAAGAACGAAGAAATTTGTCAAGCCGCTTTTTGAAACACTATCATGATATAAAATTTGTATGGACGATACGATAGGTGGTGCATTATGCGGAAAGTATTAATTATTGGAGCGGGGAAGTGCGGTCTGGCGATTTTGAAAATCATGCTTGAAACAGAAGCGATGAAAGTATGTGCTATAGTAGATCGAGATGAAGATGCCCCTGGGATGCAAACGGCCCGGCAATACAATATCGTGACGGGAACAGACTGGCGGTCATTTCTAAATGAGCAGATAGACATTGTCGTGGAGGCGACGGGAAGTCCGGTAATCTTTGAGGAATTGCAGCAAGAGCGTCATGAGAAGATGATTTTGATTCCAAGAGAAGTGGTCTACAGTACGGCTGTGTTGATGGAAGAGAAAGAAGCGCTTATTCGTGTATTAAAAGATGAGTCTTATAAGCATGACCTTATTTTTAACTCTACACATGATGGGATGATTGTCATCAATCAAGAGGGAATTATCACCCTTTTTAATTACGGAGCCGAAAGAATGATCGGCTGCCGGAGAGAAGAAGTTCTTGGCAAGCACATTCATGACTGTATTCCAAGCAGTCAATTACCGGCTGTCTTACAAACAAGGAACGGCGACCGCAACCAAGAATTTTTATTGCAAAATGGACGGAAAATCATCACCTCCCGCATACCGATGGTAGATGAAGAAGGCAAGCTTTTTGGAGCGTTTTCCATTTTTAAAGATATTACGGAAGTAGTGGATTTGGCAGAGGAACTGACAAATTTAAAAGAAATTCAGACGATGCTTGAGGCGATCATTCAGTCATCTGAAGAGGCGATTTCCGTTGTCGATGAACAAGGAAGAGGAATTTTGATTAATCCCGCCTATACGAAGTTAACGGGTCTCCGAGAAGAAGATGTTATCGGGAAACCGGCTGCAACAGACATCTCCGAAGGGGAAAGCATGCATATGAAAGTATTGAAAACAAGAAGGCCGGTGCGAGGAGCAAGAATGAAGGTGGGGCCGAAACGGAAAGATGTCATCGTGAATGTTGCTCCTATCATCGTCGACGGGAAGTTGAAAGGAAGCGTGGGCGTTATCCACGATATGTCAGAAATTCAATTATTAACGAATGAATTGAACCGGGCGAGGCAAATTATTCGGACACTTGAAGCAAAATACTCATTTGAAGATATTATTGGAACGTCAGAAGAGTTTCGGATCGCCGTAGAACAAGCGAAAATGGCGGCTAATACTCCGGCGACGGTGTTGTTGCGTGGAGAATCGGGAACAGGGAAAGAATTGTTTGCACATGCCATTCATAATGCGAGTGATCGAAAATATAACAAATTTGTGCGGGTAAATTGTGCAGCGCTCTCAGAGTCTTTATTGGAAAGCGAGCTGTTTGGATATGAAGAGGGAGCATTTTCGGGGGCTAGACGAGGCGGAAAGAGAGGGTTATTTGAAGAAGCGAATAACGGCAGCATTTTTTTAGACGAAATTGGTGAATTATCGGCCCACATGCAAGCGAAATTATTGAGGGTTCTTCAAGAAAGCGAAATCGTCCGCGTTGGAGGGACGACACCCATTTCCATTAACGTGCGAATTATTGCCGCGACAAATGTAAACTTAGAAAAGGGAATGGTTTCTGGAGAAATAAGGGAGGATTTATATTACCGGCTCAATAAAATTCCTATTTTCATTCCTCCTCTTCGACATCATAAGGAAGACATCGAACAGATTGCTCTTCGATTAATTACGAAGATCAATCAAGACTATGGACGCCGTGTAGAGGGGGTTACAACAGAAGCTGTTCAGCTGTTGCAAAAATATGATTGGCCAGGAAATGTCCGAGAATTGGAAAACGTGTTAGGCAGGGCGATGATTTATATGAATTACAGCGAATTATGGATTGACGTCCACCATATCCCGCCGTTGCAAACTCTTGTAAAGGAACAAGGAAATCATGCAGGGGAGAATGCCTCTATTGAAGGGGAAGAGACACTGGCATCTTTAATTGAAAAGTATGAAGCGTCTATTATTGAGGAAGTACTAAAAAAACATAATGGAAATAAAACAAAAACGGCCCGCCATTTGGGGATTTCAATCAGATCTTTGTATTATAAGCTTGAGAAATATCAAATTGAAGAAAAAAGCATGCAATAAATTGCTTACTGTGCAATTTATTGCATGCTTTTTTTAGGTGGAAACATGATAAGAGTGTATTAGTAGTTTGGCATTCTTCTTGCATGATTAGTAATGTGAGTAATACAGATTATTTGGCTCTAACAGGCATCACCTCCCGATGAATGTATGTTCAAGCTATCCTGCATGAACGGTCAATAAAATCTCCATTCAAAACTTAGGACAATCGAAGAAATTTTAATTTTATGTGTACAGCTAAGACATCAAGCAATCACAACAACCAGGAGGAATGAAAATGGAAATCTTTAAATACATGGAAAAATATGATTATGAACAATTGGCTTTTTGTCAAGATGAGCAGTCAGGGCTAAAAGCCATTATTGCGATTCATGATACGACATTAGGTCCGGCTCTTGGCGGGACGAGGATGTGGACATATGAATCAGAAGACGCGGCCATTGAAGATGCCCTTCGTTTGGCAAGAGGGATGACGTATAAAAATGCCGTTGCGGGATTGAACTTGGGAGGAGGAAAAACAGTCATTATTGGTGACCCCAGAAAAGAGAAGAATGAAGAAATGTTTCGGGCGTTTGGACGTTACATTCAAGGGTTAAACGGCCGCTACATTACAGCCGAAGATGTCGGTACAACGGTAGAAGACATGGACATCATTTATCAGGAAACCGATTATGTCACAGGAGTTTCTCCTGCGTTTGGCTCTTCAGGAAACCCATCTCCCGTTACGGCTTACGGAGTTTATAAGGGGATGAAGGCTGCTGCCAAAGAAGCGTTTGGCACAGACTCCCTTGAAGGAAAAGTTATTGCTGTACAAGGAGTAGGAAATGTTGCGTTTAACCTTTGCAAACATTTGTATGAAGAAGGGGCTAAGCTTATTGTGACAGATATCCAGAAAGAAGCCATTCAACGCGCTGTGGAAGCGTTCGGGGCAACAGCTGTCGATCCAAACGATATTTATGGAGTGGATTGTGATATTTATGCTCCATGCGCATTGGGAGCGACCATTAATGATACGACCATTCCGCAGCTAAAAGCGAAAGTGGTTGCAGGGGCAGCCAATAATCAATTAAAAGAAACCCGTCATGGAGACCTCATTCATGAGATGGGAATCATTTACGCTCCCGATTACGTCATTAATGCTGGAGGAGTCATCAACGTGGCAGATGAACTGTACGGCTATAATCATGAACGTGCTTTAAAAAAGGTTGAAGGAATCTATTCTAACATTGAACGTGTGATGGAGATTGCGAAACGGGACGGAATTCCAACATATGCCGCCGCAGATCGATTAGCGGAAGAACGAATTGAACGAATGAGAAATTCACGCAGTCAATTTTTGCAAAACAACCATCACATTTTGAGCCGCCGTCGACATAGTTAACATCGTTTGCGGATGTATCTTACGACTTAGGAGGTTTAAAGTTGGACACGAAAGATTATCGTATCCTGACGCTTAATCCAGGTTCTTTGTCTACTAAAATGGGGGTTTTTCAAAATGAACGTCTCATCTTTGAGAAAACGGTTCATTATGACAGCGGTGACTTAAGCAAGTATAAAACGATTATTGATCAGTATGTTTTTAGAAAAGAAACAGTTCTCCAGGCTCTTGATTGTGAAGGGATTAATCTTTCCAAACTGGATGCCGTATGCGGACGCGGAGGATTGTTAAGACCGATTGAAGGCGGCACTTATGAAGTGAATGAGCTTATGATAAGTGATTTAAAGCGGGGATATGCAGGACAGCATGTTTCCAATTTAGGAGGAATCATTGCTCACGAAATCGCTTCAGGACTCAATATTCCCGCCTTTATTGTTGACCCTGTGGTAGTGGATGAACTGGAGCCGTATGCCCGCTTATCGGGTATACCTGTCATTGAACGAAAAAGCATTTTTCACGCCTTGAATCAAAAAGCGGCCGCAAGGCGTACAGCAAAAGAACTAAATAAACGATACGAAGACTTAAATTTAATCGTTGTTCATATGGGGGACGGAATCACTGTCGGCGTGCATAAGCGCGGCAAAGTAATTGACGTAAACAATGGATTGCATGGAGATGGTCCATTCAGTCCGGAACGTGCAGGTACGGTTCCGGCAGGAGATTTAGTAGCTCTTTGTTACTCTGGTAATTATTATCATAATGAAGTGATGGAAATGCTTGTCGGGCAAGGGGGACTTGCAGGATATTTAGGCACATCGGATATACGGAAAGTAGAGAAAATGATTGATTCAGGAAATGAAAAGGCCCGAATTGTATTCGAGGGTATGGCGTATCAAATTGCCAAAGAGATTGGAGCAGCAAGTACAGCTATTCACGGAAAAGTGGATGCCATCATATTGACAGGCGATTTAGCACATGCAAAGTCGTTCGTACACCTTATTATAGACCGAGTGAATTGGATTGCTGATGTTACCGTCCATCCGGGTGAAAATGAGTTGCAGGCCCTTGCAGAAGGTGCCTTGCGCGTACTGTTTGGTAAGGAACAAGTAAAACATTATACAGAAAATAAGGTGAACACGACAGTATTTCAGTGATAAGGAGGGATTGTGTTATGACAGTGGAATACGACTTGGCCGTTCTCGGTGGGGGAACAGGCGGATATGTGGCAGCGATTCGTGCAGCCCAGCTTGGTTTAACCGTAGCGGTCGTTGAGAAAAAACATCTAGGAGGCACGTGTTTACACAACGGCTGCATCCCAAGTAAGACACTTTTAAAAAGCGCCGAAGTGTACACTGCCACAAAACGGGCAGCAGAATTCGGGGTAATGACAGAGTCTGTGAAATTGGATTTTTCGAAAGTCCAGGAAAGAAAGCAGTCTATCATCAATCAGCTCCATAACGGAATTCAGTACCTTATGAAAAAAGGGAAAATTGATGTCTATGAAGGGATTGGGCGAATTTTGGGCCCTTCGATTTTTTCTCCCATGCCTGGCACGATTTCGGTTGAATTGAACAGCGGAGAAGAAAATCAGATGATTTTACCGAAAAACGTTCTAGTTGCAACGGGTTCCAGACCGCGGACATTACCTGGGCTAGAGATAGATGGACAATATGTGATGACTTCAGATGAGGCGCTGCAAATGTCTGAGCTTCCTTCCTCCATTGCGATTGCAGGCGGCGGGGTGATTGGCATTGAATGGGCTTCAATGCTGCGGGATTTCGATGTGGATGTCACTGTTATGGAATACAGTGACCGTATTTTACCGACAGAGGATTATGAGGTTTCAAAAGAGATGGAGCGGCTGTTAACGAAAAAAGGTGTGGCCATCATGACGAATGCAAAGGTACTTCCCGATACTTTGCAAATTCAGAACGGAATTATCATTCAAGCTGAAGTTCAAGGAGAAATGAAAGAAGTCAAAGCGGATAAACTGCTTGTGTCTGTCGGGAGGCAGGCAAATATCGAGAATATCGGACTTGAAAATACAGATATCATGATTGAGAACGGATTTATTCAAACCAATTCATTTTATCAAACGAAAGAGTCGCATATTTACGCCATTGGCGATGTAATAGGCGGAATGCAGCTTGCCCATGTTGCGGCACATGAGGGAATAGTGGCTGTGGAGCATATGGCGGGAGAAAAAACGCTGCCTTTAAAGTATGAAATGATTGCAAAGTGTGTTTACAGCAGTCCAGAAGTGGCGAGCATAGGATTAACGGAACAAGAAGCGACGGAGAAAGGTTATTCGGTAAAAGTGGGAAAATTCCCTTTCAAAGCCATTGGGAAGGCCCTTATCCATGGAGAGTCAGAGGGATTTGTCAAAATAATTGCCGATCGGGACACACAAGATCTTTTAGGAATCCATATGATTGGTCCGCATGTGACGGATATGATTTCTGAAGCGGGTCTTGCTAAAGTGTTGGATGCAACTCCTTGGGAAATTGGACACACTATTCACCCGCATCCGAGCTTATCGGAAGCGATAGGAGAAGCAGCGCTGGCCGTTGATGGGAAATCAATTCATTTTTAAAGGGACTTAAGGAGGAGATGACGATGGTAAAACGTCATGAGGAACTTGGATTAACGGATGAGCAAGTCATCAATATGTTTGAAACGATGCTGTTAGCCCGGAAAATCGATGAGCGCATGTGGTTATTGAATCGAGCGGGGAAAGTTCCGTTTGTCATTTCCTGCCAGGGGCAGGAGGCGGCTCAAGTGGGAGCTGCCTTTGCGTTGGATAAAGAAAAAGACTATGTTCTTCCTTATTATCGGGACATGGGGGTCGTCTTAACATTTGGCCAGACAGCGAGAGATATCATGCTGTCCGGATTTGCGAAGGCTGGGGATCCGAACTCGGGAGGACGGCAAATGCCGGGGCACTTTGGCAGCAAAAAATACCGGATCGTGACAGGTTCTTCTCCTGTTACGACGCAAGTTCCACATGCAGTCGGCATTGCGCTCGCAGCGAAAATGGAAGGGAAGGACCTCGTCAGTTTTGTTACATTTGGTGAAGGGTCCTCAAACCAAGGAGATTTCCATGAGGGAGCCAACTTTGCCGGTGTTCATAAACTTCCTGTGATATTCATGTGTGAAAATAATAAATACGCCATTTCAGTTCCGATTGAAAAGCAGCTCGCTTGCGAAAAAGTGTCTGATCGTGCCATCGGATATGGGATGCCGGGAATTACGGTCGACGGAACAGATCCGTTGGAAGTCTATCAAGCTGTCAAAGAAGCGGCAGATCGTGCGAGAAGAGGAGAGGGCCCGACTTTGATTGAAGCTGTATCGTATCGGCTTACGGCTCATTCAAGCGATGATGATGACCGTGCCTACCGCGCGGAAGAAGAGCGCATGGAAGCCAAACAAAATGATCCGATTGGAAAATTTGCTTCTTATTTAAAAGAGACCGGAGTGTTAACGGATGAAAAGGAAGCGGCGTTAATGAAGAAGGTGGCAAGTATGGTGGATGAAGCGACGGATCATGCGGAAAGCGCACCATATGCAGAAGCCGACTATGCATTAAAACATGTTTATGCAGAGTGAGGGGGAGAAGAGGATGCCAGTTATTTCATATATAGATGCTGTCACGATGGCTATAAGAGAAGAGATGGAAAGAGATTCTCAAGTATTTGTACTTGGGGAGGATGTCGGGCGAAAGGGCGGCGTATTTAAAGCCACAAACGGACTATATGAACAATTTGGTGAACAGAGGGTCATAGATACCCCATTAGCCGAATCCGCTATTGTAGGGGTTGGCATTGGAGCGGCGATGTATGGCATGCGTCCGATCGCCGAAATTCAATTTGCCGATTTTATTATGCCGGCTGTTAACCAAATCGTATCAGAAGCAGCAAGAATCCGCTATCGCTCCAACAATGATTGGAATTGTCCCATTACCATTCGGGCACCGTATGGCGGCGGGGTGCACGGGGCTCTTTATCATTCCCAATCCGTTGAAGCGATGTTTGCCAACCAGCCGGGTTTGAAGATCGTGATGCCTTCTACCCCTTATGATGTGAAAGGATTACTGAAAGCGGCCATTCGAGATGAAGACCCTGTTTTATTCTTTGAACATAAACGGGCTTATCGATTAATTAAAGGGGAAGTTCCCGAAGGTGATTATGTATTGCCAATCGGCAAAGCAGATGTAAAACGTGAAGGTGAGGATATTACCGTCATCACATATGGATTATGTGTGCACTTTGCGTTACAAGCGGCAGAAAAACTTGCTGCTGACGGAATTTCTGCCCATATTCTTGATTTGCGCACGGTTTATCCATTGGATAAAGAGGCGATTATTGAAGCGGCTTCTAAAACTGGGAAAGTATTGCTCATAACGGAAGATAACAAAGAAGGCAGCATCATGAGCGAAGTGGCTGCCATTATAGCCGAACATTGTCTGTTTGAATTGGATGCGCCGATTCAACGGTTGGCTGGTCCTGATATTCCAGCCATGCCATACGCTCCTACGATGGAAAAATTCTTTATGGTCAATCCTGAGAAAGTAGAAAAAGCAATGCGTGAATTAGCAGAGTTTTAACAAGGGAGGTTTTACGTATGGCTGTTGAAAAACTCACTATGCCTCAGCTTGGAGAAAGCGTCACGGAAGGAACGATAAGCAAGTGGCTCGTTTCAGCCGGAGATCGCGTCAATAAATATGACCCCATCGCTGAAGTCATGACGGATAAGGTGAATGCAGAAGTTCCCTCGTCTTTTTCAGGGATCATTAAGGAACTGACTGCCCAAGAAGGTGATACATTGGCAGTGGGAGAAGTGATTTGCTTGATGGAAGTGGAGGGAAGTGTATCGCCTTCTTCTGTCGAACAAAAGCAAGAAGAGACAAAAGAGACTGAAGAACAAAAGGATACATCCCAAAAGCGCCGGTATTCTCCTGCTGTACTAAAGCTGGCACAAGAACATTCCATGGATTTGGAGCAAATAGAAGGAACGGGAGCGGGCGGAAGGATTACGAGGAAGGATATATTGAAAGTTATAGAAACGGGCCAAATTCCGGCGGCAGCCGAGAATTTCAAACAGGCAGCACAAGCAGAGCCTGTCCAGCGAAATTCCGTTCAGGATATAGCGCAGGTGCAACCTTTGTCTGCCGCTCCTGCAGCAGGATTACAGAATGGGGATACGGAAATTCCAGTTTCGGGTGTTCGAAAAGCGATTGCGTCCAATATGCTGCGAAGCAAGCACGAAATTCCACATGCCTGGACGATGGTAGAAGTAGATGCAACGAATTTGGTGGAATACCGAAATGCTGTTAAAGATGAGTTCAAGAAAAAAGAAGGGTTTAACCTCACTTATTTTGCCTTCTTCGTTAAAGCGGTCGCTCAAGCGTTAAAGGAATTTCCGCAAATCAATTCGATGTGGGCAGGCGATACGATTATCCAAAAGAAAGATATTCATATTTCAATTGCAGTAGCAACAGAGGATGCTTTATTCGTTCCGGTCATTAAGCACGCTGATGAGAAAACAATTAAAGGAATTGCACGTGAAATATCGGAATTGGCCGGTAAAGTGCGAAACAACAAGCTGCACCCTGAGGATATGCAGGGAGGGACATTTACGGTCAATAATACAGGCTCGTTCGGATCTGTTCAATCCATGGGAATCATTAACTATCCACAGGCCGCCATCTTACAAATAGAGTCGATCGTAAAGCGCCCTGTCGTCATGAATAACGGCATGATTGCCGTAAGGGATATGGTCAACTTATGTTTGTCCCTTGATCACCGCGTCCTGGATGGATTAGTTTGCGGGAAATTCTTAGCGAGGGTAAAAGAAATTATCGAAGCGATTTCAGTTGACCGCACTTCTATTTACTGAAGGATGAATCGACAGGTATGCTCTTTATACCTGTTGATTCATCCTCTTTTCTTAATTTGCTCGTTGATAATTTTAGCGCGGTTATATTAAGATGAAAGTACAGGATATTTTTAACTATTCTGATTAATCGGAGGCAAAGGGGGACATGTGATGAAACCAACAGGCGGAGTATCATTTGATGAATTTGCTGCCGTAAGTACGGAAGAGTGGGAGAAAGAAGTAGAACGAACGTTAAAAGGGAAGAGTGTTACCTCACTTCACACAAACACCTATGAAGAAATTGTTTTGAAACCGCTTTATTTAGCGAGAGATGTGTCTTCGTCCATACATATTAATGATTTGCCTGGTAAAGGATCTCTTGTAAGGGGAAGCAGTCAAACAGGCTATGTACAAAAAGCGTGGAAGGTTGCCCAAGAAATCAATCATCCGTTAATTGAAGAAACAAATCGGTTGGCTGTGTCCGCTTTAACAAGAGGTCAGACGATGCTGGCGATTCAATTCGATGAAGCGACCAAACGGGGGCTGGATTCCCATAAAGCCTCTTTAGAACAAGTAGGTAACGGCGTTCCGGTTAGTTGTTTGCAAGATATAGAGGAATTATTGAAGGATATTCCCTTGGAACAAACACCTCTTCATATGGTCACGAACTTTACGGTTTTACCCCTCTTGTCATTAATGGCAGCTTATACTGATAAAAAAGGATTTTCGATGAAAGATATAGAGGGAGTCATCGGAACAGATCCGCTTGCTTCTTTAGCGGAAGCCGGCTCTTCACCGCTGTCCATTTCGTGCATGTATAAATACATGTCAGAGACGATAAAGTGGGCGAACCATTATGCTCCGAGACTTAAAACAATTGTAATAGATACAGAGGTATACCATAACGGAGGAGCGAACGCTGTTCAAGAGCTCGCTTTCGCCATTGCAACAGCAGTGGAATATATTGATGCTTTATTGACAGAAGGGTTATCACTCCAAGAAGTATTACCCCATTTTTCGTTTACGTTTGGAGTAGGCTCCGAATTATTCATGGAGACTGCCAAGCTCCGTGCCTTCAAAATGTTGTGGACGAAAATGCTTGCCGCTTTTGGAGGGGAAAGTGACCAATATACACCTTACATTCATGCGAAAACATCCCGCACCACTAAAACAAAGTATGACGCTTATACGAATATGATTCGGGGGACAGTCGAAGCGTTTGCTGCAGTGGCTGGGGGAATAGACAGCCTGCACGTTACCCCATTCGATACTCTTATTCAGCCTTCCAATGAATTTTCACAGCGAATTGCCCGCAATACTCAACTTATTTTAAGTGAAGAAGCGTATTTGACAAAAGTAATTGATCCGGCCGGAGGTTCATGGTATGTGGAATCTTTAACGACCGAACTTGCAGAAAGGGCCTGGCATTTATTTCAGCAAATTGAAGGAAAAGGCGGCATGTCAGCAGCGTTGAAGCAGCAGTTTATCCAATGTCAGTTGAAGGATGTACTTAACAAGCGAAAGAAAGACGTTGAAACACGTGTGAAGCGTGTAGTCGGCATTACGCATTATACACAAGTGAACGAGCGTTTACATGACAGGGACAAATTTGATGATGTTTCTTTTCACGAACAGCGTGTCAGTCAATTGCAGGCTGTTTTGGATGAACCTCTAACCGTAGAGCATGTCTCTATAGAAGCATTTAAGGAGGCTTTCTTAAAAGGCGCGACCATTGGGACTTTGACGGAATACATGACACAACTCTCAGTTCGAGAAACGATTGAACCTGTTTCAAACTGGCGAAAAAGCATGGAGTTTGAGGAGTTAAGAGAAAAAGTAGAAAAGCGGATGGAATACTCACTGCCAGCAACTGTTCATCTTTTGGTTCTTGGCCATGAAAAAGAATGCAAGACGAGAATTGATCTCGCTCGCTCTTTCTTTGAATCAGGAGGATTTATCGTGGATCAAAGCCATTCTCTTTATTCGGTTCATGAAGCCATCCGATGGTGCAATGAGCAGGAAGGAAACATATGGATTCTATGTGGAACGGATGAACTTTATGAAGAGTTGGGGATTGAAATCATCCACGAGCTTGCATCTGCTCATAACCATATATATGTGTGCGGAAAACAGGTGAAGGAGCGGCGGAAGGCTTTCATCAACAATGGAGCTAAGGGGATCATTGAACCGAATACAAACGCATTTTTGCTCTTAAGTGAATTAATGAATGACCTGGAGGTGAATTGAATGTATCAGAAACCTGATTTTAACCGAATTTCATTTTATGAAGAATCAGATGGTATAGGAGGTAAAGAAGAGCAAAAAGAAACATCCGCCGACTATGATGCACTTATGTTTCAAACAAATGAGCAAATCGATGTGAAGGCCCTTTATAAAAAAGAAGATATTGACTCCCTTCATTTTCCCCAATTTCTTCCTGGAATACCGCCGTTTTTAAGAGGACCGTATTCCACGATGTATGTGAATCGGCCATGGACGATTCGACAATATGCCGGCTATTCGACGGCCGAAGAAAGTAATGCGTTTTACCGTCGTAATTTGGCTGCCGGTCAAAAAGGGTTGTCTGTTGCGTTTGATTTGGCGACCCATCGCGGCTACGACTCTGATCATCCAAGGGTTGTGGGAGATGTGGGGAAGGCCGGTGTTGCCATTGATTCTATTTTGGACATGAAAGTTTTATTTGATGGCATTCCGCTCGATCAGATGTCTGTTTCCATGACGATGAATGGAGCGGTACTGCCAATCATGGCTTTTTACATTGTGACAGCAGAAGAACAGGGGGTCAAACTGGAGCAGCTTTCAGGTACTATTCAAAATGATATTTTAAAAGAGTACATGGTACGAAACACGTATATTTACCCTCCTGATATGTCGATGCGCATCATTGCGGATATTTTCGAGTATACTTCTCAAAATATGCCGAAGTTTAACAGCATCAGCATCTCTGGTTATCATATGCAGGAAGCAGGTGCCCCTGCTGATCTTGAACTTGCCTATACTTTGGCAGATGGATTGGAATATGTTCGGACAGGCTTAAAAGCAGGAATCGATATTGACTCGTTTGCTCCAAGGTTGTCATTCTTCTGGGCAATCGGCATGAACTATTTTATGGAAGTGGCAAAAATGAGAGCGGCACGCCTCTTATGGGCAAAGCTCATGAAGCAGTTCAATCCCAAAAGCTCGAAATCACTCGCCCTACGCACACATTCCCAAACGTCAGGCTGGAGTTTAACGGAACAAGACCCTTATAACAATGTGATTCGGACATGCTTAGAAGCATTGGCGGCGACACTTGGCCATACACAGTCACTGCATACAAACGCATTGGATGAAGCGATTGCTCTCCCGACCGATTTTTCGGCGAGAATTGCCCGAAATACTCAGTTGTATTTACAAGATGAAACGGGGATTTGCAATGTCATTGATCCATGGGGCGGTTCTTATTATGTAGAATCATTGACAAATGAGCTCCTGAACCGTGCATGGGCACATATGGAGGAAATCGAGCAGCTTGGGGGCATGGCTAAAGCTATTGAAACGGGAATTCCGAAAATGAGAATTGAGGAAGCGGCGGCCAGACGTCAAGCGAAAATCGATTCGGGAATAGAGATTATTATTGGAGTCAATAAATATCGAGTGAAAAATGAGCAGCCGCTCGACATTTTAGACATTGATAATACGGCTGTACGCCTGAAGCAAATGAAGCGGCTGGAAGAGCTTCGGACTTCAAGAGATTATAACCGGGTAGAAGAAACGTTGAAAGCCATTACGGAAGCGGCAGGGACGGGCCAAGGCAATTTACTGGCTTTAGCGGTGGAAGCTGCCCGTGCGAGAGCAACGCTTGGAGAAATTTCGGAAGCGATTGAAAAGGTCGCCAAGCGGCATACTGCGACAATCCGCTCTATTAGTGGAGTGTATAGCTCGGAGTTTGCATACGAAGAGCAAATTAAAGAGGTACAAGAGATAACAGTGAAATTTGCAGAAGAAGAGGGACGCCGGCCGCGAATACTGATTGCCAAGATGGGGCAGGACGGGCATGATCGTGGAGCGAAAGTCATTTCTACTGCTTTTGCCGACTTGGGGTTTGACGTTGATATCGGACCGCTGTTTCAAACTCCGGAAGAAACGGCCATTCAAGCAGTAGAAAACGATGTTCACGCCATTGGAATGAGCTCGCTGGCCGCAGGGCATAAGACTTTATTGCCACAATTAATTGCAGAGTTGAAAAAACATGAACGTGAAGATATTGTCGTCGTGGTAGGGGGAGTCATTCCTCAGCAAGATTACGAGTTTTTGCTGCAAAACGGGGCATCGGCAATTTTTGGCCCTGGTACCGTTATTCCGAATGCCGCCAAACAAGTGCTGCTTGAAATCAAAAAACGAATTGGGTATGAGGAAACGGAGTGGCATGATGAGAAAAGAGAAAACGGTTGAGGAGTATGTAGAAGGTGTTTTGCAACATAATCGAGCGATGCTCGCACAGGCCATTACGCTAATCGAAAGCAATGCTCCCCGTCATTTTCAGAAAGGACAGGATGTGTTAAAAGGGATTGCTCCACATGCCGGGAAGTCGGTAAGGATTGGAATTACAGGGGTGCCAGGTGCAGGAAAAAGCACGTTTATTGAAGCATTTGGTATATATTTATGCGGATTGGGCCATAAAGTGGCAGTACTGGCTGTTGACCCAAGCAGCACCATTACAGGCGGGAGCATTTTGGGAGACAAAACGAGAATGGAAGAGCTTTCCCGTCACCCCCAAGCTTTTATTCGACCTTCTCCCTCTCAGGGAAAGCTTGGAGGAGTGCACCGAAAGACGAGAGAATCGATTCTGCTTTGCGAAGCCGCTGGTTTTGATGTCATCATTGTCGAAACATTAGGGGTTGGGCAAGGAGAAACGATTGTAAAAGATATGGTCGATTTATTTTTGCTTCTCGCGTTAACCGGAGCGGGAGATGAGCTTCAAGGCATGAAAAAAGGCATTATGGAGCTGGCTGATGTAATTTGTATCAATAAAGCAGACGGAGATAACTTGAAAAAAGCATGGGCGACGAAACAAGAATATGAAACCATTTTACATTTTCTTCAGCCGACAACAAAAGGCTGGGACACGAAGGTGCTTACATGTTCCGCCCTTTATAAAGAAGGGATTGAGGAAGTGTGGAGCAGCATTCAGCAGTATGTAACATATTGTCGTCAACATGGCTTTTGGACAGAGAAAAGAGACAAGCAGATGAAGGGTTGGCTTGAAGCAATGGTTTCAGATTATTTATATGCTTCGTTTTATGGAAACGAAAGCATAAAAAGAATATTATCGATGGTAGAAACGAAAATGATGAATAGAGAAATGACCGTGTCCGAGGCGGCTGACCGTCTTATTCGTGCATACGAACAAGAAAAATAAAAAAGATAAGGTTATGCAGCTGCATAACCTTATTTTTTATGGGAGTTTAGGGGTATGGATTTAGATGTACTATTATTATTGCCGGGAAGAAAAAAGTTTAAACCTCTTTTTAAAAAAGATTATTTGTTTGAAAATGCTTCCGTATCCTTGGTATGATGATAGTACGCAAATATAGAGGAGGCTTTCAAGATGAATGTTGATTTCAATTTATTCATGAATGATATTGTAAGACAAGCGCGTCAAGAAATTACAGCCGCTGGCTATACAGAACTCAAAACACCGGAAGATGTAGCAGAAGCGTTCAAAAAAGAGGGTACGACCCTTGTGATGATCAATTCCGTTTGCGGATGCGCAGGCGGAATTGCGAGACCGGCTGCAGCCCATGCTGTTCATTATGATAAGCGTCCAGACCATTTAGTGACGGTATTCGCAGGACAAGATAAAGAAGCCACAGCGCATGCTCGCGATCATTTCGTTGGCTACCCGCCATCCTCCCCATCTTTTGCCTTATTAAAAGATGGCAAGCTAATGACGATGGTGGAGCGCCATGAAATTGAAGGACATGATCCAATGTCTGTCGTTACAAAGCTTCAACAGGCCTTTGATCAATATTGTGAAGAAGTGTAAAAAAGGACAGTTGCCCCTTAATGAGGAGCAACTGTCCTTTTTTATTGGATAAATCCGGAAGAAGGTTTTTGTTTTTTTGGAATAGTAATATTCATACGATAATATGGTTAATCTATATTTAAAAATGGGTTTGCATAATTATAAGTATGTGATAAAATACATTTTGTTGAATAAAAATATGTTTGTTAAAATGATGCTTGCAATAGTGAGAAACTTATTTCATAATATTATTGAATTTTAAAAAAATTTAAAAAGATCTAGGGGGCAAAGTCATGAAAAAATGGCTGTCATTGATCATGATGAGTATGCTTGTGATCGGAATGCTGGCGGCATGCGGCACAAGTGACGATTCAGCAAATGGGGCTGAAGGAGAAAAGACAGAAGATAAAAAGGTATTAAAAATGGGTACATCTGCGGATTACCCGCCGTTTGAATACATTGATACGGCAAAAAGCGATGAAATTATCGGTTTTGACGTAGACTTGGCAAAAGCAATCGCAAAAGAGCTTGGCTACGAAGTCGAAGTGCAAGATATTGATTTCAACGGACTAATTCCTGCCATTCAAGCAGGCAAGGTGGATTTTGTGTTAGCTGGTATGACACCGACAGAAGAACGCAAACAGAATGTTGATTTTTCAGATGTTTATTATGAGGCAAAACATATGATTGTCACACCAAAAGACAGCGGTATTAAGACGCTGGAAGATTTAAAAGGAAAAACGGTAGGCGTACAAGTAGGTTCTATCCAAGAAGGAAAAGCGGAAGAAATTAAAGAACAGGTAGACATTAAAATTGAAAACCGCAACCGAATTCCAGAATTAGTGCAAGAAATGAAATCAGGCCGCTTTGATGCTGCAATCATTGAAGATACAGTGGCGAAAGGTTTCTTTGAACAAGATAAAGAAATGACCGGATTTGTCATTGAAGATGAAAATCAGGAAGAAGCAGGCTCAGCGATTGCTTTTCCTAAAGGAAGCGAACTAACAAAAGACTTCAACCGTGTGTTAAATGAAATGAAAGAAAACGGCGAAGTAGATAAATTAATCGTGAAATGGTTTGGCGGCGAGCAATAAGCCAAACATTGACGGAGAGAGAGGAATGGGTCGGGCATGAATTTGGACTTTACGCAAATCCTGCCCTCAATCCCTTATATATTAGAAGGGATATGGGTAACGATAAAAATTGTCCTGGCAGCGGCATTGCTGGGATTCACATTAGGGATTGTTTTAGCGCTATTTAAGATTGGAAGAGTAAAAGTACTGGCATGGATAGCGGATGCTTATACGTCTGTATTTCGTGGAACACCGCTCGTACTGCAATTGTTAATTATTTATTTTGGATTGCCGCAAATCTTGGGGTTTGAAATTGATGCATATCCTGCAGCGGTTATGGCTTTCGGCTTAAACTCTGCAGCATACATTTCCGAGGTTATCCGCGGAGGGATTTTGGCAGTGGACAAGGGTCAGCGAGAAGCTTCCCTTGCGCTGGGAATTCCTTATAGACAAATGATGAAAGACATTATTTTGCCGCAAGCGTTGAAAAACATTTTACCGGCTTTAATGAATGAGTTCATTACTCTCACAAAAGAATCAGCCGTAGTGACAGTAATCGGCGCCATGGATATCATGCGCCGTGCTTATATTGTAGGCGGTCAAACATATCGCTATTTTGAGCCGCTTCTTTTAGCTGGTCTTATCTACTATATAATGGTTATCGGCTTGACGCTCCTTGGCAAGGCGGTCGAGAGGAGAATGAGAAAAAGTGATTAAAATTGACAATCTTCATAAATCATTTGGAAAACTGGAAGTATTAAAAGGAATTTCGACAACAATTAAAGAAGGGGAAGTTGTCGCGATTGTAGGTCCTTCCGGTTCGGGGAAATCCACCTTTTTACGATGCATGAATTTGCTGGAAGAACCAACGGACGGCCACATTTGGATTGGTGACCAAGACATTGCCGATTCGAAAACAGACATTATGAAGGTAAGACAAAATGTCGGAATGGTATTTCAGCATTTCCATCTCTTCCCTCATAAGACCGTTCTTGAAAACTTAACATATGCGCCGATGACGGTAAAGGGTGTCTCAAAAAAAGAGGCGGAAGAAAAAGGGCATGAGTTATTAAAGAAAGTCGGTTTGGCTGAAAAAGCGAACGAGTATCCGAACCGCTTATCAGGAGGACAAAAACAGCGTGTCGCGATTGCGAGAGCACTGGCAATGAATCCTGAGGTCATTCTATTTGATGAACCAACATCGGCTCTTGATCCTGAAATGGTTAAAGAAGTATTAGAAGTTATGAAATCGCTGGCTCATACTGGAATGACCATGGCCATTGTGACACACGAAATGGGCTTTGCAAGAGAAGTGGCTGACAGAGTATTGTTTTTAGATGGAGGACTGTTAGTGGAAGATGCACCTCCGGCTGAATTCTTCTCGGCCCCGAAAAGCAAAAGAGCAAAAGATTTCTTGGAAAAGATGCTATAATAAAAAAAGATGACCCATTATGGTCATCTTTTTTTATTAACTGTATTGTTGTGATCGATCAATATCTCGTAAACTAAAAACAGGATAATGTGAAACTTCAATCAGGACTGCCTGTTAAATCCGGGCAAAAAATCAATATAGGGGCTTACGATATAATGAAATTTAAAATTGGTTACCGCACCATTAAAACAGCAGTTGGCACAGCTGCTGCCATTATCATTGCACAGTTTTTTCACTTGAATTATTTTGCTTCTGCAGGTATTCTGACAATTTTATGCGTTCAAAATTCCAAAAGGAAATCTCTTCAAAGTGCATCTGCCAGATTTTTTGCCTGCTTATTGGCTATCCTCTTTTCGTTTATTTTCTTTGAAGGAATTGGTTATCATCCGATCGTTATTGGACTTATGCTTTTATTTTTTATTCCTGTTACCGTATTCTTTAAAATTACAGAAGGTGTCGTAACAAGTTCGGTTATCACACTCCATATTTATTCTGAACAAAATATGACGATGGGGATTGTATTAAATGAAGTTGGTATCATTGTGATTGGAATCGGGGTGGCACTTCTCGCCAATTTATATATGCCAAGTCTTGATTCAAAGCTCAAGCAATACCAAACACAACTTGAACATAATTTTCGTAAAATCTTTGAAGAAATGATTACATACTTAAGGACGAATGAAAGTCATTGGATGGGAAAAGAGGTTACTGAGACGGCTCGTTTAATTGAAGAAGGAAAGAGTTTTGCATTCCGGGATGTTGAAAACCACTTTTTACGCGCAGAAAACTATTATTATCATTATTTTAAAACACGCGAAAAACAATTTGAGATTATTGAACGTGTTTTGCCAATTGTGACATCCATTGAACCATTTGTTGAACAACGGTATATGATTGCGGATTTTCTCGAAGAATTAAGTTTATCTATTCATCCGGGAAATACGGCACAGCTTTTTCTTATCAAATTACGACAATTACAGGAAGAGTTCAAAGAACAACCTCTTCCTAAAACACGTGAAGAATTTGAAGCGAGGGCACAGCTGCATCAGTTTGTAAGAGAAGTTGAACAATATTTGCTGATAAAAAAATCATTAAAAGTAGAATGATTTTCTGTATGCTTCACTACCGTCTTACGGAAAATAAGGAAAAGGCGGTGGAAATTATGAATGTTATTTTTTCTTTGCTATTGCTATCTGTTTTCTCGCCCATTTGGCCGCTGGGAACAAACCCGGTTTTAGGAGACCCTTTTATTATTATAAATAAAGAAAACAATAAAGCGGTGTTCATTAATGAAGGGAAGATTCAATCTGAGTTTCACATTTCTACGGGGAAAGAGCCGGAACTTACACCAGAAGGAAAGTTTACAGTTGTGGTAAAAGCTAAAAATCCATACTACCGACGGAAGGATATACAAGGAGGGGATCCGGAAAATCCTTTGGGAACAAGATGGATCGGCTTTGATGCAAGAGAGACGGATGGACGCATTTACGGACTTCACGGTACAAATAATGAGCGATCAATCGGTAAGTATGTGACGGAAGGCTGCGTTCGCTTTCACTCGGAAGCCATCGAATGGTTATACGATCAAGTCCCTTTAGGAACGAGAGTGTTGGTTGTCAAAACAACAAAATCGTTTGAAGAACTGGCCCGGCAAGAGGGAGCGATATCGACGGAAATATTGAGTCCATGAAGTGGCTGTCCCGTAAGTTTCTAATAAATTACAAAAACTGATTTTTACTGAAAGGCCCCGTCACACAACCCTTTGGTTTTACTGGGTTTTCATGACGGGGCCTTTCAGGAGGATGACTTAAAAGATATGCTTTTTATATCTTTTAAGTCATCTTCTTTTAAATATTAAAGCCACATGGTTAGGCCCGCCAGCAATGTAGTTAATACCATTGTGCCAAGCATGAGCATAACGACTATTTTTTGCATCTTTTTATTAGACATTTTACTCTCTCCCTCATGAGTTCCTATCCATATTTTATATCGATTTATAAAAGGATACAAGGCAAGCCCCTTTTACGGATAACTATTTGAAAATTGAAGGAAATTGTAATTTTTTGAAGAATGGATATAGTGATATGCAAACGGCTGAAAAAGGGAAGGTGAACAACATGGTGGAAAAAGTTGATCATATCGGTATTGCGGTTCGCTCAATAGAAAGCGCTTTACCGTTGTATGTAGACGTGTTGAAAATGCCGCTTAAAGGAATTGAGGTGGTGGAATCACAAAAAGTGAAGGTCGCATTCTTGCAAGTGGGTGAAACGAAAATCGAGTTATTGGAACCGACGTCAAACGAAAGTCCCATCCACCGTTTTATCGAGAATAAAGGAGAAGGCATTCACCATGTTGCATTGGGTGTGACCTCTATTGAGGAGAGAATTGAACAGCTTCAGTCTGAGGGAATTCAGATGATTGATATGAAAGCAAGAAAGGGAGCAGGAGGAGCAAATATTGCTTTTGTTCACCCAAAATCGTGCGGTGGAGTTTTGTATGAATTGTGTGAAAAAGAGAAAAAGGGGGACGTTCACGATGATTGATATGTATGACAAAATCAATGACTTATATGACTATCGGCGTGAAGTGGAACTGGGCGGCGGTGACAAAAGAATTGAAAAACAGCATGAAAAAGGAAAACTTACAGCTCGTGAACGGATTGATTTATTGGTGGATGAAGGAAGCTTTGTTGAGCTGAATCCTTTTATTGAGCATCGGTGCAATGACTTTGGATTAAAAGACAAAAAAGGACCAGGGGATGGAGTCGTAACGGGATACGGAAAAGTTCATGGGCGCCCCATTTATTTATTCTCTCAAGATTTTACCGTATTTGGCGGTGCATTAGGGGAAATGCATGCAAAAAAAATTGCTTACGTTATGGATTTAGCGGCGAAAACAGGAACACCATTTATCGGCTTGAACGATTCCGGAGGAGCACGCATTCAAGAAGGTGTGGTATCATTAGATGGATACGGTCAAATTTTTTATCGCAATTCGATTTATTCAGGCGTTATTCCGCAAATCTCTGTTATTATGGGACCGTGTGCCGGAGGAGCCGTGTATTCACCGGCGATTACTGATTTCGTTTTTATGGTAGAAAAAACAAGTCAGATGTTTATTACGGGTCCAAAGGTGATTGAAACGGTAACAGGAGAGAAAATTACAGCGGAAAACCTTGGCGGGGCGAATGTACATAATGAAATTAGCGGAAATGCCCACTTTTCAGGGGAAACAGAAAAAGAGGTACTGGAAAAAGTACGGTTATTGTTAAGTTATTTGCCGCAAAATAATGGAGAAAAGCCGCCTTTTGGCACATCAGAACAGAATGGGCATTATCGCCCTGATTTAGCAGATGCAGTACCTTTTGATGCGGTGAGGCCATATGATGTACGAAATGTCATCACGCACGTGGTTGATGAACATTCGTTTTTGGAAGTTCAGAGAGACTTTGCCAAAAATATTGTAGTCGGTCTGGCAAGGATCAACGGGGAAGTAGTCGGATTGGTTTGCAATCAACCGAAAGTGATGGCAGGAGGTTTAGACATTAATTCTTCTGATAAAGCCGCTCGCTTTATCCGTTTTTGCGACTCTTTCAATATTCCGCTTCTTACATTTGAAGATGTAACGGGATTTTTTCCGGGTGTTAAGCAGGAACATGGAGGAATCATTCGCCACGGGGCTAAAATTTTATATGCGTATTCCGAAGCGACGGTCCCGAAAATTACAGTCATTTTACGGAAAGCATACGGCGGTGCATACGTTGCTTTAAACAGTAAATCAATTGGAGCTGATATTGTGTATGCTTGGCCTAATGCTGAAATAGCGGTAATGGGACCGCAAGGAGCAGCCAATATCATCTTTGCCCAAGAAATTCAAAACAGTGAAAACCCTGACGTGACAAGATCGCAAAAGATTGAGGAATACCGTGAGAAATTCGCTAATCCGTATGTGGCAGCTAAACTTGGAATGGTCGATGATGTAATTGATCCGCGCGATACGAGAATAAAACTTATTCAAGCTTTGGAGATGTTGCGAAACAAACAAGAAGACCGTCCAAAGAAAAAACACGGCAACATCCCGCTTTAATTTTTACGACTTCTGGAGGGATACATAATGGTTAATCAACAACGATTAGTCGATTTATTTTTAGAATTAGTTCAAGTAGATTCTGAAACGAAATATGAAACAGAAATTGCAAAAGTACTAAAAGAAAAGTTTACGGCACTCGGTGTAAATGTAGTAGAGGATGATACGACTTCTGTAACAGGCCATGGAGCAGGTAACTTAATTTGTACATTAGCAGGAACGAAAGAAAATGTAGATCCGATTTACTTTACATCGCATATGGACACAGTCGTACCAGGAAAAGGCATTAAACCATCAATTAAAGACGGCTATATCGTAACAGATGGTACGACCATTTTGGGTGCCGATGATAAAGCAGGGTTGGCTGCCATGCTCGAAGCCATTCAAGTGTTAAAAGAAACTAACATTGAACATGGTACGATTCAATTCATCATTACGGTTGGCGAGGAATCCGGTTTAGTAGGAGCAAAGGCAATGGATCCTGCTATGGTAACGGCTAAATTCGGATATGCGCTCGATAGTGACGGCAAGGTGGGAGACATTATTGTAGCAGCTCCAACACAGGCAAAAGTAAAAGCAACTGTGTATGGTAAAACCGCTCACGCTGGTGTTGCGCCTGAAAAAGGAATTTCAGCTATTACATTAGCGGCAAAAGCCATTGCTAAAATGCCGTTGGGCCGTATCGATGAAGAAACGACAGCGAACATCGGCCGTTTTGAAGGCGGGACTCAAACGAATATCGTATGTGACCATGTGCATATTTTAGCGGAAGCACGCTCATTAGTGCCTGAAAAGATGGAAGCTCAAGTTCAAAAAATGAAAAATGCTTTCGAAATGACCGCAAAAGAAATGGGCGGAAAAGTCGAAGTGGATATCCAAGTCATGTATCCTGGATTTAAGTTTGCAGATGGAGACCATGTTGTTGAGGTAGCGAAAAAAGCTGTAACAAAACTTGGACGCGAGCCTCGTCTATTAACGAGCGGCGGCGGAAGCGATGCCAATGTAATTGCTGGATTCGGAATTCCAACCGTAAACCTGGCTGTTGGTTACGAAGATATTCACACCACAAACGAAAAAATGCCAATTGAAGAACTGGTTAAAACGGCAGAAGTGGTTTTATCGATTATTAAAGAAGTAACAGATCAATAAACATAGACTGTAAATGAAAGCATAACAGTTTTTGTCAGGAGGATGTGCCCAAAGGGTTACTTTGTACCCTTTGGGCACATCCTCTTTCTTTTTACATTATGGTCAAAAAAACAGATGGAAGTTTTGACAATTTGTATAGTGTAAGATGTAAGCGGGGCACGTACAATAAAAATAACTTCTGAATTTTTAGATTTTTTTGAAGTGTATAAAACGTAATGCTAGATTTTGAAGTAATAAAAAACTGTAAGCGCTTACAAAAAAGAAGGTGAGGGGAAGCAAAATATAAAATGTAAAATTGAAGGTGTATCCGGAAGTAGGTGATCAATGTTTCCTTGCAGTGGAACAGTATCTAGAAATCTACTAAAAAAATAATTGTTTTGTTTCCGCCATTTTTCTTATATACATTCCACTTGATTACTCTATACATCTTCATCTGAATGGAAATATATTACAATTGGTCATTCCGTCATCCAAACAACTTGAATAGGCCTGCAAGGGTTCAATTTATATAGTTCTTCCGCTTAATCCTCATTTTACAAGACACTTTTTCAAATCGTTTGGCTATGCTCTTTGAAAATAAGGAGGTTGATTGAATTGAAGCAAGCTTATAAAGAATCTCTTTCTCCAAAAGACTTAATCGAAAATTTCAGAGAGGTGAAAAAAGGACTGACAGCCCGTGAGGCACTTGAAGAAGCGAATCGATGTCTATTCTGTTATGATGCTCCCTGTATTAAGGCTTGTCCTACGAGCATCGATATTCCTAGTTTTATTAAAAAGATTGCATCTGGAAATTTAAAAGGGTCCGCTCGCACGATCATGTTATCCAATCCTGTCGGTGCTAGCTGTTCACGAGTCTGTCCGACAGAAGAACTATGTGAGGGAGCATGTGTTTTAAATGATGCTACAAAGCCGATCATGATTGGTGACCTTCAGCGTTATGCCACAGATTGGGCCATCCAAAATGAACAAGTACTGTTCTCCAAGGGGGAAGCGAACGGAAAGAAAGTTGCGATAGTGGGCGGAGGGCCTGCAGGTCTTTCAGCTGCGAGGGAGCTTGCCAGATTGGGATACGGTGCCACGATATTTGAAGCGGAGGAAGAAGCTGGAGGCCTGAACACATATGGTATCGTATCGTTTCGTTTACCAAAGCAGATTTCCTATTGGGAGGTTAATCAGGTAAAAGGACTTGATGTAGAGATACGCACGAATACGAGAGTCGGCAAAGATATTTCTGCTAAAGAAATCATGGAAGAATACGATTTTGTAGTGCTGGCTATCGGAATGGCAGAAGTGCCGAATCTTGGAATTGAAGGAGAGCATCTAGATGGGGTATACGATGCTATCGAATTTGTGAAAGACACGAAAACGAAACCTCTGTCAGTTGATTTTGCGGGCAGCCGGGCCGTTGTCATAGGGGCCGGAAATACGGCCATTGATGCTGCGACCTGTTCTATGCGTTTAGGAGCTGATAATGTCAAAATCTTATATAGACGTACAGTTGATGAAATGACAGCGTATGATTTTGAATATGAGTTTGCGAAACAAGATGGTGTCGAGTTTCGCTGGCTGACTGCCCCTAAGCGCGTCATCGGAGATGAAAATGGCAAAGTAAAGCAAATTGAATGTATCCAAATGAGTCTTGGGGAGCCGGGAGCAGATGGCAGAAGGCGTCCTGTGCCGATTGAAGGGTCCGAGTTCGTGTTAGAGGTAGATGCGGTCATTAAGGCGATTGGTCAAAATCGCCATATAGGATTAATTGAAGAGTTTGATCTCCAGCACGACTATGGCGTCGTGAAGGTGAATCTAGATACATTACAAACATCCAATCCGAAAGTATTTGCTTGCGGGGATGTTATTTTCGGCAAAGGTCAAGGGGAAGCGATGGTTGTTACGGCGGCCCAACAAGGAAAAGATACGGCTTATGCGATTCATCGTTTTGCCGCTGAAGAAGTGGAAATGGCTTAACCATAAAAGGGAGGGGAATTAGTATGGCAGATTTACGTATCAATTTAGCTGGGATTCAATCACCAAATCCATTTTGGCTTGCATCCGCGCCGCCGACCAATTCTGGTTATCAAGTACAAAGAGCTTTTGAGGCAGGCTGGGGAGGAGCCGTGTGGAAGACGTTGGGAGATCCGATTTTGAATGTATCCTCTCGATTTGCAGCAGTTAGCTTTAACGGCCAAAGAGTAGCCGGATTCAATAATATTGAATTAATTACAGACCGACCATTAGAAGTGAATTTAAAGGAAATTTATGAAACGAAAAAACGTTTCCCAAATCATGCCATTATCGCTTCATTAATGGTGGAGCCAAAGCAGGAGAAATGGCATGAGATTGTAAAAAGAGTAGAGGATGTGGGAGTTGATGGACTTGAATTAAACTTCGGCTGTCCTCATGGCATGGCGGAGCGCGGGATGGGGGCCGCTTCAGGACAAGTGCCTGCTCTTGTGGAGAAACAAACGTATTGGGCGAAGGAAGTAGCTGCAACCCCTGTTATCGTCAAGCTGACTCCAAATATCACAGATATTACGGTAACAGCGGAAGCGGCCGTTCAAGGCGGTGCGGACGCTGTCAGCATGATTAATACAATCAATAGTTTAGCAGGAGTAGATATCGATTCGTGGAATACGATTCCGCACGTAGCGGGCAAAGGGGCTCACGGCGGGTACTGCGGACCGGCAGTCAAACCGATTGCATTAAATATGGTGGCAGAGTGTGCCCGTAATCCAAGAATCAATGTTCCGATTTCCGGGATGGGCGGCGTTTCCAATTGGCGTGATGCAGTAGAATTTATGCTCATGGGAGCGGCTGGTGTTCAAGTTTGTACGGCAGCCATGCATCACGGTTTCCGAATCGTAGAAGATATGATTGACGGATTGAACCATTATTTGGATGAAAGAGGACTAGCGAGTGTATCCGATCTTGTCGGGAAGGCGGTTCCTAAATATTCAGACTGGGGCAATCTTGACTTAAACTATAAAGTCGTCGCCCGGATTGATCCGGACACGTGCATCAACTGCAATAAGTGTCATATCTCATGTGAAGATACTTCTCACCAATGTATTGATATGTTAACAGATCCAAATGGTAAAAATTATTTGCAGGTACGCGAAGAAGACTGTGTCGGCTGTAATTTATGTTCTATTGTTTGTCCTGTAGACGGAGCCATTTCCATGGTGGAAGTGCCGAGTGAGCACCCGCCGATGACATGGAATGAACGACAGGCAGCTATTGGCTTGATGGCAGAATGCAAAGCAGATGCATTGAAATAAAGGAGGAGATTGCATATGAAAAAAATCATCAAAAACGGGGTCATTGTAACGGCTTCCGATACGTATCAGGCCGATCTTTTAATTGAAAATGAAGTGATCTCTGCCATAGGCAAAAATTTTGATGAACGAAACTGTGAAGTGATTGATGCAAAAGGATGCTATGTATTCCCGGGTGGAATTGATCCGCATACACATTTGGATATGCCGTTTGGAGGGACCGTTACAAAGGATGATTTTGAAACAGGGACCATTGCCGCTGCGTTTGGCGGCACCACCACAATCATTGATTTTTGTTTAACGAATAAAGGCGAGCCTTTACAAAATTCCATTGATGTGTGGCATAAAAAGTCAAAAGGAAAAGCGGCCATCGACTATGGATTTCATTTAATGATTGGAGAAATTAACGAAAGTGTGCTGCAGGAGCTTCCAAAAGTTATTGATGAAGAGGGGATTACTTCCTTTAAAGTGTTCATGGCATATAAAAATGTCTTTCAGGCAGATGATCAAACATTGTTCAGAACGTTAGTGGCTGCTAAAGACTTAGGTGCTTTGGTCATGGTTCATGCGGAAAATGGCGACGTCATTGAATATTTGACGAAAAAAGCGCTGGAAGAGGGGAAAACAGAACCGATTTATCACGCATTGACACGACCACCTGAAATAGAAGGAGAAGCAACGGGAAGAGCGGCACAATTGACAGGGCTGGCGGGCTCCCAATTATATGTTGTCCATGTTTCTTGCGCGGAAGCAGTTGAACGTATTGCAGAAGCGAGAACTAAAGGTGTGGATATTTGGGGAGAAACATGTCCGCAATATCTAGTCCTTGATCAAAGCTATCTGGAGAAGCCAAATTTTGAAGGTGCCAAATATGTTTGGTCTCCTCCGCTGCGTGAAAAGTGGAATCAAGACGTTTTGTGGAATGCCCTGAAAAATGGTCAGCTGCAAACGTTAGGGTCTGATCAATGCTCATTTGATTTTAAAGGACAGAAGGACCTGGGACGGAACGATTTCACGAAAATTCCAAATGGAGGGCCTATTATTGAGGACCGGGTGAGCATTCTGTTTTCAGAAGGCGTGAAGAAAGGGAGAATCACGCTTAATCAATTTGTTGATATTACATCCACAAGAATCGCGAAACTATTCGGCTTATATCCGAAGAAAGGAACCATTTCTGTGGGAGCTGATGCCGATTTAATTCTTTTTGATCCAAATGTAGAACGAACGATTTCCGCCAGCACCCATCATATGGCTGTCGATTACAATGCCTTTGAAGGAATGAAAATAACGGGTGAACCTGTTTCCGTATTATGCCGCGGCCAGTTTGTCATACGGGATAAACAATTCGTTGGGCAGCCTGGATACGGCCGTTACTTAAAACGTGCCAAATACGGCCAATCAACTGTTATAAATGAAAATGAAAAACTAACCATTTAAATGAGTAAATTCTTCACCCCTTTAGCACTCGATTTATTTAGTCGAAGCAATAGTCCTGAAGTTCCGTTTGAAATAGAGAGAAAACAAAAGAAAGGTGTCTTTTCTTGGTATCTTTCTCTTGTGCAGGAGAGACGGTGTTGCTTTTGCTTTGAAATAAACATTTAAAATGAAGGGGTGCTG
This sequence comes from Priestia abyssalis, assembly GCF_002019595.1. GTDB lineage: Bacteria > Bacillota > Bacilli > Bacillales > Bacillaceae_H > Bacillus_BA > Bacillus_BA abyssalis. Next base: position 4,552,746 of record NZ_KV917369.1, on the reverse strand, counting down.
TTTATGAAAAAACAGTCAAATTATTTGAAGTCACCGGATTTGCTTCCCATTTCCCATGGTGACAAGAAAATCGGAACGCTAGGATTTGCCCTTATATGGGTAGGGATGGCAGTCGTATTAGCCGCATTCGCTATTGGAGGAGCCGGTGTACAAAGCCTCTCTCTTGGATGGGTTGTTTTTGCTACTATCATTGGTTCGATTGCCATAGGCATTTTTATGACCCTCATCGGTGATATCGGAATTGAGCACGGGCTGTCTTTTCCCGTTTATATGAGGGCTCCTTTTGGAACGATTGGCACCCATATCCCATCTATTGTCCGCGGACTTGCCGCATCATGCTGGTTTGGAATTAACACCTATTTCGGATCCACTGCAATGAATGGGATTTTAAACGCTTTATTTGGCTATGATAACTGGTTTGTTTGCTTTCTGATTTTTGCTCTTTTACAGTTAATCAATACAGCTTTGGGAATTAAGGCGATTGAACGTTTTGCCGATTTGGCGGCACCTATTATTATTATCATTTCAGCATGGATGTACACAACGTTATCTGATCAAGCTTTGTCACAAGGACGGGAAGTATGGGCATGGATTGAAAGTCCTGTGACAGGAGGAGCGGCTGTAACGGCTTTTGTTGTGGTGATTATGAGCAATATGGGATTTTGGGCGACGCTTGCTGCCGATATGCCGTCTCTTTCACGCTACATTAAAGCACCCCAGTACGAGTCGAACTGGTTTAAACGGAATAAATCTGCCCTTGTCGGAAATGTCGTCGCCTTGCCGATTACTCAAACCTTCATGGTCATTATCGGCGGAGTATCTTACATTGCCGTACAAAATTACGATCCTGTCGTTGCCTTGCAAGAAGCGGCAACAGGAATGGTGCTCGGTGTTTTACTGTTAATGATCATTTTGGCCCAATGGTCGACGAATACTTCCGCTAACTTAATTCCGGCAGCTACGATTTTTTCCAATGTAGGCGGCCCGAAAGTTCCGTTTTGGATAGGGGTGTTTATAGCCGGCTTTATCGGATGTATTGTGCAGCCTTGGAATCTATTCGCTATCATCATTCCTGCTTTGCTCGTTATAGGAGGGATTTTATCTTCCATTGTTGGAATCTTGTTTGCCGATTATTATTTAATCCGTAAGCGCCGGGTAAATGTCATCGATTTATATGAGGAGGAAGGTCAATACCATTATTATAAAGGGGTCAATGTTGCGGGTTTCATCGCTTGGATTATAGGCGGAATCTCTTCTTATATGTTGGCTAACTACTCTTTTATTGTCGGTTTTATTGTTGGATCTGTTTGCTATTATGTGTTAGCCAAATATTGGTGGTTTCCGAAATATTCGCAAGCAGAACTTAAAGACCCTAGCGACGAAAAGTATTTAGGGATTACGGTAGGAAGAGATTGGGAGATTGATGTACAATCGAATGTTTCCGTACCGGCAGCAGATTCATCTTTTAGTCAATAAGGGGGACTTATATGTCGAGTTATAAAGAATTTGTAGAAGAAAGAGATAAAATCGACTATTACATCCAGAATGGGTACACCATTAAAGGTGTGACAGAAAATTTAAGCGGGGCTTTTTTGTTATTAGAATCAAAGGATGGAGAAAAACAGGAAACTCTTCACATCTTAACGGCGGATGCCCGTAAATATTTCTCATCTGTACTGCTGCAGCAAAAACGTGGAAATGCTCCTGTTTAATTATCTTCTAACATACAGTGAAATAACAGCTTCAAGGTAAATAGTATGAGCGAAGTTGCGATCGGCAGTGGCTAAATCTAATCATATGTTTAAGTGTTTCAATGGGCTTTTATTTACCCCCGTTGGAACACTTTTTTCTTTTTACATAAAGGAATCTTCCATCAGTGGAGATCTTACTGCCAGTTAATGAAGGATAAAAAAATTATGACAATGTATGGATAACCCCCTAAAAAAATGAAAGCCTTCGTATTTTATAGTAAGCGATACCTACGAAAGGATGAATCTCAATGAACGTACGTGAATGGATGACGAAAGAGGAATGCGCTTTGCTCGATAAATTAAAAATGGAAATATTAAATGCAGTTACGGTAAAGGATCTGTTATTTTATAAGGACGAAATGGACCGTATTATAGACGGCGCAAAAAAACGTGGAAGGCTGTTGGAGAAAATATCGGTAAATGGATAAGCAAAAGTGATACTGCCTGGATATAAATGATAGAAAATACAAAAAATTCTTTTTAATCTTGTCCAAATATTATATGATTATGTAAAAGTAATCATTAAAGAGGGCGGTGTCAATTTGAAGTCATATTTTACTGTCCAGGAAGTTTTAAAACGAAAGCATTTTGTCGCAAGTGAAGTAGCGGCAGGAATAGAGGGTCTCCATCGACCTGTAAAGTGGGTCCATATTATGGAAGTGACTAAAATAAAGCAGTTGTTAAAAGGGAACGAACTTATTCTGTCGACAGGGGTCGGATGGAAAAAAAATGAGCAAATGTTCATCTCTTTTTTAGAACAGCTAATCGAGTGCAAGGCAGCCGGCTTATGCATTGAAATAGGTACATATACCTCAGAAATTCCTTCAGAAGTAATCAATATTGCTAATCAGCATCAGTTTCCTATCATTCTCTTTCATCAAGAAGTTCCATTTATTGAGATTACCCAAGATATTCACTCTCTGCTGATCAACCAACATTATCAAATGATTTCCGATTTGGAAAATTACTCCCAGAAACTCCACAAAATGCTATTGACCATTGACCACTACGAACCAATTCTCCATTTTTTTCACCAATATACGGATTTACAAGTGATTATAAAACTAAACGAAAATGAGACATTCTTTGTACCTGAAGCAAATATGAAAAGGAAAAGGGAATTACTGTCCTCACTCTCTAATGACGCTGCCGAAAGATCTAATGCTAAACATGTCATTCAAGTGTTAAACCGCAACTATGCAGAGCTTTTTGTCGTCTCTCCATACGGGCAGTTAACAGAATTTGATTTATTGGCGCTTGATCGTACGGCAACAGCGCTCGCCCAGCATTTTCTGAGGGATTTGTATGTAGCAGAAAAGAAACGGGTAGATGAAGCGGAGTGGATCATAAAGTGGCTGACAGGTGAGCTGGCAGAAGGGGATTTGCTGCATCATTTAGAAGAAGCGAATGTAAAAGGGTTTGCCAACGGGTCCATCGCATGTGTATGCAGACCAAACCCTAAAAACCATTCTGTCGACTTTACGTATTTAAAAATGTTTTTAAAGACACTTTTTGAACAGCATGGCTTTGAATTATTTGCAGCGGAACGGCGCAATGATTTTATTTTGGTTTTAATCAACAAGCGCTCTGTTCACACATGGAAACAAAGGCTGGAGGAAGGGTTTACGAGATTTTTGAATACCGATTACAGCAAAAGACAAAACTCGTTTGTTCATCTGCTGGGAATCGGAAAACTTGTACAGAATGTTTTGGACATTCATAAAAGCTACCAAACCGCTTTGGAAACAATAAAAGTCCAGGAGAAGCTTGAGCCGAATTCTTCTATCCATTTTTATGACGATTTGCATATGTACCGTGTACTGTCCCTGATTCAACAACCTAAAGATTTACGAGATGTCATGATGGAGTATTTAGAGCCTGTTTTAACATATGATCGGCAATATAATGGGAAGTTAATGGAAACCTTAAAAATCTATCTGGAATGTAACGGATCGAAACAAGAAACGGCAAAGCGTTTGTTTGTAGTAAGACAAACGTTATATCATCGTATTGAAAAGTTGGAAAAGCTTCTGGGCGGCGATTTTATGGAACCGAAAAAAAGGATGGCCATCGAATTTATGATCATGGTGTATGATTATTTATTTTCAAAAACGGATCAAATCTCTTCTTGAGGGAAGAGACGTGCAGAAGAGATGATACCGGGAGCGGTATCGTCTCTTTTTTAGTTTTTCTTTATTTTACGTGAACGGGAGAGATATTCACTACTCAATTTGTGAAATGTTCCAGCGTGACTATTTCACATTATGTCTAATGAATTACCAAGAAAAATGATACATAATAGGAAACAAATTCTTTGTTAATTGCTCAAGGGGGTAATGCAATGTCAATTGTAAAAAATGAAACTGTCATTCTCCAAAACTACATTAACGGTCAATGGATATCGGCCCAAAGCAGTGAAACATTGGAAGTCATTAATCCCGCAACAAGAGAAGTGCTCGCCAAGGTACCGATTTCCACGAAAGCGGATGTCAATCTTGCTGTACAGGCAGCCTCGCAAGCGTTTAAAACATGGAAAAACGTTCCTGTACCTAAGCGTGCCCGTATTTTGTTCAAATACCATTCATTGTTGATGGAGCATCACGAAGAATTGGCGGAACTGGTTGTCCAAGAAAACGGAAAGGCATATAAAGAGGCGTATGGAGAAGTGCAGCGCGGAATCGAATGCGTAGAATTTGCAACAGGTGCGCCTTCTTTGTTAATGGGGGAAACGCTGGGAAACATTGCAGAAGAAATCGACTCGGAAATGTATCGATATCCGTTAGGTGTTGTAGGAGGAATTGCACCATTTAATTTTCCGATGATGGTTCCTTTATGGATGTTCCCTCTTGCTGTGGCATGCGGTAATACGTTTGTATTAAAACCGTCTGAACGAACGCCGATTTTAGCAAATAAGCTGGTTGAGCTTTTTTCGAAAGCAGGCGGACCGGCCGGGGTGTTAAACGTGGTGCATGGTGCGCATGATGTTGTAAACGGCCTTCTTGAGCATGGAGATATTAAAGCGGTTTCATTTGTTGGATCTCAGCCTGTTGCCAAATATGTATACGAACGGGCAGCTGCAGAAGGGAAAAGGGTTCAAGCACTTTCAGGAGCGAAAAATCATCATCTTGTCATGCCGGATTGTGATATGGGAAAAGCAGTCCAACACATTATCAGCTCTGCATATGGCAGTGCGGGGCAGCGCTGCATGGCATGCAGTGCCGTCGTATTGGTAGGAGACGACACGCGCAGTGATGAGTTTGTTAAAATGCTGAAACAAAAAGCAGATGAGCTTGTCATTGGAAGCGGAATGGATGATGAGGTGCTGTTGACTCCTGTCATTCGTGAGCAGCATCGTTCCAAAGTGCTTCAGTACATTGAAAAAGGGATTGAAGAAGGAGCCGAGCTTGTTCGAGACGGCAGAAAAGAAATGAACGAGCTTCAGCAAGGAAACTTTTTGGGAGCAACGATTTTTGATCGGGTAACTCCGGAGATGACGATTGCGAAAGAGGAAATTTTTGCCCCGGTATTAAGTTTACTGCGCGCTGAAGACATAGGTGAGGCGCTTGAATATATTCGTAAGTCGCGTTTTGGGAATGGCGCGACAATTTATACGAAAGATGCGGCGGCTATTCGTCAATTCCGTGAAGAGGCAGATGCTGGAATGCTTGGAATTAATGTAGGTGTACCTGCCACAATGGCTTTCTTCCCATTTTCAGGATGGAAAGACTCGTTCTACGGTGACCTCCATGTTAACGGAAAAGATGGTGTGAATTTCTACACACGTAAAAAAATGATTACATCTCGTTTTGACTTTTAAATGATAAGGGGGAAGAAGAGATGGTTCAGTTAGGACAGAATCAAGATTTGCTTTCAAAGGATGAGAAATATGTGTGGCACTCGATGAAACCATACAGTCCCCAAGGAACGATGGTTGTCACCAAGGCAGAAGGAGCTTGGGTAACGGACCATGAAGGAAAGCGCTTTTTGGACGGGATGGCTGGACTGTGGTGTGTGAATGCGGGATATGGGCGGCAAGAACTGGCGGAAGCGGCTTATGAACAGTTAAAGCAAGTATCTTATTTTCCTTTAACTCAAAGCCATGTTCCGGCAATCCAGTTGGCTGAAAAGTTAAATGAGCTGCTGGGAGGAGATTATGTCATTTTCTTTTCAAACAGCGGGTCTGAGGCCAATGAAGCAGCGTTTAAGATTGCTCGCCAATATCACCAACAAAGAGGTGAGCATCAGCGCTATAAATTTATCTCACGCTACAGGGCTTATCATGGAAACTCGATGGGATCGTTAGCCGCGACAGGGCAGGCGCAGCGCAAATACAAGTATGAACCGCTGGCACCTGGTTTTATTCATGTTGCACCGCCGGATTCATATCGTTCTCCTGAACCAGAAAATTGTGCACCATGTGATCTTCCTTCTGTCCAAGCGATTGATCGCGCCATGACGTGGGAGTTAAGCGAGACGATTGCAGGTGTCATCATGGAGCCAATTATTACAGGCGGCGGGGTGTTGATGCCGCCTGATGGATATCTCCAAGGAGTCAAAGAAGCATGCGAAAAACATGGGGCTCTTTTGATTGTAGACGAAGTCATTTGCGGCTTCGGACGGACTGGAGAAGCATTCGGGCACATGAATTACGGCGTAAAACCGGATATTATCACAATGGCTAAAGGCATTACAAGCGCATATCTTCCGTTATCAGCAACGGCGGTAAAACGGGAAATCTATGAGGCGTTCAAAGGAACGGAAGAATACGATTATTTAAGACACGTCAACACGTTCGGGGGCAATCCGGCAGCGTGTGCTGTAGCGGTAAAAAATCTGGAGATTATGGAACGTGAGAATTTATTTGAGCGGTCCAAACAGCTTGGAGCTTATTTGCTGGGTGAATTGAAAGAGGCCCTTCAACATCATCCTCATGTAGGGGATGTGAGGGGGAAGGGGCTGCTTATCGGTGTAGAACTGGTGGAAAGCAAAGAGACGAAAGAGCCATTAAATCCGGCGATGGTTAATGAGGTGATTGCGGGTTGTAAACAAAATGGTTTAATCATCGGAAAAAACGGAGCCACGGTGGCAGGTTATAACAATGTCTTGACTCTTTCTCCCCCGTTAAATATTACCGAAGAAGATTTGGAGTTTCTCATTAAGACGTTTGTGAATGCTCTTAATTAATTAAACTAAATCCACACAATGAAATGGACATGGGCGTCTGCCCATGTCCATTTCATTATGCATAAACGGCTGACAAACATTCTTTCGGGAATGTTTGTCGGCCGTTTAAATCTCAAATTCGCCTTAAAGCAAAAATTTTGTATAATAGGGAGAACCAATACAATGAGTGTAATGCTTTTATGCAGTTACGAATCTTGACTTGCACATGATATGCCAGAAAGACAGAAACCGTCTAGAAGTGGGAGGGAATTTATAAATTGGAATTGTTATTCTTAGGAACGGGTGCAGGTGTTCCAGCTAAACACCGCAACGTATCATCCATTGCTGTGCAGCTTCTTCAAGAGAGAGGATCTACGTGGCTATTTGATTGTGGAGAGGCCACTCAGCATCAAATTTTACATACATCGATTAAACCTAGAAAGATTGAAAAAATATTTATTACTCATCTTCATGGAGACCACATTTTTGGATTACCCGGTTTATTAGGCAGCCGATCCTTCCAAGGGGGAGAGTCGAAGCTGACTATATATGGCCCACAAGGGATTAAAGCATTTATTGAGACATCATTAACTGTCAGTCAAACCCATGTAAAGTATCTGATAGAGATTGTGGAAATAACAGAGGGAATCGTTTTTGAAGATGATACGTTTATGGTAGAAACTATGTTGCTGGAACATGGGATTCCTTCTTATGGTTATCGAATCATTGAAAAGGATTTGCCCGGTACTTTATTAGTGGAAAAATTAAAAGAAGCCAATGTACCGCCTGGACCTGTTTATCAGCAGCTAAAAAAAGGGGAAACGGTCCAGCTGGAAGATGGGAGAGTGGTGAATGGGCATGATTTTATCGGTTCTCCTCAAAAAGGAAGAATATTAGCGATTCTTGGTGATACAAGATTTTGCCCTCAAAGTATTACACTGGCAAGGGATGCCAACGTTTTGGTGCATGAATCTACTTTTGCTTCAGAAGACGGGGTTCTTGCCTATGATTATTTTCACTCGACCGCTGCTCAAGCAGCAATGATAGCGAAAGAAGCAAATGTGCAAAAACTTATCCTAACTCACATTAGCTCCCGTTACCAGTCAGAACATACGAATATATTATTAAACGATGCGAGGGAAATTTTTGAAGATACAGAAATCGCAGAGGACTTCAAGTGTATTGCTGTTTTGAAATAAACATGTATCCATTCCTAGGAAAAGAGACAGAAATTGCCTGTCTCTTTTCTTAGTAGTTGGTTTTTAAAATAGTAAGAAAGTATAATTTTTCGACCAGTACTGGTGTCTAGCTCAGCACGGGAAAAGATGATTGCCCTCATAAGGCAAAAAGCGTATACGGGGTTAATCCCTATTTCCTTGGGCCCGCAGGATGGGGGTTATGCCAACGTTGGTGATTGACGCGGCGCCTTTAGTCGGCTTTTTTGCCCAAGATGCTTGCGCTTTTTTACCAGCCGCGCTTGTATTGAGCAGGAGCTTTGATTTCTACTCCGAGCTCACGGGCAGCTGTCCGCGGCCAATAAGGGTTACGTAATAATTCTCGCCCGATAAAGATTAAATTGGCCCGGCCGTTTTGCAAGATTTCCTCCGCATGCAACCCGCTTGTAATGAGACCGACAGTTCCTGTATCAATATCAGCTCCATATTTTACCGTTTCAGAAAACTTCACTTGATAGCCGGGATATGTAGGGATACGAGCGGGAACAACGGCACCGGAGCTAACATCAATTAAATCGACGCCGTCCCGCTTCATCCACTTCCCGAACGTCATATAGTCTTCAGCTGTCAGTCCTTCTTCATGATAATCATGAGCGGAAATACGGACGAATAATGGACCGTCCCATACTTCCTTTACGGATTCAATCACTTCTTTTAAAAGACGATAGCGATTTTCACTTGAGCCGCCGTATTCATCAGTTCGTTTATTGCTTAATGGAGATAAAAATTCGTTTAGTAAGTAGCCATGTGCCCCATGAAGCTCAATGATGTCAAACCCGGCTGTTTTGGCTCTTTTTGCTGCTTCTTGAAATGCCAGAACGGTTTGTTTAATATCTTCTTTGGTCATTTCTTTTGGCTGTTTCATTTTTTCGTCAAACGCAATGGCAGAAGGGGCTGCAATCTCCCCCGGCACAGTTGCTTTTCTCCCTGCATGAGCGAGTTGGATGGCTGTGGCAGAACCATGCTCTTTAATCATGGAAACTAATCGGCTTAATCCAGGAATATGCTCATCACTCCAGATGCCAAGATCATTGACAGAAATTCTTCCTTGTGGAGTAACGGCTGTTGCTTCTACCATAATCAATCCGACTTGCCCCACAGCTCGACTCGTATAATGGGTAAGATGCCAATTTTCAACTTTTCCATCTTCGTTTTGACAAGAATACATGCACATCGGCGACATGACGATTCGATTTTTAAGGGTGACATTTTTAACTGAATATGGGGAGAATAATAATGCGGACATCCTTAAACCTCCATTTATTTCGATTTTCTAAACATTGACAGTATATCACTGGACGTGTGCTTAACTCACGTAATAAGCTTTGACTGTCCGACAAGATACAATTGCGTTAATGAAGTGTCCGCTTCCGTTCAATTTATAGTCTGTGATTGTCCCATAAGTGATGAATAAGCAGCAAAAATAATTTTTTACTGAAAGGGCCCCCGTCACTAAATCCTTGATTTTTCTGGATTCCCATGACGGGTCCTTTCAGGAGGTTGACTCAAAAGGTCTGCTCTTTAGACCTTTTGAGTCAACCTCGCTTAGTTAATATTTCTTCCTCAATAGCCGTCCCTAATTCTTTCGAGCGATCGGCAGCTCGCTTAATGCATTCAACCATCGCTTCTTGGAAGTGGTATGTTTCGAGTTTTTGGATGCCTGCTTCTGTCGTTCCTCCTGGACTCGTTACTTCTTTGCGCAATACAGCAGGGTGTTTTGGAGATTGCTTTAACATTTCAGCTGCTCCGATTAATGTTTGAAGAATAAGATCTTTTGCAACAGGACCCTCAATTCCAATTTGTTCAGCTGCTTTTTCCATTGATTCTACCAAGTAATAGACATAGGCCGGCCCGCTTCCTGAGAGACCTGTAACGGCATGTAAAAGGTTTTCGTTGACGACAGATACGATTCCGACCGTTTCGAATAGCTGAGCGGCGAAGGAGAGGTGGTCATCGGTTGCATATTCTCCTTTTGCGATGGCAGTAGCAGAGCGCCCGATGGCAGCCGAGGTATTTGGCATCGCTCGTACGATAGGTACATTTCTTCCCAGTAAGCAAGCGATGCTTTTCGTGGAAACCCCGGCCAATAAAGAAATAACTAATTGTTGTTCATGAACATATTGCTTTATTCCTGCAACTCCTTCCGCTAAATCTTTCGGTTTCATCGCCAGGACGATCACATCGGTTTGTTCAATTAATTGTTTCTCGTCACGAGTCGCATTCACACCATACTCGCTGCGGAAATATTCAAGGCGTTCATCATTTGTGCGATTTGTAATCGTAACATGCTGTTTTTTAACATGTTCGTGCTGAAGCAAACCTGCAATCATCGCCTCTGCCATAGAGCCCGCTCCAATAAAGGAAATTCTTTTCATCTCACTCATCATCCCATTCCTCCATTTATCATTTCATATATTTTTCGATTTAAAAAAATCTTAGTTAAAATCTTTCTACATTCCAATTTAGTATTTCTGTAGGGTTCTCTAGTATTTTTGTTCTCTATTTAAGAAATTGGGCATAAGCGTCTGCCTGGCAGACGCTTATGCCGTAAATCAAGTGACCCGGATGGTCTTTATCCGGGTCACTTGATTTACGGAAATGCAAAAAGACCTCTCGTCGCAAAGGACGGAAGGTCTTGGATCCGCGGTACCACCTTTATTAGCATAAACATGCTCATCTCGATGCCCGTAACGTGGGGAACGTTTAGGTTTACCTAAAAGCTCATGGGTAGGTTCAAACGTTAAGCGGATAATGAAACCTCTCAGCCTATGGGTTTCAATCTCTGATTATCATTAATGGATTACTGGTCCCAATCAACGCATCACATATTTTTTGCTATTATGCCCCGAATCAGCTTGTACTGTCAATAAGAAAAAAAGGGGAAAATTATAAAAATTATTTGAATATAAAGACAAAATGATGAAAACAAGGTAAACTGAACATAACAAAGACCGTTAGAAGGAGAATGAACATGTCTGTAATGATACATAAATTAATTATTCCAACCCCTTTTCCAGTGGGGGATCTTAATGCATATGTCATAGAAGCAGAAAAATTGACATTGATTGATGCCGGGCCAAAGACAGAAGAGGCGTGGCAATCGTTCAATGAACAATTAGGGAAATTGGGCTTTCAGATAGAAGATATTGAACAGGTAATCGTCACTCATCATCATCCGGATCATGTTGGACTGTTAGATTACTTTTCCAATGATATGCCTATTATTGGCCATGCACATAATAATGTATGGTTGGAACAAGATGAAGAATTCTTTAAAAGATATCGGGAATTTTTTATGGAATTATTTCAGCGGTATGGTATTCCCTATACACCCGAGGTTTTGCTCAAGAGTCTGACAGCACTGATGGAATATTCTTGTAGACGTTCCCTTACTCAAACGGTAAAAGAGGGAGATACAATTGCAGGACTTGAGGGATGGACGGTTCTAGAGACACCTGGACATGCTCAGGGTCATATTTGTTTGTATCATGAAGAAGAAGAGGTTTTAATGGGCGGAGACTTACTGTTAGCCCATGTTTCTTCCAACCCTTTACTGGAACCTCCTCAAGATCCCTGTGCAGAAAGAGTGAAATCATTATTGCAATATAATCATTCGATGACAAAAATTAGTGAGTTAGCCATCTCTACTGTTTATGCGGGGCATGGCGAAGAAGTGGAAGATGTGAAAGGATTAGTGGAACATCGCTTGAAAAGGCAGGCAGAACGAGCGTACGGAGTATTAGGTATGTTAAAAGAAAAACCGATGACAGTGTTTGAGATATGCCGGCGTCTTTTTCCAGCCGTGTATGAAACACAGCTTGGTTTAACAATTTCTGAAACGATCGGCCAACTCGATTATTTAGAAGAAGCGGGTGAGATAAAGGTTGATGAAACAACTCCTCATTGGTTATATTATGCTCAGTGAAAATTCAATTGAGGTGTATGTATGAAAAAACAGACGTTAGCCGAGAAACATATTATGATTACAGGGGCATCGGGAGGAATCGGTGAGCAAATCGCCTATGAAGCAGCCAGCCGAGGAGCAGTTCCCATTTTAGTGGCGCGTAATGAAAGTAAATTAAACGCAGTTGCAGAACATATCCAGCAAAAATACGGAATAACATGCTACATATACATGTTGGACATCGGAGACATTAGATCAGTCGAAAGAATATGTCAACAAATTTATCAAGATGTTGGCTATATTGATGTTCTCATTAATAATGCGGGGTTTGGAATTTTTGAACATGTAGTGGACACAAAGATGGAAAATGTAGAATCCATGTTTCGAGTGAACGTTCTCGGTCTCATCGCTTGCACAAAAATGATCTTGCCCCATATGTTGGCGCGTAATACAGGACATATTGTCAATATTGCTTCCCAGGCTGGAAAGCTGGCAACTCCGAAATCAAGCGGTTATTCAGCGTCAAAACACGCGGTGCTCGGTTTTACGAACAGTTTGCGCATGGAGCTGTCGAAAACGAATATCTTTGTGACGGCGGTCAATCCCGGTCCGATAAAAACCAACTTTTTTACGATCGCCGACACATCTGGCAGCTATGCAAAAAATGTAGAAAAATTTATGCTTGACCCAAAGGATGTAGCCAGGAAAGTTGTCGGTTCTTTATTTACAAAAAAGAGGGAACTAAATTTGCCCGGCTGGATGAATCTGGGCAGCAAGCTTTATTTATTGGCACCTAGTCTGGTGGAAAAACTGGCTGGGGACCGCTTTCATCAAAAATAAAGCGCAAAGAAAAATGAATAGGACACAGAAAAAGGCACTCCTACCATGGAGAGCCTTTTTCTGTTAAATAATCATAAATAATATCTTGGACGATTTCATGCAAGTCGGGTTCAACGTCCCGGTCCATCCGCTTACGGACTTCATCAAATAATTCTTCATAGTCTGCTTCTGTCAGCGGAAGTGACTCTGCTAGATGATTGTATTGAAGGAAGCCGTTTCGGATCATTTTATATACGAGCTTCTTTTCCACTTTATTTTTCGTCCAGCACCTTTTCTGCGCGTACACACGATTCAAACTGTCCTTTATGTGTGCCGTCGCAAAACGGAAGTTTGCTGGACAATCCACATCGGCAAAGAGAGAAAGCTTGCTTTGTTTCAAATTTGTTGCCGTCTGCATCAATAAGCTCTACTTCACCTGTAACGCGCAATGGACCATTATCCATTACTTTAATTTGTACTTTTGACATCATGATTTCCTCCTTTAGAATAAAATTCATGTCACACTTTAATGGTAAAGGTAAAACGGGCGATAATCAACTAGGAGAGGTTGTTCAAAAAGTCCGGGGAAAATGAGCGTCGAAATTACTTGTACAGGACGTACTGATCCGACGTTGGTGATTGACGTAGTGGCTCTTAGTCGGGCTTCATAAGCTTGTCTCTCTGCTACTCACGTATTAACAGCATATCCTCGAAAAAGAAGAGCACTTTTTCTGTGTGCGATGAAGAATCGTGAGAAGCTTTCCTTAGTGCTCGAGACTGCGCTCCCTTGAACTTCTCGGTCCTTTTTCCCTCCCTTTTGAACACATACTAAGAGTGAATCATCGCGGAACAGGAAAAGATGTAATATACTTATTGTATGTTGAAAATAGGCTGATGAGAGAGGGCATATGAACATGAATATTACATTTACAGATAAAGCGATGGAAAAAATTCAACTAAAATTATCTGACAGCAAAGGAAAACAACTAAAGCTCAAATATGATACAGAAGGCTGCGGCTGTGTGGTGAGCGGAGTATCTGCTTTGTGGATTGTAAGTGAACGTGAAGAAGACGATATCAATATTTCGACCAACTTTCAACCGCTGTTAATGGAAAAGACAAAACAAGTCTTCTTTGACGAGGAAATGACCATTGACTTTGTGAAATCCGCGAACTCGTTTATGCTAAAAAGTCCGAATCAGATTTTAAATCCTCGCATGTCGCTTGTAGACAAATCTTGACTGCAAAAAGGAACCATTTAATGATGGTTCCTTTTTGCAATGTTGAATTTTTCTAGAAAATCATCAATTACTTTTTCATAGTCGCTGCGATTTTCCGCATACGAGCGGGCGTGTGTTCCAAAAGGTGCATAATAAAGCGCTTTGGGTCCTGGTTTCTTTTCATATAGCTCCTTGGTCATGCGCGGCAAAATGTAGTCGTCTTGAGCGCTGTGGATAAACAGGACCGGGTTTTGGATATGATCAACGAACTGGATGGGAGAGACATCCTTCAGCGAGTAGCCATCCCGGAGTTTTAAAAAGATATTGGCAATGGGCAGTACTGCCTGGCCCGGTAAGCGGAATTCTTCTTTTAGACGGTAGCGAAGCTGTTCTTCTAAGTCAGAAAACGGGCAATCTGCTATATAGAAATCCGCTCCATCTTCAATCATTCCGGCATATAGAAGGGTAGTAGATGCCCCCATTGATTCGCCGTGAATGCCAAGGATAATATCCTGTCCGAAACGATTTTTAGTCCAGTCTATAATAGCTTTTAAGTCAAATTTTTCATAATGGCCATAGCTCGTTGTTTTTCCTTCAGACTGGCCGTGCCGACGATGGTCATACAAAATCACATTCCAGCCTCTTTCCAAGAAAATATTCATATATTTAATGGAGTTGATGGAATGGACGGTTACACCATGACAGAAAATGATAAACTTCTTTGTATTATGCTGTTCAATCACGTTTCCTTTCAGTAAGTAGCCGAACGGAGAGGGAATTGAGAATGGTTTTTTCTCTAAGGTTTCATATACTTCGTCTACGTAAAAGCCCTCCGCTTTTTCGCGCATCAGCAATTCTTCATCTGATTTTTTCCGGATATACATAACCTTATTGGTAAAGAAAAGCCCTACTGTAAGGATATATGCAATGATTGTTCCGAATACAGCCAGCCATTTTTTCATGAATGTGCCCCTTTTTCAGAAATATATTAAGTATAGTTTATCATGGACATAAAAAAAAGAGGGAGTGGGGAACAGTCATGAATAGTATCAAATATTAGTGAGCGTTTTCAAATTAAAGTGCTTACTTTCTATTTTTCTAGATACATACTTCTCGATAAAGGAAACGGCTTCAAGGACTTTGTTCAAATCAATTCCAGTTTTGATCCCCATTTGATGGAGCATAAATACAACATCTTCTGTCGCGATATTTCCTGTTGCCCCTTTGGCGAACGGGCACCCGCCGAGGCCGCCTGCTGATGAATCAAAACGGTAGACCCCCGCTTCGAGTGCTGCATAAATGTTAGCCAGCGCCATTCCTCTTGTATCATGGAAGTGACCTGTAAGTAAAATGTGGGGAAACGCGTTTTTTAATCTTGTAAAAAGAGAATGCACTTCTTTAGGATTGGCCATTCCAATCGTATCGGCAACACTTAGTTCATCGACCCCGGCTTCTACGAACTGCTCGCAAAGTGAAAGGGTTTCTTTCTCCTCTATTTTTCCTTCGTAAGGGCAATAAAAGGAAGTGGAAATGCAGGCACGTATGAATACATCATCCTGTTTTTGCTTTAAAAGAAGCGGTTTTAACTGATTTATGCTTTCTGAAGTCGTTTTATTGATATTTTTTTGATTGAATGTATTGCTAACACCGACAAAAACGGCAATGGCCTCACAATTGAGAGCCCTTGCTGCATCGATTCCTTTTTCGTTTGGCGTAAGGACAATATTTCTTGTCTCGTCTTGAAAAACTTTAACGATTTCTGTTGAATCTTGCATTTGCGGCACCCATTTAGGCGATACAAATGACGTGAGCTCCATTTCTTTAAATCCGGCATCTTTCAAAAGTTGGATAAAGTGGATTTTTACATCTGTCGGAACGAACTGTGTCTCGTTTTGCAGTCCGTCTCGTGCACCAACTTCGATAATAGCGGCAAATTCAGACGACATAATTTTCCTCCTTTATATGGGCTTACAGGCTTAATTCTGCATTTATAGGCAACTTGGGTTTTCACTAACAGAAGTTTTTTACAAGAACAAGAAGGTTCAAGGTGTGAAGAACGGTTAGAAAGGATACTAGATTATCTTTAATTTTATTTGAATTTTCCGTTAATTCAATATAAAAAAATTTTTTGACAAATTAAGAGGAGTTTAAAAAAAAATGACGAATAACTTACCACGTACATAAATTTACGTACAATAATCAATTCAGTAAGGGGAGACAGCGTCATGAGTCAAACAGAAGTTGTAATCGTAAGTGCCGTAAGAACTGCAATCGGCAGCTTTGGGGGAAGTTTACAAAATGTACCGGCAACTACACTGGGTGGAGTAGTCATTAAGCAGGCATTGGAAAAAGCGGGAGTACAGGCAAACGACGTAGATGAAGTCATTATGGGGAACGTTTTACAAGCTGGCTTAGGACAAAATCCGGCTCGCCAAGCTGCGCTTGCAGCAGGCTTACCGCAGGAAGTTTCGGCGATGACTATTAACAAAGTATGTGGATCTGGTTTAAAAGCAGTTCATCTAGCTACACAAGCAATCCTTGCTGGAGATGCTGATATTGTTGTAGCAGGTGGAATGGAGAATATGAGCCAAGCTCCGTATCTATTAAAAGGAGCACGCAACGGCTTTAAAATGGGAGATCAAAAAGTAGTGGACAGCATGATCCAAGATGGATTATGGTGCGCATTTAACGATTATCACATGGGAACTACTGCTGAAAACCTATGTGATAAATATAGCATTTCAAGAGAAGAACAAGATGAGTTCTCCGCTTGGAGCCAACAAAAAGCAGAAGCTGCAATCCAATCAGAACGCTTTAAAGATGAAATTGTTCCTGTTGAAGTACCAGGAAGAAAAGGCCAAGTAACTGTATTTGCTCAAGATGAATTCCCTCGTGCAGGTACGACAGCTGAAGGATTAGGGAAACTTCGTCCCGCTTTCAAAAAAGACGGGTCAGTTACAGCAGGTAACGCTTCTGGTATTAACGACGGTGCTGCAGCCGTTGTTGTAATGAGCCGACAAAAGGCTGATGAGTTAGGCCTTAAGCCTTTAGTGCGTATCCGAGGTAATGCAAGTGCAGGGGTAGATCCTAGTATCATGGGAATCGGACCAGTTACTGCCGTGAAAAAAGCGCTTGAAAAAGCGGCTGTAAGCTTAGAAGACATTGATTTAGTAGAAGCAAATGAAGCCTTTGCGGCACAAGCGATTGCAGTAGATCGCGAACTTCAATTTAACAAAGACAACTTAAATGTAAATGGCGGTGCTATTGCACTTGGACACCCAATTGGTGCAAGCGGCACGCGTGTTTTAGTATCATTAATTCATGAGATGTTAAAACGTGAATCGTCTTTAGGGTTAGCTACATTATGTATCGGCGGCGGCCAAGGTGTAGCGACTATTGTAGAGCGCGCTTAATCATTACACATAGAAGCCACAATCTTTCCTGCTATTAGGGGAAGGACTGTGGCTTTTTTATTGGAAATAGGCAGTTAATCTTAACTTATATAATGAAGATTAAATTCAATGCTTATTAATCTTTGAACGATTTTCAAATATGATATAATACCTCTAAAATACTAGCTGGAGGTTTGTGATGGCTAAAAAAACAAGACAATCAAAACAACCGACACCTTCTTATTTAAAAGATGAAAAAGTAAGTTTAAAAGATCAATTGAACGGCTCCATTTTAGAGCAGCTAAAACAAAAAAAGCAGGTGCTGGAAACGAAAGAAGAAAAACGAAAAGAAGAAGAGTTAAAGAGACAACAAGAGTTACGCAAGCAGCAAGAAAAAAATAAATCGTTTGAGCAGCTTTTGAATGAAAGTGAATTGAACTGGAATGAATTCAAATAAACCCGTGGAGGCAGCGCCCCGGGTTTATTTGAATTTAGACAACCATGTTGATTTTTAATCTCAGAGCTGCTTTACAAACATCGTATATGAATTTGTTTAACGATGAGCCTCGTATCGACTAGCTTTACATAGGTGTTGGATTTGTTTCATTTCTTCGTCAGATAAAGTTGTGGGATTGGCAGCGTCCACATTTTCTTTCAACTGCTCAATGCTGCTTGCACCTGGAATGACCGCTCCTACTGCAGGAGAGTGCAGACAATATTGAATGGCTGTTTCAGTCAATGTGTGATGCGGGCGAAGCTGCTGCAGCTTTGGAAGGATGCTACAAAGTTCTTTGTAAGAGTAGTCTAAGTAATCTTTAGCGGAAAACTTCTCTTCTAGCTTTTCTATCGTTTGATTTGTGAGCAGACCTTTTGCAAGAGGACCTCTGGCGATAATGCTAATGTTATGCTGGGCTAAAATCTCCATTATTTCTTCTTCTGGTCGGCGATCAAGAATACTGTATTGCATCATCACACTGATAATGGATGACTTTTGCAAGTATTCTCGAATGACATTTGGGCGAATGGAAGAAATCCCATAGTGGCGGATGACACCTTCTGTTTTTAACTCTTCAAATGCCTCGATGGTTTCGTCGATACGATCTTCAATTGTACCGCCATGCAATTGATACAGGTCAATGTAATCCGTTTGAAGGCGGCGCAGGCTGTTTTTGACTTGTTCTTTTATGTACGTTTTAGATGGATCCCAGCTCCAGCCGTCTTTGCCTTTTTCCCATCGATTTCCTACCTTTGTTGCCAAAATGACATCTTGTCGTCTTCTCTTGACAGCTTCACCCACTATTTCTTCATTTAAGCCAAAGTCATATAAATCGGCTGTATCTAAATAATTCACACCTAAATCGACAGCCTGATCGAGAATGGCTGCTGCTTTTTTTCTGTCTGTCCCAAGAGACATGCAGCCAAGTCCGAGTGCACTTACATATAAATCGGATGTGCCTAAACGATTTTTCTTCATCTATATACCCCCGTTTCTCTCGTATGCAGTTTTACTTAATGATTGCATTTCAATTATTGTAGCGTGAAAAGAAGCTTGAACTCAAATAAGATGTTTCTTCCGAACTAAATGGCTCTTATTCGGCTATTCAATAACGTTTTTTCATCCAATTGAAAATTCTAATTCTTTTGGAAAGAAGGGAAAGGAATGTGATAAACTATTTAAAACTAAAAGAAGAAAAGCGGAAAGAGCCAAGTTATAGTGGGGTCGTATATCGAGCCAGATAAGAAAAGGGGTATAACAATGGAAAGAGAAGCTTTGTTGATCATTGACATGAGCAATGATTTTGTTGCGGATAATGGAAATTTGACAGTCGGAAAAAAAGCTCAGGATATCGTTCCTGCTATCATTGAATTTGCCAGTGAATGTTTAACTCAAGGGAAAGTAGTGGCGGTGTGTATGGACGGACATGAGGAAAATGATCCTCACTTCGAACTTTGGCCGTCCCACAATGTGAAAGGGACATGGGGACAGCAATTATTTGGGGAGCTGCAAACATGGTATGAGCAAAACAAGCATAATCCGAATGTTATTTACATAGAAAAACCTGAATATGATGCATTTTTCCAAACAAATCTGGATGAAGAACTGAAAGAAAGAGGGGTCAAAATGGTACATTTAGCCGGAGTTTGTACGGATATTTGCACCTTCTTAACCGCTTACGGTGCCTATGCAAGAGGATATAAGACGGTTGCTCATCGCAATAAAATGGCCACGTTTACAGATCACCATGATACATTTATCGACCATATGAAAAACATCTTTAAGACAACGGTTATATAGGATAAGGCCGCAGACATTAAACATTATCAGCATTAAAAAGAGTTGACCGCATTTTGGTGGTCAACTCTTTTTGGCAGGAGACGACTGGATGGACTGCGTTTCAATCCAGCTGGAAACGGACTCGTATTTTTTGCTATATTGCTTCAGCTTTGCACGAATTTGCCACGCTTTACCGACTAGAATAATTCCATTGTCGATGACATATACCTTCATTTTATTCCTCCCGGTATCGGTATGTTAGAATGTATGTAAGAAAGGGAAAAACTAGAACGAGGTGTAGAGAATGGAGCATTTAAAGGAAAAAACCTTAAAATCGGAAAAGTTATTTGGTGGAAGAGTCATTGATTTATACCATGAAGAAGTACTGCTTCCAAATGGAAAAACGAGTACGCGCGAAGTCATAAAGCACCCGGGAGCTGTAGCAGTGATTGCTTTGACGGAGGATCATAAAATTGTAATGGTTCGTCAATACCGAAAGGCGATGGAGCGTGTATTGGTTGAAATTCCTGCCGGTAAATTAGAAAAAGGTGAGCAGCCTGAGGTAACGGCAAAGCGTGAACTGGAGGAAGAAACGGGTTATACGTGTTCTTCCCTGGATCATCTCATTTCGTTTTATACATCACCGGGATTTGCCGACGAATTAGTGCATCTGTATATTGCAACTAACTTGGGAAAAATGGAAGTAAAAGCAAGTCTTGATGAAGATGAGTTTGTTGACGTACTAGAGGTGACATTAGAAGAAGCACTTGGCTTAATCCAGGATCAGCAAATCTATGATGCTAAAACAGCGTATGCCGTTCAATATTTACAACTAAAAAGCGCGTTAGGGGAGTAGTATGCAGCATTACTATGTGGACTTACATATTCATATAGGAAGAACCGGTACCGGGAAGCCAGTTAAGATTACCGCTTCCCGATCACTTACCATTCCCTCCATTATTGAGGAATCTTCCCGACGTAAAGGTATGGATATGATTGGTATCATCGACGGGCACGTTCCTGAAGTACTATGTGAATTCGAACGTTACATCGAAACAGGAGGAATGGTGGAGTTAGAAGAAGGGGGATTTCGATACCATAATCTTACAATAATTCTTGGATCAGAGATTGAGATTTATGATAAGCATTGTCATGGGCCCATTCATGTGCTCGTCTATTTCGGAAGCATAAAAGAAATGACAGAGTTTTCGTTGTGGCTGGGAGCCCGAATGAAAAACATTACATTAAGTTCCCAGCGTATATACGAGCAAGCCGGCGTTGTGCAAGAAAAAGTAAAGGAATTAAACGGTCTGTTTATTCCGGCCCATGTATTCACTCCTTTTAAAAGTCTATATGGTAAAGGGGTAAGGCATTCGTTGACAGAGGTATTCAATCCTTCTTTAATAGACGGAATAGAGTTGGGATTAAGTGCCAACACAGATATGGCAGGCGGAATTGAAGAATTAAAGGCATATTCCTTTTTATCTAATTCAGACGCTCATTCTGTTGCCAAGATTGGAAGAGAGTATCAGCAAATGAAGATGGAGTCACTAAGTTTTACCGAATTGAAAAAAGTATTAAAAAAGGAACATGGACGTAAAATCACTGCTAACTACGGATTAAATCCATTATTAGGAAAATATTATCATACTGTCTGTGAAAAATGCTTTCACAAACAGCCCGCTTCTTCACAATGGATATGCGCACAGTGCGGCCATCATAAGTTTATTAAAGGGGTTTCCGAAAGAATTAAGGAACTGCCCTCTGCAGATTGTCCAATCAGTCGTCCTCCGTATATCCATCAAGTACCTTTGGATTTCATACCGGGTATCGGAGCGAAAACATTGGATAAACTTATTCAATTTGTGGGAACAGAAATGTATATACTACATGAAGCATCCGAAGAAGAGCTGAAAGAATATGTAAAGCCTTCGATTGCCGGTCTCATTTTAAAAGCCCGAAAAGGAGAGCTGGACATTCACTCAGGAGGCGGAGGAATATACGGAAAAGTCATGGCAGATTAGCGGTAAATACTATATGCATTGAACTTCTCTCATTCTTTTTGCAGGAAAAATTATGAAGAGGAGGTCTTGCCTCCTCTTCATAATTTTCTGGCATACAAATCTTACTCTATCATATTATCTAGTAAGGGAATGATAGGAGGAAGACCATGAAAAAGTTAAAACAGTTTTGTCTTTATCATATTCGGGAAAATAGCTCCATTTATTTGTTTACAACCGTTTTGTTTTTAATGGGTGTGATTTTTGGAGCCATTGTCGTCAATAGTTTAAATCTGGAGCAAAAACAAGATCTTTATTTTTATTTGAATCGTTTTTTTGGACAGGTCGCTGCTGGAGAGTTTGTGAGTAAAAATGAGATGTTCCAGCAAAGCCTGGTTCATAATTTGAAGTATCTTGGTTTTATTTGGGTTTTAGGAATTTCAATCATTGGATTGCCTGTCGTATTGGTGTTATTGTTTTTAAAAGGGATGATGATTGGGTTTACAGTTGGGTTTCTAGTCAATCAAA
Source organism: Priestia abyssalis (assembly GCF_002019595.1). GTDB lineage: Bacteria > Bacillota > Bacilli > Bacillales > Bacillaceae_H > Bacillus_BA > Bacillus_BA abyssalis. The sequence goes on along the minus strand of NZ_KV917369.1, from coordinate 4,530,459 downwards.
TGCAGCTTCATGGTTTCTTGCTTTCATTTGTTTCCGTATTGCCGCAAAATGTTTTTTTAATTCCAGCGTTCATTATTTTATCGACGATCTCTATTTCATTTTCGCTCAAAGTCATTCGTCAGCAGTTTGTAAAAGGAGTTCATGAACCTATATCCTCAGCTTTTTTGCGTTACAGCTTGTCTACCGTATGGATGACTTTGTTTGTCATGGCAGCTTCAGGTTTTGAAGCCTATATGTCCCCGTATTTAATGAAATCGATTTTAACTTTTATTAATAAGTAATAATTATTATAAAATAATCTATATTACTTCTAGATTATAATGATTTTATTTTGACACTTTCTCTACATCTGCTATAATAAAGTGAACATTCACTTGGCAAGTTTTTGATGCATAGAATATACTAAAGAAGACAATTCGACACGCTGTCGCATTGTTCGTATTTATTTGCTGACTTTGGATAATAATTGAATTTATCGATTTTTTATGGGCAGTGTCCTCCGCTTTGCAGGGGACTTACTGCCCGTTAGAGTGCTATGTATATAATGAAGTAAATGGCGAGGGAGGGGATTTTTTAATGGAAAGTCGAATTGAACGAATCAAGCAGCAGTTGCACTCAGCCAGCTATAAGCTTACACCACAAAGGGAGGCGACTGTGAGGGTGCTCCTTGAACATGAAGAGGATCATTTGAGTGCAGAAGATGTGTATCTCCTCGTCAAGGAAAAGTCGCCGGAAATTGGATTAGCGACTGTTTATCGTACGCTTGAACTACTGACGGAATTGAAAATCGTCGACAAAATTAATTTCGGTGACGGTGTATCCCGATACGATCTAAGGCAGGAAGGTGCTGCTCACTTTCATCATCATCTTGTGTGTATTGAGTGTGGAGCAGTTGATGAAATCCAAGAAGATTTACTCGAAGATGTAGAGGAAATCGTTGAACGTCAATGGAATTTTAAAATTAAAGATCATCGCCTGACATTTCATGGTATCTGTTATCGCTGCCAGGAAAAACAGAAGGATGATGAACAATGAAATTGGGGCCTTTTCCAACTAGGAGAAGGTTTTTATTTTAAATAGATGTATAAAACTTGTCCTGCATGGCATATCTTCTAATAGCATACAAATTGGAGGATATGAAAATGAAGGCTTTTATTCAATTGATGTATCAAACATTGAAAGTGTTCATTTTGTTTACGGGATTCACGTTTCTTTTTTACTACGGGATGATGTGGGTTCAGCAAGAGTATCAACAATATCAAAGATACGATGAACCACAAGGGGCAGCCGTTAAAGTAGCGAACATGCAGCCCTTAAACGAGCAGCCAAGCTGGATTGAAAGGTTGTTTCTTTTTTATCATAGCGGGGAGTAGAGGCCAGTGGAACTACATATTAAGGATTTTATGCATTATTTAATAGTGGAGCGCGGATTAGCGAAAAATACGATTGAATCCTATCAACGCGATTTAGTCAAATATGTTCAATATTTAAAGCATGTAGAGCAGCTAAGCGGCGTCAATGATGTGACGAGAGTGAATATTTTATCGTTTTTGAAACATTTACATGAACAAAATAAATCATCTAAAACGATTGCTCGCCATATTGCGTCCATCAGGGCCTTCCATCAATTTTTACTAAGGGAAAAAGCGGCGGAACAGGATCCTTCTGTTCATATTGAAACACCCCAGCTTGAAAGGAAATTGCCCAAAGTACTAAGTGCAGGGGAAGTAGAGGCGCTTTTAAGCATTCCCAATCTCAGTACACCTTTTGGGGTGAGGGATAAAGCGATGCTGGAGCTTTTATATGCAACGGGAATGCGTGTTTCAGAGTTGATGAATTTGAATTTGGATGATGTTCATTTAACGATGGGATTCATTCGCTGTTTTGGAAAAGGGAGTAAGGAGAGAATTGTTCCAATCGGGCGGATGGCTGCGGGAGCGGTGGAGGCTTATTTAACTCAAGCGCGACCGTTGCTGGTAAAAAAGCAAAAGGATGAAACGGCTCTTTTCGTGAATCATCACGGGAATCGTTTGACACGACAGGGTTTTTGGAAAATTTTAAAGAAATTGGCGTTAGAAGCAAAAATTGAGAAAGAATTGACCCCGCACACGCTGAGACATTCTTTTGCCACACATTTATTGGAGAATGGGGCAGATTTGCGTGCAGTACAAGAAATGCTGGGGCATGCGGATATTTCGACTACTCAAATTTATACACATGTTACAAAAACGAGACTTAAAGATGTTTATAATCAATTCCACCCTAGAGCCTAAAAAGACGTCAAGGAATCCACACCTTGGCGTTTTTTTAAGTCATGCCTTTTAGTTTGTCGAGATGGTATTTACCATCTCGACAAACTGCAAAAAAAGTTCTATACTTATGTTGTCAGACTTCTGACCAATTATGAGCAATAAGAAACCGCTTTCAAATAAATGGAAACTCATGGTTTACATGGTTAAATATATATATAAAGGGAAAGTTACAAGTAAGAAAAATTTATAAATGGAGGGAACAAGATGTCTTCACATACATATAAACGAGTATTTCTCATTGTAATGGATTCTGTTGGAATCGGCGAAGCTCCGGACGCAGATAAATATAACGATAAAGGGGCCGATACACTAGGGCATATTGCCGAGCATATGAACGGCTTAAAGATGCCGAACATGGGGAAATTAGGATTGAGCAACATCCGAGAAATTAAAGGGATTGCTAAAGCAGATCAGCCGTTGGGTTATTATACAAAAATGCAAGAGGCATCAGCTGGGAAAGACACGATGACAGGCCATTGGGAAATCATGGGACTTCATATTGATCAGCCTTTTCGTGTGTTTTCAGACGGGTTTCCAGATGAACTAATTCAAGAGCTTGAAGAAAAAACAGGCAGAAAAATTATTGGGAACAAACCTGCTTCCGGTACGGAAATTTTAGATGAACTTGGAAAAGAGCATATAGAAACAGGGGCCCTTATTGTATATACATCTGCGGACTCAGTATTGCAAATTGCGGCTCATGAAGAGATTGTTCCAATCGATGAGCTTTATAAAATTTGTGAAATGGCCCGTGAAATGACTTTAGATGAGAAGTATATGGTAGGGCGTGTTATTGCTCGACCGTTTCTAGGTGAACCGGGCAAGTTCACACGAACAGCGAACCGTCATGATTATGCCCTAAAACCGTTTGGGCGAACTGTAATGAATGAGATGAAGGACGCAGGGCTTGATGTCATTGCAATCGGAAAAATTTCTGATATTTATGATGGGGAAGGTGTGACCCAATCACTTCGAACGAAATCCAATATGGATGGTATGGATAAAATGGCTGATACAGTAAAGATGGATTTTACAGGCTTGAGCTTTGTGAATCTCGTGGATTTTGACGCATTATTTGGCCATCGGCGCGACCCGAAAGGATATGGTGAGGCATTGGAAGAATTCGATGCGCGCTTACCGGAAGTGCTGGATCATTTAAAAGAAGATGATCTATTGATCATCACTGCTGATCATGGGAACGACCCTGTTCACTACGGAACCGATCACACAAGAGAATATGTACCGCTAATTGTTTACAGCCCGCGTATGAAGGGTGGAAAAGAAATACCATTGCGCAGCACATTCGCAGATATCGGCGCAACGATTGCTGATAATTTCAATATCGAAATGCCGAAATACGGAAAAAGCTTTTTAGCTGAACTATCATAAAAGGGAATAGGAGAGTTGAATATGAATCGAGAATTAATTGAAACATCCGCACAATATATTAAAGGGAAATTTTCTTCCACTCCAACAATTGGTCTTATTTTAGGATCGGGACTGGGGGTTCTGGCGGATGAAATTGAAGATGCCATTAAAATTCCATACGAAGAAATTCCTGAATTTCCTGTTTCCACAGTGGAAGGACATGCAGGACAACTTGTTCTTGGTACGATTCATGGTGTAACCGTTGTAGCGATGCAAGGACGCTTTCATTATTATGAAGGCTACAGCATGGATAAAGTGACATTTCCGGTACGTGTCATGAAAGCGATCGGTGTTGAAACATTAATCGTGACCAATGCAGCAGGAGGAGTGAATGAAGCATTCCAGCCGGGAGATTTAATGATTATTTCTGATCATATTAATAATATGGGAAGCAATCCATTGATTGGGCCAAACGATTCTGAACTTGGTGTTCGTTTCCCGGATATGTCCGAAGCCTACTGCAAAGAGCTGAGACAGTTAGCTAAAAATGTTGCCGGAACACTGAATATTTCAGTTCAAGAAGGTGTATATGTAGGAAATACAGGACCTTGCTATGAAACACCGTCAGAAGTCCGTGCACTGCGTGTATTAGGCGGAGATGCAGTTGGTATGTCCACTGTGCCGGAAGTAATTGTTGCCCGCCATTCAGGGTTGAAAGTCTTGGGGATTTCTTGTATTTCCAATATGGCTGCGGGGATTTTGGACCAGCCATTAAATCATGAAGAAGTTATTGAAACGACGGAAAAAGTGAAAAAACAATTTTTATCACTAGTAAAAGGCATTGTAAAAGAATTAGCTTAAATTCTGAATAGAGAAGGTGTTTCATATGAGAATGGTTGATTTAATTGAGAAAAAGCGCGATGGACGAGAGCTTGAGACAGCAGAAATTCAATTCATCGTTCAGGGATTTACAGACGGTTCAATTCCTGATTATCAAATGAGCGCTTTTGGAATGGCAGTTTTTTTCAAGGGATGACAGAAAGAGAACGAGCGGATTTGACAATGGCTATGGTAGAGTCGGGCGATCAAATTGATTTATCCGATATTGAAGGCATTAAAGTGGATAAGCATAGTACAGGGGGCGTTGGCGATACGACGACGCTTGTACTGGCTCCTTTAGTAGCGGCAGTCGGAGTGCCGGTCGCCAAAATGTCCGGCCGCGGACTAGGCCATACAGGCGGAACGATTGATAAATTAGAATCGGTATCGGGTTTCCATGTAGAAATTGATAAACAGCAGTTCATTGATTTAGTGAACAAAAATAAAGTAGCCGTTATTGGACAGACGGGCAATTTAACACCAGCGGATAAAAAACTTTATGCACTTCGTGATGTAACAGCGACAGTCAACAGCATTCCCCTTATTGCAAGTTCTATTATGAGCAAGAAAATTGCCGCTGGAGCTGATGCTATTGTGTTGGACGTTAAGACTGGGGCAGGGGCGTTTATGAAGGATTTAGATGACGCGAAAGAATTGGCTCAGGCGATGGTGAACATCGGTAATAATGTTGGACGTCAAACGATGGCTGTCATTTCTGATATGAGTCAGCCTTTAGGATTTGCCATTGGAAACGCTTTGGAAGTTAAAGAAGCGATTGACACATTAAAGGGGCATGGTCCAAAAGATTTGGAAGAACTTTGCTTAATTCTTGGAAGTCACATGGTATACTTGGCGAAAAAAGCGAACAGCTTAGAAGAAGCTCGTCATATGCTTGAAGGAGTCATTCAAAACGGGAAGGCGCTTGAAACGTTAAAAGTGTTTTTAAGCGCACAGGGCGGTGATGGTTCAGTTGTGGATGATCCATCTAAATTACCGCAAGCAAAATATGTCCTAGATTTAGAAGCGAAAGAAGATGGATATGTTGCAGAAATCGTAGCTGATTCAATTGGGACAGCTGCTATGCTTTTAGGAGCAGGCCGTGCAACGAAAGAATCTGAAATCGACTTGGCCGTAGGACTTGTGCTTAAAAAGAAAATAGGTGACGAAGTGAAAAAAGGTGAGGCGCTTGTCACTATTTACAGCAACCAAGAAAATATTGAAGAGGTAAAGGAAAAAATTTATGAGAGCGTAAAAATTTCTTCAGAAAAAGTAGAAGCACCGCCTCTTGTATATGATAAAATCTCTCACTAACCAAAAAAAGAGAGCCGATAGAATTCTATCGGCTCTCTTTTTTTGGTTAGTGGTATGAAATAAGGTTTATTTGGTAAAAATAGGTTGTATAAAGAATGGAGGGTTATGGAGATGAAGCGATTTTTTTCATTTTCAATCGTGTTAACAGTTCTTTTTTCTTTTCATACAACAGCCGCATTTGCCAAGGAAACATCTACAGCGGAACTAGCTGAGAAGGCCAAATCAGCCGTTTTGATCGAGCGTGATACAGGCACCGTGTTATATGAAAAAAACAGCAACGAAAAGCTTCCACCTGCCAGTATGACTAAGATTATGACGATGATTTTAATTATGGAATCCATCGATGAAGGTAAAATCAAATGGAACGATAAAGTTCGAACAAGTGAATATGCTGCATCGATGGGTGGTTCGCAAATCTTCTTAGAGCCAGGTGAAGAAATGACGGTCGATGAAATGTTAAGAGGCATTGCCATCGGATCTGGAAACGATGCATCTGTCGCAATGGCAGAGCATATTGCAGGCTCGGAAGAAGAGTTTGTAGAGATGATGAACAAAAAGGCAAAAGAGTTAGGGGCGGAAAATACTCAATTCCAAAATCCGACTGGCCTGCCTGTTCCGGAACATTATAGTACAGCCTATGATATGGCCATTATGGCAAAAGAGCTGCTGAAATACGAAAAAATTACGAACTACACAGGTAAATATGAAGATTATCTGCGTGAAGACACAGACAAGAAGTTTTGGCTAGTCAATACAAACCGCCTAGTTAAATTTTACCCCGGTGTAGATGGAGTGAAAACGGGATTTACAAACGAGGCGAAGTACTGCTTAACTGCTACCGCCAAAAAAGGAAATATGAGAGTTATCGCCGTAGTGTTTGGGGCAGATACACCGAAAGATAGGAATGCACAAGTGACCAAGATGCTTGATTATGCGTTCAGCCAGTATCAAACAACCCCTCTTTATAAACGTGATGTAAAAGTTGCTTCTCTCAAAGTGAACAAGGGTGATAAAAAAGAGGTAAATGTCGTGACCTCTGAACCTATTTCCTTGTTAACGAAAAAAGGGACTTCGACAAAAGACATAAAAAAAGACATTAAATTACAAAAGACATTACAGGCCCCTGTTCAAAAAGGACAGGAGATAGGAATGTTGATTATTAAAAAAGACGGAAAAGTTTTAAGTGAATCTCCGCTGGTTGCAGGAGACGAGGTTAAAGAAGCATCCTGGTGGGATTTATTTAAACGCACATTTTCCATGTTTACACAAACATCATAACTAAAGTTGACGAAAAATAACTAGTTTTGTCACAGGGAAGGATTCGAGCGGAAAGCTATCGAAAGACTCTAAAGTGAAACTTTCAAGGGAGGTTTGAACTGTGAGTCTTTCGATAAATTTAGAAGTGAAACATCATGTGTTGCTTGTACGTTTAAGCGGTGAGCTTGATCATCACGCGGCAGATGAATTAAGAACGAAGATTACCAATCTTTTGGATAACGAACCTATTCATCACATTGTGCTAAACCTTCAGGATTTGAGTTTTATGGATAGTTCAGGACTTGGTGTCATTTTAGGAAGATACAAGCAAATCAAAAACAGTGGCGGAGAAATGGTCGTATGTGCGATCTCCCCTTCCGTCCAAAGATTATTTGAAATGTCAGGTTTGTTCAAAATTATTCGCTTAGAACAAACAGAACAAAACGCTTTGGCGACGTTGGGGGTGGCATGATGAAAAATGAAATGCATCTGCAATTTTCGGCGTTAAGCCAAAATGAATCGTTCGCCCGTGTAACAGTAGCGGCATTTGTAACCCAATTGAATCCTACGATGGATGAAGTAACAGAAATTAAAACGGTGGTATCAGAAGCTGTGACGAATGCCATTATTCACGGATATGACAACAATCCCAATGGAACTGTCTACATCTCTGTTTATTTAATTGATGAGGGAACTATTGAAATCGTCATCAAAGATGAAGGGATGGGAATTGAAGATGTCGAGGAAGCAAAGCAGCCGCTTTATACGACAAAGCCTGAATTAGAACGATCCGGAATGGGGTTTACCATTATGGAAAATTTCATGGATGAAATTTCAATTCAATCCTCTGTCTCAAAAGGAACCACGCTTTATTTAAAGAAGCACCTAACAAAAAGTAAAGCTTTATGCAATTAAGGAGATCAGCCTATGGATGTGGAGGTCAAAAACGAACAGAGCCGAGGTTATTTATCCGATTGTGAAGTAAAAGAATTAATAAAAAGAAGTCAGCAGGGAGATCAAGAATCCCGTGACCTTATTGCACAGAAAAACATGCGGCTAGTATGGTCGGTCGTTCAGCGGTTTTTAAATAGAGGGTATGAACCGGATGATTTATTTCAAATCGGTTGCATCGGTCTCTTAAAATCCGTTGACAAGTTTGACTTATCATATGATGTAAAGTTTTCGACGTATGCAGTTCCAATGATTATCGGTGAAATTCAGCGCTTCATCAGGGATGATGGAACGGTGAAAGTGAGTCGTTCTTTAAAGGAACTGAGCAACAAAATTCGTAAGGCAAAGGATGAGCTCTCTAAGACGTTAAATAGAGTACCGACTGTTTTAGAAGTAGCCGAGTATTTAGACATTACACCGGAAGATGTTGTAATGGCTCAAGAAGCTAATCGTGCTCCTACTTCGATTCATGAGACCGTGTATGAAAATGATGGGGATCCCATTACGTTATTAGATCAAATTGCCGACCAGAATGAAGGAAAGTGGTTTGATAAAATGGCGTTAAGGGAAGCCATCGAGGAATTGGACGAGAGAGAGAAACTCATTGTTTACCTGCGATACTATAAAGATCAAACACAATCAGAAGTGGCTTCTAGACTAGGCATCTCACAAGTACAAGTTTCTCGTTTGGAAAAGAAAATCTTACAGCAAATGAAAAACAGAATGGAAGGCTAGCAGGTGACCGAAAAGGGAAAAACAGCCCCTTTTCGGTCACCTGCCACAAAATGGGCCGTCATATAAATCCAGTAACATTAAGGATTTTAATTGACGGTCCATTTTGTGTAAAATCTTCAAAATTAATTGATTTTGAAGGATGGTTCAGCCATCCATGATGATTTGAAATTCATTTTTAGAAGAGTGAAGCGGAAAGCCTGCTTTTTTAGGCTTTCCGCTTCACTTTTTTGTGGTAATTAATGGATGTTTGATTTTTGAATTAGAAAATTTAAGAAATAACATACTACTCATACGAGGAGAACCATTTGCAAGGTGTGATATACGTGGAAAATACAGTTTATTTACGGATGCGTCATCGTGTGCAAGTTAATCCCAATGAGACGGTGAGGTTAGGACAGATTGCTTTAATCATTGCTAGATCTGAAACGAAAGAAAAGCTTCAAAAATTGCTCATTCATCAAGTAACGATGAGTGACCGTAATATCATTGTTGTTGATGTCATGAAGGTTATTGCTCAAATGAAAAAAGAGGATGCTGATCTGGACATCCAAAATATCGGTCCGGCACAAACCATTGTGGAAGTCATGTTTAAAAAGAAAAATTATTCAGGATTCTTTTTTGCGCTTGTATGGTTATTACTCTTTATCGGAGCGGCTCTAGCCATCATGAACTTCCACGAGGATGTAAGTATGAGGCAAGTTCACCAAAAACTATTTTACATGCTGACTGGAGTAAAGGATGAAAAGCCGTTGTTACTGCAAATACCGTACTCGTTCGGATTAGGCTTAGGGATGGTGCTGTTTTTTAACCATCTTTTTCGTAAGCGAATCAATGAGGAACCCAGCCCTTTAGAAGTAGAGATGTTTAATTATCAACAAGATTTAGATCAATATGTCATTATGCATGAAAACAAAGAGAGTATGAAAAACATTGATGAGTCTTAATGTGTTGTTCACCATCTTTATAGGTTTTGCCGGAGGGCTGGCTGTAGGAGCCGGATTTGTTGCTTTTTTGACCGTATTAGGCGTCATTCCAAGACTCATGCAGTTAACAAAGACAATGAAATATGTACAGGGTTATGAATGGGGCGTAATTATGGGAGCCATATGCGGAGGATGGATGAGCCTTCATGGATATGTATTGTATCTCCCTGGATTTATAGCGGTCATCGTCGGGACTGCAAGCGGTATTTTTAATGGAATGCTGGCGGCTGCACTGACAGAAGTAATGAATGTACTGCCGATTTTAGCTAAAAGAATCGGTGTGGCAGAAAAAATAATCGTTTTATTGATGGCTATTGTGTTAGGTAAGGTATTTGGTTCGTTATTCCATTGGATTTATTTTGTCGATCGATAAAATAGAGCGTATGCCAATGGGCGGCTTTGTGGCCCGATAGATTGAGATCATAACGAAGAGTAATGCTATCTATGACAAAGCATGTATTCAAAGTAGATAAAAATCGGAGGGAGTATAGGTGAGCAATCAACAAAAATTAAAGGATAATTATAAAAAAAATATCAAGCCTTATCAGCCGAAGCCTCCTTATTTTATGAATTGTCTAAAAGCGTTTGTCGTAGGGGGGCTCATTTGCGCTTTGGGGCAAGCCATTGAAAATTTTTACTTACATTATTTCGACTATACTAAGGAAGATGTTGGAAATCCAACAGTAGCGACTCTTATCTTGTTTTCAGCCCTTTTGACTGGTTTTGGAGTTTACGATAAGCTCGGTCAGTTCGCCGGGGCGGGTTCTGCTGTTCCAGTAACAGGGTTTGCCAATTCGATGACAAGTGCAGCGATGGAACATCGCAGCGAAGGGCTTGTTCTAGGGGTAGCGACAAACATGTTCAAGTTAGCGGGAAGCGTCATTACATTTGGGGTGGTCGCTGCTTACATCATGGGGATGCTGCGATATGCATTCAAAGCCTTTTTTTAATAGAAGGGAGAATGAATATGCGTCTTGCTGGAAAGCAAACATGGATGTTTGAGAATGACATTTATATTAATGCAACGGGAACAGCCGTGGGCCCTAAGGAGGCGGAAGGTCCTTTAGCGGAATCGTTTGATGTTACCCATACAGATTTACATTGCGGCGAAGACAATTGGGAGCTGGCCGAACGGCTGTTAATGAAAGAAGCCATTGATTCTTGTTTACAAAAAGGGAACTTGAGTTATTCAGATGTTGATTTCTTTTTGGCTGGGGATTTGCTTAATCAAAATGTAACGGCCAATTATGTAGCAAGGCAAAATCGAATCCCGTTTTTATGTATGTTTGGTGCCTGTTCCACTTCAATGGAAACATTGGCTGTAGGGGCTGCTTTAGTAGATGGGGGATTTGCGAGAAAAATAATGGCGGCAACGAGCAGCCATAATGCAACAGCTGAAAGGCAATTCCGTTATCCGACAGAGTATGGGGGACAAAAACCTGACACCGCTACTTTTACCGTGACGGGAGCGGGAGCAGCGCTCGTCTCACAAGAAAAGGGATTAGTAAAAATAACGTCGGCTACTATCGGAAAAGTAGCCGATTATGGAATAGCAGATCCATTTGATATGGGGTCGGCTATGGCTCCTGCAGCTGCTGATACGATACGGCAGCACTTTGTAGACACAAACCGTTCTCCATCGTATTACGATCTTATTGTAACGGGTGATTTATCGGGAGTGGGAAGCCCTATCTTAAAAAAACTGCTCCAAGAAGAGGGATATGATGTCTTTGATGTGCATAACGATTGCGGATTAATGATTTACAGGCCCGATCAAGAAGTTTTTGCAGGAGGGAGCGGATGCGGTTGTTCAGCAGTCGTTACATACGGCTATATTTTAAATGAATTAATAAAGGGCAATTTTAAAAGAGTCTTTGTTGTAGCGACAGGTGCGCTGCTAAGTCCGACCATGATTCAACAGAAAGAAACCATTCCTACTATTGCTCATGGGGTTGTCATTGAGGCGTCGGAGGGAGGCAATTAAATGGAATACGTCATTGCATTTTTAGTTGGAGGAGCGATTTGTGTCATTGGTCAATTGCTATTGGACATCGCTAAACTAACTCCCGCCCATGTAACAAGTTCTTTCGTAGTCGCCGGAGCCGTACTGGATGGCTTTGGGCTTTATGATAAGCTGATTGACTTTGCGGGAGCGGGGGCGACCGTTCCCATTACAAGCTTCGGCCATTCGCTGCTGCACGGAGCGATGGAACAAGCGGAAAAACACGGGTTCATCGGTATTGCAATGGGGATTTTCGAGCTGACGTCAGCAGGCATTGCCTCAGCCATTTTGTTTGCCTTTATTGTTGCTCTGATCTTTAAACCGAAAGGATAAAGAAACATATGGAGAAAAGAAGGGTTATTGTCGTTACAGATGGTGATGAATATGCTGAAAAGACCGTTGAACATGTAGCAAAGCAATATGGAGGCCGATGTATTTCTCAATCGCATGGAAATCCAACGAAATTAACGGGACCGGAAATCGTAAAGCTTATTATGAAAACCCCTTATGATCCCGTATTTGTCATGTTTGATGACAGTGGTTTTTTAGGTGAAGGGGCGGGAGAGCGGGCGTTAAAATATGTCGTCAATCATGAGAAAGTGGATGTGCTGGGCGTGATTGCTGTAGCCTCTAAAACACATCAAAATGAGTGGACAAGGGTGGATGTGAGTATTGACCGTTATGGGGAATTGACAGAATATGGAGTGGACAAAAGCGGTATTGCTGAATTTGAAATAGGCAGAATAAATGGCGACACCGTTTATTGTCTGGATAGTCTGCAAGTGCCGATTGTGGTAGGAATCGGTGATATTGGAAAGATGGCAAGAAAAGATGATATTCAATACGGTTCCCCCATCACAATGAAAGCCGTGGAAGTAATTTTAGAAAGGAGTGGGTACGGTGGCAGAACAAACAAAGCAAAAAACAGCGATTTACACGAAGGTCCATGAAAATGATAAATGGTTTATAGAAAACGGAAGCATGAATATAAGCTTCGATGTAGGTGTACGCAAGCTGCTTATCTTGGATCGTGAAGTGCACATGTACTATGTGACAGGACTTTGTGATAGCAACTACATCATTCAAATTGCCGATCAGCTTGTAGAAGTAAATGACCATGAAACAGAAAAGGCAAAAGCCAAAGCCATTATTGAGAATCGTCTCATTCATCAACAAGTTACTCCGATTGAATATTTAGAAGATGCACTTGATACGATCTTATCAGGGCTGATTGTCGTATTGATTGATGAAGAAGATACAGGTTATCAAGTGGATGTGCGGAGTTATCCGGGACGCGGCCCCGAAGAGCCCGACACGGAAAAAGTAGTTAGAGGGTCACGGGATGGATTTACCGAAAATATTATTATTAATACAGCATTAATGAGAAGGCGTATTCGAGATGGAAACCTTCGTTTTGAAATTATGAAAGTGGGAGAGCGTTCAAAAACAGACGTGGCAGTGGGCTATATAAAAGATATAGCGGATCCGGGATTAGTGGATGTGGTGAAAAAAGAACTTCAAATGATTAAAACGGATGGCCTTACGATGGCGGATAAAACGATTGAAGAGTTTCTTGTGAAACAAGGATACAACCCTTTTCCGCTTGTACGCTATACGGAACGGCCGGATGTGGCAGCCGAGCATCTATTGGAAGGACACGTAGTTATCATAACCGACACGTCTCCAAGCGTTATTATTACGCCGACAACATTATTTCACCATGTTCAACATGCGGAAGAATACCGGCAGTCGCCCGCTGTTGGAACATTTATTCGTTGGGTACGTTATATTGGTATTATGGCTTCTGTTTTTTTACTGCCGTTATGGTTTTTATTCGTGGTAGAACCTTCGTTATTGCCGCCTAACTTACAATTCATTGGACCAAATGAAAAGACAAATATTCCGATGATTGTTCAAATTTTTATGGCGGATATTGGAATTGAATTTTTAAGGCTCGCCGCCATTCATACTCCAACGCCATTATCAACAGCCATGGGCTTAATTGCCGCTGCGTTAATTGGACAAATTGCCATTGATGTAGGCTTGTTCGTTCCAGAAGTTATTTTATATGTGGCGGTTGCGGCGATTGGAAACTTTGCTACTCCGAGCTATGAGCTCAGTGTGGCGAATAAAATGGCACGACTCATATTGCTGTCGGCAGTCGCGGCTTTCCACGCTCCTGGTTTTGTTATTGGGGCAACTTTATATATTTTGCTGCTTGCAAGCACACGTTCATTAAATACACCATATTTATGGCCATTTATTCCTTTTAATCCAAGTGCTTTCAAAGGGATTGTGTTTCGAACTTCTAAGCCGGGAGATAATGTTAGACCAAGTGTTGTCCATCCCCAAAATAAATCAAAACAACCCGTTTAATCAAACGTTAATAAAGTTCTGATGTTCAAAATTTAACGGCAAAAAAAGATTATCCCGCATTAACGGGCAGCGAATCATGACGCAAAACTTCGCCAATCATGATGAAAATGAACAAAACCGTTTATTTTCATGGGAGTAAGACCTCCACTTGAAGATTTGAGAGAAATTGAAAAAGCTAAGCAGGGAATAACTGCCCTAATCTAGCTTTCTCGTGTAAAAGCCCGACAAAAGGAACACAGACTAATATCGCCGCGTCCTGCGGCAACGTGTGAGTGACCTGCATCGTGCAGGCCAAACTAACCATCAGTGGGGATGAAGGTAGGCCCCACTGATGGAAGTTTGCTTTATATTTTGCGTTGCAAGAATGTGGTTGCATGACCTTTATAGATGTGATAAGGTTGTTTTAATTAAGTAAAGTGATCAATTGGCGAGGCAGTTATCAGCTTAAGGGCTGACTAGCTGTCTCTTTGTCTACATTGATAAAATGAATGGTCCATCAGCCGAGCAAAGGGCTGTTCGATTAAGAGTCAATCCGTTAGGGTTACTTCCCGTTAGAGCGGGATAAATAATAAGGGGAATGAGGTAAGGATAATGGTGTTTTTGCATGGAACAAGTAAAGTGAATGAACATGGCCATTTAGAAATTGGGGGAGTGGACACCGTTAAATTAGCCAAGGAATTTGGAACTCCTCTTTATGTATATGATGTTGCGTTAATTCGTGAAAGAGCGCGCCAATTTAAGGATACGTTTGCGCAACATAATATAAAAGCCCAAGTGGCTTATGCAAGTAAAGCTTTTTCCACTATGGCGATGGTACAGCTTGTACACGAAGAAGGACTGTCACTGGATGTTGTATCAGGGGGGGAATTGTATACGGCGCTCGCTGCAGGATTTCCGCGTGAGAAAATTCATTTTCACGGCAACAATAAAAGCAGAGCTGAATTGGAAATGGCCATCGAGGAAAACATAGGCTGCATTGTGGTCGATAATTTTTATGAAATTGAATTATTGAAAGAGCTGGGAGATACACATCGAAAGAAGGTTCCCGTGTTACTGCGTATTACACCGGGAATTGAAGCCCATACGCATGATTATATTTTGACGGGTCAGGAGGATTCAAAGTTTGGATTTGACCTGCAAAACGGACAAGCGGAGCAGGCGGTGCGCGAAACTTATGAAGCGCCCCAATTTAACTTGCTTGGCTTGCATTGTCATATCGGTTCACAAATCTTTGAAACGACCGGTTTTGTCATGGCGACGAAAAAGATTTTTGAAAAGTTAAAAGAATGGAAAGAAAGCATGAAATTCTTCCCTCAGGTACTGAATTTAGGAGGAGGCTTCGGAATTCGATATACAAGTGAAGATGATCCGATTCCTGTAAGCGAGTATGTCAATGTCATCATCGAAGAAGTGAAAAAGCAAACAGAAGAGATGAAAGTGGCTATTCCTGAAATTTGGATTGAGCCGGGCCGTTCTTTAGTGGGAGATGCAGGAACAACGTTGTATGCAATTGGCTCTAGAAAACATGTACCGGACGTGCGTGAATATGTATCGGTAGACGGGGGGATGAATGACAATATTCGCCCTGCTTTGTATCAAGCCAAATATGAGGCAGCTCTTGCAAACCGCATGAAAGATGACATAGATGAGAAAGTCTCAATAGCTGGAAAATGCTGCGAGTCTGGAGACATGTTAATTTGGGATGTATCCTTACCGAAGGCACAGCCGAATGATTTGCTGGCTTTATTTTGTACAGGTGCTTACGGTTATTCTATGGCCAGCCACTATAACCGCATTCCAAAGCCTGCAGTTGTATTTGTAGAAGATGGAGAGGCACAGCTTGTTGTGAAACGTGAAACGTACGAGGATCTGGTTAAAAATGATTTACCCTTTAAATCAAAAGTAAAAAACTAACAAAGAGGGTGATTAAAAAGGGAGAACCCCCTTTTTAATCACCCTCATACATAAATAATGGGGCATGGGTTCTTTGAACCCATGCCCCATTATTTATGATTAGGCAAAAAGTGCACGAATGGCATCTAGTAAGCTATTTAAAAAATTTTGCAGCTTCTCTAAAAAAGTTTGGCCTTCTTCAGATTGTAAAAACGTAGAAATTTTTTCTTTCGTAATGTTTAATTGGTCCTTCACTTGGTTCCAGTCAATATCCATTTCTTTTAGTTTATTGAAGAAGTCCACCAGCGTATCGAGTTCGGCAGCTGTTAGCGTAATGCCGAGTTCCTGTGCCATCCGCTCGATTAAAGCGCGTAAATCAGCTTCTGTTTTGGGTTCATTTTTGGCGATTTCGTCCTTTACTTTCGCCATTAATGCAGCAGCATTTTCAGCCCCGATCGAATCGCCAAGCTGAGCTGTTTTGACCATCTCTTCATTCGCAACTTTTTTAATTTCTTCCGGAATTTTTTCATTGGTCGTTGTCTCATAAGCTTTCATAATCCCTGTTAAAGCGGCAGTACCGGACACTGAAAACGGCGCTGTAATTTGGATTTCAGCATCTTTGACTCCTGCTGTAATCAAGGCGTTTGTGTACATTTCATTTGTTACCCATGTAATATTATTCGTTTGAACGTTTAAGCCCGAATCTTTTGCACCAATTGTAATACTTGCCGATGAAATGGCACGTGAACCAATTTGTGCTTTTGGAATAAATTCTCCAAGGTAGTCATGCTCCTCTTTATTAGATACGGTAATAATTTGAGCATTTTCTGGTACGTTCAGCTCTGCTAATATATCCTCTTTTTGCTGATTTGTTAAATTCTCCCCTAATGTGACAATGACATCGCCTTCTGCTGCATCTGCCAGGCTGACTGAAGGTACAGCCAGCATCATTGTTATCGCCAAAAACATGGCTTGTAATTTTCGTTTCAAAAAAAGACCTCCTTTTAATACATGCAACCATTCATATTATAGTATGCTTTGGTGAAATATGATAGAAAATATGCGGATGACATTATATTAGACGAATGAAGGGAGGGAGAGGTTTCAAAAAGTTGAAAGGAGAAGACAAGGTGAAGATATTGGATTTGTCTCTTGAATTGTAGTAGAATGAATGAAGAATTTTATATTGGAGGTTACATAATGAAAAAAGCAAGCATTGAAATGCAAAATGGCGATAAAATCATGATTGAATTATTTCCAAACGAGGCCCCTGGTACAGTGGCGAACTTCGAAAAATTGGCAAATGAAGGTTTCTATAACGGATTGACGTTCCACCGTGTTATTCCTGGATTTGTATCTCAAGGCGGATGCCCGAGCGGAACAGGAACAGGAGGACCTGGTTACACGATTAAGTGTGAAACTCAAGGAAACCCTCATAAACATACAGCAGGTGCTTTATCAATGGCCCATGCAGGAAAAGATACGGGCGGAAGCCAATTCTTTATCGTCCATGAGCCGCAGCCGCATTTGAACGGTGTACATACAGTATTTGGACAAGTAACAGAAGGAATGGATGCTGTATTGAAAATGAAAAACGGCGATGTAATGAAAGAAGTTAAAGTTTGGGAAGAGTAAAGAAAGGAACGGCTCCGAAAATTCGGGGCCGTTTTTTTAAGGTTGTGTTAAACAATTATGTTGATTTTCGCCTGTTTTTGACTCATTCGTGAAAAAAGGCCATTTTTCACGCTTTCAGTGAACGCTGAAAGAGATGGAAACGAAAAGAAAACGTCGAGAAAATTTATTTTCTCTTTAGTTTTCTCTTCGTTTCCGTCAAATGAGTCAAAAATTAATAGTACTCTTTAACAGAGCTTTTTTAATGAAACGCTTTCATTTTCAGGTTGTCAGAAATTTGTTTTCGGTATAAAATTTCCAATAGGTGCAATCGAATAAATAGAGGTGTATGCTTTTGAATAAAAATAACTGGATTTTATTTTTTATGCTCATTGCAATCAGTGCAATGTGGGGAGTCATTTATTGGGTATATATTGTGTAATAAATGCCCATATGTATTGTATGTTGATAACACATTCTAAATTATGTATCATAAAATACAAATATGACTTTTTGATTAAAAAGATTACGATTTGTTTAAATCTGTCTCACGCATACAGGAAAAGTTAGATCGCGGCGGGTATTGATTCATGGTAAGAAAGTAAATGATAGTTTTCAACAATGAGGGAGAAATATATGCTTATTCGGTATAAGAAAAACTACGAAAAAATTGCAATGGGACTTTTATCGTTCATGCCAACGGAAAAAGACCTTAAAGCATTGCAGCAGACGATGAAGGAATATGAACAAAATGATCGATGGAAGCTTTTTTTATGGAAAGAAGAAGATGACATTATTGGAATTGCCGGAATTGCAATTGTTAGTGATGAAGAAATGGAAATTCAGCATCTTAGTGTTAACCCCTCCCATCGCCAACAAGGGATTGGCAAACAAATGATCAAAGCGCTTCAGTCTCTTCATCCGAACATGACGTTAAAACCAAATGCGTATGTAGCTCCGTTTTTTGTGAAATGTAATATACTTAAAGACGAATAAATAACAAAACACCAGGCAGAAGGAATGGATTATTGCCTGGTGTTTTGTTTATGCTTCAAATTCTTTTTTCGTTCAGCGACGATGGACGTACGATCGCGAAGCTTATGGCGATGCACTAATTCGGTATTCGTTACATCTGAACGACTCCACCACGTCAGCTCTTTTTCTTTGGCTTTTTGCTTGCATAATGTTGTAAGAGAAGGGTCTGAAATAGGTAAAAAAAGGCTTGTGTACTTAGTTTGGTGTTTCATTTCTTCCGTACGTCTATGTAGGGATAATATTAGTGCATCGTAATCAAGTCCAAGCGTTCTGACTTGATCCTCTTCCTCATGCAGAATGCGAAGCGCGCTTTTCATCATCCGATAGGCACCATTATAATTTTCACGCCTTTGATGATATAAAGAGACAGCTACTTGAATGAGTCCAACCCATACGGCTTGACGATTCCCGGGCAATTCTGATTTCCAGTGTTCTTCTAAAATTTCGTGGCATTCAAAATAATCGCGGTCAGAATGGAAATGTACAAGATAATCAATATAGGCTGCAGGGTAATTCATTGGAAAACTCCTTTCTGTTTTGTACTATGAGTTTAACACATACAGCTGGACAACAAGAAAAAAAGTGTTCAGCAGGAAGGCTGAACACTTTTACGTTATATTAAAACCAAGTGCAACCAACAATAATCAATAAGATAAATAGTACAACAATCAATGCAAATCCGTTTCCGTAACCGAAACCTTTGTCACCCATGAATAATTCCTCCTTAAAGTTAGGATATTTCGTTTGCAATGTCATCATATGTTGAAATCATTCAGATGTTTGGGCACATGACCTAATTTTCATATATAATTTCTTATTGGACATGTTCTCATAATGGACTATACTTAAGAAAGCGGAATAGAAAATGTAATGGCAAAATGTTGGTGGGATGATCGTGGAATACAATGTAAAAGTAGACGCATTTGAAGGGCCGTTAGACCTTCTTTTGCATTTAATCAATAGATTTGAGATCGATATTTATGATATACCGGTAGCTCAAATTACCGAACAATATATGGGTTATATCCATACGATGAACGAGCTTCATCTCGATTTAGCGAGCGAGTATTTAGTCATGGCTGCAACGTTACTGGCCATCAAAAGCAAGATGCTGCTGCCTAAGCATGAGGATGAGACGATTGATGATTTAGAACAGTTGGACGGAGCCGAAGATCCGCGTGAAGAACTTATGCAGCGATTGATTGAATATCGAAAATATAAAGAGGCTGCTCAAGAGCTGAAGCAGCTGGAAGAAGAGCGAGGGCAAATTTATACGAAATCGCCGAGTAACCTCAGTCACCTTGCATCAGAGATACAGTTGGAGAACAAAGAGTTGGATGTTACACTATACGACATGTTAAGCGCCTTTCAAAAAATGTTGAAACGGAAACAGATTCAAAAGCCTTTAAAAACTAAGATTACTCGTCAAGAAATTCCGATTGAACAACGGATGGAGGAAATTTTAAGCGAGTTAAAAACATTTCATGGAAAAAAACGTTTCTATGATTTGTTTCCGCATACGGAGCGTGAATATGTTGTCCTCACCTTCTTGGCCGTGTTAGAACTGATGAAGAGCAATCAAATAGCTGTCGAGCAGCAAGATAACTTCGACGAGTTGTACGTTTCGTATTATGAAAGGAATGAAGACGCGTGAATATGACAAACTATAAATCTGTCATTGAGAGTCTGCTGTTTGTAGCAGGGGATGAAGGTTTGTCGCTTGCTCAAATATGCGATGCCTTAGCCATTCAAAAGGAAGAGGCCAAACAGATTATCGGAGAGATGCATAAAGACTTTAAAGAAGAAAATAGAGGAATTGAAATTATAGAAATAGCAGGGACCTATCAACTGGCAACTAAAAAGGAAAATGTAGAATATGTTAAGCGTCTAGTAGATACTCCTTCGACTCAATCTCTCTCTCAGGCTGCGTTAGAAACATTGGCAATCGTAGCGTATCGCCAGCCGATTACAAGAGTAGAAATTGAGGAAGTTAGAGGAGTAAAAACGGAGAGGCCGATCCAAACACTTGTCGCTAAAGCTCTTATTAAAGAAGTGGGAAGGGCAGATGGGGCAGGCCGAGCGATTTTATATGGAACGACAAAAGAATTTTTATCGTATTTTGGCCTGAAAACCATTCAGGAGCTGCCGGTGTTATCCAATCCGCTGGAGACTGAGCCGAATGAACAAGAAGCAGACTTGTTTTTTGAAAAATTCCAAGAAGTGTTTGAGTAAAGAAACTATTATAATCTACCTGAGTTATATGGTAATATTATAAAAAAACAACGATTTTGCGAAAAATTCTCATTTGTTGCAAATGATGGCAGGGGGACGGACAATATGGCAAATATGGTGGTCAAATCACAAATTGAACTTGTAGAACAAAAGCTGGCATCTTCGGTTAAAGAATTGAACCAGTATTTAAATCATGTAACGATTTTAAGTTTAAAAGAAGAAATACAAGGAGAAGAAAGTGATTACGCTCTTTTATTGTCTAACTTGAGAAGACTTGCAGTTTTTTGCGAAGAAGGCTTGGATGCGTGCCGTGTCATTTCTGGAACGGAACCATTCAGGAAGGCAGCAGCGGAACGTACGCTTTATCGTATTTATCATCAATGCATTGAAGAGTTCTATAATCCGAAGCATGATTTGTGGTACGAAGACAGCCGTTCTGCTTACACAGGCCGGAACGCGATTAAATATCGCAAGGCAGCCCCTCAGTCAATTGAAAAGTTGATTTCATCTATGGAAAGTGATTTTCAGCTTATGAGAGAAGAACTGCAATTTTATGAAACGGATTATGTAACGAAGATGACACAGTCCCAATAATATTAAAGAGTCGAGCACGGGCAAAAAGCGCCCATGCTCGACTCTTTAATTATAAACGGTCGGCAAGCTCCCTTACGGGCTTTGCCGACCGTTTATATGAGAATCTTTGTCGGTTAATTCAAGATGTAAGAACAGGAAAACAGAATAAAAAGCTGTAATGATGTTAGAAGATGAAGATGAACTATATGGAAACACTCATATCAGATAAAGCCAATCGTCAAGAGAGAATCGGTAAAACCGAGATTTTTCTTGACGATTTATTTATATATGGATGATTGAACGATGCTTTCACATTTCTTCCCTCCCTGAATAGGATAGTGACGATGAGAGGGGAGGAGGGGCTTTATGGTGAGTATGCCAGAACAAATAAGACAGTATTTGTTTGAGGTAGAAGAGTGGTTAGAGGAAGCAGCGTTGCAGCTATGTGGACGTGAGCTGATAGAAGATGATTCGTTGCTTGAAACGCTGGAGAACTTTAAGAAAGAAGTTCAAAAGCAATTAGAGGCCCATATGTTAGATGAGAAAGTGTTAGAGGAAACAAGCGATCATTTGCATCAATTGAGTGAACGTGTCCAACCGTATTTTGCAGACGAAGAACGGGTAATGGAAAGTGTTCCGATTGGGCAGCATCGACTGCCGCCCCTGCCGTATGCATATAATGCGTTAGAGCCTTACATTGCCCAAGAAATCATGAAATTACATCATACAAAGCACCACCAAAGCTATGTTGATGGTTTAAACAAAGCTGAGAAAATGATGAAGGAAGCAAGAGAAACGAAAAACTATGAGTTAATCAAGCATTGGGAGCGGGAGGCGGCCTTTCATGGGTCCGGTCACTATCTTCATTCTATCTTTTGGGAAATTATGAATCCGAAGGGTGGAGGCAAGCCGTCGGGAGCATTGCTTCAGCAAATTGAAAAAGACTTTGGAACGTATGAACAATTCAAAAAGCATTTTTCCGAGGCGGCCAAAAAAGCGGAAGGTGTAGGCTGGGCTATATTAGTTTGGGCTCCTCGTTCCAGAAGGCTTGAAATTTTGCAGGCTGAACGTCATCAATTAATGACGCAATGGGATACGATTCCCTTGCTTGTATTGGACGTATGGGAACATGCCTATTATTTGCAATATAAAAATGAACGCGGTCAATATGTTGATAACTGGTGGAATATTGTTCATTGGCCGGCTGTGTCAAATAGATTTAACGAAGCAAAAAAAGTGAAGTGGCAGCCATATTAAAAAGTAGCTTTGTTAAAGAATGATGTTGATTTCGATTGTTTTCGTTTCAGTCACAAAAAACAACACTATATTTTAACATAGTCTAAAAATAAAGAAAGAAGCTGGCGGGGAAGCGTAAGCGTTAATGTATGCTTCTCCGCCAGCTGTATTTTGGTTCTTTTTTAAAGGATGCTTATTTTTTGCTTTTGAACTTGCACGTAAATCATGTAAACTAAAGAGATGAGTCAAAAGTATCATATCCTTTGACTTATAGTTTGCTTGTTGAACACGTGGTTTTCTTTCAGAGAAAGAGATTTCATTCATAACCGTTCAAGACAAGCATAAACTTGTACAAACAAGCAAAGGGACGGGATGATATGAATGA
Source organism: Priestia abyssalis (assembly GCF_002019595.1). GTDB lineage: Bacteria > Bacillota > Bacilli > Bacillales > Bacillaceae_H > Bacillus_BA > Bacillus_BA abyssalis. Next base: position 4,507,320 of record NZ_KV917369.1, on the reverse strand, counting down.
AACGAATTAAAAATAAAACATTAACCAAAATAGGCTTGTTTTTAATGGCCGTTCTTCTTAGTTTTCATATATTTGTACCTTCCGCAGCCGCAGGGAGTGTGAGCGCACAAAGTGCCGTTTTAATAGAACAGCACACAGGAAGGGTATTGTATGGAAAAGATGTTCATAAAAAGCTTCGGATTGCGAGCATCACGAAAATTATGACTGCGATTCTGGCGATTGAATCCGGCAAAATGGAGGATTACATAACGGTCAGCAACAGTGCCGTCGGTACGGAGGGATCTTCTCTTTATCTTGTGCCAAACGAAAAAATTAAACTTAAAGATCTTGTGTATGGATTGATGCTTCGATCAGGAAATGACGCGGCTGTCGCGATTGCAGAATATGTAGGCGGAAGCTTGGATGGGTTTGTGTACCTCATGAATCAAAAAGCACGAGAGATTGGTATGGTGAATACGGAGTTTGCCAATCCCCACGGCCTGGATGATCATGAAAATCATTACTCCACCGCATATGATATGGCTATTTTAATGAAATATGCGATGGACAATGAGCAGTTCCAGGAAATTTCTGGGACTAAATTGTATCGTTCCCCTCATCCGGAGGAAGAATGGGACCGTGTATGGAAAAATAAAAATAAATTGCTTACCAGTTTATACCCATATTGTACAGGCGGAAAAACAGGATATACAAAGAGAGCAAAGCGTACGCTTGTTACAACAGCATCAAAGGATGGGATGGATTTAATTGCAGTCACATTGAATGCCCCGAGTGACTGGAATGATCATATTTGGATGTATGAAATGGGTTTTGATAAGTTTGAGCCGACGAAAGTCGTCAAAAAAGGAAAAATCGATGATATTAATGATCCGTATTATGAAAAGAAAGTATATGTGAAGAGAGACTTTGTCTATCCGTTGGAAAAGGACGAAAAGGGTTCAATCAAGATTGAAGCGACTTTGATCAAGCCAAACAAGGAATTATGGAAAGATGAACAAAACATTCCGGATATTGTTGGGCGTCTCGATATTTATCAGGAAGACGAAGAGATTGGAAGGCTGCCCATCTATTATAAAAAAGGCTTAAGCATAGATGAAGATGAATCTTTTTTAGAGAAGATCAAAAATTTATTTCTATTTATTTTAGGAGTGCAATCGAATGGTTAATATCATTTGGATGTTACTGACTCTTATAGGTATCGTATTTGCTGTCGTAAACGATAAGATGGATGAAGTAAACAAAGCCATTTTTCAAGGTGCTTCTGAAGCGGTCACGATCAGTATCGGTTTAATCAGTGTATTGGTATTTTGGCTCGGGATGATGAGCATTGCCCAACAAGCTGGAATTTTAGATAAGCTTGCTGCTTTATTTCGTCCTATTGTGGCGAGGCTGTTTCCTGATATACCAAAAGACCACCCTGCTATAGGTTATATTTTATCGAATATGATCGCAAACATGTTTGGTTTAGGAAATGCCGCCACTCCATTAGGGCTTAAAGCGATGGAACAGCTTCAAAAGCTCAATGGAGACTCGGATGAAGCAAGCCGTTCCATGATCACCTTTCTTGCCATCAATACATCCAGCTTGACCCTTATCCCGACAACCGTCATTGCGATTAGAATTACATACGAGTCAGCAAATCCCGCCGAGATTATCGGGACAACGCTGTTAGCTACCATTTGTTCTGCAATTGGCGCGGTTTTGTTGGACCGTTACTTTTATTATAGAAGGGCAGGGAAAGGGGGAAGACGTTGATGGTCATGATTAATCAAATTTCGCTTTTTCTCATTCCGCTCATTATCGGCGGAATCTTGCTTTATGCAACATGGAAAAAAATTCCCACTTATGAAGCGTTCGTAGAAGGAGGGAAAGAAGGAATTCAGCTTGCATTTTCTCTTATTCCTTTCCTTGTAGGAATGATGGTCGCCATTTCCATCTTCCGAGCTTCAGGAGCTATGGAGTATTTCGTTTCCCTTATAAGCCCGGCTTTGCAGGCAATCGGTATTCCTCCAGAAATTGTTCCTCTCGCTTTGATCAGACCCATTTCAGGGACAGCGGCATTGGGGCTGACAACAGACCTCATTGCTACATATGGACCGGATTCGTTTATCGGACGGCTTGCTTCAACCATGCAAGGAAGCACGGATACGACTTTTTATGTACTGACCGTATACTTCGGAGCAGTCGGAATTAAGAAAATGGGAGATGCCTTAAAAGTGGGCTTGCTTGCCGATGTAGTAGGGTTTGCTGCTTCTATTATAATCGTTACACTTGTCTTTGGATGAATAAGTAAAAATTTTGCTGGAAAGGGCCTTCCCCATAAGTTCATACTTTTGTAAAATTCGGCATGGCCTTTCGGGGCCATGCCGAATTTTATGTCTAGAATGCTTGTTATATTGCAAAACTAATGAAATAGAAAGCTTGTACAATTAACGGCAAACAAGTAAGATGTTACAAGAGGTGAAAACAATATGGAACGATTGCAGAAAGTGATTGCACATGCAGGTGTTGCATCAAGAAGAAAAGCAGAAGAGCTTATTACAGAGGGAAAAGTGAAAGTAAACGGGAAAGTGGTCAAGGAGTTAGGCGTAAAAGTAGGGCCTAATGATCGAGTAGAAGTCAATGGAATTCCTCTTGAGCGACAAGTACCTGTTTATTTCTTATTTTATAAACCGCGCGGTGTCATTTCGAGTGTAAGTGATGAAAGAGGAAGAAAAACGGTTACGGATTATTTTCCGCATGCGGAAGCACGCATTTATCCTGTCGGCCGTTTAGATTACGATACGTCAGGTCTGTTATTGTTAACAAATGACGGCGAGTTTGCCAACCTGCTGATGCACCCGAAACATAAAATTGAAAAAGTATATATTGCCAAAGTAAAAGGCATTCCGTTTCGCGAGAAAATCAAACAGCTTGAGAAGGGGATTCGTCTAGAAGATGGCATGACCGCTCCAGCACGGGTGAAAGTCGTATCGGTCGATAAGCGAAAGCAGACAACCATTGTAGAATTGACTATCCATGAAGGAAGAAACCGTCAAGTACGACGAATGTTTGAAGCCATCGGCCATCCTGTTATGAAATTAAGACGGGAGCGCTATGCTTTCTTGGATTTAAAAGGGCTGAATGCGGGGGAATCTCGTGAATTAACGACTCACGAAGTAAAGCAGCTTTACGTATTAGCGAATTCGGCTCAATAAAGTTCTACCAGCGGCGCTCCTTTTAAAGAGGGGGTCGCCGGTTAGAGCGGTATGGAAAGTTGGTTAAAAAAACCTATATTTCTATAATGCGTCACATAACCTTCATAATCTTTTCAAGGTATTAAAGGTGAAAAATGTTATAATTTATACTGTATTTTCAGAAATATTTTAGAGGAGACTTGCCATGAAAAATCGTCGTTTAGTGATGAGAACGGTTATTTTGGCTGTACTCCTGGCTGCTTTAGGATATACGTTATATGTTCAATTTTTTACAAGTAAAGAAAAAGTGGCAGTAGGGGATACAGCGCCTGACTTCGTATTGTCAGACTTAGAGGGGAATGCCCACCGCTTGTCCGATTACAGAGGAAAAGGGGTATTTTTAAATTTTTGGGGTACATGGTGCAAGCCTTGTGAAAGAGAGATGCCCGCTATGGAAAGACAATATCAAGTTTACAAAGATCAAGGTGTAGAAATTTTGGCTGTAAACGTGGACGAAACGAATATAGCGGTTACAAAATTTGCGGAACGTTATCAATTGACGTTTCCTATCATGATTGATAAAGGTTCACAAGTGTTAAACGCTTACGGGGTTGATCCGTTACCGACGACGTTCTTAATTGATAAAGAAGGAAAGGTCGTAGATGTGTTTCTTGGTGGTTTGAATGAACAGAAAATAAATGAATACATGGAAATGATTAAACCGTAAGGAGTTTTCAGCAATGGAACATGTAAAATGTGAATGCGGGCATGTTAACCCTCATGGTACGGTTTTATGTGAATCATGTGGAAAGCCCGTTAGCGAAGAACAGTCAAAAAAGCTATTGGATATGCGATATGAGGGAAGTGCAAGACGCTCACAAACGTATAACAAAACGATCGTCGATAAGATTTGGAATTTCTTTTCGTCTGTCAAAGTGGGCGTTTGGCTCATTGTGATTACACTAATTGCCTCTGCTCTTGGGACCATTTATCCGCAGGAAATGTACATACCTCCAACAGTCACGCCTGCAGAGTATTATGCAAACCAGTACGGGTGGACCGGAAAATTATATTATGAACTAGGGTTTCATAACTTATACGGTTCATGGTGGTACCTCATTTTGGTCGCTTCCATAGGTATTTCTCTTGTTATATGCAGCTTAGATCGTGTGGTGCCGCTTTATCGCGCCTTGAAAAAGCAGGGGGTGACGCGCCATTCCAACTTTTTAAAGAGACAGCGTTTATTCGGTATCAATACAGAATGGACTGAACCAGACTATGAAACGTTGAAAAATCGGTTAAAACAGCGGCGCTATAAAATTCGTGAAGAAAACGGTAACATTTTAGCCGAAAAAGGCCGATTTTCAAGGTGGGGTCCCTACGTCAACCATATAGGGCTTATTATCTTTTTGGTTGGGGCCATGCTTCGGTTCTTCCCGGGAATGTACGTCGATGAGGTGCTTTGGATTCGCGAAGGGGAAACGAAGGTTATTCCGGGAACAGAAGGACGTTATTATTTAAAGAATGAGGCGTTTATTTTTGAGACATATGATAAGGAGAAAGAGGGAGAAGTATTTGATAATGCGATCAGCCGCGCAGGTGATGGAATGATTGCCAAGAACTATCAATCTAACGTTATGCTGTATGAACGGAAGGGCGAGATCATTCCAGGGGTTGAGCCTGAATTGGAAAAAATAAAAGAACATCAAATCCGTGTCAATGAGCCGCTGAAACATGACCAATACGCCTTATATCAAGTGGATTATAAGCTTGATGAATTAAGTACGATGTCGTTTAAGTTGACGGATAAACAGTCTGGACAGTCATATGGACAGTTGAAAGTCAATTTACATGATCCTCAATTAAAATATGATTTGGGAAATGGCTACCATGTCGAGCTGTTAAGCTATTTTCCTGATTTTTATTTTGATGATGATGGAAATCCGAATACAAAAACGAAAGTTCCGAACAACCCCGCTTTTGTTTTTAAAATGTTCACGCCTGACCGTCCAAAAGGAGAAGTGAGCTTTGTGGCCATTCGCCAAAATTTGGAGCCGCTCGGTGACAATAAATATAAAATGTCGTTTGCGGGAATTGAAACGAAAAATGTGGCTGGTCTCACGGTCCGTAAAGATTTAACATTATGGATTTTAGGAATTGGAGGAGCCATTTTCATGATTGGGGTCATCCAGGGGATGTATTGGAATCATCGACGCGTTTGGGTGCAGCGGGTAGGGCAGGAGCTTTGGATTGCCGGACATACGAACAAAAACTGGTACGGACTCAAAAATGAAATTAGTAACGTCTTGAAAGATACAGCTATTTTAGCCCCTGAAGATCAGGTGGATAAAGAGAAAAAAGTAAGCTAAGAGGAGGAACTGGAAGGTGGACCTGGCTAGTTTAAGCAGCAACCTGTTATATACAGCATTTATTCTATATCTCGTTGCAACGTTCTTCTTCGGAGGAGCCATTCGGGACAAGCGCAGCACAACTAACGTAAACCGTTGGTCAAAGCTTGGTTTTTTAGTGACGATCATCGGGTTTATTGCACAGCTTGGATATTTTATTACGAGGTGGGTAGCATCCGGGCATGCACCTGTCAGTAACTTGTTTGAATTTACGACTTTTTTCGGCATGATGCTTGTCGGAGCGTTTATCATTATTTACTTAATTTATAAAGTGAGCATGCTTGGTTTGTTTACGCTGCCAATTGCCATTTTGGTCATTGCATATGCCAGCATGTTCCCAAGAGATATTTCACCGCTCATTCCAGCTTTACAGAGTGATTGGCTTCACATTCATGTGACGACCGCTGCAGCCGGTGAGTCCATTCTTGCCATTAGCTTTGCAGTGGGATTGATTTACTTGATTAAAGTGCTGGATCAATCAAAAGCAAGTAAAAAGACGTTTTGGCTGGAATTTATTTTATTCTGTCTTATCAGTGTTATCGGCTTCGTCCTTGTGACAACTTCATTTAAAGCGATGGATTATGAAGCCTCGTTTCAATGGGTTGATAAAAATGAACGGCAAGTAGAAGAAACGTACAATATGCCGGCGCTGGTCGGATTACACGAAGGAGAACTTAAAACGCCGGGACGCTTTGAGCCTGTTGTGGACATGCCGGCCGTCATTAATGCTGAAAAGCTGAATACATTAATTTGGTCTTTAGCCAGCGGCCTTATTTTATACGGTGTTTTACGTCTTATTTTAAGAAAGCGAATTGGGGCTGCGCTTCAGCCGCTTGTCAAAAACACAAATTTGGATTTGCTCGATGAAATCGGTTATCGTTCTGTCGCGATTGGCTTTCCTGTCTTTACGTTGGGGGCTCTTATTTTCGCGATGATTTGGGCACAAATAGCGTGGACGCGGTTTTGGGGCTGGGATCCAAAAGAAGTATGGGCACTTATTACTTGGCTATTTTACGCGGCTTTCTTACATTTGCGCCTTTCAAAAGGCTGGCATGGTGAAAAGTCAGCGTGGCTGGCCGTAGTAGGGTTTGCCATCATTATGTTTAACTTGGTGGCGGTCAATCTCGTGATTGCCGGTTTACATTCATACGCATAACAAAGTGGAGATGGGTCTTTCCGTTTATTTCGTTGAGCAGCAGCGATATGGCGAAGGGCCCATTTCTTCTATATAAATTGATTTAGAATATTCGACATGACCAAAGGACGGGCATATCGAATGTATGTATATATTTATGAAGAGGATTTACTTCATACATCATGAATAGATATAGGGAAATTGACAATCAATCTAGATATCAAAAATCATTTTCTGTACACTAGAAGGAGGAGGAATAAATGATGCAAAATGAGATGAAAGTATTAATTGTTGATGATGAAGAGAGAATTAGACGTTTATTGAAAATGTATTTGGAAAGAGAAAACTATGTGATTGAAGAAGCGGAAGATGGAGAGGAAGCGTTGGAAAAAGCTTTAAACAATCACTATGATTTAATTTTGCTTGATTTAATGATGCCTGGTAAAGACGGTATTGAAGTATGTAAAGAATTGCGGGAGAAAAAAGCGACACCAATCATCATGTTAACGGCGAAAGGGGAAGAAATCAATCGGGTTCAAGGTTTTGAGGCCGGAACAGACGACTATATCGTAAAGCCTTTCAGTCCGCGTGAAGTAGTATTGCGGGTGAAAGCTTTGTTAAGAAGGTCTTCTCCTACTACATATTTACAAACCGAACCGAGTGCGAAAGATTTAATTGTATTTCCTCATTTAACGATAGATAATGATGCTCACCGTGTCACAGCTGACGGTCAGGAAGTAAGTTTGACTCCTAAGGAATACGAGCTTTTATGCTTCTTGGCTAAAACGCCTGATAAAGTATATGATCGAGAGCAATTGCTTAGAGAAGTATGGCACTACGATTTCTTCGGAGACTTGCGTACGGTTGATACTCATGTCAAGCGTCTGCGTGAAAAATTGAATCGCGTTTCCCCTGAAGCGGCTAAAATGATTGTCACGGTATGGGGAGTGGGCTATAAATTTGAGGTTGGCAATGAATGATGTTTTGGCGAAGCGTTGTTGTTAAATTATGGTTCACGATTTTATTATTAGTTTCTTTTGTTTTATTTACTTTGACTATTCTGCTACTGGAATTCTTTGAAAACTATCATATAGACGAAGCTGAGAAAGAACTGACAGGAAGGGCAATCAAGATTTCTCATATTTTAGAGCGAACAGATTCTGGAGAAATGGGATTGTCCATTGTCAGTGAACTGATGGATGACTCAAGTCTTGTCATTGTGAGAAATCAAAGCGAAGAACCTGATTTTATGAATGTAGGAGAGAAAGAGAAAGCTGAAATAGCAAATCTTTTCGAGAAAGATAAAACGCTAAAGAGTGTTATTCAAACAGGAAAGAAGGTTCAGAAAAAAACGTATTTTGGCAATGAAGAAGTTGAGGATGCCGATCATTTCATTTATGTAGTGGGTGTGCCTCTATCATTAGAGGGAGAGCAGGGGGCTATTTACTTATACCAATCGCTTTCTTCTATTACCGAACCCTCTAAACATACGACGAAATTCATTTTTCTTGCTGCCGGCGTCGCAATCATTTTGACGACGATTTTTGCCTTCTTCCTTTCAACTCGGATTACAGCACCATTGCGAAAAATGAGACAAGCTGCTTTTGAGGTAGCAAAAGGGAAATTTGATACGAAGGTACCGATTTTAACACATGATGAAATTGGTGAATTGGCAATTGCATTTAATCAAATGGGCCGTCAGCTCAAATATAATATTAATGCCCTCAGCCAAGAGAAAGAGCATTTAGCGAATATTTTAAGCAGTATGGCGGATGGGGTCATTACATTAAGCCGAGATGGTTCTATTTTGATTACAAACCCTCCGGCTGAACGCTTTTTACAGGCGGCAAATTATGAGCAGAATGACAAGCAGCAAAGCGAACTTCCTGTGAAAGTACAGCATTTATTTCAGCAGGTTGTGGCCTCGGAAGAGGAACAGAGCATTGAAATGAACATTCAAGGACGCAGTTGGGTCCTCTTAATGTCTCCTTTATACAATCAAACCACGATTCGAGGAGCCGTTGTGGTGGTCCGTGACATGACAGAAGAACGAAGACTGGATAAGTTACGGAAAGACTTTATCGCCAATGTCTCCCACGAATTGCGTACCCCTATCGCGATGCTTCAAGGGTACAGTGAGGCGATCGTTGATGACATTGCCAGTACAGACGAGGAAAAGAAGGAAATTGCTAAAGTTATTTATGATGAATCCCTTCGTATGGGACGCCTTGTTAATGAACTGCTGGATTTAGCCCGTATGGAAGCAGGGCATATTCAGCTGTATACGACTAATGTCTCCGTTGCTGATTTTTCGGAAAGAATTGTACGGAAATTTCAAGGACTGGCAAAAGAAAAACAAGTGACAGTTGAACTTGAACAGCACATGTTAACGGAAGATGAGGGAGTGTTTGACCCTGATCGGATGGAACAAGTGTTGACTAACTTAATTGATAATGCTATTCGTCATACGCAAGAAGGCGGGCAAGTGTTATTGCAAGTGGGCCGTCATAATGATGAACTGCTGTTCAAAGTCCGGGATAATGGAGCCGGTATTCCAGGGGATGATTTGCCGTTTGTATTTGAACGCTTCTACAAGGCGGACAAAGCGAGGACCCGAGGAAAATCTGGTACTGGTTTGGGGCTGGCCATTGCAAGAAATATTGTTGAAGCGCACGGAGGAACCATTTCTGTACACAGTAAACTTGGAGAAGGAACGACTTTTTCAATTAGTCTTCCATGTGAACTGGACAACATGGTATAAGAATGACTGCTCTGCTCTGCAATGGTGAGAACAATAAAGGAAACTTCCATCAGAGGAGGTCTTCCTGCCTGTTAAAGCGGGATAAATGAATAATTAAGAAGGTTAAGGTGTTTTATGACAAAGCTGAATTTTTTGTCATAAAGCTTAAAAGGGAATCTGGTGGAAGCCCAGAGCTGCCCCCGCAACTGTAATTGTGGACGAAATAAGCGAATACCACTGCATAAAAGAGCTATGCGGGAAGGGCTTAAAGTAGGAAGAAGCAAAAGCCAGTAGACCTGCCTTGCCTTTATATAGTTTCGCCTCTTCGGGGAGCAGGAAGTGGAAACGAAAAAATATGGAGGTGTCCTATTTTTTCGTGGTAAGCTTATCCTCTAAAAAGGATAGGCTTTTTTATTTGTTGATTAAAAGGAGTTAAGCAGTTTGAAAGAGATTAAAGAACCGCATCGTTTATTTATCGCTTATATGGTCAGCGCAGGGTTTGTTACAATCGCTCTATTATTGGGCATCAGCATTGGGGCGATTCATATTCCCATTTTGTCCATCCTTACCGTCCTTGGCGAGTTTTTATTTCAATCATCCATGCCGGCTGAGCATTTGGAACAAATGAGAACATTGATTATCTCCATTCGGCTGCCGCGTGTCCTGTTAAGTTTTTTGGTAGGAGCCGCTCTTGCTGTATCCGGGGCTGCGTTGCAGGGGTTATTAAAAAACCCTCTTGCTGACCCTTATACGCTTGGTGTTTCGTCGGGCGCGTCTCTCGGTGCTGTTATCGTATTGTTTTTTCATCTCCAGCTGCCGGTATTGGCAGGATATACTATGCCGTTTATTAGTGTATCTATGGCATTGCTGACATTAATTTTCATAATTTTTATCTCGACATCTGTCTTAAAAAGGATAACGGCAGAATCGATGATTTTAATTGGCATTATTTTAAGTTCCTTTTTAAGTGCGGTTATTTCACTTCTAATTGCTTTATCGGGAGAAGAGCTGCGCCAAATTGTGAATTGGCTGCTAGGAAGTGTGTCTATGCGCGGCTGGACCTATATAAAATTGTTTTTGCCCTTTTTTACAGCAGGAATGCTAATTCTGTTTTTATACTTAAGAGATTTGAATGTTTTAACATTTGGAGATGAAATAGCCCAGTCTCTCGGAGTAAATGTTTGGAGATCGAAAATCCTCATCTTATTCGGAGCTTCTTTATTGACGGGAGGAGCCGTAGCTGTGTCTGGTACGATCGGTTTTGTTGGATTAGTGGTTCCGCATGTCACTCGGCTTTATTTAGGCTCCAATTACCGTCATCTTTTACCTTTATCTTTTTTGAATGGCGGATCTTTTTTAGTACTGGCTGATTTAATTGCACGAACGATCATTACGCCCCGTGAGCTGCCGATTGGTGTCATTACTGCTCTAGTGGGAGCTCCGGCTTTTGCGGTTTTATTTATCCGTAAATATAGAAACTGATTTGTAACTTTTTATAGAGAAAAAACGACTAAAATAATGAGAGCGGGAGGGAAGGGCGGTGGAAGCGGTCTTTCAGCAGCTTTACGAAAAGTATCATCAAGACCTATTTCAATTTTTATTATATATGGTTCGGAACCGCGAGTTGGCAGAGGACCTTGTACAAGAAGTATATATTCGTGTCTTAAAATCCCACGAACGCTTTGAAGGGAAAAGTCATGAGAAAACTTGGTTGTTCGCCATTGCCAGAAATACAGCCATCGATCATTTTCGGAAACAAAAAAATTGGAAACAAAAAATACTGGATGTGTTTGATTGGAATAAAACTCCTTTAGTAGACAACATGCCATTACCGGAGGAAGTGGCTATGCAAAAGGAAGAAATTCAACGTATGTATGTATGCCTGGAGAAATGTACGGTGGATCAGCGAGCGGTCATCATTTTACGTTATATTCAATCATTATCGATTTCCGAGACGGCACAAGTACTGGGGTGGACAGAAAGTAAAGTAAAAACGACTCAACATCGTGCCATCCAAGTATTAAGGAGAAAGATGGAAAAGTGGTCATCAAGAGAAGGAGGCGGGGATAAACATGAGACAATGGGATAAAAAGCAAATTGAAGAGTTGCTTACCCGCATGCCGAAGCTGCAAGATGGGCGGTCTGCACAAGAAGTATATCGAAATGTACAGCAACGCATAGAGAAAAGTGATGGAAAGCCTAAAAGATTTTGGCTAATGCCCGGATTGGCGTCAGTGGCTGTGGCATTGCTTTTAGTTGTCTTAGCTCTCCCTCTTTTACCTATTCGGGAACAAGAGGTTCCAGTTCCCGGGCAAAATCAACTCACCATGGAAAAAGAAATAAACCCTGCTGTGAAAGAAGAGAAGCTGAATAGGAAAGTATCGATCCAACCCTCTCTTTTAAAGCCCGAAGGCAAAAAGTATATTACGGTGGCAGCACCTGATCGAAATATTCAGTTTGTTGTTCCTCTTACATATATGGTCAAACAGGAAGGTGACACGCTTGTTCAAACTTTGGAGGGAACAGCGGCGGCCATGAATGAGGAAAGACTGGGCCTTTCGAGAAATATCATTCAAGACCTACATGTTAGTGATGATCAAAATAAAGTGACTGTACAAGTGAAAGAAGACCATCCATTTGGGAACGGTTCAGCATCCGAAAACATGTTTATTGATTCCATTGAAGAAACATTTCGCTGGCTCCCATACGATAAGGTAGAATTTACAACGGATGATCATAAAGGGATAAGCTTAGGGAATATGGGCGAATTAGCCGAGCTTCCAATCAACCATTTTTTACGAAAAGCTTATTTGACTTATCAAGCGGATGAAGACTATCCAAAATTGCTTGTTCCGACAGTACAATCCTATGAATCGCTTCAAGCGGCCATGGAAGCGATGAAACGGGGCGATGAAATGTATGAACTTCGTGCTTCTATTCCAACTGATGTAGAGATTAAAGAGATTAAGGGAGATCATTCCCATTTAACTGTGAGATTCTCTGAGAATACGAAGCTCAGCAATGAAGAAAGTGATGTATATATGCTGCATGCTATCATGCTTGCGGCACGTGATTTTGGATACAAATCCGTTCAGTTCGAAGGTGGAATAGCAGAGAAAATAGGAGACATTACTTTGAAAAAGCGGCAGGTAGTTCCCCAGGCGCCGAATGTAGTGACGATACGAGAGAAACATGAATAAAAAGTGGAAAGTCTTTGGAATACTTTCCATTTTTTAGGTCTATAAAATGCGGGAAATGCGTAAAGTATATGTATGTACAAAACATACATAGGAGGAACATAATGGTTGACTTTGTAAGACGCATTTTAGTGGTAGTAATTATGGCATTATGCATCGGCTTGTTATTTGTCAGCGGGAAAATGGCAAAAGCCGAAAGCAAGGAAAGCTGGCAATGGCCTGTAGAAGGAAAAATTACCGATGTATTTGGATCGCGAAATGCACAACATCATGGAATCGATATCGCCGCACAGGTGGGGACGGATGTTGTTTCTGTTAATGAGGGGGTCGTATCGCGTTCCTATTTTTCGGATACATATGGACATGTGATTTTTATTCAACAGACCAACGGTTACGAAACCGTTTATGCTCATTTGCATAAACGGTTTGTTTTTGAAGGAGAAAAAGTACAAGCCCTTCAAAAAATAGGAGAAGTGGGAAATACGGGCCGCTCATCGGGAGCGCATCTGCATTTTGAGGTCCATAAAGATTCTTGGAATATTGATAAAACAAATGCGCTAAACCCGCTTTTAATGTTAGATAAAAAGCGTTTATATACGTATTTGGATGACCAGTATACAGGCCAAGAAGTATTTAATCAGATCGTGCAAGAATTCCCGACTGCAGATAAAGTGGAAAAAATTGTACAAAAAGGAGAAACACTGTGGGCGCTTGCCAATCAATATAAGGTAACAGTCGAACAGCTGAAAGAATGGAACACTTTACATAATGACCAAATTTATGAGGGGCAAATCCTCGTGATTTACTGAGTGAACAAGACGAAAAAGGCATGAATGAAAACATTCATGCCTTTTTCGTCTTGTTTATAGGTCGATTTTGTGGACTTTAACGATTTCTTCTACATTTTGCAACGTTGAGAGAATGGTATCATCAAGCTGCTTGTCGAATGAAAGCATCATAATTGCTTCTCCGCCTTTTTGTTTACGTCCCACTTGCATGGTTGCGATGTTGACATGATGGTCTCCGAGTACTTTACCAACCTTACCGATAACTCCTGGCTGATCGGTGTGAAGGATATAAAGAAGATATCCTTCTGGATAAAAATCAATATCAAATGATTGAATATTGACGATACGAGGGCCATAGCCTTCTACATATGTGCCTGTAATGGTAAACGAACTATGGTCACCCTTGACCGTCACTTCAATAATGTTTGCATATCCTTGTGTTTCATTAGATACTTTTTCACCAAACGTAATGCCTCTTTGTTTGGCAACCATTGAAGCGTTGACTTCATTGACCGGGTGATCGACACGAGTTTTTAAAAAGCCGGCCAACACGCCTCTCGTAATATAGTTTGTTTCTAAGTCAGCGACTGTTCCCGCATATGTTACAGAGATTTCTTGGACCGGTTCTCTCATACATTGGGAAATAATTGATCCCATTCGTTTAGTTAATGTTGTAAACGGGTAAATCTTTTCGAATACTTCTTTTGAGATAGCTGGTAAATTAATAGAAGAGCTGACAGGTTTTCCTTCAAGAAATTGAAGTATTTCAAAAGCTACATCTTCTGCAACATTTAATTGTGCTTCTTTTGTAGAAGCACCAAGATGCGGTGTCGTCACTACTTGTTCAAATTGGAGCAATTTATTATCAACAGGAGGTTCCACTTCAAATACATCAAGAGCAGCCCCTTTTACATGACCGCTTTCTAAATAATGGACAAGCGCTTCTTCGTCAATAATGCCCCCTCTTGCACAGTTAAGCAAGTAGACACCCTTTTTTGTTTTGGCAAGTGTTTCACGATTAAGTAAGCCTTTTGTCTCTTTTGTAAGGGGAGTGTGAACGGTAATGATGTCTGCTGAAACTAATAACTCATCCAATGAGACAGAGCTTACTCCAAGTTTCTCCGCTCTTGTTGCGGTTAGGAAAGGATCGAACACACAAACTTTCATTTCGAATGCCTTTGCCCGTTTCGCGATTTCTGAACCGATACGGCCAAAGCCGATAATTCCAAGCTGTTTATTATACAACTCTGTACCGACGAAAGCAGAACGATTCCATTCCCGTGATTTAACAGAAGTGTTAGCCTGAGGGATGTAGCGAACAAGGCTTGCCATCATAGCAAAAGTATGTTCCGCTGTGGAAATGGTATTGCCGTTTGGTGCGTTGATTACGACGATCCCGCGTTTTGTAGCCGCATCAGTATCAATATTATCGACACCAACGCCGGCCCGTCCAACGATTTTCAAGTTGGTCATTTTAGTTAACAGTTCCTCCGTTACTTGTGTTGCACTTCGAACAAGAAGAGCATCATAAACATGTAACGAACTTTCTACGTCCTTAACTTTTTGTTGAACAACTTCGATACCTTTTGCATTTAGCAATGGAGCTAAACCTTCCCTGCTGATGGCATCAGCAACAAGAATGCGATACATCATAACCTCTCCCTTTTGAGATTTAAATATTTGATAATTTAACATAATTAAAAAATTCTGTCAATTTAATTGTAAAACTTCCCCCATATCAATATTACGTTGAAGTAAAAGGCCGCTCACATAATGAATTTTCATTTACTTTTAATTCGAGATAAGTTATAATGAATCATAATAATATTATATGGTCTATCTTCGGGGCAGGGTGAAATTCCCGACCGGCGGTGATAAACATGATGTTTTAAGCCCGCGAGCGGCCTTTTGGCAGCAGGATTTGGTGAGATTCCAAAGCCGACAGTACAGTCTGGATGGGAGAAGATGGAGGTTCGGACATTCATAAAATGGCAGACATTGAATGTTTATTTGAGCATGCTTCTATTTCTCCCTCATCTATTTTTTAGATGCAGGGAGTTTTTAGTTTCAGGCATGTTTTTGAACCTATCCTCTTTTCGAAGGATGGATCGGGAAAAGGAGAGAGGAATATGAATGGAGTTAACAGTACGAAAAAATTAGTGACGTTAGGGATGCTAAGCAGTATTTCCTATTTGCTGATGATGTTGAACTTTCCGTTACCAGGTCTGCCGCCGTTTTTAAAGATTGATTTTAGTGAAGTACCGGCCCTTATTGCGGCCATTATTTATGGTCCTGTTGCTGGTATTGTTGTAGAGGCAATTAAGAATGTCCTGCACTATTTAATTCAAGGAAGCATGACAGGTGTGCCGGTAGGACAATTGGCTAACTTTGCAGCAGGTCTTTTATATATTCTGCCGGTTGCTTATCTGTTCCGCAAGTTCCGCACGACAAAAGGACTGACTTGGGGACTTGCAGCGGGAACGATTATCATGACTTTGTTGATGAGTGTGACGAATTACTATATATGGCTGCCGGCATACACGTTGTTTTTACAAGCACCGGCTTTATCTGGAGAGGATGCAAGACAATTGATTGTAATGGGCATTCTGCCGTTTAATATGATTAAAGGGATTCTAACAGGAATGATTTTCGCTTTGCTGTTTACAAAGATGAAGAAATGGATTACCCAACAAACAGCATATTGAAGAAAGGCGGAGGCGACTGTTCAGCTCGTGAAGGAAATAGGGATTGAACCATAAGGCGCTTTTTGCCTTATGAGGGCAATCATCATTTCCATAGCGAGCTAGGAGCCGTAGCTAGACAAAGAGAAAGGCGGAGGCGACTGTTCAATGAAGGCCGACTAAGGTCGCCGCGTCCTGCGGCAACGTCGGCATGATTCACATCCTGTGAGCCCAAGGAAATAGGGATTGAACCATAAGGCGCTTTTTGCCTTATGAGGGCAATCATCATTTCCACAGCGAGCTAGGAGCCGCAGCTCCATAAAAAAAGGGTCCTATGAATAGGATCCCTTTTTTATAGTATGATTATTCAAATTTCGTTGCGTCGCCATCGAATGCTTCATCAGCCACTTTAATGGAGTCAGTAGGGCAACCCTCTTGAGCATCCATCATGTCATCTAATAAAACATCAGGAACTTCAACGATTCCTTGGTTATCATCTAAAGTTACGAACGCGATGCCTTCATCGTCGTAATCGTAAATGTCTGGCGCAGCTGCTCCACATGCACCACATGCAATACAAGTTTCTTTGTCAACAATTGTGTACTTTGGCATAACAAGACCTCCCGTAAATTCCCTCATCTAATATTAATATATACCTTTTAGTGAAGTTTGTTCATTATATCTTCGTTACTATTTTAAAACTGTTTTTCCAACATTTCAATAGTAAAGTCACTGATAATGCTTATCAGACAAGGACTTTTCGATATATTGATACCCTTAATTCATCAGAAATAAACATGGAAAAACATACGCGGTACGTCTTTTGGTACAATAAGGTCAATCAGCCATTAGGAGAGAGTGACAAAGATGAACTATTTATCCACAATGATTTTATATGGATTAGAAGCCTTTAAAGGGGAAAGAACCGTCTATGCAGTCTATCATTTGTTAATGGGAAAAAAATCCGCTCAAACGATTCAAGATGGGAAATTGTATTGTCTTTCCCATTTGTTTCAAAGCTTTCCATATTTAAAAAAAGAATCCTTTTCCCAATATGTAAAACAATTGAAAGATCAAAAATATATAATAGAAAAACAGGAAGAAAAAGATAAATGGATCGTGACGGAGGAAGGGAAAACCTATTTGCACGAGCAGTTGCAGCATTTCCCATTATCTCCGTATATAAATGGCTGGAGGTATATGAATATAAGCGGATTATTTTTCATACGCCTGACCCTGCTCGTTCAGACTCTTTCTCATCTAGTTTATAACAAAAGCTATTTTCTTCCTGTATCACAGGACTTGAAAGTACAAAGCTGGTTGAAGCTGTTTCTGAAACGCCAGCATGCATCAAGGAATGAACTGGCCAAGCAATTATTTTCAGAGCTGCATGCATGTTTGGAAAGGTGTCTGCCTAAGGAAGCAGATATCTTTTTGCTTCAATTTTCCGGTTTTCAAAGGGTCGGCCTTACGAAAAAACAAGTAGGAGAAGGGTATGGAATAGATGAGCATCGGGTTCATTATATTCAATTGAGTGTCTTGCACTATTGTTTACAGCAAATAAAGGAAACTCCCTCATCTTATCCATTATTGAACAGTTTGATCCCCGAAGCGGACTCCTCTATTCCCCTAACAGTTTCCACGATGAAAACATGGGGGTTATTAAAACAAGGAAAAATGGTGGACGAGGTGATGGCAATTCGCCGCTTAAAAAGAAGTACGATTGAAGATCACCTTGTTGAACTTGCTTTATTTGTTCCTGGTTTTTCAATTGATGAATATGTACCGGAGCAAATGCAACACCGAATTGTTTCGGCTATAGAGACATTAAAGACAAATAAGCTCAAGGAGATTAAAGAAAATCTTGGTGAAGATGTCACCTATTTTCAAGTTCGCATCGTCATGGCGAAATATTTCAGCTAGAGTTTTCGTGTCCATCTCTATTCATTCTATAAAGTTGGAAGTATAATGAAATAAAAAACATGATGAATATCTATATATGGATGTAGAAAATTCGACATGATCAAAGAACGGCCATGTCAGAATGTATACAGAAAAGCGGTGATAGATTGAGCATCGAAGAAGTTTTAAGACGGAAATTTGGTCATAGCCACTTTCGTTTAGGACAACGTGAAGTTATAGAAACCATTTTACGGGAGGAGCATGTTGTAACGGTTTTGCCGACAGGAACAGGAAAGTCGTTATGTTATCAATTGCCGGCTTATGTGCAGGAGCGGCCTGTTTTAGTTGTCTCCCCTCTTCTTTCACTCATGGAAGATCAAGTACAGCAATTAAAGGCAAGCGGGGAAAAAAGAGTGATTGCGTTGAATAGTTTTTTATCCAGAAACGATAAACAACAAGCGCTGCAGCAGTTAGGGTCTTTCCGGTTCATTTATGTATCACCGGAAATTTTGCAAAATCCTTTTATTATCGAAGCGTTAAAAAAAGCGAACATCGGATTATTTGTAGTGGACGAAGCTCATTGCATTTCACAGTGGGGACATGATTTTCGTCTTGATTATTTACATTTGGGAGATGTATGGGTGTCTTTGGGCAAGCCCACATGTTTAGCACTAACAGCGACCGCTACAGAAGATGTGATTGAAGATATTATTACCCAATTGAAGCTTCCAAATGTTCACAAACTCATTTATTCCGTGGATCGTCCCAATATTGCGCTGCAGATTAAACAGGCTGATGATATTCCACATAAAAAAGAGTTGCTTTTAGAGTATGTAAAGACATTGAAAACACCTGGAATTATTTACTGTTCAAGCAGAATGTGGACAGAAGCGCTGGCCCTGCTTTTAAAGGAAAACGGCATTGAAAATGTTGCTTATTACCATGGCGGGATGGAACCGGATCAGCGCATGCTCATCCAGCATCAGTTTTTGCAAAATCAGCTCGATGTCATATGCTGTACAAGTGCATTTGGGATGGGTATCAATAAGTCCGATATCCGATTTGTCATTCATTTTCATTTACCGACGCAAATGGAAGCCTATTTACAAGAGACTGGACGAGCAGGACGGGATGGGAATGATAGTTTAGCTGTTTTGTTATACAATGAGGCCGATGATGAACTGGCTTATTCATTAATGGAGATGGAACTTCCTCATCCTGACGTCATTAAGGCTGCTTTGATGTATATCCAATTTTTTAAGGAAAAAAAACCGAAAATGATGGAGCTAACTTCCCTGGAAAAGTATCTTTTACAGGCAATCCGCCTGGATGAGGTTCATTGGAGGTTCATCCGTTATCATTTGGAAAAAAACGGCGTGATTAATGGTTCAATGATTAATGCTGATTTTGATGCAGATCAACTTTATCGCATTATTACTCGTGTAGCATTAGACAGGGTGAAAAGAAAGCAAGAGAAGTTTCAGGCGGTTAAGCAAGTGGTCGGGCAAAGCGGATGCCGGCGTGAAAGGATTCTATCCTATTTTAATCAAGAAATGGAGGGCCGGCCGGCCAATTGCTGTGATCAATGTGGAATCGAGCTATCTCATTACCAAAAAACGAAATACGAAAAAAATAAACAGGGATGGGAATTTAAAGGATGGAAGGAGGAACTTGCTTCACTTCTTCGTCAAAGTGAATAAGAAGATATGTTTAACAATCAGAAAGAACTTATAAAAGAGTTAACGGATCGCGAATTATTATTGAATTTATATGTCACACAGGCGATTTTGCTTAGCATCGCCTTTGTCATCGGCGTGTGGAAATATGATTCTTACGCATCTTTTGCAGGGTTGTGGCATTGGAACTCCTCTGATATATGGATTATAGGAGGAATTAGCGGAATTTTAGTGGTGGCTCTTGATTTAGCTTTAATGAAAATGCTGCCGCAGAAATGGTATGACGATGGTGGCATTAACGAACGGATATTTCGGCATCGTTCCCTGCTTCATTTGTTTTTTTTATGCCTGATGATTGCTTTTACCGAAGAGATATTATTCCGAGGAGTGCTGCAAGTCCATTTCGGGCTTTTTTGGGCAAGTGTTATTTTTGCTCTTGTACATGTGCGCTACTTATCGAAAGTATTTTTGCTGGTATCTGTTGTTGTCTTAAGTTTTTTTCTCGGTGTCCTTTTTTCATGGACCGACAATTTGGCTGTCACTGTCACAGCTCATTTTCTCATTGATTTTCTTTTAGCATTACATATTAATAAGGGTTCAAAAAGGAGGACAAAAAGAGCCGAGAAGTTCGAGGAACGATAGACTCGAGGACCGGAGCGCAAGCTCGTCGCTACGAAAGCAGCCTCTTCGCACGAAGAAAAAGTGTTCTTCTTTTTCGAGGATATGACTGCAATACGTGAGGACCGGAGAGGCAGAGTGACAAAGCCTGACTAAAAGCCGCCACGTCCTGTGGCGAACGTCGGATCACCACGTCCTGTGCAAGTAAATTCGACAGCGATTTTTCCCGGACTTTTTGAACATTCCCTATTAAGGGTTCAAGCCAAACAGAATCATAACATCAGAGGTGATGATGGTGGAGCATCGCATGGATCAGCCTGAGTCAGAGCTTTACGATACGTGGTCCAATGAAGACGGAACACAGCTTCCGCCCCGAAGTAAAGCTCGTCAAGAAAAGAAACGGAAAAAGAAAGAAAAATATAAACTGAAATATCCTCTTATTAGTGTATTATCTGTCTTTTTCATCTCATTGCCGGCGGTGGCCTATTTTTCTTATAAGCATTATGTGACAAAGCAGGAGACTTTTTTGATGCTTGAAGAAAAAGAAGAGGTGACCGGCTATGAGGTGGTCGATTTTGCCGAGCCGTCCGATACAACAGCCGTCCCTGAAGAAATAGAGAAGACGGTGGAAGAGAAACAAACGGAATCAAGTGACGTTAAGGAAGGAACGGAGGCGGCCCCAGCTGATGATTTAAATGAAAACACTCCCGTTTCATCAGAAGGGTCACCCAACGAGAAAGCAAACGTTGAAGAAAAGGGTGTGGACGGAGAATATCAAATTATTCAGCATACTGTTCGAGGCAATGACACATTATTTAGCATTGCCATTCAATATTATCATGATGTGAAAGGCACACAGCTTATTCGGGAATGGAATAAATTAGAGAATGGGAAAATCAAGGAAGGACAAGTGCTGAAAATTCCCCTTAAAACAGAGAAACTTCCAAATTAAGTTTAATAAATCCTAAGACAAACTCATATGTTGTACTGTAGATACGGGGGTGAGGGATGTGGACAGCCGGATTCAACAACTGAATGAGTTGACGGATGAAGTGGCCAAGAATATGCTGCAAAGCGTCATCGACAAAAAGAGGAAACTGGATAAGATTAATGAAAAAGAAAAAAAAGTTAGATGGTTGTTGTTAATTTGTTTAGCTCTTATATGCCTGTATATTTTTCTTTCTTTCCAGCAGCTGTCATTGATTACATATCATGCCTTTTTTTCGTTTGTGCTATCGAGTTTTTCCCATTTAGTAATGATACTGATCGTGTTTTCTTTATATTATTACTTGCTGGAAATTAGAAAAAAGAGCGAAAAAACGGAAAAAGAATTTCATGATCTCCGTTGTGAAGTGATTCAAAAAAGCCCGAATTTGTGGGGGGATGAAGAAAAGTGGGAAGCAAGACAGCATGTGTTCAGCATGATGAAAAAAGAATACGGTGTCAACCTTTACTATGAGAATAAGTAAGTGATGACATCCATACATGAAAACCTCTTTCTTTTCATAAACCTGTATAAAGAAAGGGGTTTTTTCTCATGCTCAAAAGACTTTTTCAATTGGTCGGAGGGGCCGTCAGCGGCTATGCTTTCATTCAATGGCTTCCTATCACAAAGCCAATATCAGCGACAAAAATCATTCTGGCGCTTGTCATGGATCCATGGCATTATTTTATTGCCATGGTGGCATTCTTCTTCTCGTTTTTACTTCATTCCATTTTGATTAAGTCTATAGTGGAAGAAACCTACTCGCTTCTAAAAAGGAAAACGGCACGCTTGTGGGAAGCGTTTATTTCTTGCGGCTCTTTAGGAAGCTTTTTCTTTTTGGCGCAGGAAGGTGAGTGGCAAGCGCTGCTTATATTATGTTTTTCCGTTGTTTATGGTATGATTTCAGTAGATTTGAGAAGAAAACATGCTATGGATACACATTATTAGGAGCAGTAAAAAGGAGACAGTATGCAATTTTTTATTTATGTGTTTTTTTTGTTTTTAATTCTTCTTGGGTATATGTTTGCCCAAGCTAAAAAAAACAGGGTAGTGGAACACCATTTTTCTTTTAAGCAATTTCCCTCCTCTTTTAAAGAGATTCGCTTATTCTTTATTTCTGATATCCATCGCCGCCTTATCTCTGAAAAGCTTATTGAGCAAGTGGAGGGAGGCGTTGATTTTGTCATCATCGGCGGAGATATCATGGAAAAAGGGGTCCCATTTGAAAGGGTTCGAGAAAATATACGGACGTTAAAAAAGTTAGGCCCTATCTACTTTGTTTGGGGAAATAACGATTATGAAGTGGATTTTCATCAATTAGACGCTTTGTTATTGGAAGAAAATGTGAAAATATTAGACAATACATCAGCTTTGTTTGAATCCGAAGAGGGGGATATGGTGGAACTTCTTGGAGTGGATGATGTGTCAAAGAAACGGTCTCACCTTCATTTAGCTTTGGCAGACAGCCGGCAAGAAAGTTTTAAGATTCTTATTTCCCATAATCCTTCCGTACATAAAAAGGTGAAAAAAGAAGATGGTATCTCGCTTGTGTTAAGCGGTCATACACACGGAGGGCAAATTCGTTTATTTGGTCTTGGTCCCTATGAAAAGGGAGGGATCAAATCGCTGGAACATACGACTTTGTTTGTGAGTAATGGGTATGGCACCACAGCGGTTCCTCTTCGGCTCGGTGCTCCTGCCGAGGCACATGTCATTGTAATAAACGGCAAACATACATAGACTAGCAAAGATCCTGCAGGATGTAAACTTTTTGTGGCTGTCCCATAAGTTGTAAACAGGCCGCAAAAATGATTTTTTCCTGAAAGGACCCGCCATTGAATCTTTGATTTTACTGGATTCTCATGGCGGGTTCTTTCAGGAGGATGGCTATGGTGTTTTTTATACCTTTTGAGCTATCCTCTTTTACATAAAAGTGGTATTAGCCTATAATTTTTTATAGCGAACAATATGTAATATAGTGCAGTTGGAGGTTACGCATGTCAGGGGAAGGTAAATACAATATTAAGGCGATCTCTAATTTAGTGGGAATTCAACCGGGGACACTTAGGGCCTGGGAAAGACGTTATCAAATATTGAGCCCTGTTCGAAATGAATCAGGGCATCGCTTATATACAGAGCAAGATTTAAAAATAGTAAAATGGCTGGCTGAAAAAGTTGAACAAGGCTTTACAATTAGTCAGGCTGTGTCGCTTCTGGAAAGTGAGACAACAACGATTCAACAGACTGCGGAGGAAGATAGTGCAGATTCTCCTAAAAAAATCAAAGAGGAACTGCTTCGTTTCTTATTATCTTTTCAAGAAGGGAAAGCTCAAGAGCTGCTGAATCAGGCGTTCAGTTTGTATTCTGTTGAAAAGGTCGCCATTGACATTTTAGGTTCTCTGCTTGTAACCATTGGTGATTTGTGGGAAAAGGGAAAGATTACAACTGCGCATGAGCATTATGCCACACAGCTTTTGCACACACGCATTAGCATGATCATGCATTCCCTTCCATCAAATAGCATGCTTCCTAGAGCAATTGCTGTATGCGGTTCTCAAGAAAATCATGAAGGCGGTCTGCTCATTTTCACCTTATTTTTAAGAAGAAAAGGATTTGAAGTCATTTATTTAGGGACAGGTATCGCGGAAGAAGATATTCAGCTTATTGTAGATGAAGTCAAGCCTGGATTTTTATTTATGTCTTGCTCACTTGTAGAAAATGCGGCGAAAACGGTGGAAATCGCGCAACATGTGCAAGAACTTCATCCGGCACTCAAGATCGGGCTGGGTGGGGCGGCTTTCTCCCATAGAGCATTTAAAGACAAGGAAGCGGTCAATCGATTTTTGTTGGGTGACACGAAGGAAAAATGGAATGAATGGCTAAATACTAAATTAAGAGAACTTGGAGGCGAATAGTTGTCTTTTAAAAAAGAAACAGGTAAACTCGTAGTAAATATGAGAACCATATTGCACTTTTTTCATACACTAAAGTATCTAGGTCAGCGCTGATGGTCGCAAGCGGGGAGGGTGAAAAATGAGGCTGGAACGTTTGAATTACAACAAAATTAAAATCTTTTTAACGTTCGATGATTTAACGGAACGAGGATTGACAAAAGAAGATTTATGGAGAAACTCATTTAAGGTGCAGCAGCTTTTTCGAGAAATGATTGAGCAGGCATCTGATGAGCTTGGATTTAAGCCTACCCACTCTTTATCTGTTGAAGTATTCTCCTTGCAAGCCCAGGGAATGGTCGTTATTTTAACGACAAAGAATGAGATAGTAGAAGAGTTAGATGAAGAATATATGGATGATTATATTGAAATGCAGGTTACGTTAGATGAGAGTGCAGATGTGTTCTTTGAGTTTTATTCGTTTGAACATATCATTCAATTGGCTCATCGACTTTCCCCGCTAAGCGTGAGCGGAGGTTCTTTGTATTCCTTCAATCATCGCTTTTACTTATTAATTGATGGCGGTATGGATGACTTTGAAAATATGGAAGACCTCATTGCGCTGCTCGCAGAATATGGGAGCCCTGCGACCATAACGAAATACCGTGTACACGAATACGGCAAGTTGTTGATGGAGTCTAACGCTTTGTCATTTATTAGACAAACATTTCCACTTTGAAAATTAGAGGTCGTACCATCAGTCTCAAATAAATCATAAAAAGGATGTTTTATAAAGGGGGCCTGCTCACTCAATCCTTTGATTTTTCTGGATTTTAGAACAGGTCCTTTCGGGAGGATGACCAAAAAGGTGTTTTTTTATACCTTTTTGGTCATCCTCTTTTCTTTTATTCAAGGCTGTTGTGAAATGCGGACCTCTTGTGCAAATTGTCCTGTGAATATAATGAAATGAACAGGGAAGAGTACAGTCATATATACGAACTGGCTCCCTCTTTTGGTAAACGATTTCAAAAACTTCAGGGGAAGAGAGTAAAACTGAAATTTTTCCTTTGCATAAATTATGGAAAGGTGTATACTATGTCATGAAAGAAGCACCATTCACCATATTAATTGAACGATTTTAGGAGGTTCACAGATGGTAGCCGACAACAATCAAAATCAGCAAAACACACATGAAGAAAAGCACGATGTTTTAAAAGCAACACAAACCGTTATACATAGAGCGTTAGAAAAATTGGGCTATCCAGAGGAAGTCTATGAGTTATTAAAAGAGCCGATTCGCATGATGACGGTAAAAATCCCTGTTCGGATGGACGATGGAGCTGTCAAAATTTTTACCGGATTCAGAGCGCAGCACAACGACGCGGTCGGACCGACAAAAGGTGGCATCCGCTTTCATCCTAACGTAACAGAACGTGAGGTTAAAGCGCTTTCAATATGGATGAGTTTGAAATGCGGCATTGTTGATTTACCGTACGGCGGGGGGAAAGGCGGAATCATATGTGACCCGCGCAATATGTCATTTGGTGAGTTAGAACGCTTGAGCCGTGGATATGTAAGGGCCATCAGCCAAATCGTTGGGCCTACAAAAGACATTCCGGCGCCGGATGTGTTTACGAATTCTCAAATTATGGCGTGGATGATGGATGAATATAGCCATATTGATGAATTTAATTCACCTGGATTCATTACAGGAAAGCCGCTTGTATTAGGCGGATCGCATGGCAGGGAAACAGCTACAGCCAAAGGGGTAACGATTTGTATTCGTGAAGCAGCTAAAAAAAGAGGCATCGAGCTTGAAGGCGCAAGAGTGGTTGTTCAAGGCTTCGGGAACGCAGGCAGCTTCTTAGCTAAATTTATGCATGATGCAGGAGCGAAAGTAGTTGGAATTTCGGATGCCTACGGTGCACTATATGATCCGAATGGTTTAGATATCGACTATCTGCTGGATCGCCGTGACAGCTTTGGTACGGTTACAAAATTATTCAATAACACTATCTCTAATAAAGAGTTATTGGAACTGGATTGTGACATTTTAGTACCTGCTGCCATCGAAAATCAAATTACCGAAGAAAATGCCCATAACATTCGTGCAAGCATTGTTGTCGAAGCGGCCAATGGTCCTACAACATTGGAGGCGACACAAATTTTAACCGAGCGCGGCATTTTACTTGTGCCGGATGTGCTTGCAAGTGCCGGCGGCGTAACGGTTTCTTATTTCGAGTGGGTGCAAAATAACCAAGGTTATTACTGGACGGAAGAAGAAGTGGAAGAAAAATTGGAAAAAGTGATGGTTAAATCTTTTAACAATATTTATGAAACGGCCCAAACGCGTAAAGTGGATATGCGATTGTCCGCTTACATGGTAGGGGTTCGTAAAATGGCGGAAGCATCCAGATTCAGAGGCTGGATCTAATCGTTAACATAATGTAAAGGGGCTGTTCTATAAGTCTCTGATAAATTACAAAAACTGATTTTTACTGAAAGGTCCCGTCACATAATCCCTTTGTTTTACAGGGGTTTCATGACGGGACCTTTCAGGAGGATAACCGAAAAGGGCTGTGTTTTGCCCTTTTCGGTTATCCTCCTTTTTTATTTAAGGATTCTGTTTAATAATAATGCTGATGTTTAGTATTTTGGGGACATTGGCGCAAAATAGTCGTTGTCAGAACCGCTTTTCTCTTTAAATAAATTAACTTACATATTTTTTTCATACGTTATAATACATCAGTAGTTATATTGCTTTGTTCTTCATGACATTTTATTCCGTATCGGAGTGTAATAAAGTGTTATGATAGTAAGGAAAGCGTGTTGTTCGTTTTAAAGGAGTGACATAATTAATGACAGAAGAACAAGTGATTATCGTAGGCGGAGGACCTTGTGGATTGGCCGCCGCCATTGCCTTGAAAAATATTGGAATAGAGGCTCTTGTGATTGAAAAGGGAAATATCGTAAATGCTATTTATCATTATCCGACTCATCAAACCTTTTTTAGTACGAGCGAAAAATTGGAAATTGGAGACGTGGCGTTCATTACAGAAAATAGAAAACCTGTAAGGAATCAAGCGTTATCGTACTACCGCGAAGTAGCAAAACGAAAAAAACTGCGTGTCCATGCGTTTGAGAAAGTGAACAAGGTCGAAAAAAAGGATGATGGACTGTTTGAAATCCATACATCTAAGGGACAGTACAAAGCAACCTTTGTGATTATTGCGACAGGATATTATGATCATCCTAATTATATGAATGTTCCGGGAGAAGATCTGTCGAAAGTTTCTCATTATTTTAAGGAAGCCCATCCTTATTTTGATAAAGATGTTGTGGTGATCGGCGGAAAGAATTCCAGTGTCGATGCGGCACTGGAACTTGTCAAGGCTGGAGCGCGAGTAACGGTGCTATATCGTGGAACCGAGTATTCAGCGAGTATTAAACCGTGGATTTTACCAGAATTTGAAGCTCTTGTACGGACGGGCGTTATCACTATGGAGTTTGCGTCAACAGTAAAAGAAATTACAGAGCATGCGGTAACCTATACAAAAAATGGGGAAGAAAAAACGATTCAAAACGATTTTGTCTTTGCCATGACAGGTTATCATCCCGATCATCAGTTTCTCCGAAAAGTGGGCATTGGGATTGACGAAGAAACTGGAAGGCCGCTTTATAATATTGAAACGATGGAAACGAATGTGGACGGCATTTTTATTGCCGGAGTCATCGCGGCGGGGAATAATGCCAATGAAATTTTTATCGAAAACGGCCGTTTTCACGGTGATATGATTGCTAAAAGAATCCAGTCTTTAATAAATCATCCATAATGCGGGCGAAAGACCCCCTCACTCAGGAGAGGGTCTTTCTAGCGTGCAAACATTTCCTGTAATTGGTTATAATCAGTCGTTACTTCCAATGCCACTAACAGTTTTAATCGCGCCTTCGGGCCATTTAAGCCATTGGAGAAAATGACACCCAATTCTTTTAATTGCTTTCCTCCTCCTTCATATCCATATACATCTTGGACAATGCCGTTGAAGCAGCGAGAAACAAGTACGATTGGAATCCCTTTGTAAATCAATTTTTGAAGAGCAGGCACTGTTTTGGGAGGAAGATTTCCTTGGCCCAATGCTTCAATAACAAGACCATTAAGCGGCATTTTGTCCAAAGCGTTGAATATATGTTCATCCATTCCAGCATACGCTTTTAAAAGCATGACCTGTTTTGAAAGCTGCTGAATCGGGTAGTTGTCACGAACAGTTGGCGTATGATGGAAGAAAACGCCTCGTTTAGTGACGAGTCCGATCGGCCCATATTGGGGACTTTGAAAGGTTGCGACATTACTTGTATGTGTTTTCGTCACGTTTTCGGCGGTATGGATTTCATCGTTCATTACAACGAGAACACCTTTTCCTTTTGCATCTTCACTTGAGGCCACTTTCAAGGCAGATATTAAGTTATATGGACCGTCCGAACCAATTTCATTACTTGAACGCATGGCTCCCGTTAAAACGATAGGGATATCCGTATTAATCGTTAAATCCAGAAAATACGCGGTTTCCTCCAATGTATCTGTGCCATGTGTAATTACGACCCCATCAATGGGAACCTCGTTTATTTTTTCGTTGATTGTGTTCATCAAAATCAACATTTCGTTTTGTGTCATATGGGGCGATGGAAGGTGGAAAACCTGCTCAGCAATGACATTGACCATTCGATTCAGCTGAAGAGGCTTAGAAATCAAAGGGTTAGTAGAATCCGGCTGCACTGCACCTGTTTTCTCGTCTTCTTTCATTGAAATGGTGCCGCCTGTATGAAATAGATAAACTGTTTTCATAAATTCCCTCCGTCATTATGAAATATTCAATAGGGTGCAATTATTTATATAGATTTATACAACAATAACATGATACGATTAGAAAAAAACAAAGGAAATGAGGCGCGATTATGCTGGCAATCATTTCTGCGGGAATCGCCCCCAGTCTTGCGCTGCTGAGTTATTTTTATTTAAAAGATGAATATGAGACAGAACCTATATCCATGGTATTAAAAACATTCATTTTCGGTGCGATGCTCGTGCTTCCGATTATGTTTATCCAATATGTATTAACAGAAGAGAAGGTATGGACGTCTCCGTTTGCGCAGGCGTTTTTCGCGTCCAGTCTACTGGAAGAGTTCTTTAAATGGTTTGTTTTGTTTTTTGCTGTCTACACGCATATGGAATTTGATGAACACTATGATGGGATTGTATATGGAGCGGCTGTATCGCTCGGATTTGCTACGCTCGAAAATATCTTTTACTTGTTTGCCAACGGTTTGCATACGGCTTTTGGAAGGGCTGTTCTCCCTGTCTCAAGTCATGCTCTCTTCGGTGTAATCATGGGCTATTACTTGGGAAAAGGAAAATTTTCAAGTGGAAATGAGAAAAAGAAATGGATTTTGTATTCCCTGACCGTTCCGTTCCTTTTACACGGTGTATATGATTATATTTTAATTAAGACGGACCATTGGACGTTTTTAATGGTCCCTTTCATGGTCTACCTATGGTGGCTTGGGTTACGGAAAGTAAAAAAGGCGAAAAAAATCATCATATAATGCATGAGTTAGGAAAAATATCTCCTTTCTCCTTGTTAAAAGGCTGATTCGAAAGTATGCTTTCGGATCAGCCTTTTTATTTTTAGTTTTATTTGTTAACTCGGGATGGGGCACAGAAAAAATCTTGGTTTTATGTATATAATCGGGTGCCCGATTCCGAGTCAGTGAAAGAAATAGAGGAAAACCCTCCATTTCTTTCACTGACATTGTATAAAATAACAGCCTTTACAAAAAATACTCTTATCATAATGACGAATAGTATAGGGGGTTTATTATATGCGATGGTTTAAAGGACAAAAATGTCTCTATGTACTATGCAGCTTTGTTATAGGCTTTGTTTGTTTCTTTTCTACTCTAGAGGAGAAGCATCATGCTCAAGCTTTTTCCAATCAAGTGATTCAACATGGCGCGGTAGGAGATGATGTCATTGAATTGCAGTCCCGGCTCCAATACATCGGCTTCTATAATGGAAAGATTGACGGTGTGTTTGGATGGAGCACGTACTGGGCCGTCCGAAATTTTCAATATGAATTTGGATTGGATATTGATGGGCTCGTCGGAGAAGACATGAAAAAAAAGCTTGTTGCCAAAACGAAATATAATGAGCAATATGTAAAAAAGCAAATCAATCAAGGAAACAAATTTACTCATTACGGCGGAACCCCACTGGACAAGCAGACTAAACCGACTCCTAAGCAAGGGACAACCGCCAAAACGGATCAAGGGGCAAAGGCACCGGCCGCACCGCCGCCAGCTAAAAAAACAGCTCCACAAGCAAGCGACAAAAAGGCGGAAGCACCGAAAAAGCCGACGGCTGTCAATGTGCCGAACGGATACTCTCAAAATGATTTGCAACTGATGGCAAATGCTGTTCACGGAGAGGCGCGAGGTGAACCTTATATCGGCCAAGTGGCGGTTGCTGCGGTGATTATTAACCGTGTGAATAGTGCATCGTTTCCCAATACTGTAGCCGGAGTCATCTTTGAGCCTGCTGCCTTTACGGCGGTAGCAGACGGGCAAATTTGGCTGACTCCAAATGAAACATCGAAAAAAGCTGTATTAGATGCCTTGAACGGGTGGGATCCAACAGGGCATGCTTTATACTATTTCAATCCTGATACAGCGACAAGTGCGTGGATTTGGTCAAGACCGCAGATTAAACAAATTGGAAAACATATTTTCTGTAAATAAATACAAAGAGGGGTGAAAACGAATGTTGCGAACAATCTTAATTGCTGTTTTAGCAGTAGCAGGAATAGGAGCAGGATACTGGGGATATCAAGAGCACCAGGAAAAAAACGCGGTTCTCCAGCATGCGGAAAACAATTATCAGCGAGCTTTCCATGATTTAGCGTATGAGATGGATTTATTGAATGACAAAATCGGGACGACGCTCGCCATGAATTCTCGTGACCAGCTGTCTCCCGCCCTTGCTGAAGTATGGAGACTTACGTCAGAAGCACACAGCAATGTCGGCCAACTGCCTTTAACATTGCTTCCATTCAATAAAACGGAAGAGTTCTTAGCGAATATGGGAAATTTCAGCTATCGTACAGCTATTCGAGATTTGAGTAAAGAGCCGTTGACGGATCAGGAGTATGATACGTTAAAGTCATTGTATAAAAAGTCAGGCGATATCCAAAATGAATTGAGAAAAGTCCAGCATTTAGTCATTGAAAACAACTTGCGCTGGATGGATGTGGAATTGGCGCTAGCCACAAATGAAAAACAAGCCGATAATACGATTATTGATGGTTTTAAAACGGTAGAGAAGAATGTCGAAAGCTACGCGGAAACAGATTTTGGGCCAACTTTTACAAGTGTTGAAAAACAAAATCGTAATTTCTCGCAGTTGAAAGGCAGAGAAATTAACGAAACCGTAGCGAAAGAAGTAGCTCGTTCATTTCTAAGTTTAAAAGGAAATGAAGATGTTCGCGTGACAGAGAGTGGAGAAGGATCAGATTACGGCTTTTATAGTTTAACGATAAAGAGTCCGGGAGAAAAGCAAGAAACTTATATGGATATTACGAAAAAGGGCGGTTATCCAATATGGGTAATCCAAAATAAAGAAGTAACGAAACAAAATATCAGTTTGAATGAAGCGACGTTAAAAGCACAGAATTTTCTTAAGAAACACCAATTTGAAAGTTTGGAACTGTACGAAAGTGCTCAGTATGATAACACAGGGGTTTTTACATTCGTAGGAACACAAGATGGAGTTCGTATCTACCCGGATTCGGTTAAAATGAAAATATCCCTGGAAGATGGAAAAGTGCTAGGTTTTTCAGCTCGTGATTTTTTGATGGCGCATAAATTGCGTAAAATACCTGAACCGGTTTTGTCGGAAGAAGACGCCAGAAGTAAAATCAATCCTAAAGTGAAAATCATGGAAAATCGCCTTGCGATTGTGACAAATGATTTAAAAGAGGAAGTATTGTGTTACGAGTTTTTAGGTATGATTAACAATGACACATACCGCATTTTTATCAACGCTGAAAATGGTTATGAAGAAAAAGTCGAAAAGCTCCAAAATGCAGAGCAAATTTACGAACAAGTATAGAGAAAAAGAGGATTGCAAGGGGACTTTACTCTTGTAAATCCTCTTTTTTTCTTGGAAAAATTACGGTAAAATAGCAATTGAGAAAATAGTACTAGTAATATGGTTTTAGGGAAAAAGACATAAATGGAAGAAGGGAAAGAATGATCAAAGAAGGGATGCTACTAAGGCTTGAGCCTTTTGCGGAAGAAACGGCAGAAAAGTTTAATTGTAAAGTGGTAGAGCGGGAACCGGATCGCTTGTTCGTCAGTTATCCCATTCATGAAGAAACGGGAAAAACGACGTTTATGTTAGATGGTACTCAACTCAGCGCTTCATTCATCGGAAAAGATAACGTTGTCTATTTTTTTCAATCAGAAATCATCGGCAGGACAAAAAAGACCTTTCCTGTCATTGCTTTGCGTTATCCCGGAGATCATCGTGTGCTTCGTATACAGAGACGACAATACGTGAGGGTGCCTGTTTCTGTGAGCGCAGCCATTCATCCCACTGGGGAGGATTTTAGTCCATTTGTGACAAGAACCGAGGATATAAGTGCCGGTGGTGTAGCTGTTTTTATCAATCAACATATCGAGGTTAAACACAACCAGATCGTAAAAATATGGCTGACGCTCCCCATGCAGTCAAATGAATTTTTTTATTTGGAGCTGCAGGCGAGAGTAGTGAGGGCCGTCAGTCCAGAAGAAGGAAAGCTTGGAAAGTTGTCTTTGCAATTTTTGGATATTAATGATCGCAAGAAAGAACAAGTCACTCGCTTTGTTTTTGAACAGCAGCTGGAATTGAAACGAAAAGGTTTATTATAAGCTTTTATTTTAAAGTCGACTACCTTAAAGTTTAGCATGTTTTTTTGACTCATTCGGGCAACATGCCCATGTTGCCCGAATGAGTCAAAAAAT
Source organism: Priestia abyssalis (assembly GCF_002019595.1). Classification (GTDB taxonomy): domain Bacteria; phylum Bacillota; class Bacilli; order Bacillales; family Bacillaceae_H; genus Bacillus_BA; species Bacillus_BA abyssalis. The sequence goes on along the minus strand of NZ_KV917369.1, from coordinate 4,474,069 downwards.
GTGGAAATCGACACCATGGTTTCATAAAGTCTTAGAATAAAACCTATCCTTTCTAAGCATACTGTTTAGTAAATGAAGGGTGAGGTTTGAGTTTAATGAAAAGCATTGAAAGAATTTTAATTAAGTTAGCAATCATGCAGTTTATCTTTTTATTGATTGCACAAAGTGTACTGCTGTACAGCGATTATGGGTCGTATTTTTCTAAGATTATTCAGTATGAAGGAGTTACAAAAAATAATTTTAGTAAAATCATTGAAACATTCGACCAGTAAAACGACGTATGCTAAAATAAAGTCAACTATAAAGTCTATGACAAAAAGACGCAGGATGAAACCTGCTCTTTTTTTCGTCGTAACCAAATTTTTAATGGTGATGTATTACAAGGAGGATTTATGAATAAGCAAATTTCTGTGGCCATTGATGGCCCTGCAGCGGCCGGGAAAAGCACGGTTGCTAAAATCATTGCAGAAAAACTTTCATATATTTATGTAGACACAGGGGCGATGTATCGCGCTCTTACGCATAAAGCGCAGAATCTTGGCATAGATTTACAAAATGAAGAAAAATTACTTCAACTTCTTCAAGAAACAGATTTGCAGCTTAAAACGTCTCAAAAGGGGCAGCTTGTGATCGTCGATGGACAAGATGTAACAGAAGCCATTCGTTCAAGTGAAGTAACGAACGCAGTTTCTATTACGGCAAAACATCGAAAAGTTCGTGAAGATATGGTAGCGCGTCAACGCCGCATTGCTGAAGGAAGAGGAGTAGTGATGGATGGACGGGATATCGGGACGCATGTGCTGCCTAATGCAGAAGTGAAGGTATTTTTGCGTGCATCAGTAGACGAGCGGGCTAAACGTCGCTATGAAGAGAATACAGCAAAAGGGTTCGAGTCCAATTTAGAAATATTAAAACAAGAAATTGCAGCACGAGACAAGCTGGATTCTGAACGTGAAGTGGCTCCGCTGAAAAAGGCAGATGATGCGGTTGAAATTGATACGACATCCTTGAACATTGAACAAGTAGTAGACAAAATTATTTCATTAGTAAACGAGAGGATATAATAAAATGGCTGTTATTTATACGATTGCAAAAAATGTATGTCGTGCTGTTCTTGGTCCCCTTTATCGAATAGAAGTGCATGGAACTGAACATATTCCAAAAGAAGGAGCGGTTCTCCTTTGTTCTAATCACATCAGTAATCTCGATCCCCCGGTTGTGGGGATGTTGTTTCCTAGACCGGTTGCTTTTATGGCGAAAGAGGAACTATTTAAAGCGCCTATTATCAAGCATCTTGTACCCCATTTAAAAGCATTTCCTGTGAAACGCGGAATGAGTGACCGGGACGCTCTTCGAAAAGCACTTGCTATTTTAAAAGAAGGGGAAGTTCTTGGCCTTTTTCCTGAGGGGACAAGAAGTAAAGATGGAACGCTTGGAGAAGGACTTGCAGGAGCTGGCTTTTTTGCGCTTCGTTCTAAGGCCGTCGTGATTCCGTGTGCCATTATCGGCCCATATCAACCATTCAAAAAATTAAAAGTGGTATACGGTCCTCCGTTGGACATGGAAAAATATCGTCAAGAAAAGGTATCGGCAGAGGAAGCTACAGCTGTCATTATGCGGGAAATCGGAAAGATAATCGAAAAATATCAATAGTTTGAAACCTTTTCGCTTGACAAAAGGGGTCTATTTATTAGAAGTTAATAGAAAGAATATTTTTTATACTACTCCTTGGATAAACAGAAAAACCCAGTAGGAAGAAGCATGAAAACATGCTTTATATATACATATTGTATGGGCTAATGAAGGAGGACTAGACAATGGTAGAAGACATGAATCAAGTAGAAGTAAAGACATTGCAAGTCGGGGATGTTGTAAGTGGTGTTGTCACAAAAGTAGAAGACAAACAGGTGCTTGTCGAGCTGGAGGGAAGCAAGTTAGATGGTATTTTACCAATCAGCGAGCTGTCCAGTTTGCATATTGAAAAAGCCGGAGACGCCATCGAAGAAGGGGCGAAAGTCGAAGTAAAAGTTTTGAAAGTAGAAGATGAAGCCCTTATTTTATCCAAGCGTGCCGTTGATGCAGAAAAAGCATGGGAAGATTTAGAAGCGAAGCTAGCTTCAGGAGAAATATTTGAAGCGGAAGTAAAAGACGTAGTCAAAGGCGGCTTAGTAGTGGATATTGGTCTGCGCGGTTTTATTCCTGCGTCGCTTGTTGAAGCGCATTATGTAGAAGATTTTACAGATTATAAAGGGAAGACATTAACCGTTAAAGTTGTAGAGCTTGATCGGGAAAAGAATCGCGTGATTTTATCCCATCGTGCGGTAGTAGAAGAAGAGGCTGCCAATCAAAAGAAACACGTTCTTCAATCGTTAGAAGCGGGACAGGTGCTTGAAGGGACGGTTCAGCGTCTAACTAACTTTGGTGTGTTTGTTGATATTGGCGGAGTCGATGGATTGGTCCACATTTCACAACTTTCCCATACACATGTCAATAAGCCGTCAGATGTAGTAGAAGAAGGGCAGCAAGTAAAAGTTAAAGTGCTATCAGTCGATAAGGAGAATGGACGTATTTCTCTTTCCATTAAAGATACGCTCGAAGGTCCGTGGTTCAATATTTCTTCTACGGTCAAGAAAGGGGACGTTTTAGAGGGAACGGTTCAGCGTCTTGTATCGTTTGGCGCGTTCATCGAAGTGGCACCGGGTGTTGAAGGGCTTGTTCACATTTCCCAAATTGCGAATAAACACATCAATACTCCTCATGAGGTATTAAGTGAGGGAGAGAAGGTAACAGTAAAAGTATTAGATGTAAATCAAGCCGAAAAACGCATCTCATTAAGTATGCGCGAGCTTGAAGAGCAGGAGCCTGAAGTGGATTACAGTGCGTATCAAAAACAAGCTGATTCTGGAGGCTTCCAGCTAGGTGAAATGATTGGAGATCAACTTAAAAAATTGAAATAATGGTGATGTTTCGTGAGTAGAGCACAGCGTAAAATTGATCACATCCATCACGCCATCCAAACAGGACAACATCGTCTGCATGGATTTGAAGACGTGGCATTTATTCATGACGGTCTTCCCGATTGTTCTGTAAACGAAGTTGATTTGCGAACAAAAATCGGCGAACTTACATTAAGTTCGCCGATTTTTGTCAACGCGATGACAGGGGGCGGCGGTCAGGAAACAGAAAGAATTAATCGTTTATTAGCGCAAGTAGCCAGTGAGTGCCAAATTGCAATGGCAGTGGGCTCACAAATGGCTGCAATTAAAGATCCGCTCGAGGCTCCTTCTTATAAAATTGTAAGAAAAGAAAATCGAAAGGGTATAGTATTTGCCAATCTAGGAAGTGAAGCTACTCTTGATCAAGCGGAACGAGCGGTTCATATGCTGGAAGCAAATGCCTTGCAAATCCACCTTAACGTCATTCAAGAGCTGGTGATGCCTGAAGGTGACCGGGACTTTACAGGAGCACTAAAGAGAATTGAGCAAATCAATAAGCATTTGTCGGTTCCTGTTATTGTCAAGGAAGTAGGGTTCGGCATGAGCCGCGAAACGGTTCAAAAGCTGAAAAACGCGGGTGTATCCATCGTGGATGTGGGTGGATATGGCGGTACAAACTTTTCAAAGATTGAAAATGAGCGAAGAGAAAAACAGTTCTCCTTTTTTAATGAATGGGGAATTACTACGGCTTCTTCCCTTGCTGAAGTATGCGCAGTAAATCCGGATCTCCATGTCATTGGATCAGGGGGCATTCAAACGTCAATGGATATTGCCAAGGCTATTGCTTTAGGAGCTTCTTCTGCTGCAATGGCAGGGCGCCTGCTATCAATCCTGCTGGATAGAGGTCAAGAGGCTTTGATTGAAGAAATCGAGATACTGCATAAAGAACTGACGTTTATTATGACGGCGCTTGGAGTAAAGAAGATTGAAGAGCTTAACCGTGCGCCGCTTGTCATTCGTGGTGAAACCTATCACTGGCTCCAGCAGCGCGGGATTGATACGACAGTTTATAGCCGGAGAAAATCCTGATTAGTTTTAGGGAAAGGTTGTTTTCGTAAACATGCTTGCCTCATAAGTTGTCAATAGGCTGCAAAAATGGTTTTTTACTGAAAGGACCTGGTCACTGAATCCTTGATTTTACAGGATTCTCATGACCGGTCCTTTCAGGAGGGTGACTCGAAAGGTCTGCTTTTTAGACCTTTCGAGTCACCCTCTTTTCTTATTTACTGATTGATTTCACGTGCCTCTTCGGGGCTTTGAAGTTTTGTTGCTCCAGGATAATGAAGTCCTTGATCGCGATCAGATTCCACCCGTTTTGATTGTTTAAGCTTTTTTTCTTGACGGTCTTTCCCCATTTCTTTACCCTCCTTTCCCTATTACAGGGAAATTTAACTTTCACCCTATATGTTCATACAAATGTTAATGATTTATACAGCGTAAAGACTAATTTACATGGATTTGATACATAATGAATTAGTGGGAGGTAAAAATATGGAAGGAATCTTTTTTTATTGGTTTGCCTGGATCGGTTGGGCAGCAGTGACTTTTTTAATGGAAAAACGAGTGCTGAGGACTTTTTATGCTTGTGCCCTATTGGTTTGTGTGCTGTTTTCAACAACAACTATACATATAGGGGCTTATGTGTTTAATGGCACTTTTATTTGTTTTCTTTTATTCGGTTTCATTTTTCTTGCTTGGCAAAGAACGTTATTTTCCAGTTATTTATTGCTTTCTTCCTTTATTACAATGATAGCCTATGCTGGCTTTTGCTTGTTTGAACTTTTTGACCCCGTGTGGATTTTCATCGACCGGAAATGGGCTATAGGCTTTCTCTTGTTATATATAGTATGCATGCTTGTAAAAAGCACCCAAGAGCGAATCTTATGCCTAATCCTTGGAATGTGTTACGGAGATCTTTTGTTTTCTGCAATTTTATATGATGTTCACATGTACTATACTATTGGAGCGTTGCCGTTCCTTGATATTGCGGCTATTTCATGTATGCTGCTGTTAGGATGGGCGTTGTTCGTTCAGTTCGCTCTTCATCTGGACTTATATTTATTGAAGTATGCAAGAAGCAGAGGCAGTAAGGTACGGTTATAAAGGAACTTCCGTCGGTGGGGGTTTCCTTTCATCCCTCACCGATGGTTATTTAGGCCTGCAAGAGATGGCTCAGCCCTAGATGGTAAGGGAGATGACACAACAGAATATGAACTTGTTCCATTCTTTCCGAAAGAAAGACATTGTTGTCAACTGCATTTTTTGATAAAATGGTAAGGTTAATGACCCTCTTTTTTTAGAAAGAAGGGTTTTTATTTGTCTCCACCAGTTAACCAATATGTAACTTTATGAAGATGAATGAAAAATGGGAATACAGTTTACATAAGAGAATCACATAAGAAGGAGAGAACGATTATGCCAAAACCAGTTGTGGCGATTGTAGGCCGCCCGAACGTCGGAAAGTCTACAATTTTTAACCGTATTGTTGGAGAAAGAGTATCCATAGTAGAAGACTTGCCAGGGGTGACACGTGACCGGATCTATAGTTCAGGAGAATGGTTGACCCATGATTTTAACATTATCGATACAGGTGGAATTGATATTGGAGATGAGCCGTTTTTGGAACAAATTCGTCAGCAGGCGGAAATTGCGATTGATGAAGCGGATGTTATCATTTTTCTTGTCAACGGAAGAGAAGGGGTTACCTCCGCTGATGAAGAAGTAGCTAAAATATTGTATCGTTCAAAAAAACCGATTGTGTTGGCTGTAAATAAAATTGATAATCCGGAAATGCGGGATATGATTTATGATTTTTATGCTTTAGGATTTGGTGAGCCGATTCCAATTTCGGGTTCACATGGACTTGGAATCGGAGATTTACTGGATGCAGCGGCTGAACATTTTCCGAAACAGGAGGATGACGAATACGATGAAGAAACAATTCGATTTTCTCTCATCGGCCGCCCTAATGTTGGGAAGTCGTCACTTGTAAATGCAATGTTGGGTGAAGAAAGAGTCATTGTCAGTGACATTGCTGGTACGACAAGGGATGCAATTGACTCGACATTCACGAAAGATGGACAAGATTACGTTATTATCGATACAGCCGGTATGCGAAAAAAAGGGAAAGTGTATGAGAGTACCGAAAAATATAGTGTACTTCGTGCTTTAAAAGCGATTGAACGATCCGATGTCGTTCTTGTCGTTCTAAATGCGGAAGAAGGGATTATCGAACAAGATAAACGCATTGCCGGATATGCTCATGAAGCGGGCAAGGCTGTTGTGATCGTTGTCAATAAGTGGGACGCCATAGAAAAAGACGAAAAAACAATGAAAGAGTTTGAACAAAACATCCGTGAACATTTCTTATTCCTTGATTACGCACCGGTCGTGTTTTTATCTGCCAAAACAAAGAAGCGTATTCATACACTGCTTCCGGTAATCAATAAGGCAAGTGAAAACCATGCGTTGCGTGTTCAAACAAATGTAATCAATGATGTGATCATGGATGCGGTGGCGATGAACCCGACTCCTACTCATAACGGCAATCGTTTGAAGATTTATTATACGACTCAAGTAGCGGTTAAACCGCCGACATTTGTCGTGTTTGTAAATGATCCAGAATTGATGCATTTCTCATATGAGCGCTTCTTAGAAAACAGACTTCGTGATGCATTCGGATTTGAAGGTACACCAATTAAGATTTTTGCTCGAACTCGAAAATAACGATAGGGATGTGAGGCGAGATGGAACATATAGCGGTGCTGGGTGCCGGCAGCTGGGGAACGGCTCTGGCGTTTGTATTGGCGGATAACGGTCATGATGTAAGGCTTTGGGGACATCGGCCGGAAGTGGTTCAAGAAATCAATGAACGACATACTAACTTCAAATATTTACCCGATGTTCAGCTGCCAAAAGGCATTAAAGGCTACGAATCTTTAGAAATGGCCATCAAAGACGTTCATATTATCGTGCTTGCCGTCCCGACAAAGGCCATTAGGGAAGTATGCCGCCAAATCAATGAAGTGAGTGATCATCCTCATATTGTTGTTCATGTCAGTAAGGGAATTGAACCTGATACGCTTATGAGAATTACTGAAATGATTGAAGAAGAAATGCTCTCTTCGGTTTTGGAAGACGTTGTGGTCTTATCTGGGCCTAGCCATGCCGAAGAAGTAAGCCGCCGTCAGCCGACGACGGTCACGGTTTCTTCGCAAAACATGAAAGCGGCTGAAAAAGTACAGGATTTATTTATTAATCAACAGTACTTTCGGGTGTACACAAATCCGGATCTGGTCGGTGTAGAGATAGGTGGGGCATTGAAAAACATCATTGCACTTGCTGCGGGTATCACCGATGGCCTCGGATACGGTGATAATGCAAAGGCTGCTTTAATTACAAGAGGGCTTGCAGAAATTGCGAGGGTCGGCAGTGCAATGGGAGCAAATCCGCTCACATTTTCAGGGCTCACGGGTATCGGTGATTTAATTGTAACGTGTACGAGTGTTCACTCTCGAAACTGGAGAGCTGGAAATCTTCTTGGAAAAGGCCATAAGCTGGATGAAGTGCTCGAAAACATGGGAATGGTTGTAGAAGGTGTCAGAACAACAAAAGCAGCATATCAGCTTGCAGAAAAGCTTCAAGTGAAAATGCCTATAACGTCTGTTTTGTATGACGTTTTATTTAATGAAATTCATCCAAAAGACGCGGTGGACAAATTGATGGCACGCGGCAAAACTCATGAAATGGAAGATTTGGTCAACATTTTAGGAGATCGGATGTGCTAGCCAAGACGTGGCGATTGACGTCGAGTTTTTAGACTTGGTTCTTTAGTCTTCGTTCTTTAGTCATTGAAGAAGTCTAAGTGGGAAATGAAGGCCCCCCTCCCCACTGATGGAAGTTTAAAAGCTTTCGTGAGTCTTATTCATGCGAGGAGAGAGCAAGAAGGCGTAAATACGGTGAAAAAACAAGATAAATACGAAAGAATTTATCTAAGCAGGATGCGAAAAAGCGTTGTGGTGCATACGATACAATGTACAACAACATGAGTAGAACTGTTGATGTATGGGATGTTTAGTTGATGCTGAAGCGAAGATGCCCCCTTTGCTTCAGTTTTTTTGATTTTAACATATATAAGGAACATTCCTATGATATAATGATTGTCGGAAAAGGAGATGAGAAGATGTCGCCGGCATTGATGAAAATGTGGATTTCTTTTGGATCCATGGGACTGATGTTTTTTTCAATCATTTTTATTTATTTAAGCCGATTTAAATTGAAAGGTATTTTAAAATTTGTAACCGCTCTTATTGCGTATTCTTGTATGATTGTTGCTGGAATCATCATCTTTTTTGTAGTGTTCAGCGGACCTGTCCAACAATAATTCGCATAAGGTGGGAGTAACAATATGAAAAAATGGATCATGCTTTTTGTCAGCTCCCTTATGATCTTCGTTTTATCGGGTTGTTTATATCCGGATGAAAAGCTAGTGAAAAATCAGGTGGCTTATAAAGATCAGCTAGCAGCTGCGCAAATAGCGGTTAATCAATACCAAGAGAATAACGGCGGCCTACTGCCGATTAAGACAAGAGATATGGATACGCCCATTTATCAAAAATACCCGATTGATTTTAATAAGCTGATTCCAAAATATATGCAAGAGCCTCCAGGAACTGCTTTTGAAAGTGGTGGAGTATTTACATATGTATTGATTGATGTGGAGACGAATCCAACTGTTAAGTTGATTGATTTACGCATAGCTGAACAAATTCGGGACATTAAAATCAGGATCAAAGCGTATAAATATCCTCCGTTTAAAGATATGCTTTCAAAAGGCATTTTTACGATTGATTATAAAAAACTGGGCTACGAAGATGAGCCGTATGTAGTGAGTCCTTTCAGCGGAAAGAATTTACCGTTGGTGATTAACCATGAGGGCGAAGTGTTCGTTGATTATTCTGCTGATTTATACGAAGTTCTTCAAAAGAAGGATTATTCGTATAAGCCGGGAGACGATATTTTACCTATCCTTATGGAAGAATCAGACTTCGCTCCGGCTTATGCTCTTCCGTATACCATCAATCCTAAAAATGGCGAACCAGTCTTTTTAGAAAAATAAGTCATGAACCCCTTCTTGCTGAAATACAATCAGAGAGAAGGGGTTTTTCTTATGATTTCAAACGTTTAACATCATAAATCATGAAATTTTATTCCAGAAGTCATATTTTAATAGGACAACATCATAAACATATAGTGTCCTAATCTATCATGGCAATGGATACTATAATCCCATGAACTCTTAGATCGGAGGGAATCTCGTGGAAAAAGTCGATATTTTTAAAGATATTGCAGAACGAACTGGGGGAGACATATATTTAGGTGTGGTAGGTGCTGTAAGAACAGGTAAATCTACCTTTATAAAAAAGTTTGTAGAGCTTGTGGTATTGCCGAACATTGCTAATGAGGCAGACCGTACAAGAACACAAGATGAATTGCCGCAAAGTGCAGCAGGACGAACTATTATGACAACGGAACCGAAATTTGTTCCGAATCAAGCGGTGAACGTACAAGTTGAAGATGGGTTAGAAGTCAATATTCGTTTGGTAGATTGTGTTGGCTATACTGTTCCAGGGGCAAAAGGGTATGAAGATGAAAATGGACCAAGGATGATTAGTACGCCTTGGTATGAAGAACCAATTCCGTTCCACGAAGCGGCGGAAATAGGCACGAGAAAAGTGATTCAAGAACACTCTACTATCGGTGTTGTCATTACGACAGATGGATCCATCGGTGAAATACCCCGCCAAGATTATGTGGAGGCAGAAGAGCGTGTAATCGCGGAGTTGAAAGAGGTAGGAAAGCCATTTATTATGGTCATTAATACAGTCCATCCTCAGAGTGCCGAAACAGATAAATTACGGGGGACATTAGCGGAAAAATATGATATTCCCGTACTTGCCATGAGTGTAGAGAGCATGCGTGAAAATGATGTGTATAATGTTTTGAGAGAAGCGTTATTTGAGTTCCCTGTATTAGAAGTGAATGTAAACTTACCGAGCTGGGTTATGGTGTTGAAAGACCAGCATTGGCTCAGAGAAAGCTATCAAGAAGCGGTTCAAGAAACGGTAAAAGACATTAAAAGATTACGCGATGTGGATCGCGTGGTCGAGCAATTTGGAGAATATGAATTTATTGATAATGCCCGATTAGCGGGAATGAATATGGGGCAAGGAATCGCGGAGATCGATCTTTATGCGCCAGATGATTTGTATGACCAAATCTTGAAAGAAGTAGTAGGTGTAGAAATTCGAGGCCGGGATCACTTGTTGCAGCTGATGCAGGACTTTGCTCATGCAAAGGCGGAATATGATCAGGTAGCTGATGCGCTTAGAATGGTGAAGCAGACTGGATATGGCGTAGCCGCTCCTTCTCTTGCTGATATGAGTTTGGAAGAACCGGAAATTATTCGTCAAGGTGCACGATTCGGTGTTCGCCTCAAAGCGGTCGCTCCTTCCATTCATATGATAAAAGTGGATGTGGAATCGGAATTTGCTCCGATTATCGGGACTGAGAAACAAAGTGAAGAGCTTGTGCGTTATTTAATGCAAGATTTTGAGGATGATCCGCTTTCTATTTGGAATTCAGATATTTTTGGCCGCTCCTTAAGCTCCATCGTGAGAGAAGGAATACAAGGGAAATTATCCCTTATGCCTGAAAATGCACGCTATAAATTAAAAGAAACGTTAGAGCGCATTATCAATGAAGGATCCGGAGGTTTAATTGCCATCATTTTATAGGAAGACTCCTTTTATAAGGAGTCTTTTTTTTAAGAGGACAGATGAAAAGGGCTGAAAGAAGCCCTTTTCATCTGTCCTACTGAAAGACCCCGTCATGGAAATCCAGTAAGATTAGGATTTTGTGACGGGGTCTTTCAGTGAAAAATCCATTTTTTTGTAAAGTGAACTATCATGTGAAATTGAGATAAATGAAGGAAAAGTTTGTGATTATGAAAAACTTAATGGGTTATAAAAGTAAAGTTTTAAAAAAATTGAAGTTTGTGAAGAAAAAGAAAGGGGAAAAAGTGCGTTAAAAGCGCGGTTTTACGCATATTTCACTTGATATGGGCGAGTGGTTATGTTACTCTTTTATCAGAAATTGATTGATATTAATAGTTTTTCCACTTTTGGATAGGTTTTCCCGTCAAAAGCATTGAATTCTCAGTCGGAATCGTTTATGATAAGGCATGTTAACAAAATCGTATGTATAAGAATGACATGTTTTGTGAAGAAATGAAAGTACGAAGAATTACTAGATTCCCTCTATAAAGGGGTTTCTAGCTATTATAATACGATTTCTCTTTGGGAGGAGGTGAATGGCATGAACAAAACAGATTTAATCAATGCAGTTGCTGAAGCAAGTGAACTTTCAAAAAAGGATGCTACAAAAGCAGTTGATGCTGTTTTTGATACAATTTTAGATGCTTTAAAAGATGGTGATAAGGTACAGCTTATCGGTTTCGGTAACTTCGAAGTACGCGAACGCGCTGCTCGCAAAGGACGTAATCCGCAAACTGGTGACGAAATCGAGATCCCAGCTAGCAAAGTTCCTGCATTCAAACCAGGTAAAGCATTAAAAGACGCTGTAAAATAATCTCTACATAAAATGAATCGGTGTATAATCGATTTTTAAAGAGAGGAGAAAGGTCGCACATTCAGCGGCCTTTCTTTTTTGCCTTTATATAGAGCATGTGCTAGAATTTTTTTGAGTTTAATTCATCATAAGGTTATGACTGGGGGACACGATAATGTCATCTGTAAATAAAGAGCAAATCGAACAAGCAATCAGACTTATATTAGAAGCTGTCGGAGAAGATCCGAATCGCGAAGGTTTATTGGATACACCAAAGCGCGTAGCGAAAATGTATGAGGAAGTTTTTTCAGGATTAAATGAAGATCCAAAAGAACACTTTCAAACCGTATTCGGCGAAGATCATGAAGAACTTGTGCTGGTAAAGGATATTCCTTTTTACTCCATGTGTGAACATCATTTAGTGCCGTTTTACGGAAAAGCCCATGTGGCGTATATTCCAAGAGGCGGCAAAGTAACAGGGTTAAGCAAGCTTGCCCGCGCTGTGGATGTTGTCGCACGCCGACCGCAGCTTCAAGAGAGAATTACATCCACAATTGCTGATTCTATTGTAGAAACATTGGATCCGCATGGTGTAATGGTAGTGGTGGAAGCAGAGCATATGTGCATGACGATGCGCGGGATAAAAAAACCTGGTGCAATGACAGTGACATCTGCAGTAAGGGGTGTGCTCGAAAAGGATCCAGCAGCACGTGCTGAAGTACTTTCTTTTATTAAAGGTTAAGGAGGCGGTTGTAATGGCATCAAACTCAACAAGTGATTTCATTGTAATTAAGGCAATTGAAGACGGAGTGAATGTAATTGGTTTAACGAGGGGTTCTGATACAAGATTTCATCATTCGGAGAAACTGGACAAAGGGGAAGTGATGATTGCTCAATTCACTGAACATACTTCTGCCATCAAGGTAAGGGGGAAAGCCCTTATTCAAACAGCTCATGGAGAAGTGGAGTCAGAGCCTAAAAAATAAAGAAAGCCTTCATCAACGGGGATGAAGGAAAAACCCTATTGATGGAAGTTTCCTTTATGGGATGAGCGGCTCCATAAGAGCGCCCAATGCAGGTTAAGGGCAGAAGAATCTGTGATTCACTGTCCTCCTCCACATGGAGCATGCGGTGATAAGGAATCTTTCTTTAGAGAGCGGAAACCTAGATGAAAGGACCTTGTTTTTTCGTTCAACACCCTTTTCTCTTTCGGAATGAAGGTCATTGCTGCACGTATAAAATTTCAAAAGGCTAGGCTAGAATAGAGAAAATAATAGTTTTTTTGAAACTCAGTTATGTTATAATTGACATTGTCTATTTGCGAGATGCAAATGGGTGTACTGTAAGATGAAAGGGAGACAAGGGTGATGATTGTGCAGAACATCATTGATACGGTAGCTGAAGTAAAAGAGCAGCTGCAACTGGAATTAAATCATCCATATGTGAAACGATTTGTCCATCATCCGATGATAGATGAAGATAAATTATTATACTTATGTTCCTTTCTGCAGCACACTTCAGTGGAAGAGGAACAGTTGAAGGATTACGTCGTTTCTGTTATGCTCGTTCAAATTGGACTTGATACCCATGATTTAGTCTCCATTAAGCCTGTAAAAAACGACCATCAATTGCTGCAAGAAAGACAGCTAACCGTATTGGCTGGGTTGTATTACAGCAGTTTGTACTATTATTATCTTTCCAAAAACGGTTCTCTTCAGTTGATGAATGAAACAGCTTCAGCTATTAAAAACATCAATGTGGAGAAAATGAAATATTATAAGCGGCAATACCATTCCGTAGATGATGTGATGCGCAGTTTGTTTGTAGTGGAAGCGGCGCTCATTGAATCCGTATGCTCCCATTTCAAAGAGGAAGAATGGAAGGTTTTATTAACCCATGCAGCATTCATAAAACGTCTCATTCATGAGAAGATGGCTTATATTAATTACGGAACATCTAAGTTATTTGACCAGTTAAAAAGCTGTTTGTCTATACATACAAATGATGAACATCAAAATGTGATGGAAACGGTAGAGAAGTATATTAACGATTCAAGAAAAATAATAGAACGTTTGAATAGTTCTTTGTATTTTAATAAAGAATTAAAAGTAAATCTTGATGAATTAATAAGGAGTACACGAGACGACTGAAAAAATAGTTGCGGAAGAAGGACGAAGCGATGCAGCAATCAAAAGAAGAACGTGTTCATGGAGTATTTGAAAAAATTTATGACAACTACGATAAAATGAACTCGGTGATCAGTTTTCAACGTCATGTAGCATGGAGAAATGATACCATGAAAAGAATGGACGTTCAAAAAGGGGCAAAAGCCCTTGATGTTTGCTGTGGTACGGCAGATTGGACGATTGCCCTTGCTGATGCTGTTGGAAAAGATGGAGAAGTAACAGGTCTTGACTTCAGTCAAAATATGTTGAAAATCGGTCATCAAAAGGTAGAGGCCCTCAAGCTTCCCAATGTAAAACTCATACATGGAAATGCGATGGAGCTGCCGTTTGCAGATCATACATTTGATTATGTAACCATTGGTTTCGGGCTGCGGAATGTTCCAGATTACATGCAAGTATTACGTGAAATGTATCGGGTGGCAAAGCCGGGAGGCAAAGTCGTTTGCCTTGAGACATCACAGCCTACCTTAATCGGATATCGACAGCTTTATTTGTTATATTTTAAATATTTCATGCCGCTGCTTGGGAAATTGTTGGCCAAAAGCTATAGTGAGTACTCATGGCTTCAAGAGTCAGCGCGTGATTTCCCTGGAAGTAAAGAATTAGCTGATATGTTCCGTCAAGCGGGTTTCAAAAGAGTAGAAGTGAAATCTTATACCGGCGGGGTAGCGGCGATGCATTTAGGATATAAAGAAAACTTCCATCAGTAGGGGTTCTTACTGCCCTGTTAATGCGGGAAAAAGAACGGCATGGTTCAAGTGAGTGTGCCGGATTCCTTTGGATGAATATTAGTCACAATATCGGTATAGTTGGGTGATTATGAAAGGTCATGTATGTTTACGGCCTTTCATCTTTTTATTCGGAACTAAGAATCACTAATGGAGAGCGAATATTAATAATTAAGGTGAATCTAATGAAATTAAAAATGATGTATGGCTTTTTAAATTCGGATATTGCGCTCATTGAGAAAGAGTTGGAACAGACAATCCAAACGGATTACTCGCTGATCAGCCAAACTTCTCTTCACTATTTGCAAGCAGGGGGAAAGCGAATTCGTCCTGTGTTTGTGCTGTTATCGGGGAAATTTGGTCATTATGACATTCAAGTTATTAAAAATGTAGCCGTTGCTTTGGAACTTATTCATATGTCTTCGCTTGTTCATGACGATGTGATAGATGATGCGGACACGAGAAGAGGGAAACCGACGGTTAAGGCCAAATGGGATAATCGCATTGCGATGTATACAGGAGATTACATTTTCGCTCGTTCCTTAGAATTAATGGCCAATATAAACGATGTAAAGGCACACGAAATTTTATCTAAAACGATAGTGGAAGTTTGTCTCGGAGAAATTGAACAAATCAAAGATAAATATAATTTAGATCAAGACCTTCGTACATATTTACGGCGTATCAAGCGAAAAACCGCTCTTCTTATCGCCGTGAGCTGTCAGCTGGGCGCCATTGCTTCTGGAGTACCTGAAGCTGTCCATAAGCGCTTATTCTGGTTCGGATATAATGTAGGGATGGCTTTTCAAATTACGGACGATATTTTGGATTTTACCGCTTCGGCTGCACAGCTTGGCAAGCCGGCCGGAAGCGATTTGCTTCAAGGGAATATTACGCTGCCGGTCCTGTATGCCATAAAAGACCCATCCATTTATGACAGAATTAGTCGGATGTTCGAATCAGACCATCCTGAACAAGAGATAGAGGAAGTCATTGGTCAGATCAAATCATCTGGTGCCATTGAGCAGTCTGCGGCCATAAGTCAGAATTATTTACGAAAAGCCCTGTCGATGCTGGAAGAGCTTCCGTCCAACAAAGCAAAAGATACTTTATACAAAATTGCGAAATTTGTCGGAAATCGTAAATTTTAAATGTATAAGTTGTCAAAATATAAAAACAATGTTAATATTTTTGTTGGACGTGATTGCGCTTCCAATATACATACTTCAGGGGTGGAGAGATAAAATGGAAAGAACATTTCTTATGGTCAAACCAGATGGGGTACAACGCAACGTTGTCGGGGAAATTGTTTCCCGATTTGAAAGAAAGGGCTTTCAATTAGTTGGAGCGAAGTTAATGCAAATTACACCAGAGTTAGCAGAACAGCACTATGGTGAGCATAAAGAAAAGCCGTTTTTCGGTGATCTCGTTAGCTTCATTACATCAGGTCCAGTATTCGCAATGGTATGGCAGGGAGAAAACGTCATTGCAACAGCGCGTCAAATGATGGGGAAAACGCATCCAAAAGAAGCACTTCCAGGCACAATTCGTGGAGATTATGGCTTAACGCTTGATAAGAATGTGATTCACGGTTCAGATGCACCGGAAAGTGCAACTCGTGAGATCGGCCTTTTCTTTAAAGAAGAAGAACTGATCAGCTACGAAAAGCTAATCAATAACTGGATTTATTAAAAAAATCTGTCCCGTATTTAAACGGGACAGATTTTTTTTAAGCCCAGACAGCTCGAATCTGCTGCAGGAGATCTAGAAAAGCTGATAAGGCCGTTCTTTGAACATATTGAACTTTCTCAATCAATGCCTATAAACATTTAAGAAATTTAGGCGATATACTAACAAAGGAAACTTCCATCATTGGGGGTCTTACTGCCCGTTAATAGGGGATAAACTTTAGCTTTGGATATCAAAACCTGCAGGGAGTTTGGAAAATGTCAAATGATTATCAAGAGTTTATTGAAAGAGTCAAAAGAAAAACAGGGATTGATTTATCTCTTTATAAAGAAGCGCAGATGAAAAGACGATTGACATCGTTGTACGAAAAAAAGGTTTCCGGTCGTTTTTGGGTTTCTTTGATGAAATGAACAGAGATTCGAATTTGTTGGCTGAATTTCTAGACAGGATGACGATCAATGTATCGGAATTTTATCGAAATGCGAAAAGATGGGAAGTTTTAGAGAAAAAAATATTGCCTGGTATGGTACGGCAAAAGAGGAAGCTGAAGGTATGGAGTGCGGCTTGCTCCACAGGAGAAGAGCCGTATACGCTGGCTATGATCCTTTCTGCGTTTTATCCTTTATCTCAAATCCAAATTTTAGCTACTGACATCGATGATCATGTTATTCAAAAAGCAAAAATCGGAATGTATGGCGAGAGAGCCTTGCAGGAAGTTCCTCTGCCGATAAAGGATAAATACTTTATAAAACAGGGGATGGTCTACAAGATTCATGATGACATCAAGCGTACGGTCACATTTCGAAAACATAATCTCCTTGCTGACTCGTTCGATCGGGATTTTGACCTTATTGTGTGCCGAAACGTATTAATCTATTTTACTGAAGAGGCTAAGCATTTGCTTTACCAAAAGTTTAGTCAAGCTCTAGCGCCTGAAGGAGTGTTCTTTGTCGGCAGCACGGAGCAAATTTTTAATCCTTCGTCATATGGCTTTGAAACGGAAGATACTTTTTTTTACCGGAAAGTTTAATCCACATAAAGAATGGACCATGGATAAAGAACATCCATGGTCCATTCTTTATGCATAAGCGGGTGACAAGCTCCCTTTCGGGTTCTTGTCACCCGCTTATACGAGAGCCTTTTCAGGTCTATTCAAGATGTAAAGACAGAGAAACACGGATATGATAAGAAAATGCCGGCCTATGTTGAGAGAATAAATGAGATTCATATAAAGCCATTCTAAATACGCTTTTTTATTTTTTTGTCTGTGGTACGGTACCACAGACAAAAAAAGTGTGCTATATTCATACATAAAAGTAAAAACATTCTGATTTAAATGAGTGTGGATTGAATGGAGGATAACGAATGAGATACTTAACAGCAGGGGAATCACATGGCCCCCAACTAACGACGATTTTAGAAGGAATTCCTGCAGGTTTGTCTCTAGTAGCGGAAGATATTAATACAGAACTGGCAAGAAGGCAAAAAGGGCATGGACGAGGAAGACGAATGCAAATCGAAAAAGATACGGTGGAAATTTTAAGCGGTGTACGCCACGGCTATACACTTGGCTCTCCCATTACCCTTGTTGTAGAGAATAATGATTGGAAACATTGGACGAAAATCATGGGAAGTGAGCCCATTGCCGATGACGAGCTGGAAGAAGTAAAGCGCAAGATTTCCCGTCCAAGACCGGGACATGCAGATTTAAACGGAGCCATCAAATATGGCCATCGTGATATGCGAAATGTATTGGAGCGTTCTTCAGCACGTGAAACGACGGTCCGGGTAGCCGCTGGAGCCGTAGCGAAAAAATTGTTGCAGCAACTTGGAATTAAAGTGGCAGGACATGTTTTGGAAATCGGAGGAATTCAAGCTAATAATCCGGTCTACAACTCACTGGAGGAGTTAGAAGTGGTTACAGAAGAATCCCCTGTCAGATGCTTTGATAAAGAAGCTGAACTAAAAATGATGCAAGCCATTGATGACGCAAAGAAAAACGGAGACTCGATTGGAGGAGTTGTAGAAGTTATTGTAGAAGGTATGCCGGTTGGAGTGGGAAGTTATGTGCAGTATGATCGTAAGCTGGATGCTAAAATTGCCGCTGCTGTTATGAGTGTCAATGCATTTAAGGGCGTCGAGTTCGGAATCGGATTTGAAGCCGCTAGACTTCCAGGCAGTCAGGTGCATGATGAAATTTTGTGGAATGAACAAGAGGGATATACAAGAAAAACGAATAATTTGGGCGGTCTTGAAGGCGGAATGAGCAATGGAATGCCGATTGTCGTCCGTGGTGTAATGAAGCCCATTCCTACTCTTTATAAACCGTTAAAGAGTGTGGATATTGAAACGAAAGAAGAATTCGAAGCGAGCATTGAACGATCAGATAGTTGTGCAGTTCCAGCTGCAAGCGTAGTAGCAGAAGCGGTAGTGGCATGGGAAATTGCTAATGCGATTGTCGAGCAATTTGGACAAGACCGTATGGATTTAATTGCGGATAATGTAGAAAAAATGCGCTCATATGCGAGGGAGTTTTAATGAGAACCATTGACATCCACACATCTTCAAAGACGTACCCTTTATTTCTTGGATCTCATATGATGGACGAGCTGCCTCGTGTTATATCGAATGTTCATCCAAATACAACAAAAATTATGGTCATCACGGATGAAGAGGTAAATCGTCTTCATGGAGAAAAGATGATTGACACTTTAGCTGAAACATTCTCGACTTGTCTTTTTGTTGTTCCAAGCGGTGAGAAGGCCAAGTCGTTTGATCAATTTTATCGGTGTCATACATATGCCTTAGAACAACAGCTGGACAGACATTCCTTGATCATTGCTTTTGGAGGAGGAGTCGTCGGTGATTTGGCAGGCTTTGTTGCATCAACATATATGAGGGGAATTCCGTTTATTCAAGTTCCGACGACATTATTGGCACATGATAGTGCTGTAGGCGGCAAGGTTGCTATCAATCATGAGCTTGGAAAAAATATGATTGGGGCTTTCTACCAACCGGAAGCGGTCTTTTATGATACCAGCCTTTTACAATCCCTTCCGCAAAAAGAGTGGCTGTCCGGCTTTGCTGAGGTCGTTAAACATGCATTAATTAGTGAACAAGATTTCTACGAGTGGCTGGTGGAACATATACATTCCATGGATGATTTGAAAGAGGATAAGCTTGCCTATGCCATTGAAAAAGGAATTTTAGTCAAGGCTGGAATTGTGGCGGAAGACGAAACGGAAAAGGGAGTACGCGCTTATTTGAATCTCGGCCATACGCTTGGACATGCGATTGAAGCGGCAATGGGATACGGTAAAATGACGCATGGCGAAGCGGTCGTCATCGGTATGGTGTTCGCCCTGAAGCTGAGTCGACACGTTTATCAGCTTGGTTTTGATCTGGAACGTTTTGGAGATTGGCTAAAGCAGTTGGGGTATGCAACGTCGATTCCGTCCTCTTTAACAGTGGATGAATTGTTGCAAAAGATGAAGAAAGACAAGAAAAATAAGGCTAACAGCATCCAAATGGTATTGTTGAAAGAAGTGGGTGAGCCGACTGTTACTGCAGTGGAAGATGAACTTCTGTGTGCTTTATTGGAAGCTGAGATAAAGTAAAACCATTATTAGCGAGTATTGTCCCTTAATGACGAAAAATGGTCTTTGTTCACTTTATCCTTGACAAATAATGAAAATTCATAATAAAATGAAAATAGTTTAGAATAGTTGAATAATTTATAGTTGAGTTTAGGGTAGATGAGAATGAGAGAGCTGAGAAGAGGTTAGTTGAGTTTATATTTAATTTGTCCATTTACCCAAAGGTACGATATTGCCTTTGGGTTTTTATGTCTTTATCTTTATTTATACCCCTACGGATAAAGACGTTTCATACCTAAAACCTCATTCTTTTCTCGTTCTCCATCCTTAAGGGATATGGAGGAGTGAGTAAAATGAACCATGTACAAAATGTTTCCTCGTTTTTAGAAGATTCTTTTCAATATTTAACAATTCCCATTACAAAAAAAATGTATGTCGATGCCGTCACACCGGTTGAGATGTTTGAACGGTTGAAGGAAGAAGCCGTGTATTTGCTTGAAAGCAATGATGCGGCATCCCCGTGGGCCAACTACTCTTTTATCGGATTAAATCCTTTTCTGTACCTTGACGAAAAGCAAGGAAAGTTCCGATTAAGTGATGCCAATCATCAGCCTGTTTGTGAAAAAGACAGTTTTAAAGATATTTTTGATGAATCTTTGAAGCTCCTAAAGTTGAAACAAGTAGATGTTCCTTTGCCGTTTAAAGGCGGGGCTGTCGGTTATATGGGATATGATGCGGTATCTATGATGGAAAACATTCCCCTTCCATCGAAGAACGACCTTTCCATGAAACGCTTTTATTTTGTTTATTGCGAGACCATCGTTGCATATCACCATCAACAGAAAGAGTTGACGATGATCCACTATGTACGGTTAACCGGACAAGAAACGGAACAGGAAAAGAGAGACGTTTATGAACAAGCCGTACAAAAAATAAATGGCTACATCAAAAGGCTGAGTGATTCGACAGCGAAAGCTGCTCCGCTTATGTTTGAATCAAAACAAGGAGAAGTAGATTTTACAGCTGTTAAATCTACTTATGAAAAAGAAAAGTTTTTACAGGATGTTGATACAATTAAAGATTATATTAGAAGCGGAGATATTTTCCAAGCAGTGTTATCCCAGCGATTTGAGCTGCCTGTCAAAGTATCCGGGTTTGAAATTTACCGTGTATTACGTCTTGTCAATCCATCGCCATATTTATTTTATATTAAAGTGGATGGAGCCGAATTGATCGGCAGTTCTCCGGAAAGGCTCATTCAAATTGAAAACGGCCATCTTGAAATTCATCCGATTGCCGGTACAAGACGAAGAGGGAGAACACAAGAAGAAGAAGAGAAGCTTCAGCAAGATTTACTGCATGATGAAAAAGAGCAGGCAGAACACTATATGCTCGTCGACTTAGCAAGAAACGACATTGGAAGAGTTGCTCAGTATGGGTCGGTGAAGACGCCTGTGTTAATGGAACTCGTCACCTTCTCTCATGTTATGCATCTTATTTCTAAGGTGACAGGACGTTTAGGGGAAAATGTTCATCCAATCGATGCCCTGTTTTCTTCTTTCCCTGCAGGTACCGTTTCGGGTGCTCCCAAAATAAGAGCGATGCAAATTTTAAGTGAACTGGAACCAACAGTAAGGAATGTGTATGCAGGAACGGTTGCGTATTTGGACTTTGATGGAAACATTGATTCTTGTATTGCCATCCGTACTATTTTGTTAAAGGATGAGTGCGCTTATGTTCAGGCGGGAGCCGGTATTGTCGCTGATTCAGTCCCTGAGCTTGAATGGAAAGAAACGCGAAACAAAGCCAGCGCTTTAATCCGTACCATTCAATTAGCTAATCAATTGTACGAAGAGAAGGGGGATCTTTATGTTTCAACATTTGCTTAAAAAGTGTATGAAAGGTGAAACGTTAACTGTTTCTGAAGCAGAACAGCTTATGGATGGAATCATGGAAGGGAAAACGACGCCGGCACAAATCGCCAGCTTGCTTACGCTGTTGACATACAGAGGTGAAACGGTCGAAGAAATTACAGGCTTTGTTCGCGGAATGCGAAAGAAAATGGTGCCGATTAACGTTGATATAGAGAATGTCGTTGATACATGCGGAACAGGTGGGGACGGAGCTTCAACTTTTAATATTTCAACGGCCAGTGCGATTGTCGCCTCGTCTCTTGGAGTGAAAATCACAAAGCACGGCAATCGGGCCGTTTCATCAAAAAGCGGGAGTGCGGATGTCTTAGAACGCCTTGGCATCCCCATTCAAGCGACAAATGAGCAAGCGGTTCGTTCTCTTCATGAAACAGGCATGACGTTCCTATTTGCTCCGATGTACCATCCGGCAATGAAATATGCGGCACAGCCCCGTAAAGAACTCGGTTTCCGGACTGTGTTTAATGCACTTGGGCCGCTTGCCAATCCGGCACGATGCAAGAGACAGGTCATCGGTGTATACTCGTTGGCTTTGGCAGAAAAGTTGGCGCAAACGCTGGTTAAACTGGACGCTGAACATGTCATGCTCGTAGCAGGCAGAGACGGGCTGGATGAAATAAGCGCCTCGGCTGAGACAGACGTGGTAGAAGTAAAGAATGGGAAAATTGTCCAATATGTTATTGAGCCAGACGACTTTGAATTAAAAAGGGGCGATATAGCACATATGGTTGTCCAAAATGCGGAAGAAAGTGCAGAGATGATTTTGCAAGTGCTTCAGAATAAAGGAAATAAAAGCGCGACGAATGCAGTGCTGCTAAATGCGGCAGCGGCCCTTTATGTAGCGGGAAAAGCGGACTCTTTACAGCAAGGCGTTCAATTAGCCCGATATGCACTCGACAGCGGAACGGCGTATCGCCAGCTTTTAGCTTTACGAAATGATGAGGTGGTTCAACATGCTTAATCAAATTATTGAGACAAAAAAAGAAGAAGTGAAACATTTAGTCCTTCCGGAGATGCAAGATGTACCGAAACACTCCTTTTATGAAGCGCTTGCCGCTTCTAAGCGGACCGTCGCACTCATTGCCGAAGTGAAAAAGGCGTCTCCGTCAAAAGGAATTATTCAGCCAAACTTTGACCCGCTTCAAGTTGCACTGCAATATGACCAGGCAGGGGCCGATGCTATTTCCGTTTTAACAGATCAGCAGTATTTTCAGGGAAGCTCGGATTATTTGACTTTGATTAAAAGAAATATCAGGCGTCCCGTATTGCGTAAAGATTTTATTATCGATTCACTTCAAATAGAAGAAAGTGCGAGAATGGGGGCGGATGCCATTCTATTAATTGGAGAAGTGCTAGAACCCGCTCAGCTGCAGGAATTTTACGAAGAGGCGCAAGAGAAAGGGATGGATTGTTTAGTCGAAGTTCACAGTGCTGAAACGCTGGAAGGAATTTTACGCTTATTCCAGCCAAACATCATTGGAGTAAATAATCGTGACTTACGCACATTCCATACAACCATACAACAAACGATTGACATTTCTTCCATTATTCCAAATGGAAGTCTGCTCGTTAGCGAAAGTGGAATTAATCATTACAAAGATATTGTCAGAGTGAAAGAAGCGGGAGCGGCAGCCATTCTTGTCGGCGAGTCATTAATGAGAAAAGAAAATCAAACGGAAGCTGTCATCGAGTTGTTTGGGGAACGTACACATGCAAATCCTTAAATATTGCGGTATGACGTGTGAAGAAGACTACAGGCTCGCATTAAGCAGCAAAGCCACTCATATTGGTTTCATTTTTGCAAAAAGCAGCAAGCGATATGTGGAGGCTGATAAAGTGAACCGATGGGTATCCGAATTTGGAAAGGGCGGTAAAAAGCTTGTTGGGATATTTGTTAATGAAGTGATGAGCGAAGTGCAAAAAGCTGCCTTGCAGGTGCCGCTTGATGTGATTCAGCTTCATGGGGAAGAAAAAGTTGAAGAT
The DNA here is from genome assembly GCF_002019595.1 of Priestia abyssalis. Taxonomy (GTDB): domain Bacteria; phylum Bacillota; class Bacilli; order Bacillales; family Bacillaceae_H; genus Bacillus_BA; species Bacillus_BA abyssalis. The sequence continues at coordinate 4,450,332 of NZ_KV917369.1, read as the reverse complement.
ATTAGAGAATTAAAAATGGGTGGTTCAACTGAAATATGGAAGGCCATTCCTCATGGCAATGAAGCGATTGGACAAATGAAGGAGTACGCTTCTGTCGCCCATGCATTTTTAATTGACAGCAAGGTGAAGGGGCAGTTTGGGGGGACGGGACATACATTTGATTGGGGATTTGTTCCGGTCTATCAAAAGTTTGCTCAGGAAGCGGGTATCCCTTGCATCATAGCTGGCGGCATCGATTCTGAAAATGCATCGAAACTATCGTCTTACAAAATAGATGGAATCGATGTATCGAGCGGAATTGAAACAAAGGGACGGAAAGACAGCGAAAAAATACAAGAGTTAGAAAGGGAGATATTTCATGACATATCAAGTTCCAGATGAATTTGGGAGATTTGGAGAGTTTGGTGGAAAATACGTACCAGAGACGCTCATGTACCCGTTAGAAGAAGTAGAAAAGGCATTGGATCAAGCAATGGCAGATCCTGAGTTTTTGAATGAATACATGCACATCTTAAAAGAGTATTCGGGTCGCCCAACTGCATTAACATATGCAGAAAATATGTCCAAGAAGTTAGGCGGGGCGAAAATTTATTTGAAGCGGGAAGATTTGAATCATACTGGGGCCCATAAAATCAATAATGCAATTGGACAGGCGCTTCTGGCTAAACGGATGGGCAAGACGAAGTTGATTGCAGAGACAGGAGCAGGACAGCACGGTGTCGCAACCGCTACAGTAGCAGCTAAGTTCGGGATGGAATGCAAGGTGTTCATGGGGGAGGAAGATATTGAACGCCAGGCATTGAATGTATTTCGAATGAAGCTGTTAGGAGCTGAAGTTATTCCGGTATATTCGGGAACGAAGACTCTAAAGGATGCAACCAATGAAGCGATTCGTTACTGGGTTCAGCATTGTGAAGATCATTTCTATTTAATTGGTTCAGCGATCGGCCCGCATCCTTATCCGAAGATGGTACGTGATTTCCAAAGAGTGATTGGCCAGGAAGCGAAACAACAGTTTATAAAAGCCGAAGGAACATTGCCATCCGTCGTTGTAGCTTGTGTAGGGGGCGGAAGCAACTCTATTGGAATGTTTTACGATTTTATCAAGGAAGATGTGAAGTTGATTGGAGTGGAAGCCAGCGGAAAAGGTTTGGAAACCAATTTCCACGCTGCTACAATGGCAAAAGGAACAAAGGGAGTCATTCACGGTACAATGACTTATTTACTTCAGGATGAAAATGGTCAAATTACGGAGCCCTATTCTATTTCAGCCGGTCTGGACTATCCTGGAATCGGTCCTGAACATTCGTATTTATCGAGTATTGGCCGAGTGAGCTATGAAGGTGTAACAGATGAAGAAGCGATTGAAGCACTTCAATTGCTTACAAGGGAAGAAGGAATTATCCCGGCAATCGAATCAGCGCATGCTCTTGCAAAGGCGTTTCAATTAGCCGCAAAGCTTTCTGGTGAACAGTCCATTTTAGTATGCTTATCAGGTCGCGGAGATAAAGACGTGCATTCTTTAATTTCATTACTTGAGGGGGAGAAGAAAGATGGCAACGACATTTCAGAAGCGCTTACCGCAGCAAAATAATTTATTTATTCCATTCATTACAGCGGGTGATCCGCATCCGGAGGTGACCGTAGACTTGGCGGTTACATTGCAAAATGCGGGCGCTTCAGTGCTGGAACTGGGAGTCCCTTATTCCGATCCTCTTGCAGATGGACCAGTCATCCAAGAAGCATCGAAACGGGCCCTAAATAATGGGATGTCAATCAAGAAGGCAATGCAGCTTGTGCCCAAAATGCGAAAAAAAGGGTTGCAAATTCCAGTCATCCTCTTTACCTATTTTAATCCTGTGTTACAATTAGGACTAGAACGCTTTTTCACTTTACTGCAAGAGAATGAAATAGATGGAGTGCTTATTCCGGACTTGCCGTATGAAGAAAGTGAAGGAATCCGCCGACTTGCTAATCAATTTGGGGTTGCATACATATCCATGGTGGCTCCTACATCTAAAGATCGTATTCGCAAAATTGCGAAAAGTGCAGAGGGTTTTTTGTATTGTGTCTCTTCATTAGGTGTGACTGGCATGAGATCAGAGCTGCCTGAAGGAATCTCCGATTTTCTTCAAGAAGTTAAATCTGCAGCCAATATTCCAATAGCGGTTGGATTTGGCATTTCTGCATCGGACCAAGTAGAATTGCTCAAGGGTGAATGCGACGGCATCGTGATTGGGAGTGCAATCGTGAATAAGATTGCCGGTTTAGAAACAGCCCTTCTCAATCAGGAGACGAGACAGCAAGCACTTCAAGATTTCGAAGAATATGTATCTTCCATCGTTTCGCCTATTATAACATGCGAGGTGTGACAAGGTTGAAGGTAAAAGAACAATTATTAACATTATCCCCGTACAAGCCGGGAAAGCCGATTGAGGAAGTAAAAAAAGAGTATGGTTTGCAGGAAATCATTAAGTTAGCGTCTAATGAAAATCCGCATGGCTGTTCACCGAATGTGAAGGCTGCCATTGAAGCAGAGCTGGAGAACATGGCTCTATATCCAGACGGTTATGCAGCCGCCTTGCGTGAAAAACTAGCGAAACATCTCAATGTAAATGAAAAACAATTGATTTTTGGAAATGGATCGGATGAAGTCATTCAAGTTCTTTGCCGTGCTCTTCTATCTCCTGATACGAATACGGTGATGGCTGCGCCTACGTTTCCTCAATATCGCCATAATGCAGTGATTGAAGGAGCGGAAATACGTGAAATACCGCTTATTGAAGGCGATCATGATTTAAACGCAATGCTTAAAGCAATCGATGAGCAAACACGTATCGTATGGGTGTGTACGCCAAACAACCCGACTGGTACATATGTAAATGAAAAGACGCTGATTCCATTCTTGGACGCTGTACCCGATTCCGTTCTTGTTGTTCTGGATGAAGCGTATTATGAATATGTAAGTGCAGCCGATTTTCCGGAAAGCACGCCTTTATTGCAAAAATATCCGAACTTAATGATTTTACGAACTTTCTCAAAAGCATACGGCTTAGCTTCGCTTCGCATCGGATACGGTATTGCCAATGAAGAGTTGTTACAAAGAATTGAACCGGCAAGAGAGCCGTTTAATACAAGCAGAATGGCACAAGCTGCTGCGTATGCCGCTTTAGAAGATCAATTTTTTATTGAGCATTGCAAGCAGTTAAATAATGAAGGACTGAAACAGTTTTATGATTTTTGCGATCAGCATCAATTGCACTATTATCCGTCTGAAACCAATTTCATTTTAATTGATTTTGGTCGTCAAGGAGACGAAGTGTTCCAATACTTACTGGAAAGAGGCATTATTGTCCGTTCGGGAAATGCTCTAGGATTTCCGACCTCTGTCCGGATCACAGTTGGTTCAAAGCAGCAAAACGAAAAAATTATTTCATTGCTGGAGCAGTTCGTTCAATAACGAATATGTGAGGTTATAGTGACTGATAGACGCCCGTTCTGCAGGGGTGGCTCAAAAGAGAAAGGATTTCTTTTGGACCACCCCCGTTTCCTATTTTTCTTATTTAAAGATAAGTTGTTTAAAATATGAGGTGCCAGCATGGAAAAGACTGTTTTTATCATTGGCCTAGGTTTAATCGGAGGATCAATCGCACTTGCTATTAAAGCGGAACATCCACAGACGACAATTATGGGATATGATGTCAGCGAAGAACAGATGAAGCTGGCAAAATCACTTAAAGTGGTGGATGCCAGCCCTCTGTCCCTGGAGGACGGCGTAAAGAGTGCGGATTTTATCATTATTGCCGTTCCCGTTACACAGGCTGAGCATGTCCTCAGTGAGTTAGCATCTTTGCCGTTGAAGCATGGAGTGATTGTGACAGATGTGGGCAGTACGAAGAAACAAATTGTTGAAAAAGGTGAATTACTAGCCAAAAAGGGAATTCGCTTCATCGGAGGGCATCCGATGGCAGGATCCCATAAAAGCGGGGTAATAGCTGCCAAAGCCCACTTGTTTGAGAATGCGTTTTACATTTTAACTCCATCGTCCAGCGTGTCAACCGAAGATATGAGTCTATTCACTTCTTTATTAAAGGGAACAAAGGCTCACTTTATTGTGCTGTCAGCTGCAGAGCATGATCAGATTGCAGGAGTGATTAGTCATTTTCCTCATATTATTGCAGCGAGCCTTGTTCATCAAACTGAAAAGTATCAGCAACAATATGAATTGGTAACGAAACTAGCAGCGGGAGGATTTAGGGATATTACCCGGATTGCTTCAAGCAGTCCTGCTATGTGGAGGGACATATTGCTTCATAATAAAGAGGCGCTGCTCTCGATGTTTGAACAATGGTTAGAGGAAATGCACGGGGTTCGTGCTATGATTGAAAAAGGAGATGGAGAGCGGATTTTTGAGTATTTTTCCAAAGCGAAGCAGTTTCGTGACGGCCTTCCGGTAAAAACGAAAGGTGCCATCCCATCTTTTTACGATTTGTATGTCGACGTTCCAGATTATCCTGGTATTATCTCTGAGGTGACAAGACATCTGGCAGAAGAAGAGATTAGTATTACGAATATTCGGATTCTTGAAACGAGAGAAGATATTTATGGGGTCTTGCGCTTAAGCTTTCAAACCGAAGAGGATCGTAAAAAAGCTAAAATATGTTTGGAACTTCATTCCTATGAAACGTTTCTTCCATTTTGATTGACATAGCCGATTGAGTGGGAGATAGATTAAGAAAAATAAAGAATGTTGACTAAAGGATGGTGTTTAATGATGCAGCAACGCACATTGCTTACAAATATTAATGGACTTCAAGGAGAGATTGCCGTTCCGGGAGACAAATCTGTATCCCATCGTGCAGTTATGTTCGGTGCCATTGCAGACGGAAAAACCACAATTCATAATTTTCTTCCTGGTGAAGATTGTTTAAGTACGATTGATTGTTTTCAAAAAATGGGCGTTTCCATCGTGCAAAAAGGCGAGTATGTTGAAGTCGAAGGAAAGGGCATAAGCGGACTGGAAGAACCTTCTGAGATTTTAAATGTCGGTAATTCCGGGACAACGACAAGGCTAATATTAGGGATTTTATCAGGGATTCCATTTCATACGTGCCTAATCGGGGATGATTCCATTGCCAAAAGACCTATGGGGCGCGTGACGGTTCCCTTGCGTTCAATGGGAGCGAAAATTGATGGGCGACAGGATGGGCAGTATACACCTCTTTCTACTAGAGGCGGGGCATTAAAGGGAATCCATTATCATTCTCCTGTGGCAAGCGCACAAGTTAAATCCGCCATTTTGTTAGCTGGATTGAGCGCTGAAGGAAAAACGACTGTGACGGAACCCGAAAAGTCACGTGATCATACTGAACGCATGCTTCAGGCTTTTGGGGTTCAAGTAGATGTAGATGGAAACACCGTCTCCATTGAAGGCGGACAGCAGCTTAAATCGGCAACGATTCATGTCCCGGGTGATATTTCATCGGCTGCCTTTTTTCTAGTGGCGGGAGCTATTGTTCCTAACAGTCGCATCGAGCTGAAAAATGTAGGCCTTAATCCGACGCGTACAGGTATTATCGATGTGTTGAAGGAGATGGGGGCTAATCTGGAGATCAAAAATGAGCAGATCAGAAACGGTGAGCCTGTAGGAGACTTAGTTATCTCGACTTCTCAACTTAAAGGTATCGAAATCAGCGGAGATATTATCCCGCGCTTAATTGATGAAATTCCGGTTATTGCCTTGTTGGCAACTCAAGCGGAAGGAAAGACCATCATTAAAGATGCCGCCGAATTAAAAGTAAAAGAAACAAACCGCATTGATACGGTTGCGACCGAATTGGAAAAGATGGGCGCCCGCATTACTCCGACTGAAGACGGAATGATCATTGAAGGGAGAAGCTCTTTACATGGGGCTGTCGTACATAGCCATGGAGATCATCGCATCGGAATGATGCTGGCTGTTGCAGCTTGTATTGCTAAAGGAGACATGTCCTTGCAAAACGAGCAAGCTATTGCGGTATCGTATCCATCATTCTTTGAGCATATGGAAAACTTAACTATAAAAAAATAACCTAGAAAATGATTCAACAGGATAAAACATTCCGTTGAATCATTTTCTCTGAAAGACCTGTCATGGAAATCCATTGAAACTAAAGGATGAAGTGACGGGTCTTTTTCATAAAAAGCCATTTTTAAATCTATTGGAAAAGTGTGAGACAAGTCTAGTTATTTTGTATGATTACGGTGTACTCAGAGTTAGATAGTTGAATAAATGCGGGTTGTCCTTTATCATAAGGGAACGAAAATGTTTTGCGAAGAGGATGTTCAAAAAGTCCGGGAAAAATGACTGTCGAATTTACTTGTACAGGAAGTACTGATCCGACGTTGGCGATTGACGTGGCGGTTCTTAGTCGGGCGGCGTCAGCTTGTCTCTCCGCTACTCACGTATTAATAACATACGCTCCGTGGCTCGAGACTTCGCTTCCTTGAACTTCTCGGTCCTTTTTGTCCTCCTTTTTGAACATAGGTAAGGGAGATCTAATGATGACGGAATTAGAAAAAGCGATTTCTTATATTGAAAACAATGAAGTGGAAAAGGGGCTTGAACTCCTTCATCAAGCAAAAAAGCTGGCTTCCCCCGAAGAAAAGTTTTTGATTGCTGAAAAACTATACAGCTGGGGGCTCGTTAATGATGCACTGGCAGTTATTGATGAACTATTGGAATTTTTCCCGTTAGAAGGTGAACTGCTCGTTTTAAAGGCAGAAATTTTGATTGATCAAGATGACGAAGAGAAGGCGATTGAGCTTTTAAATGATATTGAGAGTGATGATCCAATTTATGTGCAGTCGTTATTGCTGCTGGCGGATCTATATCAAATGCAGGGGTTGAATGAGGTAAGTGAAAGCAAACTTCTCGAAGCGAAAAAACGTCTGCCTGAGGAGCTTGTGATCGATTTTGGATTGGCGGAGTTTTACTCCAGCATCGGCCAATTCAACAAAGCGGTTCCTTATTATGAATTATTGCTTAAAAAAGGTGAACCATCATTTAATGGAGTAGACCTGCATCAACGTTTAGCGGAGTGTCTATGCGGGTTAGGACAGTTTGAGGAATCCATGCCTCATTTTGATCAAGCATTAAAGAACAAAGTAGAAATCAATACATTGTTTGAGTATGCATTTGCCGCATTGCAAGCAGGATATTACCAAACGGCTATTGAAAAATTCAATGAACTGAAAACAATTGATCCCGAATATCATTCTCTTTATCTACATCTTGCAAAATCTTATGAACACGAGGAAATGATTCAAGAAGCATATGAAACCGTCATAGAAGGAATTTCTCAAGATGAGTTTAATAAAGAATTATTCATGTATAAAGGCAAAATGGCGTTAAAGCTCGGCAAAGAAGAGGAAGCGGAAGATGCATTTAAACAAGCCATTGCCCTTGACCCGGGTTATATAGAAGCAATTTTGACATTGTCCAAGCTGTATTTCAGCAAGGAAAGGTATGAGGACGTCATTGATAATATTCAAACGTCTATGAGCTATAATGAATATGACCCTCATTTTGAATGGGATCTGGCTAAAGCATATCAACAAACCGAACAATATGGGGATGCATTAAAACACTATGAAACAGCATATAATTTATTTAAAGATCAATACGGCTTTTTGGAAGACTACGGTTACTTCTTGTTAGAAGAAGGTCAGCGCGGGAAGGCAAAAGAGATATTCAAGGAGTTGTTGGAAATGGATTCTACTTCAACGGAAATTCAAGACATACTTTTTCAATTAGAAGAATAAACAATAGTTCAAAGGATTTCTTTTCACGTATGTTGAATATGTATTTTTAAAAGATATTAAAAAACAGAGGAGGGAAGTAGAGATGGCCACCCCTGTTTCTGTCAACGAGAAAAAAGAATTTGTTCGCTGGTTTTTAACGAATTATCAATTAAAGCGTCGTGAATGTGTATGGATTTTAAACTATTTAATGAGTCATGACCAATTGATGAAAAAAGTGCATTTCGTTGAGCAAGCGCAATTTTGTCCAAGAGGAATGATTATGTCTACACATTGTGTAGATGACCCGCCGTTTCGTTTTTACAAGGAAAATATCATGACAACAGATGCAGAGAAATCGTTTCATGACATTCGCTTAAACAGAGATGAGGATATTTACATTCAATTGAATTTCCGCTCTTCTTACTTATCTCCTCAATATGTAGCGGTACTGGAAGAGAACCCGTATATGCCCAAAAATATGCAGACAAACGAAAAAGACCGCGTATTGGCAGAAAAGGTGCTTGAGGAATCCATCCTTTCTTTTCAGCGCTCCAAAATCATGGAACTTATTGATGAGGCTTTGGATAATCACGATGAGGAAGAATTTAAGCGGCTGACAGATTATTTGAATAAACATTATCATATGTCATGATTAAGGAGAGGCCTGAAAGGGTCTCTCCTTCTTTTTGGAGGAAATTTGTGGTATGGTACTTACGTACAACTTAAAATGAGGTGGCGCGTATGAAGTGGATGACAAAAGATGTGGATATGTTTTTAAAAGAAAGAGATTATGTTGATACGGCTTTGATTCCGATGATTCCTCTTAATTTCAAAGAGAATGTCAAATCAGCTGCTGCAATGGCTGAGTATATTTCCGCTCTTACGGGGGAGATGGAGCGCCAATTTAAGGGAAGACTTATGCTGCTTCCCCCTTTTGCATATTTACAAAACACGGATGTACAAGACTATAAAAATGAAGTTGTTAAATGGACAGGCCATTTGCGTGATCAAGGGTTCTCCCATGTTTTTCTAATGACAAGCGATAGTGAATGGAGAAAAGTAGAAGAGGAACTGAAAAGTACGCTATTATGGCTGCCTGCCCTTCCGCTGGAAAATTTGGACGACGAATATAAAAGACAAGTTGTTCAAGAGCAGGTGAAGCAGCTTATTCCTTTATTCATTGAAAAATGGCAAGTGTAAAATATTCAGAAATTGTAAATACTTTCATATGAATAAATGTAAAAAAATGATAAAAATAGAAAAATACACATGTTTGCCAAGTTTAAACCAAAGGACTGTATTGACCTTGGATAAATATTGATATATCATGAGGATGTCCTAGTTTTATATGTTCATGGTGTGTCCAGATGGACTCAACTTTTGATAGAGGGGGGAAAAGCATGAGCGAGAAAAAACATCGGGTATCAAGAAGACAATTTTTGAACTATACCCTAACTGGTGTTGGTGGATTCATGGCTGCAGGGATGCTAATGCCGATGGTTCGTTTTGCCTTAGACCCTGTGTTGCGCCCAACAGCAGAACAAGATTTGGTTGCGGTTACACAAGTCAAAGACATCACAAATGAGCCACAACGCTTCGACTTTAAAGTCGATCAGGTTGACGCTTGGTACGAGTCAGAAGAACCGAGATCTGCCTGGGTTTACAAGGATGACAAAGGGGAAATTGTTGCATTATCACCAGTATGTAAACACCTTGGCTGTACGGTGAACTGGAATGGCGACAAGGCTAATCAGAACAAGTTCTACTGTCCTTGCCATGGCGGTCTTTACGAAAAGAACGGTAAAAATGTTCCAGGTACACCACCAATCTCACCACTTGATGTTTATGTGCAAAAAGTAAAAGATGGTACTTTATATTTAGGCAAAGCGAAGCCAAAAGGAGGGGCGTAATTACATGTTAAATAAAATTTATGACTGGGTGGACGAGCGTCTAGATATTACGCCTTTGTGGCGCGATATTGCTGACCATGAAGTACCTGAACACGTTAACCCGGCCCACCATTTTTCGGCATTTGTTTACTGTTTCGGGGGATTAACGTTTTTCGTAACAGTAATTCAAATTTTATCAGGTATGTTCTTAACCATGTATTATGTACCAGATATTAAAAACGCCTGGGAGTCTGTTTATTACTTGCAAAATGAAGTCGCTTTCGGACAAATCGTACGTGGTATGCATCACTGGGGTGCAAGTTTAGTTATCGTTATGATGTTCCTACATACACTTCGCGTGTTTTTCCAAGGTGCATATAAGAAGCCGCGTGAATTAAACTGGGTCGTCGGTGTCCTTATTTTCTTCGTTATGCTAGGTTTAGGTTTCACTGGTTATCTTTTACCTTGGGATATGAAAGCGTTATTTGCAACAAAAGTAGGTTTGCAAATTGCAGAAGCTACACCATTAATCGGTGTGCAAGTGAAAACATTGTTAGCCGGTCATCCGGAAATCGTTGGTGCGCAAACATTGACGCGTTTCTTTGCGATTCATGTCTTCTTCTTGCCGGGTGCATTGCTTGGTTTAATGGGCGCCCACTTCCTAATGATTCGTAAACAAGGTATTTCTGGTCCGCTATAAAATTGAACCATTCTGAAATAGAGAATGATGAACGTAATACTCTACAATAAAAGGAGGGGGAAGAGGAATGCATCGTGGCAAAGGGATGAAATTTGTCGGAGATTCGCGTGTGCCAGTGGAAAGAAAACCGAATATTCCGAAAGACTACTCTGAATATCCTGGGAAGACAGAAGCTTTCTGGCCGAACTTCTTGTTGAAAGAATGGATGGTAGGTGCAGTATTCTTAGTTGGTTACTTATGTTTGACAGTAGCCCATCCATCACCGCTGGAGCGTATCGCTGATCCTACAGATACAGCATATATTCCATTACCAGACTGGTATTTCTTATTCTTGTACCAACTATTAAAATATTCATATGCATCTGGTCCATATAACGTAATCGGCGCATTCATTATGCCTGGTATCGCATTTGGTGCATTGCTGTTGGCTCCGTTCATCGACCGCGGTCCTGAACGCCGTCCTTCTAAGCGCCCGCTTGCGACAGGATTTATGCTTTTGGCAATCGCTTCTATTTTCTACTTAACTTGGGAGTCTGTTGTCAACCATGACTGGGAAGCAGCAAAAGCTCAAGGGAAAATTGTGAAAGAAGTAGCGATCGATAAAGAAGCTGATGGCTATAAAATCATGGAACAGCAAACATGTTTAACATGTCATGGCGAAAACCTTCAAGGAGGACCGGCAGCACCGGCTTTAACGGAAGTTGAGCTTTCAGCGGAAGAAATCGCCAATGTGGCTAAAAATGGTCAAGGAAGCATGCCAGCCGGTATCTTCAAAGGAACGGATGAAGAGCTAAAAACATTATCAGAATTTATTGCGAATGTTGGAAAACAAGAGTAAAGCGTATTCAAACCCTCTGCTTTTATTGGCAGGGGGTTTCGTTTATCCCGCATTAACGGGCAGTAAGACCCCCCTTCAAGGCTTGAGAGAAATCGAAGAACTGCCCGTAAAATCCCGATAAGATCAACTAACCATCAGTGGGAGGAAGGACCCCCCACTGATGGAAGTTTTCTTTATTGTACATTCTACCGTAAAAACCCTGGCAAAGCTGAAAAGAAGAGGGTTAAAGTGATGGATAATGGTGTATAACAATTGGAGAAAGTGAATGTAGACAATCGTTGTGAACGATTTCTTAACGAGTAGATATACCTTTAATAAAGAAAGATATGTGCTGAAAGTGAGGGATATACTTGTATTGGTTGAAATACATATTAATGGATAAGCGCTTTTTAGCTTTTATGCTCATTGTGAACGTATTAGGCACAATATATGGATACATTTGGTATGGGAGTCAGTTGGCTGATACCCCCTTTAAATTTTTGGCTTTTGTTCCGGATAGTCCAACGGCCAGCCTTTTCTTTGTTGTTGTGCTAATCGGATTTTTAGTAAAACGGAATTTCCCTTTATTTGAAGCGTTGGCTATCGTGACGTTATTTAAATACGGCATATGGGCTGTCGTTATGAATTTATTGGTATACGTCGTGACAGGGGTGTTAGACCCTATTGCCTTAATGTTGATTCTTTCTCACCTTGGAATGGCTGTTCAAGGTGTTCTTTATGCTCCGTTTTATAAAATTAAACCCATTCATCTTTTGTTGACAGGGATTTGGACGTTACATAATGATGTAATCGATTATGTCTTTTTTATGATGCCTCGTTATAGTATGCTGGATGATTATATGCCGCAAATTGGTTATTTTACATTTTGGCTTAGTGTTTTCTCCCTTCTTTTGGCTTATTTTTTATGTCTGCATAAAAATGGGCGCACACCTTCCCATTAATTGCCTACAATATAGTAGGCTAATGACATACGAGGTGAGTAGCGGTGGGAAAAACAAAAAAAGACCTGCATCCGTCCATTGCCCAATTTAAAGAGTTTGTCAAAAAGCACCCGAGACTCGTAAAAGAAGTTCGGGCAGAGCGAAAAACATGGCAGGAACTTTATGAGGACTGGTATTTGTTTGGAGAAGAGGATGAAGGCTGGAAGCAGTATCGGGACGCGGAAGAGGAGTCAAAGGAAGAGCAAAAGGAAGAAAAAAATGATTTTTTAACAAAACTCATGCAGTCACTAAAAAAGATGGATATGAATGAAATGCAACATCATATTTCCAATGTCAACTCGGCAATCGCCAACATTCAGCAAGTCATTCAGCAATTCCAGCCAAATAAGCCTTCGGGCGGGGCTGGCCCGTCAGCTCCTCAACATCCATTTGGATTTAGAAAAGATTAGGGCAGGCGGGAGAGTATGCGAAAAAACGTATATGAATATTTACAGTCTAAGCCGAAATTAATCCAGTTCTTGAGAGAACAACCAATCTGGTATCGTAAATTAACAAGAAACCCGGATGATTTGGAACAATTTGAGCTTGCTTCCATGAACTATTTTAAGCAAACAATTCCGCATAAGGTTGAAAAGTTTACAACCTCAGTGGAGATGGCCAATATGATGCTGCACATGTACCAGGCTATGAAAAATCAAGGTTAGCCCATCGTAAATGTTGGGCTGATAAAAAGAATGGAATTAGCAAACACTATGCCTAAAGGAGTGATGGTGTTTGCGTATTGCCGTTTCCATTTGTATTGCAGCACTTCTGACCGGAGGCTGCAACAACGATAAACCAAGACCTGAAACAAAAGTAGATGTTGTGCCTATGAATGTCGTAGAGGCGAGGGAAGAAGCGGTAGAAACGCTGAAAACGTCGTTAAAACGATCCATGGTTGTCCGTCAGCACGTAAAAAGGCGAAGTGTATACGTGGAGTGTATCATCAACGATTTTTCTTTTAGCGCTTCAGAGCAGAACGAACAAGATGGAAAAGGTTATATACAACTCTATGTAGATGGAAAGAAATTAAATGTCGTTTCACAAGCGGCTTTCATCATTAAAAATCTTCCGGCTGGTAAACATACCATTAAGCTGGAATTGATGAAAAATCAAAACGAAAGCTATGGTTTAAGCGAAACATTCGAAGTGAGTGTTTGAAAAAGGAACGGGGAGCAGTCTGAAGGCCGCTCTCCGTTTTTTTAGTGTACAGCAACTCGGTTGATGCGAGATGAATTTTCATCTTGATTTATTTCGTGGTAAAATGAAATAGGAGGTGAAGCATCTTTTATGCTCGCAACATTAGAAATGGTTCAATTGCTTGACGAAGCGGATATGATTGCTCAAATGGTTGTTCAATCAGAAGTCGCGGTTCATTATCGTCAAAGTTTAAATAGATTAAAACAAGATAAGGAAGCCCAAAGGTTGATTTCTCAATTCGTTCATATGAAAGAACGATATGAAGAGGTCCAGCGTTTCGGTAAGTATCATCCTGATTACAATACCGTGACAAAGGGAATCCGTCAGTTAAAACGTGAGGTAGACTTAAATGCGACAGTAGCGTTTTTTAAAAAGGCAGAAAACGAACTGCAAAAGCTGCTCGATGAAATAAGTGTACTAATTGGTAAATCGGTTTCGGAGTATGTTAAAGTACCTACTGGAAATCCATTTTTTGATTCGCTGTCGAGCTGTGGAGGGGGCTGTGGATCAGGTGGAAGCTGTGGATGCAGCACGAAGTAAGAAGGAGAGGCTTTCTTCTTCACTTGAACAAGATGCACTCTTGCTGTTTTTATTGCAGCAGCAAAACATCTTCTTCGGTATGTAAAAGCGCTGACGATAAACCAAAAGAGATAAGATAAAGTTCAACTAATCAGTGGGGGGAGGCCCCCGCTGATTAAAAAAATACTTTATCATGCATGTACATAGAATGGTCATTGCCATACATAAAATGGGTATGCTAGACTGTTATAAAGTGAGATTAAAGGGGAATATTTATGTTTGTGGAACGGCAAGGGTTAATTGTTTATATACATTCTGTAAAGCAAGCAAAAGGATTGAGAAGGTACGGGAATGTCCATTATGTATCAAGGGATTTAAAATATGCAGTATTATATGTGAATATGGATGATGCAGAGGCGGTCATGAAAAAGCTCCAATCCCTTCCTTTTGTAAAAGAGGTCAAGCCTTCTTATAAGCCATATTTAAAAACAGAGTATGAAAATTCTAAACCGGATAAGGCGAAAGAATATGATTATAAATTAGGCATATAAAAGACAAAGGGAACCGATTTATTCGGTTCCCTTTGTCTTTTACTGTCCAGCTGCGGCTCCTAGCTCCTCGAACGCTTCCAGAGCTTGTCGAAGCTGAACAGTCGCCTCCGCCTTTCCTTATTGCATGAAGGGAATGTATCGGTTCATGCGGAGAATTCCGATTAAGTGCTGATAGTAAAGCTCTCGTTCAGCATAAACAGTAGAGGGCTTTACATCAAGGGCAATAATTTTTTTATTTAATTCTTCCGCCAGCTGTTCGAACAGCTCCATTCGTTTGTTGGGTTTTTCGGGCGTGTATGTAATTCCTTCACGGCATATATATAATGGTTGGAAATCTCCTTCAGATGTCGGATGAAGCACGACGACAAATGAAGCAGCTGCCCGCTCTTCTTTTGTTGTGCGGAGCATTATTAAATGAGCGAGGCGGTGTTTATTGCTTTTGGCAAGTTCCAAAAGCTCATATATGTCAGAATAACCTTCTCCAAGCTCAATAAAACGCTGTATCATCAAAAATCCTCCTTCATCAATACATACTTCTCCATAACTCTATCATTGAAAAAGGAAGGAGTAAACAAGAAAAACGGAGGTGACTGTTCAACCTTGAGAGACGTTGGAACTTCTGTCCACGAAACCGCTTTTTGGTTTCATGGACAGAAGTGAAACGGCCGAAAGGTTAGGAGCCGCAGCTGGACAACAAGAAAAGCGAAACTAAAAAAACCCTGCAACCTATTATGGTGCAGGGCCCTTCCAACGTTGATTAACAACACAGCTAGGGGTTGTTAATCAAATTAAGAAGGCAAAGGGAGAGGAGAAACCGGAGGAAGAACTTATGGGGAAACGTAAGTCTTCTCCGCGGTTGGCAACAACATCTGTTTGGGATGTTGTTACTACTAAGTATGACCATTTCAAACGAGCGTATACATCGTCTTGAATTTTTTATTGAGTTTCATGTAAAGATACTATTAAAAACGGAATGAATCTTTGACGAAATTGACGATAAAAAAGATTTTGACTAGTCGAATAAAGGATTTTTATGTTAGGATAGGAAAGAATATGTAGTAAACATATGAGGTAGTGATAAGAATGAGAGTAGTATCAGGAACTTGTAAAGGACGTCCCTTAAAAGCGGTGCCAGGGGTAACGACGCGTCCTACAACAGATAAAGTAAAAGAAGCCATCTTTAATATGATTGGTCCATACTTCGATGGGGGCAAAGGCCTGGATTTGTTCGGAGGAAGCGGAGGTCTGGGAATTGAAGCTTTAAGCCGAGGCTTGGATCATATGATTTTCGTAGATCGTGATGGTAAGGCTATCCAAACGATTAAAACGAATTTAGCCGTTTGCGGGTTTGAAGATCGGGCGGAAGTATATCGCAATGATGCGGAAAGAGCGCTTAAGGCAGTTAAAAAGCGTGAAATGACTTTTGATTTAGTTTTTTTGGATCCGCCATATAAAGCCCAGAAGTTGAAAGCGCTTATTGAGGAGATTGGAGAACAGCAGTTGCTGTCTAAGTTGGGCACGATTGTTGCGGAACACGACAATGATGTAAAACTTCCCGATCAAATCGGAGGCTTTTCAAAGGAAAAGTTTGAAGTTTACGGGATAACAGCCATTTCCATTTATCGATATTCTGAGTAGAAGTGAAAAGGTTTTGTCATAAAAAGGGGGAAGTGACATGGGGAGCATTGCAGTTTGTCCAGGCAGTTTCGATCCGGTTACAAACGGTCATTTAGATATCATTAAGAGGGGTTCAAAGGTATTTGAGACAGTTTATGTTGCGGTGTTGAATAATGCCGTTAAAAATCCTTTATTTACAGTGGAAGAGCGTGTGGAATTATTAAAAGAAGTCACAAAGTCCATTCCGAATGTAAAAGTGGAATCGCATAGCGGATTACTAATGGAGTATGCCAAGAGTAAACAGGCCCACACCATTTTACGTGGATTGCGTGCTGTATCCGATTTCGAATATGAAATGCAAATTACGTCTGCTAATCGTGTCCTTGAAAAAAATATTGAGACGTTATTTATGATGACAAATAATCAGTATTCCTTTTTAAGTTCGAGTATCGTCAAAGAGTTGGCTAAATATGGAGGGGATGTATCAGAATTGGTTCCTCCCATTGTAAGAGAAGCAATGCTGGAAAAATTCAGCTTATAGCCATAGATTAAAAAGCTTGCCGGAATTGAACGGCAAGCTTTTTAATTAGAAAGGTTAATTTGTTTTCCATCTGTTCATCTGTAAGTAAATGTAAAAACATAAGAAGAAAATAGTCAACAATGGACCGTAGCTCAAACAAAGCTTAAGGTAATGGTGCAACAAATCGAATAAATACAACGCAGTGAACGGATCGGTTCCTTCCGGACTTGTGGCAGGCTGTGCTGCAAGTATGTAAGGACTGAGCGGCTTCCACAATAAAAGAGAAAGAATGACGGAAAATAGACCGTGAAAAAGGCGTGCAATAAAAAAAGGTGAG
This sequence comes from Priestia abyssalis, assembly GCF_002019595.1. GTDB lineage: Bacteria > Bacillota > Bacilli > Bacillales > Bacillaceae_H > Bacillus_BA > Bacillus_BA abyssalis. The sequence goes on along the minus strand of NZ_KV917369.1, from coordinate 4,433,399 downwards.
AAACGGATATCTGTCTCAGCTAAAATGCTTGCCACCTGAGCTTGTACAGAAAAGCCGCTGAAAGCTAAAATGAAACTTACAATAGCAATTTGCTGCCACAAGATTGAATCACTCACTTTGCTGGTCATCTGGCTGCCGAGAGTAATCTCAAATATTCCAGAGATGAGCGGCAGGCTTAATTCTTGTGAGAAACCGAACAAAAGTAAAAGGTAGGAAAAAAAATGACTGACTAAAGTCGTAATATCCATAAGGTAAAGCAAACGATTCAATACGGAAAATAAAATGATGAATCCTCCAATCATGAGCAATGTTTGAATGGAAGAGGTTACCGCATCGCCAAGCAGCTTGCCTATTGGCCTATTATCTTTCAGTCGGGTACGGTGCATTTCTTGGAGCGCGGTCTTAAAAGAATGCGGACGTTTATCTCGTTTGTCTGTTCGGTCATTGCTGCCGTGGAACCTCATCAAAAAGCCTACGCAAATGTTGCCTAAGTAATGAGAAAGAGCAAGGAGGATACCGATACTCGGATTTTTGAAGAATCCGACGGCGATAGCGCCGAAAATAAACAATGGATTGGATGAGTTTGTAAACGATACTAAACGTTCCGCTTCAGATGCTGTAATCTGCCCTTCTTGCCGAAGTCTTGCGGTTAGTTTGGCCCCTGCAGGAAAGCCTGAAGCCATTCCCATTGCAAGAACAAAACCACCAGATCCGGGAACCCGGAATAATGGACGCATGAATGGTTCGAGCAATACACCTATAAATCGGACCACGCCAAAGCCAATGAGCATTTCAGAAAAAATAAAAAAAGGCAGTAACGAGGGGAACACAACGGTCCACCACATGTTCAAGCCGCGAAGAGATGCTTCGAATGCTTCTTTCGGATAAATGATCAGTGCGCTCACCAGGATGAAGGCTGAAACTGCAAGGGCAAGCGTTTTAACGAATGACTTATTCAACCATGATTCCTCCTATTCTTTCTTCCATCATGCATTGTTTATAAAAAAATGATAAAATCACAACATAGGTTTGCTCGTACCTCAGTGGAAAGTTTGTACATATATTACTATACGAGTCTAGGGGAGCGATTTAGACCATAAGAATAACATGAGGGAGATATATCGATTTAGAAAATTCGGTATGACCAAAGAGCGGCCGTGTCGAGTTATTAAGTGGAATAGATATATAGGGAGGCATGCGGATTGGATCGCCCGAAAATTGGATTGGCGCTTGGTTCAGGGGGCGCAAGGGGGTTTGCCCATCTTGGGGTTATCAAGGTATTAAAAGAGGCTTCTATTCCTATTGATTACATCGCTGGAAGCAGCATGGGCGCATTGATTGCCGCTTTTTACGGCACTGGTTTGGATATGGAAAGATTATACAAGATTGCCCATGCATTCAAACGGAAATACTATTTAGACTTTACGGTCCCCAAAATGGGATTTATTGCAGGAAACCGGATTAAGGAACTGGTACGGGTATTTACACACGGAAAGAGAATTGAAGAGTTGAATTTGCCCATTGCCATTGTGACGACGGACTTAAAAACGGGAGAGAAGGTAGTGTTTCGTGATGGTCCGGTTGCAGATGCAGTAAGAGCGAGTATTTCCATTCCGGGAATTTTCGTTCCGGAAAAGGTAAATGGCCGCTTATTGGTGGATGGAGGCGTGGTTGATCGGATTCCGGTGTCTGTTGTCAAGGAAATGGGAGCGGACTTCATCATTGGGGTGGATGTTTCCCGTGTGAAGGTTAATGCTGACATTAGTTCGATTTTCGATGTTATTTTACAGAGCTTAGATATTTTACAAGACGAACTCGTGAAGCACCGTGAAATTGTCTCAGATGTCATGATCAGGCCTCACGTGGAAACATTCAGTTCGAGAGCCTTTACCAATATTCAAGAAATCATAGCCATTGGAGAACAGGAAACGCGGAGACAGTTACCGCGAATACAGATGTTGATTGATCAGTGGGAGGAGAACCAAGCCGATGAAATCTAAAATGTATATGGCTGCTTTATCATGCGGATTAATTCTTGCTCTTATCCTTTCTTTCTATCCTTTGCCATATTACATCACAAAGCCGGGCATGGCCCAAGAACTGTCTCCAATCATTGAAGTTGAAAGCGGATATGAGGAAAAGGGGAGCTTGATGCTGACTACAGTCAGAATGGGAAAGGCAACTCCTTTAGCTTATGCTTTGGCACATATACAGGATTTTCAAGAAATTTACTCTGTCGAGGATATCCGCCAAGAAGGAGAAAGTGATGCAGATTATACATACCGCCAATTACACATGATGGAAACGTCTAAGGAATCGGCGATTTTAGTGGCTTATCGACATGCAGGAAAAGAAGTGGTATTCAAAAATCATGGTGTATACGTCATGAGCATCATTCCCGGCATGCCTGCAGAGGAGATATTAAAGGTGGGAGACCGTGTATATAAAGTAGATGGAAAAGAAATGGAGACGAGTGAAGAGTTTGTAGCGTATGTAACAAACAAGAAGGTCGGAGATGCAGTAAACATAGAGTTTGAACGCGATGGAGAACATCAACAAGCTGCTATTACAATTGCTCCTTTCCCCAAAATGAAAGGAAAAGCAGGGTTGGGAATTACATTATTAACAGACCGGGAAATCGTTGTTGAACCGGATATTAAAATAGATACAGAGAAAATCGGCGGACCATCGGCTGGTTTAATGTTTTCTTTGGAAATTTATAATCAGCTCACGAGAGAAGACATAACAAAGGGATACGAAATTGCAGGGACAGGTACAATTGATGATGAAGGGCATGTGGGCCGCATTGGCGGCATTTCCCAAAAGGTGGTAGCGGCTGCTAACTCCGGTGCGGAGATTTTTCTTGCTCCCAATGAAGAAGGTGTCAAAGGTTCGAATTATCATGAAGCTTTAGCTGCAGCAAAAAAAATAGACACTAAGATGAAAATTGTACCAGTCGATACATTTGATGAAGCCGTTCAATATTTAAAAACTTTAAAGCCATAAAAAACGTTATGAAGTTATTCTATAGTTCTCTATGAGTGGATCCCTTGTTTTTAATTGAAATAACCCTTCATCTTCTCCCTTGATTTTAATGGATGTTCATGAAGGGGCCTTTCGAGAGGATGGATCAAAAAGGTTTCTTTTCTCCCCTTTTAACCCATCCTCTCTAATTTATATTTAATCAAAAAAAATGGGAGGAGTGCGATACTCCTGAAATAAAAACTCCGATCGAGCAGGTTCATTTAAAGCGAAACTATAAACATTTGTCGTTTTGATGTCTTGTTCTAATTGAGGGTGATGAAATTTTGATACCGTCGAAACGAGCGGGAGATGAAGCTTCTTTTTTTGCTCCTTTAAATAGACTTGTCCCTTTTTGCTCATTCCTAAAAGACGGATATAAGCTGCAGTTCGCTCTTTAAGGGCTGTTTCCATTTGATTTCTTGTTGTGTGCGTTAATATATGGACGCACATTCTCTGCAGGCGTGTCCACGTGTAACGCTTGTTTTTTATGAGTTGCATGAATTCAGAGAATGTTCGACTCTGCTTAATATAATGAAGAAGGCGGTATTCAATTCCTTCTTCTACTCCATAGATATCTTGCAACTGTTCAGGAGCGATGGAAAGCAGTGTATATTTCAAATAGGGGAAATAATGTTCCCACTGATGATAAAGGCCGTAAGTTGAGGCGTAATCATGCAAATATCTTTCTGTGCTTTCCGGCATATAGCGATTTACAGTTTGAAGGTCGGCATTTTCGGAAAAGAGAGCCTTCCTGATACTCGTTGCGCTTGTCACGGTAGAAGAGGAAAGTGTTTCATCATGATAGTGGGACTCAATCCGTGCAATGGTATAGGGTGACATCGTATAATGATGCTGCATCATAGCCTTTATATAGGCATAGCCTAAAATGTTGTTGGGTTGGGATAAATCAAGAAGCTGTTTGGATTCGCCCACTTTTTTCAATGCGAACGACATCGCTGTTGGATAGCTCATTCCTTGCTTCAAGGCATGTTGAACATGTGAGGATACTTGTTCTTCATGTATTCGGTAGAAATGTTCTGCTTCCAGGAATGTTTGAATATCTCCGTTTTCGCTGCCGAAGCAAAAACTGTCCACATTCAAAGCGGCCAAAATAGACATGGCACCGCTTGCGAATAAATCGGCTTGCTGAGCGGCAAAGGCAAATGGAAGTTCAATGACAAGATCAACTCCTCCTGCAAGAGCCATTTTTGTTCGTGCCCACTTTGACACGAGGGCCGGCTCCCCGCGCTGTAAAAAATGTCCGCTCATGACAGCGACGACACAATCAGCCCCCGTCTTTTTTTTTGATTGCTGGACATGATAAAAATGTCCGTTATGAAAAGGGTTATATTCCACAATGATTCCTACAGCCTGCATCGGTTTCTCCTTTTTGTTTAATAAAAATAAATGTTTTTTGGTAAAATGGTGAAAAACATGTTAAAGTAGTATTTAATGCTTGATATGCACTAATTATAGTGTAAAGAAAAAATATTGACAAATAATCCTGACAAAGCTATAATTACCTTTGTTGCCTAGAGGTGATGAAATTGAAATGGTCTGTGCATCAGTTATATAAGTTACAGCAAAAGGGCTTAAAACTAGATGAGTATGTAGACGTGAGTGATGTAAAAGAAGTAGATCCTCAAATTCGTGAAGTGAAACCTGTTCACGTAACAGGAAGAGCGGATATTAGTTCTGCGAAAGTAACATTTCATTTGAATATTTCCGGTGAGATGATCCTTCCTTGTTCACGGACATTGGTAGATGTTCCATATCCATTCCATGTCGAGACAACAGAAACATTTTTGTTGAAGCCAGTTGAGTATGAACTTGAAGAAGATGTACATTATGTCAAAGGGGAAGTAGTGGACCTTGATCCAATTATAAAGGAACACATCCTCGTTGAAGTCCCAATGCAAGTGTTTAGTGATAATCCACATGTTGAGGGAGCTGCACCGCAATCAGGTCGAGATTGGGAAGTTGTTGCGGAACAAGAAAAGACAAATCAAATTGATCCTCGTTTAGCGGCGCTGCAAGACTTTTTTAAAAAAGACGAAAAGAAATGAAATAGCGAAGAACCGGCGTTACCCGGCCTTCATATAATCAAATCCTGTTAAGGAGGTGGGAATAATGGCTGTACCTTTTAGAAGAACATCTAAAACGAGAAAAAGATTGCGTCGTACGCACTTCAAATTACAAGTTCCTGGTATGGTAGAATGCCCAAGTTGTGGGGAAATGAAACTATCACACCGTATCTGCAAAGCATGCGGAACTTATAAAGGAAAAGAAGTAGTTAGCAAATAATAATTGTTAACCTTCTATAAGCACAGGCTGATAAAGCCTGTGCTTTTCTTTTTGTTTCGGCTTATCCAACTTCATTTTGTTATAGTCCGTCAATCTTTTTGCTAGTTCACGCCTTTCTGTTCTTTCCAACATGGATAAGGCTGTAAAGATTGCGGGATTGAATGTATGAAAAGGATTTTGGAAAGAAAGGAGAGAATTAATCCGTGGAAAGGGGAGGAGAGTATGGCGAAAACAAGTTTTACTGTCCATGAGGAAGGATTGGCCGTTTTCAAAATTTTGCGTCCGGAGTGTAGAAATGCCATTGACTATGATGTAATGGAAAATTTACGTGCAGCGCTTATGAAAGTTAAGGAGGATTCTCGAATTAAACTATTCATGATAACGGGTGAAGGTAATCAAGCGTTTTGCAGCGGGGGCGATTTAAAGGCCTTCCATGAGTTAAAAACGGAAAAAGAAGCCTATGAAATGCTGAGTACGATGGGAACGCTTTTATATGAATTATTAATCTTGCCGAAGCCGACAGTTGCCTTGCTCAATGGGACAGCTATTGGCGGGGGATGTGAAGTGGCAATTGCCTGTGATATCCGCTTAGCTGCAGAGCATAGCAAACTTGGATTTGTGCAAGGGAATTTAGGGATTACAACAGGATGGGGAGGCGGCTCTATTTTAATGGAAAAAATTCTCCCTCAAGACGCGCTTTTTATGCTTTATACAGCTAAACTATTTACAGCTGAAGAAGCGAAGAGGCTCAATTATGTGCAAGCGGTATTTTCTGATGAGCACTTGATGGAACGAGCGGAAAATTATTGTCTTGATATACTTCGTAAGCCTTCAAATGTACTAGTCTCTTATAAACAAGCAATGTTGGAAAAGTGGGAATTGATGAATATGAAAGAACGAATGGAGAAAGAAATCAGGAGATGCGCGATTTTATGGGAAAGTGAGGAACACCATGAAGCGGTAGAAGCGTTTAAGAGCAGGAAATCGTAAGGTCCTTATGGATAATTTTTATCCATGCTAATTTAGTTACATAGTCTATCTTTTCTATCACTTGCATATTTATGTAATAAATCATTATAGGGGGGATAGAAAGATGACTTCTTCTCGTCAAGATGCATGGACACAAGATGAGGATTTATTGTTAGCGGAGGTAGTGCTGCGCCACATTCGTGAAGGGGGTACGCAGCTCGCTGCATTTGAAGAAGTAGGAAAAACGTTGTCACGTACAGCTGCTGCTTGTGGCTTTCGGTGGAATTCCTATGTTCGAAAACAATATAAAGCGGGGATTGAGCTTGCTAAAAAACAGCGCAAAGAATTAAAAGCGCAGTTAACGTTAAAAGAAGTATCGAAAGGTCAAGCGCAAAAGGTGAACTATGGAGAAAATACAGTAGTACATGAATATTTCACTTTAGGGAATATAATCCAGTTTCTGCAAAAATTGGAGCGTAGCCAATACGATTCCGGTAACTTGGTAGAGCAAAATCAAGACTTGCAACAGAAGATTGAGTTTTTGGAGAGTCAAGTGGAGCGTCTGGAAAGAGAAAAAAATATACTTGAAAACAATCTGCTTGTTGTAGAAGATGATTACAAAGCGTTAATAGAGATTATGGATCGTGCTAGAAAAATGGTGGTATTGAATGAGGGGGAAAAAGGAAAAAAGATGAACTTCCAAGTCGACAAAAGCAGTCAGTTGGAAAAAATAGAAAAATAAATCAAAACAGCTGATGGAGATCATCAGCTGTTTTGATTTATTATCCAGCTTCTCTTATGCTTCTGATAATCCTTGCGGATGCCAAATGAGCGGGTTTTCGCCTAAATCACGATCCATATCATATTTAACGGGAACAAACCCCATCTTGTTCCAAAATTCACTGGATTTGACACGGGGGCTCGTTTTAATTGGTAATTGGAACGATTTAGCAAACTCTACTAATGCTTGACCGAATCCTTTTCTTTGATAATTGCTCAGTACCTCCAGTTTCCAAAGCTCTAAGTAGTTTTGAGCGGGATCAAAGTATTTATCATGTTGTTTATCACGTTTATATAAACTCATACGTGCTACTAAACTGTCGCCATAGTAGATACCATAAAAAGGAGAGCTGATTTCGTTTTCGGATAAGTTGGCTTGAAGCTCTTCTAACATGGATAATTCTTGGATGCCGTATTCCTTGAATTTTTTGAATTCTTCTAATGTTTTATAGTTAATTTTCAGCCGTTTGACCTCTGTTGTTACCATGTATATCCCCCCTAAAAAATCCTTTTGTGAAACATATACCCCAATCTATCTTCATTATATAATAAAAATAAAAAAAATTCTGTATAAAATATCGTAAGCGTTTACAGAAGGAGGAGGGATTTTTAGAAAAAATGTAGAAGGTATACCGGGGGATAGGAGAAAAATGTGGAAGGGGATGCCGTTTTGCGAAAAATATTGATTGCGAACCGAGGGGAAATTGCGTTACGAATCATTAAAACGTGCCAAGTATTAGGAATTGAAACGGTTGCCATTTATTCTGATGCAGATGCGAGTATGCCTTATGTAAGAGAGGCGACAAAGGCTGTGCGAATCGGAGAGTCGCCTGTACAGAAGTCATATTTAAAAGGTGATGAGGTTTTAGCAGTAGCTAAAGCAGAAGGGGTAGATGCCATTCATCCGGGGTACGGATTCTTATCGGAGAATAGCGCTTTTGCTAAAGCGGCGGCAGAACAAGGAATTTCGTTTATCGGACCGTCACATGAAATAATCGCTTTGATGGGAGACAAGGTAGCTGCAAGGACAACTATGCAAAAGGCAAATGTTCCGGTTGTTCCTGGAAGTGAAAATGGAGTGGCGAGCGTAGAGGAGGCATGCGAATTCGCTGCATCCATTGGCTATCCGGTTATGTTAAAAGCAAGCGGCGGCGGAGGAGGAATCGGTATGCAACTTTGCTTTAAAGAAGAAGAGTTGAAAAAGGCATACACTTCCACTAAATCACGTGCGAAAGCCTATTTTGGGAATGATGAATTATTTATTGAAAAATATATTGCAAATGCGAGGCATATTGAAGTCCAAATTTTTGGTGATACAAAAGGGAATGTCATTCATTTATTTGAAAGGGATTGCTCTGTCCAGCGCAGAAATCAGAAGGTGATCGAAGAAACACCGTCTCCTTTTTTATCAGAGGAGGTCCGGGAGCAGATTTGCCAAACTGCGGTTGATGCCGCTAAAGCGGTCGGTTACTATAATGCGGGTACAGTGGAGTTCATTGTAGATGAGCAGGAACGATTTTATTTTTTGGAAATGAATACGCGACTGCAGGTGGAACATCCTGTGACAGAAGAAATGACAGGAATTGATTTAGTGAAGTGGCAAATTCTCGTTGCTGACGGCCAACCTTTGCCGTTAAAACAAGAAGAAATCAGACGTCAAAAGCATGCACTTGAATTTCGTATTTATGCGGAGGATCCAGTTACGTTCCTGCCTTCGCCTGGAATCATTAGCTCCATTGAATGGCATGAAGCAGATGGCGTTCGGATCGATAACGGCTATAGCGCTAATACAACTGTGACTCCGTACTATGATCCAATGATTGCGAAAGTCATTGTGAGCGGAAAAAATCGCATGGAAGCTATCAAAACGGCGCAGCAATTTTTTGAACGGTCTTCCATTGAAGGGATTAAAACGAACCTTCCATTGTTTAAACGAGTGTTGCAAGAGGAAGAGTTTAAAGCGGGGAATTATACGACAGCTTATTTGTCTACAGTTTTAACCAAAAATTAATAAAGGAGAGAAAACCGATGAAGGAGATTACAGCAAGTATGGCCGGTACGGTATTGAATATTCTTATAAAGGAAGGAGAGGAAATTACAGCTGGTCAAACAGTGGCAGTATTGGAATCCATGAAAATGGAAATACCAGTCGACAGCACTTTTTCCGGGAAAGTAGGAGAAGTGAAAGTGGCAGTAGGCGATTTTGTGAATGAAGGAGATTCTTTGCTTACAGTTGAATGATCATTTCTGTGGAATAAGGGGGATGGATATGATACATACAAACACGATGCAAGAACAATATAATCAAAAACGAAGAAAAGTAGAAGCTGGAGGGCAGCCCAAATACCACGAGAAGTTAAAAGAGCAAAATAAATTGTTTGTCCGAGATCGATTGGCGCTTTTATTTGATAGTGGAGAGTATGTAGAGGATGGGAAGTTCGCCAATAATATGGCAGATGATTTGCCGGCTGACGGGGTTGTTACAGCAATCGGAAAGATAAATGGGGAAACGGTTTGTGTAATGGCGAATGATTCGACCGTCAAAGCCGGATCGTGGGGAGCGCGGACGGTTGAAAAAATTATCCGCATTCAAGAAACGGCCGAAAAGCTGAAAGTACCGCTTCTTTACTTGGTAGACTCCGCGGGTGCGCGTATTACAGACCAACTTGAGATGTTTCCTAATCGCCGGGGAGCAGGTCGCATCTTTTACAATCAGGTGAAATTATCAGGGGTGATTCCGCAAATTTGCCTTCTCTTCGGGCCATCAGCAGCTGGCGGAGCTTATATTCCGGCATTTTGTGACATTGTAGTAATGGTAGAGGGGAACGCTTCTATGTATTTGGGTTCGCCCCGCATGGCAGAGAAAGTCATTGGTGAAAAGGTAACCCTTGAAGAGATGGGAGGGGCTAGAATGCACTGCAGCGTCAGCGGCTGCGGAGATGTACTTGTGCAGAAAGAAGAAGAGGCGATTGCTGAAGCCCGACGCTATTTGAAATATTTCCCGCAAAACTTCACTGAGCGGCCGAAAGAGTGTGACCCGGTTTTACCCAAAAAAGGGCGGCCTTTAGTGGACATTATCCCTGAGAACCAAAATGTTCCGTTTGATATGTATGAAGCGATTGATTCCCTGATTGATGAGGGGAGCTTTTTTGAAATCAAGAAGCTGTTTGCTTCCGAATTAGTGACAGGGTTAGCGAGAATGAACGGAAAAGCGGTGGGAATTATTGCTAATCAGCCAAAATCGAAAGGCGGCGTGCTTTTCGTGGATTCTGCCGATAAAGGGGCGAAATTCATCCAGCTTTGTGATGCATTCCATATCCCCCTCCTGTTTCTTTCTGATGTACCTGGATTCATGATTGGAACAAAGGTAGAGAGAGCGGGTATTATCCGTCACGGTGCAAAATTGATTGCAGCGATGAGTTCGGCAACCGTCCCCAAAATTTCGGTCATTGTGCGGAAAGCATATGGGGCAGGGCTTTATGCAATGGCTGGCCCGGCATTTGAACCAGACTGCTGCATTGCTCTTCCGACAGCTCAAATTGCGGTGATGGGCCCTGAGGCTGCAGTAAATGCGGTATATTCAAATAAAATCAATGCAATTGAAGATCCAAAAGAGCGCGCAGCGTTTGTACAAGAGAAACAAAAGGAGTATAAGGAACATATCGATATTTATAAATTGGCTTCCGAACTTATTGTAGATGACATTGTTCCCGCAAACGAGCTCCGAGCCGCTCTTATAGACCGTTTACACTATTACGATTCAAAAGAAGTGGTATTCAGTGTTCGAAAACACCCTGTGTATCCAGTGTAATCAAAAGGAATCGCCTTAAATGTTTAGGTTTATGTAAAAGGGACCGTCAGCGAAAAATCGTCGTATTAACGGATTTACGTGATGATCCATTTTGCAAGGGGGTGGCCGAAAAGGGATTATTTCCTCTTTCGGCCACCCCCTTCCTTTATAAACATCATATTTTTTGTTAAAATATTGAGAAGAAATTCGCATCAGAGGTAGAAAAAATGAAAAAAATTGGAATTATTGGCGGGGGATCCGTCGGCTTATTGTTTTCTTCCTATTTAGCGGAATGTTTTGATGTTACCCTCTATACAAGGACGGAAGAGCAAGCAGAAGCAGTGAGACGAGAAGGAGTAATAAGAGTCGTTGGAGAAATGAAACGAGAAACGCCGGTACAGGCACGAACTTTATCCGAAGGAATGGCCAACGAGGATTTGATTATTGTAGCCGTTAAACAATATCATCTTGAGAACATACTATCCATTTTTAAGAATGAAATCAAGGATGATATTCCCGTTTTATTTGTCCAAAATGGGATGGGACATATACATAAAATAGAAAAGTCTGCACATAAACATGTCTTTTTGGGAATTGTAGAGCATGGAGCTTTAAAAACTTCCCTCAATGAAATCCATCATACGGGGGCAGGCGTAACGAACATTGCATGTTATAGAGGAAACAGTTCTTCTATCAATAGATTGTTCGAGAAGCCGATCGAATCGTTTCCTTTTATGCAGCAGAACGACTGGTATGAGATGTTGATCAATAAGTTGATTGTCAACTCGTGCATTAATCCGCTTACGGCCCTTTATAGGGTAACTAACGGACAATTGATTCATAATCCTTTTTATCACGAGAATTTAAAGATAGTGTTTAGTGAAATCATAAAAGCTCTTCGTATAACAGATGGTTCAGCATATTGGGCAAAAGTCATTCACATATGCCGTCAAACTACTTTAAATCGCTCTTCTATGCTTCGGGATATTGAAGAGGGAAGAGAAACGGAAGTGGACGCCATTTTGGGATATGTCCTGCAAGAGGCTGAAACGAGCCTCACAGCGATGCCTTCTGTCCATTTTTTATATAAATCAATAAAGGGCCTGGAAAAAGCGGGAGAGGGGCAATTCAATGGGTAGTGTATTAGCGGGGATTACGGCTACGTTTGTTACGATACCCGTTCTGTCATTTTTGATCAGTTACATGATTTTGCGAAAGGTAACCAAAAATAAAAGAAAATCCTTTCATATTTCAACGGACATTATGACGTTATTTTTAATCTTGTCTGTAAACTACTTGGCTTTGGTCATCTGGGGAGAATCATTTTTATGGCTTATTGCCCTTTTGCTGCTTGTCATCGCTATGATAACAGTATTCCTTCAATGGAAGGTCCAGCAGGATGTTCAACTGAAGAAAGTGGTAAAAGGGTTTTGGCGTATAAGTTTTCTATTGTTTTTTATAGGGCATATTGGATTGACCATTTATGGTTTGGTTTTTCGGATTTATTCTTTGTAAGTCGTGTTACTAGACGGCAGGCAAATCAATATGGATAATGAAGCTATATGTTTTGGCTAATAAGGAAGTGGGGTTGTGCGTTCGGAACCGTATGAATGACTTATTAGTGGAGTCAGGAGTGTGCCGCTGCAAAGGCCAAATTTTAATTAATAAATAGAGTTGAAGAAAGGGAGTTCTTTCATGGAAATCAAGGATATCTCGTTTCCATCGGCAAATCCGCTGCTTGAAGGGTATAAGCGAGGAGAAGATGAGGTAATGTCATTTTTTCATTACAACATCCATGACAAAAAGATGTACCAACAGCGAGCTGACGATTTAGCCCAATTTAGTTATCCACGTGAGGAGCTTGCGGCCTACTTGGCTGCTTATAATGAAAAATATGATGCTGACGAGCGGACAATGAGCAACATCTCCAAGTTAAAAAATCATCGTTCTGTTGTTGTTGTGGGTGGACAGCAGGCGGGTATTTTGACGGGACCTATGTATACTGTCAACAAGGTGTTATCCATCTTGAAATTTGCCAAACAGCAAGAGGAAAAATTAAATGTTCCTGTCATACCTATTTTTTGGATAGCGGGAGAAGATCATGATTTTGCAGAGATTAATCATGTATTCGTAGAAAAAGAAGGAACGCTTGTCAAGCAGGCTGTTCCTCAAAAGGTACTGGAGAAAAAGATGGCCTCGGATATAGTGATTGATAAGCAGACCTGTCAAAAGTGGATTCAGGATGTTTTTCAAACTTTTGGGGAAACAGACCATTCCAAAGAGGTATTGGATTTTACTCTTGAAGGCCTGGAATCTTCGCATACATATGCAGACTTCTTTGCTAAATTGACAATGAAGCTTTTCGCCGGAACGGGCCTCGTTTTGATGGACTCTGCTTCACCCGAGCTTCGTAAAATTGAAGGATCTTTCTTTATGCAGCTGATTGAGGAAAATGAACAGCTCTCCCAAGCAGTTCTTGAGCAGCAGCGCATTGTGGAACAGTTGCACCCGCGTGCTATTCAAGTTGATGAACAAACAGCCCATTTGTTTTATTACGACAATAGTGAACGAATTTTGCTTGAAAGGCGAGCAGGCCGATTTGAGGGCAAAACCAATGAAGTGGTATTAACAAAGGAAGAATTGCTTCATATCGCAAGAACATCACCGGAGCTTTTGAGCAACAACGTAGTAACAAGACCGTTGATGCAGGAGTTTTTACTTCCGACTTTAGCGTTTATTGCGGGACCAGGGGAAGTGGCTTACTGGGCGGAGTTGAAACAGGCATTTGAATTGTTTAGATTTAAAATGCCGCCTATCGTGCCGCGTCTTTCATATGCCATTGTAGAACGCGATGTTCAGCGCAATATAAAAGATTTAGAATTAACGGTTGAGCATGTATTGCGAAAAGGTGTAAAAGAAGAGAAAGAAAAGTGGCTTCAGGAACATGTGAAGTATCCGTACGATGATTATTTTGAAAAGGCCAAACAAGAGCTGGAAACTATTCATCGAACTTTGCGTAATAATGTACTGAGTGAAGACGAAACGTTTAAAGAAGTTCTAGAAAAAAATCGCAATATCTTACAAAACCAATTGAATATTGTTAGAAAAATCGTCGAATCGAAACAGGTGACCAAACATAAAGTGACAATTAAGAAATTTGACGATATTGAACAGGCATTATTACCGATAGGTTCGCCTCAAGAGCGGATATGGAATATTTTTTATTTTCTGAATAAATACGGTGCAGATTTCGTCTCGCGGTTATCGAATCTCGACGTCGAATTCAATCATAATATAAAGGTCGTTTATCCATAGGAAGTCCTGCCTTTTGGCAGGACTTCTTTATATAGAGGGAGAATAGGAAAAAAATAGAAAACAATCAACTTTATTATTAGTAGTTGAATCCTGCATTTTCATCATCCTTTCTTCTCACACAATTCACACATTCCATTCCGCTTATGTCACCATCCAGCTATTCTAATCGGTCAACAAAAAACTGAAAAATAGATGCCTGTAAATGAGAAGCAATTTATGACAAAAAGTCGAGATTCTTTGTAGAAATTGCTGAAAAAATGTTGAAGTTTGATATATAATAAAAAGGCAGTCTATTTTGTTTGATTTACGGAAAAATTGACCGTTAGTATAAAAGCGATTTGCTATCACTCGAAAATGATTATTAACATTAACTATCTATATGGATTCGTGTAGGAGAAAGAAGTAGGTGCCAACATGTTTAAGCATACCACAGTGCTTTTAAAAGAAGCGGCAGAAGGATTGAATATTGGTCCAGATGGGATGTATGTCGATTGCACCCTAGGGGGAGCCGGCCATAGTGAATATATTGTACAAAAGCTCTCCTCAAAGGGGAGATTGATTGCATTTGATCAAGATGAAACAGCAATTGAAAACGCAAAAGTTAAACTAAGTCCCTATATGGAACGAATAACCATCATTAAAAGTAATTTTAAACATTTGAAAGAAAAACTTGCTGAGCATGGAATTGATTACGTAGACGGTGTTTTATTTGACTTGGGAGTTTCTTCTCCTCAATTGGATACCCCTGAAAGAGGATTCAGCTATCATCATGATGCGCCTCTTGACATGCGGATGGATCTTCATGCTCCATTAACGGCTTATGATGTAGTCAACGAATGGCCTTATGAGCAGCTAGTAAGGATTTTCTTTCAATACGGTGAAGAAAAGTTCTCCAAACAAATCGCACGTAAAATCGAAACATACCGGGAACAAAAGCCGATTGAAACAACGCTTGAGCTGGTCGATTTAATAAAAGATGCCATTCCGGCACCAGCAAGACGTACCGGCGGACATCCTGCCAAACGGGTGTTTCAAGCAATACGGATTGCGGTAAATGATGAGTTGCAAGTATTTGAGGATACGCTCGGTCAGGCAATGGAAGTCATTAAACCAGGCGGACGAGTAAGTGTGATCACTTTCCATTCACTCGAAGATCGCATATGTAAAGTGGCTTTTAAGAATGCGAGTACGCCGCCGCCGCTGCCTCCTGGAATTCCAATTATTCCGGATGAATTTAAACCGAAGTTTAAATTGATTACAAGAAAGCCAATTTTACCTTCTGATGAAGAGTTGGAAGAGAACAATCGTGCACGTTCGGCAAAGTTGCGGATTATAGAAAAATTGTAAAAGTATGAGTTCAACAAGGAGGACAAAAAGGACCGAGAAGTTCAAGGAAGCGCCGCTTTGAGCAACGGAGCGTATATTATGAATACGTGAGTAGCGGAAAAGCAAGCTGACGCCGAAATTCGATGGTCATTTTTCCCGGACTTGTTGAACATCATCTAAAAACGGGATAGTCGAAAAGGAGGAGAACTGTATGGGGAACTTAGCATATCAAGTAAGAGAGAAACAAAATGAACAACAAAAACAAGTTCAAAAGGTACGCAAGAAGAAAAAATTTCGCTTTTCCGTAGGAGAAAAAGTGTTATATGCAGGTTTTTTCATCGGGGTGGTTTTCGGTTCGGTTCAAATCGTTTCCAACCAGGTGAGTCTATATGATGTAAATGCAGACATTCAAGCGCTTGAATCTAAAATTAGTTCTCAAGAGCGAGCAAATAATGAACTTAAGCTGCAAGTAGTAGAATTGAGCACATATGAGCGTATTTGGGCAAAAGCAAAAGAGCTTGGATTGGATTTGAACGAAAATAACGTTAAAGTGGTTCAGGATTGAGTGTATGCTGGTAAATAAGAAAAACACAAGTAGAGGAGCAGCAGTATTAATTTTAATATTTGCTACCCTCTTTTTTACATTGACTGCCCGCTTTTTTTACATCCAAGCTACCGGAAAAGCGGAAGGACAGACATTAGCTGCTATTGCCCAAAAAAAACATACGCGGCAAACCGTGATAGAAGGAAAACGGGGATCGATATATGATCGCACGGGAGAGGCCATCGCTCATGATACAGGAGCCTATACCGTTGTAGCGATTTTGGATCCGTCTCAAACGAAAGATCCTAAAAAGCCGCTGCACGTTGCCAATCCTAGCAAAACAGCAAAAAAACTCGCGCCGCTGCTCAATATGGAAGAAAGTAAGCTTGAAGAGTTAATGTCTAAAAAAGGGCGTGTTCAAGTAGAGCTTGGTCCTGGGGGAAGGGATATCAGTAATACAACAAAAAGGAAAATTGAAGAGTTAAAACTTCCAGGCATCACCTTCATTCAAGATTCCAAACGCTTTTATCCAAATGGCGTATTCGCTTCTCACATTATCGGATATGCACAAAAAAATGATGAAGGAAAAACGATAGGGAAAATGGGAGTTGAAGAGCTCTTTAATAAAGAGTTGACAGAAACAGACGGCTATATGAAGTATCAGAGTGCACGAAACGGCTTGAAACTTCCAGATCCAAAAGAGTCGATCGTGCCTCCCAAAGATGGCGATGACGTTTATTTAACAATCGATAAGACGATTCAAACATTTTTAGAAGACGCTATGAACCGGGCAGTCAAGGAGTATAATCCGAAAAAAGTAATAGGGATTGTAGCCAATCCAAAAACAGGAGAAATCTTGGCAATGAGTAATCGGCCAAGTTTTAATCCTAACGTCCGAAATATTAATAACTTCGTAAATGATGCCATTGGCTATCGATTTGAGCCGGGTTCTACAATGAAGATTTTTACTTTAGCTGCTGCTATTGAAGAAGGGGTATATAACGGAAATGAATATTTTAAATCGGGTGCTTATAAAATAGCAGATCGCACAATTAGGGATCATAATAAATCCGGTTGGGGAACAATTACCTTTAATGAGGGGATTCAGCGTTCATCCAATGTAGCGATCGCTATATTAGCAAATGATAAATTAGGCCCGGATCGCTTATTGCAGTACTACAATCGTTTTGGTTTTAACCAGCCAACAGGTATCGATATCCCTGGAGAAACAACTAGTAATATTCTATATCAATATCCAGTAGAAAAAGTTACAACAGCATTTGGGCAAGGCTCGACGTTTACGCCAATCCAACAAGTGCAAGCGGCTACGGCTATCGCGAACAAAGGAAAGATGATGAAGCCTTACGTGATTAAAAAAGTGGTGGATTCAACGACAGGTAAAGCAAAGGTCGAGAAAAAGCCTGAAGTGGCAGGTGAGCCAATTTCACCAGAAACTGCGGATAAAGTACTGGATATTTTAGAAACAGTCGTCACTTCTCCCAATGGCACTGGTAAACCGTATGATATTGAGGGGTACCAAGTAGCCGGAAAAACAGGAACAGCACAAATTCCTAATCCAAAAGGGGGAGGGTATTTGTATGGACACGGCAATAATACGTTTTCTTTTTTAGGAATGGCGCCAAAGGATAATCCCTCTTTAATAGTTTACGTGGCGGTTCAACAACCAAAGCTGACGATGCAAGAAACAGGTTCCGCTCCTGTGTCGCTCATTTTCAATTCCGTCATGAAAAATAGCTTGCAATACTTGAACATTCAACCGGAAGAAGAAAAACCCCCTGTTGTGAAGAAAACAAAATACGGGGTAGAAATGGGATCATATGCAGGGAAATCGACCGAGTCGGCTGCAGCCAGCCTTAAAGAAAAAGGGTTCGTTCCAGTGATTGTCGGAAAAGGAGATAAGGTGGAAGCACAGTCTCCAGCCGCTGCAGAAAGAGTCATGAAAGGTGAGAGAGTATTCTTAAAAACGAATGGAGAAGCTGTCATTCCAGATTTGACGAATTGGTCTTATCGCGATGTTCTGCGTTTAAGTGAGTTTTTATCTCTTGAGCCAAGTGCTTTAGGGACGGGATATGTCGTAAAACAAAATATTGCTTCGGGATCGCCTATAAAAAAAGGGGATTATTTAATCGTTGAATTGAAGTCACCAAAACAATTGATTAAGAATCCGGAAGAGGAAGAAAAAAAGGAAAAGCTAAAGGAAAAAGAAGCGAAGGAGGCAGAAAAACGCCCGCTCGATCAGTAAGTTCTATCTCGATGGGTACAAGCATATATTGGAACGAGCCGTAATGAAGGGGGTTCGGAAAATATGCGTGTCTCAACGGTTACTGTTCGCAAGCGCCTAACGTTCGTTCTGCTTGCTGGGATACTGATTTTTTCTATTATTGATGTCAGACTTGGATATGTTCAATTTGTGCTTGGTGACATGTTAACAGAGAAGGCGAAAGGTTCATGGAGTCGGAATTTACCTTTCGAGCCGGAACGGGGCGAAATATTAGATCGTAACGGAGTGCCGCTTGCTACGAATAAAAGTGCCCCTACAGTGTGGGTTATGCCAAGGCAGATTGAAGATCCGGTTAAGACGGCAGAAAAGCTTGCCGCTATTTTGGATATGCCGAAAGAAAAGGCGTATAAGCATATAACAAAAAAAGTGTCAATCGAGCGTATTCCAGAAGGACGCAAAATTACGAATGAAAAAGCAAATGAGATTCATGCGCTTGGTTTAAAAGGGGTTTACATCGGTGAGGATTCCAAAAGACACTATCCTTTTGGAAGCTATTTATCCCATGTGTTAGGATTTACGGGCATCGATAACCAAGGTTTAATGGGACTAGAAGCCTATTATGATCAGCAGCTAAGCGGTGATAGAGGGTTCGTCAAGCTTTACTCAGATGCGAAAGGCAAGAAAATGCCCGATATTGCTGATGATTATACAGCCCCTGTAGACGGACTCAATTTGCAACTGACGATTGACTCTCGCGTTCAAACGATTGTAGAACGGGAATTGGATATTGCCCAAGCGACGTATAACCCGGATGGAATCATTGCAATTGCGATGAACCCAAACACTGGAGAAATATTGGCGATGTCAAGCCGTCCCGACTTCGATCCTGCTGATTACAAAAACGTCGATCCCATTGTCTATAATCGGAACTTGCCTGTTTGGAGCGCGTATGAGCCCGGATCGACATTTAAAATCATTACGCTTGCTGCCTCTTTAGAAGAAAAAAAGGTTGATTTATTAAAAGATCAATTTTATGATGATGGAGCGGCAGAAGTAGCAGGAGCGAGACTACGCTGCTGGAAAAAGGGAGGACATGGGCACCAAAACTTTTTGGAAGTTGTCCAAAACTCCTGTAACCCCGGTTTCGTTGAACTTGGGGAACGGTTAGGAAAAGATAAGCTTTTTCAATATATTCGTGACTTTGGCTTCGGTCAAAAAACGGGCATCGATTTGCAAGGTGAAGGAAAAGGGATTTTATTCTCATTAGATCGTGTAGGCCCTGTTGAACAAGCGACGACAGCGTTTGGGCAAGGGGTAGCGGTGACACCAATCCAACAAGTGGCGGCGGTTGCGGCAGCGGTCAATGGAGGAACGCTGTATCAGCCTTATATTGCCAAAGAATGGGTAGACCCTATAACCGGTGATGTGATAAGCAAACAAGCACCGATTGCAAAGAAAAAGGTCATTTCGGAAGAAACATCTAAACAAGTCCGCTTCGCACTCGAAAGTGTTGTTGCGCAAGGGTCTGGAAAAGGGGCATTCGTTGATGGCTATCGGGTTGGAGGAAAAACTGGTACCGCTCAAAAGGCGAAAGACGGAAGATATTTAGAAAACAATCATATTGTTTCATTTATTGGGTTTGCTCCTGCCGATAAGCCTGAACTTGTTGTCTATATTGCGGTTGATAACCCGAAGGGGACGGTTCAATTCGGTGGAGTTGTAGCTGCTCCAATAGTTGGGAAAATTATGGAAGACGCTTTGCCTGTTCTTGGAGTAAAGCCGAGGGAAGGACAAATTGAAAAAGAATTAACATGGCTTGATACTCCTCTTGTAAAAGTGCCTGATTTCACAGGTCTTTCCTCAAAGGAATTACAACAGCAATTGTTGAATTTAAAACTCGATCTCAGCGGAAATGGGGAAAAGGTCGTAAGTCAATCACCATCTCCTGGAACAAAAGTAAAAGAAGGTTCCACAATAAGGGTATACATGGGGGAGTCTTAGTCAGAGAATAATAAAGCAAAGGCTTCCACGAATATAGCGGGGTGTCTCTTACAGGACAAAAGTGCCTCTTGCCTTAATGCTAATGTTGTTTTAATATGAAGCTTTAGCTGAGTTAACCGGGCTCTGATGGGAGGAGTCTCGCTTGGAAAAGTGGGTCTTACCGCCTGTTATAGCGGGATAAAGCCTTGGGGGAATTCCCCCGTGGCTTCTTTTTCTGTAAAATGGAGTTTATATATGAATCCACGTAACGAATGGGACATGAGTAAAGAGCGTCTATGTTCCATTCGTTACGCATAAGCGGCCGGCAAGCTCCCTTGCGGGTTCTTGCCGGTCGCTTATAAGAGAGAACCCCGAAAGTCAATTCAAGATGAAAGAACAGAAAAGGAAGTAGGGGAAAAAGACAGTAACATTAAAAAATTAAAGTGGACTCATATAAAGGAAACTTCCATCAGTGGCGGTTTTCTTTCATCCCCTACTGATGGTTAGTCGAGCTTATCGGGCTTTTACGGGCAGTTATCCCCTGCTTAAGCTTCTCCGAGGTAAAGAACGAAGACTAAAAACGCGATGTCAATCTCCACGTCTTCGCTAGCACATCCTGTGCGTCGGAATTGGGGGCCTTACTGCCTGTTAATGCGGGATAAAGTAAACTAGAGAGGATCGATTTAAATATGGATTTACGAACATTATTGTCTTATTTGCACGACTTTACAGCGGTGCCGGAAGAAGATATATCTATTACTTCCATTGAAATGGATTCACGTGAAGTCAAACCGGGTTCTCTTTTTATTTGCGTTGAAGGATATACAGTGGATGGGCATGATTTTGCTGGAATGGCGGTTGAAAAAGGGGCGGTTGCTGTTTTGTCTCAAAAACCGCTTTCACTGGAAGTTCCTGTTATCATTGTTAAAGACACAAAAAGAGCCATGGCGGTATTAGCCGATGCTTTTTATGGCCAACCTACTCATAAGATGCACTTAATTGGGGTAACAGGCACAAACGGAAAAACGACCACGACACATTTGATGGAAAAAGTATTCCAGGCAGCCAACCAGAAGACAGGTTTAATCGGAACGATTCAAATCCGTATCGGCGATCAGACATTTGATGTGAAAAATACGACTCCTGAATCGTTGACGCTGCAAAAAACCTTTTATCAAATGGTAGAAGCAAATGTAGATACGGCTGTAATGGAAGTATCTTCCCATGCCCTTGATTTAGGGAGAGTTCATGGATGTGATTTTGATGTTGCTGTGTTCACAAACCTAACTCAAGACCATCTTGATTATCATCACACAATGGAAGATTATCGCAGAGCCAAAGGTCTGCTGTTCGCTCAGCTTGGCAACAGCTATCATCATCAAAAACCGAAATTTGCCGTATTAAATTCGGATGATGCCTCTACACGGGAATTCATCAAAAATACGGCAGCAACAGTCATTACATATGGAATCGATCAAGAAAGTGATGTTATGGCAAAGAACATTACAATGACGAACTCAGGTACGACTTTTGATTTGGTGACTCCAAATGAAACGAAAAAAGTAAAAATGAAACTAATTGGGAAGTTCAGTGTATATAATGTACTAGCCGCTACTGCCGCATGTTTAGTTTCTGGTATCCCTCTTTCGCTCATTGTCGAAGAAATGGCTCAAATTGAAGGAGTCGCCGGCCGTTTTGAAGTGGTAGACGAAGGGCAGGATTTTACGGTTATCGTTGATTATGCCCATACGCCAGATAGTTTGGAAAATGTCTTAAAAACGGTTAAACAATTTGCAAAAGGAAATATATATGTTATTGTTGGGTGCGGCGGAGACCGCGACCGTACAAAGCGGCCGATTATGGCACAAATTGCGGCAATGTACAGCACGACTGCCATCTTTACATCGGATAACCCGCGCAGTGAAGATCCAAATCAAATCTTAGAAGATATGACGAAAGACTTAAAGGCGGCCAATTACCTTTGCATCGTTGACCGGAAAGAAGCCATTGCACATGCCATAAAAGAAGCAAAAGCGGATGATGTCATTTTAATTGCCGGAAAAGGTCATGAAACGTATCAAATTATCGGAAGTGAAGTGCTGGATTTCGATGATCGTGAAACAGCACGTAATTTAATTAGGGAGCGTAATTCGTAATGCATACAAACAGACAGTTTATTCTTCTTCATATGGAGGGTACCTTTAACAAAGGCCGAAAGGAGGGAATAGTATGCTAGAGCAAGTAATTTTATTTACGATGGCGTTGGCGTTTTTGATTTCCGTCTTGCTTTCCCCTATTTTTATTCCCTTCTTAAGAAGATTAAAATTCGGTCAAAGCATTCGAGAAGAAGGTCCGAAATCCCATCAGAAAAAATCGGGAACACCGACGATGGGAGGAATCATGATTCTTCTTTCCATTATCGTTACTACACTGGTGATGACGAATAAGTATCTGGAACCGACCATTGAAACGTACCTTTTATTATTTGTGACTCTTGGTTTTGGTTTATTAGGATTTTTGGATGATTTTATTAAAGTGGTTTTAAAGCGTAACTTGGGCCTAACATCAAAACAAAAATTTCTTGGGCAAGTACTCATTTCCATCATCTTTTATTTAGTGGCACAGCAACATGAATTTTCAACAGTCGTTTCCATTCCCGGAACGGATTTTTCCATTGACTTGGGTTGGTCCTATGTCATCTTTTTGATTATTTGGCTGGTAGGATTTTCTAACGCCGTCAATTTGACGGATGGATTGGACGGACTTGTTTCGGGGACGAGTGCAGTCGCATTTGGGGCGTTTGCCGTATTGGCATGGAATTATTCACAATTTGATGTCGCCATTTTTTCTGTGGCAGTGGTCGGTGCGGTATTAGGGTTTTTAGTGTTTAATGCCCATCCGGCAAAAGTCTTTATGGGAGACACCGGTTCCCTTGCCTTGGGCGGTGCGATTGCTACAATTGCAGTTTTAATGAAGCTTGAAATTTTACTTATTTTAATTGGCGGTGTCTTCGTTATTGAGACCTTATCTGTTATCATCCAAGTCATTTCATTTAAAACAACAGGAAAACGTGTATTTAAAATGAGCCCGCTTCATCACCATTATGAGTTAAGCGGATGGTCTGAATGGCGAGTGGTCGTTACGTTTTGGGCAGTAGGATTATTATTTGCGATGCTTGGAATTTATGTTGAGGTGTGGATCTAATTGAAAACAGCAAACAGTTATCAAAATAAAAATGTATTGATTTTAGGATTGGCCAAAAGCGGTTCTGCTGCCGCGAAGCTTGTTCATGAATTGGGCGCTAACGTAATCGTGAACGATCAAAAGCCTTATGAAGAAAATGAAGCAGCGAGGGAATTAGAAAAGATCGGAATCAAAGTCGTATGTGGAAGTCACCCGTTAGAATTGCTGGAAGGCATTCATGTCATCATCAAAAATCCCGGAATTCCGTATTCGAATCCATTATTGGCAGCAGCTGCTAAACGCGGGTTGCCCATCATAACAGAAGTGGAGCTTGCTTACCAAATCAGTAAAGCACCTTTTATCGGTATTACGGGGAGTAACGGGAAAACGACGACAACTACCCTGGTCTTTAAAATGTTGGAGGAAAGCAGGAAGAATCCATTAATTGCAGGTAATATTGGCACGGTTGCCTGCGAAGTTGCCCAATCTGCAGAGGCTGACCAAGTGATTGTAACGGAACTGTCTTCTTTTCAGTTAATGGGAATTGAATCGTTTCGGCCTAAAATTGCAGCATTGTTGAATCTTTTTGAAGCGCATTTAGATTACCACGGGACAAAAGAAGAATACGCAAAAGCCAAAGCAAATATCTTCAAAAATCAAACAGAAGATGATTATGCAGTCGTCAACGCAGACGATGAACTCGTAATGAAACTGGCGGGACAATATAAAGGAAAGCTTATTCCATTTTCATCCACCAAGCAGTTATCGGCAGGAGCCTGCGTAAAAAATAACCATGTATGTTTTAATGATGAGCCTATCATGAAGGTGGAAGAAATCGTCCTTCCAGGTAAGCATAATTTAGAAAATATTCTAGCTGCTATTGCGATTGTAAAATTGTATGGGGCTTCAAATGAAGCTATTCATAAAGTACTGACTACTTTTACGGGTGTAAAGCACCGTGTGCAATTTGTTGGAGAAGTGAACGGTCGAAAATTTTATAATGACTCGAAAGCAACCAATATACTCGCCACGAAAGTAGCGCTTTCCGCTTTTTCTCAGCCGCTCATTTTGCTTGCAGGCGGATTGGATCGCGGTAATGAATTCGATGATTTAATATCGTCGCTCAAAGGTGTAAAAGCGGTTATCACCTTTGGACAAACCGCGGAGAAAATTGAAAGAGCAGCACGTGAGGCGGGAATACAATTCGTTAAACGTGTCGATAATGTTGAACAGGCAGTTCCTGCAGCGCATGAATTATCCAAAGCCGGAGACGTCATCTTGTTATCGCCGGCCTGCGCGAGCTGGGATCAATTCAAAACTTTTGAAGAACGTGGTGACATGTTTATTCAAGCGGTGCATAAGCTTAAGTAAGGGCTTGTCTGTTTGAACGAGGAGAGGAGTTAGATAAAGAGTTTGCACATTTTACGTCCAGCATATGTGTCATTCTTTTTCTAACTCTTTTTTCAAACACCCTAATTTATAGAAGCTAGAGGTGGATCACATTGTCGACAAAAAGGTCTGCTCCCGATTTTATCCTTGTATTGCTCACTCTTTCGTTGCTCACAATAGGCCTTATTATGGTTTACAGTGCAAGTGCGGTATGGGCTACATATAAGTTTGACGATTCGTTTTTCTTTGCCAAACGACAAATGTTATTTGCGGGACTCGGGATCATTGCGATGTTTGTTATTATGAATATCGATTATTGGACATGGAGAACATGGGCAAAAGTTATTCTTATTGTTTGTTTTGTATTGCTTGTTCTCGTGTTAATCCCTGGGGTAGGTCTTGTCCGAAACGGATCCCAAAGCTGGATTGGAGTCGGAGCTTTTTCCATCCAACCGTCAGAATTTATGAAATTTGCCATGATTGCATTTCTTGCTAAATTTTTGTCTGAGAATCAGAAAAAAATTACTTCCTTTAAACAAGGTCTTGTACCATCGTTATCCATTGTCTTTTTAGCATTTGGAATTATTATGCTGCAACCGGATCTAGGGACAGGAACGGTGATGGTCGGAACGTGTGTGGTCATGATTTTTGTAGCGGGAGCGCGGGTCAGTCATTTTATGTGGTTTGGAGTGGCGGGAGCGGCGGGATTTGTTGCCCTTGTATTATCTGCTCCATATCGTATAAAGCGAATTACGTCGTTTTTAAATCCGTGGGAAGATCCTTTGGGCAGCGGGTTTCAAATCATTCAATCCTTGTACGCAATCGGACCCGGCGGTTTATTGGGGCTAGGTCTGGGGCAAAGCCGGCAAAAGTTTTTTTATTTACCTGAGCCGCAGACAGATTTCATATTTGCCATTTTGGCAGAAGAGCTGGGCTTTATTGGAGGATCACTTGTTTTGCTGTTGTTTGGCTTATTGCTTTGGAGAGGCGTCAGGATTGCTCTTGGAGCCCCTGATTTATATGGAAGCTTTTTAGCGATTGGGATCATTTCTATGATTGCGATTCAAGTCATGATTAATATCGGGGTTGTCACAGGTCTTATGCCGGTTACGGGAATCACGCTTCCGTTTCTCAGCTACGGCGGATCCTCTTTAACCCTTATGCTGGCAGGTGTCGGGGTGTTATTAAATGTTAGCAGATATGCTCGCTATTAATGGATGAGGCATGTATAATAAAAAGTGATAAAAGAGGTTGTTAGAACTTCTTGGAGAGCAATCAAATAAACTGATCTGAAAAGAACGTTACATTAAAATTTTATGTTGTGTACAAACTCATCCAAACAGATCTTTTCAGGAGGATGTTCCGACAGTCTGCCTTTTAGACTGCCGGAACATCCTCTTTAAATGTAAACAAAATGTAACTTAAAGATGATTGAATGAATATGTATTTGTGATATGATGTGAGAAGTCGAATTGAACGAGGTGGATTATGATGAAAGTTTTAGTAAGCGGCGGCGGTACAGGGGGGCATATTTATCCAGCCCTTGCCCTTATTAATGAAATTAAAAAGTATCATAGAGAAGTAGAGTTTTTATATGTCGGTACGGAAAAAGGCTTGGAAAGTACCATTGTTAAAAGAGCGGATATCCCATTCAAATCGGTTGAAATTTCCGGGTTTAAACGTAAGCTTTCCATGGATAATGTGAAGACTATTATCAACTTTTTGAAAGCGGTCCAAATGAGTAAACAATATATCCGTGAGTTTAAACCTGATATAGTCATCGGAACGGGAGGATATGTATGCGGACCTGTCGTGTATGCGGCTCATAAAATGAAAATTCCTACCATTATCCATGAACAAAACAGCGTACCGGGGTTGACCAATAAATTTTTAAGCAAATATGTTGATAAGGTTGCCATTTGTTTTGAGCAGGCAGCTGCTTATTTTCCGGAGGAAAAGGTCGTTTTAACGGGTAACCCGAGAGCCTCTGAAGTTCTTTACCAAGACGGAAACAGAGGAAAGGAATCGGTTGGTTTGACGAAAGGAAAAAAGGCTGTGCTCATAGTGGGAGGTAGCCGGGGAGCCAAGCCGATTAATGAAGCTTTTTTGGAAATATTGGGAAAAGTTGGCGGGAAAGATTATGAGTTTTTATATATCACAGGAGACGTACATTATGATAAAGTGTTGGAGGAGGTCCGAAAGGTTGGCAACCCTGAGAATGTTATTATTAAACCTTTCGTCCACAACATGCCCGAAGTGTTGGCCGGCGTTGACTTAATTGTAGCCCGAGCAGGAGCGACAACCCTTGCGGAAATTACGGCGCTTGGTCTTCCAAGTATTTTAATTCCGAGCCCGTATGTTACAAATAACCATCAAGAAAAAAATGCTCGAGCACTGAGCGATAAAGATGCGGCTATCCTATGTTTAGAGCAGGAATTGAACGGGGAAGAGCTATTACATAACATCGATCGCATTTTAACCAATTCACAGTTATTGCAAGAAATGAAGCAGGCATCGAAACGCCTGGGAATTCCAGATGCTGCTAATCGTTTATATAAAGTGATGATCGACTTAGTGAAATAAAGTAGCACCTAAGCTAGGCTTTGGTTCATATGATAAAGAAACAACATCAAGAATAACGTACGAACATGTAGGAGGATGTCATGGAAGTTTTAGAGAAGGAATTGTTACAGGCAAGTGTCGGTAAAGTACTAAGAAATGAACCGCTCGCAAACCATACGACAATGAAAATCGGGGGACCGGCTGATTTGTTAGTCGAGCCGAGCAGCCTTGACAACTTGAAGAAGACGATGGCTATCATTACGGCTAATGGGGCAAAATGGCGTGCCATCGGCCGCGGTTCTAATTTATTGGTATCGGATAAAGGAATAGAAGGAGTAGTCGTAAAGCTTGGAAACGGCATCGATCACTTAGAAGTAGACGGAGAAAAGGTGTTAGTCGGCGGAGGATACTCCCTCATTAAACTAGCTACGGTCCTTAGTAAACAAGGATTGTCCGGACTGGAATTTGCCGGAGGCATTCCTGGATCGGTTGGCGGGGCAGTCTATATGAATGCAGGGGCACATGGCTCTGATATGTCATCCATTTTGGAAAGAGCTCTTATTTTATTTGAAGATGGAAGATTGGAATGGCTCACAAATGAGAAGCTTGAATTTTCTTATCGCCACTCCATTTTGCAAACGAAGCGTCCGGGAGTTTGTGTGGAAGCCGAGCTGCATTTGAAAGCGGGAGTGAGGGATGAGATTGTATCATCCATGCAAAAAAATAAAGACTATCGCCGCGAAACACAGCCTTGGAATTATCCATGTGCAGGCAGCATTTTCCGTAACCCTCTCCCGGATTATGCCGGGAACTTAATTGAAAAGGCAGGATTGAAGGGTTATTCAGTGGGAGGAGCGCAAATTAGTAATCAGCATGCCAACTTTATTGTCAATACCGGACAGGCGACAGCTGCGGATGTATTAAATTTAATTGAGCATGTAAAGACAACAATTCGTGAAAAATTTGGTGTAAATATGCAAACGGAAGTTGAAATTGTCGGCCGCTAGTTTAGATGTTCAAGCATTGGGGCGGAAGGATTGCGAAAAGGAAAGGGAATGTTGACTGATCAAAATTTTCTAATCTTGAAAAAATCCTTTCATTGCCTGTTTTTGCCATGTTACTTGTTATGCTATAATGGTCGTATCTAAATATATGGTCACTGACGAACAAACGGCATATTCATGCCGTTTGTCCGTCTAAATGATAAGGGTGAAGGGACTTATGGAAAAAGGAAAAATTATTTTATTAGAAGACCGTTTACCGAAATTGAAAGAACAGAGAAAACAGAAAGTAAATAGAAGGCTTATTTTTTATATCTCACTGTTTTTCATCCTTATTCTGTTGATTATTTACACACAATCATCGCTCAGTAATATTGCTAAGATTCAAGTAGTCGGGAACCGTCACGTACAAGAAAAAGAAATCATTTCCATGAGCGGGCTGTCTACTAATATAAGTTATTGGGATTTCAATGCAAAAGAAGTTGAAGAGAGAATTCAGCGGCATTCAGAAGTAAAAGAAGCGATTGTAAATAAAAAAATTCCTAATACGGTGGAAATCCATATTAAAGAATATGAACGGGTTGCTTATGTAGTGGAAAAGGGCAGGTATTTGCCGATTACTGAGAAGGGGAAGGTACTCAAAGCAGTAAAAGGTAATCCTTTATCGTCTGACGCTCCTCTTCTTATTAATTGGGACAAGCCTGAAGCCATTCAAGAAATGGTCGAAGAGCTGAATAAGCTGCCTAAAAGCATTGTTGGTTCAATTTCCGAAATTCACTATACGCCGGAAGAATCAGATTCCTTGCATGTCAATTTGTATATGAATGATGGAAGAGAAGTCAGTGCAACCATTCGGAATTTTTCAGAGCAAATGATTACTTATCCTTCCATTGTCAGCCAGCTTGACCCTGCAAGGCGGGGAGTAATTTACTTAGATCTGGAAGGACTTCGTTATTTTAGAGACTATGAAGGTATGGGTGCAGAAAAAGAGGAGGAGAAAAATGAGACTGAGAGGTAAATATGTCATCCTGTCACTCGTTTTTCTAGTGTTGGGTTTTATGATTTCATTTTCGTATCAGTTTACGAAAAGAGAGTCGGCCAATCAAATTTCAAGCCGTCAATGGACAAACGAATATCAATATCGGAAGATGCTCATTGAACAGGAACAGCTCAATCGCGAACTGCAAAAAGAACTATTTGAAAAGCAAAAAAAAGTTCGAGAAGTGGAAGAAGAATTTGCCAACGAAGAGAAAATTTTATTTAATCTCGTTGAGGATGTTGAAAAATTGCGTATGTATACAGGGAAAATCGCTGTCAAGGGAAACGGTGTAGAAGTCACGTTAGCCGATGCTTCATACATTCCAACAGAAGAGAACGCCAACAACTATATCGTTCATGAAAGCCATGTATTTAAAGTGGTGAACGAGCTGTACATTTCAGGTGCATCCGCTGTGGCCATTAATGGCCAGCGTTTATCGAAAGATTCTTATATTTCATGTAATGGCCCTGTTATTACTGTCGACGGCAAGCAATTTCCTGCCCCCTTTGTAATCTCGGCCATTGGCAATCCAGATGTTTTGTATCCTGCCTTAAATATTACAGGTGGAGTAAAAGATCAGCTCGTAGAAGATAATATTGTTGTGAAAATGGCCAAGAAAGATGAAATTGTGTTGGAGCCGATTATTCACTCTGAGCAAAATGTGTAGCATCCTTTCTTGGAGGCTAAAAAATGCAGTCGCCTCCGCTTTTCTTGTTGGCCGGAAAAGGGTAAATAAGAAGGAAGGGATTTGTGCTTGACCAGTAAAAAAAAGTTTCAATTCACGTTTATTACAATAGTGATCGGTTTTATGGTGGCAGTCATGTTTCAAACGACAAAGCAGCCTGTCGTCCGCGACACAAGGGATATGTGGCAGCTTCGAGAGGATCTGAAAAGAGAGCAGGAGTTACAGGCAGCCATCTTAAAAGAAATTCGTACGTACGAAGATCAGTTGCGCAATTATGAAGTTGAACAAAATAACAGCAAGAAGGCTGCTCTTCAACAAACCTTGGCAAAGCTGCAAAAAGAGGCGGGACTGACGGAAGTAAAGGGTCCTGGGATCATATTGACCGTTGAGCCTCTTTTCGATGAATCTCTTATTGGACAAGAAGTAAAAAGTGTTTCTCCCGAACTGCTAAAAAGGCTCGTTAACGAACTGAATTCATATGAGGCAGAGAATGTGGCAGTGGCCAACCAGCGTATCATTGCGACATCAGTAATCAGAGACATAAATGGGCGTACAAAAGTGAACGATTACTGGTTAACACAGCTGCCTTTTAAAATTAAAGTCATTGCCAAAGATGCGGAGAAACTGTATAACCGCATGCAAGTTTCCAATGCACCGGATGAGTTTGCTGTTGAGAATTTAAAACTGTCGATTTCACAGCCTTTAAGCGAAGTAACAGTGCCGGCTTACAATGACGCTATCCGCGTTAAAAACATTTTACCTGTAAATTCGAAATAGAAAGGAGAACCAATCGGCATGTGGCTTCCTTTGTTAGGTTTAATGCTCGGCATTGTACTTGGTTTGCTTTCGGAAATTCGCATCCCAGATGAATATACGAACTATTTGTCGATTGCCGTTCTTGCAGCTCTGGACACACTTTTTGGCGGAATCAGGGCTCATTTGCAAAATATTTACGATGAAAAGGTGTTTATTTCCGGTTTTTTCTTTAATATTATTTTAGCTGCAAGTTTAGCTTTTCTCGGTGTACATATTGGTGTAGACTTATACTTAGCAGCCGTTTTTGCCTTTGGCGTTCGTCTATTTCAAAACATTGCAGTCATTAGAAGAATTTTATTGACAAAATGGTCGGAGGCAAAAGAAAAAATCGAAAAAAACTGATTTTAAAAAGGGGAAACTGCTGTAGTTGTTGAATATTTTCATGTAATAGAGAAAATGATTGTTGTTCTTCTATTTAAAAGTATTGGATTGATGTCAAAGGAGGTGCCAAAGAATGAACAGCAATGAAATATATGTAAGTCTTGACATCGGTACATCCAGTGTGAAAGTAATCATTGGTGAGATGAATAATGACTCTTTGAATATAATTGGAGTTGGAAATGTAAAGTCTCAGGGGCTTAAAAAAGGTTCGATTGTTGACATAGATGAAACAGTTCAATCCATCAAAAAAGCTGTAGAGCAAGCAGAGAGAATGGTTGGAATTGATATCAAGCGAGTAGTAGTGGGAGTCAACGGCAATCACGTTCATCTGCAGCACTGTCATGGTGTCGTAGCTGTATCAAGTGAAAACCGTGAAATCAAAAACGAAGATGTGCAGCGTGTATTAGATGCGGCACAAGTAATGTCGATTCCACCAGATCGGGAAGTAATTGATGTGATTCCAACTCAATTTATCGTAGACGGGCTGGAAGGAATTACAGACCCTAGAGGAATGCTCGGTGTCCGCTTGGAAATGGAAGGTACCCTTATTACAGGGTCAAGAACGATTCTACATAACTTTCTACGCTGCGTAGAGCGTGTTGGCTTAGAGATTACAGACATTTGCTTGCAGCCTCTTGCAGCCGGCTCAATTGCCTTATCAAATGATGAAAAAAACTTGGGTGTCGCATTGGTGGATATTGGCGGCGGTTCGACAACCGTAGCGGTATTCAGTGAAGGAAGCTTACAGAATACGGTTGTATTGCCAGTTGGTGGAGAACATATTACAAAAGATTTATCAATTGTATTACGAACATCAACAGAGGACGCTGAAAAGGTAAAAGTAAAACATGGACATGCCTTTTATGATTATGCATCCGAAGAAGAAGTATTTAGTGTTCCCATTATCGGAAGCGACCAACATCAGCAGTTCAACCAGTTAGAAGTCTCGGAAATTATTGAAGCTAGATTGCAAGAAATCTTGGAACTTATCTCTCAGGAAACAAGAAGGTTAGGTTTTAAAGAATTGCCGGGGGGCTATGTACTAACTGGTGGAGTAGTGACTATGCCGGGTGTGCTTGATTTAGCTCAACTCGTCTTAAAGAATAATGTAAGAATTGCCATTCCGGATTACATTGGCGTTAGAGAGCCACAATATACAACGGGTGTCGGCTTAATTAAATTTGCTTATAAAAACGCAAAGATTCAAGGGCGGCAAATCAGTGCCCCGGTTCATCAACCGATAGAAGAAGTGGCTGTTGAGAAAGAAGAAATTCCTCAACAACCGCCAAAACCAAAGCAAAAGAAAAAGGACGAAAATTTTTCGAATAAGATGAAGAAGTTCTTCGGATATTTCTTTGAATAGAGAAGCAAAGTAATTTCGATGAATTAGGAGGAACTATAATGTTGGAGTTTGATACAAGTGTAGACCAATTAGCGACCATAAAAGTTATCGGTGTCGGCGGCGGTGGAAACAACGCCGTTAACCGCATGATTGAGCACGGAGTTCAAGGTGTAGAATTTATCGCTGTCAATACAGATGCACAAGCTCTTAATTTATCAAAAGCAGAGATTAAAATGCAAATCGGTGCTAAATTGACAAGAGGTCTGGGAGCAGGTGCAAACCCGGAAGTAGGTAAAAAGGCAGCGGAAGAAAGTAAAGAACAAATCCAAGAAGCGTTAAAAGGGGCGGACATGGTATTCGTAACAGCCGGAATGGGCGGAGGTACAGGTACTGGTGCAGCTCCGGTTATTGCACAAATTGCACGTGAACTTGGAGCTTTAACAGTTGGGGTTGTTACACGACCTTTCACATTTGAAGGAAGAAAGCGTGCAACACAAGCCGCAGGCGGTATTGCTGCGATGAAAGAAGCGGTTGATACATTAATCGTCATTCCGAATGACCGCTTACTTGAAATCGTCGATAAAAATACTCCGATGCTGGAAGCGTTCCGTGAAGCAGATAACGTATTGCGTCAAGGTGTACAAGGGATTTCAGACTTGATTGCCGTACCTGGTTTAATCAACCTAGATTTCGCGGATGTAAAAACCATTATGTCCAATAAAGGATCTGCTTTAATGGGAATCGGTATTGCAACAGGTGAAAATCGTGCAGCAGAAGCGGCCAAGAAAGCTATTTCCAGTCCATTGCTGGAGACTTCCATTGATGGAGCTCAAGGTGTGTTAATGAACATTACAGGCGGAACGAATTTAAGTTTATATGAGGTGCAAGAAGCGGCTGATATTGTGGCATCTGCTTCGGATCAAGAAGTAAACATGATTTTCGGTTCTGTTATTAATGAGAATTTAAAAGATGAAATTGTTGTTACGGTTATTGCTACAGGCTTTAATGACCAGGATGTTCCATCATTCAAAGGAGCTGCTCGTCCTTCAATGACAACAGCACCAAAGGCACAGCCTCAGCAACCTCAAATACCTAAACGCGAGCCGGTGAAACGTGAAGAACCGGTACAAGATTATGGCCGCCCAACGCAGCAGCCAGAAGAAGCGTTAGATATTCCGACATTTTTACGCAATCGCAATAGAAGACGATAATACGATAAAAAGAAGATGACCCAAAAGGACGAAACCGTCCTTTTGGGTCATCTTCATAAAAGGCCCTGTCATAAAAATCCAGGAGAATCAGGATTTGGTGACGGGGTCTTTTATTTGAAAATCCGTTTATTCCTCATTAATGGACAGCAAGACCCCGCCGATGAAAATTTCCTTTATATAATTCATTAGAGACTTTTAGAGCAGCTCCTTCCGAAAAGTTGTAAGCAGTGTAGTTGGGGAAAATAAGGCATCTTGCCAAAAAAAATACCTAATAAAAACGGGGAATGACAAAACTCGAATAAATACGGCAAAACTTCTACTCGTTTATCAACATGAACTGACAGACTTTAAAATAGGATGTACTATATACTAGATTTTAACAAGGGATTTTTAAAGAATGGAGTGGACTTAAGATTTGTCCATTTACTTAGATCTAATATGGCTGTTGAATGTTGGGTTAGATACAATGCTTTTGTTGTTGTGCAGTGTAGTATTAAAGAGAAATATTAAGTGGTGGAGGCTGATATGTGGCGGGGTTATAGGATCTCTTATTGTTCTTTTTATGTTTACCCCGTGGTCAGAATTCATGCTGCATCCTGTAATAAAATTTATGTTTTCTTTTGTAATGGTATGGGTAACATTTGGATTTCGGCGTCTTCGTTACTTTTTGGAAAATGTGCTTACCTTTTATTTTTCGACGTTCGTTGTAGGAGGGGGGCTTATGGGGCTCCATTTCATGTTTGATGAACAGTATTTAATCTTTGAAGGGACATCTGAGACAATCGGATATGAATATGGGGACCCTGTCAGCTGGTTGTTCATCATCATTTGTTTTCCTGTCTTGTTTTATTTTTCTAAAACAAGGATTGAAGATTTAAAGATGAAAAACATAACATTTGATCAGCTTGTTCCGGTCTGTATATCGATGAATGAAAGACAGTTTTTTTCAGTAAAAGGGCTGATTGATAGTGGAAACCAATTATATGATCCATTAAGTCAAACTCCTGTTGTCATTATTACGGCAGAGGCTATGAAAGATATTGTTCCAACCGAACTAATTGAAGCAACAAAAGATGTTCAGTCCATGACTTTTTATGAACATGTACCGGAAGAATGGCAGTCTAAATTAAGAGTTATTCCGTTTCGAACGGTTGGACATTCTCATCAATTTATGCTTGCTTTTAAACCTGACTCCATGACAATTCAATATAAAGAAGACTTGATCCGTATTCAAAAAGTCCTTATCGGTATTAGCCATACGGCCTTATCACCGGAAAATGCCTATCAATGTATCGTACATCCTAAACTGTTGGTGACGGGAAGCGTTTCATCTGCTTCATGATTATCCTTCGACGTACACAATCCTTAATAATATCATACTCACAAAATTCATAAATAGAAGGGGGATATGTAATGTCTACATATGCTATTCGCTTAAAATTGTTCTGGTATAAATGGTTGATTAAACTAGGGCTTAAAACAGATGAAGTACATTATATCGGAGGGAGCGAAGCTCTGCCGCCTCCTTTGACAAAGGAAGAAGAAGAAGTGCTGCTGAAAAAACTTCCGACAGGAGATCAGGCAACCCGCTCGTTGCTCATTGAAAGAAACTTAAGACTTGTAGTATACATTGCCCGTAAATTTGAAAACACAGGGATCAATATTGAAGATTTAATTAGCATTGGTACAATCGGTCTTATAAAAGCGGTCAATACGTTTAATCCCGAAAAGAAAATTAAGCTTGCTACGTATGCATCGAGATGTATTGAAAATGAAATTTTAATGTATTTGCGCCGTAATAATAAAATACGCTCTGAAGTTTCATTTGATGAGCCATTAAACATAGATTGGGATGGAAATGAATTGCTGTTGTCAGACGTATTGGGTACTGAAGAAGATATTATTACGAAAGATTTAGAGGCCAATGTTGATCGGAAGTTATTATTGAAGGCCCTGCACCAGCTTAACGACCGTGAAAAACAAATCATGGAACTGCGTTTTGGTCTCCAGGGAGGAGAAGAAAAAACGCAAAAGGATGTAGCTGATATGCTTGGAATCTCTCAATCTTATATTTCCCGTCTTGAAAAGCGCATCATCAAGCGACTCAGAAAAGAATTCAACAAAATGGTATAGGGAATCCACGCAACGAAACGGGCATGGGCAAAGAACGCCCATGCCCGTTTCGTTACGCATAAGCGGATGGCAAGCTCCCTTACGGGTTCTTGCCATCCGCTTATATGAGAACCTTTGAAGGTGTATTCAAGAAGGCAAAAACAAAAAGACTTAAAGAGAAGTATAGAGTGAAAGTTAAAAAATTAAGCGTGGTTCATATAAGTGCTTTTTAATTTCAGGGTATGTTAATATTCAGTGTTAATTTTTAACTCATTCGAATGAAAAGAAAACTAAAGATAAAATAATTTTTTTGTTAATTGTCTTGATTTTGAACAATAAACGAATGTTTTTAAGCCGTTTCATATCCATGAAACGGCTGTTAAGAAGAGGGGAGGGCTAGAAGCCCTCCCCTCTTCTTAACAATAGTCAGAATTGTTAAAGTGCATATTTTTTCCTGCCAGGGAGATACTGAACTCTGAACATCATCTCCTGTTAGGAGGGAAAGAATTGACAAGAAACAAAGTAGAAATTTGTGGCGTAGATACTTCAAAACTCCCTGTACTAAAGAATGATGAAATGCGTCTGTTGTTTAGACAAATGCAAAGCGGCGATCCCACGGCGAGAGAAAAACTTGTAAGTGGAAACTTAAGACTAGTATTAAGTGTAATACAACGCTTTAACAACCGCGGAGAATTCGTGGATGATTTGTTTCAAGTAGGTTGTATTGGACTAATGAAATCTATTGATAATTTTGATTTAAGCCAAAATGTAAAGTTCTCTACGTATGCAGTGCCTATGATTATTGGAGAAATCAGGCGATATTTAAGGGATAATAATCCCATCCGTGTATCCCGTTCTCTTCGTGATATTGCTTACAAAGCGCTGCAAGTGAGAGAGAAATTAATGAGTGAAACATCAAAAGAGCCAACTGCAGAAGAAATTTCGAGGGTACTGGATGTCCCTCACGAAGAGATTGTCTTTGCTTTGGATGCCATTCAAGATCCGGTTTCTCTATTTGAACCCATTTACAATGACGGAGGAGATCCGATTTATGTGATGGATCAATTAAGTGACGAACGGAACCGTGACTCTAATTGGATAGAGGAAATTGCGCTGAAGGAAGGCATGAGGCGTTTAAATGAACGTGAAAAATTAATCTTGCGTAAGCGTTTTTTCCAGGGGAAAACACAAATGGAAGTGGCCGAAGAAATCGGCATTTCCCAAGCGCAAGTGTCAAGGCTGGAGAAAGCCGCTATTAAGCAGATGAACAAGAATATCCAAAGTTAAAAAAACTTTTCCCCTTTGGGGAAAAGTTTTTTTACTGAGGAGGGGAGAGCGCCCTCCTCAGTAAGAAAAAGAAAAAGAATAAAGAGCAAATTTCTCATGAAGAGGAGGAGAGGAAAATATATATGTAGAGAGGAATGATGGAGAGGGGAGAATAGTATGATCAAGATTTCGGAGTTTCAGACGAAAGATGTCGTTAATGTGGCAGATGGGCGAAAGCTGGGGAATGTTGCCGATATTGATATTAACTTAAATACGGGAAAAATCGAGGCTGTTGTCATTCAACATATGGGAAGAGTGCTTGGTTTTTTTGGGAAAGATGATGATATTGTCATCCCGTGGCGAAATATCGTTAAAATAGGAACGGATGTTATTCTTGTGAGATATAAAGAAACAGCTGAATATGAAGATGAATAATTTATTTTTTGCAAACAGTTTTAATCAATATATGGTACAATAAGTGCAAGTAATGGAGAACACAAAAGGGAAGTGCACAATTTGAGGAATTTGGAGCCTTTTCAATTTCAACATGTCGAATCCCTGCTTTTTTTGCGTCCGTGGATGGAATTAAGCGACAAACTAGTAGTAGGTTTTACGACAAAAAACGGAGGATTCAGCAAAGAGGATTACGAAACGCTGAATTTAGGTTTGCACGTTCAAGATAAGCCGTCAACAGTAGTTGCCAATCGGCAAACAGTGGCTGATCAGCTAAAGATGCCTCTTTCAAAATGGGTATGTGCAGAGCAAGTACATAAAAACCTTATCGTAAAGGTCACAGAAGCAGATTCAGAAAAAGGGGTATACGATTATAAAGAAGGAGTTCCGCAAACGGACGGTATTTATACAAACAGAAAAGGGCTTCTTCTTACTTTATGCTTTGCTGATTGTGTTCCGCTCTATTTTCTTGCTCCGAAGCATGGCATGATTGGATTGGCCCATGCAGGCTGGAAGGGTACAGTTGAAGACATCGGAGGAGAAATGATTAAGAGGTGGACCGAAGAAGGCATTCCGTTGAATGACATTTATGCAGCCATTGGTCCGGCGATTGAAGGTTGTTGTTATATTGTGGATGACCGGGTCATCGATCTAGTCAAAAATGTACTGGGTGCTGACAATGGTGGTTCTCCTTTTTATACAGTTGTAAGTGAGGGTCAGTATTCACTCGATTTAAAAGAGGTAAATAAACATCTTTTGCAAAAAGCTGGAGTTCAAGAAGATCATTTGTTGGTATCAGATTTATGTACGAGCTGCAGAGAAGATGTCTTTTTTTCTCACCGTCGTGATGGAGGGAAAACTGGACGAATGTTAAGTTTTATTGGTTACAGGGAGGATTGAATTTATAGTGACAGTTCAAGACAATCTAGAACAAATCCAAGAACAGATTAAGGAAGCTTGTTTGCGGACCAATCGCAATCCTCAGGACATTCATATTGTAGCGGTAACGAAGTATGTATCCATTGAAAGGGCACAAGAAGCGGTCAAGGCAGGTATCAAGCATGTAGGCGAAAATCGTGATCAGGGATTTTCCGCCAAATACGATGCCATCGGTGACCGTGCTCAGTGGCACTTTATCGGGACGCTGCAATCACGAAAAGTAAAAAACATCATTGATAAAGTCGACTATATCCATTCATTGGACCGTCTTTCACTGGCGAAGGAAATTCATGGTCGTGCAGATGGGACGGTCAAGTGCTTTGTTCAAGTCAATGCTTCTGCCGAGGAGTCCAAACATGGTTTAAGTACGGAAGAGGTTATCTCTTTCATTAAGGAGCTTGAACCTTACTCTAATATTGAAGTAGTCGGCTTAATGACAATGGCCCCATTTACGGAAGATGAAGAGCTGATCCGGCTTTGTTTTAGAACCCTAAAAAAACTTCAACACGATGTACAAGCTTTAAATCTTACGTATGCACCTTGTACTGAACTTTCTATGGGCATGTCAAACGATTTTGAGATTGCAGTTGAAGAAGGCGCAACTTTTATTCGATTAGGAACGATTCTTGTGGGAAAAGAATTTTAAGGAGGCACCTTATTATGGGGTTGAAAAATAAATTTAAGACTTTCTTTGCCATGGACGATGAACAGGAGTACGAAGAAGAGGAACTGCCGATGAGGGAAGAGGAAACCGAGCCGCTCAAACAGCAAAAAACGTCAAAGGGGCAAAATGTGATTAGTTTGCAAAGCGTTCAAAAATCAACGAAAATGGTATTGTGCGAGCCGAGAGTATATGCAGAAGCACAGGAAATTACCGATCATTTAAAATCAAAAAAAGCGGTTGTAGTGAATTTGCATCGCGTCTCTCATGATCAAGCCGTTCGAATCATCGATTTCTTGACTGGTACCGTATATGCGTTGGGCGGAGATGCTCAAAAAATTGGTCCGAACATTTTCTTATGCACTCCTGATACGGTAGAAGTTTCAGGAAATATTTCGGATATTTTAACCGAGACCGAACAGACGATAAAGAGGTGGTAACCTTTTATGGGAACAGTAGCAGTTATATTAGTCAACTTGATTGAACTTTACTCATGGGCACTCATTATTTACATTTTAATGTCATGGGTACCGAATGTAAGAGAATCCAGATTCGGACAAATGCTGGCGAACATTTGTGAACCTTATTTAGAGCCCTTTCGAAAAATCATCCCTCCTTTAGCGATGATCGATTTTTCACCTATCGTAGCAATTTTCGTGCTGCGTTTTGCAAAAGAGGGCGTATACGCTTTATTTCATATGTTAAATCTTATTTAACGTAAAGTATGTATTCAAAAAGGAGGATATTCTCCTAAACTTTTTGAATAACCTGGCAAAGGAATCTCAACGGTTCCTTTTTTAGCTGGCAAAAGGATGAATACGGAGAGATCTTATGAGTATTTACCAGCATTTCCGTAAAGAAGAGCATGAGTTCATTGATGCTGTTCTGGAGTGGAAAGAAGATGTATTAACACAATATGCCCCGAAGCTGACGGACTTTCTTGATCCTCGCGAGCAGCAAATCATAGAAAGCATTGTTGGAAAGGAAGGGGACGTAAACGTTCAATTTGCAGGGGGAACGGAACGAAAGCGTGCGCTTTTATATCCTGATTATTATGAACCAGAAGATGAAGATTTCCAACTGGTTTATTATGACCTCATGTATGCGAGCAGGTTTTTATCGATTGAGCATCCTCAAGTATTGGGAGCGATGATGTCCCTTGGTTTAAGACGCTCAAAATTCGGGGATATTTTGGTCAATGGAGACCGGATTCAACTCATCGTCGCCAAAGAAGTGGCGTCATATGTAGAAATGAATTTGCAATCTGTAGGAAAGGCGAAAGTGATGTTAGAAAATATTTCTAAACAAGAGTTAATCCATTCAAAAGAAGAATGGATAGAACACTCCATCACTGTGTCGTCTTTGCGATTGGATGTCGTTCTCTCAAACGTTTATCGCTTATCGAGGCAAAAGGTACAGCCTTTTATTGAGCACGGTCATGTAAAAGTGAATTTTAAAGTGATCGAGCAGTCTTCGTTTGAGTGCAAAGAGGGAGATATTCTCTCTTTAAGAGGACACGGCAGAAGCAGAATCATGTCTATCGATGGAAAGACCAAAAAAGAAAAATGGCGAATTAATGTCGGAATGCAAAAATAAACTGTGTAAAAAGCAGGAAATAGATAAAAAACGTCGAAAATTTATGTTCAGAATTGGAGAATGAGACAACGTGGAGGTGGCTTGAAATGCCTTTAACACCTTTAGATATTCATAATAAGGAATTCAATAAGGGGTTTCGCGGATACGATGAAGACGAAGTAAATGAGTTTTTGGATCAAGTCATTAAAGACTATGAGCAATTAATCCGTGAAAAGAAAGAGCTGGAGACGAAAGTTCATGAATTAACGGAGAAAATCGGCCATTTTACTAATATTGAAGACGCTTTGAATAAATCGATACTGATTGCGCAGGAAGCTGGGGAAGAGGTAAAGCGGAATGCGCAAAAAGAAGCAAAGCTCATCATTAAAGAAGCAGAAAAAAACGCAGACCGCATTATCAATGAATCTTTGTCAAAGTCACGTAAAATCGCCATTGACATTGAAGAATTGAAAAAACAATCCAAAGTTTTCCGTACGAGATTCAAGATGCTTATTGAAGCGCAACTTGAAATGCTTGATAATGATGATTGGGATCATTTAATGGAATACGAAGTGTCTGCTTTTGATCCAAAATTAGAAGATTAAGAATGTTGTCTTGACTTCTTAATAAAAACTGTCATATAATTTTATCACGATTTCTTTGGAGTAAGTGTTCAAAAGTGGCGGATAAGTTCGACAGCGATTTTTCCCGGATTTTTTGAACAACCGAATATGATGATTGTAACGAGGAAAGGGACAGTAATTTCTTCAGTTGTTTTATTATAAGCGAATCGAGGACGGTGGGAGCTCGGTATAAAACGAAGAAATGAACATCGCCCTGGAGTTCCTTGTCGAACTAACAGTAGACAACGGCGTTTCATTCGCGTTAAGAATGTTAAAGAGGACTTTGCCTTATTGGTTATACATAAAGTCTACAAGGGTGGTACCGCGGGAGACCTTCTCGTCCCTTTTTGG
Source organism: Priestia abyssalis (assembly GCF_002019595.1). Classification (GTDB taxonomy): domain Bacteria; phylum Bacillota; class Bacilli; order Bacillales; family Bacillaceae_H; genus Bacillus_BA; species Bacillus_BA abyssalis. Next base: position 4,391,536 of record NZ_KV917369.1, on the reverse strand, counting down.
GATGAGAAGGTCTTTTTTTATTTGTCTAGCTGCGCACGCTACATCCTACGGTCATTTCATTTCTTCCTGCAGAGTCAAAAAGCGACTCCTTCTCAGAAGTTACAATGTCCTATGGATGGCGAGGGTTACAGCGTTGGTCACAGGACGTGACCGTTCTTAGCTGGAACTGGGCTTGCTCCGCTTTTCTAATCATAAAAAATGGAGGTTCAAACATGGAATACAAAGACACATTACTCATGCCGCAAACGGAATTTCCGATGCGCGGAAACTTGCCGAAGCGCGAACCAGATATGCAGCAAAAATGGGAAGAAATGAATATTTATGAAAAAGTGCAAGAACGTACAAAAGGACGTCCTTTCTTCATTTTGCATGACGGCCCTCCGTATGCAAACGGTGATATTCATATGGGGCATGCCCTCAATAAAATTTTAAAAGATTTTATCGTCCGCTATAAATCAATGGCTGGTTTTTGCTCACCTTATGTGCCGGGCTGGGATACACACGGACTGCCAATTGAAACGGCACTGACTAAAAATAAAAAAGTGAACCGCAAAGAAATGAGCGTTGCAGAGTTCCGTAAATTATGTGAAGAATATGCATGGGAACAAATTGACCGTCAGCGCGAGCAATTTAAACGCTTAGGGGTCCGGGGTGACTGGGATAATCCATATGTTACACTGAAGCCTGAATATGAAGCGCAGCAAATTAAAGTGTTTGGTGAAATGGCGAAAAAAGGCTATATTTACAAAGGCTTAAAACCGGTTTACTGGTCTCCTTCTAGTGAATCTGCCTTAGCGGAAGCGGAGATTGAATATTACGATAAAAAATCACCTTCTATTTATGTAGCGTTCCCTGTAAAAGACGGAAAAGGTGTATTGAACAATGATGAGCAAATCGTCATCTGGACAACAACACCGTGGACAATGCCTGCTAACCTCGGTATTTCTGTACATCCAGACCTTGAATACAGTGTAGTTGCGGCGAATGGCGGAAAATACGTAATTGCGTCCGAATTATTAGAGTCTGTAGCAAAAGCGGTTGAATGGGAGACACATGAAGTTGTTCGTACTGTTAAAGGTGCAGAATTGGAACATGTTGTAGCGAAGCATCCTTTATATGAGCGCGATTCTCTTGTTATGCTTGGCGATCACGTAACGACAGATGCTGGTACGGGGTGTGTTCATACAGCTCCTGGTCACGGGGAAGATGACTTTATCATCGGACAAAAATACGGCTTAGATGTATTGTGTCCAGTTGATGAAAAAGGCTATATGACAAAAGAAGCTGGTGAATTTGCAGGTCTGTTCTATGATGAAGCAAATAAACCGATTACACAAAAACTTCAAGAAGCGGGTGCTCTTTTAAAATTAACATTCATTACGCACTCTTATCCGCATGACTGGCGTACAAAGAAGCCGACGATTTTCCGTGCAACAGCACAATGGTTCGCTTCTATTAAAGATTTCCGTCAAGATTTATTAAAAGCGATTGAAGAAACAGAGTGGGTGCCTGCATGGGGAGAAACTCGTCTGTACAACATGGTTCGTGACCGCGGTGATTGGTGTATTTCCCGTCAGCGTGCATGGGGTGTGCCAATTCCGGTGTTTTACGGTGAAGATGGAGAGCCAATCATTACGGATGAAACAATTGAACATGTATCGAATCTATTTAGAGAACATGGGTCAAATGTATGGTTTGAGCGTGAAGCAAAAGAATTATTGCCGGAAGGATTTACACATCCATCCAGCCCAAGCGGACGTTTCACAAAAGAAACAGACATTATGGACGTTTGGTTCGACTCTGGTTCTTCACATCAAGCTGTTTTGGAAGAGCGTGAAGACTTACAGCGTCCAGCGGATCTTTATTTAGAAGGTTCTGACCAATATCGCGGATGGTTTAACTCTTCTTTATCAACAGGTGTAGCGGTGACAGGCAAAGCCCCTTATAAAGGCGTATTAAGCCATGGCTTCGCGTTGGACGGAGAAGGCCGTAAAATGAGTAAATCGTTAGGAAACGTTGTTGTTCCTGCCAAAGTCATGGATCAACTTGGTGCCGATATTTTGCGTTTATGGGTAGCGTCGGTTGACTATCAAGCAGATGTACGTGTATCTGATAACATTTTAAAACAAGTAGCAGAAGTATACCGTAAAATTCGCAATACGTTCCGCTTCTTGCTTGGTAACTTGGCTGACTTTAATCCTGACACGGATGCGATTGCTTACGACAATCTGCGTGAAGTGGACCGTTACATGTTTGTAAAATTGAACAAATTGGTGGCGAAAGTAAGAAAATCATATGACACCTATGACTTTGCAGCAATTTACCATGCAGTCAATAACTTCTGTACGATTGATTTAAGTGCTTTCTATCTCGACTTTGCAAAAGATGTTCTTTACATCGAGGCATCGAATCATCATGAACGCCGCAGCATCCAAACGGTTCTTTATGATACTTTGATCGCTTTAACGAAACTTGTTGCACCAATTTTAGCGCATACAGCTGACGAGGTATGGGCGCATATCCCAAATGCAAAAGAAAAGAGTGTACAGCTTGTTGATATGCCGGAAACTCGTGACATGGCAGATGCAGCAGAACTTGAAGAGAAGTGGGATGCGTTCATGGCCCTTCGAGACGACGTCTTAAAGGCGCTTGAAACAGCTCGTAACGAAAAAGTGATTGGTAAATCGTTAACGGCAAAACTTGTGCTTTATCCAAATTCGGAAACGAAAGCATTGCTTGACTCTATTCAAGAAAATGTAAAACAGCTGTTTATCGTTTCTGGTCTGGAGATTGCAGGTGTGAAAGAGGACGCACCTGCCAACGCTCAAGTATTTGAACGTACAGCGATTGTCGTTGAAAAAGCAGAAGGGGAAACGTGTGACCGTTGCTGGGTCGTTACATCGACTGTCGGTGAAGATTCCGATCATCCGACGTTATGTACGCGTTGTGCAGATGTAGTAAAACAAAATTACGCTGAATAATCTAATCATAAAAGAAATGAAGCGCCGGAAAATCCAGGATTTTCCCGGCGCTTTTTTGATTGGGGTTTTTGGTACTCTAAAGCGGGATAACCATAACGAATTGGATATGAGAAATAAGAGATATGCTGTCATTGAACATATCCCTTAGAAATATTACAGTAAATTGGCAATTGCCATCGTTTAAACGGTTCTTGACAATAGGTAAAAGTTGTGAGTCAAAGATGAACCGAAGACGGATAAAATATAGATACTATTTTGAAGCAAGTAAGATTCCCAACCTGAATAGTTCTTTGTATAACCCATTTCAAAGGAGGCAGGATTATGCAGCATCATCCCTATTCAAGTATTAAAGTCGAGCTGGAAATGATGAGAAGAGAATTGGAGTCTTCTTTACAAAAGTACGAAACAGGAAATAATCAGTACGTACAAGAGAAACGTGAAAACTTAGTACAATATATAAAAGAAGATTTGGATGATGTGGAGAGAGCGCTGCTGAAAATTGATATCGGGGTATTTGGGATTGACGAACTGACAGGTGAGCCAATTCCATTAAAAAAATTGAAAGTGCTTCCGACTGCCAGAACAGAAAAAGACATATACTTTATCCATTAACGGCTGATTACTGAAACAATCCCTTTAAATCGAACGGGTATTTGTGCTAAAATGCATTAGGACATAGTCGTTCATTTCATATGAGGGGGAACTAGCGTGCTTTATTATTTAATTGCTGTTTTTGTTATCGCCCTTGATCAAGTAACCAAGTGGATGGTTGTGAAGCAAATGGAGATTGGCGAAAGCATCGAAATCATCCCTAACTTTCTTTATATTACTTCGCATCGCAATCGAGGAGCTGCCTGGGGAATTTTACAAGGGCAAATGTGGTTTTTTTATATTATCACGGCGATTGTCATCATCGCACTCGTTTTTTACATTCAACGGTTGAAACGAGAAGAGAGAATGCTTGGAATTGCATTAGGTCTCATGCTTGGCGGGGCCATCGGAAATTTTATCGATCGGGTTTGGCGTAAAGAAGTAGTCGACTTTATCAATACATACATTTTTACGTATGATTTTCCAATCTTTAATGTAGCCGATTCTGCCTTAGTGATTGGAGTAGGACTGATTTTTGTCTTAACTTTATTTGAAGGAAAAACAACAAAGGAGAACACTTAATGGAAGTAATTGAATTAACCATTAATGAGCAATATCAATCTGAGCGCCTTGACAAAGTGCTATCGACTATCAATTCGGAGTGGTCAAGAACGCAGGTTCAACAATGGATTAAAGATGAAGTGGTAAAAGTGAACGGAGCAGCAGTCAAAGGAAATTATAAATGTAAAGCTGCTGATCATGTAGTCATTGAAATTCCAGAGCCGGAAGCCTTGGATGTGTTGCCGGAAGAGATGAATTTAGACATTTATTATGAAGATCAAGATGTATTGGTCGTAAACAAGCCGAGAGGAATGGTTGTTCACCCGGCGCCTGGTCATTTGACGGGAACATTAGTGAATGGATTAATGGCCCATTGTACCGATTTATCTGGCATTAATGGCGTATTAAGACCGGGGATTGTCCACCGCATCGACAAAGATACATCGGGTTTATTAATGGTTGCCAAAAATGATATGGCTCATGAGTCACTTGTTAATCAGCTTGTCAATAAAACGGTGACGAGACGTTACAAGGCCATCGTGCATGGTGTGATTGCCCATGATCATGGAACCATTGATGCGCCGATCGGCCGTGACCGCCATGATCGTCAAAGCATGACAGTGACGGATGAAAACAGTAAAGAAGCTGTGACCCATTTTACCGTATTGAAACGTTTTAAAGATTTTACACTAGTTGAATGCCAATTAGAAACAGGACGTACGCATCAGATACGCGTTCACATGAAATATATTGGCTATCCCCTTGCCGGAGATCCTAAATACGGCCCGAAAAAAACACTGCCTATTAATGGACAAGCACTTCATGCCGGCATCTTAGGCTTTGTTCATCCACGCACCGGAGAGTATCAAGAGTTTGAAGCACCGTTGCCGCAAGAATTTCAAGAGATGCTTGAGCTATTAGAAAAAAGAAGTTGACACTCAATTAGAATCATGTAATAATGTGTTTAGTTAAATAAATGAACCTTTAAGAACAGTCCCGTGAGGCTGAGAAGGAAACGGTTAGTATATACGGAGGAGTATATACATTTGCAGGATAACTGTGCCCTCTCGCCTTTAAGGTGAGAGGGCTTTTTGATAGCCGAAGATAAGAACATAACAAGCAAAAAGAGGTGATGGCCATGAACTTAAAAGCAATGGTATTAGACGAACAAGCTGTTCGACGTGCATTAACACGTATCGCACACGAAATTATTGAGCGCAATAAAGGAATCGAAAATTGTGTGCTGGTTGGAATCAAAACGCGAGGCATTTATTTAGCGAAGCGATTGGCCGAGCGAATCGAACAGATTGAAGGGAAATCGATTGCCGTAGGCGAATTGGACATCACATTGTATCGGGATGATTTGACGAAAGTGACGAATAATGAAGAGCCGCTTGTAAAAGGTTCTGATATTCCAGTCGACATCAATAATAAAAAAGTGATTTTAGTTGATGATGTATTATATACGGGACGAACAGTTCGGGCAGCGCTTGATGCGTTGATGGATATCGGCAGACCGGGACAAATTCAGTTAGCCGTATTAGTAGACCGGGGGCACCGTGAATTACCGGTTCGTGCAGACTACGTCGGCAAAAATATTCCGACGGCGAGCAGTGAAAAAATAGTTGTCCAATTAGCAGAAGTGGATAAAACAGATCAAGTCAGCATTTATGAAAAAGAATAGAGAATCCTTTTAAAGGTGGTCCTGTGAGGCTGCAAAAGGAACGAAGCGGATGTCCGCTGCACTTATCTTGGAAGATGAAGTGCAGGGTCAGCCTGCTTGCGTTACCCTCTTTGTGCACTCATAGGCATAAAGAGGTTTTTTTATGGCTAAAAAAATCATGGAGAGGGGAAGCTACAGTGAATACAAACAAAAACATCGTCTTAGACGTCTTAGATAAACCGAAATCGACTCAATGGCTTATACTAAGCTTGCAGCATTTGTTTGCCATGTTTGGAGCAACAATTCTTGTTCCATACTTAACAAAACTGGATCCGGCCATCGCTTTGATTGCGAGCGGACTTGGAACATTGGCTTTCCTTTTGATTACGAAAGGAAGGGTGCCGGCTTATCTGGGTTCGTCATTCGCGTTCATCGCGCCGATTTTAGCGGCACAAGCATCCGGAGGACCGGGTGCGGCAATGATGGGAAGCTTTTTATCGGGTCTTGTTTATGGAATTATGGCTTTAATGATTAAAAAAACGGGAAGCAGCTGGTTAATGAAATTGCTTCCTCCGATTGTAGTAGGACCTATTATCATCGTTATCGGTCTTAGCCTGGCCAATGTAGCGGTAGGAATGGCCATGAACGATGCAGACGGAAATTATAGTACAGCGCATTTGTTGACAGCACTTGTAACATTAGGAATTGTGATTGTATGCTCCATCTACTTTAAAGGATTTATTGGATTAATTCCGGTTCTAATCGGAATTGTCGGCGGAAGCGTATTTGCCTACACACAAGGCATCATGGATTTATCGAAAGTGAAAGAAGCGGCATGGTTTGAAGTACCGAACTTTTATATACCTTTCGTCTCATACACACCTGAATGGTCTTGGAATATTGTACTGATTATGGTGCCGGTTGCGGTTGTGACATTATCAGAGCATATCGGACACTTGCTTGTACTCAATAAAATCGTGGATCGTGACTATATGGAAAACCCAGGGTTGCATCGTACGGTTTTAGGGGATGGGGTAGCGACGATGATTGCAGCGCTAATTGGAGGCCCGCCAAATACGACTTACGGTGAAAACATCGGCGTGTTAGCCATTACAAAAGTATTCAGCGTGTTCGTCATCGGAGGGGCTGCAGTGATTGCCATAACATTCGGCTTCATCGGCAAAATTACCGCACTCATCTCCAGCGTACCATCAGCAGTGATGGGCGGTGTCTCCATCCTGCTATTCGGAATCATCGCTTCTTCAGGATTACGCATGATGATTGAATCAAATAGTGATTTAGGAGATAAACGAAATCTGATCATCTCTTCGGTTATCCTTGTACTGGGAGTAGGAGGAGCAGCCATTCATATCTCTGATCAGCTTGAAATTCATGGAATGGCATTGGCAGCGATTGTGGGAGTCATTTTAAACTTAGTGCTTCCTCAGGAGAAAGCAAAGGAAATCAAAGCAGTTGAAACCATTCAGCCAAAAACATATGTATCATAAGAAATACCTTTTAACGAAGTCCCGAGAGGCTTGGAAAGGCGGCGAAAAGCGAGCTTGCATGTAAATATTCAGCATGCTCAGCTTTGTCAAACCCTTTCCGGTCCTGGAAAGGGTTTTTTCATGGTAAAAATTCAAAAGGGGGAACGAAAATGAATCACTTACTAACCGTTTCATCATTAACAGTAGATGAAATTATCCAATTATTAAATCAAGCGGAACATTATCGACAAGGGCGGATGATATGGGAGCCAAGTGAGAAAATATTTGTTGCCAACTTATTTTTCGAGCCGAGCACAAGAACGAAAAGCAGCTTTGAAATAGCTGAACGAAAACTTGGGTTGGACGTGATTCCTTTTGAAGTATCGACATCGAGTGTACAAAAAGGTGAAACGCTGTATGACACGATCGAAACACTTGCGGCAATAGGAGTAAATGCAGTTGTGATCCGTCATCCTCAAGATGCCTATTATGAAGAATTGTTGGGGAAGGTATCCATTCCAATTCTTAATGCAGGGGACGGGTGCGGTCAGCATCCCACTCAATGTTTGCTGGATCTGATGACGATCCGCCAAGAGTATGGAACTTTTAAAGGACTAAAAGTGGCAATCGTCGGAGATGTGCGTCACAGCCGGGTGGCTCGTTCTAACGCAGAAATGCTGACAAAGCTTGGTGCAGAGGTGTATTTATCCGGTCCGAAAGAATGGCATGATGAAACGCTCACTTTTGGAACATATGTCGATATCGATGAAGCTGTCCGTGAAGCTGATGTAGTGATGCTGTTAAGAATCCAGTTTGAGCGTCACGGCGAGCAATCAGAGGCAGCTGATAACTATCACTCACGATACGGATTAACGGTTGAGCGTGAAAAGCAAATGAAACCAGGCAGTATTATTCTTCATCCGGCTCCTGTTAATAGAGGAGTAGAAATAGCAGATGAATTAGTCGAGTGTGAGCGCTCGAGAATTTTCAAGCAAATGGAAAATGGTGTTTACGTTCGCATGGCTGTATTGGCAAGAGCACTACATACAAATGAAAGGGGAATGGACAATGGCAATTTTAATCAAAAATGGCATGTGGCTCAATAAACAAGGGGAACTTGAAAAAGTAGATATTAAATTAGCAGGTAAGGAAATATCAGAAATTGGTTCAAACTTATCCGCAAGCGAGTCAGATGAAATAATTGATGCAGCAGGGAAGTTCATTGCTCCTGGATTTATCGATGTGCATGTCCACTTAAGAGAGCCGGGCGGGGAACATAAAGAAACAATTGAAACAGGTACACTGGCGGCGGCAAAAGGCGGTTTTACGACACTCGCAGCGATGCCAAATACAAGGCCGGTGCCGGATACGAAAGAACAAATGGAATGGCTGCAAAAAAGAATAGCCGATACCGCTCATGTGCGTGTGCTGCCATATGCGTCCATCACCGTTAGACAAGCGGGGAAAGAACGAACAAATTTTGAACAGCTAAAAGAAGCGGGAGCATTCGCTTTTACGGATGACGGTGTGGGCGTACAATCTTCTGCGATGATGCTCGAAGCGATGAAGGAAGCTTCAAGGCTTGATATGGCGATTGTGGCTCACTGTGAAGATAATGAACTAATTAATAAAGGCTGTGTACATGATGGAGAATTTGCAAAGCAACACGGCGTAAGGGGTATCCCATCCATTTGCGAGTCCCTTCAAATTGCGAGAGATGTCTTGCTGGCCGAAGCGGCAGATTGCCATTATCATGTGTGCCATGTAAGCACGAAAGAATCTGTGCGCGTCATCCGTGATGCGAAAAAAGCAGGCATCCGCGTGACGGCGGAAGTGACACCGCACCACTTATTATTAAGCGAAGACGATATTCCGGGATTGGATCCTAATTTCAAAATGAATCCGCCTTTAAGAGCAAATGAAGATAAACAAGCATTAATTGAAGGGCTATTGGATGGTACGATCGATTTCATCGCGACAGACCATGCCCCTCATACGGCAGAGGAAAAAGCAGAAGGAATGGAACTAGCTCCGTTCGGGATTGTCGGATTGGAAACCGCATTTCCACTCATGTATACAAACTTCGTTCAAAAAGGTGTTTGCAGTCTGGCACAGCTTGTTGAGTGGATGACGATCAAACCTGCCAATACATTCGGGTTATCATCCGGGTCTTTAGAAATGGGAAGTCCTGCTGACATCACTGTTATTGATTTAGATCATGAAGAAAAAATTGATCCAGCAAACTTTGTATCAAAAGGAAAAAACACACCATTTACGAACTGGGCTTGCAAAGGCTGGCCGGTCATGACATTTGTAGATGGAAAATGCGTATGGGAGAAAGGAAGTGTAACGGTATGAAGCGTCAACTCATTTTAGAAGATGGTACCGTATTTGTAGGAAAAGGATTTGGAAGCGACACCGGGTTAACAGGAGAGGTCGTGTTTAATACGGGAATGACAGGCTATCAGGAGATTTTATCAGATCCTTCTTATTGCGGGCAAATCGTGACGTTAACATATCCGTTAATCGGCAACTACGGCATTAACCGCGATGATTTCGAATCAATTGAACCGGCAGTGAACGGTTTGATCGTCAAAGAATATTGCGAGGTTCCATCCAATTTCCGCAGTTCTATGACATTGGATGAGTTTTTAAAACAAAAGAACATTCCGGGATTAGCGGGAATCGATACAAGGAAGCTCACACGGAAAATTCGCGAGTACGGCACGCTGAAAGGAAAAATGTGCAGCATGGACGTAAATGTAGAGGAAGTGGTAGATTCCTTAAAGGCAACAGTTCTTCCTGTAAATCAGGTTCAGCAAGTGTCGACGAAACGGGCATATCCGAGCCCGGGTCGCGGACCTAAAGTTGTGCTGGTCGACTTCGGCATGAAGCACGGCATTTTACGGGAATTAACGGTGCGCAACTGCGACGTGCTCGTTGTTCCTTACAACACAACAGCTGAGGAGATTTTACGCTTGAATCCTGACGGTATCATGTTGAGCAACGGACCTGGGGATCCAAAGGATGTGCCTGAGGCAATCAACATGATTCAAGGAGTATTAGGGAAAGTTCCTTTATTCGGAATTTGCTTAGGTCACCAGCTTTTTGCCCTTGCTTGCGGAGCTGATACAGAAAAAATGAAGTTCGGTCACCGCGGATCGAATCACCCGGTAAAAGAATTAGCGACAAACCGAGTAGCACTGACAGCGCAAAACCATGGCTACACGGTGCGTGAGGAATCATTGGCAGGCACAGGCTTATCTGTTACTCATGTAGCATTAAACGACGGTACGGTAGAAGGATTGAAACATGATACACATGCGGCTTTCACGGTTCAGTATCACCCGGAAGCATCACCAGGACCGGAGGATGCAAACTACTTATTTGATCGCTTTATCGAATTGATGGAAACAAACAAGAAAGTGGGGAATGAGTTATGCCAAAACGCTTAGACATTAAAACCATTTTAGTAATCGGATCAGGACCAATCGTCATTGGACAGGCAGCAGAATTTGATTATGCGGGTACACAAGCGTGTATCGCCTTAAAAGAAGAAGGATATAAGGTCATTCTGGTGAATTCAAACCCTGCGACAATCATGACAGACTCTGAGATTGCAGATAAAGTGTATATCGAGCCGCTTACACCTGAATTTGTCACGTCCATTATTCGTAAAGAGCGTCCGGATGCACTTCTACCGACATTAGGAGGCCAAACGGGCTTGAACCTTGCAGTGGAATTAGCAAAATCAGGCGTACTGGATGAGCTTGGAGTTGAAATTTTAGGAACGAAATTGAGCGCGATTGAACAAGCAGAAGACCGTGATTTGTTCCGCACTTTAATGAATGAATTAAATGAGCCGGTGCCGCCAAGTGCAATTATCCATACATTAGAAGAAGCATACACCTTCGTTGAAGAGATTGGCTATCCGGTTATCGTTCGCCCAGCGTACACGCTTGGAGGAACAGGGGGCGGAATTTGTCAGAATGAAGCGGAATTGATTGAAATTGTAACAAGCGGATTAAAGCATAGTCCTGTGACTCAATGTTTATTGGAAAAAAGCATCGCAGGCTTCAAGGAAATTGAATATGAAGTGATGCGTGACAGCAATGACAGCGCGATTGTCGTATGTAACATGGAAAACATCGATCCGGTTGGAGTTCATACGGGAGACTCAATCGTTGTAGCACCAAGCCAAACGTTAAGTGACCGTGAGTACCAATTATTGCGCAATGCTTCATTAAAAATCATTCGTGCCTTAAAAATCGAAGGTGGCTGTAACGTACAGCTTGCGCTCGATCCATACAGCTTCAACTACTACATTATTGAAGTGAATCCGCGCGTTAGCCGTTCATCTGCGCTTGCATCTAAAGCGACAGGCTATCCGATTGCGAAACTCGCAGCAAAAATTGCGGTAGGATTAACACTTGATGAGATGATGAACCCTGTGACGGGCAAAACATATGCGTCGTTCGAACCGGCATTGGATTATGTAGTTAGCAAAATTCCGCGCTGGCCGTTTGATAAATTCGAAGCAGCTAACCGTAAATTAGGTACGCAAATGAAAGCAACAGGGGAAGTCATGGCAATCGGCCGCACATTGGAAGAATCATTGTTAAAAGCTGTTCGCTCGCTGGAGGCGAAAGTATATCACCTTGAATTAAAAGATGCTGACCAAATTGATAACGGATTACTTGAAAAACGCATTCGAGTGGCTGGAGATGAGCGCTTATTCTACCTAGGAGAAGCATTGAGACGGGGAATTAGCATTCAAACGCTGCATGAATGGAGCAAAATCGATCTTTTCTTCTTAGTGAAAATGGAAAATATCGTGAAGCTTGAAGAATCGTTAAAGCAGGCGGTCGGTGAAGTTGAAGTCTTACAAGAAGCGAAGAAAATGGGCTTCTCGGATAAAACAATCGCTAAGTTATGGAATATGAGTGAACGTGAAGTCTACGATTATCGTAAACAGCATGGTATCGTACCGGTTTATAAGACAGTTGATACATGTGCAGCGGAATTCGAATCAGAAACTCCTTATTTCTACGGCACATATGAAGAGGAAAACGAGTCGATCGTGACGGATAAACAAAGTGTGATTGTCCTAGGATCCGGCCCAATCCGCATCGGTCAGGGCGTCGAGTTCGACTACGCGACGGTTCACAGCGTTTGGGCAATTCGCGAAGCCGGATATGAAGCGATCATCATCAACAACAACCCTGAAACGGTATCAACGGACTTCAGTATTTCTGACAAATTGTACTTCGAGCCGTTAACAGTTGAAGATGTCATGCACATCATCGAACTAGAGAAACCATACGGTGTCGTTGTACAGTTCGGCGGTCAAACAGCGATCAATTTGGCAGAGGAATTGTCAAACCGCGGTGTCCGCATTCTTGGTACATCCCTTGAAAGCCTTGATACAGCGGAAAATCGTGATAAATTCGAGAAAATGCTCGTGGAGCTCGGTGTTCCGCAGCCACTGGGTAAGACGGCTACTTCTGTAGAACAAGCGGTAAAAATTGCTGAAAGCATCGGCTATCCGGTATTAGTGAGACCATCCTATGTATTGGGCGGCCGTGCGATGGAAATCGTCTATAAAACAGAGGAGCTTCTTCACTACATGGAGCATGCCGTAGAAGCGAATCCTGATCATCCGGTTTTAATTGACCGTTATTTAACTGGAAAAGAAATTGAGGTAGACGCGATTTCTGACGGTGAAAACGTGTATATCCCGGGCATCATGGAGCATATCGAGCGTGCGGGGGTTCACTCTGGAGACTCGATTGCAGTCTATCCGCCTCAAACATTATCAAATGACATTAAAGAAAAAATTGTTGATTATACAATTCGTCTTGCAAAAGGCTTAAAAATTGTCGGGTTGTTAAACATCCAGTTTGTCCTTTCTAAAGGTGAAGTATATGTGTTGGAAGTCAACCCACGATCAAGCCGTACAGTGCCGTTCTTAAGCAAAATTACACGAATTCCGATGGCTAATATTGCAACAAAAGTCATCTTAGGAGCAAAACTGCCGGACTTTGGCTATGAAACAGGCATCCATCCAGAAGAAGAAGGCGTGTATGTGAAAGCGCCGGTCTTCTCATTTGCGAAACTAAGAAGAGTGGATATTACATTAGGCCCTGAAATGAAATCTACAGGGGAAGTTATGGGGCAAGATACGACGCTTGAAAAAGCATTATATAAAGCGTTGATCGGTTCCGGCATCTCCATCAAGCCTTACGGTTCAGTTCTTATTACAGTGGCAGATAAAGATAAGGCTGAAGCGATCAAACTTGCAAAACGTTTCAACAATATCGGCTATCACATTTTAGCAACAGAAGGAACAGCAGCCGCGTTTGAAAAAGAGGGTGTTCCGACAAAAGTCGTGAACAAAATTGGAGAAGATGAAGAAAACTTGCTTCAAACTATTCGCAATGGGGAAGCACAGCTTGTCATCAATACCTTAACAAAAGGAAAGCAACCGGCACGAGATGGTTTCAAAATCAGACGTGAAGCAGTAGAAAACGGCATTCCATGCTTAACATCATTAGATACAGCAGTGGCGATTTTACAAGTGCTTGAAACGATGGGCTTCCATACAGCTCCAATGCGTAAAGCTGAAACAACACGTGAGGTGGTGCCTTCATGAAGAAAACAGAATTAATGGAGATTGTCGAGCAAAAAAACATCGCTCGCCATATTTACGAGTTGACCTTAACAGGTCAGCTCGTAAAGCAAATGGAACAGCCTGGACAATTTGTTCATTTGCGTGTAAACGATGATTATCTTCCAACATTAAGACGTCCCATCAGCATTTCTTCGATTGATCGTGAGAAGCAGCAATTCACGATGATTTACCGTGCTGAAGGAGCGGGCACGAAAAAGCTGGCCAATAAGAAGCCGGGTGATACGGTAGACGTGCTAGGTCCTTTAGGAAACGGATTTCCGATAAATGCGGCAGAGAAACATGAAACGGCCTTGCTTGTAGGCGGAGGAATTGGAGTGCCGCCCCTGTATGAGCTGTCTAAACAGTTGAAGGCAAAAGGCGTGAACGTCATTCATGTGTTAGGATTTCAATCAAGCGAAGATGCATTTTATGAAGAGAAGTTTTCAAAATTAGGAGAAACATATATCGCAACAGTTGATGGAACGTCGGGGACAAAAGGCTTTGTGACAGATGTCATCAACCAATATGGCCTTCAGTTCGACACGTTGTTTTCATGCGGGCCAACTCCAATGTTAAAGGCGCTCGAACAGGCGTATCCTCATAAAAAGGTGTATTTATCATTGGAAGAGCGTATGGGATGCGGTATTGGAGCGTGCTTCGCCTGTGTGTGCCGTGTCGATGAAAAAACGCCTGCCTATAAAAAAGTGTGCAGTGACGGACCAGTATTCAAAGCCGGGGAGGTATTATTATGAGTATGTTAGCGATGGAGTTGCCGGGATTATCGTTGAAAAATCCGGTTATGCCGGCATCTGGATGCTTCGGTTTCGGACGAGAGTACGCGCAGTTTTATTCCCTTGATGTACTTGGTGCCATCATGATTAAGGCAACGACACATGAAGCCCGCTTTGGAAATCCTACACCGCGGGTAGCCGAAACGCCTTCAGGCATGCTGAATGCTATCGGGCTGCAAAATCCTGGTTTGAATAAAGTGATGAATGAAGAACTGCCTTGGCTTGGACAATATGATGTGCCGATCATTGCGAATGTAGCAGGTTCATCTGTAGAAGAATATGTAAATGTGACAAAAGAAATCTCAACCATTGAGAATGTGAAAGCTATTGAATTGAACATTTCCTGCCCGAATGTGAAAAAAGGCGGCATTACTTTTGGGGTTGATCCCCAAATTGCGGCGGATTTAACGAAAAAAGTAAAAGAAGTGTCATCGGTTCCTGTATATGTCAAGTTGTCACCGAATGTCTCCAATATCGTCGAGATGGCCAAAGCGATTGAACAAGCGGGTGCGGATGGTTTGACGATGATTAATACATTGCTTGGCATGAGGCTGGATTTAAAAACAGCCAAGCCGATTTTGGCGAATGGGACAGGAGGATTGTCCGGACCTGCCATTAAACCCGTAGCGATTCGAATGATTCATGAAGTCAGTCAGCAAGTCAATATTCCGATTATTGGAATGGGCGGAATTGCGAGTGCAGAAGACGTACTCGAATTTTTCTATGCAGGAGCAAGTGCGGTAGCGGTTGGAACAGCTAACTTTGTTGATCCGTATGTATGCCCAAATATTATTGAAGAATTGCCTCGTGTACTGGAAACATACGGGTATGAACACATTTCAGAGTGCATCGGAAGGAGCTGGAAGCGACGTGAACAAGCCGTTAATCATTGCTCTTGATTTCCCAGGCATTCAAGAAGTCAAAGACTTCTTGAATGAGTTCGAGGGAGAGAAATTGTTTGTTAAAGTCGGAATGGAATTGTTTTACAAAGAGGGACCTGAAATCTTAACGTATTTAAAAGAGCAGCAGCACCAAATTTTCCTTGATTTAAAGCTTCATGATATCCCGAACACAGTGAAAAATGGAATGAAATCACTTGCATCATATGGAGTCGATATGGTCAATGTCCATGCACTTGGGGGAAAAGCGATGATGGAAGCGGCGTTAGAAGGATTGGAAGCGGGAACGCCGTCTGGTCAGAAACGTCCGGCATGTATAGCGGTGACGCAACTTACAAGTACATCGGAAGAGAGTATGCAGCAAGAGCAGCTGATCGCCCACCCGCTGCAGGAAGTCGTCCTTCACTATGCAGCGCTGGCGAAGAAAAGCGGATTGGACGGTGTCGTATGTTCAACGCTTGAGGTCCCGATGATTCGCCAAAGAGTAGGGGAAGAATTTTTGACAGTCACGCCGGGCATCCGTCTTGCCAACCAAGCGGTCGATGACCAGGTGCGGGTGGCGACACCGGAAACAGCGAGAATGAACGGCACGAGTGCCATTGTCGTGGGACGTGCCATTACGGGTGCACAGCAGCCGCTGCAAGCATATAAGCAAGTAAAACAAGAATGGGAAGGTGTGCAAGTATGAAAAAAGAAATTGCTAAACATTTAATTGACATCAAAGCTGTTTGTTTAAGTCCAAATGAACCGTTTACTTGGGCATCAGGCATTAAGTCTCCCATTTATTGCGATAATCGCCTTACGTTGTCTTATCCAGCTGTTAGAAAGGAAATTGCCAAAGGGCTTCAGCATTTAATTCGCACGTATTTTGGGGACGCGGATTTGATTGCGGGGACGGCGACAGCAGGGATCCCGCATGCTGCATGGGTGAGTGAAGCGCTTGAACTGCCGATGTGTTATGTACGAAGCAAGGCGAAAGAGCATGGACGCGGCAACCAAATCGAAGGAAGAGCGGAAAAAGGTCAAAAAGTTGTTGTGGTAGAAGACTTAATTTCTACAGGCGGAAGTGTGATGACAGCGGTAAATGCGCTAAAAGAAGCAGGATGTGAAGTAATTGGCGTCGTCTCTATTTTTACATATGAAATGGAACGGGCAACCGAATTGTTTAAGCAGGAAGGGATTAAAGCTTTTTCACTTACAGACTATTCTTCTTTAATCGAAAAAGCGATCGAGGAAGGCTATATTCAAGAAGAAGACTACACAAAATTGATGAAATGGCGTGAAAATCCGGCATCAGAGGATTGGATGATCTCTTAATAAAAAATACCGCCCGCTTCTAATGAAGCGGGCGGTATTTTTTATTAAGGAATCGGGAAAACCCGATTCCTGGGACACAAAGTTGAGAACCCTACCGTTTCTTAACTTGATGAGCATAAGGTATAGTGCACAAACAATTTAGCAAAGAGAAGCTGTCTTTGTCTTAATTTCTGCGAAGCTGCAATACGATTTCTTCGTCCGGGGTAACATATACCGTTTGCTGATTATCGTAAATGACAAAGCCGGGTTTTGAGCCGCTTGGCTTTTTTACGTGGCGGATTTTCGTGTAATCGACTGGAACGGCGCTTGAGTTTTTCGCTTTGCTAAAGTAGGCAGCTAAATGGGCAGCTTCTAAAATTGTTTCGTCCGAAGGTGTTTGGCTGCGGATGACCACATGAGAGCCGGGAATATCTTTCGTATGAAGCCAAATCTCATCCCTTGCCGCCAACCGGTTTGTCAAATACTCATTTTGTTTATTGTTTTTCCCGACTAAAATCTCAGTGCCGTCGCTTGATTTATACTGTTCCAACACTGGTTTTTGCGGTTTGTTTTTCTTTTGCTGTTTTCCTTTCCGGCTTCGCACATAACCTTCTTCCATAAGTTCTTCACGTATTTCTGCAATGTCTTTAGGTGAAGCGGATTCCATTTGTTGCATAAGTCCATCGAAATAGCTGATTTCTTCTCTCGCTTTTTCGATTTGTTCTTCAACGATTGCCACGGAATTTTTAGCCTTCTGATATTTTTGGAAGTAAGTTTGAGAATTTTGAGACGGAGATTTTTGAGGATCGAGCGAAATGACGATCGTACTTCCGTTTTCATCATAATAATTGATGACCTCAATTTCTTTGTCGCCTTGCTTAATGCTGTGCATGTTGGCGGTGAGCAGCTCGCCGTATAATTGATATTGCTGCGCTTTTTCCGCATCTTTTAATGTTTGCTCCAGTTTTTTTATTTTCTTTTCGTTCTTTTTCTTTTCGGTAGAGATAAACTGCAGCAAATCATTCGCTTGCTGTTTGACACGGTCGCGCTCTGCCTTTCCGTAATAAAAGCGATCGAGCAGTTCACTGATTGAACCGAATATTTGATTTTCTCCCTTTAAATGAGAGAGAGGAATCATATAGAAATAATCTTTTCCTTCGCTTGTAATAAGAGAAGGGGTGAATTGCCGGGCCCTAATGCGAGCCATCGTATCCAAGAACGCTTTAGGCAAAGAGCTGCGGTTGGCAATGCCTGCTTGATGCACCACTTCATTTGCCAAAAGCGGTGACAGTCCTTCAAAGGCTTGAACAAGCTGCCCCGCCAATTTTCCGCTGTTGAAATCCACCTTTTTTAAAACCGTTTCTTCCGTTGCCTCCAAAGGGTTGCTCTTTTTTTGTTCAGGCGGCAGCACATAAGGATGGCCCGGAAGGATAGTACGATGACGGTTCAGGGCCATCGGAATATGTTTAATGCTGTCAATAATGACATTTTTATCTTTATCGATAAGGATGATATTGCTGTGACGTCCCATAATCTCAATGATCAATTGTTTTTCGATAAGGTCGCCGATTTCGTTGCGGCCTTTCGTTTCAATGATTAAAATGCGGTCCAACTCGTGCTGGCTCACTTTTTCAATAATGCTTCCTTCGAGATGCTTGCGTAGAAGCATGCAAAACATTGGCGGTTCGGCCGGATTGCCATATGCTTCATTCGTAAAATGTACCCGTGCATAGCTCGGGTGTGCGGAAATCAATAACTTTCGGTTCACGCCGCTTGTACGAACCTGAAAAATCAACTCGTTTGAAAACGGCTGGTGAATCTTATTGATGCGACCCGTTTCAAGGTTCGTTTTTAATTCTTGCAGCATAGCATATGTAAACATTCCATCAAATGACATATCTTTTCCTTCCTTTCACAGGACAAGGTTGTCCCATAAGCCTTAAACAGACCACAAAAAATATTTTTTACTGAAAGAACCCATCACTGAATCCCCTTGTGAATGGATTTCCATGACAAGGCCTTTCTTCTAAGAAAAGTATAGCATGTTTTAGGACGAGTCTGAATAAGCTTACGATATAGAGAATGAAGGCAAAGGGTGTGGAAAAATGGCATGAAGTGGTATGAACTGAGTGAAAAAGCTGTCTTGCAAATGACAAAAACAACAAAAGAAACGGGGTTATCGACAAAGGAGGCAAAAGAAAAGCAAAAACAGGATGGAATGAATGAACTCGAGGAAGCTGAAAAACAATCAGCTTTACTTTTATTTCTGGAACAATTCAAAGATTTCATGGTGCTTGTCCTGCTCGCGGCAACATTGATTTCAGGATTGCTTGGGGAATACATTGATGCAATTGCCATTATTGCAATTGTTATTATAAACGGGTTTTTAGGTTTCTTCCAGGAAAGGCGGGCTGAAAAGTCACTTGATGCGCTAAAAGAGTTGTCTGCTCCTCAAGTGATGGGGTTAAGAGATGGAGAGTGGATACGGATTCCATCAAAAGAATTGGTAGTAGGGGATATCATTAAGTTTACGAGCGGAGATCGCATTGGGGCAGACATTCGTATTTTAGAAGCAAAAAGTCTGGAAATTGAAGAGTCCGCCTTAACAGGAGAATCGCTTCCAGTTGCAAAGCATACATCCCCGTTGACTGGACAAGAGGTTCCTCTTGGGGATCAAAGCAATATGGCCTTTATGGGAACGCTTGTGACAAGAGGAAACGGGATGGGAATCGTCGTGGGTACAGGTATGAACACTGCCATGGGACAAATTGCCAACCTTTTGCAAAGCGCTGAAACGATGATGACCCCGCTTCAGAGAAAGCTCGAGCAGTTAGGGAAAATTTTGATTGTAGTCGCTTTATTGTTAACGATGCTCGTCGTTGGTATTGGCGTGATTCAAGGACATGCATTATATGAAATGTTTTTAGCGGGTGTATCGTTGGCTGTTGCAGCGATTCCAGAAGGACTTCCGGCGATCGTGACCGTTGCGTTATCTCTTGGCGTACAGCGTATGATTAAGCAAAAGGCAATTGTAAGGAAGCTTCCTGCCGTAGAAACGCTTGGATGTGCGTCAGTCATTTGCTCGGATAAAACGGGCACGATGACACAAAACAAGATGACCGTCACCCATCTCTGGTCAGGAGGAAATACATGGAATGTCAGCGGCACAGGATATCATCCGGAAGGGAAATTTTATGCCAGCAAGAGGGAAGTTCAGCCGGCTCAGTCAAAACCATTACAGCAACTATTGTTATTTGGGGTACTTTGCAATCAAACGGGATTGATCAGACAAAAAGATGACTATGCCATCGATGGCGACCCAACGGAGGCAGCATTGCTTGTAGCTGCCATGAAAGCGGGTTTTGACCGGGCATCCGTTTTGCAGCAATTTGACATCATTCAGGAGTTCCCGTTCGATTCAACTCGAAAAATGATGAGTGTTGTAGTGAAAGATAAAAAAGAGGGTAAACGCTATGTCATAACAAAAGGGGCACCGGATGTTTTAGTGACAAACAGCTCCAAAATTTTATGGGATAATAAGTTGCAGCCTATGTCACCGTCCATGGAAAGCGAGGTCAAAGCGGCGATTGATCAGCTCGCGGGGCAGGCGCTTCGCACAATCGCGATTGCATATCGTCCCCTCATAAACGAGACATTCCATCATGAACATGAGGCAGAGCGGGACCTCGTTCTGATAGGGTTACAGGGCATGATTGACCCGCCAAGACCGGAAGTAAAAGAAGCGGTGAAGGAATGCCGCGATGCCGGTATTAAAACCGTCATGATTACAGGCGATCACGTTATAACAGCCAAAGCGATTGCTTCTCAGCTTGGTATTTTAAAGCCTGGAGGCAAAGTGTTGGATGGCTATACATTATCTAAAATGAGCGTCGATGAACTGGAAGAAGTCGTTGATGATGTATATGTTTATGCACGCGTCTCGCCCGAACATAAATTGAAAATTGTCAAAGCCCTGCAGGCAAAAGGGCATGTTGTGGCTATGACCGGGGATGGAGTGAACGATGCGCCCGCTATTAAAGCGGCTGACATCGGGATTGCGATGGGCATTACCGGAACAGACGTGGCGAAAGAAGCATCCGCACTGGTCTTGCTCGATGATAACTTTGCGACGATTAAGTCGGCCATTAAAGAAGGACGGAACATTTACGAAAATATCCGCAAATTTATTCGCTATTTATTGGCCTCTAACGTAGGAGAGATTTTAGTGATGTTGTTTGCCATGATTTTGGCTTTGCCTCTTCCTCTTGTACCCATTCAGATTTTATGGGTCAACCTAGTGACAGATGGTCTTCCAGCAATGGCATTGGGGCTCGATCAGCCGGAAGAAAACGTGATGAAGCGCAAACCTCGTCATCCAAAAGAAGGTGTATTTGCGAGAGGACTCGGCTGGAAAGTAGTCAGCCGTGGGTTTTTAATCGGAATCGCAACACTGGCAGCGTTTATAATCGTGTATGACAATACGCCGGAAAACCTTGAATATGCCCAAACGATTGCCTTCGCAACGCTTGTCATGGCCCAGTTGATCCACGTGTTCGATTGCCGCAGTGACAAGTCTGTCTTTGACCGGAATCCATTTGAAAATCTCTATTTAGTTGGAGCTGTCATATCGTCTATTTTGCTCATGCTCGTCGTTATTTATTACCCGCCGTTGCAGCCGATTTTCCATACGATGCCAATCATGCCGCGCGAGTGGCTCATCATTCTTGGTATGGCCAGTGTTCCAACTTTTTTACTGGCGGGCTCACTTTTGACAAGAAAATCATCCTGAACTATGATATAATGCAAAAGGTAATAGAACATGCTTCTATTACCTTTTCTTTTGTGAAAGAGGGAGTATACAATTCAGAGATGTCCAGCTTCAGCGCCTAACTTAGCACGGAAAAAGATGATTGCCCTCATAAGGCAAAAAGCGTATACGGGGTCAATCCCTATTTCCTTGGGGCCGCAGGACGCGGCGAGTTTAGTCGGCCTTCTTTGAACAAGGCGCTTGCGCTTTTCTTACTTTCTTTTCGGGAAAATTTTGTGTAAGATATGTACATAGTGGATGTGATAACATGGTTTACAGTATGACAGGCTTTGGCAGAGGAAAAGCGGAGTCTCCTGAGTATACGGTGACGGTTGAAATGAAATCGGTCAATCATCGTTTTTGCGAAATGGTGATTCGGATGCCAAGGCAATTGCTTGAAATGGAAGATAAAATAAAAAAACTCATTCAAACTTACATAGAGCGTGGACGAATCGAGGTTTTTGTTACCATATCAGGTGAAGGCATTGTAAAGAAAAAAGTCCAGATCGACCGCCAGCTGCTGCAGGAATATATCCATCACTTGCAGCAAGCGAAGAATGAATACGGATTGAAAGAGGAAATTCGAGTATATGATGTGTTGACAATGCCGGACGTGCTCGCAACGGTTGAAGAAGAGAGGCAATATTCACCGATATATGACCTTGTTCATCAGGCGTCTGAGCGGGCTGTTGAACAGTTAGTTGAGATGAGACGTTTAGAAGGAGCACAGCTTACCGTCGATGTTCTTGCTCAATTGGAGCATATTAAAAGCGCTCGTAAACAAATTGTTTTATTGGCCCCACAAGTGGTTGAGCAATACCGCCATCGATTGCAAAAACGGTTGGCAGACTTGGCAGGCGGCATAGTAGACGAACAACGATTATTGATAGAGGCTGCCATTTTTGCAGATAAAGCTGATATTAACGAAGAGTTGACAAGAATTGAAAGTCATTTGTCCCAGTTCGTTCAGACGCTTCAGAAAAAAGGAGCAGTTGGGCGAAAGCTGGATTTTCTCGTACAAGAGTTAAACCGTGAAATGAATACGATTGGCTCAAAAGCAAACAATGGGGAGATTGCTCAGTTTGTTGTGGAAATGAAAACCGCTTTGGAACGAATAAAAGAGCAAGTTCAAAATATCGAGTAATGTAAGCGGGGGTTAGGTTACCGTCAAGACGGTTACAATATAACCCATTAGGAGGCTTGTAGATGAGCGGCAAGTTGATTAATATAGGGTTTGGAAATTTTATTTCATCACATCGTATTATTTCTGTCGTCCATCCTGACTCAGCTCCGATTAAGCGTATGGTTCAAGATGCCAAAGAGCGCGGTACATTAATTGATGCAACGTTAGGAAGGAAAACGAGATCGGTTGTGATTATGGATAGCGATCATGTCATTTTGGCTCCTGTCCAGCCGGAAACGGTATCACATCGTATTGCGAATAAAGAGGAATTATTATCAGAAGGGTAGGTCATTTGTACACAATGAGAGAAAGAGGATTATTAATTGTTCTTTCAGGACCGTCAGGCGTAGGGAAAGGGACAGTGCGTAAAGCATTGTTTTCACAAGAAGATACACATTTTGAATACTCCATTTCCGCGACGACTAGACTGCCGCGTGAAGGAGAAGTGAACGGTGTCGACTATTTCTTTAAAAGCCGTGAAGAATTTGAAGCGATGATTAAAGAAAACCGATTGCTTGAATGGGCAGAATATGTAGGAAACTACTACGGGACACCTATCGATTATGTAGAGAAAACATTATCCGAAGGGAAAGATGTTTTCCTTGAGATTGAAGTGCAAGGAGCCATTCAAGTAAAACAGGCCTTTCCAGAGGGATTGTTCATTTTCCTGGCGCCGCCTAGCCTTTCAGAGCTGAAAAGCCGAATTGTGAACCGTGGGACAGAAAGTGAAGACTTAATCAATAATCGCATGAAAGTGGCGAAGGCAGAAATCGACATGATGGATGCTTACGACTATGTCGTTGAAAATGACAAAGTTGAAAATGCCTGCGACCGAATCAAAGCGATCGTCACGGCCGAACATTGCCGCCGCGATCGAGTGTCGGCGCGTTATAAAAGAATGCTGGAGGTAGAATAATTTATGCTTGATCCATCAATTGATTCATTAATGAGAAAACTTGACTCAAAATATACGCTTGTCACAGTGGCGGCAAAACGAGCTCGCCAGCTGCAAGTGCATGATGATTTAATGATTGCAAAGCCGATATCCCATAAATACGTCGGAAAGGCGTTGGAAGAAATCGATGCTGAGCTATTGCATTACAGAAAAGTCAACAAGCAAGATAGCGAAGATGGAGCTTCAGAGGAATAGTCGTTAAAAAAATAACAACCTGCAATAGGTTGTTATTTTTTTCAACATAAATAATGTGACATGAGCAAAGAGCGCTCATGTCACATTATTTACGCCTAAGGATTTGCCGAGCCCTGTCGGGCGGTGGCAAATCCTTAGGTGAGGAAATTTTTGGTTAATTCAAGAGGTAAGAGCAATGAAACCTCAAATTAGCATAAAAAGCGATAGCTGATGTTGAAAAATTAAATCAGGTCTACACATTGGAAGAGGTGGGAGAAGAAATGGTAAAGGGAAAGCGTATTTTGTTGTGTGTAACGGGAGGCATTGCTGTTTATAAAGCCGCGGCTTTGACGAGTAAACTTGTGCAGGCTGGTTTTGAAGTGAAAGTCATGATGACACAATCAGCGAGTGAGTTTGTCACACCACTTACGTTTCAATCGCTTTCAAGAAATCCTGTATACACTGATACGTTTGATGAAAAAAATCCGGCAGTCATTGCCCATATCGATTTGGCGGATTGGGCGGACCTTGTGTTAGTAGCGCCGGCGACTGCCAATATGATTGGTAAACTGGCGAACGGCATCGCTGATGATATGATTTCTACAACACTTCTTGCGACAACAGCCAGAGTTTGGATTGCTCCTGCTATGAATGTACATATGTATGATCATCCTGCGGTAAAACGTAACATTGAAACACTGGCTTCTTTTGGCTATGAGTTTGTCGAGCCTTCAGAGGGATATCTTGCATGCGGATATGTGGGAAAAGGAAGATTAGAAGAACCTGAAAAAATCGTCGAGCTTGTGCACGGCTTTTTTGAAACGTCTAACAATCAGCCTTTAAAAGGAAGAAATATTCTCATCACCGCAGGGCCTACAAGGGAGAAAATTGATCCCGTTCGTTTTATTACGAATCATTCGACGGGGAAAATGGGATATGCGATTGCTGCTGAAGCACAGAGGCTCGGAGCTGAAGTGACGCTCGTGACAGGGCCGACAAACATTTCCTATCCAAAAGGGGTCCGCGTCATCCCCGTTGAAAGTGCCCAGGAGATGTATGACGAAGTGATGAGGCATTATCCTGAAATGGATGTGGTCATAAAATCTGCAGCGGTGGCCGACTATCGTCCAAAGCTGGTGCATGAGCAAAAAATGAAAAAACAACCAGGGGATGCGGTCATTGAGCTTGAACGAACATTGGATATTTTAAAAGCACTGGGTGCGAAAAAAGAACATCAGCTTTTAATCGGATTTGCGGCTGAAACCGAAAAAGTGGAGGAATACGCCAAAAAGAAACTGCGTGAAAAGAATGCGGACATGATTATTGCAAACAACATCCGTGAAAAAGGAGCGGGCTTTGGCGGAGATACGAACATTGTTACCATGTATAAACGAACCGGTGAAGTAAAGGATTTTCCTTTATTATCCAAAGGGGAAGTCGCATATAAGATATTAATTGAAATACAGGATATGTTAGAAGGTTGACAAAAATGAAAATCGCTAGTGTTATTGTCGATGTAGCGGCAAAACAAACCGATCGTACATTTGATTACCTGATTCCTGACAAATGGGAGGACATACTGCAGCAAGGGATGCGTGTCGTGGTTCCTTTTGGGCCGCGTAAAGTCCAAGGATTTGTCGTGAATATAAAAAATCAATCCGAATTTAAAAAACTAAAGCCGATTGCCGACCTCCTTGATCCATATCCGGTATTGACCCAAGAACTGCTTCAAATTGGCCATTGGCTGACAGAAAAAACATTATGTTTTGCTATTTCCGCTTTTCAGGCAATGCTGCCAGCAGCGATGAAAGCGGCGTATGATAAAGAGGTAAAGCTCCTTGGTTCGACTGATTTTCACGCATTGCATGAAGATGTTCAGCCTTATTTGAAACAACGGAGCACTGTAAAATTGAGCGATGTAAAACAAGAACATCTTTCCGCTTTTTACCGGGACATTCAAAAGGGGTATTTAGAAGTCATTTATATTGTGAAAAACCGGGCCAATAAAAAGACGGTCAAAGGAATTAAACCGCTGTATGAGACTTCCAGGCTTCAAAATCTTCTTGAGCAGTTTTCCAAACAAGCTGAAAAGCAAAAACAGGTGGTATCCTTCTTTCTTGAACACCCGGACGAAATCGCATTAAAGGATTTATGCGAACAATTAAACGTCACTCAAGCCCCGGTGAAGGCGCTTGTTCAAAAAGGGGTGCTGATGGAAACCGATATTGAAATGTACCGGAATCCATATGATGATGCGGCGTTTCAACAAACGAGCGCTTTGCCTTTGACGGAAGAACAAGGACAGGCTATCGCGCCTATTTTGCAAACCATTGAAGAAAAGAAGCACGAGGTTTTCTTGATGTACGGCGTAACGGGGAGCGGAAAAACCGAAGTATATCTTCAATCCATCGATCAAGTGTTAAAAGATGGAAAAGAAGCCATTGTACTCGTTCCGGAAATATCCTTGACCCCCCAAATGGTAAAACGATTTAAGGGAAGGTTCGGCTCGAAAGTTGCTGTTCTTCACAGCGGATTATCAGCAGGAGAAAAATACGATGAATGGCGGAAAATCCAGCGAAAAGAAGTTTCGGTTGTGGTGGGGGCGAGGTCAGCGGTGTTTGCCCCGTTTCAAAACTTAGGAATCATCATTATTGATGAAGAGCATGAAACGAGTTATAAGCAAGAAGAGACGCCAAGGTACCATGCACGTGATGTCGCCATTTACCGGGGAGAATACCATGGTTGTCCAGTGGTGCTTGGAAGTGCGACTCCTACCCTTGAATCATTCGCAAGAGCGCAAAAAGGAGTATACCAGCTGCTGACATTAAGCAAAAGAATGAATGAGTCTGCTCTGCCAATTGTCGATATTATTGATATGAGGGAAGAGCTTCGAAGTGGGAATCGTTCCATGTTTTCAGGATTGCTGTTTGAAAAAATACAGGACCGCCTTGAAAAGGGAGAACAAATCGTGCTGCTTCTAAATAAGCGGGGGCATTCCTCTTTCGTCATGTGCCGGGATTGCGGTTTTGTCCATTCATGTCCGCATTGTGAAATATCGCTGACGTATCACCGCTATAATCATTTACTTAAATGCCATTATTGCGGCCACGAACAGAAGGCGGATGTGACTTGTCCTGAATGCAGCAGCGATCATATCCGTTATTTTGGAACAGGTACACAAAAAGTGGAAGAAGAATTGTTGAAATTGCTGCCGCAAGCGCAGGTGATCCGAATGGATGTGGATACAACAGGCCGAAAAGGAGCGCATGAACGGTTACTCAATCAATTTGGAGAACAAAAAGCGCAAATTTTGCTCGGGACGCAAATGATTGCAAAAGGCCTTGATTTTCCGAATGTTACGCTAGTAGGGGTATTGTCTGCTGATACGATGCTTCATCTTCCTGATTTTCGTTCGTCGGAAAAAACGTTTCAGCTTTTGACGCAAGTGAGCGGCCGTGCAGGAAGGCACCATTTGCCCGGAGAAGTGGTCATCCAAACTTATACACCGGAACACTACAGCATTCAGCTGGCTAGCAGGCATGACTATGATGGTTTTTATCAACAGGAAATGATGACTCGCAAACTGCATCAATATCCTCCGTTTTACTATACGGTATTAATTACGGTGTCCCATGAGGAGCTGACAAAAGTAGTTGCTGTTACGGATAAAATCGCGCAATTTTTGCGTCAAAAGCTATCGGACCAGACAATCGTTCTCGGTCCTGTCGCCTCGCCGATTGCGAGGGTAAAAGATAGATATCGATATCAATGCATGATAAAATACAAGCTGGAACCCGAACTGATTCCTGCGCTGAGGTTCATCATAGACCGCTATCAGCAGGAAATCCAGCAAAAATTAACGATTACGATCGACCTGCAGCCTTATTCAATGATGTAATCTAGTTTTAAAGGTTGTTCAAAACGTCCGGGAAAAATGACCGTCGAATTTCCGCGTCAGCTTGCTTTTCCGTTACTCACGTATTAACACGATACGTTCCGTTACTCAAAGCTGCGCTTCCTTGAACTTCTCGGTCCTTTTTGAACACATAGTTTTAAAGGTTGTTAAGTTGGAAAAAATGAATGATAACTTTCAGGAGGATATACATTGGCTAAGCTATCACTCGTTTACTATCCCGATCCGGTATTGGAACAGGAGTGTGAGCGTGTCACAGAATTTGATAATAAATTGGCAAAATTATTGAATGGGATGTACGATTTAATGTTAGAAGCAGACGGAGTCGGCTTGGCGGCTCCCCAAGTAGGAGTGGCGAAACAAGTCGCAATTGTTGATGTGGGCGACCGTAATGGCAAGATAGAATTGATTAATCCTGTCATTTTAGAACAGCGCGGTGAGCAAGTGGGTCCAGAAGGCTGTCTCAGTTTTCCGGACCTTTTTGGTGATGTAGCGCGTGCGCAATATGTGAAAGTGAAGGCGCAAAATCGCCGTGGAAAAGTGTATGTCCTTGAGGCAAAAGGATTTCTTGCACGAGCCATTCAACATGAAATCGATCACCTGCACGGTGTACTGTTTACATCAAAGGTTACACGTTATTACGAAGAAGGAGAATTGGAAGGATAGTGAATGACAACATGTTAAATATCGTATTTATGGGAACGCCTGATTTTTCTGTACCGGTGTTACAAACACTAATTAAGGATGGGTATCATATTTCCGCGGTGGTCACTCAGCCAGACCGGCCTGTGGGACGCAAAAGGGTGATGACCCCGCCGCCTGTAAAAGCAGAGGCGGTAAAACATGGTATTCCCGTACTTCAGCCGGAAAAGATTCGTTTTCAGGAAGAATACGAAAAAGTATTGGCCTACAATCCTGATTTGATTGTAACGGCTGCTTTCGGTCAAATTTTGCCTAAGGAAATTCTAGAGGCACCAAAGTTCGGGTGCATTAACGTCCATGCTTCTTTGTTGCCGGAACTTCGCGGAGGGGCGCCTATCCACTATTCCATTTTACAAGGAAAAGAAAAAACCGGTGTTACCATCATGTATATGGTAGAGAAGCTGGATGCGGGCGATATATTAACGCAAGTGGAAGTGCCAATCGAAGAAAAGGACAATGTTGGAACACTCCATGACAAATTAAGTGCTGCCGGTTCCAGGTTGCTGTCTGAAACAATTCCTTCATTGATTAAAGGAGAGTTAACTCCAATCAAGCAAAATGAGGAAGAAACAACATTCGCTTATAATATTAAACGTGAGCAGGAAAAAATTGATTGGAAGAATACAGGGGAAACAATTTATAATCACATAAGAGGATTAAACCCTTGGCCTGTTGCCTACACGACGCTTAACGGCCAAGTAATGAAAATTTGGCAGGGAGAGAAAGTGGCTTTCACTAAACAAGGCGAACCTGGTACGATCGTTGAGATTCAAGAGGATGGTTTTGTCGTAGCAACGGGAAATGACACGGCCATTAAAGTAACCGAACTGCAGCCGTCAGGAAAAAAACGAATGAGCGGAGAACAATTTTTAAGAGGTACCGCCGTTCAAACAGGCGTACGGTTAGGAGAAAGTGATGAGTAAGTATAACGTAAGGGACATCGCACTGGATATTTTACTGTCCATTGAAAAAAATCAGGCTTTCAGCAATTTATTATTGAATAAAAATATCGAAAAATATAAGCTGACAGGCAAGGATGCAGGATTATTAACGGAAATTGTATATGGAACGATTCAGCGGAAAATGACGCTGGATTACTATTTGCAGCCGTTTTTAAAAAACCCAAAGAAAATGCAAGAGTGGGTTCGCGTATTATTGCGACTATCTGTTTATCAGATGGTATACTTGGACCGTGTTCCAGAACATGCCGTTATTTATGAAGCGGTGGAGATTGCTAAAAAAAGGGGGCATAAAGGGATTGTCTCCATGGTGAATGGGGTACTTCGCAATCTGCAGCGTGAGGGATTGGCGTCATTTGATTCTATCACAGATCCAGTGGAGAAGTTGGCAATCGAAGCAAGTCATCCGTTATGGCTTGTAAAAAGATGGACAGCTCAATACGGGATTGAGAAAGCACGTCATATTTGTGAAACGAACTTGATGCCCCCTAAACAAACGCTTCGCGTGAATACATCAAGGTTTACGATTGATGAGGCGATTGCAAGACTTGCTGAGGAAGGCATCGAAGTGAAAAAAGGATCGGTGGCTCCGGAAGCGCTCGAAGTTCAAAAAGGAAATGCCGCCCATACGAAAGCCTTTAAAGAAGGGATGTTCACGGTTCAAGATGAAAGCTCAATGCTCGTTGCATATGCTGTGGGAGCAACTGAAGGTGACAGGGTACTGGACAGCTGTGCAGCCCCGGGAGGCAAGACGACTCATATTGCCGAGAAGCTTTACCATACCGGCTCTGTCGTATCACTGGACATCCATGATCATAAAGTAAAGCTCATCACCGAACAAGTTGAACGCTTACAGCTCTCGAATGTGACCGCTGTAGCGATGGATAGCCGCAAGGTGAGCGAGCGTTTTGAAAAAGAAAGTTTTGATAGAATACTCGTCGATGCACCTTGTTCAGGTTTTGGCGTCATGAGACGAAAGCCTGATTTAAAATATACAAAAACAGAGCAAGACATTATGCAGCTTGCACGCATTCAGCTGCAAATTCTACAAGCAGTCGAACCTTTGCTGAAGCAAGGCGGGACATTAGTATATAGTACATGTACAATTGATCAAGAAGAAAATAAAGACGTGGTAGATGAGTTTTTAAAGCAGCATCCAGACTTTGAATGGGATGATACGCTTGTAAAACGATTACCCAAATCGGTTTCAACAAAAGTGGAAAATGGACAGCTTCAACTGTTTCCGGATGATTTTCAAACGGACGGATTTTACATCGCGTGTCTACGAAAGAAGGTGCAATAATAGTGGAAAAAACATTAAACAATAAACAGACAGAAGAAACGAAACAAAAACCATCTATTTATTCATACGGACTGGCTGACCTTGAAGAGTGGGTTGTCCAAAACGGTGAAAAAAAATTCCGCGGCAAGCAAATTTATGAGTGGCTTTATAAAAAGAGAGCGACCGCTTTTGAAGAAATGAGCAATTTGTCCAAAAGTCTGCGTGAAAAGCTAGAGGAGCAGTTTGTTTTAACAACATTAAAAACAGCTGTTCAGCAAACGTCAGCCGATGGCACCATGAAATTTTTATTCGAGCTGCATGATGGATATACGATTGAAACAGTCTTAATGCGCCATGAATACGGAAACTCTATCTGTGTAACCACGCAGGTCGGCTGCCGAATCGGTTGTACGTTCTGTGCCTCAACGCTTGGCGGATTGAAGCGTAACCTTGAAGCTGGAGAAATCGTAGCCCAAGTCGTAAAAGTACAAAAGGCTTTGGATGAACAAGGAGAACGAGTGAGTCATGTCGTAATTATGGGAATAGGTGAGCCTTTCGACAATTATGATGCTATGTTACAATTTTTAAAAATCATCAATTCTGATGAAGGATTAAATATTGGAGCTCGTCATATTACGGTATCAACGAGTGGTATTATTCCGAAAATTTATCAGTTTGCCGATGAGCAGCTGCAAATTAATTTTGCGATTTCCTTGCATGCGCCAAATACGGAGCTGCGCTCCCGTTTAATGCCGATTAATCGTGCATATAAACTCCCTGATTTAATGAAAGCAGTAAAGTATTATATCGAAAAGACGGGCAGAAGGATCAGCTTTGAATACGGCTTGTTCGGGGGAGTGAATGACCAAGTCGAGCATGCTGAAGAATTGGCGAAGCTTGTAAAAGGTGTAAAGTGTCATATTAACTTAATCCCGGTTAACTATGTGCCGGAACGAGATTATGTTCGTACACCGAAAGAGCAAATCTTAAAGTTCGAACGTACATTAAAAGACCGCGGAGTGAATGTCACCATTCGCCGTGAACAAGGGCATGACATTGATGCAGCTTGCGGTCAGCTTCGTGCGAAGGAGCGAAAAGAAGAGACGAGGTGATAGCATGGGAGCTGTCTTTATGACAGATCGCGGAAAGGTCCGGCAACACAATGAGGACTCCGGAGGGGTATTTTATAATGGTCACGGCAGCAGGCTTGCTGTTGTAGCTGATGGTATGGGAGGTCATCGTGCGGGTGATGTAGCCAGCACGATGGCTATTAAACAGTTACAGGAATATTGGGAACGAAGCGAACAAATCGGGACTCCTGATGAGGCACAGAAGTGGATGATGGAGCAAGTAAGCAAAATTAATGAAAGATTGTACGAGCACTCCAACCATCATGAGGAGTGTAAGGGAATGGGAACAACGCTGGTGGCCGTTATTTGTACAGACACTTTTTGTACCATTGGACATATTGGAGATAGCAGATGCTATATTTTAAATGAAAATGGATTTTCTCAACTGACAGAGGATCATTCTCTTGTCAATGAATTAGTTCGAAGCGGACAAATTTCAAAAGAAGATGCCGAGCATCATCCGCGAAAGAATATTTTATTACGTGCTCTTGGAACAGCTGAACAAGTTGCCGTTGATGTAAAATCGATTGAAATTGAACAAGGAGATTTCTTACTATTATGCTCCGATGGATTATCAAATAAAGTATCAGATGAAAAATTAAAAGAAATCCTTCTAGCCGATTCCTCTTTGAATGAAAAGGGAGAACGTCTTATTCATTTAGCGAATGAGTTGGGCGGCGAGGATAACATTACAGTCATTATAGTGGACTTTGCGAATGAAAGTGGGTGATAGCGGTGCTAGTTGGCAGACGCTTGAATGACCGCTACAAAGTGTTAAAAGTCATCGGTGGTGGAGGGATGGCAAACGTCTACTTGGCAAGAGACATGATCTTGGACCGTGACGTAGCCATAAAAGTTCTTCGTCTGGATTTCGCAAATGACGAATCGTTTATTAAGCGTTTTCACCGAGAGGCGCAATCGGCGACAAGCATTGCACATCCAAATATCGTCAGTATTTATGATGTCGGTGAACAAGAAGAGATTTATTACATTGTCATGGAATATGTTCCGGGGCAAACATTAAAGCAATACATACAACAGCACGCACCCATTCCGGTTGAAAAAGCGGTAGATATTATGACCCAAATTACATCTGCCATTGCCCATGCCCACCAATTTGGAATCATTCACCGTGATTTGAAGCCTCAAAATATTTTAATTGATGACAATGGGACTGTAAAAGTAACCGATTTTGGAATTGCTGTTGCTCTTAGCTCCACAACCATTACACAAACCAATTCCGTATTGGGATCTGTTCATTATTTATCACCTGAGCAGGCAAGGGGAGGATTGGCGAATAAAAAGTCGGATATTTACTCTTTGGGCATCGTCTTGTTCGAGTTGTTGACAGGAAGGGTCCCTTTCTCAGGGGAGTCAGCTGTCTCGATTGCCTTAAAGCATTTGCAAACAGAAACCCCATCGCCGAAGAGGTGGAATCCATCCATTCCACAGAGTTTGGAAAATGTTGTGTTAAAGGCAACCGCCAAAGATTCTTTTTACCGGTATGATTCGGTAGAGGAGATGCAGAATGCCCTTGAAACATCCATGAATCCAGAGCGTTTGAATGAGAAAAAATTTGAGGTACCTGATGACGAGGAAGCTACAAAGGCCATTCCCGTCATAACGGATGATTACATAGACAGCCCGACGGATGAAACGATCGTGAGGTCCTTTTCAAAGCCGGTAGTGGTTCCTGATGAAGAGCCTGTCCAAAAGGCACAAAAGGCTCCTAAAAAGAAAAAACGCAAAAAGAATAAATGGATGGTGTCTTTACTCATATTATTTTTGGTGCTGGCAGGCGCAGGAGTCATCGCTGTTACCGTTCTGCCATCTTTCTTCTTGCCGAAAGATGTGACCATTCCGAACTTGCGGGATGAAGATTATGAAGAGGCTGTGACAAAGCTTGTTTCCTTGGGCTTTGTTGTCGATGACCCCGTTTTGAAATCGGATGAGGAAATTGAAGAAGGAAAGGTCATACAGACAGTACCTGGTTCTGGTGAGGTTGTAAAAGAAGGCACGGAAGTGAAGATTTACCAAAGTACGGGCAAAGAAAAAATTGCCTTTGAGGACTACACAGGAAAAGATGTGTCAACGGTTAAAAAAATGCTGGAGCAAAAGGGTTATCGCTTTGTAAATACCGTCAATGTGGACAGTGAAGAACCAGCAGGAACGATCATTAATCAAACCCCGATAGAGGGGGCAGAAAATGTTCCTGAGGAAACAGATGTCACTTTTTGGGTGAGTAAAGGTCCGCCTTCGGTTCAATTAAAAGATTTATCCGGATGGACGGAAAAAAGTGTTCGAGATTATGTTTCAGACTACGATATAGTGGTTAAAGTGAAAGAAGAGCATTCAGATACTGACAAAGGGTTTGTCATTAGGCAAGACCCGGCACCTGAAACGACAATCGAAAAAGGCAGTGAATTAACGATTACTCTTTCACTAGGTCCTGAACCAAAGCCGCCTAATAATGTGAACGTAGAGGTCACGATTCCATATGAGCCCGCTGAACCGGGCGTGCCGCAGCAAGTACAGATTTTTGTAGACGATTTAGGCCGTGACTACCCAGTTCCGATTGAGGACTTTACGTTAACAGAAACGATAAAAAGGCAAATTCAATTGATTATTCCCTATAATGAAACAGCTAAGTACAAAATCGTGAGGGATAATCAAGTCATAGAAGAGACAGAGGTACCATATTCACAACAATAGAGTGATACAAGGAGTGAGGTTATGCTTAAAGGCAGAATTATTAAAGCCTTAAGCGGTTTTTATTATGTTTTCAGTGACGGAACTGTTACCCAATGCCGGGGCAGAGGCGTGTTCCGTAAACAAAAAATCAGCCCGTTAGTAGGAGATTATGTTACATTTCAGGCGGAAAATGAGCTGGAAGGTTATATTTTAGACATTGAGGAACGGAAAAATGAGCTTATTCGTCCTCCGATTGCCAATGTCGATCAGGCAGTTCTCGTTTTTTCTGCCATTGAGCCGGAGTTCAGCCCTTTATTGCTGGACCGCTTTTTAGTACTAGTGGAGGCGAATGGCATTAAACCGCTTATTTGTATTTCCAAAATGGATTTGGTGACAGACGATAAAAAAGCGATTATTGAACAATACGCGAAGGATTATCGCGACATTGGCTACGATGTTTTGCTCACTTCAACCATTACAGAAAATGGTGTGGCAGATTTGCTTCCGTATTTAGATGACTGTGTTACCGTTGTAGCCGGTCAATCCGGTGTTGGCAAATCATCGTTGTTAAATGCTTTGAAACCGGAACTTGAACTTAAAACAAACGATATCTCCACTTCTCTTGGAAGGGGGAAACATACGACAAGGCATGTGGAGCTTATTTCGGTCGGAACGGGCCTTGTAGCCGACACACCGGGATTCAGTTCATTGGAGTTTATCAATATTGAACTTGAAGACCTTTCCACTTGTTTCCCAGAGATGGATCGTTTAAGTGAAAACTGTAAGTTTAGGGGATGCCTTCACCTTTCAGAGCCAAAATGCGCAGTAAAGTCAGCGTTGGATGAAGGTAGTATTCCAGCTTATCGATATGATCATTATACAAGCTTTATCGAAGAAATTAAGCAAAGAAAGCCGAGGTATTAAATATGGTGAAGATTGCACCTTCTATTTTAGCCGCTAATTTTTCAAAGTTAGCCGAGGAAATTCAAGAAGTGGATGCAGCGGGGGCGGATTACATTCACGTTGACGTCATGGATGGCCATTTCGTGCCAAATTTAACATTTGGTGCTCTCGCGGTGGAAGCGATTCGTCCAGTTACAACATTACCTTTGGATGTTCATCTGATGATTGAAAATCCAGATAAATATATTCCGGACTTCGCTCGTGCGGGTGCGGACATTATTACGGTGCATGTGGAGGCATGCCCTCATTTGCACCGTACCATTCAATTGATTAAGGAAAATGGAGTTAAAGCCGGTGTCGCTTTGAATCCAGCTACGCCTATCGATCAAGTGAAGCATATTCTAGAGGATTTGGACTTAATTTTATTGATGACGGTTAACCCGGGATTTGGTGGGCAAACGTTCATTCGAAGTGTTTTACCGAAAATTGAACAAATTTCACAACTCATTCAAATTCGTCAACTCTCAATTGATGTGGAGGTAGATGGCGGGATTAATACGGAAACGGCGAGACAATGCGTAGAAGCAGGGGCGAATGTATTAGTCGCTGGATCTGCCATCTATAATCAAGCAAATCGAAAAGCCGCTATTCAAGAGATTCGCGGTACTTATTAAGAGGCGGACTCAATGATTATTAATATTTTAGCTGGGGGACCGCCCGAGCTCTTGCCGTCTTTAACCGATAAAAAGTGGCAAGATAGTGTTTGGATCGGTGTAGACAGAGGCGTGCTAAGGTTGTTGGAGCAGAATATCCAGCCATTTAAAGCATTTGGCGATTTTGATTCCATTACAACAAGCGAGCTATTATGGGTGCAAGACCGCTTACAAGATATAGAAGTATTTCCAGCTGAGAAGGATGAAATAGATTTAGAGCTTGCGTTGAATTGGGCCATTGGGCAACGCCCTTCTCTTATTCGCGTTTTTGGAGCCACTGGCGGAAGAATGGATCACATGTTTGGAGCCGTACAACTTCTTTATAAAGGATTGAGTGCTTGTATATCCATTCAAATGATTGATCGACGAAATGCGGTATCCCTGCATATGCCTGGAAACTATGATATCGAAAGAGATGAGTCTTATCGTTATCTCTCCTTTGTTTCATTTTCACATGAGATACAAGGATTAACCTTAAGGGGAGTTAAATATCCACTTACTAATCATACAATTGAGTGGGGTTCCACGCTTTGTATCAGTAACGAACTTATTCAACAAAGAGGTACTTTTTCATTTGCGAAAGGCATATTAATGATGGTAAGAAGCAATGATTAACTCATTGCTTTAGATGGTACTTCTTTGATAAACAGTGAATATAATATACGGGACGCAAAGAAACGATTTCATGGATATGGAACGTGAAGAGATGGTTAGGAGGGGAAGTATGAAATTTTATACGATTAAACTCCCAAAATTTTTAGGCGGCATTGTACGAGCGATGCTCAATTCTTTCAAAAAAGAATAAAACAGGACGCCTCCCTTTCTGAGGGAGCGTCCTGTTTTTTACCTTGAAAATAAAAGAAGCACCATAAATATGGTGCTTTTCTCATGTATTAAACGCGCTCTACTTTACCAGATTTAAGAGCTCGAGCTGATACATATACACGTTTTGGTTTGCCGTTAACTAAAATACGAACTTTTTGAACGTTAGCACCCCATGTACGCTTCGTAGCGTTCATAGCGTGAGAACGTGCGTTACCTGAACGCGCTTTTTTGCCAGTAATTACACATTTACGTGCCATGCTCAATTTCCCTCCTAACTCAAACGAAACTACTCAACTTCTGTTTCCCAGAAATACTATATTAATTTATCACACGCGATGTCAGATTGCAATAGTTCTTCATAAAAGCTTTCAAGAAATTTTCCTTGACATATAAACTTAAACCATGTTGTATAATAAGAAGTATCAATAATAGGTCAAAAGGCGAATATCCTTTTAAAAAGAATGTACTTATAGTAAAATGTCTGTAGTCTATAAGAAAAGCTGAAACGGCCGAAAGGTTAGGAGTCACAGCCGGACAAGAAAAAAAGGTTTATATAATTTTTGATGCTGCGAAAAAGAAAGGGGTAGAAGTATGTCCATCGAAATGAAAACTCAGTACGGCCAAATCGATATTTCTACAGATGTAATTGCCACTATTGCAGGCGGAGCAGCCATTGACTGCTACGGAATCGTAGGAATGGCTTCTAAAAATCAAATTAAAGATGGAATTACAGAAATCCTTCGAAAAGAAAATTTCACGCGTGGTATTATTGTTCGTCAAGAAAATGACGACGTACATATTGATATGTATATTATTGTAAGTTACGGAACAAAAATATCTGAAATTGCACATAATGTTCAATCTAAAGTAAAGTATACTCTCGAGCAAACAGTTGGTTTAACGGTTGATTCTGTAAACATTTATGTGCAGGGAGTTCGTGTCACGAACGTGTAGTAAGGAGGAAAATGTGTGTCAGTTACAACTTTAGACGGAAAACGCTTTGCAGAGATGGTGATTCAGGGAGCACAGCACTTAACGAACAATGCCAAAATGGTGGATGCACTCAACGTTTTTCCCGTTCCAGACGGTGATACAGGAACAAACATGAACTTATCTATCACTTCTGGTGCAAAAGAAGTGAAAAACAATGTGTCTGGTCATATAGGGAAAGTCGGACAAGCGTTGGCCAAAGGGTTATTAATGGGTGCGCGCGGGAACTCCGGTGTTATTTTGTCACAGCTGTTCCGCGGGTTTGCGAAAGCGATTGAAAACAAAGACGTGATCAACACGGTTGAGTTTGCGCAAGCGCTTGAAGTGGGTGTCGAAACAGCTTATAAAGCAGTGATGAAACCTGTTGAAGGTACCATTTTAACCGTTGCAAAAGATGCTGCGAAAACAGCGACAGCGATTGCCAAAAAGCAATCAGATATCGTTTTGTTCATGGAGGAAGTAGTAGCAGAGGCAAACGCATCTTTAAATCGCACTCCGGATCTTTTACCTGTATTGAAAGAGGTGGGAGTGGTAGATAGCGGAGGCCAGGGCCTTGTTATTATTTATGAGGGGTTTTTAGCTGTGTTAAAAGGTGAAAAGCTTCCCGAAGTATCTGCAACGGCTCCTTCAATGGATGAGCTTGTGAGTGCAGAACACCATAAAAGCGTTCAAAGCCACATGAATACAGAAGATATCGAATTCGGCTATTGTACGGAATTTATGGTTCGTTTTGAAGAAAACAAATTGAAAGATCATCCATTCTCTGAAGAAGCATTCCGTAATGAATTAAGTAAGTGGGGAGACTCGCTGCTTGTTGTGTCTGACGATGAAATCGTAAAAGTGCACATCCATGCCGAACAGCCGGGTGAAGTGCTGAATTTGGGGCAAAAATACGGAAGCTTTATGAAAATTAAAGTGGACAATATGCGTGAACAGCATAGCAGTCTTGTGGCTGAAACGCATGTGCAGATGGCTCCTGTGCAGACTCAGGCTTCAGTAAAGAAGGAAGAGTACGGAATCGTGACGGTGGCGATGGGGGCTGGAATTGGCAAATTATTTAGAAGCATCGGTGCGAAAGCTGTCATTGAAGGCGGCCAAACGATGAACCCAAGCACGGAAGATATCGTTAAAGCCATTGAAGAAGTAAATGCGGAAAAAGTAATTATTTTGCCAAACAACGGCAATATTGTGATGGCAGCACGCCAAGCGGCATCTGTTGTGGGTCAAGAAGTCATCGTTATTCCGTCTAAAACCGTTCCTCAAGGGATGACGGCATTATTGGCGTTTAACCCGGGTGCAGATTTAGCGGAAAATGAAGCAGCTATGAATGAGGCGTTAAGCCATGTGAAAACAGGACAAATCACATATGCTGTACGTGATACAAACATTGATGGTTTAGAGCTTGAAGTAGGGGACTTCATGGGGATTGCAGATGGAAAGATCGTTGTAAAAGATCAAGATAAAATGGAGGCAGCGAAAAAGCTGTTAACCTCTATGATAGATGAAGACGCGGAAATTTTAACGATTCTGCAAGGTGAAGATGTAAGTGATGAAGATACAGCAGTTTTAACTGACTTTGTGGAATCGACATTTGAAGATGTAGAAGTGGAAGTGCATAAAGGTGACCAGCCTTTATATTCCTTCATCTTTGCAATTGAATAAAGCGTACAAAAAACTCTCTATCCTATAGGATAGAGAGTTTTTTTACGAATAGAAAAATATAAGTGGGGAGACATGCTTTTACTATTCGGTGCCTGTTCAGTAATTGATTGCTACTCTTTAGAAAATTTTAAAATATAAAAAAGAAAAGGATTTCAATAAATTCATTATATAATGATGGCACATCAATGAAACGTAGGTTTGTTAAAATTTTTTCTCGATTCCAGAAAGCGTTTCCAGTTTCGGGGAGTCGTAAATGACAAACCGATATTGATGTGGTTTTGAGATGGATGAACAGAGATAAGGGGGATAAGAGAGATCATGGAAATTATGAAAGGAACAGCATTACTCTTACTGGTATTAGGTCTTTTTACGCTTTTTAGCTATAAAGCGCCAAAAGGAATGAAAGCGATGGGGGCACTTGCTAATGCCGCATGTGCAGCCTTTTTAGTAGAAGCCTTTCAAAAATATGTAGGCGGAGATTTAATTGGCATCAAATTTTTAGGTGAAGTCGGTGAAGCGGCAGGAGGCATGGGAGGGGTCGCAGCGGCGGCACTAGTGGCCCTTGCTTTAGGTGTTTCACCCGTATATGCGTTGATGTTAGGTGTTTCATGTGCTGGTTTAGGGTTATTGCCGGGCTTTTTTGCAGGCTATGTAGTCGCATTTTTTGTTAAACAAATTGAAAAAAGAGTTCCAGCAGGTTTAGATTTAATCGTGACGATTTTAATTGCAGCACCACTTGTTCGCCTCATAGCAGTAGGTGTCACACCACTTGTGAATGCAACGCTGTTAAACATCGGCGGTATCATTACAGAAGTGACAAACAGCAGTCCAATTTTAATGGGAATCGTTCTTGGCGGTGTGATAACGGTCGTAGCGACAGCTCCATTAAGTTCTATGGCATTGACGGCAATGCTTGGTTTAACGGGCCTTCCAATGGCTATAGGAGCACTGGCGGTTATGGGCTCGTCATTCATGAACTATGTATTATTTGATCGAATGAAATTTGGAGATCGCCGAACGACCATTGCTGTGGCGATTGAACCATTGACTCAGGCGGATATCATTTCAGCAAATCCGATTCCGGTGTATGTAACCAACTTTATCGGGGGTGCGGCATCAGGTATCATCATCTCCATGTTTGGGTTGATTAACAATGCGACAGGTACGGCAACACCGATTGCGGGACTTGCTGTTATGTACGGATTCAATGATCCGCTGAAAGTAACGATTTGTGCTCTGTTATGTGCAACGGTAAGTGCTGTTATAGGATTTATCGGATCGTTGGTCTTTAAAAATTATAAGATTAAAAGAGTGGAAGAAATTAGAGGAGCAGAACAAACAGCTGCATAATATGTTGTACCGATGTAACGAAAGCGAATTTCTTAAAGTATTCCAGTAAAATGAACCATCAGCGGAGATGGAAAAAATTCCGCTGATGGAAGTTTCATTTTATAGTAGGAAATTGAAGAAAAATCGATTACACTGTTATTTGCTTGTAATTCAAGAACGGGGGAGATATCACCATGAAATATAAATCAGTATTTGATATTATCGGTCCCATTATGATTGGGCCTTCAAGTTCACACACAGCCGGAGCGGCACGAATTGGCAGGGTTGCCAGAACATTGTTTGGAAGGCAGCCCAAAAAAGTAATTGTTTCATTGTACGGATCTTTTGCACAAACGTATAAAGGACATGGGACGGATGTGGCGATTATTGGAGGGATTTTAGATTTTGACACGTATGATACACGCATTCCGTCTTCTCTTGATCTTGCCAAGAAAGCAGGTATCGAGGTCGAGTTCATTGAAGAAGATGCCATCGCTGACCATCCAAATACAGCAAGAATTCGAGTTTCGGATGAAAAAGAGACGATCGAAGTCGTTGGAATTTCGATTGGAGGCGGAAAGATTCAAATTACAGAGCTCAATGGATTCGATTTAAAGCTTTCAGGCATGCATCCTGCTATTCTTGTCGTTCATAATGACCGTTATGGAGCGATTGCGTCGGTGACGAATCTTTTAACTAAGTATTGCATTAATATCGGACATATGGAAGTGTCGCGTAAAGAGAAGGGCGAATTGGCTCTAATGGTCATCGAAACGGACCAAAACATCGATGAAGCGGTTATGGAAGAAATCAAAATGCTTCCAAACATTTCGCAAGTAACAAGAATGGTTGAATAAACAGCTAGGAGGAAAAACATATGTTTCGTAATGTGGCAGAATTGGTAGAGTTGGCAGAACGTAAAAATGTCAAAATTGCTGAAATCATGATTGAGCAAGAGGTAGAGGTAACGGGTCTTTCGAGGGAGCAAATTATCGCGAAGATGGATCAAAACTTAACAGTCATGGAACAGGCGGTTGAACGGGGCTTGAAAGGTGTTCAATCTTTTTCTGGTTTAACGGGCGGAGATGCTGTACTTTTACAAAAATATATTCAAAGCGGAAAATCTTTATCGGGAGATTTAATTTTAGATGCGGTCAGCAAAGCGGTAGCCACAAATGAAGTCAACGCGGCAATGGGGACGATTTGTGCAACGCCGACGGCAGGTTCAGCCGGTGTTGTGCCAGGTACATTATTTGCGGTTAAAAATAAATTAAACCCGACTCGTGAAGAGATGATTCAGTTTTTATTCACATCAGGTGCATTCGGATTTGTGGTCGCCAACAATGCTTCTATTTCAGGAGCTGCAGGAGGCTGTC
Source organism: Priestia abyssalis (assembly GCF_002019595.1). Classification (GTDB taxonomy): domain Bacteria; phylum Bacillota; class Bacilli; order Bacillales; family Bacillaceae_H; genus Bacillus_BA; species Bacillus_BA abyssalis. The sequence continues at coordinate 4,349,003 of NZ_KV917369.1, read as the reverse complement.
AAGCAGAAGTCGGATCGGCCAGCGGAATGGCTGCGGCAGCAATTGTGGAGATGGCGGGCGGAACGCCGGCTCAGGCAGCCGAAGCAATGGCCATAACCCTTAAAAATATGTTAGGATTAGTATGTGACCCTGTAGCGGGTTTGGTAGAGGTGCCGTGCGTAAAGCGTAATGCGATGGGAGCAGCTAATGCAATGGTAGCTGCCGATATGGCGCTTGCAGGTATTACAAGCCGAATTCCGTGTGACGAGGTCATTGATGCCATGTTTAAAATCGGCCAAACGATGCCGGTGGCATTAAAAGAAACCGCACAAGGAGGTTTGGCGGCGACACCAACAGGTCGGAAGCTGGAGGCCAAGATCTTTGGTATACCGTTAATGGAAAGTGAATGATATAAAACAAATTTCGGTAACGTCCATAAAAGGGATTGGCGAAGAAACCGCGCAGTCTTTAGAGCAAGCTGGTATCCGTACGGTTTATGATTTGTTGGAATATTTTCCTTTTAGATATGAAGATTATCAATTGAAAGATTTGTCTGAAGTCAAACATGAAGAGAGAGCTACAGTGGAAGGGAAGGTGCATAGTCAGCCTTCTCTCACTTATTTTGGCAAGAAACGTTCAAGGCTGACGTTTCGTTTGCTGGTGGGCCGTTATTTAATTACGGTTATTTGTTTTAATCGCCCTTATTACAAAACAAAGCTGGAGATGGGGCAGACGATTACGGTAACAGGTAAATGGGATCAACATCGTCAAACGATTACCGTTCAGGAATTGCAGTTTACACCGTTTAAGCGCAATCAAGATATTGAACCTGTTTATTCAACGAAAGGCGATTTGACGGTGAAAGGGTTAAGGCGTTTTGTTTCACTTGCCTTAAAACAATATGGGGATGATGTGGGGGATATGCTTCCTCATCCAATAAGGATACGCTATAAGCTGCTGGAAAGAAAAGAGGCTTTGAAGGTGATGCATTTGCCCCAAAACCACGAGCAGTTGAAGCAAGCGCGCCGAAGGTTTGTGTACGAAGAATTTTTATTGTTTCAATTAAAGATGCAGGCGTTACGAAAAATAGAGCGGGAACAAGCACCTGGAATTGAACAGCGGTTTGATGATAAGCGGTTAGGGAAATTTGTTGAAACCCTCCCGTTCCCGCTGACCAATGCCCAAAAACGCGTTTTGGCAGAAATTACGTCTGATATGAAATCCCCACACCGCATGAATCGATTGCTTCAAGGAGATGTAGGATCAGGGAAAACGGTTGTGGCCGCGGTAGCTCTATATGCGTCCATTTTAGCCGGATACCAAGGTGCCCTTATGGTTCCGACTGAGATTTTAGCAGAGCAGCATGTTCAATCACTGCAAAGTATGCTTGGAAAAGCAGGGATAAGAGTTGAATTGTTAACAGGATCTGTCAAAGGGAAGGCACGCCGTTTATTGCTTGAACAAGTGCAGTCCGGTGACGTACAAGTGGTCGTTGGCACACATGCGTTAATACAAGATGAAGTTCACTTTCATAAGCTTGGACTTGTAATTACGGATGAGCAGCATCGCTTTGGAGTAGAACAGCGAAGAGTGCTGCGGGAAAAGGGAGAGAGTCCCGATGTACTATTTATGACAGCTACCCCAATTCCCAGGACGCTCGCGATTACTGTTTTTGGGGAAATGGATGTTTCCATTATTGACGAAATGCCTGCTGGCCGTAAAGTCATTGAGACTTACTGGGTAAAGCATGATATGCTTGAGAGGATTTTGGAATTCATTGATAAAGAGCTTTCGAAGGGAAGACAGGCATACGTTATTTGTCCTTTAATCGAGGAGTCAGAAAAAATCGATGTACAAAATGCGATTGACGTTCATGCGACGTTAACACAACATTATCGTGGTAAATGGCAGATAGGTCTTATGCATGGGCGTCTTTCTCCGGACGAAAAGGAAGCCGTCATGCAGCAATTCAGTGAAAATAAGGTTCAGGTACTTGTGTCTACTACCGTTGTTGAAGTTGGAGTCAACGTTCCAAATGCAACAGTGATGTTAATTTATGATGCGGAACGTTTCGGCTTATCGCAGCTTCACCAATTGCGCGGCCGCGTAGGGCGTGGAAGTGACCAGTCTTATTGTGTGCTCATGGCAGATCCAAAGTCAGAAACAGGAAAAGAACGAATGAAAATCATGACGGAAACCAATGATGGATTTGTTTTATCTGAAAAAGATCTTGAACTGCGCGGACCGGGTGATTTCTTTGGGAGAAAGCAAAGCGGAATGCCTGATTTCAAAGTAGCGGACATGGTTCATGATTATCGTGCTCTGGAAGTTGCACGTGCAGATGCGGTGCAGCTTGTGAATTCGGAATCATTTTGGAATGAAGACCAATATGCTCTGATGCGTTCGTATTTAGCAGAAACAGGAGTTCTTGACGGAGAAAAGTTAGATTGATAATAGGATAGGTATGTCTCTCAGTGGTGAATACAAGTCATAAAAAAAAGCCGGTGGTTGTCCGAGAAGTTCGAAAAGGCCGAAAAATGATTTTTTGACTGAAAGGTCCCATCCGCAAATCCATGATTTTATCGAATGTATATGACGGGGCCTTTCAGGAGGATGATTAAAAAGGTATAAAAATATACCTTTTTAATCATCCTCTTCTTATAAAAATATGGTTGCAAAATGGATTCAATGATTATATACTGCTATTAGTACCTAGTATTAAAAGTTCGGATGGTGAATATGAAACGGAATAAAAAAGAGAGACAACAGCTGTTAAAAGCTACGATTGAAGACAATCCTTTTATTACAGATGAAGAGTTGGCCGAACGGTTTACGGTAAGTGTTCAAACAATTCGATTAGACCGTCTTGAATTATCTATTCCTGAGCTTCGCGAACGCATTAAGCATGTGGCATCAAGGCAGATGGAAACAGAAGTACGCTCTTTGCCTTTAGAAGAAGTCATTGGTGAAGTCATTGATCTTGAATTGGACGAGTCGGCCATTTCCATCTTTGATGTGAAAGAAGAACATGTTTTCAAACGAAACCAAATTGCCCGCGGACATCATTTGTTCGCACAAGCGAATTCGCTGGCAGTTGCTCTTATTAATGATGAGCTGGCTTTAACGGCCGATGCGTCTATCCATTTTCATCGGCAAGTAAGGGTCGGTGAGAGAGTAGTGGCGAAGGCAAAGGTAAAAGGGACCGAAGGAGAAAACGGTAGAACTATTGTTGAAGTAAATAGCTTTGTCGGGCATGAATTGGTGTTTTCGGGACGATTTAAGATGTACCGTTCAAAAAATGTGAAAAAGGATGAGATACAGCATGAAAATCGCAATTGATGCAATGGGAGGCGACAATGCCCCACAAGCTCTTGTTGAAGGTGCAGAGAAAGCGATCGGTCATTTCCCTAACTTACACATTACGCTGATTGGAGACGAAGAGCAAATTCATAAGCACTTGAAATCATCGGAGCGAATCAGCATTATACATACAGATGAGGTCATTGAAGGAACCGATGAACCCGTCCGCGCTGTGCGCAGAAAGAAAAATGCATCGATGGTGCTGACAGCGAACGAGGTCAAGGAAGGCCGTGCTGATGCCTGTATTTCGGCAGGAAACACTGGAGCGTTAATGACGGCAGGCTTGTTTGTTGTCGGTCGAATTGATGGAATCGAACGGCCGGCACTGGCGCCAACCCTGCCCACTTTAGATGGGAAAGGTTTCTTAATGCTTGATGCGGGGGCGAATGTCGATGCCAAGCCCACTCAGTTGCTGCAATATGCGATTATGGGATCGATTTACGCTGAAAAAGTAAGAGGAATTCCCAATCCGCGTGTAGGACTTTTAAACATCGGAACCGAAGATAAAAAAGGAAACGAGTTAACGAGACAAACATTCGAGCTTTTAAAAGAAGCAAATGTAAATTTTATAGGGAATGTTGAATCACGTGAATTATTGAATGGTGCTGCGGACGTGGTGGTAACGGATGGATTTACGGGAAATATGACGTTGAAAACGATTGAAGGCACGGCTTTATCCATTTTTTCCATGCTGAAAGCTGAACTGATGAGCACGTTTAAAAGCAAAATGGCAGCGGCCGTGTTAAAACCGCAACTAAAAGGTTTAAAGGCTAAGATGGATTACAGCGAATACGGAGGAGCCGGTTTGTTTGGTTTGAAAGCACCCGTAATCAAGGCGCACGGTTCATCTGACTCGACAGCTGTTTTCAGTGCTGTGAAACAGGCGGTTAATATGGTCGGAAATCAAGTGCCTGCTACTATAAAAAAAGCGATTGAAGAAACATACACCGAATCCGTGTAAAGGAGCGAAAAAAAGATGGGGAAATTAGCGTTTGTGTTTCCGGGACAAGGTTCCCAAACAGTTGGAATGGGAAAAGAGTTTGCTGACAGCCATGAATGGGCTCAAAACATGTACAATCAGGTGGATGAGGCGCTTGGCTTTAAGTTGACGACAATTATTTTTGAAGGAACACAAGAGGAGTTAACACTTACGTATCATGCACAGCCGGCCCTTTTAGCGACGAGTATGGTCATGTTGCAAGGCTTGAAAACAGCCGGTTTGAATCCTGATTATACAGCGGGGCATAGTTTAGGTGAGTATAGTGCGCTGGTGGCGGCGGGTTCCATTTCTTTTGAAGATGCGGTAAAAGCTGTTTATCAGCGCGGAAGATTTATGGATGAAGCGGTGCCGGCAGGTGAAGGGACAATGGCTGCGATATTAGGGATGGATGCTGGAGCGTTAAAAGAAGTGACGGATGAAATTACAAATGAAGGCGATCCGGTTCAACTGGCGAACATCAATTGCCCTGGTCAAATTGTCATTTCAGGTACTGCTTCCGGTGTTGAGAAGGCTTCTGTTCTTGCTAAGGAAAAAGGAGCGAAGCGCGCGATTCCGTTAGTTGTAAGCGGGCCGTTTCATTCTAGTTTAATGAAACCGGCAGCACAAAAGCTGGATCAAGTGTTAAGCGACATCCACATTGAAGATGCGAAAGTACCTGTCATATCCAATGTGACGGCAGAACCAATGACAGATAAAGAAGAAATTAAACAGCGATTAGTTGAGCAGCTTTATTCACCGGTACGGTGGGAAGAATCCATTCAAACGCTGATGAATGGCGGGGTAGACACATTCATTGAAATTGGACCAGGAAAAGTGCTGGCCGGATTGATAAAAAAAATCAACCGACGCGCGACTGTTTTCTCGGTCTATGATACTCAGTCATTAAACGAAACTATTGCGGCCATAAAGGGGGAAGAGTAATGTTGACGGGAAAAACAGCTCTTGTAACAGGAGCGTCACGTGGAATTGGCAGAGCCATCGCGCTTGAGCTTGGAAGACTTGGAGTAAAGGTAGCAGTCAACTATGCCGGAAGCGAAGCCAAGGCATTAGAAGTAGTAGATGAAATCAAAGCTTTGGGCAGTGATGCCATTGCCATTCAAGCGAATGTATCAGATGCCGATTCTGTTCAGAATATGGTAAAACAGGTAGTTGAAACATTTGGTTCAATGGATATTTTAGTGAATAATGCCGGAATTACACGTGACAACCTATTGATGCGCATGAAAGAAGATGAGTGGGACGACGTTATTTCCACTAACTTAAAAGGTGTGTTCCTTTGTACGAAAGCAGTGACTCGACAAATGATGAAGCAGCGCAGCGGCCGCATTATCAACATTGCTTCAATCGTTGGAGTGAGCGGTAATGCCGGACAGGCCAATTATGTAGCTGCAAAAGCCGGTGTGATCGGGTTAACGAAAACAACAGCGAAAGAGCTGGCAAGCCGTAATATTACCGTTAATGCGGTTGCTCCAGGATTCATTACAACCGATATGACAGATAAACTGCCGGAAGACGTGAGACAAGAAATGTTAAAACAAATTCCGCTTGCAAGTTTCGGGGAGCCGGAAGATATTGCGCATGTTGTGGCATTCTTAGCGTCTGAAGGAAGCCGCTATATGACGGGCCAAACGCTGCATGTTGACGGCGGAATGGTTATGTAATAAAGTTTTCTTGTCGGGACAGCTGTCCTGGTGTTTTAAAAAAGATTCAATTATAATAGCTTGAGGGGAGGTGAAGTACAATGGCAGAAGTGTTAGAGCGTGTAACGAAAATCATCGTTGACCGTCTTGGCGTAGATGCAAGCGAAGTGAAGCTTGAGTCTTCATTCAAAGATGATCTTGGTGCAGATTCCCTTGATGTTGTTGAGCTTGTAATGGAACTTGAAGATGAGTTTGACATGGAAATCTCTGATGAAGATGCAGAAAAAATTGCAACAGTTGGAGATGCTGTTACTTACATACAGAGCAAATAATAAACTGTATATTCAGCTTTAAAGCCCCGTTACCTAACGGGGCTTTCTCTGCTTGTTAACATCCCTGGAGCATTCGGTTTCGTTTGTTGGCAGTATGCTTTAAAGATCCTGTTTAATAAATGCGGCTTGTCTGTGGCAACGGCTAGTTATTATATTTATAGCCCGAGTGCATACTGAAAAAGAAAAAAATCATTTATTTTGTCAACAAACCGTATCTTTTTTTCAAAGTCGTTTTATAATGGAATATGTCAAAGGAAAGCGGAGCTCTTCAGAAACAGTTGCTTAGGATGACGTGAAACAGTCCTACGGTTTAGTTTGTGCAACTGTCTCACTGAAGAAAAGCGTAGCCTTGAAAAGGTAATACTTTTTCAAATTTTTATTGCAGGATGAAAGTGGAGGTACTTATGCCTAAAAATTACATAAGCCGTGAACGGCGTTTAGGTGGGAAAATAAAACAAAATTTCAAGAAATTTCAAGAACGAATCGGTATTACGTTTGATAATGAGTTGTTACTTATTCAAGCTTTTACCCATTCATCCTATGTGAATGAGCATCGCAGAAGACCTTATGAAGATAATGAACGCTTGGAGTTTTTGGGAGATGCTGTATTGGAGCTGACCGTATCCCAATTTTTATTCAAAAAATACCCGACGATGAGTGAAGGAGAACTTACGAAGCTGCGGGCAGCGATCGTATGTGAACCATCACTTGTTACATTTGCTCACGAGTTGTTGTTTGGGCAGCTCGTACTTCTTGGAAAAGGAGAGGAAATGACAGGGGGCAGGGAACGTCCTGCATTATTGGCGGACGTATTTGAAGCGTTTATTGGTGCGCTGTATCTTGATAAAGGTCTGGAGACGGTCAATGAGTTTTTGGCGAAGGTCGTCTTTCCGAAAATTAATGAAGGTGCTTTTTCTCATGTGATGGATTATAAAAGCCAGTTGCAGGAAATGGTTCAAAGAGACGGCGCTGGTCAGTTGGAATATAAAGTCCTGCAAGAAAAAGGTCCTGCCCATAATCGGGAATTTGTATCGCGCGTTTCATTAAACGGCGAAGTAATGGGCACCGGTGTAGGACGCTCTAAAAAAGAAGCGGAACAAAAGGCTGCGCAGGAGGCCATCGGAAAACTAAAATCACTAAATGCTTAAAGAGGATGTTCAAAAAGTCCGGGAAAAATGACCGTCGAATTTACTTGTACAGGAAGTACTGATCCGACGTTCGCCACAGGACGTGGCGGTCTTTAGTCGGGCAGCGTCAGCTTGCTTTTCCGCTACTCACGTATTAAGAGCATACGCTCCGTTGCTCAAAGCGGCGCTTTCTTGAACTTCTTGGTCCTTTTTGTCCTCCTTTTTGAACACATGCTTAAACATAAGGAAGCCGCACTTTTCTTCATCATGGATGAAATAAAGAAAAAGGGCGGTTTCTTTTAGCCTGTTTCAAACAGTCCTTCTTTTGTCTGAAACGACTATATGACAAAGAAGCCTTCATTTGGCGGGAGAGGATAATCCGTTAATGCGGAATAAAGTGAAAATATGAGGGGGAATACATATGTTCCTCAAACGGTTGGACATTGTTGGTTTTAAATCGTTTGCAGAGAAGATTTCAGTTGATTTTGTAGAAGGTGTGACAGCGGTTGTCGGACCAAACGGAAGCGGCAAGAGCAATATTACAGATGCCATTCGCTGGGTACTCGGCGAGCAGTCTGCCAAATCGCTACGTGGCTCCAAGATGGAAGATATTATTTTTGCGGGCAGTGATACCCGTAAGCCGCTTAATATAGCGGAAGTCACCCTGACGCTCGAAAATGAAGACCAGTTTTTGCCGATTGATTATCATGAGGTGAGTGTCACTCGCCGTGTTTATCGATCGGGAGATAGTGAATTTTTCATTAATAAACAACCTTGCCGTTTAAAGGACATTGTGGATTTGTTTATGGATTCGGGTTTGGGGAAAGAAGCTTTCTCTATTATAAGCCAAGGAAAAGTAGAAGAAATATTAAGCAACAAGGCAGAAGATAGGAGAAGTATTTTTGAAGAAGCTGCCGGCGTTCTAAAATATAAAACCAGAAAGCGAAAAGCGGAAATCAAGTTAGTGGAAGCTCAGGAAAACTTAAATCGCGTGATGGATATTTTACATGAAATTGAGGGTCAGTTAGAGCCGCTGCAAATGCAAGCTTCCATTGCAAAAGACTATATAGAAAAAAAGGAGGAGCTTGAAAAAATCGATGTTGCCGTTACTGTTTCTGAAATAGAAGAACTCCATCAAAAATGGGAACGGTTAAAGGGACTTTTAAAAGAGCATCATTCTCTGGAAACTGTACTCTCTAATAAGATTCAAGAACGGGAATTGAAAATCGAAGAACTGCGAGATAAAATCGGAAGCATTGATGAAGATTTGCACCATTTGCAGCAAACGCTGCTATTGGCAAGTGAAGACCTTGAAAAGCTAGAGGGCCGCAAAGAGGTGTTGAAAGAGCGGAAAAAAAATGCTGCCCAAAATAGACAACAATTAGAGCAGTTGATTGGAGAGTACCAACGAAAGTCGGTTGAGTTGACAGAAGTGAAAGAAAGAGAGCATCATCTGCTTGGCAAGTATGAAACAGAAGTTAAAGAGATGAAACAAGCTCTTGCAGAAAAACAATCGCTGTTTGCTACATACAGCGAAAATTTAGAAGAAAAGCTTGAAACATTGAAAAGCGACTATTTTGAATTACTTAATGAGCAAACATCAGCCCGTAATGAAAAGACTTTTTTAGAACAGCAAGTTGCTCAAAACAATGTGAAACAGCAGCGATTGGGAGAGTCTAATCAAAAATTCCTTCAAGAGCGGCAGGAGCTGGCAGAGAAAAAAGAGAAATGGCTTTCAGAATTAACGGCTTGTACAACCGAATTGGAAGGATTCGTCCATTCATTCAAACAAAAACAGAAACAGCTTGAAGAACTCCGGGAGCAATATCGTAAAAAAGAGTCGCTGTTGTACCAAGCTTACCAATATGTTCAACAGACAAAGTCACGAAAAGAAATGCTGGAGGATATGCAAGAAGAATATGCCGGTTATTTTCAAGGAGTAAAAGAAATATTGAAGGCCCGTGAACATCCATTGGAAGGAATTGAAGGAGCGGTAGCAGAGCTTATTCAAGTTCCGAAAGAATATGAAACGGCCATTGAAGTTGCTCTTGGGGCGGCAACGCAGCATGTTGTGGTGAAAGATGAGCAAAGCGCGCGTTCGGCCATCCAGTTCTTAAAACGCCATTCCTACGGCAGAGCAACGTTTTTGCCCTTATCGACGGTGCGGGAGAAACAACTGTCTTCTTCCCATCTTCATTTACTTCAGCAACACGAAGCATTTGTAGGGGTTGCTTCCCGCTTGATTTCATTTGGAACCCAATATCAGCATATCATTGGCAATTTATTAGGAACGGTCGTCCTTGCAAAAGATTTGCAAGGAGCGAATGAGATGGCTAAATATGTTCAACATCGCTATCGTTTTGTCACCCTTGACGGGGATGTAGTCAATCCGGGCGGTTCCATGACGGGAGGAGCGGTTAAACAAAAGACGAACTCCCTATTAGGACGTCAGCGGGAACTAGAACAGATGGGTTCCAAATTGATAGAAATGGAAGAAAAAACGATTCAACTTGAAACTCAAGTGAAGGATATGAAGGGGCAGCTTGAGGAGCTGGAGCTTGGTATTCAAGCTTCCCAAACGGCTGGAGAGCAATTGCGGACAAAACAGCACGAGTTAAAGGGAGAAGTTCGCCAAGTCGAATTGGAAGAAAAAACATTAAATGATCGCCTTGCCTTATACGATCATGAAATGGAAAGCTTTTATTCGGACAGTCAGCGTATGAATGACCGTTTAAAGGAACTGCAGCATACGATTGAAGACAGTACCGCCAAGTTAAGTGATATCGAACGTGAAATAGAAGCGGTTACCGCGCAAAAAAGTGAGCAGCAATTATCGAAGGAAACGGTTCAAAATGAACTGACTGAATTAAAAGTGATTCTTGCAAGCAAGCAGCAAGTGTTGATGAATCAGCGTGAAAAATTTGAGCGTATTGAATTTGAATTGGATCAAACAGAAAAACGGTTAGTGGAAGTGCAAGAAGACTTAGAGCTGCTTACGCATGAAATGAACAATAACGACTCAGGAGAGTCGCAGCTTGAACAAGCAGCGCGGAAAAAGCTTCAAGAAAAAAATGAGTTGACCGAAAAGCTTGCCAACCGCCGTGAAGAGCGCGTCAAAATTCAAGAGCAGGTTGAAATACTTGATAATGATTTAAAAGAGCTAAAAAGACAGCATAAGCAGGTAGCCCAAGCGCTGCAGGATGAAGAAGTCCAGCGGAACCGATTGGAGGTCGAGCTTGATAACCGACTCGAACGATTGAATGCGGAATATCAATTGAGTTTTGAAGCTGCCAAGGAAGCATATACCCTTGACATCAGCCTTGAAGAAGCCTATAAGCGAATGAAGCTGATCAAGCGTGCCATTAATGAACTTGGTAACGTCAATATCGGTGCTATTGATGAATATGAGCGCATCTCAGAACGCTATGAATTTTTAAGCTCTCAGAAAGCGGATTTAGAAGAGGCAAAGGATACACTCTATCAAGTGATTGAAGAAATGGACCAGGAAATGAAGAAACGTTTCTCCCAAACGTTTTACAGCATTAAAGAACAATTTGACTTTGTATTTAAATCGCTGTTTGGCGGCGGGCGGGCAGATTTAATTTTGACAAACCCCCAAGATTTATTGAATACCGGTGTGGATATCGTTGCACAGCCGCCGGGTAAAAAGCTGCAAAATTTAAGTCTTCTTTCAGGAGGAGAGCGTTCATTAACGGCTATCGCATTATTATTTTCCATTTTGAAGGTGCGGCCGGTACCATTTTGTGTACTTGATGAAGTGGAAGCTGCTTTAGATGAAGCGAATGTCCAGCGTTTTTCTAAATATTTGAGGCATTTTAGCCATGAGACGCAATTCATTGTCATTACGCATCGAAAAGGGACAATGGAAGAAGCGGACGTATTATACGGGGTAACGATGCAGGAGTCGGGTGTCTCGAAGCTTGTATCTGTCCGATTTGAAGATTCTAAAGAATATGTTCAGTAAGAAAGGATGAATCATATGAGTTTTTTTAAGCGTTTAAAAGAGAAATTGACACAACAGACAGATTCTGTCACGGAAAAATTTAAAACTGGTCTAGAAAAAACAAGAAACTCGTTTACGGAAAAGGTAAATGATTTAGTAGCCCGTTACCGTAAAGTAGATGAAGAGTTTTTTGAGGAACTGGAAGAAATTCTGATCGGTGCCGACGTAGGTGTCTCAACAGTGATGGAGCTGATTGATGAGCTGAAAATGGAAGTGAAGCGCCGCAATATTCAAGATACGAAAGATGTACAGGTGGTCATTTCTGAGAAACTTGTTGAGCTTTATGAAGCAGGTGAAGAGGGTTTGTCTGAACTGAATATGCAGCAAGATGCATTGACGGTCATTTTATTCGTCGGCGTGAACGGAGTCGGAAAAACAACGACAATCGGCAAGCTTGCCCACAAATTCAAGCAAGAAGGCAAATCCGTTTTAATGGCAGCAGGTGATACATTTCGTGCAGGAGCTATCGAGCAGCTTGAAGTGTGGGGAGAACGGGTTGGAGTTGATGTGGTAAAGCAGTCTGCGGGTTCAGACCCAGCTGCGGTCATGTATGATGCAATCCAAGCAGCGAAGGCCCGTAAAGTGGATATTCTTCTTTGTGATACTGCAGGACGTCTTCAAAATAAAGTGAATTTAATGAAAGAGCTGGAAAAAGTAAAGCGTGTCATTGAACGTGAAGTCCCAGGTGCTCCTCATGAAGTGCTCCTTGTACTTGATGCGACCACTGGCCAAAATGCGATGAGCCAGGCAAAGACATTTTCTGAAGCGACAAATGTATCTGGAATCGTACTAACTAAATTGGACGGTACGGCAAAAGGAGGAATTGTCCTTGCTATTCGCAACGAGCTTCGCCTGCCTGTTAAATTTGTAGGTCTTGGAGAAAAAATGGATGATCTCCAACAATTCGATTCAGAGCAATACGTATACGGGTTATTTGCCAATATGGTAGACGAAGAGGACGTGAAAGAAGTATAGAGGAAACTTATTACATCAGCCGGGGGCCTTCATCCCTCACTGATGGTTAGTTAGGCCCGCACAATGCGGGATAAAGCGAACCTCAAACGGCAAGAAACCAAATGGATATATTTAACAGGTTATGAAGAGAGAGAAGTCTTCCTTCATAACCTGTTAAGAAAAAAACTTGACAAGATAAAAGGAAATAGGTAGACTAGTTACATGTAAAGGTAATTCACTTAACAAGGGGGATGGAAACATGCTTGAGAAAACGACGAGAATGAACTATCTGTATGATTTTTATCAATCGTTGTTAACACCGAAGCAGTCCAGCTATATGTCTCTTTATTATTTAGATGACTATTCTCTTGGTGAAATTGCCGAAGAATATGATGTGAGTCGTCAAGCTGTATATGACAACATCAAACGAACTGAGCAAATGCTTGAGCAATATGAGGAGAAACTGCTGTTATTTCAAAAGTTCGAGGCGCGTCAACGCATTTTGAAGCAGTTAAAGGAAATCTCTCAGGCAGATAAATGTAAAGACGATCAAGTGCTTTCCCTCATTGATTCGCTTGAGAAATTAGAGTAGGGGGCGGCATGAATGGCATTTGAAGGATTAGCCGACCGATTGCAAAGTACGATTCAAAAGTTACGAGGAAAAGGCGCAGTAACGGAAACAGACGTAAAAGAAATGATGCGTGAAGTTCGCCTTGCTTTATTGGAAGCGGATGTTAACTTCAAAGTTGTCAAAGACTTTGTCAAACGTGTCAGTGAGCGTGCTGTTGGGCAGGAAGTATTAAAAAGCTTGACGCCGGCTCAGCAAGTCGTAAAAGTAGTGCAAGAAGAGCTAACGGCACTCATGGGCGGAGAGCAAAGTAAAATTGCTGCTGCTACAAGACCGCCGACTGTTATTATGATGGTTGGTTTACAAGGTGCCGGCAAAACGACAACGACTGGGAAACTCGCGAATCTTTTGCGTAAAAAATATAACCGTAACCCTTTGCTTGTTGCAGCTGACATTTATCGTCCTGCTGCGATTAAGCAACTAGAAACATTAGGGAAACAGCTCAATATGTCTGTGTTTTCCTTGGGCGATCAAGTAAGTCCGGTAGAGATTGCCAAACAAGCTATTGTCCATGCAAAAGAACAGCATCATGATTATGTATTGATTGATACCGCTGGTCGTTTGCATGTTGATGAAAATTTAATGGAGGAGTTGCAGCAAATTAAAGAGCTGACAAACCCACATGAAATTTTCTTAGTCGTGGATGCCATGACCGGACAAGATGCTGTCAATGTAGCTGAAAGTTTTAATGATCAGCTTGGCTTAACAGGCGTTGTCCTGACGAAACTTGACGGAGATACCCGTGGGGGAGCAGCTTTATCGATTCGTTCTGTAACAAACACGCCAATCAAATTTGTAGGTCTTGGTGAAAAATTGGATGCATTAGAGCCATTTCATCCGGAACGTATGGCGTCCCGCATTTTAGGAATGGGCGACGTGCTGACTTTAATTGAAAAGGCACAGGCGTCGGTTGATGAAGAAAAGGCGAAAGAGCTTGAACAAAAGCTTCGAACACTTTCGTTTACGTTTGATGACTTTTTAGAACAATTATCACAGGTTCGAAGTATGGGGCCTCTTGATGAATTGCTTGGTATGTTGCCTGGAGCGAATAAAATCAAGGGACTTAAAAATCTTCAGGTAGATGAGAAACAAATCAACCACGTGGAGGCGATTATTCGCTCCATGACAAAAGAAGAGAAGTTGAATCCTGACATCATCAATGGCAGTCGGAAGAAACGGATTGCAAAAGGAAGCGGGAGACCTGTTCAAGAAGTCAACCGTCTATTGAAGCAGTTTGAAGACATGAAAAAGATGATGAAACAAATGACGAATATGACAAAAGGCAAGAAGAAAGGGTTTAAGTTTCCCTTCATGTCTTAATGTTCGCCTGTTATTTTGATTTTTAGAAACAGTTAATGGAAATTTATCCATTTAAAAAATAAACTGTTAAGAAAAAAACCTTTACAACTAATCAAGGTTTTTGCTATCATATTATCTTGTGTGAAATATATTCGGAGGTGCTTTTTAAAATGGCAGTAAAAATTCGCTTAAAACGTATGGGAGCTAAAAAATCTCCTTTCTATCGTATCGTAGTTGCTGATTCTCGTTCTCCACGTGATGGACGTTTCATCGAAACAGTTGGTACTTACAATCCTGTAGCTCAACCAGCTGAAGTGAAAATCGACGAAGAGTTAGCTCTTAAATGGTTACAAAATGGTGCAAAACCATCTGATACAGTTCGTAACCTTTTCTCTAAAAACGGCATCATGGAAAAATTCCATAACGCTAAATTAGGCAAGTAATCATACTCGGATGAAATCATTAATTGAGACGATTGCAAAGGCCCTCGTTGATTATCCTGATCATGTTCACGTCAGTGAAACAGTGGAAGAGCATAAAGTGACATATGTCCTAACCGTTCATCCCGATGATATGGGAAAAATGATTGGCAAACAAGGTCGCGTTGCAACTGCCATTCGAACGGTTGTCAACTCAGCAGCCTCTCAACATGATAAAAGAGTATACGTCAAAATTGGCGATTGAAAAAGGGAGAGGGAAACCTCCCCTTTTTTTATTATCACAAATTCATTGGACCACATATTGGCATTTTGAAATTTTCTCCACTATACTTGAAGTTATGGGGGGAGAAAAGATGAGATTGCTTCAGAAGGTTATTGTTAAACAAATATTGACGAAAAAAAGCAAGGAAGATCTATATCTTCGTTTTCAACAACAAAAAGAACAGCTGCAAAAAGAAATTGAACAATTGCGGTTTCAAATGAAGAAGATAGAGAAAAATAAAAAATGGTCTTCCTCTTTGCTGGAAGGGCGTTTTGAAAAAGAGCAGGAGAGCCGGCTTGAGAAAATTCGGATTTTAGATTTTCAAATAGATCAATTGGAGATGCTTCCTGTTGGCAGTGAGTTAATGGAAAGAGAAATGGAAGGCGTCGTGGAAGTGACCGTAGGAGACCGCTGGGAAGATGTCAGCCAAACGAAAACCATTCTTATAAAGGATGGAATCATTGTGAATATTCGTTAGAGGTGGATTATAGATGGAAAAATGGTTTAATGTAGGCAAAATCGTCAACACACACGGTGTGCGGGGGGAAGTTCGCGTTATTTCCAAAACCGACTTCGCTGATGAACGCTATATACCAGGAAATAAACTATACATATTCAAAGAACGAGATACGGAGCCTTTGGAGGTTACTGTAGCAAGCCATAGACAGCATAAATCATTCGACTTGTTAACGTTTGAGGGTTATCACAATATCAATGAGGTGGAGCAGTTCAAGGATAGCCTCATAAAAATTCCTGAGAGTCAGTTGGAGGAACTGGAAGAAGGGGAGTTTTACTATCATGAAATTATCGGCTGTTCTGTTGTCACTGAAGAAGGAGAAGCGGTGGGTAAAATCAAAGAGATTTTGTCACCTGGCGCCAACGATGTATGGGTTATCCAGCGAAAGAACGGAAAGGACTTGCTTATCCCATATATCGAACAAGTGGTAAAGGAAATCGATATAGAAAACAAACAAGTGAAAATCCATGTAATGGAAGGGTTATTGGACTGATGAAAATTGATGTACTATCTTTATTTCCTTCAATGTTTGCAGGGGTATTGGGAGAGTCCATTTTAAAAAAAGCGCAAGAAAAGGCGGCGGTGGAATTTAATGTCGTCAATTTCCGTGATTATGCAGATAATAAGCACAAGACAGTCGATGATTATCCTTATGGCGGTGGAGCCGGGATGGTCTTAAAACCGCAGCCCATTTTTGATGCAGTTGCTGATTTAAAAAAGAGCTCTAATGAAGCGAGAGTCATTTTACTTTGTCCTCAAGGAGAGCGATATACGCAGAAGAAAGCGGAAGAGTTGGCAGGAGAAGAACATCTTATTTTTATTTGCGGCCATTACGAAGGATACGACGAACGAATTCGCGAGCATGTAGTAACAGATGAGATATCAATCGGAGATTTCGTATTGACCGGAGGCGAGCTTGGAGCGATGGTCGTGATTGACAGTGTGGTCCGTCTGCTTCCAGATGTGTTGGGCAACAAATCTTCAGCTCTTCATGATTCCCACAGCACAGGCCTGCTCGAGCATCCTCAATACACAAGGCCGGCCGACTTTCGGGGAATGAAGGTGCCGGATATTTTGCTCTCAGGCGATCATAAAAAAGTGGACGAATGGCGAGAGCGGGAATCCTTGAAGCGCACGTTTACACGCCGTCCCGATATGTTGGAGTTGCTAGAACTGAACGATAAACAGCGCAAATGGCTTAAAGAATTCCAAAAAGAGGATGAGTAAAAAAGGTGGTTTTCCACCTTTTTTACTCATCCTCCCGAAAGAACTCGTCATGAAAATTCAATAAAGCCAAAGGATTTCTTTCGGTAAAGCGGGTTTTATTATCTGCTTTATACCAACAAGTAAACTCTATAAAGAGCCAACTCATATAGCGGCATACATAGAAAGAAACTATTAAAAATTTTATTCAGAAATATTGCATCCTGCTTTCGGTTATGATAAGATATTCCTTGTGACTCGGGCAAGATTTCTTCCTGATGTCGGTAAAACGATGTTCCGCTGTAATGACAAAGGTCTACATGAGCATCTGTGGGAGGAGTTGAATTAAACGATGCAACAATTAATTGCAGAAATCACAAAAGAACAATTAAGAACAGACCTTCCTGAGTTCCGTCCTGGTGACACTGTACGTGTACACGTAAAGGTTGTCGAGGGTACTCGCGAACGTATTCAGATCTTTGAAGGTGTTGTGATTAAGCGTCGTGGTGGTGGAATCAGCGAAACATTCACAGTTCGTAAGATTTCTTACGGTGTAGGTGTTGAGCGTACATTCCCAGTTCATACGCCAAAAATTGCGAAGTTAGAAGTAATTCGTCACGGTAAAGTACGTCGTGCGAAACTTTACTACTTACGTGAACTTCGTGGTAAAGCGGCACGTATTAAAGAGATTCGTCGATAATGATAAAAAAGGAGCTTGTTTAACACAAGCTCCTTTTTTCAAATTATAATGAATATAAGTTTAAAAAGTAATTTTCGTTGGTTACAATATAGCTAGACTTCACAATGGTTGGGGGATTAAGAATGGCCCGAGGAAAAAGCGAATTTTTTGAGTGGATTAAAGCAATAGTCATTGCCGTGTTATTGGCGACAGTTATTCGGTATTTTTTATTTGCGCCGATTGTGGTGGATGGCCTGTCGATGATGCCGACATTGCATGATCAAAACCGGATGATTGTAAACAAATTTTCTTATAAAATTGGCGGACCGGAACGCTTTGATATTGTAGTGTTCCATGCCGAGGTAGATAAAGATTACATAAAGCGAGTCATCGGACTCCCTGGCGACCATATTGAGTATAAAAATGATGTGTTGTATATTAACGGAAAAGCGTATGATGAGCCTTATTTAGATGAGTATAAACAACAAGTGATTGATGGGCCGCTTACGGAAGACTTTAAATTAGAGGATATTTCTGGGGGACAAACAACGGTTCCGGAAGGACATCTATTTGTAATGGGGGATAATCGCCGTTATAGTAAAGACAGCCGTCAAATTGGCTTTGTAAATATGCAGGAGGTATTAGGCGAGACTAGCCTTGTATACTGGCCAATTTCAGAAGCGCGTCTTGCGGAATGATGTGGGCTTGGCGACCTTAGTCGGCCTTCTTTGATCGAGGCGCTTGCGCTTTTCTTATTGTCTAGCTCCAGCGCCTAGCTCGCTGTGAAAAAGATGATTGCCCTCGTAAGGCAAAAAGCGCCTTACGGGTCAATCCCTATTTTCTTGGGCCCACAGGATGTGGGTCATGCCGACGTTGCCACAGGACGTGGCGTCTTTAGTCGGCCTTCCTTTTGATCAAGGCGCTTGCGCTTTTCTTGTGTAAAATTAAAGTAGGTGATGTGAAATGACGATCCAATGGTTTCCGGGACATATGGCCAAAGCAAGAAGGCAGGTAACGGAAAAACTTAAATTAATTGATATTGTATATGAACTAGTGGATGCAAGAATCCCGCAATCATCAAGAAACCCAATGATTGACGAGATTATCGCAAACAAACCGAGACTTGTTTTGTTGAACAAAGCGGACAAGGCAGATAAAGAGGCAACGGATAAATGGCTTCAATACTTTAAGTCAAAAGGCATCCCTGCACTGGCTATCAATTCCCAAGAAGGGCAGGGAATGAAAGAAATTGTATCCTCCTCTAAAATCATTTTAAAAGAGAAATTTGAACGCATGCAGGCGAAAGGTATTAAAAATCCTCGTGCGATCCGAGCCATGATTGTAGGGATTCCAAATGCGGGGAAATCAACTTTAATAAATCGATTAGCAAACAAAAACATTGCGAAAACAGGTGATCGCCCAGGGGTTACTCAAGCACAGCAATGGATTAAAGTAGGAAAAGAATTAGAGTTGCTCGATACCCCTGGTATCTTATGGCCGAAGTTTGAGGATGAGCTGGTCGGACTGAAGCTTGCAACGACGGGTGCAATTAAAGATACGATTTTAAATTTGCAAGATGTAGCGGTCTATGCCTTACGCTTTTTGACTGCCCATTACCCGGAAAATTTAAAAAATCGGTATGGTTTAACGGAAATTCCAGATGATATTGTAGAGCTTTTTGATGCAATCGGTTCAAAAAGGGGCTGTATCATGTCAGGAGGCATGATTGATTATGATAAGACGGCTGAGCTCGTATTAAGGGAAATTCGTTCAGAAAAGCTTGGGCGCCTATCATTTGAACATCCGGAAGATTATACAAAAGAAGAGGAGCCAGACGCCTGACGGGCTGAAGGTTTATCTTCACAAAAAGGACCTTTTACGTTAACTTGTTATTAGGACAAGGTGTTAACGGGAGGTCTTTTTTAAGTTGCGTTGAATCTGTCATGCCTTTCTTTTTTGTTTTCTAGTAAGGGCAAAAAAAAAACTCTTCAGGCTTTGCCAGAACAGACCGATATTGATCATAGGAAAGAGTGAAAAAGATGAAAAAATCGATTCAAGAAATTAAGCAGCAATTATTATATGTTGAAACACCGGAAGATCCATTTTTTAAAGAATGTGAACAAGATGAACGGAAGGGTGTACAGAAGCTTATAACCCAAAAGCTTAAATTTTTTGCAGAACAAGATAAATTAAAGCAACAGTTTTATGATATGCAAAAATATGAAGAAGCGCTTTACAATCAAGGCATTGAATATGTGGCCGGAGTGGATGAGGTAGGCAGAGGCCCTTTGGCGGGACCTGTTGTCGCTGCAGCTGTCATTTTACCGAAAGGCTTCTATTTGCCGGGTGTAACAGACTCAAAAAAACTAAGCGAATCAAAACGGGAACAATTTTATGAAATCATTCAGAATGAAGCCGTTTCTGTCGGCATTGGGATTGTGGAAGCAGCAATCATCGATGACATCAACATATATGAGGCGACGAAAAAAGCGATGATGACAGCCCTTACGAACCTTACGATCACTCCTGAACATGTGTTGATTGATGCCATGACACTTCCTATTGCCATTCCTCAACAATCCATCATTAAAGGAGATGCAAAGAGCATTTCTATTGCGGCAAGCTCCATCATTGCCAAAGTCACTCGTGATCGAATGATGAAAGAATTAGCAGAAAAGCATCCGGCATACGGTTTTGAAAAACACATGGGATATGGAACAAAGGTACATTTAGAAGCCATTGAAAAGCTTGGCGTATTGGCGGAACATCGAAAAACGTTCGCGCCAATTAAAAATATGATTCGTTGATTGCATAGCAGGGGGGAGATAGGCGTGAATATGGTAGTTTCTTCGATAGAAAAATTGTTTCATCATACGAACGTCCATCAAGGTAAAATATTAGAGTTTAATCCTGGAGATGTGATTAAGGGAAAAGTGATGAAGCTTTTCCCCCATCAAACAGCTCTTGTTCAATTTAATGGAGTGCCTTTAGTCGCACAGCTCCAAGCGTCTCTTACAGCGAATACAGCCTATTGGTTCGAAGTTCAAACAAAAGTGAACGGAAAATTACAATTAAAAGTTATGACAGGGCTGCAAGGAATGACGGAGCGTGGAGAAATGATGAATTCCCTTTTAAAAGAGCTGCATTTACCTCCTACGAAAATGAATGAAAAGCTCATTGCGTCTTTAATCGAAAAAAATCTTCCTCTGCCAAAAAATCATTTATCTTCCATCTCCAGTTGGTTGTCTTCTGGTACAGATATTGATATAGACATGCAGACGGTGGAGCAAATGATCAAATTAAACCTTCCTTTTACGCAGGAAACGTTTTTGTCGGCCCGGTCGCTGTATGATAGTTCTTCTTTTACAAAGCAGCTACAAATGCTTTTGTCCGTTTTGAAGGAGAACGGGACATTAACGACAGAAGGGGCACAGTTGAAAGAGGTAATTAGCGGCATATTACATCCGGTGCAGGATGAGAAAGGAACATCTGATGAAAAGGCTGCCATAGAACAGCGTGCTCTTTTAAAGGAGGATTCGTCCTTATTGCTAGAGAATCAGGTTAGACAATTGGCCAAGGGGCTTAAATTCATATTCCAGTCTCTTGGCTTGGAGTACGAACGGATGGTAAGTGAGTATTTCAAAAACGATGCCACCGCTTTATCAAAGGGGGATTTTCATACGCTTAAAGCCCTGCTGCTGCAATTTCACCAGCAAAGTTTAGGACAAGAACGAGACCTTGCCGGTCAGCTTATTCACAAAATTACCGGTTATCAATTGTTGGCACGTGAGGATGAACCTGTTACCAGTTTATATATGCAGCTGCCAATAGTATTAGGGAATGAGCCGCGCGATGTTATAATTCAATGGGAAGGGCGTCAAAAAAACACTGGTGGCATTGATCCAAACTATTGCCGTATTCTGTTTTGCTTACAATTGGAATACCTCAATGAGACGATAGTCGATGTCACTGTTCAAAACAGGGTTGTTAATATTGGAATCATCAATGATTTTCCGCAATTACAGATGTTGACGAAAAAGATGGGATCAAAGCTAAAAGAAAATTTGGCCGCCTTGAATTATCATTTATCCGATATAAAAGTAATCGCTTCAGTTCCCAATCAACAAGAACGGCCTTTTCTTTTGAAACGGGCAGCCGTTTATCTCCAGAGCGGCCCGTATGAAGGAGTGGACTTGAAAATATGAACACTAAACAAGAAAGAAAGCAGGCTGTCGCTTTATCTTATGAGTCGTCGACGGACGACGCCCCAAAGGTGCTGGCGAAAGGAAAAGGGTTTGTAGCTGATCAGATTATTGAAAAAGCTCGGGATCATCAAATTCCGATCCAAGAAGATGCGTCACTTGTTGAATTACTAGGGCAGCTGGCAATCAATGAGAAAATACCAGAGGAATTATATCAGGCGGTTGCCGAAATTTTTGCCTTCGTTTACAGGCTAGATCAACAGACAAAACAAAATAAAGTCAATCCAATAGAGAAAGAAGAGATATAGTGTGGTGTTGTTAGGAGCTTTTGTGAATGCTGCGTGCATTATTGGGGGAACGCTTTTAGGAAAATTGTTCAGCCGCATTCCCGAAAAAATGAAAGCGACCGTTATGCATGGTATCGGGCTTGCCGTCACGGTGCTGGGTATACAAATGGGGCTGAAAGCCAATCAGTTTTTAATTGTCATTTTCAGTCTGGTGTTTGGGGCGGTACTCGGTGAATTATGGAAAGTCGAAGATAAGCTGAATCAAGCAGGGGATTGGCTCGAAAGGAAAGTAGGTGCTTCTGAAGAAGGAGGAGTAGCCAAGGGGTTTGTCACGGGAACTTTGATTTTCGTCATTGGGGCCATGGCCATTATCGGTGCATTGGACAGCGGATTGCGCGGTGACCATAAGGTGCTTTATACAAAGTCCATTATTGATGGTTTTACCAGCTTAATATTAACGACAACGCTGGGCATCGGCGTTCTTTTTTCTGCTGTGCCAGTGTTTCTTTATGAAGGGATAATTGCCTTATTTGCAACTCAAATTAACCAATGGATCCCTGAGGCCTTAATAGATGCTTTTATTACAGAGATGACGGCAACAGGAGGGATTATGATTATTTCTATTGGCCTTAATTTACTCGGTATTACAGCTATTCGAGTCGCTAACCTTCTTCCGGGAATTTTGGTTACGGCTTTAATCGTCCCGCTCTTTTATTATTGGAATAGCATCATTCAATTTATTTCAATTTTTTCTTAAAGGAGAGACGGCTTTGATTGTACTGTTTATATCACACGTCACTTCCATTATTTAAATATTATTGGAGACTTTAACAGAATTCTGACTTCAAACGACATTTTTTTTGTTAAATTTCATAATTTTTTGTAGAATGGTAGACAATTAGCTAAGGATTCTTATACAATGAAAACGCAATATATAATTGTGGTTACATATGGTCAGGAGGATGGGAAATGAATATCCATGAGTATCAAGGGAAAGAACTCCTTAGAAAATATGGGGTAGCAGTTCCAAACGGTCGAGTGGCTTTTACAGTAGAAGAAGCAGTAGAAGCGGCAAAGGAACTAGGTTCTGAGGTATGCGTTGTCAAAGCGCAAATTCATGCAGGGGGCCGCGGTAAAGCCGGCGGTGTAAAAGTCGCAAAGAACTTAGAAGAAGTTCAGACATATGCTAACGAAATCTTAGGGAAGACGCTTGTGACTCACCAAACGGGTCCAGAAGGAAAAGAAGTTAAGCGTTTACTTATTGAAGAAGGCTGCGATATTCAAAAAGAATATTACATTGGTTTAGTATTGGATCGTGCCACGTCACGTGTTGTTATGATGGGATCAGAAGAAGGCGGTACAGAGATTGAAGAGGTAGCAGAAAAAACGCCTGAAAAAATCTTCAAAGAAGTCATCGATCCAGTTGTCGGATTACAAGGCTTCCAGGCTCGCAGACTGGCTTTCAATATTAACATTCCAAAAGAATTAGTGGGACAAGCCGTGAAATTCATGATGGGCTTATACCAAGCGTTTGTTGAAAAAGACTGCTCCATTGCAGAAATTAATCCGCTCGTGACAACGGGAGACGGAAAAGTCATGGCGCTTGACGCAAAATTAAACTTTGATTCCAATGCGTTATATCGTCAAAAAGATGTATTGGAATATCGCGATTTAGAAGAAGAAGATCCAAAAGAAATCGAAGCATCCAAATACGATTTAAGCTATATTTCATTAGATGGAAACATCGGTTGTATGGTCAATGGTGCCGGGCTTGCGATGTCTACCATGGACATTATTAAGCATTACGGCGGAGATCCTGCTAACTTCCTTGATGTAGGCGGCGGCGCGACAGCGGAAAAAGTAACAGAAGCGTTTAAAATCATTCTTTCAGACGAAAATGTAAAAGGGATGTTCGTCAACATCTTCGGTGGGATCATGAAGTGTGAGGTGATTGCTCAAGGTGTCGTAGAAGCAACGAAGCAAGTAGGCTTAAACCTACCTTTAGTCGTACGTTTAGAAGGTACGAATGTTGATTTAGGTAAGAAGATTCTAGAAGAGTCTGGCTTAAATATTACAGCAGCAACCTCTATGGCAGACGGTGCTGAAAAAATCGTTTCACTCGTAGGATAAGAAGGGCAGGGGACTATTGATGAGCGTTTTTATTAATAAAGATACGAAAGTTATTGTTCAAGGGATCACTGGTTCAACTGCTTTGTTCCATACAAAGCAAATGCTAGAATACGGTACGAAAATTGTCGGCGGTACTTCACCAGGAAAAGGCGGTACTGAAGTAGAAGGAGTGCCGGTTTTCAATACGGTTGCTGAGGCCGTTGAAAAAACGGGTGCAACGGCTTCTGTTATCTATGTTCCGGCTCCATTTGCCGCAGATGCGATTTTAGAAGCGGTAGACGCGGAGTTGGATTTAGCCATTTGTATTACAGAACATATCCCGGTGTTGGATATGGTAAAAGTGAAACGTTATATGGAAGGGAAAAAGACTCGCCTTGTAGGCCCTAACTGCCCGGGTGTGATTACACCGGAAGAATGTAAAATCGGCATCATGCCAGGTTACATTCATAAGAAAGGCCATGTAGGGGTTGTCTCACGCTCTGGTACGTTAACATATGAAGCCGTTCATCAATTATCAGAAGCGGGCGTTGGTCAATCAACAGCGGTTGGGATCGGGGGAGACCCTGTCAACGGCACCAACTTCATCGATGTATTAAAAGCATTTAACGAAGATGACGAAACCTATGCGGTCATCATGATTGGTGAAATCGGCGGAACAGCCGAAGAAGAAGCGGCTGAATGGGTGAAAGCGAACATGACGAAGCCGGTTGTCGGCTTTATCGGCGGCCAAACAGCCCCTCCAGGAAAACGGATGGGCCATGCGGGCGCGATCATCTCAGGCGGTAAAGGGACAGCTGCTGAAAAAATCAAAACGATGAACGAGTGCGGCATTAAAGTGGCTGAAACACCTTCAGTCATGGGTGAAACATTAATTTCCGTTTTAAAAGAGCAAGGTCTTTACGAAAAATGTAAAACTCATTAATTATAAGATAGGGACATGCCAATCATCTTAAATAGGTGATTGGCATGTCTCTATGCAATAAATCCTTCTTATTTCAATTAGTATCATAGTCCTGATGTTATGATAAGCTTCTATTCAACGTATTCTCTAAGGAAAGTTCTTATCTAAATGAGGAGGTATTCGTTCTATGAATGATGAATTTAAAGCAAAACTGATTCATTTGACGCATTGCAGGGGAGTCGGGTGGAAATCGATTCTGAGACTTCTGCAATCAGATCCTCTTTTACAACACCTCTATTCTTTATCCTCAGACCAACTTCAGCATATTCTCCAACTTCCCACTTATCATTTGAATGAATTCAAAAAGGATTTGCAAACGATTCCCATTCAAGATATCCTAAATAAATATAAAAGAGAACATGTTCATTGTATTTCTTATTTTGACGATGAGTATCCTCCTCTACTAAAAACCATTTATGATCCGCCATGGGTGCTTTATGCGAAAGGAAAAGTAGGTCTGTTAACATATGGAAAGAAAATCAGCGTAGTGGGAACAAGAGATCCGTCCCGATACGGATACAAGTCCTTAGAAAAGGTGCTACAGCCGCTTCTTTCTGAAAGATGGGTAGTCGTAAGCGGTTTAGCTCTTGGAATCGATACAGCCGCCCATAAACTGGCTTTGGAGTCACAGACGAAGACCATTGCGGTATTAGGGAGCGGATTTTATCATATTTATCCGAAGCAAAACGAAGCGCTGGCTGCAGAAATTGGCAATCATCATTTATTAATTTCTGAATATCCTCCTCCCCAAAGGCCAAACCGTTGGGCTTTTCCGATGAGGAACCGTATTATAAGCGGCTTGACGCGCGGTACGATCATTGTACAGGCAAAAGAACGAAGTGGTTCTCTTATCACTGCTGAACAGGCTCTTCAGCAAGGGAGAGAGGTATTCGCCATCCCTGGGCCAGTTTTGGATGAGCGTTCGACCGGTACCAATCGCTTAATCCAACAAGGTGCTAAGCTCGTCTTGACGGCAGAAGACATTTTATCCGAACTTTACGTGCACATGGAGCATGACTGTAACTAAATGGGTTGCCTAATGATTTCATTTAATGATAAGGTAATATACAAATCTACGTAGTAAAACAAAGTGTATAGAAAAAGGATTTTAACTTTATAATGAAGAAAAGATGAAATAAATGGATAATTACTGTATAAGGGGCTTAAAAATCCACCCTAGCAGCGAAACCGTTTTTTGGTAAAAAACCCCCTTTTGGAGGCTTTTTACCAAAAAATATTAATTGTTGTTTGACAAATTGTAGAGGAATATTTAATAATAATGAAGATTTTATTTTACCTCTTGAGGAGGAGCATTGATGTCTGACTACCTAGTAATAGTAGAGTCGCCAGCAAAGGCCAAAACGATTGAGCGATATTTAGGAAAAAAATATAAAGTTAAAGCCTCCATGGGACATGTTCGCGATTTGCCGAAAAGTCAAACGGGGATTGATGTTGAACATGACTACGAACCAAAATATATTACCATTCGGGGAAAAGGTCCTGTTTTAAAGGAATTAAAATCGGCTGCGAAAAAAGCAAAGAAAATTTATCTCGCAGCCGACCCGGATCGTGAAGGGGAAGCCATTGCCTGGCATCTTGCCCATGTATTGGATATTGATATTACATCTGATTGCCGTGTGGTTTTTAACGAAATTACGAAAGATGCCATTAAAGAGTCGTTTAAACATCCACGTGCTATTAACATGGATTTGGTGGATGCTCAGCAAGCCCGCCGCATTTTAGACCGCCTTGTAGGATACAACATTAGCCCGCTTCTGTGGAAAAAGGTTAAAAAAGGTTTGAGTGCAGGGCGCGTTCAATCTGTCGCGGTTCGTATGATCATTGAACGTGAAAACGAAATCAACTCATTTGAACCTGAAGAGTATTGGACAGTGAACGCGACGTTCCAAAAAGACAAGGAGCAGTTTGAAGCTAGTCTGATAGAGTACAATGGTCAAAAAGTAGAGCTTTCCAAAGAAGAAGATGTGAATGCTGTTTTAGCGAACTTGGCTGGCAATGAATTTGAAATTAAGGCAGTAAGCAAAAAGGAACGAAAACGAAATCCGGCCTTGCCGTTTACAACCTCTTCTTTACAGCAGGAAGCGGCAAGAAAGTTAAATTTCCGTGCAAAAAAGACCATGATGATTGCCCAGCAGCTATATGAGGGAATTGACCTTGGCAAAGAAGGAACCGTTGGTTTAATTACATACATGAGAACAGATTCAACACGTATTTCTGAAACAGCGCAAGCCGAAGCTCGCGACTATGTCCTCCAATCGTTTGGTGAGGAATATGCAAATCAGGAAAAGCGGAAAGAAAAGAAAAACGCGAAAGCTCAAGATGCCCATGAAGCAATTCGACCAACGTCTACACAGCGTAAACCGACTGAAATCAAAGAGTTTTTATCTCGAGATCAATATCGCTTGTATAAATTGATTTGGGAGCGCTTTTTAGCAAGTCAAATGGCTCCGGCCATCATGGATACAATGGCTGTTGATTTGGAGAATTCAGGTGTGGTATTCCGTGCTAATGGATCGAAGATAAAATTTCCGGGTTTTATGAAGGTGTACGTAGAGGGAAGCGATGACCAAGTAGAAGAAAAGGAAAATATGCTTCCAGAGATGCAAAAGGGAGAAACCGCTTACTCCAAGGATGTAGAACCAAAACAGCATTTTACACAGCCTCCGCCAAGATATACGGAAGCAAGATTAGTAAAAACGCTTGAGGAATTGGGCATAGGTCGGCCTTCTACATATGCACCTACTTTGGATACGATCCAAAAACGAGGGTATGTGGCATTGGAAAACAAGCGCTTTATTCCGACAGAACTGGGGGAAATTGTACTGGAGCTCATTTTAGAGTTTTTCCCTGAAATCATTGATGTAGAATTCACTGCGAAAATGGAAACAAGTCTTGATAATGTTGAAGATGGTGCAGTACAATGGGTGAAGGTTATCGATGAATTCTATAAAGGGTTCGAAGTAAACCTTAAAAAAGCGGAAGCTGAAATGAAAGAAGTTGAAATCAAAGATGAACCTGCCGGAGAAGACTGCGAAATTTGCGGATCGGAAATGGTTTATAAAATGGGGCGATACGGAAAATTCATGGCGTGTTCAAATTTCCCGGAATGCCGAAATACAAAACCGATTGTCAAGCAAATTGGCGTAGATTGTCCAAAGTGTAACGAAGGAAACATCGTAGAGCGTAAATCGAAAAAGAAACGCACGTTTTACGGCTGTGACCGTTTTCCTGAATGTGATTTCGTTTCTTGGGATAAACCGATTGCGAGAAAGTGTCCGAAATGTGAGCAGTTACTTGTCGAGAAAAAGCAGAAGAATGGGATGCAAGTTGTTTGTACAAACTGTGATTATAAAGAAGAAACTCAAGGTTAGGATACGCGGTGAGCACATATTTGCTCACCTCTTTATATGCCATTATATATAAGCGATCAGAAAGCTCCCTTGCGGGTTCTTCCCGATCGCTTATGAAAAAAACTTTGTGAGCTATTCAAGATGTAAGAACAAAAAATCATGAACAGTATAAAAAGTGATGATGGTAAGAAATTAACATGGATTCATATATACAAAGAGATAAAAAGTTGGAGGATTTTAAATGAGTGAACAAGTAGTCAATGTCATTGGAGCAGGTCTTGCAGGAAGTGAAGCGGCTTGGCAAATCGCGAAGCGCGGTATTAAGGTGCATTTATATGAAATG
This sequence comes from Priestia abyssalis, assembly GCF_002019595.1. GTDB lineage: Bacteria > Bacillota > Bacilli > Bacillales > Bacillaceae_H > Bacillus_BA > Bacillus_BA abyssalis. The sequence goes on along the minus strand of NZ_KV917369.1, from coordinate 4,320,265 downwards.
AGACCTGTTAAGCAAACACCTGCGCATCATACAGACAAATTCGCCGAACTTGTATGCAGTAACTCGCTGCGTGCGAATACATTAACAAATGCGGTAGGCGTGTTGAAAGAAGAGATGCGCCAACTGGATTCCGTCATCATTCGTTCGGCTGACGAGTGTGCGGTTCCGGCCGGAGGAGCTCTTGCGGTTGACCGTCATGAATTTGCAGCTCGAGTGACGGAATCGGTTAAAAATCATCCAAATGTAACGGTTTTTAATGAAGAAATAACGGAAATTCCAGAAGGGCCAACTGTTATTGCAACAGGTCCATTGACTTCAAAAGCGTTGTCAGAGCAGTTGAGAGGCTTAACCGGAGAAGACTATTTATATTTTTACGATGCAGCAGCGCCTATTCTTGAAAAAGAAAGCATTGATATGGATAAGGTATATTTAAAGTCCCGCTATGATAAAGGGGAAGCAGCCTACTTGAATTGCCCGATGACAGAAGAGGAATTTGATCGCTTCTATGAAGCCCTCATCGCAGCGGAAACCGTTCCTTTAAAAGAATTTGAAAAGGAAATCTATTTCGAAGGATGTATGCCGATTGAAGTAATGGCGAGTCGAGGGAAGAAGACCATGTTATTTGGACCGATGAAACCAGTCGGATTAGAGGATCCAAAAACAGGAAAACGTCCTTTTGCGGTTGTGCAGCTTCGCCAAGATGATGCAGCAGGCACTCTTTATAATATCGTTGGTTTTCAAACTCACTTGAAGTGGGGACCACAAAAAGAAGTCATCCGCTTAATACCGGGATTGGAGAATGCGGAAATTGTCCGCTATGGTGTGATGCACCGTAATACATTTATTAATTCGCCCCGTTTACTGAAGCCAACGTATCAGTACCGTGAACGCGACAATTTATTCTTTGCCGGACAAATGACAGGGGTGGAAGGATATGTAGAGTCGGCGGCCAGCGGATTAATGGCCGGAATGAATGCAGCTCGTCTTGTACGAGGAGAGGAATTAGTCGTTCTTCCGCAAGAAACGGCTATAGGAAGCATGGCTCACTATATTACGAACGCTAATCCGGATAATTTCCAGCCGATGAACGCAAATTTCGGGATTTTCAAAGAACTGGATGTTCGTATTAAAAACAAACAGGAACGTTATGCAAAGTATGCTGAACGGGCATTACAGACAATTCAGAATTTTATAAAAAAATAAGAGAAATCATTTGCATGGGCTACTGAATTGTGATAATATTTAGTAGCCTTTGTGAGGTGATGACAATTAAAAATGTTAAAACTTTTTTAAATTCCTTTCTAGAATATTTACAAATAGAAAAAAATTATTCAAAATATACAATTGTGTGTTATGAACAAGATATAAATCTGTTCGTAGAATTCTTAAAAGAAGAAAGCATTGAAGGCATACAAGATGTTACATACTCGGATGTTCGTCTCTTTTTAACGAAGCTTTATAGTATGAACTACTCGAAGCGATCGATTGCAAGAAAAATTTCTTCACTAAGGAGCTTTTACCGTTTTTTACTGCGTGAAAAGCTGGTGAAGGAAAATCCTTTCGCCCTGGTTTCTTCACCAAAAAAAGAACATAAGAACCCGAACTTTCTTTATAAGGAAGAGATGGAGAGACTATTTGAAGCGGCAGATTTATCCACATCGCTTGGACAGCGTGACCAAGCTATTTTAGAGTTATTATATGCAACAGGAATACGTGTCAGCGAATGTGCAAAGATTCACTTGCCAGATATTGACTTTTCTTTACAGGCCATACTTATTTATGGGAAAGGCAATAAACAACGCTATGTCCCATTCGGTACCTATGCCCAAAAAGCTCTCGAGACATATATAGAAGAAGGGCGTAAGGAATTGCTGCAAAAAGCATCTTCTGATTCAAGTACAAAAGCGCTCTTCCTCAATCATCGAGGAGGTCCTTTAACGACACGGGGAATTCGGCTTGTTATCGATCGTTTAGTCAAAAAAGCATCGGAGACAATTCAAATGAGCCCGCACACGTTAAGACATACATTTGCAACGCACTTGTTAAACGAGGGGGCTGATTTGAGAACGGTACAGGAGCTGCTGGGGCATGAGCATTTGTCTACCACTCAAATCTATACTCATGTTACAAAGGACCGATTGCGCACTATTTACATGAATCATCATCCACGTGCCTAAAGTGAAGGAGGAGTTTTATGTCAACTTTTCATGCGACAACGATATTTGCCATTCAGCATAATGGGAAGTGCGCTATGTCCGGGGATGGACAGGTAACGTTTGGAAACGCTGTAGTGATGAAACATACAGCGAAAAAAGTACGTCGTCTTTTTCAAGGAAAAGTGTTAGCGGGATTTGCAGGATCTGTAGCGGATGCCTTTACCTTATTTGAAATGTTTGAAGGTAAACTCGAAGAATATAATGGGAATTTGCAACGTGCTGCTGTAGAGTTAGCTAAAGAATGGCGGAGTGACAAAGTCCTTCGAAAACTGGAAGCGATGCTTATCGTGATGAATGAAGAGCATTTATTGCTCGTATCAGGAACAGGAGAAGTAATCGAACCGGATGACGGTATTTTAGCAATCGGATCGGGAGGCCACTATGCTTTGTCCGCAGGGCGGGCTTTAAAGCAATATGCGGCTGACCATTTATCAGCGAAAGATATCGCAAAGGCGGCATTGGAAATTGCAAGCCAAATTTGTGTGTACACAAACGAACACATTATTGTAGAGGAATTGTAAGGGGGGAGGATTTGCTGTGAAAACGAACTTGACTCCACGACAAATTGTTGAAAAGTTAGATCAGTACATTGTTGGCCAAACAAAAGCGAAAAAAGCGGTTGCGGTTGCGCTTCGTAATCGTTATCGCCGAAGCTTGCTTGCTGAGAACTTAAGAGATGAGGTCGTTCCGAAAAATATCTTGATGATTGGTCCTACAGGGGTAGGAAAAACGGAAATTGCCCGCCGCCTTGCTAAACTAGTCGGCGCTCCTTTCATTAAAGTAGAAGCGACGAAGTTTACGGAAGTCGGATACGTAGGAAGAGATGTTGAATCAATGATTCGGGATTTAGTTGAAACATCAGTCCGCCTCGTAAAAGAAGAGAGGATGCATTCTGTGCGAGACAAGGCGGAAGACAATGCAAATAAGCGTATTGTTGAACTGCTTGTTCCATCTAGCCGAAAACAGCAAAATTTTAAAAATCCGTTTGAAATGTTATTTGGACAAAATCAAACGACCCAACAAACACAAGAATCTACAAGTGAAGAAGCCAATGTTGAAATGAAAAGGAGACAAATGGCTCATCAGCTGGCACTGGGAGAATTAGAAGATCATTACGTTACGATTGAAGTAGAGGAACAGCAGCCTTCTATGTTTGATATGCTGCAAGGTTCGGGTATGGAACAAATGGGCATGAACATTCAAGATGCTTTAGGCAGCTTCATGCCAAAGAAACAAAAAAAGAGAAAAGTGACTGTGAGAGAAGCGCGCAAAATTTTAACGAATGAAGAAGCTCAGAAGCTAATTGATATGGATGAAGTAACGCAAGAAGCAGTGTATCGAGCTGAGCAGTACGGTATGATCTTCATTGATGAAATCGACAAAATTGCACGAAAAAATACACAATCTTCGTCGGCAGATGTATCACGTGAAGGTGTGCAGCGTGATATTTTACCAATTGTAGAGGGATCTACCATTGTAACGAAATATGGCTCGGTAAAAACCGATCACGTGTTGTTTGTGGCAGCGGGAGCTTTCCATTTATCTAAGCCGTCCGATCTTATTCCTGAGTTGCAAGGTCGTTTCCCAATTCGGGTAGAATTAACGAAATTAACTGTAGAAGATTTTATTCGTATTTTAATTGAACCTGATAACGCTCTTCTTAAGCAATATCAGGCATTATTGGAAACAGAAGGTATACAAATTGAATTTTCTGACGATGCTATACGTAAGATTGCCGAAGTGGCTTATCAAGTGAACCAAGATACGGATAATATTGGTGCGCGACGTTTGCATACAATCATGGAGCGTCTGTTAGAAGATTTATCATTTGAAGCGCCTGAGGTCACATTGGAGAAAATCGTCATCACTCCGCAATATGTAGAAGAAAAGCTTGGAACAATAGTAAAAAATAAAGACTTGAGTCAATTTATTTTATAGCGTTCAACTTACATTCGTGATACATAGTTGAACTAATCAGGCTCTTTGAGGCAATTAATCTCTTTATAAAACAGGGAGGCTTTTATTGCCTGCTGGAGCGGGATACAATGAATAATGGAAGAATTTCAGGAGGAACAAAGATGGATTTATTATCTAAAACAAGAAAAATTAATGCGATGCTGCAAAGAGCTGCGGGAAAACCGGTAAACTTTAAAGAAATGGCTGAAACTTTACGTGAAGTCATTGAATCTAACGTATTTGTGGTAAGTCGTCGCGGAAAATTGTTAGGCGTTGCGATCAAACAGCAAATTGAAAATGAGCGTATGAAAAAAATGTTGGAAGATCGTCAATTCCCGGAAGAATATACACAAAACTTATTCAACATTAATGAAACGTCTTCCAACTTGAATGTGGAAAGTGAATATACGGCATTTCCTGTTGAGAATAAGGAGTTATTCCAGTCTGGATTAACGACAATCGTCCCAATTATCGGGGGCGGTGAACGTCTTGGTACATTAATCTTAGCTCGTCTTGACCAAACGTTTGAAGACGATGATTTAATTTTAGCGGAGTATGGCGCAACGGTTGTAGGTATGGAAATTTTGAGAGAAAAGGCTGAAGAAATTGAAGTAGAAGCACGCAGCAAAGCTGTTGTGCAAATGGCGATTAGCTCCCTTTCCTATAGTGAATTAGAAGCAATTGAACATATTTTTGAAGAGTTGAACGGCAATGAAGGATTGCTTGTAGCAAGTAAAATTGCTGATCGTGTGGGTATTACCCGTTCTGTTATCGTAAATGCTCTTCGTAAGCTTGAGAGTGCTGGTGTTATCGAATCGCGTTCTTTAGGAATGAAAGGTACGTATATTAAAGTATTAAATGATAAATTTTTGGTTGAGCTTGCCAAATTAAAATCTAATTAACTAATAGTAAAAAAGGTAATTCTCACAGCTTGAGCAGCTGATGAGAATTACCTTTTTTTTACTCATATTAGTTCAACGAGGCTGTTAATTTTCAGCGCTTTTTACTTGTTTTATACAAAATAGTAATTTTGTATAAATTTAGAGAAAGCTGAAAGAGAAGGAGAAAAAGTTCCTCCAAATGGTGCTTTTTCTTGACGGAAAGTATACAGCGATGTGCTTTTATGCTCTTTTTGAGGTGTCTAATGCCCAAGTGCCTTTCGACAATTTTCTTTAATCGTTTTAAAATAAAAAAAGTTTTATTTCTTGTCAAACAATGATAGACACTGTGCGATATATCACGGTCACCTTAAAAGAATTTGATTATAATGATGGGATTATAATAAAAAAAATGGGGATTTGTTCAATAAGGAAAAAGGACTATTCCTAAAAAAAGCTTGTAAAATTAGTCCTGTGATTTGTAATCATATTGTAAAAAAAGATGAAAACGCATGGACAATTCCATCTATTTTCTTTACAATATGAGGTAATGACAAAAAGTCGAAATTTGTCAAAAATATACCAAAAATGGATATTAATGGGGAGATTTAATTGAAGATTTTTTCCGATACATTCCACACATTGGAACAAGGATTAAACTATGCATCCTTAAAGCAAAAGGCTATTTCCCAAAATATTGCGAATGTTGATACACCAAACTATAAAGCCAAAGATGTATCGTTCAAAAATGTATTTCAGGAAGCTGTACAGCATACATTTGAAGCGAATCGAACGGATTTCAGGCATTACGAATTTAAGTCGTCATCTTCTTCTGGTTTGATTATCAATCAAAAAAAACAATCTTATCAGCATAATGGGAATAGTGTTGATATGGATAGGGAAATGTCCGAATTAGCTCAAAATCAAATTTACTATCAAGCATTGACAGAACGTTTAGGCGGTAAATTTAACTCATTAAAAACAGTCATCCAAGGAGGAAGATAAAGATGTCCATTTTTCATAGTATGAATATTACTTCCTCTGCTTTAACTGCACAGCGATTAAGAATGGATATTGTTTCTTCAAATATGGCCAATGTCGATACGACGAGAGGAAAGCTGGTAAACGGGCAATGGGAACCCTATCGCCGTAAAATGGTGGTGGCTCAGCCAAATGAATCGTTTTCGAGTTCTCTTAGCCATGCCTTAAGCAAGGATTCTCACGCCGTGGGGAATGGAGTAAAAGTCACAAAAGTCGTGGAGGACGAGACGCCATTTAAACTTGTATATAACCCGGAGCATCCAGATGCAGATGATCAAGGGTATGTAAAAATGCCCAATGTCGATCCTTTAAAGGAGATGGTCGATTTAATCAGCTCTACTCGTTCATACGAAGCGAATGTCACCGTACTGAACGCGACAAAGGGGATGCTTATGAAAGCATTGGAAATTGGCAAATAGGAGAGAAGATAGATGATTCAGTCAGTCATTAATAATAGTCAGGCAGCCTCCCTTTCATCATCGATTGTGAAACCGGCAGCTACGGTAAATGAAACAACTCAATCATTTAGTTCCTTTTTAAAACAATCTATCAATGAATTAAATGAATCACAAGCCGCTGCAGATACGGCTACAGAAAAATTGGTGAAAGGCGAGCCGATTGATTTACACCAAGTAATGATTGCATCACAGAAGGCAAGCATCATGCTTCAAACTGCCATCGAAGTTCGAAACAAAGCGGTAGAGGCTTATCAAGAAACGATGAGAATGCAAGTATAATGAATGTTTTTTGCTTTGTTTTACAAAATAGCCTGTGAGCGGTTATTAGATAGAGAAAGAATAACCGGGGGATTACGATGAACGAAAAATTATTAGCTTATAAAGAAAAGACAAAAGAATATTGGAGCAGCCGATCGAAGCGGCAAAAAGGATTGCTAATAGGTGGTCCACTTGCCGTCTTCTTTTTTGCTGCCATCATTACTTATATGCTGTCAAAAGATACGTTTGTTCCTCTTTATAGTAATCTATCACCACAAGAAACCGGCCAAATCAAAGCGGAGTTGGATGGGAGAGGGATAAAATCCCAGTTGTCAGATGATGGAAAGACCATTTCTGTTCCCGAAGAGGTAGTCGATACGCTAAAAGTCGAGCTTGCGGCTGAAGGTATTCCAAAAAGCGGGAGTATCGATTACTCTTTTTTTAGTCAAAATGCCGGATTTGGTATGACGGATAATGAATTCAATGTACTAAAGGTAGACGCCATGCAAACGGAAATTGCAAACCTAATGAAAAACATTGACGGTGTAAACGATGCGAGCGTCATGATTACACTCCCGGAGAAAAGCATTTGGGTAAATGATCAAACCGAAGAGGCATCCGCCTCCATTGTATTAAACACAAAACCGGGATATGAATTTGATGAACAGCAAGTAAAGTCCTTATACCATCTTGTTTCTAAAAGTGTTCCGAACCTGCCTACTGATAATATCGTCATCATGAACCAATACTTTGAGTATTTTGACCTAAAAAGTAAAGAAAATTTTTTCGAGGGTAGTTCTTTTGTCGTTCAACATGAAATGAAGAAAGAAATAGAACGTGACATTCAACGTCAAGTGCAACAAATGCTAGGCACAATGATGGGATATGACAAAGTTGTCGTCTCCGTAACCGCGGATGTTGATTTTACAAAAGAAAATCGGGAAGAAAATATAATAGAGCCTGTTGATAAGGAAAATATGGAAGGGATTGCGGTCAGCGTTGAACGTATTACAGAAACGTATACAGGAGACGGTGCTCAGGCAGCCGGCGGTATTGAGGGAACAGGTGAAAATGATATTTCTAGTTATCAAGAATCGAATGCCGCAGGTTCCGATGGAGATTACGAACGAGTGGAAGAACGTATCAACAATGATGTAAATCGTATTCGAAAAGAAATTGTCGAGAGCCCGTATAAAGTTCGTGACCTAGGTATCCAAGTGATGGTGGAACCGCCAAATCCCGAAAATCCCGATTCGTTATCACAAGAGCGGGTAGATGATATTACTCAAATACTTGGTACGATTGTACGAACGACGGTACAGCAGCCAGAAACAGAAGCACAACTGACAAATGAAGAGATCTCGGATCGTGTTGTGGTATCCGTTCAGCCATTTAACGGCAAACCGCAGACGGAAGAAACAGAAACATCGGAAATCCCGATATGGATGTATGCTATAGGAGCCGGCTTAGTTATCGTCATTCTTGTTTTGCTGTTCCTGTTATTTAGAAGAAAACGCAAGGAAGAGTCAATTGATGAGTACGAAGATACGTTTGTGCCGCTGAAAGACGCTGAGATAGAAGAATTACCTTTAACAGAATCACAGCAACGCCGTCAAAAACTGGAACAGCTGGCAAAAGATCAACCGGAAGAATTCGCCAAACTGTTGCGTACTTGGATTGCTGAGGAGTAAGAGGGGGAAGTCAAATGGGAAAAGCAGATCAGAAAAGAGAGTTGACAGGGAAGCAAAAGGCCGCTGTCTTACTCATCTCACTTGGACCTGATGTGTCAGCACAAGTATATAAGCATCTATCGGAAGAAGAAATTGAACGCTTGACTCTAGAGATTTCAGCGATGAGAAAAGTTGATACAGGTGTAAAAGACTCTATTATGGAAGAGTTCGAGCAAATCACTCTTGCGCAAGACTATATTGCCCAAGGGGGAATTGGCTATGCTAAAACGATTCTTGATAAAGCCCTTGGCTCAGAACAGGCCGCAAGGATTATTAATCGTTTAACCTCTTCGTTACAAGTTTTACCATTTGATTTTGCTCGAAAAGCGGATCCGAAGCAAATATTAAATTTTATTAGAGATGAGCATCCTCAAACGATAGCTTTAATCTTGTCTTATTTAGAGCCCGCGCAGGCAGGACAAATTTTATCGTCTCTTGCCCAAGAACAACAAGCAGATATTGCAAGAAGGATAGCTTTAATGGATAGTACTTCACCTGACGTCATTAATGAAGTAGAACAAATCTTAGAGCGGAAATTATCAGCGACCGTAACTCAGGATTATACAAAAACAGGCGGGGTAGAGTCAGTAGTAGAAGTGCTCAATGGCGTGGATCGAGCAACGGAACGTACCATTTTGGAAGCTTTAGAAATTCAAGATCCAAAATTAGCGGAAGATATTAAGAAAAGAATGTTTGTATTTGAGGATATTGTCACACTCGATAATCGTTCGATTCAACGAGTTATTCGAGATGTAAATAATGAAGATTTATTGTTAAGTCTAAAAGTTGCCAGTGAAGAAGTGAAAGAAATTGTTTTCCGCAATATGTCAACGCGGATGGTCGAAACTTTTAAAGAAGAGATGGAGTTTACGGGTCCTGTGCGCTTAAAAGATGTGGAAGAGGCGCAGTCGAGAATTGTAGGAACGATCCGGAGATTGGAAGAAGTTGGAGAAATCATCATATCTCGAGGTGGAGGAGACGATATTATTGTCTAGTATCATAAAGTCTCAGTTTACTAACAACGACCATTGGAATAGGGGGAAAACCATACAAATTAAACGGTTCGCTTCGGCATCTTCAATTGAGCAAGAAGAAAATCTTCGAGAGAGGTTAGAGCAGGAAGCGGAAAATCTTATTTTGGAAGCTCAGGCGAAAGCGGAAGCTATTGAACAGCAGTCGCAAATGATGCTTTCACAAGCGAAGAGGCAAATTGAACATGATCAGCAGCAGTGGGAGGACGAACGACAAAGAATTGCCTGGGAAGCTAAGCAACAAGGGTATCAGGAAGGGCTTCGCCAAGGTAAACAAGAGGGAATGCAAGCTTATGAAACATTGCTGACTGAAGCAAGAGCAATGATTGAACTCACCAAACAAGATTACTATTCTTATATGGAATCTTCGGAAGAAATCATTTTACACCTCGGTCTTGAAATTGCAGAAAAAATTATAGGACAGCAGCTGGCGCAGGATCCGGAAAAGCTTTTGTCGCTTGTCAGAACTGCACTTAAAGAAGTAAGGGACCATAAGGAGATTCAGTTATTCGTCTCTGTTTCTTCTTATCCGTTCATTCAAGGATATAAAGAAGAGCTGATGGCTTTATTGAATGGCGAAGCAAGTTTATTCATTTACCCGGATGGAGAGCTGGCAGATACGTCCTGTATTATTGAGTCATCATTTGGACGCATTGATGCAAGTGTAGACAGCCAGCTTGATGAAATCAAGAAGCAATTAACAGAACTGCTGAAGGAAGATGTAAATGAAAGTTAAAGAATTGATTAAAGAAGTAAAGCATATTTCTTCTTTTAAGCGTTATGGCAAGGTAACGAGGGTCGTCGGCTTAATGATTGAATCAAAGGGACCTGCTACTTCTATCGGTGATGTGTGCTATATCTACATTGGACATTCGAATTCTCGTAAGCGAATCCAAGCAGAAGTGGTTGGATTTAAAGAAGAGCATGTAATTTTAATGCCATATACATCTGTACGAGATATTTCACCTGGCTGTATGGTAGAAACAACTGCAAAGCCCCTGCAAATTAAAGTGGGGGAAAGACTCATTGGAAAGGTGCTAAACCCCCTCGGAGATCCATTGGATGGAAGCGGGTTGCCACGAGGCTTGACCCCTGTGATAACTGAACAATTCCCTCCCAATCCACTGGAACGTCCCCCTATTGTAGAACCTATTGAAGTAGGTGTGAGGACAATTGATAGCTTATTAACCGTTGGAAACGGGCAGCGCATTGGCATATTTGCAGGAAGCGGCGTGGGGAAAAGTACAATGATGGGGATGATTGCCCGTAATACGAAAGCGGATTTGAACGTTATCGCTTTAATTGGAGAACGCGGGCGTGAGGTACGGGAATTTATTGAACGTGATTTAGGATCTGAAGGTTTAACCCGTTCAATTGTAATTGTCGCGACATCCGATCAGCCTCCGCTGATGAGAATAAAAGGGGCGTATACCGCAACAGCCATTGCGGAGTATTTTCGAGATCAAGGTTTGAATGTCATGTTTATGATGGATTCTGTTACTCGTGTGGCCATGGCTCAGCGTGAAATCGGACTGGCTGTTGGAGAACCGCCGACAACAAAAGGTTATACGCCTTCCGTTTTTGCTATTTTACCAAGCTTATTGGAAAGAACAGGGACGAATCAGCAAGGTTCTATCACAGCATTTTATACAGTGCTTGTGGATGGAGACGATATGAATGAGCCGATTGCAGATACAGTGCGAGGCATTGTGGACGGCCATATCGTGCTTGACCGGAGCTTGGCCAATAAGGGACAGTATCCGGCTATCAATGTGTTAAAAAGTGTTAGTCGTGTCATGAATAATATTGTTTCTTTGGAGCATCGAAAAGCGGCAGAGAAGTTAAGGGATTTATTGTCAACGTATATAGATTCTGAAGATCTCATTAGCATCGGTGCTTATAAACGGGGTTCTTCCCATGAAATAGATGAAGCTATTCACTATTACCCTAAAATCATTTCATTTTTGAAGCAAGGAACCGACCAAAAAATCTCGATTCATGAAAGCATTGAAATGCTCCATACTCTCATTGGGGAAGGTAAATGACCATTATGGCGTATCAATATAAATTCGAACGAGTAATGTCCATCAAGGAAAGCGAAAAAGACCGTTTAATGACAGAATACAATGAAGCTGTGCAGAGCTTTGAAAAAGTAGGGCAGCAACTGTACGAATATTTAAAACAAAAAGAACAATTAATAGATGAACACGCTGTTAAAATGAGAATGGGATTATCCATTACAGACGTGAAACAGTTCCAGCTTTTTATCGACCACCTGGAAAAAATGATTGCTGTATATCAGCAAAAAGTGATGTCGGCCCGTCAAACGATGCAATTGACAGAGTTGAAACTGCGCGATAAAAACATGGAAGTGAAGAAATTTGAAAAAATGAAAGTCAAAGATTTTCGAAGATATAAAGAGACTCAAAAAGAGCTGGAGTCAAAACAAATGGATGAGGTGTCGATCCAGCAATATATGCTTAAGGGGAATTAGGTGAAATTGTGGGTAAAGCACAAGGAATGTTAAAAGAAGAAAAGAAGCACAGTAAGCTGCAAGTGTTTTTCTTTGTGATTTTTATTCCACTCGTCTTTACGGCAGTGATAGTTTATGTTCTGCTAATGCTTTACGGTATGGATGTTAATGAAAAGGTGAAAGAAGCGGTCAAGGACATTCCATTTCTTTCTAAAGAAGAACAGGCAGTGGAAGAACAGAATATACAAAGAAATGAAGATATTACACAATTAGAAACAAGTTTACAAGAAAAAGAGAAGAAAATACATGATATGCAGGACAAACTTAACGAAAAGGATTTAGAGCTGGAGAGTTTGCAAATACAGGTTCAGCGCCTTAACGAACAATTGGCGGAAGCCGATAAGAAAAAAGAGGCAGAACAAACAGAGTTAAAAGAGATTGTGTCGGCATACGAAAAAATGACACCTAAAAAAGCAGCTCTCATTCTCTCGGAATTGGAAGAAGATAAGGCAGTGAGGCTGCTCACGCAATTTAAGTCAGACAAGCTTTCCAGTATATTGGAAAAAATGGACCCGGCTACAGCAGCTCAATATACGGGAATTTTATCTGAACGAACTTCTCAGGATGATTAGCAATTGAAAGGGGGTGAATAAAAATGTATACGGCCGCTATTACAAACAACGGGGTCGATCGAAAGCAATCTATAACGAATTCGGTGGTTAAAAAAGGTGACGAAGTAGAAGAAAAAACGGGGTTCGAGGCCGTTTTAGAAGAAATCAAAATTGAGATGGCAGCCGTACAGCCGACTAATCCCCCTAAAAGTATGTTGCTCACGGATAAGGAGAAGGGGGTGGCAGCGTTTGTAAAAGGTTGGCCGGACCCGGGTGCTGATTTGCCGGTTAAGAATGGACTCATTAAAAAACAAAATAGACTTGATTTTATTAAACTTAATTTGTCTTTAAAAGCATTGCTGACATCGAAAGAGACGACAGAGACCGCTATTTCGGAGGCTTCTAAAGCAGAACAACTTGTAAACAAAGGTGTTAGAGAGAATCACGCCAATTTGAGGCTGCTGACTGCCATGGGAATGGAGCAAGAAGCTTTGCCTAAAACGGGAAACGAACAGGATATGGTGCCTGTAATCAGGCTGGAGCAGCTGCTGCCAATGACGAAAGCAGAACAGTATGCGCTGCATATCGGATCAGCGGGTAAAGGAATAAATGAGGAAGGTTTTCTTCGGGAGTTTCAGCAACTTTTGGGACGCAGTTCATTCATGCAAAACGGTGACCATTCAAAATTAATGATTAAGTTATTTCCCGAACATTTAGGGGCGTTAAGAATTGAGATTGTTAAAAATGAACATGGGATGACTGCTAAAATGATCGCTTCTACGCAACAGGCACAGGAGTTGTTGGAGTCTCAATTATCATTATTGAAACAGGCTTTTACGAATCAGCAAATCCATGTGGACCGAGTGGAAATTCAGCAGCAATTCCAGCCTTTCGAAAAATTCATGAATCACGGCTTCCAAGAGCATGAACAGCCTGGGCAGGAGAGGAACGAAAAACAGATGGCTGAAGATGAACAAGAAGACGAAGAAAACGATTTTTCCATAACCTTTGGGGAAGCGTTATTTAATTTCAATGTTTAGGTGGTTTTTATGTCAACTAAAATAGATCAAAGCCTTTATTTATCAACTTATCAAAATCAAGGGCGTTCGGTTGGTAACAGCAATTTAGGGAAAGACGAATTTTTGAAAATTTTAATGACTCAATTGCAGCACCAAGACCCTACGAATCCAATGGAAGACAAAGATTTTGTTGCTCAAATGGCGACATTTTCTACATTGGAACAAATTACTAATATGGGAAAAGCTTTTGAAGATTTTGTTCAGCTGCAAAAACAGGGAAGTTTAATTGCCTATCAGCAAATGATTGGTAAGGAAGTCAGCTATAGTGTACCTGTTGTGGAAGAAGATGGAACAACAGTCAAAAAGGGCGAGGGAATCATCGAGAATATTCAATATATAGATGGAGAAGTCACTTTTACTTTAAGTGATGGCTCTGTTGTGTTGCCTGAAAATGTTTTTGAAGTCCAAACGACAACGGATGAGAATTTAATGATGCAAGCAAGCCAATTGATTGGTAAGTATATAACATGGATCAATGAGGACGGAGCGGAGCAGGAAGCTGTAGTACAATCGGTTCTGTTCAAAAACGGCAAGTCGATATTTTCTGTAGGCGGCGATGAAGGTGAAGCAAGCGTAACATCCAGTCAGATTGTGAAAATAAGAGCATAGAAAATCAGGAGGTGTGAGCTTGGATAAAAAAATTACTCATAGTCTTTACACACCTGTAACAACTAAACCAGCTTATCCCAAAAGCAAGTTGCTTTACGGTTCATCATTCAAACAGCAATTTGAATTGGCAAAGACTCAGCCAAGAGAGACCGAATTGAAAATCAGCAAACATGCTAAGCAGCGGATGGATGAACGAGATATTCAAATTGAGCAATCTCAATGGAGACAACTTGCACAAAAGGTAGTAGAGGCAAGAAGAATGGGCGTTAATGATTCCCTTGTATTGATGGAAAATGTTGCTTTAATTGTAAGTGCTAAAAATAATACGGTTGTAACAGCCATGAACAGAGAGGAAACCAAATCTCAAATCTTCACAAATATTAATGGGACAATCGTTATTGAATAAGCTGGACCTTATAAGAGGAGGCTTGGGCTGTTGACCGACTGATACAGCCAATAAACGAAGGGGGAAAATAGAATGTTACGATCTATGTATTCGGGAATTAGCGGGATGAAAAATTTCCAAGTAAAGCTTGACGTTATAGGTAATAACATTGCCAATGTCAATACATACGGCTTTAAAAAGGGGAGAACCACTTTTAAAGATATGGTGAGCCAGCAAATTTCAGGGGCTAGTGCACCTGGAAGTGGGAAAGGAGGAGTGAACCCAAAACAAGTAGGTTTAGGTTCGCAAATCGCAACAATTGATACGGTACATACGCAAGGAAGCTTGCAAACGACGGGGAGAATATTGGATTTATCTATTTCTGGAGATGGTTTTTTTGTTTTGGGAAATGGAGTAAACGGAACTGGTACAAATGCTACGATAACCAATCCAGTATTTACTCGAGCGGGAAATTTTTATCTTGACAAAAACGGGGATATAGTAAATGCGGATGGTTATTATTTAATAGGAGAAAGCTATACTCTTTCTGGTACTCCTCCAACTAGCACGCGTTCTAACGGTGTGGGGAAAATAAACATACCAACTTCCGCACAAAGTTTTAGTATTGGTTCAGACGGTACAGTAAATTATGTTGACAGTAATGGTGATTTAAGAACAGCTGGTGTTATTTCGATATCTAATTTCTCTAATAATGATGGTTTAGAGAAAATTGGCCAAAACTTATTTAAAAGCACAGCTAATTCTGGTTCTCCCGATAAAAATAGTGATGGATTAAAACTGGCAGAATTGAATACACCAGGAACAACAGGCGCAGGCACTATTGTAATGGGAACACTGGAAATGTCCAACGTCGATCTTTCAGAAGAGTTTACAGAGATGATTGTGGCACAGCGCGGCTTTCAAGCGAATACGCGTATCATTTCAACCTCAGATCAAATTTTAGAAGAACTGGCTAATTTAAAACGATAGTTTCATAGTTTAAAGGGGGGAGGAGCTTAGAGATAAAATTCTTTCTAAGTTCCTGTAAAGATGATTACATTGACACGCCTTAACGGCAAACCGTTTACACTGAACGCTTTTTATATTGAACAAGTAGAGGCTTTTCCTGATACAACCATTACGCTGACCAGCGGAAAGAAATTTATTGTACGTGAATCGACCGATGATGTTGTCAAACTTGTTACGGTGTTTTATCGAAAGACAAACATGCTTGGTTTTCAAGGAAACATGGAGGGATAATTCTTTGTTTAAAAATAAGCTAGTCAGTATCATGCTTATCATTCTAATGGTTCTCGCACTAGTTGGTGCTGTTGCTGCTATTGTCGTACTTAAACTTACAAACAACAATCAAGTAAAAGAGCCTAGTGCTAAAGAGGTCGTGGAAGCAACAGTCCAAATAGATGAAATTACAACTAACTTGTCAAACGATCAATTTATTCGCATTGCTTTTTCGATTCAAACAGATAGTAAAAAAGCAAAGGAAGAGTTAGAAATGCGAGATTTTCAAGTTCGCGATATTATTGTTAAAGATCTCTCGGATATGAAAGCAGAACAATTTAAAGGAAGACAAGGGCTTAGTGAACTTGAAGAGAGATTGAAGGTAAAAATCAATAAGCTCATGCAAGAAGGGAAAGTTGTAAAAGTATATACAACCTCCAAAATGTTACAGTGACATTGAATGATGCTTTTAGGGGGTGAAATACGATGTCAGATGAAGTATTGTCACAAAGCGAAATTGATGCATTATTGTCAGCTTTGTCAAATGATGAAATGAATACAGAGCAGTTGAAAAGCGAAGAGAAAGAGCGAAGAGTGAAAGTATATGATTTTAAAAGAGCTTTACGGTTTTCGAAAGATCAAATCAGGAGTTTAAATCGAATTCATAAAAATTTTGCACGAATCTTAACAACCTTTTTATCTGCTCGTTTACGTACACTTGTTCAAATTTCGATTGCTTCTATTGATCAAATACCATATGAAGTATTTATTCGTTCTATTCCTCAGATGACGGTTTTAAACATAATTGAAATGGAACCGCTGGAAGGGCGAATTATCATGGAAGTCAATCCAAATGTTGCCTATGCCATCCTTGACCGAATTCTTGGCGGGAAGGGTGACAGCATCAATAATATTGAGAACTTAACAGAAATAGATACAAGGCTGTTAAGTAATTTTTTCTCGCAAACGCTGGATAGCTTTCAACAAGCTTGGAGTGGAATTATCGATATTGAACCATTACTGGTAGATTTTGAGGTAAATCCCCAGTTTCTGCAGATGATTTCACCAAACGAAACCGTTGTGGTTGTTTCTTTAAATATTCAAATTGGTGAAACGACAGGAATGTTCAATATTTGTATTCCACACATGTTGTTAGTACCGATTATTCCTAAACTTTCAGTACATTATTGGATGCAGTCTACCAAAAAGGAACCATTACCTTATGAAATTAAAACGCTGGAAAAGAAAATCCATAGCACCCAGCTGCCGGTTATTGCTGAATTAGGGTCTGTTAATACGTCTATTAAAGAATTTTTAATGCTCAATGTAGGCGATGTGATTAGGCTTGATCAAACCATCGATCAGCCCTTAACCATAAAAGTAGGGGGAGTTCCGAAATTTTTTGCGCAACCGGGGAAAGTAAAGAAAAAACTAGCTGTTCAAATTCTAGAAGATTTTAAAGGGGGGGACAACAATGAGTAACGAAATGCTTTCGCAGGATGAAATTGATGCACTATTAAGAGGAAGCAGTCTTGATAATGAATTATCTTCCGAGGAAAATAAGCTTCCCCCGCTGGCTGACTATTTTTCAGAGATTGAAGAAGATACTCTTGGAGAGATCGGTAATATCTCGTTTGGCAGTTCTGCTACGGCACTTTCAGCATTATTGAATCAAAAAGTAGAGATTACGACACCACATGTTTCACTTATCTTTCATAAAGATTTGGCATCAGAATTTCCGAAGCCTTATGTAGCCATTGAGGTTAAATACACGGAAGGTTTTTCCGGAAGTAATCTTCTTGTTATTAAACAAAGCGATGCAGCTATTATTGCAGACTTGATGTTGGGGGGAGATGGAACAAGCACCTCTGAGCTAATGGATGAGATTCAATTAAGTGCAGTTCAAGAAGCAATGAATCAAATGATGGGCTCTGCAGCCACTTCTATGTCGACTATTTTCAGCAAAAAGGTCGATATTTCTCCGCCGAGCATAGAGTTATTGAATCTTGTAGAAGGTTCAGGAACACATGCTATTCCGTCAGATGATATTTTGGTAAAGAGTTCATTCAGGCTAAAAATTGGAGATTTGATTGATTCAAATATTATGCAATTATTGCAGTTGCCATTTGCGAAAAAACTAGTAGAAGATTTATTAAATCCTAGTGAAAATCCATCCGAACCTAGTTATACTAAAACAGCGAGTGATACAAGGGCATCCCAACAAGAAATACCGGTAATACCCCAACAGTCTTATCAGGAGGTCAAAGAACCTGTACAAGCAGTATCGCAGCAATATGCCAACTATCCACCGGTTAATCAGCCTGCTCAACAATCAATTGGTTCACAGCCTATTAATCAACCGGCCCATTCGGTTGATATACAGCCTGCTTCATTTTCGAGTTTTGAAGATAAACACCTTCTAGAAAAAGAAACAAGAAACTTAGATATGTTGCTTGATATTCCACTTCAAGTAACTGTGGAACTTGGGAGAACAAAACGGACTGTCAAAGAAGTGCTGGAACTTTCATCAGGATCTATTATTGAACTGGACAAGCTGGCGGGTGAACCAGTCGATATTTTACTGAATAATAAACTGATTGCTAAAGGGGAAGTAGTTGTTATTGAAGAAAATTTTGGTGTTCGTGTAACAGATATCGTCAGCCAAAAGGATCGCATTAGTAATTTAAACTGATATGTTTGAGAGAGGAGACATATAAATGTCAAAACGGATTTTAATTGTAGATGATGCAGCATTTATGCGTATGATGATTAAGGATATTTTATCAAAAAATGGTTACGAGGTTGTGGCAGAGGCGGCAGATGGGATGCAAGCCATTGAAAAATATAACGAACATCAACCGGATTTAGTTACCATGGATATTACGATGCCTGAGATGGATGGTATTACAGCTTTAAAGGAAATCAAAAAAATCAACCCAGCGGCTAAAGTTATTATGTGCTCAGCTATGGGACAACAAGCAATGGTTATTGATGCTATTCAAGCAGGAGCTAAAGATTTTATCGTAAAGCCATTCCAAGCAGATCGTGTAATTGAAGCTATTTCAAAAACGCTAGCATAAAGGAACCTTCTATCATTTAGGAGTTCCTTTATTTGGGCTTTTACGGGCAGTTATTCCCCGCTTAGACTTCTTCGATTCTTGAAGTGGGGATTTTACTGCTCGTTAATGCGGGATAAATTAAAAAGAAGAGAGTGACAGACATTTGCGACATCAAATTATTGCATACATCATCCTGTCATTCATTTTAGTGATTGCTCCGCAAACCAAGGTGTTAGCGGAGCAATCGCCGCTATCTGTCAAAGAATGTTTGGAACAACCTGAAAAATGCCAAGATGCAAACAAACAAGAGCCTGATGAGCAAAATTCGGACAACGATCAAGCAGCCAGCATCGTTTCAGCATGGGATTTTGTAAAAATGTTTTTGGCTTTTTTATTTGTTCTTGCTTTGTTATATGCCCTTTTAAAACTATTGAATAAACGCAATCGAGTATTCCAGGCAAATCGCGTTTTTCAAAATTTAGGGGGTATACCTTTAGGAGGGAATCGCTCCATCCAAATTGTAAAAGTAGGAGAACGCATCTTAGTTATCGGTGTAGGGGATTCTGTTCAACTGCTGACAGAAGTAAAGGATGAACAGGAGAAAGAGCGGCTTCTCCAGTCGTTAGATCAAGCAACTGGTTTACAAGATGAATTTAAAGTGATATTGCCAAGTTTGTTTGATAAGAGAAAGAATCGGACAGATGGTGTGCAAGCTGATTTTAGCAGTATGTTAAAAGAGAAGATGAATGAGATCTCCAATCAGAGAAAAAACGCGATGAAGGTATTGGAAAGGAACGACCGAGACAATGAATGAATTTATGGAAATTTTCAGTACGAGTAATCCGGCGAACGTATCCACTTCTGTTAAATTACTTTTATTACTAACCGTTCTTTCTCTTGCTCCCAGCATCTTAATTTTAACGACTTGTTTTACGCGCATCGTCATTGTCTTGTCATTCGTCCGTACCTCGTTAGGTACACAGCAAATGCCTCCAAATCAAGTCATCATTGGTCTTTCTTTATTTTTGACGTTTTTTATCATGGCCCCTGTATTCTCGCAAGTTCATAAGGAAGCACTGGAGCCGCTGTTTGACGAAAAAATCACATTAGAAGAGGCTTATGAAAAAGCGTCTGTTCCAATGAAAGAGTTTATGAGCAAGCAAACAAGGCAAAAGGATTTGGCGCTGTTTTTAGAATATACGAATGCACCGAGACCCGAATCCATTCAGGATATTCCGATGTCGGCACTTGTTCCGGCATTTGCCATCAGTGAAATGAAAACGGCTTTTCAAATTGGATTTATGGTATTTATTCCATTTTTAGTCATCGATATGATTGTAGCGAGCGTTTTAATGTCTATGGGGATGATGATGCTACCCCCTGTAATGATTGCGTTGCCGTTTAAAATATTATTGTTCGTATTGGTAGATGGATGGAATTTAGTCGTGAAATCCTTGTTGTTAAGCTTTCAGTAGGTGAGAGAAATGAGTAGCGAATTTATCATATCATTAGCAGAAAAAGGGATTTATACCATCTTAGTAGTTTGCGGGCCTCTTTTACTATTAGCGCTTGCGGTAGGTCTAATTGTCAGTGTTTTTCAAGCTACGACTCAAATTCAAGAACAAACCCTGGCTTTTGTTCCAAAGATTGTGGCTGTTTTTTTAGGTATTGTATTTTTCGGTCCATGGATGTTAGCGAGAATACTAACGTTTACACATGATATATTGGCTAATCTGCATCATTATATAGGATGACGATGAACGAACTGCTTTCCTATTTTCCTGCTTTTTTACTTATTTTAGTTCGAATCGCATCGTTTTTAGTGACAGTACCTGTATTCTCGTATCGCAACATCCCGACCTCTCATAAAATTGGCTTGTCCGTTTTATTATCGTTCACCCTTGTAACGACAATAGAATTGCCCGTAATAAAAATCGATGATGAATTTATTTTACTCGTATTAAAAGAAAGTATAGTCGGCTTGTCACTTGGTCTCATCGCTTACATTGCAATCATGTGCATTCAAATAGCAGGCGGTCTTATTGACTTTCAAATGGGATTTGCGATGGCAAATGTCATAGACCCTCAAACGGGAGGACAAAGTCCTTTATTCGGACAGTATTTGTATATTCTTTCGTTGTTGTTTCTACTTTCCATTGATGGCCATCACTTGTTAATTCAAGGTATTTATCATAGTTATCAAATTATTAAAATAGATGATTTATCTCTTTCGATGGGGCAGGAACCATTTGTCCAATTTATTGTCAAAACGTTTGCGACCATGTTTTTAACAGCCGTTCAAATGTCTCTTCCAATTGTAGGGTCTATTTTCTTAGTAGATCTGGCATTAGGAATTATGGCACGCACTGTTCCGCAATTAAACATTTTTGTAGTAGGCTTTCCGATTAAAATTATTATTTCATTTGTGCTGCTAATTGTGGTCATGGGAAGCATGTTCATGGTCATTCAGCGCATTTTTGAGCAAATACTTTATGCTATGAGAACGTTAATGAACATTTTGGGAGGATAAGTTTATCCATGTTACGCTTAAATCTGCAATTTTTCGCCGGTGAAAAAACCGAAAAAGCGACTCCGAAAAAACGGCAGGAATCTCGTAAAAAAGGACAAGTAGCTAAAAGTCAGGATGTCAATACGGCACTGGTTCTTCTGCTCATTTTTTTATATTTTGCGTTTGGAGCCAAAACGCTGCTAAAGCAATTTATGGATCTTATCACCCATAGTTATGAACAATATTTGCTGCTTGATTTAACAGAAAAAAATATTGTGTTCATCTTGTTTGACTTGCTTCCTGAAATCGCAGTTGCAATTGGACCTATTATGTTGGTTGCTTTAATAGGTGGAATTGCAACGAATTATATGCAAATCGGTTTTTTATTCTCAACCGAAACATTGAAACCCGATTTGAAAAAAATTAATCCAATCAGCGGAGCGAAACGAATTTTCTCCGTTCGGGCTCTTGTGGAATTATTGAAATCCATTTTAAAAATTACCCTCGTAGGGGCAGTCACATTCGCCATTCTTTGGTTGAACCGGGACGAGGTGCTCTTGCTCGCTCAAAAAGGATTGATGGAAGGCCTCATTGTACTGGCGAAGCTTGTCTTTCAAATGGGGGTGGCAGCATCCATCGTTCTGCTGTTCTTATCGCTTTTAGATTATTTTTATCAAAAATATGACTTTGAAAAGAGTATCAGAATGTCCAAGCAAGACATTAAGGATGAGCATAAAAACATCGAAGGCGATCCGCAAATTAAATCAAAAATTAAGCAAAAGCAACGTGAAATGGCCATGTCCCGCATGATGCAGGAAGTGCCACATGCAGATGTTGTCATCACTAACCCAACACATTATGCCATTGCCCTTAAATATGACGAGGAAAAAATGGATACGCCGTTTGTAGTAGCATGTGGAGTGGATTATATAGCACAAAAGATTAAAGGGATTGCCGGGAACCATGAGATTGTCATGGTAGAAAACCGTCCGCTTGCGAGAGCGTTATATGAACAAACCGATGTCGGAGATCCGATTCCAGAAGAGTTTTTCAAAGCGGTGGCCGAAATTTTGGCCTACGTATACCGAATTAAAAATAAAGTTTGAGAAAGACTTATCGTTTCATTGGCTAATTAGGGCGGATACAGATTCTAAAATCATCTATATACAGCCAATTTTTTTGACAGTAAGGAGAGAACAGTAAATGTCAGCAAGAGATTTTCCTGTTATTTTAGGTGTTGTCCTTATTATTGTTATGCTTGTTATTCCGCTGCCGACATGGCTGCTTAGTTTTTTAATCATGATTAATATCTCTCTTGCTCTTTTAGTATTATTGGTATCTATGAATATGAAAGAACCGCTGGAGCTTTCAGTTTTTCCTTCATTATTGTTAATTTTGACATTATTCCGTTTAGGGTTAAACGTCTCCACAACCCGTTCTATTTTAGGTACTGGTGAAGGCGGAGGGGTCGTCGAGACATTCGGGAATTTTGTTATTGGAGGAAAGCCGCTTGTCGGATTTGTCGTCTTTTTAATTTTAATTATCATTCAATTTATCGTTATTACGAAAGGGGCGGAACGTGTATCAGAAGTAGCGGCACGTTTTACGCTTGATGCAATGCCGGGGAAACAAATGAGCATTGACGCCGATTTGAATGCCGGTATGATTTCCGAACAGCAGGCTATTGAGCGAAGAGAGAAAATTCAGCGTGAGGCCGATTTTTATGGAGCTATGGACGGGGCCAGCAAGTTTGTTAAAGGAGACGCAATTGCAGGGATTATCATTACCATTATCAATATTATCTTTGGAATTATCATCGGAATGGCACAAATGGGCATGTCCATAGGTGAAGCTTCCCAAACATTCATGTTGTTAACAATTGGAGATGGATTAGTGAGTCAAATTCCTGCGCTTATGATATCGACGGCGACCGGGATTATCGTGACGAGGGCTGCCTCAAACGGAAACTTGAGTCAGGATATTACGGGACAATTATTTTCCTTTCCGACGATGTTATATGTGACGGGGGGAACAATTGCTGCCCTGGGTCTAATCACTCCTATTAACGATATTATTACGTTGCCGATTGCCGCTTTACTGGCGGGGGGAGGTTATTTTATTTCTCGTGCACGAATGGCGCCAATCCAGTCGCATGGACCACTTGAAGAAGAAGAATTACAGGCTGATGAGATGAAAAGTCCTGAAAGCGTCGTTAACTTATTAAGTGTGGACCCGATTGAATTCGAATTTGGATATGGTCTTATCCCATTGGCCGATACGAATCAAGGAGGGGATCTTTTAGATCGCATCGTCATGATTCGCCGTCAACTCGCTTTAGAACTCGGAATTGTTATCCCGGTTGTTCGCATACGGGACAATATTCAACTGCAACCAAACGAATATCGGTTGAAAATTAAAGGAAATGAAATGGCTCGAGGCGAGCTGCTTCTCGATCATTATTTGGCGATTAGCCCGGGAATTGAAGATGATTCATTAGACGGAATTGATACGATTGAACCTGCATTTGGTATGCCAGCGAAATGGATCAGTGAATCGGTTAAAGAGCAAGCTGAAATGTTTGGATATACGGTCGTTGATCCGCCTTCTGTTGTATCCACTCATATTACAGAAATCATTAAACTAAATGCCCATGAGCTTCTCGGGCGTCAAGAAACAAAACAGTTAATCGATCACTTAAAAGAATCGTACCCTATTTTGGTGGAAGAAGTGACGCCAAACCCGCTTTCAATCGGGGAGGTTCAGAAGGTATTGGCAAATTTATTAAAAGAAAAAGTATCAATCCGGAATTTACCGGTCATTTTTGAGACGCTTGCCGATTTTGGCAAGATGACGTCAGATACGGATTTGTTAACTGAATACGTTCGTCAAGGGCTTGCCCGTCAGATCACAAATCAATATACGATTGAGGGAGAACCATTAAAAGTAATGACATTGTCAGGGCGAATCGAAAAAGCATTGGCTGAAGGAGTCCAACAGGCAGAACACGGGAACTATCTATCATTAGATCCGCAAACATCTCAGTCTATTATTGAAAACATCGCTCAGCAGGCGGAGCAAATGTCGATGCTTGAACAAGCGCCCATTTTATTATGTTCTCCTGCTGTCCGGATATATGTAAAACAACTGATCGAACGCTATATGCCGCAAGTGCCGGTGTTATCTTATAACGAGTTGGAATCAAATGTTGAAGTACAAAGTGTAGGAGTGGTGAACATCGAATGAAGGTAAAAAAATATATGGCGTCTTCAATGCCTGAAGCCATGAATAAAATCCGAAAAGAGCTGGGCCATGATGCCGTTATTTTAAATTCGAGGGTGGTGCACACAGGGGGAGTATTCGGCTTTTTTCGCAAAAAGAGTATTGAAGTCATTGCTGCCATTGACTCACAGCCTGTCAGCCAAAAGAAAAAGTATCCAACAGAAGGAAAACAGGTTCTACCACCTTTTCCCGCTTCTTCGCCTAACCAAAGTGAGAATATTGTTCAGGAGATTAATGGCTTGAAAAGGATGCTCCAACAGCTGACCATTATGAACCATTCGGTGAATACACAGCTTCCTTCAGCGGTGGAGAGGATTGTCCAAAGATTGAAAGAGCAAGAAGTGAGTGGATCACTCATCGATCAGTTAGTTCCCTCTTTATTGGAGTTCTACTATTTAAATAAAGGGCAAGCAACAGAAAAGAAACTCGTGCACTGGACGAAAGCATGGCTGCTTGAGAAGCTGTCCGTGGTTAAGCCGCTTCAAGGAATTGATTTTGAGAAGAAATACATCAATGTAGTAGGGCCTACGGGAGTAGGAAAAACAACAACACTAGCGAAAATGGCAGCTCAATGTGTTCTCAAACATCAAAAAAAAGTCGCCTTTATCACAACTGATACGTATCGAATTTCTGCTATCGACCAGCTCAAAACGTATGCTAATATTCTAAATGTTCCGATTGAAGTGTGTTACAACAAGGAAGATGTGGAAAAAGCAAAAAATACCTTTGCTCATTTCGATATAATTCTCATTGATACGGCTGGAAGAAATTATCGTCAGCGCCAGTATGTAGATGATTTGATAGAGATGTTTTCCTTTAATGAAGAAATGCAAACCCATCTTGTTCTGTCATTAACAGGTAAAATAAAAGATATGGAGGATGTTTGTGATCAGTTTTCAAGTGTTCCTCTTGATTCTTTTATTTTTACAAAAATGGATGAAACATCCACATATGGTTCCATGCTGAACATGATATTGAAGTATGGGAAAAGTGTTAGTTATATAACAAACGGGCAAAATGTACCGGATGATTTGAAAAAAGCGTCACCAGAACATATCGTGAATTTGATGTTTGGAGAAATGTAAGATGACAATAAAAGATCAGGCTGAATCATTACGCATGCAGCTTCAACATATACAGCAATCGAAAGGGGCAAAGGCCATTTCCGTTTTAAGCGGAAAAGGAGGAGTCGGAAAATCGAATTTTTCGTTAAATTTTTCCTTACAATTATCTCAAAAGGGCTATAGCGTGTTGCTATGTGATATGGATATAGGAATGGGGAATATTGATATTTTAATGGGACTTTCGACACCTTATACACTTGTCGATATGTTTGAAAAACAGCTCTCCATTCATGAAATCGTTCAAAAAGGACCCGGAAATTTATCTTATATTGCGGGAGGTACAGGCATCACATCCATTTTTGAGCTGTCTTCACACAGAGTGGAACGGTTAATTTCTGAATTCAGCACTCTTTTGCAAACATATGATTATGTTATTTTTGATATGGGCGCAGGCATGACAGAAGGGATGATTCAATTTTTACGAGCGGTAAATGAAATTGTCATTGTCACAACACCCGAACCAACTTCTATTACGGATGCATATGCGACGATTAAATTTCTAAGCATAAATGACGTTTTAACAACATATTTGCTCGTCGTTAATAAGACAGATACTCATGCAGATGGTATGTCTGTTTATAATCGCCTAAATCGTGTTATGCAGCAATTTTTAAATAAGAAAGTTTATTTGCTCGGGTTAATACCGGATGATAAAGCAGTGGGCCGTGCGGTTATCAGACAAGTTCCTTTTACGTTATTCGATCCGAAAAGCACTGCAAGCCAAGCACTTGCGGCAATTGCTGATCGATATATATCGAATACATTCAACAGGCTGCCTGAAACAAAACCTTTAAGCTTCATTACAAAATTACGAAAACATTTCCTGGAAAGGTAGGATTCTGTTTTGGTGAAAAAGATAAAAATCCTCGTAGTGGACGATTCGGCGTTTATGCGCAAAGTAATTACGGATTTTTTTAAAGAAGATCCTCGTTTGCAAGTTGTTGGTACAGCGAGAAATGGTCAGGATGCGCTGCTTAAAATAGAAGAAGTTCAGCCGGATGTTATGACGTTAGATGTAGAGATGCCGATCTTGAATGGCCTTGAAACATTGAAACAAATCATGGAAACAAATCCTCTTCCGGTTGTCATGCTGTCCAGTACCACGTACGAGGGGGCATACAATACAGTATTGGCCATGCAATATGGTGCCATTGATTTTATCGCTAAGCCGTCAGGAGCCATCTCTCTTGATTTACATAAAATAAAAGAGCAGTTGATTGAAAAAGTAGTATTGGCTAGTAAAGCGAATTTACGTGCATTTAAAAAGAACGAGTATGATACTTTTGTTCTGAATACTAGTCTAACGTCTATAAAAAACAGTAGAATAGAACTAGAGGCGCCTTGGAAAATAGCTGGAGCAGTTGAAAAACAGGTTAAACGGGTTATATGTATTGGCACATCAACAGGAGGACCAAAGGCTCTTCAAGAGGTATTGTCTCACTTGCCGAGAGGGCTGAATGCCCCTGTCCTAGTGGTTCAGCATATGCCTCCAGGTTTTACAAAATCTTTGGCTAATCGTCTCAATACCTTATCGGATTTAACCGTAAAAGAGGCGGAAGATGGAGAGATTTTACAAAAAGATACCGTATATGTAGCACCGGGCGGCTATCATTTGACTGTAAGGAAAATGGGAACCGCATTAACGGCCCATCTTGATGAAACAGAATCAAGGAAAGGGCACCGTCCATCCGTTGATGTATTATTTGAATCTATCAGCCAATTGAAAGAGTACAAAAAAATTGCCGTTATCTTAACAGGGATGGGAACGGACGGTACAGAAGGCCTCAAAGCTTTAAAATTGGCGGGAAACACGTATGCAATCGCAGAGTCGGAAGAAACATCCATTGTATTTGGAATGCCCAAATCAGCGATTGGGACAAATCTAGTCGATAACATTCAGCCGCTTACATTTATTTCGGGTACAATTTCTCAATATTTACAGACATAATAGGGGGCAAGGCAAAATGGAAATGGCACAATATCTAGAAGTGTTCATTGAAGAAAGTAAAGAGCATCTCCAAAATATTAATGACCAGTTATTAGAGCTCGAGAAGAATCCAGAAGATTTAAATATCGTCAATGAAATCTTTCGTTCTGCCCATACATTAAAAGGAATGTCGGCGACGATGGGTTATGAAGATTTAGCCAATCTAACTCATCAGATGGAAAATGTGCTCGACGGAATTCGAAACAAACGAATTTCTGTAACGACGAAGGCACTTGATATTGTGTTCCAATCGGTAGATGACTTAGAAGCGATGGTGGAGTCCATTGCAAGCGGAGGTGACGGAAAGCGGGATGTAAAGGAAGTCGTCGCTCAACTGAAAATGATTGAGAGCGGTCACGAACCATCTATTTCAGTACCTGCCGTATCCGACGCGAATAGCGATAACAATCAAGAAGAGAAGCTGGAGGGGCAAACGATTGAATACGATGAATTTGAAGCCACCGTCTTAGCACAATCGAAAGAAAAAGGGTTTTCTCCGTATGAAGTAACAGTGACATTGAATGATAATTGTTTATTGAAGGCTGCTCGTGTTTATATGGTATTCGAAGTGATCGAACAAATTGGCGAAGTGATTAAATCCGTTCCAGATACACAACACCTTGAAGAAGAACAGTTCGATTCAGCTTTTACAGTGGTTGTTGTTACCCAAACGGATCGCGAAGAAGTCAAGCAGCGAATTTTAAAAGTTTCCGAGATTGCAAGTGTTGAAATCGAAGATGTGAAGTTGAACGTTTCACAAGCGAAAGAAGCAAACGAACCAGAAAAAGCGGAAGTCATTACTGCCAAGACCACTATATCGGAAGGGGATTCTGGCAAAAAAGAGGCTTCAAAATCTGATCAAGGGGGAAGTTCGAAACAGCATCATGCTCAAAAGACAATTCGCGTTAATATTGAGCGCCTGGATATTTTAATGAATTTGTTTGAAGAGCTCGTCATTGATAGAGGACGTTTAGAGCAAATTTCGAAAGAATTAAATAATAGCGAGCTTGATGAGACGGTTGAAAGAATGTCTCGCATATCAGGAGATTTGCAAAATATCATTTTAAATATGCGAATGGTTCCTGTCGAAACGGTCTTTAATCGTTTTCCTCGTATGGTTCGCCAGCTTGCCAGAGATTTAGGAAAACAAATTAATCTTGAAATCGTCGGGGCGGAAACGGAATTAGACCGAACGGTTATTGATGAAATCGGAGATCCACTTGTTCATTTATTGCGCAATGCAATCGATCATGGAATTGAAACACCTGACGTTCGCCGCAGTCAGGGGAAGAATGAAGAAGGAACCATTCGCCTCAAGGCATATCACAGCGGAAACCATGTCTTTATTGATCTTGAAGATGACGGTGCAGGAATCAGCCGTGAAAAAGTATTGAAGAAAGCGATCCAAAATGGAGTCATCTCCGAGCAGGCTGCAGCCTCTCTTACGAATAAGCAAGTATATGAATTAATTTTTTCATCCGGATTTTCAACAGCTGATAAAATATCAGATGTATCTGGACGCGGTGTAGGATTGGATGTCGTAAAAAATACGATTGAATCTCTTGGAGGATCAGTGTCTATTGATTCCATAGAAGGCAGCGGTTCGATTTTTTCTATTCAGCTTCCGTTAACCCTTTCGATTATTTCAGTCTTGCTGATCGAAGTGGGAGCTGAAAAATATGCGATTCCGCTTTCATCCATAATTGAAACGGCTATTGTGAAAAAAGAAGATATTTTACATGCCCATAATCAAAAGGTAATTGATTTCCGAGGAAAGATTGTACCCTTGGTGCGTTTGAAGGAGATCTTTGATGTTCCAGGTGTTTGTGACGAAGAAGAAGTTTATCATTCGGTTGTCATTGTCCGTAAGGGTGAAAAGATGGCGGGTCTTGTCGTTGATTCGTTCATTGGTCAGCAGGAAGTGGTATTGAAAGCGCTGGGGAACTATTTAAATAGTGTGTTTGCCATTTCAGGAGCAACGATTTTAGGAGATGGACAAGTAGCCCTCATTATTGATTGTAACGCTTTAATTAAATAGAAAAGCGAAAGGAAGAAAAAAGTATGGAGATAAAAGTAATCGTTTTTCAATTGAACGATGAAGAGTATTGTATTCCTGTCAATGAAGTCCGCTCTATTGAAAAGCTTCAGCATATTACACGGGTACCAAGGACCGCTCCTTATGTAAAGGGAGTCATCAACTTAAGGGGTGTTGTTACACCCATCATCGATTTGCGTATCCGTTTTCAATTAGGGCAGATGTCCTATAATGAAAATACCCGTATTATCATTGTTGCCATCGGAGACATGGAAGTAGGGTTAGTGGTGGATGCAGCAAATGACGTGATTGACATAGATTCTACCACGGTCGAACCCCCTCCCGAAGTGGTTGGAGGGATTGAGTCTGACTATCTGAAAGGTGTCATTAAAATTGACCGACGCTTGCTTATTTTGTTGAATTTGCCGCGAGTATTAGAGATGACCGAAGACAAAGAATAATAGATGATAGAAGGGATTAGAATGACGTTATTCCATCCTTTAAATTCAACCCATCTTGATGTGTTGAAAGAAGTAGGGAACATAGGGGCAGGGCATTCGGCTACCGCTCTTTCCCAGCTATTGAATCGGCGAATCGACATGAAAGTACCGGATGTCCAAATTATCAGCTTTAATGATATGATGGATATCGTTGGAGGAATCGAAAACATTGTAGTCAGTATTTTTTTACGGATAACCGGAGATGTGCCAGGCAGCATGTTTGTTTTTCTTCCACTGGAAGAAGCAGGAATGTTCGTTCAACAAATATTAAAAGACGACAGCATCTCTTTTTTAACCCCTCCTTTTTCCGATTTGTCTTTATCGGCATTAGGAGAAATAGGAAATATTTTAGCGGGTTCTTATTTATCGTCTCTTTCTGATTTCACAAAGCTGCAGATGATGCCTTCTGTTCCAAGTCTTTGTATTGATATGGCGGGTGCTGTCATTGGAAATGGCTTAGTGGAAGTCTCCCATTCAAGCGATTCGGCCATTATCATTGATACAGTCATGTATGATGACGACGGTCAGACTCCGGCATTCAAAGGGCATTTTTTGCTCATTCCGGATCCAGACTCGCTCTTTCCCCTATTTTATGCGCTGGGAGTGGCTGATTATGTATAGCGCTCAAGTCGTGAAAGTAGGAATTGCAGAGCTCGATATTGTAAAAGTCCCAAATCTTATTCGGACATCGGGGCTCGGTTCTTGCGTTGGAGCGGTCATATATGATTTGCAAAACGGTCTGGCTGGACTTGTGCATGTCATGCTTCCTGATTCAACTTTAGCCAAAACGGGTATGATAAATGAGGCAAAATACGCAGATACTGCAATCGTTGTTCTTATCGAGCAACTGCTGAAAAAAGGGGCCCAAAGGCGTCATTTAAAGGCTAAAATCGCGGGTGGGGCCCAAATGTTTCAGTTTGCATCATCTAATGATTTAATGAGAATAGGACCGCGAAATGTAGAAGCCGTCAAACATGAACTGAAAAAAAATGGTATTCCTCTCATAGCAGAAGATGTTGGCGGTAATAACGGGCGAACAATCGAGTTTAACCCTGAAACCGGTGTTCTCCAAATACGTACAGTCAACCGTGGAATAATGGAACTATAGTGTGATAAAGAATCGTTTGTTATAATTAAGTAAAGTCCAAGAGACCATTCGTCAGCATGAGGAAGGAGAGAGTTTATGTCACGTATGTCAACGGCTGATGAACAACAATATTGGCAAAACTGGATACACTCGCGTGATTCTCATGCAGGCAATGTGTTAGTACAAACCTATATGCCTCTTGTTCATTATCATGTCCAGCGAATTTCAGTCGGTTTGCCAAAGAATGTAAACCGGGATGATTTAATCAGCCTGGGTTTAGTGGGCTTATATGATGCGTTGGAAAAATTTGATTATGAACGGGAATTAAAATTTGATACATATGCTTCCTTTCGAATACGCGGTGCAATTTTAGATGGATTGCGAAAAGAAGATTGGCTGTCAAGAAGTGCAAGGGAAAAAGCGAAA
The DNA here is from genome assembly GCF_002019595.1 of Priestia abyssalis. Classification (GTDB taxonomy): domain Bacteria; phylum Bacillota; class Bacilli; order Bacillales; family Bacillaceae_H; genus Bacillus_BA; species Bacillus_BA abyssalis. The sequence continues at coordinate 4,288,295 of NZ_KV917369.1, read as the reverse complement.
AAAATTGAAGCTGCTTCTGAAAGGCTGGAGCAAAAGCATCTTCGAACTGTGACGCCGAAAGAAATTGCAGCGGAATTAGGGCTGTCGGAGGAAGAAGTCATTCAAACGATGAATGAAGGCTTCTTTGCAAACGTATTGTCTGTAGAGGAACAGCCCAAAGATTTGGAAGAACAGGAAAATCAATCATTTGCTTTAAAAGATGAAAAGACGCTGACACCTGAAGAAGATGTATTGAGAGAAGAACTTTACCTGGAGCTTCTGAATGGAATTGAGCAGCTGAATGAAAAGGAACAGCTTGTCGTTTCCTTATTTTATAAAGAAGAATTAACGTTCACAGAGATTGGGCAAGTCCTTAGTCTGTCTACTTCCCGCATCTCACAAATTCATTCTAAAGCACTGTTCAAGATGAGAAATATTTTAGGGAAAATTATGTAAGAAAGAATGAGTGTAAGAGCATGGTCGCATGGATACTGATCGTCAGTTTTTTGTTACACGGCTTAGCGTTGTTGTTTATCGTCCTTTTATACATGCGTTTTGTACGTTTAAAGGAAATAGAACAGACCCAATCAGTTATGATGAAGGAAATGGAAGAAGTGATCTCCGCTCATTTAATGGAGATGAAAGAACAAAATGATGAATTTATTCGAAAATTTGAACAGATGAAACAGGATAAGGGGAATGCAAGAAAGAAACAATCTCCTCCCCCGGATATACCGGTATTTGATAAGTTGAGTATCCCGTCAGAGCAAGATTTCCTTGAAATGATGGAGACGGAAACAGCGGATAATGGAAATATCCCAAAGCCGGCCCTCAAGCAAGAAGAGCAAGAAGTTCTGTCCAAATGGGACGGTAGGAAAGACATGACTCCGGAACAAATAAAAAAAATGGCCATTTCTTTGCAAAAAAAAGGTTTAACAATTGAAGAAATCGCTAAACATTTACATAGAGGGAAAACAGAAATTGAATTATTACTCATTTTCAATAAGAATCTGTAATTTTCGCTTGCTTGTGAAATGGGAGTATGCTATATTTGTTCATGGTGTTAATACACACGTTCATGGATTCAGACAACGGTGCTGCCATTACTGGCAGTCTTGCCTGAAAATGATATGAGCGGAGGATACTCAAAACCATTTTAGGAGGAAAAATCATGTCAGTAATTTCAATGAAACAATTGCTTGAAGCAGGTGTTCACTTCGGTCACCAAACACGCCGTTGGAACCCAAAAATGAAAAAATATATTTTCACAGAACGTAACGGTATCTACATCATCGACCTTCAAAAAACTGTGAAAAAAGTAGAAGAAGCATACAGCTTTGTAAAAGAGCTTGCTGCTAACGGCGGTACAATGCTTTTTGTTGGTACAAAAAAACAAGCTCAAGATTCTGTAAAAGAAGAAGCTGAGCGTTCAGGTATGTACTTCGTAAACCAACGCTGGTTAGGTGGTACATTAACAAACTTCGAAACAATTCAAAAGCGTATCAAACGTCTGAAAGACATTGAAAAAATGCAAGAAGACGGAACTTTTGAAGTGTTACCAAAGAAAGAAGTTATTCAACTTAAAAAAGAATTAGAGCGTCTTGAGAAGTTCTTAGGCGGTATTAAAGATATGAAACAACTTCCAGATGCATTATTCATCATCGACCCTCGCAAAGAGCGTATTGCAGTGGCTGAAGCGAAAAAATTACACATTCCTATCGTAGGTATCGTTGATACAAACTGTGATCCGGATGAAATCGACTACGTTATCCCTGCAAACGATGATGCAATCCGCGCTGTTAAACTTTTAACTGGTAAAATTGCTGATGCGATTCTAGAAGCAAAACAAGGTGAAGAAACAGCTGCAGTCGAAACTGAAACAACTACTGCTTAATGAGTGAAAGGTGATAAGAGGGGATAGCCTTTTATCACCTTTTTTTAAGAATGGTTCACCACTTTTTATATACATATTCCACTAAGGAGGAAGAAAAAATGGCAATTACTGCACAAATGGTAAAAGAATTACGTGAAAAAACAGGCGCTGGGATGATGGATTGCAAAAAAGCGTTAACTGAAACTGGCGGAGATATGGAAAAAGCAATTGATTTTCTTCGTGAAAAAGGAATTGCAAAAGCAGCTAAAAAGGCTGATCGCATTGCTGCCGAAGGTTTAGCTGTTATCGAGGTTTCTGGTAACGACGCTGTTATCTTAGAAGTAAACTCTGAAACAGATTTCGTTGCGAAAAACGAAGGTTTCATTCAATTAACAAAAGAATTAGGTGCACATCTTTTAGCTCATAAACCAGCTACAGTTGAAGAAGCGTTACAACAAAAAATGGACAACGGTGCTACTGTTGAAGAACATATCAACAACGCTATCGCTAAAATCGGGGAGAAATTATCTCTTCGCCGCTTTGAAGTTGTTTCAAAAACAGATGCTGATGCATTTGGCGCTTACTTACACATGGGCGGACGTATCGCGGTGTTAACTGTTTTAGAAGGTACAACTGATGAAGCTGCTGCTAAAGATGTGTCTATGCATATCGCAGCAATCAACCCTAAATATGTTTCTCGTGACCAAGTTTCTGCTGAAGAAACAGAGCGCGAACGTGAAGTATTAACTCAACAAGCTCTTAACGAAGGCAAACCTGAAAACATCGTTGCGAAAATGGTTGAAGGCCGCTTAAGCAAGTTCTTCGAAGACGTTTGCTTATTAGACCAATCTTTTGTTAAAAATCCAGATCAAAAAGTTCGTCAATTCGTTGAATCTAAAGGTGCAACTGTTAAAACTTTCATTCGTTACGGAGTAGGCGAAGGTATCGAGAAACGCCAAGACAACTTTGCTGAAGAAGTAATGAGCCAAGTTAAAAAATAAGACTAAAAGTATTTGTTTAAAGAGCATAAAAAGAGTCGGGTAAGTCAACCAGGAGATACGACGGCTATTTTTAGCGGACTTTTTAGACATTTTCTAAAATAGTTTAATAAAACAGGGAACACAATGTATGACCATGTGTTCCCTGTTTTTGAAAAAATGCGTTTTGCATTCATGACGATGGAGGTTTATTCATGAGTAATGCTAAATATCAACGAATTGTTTTAAAGCTAAGCGGAGAAGCGTTGGCAGGAACACAAGGATTTGGAATCAATCCGGAAGTTATTAAATCGATCGCAAAACAAGTGAAAGAAATTCAGGAGCTTGGTGTTGAAGTAGCGGTTGTTGTAGGCGGCGGCAATATTTGGCGTGGTAAAATCGGCAGTGAAATGGGTATGGATCGTGCCACGGCAGATTATATGGGAATGTTGGCGACTGTCATGAATTCATTAGCCCTTCAAGACAGCTTGGAGAATTTCGGGGTTGAATCCCGGGTACAAACATCGATTGAGATGCGCCAAGTAGCAGAACCGTACATAAGACGTAAAGCAATCCGTCATTTGGAGAAAAAACGCGTAGTGATTTTTGCAGCTGGAACAGGAAATCCATATTTCTCAACTGATACAACAGCAGCACTTCGTGCAGCTGAAATCGAAGCAGATGTTATTTTGATGGCTAAAAATAACGTTGACGGTGTTTATAACGCTGATCCGGCTAAAGTACCGGATGCAGTAAAATATGATACTTTATCCTATATTGACGTATTGAAAGAAGGATTGGCCGTTATGGATTCTACCGCTTCTTCATTATGTATGGATAACAACATTCCTTTAATTGTCTTCTCTATTATGGAAGAAGGAAACATCAAACGTGCTGTTTTAGGCGAAAATATCGGAACGATTGTAAGGGGGAAATAATGATGGCAAAGCAAGTATTACAAAGCACAAAGGAAAAAATGGATAAAGCGATCCAAGCATATACTCGCGAATTGGCATCAGTACGTGCAGGGCGTGCAAGTGCATCTTTGCTTGACAAGATAACAGTTGATTATTATGGTGCTCCAACTCCAATTAACCAATTAGCATCTGTTAGTGTGCCGGAAGCACGCTTACTGGTGATTCAACCTTATGATAAATCTCAAGTAAGCGAAGTAGAGAAAGCCATTTTAAAATCTGATTTAGGCTTAAATCCAACAAATGATGGTACAGTGATTCGTATTGCCATTCCGGCTTTGACAGAAGAGCGTCGTCGCGAGCTTGTTAAATTAGTGAAGAAATACTCTGAAGATGCAAAAGTCGCAGTTCGTAACGTTCGCCGTGATGCAAATGATGATCTTAAAAAGCTAGAGAAAAACGGTGAAATTACAGAAGATGATCTTAAAGGTTACAGTGAAGATGTGCAAAAGCTGACAGATGAGCATATTGCGAAAATCGACAGCATTACAAAAGATAAAGAAAAAGAAATCATGGAAGTTTGATTGTTTTCACTGTAAAATATGATGTAAAAGACCCTCTATTGTTTACAGGGGGTTTTTTTGTTAATAATGTAAAGAAGAGAAAAAAGACTAAGAAAGCGGCGGCTTGCGAGAATGTCTTCGTCAGTATGTTCCGTACTTCGGGGAACCCTTTTCTGTAAGATAAGAATTATATGTTTTTTCGGCGAGTCTGGTGTCATAATACAGATGTCGTCGGCTCTCGGGTCTAGCCAATCGCTTCTGAAGGCAAAAAGCTTATCAGCCAGCGCTCGTCTTATGCCAGTCGGCGGGCACTTGCGCTTTTCTTGATTTACGATAGTTGCATAACGGGGGACCTTTAGATGCTAAAAAAATTTCAACGTTGGAAAAAAGAGCAACAAACAGGTGAGAGACCTTTAAGCGACAGAAAGAATGAGTTGCTTAAGTATGAAGTTCCGCAGCATATTGCTATTATTATGGATGGCAATGGACGCTGGGCCCAAAAGCGGTCTTTGCCTCGAATGATAGGGCATCACGAAGGAATGAAAGTGGTTCGCACCATTACGAAGGCGGCCAACAATTTAGGGGTAAAAGTATTAACTTTATATGCGTTTTCCACTGAAAACTGGAAGAGACCTAAAATTGAAGTTGAATTTTTGATGAAACTGCCCGAAGAGTTTCTAGGAACGTTTTTACCTGAGCTAATTGAAGAAAATGTTCAAGTGCGGGTCATGGGACACTTGGAAGATTTACCTCCCCATACACTTCGTGCAGTAGAGAAGGCGATGAATGAAACAAAGCATAATACCGGATTAATCTTGAATTTTGCTTTGAATTACGGAAGTCGTGCCGAGATGGTGGAGGGGATCAAACGTTTGGCAGCTGATTATCAACAAAATCAACTAGAGATCGAGGATATTAATGAGGAATTAATTTCTTCTTATCTAATGAGCAAAGAGCTGCCGGATCCCGACCTTTTAATTCGCACAAGCGGTGAATTAAGGTTGAGCAATTTCATGCTTTGGCAGCTGGCCTATACGGAGTTTTGGTTTACTGATACTTTATGGCCGGATTTTACCGAAGAAGATTTTGTAGAAGCTATAGAAGATTTCCAGCACAGAGGTCGTCGCTTCGGCGGTGTATAAGGAGACTGTTTATTCAAAGCACAGGCCCGGCAATTGATGTTGTGAAGCAGTCCTTCAATGATGGTAATTATTAGAGATGCATAATGAAAAAGACGCTGCATTAAAAGCCTCATTTCTAAATGTATGGTTAGTTGACCTTAACGGGTGGTTGCTCCTCCAGTGCAATGCCGGGGTTGCCACCCGTTGAAGTCAAAGAAAGGAACACTTGAATCAGTAAGCCAATCGGTGCATTGATGACTAGTGGGAGCCAATCGGTTTCTAATGAGCGGTAATCCGTACTGATAAATAGCGGCAGCCGGATTTAGAGCGGAATAAAAGGATGTTGAGCAGAAGATGAAACAACGAATTATTACAGCTGTCATAGCGGCAGCCGTATTTTTACCAATTGTTTTTTACGGTGGTTTACCTTTTACTTTGCTTGTGTATCTCCTTGGTACAGTGGGAGTGCTCGAGCTGTTAAGAATGAAGAAAATTGAATTGTTTTCAGTTCCCAGCTTTTTAAGTATTCTTCTCTTATGGGTATTTTTGATTCCCAGAAGAGCAGATTCTGTTTTGACTATCTTCAGTAACTATAAAGTAGAAATAGCTTTGTTTGCTGTTCTTCTGTTGCTGACATATACAGTACTGATCAAAAATAAGTTTACGTTTGATGATGCAGCCTTTGTCATGTTAGCTACCATTTACGTGGGAATGGGTTTTTACTATTTCATTGAAATACGTGAAAACGGCTTAGCGTATGTGTTTTTTGCTTTGTTTATTATATGGGCAACAGATTCAGGGGCTTATTTTATTGGACGTGCCATGGGGAAAAATAAGCTTTGGCCGGAAATTAGCCCTAATAAAACAGTAGAAGGCTCTGTTGGCGGTGTAGTATGTGCCATTGTAGTGGCTGCTATTTTTCAAGTCATTGCCCCTGTGGAAGATTCCATTGTAAAGCTGCTCATAATAGCAGTTGTCTTATCCGTGTTTGGACAAGTCGGAGATTTAGTCGAATCGGCTTTTAAACGCCATTACGGTGTCAAAGATTCGGGGAACATTCTTCCGGGACATGGGGGGATTTTGGATCGTTTTGACAGCTTATTATTTGTATGGCCGATTTTACATTTCTTAACGATGTTGTAATGCTCGTTGAATGGTAATGGGAGTGAAAGAGATTGAAACATATCGCATTATTGGGTGCAACAGGTTCGATTGGCCAGCAAACACTGGACGTCATCCGTCTGCATCCTGAACGATTTCGGCTTGTATCGATGTCGGTCGGTCGAAACATCGAGGAAGCTAAAAAGATTATTCGGGAGTTCTCCCCTAAAATGGTATCGGTTTTAAAAAAAGAGGATCGGGATGCATTAAAGTTAGAGTTTGGCCATATTAGTTTTGTATATGGTGAAGAAGGACTTATCGAAACGGCTGTCCATCCTGATGCTGAAGTAGTGGTAACTGCAGTTGTTGGAAGTGTAGGATTGATTCCAACTCTTGAAGCGATTCGGCTTGGGAAAACAATTGCTTTGGCAAATAAAGAAACACTCGTTACTGCCGGGCATATTGTCATGGAAGAAGCCGCTAAATACGGTGTTTCCATTTTGCCAGTCGATAGCGAGCACTCAGCTATTTATCAATGTTTGCAAGGAGAAAAAGAGCAAACGATCGAACGCCTTATTTTGACTGCTTCAGGAGGAAGTTTTCGAGATAAACGAAGAGAAGAATTGGAAGGGGTAACCGTTTCTCAGGCATTGAACCATCCGAACTGGTCAATGGGGGCTAAAATTACAATTGATTCGGCTACAATGATGAATAAAGGGTTGGAAGTGATTGAAGCACACTGGCTATTTGATATGCCTTATGAGAAAATTGAGGTGGTATTACATAAGGAAAGTATCATTCATTCGATGGTAGAGTTTCAAGATACGAGCGTTATCGCCCAGCTCGGTACTCCTGATATGAGAGTACCCATTCAATATGCACTTACATATCCAGACCGTATTATGCTTCCACATACCAAACGCTTAAACTTGTGGGAAATAGGGACATTGCATTTTACCAAAATGGATTTTACTCGTTTTCGCTGCTTAGCATTTGCTTTTGAAGCGGGAAAACAAGGGGGAACAATGCCGACCGTTTTAAATGCTGCCAATGAAGAGGCGGTGGCTGCATTTCTAGATGGGAAATTGACTTTCTTACAAATAGAAGATGTATTACAGCAGGCAATGGAAACACATACAACTATTCAAAATCCTTGCTTAGATACGATTAAAGAGGTAGATTCAAAGACAAGAGATTTTGTGAAGTCTCTAATCTCAAAAAGGGGGTAACGCCCGTTGAACACAGTGATTGCTTTTATCGTCATCTTTGGTGCTCTCGTATTTTTCCATGAACTGGGGCATTTAGTCTTCGCTAAACGAGCCGGTATTTTGTGTCGGGAGTTTGCAATTGGATTTGGACCTAAAATTTTCTCGTTCCGCAAAAACGAAACGGTATACACCATTCGGCTTTTACCGCTTGGCGGGTTTGTACGAATGGCGGGCGAAGACCCGGAGATGATAGATGTAAAGCCGGGACAGATGGTAGGGCTCTTGTTTAATGATGAAGGACAAGTAAATAAAGTTATCATTAATCGAAAAGAACAGTACCCGCAAGCAAAAATAATTGAAGTCGAACATGCAGATTTAGAGCATCGAATGTCTATTTCAGGTTATGAAGATGAGGATGAGCGCTTGCAGCGTTTTGAGGTAAGTGGAGAATCTTTCTTCATTATGGATGGCGAAGAATCGCAAATCGCTCCTTATGAGCGTCAATTTGCTTCTAAAACATTGGGTCAGCGTACAATGGCCATTTTTGCAGGGCCTCTTATGAATTTTGTTCTCGCATTTTTCATCTTTTTGGCAATTGGTTTAATGCAAGGTTATACGGTAGATAAACCAGTCATCGGCGAGCTGACAAAAGATGGAGCAGCCATCGAGGCAGGTTTGAAGCAAGGTGATATCGTACAGGCAATTGACGGAGAATCCATCCGTTCATGGAAAGCTGTCGTCGAAACGATTCAAATGCATCCAAATGAAGAATTAACGTTTACCATCATGCGAAATAATGAAACATTTGATATTCCTGTGACTCCTGAAGAAAGAAAAGTGGGAGATCAAACGATCGGGCTGATTGGTGTTTATCCTCCGATGGAAAAGTCGTTTTTCGGGTCGGTGAAAAACGGTGCGCTTGAAACATACATGTGGTCGAAAGAAATTATTGTAGGCTTAGGAAAGTTAATTACCGGACAATTTTCCATCGATATGCTTTCAGGTCCTGTAGGTATTTATGTTTCAACCGAACAGGTAGCCCAATCGGGAATTTACTATTTAATGAAATGGGCAGCCGTCTTAAGCATTAATTTGGGAATCGTGAACCTATTGCCGATTCCGGCACTTGATGGCGGACGTTTAATGTTTTTTGCAGTTGAAGCAGTTCGCGGCAAACCGATTGATCGTCAAAAAGAAGGTATGGTTCACTTCATCGGTTTCGCTTTATTAATGCTCTTGATGCTTGTTGTCACATGGAATGATATCCAACGTTTCTTTTTATAAAGGAAACTTCCATCAGTGAGGGCCTTACTCCCGGTTAAGGCGGGTAAAAAGTTCGTTCAAATGAATCATTGTTTGTATATAAATTGAAAAGGGATATTGGGACTGATTCTTAGACGAGTTTCCCCAATAAAAAGGCTTGCTTTTTTGAGCCTATCATTCAAAATGAAAATAAATCTGTTAACTGATAAAACAGTGTGATAGAGAGACTTTTGGAGAGTTGAAGAGGTGCACATATGAGACAAAGTTCTAATCTAATTCCAACATTGCGTGAAGTACCAGCAGATGCTGAAATTAAAAGCCACCAGTTGTTGCTTCGTGCCGGTTTTATGCGTCAAAATGCGAGCGGCATTTACAGCTTCCTGCCGCTTGGCTATCGAGTTCTTCGTAAAGTGGAACAAATCGTGCGGGAAGAAATGGAGCGCGCGGGATCTGTGGAGTTATTAATGCCTGCCTTACAGCAAGCAGAATTATGGCAAGAGTCAGGACGTTGGTATTCATACGGTCCTGAATTAATGAGAATGAAGGATCGCCACAATCGTGATTTTGCATTAGGCCCGACACATGAGGAAGTCATTACGAGCTTAGTACGTGATGAAGTCAAATCATATAAGCGTCTTCCGTTAAATTTATATCAAATTCAAACAAAATTCCGTGATGAGAAACGTCCTCGTTTTGGATTATTGCGTGGACGTGAATTTATCATGAAGGATGCTTATTCATTTCATGCTTCAAAAGAAAGCTTAGATGACACATACAACAAAATGTATGAAGCGTACAGCCGCATTTTTGAACGCTGCGGGTTAAATTTCCGTGCCGTTATTGCTGATTCAGGAGCAATAGGCGGTAAGGATACACACGAATTTATGGTGCTTTCAGACGTAGGAGAAGATACGATTGCATATTCCGATACATCTTCATATGCAGCAAACATTGAAATGGCAACTGTTACAGCGGTATATGAGAAAGGGAATGAAACTGCTGAAGCATTGGAGAAAGTAGAAACACCGACACAAAAATCAATTGAAGAAGTATCTGCTTTCTTGAATGTAGAAGCGTCAAAATGCATTAAATCGCTTTTATTTAAAGTCGATGATCGATTTGTTCTTGTCCTTGTTCGTGGTGATCATGAAGTGAACGATATTAAAGTGAAAAACTATTTTGAAGCATCCGTTGTTGAACTGGCAAGCGCAGAAGAAACAAAAGAAATAATGGGCTGCGAAGTGGGCTTCTTGGGTCCTGTCTCTGTTTCAGAGAAAGTAGAGATTATTGCCGATAACGCGGTGCAGGCGATGACCAATGCGGTTTCAGGAGCTAACGAAGCTGGATATCATTTTAAAAATGTAAATCCTGAGCGCGACTTCAAAGCTGCTTACACCGACATTCGATTTATTCAAGAAGGGGACCCTTCTCCAGATGGACAAGGTGTAATCAAGTTTGCCAAAGGTATTGAAGTCGGTCACGTATTCAAACTTGGTATAAGATATAGTGAAGCGATGAATGCGACATATTTAGATGAAAACGGCCGTACACAGCCGATGATTATGGGTTGTTACGGGATTGGTGTTTCTCGTACGGTTGCAGCTGTTGCGGAGCAATTTAACGATGAAAATGGTCTTGTGTGGCCGGTTTCTGTAGCTCCTTATCAAGTTCATTTAATTCCGGTTAATATGAAAAATGAAGAACAAAAAGAGCTTGGAGAAAAGCTTTATAATGAATTGCTGGCTAAAGGCTATGAAGTGCTGATGGATGATCGTGCAGAGCGTCCGGGCGTTAAATTTGCTGATTCTGATTTGATTGGTATCCCGGTTCGTGTTACCATTGGAAAACGTGCCGCTGAAGGAATTATCGAATTGAAAGTACGAAGCACAGGAGAATCAATGGAAGTATCTGTTGATGAATTGCTAAATACATTAGCTGCTTTATTAAAATAAAACACAAATTCAAGGTACCCTGTTTTCCTAGGGTACCTTGAATTTGTGTTACAATCAAAGAGGAATTTTTGAAAGGGGGATTCGATGGAAGGTTTAACAAAAGAACAAAAAGAGCGATTTCAGCTCCTGCTTCAGCAGCTTGATTTAACAAGTGATGAGATTGTTCCTTATTTTGAACAAGCGGGGATTGAAAAGCTCGTTATTCATAAAGATCAAAAGCAATGGCATTTCCAATTTATCTTACAGCAAGTCTTGCCTTTTTCCGTTTATGAATTATTTTTAACAAGACTTCGAACTCAATTCTCCCATATTGCCAATGTGTCTTTTTCTATTAAAACACCTGTAAAAGAATGCTCACAGGATGATGTTCAGGCTTATTGGCCGCATTGTGTAGCGGAGCTGGAAGGCATTTCGCCAATGCTGCATGCTTTGTTAAAGGAGCAACTGCCTACTCTTAATGGTGTAAAGCTTCAATTGCAGACAAGAATCGATACAGAGGCACAAGCTCTTAAAAGGAAGTATGGGCAGCTCATTACAGATCAATACAGCGCATATGGATTTCCGGCTTTTCAGCTTGTGACAGAAGTCGTTCATTCAGAGGCAGATTATAATAAATTTGTGGAACGAAAAAAACAGGAAGACCAGGAAAAAGTACTGGCAGCCATTACTGAAATGCAGGCAAAAGAACAGGAAAAAGCGGCAGATGCAGCCGCTGAGCTGTCAGGGCCGCTTACAGTCGGCTATTTAATTAAAGATGAAGCAGTGCGCCTGGATTCCATTTTTGATGAAGAAAAGAAGATTACGATCCAAGGGTATGTATTTGCTTCAGAAACAAGAGAGCTGCGAAGCGGGAGAACTCTCTTAACTTTTAAAATCACCGATTATACGAATTCCATTATGGTGAAGATGTTCTCACGAGATAAAGAAGACATCCCGTTACTGAATGCGGTGAAAAAAGGAATGTGGCTGAAAGTTCGAGGCAGTGTGCAAAATGATACATTTGTCCGTGATCTGGTAATGATCGCCAATGACATTAATGAAGTTAAACCGGAAGGCCGTCAGGATACAGCTCCTGAAGGCGAAAAGCGTGTCGAGCTTCATTTACACACACCCATGAGTCAAATGGATGCAGTGACGCCTGTCAGTAAGCTTGTTGAACAAGCAAAAAAATGGGGGCATCCGGCTATCGCACTGACTGATCATGCGGTAGCTCAATCTTTTCCCGAAGCCTACTCGGCTGCTAAAAAAAACGGGATTAAGATGATATATGGGGTAGAGGCAAATTTAGTTGATGATGGCGTACCGATAGCCTACAACCTGACAAAACGAGAATTAGCGGATGCCACATATGTTGTTTTTGACGTGGAAACGACCGGCCTATCGGCAGTCTATGATACAATCATCGAGCTGGCGGCCGTAAAAGTGAAAGAAGGGGAAATTATTGATCGCTTTGAATCGTTCGCTAATCCCCACCGTCCTTTATCAGCAACCATTATCGAGCTCACTGGCATAACGGATGATATGGTACAGGATGCACCGGAAGTAGAAGAAGTGCTGCGCAAGTTTCACGAGTGGATCGGTGATGATGTGCTCGTAGCCCACAACGCAAGCTTTGATATGGGGTTTTTGAATACAGGTTTCCAAAAATTTGACTTTGGTAAAGCATCCAATCCTGTCATTGATACATTAGAGCTGGCACGTTTTCTATATCCGGAGATGAAAAATCACCGCCTCAACACGTTAGCGAAGAAACTTGATGTGGAATTAACACAGCATCACCGTGCCATATATGATGCGGAAGCAACCGGCTATATACTTGTTAAGATGTTAAAGGAAGCAATGGAAAGAGAGATTTCTTCTCATGACCAGTTAAATGATTACATGGGACAAGGCAACGCTTATCAAAGGGCAAGACCTTATCACGTAACCATCTTAGCTCAAAATGACATCGGTTTGAAAAATCTATTTAAATTGGTCTCGATTTCTCATCTGGAATACTTTTATCGGGTGCCGCGCATACCGAGATCAAAGCTTGAGAAGCATCGTGAAGGGTTGTTGATCGGAACGGCGTGCGACAGGGGCGAAGTGTTTGAGAACATGATGCAAAAGTCAGCGGAAGAGGCAGAAAAAGCCGCGGAGTTTTATGATTATATCGAGGTGCAGCCTCCTTCTAACTATGAACATTTAGTTGAAATGGAGTTTGTTCGTGATCAGAAAGCCTTACAGGAGATTATCTCCAATATCGTAAAGCTCGGAGAAAAAATGGACAAACCGGTTGTGGCCACGGGAAATGTACACTATTTGAATCCGGAAGATAAAATTTACCGCAAAATTTTAGTCAGTTCTCAAGGCGGTGCCAACCCGCTGAATCGTCACAAATTGCCGGATGTTCACTTTCGAACGACGAATGAAATGCTGGAGTGCTTTTCATTCTTAGCAGAAGAAAAAGCAAAAGAGATTGTTGTAACGAATACGCAAAAAGTAGCCGACCTCATCGGAGAAGTTAAACCGATTAAAGATGATTTATATACACCGAAAATTGAAGGTGCAGACGAGGAAATGCGTGAGATGAGCTATGCGATGGCTAGGAGCATTTACGGTGATCCGCTTCCGGAAATTGTAGAAGCCCGGCTTGAAAAAGAGTTAAAAAGCATCATCGGTCACGGGTTTGCCGTTATTTATTTGATTTCCCATAAGCTCGTAAAAAAATCATTGGATGACGGGTATCTTGTTGGTTCACGTGGATCAGTCGGATCGTCATTCGTTGCGACGATGACTGAAATCACAGAGGTCAATCCGCTCCCGCCGCATTACGTCTGTCCACAGTGCAAGCAATCCGAATTCTTTAATGACGGGTCAGTCGGTTCTGGCTTTGACCTGCCTGACAAAGATTGTCCAAACTGTAACGTGAGATATAAAAAAGACGGACATGATATCCCGTTTGAAACGTTCCTTGGATTTAAGGGAGATAAGGTACCGGACATCGATCTCAGTGCGACACGTTCTTAACTGAAAAGGTTAAGCATTAGCATCAGCTAGTAGAACTGCTATTCCGAAGTGTGGAATGATGGAGTAACGCCCTGAAACACACTCACTGAAGCTGCGGCAAGCGATCGCGATATTGCAAACATCAACATCGTTTGAAGCCCGTTAAAGTAGGCTGAAGTTCACCCTAACGTTTAGGACGAGGAAAGGGAGATACAAATCTTCTGTGAATGATAGGTCTGGTGTCTATAAAATTCCTATGGTTAGAATCAGTAGAATGACTGGGACGAACCCTCGACTGACTTTTCGTGAATGTCACGCAGCAGAAATGCTGCGGGGTCCAATGAGGACTTCTGAGTGTGGATGAGTAAGCGTTTGGTTATGAAAATCCATACTGTGTTACAGGCACAGTCAAGCTCAGCGGAATTTAGGGGGAACCTAAGGGAGTATATACAGATAGGAATAGTGGAACGTGTGAAGCTCTCGACATTAGAGGATGTTGCAGTCTAATGACGATGGTATGTGGAAAGGCAAAGTGCTATAACACATTTTACGAGAGTGGCAGTAGTGCCGTAGTACCGTTTACTGGAATGCCTGAGATGACTGAATAACGAATAAGTCGGAGGATAAAACATTTCAGAGGGAAGGGCACAAGTCGTTAACGTCGAAACAAAACCTACAAAAGTCAGATTCGTGTATGACTAAAGAGAAACGAAAACTTCATAAGGAAGTGATTAGTTGGCTGACTTAATGATTCAAAAATTAAGAAACAACGAATACTTCGGCTTACAGTCAACTTTTGATAATCTTTATGAAGAAAGCAAAAAGGGTCGATATTTTAAAAACATTTATGAGCTAATTATTTCTGAAGAAAACATTCAATTAGCCTTTCGAAACTTAAAAAGTAACACTGGCAGTAAAACGAAAGGTACCAACGGACACACAATCAAACATCTTAATAAAATGGATGCCAACAAGCTAATAAGATTAACGAAAAAGAGATTGGAAAACTACATGCCACATGCAGTAAGACGTGTACTTATCCCTAAATCCAACGGAAAAATGCGACCTTTAGGGATTCCAACGATTGAGGACCGATTAATTCAACAAATGTTCTTGCAAGTTTTGGAACCAATTGTTGAAGGGAAATTTCACCCGCAAAGCTATGGGTTTCGACCAAAACGAAGTACCCATGATGCTTTAGCAAGGTGTTATCATATGGTCAATCACAGTCATCAACACTTTGTAGTGGATGTAGACATTAAAGGTTTCTTTGATAACGTTAATCATAAAAAGCTTATGAGGCAGCTATGGACAATTGGAATAAGGGACAAAAAAGTGTTATCGATCATCAAAAAAATGCTAAAGACGGAAGTTGAGGGTGAAGGTATTCCTGTTAAAGGGACTCCTCAAGGCGGCATATTATCCCCATTACTAGCCAATGTTGTCTTAAATGAACTTGACTGGTGGGTGTCAAACCAATGGGAAACAAAGCCGACAAGAGTGCCTTATAAATTGAAACGCAATAAAACGGATGCACTTAAAAAGACAAAATTGAAACCAATGTATCTTGTAAGGTATGCAGATGACTTTAAAATCTTCACAAATTCCTACGACAATGCTAGAAAGATTAAAATAGCAGTAGAGAAGTGGCTCAAAGAAAGACTGGGGCTTGAAATTAGTGAAGAGAAAAGTAAAATCACAAACTTACGAAAAAACGGTACAGACTTTTTAGGAGTTCGATTTAGAGCTGTTCAAAAAGGAAATGCCAAAACAGGTTATATCGTAAACTCAAAGATGGACCCGAAAGCAAAAGAGAAGGTACTAGGCGTTATTCGCCACCAACTCGTTAAGATGAGGAAAAGTCCTACTCCAGAGAAAGTGATGAATTTTAATTCGAACATTCTTGGTTTACACAACTATTACAAAGTCGCAACGAGAATTTCTCAAGAATTTAATGAGATAAGGCATAAAGTTCATCCGAATATAAAATCATTGATGTTTAGAAACGTCTTTGTTCATACAAAGGAAACAAATAATGTCATTGATAAGTTCTATGGAGATTACAATTGTCCAAGATTTAAAAGCAATGGATTACTGGTCTATCCTATTGAAGCAATTCGACATGATATACGAGGTCAAAGAGACCCTAACTTCTCAATTTATAATAAAAAGGATAGGGCATCAATTCATAAAGAAATAAAGCATGTGTCTGTTCGTGAGATTGAAATGTTTCGTAAAGGAATATATAAAGCGAAAAGTGTTTTATATGAAAACAACCGCTTAAGCAAATATGTTGCTCAAAAAGGGTGCTGCGGCATTACAGGGGAACGATTGACTCCTCATAATGCTATATGCCACCATATTAAGCCAACAGCTCAAGGCGGTAATGATGGCTATGATAACTTGATTATTATTAATAAGAAATATCATATGTTCATTCATAATAAAGATCCACTTTCTAATAAAGACTACAAAAAAATGTTAGCCAAGTTTGAAAAGAAAGCATTAAACAAACTAAATAAGCTAAGAACGGAAGTAGGAAATCCAAAACTTAGCTTATAACATTCGACTAAGTTAACGATGGAACGCCGTGTGAGTGTGAAAGCCTCATGCACGGTGTGGAGTGGGGGAAAAGCTGGAGATAGCTTCAAAGGCTTACCTATCACTATATTTCTCGGGGGAATATCAGCCCCGCGCCCACCACTATACAAAGGTTCTGTTCGGAGAGGACAATGTATATCGGGCGGGTACAATCGGTACAGTAGCCGAGAAAACGGCATATGGATATGTAAAGGGATATGCGGGTGATCATAATCTTCACTTACGTGGAGCGGAAGTGGACCGTTTAGTAGCCGGATGTACCGGTGTAAAGAGAACAACCGGGCAGCATCCGGGCGGTATCATTGTTATTCCGGATTATATGGATGTTTTTGATTTTACACCGATTCAATATCCGGCCGATGCGACAGGAGCCGAGTGGAGAACGACGCATTTTGATTTCCATTCGATTCACGATAATGTATTAAAGCTTGATATACTCGGACACGATGATCCGACGGTGATTCGTATGCTGCAAGATTTAAGCGGCATTGACCCGAAAACCATTCCAACGGATGATCCTGAAGTCATGAAAATTTTTAGCGGTACAGAGTCGCTGGGCGTAACGGAAGAACAAATTATGTGTAAAACGGGAACACTTGGGATTCCGGAATTCGGGACACGTTTCGTCCGTCAAATGTTGGAGGATACAAAACCGACGACCTTCTCGGAGCTTGTGCAAATCTCGGGTCTTTCCCATGGAACCGACGTATGGTTAGGGAATGCGCAAGAGCTTATCCATAACGGTACATGTAATCTATCTGAAGTAATCGGATGCCGCGATGACATCATGGTTTATTTGATTTACCAAGGATTGGAACCGTCCCTTGCCTTTAAAATCATGGAGTCAGTGCGTAAAGGAAAAGGATTGAGTCCGGAGTTTGAAGAAGAAATGATCAAAAATGGGGTACCTGCGTGGTACATCGATTCTTGTAAGAAGATTAAGTACATGTTCCCTAAGGCGCATGCCGCTGCGTACGTATTAATGGCCGTAAGGATTGCTTACTTTAAAGTGCATCATCCCCTTCTTTATTATGCGGCGTATTTTACGGTACGTGCAGATGATTTTGATATTGATACAATGGTCAAGGGTTCAAGCCCGATTCGTGCCAAAATTGAAGAGATCAACGCAAAAGGTTTGGATGCTGCACCAAAAGAGAAAAGCTTGCTTACCGTTTTGGAACTCGCTCTTGAGATGTGTGAACGCGGTTTTTCTTTCGGGAAAGTTGATTTATACCGTTCGAGTGCAACGGAATTCATTATTGATGGAAATTCTTTAATCCCGCCGTTTAATTCCATTCCTGGACTCGGAACAAATGCGGCCTTGAACATTGTGAAAGCAAGGGGAGAAGGAGAATTCCTATCGAAGGAAGATTTACAGCAGCGTGGGAAAATCTCCAAGACCATTCTTGAGTATTTAGATAACCATGGATGTCTGGAATCGTTGCCAGACCAGAACCAGCTTTCATTATTCTAATTTGCATAAAAAATGTGATTATGTTATAGTAATGATGGAAATGCTAAGAATGACGAAGACAAAGAGTGGGGAAACCCACTCTTTCCTATTGTTATCATCTAATATGTTTCCCTGCTCATTCGGCAGGGAATTTTTATCAAAAAGACCATTATAGGGTGTCGTTAAAAGGAGGAATACAATGAGCAAGGTCACAGAGATTGTGGAAGGATTAGTGACACCTATTTTAAATGATATGAATTTGGAACTTGTAGACATTGAATACGTAAAAGAAGGGAAAGAATGGTTCTTGCGCGTATTTATTGATTCAGAAAAAGGAATTGATATTGACGAGTGTGCTGCTGTGAGCGAGCGTCTTAGCGAAAAAATGGATGAGCATGATCCGGTTCCGCACAATTACTTTTTAGAGGTATCCTCTCCTGGTGCTGAACGTCCATTAAAGAAAGTATCAGACTTCGAGCGTTCAATTGGCAAAAATGTATACATAAAAACGTATGAACCAATTGATGGAGAAAAAGAATTTGAAGGTGAGCTCACGTCGTTTGATGGGCAAACTATCACCATTACCGTCAAAATTAAAACAAGAAAGAAAACGATTGAAATTCCTTACGAGAAAGTGGCTCACGCACGACTCGCAATCGTTTTTTAAGTTTGACTGAGCAGATTAAGGGGGAATGAATATGAGCAGTGAATTACTAGATGCCCTGGATTTATTGGAAAGAGAAAAAGGCATTGGCAAAGAAGTCATTATTGAAGCAATTGAAGCAGCATTAATTTCTGCTTATAAACGAAACTTTAACCAGGCACAAAACGTGCGTGTAGATTTAAATTTAGAAAAAGGCTCAATGCGTGTGTTTGCCCGTAAAGATGTCGTGGATGAAGTATTTGATCCACGTTTGGAAATTTCCGTGGAAGAAGCACAAAGCATTAATCCGAACTACCAAGTAGACGACGTGGTAGAAATCGAAGTGACACCGAAAGACTTCGGCCGAATTGCAGCTCAAACAGCAAAACAGGTCGTCACTCAGCGTGTACGTGAAGCAGAGCGCGGCGTCATATATTCAGAATTCATCGACCGTGAAGAAGATATTATGACAGGTATTGTACAGCGCCAGGATTCCCGCTTCATTTATGTAAGCTTAGGAAAAATCGAGGCGCTTCTTCCGTTGAACGAGCAAATGCCAAACGAGCAATATAAGCCGCATGATCGTATAAAAGTTTACATTACAAAAGTAGAAAGAACAACAAAGGGTCCGCAAATCTATGTGTCTCGTACACATCCTGGTTTGCTGAAACGTTTGTTCGAAAAAGAAGTACCGGAAATTTATGATGGTACGGTGGAAATCAAGTCTGTTTCCCGTGAAGCTGGAGATCGTTCTAAGATTTCGGTTCATTCTGACTTAGCGGATGTCGATCCGGTAGGGTCTTGTGTCGGTCCTAAAGGTCAGCGTGTGCAGGCTGTTGTAAACGAACTGAAAGGCGAAAAGATTGACATCGTGCGCTGGTCAAAAGACCCGGTGGAATTCGTGGCAAATGCATTAAGTCCTTCCAAAGTGCTGGATGTCATGGTCGATGAGAACGAAAAAGCAACAACGGTCATCGTTCCTGATTATCAACTGTCTTTAGCGATTGGTAAAAAAGGGCAAAATGCTCGTTTAGCCGCTAAGCTAACAGGCTGGAAAATTGACATCAAGAGTGAATCAGAAGCCGAACAAGACGGCATTTATCCAAGAATGTTCGCGGTAAACGGTACACATGACGAAGAAGATAATGCAGAGAACGATACATTCGATGCAATAGAAAACGAAGTCGAATAAGAGGTGAAACCGGGTGAACAATCGTAAAAAAGTACCGATGCGCAAGTGTGTGGCTACACAAGAAATGAAGCCTAAAAAAGAGCTTGTACGAATCGTTCGCTCGAAGGAAGGCGAAGTATCAGTTGATTTAACAGGTAAAAAGTCTGGTCGCGGAGCTTATTTAAGCAAAGATAAAGATGCCATTCTACTTGCGAAAAAGCGCAATACATTAGCTAATCATTTAGATGCAGCGATTAGCGATGAGATTTATGAGGAGCTTTTGGAGCTTGTCGAAAAGGAGAAAAAGGCGGACTCATGAAACAAGAACAATGGCAATCTTTCTTAGGACTAGCAAATCGAGCGCGAAAAGTCATTTCAGGTGAAGAACTGGTCATTAATGACGTTCGGAAACAGAAAGCAAAAGTGGTTTTATTATCATCAGATGCCTCAGCCAATACGATTAAAAAAGTGTCGGACAAATGTTCGTTTTACAAAGTGCCCCTTAAGCATGTACCGGACCGCTATCAACTGGGACAGGCGATTGGCAAAGATGCACGAGTAGTCGTGGCGATTACGGACGAGGGATTTGCGAAGAAGCTGATGACAATGCTCGATTAATTTTTTTGGGGGTGAAAGTATGAGTAAAGTTCGTGTATACGAATATGCAAAAAAACATAATCTTTCAAGTAAAGATGTGATCAATAAATTAAAAGAACATGGTGTAGAAGTGTCTAATCACATGGCAACCATTGAAGGAGATTCTGTACAAAAATTGGATTCATTTTTCTTGAAAAACAATAAGGGCGGGGTATCAGTTTCTTCTGCTCCTGTTATTAAACAAACATTAAAGAGCTATGAAGAAGAAGATGCTCCTGCTGCGGGAGAAGAAAAATTCGGCAAAAAGAAACCGCAGGTAAAAGGACCGGGATCAAACGATAAGAAGCCGTTCAACCGAGGCAACAATAACCGCAATAATAAAAAAGGCAAAAGACCTCAGCAACAAAACACACCATACCAGCCTCAGCCAAGAAAAGAAAGACCGCTTCCAGAGAAAATCACTTTCTCAGAAAGCTTAACGGTGACAGAACTGGCGAAGAAATTAGGAAAAGAGCCGTCTGAGATCATCAAAAAACTTTTCCTTTTAGGTGTCATGGCTACGATCAACCAAGAGCTTGATAAAGATGCCATCGAATTAATCGCAGGCGAGTACGGTGTAGAAGTGGAAGAAGAAATTATCATCAATGAAAAAGAGTTCGAAACGATTGAAATCATTGATGATGAGAAAGATCTTCGCGAGCGTCCGCCGGTTGTAACGATCATGGGTCACGTTGACCATGGTAAAACAACGCTTCTTGATTCAATTCGTAATACAAAAGTAACAGCAGGTGAAGCAGGGGGAATTACCCAGCATATCGGTGCTTATCAAGTAGAAGTAAACGATAAGAAAATTACGTTCTTGGATACACCTGGTCACGCAGCGTTTACGACGATGCGCGCGCGCGGTGCACAAGTAACGGATATCACCATTCTTGTTGTAGCTGCAGATGATGGTGTTATGCCGCAAACAGTTGAGGCTATCAACCATGCTAAAGCAGCTGAAGTACCTCTTATCGTGGCGGTCAACAAAATCGATAAAGAAACAGCTAACCCTGATCGTGTGATGCAAGAATTGACAGAGCACGGCATCGTCGCAGAAGCATGGGGCGGAGATACAATCTTCTGTCCACTGTCCGCTTTAACAGGAGAAGGAATCGATAATTTACTTGAAATGATTCTTCTTGTAAGTGAGGTAGAAGAATATAAAGCAAATCCAAGCCGCCGTGCATTAGGTACGGTTATTGAAGCACAATTGGATAAAGGACGCGGATCTGTTGCTACATTATTGGTTCAAAATGGAACATTGCGTGTTGGTGATCCAATTGTTGTCGGTAATACATTCGGCCGTGTTCGTGCAATGGTCAATGACCTTGGCCGCCGCGTAAAAGAAGCAGGACCTTCTACACCTGTTGAAATTACAGGGTTGAATGAGGTTCCTCTTGCGGGAGATCGTTTCATGGTATTTGAAGATGAGAAAAAGGCTCGCCAAATCGGTGAAGCGCGTGCCCAAAAACAACTGCAAGAACAGCGCGGAGAGAAATCGCGTGTAAGTCTTGAGGACTTGTTCGAAAAAATTAAACAAGGTGAAATGAAAGACTTGAACGTCATCGTAAAAGCGGATGTTCAAGGTTCTGTTGAAGCGTTAGCAGCGTCTTTACGTAAAATTGAGGTAGAAGGCGTAAACGTTAAAATCATTCATACGGGTGTAGGGGCGATTACGGAATCCGATATTATTTTAGCAACGGCTTCAAATGCTATTGTCATCGGCTTCAACGTCCGTCCGGATGTCAATGCAAAACGGACAGCAGAAGCAGAAGAAGTAGATGTTCGTCTTCACCGCATCATCTATAACGTAATCGATGAAATCGAATCAGCGATGAAAGGGATGCTTGATCCTGAATTCGAAGAAAAAGTCATCGGTCAGGTGGAAGTGCGTACAACGTTTAAAGTATCTAAAATTGGTACGATTGCGGGAAGCTATGTAACGGACGGTAAAATTACGCGTGACAGCAGCATTCGCTTAATTCGTGACGGCATCGTTATTTTCGAAGGGGAAGTTGACGCGCTTAAGCGTTTCAAAGATGATGCAAAAGAAGTATCTCAAGGATATGAATGCGGTATTACCCTTAAAAATTTCAATGATATTAAAGAAGGAGACATCATTGAAGCATACGTCATGCAAGAAATCGAACGCAAATGATCGCATATGTTGAATGTGAGTGCCTCATCTACGATGCAGCATCTCTGAAGGAAAAGCGTGCTGTCCTTCAACGCATTATCATGAGATTGAAACAGCGTTATAATATATCTGTTTCGGAATTGGATTACCAAGATACTTGGCAGCGAACCAAGATTGGAATGGTGGCCATCTCATCAACACGCCAATCGACAGAAAAAGAGTTGCAGCAAGCTTTGAGCATGATCGATTCTTTTCCGGAAATTGAGCGTGCAGAGACATCGTTCGAGTGGTTATAAGTGAGGTGATACGGATGAAGATAAGACCAAACAGAGTTGGCGAACAGATGAAAAAAGAATTAGGTGAAATCATCAGTCGCAAAATTAAAGATCCTCGCATTGGCTTTGTTACGGTAACAGACGTACAGGTGACAGGAGATTTACAGCAGGCGAAAGTATTCATCTCGGTTTTAGGTGATGAAGAACAACGCCAAAATACGTTAAAAGGTTTAGCAAAAGCAAAAGGCTTTATTCGATCTGAAATCGGTCAGCGTATTCGTCTTCGTAAAACTCCTGAAATCATCTTTGAATTCGATGAGTCAATCGACTACGGAAACCGCATTGAATCATTGCTTCATGAAATTCAAAAAGAGCAAAACGAAGATCAAGACAATCAGTAACCTATCAATATAAGAAAGATGCTTCAACGTAAAATGAAAACGTTGAAGCGAAAATCTTAAAAACATGATGAACCGCCATCAGAAATCCATTGAATTTCAAGATTTCTGCGGCGGTTCATTTCAGTTAAAGAGATATAAAGGAGAGTTTATCCCGCATTAACGGGCATTAACCTTCCCGCTGATGGAAGATCCCTTTAGTCAATAAGGGTCCAGTAATCGTGAATAACGGATAAATATTAGATGGATGAAGCTGTATAAGAAAAGTACATTAGCAATGATGTGGAAAGACTATAGGTGTGCTCAAAAAGGACATGAAGTTCGAATGTCATTTTCCCCGGATTTTTTGAACAATCTCTATTACATAACATCATGTACAAAAGGAGTGTAACAGTGTGGAAGGCGTATTAGTGCTAAATAAACCAAAAGGGTTGACATCCCACGACTGCGTATTTAAAGTGCGTAAGCTATTAAGAACGAAAAAAGTGGGACATACAGGTACGCTCGATCCTGATGTAACAGGTGTATTACCAATTTGCATTGGGCGGGCGACGAAAATCGTTGAATATTTAACGGCTGCTACGAAAACGTATGAAGGAGAAGTAACACTCGGTTTTTCTACGACAACAGAAGATGCGTCTGGTGAAACGGTAGATGAGAAAGCAGTGTCCGCTCCTATCACTCGAAGTGAAATTTTACAGGTACTCGCCTCTCTTACGGGTACAATCGAGCAAACGCCTCCCATGTATTCGGCCGTAAAAGTGAATGGGAAAAAATTATACGAGTATGCGCGGGCCGGAATCGAAGTGGAGCGTCCAACAAGAACAATTACGATTCATGAGCTGGTACTCCTCGATGACCGCCAGTTGTTTGAGGGAGACACCGTTTCTTTTCGTTTTCGCGTGACAGGGAGTAAAGGGACTTACGTTCGGACACTTGCCGTTATGATTGGAGAGAAATTAGGCTATCCTGCGCATATGTCCGACTTAATCCGTACCGGCTCAGGAGCATTTACATTGGAAGATTGCATAACATTTGAAGAACTAGAGAATTATGTGGAGCAAGAAAAGGTTCAAGACCGCCTTTTATCGATTGAACAGGCACTTAATCATTTGCCGAAACTGCAAATAAATGATAAATTAGCAGAGAAAGTAAAAAATGGAGCGGTACTGCCCGAACCAGCAGATTTTAAAATGGATGAAGGCCCATTTTTAATGATGGATTCGAGCGGAACGTGTTTAGCAATTTATGAAAAGCATCCTCAAAAGGAAGGCTTAATTAAACCAACAAAAGTATTAGCCATTTAACTTGCACTGTTGGAAGAGGAAAGGTGACGGGAATTTTGGTGACGATTGAGATTCAGCATCCACATCATTTCAGCCGGGAAGCAATGGCTCCTTCTGTGATGGCATTGGGGTATTTTGACGGTGTTCATTTAGGGCATCAAGAGGTGATTTTGACAGCGAAAAAATTGGCAGATCAACAAGGTCTTTCGAGTGCCGTCATGACGTTTTCCCCGCATCCTTCCGTCATCCTTGGGAGAGACGTGCAGCGTGTAGACATGATTACTCCGCTGAAAGAAAAACTTAAGCAAATTGAAGAACTGGGAATCGATATTTTATATCTGGTTCATTTTGACAAAGAGTTCGCCGGATTGCTTCCTCAACAATTTGTTGATCAATATATTATCGGTTTAAACGTACAGCATGTTGTAGCTGGGTTTGATTATTCGTACGGTAAACTTGGAAAAGGAACGATGGAGACCCTGCCGTTTCATTCGCGGAATATGTTCACCCAGACAACGGTGGAAAAATTGGCCATTAATGATGAAAAGGTGAGTTCGACTACTATCCGGAAGTGTTTACAAGAAGGAGAAGTAGAGCGGATTCCGTCTTTATTGGGAAGGCATTATACGTTAAAGGGAAAAGTGGTGGACGGGGACAAACGGGGGAGAACGATCGGTTTTCCCACGGCCAATATTGAACCCAGTGACGCCTATCTCATTCCAAGGATTGGGGTATACGCCGTAGAGATGCTCGTTCATGGAAAGTGGTATGAGGGAGTCTGTAATATTGGATACAAACCGACTTTTCACGAGCGTCTTGACAAGCCTACAATTGAAGTTCATCTCTTTTCCTTTGATGAACAAATTTACGGAGAGCCGGTTGTCGTAAAGTGGCATAAAATGCTGCGGACTGAAAAGAAATTCAAAGGGATAGAAGAGTTAGTAGCACAGATTAGTGCAGATAAGCAGGAGGCGATGGCTTATTTTTCATCGCAGCCACGGTCATCATTGTTAAAAAGTGTACGAAATCACTAAAAGACTTGCATTTAGCAGCCAAACATAGTAAGATAACAAATGTATGTTAGATAACCGTTTCTTGGCATGACGATTCACCAACGTCTTGCTAGGTCATCGGGGTTAAAATGAAGGAGGTGAATAGGATGGCTATCACTAAAGAACGTAAAAACGAACTTATCAGCCAGTACAAAACTCATGAGAGCGACACTGGTTCACCAGAGGTTCAAATTGCTGTCCTAACAGAGGAAATCAATAACTTAAACGAGCATTTACGTACTCACAAGAAGGATCATCACTCTCGTCGTGGTCTTTTGAAAATGGTAGGTAAACGTCGTAACTTACTTACTTATTTACGTAATAAAGACGTAACACGTTACCGTGAATTGATCAACAAGCTTGGATTACGTCGATAATTGTAAAAAAGCGGGATTTTTCCCGCTTTTTTAGTATGTAGATTTTACATAATATGAAATAGATTTTCGATTTTGTCCATAATAACAAATAGTTATTTTAGAGTAGATACACATAGTAGAGAGGGGCACTCGTGAATATGGAACACGAAAAACAAGTTTTCTCCATAGAACTAGCAGGCCGTCAACTGACAGTTGAAGTTGGGCAGCTTGCACAACAAGCAAATGGTGCTGCACTAATCCGTTATGGAGATACTGCTGTATTAAGTACAGCAACGGCATCAAAAGAACCAAAAAATTTAGACTTTTTCCCATTAACTGTGAACTATGAAGAAAGATTATATGCGGTAGGGAAAATTCCAGGTGGATTTATTAAACGTGAGGGCCGTCCAAGTGAAAAAGCTATCTTGGCAAGCCGTCTAATCGACCGACCAATCCGTCCGTTATTTGCAGACGGTTTTCGTAATGAAGTTCAAGTCATTAGTATCGTGATGAGTGTTGAACAAAACTGCTCTTCTGAAGTAGCAGCGATGTTTGGCTCGTCCCTTGCCCTTTCGATTTCTGATATTCCATTTGAGGGACCGATTGCTGGTGTCATTGTCGGACGAATCGATAATGAGTTTGTGATCAACCCTTCTGTTGAACAAATGGAAAAAAGCGATATTCACCTTGTTGTAGCGGGTACAAAAGATGCTATTAACATGGTAGAAGCAGGCGCAGATGAAGTACCGGAAGAAGTGATGCTTGAAGCTATCATGTTTGGCCACGAAGAAATCAAGCGATTAATTGCCTTCCAAGAAACGATTGTGGCAGCAGTGGGCAAAGAGAAAACGGATGTGCAATTATATGAGGTCGATAAAGAGCTTGAAGCGCAAATCCGTGAAATGGCAGGATCTGATATTAATGTTGCCGTGCAAGTAGTAGAAAAACATGCTCGTGAAGAAGCTATCACTGCTGTCAAAAAAGCTGTCGTTGAAAAATACGAAACGGAAGAAGCAGACGAAGCTACGTTAAAGCAAGTTAAAGAAATTTTATCTAAATTAGTCAAAGAAGAAGTTCGCCGTTTAATTACCGTTGAAAAAATTCGTCCAGACGGCCGCAAAATCGATCAAATTCGTCCACTTGCATCAGAAGTTGATCTATTGCCGCGGACACACGGATCTGGATTATTCAAACGTGGACAAACCCAAGCACTCAGCATTTGTACACTTGGTGCATTAGGTGATGTGCAAATTTTAGACGGACTTGGGATTGAAGAGTCCAAGCGTTTTATGCACCATTATAATTTCCCTTCATTCAGCGTTGGGGAAACAGGACCAATAAGAGGACCAGGCCGCCGCGAAATTGGTCACGGTGCTTTAGGAGAGCGCGCACTTGAACCAGTTATTCCGTCTGAAAAGGATTTTCCTTATACAGTCCGTCTTGTTTCGGAAGTATTAGAATCAAACGGATCGACATCTCAGGCGAGTATTTGTGCCAGTACATTAGCGATGATGGATGCAGGGGTGCCAATTAAAGCACCAGTGGCAGGAATTGCGATGGGACTTGTAAAATCCGGAGAACATTACACGATTTTAACGGATATTCAAGGGATGGAAGACCATTTAGGTGATATGGACTTTAAAGTAGCTGGAACAGCAAAAGGTGTAACGGCACTTCAAATGGATATTAAAATCGAAGGCTTATCCCGTGAGATTTTAGAAGAAGCCCTGCAGCAGGCAAAAACAGGTCGTATGCATATTTTAGAACATATGTTAACGATTATTAGTGAGCCAAGAACTGAGCTTTCTGCTTATGCGCCAAAAATCTTAACCATGACAATCAACCCTGACAAAATCCGTGATGTTATTGGACCAAGTGGAAAACAAATCAACAAAATCATCGAAGAAACAGGCGTTAAGATTGATATTGAGCAAGATGGTACAATCTTTATTTCTTCAATCAATCAAGAGATGAACCAAAAAGCGAAGAAAATTATTGAAGATATTGTACGTGAAGTCGAAGTCGGCCAAATGTACTTAGGAAAAGTGAAACGAATTGAGAAATTCGGAGCATTCGTGGAACTGTTCAGTGGTAAGGACGGCCTTGTGCATATTTCTGAACTTGCAGAAGAGCGAGTAGGAAAAGTAGAGGATGTTGTCGCCATCGGTGATGAAATTCTTGTTAAAGTAATGGAAATTGATAAACAAGGACGCGTCAACCTATCTCGAAAAGTCGTATTAAAAGAACAAAGAGAGCAAAAAGAGGCTCAACAATAAAGCACTGAAAGGCTGGGTAAATCCCGGCTTTTTTTCGCATATTCAGCTTAACTGCCCTTATATCCTTGTCCGCAGGTCTATGTTCTACCTTGTCCCCTCTATACATATTTTTTAGTATAAGGGGGGAAGCATAAGTGAAGAGAATAACGATTCAACTAGTGGCCTTTAGTGTTGTATTAGTTGTGACATACGGAACGGTTCAAAATCCGTATACGTCTTTTTATATTGATTCTTTAAAAGAAGAAGCACTGCCTGCTGCCAAAGAAATGAATGACCTCTATGAAGAAGTCAAATTAAAAGCAAAAAACTATGAAGTTGCACCTGAAAATGCTAAAGTGGATAAAGTGTGGAAACTTATTCCTGGCTATAACGGATTAAAAGTGGACATTAAGGCTTCATATGAGAATATGAAGCAAACGGGAACATTTGATGAGACCAAGTTGATTTATCAACAAATCTCCCCGTCTGTCCACATACAAGATCTCCCGCCGACTCCGATTTACAGAGGGCATCCGGAAAAGCCCATGGTCTCACTGCTTATTAATGTGGCATGGGGAAATGAATACATCCCGCCCATGTTGGAGACGCTGAAAAAACATCATGTAAAGGCCACGTTCTTCCTTGAAGGGAGATGGGTTAAGAACAATCCTGATGCGGCAAAAATGATTGTCGATGCAGGACATGAAATCGGAAATCATTCCTTTTCGCATCCCAATATGAAAACGTTGAGTGAAAACCAAATAAAACAAGAGCTGGAAAAGACAAATGCCGTGATTCAATCGGTCACGGGGCAGACATGTCAGTGGTTTGCTCCTCCGAGCGGAAGCTATCGCCAGGAAGTAGTCGATCAGGCAGCGCAGATGAAACTGGGGACAATTATGTGGAGCGTTGATACAGTGGACTGGCAGAAGCCTCAGCCAGATGTGCTCATTCAGCGTGTCATGACCAAAATTCATCCTGGAGCCATGGTATTGATGCATCCGACAGAAGCCACATCCAAAGCACTAGATCAATTAATCACACAAATTAAACAAAAAGGATATAGTTTGGGGGATGTATCCGATTTGTTAAGTGAAGAGCGAATCATAAAAAAACAATCCGTTCAAAAAAGATAGGAGGCACTCGCTTGATAAAACGATATACTTGTCAAAATGGTGTAAGAATCGTATTAGAAAATATTCCAACTGTTCGCTCAGTGGCAATAGGCGTTTGGATTGGAACAGGATCCCGCAACGAAACGCCTGAACTCAATGGGGTTTCCCATTTTTTAGAGCATATGTTTTTTAAAGGAACCAAAACAAGATCAGCAAGGGAAATTGCCGAAAGCTTTGATCGCATCGGAGGTCAAGTGAATGCATTTACGTCTAAGGAATATACGTGTTATTATGCGAAAGTACTAGATGAGCATGCCGATCAGGCCCTGGATGTATTAGCTGATATGTTTTTCAACTCCACTTTTGATGAAGAAGAGTTAAAGAAAGAGAAAAATGTCGTATATGAAGAAATTAAAATGTATGAAGATACACCGGATGATATTGTTCACGATTTGTTAAGCAAGGCTGTGTATGAAAAACATCCGCTGGGGTATCCGATTTTAGGCACCGAAGAAACATTGGAAACGTTTAACGGAGACACGCTCCGACAATATATGAATGAAATGTACATACCGGAAAATGTCGTAATCTCTATTGCCGGAAATGTGGACGAAAGCTTTATTAAAAAAGCGGAGCAATATTTTGGAACGTATGAAACAGGTCATGAACCGACTGTATTTGTCACGCCTCAATTCCATGCCAATCATCTTGCACGCAAAAAAGAAACAGAGCAAGCCCATTTATGTCTCGGCTTTAAAGGAATGCAAATCGGTCATAAAGATGTATACAGCTTAATTGTATTGAACAATGTGTTAGGCGGAAGCATGAGCAGCCGATTGTTCCAGGAGGTTCGTGAACAGCGCGGATTGGCTTATTCCGTATTTTCCTATCATTCTGCTTACCGTGATACCGGAATGCTGACCGTTTATGGCGGTACAGGCAGCAATCAGCTGGATATGTTGTATGACACAATCCAGGAAACGCTTTATCAGCTGAAAGATCAAGGGATTACCGAGAAAGAGCTGCATAACAGCAAAGAACAATTAAAAGGGAACTTAATGTTAAGCCTTGAAAGCACAAACAGCCGAATGAGCAGAAATGGGAAGAATGAATTGCTGCTCAGCCAGCACCGTTCATTAGATGAAATTATTGATCTTGTGAACAATGTGACTAAGGAAAGTGTCGATAATCTGGCAAGGGATATTTTTGCAGATACTTTTGCTCTCTCATTGATCAGTCCAAGCGGAGAAATGCCAAAAGGCCTCCAAAAATAATAAACCTACGTAATGAAATGGACATGGGGAAAAGAAAGCCCATGTCTATTTCATTTTTGTTACGCAAAGCGGTCAGGAAGTTCCCATAAGGGCTCTATTCCTGACCGTTTTTATTCGAGAATTTTTGTGAGTTGATGTGAATGGTCGTTTTGTACGAATGAGTTAAAAATTAATGAAAATGAGCATGATTATTTAAAAGTGCCTATAAAATAAATAGTAAGGCCAACCTTTTAAAAAGAAATTTTTCATCAGCAATGGTTTTACCACCTGTCAGAGAGGGATAAAAGCGAAAAAGAGGTGTTTGACTATGCGCTTAAGTGAATTAAGCGGAAAAGAAATTGTAGATGTAAAAAAAGCGGAAAGGCTCGGCGTTCTAGGGCAGACTGATTTAGAAATCAATGAGCAAACGGGACAGATTACGACGTTGATCATTCCGACGGTGAAATGGTTTGGGTTCAAACGTCAAGGAGGCGATATCCGGGTTCCATGGAGCCGCATAAAAAAAATCGGCTCTGATATGATTATTATTGATGTTGAAGAATATATCGAACAGTAAAGGTGTGCCATACGTATTTAATAGACGGCAAAAGTGATTTTTTACTGGCAGGCTCCGGTCACGAAATCCTATGATTTTACTGGATTTTTACGACGGGGTCTTTCAAGAGGGTGACTCCAAAGGACCATATTTGGTCCTTTGGAGTCACCCTCTTTGTTATTTTTCCTGAATGGCTAGTCAACGTTTCACCGATTTTTTCTTTCATACATACAATGTGGAAGTAACAGAGGCAATTGGGCACTTAAGAATATTCACATATATAACAAAAGAAGGTGGATAACAAGATGTTGACGGATATGCACATCGCGGTAATTGGCGGTGATGCCAGACAGCTAGAGGTTATTCGAAAATTAATAGAACTAGATGCCAAAATCTCTCTCGTTGGATTTGACCAACTAGATCACGGTTTTGCTGGAGCCACTAAATATCAAATTCATGAAGTAGATTTCTCGCAAATGGATGCCATCATTCTGCCTGTCCGCGGCACAAACCATGAAGGACAAATTGATACTATTTTTTCGAATGAAAAAGTGTATTTGAAAGAAGAAATGTTAAAGGTCACACCGGCTCATTGTACCATCTTTTCGGGGATTACAAATGATTACTTAAATCAGCTTATTCAGAATACAAACCGGGAGCTTGTTCAATTATTCGAACGAGACGATGTTGCCATTTACAATTCAATCCCGACAGTAGAGGGAACCATTATGCTGGCTATTCAACATACAGATTTTACGATTCACGGCTCAACCGTTGCGATATTAGGATTAGGGAGAGTTGGCATGAGCGTTGCACGTACGTTTGCAGCACTTGGTGCCAAAGTGAAAGTGGGAGCCAGAAAATCGGAACATCTTGCTCGAATTACAGAGATGGGCTTAACGCCGTTTCACTTGTCACAATTAGCCAGTGAAGTTTCCAATACTGATATTTGTATCAACACCATTCCTTATCAAGTACTGACAGCCAGTGTCATTTCCAAGATGCCTTCTCACTCTCTTATTATTGATTTAGCGTCTAAGCCTGGGGGAACCGATTTTCGCTATGCTGAAAAACGGGGAATTAAGGCAATGCTTGCTCCAAGCCTACCGGGTATTGTAGCCCCAAAAACCGCCGGTCAAATTGTGGCAAATATTCTCTGTGAATTATTATATGAGAATTTAGAAAAAAGAAAGGGGAATCAACCATGACGTTAAAAGGAAGACGAATTGGCTTTGGATTGACAGGATCTCATTGTACGTATGCGGAGGTAATGCCAGAAATCGAAAAGCTTGTTGAACTTGGAGCGGAAGTATTGCCTGTTGTTTCTTACACGGTACAAACAACAGATACGCGTTTTGGAAACGGGGAAGATTGGATTAAACGGGTGGAAGAAATTACAGGGAACAAAGTCATCGACAGTATTGTGAAAGCAGAGCCTCTTGGACCGAAAATCCCGCTTGATTGCATGGTCGTTGCCCCAATGACAGGAAATTCATTAAGTAAACTTGCTAACGCCATGAACGAGTCGCCTGTGTTAATGGCTGTAAAAGCCACGATAAGAAATCATAAACCAGCAGTATTAGGGATTTCGACAAATGACGCTCTCGGTTTAAATGGCATAAACATTATGCGCTTAATGGCAGCCAAAAATATTTATTTCATTCCATTTGGGCAAGATGCGCCGGAGCAAAAACCGAATTCTATGGTGGCTCGTATGAGCTTGTTAACCGACACCGTCATGGCTGCTTTAGAAGGAAAACAGCTTCAACCGGTCATTATTGAAAAATTTCGTGATAGCGAAAGCTAAACGAGATTGTTAGAATAGTATATAGTAAACGTCATACATGCCTCCCATGCTGCATCCTTTGTAACGCGGGAGGCTTCCAATGTGTTAAAAGAAAGGGTTTTCTGGTAAAATAAGTATTTGACTTATTCTTGGGAAGCCAGCATTATTTAATAAAGAAATTTTATGAATTCTTCCTTTCTTTAACGCAATAGTATGATAAAATAATTCATATTATTTTAAAAACAAAATAATGCAGAATCAAGATGTTGTTGATTGAAAACGGTTGGAGGGGACTTAAATGACAAAACAATCTGGATTACATGTAGCGGTGGTAGGAGCAACAGGCGCGGTTGGGCAGCAAATGATCGCAACATTAGAGGATCGCAATCTTCCTATTAGTAAATTAACGCTGTTATCTTCAGCGCGTTCGGCGGGGAAAAAGGTGTTATTCAAAGGGGAAGAGGTTACGGTTCAAGAAGCAACACCAGAAAGCTTTGAAGGAGTTCAAATCGCTTTATTCAGCGCAGGAGGAAGCATTTCAAAAGAACTAGCTCCAGAAGCTGTAAAGCGCGGTGCTATTGTGGTAGATAATACAAGTGCGTTCCGTATGGATGAAAATACACCGCTTGTTGTACCAGAGGTCAATGAAGAGGACCTTAAAGCACACAACGGAATTATTGCTAATCCGAACTGCTCAACAATTCAAATGGTGGCAGCGTTAGAGCCGCTTCGCCAATCATTTGGACTGAAGCGAGTAATTGTTTCAACTTATCAAGCTGTGTCAGGAGCGGGTGCAGTAGCAATTAATGAATTAAAAGAACAAGCAAAAGCTATTTTAAACGATGAGCCGTTCACACCGGAAGTATTGCCTGTCAAGAGTGATGAAAAGCATTATCAAATTGCTTTCAACGCCATTCCGCAAATTGATAAATTCCAAGACAATGGTTTTACTTACGAAGAAATGAAAATGATCAACGAAACAAAAAAAATCATGAACATGCCTGAATTGGAAGTGGCAGCGACATGCGTTCGTCTACCTGTTGTAACAGGCCACTCCGAGTCTGTTTATATCGAACTGGAACAAGACGGGGTAACAGTGGATCAAGTGAAACAATTGCTTGCAGAAGCTCCTGGAATTGTTTTACAAGACGATCCGGAAAATCAAGTATATCCGATGCCGGCTGATTGCGTAGGTAAGCGCGATGTATTTGTAGGACGTATTAGAAAAGACCTAAATAAAGATAATGGCTTCCATATGTGGATCGTTTCTGATAACTTATTAAAGGGTGCTGCATGGAACTCTGTGCAGATTGCCGAATCATTAATCAAGCTCGAACTTGTATAATAGTGTGTGTTCAAAAAAGAGGAGAAAAGAGCCGGGAAGTTGCGAGGAACGTTTACTCGAGTACCAGAGAGGCGATTTGCCCAAGACATTTCCCGGTGACTTTTCTTGGATGTTTTGAACCTCCGGTAATAGATAAGGAAGCGGGCTAACGAGGTGTAAGCGAGTATGAAAATCATCGTTCAGAAGTTTGGTGGTACATCAGTTCGTGACGAGAATGGACGTGAGTTGGCCTACAAGCATATTCAAAATGCGCTTAGTGAAGGATATAAGGTCGTTGTTGTCGTCTCAGCTATGGGAAGGAAGGGCGAACCGTATGCGACAGATACGCTTCTTTCACTTGTAGGTGGAAATCAAGCGTTATTGAGCAAACGGGAACTTGACATGCTTATGTCATGCGGAGAATTGATTTCTTCCGTTGTGTTTACGAACCTGTTGAATAGTCATGGAATTCGAGCGGCAGCTTTGAATGGGGCACAGGCCGGCTTTTTAACAAACAGCGATTTCAATAGCGCCAAAATTATCGAGATGAGGTGCGACCGCTTAGTCGAAGAGTTAGAACGCCACGATGTGGTCGTGGTCGCCGGTTTTCAGGGAGCAACAGAACAGGGAGATACGACAACATTAGGGCGAGGCGGGAGTGATACATCCGCTTCAGCGCTTGGAGCGGCTTTGAATGCAGAGTTTATCGATATTTTTACGGATGTTGAGGGAGTCATGACAGCGGATCCGCGTATTGTGGAAGATGCAAGGCCTCTTTCTGTTGTGACATATAATGAAATTTGCAATATGGCTTATCAGGGAGCCAAAGTCATCCATCCTCGTGCAGTGGAGATTGCCATGCAGGCGAAAGTGCCGATTCGCGTGCGTTCCACTTATTCGGAATCGGAAGGAACACTTGTAACATCCCAAGCAAATGCTAAACAAAGAGGCAGTGATGTTCAAGAACGGCTGATTACAGGCATTGCTCATGTATCGGGTGTTACTCAAATTAAAGTGTTTGCCAAAGAAGGGCATTATGATTTGCAGGCTGAAGTGTTTAAAGCGATGGCCAATGAGCAAATCAGCGTAGATTTCATTAACATTTCCCCAAAAGGTGTCGTTTATACGGTTACGAATGATGTAACGGATAAAGCTGTTGGTGTGTTGCGAGAGCTGGGGTATGAACCGGTTGTGACAAGGGAATGTGCGAAAGTATCGACAGTGGGAGCAGGTATGACAGGAATGCCTGGGGTAGCTGCTAAAATTGTAGGGGCCTTATCAGAACAAGGCATTCAAATTTTACAATCTGCTGATAGCCATACAACGATTTGGGTACTAGTAAAAGAAGAAGACTTGAAAAAAGCAGTAAATGCCCTTCACGATGCTTTTGAGCTTTCAAAAGCAGGAAACGAATATTGAAGGAGTGGAAGTATGATTAATTTCGGGAAAGTGTCGACCGCTATGGTTACACCTTTTGATCATAAAGGAAACATTGATTTTGCCAAAACAACAAAACTTGTCAACTATTTAATCGAAAATGGTACGGATTCGTTGGTCGTTGCAGGAACGACAGGTGAATCTCCTACCTTATCAACAGAAGAAAAGTTAGCGTTGTTTCGGCATGTCGTAGAAGCAGCGGATGGCCGTGTACCTGTTGTCGCAGGTACCGGAAGCAACAACACCCATTCTTCTATCGAGCTGACCGAAAAAGCCGAAGAAACAGGTGTAGATGCGATCATGCTCGTTGCGCCATACTATAATAAACCAAATCAAGAGGGGCTTTATCAGCATTTTAAAGCAGTTGCAGAAAGCACCTCCCTCCCAGTCATGCTTTATAACGTTCCTGGCCGTGCAGTTGCCAAAATCGCTGCAGAGACCATTATTAAGCTGTCTAAACTGCCAAATGTGGTAGCTGTTAAAGAAGCAAGCGGCGACCTTGATGCCATGACAGAAATCATCGCCAACACAGATGAGGATTTTGCGTTGTACAGCGGAGATGATGCTCTGACATTGCCTGTATTGGCAATCGGAGGCACAGGGGTTGTATCGGTGGCCTCTCACGTCATTGGAAATGAAATACAGCAAATGATTGCTGATTTTGAGAAGGGTGACGTAGCACAAGCGGCAAAAGCCCATCAAAAATTGCTGCCGATTATGAACGCGATGTTTGCGGCACCTAGTCCTACACCTGTTAAAACGGCTCTTCAGCTGAAAGGGCTCGATGTAGGATCTGTTCGTTTACCGCTTGTTCCGCTATCAGAACAAGAGCGTACGGCTCTAACGAATGTGCTCCAATCTATTTAAATTGATAGAGTAGAGAAATCTTTAGTTTCTTAAACAGAATATCTGAATGCATATAGAAGATGGTTCAAAAGGTTGATATCAACCTTTTGAACCATCTTTTTTTACTGTATAGATAATAATCCCCCGTTTCATGAAACGGGGGATTATTATCTTGTATTCCGAATATTTCATCAGTTATAATGAAAACAAGTGATTTTGAACGGGTGATGTCAGTCTAGGAGGCAAGAATTCATGATGAAAGAGATAGAGAATATTAAAGTATACATACTAGGTGGAGTAGGGGAAATTGGCAAAAATATGTGCGGTATTGAAATAGACGGTGATATTTTTATTGTGGATGCAGGGTTAATGTTTCCAGAAGATGAAATGCTCGGCATTGATGTGGTTATTCCCGATATCAGTTATCTATTAGAACGGAAAGAGCGAGTGAAAGGCATTTTTCTTACTCATGGTCATGAGGATCATATCGGAGGTCTTCCATTTATCGTGAAGCGGCTGGAAGCGCCGATTTATGGGACGAAGCTAACTGTAGCTTTGGCAAAAGAGCAGCTGGCCGAATATGGTATTACAAAAAATGATTTGTTTCGAACGGTCAATCCCTCTGACACAGTAAGTTTTGATGGAGTGGAAGTATCATTTTTTCGAACGAATTACAGCATTCCTGATTCTATCGGAATTTGTATCCGTACCTCAGAGGGGGCAATCGTGCATACGGGAGATTTTAAATTTGACCAAACACCCGTCGGCTCTCAATTAGCGGATATTGGAAAGATGGCTCAGATTGGAAGGGAAGGCGTTCTCTTCTTGTTATCAGATAGCACCAACGCAGAACGTCCGGGTCATTCCAGTTCTGAAGCGATCGTTGGTCAGGAAATATCAGATGTTTTCTATAATGCGACAGGTCGTTTAATTGTAGCTACCCATGCCTCTCATGTTAATCGTATTCAGCAAGTGGTTGCGGCAGCCCAAAATCATGGAAGAAAAATCGCAGTCGTAGGGCGGAATATATGGAGGGTTATTGAGATTGCTGTCAGTCTTGGCCATATGACGGATGCAGAAGATGTTTTTATTCCCGTGCAGGAAATTGGTAAACATCCCAAAAATCAAGTCGCGATATTAACGACAGGCAGTCAGGGCGAACCAATTGCAGCGCTGGCGAGAATGGCTAAGCGTGCGCATAAATTAGTAAACGTTGAAGAAGGAGACACAGTACTGATTGCGGCAACCCCTGTCCCAGGAAATGAAACTTCTTTTTCGAAGACAATCGATTTGTTGTTTCGTGCCGGTGCTAATGTTGTATACAGCAAAAAGGTCGTACAGCATTCGGATCATGCACATCAGGAAGAACTTAAATTTATGTTGAATTTAATGCAGCCAAAATATTTCCTTCCTGTTCATGGGGAATACCGGATGCAAATGGCCCATGCCAAGCTGGCAGAATCTATTGGTATGGATTCTTCTCGTGTGTTTGTAGTAGAGAAAGGCGATGTGATTGAATTTAAGAATGACCAAGCACGATTGGGAGGAAGAGTCACAGCTGGAAACATACTAATTGATGGACTTGGGGTCGGAGATGTAGGAAATATCGTATTGAGGGACCGTCGCCTTCTTTCCCAAGATGGAATTTTAATTGTCGTTGTCACCATTGAGAAAAAGCGCAAACAAATTACGGCTGGCCCTGAAATTATTTCTCGCGGATTTGTATATGTTCGAGAATCGGAAAAGCTGCTGGAAGAAGCCGCTGGCATTGTCGAACAAATATTAAATAAATGTATGCAGGAACAAATGATTGAATGGTCGTCCTTAAAATCAAATATACGTGACAGCCTTAATCAATTTCTGTTTGAGAAAACGAGAAGAAAGCCAATGATTTTACCAATCATCATGGAAATATAAAGAATGGGACATGGGGAAAGAACCCCCATGTCCCATTCTTTATGTGAAAAAATTTTACCGGGGCCTATGAATGGAGAAAAGCTATGGATAGGATAGACAGTCAATATTAAAAATTAAGTGGAGGTTATAGAAAAAGAATTGTCAGGAGTATTATAATCCAAGGGTATCCATGCTAGTGCTTGTTTAGGGTTGATCGGTCTCCGTTTTCCAAAGGAACAGGGAGGTATGAAAATGGAAGCGGAGTTCATACTAACCATATCATTGATAATGGAAAGGGGAAAAAGTATGTTTGAACAACAAAATACTCAGGCAGAGCAAGAGAATCCGGATAAAAAAGAAGCAGATAAAAGCCAAATTGTTGAGAAATTACAGCAGTTAGGGCAGACAAATGTTCCTCAAATGTCGCAAGATTCCAAAATCCATTGTTTGACGATTGTTGGCCAAATTGAAGGGCATATGCAGCTGCCTCCGCAAAATAAGACAACAAAATATGAACACGTTATTCCTCAAATTGTAGCGATTGAGCAAAATCCTAATATTGAGGGGCTGCTTGTCATTTTAAATACGGTTGGCGGTGATGTAGAGGCAGGGTTAGCCATTTCAGAAATGCTCGCTTCTTTATCAAAGCCGACGGTTTCGATTGTACTGGGGGGAGGACATTCTATTGGTGTTCCAATTGCGGTTTCC
Source organism: Priestia abyssalis (assembly GCF_002019595.1). Taxonomy (GTDB): domain Bacteria; phylum Bacillota; class Bacilli; order Bacillales; family Bacillaceae_H; genus Bacillus_BA; species Bacillus_BA abyssalis. The sequence continues at coordinate 4,249,169 of NZ_KV917369.1, read as the reverse complement.
ACCGACTATTCGTTCATTGCAGGAACAGCAACAATGACGATTCACCCTGTACGCTTAACAGGTTTGGTCATCGGGGTTCCTCAAACATTTGAGTATTTGGATAAGATGCAAGAGCGGGTCGTAAAATTTGTTGTAGGGCACTCGAATATCACGGAAGAAAAATTTAAAGAACTCATGTTTTCAAAAGGAAACTTAACGAGAGATATCGGAACAAATGTGGTAGGGGCAGATGCAGTCGAATATGGTTTGATTGATGAAGTCGGAGGCGTGGGAGAAGCTATTCGCAAATTGAATGAACTGATCGAGCAACGAGGACAAATGACAGAAGGGAAGCCATTACTACAATGATTCTTTATACGATGATGCCTGAGGAACTCGTATTTCCAATCGACATGAGTGTATATGATAAGCAAAAGATTGTACAAATGAATGGGGTGTCCGTCGTCGTTTCTGAAAATGCCCAAAAACAGTATGAAGTCGTTCGGTTATTAAGTACAAATCCCCAAGACTTTTTGAATGAGCAATATTGCCCGGGACAAACTTTCCCGATATATTGAATATCCTCTAACGTTCGTCATATGTAATACAAGACAAACTATGTTATAATAATCTATAGACAGTCCAACTACGCAGCCTTGATTGGCTGTTTTTTTGACACTTACGGAAATAGCCTATTATTATCATAAGGCGGCCTCAAAAATGTGTTCATTTTTTGAGGCCGCCTTATGAGTTGAATTTTTCCGGTGTACCTTCAGTTTGTTGGAGTGTTCAGGCAGGTTCAGCCCATACATAACGAGAAAATAAAGAGAAAAGCTTTATCTTCGTAAATTCATTTTTATGGAGTGATTGGAGTGAAAGAATGGCAAAGCAAAAAAAGAGAAGTGAAGCCAAAAAAGAGGAATGGAAACGAATATTGAGCTTTGAATTAACCGGTCTGCTATTGTTTGCTGTTTCTTGTATTGCAATGGCAAATCTCGGAGTCGTTGGCCGTTCGCTCGCTTTGTTTTTCCGCTTGTTTACAGGTGAGTGGTACATGGTGAGCTTAGTTGCTTTACTCATTATATCGGTTTTTATTATTTTTAAGCTGCGGGGGCCAAAGCTTGTCACAAGACAGCTTTTGGGTATTTATATTTTATTTGCGGCTATTTTACTATTAAGTCATGTTAAATTATTTGAAAATTTATCAAGAGACGGTGCTTTTGCTCATCCGTCTGTCATTTTAAATACATGGGATCTGTTTTTATTGGAAGCAAAAGGCCAGTCTGTTCCCCGTGATCTTGGAGGAGGGATGATTGGAGCCGTTTTATTTGCGGCGTTTTATTATTTATTTGATTCACTTGGGACTCAATTTTTTGCATTCATTCTGATGATCATTGGCCTTATCCTTCTGACGGGAAGATCACTTCGGGAAACGCTGTATAAACTGTTAGCCCCTGTTTTTTCGTTCCTCATCAGTGAAACAAAAGAGGGGTTGCTGGATATAAAAGATTGGTTACACAGATGGAAACATCGACCGAAAAAAGCAAAACCGAAACGTAAAAAGAAAGCGCCTGCCCCTTCAAAAGAAGAGGAGGAAGAAGCACCTGAACATGTTCATGAACATATTGAAATGTCAGGACCTCCCATCATTGAGCATTTCGATAAAGGAGAAGAGGAACCTGCTTCTACTCCAGTTTTCCAAAAGCCTGCAGAGGTTGAACCGCCTTCCAAGTCCAAGACAGAAGAACCTTCAGAAGAAGAAAAGCCTCCAGTAATGACATTTGTCGAGGAGGAAAATACAAAATATCAGCTTCCACCGGTAAGTTTGTTAACAATGCCGAAAAAAAGCAATCAGGCAAAAGAGCATAAAAATATTTATGCCAATGCTCAAAAACTGGAGAAAACATTCCAAAGTTTCGGTGTTAAAGCAAAAGTGGCCAAAGTTCATTTGGGTCCCGCTGTAACAAAATATGAAGTGTACCCGGATGTCGGAGTGAAAGTAAGTAAAATTGTCAATTTAAGTGATGATTTAGCATTGGCGCTTGCTGCAAAAGATATTCGGATTGAAGCACCGATTCCTGGTAAATCGGCGGTAGGAATCGAAGTGCCGAATGAGGAAGTTGCGATGGTTTCATTGCGTGAAGTGCTGGAGGCGAAAGAAAACAATCGTCCCGATGCTAAGCTGCTTATCGGTTTCGGACGAGATATTTCGGGTGAAGCCGTTTTAGCGGAATTAAACAAAATGCCGCATTTGCTTGTAGCGGGGGCGACAGGAAGCGGTAAAAGTGTGTGTATTAACGGGATTATCATCAGTTTACTTATGCGTGCAAAACCTCATGAAGTGAAATTGATGATGATTGACCCGAAAATGGTTGAATTGAATATGTACAACGGCATTCCACATTTGCTGGCGCCTGTTGTAACGGACCCGAAAAAAGCGTCCCAAGCGTTGAAGCGGGTTGTAAGCGAGATGGAGAGACGTTATGAGTTATTTTCCCATACAGGTACGCGAAATATCGAGGGATACAATGAATATATTAAGCGGCATAACCAAGAAGAAGAAGCCAAACAGCCGGGCTTGCCTTATATTGTGGTCATTGTGGACGAGTTGGCAGATTTAATGATGGTCGCTTCTTCCGACGTAGAAGATGCCATCACCCGTTTGGCACAAATGGCGCGTGCAGCAGGCATTCATTTAATTATTGCGACACAGCGTCCATCGGTAGACGTTATTACAGGAGTCATTAAAGCGAACATTCCGTCTCGTATTGCCTTTAGTGTATCCTCTCAAACAGATTCACGTACCATTTTGGATATGGGGGGAGCGGAAAAGCTGCTTGGGCGAGGGGATATGCTGTTTCTGCCTGTAGGGGCGTCAAAGCCTGTTCGTGTGCAGGGAGCTTTCCTATCGGACGAAGAGGTGGAAGAAGTGGTAGATTTCGTCATCTCCCAGCAAAAAGCTCAATATCAAGAGGATATGATTCCTAAAGATATGCCAGAATCAGAAGATGATTTTGAGGACGATTTATATGACGAGGCAGTTGAGCTTGTCGTTGAAATGCAAACCGCATCTGTATCGATGCTTCAGCGCCGGTTCCGCATCGGGTATAACAGGGCAGCCAGACTTATTGATGCCATGGAAGTCCGAGGGGTCGTAGGCCCTTATGAAGGAAGTAAACCGCGTTCTGTATTGGTAAGCCAGTCAAATGAAGATGTAGGATCATAGAAGAAAGGAACATGGATTTTATCCATGTTCCTTTCTTCTGCTTATAACAAGCAATCATAAATAAATTATTATTTTAGAAAGTAAAGGCATATCATACGATAAAAATAGAGAAAACGTATCGTTAAATGTGTTATACTAATTGTCACATATTTTCCATATTTTTGATGTACGGACCTATTTTTTAGTGGAAATGAAGAAAAATGATATATTATAAAATCTTTTTTAGAAAAAGAAAACATCTTTTTTACAAAAGTGTAATATTGTTAAGGTTTTTTTAACAAAATGAATATAACCTATTTATTTATGTGTCGAAAAATGATATATTATTTTCGATTAAAAGAACTAGTCACACATCAGAGGTCTGATGACTAAAGTTCATAGTGGGGGAAGGATAATGTCAATTAAAGCAGATAGTCGACATTTGTATTTGCAAGTGATTGACAAAATTAAACAATTAATTGAAGAAGGCGTTTATAAGGAAAAAGAAAAGCTGCCTTCAGAATTTGATTTATCCAAGCAATTGGGGGTAAGTCGTGCGACATTAAGAGAAGCCCTTCGAATTTTAGAAGAAGAAAATGTCGTGATTCGAAGACACGGTGTTGGAACATTTGTGAATACCCGCCCTACTTTTACATCAGGTATCGAGCAATTGAATAGTGTAACACATATGATTGAGCAAGGCGGAAAAGTGCCGGGAACGGTATTTCATTCCTCTCATGTTCAGGGACCTACGGAAGATGATATGCGCCGCTTCCAATGTTCAGAAAATGATGAAATTTTATACGTAGAGCGCGTAAGAACGGCAGATGGAGAGCCGGTTGTATATTGTGTGGATAAAGTACTAAAAAAATATTTACCGGGTCAATTTTCCCATGAAAGAGAATCGTTGCTGGAAACTTTAAACGAACAGTCCGGCAAGTACATTTCTTATGCAGTAGCGCAAATTGAGCCTCTGGGATATCACGAAAGAATCTCTCCTATATTGGAGTGTGAACCGGAAACCGCTTTACTTGTGCTAAAACAAATGCATTATGATCAAAATGATGATCCAATTTTATATTCCTTGAACTATTTTAAAGCAGATAAATTCAGTTTCCATGTGTTGAGAAAAAGGGTTTAATTCTTTTTTTAGAGGGAACTGTCAGAAGATTAACACTTGGAATTGGAAACACTTTTAAGGAGGTGAATGTTACATAAGTAAATAAATGGTTTCATTTTTTTATGATTGTAACACATAATCCAAATATTTCAGGGGGTCTTACGAAATGGTAAAACGTAAAGCGGGTTTAGCGTTATCACTTGTATTAGCGGCAGGGACATTACTCAGCGCATGTGGATCGAGCGAAGAGGGGGCGAAATCCGGAGAGAACAAAGAAGCTGCCGACTTTAAAGTTGGAATGGTTACAGATACAGGCGGCGTAGATGATAAATCATTCAACCAATCTGCTTGGGAAGGTTTAACGAGATTCGGACAAGAAAATAACTTGGAAGAAGGAAAAGGATATAAATACCTCCAATCAGGCGAAGCCGCAGAATATGAGCCAAACTTAACAAAGTTCTCCGATGCCGGCTATAATTTAACATATGGGATCGGTTTCTTATTGGAAGATGCGGTTCAAAAAGTAGCAGAACAAAATAAAGATGCTCATTTTGCGTTAGTGGACAGCTTGTTGATGGATGAAAATTTCCAACCAGTGTTTTTAGATAACGTAACAAACATCACTTTCCGTGAAGAACAAGGTTCATTCCTTGTAGGGGTTGTAGCTGCTAAACACACAAAATCCAACAAAATTGGTTTTATTGGCGGGGTTGATTCTCCGTTAATCAAAAAGTTCGAAAACGGATTTAAAGCAGGGGTAAAAGCAGTGAACCCAGAAGCTGAAGTATTTGTTCAATATGCAGAAAACTTTAATGCACCTGAAAAAGGCGCAACAATTGCATCTGCAATGTATGACAAAGGTGCAGACATCATTTACCATGCTGCCGGAGGTACTGGTAATGGAGTATTCACAGAAGCGAAAAACCGTAAAAAATCAGGTAAAGAAGTATGGGTTATCGGAGTTGACCGTGATCAGCACGAAGAAGGTATGCCAGAAAACGTAACATTAACATCAATGGTTAAACGTGTAGACGTAGCGGTATATGATGTAACAAAACGCGCAATGGAAGGTGACTTCCCAGGCGGAAAAGAAGTTGTATTCGGTCTTGAAGAAGATGGAGTAGGTATTGCTCCGACAACTGAAAATGTCAGTGAAGAAGCGGTGAAATTAGTAGATGAGTGGGAACAAAAAATCTTAAAAGGTGAAGTGAAAGTTCCTGCAACAGACGAAGAGTTCGCAAGTTTCTCAGTTCAATAATAACTGATTGAGGGGAATGGACCTTTCTAGTGATTCGTTGATGTCACAGCGATTTGGTGAAGGGTCCATTTTGTCTGAATGGATAAGAACGTATAGAGTTTGGAGATGGACGGTGCCAGCCCAGCGTTTTTAGGGCATTGTGCTCTTCCTTAGATAATGTATATTGGCCATATTTTATACTAAATGGATAGCTCGCTTGTGTCGGAACCATAATAAGAATAGTTGATTTAGACTGAGCTTATCATATAGTTGAAAGTATAACTTAAGACTCAGCATTTGCTGGGTTTTTCTACTGTTAGAGGCTTTTTTCCTATTTTAGCCAAGTAACCTATGAGGAGTGAGTAGGTTGGAATATGTAATCGAAATGCTGAACATTCGCAAAGAATTTCCTGGAATTGTGGCGAATGACAATATTACTTTGCAAGTAAAAAAAGGTGAGATCCATGCGCTGTTGGGAGAAAACGGTGCGGGGAAATCGACACTAATGAATGTATTATTTGGTCTTTATCAACCTGAGAAAGGCCAAATTAAAGTTAAAGGACAAGAAGTGAAGATTACGGATCCAAATGTCGCCAATCGTTTTGGAATCGGAATGGTGCACCAGCACTTTATGTTAGTGCAAAACTTCACTGTTACAGAGAATATCATTTTAGGAAGTGAACCGACAAAAGGCGGTAAAATTAACATTGCCGAAGCGGCCAAAACGATTGAAGAGCTGTCAAAGCGTTACGGACTGTCGGTTGATCCATATGCTAAAATCGAAGATATTTCGGTTGGAATGCAGCAGCGCGTCGAAATTTTAAAAACGTTGTACCGCGGTGCGGACATTTTAATTTTTGATGAGCCGACTGCTGCTTTAACGCCTCAAGAAATTACAGAGCTCATTCAAATTTTGAAACGCCTAATTGAAGAAGGAAAGTCAATTATTCTTATTACCCATAAATTGAAAGAAATCATGGCGGTTTGCGATCGTTGTACTGTCATCCGAAAGGGTGTAGGAATCGGCACGGTTACAGTAGCTGACACAAATCCGGATGAACTTGCCGCATTGATGGTCGGACGTGAGGTTCATTTCAAAACAGAGAAGTCAGACGCCAGACCAGCAGAAAATGTATTGGTCGTTCAAAACCTCACAGTAGAAGATTCGCGCGGGGTTAAGGCTGTGAATGAATTGAATCTGACCGTTCGTGCAGGAGAGATTGTAGGAATTGCGGGTGTTGACGGAAACGGTCAAACCGAACTAATTGAAGCAATTACGGGATTACGAAAAATAAAATCCGGATCCATTCAATTAAAGGGAGAAGAACTAACAGCGATACCGACAAGAAAAATAACGGAATCGGGTGTTGGGCATATTCCGCAGGATCGACATAAACATGGACTTGTGTTGGATTATACAATCGGAGAGAATATTGCGCTGCAAACCTATTATCAGCAGCCATATGCAAAGTCCGGCATTTTAAATTATAAAAAGATTTATGAGAAAGCCAAAGCGTTAATTAAAGAATTCGACGTTCGTACTCCAAGCGAGTATACACCAGCTCGCGCGTTATCCGGGGGAAATCAGCAAAAAGCAATTATTGCCCGTGAAGTGGACCGCAGTCCGGATCTTCTCATTGCTGCACAACCAACGCGTGGTTTGGATGTAGGGGCTATCGAATTTATTCATTCCAAACTGGTCGAGGAACGCGATAAAGGAAAAGCAGTGCTGCTTGTATCGCTTGAACTGGATGAAGTGATGAATCTAAGCGATCGGATTGCAGTGATTTATGAAGGAAAGATTGTCGATATTGTTGATCCAAAAGAGACGAACGAACAAGAGTTAGGGCTGTTAATGGCTGGGGGAAAGCGTGAGAAAGTTGGTGGCATGTCATGAGTAAGTTTTTAAAAAACGAGCGTATCGTGAATATTACCATTCCTGTTTTAGCGGCAGTTTTAGGTTTGGTTGCAGGGGCAATCATTATGCTTCTTGGCGGATATGATCCTATGATCGGATATGGAGCGCTTTTGGATGGGATGATCGGAAGCTCAAAATCAATCGGAGAAGTCATTCGCGCCATGTCTCCGCTTATTTTAGCCGGTATAGCAGTCGCATTTGCTTTCAAAACGGGTTTGTTCAATATCGGGGTAGAAGGTCAATTGCTTGTGGGCTGGCTTGCTTCCGTGTGGGTAGGTTATGCCCTTGATTTACCGAAAGTCATTCACCTTCCTCTCGCAATTTTAGCGGCTGCTGTGGCAGGAGCGATTTGGGGATTTATTCCGGGCCTATTAAAGGCCCGTTTAAAGGTGCATGAAGTAATTGTAACCATCATGATGAACTATATTGCCTTATATGTGACAAGTGCTGTCATTAAAACCTTTTTATATGCAGGAAATGAAAAGTCATACAACATTAAAGAGTCTGCTTCATTGGCTTCGCCGTTTCTTGCGTCCATCACAGATAACTCGCGTCTTCACCTTGGTATCATTGTAGCGCTTCTTGCGGCTTTCATTATGTGGTTTTTATTAAACAAAACGGCAAAAGGATATGAGCTTCGTGCTGTTGGATTTAACCAGCATGCTTCCCAATATGCGGGTATGAGTGTAGCGCGAAACATTGCGCTATCCATGGCCATTTCAGGAGCATTTGCCGGATTGGCCGGCGCAATGGAGGGGCTTGGTACGTTTCAAAATATGAACAGCCTTTCTGCCTTTACGGGCACGGGCTTTGACGGTATCGCGGTAGCGTTGCTGGGAGGAAATACCGCTGTTGGGATCATTTTAGCATCAGCGTTATTCGGCGGGTTAAAAACAGCGGCCCCGGAAATGAATTTTATGGCAGACGTTCCTTCAGAGCTGATTGATATTGTCATCGCTTTAATTATTTTCTTCGTAGCGTCAAGCTATATTATTCGCTGGTTCTTTAACCGCTTAGGCAAGGAGGGGAAATAGATGAGCGTATTAGATATTTTTGCCACTATTATTCAGGCCACTTTATTAACGGCTGCCCCGCTGGTTTTTACGGCACTTGGCGGTGTATTTAGTGAACGTTCAGGTGTCGTTAACATTGGATTGGAAGGATTAATGTTATTTGGCGCATTTACGAGCATTCTTTCTACTTTAATGTTACAAGATACATTAGGTGCCGTTTCGCCGTGGGTATCCATTCTGGTTGCAGCAGTCGCTTGTGCCATCTTCTCGCTCATTCATGCGGTTGCTAGCATCACCTTAAAAGCAGATCAAACTGTAAGCGGTGTGGCGCTGAACTTTTTAGCTGCGGGTTTATCCGTCTTTTTAATCAAAAAGATTTTTGGGAAAGGCCAAACTGATTTTATTCAATTTCGTATCAATAAAGAGAGCATTCCGGTGTTGTCTGATATTCCGGTAATCGGCAAAATCTTTTTCTCATCAATCCCGCTAACATCGTATATTGCTATTATCGTTGCGTTCGTCGTATGGTACGTCATTTATAAAACGCCGTTTGGCTTACGCCTTCGATCTGTAGGGGAGCATCCGATGGCGGCTGACACCATGGGAATAAATGTGACGAGAATGCGTTATACGGGGGTTATGCTTTCAGGCCTTTTTGCTGGAATAGGGGGAGCGGTATATGCGACATCCATTTCTGGAAACTTTGCGGGCGGTACCATTTCGGGACAAGGTTTCCTTGCGCTTGCAGCTATGATATTCGGTAAATGGCATCCGCTTGGAGCGCTTGGAGCCGCGCTATTCTTTGGACTGGCCCAGTCATTAAGCCTTATCGGTGCACAAATTCCATTATTAAAGGATATTCCGACGATTATCTTAACAATTGCTCCTTACGTGTTAACGATTTTAGCACTGGCAGGATTCGTAGGACGTGCTGAAGCTCCAAAAGCATTGGGAACGCCTTACGAAAAAGGGAAACGTTAAAAACATTCCGCCTTCATGGCGGAATGTTTTTTTTAGGAGTGCATTTACTTTTTTTAACATAAAAAATAATAAAGGAATCTTTTTATTGAATGACGATTGGGATGTTAGCAAGGAAGAGGGTTTAAAAGTTGAAAATGTTTCCATATGTTCGATATAGTATAAGAAAGGTTAAAACTGCTCAAAGTGATGAAAACTAGGAACATGGCTTTAATAATAGTCATTACGACTGTTTTTTGAAAAAGGAGGTTTCCGAATGAAACTGCTAAAAGAAGAAAAGCACGAATTAAACGGTTTGACCGTTCACACCATTCAAACATCCAAATATAAAACAAACACCCTAATTTTAAAGATGAATGCTCCGCTGCGGGAAGATACGGTCACATTAAGGGCCCTGCTTCCGTATGTACTCCAAAGTGCGACTGCTTCATATCCATCAACGACCAAGCTTCGTACATACTTGGACGATTTATACGGGGCGACACTGCAGGTTGATTTAATGAAAAAGGGCGAGTGGCATGATATGACGTTTCGTATCGATGTAGCCAATGAAACATATTTGAAAGATACGACGCCTATTTTAAAGGATGCACTGCTGTTATTGGGAGATATTCTATTAAACCCCGAACTGGAAAACAGTTCCTTTTTGCCGGACATCGTGGAGCAAGAAAAGCGGTCAATGCGTCAGCGTATACAGGCCGTATTCGATGACAAAATGCGCTATTCTAATTTGCGCCTTGTAGAAGAGATGTGCAAGGAAGAACCGTATCATCTTCACGTGAACGGACGCGTAGAGGACATTGAAGCCATTACACCTGCTTCACTTTATGAGTATTACAAAAAAGTACTAGAAGAAGACGCGATTCATCTATATGTGATTGGCGATATTAAACAGGAGGAAGTACTGGAGAACGTTAAGCAAATTTTTGCGTTACCTGCAAAAACAACCCGTCAGCATCGAGGGGAAAATGAGAGCAAAAAGATTGAAAAAGTAAACGAAGTCGCTGAAAAGCAAGATATTAAGCAAGGTAAGCTCAACATCGGTTATCGTACAAATATTGTATACGGTGATCCTGGATACTTTGCGCTGCAAGTGTTTAACGGCATTTTTGGCGGCTTCTCCCACTCCAAGCTGTTCATCAATGTACGTGAAAAGGCAAGTCTCGCTTATTATGCCGCATCGCGGGTAGAGAGCCATAAAGGATTATTAATGGTCATGTCAGGTATTGATGCTAAAAATTACGATCAAGCCGTTCGAATCATCAATGAACAAATGGAGGCCATGAAGCAAGGGGACTTTACCCCGGAAGAGCTTAATCAAACAAAAGCGGTCATTCATAATCAAATTTTAGAGACAATCGATACGGCAAGAGGGCTCGTGGAAGTTTTGTATCATAATGAATTAGCGAATACAGACATTTCAGTGGAAGATTATTTAGAAGGAATTAAAGCTGTCACAAAAGAAGAAGTAATGGCAGCGGCAAAGCAAATCGAGCAAGACACGATTTATTTTTTACGAGGAATGGGCGGTGAAGAATGATGGAAAAAATCCCGTTTTCACAGTTGAAAGAAGATTTGTATCATGAAAAAATGGCAAATGGGCTTGAAGTCTATATTTTGCCGAAGCCGGAATTCAATAAAACATATGCTACCTTCACGACAAAATACGGTTCCATCGATAATCAATTTGTTCCGCTGAACCAAACGGAAATGACGAAAGTACCCGATGGAATCGCTCACTTTTTAGAACATAAATTGTTTGAAAAAGAGGATGGGGATGTGTTTCAACAGTTCAGTAAACAAGGGGCTTCCGCGAACGCGTTCACATCGTTTACAAGAACGGCTTACTTGTTTTCTTCTACGTCCGACTTCGAACGGAATTTTGAGACCTTAATCGATTTTGTGCAAGATCCTTATTTTTCCGATCAAACGGTCGAAAAAGAAAAAGGAATTATTGGGCAAGAGATTACGATGTATGATGACAATGCCGATTGGCGCTTGTACTTTGGCGTTATTCAAAATATGTATCATCATCATCCGGTTAAAATTGATATTGCCGGTACGATTGAGTCAATTTCCCATATTACAAAAGAATGGCTGTATACGTGCTATGAAACGTTCTATCACCCAAGCAACATGCTGCTTTTCGTTGTAGGGCCGGTCGATCCTGAAAAAGTGATGAATCAAGTTCGCGAAAATCAAGCGAAAAAAGATTATCACGATCAACCAGAAATTAAACGTCATTTCGAAGATGAGTCTGAAGGGGTAGCCAAAGCTAAACAAGTTATCCCAATGACGGTTCAGTCTTCAAAATGTCTTGTCGGTGTAAAAGCCAAAAATCCGCAGCGCTCAGGACGTGAGATGCTCGTTCATGAACTGGCAATGAACGTCATGCTGGATCATTTATTCGGCAAAAGCTCCGTGCATTATGAGAATTTGTATCGCGAGGGATTAATCGATGAAACGTTCTCTTATGATTACACGGAAGAAACAGGCTTTGGATTTGCCATCATTGGCGGTGATACGGAAAAACCGGATGAACTGGCCGATCGAATCAAAGGCATCCTTTTGCAAATAAAAGAAAATCCGATGACAGATGAACAGTTGGAGCGAGTTCGTAAGAAGAAAATTGGTTCGTTCCTTCGTTCCTTAAACTCTCCGGAATTTATTGCTAATCAGTTTACACGCTATGCATTCAATGACATGGATTTATTTGATGTAGTGGATGTGCTAGAAACGTTAAAGAAAGAAGATATCGAAAAAGTAACGAATGAATTGATGGACGAAAACAATATGACGGTTTGCCAAGTCGTGCCAAAATAAAAAGACATAAGGAAAAAGCATCCCTTTATGTGATAAAGGGGCTTTTTCTATTTTAGGTACATGTTCAAAAAGGAGCGTTTAGATTGGAAAAGTATGCACTAATTGTAGGAGCGAGCGGAGGAATCGGTTCAGCAGCGGCTAAAAGGCTGGCGATGGACGGATATTCGCTTGTTCTTCATTATAACAGAGGGGTAAAAGAGGTAGTGAAGTTGCAGCAAGAGCTTCCTGAAAAAGATGTAATCTTGATTGAGGCGGATTTGGCACAAGAAGATGGTGCCAAAACTTTATTAAAGCAGCTTGCAGTTCCGATTGATTTAGTTGTATATACGAGCGGAAACAGTTATGTAGGGCTTATAACAGACATGAAAGACGAAGAAGTACAAAAAATGATTCAATTGCATGTGACGAGCCCTTTTCAGCTTGCCAAAGAATTATTGCCGGCAATGATTGAGCGAAAACACGGTAATATGGTCATGATTTCTTCCATTTGGGGGGTGACAGGAGCTTCTTGTGAAGTGTTATATTCAATGGTGAAAGGAGCTCAAAATACATTTGTGAAAGCACTGGCAAAAGAAGTGGCGATGAGCGGTATCCGAGTCAATGCAGTGGCCCCGGGAGCGGTGGGCAGCAAGATGATGGATGAATTTACAGAAGAAGACAAGGCGCTGATTTGTGAAGACATACCAATGGGAAGATTTGGAACATGTGAAGAGATAGCGGATGCGATTGCTTTCTTGGCCTCTGACCAAGCGACCTATATTACAGGACAAATTCTTTCGGTCAATGGCGGTTGGCATACATAAAAAATCCGTAAGCGTGCAAACTAGGATATGAATAAACCTAAAGGAGGGTTCTTCATGTCAGTATTAGAAAATTGGGATTCATGGAAAGACTTTTTGGCGGATCGCCTGCATCACGCACAAAACGATGGAATGAGCAATGATGTCGTTAATAATCTTGCTTATCAAATCGGAGGCTATTTAGCTAACCAAGTAGAAGCAAAAAATCCACAGGAAAAGGTATTGGCGGATCTTTGGAGTGTTGCTTCTAAAGAAGAACAGCAGGCCATTGCGAGCATAATGGTGAAACTCGTTCAAAATAACGGTACAGTACAATAAGAGAGGATTTTGCCTCTCTTTTTCTTGTAGAAAGGCTCCATAACTGATGTTGACTCCTGGCTTACATGAGAATAATCCGTAAGCTGGGAGTTTTTAACGAATTTTTCATGGATGTCCTCCTATATGGATAACTCTTCATAAAAAAACAGGGTTTCCTTCGCTCTTCTACTTTATAAATTATACGAAATCATTTATATTTAATATAAGTAAAAAGGCAATAGGGGATATAACAACCATAAAAAATTAAATGATTGTCCGGGGAGAGAGTTTTATGTCAAAGATTGAGTGGTACTTAGAATATCAAATACAAAAAAACCGACCTGGTCTATTGGGAGATGTTTCTTCTTTATTGGGAATGTTATCCATCAATATCGTCACAATAAACGGGGTAGATGATCAACGACGCGGTTTGCTTTTACGCTGTGATTCGCATGAGCAAATCGAAAGACTTGAATCTATATTGAAGACGATGGATAATATAACTGTCACAAAGTTAAGAGAACCTAAGTTGCGGGATCGATTAGCAGTACGACATGGCCGTTACATACAACGAGATGCCGATGACAAAAAAACATTTCGTTTTGTACGGGATGAATTAGGTTTACTTGTCGATTTTATGGCAGAGCTCTTTAAACAAGAAGGACATAAGCTAATTGGAATTCGAGGGATGCCGCGTGTCGGCAAAACTGAATCGATCGTTGCAGCCAGTGTTTGTGCCAATAAGCGCTGGTTATTTGTATCTTCAACCTTGCTTAAACAAACGATTCGCAGTCAACTCATTGAAGAAGAATATAATGAAAATAATATTTTCATTATGGATGGGATTGTCTCTACGAGGAGAGCCAATGAAAAGCATTGGCAGTTAGTGCGGGAAATTATGCGTGTTCCGGCAACTAAAATTATTGAACATCCAGATATTTTTGTTCAAAATTCGGAGTACTCACTTGATGATTTTGATTACATTATTGAGCTGCGGAGCAATCCAGATGAGGAAATTACATATGAAGCGGTTGAAGGCCCATCCATGTTTTCAGACGGCGGTTTCTCGATGTTTGATTTTTAACATAATTGGAAGGTGTTATCATTGACAGAATTAGGGAAAAGACTGAGAGAAGCTCGAGAACAGCAAAATATGTCGCTGGAGGATTTGCAAAAACTGACGAAAATCCAGAAACGTTATTTAGTGGGAATCGAAGAAGGCAATTATGACTTGATGCCTGGAAAATTTTATGTTCGTGCGTTCATTAAACAATATTGTGAAGCCGTAGGACTGAATCCCGAGGAGATTTTTGAAGAATACAAATCTGATATCCCGGTGACACAGACGGAAGAACTCCCGGAACAATTATCACGTGTCCGAACTCGTAAAGAAACGCCTGTACAAGATTCCAAAGTATTCGATGCTCTTCCGAAAATCCTATTGACAATTGGAGCAATCGGAATTGCTGTACTCATTTGGGTATTCGCCCAAAATAGGGAAATGGCCAAGGAAGAAGTTTCTCCGGAAACGACAGCAGAAGTAGAACAATCCAAAGAAACACCGGTGCCAGAAGAACCGGTAAAAGATGAGGAAGAAAAAACGAATGAGCCGCAAAATGAAGAAGAGGATATAGAGAAACAAGCAGGAACAGAGGATTTGACAGAAGGAACGAACATCCAGAAAATTGTAGAATTGCAAAAGAGTGGTAAGTCAGCTGTTCTCCAACTTCAAAATGCAGATGAATTTCAAGTGGAAATTTCTTCAAAAGGAGAGACGTGGGTCGGAGTAAAAAACGGAAAAGGTAACTCTTTTTATCAGGGCATGTTGAAATCGGGTGAAGCGAAAACGTTTGATTTTACAAAAGAAACAGAAGTTCGTTTCAATATCGGAAATACGCTTGATACTGAGGTGAAAATTAACGGACAAACCGTTCCTTTCCCATCCAACCCGAGCGATCAAGTTCAGCAAATCATCACCATCCAATATTCACCGTCGGATGCCGTTGAAGCAAGTGAGTAATGCACCTCACCTTCTTCGCCATACATGATATTTGCTTGAAGAAGCGATTTGTTCCATTTAGGGTGGCTTGATAGGGAACGATCTTATCGAGTCACCCTGTTTTCTACATTTCATACTGTTTAATGCGATATTGGAGGAATCATAGTGAATTTACCTAACAAGATTACCATTTCAAGAATTTGTTTAATTCCATTATTTTTAATCATTATACTTGCACCTTTTTCTTGGGGAGATTGGCGGATTGGTACCGTATCGATTCCGGTCACGCATCTAGTGGGGGCCCTTATTTTTATCGTTGCTTCCACAACTGATTGGATTGATGGTTATTATGCTCGAAAATATAATATGGTCACGAATCTTGGAAAGTTTCTGGATCCGCTGGCTGACAAATTGCTTGTATCAGCGGCTCTTATTGCTTTAGTAGAACTTCAATTAGCTCCAGCCTGGGCTGCAATCGTTATTATTAGCCGTGAGTTTGCTGTAACGGGTTTACGTTTAGTGCTTGCAGGCGGAGGGGAAGTTGTTGCCGCCAATATGCTTGGTAAAATTAAAACGTGGGCACAGATTGTGGCCATTTCAGCTTTACTGTTACATAATTTGCCGTTTGAGCTTATCCCATTTCCGTTTGCAACTATCGCATTATGGGTTGCGGTTATTTTTACAATTGTATCCGGCTGGGATTATTTTGCGAAAAACAAGAGTGTGTTTGTGAATTCTAAATAAAAAGTGAGATGAAGAACATGAATACGGAGATTATCGCGGTTGGATCTGAATTATTACTGGGCCAAATTGCTAACACGAATGCCCAGTTCCTTTCAAAGCAGCTTGCTGAAATCGGTGTAAACGTCTTTTATCACACAGTAGTTGGGGATAATGCTGAGCGATTGAAAAAAACGATTGAGGTTGCACAGAAAAGGGCTGATTTAATTATTTTTACAGGCGGGCTGGGACCGACGAAGGATGATCTAACAAAAGAAACGATTGCAGCAATGCTTGGCAAGCGATTGGTCATCCATCAGGAGGCACTTGATAGCATCGAGGAGTACTTTCGTAAAACCAACCGGGTGATGACACCGAATAATCGGAAACAGGCGCTTGTGCTGGAAGAGTCAACCATTCTGTTCAATCATCACGGCATGGCTCCCGGAATGGCTCTTAAAATTGGAGATACCCACTATATGCTGCTTCCGGGACCTCCTAAAGAAATGCAGCCAATGTTCCAAACGTTTGGCAGGGATTATATTGCGAAACAGCTTGGAAAGGTAGAACGAATTGAATCACGCGTACTGCGTTTTTTCGGTATCGGGGAATCACAGTTGGAGACAGAAATTGAAGATTTGCTTGACCGTCAAACAAATCCAACGATTGCTCCGCTCGCTGGAGATGGCGAAGTGACGTTGCGCTTGACCGCGAAGCACTCGTCAAAAGAAGAAGCGATTAGTATGCTGGATGAGGTGGAGCGCCAAATTCAGGAACGTGTTCATGAATTTTTCTACGGTTATGAAGAGACTACTTTATATGAGGAAGTTCTTAATCTTTTAAAAGAGAAGGGATTAACGATTGCGAGTGCTGAAAGTTTAACAGGCGGCTTGTTCAGTGAACGTTTAGTCTCTCTTCCCGGTGCAGGAGATATTGTACAGGGGGGGATTATTTGTTATCAAAATGAAGTGAAGCAGCACGTTGTCGGCGTATCTGCTGATACTTTGCAAGATCATGGAGCGGTAAGTCAGCAGTGTGCTAAAGAAATGGCTGAAAATGTCCGACAGCTTTGCCGTTCTAATATTGGCATCAGTTTTACAGGTGTAGCGGGACCGAAAGTACAAGAAGGAAAAGAAGTCGGAACCGTATTCATGGGAATTGCGATTGAAAACGAACCGACAGAAGTGTATCATCTTCAGCTTTCCGGAGGACGCCAGTCCATCCGTACAAGAGCGGTCAAATATGGCTGCTATTACTTGCTTCGATTGTTAAAATGAATTCTAGTGTACTATTTTGTGCTCTCATATATTGGAAATATAGAAAGTAGCCATAAAAACAGCTGTGCAGTTCACTCTGGCACAGCTGTTTTTATGTTCTTTTATCGGCAAAAGTAGAAAATTCTTTTTCCAGTTGCGCTTTAGCGCAACTGGTTTATTCTGTAGGGAGGTAATCCTCCCTACAGAATAAAATCGAACGTTTATTCGTTTTTTACTTGGCAAATGATAAAAAAAAATGTATAGTATTAATAGAAAGTTGCTAGTAAGTTATGCGAAACAAATTTAGCATGTTTCGATTAAATGATATAAAAGAGGTAATATAAATGATAGGAAGTGAAACTTGCAAACCGCAAGTTTATATAAAGGAGGAAAATACGTGAACGATCGTCAAGCCGCATTAGATATGGCATTGAAACAAATCGAAAAACAATTTGGTAAAGGTTCCGTCATGAAGCTCGGGGAACAAACAGAACGAAAAATCTCCACTGTTCCAAGCGGATCGCTAGCTCTTGATGTAGCGTTAGGAGTAGGAGGATATCCACGCGGACGTATTGTTGAAATTTACGGACCTGAAAGTTCGGGTAAAACGACATTTGCCCTTCATGCGATTGCTGAAGTACAGCAAAACGGGGGAACAGCAGCATTCATCGATGCTGAACACGCTCTTGATCCTGTTTATGCTCAAAAACTTGGTGTAAATATCGATGAATTACTTCTTTCCCAGCCGGATACAGGAGAGCAAGCGTTAGAAATTGCTGAAGCTCTTGTACGAAGCGGAGCAGTTGATATTATCGTTGTTGACTCGGTAGCAGCCCTTGTTCCAAAAGCAGAGATTGAAGGAGAGATGGGTGACGCCCATGTAGGTTTACAAGCGCGTCTTATGTCACAGGCTCTTCGTAAACTATCAGGTGCGATCAACAAATCCAAAACGATTGCGGTATTCATCAACCAGATCCGTGAAAAAGTTGGGGTTATGTTTGGAAATCAACTCGTAGTTGCTTAATCAAAATGATTAAGGAGTTTACACTGGGTTTCCCTTGCTAGTGATAGTAAGTTAAAAAACCTTGTGAACCCTATTGCCTAGGGGTGTGGCTGGAAAGCTGCTAACGGTGAAGCCCTCCATAAATGGGTAATACCGTGCCGAGCCTTATAGAGTATAAGGAAGGTGTAGAGACTACCGAAAAGGGCTTAGAAAGCTAACTGAGTAGGGTACGGCAGGAGATAGGCTGCTGCTGGAAGTGCAAGGCTCTCTATTTTAGAGATGAAGAGATAGTCCGTGCTATAGAAATGGTAAATCTATAGATAGTGCCTGAAACAACTCCAGGGGGACGCGCGCTTAAGTTCTATTCGACGATACGTTTAGAAGTGCGCCGCGCCGAACAGTTAAAACAAGGAAATGATATTGTAGGTAATAAAACGAAAGTAAAAGTAGTCAAAAACAAAGTAGCGCCTCCATTCCGTGTAGCGGAAGTGGATATTATGTATGGTGAGGGCGTTTCAAAAGAAGGCGAAATTTTAGACATGGGTACTGAATTGGATATCGTTCAAAAGAGTGGTTCTTGGTATTCCTATAATGAAGAACGCTTAGGCCAGGGGCGCGAAAATGCGAAACAATTCTTGAAAGAGAATCCTGAAGTTCGTCTTGAGGTCGCTATGCAAATTCGTGAACATTACGGCTTAGATCAGGATGTTAAAGCTCCTTTATCAGTCGATGATGAGGACCAAGAGGAATTTGAAATTTAAATTCTAGTAAAGGCACACAACGAGTGTGCCTTTTTTATGGTATTTTCCAAATATTATATAGGAAAATACATGGCCATATATGATATCAGAAAGCGTTATCTTCATGAAAAGTGGCTGAAGTCTTTATTTTTCAGAGCTGACAAAGGCTGACAGGCTTGACAATAAAATTCACCACCTTTACAATTAAATTGTATATTTTCCATTTTTCAAGTATTGAGCATTGCTAAAAGCCTTTGTGTGTATGTTGAAACATGAAACAATATACATGCCGACAATTTTTAAAGTTACTAACCAGTTCATAGCAAGAGGAGGTGATATGATGGAACCTACAACTATCATCTTCATTTTGCTTGCCACGATCGTCGGTGCAGTTGTTGGCTTTTTTGGTCGTAAATCGATTGCGGAAGCTAAAATAGCGGGAGCAAAGTCCGTTGCTGAGCAAATCATTGATGAAGCGAACCGTGAGGCGGACGCCCTAAAGAAAGAAGCCCTGCTTGAAGCGAAAGATGAAATTCATACTATTCGTACAGAGGCGGAACAAGATATTCGTGATCGCAGAATTGAACTTCAAAAACAAGAAAATCGATTAATGCAAAAAGAAGAGAATCTTGACCGTAAGGATGAATCTTTAGATAAGCGAGAAGCGATGTTAGAGAAGAAAGAAGATTCTCTCGCTAGTAGACAACAGCAGATTGAAGAGATGGAAAGCAAAGTGGAAGAGATGGTGCGTAACCAACAAGTGGAGTTGGAGCGTATTTCAGGTTTAACACGAGAGGATGCACGTCAAATTATAATTGAGCGTGTCGAAAATGAACTTTCACATGAGCTTGCTCTAATGGTAAAAGAAACAGAAAACCGTGCAAAAGAAGAAGCGGATAAAAAAGCGAAAGAAATCCTTTCTCTTGCCATTCAGCGTTGTGCAGCTGACCATGTTGCAGAAACGACGGTATCGGTTGTTAACTTACCAAATGATGAAATGAAGGGTCGTATTATCGGCCGTGAAGGACGCAATATTCGTACGTTAGAAACATTGACAGGTATTGACTTAATTATTGACGATACACCAGAAGCCGTTATTCTATCTGGCTTTGATCCTATTCGTCGTGAGACTGCAAGAATCGCTCTTGATAAACTTGTTCAAGACGGACGTATTCACCCTGCTCGAATCGAGGAGATGGTGGAAAAGTCACGTCGAGAAGTGGACGAGTATATTCGCGAAGTGGGTGAACAAACAACCTTCGAAGTTGGTGTTCACGGTCTCCATCCGGATTTAATTAAAATTTTAGGTCGCTTGAAATTTAGAACAAGCTACGGCCAAAACGTGTTAAAGCACTCAATGGAAGTTTCTTTCCTGGCAGGCTTAATGGCAGCTGAGCTTGGCGAAGATGAAGTGCTGGCAAGACGTGCGGGCTTACTGCATGATATTGGAAAAGCGATTGATCATGAGGTAGAAGGAAGCCATGTTGAAATTGGTGTAGAATTAGCAACGAAGTATAAGGAACATCCGGTTGTTATAAATGCCATTGCCTCGCATCATGGTGATACTGAACCAACATCTGTTATTGCGGTTCTTGTAGCTGCGGCTGATGCTTTATCTGCAGCTCGTCCTGGAGCGCGAAGTGAGACGTTAGAAAACTACATTCGCCGCCTTGAAAAACTGGAAGAGATTTCAGAATCATACGAGGGTGTAGAGAAATCGTTTGCGATTCAAGCAGGACGTGAAGTGCGTATCATGGTAAAACCAGATACAATCGATGATTTAGAAGCGCATCGATTAGCACGGGATATCCGTAAACGCATTGAAGAAGAGCTTGATTATCCAGGTCACATTAAAGTAACTGTGATTCGGGAAACAAGAGCAGTCGAATATGCAAAATAATGAACTCTTCAAAACCGTAAGGAACTAAGCTAACCGCTCTTTATGGTAAGAAGAAACAAAAGAGGTCGGGAACGCCAAAACCATTTGTCGTTCTCGACCTCTTTTCGACTGCTTCGCCATCATATGGTACACTATGAGACAATGACAATGAACTAGATTACATAAAAGGGGCTTTATAATGAAAATTCTTTTTGTCGGAGACGTAGTTGGCTCTCCGGGTCGAGAAATGATTGAAACATATTTACCGAAACTAAAGCAAAAGTACTTGCCGTCCATGACCATTGTCAATGGAGAGAATGCAGCAAGCGGAAAAGGAATCACAGAAAAAATTTACCGCCGTTTTCTTGAGCTTGGAGCCAATGTTGTAACGCTCGGTAATCATGCATGGGATAAAAAAGACATTTTTGAATTCGTCGATGATGCTAAACAACTGGTTCGTCCTGCCAATTTCCCGGAAGGAACACCTGGAAAGGGGATTGTATATTTCACTTGCGATAAGCAAGAGGTTGCGGTCATCAATTTGCAAGGCCGTACGTTTATGCCTCCTCTTGATTGCCCATTTAAAAAAGCGGACGAATTGATTGATGAGGCGAAAAAACGGGCTTCCATCATTTTTGTTGATTTCCATGCAGAAGCCACAAGTGAAAAGCAGGCTCTTGGTTGGTATTTAGATGGAAGGGTAACAGCTGTCGTAGGGACACATACACATGTTCAAACAGCCGATAACCGCATTTTGCCGAATGGAACAGCTTATATCTCGGATGTGGGGATGACGGGACCGTATGATGGCATTTTAGGGGTAGATCGCGATGCGGTCATCAAAAGGTTTTTAACGAATCTTCCTGTCCGTTTTGAAGTGACGGAAGGCCGTACGCAGCTCAGCGCGGTCATTATTGATGTTGATAATAAGACGGGAAAAGCGAAAAAAATGGATCGGATTTTAATTAACGATGATTTCCCATTCTTTGAATAAATAGGGCGTTTCTTCTGTAAGGGAACAATACGAGATATAGTTGGTTAAAGTTAGAGAGCGTGAAAAGAATACAGTCAATGAGAGGCAGCCTGGAAGGTTGCCTCTTTTTTACAGACAAGAGCGATTGGCTGAATTTTTTGAAAAAAAAGGAAGGGGAAGCAGGAATACGTTCTAAATATCGTGAATATAGTATCAGTGAAATCAGTTATCCCATTGTTCTAATGAACACTCAGCATACATTGTAAAGAATAAGGAGGAGCTCGGAATGGAAATATTAAAAGTTTCAGCAAAATCTAACCCAAATTCTGTAGCCGGTGCACTTGCAGGGGTACTACGCGAAAGAGGGGCAGCAGAAATTCAAGCGATTGGAGCAGGGGCTTTAAATCAGGCTGTAAAGGCTGTAGCGATTGCCAGAGGGTTTGTGGCACCAAGTGGTGTTGACTTGATTTGTATTCCGGCATTTACGGACATTCAAATAGATGGTGAAGAAAGAACAGCCATTAAGTTAATTGTAGAGCCCCGATAATATAAACCTTCAAGAGAGGACAAGACTGCCGACAATAGTATGCCGCTCTTAGAGGTAGTTATCCTTTTGTGAAGCGATGAAATGATGCGCTGTTAGAAGAAGGATAAATATGGAGGGGAAATGAGGCGTCATGGGAAATCCTTTTTCTTACGGATTTCCCATGGCGTTTTATTTAGTTGAGTGGTTATGCAACTATTTTCTCTTAAAACATCGCGGAAAGGAGAGAGAAACATGAAAGTTTTTGATGCTCATTGTGATGTCCTTATGAAATTATGGATGAATCCAAACCTTTACTTTGAAAGAGACCATCGTCTGCATGTAACGCTTGAATTGTTGGAGAAAACACATGCAAAGGTGCAGTTGTTTGCCATTTATGTTTCTGAGAGCGTACCGTATGATCAGCGCTTTGATGCGGCACTAGAAATGATTGAGCTTTTTTATACTCGTATTTTATCCACCCCGCAAATGAAACTCGTCTGTACAAAGCGAGATATCGATCAGTTGAAAAAAGGGGAAATCGGGGCGATGCTGACGCTTGAAGGATGTGACGCAATCGGCCATAATATTGCTCGCCTGCAAACCTTATTACGCCTCGGAGTATCTTCTGTCGGTTTGACATGGAATTATAGTAATGCGGCAGCCGACGGTATTTTAGAAGAAAGGGGAGCGGGTCTTTCGTCTTTTGGCAAACAAGTCGTACAGGTAAATAATGAAGCGAAAGTGTGGACAGATGTCTCCCATCTATCTGTCAAAGGATTTTGGGATGTCATGGAGACAGCGGATTATCCTATTGCTTCTCACTCCAATGTGTATTCTTTATGCCCCCATCCGCGAAACTTAAAAGATGAGCAAATAAAAGCGCTTATAGACCGAAATGGAATTATGGGCATTACATTCGTTCCGGCATTTTTAACAGAGGGGCAGGAGGCAACAGTTGATGATGTTTTGCGCCATGTCGAATATGTATGCGAGTTAGGCGGCGAACATCATGTCGGATTCGGCTCAGACTTTGATGGAATTGTTGATACGGTAAAGGGATTACATAATTATCAGGGATACGATTTGTTAATCAATAAGCTGTTAAAATATTATTCTGATAAACAAGTAAATAACTTACTTTTCGATAATTTTTATAGAAAAATGCCAAAATAACAAAAAATCCAAAAATATTTATGTTTTCGTCACGAAATAGTTGGAAAGGGTTGCATTTTTACAGGGATAGGTCTAGAATTGTAAGCAATTAGTACATATCCAAACAATGATATAGATTTATATACAATTTTCATTCTAGGATTTGCTTGGAGAAGTGCCACACTAATACTTGTAGATCATCGTATTTAAAGGGGTGTAAGACATGGTAAAACAACTTTCATGGAAAGTTGGCGGACAACAAGGAGAAGGTATTGAAAGTACAGGGGAAATTTTCTCCATCGCATTAAATCGATTAGGATACTATTTATATGGGTATCGCCACTTTTCATCTCGTATTAAAGGTGGTCATACTAACAATAAAATTCGTGTAAGCACGACTCAAGTTCGCTCGATCTCTGACGACCTTGATATATTAGTAGCTTTTGACCAAGAAACCATTGACGTAAATTTCCATGAGCTTCGAGATGGCGGGATTGTCATTGCTGATGCAAAATTCAACCCGACCATTCCTGAAAGCACTACAATTACATTATACTCTGTTCCATTTACAGAGATTGCAACTGAACTAGGAACTTCGTTAATGAAAAACATGGTAGCAGTCGGAGCATCGAGTGCGGTTCTTGATTTAGATGTTGAAGTGTTCCAGGAAATGGTTCAAGAAATTTTTGGTCGAAAAGGCCAGCAAGTAGTAGATAAAAACCTTGAGGCCATTCGTCGCGGTGCCGAATTTGTTAAGCAACAGGTCGGCGACAATGTACAGACGATGAAGCTTGAAAAAGCGGACGGTCAAAAACGTATGTTCATGATCGGTAACGATGCTATCGCGTTAGGAGCAGTTGCGGCAGGGTCACGTTTTATGCCTGCATATCCTATTACTCCTGCGTCAGAGATTATGGAATATTTAATTAAAGAGCTTCCGAAGCTAGGCGGAACTGTTATTCAAACAGAAGATGAGATTGCCGCATGTACGATGGCCATCGGTGCAAACTACGCTGGTGTTCGTGCATTAACAGCATCTGCAGGACCTGGTCTTTCATTAATGATGGAAGCAATCGGTTTAGCTGGGATTACAGAAACGCCTGTCGTTATCATCGATACACAACGCGGAGGTCCAAGTACAGGTCTTCCTACAAAACAAGAACAATCTGACTTGATGGCGATGATTTATGGTACCCATGGTGAGATTCCAAAGATTGTTATGGCGCCAAGTACTGTAGAAGAGGCATTTTATGATACAGTGGAAGCGTTTAATCTTGCAGAGGAATATCAATGTCCGGTTATCCTTTTAACAGATTTACAGCTTTCTTTAGGAAAACAAACGGTAGAGCCGTTAAAATACGATCAAGTAGAAATTCGCCGCGGTAAGCTTGATTTAAACGCTCAATTGCCTGAAATAGAGAATAAAGGGTATTTCAAGCGCTATGAAGTAACAGAAGACGGTGTATCACCACGTGTGGTTCCTGGTATGCCAAATGGTATTCACCATGTAACAGGTGTAGAACATGATGAAACTGGTAAACCGTCTGAGGCGACTTCAAATCGTAGAGCACAGATGGACAAGCGCCTTCGTAAAACAGAAAACATCAACTTCAAAACACCGGTATACAAAGATGCTAAACATGAAGAAGCAGATCTTTTAATCGTCGGTTTTAATTCAACTCGAGGTGCGATTGAAGAGGCAATGGCTCGTTTAGAGAATGATGGCTTGAAAGTAAACCATGCCCATGTTCGTCTTATTCATCCGTTTCCGGCAGATGAAATCTTGCCTCTTGTTCAATCAGCTAAAAAAGTGGCTGTTGTAGAAAACAATGCAACAGGACAGCTTGCAAATATTATGAAAATGAATGTAGGACACGCTGAGAAGATTTCAAAAGTAGTAAAATACGATGGAAATCCGTTCTTACCACATGAAGTTTATACAAAATGCAAGGAGTTGTTCTAAAATGGCAACATTCAAAGATTTTCGTAATAACGTAAAACCAAACTGGTGTCCGGGTTGCGGTGACTTCTCCGTACAAGCAGCGATTCAGCGTGCAGCTGCTAATGTCGGTCTTGAACCGCAAGATTTAGCGGTTATTTCAGGTATCGGCTGTTCTGGGCGTATTTCCGGCTATATCAATTCTTACGGATTTCATGGAATTCATGGGCGTTCTTTACCGATTGCTCAAGGTGTTAAAATGGCAAACCGTGATTTGACAGTTATCGCTTCAGGCGGTGACGGCGACGGCTTTGCAATTGGTATGGGACACACAGTCCATGCCATTCGCCGTAACATCGACATCACGTATATCGTCATGGATAACCAAATCTATGGTTTAACAAAAGGCCAAACCTCTCCGCGGAGTGAGATGGGCTTTAAAACAAAGAGTACGCCGCAAGGATCGATTGAGTCAGCACTTTCCGTTATGGAACTGGCTTTAACGGCTGGTGCGACATTTGTTGCGCAAAGCTTCTCAACAGACCTTAAAGAGTTAACTTCTTTAATTGAACAAGGTATACAACATAAAGGCTTCTCGTTGATTAATGTATTTAGCCCTTGTGTAACATACAATAAAGTAAATACTTATGATTGGTTTAAAGAAAACTTAACAAGCTTAAGTACGATTGAAGGGTACGATCCAAGCAACCGCAACATGGCAATGCAAACTTTAATGGATAAAAACAGCTTAGTAACAGGGCTTATTTACCAAAATAAAGAGCAAAAATCATATCAAGAGCTGGCACATGGTTACAGTGAAACACCTCTTGTGCATGCAGACTTAGATTTACCTGAAGAACAATTCAAAAAATTAGTGGCTGAATTCATGTAACTACTAAAATCCCGGTTTAAGTGAGATGCTTAAGCCGGGATTTTTTAATATCACAATTTATCCCTCGCTTGTCACAACTAGATGATACTTGCGCTTTTCTGATTTTTTTAGGTAGATATCCTAACTTTTAGTACATGATTTGATCGAACAGAATATGATGTAAATAATAATCATCAGGCATATAACAGGTGGGAGAGTGTTGGCGATGAGAGAGCAAATGAAGGCCATCATGAAACATCATCGCGGGTTTGGTGCAAAATTGGAACTGGTTAACCGTCCTTTAATAAAAGAAGATGAGGTATTAGTAAAGGTGAAGGCGACATCCATTTGCGGAACAGATCTCCATATTTATAAGTGGGATGAATGGGCGCAAAGCCGTGTAAAACCGCCTTATATTTTTGGCCATGAATTTGCGGGAGAGATTGTGGATATCGGAAAGAGAGTGACTCATCTTCAAATAGGAGATCATGTATCCGGAGAAACTCACATAGTATGTGGAAGATGCCTTCAATGCTTAAGGGGAGAATATCATGTTTGTCGACAGACGAGCATCCTTGGTGTCGATATGCCAGGGTGTTTTGCGGAATACGTGAAGATACCAACTGGGAATATTTGGAAAAATCCAGTCGATATGCCTTTTGAACTTGCTTCTATTCAAGAGCCGATGGGTAACGCCGCTCATACTGTATTATCAGGAGAGATTGCGGGGAGAACCGTGGCAGTGATGGGGTGTGGTCCCATCGGGTTAATGGCCATTGGAATCGCTTCTGCAACGGGAGCAGCAAAAATATTGGCATTTGATATAAACGAGTACCGATTGAATTTAGCCATGCAAATGGGGGCAACAGCTGTATGTCATGCTGTAAAAGAGAACCCTGTTCAGCAAGCCTTAGAGTGGACGGATGGAAACGGAGTGGATGTCGTTTGTGAAATGTCAGGGAACCCAGCGGCGATCAGGCAAGGACTCAAGATGGTGACCAATGGCGGACGCATATCCATTTTGAGCTTACCTGCGAGGCCAGTCGAAGTGGATATAACGAATGACATCGTGTTTAAAGGAGTGACCATTCAGGGGATTACGGGGAGAAAAATGTTTGTGACTTGGCAGCAGGTATCACAGTTGCTGCAGTCGGGAAATGTTAAAGTAACACCTCTTATTACTCACCGTTTTCCTATTGAAAAATTTGAAGAGGGATTTGACTTAATGATGCAAGGAAACTGCGGGAAAATCATTTTGCATCCGTAGATAAAGGAATTGATAGTTGTTTCATATTTCAAGTTGAATGATGGGCAGAACTACAGCCATTGACTGGTAAAGGAAAGACCTAGGAATATGTTCATAAGTATGCTATGATAATGAATGGTTCAAAGAAAAAGAGAGGGATTTGTCCTCTCTTTTTCTTTGTATATGCAGCTGTCCTAAAAGTTCTGCACAGACCATAGGTATTATTTTTTATTGAAAGGACTGTCACTATGTCCTTGGTTTTACTGGATTTTCATAACGAGTCTTCTTCAGCTAAATTATTAGCTTCAATCTCATATCCGCTTATTGTTTGTTAGGTTAGGAACATATATACTAAAATAATGTGACGAGTTTTTTTATTGTTGAAAGGAGAAGAAACATGAACGAAAAACAACGTTTAGAAAACACACAAGTAAATCCTTCGGACAAAAAATCCGCCAAGGATTATAGCAAATATTTCGAAACGGTTTACATGCCTCCTTCATTAAAGGATGCAAAGAAACGCGGAAAAGAAGAAGTAAAGTACCATAGTGACTTCAAAATTGATGAGCAATTTAGAGGCATGGGAGACGGCCGCAAGTTTTACATCCGCACATATGGCTGTCAGATGAATGAGCATGACACGGAAGTTATGTCGGGAATTTTCATGGCACTTGGCTTTGAGCCGACAGACAGCGTGGAAGATGCCAATGTCATTCTTTTAAATACATGTGCGATCCGTGAAAATGCTGAAAATAAAGTGTTCGGGGAAATTGGACATTTAAAAGCATTAAAAAGAGAAAGACCGGACTTACTTATCGGTGTGTGTGGCTGTATGTCCCAGGAAGAGTCAGTTGTTAACAAAATTTTAAGCAAGCATCAACATGTAGACATGATTTTCGGTACACATAACATTCACCGCTTGCCATATATTTTACAGGAAGCTTATTTATCAAAAGCGATGGTCGTAGAAGTATGGTCTAAAGAAGGGGACGTTATTGAAAACCTGCCGAAAGTGCGTAAAGGAAACATTAAGGCATGGGTGAACATCATGTACGGCTGTGACAAGTTCTGTACGTATTGTATTGTTCCGTATACTCGCGGTAAAGAACGCAGCCGTCGTCCGGAAGAGATTATTCAAGAAGTGCGCCATTTAGCTGCACAAGGCTATCAAGAAATTACGTTATTAGGACAAAACGTAAACGCATATGGAAAAGACTTTGAAGACATCCAGTACGGATTAGGAGACTTAATGGATGAAATCCGTAAAATCGATGTCGCTCGCATTCGTTTCACAACAAGCCATCCGCGTGATTTTGATGATCATTTAATCGAGGTGTTAGCAAAAGGCGGCAACTTAGTTGACCATATTCACTTACCGGTTCAATCAGGAAGCACGGAAATTTTGAAAATTATGGCTCGTAAATATACACGTGAGCAATATTTAGAGCTTGTTCGTAAAGTTAAAGAAGCGATTCCAACTGTTTCATTGACAACAGATATCATTGTTGGCTATCCGAACGAGACAGAAGAACAGTTCGAAGAAACATTATCACTTTATCGTGAAGTTGGCTTCGACAGTGCTTATACTTTCATTTATTCACCGCGTGAAGGTACACCAGCGGCAAAAATGCAAGACAACGTTCCAATGGAAGTGAAAAAAGAACGCCTGCAGCGTTTAAATGCGGTTGTCAATGAACTTTCTGCTCAAAAATTAAAGGAATATGAGGGGAAAGTTGTCGAAGTATTAGTAGAGGGTGAAAGTAAAAATAATCCGGACGTATTAGCTGGTTACACTCGCAAAAGCAAGCTTGTCAACTTTAAAGCACCAAAATCAGCAATCGGTAAACTTGTTAAAGTGAAAATTATCGAAGCGAAAACTTGGTCTTTAAATGGAGAAATGATAGAAGAAGTCGCAGAGGTGAAATAAAAATGGCAGCATATACAAAAGACGAAATTGTACAACGCGCTCGAGAACTTGCAAAAATGATGGCAGCAACGGAAGAAGTAGAATTCTTTAAACGTGCGGAAGCACAGTTGAATGAAAATCAAAAGGTTCGCGAAATGATTGCCAGCATCAAAAGCTTGCAAAAGCAAGCGGTCAATTTCCAACACTATGGAAAAGTAGAGGCGTTAAAGCAAGTGGAAGCGAAAATTGATGCTATTCAAGAAGAATTAGATGAGCTTCCAATCATTCAAGAATTCAAAGAATCCCAAGTTGTAGTCAATGACTTAATGCAATTAATAGCAAGCACGATTTCCAAACAGGTTACAGACCAAATCATTGAATCAACAGGCGGAGATCTTCTTCGCGGTGAGACAGGCTCTAAAGTGCGTTCAACAAACGGAACCAGCTGTCACTAAAGAAAAGCGGAGGAGACTGTTTAATCTTGAGAGGCGTTGGAACTCTGGCTAGGAAACCGTTTTTTGGTTTCATGGACAGAAGTGAAACGACCGAAAGATTAGGAGCTGGAAGGAAGAAAAGCGGAACGAGCAGGATTAACCTGCTCGTTTTTTATGTTTAAGGCTTTTTTAAACAGTGATGCCAAAAGGTGTTACGTAAAAGAACTTTAATTAAATGAATCGGCAAGGAAATCAGTGGTTTTACTGGATTCTTCATGCCGTTTCATTTGATGGCGTATTCAAAAACGGTACGATCCTCACCGTTTTTGGATGCGCCCCTTTTGGAAAAGTGGTCATTCTTGGCACATGCGAGCATACAATGAAGTATAGCGGTTTTTATGTTTTTTTAGTTTTATTAAACAACCGGCAAACTGGCTATAAAACATGCATACAATGAAATGAAGATTGTTTGAGGAGGGTATGTTCGCATGTCAAATTATAGAGAAATTATTACAAAAGCCGTTGTTGGCAAAGGCAGAAAGTTTACGCAGTCGTCTCATACGATTACACCGCCTAATCGACCAACAAGCATTCTTGGCTGCTGGGTCATCAATCATCGTTATCACGCTAAAAAACATGGAAATGCAGTGGAAGTTGAAGGCACATATGATATTAATACATGGTATTCACACAAAGATAATACGAAAACAGAAGTGTGCACAGAGACGGTTTCTTATAAAGATGTCATTAAGCTTCGTTATAAAGATGAAGATGCGGTCAGTGATGATTGTGAAGTGATTGTCCGTGTTTTGCAGCAGCCCAATTGCTTAGAATGCACCATTTCACCTAATGGCAATAAAGTGCTGGTGCAAGTTGAAAGAGAACTGCTATCGGAAATTATTGGTGAGACAAAAGTGTGTGTGGCGGTCAATCCAGATGGTATAGGTGACGACACGGATGATTTTGATGTTGATGATGAGGAATTTGAGGACTTAAATCCCGACTTTATTTTAGGCGATGAAGAATGATTATCAATGACTTAGGCGGCAAACCCCCTTGATATAGAAGGGGGTTTGAAACCGCCTAAGTTTTTCTTATGTATCGGTTGTATTAAAGTTTAGTGTGGAAAATTGACATCATTCTTTAAAGTGAGTCTAACTATTAAAAAAATCTACCCATGAAGAGTAGATGTCTCTCATACTGCCAAGTGAAGCGATCATTATTCTAAGCAAGTTACTTGCACAGCTTGACCGTTTCGTAAATCTATTACTTCTGTAAGTTCATTGAATTGATTTCCGCATCCGATTCTCACTGTAATAGGCCCGGATTCATATTTAATATCTATAAACTGACCATTTGTTAAAATAACAGGGAAAGTATGGCGCGGAAGACCACAAGTGAAAGTCAATGTTTGGCCTAGGAGTCCAAGTTGCTTATTTCCTGTTACCCCATGTTCTGTCAACTCTTTTAAGTCGATAACTTGAAATGCTGAGTGTTTTTCCATTGTGACTGACTTCTCCTCCCATTAATAGGTTACTATTAGTAAATGATTGAGAAAGGAGATGTGTGTCGGCTTTTGTACAAGAACATAAAAAGTTGGTATAATACCATTATCCCGCATCGTGCGGGCCTAACCAACCATCAGTAGGGGATGAACGACCTCCCCCGCTAATGGAAGTTTCCTTTATTATTTCATGATGAAACTGAATGAAATTTACGATAGATAGCATGGAGGATTCACATGGCAGAATATACGCCGATGATACAACAATATTTGACGATAAAGGCAGATTATGAAGATGCCTTTTTATTTTTTCGCCTGGGCGATTTTTACGAAATGTTCTTTGAGGATGCCGTCAAAGCGGCACAGGAATTAGAAATAACGCTGACAAGCCGTGACGGAGGGCGCATTCCGATGTGCGGGGTGCCGTATCATTCCGCTCCAACGTATATTGACCGTTTAATTGAAAAAGGATATAAAGTGGCTATTTGTGAACAAGTGGAAGACCCGAAAAGCGCTAAAGGCGTCGTGAAACGTGAAGTGGTACAAGTCATTTCACCTGGAACCCTCATGGAGCAGGGCGGGTTAGAAGAAAAAGAAAATAATTACCTTTGTTCGGTTACACAGTTTGAAGATGACACATATGGTCTCGCTTTTTCTGATTTATCGACTGGAGAAAACAGCGTTACGTTGATCACGGGAAGCTGGGAGGAAGCCATTGCTGAAATTTATGCAAAAGAAGTAAAAGAAATTGTGGTAGATGCTAACTTTTCAGGTGAACAGCTCCAGAAGTTACGAGAACGCCAAACGATCACGGTGTCGTTCGAACAGCAAACTTCCAATCTTGAAAGCTTTCAATCTTTAATTGAAAATATTCAGCAGGAAAAGCTTGTTCAGACATTCTCTCGTCTCGTTCATTATTTAGTTCGTACCCAAAAGCGTTCATTAGACCATCTGCAGCCTGTGCAGTTTTATCAAATCAACGAATTTATGAAAATTGATTTATTTTCGAAACGAAACTTGGAATTAACGGAAACCATTCGTACAAAAGGCAAAAAGGGTTCGTTACTATGGCTTCTAGATCAAACGGTGACAGCGATGGGAGGACGTTTGTTAAAGCAATGGATTGATCGCCCATTATTGAATCAAGAGCATATTGAAAATCGTTTGAATATGGTAGAAACACTCATGACCCAATTCTTTGAGCGGGAAGAACTGCGTGAGTTGTTAAAAGAGGTGTACGACCTAGAGCGTTTGGCAGGGCGTGTAGCATTTGGAAACGTAAATGCCCGCGATTTAATTCAATTAAAAAAATCGTTGCAAAATATTCCTGGAATCCAGGAAGTAGTGTCTCGCCTTGGGCATCCTTATGCCCGTGAACTGGCCGAGAAGATTGACCGATGCGAGGAATTGGAAGCTTTATTGGAAAAAGGACTAAAGGACAATCCCCCTCTTTCCATCAAAGAAGGAGACATTATTAAAGACGGTTATCATGATCAGCTTGATCAATACCGCGATGCAAGTAAAAACGGTAAATCATGGATTGCTTCTCTTGAACAGCACGAACGTGAAAAGACGGGCATTAAATCGCTGAAAATCGGCTACAATCGCGTGTTCGGCTATTATATTGAGGTGACGAAATCAAACCTTTCTTCACTGCCTGAAGGAATGTATGAGCGTAAGCAAACGCTGGCCAATGCAGAACGTTTCATCACGCCGGAGTTGAAAGAAAAGGAAGCCCTTATACTGGAAGCAGAAGAACAAATCGTTCAACTTGAGTATGATTTGTTTTTGCATATTCGTGAAGAAGTCAAAGCGTTTATCCCTCGTTTGCAGTCACTGGCAAAAATCATAAGTGAACTGGATGTTCTTCAATGCTTCGCGAAAATCAGCGAAGAGCGCCATTATCGAAAGCCGTCATTCTCAGCTGATGGGAACATCGCTATCCGAAACGGACGCCATCCGGTGGTGGAAAAAGTGATGAATTCTCAGGAATACGTACCAAATGATTGCCACATGAACAGTGATCGCTCGATTTTACTGATTACAGGACCGAATATGTCGGGAAAAAGCACGTACATGCGTCAAGTTGCACTGACGGCTGTGTTAGCTCAAATCGGTTGTTTCGTTCCGGCTGATGAAGCGGTATTGCCGATTTTTGATCAAATTTTTACACGTATAGGAGCAGCCGATGATTTAGTGTCCGGTCAGAGTACATTCATGGTTGAAATGATCGAAACGAAAAATGCCGTAACCAATGCGACTCAATCGAGTTTAATTTTGCTCGATGAAATCGGCCGCGGTACATCTACTTATGATGGAATGGCGTTGGCTCAGGCCATTATTGAATATGTGCATGAGCATATTGGCTGTAAAACATTATTTTCTACTCACTATCATGAATTGACTGTCATGGAAGAAGAGCTAGCCAGCATCAAAAATGTTCATGTCAGCGCCGTTGAGAAAAATGGCAAAGTAGTGTTTCTTCATAAAATCAAAGAAGGGGCAGCTGATAAAAGTTACGGAATCCATGTAGCGGAATTGGCTGAACTGCCGACGCCTTTAATTGAACGGGCACGCATCATTTTGGACAAGCTTGAGAAGCAGGATGAAGCCGGAGCTGATTTGGAAGTCAAGTCAGAAGAAATCGTACAAGTTAAGGCCGAGCAAGAGAGTATTCCGCAAGAAGTGGTGGAAGAAAATCAGCTTTCCTTTTTTGATTTCAGTGAGCGTAAGCAGTCCCTGTCAAGGGAGCCGGAGCTGTCTAAAAAAGAAAAGAATGTGCTGCAGCAGTTGAAAGACTGTGACATTTTGGAAATGACGCCGCTTGAAGCGTTAAATAAAATGTATGAATTGCAAAAGTACCTCAAGAAAAAGTCAAAACCACCCGTGATAACGGGTGGTTTGCTCTACGGCTGGAAGCCTTTGTTACTGACCAAACCCTAAAGGGCTACTGAATGGTTCGCCAGTTGTACTACTTCTACTGGCCAGACCTCAAAGGCCTCCTCCTTACTTTCGTTTCTTTTTCTTTACCTCTTCACCTGTAAATGGATCGATGTATTCCATCATACTTAATTGTTCTGCGACTATATCATCTTGTATTTGATTGCGTATATATTCTTCTATCACCTTCTTATTTCTCCCAACGGTATCCACATAATATCCTGTACACCAAAATTTTCGGTTTCCGTATCTATATTTTAAATTTGCGTGACGATCAAAGATCATTAAACTGCTTTTTCCTTTTAAATATCCTACAAATGAAGAGACACTGATCTTAGGCGGAATACTTACCAACATATGTACGTGGTCTTTACACGCTGTTGCTTCGATAATCTCCACACCTTTTCTTTCGCACAAGGTACGTAGTATTTCTCCAATGTCTTTTTTAATTTTCCCATAAATCACTTGTCTTCTATACTTCGGTGCAAATACGATATGATACTTACAATTCCAAGTTGTATGTGCTAAACTATTAGTGTCTTTTTTAGACATAAAAACTCCTCCGTATGCTGATATTTTGGTTGGCGAACCAAAAATATTTTAGCACCACAGGGGAGTTTTTTTAATACCATGCTGTAAGCTTTTTAGAACCCTAGGCCTAGCCTAGGGTTTTCTTTTCGATAATAAACAGGGGAAACGAGAAGGGGGGGAGGTATTCCCTTTCTCGTTTCCCCTGGCGGAATGGACCGCTGCCTTAAATGGATTAAAACCTGTTATTTTTATTTGACGGTCCATTCTACTTCAATAGTTTTTAATGGTCCAAAAACAAAAAGCAACGATTTTTAAGAACAAGACTAAACAAAATGAAGAGGCGGAGGTGGAACGATGGGAAAGATTGTGCAGTTATCCGATGAGTTGTCTAATAAAATCGCGGCTGGAGAGGTGGTTGAGCGCCCTGCTTCGGTTGTGAAAGAACTGCTGGAAAATGCTATTGATGCCAATAGTACGGTTGTAGAAATTGAGCTGGAAGAAGCGGGACTCTCTAAAATCCGCATTGTCGATAATGGCGATGGAATTGAAAACGATGATTGTTTAACGGCGTTTCAGCGGCATGCTACGAGCAAGATTAAAACGGAAAATGATCTGTTTCGTATCCGTACACTAGGCTTTAGGGGAGAGGCACTTCCGAGTATTGCGTCCGTCTCCGTAATTGAACTGAAGACGAGTACAGGGGAAGGTCCAGGAACTTATTTGAAGCTAAAAGGCGGAGAAGTGATTGTGCATGAGCCCACATCAAGCCGAAAAGGGACAGATATGATCGTTAGTCACCTGTTTTATAATACACCTGCCCGGTTGAAATATATGAAAACGGTCAATACGGAGCTTGGAAATGTGACGGATGTGGTCAATCGCATTGCTATGGCTCACCCGGAAGTATCCATAAAATTGACTCATCAAGGAAGACAGTTACTTTATACAAATGGAAGCGGGGATGTCCGTCAAGTAATTGCCGCTATTTATGGAGTGGGTATCGCCAAAAAGATGAAACCCATCCATATTGATTCCCTCGATTATGAGATTGAAGGGTATGTGGCATTGCCGGAAATCACTCGGGCATCTCGAAATTATATGTCGACCATCATTAACGGTCGATACGTGAAAAATTATCCTTTGCTGAAAGCTGTTCAGCAAGGCTATCATACGCTCCTTCCGATAGGACGTTATCCAATTGTCTTTTTGACCATTAAGATGGATCCGCTTTTAGTTGATGTTAACGTTCATCCATCAAAGCTGGAAGTTCGGCTGAGTAAAGAAGCGGAATTGTTTTCTTTAATCGAAGAAAGCGTCCGTGCCGTTTTTAAGCGTCAACAGCTTATCCCGGAAGTCGCCCCGAAGAAGAAAACGGCCCCTGTGCAGGAAGAACAACAACGATTTAATTTTGAGCATGAGCGGAAGCGAGAAGAGGCAAAGATAGAGACACCCGTGTCTTTTCCATCCTTTTTCTCCATGATGCCAAAAGAGGAGATAGAAGAACCGGTTTCCCAAAAAGTGTATGAGGAGCCCGATACTTCGTACGAAAAGTTGCCTATAGGTGAGTTAGACGATGAGAGTGACTCCGTTGAACTGAAGGAGGAGATCTCCTTTGAAGAAGAGATGGAAGAACCGCGAGCAGCCACGATTATCGAGGATGGGGAGAAACAAGAAAGCCGGGTTCCGCCTATGTATCCAATCGGACAAATGCATGGTACGTATATATTGGCTCAAAATGAAAATGGGCTGTACATCGTGGATCAGCATGCAGCCCAGGAGCGCATTAAGTATGAATATTTCCGTGACAAGTTGGCGAATGTGAAGACGGAAGTTCAGGAATTATTGATGCCAATTACATTGGAGTATTCATTGAATGAAGCAATGGTGGTGGAGGAACATAAGGAAGAATTGGCGAAAGTTGGCGTGTTTTTGGAGGATTTCGGCCACAACAGCTATATCGTACGTTCCCATCCGCAGTGGTTTCCAAAAGGAGAAGAACAGGAAATCATCGAAGAAATGATTCAGCAAGTATTGACTATGAAAAAAGTAGATGTATTGAAATTGCGTGAAGAAGCGGCTATTATGATGAGCTGTAAGGCGTCTATTAAGGCAAATCAACATTTACGTACCGATGAAATTTTCGCTTTGTTGGAAACTCTGCGCCAATCAAGTGATCCTTTTACATGTCCGCACGGAAGGCCGATTATCGTTCATTACTCGACTTATGAAATGGAGAAGATGTTCAAACGGGTCATGTAAACAATTACCGCCAAAACCCTTGATATGATAAGGGTTTTGGCGTTTTTATTTATGTTCTGACCACATTCGTCTTATCCTTGCATCTTGAACGCTTCGGAAAAGCTTTTAATGGATTCACGCTGCATGTTATTCGTGACGTGACTGTATTTATTTAAAGTCATCGTGACATCCAGATGTTCGGAAACGATTCCCCTAATTGAAGCATCACCGTAGCGTGTGCATGCCTCAGATCATGGAATCTAATTCTTTTAAGAACGGCAGCAGCATTTGATTGCCGGCATGGAGCAATACATGACATAACTCATGGCCAAAATCCTCCCATTGAAGCTGGGCAGCAAGGCGCCGATCGATAATTAGGCTCTAAAATATTTCTTCATTAGAATCGATTATATCTGTGAATTCATATTGGGGTAAAGTGATTCTAAATGTTGTGCCGTTTGCATCGCTATGTATAATATTTAGATCACCGCGATGTTCAAAAATGATTTTTTTGCAAAAGGGTAAACCGAGCCCCATCCCGTCTTTCTTGGATGACATGAAAGGATCAAAAATACTTTCCCAATTACTCAAAGGTATTCCTTTACCTGTATCGTGAATGTCAATATGAATTAAGTCACCTGCAAGGTTCGTTTCGATGATAATTTTTTTTTCAATCCGTTCTTTAGGAATCGATTCTATTCCATTTTTTATTAGATTGATGATAACTTGGCTGAGATAGGATTTGTTTACATATGCTTTAAGATGATGATAATTTTTTGAGAACTCAATGGTCGTATCGCAATCATGAACGAGTTGTTGCGATAATTCAATAGAGTTTTTAATGATTGTATTCAAGTTTTCCATTTCCAACTCGATTGCTCGATGTTTAATGTATTCTCTGTAATTTGTAGATATTGTATCTAATTGATCAGCAGCTAAATCGATAAACGATAATAAGGATGGATCTTTCTTAATATCTACTTGGTTCGTTACAATCATTTTTGAGTAACCTTTGATAATGGTCGTGCAATTTTTCACTTCATGAACCAAGCTGGCAGCTAAATTTCCGGTATAATCCATTTTCTTTTGCATCTCAGTTATTTGATGCAGCTGAATAGCTTTATAATGATGGAGCCTAACGAATGCAAGCATGATTAGTGTTGAAAAGATAATAACACCTGCACTGCTAATTAAAATACCTGTATCAGGAAAGAAATTCAAAAGGCCAGGAATAAATACAAAAATAGAGCAAAGAGAGAAGGTACTTAAAAATTGACGCAAGTGAAGATTATGGATTCTTTTCGAAACCACGTATACCAAAAATAATAATAAACCGAGACTGCTGATATGTACTTTATATATGAAATTCAAGTTTCCGTAGACGGGGAAGTAAAAATCAAAGGGTGAATGATGAATATCTCTTACCCCTAAGTACTGAATACCGTAATCAGTCCAGCTAATTACATATACGAATGAACTCCAAATTAATAACCCAATCAATCCTGTTTTTGTAAATACCTTTAAAATGGTTTTATTAATCCAACTGTTTTCCTTTAAAGTAGCTTCTTGCTTATGGATAAGAGTATAGATGACGTAAAAAATAGCTGGGACTGCATAAATGGTAGCGGCCCTAAAAAGCTTAAATAAAAATAATGCAATGTTTTCCGAAAAAACGTCCTTTAAGTACAGAATGCTAATATCAATTTGCCAAAAGCTAATTAACGCCATGTAAATAAAAATAGGAAGAGTCATCTTGACCCCTCTATAAAGATGGAATAAACTTAATCCCAGCATAAGGGGAAGGATGCCTATAACAAAAATTAAAAAGGATACAAACATGCAATCAACCCACTTCAATTAATATTTCTTTATATAGGCGCAGGCATTATTGCCGCCTAATCCATGATTGGTAATGGCGACTTCATTGATGTCTCTATAAACTGTTTCCATCACAATGTTCATGTCTTCATAACCAGATTTATCGGTACGGATTGTCGGGGGAATGAAGCCGTAATTAATACTT
Source organism: Priestia abyssalis (assembly GCF_002019595.1). GTDB lineage: Bacteria > Bacillota > Bacilli > Bacillales > Bacillaceae_H > Bacillus_BA > Bacillus_BA abyssalis. The sequence continues at coordinate 4,209,919 of NZ_KV917369.1, read as the reverse complement.
AGTAAACTTGTAATAACTTGAAGTACCCCTGAAGCTCCGAAAGTGTGCCCAATCATTCCTTTAATAGATGTGAAAGGTACTTCATGCCCAAATAATTCTAGAGAACAAATTCTTTCGATCGAATCATTTGTCTGCAGGCCGAGTGCTTGGCTATTAATATAGTCCGGAATACGGCCTTTTACAGAATGCTTGAGTGCCTCAATCATTTGTCGGCCTGAAGGATCTGACGAATAAATATTGACACCATCATTATTTGAAATGATAGAATCAATTTCGCCTAAAATGGTTGCTTTTCTTTTTAATGCATCAGTTTCCCTCTCCAAAATTACAACTCCTGCTCCTTCGGCAATGGAAAAGCCTTTACTTTGTCTGGAAAAGGGAGCGGCTCCTTCTTCTAAACTTTGGTTCAAAGGGAGTTGACGCATTTTGGCAAAAGCATAAACGGTAGCATTACAAAGAGGAGCATCCACCCCACATACAACAGCAACATCAATGAGTCCATTCTTTAAGTATAGCATAGCTTCTTCCATCGCTTCCAAGCCGGCTGTACATCCTGTCGAAATGGTTCTTACTATTCCTTTTACTCCTATAAAGTGTGCAATAGCCGATGTAATGCTATGGAAGTTAGCGTGGTGTAAAAAAGTAAGGGGTACTTTATGTAATTCTTTTTCATTAGAATGCTGAATACCGGCTCGAAAATCCCCATCGGGTTCATCTCCAATAGAAGTTCCTAGAAAGAAACCCACTCGATTTACATACAAATCGGATTCAATGGATAGATTAGCCTGTGAGATGGCTTCTTTTGCAGCAGCTATTCCTAGAATAGTAGTTCTTGAATATCTTTTAAATTCTCTATTAGTTTCAAATTCTTCAATTCCTTCTGTTACCCTTCCGATAATAGTTGTATTATTGTTATTAAAAAATTCGGAACTTAATTCTAACCCATGTGTTCCTTCTTTTAAGCTTTTTAGAAATTGTTCAGAATCCCCTGAAGTTGGGGCTTTTACCCCGTATCCTGTTGTGACTATTTTATCCATAAATTCTGTTTCTCTCCACAAATAGTTATATTTAGATGCGCTTCCATTTTATAAAATTGAGGACTATTTTTCCATAGGTAAGTAGTGTTTTAGAAATATTAATAGATTATTAGTTATTTTATATATAAATCCACATAAATAATTTAACATGGGCAAAAAGCGCCCATATCATATTATTTACGCATAAGCGGCTGCCAAGCTCCCTTGCGGGTTCTTGCCAGCCGCTTATACGAGAACCTTTGAGAACCTATTCAAGATGCAGAGACCCCAAAATCCTAAAGAGGAATGCCTTTGAATAAAAAAGATTAATAGAATTATAGATATAAAAATAAATATCATTTATATAAATATTTAACTGGTAAAAGCAATGGGGCTGACCCAGAAGGCACATTGCGTACCTTCTGGGTCAGCCCCACAAAGTTTAGGTTAAAATTCATTTCTTTTCCTCGGTAACTCGGCTACCATTACAATTGCTTTAGGCCCGTGGCTTTGCGTCCCTATCTTTCGATAGGTTTGCCGTTATCATAGGATATTTACATTAAAATAAATATATTTATATTTTATCATAGAGATTGTGTAATTAATAGGTATTAAGAATTAGCAATTGATTCTAAAGACCTTGTATAAGAAGGGATTATTTTGGGTGAAACAATAAGGGTTACTTTACATGTATCTTACCAATTCATCATTTTTAGAAAGTATGTCTTTCAAAATGGAATATAACATGGCAGAAGTTTTGCTCCGCCGGGAGATAGTGATTTTTAAGGAAATCCACCTCTTTTATTTAGATTCCATAGTGCGATATTTTTTGTAAGCAATACTATTTTGAATACTTATAAAAAGCAAAAATAAGCCTGCAAGAATTAAAAAGAAAGTGGATATAAGACTTGAATCAGGATAACTTACATATGCGTTAAGAAGGGCCAAAAAGGCCATCAGGATTCCTATAGAAATCCTATAAAGGTATTGGTTATTTTTCATTATAAAGCTCCTTTGTTTATTTTAGCCAGGATGTTTTCTAACCAATGTTTTTTAACTTTTGATACTGAATGATAATTTGATCGAGTTTTGTTGTTGCCTCAATCGTTTTATCATGTTGAAACCCTTTTTCTATCCAAAGCTCCATGAGCTCTTCTTTTAATATATTAATTAACTTTAAGAGTTGTTCTTCGTAGTATGCTTTTAAAAGGGACTCTAATTTAATCGAAAGTTCCCTATATTCCGAACTGCTTGGTCCTTTTTGGACAAAAATTTTGCTTAAATCTATTCTAAGATTAAATATTTGCTGCATTAATAGTTTCATTTTCTCGCCTGGAACTTGTTCATGTGCTATCATCATTCACCTCATCAGGTAGTCGATTTTTATAAATAAAGGTTTTGGAGACATGATGATGTCAGCTGGAGAGTTTTATCCATTGATGGACAAAAAATCTCCATGGATGGAAGAATCTTTATGTAAATTATTTCTAGATATTCCAAAACCTCAACGATAATATCACGTGGATTTTTTTATGGGAACATAGAAAATAAAAGTAAAATAATTTCAAAAAGTCGTACAAAATATTGATATAAGAATTTTTCTTTAACATAATTAAATTATTAGATGTCAGACTTTGCAGATAACCATTTTTTATTTCGAAAGAAGTTTAAACGAGTAAGAAGAATTATATTACAGAAGTAATATTAATGAAAAAAAATATTTTGATAATTGTCCATTTGAGAAAGTTAAGAAGAAGTTAGCAGGGTAGGAATAACGGTTCACATGTACATGGGTGAAAATGAGAAGCGGTTGTAATTAAGCGGAGGCAACTGCAACCGATAAAAAGCCCTTTTCATCGGCTGCAGTCTGTATGTACGTTATTTTCTTTTTCTATCAATGGGGGGCTTACTGCCTGTTAATGCGGGATAAATGAAAATATGTGATAATAGAAAAGGTATGATGATTCTCATCTGTTCATAGGCATACGTCAAATAAGTATAAGACCGAATAAAGGGGCTATCCATTCTCTTAATGGAGGAGGCGTTATGCACCATTACAATTTTTTGATGAACAGGTTGAATAGCTTATTAAAAAATGGGCATGATGAGATGATGGAAACAAAAAAAGAAAGTAGTGTTGCATGTTGGGAGAGAAACAAAAGCTGGTGGTGTTGATTGGTCCAACGGCTGTTGGGAAAACAAAATTAAGCATTGAGCTGGCGAAGGTATTGAATGCAGAAATTATTTCCGGTGATTCCATGCAAATTTATCGGGGAATGAATATTGGTACAGCCAAAATTACGCAAGAAGAAATGGAGGGTGTGCCACATCATTTAATTGATATTAAAAATCCCGATGAATCATTTTCGACAGCTGATTTTCAACAGCTTGTCCGCGAAAAAATAGAAGAAATTGCAGCTAGGGGACGCTTGCCAATGATTGTAGGTGGAACAGGCCTGTACATTCAGTCTGTTATCTATGATTACGAATTTGCTGATCGAGAAAGCGAATCTCTCATCCGTGAGCGGTTAGAACATGAGGCGGAAGAAAAGGGGATGGATGTCCTCTATGAGCAATTGAGGCGAATTGATCCTGTCAGTGCCGAAAAAATACATATTAACAATAAACGCCGTGTCGTTAGAGCGCTTGAAGTATATAAAACAACCGGCAAGCCATTTAGTGAGCATATCGCCTCGCAACAGCAAACCCTTTTATATGATGTGGCGTTGGTAGGGTTAATGATGGAGCGCGGGCAATTGTATGCCCGTATCAACGAACGTGTTGATATTATGATGAAACAAGGATTGTTGGAGGAAGTAAAAGGATTATACGAAGAGGGGATTCGCGACACCCAGTCAATTCAAGCGATTGGGTATAAAGAGCTCTATCAATATTTAGAAAATCGTTTAACATTGGATGAAGCAATCGAACAATTAAAGCAAAATTCCAGGCGTTATGCGAAGCGGCAACTGACGTGGTTTCGCAATAAAATGCCTGTCCAATGGTTTGATGTAAGCGATGGTTTATCAGATGGAAAGTTCCATGAAATTTTTACATACATTGCAGGAAAGATTCGTCTAGAAGCGAATTAGTATGACGATAGAGAAAAAGAGGAGGCCGACCGATGAAACAATCTATTAACATTCAAGACCAATTTTTAAATCAATGTCGTAAGGATAATGTCTATGCAACAGTATTCTTACTTAACGGTTTTCAGTTAAGAGGATTAATTAAAGGATTTGACAATTTCACAGTGCTGTTAGAATCTGAAGGCAAACAGCAGTTAATTTATAAACATGCAATTTCTACATTCGTGCCGACGAAAAATATTACGGTCGAATTAGAATAGAAAGCGGTATAAAAAGGGTCCTGTCCAATGCGCGGGATCCTTTTTTGTGTCCTGGAACATTCTTATACATATCCGCGAATCCCTTTATCATACAATGTAAAGATAACCTATGGTTAAATTCCCCCGTTGATGTAGAAGAGTTCAATAGATTGACTAGTCATCCGCAGCCACTTTCACCTGACGCACAAAAGGATAGTGGAAGAATGAGAGGTGAATGCTTTTGGAACGGCCTATTAGGTTAAAAAATAACGGGCAAATCAATATCGTCCTCAATAATGAAAGTAAAAAGGAAAAAAAGATATCGACGACCATCGTTTCATCTTCAATAAAAAAGGAAGAGTCCGTACAGCATGAAGCCCTCAAGGAAATTGAAAAAGAGTTGAGTACACTCGTTGGACTAGAAGAAATGAAGAAGACGATACGGGAAATTTATGCCTGGCTGTATGTGAATAAAAAGCGTGAAGAGGAAGGGTTGAAAACAGGAAAGCAAGTGTTGCATATGATGTTCAAAGGAAATCCGGGGACTGGAAAAACAACGGTCGCAAGGTTGCTAGGCAAACTGTTTTTTAACATGAATGTCCTCTCAAAAGGCCATTTAATTGAAGCCGAGCGTGCAGACCTGGTGGGCGAATACATTGGCCATACCGCCCAAAAAACGAGAGACCTTATTAAAAAGGCATTAGGAGGCATTTTATTTATCGACGAAGCCTATTCGCTGGCAAGAGGCGGGGAAAAGGATTTCGGCAAAGAAGCGATTGATACACTCGTCAAGCATATGGAGGATAAAGGGAATGAATTTGTTTTAATATTAGCTGGTTACTCAAGGGAAATGGACCAATTTTTATCCTTGAATCCCGGTTTGCAGTCACGGTTTCCCCTTGTTATTGATTTCCCCGATTATACGGTCAATCAGCTGATGGAAATTTCAGAGCTTATGCTAAAAGAGAGAGAGTACACTTTGTCAAAAGAAGCGGAGTGGAAACTACGTGATCATCTTACAACGATTAAAAACCAAATGCCGTTTACATTCAGCAACGGGCGATATATCCGAAACATTATCGAGAAGGGTATTCGGACTCAGGCGATGCGTTTACTCATGAACGAATCGTACAGGAGAGAAGATTTGCTTATCATTAAAAGCATTGATTTAATCTTAGGCGAATCGTCGGGGAAAACGAATTAAAAAGCAGGGACATGTCGAATGGGAAACCTCCATCCGACATGTCCCTGCTTTTTTATAGAAAGTACTGGTGTCTAGCTCCAGCACCTAGCTTAGCACGGGAAAAGATGATTGCCCGCATAAGGCAAAAAGCGTATACGGGGTCAATCCCTATTTCCTTGGGTCCACAGGATGTGGATCATGCTGACGTTGCCGCAGGACGCGGCGTTCTTAGTCGGCCTTCTTTGAACGAGGTGCTTGCGCTTTTCTTTATAGAGAAGTATTTCTTTTATTAACACCGAGTGATTTAATTGGCAGACTCCAACTATACATATACGAGCACATGCGCAGCACCACAATGATGACGCAGAGAGAATACAGTTCAAACGGGGATTTTGCAATTCCTAGTCCTACTGCACCTCCTGCAATAATGGCCCATACAGCATAAATCTCTTCTTTTAACACGGTTGGTTTTCGCCCTGCCAGCAAATCGCGGATGATCCCGCCGCCGCTTCCTGTCAGAACAGCTGCAACAATAGATGCACTTAACGGATGGCCCATTTTAGCAGCGAACAATGCGCCTTGAATAGCAAAAGCGGCCAATCCGATGGCGTCGAAAAAATTCCCCCATTTGTTCCAATGCTTCAATAAATTATGTGGAAATAAAAAGACGGCTGTCATCGATAAAAGGGCAATCTGAAATAACATTCCCTGTTCCCAAAGAGCAGACATTGGTACTCCAAGTAATAAGTTACGAATGGCTCCTCCTCCGAATGCAGTGACAATACCCAATATATATACACCTAAAATGTCATATTCCTCTTCCATCGCAATAATGGCTCCGCTGACAGCAAAAGCAATCGTTCCAATGATGCTCAAAACGTCCCAAGTCATGGCTCATACCCCTTATGTCGAATAATATATGTAAACCATTTCAAATTTTAAAGAGATTATGCATGAATTTCAATCTTTTTTTTCAGGAAAAAAGCCCGCAACACTAAACGTTTCTGGAGAATTCATTTTCTTTTTGGTATGATAGGGATAGTTTGCCACTCTTAATAGTAAAGGAAGGAATTTTATTTGGTCATTGAACTGAAAAAAGAAAAAGAAACAGCCATTTTAGTAGGGTGTCAATTGAATCAGCTTGACGATCTGCGTTTTGAATATTCAATGGATGAACTAGCGTCTTTAACCGAAACGGCCCAGGCAGAAGTGCTTGTCAGGACGTCGCAAAAGCGTGACAGGGTTCATCCTTCTACATATATCGGAAAAGGAAAGGTAGAAGAGCTTATTCAATTGGAAGAAGAACTTGAACCTGACCTCATTATTTTTAATGATGAGCTATCACCGAGTCAGATTCGAAATCTATCGGAGAAATTGGAGGCGCGCATCATCGATCGCACCCAGCTCATACTGGACATTTTTGCACAGCGTGCCCAAACAAGAGAAGGGAAACTTCAAGTAGAGCTGGCTCAGCTGGAGTATTTGTTGCCGCGATTAGTTGGCCAAGGAACAGCGCTTTCACGTCTTGGAGCAGGAATTGGAACGAGAGGGCCGGGTGAAACGAAGCTGGAAAGCGACCGCCGCCATATCCGCCGCCGTGTGGATGAAATCAAAAATCAGTTAAAAACCATTGTGCAGCACCGTGAGCGCTATCGTGAGCGCCGAAAGCGAAATTACACGTTCCAGGTGGCGATTGTGGGATATACGAATGCAGGAAAATCGACGTTGTTTAATCGCTTGACGGCTGCCGGAATCTATGAGGAAGATCAGCTGTTTGCCACTCTTGATCCGACGACGAGAAAATATGTGCTGCCATGCGGCTATCACGTATTGCTGACAGACACGGTCGGTTTTATTCAAGATTTGCCGACCACTCTTGTCGCGGCATTCCGCTCGACTTTAGAAGAAGTAAGAGAAGCGGATTTTATTTTACACGTCGTTGATTCAGGGAATCAAGATTACTTCAATCACGAAAAAACGGTTCACAAGCTTTTGGATGAATTGGAAGTGTCGTCGACTCCAATGCTTACGGTTTACAATAAACAAGATATTCAACATGCCGACTTTGTGCCGACAACGAACCAGTCGATTTCCATGAGCGCGTTAAACAGTATGGATTTAAAGAAACTCGGAATGACGCTTGAACATTATATGAAACAAAATATGAAACGTTACGATTTACTCGTTCCAGCAGATGAGGGAAAATTGCTCGCCGCTTTAAAGGGTGAGACTATTATTGATTTTATTCAATTCAATGAAGAGAAAAATCTGTATATTTGCCAAGGGCATGTCGATGAGAACCATCCCATTTTTTCGCAGCTAAGAGAGTATGATAATTAAAGGAGATAGAACATGTTTGACCAGTTAAAAAACGGGGAAGCCATTGCAGCTGTAGCGAAAGAAGTACAAATACAAATTAAAGGCGTACATGATCAAATTGACGAGGTAATTGAAACCAATCAATTTCGTGTGCTCAAAAGTTTTCAGCAAAACAAGGTAAGCGATTCCCATTTTAATCCTTCCACGGGATACGGATATGATGATGCGGGGCGCGATACTCTTGAGAAGGTGTATGCTGATGTATTTGGAGCAGAGAGCTGCCTTGTTCGCCCCCAAATTATTTCAGGAACACATGCCATCGGAATTTCATTGTTTGGCGTGCTGCGTCCGGGTGATGAATTACTTTATATTACAGGGAAACCATATGACACATTAGAAGAAATTGTAGGGATTCGCGGATCGGGTGTAGGATCGCTTCGTGAGTTCAATATTAGTTACCGTGCAGTGGATTTAACGAACGAAGGACGAGTGGATTATGAGGCTGTAAGAGAAGCCATTCATGAACATACAAAAATGATTGGGATTCAACGTTCAAAGGGATATGGGGTCCGCCCTTCCTATACGGTAGAAGAAATTGCAGACATGATTCAATTCGTTAAATCAATTAAACACGATGTGATTGTATTTGTAGACAACTGCTACGGGGAGTTTGTGGAAATAAAGGAGCCTACTCATGTGGGAGCCGATTTGATGGCTGGCTCGCTTATTAAAAATCCGGGCGGCGGCTTAGCGAAAATCGGTGGATATATAGCGGGGAAGAAAGAGTTAGTGGACGCTTGTTCCTATCGCATGACGACTCCTGGAATTGGAGCTGAAGCAGGGGCTACTCTCTACAGTTTACAAGAAATGTACCAGGGATTTTTCTTGGCTCCCCATGTTGTCGGCCAGGCTCTAAAGGGTGCGGTCTTTACATCAGCCATGCTGGAGAGAATCGGCTTAAATACGGAGCCGAAATGGAATGATAAGCGAACAGACTTAATTCAATCCGTTCAGTTTGATGATCGTGACAAAATGGTCACATTTTGCCAGGCGATTCAATATGCTTCTCCTGTCAATTCACATGTGACGGCATACCCTGCCTATATGCCAGGATATGAAGATGATGTCATTATGGCGGCAGGAACTTTTATTCAAGGAGCCAGTCTTGAACTGACAGCCGACGGGCCTATTCGCCCGCCGTATGTAGCTTATGTTCAAGGAGGATTAACATACGCACATGTAAAAGTCGCCATTTGTTCAGCGATTGATCGTTTAATCGAAAACAGGTTGGTCGGCTTATAAAAAAAATCATATTTCCTATGTATAGAAAAATATGTAAGAAAACATAACATTTTATTGACAGAAAACCTAACATGGAATAAAATGAAAATAAGTTAAGCGAAGGAGGAACAGAGATGGGTGACAATATTAGACGTAATATGCCGTTATTTCCAATCGGTATTGTCATGCAATTAACGGAGTTATCCGCTCGTCAGATTCGCTACTACGAAGAAAATGAGTTGATTGCTCCCGCAAGAACAGAGAGCAACCGGCGCTTGTTTTCTTTCAATGATGTAGATAAACTATTAGAGATTAGAAATTTAATCGAACAAGGCGTAAACTTGGCAGGGATCAGGAAAATATTCCAAGTTAAAGAAGAAGAAGGTAATATTCTTCCGAATGAGCCTATAAAAGAAAATAACAAAGAACTTTCTGATGAAGAATTGCGTAAACTTCTTCGTGCAGAATTGATGCAAGCAGGACGCTTCAACCGCGCCGCTTTAAATCAAGGAGATATCTCTAGATTTTTTCATTAGGATATATGTATGCTTCAAATGGGAGTATACTAATCAATATATTTGAGTTGATTAAGGGGAGGACAAAACGATGGCAAAGTACACGAAAGACGATATTGTAAAAATCGTTCAAGAGGAGAATGTAAAATACATTCGTCTCCAATTTACGGACATTTTAGGTACAATTAAAAACGTAGAAATTCCAGTGAGTCAATTAGAAAAAGCGCTTGATAACAAAATGATGTTTGACGGCTCTTCTATTGAAGGTTTTGTACGTATTGAAGAGTCTGATATGTACTTGTTCCCTGATCTTGATACATTCGTTATTTTCCCTTGGACTTCTGAAAAAGGAAAAGTAGCCCGCTTTATTTGTGATATTTATAATGCGGATGGCACACCGTTTGAAGGGGATCCGCGCAACAACTTAAAACGCATGTTAAAAGAGATGGAAGCGTTAGGGTTCACGGACTTCAACTTAGGGCCTGAGCCGGAGTTCTTCTTGTTCAAGCTGGATGAAAAAGGCGAGCCAACATTGGAATTAAATGATAAAGGCGGTTACTTCGACTTGGCACCGACAGACTTAGGTGAAAACTGCCGTCGTGATATCGTATTAGAGCTTGAAGAAATGGGATTTGAAATCGAAGCGTCCCACCACGAAGTAGCACCTGGGCAACACGAAATCGACTTTAAGTATGCGAATGCATTAAAAGCTTGTGATGATATTCAAACATTCAAGCTTGTTGTTAAAACAATCGCTCGTAAGCACGGCTTGCATGCGACATTCATGCCAAAACCATTGTTCGGTGTAAACGGTTCTGGTATGCACTGCAACTTATCTTTATTCAAGAATGGTGAAAATGCATTTTATGATACAAAAGGCGATTTGGAGTTAAGTGAAACAGCTAAACACTTTATCGCAGGTATTTTAAAACATGCGACGAGCTTTACAGCTGTAACGAACCCGACAGTAAACTCTTATAAACGTTTAGTACCGGGTTATGAGGCTCCTTGTTATGTAGCATGGTCTGCACGTAACCGCAGCCCGTTAATCCGTATCCCGGCTTCCCGTGGATTGAGCACACGCGTTGAAGTGCGCAGTGTCGATCCGGCTGCTAACCCATATTTAGCATTAGCTGTATTATTAGCGGCAGGTCTTGACGGAGTCAAAAATAAATTAGCGGCTCCAAAACCAGTTGACCGCAACATTTATGTAATGACAAAGCCAGAGCGCGAAGCAGCCGGTATCGTTGATTTACCAGCAACTTTAGCAGAGGCATTAGACAACTTAAAATCAAATGAAGTCATTGTCTCTGCATTAGGTCAGCACATTTTTGAACACTTTGTAGAAGCGAAAGAAATCGAGTGGGATATGTTCCGCACACAAGTTCACCCTTGGGAGCGCGAGCAGTACATGTCGATGTATTAATAGCCAAACCCCTTGACACCATTGGTGTTGAGGGGTTTTCTTTATTTTGGTCACGGTCTTATCGTAATAAGCTTCGCTTTGAAATATTGCACGAAATATTAGTATAAAAAATTTTTATTGAAATGCGTTATCCAATTTTATAAGAAATCTTGTTAATAAACAGTTTTTATTTGTAAGAGAATTTGAAAAACCCAAAAGCTGTTATGGTGTAAAAATGAAAAACAACGAAGAAAAATAATTTTCAATATTATTGGTTGTTAAAAGACAACTTTGTTTATTAAAAAAGCATCCCTTATTAGGAATGCAAAGTGTTACTTTAGATTTTGTAGGACTGGGATTAAATTATCGAAATAAGGCTTAATAATAAAATCTTTAGCCCCGTATCTTAAGGCTTCCATAATTAAATGTTTTTGTCCTAATGCAGAACACATAATAACAATTGCGGATGGATTCATCTTTTTAATCTTTTGTAATGCAATCAGTCCATTTGTACCTGGCATGGTGATGTCCAATAAAACAACATCGGGGAAATATAGTTGATATTTCTCGACTGCTTCATTACCATTAGCAGCGTCCGCGATTACCTGGTAACCATTTTGAACTAATATTCTTCCTAACCAAGCTCTCATAAACATAGAATCATCGGCAATAAGTGCAGTTTTGCTCACTCTAAATAAGTCACCTTTCTAATAAAATAGGCAAATTTAGAAAGGAATAATTATTAAAACTATACAAAACCACTTTAACAACAAGTAGTTTTGGCAACCCGGCCACCATGGTAATTGCTATTACTTTAGGTCCGTGGCTTTGCGTCTCTCACTTTCGTGAAATTTGCCCTATGCTTATAATACTATAAATGATGATGAAAAATGTAGAAACCTGTATTGTTTAAGTAAAATAATTAATTAGTTTGGCAATCAAATAATAATTTCATAAGAAATTACAACGATAATCATAGCTCCTTGTTTCGAGATCTTTTAGAGTGACGATAGAGAAACGCTACAATGTTCGGAAAATTGAAATGGTTATCATCCAGTGAAGTGGCATTGGTAAATAAAACTGGGACAAAACAGTGGATTGTTCAAATATGATGCAAGGGGAGTTGTAGTTAAACCAGAGATTGCATAAAACCCCACTTTTTTAGGCAGCTATCAGGCTTCTTCAGAAGCCGAAAGCGTTGATGTATCAACAATTTATAAAAACGTGCATAAAGCGATAAAAACGGCCATTGTGAAACCTCTTGGGAGACACTAGGTTTCACAGTGGCCAATTTCCTGAACAGATGGTTATATTAACTAAATTTGTATATAGTATGCATAATTTTTAGGATGATGGAGAAGTATGCTTTACTTTTCGCATCAATAGATATCCGAAAAAGAGAACAGGGATGTAGACATAGTTTTGATAAAATGCAATTTTTCCATTCCAATCTCTTATGAGATCCCACTCTTGACTATCATCTATAATATTGGACATCACTACAATAATAATCATAAAGAAGATAAGTGGATATTTTTGTTTCACTTTAAACATGTTTTTTGTTAAACGGCTCGCACACCATAAATGCTGAATCACTGCTGGTGCAATCACGAGCACCCAGGTGGAAACAAATATTGTTTCAAGACGTTGGATGGTACTAAACTCTAGATTAGAAGCCATTGTTAAATATGGCCAAATAAGTGTAGTTAATTGCTTTTCGCTATAAAAGATGAAGCACATGAAGGCAGTAAGCAAATATAACAAGGTGGTGGCGGCGTTTCCTAGATAAGCATAACTCTTCGACTTTTGGCCTTCTTTAATAAACGGATAATACACTAAGATCGTTTCAAATCCAGCATAACTAAAAGACATGGATGTTGTAGCATCCCAAAGTTCTTTCATCGTATGAGTAGGAATCAACGAAAGATTTCCAAAGTGAGCATAACCGAGTGTAAAAAACATCGGAAGAATAATGGCAAAAGTAAACATCACTTTAAAGAAACTCATTCCAGCCATGACGCGAAAGCCTCCTGCAATGGTGTAATAAAGGAGGGCCAAAATTAAACACGTTGGAATCCATGTTGGGAGATCAGGAAATATCCATATTTGAAGCAGCCTCACATAATCACGTAAAATGGCTAAACCTGACCATGTAAATTCAATGATAAATAAAGATGTAAATAATCTTCCCAGCCATTTTCCGTAAACAAATTGATGAACTTGTGAGATATCCTGATGTTCATACTTCAACATCCTGAACATAAAAAAGAGGGAAAGGTGAGCCATCAGACCAGCTAATACTATACCAATCCAACTATCATAGCCTGCCTCTTTTACAATCGACCGTTGAAAGAGTAAAATACCTACCCCTACTTGAGAGGAATGAATCAGAAAAAACAACAAAAAAGAGTTCACTTGAAAGCTCGGTTTGACTTGATTTGACATGCTCTCTTAAAATCTCCCTTAAGCTGAGCTAGAATTTTTTATATCATGTAATGATTATTATTATCCTTTTAACGATAAGAACCTATACATAGCCCGCTATTGATTATGTGTTATGGCCCTCCTTTGGCCTCTTTTATTGTTAACGGCAATCTTACACATTGTTACGCTTATTCTTTCAATTAAGGAGAACGAAAAGAGACACGGCAGTATCTTAGGGATTGTTACTTCTGTACTCGCATGGATTCCTTTCCTGGGAATGGTCATGCACATCGCCAGTACAATTGTATTAATGATGGATGCGGCAAAAACCAAAAGTGATGTTCATTTTTTCGATCATGACGATTATCACGATCGTGGTTATAACTATGATTTTGGTGATTCTTCTGGCAGTGATTCAGGGGGAGGAAGTGATTAAAATCCAAAATGGTGCCTGTCACTACTCGGGTTTATTGAATGAACAGACATATGGGAAGTAGTAGGCTTTAAGTTATAGGCTATGATGTTGATTTTCAGTATTTTTTGACTTATTCATGCAAAATAACCATTTTGCAAGCTTTTAGTGGACACTGAAAGTGAATGAAAGGAAAAGTAAATATCCAGAAAATTCATTTTTCTTTTCCTTTCGTCCAAAGGGGTGGATCAAATGAGGTTTGATTTGCCAAGCATTACACGTATGGTCGCATTATGCACTATCTTTCGGGAATTCATTTTTAAAAAAATGTCTATAGTGTAAACGAGATATGTAATAAGTAATCCATATCGTGATAAAACTCCAGTGCCAATTCCATTTTTTATATGTAATCAGTTTAGTATATTTAACAGCAATCACTTCAAAAACAGTAATAAGTGAAATGTGGAAAAAGTAGTATAGAGCTTTTATGAACAAATTTCTTTTTTCAGGATAGTAAAGATTAAAGAGAACAGCTAGTGAGGGATAAACAAAATATTCAAAAGTGAAACTAGATTTATTTGATTTCCTAAATAAAAGTCGATAGGGATATTCAATCAATCCTTTCTCTACTACAAGCAATCCGAAAAACCAAGTTATCACCTGATTAAACAGAAAGGGTACTTGTGCGTGGCGAATTTTATCCTTAGGTACAAATCGAATTAATAATAAAGCGGTAATAATCCAAGAAGAGATTAAAATGGTTTTTTCTGCTTTGTGTGCCAATGTAAAGCACTCCTTCCTACGGTTTAAGCACAATGGATTCTTTAATACGTAATGGTATGACATTGCCAAGTGAAAGTTGAGTTGTCCAATTTAGACCTTTAATCTCTGCCTGAAAAGTGAAAAAATGATATGAAAATATGTACGTTATTAAGATAAGTTGACGTATTTATATATTTGTCGAATAGAGTCGAATTTATGCAAAAAATGGAATATTTACAAAAAGAGAAATGGATAAAAGAAAAAACTTCTTTATTTCATCAGGGAATCTTTTCATGGAAGGTATCTTTGGATTTCAGTGTTAATAGAGCTGATGTTTTAAATCCATCAGCGATATCGCTATATTAAAAAAAGAAGATGAGAAACCATCTTCCTAAAAAATCTTATATATCTATGGAAGGACTTTTACATTTTTCATCTCTCTTCGCCTTCTCGCTTTTTTAGAAATTCCTTTACAAGCTTAAACACCGCTCCAATTGCCATGGCAATGCCTAAAATGATTCCAGATACAGCGACAACCAAGGAAATATACTCAAATAATGAGTAATTGGCCAGTTTTGCCCAATCAATTTTTCCTTTCCAATCCTCAATGACGAGATTCATTCCATAGATTCCTGAGATAACGGTATAAATCGTTAAAATCAGAAGCAGATAATTATTTCGTTTGTCTGCCATTTTCTCTTGATTTTGATAAAGAGTAGACAATGTTTCTTTTACTTCTTTGTAAAGAGAGTTAATATGAAAAACTTCTTTAAAGGCTTGGGAAAATTCCTGACCTTCTGTTCGGGAGCTGATTTCTGAGAAAAGATATTTAGCTGAAAAAACTGAAATAGATTTAATCAGCTTTTCAACATTATCTTGATCTTTTTCAAAATTTAACGTGGAATACTCATATGTTAATTTTAATAAAACAATCTTATAAAAGAAATGAAGCAGTAAATTGTAATAATTTTGCCCAAACCATTCATTACCGATGGCTGTCGCTTTGACACAGGGTGAAAATGTAAGACAGCTGAAAGCATGATCACTTATAGTGTAATACGTTTCAGGCGCCCATCTTTTATGAACGTGCTTATCAACATAATTTTGGATATAATCCATGTTGTGGGCAGAGATGAATAAATGGCCTTCTTTATCGTAGCTGTTAAGCTGGCCTGTGCGAAATAAATTGACATCATCCATTTCGCATTGATTGTCCAATTCCATATAGCCGATGGCATACATTCTTTCATCCACAAAGTAAGGAAGGCTGCCAAAGTACGTGGATTGTTTTTTACCGCGATCCACAAACGGAACAATAAAGGAAAAGAGATGTGAAAAAATATACTTTTGAACGGTTTTAAACGTTTCCCCGCAGCAAATGATATTGGCTGCTCTTTGCTCTGCCAGCTTCGGTTCCAATACCCGGAAGTGATTCATGAAATCCAGCACATCCGAGTAGGATGATTCATCTTTATTTACTTCTGTTCGAATAGTCATGATCCCAATGTCAAAAGGACATAAAATAATATCGACAGAGTGTATGGAAAATGGAATGTCATGATGTTTCGTTTTGAGCACACAACTATGATTGAGGGATTTGGAAAAACGAAGCAGTCCCGGATCGTTTTTGGCTTGTGGGAACAGCATCTGCTCAATATACGGCAAAAAGTACTGGTCAAGGCTTGAATGAGAGACGTGAAATCCATCACCGTAAAAAGCATTCTCCAATTCCTCGTTTTCGAGTGTATAAAAGTGAAATCCTTCGTTTCCAAGCAGCTTTATTAAAGATTGCTTTTCTTTTTTTAGAATAGAAAAGGGAAAGAGAAATTGAGGCATTGCTTTATGGACACGAAGAGGCTGAATGTTTATAGAATGTTTTGTCATTTTTTTACCTCGCCTATATTATTCAATCATCTATCTATCCATCCCCTTTAATTTTGCCATCTAAACCTTTTTGTAAAAGGCTGTTTTCGCAAACTTTGTTGCTATTTAACAAGTAGTGGGGAGTGGTTGATTTCCGCCCCAGGTTGCTCGCTTTCCGCGGGGCGTGCGGTGAGCCTCCTCGGCTTACAGCTTGTGGGGTCTCTGTCCCGCTGCTCCCGTAGGAGTCTCGCACCTTCCGTTCCAACCAACATAAACGGTTATCTTTCAAGAAACCTATCTAAAAACAACAATCTTTTAGAACAGAGCTTTGTAAAAAAAGAGGCAATGGGAAAAGTGGATTTTCCCATTGCCTCTTTTTTTATTGTGCGAATGATAACAGATTATGGCGAGCACTTTCTTAGTGAATAGAACGGTATACGCCAATTACCTTCCCTAAAATGGAAACGTTCTGTAAAATGATTGGTTCCATTGTAGAGTTTTCAGGCTGAAGACGGATATAATGCGGTTCTTTAAAGAACCGTTTAACTGTCGCTTCGTCATCTTCTGTCATAGCAACTACAATGTCTCCATTGTTTGCCGTTTGTTGTTGACGGACAATGACATAATCACCATCCAAAATCCCTGCTTCTATCATACTGTCACCCATGATTTCAAGCATGAAGATATGATCTTCAGGAGCTGCGTATTTATCAGGGAGAGGGAAGTATTCCTCTACATTCTCAACAGCGGTGATAGGCTGGCCAGCGGTGACTTTTCCGATAATCGGCACGTTAATAACATTGGCTTTAGCAATATGGTTGGTTTCATCCGTGTCTAAAATCTCGATAGCACGCGGTTTGGTTGGGTCTCGGCGAATTAATCCTTTGCTTTCCAGACGGGCGAGATGACCGTGGACAGTAGAGCTTGATGCCAACCCGACTGCTTCTCCGATTTCACGCACAGAAGGCGGATAACCTTTTGATTTTACTTCCTCTTTAATGAAACTTAAAATCTCTTGTTGTCGTTTTGATAACTTTGTCATTCTCTCACCTCAAATCAACGACTTTGTTAAGTTCATTATAACATGGATAGATAACAGATACAAACATAAGTTCGAAAATGTGTTGACTAAAAACAAATGTTCGTATTAAAATAAGAACAGACATTCTAATAATGAGGTGATGAAGATGAATAAAACAGTAAAATCCTTTACATATTATGCGATGTTTTTTATGATTTTAGCAGTATTTACATACGCTGTAACATCTTTTGCGAAAGGTCCCGACCTCGAAAGCTATGCAACTATTACAATTAGTGCCGGAGATACGCTTTGGGAATTGGCACACGAATATAAAGAGCAGCACAAGTTATCAGCTGCCGAATTTGTGGAATGGGTAGAGGCGAAAAATAACATTCAATACAAACCGATTGTGCCTGGGGAATTGATCTACGTTCCCATTCTAAAGAAGGATTTTCAAGAGGGGTCGATGTTCGCTAGTAATGATGTTCGCCAGTAATTAGGAAAGCAGTGATATATATTGAAGGCCATCATTTATTGTCGGGTAAGTACGGAAAAAGATACACAAGAAACTTCTCTAACACGTCAAAAGGAAGAACTGCTGCAGCTTGCTGAGCGGTATTCGTTTGAAGTGGTTCATACAATAGAGGAAAAGGCAAGCGGATTTGATGTTGATCGTGACGGGATGATGGAAGTCATTGAAGTAGTCCAGCGGGAACAGATTGACATTCTGCTTGTCCAAGATGAAACAAGACTCGGGCGGGGGCATGCTAAAATTGCTTTATTGCATTTTTTCGTAAAAGAAGGCATTCAAGTATACACGATTAGTCATAATGGAAAGCTTCATCTGTCGGAGTCAGACTCCATGATGCTTGAGATAATTAGTATTGTAGAAGAATATCAGCGCAAGCTGCATAATGCCAAGATTCGCAGAGGGATGAAGCGTGCGGTCGAAAAAGGCTACCGACCTGAAAAAAATTTGAAAAATGTAGGGGAAAATGCAGGGAGAGACCGCAAAGACGTTCCGATAGAAGAAATTATTCGTTTACGTGGCAATGATTTAACGTTCGAAGAAATTGCAGCGACATTAAGGGGCTTTGGATATGATGTTTCAAAAGCAACTGTTCATCGTCGTTATCGAGAGCATATGGAGAAAGAAGACGAATCGCTTGCCTAGATGTCAACGGTTTAGTAAGATGACTACATATATTAAAATGTGTGTTCAAGATGGAGGATAAACAGAGTAGGGAAGTGAAAAGGAGCAAATCTTACGATGTTTATGCGTAACAAGCGCCAAAGCAGACCGCTGCAAAAATTCGGCTATCACTTTCTCCGTACTTTTTGAACAACCTCTTTAAGAACTATTATAAGGAGCTAGTTTCATGTTATCAGCAGAAAAAATTGCACGCATTAATTTTTTATCTAAAAAAGCAAAAGGGGAAGGATTGACAGAGGCAGAAGCGTCTGAGCAGCAAGCTCTTCGTCAGGAGTACTTAAAAGAGTTTCGAAAATCGATGACAAACCACCTTCACTCCATTAAAGTCGTCGATGAAAAAGGAACAGATGTTACTCCGCAAAAGCTTAAAGACAGTAAAAATAAGAAAAATTTACATTAAGTCATTCTGTTATTCCAATATGCATTATATATGAATAGCAAAAAGAGAGTGTGTTAAAAAGATGAAATCCATTCTTTAACACGCTCTCTTTTAATTTTAAGGCGAGTATATTTATACTCTATTCCACAAAAAATGTAAAAGTGGTAGCAATTTTGTGTGAATTGTTGTACAAAATAAGTAATCATTAGTATGATAGTGATTGAAGAACAGCTCTAATACTGAAAGGGTGGAACAAGATGGAACATCGTATTGAAGATTTATCGATTGCAACGATTCGTACTCTATCAATCGACGCAATTGAAAAAGCAAACTCAGGTCATCCAGGAATGCCGATGGGAGCGGCGCCAATGACTTACACATTATGGACACAGTTTATGAACCATAATCCGAAAAATCCAGAATGGTTTAACCGTGACCGTTTTGTATTATCAGCAGGACATGGTTCAGCTTTGTTATACAGCTTATTGCACCTTGCTGGCTATGACGTATCAATGGAAGACCTTAAAAACTTCCGTCAGTGGGGAAGTAAGACACCCGGACATCCGGAGTTCGGCCATACACCTGGGATAGAAGCGACAACAGGTCCATTAGGACAAGGAATTGCCATGGCTGTTGGAATGGCAATGGCAGAGCGCCATTTAGCTGCTACATACAATAAAGAAGAGTTAGAAATTGTGAACCATTTTACATATAGTGTATGCGGTGACGGTGATTTAATGGAAGGTGTTTCAGCAGAAGCGGCTTCATTGGCTGCTCACTTAAAATTAGGCCGTTTAGTTGTATTATACGATTCTAACGATATTTCTTTAGATGGTGAATTAAACCTTGCCTTCTCTGAAAATGTGGAAGAACGTTTCAAAGCGTATGGCTGGCAAGTCATTCGTGTAGAAGACGGCAACAATTTAGAGGAAATCGCCAAAGCACTAGAGGAAGCGCAATCTGATTTAGATCGTCCGACATTAATTGAAGTGAAAACCGTCATTGGTTACGGTTCGCCAAATATGGCCGGTACATCTGATGTTCATGGTGCACCTCTTGGAGCAGATGAGCTGAAGTTGACAAAAGAAGCCTATAAATGGACATTTGAAGAGGATTTCCATGTTCCACAAGAGGTATATGAGCATTTCCGTTCTGTCATTGTGGAAGCTGGAGAAAAGAAAGAGCAGGAATGGAATCAATTATTCGCTCAATATAAAGAGAAATATCCAGAATTAGCCAAGCAATTCGAAATGGCTGCAGCAGGTAAGCTTCCAGAAGGATGGGAGCAGCAATTGCCTTCATATGAAGTAGGTTCAAGCCTTGCATCACGCGCTTCTTCAGGTGAAGCATTGAACGCGGTAGCTAAAGCTGTTCCATTTTTCTTCGGGGGATCTGCGGATTTAGCAGGCTCCAATAAAACGACGATTAAAGGTGCAGAAGACTTCCAGGCGACTAATTACACCGGCCGAAATATCTGGTTTGGCGTTCGTGAATTTGCCATGGGTGCGGCTTTAAATGGCATGGCGTTACACGGCGGCTTAAAAGTATTCGGTGGAACATTCTTCGTATTTTCGGATTACTTGCGCCCAGCGATTCGTCTTGCAGCATTAATGAAGCTTCCGGTGACGTATGTATTCACACATGACAGCATCGCTGTTGGAGAAGACGGTCCAACACATGAGCCGGTTGAACAACTTCCATCTCTTCGCGTAATGCCGGATTTATCTGTCATTCGTCCAGCAGATGGTAACGAGACGGCTGCCGCTTGGCGTTTAGCGGTAGAATCGACAGATAAACCGACTGTTCTTGTCTTAACACGCCAAAATCTTCCAACTTTAGAGGGGACAAAAGAGCGCGCGTATGAAGGCGTATCAAAAGGTGCTTATGTTGTATCGTCTGCTGGTAAAGACCAAGCAGATGTGCTGCTTCTTGCAACAGGCTCTGAAGTAAGCTTAGCGGTGGAAGCACAAAAAGCATTGGCATCGGAAGGAATTCATGCTTCAGTTGTCAGCATGCCTTCATGGGATCGTTTTGAGGCCCAATCGGCAGAATACAAGGAAAGTGTTATCCCGAAATCAGTGAAAAAACGTGTAGCGATTGAAATGGCTTCTACACTTGGCTGGGAACGCTATACTGGTGATGAAGGAACAGTAATCGGCATCGACCGTTTCGGTGCTTCTGCTCCCGGTGAATTAGTGATGAAAGAGTACGGCTTTACAGTAGAAAATGTCGTAACAAATGTTAAACAATTATTAAATCAGTAAGAGTGAAAAGCGAGCCGCGGATTTTTTGCGGCTTGTTTTTTTGTTCTTATTCGACAAAAAGAGTGCTGCATTTTTCCGCGAATAGACAAGCGTTGCATCTCCTCCGTTATACAATGGGGATATAGAATATATAATGGAGGGAAGTCTATGAGGAAATATGATATTTACCTAATAGAAGATGAATTTGCACTTCATTATTTTCAAAAAGAGCATTTAATGTACCGGCTGTTTGCGGAGTATAAAACGTCCGGTGTTGATCGTGATAGATATGTAAAAAAACAAATTGAGTATATAACGAAAAAAATTCCCATCTTACAGCTGCGCTGGATGCTTGAAAAAAGATTAGGGAAAGATCCTAACTGGACGGCTTTATCCGACAAAGAGTATAAATATGAAAAAGAAAATAGTAAGGCAAGGTTAGAATTGGCGGGAGATTTTATATTCATGGAAGCGGAAGGAACAGTGGAAGCAGAAACCGTATTTTTTGAAGTGCTGCGAAAGCTTAACCCTTGTTTTTTGGCTATGAATTATGCTGATCATGTGTATGGATGGCTTAACCCTGTTAAACAGCGAAAATTTTGCATAAAATAAAGAGAAAATCACGTTCACATATTGTATAATGACTTTTGGTTTAGTACACTGTAATGTAGACAACACGAAGGAGGAAGTAGTACTATGTGGCAACTTATTCTAGTCGGTGTTCTAGCATTATTAGCTGGGATCGCACTAGGATTTTTCATCGCTCGTAAGTATATGATGAGCTATTTAAAGAAAAATCCGCCAATTAACGAGCAAATGCTGAAAATGATGATGGTGCAAATGGGAATGAAGCCGTCGCAAAAGAAAATCAATCAAATGATGTCAGCAATGAACAAACAAATGAAATAAAGATTGATATGACACTCTACTAACGGTATAGAGTGTCTTTTATTTTCCCAAGGGAGCAAAGCCCTCCCCAGGAGGGCTTTGCTCCCTTAAAAAAATTGCCATGTTTAATCCAGTAAAAAATGAGAGTTTTGTTGGGCGATTCATTTTATAAAAAACTTTTTCATATATCTTAAGGAGTTGTAACTATTTATCATTTTTTAAAGGATGATTCATTCCGAAAATATTTTGAAAATTAATTAAATTCATGCGGTTAATTGTAAGAGGTGAGTTAATAACATGAGCATTTTTAAAGATTTATGGTGGTTTTTTAAATTGGAGAAAAGGGCGTATATTGCTGGAGTCGGCTTGTTGTTGATTGTAGCATTATTGGAGCTCATTCCGCCAAAGGCAGTGGGTTATGTCGTGGATGGAATACAGAACGGCACCTTGACCCTATCGAAGCTCTGGAAAGTGCTGCTTTTTCTGAGTATAGGGGCTCTCTTGACATACACAGCCCGTTACATATGGCGTATCATGATTTTTGGGGCCTCCGTCCGTTTAGCGAGAAAACTTCGTAATCAGTTATTTGAGCATTTTACAAAGATGTCGCCTTCTTTTTACCAGCGTAAGCGTGTAGGAGACCTGATGGCACATGCGACTAATGATTTGCAGGCCGTTCAGCAAACAGCAGGGGCAGGTGTGTTAACCCTGATTGATTCCATTATTACAGGAGGATTTGTACTGCTGACGATGGGGATTACAATCAGTTGGAAATTGACACTTATCAGTTTGATTCCGATGCCGTTCATGGCTCTTTCAACGACCTATTACGGGAAAATTCTACATAAACGATTCCATAAAGCACAGGAAGCTTTTTCTGTCTTAAATAATAAAGTACAGGAAAATATCAGCGGGATTAAAGTCATTAAAACATTTGGGGAAGAGTCTAATGAAATAGAGGATTTTAATAACCAATCGAGAGACATTGTCACGAAAAATATCGCGGTAGCAAAAGTTGACTCCCTATTTGACCCTACTATTTCCCTTATTGTTGGGCTTTCCTTTTTCCTGTCTCTCGCATTTGGGTCCAGAATGGTCATTCAAAATGCAATGACTCTGGGAGATTTAATTTCGTTTACAACATACTTAGGCTTGCTTATCTGGCCGATGCTTGCTTTTGGCTGGTTGTTTAACATACTGGAGCGGGGAAGGGCTTCATATGACCGAGTTTCTTCTTTATTGGCGGAACAGCCGGACGTTGTCGAACAACAGGGAGCCATTGAAAGTTCTCCAAAAGGTAGTCTTGATGTAACCATTCAGTCATTTGGTTACACCGAACAGCAAATGGTGTTAAAGAATATTTCTTTTCATTTAGAAAAAGGAAGAACGATGGGGATCATCGGAAAAACGGGCTCAGGAAAAACAACACTATTGAAATTGCTTGTGCGGGAATTTGGAGGATATAGGGGAGAAATCCTTATAGCTGGACGTTTGATTGAGGAATACTCTTTTAATGCCCTTCGCTCATCAATCGGCTATGTGCCGCAAGAACATTTTTTATTTTCCGCTACCATTGCTGATAATATTGCCTTCGCTTTCCCGAAAGCCACATATGAGAACATCCGCAAAGCAGCTGAGACAGCTCAAATCCATCATGATATTCAAGAGTTTCCTTATCAATACGAAACGATGGTAGGGGAAAAGGGAGTGTCGTTATCAGGTGGACAAAAGCAGCGTGTTTCTATTGCCCGGGCTATATTGTTAGATCCTGAACTTCTTATTTTGGACGATTCGTTGTCTGCAGTCGATGCGAAAACAGAAGAGGCCATTTTACAATCGCTGAAGAAAAATCGACAAGGAAAAACAACAATTATTACTTCCCATCGTCTGAGTGCCATCCAACACGCCGACTTGATTATTGTCCTGAATGAAGGTGAAATCGTTCAAAGCGGGACACATAATGAATTAATGGAGAAGGAAGGTTGGTATCACGATATGTATGTTCGTCAGCAGCTCGAAAACCAAGTGGAGCTTGGAGGATAAATAATGAAAGATACGATTTCGAAAGAAGAGCAAAAATATGTATTGAAAAGGCTGCTCGAATTTGCCAAACCTTATCGGAGACCGTTTTTTCTTGCTTTCTTGCTGCTCTTGGCTGCGACCGTTGCCGACCTTTTAGGTCCCATTCTTATTAAGGTTTTTATTGATGACTATTTGACACCAAAAAAACTCGATGCTCCGCCCCTTATTTTATTGGGGGCTGCTTATTTAGGACTGCATATTTTAAAGGTCGTGGTCCAATATTTTCAGCATGTAAAATTTAATGAAATCGCGCTCCACATTATTCAAGACATTCGTGTAGATATCTTCTCAAAAGTGCAAAGAATGCCGATGAAATATTTTGATGAAACACCGGTAGGGAGCATTGTTTCGAGAGTTACAAATGATACAGAAACAATTAAAGAGATGTTTGTGGATGTAGCCGCTTCTTTTGTGCAAAACAGTTTCTTTTTGGTCGGTATTTTCATCGCCATGTTTTATTTGAACGTAAAACTGGCCATGTTTTGTTTACTGCTACTTCCTATCCTATATGGGTTGATGAAAATGTACCGCCATTTCAGTGCCATTTTTTATTACCGGATGCGTGAAAAACTTAGTCAATTGAATACAAAGCTGAATGAGTCGCTGCAAGGGATGAATATGATTCAAGTATTTCGCCAAGAAAAGCGTCTAATCCGGGAATTTGCGGCCATCAACGAAGAACATTATATGGCAGGATTGAAAAATATTAAGCTGGATGGTTTGCTGCTTCGTCCTGCGGTCGACCTGATCTATATATTCGCTTTAATGCTCGTTCTTGGCTTTTTTGGTTTTTCATCTCAAACAAGTCCCATTGAAATCGGTGTTCTCTATGCATTTGTTAACTATTTGGAACGGTTTTTTGAACCGGTCAATCAAATGATGATGCGTTTATCCATTTATCAGCAAGCAATCGTCTCAGCATCACGCGTTTTTGATTTATTGGATGAAGTAGAAACAGGTTTTGTTGGAGGGAAAAATGCCCCTGACTGTATTCATCGGGGTACGATCGCATTTAAAAACGTCACATTTTCCTATGATGGACAGCGGGATATTTTAAAAAATATTTCCTTTGAGGTAAAGGAAGGAGAGACGCTTGCTCTTGTGGGACATACGGGCAGCGGGAAGAGCTCAATCATCAATTTGCTGCTTCGGTTTTATCCGATTAAAGCGGGGGACATATTAATTGATGGCCATTCTATTTCGAGGATAACCAATGAAGAAATTCGCAGGAAAATCGGATTGGTGCTGCAAGATCCTTTTTTATTTGCCCGAACCTTAAAGGAAAACATCATTATGCATGATCAAACGATTCGGCAAGATGAGGTAGAAAAGTCAGCACAGCTTGTGCAAGCCCATTCATTCATTGAATCGCTTCCTAACAAATACGAAGAATATGCGGCAGAACGGGGAGCGAATTTTTCAAGCGGCCAGCGTCAATTAATTGCTTTTTCGCGAACCATTGTCCGAAGCCCTAAAATTTTAGTGCTGGATGAGGCGACAGCGCATATTGATACAGAAACGGAAGAAGCTATTCAAACAGCGATGGAGCGAATGAGAGAAGGAAGAACGACGATTATCATCGCTCATCGCCTATCCACCATTCAAAATGCCCACCAAATTATCGTTCTTCATAAAGGAGAAGTAGCAGAAAGGGGAACTCATCAAGAATTGCTGGAGAAACAAGGTTTGTATTATAAAATGTATTTGCTGCAAAATGGAACGGCAAGAACATAGAGAGGGTCAATAGAAAAACACAGCCTTCTCATTTTATGGAGAAGCTGTGTTTTTACGTAAGTATCGTTCATTATATAAGTTCAAAAGAGTATCTAACTCCTGGCTATGGCGAATAGTCTGACTGGAACTAAAACCGTTCAGTTGAACAATTCGGATGAGTTCTTCTCTTTTCTTTTCGATTTGCTGCAAAATCTCATGTTTGGACACAAACTCGATTCCCTTCTTTACTGGCTAACTTTTTCCTAATTATACAAGATAATGGTACTTATTAAAAGATTTTTCAATTCATGATCATATAAAAAGGGTAATGAGACTAAAAAAGTTTCAAACATTGTTAACACTTTTTTTGCAGATGGCCCTCGTTTCTGTCGTATATTTGGTAGAATAGAAGTTGGAATGTTAAAAAGGGGTGCGATTATGACTGACATTAACATATTTTTAGCTTTTGGCGCCGGTTTTCTTTCCTTTATTTCTCCATGTTGCCTGCCGTTATACCCTGCTTTTCTATCTTATATAACCGGTGTATCCGTCAGTGAAATTAAAGAAGAGAATGCCATGCTGCAACGAAAAAGTTTATTACATACTTTATTTTTTTTAATCGGTTTCTCTTTAATTTTTATTGCCATTGGATTTGGTACATCTTTTATTGGAAAGTGGTTCATGAACTACCAGGACCTTCTTCGTCAAGTAGGGGCCATCTTCATTATTTTCTTCGGGCTGGTTATCATCGGTGTTTTCCAACCGTCCTTTTTAATGAAAGATAAAAAGCTTTCGTTTACAAATAAACCTTCAGGCTATATCGGATCATCGGTCATCGGGATGGCTTTTGCTGCAGGCTGGACTCCTTGTACCGGTCCGATTTTAGTTTCTGTTATTGCTTTGGCAGCAACGAATCCTGGGTCAGGGGTTTTATACATGACAGCTTATTCTTTAGGATTTGCCATCCCGTTTTTCCTGCTGTCCTTCTTCATTGGAAAAATGAGCTGGATAAAAAAACACAATACTGCGATAGTAAAATTTGGAGGGTATTTGATGATTGCTATGGGAATCATCCTGTACTTTGATTGGATGACTAAAATTATTGTTTATACAAGCAGTGTATTCGGCGGGTTTACGGGTTTTTAATCATGCGAGAATTGTCAAATTATTTTTATTGAAAAAAAACCATTATACTGATAAATTGGAAATAGTTTCTTGTGATAAAAGTCCCGTTTGCAAAATAGAAAATGGTATAAATGGATTGTTTATATAAGGGTTGTTGTGAAATGGGGGAAAAAAATGGCAACAGTGGTAATCGTCGACGATGCCAAGTTTATGAGAAAAACATTAACAAGCATTTTACAAAACGCGCAATATGAAGTGATCGGAGAAGCGGAAAATGGCCAAGAAGCCGTTGAGCTTTACCGCTCTTTAAAACCAGATTTAATGACAATGGATATTACGATGCCTCAAATGAGTGGGATTGAGGCAGTCAAGAAAATAAAGGAAGAGTTTCCAGATGCGAAAATCGTGATGTGTTCTGCCATCGGCCAGCAAAAAATGGTTGTCGAATCCATTGAAGCAGGCGCGAAAGACTTCATTGTGAAGCCTTTTGATGAAATTCGTGTTCTTGATGCAATAAAAAGGGTGTTGGGGTAAAAATGGCATTGACCTCGAACATGTAATAAGCGGATAATGCCATGAAACGAATCGTCATGAAGAGCCTGTGAAAGAGATGCGCTCTAGTGGCGATTTTTTGTTTGATTGTTTGTACAAATAATGAATACGAGGATTTAAAGAAAGTCTAAGAAAAAGAATGACGATTTCATTTGAAAAAGGTAGCGTATGAAGAACGGTCAATGTTAAAATGGGAAGCAATGGTTAATAATCTTATGTTTTGAGGTGTCTTTATTGAAAGAAATTTTATTAATCTTATTACTGCAATTAATCTATGTTCCCATTTTAACGTTAAGGACTATTTTTCTTGTTAAAGGGATGAGCATGTATGCATCTGTTTTCGGCTTTTTAGAAGCGTTGATTTATGTATTTGGGCTATCTCTCGTTTTTTCCGGTGACCAAAGCACACTGGCAATGGTTGTCTACGCTGTAGGATTTGGATTAGGTATCATCATTGGCAGCTATGTTGAAAATCGTTTAGCTATCGGGTATACAACTTTAACGGTTAATTTAATGAACAAAAACGAGGACTTAATCAACCGTCTTCGCCAAGAAGGATTTGGAGTTACAGTGTTTCAGGGAGAAGGAAGGGACAGCGCGCGTTATAAACTTGACATTTTAGCAAAGCGGAATCGTGAACCGGAGCTTTGGGCTCTTATCGAACAATATGAACCTCGTGCCTTTATTATTTCCTATGAACCAAGAAGATTTAAAGGTGGTTTCCTGCTTAATTCTTTAAAGAGAACAAAACCAAAGCAAAAACGTGATGTAAAACCATCGTAATTGAGTTGCCGGCATTTTCTTTTTAAATAGTTTCTACTATAATTAAAACGAGTGTATTTTTGCGCAAAGGAAGGATTAACGTGATTGTTGTATCATCCTTAGTTGCCGTATTTATGGCATCATTAGCATTGTTTGTGAGAATGAAAGCCGCTTCTAAGCCGACAAATGCGAAAAAAATCGTCCTCCCGCCCATTTTCATGAGCACCGGCGCCCTTATGTTTGTATTTCCGGTTTTTCGTGTTACAATGGCGGAGTTTTTAGAAGCGCTGCTGCTTGGTATGTTTTTTTCTATCTTTTTAATTAAAACATCTAAATTTGAAATAAAAGAAGGTGCCATTTATTTAAAGCGTTCTAAAGCATTTGCTTTTATTTTAATAGGATTACTGCTGATTCGCATCGCTTTGAAGACTTATTTAAGTTCAACCATTGATGTAGGCGAATTAAGCGGAATGTTCTGGATTCTGGCATTTGGGATGATTGTCCCATGGCGCATTGCCATGTATATAAACTATAAAAAGCTTCATCGTGAAATGAATCGTGACCCGATTCACCCGATTATGTAAAAAACGGTCCCATCAAAGTTTTTGATGGGGCCGTTTTTTAATCGAATAAATGACGGTAGGGGGAAACATCGATTTGTTGCTCTTTTAACGTCTTAAGTAAAAATTTATGATCGCGTTTCGGTGTAGCAATAATATACCCTCTTACAATTAAATCTTCTGTAATAGCACGTGCTTTTTCTTTTAGTGCGAGCTCCCCGATTTTACCAGCGATTTTTTGGCGGGCTACATCCCGAAATAGTTCAGGGACCGGTTTAACAAGATCTTCTAAAAGAGCTTTTTCAGGTGCTGCCCATAAATGTTTCGTTTCCTTTAAATAATGGTCCTGCCAATCTAGTTCTGACATTCCATCATTTTTAGGTAACCGCTTTAAAAATTTCCGGAACATAAAAAAGCCGCCGATTGCAAACATAGAAATTAAAAAAATTACCCAAAACAAAATAAACCATAAAAACCAGCCGTCCAGCATTTTTTCACCTCTATACATGGTCTTTCATATTATCCATTAATCTATTTTTATTCTACACAAAGGTACCAGCAAATAAAAGAGAAAAAGAGAATGAATCACCAGGTATGAAAAACATACCCGGTGATTCATTCTCTTGAAAGGACCTGTCATGAAAATTCAGTGAAATTAAGGATTCAGTGGTCCTTTAGTAAGACATTATAATTGATTCGGGACAGCCTGCTGCGAAAATAAATTGTTAAACAACACTATTAATTAAGTGAGAAAAGTTTATCGGTTTTCAGTAAGGGTATTGTACGTATAACTTACTATCTTTCTTAAGGAGGAGTTATTTTATTATGACTAGTAAACAGTATCCCAATGATTTACCGGCACAAGAACAGGATCATCAACCGGGGATTGAACAAGAAATGAGGCCGCTTCCGAAAACGAATAATGCTGACTATGAAGGCAGTGGAAAACTGCAAGGAAGAACAGCGATTATTACTGGGGGAGACAGCGGAATTGGCCGTGCAGTCGCTATTGCCTACGCCAAGGAAGGGGCGGACGTGGCGATTGTATATTTGAGTGAGAGCAGTGATGCACAAGAAACGAAACAGCTTGTGGAAGAACAAGGAGTGCGCTGTCTTTTGCTGGAAGGGGATATAGGAGATGAATCATTTTGTAAACAGGTGGTTCAAGAAACGGTAGAAAAGCTTGGCGGACTTGATATTTTGGTCAATAATGCCGGGGAACAGCATCCACAGGAAAGTATTTTAGATATTAGCACCGAACAGTTGGAGAAAACATTCCGAACGAATATATTCTCCATGTTCCATCTAACGAAAGAGGCTTTACCGCATTTGAAAGAAGGAAGTGCCATCATTAATACGGCATCCATTACAGCATATGCAGGTCATAAAACGCTGTTAGATTATTCGGCGACAAAAGGAGCCATTACAACCTTTACGCGCTCACTTTCCCTGCAACTTGCTGATAAAGGGATTAGGGTAAATGGTGTAGCCCCAGGACCGATTTGGACACCGCTCATTCCTTCTACGTTTACGGCAGAACACGTGAGCAAGTTTGGACAAGATACTCCTATGCAGCGTCCCGGACAGCCGAAAGAGTTGGCGCCGGCTTATGTATACCTGGCATCCAACGCTGATTCCTCCTATGTATCGGGACAAATTCTTCACGTTAACGGCGGGAAAATAGTAAACGGGTAGTGAAAGTGCTGCCTATAAGTCTGCAATAGACCGTAAAAACTAATTTTTAATGGGTGCTGATATGTAAATCTTGAGTTTACTGGATCCCCAAGCAGGGACCTTTTCACGAGGATGACCCAAAAAGGCTGATTTTTGCTTTTTTGGGTCATTCTCATCATCCTCATCATCCTCTTCCTCTTTTCTTAAGCTGTGATAAAATCAAGGGGACAGCATGAGAAATGGAGGTCCAGAATGTTTTCATATATTGCCATATTCGGATTTTTAGGATTTATCGTATATGCGAGCAGCTTTGCATATGCAATTCTACAAAGAACAGGGGAACGAAAAAAGCCAGGAGTGCGCATGGTCATTAGTTTGATTATTATGTTGGCTGGCTTTATCGGTTTGCAGCTTACCTCTTAATAGTGGCTGGCCCCTAACTTCTGAACATACCGCAAAGATTAATTGTTTACTGAAAGACCCCGTCACTGAATCCGTGATTGTACCGGATGTTCATGACGGGGTTTTTAGTCATCCTCTTTGTTATTCTTTCGTTTTGTTTACGATAAATAGTGGTTTTCGCTATGATTGTAAGAGATATTTGGAGAAGGGTTTTGACAAGTAGCGCCATTTCTCATATAGTAGAACCTTAAGGGGAACGTATGTGTGTATTGTGATAGACCCTCTAGTTAAAATGATTATAAAGAAAGAAGGTGACAAAAATGAGGTATCACACGCATGTGGCTACATCGATAGCTGGCGGCGCTGCAGTAGCAGCCGCAACGGATGTACCGTTTACGATTACATATGTGCTTGGGGTTGCCTTGGGAAGCCTTATCCCTGATATTGATGAACCGAGTTCATATATTGGAAGAAGGACGTTCGGTTTATCGAAACTCATAAAACAGGCGTTTGGACATAGAGGATTTACTCATTCTTTACTTGCATGGATTGGTTTTTCTTTTTTGTATAAAGCATATCCGAATCCATTCGTCCTAGGGATGAGCATGGGTTATATCTTTCATATTGTCGGGGACTTTTTCTCGCGAAAAGGAGTACCATTATTGTCCCCCCTGTCTAAAAAACGCTTTAAATCTCCGCTCACTTATGAAACCGGGAGTTTTTCGGAGACGGTCATTTTTTACGCATCCATTTTTGCCAGCATTTATTTAGTCTATTCTAAAGAGTTGCTTTAATAAAGATTCTTTTCTTAAAGAATGTTGGGACGTGAGACTAGCGAATGTTTCAATTTTCACGCTGCAGCTTAATTCCTTTCGGTAAAATCGTGTTGAATGAAACAATTGTAAGCATCGTCCAGTTTTATAAGTAAACAGAAGACTGGAGAGATGTTCGTGGAGATAACGTTTGTGCGCCACGGTCCATCGTGTTGTAAAAGTCAAGGACACTGCAGTGCAAAGCAATTCAAAGAATGGGTTAAAAGTTATGATCGAATGGGTATCCTGCAAGAGCCTGTTGTACCGCTTGATACCATTCGTAAATGCCAGGAGTCCCCGGTTATCATCACAAGTTCGCTTGTACGCGCTATAGAGTCTACACGCTTGCTTTTATCAGGAATTGAAAAAAAGACAATTCAATCCAAAATGTTTCGGGAAGCCGAACTGCCTATGATAGAGGGAATACCTTCATTCATTCGCTTGCAGCCGCATAGTTGGACGGTTTTGTTTCGTTTTCTTTGGATGGCCGGGTATGGAGGGAAGAATGAAACTTTTCGCCAGGCAAGAAGGAGAGCTGAAAAAGCAAGCGACACATTGATGGAATACGCCAGAATACATGGGAAAGTGGTAGTAGTCGGGCATGGTATTTTTAATATGATGGTAGCAAAGGAGCTTATTAAAAAAGGGTGGCAAGGGGAATATCCACCGAGCTGGATCCATTTTTGTTGCACGACATATGTTCAGCCAGAAGAAAATCATTATCCCCTTCTCAATGGAAAGGGGCAGTGAAAAAATGGGACACGGTCACATCCGTGTCCCAACTGTATTTAGTAGGGGGGAAACTGCCTAATTTAACCGGGACGAATTCCTATTTTTGCACAGTTCGAATAGTGTATTCTGTACTGACAAACGGAAGGAGCCAACATAATGAGAAATGGTTATCAAGGCTGGATGAATCCTTATTATGGTCAAAGCCCATGCGGGTGTGGGCATTATGTCCATATGCAGGGAATGGGAATGCCTTATATGCCGCATCATGGCGGCTATTATGGAATGCAAATGCCTTATATGAATATGCCGTCGATGATGCAAGGCCAGCCGATGATGCAAGGCCAGCCGATGATGCAAGGCCAGCCGATGATGCAAGGCCAGCCGATGATGCAAGGCCAGCCGATGATGCAAGGCCAGCCGATGATGCAAGGTCAGCCGATGATGCAAGGTCAGCCGATGATGGATGATGACATGATGGACGATATGGACATGATGATGCAAGGCCAGCCAATGAACATGATGCCGAATATGATAAACCGCCGCCACATGCTCTAATATAATAAAGGTGACTCAAAAAGCATATGATCTCTGCTTTTTGAGTCTTTTTTTGATATTAGAGTAACTGGCTGAACATGTAAAGAGAAACTGCATGCTCACGGAGAGATAGCGGTGAGACAAGCATAAAAGCAGCAGGGGGGCATTCTTCTATGAAGGCTAGGGTATGAATACTATATAGAGAGACTTGCATCGCCTATTCCCGTTTTGTACAATGGGACAATGAATAATCGACATGTTAAGAGGAGGAGTAACTAATGAAAAAGTGGTTATTATGGCTGACGATGCTTGGGATTATCCAATTTTCGAATACTCCTCATTTGGTCGTATCCGATCCTTCAACATGGATCAATAAGCCGCAATATGAAGAGGGTGTAACTCTTGCCTTTTTACTGGACAAGGAAAGTGTCTTTTATTTTCCGTGGATGAATGTTGTCCAAAAAGATTTCATTCTCCATAAGCTGGGACATGTCGTTTTTTTTTCATTACTGACGATTTTTATGTTGATGAATATGAAAGAGACAAAAATGCGCTATGTCAATGCGTGGTTATGGACGACGTTTTTTGCTTTTACCGATGAAGTACACCAGTTTTTTGTGGTGGGAAGAAGCGGGCGATTTGTGGATGTGCTGCTTGATTCAGCCGTAAGTTTAACTTGTCTGATGGGTCTTTTTGTTTTCTTTACATGGAAAAAACGAAGGACAACATCGGAAACGATTTCGCTTCAGACGTTCTTTAAAAAAAGTTAAACGGGTGAAACAAATATTTTGAGAACGAAGAATCCAATGATTATAATAAAGTGAAGCTTCATTCAGTGGGGATTTGACTGCCAGTTAATGAAGTATAAAATTATAATCTGATAAACGGAGGGAAAACGATGAATCAAATTAAAGAAGAACAACAATATCGTGAGCAAATCGCTCAAGGTGAGTTAACAGTAGGTATTTTCACGACAACTTGGTGTCCGGATTGCAAGCGTCTGGATATGTTCATCGATGAAATCGTAGCTGAACATAAAGATAAACAATGGTTTAAAATTGACCGTGATGAGTTTCCGGAGATTTCCGAAGAGCAAAATGTCATGGGAATTCCATCTTTACTAGTATTCAAGAATGGTGAAAAGCTGGCTCATTTACATAGTGCAAATGCCAAAACAGCAGATGCGGTAAGAGAGTTTTTAAAACAGGTATAAGCAAAAATGATTGAGATCTTCTTTAGGAAACTTAAGGAAGGTCTTTTTTTGTTGGAAGGCTTTATTAAACAAAGGTGTTGACTTTCAGCTGTATTTAAGACAAAAGGCATGACCTAAAATCCGATTGAATATTTTAACAAAACGAGATTTAATGAATATAGTAAACGTTTGTTAGGGGAGAGGGCATTGTTTTTTATTTTATTGACGCTCATTTTAACGGTGATGATAATCGGCCTGATGGTACTGTCGACCAATATGGCGGCGGCAAAAAGAAGCCGGATTTTGACTGCGGCCCTGATTGTGATTGTACGCCGGACTGCAATCCTTAAGGAGATGTGACAATGAAGTAAACAGTGTTGGATGTATTGACATTACAATTCATGCCTTGCCATCGGCCAAGGGATGTTTATTGTCACAACATCCCTTTATGTGGTGCGGGAGATTCAATTATTCATATAAAAAGGCAGAGAAGATTGTTCAGAAGAGTAGGTCAAAAGGATGAAAAAAAATCCTTTTGACCTCTTTTTTTAACCTTTTAAACTTTTTTTCGAAGGATTGTATCTTCGGCTGTAATGAACAGAAAAGCCAATTATAAGCGGTACAAATAAAATGGTAGGCAGAAACCATAACAGCATATTTTGACTTTCAATGTCCAATAAACGGGGAGCACCGAATACTAAAAAAGCCGTAACGGTCGAGATGCAGCAAGTGAACATGCCGCTGAAATGCTCAAACAGCCAATGCATCTTACGAACGGGAGGCCGGAACCAGTACATCAGCTGGGTCAAAGCCACGAAGATTCCGATTAGGGGGAAGTATGTAATAAGGGCCAAGCCGTTAATCAAACCATAAAGAGAAATTCCTGCTCCCGAACATAATAATAACAAGGAAACGAATAAATCAAGCGGGTGGCGGTGACGTTCCGTTCGCTTTTTATGACGCAGGACACGTATGCCGTAATACGAAGAAGCGGCGCTTAATAAAGCGATAAAAATAAGAAACCATGAAAAGGAAATACGTTCAGGAGCGGGATTAGCGTCAAAGAAAATACGGTATATCCCCATATAAAAAGCAGAAAAAGAGACAAGAGCCATCGCCCATACGTAAACCCAACCGGATTGATTATGAAGTTTTCCCCCTTTTTTCGTGATAATAGGAATCCATAAAAGAAATAATGCGGCAAAACCAGCTGCAATATGAAGCACACGGAAGATGTTAAATGATAAATCCAATAGCTTTCCTCCCTTTTTTTACAAGGCTATTATAGCAGTTAAAAGTTAAAAAATGGTTAATGTTATGTAAAAATATTCATTTAACATTATTTCTTACGAGAAAGGCGGGAAGGTTGCTGTCGACTAATGCCATATAACAAATAGCATAGGGTGAAGAAAAGATTTGCAATCTGCCCCTTGTGCGCTATACTAATATGGTGAAATTGAATAGCTTGGCAATGAGGTCCTAACGAATGGAACCATTCTTAGGTTAAAAGGGAAGATTGGTGAAAATCCAACGCGGTCCCGCCACTGTGATCATTTATATCGCACCATATGCCACTGTCAGTCGAGGCTGATGGGAAGGGGAGCGAGGAAAAGGTGTAAGTCAGGAGACCTGCCTTGTTGTAGTAATCTGTAAAGCCTTCGAGGAAAGGGAGCAGGTATGCGGAGAGTCGTGCTTGGACTTATTGGGAGTCATTATACATATCGGGCGATGATCGCAACTGCTTTGCTTTTTTGAAAGCAAGGTTTTTTTATTTTAGAGGAGGGATTCATCTTGTTGAAACAGATGAGATTATTCATGCTGTTTGTAGCTCTGACGGTGTTTTTAGGAGCATGCGGTCCAGCGACAGAGAAGAGTGAAACGAAACAGGGACAAGAAACGAAACAGACAGAAGTGAACAGCGAGCAAGGCTTTCCGGTAACGATGAAAGATGCACGTGGTGAGGATATCACGATTGAAGAAAAGCCGAAGAAAATTGTATCACTTATACCGAGTAATACAGAAGTGTTGTTTGAATTAGGGTTGAACGATGAAATCGTAGGGGTCTCAAATTATGACAATTACCCGAAAGAGGCATTAGAAAAAGAAAAAGTGGGGGATATGGCCGTCAATGTGGAGAAAGTCGTTTCCCTCCAGCCTGATGTCGTATTTGCTCATGGATCGGCGATGGGAAGTTCTCCTGATGCATTTAAGCAACTGGAGGATGCAGGAGTTAAAGTGTTTGTTATTGAAGATGCTACTTCATTTGAACAAGTATACAATTCCATCACCACGATGGGAGCCTTGACAGGAAAGCAAGTAGAGGCGGAAAAAATGGTTGATGATATGAAAGCTGAAGTTGCTGAAATTGCGGAAAAAGCAAGTACCATCGAAGAAAAAGACCGAAAAGTCGTATGGGTTGAGGTTTCGGGAGAACCTGAGATTTATACGACAGGAAAAGGCACATTCATGGATGAAATGTTGACGATGATCGGCGCGAAAAATGCGGCGGGCAGTGAAACGGGATGGGTGATGATGTCAGAAGAAAAAGCGGTTCAATTAAATCCCGATGTCATCGTAACAACATACGGATATTACGATAAAGAGGCAGCGCAAAAAGTATTAAAACGCCCTGCATGGCAAAATGTCACAGCTGTGAAAGAGAAAAAGGTCGTGGATGTCGACTCCGATAAAGTCACTCGTTCCGGTCCGCGTTTAACAGAAGGATTGCAAGAGTTGGCGAAAGCCGTTTATCCAGAGGTGTACAATTAAGAAGCAACGGGGACAGCTTTCTCCTTTTATGAGCGAAGGGCTGTCCCCTTTTTCTACTGTTTCCGTTTTGGAAAGCTCTGACGTTCTTGTGATGAAAACATCATCATTGTACTATACATACAGCTCCGGCGTATTAGGAGATGGAGTAAGATGGGTGGATACTTATTACAACCGGTATGTGCATAAAGACTATGATTCTGAGGAACCGAAAAAGGAATTTACCGAATTTTTAAAAAGAAAAGAATTCAAAATAGAGGACATAGTTGGACTTATGACGGCTGTTCCATTGTATCGCCGTATCATTTTAACATGGCATGAAGATGATACGATCATAACATCTGTCGTTACGGCGGGGGTAGGAAATGCGGTTGA
Organism: Priestia abyssalis; assembly: GCF_002019595.1. Taxonomy (GTDB): domain Bacteria; phylum Bacillota; class Bacilli; order Bacillales; family Bacillaceae_H; genus Bacillus_BA; species Bacillus_BA abyssalis. The sequence goes on along the minus strand of NZ_KV917369.1, from coordinate 4,172,386 downwards.
TATTACGAGAAAACAGAATTTCGGGAATCCAATCCAGTCAGGAACAATCAACATGTTTTTCTTTATAGAAGGTACGCTGACCGAATCTGCTTTTTTGCAAACATTCATCAGTGCTACAGAGGCAAAGGCAAAAGCGCTTATGGAGCTTGGTGTCAAAGATCCGCATACACATACGAGTGCAACCGGCACATCCACTGACAGCATCTGTGTTGCTGCAAGTCAAAAGGGTCCTATGCATACATATGGCGGTTCGATTACACCACTGGGCAGAGCGGTGGCACAATTGGTTTATACAAGCTTGTGGAAGGCGTTAGGGGAAAGGTGAGGAAAACATGGAAGGTTTGGCTTTAATCATATTGACTCGAATCGTATCGATTACACTCGCTCTATTATTCGATCACCTATTGGGGGATCCGCATCATTGGCCTCATCCCGTTCGATGGTTCGGCCGATGGATTTCCTGGATGGATCAGCGATTGAATAAAGGGAAAAAGAAGAAAGTGAAAGGATCTTTACTTGTTATAAGCATGGCATTCTGGACAATAGGGGTGGCAGGAGCGCTTGTTTATGCTAACTATCAGCTTCATTTGTTTATTGGTATTTTAATAGAAGCTATATTAATTTATACAACAATTGCTCCAAGGTCTCTTGCTGAAGCAGCGATGAATGTAGCACGCCCGCTGGCTTTGGAAGATATGGAGACGGCACGAAAAGAAGTGGGAATGATCGTTGGCCGTGACACAGATCGCTTGACTCAACAGGAAATCGCAAGGGCAGCTGTCGAGACGGTAGCCGAGAATACGAGCGACGGGGTAACGGCACCTCTCTTTTTTGCGTTTATAGGCGGGGGCCCGCTTGCTTTATTTTATCGGGCAATCAATACATGTGATTCAATGGTAGGATATAAAAACGAACGATATGGAGAATTTGGCTATTTCAGTGCCAAATGCGATGATGTCTTGAATTATATACCAAGCCGGATGACTGCCCTCGTTATGGCTATGATGAACGTCATCAGAAGCCCCTTTTCCCTTACTCGTGTTTTTTCCATCATCAGACGTGATGCCCGGAAACACCCGAGCCCTAACAGCGGATATGGGGAAAGTGCCATGGCTGCTTTATTGGGAATCCAATTAGGAGGAACAAATACCTATCAAGGCATAGCTTCTCATCGTCCAAGAATCGGCGACCCGGTTAATGAGGTGTCAACCGGGACGATTGAGCAGTCTATTGAAATCATGAGACGCACCGTTTATGGGTTTGTGTTCTTTTTTGTTAGTTTAGGAGGTGTTATTATTGCTGCCCTCACATGGAGCTAATCCGCATGCATTACTGCAGCAATTGAAAGTAAGCGAGAAGGAGAGCTTGCTGGATTTTAGTGTAAATATTAATCCGCTTGGTACACCTGAGTCGATTGTTCGATCATGGCCGGAATGGAAAGAATCTGCATTTGCTTATCCATCTGTCAGAGCGGAATCGTTAACGAACGGGCTTGCGTCCCGATTGTTTGTTGAGCCGGATGAAATACTTGTGACAAATGGAGCGGCTGAAGCATTCTTTCTCATTGCAAGCTCGTTAGCAGGTAAAAAATCGGCAATTGTTGAACCGACATTTGTCGAGTATCGCCAGGCGTGTGAAGCGTTCGGGTGCCAGGTGATGTCGGTTCCGTTAGAGGAGAAAGAAGGATGGAAATGGTCTTTGAGCTTACTACTTGATGCCATTCCGCTAGTTGATGCATTATGGGTTTGCCATCCGAACAATCCGACGGGTGTCATGTATCCGAAAGAGCAATGGGAGTTATTGTTGGAGAAAGCAAAGATTTACAATACGACAATTATTGTTGATGAAGCATTTATTGATTTTGCTTATGAACCGATTGACTTTATCCCTTATCTGAAGCAGGGCTATCCCGTTATTCTTGTCAGATCGATGACGAAAATGTTTCATATTGCAGGTATTCGTCTTGGGTATGTAATTGCTTCTTCTTCGCTCATTGCATCATTGGCGAAGCGGCAGCCCCCGTGGAGTGTCAATGGTGTTGCCCAGCAAATCGGTCTGGCTTGTTTGGAGGAGTCATCTTTTGTTCGGCATACCGTTCAGTTTGTGCAAAAGGAGCGGCAGTGGCTAAAAAATGAGCTTGAGTTATTGGGGTTGAAAACGTCTCCTTCAGCGGCTAACTTCTTGCTCTGTTCGATACCAAAAGGCTGGCAATCCCGTGAATGGCTCACGAATTTGGCGAACGAAGGGATAATCGTGCGCCACACGGAAAACTTCCGTGGGTTGGATGGCCGCTTTATGCGAATCGCAGTCAGAACGAGAAAAGAAAACGAACAACTGCTGCGGGTCATTAGAAAAGCGGAGGCGACTGTTCAGCACGCGAAGGAAATAGGGATTGATCCATAAGGCGCTTTTTGCCTTATGAGAGCAATCGTCTTTTCCACAGCGAGCTAGGAGCCGCAGCTGGACACAAGAAAAGCGGAGCGAGCTCGTCCACACCCATAGGGCATTTATAGCTTCTGACAGAGAAACCGCTTTTTGGTTTCGGCGGAAGAGGCGAAATGACCGTAGGGTGTAGCTTGCGCAGCTGGACAAAGAAGAAAAGCGGAGGCGACTGTTCAATCTTGAAATGCAGTTGGACAAAAAGAAAAGAGGTGGCCAATCATGCTCATATTTGTTAGCGGTGGGGTACGGAGCCGGAAATCGACGATAGCGGAACATATGGTGGAGAAGTTAAAGAAAGGCCATTCAAGATGTATGTATATCGCAACGGGAAACATTACAGATGAAGAAATGAAAGAGCGCGTGAAACTTCATCAAGAAGAAAGGGAAAAATCCATCGTCCAGTGGGAGACGATGGAGATTCGGAGAGATTTGCAAGGAGAGGTCTCTTTCTTTCGCAAAGAAGACATTGTCCTGCTCGATTGTGCAACGAACTGGATGGCGAACGAACTATTTGCTTCCTATGATGGCTGGGAAGACACGGATTTCCAGCGAGAGATAATCGAAAATATGAAGGAAGCGGTTAAGGAAATTAATGAACGAGCAAGTCATCTCGTTATTGTTTCAAATGAGTTATTTGAAGGCGGAACACTTTATGGTGCGACATTTGTATATATGAAGCTGCTTGGAAGCTTTCATCAATGGCTTGTTCAAGAAGCGGATATTGCCATTGCGGCAGAGGCGGGAGCTATCGTCATGAAAAAAGGTGTATGGCAGAATGGGTGAGAATGAAAATGAAGGAATGGGTAAACACAGCAAGGATGGCGCTTCAGTTTTATACGATTTTCCCTGCGGCAAAAACGGTCGATTGGACAAGCAAAAGGGCGGCACGGACGCTCTTATGGCTTCCTGTTATCGGACTTGGAATAGCGGGATTTCTCTTTTTCTTTTTGCTTGTTTTTGAGAGTATATTTTCCTCGACGGCGGTTCTGGCTTTATGTATTGTATTGGTGGGAATCGGGTTGACGGGCGGGCTGCACCTTGACGGCTGGATGGATGTGAGTGATGCCTATTTTTCCAGACGTGAAAAAGAGAAGAAGCTGGAAATTTTGAGTGATCCTCATATCGGTTCCTTTGCCGTGCTGTCGCTTTTGTTTTTATTGAGCATACGATGGGCGGCGATTTATGAGCTTCTTTTGTTGGAAAGAATCTCTTGGTATACGATTGCTTTCATTTTAGTAATGCCCCGTATGATGGCAGGGCGGCTTTTAATGACGGAACAAACTGCAAAAGAAAAAGGACTGGCCTCTTACTTTCAACAAGGCGTCACTTCTTCACTAAAGAAAAGATATATGGCACAAAGCACATTATTTGTTGTCTTCTTTTTGATGATGGCCGAAAATAACATCATTGTACTATCCCTTCTTCTAGCAATGGGGATTTTTTATATTCTTTATCGCCATTTTATTCACAAGCAATTTGGCGGTATGACAGGAGATACAGTTGGGGCTGCAATTGAGGGGGGAGAAACATGGCTTTGGATGAGCAGTTGGTTATTACATGTATTCGTCACGGGGTAACCGAGGGGAATGAGAGGAAGGCTTATATCGGTTGGACGGATCAGCCCTTAGCCGAACAAGGGAAAGTCCAGTTGATGAATTGCCGGGAATATTATCCCCATTCTCCAGACTTGGTTGTTGGGAGTGATTTGCAGCGTTGTCGGGAAACCGCGGCCATTTTGTATCCAAACATACCGTATATTCCAATGAAAGAATGGCGGGAATTGCATTTTGGTGAATGGGAAGGGAAGACGCATGATGAGCTTCAAGAGCGGAGCACGTATCAGTCATGGTTAAATGACCCTTTTCAAATTCCCGTTGAAAATGGAGAACGATTTGACGAGTTTTCTGAACGAATTTGGCAGGCGTGGGACCTTTCGGTTGCCAAGCTGCTCGCGTGTAACGGTAAACATCTTGTCATCGTCAGTCATGGCGGTGTGTTAAAACGGTTGGCATCCGCTTTTTCGGCTGAGAAAAAGCAGTTTTGGGACTGGCATTTTTCTCCCGGTGAAGGAGGACAATGGATTCATACAATTCAAACGGCAAGGAGCAAAAAGCAATGCATTTCGTATTTGGCGGTGCCTTTAATGGAAAACGAAAATGGGTGAAGGATACATATAAAGAGCAAGGTGTCATATGGATATCCGCCTACGAACAGGCGGAAATTCCAAAAAGCGTGGAAGCAGGCAGAGTGACGGTATTTGAAGGAGTGGAAGTGTGGGTAAGAGAACTCATTGTTAAAGGATTTACGGTGAAAGAAGCATCTGCATTTTTGGAACAAGCCATTTCACGATGGGACAAACAGTGCGACCGGTTAGTGCTCATTGGAACAGAAATTGGAAAAGGAATTGTTCCGATGGAGGAAGAAGATAGAATGTGGCGTGATGCATGCGGATATGTGTATCAGCTTATCGTAAAAAAAGCGGATAGAGTCGATCAAATTTGGTATGGTATTCCGACTCGGCTGAAGGGAGAAGAAAGAAGATGAACATTTATACAAGAACAGGAGATAAAGGTAAAACGAGTTTAATCGGAGGGCGAGTCGATAAGGACGACCTTCGTGTAGAAGCGTATGGAACAATCGATGAGCTGAACAGCTTTGTCGGACAGGCGATTTACAAGCTGGAAGAAGAAGCGTTTCAAGATTTGCAGGAAGAACTGGTGAACATACAGCATGAGTTGTTTGACTGCGGAAGCGATCTCGCTTTTGCTAAACAAGGTCATCCGTATAAAGTGAATGAAAAGATGATTAGTCAGCTCGAAAGCCGAATTGATGTGTACATGAATGAGGCACCGCCGATTGAGCGCTTTATTTTACCGGGAGGGACACCTGCAGCTACGACGCTGCATATTTGCCGAACCATTGCCCGTCGTGCTGAACGTCTTGTTGTGACGGTTCAAAAAACGCATCCAATCAATGAAGCGGTCATGCAATATTTAAACCGCCTGTCTGATTATTTCTTTGCAGCGGCCAGAGTGGCGAATGCAAGAGCGAATGTGAAAGATGTCGAGTATGTCCGCAGCGCGAAAGTATTCCGTTCGAATACAAAAGGTGAAAACAAAAATGCGTGATGTGTTGTTTCTTCCTTTGGGTGAAAAGGAAGAGCTTGTCATTGCTGCTGATAATATCGGGGCAATTGGGGAAAAAGAGTGTGATAATGTATCCGTTTCGTATAAAGAGGTTGCCTATTACAGTTTGCGGGTTGCGATGATGGAAATACTCTCAATCGGTGCGCATCCGCTATCTGTTACGATATCGGACTTTAACGGAGAGTCTGCATGGCATCTTTATGAGCAAGGGATTGAATCTGTGTGCCATGAGTTGGGCTTGGAACCTATAACGATTGTTGGCAGCAGCGAAACGAATTTTTCATTGATGCAATCAGCAGTAGGTTTTACGCTGATTGGCAAAGTGAAAAAAGAAGAAAAAAGGATGGCACGAACGCCGAGGAATGCAAGCTTTGCCGTGATAGGGAGCCCTCTTGTTGGCGAGGAAGTGCTGGAACAGTCAGAAAAGATTCTTCCCTTATCTTTATTCCGAAAGCTGTTGAGTGAAGAAGGGGTTTATGAACTGATTCCTGTCGGTTCAAAAGGAATCGGGCATGAGCTTCATGTGTTAAGGCAATTAAATGGGCATGATTTTTCTCTGGGAAGTGTGGACCTTCCTCTGGACAAATCGGCGGGACCTGCTACGTGCGTAGTTATTTCCTACAAGGTGGAAAGGGAATCGGTAATTCGAGAGTTGTGCGGAGAACTTTTTCAACCATTGGCTAAAAAAGAAAAACTTAGCTCAAATAGAAAAGAAAATTGAATTGGCCTGTAGTGACCGTCTCATAAGTTCTAAACAGGCTGAAAAAATGATTTTTCCTGAAAGGACCCGTCACTGAATCCTTGATTTTACTGGATTCTTGTGACGGGTCCTTTACATTTGTTGCAAAATAGAATGTAAGTCATGTTTGAGCAACTGAACCTCTTCGCTTGTTAAAAAAATGGGCCATCCATCATTGATGGTCACCATCATGCCTTCATTTCCGCTTTGCTGTTCGATTCGACGATAAAGGGAGGTCACTTTTTGTTTGGATAGAGCGGATTCGGTCGGCACATGCTTCACTTCTGTAATCATAAACTCATCAGCGGCTGTATCAAGATTTCCACACAAAATAGATCCTTGCACATTATCTCCTCCTTTTTCTCTGAATCAGAAAGTATAAAATTAGCAACATTCGTGTCTAGTTCCAGCGCCTCCCCCTCGAGGTCACAAGTGTGGTTAGTTGCGGCTCCTAGGGACTCGAGGTCATAAGCCAATTCCTTACAGAAGGAAAGAACTCCTTCTTCCAGGCATCGTCTTATGCTTGTCGGGGGTGACCAAGGCGCTTACGCTTTTCTTATTATATTCTCGATTTTTGTCAAAAATATGTTTCGAAATCCGAAAGAAAATGATTGTAAAAACAAAGGGTCACCCACTATAATCAAAGATAGTGTCAGTTTGAAGGTAAAGGAGAGAGAATAGATTGCAGCAAAATCAAAAAACAGGAATATTTTATGCAAGCGGAGCTTATTTAATGTGGGGCTTTTTACCGCTTTATTGGAAACTGCTGGATCAAATACCATCTGGAGAAATTTTGGCGCATCGCGTATTTTGGTCATTTATCTTTATGCTTATCTTATTGGGAGCAGGAAGACGAACCGGAGAGTCTGTCCAAGTATTGAAAACGTTCATCCGTTCACCGAAAGCGTTCTTTTCACTCGCGGCCGCTTCACTGCTTATTAGCGTAAACTGGTTTGTTTACATATGGGCGGTCAATCACGGGCATGTCATTGAAGCAAGTCTTGGATACTACATCAATCCATTAGTAAGCATTTTGCTCGGAATTGCGGTACTGAAGGAAAAATTGAATTCATGGCAAGTCATTTCTGTGGTATTGGCCGCTGCCGGAGTGTTGTTTTTAACTTTTCAGTATGGGGAGTTTCCGTGGGTGTCTCTTACGCTCGCTTTCAGTTTCGGCTTGTACGGATTAGTTAAAAAAATGATCCCGATGGATGCAACGATCGGGTTGACGTTTGAAACACTCATGGTGACGCCGCTTGCTTTTGTCTATATCGTGCTTTTATTTGTAAAAGGAGAATCCAGTTTTTTGGCTGTATCGTTGGTGGATCATGTTTTATTGATTGGTGCTGGTGTGGCGACGGCTTTTCCGCTTTTATATTTTGCGAAAGGGGCTAAACTCATTCCGCTATATATGGTTGGCTTTTTGCAATACATTGCTCCGACCATTAGTCTTATCCTAGGGATATTTGTTTTCCGTGAACATTTTTCGAAAGTGCATATGGTCGCTTTTTCATTCATTTGGACCGGGTCACTCATCTTTTCATTGGCAAAGACAAAATTTATGCTGAACCATCAGCCGAAATTCAGAAAAAACCGATCGATTGGCGCGTAATCAGAGAAACGGTTGTCTGACTTGATTTGAAATGAAAGAAAAGTTGTGTTTAGGAAGCTGGCTCAAAAGCATGTATTTTAAGCATTTGAGCCGGATTCTTTGTTTTGTTCATTCCTATCTTCATCTGTAGGAGGGTCTTTCCACTTTGCTACTTTTCTTTTTATTTGTTCGTCGAGTTTTTTCATATCCTTTTTCCCGATTGTAAATGCATACAGAATTAATAAAATGGTAACGATTTGAAACAAGCTGGTTGATTTAGTGTGGGCATAATCTAAAATGCCAAGCAGTACGAGCCAGCCGTCGCTCAAAAGAAGCAAAATGATAAAGACGAAGCTTAAACGGTTCAATTGAAACCAATATCGAATAAGCAAAAAACAAGTGATGAATAAGGAAAAGAAAACCTCTCCCAAAATTAAAAACAGCCACTTCTGCTGTAAAATTGACTCAACCATCATTTTCTCCTTTCTAAGTATATATCCTGCTTATTTTACCATTAATCTAATTCCATTGAGCTCTGTTTCTATGAATCTATATTAATATTTTAATGGTATTATGATTTCTCAGTCTTTTTACGCCTTTTTGTTTTCCGTCTTGAGTAATCTGAAAAAGGTTCTCTTAAGCGGCTGCCAACGGCAGCCGCTTAAGAGAAAATCAAGAGACATGAGCTTCTGCTCATGTCTCTTGATTTTCTCATGAAATTTTAATGTAGTTCACAGAGAAATTTAAGATTAACCTTTTATAATGAAACCACATCAGCCAATAACAGAAGGAGCATATCCTTAAAGATGGGACATGATGAAGAACATAGGTTGCTCAATTCGTACACATTCCATCAACAGATTGTGCGAAAGGATTGTGAATTCCTGTATAGTGTTTACAAACATCGTAAAACACAGCTTATGTAATAAGATAGCCGGCAAGGCTGTTTGTTCAACACGACACCTTAAACCATTTAACCTAAACGGATGCTTAAAGGAACAGGAGAAGTGGAGAAAAGTCTAGAATCAAAATTCATTGTAAATCACTAGGGAGGGATCGATCATGATGTGGCTTCGTTTTGTACCACTTGCTTTTTTCTCGATAACTGCCCTATCATTGGCGGTTTTTCAATCCATCGAGATTACGCAAGCGTTTATCGATATGTTCTTTCACAGAGAATCCTGATTGTCAAATGAAATTTCAAGTGAGCATGATGTGTTCATGAAAAACTGACAAAGTAACGCCAAGCTTAAATGGAGATGCTTTCTGTATTGGGTATGGTACAGATTGTCTTTTCCTGCGAAATAGACCTTTCCGTTTAAAGTTCGTTATTCCGTGGACGACTTTTTGGGAAGGTCTATTTCGTATTATAAATGATTTGCCATGGTGCTCTGCACCATGGCAAATCATTTACATCTTAAGACGGAATCTTTTTGTTTATACCAGATGATAAATCTGATAAGTAATGAAAAAAATTGAAGGAGGATAGAAGCGGTTTTTTGGCCTGAAGTAAGCTTCCTGCGGATAGATAAGGAATTTGATTCTGTTTGTACATAAGAATAAGATGGGGAGAGGAGACTTGTCCACGGATAGGGGGAACATATGATGACAAAAATTTTATTAATTGAAGATGAGAAAAATTTGGCTCGTTTTATTGAATTGGAGCTGAAATATGAAGGGTATGAAGTGTCAGTCTCTTACGATGGACGAAGCGGTTTAGAGCTTGCATTGGGAGAAGAATGGGACTTGATTTTGCTCGATATTATGCTTCCCCAATTGAATGGGATTGAAGTGTGCCGTCGTATTCGAGCTATAAAGACGACTCCCATCATGATGCTGACGGCTCGCGATAGTGTAATGGATCGCGTATCCGGACTTGACAGCGGAGCGGACGATTATTTATCAAAACCTTTTGCCATTGAAGAACTGCTGGCGCGTATACGTGCACTTTTTCGAAGATTACCTTCTTTCTCATCGACACCGAATCCGGTTTTAGTGTTCAAGGATATTCGTTTGGAAGTAGAAGCGCGGGTTGCTAAAAAAGGGGATGAATTATTGAACTTAACAAAGCGAGAGTATGACTTACTGCTCACTTTCATGGAAAATGCGAATGTGGTCTTAACGCGGGAAGTATTGTTAAACAAAGTGTGGGGATATGAGAGCGAAGTGGAAACGAACGTGGTGGATGTGTACGTTCGCTATTTGCGAAATAAAATAGATACGCCAGGAGAGGAAAGTTACATAGAAACGGTGAGAGGCACGGGATATGTGATGAGACAATGAGAGTTTTTCGAAATGCATCGCTAAAGTGGAAATTTATGATTGTATCTTCTGTTATTATTTTTGTTTCTTTTTTCTTATTTACTTTTTTACAATATCATATCGTGTACAAATGGATGTTCAATCAAGAAGAAAAGATGGTCGAAAAGACGTTAGAAGAGCTTGTTGCCTTTTATGATGAAAAGGGCGCAAACTTATCAAAGGAATCTATTCAAAGCAGTCGTTCGTTAATTGAGGCATTGAATGAAAAATATCAAAGAATTACAGTTATGGGAGCGGATGAGGAAATTGTGGTCGACGTTTCCAATGGCGTATCTTCCGCTTTTGATATGAGAGGGAAAGCGGATGGGCATATGGAACGCGAGCACTATCAGGCAGGGGGCAGTCATGCCATCATCATGAGAGCCCCTGTAACAATCGAAGGAAAAAAAGGAACCATCCAAGTAATCCGCCAACTGGAGCGGTTTGATCAGATTACACATGCTTTTTTTATTGTTATGACATTTTTCGGAGTGAGTGCCGTTGTTATAAGCAGTTTATTGGGGTGGCTTATTTCAAAACGGTTTCTTGCCCCGATAAAAGAACTGACCGAAATGATGAAAAATATCAAAAGAAAAGGATTTCAACAGCGAATGGAAAAAATGGATTCACAAGATGAGTTAGCGGAACTTACCCATATGTTCAATGGAATGATGGATGAGATTGAAGGGGCCTTTGAACAGCAAAAGCAATTTGTCGAGGATGCATCTCATGAGTTCCGCACCCCCATTGCGGTGTTAGAAGGGCACCTTCGGCTTTTAAAAAGGTGGGGGAAACAAGATCCGGTTATTTTAGAAGAATCTCTGGATGCGGCCCTTTATGAAACGAATCGTTTAAAGCATCTAGTTCTTGAATTGTTGGAGTTGTCCAGAGCAGAAAACATTCGTACAGCGGCAGAAGAAGAAATTATAGAAGTGGATCCAATCGTGGAAAAAATCGTAAAAAATGTAGCGGCTGTCCATCCTGATTTTTCAATTGTGTTCCAGTCAAAAGCGGATTCTTCTAGTGTGAAAATAACAGAACACCATCTCAGTCAGCTTCTTATGATTGTATTGGATAATGCTATCAAATATTCTGTAACTGAAAAACGGATTGAAGTGGACATACAAGGAAATGGTAACCGTGTTGATGTGGAAGTGAAAGATTGGGGAATGGGCATTCCGGCAATTGAAGAAGAAAAAGTATTTCAACGTTTTTACCGAGTCGATAAAGCCCGAAGCAGGGAAAAAGGCGGAAATGGTTTAGGGCTGTCCATTGCAAGAAAAATCGTGGAAAAATATAACGGCCATATCGATTTGAAAGGGCATGAAGGAAAGGGAACGATTGTGACTCTCTCTTTTCCTGCCTGTAAAGTATTAACCTGAAGAGTTCTTTTGCAAATACGATTTTTTTATTGCGGGCGGTACGACGCTGCTCATTAGCTTTGTATTGTTTTTGATCATCATCTTCATATTTGGTAAAAGTTCGAAAAAATGAAAAGAGGTTCCGAGACATAATACATGGTCCCGGAATCTCTATTTTTTAAGTTTTAACGGCGGTAGAAAAACTGTTCCTTTCTTAAAGGGTGCAGCCGATACAACGTATTGAGCAAGGAAATCTCACTTCAATCATGATGATTGGTGAAGGCAGCTTGTTTTGCCATTTTCAGCAATGCGTCAAGTGATTACAGAACGTTAAAATTTGCGGGTATTAAAGTGAGCATTTAATTGACCTTTTAGCATTTTTTCGCGTACTTCTTTCGTTTTCAATTTTTTGTCCTGTTTTGCAAGCTCTGAGCGGATTTCATGGGTTTGAATTCCTTCTTCAATTTTATCGGCAATTTCCATTAGACGTTCTACATCGGAAAAGGAGTATTTGCGTATACCGGTAGTAGTCCGTTCAGGAAAAATGAGTTTTCGTTTTTCGTAGTAACGAATTTGGCGCTCTGACAGTCCTGTCAATTCTTTGACGATTCCGATAGACATCACTTTTTTGTCGCGATAGGAGAAATCATTGTCGGCCACCTGTGTTCACCTCTTCTACTCTTTTCCTTAATTATAAAGAAAATCATGGATAACGAGATTAATCGTGTTATAAAGGCTGACACAATTAATGCGATCTAGTTGGAATTTAATGTGAGGAAATGTCACATTTGTAGTGAAAAATGAAAAGGAGAGTGATAAATTGAATCTAATAAAGACGAAGGAGACGTGGAAATATGGAAGCTTCGAAAATCGATGTATCACAAATGTGGGAGTTAGCTAAACAAATTGTAGAGTTAGATGTGTTAAGAGATGAAAAGTGGGAGCATTTAAATCAGCTTGCGGGAGGGAATGCACATGAACTGCTAAGGAAGGTGCAAAATAGTTAAGAGCGTTCATTTTATAATGGACGCTCTTTTTTCATGCTGGATTAAAAACGCGTAAATCCATTTTTTGTTGATGTCTCATCTTACTTAGGAGCGAGCAGCCGACTGTTCTTCTAATTGTCTAAGTTGTTCCTTAATTTCGAGATGGTTCAAATTTTCCCCAATGAGCACAAGGTTCTTTGGAAGTTTCATCATTTCTTTCATATAAATCGGCATGCCGTAAGAGTACTGGAACATATATAAGTCATTGGAATGGGTAAAGGTCAAATAGCCTTTCATGCGATAAATCGTGTCCGGCATGTGGCGAAGCCAATTTTCAAATAATTCTAAATCAAAAGGTTGTTGTTGTTCATATACAAATGTTTTTAAATGAAGATGGTGATCGACATGCGCTTGCTCATGGTCTGTTTTTTTACCCATGGATCGTTTTTTTACCGTCTCGAGTGAGATGCGGGCATAGGTCGTTAATACGCAAGCAGCATGAGGGTTGATTGACTGAATTTCATAGGAAAGCGATGCCTGTTCAGACGGCGATAATGTGTCTACCTTATTAATTAACACGATGTCTGCATGGCGAACTTGTTCAACGAGCAGCTTTTGCAGCTGAATGTTCAGGTTTTTGCGATCTTTCCAGCGGTTTGCATCAACTAATGTCAAGATGCCTTTCATATCGATTTGATCAGCAAATGCAGGAGACATGCAAGCGTCCAGTACCTCTACAGGATGGGCAACGCCTGTTGTTTCAATATAAATGGCATCAAGTTCATACTCCTGCAGCATAGAGTGGATTTGTGTTTCGAGCTGTCCTTGAATCGTACAGCATACACACCCGTTCAACAATTCTTTAAGCGGTGTGCCGCCTGGAACGGCATGAGAATCGATGGACACTTGTCCCAGTTCGTTCATGACGACCGCAATCCGGCGGTTTTGTTCTTTTTCCTGTGTGAGGAGCTGTTGTAATAAGGTCGTTTTACCGCTCCCCAGGAAGCCTGATAAAATATAAATCTCTACTTTTTTCATATCGTTAATTCCTGCCTTTTTTATGTAAATGATTCTTATGGTTGTTTCATTATGAGAATCTGTACATTTTTTATTATAACAATGTCACAATAAATGTGAAGTAAACTGTAATTATATTGATTTATCTCGATTGAGCAGACAGTACAATCGGATGAATGAAGTCTCACCTTATGTGTTTTTAATAAAAGTTTGAAAAGAAAGAAAAATGGGAGGATTGTGATAAAATAGAAGCAAGAACATTAAGGGAGAGGATACAAGTATGAGAATATTAGTATTAGGTGCAGGGGGAGTCGGCGGATATTTTGGCGGACGCCTATTGGAAAAGGGAGAAGACGTAACATTTTTAGTTCGCGAAAAACGGCGCGAGCAATTAAACGAGACAGGCTTGGTCATTCATAGTATTCATGGAGATATGACGCTCCAGCCTAAAATGATCGTTGCCGGCGAATCGGCAGAACCGTTTGATCTTATCCTTGTTTCCACAAAAGCTTATCATTTACAGTCAGCCACCCAAGATTTGAGCCCGTATGTCGGGAAACAAACCGCTATTTTGCCATTGTTGAATGGAATGAAACATGTGGAAGTTCTTCAAGAGGCATTTGGACAAGAAAAAGTGCTGGGCGGCTTATGTTTTATCGAGACAACGTTAAATGAAAGGGGAGAAATTGTGCAAACGAGCCCGATTCATGAAGTGGTATTTGGTGAGTTTTCTGGTGAACAGACAGAACGCATTACATATATAAACGAAGCTTTTCAGCAAACAAAAGCTAGTTTTCGTTTAAGCGGGCAAATTTTGCAGGATATGTGGCAAAAATATTTGTTTATCACGACATTGTCAGGCGTCACAACATTGATGAGAGCACCGATTGGTCCTATTCGTGAAGTGGAAAATGGCCGAGCATTCATTGAGTCGTTATGCCAAGAAGCAGCGGCTATTATGAGAGCGGAAAAGGCACCCCTCCATGAGGAAATCGTGCAAAAGCATATGAACACGATGGAGAAGATGACATATGAAATGAAGTCATCGATGCAGCGGGATATGGAGAAAGGATATCAGGTTGAAGGGGATCATTTGCAAGGTTATTTACTGTCGCTTGCCCGTAAGCATGGTATACATACACCGCTTTTGGGAGTGGTGTATCAAAATCTGAAAATCTATGAAGCAATGATGGCGCGTTAGAGTGTGAGGGTAAGATGGATAAAAGAGTAATTGATCTTGCAGAAATGGGAATTTTGGACAATGTGTTTCACAAAAGGAATATGCATCAGCTAAGTCAGCAGGGAGGGATCGTTTTTCTATTCGACCGTTTCGGAGAGCTGCTTTACATTGAATGTGTAACAAGCAGGCTGGAAGCTTCTATTTATAAGTATCAGAAAGAAATGGAGTTCATTGGGATGATTCATTTAGAAGGTAGTGCCTCAAGTCTTGAAGCAATCAAAACGATGCTTACGCAAGCATATTACCCCAAAGCGAGCCATTCTCATCCAGTCATTCAAACCGTTCACAGCGGCTGCGTTGTAAGGGTCCCATCTGATGGGACAGACGGGAACGAAAAAGACATGTTAACGATTGAAGAGGAAGTTGTACATCGGATTTATGCACCTTTCATGGACAGTGATAGGGCGGCGCATAAGCTCAATATATCGGTGGATACACTCTTCTTCTATTGTCAGCATTTAATTTACAGCGGCTATTCATTCCGTAAGGATTTGCATAGAAGATACGTCTTCTTAGAAGAAGACCTGGATCTTTTGGAAGTGTTCATCAATTTACTTGAGCGAGAAGTCCCGTTGAAACGAGCGGCTAAAGAAGCGGTGAAGTTAACCAATAAATTTGGAGTGAAAGAAGCATTGCGGTTATCGAAGTTTAGTCCAGGCCACGCCCACTGAAGGAAGCAGGAATCTGCTTCTTTCAATTCAATCTGTTCCATCCGAGATGGGATGGATTTTTTTAGTTTAATCTCCCAATCGCTTCTACTTTTCTTCTTGGCTAGCTGCGGCTCCTAGCTCAGCACGGGAAAAGATGATTGCTCTCATAAGGCAAAAGGCGCCTTATGGATCAATCCCTATTTCCTTGGGCTCACAGGAAGTGAGTCATGCCGACGTTGCCGCAGGAAGCGGCGACCTTAGTTGGCTTTCTTTGAACAGTCGCCTCCGCTTTTCTTGATTAAATAAGTTCATTAATGAGGCGGGGAAGGAGAGCGATCGATAACACACAGATGGAGCTGATAACATGGTGCATTTCCAGAATGGCAATAATAAACAACATGATGGAAATATAAAGCTGCAACCCTTTTAAAAGCCATGGTTTTTGTTCGAAAAGCAAATCGCTTAAGACAAAGAGTCCGAAGATGAACAAGTTGGCTCCAATTATGATAGGAAATGGGAGAGTACTTACGTTTAATTGGAAGAAGACAAGCAGGCCGAGCAATAATAATGCTGCTGTTTTCATGGTTGAAATGATAAATCGTTTTTTCACATTTACACCTTCATTTTTAAGTCGTTGGTACACGTTTTTATTGAGTGATGATGACTTAAATGGACAAAAACAAGTCCGTTTAAGTCATCATTACGAAAGACTCTGTCGCCATCACCATTAATACTAGGGGATGTTTTGGAGGGTGCCTTTCGTTAAAAATCCATTTTGCTGGAAAATTAGAAACGTATCGGTTATTTTTTATTCGTTAATGGCATGTATTTGCAGTTAGTTTACCTTATTTTATATGAAAAATATTTTGTTCCAAAAGGTTTTCCTCACAAACTTAACAACAATTTTACATTTTCATTCCCAGAGAGTGACTGTCTTTAGTATTTTATATGTATGAATGAGCTGTCCTATAATCGGAATATGAAGACGATATCGAAGGACGGCATGCAGAGCGAAAAAGAAAAGCGCTCTGCATGAAGATTATATACGTTTCGCTAAATGCATACAATGCCTTTTGGGGCTATTTAAAAATGAGAAAACGCTTAGAGATTGAAAGGGAGAGGCGAGCATATATATGGAGATAGCATGAAGGGGCATCCAGGGGAGGGGAAGGACAGTGATTAATGTCTTATTTTTTGGCGATCCGGGAATTGATGATGCAGCCGCACTAATGTATGCTTTATCCCATCCAAACATCAATCTTGTCGGAGTGGTGGCGGGATACGGAAATGTCGATCAAGAAACTGCAGAGAAAAATACGGCTTATTTATTGAAGTTAGCAAACCGGGAAGATATCCCTTTAATAGGGGGGGCGAAAGGGCCTTTTTCGGGTGAGTTTGTGGAGTATTATCCTGAAATTCACGGGCCGAAAGGGCTGGGACCCATCAGTCCGCCACCGAATATAAAAGGTGAATATTTGAATTTTGATAAAGTGTTTGAAGTGATAGAGCAGTATGGGGATGATTTGATTATCGTAGATGTAGGACGGTCCACCAGCCTGGCGATTGCTTTTTTACTTGCCGGCAAAGAAGCGATGAACAAGGTGCAAGAATATTACATTATGGGAGGCGCGTTTCTCGTCCCGGGAAATGTGACGGAGTTGGCTGAAGCGAACTTTCATGGTGACCCAATTGCTTCCAGTCTCGTGATAGAACAAGCCCGCAATGTCAGCCTCTTTCCTTTAAATGTGACGAACAAGGCGATTGTAACGCGCGAGGTAATGAACTGGATTACAAAGGAGAGCCAAAATCCCTTCAGGAATGTATTGAAAAGTATTTTTGACTATTATTCAAATGCCTACGCAAAGCTGGTGCCTGGCATTAACGGAAGTCCGTTTCATGATGTGTTCGTATTAAGTGCGCTTGCCAACGAGGGAATGGTTCAATATTTACAGCGCAAAGTAGATATTAATATTGGTGGAGAAGCAAAAGGAGTGAGTGTCGCCGATTTTCGTCCTTCACTTTCTCCGCAAGATCCAAGACGGTTGGCAAAAATCGCAGTGGAGTTTGATTATGAACGATTCCTTCAAGATTTTATTAAAACAATGATAAGCAAAGGGAAGCCTTGATAACGCTTACAATCATCCATCTTGATGCCTGAAATAATCATTTGACTGGGTGAAAGCAGGGTGATATAGTTATATTAAGTGTTTGCTTCGTATATAAATTTGAATGTTACGTAGTCGTTTTCATGAAGTGATGAAGCAATTCTCACCTTGGACGTACTGGTTAGATTGAATTTATGTAAGTAGTAACATGTTATATTTTTTCATGTTTTTAGGAGGTTTATCTACTATGCAAGGTAAAGTAAAATGGTTTAATGGTGAAAAAGGTTTCGGTTTCATTTCTGTTGAAGGCGGAGACGATGTATTCGTACACTTCACAGCTATCCAAGGTGAAGGCTTCAAAACTTTAGAAGAAGGTCAAGACGTTTCTTTCGACATCGTTGAAGGTAACCGTGGACCTCAAGCAGCTAACGTTGTAAAATTATAATCAGACGAATAGAACATAATTCGAGCAGTCCAGACGATGGACTGCTTTTTCATTATTCAAAAGAGGATAGGGGTAAAGTATGAGTGAGACATTATTATTGATTGACGGTTTTAATTTACTGAGCCGCTGCTATTTTGCAACAGCTTACGGGCGGGATGAAGAAAGTCTTGCTAAAAACAGCACGGGATTATACATAAATGGACTGCGCGTCATGATGACGAAAATGGTTTCGTTCGTGGGTCTATATCAGCCGACCCATCTTGTTGTTGCATGGGACGTAAAGCGAAATGAAACGAATCGAAAAAGTCTGTTTGAGGGTTATAAAGAAACAAGAGCCGAATTACCGGCTCCACTTATCCAACAGTATGAAACGCTGACAACTGTGCTTGATGAACTGGGAGTTGCGCAAATGTCATTGGAAGGCCATGAAGCGGACGACATCATTGGGGCATTGGCTAAAAAATGGAGTAAGGAAAAAGAAAAGCCTTGCTTTATTTACAGCAATGACCGTGATTTGTTTCAATTGTTGGATGAATACGTGTCACAAATTGTTGCGGTGAAAAGTCAGGGAGATACGATTTATTCATTGAAGAATTTCCGTGATGAATTTGGAATCGAGCCGTCCCAGTGGATTGATGTAAAAGCGCTATTAGGTGATAAGTCGGACAATGTGCCGGGTGTTGCCGGAGTGGGAGATAAAGCAGCCATTCCTCTCATTCAGCAATACGGTTCTGTTGAAGAGCTTTATAACCAGTTAGAAGGGTTGGATCCTGTTTTCAAACGTTATAAGAAAAAACTGCAAGCCGGAGAAGAAATGGCCAAGCTTAGCAAGGTACTTGTAACGATAGAGACAGGGATGCCCGAAATACAAGAGCTTCCAATCGAAAAGATTCAGTTTTCTTACGAACAAGATATTTGGCAACAGCAGTGCAAACAGTTAGAATTAAACATTAAGATTATGTAATTTTCTTTTCTTCAAAAGGAGGGTAATGGCATGCAGCCAATTAATAAAGATGCTGTTCAAAAAAGATTGGAGAGCTTTTTTCAACAAACGGTATATGTCCATCTAGAAACAACAAACGGTGCATATGCGGCACATTTTAACGACCAGATTATCAATGTAGGTGCGTTCATTCGCAATGCGGCCGTAAACGTCAAGCAAGGAAAAATTACGGGTGAAGGTCCGTTTCGCGTTGGATTGGAACTGGAACTTGGATGGGTATATGCCGAAGGATTGACCGATTGGGAACTGGACGATAAAGGGCGCCTTTTGCTTGCAGGACATAATCGGGATGGCCAATTGGCCGTTGCTTTGCAAATAAGTGAAAAGCCGTTTGTATAAGAAAGGAGAATGATGATATGGAAATGAAAGGTCATATACTTGTTGTATTCCCTCATCCGGATGATGAAGCATTCGGTGTGGCTGGTACGGTCGCATTGGCTCGGAAAATCGGAACACCCGTTACATACGTGTGCGGGACATTGGGAGAAATGGGCCGCAATATGGGCCGCCCTTTGTTTGCCAATCGTGAAACATTGCCGCAAATTCGTAAGAATGAGTTGGAGGAAGTTGCTCGTGTACTTGACATCCAAGATTTGCGCATGCTCGGATTGCGGGATAAAACGCTGGAATTTCTAGACGAAGAAGAGTTCGCAGGCAAAATTAAAGCGATCATAGATGATGTGAAACCTACATACATTATTACGCATTACCCCGGTTATGCTGTTCATCCTGATCATAACGCGACAGGCGCGGCCGTTGTTCGTGCTGTTTCGAAGATGAAGGAAAGCGAACGCCCTGTCGTGCTGGCGCACGCGTTTTCCAATGGCTGCCGTGAAGTGTTGGGAGAACCCGATGTCGTGATTTCTATCGATGAAGTAAAAGACACGAAAATTGCTGCCTTGCAAGCGCATCGCTCTCAAATCGAGGGGATGATCGGCAGCATCAAAACAGAAGATTTATTGAACAGTCCGTTTGTAACAAGGCTTTTAGAAAAGGAAGAGTTTTGGACATATCGCTTTAAGTAATGAGAGGAATGAACAGATAGTATGAAAAAGCAACGAGTGTTATTCATCGGAGCAGGACGAATGGCAGAAGCCATTGCTGCAGGTCTGATGAAAACGGGGAGTTCCAAAATTGAAGAAATCATTATGTCGAATCAGCGTGATGACCAAAGGTTGAAACGCTTAAAGCAAAAGCTTGGTGTCACGACGACACATAACTGGCGCTTTGAAGTAGCAAATTCGGATGTGATCGTATTGGCTGCACCGCCTGTGGCCCATCAAGAGCTGCTTGCGGAGCTTTCAGGTTTTTTGACCGGGCAGTTTGTGGTCACAATCGCGGCTGGCATGGGTCCGTCTTTTCTTGAAGAGTCGTTGCCGCTGCATACCCCGGTGGCCTGGATTATGCCAAACACTGCAGCGACGATTGGACAATCTATTTCCCTTTATGCAATGGGAACATCGGCAACGGATGAACATAAAAAAGTATTGCATATGCTTTTAAAGGGCATGGGAGAATCACAAGAATGTACGGAAGAAGAAATCCATCATCTAACGGCCATTACAGGAAGCGCGCCGGCCTTCTTTTATCAATTTACTGAACATTTAATTGAGGCGGCCAAAGGGTATGGAGTGGAAGAAAAAGTCGCTTCTGATCTAGTCGTTCAAATGCTGTACGGATCTGCCTTGATGCTGAAAAAAGAAAAGCAGCCGGCAGCATTGCGGGAGCAAGTGACGACTCCAGGCGGTGCGACGGCGGAAGGCTTAAAGGTATTTGCCGAAAATCAGTTTGGCAGCATTGTGCAAAAAGCGGTTGAAGCAACCAATAAAAAGGCTCTTGGAAAATAAGAAGCCATTGAGGGCAACCTTTAACGTCTTTGAGAAGAAAAACGAATATATAGTGTATATAGAAGTACTTGCATATATTCCAGATTGCTGCTTTACTATAAAGATTGAAAAAAGGATGCTCTTAATACATAAAAGAGCGTCCTTTTTTCTTTGGGCTATTGGGGAAACGTACATAATAAATATACCCCGGCATACAAAAGTTAAACCATTCTCTATAAAGAAATTTTTTGAAATTGAAAGATAAATAGTTACATATTTCTGTTATAGTAGTAAGAGAGAAATTAAATGTAACGAAGGTGAAGAGGATGGAATTTTTCCAGGTGCTTTTGCCGATTTTCGGGATTTTCGCCCTCGGATTTATCGGACAAAAGAAGATTGGATTTGAAACGAAAACCATTTCAACGATGGCACTTTATTTAATGTCACCGGTACTTGTGTTCCGAACGTTTTATACGACGCAATTTGATTTGAATTATTTGTATATGACCATGTACACGTTTGCGCTTTGTTTTGTCATTATTATAATTGTGTATGTGATTGCATTTGTCCGGAAGTATTCGACCGTTGAAACATGCGGCATGATTCTAGCTTCCGCTTTTATGAACAACGGCAACTATGGAACGCCGGTCGTACTTTTGTTGTTTGGAGCGGCAGGATTGGATTATGCGATTGTATTGATGGTCATTCAATCGCTTGTGATGTGTACAGTAGGAGTGTATTATGCAGCAAAAGGCAGTCCGGAGGGGAATGGAGTACGATCCGCCATTCGTGCCGTCCAGCGTATGCCAATGGTGTATGGTGCTCTTCTCGGGGTTGTGTTCCAATTGTTCCATCTGCCCCTTGGCAGTTCTGTCCAGCAGGCTGTTGATTTAGTAGCGGACGCGGCCATTCCAACCATTATGATTGTGCTCGGAATGCAGCTTGCCAAAATCTCGATCGGCAATTTGGCGAAAGACAAAATATCGTTGTCGCTGCTTTTAAGGCTTGCGGTTTCTCCCATGATTGCGTACGTGTTGACATTATTTTTGCCAGTAGACGATATGATGAAGCAAATCATGATTATTATGGCGGCTATGCCGACAGCGGCAAATACGACAATGTATGCTTTGCAGTTCAATACAGAGCCAGATTTTGTTTCAAGTGCCACCCTTATCAGCACATCGCTGAGCTTGGCGACATTGCCTGTCATTTTTATGATTGTGCTTTAGGAAAAGCGGAGCAAGCTCGTTCGCATCCATAGGGTATTGGAACTCCTGACAAAGAAGCGCTTTTTGCTTCTGTAGGAAGGAGTGAAATGACCGTAGGATTGTAGCTTGCGCAGCTGGACAATAAAGAAAAGTGGAGGCGACTGTTCAGCTCGTGAGGGAAATAGGGATTGATTCATAAGGCGTTTTTTGCCTTATGAGAGCAATCATCTTTTCCCGTGCGGAGCTAGGAGCCGCAGCTGGACATGAAGAAAAGTGGAGGCGACTGTTCAGCTCGTGAGGGAAATAGGGATTGATTCATAAGGCGTTTTTTGCCTTATGAGAGCAATCATCTTTTCCCGTGCGGAGCTAGGAGCCGCAGCTGGACAATGAAGAAAAGTAGAGTTAATAAACCTTAAATACATAATCAAAATGTTTTTTGTTGAAAAGACCCGTCATGGAATCCTTCATTTTACTGGATTCTTATGACGGGTCCTTTCTTTTTTATTGCTGCACATGTAAACTCCGGTATAAAAAGGCGGCAAATTGGGCACGCGTCGTAGAGCTGTTCGGTTTAAACGTCCCATCAGTATAGCCGATGGCTACATGGTTAGAGGCAATGGCATCCACGTATTTTTTAGCCCAGAAAGAAGTTGGGATGTCCTTGAATTCTTTCGGTGAGGAGGCTTGCAATTGAAAGGCAAGCGTAAAGATTTTGGCCATTTGCGCACGCGTCAGTTCTTTTTCGGGATGGAACCTTTCTCCTTTTTGGAAAATGCCCATTTGCGTCAATTTGGCGATTGCATAATAGGCTTCATGCGTGTTGGGAACGTCCTTAAATCCAGGGTCCAACGGCATGGATTTATCCAAAATAATGGAACCGACAAGCATGCTGGCAGCATCAGCTCTTGTAATCGCATCGTTCGGAGCATATATGCCCGAATCGCTGCTTTTCAGGATGTCCTTATAAGCAAGATAATGAATTTCTTTGGCGGCCCAAAATTCATTCGGTACATCTTTAAAGAAGGCCGAAATGTTAGATTGCCTCAAAAATTCAGATGCCATGAACCCGTATCCATCCAGGGAAGGGTGAATATCTTTGACGTTCGGCAAGTAAGCAGCAGGATATGTATCAAATAAGTTTTCAAATGAAATATAATCTGTCCCATTTTTCCCTGACGTTAGCATGAGTGCATTGTTAATAAGAGAGTTTATCATGCGAAGGGTGCGTTCCTGCTCGGGGTTCTCCAAGTGGGGAAACGGATAGTAATACCCGAGCACATACACCTTCGCATATGGATTCATCACCAAAATATGCTGCAAGATGGTGCTCACATTTTCTGTCACTTGTTTGATAAGCGCAGGAACCTTGCCTGGATCAATGGTCACTTTTTCGTTTTCATAATCAAAGTTCGCTTCCCGTAAAAAATCATTTGCTCCGACATGGATGGTAATCATATCAGCATTTGTGATGGCTTCTTGAATGGTTGACGATTTTCCCTTTTTGTTCGTTTCGATATCATGCAGTAAATCACTGGACGTATAGCCGGAAACAGCAAATTCTTTCGTAAACGCGCCGAGATGGCCTTTTTTATCCAGGTAATCAGCGACAAAATCAGCGTAACCTTTATCCCATTGCCGGTATGGTGTCTGTCCGGCCGTCAGTGAATCACCCAGTGCCACATAATGAATGCCTTCTTTTGTACTGGCTGAAGCCGGGGACAATCCTCCGAGTACAAGAATGAATACCAGTAACATTTGACCCCATCTTCTTATATTTTTGTTCACTTTTTTATCCCCTCTCATTGTAAAGCTGTCTTTTTCTATGTTCCATCCCACTATGACAAAAATCTTTTTCGAACGTCAGGACTTGGAACCATGCACTCGTCTTTTTGGCCGAACCATTTATAGCGATTTTTCGCAATCAGGTCATATGCTATATCGCGTATCGGCTTAGGGATGAGGATAAGTACATATAACAATGGCCAGAACCCCTTTAATTCGCGGGCAATTTTTAGGGCAGCAGTTGACTTCATGTAGACGCGATTTTCTTTTACATAGACCATGCTATTGAATGTATCGGTTGGAAGTTCCCATTTTATAAGTAAATTTTGCCCGGGTTTCGATTGCAAGGAGGCGAATGAAAAATGCGCTTTCGGATCTCGCTTTATAATAAATTGAACGGCTCCGTCGCAAAAATTGCAAACACCGTCAAATAGGATAATTCGCTCTATTGGCTTCCTCCTCCAATCTAGGGAATTTTTTCACAATTCAATGATATCACATGTTGATTTTTATGGTGTAATGTATTTTTCCCTTAAATACCCAGTTGTATAATAATGAAAATAAAATGAGTTAATTTGGATACACTAATGATTACGGAGGTGGACGTGATGAAGGAAGAGTTATCTAATGCAGAAAGTGGAAGAGAACTATCAATGGATACGCCGCTCAATCCCGATTTTTCAATGAACTTTCAAGCAAAAAGCGAAAATCCATATGCAGCCCAGAGCTATTCTCCGGGAGGTTCAGTGGAGGAACACCATATGTTAGAGGAAGCCAACCAAATGATATCAGCGAAAGAATTGGGCCAGCAAAACAATAATTTCTAACTGAAAAAACCCGTCATGAAAATCCGATAAAACCAAGGGATTATGTGACGGGGCCTTTCAGTAAAATCAGTTTTTGTGGTCTATTAGAGATTTCTAGATGAGTTACTTTACGCTTTTTCATCTGCCGGTATTCGAATGTAAAAAGCAGGGCCGTCTTTTTCATTTGTTACCCAAATGTCGGCTTCGTGGAAAGAGACAATCCGTTTGACGATGCTAAGGCCGATGCCGAATTCTCCTTTGCTGCCTTTGGAAAATGGCTCGAATAGCCTGTCCAGTACGGCTCGTTCAATATGCGGTCCGTCGTTCCACACCTTCAACAGGATGAATGGTCGTTGTTGAAAGGTAGTCCTGTCAATGAAAATCCCAATGCGTGAGGCGGCATAACGCAATTGGTTTTCAAGCAGATTGTCAATGACGATATCCCACTGATCTTCATCTCCTTCAATGATGGCCGGAGAGAACATCGTGTGTATATCCCATTCAAGTTCAAGGCGTGTACCTCGGAAGCGGTCTGCTGCTTTGCAAACGAGCGTCATTAAATCAATCTTATTTCTGACCGGCTTTCGAGTTGATAAGTAATCGAGCTTTGTCATGTATAGGAGATTCTTGATTTTTTTTTCGAGTCGCTCCGCTTCGGCTTCAATTACTTTTACAGTCCCCAGTAAGTCCCCTTTAGGATAGATGCCGTCGTTGATTGATTGAGCGTAGCTGCGGATCACCATGACAGGTGTTTTTAAATCATGGGAGATATTTTGCAGAAGCGCTTGCTGTGCTTCGTCTTTGCGTACTAGTTTTTCCCGCATTTGTTCAATGGTAAGTCCTAGCTTTCCAATTTCATCGTTTCGATTAACCGATACAGACTCATGCCAATCTTGCTGTGCGATTTTTCGAACATGCTGTTCAAGCGTGACAAGTGGGCGCGTCAAGTATTTGGCAAGCCAGATGGAAGGAATCCAGCTGAATAAAAATACAATCGTCATAATAAGCAAAAGCTGTTTAAAGAGCGTATACACTAAATCATTGCGATAAGAATCCGATGTGTAAGAAAGCAAAAAAGCAGGCTGTCCGTTTACAGAAGCTTTTCGAATGACATAAAAGAATGTGCTTTCCCCTAAATCTTCCGAGTATCTTTCTACCACTTTCTTTTGATTGGCTGCGAGAATTTGGGTTTCTCTCAAAAATTCGGCTGGAAGAGAGCCGGAAATAAGCGAATAGCTCGAATATACAGGGAGAAGAAGATGATCAACTGTCCGACTATCAAAGGATGATGACTCATTAAGACCGAAAAATCTTTCCTCTGCTCGTCCCGAAAGAGCGTATTCCATTAAAGTGAGCTGCTCATTTTCGATTTTGGTGTAAATATCATCCGTAAAAAAGTTTCGGAGCGTGGTTGGAAATAATACGACCAATAATAAGGAAATAACCAGTAAGATACCTGAAATCACCAACCATATTTGCAGGGCTAATGGTTTGTTTTTCATAATTTTGTCATCCTGTATCCATAGCCGTAAATCGTTTCAACACGTAAATCCGGCAGTTTTTTACGCAGTCTCCTTACAAGATCGTCCACAACCCGGTCTGTACCATAGTAATCTTCTCCCCATATATGATTTAAAAGTTGTTCTCTTGAAAAAGCCTGGCCTTGATTTTGGGCTAATGTGACTAATAAGTCGAATTCCTTTGAAGTCAAATCGAGGCTTTTCCCATTCTTATAAACAAGGCGGACATTAAGATCAATTGTATACGGGGCTAACGGCAAAAGATTCGATTGTTGAGCCTGACTTCCATAAATGCGGCCAAGCAGCTTTTGAACACGAATGACAAGTTCGCGGGGAAGAAAAGGCTTGGCTAAATAATCATCGCTTCCCATTTCAAGGCCAAGAATGCGGTCAATATCTGCATCTCTTGCTGAAATGAAGATGACGGGAACATTAGGTGACGCCGCTTTTATTTCTCGAATTAACTGATAACCATCAATGTCTGGCAGCATAATATCCAATATCCATAGATGGGGCGGCGGTGAAATGAATTTCTGTGCGTCTTCCCCGGTGGAAAAGAATTTCACCGTCCATCCTTCCTTTTTCAAATAGGAAGCTAACACATGATTCAAGTTCTCCTCATCTTCCACAAGGTAAATCGTAAATGACATAATCCTCACTCCTATATATAATTGAACCCTCGAGGACGAAGATGTTCAGTTAAAACTTCTCAACCATCATTATATATGAATACATACAGAATTTTTAACTTTTATGATTGATTTCTCTTCTCTTTCAGCTCTTCTGTCTCGTGGCTGTTACATAATTCCTAAATAGTCTGCAAAAATTATTTTTTTGAAAGGACCCGTCATCAAATCCTTGATTTTACTGGATTCTCCTAACGGGTCTTTTCAAGAGGATGCATCAAAAGGTATGATTCATACCTTTTGATGCATCCTCTTTGACAATTTCCCATAATCTTCTCATTTTTATCCCAAACTTATGATTTACAGTAAAACCATCAATAAACGAGACAAAAAAGGTGGTTATGAACATGGAGATGAATGAAAAAATAGATGTAAAAGAAAATGAACAAACGAGAACGAAACGAAAATCGAAAGTATGGCTTTCTTCTTTGAGCGGGGCAGTTTTTGGAAGTATCCTTACCCTCTATGCCGGTTCTTCGCTCGGGGTGATCCATATCGCTTCCCAACCGCAAACAGAGAACGCGGCAGCAGCCGCAAGCAAGGAATCATCGAAGGGGGAAGTTCAAATTCAGCAAACATCATCCCCATCAGGCGGCATGATCGACACCATTGAACAAGTGTCCCCTGCTGTCGTCGGAGTTGTCAATTATCAACAAGCCTCCAATTTTTATTCAAATGATCAGCAGCAAACAGAAAGCGGGACAGGATCCGGCGTCATTTTTAAAAAGTCCGGTGGCCGTGCTTATATCGTCACAAATAATCATGTGGTGGAAGGGGCCGATAAGGTAGAAATTTCTCTTATAAGCGGAGAAAAGGTTCCCGCAAAAATTGTAGGGGTAGATTCACTGACAGATTTGGCCGTTTTGGAGATAGAAAGCAAGTATGCAACGAAGGTGGCGAATTTTGGAGATTCATCGAAGCTTCGACCGGGTGAACAAGTAGCGGCGATTGGAAATCCACTTGGACTGCAATTTTCCCGAACGGTTACTCAGGGCATCATAAGCGGAACGGAACGAACGATTTCTGTCTCTACTTCACAAGGTGAATGGGATTTGAATGTTATTCAAACAGATGCGGCCATTAATCCGGGAAACAGCGGTGGTGCCTTAATTAATAGTGCGGGACAAGTCGTGGGAATTAATAGCTTGAAAATTTCGCAAAGTGGAGTAGAAGGGCTCGGGTTTGCCATTCCGAGCAATGACGTTGTTCCGATTGTCAATGATTTAATGGAAGGCGGGGAAGTGAAGCGTCCGTACATTGGGGTAGGACTTCAAAATATCAATGAGCTTCCGGACTATGTTTTAAACGATCAGCTGCGTTTGCCCCAAGAAGTGCATCAAGGTGTGGTTATCACGGCAGTGGAGCCTTTTTCTCCTGGAGCAGAAGCAGGATTGAAAGAAAAAGATGTCATCGTGTCGATAGATGGAACGAAAGTGAACAACATAGGTGAACTAAGGAAATATCTTTATACGAAAACATCGATGGGAAAAAGTGTGGAAATGAAGCTTTACCGTGATGGACAGCAACGGACCGTTTCTTTGAAAATGAGGGAGAAAGGAATAAACCAATAGAAGTAGTATAGAAAATTGGATTGAGACAGCCTTTTGGAAAATAAAAAGCTCCCAAGATATATAATTATCAAGGGAGCTTTTTTTACCAGAAAAATGCAGCAGCCAATGCAATACCTACAATGGCTCCTAGTGCAACGCCATATGCTGCACCAAAGCCTCCGTATCCATAAAAGCCATAGCCAAAGCCCGTGCGTCGCAGCGGCTGAATAAATACTTTATTTCTTGTCACTCGGGCAATTCGCCCGTGGTGAACGTTCCCGAATCGGTCGTTTATCCGAACGACACGGCCTTGATAGCGGCAGCAAAGATTATAATAGTTTCCAACAGACATGATTTGGACCTCCTTTTCTTTAACACAATATGAAAGGAGAGACCAAGCTGTATGGACGAGTGTCATATATTTCAGCGAATACAGCGAAATACGCGAAAACCTAATGATGATTGGAATTTTTCCGTTAATCGCTCATGTGCATCAAGGAGGTCGTAAACAGTTGAAGGAATGCGGGCCGATAAATCAAATTCCGTACCAAAGTCGACCGGTTGATCATCTTGTTCCATCACGTGTTCATGTCCGCTTGTCACAATGGAAAAACCTGCTTGTTCCCACCGTTCCATCCACTGCTTTTCGGTGAGCATGGATTGAAAACGATAAAAATCAGTGAGGAGATGTTCATCCTGTTCGGATAAATGCGGCTCTTTTATCATTTCAATGGCCAATGCAACTCCGCCTTTTTTAAGGACTCGACAGCATTCTTTCAAGGAGCGGGAAAGATCGGTAAAAGCGGCGACTGATTCGAACAATACGATATCGAATGTTTCATCGGAAAATGAAAGCTGTTCGGCATGGCCGACTTGAGCTTTTAACGGTAAATTCATTCGCTTAAAACGCTTATTCGCTTTTTGAACCATCGTTTCATTTAGATCACATGCGCTCACCTTACAGCCATACTCCCAGAAAAGATAAGCGGCGGTTTGCCCTGTGCCGCAGCCAATATCCAGTATAGTAGTCACATTTGTGATGTCCTCTTTCACTAACACCTCCTTTGTCAAATGAAGTCCTCCTGGATGAGCACCGCCAACTCCTAATAACGCCAGCATGTCTGTATATTGAAGATTCATATACATCACCTCATATTCATGTATATGACAGTGGATGGTGAATGAGTCGAAAACGAACAAAGAGCGTTGCCGAAACAACGCTCTTTGTTCGTTTTCGACTGCACTTTCTTATCCCTCATTAACGGGCAGTAAGACCCCTGCTTCAAAATTTGGCGTAATCGCGGAAGTTTAAGTCGGGGATAACTGCCCGTAAAAGCCCGATAAGTCAACTAACCATCGGTGGAGGATGAAGGAAAATCCCCAACGATAGAAGTTTCCTTTATAGAATGTGCAGTCCATGTTGTTGAATCTTATTCGTGATTTGGTCGTGCGTCACTTGGTTCTCATCATATTCAATCTTTACTTCGCCGTCTTCTATATCCACAAATGCTCTCTCGATACCGTCCATTCGCACTAGAATGGATTCCAATGTTTGAATGGCTTGGTCCTTTGTGGCTTCTTTTATGTGAATCGTTGTATCTGCCATTTGTTTCTCATCCTTTCGGCTTGTTCGTTGTAGTTGGAATTTGAAGAAATAGACTTCTCCTGTTGTATATATCCCCCCCAGCAGCCAAAATATGCGGGTAGTTCAATGGAAGTGGTAATACGAGAAAAAGATCGTGTTAAGAAAGCATGGCAGCCATGTTTTCTTCGACATCGCCAATCAGTTTTAAATTGAACGTTTCTTGCAGCACTTGCATCACACTTGATAGGAGTTTTCTTTATCATTCAACTGCCATTTAAAAACTGGTATGATAAGTACATATGAATAAAAAGAGGGAACGAAATGAAAATTATCGGCATCGTACTTGCTGGAGGCATGTCGAGAAGATTCGGCCGACCAAAGGCGTTTGTTGTGTATAAAGAAAAATATTTTTATGAGTGGGCAAAGGAAGTGCTGAGGTCCAATACCGATGAGCTGGTCATTGTTAGTCACCCTGATTTGAAGAAGGAATTTGAACGGAACGGAGAGGAACACATTGAAGAGGATGCAGCCCCATTTCAAGGGAAAGGGCCTTTAGCCGGCATTTATACAGTAATGAAGGCATATGAAGGGGAATGGTATGGGGTACTTCCTTGTGATACTCCGAAAATGACTCCCCTTATCATAAAAAAAATGAAAGACTTTATAACAGAAGATGTGGAAGCGGTTGTTCCGATTATTAATGGAAAGTACCAACCGTTAATCGCCATGTACCATAAGCGGACCGAGTCCATCATCGGGGAACGGCTCGCTGAGGGGGATTACAGAGTAAGCTCGCTGCTGGATCGCTGTCGTGTTCGCTGGGTGACGGAGAAAGAGCTTGAAGTTGATGGAGAAGAGTTTGAAAACATTAATGATGAAACCGCATTTCAATCGTTGCTGGATGATGGGGAGAGGTGACATGTTTTTTCTATGGCTTTTTCTAAAGGGTTGTTTCCTTTACAATTAACATAAGCCTAATTGAATGGTTCTTTCTCTGGTCATAGTTTTCAGAGGCGCTATGATTGAAAATTCTAATTAGAGTATGGTACAATTTATTCCACTGATGCGGAAAAGAAAATTTCGTTATAGATCATGGATAAGTACAAAAGGGGCTCTTAATGAATTAAGGGCCTTTTGTGATGTTCATCGTAATTACTGATAAACCCCCATGAAAAAGGGGAGTATAAGATAATCCTGAATGGGGAGAGACAGTCATGAACAGTTTAACTTACGATCAACTGCAGCGTCCGCTGCGCGATTTGCGTATTTCTGTGACAGATCGCTGCAATTTCCGCTGTACATACTGTATGCCGGCGGAGATTTTTGACCAGGACTATGCCTTCATGTCGAGGGACCAACTACTTACATTTGAAGAAATTGAACGGTTAGCATCTATTTTTGCCAATCTTGGCGTGAAGAAAATTCGCTTAACAGGGGGAGAACCCTTAATGCGCAGAGATTTGCCCGTTTTAATTAAAAAGTTAATGGCTATTGACGGGATTGAAGACATTGGTTTAACGACAAACGGTGTTTATTTAGTGAAGTACTCAGCAGCTTTAAAAGCAGCGGGGTTACAACGGGTGAATGTCAGTCTTGATGCGATGGATGATGAGTTATTTAAGAAAATTAACGGCCGGGGTGTCAGCACGAAAGCGGTACTGGACGGGATAGATGCCGCCCTTAAAGCCGGTCTTGCCGTAAAAGTGAATATGGTTGTGAAAAAAGGAATGAATGATCAAGAAATCATTCCAATGGTTTCTTATTTCAAAGAAAAAGGCATTATTTTAAGGTTTATTGAATTCATGGATGTTGGCAGCACGAACGGCTGGAATTTTGAACAAGTCGTCTCCAAAAAAGAAATATATGAGAAGATTCATGCAGTGTACCCCCTTGAACCAGTAGACCCCAATTATTTTGGTGAAGTAGCCAAGCTTTACCGCTATAAGGGAACAAATACAGAAGTCGGATTTATTACGTCTGTCTCAGAATCATTTTGTTCAAGCTGTACAAGGGCACGCATTTCAGCAGAGGGTAAGCTGTACACATGCTTGTTTGCGACAAAAGGCTTTGATTTAAAAACGCTTGTACGTTCAGAGGCAACGGATGAAGAGATCAGCAAAACGGTGACAGAAATATGGAATAATCGAAAAGATCGTTATTCCGATGAACGGACCGAAGAAACGGCCAAAAACCGTGAGCGAATTGAAATGTCTTACATTGGCGGTTAACTATATAGATCGATGTAGAAAATTTGACATGACCAAAGAACGGCCATGTCAAATTTTCTAGACCTAAGCGGCTGTCCGATAAGTCTCTGATAAATAACGAAAACTGATTTTTACTGAAAGGCCCTGTCACATAATCCCTTGGCTTTACTGGGTTTTCATGGCAGGGTCTTCCAGGAGGATGACTTAAAAGGTATGCTTTTTATGCCTTTTGAGTCAGTCTCTTTTTAAGAAGGAATACACTACTTCAATTACATATCATTTTATATAATGAAGGAAGGGCATCAGTGTGAACGATCGATATTCCAGACAGGAACTCTTTTCACCAATTGGAAAAGAGGGACAGAAAAACATAGCGGACAAGCATGTCCTTATTGTCGGTGCGGGAGCATTGGGAACAGCCGGTGCGGAAGGGCTTGTACGGGCAGGAGTCGGCAAACTGACAATCGTGGACCGTGATTATGTCGAATGGAGCAATCTCCAACGCCAGCAGCTTTACGATGAAGAGGATGCCAATAAGAAAATGCCAAAAGCAGTTGCAGCGAAAGTCCGCTTGGTCAACGTGAATTCAAATGTGAAAATTGAAGCGCATGTCATGGATGGAACCGCAGCGAAGTTGGAACCGCTTTTACATGATGTTCATCTCATTTTAGATGCGACGGATAATTTTGATACAAGAATGGTCATCAATGATCTGTCCCAAAAGCATGATATTCCATGGATTTACGGGGCTTGTGTTGGCAGTTTCGGGATGAGTTACACTATTATTCCACAGAAAACGCCTTGTCTGCATTGTTTGCTGGAGCATGTCCCGATTGGCGGAATGACGTGTGACACAGCTGGCATCATCAGCCCCGCTGTTCAAATGGTTGTGGCGTATCAGTTATCTGAAGCACTGAAACTATTGGTGGAAGATGAAGAGGCGTTAAGGCAAACGCTTGTATCCTTTGATTTATGGAAAAACCAATATACAGCCATAAAGGTGGGAAAGGTGAAAAAAGAGACATGCCTTTCTTGCGGAAGCGACCGGACATATCCGTTTCTTGCGTTTGAGAATCAAACAAAAACAGAGGTGCTGTGCGGACGGGATACGGTACAGATTCGCCCGTCGAAACCGGTGCAGTACGATTTGAAGAAATTAGCCGGACAGCTGAGGCATGAAGGCATCGTAGAACAAAACCCCTACCTTCTGTCATTGACGCTTGAGACTTCGAGATTGGTCATTTTTCGGGATGGGCGTGTGTTCGTCCACGGAACGAAAGATATTGATGCGGCTAAAACGCTATACTACCGATACTTAGGTTGAATACATAGATGGTGAAAAATATAGAAAAAGAAGCATTGGAGTGAGAGAGATGGTAGAAAGAAGAAAGCCGATTGCTGTAGCTGAAGCAGTAGAGCATGTGATGAACTTCGCGAAAGAAGGAACGCTCGAGTGGGTTAAGCTCGAGGATAGTTATGGGCGTTTTTTAGGGGGAGATTTGACAGCCGATCACGATGTACCCCCGTTTGACCGCTCTCCGTACGATGGATTTGCCATTCGATCAGAAGATACCGTACATGCCAACCTCGAAAATCCGGTAGAATTTGAAGTTGTAGGCCATATAGGGGCGGGTACTGTATTCAACGGAACAGTCGGTCCCTTTCAAGCGGTGCGCATTATGACAGGGGCACAAATTCCAAGCGGAAGCGATGCGGTTGTCATGCTTGAAATCACTCAAGAAAGAGAAGAAAATGGCCGAAACTACATGTCCCTGAAACGGGTCGTAAAATGCGGTGAAAATTTGTCTCTTAAAGGAGAAGATGTAAAAGAAGGGGAAACGTTAGTTCCAAAAGGGACAAGGATTAACCCGGGAACAATGGCGCTGCTTGCGACATTTGGCTACGCTCATGTACCAGTAGCCAAAAAGCCAATTATTGGCGTGCTGGCGACCGGAACGGAACTGCTTGAAGTTCATGAGCCGCTTGAGCCTGGTAAAATTCGCAACAGCAACGCATATATGATTCTTTCTCAAATTGCCCGGTCAGGAGCTGCTTCCAAATATATCGGTAAAGTCACAGATGACTTTGAAGAGAGTTTTGCATCTGTTGAAATCGCACTTCAAGAGGTAGATATACTCATTACAACAGGGGGCGTATCTGTAGGGGATTATGACTATTTGCCGGCAATTTATGAGCGGTTGGGGGCAAATGTGCTGTTCAATAAAGTGGCCATGAGGCCGGGAAGTGTAACGACTGTTGCTGAGTTGAACGGAAAATTGCTATTTGGATTGTCAGGAAATCCATCTGCTTGTTATGTTGGGTTCGAGCTATTCGTTCGCCCGATTGTCCGTTCATTTTTATTTTCATCGAAGCCTCATTTAAAAATGGTAGAAGCCGATTTGGGGGCTGATTTTCCAAAGCCGAACCCCTTTACAAGATTTGTCCGAAGCAAGCTGTTCTATGAAGGAGGGAAGGTATTGGTTGTACCGTCAGGACTTGATAAATCAAATGTCGTCTCGTCTTTGGCTGATGCCAACGCGCTAATGGTACTGCCCGGCGGGACCAGAGGATACGAAAAGGGGATGAAGGTAAAAGCATTATTGCTGGAAGACCAGTTGGGATGTGAGTGGCCTTGGGGAGAAAACCTTCCATTTTCCAGATCGTAGGGTATCAAAATAGCGGTAAAACAACGCTTGCAGCGAAGCTCATCAAGAGGTTCACACAGGAAGGGCAGCGGGTCGCGACGATTAAACATCATGGCCATGGCGGAATGCCCGCTGCAGGTGATGAACAAAAGGATACGTTTTGTCATAGAGAAGCGGGAGCCCTGATTACAGGTGTGGAAGGAGCAGGCATGCTCCAAATTCATGCGAGAAAAGAAGAGTGGACTTTAAATGATATAATCCGCCTATACGAAGCGTTTTCGATGGATGTGATTTTAATAGAAGGCTATAAACAAGCCGAATATGAAAAAGTGGTCCTTATTCGCTCAGAGGAAGACCTTTCGCTGCTTCGCACATTAAAGAATATCATTTGCGTAATCAGCTGGGTCCCCCTTTCTCCTGAGATAAGTGAAGTGTATCCGACATTTCATATAAAAGATGAGAAAACTTATGTAGAATGGCTCATAGAAAGGATGGGAAAAAGCTGTGGATAAACCATTATTTGAAGTAATCGGCCAGCCAATCGATGTGCAGGAAGTCATTGACAAGGTGGTAAGAAGGGAAGCGGGAGCGGTCACGACGTTTATTGGGACCGTCAGAGAATTTACAAAAGGAAAGCGAACGTTGTATTTAGAGTATCAAGCATACGAAGCGATGGCAGTTAAAATGCTCGCCAAAATCGGAGCGGAAATTCAAGAGAAATGGCCGGATGCGAAGACGGCTATCACGCATCGGACCGGAAGATTGGACATCTCTGATGTCGCGGTTGTCATTGCCGTTTCCACTCCGCACCGAAAAGATGCGTACGATGCGAATGAATATGCCATTGAGCGCATTAAGCAAATTGTACCGATTTGGAAAAAAGAGCATTGGGAAGACGGAGACATGTGGATTGGTGATCAACTAGAGGAAACACCATATCCAACAGGGAAACCGGAAATGGAGGAGAACAAATGATTACTGTGTTATTATTTGCCCATCTTCAAGAACAATTCGGAACAGAGAAAATTATTGTTCATGAGACGGAATTAACAGTTGGAGAGCTGAAAGAAAGGTTAAAAGCAGAATACAACTGGGGTGATGGCCAGCAGGTAATGGTCGCCATCAATGAAGAGTATGCAGTGGACGAAGATATCATCAAGACAGAAGATGCGGTAGCATTGATTCCGCCGGTAAGCGGGGGATAATCTATTGCCTTAAGAAAATATTTCAATAGGGATTCGCATCTGTTCCATAAGTATTAAACAGACGGCAAAGGCTATTGTTTACTGAAAGGACCTGTCATGAAAATCCAGTAAAACCGATGATTTAATGACGAGCCCTTTCAGTAGGATGACCCGAAAGGTATGTGTACCTTTCGGGTCATCCTACTCGTCCAAAAAGTACGATAGCACTCGAGTGTAGAGTGATTAGGCTGCCAGTTTTTCAGACTCTCGGATGTCCACTGTTGTTTTAATTTTATAGTTTTTAAAGAAAAGAGAACCAAGAAAACCAGCGATGGCGCTTACTGCTGCACACAACAGAGCACATATAGTCACTTTTACTGGATCGTTAAAGCCGTACATAACAGCCAATCCAGCAATTGGTGTAGCTGTCCCCGGTGCATTATTAATTAAGCCGAACATGGAGATAATGACACCGGACGCTGCTCCCCCGATAAAGTTTGTGACATAAATCGGGATAGGGTTAGCGGAAATAATATCGGCTTGTGTAAGTGGTTCAATCGCAACAGCAATCGTTGTACGGCGATCACCGAATTTCATGCGGTCGAATAAGACGTAGTTCATAAAGGATGAACCCATAACAGCCAGGGCGCCTATTGCCATCGGAAGCCCTGTTAGGCCGAGCATTGCTGTAAGAGCCATAGAGCTTAGCGGCGCTGTGGCAACGACTGTTATCACCCCGCCAAGGACAATACCCATAATAATTGGGTTGCTGTTTGTTGTTTCAGTAATAATTCCCCCGATATTTAACAATGTCGCATCGACAACGGGCTTAATGCCGACACCAATTAAACGTACAAGAGGCGCCGCAAACAAAATGGTTACAATTAAATCTAATCCTGCAGGTACTCTTTTTTCAATTTGTTTAACAAGAAAAGCGACAATATAACCTGCAAAAAAGCCCGGTAATAACCCTAAGCCAGCGCAAGATACACCAAGCATCAGTGCATATACAGGCGAAACGCCCAGCGCAAGCGCCACTAATGCTGCGGCTGCTACGCCGCCCATGCTTCCGGCTGCTTCACCAACTTCACCTAAAAAGGAGATACCAATCAAATCTCCGCCTACAAATTTTTGAAAAGCTTCTACAAGAAAGGCTGCACAAGCGGCATTCGCCAGTGCCCCCATCGCTTTCATCCCTTTAGGTGCTTTATAGCTGAAAAATGTAAACAAGCTTAAGACCAATAAAAGTAAGGCGGTTCCCTTTATAATTTCCATGATGAATGCTCTCCTTTTGCTTATAATCAGTTTTCAACCAAAAAAGTGCGCACTATTTTGGAATGTTCGGATTTACACCTCTCGTTAAAAAACGGCACATGTGCTTTTAGGAAAAAGAAGAGGAATATGTTGATTATTATAGTACGAAAATTAGATATTTTAATATTTTTTATTTTATTAAAATTATCTGATAGTTTAAAATCGCACATTATCAACTTTTTTGGATTAAATGTTCGTTATTTGTGTTTGGTGTTTAAAGTGGAAAGGCAGCCGAAATATCATTTCGGCTGCCTTTAAGGCAATGGTATATGTAGTTAAATCATTTTTTACGTTCCTGCTTACTTACCTGTATGCGTTTCCATTTCTTCGACTGGAACGAAATAATGATTTTTTCGATAGACCAATGCTTCCATAGTGGCTAAAAGTTCCCCGTTACTTTCAACGCGGATTTTGTACCAGGCTGTTCGATGGTTTCGCTTCTCTTCTTCAGCTGTCGCTCTTAGAAGTGATCCTTTCATGCCGGGTGCCATAAAATTCATCGTTGTAGAAAGCCCTACGGACGTTTTCCCGTAAGAGTTGCTTGCAGCTGCGAACACATAATCAGCGAGTGAAAAGAGAATCGCTCCATGAACGGTTCCATGAGAATTCAGCATATGCTCTTTTACCTCAAGTTCGGCTGTAGCAGTTCCCTCGCCGATTTCAATCAATTTCATGCCAAGGAATTGGGCAAAAGGTTCTTGCTCAAGTATTTTAAAAATTTGTCTGTGGTACGTTCGATGAATGTCTTTTTCACTAGGATAGTTTTTCATAAAAATCCCCCTCTTATTTTCCGAAATTTTAGATAATTACTCCTGCATATTTATTATAGCGAAGAGTGCGATACAAATAAAGGAAAGAGGAGAACCCGTCATAAGAATCCAGTAAAATTAAGGATTCAGTGACGGGTCCTTTTAATAAAAATAATTTTGTGATCTGTTTAGAACTTATGATACAGCCACTCTTTCATGAAGAAGATTTTGTTTTTGAAGGTAACGTCTTGTAGCCGTTTTCCTCTTCGATAAGCTGTTTGTTGTTTTTTTCAAGCGGGGCCGTTTTGTGATAGCGTCCGAGTATATGGCTCATGACTAAGATGGCTATTATCGAATATGCGACTTTTTCTAAACCGACGATAAAAAATGCTGAACCGACAATGACCACATCTGTTGCCATCAAAGTTTTGCCGGGATTGATACCATAATGTTTATCTAGGTAAACACACAACATGTTGATACCTCCAAGCGAAGAACCGCAGCGGAATAAAAGAATAAGTCCAAACCCAATCAAGGCGCCTCCAGCCAGTGAGCTGATGAGAGGAAAAGGGATAGTGAATACAAAGAAATAATCGAGCATTTCCGACATGACGGAAAGAATTGTAACGCTAATAAAGCTTTTAATGGTAAAGGGAAGTCCAAGCTGAATAATAGCCAAAAAGTAAAATGGGATATTGAGGAAGAAAAATAAAGTACCGAATGATAGGGGCGTAATATGTTGAAGAATCATTCCCATCCCTGCTGTTCCGCCGATGACGAGCTCTACGGAAGTAAGCATTTTAATGCCCGATGCGACGAGAAAGCATCCGAGCACAATTAGTAAGGCTTGTTTTTTCATAAGGTCGCTCCTTTTTGTGTTTTTTTATTCGCATTTTTTTATAAATATGAATATCAATCTGTAAAACTATTATTCTATCCGAAATTTCACATAATATTATTAAATAACAATTCGGCTTTTTTTTCAACATTTTGTTGTTATTTAATGATAATAATGGATAAATGAGCGTCTATCAATTAATTTATCAGGTTTCTTGATATATTATTTTTTGATTTTTAAATAATTTTCAAATGAATAAAAAATGATTATCTTCTATAGGTATTCCATTGAGAATCTTCATGATTGATAATCCTGCTTACGTCTAAAAGATTTTGCTTGGCCGGTCTTTGTTCATGTCGAATGTTCTAAATCAATCTAAATTGCTGATTAAATTGAAAGTGTTCAATTATTTTATTACATGAGGCTTATATATATGGGAAATGAAAAAGGAAAACAGAAAGCAATCTTTAATTATTAAATGAGGAAGACCAAAATGTGAATGGAGAGGAAAATATGAGCTGGAATGAAAATGCATTTACGAAAAAGCTTAACTTGATCTATCCGATCATTCAAGCTGGGATGGCCGGAGGGATTACCACACCGGAACTGATTGCTGCCGTTTCAAATTATGGGGCGCTCGGGTCGATCGGCGCAGGTTATATGACAGCGAGTGAGATGTCGAAAGCCATTCGTGATACAAAACAAATAACAAATAACCCATTTAATGTAAATGTGTTTGTTCCGTCTGTTGAGGCTACGACTTTAAAAGATGAATATTATCAAAAAGCTTTGGAAGTATTAAAACCGTATTTTGAAAAATTAAAAGTAGAAGAAGAACCTGTTATAAAGAATTATTCGTCCATTTTTGATAATCAAATCGACGCAATACTTGAAGAGGGAGCGGCTGTTTGTTCCTTTACCTTTGGAGCTCCGGGGCGTGAAGTCGTTTCGCGTTTGAAGGAAAAAGGCGTCATACTTATTGGAACGGCTACAACGGCTGCGGAAGCAATTGTGCTGGAGGAAAGCGGGATGGATGCGATAGTGGTACAAGGAAGCGAAGCGGGAGGACATCGCGGGAATTTTCCGGATACGAAAGAAGAAGTGAGTGTGGGAACGATGGCGTTAGTTCCACAAATTGTGGATTGTGTCACCATTCCGGTCATTGCAGCCGGCGGGATCATGGATGGCCGAGGTATTAAGGCGGCTATGGCTATCGGGGCACAGGGAGTCCAGCTTGGAACCGTTTTTTTGGCGACAGAGGAAAGCGGGGCTCATCCTGTGTATAAAGAAAAAATCATTAGCAGTGATGAACAAAGTACGATGATGACGAAAGCATTTTCAGGAAAGTATGCTCGCGGTATTCGCAATACGTTTATGGAGGAAATGGAGAAACAAATCGAAAATATTTTACCTTATCCGATGCA
This sequence comes from Priestia abyssalis, assembly GCF_002019595.1. Taxonomy (GTDB): domain Bacteria; phylum Bacillota; class Bacilli; order Bacillales; family Bacillaceae_H; genus Bacillus_BA; species Bacillus_BA abyssalis. The sequence continues at coordinate 4,132,036 of NZ_KV917369.1, read as the reverse complement.
GCATGATCTTACAAGTGTGATGAGAAAACAAGCTGCAGCCTGCCAAGATCCGAATTATATGTCTCTTTGGGCAGGGCAGGGAGTGGGAATGGTCAAACAATCACAAACCGCAACGCAAGTAATGGATGAGTTGATCAGAAAAATATATACAAGAGCGAAACGGTAAGAGAAGGCTGATTTATTTTTCATTTTGCACGAATGAATCAAAAATGGTGAAATCAACATCGTTATTTAACCGAGTCAAAATATAAAGGAAACTTCCATTAGCGGCTGTTTTATAAGTCTTGAACAGGTCGTAAAAATATTTTTTTCTGAAAGGACCCGCCACTAAATCCTTGATGCTGCTGGATTCTCATGACGGGTCCTTTCAGGAAGATGAGCCAAAAGATATGCTTTGCATATCTTTTGGCTCATCTTCTTTATTAAAAAATAAAGTTTGCCATCAATACGATAATAGGCAGTGTAATGAGTGTGCGTTGAATAAAGATAATAATCAATTCAAGGAATGATACAGGGATTTTTGATCCAAGCAGCAAGCCTCCGACCTCTGACATATAAATTAATTGAGTAACGGATACGCAAGCAATGATGAAGCGTGTCATATCATTTTCAATTTCCATTCCGATGACGGAAGGCAAGAACATATCAGCGAAGCCGATTACCATCGTTTGGGCAGCTTGAGCGGCTTCCGGCACTTGAAGCAGCGTTAAAATAGGAATGAAAGGAGCTCCAAGCCATTGGAAGACGGGTGTATATTCAGCAACCATTAATGCAAGCGTGCCAAGCGCCATAACAATTGGTACAACCCCTAGCCATAAATCCAGGACATTTTGAAATCCTTCTTTAAAAAAGGCATCGATGCTTTTTCCATTTCTCGCCGTTTCAACAGCTTGCCTTATACCCCAGCGAAACGGGGTGTAACCAGCCGGGATCGCTTCATCTAATGAAGGATTTTCGGCGTGTTCGTAAAATGTATCCGGTTTGCGCGACAGCGGCGGGATGCGCGGTGAAATGACTGCTGCAGCCAAGCCTGCCAATACAATTGTCAAATAATAAGGTAAAATAAGGTGTTCAAGCTTCATTTGGGCTAAAATGACAATGCTGAATGTAATCGATACAACGGAAAAGGTTGTCCCGATTACAGCTGCTTCACGTTTTGTATAATAGCCTTCTTCATACTGTTTACTTGTAAGCAGCACTCCGACGGTGCCGTCTCCTAACCATGATGCCAAACAGTCGATGGAAGATCTTCCAGGCAGCGTAAAAATCGGTCGCATAAATTTAATAAATAAGGCACCGCAAAATTCCAGAAGGCCAAAATTCATTAAAAGTGGCAGAAGAAGCCCGGCAAACAAAAATACGGAAAATAAAACTGGTATTAAGTCGTTCAGCAATAAGCCTCCGGTATTTTCTGACCAAATCATTTCAGGCCCGCTTTGTAATAATGCAATCACGGCAAAAACAGCTCCAAGTATGCGTGCCGCTGCCCAAATTGGAGAAACATGAAAAAGTGTTTGGATGTACCCTTTTTTTTGAACGAATGCAGGATTAGATATCTTTATCAAAAGGGTTGCTATCGCTGACAGGACCATGAGGATGGTCATAATGGTTGGCAATGAGCTGCCTAACACGTTTTGGACAATCTTGGCCATCATCGCTACCGGAATGGTTAATTCAGCTTTATACGTAACGGGAACGATGAATAAAAAAATTCCGATGAATGACGGAATGAGGAATTTTAAATAATCTTGCATAGAATATGCTGCTGTTTTTAGTTGTTGTTTTTCCATGTGCAGTGTTTCACCTCGAATGTATATTCTTGTTGGAAGAGAATGTATAAGTCTATTTGTTTTGTAAACTCTTACATTAAAAAATCATTTTTAAAACCAACTATTTTTCTATAATAGTATTTAAAAATCCCCGTATACAATACAAATTGAGTGGGAATTAAGGGGATACTTGCTTGTTCAAATACGTGGCATATATTAATTAAATAAATGCATGTTTAAAATCGAACATAAATAAAAATAACATATAAACGTATAAATTTAAAATAAAATTTTTGGATATGCAAAATATTTTTTTGGAAAATCATTTTTACTGATAGGCTACTACTTAGTATAATATCCTTCCCAATTTATTCATCCGATTGAATGTTAAACGTTCATCGTTCATTTTTTGATTTACAAGCTTGGAACGGTAATATGAATGGAAAGAAAAATAATTTAATAAATCCTTGTTCTAAATGAAAGACTATTAAAAAGGTTTATTAATCTATATTTAGTGTTATCTATTAATATAGAAGAAACAAGGCATACAAGATGAAATAAGAATGAATTTGCAGTATATTAGAAGGGATAGAATGATAAATCACGTATACTTATTAAATACAGTGCTGGAACTATTGATGAAAACCAGATACGTTATGACCTCAGATAAACCATATATTGAAGTGGTTGATTACTCTGATGCTGATATGAAACAAAAGACTGGATGAAGGGAAAGGGATGGTGACAATGGGAGAGAAAAGAAGTTCGAGCGGTTTTTTAGTTAAACAACGTGCTTTTTTAAAACTGTATATGATTACGATGACTGAACAAGAAAGATTATATGGATTAAAATTATTGGACGTTTTGCGAGATGAATTTCGCCCATATGGTTTTCGCCCAAATCATTCGGAAGTATATAAAGCTCTGCATGATTTAATAGAAGACGGAATTTTAAAGCAAGTCAAAAAGAAAAAAGAGGGAATGAAATTCCAAGAGGTAGTCTATTATAAATTTACCGATGGGGGCTATGAAAAAGCGCAGCGTTATAAACAGCAATTGAAAGTGGAATTGGAGCGATGTGAGGCGATGCTGAAGAAAGCGATTCGAGATAATTTCAGTCCGATACATAAATAATACATCATGGGCTAGTAGACCCCATGACACATTATTTATAACTTTAATTGGATAAAGACTCCCAATGTTTTAAATATACATACGGATTAATCGCTTCCCAGTTGGAATATTTCCTCGAAATTATGTACAGCGTTTCTCCAGCCTTTACATAATGGATACTGCCTACAGTGGACGTATTGTCATGTGAATGATGGTAATTCAATCCACATAAACATAAATAAGGGGAATAGGTAAAAAACACCGATTCCCTTTATTTACGTAAGTAGCCTGACGTTCTTCTGCCAACTGCTTATACGGAGACCTGATGAGTTAAGCGGAGATACATAAGCAAAAAGGCTATTAATAAAATAAAAACGCTAGTATTGTTAAGAGATTGAATAGAACTCTTTTATAGACAAAAACGGAAATAACATGAATCAGAGATCAGGCATTAGTTAAAAGATTTTTAAACAGCGGCGCTTTTCGAAGGTGAAAAAGAATGGAAGCAGATAGAACGGCTACGAGTATGTCCAACGGTAAATATAGAAGTATCCATGACCATATAAGCCGATAATTAAAACCTTCAGGTGCTTCGGTCCATAGTTGGAATGCAGCATACATATAATTTGTTCCAATCATATAATTGGTAAGAAGACCCAATAAACTAGCAAACATATAAGTAAGGAATGTAGGAACTTCCTGGCGTTCAATAACTTTTCCAGTAATATAGGCCACCAAGATAAATGACAGCACAAATCCAAAGGTAGAATTAAGGGAAGCATCAATTCCTCCTTTAAACTCAGCGAAAATGGGGGCGCCTGCCAAACCGATCAGGACGTAAAGATGCATTGTAATCATTCCTAACTTACTGCCGAGCATGCCACCCGCCAAAATGGCAAGTAACAGCTGCAACGTTACAGGAATTCCGCCAATTTTCAAATACGGGGTAATATTTGCGCTAATCCCCATTAATCCAATAAATAACAAACAGACCGTCCATAAGTATGTATTTTTATTTAGCATGAATGTTTCCTCTCCTCATACAAAAAAGTTAACCGCTTTTTTTAGAAGGGGTTAACCAAATGTATTTTAACAAAATATTACATTAAATGGAAGGGATTATTTTGCATTTCTGTGGGAATAAACAAATAAAGAGGCCCCGTCGTGAAAATCCAGGAAAATTAAATTTTCGCGACGGGGCTTTTATCCTTCATTAATGGGCAGGAAAATCCCACGGATGGGAGTTTCCTCTATAAAAAATGAGGGTCTATTATAGATTGATGAATCAGGTCTACGGCCTGTCTAGCGGCTAATTCCTTTAACCAGCAGATTTTTCAAGCGCTTCGTTCATTTGTTTAAAACGACGCTGAACGGAAATTAAACGATAAGAAAGTCCGCAGGCTCCTGCGGCGAGTCCTGTGATCAGTCCAATCCAATAGCCAAATGCTTCTAAATGGGTGTAGTTGGCCAATAGATATCCAAGCGGAAGTCCAATAACCCAGTAGGAAATGAGCGCCATAAGGAAGGTTACATTGACGTCTTTATATCCACGTAATGCTCCTTGAATAGGCGCCTGCAGCGCATCTGAAAGCTGGAAGAAAATCGCATAAACCAAGAAATGGGAGGTTAAAGCTAATACCTCTGTCTCTGTCGTATACATTCCGGCAATCGGTTCACGCAAATAGAATAAAAAGATGCCGCAAATAAAAGACATGAATACAGCCGTGGAGACGCCTAAACGGCTGTATTGACGGGCATCCTTATAACGTTTCGCTCCGACTTCAAACCCAACGACAATGGTTAAAGCCATTGATATGCTGAGCGGAATCATATATAAAAAGGAAGCGAAATTAATGGCAGCTTGGTGTGATGCGATCGTATTCGTGTCATATGCACTCATAAGAAGAGTTACAGCTGCAAAAATGCTCGTTTCGAAAAAGATGGCAAATCCAATTGGAATACCAATTTTCAGGAGTTCTTTCCAATTTTTCCAGGAAGGAGCATATAGTTTTCGAAAGAGGCGATAAGCAGAAAAGGGATTCATCCGGATTGTAATAAAAAGCGTAATCCCGAAAATGACCCAATAGGTGATAGCTGTTGCCACACCTGCACCCACGCCTCCAAGGGAAGGGAACCCAAATTTACCAAAAATGAGCACATAGTTAAATGCAACATTAATTGGTAACGATAAAAGAGTGATGACCATGGTGACTCTTGTTTTTCCAAGAGCATCTACAAAATTACGGAGAACCGTATAAATGAACAGAGGAATGATTCCAATCGCCAATGCCAGCAAGTATTGCTTAGCAATTCTTCGCACTTCCGATTCTAAATTCATATTCATTAAAATGGATTCTAAAAAGAGAACGCCAATTCCTAACACAAAAAGTGCCATCAAAATTGATACATAAAGAGCTTGAGTAACAGAGAAGGGCACTTTCTCCTTTTCATTAGCTCCAACAAGCTGAGCAACAAGCGGTGTGACGGCCATTAGAATGCCGCTTAACCCTGTAAAAACCGGAACCCACAAATTGGCTCCGATTGCCACACCCGCGAGGTCATTGGCACTTACACGCCCAGACATCATCGTATCAAAAAAGTTCATTGAAAACATGGCAAATTGCGTTATCAATATAGGGAATAAAATCGCCGCGAATTGTTTGATCTTCTCCTTTGTTGAAAATGTTTGATTCATATTAAAACCTCAACTTTTCCATTCTTTTTAACAAAAGAATTATAACATGAATCGATATAAATCCACATAAAGAATGGGGCATGAGCAAAAAACACTCATGCCCCATTCTTTATGCATAAGCGGCTGCCAAGCTTCCTTACGGGTTCTTGTCAGCCGCCTATTGAGAACCTTTGTGAACTTATTCGAGATGAAAGAACAGAAAAGCACGGATTGGGTAAGGATCTATAATAAATATTAGGAAAATAAGTAAGGTTTATGATAGAAAAGGAAAACGAAAAAATATTCGACTCTGAAAAAAATAGGAAAGATGATATGATAAAGACAAAAATGGAGTGAAACGACATGGATTTGCAGTTGAAGGGAAAAAAAGTATTGATCACAGGAGGGTCAAAAGGAATCGGGAAAGGAATAGCCCAAGCTTTTTTGGCTGAAGGAGCCATTGTTTCCATTGCAGCTCGAGGCAGGGAAGCATTGGAATCGGCACAATCAGAACTGGGAGAGGTATCGATTTATGAAACTGATTTAATGAAGGAAGAAGAACGAAAACGTTTGTTTCATACATATATAGAAGAAAACGGACATATTGATATCCTTATTAATAATGCAGGGGGAAGCAATGGCAGTTCTGCAGCGGAAACGGAGATGGAATTATTTTATAAAGCAATGGAACTTAATTATTTTTCTGCTGTTCATTTGAGTAAGATGGCTGTAAATGAAATGAAGAGACGCGGATGCGGAAGCATCGTGAATATCACCTCCATTTTTGGGCGCGAAAGCGGAGGGAAAGTGACTTATAACAATGCAAAGGCAGCGCTCATCAGCTTTACGAAATCATTGGCGGACGAAGTTATTTCACAGGGGATTCGAGTCAACAGCGTGGCGCCGGGAAGTATTTTGCATCCTACCGGTAACTGGCAGAAAAGGTTGGACGAACATCCTGAAAAAATCAAACAGTTTGTACAAAATGAGATTCCGGCGGGGCGCTTTGGAACCGTGGAAGAAATCGCGAATGTGGTAGTTTTTTTGGCCTCCGAAAGAGCTTCATGGGTCGTAGGAGCGAGCATCAATATAGACGGCGGCCAGTCACGTATGAATTTTTAAAAAAAAGAATGACTCAAAAGGTATAAAAAGTATGCCTTTTGAGTCATTTTCCTGAAAGGCCCGTTATGAAAATCTACTAAAGCCAAGGGGATATACAACGGGGCTTTTCAGGAAAAATCAGTTTTTGTGCTTTATTAGGGACTTATGGGACAGCCATCTTTTTTTTGTTTGTATTACCTTTCTGTATAGGCTTTAAATCGTAAAGAGAATAGTAGTTAGTATTTACAAATAGAATTTAAGAATTATAATAGAATCAGATGATATTGATAATCAATATCAGTTATGTAGAGGTCGAAAGTTTAGAGAGGACGATACATTATGCCAACAAAACCATGGAAAGTGCTGACAACGGCTGCTTTAGCTTCATCACTGCTTTTAGCAAGTGCTTGCTCAAATGAGAAAGCAACCAAAAAAGAAGAAACGAAAACAGAAGAGGCAAAAGCGGAGAAGAGCAATGTGGCTGTTCCCGTGAGCGATTATACATTTGATACGGCCGGCAATATGTTTGCTTACGCAGAATTTGAACTTTCAGGTGAGCCGTTAGTCGAAGGTTTAGGACTAGACTTAGATGTTCTCGATGTACGCAAGCTTGATCAACCGGCGAAATTCGACTATACGGCAGGCGTTGAATCATATGAGTATTCGGAAGAAGGAATGTATGAAGTAACAGAAAAATCGGGCCTTGGACTGCACCTGATCCACGGTCCTGCAGTAGCCGAACTGGCTAAAAAAGGTGAAAAAGATGCACCAACTGTCTTAGGTGAACGTTTTTATGAACTGGCAGACAGTGTAGGATACCCGAAAGACGAGCTATTTTTAAACATGTACCCGACGCTGATCGAGTACACATCAGGGGATCCACATTATACGCAAAAAGTCGATACAGGAATCTACGCGAAAAATGACGATGATTCGTATGTTCCGATGTATCAGGTCGATTTTAAGACATTGCGCTGGGACCGAAGCAAGATGGAAAAAACACTTAATCCATCCGCGTATGGAGCAACTTTCTTGAAACAAGCGCTTTGGGCTGGGGATTTCTTAGGAGGACTACATAAAGTGGACAGCGATGAGGAACTTGAAGTGTCATCTTCTAAAGATGATGATGACGAAAATATTGCTTTAGGAGTAAGTTCGGCTGATGGTATGCAAGGTGCTATTTTGACAGAGCAAATTTGGAATAAGCTCAATTATATTCGAAACGGCTTATTTTACGATGTAAATGGGAAGAAGCTGACAGCTGGAACTGGCAGCAAATATGATCCGAAGAACGGTTTTGTCTATTTACCGCATAAAATCGAAGTGGTGGAAGACGGAAATGAGGAAGCACCGAATGCGAAGCAGCTAACTGTAAAAGATGCGCGAAGCGTTTTGCAAGATCAGTGGCTTGTGTTATGGCCTGCATCTGAATTTTACGGCATGACGGATCAACGGCCTGAAAATAAGGCACAAAACCCGGCCTTTTTAGCGGTCTTTGACGGAAAACCGTTTCGGAGTGCTCCAAAAGAAAATGTAGACAGTACAACGGATAATGATGTAACATCTTCCGATCCGTATTCGGTCAACCGTGATGTATTGCTGCAAGTATTTAAAAACATCGACGAGATGCACTTTAATGAAGAAACAGGTGCGTTTGTAAACGAAAATGACGGAGCGGCACAGGGAGATTATGTGGATACATTCCAAGCAGGATATACGACGGAAGCACTTCGTTTATTCCAGCGTGCAATTGATGGCCTTCCGGTCGGCTACGCAAGCGGTGAGGCGGCAGAAGGGTTAGGAACGGCAGAAGGAAAACGTGCGTTGGAGATGATCCAAAAGCAAGCGGATTTCGTTTTAAAGGAATTGAAGCGTGAAGACGGTCTTGTTGCGAACGGTTACACAATTGGAAAAGGGAAAGATGAAAGCGAACCGACTTTGAATGCTCAATTAGGAGCCATCCGCGGGTTAACAGCCGCCTTTTTAGCGACAAAAGATACGAAATATCGAGATGCGGCACGTGAGTTTTATCAAACAATGGATGAAAAAATGTTAGATAAAGAAACGAATATCTATTACACAAGTAAAGATAAAATGGCCTATAATCCGATGACAGCAGGAGCGTTGTCTGCGGTGTTCCGAATTGGCCTCAATAACTTATATAATACTGATGCCGATGACAGAGCGTTGTCTGCGCTTGATCGGGAAACCATCATTTCTCGTTACACGGTGTTTTATGATACCGTCATCGATGGTCCATCATTAGAGGAAGGAATGCAGGCAAGCGAGTTTTGGGATACAGGAGATGCTTATATGGAAGGGGATAAGTCTGGGAATACCGATAAAGACCATGTTCCTCAAGTCCAAGCTGGCCATGGAGAAAATGGAATTGCTCCTGTATTAGTAGAGGTTGAGGTAAAGAAACAGTAAAGAAGGAATCGATATGAGCTGGAAGCGATGGATACAACTAAGTGTATTATCAGCAGCGGTTTTTACCGCTGCAAGCTGTCAGCATGAACAGGCGGTCACGAGCAAAGAAGTTGTTCGTGACTATTCTGTTCATAGCGACAATATGATTTTAAATGAAACAGGTGATACGTTATACGTTGCCAATATGGATATCAATACCGTATCGATTGTGGATGCCAAGACCAAAAAAGTGCTGGAGGAAATACCGGTTGGAAAAGAGCCGAGGCAGCTCGCCTTGAGTCCGGACGGAGAGAGTCTATACGTATCATGCTTATACGACAATCGGGTCGATATCATTTCAACAAAAAAGAAAAAAGTCATTGACTCTATTAAGACAGGCATTCAACCTTATGGGCTTGTGACGAGTCAAAACGGTGATACGCTGTATGTCGCCAATTATCAAACGGGCACGCTATCAGTTATTGATCCCGCTACAGGAAAAGCCAAAAAAGAGATAACTATCGGCGACCGGCCAAGAATCGTTGCCATTACAAAAGATGGAAAGAAGCTGTATGTTCCTCATTATTTAGATGGAGCTATCAGTGTCGTTGATACAGAGAAAGAAGAAGTAGTCAAAAGCATTACGTTAGCCCCGTCACCAGATAAGGCAGACCGCAAAAAAAGCCAAGGTGTGCCGAATACTGTTGAACAATTTGTCATCTCACCTGATGGAAAAAAAGCATTTGTTCCACATTTATTAACAAATATCGATACGCCTATCCAGTTTGAAGAGACGATTTTCCCGGCAGTATCAGTTATTGACCTAGAAAAAGATGAAGAGATTGTCGAGGAACGAAAAGAACTATTTGATGAAATTAACGTTCTTGATGTAAAAAATGAAACGATCATTGTATCTAATCCATATGATGTCATATTCCAGCCAGACGGAAGCAAAGCGTATGTGGTCATGTCCGGAAGTGAGGACCTTGTCGTTTTTGACTTGACTCGCGGCGGAAATGCGACACAAATTCTTCGCCGCATCAAGGGAGATAACCCACGCGGCATCGAAATGTCAAAAGATGGAGCGACTCTTTTTGTCCATAACGCGATGAGCCACGATTTGGCCGTTATTCAAACTGGAGGGGAAAGCCCTTACGCCCGTGCGAAAATGACAGGTCAACCGGTCAAGCTGATTGAAAAGGATTCTTTGCCAAAAGACGTTCGTGAAGGGAAAACGATGTTTTATAGCGCGAACAGTGATGAATTTGCGACGAGTATGACAGGGAACAATTGGATGAGCTGTGCTTCCTGTCACAGCGATGGTGATATGAACCGTCTGACGTTCATGACGGCAAAGGGACCGCGCAATGTTCCAAGCAATGTTGTGACAACGGAAACGGGCCTATTCATGTGGGATGGTACGCGAAACGATTTTACTGATTACATCCATACAGTCCAGGGAGAAATGGGAGGGATGATGGAAATTGATCCATCTAAGCCGATCCCTAAGGACGTTCAGCATATGTATAATAACATTTTTGCCTTTTTGCAAGATCCCGGGTCCTTTCCGCCTCCAAAAAGTCCTTATCGGGATGAAAAGGGAAATCTGACAGACACGGCCCGAAAAGGGGAAGAGCTTTTTAATGGAAAAGGAAATTGCTTAAGCTGCCACGGCGGTGAATTTTTCACTGACAGCGTCAAGGCGGTGAATGAAAAAGGCGAGTTAACAGAATCCAATACCAACTTTCTTCATGACATTGGTACAAAAAATGTTTTGGACGTTCCTTCAGATGGAGATGCCCGCGGCCAGTTTCAAAATAAGCGAGGCGGCCAAAAATTTGACACCCCAACATTGAGAGGTGTGTGGGCAACGAGTCCATATTTGCATGATGGAAGTGCAAAAACTATTGAAGAAGCCATCAATCGTCATGGAAACAATAGTAGTCCCGCTCTTTCCCAAGGAGAAACAGCAGCTATCGCTGAATATGTCAAATCAATAGAATAATCATAAAAGATACGGAATAACATGAAAAGAGCCTTACTATCTTGACTATCTTACTACATTAAACGATATAGGACCCAATATGCTGGACAACACGCCATCGACAATCTCTGGACTGTCGATGGCGTGTTATTTGATTAAGACGGAAAGCTTCGCACCATAATACTACGATACTAACCAGAAAAGGTTTCAGTTGTTTTTATTAATAGTTCTTAAGTTGTGTTCCTTATGACGCTTTCATGTCATGAGTTGACAAGTCCCAAAAAAGTCCGTATGATTTTATATTAAGTTCAAGTAAATGCCGTGTAAATTTCGTCTTTACAAATTTAAAAGAAGCGTGTAAGATGAGAAACCGAGCGACTCGAATAAGGAACTTACAAAATAATTGACATTTAAAATGAACGAGTTAAAATGTAACAGGACGCGATGTATACTCTCTTACGACTTTTGATGTAAGGGAGATTCTATTTTTTAGCTTATAAAATATAAATGAAAAACAGTTTGTAAAGGAGAGAGCTATCAACGTTCATCTCATAAAAGGAATCTTTCATCAGCCAAGTCCTGCCTGTCAAAGCGGGATAAAAATTTCTAATAGCTTTTAAGACATATAGAAATGTTTTTAGTAGCAAGAGGGGTGAATATATTGAATAAGGTATTAACAACTTCTAAAAATGTGTTGAACAAACCATTCGGATTGTTTTTCATCATTGTGTTAGTCTTTTGGATGAAATCTTATGCGATTTATTTGAATGAATTTACATTAGGCATCGATAACAAGATGCAAGAATTCTTATTATTTATCAACCCGATTAGTTCGACTGTGTTTTTCTTCGCTTTTGCTTTACTGTTTAAAGGAAAGGCAAGGAATCGGGCGTTTTTAACGATTCACTTTATTTTGTCGTTTATTTCTTTTGCCAATATCGTGTATTATCGTTTCTTTAATGACTTTATTACGGTTCCGGTATTGATGCAGACACAAAATTTCGGTCAGTTGGGCGGCAGTGCGATGGCATTGATCAAGCCTTCTGATGTACTGTATTTCTTGGATTTCATTTTATTGGCTGTGTTTGTTCTGTTTAAAGTAATTAAGCCGCAGGAAAAGTTATCTCGTAAAGCTATCACAACGGTATTTATGTCGGCCGTGCTGCTTTTCACGACGAACTTGGCCCTTGCAGAGTCAGATCGTCCACAATTATTAACGCGTACGTTTGACCGCAACTATTTAGTGAAATATTTAGGGATTCATAACTTTACGATTTATGATATCATCCAAAGTTCGAAGTCTTCGGCACAGCGTGCGTTGGCAGACAGCAGTGATATTACAGAAGTTCAAAACTATACAAGTGCGACTTATGCAAAACCAAATGAAAAGTACTTTGGGGCTGCAAAAAACATGAACGTCATTTACATTTCTTTGGAATCACTGCAAACCTTTATGATGGATTATAAATTAAATGGCCAAGAAGTTATGCCGTTCTTAAATTCATTAACACGTGATTCAAATACGTTATATTTCGATAACTTTTTCCATCAGACAGCACAAGGCAAAACGTCTGATGCCGAGTTTATGATGGAAAACTCGCTGTTCCCATTGCCGCAAGGCGCTGTGTTCACAACGAAAGCAACGAACACATATCAAGGCCTTCCGTCTATTTTAAAAAGCAACGGATTTAAATATACAGCGGCTCTTCACGGTAACTACAAAACATTCTGGAACCGTGAAGAAATGTATAAAACACTTGGTTATGATATGTTCTACGATGCAACATATTACAACATGACACAGGAAAATACGTTAAATTACGGGTTAGAAGATAAGCCGTTCTTTAAAGAATCTATTCCTTACTTGAAAGATATGCCGCAGCCGTTCTATACGAAATTTATTACGTTAACAAATCACTTTCCATATCCGTTGGATGAGGAAGACCAAACAATCGAACCGGCAGCAACAGGTGATAAATCTGTTGACCAATACTTCCAAACGGCTCGTTATTTAGATGAATCATTGAAACAATTCTTTGATGAATTAAAGGCATCTGGTTTGTATGACAATACGATGATTGTAATGTATGGTGACCATTACGGTATTTCTGAAAACCATCAGCCTGCTATGGGCAAAATTTTAGGGAAAGAAATTACGCCGTATGAGCAAACACAATTACAGCGTGTACCATTATTCATCCACGTTCCTGGCGGTAAAATTGACGGCGGCGTGAACCACACATACGGTGGTCAAGTAGATGTTCGCCCGACTGTGTTGCATTTGCTTGGAATTGATACGAAGAACTATATTGAATTCGGTTCTGATTTATTATCACCTGAACATCATCAAATCGTGCCATTCCGAAACGGTGACTTTGTAACAGCCGAATTTACGGAAGTGGACGGTAAATTATATAAGAACCCGACTGGTGAATTAGTGGAAGATCCAACTGTAGCAAAACAGTACAGCGATGCAGTGAAGAAAGAGCTTGAGCTTTCGGATAAAGTCGTTTATGGTGACTTACTGCGCTTCCATGAAGTAGAAGGTTTCACACCAGTTAAACGTTCAACATTAGATTACTCAAAAGCCAAGCATTATAATCAATAAAACAGAGAGTGCCCTGATAATTCGGGGCATTCTTTTTTGCAAGAATGATTAACCTATCATCGTTCTTTTTGGAAACGAAATTCGAGGTATGAAAGGGAGCAGCCGCAGCCGGCCTGCTGCTTGTGAATTCAGATGAAGGGATAACAGCGGTCAGTGTCATGCTAACAATTGTATCGCTCATTAGCATAAGTGTGATAGTTGGAACTCATACTATGAAAAGGGTGTAAAGTTGATCAAGACGGGTAATAAAATAATAAATTTTTTTTAATTGCCTATTCACATACATTAGGGGGGTATGGTAATATGAAATTAAGGAGGAATGAATATGGAAAACGAACTGAATGAAAGTTGCTGCCACTTACCAGATTCCGAACGTAAAAGTCATCATTCCGAGAAAACGAAGAAGAACCTGGTTACCCGTTTGAACCGAATCGAAGGGCAGATTAGAGGAGTAAAAGGGCTGATTGAAAAAGATACTTATTGTGATGATGTCATCACGCAAATTTCAGCTATACAATCTGCTTTAAATAGTGTAGCAAAAATACTGTTTGAAGGCCACTTAAAAAGCTGTGTCGTGGAACGGATTCAAGAAGGTGAAATGGAAGTTGTCGACGAACTGCTCGTGACGATGCAACGCATGATGAAAAAATAAGGTCATTTGAATAAACTCCTGTATACAGATAGTTCATTCAAATGACTCAACTCAGCAAAACGCCCTGAGTTGAGAAAATCAAAATCATAAAGGAGAGAATATAAATGGAAAATGTAACATTAACAGTTCAAGGGATGTCTTGCGGTCATTGTGTGAAAGCTATTGAAGGAAGCGTAGGAGAATTAAATGGCGTGAGTAAAGTAGCTGTCCATTTGTCGGAAGGAAAAGTGGATGTCGAATTTGACAAAAGCAAAGTATCACTGGAGCAAATTAAGGAAATGATCGATGATCAAGGCTATGATGTAGTATAAAAGGGGCTCTCCCTTTTACACTACATCATGAAATGGCCGATCACGTATAATGGAGCCGATGCAGTGTTAGACGTGATGGCCCATTTTATGAAACATATGAAGGGATACGTTGACAGAGCAATAAAGAAGCTCTTTTATTTTTTTAAAAATATATACCCCTTATAGGTATAGGAGGAATTGGGATGAGTGAGAATATGAAAGAAGCCAATCTCCAGATTGCGGGCATGACATGTGCCGCTTGTGCGAATCGCATCGAGAAAGGGCTCAAAAAAATGGAAGGTGTAGAGGATGCCAATGTTAATTTTGCATTGGAGAAATCTACGATTAAATACAACCCTGATATCGTAAAGATTGAGGATTTTCAGCAAAAGGTTCGAAACTTAGGATATGACATTATAAATGAAAAAGCAGAATTCAATATTACGGGCATGACATGCGCCGCTTGTGCAACCCGCATTGAAAAAGGGCTGAATAAGCTAGAGGGCGTCACAAAGGCAACGGTTAATTTGGCGCTTGAAAGTGCGACGGTCGAATATGATCCTGGTACAGTAAGCATTCAAGATATGATTGCACGTGTCGAAAAGCTTGGTTATGGGGCCAGTGTAAAAAGCGAGAAACAAGAAGACGTAGCAGAACTGCGGGCAAGAGAACTCGAAAATCAAAAAGGAAAATTCATCTTTTCCTTGATTTTATCTGTTCCGCTATTATGGGCGATGGTCAGCCACTTCAATTTTACCTCTTTCATTTGGCTTCCTGATATGTTCATGAATCCATGGGTCCAATTCGCTTTGGCTACACCTGTTCAATTCATGATCGGAAAACAGTTTTATGTAGGGGCATATAAAGCGCTTCGCAATAAAAGTGCCAACATGGATGTACTTGTTGCGCTCGGTACATCGGCGGCTTATTTCTACAGCCTCTATCTCTCCATTGCATCGATTGGTTCTGGTGCACATATGGTCGAGTTGTATTTCGAAACGAGTGCGGTTTTAATTACACTCATCATCCTTGGAAAACTGTTTGAAGCAAAAGCAAAAGGCCGTTCATCAGAAGCCATCAAAAAGCTCATGGGCTTGCAGGCGAAAACGGCAACTGTCGTCCGGGATGGCAAAGAAATGGAAATGCCGTTAGAAGAAGTGGTGACAGGAGACATCATATACGTAAAACCCGGAGAAAAAGTGCCGGTAGATGGTGAAATTATCGAAGGGCGCTCTGCATTGGATGAATCGATGCTGACAGGAGAAAGCGTTCCGGTCGATAAAACGGTCGGTGATGCGGTTATTGGCGCAACCATCAACAAGAATGGCTTCTTAAAAATAAAAGCAACAAAAGTAGGACGCGACACCGCATTGGCGCAAATCATTAAAGTAGTGGAAGAAGCGCAAGGGTCGAAAGCGCCGATCCAGCGTTTAGCCGATCAGATTTCGGGTATTTTCGTCCCGATTGTCGTGGGGATTGCTGTGGTGACATTCCTTGTTTGGTTTTTCATTGTTGATCCAGGAAACTTTGCCGAAGCGTTAGAAAAGTTAATTGCGGTACTTGTGATTGCATGCCCTTGTGCATTGGGCCTTGCGACACCTACCTCCATCATGGCGGGTTCGGGACGTTCCGCGGAATTCGGGATTTTATTCAAAGGCGGAGAGCATTTGGAAACGACACACAATATTACGACAGTCGTTTTAGATAAAACAGGAACCGTTACAAACGGTGAACCTGTTTTAACAGATGTAGCAGTCGCTTCCCGCGTGGACGAGAGAGAATTTTTACAGCTTGTCGGAACGGCGGAAAAACAATCAGAGCATCCATTAGCGGAAGCAATTACAGCAGGTATTCGTGAAAAAGGAATCGAGTTGACGGAAGCGGCAGCATTTGAGGCTATTCCTGGATATGGGATTAAAGCAATCGTAAATGGAAAAGAATTATTAATTGGTACACGGAAATTGATGAAGCAATATGATGTGGCCATTGACTCTGCGCTAAAAGCAATGGAGGAAATGGAACAGAACGGTAAAACGGCCATGCTTGTTGCCATCGACTATGTATATGCCGGAACGGTCGCAGTAGCCGATACCGTCAAAGATACGTCCAAAGAAGCGGTAAGACGATTGAAAGAAATGGGTCTTGAGGTTGTCATGATGACAGGGGACAATCAACGAACAGCTGAAGCAATTGCAAAACAAGTTGATATCGATTTTGTCATCGCTGAAGTACTGCCGGAAGGAAAAGCGAATGTCGTGAAAAAACTGCAGGAGGAAGGAAAGAAAGTAGCGATGGTTGGTGACGGTATCAATGATGCACCGGCATTAGCAGTAGCGGATATTGGAATGGCCATTGGTACAGGTACAGACGTAGCGATGGAAGCAGCAGACATTACTCTTATGCGCGGTGATTTAATGAGCATTGCCGATGCGATTTTCATGAGTAAAAAGACGATTGCGAACATTAAACAAAACTTATTTTGGGCTTTTGCTTACAATGCGCTCGGCATTCCGGTAGCAGCGCTCGGATTTTTGGCTCCATGGCTGGCGGGAGCGGCAATGGCATTCAGTTCCGTTTCGGTTGTGCTTAATGCCTTGCGTTTACAAAGAGTGAAATTATAAGACGAGGGATAGTCCCTCTTCTATGAAAGGGGAGAAAATGATGAAAAAGTGGGCGATTTCAGCGGTTGTTTATTTATTCATAGTGATAGTCGGATATAATGTGTATGTCAATTGGGCAGGTAAGGAAGCAGTACCTGCTCATGAGCAGGGGGCTGCCTATAACGGAGATAAAGTCGATACACATGAAGAAGAACCTCATGAGCAAGGCGGGCACGGGGCAGCACATGATGATCAACATGGAGACCATGGCGGGCATGGGACGGCAGAAAGTGAAGTAATCGCAAACATTGATGTTTCAAATAAAGAGATGAACATTTCCTTGCAGGATCAGCAAGGGAATGCAGTAGAAGAGCTCGAAGTGAACCATGAAAAACTGCTTCATTTAATCGTGGTAGATGATCACTTAGAGACATATGTCCACTTGCATCCGGAACAAATTGGACCAGGGGAGTTTAAAATCAATCATTCATTGCCGGACGGTTCTTATAAAGCGTTTATCGATATCAAGCCGAAAAGCTTATCATATGCTGTCACTCCCATTTCATTTGCCATTGGTGACCAGGAGAAGGAGCATGCACATCCGCAGCTGACGGCTGATGCCGTTTTCGAACAAAAGGTAGACGATTACAAAGTGACATTAAATTTATCTGAGCTGAAAGCAGGCCAAGATGTGACATTGACATTTGATTTGCATGGAAAACAACCTGAGCCATATTTAGGAGCACAGGGTCATGTCGTCATTTTGGATGAAAGCGGTGAAAAGTATCTTCATGTGCACCCGGCAAATAACAAAGACACCATTTTTGAAACTAGTTTTGACGAACCGGGACTTTATAAAATTTGGGCCGAGTTCAAACAAGACGGAGCCGTTAGAGCATTTCCGTTTGTGGTAGAGGTACAATGACAATGAAACAGCTGAATCATCCTTTTACGAAACAGCTGTTTCTTTGCAACGGCAAAAGCTGCAGCCGAAACGGGGCAGAAGACGTGACGAAAGCCATTCGCGATGAAATCCGCCAGGTGAACGCCGAACATGACATTCACACGACAAAGACATTGTGTAACGGAAAGTGCCAGGAAGGACCGATTGTCATCGTGTATCCGGAGGGTATCTGGTATGGAGGGATGACGGAAGAAGGAGGCAGGAAGCTGATTGAGAGGATAATAGGAAAAACTGAACAGTAACCTTAGGTGGCCTCAAAACTAATGAAAATGTTTTGAGGCTATTTTTGTCATCGATTGTTAAACAAGGGGATGATTACAGGCGTACTGACATGTACCATTCTAGAGCAAGCAGGTCTTCGAAATCCTAAACAATGAAACTGAATGAATGGAATATATTTCATTCTTTTCACCGGTTAAAAATGGGAAGAACGACACGTTTTTTTCTTCACATGACATGATAGATTTACAAAGTAATAGTGATTTGTTTGAGGGGGCTCATTTGTTGAAAAAAGCGTTTGTATTCTTATCTACCGTCGCGCTGACGGCTTCTCTGCTTATTCATCCTGCGAGTGGAAAAGCGGCGACTGCATTTACCGACGTATCCACATATAAAGAAGAAATTGGATACTTGACGAATCAAAATATTATAAAAGGATATCCAGATGGTACATTTAAGCCTGACCAGCCCATTAAGCGTCTTCAGGCAGTACAGATGATTTTGCGGGAAATGGGGCTTGGTGATACGAATGCATCCAATCCGAACTTTAAAGATGTACAGCCTGGTGATTACGGCTATACGGACATTGCAACAGCCGTTGATCTCGGAATCATTTCAGGAAAGCCGGATGGCACGTTCGATCCATGGGGAACGTTAACGCGTGCCCAGATGGCCAAGATTTTGGTCAATGCCTACGACCTGGGCGGTATCTATCCTTATGGCTTTAAGGATGTTGCCCCGGATTCCTGGGCGTTTGAATTTATTAGCCCATTAGCTGCCAATAACATTACAACCGGATACGGAGATGGTACGTTTAAGCCGAATCTGCCATTATCCCGTGCCCATTTTTCCGTGTTTATGGCACGGTTATTGAACCCTGATTTCCGTCCCGATAATCCGCTGGCAGCAGATTCCATGCTTGAAGGGTTGTTCGATTTAAAAATTCAGGACACTGACATTCATCCCGACGAGCCAATTATTTATGTGCTCGATTCCATCGACAATCAAGTTGTGGCCCTAAACTATGAAACGTATGAAATGGCGGCCGTTCCTTTGAAGCTGCCGGCGGAGCGAATGACATACAGAAATGGAAAAATCTATGTTGCATTATTGAAAGGACAGCACAGCTATACGTGGTGGACAGAGGACCAAGAAGGGGCCATCGCAATCATTGATGCGAATCAAATGAAACTGGAAAATCAATTTAATATTGATTTAGATCCGTTTGATATTGCAGCTGACGGAAAAGGCCATGTATTTGTCACGTCAGGATCGGGACAGCACACGAACATGCATAGTTACAATGAAGCAACGGGGGAAAAGCTGGGGGAAAGAAGATTATATATGCAAAGTTTTATGCAAATGCATCCTTCTTTAAATCGTATTTACACAATCGACACAAATGTGTCACCGCGGGACATGGAGTTATTTCAATTCGATGAAAACGGGCAGTTTACGTCATCATATGATTCCCCTTATCATGGAGACTATGATCTAGGCAAAGATTTGACGATTTCTCCTGATGGAAAATATATCTTCAACAGTGCAGGGAATGTTTTCCGCGCCACATTAATTAAAGATTCGGATATGAGTTATGTGGGCAAACTGGACAAAGCGTATAAGGCTATTGCATTTGATTTGGAAAAGGGCGAATTTTATACATCCAATAATCGTGATTATATTACCGCATACGATTATACGACATTCAAGCCGAAGTACCAGCTTGAAACATATGGAAAACCGGATTACATGTTTTATCAGAACAACAAGCTCCTTGTTTTCTCGACCATCCAAATGGAAGGTTCTAATGTACCTTATGTCGGTTTAGAGACAATCGAGTTTGAGACGGAGTGAACAAAAAACGAGGAACTCCTGTTGTTCCTCATTTTTTATGCTAGAAGTAGAGAAAAAACTTTCTTTTTCATGGGGTGTCCAAAACGAGTATCTTTGCTCGTTTTGGACACCCCATTTTTTAGTTCATATGATTTGTTTTTAAGGTGAAAAATAAGAACACGAAGGAAAATGAAAGGATTTGAATAATTTTGATCACTTTTGAAAGAAAATGATTGATTTTTGGAAAGGGTTACATTATGATATGAGTACAGAGAATCATTAAGGAGGTGAAAGTGATGTTAACACCTGAACGACATCGCTTAATCCTTGATTTATTAAAACAGCAAGAGATTGTTAAAATACAAGAGTTAACAGATATCACAAACTCCTCCGAATCAACGATTAGACGAGATTTGATTCAATTGGAGCAATCTAAATTCCTGAAACGTGTTCACGGAGGGGCAGCAAGGCTTCAAGGGAAATTATCAGAGCCGAGCATTATTGAAAAATCCTCCAAAAACCTTCAGGAGAAAATGGAAATCGCAGAATTTGCTGCAAGTTTTGTAGAAGACGGCGATTGTATTTATTTAGATGCAGGGACAACCGTGTATCAGATGATTCCATATTTAATTCAAAAAGAAATCGTCGTTGTAACAAATGGTCTTCATTATCTTGATTCTTTATTGGAACACGGAATTAAAACATATTTAGTCGGCGGAGAAATCAAATATAAAACAAAGGCGATGATAGGGAGGGGAGCTCTCATCAGTCTTGAAAACTACCGCTTTGACAAATGTTTTATGGGTGTAAACGGCATTCATATAACATATGGATATACGACTCCAGATCCGGAAGAGGCATTAATTAAACAAACAGCGATTCGATTATCCCGTGAAGCATATGTGCTGGCAGATCAATCGAAATTTAATGAGATCTCATTTGCGAAAATTGTCGATTTAAATGAAGCTACAATTTTGACAAGTAAGACAGAGGCAGACATCTTGAAATCTTTCGAGACAGAAACATCAATAAAGGTTGTGACACAATGATTTATACAATGACATTAAATCCATCTATCGATTATATTGTGGAACTTGATTCTTTTGAATTAGGCGGACTGAATAAGATTGGAAAAGAAGCGAAGTTTCCAGGAGGAAAAGGAATTAACGTTTCCCAAGTCCTTCATAGATTGGGAACAAGCAGCAAGGCATTAGGGTTTGTCGGCGGTTTTACAGGAAAATACATTTCCGATTCTTTAAAAGAGAAAGGAATTTCCGCTGATTTCGTTCCTGTTCAAGGAGACACTCGAATTAACATTAAATTAAAGACAGGACAAGAAACAGAAATTAATGGGCAGGGTCCCGCGATAAGCACAGAAGAGCTATCCCGTTTAATGCAAATGGTGGAAAAGCTGACTTCTGAAGATCTTCTTGTTTTAGCAGGGAGCATTCCGAAATCCGTTCCAGCCTCTATTTATGAAACGATGGCGAAAATTGCCGAAAAGAGAGAGGTAAAAGTGGTCGTAGATGCGACAGGAGAGGTACTTATGAACGTACTTCCACATCGTCCATTTCTCATCAAGCCGAACCATCATGAATTGGGAGAATTATTTGGGGTAACAATTGAAACGGTAGAAGAGGCAGTCCCTTATGGAAAACGTCTCGTTGAAATGGGGGCGCAGCACGTTATCGTATCCCTTGCAGGAGAAGGGGCCCTTTTATTCAGCAAAGAAACTTCACTCTATGCAAATGTCCCGAAAGGAACGGTCAAAAATTCGGTTGGAGCGGGAGATTCTGTGGTAGGTGGATTCCTAAGTTCATATGTGAAAACAGGCGATGTGAAAGAATCCTTTAAATATGGAGTGGCATCAGGAAGTGCAACTGCATTTTCACTTGAGTTATGTACAAAAGAGCAAGTAGAGGAACTGCTTCCACAAATTGAGCTTGCAGAAGTGTAAGGGGGAGAAATTATGAGAATTACAGAGCTTTTAAAGAAAGATACCATCATTTTAAACCTATCTTCTTCTTCAAAAGAAGCGGTAATTGATGAGTTAGTAAATAAATTAGATCAAGCCGGCAAATTGGCTGATAGAGAAGAATTCAAAAAAGCCATCTTAGCGCGTGAAGCACAAAGCACGACAGGAATCGGCGAAGGAATTGCCATTCCGCATGCGAAAACAAAGGCTGTTCAAACACCGGCGCTTGCGTTCGGGCGTTCGAAGACGGGTGTCGATTATGAATCATTAGACGGCCAGCCAAGTCATCTGTTTTTCATGATTGCAGCCCCTGAAGGAGCAAATAATGCCCATCTTGAAACGTTATCACGTCTTTCAACTTTATTAATGGATTCTTCTTTCAGAGAGAAGCTTTTGGCAGTTGAAACAGAAGAAGATGTATTGGCATTAATCGATAGTCAAGACAAAGGTGATGAAGAGGAAGAAGCGGCTGTTGAACAAAAGGAAGAAAAAAGCACGAAAGGAAAAGTGCTGGCAGTTACGGCTTGTCCAACAGGAATTGCTCATACGTATATGGCAGCAGATGCGTTAAAAGCCAAAGCGAAAGAAATGGGTGTGGATATTAAAGTCGAAACAAACGGTTCAACAGGCGTTAAAAACGCTTTAACGGCTGAGGATATCGAGAATGCTTCTACGATTATTGTTGCTGCTGATAAGCAGGTAGAAATGGAGCGCTTTAAAGGGAAGCATGTAATCCAAGTTCCGGTTGCAGATGGAATCCGCAAATCAAAAGAATTGATTGATCGCGCGGTAAAACAAGATGCTCCGATCTACCAGGGGTCAGAATCAGGCGGCCAGTCTTCAGGGCAGGAAAAAGAAAAGCGTTCAGGCTTTTACAAACATTTAATGAATGGTGTTTCCAATATGCTTCCGTTCGTTGTCGGCGGGGGGATTTTAATCGCCATTTCCTTCATGTTCGGTATTAAAGCATTCGATCCAAATGATCCATCATATCATCCGATTGCTGAAGCGTTAATGACTATTGGCGGTACGAATGCATTCGGATTAATGATTCCAGTGCTGGCAGGATTTATTGCAATGAGTATTGCAGATCGTCCGGGATTTGCACCAGGTATGGTCGGCGGATTTATGGCCGCAACAGGCGGAGCGGGATTCTTAGGCGGGCTAATCGCCGGTTTCCTTGCGGGTTATCTTGTAGTAGGATTGAAAAAAGTATTCAGCGGTCTTCCGCAATCATTTGAAGGAATTAAGCCGGTTCTTCTTTATCCGTTATTCGGTATTTTATTAACAGGTTTAATCATGTTGTTCATCGTTATTGATCCGGTTAAAGCGTTAAACGAAGGATTAACTTCATGGTTAAAAGGAATGGGTACAGGAAACTTAGTACTGTTAGGGTTAATCCTTGGCGGAATGATGTCTATCGACATGGGAGGACCAATCAACAAAGCGGCCTTTACATTCGGTATCGCGATGATCGATGCAGGCAATTTCGCTCCGCATGCGGCAATTATGGCCGGCGGTATGGTTCCTCCATTAGGGTTGGCGATTGCGACGACATTGTTCAAAAACAAGTTTACGAAAGCTGAAAAAGAGGCAGGAAAAACGTGTTACATTATGGGTGCATCGTTTATTACAGAAGGAGCGATTCCTTTTGCAGCGGCAGATCCAGGGCGTGTGATTCCAGCTACGGTTATCGGTTCAGCTGTAGCGGGTGCTTTAACGATGGTATTCGGAATTGGACTTCCGGCTCCTCATGGTGGATTATTCGTTATTCCGGTTGTAGATGGAAATCCGTTTTTATACGTTCTAGCTATCTTAATTGGTGCAATCGTAACGGCTCTTATAGTAGGCGTATTGAAAAAGCCAGTAAATGAATAAAGGGATTAAACAGCCCGTTGTCGGTGCAAGACCGACAACGGGCTGTTTCGTTTTGTTTGAAGGCGGATATTGTTAGCGTAATATAGAGAAAATGAGGAAAGGATTTCGGATGGATCCTGGAAAAGAAATCAAATCATAAACAATGGCGACTGTGAAAGTCGCCATTGTTTATGTGAAGCTTCAGCCTATCCGAATATAGATCGGATGAACTTTCAATTAGTGCAGGCGTCCGGTGCCGCCTAATTTTTGTTCTGCCATTTGAACTAAACGTTTCGTGATTTCGCCACCGACAGAACCATTGGCGCGTGATGTCGTGTCAGGCCCAAGCTGCACTCCAAACTCACGAGCGATTTCATACTTCATTTGTTGAAGAGCTGCTTCTGCACTTGATACTAATACTTCATTGCTGTTATTGCTTCTGCTTATGTTACGATTTACCATGTATGGCACCTCCTAGGTGATTTAATTATATTGTTTTGCCTATTTTATAAAATATACTTGGTAATAATAGGTAAATAAAAACGTGCTTGATTATGTTTTCAACCAACGATTTCCGTTTTAGCTTTAGCAGTGCTGATGAGGGAGAAGACAAATTGACCAGTTTGGCAGTGATTGTTTCATTCCTTGTCGGTTGAGCTTGAATTTTGTTAGGAATGATGACTTGAAATGGAGTAGATTGATAAACATAAAACATCCTTAGAACCAAAGGGTCTAAGGATGTTTTAATGTCCAGAAACGGTTGTTATGCAAGCTAAAATGTATAGAATATGCTCTGTTTTTTTGCATTATGAGTAAAGCTAAACCTGATAGATTACCTCTCTGTTATATCATCTTTCCAATCAAAGTTCTCTATAAAGTTTACGAATGCTTTCACAACATTCCATTCCAGCGATTCCTTATGATAATACATCCACGTTCTTCGCAATATCGGCTCCCCTTTTTGATCAGTTAAGGCGACTTTATGCAAACCTTCAATTTCGTTAAGGATTCTGCTCGATAAGATACCGTAGCCGAGACCGTTTATCACCATTTCCTTGCAAGTATCAACTTGGTCGACTTCTATACTAATAAAGGGGGGTTCTACATAGTTTTCAGTCCACCAATTATCAATTAATGACTTTAATAAGTAGTCGCCTCTATATTCGATTCTAGGAAGGCGGGGGAGCTCAGCGATATTGATTTCATCCTTTGACGCAATACAGATGGTTTCTTCAAATAACCGGTGCTTCGTTAATCCTCTCCAGCCATAATCTCCCCGAACGAAGCTGATATGAACATCCTTATTGTGGATCAGGTGAGTTACATCTTTGCTCCATCCTGTAATTACTTTGAACTCCACATGAGGATACTTCATTTTAAATAGTTTCAAAACATAAGGAAGTTCATAATTGGCAAAAAAATTCGATACTCCTAGTTTCAATGTCCCTACAACCTCATTGCCTACGTTATTGCTCATGTTGAAGACCGTCTCTTTTATTTTTTGATAATGGGCAAGGGCCTCTTCTGCACAGTGGACAAGATATTCTCCTTGGGGGGTAAAATGAATGCCTCTGCTTTCACGGGTTACAATTTGAACACCCAGCTCTTCTTGCATATGCTTTAAACGATTTGTTAGGGCTGGCTGCGTAATATACAAAAGCCGTGCTGCCTTCGTTAAATTTTTTTGAGTATAGAGAACCTTCAGTATTTCCCAATCACGATAATCCATTATTTCACCCAATCTAAGCCATATAAAAGTTTTTTATAGGTAATTATAATTTTTTAGCATTTTATTTATTTCAATTATTGCATTACTCTTAGTCATAGGCAATCAATAATTACTCAATTAAATGATGCGATAAAAATAGTGGAATAAAACACAAGCTTGGAGGCATTGTGAATGATAGTACAGAAAAATCAACAAAATCCATGGGAGAACTTTCATGGTCCAAACCTTGGCTATGTGATTGAACAATATGAGCGGTACATGAATGGTGCAGACGCTGTTGATCCAGCATTGAAAGAGCTTTTTATTCAATGGGGCTCACCTTTGACTTCGGAAACAAATTACACGCAAGAAGCCGTTAACTATGTGTCTGTTAACCCAGACCATTCGGTAAATATCGAAAAAGTGCTGAAAGTGGTAAAGCTGCTGGACAACATTCGTTCACATGGACATTTAGCGGCCAATATGAATCCATTAGAAGCGAAAGCACAAGAGCAGCACTTGTTTAATCCAGAAAAATACGGGTTAAGTGAGGATGATTTGAAAGCGATTTCGGCTAAGACGGTGTGGGAGGATGCACCAGAAGGCGTTCAAACGGCATTGGATGCTGTGAACCGATTAAAGGGTGTTTATGCTTCCTCTTTAGCTTACGAGTTTGACCACGTTCATCATATGGAAGAGCGAACTTGGTTAACTCAGATGGTGGAGACGGGTGCTCTGCATCGTTCATTATCAAAAGAAGAGCGCACAAGCCTTTTGAAAAGGCTGACAGAAGTCGAAGGCTTTGAACAATTTTTGCATAAAACCTTTGTCGGCCAAAAAAGATTCTCCATTGAAGGAGTAGACATGCTTGTACCGATGCTGGATGAAGCAGTTCGTGAAAGTGCCGAAGACGGAGCACGTAATATCGTGATTGGAATGGCGCACCGTGGACGCTTAAGTGTCTTAGCGCATGTGTTAGAAAAACCATACAGCCAGATGTTTGCTGAGTTTCAGCACTCTTCGGCCAAGCAGCAAGGCCCGTCGGAAGATTTATTTAACGTGAGTGAGGGCTGGACTGGAGATGTGAAATATCATTTAGGTAGAAATCGCTTTATAGAAGGGGCCGAGAGCGTTCGTACGCGCATTACTTTAGCGAATAATCCGAGTCATTTGGAATTCGTCGATCCAGTTGTCGAAGGGTTTGCAAGAGCGGCTCAGGAGGAACGACATAAAGCTGGTTATCCCGAGCAGGATACTTCGAAAGCATTTGCGATTTTGGTCCATGGCGATGCAGCGTTCCCTGGTCAGGGAATTGTATCAGAAACCTTGAATTTAGGGGGATTAAAAGGATATCAAACAGGAGGTACCCTCCATATCATTGCAAATAACATGGTCGGCTTTACGACAGACAGCCATGATTCCCGTTCAACGAGATATGCGAGTGACCTGGCGAAAGGGTTTGAGATTCCGATTGTTCATGTGAATGCAGACGATCCAGAAGCTTGCATTAAAGCCGTACACCTTGCGTATCAATACCGGGCTCGCTTCCAAAAAGATTTTTTGATTGACTTGGTCGGCTACCGACGCTTCGGTCATAATGAAATGGATGACCCAGCCGTCACCCAGCCGCAAGTCTACAAAAAAATCGCAAATCATCCAACTGTAAGAGCATTGTATGCTGATCAATTACAAGCAAAAGGAATCATCAGTCAAGAGGAAACAGAACAAATCAGCCGCAGTGTGCAAGAAACATTACAGGCTGAATATGCTCAAGTTTCAGAGAAGAAAAAGGATGGGCCTGCCGCAGAAGCAGAGGTGCCGATGGTCATCGCCAAAGGCATTCCAGTGATGGAAACAGGCGTTTCACTTGATACCCTTCGCGAATTAAACCGTGATTTACTGAAGTGGCCGGAAGGATTTCATGTATATCCAAAATTAAAACGCATTTTGGAGCGCCGTGAAAATGCCTTGGAGGAAAACGGTAAAGTAGAATGGGCGGTAGCAGAAGCATTGGCATTTGCCACTATGTTAAAAGAAGGCACGCCGATTCGTCTGACAGGGCAAGATTCAGAGCGCGGAACGTTTGCCCAGCGGCACATTGTACTGCATGATACGGAAACGAACGAGACCTTTTCACCGCTGCATCGTCTGCCGCAAGCCCGCGCTTCGTTTGCCGTTCATAATAGTCCGCTGTCAGAGGCAGCTGTTGTCGGTTTTGAATACGGCTATAATGTCTTCGCTCCTGAAACATTCGTGATGTGGGAAGCGCAATACGGAGACTTCGCCAATACGGCACAGCCTCTTTTCGATCAATTTGTTTCAGCAGCAAGAGCGAAATGGGGGCAAAAGTCAGGGCTTGTTCTCCTGCTGCCTCATGGGTATGAAGGGCAAGGACCAGAGCACTCCAGTGCCCGCCCGGAACGCTTTTTACAGCTGGCGGCGGAAAACAACTGGACGGTCGCGAACGTAACGAGTGCCGCTCAATATTTTCATATTTTACGTCGTCAAGCCGCCATTTTGGGAACAGAGTTTGTTCGTCCATTGGTCATGATGACACCGAAAAGTTTGCTGCGCCATCCTTTAGTCTCTTCTTCAGGCACAGAATTGAGTGAAGGACATTTCCAAACCGCAGTGGAACAGCCGGGACTTGGAAAAGAAACAGGTAAAGTGAAGAGATTAGTGTTAACTACAGGAAAAATGGCCATCGATTTGGCAGTGGAAATTGAATCAAGTCAAGAAAAACGAAATCTGGATGAGGTGCATATCGTTCGTATCGAACAATTGTATCCATTTCCTAAGGAAAAAGTGGAAGCTATTTTGCAGCGTTACCCGAACTTAGAGGAAATCGTATGGGTACAGGAAGAACCGAAAAATATGGGAGCCTGGCATTATATCGCTCCTACTCTTTATGAACTGGCATCTGACAGCTTGAAAGTAGGCTATATAGGACGTCCGGATCGCTCCAGCCCTTCAGGCGGCGACCCGCATGTTCATAAGAGAGAACAAGAACGCATTGTCCACCAAGCGTTGTACGACATTCAGGCATCAACACAGCAAAAACAAGAAGAAGTATTGCTCAAGAACTAACCACTGAACCAGAAGCAAAATACTTAGTAAAAAAACGAGTGTAATAGAACGTTTCATAAAACCAGGGAGGATATCCAACATGATTGAAATTAAAGTACCAGAGCTCGCAGAATCCATTTCAGAAGGAACCGTCTTACAATGGCTCATTAATGTAGGGGACAAAGTGAACAAAGGAGAAAGTGTAGTTGAACTAGAAACCGATAAAGTGAATATTGAAGTGAATACAGACTACACAGGTGTGGTAACGCAAGTATTAAAAGAACCGGGCGATACAGTAGAGGTAGGCGATGTCATTGCCATTTTAGAAGAGAATGTGGCAGAAGGCGCCGCTCCGGTTGTTCCAGCAGCCGCTCCAGAAACACCGAAAGAAGAAGCGGCCCCTGCTCCAGCAGTATCGGAAGTTTCAAAAGCAGCACGTCCAATCGCTTCACCGGCTGCAAGAAAACTGGCAAGAGAACGTGGAATTGATTTGAACGAAGTAAACAGCAGCGATCCGCTTGGCAGAATACGCCCGCATGATGTGAAAGCACATACACAGGCACCTGTTGTTAAAGAACAACCAAAAGCGGAAAAAGTTCAGCCAACGCCTAGCCCTATCCAAGTCCAAGCTGATCCTGATAAACCGGTAGAGCGTGTGAAAATGTCCCGCCGCCGTCAAACGATCGCCAAACGCCTGGTAGAGGTTCAGCATACAGCGGCGATGTTGACAACATTCAATGAAGTTGATATGACAGCTGTGATGAACTTACGTAAAAAACGAAAAGATGCATTTTTTGAAAAACATGATGTTCGTCTTGGATTCATGTCTTTCTTTACAAAAGCTGTAGTAGCAGCTTTAAAACAATTCCCGCTTTTAAATGCCGAAATTCAAGGGGATGAGCTGGTAGTTAAGAAATTTTATGATATCGGAATTGCAGTAGCAGCGCCAGAGGGATTAGTTGTGCCGGTTGTCCGTGATGCGAATCAGAAGAGCTTCGCTGATATTGAGCGGGAAATCAGTAACCTCGGCAAAAAAGCACGTGACAATGCCCTGACATTAAAAGAACTGCAAGGCGGAACATTCACCATTACAAACGGAGGGGTATTCGGTTCCTTAATGTCGACACCGATCTTAAACAGCCCTCAAGTGGGAATTCTCGGTATGCATAAGATTCAAACAAGACCGGTAGCCATCGATGCAGAACGAATGGAAAACCGCCCAATGATGTATATTGCTCTGTCGTACGATCACCGCATTGTCGATGGAAAAGAAGCAGTTAGCTTCCTGGCTACAGTAAAAGAGCTGTTGGAAGATCCAGAATCTTTATTATTAGAAGGATAAGAGATTGATTTAGAAAATTTGGCCTGGCCAAAGAGCAGCCATGTCAAATTTTCTAGACCTAAGCGGCTGACATCCCTCTTGCGGGGGTGGCGCCATCCGCATAGGTGAACCTTTGTGGGCAGATTCAAGTGGTCTGGATGACCGATTGTGAATACCTTTTGATGGAATAAAACATGTCGAGTTATTAAGTGGAATATATAGATAACAGATTGTGAACGTCTCTCGATAGGGTGAAGATGTATCGAGTCATTAAGTAACATTATATATGGAAATGATTTCCCTGTAAGAAGTGTTCTAGATTCTTACCGGGGAGGCATAGAGAATATGGACAAAATAAGCTCCTCCCATCTGATTGGGAGGAGCTTATTATTCTTCCATAAAGAAGGTTTTTCGCTCTGCGGTAATCCATTGTTCCAAATCATCTTGGCTGCGCCGCACAAGCCGATTTACTAATACATCATGCCATATATAATCCTCTAATAAGTAAATATGAACAGGGTCATCTGTGTAAAAGGCCATACTGCGTTCTTCTAATGAAGGGCCGTAAATCATTTCTTTCGCATCAATGGACAGAATAAACCAGTGCTCACTAGAAGGGGTTTCGGTAAAGTTCGTAATGCGATGAACGTCTACATGTTCAATGGGATTTTCAACATGAAGCGTGATGCCTTGCACTTTGACCCGAGCAGCCGTTTGCTCCAAATCCTCCTTCAACGCATCGTACATATCATCCCACATCGAAATAACAACACGCTTTTCGGCTTTTTTGAGTAATGCCTGACAGTAGCTAATAATCGTTTCACGATCCTTTAATGTCATCACACGATTGCCGGGCTTGTTCTCGGTTATTTCAAGATGCTTTAACGATTCACTTATCGCTTTATAATTAGATTCCCAATTTGATTGAGCCTTTTGTAGAAAGACATCAACAGGCAGCGGAGAATATTGAGCGCTATCATCTATTTCTTCTTTTAAGACAATTCCTTTTTCAACCAAACTGTTTAACACATCATAAATTCGTGCACGTGGAACTCCAGAATCCTTGCTAACTTGATAGGCCGTAACCGTTCCTTGTTTAACGAGAGAAACATAAGCTTTAGCTTCGTATTCGTTAAACTCTAGTTTTTTTAGCTGTTGTACCAAATTTTCCACTTTTCTTCCTCCCATAATCAACTATTCCTATCATACCAAATTTATAATGACTATTTACAATAATAAATATTTTAGGTACTATTTCAGTAGTTACTAAGAGAGAGGTTGATTATATGCTATTTGATTTAGATCCATCGTTATTAATTATTTTAATTATCTTTGGTTTTTTAGCAGCATTTATCGATTCCGTTGTTGGAGGCGGCGGGTTGATTGCCTTGCCAGCCTTGCTATTTACAGGCCTGACGCCAGCAGCAGCTGTTGCAACGAATAAACTGGCAGGGACAATAGGCTCTTTAACGAGTACGATTATGTTTTATCGTTCGGGCAAGCTTGATTTAACATCCGTTTATAAATTATTTCCACTCGTCTTTATTGGCTCGATGATTGGTGCGTGGACGGTCCATTTGATGAATCCTGAAGTCCTAAAGCCACTAATGCTTGTGATGCTTGCGGCTGTTGCAATTTATACGATTTTTAAGAAAGATTGGGGCAGTATTTCAACCTATAAAAAATTATCCATTCGCCATTTTATTATTTTTATGATTTTAATCTTTGCTATTGGTTTCTATGATGGATTTCTAGGTCCGGGAACAGGTTCATTTTTAATGTTTGCCTTTTTAATGATTGGATTTGATTTTTTAAAGGCGGCAGGGAATGCGAAGTTTTTAAACTTTGGCAGTAATATTGCTGCACTGTTAATGTTCATGTATTTAGGACAAATCAATTATGCCTATGGTTTACCAATGGGACTTGCACAAATAGCCGGTGCCATTTGCGGTTCAAAATTTGCCATTAAACAAGGAAGCGGCTATGTCCGTGTGCTGTTTATCGCAGTCACTTTTTTATTGTTGGCAAAAAATACTTATGATTATCTCCATTGATAAACACAAAAACTCCTTAGATTCATAGAGCCTAAGGAGTTTTTAATTGCTGAAGTTCATCCTTTTCTTTCTAATCATCAACCTTTTTAGGCAAAAGACTTTATTTTTATATTAAATCCAAATATAATTAAAACCAAAAGTAATCGGTTACCTTAAAAAGAATGGTTGTTTATTTATATTGTAAAAATCCAATAGGTATTGAGAGTGGGTTTAAAATGAAAATAACGATTTATGATGTAGCTAAAAAGGCTGGTGTTTCAACGGCGACTGTTTCTAAAATCATTAATAATACAGGCTCTATCAGTGAAAAAACGAAGCTGAAAGTTCAAAAAGTAATGGACGAATTACAATATCAGCCAAGCATGATTGCTTCTGCATTAAAAGGGAAAAGTACGTATACGATTGGATTACTCATTCCTGATCTTTCCAATCCAATATTTGCCGGATACGCCAAATATATAGAAGAGCGTGGGCAAGAACTAGGTTTTAGTGTAATGATGTGTAATACAGATGCCGATCCAGATAAAGAGCTTAAATATATATCGCTTTTAAAACAAAAACAAGTTGATGGAATAATCGTAGCGGCTAGATTTAAAAACATTAAACTTTTAAGAGAGTTAATTAAAGAAAAGTTCCCGCTTGCACTTATTGCACAAGATTTACCAGCTCTCCCCATCGACAGTGTTACAGTTGATGACTATTTAGGCGGTTATCAGGTGACGGAATACTTACTATCATTAGGTCATAGAAACATAGGAGTGGTTGCCGAGGGAGATAGAAGCAGCCAAGGTCGTATAAAAGGGTACCGTCAAGCGTTAATTGACGCAGGGGTAAAAACGGATGGAAATTTGATAGTGGTGTGTGATCAGTCCACAAGGGAATGCGCTAGAATAAACGCGGGACGATTACTCGATTTAGAGAAGCGTCCAACCGCTATTTTTGGCTGCAATGATTTGTTGGCAATTGGTGTTATGCAAGCTTCACAGGAACGTGGTTTAACGATTCCAAACGATTTATCCGTGATTGGATTTGACAATACGGAGTTATCCGAAGTTGTAGTTCCTCCCTTAACAACTGTACAACAGCCGCTTAGAGATATTGGTCATCATGTGGTAGATTTGTTAACTCAAAAAATTGAAGGAAAAAGTAAAACGACACATCGGGTAGTTCTGTTGCCGGACCTTGTTATTCGTCAATCAACTGCGCAGATAGAAAGTGTGAAAAACTAAATAGAAAATGGAATGAAAAAGAAGATGACTCAAAGGATTTTATTGCGAATCCGAGTCATCTTTTTTTATCCTGCATCAACAGGAAGTAAGACCCCACTGATGAAAGTTTCCGTTATGTTGAAATAGGTATTACTGGGGTGTAGAGAAAATATTGACCTTTCTAAATCATATAACACATGACCAATCCTATAAGAAAGGGAAACCAAAAAAATGAAATTAAAATATTTTCTGAATTCACTATTGAAAACGCTTCAATAATAATATAAACTCTTTTTAAGAGGTAATCGGTTACTTTATATCCATAAAAAATTACCTAAGTTAGGTGGTGTATTTACAATCACTTCAGTAGTTTTCTATATAGTATAAGGCTAATATTAATGATAAAACCTGTAATGTCACTTAAGATTCTTAATTAATCGGTTACCTAAAGGTGATGAGGTTGTGTGGTCTAAAAAATCAAAATCTATGAGGATGGGAGATACATATGAAATTCTCTATTTGCAGTTGGACTTTTGGAAATGCACCAATTGAAGAGGTCATGAAATTTGTAGCGAAAACCGGTTATGATGCCATTGAAATTCGTGCAGCAGTGGACCGCTATAATTGGACTGAACTATTACAGCTTTCTAAAGATTTATCCTTGGAAATCGGGGGATTGACTGGTGATACAGGATGGCCGAATGAGGAACAGGATTTAGCGAATCGAAATCCTCTTAATAGAAGAAAAGCTGTTGATTATTTCAAGCGGCAAATTGAAGCAGTAAAGCTAGTAGAAGGCAGATATATTGTCGTATGTCCTTCGGCTGTAGGAAAAACAGCACTGATGGGAAATCCAGGGGAAGATTGGAAGTGGGCGATGGAGTCCGTTCACCAATTAACCGATTTAGCAAGCGCATTGGATGTAACTCTTGTCATTGAACCTTTAAACCGTTACGAAAGTTGTATCGTAAATAGCGCCGAAGACGCTTTGCGATTTGTTCAAGAGGTGAATCATCCGAAGGTTAAGACACTGTTGGATACGTATCACATGAATATTGAAGATCAAGATATGGAAGCGCCATTTGAAAAATTGAAAGATCATCTAGAGATTATTCATGTTGCTGACAGCAATCGTCAAGCCTTGGGAAGAGGGCATATTAACTTTGAAAAAGTCGTTTCTGGTATTAAGAAATCCGGCTTTAATAAAACGATTGTTGTGGAGTGCTCTGCTCCGGGGGCCAATCCATTCCAAGCAGATAAAGGTCCTTTAGCAATGAAATCGATTAACACATATGCAGTTGAATCTCTTGCGTATCTAAAGAGGTCTTTTGAAGAAGTAGTTTCAAAGTAAAAGCGCAGCCTGCTTAATAAAGAAAAAATAAAATCATTGAGAGTAGGAAACTGTATGAGGGGGGATTTTTTATGAAAAAGATATTGAGTATTCCTTTCATTTTGCTTATTAGTTTCATCGCATTAGTTGGATGTGGAAGCAAAGAAACAGGATCGCAAGACGGCAATACCGGTTCGAATAGTGGAGAATTAGAAGTTGGGGTTATTTTAAAAGCGCTAAACAGTGATTACTGGAAATTCGTCGAAGCAGGTGCAAAAGCAGCCGGAGAGGAATATGGAGTGAAGGTGAATGTCCTTGGTCCGCCAGCTGAAACGCAGTTCATGGAACAAGTATCGATGATGGAAGATCAACTTACTCAAGGTGTAGATGCGCTTCTTGTAGCTCCAAGTCAGCCTGCTTCAGCAATGCCTGTTTTTGAACAAGCGAAAGCTTCAAATATTCCTGTCCTATTGCTTGATACGGACGCTGACTTTGAAGACAAAGTATCGTTTATTGGAACAGGTAATTATGACGCTGGCCGTTTAGGTGGAGAGTTTATTGCGAAGCAAGTGAAAAAAGGCGACACGGTAGCCATTATTCGCGGGGCAAAAGGAGATAACACTCACGATGACCGTACAAAGGGAGCGGAGGAAGTGTTAAAGGAGAAAGGAATTAAAGTGGTTGTTCAGCCTGCTGACTCCGACCGTGCGAAAGCCGCAAATGTAATGGAAAATATTTTGACAGCTCACCCGGATGTCACAGCTGTATATGCGACTAGTGAAGAAATGGCTCTAGGTGCATTGCGTACAGTTCAGGATAAAAATAAAGATGTTTTAGTCATTGGTTTTGATGGAACGCCTGAAGGTTTAGAATCGATTAAAAACGGTGGTTTAACTGCTACTGTTGCCCAAGATCCTTATATGATTGGCTATTTAGGTGTGGAGTCTGCTTATAAGAATACCAAAGGCGAGAAAGTTGAAAAACGTATCGATTCAGGAGCAGAGGTCATCACAAAAGAAACAGTCGAAGAGAAAATGGCTAAATTAAACGAATATTTAGGGAAACAGTAAATGGAAAGCATTTTGCAGATTTATCTCGCTATCAAAGGGGGAATCCCTGCTGATAACCTAAGGAATTTAAAAAACTTTTGTTCTAAATTATTTATGAAATTAACGACCCTTTTCTTTCAAAAGGAGGAAGGAATTCAGATTTAGGATAGGGTCAATCGTAAAATTACAATTTTATTTATAAACATAAAAAGTCTTTAGAATCTATATGGATCTAAGGACTTTTTGATTGCGGGGAACTAATTTTATATATTCCACTTAATAACTCGACACATCTTCATTCAATCGAGAGGCATCACAATCGGTGACTCGGACAACTTGAATTTGCTCTCAAGGGCTTTGAAAATTTGGTATAGCCATTCTTTGGTCATGTCGAACTTTTTAAATCGATCTATATAGATAAACTAACTTTCGATAGAAGCCATCCGCGTGCTGGAAAAACAAAAATTCACTAATAACAAGTGAAGTGTATTTATAAACTGTTTGAATTAATGATATAATATTACATTTCGTTCAGAAAGAAATTTCCGTTATTGCATTGACAACATTATGCATCCTGCTTAAAATTGAAAATGATTATCACCATCAAGTAGGAGGGAATAACACTTTGTTTAATGGAATAAAAAGTCGAAATATTTTAATAACAACCGTATTTATTTTAATTTTATCAACGCTATTACTTGGTTGTACAAATGCCAGCGATGATGATTCAGCATCAAAGGGCGATCATGACAACATGCTTACGATCGCTTGGCCGAGGGATGTAGGCGAAATGAATCCGCATGTTTATAATCCTTCACAATTATTTGCTCAGTCGATGGTGTATGAACCATTAGTAAGCTACCAGGATGGGGGCGAGCTAAAACCGCATCTAGCCGAGTCATGGGAAATCTCTGAAGACGGCAAAGTATATACGTTTCATCTACGGCAAGATGTGAAATTTTCTGACGGAACAAGCTTTAATGCAGAAATTGTGAAAAAAAACTTTGATACGATTTTGAAGAATGTTGAACTACATAGTTGGTTAGGTTTCTTAACGAAAATAGAACAAACGGATGTAATCGACGAAAATACGTTTCAACTGACATTAACCGAACCATATTATCCAACGATTCAGGAGTTAGCTGTTGTTCGACCAGTTCGTTTCTTGGGTGAAGCTGGATTCCCTGAAGATGGGGATACCTCAAAAGGTGTCGTTGAAGCGGTCGGTACAGGTCCATGGATGTTGGAAGAGTATAAAGCTGATGAATATGCTATTTACAAGCGTAATGAAAATTATTGGGGTGAGCTTCCAAAAGAAGAAAAAATCAAAGTGAAAATCATTCCTGATGCGGAAACGAGAGTACTTGCGTTTGAAAAAGGCGAGCTGGATTTGATTTACGGAGAAGGTGTCATTAGTTTAGATGCTTTCAAGCAATTAGAGTCTACTGGTAACTATGAAACTAGCATTTCGGAACCAGTCGCAACGAGACAACTTGTTATCAATTCAAAGAAAGAACAGCTTTCCGATGAACGCGTACGTCAAGCGTTACATTATGGTTTTAATAAAGAAGCAATGGTTGAAGGGATCACGTCTGGGTACGAAGAAAAAGCAGATCATATTTTACCGACAAATTTCCCTTACACGAAAGACATTGATGTTAATGTCATTGATTACGATGTAGAAAAAGCGAATTCGTTATTAGATGAAGCTGGATGGACGCTTTCTGAAGGGAAAACGGTTCGTGAAAAAGATGGACAGCCACTTGAAGTCGAGCTAATGTATGATTCAGCAGAATCGATTCAAAAAGCAATGGCAGAAACGCTCCAATCTGAGTGGGCAGCCATTGGTGTTAAATTAAACATTGTTGGGGTTGAACTAACAGAGCAAATTCAACGATTTAAAGCAAATGAATTTGACATTAATTTCTTTAGTAACTATGGTGCTCCTTATGATCCTCATACGTTCTTAAACATTGTTGCATCAGAAGGGTTTGGATTTAATGAGGCAATCTCAGCATATCCGAACAAAGACCAATTACTAAAACAAATAGCCGAGGTCCCTCAAACAACAGATGAGGAACAACGTCAACAGCTTTACTCGTCTATTTTGAAATCAATCCAAGACCAGGGAGCAATTGTTCCTATTTCTTATATTAAGAAAACAGCGATTTATCAAAAAGATGTTACGAATTTTACTTTCCCTGCTAATCGTGACGAACATCCATTCACAGGAATTAGCATCGAGTAGTAAGTAGCGGGAGGCTTTTATGGGCACCTATATATTGAAACGAATGATATCTATTATTCCGGTTTTTCTTTTGGCAACATTACTTACGACTGGAATGATTCACCTTTCACCGGTGGACCCGGCTGAGGCTTATTTAGCAGCTGCCCATATTCAACCGACAGATGAGATTTTGGCTCAGAAAAGACAAGAATTTGGTTTAGATCAACCATTCTTCATCCAATATGTAAACTCTATTATGAAGATATGCCAACTTGATTTTGGCATATCTTATGTTTCGAATAAACCAGTTTGGGATGAGGTTACATACCGAATCCCAGCGACCATTCAGTTGGCTCTAGGGAGTATCGTAATAGCGGTGCTCGTCAGTATCCCTCTAGGCTTTCTTGCTGGAGTAAAGAAAAATAGTGTAATCGACCACTTTAGCCGTATTCTCTCTTTTTTAGGGGCATCGATTCCCTCTTTTTGGCTGGGCTATATCTTGATTTTCTTCTTTTCTGTTAAACTTGACCTTTTTCCTGTTGAAGGAATTGGGACATGGCAACATCTTGTTCTACCTTCCGTTACACTGGCTCTTCCCTTAATTGCCATTTATACAAGATTGTTGCGTGCGAGTGTTCTGGAAAATTTACAAGAGCCGTATGTGTTATTTGCGCGGATAAGGGGATTGGAAGAAAAAACCATTATGACCAAGCATGTCTTACGGATTGCCATTTCCCCAATGATAACTGGACTTGGAATGAACCTTGGAAAACTGCTGACTGGAACGATTATCGTTGAAGCGGTTTTTTCTTGGCCAGGGTTTGGTCGTTATTTTATTGAAGCTATTTTTAATCGTGATATACCTGTCATTCAATGCTACGTACTGATTGCAGCTATTTTATTTATCGTTAGCAACTTACTTGTTGATCTTATTCAAATGTACATTGACCCGCGCATTTCCAGGAAAGAAGGATACCAGCAATGATAAAAAGGTTACGTAAACTATTTAGAAGTCAAAAAGTCATTCCAATATGTTCGTTCATATTAGGTCTTCTTTTTATCATCGCGGTATTTGCTCCCTGGATAGCGCCAAATGATCCGGTTGCTGTTAATTTAGCTTATAAACTGCAGCCTCCATCCTGGGAATTTCCATTAGGAACCGACCATTTAGGAAGATGTAACTTGTCACGCATTTTATATGGAGCACGCGTTTCATTAGGATTTGCCATGCTTATTTTCATTTCATCTTTAGCCATTGGTTTAATCGTTGGAACCTTTTCAGGGTATAAAGGCGGCTGGGTTGACCATGTTTTGATGAGATTTTGCGATGGGGTTATGGCTTTCCCGAGTCTTATCCTCATTCTTGGACTGGTTGGTATATTCGGACCTGGACTTCCGCAAGTCATCTTAGCGCTGATGCTTGTGCAATGGGTCTACTACGCGAGAATGTTCCGAGGAATGGTACTTAGTCTGAAAGAACAGAACTTTATTGCAGCTGCGAAAATAAGCGGTTCTTCTCAATGGAAGATTATCAAAAATCATATTGTCCCAAATGTGCTTCCTCCACTTGTCGTAATGGGTACATTAGAAATGGGCTGGGCCATCATGGATATATCTGCCATGTCGTTTCTTGGATTAGGAGTACAACCCCCAACACCTGAATGGGGAGCGATGATTCACGAAGGAAAATCGTATATTCGGACGAATCCAGAATTAATGCTTTATCCAGGATTGATCATTATGCTTGTTATTGTGACATTCAATTTATTGGGCGAAGCGTTATCAGAACGTTACGGTGTCAAACGTCGATTTTAAAAAGGAATGAGAATGTTGGGAACAGAACAGTCAAATGTGTTAGAAGTTAGAGATTTACATGTACAGGTAAAAACAAATACTGGTGCTGATACCCTCGTTCAAGATGTAAATTTTGAATTAAAGCGTGGGAGGGTACTTGGTCTTGTTGGAGAAAGTGGATGCGGTAAAACCGTTACAAGTATGTCCATTCTTCAGCTTTTTGATCGGAAAACGACAACGATTGAAGGTAGCATTACATTACAAGGACGGGAATTAAACGGTTTAGCAGATAAAGAAATGCGTAAAATTCGCGGCAAGGATATAGCCTTTATTATGCAAAATCCGATGAATGCTTTTACGCCTGTTTTTACGATTGGCCATCAATTTATTGAAACCATTCGCTCGCATACAGAGTGGAATAAAAAACAAGCAACGGAGCTTGCTGTTGAGGCGATGCAACATGTTAATTTACCAGACCCTGTTAAACTTTTAAACTACTATCCTTTTCAATTGAGTGGCGGTATGCTTCAACGGGTGATGATCGCTATGGCAGCATGCTTGCATCCGGCCGTTATTATTGCCGATGAACCAACAACCGCACTTGACGTAAATAATCAGAAGAAAGTGCTGCACCACTTAGATAAAATTCGCTCCGAATATGGTTCAGCCATTTTATTAATATCCCATGATCTCGGAGTCATTTCCGAAATGGCAGATGAAGTAGCCGTTATGCAGAATGGCAGAATAGTAGAAAAAGCGAATGTGTTTCAACTATTTGATGAGCCGCAGCATGAGTATACGAAGAAACTATTAAATGCGCGAACAATACTACATTTAGATGAATCTATCATTCATTTGGCTTGACTAATAAGAGGTGAAAAAATGAGTTTATTACAGGTAAATGATGTAACTCATAGCTACGGATCTCGAACGTTTTTCAACTGGAAAGACCGTTCTCCAAAAGTACTTTCCGGTATTTCCCTCTCTATTGAGGAAGGAACATGCCTAGGAATGCTTGGTACGAGCGGAGCCGGTAAAAGTACTTTAGGAAAAGTGATTCTTGGTTTGGAACGTCCCCAATATGGACAAGTTCTGTTTCAAGGGCATGATATTTATACTGCAGATAAGCTTACCCGCCAAAAAATCCGCCGTGACCTTCAAGTTGTCTTTCAGGATTCATATTCATCGGTTAACCCTCGAATGACAGCTGAACGTATTATTGCAGAGCCGCTGGAAAACTATGAAAAGTTGACAGTACTTGAACAAAAACGAACCGTTGTTGAATTATTGGAAAGGGTAGGGCTAAGTGAAGAGGATTTAAAAAAATACCCGCATCAATTCAGCGGTGGCCAATTGCAGAGAATTAATATTGCAAGAGCAATCTCACTCAAGCCCAAACTGATCGTCTTAGACGAATCTGTAAGCAGTCTAGATATGGTTAATCAAACCCTTATTTTAGAACTACTCAGGGAGCTGAAAGAAGACTTCGGGTTATCTTATCTCTTTATTACACATGATATTAAAGCTGCCTATACGATTAGTGATACATTAGGTGTACTAGAAAAAGGGGAACTAGTCGAACTTTACGAGTCAAAAAATCAGTTTTTTACTTCAGAACATCCTGTAGTAAAAAAGATGAGGGGTTCTATGCTTGCTGAGCACCCGCGTTTTCGTACGATTGGAACAAGGGTTAGCCATACTTAATTTAAAAGTAGTTACAGTTGCTCCGCATTAACGGGCCAATAAGACCTCCACCTCCGACGCACAGGATGTGCTAGCGAAGACGTGGAGATTGACGTCGAGTTTTTAGTCTTCGTTCTTTAGAATCATTGGAGAAGTTTAAGTCGGGGATAACTGCCCGTAAAAGCCCGATAAGATCAACTAACCATCAGTGGGAGATGAAAGAACCCTCACTGTTGAAAGTTTCCTTTATTCGAAGGCCTCGATTTCATTTACATAATCGGGGCTATTATTTTTATCTTAAAATTATAGAAAGGAGGTCTATCGGATGAATCATCGTGCGTATCTTGCTTTGGCGATTCCTCTAACGCTCTCAACCATGACGACGCCCTTATTAGGTGCTGTGGATACAGCCGTTGTCGGACAACTTCCCGATCCAGCTTATATTGGAGGCGTTGCAGTAGGGACCCTTATTTTTAATACTTTGTATTGGGTCTTCGGCTTTTTGCGGGTCAGCACATCTGCTTTTGCCGCACAAGCCAATGGGGCAAGCGACCCAGCTCAAGGAGTACTTGCTTTATCTCGTCCATTTTTATTGGCTGTAATTGTAGGTATGTGTTTTATTCTCTTACAATGGCCGATTGAATATGCAGCTCTCAAATTGATTGCTCCTGCTTCCGATGTAAGTCAGTTTGCAGTAGAATATTTTCGCATTCGAATATGGGGAGCACCCTTTACATTGATGAACTATGTTATTCTTGGCTGGTTAATGGGGATGGCTAAGATTAAACAATCTTTATGTTTACAAGTGTTAATGAATGTTTTAAATATGACTTTGGCCATTCTTTTTGTCCATGTCTTTTCTTTTGCTGTAAAAGGGGTCGCTGCGGCCACTTTGATTGCTGAGATTACAGCCTTCTTATTAGGGTTGTTTATTGTTTGGAAGGCATCACCGTTTGAATGGAAAATACCATCTATTCAAGCACTTATAGATACACAGTCTATGAAAAAGATGTTTAACGTTAACAAGGATTTGTTTATTCGAACGATTTGTTTATTAGTTGTTATTAATATGTTTACAGCAAAAGGTGCTTCGTTTGGTACAGAATTTCTAGCTGCCAACGCTGTATTATTTCAAATTCATTACATAATGGCTTATTTCTTTGATGGGTTCGCCAACGCCTCTAGTATTCTCGTCGGCAAGGCGGTAGGATCAAATGACAAAGAATTATATAAAAAAACGTTTACGTTATCAAGGCAATGGTCGGTGATCACTGCTTTTACCGTAGCTTGCGTATATGGATTATTTCAAGAACAAATTATTGGACTTTTTACAAAGTTACCTAGTGTTATCGAGCTTTCAACCAAATATGGAACATGGCTCATCATCTATCCGTTTGCTGCTTGTTTTGGCCTTGTCATTTACGGTGTCTTTACAGGAGCAACTGAAATTGCTCCGGTTCGAAACTCTATGATTTACGCAATGATTATTTATATCATTATACAAATCACAGTAACC
The DNA here is from genome assembly GCF_002019595.1 of Priestia abyssalis. GTDB lineage: Bacteria > Bacillota > Bacilli > Bacillales > Bacillaceae_H > Bacillus_BA > Bacillus_BA abyssalis. The sequence continues at coordinate 4,089,032 of NZ_KV917369.1, read as the reverse complement.
CCTATCTGGCATAATCATGGTCTATGGCTTGCTTTTATCGTCTATACTATAGGGCGATCTGGATTCCTCGTCATGTATACTCCTAAATTAAATAAAAAACTGTTACAACTAAACGAAGGAATCTGAAAATTCCCTGACGAGAGAAAACACCGTTCAAGTACGAACGGTGTTTTAGTGTTAAAAGGGACTATGGAGAGTGAAATCGGTTAAAAATGGGATATATGAATTGGCATAAATCAATAAAGTTGATCCATACATACGAAACTTTTTGCTGTTGTCATTCGTATGAATAAATACAGGTTATGATTGGAATGTTGAAGAAAAATTCTTCCATAAAATACAAAAAGATAGAAAATATGATAACATTCTTTTATCAACAAAAATCGGAGTGAATGATAGATGAAAATTATTCGAAGCTTATTTCTATTCATGTTCAGCGGCCTTGTCGGTTTTGTTTCCATGCCCATTTCATTCTTTTGGCTGAATATCCCTTTTATCCAGTCGGTTCTAATCGGCATCGGAATTCCGGCTGTAACAGTCTTTTGGATGGGTGGACGTTTTTTATGGAAACGCATGAGGAATGTTGATCCATATAGGGAAGAACTGGCTTATGTAAAGTATCAACTGAAAGAAGCCAACAAAAAAGTGGCAGCAATTGGGGCATGCCGGTACAAAGTGCGATCTCTTACAGCCTGGATGAAAATCGCCAAGCTTCACAAGCTTGCAAAAGGAATTATTAAAGTTGTCGAAGAAGAGCCCGTCAGATACCGGGAAGTACAAGCCTTCTTTACACAGCATTTGCCCGCAACCGTCACGCTTGTCGACCGTTATACGTTTTTATTGAAACAGCCGGTCAGAAGCATTGAGTTAAAAGAGTCGCTTCGTGAAGCAGAGCTTTTACTCGATGAAATGGCAGAAAGCTCTCGGCAAGTGCTGCTCGATTCATTATCAAACGATATGATGAGCCTTGAGGTCGAACGGAAAATGTTGAAACAATCTTTTGAATATCAACCATCCGACTCGGCAGATTTGCCTGAGAATACGAATCAATAGGAAAAATAGAGGGAGAGAACATAGATGAGTGAACCCAAAAAAGATTATTTGGATGAACTGTTGGTAGATCCTTTCGCCAATACATCAACGCCGTCTTTCGCAGAGGAGGCTGCTCCAAAACCGAAAACGACATTTGAAATATTAACACCCGAGCATCGGGAAAAAGCGCGAAAAGTTGCCGAGCAAATCGATTATAAAAACCAGCAAGCCATTTTGCAGTACGGAGTGGCTGCCCAATCGGAGCTTTCCCAGTTTTCGCATTCCGTTTTGAATCATATTCAAAAGAAAGACACGGGACCCGTCGGAGAGGCCATTACGGAACTGATGCTGAAAATCAATCAAGTGAATCCCGAAGATTTCACGAAAAAACGAAAAGGTGTCGTTGGCCGCTTGTTTTCTTCTTTATCAAAGCCGATACATGGGATGTTTTCGAAATATCAAAGCATCAATGTCGAAATTGATAAAATCGCCGATAAGCTGGAAGGTGCCCGTCAAATGCTTATGCGCGATCTAATTATGCTTGATAACTTGTTTGAAAAAAATAAGCAGTTTTACGATGCGCTCAATATTTATATTGCAGCAGCCGAATACAAGTTAGAGTCTTTACAAAACGAAACACTGCCGACTCTGCAGCAAAAGGCTTCCAATACCAATGATTATTTGGCCATTCAGGAAGTGAATGATATCAATCATTTTATCAATCGTCTTGAAAAGCGGGTGCATGACTTGCAATTGAGCCGTCAAATCGCCATTCAAAGCGCTCCGCAAATTCGTCTCATTCAAGAAGTAAACCAGACGCTTGTGGAGAAAGTCCAAAGTTCTATTTTAACGGCCATTCCTTTATGGAAAAATCAAGTGGTCATCGCATTGACGCTGCTTAGACAGAAAACGGCGATGGAAGCACAGCGCCAAGTGTCCAAGACGACGAATGATTTGTTGACGAGAAATTCCGAACTGCTGAAACAAAACACGATCGATGTCGCAAAAGAAAATGAGCGGGGCATTGTCGATATCGAGACATTAAAGCGTACACAGGAGAACTTATTGAGTACGCTTGAAGAGGTACTGCAAATTCAGCAAGATGGACGGATAAAGCGGCAGGAAGCGGAACGTGAGCTTGCCGATATGGAGCAGGACTTAAAAACGAAATTACTCAATATCAATCCGCGTAATTAGTTTGATGGGGGAAATTCCCCCATCAAACTAATTATCCATAAGGAAGGGACCCATAACCAAAATGGGCCCCTTTTTTATGTGAAAAACTTTTTATTTTAACATGGATAAAATATAGCTAAACAGGAAGACGCTAAAGGGTTCTAGTGCAAGCAGATAATAGAATGCGATGAAGGACAAGCGTCAAAATCGATCAAACAAGCAATATACGTGAAAAGATCACCCGAACATGGTTACAATGAAAAGGGGAGGAATGATAAATGAATAACGTTATTGAAACATTGCTGCATCATCGTTCGATTCGAAAATATGAAGATAAGCCGCTCACACAGGAGGAAATACGCACGATTGTAGAATCGGCACAAGCTGCTTCTACTTCAAGCTATATTCAAGCCTATTCCATTATTGGTGTGAAGGATAAACAAAAGAAGAAAAAGCTCGCTGAACTCGCAGGAAATCAGCCTTATGTGGAAACGAACGGACATTTATTCATTTTTTGTGCCGATTTGTTTCGCCATGAAGTACTGGCGGAAATGGAAGGGAAAGATATTAAGGCTTCTATTGAAAGCACAGAAAAATTCATGGTTGCTGTCATTGATGCAGCGCTCGCCGCTCAAAATGCCGCCGTTGCAGCAGAATCAATGGGTCTTGGGATTTGCTATATTGGGGGCCTTCGGAACAATCTGGAAGAAGTATCAAAGCTATTGAATACCCCTGAACGGGTTGTACCGTTGTTTGGTATGACGGTCGGTCATCCTCTTCATGAATCGGGGAAAAAACCGAGGCTGCCATTTGAGCATGTGTATCATGAAGATGAATATAATCAAGACACACAGCGCCTCCATGAAGAACTTAAACAGTATAATCAAACGATTCAGGAATACTATCTAGAGCGAACTGGTGGAGAACGAAGTGATACGTGGACAGGGCAAATGGCGAACATGCTTTCAAATCCTACAAGAATGTATATGAAAGAGTTTGTTGAAAAACAAGGATTGAATAAAAAATAAATGAGAATAATAGGCCGTTTATGCTATCCGAAGAAAACAAGGATTTCGCATGCGGCCTATTGTGTTTCATTTCTATAGATGCGTTTTAATGAAAAAAAGGAGGGGTATGCTTGAGGGAATAATGCCGCTTGCATACATGGAGTTCTTTTCGTTTATTGATGGAAGCGAAAAACACATCGTTGAGGGAGAAAATGTGTTGTGTGTGGAGCTGCTGCATGACCCAGGATCGATCCAGTTGGAGAAACTCCAATACTTCCTCGTAAATGACACCTTCTACAACAAGGGGAAAAGCTGCTTCTACACCCTTTTTCGGGATTTGTAAATCTTCAATTTTTACATTTGTTTTCTCCGGCTTCTTCACAATCGAAAGCTTCCCGTTTCCTTCAATGATAGCAAGCTGGATGTCTTTTATGTCAAATATTTCTTTTTCACGAAGCAATCCCAACATATTATCAATGGAATATTGGATTTTCTTTAAATTATCCGGAAGAAACATCCCGTTTTCCATGACAATAGTCGGTTCAAACGTAACCATTTTTTCGATTTTTCGATGTTTGATTTTGCTCTTTGCAATTGTTTTTTGCAAAAAGGCAATTAAAATCATGGCCACAATGGTAGGTATGTGCTCAATCTTTGGATCAGCAATGTCCGCTCCTACAACGGCTCCCATTGTCAAAATGGCCAAAAAATCAAAAACAGGTAGTTCCCCGACAGAACGTTTCCCCATGTACAATGTTAAAAATAGAAGTAAGGGCAAAATCGTGACAATTCTGCCGGCAACAAGGAAAAGGTCTTTGATGAGCTCCATTTTTGAACATCCTCCTTCATTACCCCATTTTAGTATGAGTCAGGAAACTGTGAAGTATGTTTCCTTTTATTTATCAACATAAAATGCGTCAGCTATCGCAAAACTAAAACTGATTCGTTATTAAAATTTGAAGGAGGGGTATTATGGCTTTATTGCACAAATTAGTTTTAACAGCAGGTGCTCTTTCAATGATTGCACTAACTGGATGTAACAACGATAATGCAGCCGATGATCGAAATGGGATTAATAACAATACACGCGATGTCAGCTACGTGAATGACAACGATAATGTAGTGAATGATAATAATCGATACATTCGGGACAATAACGGCAGAAACGGAGTAGACGGTTCTTTACGGAATGTCCGAAATGTGAATGATAATGATATGGGATTAAACAATCCGCTCCGCAACGTTGGAAATGAAAATGATAGAAATGGCGAGGAGCCATTGATGAACGTAGCGGATGAGGCTGCGGATAGAGTGGCTGACTTACAAGGAGTACAAAGAGCGAGTGTGATTGTAACTGAGCGTAACGCTTATGTGGCAGCCCAGCTTGACGATAATGCTGAAGGAAAATTAACACGTCAGATGGAAAATAACATTGCGAATGCGGTCAGAAAAACGGATGCCGATATTCAAAATGTGTATGTTTCAACAAATCCTGACTTTATCGACCGAATGGATAACTATGTAAATGACATCGGTGAAGGAAGACCAGTTGGGGGATTATTCGACGAATTTACAGAAGTCGTACGTCGTGTCTTTCCGAATGCACGATAATAAATGAAGAGAATGATTCAAAGGTATAAAAAACATACCTTTGAATCATTCTCCTGAAAGGACCCGTCATGGAAATCCAGTAAAATCAAGGATTGAGTGACGGGTCCTTTCAGTGAAAAGTAATTTCTGTGATATGTTTAGGACCTATGGGACACCAACTTCATGAAATGGTCTTTTCTATTAATAGTTTGAACTATAATGAATGAACGAAAAAAGGTACCATATTCAAAATATGCTTGAAAAGTAAAAGGGGGAATAATATAATCACAGTGAATTTTGTTACAATCATGATAAAAAATGAGAAAAAGAATGGAACGTCCATGTTATAGACAATGCTTGGGAAGGAAGAAAAATGGATAACCAACAGATTTTAGACGTTATAAAAAAAGAGCTCGTCGTTGCATTGGGGTGTACTGAGCCTGTAGCAATTGCGCTTGCGGCGGCTACAGCAAAACAACAAGTATCGGGTCCTGTAACGAATATCCACGTAATTGCTAGCGGGAATATTATTAAAAATGCAAAAGCAGTCGGTATACCAGGGATGAAAGCGAGAGGAATCGATTTTGCAGCGGCGCTTGGTGCATTAGTTGGGAACCCCAAAAAGCAGCTTGAAGTACTCGAAGGAGTAACAGAAGAAGATGAACAACAAGCTTTGAAGCACGTGCAAAACGGCAAAGTGTCTGTTTCTATTGCTGACAATCCGAAAAAGCTTTACATTGAAGTCATCATCAAAACGGACAGAGAATCATCACGTGTCGTGATTGCTGACAATCATAACGATATTGTTCTCATTGAAAAAGACGGAAAATCTATTTTTCAAGGCGGTTGTGAAAACATTTATTTTCACTCCAATAAGCAAGCTCTTAAGGAGTTAACGATTGATCGTATATATGAATTTGTAACGACCATCGATATTAAAGAATTGGATATTGTGAAAAGAAGCATTCAACTCAATAAAACCATCGGATTGGAAGGGTTGGAACAGGAATATGGTTTGCAAGTAGGAAAAACAATTAAAGAAAACGTCAAAAAAGGTTTCCTGGCTGATGATCTCGCTACAAGGGCCATGTCTCTTGCAGCGGCAGGCTCAGATGCAAGAATGGCCGGTTCGCCGCTTCCGGTTATGGCTAATACTGGGAGCGGAAATCAAGGGATTGCGGTAACATTGCCAGTTGTAGCGGTAGGCGAAAAGCTCGGGGTGGACGAGAAGCTGTTAATACGTGCTGTTGCCCTTAGCCACCTTGTTACCATTCATATTAAATCGAAATTTGGCAGATTGTCCGCTCTTTGCGGTGTAACCGTTGCGGGAATGGGAGCTAGTGCTGCCATCACCTACTTGCTTGGAGGCGAACTCCATCAAATTAAAGCAGCCATTCAAAATACGATTGGAAACGTGTCGGGTATGGTTTGTGACGGGGCAAAGGCAGGATGTGCGATGAAGGTTTCGACTTGTTCGAATGTCGCCGTCCAATCCGCGTTACTTGCAGTAAGCAATCATGAAATCTCATCAACAGACGGATTCATCCATGATGATGTAGAGAAAACGATTGATAGCTTCTGCCGTTTGGGTAATGAAGGAACAAAGCAAACAGATGAATTGCTGCTTCAATTGATGTTGGAGAAATAAAAAGCGGAACGAGCCAAATTACAGCTAAGAACGGTCACGTCCTGTGACCAACGCTGTAATCTTCGCTATCCATGGCTCTCCTTCATAGGGCATTGCAGTTCCTGACAAAGAAGTGTTTTTTGATTCTTTTCGAATAGAGGGGGATACTTCCGTAAGATTAAAAAATTCATGTATAAACGCATCAACGGTCCCCTTTTTCGGAAAAGCTATAGCTTATAAAGGAGGGGCATCATGAAGAAAACAGAAACGCCGCAAACAGAGGATATGACACAGGTGCTTGAAATCATCAATGCAAAAGGCGATATGGGCGAGCTTCAGGAAATCGCCCATTATGGTGAAAAAATGACATGTAATGATGAACTGTTTTATAAAGAGCTTCGTACCATTGTAGAGGATGGGGCTAGAGATGATGACTAGTCTAACCGAGGTATTTGAGCATGCCGGGAACCATTCCTGTATGCTTTTTTTATTGGAAAAAGCAAATCAGTAGACGTTATAGGCAGAGAATATGTAAAATGATGGTAGATTAGAGAGGAAACGGGGGAGAAAATAAGATGGATAAACGATATCCAATCGGCTCATTTCAAATGCCGAAAGAAAAAAATAACAGACAATTTCAAAGTTTTATCGCAGACATTAACGAGCTTCCGGAAAAGCTGCGTGAGGCTGTACAAGGGTTGACAGAAGAACAGATAGACAGCTCTTATCGCGAGGGAGGATGGACGATTCGGCAGGTCGTGCATCATTTAGCGGATGCACATATGAATGCCTTCATTCGCACAAAGCTTGCATTGACAGAAGACACGCCGACAATTAATCCATTTGAAGAAAATGAGTGGGCAGTAACAGAGGAAGCGAAGGAAGCACCTGTTGAATTATCGCTTTCTTTATTGGATGGTTTGCAGAAACGCTGGGCTTTTTTGCTTGAACGGTTGGAGGAGCAAGACGTCAATAAAACGGTTTACCATCCCGGATTGGAAAAAGAACTGGATGTCTATACATTGGCAGCACTGTATGCATGGCATGGTAAGCACCACACAGCACATATTGTGAACGCTGAATAAGAGAATGACCCAAAAGGCCCGTATTTTGCCCTTTTGGGTCATTCTTTTTGTTAAAGTATTATTGTTCACTATCATTATTTCCATCAGAATCAATCATGATTTCTTGCGGCAGTCGATGTGATGCGCTTCGAACTTTCCGGGGAACATAATCAATGGAATCCGAGGAATAAACCGTAACGATTACACTGCCTGGATACGATTTAGCCCGAATCAGAATGGGCTGATTATACTCGTTTTTGAACCGAAAATCAGGACCATACCAGCTTACCGTTGCATCGCGTCCTGAAGGAACGTAAGGAACACGTCTGCTGTGGGAGTAACGCTGAACGATTTTTATGCCGGCATTGTCGATAGCATTAAACAGGGTAGACGAAACTTGACAAATGCCACCTCCAACTCCCTCTGATAATTCTCCCCTGACAATAATAGGAGCACGCATATATCCCTTGTCTTCTGTTCGCTTGCCGACCACTTCATTAAATGAAAAAGTCTCTCCGGGAAAAACCACGTGGTTATTGATAGCTTCTGCAGCAAGTGAAATATTATGGGAGCGTTTTTTATTATAGGCATTAAAATAAGTTACATATTGACCAATCCGTTTAGTTCGAATGTGCGCCAGCAGTTCCCCGTCGACTTTCGGATAAATGTCAATCGTCGGAACTTCCAATCTGGATGGCCCCTTACTGAAAAAGTAGGTATAAAACCTCTCTTGAAATCCCTGTTTATAAAGTTTATATCCCACTTTTCCGGCAATGATTTGTCCATGGCCATTGATGGTTGCATCGACAGGTTTTTTGTATACTTGTCGGTCGAGCGTTTTAATGAATTGATTGTATTTATTTTCATCTACCATTGGCACCCCGACTAAAGGAATGGTATAGTCATCGCGATTGATGACAGCGATTGTTTCTCCTTGATTGGTCAATGATAAAGTGTCAGACAGATTTATTTGTTGAGTGAATAGTAAAATTCCAGTAATCCATATGAGCTTCATGACAACACATACCTCCAAGACTTAGTATGGATAGAAAGATCTTATTTCATGTGGCTAGTACAGAGAAAAGCGTCTGCAAAGGACGTTCTAAAATGGGGAGAGTGTTGTCTGGTAAAACGGGATAAACTATGTAAATCCACATAATTTTTTAAGGATGGACCATATGAGTAGAAATCAAACAAAAATAAAGCGACGGGTAATGATACTGTTATTGGGTATTTTACCCATCATGCCGGTTCAGGTGAAAGATTCAGTGTCTGCACAAGCATCGAGTGATTATGCCGATTTGAAGAATCACATCAATGAAGTGTTAGCGGATGAACGTCTGAGAGGTGCGATAAGTGCTGTAAGTGTGCGCGATGCAGACAGCGGGAACGTGGTGTTCGAACAGTTTGGACAGGTACGATTGAAAATTGCTTCTAACATGAAGCTTTTGACAGGAGCCGCTGCCCTCGAGGTGCTTGGTCCCGATTATACATTTAAAACCGAGCTGCTCACAGACGGTAAAGTAAAAGGAAATACGCTTCGAGGAAATCTTTATTTAAAAGGAAAAGGCGATTCGACACTCTCCCCTGAAGATTTCGACGAGTTAGCCAAAGGGTTGAAGAAATTAGGGATAAAGAAGGTAGCCGGAAATCTTGCAGCAGACGACACCTGGTATGACGATGTAAGGCTGTCGGAAGATGTTGTCTGGAACGATGAGTCCTATTATTACGGCGCTCCGATATCCGCTTTGACGGTTTCTCCAAACAAGGATTATGATGCAGGAAGTGTCATAATAGAAGTACATCCTACGAAACCGGGAGAACATGCAAAAGTTACATTGACGCCAGAAACGGATGTGGTAAACATCGTTAATGACGCAACAACCGTTCAAAAAGATGGGGCCCGTGACATCACCGTTACGCGTAAGCATGGAACGAATACAATTCTTGTCCAAGGAACTATTCCGGATGGGGCTAAAAGGACATGTGAATGGATTGCGGTAAGAGAACCATCGATCTATGCGCTTGATCTATTCAGAGGTGCTTTAAAAAGAGAAGGGATTCGTATAAAAGAAAAGGATGATACATACAAAGCCGCTCCAGAAAACGCGTCTGTTCTTCTTACCAAGGAATCACCGCCGCTCTCTCACATTTTTGTTCCGTATATGAAATTAAGCAACAATGTTATTGCTGAAATGCTTGTGAAAGAAATGGGAAGAGTTGTTCATGGAGAAGGAAGCTGGGAAAAAGGGCTGGAGGTCGTTCAAAGTTATTTGCAAACAATTGGAGTGAACACTGATGCACTGTACCTTCGGGATGGCTCAGGAATTTCTCATGTTAGCAACGTACCAGCAAGCGAACTTTCTAAATTGCTTGCAGAAGTCCGAAAAGAAGATTGGTATCCCGTACTTTTACAATCCCTTCCTGTTGCCGGAGCAAGTGAACGTCTCATCGGCGGCACACTCCGCAAGCGCATGAAAGAGACGGCTGCGGCAGGAAACGTAAAAGCTAAAACAGGCACCATCACAGGAGCTACGTCGCTTGCAGGCTATGTGACCACAAAGGGGGGACAAGAGCTCGCATTTGCCGTTGTCTTAAATAATTTTGGGAGCGAGACTGTAAAAGACATTGAAGATCGGATAGCCGTTATTTTAGCGGAGTATAATGTACATAAATAAATGAAGCATGGACATTCTTTGTCCATGCTTCATTTATTTAAAGGCCATGACGGATTTCTTTGGAACGAAAAAGAGAGAGAACTGAAGATAGCGTCTAAATATAACAAAGTAATTGAGAGTTTAATGAAATTGTAATAAAATTTTAACAAAAAATAGTTTTCAAAATTATGAAAATAATGGTAGAATTGTTTTTGGAAGCGGTTCCAAATACAAGTTGATTAGGAGTGGGGATATGCAAAACGTAAGTACAAAAGGAATGGAATTAAGTCCTAGATTAGTAGAGTTTTTAAACGGCGTGAAAAAACTGTACATAAATGGAGAATGGGTAGACTCTATTTCCGGTAAGACGTTTGAAACAGTTAACCCTGCAACTGGTGAAAAGTTAGCGGACGTAGCGGAAGCTGGTCCGGAAGATATTGATTTGGCCGTAAAAGCAGCACGAGAAGCGTTTGATCATGGACCATGGTCAAGAATGGGAACGGCAAAGAAAAGCCGCCTTATTTATAAATTAGCAGATTTGATGGAAGAACATAAACTTGAATTAGCACAGCTTGAAACTTTAGATAACGGAAAACCGATTCGTGAAACATCCAATGCCGATGTTCCGCTGGCAATTGAGCATTTCCGCTATTTTGCCGGTTGGTCCACTAAAATTGTTGGACAAACCATTCCGGTTCAAGGAAACTATTTTAACTATACTCGCCATGAAGCAATCGGTGTCGTGGCGCAAATTATCCCATGGAACTTCCCGCTATTAATGGCAGCGTGGAAATTGGGCGCGGCTCTTGCGACAGGTTGTACAATCGTCTTGAAGCCGGCTGAACAAACGCCGCTTTCCGCTTTATATTTAGCGCAATTGATGGAGGAAGCAGGATTCCCAAAAGGTGTTATCAATGTTGTGCCGGGTTACGGAAAAACGGCTGGTGCGCCGCTTGTTGATCATCCGCTAGTCGATAAAGTAGCTTTTACTGGGTCGACGGCTGTTGGTAAGTATATTATGAGACAGGCGAGCGAATCGTTAAAACGCGTGACGCTTGAACTTGGAGGTAAATCACCGAATATCATTTTACCGGATGCAGACCTATCGAAAGCCGTACCGGGTGCATTAATGGGAATCATGTTCAACCAAGGGCAAGTATGCTGCGCAGGAAGCCGTTTATATGTTCAAAAGAGCATGTACGATAATGTGGTAGCAGATTTAGTCTCTTTGACAAAAACAATCAATCAAGGAAACGGTTTATTAGAAAATACGACAATGGGGCCATTAATTTCAGCTGAACAGCAAAAACGCGTGAAAAGCTATATCGATAAGGGTGTGGAAGAAGGCGCTGAAGTGTTGGCCGGAGGTACGATTCCGTATGACCAAGGATACTTCGTTGCTCCAACGGTATTTGCCGATGTAAATCACTCTATGACGATCGCGAAAGAAGAGATTTTCGGTCCGGTTGTAGCGGCCATGCCGTTTGATGATTTAGATGATCTTGTTAAAAAAGCTAATGATTCTGATTACGGTTTAGCAGCGGGTGTTTGGACGCAGGATATCAAAAAGGCCCATTACCTTGCACACAAAATCAAAGCGGGTACGGTCTGGGTGAACTGCTATAACGCATTTGACGCGGCAAGTCCGTTCGGTGGTTACAAGCAATCTGGTATCGGCCGTGAAATGGGAAGCTATGCTTTGGAAAACTATACAGAAGTGAAGAGTGTTTGGGTGAGCATGGACTAAGTTCTTTCTTTAAAAGTGTGTGTTCAAAAAGAAGAGACGTGTATAATGAAACGTATAGCAGCGTTTCAAGCACGTCTTTTTCTTTTGAGAATTAAAAACAATGAAAGGGGCCGAGGGATGACTATAACAAAGCCAAACCAGATTGTTTTACCTTTTACACCGGAACATTTAAAGATTTTGCTGCATGAAGTATGTGACGACCAAAATGAATTCACGCATCAGCAGCTTGTATACTGGTGTGAGAAATATGCCCTTTATAGTCAGGAATATATGTTGGATGAAAAAAAATGGCAGCAAGGTCTTCTCGATGAATCAGAAAAGGAAGAGGCAAAAGCTTTTGGCATTGCAGAAGACATAACAAGGCAGTGGTATGCTTATATGATGAAGCAATGCTCTTCTAAGGAATTCAATGTCGAGAGCGTTTCGTATTTGGAAATGCCCAAAGGGTTATTCGTTAAATGGTTGAACGATTTATACATAAGTTGATAGAAAAGGATGTTAGTCTTCATTCCTTATTTCGGTACGGGTTTGCAATAAAAATATGATAGAAATGAAGAAAATGTCTTAAACAAAAAACGAGCTCCTTATGATAAGGAGTTCGTTTTTTGTTTAAAGATAAGATTGTTAAATGGATATTTTCTTCAGTTAACAAATCTGGAAGTGATAGTCAATCTTCTTTTTGTTCATCCATGTTTATCCAATCCACTTTGCTGAATAGTGGATCTTTAGACCATTCGATTGGCATGTCAGCATTTGTAATCAAGCAATCAATTGAAGAAAATGAACCTATTTGGAAAAGCGCCTTTTGATTAATTTTAGAAGCATCAGCTACCACAAATACTTGTTTTGATCTCTTCATCATAATAGAAGATGCACTTGCTTCATCAACATCGAAATCATAAATTCCTTCTTGTCTAATACTGCCGCATGAAATAAAGACCTTATCAAAATAAAAATCTTCTAGCAGTTTATTGGTTAAAGTCCCGCTGATGGAACGCTGAAGAGGATTTGAATTCCCCCCAATCACAACTACTTGACCATCAAACAGGTGATTTTCTAACCTATCATTTAATATTTCTGCTGCTGCTAACGAATTAGTGACAATGGTGACATTTTTAACTTTTTTTAAAGATCTCGCAATATGAAGGGTTGTTGTACCTACATCAAGTGCAATGAAGTCTCCATCCATAATAAAGGTTGAGGCTGCCTCCCCTATTAATTGCTTTTGGTCGTGATGAATCCCGATTTTTTTATTGAAGTGCGGCTCTTTCATCAGCTGAAAGTAATGAATAGCTCCCCCATGGATTCTTCGTAATTTTTTGTTTTTCTCAAGCACTGTTAAATCTTTTCGAATCGTTTCAGGCGTTACCCTTAATTTTGAGGCTAATTCAATTACTCCAATTTTATTTTTGATTTCAAGTTCTTTGATTATCACTTTATACCTTTCTGAAGCTGAAGTCTTCTCCATCTCTTTATCCCCTGTAAATTCTTCATTTTTGTTTCGGTCTATTAATTCTAATAATAAAAAATAAGTATAAATAAGAATTAACAAAAATATTATTTTTTTGTAAATTAAGCAAAAGCTGATGACAACAATTTTTTTTAAACCCATATTTCATATCATTTTATCAACAAAAGACTCTAGCTGCTTACTTTGTTTAAGAAGAAATTAGTGGGGATTTAATTCTTAATTTTGTTTTCTTTACTTTTCTTTTATCTAAGATTAATAATCTATCAACATTTCTATCTTATGATGAAGTAGGAAATTGTAGAGAAAGTGCCAGCAACACACAGGTTTACAGCGTTGAAGTATTACCAGAAAAAGCTAGAAGAAAATGGGAGGTTTTTTTATGAGTAATCAAGATTCGCACAAAGGATTGGACAGACGGAGCTTTATCAAAATAGGAGGAATGAGTACACTTGCATTAACACTTGGATCTACCGGGATTCCAGTAGATTTATTCAGCAGTACAGCTCATGCCGAAAAAAACGACGATGTAAAGCTTCAATTTAATCCAGATGGAAAATTCAAAATTGTACAGTTTAACGATACACAAGATGATGAGCGTATTGACCGCCGGACTGTGGAGCTTATGGAGAAAGTGCTTGATGCAGAGAAGCCTGACTTTGTTGTGCTGAACGGGGACAATATTTCCGGTGGCTGTGATACACCTATGGAGATGAGACAAGCTATTAACAATGTTGCCCAGCCGATGGAACAGAGGGGGATAAAGTGGGCTGTTACTTTTGGAAATCATGATGAAGATTCCACGCCAAACAGCGGTCTTGACGAAGAAGATATGCTTCGAATCTATATGTCTTATAAATACAATGAAAACAGGCCTGGAGTAAAAGGTATTACAGGAACAGGTAATATGAATTTGCTTATTAAGGATTCCAAGGGCAAAAAAGCGGCGTTCAACCTCTGGCTGCTTGACAGCGGAAGGTATGCGCCGCAAACCATTGCCGGCCAAGATTTCAAAGGATATCCGACGTGGGATTGGCTTCGTTTTAATCAGGTAAGCTGGTATTATGAGACCTCCAAGAAGTTGGAGAAACAATGGGGATATAAAGTTCCTTCACTCGTGTTCATTCACATCCCTCTTTGGGAGCATAGATTTATGTGGTACGCAAGCGTAGATCAGAGAACAGATGCCAACCATGCCATTGCTGTGAAAAAGCACAATATTGTAGGAGAAAGAAATGAAGAAGAGTGTATGGGGCCGGTTAACAGTGGTTTGTTTTCGGCGATGCTGGAGAGAGGCGATGTCAAGGGAGTCTTTTGTGGCCATGACCACATAAATACCTATATGGGTAATTATTATGGGATATTACTTGGCTATGCCGGCAATACTGGATTCGGCACCTATGGTCTTCCGGGAGCTGAAAGGAATAGGCTGCGGGGCGCCAGAGTATTCAATCTAGATGAAAATCAAGATGGCGTTCTTACAGAAACCCACATGGTTTTCGCTAAGGATTATGGTATCGACTTGACAGCGAACGACCAGAGTATGGATCCTTTACCAATAGAAGAAAACAAGAAGAAGGAAAGATAATCAAAAGGAGGGAGCACTATGCTTCAAAATATCGGCATACCTGGGTTAATCCTGATTTTAGTCATAGCCCTCATCATATTTGGTCCATCTAAGCTGCCTGAAATTGGACGTGCTTTTGGCAGTACACTAAGAGAATTTAAAAACTCCGCTAAGGATTTAATGTCAGACGAGAAAGAAGAAAAGACGCAATCCAAGTAATGTTGAAGAAGATGTAAGCAATAAGCTTGCATCTTCCTCTTGCTTTTTAGTAAAGGAGGAGTTGTATGACTAATCAAGAAATGCTTTTGGTAGAACACCTTGGGGAACTCAGGAAACGGTTAATCTATACGTTGATCACCTTTATCTTGTTTTTACTTGGATCATTTATTTTTGTGCAGGAAATTTACGCATGGCTTATTCGGGATCTCGACCATCATTTAGCTGTATTGGGACCAAGTGAAATTCTCTGGGTGTATTTTATGATTTCAGGCGTAATCGCGATTGCTCTTACTATTCCCGTTGCGGCCTATCAAACGTGGCTATTTGTAAAACCGGCGCTTTCTGAAAAGGAACGAAAAACGACCCTATCTTACATTCCTGGGTTGTTTATTCTTTTTATTGCCGGGTTATCATTCGGTTATTTCGTCGTGTACCCGACCGTTCTTAGTTTTTTACTGTCCTTGTCTGAAGGACAATTTGAAACGATGTTTACGTCTGAAAAATATTTTAAATTCATGATTAACTTGACGTTGCCGTTTGGATTTTTATTCGAAATTCCGCTGGTCGTCATGTTTCTCACTTCTCTTGGCGTTATTAATCCTATGATTCTTTCAAAAGCGCGAAAGGTATCTTACTTTTTGCTTATCGTTGTGTCTATTTTAATTACACCGCCTGATTTGATATCTGATATATTAGTTATCGTACCGCTTTTGATTTTATACGAATTTAGCGTTACATTGTCCAAAGTTGTATACCGAAAAAAACTAAAAAAGCAATCCGATAATGTGATTAAAATGAAGAAAACGTCTTAAACAAAAACGAGCTCCTTATGAAAAGGAGTTCGTTTTTGTCTAAAAATAAGAAAGTTTAAAATTAAGAGATGTCCAGGCTAAAAAAAATCGGGCAGCAGCGCTACTATCTAATGTGAAGTGGATGAGATCACGGAAGTAACGAAGCTATTAAAAGTCTCAAATAGTTTACATTGAAAGGACGGTTCATTGACTCCATTGATTTTACTGGATCTTTATGACAGATTCTTTCATCCTTTGAGTCGTGTTTCTTCTACTATAATGTAAGCGTAAACAAACTGACTTGGTGAAGGGATGAAAAGGAAATCATTTCTTCGTCCTAATACTTTGAACTCATTGTAAATATGGTAAATAGAGGATAAGATGATTTAGGTAGAAAAGAAAGGACGTGGGAGAATGAAACAGAAATTTGGGCTTCTGATAATCTTAGCCGCCGTAACCGGTCTGCTTTATAGATGCAGTTCAGAACAAACAGCAGACACGAATAATAGTAGAAAGAAAGAAGAAAGTGTGGAGGATGAGAACAAAGAAGCAGCTGTTCCAAATGCCCCGCGAACGATAGAGGAAACGGTGAAACAGCAGCCAGGGAAGCTGGTCGACAAGCTCCTCGCTGATTACGAAGGGGAAAAAAACAGCGACTATGATTCGTATATGGAAGAAACGTTTCAACCGGAAATGGAAAAAACGGTGGCAGCATACATAAAAGATCATCCAAATGCATCTGCTGAAGACATCTATGATTATTTAGTATCGATGCTTGGAAGCGGAGCATATAAGAAAACAAGCGAAAATATGACAGGCTTTAAAGTGCAGTTTGAGGAGCCGCAGTTTCCAGAAGGAGAAGATAAGATAACGTCAGAAGGAAAGCAAGTGCAGAAAAAACAAAATGCCGTCATTTTGGTGGATGCGAGCGGAAGTATGAAGGGGCAGGTTACAGGCGGAGAAAAAATGGCGCTTGCGAAGGAAGCGGTTGCTGAATTTGCGGGTGAACTTTCAGAAGACGCAAATGTCGCATTAGCAGTTTACGGCCATGTTGGCAGCAACAAGGAAAGCGACAAGGAAAAATCATGCGGCAAGATTGAAACGGTATATGACTTGTCGCCCTTTAATGAAGGGGCATTCCAGCAAGCCCTTCTTCAGTTCGAGGCAACTGGATGGACACCATTGGGGGCGGGCATCGAACATGCGCGAACGTTACTTGAGCCGTTTCAAAATGAGAAGTATGCGAATACCGTCTACATAGTCAGTGACGGTATCGAAACATGTGGAGGAGATCCGGCAGCGGCAGCAAAAACGTTGGCGGAATCGAACATCAAGGCTAAAGTCAACATTATTGGATTTGATGTCGATGATGAAGGGCAAACGCAGCTAAAACAAGTGGCGGAAGCAGGCGGCGGCGAATATGCGACGGTCCGTTCAAAAGAAGAGCTGAAAGAAACCATTTTAAAGAAATGGCGTCCATCGATGGGAACGTTAGCCTGGATTCATACCGAAAAAGTCAATCCGTGGGACCACTTAACCGAAATGAAATGTTTTGATGAAGATTATGATCTATTTAATCAAGTAAGTTATCGGGAACGTGACCGGTTAAGTGCTGCTATTTCGTATTTGCGCAATGAAGAATTGATTGATCAGGAAAAGGCAGAGGAAGCCTCAAAAATAAAAGACGAAATGTATGAGTTGAGACGCCAGTATTCGAGTGATTTGCGAGAGACGAAATTCGCGGAAATGCAAGCGGAAATCGACCGAATCAGCCAAAAGGTTGATGAATGGAAAGCGCAACGGGAGCAGTAAGAGCGAAAGAATGAACATCTTTAAAAAAGTATAAGAATCATTCGTTTGGCAAAAAGTACGTAAGAAGGAGGGTTATGTATGCCAAACAATGATCGTGATTTTCGTGAAGTATCTCCCCATTTTGATGGAACAAAAGAGGGCGCTATTAATGATTTGACCTCAAGTGGAGGAGAGATGATGGGGGTCCGAGTAGACTCAGATCCATTAAGCCCGCACCAAGTTAAAAATCCATTTCATCTCACGCCGAAAGCCGATTCCGACATGAAGGAATTTCAAACGATCATGGAAGGGGAAAAGCCCTCTATATAGATCGATGTAGAACATTCGGCATGACCAAAGAACGGTCATGCCGAATGTTCTAGACCTATGCGGCTGCCACCCCCCCTTACGGAGTTGGCGCCATCCGCATAGGTAAATCCTTGAGGGCCAATCAAGCTGCCTGAATAATCGATTGTGACTGCCTCTCGTGGGAGGAGGATGTGTCGAATTATTAAGTGAAATATATAAATAAAAAGGTTGTCTCGAAAAAGGAACGAATCTCTTTTCGAGACAACCTTTCTTTATTGATATTGTTCAAGTACCGAGAAAAATTCTTTGACGTATCGATAAAACACTTTTTCTGATGGAGCCAGATCCCGTTTTTGGGGTATGATGATGCCAACTGTGCGATTGACTTGCGGTATTTCAATGGGAATTTTCACCGTGAAGCGAGGGGTTCTTTCGTAAAAGGTGCTTTCCGGCAAAAGCGTGACGCCCATTCCAGCTGAAACAAGACCTTTAATGGCATCCAAATCTTCACCTTCTGACGAAATGTTTGGTGTGAACCCCGCTTGTTTGCAGGCGTCGATTACAATTTTGTGAAGAATGAATCCTTCAGGAAACAAGACGAACGCGTCATTTCTTAAATCGTTGAGGCGGATGCTTTTTCGGTCCGCAAGCGGATGACTAGCCGGGATTAAAGCCGAAATGTTTTCAGTGAACAAAATATGCCCTTCGATGTCATCATCATTCGTGGGAACAGGTCCAAGAAAGGCCAAATCAATATCCCGGCTTTTGACGGCATCAATTAAAAACTTGTAAGAGCCTTGGCGCAACTGAAATGCCACATTCGGGTATTTATCTTTAAACCCGGAAATGACCGTTGGCAGTAGATGGCTGGCAAGACTTGTCGGAAAGCCGATTTTAATCGTTCCTCGCTCCGGATTCAAATATTCGTCGATTTGCTGTTTTGCATAGTCAATCGCTTTCAAAGCGGTTTCGGTATGAGTTAAAAAAAGTTTGCCGATTGGCGTTAGTTTGACGTTCCGCCCTTCCCGTTCAAATAAATCCACTCCAAGTTCTGCTTCTAGATTGGCAATTTGCCGGCTTATGGCTGACTGGGCTACGTGAAGATGGGCTGCTGCATCAGACACGTGTTCCCGTCTAGCCACTTCTATAAAATAGCGCAATTGACGTAATTCCATTCAGCTCCTCCATTCGCTTATCTCAATTTGAGATGGTTTTTATCTAAATTATATATTGTTTATATTAATTTTTAAATATAGAATAAGTTCATGTGATCTACATCGGATTGAAAATACAGAAAATTAATCTAATTGAAAATAAATAGAAATCGAAACGGGGGAGAAATGATGAAATATAACCAATTACCAAAAGCGCAAGGTCTCTACCGTCCTGAGTTTGAACACGATGCATGTGGAATCGGACTGTATGCACATTTAAATGGCCATGCATCTCATGATATCGTCAAAAAAGGACTTCATATGTTGGATCAACTAGAACATCGCGGCGGACAAGGGAGCGATCCTGAAACAAGCGACGGTGTTGGAATCATGGTTCAAATCCCTCATGGTTTTTTCAAAAAAGTATGCAGTGAGATGAACTTGCCAGAGCAAGGACGCTACGGTGTTGGGATGATTTTCTTTTCACAAAATGCCGAAGAACGCGAGCAATATGAGCGTGAAATAAATCGCCTTATTGAACAAGAGGGTCAAACGCTTCTTGGCTGGAGAACTGTTCCGGTAGACGGCGAGCATATCGGACCTACAGGTAAGAAAACGCAACCGTTTGTCCGCCAAGTATTTATTGGTGCAAGCGATGACCTTACAGAACAATTAGTATTTGAACGCAAATTATATATCATTCGTAAACAAGCTGAAAAATTCGGAGCTGCCAACGGAACAGGCTTTTACTTTGCAAGCTTATCAAGCAGCACGATTGTATATAAAGGATTAATGACTCCATCGAAAGTATCCAGCTTTTATATTGACTTGCAAGACGAGGATTTTGAATCAGGCTTTTCGCTTGTCCATTCTCGTTTCAGTACAAACACATTCCCAAGCTGGGAGCGCGCGCATCCAAACCGTTATTTAATCCATAATGGCGAGA
This sequence comes from Priestia abyssalis, assembly GCF_002019595.1. Classification (GTDB taxonomy): domain Bacteria; phylum Bacillota; class Bacilli; order Bacillales; family Bacillaceae_H; genus Bacillus_BA; species Bacillus_BA abyssalis. The sequence continues at coordinate 4,068,887 of NZ_KV917369.1, read as the reverse complement.
TTAACACGATTCGCGGCAATATCAACTGGATGAAAGCACGTGAACAACAGTTTGTTTCAGAGGTATTTGGTGATGACCTTGAAAAAGTGTTACCTCTTCTTGATACAGATGGCAGTGACTCTTCCATCCTGGACAATGCGTTTGAGTTTTTCACATTAGCAGGACGTACACCGGCACATACAGCCATGATGCTGATTCCTGAGCCATGGGCAAAAGATGAAAACATGGATGATACGAAAAAAGCATTTTATGAATATCATAGCACATTAATGGAGCCGTGGGATGGTCCAACGGCGGTCGTTTTCACGGACGGCAAACAAATTGGAGCCATTTTAGACCGCAATGGTCTTCGTCCAGCCCGTTATTATGTGACAAAAGATGACTACCTCATTTTATCATCTGAAGTAGGCGTTGTGGACGTTGATCCGGAAAATGTATTATACAAAGATCGTTTAAGTCCGGGTAAAATGCTGTTGCTCAACCTTGAAGAAGGCCGCATCATCTCAGACCGTGAGATTAAAGAGCAAATGGCTGAAGCGAAGCCTTACCGCGAGTGGCTAAATGACCAGCTTCTAACGGTTAATGAACTGCCGGAAGCAGAAGTTAGCGAGAAAATCAGTGATCTAGTAAAGCTTCAAAAAGCATTTGGCTATACGTATGAAGAAGTATCCAAAAACATTATCCCGATGGTAACAGAAGGAAAAGATCCGCTTGGTTCAATGGGTCTTGATACACCATTAGCTGTATTATCAGACCGAGCTCATCTTTTATATAACTATTTTAAACAATCATTCGCTCAAGTAACGAATCCTCCGATTGATGCGATTCGTGAAGAAGTAGTAACATCGACCATGTCATTTCTCGGTGCGGAAGGAAACATCCTTCACCCGACTGAAACAGCATGCCGACGCATTCAATTAAAAACGCCTTTCATCTCAAATGAAGAGCTTGCACGTATTAAAGCGAATAACTATCCGGAGTTCAAGAGCCGTACATTACCGATTTTGTTTACTGAAAATTTAGAACAGTCTGTGGGAAGTCTTTTGAAGTCAGTAGATGAAGCTATCGCAGAGGGTGTGTCACTTTTTGTTCTATCTGATAGAGGAGTGGATCGTGAGCATATCGCAATTCCATCATTGCTGGCAGGCAGCGCAGTACATCAACATTTACTTCGCCAAGGAACACGTACAAAAGTGAGTCTGATCATTGAATCCGGTGAAGCAAGAGAAGTTCATCACTTTGCTGTCTTACTTGGATATGGTGTCGATGCGATTAACCCTTATTTAGCGTACGCGACAGTGGAACATGCGGTTGCAGAAGGTGTCATTGCTGATTCATACGAAGAAGCTGTGGCTAAGTTCAATCAAACGGCAGCAGAAGGTGTCGTAAAAGTTATGTCGAAAATCGGGATTTCAACCGTTCAAAGTTACCGCGGCGCACAAATCTTTGAAGCGGTCGGTATCGGTAATGATGTCATCGAACGTTATTTCGAAGGCACGGCTTCCCAGCTTGGCGGCATCGGTTTGGATGTCATTGAACAGGAAGCGAAATTGCGTCACGAAGCAGCCTTTAACGGCAACTATGAAGATAACACATTAGAAGCTGGAAGTGAGCTTCAATGGAGACGCAATGGTGAACACCATGCATTTAACCCGCATACGATTCATACATTGCAGCGCGCTTGCCGTGAAGGGAATTATGAGCTATTCAAAAAGTATTCCAAAATGGCAGACGAAGAGCAGTTAACATTTATTCGTAATGCCTTTACTTTTAATGAAAGCAGAACACCAATTTCAATTGACGAAGTCGAGTCGGTAGAATCGATCGTTCGCCGCTTTAAAACTGGCGCGATGTCATTCGGTTCATTAAGTAAAGAAGCGCATGAAACATTGGCAATTGCGATGAACCGTTTAGGCGGAAGAAGCAACAGCGGGGAAGGCGGAGAGGATGCAAGCCGTTTCGTACCTGATGCAAATGGAGATCTTCGCCGAAGTGCGATTAAACAAGTAGCGTCCGGCCGTTTCGGAGTAAACATCAACTACCTCGTAAATGCTGATGAACTGCAAATCAAAATGGCGCAGGGAGCAAAACCTGGTGAAGGTGGCCAGCTTCCAGGAAATAAAGTATATCCATGGGTTGCGGAAGTTCGCGGTTCAACACCTGGTGTTGGCTTAATTTCACCGCCGCCGCATCATGATATCTACTCGATTGAAGACTTGGCACAATTGATTCATGACTTAAAAAATGCAAATCCGAAAGCTCGCATCAGCGTAAAGCTTGTATCGAAAGCGGGCGTTGGTACGATTGCAGCCGGTGTGGCAAAAGGTGCGGCTGATGTTATTGTCATCAGCGGTTACGACGGCGGTACAGGTGCATCGCCAAAAACGAGTATTAAGCACACTGGATTACCATGGGAGCTTGGTTTAGCTGAAGCACATCAAACATTAATGCTAAACGAATTACGTGACCGTGTTGTATTAGAGACAGATGGGAAGTTAATGACAGGCCGCGATGTGGTAATGGCTGCATTGCTTGGTGCAGAAGAGTTTGGTTTTGCAACGGCTCCGCTTGTTGTTATGGGTTGTATCATGATGCGTGCTTGCCACTTGGATACTTGCCCGGTTGGTGTCGCAACACAAAATCCAGAGTTACGCGCTAAATTCTTAGGTACGGCTGACCATGTCGTCAACTTTATGACATATATCGCACAAGAAGTACGCGAACTGATGGCACAATTAGGCTTTAGAACAGTGGAGGAAATGGTTGGAAGAACAGATATGTTAACGGTAAGTGAGCGCACAAAAGCACACTGGAAAGCAAAACATTTAGATTTATCTAAATTGTTATACCAAGCAGAAGGTGCTCGTACATTCAGCCGTCCGCAAAATCATAAGCTTGATCAATCACTTGATGTGACGGAAATCCTTCCGCAAGTCACTCCGGCATTAGAAAGTAAACAGCGAGTTGATCTTGACTTCAACGTGAAAAACATTCACCGTGTTGTCGGAACGATGGTCGGCAGTGAAGTGGCACAAAGATACGGTGCAAAAGGGTTGCCTGAAGATACAATCAATCTTCGTTTCACGGGTTCAGCGGGTCAAAGCTTTGGTGCTTTTATTCCGAAAGGTATGACGATGCACCTTGAGGGAGATGCGAATGATTATCTTGGTAAAGGCTTATCAGGCGGTAAAATTATCGTCCGTGCTCCTCAAAATATTTCGTTTGCACCCGAAGATAATGTTATTACGGGTAACGTAGCATTTATCGGAGCAACAGCCGGTGAAGCTTATATTCAGGGCAGTGCGGGTGAACGTTTCTGTGTACGTAACAGTGGTGTCCATGCGGTTGTAGAAGGAATCGGCGACCATGGATGTGAATACATGACGGGCGGACGTGTCGTTGTGTTGGGGAATGTCGGTAAAAACTTCGCGGCTGGAATGTCAGGTGGAATCGCGTATGTTCTGGCTGATGATCAAGATGCATTCCAAGCATTATGCAACCAAGAAATGGTGGAGTTTGAAACGCTTACTGATATAGTTGAGGTCAGAGAAGTAATGGAAATGATCATCAAACATGAGAAATACACAGGCAGTTCAAAAGCTGCGTATGTACTTGCTAACTGGCATGATTTAATGGCCAAATTCGTGAAAGTTATTCCAAAAGACTATAAACGAATGATGAATCGCATCCAAGAGCAAAAAGAAGCTGGATTAACGGACGACCAAGCGATTATGAGTGCGTTTGAAGCGAACGTTAAGCAGGAGAAACAACAAAAACAAACCTTTGCTGCATCAAAAAAACAAGAGGCAGTCGCACAATAAAAGGAGGAGGAGACTATGGGAAAAGCAACAGGATTTATGGAATATACACGTGAAGAGGCAATTGAACGGGACCCTCTTGAGCGTTTAAACGATTGGAAAGAACACTCGGCTCCTTTCTCCGATGAAGCATTGCAAAGACAAGGTGCCCGATGTATGGATTGTGGAACACCGTTTTGCCATATGGGTACTGAAATAAATGGTTTAACATCAGGATGTCCGATTGAAAACTTGATTCCTGAGTGGAATGACTTAGTTTATCGCGGAAGATGGAAAGAAGCGTTAGAACGTCTTTTGAAAACCAATAACTTCCCAGAATTCACAGGGCGCGTTTGTCCGGCGCCTTGTGAAGGATCCTGTACCGTATCAATTTATGATCCGGCTGTTGCGATTAAAAGCATCGAGCACACGATCATTGAAAAAGGCTTCCAAGAAGGCTGGATTACACCGCGTATTCCAAAAGTACGCACAGGAAAAAAAGTGGCGATTGTTGGTTCAGGTCCTGCAGGTCTTGCCGCAGCTGACCAATTAAATCAAGCCGGCCACAGTGTAACGGTTTTTGAGCGTGCTGATCGCATCGGCGGATTGATGATGTACGGAATTCCGAATGTGAAGCTGGAAAAAGAAGTGATTGAGCGTCGTATACGTCTGCTTGAAGAAGAAGGCGTCACATTCATCACAAATACAGAAATTGGTAAGGATATTTACGCTTCTGAGCTGCAAGCTGATTTTGATTCTGTCGTTCTTTGCACGGGTGCGCAAAAGCAGCGTGATCTTGTAATGGAAGGCCGCGAATTAGAAGGTATTCACTTTGCGATGGATTATTTGACAAAAGCAACAAAAAGCTTACTTGATTCCAATTTTCAAGACGGCCAGTTTATCAATGCAGCAGGAAAAGATGTCATCGTAATTGGCGGCGGTGATACAGGGGCTGACTGTATCGCAACGGCGCTTCGCCAAAACTGCAACAGCGTTGTGCAGTTCGGTAAGCATCCTGTTTTGCCGAATGATCGTTCACTAGACAATCCATGGCCACAGTACCCGCTTACGTTTGCGCTTGATTACGCCCACGAAGAAGCAAAAACAAAATTTGGTTCTGATGTACGTGAATATTTAATCCAAACGAAAAAAATCGTAGGCGATGAGAACGGACATGTAAAAGAGCTTCATACGATTGGCATGGAAAAAGTCGTAGAAAACGGCAAGTATGTGTTTAAAGAAGTTCCAGGAACAGAAAAAGTATGGCCGGCACAGCTTGTGTTGATTGCCATCGGTTTTGAAGGAACAGATCAGCCGCTTCTTCAGCAATTCGGTGTAGAAGCAGAAAACCGCAGAGTAAAAGCGGCATACGGCGAATACAAAACAAATGTTGATGGCGTATTTGCTGCAGGGGATGCAAGAAGGGGACAAAGTTTGATCGTTTGGGCAATCAATGAAGGTCGTGAAGTTGCCCGTGAAGTCGATCGCTATTTGATGGGGAGCTCGAATTTACCATAATGTTATATCGATCTTTGTAAGTTATACAAGGTAGAAGAACAGGGAGAAAACCACGGAGATGTTAGAGAATCGAATGGGGTTTATATAGTAAGAAAAAAGCCAAAAATCCATAAATGGATTTTTGGCTTTTTTCTGCTGTTCATACAAATATATAGTTGCTTCCTATGAAGAAAAACCCTATCGGTCTATGTTTTTAGATTTCTTTTTCTCTGCTCGCTGCAAGACTGTAAAGGCCAAATAACCAAAACAAAATCCATCGGTAAGTGATGTAACGAGGCTGAACCATATATTCCATTCTAGCTTTAATGCTACGGCGAATGAGAGTGAACCGCCAGCCGCTCCTGTCAGCACAGAAGCCTTCATTGTTTTTGTCCGATTCATTGTTCCATCCTTCTTTTTTGACATGAGGCTTTACGTACTATGGATTCCCCTGTCTGAACATACGATTATGAATATGATAAGTTTCATCAAGAGTGAATAGAACAAAAGAAAAGCGATTCTTGATTGAATCGCTTTTTATACTTTCGCTTGAATAATCTCGCGGTCAAGGACGCGATAGCCTTTTTTCTCCAGCAGGTAAGTAAGCGTCGTTACATCTTGAGGAGGAGTCGTTAACGGGATGGTAACGCCGATACGGCGGAACAAGCGTGTGCCGTTATCTAACGTAATGAGCCCTTCAATATTATAGTGCTTTAAAATATCGGTAATATGGTAAAGAGAACTCTTCGTGTGGGAGGCAGCAATCGTAAAGTGAATCCCGCCGGTTTTGACGCCTAAAGCATCTTCAAGCACTTCCATCACTGCATTATGGGTAAGAATCCCTTTTAAGCGCCGCTCTTCATCGACAACGGCTAAAAACGGAAGCCTTTTAATAGTAAAAAGCGCTTTGACGAACGAAGAGTTCTCTGTAATAACCGCATCGGTATCCATGGTGATCTCTTGAACGGACGCACCAGGAGAACCGTTTTGTTCATATATGTATTCCTTCGCATCAATTTTATAAACCAATCCTAAAAACACGTCGTCTTTAAGGACAGGTACACAGCGATAGCCCGTTTCCCGCAAAAAATCGATGGCCTCTTGAATCGTCATATCATCACGACAGTATTTCACTTTTGCTTTAGGGACATATAATGATCGTACTCTCATCGTCACACTCTCCTTCTATTGAAAATATATGACGGGAGAAGGGAAAGATGTTTGCTGTTTGAAAGAATTTGTTCAGGCTGTTTTAAGGAAAACAGATTATAAATAGATTATTTTTTGTTTTTATATTACAAAAATCCGGTTTAATTTAAGTGAAAATGGGGAAGTTATCGAACAAGAGGAAGGAAGCTGGTTTTCAAAGGTTCATTAGTCACAACTGCTTACTTTGCTGTGAATAGAAGGGCAGATGTAAAAAGAAGTTGCTGTAAAGACCAGTAACCATTAACTACTTATGGAACCCTCTCAGTACATAGAAGGTTTTTAAACGCACTATACAAGGAGGAAGCCAATGAAACAACCAAAGGAATCATTACATAATCATTTAGCAGTAAAAATCGGAGATAGGATCAAATGGGAGAGAGAGGTATTTAAACAGCGGCAAAAAGAAATCGTTGCATTAACAGGGGAAGTAATCAAAATTAATGAGAATTCAGTTATTGTCAAACTGTTAGATCCAGCTCTTACGAAATTATTAAGAATTGAGAGTGATCTTACGAATGTGCGTCATAATCGATATAATATTTTACCGTCATAAAACAGCCTGGTTATTGAACCAGGCTGTTTTATCGTGAGTGAGATAAGAAATTCATGAAATATACGCTTCTAATAGACGATTTTTCCGTCAGGGATGTTGGCGAGATTTCCCCTCTATCTCCCGCTTCGCCCTGATAAAGGCGACAAATTGCTGTGTTTCTTCTTGGGAGAGCGGAGTTCCATCGACAGCCAATGTAAATGTAGATGATTCCGTTAATTCGAGTTGTTTGGTGGACTCTCTTTTATCCCTCTGGGAGGGGAAGGTTGAATGGTCGACTCTGCCGAGCAAGTAATCAATGGATGTTTCAAATAAATCAGCCATTAGTTTGATTGCTTCCAATGAAGGCCGACGGTAACCTGATTCGTATCCTGCATAGGTGCTCTTTGCGATTCCAAGCTGATCAGCTGCATCTTGCAGGGACCAATCTTTACTCTTTCTTAATGTAGTTAATCTACTTAAAATCATCTTTCTACGCTCCTTTATCTAAATTTATTATATCATCTTCCTTTCATGAAATGTACGCGAAATGAATAATATTTTACTTGATTTCTCAATATATCATTACTATAATTACTTTGAGTGTACGCGAAAAGCGTATTATAGATGAATTCTTCTTAATTTTTAAACAATTATACTTATTGTCACTTTAGGATGAGGACAAGCTATTTTTAAAGGAGGGGAAGATATGAAAAAGTTATTATTGTTAACGACTGGCGGAACGATTGTTTCAGTACAAGGGGAAAATGGGCTGGTTCCTGGAGCAAAGACGGAAGAGCTTTTAAGTCATTTATCAGGATTAAATCAAAGCTACGAGATTGATCATATAGCTTTGATGAACATTGACAGCACGAATATGCAACCGGAATATTGGGTGAAAATGGCAGAAGCCATCTATGAAAATTACAATGACTATGACGGGTTTGTGATCACTCATGGAACAGATACGATGGCCTACACTTCAGCAGCTCTCTCTTATATGCTGCAAGATGTGGACAAGCCAATTATTGTGACAGGCTCTCAAATTCCAATCTCATACACGAAAACGGATGCAAGAAAAAATGTATCCGATGCCATTCGTTTTGCTTGCGAAGGCGTAGGGGGAGTATATGTTGTGTTTGATGGCAGGGTCATTCAAGGAACAAGAGCTATTAAGCTAAGAACAAAAAGCTATGATGCGTTCGAAAGTATTAACTACCCATATATTGCCTTTATCAAGGAAACTGCAATTGAGTATACTAATGAAATCCATGTACCAAAACAGAAGGAAGTCAAACTGAACACCGCTCTTTGCACAGATGTGTTTCTAATGAAGCTACACCCGGGGATCAAACCGGAAATATTTGATGCTTTAAAGAACGTATATAAAGGCATTGTTATAGAAAGCTATGGAAGCGGCGGGATTCCGTTTCAAGGAAGAGACATTTTGGCTAAATTGAATGAAATGACAGAATGCGGAATTTCAGTCGTTATTACGACACAATGCTTAGAAGAAGGCGAAGATATTAGTATTTATGAAGTAGGACGAAAAGTGGACCAAAGCGTCATCATTCGTTCCAGAAATATGAACACAGAAGCCATCGTCCCTAAATTAATGTGGGTGTTGGGTCAGACACAGAACCCTCAAGACGTCAAAACAATGATGGAAACACCAATTGCAGATGATATAACATTTTATAGCTATGAGGAAAGCAGGTAGAACATAGTGGAAAATACAATGGCATACCGACTTGAAAAGGATTTTCTTGGAGAAAAGGAAATCCCGGCAGATGTGTATTACGGAGTCCAAACTTTAAGGGCTGTAGAGAATTTTCCTATAACAGGATACAGAGTCCATGGAGAAATGATTAAAGCTTTGGCAATGGTTAAAAAGGCGGCCGCACTTGCCAATATGGATGTTAAGCGTCTGTATGAAGGATTAGGTGAGGCAATTGTTCAGGCAGCAGATGAAGTGATTGAAGGAAAATGGCACGAGTACTTTATCGTTGATCCCATCCAAGGCGGCGCGGGTACTTCAATGAACATGAATGCAAACGAAGTTATTGCCAATCGTGCGCTCGAGTTGCTTGGTCATAACAAAGGTGACTATGGCAAGCTAAGTCCAAACAGCCATGTGAACATGTCGCAATCAACAAACGATGTATTCCCGACAGCCATTCATATTTCTACACTTAATCTGTTAGAGAAGCTGTTAGATACGATGCAATATATGCTGGATACTTTTAAGCAAAAAGCACAGCAGTTTGACCATGTCATTAAGATGGGGCGCACTCATCTTCAGGATGCGGTACCCATTCGCCTCGGACAAGAGTTTGAAGCTTACAGCCGTGCCGTAGAACGGGATATGAAGCGCATTGGTCAAACACGCGAACATTTATATGAAATCAACATGGGTGCAACGGCAGTGGGAACAGGGTTAAATGCCGACCCTCGCTATATTCAAAATGTTGTTGCGCATCTTGCGGACATTAGCGGATTGCCGCTTGTGGGAGCTGATCATCTTGTGGATGCCACACAAAATACGGATGCCTATACGGAAGTATCAGCGGCATTGAAAGTGTGTATGATTAACATGTCAAAAATCGCGAATGACCTGCGTTTAATGGCATCAGGCCCTCGTGCAGGACTTGGAGAAATCGCATTGCCAGCGCGTCAACCTGGTTCTTCCATTATGCCTGGAAAGGTCAATCCTGTCATGCCGGAGCTCATTAATCAAGTGGCATTCCAAGTAATCGGGAACGATCATACGATTTGCCTGGCGTCAGAAGCAGGCCAGCTTGAGTTAAATGTAATGGAGCCCGTACTTGTCTTTAACTTACTTCAATCCATCAGCATTATGAATAATGCTTTCCGCAGCTTTACAGAGTATTGTTTGGCAGGCATTGAAGCGAATGAAGACAGGCTTAAAGAATACGTCGAAAAAAGCGTAGGCATCATTACGGCGGTTAATCCGCATCTCGGGTATGAGGTCGTGTCACGTATTGCACGCGAAGCCATCTTAAAAGGTAAATCGGTACGTGAGCTTTGTCTCCAGTATGACGTGTTGACAGAGGAAGAGCTTGACTTAATTTTAAATCCATATGAAATGACAAACCCTGGTATTGCCGGGAGTGCTCTTTTTGATCGCAAATAAATGGGAAGTCAAGTTTGGATTTTGAGGAGTGGTGAAAAGCCTATCAAGACGTAAAGCATTGATAGGCTCACAGATGCATACGAACGATTATGTTGCCCAATAAAAAAGAGTAGCTTGAGTGTTTGCAACAGGGTTGGATAAGGGAATTTTTTACAGGATTATAAGGGGAGAAATATAGTCTGTTTTTTACCAAATATTTGAAAGCGTTTTAGTTTGTTTATTTCAAGGGGGAATTGGGTTGAAAAATGTACGCTTGCCGTCCATGTTAGAAATTGTTTGCGTTCTCGGTTTGTTTTTGGCAATTGTCTTTTCGTTCACGGCGTTTTTTAACTTGCCGATACAACTTGCTTTGTTTATTTCGTGGTTTCTTGTTATATTGCTTGGAGTAAGGTTGGGGTATGGTTATCCAGATCTGCAAGAGATGATCACGAAGGGGATTTCAAAAGGCCTTGAGGCCATATTAATTCTAATCGCGGTTGGTGCTCTTATTGGGACATGGATTGCCGGCGGTGTTGTGCCAACACTTATTTATTATGGTTTGGAATTTATACATCCAAGCATTTTCTTGCTTGCAACACTTGCTATCTGCTCTATTACATCTGTGGCAACTGGTACGTCATGGGGAACAGTTGGGACAGCGGGAATTGCGATGATGGCAATCGGGGAAGGTCTTGGACTTCCACTTCCGCTTGTGGCGGGAGCCGTTCTTTCTGGTGCTTATTTTGGAGATAAACTATCACCATTATCTGATAGTACCGTGCTTGCAGCGTCCATGTCGAAAGTCGATGTAATTGCGCATGTACGCGCTATGTTGTATTTATCTCTTCCTGCATTTATTATTACCGGAATTCTTTTCACCATCGCAGGATTTGTGTACGGCGGAAAAAATGTCGATTTGGACAAGGTCGATTTTCTAAAGTCTTCATTACTTGACATGTTTGATATTCAAATTTGGATGCTGGTGCCTGCTGTGTTTGTTATTGTTCTACTTGCGTTGAAAAAGCCTTCCATGCCGACGATTACCGCTGGTGCCCTCCTTGGTGCTATTTGGGCTTCTTTGTTCCAGGGGATGAGTTTTGTTGATGCCATTGGTACTGCTTACGTTGGCTTTTCTGCTGATACGGGTATCGATTTTATGGACAAGCTCTTGAATCGCGGAGGAGTTGAAGGAATGCTCGGATCTGTCATGGTCATTATTTTCGGTCTGGGATTTGGCGGTCTACTAGAGCAGCTAGGCGTATTAAAAGTGATTGTTTCCAAGTTTCAGCATAAACTGACATCCGCAGGAAACGTAACCTTTTCCACGCTGATTGTGGCATTTTTAGCAAACGTATTTGGCTGCGCCATGTATGTATCATTAATTTTAACGCCTAAAATTATGGAAGAAAGCTATGACAAATTGCGAATTGACCGAAGAGTGCTGTCTCGGAATTCAGAGGTCGGCGGTACGATGACTTCGGGGATGGTACCATGGTCCGACAACGGTATTTTTATGGCAGGAATTCTAGGTGTATCTACATTATCTTATTTACCATTTATGTGGCTAAGTTTTGTTTCTCTTGGTATTGCTTTAATTTACGGATATACAGGAAAATGCATTTGGTATACAGGGGAAGTTAAAACGGAGCAACAAGCGCTGCATAAGCATGCTAATTAATTGAACACTGCATCATCAATGAAAATACAATGGACTTTCTTTATTCTTTTAATGGTTGATTTTAAATAATCAATATTTTGGAGCGGAGGAATTCCTTCGCTCTAATCCTGTATTTAAATGTATTCGGAGGTATTTAGCTATGATTAATAAAAACATCATTCGCACTTTACTTGTGCAAACCCCGTCCACTCCCGGAAATCTTGGAAAGGTAGCGACGGCAATCGGTCTTGCCGGGGGAGATATCGGAGAGATTGAAACTGTACATGTAGGGGCCAATTATACGAAGCGCAACATTACAGTACAAGTGGAGAATGAAGCAAAGCTCGAAGTATTATTGGACGCCATTCGCGAACTTGGAGGGGGCATTCTTCTACATACAGTTTCAGATGATGTTCTTCGTGCGCATGAAGGCGGCAAAATTCAGATGAAAAGCAAGATGCCGATTCAAACTCTTGCTGATTTGAGACGTGTCTACACGCCAGGTGTGGCAAACGTTTGCCGCGTGATTGAGAAGGAGCCGGAGAAAGCGAAAATTTATACGAACATCAGCAATACGGTTGCCATCGTCACGGACGGAACAGCGATTTTAGGACTCGGAGACATTGGCCCGGTTGCGGGAATGCCTGTAATGGAGGGGAAAGCTGCCCTTTTCGATCAGTTAGCCGGCATCAATGGCATTCCCATTCTTTTAGATACGAAAGATCCGGATAAAATCGTCCAGACAGTGAAGCATATTTCGCCTGGCTTTGGCGGGATCCTGTTAGAAGATATTGGTTCACCGCATTGTTTTGAAGTAGAAGAGCGATTGAAGAGGGATTTAGACATTCCGGTTATGCATGATGATCAGCACGGTACGGCTGTGGTTACCCTCGCCGCGGCGATTTCAGCTTGTAAAAGTGCTGGTGTAGATTTAGAAAAAGCGACAGTGGGACAAATTGGTCTTGGGGCAGCCGGCTTGGCAATCTGCCGTATGTTCATGGCCTTTGGCGTAAAGAATGTTTTCGGAGCGGACAAGTCTCCGGAAGCGAAAGAAAGATTGAAGGGCTATGGAGGAAATCCGGTTGAAAGCCTTGAAGAGTTGATGGAACAATCGGATATTGTCATCGCTACTACCGGTGTTCCAGGACTTATTAAAAAAGAGTGGGTGCGTCAAGGGCAAATTATTCTCGCTTTATCTAATCCGAAACCGGAAATTGAGCCGGAAGAGGCATTAGAAGCAGGAGCTGCTTATGCAGCGGACGGCCGCTCCGTGAACAATGTTCTTGGTTTTCCTGGCATTTTCCGCGGTGTGCTGAATGCCGGAGCTCGTGACATTACCCATGAAATGCTGGTTGCTGCAGCAGAAGCCATCGCGGCGGAAACAAAACCGGGTGATTTGGTTCCGCATCCGCTGGATCCAAAAGTCCATGAAATGGTAGCCGATGCGGTGGAAAGGGCAGCTTTTGCGTCCGATAAGAGCCCACAAGAAGTGCTGGGAAGGTAGTCTGCTGGACAGTAAAGCTTGTAAGGATGAATAAATGGGAAAAATACAAATATCAGCTGTAATTGTCAATCATTACTGTCTAACAAAGCTAAAATGAAAATGGAGTGAAGGTTTGCAGGCTCCTTCACCCCATGTCTGAAAGAATCACCCTGCTTTTTCAGGAGACATACCTGAAGAAGCAGGGTCTTTTTTGGGCATTGAAAATAATACAGCTGTCACAATAATCAAGAAGCTTCCGATGATTTGATAAAGCCCGAATGGCTCAAGCAGCCATGTTACAGAGACAATTGCTGCTATTAGCGGTTCAACGCTTGATAAAATACTAACTTCTGTTGGGCTTAAAAATTTCAGGCTTTCCACGAATAGGAAAAACGGTACACATGCCCAGAAAAGAGTAAGAAGGACAACGAGAATCAGCAAAAAGGAATCCCATTCCAGCATTTTCTCATAACTTTTCCATGAAGGTTGAATGAAGAACAGTAAAGCCCCGGCATCCAGTATTCCCCAGCCGCTGACAACAGAAGATTTCAAGCCTTTCAGACGAGAAGAGTAATCATATGTATTATACAATTTTTTGATAGGCAGTTAACTCAGTTATTTTCTATTTTTCCCCCTTTTGTTTCAAAAGTCCAAACCATTCTTTTGTGAATTCATATCATAAGAGCAAAGGGACAAATCATCAGTTCCTTTCCATTTTTAAAAGGGGAGTTGATATGAATGTCAGGAGGAAATAATAGCAGTTTTGCGTTAATCGTCGTATTGTTTATTTTATTAATCATCATCGGAGCAAGTGCTTTAGGCGGATACGGTTACTAATTAAAGAATGACCAAGAAATACAAAAAGGATATGTGCGGAGTATTTTTAATTCAATACTTTGTTCACTATCATTGGCTGCAACATTTGGTTGCAGCTGTATCTTTACTGACATTCATGGTGAGTGCGATAAAAGCCAAATCCTTTCCGCGATCGCTTGGAATCCTGATGCTGGGAACAGGAGTGACCCTTGAATTCAATAAAGATACAGGTTTGTAAGGCATCAGTCAAGGAATTTTATTGATTCTTTCACTTTATTTGCTAAATAAAAACTTTGTGCCGCCAGTATGTTTTGATATTCCACCAGAGCATACTGGCGGCATTTTTTGTACGTAAATAGCTATTGCCCCCCATTACGACTCCAGCTCGCTCCATTTGTTCACATTCGAGACAGGTGTATAGTTGCTTAATTTCTCCAATAAAGCGGCAGGATCGCTTTCACAAATGAGCAGCGGTGCATGGGAAGGGTGGATGAATCCGGCCTTTACCCCATTATTGACCATTTGCATGATTGGATCATAATAGCCGTCCACGTTCAGCAGGCCAATTGGCTTCCGATGAATGCCAATTGCTCCCCAGCTCACGACTTCGAACACTTCCTCCAATGTTCCGAATCCGCCTGGAAGAGCGATGAAGGCATCTGACAGTTCGCCCATTTTCCCCTTTCGCTCATGCATATCCATCACTTCATGAAGTTCGGTCAATTCGGTATGGACGATTTCACCGCGAAACAATCCCTTTGGCATGACGCCGATCGCGCATCCGCCATGCTGTAACACGGTGTTGGCCACACGTCCCATCAATCCCATTTTGGAGCCTCCGTACACTAAATCATAGCCGCCTTTTACAAGCTCGTTCCCGAGTGCTTCCGCCATTTGCGCAAATTCAGGGCTTACTCCAGGATTTGATCCTGCAAATACACATATTCGTTTGATCATCTTTGTATCCCCCTTATCTCTTCTCCTAAACGAATGGTATGATTTCATTTTACCGCATTCCGTTAATAATTAGGCTTTGGATGAACATGTTCTAAAAGACTTTTTTGAACGAATAAAGCAAAAATGTTAAAAATCCACATCGTTCTTTAACATAACTTAATAATTAGAGAAAACTTTCATGTTACCTCTAATTTTTTGAAATAACTCATCTTTCGTTTGCGGTATGGTACTGCTTGACGACAGAAGATTTTCTTGTATGAGAAATTGAAAGGTTTCCAAGACCCACGGTTTATCTAAATGGGCTTTCTTGATGAACTCATCTTGCTCAAAAACGGTGACAGGGTTTCCTTGACATAGTATTTCGCCGTCATGCATCACGATAATTTCATCAGCCCACCCGTAAGCGAGATTCACATCATGGGTAGATAAAATAATGGTTTTTTCCTGTTTTTGTATGTGGTCTAATACGTTCATGATTTGTTTAGAAAAATAAGAATCGAGTCCTGCTGTCGGTTCATCAAGAATAATAACTTCGGGGTCCATTGCTAATACCCCTGCAATAGCGACCCGTTTTTTTTGGCCCAAGCTTAGAAAATGAGTGGGTTTATCTTTAAATGTTGCCGTTTCTGTCTGTTCCATGGCCCATTCCACTTTACGTAGAACCTCTTCCTTTGATAATCCTAAATTTTGCGGACCAAATGAAATATCCTGGAGGACATTGGCTGAAAATAATTGAGAGTCTGGATCTTGAAAAACGATTCCCACCTGCTTGCGCAGTGAAAGCAGCGATTTTCGGTCATATGCCAATTCTTTTCCTTTAAAGCGAATAGTTCCGCTTGTTGGCTGCAAGATCCCGTTTAAGTGTAAAAATAACGTAGATTTTCCAGCGCCATTATTGCCTAACAAGGCTATTTTCTTTCCTTGTTTAATGGTAAGAGAGAGGTTTTTTAAAGCGATGGAACCATCGGCATAACAATGCGATAAGTGTTTAATGTCAAAAAGACTGGGCTGCATCTACAAACTTCCTCCAAACTGTATATATATGATGATCATTCCTGTAAATATTCCTGTAATGACGAACCAATTGACAGGCGAGAAGCGGTAAGATTGATCGAAAAACAAAATGTCATCTTCATAACATCTGGAATTCATGGCAATCGATAATTGCGCAGTGCGTTGAAACACTTTTAAAAATAGCATAGAAATCAGTAATCCAAGAGATTTTATTCCTTGTCGAATGGTTATATACCCGAGCCGGGAAGACTGTGCTTGATAAATGTTCACTGATTCTTCCAGGAATACGAAAATGAATCGGTATGTTAAGGAGATCAACTCGATCAATAATGACGGCAGTTTTAGTTTTCGCAATACATCAAGAATGGCTGTTAAAGGTGTTGTTAACGTTAAAAAGTATAAACAGCTTATGCTGCTTAGCACTACGAAGACAAGATTTACAGCTTGGTTTAGACTTTCTTTGCTTATATAAATCTGCCAATTGCCTATATGCGCAGACCAAATAACATTCGGAATGACAGCAGGTCTGTCGGTGAAAGAAATCAGGACGGTGACGATTCCAGAAAGTAGAAAAAAACCAGGCAATACAAGCAATTTCATATAGTATGAAATTGGAATTCTTGCTATTAAAACAATAAAAGCACTCATCACTATGAACGTGATGAGTGATACTAAGGAGTCTTTGGCAAGTAAAACGAACAACAGCAAGCAAAGAGATAGTGTCATCTTTTCCGCTGGATGAACGTTTTGCAGCCTATTGAAATAAGCGTATTTATCGATCAGCAGCATGGGACTGGGACACCTTTTTATTTTTTTCTTCAACCTGCTGATTCTTTCCTCTCATGAAGCCAATAAAATATCCGATAAATCCGGCGCCGATTGCTGCTTGCAAAGCAAATAACAAGCTTTCAATTTCCCCGCTCGGAGGCTCCCAAAGAGCCTGAAACCACGGCTGATAGTCAGGGGCAATTTCCCCGATTGCTTCTTCCGCTTGCCCATCAGCTCCCCCAAACTCCGCTCCTTTCTGGATGAAGAGAGGAACAATGGCAAGGATGATGACAATGAAAAGTAGTATCATATTCTTCTTCATATCAACGCCCCTCCTTAGCTAAGACACGCAGCAGTTTTAATTCTTTTATATTATATTTTGTTAACATATTCATAATAATGACTGTTAATAATCCTTCACTAATGGCCAAAGGAATTTGTGTAAAGGCAAAAATGCCGGAGAATTTAGCAAAAGAAGCCATTATGCCGCCAGTTTCAGCAGGGAAGGCTAAAGCCAGCTGGAAAGATGTCACCACATAAGTGCCCAAATCACCTAAAGCAGCGGCTAAAAAAACGGCAACAGAGAAGGACAGCCCCACTTTGGTTGCGCCTTTATAAACAAGATAAGCAATGATAGGGCCGGCAACCGCCATTGAAAAAGCGTTTGCTCCTAAAGTGGTTAATCCCCCGTGAGCAAGCAATAGTGATTGAAAAAGGAGAACGATAAATCCAACAACGCTCATTGCAGTCGGGCCGAAAAGAACGGTCCCTAACCCAACGCCGGTAGGGTGTGAACAACTTCCGGTAACAGAAGGGATTTTCAGTGCAGATAATACAAAAGCAAATGCCCCGGATAGACCGAGCATCATTTTTAATTCGGGGTGTTCTTTCACTTTCTTTTTGATCGAGCGCAGTCCTATGATTAAAGAGGGCAAGGTAATCCCCCACCAAAATAAGGCCCATTCAATCGGTAAAAAACCTTCCATGATATGCATGGCGAATGCTTGTTTAGGGATATAGAGCAATAGAACTGCAAAATAAATGATGATGAAGATTTTTTTCATTTTTATTCCTTTCATGTCGTTTCCTCCTTAAATGATATAATCTATGAAAATGGCTGCTTGTTCATGCTTCATTTGCCGTTCTATCACCTCCGAATGTATTCCCAACGCGAATGACAATGCTTTATTTGTAAGTCAGCCTTTTTGGGTAGGACGTTTCCTGCAATCATACAGCGGCTTCCATCACCAAAAAATAAAAAGCACTTCTCTCCGAAAGAAAGAAGTGCTTGACTTAACCGTAGTAAGTAACCAGATGAAGGGTTTGCTGTCCCATTTATCTGCCTGATTAGTGCAAACACTTTCCCATCCGCGTGGGTCAAAACAGTGTTATTCTTTATGGCAGGTCTCCTGGCTTTGGATCATCGTCTTATCGTATCCTTCCCATCATTAAGACAGTGGATTAACTATGGCGATAAGACTCTTCATTACAGTGGCGGGACCGCATCGGAGTTGCACCGATTTCCCTTTTAAGCTAAATGGTCGAATCAACACATTTGGCACCATAAAGTCCGGTATGTAGTTTTTATATACCAGAATATTCTAACATGAAGATGTCATCCAATCTATAAAAATGTGTAAAACATTTCTCAGCGTTCTTTTCCTTTTGATGTTCTATCCTTTAAAGCAAGAGTTGAAGAGTTTATCAAGAATACGGATGGCAATCCTTCAATATTTCCCGCGAAAAGGAGATTGAGGCATTAAAACGGATGAAAGAGTAGAAAGAGCCCGAAACCGGCGAAAAAGCATGCGGTTTTCGGGCTTTCTTTATCCAATCATTCCGCTTTTTACGATAACGACAACAAACAGGCTCAATCCAAAGCTGATAAAGACATTTTTGCTGAACTTCATCATCAATAAGCAAACCGCGCTGGCAAATAGGTATAGCGGTTCAAGTACGAGTGAGCCGTCTTTTAAAAATAATGACTCAAAAATGAGAGCGGCAAAGATGCCGAGAGGAATGAATGAGAGCCCGTTTTTTAAACGCTCTGAGAATAAATGGTCGGGAAGGCGCAAAAAGGCCCGCCTTGAGAAGTAAGTAACGACTGCCATACCGAGATAGAGAAGGAACATGTTCATGCTGTCACCTCTTTTCTTTGTTCAGACGTCGTTTCTTTTGCTGTTTCGTTATTGAAAAAATAACCGATAACAAAAGCGATGACCCCTGCCGCTAGAAGGTGCAGCCCGTAAGGCAACACAAATGCCAGCAATACAGCGGCAGTCCCGCATAATACAAACACCATTATTCGCAAAAGGGATGTAAATTGAAAATAGACCAATGAAAGAAACAGGGCGGTGAAGCTGAATCCTAATCCCAATTTTCCTGGGTCCGGAATGAGGCTTTGCGTTAATGTTCCAAGCCATGTGCCGCCTACCCATGTTGCGTACAATGTCAGGCTGACTGCGATAATATACGATTTTGTTGGACGGTGATGGCGAAAATGATTCATAGTAATGGCATATTGCTCATCAATTAGGAAAAAAGCCATTATGGCAGAAAACTTCTTCGAAAAAGGTTGATAGTATGGGGACATGGAGAGTCCCATCAATAAATGGCGCGAGTTGACAAAAAAGGTAACGAGTATAATCGTCCACATTCCTGTCTGGTCTGTTAAAAGGGATAAGGCGGTGAATTGGGCTGAACCGGCGAACACGATGAGCGACATGCCGACGCTTTCCAAGATGGATAATCCGGTTTGCACGGCAAGCATTCCAAAAATTCCACCAAACAAAATAAAGCTGAATGCAATCGGAAGTGCATCAAGGAAGCCTCTTTTCCAGTCATTTTGTTTCATGTTTCTCTTCTCCTTTAGACGTTATTGATTTAACTACTATGAAAGTAAGCAAAAAAAATTATTTATTGATTAAACTGCTTTCCTGTTACAACTCGATATAAATCAGGGCGGCTGCGCCAAAGAGTGTCGAGCTTTTCCGCTCCAAATTCTCTCGTGATTTCCTCAATCATGATGTCGTGGCGGATATATTCCGTTGCGACAAGGACCAAAGCCGGGTTCTTCGTTTTGACCGCCCACGGCATCGCATCATCAGTAAAGTTCGCAATGACCACTTCTTCTCCGTCACGTGCTGCAATCGTTAAGTGGCCGCCAATACGTTCTTGGACGACTTCAGGGGGCATATAGTTGTGATGGAACGTATGGCCGAGCGTTTCGTTTGCTGCCCCAAATACAATGGAAAAAACGGGAATTCCCCGGTTGACGGCCTGTTCTGTCGAGCTCTTTAAAAGAGATACTTGAGGCTCCCAAACAGACAGCCAAAGCTCTTTTTTTGCTTCTTTCATGATGTGGATCATCTCTTGCAGGACTTGATCGTGTCCATCGATATGGACGATGACATCGATGTCAGGCTTGCATTCTAATGACTGCAAAGTTGTTTCTAAATAATGGACGGTTTCTGAGAAGCTTTTTTGCATTCTCGCCAGCATATCTTTCGCCGGAACAGGGGCGTATTTGACCGGATCGGACGGTACGATGTATGTTGCGCCTTTATCAATCAGCTTGCCCAGTACTTCATAAATCATCGAACGGGGTACACCGGAACGTTTGCTGACTTCGTATCCTGTAATGGGAGAATGCTGAAGCAATGTCACGTATGCTTTACTTTCGTATTGAGAAAAGCCTAATTTTTGCAGGTAGGGATATAGTTCTTCGCTCATGATGGTCTCCTTTAGTAGTAGTTAGTTTCATTACCACTAATATTAAATTCAGAAAATTCTAATGTCAATCCTTTCCCTATATATTTAAGAAGAAAATTTGGCCAAATAAAAACCTGGAGAGCATGTGCTTCTCCAGGTTTTTATTTTAAGTCGGCTAAATAATACATTAACTCTTAACGTAAGGGTTATTCTCCTCGTCGCTTCCCGATTTCTTGGATTAAAATATGGTTTTCGATGGCACTTTTTGACATGTTTTTATATTGAAAAGGTTGCAGTTCGACAGAGTTCTTTTCTTGACTCTCATCAGATATGACGATATAGTCGCAAATAATTTTTTCAACTTGTTTATTAGACAAGGATTGATGAGAAAAGTGAATGTCAGTTAAAAGTACTTTCAACATGGTTATTCTCCTTTTTAAATGAACTTCTTGATGTTTCCGCTATTAATAAGCTGTTTTGGTTCCACACTTACTGGCTTCTTTTTCGTCACATCTGATTAACTTAATTAGGATAAAAAAAGACCATACAAAAGAGAAACTCTTTTTATGGTCTAGTTTACAGAAAAACAGAATTATTCACCAAAAGTCGTTTCTCCCAAAACGCTTACGAGGTTAGCTGTCGGATTAGGACTCTAGGAATAGCCCTTCCTTTTTCAAGGATTCACCCCATTCATAAAACGAGTGGTTCCCCCGCTCTTCATAAAAAGACTCAGCGATTTAAGACTTTATAATATTTTTGCTACTTATGATATATTAAGGCGATAATAAAGGTTTGTAAATAAGAAATAGTTGAATTCATAAAAAAAATTCTTAAAAGATATTTTAGAAAATTGATCACGTATGTTTCTCTTTTTTTATATGGGGTATACACACAACAAGAGGTGATCAAAAGTGAAGGAACAAACAGTGGAACGTCTTCCGCTTTTATTTTCCCTTTTGGGGCAACTGTTGGAAGAAAGAAATGCAGATGATGAAAAACTTTTAAAGATGACGGAATTATGTCATTTGCTGAAAGAGGATGTACAACTAGGTGAACGGACAACCCAGGTCGTGGCAGATATCGGCGAATTGGGACAAGAAGCGCTCGAACTAGAAGCAAACGAGCAGGAAGCGTTTATCCAAGCAAATGAAGAGCACTTAACCGAGTATTATGCTCACCTCAAACAAGTGATAGAACAATAAGAAAAATAAAAGAAAAGAGGAGGAATTTCTTATGAGACAAGCTATGCGATTAAAACCGATGATTTTAGCGGGGGCAGGTGCTTCAGCATTTTTATGGCTTTCCTCAAAAGAAAACAGGGTAAAGGCCAAGGATATGTTCAATCATTGGAAACAGAAATGGACAGGTTCGAAAACTGCGAGTAAGTTTGAATCTTTCCCATTAGAGAAGGCAGGCCATCCTGATCCTTATGATATCGAAGATAATAAAATGGTCAGTGAAGGCGCAATGTATGCCGTTCAATATTATAATGAGGAAAAAGAGAAGTGATCATCATCAATTAACGAAGAGGGCGGCTCAAAAGATATGCTTTTCATATCTTTTGAGCCGCCCTCTTGATAGGAACCGGCATGAAAATCCAGTGAAATCGAGGATTCAGTAAAAAATTATTTTTGTGGTCTGTTTAAAACTTATGAAACAGCCACTTGATGAAGAAGGGTGTTTACTTTACATACGCAAGCAGCTTAAGCTTGAACGAACGTAATTACCATGTAGATGGCTACTCCCCACATGAATAAGGCCGACACTTTGTTCAGGACATAAAGCATTTTCCCCGATTGATCAAGTCTGCTTGTCATTTTTCCCGCGAAGGCTAAGCTAAAAAACCAAAGCCAAGAAACAACAATGCAGGAAGCCGTGAAGACAACTTTTTCGATACCGCTGTATTGAAGAGAGCTCGTTCCAATCACTCCTACTGTATCCAAAATTGCATGCGGATTGAGCAAGGAAACGGATAGGGCAAATACGATTTGCTTTTTGGCGGAAAGCGGAGAAAACTCCTCATTTTTGGCAGGGCTTGGAGTGTTTTTCCATGAAACCCATCCCATATACAGCAAAAAGATGATACCAAAAATAAGCAGCATCGCTTTCAGCCAGGCGAACTGCAGCACAATGACCGAAACCCCTGTAATCGCAAGCAAAATCAAAGTTGTATCACATAAACAAGCGGTGAGGATAACTGGCAAGGCGTTGTAATAATGCTTTTGAAGGGCCCCTTGATTGAATACAAATACGTTTTGAACCCCGAGAGGCAGAATGAGGCCAAGGGCCAATAAAAAACCATGTGTAAGGGCAAGAATCATATTTTCACTCCTAAATCGGATAACTTCAATGAAAAGTATAGGCGATTCACTCTTACATGTCCTCAACCAATTGGTTTGTTTTTAACCCAACCAAGTTTTACAATAAAGAGCAATAAGACATTGGGAGGATACGATACAGATGGATTGGAGACCGGATCGCGGCTTAAAGGTGCCTTTATACTTGCAAATTAAACAGCATATCCAAATGAAAATAGAAAATGGGGAATGGACGGCCGGAACGAAAATTCCGACACAGAGGCAGCTTGCTCATATGTTTCACGTGAATCGAAGCACCATCATTTTAGCCTTAGAAGAACTGATAGCTGACGGTTTGATTGAAGGAAAGGCTGGTAAAGGAACGAGAGTCATCAACAACTCTTGGTCTTTAATGGGCAGCCAGGCTCCTCCAGACTGGAACAAATATGTAAAGTCTGGAATGTTTGTCCCGAATGCGCCTATTATTCAAGACATTAATCAAACGGAGTTTGTTCCTGAAATCATTAGGCTTGGAACAGGTGAGTTAGCTCTGGATTTGTTTCCGAAAGAAAAAATGAAGGCCATTTTAAATCGTCTCGCTATGAATGTTGAATCGATGGGATATGAAGAGCCTAAAGGATCCTTATTTCTTCGCAAGCAGTTAGCGGATCATCTGCATTCTAAAGGAATCGAGACATCATCTTCGAGCATTTTAATCACTTCTGGTTCCTTACAGGCTTTACAGCTTATTTCAATCGGAATTTTGCATCCTGGTTCTATTGTTCTGCATGAAGCACCATCTTATTTGCGTTCGCTTCAATTATTTCAATCTGCAGGTATGCGGTTAAAGGGGGTTCCGCTTGATGGAGATGGGATAGAAGTGAAAACGTTAAAAGAACGTCATTCTATCAACAAGTCTACCATTTTATACACGATTCCCACTTTTCATAATCCAACAGGGACGACCATGCCTGAAAAGAGGCGCTTGGAGCTGATGGAATTTGCCGAAAAAAAACAGCTTCCAATCATTGAAGACGATGCATACGGTGAATTATGGTTCGATTCTCCTCCGCCTAAACCATTAAAAGGTATGGATAAAGGCGGCCTTGTTCTATATTTAGGGAGTTTTTCTAAATCGTTAAGTCCTGGTTTAAGAATCGGCTGGGTAGTCGGTCCCGAGTCTGTCATTAACCGATTGGCCGATATAAAAATGCAAATCGATTACGGATCGAGTTCCCTTTCCCAAATGGCAGCGGCAGAATGGCTTGCCAGCGGTCTTTATGATGAGTATCTTCATTTTATAAGAAGCGAATTAAGAAAAAGGAGAAGACTAGCTTTGCAAGTCCTTGATGCATATATGTCAAAAATTGCGGAATGGACGATTCCTTCAGGCGGGTTTTATATTTGGATACGCATTCTTCCAGAAATTTCAATGCAAAAGTTATTCGAATGTGCCAAAAAAGCAGGAGTTTTGATTAACCCGGGAAGTCTATACGATCCATCTGCAAATCAATTCATTAGGCTTTCCTATTCCTATGCAAAGGAAGGGGAGCTGGAAGAGGGGATTGTAAGGCTGTCAAAATTGATTAACACATTGCAAAAAGGGTAGTTCATAATACGAAAACTAGAGAGTTCTTTTTTGTAAAAATGATCATTAAAAGCAGACTAAGGTCATCTTTACAAAGGGGATTTTTAGAAAACGATAAAACCGATATGAAGATGTAAAATAGCCCAAACTAAAAAGGCAAGACGCTGCTTACATAGCAGTGCCTTGCTTTCTGAATGGCTACAATTGAATTCTTTCGTACAAGGAAATTCTTGAAGAAGGAGGTAAATAGCTCTCTAAAAAATCACATCAAATTTAAGGCGTGTTCTGATGCTGTTCGAACACTTGTCTTACCTTGGGTACGACATAATGGCTGCCGCCGCGATTTTCCACGTGGTCGATCATCATCGCAATAAGGAGGTTTGGGTTGTTGGTATCAACAGCTACAAACCACCCTTTTTCTTCTCCCTTTTCTCCTTGTGTCTGTTTCAGTTCAGATGTCCCTGTTTTACCGGCAAGGCGCATTCCTGTAATTTTGGCCTCATGGGCTGTTCCGTTCGGATCTTCGATGATACCGATTAAACCGTTCTGAACAATTTGAGCTGTTTGTGGTGTCATCGCTTGTTTCTTCCAAATCTCACGTTCTGTATTTTCCTCTTTTATCAATCTTGGAGCGACGATATCTCCTTCATTGACAATGGATGAATATACGAGTGCTAAATGAAGGGGGTTCATTTGAATTTCGCCTTGACCGTAAGCGGAATTGGCCAATAAGATTTCAGATTCGATTTGGCCGCTATTGGAGATTTGGGATTTGGCAAATGGATAGTCAAGAGGAATACCTTCCCCAAATCCGAATGTTTGAACGCCTTTTTGAAATTTATCAATCCCAAGTTCAACGGCCGTTCTGGCGAAATAAATATTATCAGACGTTACAAGAGCATTATGCAGATTTACAGTAGGCAAACTTCCGACACGGTTGACGTAAAAACCGCCCCAGCTACTGTCTTTTTGCCACTTACCGCTAATTGGAATGGAAGTTTCCGGGGTGACGACATGATTGTCTAAAATAAGCCCTGCAGTGATCAGTTTAAAGGTTGAACCAGGTGAAAAGGTTTTCGTAAAACGGTTTAACAGCGGCTGATTTGGATTGTTCGCCAATGATTGGTATGTATTCGTATCGATGCCGAATGAAAAATCGTTTGGGTTAAAAGACGGTGAACTGACCAATCCAAGAACGTCTCCGTTTGCCGGATGGATCGCTGCTGCTGTACCGACCTCATTTTGGAGCTGTTCATAAAGGATGCGCTGTGTAAGGCTGTCGATTGTAAGCTGCATGTCTTGTCCATTGACGGCTTCTTTTTTTGCGATTTCTTTAACCGTGTTTCCTTCCGAGTCGCTAATATAAATAACGGCTCCGTCACGGGCCCTTAAGTCAGATTCGTATAAGCCTTCCAGTCCGATATGGCCAATGACCGATTGTGCGGTATACCCCCCATCTTTATGTTTATCCAATAAATCAGCAGTAATCGGGGCTACGTAACCGACTAAATGGGCACATGCTTCTTGGCATGGATACACGCGGGCGGGAATGTCGCTTACCTGAACCCCGGGGTATTGCAGTGCAGATTTGATGATCGTTTCATCACGAAGGCTGACCGTTTTGACCGGTACGAGCAAATCTTCTTTAACCCATGAGGCCCCGAGTTTTTTTTCGATGGTTTGGACAGATATATTCAGCAACTTGCTCAGCTTTTGCTTCGTATCGGCTGCTTTTTCGCCGAGTTTTCCGGGGACAATACCGATTTGCGCTGCAGTCCCGTTTTGGGCAAGAAAGTTTCCTCTGCGGTCCAAAATTTCTCCGCGGACCCCTTTTAATATGCTCACTTTTACTTTGTCATCTTCTTTTAAATCGGGAAAGACCATGCCGTGATTCCACTCGATAAACCAGTTTTTCTTATCTTGTTGTTTTTCTTTCACCCATGTTACTTCTTGTGTAAAATCAACTGGCCCAGCCATTGTCTCCATTTTTAAATCAAACGACAGCGGAAGCATTCCGTCTTTTTCTTTCAAGTCTTCTTTCAGCTTCAAAACATCAACCTTAAGATTTTTTACCTCAATTCCTTCATAAATCTTTTTATATCGTTCCGTAAATTCTTTTTTTGATATGTCTTTTTTAGCTTGTGCGGACAAATACTCATACATGGCGGAAAAATCTTGTTTGTTCCATAGATTCGCATATTCATTGAAACGTTCCTGTGCTTTTTCTTCATTTGAGCACCCTGATAGTGCTGTCAGCAAAAAGAGAGCGAATAACATCCACTTCCACGTTTTTTTCATATCCTCTTTCCTTTCTCACGATTGGTATAATATTCCTCATTCTCTATCATTGTAAGAAAGAGATAGTTGGAAAGCAAAGGTTTTATAACTTAAGAGAAGACTAGACCGAAGAGAACGAGACTGTCATAAAATGGACTATTTCTAATGTTTTAAGAAGGAACAGGACTTTGTGTTCGGGCAGTTCGATGTGGAAAATATAAAAACAATTAAATCCACAAAAAAGCAATGAAAACAAACTCTTAACATCACGTTAAAATTACTTTACATGAAATTAATATCTCCTTAATAATGTGGATTTATATTGAATTTGTAAATATCTTTTCTCGAAAAGGGGTAAAAACCATGAAAAACCACATTAAAAAGTCATTGCTTGTTTTATCAAGTGTTGCAGTATTAGCGGCTTGCGGCCAAGAGTCCAGCAACGAGGCAACTGCCAAAAATGGTGATTCTACTAAACTATCAGGAGAATTAACGGTTTACACAGCGATTGAAGAAGAGTTGATTCCAAAATATTTGGAAACATTTGAAGAAAAATATCCGGATGTAGATTTGAACATTGTACGTGATTCTACAGGAGTGATTACAGCGAAGCTATTGGCTGAAGGAAAAAACACAGAAGCAGATGTAGTATGGGGCACGGCGGCATCAAGTTTATTAGCATTAGAGAGTAAAGATATGATTGAAGGATATACACCGGAAGGCAGCGATAAAATACTGGCTCCATACAAAGACAGCGAGCAGCCTGAAAAATGGACAGGGAATACTGCTTTTATGACAGGAATTGTGATTAATAAAGAGGAGTTGAGAAAGCTGGGTCTGGACGTTCCGAAAACATACGAAGATCTATTAAAACCTGAATACAAAGGCCTTATCGTGATGCCTCATCCGGCTTCATCAGGAACAGGGTTTTTAACGGTATCAGCTTGGCTGCAAATGATGAACGAAGAAAAAGGCTGGGATTTCATGACGAAACTTCATGAAAATATTGGTACATATACTCACTCCGGTTCAAAACCGGCGAAATTAGCAGCGGCTGGTGAGTACCCAATCGGTATCTCACTAGTGTATAGCGGAGTGCAGCAAAAACAAGAAGGCGCACCGGTCGAAGTGGTATTGCCGGAAGAAGGGCTTGGCTGGGAAGTGGAAGCAAACGCTTTGATCAAAAAGGAGGACCATGAAAGCGACGAGCTGGCAAAAGCATTCTTGGATTGGGCCTTAACAGATGAAGTGATGAAGAAGTATTACGATGCGAACGGCTTTTCCACAATGGAAAATAATTTCGAAAAACCTGAAGGATTCCCTGAAGGTGTCGGAGAGAAAATGTACAAAGATAATGACTTGAAATGGGCCGCGGAAAATCGCGATTCCATCCTTGAAAAATGGGAACAAAACTACGGAAGTAAAGCAGAACCGAAAGAATAAATCTAAAGCCGATGGGGCGTAAAAGGTCTCTCCCCTCGGCCTGCCTCATCTTTTATTTTTATATCATTCCAAAAGGGGTTTTTACATTGAATAACAGCTATTTAACAATTGACGGAATTCATAAGGAGTTTGGTTCATTTACGGCGCTAAACGGCGTTTCCATCAATATTAAGAAAAATGAGTTTGTCTGCCTTCTCGGGCCGAGCGGCTGCGGGAAAACGACTCTTTTGCGCATTATTGCAGGACTCGAAGCACCGACGGCAGGAAGCATTATCATCAATGGAAAAGATATGACTAATATGCCCCCGGCCAAGCGAAATTTCGGCATCGTGTTTCAGTCATACGCCTTATTTCCGAATTTGACGGCTTTACAAAACATTGAATATGGATTGAAAGCGAGAAAAACGCCTAAAAAAGAAGTGAAGGAAAGAACGTTGGAAGCACTGGCTCTTGTTGATTTACTGCATGTAAAAGATAAATATCCTGCGCAGTTGTCAGGCGGTCAGCAGCAGCGGGTTGCGTTAGCGAGAGCCATTGCGTTATCACCTGATTTTTTGCTGCTTGATGAGCCGTTGTCGGCCCTTGATGCGAAAGTAAGAGAAAAACTGCGAAAGGAAATCCGTTCAATTCAGGAAAAGCTGAAAATTACCACCATCATGGTGACACATGACCAAGATGAAGCATTGACGATGGCAGACAAGATCGTCGTCATGAACAATGCGGAAGTGATGCAAATCGGGGCGCCGCAAGAGGTGTATCATAACCCGGCGAATCCGTTTGTCGCTGATTTTATCGGGTCGATCAACTTCTGGAAAGAAAATAAGAAGAGTTCAAATGGGGATAAAATGTTTGCCATCCGTCCAGAGCATATTCGCATTTCGGAGAAAGAGGGCATGCTTGCAGAAGTAGTAGATGTGGAATTCCGTGGTCCTTTTTACCGTTTGCAATTTAAAGTAAAAGATCCATCCTCACACCTTTATGAGCAAATCATTAAAGTGGATGTTTCCACGCATGAGGTGAACCACTTGCAGCTGAACAAAGGGATGGATATCCATATCACGCTGCCGGCAGAACGAACTCTTTCCTATAAAGAACAGGTGGTCAGTTAACATGGAAATCGTCAGTAAAATCAATAAGATTCAAAAAATGTCCAAAAGAGCAAGCGATTATGCGGGAAAAGAAGAATGCCTTCAGCGCGGGCTCATCATTTTCATGGTTTTATCGTTCTTGGCTGTTTTGATCTTGCCATTAGCTACGTTATTTGCGAAGGCCTTTCAAAATGAAGACGGGGCATTTATCGGTTTCGATAATTTCGTACAGTATTTTGACACATCGTCGTTAATGCAGTCATTCCAAAATACGCTGTTCGTCGCTTCGATGACAACCGCCATTTCCGTGACACTCGCTTTTGCGTACGCGTATTGCCTCGTGAGAACGAATATAAAAGGAAAAATCTTTTTTCGATATACGGCACTGCTCCCTTTATTTGCGCCGACGATGATGCATGGAATTGCCCTTATGTATTTGTTTGGAAATCAGGGTCTTATTACGAAAGGATTTTTCGGAGTTGTACCGGGAGTTGAAATTGATTTATATGGCCCTGTCGGCATCATTATTGCTGAAGTTGTCTATACGTTTCCACAGGCATTTTTAATCATGCTTGTAGCATTAAATGGTTCAGATAATCGCTTGTACGAAGCAGCTAACACATTGGGGGTTGGCAAAGCAAAACAATTTATGACCATTACCCTTTCCAGCGTAAAATACGGTTTGATCAGCTCGGTGTTCGTCGTATTCTCTCTTAGCTTCACCGATTACGGAGCACCGAAAGTAGTTGGAGGTCAATATAACGTTTTGGCAACCGATGTGTACAAACAAGTAATCGGCCAGCAAAAAATGGAGATGGGAGCAACGGTCGGCTTGATTTTAATGTTGCCTGCATTCATCGCGTTTATCGTCGATCAAATGACGCAGCGAAAACAGGTAAGCCATATTTCATCCAAATCCGTACCTTATCAAGTCCGCACAAACCGTAACCGGGATACGTTATCATTCGTGTTTTGTTCCATCATTTCCGCTTGCATGCTCATCTTGTTTGCGGCAGTCGTGCTGGCGGCGAGTGTGAAAGTGTGGCCGTATGATATGAGCTTTACATTGAAACATTTCGAGTTGAAAAGCTATACGGGAGACGGGATGACAGCGTATAAAAATAGTTTAATAGCGGCTGCTTTAACAGCGGTATTCGGAACAATTGCAACGTTTGTATACGCATATGCCATTGGAAAAATCAGGCTTATGGCAGGCGTGAGGAAGCTGGGTCACTTATTATCGATTATTCCGCTTGCAGTACCGGGATTGGTCATTGGCTTAAGTTATGTTTTCTTTTTCAGCCAGCCGGAAATTAGTGTGTTCGGCTGGGAGATTTCTAATCCGTTCAACGCTTTATACGGAACGATTGCGCTCATCGTAATCGCTAATATTCTTCATTTTTACTCTGTTGCGTATGTCACGGCGACGACGGCATTAAAGAAGCTGGACCGCGAGTTTGAGCTTGTATCAGAATCAATGGGCGTTCCGTTTTATAAAACGTTTTTTAAAATTACGTTACCGATGTGCTTACCGGCTGTATTGGAGATGGCCATGTACTTTTTTGTTAACGCGATGGTGACCGTATCAGCCGTCATTTTTCTTTACACAGCCGATTTTAAATTGGCAGCCGTTTCGATCGTGAACATGGATGATGCCGGCAACTTAGCATCGGCAGCTGCGATGAGTGTATTAATAATCCTTACAAATATTGTGGTTAGAGTGTTATATGAAATGGCAACGAAGATGATTCGCCAAAAAAATATGAAATGGCAAACTAAATAGATCGAGCTAGAACATTCGACATGACCAAAGAACGGCCATGCCGAATGTTCTAGCCCTAAGCGGCTGACGTCCCCCTTGCGGGGTTGGCGCCATCCGCTTAGGTGAACCTTTGAGGGGCTATTCGAGTTGTCTGGATGACCGATTATGAAAGTCTCTCGATGTGATGAAGATGTGTCGAGTTATTAAGTGGAATGTATATAAAGAAAACAGATAAAGAAAGGAAAGAAGAAAATGAGAAAAATAGATGCAGTTGTGTTTGATTGGGCAGGAACGATGATTGATTATGGATGTTTTGCACCGCTTGAAGCATTTTTGGAGATTTTCCGTAAACGTGGTGTCAACATTACGGTGGATGAAGCGCGAGAACCGATGGGAATGTTGAAAATCGAACATATTCGTACACTTTGTGAGATGCCTCGTATTCGACAGGAATGGATGAATGTACATGGAGCAGAGCCTGCCGAAGAAGATGTGGTGAACATGAACAATGACTTCGAATCCATTTTATTCGGTATTTTACCTGATTTTACAACGCCGATTCCTGGTGCTGTTGAACTTGCAGCACGCTTAAGAGAAAGAGGCATTAAAGTAGGTTCGACTACGGGCTACACGAAAGAAATGATGGAGATTATCATTCCGAAAGCAAAGGAAAAAGGCTACTCACCAGATTGCTATTTCACGGCAGATGATGTGAAAGCAGGACGCCCATATCCATGGATGTGCTACCGCAACGCGATGGAGCTTGATGTTTATCCGATGAACCGCATGCTAAAAGTCGGCGATACGGTAACGGACATGAAAGAAGGGAAAAATGCCGGCATGTGGACGGTGGGCGTCATTTTAGGAAGCAGCGAACTTGCTCTTTCTGAAGAAGAAGTGCAGCAAATGGATGAAACAGTATTAACGCAAAAAATGGAAATTGTGCGCCAACGCCTAATGGAGGCGGGGGCAGACTTTGTCATCGACCGCATTTCTGATCTTGATCAAGTGATTCATCAAATAGAAGAGAAATAGATTGATAAGGAGAATCATCATGAAAAATCCATACTTGCTTTTAACACCAGGTCCATTATCTACAACCCATTCCGTACGTCAGGCGATGCTGCGTGACTGGTGCACATGGGATGATGAATACAATCAACTTGTCCAGGAAATACGCAACCGTCTTGTGAAATTGGCGACAAAACAGAAAGATTTATATACCACAGTCTTGATGCAGGGAAGCGGGAGTTTTTCCGTAGAAGCGACGATCGGGACCGCCATCCCGAGACAAGGGGCGAAACTGCTTATCGCAGTTAATGGTGCCTATGGCCAGCGAATTAGTGAAATGAGTGAAACTTTAGGGATCGAAACAATCGTTGTTTCCGCAGATGAGCGTGAGCCCATTCAGCCTGAGGTGATTGAGCGCAGTCTTCAGGAAGATGAAGCTATTACTCATGTGGCTATCGTTCACTGTGAAACGACAACCGGCATGCTTAACCCGATCGAAGACGTATGCCGTATCGCCAAGCAGTACGATAAAGTGACGATTGTTGACGCGATGAGCAGCTTCGGTGGTATTCCAATGGATGTTCATGAGCTGCAAATCGATTTTCTCATCAGCAGTGCGAATAAATGCATTCAGGGCGTACCGGGTTTTGGTTTTGTCATTGCCAAACGCGATGAGCTCGCTAAATGTAAAGGACATGCCCGTTCACTTTCACTGGATTTATATGATCAGCACGAAACGATGGAACAGCATAAGGGGAAGTGGAGATTCACATCTCCGACACATGTTGTAAGAGCGTTTTATCAGGCACTGCTGGAGCTTGAGGCAGAAGGTGGTATTGAGGCACGCTTTCACCGATACGAACAAAATCAAAAGCGATTGGTTGACGGAATGGAAGAGATGGGTTTTCAAGCCCTTCTAGATCAAAATCAACAGTCACCAATCATTACATCATTTCTTTATCCGGATGATTCGACATTTACGTTCCAAGACTTTTATCAATCTCTTAAAAAATACGGTTTTGTCATTTATCCCGGTAAAATTTCTCAAGTCGATACGTTCCGGATCGGAAATATAGGTGAAGTGTATATAGAAGATATTGAAAGATTGTTGCAAGCTATTAAATTAACCATTCAATTAAAAGGAGAAACAACGGTATGAAAGTATTTTGTTTAGGCGGAGCAGGAAAAATTTGTCGTGAGGCGATTTTGGATTTAGTTCAATATTCAAGTTTCGAACGAATTACGGTAGCTGATTTTAACGAAGAGGAAGGAAGAAAAGTCGTCGAATGGCTTAATGATCCGCGCGTCGATTTTGTGCAAGTCAATGTGTTCAATCATGAAGAAACGGTAGAAAAAATGCGCGGTTATGACATCGTCATGGATGGAACAACTATTACGTTGAACGGGCTATCAACTGCATGCATTGCAGCAGCGGGATGCCATGGCATAAATTTAAATGGATTCGGTGAAGAAGATCGTTCCCATGATGTATTTGTTCAAAATGGAAAGACATGCTTGCCAGGCTTTGGGATGACACCCGGATTGACTCAAATGATGGCCATGCATGCAGCCAATCAATTGGATACGGTACAGTCGGTGCGGGTAAGCCATGGTTCTTTCCGACCAATCGCCTTTTCAAAATCAATTACGGAAACGACCACATATGAATATGATCCACAGTTGCCGACGCGCGTTATATATGAAAACGGGGAGTTCATTCAAGTGCCGCCGTTTGCCCGCCCGAGAGAGATTCAGCTGCCGGAGCCTTACGGAAAAACGGTTCAATACATCATTCCCCACTCTGAAACGAAGACATTAGCAAAGGTATTAAAGGATAAAAATGTAAATCTCATCGAAGTTCGCGGGACTTGGCCGAAAGAAAACATGGAGCTTGTGAAAGCACTATATAATTACGGTTTTTTACAAAATAAAAAAATTCGAATGAACGGCCAGGAGCTGGGGATTTTAGATTGCATCAGTGAGTATTTATATCAATCTGAAAAAGGCAATAAAACAGAATTATACGGCTATGCGCTTCATGTAGAAGTAACAGGCATGAAAGGCGGAAAATATTATCAATATACGTTAACACATACACATCCTGCTTCTGACGGTACAATTGAAGGATGGGAAGGCTTACGTGCTTATACGCGAAATGTTGGAATTCCAATGGCAATTGCTGCAGAGCTGATTGCAAAAGGAATTGTTGAAAAGAAAGGTGTCATCATTCCGGAAGAGGCATTTCTTGAGCCGGGTATTATTTTTAAAGAATTAGAAAAACGTGGTATATTTGTACATGAAGAAGTGAAAGAAATCGAATCTGCAGATTATGCCATTCTGGCTTAATATAGGGAGTAAGATACATGTCTTTATTAGCAGAAGAAAGAAAAAAGCGGATCATAGAACTGATTGAACAGCAAGGCAAAGTCAGGGTGAATGACTTAGCCCATGATTTTGATGTATCAACCGAGACAATTCGCCGCTATTTGGAAGAGCTGGAAAATGAAAAAAAATTGAAAAAAGTATACGGCGGTGCGGTGAAGGTCGAACCGGAAACCGCGGAACCATCTATGTTTGAACGTGAAATTTTGAGAATAGATGAGAAAAAGCAAATTGCTTTAAAGGCAGCTTCGTTCATTGAGGAAGGGGATGTCGTTTTCGTTGATGAAGGCAGCACCACCCTGCAGATGGTCCCAACGTTCATGGACATATCGGATGTGACCATCATTACGAATTCTTTTCCTTTTGCTGCGAGATTAATGGCACAGGAAAATAAGCAGCTTTTTAAAGGCGAACTTATTTTTCTTGGGGGCCATGTCCGAAGCAAACATTTCCGCGCTTCCGGTTCATTGGCGGAAAAAATGGCAAAAGAATTTTACACCAATAAAGCCTTTATCTCGGTAGATGGGATCCATCTAGAATCAGGCATCACCAGCTATGATTTAGAGAAATGCATGCTGTCGAAAATTTTCATTAAAAATGCAGAAAAAACGTTTGTGTTGGCCGATCAATCAAAAATTGGAGTGAAGGCGAATTATAAAATCGATTCATTGAAAAATATTGATCACATCATATCCGACAGTACCGCTCCAGAAGGTTGGAGCGAGGCTGAGGGAAAATGGATGAATGGTTAACTTAACTCAGCCGGGGTGTTTTGAAGGACTTTTCTACACGAAACGAAGATATCCAACAAGCCTCTATTACATGATAAAAACGGATTTTTAATGATATGCCCTGTCAAGAGACCCGTTTGTTTTACTGGGTTTTCATGACGGGGTTTTTCTAGAGACTGCCTATGGGCTCGATAGTTATTTTGTCAGCTTAAAATCTCTATGTCAGATTTCTTCACAATCAACTGGAGACGCACCATAAAATTAGGCTATAGTATACATAACGACAAACAGGTACATTCCCCATAAAGAAAAGGGATCTTTAAAAAAAAATATCATTGAAAGCGTTTTCAAATTTGGTAAAATATGATAAAATAAGGAAAATAATCAGGATATGGTGAGCAGAATAACTCATTTTTGGAGAATGGAAGTGTATAATGGAAGTTTTTCACGGATGGGTCAAATGACGCAATGGAATCAAACGTTATAAGGATGTGCCGTTGGCAAAAAATTTACGCAGGAGGGGTTAAGAATGGGAGAAAAAAACTTGAAAGATCAATATTCCTTTCTTGAGAAGCAAGTGAACGATTACATGCAGAGCCTGTTGGTAAAGACGCCAGAGCAGGTCATACATTATTTTGAAAAACGCTTAAAAACATATAGGGCTATGTTAGAGAAGCAGGAGGTTTATCCTGAAAGTATCATTCTATACGTACAGCACTTGATTAGCGAACATTCTTTACACCTGAAAAGAGTCGAGCAGTATATGAAATATCAAAAAGAGAATGCTTTATACTCTATATAGCACAATAGTCAGAAGCAGCCTTAAACATGGGGTTGCTTTTTTTGTGTGCCAGGTATGTTCATCAAATAGACGGTGAAAGTCCGTTATGGGCGTTGGGATATGCGAACCGTTAGAGGTGTCCATGGTGACATGAAATCAGAAGGAAACCCTCGGCAAATCCTCGGTCTTGAGGTACACGAATCACCTCTGAGGTTTCTATTTCAAGATGAGTTTACGAAACGAAACAAAACAAAGTACAAAATATCCCCGGGTGAAAATGGATAAAAATATATTGTTCCCTTTTCAAAAGTAGTATATAATTTAGTATAAATTGCCGTAAACAACGGATGATACGTATTTGCAAATTTCATAAAGCTTACAATTTCCTTATATAGAGAGGTGGAGGGACTGGCCCTGTGAAACCTCAGCAACCCCTGGTCATTTTGATTGGGAAGGTGCTAATTCCTGCGCGGCATAGCGCAAGATAAGGAGATGGACGGTATCCCAATATTACAAAGCCATCTCTTTTCATGATAAAGAGATGGCTTTTTTATTTCGTTCACTTTATGAACTTGTAGTAGAGGAGGAAAAAAGAATGAATCTGCAAGAGAAGTATGAAGGTGAAAAAATAGTAAAGGACCTTTTTCTAGGGGCAAGTATTCATGAAGTAGAATTCGAGATTTCCGCAGGTCATGCGAAGCTGGTTTTCTGGCCTGAAAATAAAAAGATAGAAGCGCAGGATGGAGTATATTTATACATACCATCGATCGTCCAGCTCAATGAATCATCTTTAAAGGAGAAAGGGATCGAAAAGGCGGATATTCCTATGCTTCAAACTTATCAAATATTGATTGATGTCATCCAGCAAAAAGTAGTAGAGGCAGAACTTGGAGAACGTTCGCCTCACCTTATCTTAACTTTTGAATCAGGGAACGTAGTATTCATAAAAGGTTATCATGACAGTAATGCAAGCTGGGAAGCGGGAAGGTGCGGTAAGAAACAGCAACCCATTATAGCCGCTCAGCCCGCAGGTGTATTGCATATTTATGAGGGCGCTTTTGAGCTGGCAGGAGCAGGCAGCTAACAAAATCGGACTTTGTGACAAGAAAAGCACTTCGCGCGAATGAGCTAAGTTTTTAACATGCAGGATACATTTGAAAGAAAATCTAAATAGACAGGATTTATATACATGCTACTTAATAGCTCGACACATCTTCATTAAATCGAGAAACATCACAATCGGTGACCCAGACAACTTGAATTTGCTCTCAAGAGTTTAGAAAATTTGGCATAGCCGTTCTATGGTCATGTCGAATTTTCTAAATCGATCTATATAGTTCTAAAATTTTTTTGCTAGACTATTATTTATTATATATGATAGCATGATAAACAAAACTGAATATCATCATGCAAGATGGTGCTAAAGCCGTTTGGGCCTTTAGTTTAAATGGGAAGTCCGGTGAAAATCCGGCACGGTTCCGCCACTGTAAATGGGGAGAGACTTTGCAAGATGTCACTGTTTCGAATGGAAATGGGAAGACGCAAAGAATCATTGATCCGCAAGTCAGGAGACCTGCCATGTTGCAGATGCCATAAACCTACGAGAATAGGGGGGTATCACGTTGGGAACGCAAGTATTCAAGATGGAGACTGCCATGCTGGCTCTTAATCTTGTTAATGGACTCATATTTGCAGTTATTCTTTCGTGTACAAAAGCACCCTTAGGCAAAGGGTGCTTTTCTTTTGCACAAAAACGGGAGCTCCCAGATATTTACTTACATATTTATGCTTGTCCTAAAAAAGAAGATGATTGAAATAAATAGAAGAGGTGAACGTCATGACAACTTGGAATTTAACGGGCACGAAACATCATGTCCTAATTTGTAACGGATCAAGCTGTATGCGAAAAGGCGGCGAAGAAGTAACTCAAGCGATTAGGGATGAAATCAAACGATTGAATCTCGACGACCGCATTCATACGACAAGAACGCGATGCAATGGAAGATGCAAAGATGCTTGTATCGTCATCGCCTATCCGGAAGGAACATGGTATAAAGCATCGACACCTGAGGAGGGAAGAAGAATTATCTCTCAACATCTCGCTGGTGGAAATACGATAGAGGACGCGGTTATTTACGAATTTGGGGATGAAGGTATGGTGGCAGCTTCCCGTGAAGGCTTCCATGAAGGAATCTCAAAATTGGAGAAGGCGGGAAAGTGAACAAGTGATGATGGAAATCATAAAAGGAGGATTATAAGATGGCTGGAAAATTACTTGTCATCGGCTTTGGCCCCGGAAGCTTTGAGCATATAACGAAAAGGGCCCAGGAAGCGATTCAAGAGAGCGATTGCGTCATTGGATACAAAACATACGTGGAATTAATTCAGAATTTGCTTTCAAATCAGGAAATTATCAGTACAGGAATGTCGGAAGAGGTTACTCGCGCGCAGGCGGCTGTTCGCTTGGCGGAAGAAGGGAAAAAAGTGGCCGTCATTTCGAGCGGGGATGCCGGTGTATACGGTATGGCAGGCCTGGTGTATGAAGTGCTCGTCGAGAAAGGCTGGGTAGAAGAAACAGGTGTGGAAGTGGAAGTCATTCCAGGAGTATCCGCAATTAACTCCTGTGCGGCCTTGCTGGGAGCACCTGTCATGCATGATGCGTGTACCATCAGCTTAAGTGATCATTTAACACCGTGGGACTTAATTGCCAAGCGCATTGAAGCGGCGGCACAGGCAGATTTCGTTATCGCCCTTTATAACCCGAAAAGCGGACGCAGGACGAGACAGATTGTAGAAGCACAGAAAATTTTGCTTAAATATCGTGCGCCGGACACACCGGTTGGGCTTGTCAAAAGTGCCTATCGCGAAAAACAGCATGTCGTCATGACTACGTTAAAAGAGATGCTTAATCATGATATCGGGATGCTGACAACGGTAATGATTGGAAATTCCTCTACTTTTTTATACGGAAGCAAGATGATCACACCAAGGGGATACCAGCGGAAGTACACGTTAAACGCAGATGTACAGCCATTGAAGCCGCACGAACGCTTGCGGCGGGAAAATGAACCGTGGGCCTTGCATGAAGGAAAAGAAGAGGAAACGCCTCTTGCTCTTGCCATGGAAGCATTACAAACCGTAAAAGCAGAAAAAGCGGCGGCATTAGAAAACGCCGTGGCTGCGCCTGTTTACAATCCGGTCGAATCGATTTTTGAGCTGGCTGTCAGTCCGGGGGTTGCGAATAAAAAGTTCACTCCGCAGCAACTGATCGCTTTGGCTGAAGTGACTGGAGAAAAAGGGACGATGGAGTATACTCCTCATCACCAAATCCTTCTTCGGATTCCGACGGCAAATCCTGAGGAGATTACACAAAAGTTAAGAAGTGTCAATTTGTCATTATCGCCGATTGGGGACGTACTTGTTGTGAAAGCATGCGATTTTTGTGACGGTGAAAAGAGTGACTCTATCCCTTATGCAGAAGAAATACAAAAGAAGTTGGGTGGAATCGATCTTCCGAAAGAGCTGATGCTTGGCTTTAATGGGTGCGGAATGGCCTGTTACGGCGCGGTGAAAGAAGACATCGGCATTGTCTTCCGAAAAGGGAAGTTCGATTTGTTTTTGGGAGCGAAAACCGTCGGAAGAACGGCGCATGCCGGCCAGCCTGTTGTGGAAGGGATTGAACCGGAAAATATCGTGAAGGTCATTGAAAATATCGTGAATGAGTATAAGGAGAAAGGGCATCCGAACGAGAGATTTTATAAATTTTTCAAGCGTGTCCGCGAGGTGCAAGGGTTCAAGCATCGGGATATTACACCTGTGATCGAGGTAGAGCCGGCACCATGCGGAGAGTAATCTATCGATCCAGACAATTTGACATGGCTAAAGAGCAGCCATGTTAAATTGTCTGGACCTAAGCGGATGGCACCCCCCTTGCGGGGTTGGCGCATCCGCTTAGGTAGATCTTTGAGGGAGGATTCAAGGTGTTGAAACCCCAACACGCTAAAGAAGAGCTCGGCCAGGGTTGATGTTAAAAGTTAACGTGGAGTTATATAGATAAAACGAGGAGGAAAAGTAATGAAAGCAGTGTTAATGGTAGGTCACGGAAGTCGTGATGCAGAGGGGAACGAGCAGGTCCGGCAATTTATTGAAAACTTAAAGCTGCAGTTGAATTCGTCGCTTTTAGTGGAAACCTGTTTTCTTGAATTCGAATCGCCAAACGTGAACCAGGGAATTGACGCTTGTGTTCAACAAGGGGCGAGCCATGTAGTCGTCATTCCGATCATGCTATTGCCGGCGGGGCATTCAAAAATCCATATTCCGGGTGCCATCGATGAGGCGAAGGAAAAGTATCCGCATGTCCAGTTTACATACGGAAGACCAATTGGAATCCACGAGGAAACATTGGAAATTTGTCAAGCGCGGTTGGAAGAAATCGGAGAGAATATCCATGAACCTGATCCGGATACGGCTATCGTATTTCTTGGACGGGGCGGAAGCGATCCAGACGCCAATAGTGATTTATATAAAATTACCCGCCTTTTATGGGAAAAACTTAATTATAAAATCATCGAGCCGGCCTTTATGGGCGTGACTGACCCGCTTGTCCGTGAAGGGGTCGAACGTTGTATCAAGCTTGGGGCGAAAAAAATCATCATTCTTCCTTACTTTTTGTTCACGGGAATTTTAATTAATCGCCTTGAAGATGTGGTTAAAGAACTGGAGCAGACATATCCGGAGCATGAGTTTAAGTTGGCAGGGTATTTCGGTTTCCATCCGGGACTTCAAACGGTGTTAAAGGATCGCATTGATGAAGCTCTTCAAGGAGAAGTGAAAATGAATTGCGATACATGTCAATATCGCATCAATGCGATGGAGTTCATCGATCATCACCATCATCATGACCATGACCATGATCACGGCCATGGCCATCATCACCACCATCATGATCACGATCACCACCATGATCACCACCATGATCATTCACATGGGAACGAGGTGCAGAAATTAAAATGATTTTGTTTTTGGCGGGTACGAGTGATGCAAGAGCTCTGGCGGTGGAAATCAGCCAGGCCGGCTTCGATTTATTAACAACGGTAGTGACAGAGAACGCGGCAAATGAGATGAGACAGCAAGGCTTGAAGGTGCATGTCGGCCGATTGACCGACCAGGATATTACTAGTTTCATTGAACGATATCAAGTAAAAGTCGTCATTGATGCAAGCCATCCCTTCGCGGAGGAGGCAAGCAAAAATGCGATAAAAGGGGCACAGCAGGCAAACGTCCCGTACATTCGCTACGAACGGGAGTCCCAGCAATTCGAAAATACAGGAGTTACGATGGTTGACAACTATGAAGAGGCGGCAGAAGCAGCAGCCGAAAAAAAAGGTGTCATCATGCTCACAACCGGGAGTAAAACATTGCACATCTTTTCCGAAAAGCTGCTTCATTTACCAGGCACGAAAGTGATTGCCCGTATGCTGCCAAGAAAAGATAACATGGAAAAATGTGAACAGCTCGGCTTTCCACAAAAAAACATTGTCGCTATCCAGGGACCTTTCACAAAAGAGTTTGATATGGCGCTATACAAACAATACGGCGTGACCGTCATGATTACAAAAGAAAGCGGCAAGGTGGGCTCCGTAGACGAAAAGCTAGAAGCGGCAAAGGAGCTAGGGATTGAAACCATTGTCATCAAGCGTCCGAAAATCGAATATGGAACAGCGTATTCAAACTTTACTGACGTCATTGCGCATTTACATAAGATCATATCGATCTAGAAATGTCGATATGGTCAAAGAGCAAAGATGCCGACATTTCACCTTTGAGGGCGAATTCAGGATGTCTAGGTAACCGTGGTGAACACGTCCCAATTAGATCGAGAAGCGTCGAATTATCAAGTAGAACTTATATAAAAACTGGAGGGAAAAGAATGGATTTTCGTACAGAATTTAAACCATTAACGGTACAACCGCAGGAGATTGAAGGAAGAAGCTTTGAAATGATTGATGAGGAAATCGGGGAACACCCATTTACTGCCGGACAATATCCGGTTGTGCAGCGTGTCATTCATGCATCAGCTGATTTTGAACTCGGGCGCAGCCTTGTTTTTCACCCTGACGCGATTCGCTCAGGGATTGAAGCGATTCGCAGCGGCAAAAAGGTCGTAGCGGATGTACAAATGGTTCAAGTCGGTATCAGCAAGCAGCGAATTGAAAAATACGGCGGGGAAATCAAGGTATACATTTCAGATCCCGACGTCATGGAAGAAGCAAAACGTCTCAACACAACAAGAGCCATTATTTCAATGAGAAAAGCAATCAAGGAAGCGGATGGCGGGATTTTTGCCATTGGGAATGCCCCGACTGCGCTGCTTGAACTAATCCGTTTGATTAAGGAAGGGGAAGCAAAACCGGGACTTGTTATCGGCTTGCCGGTTGGCTTCGTTTCAGCTGCTGAATCGAAAGAGGAACTGGCGAAATTGGATGTCCC
The DNA here is from genome assembly GCF_002019595.1 of Priestia abyssalis. Lineage (GTDB taxonomy): Bacteria > Bacillota > Bacilli > Bacillales > Bacillaceae_H > Bacillus_BA > Bacillus_BA abyssalis. The sequence continues at coordinate 4,026,467 of NZ_KV917369.1, read as the reverse complement.
ATTCATTACAAACATCGGGAGAAAAGGTGGAAGTACCGTGACAGTTGCGGCATTAAATGCTCTTTCCATTCTTGCGGAGAAGGCGGAAGTCAACGATGAAAGCAGAGCCGAAAGATAAGAAGTCATTACGGCAAGGGTATACGACAGGTTCTTGTGCAACGGCAGCGACAAAAGCGGCGCTTACCGCATTAATTACGGGTGAGCCGCAAATGGAAGCAACCATTTATCTTCCCGTCGGCAAGTTTGCCACCTTTCAAATGGATAGCTGTGAGTTCACCGGGGACATAGCCGAGACAGGAACCATTAAAGATGCAGGCGATGATCCAGATGCGACCCATAAAGCATTAATCAAGGCAACTGTCACATGGTCGGATGATGAGGGGATTACGATTGACGGCGGTGTTGGTGTTGGCCGCGTAACGAAAGAGGGACTTCCGGTTCCTGTCGGGGAAGCGGCCATCAACCCTGTTCCAAGGAAGATGATTTACGAAACGGCAAAAGAAGTGCTGAAGGAATTCAAAATCCATAAAGGAATCAAGGTGGTCATTTCCGTACCGGATGGAGAGGAAATTGCCAAAAAGACATTGAACGGGCGTCTTGGCATTATTGGCGGCATTTCCATTTTGGGTACAAGGGGAATTGTCGTCCCGTTCTCCACCTCCGCCTATAAAGCGAGTATCGTACAGGCGATCAGTGTAGCGAAAGCGGGTGGCTGCGACCATGTCGTGATTACGACAGGCGGGCGCAGCGAAAAATTTGGCATGCAGCAATACCCAGATCTTCCTGAAGAAGCGTTTATTGAAATGGGAGACTTTGTTGGCTTTACATTGAAAGAGTGCAAGCGGCAAGGGATGAAGAAAGTATCAATGGTTGGCATGATGGGGAAATTTTCAAAAGTTGCACAAGGTGTCATGATGGTCCACTCGAAAAGCGCGCCGGTTGATTTCTCGTTTCTTGCTAATGTCGCACGAAGCGCCGGTGTCGAAGGAGAGCTGCTGCAACAAGTGCTTGATGCGAATACGGCATCCCAAGTCGGTGATTTAATGGTGGCAAATGATTATAAGAAATTTTTCCAAATTCTTTGCGATAATTGCTGCCTGAACGGTTTAAATGAAATAAAGGGCGGCCTTGAATTGGAAACAACCCTCTATACGCTAAAAGGGGCATTGTTAGGAAAGGCGGAACGAAATGGCTGAAACGATTAAGATGATTGGAATCGGGGATGAAGGAAAACAGAGCCTGCTCCCCCTGTATGAAAAATGGATTGAAGAGAGTGAGATGTTAGTAGGAGGAGAGCGGCAGCTAGCTTTTTTTCCTGACTACAAAGGTGAAAAAGTGGTGATCAAGGGAGGGCTGTCGTCTCTTGTGGAGCGTCTCCAACAGGAAGAAAAGCAAGTGGTCATCCTCGCATCGGGAGATCCCCTGTTTTATGGAATCGGCGGCTATTTATCAAAAAAAATGAAGGTCGACATCTATCCGTACGTAAGCTCGATTCAGCTTGCTTTTGCGAGAATGAAAGAGAGCTGGCAGGACGCTTATTTCACGAGTGTTCACGGACGGAGCATAAGGGGGCTGGCACAGCGTATTGACGGGAAATCGAAGGTAGCGCTCCTGACAGACGGAGAAAACACCCCTGCTAAAATAGCAGACTATTTATTGTCGTTTCAGTTTACAGAGTATAAGGCGTTTGTGGCGGAGAATCTTGGAGGGGAAGATGAGCGGTGCGGCTGGTACGACTTGCATGAAATGGCCGAAGCAGAATTTTCTCCGTTGAATGTCGTCATTTTGAAGAAGATGGAGGAAGGGCCGTCATGGCCCCTTGGTATTGATGATCAGGAGTTTTATCAGCGCAAACCGGACAAAGGGCTGATTACCAAAAAGGAAATCCGTACATTAAGCGTCAGTGCTCTTCAGTTAAAAGAAAATAGTATTATATGGGATATTGGTACTTGTACGGGATCTGTAGCGATAGAAGCAGCAAAAATTGCCCGTGAAGGAGCCGTTTATGCGATTGAAAAAAATGAGCAGGACCTCGAGAATGCCCAGCAAAATATGGTGAAGTTCCGGGTCGATGCCACACTCGTACACGGGAAAGCGCCTGACGGCTTAGCTGAGTTTCCGGAACCTGATGCCATCTTTATTGGTGGAACAGCTGGAGGGATGGAACAGATTTTGGATATTTGCTGTTCAAAGCTAAAGACAGACGGTCGAATCGTCTTAAATGCCGTCACAATTGAAAACCTTGTGCAGGCAGTCGAAGCGTTTAAGGCAAGGGAATTTGAAACGGACATCACGCTCGCGCAAATCTCAAGAAGCAAGCCGATTTTGAATTTAACAAGATTTGATGCCTTAAATCCTATTTACATCATTACGGCAGAACGAAAGAAGGTAGATTAAGATGATCGGAACATTATATGGGTTAGGGGTAGGACCGGGAGACCCGGAACTGATTACAGTCAAAGCATTTCGTAAGCTGAAGGAATCACCGGTTATTGCCTATCCGAAAAAAAGAAAAGGCAGTAAAAGCTATGCCCACCGCATTATTGATGTGTATGTAAAACCGGGAGAAAAAGAAATGCTCGGCCTTGTATTCCCAATGACAAAGGATCCGGTTATTTTGGAGCGTGAATGGACGAAAACGGTAGAAGCTGTCTGGGAGCAGCTGAAGGAAGGCAAGGATGTGGCTTTCGTAACAGAAGGAGACCCGCTTTTATACAGCACGTTCATTCATATGATGAACTTGATGAAGGAGCTTCATCCGGAAGTAGAAATTAAGACAGTTCCGGGCATTTCATCTATCAATGGAGCTGCGTCAAGGCTTGGCATCGCTCTCGCGGAAGGGGATGACCATGTTGCGATCATTCCGGCACGGGATGATTATGAAGCGATGAAAAAAGTGATTCAAGAAAATGATTGTGTCGTGTTCATTAAAGTGGCGAAAGTGATCGATCTCATGCTTGAGGTTTTACGGGAACTTGATTTGTTGGATAAGGCTTCTGTCGTTACGAAAGTAACATCTGATGAGGAAATCATTTGGGATGTTCGCGAGTTGGATAACGTGGAGCTCGAATATTTAACGTTAATGGTGGTGAGAAAATGATGAAAGTAACAATTATCGGAGCAGGTCCCGGCGATCCGGATTTAATTACGGTAAAAGGTTTGACGCTTCTTCAAGAAGCGGATGTTGTGATGTATGCCGATTCTCTCGTGAGCGAGGATTTGGTAAAAAAAGCGAAACCAGAAGCGGAAGTGGTGAAAACAGCTGGCATGCATCTGGAAGAAATGGTCGCATTGATGGTAGATCGTGTGCGTCAAGGAAAAAAAGTCGTGCGTGTCCATACGGGTGACCCGGCCGTTTACGGTGCAATCATGGAGCAAATCGTCTTGTTAAAGGAGGCAGGAATCGGCGTCGATATTATTCCGGGTGTAAGTTCTGTGTTTGCTTCGGCAGCAGCTCTTGGTGCTGAATTAACGATCCCGGATTTGACCCAGACCGTCATTTTAACAAGGGCAGAAGGGCGCACCCCTGTTCCGGAAACCGAAAAGCTGAAAGATTTGGCGAAACATCATTGCACGATTGCGTTATTTTTGAGCGCAACATTAACAAAGAAGGTCGTCAAGGAGTTCCTTGATGCCGGCTGGAGCAAAGATACACCGGTGGCCGTCGTGTATAAAGCAACATGGCCTGACCAAAAGATTTTGCGTACTACACTTGAACATTTAGACGCAGACATGCACAAAAATGGGATGAGAAAACAGGCGATGATTTTAGCGGGATGGGCATTGGATGAACACATTCATGAAAAAGACTATCGTTCTAAGCTTTACGATAAGGAATTTACACATGGCTTCAGACGGGGTGTGAAATCATGACAATCTTGTTGGAAGAAGGAATCAATCCGCCATTAAAGCAGCAAGGTACATACGCGATTGTAGCGATTACAAAGCACGGAGTGGAGCTAGCGCGCAATTTGAGCACATCCTTTGAGAACGCCGACCTTTACTATATGAAAAAGTTCGAAAAAGGTGATGAAGAGGAACAGAACATCCAAATGTTCGAAGGCAGCGTACGTCTTTTGCTGCCGTCTCTTTTTCAATCGTATAAAGGAATCATCATGATTATCTCACTTGGAGCGGTCGTCAGGATGATCGCTCCTCTTTTAAAAGATAAAAAAACCGATCCGGGTGTTGTCGTGATTGACGATAAAGGCGAACATGTGATCAGCGTTCTTTCCGGCCACTTAGGCGGAGCTAATGAACTGACAAGGGAAGTGGCGGCTACACTTGGGGCGCGCCCGATCATCACGACAGCTTCCGATGTGCAAAAAACGATTCCGGTTGACTTATTCGGAAAGCGTTTCGGCTGGGTATGGGATTCGGCGGAAAAGCTGACGCCTGTTAGTGCTTCTGTCGTAAACGAAGAACATGTAGCCGTCATCCAGGAATCGGGTGAAAAGGAATGGTGGGACTATGACCGACCGCTGCCTGACAATATCAAGACGTATACGTCCATTGAAGAAGCCTTGCAGGTTAAACCTGATGCCGCTCTTGTCATTACACACCGACAATTAACAGAAGAAGAACAGCCCATTTTGGCAAATGGAGTGCTGTACCGTCCGAAAGTGATTGTGCTTGGAATGGGCTGCAACCGCGGAACATCCAGTGATGAAATCGAGTCGGTCATAAAGGAAACGCTCGATGAATTGCGTTTTTCCATCAAAAGCGTAAAAGCCATCAGTACAATTGACTTGAAGAAGGACGAAGAGGGATTGATCGAGACGGCAAAGAAATACGGCTGGGAGTTTTCGTATTATTCGCCGGAACAGTTAAATTCCATTGAAATCGAACAGCCTTCTGATACAGTCTATAAATTTACGGGGGCCTACGGGGTAAGCGAGCCGGCAGCAAAGCTGTACAGTGGTGCAAGAACGCTTGAGCTTGTGAAAAAGAAATCAGGCAATGTCACGATTTCTGTAGCGGTCATTCCGCATGAGAGGGGGAAATAAGATGAGCGTACGACGAATCGTTATGGCCGGAACGGGGAGCGGAGTCGGAAAAACGACGCTGACAATCGGCTTAATGTCCGCGTTAAAGAAAAAAGGATATACGGTCCAGGGATTCAAATGCGGCCCGGATTATATCGATCCGTCTTACCATACGGCTGTGACCGGAAGAGCTTCTCGCAACTTGGACAGTTGGATGCTGCAAGAAGAAATCGTCCAGGAGATTCTGGTACGAGGCAGCGAAGGAGCCGACCTTTCCATCATTGAAGGGGTGATGGGATTTTTCGATGGGAAAAATCCCAAAACGAATGAAGGCAGCACTGCCCATATTAGCATGATTACAAAGAGTCCTGTACTGCTTGTTGTCAATTGTGCGAGCATGGCACGAAGCGCTGCGGCCATTGTCAAAGGGTTTCAATGTTTTGCAGAAGGTCCCCGAATCGTTGGCGTGATTGCTAATCGTGTCGGGAGCGAAGGGCATTTTAAAATCGTGAAAACGGCGATTGAACAAGAATGCGGCATTCCCGTCATCGGCTATTTAAAGCGGGACATGGAACTAGAAATTCCCGAGCGGCATCTTGGCTTGATTCCTTCCATCGAAAGAGGGGAGCTTGACTCGTTTTTTGACCAGCTAGGGGAGCTGGTCCTGGAAACGGTCGACGTTGATAAACTGATGGAGCTTTCGCAGGCTGAACCGCTGGCGGTAGACAAACCAACTTCTTTATTCGAAAAAAGAGCGGAGCCAACCGTTCGAATCGCAGTCGCCAAGGATTCGGCCTTTAACTTTTATTATCCAGAAAATCTTGAAATGCTCGAAGCAAATGGAGCGGAAATCGTGTATTTTTCCCCGTTGGCGGGAGAAGCACTTCCTGAACGCATTGACGGTCTTTATCTTGGCGGCGGCTTTCCGGAAGAATTTGCCGAAAAGCTCGCAAACGAAACAACCGTTAAACAATCCCTTCGCGCAGCCATTGAAAATGGGCTGCCTACCCTCGCAGAATGCGGCGGCTTCATGTATTTAACGGATGAGATTGAGGCAAATGACGGGCAGCGGTTTGAAATGGTTGGAATTATCCCGGGCAAAGTGAAGATGCAAAAGAAGCTTGCCGCTCTTGGCTACAGGGAAATTAGCGGCAAAAATGGAAACTTTCTGTTACCGGAAGGAAAACAGGCGAGAGGTCATGAATTTCATTACTCCACCTTCCATTCCGACGAGAAAAATATTCCGTATGCCTACGAAACGAAGGGAATGCGCGGTGTGAAGCCGGAAGGGTATGTGAAGGGCAATTTGGTTGCCGGCTATACCCATTTTCATTTTGCTTCCTGTCCGGAGATGGTGGCAGCGTGGATGATAAAATGCAAGGAGAGAAAAATAGATGCCTAAAGCACTTCCCCTCATGATTCAAGGAACGCACTCCGACGCAGGGAAAAGCGTATTGGTTACCGCTTTTTGCCGGATTTTTGCCCAGGATGGCTACCGCACTGCTCCGTTTAAATCACAAAATATGGCACTTAATTCTTACATTACGATTGATGGAAAAGAAATCGGACGTGCCCAGGGCGTACAGGCAGAAGCGGCCGGTGTCATAGCGACGACCGATATGAATCCGATTTTAATTAAGCCAAGCCGAGAAAATGACGCACAAATCGTCGTACATGGAAAACCGTATCAAAACATGAATGCGATGGATTATCGAAAAGATTTTTTTAAGCGGGGATTGAAATTGATTGAAGAGGCACTTGACTCTTTATCTCATACATATGAACGAATCGTCATTGAAGGAGCCGGGAGTCCGGCTGAAGTAAATTTAAATGATCGCGAGCTTGTGAACATGCGTGTGGCAAGAATCGCCAATGCTCCTGTCGTCTTGGTCGGAGACATCGAAAAAGGCGGTGTTTTTGCCAGTTTAGTCGGAACGCTCCAGCTTCTTTCGGAGGAAGACCGTGAACGTGTCATCGGTGTGATTATCAATAAATTCCGAGGAGATGTGAAGCTGTTAGAGCCAGGGCTGACGTGGTTTGAAGAGTATACAGGAAAACCGGTGCTCGGTGTTATTCCCCATTTGCAAGATTTAAATATCGAAGCAGAAGATTCGGTCATTTTAGATTCCTATAAACCGGATGAAGATAAGACGAAAGACATTGATATTGCCGTGATTCGCTACCCGAAAATTTCAAACTTTACGGATGTGGACCCATTTTTTGCAGAGCCCGACTGCCATGTGCGATTCGTGACGAAACCGGAGCAATTGAAACAGCCGGATCTCGTCATTTTGCCTGGCAGCAAAAATACGATTGAAGATTTGCTGTTTTTAAAGAAAAGCGGGCTTGCTGAAAAACTGCATTTACTAAATGAAAAAGGCAAAACCAGCATTGTTGGCATTTGCGGTGGATATCAAATGCTCGGCCTCTCCATTTCAGACCCCGATGGAATCGAGTCACCGCATTCATATGAGACCGGATTGGGCTTCCTTTCTTTACGAACGGCGATGACGACGGAAAAAACAACGGTCTTATCGGAAGGAACGCTGACTTTCGAACAAACAGCCATTCATGTGAAAGGCTATGAAATTCATATGGGGCAGTCCGTGTTTGAAGAAGAGTGCGATTCATTCATTGAAACAAAAAATGGCAGTGAAGGTTGCAAAAGTCCGGATGAACGGATACTGGGGACTTATTTTCACGGATTATTCCATAACGATTTGTTTAGAGAACGACTGTTAAATAAGATTCGGAAACAAAAAGGATTAGAGGAAATAACGGGACGTGTTTCGTTTAATCAATTGAGGGAAGAGGCGTTTGACCGGTTGGCCGATCATGTGAGAAAACATGTTAAATTAGATATAATTTATGATGAAATCGAAAGGTTTTATCAAGGAGGAGAGAAGTATGACGAAAACATTGCGATCCATAATGATTCCGGCACTTAACCATCAAACAGGCGAGCAAACGGCGCGATATATCGATACGTTAACGAAACCGCCAGGAAGCCTTGGGCGCTTGGAAGAGCTGGCGATTGAACTGGCCAAAATGACAGGGGATGCGTTTCCGAAAGTAACAAGACCGGGAGTGATCGTGTTTGCAGCTGACCATGGGGTGACGGCCGAAGGAGTTTCCGCTTTTCCGCAGGAAGTGACCGGTCAAATGGTTTATAACTTTTTAAATGGCGGTGCCGCCATTAATGTGTTCAGCCGACAAATCGATGCACATTTGCAAATTGTTGATATTGGTGTTGCTTCTGACATTGAAGGAGAAGGACTTATCAGTCGAAAAGTTCGATATGGAACCGCTAATTTCAGCAAAGAAGAGGCTATATCGAGAGACGAAGCAATCCAGGCGATTGAAATCGGATACGAGCAGGGAGAAGAGATGATTCGAAAAGGGGCAAAATGTCTCATTCTTGGTGAGATGGGGATTGGAAACACGACGACAAGCAGTGCCATATTAGCGGCCATTACCGGAAAAAACGTGGGTGATCTTATCGGAAGAGGAACGGGAATTTCTTCAGAGAAATTGCTTCATAAACAACAAATTATTGAAAAAGCTCTCCATGATCGTAAACCGGATGTCGGTGATCCAATTGATATCCTTTCAAAATTAGGGGGACTTGAAATTGCGGGAATGGCCGGCGCGATGCTGGCGGCAGCGAGTCATCGAATCCCGATTCTTGTGGACGGATTCATTTGTACAACCGCAGCAGTATTAGCGAAAATGATTTCAAATGCGGCGGCGGACTATATGATTGTCGGCCATAAATCGGTTGAACCCGGCCATGAAGCGGCCATTCAATGGTTAGGGAAAGAACCACTCCTTGATTTAGGCTTACGATTGGGAGAAGGAAGCGGAGCGGCTGTTGCCTTTCCGATTTTACAATCTGCGACGTTAATGCTCCGTGAAATGGCGACCTTTGAATCAGCCGGTATCTCGGATGAAGCATAAGAAAAGCGCAAGCGCCAAAAGAGATTATATACAGTTAGATGCGAGAGGCGGGGAATAAATGAATAAGGGAAAGGTGTTTCTTGTGGGAGCTGGTCCGGGAGATGCAAAGCTGATTACGGTGTACGGAATGGAATGTATTCAAAAAGCTGATGTCATTGCCTATGATCGGCTCGTAAATAAGGAATTGCTCAATTATGCAAAAAAAGATGCAGAGCTCATTTACTGCGGAAAGCTTCCTGGCAAGCATGAGCTCATTCAGGAGCAAATTCATGAACTGCTAGTGGAAAAAGCGCTGCAAGGAAAAGTTGTTACAAGACTAAAGGGCGGAGATCCGTGCGTGTTTGGCCGGGGGGGCGAAGAAGCGGAAGTGCTTGCGAATGAAGGCATTCCGTATGAAATTGTCCCAGGAGTTACATCGGGAATCGCCGCACCCGCATATGCCGGCATTCCGGTTACCCATCGTGATTATGCGTCCTCTTTTACGATTGTGACAGGACATGGACGCGAAGAAAAAGGGCAAGACCACGTTAACTGGGAGGCACTTGCAAAAGGAAGCGATACAATTGTTTTTTATATGGGAATCGGTAATTTGCATCACATTTGCAAGATGCTTATCGAGCATGGGAAAGCAAGAGACACAAAAGCGGCTGTCATTGAATGGGGAACGACGAGCCGCCAGCGTACAGTCATTGGCACGTTGACAACAATTGAAGAAGAAGTGAAAAAGCATAACATCGGCCATCCCGCCATCATTCTTGTGGGAGAAGTGGTACGGATGCGGGAGAAAATTAGCTGGTTTGAAGAAAACGAGCATCTATCTTCTATTCGAACATAAGAAAATGGCTGCTCAAAATCATCAATTTGGAAGAAAGGGAGAGACAGTATGACAGTTGTGGAAGCATTAAAAAAACGAAGAGCAATCAGGAATTACGAACCGCGGGAAGTAGAGCGGGAAAAAATCGAGAAGCTGTTAGAGGCTGCAGTGTGGGCACCGAACGACCGCATGAGAGAGCCGTGGAGTTTTTATGTCATGCAGGGAGAAGCGAAACGGAACTATGAACAGCTGTCGGAACAATACTTGCAAGAGCGCTTCCCGACTAAGCCGAATTTAGTCGAAAGCTCATTGAAAGTCGTAAAAAATACACCAGTGGTGATGGTCGTTACAGCTGACATCGTACCAGGCGATGAAGAAGCGTCAGAAGACAATGAGTATGCCGTATGCTGTGCGATTCATTCAATGTGGCTCGCCGCCAGGGAGCTTGGTCTCGGTTTTGTATGGAGAACAAGAGGAGTGGGCCTTGTTCGTGACGGTCGATTATGGGAGTTTATTGGTTCCCCTGAAAATAAAAAAATTATTGGAACGGTGTTTATCGGCTATCCAGATGGGGAGTCTGGGGAAAACGCCAAAGCTCCAAAACGCACGCCGTTTGCAGAAAAAACAACATGGCTGTAAGAAGGGAATGAGGAGAGTGGATAAAAAGAAAGGACTCTTACTCGTCTACACAGGTGATGGGAAAGGAAAAACGACAGCTGCACTGGGCTTGGCTTTAAGGGCAACGGGACGGGGAAAAAAAGTATTGATCATCCAATTCATCAAATCCCCCGATCGTACATACGGTGAAAAAATCATGTTCGATAAAATAGGTGTGGAAATTCATCAAACAGGAGTCGGGTTCACTTGGACAAAAACACCTCAAGAACATCGGGAAGCATTGCGAAAAGCCTGGTTGTTCACAAAAGAGAAAATCACATCCGGACACTATGATGTGGTGATTTTAGATGAATTAAACAATGCGTTGGCGATTGATAAATTTCCAATCGATGATGTGCTTCCATTTAACGAAGTACTCGATGTTATTCAGAATCGACCGCGAGCCATGCACATAGTTGTGACAGGGCGTTCGGCAAAGCAGGAAATAAAAGCATGTGCCGATTTGGTAACGGAGATGAACCCGGTCAAACATTATTATAATGAAGGAATTCCAGCCGTAAAAGGGATTGAATTTTAAGGTGATGGGATGAACGAACGGGAGAAAGCCAAAAGCTAAAATACAAAAGAGAACTTCACTTTTTACTAGTCGATAGTAGAAAGGAAAGTTCTCTTTTTATGTGGTGACCGCGTTTATACACATTGGAAGACGTTATGCTCCTTTAAAATGTTTTTTAGTTTAAACATGATCGTGTTGTATGCTTCGTGCTTGTAACTGTGCAGGAGAGCGTTTTTTAAATTGTAGGCTTTAAAGAAAAAATCGATTTGCTTTTCGGCATAGCGTACGATTTGTTCTTTATAAAACAATTTTTTCTGCTCAATTCTCTGGCGGATGTCGTCTGTTAAAGAAAAAATGAATTGGAGAATGGAAGACTCCATGTTGCCGCAATATTCAGCTACTGTCATAAAGTATACCTCCTTCATTTGTCAAGAATGTTGATGTAATCTTTACATTATCTTTACATTATTTTAATACATTCTTTACAAAAATCAACCATTCCGACAAAAGTAGTCAAAAAAAGATAGAACGCTAGTAAATTAGGTTTGCGTTTTTGGAACGGTTATTTTATGAACTCGTACTACAACCATGTCATAGTCTTTATACAGCCTTCAGAATATCCAACTTAATAAATGTATTCAATAATAATTAAAAGCTGAAGGTCGATTAACCTTCAGCTTTCCTAAAATAGGCACCTTAACATTGGCTGGATTTATTCATCTCAGTATCTTAATAATAATAAAAAACAGGGGGATGGGCGTAATAGAAATATTGAGGATTTACGTGATGATGTAGATGGGCCTGATGCCAGTATTTTTGAAGAAAATCCTGAAATGGATGAAAAGGGATAGTGGAATATCCGCCAATTTGGATTGGATAGCCTCCAGTTATAACAGGGGATGTATACCTCATTTTGCCACCTTCTTATCTTAATTTAATACACTATATGTCTTGCGATTTATTGAAGTGTTTATCTATATCATTGTAAAAAGTCTTGACATTTTCTTCACGATCCCTGTACTTCCCGTACTGTTTAAGTGGAACATTCTATAAAAAAACGAAAAAATGAAGGGAAATAAAAGATAACATACTGGGGTTTATTTAATCAATCAAACCACGCTTCTTTTAATCTCTTAATCCCTTCCTCGATTTGGGCGATGGGAATTTGGCTGAACCCGAGCAGAAGCAGCGGTTTTTCCTCTGTTTCAGGAAACAGCCGGTATTTGTCGATGGAATAGACATGGACGCCAAACTTCTCTGCTTTTTCGATCAGTTCTTTTTCGGTGAGAAGGGTATCCATTTTAATCAATAAATGCAGGCCGGCTTTATCCCCAATGATTTCTACATTTTCACCAAAATACCCAATCAACGAATCGACTAGAAGGCGATGTTTCTTTTGGTATAGGAGCCTCATTCTCCGAACATGCCGGTCCCATTCTCCGTCTTTCATAAAGAAATAAAGCGTGTACTGAATAACTCTCGGGACAGTCGAGATGTAAGCTTCAAACAGAGCATCGTGCGTTTGAACGAGACGCTGCGGCAAGACAATATAGCTAATTCGAAGCGAAGGAAGCAGCATTTTTGAGAATGTCCCCAAATAAATGATTGCTTCATGCTGGTCTAGTTCTTTCAAGGCGGGAATCGGTTTTCCTTCGTAACGAAATTCACCGTCATAATCGTCTTCGATAATATATCCATTTGTTTCTTCAGCCCATTGCAATAGTTCAAGGCGCCGGTTGAAGGGCATGACCATCCCTTGTGGATATTGATGGGAAGGAGTCACATAAACAATATTTGCCCTGCTGGTTCTTAGATGTTTGATAGAAAGACCGTCCTTATCAAGGGAAATAGGTGTAACACGGAAACCGTGGTTTTCAAACACATAGCGGGCGCGGTCATAGCCGGGATTTTCAATTGCAAAATGATCATAATTCTTAAACACAGTTTCACATAATAAATTGAGTGAATGCTGGGTGCCTGAAGTGATGATGATTTGTTCCGGCGAGCAATCAACCCCTCGTGCCTGATATAAATAGGCTGCGATTTCCTTCCGCAGCAAATATTCCCCTTTATGGTGACCGTAAGATGTCAATTCCTTCATTTCCTGTTTGTACGCCTGGTTGCTGTATTTTTTCCATAGATTCATAGGAAACGCACTCATATCGACGCTTCCATATTCAAAATCAATGAGATCAGGAGAGGGATTAGAACATGATGTTTCATGCAGGCTAGGCGAGGGAGGCGTTTTTTGCTGGATGATGTCCAAATCCAGCTCATTTACGTACATCCCGCTTTTCGGTTTGCTGACAATATATCCTTCTGCAAGCAGCTGCTGATAAGCGGTTTCGACCGTATTGCGGCTTATATGCAAATGATGGGCAAGATTGCGGATGGAAGGAAGCCTGATCCCAGTGTGTAAGGTTCCATTCATAATATCCCGCTTTATATGTTCATAGAGCTGAACGTATAAAGGATCGGGGTGTTGTTTGTCCAATGCTGGAGACAAAATATGCATGTAATCCTCCTTCTGACCCTATTTGAAAGATAAAAACTGTCACTTTTCGAAAGGTCAAAATGTTCTTACAATAATCATAACAAAATGACCGAAAGGGGTAAATACAGTGAAAGCAATGAGAAGAAGCATGAAAGAGTGTAAGGATTCGCAAAAAATCAATGAGTTTTTATCTTCTGCAAAAGTGGGGTGTCTAGGATTATGCGACGGGAACCTTCCCTATGTCATTCCATTGAATTTTGCCTGGGCAAACGAAGCTATCTATTTTCATGGTGCAGCCGCAGGGAGAAAATATGAAGTGATGAGAGCGAATGAACACGTTTGTTTTACCGTGAGTGAAGAACTTGGAACGATTGCCGACCCGGTTCCGGCCAATGTCGGTACCGCTTATTTCAGCGTCATGCTGTTTGGAAAGGTAAAGCTTGTCGAGGATTTAAGCGAAGCGACAGAAGCGTTGCAGCATTTATTGGATAAACATGTTCCTGGTTATTTTCAATCGCCATTGTCAATAAAGCATGTGGAAACATACCGCTCATCGATGGGCAGTAAAACCGCGGTTTTTAAGATTGAAGTGGAAGGGTTGACGGCTAAAGAAGATCCGGTTAATGAAGAGATGGCGTTTTACCCGGGGAGAACCATTATGGATGATGTAAAGGGGAGGAAGTAATGGTTAATGAAGCTCAGACTTGTTCACAGTCTGAGCTCTTGGTTTTTAATTCCTAATGATTTCATCAGCTTTATACGGTAAATGAAATGAATAGGATGGAATGGGCAAAGACCAAAAAATATATAAATGCTCTTATACCACCTCCTGTAGAATGCGATTCGAGGAGTTTTTTATGTTCCAGAGTTAGAATTTCATGATTTAAAGAAAAAGAGAGAACACTTATCGAAATAAACATATAACGGAATGTTTGTTAAATGACAAACAAAAATGAAATATGTTTGATTTTATATAAACGATATAATAAAATGTTTGTTATAAACCAAACGTAATAAGGAAGTGTTTGTGTCATGCGAATTTCAGATTTGTTTTGGAACGCATCGCTGGAAGAGCTTAAGCGAGGATATATTGAAGAGGAAAATGATTATACGTGCTTGCTTTGCGGTGAAAAAATCGAAAAAGGGATCATTTACCCTGAACGCGGCGTTCTCTATGAAGCCAAAAGGTATATGAGTATTCATATCGAGAATAGCCATCAATCGGTGTTTGAATACTTAATTGAGCTGGATAAAAAATTAACGGGTCTTACCGATCATCAAAGCCGACTTCTCCGTCTTTTTTATCAAGGAAAAAGCGATTCAGAAATTCAACAGGAAATGGGGATTGGCAGTGCTTCCACCATTCGAAATCATCGTTTTGTCTTAAAGGAGAAGGAACGGCAGGCAAAGATGTTTTTGACGATGATGGAACTTTTAAAGGAAAAGGATCAACATGCGCCGGCTCTTGTAGCCCCTCATAAAACAGCAAGAATGGTAGATGAACGGTATCACGTCACACAGGAAGAAAAAGAAGGAGTCGTCAAGAAGTATTTTCCGCGAGGCAGTGACGGTCCGTTAAAAGCCTTTCCGCCAAAGGAAAAGCACAGGCTGGTCGTTCTAAGGGAAATCGTACAGCGCCTAACAAGCGGGCGGATGTACGGAGAAAAGGAAATCAATGAGGTACTGCAAGCCGTTTATCATGATTATGTTTTGTTAAGAAGATATTTAATTGAGTACGGTTTTTTGGATCGAAAGCCTGATGGAAGCGAGTACTGGCTGAAGAAATAATATATAAATCGATTTAGAAGATTCAGCATGACAAAAGAACGATCATGCCAAATCTTCTAGACCTACGCGGCTGACACCGCCCTTGCAGGGTTGGCGCCATCGCATAGGTCGACCTTTGAGGGTGTATTCAAGTGGTCCGGGTAACCGATTGTGAATGCTTCTTGATGGAATGAAGATGTGTCAATTTATTAAATAGAATGTATATATAGAAAGGGGAAACAAACGATGGATCGTAAGAAGGAATTAAAGCAGCTTTACAAGGAAACAAAGACGGAAGCGGGGGTTTACCAAATTAAAAACATTCAAAACGGGAAAATTTTCGTTGGAAGCACAAGGAATTTGAAGACGTTAAGCGGAAAGCGGTTTGAGTTGGAAGTAGGGACGAATACAAACAAAATGCTCCAAAGTGAGTGGAAGGAATTCGGAAAAGAAGCCTTTGTTTTTGAAGTGTTAGAGGTTTTAAAGGAGAAAGAGGCCGGATATTTTGATGCAAAAAGTGAGTTGAAAAAGCTTGAAGAAGCATGGCTGGATAAACTTCAACCATATGGAAAGAGCGGATACAATCGGGAGAAACCCGCTGAAAAGGGGAAATAAAAGTTGGAAGCAATACAAGGTATAAATGACAAAAATCTGAATTCACAAGGTCAGGGAATGGGAAACAAACCGATATGTTCGTCTTATCGATTAAGACGGCTGGTTGTTTAACATCAAATCAGCGCTAAACTCTAATATAGCTAAAAAATTTTTATCTCGCCCGTATCTTTTTCTCCCTTACAGACGTTATAAGGGCAAGAGAGGTTCAAAAGGAGTGAACAGAATGATTGCCAGAAGAAGCTTTTCTGCCAATGAATGTGTAGAGTCAGATGATGAAAAAAGTCGGTTAAATGAGTTATATCCGAGTCTTCAAAAATACTCCCGTTTTCTTGCTCAAAACAAATGGGACGCGGAGGACCTTGTACAGGAAGCTTTCGTGAAGGCTCTCCAGTATTATCGTCCATCCGAAATAAGCGCAGCACTCTTGAATAAGATTGCTTACCATCACTGGATTGACATTATTAGAAAAAGAAAGCATGAAACTATCGGAGTTCTTGAGGATGTATTAGAAAGAGAACATGCATCCATTCCAGATGGGCTGTTGGATACTGTGGAGCTATTGATGAACAATTTAACTCCAAAACAAGCCGTCATTTTTGCGCTGAAAGAAGCATTCGGCTATCAAACGAGGGAAATTGCCGATTTATTAGAAACTACAGAAATGGCGGTCAAATCCTCACTTCACAGGGCAAAAAAACGATTCGAAAAGGAAACCCCGCTTCAAGTGGTGGATTCTTACTGGAGTGGAGAGGATAGGGAGCTGCTGCATGATCTGTTTTATATATCTCTTCAAGCCGAGGATCCGGCTATATTAATTGATAGCATATCAAAAATACCTTCACTGGCAGAAGTTCCTAAGCTGGCTAAACAAAAATATTCTGCTTTACCTCTTAACCTTTCCTGCATGGCAGCTTAAAAAGGGAGGAAGTTTAATGGCTACAATTCCATATGTAATTGAACAATCAAACCGGGGCGAACGCTCATATGATATTTATTCCCGTCTTTTGAAAGATCGTATTATCATTATCGGAGATGAAATTAACGATCAGTTGGCAAATAGTGTAATAGCCCAATTATTGTTCTTGGAAGCTGACAATCCTGAAAAGGACATTTCCCTTTACATCAATAGTCCAGGCGGATCTACAACGGCAGGATTTGCAATTTTTGATACGATGAAACATATTAAGCCGGAGATTAGTACGATTTGCATGGGGGTGGCGGCATCATTTGGAGCCATGCTGCTCCTCGCGGGAACAAAGGGAAAGAGATTTGCTCTTCCCAACAGTGAAATCATGATTCATCAGCCGCTTGGAGGAGCCAGGGGCCAGGCGACGGAAATTGAAATCTCGGCCCGGAGAATCTTGAAGCTGCGGCGCCATATTAATGAGATTATCGCCGAACATACAGGCCAGCCTGTTGAAAAAGTGGCAAAGGATACAGATCGCGATTACTTTATGAGTGCAGAAGAGGCAGTCGAATATGGAATCATCGACAAAGTCATTAACAAAAGAAACCTATAGTATATACGAACGAATAGAAAGGTGATAGGTTTATTCCTGTCACCTTTTGATTTTTAATGTTGGATAATAGATATTTATGCACTCACTGTTCCATAGACAACGATGTTCGAGGTCGGGCAGCTTTAAACCATTGAAAGCAAAATACCCAGATCAGGATGAGGTCAATGGCATCGCCCCCGTAGTACATAAGCATTCCTGCAATTTCAGCCTGTGCTGCGGGCACGTCGTCAGGGGGATGGGCATAGATGTACTTGGAAAGGATTCCGTGGCCCGCCAAGGAAATGACCAACACGATTGCCCGGTAGATGAAGCTGAACCGATGGGGTGTCGGATCAATATAAATCATGGACAAAGTGAAGAGATAACCTGCTAAGAATACATGGATGTGTATGACTATGTGCAGAAGGGCGTTCTGCTGCATCGCCGCGTACAAGTCGGTTGTGTAGAGAATCCATAACCCTCCAACATTGAGGAAAGACGTGACGATGGGATGAGTCAATATGCCCATCGGCCAGCTTTTCAGCACGCGTGAAAGACGTCGCGCCCAAAGTGTGCTAAGTGTTCGTAAGAGGAGAGTTATCGGGGCGGCGAGAATAGTAAAGAGTGGTGCGAGCATCCCAAGAAGCAAGTGACCCATCATATGCGCCGTGAAATCAACATGGGAACGTTCTGCCAGGGGACCGGCCACAGCAGCGGCAGCACAAACCACCCCGAAAACCCAGAAGGTATAACGGTAGAGCGGCCATCTTCTGTGTCGACGATTGGATAGAGCCGCAGCAAAAATATAAACAATTAATGCCAGTAAAAATGGTAATGCCAAGATAAGGTCAAAGGAAACACCGCTGCCGTGATGAAGGTGATTATTGTTCATTTATGGCAGCTCCTCCTGTTTGTTGTGAGTGGCGTCGTGTACGTATAGTAAGAACGATACCGGCTGCAAGCATGGCAGCAGCAAGGATGTTCCATATTAAATCGTAGGGAAGAATATCCACATTATAGCGAATCTGGTGTATCCGCATCAGCTTATGCTGAATAATCCCGTCGTATAACTGGAATCCACCTCCTCCGATCAGTATACCTCCCCACCATCTTGCAGGCCACCAGGCGTTCCGGCGGTTAAGGTCCGCCAGCATAAAGGATGATCCAATTGTCGCAAACCAACTAAAGGCGTGGAATAGGCCATCCGAGACGAGTCCCATATCCGTTGTGGATTTATCA
Source organism: Priestia abyssalis (assembly GCF_002019595.1). GTDB lineage: Bacteria > Bacillota > Bacilli > Bacillales > Bacillaceae_H > Bacillus_BA > Bacillus_BA abyssalis. The sequence goes on along the minus strand of NZ_KV917369.1, from coordinate 4,007,923 downwards.
TAAAAGTGATGCCAGTGCAGCAGTTGATGAAAAAGGGTTTCATCTATAAAGGCAACGAAACCAAGCCCGAACAAGATGCCTGCCCATAAGTTGCGGGACGAGTAGGCAGATCGAGCCGTATAGCTTAAATATTTCGTTTCAGCAGCCATTAGGATTCTCCATTCCTTCATATTTTTCTCCGTATTTCTTTCCCTAGCTTACCCGATACTAATAGGTTATAAACGGGGAACCCCTTACGAATTTAGCATTCTTAAGGAAAATAAAAGATCGGTAATGATATAAATATCAGGTGTGGGAAATTTGAAAGTTCAAAAAATATCTTGTAAAGAGAAAATTTCTATGCTAGATTATTAACTAATCAATCACTAATTAAGCTTCATGAAATGGAAGCGCTTTAATTAGTGAACTTGTATCTTTAGTTAACAAGCTGAATAACCGTCATTTCTTTTAATACGTGTTACTGATTCGATCAGGCATGAGTGAAAGAGTGAAATGTCGATTGCGAAAAGGTGTTGTTGTCCTTTTTGCAATCGTATTATTTCATTTTTTGCTCATGCCTTTTTTGATTGTAAAAAAGAAAGCGCTTTAAAAGAGAGGTATGTATTCAGTCGTTTGTTAATTATTGCATAACAGAAATATAGGAGGTTATTTTATGTTTAAACAGCTTTTTGGCATATTACAAAAAGTCGGAAAAGCCTTAATGCTTCCGGTTGCGATTTTGCCGGCAGCGGGAATTTTACTAGGAGTGGGGACAGCTCTTCAAAATCCCACTTTATTGGCAGCTATTCCTTTCCTTGAAGCAGGGTGGATTCAGCTCGTATCCAACGTTTTGTCACAAGCAGGCGATATCATCTTTGGTAACTTATCGCTGTTGTTTGCAGTGGGGGTTGCCGTTGGTTTAGCTGGTGGTGATGGGGTTGCGGGGATTGCTGCTATCGTAGGTTATTTGATCATGAACAAAACGATGAGCACGATTTTAATCGCAACAGGCCAGTTAGATCCAGCTCAGGTTGGGACAAACCCGGCATTTGCAAGTATACTGGGAATTCCGACTTTAGCGACAGGAGTCTTTGGGGGTATCATTATTGGTATATTGGCAGCATCAATGTACAATCGCTATTTCAATATTGAATTGCCATCATACTTAGGATTCTTTGCAGGTAAACGTTTTGTGCCGATTATTACAGGTGTATCGGCCATTATCATCGGTGTTATCATGATTTTTGTTTGGCCGCCGGTTCAACATGGATTAAATGCATTCTCAAAAAATATGATTGACGCTAATCCTACCATGTCAGCCTTTATATTTGGAGTCGTTGAGCGTTCATTAATTCCATTCGGACTTCATCACATTTTCTATTCACCATTCTGGTTTGAATTTGGAGAGTATGTAAATAAAGCTGGTGAAGTCATTCGAGGCGATCAAAAAATCTTCTTTGCCCAACTGAAAGACGGTGTAGAGTTAACAGCCGGTACATTTATGACGGGGAAATTTGCGTTTATGATGTTCGGTCTACCGGCAGCTGCATTAGCCATGTATCATGAAGCGCGTCCTGAGCATAAAAAGTATGTAGCGGGAATTATGGGGTCAGCTGCATTAACATCATTTTTAACAGGTATTACGGAGCCGATTGAGTTCACATTTTTATTCGTGGCCCCAATCTTATTTGCCATCCATGCCGTATTCGCAGGGTTATCATTTATGATCATGCAAATTTTAAATGTCAAAATCGGCATGACGTTTTCGGGAGGGGTTATAGATTACGTCTTATTCGGTGTCATGCAAAACAGGACAGATTGGTGGTTAGTCATTCCAGTCGGTTTAGTACTTTCCGTGATTTATTACTTCGGTTTCCGTTTTGCCATTCGCAAGTTTGATTTGAAAACACCTGGACGTGAAGATCAGAAAGCTGAAACAGAAACAAGCAACGGCGAAACAAACGAACTGCCGTATCATATATTGGAAGCGCTTGGCGGACAAGAAAATATCGCCCATCTAGATGCGTGTATTACACGTTTAAGAGTATCCGTAAACGATGTCAAACATGTCGATAAAGAACGATTGAAAAATCTCGGTGCCGCTGGTGTGTTGGAGATAGGAAATAATATCCAAGCTATCTTTGGTCCTAAATCTGATCAATTAAAAGAACAAATTAAAAGAATCATTGATAAAGATTTGAGTTCCAAAAAGACAAGCTAAAAAAGAGTTCTAACGCAGAACTCTTATAGAGATTCTCATCATAAAAACAGATTTTTAACGAACGGCCCTGTCACGAAACCGTTGATTTTACTGAGGTTTCATGACGGGGCCGACCTCCTTTGTAAAACTCGTAGGGTGGAATGACGTCATCCAGGTTAAAACTGAATTGAAATTTCAACTTTGAAAATATATATTGAATGGTGAAATTTAGGTTTTTGAATCAGGAGTAGAGTCAAAGATACATAAATACTATATGACATACGGGAATATGGTCGTCTCTTATATTTTTTTCTTTTAGGGAATTTTATATATAGCAGATTAAATCGGAGGTATTTCTTATGGAAATAAGTCATGATCATATTAAATTAACATCGAGTGAACTATCGGCATTATTTGGTTCGTATTTGAATAATACATTGGCCAGTTGTATCACTTCTTACTTTTTAGAGCATGTAGAAGATCCGGATGTGAAATCCAGCCTGGAATATGCGTTAAAATTAGCCAAAGCACAGACTGCTATGATCACGGATATTTATAAGACTGAAGGACATCCTATTCCGGTCGGATTTACCGAACAAGATGTAAATGTAAAAGCTCCAAGGCTTTTTAGTGATGAATTCATGTTGTATTACGTTCAAGGTTTGGGTGCGGTCGGATTAAACACTCATAGTGTAGCTCTTCCAACCTCAACCCGCCATGACATTCGCGAATTTTACACATCTTGTTTGCAATCATCCGCTCAGTTGTTTAACCGTTCAACAAATGTATTGCTGGAAAAAGGGCTGTATATTCGTCCTCCCTACATTCCGTATCCAGAGCAGCCAGAGTTTGTTCATAAGCAGCACTTTTTAGCGGGATGGATGGGAGAACAACGAGCCCTCACATGCATTGAAATCTCCTTTTTGTTTACGAATTTATACCGAAATGCACTAGAAATCTCTATGCTGACGGGATTTTCTCAAGTGGCAAAATCAAAAGCCGTTCGCCAATACATGACAAGAGGGGCAGAGGTAGTCCGGCATCATAGTGACGTTTTCAGTAAGTTTTTAGAGGAAAGTAACGTGCCAGCGCCCGTTTCGTGGGGAATAATCCCGACAGCATCTCAAGAACCTGTGTTTTCCGATAAACTAATGATGTTTCAGGCAGCAGCATTGAATGCTGCGGGGGTCGGTTACTACGGGGCCAGTATGGGGGGGAGTCCAAGAAGAGACTTGGCAGCTGCTTATGGCCGCTTAATCATTGAGATTGGAGAATTAGCAGCAGACGGGGCAAATATTATGATTGAAAATGGTTGGCTGGAAAGGGCTCCTTCGGCTCCTGATCGAAGAGATTTAGCAAGGGGTTAAAATGGGATATTGTATATGCAAAAAGAACATGACTCTAGAGTACTGTACAAAAGTGTAGAGGTTAATTGAAACCTAACAGTGGCTATGTGCGTATATAGTAATGCTGTCATTTATGGATGACGGTATGGTCCAGCTTATATACTAAAACGTACTTTGTTGTAAAAGGAGAAGAACATTCAATTGAATCATTGACTGAAAAAGTGGTTATTTTTAGTCTACATTGTCGTCATATTAGAGAACTATTATTCAACATTATTGATGGACCCAAAGACGCCGCCCAGAATGCAAACAGCTCAAGCAAATGTTCATTCTGCAGGAGCGATGATGGGTTTACGGTAGCACTAATTAAATAAATCATCCTGAAAATTAAGGTTTGAGAATGGAACAGTATTTAATATGAGGAATGAAAAAGGTGAAAGAAACACAAAACAATGTGCTTCCTTCACCTTTTACCTTTTTAATAGGAAGCATTTCTATATAAAGGATGCTGCTGATTATGCACAGCTTCCAATATATCTTCTGCGATAGCCAGGGCAGCCTGTGTGCGGTGGATAGAATGGATACTTCGTTTCATGTTTTCTAAGACTTGGTCATTTTCTAGTAAATAAGAAGAAAAACGGTATATATCGTTCAGTCCACGGGCAATCAAGGCCCCATTTTGGCGTTCGAAGTATACGGCGTTTCCTTTTTCTTGTCCGGGAGTCGGCTTATATAAAATAACGGGAAGAGCGACAGCTGCCGCTTCTGTTAAAGTAATGCCTCCGGGTTTTGTAATCATGAAAGAGGCGAGGTGAAACCACTCATCGACGCGATCTACATAACCGAATACAAGCAGCTGACCAGGAAAGCGAACGGCCAATGATTCCAGGTCAGCTTTCAGTTTATCGTTTTTTCCGCAAATGACCACTAATTGACAGTCATTTTCCGTTAGGAGTGTTTCACATATTTTATCCATGTTTTTTAATACACCGAAAGCCCCCGCCATAAGGAGAATCCGCTTTTTATGGGGATTTAAACCATATTTTTGAAATAATTCCGACGAGATGACAGGTTGTTCAAAAGAAGGACGGATGGGAATGCCTGAGACTTTTACATTTGAAGGAGATATTCCGAGATGGCAGACCGCCTCCTTCATCGATTCAGTCGCAACAAAGTATCGATCGATTTCCGGAGATATCCATATTTTATGTAAACAATAATCGGTAATAATACTGAAAGTGGGAATGAAGCTCCCGGTTCGGCGGCGAAGTTCAGGAACGGCTAGTACAGGAAATGTATTAACAATGATATCAGGCTGTTCAGTGTCGACTAAATGGGTAAGACGTTTCCTTCCTAAATTTGCAAACCATTTAGCGATTTTTTTGTCATAAACTTTTGAAATTCCATGGTAAAAAAAAGAGTAAATTGGCTTGCCTACAGGTGTATAGCTTTTTAAATAGACGTTTTCAGAGATGGGAGTAAGCGTGGGATACGACTCAGCATAAATGCTCGAAATAATTACATCCGCTTGACTGCATTGAATGAATTGATCTTTTAATACGCTGGCGACCTGCATATGGCCGTTGCCATAAGCCGCCGTCAAAATCAAAATCTTTGGACGTTTTTTCATAAAGACCAACCTCACACTCGTAAATTATCTTGTTCGCTCTAATTTTAGCATGAGATAATGGTAAAGTTTGTAAGGGTTATGTAAAGATATCGTAAAGAGGAGGGAGGTGAATATGGATTGTTTATTTTTTATAGCCGGGTATGGAGAATAAGAAAGACAAACAGCCAAGCCTTTTGAAAAAGGGTTGGCCGTTTATCATGAACTTTTTAAAAGTATGGAGCCAACAGACCTTTAGGATCTACTGTCTACGTTGGTGAGTGAAAAAAAGTTTCCCTAAGATGACAGGCCAACTGGATTTTTAAGGAATCTTCAGGATCGTCCAAACTCACGTTTAATAACTTTTCAATTTTCTTTAATCGTTGATAGAGTGTATTAATATGTACATGGATTTGTTTTGCTGTTTCAGCTGCCGACTTATTATTTTTAATATAAATAAGAAGAGTTTTTTCTAAATCGTTATTTTCTCCTTTTTCAGTCTGTAATGGAGCAAATACTTCACTCAAAAATTTTTCGATATCATCAGAAGGCTGTTGTAAAAATAAACGATTTACTCCTATCTCTCCATAAGAGAAGAGTCCCGATTTGTTGCGGCTTTTTAGATAGGAGAGTGACTGATTTGCTTCTTCATAACTTTTTGCGATATTCTCAATACCTTTATACATAGTTCCTATCCCTGTACGTAAAGGTACGCCGCTATTGTCTTTCCATTCTTTTATTATTGCATGATACTTCGCAATAATAGTAGATAAAGAAGCTGGATCACATAAAGAAATGAGTATGATCACCTTATTGTGAAAACCATAAATAAGCAGACTGAATTGTTGCAGCCTTTTTTTTATCTGCGAGACTAAACGATGAATACTCATTTCCAATGACTGCAAATCGTTATATATTGTCATTTCAAATACAGTCACGAATAGAAAGGAATTCAGATTTAGATTAAATTCCTTTCCTTTATCTAAACATCCTTCCGGATCCGTATTTTGTAATAGCTCATTAAAAAACTCATGTGTCTTCGTATAGTAAAGCTCTGTCATAGTTAATTTTTTTACTAACTCCAGGGCCAGAACTGCACTGCCTTGTTCAATCGTAATTCGATCAAGCTGAGAAAGTGATTCAGAAGCAGGCACTACGAAGCATCCTAAAAAAATAGCTCCGTTGACAATAGGGTATAAGTAATAACATTCTTTCTTTCCGGCAGAAACATCAACGTACACCGGTTTTCGTCTTTTTAAAAATATTCTTTCCATTTCATCAGGGCTAAAGGCAGGAAACCGATTTGCATGTTTTGGATACCATGTATTTTCTGATAGATTAAAATATGAAATGGATTTACCAATCATCCGATTTAACTCTAAAACGATGGTTTCTGCGCCTTTATGTTGCAGGGAAAGCTGAGTTAACGTTTCATGGACGTCATTTCTCCTCGAAAGAAACAGATTTTTTTCCTTCAATTGTTCACTTAACTCAGTCACTTCATCTAATCTTACTTTCACTTCTGAATAAAGCTGGGCATTTTGAATGGCTACAGCTGCTTGGGAAGCAAAACCATTTAACAAATTTAAATGATAATCAGTTAATTTTTTATCTTTAGACCGTTGGTGTACGATCATGACCCCCAACCTCTTTTTTCCGATCGAAACAGGTACGCACATAGCAGATTTTGGGCTGTTAAAAGGGTGGGCGGCAGAGAGAATATGATGATAATTCTCTTTTGATACATGGTACTTGCTCATTGCCTCAAAAACTTCTTCTTCTGAATGATAAATTCTTGGTTTGCCATCCTCAAATACTTTCCCTGTTATCGATTCTCCAATTTGAACTTTAAACAGTGAAAGACGGTCATTAAAACCAACAAACGCTTTTGGAAGGAGTCTGTCTATAACAGGATCATATAACTGCAAAAAACCTGAATTTGCAGCTGGTATCACTTTTAAAGCATTCGTAACAATTTTTTTTAATACTTCATCTAAAACAAGGGATGAAGTGATGGAGCGAATTCCTTCGATCAGATTCTCCAATTCTAAGTCTTTTGTTTGGATGATTTTTTGCTGATATGAAAGCTTGTAAAGAAGATTTAAAAGCTCGAGCTCTTCATCTCTCATAAAATAGTCTTTCTCTGCGATAGCAATAATCACTTCATAGTCTTCCAAGTAACAAAAAGAAAGATATACGTAATGATTTTGCTGAATGGTTGTAAATGTCGGACTTTGAGGGATGGGAGGAGGAGAAATTTCTTCAATTTTTCTTTGGCTATTTACAACGTAATAATTTTCCCCCTGTGGGTTTCGAATCCAAACTTGAAAAGGAGTCTTTTTTAAATTTTTCCCCAAATAAGAAAGTATTAATTGTTCATTTTCCACTATGTCCACAACTCCTATGTAAAAACATACATTTAATTAAAGTTTAATAGGTAGAAACCTACATTGCAATAAATAGACAGAATTTTTATAATAATCGATAAATACATCAAGTGAGGCTAGTCTTTTAAAAATTCTGTCTTAATTGAAAAAAGAATAATGAAGGGGTGATGGGCAATGAAGATGATTCACTTTTTATCTGTACTTCCTTTTATTGGAATGCTTGGCTTTTTGCCATTGGTGAATCGAGTGGAACCATATGTGCTGGGAATGCCGTTTATCATGTTCTGGGTTGTTTTATGGGTCATTCTAACCTCTGTAACAATGGCGATTGTTTTTAAATTCGATCCGGCGAATCAGGAGGGTGATATAGAATGAATGCGTCACTTTTCGTCATATTTGGCTTTTTATTGCTAGTAATCTATCTCGGAATTCGGGCTAAAAAGGGGAAAGATATGGACCTCGAGCAATGGACGGTCGGGGGCCGTGGGTTTGGGACCATCTTTGTGTTTCTTTTAATGGCAGGTGAATCCTATACCACTTTTACATTCCTCGGTGCGAGCTCCTGGGCATACGGCAAAGGGGGACCGGCCCTTTATATCATCGCTTATTTGAGCCTTATCTATTGCTTGTTCTATTGGTTTTATCCAAGCGTGTGGAAGTATGCAAAAGAGCATAAATTAGTGTCCCAGTCTGACTTTTTTGCAAGTAAGTACAAGAGTCCATATTTAGGTGTTCTTGCAGCTCTGATTGGAGTCATTTCGATGATTCCTTACATTGTTCTTCAGTTAAAGGGATTAGGAATTATCGTTTCTGAAGCCTCCTATGGTTTGATTTCTCCTACTGTTGCCATTTGGATCGGGGTTGTGGCAGTTACAGCCTATGTGATGATTTCTGGTATACACGGATCCGCGTGGACAGCCGTAATCAAGGATATTATGATTTTTGGTATTGTCATATTTATCGGGATTTATATTCCGTTTCATTACTATGGCGGCATAGAGCCGATGTTTAGAGAAATTCAAGCAGCGAATCCTGATTTTCTTACGCTGCCTGACCAGGGGCTGGGTATTTCATGGTTTGTGTCTACCGTTATTATGACATGTGTCGGCGCTTTAATGTGGCCGCATCTGTTTGTGGCGACTTATTCGGCATCAAGCGCAAAAGCTATTCGCCAAAATGCCATTATTACCCCGCTTTATACCATTATGTTACTGTTCATCTTTTTTGTTGGTTTTGCTGCCATCGGGCAAGTGCCCGGATTAACAGGCACGGATACTGACCTTGCATTGCTGCGCCTTTCCATGCAAACTTTTGATCCTTGGTTTGTAGGAATGATTGGAGCCGCTGGCTTATTGACCGCTTTAGTTCCGGGATCAATGTTATTAATGACTGCATCAGCAACTTTGGCAAAGAACGTATATAAAGTGTTCACCCCATCAGCTACAGACAAACAAGTGTCAAGTTTTGCGAAAGCTTTAGTTCCTATTATATCGCTTATTTGTGTTTACTTTACGTTTAATGGAGGAAATTCCATTGTTACGCTGCTCTTAATGGCTTACAGTTTTGTCACCCAATTGTTCCCGGCGGTCGTTCTTAGCCTTCCGAAACATAATTTTGTTACAAAGCAGGGGGCTGCTGCAGGAATGCTAAGCGGCGTAATCACCGTTGCGTACATGACGCTTACTAATGCTACAATAGGTACTTTATTCTCCTCGCTGCCACAAGTGTTGAAAGATTTGAATATTGGGATTGTCGCTTTAATTGTAAACGTTTTCTTTATGGTGATTGTAAGCTTGTTTACTAAAAATTCACTTATACCTTTCGATGTTAAAGATTCTCAGGCAACGAAATCATGAAAAAATAGGAGTGAACATTTGTTATGGTAGAAAAATTGTTTACAAGATTACAAGAATTATATCCAGAGTTAGTCGCATTTCGGAGAGACCTTCACATGTATCCCGAACTTTCATTTCATGAGAAGGACACGCCTAGAAAAGTTGCTGACTTTTTAACTGGCTTAGGATTGGAAGTCCGGACAGGTGTCGGCGGCAGAGGGGTCGTTGGTTTCCTAAGAGGGGGGAAACCGGGAAAGACAGTGGCGTTCCGTGCTGATTTTGATGCGCTGCCCATTCAAGATGAAAAGGACGTGGATTATAAGTCTCGTATTCCCGGGGTTATGCATGCTTGCGGTCATGATATTCATACGGCAGCCTTACTTGGAGTGGCAAAGGTATTGAGTGAAGTAAAGGATCAGCTGGAAGGAAATGTTGTTTTTATTCACCAATTTGCTGAAGAAGTGATTCCGGGAGGAGCCAAGCCGATGATTGAAGACGGCTGCCTCGACGGAGTGGATGTGATTTATGGAGCTCACGTCGCTTCCCATCTTCCGTTTGGAACGGTTGGTGTAGGTGAAGGGTATTTAATGGCAGCTGGTGATACATTTGAAATAGACATATTTGGAAAAGGAGGTCATGGGGCTACACCGAATTTAACGGTAGATCCTCTTGTAGTAGGAAGCCAGCTCCTGCTGAATTTGCAGCAAATCGTAAGCAGGCGCGTTGATCCGCTTAAACCTGCGGTTGTGACAGTTGGTTCGTTTTATGGAGGAGAGGCTTATAATGTCATCCCTGATAAAGCTAAAATGAAAGGGACAGTTCGAACCTTTGACGAAGATATTCGAGATTTGATTGAAGAAGCTATTGGACAAATAGCGGCATCCACCTGTGAAAGTGCAGGTGCTTCAGTAAAGTATAGATATGAAAGGGGTTACCCGGCTGTTTGGAACCATCCAGAAGAAACAAGAAGGATTGAAGCACTGGCAAAAAATCTTCTTGGAGCTGAAAATGTCCAACATGCCACTCCTCATATGGGAATGGAGGATTTCGCCTACTATTTACAGAAGGTGCCGGGAACCTTTTTCTGGGTAGGGGGGGAAAACCCTGAAATGGGTGAAGCATATCCGCATCACCACCCGAAGTTTGATGTGGATGAACGATCTATATTAACCATTGGACAATTATTTGTTTCATCTTTTTTGAGTTACATATCAGGCGATGCTGCTAAACCCGAACGAATTCAAGAAGAAACGAGTGCATGAAGAATAAGGAGGGAGCCAAATTATGGAGAGAGTTTTAGAGAGCGCCTATAATTTGAAAGAAAGAATAAAAGAATCATTAAGAGACTTAACTGGATTGGTTGGTGTATCTGGATCAGAACAAGAAGTGGTTAAATATTTGAAGGAAAAACTGACTCCGTATGCAGATGAAGTGAAGGTGGATCGCAATGGAAATGTCATAGCGATTAAACATGGCTCTGCACCAGGCCCCAAGCTAATGATTTCGGCGCATTCCGATGAAGTTGGTTTTTGTGTCAAAAATATTTTGCCGAATGGTTTTATCATATTTGATAAAGTAGGCGGGGTTTCTGACCAGTTATTGCTGGGGAGAAAAGTTTGGGTAACGACTAAAAAAATACCAGGGATTATCGGGATAAAAGCCGGGCACATGCAAACGCCTGAAGAAAGCAGAAAAGTGAAAACGACTCGTGAATGTTACATCGATGTAGGCCTTTCATCTAGACAAGAAGTAGAAAATCTGGGAATTAGGATTGGCGATCCAATCGTTTTCCAGAGTGATTTTATGGAAATGGCTAATAAAGATCTTGTCTCAACAAAATCAGTAGATAATCGAATTCATTGTGCCATTTTAATTGAATTATTTAAGGAAATACAAGATTTAAAGTTTGCAGGAACTTTATATGGGGTGATAACCGTTCAGGAAGAAGTGGGGCTTCGCGGGGCAGTTACAGCTGGAAATGCGATAGAACCTGACTATGCAATCGTTTTGGATACAATACCGGCTGGAGATACACCGGATATCGATACGGAAAAATCACTTCCTGTTTACCTTGGAAGAGGCCCTGCTTGCCCTATTGCAGATAGTGTTAGCGGAACAATGATATTTAACTACATTCATCCGAAAGTAAGAGAAATGATTGAAGAACAGTCGAAAAAAGCGAATGTCCCATTACAAACTCTTACATTAATCGGAGACTTCTATACAACGGATGCTGCTAGCTTAGCTTTAACCAATAAAGGTGTACCGGTAGGAATCGTATCAACACCGCGCAGATACTCCCACTCTCCAGTAGAATTAGTGAATTTAAATGATGCAGAAGGTGTTTTAAAGATTGTAAAAGGGATCGTTCTCGATAATGGGAAAAAGGATTTAAGCTTTATATAAGGGAAACTTCCATCAGTAGAGTTTTCGTTTATTCACAACTTGAAATGCTTCCATTACGCTAAGTTGTAAAGTGGGGTCTGATGCCTGTTAAATATGGTCAAAAAGGAAGCTGAAAAAAGAGCGGGGGTGTTTTCCTCCGTTCTTTTTCGTTTTGTACAGATGATTCTAGTACCAAAGATATAATTTTGTCCAGCCCATAAGCAAAAGAGGACCGAGCGGCATAAAATGTACGGAAACGTTTACAAACGATGTGGGAGGTGGCATCATGAGATTTTTATCTGTTTTCACAAGCCTTTTGCTGATCCTCGGCGGGCTTAACTGGTTGTTTATGGCATTGGGCTTTAACCTGGTAACTCAGGTATTTGCATCTGTTCCATCTCTTATTAACCTTGTATACTGGCTTATTGGTTTATCTGCAATCTATCAGCTGTATGAGCGTTATTTGAGGGGACGATAATGATTTAACTCCCATTTTATTTGGGAAAGTGCCTGGGAAACCCGGCACTTTCTTGCCGTTTTTTAGACATTTCCCCAAAAATCGGGTAGATTAAAAATGAGATTTACGGGTACATACATTCTAGACCACTTTTTTAAGGAGTGAAGCACAATGGCAGTAAAAGAACTGGCGCTGCATGAGAAATTGGAAGTTCACGAAGTATTGATTTTTAAGACAGCGTGCGCAACAAAATCAAAGGCCATGCTGGAGCTGGCAGAAGACAAGAAATTGAAAAAAATGCTGGAAGAAGACATACGTTTATCAGCGAAGGCTATTAAAGAGTTGAGGGTCCATTTTGCATAAAAAGATAGACGTAGCCTGAGCCAATTAGTCAAACGTAATATAAATCGCCATTTTTTCGACTAAGTAGAGTATAATTTAAAGGGAAAAAACTCCTTTAGAAAAACTCAATAATAAGACAAAAGATGGTTGCTCCCCTCTTGAGTATATTGGTAAAATTTTACTTGATTAAAGAAAAGGCAAATTTGATGATAACATTGTGTTAAGAATATGTCAGAAGAGTGTGTTCAACGCTATTTTGTAAACGTTTTCTCCGTTGTCTTTTTTTAAGTAGGGAGGGGTAAAATTGTTTAAAAAGAGATTAATAGCTCTTACAGCAGCATCCGCTTTCATGTTGCCGGTCGCGGCTCCGAGTGTTCTGCAGCCGAGTGTACTGGCGGCTTATTCTCCAGTTATACAGGGGGCACATAACGTGATTGTAACGAAATTTGATGGAAAAGACGGGAACTGGCTGACAACGAAAAATCCCGCCCAATATGCAGCGGCAACTGTATTCGGCAATGCAGGATTGGCTCCCTATAAATGGGGAAGCGCTGAAGCTGGAACCGGCTGGCATCACTTATACAAGCCTGCAGAAGTGACGGGAGTACAAGTGAATGGAATGTTTGAAGATGCCAAGTTTGTGATTCGTGTACCTGATGATTGGAACGGAAAACTCGTCGTAGCAGGAATTCCCGCTACAAGAAATGAAACAGCCACCGATTTATTATTCAGCGATTTTGTGCTGGCTAAAGGGTTTGCCTATGCAGCAATCGATAAAGGAACACAAGGAGAGATCGATCCGAATGATCCTTTGGCGAAAGTGAAGAATGCACTTGTGTCAGAAGAAGACAGCTTAATGGAATGGAATGAACGGTTCAGGCAGGTGACAAGGGCAGCACAGAAGTATCTTGTCGAAAATTATAAGGGGCAGCTTATTCAAGCAAAGGATAAGAAAAATCATGCAAGCCATCTTGTAAACAAAAAACATCCGGTACCTACATATGCCATGGGAATCTCCAATGGCGGCTACGTTGTTCGTTATGCATTGGAACATGACGGTCCTGAGAAAACGGGAGAACCTGCTTTATTCGATGGAGGAGTGGACTGGGAAGGAGTTTTGTGGAGGGCGAATGAACCGAACTTGATCAGCTCTTTGACCCCTATTGTCAACAATGCCGAAAAAGCGCTTTACGGAAATGCTGACGAGAAGCGAAAAGCCATAGAGAAAATGTACAGAGCCGGGCTGCCGAAAGGGTCTGAACAGCTCTGGAGTTATCACGATCAAGTGTATTGGTTTGTATCGTTAAATATTTATCGCGATGAGTTTGACCCTAAGGCTCCGCGCCGTATCGGCTGGCGTGATTATTTAAACTTTACGGCTGAAGGGATTCGTGACCGTACGTATGATTCCATATTTAAGAATTATGATTATTTCAAACGCCCTGACAGTGTGAGAAAAAATGTCGGACAGATTGAAAATACGGGGGACATCAATGTTCCGCTCATTAGTATCACAGGCTCATGGGATGCCTTGATTTTCCCTTCTGTTCATGCTGATCCATATAAAGAGCTCGTGAAGAAGGCGGGGAAAGGCCATTTGCACCGCCTTTATACGATTGAAAAAGGTAATCATGTTGACAGCCTTGTATGGGATAAGGGTACAGATGCCAATCAAGAGCTCCAGCCGCTGCTTCCATATGCGCATCAAGCCTTTGAGTTGCTGATCGAGTGGGTGGAACAGGGCAAAAAAGCTCCAGAAAGCAAAAAAGTAGGTGTACCGGAAATCAATACGAACGTCATTGATTTGAAAACAGGAAAAGAAATTGCAGCGAAACCGATCAGCGAGAGCTGACATCGAAATTTGTATCATATAGAATGAACGATAGTCTGGCCTTGTGCAGTTACAAAACTGCACAAGGCCAGACTTTTTTTATTTCAGCATAAGAAAGCATTCCCACTTTTGACCTATGCCAGTACATGATCTAAAAGAAAATGAATTCACGGAAGGGCAACTAGCTTCCCTTATGTCCCAGATTTAGAGACTGCTGGCAAGGTGTTAGGAATAGAACCCGCTTTTACTTATAATTTTCATGTTTACGATGAATTGCGTATAATGAGATTGCGGAATGGTTACATAGATTTAAATGAATGAGGGGTAAAGGAAGTGTCATCACTCTATTTATGTAATTTTTGTATAAGTAATTAATTTATTAAAGGTGAAATGTTATGATAACTGGTCTTATGAAGTCTTGGACAATATGGATGAAGATTGGGATAATTTTAGTCGGAGTATTCTTACTATCATGGTTGGGGCCTAATGAAATTGGGCTTACTGATTTGCTTATTTCATTAAGGAAAGAGGAAGAAACCGGAAACGCGTTAATGCTGGCTGTTTTTTTATTAGTGTCGTTAAATACAGTTTTAGCCTTGTTTCATTATATTGGTGCACTGCTGTTAGGAGATGAAATCGGTGATCGTTTAAACCGTCCATGGTTAAAAATTATCATTCCTCTTATTATCATCCCTCTCGTCTATATCGTGATAAATGCTTATTATTCTTTAACATACTCATTTAGCAGCTATTCCTTGTTATTGTTGCTGGCAATCTTATTATTGCAAGCTTTTGGGCAGGATAGGCTAAAGCCAATTATTAAAACCATTATTTGTTCTCAATTAATCTTTGGAATTGAATGGCTGAATGAGATTCCTTCTTTGTCTAAATACGGGTTTGGCCAAGGAACGATTTCAAAGGAAGTAAAAGATATAGCCGTTCAAATGGGGTTTGAGCAATCTTTGACTTTGTATAGTTTAACATTGTGTTTAATTTTTGTTATTAACGCTGTTATTTTAGCTGTGTATTTTTCATTGGCTGAACAAAAGTGGAGGATCACACAAGAGCTTCATTATGCGCAGTTAGAAGCAATGCAGTCAAGATCAGGACGAGAAGCACTATATCTAGTTCATGATTTAAAAACGCCTATTACAGCCATTGAGGGATTAAATTCCTTAATTAGTTTGAAAGTGGACGATTCTAAAATTAAAGAGTATTGTCAAAAGATTTCATCATCGATTCATTCCGTCAGCGAGATGATTTCGGAAATTTTATATGATGACAAAAAACATTGGTGCCGTATAAAAGATTTAGTTGGATACGTGAAAGCAAGCAGACTGAGCGGGACAAACCTTAATCTGGAAATAGACTTTCAGGCAGATCCTGAAATTAAAATTTTAATTAATAAAATCCGAATGACAAGGGCATTAGTGAATTTAATTGATAATGCTTACGATGCAGTGAATGAAATGGAAGATGGCAAGATTTTGCTCAGGATAAAAACTTGCGAAAATGAACTTTGGCTGGGTGTATCAGATAATGGGAAAGGGATTGCACCTAAAGAGCAGGAGAAAATATGGAAAGCTGGGTTTAGTACAAAATCTCATCCAGGGATGGGGTTAGCTTTCGTACAACAAGTTGCTATGGGGCATGGTGCATCTGTAGAAATCGACAGCAAGCTTAGACAAGGGACAACCATTTGGATGAAACTAGCTGAGAGGAGTGTGTCAAGATGAACATTTTAGTTATTGATGATGATGCATCAATCCAATATATGCTTAGTGAAATTTGTGAATTTGCCGGCTGGAATGTAAATACTGCTAACAATGGCAAAGAAGGATTAAATGTGTTTGCGGAAAAAGGAGCAGATGTTGTGTTAGTGGATTATCATATGCCAGAAATGGATGGAATAAAAACAGTCCGTGAGCTTCGCAACCGTAATGCTGATGTTCCAATTCTTGTATTAACAGTCGATGAACGGCAAGAAATTGCTGATCGTTTTCTTGAAGAGGGTGCAACAGATTTTGCATTAAAGCCCGTAAAGGCGCCTGATATTATTTCAAGAATTCAGCTGCATGCCCGCCTTGCAACATTAACTCGGTCAGTTTCGCAGCAAACATCTATTGAAGAAGATGTATTTGTAACAAAGGGAATTAGTAAGAGAACACTTTATCATATCAGCGATTTTTTACAATCTAATCGTGAATCTTTTTCTGTTGATACCATTTCTAAAGAAGTTGGTTTAGCTTATCCGACCGTCTATCGTTATATTATGCATTTACTTGATGAAGGAAAAGTGGAAATGATTGTGAGTTATCAGAAAATGGGAAGACCGAAAAATTTATATCAATGGATCGCTGATTAAAGAACTGCCTTAATGCTGTTGTTTAAAAACACTCAAAGTGTTAATTTTATTACAGTTTATCGATTTCATATGGAATGTTACACATTATATGGCGTAAACGAAAAGGATAGATAAAAGCAGATATAATCAGCTTTATCTATCCTTTTTGCAATATCTATGGAGTATAAGGCTGGTTAAACCATCTTCCGCAATAGGGCGCACTTCTTAAGAAGGTGTTTTGTCTTATTGGGCCATATAATTAAACAAAATCTTTAAAGAAAATTGGATATTTATTTTAAATATAGATGAGATTGTGAAGGGTTGTACTTAAACGGATCTGGAGAATAGTTAAATAACGAAGGAGATATAATAAGGTAAATGATTCTGTTGGGGCAAGGAGGGATTAATATAATATGTCTTTGAAAAATCAGTGGTTACTTAATAGTGCAATGATATTACTCTCATGGCTAACATTGCCTTTGTTAGGTAGGCGGACAATAAAGAGATTTCTCCCTTCCTCTATCCTTGCGATACTATTATGTTTTATTGATGTTCCAATTGGTAAAAAGCGCAGATGGTGGTCTTTTTATAATAAACCGCGGTCCTTTATTCAAAATGAATTTCCTTTTCTCCTAGGTCCCATGTTGGCTGTGTCTTTGTGGACATTAAACTGGACATATGGAAATTTTAAAAAGTTTATTATATTAAATGCCTTGTTCGAAGCAACTTTTGTATCTCCAATTACGCAATTATTTACAAAATTGAAACTTTATAAATTAGTTAAATTAAACGAATTTCAATTCTTTTTATATTTCTTTTACAAAGCTTTTTTCTTATACGGCTTTCAATACCTTTTTGAAAAATACAAAAAAACTAATGCTTTTTAAACTAAAGAGGGCAAGAGTTTAATAACGAGGATTGCTGAGGCAATCCCTTTTTTATTGAGCTGACTGCAGGCACAGCAACAATTGTTAGTAATGATGGAAATAAAATTTAAAGATATTTTCATGTTTTTTAACGTAATTTTATTTAAGAAGGGATTCAAGAAATCAACATTGAATTACTTGTTGAGAGTAGGTGAAAAGGGAGTGGAAAAGTCTATGATTAGTAAAGTCGGTCAAATTATGTTGTATGTAAATAACCAAGATGAGGCCGTGGATTTTTGGACAGAAAAGGTAGGATTTAGTGTAATTTCTGAAGAAAATAACAGTCAAGGAATGAGATGGATTGAAATTGCTCCAACAAAGGGCGCACATACAAGCATCATTCTGCACAATAAAGAATTCGTTGCTAAAATGTCACCTGGATTAAATCTTGGTACACCTTCTTTAATGTTTTTTTCAGAAAATCTCGATGAATTACGTAGCGACTTATCAAATAAAAACATCAAAGTCGGAGAAATTGTAAATATGCCTTCGGGCAGAGTATTTAACTTTGCAGATAATGAAGAAAATTACTTTGCTGTAATGGAAAAAAGTAAATTGAAATAGATAGAATGACGATTAACTGTTGCTTATCGTACCTTTTGTCGAAATGAAAACTGGACCAATATTCATTTTAGGCGGCTGACTGAAATAGTCGGGCGCCTTTTGAGCTACGGAGTAGTGTTAGTTCAATAAAAATAAGCTGATTTGCATCCGTGTTTCTATTTTCTTTATTCCATTATAGTGCGCTATAAAGTAACTAAAGCCTAATTTCTTAGTTAAACGAGAAAATGGGCTTTTTTATATTCCAATTCCCCTATTATTGTAAATCTGTATTTATCACCCTGCTCCTATTTTTGTTTATTTAACAAAAATTCTCAATAGATCAAATCTCTTTTTGAAACTTTGATAGACTAACTAAGCTTATCATAAAACTGCATATCACCTTAAGAGAATACACTTCTGATAACTTTGGTTCAGTAGAAATAATAAAAGATCGATCAAGAGAAAGTCCCATACTGAAAAAATCTAGTAAGGGTAAAGAGGAATTTGTATTAGAAGACATCGTTATTAAATTAGAGAATTAAAGTACAACACTGAGAGGACTGGATTATTACAAAGGACCGTTATTTTAGTTTTGATAAATCAATTACTTTTACTAGTCCATGCTTTTTCCAGCTCAGGAATTTTTGCTTGGTATCCCAAACATGCCTTTGATTGGACATACGCTGTTTGTGATACAAGTATTAGCGGACATACAAGACTTTTTTTCTTTTTTTTCTGTATTTTTATATTTTCTGATAATATAAAATTATTTTTACAACAAATAAGATCATTTACAATCTATATGTTTGCATTGAGCGCCAATTATTTTTAGCAATAAGAAGTATTCATTTTGAGTTTGAGAGATTGATTGCACGAAAGTTTATTGTTATGAGTGCTAAACGCATGTGAGAAGTAAATGGACTAAGAAGGGCACTTTTCGCTGATGATGGACAAGTTCTATCTATTAACCTAGTTCTGGCGGGTACCTCCGATGTGATCAGCATACACACGAAAGACTTTTTGGGCTACAACAATGTAAGCGTTTTCTTAATATTCGATCATGGATTGAATAACATACGTGGCCATCATCGTATTAGGCGTAGATGGATCGAATGAATAATTTGTCTAATAAAATAAAAACCATGCAATTATTTTGTAAACTTAAACGATTGTTGTATGGTTTACTATTTAACTATCTTTAGGGGGACTTTATTATGCAAGCAATTGTAAAAAATGATGTTCAGCAATCAAAACAACCCAGGAAAAAGCATCCGCCTGGACTGTATATGCTGTTCGCGACTGAGGCATGGGAGCGTTTCAGCTATTATGGAATGAGAGCCATTCTAGTTCTCTACTTAACAGCAACTGCTGTAAACGGCGGACTTGGAGTCGACAAAACTACGGCTATGAGTATTTACGGATTCTTTACTGGTGCCGTCTATATTACGCCAATGATCGGCGGATACTTATCTGACCGTTTCCTTGGCAGAAGGTTGGCCGTCACCATCGGCGGTATTTTAATGGCACTTGGTAATTTCTCATTATTTGCAAGCCAAACCACAACTGCTTTATACATTGGTCTTGGTTTATTGATTATCGGGAATGGCTTCTTTAAACCAAATATCTCAACACTTGTTGGTGACCTTTACAGTGATAATGACCCTCGTCGTGATGGGGCATTTACCATCTTCTATATGGGTATTAACGTTGGTGCCTTCTTTGCACCATTAGTAGTTGGGCTTATGAGCTATAAATACGGGTTCTTAACAGCAGCAATCGGTATGATTGTCGGACAGTTAATTTTTAACTTATTAGGTGACCGCTATTTAGGTGATATCGGTAAAGAGCCTACTGGTAAACCGGAAGTTACAGCTGGTCAAAAATCAACTGCACCGTTAACGAAAAGAGAACAAAAACGTACAACGGCTATCGTTATTTTGGCAGTCTTCGTTATTGCGTTCTGGGCCGCTTTCGAGCAGGCAGGAAGTTCATTGACATTGTACGCTAATGACCAAATTGATCGCAATGTATTTGGTTTTGAGGTTCCAACTGCCTGGTTCCAATCATTGAATCCATTATTCATCGTGATTTTAGCGCCAATTATGTCTGCTTTATGGTACAAGCTTGGCAGCTCAAAACGCGGTGATTTAAAAACTCCAACGAAGATGGCTCTTGGTTTAGTCACTGTTGGGTTAGGTTTCTTAGTACTGCTTCCTGCCGTTATGTACACGGGAAACGATACAGCGTTGAAAGCAAATATTTTGTTCATGATTGTCACGTATTTCCTTCATACATTGGCTGAATTAATGATTTCACCAGTTGGTTTATCGATGGTAAGTAAGATTGCTCCAATTAAACTTGCTTCCCTCTTAATGGGTGTATGGCTGGCAAGTTCGGCTGTTGCCAACATGGTAGCCGGCCAATTAGCTGCATATACGCAGTCTTTAGGTTATCTGGAAATTTTCAGTGTAATCGGTTTTGTGACGATCGGTTTAGGTATTGTATTATTGCTTCTTTCAAAACCGGTAGCAAAGCTGATGGAATAATAAGAAAAGGGAGGATGGGTCAAAAGGGTGAAAAGAAACCCTTTTAACCCATCCTCCTTAAAGGCCCCGTCATGAAAACCCAGTAAAACCAAGGGATTTTTTGACGGTGCCTTTAAGGAAAAAACAGCTTTGTGATTTATTAGAGGCTTATGGGAGATCTTCTTTTTATTTATGGTAAAAAAATGAAAGAATCGATTCCAACTGGTGTAAGAGGGGTTTTTGCAACAGCCCAAACTTGAGAAAATCGATTCTCTTGTGAAACACAATGAGCTTTTTTAAGGATATACCATGAATTACTAAGAAATCCATCCAACTTGTTCACACTCATAAAGCAGTAATTTTTTCAACTTTATTTCATATGTGCAATAAATAAAATATACAAATCCAGTTAACATAGACCTGCTTCTTAACATTGAAAAAGCAGGTGTTGTAATTTATTTTAAATTACTGTACATTTAGAATTATGAAATGAATATACAAGATCTTTCCACTAGGGGTGCCTTGTGCTGAGAGGGATGTTCGCATCTCGACCCTTAGAACCTGATCTAGTTCATACTAGCGTAGGGAAGTGGTTTGTTATGATAAGCCTATTAATTGTTATTTATAGGGATAAATGTATCATGGCCACTCTCATACTTTGAAGAGTGGTCTTTTTTATGGACAAAAATAGGTGATGGAGAATGGAGTCTGGCTGTAATAGGCGATCTTAAATTAGGGAGAGTGGGAAAATGAAATTTTCAGAAGTCATTCGTAAAGAAGCAAATCACATTTGGGAAGCTAATTTTCAGCATCCGTTTATTCAAGAATTGCGTGATGGAACATTGCCTTTAGAGAAATTCAAATATTATGTGATGCAAGATTCATATTATTTAAGCCACTTTGCGAAGGTACAAGCATTAGCAGCTGCAAAGGCGACAGATCCTAAATTAACAGAGCAAATGGCTGTTCATACTCAAAATACAGTCAAGGCAGAAGGTTCATTGCATGAAAATTTCATGAAAGAATTAGGCATTACAGAAGAGGATAAAAAACAATTTCAACCAGCTCCGAGCGCTTATGCTTATACGTCTCATTTGTATCGTGCAGCTTTTGAAGGGCATGTAGGTGATATTATTGCCGCCTTATTGCCATGCTATTGGATCTATTACGAAATTGGCCATCTATTAAAAGGGGCAACACCTGGAGTAGGAATTTATCAACAATGGATTAACGCTTATCATAGTGAATGGTTTGAGACACTTGTGAAGGAACAAATCAACAATATAGATGAAATTGCAGCGCGTGATACAGAAGAAGGGCGCGAGCGCATGAAGAAGCATTTTATCATTAGCAGCGAGTATGAGTATGCATTTTGGCAAATGGCTTATTCCTTAGAAAAATGGCCGGCATCCAACCAATACAGTCCTCTGATTCACATTCCCAAACCTTTATTTGTTCTTTAGGCAATAGTTCTTTATTTTTTTACGATAATACATGACAACATCACTACTCCTTTCATCTATTATACCTTAACAAGCAAAAGACCATTAGTAATCTTCCTATTCTGTTAAATTGCTATTGGTTTTGTTAATCTGTTATAATGAAGGTAATTATTTTTGTTCGGTATAGGATGGATGGCAGAACTGTCTTAAAAAGAAGGTTTCGTCTTGAAATATTATGTTTGGGCAAGGGTAGTAATATAATTGTGGAGTATTCCACAACAGGAGGAAATATTATGACACAAGGTACAGTAAAATGGTTTAATGCAGACAAAGGTTTCGGTTTTATCGAAAGTGAAGGCGGAGAAGATGTATTCGTACATTTCAGTGCTATTCAAGGCGAAGGGTTCAAATCATTAGATGAAGGTCAAAAAGTTACTTTTGATCTTGAACAAGGTCAACGTGGAGCACAAGCTGCTAACGTTCGCAAAGCATAATTTAAAGGAATTAAAATAAGACTCCCAGATGTGGAGTCTTATTTTATAATTATTACTTTTAGTTATCAAAGTTGGTCTTATTAACCATTCATATAATCCTAATGCCACTTAGGATATTAACTTTGCGAACCACACGTTTGACTTTTATGCTTATACAGATATAAAAGCAGGAGAAGAAATACTAATCAACTATAACGGCGATGTTGATGATAAAGACCCACGATGGTTTAATAAGGACGAAATGGATAATGGCAAAGATGAAACTCATTGTAGGTAAAGGGGATAGCCTAATGAATAAAGATAAACTTTTAAAAAAGTTTCAGAGTGCCAGTCGACGTAATTTTTTTTCAATAGAAGTTCCTACGGCTACTAAAGAAGACGGAAATAAGATTGAAGAATTGGTTGCGGAATTAGAAAGGGAAGGAAAAATCAAATTAAGAGAGTGCGTACAACGAGAATACTCCGTTTATTTACATGGAATCATTAAGTATGCATCCGAATAATCAGGTGCTTTTTTATAGGGGCCAAACATATGAAGATCTCCGATTTGTTCAGTTATTTGCTCCGTTTGAATAAGAAAGTGTAGACTGACATAGTTATACTTCTTTTAAATCCGTTTAAAATACGGATTTTTTTATTTAAGGAGTGATTTTTAAGTTGTTCCTTGGAGGGATATTATGACTTTTATTTATTTTCTGATTCTGTTTGCCGTTCATATAATTATCGACTTAGTTTTGCGGAAAAAACTTAAAATAAAGATTCAAAAGGGGTTTTTTAGATCCTTTAAAAAACAAAATAAAATTTTTCTGATTATTGAGATAACAATAATAATTTCTTTTTTTATAAGTATTTTCTTTGTTATTCCCTCTGATTTTTTATCATTTTCACTATTTATCTTTTTCTTTATCATATGGACATTACGCGGATTAGAGGAATGGATATTTAAGCGACAAGAAAAGGAATACTATCATTCATGGGTAGGAGCGTCTTTATTTTTATTCAGTTCTATAATCATTTTTTGGGGAGAATTCTAGTTCCTCAATCGACTTTTATGTAACGTAATAAATATTTATTTGATAAACAAGTAGGGATAGGGGTAAATGAAAAAGAATTTTTCATTAATAGTTAAAAAAATATATTGATTAAATCATATGTATACGTTTACAATGATAATAAGTTATTAGTGAATTTAGAAAATATAAATAAAGAGGTTGCAGCATGCCAAAAGAGTTCGACAGAAGAATTGGACGCCAAGCCATCATGTACGCGTTTGCGGAAGAAGAGGAAGAGGTTTTATTAACAAGCGAGCTAACGCGAATGAATTGGCGTCATGGAAAAGGAAAAGTCGGTTCAATGGAGCTGCAAAAAATTGTGGCGGCCATTGAGACGTCTGCAAAAAGACAGGGGTTAGTCGACCCGGATATTTATCGTGAAATGCATGCGTTGTATCACGCAATTATCGAAGCGATGCACGGAGTAACACGCGGCCAAGTGGAACTTGGCGGTATGTTGAGGACAGCAGGGCTTCGCTTTGCGATTGTTCGAGGCAAGCCATTTGAAAATGAGAAAGAAGGCGAATGGATGGCTGTCGCCGTGTATGGAACAATTGGAGCACCGGTTCGGGGATTTGAGCACGAAGCGGTGGGTTTAGGAATTAACCATATTTAAATGAAGAAAAAAGCCTATAGTTATTAGTGAAATAGGGGGCTGTATTGACGACGGGACACGTCTGTCAATATGGCCTCCTTTTTGTTTGCCAAAAAAAGTGAGGAGTGTTGGAAATGGTTGTATTAACGGGTCAGTCTTTAACAATTGAAGAGGCAAAAAAAGTGTTATATGGAGATACATTTGTTACCGCCTCAGCTGATAGTGTAAAGAAAGTGGAAAAAAGTCGGGAAGCGGTTGAGAAGATCGTCATGCAAAAAAAAGTCGTCTATGGTATTACAACTGGTTTTGGAAAGTTCAGCGATGTGTTGATTGATGCAGAAGATGTAGAGGAACTGCAGTGGAACTTGATTCATTCCCATGCATGCGGAGTAGGAGAACCGTTTCCTGAAGTCGTGTCAAGAGCCATGGTTCTTCTCCGTGCCAATGCGTTATTAAAAGGATTTTCCGGTGTTCGTCCTGTCGTCATTGAACGTTTACTTGAGTTGTTAAATGCACATATCCATCCAATCATCCCTCAGCAAGGCTCTCTTGGAGCGAGCGGGGATTTAGCGCCGCTCTCTCATTTGGCGCTTGTGCTAATGGGAGAGGGTGAAGTGTTCTATAAGGGAGAGCGAATGGAAGCCATCACAGCTTTATCAAAAGAAGGCATCGTGCCGCTTACATTGAAAGCGAAAGAGGGGTTGGCGTTAATTAATGGTACGCAAGCGATGACGGCGATGGGTCTCGTCAATTATATTGAAGCCGAGCAGCTGGCCCATCAAACAGAGGCGATTGCTTCATTAACTTTAGAAGGGTTGCGCGGTATTGAAGATGCCTTTGATGCGGATGTGCACCATGCACGCGGATATCGTCAGCAATTGGAAGTAGCGGAACGAATTCGCCGAATGATCAATGGCAGCCAGCTCATCACCCGACAAGGAGACCTGCGGGTACAGGATGCCTATTCCCTCCGCTGCATCCCGCAAGTACACGGAGCATCATGGCAGGCGCTTGATTATGTGAAAGAGAAGCTTGAGATTGAAATGAATGCGGCTACAGATAATCCGCTTATTTTCGATGACGGTGAAAAGGTTATTTCAGGGGGTAATTTCCATGGACAGCCGATTGCATTGGCGATGGATTTCATGAAAATTGCCGTAGCTGAGCTTGCAAATATATCAGAGCGCCGTATTGAGCGTCTCGTCAATCCACAGCTGAATGATTTGCCGCCATTTTTAAGTCCGGAACCAGGGCTACAGTCGGGAGCGATGATTATGCAATATTGTGCGGCTTCGCTCGTTTCTGAAAACAAAACACTCGCGCATCCAGCAAGCGTGGATTCCATCCCGTCTTCAGCAAACCAGGAAGACCATGTAAGCATGGGGACAATTGGGTCCCGTCATGCCCATCAAATTATTCAAAACGTCCGCCGAGTATTGGCTATTGAACTCATTTGTGCCTTGCAGGCTGTTGAATATCGAGGAGTTGAAAAGATGGCTCCGTTTACAAAAGGGCTTTACACGGAAGCAAGAAAGCTCATTCCGAGCATTACGAAAGACCGTGTGTTCTCAAAGGATATTGAAGCAGCAGCGACCTGGCTATATGAAATCGATTGGAGTTCATTTGTTCACAAGAGCTTACCTGCCAATCAATATTAAGGGATAAAGGAAAATTCTATAAACAAGGATTAGTCACTCCGGAGCATCGTATGCTCCGGGGGCTGATTCGCAAAACGTTAGAAATCTAAAACTCTTACAAATAATCAAAGACCAAATGAAGCTGATATCTTATCTGTTCCTCTAAAGAGACCCGAAATAAGCCCAATAAAAGGACTTTACAGATGGTTGAAAAGTGCGGTCACCAACAATTTATTTATCCCTCAGTTCAAGATATCCGTACAATGTACCGTCATTTATTTACTCGTTCAGTGAGAAAACTCAAACCGTTATAGAGCAACTATGCATTTGTATACAAATATTCAATTTATCTTACATAGATAGTCATAAATAGCGGGATTTAAGTTTTTTAACTGAAACATAATTGGAAGCGTTTTCCTGATCGTTTCTCTATATATTTCAGTTTTATCCTGCATCGTGCGGGCCTAACTAACCATCAATGGGGGATGAAGGAAAACCCCACTGATGGAAGTTTCCTTTATAGATTTTGCAGAACATTCAAGGGGGGAGTTTTTATGGAAGGTTTTGTTAATGGATTAAATGCAGTGTTATGGAGTGCTCCTGTCATTTATACGTTATTAGGTGTTGGACTATTTTTTTCAATTTCAACACGTTTTGTGCAGGTCAGACAGATTAGGGAAATGTTGAGGATCATGTTTCAAGGAAAGAGTTCTGAAGCAGGGGTTTCATCTTTCCAAGCTTTATCAATAGCACTTTCGGGGCGAGTAGGAACTGGAAATATCGCCGGTGTAGCCACCGCCATTTTTTTTGGTGGTCCAGGCGCTGTTTTTTGGATGTGGGTCATAGCTTTTATTGGTGCATCCAGCGCTTATGTCGAATCTACGCTTGCACAGATATATAAAGTAAAACAGGATGGGCAATTTCGCGGTGGACCGGCTTATTATATTGAAAAGGGAATTGGTTGGAAATGGTTTGCGGTTACGTTTGCGTTTGCCATGCTTGTTGCACTTGCAGCGCTGATGCCGGGAGTTCAATCAAATTCGATTGCGATAGGTATCCATACTGCATTTGGGATTGATAAGAACATAACTGGAATCGTTATCGGTCTTTTATTAGCTGCTATAATATTTGGCGGGGTCAAAAGGATCGCCGCTGCTGCTACAATCATCGTTCCGTTTATGGCTTTAGGTTATATCCTGTTGGCTCTTGTTATCATAGTCATGAATATTACAGCAGTCCCGGCGATTTTTTCTCTTATTCTTAGAAGCGCTTTTGCCATCGATTCGATGTTTGGCGGAATGATCGGAATGGCGATTTTATGGGGAGTAAAACGTGGCCTCTATTCCAATGAAGCAGGTCAAGGAACGGGGGCGCATCCTGCGGCAGCCGCTGAAGTATCACATCCAGCGCAACAAGGATTAGTTCAAGCCTTTTCTGTTTATGTTGATACATTATTTGTGTGCTCTGCGACAGCATTTATGATCCTATTTACCGGGATGTACAACACAGAAACAGCGGATGGCACTCGTCTGGTAAATAACTTACCAGATATTGAAGTGGGTCCTGGTTTTACTCAAGCCGCTATTGACAGTGTGTTCCCTGGATTTGGTGCGGGATTTGTGGCTGTTGCTTTATTTTTTTTCGCTTTTACGACGATTATGGCTTACTACTATATAGCTGAAACAAATATCGCTTACTTAACCCGTGGTAAAGATAACAAGTGGGCAATATTAGTATTAAAATTTGTTGTTATAGCGGCATCTATCTATGGAGCTGCTAATGAAGCCACCTTAGCATGGGCATTAGGAGATGCCGGTTTAGGGATTACGGTATGGCTAAATATAATTGCAATTTTAATACTTGCCAAACCGGCATTGATTACTTTGAAAGACTATGAAAAACAGAAACAGCAAGGAATATTAGATCCTGTTTTTGACCCTAAAGCATTAGGAATTAAGAATGCCGATTACTGGGAGGAAGAATACAAAAGAGATAAGGAGTGCCCTTCATTAGAGAGAAAAGTTGAATAGTATATATCCAAGTTCCACTGTAAAAAGAATCATATAGTAAAATCAAGTTGAATAATTACTAATTCGAGTATGTAGCCAATTATGATAATATCCCTGATTAATATTACACCTATAAATTTGTAATGGAAATTATAAAAAAAATCAATAGAAACAAAATATATTGATATAATTTATAAATAAATCATTAATTTATAATAAAATTTTTAGAATTTTCATTATAAAATGAAAACAATTCAATTGGGAGGTATGAATAAAACGGTAACAAATGATAGCAGGGAAAAGGGGGATATTTATGTCATTGGCTACAGAAAAAGAGAGTGTTACGGAAATAGTGACGGATGCGAAACGGAAAACTCGCAAGGGTGTATTTTGGCCGGCTTTTCTCATTGTAGGAGGAGGGGCAGTTCTTGGAATCGTTAACAATAAACTGTTGACGGATATTTCCATGAATGGGTTTATAGCATCTTTGCGTGGACTTGGATGGTTGTATCAAATCATATCCATTGTGGCGTTAATACTTGTAATTATGGTGACGTTTTCAAAGGTAGGTAATGTCCGTTTGGGGGGAGAAAATGCTCGACCTAAATACAAGTTTTCTGTTTGGTTTGCGATGGCATTAACTGGTGGAATCGCAACAGGAGTCATAACATATGGAGTGAATGAACCAATTATTTACTATGGCAGCATCTATGGTGAAATGGAGAAAACCGGCGTGGAACCTGGTACGCCTCTCGCAGCCATTTATGCAATGGGACGCAGTTTTTACAATTGGTCGTTCATCCCGTACGCAATGTATTCGTTGAGCGGTTTAGTCGTTGCGTATATGTATTTTAATCGTGAGAAATCATTGTCTGTAACAGCAACGTTAACTCCATTGTTTGGGGATAAAGTAACGAAGGGAGTCTGGGCTAGCATAATCGACACATTGTCTGTGTTGGCTATCGCGCTCGGTTTGGCGTCTTCGCTAGGAGCAGGACTGTCACTGGTCGGGTCAGGAATCGAGGCGATATATGGCATTCCCCAAGGACCAGTCATGTGGCTCGGGCTGACCTTTGTCATTACGGCAACGTTTACTTTATCCAGCTTAAAAGGATTGGATAAGGGGATTCGCTGGCTGTCAGATATCAATGTAAAAGTCTTTTATATCCTTCTTTTTGCCCTCATTATTTTAGGACCAACGTTATTTAGCTTACGCACATCCACTGCTGGTTTAGCTTACTGGCTGCAGAACTTCTGGGGATGGGGACTTGATCCAGGTGATATAGGCGGAGAGCCCCTAGTGATGTGGTGGACATTGTATGATTGGGCGATTTGGATTGCTTATGCACCGCTAATGGGTATTTTTCTTGCTGTTATCTCACACGGCCGCACGATTCGTGAGTTTATGATCGTCAACTGGATTTTACCTTCTGTATTCAGCATTATTTGGTTTGGTGTTTGGGGTGGAACGGCCTTACATTGGCAACAGAACAATGTTGTTGATTTAGTGACAACCATTAAAGAAAGTGGAGCAGTGGCAGGTTTATGGGCATTTCTGGCCAATATGCCTTTAGGTTCAGTTATTATACCCATTGTGATGATTACATTGATTCTTTCCTTTGCGACGGCGGCTGATTCAATGGTTCGCACCATTGCTACGATGTGTACTGTAAACATTCGACACGACGAAGAGCCGGCAAACTGGAAAAAGCTTCTTTGGGCATTATCTATTGGAACCATTGCGTTTGTTATGGTAGCCTATGCAGGTGGAGCGCAAGGGGTTGACGGTGTTAAGTATCTAGCAGCACTTGGCGGCTCAGCCGTTCTGTTTGTTTTCGTATTGCAAGTCGTGTCTGCGATTAAAATGTTTTTCATTGATAAAGTAGAAAAGTGATGGGCGTAAGGGAAAGGGGCAGAAACATATGCAGGCCAACGATATAAAAAAAGTTATTCTCGGTGATCGGATCACTCTTGAAGAATTTATCGCTGTTGCACGTTTTGGTGCCATAGTGGAATTTTCTGATGGCTACCGTCAACGGGTAGAAGGTTCTAGGCAGCTCGTTGAAAAGTGGATAAAAGAAGGAAAGGTAATGTACGGAGTCAATACTGGTTTTGGCGCTCTTTCCACAGAGTTGATATCCCTGGAAAAAACGGCTGAATTACAAAGGAATATCCTTCTATCTCATGCTACGTCAGTAGGAGAACCGTTAGCCGAAGAAGAAGTACGAGCTACGATACTCATGGTTCTGCAAAACTTGGGACAAGGTTATTCAGGGGTTCGGCTCGAAATTTTGGAAATGTATCGACAGTTTTTAAATCTCGGCCTCACTCCTTTTGCTCCCCGGGAAGGTTCTGTCGGTTATTTATGTACGGAAGCCCATATGGCGCTTGTACTGATTGGTGAAGGGATGGCGTATGTAAACGGAGAGCTCTTGCCCGCGAAAGAAGCTTTGCTGCGTGTGGGAATGGAGCCGATTGTGCTTGCCGCTAAGGAAGGGTTGGCGCTTATTAGCGGAACAACAAGCCCGACAGGCATTGGAGCATTAGCATTGTATGATATGTTAAAGGCGGCTAAGATCGCCGATATTATCGGAGCCATGACTCTAGAAGTCTTAAAAGGAACCACGCGTGCTTTTGACGATCGGCTCATGAGTGTTCGTCCTCATGAAGATCAAAGAAATACCGCGTATAACATTCGGAAAATGTTAAGCGACTCTATGATTGCCAAGGAATCTGTGGATTATCGATTACAAGATGCATTGTCTTTGCGTGCCATCCCCCAGCTGCACGGAGCCGCAAAGAAAACGCTGCAGGATGCATTGGAAACGATTGAAATGGAGATGAATGCATGTTCTGATAATCCTATTTTATGGCCAGATGAGGAAGACGCTGGAGCAATATCGGGATGTAATTGTGATTCGTCGTATGTGGGAATCGAGTTAGATTCCGCTTGTATTGCTTCCACAGCCATTGCTAAGATGTCGGAAAGGCGGAATAATCGCCTTATCAATGGTCAGCTTTCCGGCTATCCGTCTTTTCTCATCCATAAAGCGGGGCTCAACTCTGGACTAATGATCCCACAGTACACACAAGCGGGGCTCTTAAATGATATGAAAATATTATCCCATCCGGCCACGGTGGATAGCATCCCGACCTGCGCTGACCAGGAAGATTATGTAGCAATGGGATACAATGCGGCTAAAAAAGCGCGTGAGGTGGCTAGTAAACTTGAATATGTATTAGCGATTGAATTGTTATCAATATATTGTGCCCATCAGTTCATGGAAAGCAATTTATTGCCTGGTTCTGCCTCAAGGGCTGTTTTAACCCAAATTGCCCGCTCTGTGCCAAAAATGGAGGAAGATATTTACCTTTATCCTCATTTACAAACGTTAAAGGAGATCATCCATTCTGGTGAAATCATCGATCTTGTAGAAGATACAATTGGAAAACTGCTTTAGGAGTCC
Organism: Priestia abyssalis; assembly: GCF_002019595.1. Taxonomy (GTDB): domain Bacteria; phylum Bacillota; class Bacilli; order Bacillales; family Bacillaceae_H; genus Bacillus_BA; species Bacillus_BA abyssalis. The sequence goes on along the minus strand of NZ_KV917369.1, from coordinate 3,976,521 downwards.
TATTCAGCTGTTCTAAATAGTCATGTGTAAGCTCTAATGGATTTTGGACAACTTTACCTGCTGGTGAGGTTGTCCTTTTTTACTCATATACATGGTTTTAATTCATGTGACATCGGACAGTCAAATTCATCTGAATATGATGAAAGAGAGTCGTATAAACGAGCGGCAGCATCATAGAATAAAGCTTTTAAATTGCAAAGATGGACTGATACTTATTGAGGTAATCGTTAGACTGCAGGGTTAAAGCGTTGATTCAACCTTTCTAGACTCAGCTATACATCATACGTCCTCATTTGCTATGATGAAAGAAAAATGCAAGAGGAGAAGGTGTCACATCATGGAAATCCATTTGATAGCCAAGGACGGGTTAGAGGCTCAGGGAATACAGTGGGTGATAGAGTCGCAGTTTACCGGAGTCCGACTGATTGTGCGGGAGACAATGGAGGAATTTAAAAACGGTATAGAGAAGCAGCGGCCTGACCTCGTTATTTTGAATATGGACGGATGGAAGGAGGAAACTGCAAGATTTGGTGAATGGATGCAGCAGCACGGCATCCGCTGGATAGGTATTTCATCTGAGCGAATCTTTCAAACCGCTTATCGTGCGCTCCGTTTTCGTGCGGAAGATGTGTTATTTCGTCCGTTTTCTCCGACAGACTTAATTAAGCGTATCCAACAGCTGCGTTATCAATTGCGTAATGATCGGCGTTACTTTGCCAACAAGATAACGGAAGAAACGGATTCATTTAACATCGATTATCCCGACCTTTTCTTAACAGAACGGAAATACGACAGTCCAATAACAATGGTCGCATTTTTAACTCCTCATTCAGAAACGCTTCCTGTCGTATACGATGAACTACAACGTTATTCTTTTACTGGGAAGAATCGTATCTTTGCTTTATCTGATTTTATTTTATGTGTGCAGGAAACAAAGGAGACTGATGTATTTCAAGAGGAATACCATGCATTTCTTGCACGCTGGAAAGAGAAGATAGATGAACCTCTTGCCATTGTGATTAAAGCGGCATCTTCAGGCGATTCCTTAAATAGAACATATCAGCAAACACGCCAATTAATGAGTCGAATTTTTTTCGAGGGATATGATATTATTTTGGCGGAAAATGAACAAATGTCTCCTCAAGAAATGGACCCATTCCTCACTCCTTTGGAACAGCGTCAATGGATTGAAATGCTTGAAAAAAGAGATGCAAAAGCTATCCGGGGTTGGGTGGAACGTGAATTTCTAACTTTTCAGCAGCCATATCCAGATTCCGAAATCGTCCGCATTCGTCTTACGAGTGTGCTTGCACAAATCCGCCGTTATATGAAATCATACAATATCCAAACGGCTTCTTGGGAGGCGACTTACCATAGCGTGTTTCAGACAATTGTACATAAGCCGGTCATCTATGAAATTGTCCAAGAACTGCTGGAGTTTACATCCGGTTTGCTCCTGCAGAATCATGAGCAATTACAGAAAGGATCACGAAGCCTGGTCGAAAAAGCAAGGGAGTTGATCGAGTCCAATTATTGGGATTCCCAGTGGAATTTAGCGGCATGCGCGGATACACTTCGTATCAATAAAAGCACTCTCAGCCGTCGCTTCGCAGCAGAAGCCGGACAGTCGTTTCGCAATACGCTCCATCAAGTGCGCATTAGAGAGGCTAAGCGTCTGTTGCAGGAAACAGATTTATCATTGGAAGAAGTTGCACGATTAACGGGATATTCTCACCAAACCTATTTTAATGCTAAATTCAAACAGATTGAAGCATGTACTCCATCAGCTTATCGATCGGGATTATAAAAAGGCGGTTCAGTTTATACTGAATCGTCTTTTATTTTATTACAAATAGAAGTAGTTTGAGATTATTTATAAAAATAAAAACAGCAAAAAGAATTGTTGAAATAAATAATAAAAAAATCACTAAATTATAAATAAATTATCAGAATTTTTATCATAGAATGAATATAACAAAACATAGGAGGTAGAAATAAATGAAGACGATTACAGAAAATAAAGTAGTACAATATCGAGGAACAGATTTACATACAAAAGGGTGGCAGCAAGAGGCAGTGCTTCGCATGTTAATGAACAACTTAGACCCAGATGTGGCAGAACATCCAGAGGAACTGGTTGTATACGGCGGAATTGGGAAAGCAGCACGTAACTGGGATTGCTTTGATTCAATTGTTCAATCATTAAAAGAGTTGGAAGACGATGAAACGTTGCTTGTTCAATCAGGAAAACCAGTCGTTATTTTTAAAACTCATACGGATGCACCACGCGTACTGCTTGCGAATTCGAACATTGTACCGGCATATGCGAACTGGGATACATTCCATGAACTCGATAAAAAGGGATTAATGATGTATGGCCAAATGACCGCTGGAAGCTGGATTTACATTGGCTCTCAAGGAATCGTACAGGGGACATACGAAACATTTGCGGAGCTCGCGAAGCAGCATTTCAATGGTACATTAAGAGGTACGATTACTGTAACAGCGGGCCTTGGCGGTATGGGTGGAGCACAGCCGCTTGCGGTTACGATGAACGGAGGTGTCTGCATCGGAATTGATGTCGATGAAACGAGAATTGACCGACGAATCGAAACTCGCTATACAGATGTAAAAACGGATTCATTAGGCGAAGCGATTCGTTTGGCGGAAGAAGCAAAGAAAGAAGGAAAGGCATTATCAATTGGTTTACTGGGCAATGCCGCTGAAATCTTGCCGGAAATGATTGCGCGCAACTTTATCCCGGATGTATTGACAGATCAAACATCGGCGCACGATCCATTAAACGGATACACACCTTCAGGTTTGACATTTGAAGAAGCGTCAGAATTGCGACAATCCAACCCTGAAGAGTACGTGAAACGCTCGAAAGCTTCGATGGCAACGCATGTCAAAGCGATGCTTGAGATGATGGAAAAAGGAGCGGTGACGTTTGACTACGGTAATAATATCCGCCAGGTTGCAAAAGATGAAGGCGTAGAAAATGCCTTCGACTTCCCGGGGTTCGTTCCAGCCTATATCCGCCCGCAATTCTGTGAAGGAAAAGGGCCTTTCCGCTGGGTGGCATTGTCAGGGGATCCTGAAGATATTTATAAAACAGATCAGGCGATTTTACGCGAATTTGCTGATAATGAGCATTTATGCAATTGGATTCGTATGGCACAGGAGAAAATTCAATTCCAAGGCCTGCCTTCCCGTATTTGCTGGCTGGGCTATGGAGAGCGTGCACGCTTCGGAAAAATCTTGAATGATATGGTGGCGAGCGGAGAATTAAAAGCACCGATCGTGATTGGACGCGACCACTTGGATTCCGGTTCTGTTGCTTCACCAAATCGTGAAACAGAAGCGATGAAAGACGGATCAGATGTAGTGGCAGACTGGCCGATTTTAAATGCGATGGTGAATGCAGTTGGCGGCGCTACTTGGGTATCTGTCCATCACGGCGGCGGCGTTGGAATGGGTTACTCCTTACATGCAGGGGTGGTCATTGTGGCAGACGGCACGAAAGAAGCAGCAGCGCGCATTGAACGCGTATTGACAACAGATCCGGGCATGGGTGTAGTGCGTCATGCTGATGCTGGATATGAGCTGGCAAAGAAAACAGCACGTGAAAAAGGGATTAACATCCCAATGCTAAATAAGGGGAATGATCAGTAATGGCAAAACCGATTTGGATTAAACATGCAGCCCAGTTAGCTACACTTGCTTCCGAAGTAAAAGGTCCTCGTTCGAAAGAGGCTATGTCGGAACTTGGTTTAATTGAAGACGGCAGTTTGTGGATCGAGGATGGCCTTATCCAAGCGGTCGGTACGACCAAAGAAATAGAGGAACGTTATGCCGAAAAATTGCATACAGCAGACGTTGTAGATGCCTCTAATCATTTAGTCACGCCTGGACTTGTCGATCCTCATACGCATGTTGTATATGGCGGAAGCCGCGAGCGTGAGTTTGAAATGCGTCTTGAAGGCGCAACATATATGGATATTATGAACGCGGGTGGAGGGATTCATGCGACCACCCGCATGACACGAGAAGCCACGGAAGAAGAGTTAATTGAACAAACAACACGGCGCCTCGATTCGTTTCTCTCCCATGGGGTTACGACAGTGGAGGGCAAAAGCGGTTACGGTATGAATCTGGAAACCGAATTGAAACAATTGCGTGTCATGAAGAAATTACAGGAAACGCATATGATTGACATTGTTCCTACTTTTATGGGCGCCCATGCGGTACCGCCGGAATATAAAGGAAAAGAAGATGAGTTTGTTGATCATTTAATTAATGACATGCTGCCGGTAGTGGCTGAGGAAAAATTAGCGGAGTTTAATGATGTTTTTTGTGAAAAGGGTGTGTTTACGCCTGAACAATCGGAGCAGGTGTTGGAAGCAGGGAAACGCTTCGGGCTGATTCCCAAAATCCATGCCGATGAAATTGAGCCATACGGCGGAGCGGAATTGGCCGCGAAAATAGGAGCCATTTCAGCCGAACATTTATTAAAAGCATCAGACGAAGGCATACATGCTATGGCAAAAGCGGGAACGATCGCCTGCTTATTGCCAGCCACAGCGCTCTATTTACGTGAAGAAGCGGCGGCTGGGAGAAAGATGATCGATGCAGGGGTAGCTGTAGCGATTTCGACCGACTGCAACCCTGGGTCATCACCCACGACTTCGATGCCGCTCGTTATGAATCTAGCTTGTATTTCGATGAGACTTACTCCAGCGGAAGCATTAACCGCAGCAACGTATAATGCGGCCTGCGCCGTTAACCGTCAGGGAAAAGTAGGGTCGCTGGAAGTAGGAAAACAAGCAGATATCGTCTTGTGGAATATAAAAAATTATCAAGAATTACAATATTTATTCGGGGTGAATCACGTTAAGTCTGTATGGAAAAAAGGTGTACAGGTGGTGTTTTGAGATGAGGGAACAGTGGCTAAATGTACCTGAATGGTCCTGGAACCGATTAAAAGATGAGTCGGATTTTGTCCATCATTGGGTCCAACCATTAAACGAAGTAGAAGGCACGCCGAATCTCATTCTTTACGGAGCACCGATTTCCAGATCTTCTATTAGTGTGTCGGGAGCTTCCTTGTATCCATCAGAATTTCGGCGGATGTGGAAAAGCTTCGCCACCTACAACTTGGATGAGAAGGTCGATTTGTCGTCATTCCAAGTGGCAGATGCAGGAGATGTAGCGATGCACACGACCGATATTCTTTTGTCGCATCAGCGCATTCAAGAGACAACAGCGTATCTTGCAGAGCGCTATTCCCACTCTGTAACGTGCATGATTGGCGGTGACCATTCCACAACGGCCTGTGCGGTTCGGGGAATTAAAGAAGTTTGTAAGGAAGAGACGATTGGAATTCTGCAGCTTGATACACACCTTGACGTTCGGGATCCAGCCGAACTAGGGCCAGCAAACGGAACACCGATCCGGCAATTGATTGATGGCCATATTGTCAAAGGAGAGGATGTCATCAATATTGGTTTACATGGCTATTTTAACGCTAAGCCGCTTATTGATTATGCGGAGAAACATAACATTCAAATGGTCACGTTAAAACAAGCGCGCAGGCAGGGGCTTATCCAAACGGTCCAGGAAGCGCTTGAACGGCTGTCCGCAAAAGTGGACCGCGTTTATGTCACAGTTGATATGGATGTACTTGATATTTCCGTTGCGCCGGGTGTACCGGCGTCCACTCCCGGCGGCATGACAGCAACAGAGCTGTTTGATGTATTGCTGGAAATCGGACAGCATCCAATCGTTCGACATATTGATTTTGTTTGTCTGGATCCTAGCAAAGATTCTGGGGTCGCTGAGACAGTCAAGACTGGGGTGTATGCATGGCTGCAATTTATTACTGGTTGTGTTTTGCAGAATAAATAAAGTTACACTTCACTCAGAAGGCGCCTTACATGGCCCATAGTTCTATTAGAAAGGCATGTTGCTATACTGGAGTAAGGTTATATTCATCTAGCGAATAATATGTTAATAAAAAGGGGTTGGATATCTAAAAAAAAGATGTCCAACCTCTTTTTTGATCAGTAAGAAACGTTATGTAAGTTAAAAACACATCAGTTATACACAAAAGGAGGCGTTTTATGTGGGACCTAATTTATACAGCCCATCTCTATAATCATCATCAAGGAAAAGGCAGAAAATGAAAGGAATCTAGTTGAAATAGAGAATGTATGTTCTGTTTTTGGGGAATACATGGTATAATAGATTTAATACAATAGATTCGTAACCTTTAAGGTCGGCTGGTAACCCCTGCTTTAAAAAGCGGAAAGGGGGTGACGGTGACGTCTATGATGTCAATGAAAGATGCCATCGAATTAATGCTCGGCTTCGGCATGCTTATCATCGCCATTTTGGGATTTAACCAAAAAAAATAGACCTCCCTTGAAGAAACGCTAAATCCGAAAGGAAAGGTCTATCTGTGTATATGAGGCCGATTCCCGTGGGGACCGACTATTGTATGGCCGTAGATGTTGGCAGCATCTGCGGTCTTTTTTAGTGTATTCATGTCTATACTACTATAATACCATAAATGATTCATAAAATAAACTTGGTTTGTCAAATTGAGATGTATAAGGAGGGACGATAGCCATGAATCAAATGTACCCTCAAAATAAGAGATTCTCAATTTCTTTCATCTAAATCCATTGTAAAATCGCCTTCATGCTTAAATTGACCAACTGGATAACCTAAATTCATCATAAATTAAATTGACAAAGTTTACCGAAGTTGGTAATCTGTTATCATTAAATCGTAATGATTACGATTAAAGATAAAGCGAGGTGAATCAGATGAAAGACAAATTTAAATTATTGCTTTCTCTAAAGTTACTTGAGTGTGAGATACAAGAATTAACCATCTATTCAAAAGAGTGTCGTGAGTGTTTTGAGCTTCTCAGAAATAGGTTAGATTACCTTTGCCAATTTATAACTTGTGAAGAAAACGTAAACCAATGGAGTGTGTGGGGGGGACATCAAGAAATAAAGGAGTATTCCGACAGATTGAGAGAAGCATCCGTGAAGGCACTATGTGATATGGAGAAATATCAATCTGTTTGCACCTATAACAATGAATTAGATATAAGTGATTATATCAACATGCTGTCAAATTCCGTTAAACAGGAGCTTGAACAGTTGTGTATCAATAACCATTCCAGGGTGCTTTTTATTGGATCAGGTGCATTTCCAACTTCAGCACTTACCATCGCCAAAGAAACAGGAGCTGAGGTAATGGGTTTGGATATTGATATTGAAGCAGTAAATCTTGCAAAGAAGGTAGCCAAAGTTTCTGGGTTAGAATCAATGGTTGATTTTTCTAGTGAAGGTTTAGATGAACTAGCTTTTGTTAAAGAAGCTACACATATTATTATCGCTTCACTTGTCAAAAATAAGCTCGAGGTCTTAGACGGTTTAAAGGAAAGTATCAACACAAATGCTAAAGTCATTTTAAGATATGGAAATGGCTTAAAGTCCATTTTCAATTATCCCTTAGAGAAAGATCTATCAGCAGAGTGGAAACAACATAAAATCAGTCAAAGCAAAAACATCTACGACACCATTGTTTTGGAGAAGTCTAGATTACTTATTTAATATTACCCAACTACATATAATCGGTGTTTTCTAGTATTAAGCGCAAAAAAGGAATGTGATGTTAAAATGAACAGTTCTAATCATTCGAGTATGGGTAAAAATTTATTTCGTGATTTGCCTTTTGGTAATACATTGATTGTCGGTGCAGGTCCAGCTGCCATACATGTTGCCGTTAGTGTTTCCCGCAAGTGGAGTAATAATATAGGGTTGCTGAACAGAAAAGGTTCTCACACAGTTAGGCTTAGAGAAGAACTTGAAAAGAATCATGATCTTCTCGTTTCAAAGGTACAAGGTGAAAAGTATAGCTGCCTTTGTGGGGAGGCTAAATTAGATTACTTCTATGAAGGTTACGATGCCATCGATGATATTTGGCAAACCATTATCATATGTACACCGAGCGACAGTTATAGGGATGTAATTAATGCTTTAAACGTAGATTCATTGAAGAAGGTGAAGACAATTATTTTAATTTCACCAAGTATTGGATCTAATCTTCTTGTTACTAGTCAGCTTAAGAGTTCAAAAGACAGAATTGACGTGGTCAGTTTATCTACCTATTTCGCTGCTACAAAATTTGAACCAAAAAATCCAAGCATCTTGTCAGTTTTCACGAAAGCTTTAAAAAAGCGTATCTATATTGCCTCTAGCCAAAGCAACAGCGATGCTATTTGGGATGTTAAACGTTTTATTGAAAGTCTTGGTATACAATGCACAGTAGTTAGTAATGCGATTGAGGCTGAAAGTAAGAACATTACAACTTATGTACATCCACCTTTCTTTATCAATGAATTCTCATTAAATGAAATACTTAGCTCGGGGGGATCAAAAAAGTCTATGTATAAAATCTATCCAGAAGGGCCCATTACTCAACACTCGATAAGAGCAATGGTTTTACTGTGGAAGGAAGTTTCTGCGCTCACTCAATATTTTGGCGCCAACCCCCTTAACCTTCTAAAGTTTTTAAATGATGACAATTATCCTGTTCATGACATTACGCTTTCTCGTGAAGATATTGAGAACTTTATTGAGTTAGGGGAAATTCAACAGGAGTACCTTCTATATATAAGATACACATCCATTCTTATTGATCCTTTCTCCAAACCAGATGATAACGGAAAGTACTTCGATTTCTCTTCCGTTCCTTACAAGCAAGTTTATAAAGACAAAAATGGAAAGTGGGTACTTCCGAGAATTCCTTTTGAAGATTATAAAAAAATGAAACTTATTTATGGTTTAGCGCAAAAAGTGGATATTCCGATGCCGCAAACATTGGACTTAATCAATCACTTTGAGAGAAGATTAAATGAATTTATAAAAGAGAAGGGTGAAGACTCATTTTATCCAGAGGTTTTCGTTGATACTACACAGAGTGACGTAGATGCCATATTTAATGAAATGGGGAGGGGAAAATGAAAAACGGTGTTATTCTTGCCATTTTATCTTCCCTTATTTTTAGTATTATGAATGCGCTTGTAAAGGCGGTTAGTTTGTCCATCCCTTCGGCAGAAGTGGTGTTTTTTAGAAGCATAATCGGGACTGTCATCATCTATTTTATGATGAGACAGAGTAAAGTGGCATTCTCGACAAAAGGAGTTCCTATGCTTGCAGTCCGTGGTGTCCTTGGTGCTCTATACCTGCTTGCCTACTTTTATACGATTTCTAAAATACCGCTTGCTGATGCAAGTATACTGGCCCATTTATCACCCTTTTTCGCCATTATTCTCTCGACTCTATTTCTAAAGGAAAGAATGTCTCAAAAAGTGCTTTTTTTGCTTCCTCTTGTTATTTTAGGCGCCATTTTGCTTGTCAAACCATTTAATTATTCTACGTATTCTATATATGCATTCATAGGCATTCTTAGTGCGTTATTTGCTGCAGGTGCAGCGACGTCAATACGCTATTTAAGTAAAAAGCATCACTCGTACGAAATTGTCTTTTATTTCCTGGCGACAGCTGCTCTCGTATCAATTCCCCTTATGTGGAATAATTTCGTAATCCCCACACCATTGGAACTTTTCTTTCTTGTATGTATAGGAGTGGTATCATTGCTGGGCCAAATATTCCTAACGAAAGCTTTTACCCATGAAAATGTCATTGTCGTAGAAATAACTCGGTATATTGGAATAGTCTTTAATGCCATGTGGGGATTTTTATTCTGGCTAGAAGTGCCTGATATGCTAACGATTCTAGGAGGAGCTTGCATTATTACTGCTTGCATATCTTTATCGAGGAAGAAGCAAAGCTCTATTGAGAGAAAAGTGAGATTAGCGAAATAGTAATACAAAGAGCAGCCCTAACAATAGGCAACTATACAATGATAGGCACTTTATCCATGAAGGGTCATAAACGAGACCGCTTATTGCCGTCTTTCCCCCATTTACTTAGTATAAAGGAATTAATTTTTAGAATTATCTAAATTTTAATCAGTTTAAAGCAGGGGATTTTTTCTCTTTGGAAAATTACTATACTGAGGAGGGAAACTTTGATTAAAATGAAGCAAACCGAATCAGATCAAACAAAAATTGATGGGACAGTAGAAAAGACAGAGAGCTCAGAATATCGAAAGGAAGGGGATAGTGGAATGGTTGTGAGAGAACTAACACTGCAGCAGCTGGCTGAAGGACTTCCTAGAACTCTGTTAAGTGCCTCAGATAAAGATTTGGAGGATTTTCAAAAAATCATGCACGAATCTTTGAAGTTAAGAGAAGGACATAAACATCTGCAGAAAATGATTCAAGACTTTTCAAGGAAAAATGTGATTACCTCTTGAGTATAAATATCCAAGCATGTTCCTTAATGGATGAGAAGGCAGGAGAATGCGTCTTATTTTTACTCAATCATATAGACCGTAAATTGAATGATTTGTATAATCAAAAAGCTCCTCATGAAAGGGGCTTTTTACATACTTTTATTATGAAAAGAAACCGGGCGATTTGCCGGTTTTATTTTTTGGTATATTTAAAATTAAATTTCAAATATATAATATTATTGTTGAAATTTAATTTCAAAAAATCTATAATGAGGATGTAATGAAGCAAACTTTTTACAACAAGATAATTGGAGGGTACATCAATGGACCAAAAACTTACGTTATTGACGACAGAATCTCGTAATGATCAAACGATGCATATAGACACGGCGGATACAACGGAAATTTTAAGAATCATGAATGAAGAAGACCAAAAAATTGCTTTAGCTGTTCAACAAGTACTTCCAGATGTGGAAGTGGCCATTCAATTTGCTTATGAGTCATTAAAAAATGGAGGGCGCCTCATTTACATCGGCGCTGGTACGAGCGGAAGATTGGGTGTATTGGATGCAGTTGAATGCCCGCCGACTTTTAGTACGGCTCCTGATATGGTTCAAGGTATTATGGCTGGAGGAGAGAAGGCGTTTGTGAAAGCGGTTGAAGGTGCCGAAGATAAAGAAGAACTTGGTGCACAAGACTTAAAAGACATTCATCTTACAGTGAATGATACAGTGATTGGAATAGCGGCAAGCGGCCGCACGCCGTATGTAACGGGTGCGCTTCAATATGCCCGCAGTGTTGGGGCAAAAGCGGTCGCATTGTCTTGCAATAAAAATTCTTTAATCAGTCAGGCTGCTGACCACAGCATCGAAATAGTTGTTGGCCCGGAAGTTCTAACAGGGTCTACAAGGCTAAAAGCAGCAACTGCCCACAAAATGATCTTGAATATGATTTCCACAACAACGATGATTCATCTCGGGAAAGCATATGAAAATCTAATGGTTGATGTACATGTGAGTAACTATAAGTTAAAGGAACGCGCCATTAACATCATCTGCAAAATCACGGGAGTCCCATATGATCAAGCAAAAGATACGCTGGAAACAGCAAACAACGAAGTAAAGGCGGCCATTGTGATGTTGGAAGCCGACACGGGATACGAAGCCGCTAAGGAACTCCTTGAGCAGGCAAATGGATATGTAAGGAAAGCAGTTGAACTTAGTAAAAAGTAAAGGAGAAGAAGGATGGCAACAGGTGGATTAAATATGATCAAAAATATGCTTCCGCAGCTTCCCACATCTGAGAGGAAAATTGCAGAGTACATTTTAAAACATCCGCATGACGTCGTAAACAGCACCGCAGGAGAGTTAGGGGCATTAGCCAATGCCAGCAGTGCAGCAGTCATTCGGCTTTGTAAATCACTCGGGGTAAAAGGGTTCCAGGAATTGAAAGTAAGGGTTGCCGGAGATTTGGTGAAACCTGCCGAACAGGGGTATCGGGATATAGAGCCTGATGAATCAATACAATCCATTGTCCAAAAGACAACGAGCAACAGTATTCAGAGCTTGAGCGATACGGCCGAAATCATCAATTACGAGGAGCTTGAGCGTGCTGTAACAGCCATCCTTAAAGCAAATAATGTGCATCTGTTCGGAATAGGCGCTTCACATATTATTGCGATGGATGCCCAGCAAAAGTTTCTTCGGATCAATAAAGGTTCAACCGCTTTTACAGATGCTCATCTTGCAGCGACATTAATTGCGAATGCCAATCAAGATGATGTAGTATTCGGTATTTCCTTTTCAGGAGAAACACCGGAAGTGATCAAGGTCCTTTCATTGGCAAAAGAACGCGGTGTAAAGACTATCTCTTTAACGAAATACGGGCAATCTACCGTGTCTTCCTTAGCAGATATTCGTCTTTATACGTCTTATTCAACTGAAGCGCCGTTTCGAAGCGCGGCTACGTCTTCCCGTCTTGCCCAGCTCTATGTCATTGATATTTTGTTCTTATGCATGGCAACGAAACACTATGAGGAGACGGTTGCTTATATAGACAAGACGAGGGAAGCGATACAGTTCTTAAAAGAAAGCAAGTAACCCGCAAACGTATGCGGCTATCCAGGTGAGCCGGGCTTCCTATAGCATTTTCTAAAAGCGTTTTCAAACCGTATTATTTTCAAACTTTAAATAGAAAAGAGGGGGAACTGAAATGTCTGGGGAAAATCATATTTTAGCCAAAAAAATATTAGAACAGCTTGGCGGGGCGCAAAACATTGCAGCTTATACGCATTGTATGACCCGTCTGCGTGTAACACCGAAAGATGGGAACATGGTTAATAAACAAGCAATCAAAAAGATTGACGGCGTTTTAGGGCTGGTTGAAGAAGAGACGTTACAAATCATCCTGGGACCAGGCAAAGTGAATAAAGTGTCAGAAGAGTTTGACCAATTATTACAGGCTTCAGGGGACGTTAATTTAGAAGAGCTTGCTGCACAGAAAAAATCAGAGTTAAAAGCAAAGAATGCCACTCCATTTAAGTTATTTTTGCGCCAAATTGCAAGTATCTTTATCCCGCTTATTCCTGCTCTTGTTGCGTCAGGGTTGATTACGGGGATTACAAAGGCGGTTGTTCAAGCGGGTTGGCTGCCGGCAGAATCACAACTTGCCACCATCTTAACGGTTATTGGCGGAGGCTTGTTTGCCTATCTTGGCATTTTAGTCGGAATCAATGCTGCGAAGGAGTTTGGCGGTTCTCCAGCTTTAGGTGGATTGGCTGGTATTTTGATTATTAACCCGGCTGTTGCCGGCATAAGCCTTTTTGGTGAAGAATTATTGCCGGGACGAGGCGGTCTAATCGGCGTCTTATTTGCGGCTATTTTCATCGCGATGGTGGAAAAGCGTGTTCGCCGTTTTGTACCGCAGTCACTTGATATTATCATTACGCCAACGATCGCTTTACTCATTACAGGGGTTGTCACTTATCTTGTATTTATGCCAATCGGCGGATTTATTTCAGATGGAATTACAAAAGGTTTGCTGTCCATTTTAGATTTGGGAGGCGTCGTGGCAGGCTTTGTATTGGGGGCAGCTTTCCTGCCTCTTGTTGTAACGGGGCTGCACCAAGGTTTAACTCCGGTTCATCTTGAATTGATCAACTCAATCGGTGACGATCCGCTTCTTCCGATTTTAGCAATGGGCGGTGCGGGCCAAGTTGGTGCAGCATTTGCCATTTACATGAAAACGAAGAAAGCACGTTTAAAACGAGCCATTGGCGGTGCACTTCCTTCAGGACTGCTTGGAATTGGCGAACCGCTAATTTTCGGTGTTACCCTGCCTCTTGGCCGCCCGTTTTTAACGGCATGCCTCGGAGCAGGAATCGGCGGTGCGTTTCAAGCTTACTTTAAAATCGCCACGGTTGCGGTTGGTGTTTCCGGATTGCCGTTGACCTTCCTTGTTCATACCCAGCAAATTCTTTTATACTTGGCGGGTTTACTGATTGCGTATATAGCAGGGTTTATCTTTACGTATTTATTTGGGTTTAAAGATGAGATGGCGGGTGAATTTGAATGATCGGAATCTCCTTTTATTTAAATGATCCTCTGGCTGAACAACGAATTATTGAAGCGAGCCTAAAAGGTGTGAAGCGGGCATTTACCTCGCTTCACATTCCTGAAGAAACAGGCGACCTGGCAAGCTGTGCCAAAAAATTGCTGGAAACGGCAAAGCATCATGGAGTGGAAGTGTACGCAGATGTTTCGATGAAGACCCCGGGGCATTTAGGTATTGAAAAATTGGAAGACTTAACTTCTCTAGGTGTTGTGGGAGTTCGGCTGGATGACTTTTTTGATTACGATATGATTATTAACTTGTCAAAACAATTTCACATTGCCCTTAACGCAAGTATTATTTTAGAAGACGATTTGAAAAGGCTGCTTGCCAGCGGCATTGATTGCGAAAGGATAATCGCATGGCATAATTTTTACCCGCGTTGTGAAACCGGGTTGGATGAGCTTTTTTTTCTTGATCAAACAGCTTTATTCAAGCGTTTTAATATTCCAGTCTGTGCATATGTCCCGGGAAGAGGAGAGAAAAGGGGACCCATTTTTGCCGGCCTTCCGACTCTGGAATGCCACCGTGATATAGATTCCTTTGCAGCGGCAGTTGAACTGTATCGTTACGGTATGACAGATGTGTATATCGGTGATCCCGACCCTGGAGAGGGGCTTTTGGAGCAATTGGTCAAATATGATGCGGATAAGATTCTTCCAATCCGCATTCAATCCTCTATCTTGCAAGAAGGAGAGTATCGTCCTCGTCCCGATTTTGCACCAGATGTGCTCCGTTTAATGGATACAAGAAGCACGGAGTCTGTAGCGCCGAGCAACACGGTTGAACGTCTGCATGGAACAATTACGATGGACAATGACCTTTACGGGCGTTATCGCGGTGAAGTGCAAATCGCTTTAAGGGATCTTCCAGCTGACGAACGGGTCAATGTCATCGGCCAGGTCATTCCAGAGGATGTGCAGCTTCTGTCGCTTATTCAGCCTGGTCAGAGATTGGAATTTAAGAGTGTGAGACAATAGCCGCTCTCAGAATACAAGGAAAAAACGAGTGCTTGGTCACTTTAGAACAAGGAATACCTGCGTAACCTGTATAGAAAGCTTATCTATACAGGTTTTTTGTTTATCCCGTTCTAACAGGCAGTATGGCCGCCACCACAAAGCTGAGAGGAAGCAAAGAGGCCTGGGTGGGGATGAACGAAAACCCCCACTGATGAAAACTTTCTTTATAATAAATGATTGATTAGGAGCTCCATTTCATAAGAACAACGAAGCTATGGGTTAGCTGTTAAGTGGCTTTGAAGTCATGCATAAGGTGAAAAAAGGCTGGAGGAGCTTGACCAAAATCAAAAGGAATTTATCCATTAACCTTCAAATTAGCTTCATATGTAAATCGAACCTTAACTAGCTTTCACTGAAAATATAAAAAGTAGTATAGACTATTTTGAATGCGTTTTCAAAAAAGTGATATACAACTTTTTTACACGATGATAAAATAAACAATGATTCTAGAACTGAAATTAACTAAAGGAGGATGTAAAATGATTTTCACGATAAAAGAACTGATGGAGGGATACAAAAATAAACGATTTTCTCCTACGGAAATAACAAAATGGTATATAGATAGAATAAAAAAGCTAGATCCGCAGATCCATTCTTATATTACCATAACGGAAGAAAAGGCTTTCCATCAGGCAGAAAAGGCAGAAAAAAAAATAAACTCTGGAGAAGTAAGGGGCTTGTTAGGAGTACCTATTTCGTATAAAGATTCAATTGATACGAAGGGTGTCTTAACAACCAGCGGCTCAATAATTGATGAGAAGCGGATCCCAAGTGAAAATGCTGAAGTTGTTACAAGGCTTGAGCAAGAGGGCAGCATTTTACTCGGCAAAAATAATATGTATGAATATGCATTTGGCATCACCTCCGAGAATCCTTATTTTGGTGATATCGTTAACCCGTGGAATCGAAATAAGACTGCTGGTGGATCGAGTGGTGGTTCAGCAGCTGCTGTAGCAGCAAATCTCTGCTTAGGTTCTATTGGCACAGATACTGCTGGATCAATTCGTGTACCGGCAGCTTGTTGTGGTGTTGTAGGCCTAAAACCTACTTACAACTTAGTTAGCATGAAGGGGATGACGCCTTTATCATGGACTCTTGATCACGCAGGACCGATTGCAGGTAATATTGAGGATACAGCGATCATAATGGAGGTCCTTACAGGTATCTCTTATACTAAGGCCTGTTTGAATGAACTGGCAGGTATGCGAATCGGTCTGCCGACACATTATTTCAATGAAAATATGGATAATGAAGTTAAGAGAATGTATGAAAAAGCCATTCAGTATATGACCGATTTAGGAGCTGTCATAGTAGAAGTAGACACGTCTTTTTTAACAGATGTAGTTAGTCTTGCGAGAACACTCGGGACCTCTGAAGTTGGGGTTGTTCACAAAGAACGTATTCAGTCTGCTATTCATCTTTACAGTGAAAGGGCACAAAAAACATTTGAAAAAAGTCGGCTTATTTCTGCTTTTGAGTATATAAACGCCTTGCAAAAACGAGAGGAATGGACTCGTAGGGTATCAGAAATCTTTTTGGAAGTTGATGTAATGATCACCCCGACAACACCTACTGTCACAGCTGATGTACAGACAGAAGAAGTAACAATTGAGGAACAAACTGAATCCCTAGGTGATTGTATGGTTCGTTTCACCAGTCTTTTTAACATCACAGGACATCCGACGTTATCAGTGCCTTTAGGCCTTACAGAACATGGAGTTCCGCTTGGATTGCAGTTAATCGCAGATCACTATAGAGAAGACCTCTTATTTCGTGCCGGATATGCATATGAGCAATATGCTTTAACAAGTTTTTACTCAAAGAGGCACCTTAAAGTGCAATAGGCAATTAATAAATTCAATTAAACTATTGTTAAGAAACATGAGGAATCTAAATTATTAGAATATTTATTATTGACAGAAATTTTATGTGCTGTTAAGATAGTGGCTATAAGGAATACGTATTCACTATGATTTATCTTCTCAATATAAGATTTGAAATGAATAATGTAATAAATGTTAGAAACCTTTATGATGAATTGAATGCGGATTCATAAAGGGGTTGATGATCTCACAAGTGGTAGCTGCAGATATACAACAGCAGAATCTTATTAGTTTTTTGAAAATGCAACACACTTATTTAAAATCTTATTCATAAGGGGCGTGATGGTAAAAAAGAATGGTTGTTAAGACAGACGAAAGTATAAATTGCTCGAATAGTTAGTACGGATGGAATGATTTTACACACTTCAGTTAGTAGTTATAAGGAATACGTATTTACTATGATTTATCTTCTCAACATAAGTTTTGAAATGAATAATTGTAATGGCAACAGAAATCTTTATGATGTATTGCATCCGCATTCAATTGAATGCGGATGCAATTAAATGAATGCGCTTTCTTGGAAAGATATAATGCTCTTTCAAATGGTAGTTGCAGATATAGGACAAGAAAGGTTTGTTGAGAAATGCAATATCCCTATTCAAAATGATATCAGTGAGGAGCATGATGATGAAAAAAAGAAATTCCTTTCGTTTGATCACGGTGTTGGTGTTAATATTGTCTCTGTTAATCGCTGGCTGTAGCAGTTCTAAGTCAGGTAGTACCTCAGAAGATGGGGGCTTGGAAGGAAAGACGGTCAAAGTACTATTGTCAGCTGGAGGTGTTGGTCAGTTCAATGCATGGAAAGCGAGAAGTGAGGCGTTTACAAAAAAGACAGGAATTAAAGTCGAGTTTATTGAAACACCATATGAAAATCTATTAGAAGACATCACTTCTGACGGTATTGCATCTGGCGGTGCTTATGATTTGGTTGTGCACCTTGATACAATGGGTCCTTCTATTACACCGTTTTTGGAGCCGCTCGATGAATATGTAAAGCGTGATCATTTCAATACTGATCGCTGGCCATCGGCTTTACTGGATCTATCAACATTTGATGATAAACTTTACAGTCTGCCTGTTAGGGGACACGTACAAATGCTATTTTATCGAAAAGATATTTTTGACAAGTTAGGTCTATCTGTCCCGACAACTTGGGAAGAGCTTGAGACAGTTAGTAAAGAAATTACGAATAAAACCGACCTTTATGGTATCGTTCCTTATTACGGAGCAGGAAATAATGGGCAGAATTTGCCTATATGGGCTTCTTACTTGTGGAGCAACGGCGGCGATATTTTTGATGATGAAATGAAGCCTATTTTTAACAGCCCAGAAGGAATTGAAGCTACGCAACGCTATTTAGATTTTCTTGTAACAGACAAAGTAGCACCACCTGGCTCTGTCACGTTTGGCGAACAAGACTCCAGAACTTTCTTTAAGCAAGGAAAAGCAGCCATGTGGCTTGGCTGGTGGTGGGTATACTCTGAGTTTAATGATAAAGAAGCTTCTGCAGAAGATGTTGCTGGAAATGTTCAATTCGCCTCTGTACCTGGATGGGAGGGAAAAGGAAGCCAGGCGAACGTAGCTACATTCCCTCTGGCGATGATGAAAGGATCAAAAAATAAAGATGCGGCTTGGGAAGTACTTAAATGGATTGCGGAGCCTGAGGAAGAGCTTGACATTGTTCTAAAAACAGTGAAAAAAGAGAGTCCATCAGCTGAGCAGTCAACTGTTATCACGCAAACAGAGAACTTGAGAAACGAAGAGTTAAATGAATTGACAGATGGTTTTTATAATGTAGCGGCTGATAACTTTGAAAATGCAAAAACTCTGCCAAACATTAAAGAGTGGCCTCGCATAGCGGATATTATTAGTGGAGCTATTTCAAAGATGGCTACAGGTGAGCCTGTAGAACCAGCATTAAATGATGCAGCTAAACGAGTAGAGAAGCTCTTAGACAAAGCTGGTTACTACGAGTAATTAGCAAGTATTGATTTTGCCTTACTGCCTTGGGAAGAAAGTTAAATTTTTCTCCCAAGGCATATAGGATATGAAAAAAAATACTAACAAGGTAATGCCGATGAACCAATCGATCTTAATTAACCATTTTGTCTGTTAAAAGGATCGTATTTTGCTCTGAACATGGTAGGGGGAAGCTAAAATGAACCAAAAGCTCTTTAAATATGTATTATTAGCCCCGGCTTTTATTCTTATTGCTGCCACGACCTTTTATCCTTTAATGAGGTCATTCTGGATCAGTTTACATGAATGGGATTTAAAAACGTCTGCTGAAATGGGTCCTTTTATTGGACTAGATAATTATATCCGTGCTTTTTCAGATTCACAGTTTTGGCACAGCGTAGGGGTGACGCTGATTTTTGCCACTAGTACAGTGGTACTCACATTAACATTAAGTATTATTGTAGCTCTTTTATTAAGTAAGGATAAAAAATATCTTTCTTACTTACGCGCTGTACTTATCATTCCATTTGCAATGAGTCCGGCACTTATCGGGTTTTCCTGGAGATTTATGTTAAATTCAGATTATGGATTGTTTGACAAAATCATAGGCTTCCTCATTCCGCCACTTTCTGATGTTGTATGGCTGGGAACTAGCACTACCGCTATGATGGCCCTCATCTCTGTTGTGGTTTGGATTTGGCTGCCTTTTATGAGTCTGATGTTTATAAGTGGACTTATGGGTATGCCAGGCGAGGTGTTTGAAGCAGCTAAAATGGATGGAGCGACTCCTTTAAAAACACTGTTCCATATTACTCTACCGATGCTAAAGCCAATTATCCTCATCGCCTCTATTTTGATGACGATGTTCACACTCAAGGCGTTTGATCCAGTTGTTACGATGACGCGTGGAGGACCTGGAGATTCAACGGAAGTGTTAAACTTTTTCATTTATAAAACAGGATTCCGCTATTTCGATATGGGTTATTCCTCTGCATTGGGCTACATTTTAGCTCTTATCACAATCGTGTTTGTTGTTATTTATATGAGAAGATTGGTGAAGGGAGATGATTGGAACTAATGAGTCAGACAGCGACATTAACCGAAAAGAAAAAAATTAACTCTAAACAAATCACCTCTAAAAAAAACAGCTCTAAAAAAATCACGTCAGTTTTAGAAGCTCTATGTGTCATTCTTGTTGTCATATTCTTGTTTCTTCCGATTTTTTGGATAGTTTTAACAGCCTTTAAACCAGAAGCCGAAGTCTATACCACCAGTATCTTTTTTCAAGCAACGTTAGATAATTTTAGAGCGGTCTTTGGATCAGCCTTTAATTTAGGCAAATACTATTCAAATAGTTTAATTGTTGTTATAGTAACGCTTCTTATTACTATTCCAGTTAGTATTTTAGCTTCTTATAGTCTTTCGCGTTTTCAAATGCCAGGCAAACAACTATTCATGTTTGCAATATTGGCTACTCAGTTCATCCCGCTAATCGTGAACGTGATTCCCTTTTTCACCATGTTTCGTGACTGGGGAATTTTAGATACAACGCTTGCATTAATTATCGTTAACCTTGGTCACACGATTCCTTATGCCATTTGGTTGACAAAGGGGTTCATTGATCGAATTCCAATTGATATGGAAGAAGCAGCTGCGATTGACGGTGCTAATAAGTTCCAAGTACTGTGGCATATTCTTCTACCACTTGCAAAGCCTGGTATCATTACTGCAACTGTTTTTTGTTTTGTCATTACCTGGAATGAATTCATGTTCTCACTTGTGTTAACTCAGCGGGAAGCGGTTACCTTGCCTGTAGCATTGTCGTTCTTTAATGGGGAAGAAGGGGTTTTATGGAATGAAATGGCAGCAGCTGGAGTTATATTTGTTCTTCCAACTGTAATCTTTATGTTGCTCGTGCGCAAACAGTTCATTCTCGGCATGACTTCCGGCGGTGTGAAGTAAGATCTTTATCATTTGTGACTTATATGAAAAATATTTAGAATATTTAATATTGACAGAATAATATTTTGTAAGTAAAATATTAAATATAAAGAATACGTATTCATTATGATTTTTCTTCCCAAAATCAGTTTTGAAATTTATGATGCGATAAGCATCATAAATCTTTATCACAAATTGAATGCGCATTCAAACAAAAGGATATGTTTTATAAAGGGGGACTAGTCACTGATTCACTAACTAGATAAAATTTTATAAAAATAATGACTCTATACGAAAAAGGATGGTTATTATGCTAGAAACAAAAACCGATTCAGCTGAAGTAATTGTGAAAGAAAAAAAGGCAGATTCCAAAAAAATGACTAAATTGGATCAAAAATCAACAAACTTTATTTTCTATGCTGATGCTGACGATGTTAATATGCTCGATACAAAAGATGATTATGACTACATTAATATAGAAGAAACGAGTCAAAAGAAACAAAGGATGAATGGATTTAGCCCTGAATACAATAATATCGTTGATTACATTGTCAAAATTACGCGTCAGATTTGGAAGGAGAAAGACATCGGACTTATTTACGATACGTATAGCACCAGTATTACTGTTCATAAAGGGTTGATTAATAGTCATGGGGTTAACGAAGTCATTTCGGGTACGCTGCAAACATTGCATGCTTTTCCCGATCGGAAAGGGTTGGGATGGAGTGTAATTTGGTCCGGGGATGATGAATCAGGCTTTTTCACTTCTCATCGAGGGCGTTCAGTTGCAACCAATCTGGGGGACAGTTTATATGGTCCAGCTACTGGAAAAAAAGTGATGTTCAGAACAAGCGCTGATTGTATGATTTTAAATAATAAAATATATGAAGAGTGGCTCGTGATGGATACTTATCATCTTGTCCAGCAGCTCGGGCTGGATCCGGTCGAGGTCGCTAAGAAGATGGCTAAAAGCACGCAGAAGCTTGCGCCTTCTATTCAATTTGGTTTTAAAGAGACGGCAGAAACCGGGCTTCCTCCAAAAATCTTTATTCCGTCTTCTGATGAATTTGAAATAGGGGAGTTTATGCAGCTTGTATTCAATCGAATTTGGGCTCGCCGTTCCTTTAATTTTGTTCGGGAATTTTATGAGGAAAACGCGGTCGTCCATTATGTTTGCAACAAGGATGTTATTGGGATAAATGAGATTCAAGGAATGTTTATTAGTCTCTTTGCCTCTGTTCCGAATGCGAAGGTGATTCTTGAACGGGTAACTTGTAATAGACGCGGATCTGACAGTGACTGGGATGTAGCCGTCCGCTGGAGACTTCAAGGAATACACGAGGGATCAGGATACTTTGGCGCTCCTAGCGGAAAAGCCATTGATATCGCTGGAATCAGTCATTATAAAATTCGCAATGAAAAAATTTCAGAAGAATGGCTGTTATTTGATGGAATGGAAGTGCTGCGCCAAATACATTTGCCTGATGAGCACGAATTAGAACAGGATGGTAAGGCTGTAAGTGAAGATGGGAATTTTACTGGCGTTTCATGATTAAGAAGATGAGCGGCTGTGATGCAGCCGTCTCTTTACTAAATAATATGATATATGATTTTAGGAGGAAATAAGATGGATTACATGAAGAAAGCAGAAGTAGTTGAACAGACTTCTTCAAATGAAGTAGAACAGACGGTAAAGTCTATTATTGCAACTGTAAAAGCAGACGGTGATGCTGCCGTACAGGAATACGAAAAAAAATTCGGTAATTCTGATCGTCCGGTGCGGATTAGTGAAGAAGAAATTGAACATTGCATGAGAACACTTCCTGAAGAGGTAAAAGTGCTGATCGATCGTGTCGTAGACAGAGTATCCGAGTTTGCTAAAGCACAGTTAAATTGTTTATCTCCGTTTGAAAAAGATTTTGGCGAAGGTATTACAATGGGCCACAGAATCATACCAATTGAAAAGATAGGTGCTTATGTACCGGGAGGAAGATTTCCCTTATTATCATCAGGGCCTATGGTCGTTGCTCCAGCCAAGGTAGCCGGAGCGAAACAAATTGTTGCCTGCAGCCCTGCCAATTATGAAGGCGGTATCCATCCAGCCGTTTTATATGGATTGATTCGTTCAGGTGCTACAGATATTTTTGCTATTGGAGGTGCGCAGGCAATTGCTGCAATGGCATATGGAACTGAATCCATTCCTGAAGTAGATGTTATTGCGGGACCAGGAAACCGGTTTGTAGCAGAAGCAAAACGTCAAGTATTTGGAAAAGTAGGTATTGATCTCATTGCTGGACCGAGTGAGGTAATGATCTTTGCAGATGATTCGGCATCGCCAAGGAAAATTGCTGCTGATTTACTTGCTCAAGCAGAACATGATCCGTACGCACGTGCCATTCTTGTTACAACATCTCGTACGGTTGCCGAGGATACTATACAAGAAGTGGAAAGTTTCTTGAAGTCTTTCTCACCTTCTTCTCCTGCACACGAATCATGGGAAAAAAGAGGAGAAGTTATTTACGCAGATTCGTTACAAGAAGGACTGGATATTTGCAACGATTATGCTATTGAACATCTGCACTTGCACATTAAAAATAGCTACGAATTGATGGATAAACTTTATAATTATGGTTCATTGTTCATTGGTCAAGACAGTTCTGTTGTTTTCTCTGACAAAGTCTCTGGAACCAATCATACACTACCAACTCAAAAAGCCGCAAGGTATACGGGTGGACTATGGGTAGGCAGTTATGTAAAGGTTTTGACACATCAGGAGATTACAGGCCAGGGAGTTCAATTTCTAGCATCTCATGCGGAAGATCAATCAGAAATTGAAGGACTGGAAGGTCATAAATTATCTGCAACAGTTAGATTAACATAAGGCATAAAGATGGGATTTGGCTGTTTTTTGTAAGGATACTGTACTTTATAGAAATTTATGAATCCGCATTCAAAGATATAATTCCAGTTAGGTTAAATATGATAAGCTGAACAAACACCTATCATATGGCAAAAAAGCTGAAGTCTCTTAATTTATTTGTCATTGGTGCAAAAGCAAGTGAAAATCTTATTTCTAAACCACTATGGCACACTCTTATAATTTTTAATTAGGGATGCTTGTTAACCTATTTGCTACATTCCGAGTGCTGACATTTACTGTAGGGCAATTGGCATCAAAACGCGGATTTTATACGTTAAGAGAATTATTCGAAAAAACATTTATTTTGGTCTATGAATCTATACCCAAAACGAAGGTTTATGGAGTAAAATATCCCTAGCATAGAAAATTAGGGTTTTATCCTTCAAAAAATATCTTAGAGTATATTATCCGTGTTTTCGTTTTTACTCCGTGTAGAAAGAATGACATGTAATCAAGGTATATCTTATAACGAATGGGCTGTTGATGTAAGAGGAAGACTACAAGACATAAGAGAACACAGACTGACATCGTGCGGGCCTAGCTAACCATCAGTGGAGGATGAAGGAAAATCTCCACTGATGGAAGTTTCCTTTTGGGCATCAGCCATTTAAATGTTGTTAGAAAAAATGAAAGTGATTTCATTGGGTGAATTACCCATATTATCACCTTTCTGGCCATTAAAGACGGAAGAGGTGGGAATGAAAGGGTGGAATATGTGAGTCAAATTAATAATCGAAAAGAGATCATTTTATTCTTTATTATCAGCTTGTTGTTCTTTGTCACCATTACGGCATTTGATCCGTTTATCTCCTCTTATGCTAAAGATCTTGGATTTGATTCAGTCGTAATTGGCAGTATCATCGGAATTTCAGGAATTGTTGCTTTGTTTACCCGACTTCCATTGGGAGTATGTTCAGATATGTTGCATAAACGAAGATTATTTATCCAAATCGGGTTGCTTATTACTATGGTAATGTGGACGCTAGCCTTCTTGGTACCGAATGCCACAACATTATATCTTGGGAAAATTTCAGACGGGTTAACTGGTTCTACATGGGTCATTTACAACGTTATGTTTGCCTCTTATTTTGGTGTAAGAGAAGCTGCGAAAGCTGTAGCTATATTAGGTGTTGCATCGCCGCTTGGCTCCATACTTGGAACAACAATTGGTGGATTAGTGGCCAATAGCTATGGCTATCGGTATAGTTTTTTAGTAGCTGTTATCGCTGCCCTTATTGCGCTTATTTTAACCTTTTTTACGAAAGATTTAAGTGTTAAAGATATCAAAGTAAAATACGATAAGAAAATACTTGTGGAGCAAATGGCAGATAAAAAAATATGGGTCATTTCTCTTTTGGCAACAATTACACTCATGGTTACAATTGGGACAAGGGATACGTTTACTCCTTTAATTGCAACAGATTTAGGTGCAAATCCTCTAATGATTGGGATGTTAGCAAACACACACCTGATTATATATGGGTTAGCAGCAGCATTATGTGGAGTGCTTTTTTATAAAAAGCTTGGTATGGTGAATACAGCGATTTTTGGGGTGCTTTTACAAGGAATTATTGTTATCTTAATTCCTTATGCTGAAAATTTAACGATGCTTTTTCTTTTACAAGCAATTCAAGGTTTTGGGTACGGTTTAAGTTTTACAGTTTTTACTTCCTGGGCTGTTGAAAATATACCTGAGATTAAACAATCTACGAGAATGGGACTGTTCCAAAGTTTATATTCTGCCGGAATGTTTTTGGGTCCAGTCCTTATAGGGATTATAATTGAAGCGTTTTCAAGAACAACAGGCTTTCTTATTATCGGAGCTTTATCTATTATGTCTGCTATAATTATTAAATTTTCTATTAAACCTGCAAAAGAGGGCTTTCCTAATGAAGAAAGTAACGATAAAGAAGTTATGAAGGAAGTTATGTTCGGAAAAAATTAACTTTATTTCTATATTTTTAAATTTAAAGTAAATTGAGAAGAAAGCGAAAGAGCCATCTAAGCGGCTACAAGGCAGTTTTCCCCGAATGAAGACTTACTGCACGACGCTCAGCCGCTGATTTTTGAAAGGGGGAGGTCAAATAGTGAATGTAGAAACACTGTTTTCACTAAAACAAAAAGTCATGGTTGTAACAGGTGCCAGTAAAGGGATTGGAAAGTCGTTATCAATCTTGTTGGCGAAACAAGGTGCCCACGTTGTGTTAATAGGAAGAAATGAAAAAGAGTTGACGGATGTACAGGAAGAGATCCAGCGAATAACAAATGGGCGGCAAAAAGTGATGTCCTTGTCAATTGATTTGACAAAAATTGAAGAGATTCCACATGCCGTAAATAACATTATTCAGGAAATGGGTACAATTGATGTTTTAATTAATAATGCAGGTGTGAACATTCCGAAAAAAGCAGAAGATGTCACGGTGGAAGATTGGGATGCCGTATTGGATATTAATTTAAAAAGCGTCTTCTTTCTCAGCCGAACAGTCGGTACCCATATGAAGGAGCAGAAAAAAGGGAAAATTATCAATATGTCGTCACAGATGGCGTTCGTTGGCTATTATCTTCGCAGTGCCTATTGTGCAAGCAAAGGCGGCTTAACCCAGCTTACAAAAGCTCTTGCGATTGAATGGGCAAAGGATAATGTATTGGTAAATGCTATTGCACCTACTTTTATTGAAACACCTTTTACTGAAAGAATGTTTCAAGATGAAGTGTTTAAGAAAGACGTATTATCTCGTATTCCGGTAGGACGTTTAGCAAAAGAAGAAGATTTATTTGGTGCCGTCGTCTACCTTGCATCCGATGCATCTAATATGGTCACGGGCCAAACCATTGTAGTCGATGGAGGATGGACCGTTTGGTAAGTCATTCATCAAATCATTTTTCAATTTGAATGTATACTTAATTATTGGTTCAATAAAATGAATCCGCATTCAAAAAATGGAGGGGTAAATATGTTACAAACCATTAGTCCATTAAGTACACAAACAATCGTTTCTCATGATTTTAGAATGCCCAAAAATCTTCGCTTTGGTGTTGGAGCTTTCAATGAGCTGCCAAAAGTGTTAGAAGATCTAAAAGCACAAAAAGTAGCGATTATCAGTGACAAAGGGTTAGAAAAAGCAGGCTTAGTAGATAAAACGATCCAATTATGCAAAACACTTCCAATTGAAACGATCTCTTTCTCTGATCTTGCAGGAGAGCCTACTTTTACGTTATTAGAAAATGTTTATTGGCAAATGAGAAAGGAAAATTGTGATACCGTTATCGGAATAGGTGGAGGAAGTGCATTAGATGTAGCTAAAACAGTGGCGGCATTGTTAGGTAAAGATGAGATTCAGCCTTATTTAAGCGGACAGCAAACGATTGAATCCCGTACAATCTCTCTTATTTTAATTCCAACCACATCTGGTACAGGATCAGAAGTAACGATGAATGCCATTTTTGGAGATGAAGAGCAAGAGCTAAAACGTGGGCTTATTAGCACAACATTTTTACCAGATTTGGCGATTATCGATCCTCTTTTAACCATATCATGTCCAAAACGCGTTACAGCAGCCTCAGGTGTGGATGCTTTTACACATGCGATTGAATCATATGTAGCGGTAAGAGCAACACCTTTAACGAAAATGTATGCTGAAAAGGCCATGAAGTTATTTCCGCTTTCCATCGCTCGTGCAGTACATTGCGGCTCCGATGTGGAAGCAAGAACAAATATGAGCTGGGTCAGTGTGTTAGCAGGGGTATCTCTGGCAAACGCTGGAGTCGGTGCAGTCCATGCATTAGCTTATCCGCTTGGAGGAAAATATCATATCGAACATGGTGTGGCAAATGCTCTTCTTATGCCGTATGTCTTTGCAGTAACAGGAACGTCGTGCACGAAAGAGATGGTAGAAGTGGCTTCCTTCTTGCAGTTGGGAGACTATGAGAATCAACCACATGACGCACAAGACGCGGTCGTTCAATACTTATTTAGCTTATTAGCGAAATTAAACCTTCCAACTAGGTTAAAAGAGCTTGGAGTAGAAGAAGATTCTCTACCAGAAATGGCGGAACAAGTGATGTCTATCCATCGTTTGCTGTCAAATACGCCATACAGCTTACGCGAAGAAGAGGTATTATCCATTTATCAAAACGCATATCACGGTGTATTAAAAAAATCATGATCAAACTCGTTTCCTCAGAAAACATCGTAATGAATGCTGAAGAAGCGGTTATGGCTAGTGAAGAAAAAAATTGTTCTAGTAAATAATAAGTAAAATAAATAATTTACAAATTTTGAAAATTATGATAAGTTTAAAACCAGGAATAATGAATGCGCATTCAAAAATGTGTATTCATTCAAATGAAAAATTGAATCCGCATTCAAAAATAGGAGGAAGAAAAATGAAAGCATTAGAAATTAGTGAAAAAATGAAAAAACGTATTATTCGCAAGGAAGATTTAGTAGCTGATAAAACAGCGTTTATTGATGCTCGTACTCCAGGTTCTGACAAAAAAGATAACTACACGATCATTGGGCCGGGTGTATCAGAAAGCAGCAAACGTTTTATCAACTTAAAAGAGGCACACGGATTCAATATCGGTGCAGCAGCAATGCCGAATGGATGCGTAAACTCGCTTCACTCGCATGAGACAGCAGAAGTATTTCTTGTTTCGAAAGGTACATGGTCTTTCGTATGGGGAGTAGATGGGAAAGATGGCGAAGCTGTTTTAACAGAAGGCGATGTGATTTCCTTACCTACACAAATGTTCCGCGGCTTTAAAAATATCGGCAGCGATGATGGATTTTTACTTTGTATCTTAGGAGAAGATAATCCTGGAAAAGTGATTTGGGGACCTAAAGTGTTGGAAGATGCAAAAGGACACGGTTTAGTATTACTGGAAGATGGCCGTCTAATCGATACATTAGATGGGATGGAAATTCCTGAAGACGGTAAAGTAATCGAGCCAATTTCTGATGAAGAGCTTGCACAAATGCGTAAAGTAAGTGTTGAAGAGATGGAAGCACGCGTTTTCCGTTTTAAAGATCGCAAACCTTTTGAAGGAGCTTATCTTGATTCAAATCTCCCGGGCGGTGGCAAAAAGAGCTACGGAATTATCGGAGATGGAATGGCAGCGGTTGATCGCCCAGCGCTGGTGAACAATCCGCATAGCTTCTGCCTTGAATTAGTTGAAGCAGAGCCGGGCAACGGCTTTAAGTCCCATAAGCAAGATGTTCCGCAAGTATTAATGGTTCATCGAGGACAATGGAAAGTAGCTTGGAAAGGTGAAGGTGGAGAAGAAGGTGAAGTGGTATTAAAGGAAAGAGATATCATGTCTGTCCCAACAGATGTGTACCGAAGCATTGAATGCACAGGAGAAGAAACGGGCTTCTTACACATTGTCAGTGGCGGTGATGAGCGCGTAGTAGTAGAATGGTCTAAAGAAGTAGTAGAAGCTGTTGGAAAATAAGCTCCCGCTATTGTCCATGGGCATTTGAACAAGGCAGGGGAGACTCTGCCTTTTCATCTACTACATGAATGATAAGGAGAAATGATAAAAAGATGAGAGTTAGCGCGTATGATGTAGCCAAAAAAGCAGGAGTATCACAATCAACCGTGTCACGGGTACTAAATAATTATCCGTTTATTAAGGAAGGAACGAGAAAGAAAGTATTAGCAGCCATTGAAGAGCTTGGTTTTACGAGAGATGAGATTGCTAGAGGATTGGCGCAAAAGCGAACCAACACAATTGGTTTAATTGTCGGGGATATTGTCAATCCGTTTTTTGCCGAATCAACGGGTGTGATTATGAAGAAAGCCTCTGAAATAGGATATGATGTTGTGATTTGCAACACGAACCATCAAGACCGCCTTTTGGAAAAATCGATTCAAACATTAATTGGAAAACGCGTAGACGGAATGATTATTGCATCCACGAATAAGGAAAACAAACAACTCGAAGAACTATATCTTTCGAAATTTCCAGTTGTTCTCTACAATGCAGCCTTGGATAGTGATAATGCGAACTATGTGATTGTAGACAATGAAAAAGGTGCCTATCTTGCCACAGAACATTTAATTAAGCTCGGACATCGTAAAATCGCTTTTATCGCTGGTCCGTCCATCTTTTACTCAATGGTGCAGAGGATGAACGGATATAAACGAGCGTTACAAAGCTTCAATCTTCCATATGATGAACGATTCGTCTATCAGGATGAGTTTTCATACGAAAAAGTATTTGAGTTTACAACCAATACCCTTCTGCAGGGTGATCGGCCAACAAGCTTTTTCGCTATTTCCGACCAAACGGCTCTAGCTGCTTTAGATGCTGTGACAAAGCTTAATCTTCGAGTTCCCGAAGATATATCTATTATTGGCTTTGATGATATAAACGTTGCTTCCAATCACTATATTGGGTTGACGACCATTGCCCAACATAAAGAGAAAATGGCAGCTCTTGCTTTAGAAAAGCTCATTGGCCTGATTCAAAATGAAGATGAACAGAGTGCCCCTATTCAAATTGTGTTAGAGCCGGAATTAATGATTCGAAAAACAACAGGACCCGTATCAAATAGCTAATGGAGGAAAAGGGAAATGACCCAAATACCCTTACTGCTGCTGCCAGGTACATTGTGTGATACACAAATGTGGGAATATCAAATAACTGAACTGGGTGATATAGCAGCTTGTGCCGTGATGAAACTAGAACAAGATTCAATACAAGGGATGGCGCGTTCTGTGTTGGAACAAGCACCGGAGAAGTTTGCATTAGCCGGCTTTTCAATGGGAGGAATTGTTGCAATTGAAGTGATGCGTCAAGCTCCGGATCGTGTACTGAAGCTTGCGCTGATGGATACGAATCCGAATCCTCCAAGAGAAGAACAAATGAATGGATGGAAAACATTTATCCAAATGGCTCGCGACGGCCAATTTTCTGATATTACACCGAAGCATCTCCTTCCGAACATGATTCATCCTGACTGTTACGATCATAAGGAGATCGTTTCGGCTATTATCGAAATGGCTGAAAACGTCGGCAAGGAGACGATGATTCAGCAAATGACAGCATTAATGAACCGGCCCGACGGACGTGAAGTATTGCCGGGTATCACTTGCCCGACTCTTCTTTTAACGGGGCGCCAAGATGTTCTTTGTACGGTGGACATGCATGAAAAGATGCAGGAAATGATCCAAAACTCACAGCTTGCCATTATCGAAAACAGCGGACATATGACAACGTTGGAACAGCCTGAAGAAGTGTCTAGAGCTCTGCGTAAATGGTTAGTAGAAAACTGATCTTGAAAAATCAAGTTCTCAATTTCGAGAAGCCGTGATGGAAAAGTTTACGAAACAGGGAGAATGGTAAGTTACAAATTTGATAGAAAAAGAGGTATTCGTCATGGGAAAATCATTAAAAGAGAAAATTCAAAACCGTGAAAAAGCGGCAGGTGTGTTTCTTGGTATCTATTCACCGGCAATTGTCGAAATGTTCGGATATGCAGGCTTTGATTTTATTGTCATTGATGATGAGCATGGAGCCTTCAGTTACAGTGAGCTTGAAAGCATGATTCGCGCTGCGGAATTAGTGAATTTGACGCCGATTGTCCGTGTATCTTATGATCCGGCAAGTATTCAAAAAGCATTGGACCGAGGGGCAAAAGGCATTCAAGTTCCGATGGTCAATACAAAAGAAGACGCCGTTCAAGCCGTAAAAAGGGCAAAGTTCCCTCCTTTAGGCGAGAGAGGAGCAGCTTTCTCCCACCGTGCGGCGAGGTATGGCAAAGATTCGAGCGGGGCATTTTTTGAATCATCCAACGAAGATATTCTAGTCATTGCCCACATTGAAACACCGACAGCAGTCGAAAATTTTGAAGAGATTATGAGTGTAAAGGGAATGGATATGGCCTTTTTAGGTTCAACCGATTTATCCGTGAACATGGGTTATCCGGATGGTCCCCATCATCAAGAAGTACAAGAGGCCATTTCTCTTGTTTATGAGAAAGCAGAAAAATTAAATGTTCCGGTTGGAACGGTAGCGGGCAATCAAAAAGTAATGTGCGAGGCGTTTGAAAAAGGGGCTGTATACGTAGGAATAGTTGGAACAGCCATGATGTCTTCTGCTTTTTCCTCCTTTGTTCAAGCAGCTGAACCATACACAAAAAAATAGAAACCCTCAACTAATTACATGTCAAGAAAAGCAGCAGGCAAATTCACTGCTATCATGTCTTGTTCTCAATCAATACGGGTAACGAATACGAGTAATAACGTGCAAAGGGGAAGTTCATGGTGACAGTTGATACTGAATTAAAAAAAGAAGAGCCGAAAAATAAATCTCAACAAAATAAACCGAAACAAAGGAAAGTTTACTATGGTAATAGTGATGAAGTACACATGGTCGGTTTTAGCGATTATAACGAGTTCCATCAACCAAAAAAAAGAAAGCAAAGCATGAACGGATTTGATAATGATTATGTCGATTTCGTTGACTACATTATGAAAATTACACATCGCATTTGGGAAGAGAAAGGAATCGGTGTTATTTATCAAACGTACCATAACGATGTGACGATGCATTGCGGAAGTGTGAATTTACAAGGAATCAATTCCGTTGTGTCTAACACGCTGCAAACTCTCCATGCTTTTCCGGATCGCCGGCTCATCGGAGAAAATGTCATTTGGTCCGGAGATGACAAAGAAGGTTTCTTATCGTCCCATCGCATTTTATCAACGGCTACGAATTTAGGAGACAGTTCGTTCGGTCCTGCGACAAGTAAAAAAGTGTCGTTTCGAACGGTCGTTGATTGCTTTTGCCACTCCAATCGTGTTGTAGAGGAATGGCTTGTGCGTGATAACCTGCACATTGTCAAGCAACTGGGCTTTGACCCTATCGAGCTGGCGAAAAAAATGGCCGCCAGTCAAGTGAAACAAGACGAAACATTCCAAACAAGTTTCGGGTTAAGTGAAACAATGAACGGTCAATTGGTCCCTCAGGTGTATGTTTCCAATTCAGCAAACTTTGATGTGGGTGAGTTCGTACTCGAACTATGCAATAAAATCTATGAATGGCGCTTATTCAATCACGTGAAGGATTTTTACGCTGATCATGCAGTCGTTCATTACATTTGTGATAAAGATCTGGTTGGCTATCAACAAATACAGGGCATGTTCATTAGTTTATTCGCTTCGTTCCCGAATGCGCGTTTTATTGTCGATCGTGTAACTTGCAACAAACGATTCTCCGAGCAAGAGTGGGATGTGGCTGTTAGATGGCGTCTTGCCGGGCTTCATGAAGGAATCGGCTATTTTGGATCGCCTAGCGGAAAGCCGGTAGAAATTCTCGGCATCAATCATTTGCGTATTCGCGGCGAAAAAGTAGTGGAAGAGTGGGTAACATTTGACGGGCTGGATGTATTAAAGCAAATTTATGCAGGTACAGATTCAGGAAATAATTCCTCGGAGGAATAACGACTATATATCCATACTGTAAAATTGAATGCGGATTCAAATTGTCTGCATAACCATTTATAGAATGAAAATGGAGGATTTAATATGTTAAATACAAGCCAAGCCGTAAAAAAGAAACTATTTATTAATGGTGAATGGGTAGAAGGAAAAGAATATAAAAGTATTGCATCTCCGTATTCCGGAGAAGTGATCGGTGAAGTTCCTGTTGCAACAAAAGAAGAAGTATTACAAGCGATTCAAGCGGCCTATGATGCTAGAAGCAAGATGGCGAAATTGCCGGCCCACGAGCGCTCCAACATTTTAGAAAAACTTGCTCAATTATTGGAAGAGCACAAAGAAGAAGCAGCACGCATTATTGCCGAGGAAGCCGCAAAACCATTAGTATTTGCAAGAGCTGAAGTGGCACGAAGCATTGAAACATACAAGTTTGCCGCAGAAGAAGCAAAGCGCATTCACGGTGAAACCATCCCCCTTGATGCAGCGGCAGGAGGCGTGAACCGCTTAGGCTACACCGTCCGTGAGCCGATCGGAGTTATCGGCGCGATTACACCGTTTAATTTCCCGATGAATTTAATGGCGCATAAAGTCGGACCGGCTATTGCAACAGGTAATACGATTGTATTAAAACCGGCTACCCAAACACCTTTCTCTTCTTTATTTATCGCTGAATTATTAGAAGAAGCAGGTCTTCCAAAAGGAGCCTTGAACGTAATTACAGGAAGCGGGGGTACGATTGGAGACCTTATCGTCACTGATGATCGTATCAGCATGGTGACCTTTACAGGAAGCCCGAGTGTCGGAATCGCGATTAAAAATAAAGCCGGTTTAAAACGTGTTACATTGGAACTTGGTTCAAACTCAGCTGTAATTGTTGATGACAATGTGAACATTGATAAAATCATTTCCCGCTGTGTCACAGGCGCCTTCTCCTTCCAGGGGCAAGTATGTATTTCCTTGCAGCGTGTGTACGTACATGAGAATGTGTATGATGAGTTTGTCGAGAAATTTGTCAAAGCAACAAAAGTGCTAAGAATCGGGGCTCCGCTAGATGAAAACACAGACATTTCCGCTTTAATCTCTCCAAAAGATGTAGAGCGCTCTCTTTCATGGATTGAAGAAGCAAAACAAGGAGGAGCCATTGTCACTGCAGGTGGTACAGCAGAAGGAAATGTCTTGCTGCCGACTGTTCTTCTAAATGTAGACAAATCGCTGAAGGTTTCTTGTCAGGAAGTATTTGCTCCAATTGTGATGATTAATAAAATTTACCATGTAGATGAAGCAATCGAACTAGTCAACGATTCCCGCTATGGTTTACAAGCAGGTATCTATACTGAAAGTGTAAGCACAGCGCTTCGTGCCGCTGATGAGCTGCATGTAGGCGGCGTCATGATTAATGATGTCCCGACATTCCGAGTTGACCAAATGCCTTACGGCGGTGTAAAAGAAAGTGGTACCGGTCGCGAAGGAATTAAATACGCAGTAGAGGAAATGACTGAGATGAAGCTTGTCGTATGGAATAAAAATTAATGATGTGCTGAATTGGAATTATGTGCATAATATATTGTCTTAATGGTTAGGGCGCAAGAAATCTAACAAGTTGGGTCACCTTTCTTTTCTAAAAAAAGAGAGATGAGACCAACTTGTTAGGAGGGAGAGTTTTGAAGAAAAAACAAGTTAATGCGGTGGAGGTTGCCCGATTAGCCGGTGTTTCACAGTCAACGGTATCACGGGTGTTCGCTCCTGGACCGAATGTGTCCGAGAAGGCGCGCCGCCGGGTATTGGAAGCAGCTGACGAGTTAGGATATCGTCCCAATGCGTTAGCAAGGGGATTGATTATGAATAAAACGAACATGATTGGTCTGGTGATGAGAAATATTCACAATCCGTTCTATCCAGAAATTTTGGATAAATTCACAAAAGGCTTACGGGAAAGAGGCTATCATATTCTTTTTGTTCATACGGAAAATGACGAGATTGAACAGGATGAAATATCGCAATTCCTTGAATACAATGTAGAAGGTGTAATTGTGACGGATGCTTTATTATCTTCAAATGTCGTCTCACATCTTTTAGAAAACCACATACCCGTTATCTTATTTAACCGGTATATTAAAGATTCTTCGTGTCATTTTGTTTGCTGTGATAACTATTCTGCGGGCAAGAAGATTGGTGAATATTTATTGAAACAAGGCCATAAGCGATTTGCGTACATCGCGGGTCATAAGAATACATCGACGAGCCGCGACCGTGAAATTGGGTTTCGTGAAATTCTTGGCCAACAACGAATTGAGCCTATCATCGAGATAGGCGATTACACCTATGAAGGCGGATATCAAATAGCTTTACGATTACTGAAAAATGATAATCGACCGGAGGCTATCTTTTGTGCAAATGATATTATGGCACTAGGAGCAATTGATGCGGCTAAATCATTGGGGGTATCAATCCCTGAAGATGTGTCGGTTATAGGATTTGATGATATAGCAATGGCTTCTTGGCCTCTATATTCTTTGACGACGTGGCAGCAACCAGTGGATGAAATGATAGAAGTGACGATCAACACGTTATTACGGGTGATTGATGGAGAAGAGGAGAGTTCTGTTTCTACATTCCTTTCTGGAACATTAATTGAAAGGCATTCTGCATCTCTTTCAAAAAGTTGATATCAGAAAGTGCCCAGCTTTATTTTAATAGATAAGACAAAGCGAAGTATTTGACTCATAGAGCCAACTCAAAAATAAACTTTTGAGTTGGCTTTTGTTCTTTTATCCTGCGTTAAAGGACAGGAAAACTCCTATTGATGCATGTTTCCTTTATAATAGTATTTATAACGAATAGGAATTAATGGAATGTCAAGGAATGTTGAGACCTAGTTAAGACAAAGAGAGAAAAGTTACGAGGGGAGATGAATAATGGATATTCAAGTATATACACTCAATGCTTTTACAAAAGGAAATGAAGGGGGCAATCTTGCCGGCGTCGTTTTAGATGCGGATGGTTTAGGTATGGACCATATGCAGCGAATTGCGAAGGAAGTGGGGTTTTCAGAAACGGCGTTCATTCAACCATCGAAGAAGGCGGACTTCCTTGTTCGTTTTTTTACTCCGACGGATGAGGTGCCGATATGCGGGCATGCGACATTGGCGGCTTTTCATGTCATGCTTTCCGAAAATATGATTGAGCCCGGGATGTATACACAAGAAACGAAAGCAGGCATATTAGAAGTAGAGGTAAAAGAAGATGGTTCCGTGTTTTTGGCACAAAACCTGCCGAAGTTTGAGGCCGAGTTAAATCGTGAACAAATTGCCTGCTCTTTAAATATCGACATAGTGGACCTTAATCCTGATATGCCTGTGCAAATTGTCTCCACTGGATTGCCTGATGTGATGGTGCCGGTTCGGTCGCTTGATGTGCTGGAAGCAATTAACCCCAATTTCGATCAGATTTCCGATATCAGCAAGCAATATGAAGCAGTGGGGTATCATGTGTTTTATGCAGGTACTGACATAGATCCTATCGCTTATTGCCGGAATTTTGCTCCGCTGTACGGAATTTTGGAAGAAAGTGCGACAGGTTCGTCGACGGGCGCATTGAGCTGTTATTTATACCGATATGGAAAAGTGAAGGCTCATCAAGCTCAAGAGCTGCAATTTGAACAAGGGCATACGATGGGGGCTGCCTCTGAACTGAAGGCATACTTGCTTGTTAACGAGCACCGGGAAATAACAAAAATCAGTGTAGGGGGTTCCTGTTCTGTTATCGAATCACGAATCGTCTATCTATAATTTTCCTAGTTATACGTATTTTGTTTCTAATTATAGAAGAGATTATCTTGACATCAAAAAATAAGAAAGCGTAAGATGAAAGTTCATGATTCATTTATCACAAATCAAAGGGGGCAATATTTTGCCGGACTTTTTAACATTAGGTATTCAGCGAGAATGGAATGACGCCCTAAGAAAAAATGGGATTGCCGAACCAACACCCATTCAAGAGAAAACAATTCCGGTCGTGCTTGAAGGGCAAGATGTGATTGCCCAGGCACAAACAGGGACAGGAAAGACGCTGGCTTTCGTTTTGCCGATGCTCGAGCGCATCAATTGTGACGTACCGCATGTGCAGGCGCTGGTCGTCACACCGACACGAGAGCTCGCTCTTCAAATTACGGAAGAAGTGAACAAGCTTCTTATAAATAGGAATGACCTGAACGTATTGGCGGTTTACGGCGGACAAGACGTGGAACAGCAAATTAAAAAACTACAAGGACATGTACATATGATTATCGGAACACCGGGACGGCTCCTTGACCATCTACGCCGGGAAACGATCGATCTTTCATCCGTATCGATGCTCGTCCTTGATGAAGCGGATCAAATGCTTCATATCGGATTTTTGGGAGAAGTGGAAGACATCATCCGCCAAACATCAGCCAATCGCCAAACGATGCTGTTTTCGGCGACGATGCCGGATGAAATCCGTTCTCTTGCCCGCAGGCATATGAACGACCCTCGTGATATACAAGTACAAGGCAGCCAAATGATCGTCAAAGATATTAAACAAATTTTTATTGAAACGACAGATCGGGCCAAGCAAGAAGCATTGCGGCATATGCTCGATTTATACCGCCCGTTTTTGGCCATCATTTTTTGCCGGACAAAGCGGAGGGTAAGTAAGCTGAACGAACAGTTGAAAGCGCTCGGATATAATACGGATGAACTGCATGGCGATTTGTCACAGTCAAAGCGTGAGCGGGTCATGAAACGTTTTCGCGATGCGGAAATCCAGTTTTTGATTGCAACGGATGTGGCGGCGCGCGGGTTGGATGTGGAAGGTGTCACACATGTGTTCAATTATGACATTCCTGAGGATATGGAGAGCTACATTCACCGAATCGGCCGAACGGGACGAGCTGGCGGAAAAGGTATGGCTGTCACGTTTGCAGCACCGAAAGACCGTGCTTATTTGCAGATGATTGAAAAGGGGACGAAAGGGGCCATCAAACGCAAGGAAGTGGAAGGTATTCCTAAACCGAAGGATCATGGCCGCTCAGAAAACCAGGAGAAAGAAGGCAAAACTTCCACTCCAAAGCGGGGCTATAAAAAAAGAACGGGGTCAATGTCCAGTTCATCGGGATACGGCCGTTCCTCAAAAGGAAAGCAAAGTTTGCGGTCCAATCAAGGCCGGTCGAAACGAAATAAATAGTTATATCTGAAAAGCATTTTATCCGTTTTTAGCGTGAAAAAAAATGAGAGTTTGATACAAAAAGGAGACAGCTATGTCAGCATTTTTAACGACAATGAAACCATTTTTACAGGAAGCATGGAAGAAATCCGGTTTTGAGCAGGTGACACCGATTCAAGAAAAAGCGATTCCGCTTATGCTGGAAGGAAAAGATGTAATGGCCGAATCGCCGACGGGAACCGGGAAGACGATTACGTATTTACTGCCGCTATTAGAGAAAATCGATCCGAAAAAACAGAACACGCAGGCAGTCATCATTGCCCCATCACGTGAATTGGTCATGCAAATTTTACAAGTGATTCAAACATGGTCGCAAGGAAGCGGCATCACGAATACGTCTTTGATTGGCGGAGCGAATATGCAAAGGCAGCTCGATAAATTGAAAAAGTCGCCGCATGTAGTGGTCGGAACGCCTGGGCGGATTCAGGAATTAATTACAATGAAGAAGCTGAAGATGCATCAAGTGAAGACGATCGCGCTTGACGAAGGAGATCAGCTTCTTGTGCCAGAGCATTTACAGACCGTCAAAAACATCGTGAAAGCAACGATGGCAGACCGCCAAATCGTCCTGTTTTCGGCGACGCTTCCGGCTCAGACTGAAAACATTGCGAAAGAATTTATGAATGACCCGGAAACGGTGAAAATCACGGCAGATGACATGCCGCCATCAAAGGTGGAGCATCTTTATTTCGTTTGTGAACAACGAGAAAAGCTCGAGATTTTGCGACGATTGCTGCATGTGGATTCTTTCAAGGCGTTGGCATTCATTAGAGATATTGCCAACTTGACTGTATATAAAGAAAAGCTTGAGTATAAAGGAATTGCTCCAGGCGTGCTTCATGGTGAATCAAAAAAAGAAGAACGGGCAGCGGCGCTGAAAAACTTCCGCACCGGAAAGTCACCGCTGTTATTCGCGACAGATGTGGCTGCAAGGGGATTGGATATTCAAGGATTGACCCATGTCATCCACGTCGATTTTCCAAAAGATGTGAAGCAATATGTTCACCGCTCAGGACGGACCGGACGGCAGGGAGCAGAAGGGACGGTTATTTCGATTGTAACAGAGCGGGAAGAGCGCGTATTAAAACAATTTGCCCGTGAATTAGGGATTACTGTTCAGAAAAAGGTGTTGTACTTAGGGAAAATCGTGGGTGAAGCAGAACAAGCAGATCTAAAGAAAACGCAAAAACAGAATCGCCCCAAAAAAACGTTTAAAAAGAAGCGTGTATAAGAAAAACACGATTAAGCGTCATGGAAACGACTTAAAGGTTTCCTGATGCTTTTTCCTTTTTTAGAGAGTGTGAAAAGACAAAAATCGTTTGCATAGATACATTTTGTTTTCCTATTCCGGAAAAACGGAAATTTCCGGAAAATCGGAATAATAGAATAGATAAATTCCGAAAAAGCGGAAAAATGCAAAAGTGCGGTAGAAGAATGTTTACAAGAAAAAAGGAAATCTCCATTTTTATGTATATTTGTGAACAAAATATGTCTGAAATAATAAAGTTGGCATGGATATTGCATTTATAAATAGGCAGGACAAGCAGTTTTAGTGGAAGCGGAGCAGATGTCTATCTTATTTTTAGAAAAATTTGAAAACGCTTCCCTGTTTTTGGTGCACCTTGGGAGGGGCGAACCAAAAACAGTCACACATCGAAGAGGGGGATATTTGTGGAGTTTATTGTGATACTTTTGGCGTTAGGTCTTTTAATGTTCGTTGCATACCGGGGCTTTTCCGTTATTTTATTTGCCCCGATATGTGCATTGTTTGCTGTATTATTAACAGAACCAAGTTTTGTTCTTCCGTTCTTTTCTAATATTTTCATGGAAAAAATGGTTGGATTCATTAAACTGTATTTTCCTGTTTTCTTGCTGGGGGCCATTTTTGGCAAGGTCGTTGAAATGTCCGGTTTAGCGGAAACGATTGCCAAAACGATCGTTCAATTAGTAGGGGCGAAACGAGCAATTTTGGCTATT
Source organism: Priestia abyssalis (assembly GCF_002019595.1). GTDB lineage: Bacteria > Bacillota > Bacilli > Bacillales > Bacillaceae_H > Bacillus_BA > Bacillus_BA abyssalis. Next base: position 3,936,146 of record NZ_KV917369.1, on the reverse strand, counting down.
GTCATCATGGGAGCCATTTTAACATACAGCGGTGTCAGTTTATTCGTTGTCGTGTTCGCGATTTATCCGTTTGCTGCTAAGTTATTCCAAGAAGCGAATATTCCGAAGCGCCTCATACCCGGCACGATTGCATTGGGTGCATTCACGTTTACGATGGATGCACTGCCTGGTACACCGCAAATTCAAAACGTAATTCCAACGACATTTTTTAAAACAGATATTTATGCTGCCCCAATTCTTGGGATTACGGGTGCGATTTTCGTCTTGATTTTGGGAATGTTATATTTGGAATCACGCCGTAAAAAAGCGGAAGCGGCCGGTGAAGGCTATTATGGTTTTGATGGGAGAGAAACGGCAGCGGCTGCAGAAGCAATTGCAGAAGCAGATGTACCGCAGCCATCGGTTGAATTGTCACCCACCATATCTCGAAAAATTCTGGCGTTCGTTCCGCTTATCCTTGTAGGGGTGATGAATAAATTTTTTACCATCTCACTTCCGAACTGGTATCCGAATGGATTCGATTTTGCCGCAATCGGTCTAGAATCTTTCGGGAAAGTGGAACTATCTTCTGTTTTAGCCATTTGGTCTGTTGAAATGGCGCTTGTGACAGGAATTATCGCCACCCTTCTTTTTGACTGGAACAAAGTAAAAATAAATTTCCAGGCAGGTTTGAATGCAAGCATTAGCGGAGCTTTACTGGCCGCGATGAACACAGGAGCCGAATATGGATTTGGAGGCGTCATTTCTTCTTTACCAGGGTTCGGTGTCATCAGTAAAGGCATTTCAGAAACCTTTACAAATCCGCTGGTCAACGGAGCGGTGACAACAACGACTCTTGCAGGGGTAACCGGGTCCGCTTCGGGCGGCATGGGTATTGCGTTAAGCGCCATGTCAGAAAAATATTTGGAAGCCATCGAAAAGTACAATATTCCGCCTGAAGTCATGCACCGTGTTATTTCCATGGCTTCCGGAGGGATGGACACGCTGCCGCATAACGGCGCGGTCATTACGCTGTTGGCCGTAACGGGTTTAACCCACCGTCAGGCATATCGTGATATTTTTGCGATTACAATTATTAAAACATTAGCTGTTTTCTTTATTATTACTATTTACACGTTTACAGGCATTGCATAACCAAGAAAATCCGGGACAACCATTTGTCCCGGATTTTTTCGTTTAAGGAATGTTAAGAAATCCCGTTTTTATAAAAAAGAGCGGAATATACAAAATCAGTGGTCAAAGTACTCTTTTTTCTACAGCCCATATGATAAAGAAAAGTGACTCTTCACTTGCTTTACGTCCCGTTAGAACGGGGAAATCAATCATTTAGGGAGTTTAAAGCGATGCGGAATGAAACGAGTGCAGTTCAACTGGTTCAATCTTTTTTACCGTCTTTGGCGGAGCTGATGGTAACCGAAAATCCAGCGCAAAGTGTTTGTGTCTTGGAAGCCGATTTTGATGGAGACGGTTTGACAGAAATTGCCGCTGTTTACAGATGGCTTGGGGAGAGCTACCTTCTTATGCTGAAATACGATGTTCATTCGTGGCGGATTGCTGCTAATATAAAAAGAAAAGCGGATGATGTGACCCATTTTCAAATTGCTTCCATTACAGGGCGAAACCGAAATAACCTTGTCGTCGGCTGGCAAGGGGATACGGTTCGTTCAACGTTGGCGGTTTATGAATGGACACGGGACGGGTTAAAAAATATTGTGAAAGACGAACTTTATTTTCACAAGATGCATGTGGAGGACATGATAAGCCGAACAGGGCGTGACGGAAAACAGGAAATCGCCTTATGGGTTCATGATACGGCAGACGCCTATGATGTATGTATATACAAATGGAGCAGAGGAAAAATGGTTCCGGCTTTTGATGTGTATCCTGCTTATTTTCAAAAGGTTGCTCTCCATTATCAACAAAAGGTTCAAGAGCTTCCGTATGCCTCTTTTTACTGGTACTATTTAGCTGATGCACAATTCAAGGCAGGAAAGCCGGACAAAGCGTTCAAATCTATTCAACGCGCCATCCGGCTTCACCATTTCCATCCGTCCAAAGAAAAGCTCCTATCGTTAAAGCGGCGTATTGAGTCCGTCTTCGTTATGAGGGATACTTTTCTTTATCCTGCATCCACCAAAAGCAAAGATGGCATCAAATGGGGGTATATCAATCAACAAGGTCAATTTATGATTTCGCCGCAATATGACGATGCACAGGACTTTCAAGAGAATGGATTAGCAATTGTACAATTGGGTGGATTATATGGGTTAATCAATCGCTTCGGCCAGTATGAAATAAAACCGAAATATGAAACGATTCTTCCTTTTAACGAAAAGCGAGCCATCGTTATCGATGAAAGCGGATTTCATGTCATCAATGAGAACGGTAGGAAGCTGACGCAAGAGGCCTACAGTTTCATCGCGTCATATAAAGAAGGAAGAGCGCTGTTTTCTGAAACAGGGACACAAGGAAAAACGTCATACGGTTTTTTGGATTTGGCAGGAAAAGAAGTGATCCCGCCGCATTATGAGGAAGCCAACGATTTTCATGATGGAAAAGCAGTCGTGAAGCTGGACGAAAGCAGTTATGCGCTCATTGACAAAGACGGGAATAAACTTCAAACATATGCTTACGCGTTTGTTGGCAATTTGAGCGATGGATTGATGGCCTTTCAAAGGAAATTGAATGAAAAATACGGCTACATGGATGAAAAGGGAGATGTAGTGATTTCACCGCAATACGGAGGGGCACAACCTTTTCGGGAAGGAAGAGCGGTTGTCAATTTATCCGAAGATTACGAGAATCGATATGGATTGATTGACCTCCAAGGAACTTTTGTTGTTCCGCCTAAGTATAACGATATCAACTTGCTCGGAGAAAATCGAGCAGCGATAGGAAAACCATTGGATGAATCAAGACCGTTTTTCGGGTCGGTTTACGCTATTGCTAATACAGACGGAGTGTTTCTCGCCGATTTCACTTACAGGGGAGTGTCTTCGTATGAGAAAGGATATGCCTCCGCTTACGATGATGAACATACCTTTTTCATCGATAAAAGCGGGAAAATTTCTCAGCGTTTTCCAATCGTACCGGGAAGCGGGTCGTTGTCGTTTATCGGTGATGCCATAAAAGCATTGGTGGATCAGCGGTTGTCGTATTACGACATGTCCGGCAAGTTAATCTACAAACAAAATACGATGATTCCCCTCAATGAACAATATGAAGTAAGAGAGTTCAAGTTTAAACCGAACAAAGACTATCTCGTTTATTATCCGCAAGTAGAAGGGATATTGCTGAAGGTCGTTCAAGAACGTGTCAATAAAAAACTGAAAGAGCTGTCAGGTGTGAAGAAAATTGATCCGAACATGCAGCTTGACTCTTCTTATACCGGTGACTTTTCCATTACTTTCTTTCAAAAAAAGTTGCTCGTGCTGGAGTTATACGGCTATGATTACCCGTTTGGAGCGGCGCATGGCATGCCTTCCCGCGTTTATCCCCATATCAGTTTAACGAACGGGAGATTTTATGAATTAAAAGATTTATTCAAACGAGACAGTAATTATGTTAAGGTGCTCAGTGGTTACATCGCCAATCAAATCAAGACGGACCCCCAATATTCTTATATATTCCCTGACAGTTATAAAGGAATAAAACCCGATCAGCCGTTTTATGTGACGGAAAATACCCTTCATATTTATTTCACTCCTTACGAGATTGCACCATATGCTGCCGGTTTTCCGACATTCGACATCCCGTTTACGGACATCATGGACATCGTTGAGGTAAACGGCGAGTTTTGGCAAGCATTTCACTATACGAATCCACCTAAATAATGGGGTATGGGCTTCTGTCCATATCCCATTATTTGCATAGCAAAACGGGTTAGCGAGTAACACTCCTTTACTAAAACAGCCATGTGTTTTGTGCTATTATGAAAAGAACAGCATCCTAGAAAAGGAAACTGGGGGAGAAAGCAATCATGGACAAGTTACCATATGAGTGGCTGGAAGAAATCATCAATGTCGCAGCCGAATGGATTGTAGTCGTCGATCGAGAAGGTTTCATCCAATATATGAATCAAGCATATTGCGATTTTTTACAGACGACCATAGAAGAAGTATATAAAAAAGATGTAAGAGATGTGATTGAGAATACGAGAATGCATATCGTGCTAAAAACAGGACAGGCTGAGGTTGCCTCCATTCAATCGATAAACGGAAGTGAAATGATTGCCAACCGCTACCCGCTCTATGTAAAGGATGAGATGGTCGGCGCAGTGGGTACGGTCATGTTCCGCAATTCTCGGGACTGGCTCGATTATTCGCAAAAAGTCCAGCCTTTACTCGAAGAACTCACCTATTATAAGAAGAAATTTCAAAAGGAATTAAGAAGCAAATATCGTTTTGATGACCTGATCGGTCAAACCGCCGCGTTTTTAGAAGCGAAAAGGCTGGCGGAGCGGGTGTCAGGCAGTCAATCGTCGGTATTGATATTGGGAGAATCGGGAACGGGGAAAGAACTGTTTGCCCATGCTATTCACCACGCGAGTCCCCGCGGGCAGTTTCCGCTTGTGCGAGTCAATTGCGCCTCCATTCCGGAGCATTTGCTTGAGTCAGAAATGTTCGGATACGAGGAGGGAGCCTTTACAGGAGCAAAGCGCGGAGGGAAAAAGGGAAAATTCGAGCTCGCTCACCGCGGCACACTTTTTCTTGATGAAATTGGAGATATGCCGCTTCCGATGCAAAGCAAGCTCCTTCGGGTACTGCAAGAAAAAGAAATTGAAAGAATAGGCGGACGCGCCCCGGTTCCAATCGATGTTCGTGTCATCGCGGCCACACATCGGAATTTGGAGAAAATGGTGGAAGAGGGGACCTTCAGGCAAGATTTATATTATCGTTTAAACGTGATGAAAATCGAAATTCCGCCGCTTCGAGAGCGGAGGGGAGATATTATGCCGCTTGCTTTGATGTTATTGAAAAAGCTTGGGCGCAAGTTTCACCGCGAAGGCATCGGGCTTTCCTCGGAAGTTGAGAACCGCTTGCTTCATCATATGTGGCCGGGAAACATTCGCGAACTTGAAAACGTGTTGGAGCGAGCGGTGAATGTATTGGATGGCACGATGATTCGCATTCCCCATTTGCCCTTATATTTACAAGATGAACCACTTACTAAGGTCGAGTGCTCTCAAGGCAAGGAACAGGAGAAAGCGAAGAATGTATTATTGCCTTCGATTCGTCCATTGAAAGACGTATTGGCACAAGCCGAGAAAGAAGCGATCATCCAAGCGTTAAAAGCGGCAAACGGAAATAAACTCGAAGCCGCTAAAATGCTCGGAATCGGCAAAACCAGCTTTTATGACAAGTTGAAGCTTTACACATCAAGCGATTTCCCCGCTGGATATTAGTTGAGCTTATCGGATTCTTATGTTCTCTTTGTTCCGCATTTTGAATAAGTCTGCAGCGGTTCTCATATTAGAGGCCGGCAAGAACACGTCAGTGAACTTGCCGGCCTCTATGCATGTTGACTCTTTTCATGCCGGTTTCAAGATAAACCGTTCTTTTTCGCTTTACGTATACTTCCAACAAGCCATAATAAGCAAGGGATCCCAATCATATTGACAGGCAGCAAAAAATAATTACTATACTCTTCCATATAAAATCTCGTATAGGTAATATTCGGATACAACAAGGCATGCACGAATCCGAGAGCTGCTACCACCCAAATCACCTTGCGCCAATCTTTCAATTTAAGCCATTGAGCGGTTCCATAGCTTGCTATAAAAAGGTATAGCGATAATTTAATAAATACACTTAAAATCCACACTAAAATGGCAATAATTTGAAGGTTTTGGATAAACCCCATGACAGAGATATAGCTGACTGCGTCAAAAGCAGGGGCCCTTAGTTTAGCTGCTACCTCAGGTCCGAAAATCATCAGTACACTCAATGTAGCCATACTTACCAAGAATGAGGATAAGGCTACTCCCCAAATGGCTTTAGATAATGCTTGTGTTGGTTCAGCCATGAATGATACAAACATCATAACCATGACAGATTCCCCTAAATAAAGCACCGGGGTTAAAGTACCTTTTAAGATCGGACCTAACCCGGAATCTGCAAGTACGGGCAAAACTTTGTCAACATCCATATTTGGAATAGACAAGATGGTTAGTAGGGTGACCATGAGAATAACCATAATCCCGAAAACTTCACTGCATCGTCCAATTCCTTCAATTCCTCCACTGTAGGTTACATAAATCATGAGCGTTACCATTGTTAAAAGCACCAGCCATGGCGGTGTGGAAGAAAACAATAGGGTAATCGTAAAGTCTCCAAACCCTCTGAGGATAATCCCAATTACTGAGTACCATTGAATAAGATAGATGATCACAATTATACTTCCGAGCCACTTCCCTAGAAGGGTTTGACTGAATTCAATTAATGTTTGGTTCGGATATAGAAGGCTCGCTTTAGTGGCAATAAAAACAATCAGGATTCCGACCAGGCTGGCGATTAAATAAGAAATCCAGGCATCTTGTTTTGCGGCAGCGATTGTCGGACTTATCGTAGATAACAGCAGATTTCCTGTTTCAAACGTAAACATCATCCAAAAAATTTGTAACCCTGAGATTTTCATTTTTTAATCTCGCTTTCTTCATACAATAAGGATGGACCAGTCAATCCAATCCGTTCAATTGTCAAGTGTACTTTCACGGAAACATCCGCTTTGGAAAACGTTTCGTCCCAATTTTTCTTTAATGACTTCCAGTTGGATGGATCTTTTTTATGGATGGCTTCACCAAATCCGAAGATATCTAATCCGTATTCTTCTTGTACTTTTTTAATTGTTTGAAGGACTTGCTTTTTCGCTTGCTTTTCAAGAGCATGCTGCAGAAATTCAACATTTTTCGTTTGCACGAGGTCTAAATTCGAGTTGTTTTCAAAGAGAGCACCTTGTCCAGTAAGTATAACGGTAAATTTGATTGGATGATCTTTGCTTATCTTCGGTACAATTTTGCTCCCCATTTTCGTTAACAGCAAGCTGGCATTACCGTCCTTTATAGGAACCGCTATCGTCTGCTTTTTCAAAACTCCCATTATCCAAAGCAGTACTCGATTCTCATCCATGTTTAAAAATCCACGCAATTTAAGATTATCATCAAAAATAGCTGCTCCTGCCAATTGAAACGATGTGTTAGAGGAGTCTCCTTGTCCCGAATCCTCTTTATTTTGAAAAGGGCCAATCTCGATTGCAGGCAGCGTTGGATGCATTCCTTCACTGTTTGCGGCGACGAGAAAATTTACAAAGGAAGTACCGGCTCTTCCTCCAAATTGTTCAAGTTCTTTTAACGCCGCTCCAGCAGGAATTTTTTCTAATGGGTGGGTTAGATTAAGCATTTCTAGTGCTGTTCCCCCTTTGACAACAAATGCATCGAATCGAAGACTAACGTTAGGATCCCTCATACTGGCGTCAAGTTCATTTTTTATTCCGCGTTTCGCAAATTCTTCACCCCAAAAAGCGATACGCCGCTGCCCGAAAAAAGCTTGTCTGGAAAGCTTTGTTTGCATATTTTGTACTGCATCCCTTACATTTTGTCCAGTTGCTGACACCGTTAAATAACCCTTTGTTGAACTTCCTCCGCCGTTACTTTCAGATGGCATGCCGGATGGTATAACCATTTGACCGCTAATTTGAACTTTATCTTTATCAGAGGCGTCCCATCCTGTTGCCAGCCAAACGGCTCGATCATTCAGTTCCTTGCGATCCCAGCAGCCCGATGTAAAAAGCAGGGAGGAGCATATGACAAAACAAATAATACGCCGTTGCTTCATTTGTCTTTCTCCCTTCATTTGGAACCAGGTTTTTGTCCCTTTGGAATTCGTTTTTTATTCCAACTGGAAAAGAATACTGGGCGATAGTTGAATGCCCATCTAGGTGCTCTGATAACTATATCCTTTAAATTCCCTGGAATTTGGGGAGCAACCGGACTGAAATAAGGAACGCCGAATGAACGAAGATTGACAAGATGAATAGTAAGGGCAATAAAACCGACTACAATACCGTAAAAGCCGAGTGCTCCTGCCAATAACAGCATGGCAAAGCGGATCAGCCGAAAAGCCGTTCCGAAATTGTAGCGGGGAATGGCGAACGATGCAATTCCAGTCGTTGCGACCACAATTACCATTGGGGCAGAGACAATGCCGGCCTGGACAGCAGCTTGGCCGATCACGAGCGCTCCAACAATACTAACTGCAGAACCGACCGGTTTTGGTAACCGAATGCCGGCTTCGCGCAACCCCTCAAACATAAATTCCATAATCAGTGCTTCAATGATAGCCGGAAAAGGAACGGTTTCCCGTGCTGCGATAACACTGACGAGGAGACCTGTTGGAATGAGCTGCGGGTGATAGGTGGTAAGGGCAACATAAATAGAAGGGAGAAATTGGGAAATATTTAATAAAATAAACCGAATAAACCGAATAAAGGTAGTGTATATAGGCCGTTCATAGTAATCCTCCACGGCTTGCAGCCCGCTCCAAAATGTCATCGGAATAATTAAGGCAAATGGAGTGTTATCTACCATAATGGCGATTTTGCCTTCCAGTAAGTTTGCCGCTACAACATCCGGCCTTTCCGTATTTTGAATTTGCGGGAATGGAGAAAAAGGAACATCCTCAATAAACTCTTCGAGATACTCTGACTCTAGTATTCCGTCAATTTGAATACGATTGATTCTTGTCCGTACTTCTGCCAAAAGAGAGTCAGGGGCAATCCCTTCAATATACGCAATCGCTATATCAGTCTGTGAAAGTTCACCAACTGTGAAGGCTTCTAATTTAAGTCTCGTGCTCCTGATTCTTCTGCGCAGAAGGGTCGTGTTCGTCCGCAAACATTCTGTAAATCCATCCCTTGGCCCACGAATGGTCACTTCAGAAGCTGCTTCTTCGACACCCCGTTTTTCGAATCCTTTCAGGTCGGCAATTAATGCTGTTGTTTCTCCATCGACCAAAATCGCGACATTTGCTTTTAATACATCATCTACCAATTCACTTATTTTCAAAACGGTCTTGACTTGAGCGGTGGCGACAAGCTGCCGTCCGAGAGCTTGCCCCATTGTACGAACGTGATCTGGAAGTCCTTCAAACATCATTGGTTTTAACACGAGTTCATCAAGGGCTTTTGTATCAACTAAACCATCCACATAGACCAATAGTACTTTCGTTTCGCTGTTTAACTGAATGGGGCGAATGACAAAGTCGGAACAGTTTTTAAAAACTGCCTTTAAAATCTGTTCGTTTGTTGTGATGTCTGGACTCACGACATCCTCCTTATGATAAGAAGGCAAAGAACCTGTTTTTTTTAATTGATGCAACATTTTTCGTTTTCGGAATTGGTTCATAGCTGCGGTAGGCCTCCCTTGCTTGCCTATGTATATTTTCCCCAATAAGGATGACGTATACATAATCAAGTCTCATATCGGTGAAGGGGCTATTAGCGGAAGATTGGATTTCTGAATATGTGTATTGACGTAATAATTCCATAATGGTAGACTACAACTAGAAATTAAATTAATTTGTTCAATAAACAAATTAATTAATATTAGAAGATTGACCGAGCATGATGTACTTTCGAAATTGGTTCTGATATATCCTTTAGAAGAAGGAATGACAAGAGTACGGAAGGTCAATCTAAGAAAAAGATAGTATGAAAAAAGATGAAAGTAATAAAGGAAACTACCATTAGTGGGGTTTTACTGCCCGTTAATGCGGGATAAAACATAAGGCTCTTGGTTGTTTTTAGATAGGTTTCTTGAAAGATAAGCGTTTAAGGTTGGTTGGAGCGGAAGGTGCGAGACTCCTGCTTAGAGCAGCGGGACAGGTGAGACCCCACAGGCGGTAAGCCGAGGAGGCTCACCGCACGCCCCGCGGAAAGCGAGCAACCTGGAGCGGAAATCAACCACTCTCCACTACTTGTTAAACAGCAACAAAGTTTGCGAAAACAGCCAAACATCAAGATTGAAGGACAAAAGTTTCTTATGAGTTTTTAAAGGATTTATTTTAGTATAGGACGATGAAATTCGCTAATCAGCTTAGAAATAGGAGGAATTCGAATGTTATATCCACAAAATAATCTAAAAAGAGAACTGATGGAGTTGAATGGGCTATGGAATTTTAAACTTCATGATGATCAGGGCGACTGCAATGAAGTCCCTTTGAAGAAACTTGAAGATACAATCTTAATGTCGGTGCCTGCAAGCTATAATGATTTATCAGAAAATCCAAAAGTGAAAAACCATGTCGGAAAGGTTTGGTATGAACGAGAGTTTTACATTCCGGAGCATTGGAATGGAAAACGAATCGTTCTGAGATTTGGAAGTGTTACCCATTACGGAAAAGTGTGGATTAACGGGCAATATGTGATGGAACATGCCGGGGGATACACTCCTTTTGAAGAGGATATATCTCCTTATGTAAGCTTTGATAAAAAGAACAGAGTAACGGTTATGGTAGATAATATACTGGATTTTACGACAACCCCTATAGGAAAAATGGAAGGGAAAAACTTAGATTATTATTTTGACTTTTTCAATTACAGCGGCATCCACAGACCTGTAAAAATTTATACGACTGCCAAGGACTATATTCAAGATATTACCATCGTGACAGACTTAAAACAAGAAAAGGGAATCGTACACTACGATATTGAAGCCAGTGGTCCGCAGACCGTGAAAGTAAGCGTCGTGGATGAAGAAGGCCAAGTTGTAGCTAGTTCCTCTTCTGGGGTTAGAGGAAGCATTGAAATCAAAAATCCAACGTTATGGCAGCCGGGTAACGCGTACCTTTATACTCTTCTCGTGGAGTTAATAAATCCTGACGGAACAGTAGTGGATATTTATGAAGAAGAATTCGGAATTCGTACGGTTGAAGTAAGAGGAAAAGATTTTCTTATTAATGGAAAGCCGTTCTATTTCAAAGGGTTTGGCAAACATGAAGACACCGAGTTAAATGGAAGAGGTTTTAATGAAGTAGCCAATATTAAAGATTTTAGTCTAATGAAATGGATTGGCGCCAACTCTTTCCGAACGGCCCATTACCCCTACTCAGAAGAAATCATGCGGCAAGCTGATAGAGAAGGGATTGTGGTCATTGATGAAACGGCTGCTGTAGGGCTGCACATCAATTTACTGGGAGCGATTATGGGTGGTGCAGATAAGCGTACGACTTGGGAACAGGTTCAAACTCACGAAAGCCATGCACAGGCGATTAGAGAATTAATCAAGAGAGATAAGAACCATCCTTGTGTGGTAATGTGGAGCATTGCAAACGAACCGGCCGGTGATGAAGAAGGTGCGTATGAGTATTTTAAACCGCTTGTGGATTTAACAAAAGAGCTCGATTCCACAAGACCTGTTACAATCGTAAGTTTCCAAACCGCGACACCAAAACGTGATTTAATTTACTCCTTAATTGATGTATTCTGCTTGAATCGTTATTATGGTTGGTACACTCAATCAGGAGATTTAAAGGCAGCTGAAGAAGCATTAAGAAGTGAGTTAACAGAGTGGTGGGAGACAGATCAAAAACCAATCATTATAACAGAATTCGGTGCAGATACGATGCATGGTATGACATCTACTGTCCCTGTAATGTGGACAGAGGAGTTCCAAGTTGAGTTTCTAAAAATGTACCATAAAGTATTTGATGAGCTTGATCATGTTATTGGAGAGCATGTGTGGAACTTTGCTGACTTTGCAACAAAAGAGGGCATCATTCGTGTTGGCGGGAATAAAAAAGGTGTGTTTACGAGAGATAGAAAACCGAAGAAAGCGGCTTATTTATTACATGAAAGATACAATCAACTGCCAGATTTTATTGATATAAACAAATGATATGAAAAGCCTCTTTAAAGAATAGTAAAGAATGGGAGAAGTGAAATGAATATGTCCAAACAACAAATCGGGGTTATTGGCTTAGCGGTAATGGGCAAAAACTTGGCTTTAAATATTGAAAGCAGGGGGTATTCTGTTGCGGTATTCAATCGTTCATATGAAAAAACGGAAGCGTTTTTGAAAAATGAAGCAGAAGGAAAAAATTTTGTTGGCGCAAAAACGATTGAAGAGTTTGTAAACTCGTTAGAAAAGCCCCGTAAAATTCTTTTAATGGTACAAGCGGGTGCGGCCACTGATGCAACAATTCATTCATTAAAACCTTATCTTGAAAAAGACGACATTTTAATTGATGGCGGGAATACATTTTTCCAAGATACAATCCGCCGTAATAGGGAATTGGAACAAACGGGTATTCACTTTATTGGAACAGGAGTTTCGGGCGGTGAAGAAGGGGCGCTGAAAGGTCCTTCCATTATGCCTGGCGGACAAAAAGAGGCATATGAACTGGTCGAGCCGATCTTAAAAGCCATTTCAGCAAAAGTAGAAGGTGATGCATGCTGCACATATATCGGGCCTAATGGTGCCGGGCATTATGTAAAAATGGTTCATAACGGCATTGAATATGGGGATATGCAATTAATTTGCGAGGCTTATTTTATCCTGAAGAATGTACTTGGTTTACGTGCAGACGAGCTGCATGAAGTATTTTCGGAGTGGAACAAAGGTGAATTAGACAGCTATCTTATTGAGATTACGGCTGACATCTTTACAAAAGTAGATGAAGAAACGGGGAAACCGCTTGTTGATGTAATTTTAGATACTGCCGGTCAAAAAGGGACAGGCAAATGGACAAGCCAAAATGCGTTAGATTTAGGCGTTCCGCTTCCTATTATTACAGAATCTGTTTTTGCTCGTTTTATCTCCGCGATGAAAGACGAGCGTGTCAAGGCAAGCAAATTATTAAAGGGACCGAAAGCAGAAGCATATAAAGGGAATAAAGGAGAATTAATTGAAGCTGTACGCAAAGCTTTATATTTAAGTAAAATTGTTTCATATGCCCAAGGCTTTGCTCAAATGCGTGCAGCATCGGAAGAATACGATTGGAATCTTCGTTACGGTGATATCGCCATGATTTTCCGCGGAGGGTGTATCATTCGTGCACAATTCCTGCAAAAAATTAAAGATGCTTACGACCGTGACCCTAATCTGGCCAATCTCTTATTGGACCCGTACTTTAACGAAATTGCCGAAAATTATCAGTCTGCATTGCGCCAAGTGCTTACAGTAGCAATTGAGAATGGTATTCCTGTACCATCATTCGCAAGCGCCATCGCCTATTATGACAGCTATCGTACGGAAACATTACCGGCAAACCTGTTGCAAGCTCAACGCGATTACTTTGGTGCCCATACTTATCAGCGCATTGATAAAGAGGGTGTTTTCCATACAAAATGGCTGTAATATAAGTGTCTAGCCAGTGAAAAGTTGATTTTTGGCTCATTCCAATGGCATGAAAAGAAAGCGTCCGAGAAAATGAATGTTCTCGGACGCTTTTTCATGCCGTTCGCTTTTAACCTCATTGTTTAACAAAGCCAATATAATAGAAGTAACCCCCGCTTCACGTACAGAAGCGGGGGTCTTATTAATCATAAAGTACTTTCAACCTCTCGCTTCAAAGAGCGGCCTTTGTACCATCGTTTTCCTTACTCAGATTTAAATAATCATCCTCTATATTTAAACGTAATGCTGGAATGTCTAAAAAGTTCTTGATTGCTAGTGCACATGCTCCCATTACACACGCTTGCTTTCCAAGGTCTGATATCACTAATTCTCGATAGTGGCTAATGGTAGAAGTCAGATGGGACTTAATGATCTCTTCTGCATTCGGGTACAACTTCAATAGCTCGCTATTAAGAACTAAAATTTCAGGGTTATATAGATTAATGATATTATTTAAACCGATAGATAGGTATTTAATAAATTGTTCCATTTGTTTACAGATTATAGGCTCCTGTTCAATCATCCAATTTCGTATATCCGTATAGGTTATATCATGTTTATGATGTTCTTCGGCCAGCTCTTTAAAAAAGCTGGCTTCAGATGAATAGAGTTCCCAACAGCCGTGATTGCCGCAATTACAAGGCTTTCCATCAGGCACAATAATCATATGCCCCATTTCTCCTGCATACCCATGATATCCTTTAAGAAGTTCTCCCTCATTCATAATGCCGAGCCCAACACCCGAGTACATGCTGACACATAACAAATTGTCACTATGATGATGCTTGTACACTTTTTCAGCAAATGAACACAGGTTAGCATTATTTTCAATATATACATTTATGTCTATTTTGGCTTCCAGGTCAGCTTTTAGATTTTTATTATGCCATTGATGTCGAGGAACGAAATAAATAGTTTCGTCTTTATTTACAATTCCATGAATTCCAATTACTAGACCCACGATACCGTAACGAGAGTCGGAATATTTATTTTGGTATGCTTGTATATGCTCGATTAATAAATGAAGAATGACATCATAATCAGGGGTTTCCAGCCGAATGGTTTCTGAATAGATAGGATGACCCAGTAAATCAGACAACGTAAATCGAATATGTTGATAGTCCAGATCGATTCCTAATGCATATCCGGCTTTGCGATTAAGAGAAAGCATAATGGGTCTTCTGCCAACACTATTATGTTCCTGCTGTGTTTCAACTATTAGTTCTTCATCTAATAGATCGGACACTTGGGCAGAAATGGTGGCTCTTGTTAATTCAATCATTTTTGATAGGTCTGCTCTTGAAATCATGCCTTGCTCAACAATTTTTTCTATAATTAAACTTCTATTTATTTTTTTTATGTAAGCAGCATCACCAGTAACCATATATATCTCCTTCGTATTGAAATAATTAGTATATATTAACAAACCGTTTTTTCCATCTACATAACAGTGAGGTGTTGGAAATATTTTCTTTTCATAAGCGACAAGCGATTAGCATGAGTTGGGGAATGTATGATTTCATTATACCGTTTTTTTCTATATCTTTTCTATTTGTCTTCAAATAAAACTTACCATGTATCCTAATGAATAGGAAGACTGCATGTTCATTTTTGCCGGGTGAGAGATTTTTCGACATTGTATGCACAGATTCATAAAGCTATATATTGACGAAAAACAGTGTAAGTGATATTCTACTGTTAGATAATTAATTCGTTCACTAAACAAATTAATTATCGAAGAGTTGGAAAAAGGAATGACATTTCATTTGCAGGATTAAGGCATTCATTTAATCAAAGATTTTTGAAAAGGATTACAACAAATAAATATGTAAAAAGGCTATAGAACATTGAAAATATGCTTCATCGTTGAAGGAAATAAAGAATGTTAATCAACGATGATTGGGATGTAAATAAATAGAAAAGTCCATAATAACAATTGGATAAATCAGGAGGGGAAGCCGATGAAGGCTTTTTTAGATAAGAATTTTCTTTTAAATAACGTCACTGCGGAAAAACTATATCATCATACAATGAAAGAACTGCCTATTTTTGATTATCACTGTCATTTGAGTCCAAAAGAAATATGGGAAAATCAATCATTTGAAAACATCACACAGTTATGGCTGGCAGGTGATCACTACAAATGGCGTGCCATGCGTATCCATGGCGTTCGTGAAGAGCTCATTACAGGTGAATCAAGTGATTGGGAGAAATTTGAAGCGTGGGCAGAAACCGTTCCTCACTTATTCGGAAACCCTTTATATCATTGGACACATATGGAGCTCAAAACGTTCTTCGGGATTGATAAGTTATTATCGTCTGAAACAGCCCGCGAAATTTGGGAAGAATGTAATGAAAAGCTGCAAACAGCAGATTTTAAGCCGCGACGGTTTATTGAACGATCCAATGTTCAATTCGTCGGGACAACAGATGATCCAACGGATGGGCTTGAATATCATAAATTATTGCAGGATGACCCGACATTTAATGTAGGGATCGCCCCGACATTTCGTCCGGATGGTGCCTTATTTATCGAGAAACCAGCCTTTCAAAATTGGCTGAAAAAATTAGAAGACGTTTCAAATGTAAAGATTGATTCTTTTGATGGATTACTTGAAGCATTACAACAAAGAGTGGATTTTTTCACGGAACAGGGCTGTTGTGCTTCTGACCACGATATTCCGCAGATGGTCTTTAAGGAGATCTCAAAAGATGACGTAGAAAGGATTTTTGAAAAACGTTTGAATAATGAAGAGCTTACAAGTGATGAGATGATTGGTTATCGTTCCTATCTTCTTGTTGAATTAGGAAAAATGTACGCAGAAAAGCAATGGGTCATGCAATTGCATATGGGGGCAATAAGAAATAATAATACTCGGTTACAAAGTTTAATTGGCGCTGATGCTGGAGTTGATTCAATTGGTGACAACCTTCTTGCTGAAGGATTATCTCGTTTCTTAGATGCGTTAGATCAAACTAGTTCTTTACCAAGAACCATTCTTTATAACCTAAACCCTCGAGACAATTATGTATTGGGAACCATGATTGGAAACTTCTTTGAAGAAGGGATACCAGGTAAGGTGCAATTTGGTTCCGGCTGGTGGTTCAATGATCAATATGACGGCATGGTTAGACAAATGACGGATTTAGCTAACTTGGGTGTTCTTAGTCACTTTATTGGAATGACGACAGATTCACGCAGCCTCCTCTCTTATGTCCGACATGAGTATTTCCGAAGAATTGTATGCAACATCATTGGTGAGTGGGTTGAAGAAGGAAAAGCGCCTAATGATGAACGGATTCTTGAACAAATGATCCGAAATATTGGATTTAATAATGCAAAAAGATATTTTTTAGAACGTTAAGATATCTAGAAAAAAGGAGTGAAGTTCGTTCATGGGTATTCTCCAAGATTTATTAAAAGATATTCCATTACCGAAGATGGCAAAAGTCAAACAGCATTTTGACGATACAAAAGTGGAAAATCTAGAACAAGTGTTAAAAGAAAAACTGCAACAAAATCATATTCAACAAAAAGTGAAGCCAGGTATGGAAATTGCTATCGCAGTGGGAAGCCGGGGCATGGATCGCCTTGTGGACATCACTGCGACAACAGTGCAATATTTAAAAGATTTAGGCGCAACGCCTTTTATCGTACCGAGTATGGGAAGTCATGGCGGCGCTACGGCTGAAGGGCAGCGTGAAGTATTGGCACACCTTGGGGTTACGGAAGAAAGTGTGAAAGCTGAAATTCGCTCATCCATGGAAGTGGTGAAGCTTGGGGAATTACCGAACGGCTTGCCTGTATACATTGACAAATATGCTTCAAAGGCCGATGGAATCGTTGTGATCAATCGAATCAAACCGCATACCGCATTTCGAGGAGCTGTTGAGAGCGGTATCATGAAGATGATCAGCATCGGTTTAGGTAAACAAAAGGGTGCTGAGGCATGCCATCAATTAGGTTTTAAGTATATGGCGGAAAATGTACCGGCCATGGCTAAGATGATGATGGAAAAAACACCGATTTTATTCGGGGTAGCTACTCTTGAAAATGCCTTTGATAAAGTGGCAAGAGTTGAGGTGCTTGCAGCAGAAGAAGTCGAAGAAAAAGAACCGGGGCTTCAGGCGTTAGCAAAACAGTTGTTGCCCAAGCTTTTCTTTGAGCAGCTGGATGTCCTTGTCATTGATCAAATCGGTAAAAATATTAGCGGTGATGGAATGGATCCAAATATTACGGGGCGTTATCCAACACCATATGCCCATGGAGGACCGGATGTCAACAAGATGGTCGTCCTGGATTTAACCCACGAAACAGAGGGAAATGCTAACGGTGTGGGAACAGCTGATTTTACGACGCAACGTCTTGTCGACAAAATGGATTTAGAATTTACTTATGCAAACGGTTTAACATCAACAGTTTGTGCACCGACAAAAATAGCCACAACCTTACCCAACGATAAAGAGGCCATTCAAGCGGCGATTAAAACATGCAATATTTTGGATTTTACAAAAGTAAAGATGGTTCGGATTAAAAATACGTTGGAAATAAGTGAAATCGAAGTGTCTGAAGCCTTGCTTGAACATGTACAACAACACCCGCAATTAGACCAGAGTTCAAATCTTTTTGACCTTCCTTTTAACGAAAAGGGAAACTTGTCGTAAAGAAAATAGGATAGAGAAGCTCAGGCGTCAACCATTAGTCATGACTTTCATGCGAACGGCTTAACTTGCCGCTTGAGCCAAACGGTATCATATTTGTTTACTTCATTAAAGCAATTACTATGAGGGGGAAGAAAAATGGGGAATTTATTTGATTTAACTGGTAAAACAGCTGTTGCAATCGGCGGAAATAGCGTATTGGGTTCATCCATTTCGAAGGGATTAGCAGCACATGGGGCAAAAGTAGCCATTGTTGGCCGAAATCTCGAAAAAGCAGAGCAGGTTGTGAAAGAAATTGAAGCAGATGGAGGAACAGCAAAGGCGTTCCAAGCGGATGTTAGTTCACGCGAATCAGTAGAAAATGTGGTGAAAGAAATTGAAGAATGGGCAGGAGGGTTTGATATTCTTCTCAATGCACCTGGTAAAAATAGTGCAACACCGTTCTTTGATCTTGATATGGATGAATGGGATGACATTATGGACGTTAACTTAAAAGGACTTGTTGTAACTACCCAAATTTTCGCTAAGAAAATGATCGAGAAAGGCATAAAGGGCAGCATTATTAACATTTCGTCTGTTTCTTCCACTACTCCGCTATCAAAAGTATTTACGTATTCAGTATCGAAAGCGGGGGTCAACAGCATGACCCAATTTTTGGCACGTGAGTTTGCACCACACGGCATTCGTGTAAATGCCATCATTCCCGGTTTTTTCCCGGCAGAACAAAATCGCAAAATTTTAAGTGAAGAACGAATCCAGTCGATTATGAATCACACACCGATGAAACGTTTTGGTGATGCAGAAGAATTACAAGGGGCAGCTGTTTGGCTTTCATCAGACAAAGCTTCAAGTTTTGTAACCGGAGCCCTTATTCGAGTAGACGGCGGTTTTGGAAGCATGACCATTTAACCTTATTGACTCAGGACGTTATGTTCTTTTCATCATGGCATATGAATATACTAGAACGATGTTCCAATGATTCTAGTTTAGAGAGATTACATGTTACTTCTTAGGAGAGGAGAAAGGACAATGATTAATGAGAAATATAGGAATTTAACGTCTATTCTCCAAGAGATGAAATCGGTTGTTGTAGCATTTTCCGGGGGAGTGGATAGTACATTCTTATTAAAAGCAGCCGTAGATACATTAGGTGCGGACCAAGTCCTGGCCGTCACAGCGGACTCTGAAACATATCCTTCCAGTGAGCTTGAAGAAGCAAAAGAATTAGCTGGAAGAATTGGAGTCAATCACCATGTGATCGAAACGTCCGAATTAGCCATCCCGGGTTACACGGATAATAATAAAAACCGATGCTATTTTTGTAAAAGCAGTTTATTCGAGCATTTAATACCCGTTATGGAAGAAAAGGGGTTTCAGAATGTCATCTATGGGGTGATTGCTGATGACTTAAATGAATATCGCCCTGGAATCCAAGCGGCGAAGGAAAGAGGCGTACGGGGTCCGCTGCAAGAAGCGAATTTATTTAAACAAGAAATAAGAGAGCTTTCCCGGAAATTTGATTTGCCGACATGGGATAAACCTTCATTTGCTTGTCTATCTTCAAGAATTGCCTACGGCGAAAAAATTACACAAGAAAAGCTCACAAAAGTTGAAAAGGCAGAAGCTTACTTGAAATCCTTGAATATTCGTCAAGTCCGGGTTCGAACCCATCAGGAAATTGCCAGAATAGAAGTGGAACCAAATGATATGAGAATAGTCTTGGAAAATCATGAAGACATTACAAGAGAACTGCAAAGTTTGGGCTATCAATATATTACATTAGATTTAATTGGTTATAAGAGCGGCAGCATGAATAAAGTTCTTTCTTGAACGGCTCCCGCGTACTTGCTAAAACTTGGTGAATTGAACTACCCCCACTTAATTTTCTGACGAAAATTTGAAGTCGGGGATTCCTGCGAACACCAGTGTATCCACCAGTTATTAAGCAGGCTCTACCCGTAGTCCCTACGGTGAACACTTTTTAGAATCTTGTACGTTGAACTCACCACACGTTCTACTCTGCTTGGTTTTTCGCTACTTCGATACGGAGGGGCGACTGAACGTTGAAGATTTTACGTGACAGACGATTTTCCTGTCACAACCTTATATCTTCAGTTTTCAAAGAACAATCTGTACAGGAATATTATACCATAAGAACAAGTGTTTCGCTACGCAAAAAGGCGATTCGTCTCCCACTTATTTTTGGGCTACGCCCAGCACAAAATGGAAGTGGGAGTCTTCTCGCCTAAAATGATAAAAGAAACTTTCTGAAAACATCCACCTATCATTATTTTATAAAGAAAAGGAAGATGCAGCATGTCACGACAGTTTGTCATAGGACTTGATATCGGAACAACGAGTGTAAAGGCCGTTGTTTTTAATATATATGGAAAAGTAATAGCTGAAATTGAGAAAATGATTACATCCTATTACCCGCAGCAAGGGTGGGTCGAACAAAATCCGATTGAGATTGAGCAATCCGCTGTCCAAGCTGTTAAAGATGCAGTTGACCAAGCGGGAATTCAAAACAATGAATTGTTAACGATTGGATTCTCTTCTGCTATGCATTCGCTTATTTGTGTAAATGCCAAAGGCGAACCTTTATCGCAAGCACTTATTTGGGCTGATGGCAGAAGCAGCGGACAAGCAGAAAGGTTAATGCAAGAGGAAGGGATCAAGCTGTATTCGAAAACGGGAATGCCTATTCACCCTATGTCTCCATTCGTTAAATTGCTATGGATGAAAGAAGTAGAATACGAGCCGTATCTTAAAGCAAACTATTTTATGTCCATTAAGGAGTTTTTAATCCAAGAGTGGTTTGGACAAAGGGTCATTGATTATTCCATGGCTTCAGCAACGGGATTATTTAATGCAAAAACGCTCCAATGGGATGAAGAAATACTGGAACTTGTAAAAATAAACAAGGAACAGCTGTCGAAAATCGTTCCGCCAACAGAGTGCTTAACAGGGATAAAAAATGATGTCGCTGAAAAAATGGGCATCTCAAGTGAAATACCATTTGTCATAGGAGCTGCGGACGGTCAATTAGCTAACCTGGGAATAGGAGCGATTTCTCCAGGTGAAGTCGCTGTAACGGTAGGAACAAGCGGGGCCATCAGACAATTTACAAAAGGGTTTCAAATAAGTGATAAACATGAAACGTTCTGTTACGCATTTACGGAAGAATACTCTATTATTGGGGGACCAACAAATAATGGAGGCATTGCATTGCAATGGTTGAAAGAGCTTTTAAACGATCAAGGCAACTTCGATGAATTCACTGCAGAAGCAAAACGGGTTGCGCCCGGGGCAGAAGGGATACTATTTCTTCCATATATTAATGGTGAAAGAGCTCCTCTATGGAATCAACAGGCAAAAGGGAATTTCTATGGACTATCTGTTACCCATAAAAAAGAACATTTTATACGTGCCGTGTTAGAAGGAATTACGTTTAATCTCTATCAAATAGGTAAATCATTGGAAAACCTGGCAGGAGCACCTCAAAAAATTTATGTGAATGGCGGATTGTCAAGATCTCCATTATGGCTTCAAATTTTAGCTGATGTTTTTGGCAAGGAAGTTTATGTTTCAGAGAGCCATCATAGTGCTGCATGGGGAGCTGCCTGGACGGCTTTAGTAGCAATCGGCAAGGTAGATTCTTTTGAAGACATTAAAAAGAACATACCGATGGGACAAGCCATCAGACCGAATGAGAAAAATCACGAAATTTATTCAACTGTATATGCAAAATATGAAAAGCTAGCAAAGGATTTATCTGTGTATTTTTGAATGCTTCTTAACAAACAATAATGAGATAGCGGTATTGATAAATCGGAAAATTATTTAGTAAGGTGAGGGAGACAGATGATGGAAGAGATTTTAGAGCAAGTCCAAAAAGGCACTTTAAGCGTGGCAGAAGCAAAAAAACAATTGGCTACGTATGAGAATTTGGGGTTTGCTAAAGTCGATCATCACCGAAAGAAACGTCAAGGTTTTCCGGAGATCGTATATGGTGAAGGGAAAACGGCAGAACAAATCATTTCCATTATTAAAGCACTAAGAGTGAAGAACAATCAGGTGCTTGTCACACGTATTTCAGCAGAAAAGGCAGAAAATGTCCTAAGAGAATGTCCTGAATTTACGTATCATAAAACAGCGCAAATATTATGTTGGAAGGATGACACCAAGGTTAAAAATCGCTTTCAAGGATATATTGCAGTTGTTTGCGCAGGAACATCTGATTTACGAGTGGCGGAAGAAGCAGCGGTTACAGCGGAAACACTAGGCTGCGAGGTTCGGCGTATTTATGATGTGGGTGTGGCCGGAATTCATCGCTTACTAGATAATATCGAAGAAATTCAAGGTGCCACTGTCTCTGTTGTTGTAGCTGGAATGGAAGGGGCTCTTCCGAGTGTGGTTGGCGGACTTGTTTCCAATCCGATTATTGCTGTTCCGACGAGCATTGGGTATGGGGCAAGTTTTAACGGTTTATCAGCGTTGCTTACGATGTTAAACTCATGTGCTTCCGGTATCAGCGTTGTAAATATTGATAATGGATTTGGAGCTGCATACAACGCTGTATTAATCCATCATTTAGCACAAGGGGGCTGGGGAAAATGAAAACACTTTACTTTGATTGTTTTTCGGGTATTAGCGGTGATATGGTCATTGGAGCCCTTCTTGATGCAGGGGCAGATCCAACTGTATTAGAAAACGAATTGAAAAAGCTTCATATCGATGAAGAATATGAATTGAAATGGAAAAAAGTTGTGAAAAACGGCATCACGAGTACAAAGTTTGATGTGTTGTTAACAAAAAACAGCCATCATCATGAGCATGACCACCATCATGAGCACAGCCATCATCATGAGCATGACCACCATCATGAGCACAGCCATCACCATGAGCATGACCACCATCATGAGCACAGCCATCATCATGAGCATGACCACCATCATGAGCACAGCCATCATCGTGAGCATGATCACCATCATGAGCATAGTCATCACCATGACCATCATCATCGGACTTATCAAGATATTGTAAAGATGATTGAAGCAGCAGGTTTTTCAGATCAAGTGAAGGGTACGGCATTGAAAATTTTTAAAAGAATTGGAGAGGCAGAAGGGCATATTCACGGTATTCCGTTAGAAAAAGTTCATTTTCATGAAGTTGGAGCAGTTGATTCTATTATTGATATTGTCGGAGCTGCCATTTTAATTCATCAACTAGAAATAAATGTCATGAAGTCCTCGCCAGTTGCCGTGGGCACAGGGAGAATTCATATTGATCATGGTATCTATCCGGTGCCCGCACCTGCCACGCTTGAAATTTTAAAAGGAGTACCTATTCAACAAAGTGATATTAAGGCTGAACTGGCAACCCCAACCGGAGCCGCTATTGTGTCAGTATTGGCAGAAGAATTTTGCACAATTCCTTCTATGAAAATAAAGTCAATAGGTTATGGTGCTGGAACAAAAAGCTTCAAAAACCATCCGAATGTGCTTCGTGTCATTATTGGAGAATAAGTATCGTGGATATGGAAGCAGAAGGCGATTCATCTCCCGGCTCATTGGAGATCGCTCTTCTTAGCCCTGGTTACTCATCTAATGAAGATAAACAATGAGAGGAGTGTGCAAGGTGGTTTCTCATTTTCCTCCTAATCATGAACATATGGATGATCAGATGGTCAAAATGGAAGTGAACCTTGATGATGTATCAGGAGAATGGCTTGGGTACGTAATGGATTTACTTTTCGAATCGGGAGCAAATGATGTATTTTATACTCCTATTTATATGAAAAAAAACAGACCGGGAATTTTACTTCAGCTCCTTTGTCCCCGTAAAGATCTGGACAAGATGAAAGAAATATTGTTTAAAGAAACAACGACACTGGGTGTACGGTATTATCCGTTAACGGTCCATCGATTGGAAAGAAGATTTAGAAAGGTATCAACTGAATGGGGCACGGTGACGGTAAAGGAAGGGATTTATCATGGGCAAGTCGTGCAAAGGGCACCAGAATTTGAAGATTGTAAAAACATCGCTCGATGCCATGAAGTCCCTTTGAAAAAGGTGTATGAACAGGTGTGGAAGGAATTGAATGGCGAGAATTAAACTTTTCCACTAGCAAGGGATATTCCTTCCCTGCTGATAGATCCAGCCGAGGATTCTTTCTTTCAAAACTTCTCCGAACTATACTATGTTTTGAAAGGGGGATCTTACTACCTGTTAACAAGGACAATAGCATTCTTAGTGTAATAGGAGGAAGGCTCAGATGAGAATAGGTATTATGAACATAGAAACGGGACATTCAATTGTGAATCATTTAACATACGATATTCTTAGTCCATTAATCCATCATCATGAAGTTTACGGCATTGAACTTACCTCGAATAAAGAGAAGGTAGAGGTAAAACGATTTGGCGAGGAAGATTTAGTTGGCTGGAGAGAGTATGGACGAGTTTTATTACGTTGTTCTTTCGCAAAGGAACCATTAGCTGCTCGTATATTTTCGAATTTTGATGCAGTGGTGGTAATGGGCGGAAACAGCGCTTATCACCATTTTCAAAAAATAACGACAGACGAAACAGGGACGAAATTTTTGTTTATTCCAGTCTCCATTTATAACGATATTCATGACTCACAAACATCTCTTGGATATGATTCAGCACTCAATGCTGTTATAGAGGCCGTTTTTAAGATTGAAGATACGATTCAGTCATTAAAATACGATCAACTTCGGCTCTTTGGCATTCAATTACCTGGCAAGCATCGAAATGCTCTAATGGAAGATGTTGCACTGGCGGTAAGAGGAGATGTAATCCCGAATTATTGGGATGTTGAAACTGCCGATTATTTCTCGCAGTTGCTGAAAGAAAAAGTAGCATCAGGGCAAACATACTCGTTTTTCATTTTCGATGAACGATTTGATTCACAAATGATTGAAGAAAAATTACGTCCTTTTTTCATGGATTTTACCTGGCAAACAACGAAAATTGATGAAGCACAGTGCATGGGGATGAAACCAACAGCCGTTGATAGAATTTTAGCGAAGAAAATAGCTAAGGAAGTGATTAGCTGGGTTGAGTTTAATAAAGATGCTGGTAAGCTATTGCTTCAAAATAATAAGGCAGTCTTTCAAAATCAAACAAAACTTAGCAATATATTAACCAATTAATTGAGGAGCGTCATAAATGAAGACATTACTAAATGAAACGCAATTGGATCAACTAGCAATTAATACTATTCGAACATTGTCCATTGATGGAATTGAAAAAGCGAACTCCGGCCATCCGGGAATGCCAATGGGGACTGCTCCAATGGCTTATACTCTCTGGGCAAAGGAAATGAATCATAATCCAAGCAATCCTGGATGGTTTAATCGAGACCGCTTTGTTTTATCCGCGGGTCATGGCTCCATGCTGTTATATAGCTTGCTGCACTTATTCGGCTATGATGTTACGATGGAAGATTTAAAAAATTTCCGCCAGTGGGGAAGCAGGACACCTGGCCATCCTGAATTTGGTCACACACCTGGAGTGGAAGCGACGACAGGTCCATTAGGACAAGGGATTGCGATGGCTGTGGGAATGGCAATGGCAGAAAGACATTTGGCAGCAACATACAATAAAGAAAAGTATAACATTGTCGATCACTATACCTATAGTATTTGCGGCGATGGAGATTTAATGGAAGGTGTTTCTGCTGAAGCAGCATCACTCGCAGGTCACCTTAAGCTTGGACGTTTGATTGTGTTGTACGATTCAAATGATATTTCATTGGATGGAGACTTGCATTTATCGTTTTCAGAAAGTGTAGAAGACCGATTTAAAGCTTATGGCTGGCAAGTGATTCGCGTTGAAGATGGAAACGATACAGATGCCATTCAAAAAGCATTACAAGAAGCAAAAGCAGACTTGAATCGTCCTACACTAATTGAAGTGAAAACAGTCATCGGCTATGGTTCTCCTAATAAGTCCGGTAAGTCTGATTCACATGGGGCACCGCTTGGACATGAAGAAACTAAATTGACGAAAGCAGCGTACGGTTGGCAGTATGAAGAATCATTTTATGTACCGGAAGAAGCAGAGGAACATTTTAAACAATATTCAGCATTAGGGCAACAAAAAGAGCAAGCTTGGAATGAGCTGTTTGCAGCTTACAAGAGTATGTATCCAGAATTGGCCAAGCAATTTGAAGCTGCTTTGGCAGGAGAACTTCCTGAAAGCTGGGAAGAAGCTTTACCAGCCTTTCAAGAAGGCGAATCGTTAGCAACACGAGCTTCATCAGGAAAAACCCTTAATGCGGCTGCGAAAGTGATTCCACAATTAATTGGGGGTTCCGCGGATTTAGCGGGATCTAATAAGACGCTTCTTACATTTGAAAAAAATTACGGTTTAGACGGTTATGAATCTCGTAATATTTGGTTTGGGGTACGGGAATTTGCAATGGGAGCAGCCATTAACGGAATGGCTCTTCATGGAGGAGTAAAAGTATTCGGGGCTACGTTCTTCGTTTTCTCTGACTATTTGCGTCCTGCTATTCGTTTGGCTGCGCTAATGAAGCTGCCTGTTACGTATGTTTTTACACATGACAGCATTGCGGTAGGAGAAGATGGGCCTACACATGAACCAGTCGAACAATTAGCATCTTTACGCGTAATGCCCGGCTTATCTGTAATCCGTCCTGCTGATGCAAATGAAACAGTTGCCGCCTGGCGATTGGCTCTTGAAAGTACGGATACACCTACAGCGCTTGTTTTGACTCGTCAAGACTTACCTACATTGAATGTAGAGAAGCAAGCCGTTTATGAAGGTGTTAAAAAGGGTGCTTATATTGTGTCAAAAGCAAAAGGAGAGGTCAGCGGTTTACTGCTTGCATCCGGGTCGGAAGTATCCTTAGCAATCGCTGCTCAAAAAGAACTTGAAACAGAAGGAATGTTTGTTTCGGTTGTCAGCATGCCAAGCTGGGATCGTTTCGAAAAACAATCAGTCGAATATAAAGAAAGCATCTTATCTCAAAATGTAAAAGCCCGTCTTGCGATTGAAATGGGCTCTTCACTCGGCTGGAGAGAGTACATTGGGGATGCTGGAAAAGTAATCGCAGTCAATCAATTCGGAGCATCTGCGCCAGCCGGCAAACTGCTTGAGGAATATGGTTTTACTGTTCAAAATGTGGTGAAGAAATTTAAAAAAGTTTATTACGCTACTAATTGATGTTGAAATTCCCGATAAGGGAGCAGCAACTTCTTAGCTAAAAACAGAATACTATCCGAAAGATAATGAAAATGAACCGTCATGGAAAATCCATTAAAATGAAGGATTGCTTGACGGTTCGTTCATTTTAAAAACAAGATAGCCTTCATTTTTAGATCCAAGTTTCTAGTTCATATCAGGGGTGATTTGGATGGTCGTTTGGGAAGGGAACATTAAGGAGTATGATCAGTCAGGGAATTATATAGGTACGTATAAAGCGTTGATTAAAAAAGAAGGGGATTTATTATTTAAAATGACGGTATATTTTGACACCATTTATACAGACAGTACAAGAGAAACAAATTATAATTTAAAAGGAAACCAGCTGTATAGTTCAAGTTTACAAGTGCTTAAACAAAGATTTAGCACTTCCATTCAGTCAAAAAGCAAATCCAAAGCAATATGGAAAAAGAGATTTTTAGATGATTAATTATGTTTTGACACATAAGATTACGAATTCTAACATCTGACTTATCCATTCATTCCTCATGCAGCTTGGTGTTATATATGAACAAAATCGGGTGACTACTTTAAAAATCTTTATCATCACCTTAGAAGAGAAAGGAAGGGTATATGGTTAAGGTAATTATTTCGAGGCTAGGCGAGGCAATGATCGCTCTTTTTATCGGGAGCATTCTTTGTTTTGCTTTTATTCGGATGGTACCAGGCGACCCTGCAACCGCCATGTATGGAGATCAGTTTCAAAAAATGGGACGAGCAGATCAAATTCGTATTGCTCAAAATCTTGGTTTGAATGAACCTCTCTATACCCAGTATGTAAAGTGGCTCCTAAATGTGCTGCAAGGAGAATGGGGACGGTCATATATGACGGGTGAAGAAGTAAAAATCGTGATTGCTCATGCTGTTCAGCCAACAGTTGTGCTCGTGCTATCTTCTTCCATCATTATTCTTGTATTCTCTCTTTTCTTTGGAATGGTTTCCGGCCTTCGACGCTACTCATTTTTTGATCACGCTGTGACCATTGTTAGTTTTGTATTAATGTCACTTCCGTCTTTCTGGTTTGCACTCATGCTTATGTTGTTCTTCTCTGTCCATCTAGGAATATTGCCAACATCAGGTATCGGTAAAGAAGGCACGGGTGATTGGTTGAAACATCTCATTATGCCCTCGCTCGTTCTCGCGTTGTCCCATGCTGGCTATTACATCCGTATACTGCGCAATCATATTGCTGTTATAAAAGAAAAAGAATTCATTTGGGCATTGCAAGCACGTGGTATTTCAGAAAGAACGATTCTTTGGAAGCATATATTTCCGAATGCTTCACTTCCATTTCTCTCCTATATGGGAATGTCCCTTTCTCTTACACTCGCAGGGTCTGTCGTCATTGAGACATTGTTTTCGTGGCCGGGTCTTGGGAGGCTTTCGTTAAAATCAGCACTGGCCCACGATTATCCTGTTTTGATGGCCGCAATCATGCTAAGTATGAGTGTTGTCATTATCGGGAGCTTAGTGATTGACCTTATCTGCGCATGGGTTGATCCAAGAATGAGGAGACATCTGTTAGAGGGGGAAAGCAGATGAGAAGAAAACGCAATTGGTGGATGAATGGCATCGTATGTTATCTTTTTTTATTGCTTGTTGGGACTGTGTCAGCACCGGTTCTTACACCATATGATCCCCAGGCAGTAGAGTTAACAACGATTCTGCAGCCGCCAAATAGTGTTCATTTATTTGGAACAGATGAACTTGGGCGCGATGTACTAACACGTTTGCTATACGGTGGACGTGTATCGCTGGCTGTTGGAACCGCCGCCATGATCATTGCCATTGTAATCGGTGTTAGCTATGGAGCCGTTAGTGGATTTGCAGGCGGTATGATTGATCGTGTCATGATGAGAATACTTGATGCATTGATCAGCATTCCGAGCTTATTGCTCATGATTGGAATTCAAGTATTATTTCCAGCAAGTTGGATAACAGTTGTTCTTATTATCGGCATGACAAGCTGGATGCCGATTGCCCGCTTAATTCGTACAGAAATTCTTTCGTTAAAAGGAGAGGTTTTTGTCCAAGCTGCTTCTGTTGTCGGGGCTTCCTCGTTTCAACTTTTACGCCGGCATTTATTGCCGCAATGTTTGCCGACATTAATAGTCATGTCTGTTAGCGGCGTGAGTCATGCTATTTTATCAGAAGCAACATTGAGCTTTTTGGGGATTGGTATTCCACCTCATGAGCCATCATGGGGAAATATGTTAATTGGAGCGCAAAATTATCTATTATCTGGCGCATGGTGGATTGCTGTGTTTCCAGGTCTGTTGATTACATGTACCGCATTGGCTATCACGTTTCTTGGTGACGTACTGCAAGACCGATTTGCCCTGCCGCAGTTAAAGAAAGGAGGGAGAGGATGGAGCAAGATGTATTAACGGTTAAAAACCTTTCCGTGCTTCTTCAGACAGACAAAGGGGAAAAGCCGCTTTTAGCGGATGTTTCATTTAGTGTACCAAGAGGAGAAATTGTAGCGATTATTGGTGAAAGCGGTTCGGGAAAAAGTATGACCGCAAAAGCAATGTTAGATTTACTGCCACAAGGCCTCGCTATATCATCCGGCAATATTCAATTTTTACATGAGAACGTGCTCTCTATGAGCAAAAGGCAAAAGCGTTATTATCGTGGAACGCAGGTTGGGTTTGTTTTTCAAGATACATACGGAACCTTCGATGCATTAAAAACGATTGGACAGCATTTTAGCGAATTGTTTTCCGCACATACCAAAGTTTCAAAGCGTGAAGCAAAAGAGCGAGCCATTCGTTTACTGGATCGTATGCAACTGCCAAATCCGGAGCGTGTGTATGAAGCATACCCATATGAAATTTCAGGTGGAATGAGACAGCGTGTTCAGCTTGCGTTAGCGTTGGTGCTTGAACCGCTACTGTTAATTGCTGATGAACCTACAACGGCATTAGATTTGCGGATTCAGGCTGACGTCCTCCAATTAATCAAAGATTGGAGCGTACAGACAGGCGGGAGTGTTCTCTTTATTACGCACGATCTTGGGGTAGTGGCAGAAATAGCCGATTCTGTTATGGTCATGAAAGATGGAGCCATTGTCGAGTCTGCATCTGTGACGAAACTATTTGACCAGCCTGTTCATGAGCACACGAAGCAATTGCTGCACCATTATCAAGAGCTGACCAATATGAAGGAACAGATGCATTCACCTCACAGCGAGCCGATTGTAACTGTCGAACATATCAGTAAAGCGTATGTCAAAAATAAATGGTTTCGTAAACAATCGATACACGCAGTGAATGATGTGAGTTTTCACATTCAAAAAGGAGAAATTGTGGGATTGATTGGTGAAAGCGGCAGTGGAAAAAGCACACTTTCCCGTTTGTTGCTGCAATTAGAGGCATGTGAGCATGGGAAAGTCATCTGGCATGGTACAGCCCCATTTCGAAGAGGTGTCCAATGGGTACATCAAGATCCGCTTGCGTCATTCGATCCTCGCTGGAATGTGGGGGAAATTATCGGAGAAGGTTTGGATTATTGGAAAGATAAAAACGAAAACAAACCACAGCTAGTCAAAGAAGTATTACGAAAAGTCGGTCTGCCTGAAACCGTCTTGTCTCACTACCCGCATGAACTTTCTGGAGGAATGAGACAACGGGCAGCACTTGCAAGGGCTCTTTTGCTGAAACCGGAACTTCTTATTTTAGATGAACCGTTTGCCAGTTTAGATATGAGTTCGCAAGCAAGAATGCTCTCCCTTTTGCAACAAATAAATGAAACAGAACAAACCGCCATTTTATTCATTTCTCACGATATTCGCGCAGCAATGGCACTATGTCACCGCATTCTCGTATTGGAAAAAGGAGAAAAGGTCGAAGAAGCAAGAGCGCATGAGCTGTCTGCTTCGGAAAATCTCTATACAAAACGTTTATTCTCGTCGATGCTTGCTCTCCATCCGAGAGATCGATTACAAAAACAAAACAAGAAAGAGGAGAGGGAATATGCGTATCAACAAAGCTAAAGCAATATTCATCCTAACAATCATCGCAAGTATATTGATCATGTCTGGATGCAGTCAAGACAAGACAGAACCAACATCTTCTGTGACAACAAAGCAGCTTGTCTATGGAACAGAGAAAGAAGTGGAGCGAGTGAATCCGATATTAGATGAAAGTCAAGAAATTGATAGTCTCCTATATCGCGGACTCACAAAGCCGACAGAAACAAACGAAATCGCTCCAGATCTTGCGACAGAGTGGACGATTTCATCTGACCAGCTCACGTATACGTTCAAGCTAAGGGATAATGCACAGTGGGAAGATGGAAAACCTGTCACGGCCGAGGATGTCAAATTTACCTTAGACAAAATTAGAGATTCACATACAAACTCGTCGATTGCCGGAGATTTCACCGAAATTAAATCAGTTGAGGTTATGAAAGAAAACGAAGTGCAAATTACACTGCATCACCATTTTCCGCCATTGCTTGGTAAATTAAAGATTGGTATTATGCCAAAACATCTTTTACAAAATCAAGATATAAATGAAACAGATCTTAATCAGCATCCAGTCAGCAATGGGCCGTTTAAGCTGAAAGAATGGACCAATGATCATACGATTACGCTTGTACGAAACGATAAGTATTATGGACCGAAACCAAAGCTTGATGAAGTCGTCTTTAAGCCTGTACCGGATGCCAATACACGTGTATTACAATTAAAAACAGGCGAAATTGACCTTGCTCTCATGGAGCCTAATCAAATGGCAACCATAAAAGAAGACGACCAATTTAAGATGTATACAATCCCGACAGCTGATTATCGTGCGGTCATGTACAATTTTAACAATTCTTTATTTGAAGATGCGAGAGTTCGTCAAGCCATGAACTTTGCGATTGATCGTGACGCCATCGTAAAAGGTGTACTGTTCGATAAAGGAACAGCTGCGTACGGTCCATTGCAAAAAGCATGGGCGAATGCCCCGCAAAAAGAGTGGTATGCGTATGAGCCGGAAAAAGCCAAAGCTTTGTTAGGGGAAGCAGGGTGGAAGAAAGGTAAAGATGGTGTACTTGTAAAAGACGGCATTCGTTTTGAGTTTGAGCTTGTTTCACCTATTACGGACCCTTTGCGAGTGGCGCTTGCAAATGTTGTAGCTGAACAACTGAAACCACTTGGCATTTTGGCTGTTCCTAAGCCAAAGGATTGGAATGCCATTAAATTCGATCAAGAAGATGCTTTTTTAATTGGATGGGGCAGCGAATTTGATCCAGATGATCACACTTATCGTGTTTTCCACAGCAGCCAAATTGGGGATGGACTTTATAATCTCGGTGCATATCGTAACCCGGAAATAGATGAGCTGTTGATGCAAGCACGCACGACAGATGATCAAGCAAAACGAAAAGTGCTTTATGAGGAATTTCAGCAGGAATTAGCCGTAGACCCAGCCTTCAACTTTCTTGTATATTTGGATACTTTATATGGCGTCAATAGCAAAGTGACCGGCATTGGCAACCGGACATTAGGCCACCATGGATTTGGAGTTTTATGGAATATTGAAGAGTGGGATAAAAAATAAGGCTGGCAGCCGCTTAGGTGCAGAAAAAGACGACTGAATCGCAATGGATTCCGTCGTCTTTTTCTACTGTTGTTGTCAGCTTCTTTTTAAAATTAACTGTATCAAGTCGATATTGTTATCAATGATATTCAGTCTTTCACGAGAAATAGCCGTCCACTCTGTATTTTGATTGATAGCTGCAAAAATATGAGTAGCATTAAACGTATATTTGTTATAGAGTTCTTTAATAACATAACTTATGCGAATGTTACCATTTGCTTTCTTCCTAATTTTTTCAATATCTTCTTTTAACCAAATAGGGGCATTCAAGATGGCTTTTTCAACTAAAATTGCATATTCTTTTTCCCTATTCACCATGTTTTCTCTCCCTTTATATTTAAATGGTTTTTGTTAGGCTCTATTCTCAAAGATTGTGACTTTTGCTTTTGGATCATGTTGAGAATCGATTTATCAAGCAAGATTTTGATTTTGTTTTTTAGTTCTTTCTTTTAATTCAGCGACAATTTTGCTGTATAAGTCGTCAGTCAAATTGTAGAAGAAAAATAAGACTACCAATCCGATAATGTTAAGAATAGCAGGTGCAAGGAACATTAATCCTTTGAGGCCCAGTAAAGTTTCGGCAGATTGCTGTACATTTGGAATATATCCTATCAGGCCAAGTGCAATACCTGGAATGAAACCAGCGAGCGCCTGTGCCAGTTTTCGGAAGAAACTGTATGAAGAATAGACGACTCCTTCAGTCCGTTCACCTGATTTCCATTCATGATAGTCAACTGCATCGGCAATCATGACCCACGGAAGGCCAAGGGCAAATGCCAGTGCAAAGCTGCCAATCGAATAGATGATCAAGAATGATGTTACACTTGTCGGCATGATAAAGTTGATGATATCTGCCATGATTCCAATGACGAGTCCAAGCATAAATGTATTCTTTTTCCCGATTCTTTTTACAAACACAGGAATAAAATATGAACCAAGGATTGCCAGTCCAATACTTAAGAATGTAAGTAAGGCCATTAGGCTTGCATTATTTAAGTTATACTCCAAGTAGTACAACTGAACCGCAGTACGAAGATTGGTTGCAGCAATCATGAACAGTGCGGCTAAACAGAGTACAATAAGCGGTCGGTTTGATAACAATGATTTAAAGAGTTGTGAAAGCGGAACCTTTTCTTTTTTCGGCTCTCTAATAATATTTTCAGTAGTATTACGATAGCAAATATAGTGGAAAACCATACCGAGTATCGACATAACGGAGATGGCAACGATATATCCGACTTCTTGGTTGTCAAATTGTAAAACGATTGGGATAACGGCTACCCCGGAAATGAGAAGAGCTGTTTGGCTGCCAATCGCTCTAAATGATCCAAGAGACGCACGGTCCACCGGATCTTGTGTCATCGCAGCAGATAGAGAGCCATAAGGAATGTTAACGAATGAGTAGGCCAGTCCAAAGGCCATATAAGTTGCAAACGCATACACAATTTTGCCGGTGTCCGAAATATCTGGAGCCAAAAACGATATGACCGTCATAATTGCCAATGGAATGGTCCCCCATAAAATGAACGGCCGGAACTTTCCACGCTTTGAAATGTTCGTTCGTGAGTCGACAAAGGCCCCGACACTTGCATCAGCAAATGCATCAAAGATCTTGGAGATTAAAAACACTAAACCTGCCCAATAAGCTGAGATTCCTAAAATATCTGTGTAAAATTTAAGAAGATACAATTGTCCCATATCAAACATGAGACCGTTTCCAACATCACCCAAACCGTATGACATTTTCTCTTTTAGACTTAGTTTTTTAGAACCATTGACTGGTGTGGCTGCATTTTCTAATGC
This sequence comes from Priestia abyssalis, assembly GCF_002019595.1. Taxonomy (GTDB): domain Bacteria; phylum Bacillota; class Bacilli; order Bacillales; family Bacillaceae_H; genus Bacillus_BA; species Bacillus_BA abyssalis. The sequence continues at coordinate 3,901,446 of NZ_KV917369.1, read as the reverse complement.
CGGTACTCCCATAAAAATTCCTCACTTTCTTTACCATTAAACCTTGTTAGTATTGTCATGTGTAACCCTTTTCAAAAATATGCAAAAGAGGTGAAGCCTATAAAATTGAAACAAGCAGTAATCAGATTAGAAACAACTTTATTTGTTTGTTCACTAAACTAATTATATGTAAATGTAGAATAACACCGACCGTCACATTTCGTCAATTAAAAATCTAAAAAGACCTTCAAAATTTTGAAGGCCTTTCTCTAAAAAAGATTATGGGTAGGGTTTATAAAAAGAAGAGAGTTAAGAAAACTCCGCCATTCCTTGAAGAGTTTTTTTCAGTTATGTTCTTTATTTATGTTTAAGGATTGGTTCTCATTCCCTCTATGATACGTCTGCTTTGTAAATAATCCTGTTCCCGTTCTTGTTCAACTTTTAAGCGCTGATCCAATTTTCGGCTATATTCAGCATAGCCCATTCCATGAGACTGAAACATGGCTTTTTCCATTTCCGACGTGTACGTTAAATCGAGAGTATTAATGAACAATCAAATCCTTTCTAAATGTAGTATCTTATTCATCCTAACATTTGGAAAAGGAAGGATGCAAAGCTGCTCTCTCCCTCTATTTGAGGATAATAAGGGTTCTGAACGGTTCTTCTTCACGGAGATTAAGTATATGCCAAATCCCTACCGTTTCCTTTCTTTTCCTTTAATATTCGCGAAAGACTGTTTAATTTTAGGAGGATTTTTGGTTCGTTTGACTGAAAGGAAAGAGGCTTTTGGACCGATGGAATGACAGTGGCGGAAAACCAATTTCTTTCTCTAACCGTAGATTGAGAGAAAGGAAACATTTTCCTTGCGTTTCATCCGTTTTTTTGGACAAGTTGTGGTTTAGCCCTAAAAAAATGCGGGAAAGAACTAACCAACAACGCTAGAAATAATGAAAAGCTAAAAGGAGAGAAGAAAAATGACAACATCAAACACAACGACAACAACTACGACAACAAATCATACTGATACAATCGGGACAACAAACGTGACAAAGGGAACAGCGGTACCTGTGAATACAAACACGATAAACCATACAACGGCACCGGAAGCACCACAGCAAATGCGATCCACACAAGTGACCGCAGCAGATGAAAACAACAGCAAATTATTAAAAGGAATTATCCTCGGGGGAATGATCGGCGGCGCTCTGACGTTATTAGACTCTGCGACACGCAATCAAGTGAAGGGGAAAGCTGTAAATTTAAAAGATTGTTCAAAAGATATGTTCGTTCAAGTGAAAGAAAACCCGGGTGAAGTGAAGGACCAGATGGTTTCCCAATTTAAAAGTGCAGCGGATACACTCAAACAAGCCATTAGCGATGCTCAAAATTTGTACGAGCGTGTGAATGAAGATATTTTTGGAAAAGTAAATAAAGTAATGGATGCTTCCAATGAGGCAATGTCCGCCGCCAGCGGAATGAAAAGCGAGCTGGCAGATATCGGATCCAAAGTGAAAGAGGCGGGAACTGAACTAACGGATACAGTCAATTTAGACAAAATAAGTTCGGCAACTAGTGATACCGATACAAGTACAGATTCAAACACAGATTCTAATCCTAAATCATCTAGAACAGGAACGGCTTATTCATCAACCTCAAACTCGGGAAGCTCCAAAAAAGAGACCGTTTCCAGTACAAAATAAATAGGTATACACAAATAACGGATATGGGCAATGCGCCCATATCCGTTATTTGCGTGTAAAGCCTTCTTCTTTCATATACTCTTCGGCCTCTTTATAAGATTCGAACGCAGCTTCGAGGTTTAAGCCGGAATATACATTCCATAGCTCGTCTTCATGTACAAGAATCAATACATGATCATCCGGACCGATCCAGCGTTCTTCTTGTTCATCACCAATAATTGCTTGTTCCGCTGTCGTTTTTTCAGGTGCACCTGTCTCATTAGAAAGATAACGGATAGAACCTGTGATCAAAGAACGAAGATCCTCTGCGGAGTAATCGCGGATGTTGACCATTCCTTTATCATCTGTCGCCGCTGCCGGAAGCTGACCGGCGTATACGAATCCATTTCCGTTCGGATGTAAATGGTATACGACCGTCTTTTTATCCATGACACTGTCCGGATAATGGAAGTTCACTCGGCCAAGCGAGACATCTTTACGTTGCAGCTGCGGGAAAGATTCGATAATTTCTAATTTTTCTTCAAAAGTTAGCATGAAATTCCTCTATTCTATTAGGTTATTGGCATTTGTAAATTATAGCACATTCTTTCTGGCTATTCATAAAGCTATACCGATCGATTTGGAATATTTAACATGGCTAAAGAGCAGCTATCCTTCTTCTTTTTACTTAATCCTTCAAAAATTTTTTAAACCTCTTCTGAATTGTCCGTTGATCTCCGTATAGTATAATTTGGTCGCCTTCCTGTAAAACCGTCTCATATAAATTTTTTCGAATGGCCCTTTCTCCTCTGGCAATTAAAAGAACGTGAATATCCTCATCATGACGAAGCATCTCTTTTAAAGGCCGATACTTATATTTAAAATCTTCTGGAACGATGAGCTTTGTAACCGTATCAGAGTCTGAATAGTATAAAGCATCTTGAATAGGAAGTTCCGAAAAGGAAAACTGATCTTTTATTTCCTGTTTCATTTTAGCGGTCAGTTTTTGCTTGATGAATGGGGTTTTTAAGATCAAAAGCAAGAAAGCTAATAAGCTGCCTATGACAGCAAGTGTCGGAATTCGAAAGTCGTCGGACAGAATATTACTGATAGATGAAATCATAACAGCTAATGAAAAAGCACCAAATAAAATGAGAAATTCGCTAATCTTTCTTCTAACGGGATGGTCAATGATTAACTTTGATTCGTCAGTTGTAAAACCGGTACCCGTCAACATAGAAATGGCTTGATATCTGGCGATTTCGGATTTTAAGCCTGTCAGCTGCAAAAGGGAGGATGATATTTCAATAACAAGTTTTACGATGATTAAATAGATGAAAATAAACAGTAGTCCCATAGAAAATCTCCTTTCATGATAAGTATGATGGAAGGTATACGGTTTAGTTGATGCATTTGTACAGATATAATTAAGTACCCGGCTTGACCATTTTGTATGTATGCCAAAATCAACCATAGGTTAAACCTTATAAAGGAAACTTCCATGAGTGGGAGTTTTACTGCTCATTAATATGGGATAAAAAATAAGAAAAAGCGAGGAAACCCTCGCTTTTTCTTATCAAATGATTGTGCAATGATTACGGCGAAACAGCTTTATCTCTCGACGTCGGAATGGTAGAGGTGGATTCTTTATGGTAAAGAGCGTTAATTTCTCCCCCCAATACAAGGGCGAATCCCGTTAAAAAAAACCAAAGCATGAGAATGATGACTCCTCCCAAACTTCCGTATGTAGCCGAATAGTTTCCGAATTGACTGACATAAAAAGAAAAACCTAATGAAATAAACTGCCAGATAATAGTAGCAGTTACAGCTCCTGGAATCACATGTTTAAAAGGATAATGTTTATTTGGAGCAAGGCGGTATAACACGGCTAGTATCACAATCATCACGGCAATCGCGATTAACCAGCGCAGAACTTTTAACAGTAATGCTGTTTTACCTGGCAAAGGAATAAAGAACTCGATTGTATTCAAAAGGACGTTTCCGAAAACCGGTAAAACTAAAGCAATGATAAACGTGACAATCAAGCCGACTGTCAAGCCGATGGACACCAGTCTTGCTTTAATGAACGATCGCGTTTCTTCTACATCAAATGCTACGTTCATTGCGTGCATAAAGGCATTCATCCCACTGGAAGCCGACCAGAGAGTACCTAGAATCCCGATGGTCAAAAGCCCTTCGTTTGGCTGGCTGACAATGGAGACGACCGTTTCATCAAACACCCTGGCTGTTTCTGACGGCATTACTTCTTGCATGAACGAAATCGCTTTTTGTGGATCGATCGATAGATAGGGTACGATGGAAAGCAGTAAAATCAATATAGGGAAGATAGAAAGCATATAATAATAGGCTTGTTCGGCGGCCAGGCCCGTTGCCCTGTCGTCCTTTATTTCTTCTTTTAGTTTCTTTCCGAATGAAATCCATTTTTCCATTAAACAATCAACTCCTTAGTAGATACTTGTTCTTGTACATTTTATATACATTCCACTTAATAACTCGACACGTTTTCATTTTATGGAGAGATATTCACAATCGGCGGTCTAGATAACTCGAATCCGCTCTCAAAGGTTCACCTATGCGGATGGCGTTAACTCTGCAAGGGGGGTGACAGCCGCTTAAGTCTAGAAAATTTGGCATGGCCGCTCTTTGGTCATGTCGAATTTTTTAAATCGATTTATATAGTCTATTCCCCGTTTTTTTTTTAAGTTAACCCTCTGTTTTCGGAAAAAGTAGAAATGATATGGTGAAAAATACCTTGTTTTACATTTGGAAAGAGAGGGAAAAAGGGAAGAAAAATAATAATAGAGAAATAGAGACTAGAAAAAGGGGCAGACATCATGATAAGAAAAACATTTACCGCAATCATTGTAATTGGTTTATGTTGTATAAATGCACAAGCAGTCTGGGCGGTAAAAGAAGAACAACAGCAAGTCATACTCATTTCCTTTGACGGGATGCGAAATGACTTAACGAAGAAATATGTCAATGAGGGAAAATTACCCCATATTCAGAAGGTCATGCAGAGTGGCGTGACAGCGGAATATTCCACGACCATTTCTCCTTCGCTTACGGCACCTTCGCATGCGGCGATTGCAACGGGAACGACACCATCTAAAACCGGTATCGTCAGCAATCAATGGCATGAAGCAGGAACTTCTTTAGGCAATCTAAAAGATGCCTTCCATGCTGAACTCGGAGTTAGTCCGCTCTGGATTGAAGCGAGAAAACAAGGGAAAAAGACAGCGACGGTAGCATTCGCCGGAGCGAATCCGAAAGTTGAAAAACAGGGAGACTATTCTATTTACTACGGGGATACATGGTCAGAGAGCCGTTTGGAAACATTGGCTTTTCAAAAAGCGAAGGGTTGGAATCAAGTCCCTGATAGCTTCAGTCCCTTAAAGGAGGCTTCCTTTTCAATTAAATTGGAAAAAGTGAAAAATCACGTCATTCATGTACTGGCATTAGATACAGAGGATGACGGCCATGTTCATTATGATACATTTATTTTTTCTGAAGACAAAACGATAGACAAGAAGGATGAAAGGGCAAGAGGAACGAATTGGGGTTCCTTGAACCTGAAAGTAAAAGAGAATCAGACGGCTGGATTTTCATTTAAGTTCAAAAAGCTGGATGAGAATGTAAATGAAGCGAAGATGTATCGTACTGCGGTCACCTCTGGTGTCATCGATGGACCGGAAGGATTTTCAAAAGATATAAAAGAAAGATTTGGTTTTTTTCCTGTTCAAGATGATACGAAAGCCATTAAGAAGGGGTGGATTACAAGAAAAGAATATGAAGACATTAGCACACGTTTTGTGAAATGGGTGACGGATGTCTCCCTCTATATAAAACAAACATACAATCCAGACTTGCTAATGTTTTATGCTCCGCAAATTGACCATGAACAGCATGAATATTTGCTGGCGGATCCAAGGCAGCCAGGATATTCACCAGAGAAATCTAAACAATATATGCAATATGTTGAATGGTCATATAAACTGGCCGATCAAGTGGTCGGTCAGACGCTGGATTCTCTTGGTCCAAACGAAAGTTTGCTGATTGTATCTGATCACGGTATGGAACCGGCGCACTCGCTGATTCAGCCAAATAAAGTATTGAAGGATGCGGGTTTGTTGGTGCTAGATAAGAACGGGAAAATCAACCATGAAAAAACGAAAGCATATGCGGTAGCAAGCGGTTCGGCCGCCCATGTTTACATTAATTTAAACAAAAGAGAAAAGGGAGGGAGCGTAACCGAGCAAGAATACAAAGCGATTGAGTCCCAGGTAATGGAACTCTTTAAAGAAGAAAAAGTCGAATTGCCCAACAGCAAAGAGGTCATCCAATATAACATAGATCAAATAATCAACAGTGTGAAACAAGATGGACTGGATATTTCATTCCTTCAAGAAAGGACGAAAGAAATATACGGGGCATTCATTCATAAGGATATTCATCCATATGGAAAGGTGATTAATACAAGTGGCACAGATAAAAAGAAAGTAGGCCATTCCCATTCAGGCGACATTTTATTAATGGCCGCACCCGGTTATGTGATGGGAAGCGGCTTCTCCAGTTTAGTGAAACCGGCAGAAGAGCTGGGAACGCATGGCGGCGACCCGAAGCGAAAAGAATTGCGTCCTATATTTATGGCGACAGGACATCAAATAGCTGAAGAAAGAACCATTCCGCCGGTGTCCAATCTGGATGTCGCCCCGACGGTCTATAAACTGCTTGGGTTGGAGCTCCCTTCTTTTGTCGAAGGAAAACCAATTGAAGAAGTATTTGAATAGAAAGGATCTGGCGGCTGAGCAATGGAGGAATGAAGCCTCAGAATGCAACGCCCTGTTGTAACGGCTGCATTTGTATGACCTATACTTTGAAGTTTCTGAAAAGGAGTCAAGTCCATTTCATGGAACATGATGAAATGGAACTTGACTTCTTTTTGGTGTTGTAACTATAATGTCTACGTCTAAAGTCTACGTATAAACAAAGATAGATGGCTTTTGGCTTCTCCGGCCTTGTTTGTCAACGGCAATCCGTTTGGAGGAAAATTTTTTAAAAAATTCCAAAACGTGGTGGAAGAAGCGGCAGAGGAGGAATAAGTGAGATATGAATAAACCGTTGCTGATCGGCTGGCTGGCAGCGTTGACCGCTACGCTTGGAAGTTTGTTTTTTAGTGAAGGAATGGGATTTATTCCTTGTACACTTTGCTGGTACCAGCGAATTTTGATGTATCCATTAGCCATTTTGCTCGGTTTGGCTTTTTATCGAAACGATCGGGAAGCTTACAAAAATGTGCTCCCTTTTTCAATTTTCGGGATGCTGCTTTCAGGCTACCATTACGGGCTGCAAAAGATTTCTTTCCTGCAGAAATTTGAAATGTGTACGAGTGGAATTCCTTGTTCAGGGGAATATATCAATTGGCTTGGCTTTATAACGATTCCGCTGCTAGCCTTTACGGGTTTTACCGTCATTACAATATGTATGCTTTTCCTGCGTAAAAGTAATCAAGATTGAAAGTGAAACAGTTGAGAGGTGCGTATTTCTGTCGAATGACGGGAAGCGCACTTTTTTATGGAATAAGTTACCTGATTACTAGAGTTCTTGTCATCATTAGTACGGCTGAAAATATACTAGTCATATAGCAGATTAGGCAGAAAGGAAGAGATGATAGGGCATGAAAAAGCGTTCCTGGAATCGAGGCGATGTTTTCGTACTAGCTGTTCTCTTTTATTTTCTTGGCATGTTGACTTCTTTTCTCTTCTATCTTTTTCTCCTTCTTCAAGCACCAGAGCTTTTGCCTGCGAAAAAGGACTTCCATAAAGATTACAGCCGTCTCTATACATTAGGGTTGAACGAACATGCAGCTGCCCTTCCGGATGAAAAGCAGAAAGAACAATTCCCCTCTCATATTTTGACCCAGCGGTCGCACTCGTTGGATAAGGAAATATGGGAAACGACAACCGTCATTCGCAGTGCCCTTTATCAGTTTGTCGTCAAAAGAGGTTATATGCCCCGACATCTATCAGAACTTATGGAAGCTTTCCCTGAAAATTATCTCACTCAATTGCCCAATGATCCGATTACGTTATCGAACGATGTTGTTCACACATTTACTGGTACAGGAGGATGGGTATACAATCCTGCTTCTGTTTCCGGACAAAAGGGGATGGAATGGAAAAAAATCGTCGAGCAATCATTGGTGCCAAATGTACATTTGATTTCTTCGATTGAATTTTATCCTTTAGAAATTCTTATTATAAAAGAGCGGAATGAACTACGGCTTGTTTCAGGACCATATACGCTGAATACATATGAAGTGGGACTGGGAGAAAAAAACAGCACTCCGGAAGGGCGTTTTGCCGTTCAAAAGAAGGTAATGAATCCGAATAAATGGAAAGGGCCGCTGCAGCAAAATCCGTTTGGGAGCAGGGGGATGGAATTATCCGAATACGCGATCCATGGAACGAATGATTCGACAAGTATCGGAAAGAATGTATCAAAAGGATGCATCCGAATGCATAATGAAGATATTGCAGAATTGTACGCAATGGTTCCGATTTATACGCCCGTTGAAATCCTGATGGGGGATAACGGAAAAGTTAAAGAAATGCCAAAAAAGGCAGACAAAATCTTTCCAAACGGTGAAAACGAACAAGTGAGAAACAAACAATTATATGAACAAGATGATCAGCTGAAAGAGGAGGACCCAGATCAGACATATATGTGGAAAGGATAGGAATAAATCCGTGATAAAATAAAAAACGAAAACGTATAAACGCTTTCGTTAAGGTGTGTATATTGAAATGGTAAAATAAAAAAGATCATTATTTAATCATAATAAATTTAATCAATCAATATAATTTTATCATAAATTTATTTTATTGTCAAATAGTTTCCTCGGCAATAATCCGTTCTATGGATGAAGCATCTAGCGGGGAGAGGTTACCTAATCAGACGGGAGTGACACAATGAGCATTTCAGATCAGGAGAGACAAAACGAACAACAGCGTGTGAATCAAGTGGTAAAAGAGATTGATCAGCGAATGGAACGACTCGGTGAAAATGCCAGCACCCTTAAAGGGGATGTTGTGGACATTCGTAAACATTTCTGGAGCGGTGTAACAGTCAATGTAGATAATGCGGATGAAGCGGCAGAAACATATGTGAGCATCAAGCAGCAGGCGGAATTGCTGTCAGAAAGAGAGCGGAGCTACCGGCAAGCCAATCAACAGCTTCAGGCGTTGGAAAAACTGAAATGGTCCCCTTATTTCGGGCGAATCGATTTCACTGAAGACGGGGAAGAGAATACAGAGGTCATTTATATTGGTACTTCTTCTTTATTGGATGTACATGATGAACAGTTTCTTGTCTACGATTGGCGGGCGCCGATATCAAGTTTGTATTATGATTATTCGCCGGGCCGTGCAGCATACGATACGCCTGAAGGTTCCATTTCGGGTGAGATGGAGCTAAAACGCCAGTACATCATTCGGAAAGGCTGTATCCGAAGTTTGTTTGATACCGGCGTGACGATTGGAGATGAGCTCCTTCAGGAGGTGCTTGGAAAACAGGCAAATAATCAGATGAAGAGTATTGTCGGAACGATTCAGAAGGAGCAAAATGAAATTATTCGAAACGAACGAAGTCGTCTTCTTATTGTTCAGGGAGCTGCCGGGAGTGGGAAAACGTCTGCTGCCCTTCAACGGGTCGCTTATTTGCTTTACCGATACCGCGGAACGCTGAAGGCGGAAAACGTCGTGCTTTTTTCGCCTAATCCGATGTTCAACAGCTATGTGTCGACTGTTCTGCCTGAATTAGGGGAAGAAAACATGCAGCAAACCACATTCCAAGCCTATTTAGAGCATCGTCTAGGTCAAACATTTCATCTGGAGGACCCTTTCACCCAAATGGAATATGTCTTGACCGCAATGAGTGACCCCGGGTATAAAGCCCGTATTGAAGGAATCCGCTTTAAAGCTGGCATTAAATATATGGAAGTCATGGATTCATATGCGGAGTTTCTCGGTCATGAAGCACTGATATTTAAGGATATCGTATTCCGCAAGAAAGTATTAGTGTCAGGAGAGAAGATCAAAGAACGGTTTTATGGTTTGGATGCTTCTTTATCGATTCCAAACCGTCTGGCCATGGTGACAGAATGGCTGCTTGGCGAGCTGAAAATTCGGGAGAAGGCCGAACGCGATGAGCCTTGGGTGGAAGATGAGGCGCAGCTCATGAGCAAAGAAGACTATTTGCGTGCCTATAAGCAGTTGACGCGAAAGCGACGTTTTACAGAAAATACGTTTGATGATTTTCGACAAGAGCAGGAATTACTTGCGACCATGATTGTCCAAAAGCGCTTCAAGCCGCTGCGCCGTCGAATTAAGGAGCTTCGGTTTATCAATCTGCCGGCAGTTTACGGTCAGCTGTTTGCAAAAACCAATTATTTTTCATCCTTTTTTACACGAATTAGACGGCCGGATCATTGGGAGACGATTTGCTTGCAAACGTTAGAAAAGCTGGAAGAAGGCGAGTTATTTTATGAAGATGCTACTCCATATCTTTATTTAAAGGAAAAGATAGAGGGACGCTTGACCAACACATCTGTCAAGCATGTATTTGTTGATGAAGCACAGGATTATTCGCCATTTCAATTTGCTTTCATGAAACAGTTGTTTCCCTATAGCAGGTGGACCGTGCTCGGAGATTTGAATCAGGGAATTTTTGCGCATGCCGACAATGATGGTCTCGATCATCTGTTTTCCTTATATGAGTCAGAGAAAAAAGAGATGATGGTGCTCAATCGCAGCTATCGTTCAACGAAACAGATTGTTGAATTCACCCGCCAGTTTATCAGTGGAGGAAATAAAATCGAGCCTTTCAACCGGAAGGGGGAGAAGCCGGTTGTCACAGAGGTGGTCGATAAACGGGATCTTCACTGTAAGATCGTCGAGCGTATCCGTCAATTAAAAACATCCGGTCATGAAACGATTGCCGTTATATGTAAAACAGCCCAAGAGTCTCGGACAGCTTATGAAGCGATGAAGGAAGATCTATCCCTTCGTCTCATTCGAAAAGAAACGACTTCTTTTGAGCGGGATATTTCAATCCTTCCTTCGTATTTAGCAAAAGGAATCGAATTTGACGCCGTCATCATTTATGATGCCTCGTATGACCGGTACAGCAGAGAAAATGAACGCAAGTTATTTTATACAGCCTGTACAAGAGCGATGCATGAACTGCAACTGTATTTTATAGGAGAAAAAAGTCCGTTTGTGGCAGCGGCGGCACCGGGTACATATGCCGTGGAGGAAAACGATGTAAAATAGTGCCGCAAAACAAAAAGGCGAAAAGATGGATTTGTAATCATCTCTTTGCCTTTTTCTTCAAGCGAGGATATTCAGAAGAGGAAAAAAAAATTTAGTCGGCACGAAAGGTCTCCCATTATTATTTGAGCCGATAATCTTTCGTGATGACATCAAAGCAATCCGTACAGTAATTTTGCCCTTTTTCTTTTTCTTGAAGATCCTTTGGAAGTTTGCAAATGGCGCATCTGATTTTCATATGTATGTCTCCTCATGCATGATAGTGATTGTAACAATTAGTATATCTACATAATGTTCATTTTATTCACTTTTTTGTGAATTTCGTGTTTAGGATAAGGGGAAATAAAGGAAACTTCCATCAGTAGGAGGCTCTTATCTCCTACTGATGGTTAGTTGATCTTATCGGGCTTTTACGAGCAGTTATCCCCACTTAAACTGCTTCAATATTTTTTAAGTCTTGAAGTTGGGGTCTTACTGCCCGTTAATGCGGGATAAAAATCGCAGGCCGCATTATATTTTTACATCAGACAAGCAACACTAAAGGAGAAATTTGAAAATCAGCTAAAGGAGATGAACAATTATGACTCATCCTAAAAACGAGCCATCAAAAGAAGTGGACCAATCGAAGGTCATAGACGACAAAGTGGCAGATCTTCGCGCCCGCAATTTTGAAGACAAACACATCCGCAAAGTCACCCAAAGCGGAGCAAATGGGCAATAATAGAAATAAGACCTGGCAAAGTATCATGCCAGGTCTTTTTCAATCTTTAGTATTGTCTTCACCAACTAATGTCTCTCCAATTTTAGGTTTGGCTGCCAGTTCAGTTCTATTTGTACCCCAATCGAAGCCAGGTTCAGTCGTGCCTGTTGACATTAAAGGCTGTTCAACACCGGTAGTGTCTGAAGTATTTGCCGTTTTTTTTCTGTTATTTTGTTCCATACGATTTCCCCTTTATCTGTAAAATCTCTCATATTATCTGATCTTTACATTTTTTCTATACAATGTCAGGACTTTGCTGTTAGAAAAGAAGTTGCTAAAAGAAGAGGTATAACAGAATAAAGAAACATAAAAATAGGAAGAAGAGAAGCATTGGCGAAGCGGCATTTGTGGTAAAATATAGAAAAGTTTTGCGAGTTGAATGGCATGTGACTGGAGATGAGGAGATGGGGGAAAACATTCAACCCAATAAAATGAAAGAGCGGTCCATCCAGCTTGGCTATGTAGCGGGGCTGTCGCTGGTTCTGGCGGCCATCATTTATTTTTTTGCTGCCAATTGGGCCGGGTTTGATAAGTGGGAGAAAATTGGCCTCAGCATTGGTTTGCTTTTATTGTTTTACGGAAGTTCTTTTATATTGGCAAAGGTTTTTCAACGTCGGCCGTTTGTAAGCGAGCTGTTTTTATTTGCCGGCTGCATTACGTTTGGGGTCGGTGTGGCTTTACTCGGGCAAATCTATAATTCTCATGCAGATAGCTTTATGCTGTTTGCAGTGTGGGCGATTCCGGCTTTGTTGTTTTCATTTATAACGAACTATCAGCCGTTTTACATTTTGACATATGGACTTATCCATTTAAGCGCATGGTTGTTTTTATTTCCGTCATCAAGCTTCCACATGGCGGATGAGTATTGGTATAGAAGTTTCTTTTTAGGTGTTGCTTTCGTGAACATCCTTTTATTTGGGTTAATTGAAAAAAAGGTGTTCCGTTCAAGGCCTCTCTCCTTTTTGACATTAATCGTCTTTCATGCGATGATGCTCGTTTTATCAGCGGGAGAATGGTTTGACTTTTTTTCATCCATCATGAGCGTCGTTTACATCGCGGTACTCGCCTTCTGGTTTTGGTACGATTTAAAAACAGGCGGACAAAAAGCATCGACTCTTCTGTTAGGAATGGCAATGACGGTGTTTTTGATCATTAAATTCATCACCTTCCTCATTTTTGTCGGATCTGAATATGTCTTTTTGTTAACGTTCTTCTTTCCGATTATGTTGGTCGGAGCGGCTGTGTGGGTTTTAAGTAAGTGGGGAGGCCGCTTAAAAGGGAATTCATGGATCAAACGAATATTCATTGGGGTGATAGCAGGCATTGGATCTGTAATGGGATCCAGTTCGATAGCGGGAATCTTGTTTCTCATCATTGGGGAAGTCCCGTTTTATGTGATGATGATATTGGCGGTCTTCACACTCATCATACCGGCCGTCATCAAACCAAAATGGGATGCCGTCATACGCCACACGCTTCTATTGACAGGGTATTTGATCGGAATTCCGTCCGCGGTTTTTTCCCATATTGTCTTTTCTATTCTGTTTATAGGTGTATTGGGAGCCGTCTTTTTCCTTTATTCAAGTAAAAGCATGAGATACGTAACTTATTTTGCGGCCATGATGACTTTGTTTTCTTCCTTATTGGAGGAAGGGATGACAATAGAAGGAACAACCTTTCTTCTGCTAATATTGAATGTCGTCTTATTCGCCACCGGTCGCTTCTCTCAAGCGGAATGGGGAATCGCCGTCTATCATAACAGCTGTGTGTACGGCTTTCTCGCTTTTTTTGTCCTGACGTTTTTACATGAAAATGCCCCTGTCGTTTATTATACAGTGAATGCTCTTTACTTTGTTTTGACAACGTTTGTCTTATTTTATGCATTAAAGAGGCAACGGTCGTTCGAATACCGTGTCGGGTTGGTGTTTTGGTTCGCTTATGTCGTGTATAAATATTATGATTTGCTTTGGAGTTTGCTGCACAAATCGATTACGTTCTTGCTCATCGGTTTCCTTCTGTTGTCGGTTACGAAATGGTACGATCGTTTTCTGGCTAGCGAGCATACGACGGTTAGTTTTGTCCGCAGGAAATGGCTTCCTGTCCTGGCGGTGATTGTTCTTCAGCTTACCATCATCGGTGTTCAAGTCGGAAAAAGCGAAACGCTTCTTGCGGAGGCGGAGTCAATTCGGCTTGAATTGCAGCCTGTCGACCCAAGATCATTACTGCAAGGGGACTATGTCATCCTTCGGTACTCGATTTCTTCCTTAGATCTGAAACCGGAACCGAATATGAATGAAAAAGTGTCTGTCGGTTTGGTGCAGAATGAAAATGGGGTTTATGAATATAGCGGGTCATTCGTGAAAGGAAGAGCCGAAGAAGCATCTCCAGCTAAAGCGGATGTCTGGATCACCGGCCGCTATAAAGGGGACGGTCAAATTGAATACGGAATTGAAAATTATTTCGTGAGCGAAGGGACCGGACGGGAGGTTGAAGAAAAGGCCAAATACGCGAATGTAAAAGTATCCAAAAGCGGAGATGCAATTTTATTATCACTGGAATAAAAAGGGAACGGACGCCTGTCCGTTCCCTTTTTATTTTTATTTTTATTTGTAAAGATATTGTAAATATTTAATAGAACAATGCCGATAATAGATTTAGAGGATGTCAAATAATAAGGTGCAGAAAATTCAATAGATAAGTTAATTGAATTTTCCGAATTTTTACATTATGATATTTCTTGTTCATCCAGAAAATATGCAATAAAAGGGGAAAGGTATATGTTCAAAACGATGTCCATTAAAAAGAGACTGATTCTCTTATCTGCTTGTCTATTAATCATACCAAGTCTTTTAATAGGGTACATAGGATATGACAGCGCTAAAACAGAACTTGAACGCAAAGTTTTGTCCAGCTCTAAAGAAAATATTCAATTGATTGACGGCCTGATCAGTCGTACGATTCAGCCTAAAATGAGGGATGTCGGTTATTTTGCATCCAAAATTCAAGAGCATGATGTAGCTGACCTTAATGAGTTTGCTGATATTTATACCTTATTTGAACAATATGAAGTATTAAACGAAGAAGTAATGAACGTTTTTACGGGAACAAGCGATGGAAAAATGTTTGTATATCCGCATTTTGAATTACCGGAAGGATTCGATCCCCGTGAACGTGATTGGTATAAAGAGGCTTGGAACAGTCCGAATGCAGTCATTTCAAAGCCGTATAAAGACACGGGTACAGGAAAAATGGTTGTAACCATTTCAAAAAAATTAAAAGATAATTCGGGTGTAGTCGGCCTTGACATTGACTTGGATACGCTGAATACATCGATTCTCAGTGTGAAAATCGGCCGGGAGGGCTATCCGTTTATCGTCAACCCAAATAATGAATATATTATCCATCCGAAAGAAGAATTGGGGGCCGTGGCAAAAGAATCATGGGCGGGCAAAATTCAGCAATCGCCTCAAGGCACGTTGGATTATAAGCTTGGAAATGATATGAAACAGCTTACATATATTACAAATAAAGCAACAGGATGGAAAATTGCCGGTACGATATACAAGTCTGAAATTTCAAAGGATGCACAGCCTATTTTAAACCGTACTCTCATGGTGATCATCATTGCCCTGGTCATCGGTTCAGCTTTGACGTATTTTATCATCCGAAGAATTGTCCGCCCGATTCGCCGGTTAACGGAAAATGCTGTGAGCATCGCAGAGGGGAACTTGAATGTGGATATTCATCAGGAGGAAATCAAAGAAATTGGGTTGTTATCCGCTGCTTTTCGAACGATGACTGATTCATTAAAGACATTGATTCATTCTATTCATGAACGATCTGATTTATTGGCGGCTTCCTCTGAAGAATTATCGGCAACGACCGAGCAATCGACAGCGGCTACAGAGCAAATTGCGAGAATGATGCAAGAGCTGGCGAGCGGGACAGATGTGCAAACGGCTAAAGTAGAAAAAAGCGAGGAAGCTATTGAGAAGATGAAAGAAGGAATCGAGGAGATTGCAATCAAATCGACTGAGACATCCGTTGTGACCCAGCAAGCAAATGAGAGTGTGAATGCAGGAAACAAGGCCATTGATGCGGCTGTGACCCAAATGAATACGATCGATGATACGATAAAAGATTTATCAACGGTCATCCAGCATTTAAACGAGCGCTCTAAACAAATTGAACAAATTACGACTGTCATCGATAATATTGCAGGCCAGACGAATTTGCTTGCACTAAATGCAGCGATTGAAGCAGCAAGGGCCGGTGAACATGGAAAAGGCTTTGCCGTTGTAGCGGATGAGGTGCGCAAATTGGCCGAGCAATCCCAGCAGTCTGCCAATGAAATCAAATCTCTCATCGTGGCCATCAATCAGGATATGACGAACATCGTAGGGTCGATGGACAAAGGAATCGGCGAGGTACAAAAAGGGATCGACGTCGTCAATATGGCGGGAAGCTCTTTTGAAGACATTCAATCATACATGGAAAAGGTTGAGCAAGATGTGCACGCCACATCGCTCACGACCGGCAACTTGGCTGTTAGTGTGAGTCATGTAATGGAAGCGTTTGAAGGAATCACAGCGGTGACTAGTGAAGCGGCATCAAGCATTCAAAATGTATCCGCTGCGACACAAGAACAATTGTCGTCCATGGAAGAAGTACAAGCTTCGGCTGAATCTCTTTCTTATATAGCAGAAGAACTGCAAGATATGGTGAAGCGCTTTAAACTTTAAGAAACATACATGATTTAACACTCGCACCCCGGGATAAAAATTTATTTTCCTCGGGGTTTTCCCTTTTGTCCAATTACCTATACTGAATTAAGTCTAGCGAAAGTAAGGTTTAGGTGCACTTTTGAGGTGGTTCCAGCTTGTATAAGAAGCTGTTTGGAATTTGCTTTAAAGCTTGCACTGCAGGACAGAATCTTAGAAATGAAGCGAAAAGACTTCTAACTGTAGGAACGACGGGGAGAGCCAGAGAAAGGTTAAACTCCTTTCTAATTGACAATATTTATTACTGCTACCTATAATATATCTATTGTTGGTACGGACTATCGTTTTATTCGTTAGGGATTACGGTTCCTGGCAATGACGTTTATTTAATGAAACTTAAATTTGCGAAGCGGGTGATTCAAATATGAAGCAAAAAAAACGTCCTCGCGTTACCTTACAACAAGTAGCCGAGCATGCAGGTGTATCCCGTGCGACCGCCTCGCTAATTGTTCGCAACAGTCCGAAAATTTCAGAAGAAACACGGCAAAAGGTTTTAGCTTCTATGCGAGAATTAGGGTATGTATATGATCGTGTCGCTGCTAATCTACGGTCACAGCGTTCGTCCACTGTAGGATTAATTATTACAGATATAGCAAATCCTTTTTATTCAGAATTATTGATCGGTGTTCATCATGCGTTAGAAAAAGAAGGATATACAGTGGTTTTAGGAACTACCTTTGATTCTGATACGAAGCAAGATCGACTTCTTTCAACAATGCTGGAACATAGAGTTGGCGGAGTCATTCTTTGCCCTGTCTCGGAGAGTTCAAAGGAAACGATTGATCGAATCAAGCAAATGGATATTCCAACAGTTCTTGCGGTTAGAGAACTACCGGGCGTAAACTGTGATTATGTTGGTATTGACTATAAAGTTGGCACGCAAATGGCTGTCAATCATTTAATCCAAAAGGGGCATCAAAGGATTGCCTTTCTAGGCGGGTCCTCTGAATCTTCTGCTTGGAAAGAGCGGAAGGAAGGGTATTGCACGGCTCTGCAAGAATCTGGATTAGAAGTAGATGAGTCCTTGATAGTGGAAAGCACAGTCACAAGAGAGGGAGGATCAGCTGCGGTAAAGAAGGTTCTTCATCTTTCCGAGCCACCTACTGCTGCATTTTGTTTTAACGATTTAGTCGCATTTGGTGTTATGCAGGGATTAAAAGGTGCTGGATTAACTCCAAAGCAAACCATGGCTATAGTTGGGTTTGACAATGTTCTCGAGGCAGCACTCTCTAACCCTCCATTAACTACTGTCTCATCATTTGCACGAGTTATTGGCAACCATGCAGCGGATCTTTTGCACCAGCGTATGGAGAACTTTGGACGAGAACAGCAGCGTATCATTCTGCAACCTGAACTTGTTGTTAGAGAATCTACATAAATATGGCAGGAAGAGGAAAAAGTTTTTAAAGAAAGATCTGTTTAGCTTTAATGCTTTAGGACGACAAAATAGCCAAGGCTTTTATAAAAAATTCTTGGCTATTTTGGTATGCCTATTGTCATCTTCTAAAATATCTTTAATTTCAATGAGGTTCGTAAATATCCCAGGCTACTTTTAGCGATTCAATAATATAATCAGCTGCTTTTTCAACATCAAGGTAATCTGTTTTAACTTTTGAATGATGAAGTGAGTATATTTAGATGAATAATATCAAGTTATGTTAACAACGTCTATAGAGTTAAGATTTTATTAAAATATTGAGAATATTTCAATAAGGGGTATTGCTAATCTAAAAAATTTGTTATAAGATAATGACAACGTTTTCAATAGGTAGTCCTTAGTTCTGATATTTGGAAGTAAATTCAAATCATTATTTTGTTAAAGAATAGAGGTGAGAAAATAAAGGGATGGTTACCTTCTGGTAGGCGATTCACAAAGATATGGTATTAGACCATGACAAAATGTCGCTGTCAAGTCAATAATGACGAGATGAAAAGAGGCGAGATTTTTGATTCGTAGTATGTCATGTAATTGTTATTACCCTTACTAGCTGTAAAGAAGGGTAAATAATTTTTTAAATTTTATTAGATCGATCTAATAAATTGTATTTTTCAATATGATCGTTCAAATCAGGTATCAGAGGCTAATGCTGATTTTACTCTCATCTATACGTATTTTCCTACTATATCTACGCCATAGTTAAACTAAGAGGTAGATTATTAGTTTAATACTTAATTAGATCGATCTAACAGATAATACTTAAAATGGTAAAGAATTTTCTATTTCTTAAACAGGCGGCTTAAATGTTGGAAAGGAAAATAAAAGTTGTGTTTTTAGGACTTCTAGATATCATGCGAATAGAAAAATATCATTCCAGCTATATATGTGATTATTTATTCGTATTAGAGACGATCAATCAGATCATCGAGAAGTTGAGCTGTTTAAGCTCCATCTTATAGTGATGTCATGGCTACATAAAAGAGATCACAATTAATAAATTGCTCTAAAAATGTATTCTAAAGAGATAACCTCATGGAATACGCCCACATGTAAATACTAAATGGTTACTAATAGTATTGAGAAGAGTTGGTGATAAAGGTGATAAAAACGAGTGTAAAAAAAGCACAGCCTTATATTAATGGGGAATGGATTTCTTCTGAACGTGAAATTGTTTTGATTAAAAGTCCTTACTCAGGAGAAGTAATTGGCGAGCAAGTCTTAGCAACACAAGAAGATGTTGAGAAGGCTTTGGCATCAGCCTATGCGGCTAAAAAGGACATCGCTCGAATACCTGCTCAT
This sequence comes from Priestia abyssalis, assembly GCF_002019595.1. GTDB lineage: Bacteria > Bacillota > Bacilli > Bacillales > Bacillaceae_H > Bacillus_BA > Bacillus_BA abyssalis. The sequence continues at coordinate 3,882,160 of NZ_KV917369.1, read as the reverse complement.
CAAAGAGCGAAAATTTTAAAACGAGCAGCTATATTACTAGAACAAGAGAAAGAAAGATTCGCTAAGTTGATTTCTCTTGAACTAGGAAAGCCGTTAAAGAATACGCTGGATGAAGTTTCGCGTTCCATCGAAACCTTAGAGCTGTCAGGTGAAGAGGCGAAACGACTAATGGGAGAAACATTGCCTGGTGATGCCTCTGAAAGAGGAACAAAGGCCATTGCGGCCACTTTCCGTGTACCGGTTGGTGTGGTGGCAGCCGTTACACCGTTTAACGCTCCGCTCAACCTTGTGTGTCATAAAGTGGGTCCGGCATTTGCAGCTGGTAATAGCGTAATCTTAAAGCCGGCACCTCAAACAGCGTTGATCGCGACTGAACTGCTAAAGCTATTACTAGAGGCTGGCCTTCCTAAAAACACTGTCAATATGGTGCTTGGCGGGGTGGAAGTCGGACAGCAAATTGTAAAAGATGATCGAATTAATGTGATTTCCTTTACCGGCGGGGTAGTGGCAGCCAGGAATATATGCGGATTAGCAAAAATGAAAAAAGTGCTTCTTGAATTAGGTGGAAACGCTTCTACGATCGTCCATGAAGACGCGGATTTAAAGCGTGCTGCCGCTATATGCGCGAGAACAGGATTCAGTAATTCAGGGCAAAGCTGTATTTCTGTCCAAAGAATTTATGTGCATCAATCCATTGTTCAGGCGTTTACAGACTTGTTAAAAGAAGCGGTATTAAAGCTTCAAATCGGAGATCCTTTATTGCTGGATACGGATGTTGGCTGTTTAGTCGATACAAATGCAGCGAAACGGGTGATGGAGTGGATTGATGAATCCGTTCAGTTAGGTGCGACTGTGGTATGCGGCGGCAAACAGCATGGTGCAACAGTAGAACCGACCGTTCTATTGAATCCTCCTAAGCACAGCAAAGTCGTTTGTCAAGAAGTGTTTGGACCGATTGTGAGTATCATTCCGTATGAAACGATTGAAGAAGCAATTGAAGAAACAAACGATTCTTCCTTCGGGCTTCAAGCCGGACTTTTTACGAATCAAATGGATTTAGCTTACAAAGTAGCCCACTCACTGGAAGTCGGCGGCGTAGTCATTAATGGAACTTCGAATTTCAGACTGGATCACTGGCCATACGGCGGCGTGAAGAACAGCGGAATTGGGCGTGAAGGTCCTCGCTATGCAATTGAGGATATGACTGAAACAAAAATGATCGTATTGCAGCTTCCTGTTACGGAATAAAAGAATGATAAATATGGAAACAAAAGAGCTTAAAGAGGGTGAATAGCAGCGAATGATGCTGACAATGCCTTACTTACACCCTCTTATTTTCAAGAATTTAGAGAATAGGTGAATGGACCGGTGGTGAAGAAGATGCTGGGATTATATTTGAACAAACCAGGTGATATAGAATTAAAAGAGCTTCCATCTTCATCTTCTCTGAAAGAGGATGAAGTGAAAGTAAAATTGATTTATGGCGGAATCTGCGGATCGGATATTGGGGTTTATAAAGGGAAAATTCCACATGCCTCTTATCCCGTCCTTCCTGGCCATGAATTGTTAGGAACGATTATGGAGACAGGAAAAAACGTTAAATATGAGGTTGGAACGAAAATTGTCGTGCAGCCGAATTCGTTTTGTGGTGAATGTGATTTATGTGTAAAAGGCAAGACCAATATTTGCCGTTATAAGCAATCGCTAGGTGTCAATGCAGATGGCGGATTTTCAGAGGAGTTTATGATTTCATCGAAGTATATATTGCCGATTCCTGATGACATGCCGGATGAAAGAGCGGTGTTAATTGAACCGTTTGCGGTGATCGTTCATGCTTTTAAAAAGGTTGAGATTACAAAAGGTACTTCTGTTGCCATTATTGGCTGTGGTACGGAAGGGATGCTGGCAATTGCATTGGCCACTTATTTAGGAGCTGATGTAACAGCTATTGATATTAGCCGTGAGAAGTTGGAGAAGGCAAAGCTTTTCGGAGATATCAAAACCGCACATCCGGAAGACATTCAAGATGAAACGTTTGAGGTTGTCATCGAAGCAGCCGGGGTTAGACAGTCAGTGGAACAGGCGATGGAAATAGCGGGACCTGGCGGCTCTATCGTGTTAGTTGGACTGACACCGGAAGCCAATTTCCCTGCCGTGAGAGTGGTTAGGAATGAATTGACGGTATATGGAACAATTATTTATAACTTTCCATCGGATTTCTCGCAGACTTTGGAGTATTTAAAACAGGATGATTTTTATGTGGAACCCATCATTTCAGAGATCATCCCTTTTAAAGAGTATGAACGTGCTTATGAAATGGCCGTTTCAGGGAAATATGGAAAAATTATTTTGAACTTTAAGGAGGAGCAAAACTAATGAGCAATCTTATTTCCCATCAATTAGTCAAATATTTAGAAGATAGAGGAATCGAACATATCTTTGGTCTTTGCGGACATACAAATATTGCTGTGTTAACAGCTCTAGAAAGCAGCTCCATCAAATTTGTAAATGTTAGACACGAACAAATTGCTGCCCATATGGCGGATGGATATGCAAGGGCAAAAAAACAAACTTCTGTAGTGTTAAGTCACTTAGGTCCTGGTTTAACCAATGCGGCGACAGGAGTGGCTAATGCTGCATTAGATTCTATTCCAATGGTGGTTATTGCGGGTGATATTCCAACACATTATTACGGTAAACATCCCCATCAGGAAGTCAACTTGCATGCGGATGCTTCCCAATATGAAATTTATCGTCCATTTGTGAAACGTGCATGGCGTGTAGATCGCCCGGATTTATTTCCAGAAATTCTTGAAAAGGCTTTCCAGCTAGCTGAAAGTGGAAACCCTGGTCCGGTTTTAGTATCAGTACCGATGGATATCTTCTCTAAAGAAGTGGACGTATCTTTATTTGAACGATTGCAACATAACACAAAAACCCTTCAAAAACCATCCATTGATGATGTGACGGCTAAGAATATTATTCAAACGTTAATCAATGCTAAAAACCCTGTATTCTATGTTGGAGGAGGAATCATGCTGGCAGACGCGGCACAAGAGCTAAAGGAATTGGTCGACCACTTAAATATTCCAGTTGCTCATTCTCTGATGGGGAAAGGCGCCGTTTCTGATGATCATCCACTTACATTAGGAATGACAGGATTTTGGGGAACAAAGTTTATTAATGATAAATGTAAAGAAGCGGACTATATTTTCGCATTAGGCACTCGTTTTGCCGAAGCGGACAGCAGTTCATGGGAATCAGAATATACCTTTAATTTCCCACCTACGAAATTGATTCAAATTGACATCGATCCAAGTGAAATCGGCCGGAATTATCCAGTCGAAATTGGGGCAGTAGCGGATTTAAAACAAGCGTTAACCGTTCTGAACCGTGTGGCCAAAGAATTAGTACCAGAAGGATTACAAAATGAGGAGCTTAGACAAGAAATTGCTGCTTACCGAGAAGAATTCAAAAACAGCAATCAAAAATTTATTACAGACAATTCCTTCCCAATGCAGCCTCAGCGCATTTTAGAAGAAGTCCGCGAAGTCCTTCCGAAAGATGCGTACATTACAACAGATGTAGGCTGGAATAAAAATGGAGTAGGACAGCAGTTTCCAATTTATGAAGCAGGCAGTATTTTAACACCGGGCGGTTTCGCCACAATGGGGTTTGGCGCTCCAGCGGCCTTAGGAGCGAAAATTGCGCAGCCGGATAAAGTGGTCGTTTCGTTGGTAGGAGACGGCGGTTTTGGACAAAATCCAGCCTTACTTGCCACAGCGGCTGAAGAAAATATCCCGGTTGTGTGGATCATCATGAACAATTATGCGTTCGGTACGATTGCAGGATTGCAAAAAGCCCATTACGGCACAACTCTTGGTACGTTGTTTGAAAAAGACGGAAAACCTTATTCGCCTGATTATGCAGCGATCGCAAAAGCTTATGGCGTGGAAGGAATTAAAATTGAATCGGCGGAAGAGTTTAAGCTGGCTTTACAACGGGCCATCGAGTCCAATAAGCCAGTTGTCATTGATGTAGCCATGTTAAACAACCCGGTACCAACTGCTGGACACTGGAACATCATGGATATTTATTCTCCAGGTAAGAAGGTTCACCACGTAGCTGTTGAAGCCTAAGGGGAAATGTTATATAGAGATTTTACAGATATTTTTTTACTGATCGAAAAATCAGGATTTTAGGGGATGGGAAACTTATGTGTATAATGAAGAGTGGCAGATATAAACAATTTGAAAACGGACTTCCAGCCATTCCAATTTTCTATTTAGAACACCTAAGCTTCTTAAAGTATTTAATTTTAAGGAGGAATGGCAATGGGTTATCCATTAAGGAAAGAAGAGGATAAGGTGCCTAATCCATCGAAACAAAGGAAACGATCGCGTGCCCGGTTTATGATTCTTTCCCTTTTATTTATAGGAACGGCTATTAATTATCTCGATCGTACAAATATGGCAGTAGCAGCGTCTGCTATTCAAAGTGATTTAAGTTTAGATCCAGCTATGATGGGGCTTTTATTGTCAGCTTTTGGCTGGACCTATGCGTTCATGCAAATTCCTGGCGGCTGGTTTTTAGACCGCTTTGGACCTAGACTAGTATATGGAATTTCCCTCATATTATTTTCTCTGTGTACCCTTTTTCAAGGGTTTGCCAAAAACTTTGGCACGTTGTTCGGACTGCGTCTAGGACTGGGATTTGCTGAAGCACCTGCTTTTCCGAGCAACAGCCGTGTAGTGGCAGCATGGTTTCCGCAGAAAGAACGCGCGCTTGCTACCGGAGTTTATACAGCAGGTGAATATGTTGGTTTAGCATTGGCTACTCCCTTTTTATTTTGGCTTTTATCATCGTTTGGGTGGCACTCTATCTTTATCGTGACGGGAATCATCGGGTTAGTCTTCGGTTTAGTTTGGTTTAAGCTTTATCGTGATCCAAAGGACAGTAAGTATATTAATAAGGAAGAAATGGATTATATTCGGGAAGGCGGCGGACTTGCTGATAGTGCAGGTGAAGTACATAAAATTAGTTGGTCACAGGCACGCCATCTTTTTAAATATCGGCAATTTTGGGGGATTTATATCGGGCAGTTTGCCATCTCCTCTACTCTTTACTTCTTTCTAACATGGTTTCCGACGTATCTTGTTCAGGAAAAAGGGATTACATTATTAAAAGCAGGTTTTGTCGGCTCTATCCCGTACATTGCAGCAGGTATTGGTGTACTTGTAGGTGGATACTGGTCTGATAAGATGGTACAGCGCGGGGTATCTGTCGGTGTTGCACGCAAGACGCCTATCATTATCGGATTATTGGTTGCTTGTTCGATTGTCTTGGCCAATTATACATCTTCAACTAGTTTGGTCATTACGATTATGTCGGTGGCATTTTTTGCACAAGGGATGTCCGCTATTACTTGGACCCTCGTTTCTGATATTGCTCCAAAGGAACTAGTCGGTTTAGCCGGCGGTGTCTTTAACTTTGCAGCCAATTTAGCGGCAATTGTTACACCGATTGTAATCGGTTTCATTGTAAGTGCAACTAATTCTTTTAATGGAGCACTTGTTTTCGTAAGTGTAATTGCGTTCATGGGAGCATTGTCCTATATTTTCATTGTAGGTGAAATTAAACGAATTGAACTGTCAGATAATTAAAAATTATTACTATATAGATAAATTAGAGGGGGAGAGCCATTCTATTATGAAAATTTACAAGATAAAAAGCCGATTTTCTTATTCTAAGGAAATCAGCTTTTTATCTTGTAAATCCTAAAGAGTTAATCGCAAAAATACTTTCAAATAGAGTAGAGAATATAAGTATGAAATAGAGATATGTTAAGAGATCAGTTTATATTTAAAGTAAACAAGGAAAACGTATCTATCTTGCATTACAGGGTAAAGAAGAGAGGGATAACTTTTCTATAAATTGAATCGATCTAATTAATTTTTTAAAAATGTAAGTGAATATTTTCATGTGGTTAGATCGATCTAAAAAAGTTATATAGTATGCGTTGTTAGTTGCCGTGAATTAATAGTGAAGAAGAGCAAAGTATAACGTAATAAACATAGAAGTCGCACTTAGAAGAAATAAAGGTAGAAAGTGTTGCAGAACATACTGAATAATTTACACATCATGCTTAATGTATATTGCTTGTTAAATAGCCTCTTGGTTTCATTAAATAAAGTTGGCTTTACGCTTCCTCATAATCAGTTTTTTGAAAGCGCTATCTAAAGACGTTCCGAGAATTTATTTTAATACGCTGAGAGGCCGCAATCTTATAAGTCATTTTATTAACTTTAAATTATTCTATCTCATGCGAAGGATCATCATTAAAACTTACGGTTATATTTTCTACTTATTTTTCAGTAGGGATTTGTGTGAATGTTTACATAGTTTTATGAGATTTTATTAACCTTTTGGATAATTAATTTTTTGTATATTCCTATATTTTAGATATTTTTCTTTATCATTTGTAATTTATGGAATTACCGATAACGTTTTTTTTTACTTAATCACCAAAATAATGCGATGAAAAGGAGGTGAGGAACTTTATATTGTTTGTTTCTTAAAAATAATAATGCGGGGTGTATTAAATGAAAAAGGTAATCAGTTTTTGCATGATAATTTGTATGATGTTGCTTAGTGCATGCTCTGGTCAAACTTCAGGATCAGGTGAAGATGGTTCTAAAAAAGCAAAAGTTATGAAGCTGGCTGTTGCGACTTCGAAAGATCGATCGCTTACACAGGGACTATATAGATTTGGTGAAATCGTAGAGAAAGAAACGAATGGTTCAATCAAAGTAGAAGTTTATCCTGATGGACAATTAGGAGGAGACCGAGTTGTGTTTGAAGGATTAAAAATAGGTTCTATTCAAGGGACCACAATGTCCACTGGACCTATTGCATCATTTGCCGAGCGTTTCACTGCTTTGGATTTGCCTTATTTATTTAAGAATGAAGAAATTGCTTACGAAGTGTTGGATGGAGATATTGGAAAAGAATTGCTAAAAGATTTAGATAGTCAAGAAGTCGTTGGCTTAAATTATTGGGAAAATGGATTTAGACATCTTACGAATAATAAAAAAGAAGTGAAAACGCTCGAGGATATGAAAGGTCTAAAAGTTAGAACATTAGAAAATGAACTTCATGTTGATGTGTGGAAAGAATTGGGTGCTAATCCTACCCCAATGCCATATACAGAATTATTTACAGCGTTAGAGCAGCACGTTGTAGATGGACAAGAGAACCCGGCAGGAAATGTCACAACAGGAAACTTTTATGAAGTTCAAAAGTATTTAACAAAAACGAAGCATATTTATAATGCCAGCGTGTTTATGATCAGTAAAAAGTTTTGGGACACTCTTTCTGATGAAGAAAAAGAGATTGTGACAAAAGCAGCAGAAGAAGCTAAAAACTATCAACGGGAATTAAATCAGAAGGAAAGCGCAGAAGCCTTTGATCTTCTCAAAGAGAAAGGCATGACGATTACGGAATTAACCCCTGAAGAGGAACAAAAGTTTTTGGAGAAAGTGCAGCCAGTATACAAAAAATACTCATCACAAATTGGAGAAGAATTCGTTAACAAGTTATTAGAATCAGTTAAATAGTCTAAAAGATAAAAAGTCTTAAGGAGGGACTTGTCTCCTTAAGACTTCTCCATAAAAAATTTTAACACTTGATTTAAACAGGGGGACTATCAATGGTGAAAATACTTTCGTTTTTCGATAAGATCATGAATGCAATGCTAGCCCTATGCTTAACAGGTATGTCTATTATTGTTTTAGGAAATGTTATTTTACGCTATGTTTTCCACTCAGGACTTGCATGGTCTGAAGAGGTGGCTCGATTTCTGTTTATTTGGATGGTTTTTCTCGGAGCAATTGGTGCTTTAAAAGATAATCAGCATTTAGGAGTCGATTTACTAGTTGAGAAATTGCCTTTAAAAGTGAGAAAGATAGTCTTTGCTGTTAGCAATGTGTTGGTTCTCTATGTATTATGGTTAATTCTTGATGGAAGCTGGAAGCTAACTGTAAGTAGTATCGGAAGTACAGCACCTGCAACAGGGTTATCGTTATCTATTATTTATGCTGTAGGAATTGTGACGAGTCTTGGAATGGCGATCCTTGTACTAGTTAATAGTTATCGTCTAGTATTTCAAAAGGATTTGATAGAAGATTTACATAATAACGAGGAATTGGAAGAAACAAGTGGTTCATTCCATATTAAGACACATGCGGCTGGGGAGGGAAAATAGATGGCGTTAGCTCTTTTTGTAGGTTCACTCATTAGTATAATGGCACTTGGAGTTCCCATTGCTTTGGCCCTTTTACTAAGTAGTGTTTTGTTGATGTTTCATCTTGATATCTTTGACAGTCAGATTGTTGCTCAATATCTTATTAATGGCGCAGATAGCTTTGCTCTGCTGGCAGTACCTTTTTTTATTCTTGCAGGTGAATTGATGAACGCCGGTGGTATTTCTAATCGAATTATTAATTTTGCTATGGCAATTGTGGGACATATTCGAGGTGGAATGGGTTATGTGGCGATTATGGCTAGTGTTCTTTTTGCTGGTTTATCAGGTTCTGCAGTAGCCGATACTGCAGCTCTCGGAGCCATTTTAATTCCCATGATGGTTAAGTCTGGGTATGAACGTAATCGGTCCACCGGTCTTATTGCAGCAGGAGGGATTATCGCACCGGTTATTCCTCCAAGTATTCCTATGATCATTTTTGGAGTAACAAGCGGTGTATCCATTACGGCATTATTTACAGCTGGAATTGTTCCAGGTCTTCTTATAGCTGTCGGTCTAGTGATAGCCTGGTCAATTGTAGTAAGAAAAGATAAAGTAGAGGTTCTTCCTCGTAAAACTGTGAAGGAAATGTTTACAGCAACTCGTCAAGCGATATGGGCTCTTTTTTTACCTGTTATTATTATTGGAGGGCTTCGCGGCGGCATTTTTACTCCGACTGAAGCAGGCGTAGTAGCTGCAGCCTATGCTCTGTTTGTCGGGTTAGTTATCTACAGGGAGTTAAAAATACAAGAATTGTACAAGGTCGTAGTGGCAGCTGCTAAAACAACGAGTATCGTCATGTTTCTTGTTGCAGCAGCGATGGTATCGGCCTGGTTAATTTCTGTTGCTAACATTCCCGCTGTCGTAACGGACATTCTTCAACCATTTATTGATAACAGATTATTGCTCTTACTTATGATTAACGTGTTAGTATTACTGGTTGGTATGATGATGGACTTAACACCTGCCATCTTAATTCTTACTCCTGTTTTGATGCCAATTATCACTCAGGCCGGAATTGACCCAGTGTACTTTGGGGTACTGTTTGTTCTTAATCTTTCTATTGGATTATTGACTCCTCCTGTTGGTACCGTATTAAATGTAGCGAGCAGTGTGGGAAAAATTGATATACCATCTATTTTGAAAGGGATATGGCCCTTTTTATTGGTTGAAATTCTTGTGTTGATCTTATTGATTTTATTTCCTTCTATTGTTCTTGTACCTCTGCAATGGTGGATGTGAATTTATATAGATTATAAGTTTTAGGAAATTAGCCCGATTGCTTGATTTCGTGAGTGTAAACCCGCCCAAGAACAGGCATTTAATAGCTTTCTGGCAAAATATCAAAAAACGCTCTCCATCTTACAAAAAAAGGTGAAATGGAGGGTGATTACTCTATTTCTTCTTTTTTAGATTCTGACCGTTTCTCGTCAATCTGAAAAAAGCCTTCGTTCAACTAAACGAAGGCTTTTTTGTATTCGGTATGTTGGCTCAGTGACGGGCTGCCAAACCGTTATTTTTTGATACCGGCTGCTGCAGAGGAGCCTAGGCTTGTCAAAAGTGTTAATTGAGTCGCCATATACTCCGGTGTATATACCATGCCGCTTTCGAGCCAATACATAATCACTAAATAAGAGGAAGAAGTAAAGCTGCTTAAAATATCTTTTGGAACGATCAATTGTTGATCGTCCGGCTGAAGTTTTAAGCGGCGTGTTGGAAAAAGTTACTCCTTTAATTAATGAGAAAATTCTATCATAATAGAAATCTCAGTAATAGAATTAATAGGAGGTTTCAGCTTTGAAAAAGATTATTTCCGTTTTCATCGCTTTTCTTGTATTCATGCCGCTTCAATCGGCAAGCGCGGCTACCCAGCATACCGTTAAGTGGGGAGACACGATGTGGAAAATCGCCGCGAGATATCAAGTGGGCGTTTCAGAAATTTTAAGCAGCAACCCGCAAATCAAAAATCCGGACATGATTTACCCGGGGCAAACGATCAACGTTCCTGATTTAGGAGAAATCAAGCAGTTTGAGCAACAAGTCGTTCAGTTGACCAACCAGGAAAGAGCGAAGTACGGTTTAAAACCGCTTGTGTCAGATTGGGAGCTTGCAAGAGTTGCACGCTTCAAATCAGATGATATGCGAGACAAAAACTATTTTTCTCATACGAGTCCTACATACGGTTCACCGTTTGATATGATCAAGAATTTCGGAATCACATATCGCAGTGCGGGAGAAAATATCGCAGCCGGCCAAAAAACACCGGAAGAAGTCGTTCAAGCGTGGATGAACAGCTCCGGTCACCGCGCCAATATTTTAAACAAAGATTTCACTCACATTGGCGTAGGTTACTCTAAAGGCGGCAGCTACGGAGTGTACTGGACGCAAATGTTTATGTCGAAGTAATAGAAAAGCGGAGGCGACTGTTCAGCTCGTGAAGGAAAAAGGGATGGACCCATAAGGCGCTTTTTGCCTTATGAGGGCAAGCATCTTTTCCACAGCGAGCTAGGAGCCGCAGCTGGACAACAAAGGAACGAAGCCTAAGAGCGCAACGTCCTGTTGCAACGGCTTCATTTGCACATCCGTGTGCTTCAAGCTCCGGCGACTGTTCAGCTCGTGAAGGAAAAAGGGATTGATCCATAAGGCGCTTTTTGTTGGCCGAAGGGAAAGAACCGCCAAGGAAACCTAATAACCTAGGATTCCTTGGCGGTTTTTTATCTATTTTATCTTTTCGTGACATAAGTTGTAGAAAAACGTCGATATTTTCTGATATCTTAAAAAGCTTAACTACGTTAATATTAAAAGTATAAATAATAGGTATGCTGGGTGGCTTTTTGAGTCTGATCCTTCCAATAGCGAAACAGGGGAAAGACTCCATGAAAGTAAAAACAAATAAAAAAGATGGACAGCGAATGAGCAAGTAAACAATATAATGACATACATATTTTAAGTTGAATAACACACATGATTTCTGTATTTCTATCGGCTACCTTGAGGAAAAGACAATCTATCGATTCATTAAACATCATAACTCAACTAGATTCGGCGGAGGGATATGCGTGAGTATAAGTTTTGAAGTAAAGCTGATTAATAATTATTCTATATTAGAAGATGAAGTTTTAGTAGAATTGGCCCGCAATGGGGATGGCGAGTCATCGAATTTTTTAATCAACAAATACCGGAATTTTGTCCGTGCCAAGGCAAGAACCTATTTTTTAATTGGTGCGGATAAAGAAGATATTGTTCAAGAGGGAATGATTGGCTTGTATAAAGCCATTCGTGACTTCAGAGGGGACAAGCAGGCCTCTTTTAAGGCTTTTGCTGAACTTTGTATCACCAGACAGCTGATAACAGCGATCAAAACGGCTACGCGCCAAAAGCATATTCCTCTAAACTCGTATGTTTCTTTGGACAAGCCCATTTACGATGAAGAATCAGGCTATACGCTTATGGATGTGATATCCGGGGCAAATATGATGAATCCGGAAGCATTAGTCATTAATAAGGAGAAAGCTGATGATATAGCACGGAAACTGGCAGAAATGCTTAGTAGTTTAGAAAGAAGAGTATTGGCCTTATATATGGAGGGCCAATCGTATCTGGAAATCTCTGAAGAACTAAATATGCAAGTAAAGTCAATTGATAATGCCCTTCAGCGGGTAAAAAGAAAAATGGAACGATATGTGAAGAAAGAAAAGGTTATCGTATAACTTCATAGTATATACGAATAGGAGCAAAAGAGCCGAGGGGATTCCCTCTGCTCTTTTATTGTGCCAATGAAGCAGGATAGTGAAAGAGGTTACATGTTAAAACGATGAAAGAAAGGAGTTCTGGAATGAAGAAGATTAACATTTGGTCATTTTTCTTTTCAATAATTTGCATTTTATTATTTTTTATAGTTTCTGTTTCAGGGCCAATTGATTATTCCATTATGGGTACACACCCTTTAAATCTGGTCTTATATATTACATTGATAACTTTTGTTTTAGGGGTATTAGGTTTTTCGGATATTCAGGATTGGAAAGGTATGGCGAGGAGTGTAACTACTATAATTCTTACTTTGGGGTTATCCGCGTTTTTGACTTTCGTTATATTATTTGGAAACTTATTAAGCTAACGGGATGCTTGAGTTTAAGAATGAGGATTGATGCGGCAGCTATTTTTACCATGTTTTCAACTCTATTAGAAATTCCCTTTTCTTCAAAAAATTTTTCGTCTGCATAATCAAAAACTATGGAACTTCCTGATGGGACTTTGGCAAATAAATTATCTATCAGGTTTGAATTTTCTTCTTTAGTTAAATAATAAGAAACCCCTCATTTGGAAAAAGGATGGTTATTATTAAAGCATTCATTGTAAAGCTAACATCTATGATAGTGAAACAAAAGATTGACCGTCAATTGGCGGTCAATCTTTTGTGATGCCTTATGTATTTTATAGTAAGGCGAGGTCAGGGGGCTAGTTCTACAAGCGATAAACAAATATCAACGCGATCGTTTAACAGCGCCTTAATCGAAAAATGTTTTCTTTTTGTTTAGAAACCTTGATTTAGCTTATTATACGGCTAGATTGCCTGAAATAAAGATCACACTAATACATATCTAATCAAAAAAAGTAAATTCATAGTTGACAGGTGGGAAAAATCAGAATAATATGTTAGTAACAAAAATAACAATAAGAAAATATTTCCAGGATAAATAATGAGCTGATTGGATCAACCAAAGGCTCATACTCTAATAAAGGGTATGGGCTTTTTTATTTATCCCGTGGAGGGAGATTCCTAATCATGTTATTTCTTATTAGCAAGTGTAGTCCACATTGTCTTCATAACGGTCTTGCTGTATTTGTATAAACAAGTAATCTATAGAAGTGAAGGAAAATTTTTTGTTATTAAACCAAGTATTCCTATGTGATTTAAATAAATGAAGGTAGGCGAATAATATGGCAATTGTAGATCAGGAGAAAGTGGACTATATTTTAACGCTTTTAAAGAATATTGAATATGGTTCTGTGTTAATTACTATACATGACGGGCAAATCACGCAAATTGATCATACAGAGAAAAATCGTTTTGCAATTACTAAGAAGCCGGTAGATAAAAAATGAATAGCTTAAAGAAGCTATTTAAATCCGATTTTTTAATAAAAGTCCATGAATTCTTTGTGAAAAGACAAAGTTCTTAAAGTTATAGAATCTAAAATGTCGAGGGAGAAACAAAATATTATATGTAACTAGAGCTGATCAGACGACTGAAGGCTGCTTACCTTTTTAAAAGGAGAGCAGCCTTTTTTATTATCATTTTTTAATGGGAACTAAAAAGTCGCTCTATTGAAAAATGATACAAAAGTAATGGTGGAAGCAGGGTAAAGGTGAATGAAGGCATGAACTGGTGCTAAGTTGGAGTGAATAGTTTAAGGGGGTGAGCAGCATGTGTTGCTGTTGTTCTGAAATCGTCGGTCAATAACAAATAAAAGGAGGAGCAAAGATGAGTGTTTCAATCGAGTCGCTTAACCGATCATTTTTTAAATCACAGCAAGAAATTCAAGCATTAAAGAATGTTAACTTACAAATAAAACAAGGAGAATTCATCACCGTCATTGGTCCAAGTGGATGCGGCAAGAGTACACTACTGAAAATCATTGCCGGTCTCGATCTTCATTTCGAGGGGAAGGTGAAAATCGGCCAAGAGGAATTAAAAGGTCCGGGAATTAAACAAGGCTTTATCTTTCAAGAACACCGGCTTTTCCCGTGGCTGACGGCCGAAAAAAATATCGCTGCCGATTTGTCGCTCAAAAAGCCGGAAGTACGCAAAAAAGTAGATGAACTAATTGAGATTGTAAGACTAAAAGGGTTTGAGAAAGCCTATCCCCGTGAATTGTCCGGTGGAATGTCCCAAAGGGTCGCGATTGCAAGGGCTCTGTTGAGAGATCCGGAAGTATTGCTCCTTGATGAGCCGTTCGGTGCATTGGATGCCTTTACGCGAACCCATTTGCAAGATGTGCTGCTTGATATTTGGCAAAAGAAAGGAACGACGATGATTCTTGTCACACATGATTTAGATGAATCGATTTACTTGGCCAATCGTGTGGTCATCATGAGCCCAAGGCCTGGAAGGGTAAGTAAAACGATTACGGTTGATTTACCTTATCCCCGCAAAAAGGCGAATCGTTCATTCCAGGAGCTAAGACAACAAGTATTAAGGGAATTTGAGACAGTCGATGAGCTCCATTTAATAGAGGGATCAGGAATATAAAGAATTTAACATGAACAAAAAACACCCATGTTAAATTCTTTACGCCTAAGCGGCTGCCAATCCCCTTACGGGTCCTTGTCCGCCGCTTTTACGAAGGATTTTCAAGATGAGAGAACAGAAAGGCGTGAATAGAAGAAGAGCCGGTAACAGAGGTTAAAAAGTTGATATGCAGAAAGGGGATATACGCACAATGAAAAAAATAGTGATCACAGGATTTATACTCATGTTTCTCTTATTAGCGGGGTGCTCTGCAAGCGAAACAAGCAAGAAAGAAGCTAACGCAAGTGAAGAAAAAGTGACGATCAATATTGGGATTCAACAAAGCTTGGGCCCGCTCCTTATCGCACAAAAACAGGGATGGTTTGAAGAAGCTTTTGCCAAGGTAGGAGCTGAAGTAAAATGGACGGAATTTCAAAGCGGGCCTCCTCATTTTGAAGCGATGGCCTCTGATCGTTTGGATTTTGGGCAAGTAGGAAATTCACCGGTCGTGGCCGCTCAGGCAGCCGATATCCCTTTTAAAGAAATTTCGAACTCGAGTGACGGGTTAAAGGCAAATGCCATTTTGGTGCAAAAAAACAGCTCGATTAGAAGTTTAAAAGATTTAAAAGGGAAAAAAATTGCAGTAGCAAAAGGAAGCAGCGGGTTTAACTTATTGTACCGTGCATTAGATAAAGCCGGCTTGAATCCGGATAAGGATGTCCAAATTATTCAGTTGCAGCCGGATGAAGCCCAGCCTGCATTTGAAACAGGGTCTGTCAATGCGTGGTCCATTTGGGAACCGTTCATTACGTTTCAAAAAGTTGAGCATGATGCAAGAGTGCTAGAAGATGGGGAATCATTAAACGTCTATTCACCTGGTTTTACGATTGTCAGAACGAAGTTTGCGAATGAACATCCCGAGTTGGTTGTCGAGTTTTTGAAAGTATATGAAAAAGCTCGTATATGGCAGGAAGAAAATCTTGATGAAGCCATTAACATTTATGCAGAAGCGAAAAAGATTGATCCAGAGGTTGTCAGACAAGTGCTCGAAAACAACCCGGCGCTTAATAAACCGATTAGTGAGAAAATCATCAATGCTCAGCAAGAAACAGCCGACTTCCAGTATTCCATGGAAGCCATTAAACAAAAAATTGATGCATCAAAGGTAGTCGATAATACGTACATCGAAAAGGCATTACAAGAGCTGGAAAAATAGAGCAATAAATGAGGTGACTGGAGATGAATAAAATAAAGGCTATTTCTCCTTCGGCCGGATCAGTGGTAGGAGTGGGGAAAACATTTCTCAGGAAAAGGACGAGGAGAATTTCTTTAGAAAAGCAACTGAAAGTCGTGCTGCGAGGTTTAATTGTTCCAGTTGCTATACTCGCTGTATGGCAGCTAATCGGTACACTGGGATTTGTTTCAAGAACGATTTTACCTACTCCGGGTGCAATCCTTCAATCGTTTATCGAGCTGATTGTGACAGGGGAGCTATGGGGGCACTTGGAAATCAGCATTTGGCGGGCTGCCCTTGGATTTGTGCTTGGAGCGGGTTTAGGACTTTTACTAGGAACTCTCGTAGGTTTTTCCAATAAGACGGAGCAATTGATGGATCCTTCTTTGCAAATGCTGCGTACCGTTCCGCATCTGGCTGTGGCGCCGCTTTTTATTTTATGGTTCGGGTTTGGGGAAGTATCCAAAATCCTGCTTATTGCAAAAGGAGCGTTTTTCCCGATATATGTCAATGCATTTCTCGGGATAAGAGGTGTCGATTCCAAATTATTTGATGTCACGCGTGTACTGGAGTTCAGCCGTTTTAAATTGGTCACAAAACTTATTTTACCGGCAGCGCTGCCTAATATTCTTCTCGGAGTTCGCCTTTCTCTTGGAGTTGCCTGGCTGGGCCTCGTTGTAGCCGAGTTAATGGGCTCAAGTGAAGGGATCGGCTATATGATTATGGATGCAAGGCAGTTTTCAAATACAGAAATCGTCTTTGTCGGAATTATCATTTTTGCAGCCGTCGGAAAATTGACTGATTCACTCGTCCGTCTTTTAGAATCGAGATTATTAAAGTGGCGTGATAACTTTAACGGTGAAAATGGGGCCTCTTAAAAAGAGAGAGCAGGCAATAGGTTCTGTGTTTAATCCGAGTAAAATGATTGGAAAACTTTTAAAAAGGAGAGATTAAAATGGCTAACATTGTGATTATTTCAGGAAGCCCTTCCCCCATCTCAAGATCATCGTCCGTCGCAACTTTTGTAGGGGAACTATTAGAAAGGGCAGGAAATCAGCTTCGCCACATCAAGGTTCGTGATTTGCCGGCGGAAGATTTATTGTATGCAAAATTTGATAGTCCTGCCATCCAACAGGCCAAAACGCTTGTGGCAGGTGCGGATGCAGTAGTCGTGGTGAGCCCCGTTTATAAGGCGAGCTATACAGGGATATTCAAAACATTTTTTGATTTACTCCCTGAAAAAGCCCTTTCCGGTAAAACGATTCTTCCGATTGCCAATGGAGGGACAACTGCTCATCTTTTATCGCTTGAATACACATTTAAACCTTTATTTTCTGTATTGGGAGCAACCGATATTGTGGATGGGGTGTTTATCATCGATTCGCAAGTTCAATATTCGGAGACAGAGCTAACGTTTCTTTCGGATGAAGTGGAACAACGGTTACGGGCAAATGTGCAGGAGCTGGTCAGCAGATTAAATAAACAGCCAAAAGCATCTATATAGATTGATTTAGAAAATCCGACACGACTAAAGAATGGCCATGCCAAATTTTCTAACCTTTGAGGGCAAATTCGAGTTGTCTCAATGACCGACTGTGAATGCCCATCGATGGAATGAAGATGTGTCGAGTGATTAAGTGGAATGTATATATAGGATAAGGAGAGGATTTAGAATGGAAGTTTTATGGTTTATACCTTCCCATGGTGACGGACGTTATTTAGGAACGACAAAAGGGGGACGCACAGCTGATTATTCTTACTTCCGTCAAGTTGCGCAAGCTGCAGACCGGCTCGGTTATACGGGGGTATTGATTCCAACAGGGAGGTCTTGCGAAGATCCGTGGATGTTAGCTGCTTCGCTCATACCTGAAACGGAACGCCTAAAATTTCTTGTGGCTGTTCGCCCAGGATTAATGGTGCCTTCTGTCGCGGCAAGAATGGCGGCCACGCTTGACCGCATTTCAAACGGGCGTCTCCTCATCAATGTCGTAGCGGGAGGGGATCCGGTAGAACTGGCAGGTGACGGGGTGTTTCTTAAACACGATGAACGTTACGAAGCGACTGATGAATTTTTAACCATCTGGCGTTCCTTATTGGAAGGAAAAGACGTTGATTTCAAAGGAAAGCATTTGCAGATAGAAGGCGGGCAGTTATTATTTCCTCCTGTACAGCAACCCCATCCGCCGATTTACTTTGGCGGCTCATCACCAGCGGGGCAGGCAGTGGCGGCAAAACATACCGATGTTTATCTTACATGGGGAGAGCCGCCGGCACAAGTGGAACAAAAGATTAAAGAAGTGCGCCGCCTGGCTGAACTTGAAGGAAGAACGGTTCGTTTTGGTATTCGGCTGCATGTCATTGTAAGGGAAACGGAACATGAGGCATGGGAAGCAGCCGACCGCCTCATTCAACACTTAGATAAGGATACCATTGAAGCCGCTCAGCGTACATTTGCCCGGATGGATTCCGTAGGCCAGAAACGAATGGTGCAATTGCATGGCAGCGGCAGAGAAGCGCTGGAGATCAGCCCCAATTTATGGGCAGGTATTGGTTTAGTGCGCGGCGGAGCAGGTACCGCGCTTGTCGGAGATCCACATCAGGTTGCACAGAGAATGAAAGAATATGCTGATTTAGGAATTGAAACATTCGTGTTGTCGGGATATCCCCATTTGGAAGAAGCATATCAGGTGGCTGACCTTCTCTTCCCATTGCTGCCGTTAAAGGCCGACTCTCAATCTAATCAACAGCGTACAAGAGGGCAATTGCAGGGTGAAATTGTCGCAAATAGTTATTTTCCTGAGAAAGTTAAACCATAAAAGAAGAGAAACTTCCTCATTAATAAATTAATTAGCAAAGGATATATAAGAAAAATGACGTTCATTTATTTGAATTAACTTTAAGTGATTTAGAAGAATATAATACAAAATCATAGTTGACAGGTAGGAAAACTTTGTTTATTATTATAAATAACAGAAAACTCATTCATTTTAAAGAACTTTCATTACAGCATCATTTATGAAAAGGAAAATAGGACAGCTGATCAGACCACTGAAGGCACCTTACTCGCAATTTCTTGGGGTAGGTGTCTTTTTTATTAAAGAAAAACCTTTTTTAACTAAATTTCATTCAACAAAGGGCATAGGGGGACAAATATGAAAAAGCTAATTGTTTTAGCATTTGTAGGTTTTTTAGCACAACTCATTGACGGGGCATTGGGGATGGCTTACGGCGTTACCTCATCATCACTTTTACTGGCATTTGGCATTGCACCGGCAGTGGCTTCTGCTTCTGTCCATCTTTCTGAAGTGGTGACAACCGCTGCTTCGGGAGTATCTCACATTAAATTTGGAAACGTCGATAAAAAAATGGTATATCGTCTCATTATTCCGGGATCGATCGGCGCTTTCACAGGTGCTTGCTTCTTAAGCAATTTGCCTGGTGATATTGTTAAGCCATATGTTTCAGCGTTTCTATTGCTTCTTGGTTTTTATGTTCTTTTTCGTTTCCTATTCAAATTTCAGTCAAATGAAGAAAAGGAATCAAAGCCATTATCAGTAAAACAATCCATTCCTTTAGGGTTAATTGCCGGCTTCGCGGATGCGACAGGCGGAGGCGGTTGGGGACCAATCGCGACCCCTGTACTTTTATCCAAAAAAGGAATGACAGCACGTAAAGTCGTTGGAACAGTTGACACGAGCGAGTTTGCTATTGCCGTTTCTGCCACTGTCGGCTTTATCCTTTCATTAGGGTGGGAAACGGTGAACTGGCTTTGGGTTGGAGCATTAATGCTCGGGGGAATTTTTGCGGCACCAATCGCGGCATGGCTCGTTCGCAAAGTTCCAGCGCAGCTGATGGGGATTCTAGTTGGAGGTTTTATCATTTTAGTTAATGCACGTACGATTTTAACTACATGGGTAACAAACGAATCATCTTATCCCGTTATATATGGTTTCATTTTGCTGGGGTGGGGGGCGGCCATTTTGTTTGGCATCCGTAAGATGAAAGCGGACCAAACACTTGAAAAAGAAATGGTCATCAGCTAGCAACAAAGGAAGAATAAAAAACGTCGTGAGAAATCCCGGGATTCCTCACGACGTTTTTTATTATGTCTCATAAATAATGTTTCCTGTCTTAGAAGTATCATAATCTCCTAAAGAGTGGACTTCTGACTGAAACTGACGAGAAGATAAAATTCCTTTCACCGTGCTTATGAGCTGTTCGGATTCGGAGTTTTTGAGAATAACCAGATCGTATTGTTCTGTCATTAATGGAACAAAATCGATTCCGACGATTTTAGCGGCTTTTTCAATTCCCACTCCTGTATCTGCCATTCCAGTAGAGACAGCAGAAGCCACACTTAAATGGTTCGTCTCTTCATGCTCATATCCTTGAATGTTCTTAGAAGAAATGTTGTTGATTCTAAGTTGTTCATCCAAAAGAATTCGTGCCCCTGATCCTTTCTCTCTATTGATGATTTTCACATTTTCCCTGTTTAAATCCGCCCAGGAGGTAATATTTAAAGGGTTTCCTTTTTTGACGTAAAAGCCTGCTTTTCTTGAAAGAAGGTTGATTAAAATAAAAGGATGGCCGACCAAAATCTTTTTTATATAGGGTAAATTATATTCGCCTGTATCCCCGTCAAACAGATGCAAGCTAACGATATCGCACTCTCCATTGTACATGGAAATGAGGCTGTTTAAACTTCCTGTAAAAGATCTTAATGGCTTATAGGATGAATTTTTCTCAATGTGTTTACCTAGAATATCTAACACTAGGTCTTGTCCGCTAATAACAATGTTTGAGGAACCCTTTGTTTCGTTTCTATGAGGATCAACTACAGGGGCCGACATTGCAGTATTCTGATTCGTTTTATGGCTATTTATATAAATGTCCAAGTCTTTTGCATCTATTCTCATCTGTCTTCCTACACGGAATGCAGGTATTTTCCCTTTTTTCACAAGGTCATAAAGAGTTAATTTTGAAACTTTTAAGAGCTGTGATACCTCTTCAATCGTATAGGAAAGTTCCTTTGGCATTTTCATCCCTCCATCTTTCATTTTAACTTAGGGCCTGTTAAAAAGTATATTGTAAATAAAAAATGACGAATGTGATATTTCTTCTATTCATTTTAGTTATAACTAATTATAATTAGTTATAACTAATTATAATTTGATAGAAAGGAAAAAGGTGATGAAAAAACGATATCTTTTATGTCTCTTGATGATGGTGTTATTACTAATAGTGTCTGGATGTTCAACCAACGAACAAACTAAACAAATAGAAGAGCAGAAGCAAAACGTTTCTGAAAAGAAAGTGGAATTGACCGTTTCAGCAGCCGCAAGTTTACAAGATGCGTTAAATGATATTAAAGGAAGCTTTGAGAAGGAACATCCCAATGTGAAAGTAAACTATAACTTTGGAGCTTCAGGGGCACTTCAACAACAAATTTCTCAGGGAGCACCTGTCGATCTCTTTTTCTCTGCCGCTGAGGATAAATTTGATCAATTGGTGCAAGAAGGACTAATCGAAAAGACAAAAGGAACAGATTTAGTTGGAAATGACCTCGTGTTAGTCGTACCAAACGATTCTAATAAAGGAATCAAAGCATTCGGAGATCTTACCAAAACAGATAAAATTTCCATCGGTACCCCGGAGGCTGTACCTGCAGGGCAATATGCGAAGGAAACGTTAGAAAATTTGAATGTCTGGAAAGCGATTGAAGGAAAAATGGTATACGCCAAGGATGTTCGGCAAGTACTTACATATGTAGAGACAAACAATGTTGATGCAGGAATGGTTTATAAAACAGATGCAATGATTTCTCCAAAGGTTAAAATTGCAGCAACCGCAGAGGAAAATACCCACGCACCTATCATTTATCCTTTAGGTGTGATTAAGAACAGTACCCATCCTAAAGAAGCCCAACTATTCTACGAGTATCTTCAAAACGAAACATCTATGAAGGCTTTAGAGAAGTATGGATTTAAAGGGATAAATTAATATACAATGGCAGCGGATTTTTGGTCGCCAGTCAGGCTGTCCGTTGAGATAGCGTTGGTTGCTGGGGTATGGGTATTAATCTTAGGGTTATTTTTGGGGAGGATCATGGCTAACAGGAAGTTCAAAGGAAAAGCCTTCGTTGAAACGCTTTTTCTTTTACCGTTAGTATTGCCGCCTTCTGTTGTAGGGTTCTTGTTAATTGTGATATTTGGAAGAAATAGTCCCATAGGGCAATTAATCGAAAAGGTATTCGAACAACCTGTTATGTTTACGTGGTGGGCTGCTGTTATTGCCGCTGCTGTTGTTGCTTTTCCTCTTATGTACCAATCTGCTAAGTCAGGGTTTGAAGCGGTTGATAAGGATATTGAGGGTGCAGCTCGTGTAGATGGAGCAAATGAATTGAAAGTATTTACGATGATTTCGGTTCCTCTTGCACTAAAAGCCATTATCTCGGGTGCAATATTGAGCTTTGCAAGAGCATTAGGCGAGTTTGGAGCGACTTTAATGTTCGCTGGAAACATTCCGGGGAAAACCCAAACCATTCCGACAGCTATATATATAGCCATTGACTCAGGCAATATGGAATTGGCCTGGTTATGGGTAATGAGTATGATTGGTATTTCATTTTTAATGTTAATATGCGTTCACCTGATAAAATCTTGATGACAGACAAATAAATGTTCTTTTTATAGAGGCATTCCTTTCATGAGGGATGCTTTTTTCTTGAACGAACTTGGCAGTGGCAATATCTGCTGGATTTTGGTGATAACATTTGGTTGCACTCATAATCTTTTTTTGGTAATATCGTTTCATAGCTAACGATTATGAAAACTTAAGGGAGGGGATCATTATTCATTCATTTAATGAAGAAGGGGAATTGCTTCCTGAAGAGAAGGATACAATTAACCTTTTGACAAAACTCCCATTAGAGTCCCTTAATCTGGATGCCATTGCTGTTGTGACCAACATTTATAGAATTGCACAAGGATTAAGAAATAAGATGGAGCGGGAAGTTCTATCGGAGTATGGGCTGTCTTGGACCTCTTTTTCCTTACTTTATGATTTATGGATATGGAATTCAGTTGAAACAAAGAAACTGGCAAAGTCCGCCGGGGTCACCAAAGCTACAGTAAGTAATATTACCAATACATTAGAGCGAAAAGAACTCTGTTATAGAAAAGTGGACAATAGGGATAGACGGATTACCTATGTGACGATAACGGATAAAGGTAAGAAAATAATGGAAGAGCTATATCCCCAATTTCATAAAGGTGAAGTGGAGATTGTTTCGAGTTTAACTGTAAATGAGCAAAAAAATGTATCTGAATTACTGAGAAGGATCATTAGAGAGAATGACTTTTGATTATGAGCAAGTAAATAGGAAAAAAGCGATGACAGGAAATCGAGTAGTGATTATCTCCCTGTAAACAGAGAGTCGATGGCTGGTGTGAATCGACACAAAGATAACACGAATTACAATCCTGGAGCTTTCTTTGCGAACTAACAAGCAGCAAAGAACGGACGAACCGTTAAATCGTCGAGTGGAAGAATCATATTCTTCAATAAGGGTGGTACCGCGTGCAAAAACCACGTCCCTTTTTTGGGATGTGGTTTTTTATATTGATTTTTTGGAGGAATGAAGATGAGTAAACTAGTGGAACAATTAACAGATGAACAATCAACCGAGCTAAAAAGACAAATGAGCATTTACAGTCAGGGTGTCCAAGACATTATTCCCATCGAAGAGTTAGAAGAAAAAGTAGCAAAATCCATTATCGAAAATCGGCCTTTGAAAATTAAATTAGGCTTAGATCCATCTGCACCGGATGTGCATCTCGGTCATACCGTCGTTTTGAACAAAATTAGACAGTTTCAAGACAATGGCCATACGATTCAACTGATTATTGGGGATTTCACCGGAAAAATTGGAGATCCAACGGGTAAATCAGTCGCCAGAAAACAATTAACAGATGAAGAAGTGAAGCATAATGCGAAGACGTACTTTGAACAATTTGGAAAGATTGTTGATATGGAAAAAGTGGAACTCCATTACAATTCCATCTGGTTATCGAAATTAAATTTTGAGGATGTTATCCAATTGGCTGGAAAAATAACGGTTGCAAGGCTATTGGAAAGGGATGATTTCGAAGAGCGGATTGCTTTTGGAAAGCCGATTTCTCTGCACGAATTCTTTTACCCTCTGATGCAGGGGTATGATTCAGTTCAATTGGAATGTGATATTGAACTCGGAGGAACAGACCAGCACTTCAATATTTTGATGGGGCGGCATTTTCAAGAGAAGTTTGGAAAAGAAAAACAGGTAGCGATACTCATGCCTCTATTAGAGGGACTTGATGGTGTAGAAAAAATGTCAAAATCGAAGAAAAACTACATTGGCATTGATGAGAGCCCGCAGGAAATGTACGGGAAAGCCATGTCCATCCCGGATGAGTTAATGAATAAATACTTTGAATTGGTAACAGATTTACCGTCTGAACAGATTCAAACAATAAAAGAAGAACTAAAAGCAGGTACATTGCATCCGAGAGATGCGAAAATGCTGCTCGGTAAGACCATTGTGAGAATGTACCATGGAGAAGATTTGGCTGAACAAGCGGAACAGCATTTTATTTCCGTCTTCCAGCAAGGGTTAATCCCTGATGAAATTCCAGTGGTGAAGTGGGAAGGAAAAACTGAAATAAATGTGATCGACTTACTCGTTGAGTTAAACATGTTGAACTCCAAAAGTGAAGCCCGCAGAATGATTGAAAATAGAGGCGTCAGAATAAATGGAGAGAAAATAGAAGACCCTCAATTACCAATTTCGATTGTCGACGATTTAACTATACAAGTTGGCAAGCGTAAGTTTGTTAAAGTTAAGATTTAACTAGTATGATGAACGTAAAATATCCTTAGATCCAAAGGTTCTAAGGATATTTTGATGGCCAGTAACGAATAGTGTATGACCATATACTTTATATCATATCAATATGGGTAATTTTCCAATGTTCATTCTTAATAAGCGCTTCCAAATTTTCTTTATCTTCTTTCTTGAAATAATCGATAATTTGCTTATGTTGTTCATTCATTTCTTCTAATACAGCAAAAAGTTTTTCTTCGTCTTTGCTTAAATATATCTGTCTAACAAAGCTGTTTTGTAAAGAAGCGAGAAGCTCTCTTACTGTATCATTGTTACATTTATCAATATATACCTTATGGAACTCATTTTGATATGTTTGATAATCCGGGTAATTTTTTTCTGAAATGGAAAGGTCAATTTTTTTGACTAACTCTTCCATTCGTTCAATATCACTTTCCGTCATATACGCCATGGATAGTGTGGCTGCCAGGGCATCCAGCACACCTACAACTTGAAAAACATCGAGCTTTTTCTTCGTATCAATTTCTTTAACGATAAATCCCTTTCGAGGAAAATATTCAAGTAAATTTTCTGAAGCTAATTGTATCAATGCTTCTCTGACAGGGGTTCTGCTTACTTCTAATTTCTCGCTTAACGCTGCTTCATTTATCTTATGATTGGGAAGCAATGTTCCATTCTGAATTTCTTGGGCGATATGATGATATACATGATCTTTTAATGATTGGTATTTCTGTCTGATAATACTTCCCCCTAACTTAAATGTTGCTATGTTTCATTATACAATATACAATATAAAATTGAAAATTCTTGCATTTTTATATTAGTAGTTTCTCGATTCTTCCATGTCTCCAATGCTTTTAAATATACTACTCTATGTTCATATGTAGTAAATCCATACATAGAAATTCAGTTTAGACGAATGGAAAGAATGAGGGAGAAGGGGAGCATTATAGTTTTATAGTATGTTGATGATTATAAATAACTAGACCGTTTAAGCTTCATAAGAGTAAATAAAAGATTGAAAAAGTGGAAAGTCCAGTGTATTATGATTCAATACGATAAATATTTCTGACTATTCCGTACATTATACAATATATTATATAATGCGAAATGTGTTCAGTTATTAGTTATCTTTATGAAGTATCTTCGTATCTTCATAGAAAGAAGTATTACCAAGCATAGGCAAGGGAGGAGATTAATCATTATACAATATACAATATACAATATATTGTATAAATTGAAATATTGCTGACAAAGCAATGAACATTTGAGAGGAGAGAAACATGAAGGAGCAAAACTATAAAGATATGAAAGATGGAACAAAAGCCGTATGGGCAGGGGAAAAAGAATCTCTCGCTTACAATGCAACCCAAGTTCCTGTGGTGCTTAGTGTCGCCTACAATTATGATGACGTAGATGAGTGGCAGGAAGTGGCCCTTGGAAATAAACCGGGCCATATTTACAATCGCATGACCAATCCTACTGTTCAGGCTCTGGAGGAAAAAGTAAGAATCCTCGAGGGAGCTGAAGCGGCTGTTGGTTTCTCATCGGGAATGGCCGCCATCAGCAGCACCCTCTATACGTTTTTAAGACCGGGAGACCGGGTTGTCTCGGTTAAAGATACATACGGGGGAACGAATAAAATCTTTACCGAATTCCTGCCGAATCTTGATGTAGATGTGCAATTATGCAATACAGGAAATCATGAAGAAATGGAAGCTGAAGTGAATAAAGGGTGTAAGGTGTTATATTTGGAGTCTCCTACCAACCCTACGATGAAGATTACGAATATTGAAAGAATGGTCAAAGCCGGAAAAGCAGCGGGAGCATTGGTGATCATCGACAATACGTTTGCTACTCCTATTAATCAAAATCCGATTCAACTAGGAGTGGATATTGTCATTCATAGTGCCACTAAATTTTTAAGCGGACATGCTGATGCGTTAGGCGGTATGGTATGCGGCTCCCAAGAACTGATGACCAAAGTCTATCATTACCGGGAAATCAATGGAGCAACGATGGATCCGTGGTCGGCCTATCTTATTTTAAGAGGAATGAAAACGTTAAAGCTTCGAGTACGCCAGCAAGAAAAGAGTGCAATGGAAATCGCTAAGTATTTGCAAAAACAAAAGCATGTGGAAGCCGTTTATTATCCTGGATTAGAAACGCATCCACATCATGATATCGCCAAGAAACAGATGAAAGGTTTCGGTGGAATATTAAGTTTCGTATTAAAGGACGAGATGGATGCCATAAAGATTTTATTGCCAAAATTGCAATATGCCAATAAAGCTGGAAATCTTGGAGCGGTTGAAACGATCTATGGTCCCGCAAGAACGACCAGCCATGTCGAATGTACACTTGAAGAACGAAAAGCTCTTGGCATTCCGGAAGGCTTGGTTCGGATCTCCGTAGGTATCGAGGATACGGAAGATCTTCTTGCTGATTTAGAACAAGCTTTTGCCCATTTGGAATCACAACTGCCAGTTACGGGCAACCGCAAATAAAGATATTACTAAATAAAGGGGGAGACTAGATGCTGGAAGCAAATAGTACCGATCAAAATCAATTGAAGCGTTCAATGAAAAGCAGGCATTTGTTCATGATTTCGCTGGGCGGTGTCATTGGAACGGGTCTTTTCTTAAGCTCAGGTTATACGATTAATCAGGCGGGTCCGGGCGGAACGATTCTTGCTTATTTGGTTGGCGGGCTGATTATGTACCTTGTCATGCTCTGTCTTGGCGAATTAACGGTTGCTATGCCGGTAACCGGCTCGTTTCAAACATATGCGACGAGATATGTGGGGCCTGCCACCGGCTTTACCATTGGCTGGCTGTATTGGTTTTGCTGGGTGGTGGCGGTAGGCTCGGAATTTACCGCATCCGGCCTATTGATGATGAGATGGTTTCCTGATACTTCCGTCTGGATGTGGAGCGCACTCTTCGCGATTATCATTTTTCTGCTGAACACCTTTTCTGTCAAATTTTTCGCGGAAACCGAGTTTTGGTTTGCCGGCATTAAAGTCATTACGATTATTTTGTTTATCATTTTAGGCGGTGCAGCGATGTTTGGCCTCATCCCTATGAACGGTCATGCAGCTGCTCCGATGTTTTCTAATTTTACCGGGGAAGGAGGCCTTTTTCCGAATGGATTCCTTCCCATCATCATCACCATGATTTCCGTCAATTTTGCTTTTTCAGGAACAGAGCTCATCGGCATTACGGCAGGTGAAAGCGAAAACCCGGAAAGGGACATTCCACGAACGATTCGAAATGTCATTTGGCGAACGATGTTTTTCTTTGTTGGGGCCATATTTGTCCTATCTGGATTAATTTCCTGGAAAGAAGCGGGAGTCATTGAAAGTCCGTTCGTTATGGTTTTTGATAGCATAGGAATCCCATATGCTGCGGATATCATGAACTTTGTTATTATTACGGCTTTGCTGTCCGTAGCCAATTCCGGTCTGTATGCATCTACCCGCATGTTATGGTCTTTGTCAAATGAAAAGATGATCAGTCCTCTCTTAGGTAAGGTAACGCCAAACGGAGTTCCGTTCAATGCTTTGATTGTCAGTATGCTCGTAGCCTGTTTGTCATTATTGTCTAGTGTAATCGCACCTGATACGGTTTATGTAGTGCTTGTGGGCATATCCGGCTTTGCCGTCGTTGCAGTATGGATGGGAATTGCTTTATCGCAGTATATGTTCCGGAAACATTTTCTTAAAGAGGGCGGGGATATTAGAGATTTGAAATTCCGCACACCACTTTATCCTTATGTGCCCATCACCGCTTTTGGGTTATGTTTCGCTTCTTGCGTGGGCCTTGCTTTCGACCCGAGCCAGCGGATCGTGCTGTATTGTGGGATCCCGTTCATTGCTTTATGCTATCTCTTCTACTATGTAAAAAATCGGGGAAATAAGAATCAGCTTGATTCTCACGGTCAATCCAATCCATCCATTGAGAATATTAAATAGTGACAGAAATCTACTAAATTTAAATATACTGCTGATACTAGCAGGTCTAGTGCAAAAGCGGAGGGACTACGATGAATCCTATTGAAAACATATTACAGCAATTCCCGTTGATGATTTTGGATGGTGCAATGGCGACTGAGCTTGAGCGTCAAGGTTGTGATTTGAACGACAGCCTTTGGTCGGCAACGATACTCATGGAAAATCCGGAGCTTATTAAACGGGTACATATGGATTATTTTACAGCGGGTGCTGACTGTGCGATTACGGCCAGTTACCAGGCCACTGTCGAAGGCTTTGCACGAAGAGGTCTGAACGAGGCGGAAGCGCTGCGTCTTATAGAGACATCTGTTCAGATAGCCGTCACAGCACGTGATGAATTTTGGGGAGGATTAGAAAATAGGTCAAACCGGCCGAAGCCTCTAGTAGCCGGTTCAGTCGGACCGTACGGGGCATTCCTCGCTGACGGCTCCGAATATCGAGGAGGTTACACGTTGACTAAAGAGGAGCTGATGGATTTCCACAGGCCCCGTATGAAAGCATTGATTGATGCCGGCGCCGATATTCTGGCGTGCGAAACCATCCCATGCCTGCTGGAAGCGAAGGCTATTGCCAGATTGCTAGAAGAGTTCCCCGGAACCTATGCGTGGATCAGTTTCAGTGCGAAAGACGGGATGCATATTAGCGACGGCACCCCGGTGGCAGACTGTGCAGAATGGCTGAATCAGCATGAACAGGTTGCTGCGGCAGGCATAAACTGCACACCGCCAGAGCATATTCATTCACTGATCAAAGAAATGCAAAGCCATACCGTAAAACCCATCATTGTCTATCCGAATTCAGGAGAGCAGTACGATGCAGTCACGAAAACTTGGAAGGGAGCCTCATCCAAAAACACATACGGCGATAATGCCCATCAATGGTATGAATGCGGCGCCCGCTTGATTGGCGGATGCTGCAAGACAAAGCCAGAGGACATAAAGGGCATTGCTGCTTGGGTAAGAAGATAATAAAAAGGGGCATTGTACTAGACACTTACTTCTTTTCCATCTGATTAGAATGCAGTATCAGATGGGAAAGAAGCTGACAAGTCTTTAACAGTAGGAGAGTTTAAACAATTAATGAATGAGCATTTTCTCAAATTGGCGTCTCTCAATCAAATGATGCCCTCCTTCACCAGCCACCATTACCATGCAGAGGGCAAATGATAATCCAAATATACTCCAAGAAATTAATGAGCAACATCCTAAATATCTTCAAAAGTAAAGACTTTGGTGTTTTAAAAAGTTCGGGTTAATTTAACCTGGACTTTTATTTTTTTGCTATGTTAAACAATGTTTGGTTTTCTTATTTAACTGGCAGGCTAGAAACTGGTATTAAACTGAGGGAGTTCAATAAGGAAATTCTCAATGCTAAATTGCTTTAGACAAAAAGAGAGGGGACTTCCCTGTATGCTTTTAATTGAAAATCTAATTAATTTGAGAAAACAGTAGGGCATGCTATAATTTTAAAAAAATACAAAATATGGATATTTATTAATGTTGTGGGGGGGAAAGAGTGAATATTATACTGCTCGGTATATTGTTTACCATCCTATGGGCATCTGGAGCGGTCTCTGTGAAATTTGGCTTGCTGTCATCGCCACCGTTAACTATGGGGACCATCCGTTTTCTTTTAGCAGGTTGTTTACTATTGTTATATATTTACTTGTTTAGAAAAGGAAAATATCCGATGCCCCAAAAACGAGAGTGGAAGCCATTAATTTTATTAGGTTTATTTAATACTTCGTTGTATCTCGGCTGTGGATTTTGGGCGTTGCAAACGGTCTCATCTGGCTTTTTTAATTTAGCTGTCGTTGTCAATCCGTTTCTGGTTGCACTTTTTTCTTCGATTTTCGCGAAACGCTTGATTCAACAGAAAGAATGGATAGGAATGATTGTTTCGACAATCGGATTAGTGATTGCAACATATCCCTTACTCCAAAACAGTCATTCCACATTAAGCGGGATTTTCTTGCTAATGATTGGTATGGTATCCATGGCAATCGGCAGTGTATATTTCCAAAAAGAAAAATTGCAGTTGCCTAGTTTGGTCATTAATGCGTGGCAAGTTCTATTTGGCGGGATTATTTTAATTGTACCCTCTATGATGTTAGAAACGGGTAAACCCTTTGTATTTGATATGAATTTGGTCATATATCTGGTGTGGTCTGTCTTAGGTGTTTCAATCTTTGCTATGATTCTTTGGTTTTATTTACTTAAACAAGATGCAGTTAAGGCAAATATTTGGCTGTTTTTAACGCCTATTGCAGGATACGTCTTATCTTCTATCTTATTGGGGGAAGAGATTACAAATTATGATGTCGTTGCTTCTCTTTTTGTGTTTACTGGATTGTATTTATCGGGTAATTTTCGACCTAACAACTTGACTAAACCTCCATTAGAGAAAAAGCTTGAAGCATAAGAGTATAAGGAAAAGCAAAAGCGTGATAGATCAAATCTAATATGGATTCTTTATTTAACGAGACCTCTCGTATTATGAGGTTAACCAGTTTAGTTGAAGAAGAGGCCTGCAGGAAGAACTCATAAATGGGTTCTTTTTCTTTTGATGAAATACCAATATTAACGTTTAACAGAGCCAATTTTTTAATGGGCATTCCTAAAATGCATATCTAGATATGCATTATTTCAATTTTTTTAATAGTTAGATTCGAGTTAAGATAAATGAAAGAAATTTTACGTCGGACGATGCGAAAAATACTGGGAAGAACAAATTAACTTTTTAACGGCAACAGAGGAATGGAAGCAGGCTTGAAAAACAAGGGTGGCAGGATGGCTATATGAATTCTGTTGGTTCTAAAGGTGAGAGAGAAGAATATCATCATTAACGAGGAGACATATATGGGCAGGATTGAAACAAAAGCTAAATCAGTAATGGCTGATGTTTTCAAAAAACATCATCTAGTAGTAGAAATCATTTGACTAACTATTTTAATGATAAAAGAGGAGAGTTAAAGATGAATATCGTAAACCAATTTCAAGAAATCCCAACAACTTGTATATCTGACGCCATGCAAGGTCTTAATAATTTAGATGGGGTTATTAAACCATTAAAAGACGAATATAAAATGGCGGGGCGTGCCTTTACTGTGAAAATGCCTGTAGGTGATAACCTAGTCTTTTTAAAAGCGATTAGAGAGGCAAAACCGGGAGATGTCCTGGTTGTGGATGCAAAAGGAGATACATACCGTGCTATTGCAGGTGACTTTATTGTAGGGATGGCCCAGACGTTAGGCATTAAAGGAATGGTGGTGGATGGTGTGATCCGCGATATTGAAGGAATTAAACAATTGAACTTCCCGGTTTTTTGCAAAGGGACAACAATAGCAGCGAGCGGAAAAGCGGGACAAGGGGAACTGAACGTGCCCATCTCCTGCGGAGGAGCCACTATTCATCCAGGCGATATGATTATCGGTGATGCGGATGGTGTTGTCGTTGTTCCGCAGGCAATAGAACAAGAGGTTTTAGATAAGTCCGCACAAAAACTGGAATTCGATCTAAAAAGAGCTGAAAAGGTTTCTGGAAATCGAGAAGAAATCATCAAATATCTAGACGATTTTCTTTCAAACTAAAAGCGTTTCGTCGGAAACATATACAAACAAAAAATGATATTCCCCATATAAAATCGACATATTTAATGGCCGCAAAGGTCTGTAAATAATTTACGGACGTCCAATTATTTACAGAAAGTAACGGAGGTTAGTGAAATAAAGGATCCAACGGTTATAATTAAGGATGCAGCTTTATTAAAAAATTGTATGAAAAAGGATGCGTATCATGCCAATTAATTCTTTTGAAAACTATCCTATGAGCTGGAAGCCATCCATTGATAAAACTGAAAAGCCTGTTTATCAAGCGCTCGCACGGCAATTGGAACAGGATATACTAAACGGAGTTTTGCTGCCTGGAACAAAACTTCCTCCACAACGAGAACTGGCTGATTATTTGGATTTAAATCTGAGTACCATTTCAAAAGCGTTTAAAGTGTGTGAGTTAAAGGGCTTGTTAAGTGCAACTGTTGGAAGCGGGACATTTGTATCGTATGATGCGTTATCGAATGCGTATTTACTTGAAGACACAAAGCCGAAGCACTTAATTGAAATGGGAGCAACACTACCCGATAATGCTTCTTACGAGCCGCTGCTGCTCCAACTGAAAAGTATGCTGCAAGAGACAGATTATGAAAAATGGTTTGGTTATGGTCGAGCAGGCGAAAGCCTTTGGCAAAAGGATGCAGCTGTAAAGCTAATTCGAAGAGGCGGGTTTGAAACAACAGTTGATCACATTTTATTTGCAAATGGGGGTCAAAATGCGATTGCTGCCACACTGGCGAGTCTTTGTCAGCCTGGGGATCGCATTGGTGTTGATCAGCATACGTACCCTGGTTTAAAAACTGTTGCAGCGATGCTTAGTGTGCAAATCGTACCGATAAAATCAGAAAACTATGAAATGAGTCCAACTGCCTTTGAATATGCGTGTAAAAATGACAATATTAAAGGCATTTACTTAATCCCAGATTATCATAATCCGACAGCTTCCTTTATGTCTGTCGAGAATCGAAAAATAATTGCAGCAATTGCCAAAAAGTATAATCAGTTCGTTATTGAAGATGCGACGTATCATCTCCTGGACAAAAAACCACTCCCAGCAGTCGCATCATTTGCACCAGAACAGGTTATCTATATTGCAAGTTTATCTAAATCATTAGCACCAGGCTTGCGACTAGCCTATGTAGCAGTGCCGAGTCAATTCAAGGAGCCAATTTCAAAGGCACTTTATAACTTAAATATAACAGTGTCCCCATTATTAGCAGAACTGACAGCACGTATGATTGTATCGAATCAATTTGACATCTTAATTGAAAGTCATCAGGAACAAATCATTCGCAGAAACCAAGTCGTAAATCGATATTTGGGTGACTATACGTGTTTAGGTGTTGAAACAGGCATCTTTCGGTGGCTGCTATTACCAGGCAAGATTACAGGTGCTGAATTTGAAAGATTAGCTGCACAGCAAGGAGTGCAAGTGTATGCGGCTGAACGTTTTGTAGTTGGAAATAGTTGTCCAGAGCGGGCTGTAAGGGTTGCTGTCTGTGCACCAGAAACACTCGAAGAACTGGAGCAAGGATTGATGATCCTTAAACGCTTACTAAACGATCTTATCTAATATTGTTCGCCATACAATTATAATATTGTATGGTTTTTTTGTGCGTGTTATGATGATTCAAATCTAGCTGGAAGATTATAAGAAATAGGATTAGCTTTCTAGAAAGGGAGGTTAGATTATGTTACAAAAAGATAATGTAAAAGCATTAAATGTTCAATCAGCTTGGTTACAAAGCTATATTAGTTCTTCAGAAAAACAACAACAATTATATAAAAGAACATTAATCGTTGTTGTCATGTCCCAAATTTTTGGGGGAGCAGGACTTGCAGCAGGAATAACAGTGGGGGCACTTCTAGCCCAAGACATGTTAGGTACAGATAGTGTAACGGGACTTCCTACGGCATTATTTACTTTAGGGTCAGCAGGGGCTGCACTGCTTGTAGGGCGACTTTCTCAGAGATATGGACGTCGTTCTGGACTTGCGGCAGGATTTTTGGCTGGAGGTATCGGTGCCATTGGGGTAGTCATTTCAGCATTAATAAATAGCATTCTACTTTTATTTATTTCACTGCTTATCTATGGGGCTGGATCAGCAACAAACTTACAAGCACGTTACGCGGGAACTGACTTGGCAAACCGGGAACAAAGGGCAAAGGCTATTAGTATGGCTATGGTGTCCACCACATTCGGTGCTGTTGCAGGACCAAACCTGGTGGATGTAATGGGTGAGTTTGCGATATCCATAGGAATTCCTGCTTTAGCCGGTCCATTTATATTAGCTGCCGCGGCTTATATACTTGCTGGTTTGGTTCTATTCATTTTACTTCGCCCTGACCCCTTTATTGTTGCAAAAGCCATATCAGATGCGGGGAGAACAACCGGTCATTTACTTTCAGAGGAAAATTCTAATTTGTTATCGATAAACAAGCGAGGTATTTTCGCAGGAGCTGCAGTAATGGTTCTAACTCAATTTGTGATGACGGCAATTATGACGATGACACCCATACATATGGGACATCATGGACATGATTTAAAAGAAGTGGGGCTTGTCATTGGATTTCACATAGGTGCTATGTTCTTGCCTTCTTTAGTAACTGGTTTTCTTGTTGATAAAATTGGCCGTGCTGTTATGGCCATTGCTTCTGCTATTACGCTGATTGCTTCTGGCATTCTAGCTTCTATGGGACCTGCTGATTCGATGGTCGTACTCATTACAGCGCTTGCTTTACTTGGACTTGGCTGGAATTTTG
The DNA here is from genome assembly GCF_002019595.1 of Priestia abyssalis. Classification (GTDB taxonomy): domain Bacteria; phylum Bacillota; class Bacilli; order Bacillales; family Bacillaceae_H; genus Bacillus_BA; species Bacillus_BA abyssalis. The sequence goes on along the minus strand of NZ_KV917369.1, from coordinate 3,847,129 downwards.
GTTTGATTAGCGGCACAGCCATCCTTGTAGATGCAACTTCACCATCTACTCGGGCTAAGACGCAGGGTTCTGTGGATGTTTGGATTGCTTTGTCAGGAGCATTAGGAGGAGGCTTATCTGGAATGGTTGTCGCACATTCTAGTTATGCAGCCCTTTCAATTGCCGGTGCTATGCTTTCATTACTGCTTATTCCAATTGTTATTTGGGCCGGTATCCACGAACAGAGTAAGGTCAAATGAAATAACTGGAAATTCAAGATGTTATTAAATATATTCCACTTAATAACTCGACACATCTTCATTCAATCGAGAGGCATCACAATCGATGATCCAGACAACTTGAATTCGCCCTCAAGGGTTCACCTATGCGGATGGCGCCAACCCCGCAAGGGGGGGGGCAGCCGCTTAGGTCTAGAAAATTTGGCATGGCCGTTCTTTGGTCATGTCGAATTTTCTAAATCGATCTATATAGAGTAAAGGCAGCTATTAAACTTTTAAAATAATGGTTAAACGTAATCCATTACAAAAAATAAAAAAGGGGATGTTTATAAATGGAAAATAAATTTGCTAAGAGAACTCATTTAGCAAAATCTTCTGAGACACGTGAAATATTGAAAGTAACAGAAAGACCAGAAGTCATCTCTTTTGCGGGAGGACTGCCAGCTCCAGAGTTGTTTCCAGTAGAAGCTCTTAAGGATGCATGCAATGCTGTATTGAATGAAGAAGGTGCGGCTTCTCTTCAATATAGTACGACTGAAGGATATATTCCTTTAAGAGAAGCTATTTGTCAAAGGATGAAAGTTATTGGAATCAACTCTACTATTGAAGATGTTCTTATCACATCAGGATCTCAGCAAGCAATCGACCTTACCGGAAGATTATTTATCGATGAGGGAGATACGATTATTTGTGAAAGCCCAACCTATCTTGCAGCCATTAATGCATTCAAGTCATACAATGCCAAATTTGTTGAAGTAGCTATGGATGAGGATGGAATGGTGATGGAAGAGCTGGAGAAAAAGCTGCAAGAGCATCCTCACACAAAATTTATCTATACGATCCCAGATTTCCAAAACCCTACAGGTCGCACATTAAAACTTGAAAGACGAAAAAGAATGATTGAGCTTGCTAATCAATATGATGTGCTGATTGTAGAGGATAATCCCTATGGAGCTGTAAGATTTGCTGGAGAGGAACTTCCGCCTGTGAAACATTTTGACACAGAGAGCAGAGTCATTTATATAAGCACTTTCTCTAAGATTTTTACTCCCGGTCTTCGACTTGGATGGATTTGTGCAGACAAATCTTTCATTGAAAAGTACGTTGCTTTTAAGCAAACAGCTGACTTGCATACTGACAGCTTTGCTCAAAGAATTACAGCAAAGTATATGGAACTTTACGATATTGAAGAGCACATTAATAAAATCAAAGCTGTTTATAAAGAAAGATGCACAGCTATGCTATCTTGTATTGAAGAATTTTTTCCAAAGAATTTGTCTTACAGTAAGCCGGAAGGAGGATTATTTATTTGGGTTGAGCTTCCTGAGGGTGTTGATTCAACGCATATATTTACAGAGTGCTTGAAAAACAATGTTGCTTGTGTTCCTGGTGTGCCATTTTTTCCAAATGGTACACAAAAAAATGCGTTACGTTTAAATTACTCAAATATGTCTGAAGAGAAAATTATTGAAGGTATGAAGCGTATGGGAGAAGTATTACATCGTGAATTAGAAAAAGAAACAACTCTTTTATGATTATAGAAGTTTAATTGTTACATATTGAATATAAGAAAAAGATATGAAATAATTTTATTAGTTATAGGAGGGATTTACATGACATTACTTTCAGAGATTCTTGAATACAATAAACAATTCGTTGAACATAAGGAATATGAGAAATATGAAACAACTAAGTTTCCTAATAAAAAAATGGTGATTCTTACATGTATGGATACTCGGCTTGTTGAATTATTGCCGCAAGCGATGAACATTAAAAATGGTGATGTAAAGCTTATCAAAAATGCAGGAGCGATCGTTTCACACCCATTTGGAAGTGTGATGCGAAGTATATTAGTTGCGGTTTATGAGCTTGGAGCAAAGGAAGTTGCCATCGTTGGACATCATGGTTGCGGGATGAAAGGGTTAGAACCTGATTCTTTCTTGGAAAAATGTGAACAAGCTGGATTAGATAAAGAAATCATCAACACTTTAACTAACGCAGGTATTGATATCAAAAGTTGGTTAACCGGATTTCAGACCGTTGAAGAAAGCGTCGAACAAAGCGTTAAGATGGTCAAAGATCATCCGATGTTCCCGCAGGATATTAGTGTTCATGGGCTTGTCATCTGCCCGGAAACAGGAAAATTAGATATAGTAGTAGACGGATATGAGTGCTAATTAGTTGAAGGCAACATCTTTCTTCATATTGTTGTTATCTGGCTCATAATACCAATAAAGCTAAAAGGCGCGTGAAATTTATAGAATTTAGTCTTACCCCTGTTAAGTAGACAGTTATAAAAAAGCCTGAGCAGCCAGTGTGTTTCGGTACTCTACCGGAGCACACTGGTTTAGTTTTTTCTGGAATCACTCATGATTATAAAACCAAATATAATCTTCAATGGCTTGGTGAAGTTCATGTTCTGTTTGGCATGAAGTAAAGTACGAATTCTCTGTTTTGAGATGCGAAAAGAACGATTCGATGCAGGCATTATCCAGGCAATTTCCTTTACGAGAGTGGCTGCCTTTCAAACCGATTGTTTCGAGTCGTTGATTGTAGGATTTAGATGTATATTGGAACCCTTGATCGGAGTGGAGAGTAGCTCACTGCATATCTCTTTGTGCGGTCAGATTTTCCGAGGTCTACAGCACCTCAATAGTATATCGATACTTGGAGGACTTTCATAATATCAAGGTTTCATTGGGTTTGCCTAACATATTACGGTTAGTGATATCAAAAATTCTTTATACACTTTTCTTCATTATGATGTCCCTAAGTTTGATAGATTTCCTGTACCAGAACCATTATAAGAAGTGTGGTATCTGCCTTTTAGAATTTATTAATCTATAAAATAGCCATATTAAAAAGGATATAATGGTAATATTTTACTGTTTATGTTACTATTCTATTATCGTACGCTACACAAAGGGAAATTTCGGGAGGGATTTTAATGGGGATATTGGATGGACTTATGGGAAACGCCTCTGAAGTAAATATTGCAGATGTTCGAAAAGAATTTGCTCAGGTTCTTGCTCCAGAAGAGAATATTGAAAAAGCATACAAGTTAATTCGTGACATGTTTATTTTTACGAATAAACGCCTCATTTTAATTGACAAACAGGGTTTAACGGGGAAAAAATCAGAGGTTCATTCTCTGCCTTACCGAAATATCACGCATTTTAGCATTGAGACTGCAGGGAGTTTCGATTTAGATGCCGAATTAAAAATTTGGATTTCAGGAAGTTCTACGCCAATCCAAAAGCAATTCAATAAAAGTCTCAACATTTATGAGGTTCAAAGTGTGTTGGCGGCCTATGTACTAAAATAAAAGTACCAAATGCAAAAAGTCCTTCTCATTCTAGAGGGGCTTTTTATTTGGAAAAAAGGAATGAGTTTACGATTCGATGTTTCTGCTATTATAGAAAGCATGCTTAAAACGGAGAAATCTCATCATCTGTGGTGCTGAGAAATGCAGCTCTGATGTGTAACACATTTGTTAGTTATCTATCTATAAAAAGGAACGGGGGATCCGTTCCTTAAAAAATTCGCACATATTTATGATACGCTTTGGCGAGCTATCTGTAACGGCAATTTTTCACTTAGACCAAGCGTCTGTGCTGTTGAAGTATGAATTTCGCGGATAAGCTCTGGGTTTTCCACTAGGGACACGCCATAAGAAGGAATCATTTCTTTTATTTTCGGTTCCCACTCCTTCATATGCTGCGGGAAGCATTTCTCTAATACCTCGAGCATAACGTGCACGGCAGTTGAAGCACCTGGAGAAGCGCCGAGCAATGCAGCGATTGAGCCATCAGCGGCATTGATAACTTCCGTGCCAAATTGAAGCGTTCCTTTGCCGGCAGCAGTATCTTTAATCACTTGTACACGTTGACCCGCTACCACGATATCCCAATCTTCGCTTTTTGCGTGCGGAATAAACTCTCGTAACTCTTCGATACGCTGTTCTTTCGATAACATCACTTGCTCGATTAGGTATTTTGTCAATGGAACGTTTTTTGCACCTGCCGCCACCATCGTTACGAGATTATTCGGTTTTATGGAACTTAATAAATCCATATTGGAACCCGTTTTTAAGAATTTTGGCGAGAAGCCGGCAAACGGTCCAAAGAGCAATGATTTTTTGTTATCGATAAATCGTGTGTCAAGATGCGGAACAGACATTGGAGGAGCACCCACCTTAGCTTTGCCGTATACTTTGGCATGATGCTGCGCTGCAATCTCTGGATTGTTACATACTAGGAATAGTCCGCTTACCGGGAATCCTCCAATATGTTTGCTCTCAGGAACACCGGTTTTTTGCAGTAAAGGAAGGCTTCCGCCACCGCCGCCGATGAAGACAAATTTTGCCTTATGGTATTTGACTTTACCGCTATCAATATCATGCACTTTCACTTCCCATGAACCGTCTTTAGTCTGCTTAATGTCCTCAACACTATGCTTATAGTTCATCTCGACGTTTTCACTCTTTAAGTGATCAAACAACATACGTGTTAAAGCACCAAAATTGACATCCGTTCCAGAGTCAATTTTGGTTGCCGCCATCGGTTCTTTCGATGTACGGCCATTCATAATAACCGGAATCCATTCCTTTAGTTTTTCCGGGTCATCGGAAAATTCCATACCTTGGAATAGGGGATTGTTTGACAGTGCCTCAAAACGTTTTTTCAGAAACGTTACATTTTTTTCCCCTTGTACGAAACTCATATGAGGCAATGGCATGATAAAGTCCTGCGGATGACGTATCAGATTTCTGTTTACAAGATAAGACCAAAACTGCGTTGAAACCTGAAACTGTTCATTAATGTTGATCGCTTTGCTAATATCTATGGATCCGTCTGGTTTTTCGACGGTGTAGTTAAGCTCGCACAGTGCCGCATGCCCCGTTCCTGCATTATTCCATTCGTTAGAGCTTTCCTCTCCTGCATTTGCGAGCTTTTCAAACACTGTAATTTTCCAGTCCGGTACTAATTCTTTTAACAGTGTCCCCAAAGTCGCACTCATGATTCCGGCACCAATTAAAATAACGTCTGTTCTAGTTTGTTTGTTGCTCATTTTTCCCACCCTTTCTACCCTTTCTCTGTCAGGATCATACGATTTGATAAACAATATTCTTGGATATTTTTGTAAGCGTTTTCTTATTTTCGTCTCTCTTGTATCTTTGTAAATTATTTTATCAGATAACGTTCAGTAAGGATGAATTCTAGGATGAAATGAGGAAAAATTACGATGAACCAGATTATTTTACGATAAAATCAGATTATTCTTACCTTAAAACAGAAGAAATCTTCAAGCGTCCTTTGTTATTATGAATGCTTTTACGATCATTCTGCATGGGATTAATAATAACCGATTCCTTTATTGTAAACACACGACCCCACTGCACATGCTGAACTTCTAGCTATCCGTCAGGTTTGTCGCACTTTTGGTACATCTGACCTTTCCGACTGTGAACTATACGCAAGCGGAGAGCCTTGCCCGATGTGTTTAAGCGCCATTTACTGGACAAATCTTAGAAATGTTTATTATTGCTATACTGCACAAGAGGAAGAAGAAATTGGGTTAGGAACGAAATACGTTTATCAGCAAATCGCTCTTCCAAAGGAACAACGAGACATTAAATTAATAAAGCTGGATAAAAACCTCTCAGAAAAGAATCCTTTTGCTTTTTGGAAAGAAATGAATAAGTAAATTACATTTTTAACGGAACGTGTTTTCCATGAGAAAAAGCCAAAGAATATAAATTTCACTCCTCAGGTAAAAAGAGCAGAGGCAACAACAATATTAGAATAGAGGCGGACGCGGTAAGTAAACTCATTGAGAAAGATGCGAATATCAACGCACAGGACTCAAAAGGACGGACTGCCACTATGATTGTAGCCTATAATAATGTAGAAACCGTAAAAGTACTCATCAAGGCAGGGACGGATGTGAACATTCCAGACAATGATAATGTGACTCGGTTACAACACGCACGTGAGAAAGGTTTTAGTTCACCTATGCGGATGGCGCCAACCCTGTAGGGGGGGCAGCCGCTTAGGTCTAGAAAATTGGGCATAGCCGTTCTTTGGTCATGTCGAATTTTCTAAATCGATCCATATAAAACTAGAAATAGAATATTGTACGATAATAGAATTCTATGATAATGTTTAGTTGAAAAAGGAGGAGGAAAGAATTGAAAAATCAGCTAAAGATATACATATTATTTTTTGTTATGGCCATTGCTTCTACTTTTTTCAGTATAAATGCAGAGGCGAATAGTGAATTAACCAAAACGGTTAATCATCATCTTTATGGTACCAATTTCTCAATGGCTCTTCGTGATTTAGATACTGGAGAACTTGTCTATGAGTACTATGGGAACAACGGTATTAAACCTGCTTCAACTTTAAAACTATTAACTGCTGCAACAGCTTTAGAAGTTTTAGGGGAAGATTATTATTTCTCAACACAAATGTTAATGGATGGAAAGATTCAGAACGGGGTTTTAAACGGGAACATTTATCTTCGTGGAGAAGGTGATCCTACTTTACAAGTAAAAGACTTTGTTACCTTTAGCAATACATTAAAGCAAAAAGGGATTAAACAAATAAATGGGAACATTTATGGGGATGAAACTTGGTTTACAGGAGACCGTTTATCACCGGGTATTTTAGCTAAAGATGAAACCTATTACTACGCTGCTCCAATTTCAGCCTTAACTACTTCACCAGACAATGATTATGACGTGAGTACAGTCATTGTTACAGCTAAAGCTTCAAGAACAGGTTCTGCACCAAGCATTTCGGTACAACCAAATCTAAGCGGACTAAGACTGATTAATAACGCCAAAACAGTTAAAGCTGGAAGTAGCAATACCTTAAGAATTGAAAGGAAATATCGTACAAATCAAATTATCATTTCTGGTAACTTGCCGCAAGGAAGCTCTAAAAAAGAATGGGTAACAATGTTTAACCCTACATTAAGTACACTCACTTCATTTAAAAATACGCTTGCTGCACAAGGCATTAAATTCGCCAATGGCTCTAAAGTAGATTATGCAACGGTGCCAGGCGATGCAGTATCTTTAGGTACAAAACGCTCCAAAACATTAAAAGAATTAATGCCAAGCTTTTTAAAGTTAAGTAATAACGGGATTGCTGATATATTAGTAAAAACGATGGGCAAAAGAGTTTATAATGCGGGAGATTGGGAACATGGGCTAAAAGTAGTAAGAGAACATGGCCAATCAATCGGATTAGACATGAACCAATGGAAATTCGAAGATGGTTCAGGGATTTCTCATTCAAATAGAGTGAACGCTATTCAACAAACGTTATTCCTTGTAAAACAACCACAGGAACCATCCTATCGTACATTTTTAACTAGCTTGCCTTTAGGTGGCCAAAGAGACCGTTTAATAGGTGGAACGTTGCGAAATCGCTTTACAGAGACTGTCTATAAAAATCGTGTAATGGCCAAAACAGGTAGCCTGGATGGCGTTTCGACTCTTGCAGGCTATGTGCGTGCTAATAGCGGGAAATGGTATGCTTTTAGTATTTTAGTAGAACACAATAGTTCAAGCTATATTACACAAATTGACACTGTTATGAAAAAAATGATTACAATTTATTAAGGCGAAGAGCTCAAGATTCTATAGAAAGAATGTTGAGCTTTTTGTTTGTTTTTATGTCAAAAGATTTAACAATTCGTATGAAATTTGGTTACATGAGCGCTTCATCAATCGACCATCAATGTTTGAACTCGCTTAAGCGCACTGAGGAGCGCATAAAATCCTGCATTTTTCGTGCCCAAAAAACAAGAACCATTTCATGAAGAAACGGTTCCCTAAACGATATGTCGTACAGTTAAAGAAACTGGTACGGCTACCAATGATAGCTTATTCAGAAAAATGGATTTTATTTATCTATGATCTTTAATTAACGCCCCCGTTCAAGAAGGTTGTTTTATCATAGCATTAACCGAAAATACATTTTGGTTATTTTTTGTTCTGTTTGAATGCTTTAAATGACAAAACAATAGTTGCTAATATAATAGGTCCCGCAAAGATTATCGGCTGAAGTTTATCCGGTATATCTGGTAGTTTTATGTCAGAAAAAAGAAGCTCTAAGAAAACAAAAGTTATAAATGCGGTAATAAAACCCCTAAAAAAAGAAATAAGTTTTCTATCCTTGAACCAATTTGTTAATCCAAATAAAACACTTTTAGGTAGATAGATTAAATACAGAATAAAAACAGTGGATTATGCTGATATTTGAGTATGGTTCCTTTTCTTAGGCAGTGCAGGAGAAGGAACAGTGACTTGTCTGCAAAATGAAATACCAAGAAGTTAGAAGGGCAGCTAAATTCTTTTCAATTTTAGGAAATTATTATCAATATTGCTAAAGTCTTAAGTTCGATTATTACTATGTTTTGTAGTGCACCTTGGCAAAAATGAAAATAAATAAAGAATTTTAATAATGAAACTGTAGATTTTATAAGGTTTACAGAGTTGGCATAAATTTTGCATGTAAAGATTTATATACAACTAATAGGAAGAAATAAAAACGACAACATTTCAGATTACTAAAGTTAGGAGGCGTAATAATAATGAACTATTCATCTAAACTAGTAAAAGTAAATAAAGATCCAGGGCATGGCTCACACATCACCCCTGTTTATATGACTTCAACATTTGTTTTTGATAATGCAGAAGTAGGAGCACAACGCTTCGCAGGAGAAGATCCAGGATTTATGTATTCACGCCTGGGAAATCCAAATGTAAGAGAACTGGAAGAGAAGGCAGCGATATTGGAATTTGGTGAAGGTTGTTTGGCTTTTTCATCTGGTATGGCTGCCATAACTGGTTGCCTTTTGGGTGTTTTGCAGGCAGGAGATCACGTTGTTGCACACTCAGCGTTGTATGGGGCGACGCACGCGTTTCTAACCAAAACGGTAAAGAAGTTTGGAATTGATGTAACATTTGTACCGTTTAAGACAGGGGATGAGCTTGAACCACACATTACAGATAAAACGAAAGTAGTCTACTTTGAAACCCCTTCGAATCCTACGCTTTCCTTAGTGGATATGAAGAGTGTAGCGGCGATCGCTAAGCAAAAGGGTATCTTGACTATTGTTGATAATACGTTTTTATCTCCATATTTACAAAATCCTATTCTATGCGGCATTGATATTGTCGTCCACAGTGCAACAAAATATTTGTCGGGTCATGGATATCTTATTGGCGGACTAGTGATTTCCAGCAAGAAAATTATTGATCCGATGAGAAAAGAAGTGCAGAAGACTATGGGAGCAAATTTAGCCCCTATGGATGCCTGGCTTCTCTGTCAAGGGATACGTACATTGCATATTCGCATGGATCGCTCACAAGAAAATGCACAAATTTTGGCTGAACGCTTGGAAAAACATAAGGCTATAGAGAAGGTTTATTTTCCAGGACTAGCAAGTTTTGAAGATAAAAATATCATGGAGAAACAAATGAAAGGTCCTGGAGCAATGATTTCTTTTGTCTTAAAGGGGGGATATGAAACAGGTGTTAAACTTATGAATTCTGTAAAACTGAGTACTTTAGCAGTTTCCCTGGGTGATGTAGGCACATTAATTCAACATCCAGCATCGATGACACATGCGATCATCCCTAGAGAAGAAAGAGAACAAGCAGGTCTCTATGATGGACTCGTTCGTTTTTCGGTTGGAATTGAAGATGTAGAAGATATATGGGAGGATCTTGAAATGGCATTAGGATAACGGTGAGGCTTCAGGAGTTTGTTGAGTGTTAAGGTTAAATATGATTCGGAAAAATCTAACTAGATAAAGAGGGTGTATAAAATGCTAAACCCATTAGCATTAGAATTAAATCATGTCATTGAAGAACGGAATAAAACAATATATGAGATGTTGTCAACATTAGGAAAATCCTTGTATTTCCCAAAAGGGATAGTCAGCCAAGCTGGAGAGGCAAGGGGGAAAGCAGACCGATTCAACGCAACAATCGGAATGGCTTCAGAAGGCGGACAACCTATTTATATAGATGTAATTCATAAAAACCTCTCCTCATTTGATCCGAAAGACCTGTATCCGTATGCTCCACCTGCGGGAAAACCGAAGCTGCGTGAGGTTTGGAAGAAAAAGCTTCTAAAAGATAATCCTTCACTTGAAGGAAAGGAATTTGGTACCCCGATTGTGACGAATGGGCTGACCCATGGCTTGAGTATCGTATCCGACCTGTTTGTGGAAAAAGGTGATTCGATTATACTGCCGGATAAGTATTGGGATAACTATCATATACTTTTCAACGTCCGCCACGACTGTGGGACCGTGACCTATCCTTTATTTACGAAAGCAAACAAATTTAATGTAGAAGGTATGCTGGAGGCCCTTTTATCCTGCAAAAATGGTAAAGCGATTCTTGTACTTAATTTTCCGCATAATCCTACCGGGTATACTCCTACGGAGAAAGAGGCAGAAGGAATTCTTAATGCCATCAAGCAGGCAGCGGATCTTGGGATTAATATTGTTGCTGTTATGGACGATGCTTATTTTGGATTATATTATGAAGATTCAATCAAGGAATCTATATTCGCTCGTTTAGTAGGATTACACCCGCGTGTCCTCCCAATTAAAATTGATGGGGCAACGAAAGAAGAGTATGCTTGGGGTTTTCGTGTTGGGTTTCTCACATTTGGAATTCAGGATCCTCTGGTTTTAGAAGCGTTGGAGAAAAAGACGATGGGCTCCATTCGAAGTACCATTTCATGCAGTCCGCACCTTTCCCAAACAATCATTTTGGATGCCTTGTTACATCCTGAATTTGAAATACAGCGCAAGGAGAGAAATAAAGTAATGGAAGACAGGGCCAAGCGAGTCAAAGAGATCTTAGCGGACGGAAAATATGTGGATGAATTTGAACCTTATCCATTCAACTCAGGATATTTCGTATGCCTTCGCATAAAGCATTCCGATGCTGAAACACTAAGGATCCACTTGCTCAATCAGTACGGAGTGGGTACCATCTCCCTTGCTAAGACAGACCTTCGGATTGCATTTTCCTGTGTTGAATTAATGGATTTAGACCGCCTTTTTGAACTTATCTATCAGTCTTGTAAAGAATTGAATCCATGCTATATAAAGCAATGATATTTCAGAAGGTTTTCCATCAATCTTTTCTTTCATTATCGTAAGCCAGAACGATACAATCTAAAAGTTTGATTATTTTACCCAAGATTGCAAATTAAATTTGCAATCTTTTTTCGTTTCTATGGAGAATATTTCTAATAATTAGAAATATTTTTTCGAATTTGGGAACCGAAAAGCATTACGGAACGGTAGGGTTTCACTATATTCTTCGCGGAAATGGGAATTTCTTAACTCGTTCGATAGTAGGAATGTTGAATTAACAAGGATTTAATTTTGGCACAACTCTTGCATAATAATATAACGAAAAGGAGGAGGTGGAGTCCATTTGAAAGTATAGATATATTTTTCTGAATATTAAAATTATACAGAAAAGTGAAACTAGTAATTTGCAAATCATCCATTCTTTTGAAAATTTTAGGGGGGAATTATTTATGAAAAAGAGTTTTATCAGTATCGCTTTCTCGATACTCGTAGCATTTGTATTATCTGCATGCGGAAATGCCGAAAATCAGGCAGCAAGTCAATCAAGCAAACAGGCAGATGAGAGTAAGGATTTGCTAGAGCAAATTAAATCGAGTGGGACTATTAAAATTGGAACAGAAGGAACCTTTGCACCTTTTAGTTACCATGATTCTTCAGGGAAGTTAACCGGTTTTGATGTTGAAATCGCGGAAGAAGTAGCAAAGAGACTTGGTGTAAAACCAGAATTCATTGAAACCCAATGGGACGGTATGTTCGCAGGACTGGATTCAAAGCGGTTCGATATTATTGCCAATAATGTAGGAATTACTCCTGACCGCCAGGAAAAATACGATTTTTCAGTGCCGTATATTCTGTCAAAACCTTTCTTAATTGTTCACAAGGACAATAATACGATTAAATCATTTGAAGATTTGAAAGGAAAAAAATCAGCTCAGACATTAACTAGTAACTATAAAGATATAGCAGCATCTTATGGTGCTGAGATTGTTGGAGTAGAAGGTTTTAATCAATCCATTGATTTATTACTTTCAAAACGTGCGGATGCGGTTGTAAATGACGGACTATCCTACCTAGATTTCAAAAAGCAAAAACCTGATGCACCGATCAAATCTGTAGCAGAACTTGATGATCCGGCAAAAATGGGAATCATGATGGGAAAAGGGAATGAAGAATTGGTAGAGGCTGTAAATAAAGCGCTTTCCGACATGATGAAGGATGGAAAATATTTAAGTATTTCACAAAAATACTTTGGAAAAGATGTTTCAAAATAGGGAGGGTTCTACATGTTTGCTGATGAAAGAATGGACCGAATTGCTGACATCATTGTAAATTCTTTTTTCCCGATGTTAAAAGCTGGGGTTGCGTTTACAGTTCCCTTGACATTAGTATCCTTTTTACTGGGACTCCTCCTTGCTTTACTTACGGCATTAGCCCGAATCTCAGGAATTAAACTTCTAGACGGTATTGCAAGATTTTATGTGTGGGTGGTTAGAGGAACACCGCTGCTTGTTCAGTTGTTTATCATTTTCTATGGTCTTCCGAGTATAGGCATCACGATTAGCCCCCTTCCTTCAGCGATTATCGGTTTTACGATTAGTGTTGGCGCCTATAATTCAGAGATTATTCGTGCGGCCATACTCTCTATTCCCAAAGGTCAATGGGAGGCAGCTTATTCTATTGGGATGAGCTATCCGCAGGCATTAAAAAGAATTATTCTTCCTCAGGCAACAAGGGTATCTGTCCCGCCTTTGTCAAACAGTTTTATTAGCTTGGTAAAGGATACATCGTTGGCCGCTACCATTACGGTGACTGAAATGTTTAGAGTTGCTCAGCAAATTACTGCAACAACCTATGAACCATTGGTACTCTATTGTCTAGCAGGGTTTATTTATTTGATTTTCAGTACCGTTCTTTCTAACGCTCAAGGACGTATGGAAAAACGACTTGATCGTTATGTGGTGGGCTAACTTGATAGGAGGAAATATACATGATTGAAATAAAGAACCTGCATAAACAATTTGGACAAACAGAGGTTTTAAAAGGAATCGATCTAAAAATTGAGGAAGGCAATACAGTTTGTATTATTGGGCCATCGGGTTCAGGGAAAACAACCTTGTTACGTTGTCTGAATTTATTAGAAACGCCTACAAAAGGGACGATTAAGCTTGGAAAATTTTCTTTGGATTTTCAGGAAAAAAAACCAGTTCCAAAAGATCAAGTGATTAAGTTTCGTCAACAAACAGGTATGGTTTTCCAAGGTTACAATTTGTTCCCTCATATGACTGCACTTGAAAATGTTATGGAAGGTCTTGTTTACGTTCGTAAACAAGACAAGGAAGCCTCTCGTACGAAGGCTCTTCAATTGCTGGAAAAGGTAGGATTATCGGAACGGGCAAACCACTATCCATCCCAGCTATCCGGTGGACAACAGCAGCGTGTAGGAATCGCACGGGCGATGGCAATGGAACCTGAAGTCCTTCTTTTTGATGAACCTACTTCCGCGTTAGATCCTGAGTTAGTAGGTGAGGTTCTAAAGGTTATGAAGGAACTTGCAAAAGAAGGAATGACCATGGTTGTAGTGACACATGAAATGAATTTCGCGCGTGAAGCAGCGGATAAAATAGTATTCATTGATAAAGGTGTAATCGTTGAAGAAGGAACACCTCAACAAATTTTTGAACATACAGGGAATGAGCGAACATTACAATTTCTAAATAAACTTTGTTCATAGGTAAGGGCTTAAGATTGCAAATCACATTTGCAATCTTTTTTTGAATAATTAAAAAATATTTTCAAACTTGGGAATAGAAAAACAGTACGGAGAGGCAGATTTACACTATATTCATAGTGGAAATGATAAATTCCCATCTTATTCGGAAGTAGGAAGGTTGAATTAATAATGATTTTATTTTGCCACAATACTTACGTTAATAAAATCGAAAGGGGAGGAAAGGAACATTCTTAGGAATATTTTTAATTGTTCAAGTATGCGTATAATCCTAATTATGCGAAACATTAAATTTTTATGATGAAAGAGGTTGGGTACATTTTAAAGAGCACCCAACCTCTTTTTGTTAATAAAGTTCATGTTATTCTAATGTCTTGATGTAAATTAAATATTCTAACTTATTTTACTCTCATCTATAGCATGTTGCCAACTTGGGTAGTAATGCAAAGCACTCCGCATTAAATCAGGATAAAGTTGTTTTACCTCTTTTTTTCGTAGAGATTTACCCTCGTTCTGTAACTTCTGAATCTGAGTCATGACTTCCTTTGATGTTTTATTTGGGATTCCTCCTGTTTTATTAATAAGGTATCAATAGTCAATCTATTTTGAATTCTATACAAATCCCCCCAGACCTTGTTCTGGAGGGGGTTCTTATTAACCTAACAGTGGTTAGAGGAAGTAAATACATATGGTTTATTTAACATTAGTACCCGTGAGTTCTTGATCTGGATCGACTACACTTTCATCCATATATATTACCTCCCAAAGATGACCGTCTATATCCTGAAAACTCCATCCATACATAAACCCTTGGTCAATAGGATCATTGGAAGCCTTTCCGCCAGCTGCTAAAGCCTTATTTACAATCTTATCAACTTTTTCCTTACTCTCAGCAGATAATGCCACAATAACTTCTGTACTTTTTGTTGCATCAGAAATTTCTTTTTTGGTAAAAGTTTGAAAAAAATCTTCAACCAACAACATGACAAATATATTCTCGCTGATAACCATACATGTTGCATTTTCATTGGTAAATTGGGCGTTAAATTCAAAACCTACCTTAGAAAAAAAGTCTATGGATTTATTTAAATCTTTAACTGGTAAATTAACAAAAATTTTATCTGCTCGAACTCCCATAATATCTCCCTTCACTTTACTATTTTTTTGTCTCGCTACATAATATTCACTAAAATATTCCATATTCCTTCCTGAAAAAGTTAGTGATCTATTTTGCCTCGTTAATTGAAGAAAAAATGATGAATATCATATACATGTGAGGTTTACATAACCATTCTTCTTCGTAATCAAAAAACGCCTTATACGCGAATATAAGATGCTTAAAACCCATTTCAATGTTTAAATCACCATAACGCAAATTAGGAGAAATCAAAAAATCCTTACCTTAGGTTTAATTAGTTTCCATAACCAGGATTTTTTTATGATAAATATAACTATTTTTTTACATATAGGAAAAATAAAATTTGAATCACTTTAATTTATTTTCCACAATTTGTAATTTATTTGTAATTGAAAACAAGTAATATAAACATATTGATTAATTGATAACATTTTAGAAAGGAGAAAACGATATGATTCTAAAAGAATTAATAGAAAAGCGCTTCATTACAATTAGTTATTATAAAGATGGATCGTTACAAAAATGTACAGGGCATATTTTTAGACTTAATCTAGATGAACAAATCGTCTTTTTAAAAGACTCGCACCAGAAAATAGTATCCATCCGTTTGTCTAGAATTATGGAGGTTTATTAGCTGCCTTTTTTGCAAATAACACGAATACTGAAATATATAAATTTACTGAATTAGTAAATATAGATTTTATTCACATCCAGTTAACATAACACTGGTTTTTGGCGATCAAACAGCCCGTGAATACTACTAAATTCACAGACTGTAACTCACCATTAAATAACTGTTTTGTTATATTTGATAAATATGTAATTGAAAATCACTGTTTTATGAATTTGTAGGTATAAAAGAGTGATAGATTGGGAATTATGTAGATAAACAAGTAAATAGAGGAAAAATAATGAATAGGAAAAATGCATAAACGAAAGACATAACAAGGGATAGGCGAATGGGGGAATTTTCGGTCTGTCCCTTGTTTATTGTATTTCATTTACAGCAGCATCTGCCGGTGAGCAGATGTTTTTTTGTAATGTATCAGTTTTATCTAAGTGAATGACGAAATATATAAGAAACTGCGCGATTCTTTCCATCAAGTGCACTTATAAACATTATAACGTTATAATTTTTTTATAAAACATTATAACGTTATATTTACTTCGGTCGTTTTCTATGATATTCTACAGATGTGAAAAGGAAATACCAATGATGAATGGCGAATGTAAGCGCGTTCCGAAGGGATCATGGAAAAGGGTGAAATGAATGAAGGAACGGTTTGTATTGCGTAATGTAAAGCGCGTGAATGAAGAAGAAATGGATATCGTAATTGAAAACGGTAAAATTGCCGAGATAACAAAGGCCGGGAGTGGGCGTGGACAGCAAGTATTCGATTACTCGGGTGTATATGTATCAAGCGGCTGGATTGATTTACATGTCCATGCATATCCTGATTTTGATCCGTATGGAGATGAAATCGATGAAATAGGAGTAAAACAAGGTGTAACGACCATTGTAGATGCGGGAAGCTGCGGGGCAGACAGAATTGCTGATCTGGTTGCGAGCAGAGAACGGGCCAAAACGAACTTGTTTGCCTTTTTGAACATTTCCCGAATTGGCTTAAAAAGAGTGGATGAATTATCAAATTTAGAATGGATTGATAAAGAGAAGGTTGTACAGGCGTTCAATGAGTATAAAGAGGCAATTGTTGGATTGAAGGCGCGAATTAGTAAGAGTGTTGTCCGCGACAGCGGCATTGAACCGTTGCGTATCGCCCGGGCACTTTCTAGTGAAACATCACTTCCTTTAATGGTGCATATCGGTTCCGGGCCGCCAAATATCGAAGAGGTCATTCCACTCCTGGAAAAAAGAGATGTGATTACCCATTACCTCAATGGGAAGCAAAACAATCTTTTCGATGCAAACGGAAATCCGCTTCAAGTGCTTAAGGATGCTATTGGGCGGGGTGTACATTTGGATGTAGGCCATGGCACTGCAAGCTTTTCATTTAAGGTTGCAGAGGCAGCGAAACGACATCACATCGGTTTAGATACCATCAGTACAGACATCTACCGCGGGAATCGATTAAATGGTCCAGTATACAGCATGGCGAATGTCCTTACAAAATTCCTTTATTTAGGATATTCGCTTGAAGAGGTAATCGCAGCGGTCACGACACATGCAGCAGACTGGCTTAAAAAACCGGAACTTGGCCGAATAGAGGTCGGGGATGTTGCGAATTTAACTCTATTTACAGTTCAAAACAATCCGATTACACTCATTGATTCTGAAGGGGACAAGCGTATATCGGAAAGAAGGATAGAAGCAAAAGGAGTGGTTGCAAGTGGCGAATTCATTGAATGCTAAATATGGACTTAAACGTGTCATTAATGCAAGCGGCCGAATGAGTATTCTAGGTGTGTCAGCTCCCACGGACACAGTGATGGATGCAATGAAACACGGCGGGCAAAATTATGTAGAAATTGCCGATTTAGTGGATAAAGCCGGTGATTATGTAGCACGTATTCTCGGTTCAGAGGCAGCCATTGTCGTGAACTCTGCATCAAGCGGCATCGCCCTCTCGGTTGCGGCGCTTGTGACAAAAGGGAATCGCCGCAAGAGTGAACGCCTTCATCAAGAACTAATTTCTCAAAATGAAATTATCATGCTGAAAGGTCACAACGTACAATACGGAGCACCGGTTGAAACGATGGTCTATTTGGGCGGCGGCAAGCTTGTTGAAGTTGGATATGCCAATGAAGGCCGAGCAGAACATATTGAAGATGCGATTTCTGAAAGCACGGCAGCCATTCTTTATGTGAAGTCACACCATGCAGTCCAAAAAAATATGATTTCCGTTGAGGAAGCATGGGAGATTGCCAAGCGTAATGGCGTGCCGCTTATCGTGGATGCTGCGGCGGAAGAAGATATTCAGAAGTATGTGAAATACTCGGATCTTGCGATTTACAGCGGTTCGAAGGCGATTGAAGGACCGACTTCCGGAATCGTGGGCGGAAAGCGACAATACATTGAATGGCTGAAGGTGCAATTGTATTGTATCGGAAGAAGCATGAAAGTCGGCAAAGAAACGACATTCGGTCTGCTTCAAGCACTTGATGAATACGGCGTAAAAGAAGATAAAAGCGAACAAGAAAAAGAAACCTTGCAAGCGTTGATGCCGCTGAAGGATATTGAAGGCGTCAATGTGACGATTGTACAGGACGAAGCGGGCCGAGCTATATTCCGTGCACGCATTCAAATTGATCCAGAGCAGGCAAATACAACCGCAAAAGATGTTGTCACGGGACTGCGCGAAGGGGAAATTGCCATCTACACACGTGATTACGGTGTGAGACAAGGCTATTTCGATATCGACCCGCGCCCGCTTCAAGGTGATGATATCCATGTCATTGAAGCAAAAATACGCGAATTAGTAGAAGGGGGAAAATAAGATGTCAAACATTACAAAACGTTTTTACAAGGACCGTGTTGCCTTAAATGTACTAGCCAATAGTGTAGAAAATGCTAAAGAGGTATTTGAAGCGGCGGAAGGTCATGTGTTAGTCGGTGTTCTTTCAAAAGACTATCCAACGGTAGAAGAAGCCGTAGCGGCGATGAAAGAATACGGCAAGGAGATCGATGAGGCGGTATCGATTGGACTAGGTGCGGGTGACAATCGTCAAGCTGCTGTAGTAGCAGAGATTGCGAAACACTACCCGGGCAGCCATATTAACCAAGTATTTCCCGCTGTTGGCGCAACACGTGCCAACCTTGGCGAAAAAGATAGCTGGATCAATAGCCTGGTGTCTCCGACAGGGCGCGTTGGGTATGTGAATATCTCAACAGGCCCAGTAAGCGCTGCAGGAGAAGAGCATGCAATTGTACCTATTAAAACGGCGATTGCGCTTGTACGCGATATGGGCGGTAATGCATTAAAATACTTCCCGATGCAAGGGTTAACTCGTGAAGACGAATTCCGTGCAGTTGCACAAGCATGCGGGGAAGAAGGATTTGCGTTAGAGCCAACTGGCGGAATTGACAAGGAGAATTTCGAAGCAATCTTACGTATTTCTTTAGAAGCCAACGTGCCGCAAGTCATTCCTCATGTGTATTCATCGATTATTGATAAAGAAACTGGAAAAACGAATGTCGAGGATGTACGCGAATTACTTGAAACGATGAAGAAATTGGTTGATCAACATGGCTAAACGAATCGCTGCTTTTGGAGAGGTCATGATGCGCTTGCAAGTGCCGGGATATGAACTCTTGTCACAAGCCGGCACATTAAATTATTCTTTCTCCGGGACCGGAGTGAATGTTACCGCAGCTCTAGCACGCTTTGGGCATGCGGGGCATCTCGTGTCCACATTACCGGCTAATGCAGTTGGCGATGCGGCAGTAGCGTATCTTCGAAAACTGGGTGTTACACAATCATTCATTAGCCGAGCCGGGAATTACGTTGGAATGTACTTTTTAGAAAATGGGTTTGGTGCGCGGCCTAGTCGCGTTACCTATTCCAATCGACTAGAAAGCAGCTTCAATACAGCCCCTGATGGAACGTATGATTTTGAAGACATTGCCCAAAAAATCGATGTTGTCCATTTTTGCGGGATTACACTTGCAATGAATGACTCTGTCCGTCATCATATGAAAACATTTGCAAAAGCTGTCAAAGCGTCGGGCGGCACGGTTGTCTTCGATTGCAACTACCGTCCGACGCTCTGGGGTGAAGCCGGGTATGAAAAAGCGAAACCCCATTATGAAGAAATGCTGCATCTGGCGGATATTGTCATGATGAACGAAAAAGACGCCATGTTCGTCCTTGGCATGAAAACAGAGAAAGAAGAACGTCAAGAGCAGCTCATGGAGCTCATTCCAGCCGTTGCGAAAAAATACAATATCTCTGTTATAGCAGGTACGCATCGTTCAATCAATGGTAATAATACGCACTCATTGCAAGGCTTTATATTTAAAAGTGAAACATTCACATTTTCAAAGGCCCTTACGTTTTCTGTCTATGATAGAATAGGTGCTGGAGATGCCTATACGAGTGGTATCGTACATGGTGAGATGGAAGGGTTTTCACCGGAGAAAACCGTTGCGTTTGCTGCAACAGCAGGAATGCTTGCGCATACGGTTGTCGGCGATACCCCAATGTCATCGGAGAATGATGTACTCCGTGCGATGACAGAATCAGTGGGCGATGTAGAAAGGTAGTGGATGTAACAGTGAACGTATCTCGAAAAAAAGGACCATTATATTTACAAATAAAGAAGGCTTTAAAGGATCGGATTTTACACGGCATGTATCCCATCGGGTCGAATATACCTTCAGAACCACAATTGGAACAGGAATTTGATGTCAGCAAAATTACCGTCCGCAATGCCATCAAAGAACTTGTTCAAGAAGGATATCTTGAAAAGAAAAGCGGCAAAGGGACGAAGGTTATTCGAAATACTTCTGTCTCAAAACTTTCCAAAGGGAAGCGTTTTACAGAAGTATTAGTAGAAGAAGGGCATAAAATCCAAAAACAATTGTTGCAGGCAGAAGTTATATGCAATCAAGAGGGGACAGAACCATATCGATTATTCGGAGAACATAGTTTCCGAATAGAACGTCTTTATCGCCTTGATGGTATGCCTTATATTCATTACACGCATTATTTAGATGCGGCATGTATGAAAGGGATAGAGCTATCGGATATAAGTGTACAATCTTTGTATGATTTGATCGAGGAACAAGACATTTCTTTAGAAAAATTTCGAGATGGGTTTGCTGTTGCGATTGCTCCTTCTCATGTAGAGAAGATGTTGCGTGTGAAAGAGAGAACACCTTTATTAAAAAGATCGCGCTATTCCTATGATGAAATGGGGAATGTGATCGAATACAGTGAAGGGTACTATAACACAGAAATGCAGCAATATATTGTCAATTACGATGTATAAGGGCCTGCGGGAAAATGGTGAAACTCCTTTTCTCGCAGAGGTTTTGAAAGCGTTTACCTCAAGGGGAGAAGGGGGATTTGAATATGGATATGTATTTATTAATGGTTACATTGTTAGCGATTGTGATAGTTATTTTAGGAGTAGCGTGGTGGAAATGGCATGCGTTTATTAGTTTAACTGTTGCAAGTTTGTTTTTGGCCGTTATGTCCGGGTTATCAATGGATAAAATCGTTATTGCCTATGAAACCGGAGTTGGAAGTGTTTTAGGTCATTTAGTCGGAATTTTGGCACTAGGTACAATTTTAGGAAAATTAATGTCGGATTCCGGTGCCGGAATGCAAGTAGCAGATTTTTTCATTCGGTTCTTTGGTGTAAAGAGATTGCCATGGGCTATGTTATTCGCAGGCTTTATTATTGGAATCCCAGTATTTTTTGACGTAGGAATTGTCATTTTATTACCTCTAGTCATTTCAATTTATAAAACAACGAAACAAAACATTTTATTAATCGCATTACCTGTCATTGCTGGATTATCAATTGTACACGGTCTTGTTCCCCCGCATCCAGGGGCAATGACTGCAATCGGCATTTATAATGCCGATATAGGGAAAGTACTGATCTACTCGCTCATCATTGCGCTGCCTGCAGCCATTATTGCAGGTCCATTGTTTGCGCATTGGGTGCATAAACGCGTGATTCCTGAAGGAGAGCCAGAGTTAATCCGTGTCAATACAGCATCAAAGAAATTACCTGGCACAGGCATTTCATTCTTCATTATCTTATTACCTGTTATCCTGATGATACTATCGGTTGTTGCACCGTACATGTCACTGCCTGATGCATTAGTGAAATTCTTCACATTTATTGGAAGTCCTGTAATGGCACTTCTCATTGCTTGTTTTGTAGCATTTTACTGCCTGGGAATTCGTCAAGGTATGGATAAAAATATTATTAAGAAGTTAACGGACGAATGCTTACTGCCAGTTAGCTCCATCATTTTAATCATCGGAGCCGGCGGCGGCTTTAAGCAAATCCTTATTGAGAGCGGTGTAGGTAATTCTATCGCTCAAATGTCTGAGCAAGTATCCTTATCTCCAATTGTTTTAGCATTTATGGTAGCGGGATTAATTCGAATTGCGACAGGTTCAGCAACGGTCGCGCTAACAACAGCGGCAGGCATCGTTTCGCCAATCATTGAGCATATGTCAGGTGTGAACTTGGAATTGCTTGTAATCGCGACAGGTGCAGGATCGCTCATGTTCTCACACGTAAATGATGCCGGTTTCTGGCTAGTAAAAGAATACTTGGGGTTAACTGTAAAAGAAACATTCAAAACATGGACGGTATTGGAGACATTGCTTTCATTTATCGCTTTTGGCTTTGCTTTACTGTTTGATATGTTCATTTAAAATAAAAATTTTTACACATTTGCAGATGCTTTAATCGTATATGAAAACTACTTATTTTGATTCAAAATAAGTAGTTTTTTATATTAGTAATGCTACGGTAAAAGAGTAAGTAGGAGGAATTAACATGACTTGGTTAAAAGATATCATTGGAACTGAAAAGGCGATCATTGCCATGTGCCATTTATTGCCGCTGCCGGGTGATCCTTATTTTAACAAAGAAAAGGGGATGGATTATGTTGTGGAAATGGCAAGAAAAGATCTGCAGGCTCTTCAGGAGGGCGGCGTGGATGCCATCATGTTTTCAAACGAGTTTAGTTTGCCGTATCTGACAGATGTAAAAACGGAAACGGTTGCTGCGATGGCTCGTATTATCGGGGAGTTAATGGCAGATATCAAGGTGCCATTCGGTGTAAATGTATTATGGGATGCCAAAAAATCACTGGATTTAGCTGCAGCTACGGGAGCGAAGTTTGTAAGGGAAATTTTCACGGGTGTATATGCAAGTGATTTTGGAACGTGGGATACAAATGTCGGTGAAACCATTAGACATCAGTACAGAATCGGTGCAGAACATGTAAAATTGCTGTTCAACATCGTACCAGAAGCCGCCAAATACTTAGCTGATCGGGACATTGAAAGCATTGCTAAGTCAACTGTATTTAATAACAGGCCGGATGCTTTATGTGTTTCCGGATTAACAGCGGGATCACAAACCGATGTCCAGTTATTAGGACGTGTAAAAGAGGCCGTTCCGGAAACGGTTGTCTTGGCGAACACAGGTGTAAGATTAAATAATCTTGAAGAGCAATTATCCATCGCTGATGGGGCAGTCGTTGGAACGACGTTTAAATTTGATGGGAAATTTGACAATCATGTGGATGTTAGACGAGTGAAAGAGTTTATGGATAAAGTGAAGGCCTTTCGAAATCATCTTTAACTTTAAAGAAGGCCAAATATTAATAGAGTATGGATTGGAGAACAGGGGAAAAGAATTTTCCTCTTTTATGATAAACACTATTTTTGTAATGTTTTGACATCTTTTGTAGAAAGGGTTTTCATTTTGTCCCATATTGCTCATAATATTTTTTGGTGTCTCCTATACATGCTGTGAAGAAGGAGAAAAATCATCTTTTAATTGGGGGAAATTTTTTATGTGGGTAATCACTGTCTATTCAAAAGAAAACACGACAATGTTTGAATTTGATACGGAAAAAGAAGCAAGAGAAGCTTTTGAGAACATTCAAGGCTGTAAGATTCTTTCAGAGGTTATTTACTTTAATGATCACCGTTTTGCTTTAGCTACTGTTTAAGAGGTCATAGGAATCAATTGGTTACTTAGTGTAATTTTGGGCCAAAATGTTCTAATTAGAGACGAAAAAAATTCAATGAGGTGAAGAGAAAAAGTGTCGACGGTAATCCATGCAGCAGGTCGAATAGAAGGTTTAATAGAGTGTATTGTCAAAAAAAGAAAAGAATTGATTGATTTAGGGAAAAGGTACGGGCTATTAGATGAAAAAACCATTCGTTGTAGTCAAGATCTTGACGAACTCATAAATTTACATATAAAAGTTCATTCAAGTTCAACTAACACGCTTTTAGATAATGAAACTGATATATCTAGAATGAGGCACTCCTATGATCATTATAAGGTTAGTAATCTTAAATATGGGGAAAAAGCTGCTGCAATTGCAATAAGTAGCCTTCATTTCTTTTCTGCCCAAGTGGTTACTAATTTCCGCTCAGCGGCTCTTGGGGTTCGGACTGCTTTGTCTCTAATTAGTAATAGCTTCGCTGCAGGGTTTGCCGTCCTTCAAGTTTATCGCTGATTAGGCAAGAATATCCTTTTCAACGTACACGATCATTCGTCCTGGAGGACTTTTAAATGAACCGGGTACAGGAAAAGTGCCGGCCGCCCAGAATTTAGGGAGAGCCTCCATCCCGGGTGAAGATGAGCTCGCACGATTCTAGCTGTTTTAAATGAAGAGCACACGTTTAACCGTTCTTTTCATCTTATTTCAGGTGAAACGCTGATTTCCGATGCACTAAAAATGATATAAAAGTATGGCTGTTCAGCTTAGCCGTGGCAACAGTTCCACAACAAGTTGTTCTTCAATCGCGGATCAAATAATATTCCTTGTTAAGGATATGTAATCAGGTGTATACATAATGATCATCCCACTTTGGTATCGAAGGGGGATGATCATCTTTGCATAAAGTATACCTGCCTCTTTAAAAGACAGTTGTTAATCTCATGAGAGGTCACATAGAAAATGTAAAATTTTTTATTTTTTAATGTACTGTCTTTTTTAAGAAACTTAATCTTTCTTTGGAGTTGTCCGCTGTTATGATGTCAACGCCGCTATCAATCCTTTGTTGAATATGTTCTCCTTTAATGGCTTTGTATGCTTGTTCAACGCTTAAATATCCCATATCATAAGGATTCTGCGATAAAGTAGCATCTATCTTTCCTGAATCAACAGATTCTACAATTTCCGTAAGACCGTCTGTCCCGATGACAGGGATGTTTAACCTTTTTTTCTCTATTGTTTTTAATGCCTCTAGAGCTAATCGATCGGTAGTGGCAACTACCCCTTTAAGGTTTGGATAATGATGTAAAACGCTCTCCATTACTGGTATTGGATTCCCGAAATGGTCATACCCTAATTGTTCTACAACAATCTCTATTCCAATCTCCTCTAAAACTTCTTTTGCACTATTTTTTCGATCAATCATGATTCCATCATCTACTCTTCCATGAATGATGGCTACTTGATCTCCTGGCTGCAGCATAGAACCCAATAGCATACCTGCTGTTTTACCCAATGTTATGTTATCGGTCCCTATAAAAGCGGTTTGGTACTTCCATTCAGCACCCGAGGTCGTAAGAATAATAGGAATATTTTTTTTAGTGTATTCCATCAATATTGGATAGGCAACGGACGGGTGAGTAGGAGCTGTGATTAGTGCGTCAGGAGACTGATGCAATACTTTTTTTAACAGATCAGGTTGATTAGTGATAGGGTATAGTGAAGAAGGAGCCATGACTTGACCATCTATGTCAAAATCTTCGAATGCTTTTTGGGCTCCTGACTTGAAACTTTTCCAATATTCTATATCCAGTCTTTGGACAACGGCAATCACTTTAGGCTTGTCAGCTTCTTTAAGAAGCCAGAATACGATACTTACCGAAACTATAAGGAAAACTGTGAAAACTAATGAAATAACCCATCTATTTTTCAATATCCATCCCATCTTCCTTGTCTTATTCTTCTTAATTATACTTTATCCTGTAGAGATTGTGTCATCATTCATCGATCAGCACATAAGGAGGCTCCAAGCAGCGAAAGGGGAGGAGGGGATATGTCATATTCATAGAAAAAAGCCTGATCCTAATAGAATCTAGGCTTTAAAATAGATTTTTGTGAATAAGACGAAATCTGAGTCTATCGCAGGTTAGGATTATATACTATATATTCTACTTAATAACGCGACACATCCTCATTCCGTCGAGGGGCATTCACCATTGGACATCCAGGCAACTTGAATAGACTCTCAAGGGTTCGCCGATGAGGATGACGCCAACCCCGCAAGGGGAGCGACAGCCGCTTAGGTCTAGAATATTCGTCATGACCGTTCTTTGGTCATGACGAATATTCTAAATCGATCTATATTAGAGCAGGTTGTTCTTTTTCCGTTAATGTCAATAAACGTTTTTTCACGTCTTCAGCATTCACAAGTTTTTGGGCCACACCTGTCTCCATTGCAGCGCTGGCAACCGCTGCTGCGACATGGGCCGCTACTCGTCGGTCAAATGGATCTGGGATGACATAATCGGCATGAAGGTCTTCATCCGAGATTAAGCCGGCAATGGCATAAACGGCTGCCAACTTCATTTCTTCATTGATTTCTTTTGCATGAACGTCTAAAGCGCCTCGGAAAATGCCAGGGAATGCCAACACGTTATTTACCTGATTCGGGAAGTCCGAGCGTCCTGTCCCAATGACCAGTGCTCCGGCTTCTTTTGCATCTTCCGGCATGATTTCTGGTACTGGATTAGCCATTGCAAAAATAATAGGGTTTTCATTCATCGAACGAACCATGTCTTTTGTTACGGCACCTGCAGCTGATACACCAACAAATACATCTGCTCCGGCAAGAGCATCGGCTAATGTCCCTTGTTTTTGTTCTTTATTGGTGATGCGGGCCATTTCTTCTTTAAATGGATTCATGCCGACAGGGCGTCCTTCATAGATGATTCCTTTTGTATCACATAAAATCACATCTTTTACACCCATATGAAGCAAGAGCTTCACAATCGCCACACCGGCCGCTCCAGCACCATTTGCCACGACGCGAATATCTTCGAGTTTCTTGTCAGCAAGCTTCAGAGCGTTAATTAACCCTGCAGCAGTTACAATCGCTGTCCCATGTTGATCATCATGGAAAACGGGAATCTCACATTCTTTTCGTAAGCGATTCTCAATTTCAAAGCATTGCGGTGCTGCGATGTCTTCCAGGTTTATCCCGCCGAAAGTAGGGGACATTAGTTTGACGACTTCGACAATTTTATCCGGGTCTGTCGTATCGAGGCAAATAGGGAACGCATCGACGTCTGCAAATGACTTGAATAACAATGCTTTTCCTTCCATAACCGGCATGGCAGCTTTCGGTCCAATGTTTCCAAGGCCCAATACAGCTGTTCCGTCTGAAACGACAGCGACTAGATTTCCTTTTATCGTGTAATCATATACTTTGCTTTCGTCTTCATGAATGTCCAGGCAGGGTTCTGCAACACCTGGTGAATAAGCAAGACTTAAATCATTTGCATCGCGTACGGCGACTTTTGAGTGGACACCTAGTTTTCCTCGATTTTCTTTGTGCATTTTTAATGCTTCTTCACGTAAATTAGACATATCGTATCTCTTCCTTTTATGTATTAGAATTTTTTATCTTTTTCCGAAAAAATACCCCCACTCCGAGGGATAGACAAGGAGCAGACCACTAGTAAGTGGGGGCAGTTCAAAGCGTGTCCACTGAAAAGGTGTAAAGCTTATATCTGGATGAAGGGACTTTTCGTTATGCTTGATCGCTTCCGAAGAAATTACGGAATGCTTGAATCGTTGTATCACGGTTTAATGCCGCAATTGATGTCGTTAACGGAATCCCTTTCGGACAAGACTGCACACAGTTTTGCGAGTTCCCGCAATTGGCTAGGCCGCCGTCTCCCATAATCGTCTCCAAGCGCTCTCCTTTATGCATTGCGCCTGTTGGATGAGCATTAAACAGACGAACTTGTGATAATGGGGCTGGTCCGATAAAGTCGGATTTACTATTGACGTTCGGACAAGATTCCAGGCAGACCCCGCACGTCATACATTTTGACAACTCATAAGCCCATTGGCGTTTGCGTTCAGGCATACGCGGTCCCGGTCCAAGATCATACGTGCCGTCGATTGGAACCCATGCTTTCACGCGTTTTAACGCATCAAACATGCGGCTTCTGTCAACTTGCAAGTCACGAACGACCGGGAATGTTTTCATCGGCTGAAGGCGAATCGGCTGTTCCAATTGATCGACAAGCGCTGTACAGGACTGGCGCGGCTTGCCGTTGATCACCATCGAACAGGCTCCGCATACTTCCTCTAAGCAGTTCATGTCCCATGTGATCGGTGTCGTTTGGTTGCCTCTTGCATCAACAGGGTTGCGTCGAATTTCCATGAGCGCCGAAATGACGTTCATGTTTGGACGATAAGGGATTTCAAATTCTTGTTCATAAGAAGAACCTTCCGGTCCATCTTGACGAGTGATGATGAACTTTACCGTTTTTTGTGCACTCATAGTCGTACTCATGGCTTAACGAACCCCCTCTTCTTTTTTCTCCGTTGCGGCTTTCTTTTCATCTTTTTTCTTTGTATAGTCACGCTTACGAGGCTTGATCAACGACACATCCACTTCTTCGTAATGGAAAGCTGGTGCCGCTTTTTCTCCGGCAAAGCTTGCCATCGTTGTCTTTAAGAACTCCTCATCATTACGATCCGGGAATTCCGGCTTGTAGTGGGCGCCGCGGCTCTCGTTCCGGTTGTAAGCACCCAATGTCACGACACGTGAAAGTTCAAGCATGTTTTTCAATTGGCGGGTGAAGGTAGCCCCCTGGTTGCTCCATTTTGCTGTATCGTTAATATTGATGCGGTCGAAACGTTCCATCAGCTCTTGGATTTTTTCATCCGTCTTCAATAACTTATCGTTATAGCGAACAACGGTTACATTATCGGTCATCCACTCTCCAAGCTCTTTATGAAGAACGTAGGCATTTTCATTGCCATCTAACGACATGATTTGATTCCATTTTTCCTGTTCTTGCTGTACATGGCGTTCGAACAAGCTGGACGGAAGCGCATCAGCGCTCTTTTCTAATCCATTAATATATCGAACGGCATTCGGCCCCGCTACCATACCGCCGTAAATGGCCGATAGTAAAGAGTTCGCTCCTAAACGGTTCGCTCCGTGCTGCGAGTAATCACATTCACCGGCAGCGAAAAGCCCCGGAATGTTTGTCATTTGATCATAATCTACCCATAGACCGCCCATTGAATAGTGGACCGCAGGGAAGATTTTCATTGGAACTTTGCGCGGATCATCACCCATGAATTTTTCATAGATTTCAATGATTCCGCCAAGCTTGATGTCAAGCTCCTTCGGATCTTTATGGGAAAGATCCAGGTAAACCATGTTTTCACCGTTGATACCTAGTTTTTGAGCGACACAAACGTCGAAGATCTCACGTGTCGCAATATCACGCGGTACTAAGTTTCCGTATGCTGGATATTTTTCTTCTAAGAAATACCAAGGTTTTCCATCTTTATACGTCCAAACGCGGCCGCCTTCTCCACGAGCCGATTCACTCATTAAGCGAAGCTTATCATCTCCAGGGATCGCTGTCGGGTGAATTTGAATGAACTCACCGTTCGCATAATAAACCCCTTGCTGATACACGATCGATGCAGCTGAACCCGTATTGATGACAGAGTTAGTAGACTTACCGAAAATGATACCAGGTCCTCCGGTAGCCATGATAACCGCATCTGCCGGGAACGATTGGATTTCCATCGTTTGCAGGTTTTGGGCCATGATTCCGCGACAGGTACCGTCGTCATCTAAAATAACCCCTAAAAATTCCCATCCTTCATACTTCGTTACAAGCCCCGCTACTTCATGACGGCGAACTTGTTCATCCAACGCATAAAGCAACTGTTGTCCAGTTGTTGCTCCGGCGAATGCGGTACGGTGATGCTGTGTTCCACCAAAGCGGCGGAAATCAAGCAATCCTTCCGGCGTACGGTTAAACATAACCCCCATCCGGTCTAATAAGTGAATAATGCCAGGCGCTGCTTCACACATCGCTTTGACCGGAGGCTGGTTTGCCAAGAAGTCACCGCCGTACACCGTATCATCAAAGTGTTCCCAAGGAGAATCTCCTTCCCCTTTTGTATTGACCGCACCGTTAATACCGCCTTGCGCACAGACCGAGTGAGATCGTTTTACCGGAACAAGTGAAAATAAATCCGCTTGCTTTCCTGCCTCTGCAATTTTAATCGTGGCCATCAGGCCTGCTAAACCGCCGCCAACGACGATAATTCTCCCTTTACTCATCGTAACCCCGCTCCTTTACAACTATCAGATTATGCAAACGCCAAAATAGCACGAACACCGACGAACGCCAATGCTACGAAGATTCCTAATGTCACATACGTTGAAATGCGTTGAGAACGAGGAGTGACTGTCAGTCCCCAGCTTACGCCGAACGTCCATAAACCATTCGCAAAATGGAAGACGGTGGATAAAATTCCGACAATATAGAACGCTAACATGGCAGGATTATCGACGATATTCGCCATCATTTCATAGTTGACTTCTGCTCCGAAGAATACTTGAATTCTCGTTTCCCATACGTGCCAGGCGATAAAAATCAGAGTGACTACCCCTGAAACACGCTGAAGCAGGAACATCCAGTTTCGGAAATAGCCATAATTGCTCACGTTATTCTTCGCCGTGAAGGCAATATACAGTCCGTAAATAGCATGAAATAAAATCGGTAAGAAAATAATGAATGTCTCTAATGCGTAGCGAAAAGGCAAGCTCTCCATGAAATGGGAAGCATTATTAAACGCCTCAGGTCCTCTTGTCGCAAAATGGTTCACCACTAAGTGCTGGATCAGGAAAATCCCTACCGGAATGACACCTAACAATGAATGCAGTCTGCGATTGAAAAACTCCTTGTTTGCTGCCATACATTAAACCCCCTTTTGATAGATACATGTTTTGATCGTGAATTATAGCTAATTCCTTCGCAGTTAAAGTTTTTCTATACGTACTATCATATGGTTGACAAATGATAATGTCTAATTTATTATTTGCATAGTTTTCATGCGTCTCAGTTATGTATAGGTCGATTTAGAAGATTGGACATGACCAAAGAGCGGCCATGGCCAATCTTCTAGGCCTAAGCGGATGACACCCCCCTTGCGGGCACATTCAAGGGGGCTGAATAATGACTGTCATGCTTTTTAATGGAATAAAGATGTGTCGAGTTATTAAAAAAAATATAGAACCAAGAGGTGAATAGTAAATGGAATGGCAGCAATTCGAATACTTCCAAGTCGTTGCTCGTATGCAGCACATCACACGCGCCGCGGAAACTTTATCTATTTCCCAGCCGGCTCTAAGTCGTTCCATTGCTAGATTAGAGGAAGAATTAGGGGTCCCATTATTTGAACGTCAAGGACGTACAATTAGATTAAATCATTATGGCGAATTATTTTTGAAACGGGTGGACCGCATCATGAAAGAATTTCAAGAAGGGAAGCAGGAGATTCAGGACTTGCTTGATCCGGGATATGGAGAAGTATCTTTTGGGTTTATGCCTACTCTCGGCACCTATCTGATTCCTAACTTGATCAGCTCTTTTCAGGTTGATTATCCAAATGTCAACTTTCGCTTCAAGCAAAATGCAAATGATTCACTTCTGGCACAACTAGAATCAGGTGAGATTGATTTCTGCCTTGTTTCTTCAATAGAAGATAACCCGCAGGTTCAATGGATTGAATTGTGGAGTGAAGAATTATTTATTATCGTTCCCTCCCATCACCGCTTGGCCCATTATGAAAGCGTTACGCTGCAAGAGATTGCAGATGAACCGTTCGTTCTTTTAGAAAAAGGAAATGGGCTTCGGGGAATTACGGATCAATTGTTTCATGAGGCGGGAATAAGTCCAAAAGTAACATTTGAGGGGGCGGAGGTACACACGATTGTTGCGTTTGTTACCGCTGGACTTGGCGTCACACTCATACCGGATTTTAAAGGAATCGATTGGGATAAAATATCCCGGATTCGCGTACAGTCACCGAATTGCCAGCGAGTCATCGGGCTGGCTTGGTTGGAGGGAAGATACCTATCACCATCAGCCAAACGGTTCCAGCAATTTATCATCAATTATTTTGCGAAATGATTACAGGGGAGACCTGTATCTGGAGTTCGTTATTCAGCTAACCTTAACAACAATCTGAAAATGGACCGTCTATTGGCGGGCCATTTTCAGATTGTCGAGAAAGTGCTTATATATAAAGGAAACTTCTATCAGTGAAGGGCCAGAAATCTTATCTATCAAAAGCAAAGATTTAACGTCACCCACTGTAAAAAGTGAAATTTGGATTCCAGTTTTGAAACAGTAAATAAGGTATTAGGTATATACGCTGAGTTATTTCGGCAACTCTTTTTCACTTTCTGTTCTTAATATGAATGATTGAACTTAAAGTAACGGGGGCATTCCTTTAAGAAGGGATGCTTTTTTATTGAAACAAGCGGAGCTCAATAAGAAAAGCATTTATAATTAATATATATAAATCGATTTAGAAAATTCGACATGACGAAAGAACGGCCATGTCAAATTTTCTAGACCTAAGCGGCTGACACCCGCCTTAAGGGGTTGGTGCCACCCGTATAGGCAAGCCCTTGAGGGACAATTCAAGTTGTCTGGATGACTAATTGTGGCATCCTTCGATGAGAGGAAGATATGTCGAGTTATTAAGTAGAATGTATATAGATACCTTGAATTTACTACATTTACAATATTAAATAGTCCTTAGTAGCTTGTTGTTCTTAAAACTTTTATGTAATTTCAACAGGGGGTTACCGAATAATGGTGACACCTCATTCTACTTTGGAGATATATAATTTGAGGTATTTTAAAAACTCTCTGGCTACTAAAGAAAAATGTTTTTTCTTTGACCGTAACCATCCGAAGGATCGATGGTTGGATTCAAAATTTATTAATGGTATGGGGATAATTTCTCCACTTTTTACATAATGGTCATCTTTTAGTGCTATATCTATCAAAAAACCCATTGCTAATCCTTCCGAAACGGCTTTTTTGATGACTTCGGTATTGTTAGAAGCAAATAAAATATTCATCGGTCCGTATTTATTCATATATATAGAAATGGAATCTTTCCATATTTCCCCATCATACATCACTACCGTTTCATTGATCAGCTCCTCAGGAGATATATGGTCACTGAATGCGAATGGAGAATGTTTGCTGACACATACCATGATTTTCCCTTCTAATAAGGTTTCGAAAACCAGCTCTTCATGTGCACTCCAATCGATTTCATCAAGCATGGCTAATCCGATGTCAATCTTCCCTTGGATAACATCTTCAATAATATTTGGTGACTTTTTTTCGGTTATGACAATACGGCAGTTAGGATAGTCTTTTTTAAAGTTTGCTAGCGTTTTGAGTAATATTGGCATGAATAAGCTGGGGCTGGCCGATATATTTAATTCTCCGTTTATTAACGATGTTTGCTCTTGTGCTTCTTCTTGTATTTCTTCAAGCTTCACGACAATTTCATACGCTTTTTTAATAATGTTTTTACCCTCTGCTGTTGGCAGGGCGCCCAACCGTGAACGTGTAAACAATTGAATGCTTAATTCTTGTTCTAAACTGGTAATTGCCTTACTAATGGTAGATTGGGAAACATGAAGATTTTGTGCAGCCATGGAAATAGAACGTGTTTTAGCTACTTCAACAATATATTTTAATTGTTCTAGATGCACATCGTTCCCTCCTTTGTATGAATTTAGTTCAAGTATATATGATATATAGCTATTTTACTTTATTTTCAACCATATTTAAAATAAATTTAAGAATATTAAAACTATTCAAATAAAAACAGGATAATTGAAAACGTTTTCTAAAGCGGTGAGAAAATGTTTTGGAAAGGAGTAAAGTATGCATGAAACAGTACAAATCGAGAATATTGAACATTTAAGGGAGAGGCTGCGTCAGTTCATTTATAACGAATTGCTACCGTTTGAAAGAGAACACGAAATTAACTCAGAAAAAGAGATTCGGATAGAACAGATTAAATGGGTCAGAAAGCGATCGAAGGAGCTTGGGTTTTATGGCATCAATCTTCCTAAGGAGGCAGGGGGACAATCACTTAGCCTGAAGGGACTATGTATCTTAAAGGAGGAACTGGCAAAATCAGGGGCGGCATTATGGGGGCATGTATTAGGTGAAATAGGCGGACCTTTGCGTATTGGCCAGATGTTAAAAATATTTACTTCGGATCAAATAACAAGGTATGTAATGCCAGTGATTAATGCAGAAGCGGGCTGTTGTTTTGCGTTGTCAGAACCCGGAGCAGGATCAGATGCTCATGCCATTCAAACGACGGCAGTACGAGACGGTGATGACTACATTTTACATGGTAAAAAGCATTTTATTAGTGCAGCCCCTTATGCAGATTGGGCCATTGTTATTGCTAAAGAGATCGTTGAGGAAGGCGCTGAAAGAGTTACTGCTTTTATTGTGGAGAAAAAATCGCAGGGAAGACCAGGTTTTGAATTGGGAAAAATTCAAGTGCCGATTTCCGGAGAACGGAGCACGGCGGAGCTTATCTTTAATCAATGCCGAGTCCCAGCTGCTAATATTCTCGGTCAACCAGGCAAAGGGTTGATGCTGGGACTGAGCAGAATAAATGAAAATCGGGCCTCTTGGGGGGCTACCTACCTTGGTGTGGCACAACGGCTTTTAGATTTATCTATCGATTATGCCAAGCAGAGGGTCCAGTTCGGCCGACCAATTGGAGAATTTCAAGCAATTCAACATATGATAGCGGAGATGGCGACTGAAATATACGCTGCACGTTGCATGCTCTACGATGTAATCGAAAAAATCGATCATGGTGAAGAGGTGAGAGGGGCTTCATCCATGGTAAAACTGTATTCCTCTGAGGTTGCTAATCGAGTTGCCGACAAGGCTGTTCAAATCTTTGGCGGGCAAGGGTTAATGAAAGGACATCCTGTCGAGAAAATGTACAGAGACGTACGGATGTTTAGAATTTTGACCGGTTCATCTGAAATTCAGAAAAACATGATTGCCAAAGAATTGTTGGAAAAATAAAGGTGATAGATTCGACTGAATATTAAAAAGCATGATTTTCGTATATTACTAGGGAGAGGAATTTTTCATGGATAATTTAACCTATCAGGCTTTTCTGTTCAATAGTATAAACAAATTTGATTTCCAGCCGGCACTTACTTGTGTAGAAACAAATGAAACCATCACCTATAAGGAATTACGGGATAAGGTGGAAACGGCAGCCAACCAGTTAATTCGGCGTGGCGTACAACTCGGAACCCATGTTGCGATTCTAATTCCAAATAGCATTGAAAATGTCATATATAATCTTGCTGTAAGTCGATGCGGGGCAACCGTTATTCCATTAAATGATAAGCTGGGCGTTAGAGAGATTGATTTTATCTTGAGAGATGCCGAGCCCCAAGTGATTATTATGGCAACCCAAAAACATGTAGAGTCTGTGCTTGATTATCAAAAAGAGGTAGATAAAAAAAAGGTAACTGTTATTGGTCTTCCAGGCTTCGGTGTTGAATATCCGGAAGAATTCTATTCTTTCGATTTGGATGATAAAAAAGGCAGCATGGCATTCCCTGTTGCCTCAATGGATGATTTAGCAACCATATCGTATACCGGTGGTACAACAGGAACACCAAAAGGGGTAATGCATTCTCAGCAAGGCTTTGGAGCCTCACTCATGGCTTCATGTATAGAATATCCGTACGATGATCAAGACAAGGTACTACTTTGTACACCTCTTATTCATGCTGCAGGTGTATTGCTACAGCGGTCATTAGTATCCGGCTGCCATGTCTATATTATGAAGGCGTTTCATCCGGAAGTGTTTTTGCAGACTGTTCAAGCAGCGCGGATTACAAGTACTTTTGTTGTTCCAACTATTATTTACCGCTTAATTGATGAGGCCAAGAAAAAAAGCTACGACGTGAGTTCATTGCGCAACATTAATTATGGTTCATCCCCGATCTCTACAGAACGTCTAAAAGAAGCATTTACGATCTTTGGTCCTATTTTAAGGCAGCAGTATGGGATGACAGAATGCAGTATTTTAATTGCTAGACTCACAAAAAGTGATCATCTCTGGGCGCACGAGAACGATCCTGACGTGTTAAAGAGCTGCGGAAAACCATGCATGCTGACCCAAATTCGCTTGGTTGATAATAATGGCTATGACGTGGAACCATTGCAGTCGGGAGAAATTGCTGTCAAAACCCCTTCTGTCTCTGTCGGTTATTACAAAAGACCCGACCTTACCGAAGAGGCATATCGTGACGGTTGGTTTTATACGGGAGATATTGGCAAACTGGATAAGCATGGTTTTCTTCATATTATCGAACGTAAAAAGGATATGATTATTTCTGGCGGATTCAATGTATATCCGGCTGAAGTGGAAAGAGTTATCAACAAGCACCCTGCAGTAGCGATGAGCGCATGCATTGGTATACCACATGCTGGTTGGGGAGAAGCGGTCTGTATATTTGTAGTACTTCGTGAGGGTGAAACCTGCTCGAAGGAGGAGTTGATTGAATTCTGTAAAGAACGAACCTCTGTCTACATGGTCCCAAAAGAGATCTATTTTGAAACGTCATTACCGCTAACAATGGTAGGAAAGATTGACAAGAAAGAGCTGAAAAAACCTTTCTGGGAAGGGACAGCACGTCTGGTAAATTAGTAAAACTTCAACAGGGGGAGGACATCGATACTTCAAAAAGGAGCGAATGGAATGCAAGTATATGCGACCAATAAAAAGCGTAAAACCACTATTATCCTTCTTTTGTTTATCGGAATGACATTAAGTTACATTGATAAAGCGTCCATTAACGTAGCAATTATTCCGATTCAGAAAGACCTGCAGCTTAACTCTTTTGAGTCAGGACTGGTATTAAGTATCTTCTTTTTCAGCTACGCCCTCATGCACCCATTAGGAGGGTGGCTTACAGATAAGTACGGTTCACGGAAAGTATTAGTCTTCTCCATCCTAACTTTTTCGCTTTTTACAGCTTTTACGAGCTTTGCTTGGTCATTTGCATCACTACTTTTGTTTCGTTTCCTGTTTGGAGTCGGGGAAGGAAGTGTTTTTCCTGCCAGTGTACGATCGATTTCCGATAACTTTCCTGAAAATGAAAGAGGGAGAGCAAGTTCGTTCTTTTTATCTGCACAAACGTTCGGTGGTGCGATAGGTTCCGTTACGATAGGGGTTTTGGTGGTTTCCCTTGGATGGAGATCAATGTTTATTAGCATTGGTATTATAGGTGTTTTGATAGCATGGGCTTTTTGGATTTATCTGAAACCCCCAGAAGATAAGCAAATAAATAACGAGAAACAAAATCAAAAGAAAGTTCCTTATAAAATGTTATTTAAAACCAATAATTTTTGGAGGATATTCTTTACTAAATTTTTTTCTAATATCGTCAATTGGGGTATGATTTCCTGGATGCCTTCTTATTGGGTAAGTAAAGGTTTGGAATTGTTATCAGTAAGTGCCTTGATGGCCATACCGTACGTTGCCTCCTTTCTCATGTTTAATGTAAGCGGCTTGATTTTGGATAAATATATGGTTGGAAGAGAGAAATACCTGGCAGTAACAGGATTAATATCTTCCAGTGTCTTTCTATATTTGATGTTTAATGCAACATCTGTTTCCCTTGGAATTGTTTATATGACCTTTAATGCTATTTCAATCGCGTTTATCGGAACATCACTATATACAATGATCATTAAGTACTCAGGCAAGGAATTAACGGGTTCTGTGACAGGGTTTGTTTCTTTTGGAGGGCAAATTGCCGGGGGGATCTCTCCAATGGTCATTGGGTTTGTTCTTACTACCTTCAACGGCTCTTATACTGCTGCTTCCTGGTTTTTAATCGTTGCTGCATTGGCAGGGGCAATTACAGCACTAACAATTAAAAATAATCTCAAAGAAATAAAAGAGAATGTGCTTATTGAGCAATCTTTTAACTAAAATGGAAAAAAGGGGGGGACTATATGCAGTCCATTACAAAGAATGAAATGGAAGTTTTTCCGCCGAATACAGAAGATATCGTGACAAAGGATAATTGGTTTATTTCTAAAAAAAACTTGCAAAAATATT
This sequence comes from Priestia abyssalis, assembly GCF_002019595.1. Lineage (GTDB taxonomy): Bacteria > Bacillota > Bacilli > Bacillales > Bacillaceae_H > Bacillus_BA > Bacillus_BA abyssalis. The sequence goes on along the minus strand of NZ_KV917369.1, from coordinate 3,809,024 downwards.
GTCATAGTGGTGAACTAAGCCCCATCCGTATTATCTGGAGAGGAAACCAAAAGCCCACCTCATTATCATATGCTAAAGATCCATTAGACTTAGCAAAAATAAACGTTAATAATGCTGAAAGTGTATTAACGTATCTTGAAAGAACGAACACAGATGCTTTTTTAGTGATGCATAAAGGAGAAATTTTGTACGAGAACTATTTTAACGGATATAAATCGTATCAGCCGCATGCATTGAACTCTGCTACAAAATCATTTGTCGGCTTGATTGTTAGTTTGCTTGCTAATGAAGGATTATTGGATTTACATCAAAAAGCTTCCTTCTACATTCCTGAATTAAAAGGAACAGGACTTGGTGATGGAACTGTTCAGCATTTGCTTGATATGCAAGTTCCTGTGAAATATATGGAAGTTGACACGCCAATGGGGATTGGCCGCGGGACACCGATTTTCATTGTATCCGGTTCCATGCCAAAACCTGATAACTATACTGGGCCAGAAAACCTATATGAATTTATGATATCAAGCGAGAAAGATAAACTACCTGGTACTGTTTTTAAGTATGAAAATAGTCAAACAGAAACATTAGGATGGATTGTTAAACGGTTGACAGGAAAAAACTTAGCAGAATTAATTCAAGATTTCATCTGGTCTAAATTGGGGGTAGAAGAAAACGCCTTGATACACTTGGATCAAATCGGTACGGATATAGCCAGCGGCGGTATGCGGGCTACATTGCGTGATTTGGCACGATTTGGCGAAATGATGCGCAACAATGGTTACTACAATGGCTGTCAAATCATTCCAGAGTATATAATTAGGGAAATTCAAAAAGGTGGGAACCGAAAATATCTTGCGGAAAGTGCCTATCATTATCTTTCAGGATTCTCCTATCATAATAAGTGGTGGGTTAGCCATGATCGATACGGAGGATATTCAGCTCGAGGGAAGTTTGACCAACGAATACACATTGCACCAAAAGCTGACACAGTCATTGTAAAATTATCCTCCTATTATTCTCCTGATTCAGAAGGAATAGATGCGTTTCAAGCGATAATAGAGTACTTAGTAAAGCAGTAACATTAAGCTGGGAAAAACTTTAGCTTTACATGTATAATCTAAACGTGCCATCACATAAAAAGGCTAGAGAAAGGGTTACTATTTATGGAAGCTTTAAATAAATGGAAAGAAGAAGCTGGTAATAGTGTGAAATTTGCACAGCAGCATTTAGCGAATGAAAGAACGTATTTAGCTTGGATACGGACTAGTGTGTCTATTGTGGGAGTGGGGTTTTTGACCACTTCTTTGCATTTTACGATTAAAATTAGCTTCAATCATTATATTAATAACGTTGCGATATTCCTGGGAATATTTGCCTGTATTGTTGGCTTTATAATAGGAGTATTGGCTACTCTTCAATATTCAAGGAAAAGGAAAGAAATCCAGAATGGTATATTTAATCCATCTAATCATTGTATTTTCTTTATTTCTTCCCTGTTTTCCATCTTAATTCTCATTATTTTTATGTATCTTTCTTTCTTGTTATTTATGTAGGCTATTAAGTAACAAGCAACCAGCGACAATTCATATTTTCGTTTTTCTCCATTATCCTCCTGTTTAATCATTTCCTTTTAGCAACATGGAGCAAGATATGGGAAACTTCCATAAGTGGGATTTATTCACAGTTAATACAGAATAAAAGAGAGTGCCCCAAAAGCGATATTTTTGGGGCACTCTCTTTTACTCAGTCGGTTCAACTTCTAACCACGTTTGCGACCATTTTTCAATTTCTTTCATAATGGGTTCTAAGGCTAAGCCCTTCTCGGTTAGAGAATATTCTATACGTACCGGTGTTTCAGGGAAAACCTCACGTTTAACGATTTCTTGATTTTCAAGTTCTTTTAGCCGTTCTGACAGGACTCTTCCGCTAATTCCCATGGAAGATTCCAAGGTGCCGAATCGTTTTGGTCCTGTGAGCAACTGGTAAATAACCAGTCCCGTCCAGCGCTGGCTCAATATGTTTATCGCTTTTTCGAAGCGTGGACAAATTAGCGATTGATTCATTGTTTATCACCCCTGCACGTTCATGATACCATATTATAAATAACATTATAAATCATAACGAATGTATTTGACAAAAGTAAATATCGAAAATATAATTACTTACATAAAGTAACTAACATTTAAAATAAAAACAATCTTTATATATATCTCATTTGACACAGCTTCATTCGAACGAGGGATATTCACCATCGGCTATTCAAACCACTTGGTTTCTCCCTCAAAGGTTAGAAAATTAGACATGGCCGTTGTTTAGCCATAGCGGATTTTCTAAATCAATCTATATAGTTGGAGGATGACAATATGACTTTTCATGAAAAACCGAATATGTTTGTTAGTCAGGTGCATTTAAACGTTCAAGATTTGCAGCGTTCACTTGACTTTTATCAAAATATCATTGGTTTTAAAATATTAGAACAAGCAGAAAGAAAAGCAGCATTAACGGCGGATGGCAAAACGCCTCTTGTCATCATAGAACAGTCGGAACATGTGATTCCGAAACAAAGGCGTACAACAGGTCTTTATCATTATGCGTTGTTATTGCCAACCCGTGCCGATTTAGCAAAATTCATCTTGCACATGATCAAAACGCAATACCCGCTTCAAGGCGGTTCAGATCATCTTGTGAGTGAGGCGCTCTATTTAGCCGATCCTGACGGAAACGGCATTGAAATTTATTGTGATCGTCCTTCTTCTTCATGGAAGTGGAGTGGAGACGAAGTGGTGATGGCGACTGAGCCGATGGATGTGGAGAGCATTGTTAAGGAAGATGATGGAAAGCCGTGGGAGAGTCTTCCTGCTGGCACCATTATGGGGCATATCCATTTACATGTAGCCGAATTCAAAAAAATAGAAGAATTTTATTGTCATGGTCTTGGCTTTGAGATTGTTTGCCGATACGGCGGTCAAGCGCTGTTTATCTCGACGGGTGGCTATCATCATCATATCGGACTTAATACGTGGAATGGAATCGGGGCTCCGGCTCCTGTAAAGAATAGTGTTGGAATGAGCTCCTATACGGTTGTTTTTCCTAATGAAGAGGCGCGTAAAGAAGCAGTTGCTCGAATCAGCACGTTGGGAGCAATGATAACAGAGGAACAGGGCAGTTTGTTCACACAAGATCCTTCAGGGAACAAAATTGAATTGAGAGTCTAGGTAAGGCTGACTGTATCTTTATATTGAGACATAAATAGGTGGTTGTAATATGAATCTTGAAGCGGATGTTTGTATTGTTGGTGCTGGACCTGGAGGAGCTCTTTTAGCGTATTTACTTGCTGCAAACAATCTTTCAACGATTGTTCTCGAGCGCCATAAAGGGATTGATAAGGAATTCCGCGGCGAACATTTGAATCAAGAGGGAGAAGCCGTTTTACGAGCTTATGGTCTCTATGAACAAGTGGAACGAGAAGGGCTTTTATTAATGGAACGTGTGGAATATTGGCATCATGGCCAAGCGTTTAAGGCGGTGATTCCTGCAGATGGAGAACGGCATGTTGGAATTCATATTCCACAAAGGAATCTATTAAGTGTGCTGCTTCGTGCCGCTGATGTTTTCCCTCATTACAAGTTGATGATGGGAACGAAAGTGACAGGGGTGGTGACCAATGAGAGCGGTATGGTTACCGGCGTGAAGGCGAAAAAGGGAAATGAGGAAGTGTCGATCAAGAGCACGATAGTGGTTGGTGCTGATGGACGATTTTCCACGATTCGAAAATTAGCCGGCATTCCGGTTTCCATCATTAAACACGGTTACGATTTGCTATGGGCCAAAATTCCGACCCCAGCTGAATGGAAACCGACGATTAGACAGGCTTTGGTGAATGGCAAGCAATTTGCTTTATTTACCCAAGCCGGCGGATATGTTCAAATCGGCTGGAACATCGAGGAGGGATCGTATCCTGTCTTAAAAAAGCAATCTTTTGAACCGTTTATCCGACAGGTGGCGGAGGCTTTTCCGGAATTGAGCGAAAGTGTCCATCATCATATCCGGTCGTGGGGTGATTTTGTTTTATTAAACGTCCATAGCTCTAAATGCGAAACATGGGTGAAGGATGGGCTTGTGCTTATGGGAGATGCGGCCCATACAATGAGTCCAACCGGTGCGTTTGGGATTAATGCCAGCTTGGCCGATGCGCAAGTGTTGAGTGAAGTAATCATCGAAGCTCTTAATCAAAGGGACGTAAGTGTGAGTCAATTGAAAGAGTTTGAACAGCTGCGCCGGAAAGAGGTAGAAGCCCTGCAAGAACAGCAGCTAATTAAAGAAGCAGCTTTTAAAGATCATTTCGCTGTTCTAACCAGGTAATTGGAACGGTCTTATATTATCAAATATGGGTAGGGGGAACAAAGATGGAAAAATTACTGGTAAAATCAAATATTCTATCCGTATTAGAAGATAAAATACAGATTATCAAAACGGGCGAGGGTGCGGTTTATCTAGTCGGACCGATTAAATTACCAGTGAATTTATATGGGGAAACTGTTGAATTTAAGTGGTACAGCTGGTTGAAAGCTGATGAGATCGTAGAAGATTACGAGGAAGTGATTGATCGATTATCATCGGCTCACTTGGCCGATTACCAACAATCCAGTGTTCTTGTATACGGTGATTTTGAATATGGGGAGGATGCATTAATTCGAATGCATTCAATCTGTCATACGGGAGATATATTTGGAAGTAAGCGTTGTGACTGCGGCTATCAGCTTAGACAGTCGATGAAAATGATTGTCGAGCACGGTACCGGCGCATTATTTTATTTGGCAAACCATGAAGGTCGAGGCATCGGCTTATTCAGCAAGGCAATGGCTTATATCCTGCAAGAAAATGGTTATGATACAGTGGAAGCGAATGAAGCTCTCGGCTTTGTGGATGACTCGAGGAATTATGAGGAAGCCATTACTGTACTAAAAGCATTGCGTGCCAAGCCGGTCACACTCATTACGAATAACCCGAAAAAATTGGAGGCCCTAAGGATAGCAGGTTTGCCAGTCTCAGGAAGAACTCCATTATGGGGAGATGTTTCCGAGTACAACGAACACTACTTGCAGACAAAAGTGAAAAAGTCAGGTCACCTAGTCTAGCTGAAAGGACCCGTCATGAAAATCCAGTGAAATCAAGGATTTAGTGACGGGTCCTTTCAGTAAATAAATCATTTTTGCAGCTTATTTAGTTATTGTCAGATAGACCGATTGGGATACAAAGCGGGGTTTGATCGACAGGGTTTTCAACGATACAACAATCCAATCCAAATACGTCTCTGATCATTTCCTTTGTAAAGACCATTTCAGGCGGACCTTCCTTATAGATTCTTCCGTTGGCAATACTAATTAGATGGTCAGCGTATTTGGCCGCCTGGTTTAAATCATGTAAAACCATGACAATTGTGCGTCCATACATTACATTTAAATCACGTAATAGCTCCAATATTTCAATTTGATGTGCTAAATCCAAATATGTGGTCGGTTCATCCAGCAGCAAAAGATCCGTCTCCTGTGCTAAAGCCATGGAAATCCACGCTCTCTGTCTTTGCCCTCCAGATAATGCATCTAACGTACGATCAGCCAAATCCTCCATTTTTGTTGCACATAAGGCTCTGTTTACAATTGCATGATCTTCAGGAGACTGTCTTGAAAACAACCCCTTATGCGGATGTCTTCCGTAATAGCATAATTCCTTTACGGTTATATCTTCCGGAGCTTCCGGAGATTGAGGCAGGATAGCGAGCTTCTTTGCTACTTCTTTGGACGATTGACGATGAATAGCCTTTCCATCCAAATAAATGGTTCCTTTTTGAGGTATCAGTAATCTTGCTAGAGAGCGCAAAATGGTCGACTTACCACAACCATTAGAACCAATAATAATACTAATTTTGCCTTCTGGAATTTCTAAATCAATATTATCAATAATTTGAACAGATTCATATGAGAGAGAAAGTTGTTTTGCCGATAATGTTGTCATAGTCTCTGACCTTCCCTATTATTTTTTTCGTTCACGACGCAGTAAATATAAAAAATATGGGGCTCCTATCACAGCTGTGACGATTCCAGCCGGTATTTCAATCGGAGGAAATAGTCCTCTTCCCAGGGTGTCCGCAAGGAGTAGAAAGATAGAGCCAAAGACGGCTGAAACAGGAAGTAGAAATTTATACTTGGATCCGACTATTTTTCGGGCGATATGGGGAGCGATTAAACCAATAAATCCAATCGATCCGATGACAGCCACACATAATCCAATTAAGACAACGGAAATACCTAGCAGTACATATCTTACTTGCTTCGATTTTTCACCGAGGCTGATGGCTATATCGTCCCCGAGATTTAATATGTCGAGTTTGGAAGTTAATATAAATAATAAGGAACCAAAAAATAAACAGGGAAGCAGGATCCATACTTGATCCCATCCTCTTGCCCATAAGCTGCCTGTTAACCACATTAGCGTGCTGTTCACATCATCCGGAAATTTAATCATAAAGTATTCAATTCCAGCCTGACATATTGCGCCTAATGCAATCCCCACAAGAGCGAGTGTATTTGGTTGGGCTTCCTTCTTGCGGGCAAATATCATTAATACTACTGCTATAATAGCTGCCCCGATAAAAGCGGAAATGGGCAATACAGCTACCGGAGATTTTGGAAATGAAACGATTATAATTACAGCTGCCAACCCAGCCCCTTTCGTAACCCCGATTACATCGGGAGAAGCCAAGGGATTTCTGAGAATTCCCTGTAAAACAGCTCCTGCCATTGCCAATCCAGCCCCGGCAACTAAAGCGATGAGAATGCGGGGTATCCGATATTGCTGAAGGATAAATACGTGATTTGGCGTTCCATTTCCTAATAAATCTTTTGCGATATCAAGCGGTGGAATGTAAATAGCGCCAATCCCAAGGCTCACAACCGACAGAATCAGCATTATTATAATAAGTAGAAAGAGAACAAGATAAGGGTGTGCTTTTGTTTTAAATAAAAATCTCTCTTTTACCATCATTGTTTAACCTTCCTCCCTTGTTTAGCCAGATACAGGAAGAAGGGTGCTCCTATCATAGCTGTGACAATTCCTACTGGTGACTCAAAGGGATATGCAATGAAGCGGGAAAGAATATCTGCATAAACTAAAAGCAAGGCTCCAAATAATGCAGAAAACGGAATGATTCTGCGATAATCTCCTCCTACTAGCTTTCGGACAATATGGGGAATAATCAATCCGACAAAGCCTACCGGTCCTGCAACGGCAACAGAGGATCCTGCCAAAATAATGACCAGTACTCCGGCAATCATTCGGATTCGATGGACTTTTTGTCCAAGTCCTTGCGCTATACTTTCTCCGAGAACAAGTATAGAAATAGATCGGGAGAATAGGATGGCAAGAATCAATCCTGCAAGAGACCAGGGAAGAATCAAGTTAACATGCGCCCAACCTTTCCCACCAATAGCTCCCACTAACCAGTAAAGTGCATCTTTGGCCTGTTCATTGAAGATAATCATGCCTTGAGTTAAAGAAGATAGGAAAAAGTGAACAGCCATCCCAGCCAATGCCAGCTTCACATGTGTCATTCCCCCCTCGGAAGCGAAAGAGTAAACAACTATTCCTCCTAATGCAGCTCCGATAAAAGCAAAATACACGAGAGAAGCAGAGGATAGGCTTGGAAAGAAGACAAAAGATGATACGACAATGAGTGATGCACCCGCATTCACACCAAACACTTGTGGAGAGGCTAAGGAATTCTTCGTAATAGCCTGCATTAAAGCACCGGCAACTGCCAAATTAGCCCCGACCAATACGCCAATGACAGCGCGAGGCAAGCGGAGAGTTCTGACAATGACTTGTTCTTTAGATTGATCCCATTGAAAAATAGACTTAAAAACAGTTGCTGTATTGATATCGGCCGTTCCTACAGAAATACTTAGGGCCACCCCTAAGATCAACAAAATCGTCCCGATAATAGCCGTGGCATAAACCTTCATTGTATATCTAACTACTGTTTCATTCACTATACAACACACTTTCTAACAAAATTTCAAAAGAAAAGTAAGAATGAGAGCATCCTTACTTTTCTATATATATTCCACTTAATAACTCCACACGCTTCATTCCATTGAAAGGTATTCACAATAGGTCATCCAGACAACTTGAATCGATCTATATTGAGCAGTCGCCTTCGCTTTTCTTATTGTCCAGCTGCGGCTCCTAATCTTTCGGTCGTTTCACTTCTGCCATGGAAACCAAAAAGCGGTTTCCTTGTCTGAAGCTCCAACGCCTCTCAAGATTGAGCAGTCGCCTTCGCTTTTCTTATTCGCCAAGTATTTTTAATGTATCTTTGGCCATGAGTTCTGCGGATACCACACCACGAAATCTTGTCCATAAATCGCGATCGACGCTATAAATCTGTCCATTTTTGACCGCCTTTAAATTGTTCCAAAGCGGGTTATTTTTCCACTCGTCCGTAAGCAGTTTACCGTCATTATTTGCTAAAAGAAGAACGTCCGGATCAATTTCTACAAGTTGTTCTAAGTTCATTTCAGCATAAGGTTCTTCTTGTTGAATCGCATTTTTTAATCCAAGGTGTTCGAGTAATTCCCCATCATACGAGGAGGAAGTGTGAGCCTGGAAGGAAGTATCGCGTACAACAGCAGGTAAAATCGTCATATTAGAATCAAGGTTAAAGGTTGCTTTAATCTCTTCGATCGTTTGTTCATGCTCAGCCAATCGTTTTGATGCATCGCTTTCTTTGCCTACTGCATCCGCAATTGTTTTAAATGCATCAAGATTTTCCTGGTATGTAGATTCTCGGCTCTTTAATACGATAGTAGGAGCAATTTGTTGTAAATCTTCATAAATCCCTTTATGGCGCTCCAAATCTGCAATGATTAAGTCTGGCTGTAAAGAACTAATAATCTCTAGATTAGGCTGCTCTCGTGTTCCCGCGGAAGTATACTCAATTTCTTTCCCTACAAGCTTTTTGATCATCTCTTTTTTGTTGTCATCGGCAATTCCGATAGGTTGCATTCCTACTGCATTTAAAGAATCGACAAAAGATAATTCAAGAGTCACAATTTTTTGAGGGGTAGCTGGGATTTCTGTTTCTCCCATTTCATGCTTAATGATTCTTGCTTCCTGGTTTTTTGTTTCAGCGGAAGTCTCTGTTTTTTCAGACTCTGCCGTTTTTTGCGAGGCATTGCATCCCGTTAGCAGCATCACGATCGTTAATAGCGTCACTAACACTGCTCCGCTGATGCTTCTTCTCTTAGTAAGTTCCATCATGTTTTCTTACATCCTTTCTAGCTTTAAATCCATGTGGTTTTTTCATGATAATGATTATCATTTTTATCGAACGAAAGGTCAATATTAAAAACTTTTTGTAACTAAAGAAAATAAAATTTATATAGATCGATTTAGAAAATTCGTATGACCAAAGAGCGGCCATGCCAGGTTTTCTAAACCGTTGAGGGTAGATTCAAGGTGCCTGAATCATCGATGATGACTTTCTATGGTAAAATGAACATGTCGAATGATCTGGGAGTTTCCTTTTGATAGGAGAGTGACATATTGAATATACATGCAGAAAATTTCGGTCATTTATCCGAATATGACAATATTTTGGTAGTGGATAAGAATGGAATCATTATCTTTTATGATTTGGCAGACTTAAATGTTTTGAAAGAACTTGGTCAAAGACCTGAAGAGTTTATGGGAAAGCACATCACCAAATTTTATAAAAACTTGACCGATGAAAACAGTACATTGATAAATGTTTTAAAAAGCGGGACGGCTTTATGCAATGTACAGCAGGAGCTGGTCACCAAAACAGGGAACGTCATGGTATCCAAAAATTCTTCATACCCGATTATAGAAAATGGCAAAGTAATCGGGGCCATCGAATTTTCCAAACATTACTTCACGAAAGAAAATATTCAATCACTTGATAAGTACGCGGGCCATCAACTTTATCGAAAGAACAATACGATCTATACGATTGACAATATCATCACTGGGAATTCCAAAATGAAAGCGATTAAACATAAAATCGAAAAGGTTTCCAAGACAAACTCTACCGTCTTAATCTTTGGAAAAACGGGCACAGGAAAAGAAGTTGTCGCGCAGGCTATTCATAATTTGAGTGATCGGTACGATAAACCGTTTATTTCATTGAATTGTGGCGCGATTCCTGCAAGCTTGTTGGAAAGTACGTTGTTTGGAACGATGAAAGGAAGTTTTACAGGCTCGGAAGATATGCCGGGCCTATTCGAACAAGCAGACGGCGGTACCTTATTTTTAGATGAAATCAATTCTTTGGATATCAGTCTGCAAGTAAAACTTCTGAAAGCCATTGAGGAAAAAACGATTCGAAGAATAGGCGGGAAGAAAAACATTAGTTTAAATATAAGGGTGATTTCAGCGACCAATGAAGACCCGGACATCCTGCTTGCAGAGAAAAGGTTAAGGGAGGATCTGTTTTATCGATTGGGCGTTGTACAGATGGATTTACCAAGCTTAACGGAGAGAAAGGAAGATATCGAGGTACTCCTTGAATACTATATCAATTTTTATAACAACAATATGAATATAACCATTGAAGGAGTCCATGAGGAGGTCCTTGCATGCTTTCAAAGGTATGATTGGCCGGGAAATATAAGAGAGCTCAAGAACGCAGTTGAAACCGCCTATAACCATGCTGATACGAGTCAAATCACCATGGATGATATTCCAGCAAGAATCCGTAAATATAGCGGCACTTCCACCACTCAGCTGAAGGAGATGAACATAACGTCCTTAAAAGAGGCTGTAGATGGATATGAAAAAGACATTATCGTCAGTAAATTCAAAGCGACGAACGGAAAAATAGCGGAAACGGCAAGGCAGCTGGGGATTTCAAAGCAGTTATTAAAATATAAAATGGACAAGTACAAACTAAGGTAAAAATTTTTTTACGAAAGAGGGGGAAAAATTTCCCCCTCTTTTATTATGTTTGATGGCAGATTCAGCCTATTTTACATGTAAAAAAGATAATGATGAAATAAATAATAGAGAAAATAAACGCCATAGAAGCGTGGAATTTCAAGCCTTTATTGAACATAAGGCCGTGTAATAGGAGCATAAATAGAGGGAAAGATTAAAAAAGTTGGCACATAAATTGCATAAAAGTAGGGAAAGAGTTACTTCTTTAAATTGATATAGGTGGTGTGCAAATGATGGTTAGTAAATGTTGGAGAAAAATGGAAGGGGTTTCATAAGAAGAATTTTAGAGAAAAGGTGTGAAGAATGAGTATGAACAAAAGTTTACGTGACAGCCTTATGTTGGGTTTTGCTCTATTTGCCATCTTTTTTGGCGCTGGTAACTTAATTTTTCCTCCGTCTATCGGACATATTTCAGGGACGAATTGGATTTCAGCACTAATTGGATTTTCAATCACAGGAATTGTACTGCCGTTGTTGGCGGTTATCGCCATATTAAATGCAGGCGGGAAATTTGAAGAGCTGACAAGACCGATTAGCCCTTGGTTTTATAAAGTCTTTAACCTTTTGCTTATGGTTGGAGTTGGGATGTTTGTTACGATTCCAAGAATGGCAGCAACCACGCATGAGCTGGGTGTTGGTGCTCTATTCCCTCAAGTCCCTTCAATCGTTACGATTGTCATCTTTTTTGGGATAAGCTTTTATTTTGCAATGGATAAATCGAACGTCATTGATAAAATTGGAAAAATACTTACACCGTTTTTAGTTGTCATTCTTTTATTTATCGTTGGAAAAGGAATTTTTGATCCGATTGGAACACCAGTAGCAACAGATCTTGCAACTCCATTTTCAAATGCGTTTATTAACGCCTATCAGACAGGTGACGTGATCACTGGGATCTTCTGTGCTCCTATTTTTATAGCAGCGATCATAAGCCATGGCTATAAAGGTGCGGCTATGAAAAAAGTGGCCGTCTCCGGAACATTAATAGCAGGTCTTGGCTTATTAATCGTATACGGCGGTTTGCTGTATCTTGGGGCAGCGGGCAGCGGGATGTTTCCTAAGGATATTGAGAGCACAGCACTTGTTATTGAAATCATTGAACGTCTATTAGGCAGCTCTGGTTCCGTTTTATTAGCCGTTGTGATTGCATTAGCTTGTTTAACTTCTGCGATCGGGGTCATCGCGGTTATCGCCGATTTTCTGAATGGCCTTACAAAAGAAAAATTAAGTTATCGCGCTTGGGTACTAATTATTTGTTTAGCAGGAGCAGCCATGGGTTCATTAGGGGTCGATAAAATTGTCAACTATACGATACCGATATTTTTAGCGCTATATCCGGTAGCAATCGTATTAGTGTTGATAGGGTTATTCCGCAAATTTATTCCGAACCCGGGAGCTTACAGAGGTGCCATCCTATTAACATTTATTATCAGTTTATTTGAAACATTGGGAACCATCGGTTTGGAAATTCCTGTTATAAACAATCTGATTTCGATGCTTCCATTCAGTTCAAATGGGTTTTCATGGCTGGTGCCGGCCATCATCGGTTTTATAGCAGGAGCACTTATGTATAAAACCGTTTCCGGGAAACAAGATCAAGCCCCAACATTAAATCCTATTGAAAATGATTGATGGTTAGAAAGTGCATCAAAAAAAGGATGAAGGAGAGAGAGAGATGAGTAAAACAGAAAGAAAAATTTTCTTTAATGGACGAATTTTTACATCCAATCCAAAACAGCCGTATGCTAGCGCCATGGTGGTAAGTGATGGACGGATAGAGTGGGTTGGGGAACAAGCCCACATCGAAGGCATGGCTGGTGAAAGCGTGGATCTTCAAGGCCGCCGGGTGCTTCCAGGAATCATCGATGCTCACTTGCACCCGCTGTATTTGGCTAAGGCAGCGAAGCAAATCGCTTGTACACCGCCGCTTGTTCAGTCCATTGAAGAAATGATAATAGAACTTCAAAAGCAATATGAGTCCCAAACTTCTAATGAGTGGATAGAAGGCTGGGGATATGATGAAGGAAAATTAACGGAAGGAAGAGCACCTACAAGATGGGATTTAGATCAGGCTTCTGCAAACGCTCCAATCGTTGTTACGCGCACATGCGGTCATATTGTGTCTGTGAACAGCAAGGCATTGGAAATGGCCGGTATAACGAAAGATACACCGAATCCAAAAGGAGGTCAGATAGACAAGGATGAAAATGGCGAACCAACGGGTATTTTGCGTGAAAGTGCGAGACATTTAGTGTTAGATGTGATGCCGAGTCCAACGCTTGAAGAAAATTCTGCCGTTCTTGCTGAACTAAGCCCGAATCTGTTTGCCCATGGCATTACGGCGATTACAGATCTTATGGCATTAAGTAAACCAATTGACTATTTAGATATGTATAATGAGGCGCGAGGAAAAGGACTGAAGCAGCGCACTGTTTTGTATTATATGTGGGAAGACTTGCAAAAGCAAAATCGATTAGATGAGCATACAACAAATCGGGAAAATCCGATTCATATCGGGGGTATTAAGCTTTTCTCCGATGGCAGCGTGTCAGGAAGAACGGCATGGGTGAGCCCGCCATTTTTAGGGGATGATGAAAACTGCGGCATCGCCACAACCTCGAAGGAAGAGCTGCTAGCGGCAGCTGAAGCAGCGGAGCAAAGCGGCGTTCAATTAGTTGTGCATGCTATGGGTGAACAAGCGATTGATTTAATCGTCAATACGTTTTACGGAAGAAAGGGCTGGCTCTCTGATGGACCATCCATCCGAATCGAGCATGCTGCGATGCCGACAACACAAGCACTCAAGCGTGCTGCTGAAACAGGAATTGCCTTCGTGCCGCAGCCGATCTTTTTATACGCGGAAATCGAGAGTTACCTTAACAACTTAGGTGTCAATCGAACAAAGACAACGTATCCGGTTAAATCAATGCTTGATGCAGGAATCAAGGTGGCGTTTTCTTCTGATGCCCCTGCAACAGCATGGGCCGATCCAGTTGACCCGTTCGTTAGTATAAAGGCGGCTGTTACACGCAGGGCGTATGATGGAACCGATACAGGCCAAGAACAGCGGGTAGATGTGCCTACTGTCATTACCCTTTATACTCGGGCGGCGCAGGAAATCACACGAATTCCTCTTGTTGGCCAACTTGCACCAGAGTACCATGCCGACTTTATTGTATTAAATCAAGACATTCTTGAGATAAGCCCCGAGAATATTGATGAAGTGTATGTAGAAGAAACCTATATGGGAGGCGAACTGGTCTATCAAAGGGACGTGTTAATAAAAAATTAAAAGAAGAAGGAGGTACACCTTTAACCATATAAAATGTGCCGTTTATTTTGATAAATGACAGAAGACTACTGATTTCACTGAAACTATTAATCTATGCTGCGGCAACGTCTGCGTGATCCGCATCGTACGGGTCTAACTAACCATCGGTGGGGGATGAAGAAAAACCCCGACCGATGGAAGTTTCCTTTATTTTCAAAAGCTAAGTATTCATATTTTAGGAGGTATGAATTATGTCTACCATAACGTTCAATTCTGCAATTGAGAGCATTAAGAAAGAAGTGATTGAGTGGAGACGTCATCTCCATCAAAACCCTGAATTATCTTTCCATGAAGAAAAGACCTCACAGTTTGTCTACGATACACTTTTATCATTTGGAAATCTCGAAGTCACACGTCCTACAAAATATAGTGTAATGGCTCGCCTTGTCGGGGCACAGCCGGGTAAAACGTTGGGAATCCGCGCGGATATGGATGCGCTGCCTATTCAGGAAGAGAATACGTTCGAGTTCGTATCGAAAACTCCAGGCGTTATGCATGCATGCGGACATGACGGTCATACGGCTGTTCTGCTCGGAACGGCAAAAGTTCTTTCTGGCATGAAGGAGCAAATTAAAGGGGAAGTACGTTTCTTTTTTCAGCACGCAGAAGAGTATTTTCCAGGGGGAGCACAAGAAATGGTGGATGCCGGTGTTATGGAAGGGGTTGACTATGTTATCGGAGCCCATCTGATGTCAGATCTTGAAATCGGGAAAGTTGGAGTTACTTATGGCCCAATGATGGCAGCGCCTGATGGCTTCTTTATCACGATTAAAGGAAAAGGCGGTCACGGTTCCGCGCCTCATCAAACGATTGACAGCATCGCAATTGGCGCCCAGGTCGTCACGAACCTTCAGCATATTGTTGCCCGCAATACAGATCCTCTTGATAACTTAGTTGTTTCGATCGGAAAGTTTGTGGCAGGAGAAGCAGCGAATGTCATTGCCGACTCTGTCGAAATAAATGGGACAGTTCGCCATTTTGACTTAAAATTCCGTGAATCCGTGCCAATCCTTATGGAAAGAATCGTGAAAGGAATTACGGAAGCGCATGGCGCATCATATGAGTTTAACTATTTAACTGGATACCGTCCAGTCATTAACGATGATGAAGTGACGAAAGTGATTGAAGAAACGGTCCGCGAA
Source organism: Priestia abyssalis (assembly GCF_002019595.1). GTDB lineage: Bacteria > Bacillota > Bacilli > Bacillales > Bacillaceae_H > Bacillus_BA > Bacillus_BA abyssalis. Next base: position 3,793,538 of record NZ_KV917369.1, on the reverse strand, counting down.
GTGTATGGAGATGAAACGTTAGTCTACGAGAAGCCAAAAATGGGGGCCGAGGATTTCTCAGCATTTCAACAAAAGGCTCCAAGTACTTATTTTATTATCGGGGCCAGGAACGAAGAGAAGGGGATTATCTATCCGCACCATCATCCCCGCTTTGACATTGATGAGGATGCGATGGAATATGGAGTGAATATTTTTGTAAATGCGGCATTTAAATTCCTGGTATAAGAGCTCTATTGGACAGAATGAAAACAGAGGCAGAGATTTCCCTTAAATAAATATCTGATTAAAATTCTGATTATTTAAAATAAACATGCTTTTTATATTAAATGAAGAAAAGGGTGAAGGGAATATGGGGATGAAAGTGAATTCGGCTGCGGCTCAGGCTCCGGAGTATAGTGTTAAGAAAAAGAGGCAATGGAAAATGCCTCATGTGTATGTTGTTTTATTCATCATGATGATACTGGGGGTTATTTTAACCTATATCGTGCCAAGCGGATCTTATCAAAGAGAGGCAACACCAAGCGGTGCCCAAATTGTGGTTCCAGGTACATTTGAATTTACGACAGATGTTAAGATAAGCTTTTTTGATTTTTTCGCTGCGATACCTAATGGACTTGTCCAAGCTGGACCTATCATTTTTGGGGGACTTATGATGGGGGGACTTGTCGCTGTATTGGAGCAGACTGGCTTGCTTCCAATCGGCATGCGAAAAATTACTGTGCCGTTAAAGTCAAAAACGATTTTGCTTATTCCAATATTGATGATCCCAATCGCCATCTTTACCAATATTACCGGCGCGTTGGAAATGGCTTTAATTTATATCCCGATTATTGTCCCTTTGACAGTAAGAATGGGCTTCGATCGTTTTACGGGGGTAGCGCTCGTTCTTATTAGCAGTACGGCAGGATTCTCTACTGCCATCACAGCGCCGGCTACTGTCGGACTTGCCCAGCAGATTACCGAATTGCCTTTATATTCGGGTGCTCTGTATAGAGCTATTATTTTTGTGGTCCTTACTTCAATTGGAATTTTGTTCGTGTGGCGGTATGCAAGAAAAGTACAACAAAACCCTGAATACAGTTATGTGTACGGAGATGGAATCGATCAGCAATTTTTGAGTAATGAAGCAGACAATAAGTTTGTAAAAGCAACGGTGCGTCAAAAATGGGCATTTGTCGTTTTAGGGCTTGGCTTTGTTGTGATGTTATATGGCTTATTGGTATGGAAATGGTATTTTATTGAACTAGGCGGATGGTATGCGTTTTTAGGAATTGCGGTTGGCTTGATTTGCGGGATGACTCCAAGTAAAGTGGCCGAAGTGTTTCATGAAGGATTTAAATCAATGCTGCTTGGTGCACTTTTAATCGGAATTGCAAGGTCCATTTCGATTATTCTTGAAAGCGGCCAAATTTTGGATACAATTGTTTATGGGATTACCGAAGTGGTAGGAGCAATGCCCAGTCAATTGACGGCTGTCGTGATGTTGATCTTTCAAGGATTATTTAATTTCTTAGTCGGTTCGGGAAGCGGACAGGCGATGATTACAATGCCGGTTATGAGCGGATTGGCGGATATACTTGGAGTTACTCGCCAAACAGCTGTTTTAGCCTTCCAATTTGGCGATGGATTTACCAATATGATCTATCCGACAGGAGCGATTTTGGCATTTTTATCCATTGCCCATATCCCTTATGGCAAATGGCTTCGTTTTTTCATCCCGCTATTCACTACCTGGTTAATACTTTGTGCTATCTTTATAGTCATTGCCCAATTTATGAATTGGGGAGCCGGGCTGCAATAAGCTATACAGCTCGATTTAGAAAATCCGGCATGAACGATTGTGAATGTCCCTCAATCGAATGAAGGTGTGTCAAGTTATTAAAAGGAACAGGGTTATCGTAAATAGGAGGGGCTTTCATGACAAAGACAATTTACACGAACGGAAGGATTCATACGCTGGATGCAAACGATCCATTGGTTGAAACGGTAGTAGTCGAGAACGGAAGAATTATCGATATTGGATTGCATGATGACATGATGCTGCAATGGAGCAGAGCAGGGACGAAGATCATTGATTTGCAAGGGAAAATGGTGACTCCTGGCCTGATTGACAGTCATCTTCATCTTTCAGGTGTTGCTTTCCATTTTTTAGACCTCGATTTGACGGGTGTAAAATCAAAAAAAGAAATGCTTGATAAGATTAGACAAAAAGCGAATACGCTATCCCCCGGAAAGTGGCTCGTCGGGATGGGCTGGGACGAAAATCTCTTTGATGACGGTACGATTCCGACGATTGATGAGTTAGACCATGTTGCACCTCATTGCCCGGTGTTTCTAAAAAGAATTTGTCACCACGCCTTTTTAGTAAACAGCAAGGCTCTCGAATGGTGCAACTATCATTCTTCCATCGAAGTTCCGATGGGAGGGACGGTCGTTCTTGATCTGAATACGAAAAAACCGACGGGATTGCTTCTTGAATCGGCTTCCCGACTCATTACGAAGCATATACCGGAGAAAACGTATGATGAACTGAAACATGGACTGGAACAGGCCATGAAGTTTGCCGTGAAACGGGGATTAACAAGTATCCATACGAATGATCCCAGCTATTTAGGCGGTCTTGATCAAACGTACAAAATGTATGATGAACTAATCAATCATGAACAAAAGGGGCTGCGATGCAATCTGTTAATTGATTATCCGTATCTCGAACAATTGAAGGAAAGAGGGATGTATGCAGGATACGGAAATGAAAAATTGCAAATCGGGGCAATCAAAATTTTCGCCGATGGAGCCTTCGGCAGAAGAACTGCGTTGCTGTCAGAGTCCTACCATGATGCGCCGGGGCAGTTTGGAGAGGCGATGCATGATCAAGCTGCTCTTTTTCAGATGATGAAAGAGGCGAGAGACCATTTGATGCCAATTGCTGTACATACTATCGGTGATCAAGCGTTAGAAAATGTCCTCGACATACTCGATCAACTTCCGAAAGCAAACTATCGTGACCGATTAATCCATGTTTCGCTCGTCCGTGAAGAACTGGTGCGACGGTTAGCCGATCCGAGCCGGATTGCTGACATTCAGCCAAGGTTTATCGTTGGTGATTATCCATGGGTTAAAGAAAGACTTGGGGAGACAAGGGAACAGCATTTATATGCATGGAAGACGTTGCTTTCTTCCGGTGTGTTATGTGCCGGCGGCTCGGATGCACCGGTAGAGCCGGTTGACCCATTACTTGGTATCCATGCCGCTGTCACTCGGAGGGCTCCACGGCAGTCTCATGAAGGCTGGAACGAAAAAGAAAAATTATCGATGCTTGAGGCCCTTAAATTGTTTACGGTCGGCGGTGCCTATGCCACAAACGAAGAACATAAAAAAGGGACGCTATCAAGAGGCAAGCTGGCGGATATGACGGTGTATTCGAACGATCTTTTTTCAATGGAAGACCCGGATGAACTATTGCATACAAAAATTGAAATGACCATTATCGATGGTGAAGTGCAAGCGGTATAAGTACGTTAATTTTCATATGAATCCCACATCTTTAAAATAAAAAACACCCGCTTGATTCGCTCACTAATATGCTAATCAAGCGGGGTTTTTTTGTTCATTTTATGGTGTGCACTGCCGTATATCTTATTGGGACTTCTTTGTTTTCGCCAGACCTTGTTTGATGACTTCACCATATTCTGCAGCAAGATTGTCGATGATTCTTTGGACAGGCAGGATTTCTCTGACTTCGTGGACTCTTGCACCGGCAAAAACAAGACCATTTTCCACATCGCCAGCAACAGATTTCAGCAAAGAGTCAAGTGTACAAAAACGGTAGGAACAATTTTTAAGGCAATCCAGACATTTTTTTATTTTCAATTTGTCTGATCTGCTAATTATATCAGTAAAGTTATTGGCAATGGCCCTTCCTTGTAAGCCAACAGTCGTTTTGACAAGAAGGGTATCTTCTTTACCGACATCAATATATTTTTGCTTAAAAGCCAAAGGAGCATCACACTCCTTACTTGCTACAAATCTTGTTCCTATTTGCACCCCGAAGGCCCCATTTCAAGAGCTTTCGCAATATCTCCTCCCGTCATAATTCCGCCTGCGGCAATGACAGGAATCGAAACAGCTTCTACTACTTCCGGCAGAATATCAAATAAAGGCCTGTCTGTTCCAAGATGCCCGCCTGCTTCAAAGCCTTCAACTACAACAGCAGCAGCCCCGAGCCGCTAGGAAATTCTAGCCAGCTTTGCAGAGGAAACGATTGAAATAACCGGAATACCAGCCTGTCTTTCCCATCCATACATATCCCTTGAAATGCCTGCACCAGAAATAATAAAATCAACTTTTTCTTCAAGGGCTGCTTTCATTTTTTCAGCAAAATCATTCATGGCAAACAGCACATTTACACCAATAAAGCCTGATTCTTTCACAAGGCTTTTTGCCTTTCTGATATGACCGCGCATTTCATCAACGGAAATACCGGTACCGGAAATGATTCCAATACCTCCCTTATTTGCCACCGCGGAAGCGAGTCCGCTCAGTGAAATCCCAACGCCCATTCCTCCTTGCATAATCGGAACTTTCGACGCAATGTGACCTATTTTTAGTTGTGGAAAGTTCAATTCAATCCCTCGTTTCAAATAATGATAGTAATGGAACTTTCCTGCATTTTATCACTCCATTTTTAGATTGTATGTGATTTTTATCATCTGGTCATATAAGTGGGTTATTAAGTATTGTAAGAGATAAAAAATAGGGCGTCTGTCAAAATGAAGCTAAGTTCATAAATAAGTTATCTATGCCTATGCTGCAAACGAAGAACACAAAAAGGGAACGATATGAAGAGGAAAGCTGGAGGATATGACAGTCTATTCGAACGGTCTTTTTTCGATAGAAGGTAAGTAATCTATAATTCCACATTTTTTGATGTAAAATGGGAGAATTTTGGTATATTATAAGTATGTTTAAAATTGCAACAGAGGGTGATGGAATGAAAGTCATGGCAATTGCCCCTTATGATGGCTTGAAAGAGTTAATGATCAGCTTGGGGAAAAATGATGATTTTGAATTGCAAGTTGAAGTTGGAGATTTGCAAAATGGGGTTGTTCTCGCTAAAAATGCAGTAAATAATGGGGCGGACATTATCATTAGCCGGGGAGGGACTGCGGAGCTTATTCAAAAGGAAGTTCCCATTCCTGTCATTGAAATTGAAGTGTCTGGCTACGATATGCTGCGTGTCTTGACGCTTGTGAAGGATTATCCGGGGAAAACAGCGATTGTAGGCTTTGCTCCCATATCAGAAGGAGCTGCTACAATTTGTGAAATACTAGATATTGATATTTCTTCATTTAAAGTTGCCCAGGAAGAGGAAGTTGAACCGACTTTAGCGGATTTACAAAAAGAAGGCTACCAGATGATCATCGGGGATGTCATTACGGTGAAAAAAGCAGAAAAGCTAGGATTGAATGGTATTTTGCTGACTTCTGGAAAAGAGAGCGTTTTAAAGTCTTTTCAAAATGCTAAAAAGATGCACTATTTCTTCTCTGCTTTAAAAAATAAGTATTTAATTTCTCACAATATCCTCCAAGAAGAAAAAGAAGGAATTATTGTTTATAATCAAACGTTTCAATCGATCTTTTCAAACCCTTATTTCAACGAAAAAATAAACAAAACATTTGAAGATAACATTCATATAAAAGATGCTGTAAATGAGGTTTTACATAAAGGAATATTTAAGACGTTTTTTAACGAGGAAAATCTTTTTTGGAAGGTAACAGGCTCTCCGCTTCAAAAGGATGATTCACGATTAGTTGTGTTCCGTATTCAAACATGTAAATCGAATGAAACACACCATATGCAGGGAATTTCCATCGTTTCTTCTTCAACCGAAAATAGTTCATTGAATATCGTTAATGGCATGATGACAAAAAATGAAAAAATGAAGAGTGTATTAGAAACGGCCGAAGCCTATCGTGATAGAGAAGCACCTGTTTGGATTAGCGGCGAGGAAGGGACGGGAAAAGAAAAATTAGTCCATTTCATTCACTTTAGTGGTGTCAAACGTTCCTATCCACTTCTTGTCATGGACTGTGAAGCAATATCGGAAGCTCAATGGGCCGATTTATTACATGCGGAACAAAAGGAAAATCTACTGTCTTATAATGAAACAGGAACGGTTTTTTTCAAAAACATTGATTGTTTAAACATCTCTATTCAAAAGAAGTTGATGGATTATTTATCTAAATCTTCACTCAGATGTCGTTTTATCTCTTCTTCACGTGAAGACATTCAAGTCCTTATAAAAAAAGGGTTGTTTAATCAAGACTTATATTACTTATTGGCGCGATTAACGTTGCATCTTCCGTCATTGTTCGAGAGAAAAGAAGATATAGAAAGTTTAGCTCTCCTATTTATTAATGAGTTTAATACAAAATATGGAAAACAAATTGTGGGTATTCGAAATGATGCGAGAAAAGACCTGGAAAACTTCGAATGGACCGGGAACATTAATCAGTTAAAGCAGGTTATGGAGGAAAGCATTTTGTTGGCAGACGGCCCTTATCTTGAGAAGGATGATGTTAAAAAAGTATTAAAAATGAAACGTCCTCGTGCTGAAAAAGGAGACGTTGATTTAACGGGTACGTTAGAAGAAATCGAACAGCGAATCATAAGAAAAGTATGGGAAGAAGAAGGAATGAATCACACCAGGACGGCTGAACGACTAGGTATAAATCGTACCACTCTCTGGCGCAAATTAAAATAAGCGCCTTTTTTAATTTTTCTTTATGCTCAAATAATAGAGTTTAGATTAAATATACTATAATAATAGTAGACTATTTAGTACAGTATGTTTCAATTTTATTATTTTTTTTCACATAATATCAAAGTAAACAATACTAATTCTATATAGTTTAATATGTATAATATATGGTAGGAGGTGTAGTTACGATGAGAGTTCAAGAGGTCTTGCTAGATGAAGATAATAAGAGATACATACTAATAGATGGAGATGGAATGCCGGTAATTGAGGCAATTAGGTACTTAAAGTATTTAGATTCCGTAGGTAGAAGTTGGTATGTCAACACTAAACTAGACAAATTTTTTAAGGTGTTCAAGTTTATAATCAATTGGACTCACATAACCAAGTGTTCCATGAATTCGAATGTGATTAAACCAGTGAACATAGTCATGTAATTCCCTTGTTAATTCTTCTAAACTATCAAAATGTTGACCTTTCATAAACTCTGTTTTAATGATTTTAAACGTTGCTTCAGCGACGGCGTTGTCATATGGGCAGCCCTTCATGCTTAAAGATCGTTGAATGTTAAACGTCTCTAACGCATCGTCCATTAGCTTATTTTTAAACTCATTCCCGCGATCCGTATGGAAAAGCTGAATGTTACGGAGATCACCCTTGATGGAGGCGAAGGCACGATAGACGAGTAACGCATCTTTGTTCAGACCTGCGCTGTAACCCACGATTTCCCGATTAAAGAGATCGACAAATACACATACGTAATGCCATTTTTGTTTGACTCTTACGTACGTCAAATCGCTGACGATCGCTGTCATCTCTTCTTCTTGGTCGAACTTGCGGTTTAGTTCATTCTTCTGTTCGGATTCATTACAGGATTTCGCATGTGGTTTAAATTGAGCTATGGTGTAAGTAGACACAAGGCCCTGTTCTTGCATAATGCGCCCAATTCTCCGTCTAGAAACGATGCGCCCACGCTTTTTTAATTCGACTTTGATTTTGCGTGTTCCATAATTTTGACGACTCGCTTGGAAAATATCGATGACATCTGAGGTCACGTCATCCACTGCTGCTCTTTCTTTAGATTCATAATAGTAGGTGCTTCTAGGCAGTTGTAGGACTTTGCACATTGCTGATATCGAGTATTTATGTTGATTATTCTTGATCACGTTTACTTTCGTCCTAGTATCAGCGCGGCTTGCTTTAAAATATCGTTCTCCATTTGAAGTTGCTTAATTTCTTTTCGGAGTTTATTTAATTCCCGTTCTTCAGGGGACAGATTATCTTTTTCTTTGAACGATCCGGAAGCCTGACTTTGATTCACCCACTTATCTAATGAAGAAGGTGTTAAGTCATATTCCCGGATGATTTCCTTTCTTGGCTTTCCGCTAAGATAAAGTTGAACCATCTGCTCTTTAAACTCAGGTGTAAATATTCTTCTGGTTTTTTTCGTCATAGTAGATTCTCCCCTGCAGTATTTACTGTATTCTACTTGACCTTAACTTTTCTGTCCAACTCAGTGTAGCCTATTCAGATCACAAACTAACAGCAATAGATAACCCATATGGTTCTTGTAGAGCTCGACTAGAAGGTGATTGTCCCTATGCGGAAGAACCTCCTTGTTTGACATGTAATGGTGGTAGCCCTTGTAAAGACTTAGCGGTTGGTCTTTCTGAAATGGATATAGCCAAGTATGATATTCATATTGAATCTACAAAGAGAATGATTTCTGTTGCGAAAGAATATGGTAGAGATGAAATTGCACAAAAGAACAAAAAAAACCTAGACAGATTATTAAACATTTACAATACTATTAAATCAGGTAATATTGTGTTCGGTCGATTGGATAGAGTAAAACGAAAGCAAGGTGTTTTTAATGCCTAGATATGACCGAAAAGAGCATCTTAAAGAGATCCATTCAAAGAGGAAAGCATTGACAACCGAAAAGGTTAAACAAGCTATTAAAAAGCTAATGAAGTCAAACAATGCTATAAACTTTAATAGCGTTGCGATTGAGGCAGGAGTCAGTAAGGCAACATTATACAATAATAAGGACATAAGAGAACAAATCAGTACCTTAAGATCAACCACTCCCCTTGCCTATAACAAACAGCAAGCAAAATTCGATTTAAATGATAATAATAAAGACGCAGTAATAGATTCCTTGAGACGAAGAATAAAAAAACTTGAGGAAGAAAATAAAGAATTACGAAATAATTTAAAAGTTGCATACTCTGATTATTATAAAAATGTATAAAAACATCAAACACTCGCACTAAAAACTCCATATTCTCTAAGGTGGAGGCTTTTCTTATGCTACTATCAGGGCAGGTTACTTTAAGTGAAAGAATTCACAAAAGGTAGGAGGCACATATTTCTTCACAACTTTATGGGGATATATGGAGGATATGCAAAAAGGTGCGCCCTAACTGAGTGCACCTTTTGTTTTTATGAATTGTATATTTCTCTATTTAAATTCACAATATCCCTATGTGAAAATTCAACTTCCTTTTTTTCTGCAAGGAGTTCTGCAAATCTTTCCATCACCTTGTCCCGTAGTAATGGTGCGTTTTCTTTATTTGCCTTTTTCAACGCTTTCGTGAGTTCATCTTTTGTTAGCTCTGTGCAGTATGCGGGAGTTCCTGGCTGTTGTCTCCAAGAGTCACTTAAAGAACCACTATCTACTGCGTCGAAGCCTAGCTCGTTTACTACGTCCATGACTACTTGTTTTTGTGTTTGATCATTACCAGCAACTGCCATCGCAATTCGTCCAATAGTTTCTTCGGATGTTCCTTCATTTTCTAAAGTATAGGCTAATATGTTGTTGAAAGCTTTAATGATAGGTCGGACTAATTGATTGGAAACCCAAACACTTTCAACCATCCCGTTCTCGATTTCTTCAATTTTGCCGTCTCTATAAGGGTAATAATTTGAAGTATCTACAATGATCACTTCCTCCCCGACTTGATCGATAATGTTCTTAATACTTGGAAGTGCTTTTAGAGGGAGAGAAATAATAAGAACTTCAATATTTGTAATTGCATCCTCTACATGAACGGGTGTTCCATCAAACTCTTTTCCTTCTAAACGTTCAATTCCTCGTGCATCTGCAATTTTGACATTATGCCCATTCTTAACTAATTTTTTAGAAATAATTGACCCAATTGGTCCCGCACCTATAATTCCAAATCTCATTTTTGTTCCTCCAAAAGAATTTGTTATAAAAGAATTAATCTGCATAAAGTTACACAATAATATGGTTTATCAAACTTAAACATATATTCATTAGATATTAAAAACGTATTGAGTATTTTTGTTACATATACTAGAATAAAACCATTTCTCTTCTTGTTGAAGTAGGCAATAAATATTGACTTAGTACATTTTTTTGTACTTAGTATATGGCATCGCCTATACCCAGACGTTGGAAATATTAATAACATGTTTAAAATGTATTAGCCATCAAGTAATAAACTCTAGCATTGAATATAAATGCTTGCTGACATGGAGGAGGTTTAACCATTGTTAGACTCGTCTTTTTTGTTAAAGGGTTAGTTTGAGACAAGTAGATTGCTGTCTGCTAATTTAGACTATTTAGTAAATTATCTAATGTTTTGTGATTATACTTCCATAAATAGTAGTAGCAACGATAGTGAGAATAGTAGAAGATAATATGGATTATGTAAAAAGGCAATACCATATAAGGTATTGCCTTTTTACATTTGAGTTGGATTAGTGAGTAACATGATGAGGGAAGCAATTAGAAGTATAATACTTTGATTAGAAAAGATTTGCCTCCATTTGCTTTAGCAACCTTCTTAAAAGCATTCTCTCGTCCAAAGTAATATCTGATAATAGCCTATCTTGTTGATTTCTCCATTTTTCATTTACAGGGGCTTCAAGGTTTCTGCCGGCGTCGGTAAGAAATATCCTGGTAATTCTTTTATCGGTGCAATCTTTTCTTCGTATAATTAGTCCTTTCTTCTCAAGAGCTTTAACCATATTAGTAACTGTGGGAGCCTCACAATTTAATTTGTTACAAAGTTCAACTTGAGTTAAGCCATCTTCTCTCCATAGTTTACATAAAAGGTTATCTTGTCCAACATGCAAGTTAAGATCATGTAGTAAATGATTGTAATTTCTTCTTGTCTGTGACGAAATTTTGTCTAAAAGCTCTCTTATGTCATCATTTAACATATATAACTCCCCGTCTAAAATTATTAGTGACCTAACTATAACTTTGAGTGTATATTAAGTCAATTTAGGGGTCAAAACCCAATTAATCGTTTGTACTTTTTGCCTGTTCACCATACTCTTTACCAAAAGCCTCCATCATATCTAGAACAGGAATTAATTTCATGCCTTTTTCTGTAAGTGAATACTCTACTTTAGGAGGAACTACAGGAAAGACTTCACGTGTAATGACACCATCGTTTTCTAATTCTCTTAGTTGCTTAGTGAGGGAACCTTGTGATAGATCCCCCAGAAAATTCTTGATGTCGGAATAACGGCGTGTAGTTCCTTTTAAGTACCAAAGAATAAAATACTTCCATCGGCCAGATAAGACATTCTGAGTAAATGCTATTGCGTACATATCTTCTTTTTCATCTATAAACTCTCTTTGAAAACCATCTTTACAAACCTTCAAAATGTTTCACTCCTGTCTATTAGTACAAAAATATGTACTATATCCATTTATATTGCCCTCTTTTCAACTACTCATCATGACTTTATGATTGTCATATAAACCAAAGCAAATAATTACTAGTTAATTATCGAAAGACTAATATCATCATTATTTTTTGGTTTTATAGTTAGCAAGCTAACTAATTGTAACATAGAAAGGAGGTTTAGATCAGTGAATATAGAAAATTCAGGACTAAAATTATCGATTTTAGACTTTGTTCATATTTATAAAGAAAATAATGCTAGAAAAAGCCTTCAAAATACAACAGAAATGATTCAATTAGCGGACCGTTTAGGATTCACCAGGTATTGGTTCACTGAGCACCACAATACACCTACTTTGATGAGTACCTCACCTGATATGTTAAGTATGCATGCAGCTGCACATACCAAAAACATTCGTGTAGGTTCTGGTGGGGTAATGTTACCAAATCACAGTCCTTTGAAAGTGGTGGAGAACTTCACTCTTTTAGAAGGATTATATCCAGGTCGAGTTGATCTTGGTATAGGTAGGGCCTCTGGAACTGATGGCTGGACTATGTGGGCTTTGCTGAGGTCCAAAGAATTATTAGGAGTAAATGATTTTCCCGAGCAGTTAGACAACTTGCTTTCCTTTTTTGACCGTAACTTCAAAATTACTCATCCTTTTAGTAACATAAATCCCCCTGGGGACAAAACGATGGTACCTGATATGTATATGTTAGGTTCTAGCGAAGGTGGATTACAGTTTGCACTCGAAAAAGGCTTAGGATTTGTATTTGCTGCACATCTGGCACCACAATTAGCTGTTCCGATGTTAAGAACTTACAATTCTAACTTTAAACCTTCGTCTTATTTAAGTGAACCGAAAAGTATGTTGGCGACTATTGTTATCACAGCCGAAACTGAAGAAGAGGCTAAGTATATTGCAGGACCAGTAGAATTACTTTGGGCACGGATGAGTACAGGTTCAAAAAACCTTACATTTCCTACAACAGAGGAAGCCAAAAATCACAAATATACTCTAGAAGAAGAAAGAGCCAAGGAAAGAAATAAAGAACGCTTTATTATTGGTAGTGTAGTAAACGTCGCTGTCCAACTTACTCAGATTGCGAAGGCGAGTTTAGTTAATGAAATTATTATTGCTGATTTTTATCCAGATCAAGAAAGTCGAAAAAGAGGACATGAATTATTGGCAAAGGAACTAGGGTTAATGCAGGGAAATTAAAGAACGCGGTATGTAAAAAGGAGAATTCAGTAGTGATTGAAAGAAAACTTAAACTTGGTGGTATCATCGACGGAGTTGGTTGGAGCTATTTTGGATGGCGGCATCCTGATATACCTGCAAACGCCAGCGAAAAGATTGATTTCTATGTTGAAAAAGCAATCCAGCTTGAGAATGCGAAGTTTGATACGATTTTTTTAGCTGACGTCAGTCATATTGGACCGGGCATGATACCACATTATCTTAGCATGTTTGAAGGGATATCTATTTTGTCTGCATTGAGTATGGTAACTCATTCTATAGGATTAACTGCTACAATAGCTACTTCATATGCTGATCCATTTACAGTTGCAAGACAGATAGCTTCGCTGGATAAGATTAGTAATGGTCGAGCCGGATGGAATGCTATCACTTCTAATCCTGGGGGTTTAGCAAATTATAGCCGTACTCATTTAAGTAAATCTGACCTTTATCCACTAAAAGAAGAATTTTTGGAAATTGTTGAAGGTCTTTGGGATTCGTATGAAGATGATGCATTTATACGTGATAAAAAAAGTGGAGTATTTTTTGACCCAAGTAAAATGCATTCATTAAATTATACAGGCAATTACTTTTCAGTAGATGGACCTTTAAATATTAGTCGTTCTAGACAAGGTAGACCAGTAATCTCTCAAGCTGGGACATCTTCAGCTTTTATGGATGTAGCTGCTAGGCATGCTGAAGTCATCATGGTGCCTGGAGATAATTTTGATTATCTAAAGGGATTTACTGTTGAGCTGAAAAGAAGAGTGGAAAATCAAGGGCGTTCACCAAATGACCTACTGATAATGCCTTCTCATAGCCCAATAGTTGGTAAAACAGAAAAAGAAGCACTAGAAAAATTGAGAGAAATAGAGTCATTAATGCCTATTGGTCATAGACTACCAAGGCCTCAATTGTTGGGATCGGCGGAGCATGTGGCAGAGAAAATAGAACATTGGTATAGAGCAGGGGTAATGGATATCTTACTAATTAGACAAGATTACCCAGCGGGATTTGAGGACTTTATTAAGTTAGTTGCCCCAATATTACAAGAAAAAGGCATATTCAAAAAGGAATATGAAGCTAACACACTCCGAGGAAACTTAGAGCTACCTTACCCTGAGAATAGCTATAAAGAATAACAAAAATTAAACCAGACAACAGAAGGAGAATTTAACAACATGAAAAGTAACCGAATTACAAATCTACTAGGTATAAAATATCCCGTTATTTCAGCTGCAATGACATGGGTCACTTCAGCAGAGTTTGTTGCAGCAGTATCAAATGCAGGTGGAATGGGTGTATTGGGGCCAAATGCAGGTCAAAAAGAAAAAGCGAGTAGCGCAGAAGATATGGCAGACCGATTAACAAAAGAAATTCGTAAAGTGAAAGAATTAACGAACAAACCATTTGCAGTCAATTATATTTTTCCAATGGGTGGTGCTTCAGAAGATCCATTTACTAATGCTGTTTTTGAAGTATTGGTTAAAGAGAATGTAAAGAATGTTATAGCAATTGGACATGGGGTCGTAGAACGTGAACTGAAACGACTTAAAGAACATAACATCAATGTCATTTACAGAGATTTAAGTCCTACTGTAGAAAAACTTGTAGAAGCAGAAAAAACAGGTGTAGATGCACTTATTGTTACGGGTTATGAAGCTGGTGGCCATATGAGTGATTTTAAAATTAGTACTCTTTCTCTTGTACCACAAGTAACATCACTTGTAAAAATCCCCGTAATTGCTGCTGGAGGGATTATAGATGGTCGTGGAGCGAAAGCTGCTTTTTCCATGGGAGCAGAAGGTGTATACATGGGTACTAGATTTATTGCGACTTTCGAAAATCCGGCAAGTATAGAAACAAAAAAGGCAATTGTTAATGTAAAGAGCGAGGAGTTTATTGAATTTAAATCAGGTGCGGGACATTTGAGAACGATACCGACAGAAGCTGGTAAAAAGGCTCTAGAATTAATCAATCAAGGCAAACCTCAGGAAGCATATAAATATTATGGAGAAGGATTCAAAATAGGGATGCTAGACGGAGACCTTGTAAATGGTACCGTAAGTGTATCTGAGTCAGCTGGAGGTATTAAGCAAATTCTAACATGCCAAGAAATAATAGAAGAAATCGTTCAATCAATAGGATGAAGTTTTTAATAAAATTTTAATGGAATTTAGGAGGAAAAGGGAAATGGGAAGATTAGATAATAAAGTAGCAATTATTACAGGGGCTGGTGCCGGTCAAGGGGAGGCAGAAGCATATTTATTTGCTAAAGAAGGAGCAAAGGTTATTGCAACGGACATTCAGTATGAAAGTGTACAAGCTGTTGTGGAACGTATAAATGAGAAATACCCAGGAAGTGCTACTGCTTTGAAGCAAGACGTGTCATCAGAGGAGGACTGGGAAAAGGTTGTAAAGACAAGCATCGAACTTTATGGGAAAGTTGATATTTTAGTTAATAATGCAGGAATTGCAGCTATTAAGCCTTTTAATGAAACTACAGTTGAATATTGGACTTTAGCACAAAATATCAATGCATGGAGTCAGTTTGTAGGAATTAAAACAATTGTACCTTATATGAAAGAAAACAGGGGTGGTTCAATTGTAAATATTGGTTCAATGGCAAGTGAGCGCCATTCAGCTGGTGGCTTCAATGCTTATACAGCAAGTAAAGGTGCCATTAAATCTTTAACTCGTGCAGCTGCAGTAGAGTTTGCCCCTGATCAAATTCGAATTAATTTAATTCAACCAGGACCGATACTAACTAATATTGTTTCAAATACATTGAGTGAAAAACAAATTGAAGAAAGAGCGCAAGAAATTCCAATAAAAAGATTAGGGGTTTCCGAAGAAATAGCTAATGTGGCATTATTTTTAGCAAGTGACGATGCTTCTTATATAACAGGTGCTGATCATATAGTTGATGGCGGTTTATCTGTTAAGTAACAGCACTAAATAAATGAGACCACCATTAAATGGTGAAACTTTATAACCAAGTTAAATTTAGACATATCAAGAAGATAGAAAAGTTTTTTATTTTTCAAATTTCATTTTATAAATGGCCCAGGAGGATTTAATAATGAATAATAGAATATGCGAAATATTAAATATAGAAAAACCGATTATTCAGGGACCAATGTCTTGGATCACAAATGCAGAATTTGTTGCAGCAGTAAGTAATGCAGGTGGATTAGGATTTCTAGGACCGAATGCCGGTCAGGCTGATGTAACTAGTTCCCCCGAAGTAACTGCCGAAAGAATGAGAACTGAAATACAAAAAACAAAGGCTTTAACGAATAAACCATTTGGTACGACCTTAATTGTAAGTGGTGATTTAACTTACACATGGCCAATTCTAGAAGTAGTTATAGAGGAAAAGGTTCCAGTTGTCCTTATAAATGGTATATTAGATGAGAAAATTTTTAAGCCACTGAAAGAAAACAATATTAAGATTGTTTTTAGACCAGGTACCCCTACTATTGATAATGCAAAAGCCGCTGAAGAATTTGGTGTGGATGTTTATGTAGCAACTGGATTTGATGAAGGTGGTACCGTTCCAGAACGAGTGATTGGGACATTTTCGATTATTCCAATGATTGTCGATGCTATAAATATTCCTGTTATGGCAGCTGGGGGGATTGGGGATGTCAGAGGTGTACGTGCAGCATTTGCTTTAGGCGCTGAAGGTGTGTTTGCTGGTAGTGTCTTTATTCCAACAAAAGAAAATCCAGCAGCAGAAAACGTGAAACAAATGATTGTTGATGCTACAGCAGAAGATTTACTAATGTTCCGTACATTACCAGCTTACTATCGGTCTTTACCTACTAAATTATCGAAAAAGCTAGTAGGAATGGATGAAAATGGTGCCAGTCGTGAAGATATAGCAAAAGCAATGGGAGGAGCAGGTGGTATACGTATCGGTATGCTTGAGGGTAACAAAGTGGATGGCTATATTACTGTCGGCACAGGAATTACCCCAATTAAAGAGATTAGAACTGTAAAGGAAGTGATTGATGACTTAATGCAAGATTTTAATTGAAATTGCTATACTAACAACTGTTAATCGGATTAATCAGAATCAAATTAAAGAGACATTTGACTGTACTGTATAATTCTGTTGTTGCTAAGAAGAGACGAGATTAAAGTAGCAGCAACTATTTTAGAAAACGGTAAGATTGATGTTCAGTATGAGCATCCAGTTCCATCATAAAAATCACCAGATTAGGCTGTTTTTATGATGGAGAAACGAAGTAGTGGACTTCTCTCGGTCACTATTTGAGTGAGAATATCCCGAGAGATGATGTACATGCAATTCAACTTAATAAGAGAGCTGTTAAAACTGAATAATATGTGAAGAAATACACTTAAGTTACCGGGGGCTTTCCTTATATAAAAGGGAAGCCTTTTTCTTATGTCGCTATCATGACAGCATTCCTGTAATAAATGAAATTTTTAATATTGTTTTGGTCATATAATTGAAAACCATGAAAAATAAAGGAATCAGCTGCTATCAGGTGGCTGATTTTTATGTAAAGCGTAACTTATAATAAAAGATCTAAAAAAGGTGGGATTGTGAAGAAATGTACTTAAAGAAACGGGTGCGTTTGTTAAATAAAGGGGCCATACATATTAGACATATATAATATGTATGGCCCCTTATTTTATCTATGTTATTTTAAATTTAGTCTTGATAATTTTAATTCAGATAGATACGATTGTTTAATTTTACAACAATTTAATTATTTTTTGTGTTTTTTTAAAATTTTTAGAAAATAAACTGTTGATAAAATAAACATATTATTCTATAATCTTAATTGTAAGCGCTTTTTGAAAATAAACGTTGCAAAAATAAACGAAGTAATAAAACTGAATTTTATTTTTATTAAGGGGGAAATACAAGTGGATTTAAAAGGAATTATCCCTGCAATGCTAACACCGTTAACAAAAGAGCAAACGGTGAATGTAGCAGTAATACGCCAGTTGACCAATCATCTTATTGAATCAGGAGTTCACGGCATTTTTGCTTTAGGAACCAACGGTGAATTTCATTTATTTAATACAGAAGAAAAAGTGAAAATTGCCCAGACCATTATTGATGAAGCGAATGGAAAAGTACCGGTCATTATCGGTGCGGGTGGAAATAGTACAGAAGAAGTCATCGAACTGTCCAAACATATGGAACAGATCGGTGCCGATGCGCTCTCCATTATTACACCTTACTTTGTGGCACCAACACAAGAAGAAGTCATTGTTCACTTTGAAAAAATAGCGGAAGCAACATCGCTTCCAGTTCTTCTTTATAATATCCCTTCAAAAACCGGCATGAGCCTCGAAGCTGAAACGGTTGCCAGATTAGCAAAAGTTCCAAATATTAAAGGAATTAAAGATAGCAGCGGTAACTTCGACAATATTCAGCGGTATATTGATGTCACAAAAGAAGAAGACTTCTCGGTTTTTGCAGGAACGGACTCCTTAATTCTCCAGACTTTATTAGCGGGTGGAGCAGGAGCGGTAGCAGCGACTGCCAATATGATTCCTGATATAGTGGTATCCATTTATAATAACTGGCTGGATGGAAATATCGAACAGGCACAAAGAGCCCAGGAGAAATTACAGCCTCTTCGCGACACATTCAAATACGGAACACTCCCTGCGGCATTGAAGAAAGCAGTGGAACTTTCCGGTATTCCCGTCGGTCCTCCTAAACTTCCAGTATCAGAATTATCAGGTGATGCACTTGAGGAAGTAATGAAAATGGTTGCAGGCTACAAAAAGGAAAACGTACATTAAGCGATTAACAAGCATTCAAGGTTAACTAATATAGCATAAGAGGTGAAGGAGTATGCAACATTTATACCGGTTTCAAACTGCAGACCATATTATCGCGGGGCAAAATTCGATCAAGTCATTAGCAGACCATCTTCATTTAATCGGAACAAACGTGAAATCCGTTTTAATTCTTACACAGCCGTCCAGTAAAAGGGCAGGTTTTGTAGATGATATTGTTGCTCAATTATCCGATAAAGGGATTAAAGCGGATGTTAATATGGATATTCTTCCTGAACCGACTATCGGAAATATTGAAGAGGTATTTCAAAGCATTGCCAATGAACCGTATGATCTCCTAATTGGGATGGGCGGGGGAAGCGTTCTTGATACAACGAAGATTTTCTCTGTTTTAAAAACAAATGACAGCAATATTAGAGACCTGCTGGGGACAGATTTAGTTCAAAAACCCGGAATTCCGACGATTTTGATTCCGACAACTTCAGGGACAGGATCTGAGGTGACCCCAAATGCGATTGTCACTTTACCTGAAGAAGAATTAAAGATTGGAATCGTAAGCAAGTACTTGCTGCCGAAAATGGTGTTTATTGATCCAGTTTTAACACTAGGGTTGCCGCGGCCGATTACAGCTGCTACAGGAATGGATGCATTTACCCATTCATTGGAATCGTTTATTTCAAATAAAGCGAATCCAATCAGTGATATGTTTGCATTAGAATCGATTCGTTTAATTTCGTCTAGTATTATAGAAGCCTACCAAAATGGTTCTTCTGTAGAAGCCAGAGAAAAAATGCTTATAGGTTCGATGTATGGAGGAATGGCATTAACAAGTGCAGGTACAGCCGCGGTTCATGCCCTAGCTTATCCATTAGGAGGAAGATTTAAAATTACTCACGGCGTTGCGAATTCGATGTTATTGCCTCATGTGATGGAGTTTAATATGGATGCGATTACCGATCGTCTATTCCAAGTCGCGGAACCAATGGGAATCAAAATTGAAGGCCTCTCTACAGAAGAAGTTGCTCAAAAAGTCGTAGAGCGTATCGTTGAATGGACAAATATCTTAGAAATCCCGCAAAACTTGAAGGAATATGGTGTCAAAGAAGAAGACCTGCCAGAATTAGCTGTAGCAGCTTCACAAGTTACGCGTTTGTTAAATAATAACCCTAAAGAGTTAAGTTTAGAAGATATGGAAGCAATCTATCGTAAACTACTTGTCTAGAATAAAGGTGATGGAGATTTATGAGAATATCAATTATTTCAGATGATTTGACAGGTGCAAGTGATTGCGGCGGCCAGTTAGTTCGTTATGGTTTAGATGTATCAGTGGTTTTGCAGCGCAATGAAAATGGTTTGCCGAAGAAAGGTGCTGTTATTTTCAATACTGACAGCCGCTCCGTGTCGGAAGAAGAGGCCTATCAGCGAGTAAGAAAGATTAGTGAATGGATCAAAAATGAAACATTTGATGTGGTATACAAAAAGATTGATTCTACGATGAGAGGAAATATTGGGCAGGAAATCAATGCCATGTACGATGTTTTTCAACCGGATTTTGTGTTTATAGCACCCGCTTATCCAAGAAATGGGCGTAAAATCGTTAACGGAATTCATTTTCTCAATCAAAAGCAATTGCATGAAACCGAAGTGGCAAATGACCCTAAAACTCCCGTAAATGATTCTCTTATTACACGCTTGATCCAAACTCAAGCAAAAAGAGAAGTCGGGCATCTCTCTTATAAAGATCTCGCACAAGGGTACGAATGGGTTGTTAACCAATTGATAGCCTTTAAAAAACAAAACATCTCTTATGTGACCGTTGATTCGGTGGATGAATCAGATTTGGAGCGTCTTGTTCAATTTATAAAAAAGACAGAATCTTCTGTCGTCTGGGTTGGGTCAGCTGGATTGATGAATTATTTACCGAAAGTTTACGGCTTGAAGCAACTTAAAATAGAGGTTACGGTCCCTAAAAATGAAAAGCCTGTGCTGCTGGTGATAGGAAGCGTCAGTGAAATAGGGAGAGAGCAGTTAAACGAAGTATTGTTGACTTCTAATGTTGTTGGCTTAGAAATGCAATCAACGAACGTCATTTTGGATGATGCTTCAAAAGAAAATGAGTTAAACCGATTAAGGCAAGAAGCAAAAATAGCCTTTCAAAAAGGAAAGAATGTCGCGTTGTTTTCTTCAAAAACGGTAGAACAAACACAGAAAGCAGGAAGGGATCAAGGATATAACGCTATTCAAATCAGTAATCTCATTTCAAACGTGTTAGGCGAGTTGGCTGCAGACCTAACTAATCAATGTAATATAAAAAGCCTTTTTCTTACAGGTGGCGACACTGCCCATCAAGTACTTCACCACTTACAAGTGAATGAATTTCATTTAATTGGTGAAGTAGAGCCTGGAATCCCAATCGGACGGCTAAGTAATGATAGGGACACCTTAGCCGTAACAAAAGCAGGAAGCTTTGGGACAAAGCTAGCCATGGTGAAAGCCATCCATAAACTTCAAGGTAAAGACGGTACGGCATCTTTTTTACAAAATTCCACTAAAATCGGTTAAGTAATCCAAGAAGGATTTGGAACAAGGCCCACGAGACATTTAAAAAGGAGGATTATCATGAAGCCTGTGATCGGAATTACATTGGGGGATGGAGCAGGAGTTGGTCCTGAGGTGATCGTCAAAGCACTAGGACATCCATCCGTCTATGACATTTGCCGTCCCATTGTCATTGGGGATTCTAAACTACTAAAGAGAGCGATAGACATCACGCAGACAAAAGTCACTCTCCATAAAGCTGGACAAGTAAAGGAAGGAAGGTTTACTTTTGGTGTAATCGATTGCCTGGATTTGGACCTGTTACCGGGAGATCTTCCTTTTGGAGAAATCTCTCCTTTAGCAGGCGACGCAGCTTTTCAATTTCTTAAAAAAGCGGTAGATTTGGCTAAAAACAGGGAATTACAAGCTATTTGCACAGCCCCGCTCAACAAGGAAGCATTACATAAGGGAGGACACACCTATCCTGGCCATACGGAAATTTTAGCCGAACTGACCGATACGGAAGATTACTCTATGATGCTATCTTCTCCAAAACTAAAGGTGATTCATCTTACGACACATGTAGGATTAATAAAAGCGATTGAATCCATTACACCGGAACGGACATATAAAGTGATTCAGCTTGCTCACGAGACCCTGAGCCGGGCCGGTTATGACAATCCGCGAATTGCGGTTTGCGGAATTAATCCTCATGCCGGAGAAAATGGTCTCTTTGGTGAAGGGGAAGAAGAAGAAAAGTTAATTCCAGGCATACAAAAAGCCGCATCAGAAGGCATGAACGTTAGCGGCCCCTATCCTGCAGATACCTTATTTTTCCGTGCAGTTCGGGGGGACTTTGATATAGTAGTTGCCTGCTATCATGATCAAGGCCATGTTCCGATTAAAGTATTGGGATTGGAAGAAGGGGTTAATATTACTGTCGGTTTAAAAGGCGGAGTCATTCGCACTTCCGTAGACCATGGTACCGCATTTGATATCGCCGGAAAAAACATCGCGGATGAGAGAAGCATGCTCGCTGCCATTCAAGCAGGTGCAGATTTATCTCCAAAACAAGTCGTCAAGTAAGGTCGTATCAAATTCGTTATACACAGGGGATTAAGGTTATATGACTATTGAACAACCATTTAAAGTTGCTGAGAAACAGGGGTTCATAAAGTTTTTCAGCACTTTAAATGAACGGTTGTGAAGATTGGCTTTTGCATTTGTAATGAAAATAGTCAATGATGGGAGAGGGAGAAATGAAGGGAATGTCAGTCGCTAAACAAGAAGAGACGGTTGTAAAACAAGAGGCACCCATTGATCGTCCAGAGGGTGCCCCGATTCCTAAAGATTTCTGGGGTTATGTGAAGGGATTTGGTCCTGGTATTGTTGTCGTGTTAACTTGGCTGGGAGCTGGAGATCTTGTAGATGCATCCGTTGCGGGTGCAAACTATGGATATACATTGATGTGGGCGTTGGCGGCAGCACTGCTTGTTCGTTTTGCCTTAGTGAATACGATAGCCAAATTTCAACTGTTTAATCCAAGTCGATATAGCATCGTTCAGGCTTATGGGCAGCTTCATCCTTATTATCCGGGCGTTTTAGGAAGCGGTTCCATTTTATACGGTTATGTTAGCGCTTCCTACTGTTTATCAGGGGCTTCTTATGCACTATATCATGTCACGGGTATCGGCACCCCGATTATATGGGCACTGTTCAATATCCTTCTTGCGTTGTTAATTACTGGACGTTCTGTTTACAAACAAGTAGAGATGGTTCAAAAGGTTATTTTGGCAGTAATGACAGTATGTTTAGTCGGAATTGCATTTATGACAGGTTTTCAGCCTACAGAAGCAATTAAAGGTGTTTTCATGTTCGAGTTGCCAGAAAAGCAAGGTGCTTTTGATTCTATTATTGTCGTTGTATCATTAATAGGCGCTGTTGGAGGGTCGATTGCTAACCTGCTTTATCCGGAGTGGATGAAACAAAAAGGATATATCAACCCTGAACATCGAAAAGTACAAAAATACGACCTCCTCTTTGCTACTGTTATGATGATCATTCTTAATTTGGCAGTGTGGATCATCGGGGCTGAAATTCTGAATCCACGTGGATTGACAGTAAGTAGCGTAGAGGATCTTGGTAATATTTTAGGTCAAGTTTTAGGGCGCCCTGGTGAAATTGTTATCTATCTGGCGGTATGGGCTGCGACTTTCAGTACATTTATTGGAGGAACCGATGGATATATACGTTTAGCCTTTGATGGTTTCTATACCTCTTCACCAAGAAGAAAAGAGAAGTATGAAGGCAGCTATAGAAAAGATCCAGCTTTTAAAATTCTTTACTTTATCATGTTAGTGATGCCAATTGTTTGGATATTCCCTGGGATGCCAGGATTTGTACAGTTGACGGTTTTTGCGAACGCTGCTTTAGTATTCTTCTTGCCGGTTATCTCGATTGGTTTACTAATCATCATTAATAAAAAGAGCATTTACGGAGATCGTGCACATAGTATCTTTGATTCTATTATTGTCGGTATTCTGTCACTCTTCGCGTTATGGAGTGTCTATCATATTGCAGAATCTTTCTTGAAATCTTTCATTGCTGGTTAAATAGGGAGGAAGTTTAATGAATCATACATCTACTGTATATGATGGGAAATTAAAGCAAGCCAAAAATGATGTTCAGCGGGTGGAGGCATACATCTCATCTAATTATGTGCAAAACCATGCGGCCAATCTATTGCCATTAGATAACGGTGACTTATTATGTGTTTGGTTTGCCGGTACACAAGAAGGCATGTCAGATATCCACATTTATATATCAAGACTAAATAAAGGTGAAACGGAATGGAGCAAAGCGGAAAAAATTTCAAATGATCCCGCTCGTTCTGAACAAAATCCGATTTTATTTAACGCTCCAGATGGTAAGCTCTGGCTGTTATATACAGCTCAAAAATCAGGAAATCAAGATACTGCCATCATTAGATATCGTATATCAGAAGATAACGGGTATACGTGGGGGCCTATTGAAACCTTATTTGACACACCAGGGACTTTTATTAGACAACCAATCATTGTGCTAGATAATGGGGAATGGCTATTGCCAATTTGGTACTGCTACACGTCTCCAGGACAGAAATGGACAGGAGATAAAGATGTAAGCGCTGTAAAAATTTCAAAAGATCAAGGGAAAACATGGGAAGAATATGAAGTGCCTAATAGTTTAGGGTGCGTTCATATGAATATTGAAAAATTACATGATGGAACCCTTTTAGCATTATTCCGCAGCCGCTGGGCTGACTATATTTATAGAAGTTATTCTTATGATAGTGGAAGAACATGGAGTGAACCGCAAGCTACTGAGCTGCCAAACAATAACTCTTCTATCCAATTCACGAAACTAAACAATGGCCATTTAGCATTAGTGTTCAATAATATGAATGCTGACAATTGTACAGAACGCAGAACTTCATTATACGATGAAATCGAGGATGAAGAAGATGATCAAATGGTTTCTTCTTATACAGACAGCGAAGAGGAAACCGGAAGCAGAACAGCATTCTGGGGTGCGCCTCGAGCACCGATGACGATTGCGATTTCAGAGGATAACGGAAGAACATGGCCTTATGTTAAAAATCTTGAAGTAGGCGATGGATATGCGATGACCAATAATTCGAAGGATAAGCTAAATAGAGAATATTCTTATCCAACGATCAAACAAACTTCAGATGGAAATATCCATATTGCATTTACCTACTTTAGGCAAGCCATTAAGTATGTAAGCATTTCAGAAGAATGGGTGAAAAATTAATCGCTTTACATTTATATAGATCGATGTAGAAAATTGGGCAGATTCAAGTGGTCTGGATGACCGATTGTGAATATCTTCGATGGAATAAAACGTGTCGAGTTATTAAGTGGAATATATAGTAAGAAAGCAACCTAGATGAATGATAGGTTGCTTTCAACTATTTGTCCTAAAAAGCAAAAAAATAAAAAGGTGTTGTAAAGCGATGACGTTAAAGCAAGAGGAGCAATTGTCAACTAAAACATTACTGTTCTTCTTTGTCCCATTAGGTGTATCTGCAAGCCTTGTCGCGTTATCACACATTATTATCAATAGCACTTTAGCAAGAGCGGAGAATTCAGAACTTGTCATTGCCAGCTATGCGATTGCGATGAGTTTATTTGCCATTACAGAGCGCCTTGGTGTCATACTTCGGCAAACATGTTCGGCTTTAGTGCGGGATAAAGAGTCCGTTAAATTGATGACGCATTTTTCCTTTTACATTGTGATTAGTTTGTTATTCGTATCTTCGGCAATAGCATATACTCCAGTTGGAGATTTTATTTTTTCAACGTTATATGGTGTTAAACACGATATGATACAACAAATAAAGGAAATTTATCGAGTCCTTATTTTTGTAACCGTATTTTCAGCGCTGCGTTGTTTCTGCCAAGGAATCATCATTTTTAATCGCCAGACAAAGTGGTTGACTATTGGCATGTGTATACGATTGATTTTCATGTATGTACTGTCTTTGTATCTTATTCAATCGGGCAGTGTTGCAGGAAGAACAGGAGCTTATATTTTTTTAAGCGGGATGATTATTGAATGTGCGATCAATGCCATTGAAGCTCGTTCTCTTGTTCGAAAAATGCCGGAAATCAGTAAACAGAAAATAAAATCAAAGGCTCAAATTTTTCGATTCTACAGTCCTCTCATGTTATCTTCCCTCATTATTGTAACAGTTGGCCCAGCGATTAATATTTTTTTAGGCAAGACTGAAGAGACAGAACTGGCCATTGCCAGTTATGCGATTGCATTAAGTGTCACTCAATTAGTTTTAAGTTCTTTTTCCTATATCCATCAAATTGTCATCAATTTTTATGATCAACATGAAGCACAAGTAAGGAGATTTTCGTTTATTATTAGCTGTGTTCCATTTATGATCATTGGGGTATTCTGCTATTCCTCATTTGGTCCATTTTTTATGGAGCACGTTATGGGAATAAATAATCGATTATTGGCTGCTAGTTTAGATGTCTTAAAAATATTTTTGTTAATGGCCCTCGTCTTTCCATTTATTGATTTTTTTAACGGGCTGTTGATGCTCTATAAGCAAACAAAAATAACCATTATTTCTCAATCCGTCAATTTATTCATCACAGTGAATGTTCTTTTGGTTGGTGTTAAAATGGTTCCACATTGGAATGGAACACTTGGTGCTCTTGCGCAATCAATGGGGTTATTAGGAGAGTTGATTGTTGTCGGTAGTATCATCTATTCGCATAAACATTTTAAAGATAAAATTAGCCCTCTGCCTTTGAAAAAAGTAAGAAGACACGGGTAAAAGAGACTGAAAGTATGAGATGTGGAGGATAATGAGTGCTATTCAGAGGGATAATAACCCAAAAATATGCTTGACAGTAAATTTTAACCGGAGTAAGATTACTTTCAGAAAATGTTTTATATCGTGATCGCTTAATCCTTAAAAGGAGCGGGGGAACCAAATTTTGTACTGGTGACAGTACTAGGGGTGAATCCTTCTAATGAATGAAGGTAGGGTTACTCTCATGACCCGAATCCGACAGCTAACCTCGTAAGCGTGTTGAGGGATTGTCATTTTTTAGTGTAATGGACACGTTTATTTTGTGATGTCTAAAACACGAGAAGAGATCCTCTTCTCGTGTTTTTTATTGGGAAAATATATAGATCCGCATAAATAATTTAACATGGGCAAAAAGCGCCCATGTCATATTATTTACGCATAAGCGGATGACACCCCCCTTTTCGAGGTTGGCGCCATCCGCTTAGGTGAACCCTTGAGAGCAAACTGCAAGCTGTCTGGGCAGCTAATTGTGATGCCTCTTGATTGTATAAAGATGTATCGAGCTATTAAGTGGAATGTATATAGAAAGGAGGGGCTGTTTTATTCATAGAAATTTAGGCAAATAAATGATTCAATGACACTAAAATTTGAGCAGTTGGGTGATGTACTGCTTCTTTTCATACGGTGAAAATAGTGGTTTACCTGTTTCGGGAAACAGGTAAATGGAAAATGAATTTTTTTTCTAATATGAAGCCGTTTCGCTGAATCTTTTGAAGGAGCAGGGGAAGGATGATAACAAACAGTTTTACATATGAACAAAATAAAAATGGATGTAATATCATCACTGTTCAATCCATTTTTAATTACAGGATGTTGAAAGGAAATCGTTATGTTGCTTTTTAATAAAGAACGCCATAATAAAATCATAAAGTTGCATCCGGCACATATTCTTCTTCTTGGTTTCTTGGGATTAATCTTTATGGGAACCTGCTTGCTGATGATTCCATTTGCTACTCGGGATCGGCATCATCTGAGCTTCATTGACGCCCTGTTTGAAGCTACTTCTGCAGTTTGTGTAACAGGATTGGCCGTTGTTGACACCGGGACCACGTTTACGTTGTTCGGGCAAATTGTGTTACTCGCTCTTATTCAAATTGGGGGATGGGGATTCATGACCAGCGGGATTCTCATGTTTATTATCTTAGGGAAAAAAATCGGATTAAAACACCGATTATTGCTTCAAGAATCCATCAATTCTTTTTCCTTACAAGGGGTCATCAAATTAGTACTG
Organism: Priestia abyssalis; assembly: GCF_002019595.1. Classification (GTDB taxonomy): domain Bacteria; phylum Bacillota; class Bacilli; order Bacillales; family Bacillaceae_H; genus Bacillus_BA; species Bacillus_BA abyssalis. The sequence goes on along the minus strand of NZ_KV917369.1, from coordinate 3,765,919 downwards.
CGCATTATTATGATTACGTTAATTGTGGAAGCCATTGGAGCATTGGTTCTAACGATTCGCTGGTCACAAGAGATGGGGTGGGGCAAGGCTGCGTATTACGGAATATTTCATTCCATCTCTGCTTTTAACAATGCAGGATTCGGATTAGAGCCCGATAATTTGAGCAAGTGGGTAGGGGATCCGACGGTAAATATTATCATTACGATGCTCTTCATGCTGGGAGGAATCGGATTTTTTGTCATCGCGGAAGTTTTTGAAAAAAGGAGTATAAAAAAGTTTTCTCTCCACACCAAAATCGTGCTGCTCTTTACCTTGCTTATTAACGTGGTAAGTACACTGGTCATTTTTGCATTAGAGTTTAATAATCCTGCTACGTTAGGAAATTTAAATATGGCAGATAAGTGGTGGGCTGCGTATTTCCAAGGAGTCGTCCCCCGTACAGCTGGCTTTAACACCATTGATATAGCCCAACTAACATTGAGTTCTCAAGTTTATATGATCGCAATAATGTTTATCGGGGCATCATCAGGTTCTACAGGCGGGGGCATCAAAGTGACTACTTTTGCTTTACTGCTCTTTGCCCTTTGGTCAGTATTGACCAATAAAGAGGATGTGAATATTTTTAAACGAAGAATTCCATCACCACTTGTTTATCGGGCCTTATCGATTGCTCTTTCAGGGATCCTTTTTATTTTTTTGATCTTCTTTTTACTCACTATAACGGAAAGAGGAGCGGATATGTCTAAAATATTGTTTGAAACGGTCTCTGCTTTCGCGACTGTTGGATTAAGTGCCGGTTTTACCGGGGAACTAAGCCCTATGGGACGCATTCTCATTACCATTATGATGTTCATCGGCAGGGTAGGACCTCTCACGATGGCTTTTGCACTTGCGATTCACTCAAACAATAAAGCGAAAATTCGTTATGCAGAAGAAAAAATCCTAATTGGATAAACTATAAATATCAGTTATAAAGGTTATTATACAGTAAAAGAGTAGATTGATGACGGTGCATGTTATCACCATTCATAAACAAATACCCCCCTTGGGCCCAAGGGGGGTATTTGTTTATGAAAGAAGAGCGGATTTACAAAACCTTAACATTGGATTAATGTGGGGTTAATATTGTCTGATTATGATTAAACCGTAATAAACAGTAATAAACATTAAAGATTCCACATTAAAAGGAGGCACTTTTTATGAAATGCACATTCAAGAAGAACTGTTACAAGTCTATTCAAGCGGCAGTGCTAGGGATGAGTGTACTGGGATTAGCTGCTTGTGGAACTGCTAAAGAGGAGGCTGCTCCAGTTGTTAAGGATCCAAGTTCGTTAACACTAAAAGAAATTGAAACAAAGGCAAAAGAAGAGGGAACGATTAATAGTGTCGGTATGCCTGATTCATGGGCTAACTGGGGAGAAACGTGGAATGAAGTAACGAAAAAATATACATTGGAACACACTGATACCGATTTATCCAGTGCCGAAGAGATTGCCAAAATGGAATCTGAAGGAGAGAATGCAACAGCTGATATCGGTGATGTAGGGGTTTCCTTTGGGCCAATCGCGGAACAAAAAGAATTAACGCTCGCCTATAAAACTTCCTATTGGGACGAGGTACCTGACTGGGCAAAAGATGATAACGGGGATTGGGTTGTCGGCTACCAAGGAACGATTGCATTTTTAACTAATAAAGAATTAGTAGCTAACCCTCCAAAATCTTGGGATGACATATTAAAAGGGGATTATAAAGTAACAGTTGGAGACGTTCAGCGTGGTGCACAGAATCAAATGGCCGTTCTTGCTGCCGCTATCGCTTACGGCGGTGATGAAACAAACCTTAAGCCGGGAATTGACTATTTTGCTAAGCTTGCGAAACAAGGCCGCCTTAGCTTAACGGATGCCAAGCCCGCTAACATTGAAAAAGGGGAAGTGGAAGTTGCCCTTGTTTGGGATTTTAACGCCCTTGGTTACGCTGACCAAATCAACCGTGATCAATTTGATGTATCGATTCCAAGTGAAGGTTCAGTCGTCAGCGGCTATGCAACGATTATTAACAAATATGCGAAGCATCCGCATGCAGCGATGGCAACGAGAGAATATATCCTGAGCGATGAAGGTCAAATTAACTTGGCTAAAGGATTTGCCCGTCCAATTCGCGATGTAGAACTACCGAAAGAAGTATCTGAAAAAATGGTTCCAGAAGAACAGTACGAAAATGCACAGCCAGTTGAAGATTACAAAGCTTGGGAAGAAACGGCTAAATCGTTACCGCAGCTTTGGCAAGAAGAGGTGTTAGTCCATGTCAAATAAAGTAATAGCAATTGTTGTTGATGGTATGAGATATGATAAAGCGTGTGAGGCTCTCGGATTTATTCAACATCTAGTTGAAACAAATCAGGCGGCGCTTTACAAAGTAAAGTCGGAACTCCCAAGTCTTTCCCGTCCGTTATATGAAGTGTTATTAACGGGAACACCGGCATCGGTGAATGGAATTACGTCCAATCAAGCCGTTCGCTTATCAACTGAGAAAAGTCTCTTTCATCTTACGAAGGAAAATGGCTTAAGAAACGGAACGGTATCGTATTACTGGGTAAGCGAACTTTATAATCGTGCGCCATTCCATTTTATTGAAGATCGTGAGCAAGAAGATGAGTCTAAGCCGATTCAATATGGAAAATTTTATTGGGATGATGACTATCCAGACAGCCATGTGTTAATGGATGCAGAAGCTTTACGCAGAAAGCATGACCCGCACTTTTTATATATTCATCCGATGGGTGTTGATGTAAAAGGAGAGATCTTTGGGTCGGAATCGAAAGAATATCGTGAGCAAATCTTAAAAATGGGAAGCTTATTGGCACAACTTTTGCCAATTTGGATCAAAGAAGGTTACCACATTTTAATTACATCAGATCACGGCATGAGTGAAACTGGCAACCATGGCGGCATAACGGATGGTGAGCGTGATGTACCGCTCTTTATCATTAGTCCAAAAGTTGAGCCTGGCGTTTACAGTGAAGTGGTTCCGCAATTAGCGTTTGCACCGCTCGTTTGTGAACTTTTAAATATTGAGCTGTCCGATAAAATGATTCCATATCAATTGCCAGGTCTGAAAGGGAAAATTACCCTTTAAAAAGGATATCCTATTCAACACTAAAATGAAGGTTCACTGGAATTGGTTTAACAATGGTTAAACCAATTCCCAAATTGTTAGAGAACATAGAGGAGCGAGAAGTCTTGCGAAAAATAAAAAAACAAAAAATTTACTTATTAGCTCTTTTACTGCCATTTATGATGTTTGTGATTGGATTTGAAATAGGGCCATTAGCGGCAATGATTAAAAATAGTTTTTATGCAGACGATGGAATTCAAGTTACGATTAGTCAATATATAACGATATTTAAAAGTAAATTTTACTTGCAAGCCATTCAAAATAGCCTTGTCATTTCCTTATTTTCTGCTGTAACTTCTGTAATTATAGCAGTCATTGCAGCCTATTCGTTTACAAAGTTCTCACAAAAAATACAAAACCGCCTATTGATGATTGCCAATATGACGTCGAACTTTGAGGGGATTCCCCTTTCATTTTCATATATTATTTTACTCGGAAACAATGGATTGTTTACATTGCTTTTTTCTAAGATTGGTTGGGATGTATTTGCCGATTTTAATTTATATTCGTGGACAGGCCTCATTCTTGTTTATGTTTATTTTCAAATTCCGCTTGCTGTTATGCTCATCTATCCGTCTTATCAAGGAATTAAGAAACAATGGAAAGAAGCCTCTTCATTATTAGGAGGATCCACATTCTCATTTTGGCTTCACATCGGGATTCCAGTTCTTTTACCTAGTATTATAGGCACATTCAGTATTTTGTTTGCGAATGCGATGGGAGCTTACGCTACAGCCTATGCATTGGTCGGCAGCAACTATAACTTATTGTCATTGCAAATTGCATCTTTAGTTGCCAGTGACGTTGCATTAAAGCCTCAGCTGGGCAGTGCGATGGGAGTACTTCTAGCAGCGACCATGATAGGGGCGATGTGGTTTAATGAACGAATGATGCGTCGCATTAGGAGGGATTTACGATGAAATCTTCAATGGCTTTTCATAAAGTGGTTGTTGGATTATTAGTTATTTACTTATTAATTCCGCTTGTAGGAACCTTTTTATTCTCGATTGCCGGTAAATGGGACCATACGATTTTACCTGAGAGTTATACAATGAAATGGTATATTGAATTATTTCAAGATGAACGGTTTTATGATGCTTTTCAACGAACGCTATTTTTAATTGTCATGTCTGTCGGTCTTAGCGTTATTATTATGCTTCCGACTATCTTTATCATCACGGTATATTTCAGTAAATGGGAAGGATTGCTTCAAGCAGCAGCGATGCTTCCTTATGGAATTCCGCCCATTGTTGGAGCTGTTGGATTAATCAAGGTATATTCAGATGGGCCGATTCAAATTGCCGGAACACCTTGGATTTTAATTGGTGCCTATTTCATAACCATTTTGCCATTTATGTATCAAGGTATTCGTAACAGTCTTCGTACGGTAAATGCTGTGCAGCTTGTTGATGCAGCTGAATTACTAGGTGCCACAAAGGTCCAGGCTTTTCGCACAGTGGTGTTCCCCAATATTATATCTGGTATTTTAGTGTCTACCTTATTATCAGTCGCTCTTATATTTAGTGAGTTTGCTTATGCCAATTTGCTTGTCGGGGGCCGATTTGAAACCATTCAAATTTATCTTGCCGACAAACTAAACAGCAGCGGTCACTTAACAAGTGCAATTGTTATTACGTATTATTCCATGATTTTATTGTTAACGGGGGCTGTATTAAAACTTACGTTTAGAGGCGAAAAAAAACCTGTCGCGTCAAATAAGAAGCGAATTCTTTCATTTTTGAAAAAACAATACGATCATAAAAATACTGCTTTAGAAGGTGAAAAATAATGAGTTATGTAACCATCGATCAAGTGACTAAGGGGTATGAAAATCAAGTCGTTTTAAATAACATTTCAATAACATTAAAAAAAGGAGAATTTGCGACACTTCTTGGGCAAAGCGGATGCGGAAAAAGTACATTATTACGTTCCATTGCGGGGCTTGAAAGCGTTGATGCAGGAAGCATCTTCATTGATGGAAAAGATATTACTCATTTGTCACCGCGTCAGCGTGAAGTCGGTATGGTATTTCAATCTTATGCGCTTTTCCCGAATATGAGTGTTTTTGATAATATTGCGTACGGCCTTAAAATGAAGAAGGTAAAAAATATTAAATCAAGAGTAAAAAAAATGATTGAGATGGTTGATTTAATAGGAAAAGAAGAGTCTTATCCCCATCAATTATCCGGCGGACAGCAGCAGAGGGTCGCTCTTGCCCGTGCGCTTGTCATGGAGCCGAAAGTACTGCTGTTGGATGAGCCGTTAAGCGCATTGGATGCTAAAATTAGAAAAAGTTTGCAAAAAGAATTAAAGAGAATACAGAAAGAATTAGATATTACAACGATTTTTGTTACTCATGATCAGGAAGAAGCCATGACCATGTCTGATCGAATTTTTATCATGAATAAAGGGCAAGTGGTGCAATCCGGTTCTCCAGCAGAAATCTATACTTCTCCAGCCAATACATTTGTTGCAAAGTTTATTGGGAATTATAATGTTTGTAGTATGGAAGATTTCCGTAAACTCGTTCGTAGTACAGAATTAAAAGGGAATGAAGTCGCCATTCGTCCTGAAGTATTACGATTAGTTTCTGTTGGTGAAGATCATATCGATTTACAAGAGAACTGGGGAATTAAAGGGTTTATTAAAGATGTTACCATGACAGGAAATGTTTTAAGATATGAAGTAGAAACAGAGGAATCCGTTTTCCATGTAGACTATCTTCACCACCGCGGGAAAATGTTTGAACAAGGAACACGTGTTCAAATTCTTGTACCGAAAAAAGAATGCATTATTTTATAAATAAGGGGGGGGGGAATGTATGTCTGTCTTGCCAGAAGAAAGAAAAAATGAAATTTTAAAAGAACTGAACAAAACGGGAAAAGTGAAAGTCGTGGAATTAGTGGATCAGTTTAATGTGTCAGAGGAAACGATTCGACGGGATTTAATGATATTAGAAGAAAAAGGACTTTTAAAGAGGGTTTACGGTGGAGCGATTAAAACGGTCTTTCAGTTTGAGGAGCCTCCCTTCACACAGCGGACAACCGTGAACCAAGAAGCGAAAATCAAGGTGGGGAAAAAGGCAGTGGAACTCATTTCAAATGGAGATGTGATTGCCATTGATGTCGGCACAACGATGCTTGAATTTGCACAGTGTATCGAAAATAAAAAAGACATTACGATTTTAACCAATTCTCTTCCTGTGTCGTCTGTATTGACTGAATCGCTCAATCAAAATAAGTTTGCAGGACAAATTCTATTGTTGGGCGGACAAATCGATCCAAAGCAGCAATCCATAAGCGGCGGTCTCACGGAGCAAATGTTAAATCAATTTAATATTGATAAAGCATTCATTTCAGCCGGCGGTGTTTCGATTGAAAATGGGGTCAGTAATTATCACCTGCATGAAACATTGGTTTCCCGCAAGATGATCGAGGTATCAAAGCAAGTGATCATGCTGACGGATTACTCTAAAATGGGTGTTGATACTTTTTGTAAAGTTTGCCCTTTAGAAAAAGTCGATGCGATTGTTTGCGATCAACCATTTCCAGAGGCATGGAAGGATCATCCGAATTTAAAGGAAATCGATTGGATCCAAGCGTAGCCATAAAAAGGGCATATAGAGACGAAAGAGAGGATTCTCTCTCTTTTTTGGTCCGTATTGATAACAGATAAAAAAAACTAGAAAGAAAATGTAATAGATTGAATGAGAAGAGGAGCGATAGAATATGAGTTTTATTGCAATAGATTTAGATGGAACATTATTGAACGATCAGAATGAAATTAGTGAAGAAAATATAAAGGCGATTCAGTACGCCGGGGATAGAGGCTTTGAAGTCGTGATTTCAACGGGACGCGCTTATTTTGACGTTCACACCATTTGTGAAAAAGCCGGGCTTTCCCTGTTTGTAATCGGGACAAATGGATCTACCATTCATTCAAAAAATGGAGAGTGTATTTCTTCAATTACGCTAACTAAAAATCGTGTCGAATCTATTCTTCAATGGTTAGATGACCGGAATTATTATTATGAAGTGTTTACTGATAAAGCTATTTATACTCTTAAAAAAACAAAAGAACAATTCTACAATGAGATTCAAAGTTTGAAAAATGCAGATTTAGATGCAGATACGAAAGAACTAGTTGAAGTAGCGGAAAGGCAATTTGATCAGGTTGGGTATGTTTTAGTTGACAGCTATCATGATATTTTAAAACAGGAAGAGGAATTTTATAATATTTTAGCATGTTCGTTTGATAAACAGAAATTAAAGGAAGCATGGAATCAATTTGAAAAATTTGATGAGCTGCAGGTTGTGTCATCTGCTGATCATAACATTGAAATGACTAGTAAAAGCGCTTCGAAAGGAATGGCCCTTGAAAAGTTGGCGTTCTTGCTGAATAGATCGTTGGATCAGGCAATGGCAATCGGGGACAGCAACAATGATTTATCCATGCTCAAGAAAGTTGGATACAGTGTAGCGATGGGAAATGCGAAAGATGACATAAAAGCTGTTTGCACAACGACAACCCTTAAAAATGATGAAAATGGGGTAGCTCATGCAATTTATCGATATATGGAGAACTTCGCGGTTCAAAAATAAGTATCGATGCCAAAGGAGAGAACAATGAAATGGCATGGATCTATATCATCATGGCAGGACTTTTGGAAATTATCTGGGTGATTGGTCTTAAATATTCACATGGATTTACTAAAATGATACCAAGTATAATAACAATTATTATCATAATCTTCAGTTTCTTTTTGCTTTCAAAGGCGTTGCATTCAATTCCCTTAGGAACTGGTTACGCCATTTTTACTGGATTGGGAACGGTTGGAACAGTAGTGATTGGGATGCTCTTTTGGGGAGAGCCCATTAATCTACTGAAAGTGTTTTTTGTGGCTTTAATGATAGCGGGAATCATTGGAATAAAAATGAGTCCAGCCCAATCTGAACATCAAAGACAATGAAACGAGTTACACAAGGTTAGGGGATGATTCAATGGATTGGTTTTTCCTTTTGATTGCCGGCTTTGCCGAGGTTGGCAGTGTGATAAGCCTGAAACATGCAGATGGGTTTAAAAAATGGCTTCCCTCTGTCGCCTGTCTATTTTTTGGAAGTGTAAGCTTTTATTTTCTTTCGCTATCATTAACGTCTCTCCCAGTGGGAACCGCCTATGCAATATGGACCGGTATCGGCTCTGTCGGAAGTGTTTTAGCAGGAATAATGTTCTTTCATGAACCTAGAAGCTTAAGGTCCATTCTATTAATTATGTGTATTTTGACAGGGGCAGTAGGGATTAAACTGACTTCCGGACATTAAACCCAAGTGGTGACAAGGAATCGGAGGCAAATCTCAAACGGTGTACGAAGAATCTAGAATCAAACAAACACCCCATTTCTACGAAGGGAATGGGGTGTTTATGTTTTTAGGTTTCAAAAAAGTTACATACAGGATTAGAGGAACATTAATTAGCATCCTCTTGTTCGGTAAGATAAATCGCAACGAGTTGATCGAGCTTTTGCAGTTCTTTTTTCTCCGAACATGTTTGATCTGTTTTTAATGATAAAAGGGCACTTTCAACCAAAAATTTTCGGGGAGTTTTTGAATGAAGCAGCTCATTTTGAACAAAGTCCAGCAGCTCATTGTATTTTGACTGTTTCTTGCTATCGATTAGAGTTTTTTTCAACGCCAATACAGCATGAGAAAGCTTTTGATGAAAAGCATGGTCGCTGTTTGTACACTCAGGCAGCCAACTGTCTAAAAGTTCAGGTTGAATCAATTGATCACCTGTTTCCGCCACTTCCTCAACCATTTTCACCACACGCTCCACACTGTAACGGACCACTTCGTAAATGTCGGCAGCTGTTTCGTGTGCCAAGGCATTGTATTTAAGGTTATGGTTCAAAATTCCCATAAACATGATCGCGCAATCTAATAAATAGGGTTTTTTACTGTCTCCGAAAATGTCTATGAACCGTCCGAATGTCCAGCGAATGATCCTCATTTGTCCCCGTTTTATGAATTCTTTAAGATCTTCATCTTTTGAAAAATATACTTCCTCAAAAAGAGAGATTAACTTATTTGTTCGATTTGTCTTCATTTGTAGTTCAACTTGCTTAATGAAGATTTCAATATTAGAGGGATCCTGGCCCATGAGCAGTTCATTCCGTTCCTTTTCCATCTTCCCGTATATCGTTTTAAAAAGAGCGATTAATAATTCATTTTTAGATGGAAAATAATTATAAAATGTTCCTTTAGAAATTCCGCTATAGTCCAAAATATCCTGAATGGATGTAGCTTGAAAACCTTTCTCAATAAATAATTGATGAGCCATTTTTATAACATGCTGTTTCCTATCGTTCATATAATCACCTTTATTTCCGATTAGACTACCTGTATAAAAAATATATTACATTATTTTTTCAGTTTACACAAACCCAGTAAATTAGGGAGATTTTTGAATTGATTTTTTTGAACCGATGGTATATGATATGGTTTGTGTGAAACATCAGTATAAAATAATGAACTGCAAGTATAGAGGAGGAACACGATGGAACATACGATAAAAAAGGCTGACGCTCCACCGTACGGGATTCTTTCCGTCTTAATGATTGGAGCTTTTATTGCGCTTTTAAATAATACATTATTAAATATCGCACTGCCGTCCATTATGACAGACTTGGATGTTGGAGCATCGACTGTGCAGTGGCTGACGACAGGTTTTATGTTGGTGAACGGGGTTTTGATTCCAACTACCGCATTTTTAATTCAAAAATATTCTGTACGTCACTTATTCTTGGCGGCCATGGGCTTATTTACGCTTGGAACCATTTTGGCGGGAATTGCCCATGTCTTTCCTATTTTATTGGCAGGGCGGATGATCCAAGCGTCAGGGTCGGCAATCATGATGCCGTTATTAATGAACGTTATGTTAGTGAGCTTCCCGGTGGAAAAAAGGGGAGCCGCAATGGGAGTATTCGGTTTAATTATGATGGGGGCACCCGCAATTGGACCTACTTTATCAGGCTGGTTAATTGAACACTATGACTGGAGAATGCTTTTCCACTTTGTCACTCCAATCGCTGTTCTTGTCCTGCTAATGGGTATTTTCATGCTGAAAGATAAGAAAGAGAAAGTGGATATTCATCTTGATCTATTTTCGGTTCTTTTATCAAGCGTTGGTTTTGGCGGGTTGTTATATGGATTCAGTTCTGCCGGCAGCAAAGGCTGGGACAGTCCGCAAGTCTATATGACCATCATCGTTGGAGCCATCTCATTGGTTTGGTTTATTTTACGTCAAGTAAAGCAAGAGAAACCGATGCTGAACTTTAAAATTTTTAAATATCCAATGTACGCCTTATCGGCAACCATTTCGATGGTTGTAACGATGGCCATGTTTTCGGGGATGCTGCTTACACCAATCTATGTGCAGACGATTCGAGGCATTTCGCCTCTCGATGCCGGTTTAATGATGCTGCCAGGGGCGATTGTAATGGCCGTCATGTCACCAATTACCGGTAGATTATTTGATAAATTTGGCGGCCGTGTTTTAGCAATCATTGGCTTAACACTTACAACCATAACCAGTTACTATTTCAGCAAATTATCAATGGATACCACTTATACTCACTTAATTCTCCTATACTCTGTACGGATGTTGGGGATGTCCATGGTCATGATGCCGGTTTCGACAAATGGCTTAAATCAATTGCCAGCGCGCTATTATCCGCACGGTACGGCGATGAATAATACATTGCAGCAAGTATCCGGCGCGATTGGTACGGCATTGTTGGTCACGATCATGTCCAACCGTACAGAAACTTACGGAAAAGAATTAGCGGCAGATGCCATGAAGAACATGACAGGACAGCCGACACCTGAGGCGCTGGCTGCCATGAAACAGCAAATTGCGATGCAAGCAATGCTGGAAGGAATCAATTTTGCATTTTTTGTGACGGTCTTTATTGCCGGTCTTGCCCTTGTTCTTGCTTTCTTTATTAAACGAGCAAAACAAGCCGAAGACATTATAGAAGAAAAACCGTCTGAGAAAAAGATTGTTAATAAACTGGCGGAGAATTAACGAGTAAAGGCTAATGAAACATTAAAAACTATACAAGAAAACAGAGAAAGCAGCCTTATTCATCCTTTTAGGAATGACAAGGCTGCTTTCTCTATATATTATGAATTTCTACCCATGTTCAGATTTTAAAAATCCTTGGTAGCAAAACCGATTCCGTCTCCCATAGAAACTTCATTCTAAAAAGTAATAATTATCCCCCTTACTCCTTTAAATCTAAAACGTTTCTAAATGAAACCATGCTTTTGCCATTCGGGAATACGATTAGGCAGATAGCCGTGTTGCAAGACTAGCCATCTTAAAAGAAGCGCAGTAAAAAGGACAAAAAATGAAGAGAGAAATATTTTCCGCACTAACGCAGGAAGAGAAACGTCTTAAACTTCATGACGTTTCTCTTCCCCTATTTGTTGTGAAATAGAAGCGGGGGATTTGTGTTAATGGGGAGGAAGAGATTTAGAATATCATGCAGGAGTCTGTTCGAAAGAATTTTAACCCTAACATCGAACAACCCTGCTTCTTTATGACACGATGGTCTTGTTCCACGACATTGTTGAGATATCTAACTTGCCTTATTTGTATGCCTTCAAGCATATGTTTCCTCCATATTATAAATCCAAGATAAGACAGCCAGTCGTTGCTCTTGAAACGCATGTTAATATGACATTACCTTCTTTTTTCTCGATGTCAGAGAGAAATAAGTCCCTGTGGTCTACTTCTCCTTCCAATACGTCTATTTGGCAGCTTCCGCATCCACCAATTTTACAAGAATACGGTGCTTGAATATTATGTTTTAACAGTGTTTCTAGTAAACTTTTCCCCTCTGGTACATCAAGTACTTGATTGCTTTTATTTAGCTTTACTTGGAAAGCTTGCATGGGACCAAATTCAGGAGGACTAAATAGTTCAAAGTGGATGCTTTTTTCGGGATAACCGTATGCTTTTGCAGCCATTACGGTTGCCATCATCTCTGGAGGAATTGCAGGACGTATTTCCTTTCCGGCATGGGTTGCCTTTTCTGCTTTATGGCTAACGTTTATTTATGCTCCAATGGCTCATTGGGTATGGGGTGGAGGCTGGCTGTTTACGATGGGGGAACTTGATTTTGCTGGCGGGACTGTTGTCCACATTCTTTCAGGTGTTAGTGCTCTTACAGCTGCAGTGGTGATCGGTCCTAGATTTGAACATTTAAAGAAAGATCATGCGCCACACAATATCGTTCTTTTCCTAATTGGTGCAGCCACTCTTTGGTTTGGTTGGTTTGGGTTTAATGCTGGAAGCGCTCTTGGTGCTAATGGTGTAACAGCACTTGCTTTTGCCAATACTCAAGTCGCTGCAGCTGCAGGTGGTTTGGGCTGGCTTTTAATAGAATGGAAGATACGTAAACATCCAACATTAGTTGGAGCAGCGACAGGGGCGATAGCTGGTCTCGTTGGAATTACTCCTGCAGCAGGATTTGTTACTATCCCTTCGGCTTTAATTATCGGGGTAGCTTCTGCTCCCATTTGTTATTTTGCCATACATTTTGTTAAGCAACGCTTTAAATATGATGATACATTAGATGCTTTCGGTGTCCATGGTATTGGCGGTATATGGGGGGCCATTGCCACTGGTATTTTTGCAACAAAAGATGTAAATCCAGCTGGGAATAATGGTTTACTTTATGGCAATTTAGAGCAACTTCTACATCAATGTGTGGGGGTAGCTACAGCTATTATCTTAGCAACAGCAGGAACCTTTATTATTTTAAAAGTTATCAGTTTATTTACGCCGTTACGTGTAAGCAGAGAAGATGAGCTCATGGGACTAGATTTAAGTTTTCATGAAGAGCCAGCATATAATGCCGAAATTCAATCAGTGGATTTAAGCATGGGTTCAATGCAGGCCAAGGGAGCTTCTAATAACTAATTAGAAAATAAGCTTATCTTCTAAATGAATAATTTAACAAAATGTTAACGACTAATATGGTGAAAAAGAAGTGTTGATAGGCCAACGAATCAATGTAAGAGTAAAAAATCATTTAAAGGAAGAATAAACAAGAATTACTTGAAGATAAAAAACTATATAGATCGATTTAGAAAATTCGATATGACCAAAGGACGGTCATGTCAAACTTTCTAGACCTAAGCGGATGTCCCCCCTTGCGGGGTTGGTGCCATCCGCTTAGGTGAACCCTTGAGGAATAATTCAAGTTGTCTAGATAACCGATTGCGGTGCCCGACGATGAGAGGAAGATGTGTCGAGTTATTAAGTGAAATATATAAATAAATTAAAAACGTATAGAAAGACGTCTTTAATTTATAAAGCTAGCTTAATGTAGCTAGCTTTGTTTATATTTTTAAATTCATTTTCAAAAAAATTAGTTAAGTGAAGCGGGCAATAAAACAAAGACAAAACCAGATTTATCTACCCTAGAAAGGAGAGAGTTAGAGAGATGGCTTTCATACAAAATGAACTAACACTATAAAAATAGAGTTTTCAAAGGCTCAACATTTATATAAATTAGTTTGGCGTTGGCACTTTTATGCCGTCTTGATTTTTACACCTGTTCTTCTCATACTGGCTATCACAGGTGGTACATATTTATTTAAGTCGCAGCTTGAACATCATGATGATCAACAAGAGCATCATTAAATGGCTGGGTTTGTTAAAGTTAACGAAAATTTAAATTTTTAATAGTAGGTTATGTAAAAAACACATAGCTAGTGCCAGTGTAGATAGGGAGGAAATGAACAATGAGACATGTTTTTGATAAGATGTTTAATTGTGAAAAAGAGCTAACACTTTCTGTTATTGGCGGTAAGTGGAAACTAGTTATTTTATGGTATTTAGGAAAAGAGGGTACGAAAAGATTTGGTGAATTGAAGTCTCTCATACCAGGTATTACCCATAGAATGCTTGTTAACCAATTACGGGAACTGGAAGAAGATCTTATTGTTTATCGTAAAGTCTATCCGGTTGTTCCACCAAAGGTGGAATATTCACTAACGAAACAAGGAGAAAGTCTAATGCCGATTCTCGAGTCGATGTATGAATGGGGTAAAAACTATAAGGAATCGATCACAGAAAAACAGGTAGAAAGAATCGAATCAATTAAGTAAAACAAGGAGTGAAAATGACCACCTTTTTCTATAAATATGTGGTCGTTAATTAAAGGAGCCTACATACTCATGACTTTCCTTTCTATATTAATGTAAGTTTACATTGGATGAAATAATCATAGATAAGTAATAGAGAATGGCCTTTTTGCTTTTCTCCTGAACCAAGGGGGGTGTTCAGTTTTTTCCTATACCAATCGTTTATCACAAGTTCACACGGCTTTTATTGGCATTAAGAACCCTCCACTGATGGAGGGTTCATCTTATTTTATTAATTCAACTGTCTGATGCAGCTCTTTTATAATTTCGGCTAAATATTGAGTCGTTTGCATGATTGCCATGCTCCCTCTTATACAAGAGTTTCTTGTTTAATTAATTTTTGCATTTGTGCAGCGATTGCCTTTTTATCTTCCTGGCCTGTAATCCCGCCGCCTACAATGACCAGATCAGGCTGTGATTGTACCACTTCTGGAAGTGTATCTAACTTGATACCGCCTGCGACTGCCGTTTTTGCCTTTTTTACGACACGTTTAATCGTTTGAAGCTGTTCAAAAGGACTTTCTCCAGCTGCTTGAAGATCATAGCCTGTGTGTACGCAAATATAATCTACACCAAGTTCATCAACTTCTCTTGCACGCTGTTCAAGGTCTTTTACATTAATCATATCGACAAGGATTTGTGCCCCTCGTTTTTTAGCTTCTTCCACTGCACCCTTAATCGTTGCATCATCAGTTGCTCCGAGTACAGTAATAATATCAGCACCAGCTTCGGATGCCTTCATCACTTCATATGCACCTGCATCCATAATTTTTAAGTCAGCTAACACCTGTAAAGAAGGAAACGCTTCTTTCATTTCTTTTACAGCTCGAAGCCCTTCATTAATGACAACCGGTGTACCAATTTCCACAATGTCAACGTGCTCCTGTACCTCGTTTACGACTTCTTTTGCCTCTGGAATGTTTACAAGATCTAATGCTAATTGAAGCTTCATCCCTTCCTCACTCCTCATTTTAATTTTTTGGATTGTTGTAACTTCATTCTAGGTTAGATTTTTCAAAAAAATAAGTACGCACTTTCAAAACATATAGTCACTAAAAGTATACTATCAGAAGAAGTAGTCTAATTTTTGACAATGAATAATAAGTCTTTGTTGGATTAATAGCACCAATACATCCATGTTATAGACTCTTGCTAACTCTTTTTTAGATAGCCGGCGCCCCCCTCCAAAAAATTCGTTATTTCTGAGCAAATGCTGTTTATTACTGTTTAAAAAGGAAATAAAATCAATATTTCGCGAACATTTAGGGGAGATATGGTTTAAAATTCTGTGTCACATCTTGTGACAAAATAGTTTTTAAATTTAGATTTTTGAAAATATAATTAGCCATCGACAATATTTACCATGTTTTTTAAAAGGGAGTGGGATGCAGAGTTATGGAGCAAAAAAAAATCGTCATCATTGGAGCTGGTGTTGTTGGATGCAGTACTGCCTATTATTTAAGCAGAATGGGGCAACGAAACATTACGGTTATTGAACAGGGACCCCTATTTGAAACAGGGGGATCAACCTCTCATGCCCCAGGGCTTGTGTTTCAACTTAGTTTTTCAAAAGTATTGACTGCCCTAGCTTCTCAAACCGTGGAAGCCTTTAAGGAGTTAAGCGCTGACGGACAACCTTCTTTCTATTCGGTAGGAAGTCTAGAAGTTGCGAATACGCCTGAGCGTTTAGAAGATTTGAAACGAAAAGCAGGAATAGGAGCGTCGTGGGGAATGGAGGCAGTGCTGCTTTCACCAGAAGAATGTGCTCAAAAGTGCTCGCTAATTAATCCAGATAACATTTACGGAGGATTGTACGTACCGTCAGATGGAATTGCCAAACCGCTTCGCGCTGTTGACAAAATGGCACACTTTGCAAAATCCCGTGGTACCGAGTTTTACGGCCACACAGAAGTAACCGGGATTAATATTGTAGACGGCCAAGTAAAGGCAGTTGAAACAAGTGCTGGAAGATTTGAAGCTGACCTGATCATTTGCTGTGCCGGATTCTGGGGACCTCGTATTGGTGAAATGGCAGGCGTGACCATTCCTCTTCAACCAATGGCACATCAATATGTGTTTACGAATGATTTACAAGAACTAACTGATGAAACAGAAGAAGTAACAACGCCGCTTATCCGCGATCAAGATAATTCTATATATTTCCGTCAAGTGTTTAATAGTTTAGGGATTGGTTCTTATCAGCATCGCCCATTGCCTGTCGAAGTTAGTGAAATTACCAAGTATGGCGAAACGAAAGAAATGCCATCTGTAAAGCCATTTACACCTGAGGACTTCGAAAAAACATGGCAAGATGCTCTTGAACTTATTCCGGCATTAAAACAAGCAGGTATCAAAAAGGGGATAAATGGTATTTTCTCCTTTACACCTGATGGTATGCCGCTGCTAGGAGAATCCCAAAAAGTACGTGGATTTTGGGTAGCAGAAGCGATATGGGTCACACATTCTGCCGGTGTTGGGAAGGCAATGGCTGAATGGATTGTGAATGGAGCGCCAAACCTTGATTTGGAGTTGTGTGATATTAATCGTTTCGACACATACGCACAAAGTCCAGCTTATTATAAAAAGCGTTCCATTGAACAGTATGAAAAAGTATACGATATTCACCATCCGTTTATGCCGCCGGAAACATCGCGAGATATGCGCGTGAGCCCATATTATATACGTCAAAAAACATTAGGAGCTTATTTTAACGAAAAATCGGGCTGGGAGCAGCCTCAGTGGTATGAAGCAAATGATTCGCTTGTTGCGATGTATGAAAGAAGCATCCTGAAGCGTGAAGGCTGGGCAGCTCAGCATTGGTCACTAATTATTGAGGCTGAACAGTTGCATACACAGCAATATGCGGGCCTTTATGATGTGACGGCTGCCAAAAAGCGGCTCGAGATCAGCGGTGAAGGGGCACTTGAATTTTTGCAAAAATTAACAACTAGTAATATCGATATTCCAGTTGGACATGTAACGAATACATTGATGCTGCATGAATTAGCTGGAATAAAAGATGAGATAAGAGTGATTCGCACAGCAGTTTCCACCTTCTTTATTCTTTGCACGGGAGCCGTTGAAGCGAGTTGGATCAAAAAACAATTGCCACCATCCAGCCGGGTCGTGATTAAAGACTTAACAGCAGGAATGTGCGGCCTAGGTGTAATAGGCCCTAAGGCAAACGAAATTATGCAATCTCTTGCTTCTGAGACCTTTACATTAGGGCAAGCAAAAGAACTGTTTATCGGGAATGTTCCGGTTCTAGCTGTTTATGATTCCTATGCTGGCGTGGAAAGGTGGGAGTTATTTACGACTTTCGATCAGGGGTTGCAACTATGGGATGTTCTATTCGAAGCAGGACGTCCATATCAGCTCATTGCTGCAGGGGACCGTGCCCTTGAAAATCTTCGAATTGAATCGCTTTCGTTAAGAAACGGTAAAGACTTCTGGAGTGAGCATGATCCTTATGAAGCAGGATTGGGGCATATGGTCGACCTTACTAAACCAGCTTTCATTGGAAAAGAAGCATTGCACGACCGTAAGGAGAAGGGACCTCAACTATCGTTAGCCACATTAGTACTGGAGGATCCATCAATAGTTGTAATGGGGTATGAACCAGTGTTTGATGAAGGCAAAACCGTTGGCTTTGTGACAAGTGCCGGTTATGCATACAGCCTGGGAAAAGGAATTGTATTTGCATGGTTACTACCTGAAGCTTTAAAGGAAGGTGATGTATTAAGTATTGAATATTTTGGACAACGGTATAAAGCGAAAATCATGACTCAATCTGTCGTAGTTTCTCAATAACGGAAAAACAGGAGGGAAAGATATGTCCAACCATTATGATGTCATTATCATCGGTTTAGGAGCAATGGGCAGTACAGCTGCCTATCAATTAGCGAAGAGAGGTCAACGGGTGCTTGGACTTGAACAATTTGGTCCTGCACATAACCAAGGGTCAAGTCATGGCGGTTCACGAATCATTCGACAATCTTATTTTGAAGATCCTGCTTATGTTCCCTTATTGCTTCGTGCATATGAATTATGGGATG
This sequence comes from Priestia abyssalis, assembly GCF_002019595.1. Classification (GTDB taxonomy): domain Bacteria; phylum Bacillota; class Bacilli; order Bacillales; family Bacillaceae_H; genus Bacillus_BA; species Bacillus_BA abyssalis. Next base: position 3,747,477 of record NZ_KV917369.1, on the reverse strand, counting down.
AGATTGAGAGAGAAAGCGGAGAAGAAATTTTGACGGTTACAGGAGGATTAATGATGGGGCCTCCAGATAGCTTAACTGTATCCGGCAGTATTGAAAGTTCAAAACAGTGGAATCTCGCTTACGAGGTGTTGGAGGCGAATGATATTCGCAGACGCTTCCCGGTTTTTAACCCATCTCCTAACACAATAGCACTATATGAAGAAAAGGCTGGGTTCGTCAGACCAGAACTAAGTGTGTATACCCATCTTCTTCAAGCAGAGAAGCATGGTGCTGAACTTCGATTTTTTGAAGCTGTTCAATCATGGGAAGCGCATCCTTCTGGTGAAGGTGTACGCGTTGTGACAGCTAATGGAACATATGAAGCCGGGAAAATCATTATTTCGGCAGGAGCCTGGGCACCCCAGTTATTAAGAGAACTAGGTGTAAACTTACAAGTGGAACGCCATATTCAAATGTTCTTTGAGCCGACAGGAGGAATAGAGCCTTTCCGTGTTGGCAAGCAACCAATTTATATATGGGAAGCAGATGATTATGTGCAATTATATGGTTTTCCTTCTTTCGGATTAGGCCCCGAAGGAGCAAAAGTCGCTTTCTTCCGTAAGGGGAAACCATGCACACCAGAAACCATTGACCGGAACGTGTATGACGATGAAGTAGAATTGATTAGAGAATATCTTGCCCAAGGTCTTCCACAGTTAAACGGTCGCTTTTTACAAGGAAAAACATGTATGTACACGAACACACCTGATGAGCACTTTGTCATTTCTACACACCCGAATCACCCGCAAGTGGCTGTTGCAGCCGGGTTTTCGGGACATGGATTCAAGTTTGCAAGTGTTGTAGGAGAGATTTTAGCAGATTTAGTGATTGATGGACAAACCAATCACCCAATCAATTTATTCCGTCCGCAGCGTTTTGTGTATCAGTAAATTTTTACGTAACCCGCTCACAAATACCCTATTTGAATGTTTCCAAGAGAATAAAGGAGGAAAGAGAGATGGTAATGGATCAGACGGTAGTAAGTGATAAAGGGAAATTAAAGGCTACATTAAAAGGAGAGTTGTATACATCTCCGGTCGTCTTTGAATTAGAAAAAGAACATATTTTCGATAAATCATGGGTGTTCGTTGGCTTCGAATATGAGGTAGCAGAGCCGGGACGTTATATCACAACAAAGGTGCAGAACGAAAATATCTTAATTGTTAGAGGGAAAGATAATGTGCTGCGTGCCTTCTTAAATGCATGCCGCCATCGTGGAGCCACACTTTGCAGTGATCCTTGCGGCAAAACGGGATTGATCCGCTGCCCATACCATTCTTGGAGTTATGGTCTTGATGGTTCCTTGCTTGGAGTTCCAAATACAAGTGAGTGCCGTGAAGAGTTAGTTAACAATGAAAACTACAGCTTAGAGCCGGTGCACCTTCAAATATGGCATGGAATGATTTGGCTGAACCTATCGGAAAATCCACTACCAGTTGAACAACAATTAGACACGCAAATATTTGATCGTTTTGGCGAGCTTGCTACATTTAGTCGATATCAAATTCAACATTTAAAAGTAGCTCATCGTAAGGAATACGAGGTGGCGGCAAACTGGAAACTCATCGTGGAAAATTTCCAAGAATGTTATCATTGCTCTGCTATTCATCCTGAGTTAACGGCAACTCTTCCTGAGTTCCGTTCAGGTATCGGCACGCAAAATTCAACCGGTGGAGGAGCAAAGTTTAATGATGAGCTGGAAGCTTTCTCATTAAGCGGCAAAGGCAATCGCCCAAAGTTAAAAGGCTTACTTCCAGAAGATGATCGTTTATATTATGGTATAACCATTCTTCCACTCGTATTCATTAATTTAACACCGGATCATGTCATTATTCATCGTATCCTTCCGATTAGTCCGGAGAAATCCAAAGTTATTTGTGAATGGTTATTTGATCCGGAGGAAATGGAAAAACCAGATTTTAATTCAGCAGATGCCGTTGAATTATTCCATCGTGTGAATATGCAAGATTTTGAAGCGTGCGAGTGGTGTCAAGAAAACATGGGATCAAGAGCATACAAAAATGGCGGAATTTTAGTACCAATCGAACAACATGTTTCAAAATTCTACAATTATGTTTTAGAGTCAATAGGCATGAAGGGCGAATAATCAATCTGGTTTGACACGTTGTACGCTATAGCTGGGCTAAGCTATACGTGTCAAACCTCTTTTAAAAGTTAATTTCTTTAATACAAGAGAGGAGAGTGAACATGGAACAAAAATCTAGATTAGCAGAGCCTATTATTCGTGTTACCAATGTGTCAAAAGTGTTCGGACGTCAAAAGGAACAAGCGCTTGAACTGCGAAGGTCAGGACAAGGTAAGTATATGGTCGAACAAGAAACAAAAACAACGGTCGCCATATTTGATGCTAATTTTGAAGTGAAAAAGGGAGAAACCTTTGTGTTAATCGGACTGTCTGGCAGCGGAAAATCAACACTGCTTAGATGCTTAAATGGGCTTGTTGAACCAACGGAAGGCATGGTGTTTCTGGAAAATGACGATATTGCACACATGGCTAGTAGACAGCTTCAACAAGTACGGCGAAATAAAATCGGTATGGTCTTCCAAAATGTTGGACTCTTACCAAACCGAAACGTGATTGATAATGTTACGTTTGGTTTAGAAATCCAAGGTGTGCCTGCAAATATAAGAGAGAAAAAAGGGAAAGATGCGCTTGAACTGGTGGGATTGAATGGTCAGGCATATAAGCGAATTTATGAATTGTCAGGAGGAATGCAACAGCGTGTCGGCTTAGCAAGAGCACTTGCCTCCAATCAAGAAATCCTACTAATGGATGAGCCTTTCTCAGCTCTAGACCCACTTATTCGCCGTGATATGCAAAAGTTGTTTCTCGATATTCAAGGCGAGATACAGAAAACCGTTATTTTTGTGACACATGATCTAGATGAGGCACTCACTTTAGGGCATCGTGCAGCAGTAATGAGGGATGGAGAAATTGTACAGCTTGGAACGGCTGAAGATATTTTGAGCCAGCCTGCAACGGATTATGTAAAACAGCTTGTACAGGATGTTGATTACAGCAAAATTCGCTTGGCAAAGAGTGCTATGATACCAGTTGAAATTTTTGCATATGAAAATGAATCGCCGCAAGTGGTGTTACGGAGAATGAAAACGAACGAACTATCCAGCGTTTTCGTTCTAGATAAACAGCACCATTTATTAGGCTTTTTAGACATTCATAAAGTAGCAGAACTAGTTGATTTTCATAAACAAAATTTAATAGGAAAAGTGGATGGTCAAATACAGTGCGTTCATCCGGATGTTCCTTTAAGAGAAACTCTCCCACTATTTATAAACAATGACTTTCCAGTAGCGGTTGTTGATCATCAAAACCGTTTAGAAGGAATGATTACACAAAATACACTGATTGCGAGTTTAACAGAGCAAATAAAAGCGGCAGAGGAGAAAGGTTTTGAATCTTATCAAATGGAGGTGGGACAAATATGACAACGGCTTCCTCAATCATACCTCGTATTCCTCTAGATGAATGGGCTAATTCTTTCGTAGATTATATGACAGACAGTTTTTCCGGTGTATTTAATGTCATCAATGACATCATGACAAATGTAATTGGAGCGCTTGAATGGCTATTAACGACCCCTTCTCCGCTAGTAATGGTAATGATTCTTGTAGCGCTTGCCTGGTGGTTAACGGAGTGGAAAATAGCAGCTTTCACAACTTTAGGTTTGCTTCTCATTATAAGCTTAAATTTATGGGAAGCATCCATGCTCACATTGTCTCTCGTTTTAGCCTCCACCATGATTTCTCTTCTCTTTGGTGTTCCGTTAGGTATTCTATCTTATCGTTTTGACAGGGTGAGAGCAGTTGTCAGTCCTGCCCTTGATATTATGCAAACCATGCCTGCCTTCGTTTATTTAATACCGGCTGTTCTTCTGTTTGGATTAGGGAACGTAACAGCTCTTATTGCCACTTGTATTTTTGCGATGCCTCCGGCTGTACGTTTAACATTATTAGGTCTTCAACAAGTTCCTGAAACGACTTTGGAGGCAGCTGAAGCATTTGGAGCAACAGAATGGCAAAAGTTAATCAAAGTGCAGTTACCGTTGGCTTTGCCGATGATTATGTCCGGTGTAAATCAAGTCATTATGCTTTCTCTTTCTATGGTCGTTATTTCATCAATGGTCGGCGCAGGAGGTTTAGGAGCAGAGGTACTAAGAAGTATTAGTATGCTGGATGTTGGTTTAGGTTTTATCGGCGGTATTGCAGTTGTCATTATCGCGATTATTTTAGATCGAATGACACACCTTGCTGCTCAGAAAAAAAGGAGTGCTCAATCCGTGAGATAAGAGGAGCTATGATTGGCGCGCCGGTGGATGCCTGATTTACCGCTAGGATATCTGCAGGAAAACTTATATATGTTTTGGCATAAGCCGTCATGTTAATTGGTTTCAACATGACTATATAAGGAGCGATAGGGAAACAACCCCCTTTTTCAAAGATAACGGGTGAGGTTCTGCTAATCAGGAAAATAAATCAGATTGGAGTGGAGGTACAATGAAGCAAACAAGAAACTTTTTTATTACGATTATAGCCATATTAGTGATGATGTTTGTAACAGCCTGTGGCAGTAATAGCGTAACAAGTGGTAAAGAAACAAATACAGTACAAAAAGAAGGGGGAGAGAAAGGAAAGGAAATTACTATTGGATACATACCATGGGATGAAGATGTAGCTGTCACTTTTTTGTGGAAAGCGTTGTTAGAAGAGAAAGGATATAAGGTGAAAGCTATTCAAGCGGATGTTGCACCCATCTTCTCTGGAGTGGCTCAAGGAAATATTGATCTATTTTTAGATGTTTGGATGCCTTCTACACACGCCTCGTATATGGATAAGTTTGGTGATGATTTAGAAATACTGGGAACGTGGTATGATCAAGCGGATAATGGACTGGCAGTACCTGATTATATGGATGTTCAATCAATAGAAGATTTAAAGAATCATAAGGATAAATTAAAAGGAAAAATCATTGGGATTGAACCGGGAGCTGGTTTAATGCGTCTTAGCAGAGAAGCAATTCCTGGTTATGGATTAAATGATTGGACTTTAGTTGAAAGCAGTACACCGGCTATGTTGGCAGAACTGGATAAAGCTGTATCGAATAAAGAATCAATTGTTGTCACATTGTGGCGTCCACATTGGGCTTTCGAAAAATATAATCTGCGTTATTTAGAAGATCCTAAAAAACTTATGAATCCAAACGGGGCCGAAGAGCTTCAAGCGATCAGCCGTAAAGAATTCTCAACAGATTATCCTGAAGTCGCTAAATGGCTTGGAAAATTTAAGATCAGTTCAGATCAGTTAGCAAAGCTAGAATCTGAGATTAATAACGCCAAAAATGAAGCAGAAGGCGTAAAAAAATGGATTTCTGAGAATAGTAGTGTGACAAAAGTCTGGGTGGAGTAATAGCTGAATGATTGTATAAGTGTATTCCAAATAGATAGTAGAAAAACATATTAGAGGGATGGGGTTATGAAGTTAAGAGAACAAATGCCAGAGTTAACAGGTGCAACTGCCTGGATTAATGGGGAAATAACAAAAGAACAATTGGTTGGAGAAAAGGCAACATTACTTCATTTCTGGTCTGTAAGCTGCTATTTATGTAAAAAAGCCATGCCGGACATAAATGAATTACGCGATGAATACACAAATCACTTAAATGTTGTAGTAGTTCATATGTCCCGTTCAGAAGACGATTTGGATTTAAATGTAGTTGAAGCAATGGCAATAGAACATGATGTTATACAGCCTATTTTCGTAGACAGTGAACATAAATTAGCGAATATATTTGAAAATAAGTACGTTCCAGCTTATTACGTATTTGATAAAGAAGGAAAACTGCGACACTTCCAAGCCGGAAGGAGTGGTATACAAAAGCTTTGTAAACATATTGAGCGTGTATTAAATGAAAATAATCAAAAGTTAATTAAAGGGACGACAAGCTAGAATTTTTAAGAATCTAAGGTGTTTGTATATCTTATTACAGAGACCCTTAATTTTTTACCCCAAGCGAATTAAGGAATCGACAAGCAGCTAAGTACGTTACACGAAACTTAGCTGCCTGCTGATTTTAGAGTATCTTTCGTTTTGACAGTGAATGAAAAACAGCTTATCTAGTGGTCGTTCAACAATTGATAAGCTCTTTTTTATAATTGGATCATCATCTTTATAAAAATAAACCTTTATAACGAGAGGTAGATGAAATCAATTGGAGAAATTACGAAAGCCTCTAATGGTGATATCAGGAAGTTATGTCCTTGTTTTTTATTTAGTGATTTTACTATGGTCAGGGACTTCATTAGGAGCAGGAATAGTGGCAATTATGGGGCCTTTGTTAGCACTTATCTTCATAGGAGCAGCTATTTGCAGAATAGAGGAAAAAGAGGAAAAAAGATTTTGGGTGCTTATCTTTATTGGATATTCTAGTTATTTTATTGGAGAGTTAATATGGCGGTATCATTCATCTTATTTAAAAATAGACTACCAATTTCCTGGATGGGCTAATTTTTTTTATAACATGTTTGTAATTTTATATAGTATTGCTGTTTTTTATAAAGTGTATACCAAAGAAAGAAGATACCATGCTGTTCAATTATTCTTTGATTCCTTTATCATTATGACCGTGTTAATAACTATAACCTGGATTTATCTCTTAAGTCCATTATTACATCATTCCCAAACCTCTATTTTTCGTTCCATTATTTTGTTAAGACAATACAATATAAACGAAGGTTGCAGAGGATGAGGTCATTGGTCGGAATGGAGCTCGTATCGAATTTAAATTGGGGCATGTTGGCCATTCTTTGGATATGGATTTTTCTTCGGAACAAACGGGATTGTACAGTAAAGTTCGAACATATTATGTTGCTTGTTTTTGCGCTTGTTATATTATTTAAGTCTCTCTATAAAATGCTACATAGTTATTCGTTTTAGAGAGTTAGAGTGATAATAAAAACCACCTTACGGGGAGATAAAAAAGCATCTGCTCGCCGGCAGATGCTAATTTTTTGACGAGTTTCTTCCTAATTATACAGATTTACTTTTGTGTTCCTTCTTCATATTCCTTGCCAAGTTAATAAAATTGGACTTTTACGAACGGCTAAAATGACATCCCTAATAAAAAAGATATAATCTTTCATGAATGCGTAAAGCAGGGTGAACCTTGCTGCATACTCCCAAACATTTTTTCTTTCAAATCATGTAACTTAAAACAATACAACATAACTTTCTATTTATTTACAATAATTGCAATGGGCATTGGGATGTTGTTGCCCAATTTTTGTTAGCTTAAAACTCATCTCTAAAGCTTAAACATACTACATGTTTAAGTTTTAGAAAAATGAATACATAAATTTACGTAAGGACCTCTGACACAATTAATATGTAATAAAAAGAAACAATTTAAAATGAATTTATAAATAGTAGTTTCGAGGAAGACATATTGTTAGTTATATTTCCTAGGAGGGAAACATATGGGGTATCATACTTGTGAAAAGATGTTTAACTGTGAAAAAGAGTTAACACTTTCTATTATCAGTGGAAAGTGGAAGTTACCCATTTTATGGTGTCTGGGCAAAGAGGGAACGAAACGATTCAGTGAACTGAAGTCTGTCGTCCCGGATATTACCTCAAGAATGCTTACTAATCAGTTGCGAGAACTGGAAAGAGACTTCATTGTTGAGCGTAAAGTCTACCCTGTTGTTCCACCCAAAGTGGAATACTCACTTACTGAAAAAGGAAAGACTTTAATACCGATTCTTGATTCTATGTACGAATGGGGAAAAAACTATATGGAGGCTACTATGAAACAACGATTAGAAAAAATTGAATTTATCGAGTAGAAAAAACACTCTTTCCATTAAGGGATTAACATAATAATTTTTAGTCCGTTTTATTTTAATATCTTAATCCTTGCTGAGAAAATAAAGAGCATGTTATGGCTAATTAACTTCGTCCAAAGGGTTTCTCAAAAGGATTTTACTTTGAAAAGGCTCCGGATTCTTATTAAATCCAGAGCTTTTTTTCTAAGGATCATTGTCCTAATTATGATTGTATTATATTAAATTATTATGCTGTTTCAAACTGTATTAGTCTTTGCTTTAAGAAACCACCAACGACCTTTAATCTTTTTATTCCTTGCTTATTACGTGAAAATTATTCTATCGTAGTTTTATAGATTGCTTGCTGCTTCATCTAAGAATGTACAAGAGTTTCTTCTTCTATTCAAGATTGGCATGCCTGCCAAACATCGTATTGGAGTCTAATCCCTCTTTCGTCATACATCTCAATATCACAGCATCGAACAATAATAAAAGGGTTTGTTCAAATAGTGAAGCCATCGGTTGTATGGTCTTATACTGGATCATTTCCTTATCTTTAGGCGAACCCGGGAGTTTAACGACGATATCTGCTAGTTTCCCTATGGTTGATTCAGGGGAAATGGTTACAACAGCTAGAGTTGCGCCTATATCTTTAGCTTTTTGAGCCATAGATACTAAGCTTTTTGTTTCTCCTGAACCAGATGCAATAATTAAGATGTCATCCTTCTCCAGGTTAGGAGTGACCGTTTCACCCACTACATAGGGATCTAAACCCATGTGCATCATCCGCATCGCAAAAGACTTGGCCATAAATCCAGATCGCCCTGCACCAGCCACAAAGATCTTTTTCGATTCAAGGATGCTGTTGACTAGTTTTTCAGTTTCCTCATCTTTTATTAATTCAGTTGTCTGATACAGCTCTTTTATAATTTCGGCTAAATATTGAGTCGTTTGCATGATTGCCATGCTCCCTCTTATACAAGAGTTTCTTGTTTAATTAATTTTTGCATTTGTGCAGCGACTGCCTTTTTATCTTCCTGGCCTGTAATCCCGCCGCCTACAATGACCAGATCAGGCTGTGATTGTACCACTTCTGGAAGTGTATCTAACTTGATACCGCCTGCGACTGCCGTTTTTGCCTTTTTTACGACACGTTTAATCGTTTGAAGCTGTTCAAAAGGACTTTCTCCAGCTGCTTGAAGATCATAGCCTGTGTGTACGCAAATATAATCTACACCAAGTTCATCAACTTCTCTTGCACGCTGTTCAAGGTCTTTTACATTAATCATATCGACAAGGATTTGTGCCCCTCGTTTTTTAGCTTCTTCCACTGCACCCTTAATCGTTGCATCATCAGTTGCTCCGAGTACAGTAATAATATCTGCTCCAGCTTCCGATGCCTTCATTACTTCATATGCACCTGCATCCATGATTTTCAAGTCAGCCAACACCTGTAAAGAAGGAAATGCTTCTTTAATTTCCTTTACAGCTCTAAGTCCTTCATTAATGACAACCGGTGTACCAATTTCCACAATGTCAACGTGCTCCTGTACCTCGTTTACGACTTCCTTTGCCTCTGGAATATTGACAAGATCTAATGCTAATTGAAGTTTCATAAATCATTCACTCCTCATTTAAATTTTATGATTTTGTTTCTTACAACTTCATTCTAGATTCAAATTTCAGAAAAAGGAAGTACGCACTTTCATCGCATATAGTGTTAAAAAGTATACTGTTGTGAAAAACAGATAAATAAAAAGTTAATTAGTATAAATGAACCTTAAAAAACCACATGCAACAATCTTTGGAAAAGTCGCTGCATGTGGTTTTTGGTTATCTTATAGCTTAACTTATGCTGTTTTTTCTATTCGACCGATTCCTTTCTTTCTCCCTGGCTTTTCACGTTAGTTTCCATGTAGTTTCTTCCCCATTCATACATTGATTCGAGAATTGGCATTAGGCTTTTTCCTTGTTCTGTCAGTGAGTATTCTACTTTAGGCGGTACAACGGGATAGACTTCACGATGAATAATAAGGTCCTCTTCTAGTTCTCTCAATTGGTTGACAAGCATTCTTTGAGTGATACCTGGTATGAGAGCCTTTAGCTCGTTAAATCGCTTTGTTCCCTCTTTACCTAAATGCCATAAGATTAACATTTTCCATTTACCACCAATAATAGCAAGTGTCAATTCTTTTTCACAGTTAAACGTCTTATTACAAAGATGCCCCATTTGTTTCCCTCCGTTCTTAGTACAACAACAGTATACTTTTAGATACTATATAAAAATAAAGTGCGTACTTACGAATGAATATTATAAACACTATACTTAGTTCTATACAAGTGATAAAGAACACAGGAGGGGATGGAATGAACAATTTAACTATTTCAAATGATGGGAGCGCTCTTGATACGTTAAAGAAGCTGGAATTGGATTCTATGACCTTTGTATTGTTTGGAGCAACAGGGGATTTGGCAAAGAGAAAAATTTTCCCCGCGTTATATAAGTTATTTCTTGATGACAAGATGCCTAACTCATTTTCAATTATTGGCTTAGGAAGAAGGGAATGGTCTGACTATACTTTTCAAATTCATGTTGAACAATCAATTCAAACATTCTCCAGGCATTCAATTCATGATTCTTCTAAGATGGAAAAGTTTCTTGACGCATTTCGATATTGTTCCCTGGATGTAGCGGAGCGTGAAGGATATAAAAGGTTACTTGAAACTATTGAAAGACGTGAAGAGCAGTTAGGCATCCCTGAAAACCGCATGTTTTATTTATCTGTTGCACCCGAGTTTGTGGATGTTATTGCGTCAAATATTAAGGAAGGCGGGATCATTCCTCAAACAGGATGGAAGCGACTCATTATAGAAAAACCATTCGGACATGATTTGAAGTCTGCTTTAGAGTTAAATGAAAAATTAAGCCAGACATTTGAAGAAGAGGAGATCTATCGCATTGATCACTATCTCGGCAAGCCGATGGTCCAAAACCTTGAAGCATTAGAATTCGCTAATCCCGTGCTTCAAGCGTTATGGAATAATCAGCACATTGCTAATGTGCAAATCACGGCCAGTGAGACGGTTGGAGTAGAAGGGAGAGCCGGTTATTATGACCAGGCAGGGGCCATACGGGATATGTTTCAAAATCATTTGCTGCAGCTTTTGATGATGACTGCCATGCATCTTCCCAAAAAAATCAGTGCCAATGAAATCAGCAGTGAGAAAAGAAAAGTTATGGAGTTTCTGCGGCCACTGCGAAAAGAACAGGTGGCGATAAATGTTATTCGCGGCCAATATGGCCCAGGAGAAATACATGGAGAGCCGGTTGTTGGATATAAGGAAGAGCCTGGAGTGAATGCTTCCTCAACAAATGATACGTTCATTGCAGCTCGTTTATGGATTGATGATGCTTTTTGGAGTGGAGTACCTTTCTATATCCGTACGGGAAAAAGAATGAAGAAAAAACTGACACGTATTGTGATTGAGTTCAAAAATCCGTTAAAAGATTTGTATAAATCTCAGCAAGAAGAGGTAACTGCTCCTAACCTTCTAATCATTCAAATTAATCCGAACGAAAGCATTTCTTTGCAGTTAAATATGAAAAATCCATTAACAAATCAAATCGAGCCTGTTCATGTAGATTTTTCAGCCAGTCCGGAGGATGTACCGGAAGCGTATGAGCTCTTGTTGTTCGATGCTTTGCGCGGCGACTCAACGTTCTTTGCGCATTGGAAGGAAGTTGAATTATCGTGGAAATGGGTACAGCCAGTGCTCGAGGCGTTTGAAGAAAATCTCCTTCCGATTCATCCTTATCGTTCAGGGGCAGTGGGTCCAGATGCTTCCCAACGATTGCTGCAGGAGGACGGCTTTAATTGGTGGGAGTCCTAAGCTTCTGTATAGGCTGGATGTTCGCCGGGTAAAAGCTGGTTTACAAATAACCATAGACGCTTCGTAGAAAAAAGACGAGAGGCAAAAAGAAAACAGATTGCTATAAAACTGCTTATAGGAGGAGATCGACATGAAGGTGGGATTAATTGGTTTAGGAAAAATGGGATTAAACCTTGGTAAAAATTTAATGGATTACAAGCACGAAGTAGTAGCATTTGATTCAAATCCCCATGCGGTCGAAGAAATGGAGAAATATGGAGCTAAGGGTACTTCCAGTTTGTTGGAACTTGTTCAATCATTAGAGCAGCCAAGAGTCCTTTGGTTAATGGTTCCTCATACAGTTGTTGATTCAATGATTAATGAACTTACGCCGTTTTTAAATAGTGGGGACATCGTCATTGAAGCCGGGAATTCTCACTATAAGGAATCCATTGACCGGTACAACCGGTTAAAGAAATATGGTATCAGCTTTATGGATGTTGGAACGTCCGGCGGGATGGAAGGTGCTCGTAACGGAGCTTGTTACATGATTGGAGGGGATCTTGAATCCTGTAATGTCGTAGAATCTATATTCCGCGACACTGCAGTAGAAAACGGATATTTATATGCAGGAAAAGCAGGGAGCGGTCACTTTTTAAAAATGGTCCATAATGGGATTGAATACGGGATGATGGCTGCCATTGGTGAAGGGTTTGAGGTATTAGAGAAAAGCGAATTTGATTATGACTATGAAAAAGTGGCGAGAGTATGGAACCATGGATCGGTGATTCGTTCATGGCTCATGGAGTTAACTGAGCGTGTCTTTTCTAAAGATACAAAATTAGAAGAAATCAAAGGGATTATGCATTCTTCCGGTGAAGGAAAATGGACGGTTGAAACAGCTCTGGATTTACAAACAGCCACACCTGTTATTGCCTTGTCCTTATTGATGCGTTACCGTTCCTTAGAAAACGATACCTTTACAGGGAAAGTAGTAGCTGCTTTGCGTAATGAATTTGGGGGGCATGCTGTAGAGAAAAATGAGAATACAGTAAAAGTTTGAGGAGAAAAATGATTTGAAAAATTTGTATATAAGCAGTAGAGAGACTATTTTTAAGTAGAAGGTCCTATATAAATATTTAAATGAAAGGGAGAAGGTTTCATGGCCATTTCTTTTGATTACTCGAAGGCATTACCGTTTATGAAAAAGAGCGAAATCAATCATCTAAGTGAATTTGTAAAAACAGCTCACAATATGCTGCACGAAAAAAAAGGAGCAGGATCTGATTTTCTCGGGTGGGTTGATTGGCCCGTTCACTATGACAAAGACGAATTTTTAAGAGTTAAGGAGGCTGCTGCAAGAATTCGCAATCAGTCAGATGCTCTTATTGTGATTGGTATCGGCGGTTCTTATTTAGGAGCCAGAGCGGCAATTGATGCCTTGTCCCATAGCTTTCATAATCAAATGAACGGCACAACACAAATTTACTTTGCCGGCCAAAATATCAGTTCCACTTATATTAGTCATTTATTAGACCTATTAAAGGATAAAGATATCTCCATTAACGTCATCTCTAAATCGGGAACAACGACGGAGCCGGCCATTGTTTTCCGTATTTTCCGTGATTATATGGAGAAAAAGTATGGGAAAGAGGAGGCAAGAAAACGGATTTATGCTACCACTGATCAAGCGAAGGGAGCATTAAAACAACTTGCTGATAAAGAAGGATATGAAACCTTTGTGATTCCAGATGATGTGGGCGGAAGATATTCTGTTCTGACAGCTGTTGGTCTCTTACCTATTGCTGCAGCTGGACTGAACATTGACCGAATGATGGAAGGTGCAGTAGAGGCTTACCATAAGTACAATGATCCAAATCTTTTAACCAATGAGTGTTATCAGTATGCCGCTGTACGCAATGCCCTTTACCGTAAAGGAAAAGGCATCGAGTTGCTTGTTAACTATGAACCATCTCTTCATTATGTATCTGAATGGTGGAAGCAGCTATTTGGAGAAAGTGAAGGGAAGGATCAGAAAGGTCTCTTTCCTGCATCGGTCGATTTCACAACTGATTTACATTCCATGGGCCAATATGTGCAAGAGGGTCGCCGCAATTTGATAGAAACGGTGCTGCAGGTTAGAAAACCTCTTATTGAGCTAACGATTCAAGAGGATCCAGAAAATATCGACGGATTAAACTTCTTGGCCGGTAAAACCATGGACGAAGTCAATAAAAAGGCATTTGAGGGGACAGTATTGGCCCATATAGACGGGGGAGTCCCCAACTTACTTGTTGAGCTGGATGAAATAAATGAATATACCTTTGGTGAGGTGGTTTATTTCTTTGAAAAGGCTTGTGCTATCAGCGGACACCTGTTAGGTGTAAATCCGTTTGATCAGCCGGGAGTAGAGGCTTATAAGAAAAATATGTTTGCCTTACTTGGCAAGCCTGGCTTTGAAGATGAAAAGGCTATTCTTATGAAACGATTATCGAATTAAATAGTGTGTTATCTCCAGCTTTCAATGAGACTTACTTTGCGGATTCAGAGTAAATTGTCTTCTGAGAAAAATTGAAAGATTTATTGGGTTATACCGGGCAGGTCTTAAGATTATTTTTAATGAATGATGAGACTTTAACATTTATCCATCGAAATCAAATTGGGTATACATATTGTTTAAGATGGGTTTAAACAAAGGCTTAATTGGTAGAAAAAGGCGTACAAAGCAAAATAGAGCGAATAACATAGTCCGAAAATATGATGCTAGTGCAAAAAACTTTAAATTTTTGCACTAGCACCGAAAGTTATATATTTCAGATCTGTTTGGATGGGAGTGAAAATTAGTGACGGAAAATGCTCTTTTCTATCGGTATAAAAAGGTGATGACTATAAGGGCAGTAACAGAAATAACCGGTTTATCTGAAAGGCAAGTACGCTATTACGAAGAGAAAAAACTTGTTTTTCCAGAACGTACAAGGTCAGGGATTCGTAAATACTCTTTTTTCGATATTGAGCTAATAATAGATATTGCTGAAAAAATAAAAGAGGGACTTCAAATCGAGGATATTCGCATTAGACTCATGAAACATAAAAATCAAGTAGAGCAGCCGAAAACAATTCTGCATTAATTCAATAAGAAAAGGTTGCTCTCATGAAATGATTAGCTAAATTAAAAACTTAATCTTTATTCATAGGGGAAGAGAAGAAAGGGGAAGACTATGAAGCTAAGAGTCAATATCAGCTGCGTACGATACAATCCTTTGACGAATTTGCCAAACAAGTGGAACATTATATGAGAACAACTGAAGAATTTGGAGCAGATTTTATCATATTCCCGGAAATTGTCCGAATGGCGAAGGCGAAGGGGGCTGGTATCATTTTCTGTCCGTCTTGTACCGATGACCGTCATGGGTTCCATCGTGTCCGCTACACTAGCCACGCGAGGGCAATAGAAAATCAAGTTTATGTTGTCACTACCGGTACAGTTGGTTCTCTTCCTACAGTTGACTTTATGCGGGGCAATTTTGGACAGGCAGCGGTGATTACACCAAACGATGTTCCATTCCCTCCCAGCGGTGTTCTAGTAGAAGGGGAAATCAATCAACATATGATTGTAACGGCTGATTTGGATCTAGAGCTATTGTATCAGGTTCGTGAAAGTGGTTCTGTCACCACATGGCGTGATCGTCGAACCGATCTTTATCCGGATTGGGAGATAAAAAAGAGTTCGCTCTACAGGTATAAGATGGACCAAATTGAAACCCCTTGGCGCTTAAGGAGTTTCAATTTGGTCCTTTTTTCGGACACTCTTGATGAATCAACATGTTCGGCTTCTCAGGAAGTCTGAAAGCTGTATAAAAAAGTCGGGTTTTTGAACTAGCAAAGTCTATACGATAAAGTACATAGAGCAACCTGGAGTTTTGGGTTTGACGTTATCATTCAAAGCTCTGTTTATGATGTATTTAAAGAAAAGCTGCTAGCTAAAGTAAAAGAGATAAAAGTAGGCCAAGGGTTAAATAGTGACACTTGGATGGGACCATGTGCGAGTGAAGGCCAATTAAATAGGGTATTGGATTATATTGAAAAAGGAAGAGCGGAAGGCGCAGTGCTTTTATATGGCGGCATGAAAAAGTCTAGTTCTCTTTCACATGAACAAGGTCAAGCAGCAATCGAATTTTTCACCAATATTAAAACAGTATTTGTGAAAGGATAAAAATAGCAAGAGGGGTCAAAAGGAAATAAAGAAATCCTTTTGGCCCCTCTTGTTGTAGAGCCTAAACCTGTCATGTGAACCAATCAAAAAATAAAGTGAGCCACAATTACAATGATAGGAAGAGCAATTAATGTGCGAATCAAGAAGACCAGCACCAAATCTTTAAAACTAATTGGAAGCTTAGAACCTAGTATCAAGCCGCCAACTTCTGACATATAAATCAATTGGGATACGGATAAACACCCGATAACGAAACGTGTCATTTCGCTTTCAATCCCGCTGCTTAAGATGGCAGGAAGAAACATGTCCGCAAATCCGACCAAGATGGATACGGAAGCCTCTGAAGCTTCTGGTATTTGCATTAAAGTCAGTAACGGAACAAATGGTGCTCCAATCCATTCGAAGAACGGTGTATACTCAGCTACTACTAAAGAGAGGGTACCGATGGCCATGACGACAGGAATGACCCCGAGCCACATATCGATAACATTTTGGATTCCTCCCTTTATAACAGAGGCTGCATGACTATTTTTCTGTGCTTGTTCAACAGCTTTTACTACGCCCCATTTAAACGGTGTAGTATTTGCAGGGATGCTGGTTTCCTTTTCCATGTCAATTTCCTTGCAATACGTGTCTTTCTTTCTAGAGAGTGGAGGAATGCGAGGCATTACAATCGCCAATACGATTCCTGCACCTGCAACGGTAAGATAATATGGTAAAAACATATGCTCCAGTCCTAGCTCAGTAATGACAACAAGCGAAAAAGTAATAGAAACGACCGAAAAGGTAGTACTAATGACAGCGGCTTCCCGTTCCGTGTAATAACCATCTTCATACTGCTTATTCGTAAGGAACACACCAATGGTACCATCACCAATCCATGAAGCAAGGCAGTCCATAGATGAACGTCCCGGCAATGTAAAGATCGGCCTCATAATTTTTGCAAATAATGAACCGCATAGGTCGAGCAGTCCAAAGTCAAGAAGAAGGGGCAAAAGCAACCCTGCAAACAAAAACGTCGTTAATAAAACGGGAATCAATCCTGTTAACAAAAAACCGCCCGTATTTTCTGACCAAATGGCTTCCGGCCCTACTTGAAAGAAAGCCATTATGGCAAATACAAAACCGATGGCGCGGGCTAAGAAAAATGGAGTACTTACATTAAATAAATTAGACCAAAAACGGGAGTTTACTAGAAATGCTGGTTTCACGAGCTTGATTAAGCTGCTCCCTAAAAAGGTAATTCCCATGATGACAATCGCAACAGCAGGTATGTATTTTTCTAAAACCCCGCCTAATCCTTGCGCCATTATGGCAACAGGAACGGTTGTCCCGTTTTCGTATGGAACAGGAATCATAAAAATTAATACTCCGATTAGAGATGGAATGATGAATCTTAAATAGTCAGCCAATGAATATGTCTGAGCTTGTTCCTTTTCTACTTTCTTTACAGATAATCCACTCATCTATATCCCTCCTAATTTATTATTTATCCCACCTTAACGGGCAGTAAAACTCCCACTTCAAGATTCGAGCGAAGCCAAGAAGATAAGTGGGAGATAACGGCCCTTAAAGATCCGATAAGTCTCGCTAACCATCAGTGGGGGATGAAGAAAACCCCCACTGATGGCAGTCTCACTTTATACAACTTAGTGTTATTTCGTCGCCTGTAATTTGAAAGCGCTTCCGCATTGTTGTAAGGTAACTAAGATGTAGAGGTTTGAATGATTCTCTCATAATGATCATATTCAATGAATCAATCACGCAGTTTCTGAGCCAAAATGCATAGGCTAAATTTCTTCGAATTTAATGGCTTAAGGGAAGGGCGGCTTCTTATCCAATTGGATGATAGGCGGTAAATAGCCAAGCTTTTAAAAAAGCACTTGGCTACTTTTATCCGCTTGATTCACTTTGTTAAAAGTCAATCATATCAAAGCAGCTTGTCCCCGAATAATGAACTCATTAAGGCAACAGCGACACTAGCTGTTTTATTACGCTCATCTAATATTGGATTGATCTCTACAAACTCTGCAGATGTAATGATATTAGCTTCAAAAAGCATCTCCATAGCAAGGTGGCTTTCCCGATAACTAATACCTCCCACAACAGGTGTCCCTACTCCGGGTGCATCATCTGGATCAAGTCCATCTAAGTCAAGCGATAAATGTACACTATCTGTACGCTCTTTCAAATAAGCAATCGTTTCTTCCATTACTTTCGTCATACCTAATCGGTCAATTTCGTGCATGGTGTATACTTTAATACCTTTTTCCTTGATCAATTCTTTCTCGCCTTCATCTAAGGAGCGGGCACCAATAATGACGATGTTCTCGGGTTTTACTTTTGGAGTATAGCCTCCAATATTGGTTAGAGCAGGATGGCCGATTCCCAAGCTTACAGCTAAAGGCATACCATGTATATTTCCGGAAGGTGATGTTTCGGCTGTATTTAAATCACCATGGGCGTCATACCAAATAACTCCTAAACTATCAGAGTGTTTTGCTGCACCGGCTAATGTTCCAATCGCGACACTGTGATCTCCTCCTAGAACTAAAGGAAATTGATTTAAGCGAACGATTTCATCTACTTTTTGGCTTAATTTTTCAGTAGCGTCTGCTACGGCTTTTAAATTTTTCAAGTTAGTATCTGTATCAGTTTGCGCTCTTTCTCTAATCTCGACTTTTATGTCTCCTTCGTCATGTACTGTGTAACCAAGGTTTTCGAGTCTTTCGCTTACACCCGCATATCGAATAGCGCTTGGCCCCATATCTACCCCTCTTCTAGTTTGACCAAGGTCCATTGGAATGCCGATAATTGAAATGTCTTTTATCATGATTAAATCTCCCCCATCCATTTTTTCTCTCCCTAGTTTAAGGGTAAAAGGGCAAATGACTCAACTCGACATTTTTTTTAATATTTATACAATTCCAATTAATTGGGAGATTTAGTATAAAAAACACTTTTTGTGATGGGTCTAAAACTTATAGGACTGCTCTTTATTTCATCGAATATATCCTTTTGTGCAAAAAAAATTTGCTTTAAATATATCGAAAAATAGATAGTGCAAAATATTGTGGCATGAAATAAAGCTTGAAATTGATAAAAGAGCAAAAAAAATTGGCGAATATCAATAATTTAACTCTAGAAAGCCCGGATTTTCCAAGAAGTTAACGTTGGCATAGAAATTGCATAGTAAATTGGTGAAGATTTAAATATTCCAGGAGGTATATACAAATGTCTTTACCATACATTCATGAACCATTTACTGATTTTATGAAAGAAGAAAGCCAAAAAGCATTTCAAGAAGCTTTAGTCTATGTCAACTCACAGCTTGGGAAAGAGTATCCGCTTGTTATCGGGGGAGAGCGCATTACGACTGATAAAAAGAGTGTGTCGATTAATCCTGCTAATAAAGAAGAAATTGTCGGTACAGTTGCAATGGCTGATGAAGAGTTAGCAGAAAAAGCAATGCAATCAGCTTTAGGAGCCTTTGAAACTTGGAAAAAATGGGACCCGCAGCATCGTGCAAACATCTTGTTCCGTGCCGCTGCTATTCTTCGCCGCCGCAAGCATGAATTTTCCGCCTACCTTGTAAAAGAAGCAGGCAAGCCATGGAAGGAAGCGGATGCAGATACTGCTGAAGCGATTGACTTTTTAGAGTACTACGCTCATCAAATGGTGAGGTTAGCGCCAGGTGTTCCCGTTAACAGCCGGCAGGGGGAAATCAACACATATACTTATATCCCGCTTGGAGTAGGCATTATTCTTTCTCCATTTAACTTCCCGTTAGCCATCATGGCTGGAACAACGGTAGCGGCCATTGTTTCTGGAAATACTGTCATTCTTAAACCTGCGGATTCGACACCGGTTATTGCGGCTAAGTTTGTGGAGTTAATGGAGGAAGCAGGACTTCCGGAAGGTGTTTTAAACTATGTTCAGGGAGTCGGTGCTGAAATTGGTGAATATCTGGTCGATCATCCGAAAACTCGTTTTATCTCGTTCACAGGTTCACGTGCAGTAGGATGCCGCATCTATGAGCGTGCATCAAAAGTGAATCCGGGACAAATTTGGTTAAAGCGTGTCATTGCAGAAATGGGCGGTAAAGATACCGTTGTCGTTGATAAGGACGCAGATTTAGATTTAGCTGTCTCATCGATCGTTTACTCTGCATTCGGTTTCTCTGGTCAGAAGTGTTCCGCTGGTTCCCGTGCGGTTGTCCATGAGGATGTGTATGACGAAGTGCTTGAAAGAGCAGTAGCATTGACGAAAACATTGACGCTTGGCAATCCTGAAGATGTGAATACGTACATGGGTCCTGTTATTGACGAAAGAGCTTATAACAAGATTATGGGCTATATCGAAATCGGCAAACAAGAGGGTAAGCTAATGACAGGCGGTGAAGGGGATGACTCCAAAGGATATTTTATTCAACCTACTATTTTTGCGGATGTAGATGAAAAGGCCCGTTTAATGCAGGAAGAAATTTTCGGCCCGGTTGTTGCTTTTTGTAAAGCGCGCGACTTTGATCATATGATGGATATTGCCAACAATACCGAGTACGGTCTTACAGGGGCATTACTTTCTAATAATCGTGAACATATTGAACGTGCCCGTGAAGAGTTCCATGTCGGAAATCTTTACTTCAACCGCGGATGCACAGGTGCCATCGTCGGATATCAGCCGTTTGGAGGGTTTAACATGTCCGGCACAGATTCAAAAGCAGGCAGCCCTGACTATTTGCTTCTTCACATGCAAGCAAAAACGACATCTGAAACACTTTAACTGCAACGAAAGACAACAAGGAATATATGTTGAAATTTAACGATTTATGGGAGGCCATATCATGTCTACGACAAAGGTTTTAGAGCAATTATCCGAAGAACAGCAACAAGAAAAAGAGTCCTTGAATTTATTCCTTTCTACACAAACCGTCATAAGAGAGGCTTTAGAAAAATTGGAGTATTCAAATGAATTGTTTGAATTATTAAAAGAACCGATTCGCATGCTGACAGTCCGCATACCTGTCAAAATGGACGATGGTTCAGTCAAAATATTTACCGGTTTTCGTTCCCAACATAACGATGCGGTTGGTCCTACAAAAGGAGGCGTCCGCTTCCATCCAGAAGTGAATGAAGAAGAGGTAAAAGCCTTGTCCATTTGGATGAGTTTAAAGTGCGGCATTGCCGATCTTCCTTATGGCGGGGGAAAAGGCGGCATTATTTGCGACCCAAGGAACATGTCATTTGGAGAATTGGAAAGGTTAAGCCGCGGGTATGTTCGTGCCATCAGCCAAATTGTGGGCCCTACAAAAGATATTCCGGCACCGGATGTATATACGAATTCTCAAATTATGGCGTGGATGATGGATGAGTACAGCCGCCTTCGAGAATTCGATTCTCCTGGATTCATTACGGGTAAACCGCTTGTTTTAGGAGGTTCGCAAGGTCGTGAAACAGCGACAGCACGAGGTGTTACCATTTGCATTGAAGAAGCGGTAAAGAAAAAAGGCATTGACTTACAAGGGGCCCGCATCATCGTTCAAGGTTTTGGGAATGCGGGAAGCTTTTTAGCAAAATTCATGCATGATGCAGGAGCGAAAGTGATCGGGATTTCAGATGCACATGGTGCCCTTTATGATCCGGAAGGGCTTGATATCGATTATTTACTTGATAAACGCGATAGTTTCGGCACCGTCACGAATTTATTTACGAATGTCATATCGAATCAAGAATTACTCGAAAAAGAATGTGACATTTTAGTGCCGGCTGCTATTTCCAACCAGATTACGGTGCAAAATGCCCATCATATCAAAGCTTCGATTGTGGTGGAGGCAGCAAATGGGCCAACCACCCTTGAAGCAACCAAAATTTTAGATGAACGAGGAGTCCTCCTTGTGCCGGATATCCTGGCAAGTGCAGGCGGTGTGACGGTTTCTTACTTTGAATGGGTTCAAAACAACCAGGGATATTATTGGTCAGAAGAAGAGGTGGCTGACAAACTGCGAAAAGTAATGGTCGATTCCTTTGAAACGATTTATCAAACCTCACAGGCCCATGAAGTGGATATGCGCTTAGCGGCCTATATGGTTGGAATAAGAAAAATTGCTGAAGCTTCCCGTTTCCGCGGATGGGTATAAAGCGAAATTTTCATCAGTGGAATCTTATAGTTTGCAAGAGCGGGATAAAGTGTAAGGGAAACAATCAATCTGTTAAAAAATAATTTTTTATTTGGAGGAATGTTTTCGTGTGGGTCATCACTGTCCATTCAAAGAGCAACATTCAAATGTTTGAGTTCGATACTGAAAAAGAAGCAAAAGACGCTTTCAAGGACATTCGCGGTTATAAAATCCTTACCGAAGTGATTTACTTTAATGATCATTCTTTAGTGGAAGCATAAGCATTTGGAACCATCTACAGTTGATGCGGTAGATGGTTCCTTTTTAAAATAGAGGAATCACGGCCAAGGTAATGTTAAAAACTTAAATTGTATTTATCTGTATAGAAATCCTTGGTTTTGCTGGATTTGTATAACGGGACCTTTCAGAAGGATGAGTCAAAAGGGTGGCTTTTTACCCTTTTGGCTCATCCTCTATTGTCCTAGTTATCCATTAAATCCTCACAGTACTCCCGGATTAGTTTGGAGGACTTCGTTTGGCTGATATCGAGATCTTGTGCAACTTTTCTGGATGATTTATAGGTTTGGTAAGATTTTCTGATTAAGATACGCTTCGTTTCGTCAATTGCTTTATCAAGTGAAGTAGGGAGTGCGAGCTGGGTGACTTGTCCGACATTATCGGTGATGATATCCGGCAAGTCGGCCACTTGGATGACGGAATCGCTAATGACGACTAATCGTTCAATCAAATTCTCAAGCTGACGAACATTGCCCGGCCATGAATAATGGATTAAGATATTCAGGCACTCTTCGGAGATGACTTTGTTTTCATGGTACTTTTGATTGAATTTATTCAAAAAGTTATATGTGAGCGGAATGATATCTTCTTTGCGTTCACGAAGCGGCGGCAGGTGAATGTCAATCACATTCAGCCTGTAGAATAAATCTTCCCGAAAGCGTTTGTCATTGACCATTTTAATTAAATCTTGGTTCGTTGCGGCAACGATCCGGATATCCACTTTTTTCATTTCACTGCCTCCAACAGGAATGAACTGTTTATCCTGGATGACTTGTAAGAGCTTTGCCTGCAGAGCGAGCGGCATTTCTCCGATTTCATCCAGAAAAACAGTGCCGCCGTCCGCTGCTTCAATCAATCCTGGTTTTCCAGTTTTATTTGCTCCGGTAAATGCCCCTTTTGAGTAGCCGAACAGTTCAGATTCGAGCAGCTCTTCCGGAATGGCCGCACAGTTAATCGTAAGGAACGGGCCGCTTTTCCGTTTGCTGATCCGGTGGATGAAATGGGCAAGCACCCCTTTTCCTGTTCCAGATTCCCCTTGAATTAAAATCGTTGAATCAGTTGGCGCTACTTTTTCGCAGAACGTCAAGATTCGGTTGATTTTTCCGCTGTTCGTTACAATCCGGTCCGTTTCCCCATCTTCTTGAGTGGTTTTTGACTCATCGTTTGTTTCCTTTGCTTTCAGCATTCGATAAGTCTGTGATTCAGTTGATGTGATCACGACGAGTTCGATTTCACCCTCGTCATTTAAGAGGGGGATTGCGCACGTCATTAGTTCAGCTCCGATATAAGTCTGCTGCTTCATGTAGCAAGGCTTTTTTCTTTTATACACTTCCGGCACGATGGACGGTTTCCAATAGCCTTTTTCAAACAAATCAACATTGTATTTGCCGATGACATCAGTCGGCTTCAAGCCGTAATGGCGCTCACATGCCTGGTTCACATAAAGAATTCGCTGCTCGCCGTCGAGGACAAAAATTTCATCTGACGAATGATCAAGAATTTTTAAAAGAGCTTCCAGCGTCATTTCAATATTGCCTGTTGCATTAGGACTTTTCATAGAGTGACCCTCTCTTTTTAAAAGGTAGTGAGTTAATTTTGAATAATGTTTAATCAAAATTGAGTTAATTATAACTCATTTTGAAAGCGTTTTTAAATAAAATTCTAAATTTTTAGTGTATTATAACTATTTTTAAGAGTTGGCACGCCAATTGCATGTATATAAAAGTGACAGGCTGCAAAGCAAGCATGTTAGGAATGGATGAAACCATTTTAGCAAAGCGAGATGTCAGAAATTCAGACGGTTAGGGAGGAGTAAAATGGCAAAACAGCATGAGGTTTTTGACATGACCATTATCGGGGGTGGCCCGCATGGCTAAATACACAATAGTGGACCAGGATACATGCATCGCTTGCGGGGCATGTGGAGCAACAGCACCGGAAATTTTTGATTACAACGATGAAGGAATTGCTTTTGCGATTCTTGATGACAACCAAGGTTTAACAGAAGTACCGGATGAACTAGAAGAAGATTTAGAAGATGCTTTAGAAGGTTGTCCGACAGATTCCATAAAAGTGGCTGATGCACCTTTTACTTGTAAATCCGTTCAAATGGCATAGTTGGGTAAGCATCCGGCACATTCAATAAATAAAAAAGATATTTTTTGAAAATTTTGGCCTTTCCAACAAATATTTGTGAATTATCGATGGAGGAGAATGAACTATGGCTTATAATAAAGTAGAAAATGCATCTAATCGAACATTTGAAAGAACATTGACATATGACAAATATACAGATCCGAAAGTGCTTGAGAAAGAAATGGATCTAGTATTCTCTAAATCTTGGCAGCTGGTAGGACATGTCAGCCAGCTGGAAAAAGCAGGCGCTTTTTTTACAACGGAAGTTGCAGGCGAGCCCATTATCGTGACTCGAGGGCAAGATGAAGTGATTCGCGCTTTTTATAACGTTTGTCCACATCGTGCGACAAAGCTTGAAAAAAGTGAGTCAGGCAAGAAGAAAATTTTACAATGCGGCTATCATGGCTGGACATTCAAAATGGATGGGAAATTAAACAAAGCACCCAACTTTAGAGGCGAAGATGCAGCCTGTGTAAAAGATGCTTGTTTACGTTCAGTGCGGATGGAAATCTTGGAATCTCTCATTTTTGTCAACTTGGATGATAACGCGAAGCCGCTTTGCGAATCTTACGGTGATTTCTTTGATCGTTTGAGCAAATTTCCGTTTTTAAGTGAGTTGAAAAGAACAAACCAAACATCACGGGTGATTAAAGCGAACTGGAAAGCGTTTATTGACAACTATTTAGAGTGTGACCACTGCCATGTCGCTCATCCAGGCTTCGTTTCAGCACTTAATATGGATGATTATCAAATCATTACATGTGAAAACTATTCACTTCAAGGCACAATTGTTAAACAAGATAAAGGGTATGGAACAGTCGATTTAAATCAGGCAGAAATGCAAGGCGGATCCTTCTTCTGGCTGTGGCCAAACTTAATGCTGACCATTTATCCTGGTCCTGGCAATATGGCGACGATTCAATTAGTACCGATTGATCATGAAACAACGTTGATTCTTTACACTTATTATTTCCGTGACGAGAATTTGACTCAGGAAGAAAAAGACTTAGTTGCATTTGCTGAACAAGTGCGCCAGGAAGATGTGGAACTTGTGGAATTAGAGCAAATTGGTTTCCGCTCTCGTGCATTTAACAAGGGAGTCTATTCGTCTTCAGAAAAAGCAATTGTACAATTTCATGAAATGGTATTGGAGGCCCTCAATGAGTAAATTAGTGAATGAAGTAAACGTGACGAAGCAGTTTTTAATGATCAATGGCGAAAAAGTAGAAACAGAAAAATATGCCCCGTTATATTCTCCTTATTCCGGGGAAGAAATCGCTCAAATTGCGATGGCGGATAAAGAGCAGGTTGTGCGGGCAATAGACGCTGCCCATGAAGCACGAGGTATCATGGCAAAAATGCCGGCATATCAACGGGCAGAAATTTTAGAAAAAGTGGTAGCATTATTAAAAGAAAAAGCAGATGAAGCGGCAGAAATTATTACCCGTGAATCAGCCAAGCCAATCATGTTTGCGAAAGCAGAAGTGGCGAGAACGATTGAAACGTATAAATTTTCGGCTGAAGAAGCAAAAAGAATTCACGGAGAAACGATTCCTTTCGATGCCGCTGTTGGCGGGGGCGGTCGAATCGGCTACACGTTAAGAGAGCCGATTGGGGTCATTGGGGCGATTACCCCGTTTAACTTCCCGATGAATCTTGTCGCCCATAAAGTTGGACCGGCCATCGCGGCCGGCAATACGATTGTGTTGAAGCCAGCGTCGCAAACACCATTGTCTGCTCTTTTTATCGCGGAACTTTTTGAAGAAGCAGGTCTCCCGGCAGGTGTATTAAATGTGGTGACAGGTCCAGGAGGCACGGTCGGGGAAGCCATTGTGGAAGACGACCGCGTAAGCATGGTTACATTCACAGGAAGTCCGGGCGTCGGCATCGGCATCCGGAACAAGGCAGGCTTGAAAAAGACGACGCTTGAACTCGGTTCAAATTCGGCTTTAATCATCGACAAAGATATTGATATCGATCAAATCATTGACCGCTGCATTATGGGCGCTTTCTCCAATCAGGGGCAAGTCTGTATTTCCCTGCAGCGGGTGTATGCACATGAGGATGTGTATGAAGAATTTGTTGCGAAATTCACTGAAGCCGCGAAGAAGCTGAAAATTGGCGACCCGTTTGATCCGGACACATATATTTCCGCATTGATTTCAAAACGGGAAACAGAACGTGTAATCGACTGGATCGACGAAACGAAAAACAGCCATGCAACACTCGCAGCAGGCGGCAAACTGCAAAACGGCATTCTTGAACCAACCATTATTACAGATGCCGACCATTCGTTAAAGGTGTCCTGCCAGGAAGCATTCGCTCCGGTTGTCGTTGTCAATAAAGTGAGCTCCATCGAAGAAGCCGTTGAGCAGGTGAATGATTCCCGCTTTGGATTGCAGGCAGGTATTTACACAAACAATGTGAAAAATGCGTTATACGCTTCACGAGAGTTGCACGTGGGCGGGGTCATCATTAATGACGTGCCGACATATCGTGTAGACCAAATGCCATACGGCGGGGTGAAAGAAAGCGGGACAGGCCGTGAAGGAATTAAATATGCAGTGGAAGAAATGACTGAAATGAAATTGGTCGTTTGGAATCAAAGCTGAAAATGAGGGGATTATGATGAAAGTATTTAAAATAGCGGTTATCGCCGGAGACGGCATCGGCCCCGAAGTCATTAATGAAGGGGTTAACGTATTAAAGAAAGTGGCGGAACTGGATGCAGGTTTCCGATTTGATTTCACATACTTTCCATGGGGATGCGAGTTTTATGCGAAAAACGGAAAGATGATGGATGATGATGGAATGGAACAGCTGAAAGAATTTGATGCGATCTATTTAGGGGCAGTCGGGTTTCCCGGCGTCCCTGACCACATTTCGTTGTGGGATTTATTGTTAAAAATTCGCAAAAGCTTTGATCAGTATGTAAATATCCGTCCTGTGAAGCTGTTAAAAGGAGCTCATTTGCCGCTTGTAGATGTGAAACGTGAAGACATTGATATGCTGTTCATCCGCGAAAATAGTGAAGGCGAATATTCCGGAGCAGGGGACTGGCTGTTTAAGGGCCAAGAACATGAGGTCGTTTTGCAAAACAGTGTATTTTCACGAAAAGGCACAGAGCGAATCATCCGCTATGCCTTTGAAATCGCCAAAAAAGAAGGGAAATCGCTGACAAGCATTTCGAAAGCGAACGCCCTGAACTACTCGATGGTTTTCTGGGATCAAGTATTTGAAGAAGTAAGTGCAGAATATCCGGAAGTCAAAACGGCTTCTTATCTCGTTGATGCGGCAGCAATGTTGATGATTAAAGATCCGAAACGCTTTGAAGTCGTCGTGACCTCGAACTTATTCGGCGATATTTTAACGGATTTGGGAGCGGCACTCGCCGGCGGCATCGGTCTTGCTGCTGGAGCCAATATTAATCCTGAAAGAAACTTCCCGTCAATGTTTGAGCCGATTCACGGATCGGCTCCCGACATCGCAGGCAAAGGAATCGGGAATCCGCTCGCATCCATTTGGTCGGCCAGCCAAATGCTGGACTTCTTTGGTTATGAAGCGCATGGAAAAGTCGTGCTTCAGGCAATCGAGCAACTTCTGCTGGAGAAACAAGTGCTGACGCCTGATATGAATGGAACGGCTTCTACTTCGGAAGTAGGGGACCGGGTGACGGATATGATCGCAACCATCATGTCATCCAAAAGCGCACCAATCCAATAAGGAACAGGTATGTATAATGGAAAGAAACATTTTTTCAATAGACTTGATTCATTCGTCCTCAGAATTCATTCGTCCTCAGAATTCATTCAAGGACGAATGAATCATATGCCTCACCTCTGCTTTTCACCCGAAAAAGGAAAACGCTTACAATAATGAATTTGAAGAATGTTGACTTTATTTCATAAGGAGTGATTGGATGAATAGCAAGAAAACCGTATTCCATTTCTCATTGGCAATTAGTTTAGTCTTAATCAGTGTCGGAATATTCGCGCCAAAACAGTTGGATAGTTTTTCCAACTCAGCTCTTAGTTTTATCTATAATAATTTAGGCTGGTTTATTTTAGGCTGTGTTTTTCTCTTCTTTGCTTTTTGTATGCATATTGGATTGTCGAAGTTTGGGCATATAAGGTTAGGTGATGATGACGATCGCCCTGAATTTAAAACGAGTACGTGGATTGCTATGCTTTTCAGTGCTTCTATCGGCATTAGTCTTGTGTTTTGGGGAGTTGCAGAACCTGTCTCTTACTATATTGATCCTCCGTTTGGAGAGGGATCTTCTGAACAATCGGCAAAACTGGCTATGCAATTTGTCTACCTGCACTGGGGAGTTTCGGCGTGGGCATGCTATGCAGTTGTCGGAGTTTCTTTAGCATTCTTCCAATTTAGAAAAAAATTACCCGCATCGTTAAGTTCCGTTTTTTACCCATTAGTAGGGGATAAAATTAAAGGTTCCTTCGGTAAATTTATTGATATCATTGTTATCCTTTCCATCGTTATTGGGATTGCTACGTCTTTAGGCTTTGGTACTTTACAAGTCAACAGTGGAATGAATTATCTTTGGGGGATTCCGTTAGGGTTTAATAGTCAAGTGATTATCATTACGATCGTAACGGTGCTCTATCTTGCCTCAACCGTTTCAGGACTGCAAGGCGGTATGAAACTCTTATCCAACCTGAATATGCTTTTAGCTTTTCTTCTATTAGCTTTTATGCTTATACTTGGACCAACCCAATCCATCTTAAAAATCTTTTTTCAAGGAATCGGGGATTATGCCCAAAATTTTATCGGTATGTCGTTCCGAACGGAGCCATATAGTGATGGATCATGGATCGCAAGCTGGACACTATTCTATTTTGGCTGGTGGATTGCTTGGGCGCCGCTTGTAGGAAGCTTTGTTGCGAGGATTTCGAAAGGAAGAACCATTAGAGAATTTATGATGGGGGCTATCTTCATACCTGTTCTTGGTGCTTTTTTGTGGTTTGCCGTTATGGGAGGTTCAGCCATCGACCTTATCCAAAACCATGGCAAAACAGCCATCGCAACTGCTGTATCAACGGATGTAACATCTGCTCTATTCAAGTTTTTTGAGTACTTCCCTATGAGTGTATTTTTAAGTATTTTAGCCATGGTACTCGTGCTTATTTTCTTTATTACATCTGCGGATTCAGCCATTTTTGTACTAGGTATGATCAGCGAAAATGGTAATCCGAATCCTACTCATACGACCAAAGTGATTTGGGGTGTCGTCATTGCTGCGGTCTCCGCTGTATTAATCATGACTGGCGGGTTGTCAGGCTTACAGTCAGCGCTTGTCGCAACATCCATACCATTATCCATATTAATGCTATTTATGTGTTATTCCACGTATAAAGGCCTTCAAGGGGAGCTGCGTCTCTCTACGGAAACAAGTAATAAAGATATGGAAGAAAAAACGATAACATCTGAAAAGAAGGCGTTATAAATAAAGAGGTGATGACAAATCACCGCATAATAGTTATTTTGCTGCATTTGAAAAGCCTTGGATTATATGAAATCCGAGGCTTTTTTGGTTGCTTGGAAGAGACTTTATGTTAACTGGATTTATATCTAATATACATATGAAAGTGACCAAGTTTTTGCCATGACTGGGATGAATTTTGGGGCTTACGCCGAGTACACATGTTTACCTGAATACGGGAAAGTGGCATTCAAGTAAAGTTGGATAATGCTATTTCCTGAGTCCTCGTTCAGCAAAATGAATTGTTGGGCTTTTTAGTTGTAAGAAGATCGATTATAGCTACGCCCAATCAAATCAAAAAAAGAATCATATGCTAATGTAACTATGAGAAAAAG
Organism: Priestia abyssalis; assembly: GCF_002019595.1. Classification (GTDB taxonomy): domain Bacteria; phylum Bacillota; class Bacilli; order Bacillales; family Bacillaceae_H; genus Bacillus_BA; species Bacillus_BA abyssalis. The sequence continues at coordinate 3,717,113 of NZ_KV917369.1, read as the reverse complement.
AAGGGACAAGAGTACAGCCTATAACAAGTGAAATGCAGAAAATGAAGTAAAGGGATTGAGGTCTCTTCAGACTAATTGACCCCGATTTTCAGACGGAAAAGGAATTGTAAAATCTATTATCAGAATAGGCTTGATATATAAATAGCATCTAAAATTAATACCTCCTTTTTCAAATAGAATTCTTTTTTACTTAAATTCCAAACTTTTTCTTGTAGAGATTGGAGGTTTTTACAGTGCCATGTCCATCCTTTCAAATCTCCACTTTTCCTAGTGGGGATTCGGGTCCATTTCCCATCACCTCTGCAGATTTTAATGGAGACGGGATTATGGATCTCGCGGTCGTGAACATTAGTTCTGATAGTATCTCAATTTTTTTAGGTAATGGTTCAGGTGGGTTTGCTCTAGCTCCAGGCAGTCCTTTTTCTAGTGGAGGTTCGGGTCCACATGCCATCACCTCTGCAGATTTTAACGGAGACGGGATTATGGATCTCGCGGTCGTGAACATTGGTTCCGATAGTGTCTTAGTTTTTTTAGGTAACGGCTCAGGCGGGTTTGCTCCAACGCCAGGCAGTCCTTTTTTGAGTGGAGGTTTGCTCCCAGCTTCCATCACCTCGGCAGATTTTAATGGAGACGGGATTATGGATCTCGCGGTTGCGAACCAAGGATCCAATAATGTCTCCGTTTTTTTAGGTAATGGTTCAGGTGGGTTTGCTCCAGCGCCAGGCAGTCCTTTTTCTAGTGGAGGTTCAAGTCCTTTTTTCATCACCTCGGCAGATTTTAATGGAGACGGGATCATGGATCTCGCGGTTGCGAACCGAGGATCCAATAATGTCTCGGTTTTTTTAGGTAATGGTTCAGGCGGGTTTGCTCCAGCGCCAGGCAGTCCTTTTTCTAGTGGAGGTGTGCGTCCAATGTCCATCACGGCTGCAGATTTTAATGGGGACGGGACGATGGATCTTGCCGTCGTGAACTTTAATTCCGATGATGTCTCGGTTTTTTTAGGTGATGGTTCAGGAGCGTTTACTCCAGCTGCAGGCAGTCCTTTTTCTAGTGGAGGTTCGGGTCCTAGTTCCATCACGGCTGCAGATTTTAATGGAGACGGGACGATGGATCTTGCCGTCGTGAACTTTAATTCCGATGATGTCTCGTTTTTTTTAGGTAATGGTTCAGGCGGGTTTACTCCAGTGCCAGGCAGTCCTTTTTCCAGTGGAGGTTCGAATCCTGTTTCCATCATCTCTGCAGATTTTAATGGAGACGGAAGATTTGATCTTGCAATTGCAAATTTTGGTTCAAGTACTATTTCGATCTTAATTAATACCTGTGTTACGGTTGGGAGGAGAAGTTTAGAGTGTATCCTTGTGCAAAAGGTCTACGATTGGGTAGTCCTTACGAACCGGGATCGCAATAAAGTTCCCATTCCGGCAGAATGCTTTACACTCATTGAAAACTGCCGCAGTGGAGGCGGCCTTGTAACAGCCACTTGTGCAGAAGTGGAAGGAACTCGTCGTTGTGATGTCCTGCCTGGCTCACGACCAGCTCCTAATGTACCAGGTGGCCAAATTGTCACCATTGCTTTCCATGTCCGAATTCGTATTGAATTTTTCTGTGATGGCGTTCCACTCTGCAATTTTGAAGTACCGGTTAACTTTGTAGATGAAGTGATTCTCTGTTTCCCCGAGGGCACTAGAATCGTCTGTAACATCTTTGACGTAAACTGTACGGTATTAATGGATCAAATGTTAGGAAATATGCTCTTGCTTGAGGTCGTCATGTGTCAAGACGTTCAAGTGAAAGCAGAAGTTAAGCTGGAAGTGGAAGCGAAGTTCTGTGGACCGCGCCAGCCAATCCCGATTGAAGATCAGCCTTTTGAATGCCTGTTCCCTACCTTCCCAGAGCAATGTCCGGCGATCTTCCCGGTCCCCGTCCCGGTTCCTAACACTAGATTTCTTTTTATATCCAATCGTAATGATAATACTATAGCCATTTTTGATATTTCCACTCCTACGAGTCCTGTACTTGTAAGGGAGTTTGGTGAGGTAGATTTTCCAGGCGTTTTCAATGGTCCTACCGCATTAGCGATTACAGGTACCACTCTGTATGCCGCAAATCAAGGCGATGATTCTGTAGCCATTTTTGATATTTCCGCTCCTGTAGATCCTGTACATGTAGGGCAGGTTAGTACAGGATTAAGTGAGCCTACCGGATTGGCGATTACACGTAATACTCTTTATATCGCAGATCAAGGCGATGCCAGTGGTGTGGCAATTTACGATATTTCTCTTCCTAACGATCCTGTATTTGAGAGGAAGTTTACTGGAGAGGAGTTTTCAGGAGCTTTAAATAGTCCTACCGCATTAGCGATTACAGGTAACACTCTGTATGTATCAAATCAATTCAATGACAATGTAGACATTTTTGATATTTCCGCTCCTAACGATCCTATACGTGTAGGGCAGGTTAATGAAGGAAATTTAAGTGGGCCTACCGGGTTGACGACTACAGGTACCACTCTGTACGCAGCCAATTTTAACGATAGTACGATAGAAATTTATGATATTTCCCTTCCTCCAAATCCTATACGTGTGAGGGATTTTGGTGCAGAGGATTTAAGTGGCCCTGAGAGATTGGCGATTACAGGTACCACTCTGTATGCAACCAATTTTAACGATAGTACGGTAGAAATTTATGATATTTCCCTTCCTCCAAATCCTATACGTGTGAGGGATTTCGGTGCGGGAGTTTTAAATGGTCCTTTCGGATTGGCTATTTTACGGTAGGAGGCTAGAGAGGTCTTTTCCAACAAAGGCAACACGATCGACACGATTCTCGTTGGGTTTCGCCTACTGGCGTGTCGATTGACGATCTGTCGCGCGTGAATGCTGTGGATTTAATATAAATACAAAAAAGATTGCTCCATGCTGATACTGGAACAATCTTTTTTATGACGTTATATACATTAAATGATACTTATTAAGTAGCTACTACTTTTGTTTTGACTGTTTAAAGATCTATTTTAAAGTATGTTGAAATTGGTTTTGATTATAAACAGATTTTACACAGTTTGTCCTATAGATATTAAGGTAACAAACAAAATACAATTTATGCCTATATCAAACGCAACATAATAGTTATTATGTTGTATTGAAAAAGCCTTGACTTTCATAGAAATCGAGGCTTTTTTTGTTGATAAGAATGATTATGTTAACTGAAAATAAATATAACATGCACTTGCTTTTCATTATTTTCTGAGCATGTCCAAGTTTTATAGTTTTTTGCATTAGAAACGGACTTGTGGTTTTCATTTCCGTTAATGTAAATGACCTCTGTTTAGATTAGGTGATATTGCTTTGTCAATTGTTGAACTCTTTAAAGGGTTGATCCATAAATTATTAAAAAGGAAATAAAAGTAAAAGAGGTTAGGGAGCATGAATGATTTGAGGGAAAATTATAAAAATGTGAAACCGGTTCAGCAATCGCCTGGCCTTTGGTTTTACTATCCTGATCTGTGGTACCACGAGAAAAGTCAGCTGTATGCTTGGTATAAATCTAGCAGGGGAATATGGTGGATGTTGGACGGTAAGCTACAGAAAATGATTCCTTACTCAGCAGACCGTTTCTATGGTAAAACTCCACCTATTGAGGAAATGTATCAAGGCCAACATAATGTAAGTGAAGAATGGAAAGAAACCTTGGTTACGGATATAGGGCCGATAAAAGTTATTGAAGAGGCCGTTCAAACGGACTCTAGTCTTAATATGGAACAAAATGTTCAAAATTCTAGCAAGAGTGATACTAAACTGTTAATGAAGAGCTTTTTTCTCTCAGTCTTTATCAGCATTATATGTTCAAATCTAATATGGAAAATTGTACGTTTCATTTTTAAATAGAACTTGTATTTAACTGTTCTATCTAAATGCAACATAATGGTTATTATGTTGTGTTGAAAAAGCCTTGGATTCATAGAATTCGAGGTTTTTTTCAAGAAGCGTTTGGCTGATTTAGCATCTCTCGTTTTACTAAGGAAAAAATCAATGGTATTTCCATCCCAATCGACGGCACGATATAGGTACATCCATTGTCCTTTTACTTTGATGTACGTTAAGAGATTCATGGCAATATTGAAGTGTTTGCACCGAGCCATTTTTAATATGGACTAGCATCCAAATTTAAATTTCCTCGCATATTCGTCTATACTCATGCGCTCCTTTTTTCATAGATTAATATATATGATAGGAGGTGTTTAGCATGAGTGAGTTAAAATACCCCATTACACAACAGTATATTTCGGATAAATGGAATCAACGTCCCGGGGGCTCTCGCATCCCAAGATATGTAGTTGCTCATGATACAGGCAACCCAGGCTCGACAGCCAGACAAAACTTCGCTTACTTTAATTCCAGGCAGTTAAGTGCTTCGGCACACGTCTTTATAGATGATAAAGAAATTCTTGTTATTATTCCCTTAACAGAGAAGGCCTATCACGTCCGGTCTAATGTGTCTGATGCAAATGATTGGGCTATAGGGGTAGAGCTTTGCTATGGAGGAGCAATTAACTTTCAGGAAGCGTACAAACGATACGTTTGGTTTTTAGCTTATTTATGTCAATTTTACAATTGGAATCCAATGCTTCAAATTAAAGGGCATTACCAGTTAGACCCAGCGAGAAGAAAGGATCCTGTCAGTGCATTGGTGCCTAACGGAAAAACGTGGGAAGTGCTCCTGAAAGATGTTAATAATGAGTTGAAAGGAGTTTCCGTCTCTCCAACTCCTGTTATTATTCATCAAATGGGTGATCAGGGAGAGCCTATAGTCAAATTACAACAGGATTTAAAAGAATTAGGTTTTTACAATGATGCGATTGATGGAATATTTGGTCCCAAAACAAAGGATGCGGTTTTTAACTTTGAACAATCGGTAAACCTACCCGCGGATGGCATCTTTGGCTCAAAAGCGGCAGGAGCTTTGCAAGCAGCCCTTGAGAAAAAGAGAGCGGATGGTATATTACGTCGCGGTGGTCGAGGGAAAGAAGTCGAGCTTCTGCAACATGACCTCGTTGCTTTAGGATATGATACGGGCGGAATCGATGGGATATTCGGTCCAGCAACTGAAAATGCAGTTCGCCAGTTTCAGCAAAAGCAGAAAATCACGATCGATGGTGTGGTTGGGCCAGCAACTAGAAAGGCGCTTGATCAGGCGGTTACAGATAAAGCCAAGGAAAACCCAGCTCCAGTTCCTGATGTTCCAGGTCCGGTTCCGGCTTATCAGTATCGTGTCCAAATCGGAGTCTTCAGGGATAGACAAAACGCAGAAAATCTTTGGGTACGTGCCAGACAAGCAGGATTTGATGCAGCTATTATCGCTGAGCCGATTGCTGCCGTTCCAACAGTACAAGACTTATCAATTGTAGGTTCCTCTGTATTATCAGCCGACCAATTGGACCAATTCGTAAAAAGAGTCAACCCTGATGCCCCGTTATTAGGAAAATATTATATCGATTTCGGAAAACTCTATGGCATCAGAGGAGATGTTGCATTTGCCCAAGCCCTTCTTGAAACGGATTACCTGCATTTTACCGGCATCGTCAAAAGAAGCCAGAATAATTTTGCCGGATTAGGAGCAACTGATCCTAATAACACAGGTGCAAGTTTTAAAACTGAGAGAGAGGGCGTACTTGCCCATTTGCAGCATTTGTTCGCATATGCCACGAACATTAATTTACCTCCAGGTGAACCTCTGATCGATCCTCGATTCAAATTCGTTAAACGCGGAAGCGCCAAAACATGGGAAGCGCTCAACGGGAAGTGGGCAGTTCCAGGAAATGATTATGGAGAAACGATTCTAAGAATATACGATGATATGAAAAAGAGAGCGGGAATTTAGTTGCTTTTTTGGTGGCTGGATTCCTGCTCTAAACATATTCAGCGACGGCATCTTCGGCAGTAATAATTTCCTGCGTCTCTTCACTTTGATTTTGGACGTAACCTCTTTTACTATATAAGATCCATTTATCATCAAAACAGATTTCAAAATGTGTAAATAAAGTTTTTTAAGCACCTAAAACAAAAGTAGGGGCTACTTTGGTAAGTATAATGGACTTTTGGCTGAAGGGTGATTTTCTGGGAAGGAATCAATAGGTTATTAGCCTATAGCAATAAGATAAAAAGAACATACAGTATGGATATAGAGAGAATGGCTGGAAATAGGGATGAACAAGCATCTTTATATTTTGAATATTTTTCAAACCTAATCCTCCATCATTCGGTGATATTGAAGAAAGAACTATTTATAGTACCAGTGTCTAAATAATGAACAAATGTAATGTATACCATCACTTTCGATAGCCTCTGCCAAAACGGAGAAAACCTCCCTACCAGCCTATTGATGATTTCTTAGTATTTAAACGAGTTTTTGTAGCTGTTTTTAAGTAAATCTATCGGCCTTTGTCTAGTTAAACTATTAAAAGTACTAGAAGAACAGCCTCTTTTTAGTTGAATAACATAGAGAGGAGTAGGGTTTATAGTGAAGGAGCCCCTTTTTTTACAACCGGTATTTCAAGAACGCATTTGGGGTGGGGCAAAATTAAGAGAGAAATATAATTATGAAATTCCATCTGATTTAACAGGTGAATGCTGGGCAATTTCTGCCCATCCTAATGGACAGAGTATTATCCGCTCTGGAGAGTATAAAGGATTAACACTTGAAGAGCTGTGGGACAATTACCGAGAGTTATTCGGAAACTATGACAGTGAACGATTTCCTTTGTTAACAAAAATTTTAGATGCAAATGATGATTTATCGGTTCAAGTTCATCCGGATGATGATTATGCCAGTAAATATGAAAATGGTGAATTGGGTAAATCAGAATGCTGGTATGTCATTGATTGTGAGAAAAATGCTGAAATCATTATCGGCCATCATGCACAAACGAAAGAAAGCTTCATTGAAAAGATTAATAATGGACAATGGAATCAGCTGTTGCGCCGTATAAAAATTAAACCGGGAGATTTTTTTTATATTCCGAGTGGAACCCTTCATGCAATCTGTAAAGGAACACTTATATTGGAAACACAACAAAGTTCTGACACCACATATCGTGTTTATGATTACAATCGCTTCGATCAAAATGGAAACTTGCGCGAGCTGCATTTAGAAAAAGCAAGCGATGTTACAACGGTACCTTATAAAGAAAATAATATTAAACCGATTATTCGTAAAATGGGCAAATCGACAATGACAACCTTTGTGGAAGAAAAATATTTTACTGTCTGCAAATGGGACGTTCACAATCAGTTAGAAATGAAACAACATCAATATTTCATGCTTGTGAGTGTAATCGAGGGTGAAGGAATTCTAAGAACAGAACAACAACAATACACCATTCATAAAGGCGATCATTTTATTTTACCGTATAATATAGATTGCTTTTCTGTCGTAGGAGATGTTCAGATTATCGCTTCACATCCATCGTTAAGCAAAAGGGAACAAATGGGCGAATGACATAGAAAACGAAGGCGAACAATTATGAAGTCTGGTGCAAAACCATGGAATGGTAGCAGCAAGATATATTATTTCTTCACAAATAATATATGAGAGGGAGCACACGCAGGCGCGTACCAAAGGGGTGCGCTTTTTTTCGTGAAAAAACACTTCTCTAATTTCTTTATTATTAGGTCAAACGCCTAATTTAAGAAAAAGTAGTCATTGCACCATACGATATTCTGTGCAAATGCATATTATATAAGGATTATTTAGGACAGAAACAGCATGAGTCTACAAAATAAGAAAGAATATCGAGGTGTTTGACATTGAAAGTCGTAATTATGGCAGGGGGGCAGGGGACCCGTTTTTGGCCTTGGAGTGTAAAAGATAAACCAAAACAGTTTTTGTCTTTAATGTCTGAAGAAACGATGCTGCAGCAAACCTATAACCGGTTTCTTAAATGGCTTCCGCCCGAAAAAATATTCATTGTAACATCAGAAGATTATGTTTCTCTAGTCAAAGAACAGATACATTCTATCAATGACAATCAAATCATAATAGAACCTTTGCAAAGAGATACAGGGCCTTGTATTGCATTAACAGCTTTACATTTTTTAAGAAATGATGATGATGAAGTTTTTGCAGCTGTCCCCGCAGATCATTATATTCCTGAGGATGCTTCTCTTCCCGAAATATTTGGGCTGGCAGAGAAGACAGCTGAGACAGATCTTGCCATTGTGACACTGGGGATTAAACCAACCCGGCCGGAAACGGGGTACGGTTATATACAAGCTGATATGAATGGGAAACAAAACCATCGAGTGCTGCCGGTAAAAGCTTTTATCGAAAAGCCGTGTAAGGAAAAGGCTGAAAAACTATTCAAAAATGACCATGTATTTTGGAATAGCGGCATTTTTATATGGAAACCATCAACGATTGCTTATTATATGGAAAAATTTCAGCCCGAAATATGGGAACCGTTAAAAAGGTATGGAACAGTCTCGATGTATCAATACTCACTTCTTCCTAAAATCTCGGTGGATTATGCCATATTAGAAAAAGCTGAGAACATCTACACAATCCCCGTTAATCTTGAATGGGATGATGTAGGAACCTGGGGTGCATGGGACCGCCTCCATGAAAAAACAGACGAAGATAATCTTCTTCAAGGGGATATCCATCTGTTGTCTACCAAAAATTGCATTATTAAATCCGAAAATCGAAAAGCAGTGGTAATCGGAGTGGAAGATTTAATCATTGCCTCCACTGAAGAAGGGCTGCTAGTCTGTCATAAATCACAAGAACACAAAATTAAACAAATTCTTAAGGATATTTCAAATAAAGAGGAGTGAACATCTTCCAATTTATTGTTTGAGAATTCTGCTGAAGGTGGAGACAAAATGGAAAGTCATATCCTGGGAGAAGTATTATGAGGATAGGAATAAATTTAGTCCAGATGTGGCCCGGTAAAATCGGGGGAATGGAACAATATCTTAGAAGTTTGATTGAATATGCTTCAAGGTTTAGTCATTACGAAATTTATCTCTTTTTAAATGAATATAGTTATAACGAGTTTCAGCTCAATAATAAATATGTAAAAAAGATTCTTATGAACCTAAAAGAAAATCGAATAAGTATAGATACACAATTCCATAACTGGATTAGTAAATTAAACATTCGTTTATGGTTCTGTCCTTTATTTACACTAATGCCTAAAAACGTAAATATTCCATCTGTTGTGCTAATCCCCGATATTCAACATGAATTCTTTCCCCAATTTTTTAGTCCTGAAGATTTGCAGTGGAGAAAAAGCAATATAAGACATGCAGCAAAAGCAGCTGCTGTTATCCTCACTATCTCTAACTTCTCAAGGAACACGATAATAGAGAAATATAAAATACGTGAAGATAAAGTAGTTGCAATATATGGAGATGCACCGAAAGAATTTAGGTCAAATAATACTGAAACAGTAAAAGCGGAAGTCATAAAAAAATATCATTTGCCAAGGGAGTACGGTTTGTATCCAGCAAATACATGGCCTCATAAAAATCACCTGAATTTGCTTAAAACACTTGTGATGTTAAGGGATCAATACAATGTAAAAATAAACTTGGTTTTTACGGGGTATAAGCAGGCACACACAAAGAATTATGAGGAGATTCAACGATTTCTATTGGAAAAAGGGGTAAGCAGTCAGGTGAAATTTTTAGGGTATGTCCAGCAAGAGGAGATGCCATATCTTTATTTGAACTCAAAATTCCTCGTATACCCTTCACTTTTCGAAGGGTTTGGAATTCCGTTGGTCGAAGCAATGAGAACAAATACCCCAATTATATGCTCGAATGCCGCCAGTATTCCCGAAGTTGTGGGGGATAGTGCGTTAATCTTTAACCCTCATGATCCTAAAGATATCGCCATAAAGATGTTAGAGGTTTTAAAACCTGAAACAAGCCAAACTTTAATAACAAAAGGAAAAGAACAAGCCAAAAAATTTTCATGGAAAAAAAGTGCGAAAGAAACGTTAGAAGTATTTCGCCAGTTAATCGAAAACAAGTAGTAGAGTCTGTAATTAAGTAGTTATTTCTAAAGCTTAAGATGATAGTTTATTTTTGTACTGCTAGTAAATAGCTGAACAAACAGTCGGTGCCAGAGTTGGGTGAATAGTTTTATTTTACAGCGCTTATTACAATTTTATTAATCTAAGAATACAATCATAGGAATAATGTTCTGTCTTATAATCTTGCTAAAGAGTTTGTATGTTCTTGAAAAAACCGCTAACTAAAAGCGTTAGCGGTTGTAGAATAGGAGAGGATTCTTATAACCTTTCGCGATTTTCAATATACCAGTTTATCGTTTTCCTCAAGCCGGTAATGAAATCTGTTGCTGCTTTAAATCCAAATCTCTGTTCTGCCAGCCGAGTATCCAGTTTTCTCCGCGGCTGGCCATCAGGCTTACTTTCATCCCAAACAATTTTCCCTTTAAAACCAGTCAATTGTTTAATGATTTGGGCTAATTCCTTAATCGTTATTTCATAACCAGATCCAATGTTGACAGGAGAAGAATTATTATATTTCTCTGTTGCGAGAATAATTCCTTCGGCAGCATCCTCAACATAAATAAATTCTCTCGTTGCATTGCCAGTTCCCCATAAGGTGATAATTGTATCTCCTTTATCTTTTGCTTCAATGCACTTTCTAATAATGGCTGGAATAACATGGGAGGTTTCTAAGTCAAAGTTATCACCCGGACCGTACAAATTAACAGGCAACAAAAAGATGGAATTAAACCCATATTGTTGACGGTAGGCTTGCGATTGAACGAGCATCATCTTTTTGGCCAGACCGTATGGGGCGTTTGTTTCCTCCGGATATCCATCCCAAAGATCACTTTCTTTAAATGGCACGGGGGCAAACTTTGGGTAAGAACAAACCGTACCAATAGCTACAAACTTTTCAACTCCTAATAAACGGGTTTGTTCTATTAATTGCGCTCCCATCATTAAATTATCATAAAAAAAGGTGCCCGGATTTTGCTTGTTCGCGCCAATCCCGCCAACGACCGCAGCTAAATGAATAACAATGTCAGGTTTGTACTCTTCTAACATTTTGACTATATTTCTTTCCTTCCTAAGATCATACTCTTTACTTCTTGGGACAAAAATATCGTGGCAGCCGCGTGCTTTCAAATTATTCACAACATGCTTCCCCAAAAAACCTGAACCTCCTGTGACAACAATTCGTTTTTCTAATAAGTTCATAACTTCTCTCCTCATTCTAAATTAGGTGACTCGTTAAAATTCTGATTGATCCATTTTCGAACATATATCGTCCCTTTTTCAAATCCCTTAAAAAATTCGTATTCCTCTTCCGACAGAGGAACAATATCCGTTACTTTATAAATCTGTCTCTCCATATCACTACTAAAGCTTGTATTACAGACTAATTCAACATTATTGATAGACTGATGTGAGTACACAGGAAGCTGCAGTATAAAAGGTCCTTTATCGATGTGTGTTCGGTGAATCAAACGACCGTTTAAAAAACAGCTGCAAGATAACCTCTGAAAGTTTTCCTGAGTTCCTTTTACAAGTAATGTATGCAGCGGCTTTTTTTGATGAGTTCGTATAGAGGCATGAAGGCGGTGAGGTGCCCACGAATCCCTGGACAGATTGGTTTTTTTGATCTTGGGACTGTTTTCAAAGATAGAGGAGGATTTAAACAAAGTTAAGTACCAAAATGCTCCCTTATTCCGATAATTTTTTAAAAAGAGATTAAGCCAGGAAGGGGAAACCGTACCAAAATGTTTCTTACTTGTTTTAATGATTTCTGGAAATCCAACATCGACAAATTTTGATCCTGTCTTGCTTTCACGATACAATCTTGCATTAGCAAGATAATGATTTTTTATGATTCCCATTTCATACCCATTTTTGGCGATTCGAATCCATAAATCGTAATCCATGCAAAAATCTAATGTCTCATCTATCCCGCCAAGTTGATCCAATACTTTTTTGCGAAGGAATACAGCAGGCTGACAAATGGGACAACTGGAAAACAGCTTTTTTAAACGGACAGGTTTTGCTACATATGGTGTCATCATCTCATTGTTTTCATTTGTAATATATGCATTACCGTATGCCATTGACCAATTTGAATGTGTATTAAAAGCTTTAACAGCATGACTTACCGCCCTGGGCAAATAAGTATCATCAGAATTAAGCCATCCGATAATCTCACCCTTTGCCATTCTTAAACCTTTATTGATGGCATGGGATTGCCCGTTATCAGGTTCAGATACAAAGCGAAATCGTGAGTCCCGCTTGCTGTATTCCTGCAAAATCTGTAAGGTTTCATCCGTCGAACCCCCATCTACTACAATATGTTCTAAATTCGCGTAATCCTGTGTCAATACGCTTTCAATCGTTTCTCGAATAAATCTTCCCTGGTTAAAAGATGGGGTAATAACACTAACTAAAGGCAAGGTTTGATTAACCATTATATAGCCTCCTTATGGTGCAGAAAAATAAGCTTATAAAAACACAAAAGGCTGAAAGGGGATAAGTAAAAGTATATAATGCCGAACGTTAGACACTAATTATACGAAGATCTCATATTCATATATATGTATGTAACTAACGATCATAAAATCCCAAATAACGGTCATTTAACCTTCCTTTAGTATATTAGTTAAAAGGGGATAGGGGCAGTATGTGGGAAGATTCGTTAGGTTATTGAAAAAAGGATGCTTTATAATGATATCCTGATTCATAACCAAATTCAGTGTAGGTTTGTACTTTCATTAAAAGATGGTTCAATCTATTTGTCATCTGTTTTATTTCAGACTGTCATGTATAACCATACAATAGTTGTCCTAGGCATTGTCGAAATGGTGCAACTTTTGTAGGCAAGGGGTGTGAAGACTTGTGTTAACAGTAGGATTGGACTTGCGGGTTCTTAACAATAAATATCGGACTGGAGTAGGGAGATATGCATATAAGTTAACTCAGGAATTATTAAAATATACGTCTGAAAAATATATACCAATCACGAATTTTAAAGATGAAAACATAAGATATAATGGTCGTTTAAAATCAGATATCTTTAACCTTTCTCGAAGTAATATAGAACAAGGGAACAAACTCCTATCCTTAATAGGGGATGCTGAAAACATAGATGTTTTATTTTCACCTTATTACCCCATTCCTCAAAGCAGAAATTTTAAAGGGGTTATTTGTATTAACGATTTAATCCCGTTAAAATACCCTGAATTTTTTAATGATTATAATGTACATTCGTTTTTTAACACAAAAATTAGAAAAGTTGCCCGGAATGTTGATCATATTATTACGCCGTCAAATTCTACTAAAAATGATATTTTAAATTATTTTAGAAATATAAATGAAAATAAAATATCCGTTATACCCTTAGCCTCTTTTTTATCTAAAGAAGTTAATTACAAGGATGAATCGAAAATACTTAACAAATTTAAAGTAAATAAGCCTTATATGTTATCGGTTTGCACGATTGAACCAAGAAAAAATTTAGCAAGAACAATTAAAGCGTATCAAGCTTTTAGAAAAAAATATAAGGAACCAATACAATTAGTTCTTGTAGGCAGTTTGGGATGGAAATATAGTGACATATTAGACCAAATAAATAACTGTGAATTTAAAGAAGATGTTATTATGACAGGCTTTATAAGTGATAAAGAAGTAGTCGTGTTATATCAAAATGCCGAATTGTTTGTATACGCATCTATATATGAAGGTTTTGGATTACCGGTCATTGAAGCAATGAGCTGTGGAGTACCTGTTGTGACTTCAAATGTATCATCTTTACCGGAAGTGGGTGGAGACAGCGTTGTATATTGTAATCCATTAGAAGTTGAATCGATCGCTTTGGCAATTGAAAAAATTCTCTTTTCCCCATCACTTAAGAAAGAGTTACAAATGAAAGGATTTAGGAGAGCAAAAACATTTTCTTGGGAAAACACCGCAAGAAAAACTAGAGAGGTGTTTATTAATCTATGATTATGTACGTCAGGGAGTCTACAGGGGTAATCAAGAAAAAGCATAAATAATATCATCAAAAACAGGGCATTTATCCTGTCATTTTTTTCATATGTGCATATTATATGCTGTGTCTAAAGAAATAAACGGAGATGGTCATATGAAAAAAGCATTGATTACCGGTATAACAGGGCAGGATGGATCTTATTTAGCAGAATTATTATTAAGCAAAGGTTACAAAGTGTACGGACTTAAAAGAAGAACTGCTACCCCTAACTTTGAAAATATCAAACATTTACTGGATCAAATCGAGCTAGTACCTGGTGATCTATTAGATTTGTCCTCATTAATCAACGCCGTAAAAATCTCAGAACCAGATGAAGTTTATAATCTTGCTGCTCAATCATTTGTCGGTGATTCATGGGCACAATCGATTTATACAGGTCAAGCGACAGCATTAGGTGTTGCCAATATGTTGGAAGCTGTTCGATTAGTAAAACCATCCGCTCGTTTTTACCAAGCTTCAAGCAGTGAAATGTTTGGAAGAGTGATGGAAACCCCTCAAACAGAAAAAACACCTTTTTACCCACGCAGTCCATATGGTGTTGCTAAAGTATATGGTCATTGGATTACGGTCAACTATCGCGAGAGTTATGAAATGTTTACTTGCTCAGGAATACTATTCAACCATGAGTCACCAAGGAGAGGTTTAGAGTTTGTAACACGCAAAATAACGGATGCCGTAGCTAAAATAAAACTTGGATTACAGCATGAACTGCGTTTAGGAAATTTAGATGCAAAACGTGACTGGGGATTCGCAGGTGATTATGTAAAAGCAATGTGGCTCATGTTACAGCAAGAAAATCCAGATGATTATGTAATTGCAACAGGTGAAACACATACAGTAAAGGAATTTGTTGAAATTGCATTTCAACATGTAGGGCTTGACTGGCAAAATTATGTGATTCAAGATGAAAAATTTATGCGCCCTGCAGAAGTTGATTTATTGCTAGGTAGCCCTAGAAAAGCGAAAGATAAATTAGGATGGGAACCAGAGGTTTCGTTTGAACAATTAGTGAAAACGATGGTAGATCATGATTTAGAAAAAAATCGTGTGATACCATGAGAGCGTTAGTAACAGGGGTTACAGGTTTTGTCGGTCATTATTTAAAAGAACAATTAATCATTGAAGGTGTAGAGGTTTTTGGAACTTCACGAAAAGAGAATCCATGTAAGGGAACTTATCAACTAGATTTACTAGACAAGGATAAAATTATTAATTTATTAAAAGAAGTAAACCCTACCCATATATTTCATCTGGCAGGAATGAGCAATGTAAGGGATTCATGGTCGCATGTTTCAAAAACCATTGAGGTCAATACCATTGGGACTGTCAATTTACTGGAGGCAATTAACAAAATTGACAATGGCATAAGAGTGATTACGATTGGTTCTTCAGAAGAGTATGGGAAGGTCAATGATATAACCAAAAAAATATCTGAGGAAACCTTCATAAATCCCACAAGTCCTTACGGTTTGAGCAAGGCAGCCGTAAGTATGTTGGTAAAGCAGTATCACAAAGGGTATGGCTTAGATGTTATTCATATAAGGCCCTTTACTCATATTGGCCCGGGGCAAAAACTAGGTTTTGTTACATCCGATTTTGCTTATCAAATCGCCTTAATTAATAAAGGGAAAACAAACAATCATGATATGAAAGTTGGAAATCTGGAAGCGATTAGAGATTTTACAGATGTAAGGGATATTGTTAAAGCGTATTCCTTGATTGCTTTAAATGGCAAGGCGGGAGAAGTTTATAATGTTTGCTCGGGAGAAGGTACAAAAATCCAAGAAATACTCGATATGCTGCTCTCTTTTTCAGATAAAGAAATAAACATAGAAACTGATCCGGAAAGAATGAGACCGTCTGAAGTTCCGTATTTTGTAGGTGATTATTCAAAGTTAGAGCAATTAACCAATTGGAAACCTATTTTATCCCTTAATCAGTCTTTAGAAGATATATATCATTCTTGGTTAACAACCTTGTAACCATTATCAAAATTATTTTTATTAGCTACGACGAATAAACAATGTCATCTCCTATCCAGGGAACTCTTAATAATCAAATGAAACAGTGATTCAAAAAGCTACTAATCGTTACTGCAAAAAATGAACGAAGTACCATGCTCACCAAAATAGTCATGTTTGATTACGTGCTAAACAACAGTTTTTTAGGGAGGTAAAAAATGATCAAAATTGCCATGGTGATCCCAAACTGGGGAAAGGAGTGTGGTATTGCAGACTATACAAAACAGCTTATTGAAAATATGAATGAGAGATTAGTAGCAGTTAGTGTAATTTCTCAAATAGATAAATCATTTGTGGAATTTGTAAAAAGTAACAAAGTTGATATTGTACATTTCCAGTATGAATACTCTATGTATGATACCAACTCTTTAAAAAGTGTTATGAATATATTAGTCAATTTAAAAATTCCTATTGTAACAACTTTTCACTCTCTTTCCAATAGAATGAAATTACAACATGATATCATTTCTTTTTACAGCTCAAGTATTATTGTACACTCCGACCATTTTAAGCAACTGTGCATTAATCATGGATTTCCTGAGAAAAAGCTAATTGTTATTCCTATGGGATGCCATCCATTTCCACTAGAAACAACTACTTTAAATGAAAACCTAATTGATATTAAAGGCCGTCCTTGTATCGGTTTCTTTGGATTTCCGTTTCCTAACAAAGGTATATCACCTTTAATTGACGCCATAAATGAACTTAAGGCAAGTTTTCCAGAGATAACGGGTTATTTCTTCGCCCACCTACCTAACTCTATTGACAAACATCACCCAGCTGTAACTTATCAAAAGGAATTAGAAACAAAGATTGCACAATATGCCCATTTGAAATGGTATCAAGAATATCTGCCTGTTTCAACGCTTGTTAAGTTGCTGAATAAAATGGATGTTAATGTGCTCCCTTATACTACGTATCAAGGTAATGGTATATCTTCAGCGGCTAAATTACTTCTTATGGCTGGAAAGCCTATTGTTGTGACAGATTCCATTCACTTTTCAGATTTATCCGATGAAGTGTATAAAATTCCCAGAGCAGATGTTAGGTCAATTGCAAATGGAATTCGAGAGGTTCTATTAAATAAAGGCTTACAAGAGAGACTGTTTGTGAAGACAAACCTTTTTGTGAAAAGAAACAGTTGGAAGAAGATTGCCAACCGTTATTATTCTTACTACAAAAAAATTATGATTCTATACAAAAAGTTATAACAACATGAAACAATAAAATATTTTAGTTTTATGGACAAAGTTACAACAATATTAGTAAAAAATATTTTCAAATTAAATTGACTGGATAGAAAAGGAATGATTCAGATTGAAAATATCGATTATAGGTCCGACTTTCGATGCTTCCGGATATGCTCAGGCATTGCGATCAATTGCTTTTGGACTTCTCGACAAAGGTTTCACTATCCGTATTATTCCCCAGGATTGGAGTCAATTAGGCTGCGATCTGCCTGCTCTCCAGAAAATGCGGCTGCAGAAGCTTTGTGGAAAAGAAGTTTTGTCAGAAGGCCCGATTCTACATTTATGCATTGCTGAGGGCTTTCACCCTATCCCAGGAAGATTCAACATTGGTATGACCATGCTGGAATGTGATCGCATTCCGCAACATTGGGTGAAAAAATGCAATCAAATGGACCAGGTATGGGTTCCGTCAACTTTTAATCGTGCAACATTTATAAGAAGCGGTGTGAAGCAAGATAAAATAAGAGTTGTTCCCATTGGCGTAGATATCGGGCATTTTCATCCAAAAACAGCTGAATTACATGTTCCGGACATTAAGGACCGGTTTGTGTTTCTTTCCAATTTTGAATGGGTTCCACGTAAAGGCTATGATCTTTTACTAAAAGCTTTCTTAGATGAGTTTTCTCAGTCTGATCAAGTTGTTCTAGTAATTAAGAGTTATGATGGCAGTTGTTTTGATCCGACTGGTCAAAAAATTAACGATAGTATAAAGGATATTATTAAGAAAATGGATAAAAAACAACCCCCATTGATTAAGCTTATTCCCTATGGACTAAGCTCACGACAAATGCCTTCTTTTTATTCGCTTGGAAACTGCTATATCATCCCGACACGTGGAGAAGGCTGGAATCTTCCAGCTTTAGAAGCGATGGCAAGTGGCTTACCGGTAATTACAACAAATTGGTCAGCTCATCTTGATTTTGTTAATCATGAGAATGGTTATTTAATTGAAATAGAACGTCTTGAACCAATTCCTAGTTTTGGAATTCCAAATGATAGAATCTATAAGGGTTCCCAGTGGGCTGTACCCTCTTATACCGATATCCGTAAATGGATGCGCTATGTGTATGAACATCCTCATGATGTTGAAAAGAAAGGAAAGATAGCCAGAGAGCATGTTGAACGACATTGGAGTATCGATCATATAATTGAAAAAGTTATTTCAACACTGCGTTATTAGGAGGTGCAGAAAGAGGAGTGAAGAGAACAGTTGGCATGGTAATACCCACTTGGGGAAATGAATGCGGGATAGCGGAGTACACTAAAGATCTAATTTACTCTGTGAATGACGGTTCAGTGAAATTTCGTATATTAAATTCTATTCACGATAATTTTGCCTCAATGGTAGTAAAAAACAAAATTGATATTGTTCATTTTCAGCATGAGTATTCTCTATATCCTATAGACCTTTTAAATAAAGTGATGAGAGATTTAAAATTTTTAAGGATTCCGATTATCACTACTCTGCATACATGGTCTCAAAAATCTGATTTGACGATGCATAATAAAACGATAGCTCGGAAAAGTACGAAAATTATTGTCCATTCTGATAAAATGAAGGAATTATGTATTCAAGGGGGATTCCCTCCTGAAAAGATGATGGTTATTCCTATGGGATGTAGAACCTACCCGCTGCAACCCATGGAAAAAATAAGGGAAGAAAATCATATTGATGGACACCCTGCCATAGGGTTCTTAGGTTTCCCGTTCCCTCATAAAGGAATTGACAGCCTAATTGATGCTCTCAAACAATTAAAAATAACCTTTCCTAATCTAAAAGGTTACTTCCTGTCTCATTACCCCAACTACCTTAATGAACATCATCCATACTATCCTTTTCTCCAGAAATTAAAGTCCGAGTTTTCAAGGAAAAGTCATTTGATATGGATCAAGGATTATCTTCCTGACACGCAGATTGTAAATTTCCTGCATGGAATGGACGTCAATATATTACCTTACAAAAATCACCACCAACAGGGGACATCTGCGGCTGTGAAAATGTTATTAGCAGCAAAGAGACCAATCATAACGACAGATTATTTGTATTTTGCTGACTTAAACGAAGAGGTGTATAAGATAACAGGGGATAATGTAGATGAAATTATCAAAGCTCTCCATAAAACTTTATTGAATAAAGAACTCCAAGAGAGATTGATTAAAAAAGGAAATTCATTTCTTCAAACCAGAAGTTGGGAGGAAATTGGTAAATTGTATGAAGATCTTTATGAACAATTTGTACCGTCATCATACAATAAAATAGGATTTAGAAAGGATTAGTTATTAAGATAAATGTAGGGAATCAACTCTCTACACTTTGTAATAAGCTAAAAGCAATCAAACTGGCGTATATTATTTTTCTGAAATTATTGTTGGCCAAAGGATTAAAAAACAATTTGGATTTAAGCTTATATCAATATAAGTCTTATATAATTAATTGTTAAAAAGCTAAATCAGAGTTGATTTTTTAGTTCTTCACAATATATTATATAAAATTTCTTAACACATTATAAGTGAATGACTTTTTTCCAAGATTCCGATGACACTCTATAGTATTTATTAAAGCAAAGAGTCTAATAAATAAGATTTAACAAGAATAGTTTTATAAAATTATTAGTTAAGGAGTGCAAATAAGTATGGCTTCTAAGTCTAAGGTATCAGCCATGTACATTGTGAGAAATGAAGAGGAGTTTCTCCCATATTCAATTCGTTCAATTTATGATGCTGTAGACGAAATCATCGTTGTAGACAATGCATCAACGGATCGAACAGTAGAAATTGCTCAGTCCTTTGATAAAACAAAATTAATCTATTGTGAGGAGCGAGGGGATTTTGCCAAATTGAGAAATTTGGCTTTAGAGGCTGCTACAGGAGAATGGCTGTTGAAAATTGATGCAGATGAAGTTTTCTACCCTGATCTAATCACGGCCATGCCAAAGCTCATTTCTAATAAAAAAATTGACGTTTATACATGTTGGTTTTATCATTTGATGGGCGACTTTTGGCATATGCAGAATACGTGTGACTATGATGTAAGATACTACCGACCGTTTTTATTTCGAAACCATTCTGGTTTGCGTTGGGAACAAAAAGTTCATGAAATGTTGAAAGGAGTAGGACCTAATAGTGTTGACTCCCGCTTACACTACGTTCATTATGGGTACACGAAAAAACCAGCCTTAATCAAAGAAAAATTTGAATATTATGCAACTATTGAAGGGCTTCCAGATACTGTTTCACATATACCAGCAGAACGAATACTGGAGGG
Organism: Priestia abyssalis; assembly: GCF_002019595.1. Lineage (GTDB taxonomy): Bacteria > Bacillota > Bacilli > Bacillales > Bacillaceae_H > Bacillus_BA > Bacillus_BA abyssalis. The sequence goes on along the minus strand of NZ_KV917369.1, from coordinate 3,696,523 downwards.
AAGACAAGTTGTACCATTCAACAAATTGCACCCTCCGGTCATTAAGGATTATGTCAATAGCATAAGAAGATGAAATGCGGTTAATATTATTTAAGGACTGGAATACGAAAAAATCTTTTAAGATTCATTCGTGGAATTTGAATTATTATAAATGGTCTAAAACCTAAAGGATAATCCTTACCTATTATTGAATAGCGTCCCCCTGCTAAATTCAGGGGGAATCTAATTTTAAAGAGTGGTCTATTCATTTGTGCTTTTGGAGCTGTAAAAGTATATTTATAAAAATTTCTTAAACACATTAGCTTATGTATGGAGGTTTTTAAAATAAATATATTTTTTCTTAATTAGGCTATGAAGGCATTCGATAAAGGTGGTATCATAACAGTTATTGCATAAGCTGATATTGACTTGAGAATGATGCTTTTGTAAAATATTTTAATATTCATTTAACGAATATTGGCTTGTACATAAGAATGATAGACGACTCTTTTGTGTGGCTTTTAGGAAGCTTGCACCAAGCATAATAGCTACTTTTAACAATGTATAACCTGGCACATCTTCATAAGATGAAACTCATTTTGGCGCCAGAAACCGGAAAATGAATGGGAAAGGTTACTCCTGTTCTCCGCTGAAGATACCATGTGCTTTTTTAGATGGCTTATTTCTCCTCCAATTCTTGGTGCGGCTTGCGCAACTAGAGGACTTTTTAGTTTTCAGGCTTTTTGTATCCAGATCTTAAAAATCGTTTCCATGCTTTCTGAGAGTATTATAGGAGAGATTTAATTCTCTCGATACTTAGGCAACGGGTTTGTCCTCCTTAACCATAATTTTGTAATCTTGATCAAATGTTAGTTTATTCATTTGGGTACTTAGAATCACAAAGTTAAGCTTTATTATAATTTCCCCGCTCTCAGTGTCCATTATTTAAACCAATGTCAAGGGTCCGAGTGTTATGAGTATATTAGGATACTCTTTCTTTTGTTAATATCAGAAAGTAGATCGATAAGAAAAGATAATTATGGTAGTGTTGTACTATCTTTATTAAAGGGAGCACTAGAATAATCGTTATGGAATAACATGTAGGTATTGGACAGAATCTCCATATGGAAAAAGACAAAGTATTTAGAATAAAATAGACCATTTTTTACTAGTAATCGATTGTATGTGTAATCAAGTATGATATAGAATTCAATATTACCACACTACCATATTTGTAAAACTTCTAAACTTTACAAATTAGAAAAACAACCTTTGACTAAAAATCTAATTTCTCCTTCTAGGCAGTATGTTTTATAGTAATATATTTTCAACATTCGAGTAGCTGTAAATATTTTTTTGCAATGTTTTTCCACTGATTTTCATTTACATAATCCACTTGTTTTTGATTGATTGGTAGTTGATCTATAGAGTGAAGGAGTTCTATTAATTCTGTTTCAGACTTTACCTTTAACACAACATTGTCAGGTATTTCCTTAAACCAACCTACATCATTGACGATTACTGGTCTTAATGTTGATAATGCTAATGTTACGGCTGATGAATGAACTTTAGCCTCTATTTCTGGATACCATAGCACAATCGCATCAGAGGCAGCTAGCTGGGTTAACAGTTGGTCCTGTGACAACCATTTGTGAATTTTAATAAGATGCTCACCATTTATCTGGCAACTATGGGTGGAATCGATTACTAAAAATTGATAGCCTAGCTTTGCTGCAGTATTGGAAATCAAATGATAATTTGTTCTTCCTAAACCTAACGTAGATATAATGGTCCCTTTATAACCAAATTGTTTTTTTAACTGTTCTTTTTCTTCAAGAATAGGAGCAGGTATACCAAATGGAAGATGGTGAGTCCCCGCAACTTTATAATGAGATACAGTATGCTTAACAAGCTCATATGGGAATAATGGTCCAATACAAGAGTCGTGAAAAGTAACAATGACTTGTATTCCTTTATGTTTGCAATATTCAAAAATCCTCCGTAAATTTTTATCATTAAAAATTCCATTTTGGTACTGGACAATAATTAATTCAATTTTTCTTCGTTCTAGCTCTTCAAACATTAATGAAAAATCGAAATCTCCTGTATAACACCAGGCACCTGCGCTAAAACATCGAATAACATATGAGGGATCTTGATTTGCTTCCTTAATGATGACTCCTTTCTGTTCGGGTCTTATAGTATCTATTCTATTACCAAATATGGTGACAGAGTGTCCCAACTTTTTTAGAGCATGAAACAGGAACATATTGTACTCAGCAATTCCACATTTTAATCCGTAGGAACTAAATAAACCAATATTCATAACCCCACCTTACTTTCCATGTTCATCTTTAATAACATATTTATGTTTACATTAACAAGACGATACAGAATATTTTCAACTAATTTATAACTTGGACTTTTATCACACACCTTATTATCACTTGTAGCATATTTTTATATGAAGAATTTGTTTGAGAAAGAGAAGGTTAGGGATTTATACCGTTAATAAAAGTTTCCATAATGACTTCATTAGTAACTCCCTCTTATAAGTCCGAAAAATTAATAAAAAATGCTCCAAACATTGAAATAAATCTTTTTTTCAGTGATTTTTATACAACTAACACCTGATGGATAGGATAATTTTTACAGAAGTTCCGACAGAATTATAAATTAATACATGTACAGAAAATAGATTGAATTTAAAATTAATCGTTAAATGTATTTGTTTTGTAAATAAGTGATTGTTTGCACCTATATATTTTTTGACAATTACATTCTGCGAAAAACTTTTTTTGGAGGTATTAAATGAGTAGAATAAATCAGGATACTTTTTTTGGAATTTTTGGAAATGGACACTTTCGTTATGTTTACGGGATGATGGGACCAAACGATCTAGAGCCAATATTAGCGTTCTCAAGAACCTTCTATCCAAAAGTTGTAGTTGAAATAGGAATTTCTCACGGTGGTACAGCAAAATGCATCTTAGAGAATAGTCCTTGGATTGAAAGATATATAGGCATAGATGTAGTTCCTAACTACAAAACTTCGTTATCTATCCAACAAGCAGAAGTACCTGAGATAGCAGGAGCAGCTGTGAAAAATGATCCTAGAGTAGAACTTATAATAAAACCTAATGGTTCAAGGGATTTAAACGCTACTGAGCTCCCTATAGCAGATTTAATATTGATTGATGGGGACCATTCTTCAGAAGGAGTATTGAACGATACTCATTTAGCACGAAAAATTATACGTAAAGGCGGGATTATTTGTTGGCATGACTATGGAAATTCAGCTGTGCCAGGTGTAAAAGAAGTAATTGATAATTTAAATATAAAAGAAGGTAATCATATTTGTCACATTGAAAACAGCTTAATATGTTTTCAGATTTGTAGAGAGGGACGGTAGTTCAAATTTAAAGTCTCTGGTTACACCGAAAATGGAGTATACCAACTTCAGAAACTAAAGGGGACAAAAGAATATATTTTGATTAAATTTGGGATCTATATGGATAACGAGTCTCCTCTTCAAATTAGAAATAAAATTTATTATAGACTATCTATATTTTAAAAAGGAAGGGTATAAATGATTGGATTGATACTAACTACCTATAATCAGTTGGAAGACACAAAACAAGCAATAGAGAGTCTTGAACAAACAACGCAAATTCCTTATAGCCTTGTAATTGTAGATAATGCTTCTAATGATGAAACCGTATCTTACATTCGTAAAAAAGGGTATCCAATTATTGGAAATGAACAACAAATATGCTTATCTGCAGCATTGAATCAAGGTTTAAGATATTTTCTTTCTAACCCAGCCATGCAATATATTGGTTGGATTCATAATGACATGAGATTTTATTCGAATTGGTTGGAACGATTAATTAATCTTCTAAAAACTAATTATAAAATTGGGAAACTAGCCCCTACTAGTCTTAATCAATTTGGACCCGATGATTCAGTATTTGCAGAACAATTTATGGAACAGAACAAAAACTTACTCCATCCGGGAAATGCGTGTCCTTGGATTATTCCTAGAATAGTTATTGAAAAAGTAGGTTTATTTGATGAACGATTTATCAAATGCGGAGGTTACGAAGATTGGGATTATAATAATCGGATTCTTGAGCAAGGCTATGATGTCATGATAACAAAAGAAAGTGCTGTCTGGCATCCATCCATGGGAACAAGAAAAAATCACGATGAGTTGGAATCAGCACGTAAGAATGCTCATGTTTATTTTCAGAAATGGGGTACTTATAATGCTAAAGTTTAAAGGTGCTAGAACTTTATAGGGTAGATGAACATGTCCAGATTATGCTTTAGGTATTTATGAAATTTCTTTAACTTGTCTAATAACTAATGTCAAGAAAAAAATTGAATAGCCCATAACATTATTATCTAAAGGTGAGTTTGCATTCTTATGAAATAATGTAAATATCTCGCATAGGGGCCACCTTCATGAAATATCTTCTAGGGTCAACGATATATGCTATATCATTACGTTTACGGTAATGGCTAGAGAAGAAAGGACTCACAATGGAACGATTGAGCAATTCTACAAATAAAATATATGTTCTAATAGTTAATTAAAAAGGAGTAACAATCTTACCTAATGCACTGTACTGCAACTTTTAATTCAACTTAGATAAAATTTTCTACTGGTTGCGTCCATTCAAAAGGATAAATTTTGAATGTATTTGAGACAAAAAATGTTACCTCTTTCTCTTTACGAACGACTTTGAAGGAACTTTTAATATGATAAAGCACGATTCAAATTGTTTAAATAGATACTAGAAAAGGGTATCCTATTGAGACCCAAACAAGGGGAGATAATATGAATATTATAAATAGAGAAATTTTCTTTAAAATTTTTGGAAGTGGTGCAATTAAGGGTGAGCGATCTATTTATACTGGTTCAGATGTTGAACCATTAATAGCCTTTTCACGAACTTTTCATCCTAAAACAGTTATTGAAATAGGTATTCAACGCGGAGCTACAGCAAAGTGTCTTCTTGATAATAGTCCATGGATTGAAAAATATATAGGTATAGACGTAACACCAGATTATAACACTCCATTATCTATTCAACAACAAGAAGTACCCCAAATAGCTGGAGAATGTGTCAAGGATGATTCTCGAGTTGAACTAATTATAAAACCCAATGGTTCGAGGGATTTAACTTCAGCCGATTTAACCGCAGCAGATTTAATATTTATTGATGGTGACCATTCTTTAAATGGTGTTTTGTTAGATACCCAGTTAGCGCGACAAGTAATACGAAAAGGGGGTATTATTTGTTGGCACGATTACGGAAATGAACTTGTACCCAGCGTGTCAGAAGCAATTGATAGCTTGAATGAAAAAGAAAATGATCAAATTTGTTTAATAGAAAATGGCTATTTATGTTTTCAATTTTGTAGGGAAGGTCGATAATATCTATATTTTCACAATATTATTCAGTTTGTGTTAACTATATAAGTTGAATTAAAGGATTACGTTAACTCTCCGCCAAGGTATAATAATGATACTGATGAACGAACGGAGAGGAAATCAATGACTCATTCACGACAACATGAACTGGAAACCCTGCTTGCAGCCATGAAAACAACCAAAGATAAACGAATGTATGAACGTTATCAAGCCGTCTATTTCTATTTACAAGGTTATTCTAAAAAAGAAATCACGACCATGATCGGACGTTCTAAAAAAACCATCTACAATTATGTGAATGCGTACGAAGAAAAAGGGTTAGAGGGCTTAATCATGGGACAATCACCCGGTGCCCCTCGTAAATTAACATCCGAACAAGAACGAGAATTAGCTCAAGTCATTACTACTCAACTTCCTGTTGATGTTGGCTTTGCAGCTAAACATAATTGGACGCTAAAAATCATCGCAGCATTGATTAAAAGAGAATGGAATCAAACCTATACTCTTCGTGGTGTTTCTCGACTTTTACACGATTTAGGTCTTAATTATATGAAACCCACCTATACACTGGCAAAGGCAGATCCAATGAAACAAAAAGAGTTTGTCGAGGAGACGTTCCCTGCTTATAAAAAAACTCTTAAATGAGAAGATTGATCATCTTCTTTTTCAAGATGAGTCCATGATTCGAGACACCAAGCCCTTCAGTATCATGGTTTTTAAAAGAGAAACAGCGAATCATTCCTACTTACGGAAAACACCAAGGTGTCAAACTGATTGGCACACTCAACTACGAAACGGGAGAGGTGTTTTGTGTAGAAGAAAAACGGTACGATGCCGAAGCATTTCTCCGTTTTCTTCAAAAGGTTCTAGAGCGCTATCCAACTGGAAAAATTGTCATGATTCTGGATAATGCATTCATCATGCGAAACTGATTGAACCTTTTTTACGTGAAAACCAACATCATTTAGAATTAGTGTTTTTACCTCCTTACAGTCCTGAACTAAATCTAATTGAAGGACTGTGGAAATGGCTCAAAATAGATATCATTCATAATGTATTTTATTCTTCTGTCAAAGAGATTCGAAGAAATGTGCAAGCTTTTATTCGCGAGCTGGACGACACGCCTGAAAAAGTCATTGAACGTTTGTGTATCCGATTGTAAAAGATAAATTCAACTTATATATCCTAATTCCTTTTTGTGCTTTTTAGAGGAGCAGTGAGATGCCGCCTAAAGCCGTTTTTTGATATCCCTTTTTATAGCAAAATCCCATTTAGTTTAAATTTTAGATTTTAATAAGTCAATACGTTGAAGGGAGAGGATATAAATTGGATTATAAATAACTCCAAAACTATTTTCTTAACACCTCCTGTGTATTTTTACAATCTGTACGGGCACATCCTTTCTTGACTACATTGTGAGAACTTAACCAAGATGTACACATAAAAGCTATACTAATTCTAAAGTCTAATGAGTTATTACACTAGAACTCTAAAAAGTTTAAATAAGCGCTGGAAATAATCGGTGCCTGGTATATTAGAAGGATTAATTAAACAATATATAACAAAGTGGTGGGAGAGTTATGTTAAAAAAAATTATTTCTTCGCAAGCAATAGATTCTATTTTATCAGCCTATGGAGGTGTAAAGGATAGGCCTTTAAATGTTTTACAGTATAATAAAAAATTACTGGTAAGCTCAGAGTCGGGAGGCCAGCAAAATACCATAGATGGATTATATGAAGTGGATATAAGAAAAGAGACTGCTAAACTAGTACGTCTAGGGGACTTTGGGGGAATAAAAAAATATAAAGACGGTTATGTAGTCTTGGATCGAAGTAAAAATCAGTTATTATTCTTAGACTCCCATTTGAATAAATCCCTAGAATTCCCTATCGATGCAAACTTTAATAATGATCTCCATGGAGTGGATATATCTAATGACGGGCTTATATATATCGTATCTACTATTAACAATACAGTTATTATTTTGAATAAGGATACAATGAAAAAAGAAGGTGAACTAGTTTTCTCTGATCAAAACATTGTAGATAATCATCATATAAATGATATTTGTATTACAGATGACAGCATATTTTTGTCCATGTTTTCATTTTCCGGAGGTTGGCGAGGTAAAAATTATGAATTATGGGATGGAGGAATTATTAGGTTTGATCGCAAAAGCTTGGAGCCGATGGAAATTATCATACAAAATTTAAAAGCTCCTCATAGTGTTCTCATTTCTAATCAAGATTTGTACTATTGTGATTCTTTAAATCTGAATGTATCGAAGGTAAACCTGCATTCAAAAGTAAGTACTTTAGTTGCACAATTTTATGGATTTACTCGAGGTTTATTTCTGGATAATAACATACTAATCGTTGGTCAAAGCCGCATGAGACACTTACAGAGGACAAATGATAAATTTAGTAATATTTCTATGGATACTGGCATCCATATTTACGATCTTGATTTAAAGGTAAGCAAATTTATTAAATTGCCTGTTGAGAATGTGTATTCTGTTGTACCAATGGACTAAGTATCTAGTCTATTTTCAAAGTAAATTAACGTTTATCTTTTAAATTGATAATTTGTAAATTTTCACACCCAAATCCACCTATAAGGTGTGTGTCAAAAAAAGATGTCCGTAAAATGAAATATTTAATCAATTTTTTAAAAGGTAATAAAACATTGAGTATTTAAAAACCAAAATTAAATCAAATGGTGGTAAATTGAATCAGCTTCAATTAACAGGAGATAGACGTGAACAGTATCTTGAAAAGGCAAAAACAGTCCCCTCCCTTACTATTTCAAAATGGAGAATTTATTACATTGAATTATATGGCAATGACTAATATTTTTAACTTTTATACATGTCTCTGGTTAAATGGTAAGATTTTTGACTCGTTCGTGCGAAATGCTTTTCTTCGCACGCTTTCAGCCAAAGTCTGAAAGGGACGGATGAAACAGGAACTGCCGGGAAAATTCATTTTATCGGCAGTTCCTGTTTCATCCATTGATTCAAAAATCAATACAATTGAAAGGGCTTAAACATAAAGTCGAAATTTCAAATCAATTTTATATAGTCTCAAACGGTGCTCTTATGAGAGAACCATCATTCGATACATATCAATTATGAACAAGAAGAAAAGTTTCTCTTGCAGCTTTTGGTGACCTGTGCATTAAATTTATAAAAACTTCAAAAGGAAACGTCATGGCGTTCTATTTTGAAAGGATTTTTCGCGCTCCACTGTTTCTTTAATCTCATTTATCACACTCATCTTCCATTTATGAAAAAACTTCTTTTTGCTTTATTGTATTATCTTCATTTGTAATGCTTCATTTATCTTAAAGCCACTGCTTCCATAGTACCGTATAAAAACGCTATTTTCTATCCATAGTTTTTTTCGTAAATTTGACCTCTAATACTGAAGTCTGTATCTTCGAAATGCCTGGGGGAAGAGCATCCAGGATGTGTATCTCCTAACAAATACCTCACATTTTTAATTCATTCTTCATAAGCTGAAAACAGGGTTAAAATTTTTTCAAGTGTATTGTTATTCTTTGTTAAATTGATCTTAATAAGTAAGAACCTAGAAAGGTGCGACTTTAATGAAAAATATATTCACAAATATCTACAGGAAAAACATATGGGGAAGTGCTGAGTCGGTGTCAGGTCCGGGCTCATCCATTTCACAAACCAGGTTACTGATTCAGGAGTTACCAAAATTAATAAAACACCTTGAGATAAAAGCACTTGTAGATGCACCTTGTGGAGATCTTAATTGGATGAAGGAAATATACCAAGAAATAGAATTATATATTGGTCTTGATATTGTTCAGGAAATAATTGAAAGAAATAAAAAAGAATATTCAGCTGGTAACACAAAGTTTTTTCATTTGGACATTACAAAAGATCACTTACCTACAGGTGACTTGATTCTTTGTCGAGATTGTCTTGTGCACTTATCTTTTTCAGATATTCGTTTAGCATTAAATAATTTTAAAGAAAGCCAATCCAAGTATTTATTAACAACGACATTCACTAACCAAATACGTAATACTAATGTAAGGACGGGCGGTTGGCGTCCTCTTAATTTAGAAATTGAGCCATTCAATTTTCCAAAACCCATCTTGGTGATCAATGAGAATTGTACAGAAGGAAAGAGGACATATATGGATAAATCATTAGCTTTATGGGATTTAGATACAATTAATTATTAAAAATGTTTAAGAATCTATTCTTTCAGCAAAAACAAAGCCGCTGTCTGACTTTCATTCCCTTTATAATGACTTGCACTTAAACAATAATCCACCATTTCAATATTACCCTTCAGTGTATGATTTCCATAGTGATAGATAAAAATGTCATTTAATGTACCATTCCGGCTACAGAATCTATTAGTTAAATAAAATGATAGTTTTAAGAAGCCTTCTCAAGTTCTTACCCTCCATCCAAATAGATAGAGGGTCTTTTGATTTTAAAAATCTATATTAAACTTTTTAAAATACCAATCATCATTATATTTTCGTTTCTGAAAATAGGCTTCTCTTTGCATTTGAACACCGTCTTGAAGCACCAGTTTCTCAATATCACTTGCTTTTCGACGTCTAATCAGCTTTCTGCATTTTTGTATACGGGCAGCGTTAAAATGTGAAAAGGCCATTCTTAAAAGATTATAATAATAGTCATCATAGGGAATTTTATAAGGATGAGATTTTCTAAATAGGTGTAATATTTTTACATTGGGCTGAACATGACAATCATAACCAAAAAGCCATAGCTTGATGGAAAGCTCTACATCTTCATGTCCCCACGTTTTAAAACCGGTCTCGAATCCGCCAACATCTTCGAAAACGGTTCTTTTAATGGCAAAGCATCCTCCGGGTAACACAGCTGTTTCAAATAGCTCGTTTTGTTCAGGATTCCATTGGATCCTAAGGTTTGGCATTAAGGTTTGGCCGAACCCCACATTTTCAGAGTCCCCTATCGCTCCAATAGCAGGTGTTACGGCATCTGTTTTTCCGGAAAGCAACGGTTGCAATAAATGATCAATCCACCAATCCTCGAACTCTAAATGGGCATCACAAAAAATGAGGTAATCTCCTGATGCGTTCTCAGCTCCTACATTTCTTGCGTTTGCAGCACCGACTCCGATTGTATGGATAAGTTTGACTCGTTTCTTTTGAGGATACGTTTGAAGAAAATCACAGCAATTGTCGGCTGATTTGTCGTTTACCACGATTGCTTCAAATGGATAGGCGGTTTTTACGGAAAATAATGAATCAAGGGTGGTTCTTACATTTCCCCCTTCATTTTTAACGGGGAAGATAATCGAAATAATGGGCTTAGCCGTCATGAAAAATGTCACTCCTTTTCAGTGGATTCTCCTAATATTTATATGATGGTTACCGAAAAGAGAACCGAATGAAATAAAGGAACCTTCAATCAATGAAGATTTTACCCTGTACGTTAGGGAATTAATAAATGTTAATTCAAACATTGCAACTCTTGGACTGGTTTTCGAAAGAGTGACGCTTGCCTGCAGCCTAAAAAAGTTCCTTATCCGTTTTTATAAAAGAGGAAAGTGGTTGCCCAGCCATTGGTTCAATACCATGATTACAATATTTAAGATGAAAAAATAATTATAATTATATTTAACATCAAAACTTATTTTTTGATATATAATGGATATGTAAAAAAATACATATTTATACATCAGGAGGCAAATCGTATCATGGAGGAAATTAACCTTCTTCATTTCATGAGCAAACTTTTGGATGAATACCAGATCTTATACGGCAAGATGGACTTCACTTTTAAGAAAACAGATCATACATTTACCATCACGGATGTAAGTCCTACTATAGTTGAATTGGTAAAGCTAACAAAATCCAATATAGTCGGAAAAAGTTTAGATCAACTTGTGAGTAATGCAGAAATAAAAAAGAAATTAAACCAGCTTTTTGAAAAAGCCTGGTGTGGGGAAGAATCTTTTTGTTATTGCATCCCTCCTAAAAACAAAGAAATTTTTTTATTAATCATTCTAAAACCTGTAATGAAAGAAGGGGAGAGGGCGATAGGGGAAGGCGGATGCTTTCCTTTAAGCCAAGAAGAGTTTCAAAAACACAACATAGCCGACTTTGAGAGGTGTATCTCGCTAAATGGTTTTAATGATTAATTTTAGTTCATTTATTTATCCATGTAAATGATGAAGTGGAACGGATTATACATAAGCTGGAACGGGAAAAATTGTTCATAGACTAAATAATAAGTTGCATCCATATATATGAATGCAACTCGAAGGTTTAATAGTTGATACCGGTTTTGATGCTGGTTAGTGCTTATCTGGTCCACACTGTGACTGAATTATAAGGACTCTCATGTAACAAAACGGACACAATGGATTATCATGCGTTAAACCCGTTTAGTTATTATACATTTGGTTACACTCCTAGTACAATCAGACAGCTTATACGCATTAAAAAGTAAGGAGTTGTTTAACATTACTGATGAATTTGAAGGGAGGGGAGTAGGGTGAGAATTTATGTTTATAAAGTGAATAGGAAATTTATGAGTCAATAATAAAGCTAAAACTCGATCAACAAACGTTTTTTCTTCCAATATAAACCAAAAGTCCCTTGAATAGTTACATAAAATGAACTACAATTCAGATTGTATGAAAATATAAAATGTCTGTCTGGCGGTAGAAATCAATAATTAATCTTTGTCTTTTAGTTCATTAGTTGCCTTGCGAAGCTTACGGATAATTTCAATGACAAGCTCCAGCTCTGGTTCTGAAATTTTTTTGCCATCGAGTAATAAATCATACTTTTTATTAAGTTCCTTAGAAGAAAGGTCGAGGTTTTTTACAAAACTGATTTCTTCGGGAGTATGGTTATTCCCATTAAAAAAATGGCTCACATTCACATTGTAAACATCAGCAATTTTCTGCAGTAATGATAAGGAAGGCTCGTATAATCCTCTTTCTATTTTTGACAAGTTACTGTAATCGTAATTAATCTTCTTTGCCAATTCCTTCAATGTATCTCCATTTTTCTTTCTAATTTCTTTGATTTTAAAATATTTCATCTACAGCCCCCTTCTCTACATTAATTTTTCCCTGTAAATTTTATTTTAATCGTAAAAGTAGGAATTTTCGCTTTTAATTATGCAATTGGTAAAATGAGAAAAAATCTTCACGATGGTAAAATTAATTGGTATGGTATACCAGTTAATGACATATATAATAACAAGACCGAATGTTTAGATTTTCAATGAAAATATGATTCTACATCGGAAGTTTGAATGGTTTGAATTTTATCTAAAGAAAGAGAATATGAATTTTTGGACACGATCCATAATACTGGAAAACAAGCAGCATTTGGCTGCTGCCAATCCTGCTTTTTCCATTCACCAGATTCATAGTATTTTACATAACGCCCTATTTTTTCCATCATTACTTTAGAGGAGTAAATTGATTTTTGTATTTCTACAAAAAAGGGTTGGTTTTTCCATATCATAAAGATGTCCGGCTGCATAAATTCTGACCCATATCTCGGTTCCACCAAAAAAACACTTGGTTTTTCATGTTTGCATATATCTATATAAAAGTCTGCTATAGCTAAATAATGTCTAATTTTTTGAGAGCTCGTTTTTATTAATGATGGATTAGGAAAATAGACATATGGAGTATATTCTATGTTCGCCGTTATATACCCTTCACGTCTTAATCTCTTCAACACATAATTAGCTGAGGTGATGGGATTTTTAAGTTTTTGAAAAAATAATGATGCGACCTGATCTCGAGAAAGACAACGAAACAGAGTCAATGTTTTTATTATACTCTTATCTCTCGGTGTAAGCATATAGACATCCCCTTTTGAAAAACCGTTATATTCAAAACAGCTCTAAAGATGCTTTTGCACAGGTGTTTAAACAACGGAAACAAAAGTAAGATCTGCTTTTGCAACTTTTATCCCTCATTAATGAATGGGCAGTAAGACCCTCACTTCAAAACTTGGCGTAATCGTGGAAGTTTAAGTAGGGATAACTACCCGTAAAAGCCTGAATAAAAGAACACAGACTAACACCGCCGCGTCCTGCGGCAACATCTGTGTGACCCGCATCGTGCGGGCCTAACTAACCATTGGTGGAGGAGGAAGGAAGCCCCCACTGATGGAAGTTTCCTTTATAATTACATATGTTTCAAAGAATTGGGATATACATATTAATCTAAACTTTGTCTTGTCACCTGTTAAACGAGAAGGTTTTGGCATAAAAAACTTTTGAAAATATAGATTTGCATTGGTTATATAAGCAAAAAAGAATAGTTGGTAAATAAAACCAATTAATTGCATATATATTAAATATAAGATCTTAATCCTTTTCTTGTTGTAGTCTCCTAAAAAATAATTCGTTGAAGTTACGGGATGTTTAACTGATGGAAAAACAAAAATATAATCTGAATTCCATAAGACATCGAGGAGGATACTAATGAAAAAAAATTATTATCGTGTTTATCTGTACTTTACTGAGGGTCATCGTATAGAAATTCAAGTCCAAGCTAACAGCTCTTCAGAGATTGCTGCCTTTCTAATCAAAAAAAAGGGAGAACACCAAAGTTTTCTAACATATAATGTAAGTTCAGACAGACATCTTGTAAAAAGAATAGTAGATCTTAATAAAGTTTTATATTTTGACATTAAGAAAGCCTACGAGTTTGAATATAATTCTGATGATAAAAAAAGGCGTTTTCACCCTTTACCTCTAGATAACGAGATATTAATTAAAAAATAGGGCCTTTGTTTGAAAACCCGTTTATATTCAAAATGGATTTTCAAATGCTTTAACACAGGTGTTTAAATAACGAGAACAAAAGTAATGCCTGCTTTTGTAATTATATATGTATGTTTTAAAGGCTTGGGCTATACATAGCAATCTAAACTCAATGCTGCCTGAAGGCTGTCGAGAAACCTCGATAGCTTTTTTTATTTTTATTGAAGTAAAGGGGGTTCGTAAACGACAATGAATTTCTTTTGATTAGAGGGAGACTTAATGGACTTTAATGTTTTATATAACTTGTGTTTAACTGTTGCATTGAGTTAGCCGCCTGTTTTTATCTCGGAAAGAAAACGAAGTATAAGCTTTGCAGAATGTCTTGCCTGCCAAGGAAATGTAAAAATAATATAACTGCAAATCCAACCTGTATAGTAATACAGGTGGATTTGCGATTATATTGAATGTATTAGTGTCTTTCATTTTAGTTCTGGGGTTCAGAATAGACAGGAGATTGTCGGAAAAGTGTATTTAAATGCAGACGATACCTCTTTTTTATTGTCACCCCACCAATTGTATGAATAAGGAAGTTACCTTCTTTCCCTTCATTTCGAAGCATTTGACTACTGGAGTTTTACTTGCAAGCGAAACAATAAGATGCCCGACCTCGGGATAGTTATTGTAGGCAATATCCCCAGCAGACGGATAGGCTTTACCTGTCGGATGGGAATGATAAATACCAATCAAACATTCATCCCTTTTGTCGATGAGCTCAAATACACGGCGGATTTGTTCCAAGTCCATAGAGAAAGAAACAGGACTTCGGTTTATGTTTTCCATTGGCCAAACGGTTTTGGCTATTCCATTTTTTCCAGAGAGGAGTCCGCAGGCTTCAAGAGGGAATTCCCTCTTGCAATGGCCGATCATCTTTTGCCAAGTACTTTCAGATATTAAAAAAGTGCGAAATCGTGAGCTGGGATTAGCTCTTTTTCCCGCAGCATCCTTTTGTTCGTACTGGCTGTGACTGTGCAATGGGACGAAGTGGAGTACTTTTTTGCTGTTGAAGGGAAGGGCCTTTTAACAATTTATTTTTAGTATTCATTCCTAATTTGTTTCTAACTTTTCTAAAAAGCTTACCAGAAGCCATTTTATCATCTCTCCCTTATGCAGATATATCACATGTATATGATTTCTTGTAGGATATGGTAACGTTATTGGGTAAAAATGGGCCCCTCAAATAAAAAAGATGAATAAATAAACCTTTATTACTGTTTAAATGGGTTGATGGGGGACAGGTTGCCTTCTTGAGGAGTACGGTGATAGCGGAAAACTGGATGATCCACTTCCTTTTTTTCATTGATGGTAACTTTGTTGTTAATCTGCTCTAGAGTGGCCTTATAATTTCGTTCTTTTTTCTTTGAGCGCTTTATTTCTTCTTTTAGTTGATTAGATTCCTGTGTAAGTTTTGCAATCAATTTCTGATCAGCTTGAATTTTTGCATCTTTGTCTTCTAGATTCTGCTTAAGTTGAGTAGTTTCTTTTTGCTCTTCCGTCAAATACTCTAATTCCTTTTTTATTTGATTTAATTCTTTTTGAAGAGTTGCAATCAATTTTTGTTCGGCTTGAATTTTTGTATCCTTGTCTTCTAAATTCTGTTTAAGTTGAGCTGCTTCTTTTTGCTCTTCCTTCAAAGACCCTATTTCTTTTTTTAATTGTTCCGCTTCTTTTGTGAGATTTGTAATTAACTCTTGATCACCTTGAATTTTTGCATTTTTTTGCTCAAGATCCTGCATAAGCTTTGCTATTATCTTTTGTTCCTCGTTCAATTTGTTTTTCAACTCTTCTTTCAATGTATCTTTCATATCTTCCATTTCTCGCATAAACTCTACCATTTTTTCCCTATATTTCAACTCTTCTTCTTTTCTGATATTGTCTAAGTATCTTTTAAACATGTCGAATCTCCTTTTTAAAATGATTAAATAATAGGTGCCTTTATCGGCTTATATTTTTCCTTCTTTTTCCTTGGCTCTAAGCTTTATAATATCCTGCTTGATTTGATTGAAAATCTCCTCGTATTGCCTCTCGATCTTTCTTGAGTTATCTAATTCGGCCTGCAGATGATTCAAATTGGTATACAATTGTTCCCAATTCTTCCGATATTTTATTTCTTCATGATGATAGTGATCTATCTTTTTATCCAATTGTTCCATGGCCAGCACATATTTCTTCTCATAATCTTTCATTTGGGCGGTTCGCTGTTCCAACTGCTGGCGAAAATACTTTCCAGTTTTTTTGAGAGACTCTTTAAATTTTCCCTTAAGATCCACTAAATCTGTTTCATATTTTTTTTGGATTTCTTTATGGCTCTCAATACTATCTTCCAGTTGTTGGATGGTAAGACTGGTTTGCTGCTCTTTTTCTAAAGAGAATCGGACCGTCTTCTCGAGTTTCTGGATGGTGAGCCCGTCTTGCTGCTCTTTTTCCGAAGAGAGTTGGATCTTGTTCTCCAGCTCTTGGATGGTAAGTCGAGCTTGCTGCTCTTTTTCTAAAGAGTGCTGGATCTTGTTCTCTAGCTCTTGGATGGTAAGCTGAGCTTTCCGTTCTTTTTCCAAAGAATGTTGGATTTTCTCCTCCAACTCTTGGGTAGTAAGACTGGCTTGTTGCTCTTTTTCCAAAGAGTACTGGATTTTCTCCTCCAGTTGTTGGATTGTAAGCTTGTGTTGTTGTTCTTTTTCCAAGGAGTACTGGATTTTGTCCTTCAACTCTAGGATGGTAAGAGCGCCTTGCTGCTCTTTTTCCAAAGAGAGTTGAATTTTCTCCTCTAACTCTTGGATAGTAAGACTGACTTGCTGTTCTTTTTCCGAGGAGTACTGGATTTTGTTCTCCAGCTCTTGGATGGTGAGTCCGTTTTGCTGTTCTTTTTCTAAGAACTGCTGGATTTTCTCCTTAAGGAGTTCGTTTCTCTCTAGAAGTTGTAATTCTTTGTTTTGGTAATTTACTATCTTTTCATGCTGCCTCTCCAGTTCCTTTTGTATCCTCATTTGTCTTTCTTGAAGTGTATTGATTTTTTCATTCTTTTGCTCTAGAGCACTAATGTATACTATTTCATTTTGTCGATAATGCAAGATTGCTTGTTCCAGGGATCTGATTCTTTCCATAGCAGCCTTCTCTATAGTGGGTCTGTTTTTACTGATATTCATCATTGATCCCCCACCTCTTGATATTATCCTCGCTTTTATCCACCTCTTTTATAGACATATGTCATGATTTAGGAAGTGTGCATAACAAATAGGAAAATTTCTCTTCCGCTTTCTTTACTTTACCAACGACTGACACGTTTCTTAGAGTGAAATCATAAACTGAACATATGCCCATTTTAGAAAAACTAAACACAAAAGGGGGAAAAGAAATGGATGTGAAAATTGAGTTTGCAGGCCAAGAAAAAGGGACGATACCATATGCGTCATTACCCGTTTTTCGCCTCCTATTCAATGAATGCGGATTTCAAGTCCGCTGGGATGAGGAAAACCGGAAAATCCACTTATATCCCGGATTATCCGGTAAAATCATTTTCATTGCTCAGAATGATAATTCCTATCCCCATGCATTCAGAAAAGGCAAGCTCGAATGGGAAATGTTAGAGCATATCCAACATTTGCTCGCAGGCAGTGGAGCAGAAGTCGTTTTACAGAAAAATTCTGCAGCAATAGGGCAGGGGGATTTGCGTTTAAAGTTGTCCGTTTTAGAAATCCCATCTATAAAAAAACCTGTCATGGATGTGTCCCATGATTTAAAAGCAAACAATCAAAAATGGTTAACACTGCTCCAAGATGAATGCAGGAAAGCAGGGATCCAATTTAGTTCCAATGTGGATGTCTCTGAAATCTCACCTCATTTGACGGTACAATTCAAATACCCACAAAAGGGTGATTCTGTATTTTGGAGCAAGTTTAAGGAAAACTCCGCCATTATGCTTGTAATGGGGATACTGGCCCGCTTACAGGGGAACCATCCCTTATCAGTGCTATCTTACCTTCCTTTTGAACACCTTCCTATTTGGGGGAAGGACTTAACAAAGGCCCAGCAGACTAGCGCAACACCAGCCCAGACAACAAAGAGTGTCCCAAAGAACCGGGAATCTGCTGTGAAAATGCTGAGGGAAGAAAAACTAAGAAAAGAAAAGCAACGAGAAGAGAAAACAAAAGAAGAAAAGCGAACAGAAGCGGAGATTTTTTTCGATTATCAAGTCCTTTTGGATAAAAATAACAGCGAGAAGGTTATGGTATTAGGGAATTTGCATATTAAAAATACAGGGACAGAAGTTTTGCGTAATCCTTCCATTTGCTTACGTTTAACGCCGGCAGAGAGCATTAAAATCTCAGGGCAGATTCTGCCGCCGAATGTGGCAAATGTCCGAGGGGTAATGAATGATGAAGGAGTAAAAGGATGGAAGTATATGAATGATGAGTGGCTTGACGAAGCTCAAGAAAAGGGAGAGACCTGGATTTGTCCTATACAGCAGCTAAATATTCCCCCACGGCAGATAGAGTCTTTCCAAAATTTCCAAATAAGTATACTTAAGCCTGAAGAACATAAAAATATGAAAATTGAAGCATTCGTCTTCTTCAGGGAGCAGGGACTGGAATGCGCAGCAAACAACCAGATTGCCCTTTCCTTTTAAAGAAGACGAGGTACCCCTTAAAATGGACGCTAAAGGAACCCATTTAGCCAGCGTTATTTTAAGGGGAGAAGTTATGTAAACGAATAGATGATAAACCGTAAAGTTGGAAAAGGGGAATATACTTCCTGCAAATTTGAACTCATTATAGACATGCTTGTATGTAGCTAACTGCTCCTGTTGTCTTGATGCCTTACTGTATGTTTATCCTATAAAACCATCGATTCCAGGCATAATAAAAAAAACCGGGCGAAGCTTTCTTCTCCGGTTTTTTGAATTTATTTTTCTATTTGAAAGCATTTTTTTATGGAGCAGGAGTAGTAGGGATGTCAGGGAAACGATCGCAATCTCCGGCTTCCACTTCTAAACCAGGGTTAGCTGCTTCTGTGAGAGCAATAGTAACAGACATAGTTGGACTTGTGATCATTAGCATTGCTGTATCGGAAGCGACACCACCGACGTCAGCATCTCTTAAGCTTAGAGAGAAGCTAGCATTTTCCGGTGCCCCGCCAGCCGGTGTGATAACACCAAGACCTGTAACATCTAATCCATTTACAACTGCTGCTCCACCTACAGTAATAGTGCTACATGTTGGCTCTTCAAATTGAGTAGCTGTAAATGTAAAGCTTTGATCACCTGGTGCATCAGGAGTAGGAGTAGGTAAAGGAGTCGCGCCTGTATCATCATAGTCCACTTCTAAGCGGCTGTTTTCAGGATTACATGAATCACAGATGAAAGCAAGGAGATCGAGTTGTCCTGCTGTAATACCACCAAAACCATCTTCGACTACAGAAATCGTAGCTTCACCACTGAAGTCAGCTGCAGCCTGGCATTCGCAGTTCACTGGAGGGAAGAACGTCGGACATTGTGGCGGGAATGTAGGGAACGGACAATCAAACGGCGGTTGCTCGATTGGAATAGGCTGGCGCGGTCCGCAGAACTTAGCTTGGACTTCGAGTATGACGTCTGCTGTGACTCGAATTTCTTTACACATTACGACTTCAAGAAGAAGCATATTCCCTAACATTTGAGCATCTAATACATCGCAATTTACTTGATTAATTATAGGCACGATTCTAGTCCCTTCTGGGGCACAGAGAATAACTTCATCCAGAAAGCTAACCGGTATGTCAAAGCCACAGAGTATAGTAGGTTCTACGGTACAGGTGAATTCAACGCGTACAGTGGCAAAGAAGGCGACAGTAACAATTACGCCGCCTGGTACGCTAGGAGCCGGCCGTCTTTCATCCGAGATAGTAAAATCGGTATCTACAATTGAACAAGTAGCTCTGACAATTCCTCCTCTAGCGCGGCAGGCTTCAATTTCCGCAAAGCAGGCTGCCGGAATAGGGACTTTGTTACGATCGCGGTTAGTAAGGATAACCCAGTCGTAAACCTTGGTAACGTCAATACATTCAGGCCCAATGAGATTTGGCACTAGTTGTTGGCCCTGAATCGGTTTGATGTTCTTTTTCATTTAAACATCTTTCCTTTCCAATTATATTTTGATGTCGATATATCATATGGAACGGCTTGTAGGTCGGTGCGTTCTTCCAAAAAAATAGGCTCGTAATAATCAATGCAAAAACATCTGAAACGCTAACCCATCCCGTGTCTATAGAACGTTTTATGTAAAATAACGTTTTCTGTCATTACCTGAGAAGTTTAAAGTAGGCCTTGATCAAGACTGCAGGGGACTGATTTGGAACAAAGAGTTATGTTAAGATAGAAGAGGATGAATGGATTGTAGCGGCTGTGTACAGCACAATTGGAGCACCGGTTCGGGGAGATAAACATCAAATGCTAGGCTAGGCAGTAATTATATTTGAATAAAGAGGCATTTAGAAAAAAGGAGTCCATGTTGACACATATACCTATCCGTCAACACGGACTCCTTTTTACTTACAAGATTGCGTCGTATTGAAAAACGCCGGTTCTTGGACATCAACATCTATTGTGTTTTCTGTTTTACACATTGTTTCGTCAGACTCATAGCTTAGTATAAATGGTATTAAGCTGTTTGAAATCACAACGATCATCAACCTTTTAGTATTCAATCCGAGTTGTGTATCAGTGACATTTTGCTGTTGCGCGTACTAAACCTTATAACATGGCCGAGAGAAGGGATAGCATCGTTTTTCATTTTTCTAAAGAACCAGGGTAAGTGGATGCGGATACCAAAAGAAAGCGATTCCAAAAAACTGAAATAAAATAGACATCATCCCGATAACAGCCACAAGGCACTCGGATTGGGTATACAGTGCCTTTTTAGCGGAAGCGAATCGATCATGTGTTTCTGAACTAACTTATACTAAAGTAAACGTTCTTTCTTTCCATTCTGCATCCTTATAGGCTTTTGCAATTCCCGACTGACCGATACTTGCTTTCTTTACTTCCTTCACTTTAACGGATACATCAGTCGGAGAGGCTAGGGGAAAAGGGCTTAATGATACCTGCTTTGAGTCGATCCACTCTGCGATGATTTTTTGTCCGCCTGTAAATGAAAAAATTTCTGGAAATCCATCTTTAAACCATGGGAATTCTTCCGCCTTTGGAGTCCCGGGTTCTTGCATGCACAAATATAAAGAGAGGTCATCACAAAATTGCACCATTAGAAAATGAAATTTCAATAGTTCTTCTTTCTGCGTTTCCAAGAAATCCAATTGTTCCATTAAATGCTGCTGTCTGGCTTTTTCCTGTTTGGAGAATTCAATGGCGGCAGGTTCCTTCGCTCCAGCCAAGAAGGAATGGTAATGCAGACTGCACAGCAATCCGGCATAAGGGGACTGCTGTTCCACTTCATCAATTCCTTTTTTATAAAAGGTAAGCTTAGGGGTCAAAGGAAAGTCGATAAAGGAATAGGGCCGCTTGACCTTATCATTCCAAAAAGGAGTTTCATCCAAATCAATCCAGGCACGATCATGTTGATCGATGGCATAAATCACTTCATTCCATCGTTCCGTTCCTTCCATATAAGCAGGATTCCAGTTCCGGGAGATGTCCCCGGAAAGCAGGCCGTGATGGTGCTGCGGAATCATGACCCAATCATGTTCTCTCTCATAAATGATCAAGCTATCACCCCATTTTCTACGATATTTTACATGGTTTCTTCTACTATATTTCATCTATTTACAAAGAGGCAAGCTATATAGATCAATTTAGAAAATTCGAGTAGTCTAAAAAACCGATTGTGAATGTCCCTCGATCGAATGAATGTGTGTCGAGTTATTAAGTGGAATATACATAAATAAACAGCCAGACAATAAAGTGCGCTTTCCATCATTCGCTGGATAGATGTAAAGCGGCTTTTTTCCTTTTGTTGTGGTCATCGTTTTACCGGATTCGTAAAAATAGACGGTTTAAACGATGAAAATTTTAAAAAAATGATGAGAGGTAACCTGACAAAGAAGGAGATCTTATAGGAAATCGTTAGTATGATGATATCAAGTACATAAGAGAAGGGAAAGATGAATATGAAAATGTTTATGAATACGTTAGAAAAGAATATCTCATGTATGTTTGAAGCCATGTATCTCTACACATTATTCTTTCTTGTGGAATTACAAACTACAGCCGGGAGCTTCTTGAAAACAAAATAGAGTTTCATGTAATAACTCCCCTTGAATAAGCTTATGATGAACATTCCTCGATTGTTTACAATTCCTTACTTTATTTCTCCATTATCTACCCATTGCCCCAGGCACATCTTTTATGTTAAACCCCTCATCTTAGAATAGCTCACAGTGACTGCATTTAGTATTTTACATTGAAAAATCCCTGGATGAATCCAGGGATTTTTGATAGGTTGAAATCACTGTTATATGAAATAGATCTGTATAAAGTATTCCTTTCAATCAATATCCTGGCAAGGCTGCGAAAATAGACCGGCAGCTATAAAATGTCCCTCCATTTGAAAGAGGACATTTATTCGGTAACCGTTACTTCAATCGGCTCAGCTACAAGATGCCATTCCTTCCCGAGCATTTGGAATGTATGCATCGCAAACACATTTACCGTTCCAGGCTCAATTGCTTCAATGGTATTGCCGTCGATTTTAACCTTCGTTTCTCCGTTGTTTACGAAGAGGGTCGTCGCAATATTTTCCTTTTTACCCTCACGATAATTTACAAAGGATTTGACCTGAATCACTGCCGATTTTCCGACTTTCAGATTCACTTTTTTGTTTGGGATCTCCAGACGGATCGGCGCATCCGTCAGCCACTGAGTGTAGTCTGTGATCGGTCCGACAACACCGGCCTGCAAGGCTTGTCCAAATGGATTCTCGTCTCTGAACGTCCAATGCATATTGAGGAATCCGCGCTGGCGCATGTACTGGATGAATTCAGGGTATAGACTGCCATAACTTGCGTTCAGCGTCGCGTTCATGCTGGCGCCGTACTGCATCATTTGCTGGGCCTTTTTCAGTCTGCCGTCTAATTCGGAAGGGATGCCTGCCGAGTAAAGATAACCAGTGCCAACTTCACGGTTGAGACTGCGAACGTTTCGAATATGGTTGGAATTAAAGCTTTGAATGACTACGTGATCAACCATTCCAGCTTGCTCAATTTCCTGCATCACTTGCTTCTCGATACCGTCCGCTTTCAGCTCGACAAGCAGGACCACATCTTTCCCCTTAAACTCATTCAAAAACTCTTCAAAGGCAGGGACCTTTTCACCTTGGAATTCAGGACTAAACTTACTGCCGGCATCCAATGCACGAATCTGTTCCATCGTCAATTCCTTTACCTTGCCCGTGCCGTTCGTTGTTCTGTCGACAGTGGTGTCATGCATAATCACCAGTTTGCCGTCCTTAGTCATTTGAACATCGGTTTCAATCATATCGGCTCCCAATTCATAAGCCTTGCGATAGGAAGCCATCGTATTTTCAGGCGCAAGTGAAGGAACACCGCGATGTGCCGCAACGATTGGTCGCTGAACAATCGTATTCTCCGGATATTGCCCTAAAGCATCAATGGAGGCTTGAGGTTTCTCTGTCAAGATGCCATCCACTCCAAGATGAATGAGCGCATGGGCGGCTTGTACATCCTCTGCACCGCTTCCCCAGACCGAAATTGCTCGGCTATGTAAATAATGGATCACATCAGGATTTAGATTCTTTTGAGGAATGACCGCAACCATTGCATTGCTGTCATGAATGTCACGCACGAAAGCAGCCATATCATTCTTATTAAAGGATGACTTGTTGTGAAGAAGGGCGCCGCGAGCCGTTTTAATAAAACTGCGCATTTCTTTCACGATGGCAGGATTGCTGGATAAAATCTGGAAATCACGTGTCTGTGTTTCTTTCAAAATATTCGCGAGACCTTCAATATCTGTATGTTCTTCCACCTGAATAACCGGAATGAATTTGCCCTTTAGGTTTTCTAAAGCTGTTTCAATAGGAGCCCCGTCAACGGTCCATTCTCCCTGTCCGTTCCGCTTCGCCTGCAGGATAACGGAAGATACGCCTTCCTGCGCAGCGGCTTGTGAAATGATCGTAGGCGGGTTTACGATATTCGTTTTTGCTTCTTTCGGAAGAAAAGCGTTCGTTTTCGCTAAAGGCGGAAGCGCATTCGGATATGCATTCACCTTTACATTATCGAATTGAACAGTCGCACCGTTCGCTTGAAAGCCAACATCTCCGCTTGTCCATTTCCCGGCTTGATCCGTATCAACCACAAGTTCCCCGTCGATGAACTGCTGGACACGATTGCCGCTTGCAATCACTTTAATATGGTACGTTTTATTGAAAGCTATATTTTCTGGATAAAAATTCGTTTCCGGTACGACCCACTGATTGTTTTCATTCCGAATGGCGAACTCCAGCCCATTCAGCGCCGTCGTTCCTCTGCGCATGGCAAATTGATAATACGGATAAGAATTTGGCTGTACACGATACATCAATGAAGCCCACCGGCTGTCTTCCACCGCGCTTTGAAACGTCATATCCGCTTCGAAAACATAATTCCCTGGTTGATTTTCTAAAGGAATGACTACTCTGGCAGGAGCAGAAGAGGAGGGAGAAGATAATACAAGCTTGCCGTCCACAACCTTGCCATCCCCTTGTACGAGTTTCCAGCCAGCAGGCAGCCCGCCGTTGGCAATTTGGTCAAAGTTCTCCTCTGTGAGAACTTGTTCTGCAGCGTGAACCTTAAGTGAACTGTCAGCAGGAGCTGCCCACATACTTCCCAAAATACTTGCCGACACTAAAACAGCTGCAACCTTTTTTGAATTTCCCCTAAATTTCGCTATCATTGCTAGTCTCCTTTTTTATTTAGTAGAAACATTGTGACTGATCGTGAGGTGTTCTTATAGATAAACAAGAAGAAATACATATGTTTCCTATGAAAATATTACGCAATGAAGGTAAATGCGGAATGAATGTTTTGCAAAGATATTGTAAAAATATTGTAAAAATGGAATAGAGGGATAAGAAGTAAGGGGAGCGGGTGTGGGGTAATACATCTGCATTCGCTAATGAGAAAAACTGTTTATTACGGGAAGGGCTGAAGCAGCAACGGCGTAAGGTATGGGGAGTTAAGTTACAGAATAACTCAAAGGGAAAGGGCTTCGAGATTTTTCACAACAATCAGTCGGACCTAAATATTGGGTTGATATATGAAATTGGAAACCCTTGAATTCTATGACGTTCAAGGGATTTTGACTCATCAGTGTAGAGTAAATTGATTTTTAGTGGAGTTAAACCTTAATAATTTTTTTTGTGAAACTATGTCTTTCTACCCCCTTAAAAAAGGGAGGCATTACGAATAGTAGTAAAGTACTTTATTGATGAAAGGTGATTGGTCATCTTATGGAAAAAACGACTGCTTTTTTAGAAGGAACAGCTGAATATGGTAAAAGGCATATGACTTATCGGATTCCTTCTAGTCTGACAAAAGTTGGAGAGCTAAGTGATTTACAGTTACGACAATTAAAACAGCCTGATCCTCTTTTTTTCGATTGTAGGGAGATTGATTTTGATGAGCAATATTTAACCCTTTATTACCAGATTGAAGAAGGGTTTATGCCTCTATCAAAGGCGAGGGAACAATCTATATTATCGAAATTGGCTATTGCTGAAAACCTATTGAATTTTAAAGAATTGATGGACAGTAGATACGTAACATTTATGTATCCGGAGAATATCTATTTCAGGTCATTGCAAGAGGTAAAGCTGATATATCGAGGTCTTAGGGGACTAACCAATCCATCAGATGGGAATTATCTTTATCATATCCAATGTCTGATTGTTTATATATTTACTAAACATTCGTTCCATAGTGTAAAACAAAAAGGTTTATATAGTATTTATAAGAATACGAGTGAATTTTTAAGACATATCATTGATGCTAAAACATTTGAAGATCTACATACTGCTATTGTTCATGAGCGTGAACGAGTAAAAGAGCAGTATATACGGGAAACTGATCATAAAACGAAAGCCTATGGACTCCGAAAAAAATTCGTAGTTTTAGGGGGGATTGCACTTTTAGCCTTTATTATTTTAGTATCTGTGGGCCCTTTTGCCATTAACCATTCACCGAATGAAGAGGAGGTTAAGGCGGAAGAACAAGATTTAAAGCTGGTTAGAAAAGCTTTAAGAGAAAACGAACAATTATTGAATCTTTATAGGCTTTATTATAAAAAATCCCACGAGGAAATCATTGAAAACTTAGAAAATGAAAAAAACCTTTCTGAAGAAGAAAAGCAGCTATTGAAAGAGGCGTATATTGCCACAAAGCGTTATTCTAAGGCAATTAGCGTTTCATCAGAAGAAAGGATACTCAACTATCTTATAAAAAATGATCCGGCTGGAATTGAAACGTTAAAGGCCGATTCACCGAACGTGAGATTTGAGCAAGCTTACTTTCGGAAAGATTGGGATCAGGTGATTGGTTTAAGATCCAAAGCAACCATGGATGAACGCAGACAAACGATTGTAGTGGATGCTTATTTGTCTCGAAACCAAGTAGCACAAGCTTATAATTTTGCAAAGGAATATCTTAACACCCCTCTGATGATTAAATCAAAGCAAAAAGCCTATAAAATAGTTCAAGGCTATTCCATGAATCCAATTGAGAAGCAGAAGAGGTTGCGCTTAATTCAAGAAGAGGTAGCAAAGTTACAACAATCGCAGCAGTAACTGTAAATAATTTTGACATCAGTGATATATAACAGGATTGTTAATAAAAAATAGTTGTTGAATGTAATAAATAATCTGTTAAAAGTTAACCAATCCGTCTAAACTCTAAAAAGACCTGCATTTTACTTGGAATGCAGGTCTTTTCGTTTGATTTAAAGGATAATAATCTCTACTTTATTTTCACTATATTAATCGTTAATTGAAAAATAACAAAACACCGCCCTATCGTATTGGCTATCGAAAGTTTACAAATAATTAAAAAGTTTATATTTATTTAACAATTCTTTACACTGCCTTTATTAACTTTCTTTTATTAATTACATATAATCCTAGTTGTGAGTTCATTAAAACCATTTTAGGGGGCTAATAATCGATGGATCGTCGTTTGTTTTTAACTTATGTAGGAAGCGGTACTGCGGCATTAGTTGCAGCATCATCCGGGCTCGGCGCGTTAACAGGGAATGCTATGACAGCCAACCATTTAATGAATGGTCAGCCGAAAGGCCAGGGAAAGCGGCTTACAGCACCGTTCAAGCCGGTTGATCGCACATGGGAGAATGAGTTAGTGTTACCTAAAGGATATAAATATAACATCATTGCTTCTTATGGAGATGTCATTAACTCAAAAGGTGAAAAATTCGGGGATGCAGCGGACCTCACTGTTTACTTCCCTATTGATAGTTTAAAAGGCGGAAACAACTCAGAGGAAGGATTAATCTGGGTTAACCATGAATTCCCGGAACCAGGTAACTATATGAAGATGTTAGGGATTAACGAAGCTACTTTTAAAAAAGAAGATCTTTCTAACTATCCCGAGCTGCTGAAAATGGAAAAAGAAGCAGTTGGCGGCTCCGTAATTCGTGTCAAAAAAGAAAAAGGCGAATGGAAATTGGTGAAAGACGATACATATAACCGCCGTGTCGATGGGACAACCCCTATTGAATTAACAGGTCCTGCAAAAGGAAGTAAATATGTCAATGGAGCTACAACAGTTTATGGCTCGCTTGGAAACTGCAGCGGCGGGCGTACTCTATGGAATACTGCTTTATCCTGTGAGGAAAACACGGAATATGGAGACGATTATGGCTGGCCTGACTTCAATGATCATCATTACGGCTGGGTGGTTGAAGTCGATCCTTTTAATCCGAACAGACCTGTTCGTAAACATACGGCACTTGGACGCTTTGCACATGAAAATGCAGCAATGGGCTTAACAAAAGACGGCAGAGTGGTCGTTTACATGGGTGACGATAAAGGTGATGCATGTTTCTACAAATTCATCAGTGAGAAGAAATTCAATCCAACCAACCGCGAAGCAAACTTCGATATTTTAGAAAGCGGAACATTATATGCGGCGAATCTTGGAAAACAAAAATGGGTTGCACTCGATCGTAACACTAATTCCACTCTACAAGCCCAATTCGCTGACCAAGCTGATGTCTTAACGAATGCACGTGCAGCAGCCCTAGCTGTAGGAGGAACTAAATTAGACCGTCCAGAAGATGTGGAAATCCATCCGCATGACGGAACTGTCTTTTTAGCGTTAACAAATAACACAGGTCACGGAAACTTCCATGGTCAAATTATACGGTTTGCCCCTGCGAATGGTGACCATGCCAGTGAAGCATTTACGTTTGAAGTATTCATTGCCGGGGGACAGCAAAGCGGCATTACTTGCCCTGATAACCTTCACTTTGACAGCAAAGGAAACCTTTGGGTTGTAGAAGACTTCGGTGCAACGGAAACGAATCAGTATGCAGCTTATAAAAACTGTGGTGTATTCATGATTCCGACGGATGGCAAAAGCTATGGTGTCCCACACCAATTTGCATCAGGTCCAAAGGGCTGTGAAGTCACCGGTCCATGGCTAACGCCTGATGAGCGTACGCTATTCTTGGATGTGCAGCATCCGGATACGTGGAATCCATATCCTGGACAAAGTTTCGGACGTTCTTGTTTAGTAGCTGTACAAGGTGGAAGCTTCGGGAAATAATAACCGTTAAGCAGAGGGAAGACGTATTAGACTTAGGTCATGCAGCAAAATAGGAATTGTAAATCGTGAAGTTAAAAACTAAAATTCTATCAATCCTCTTTATAAAAGAAAGGTGTAAACGGGGAATCTCGTTTGCACTTTTCCATATTTCGTATGGGAGGAGCATCACAGATGATGTTTGCTTGTACAAAACACGTTAAGGAAGCTTTACAGACGATGTATCTTCCACACGTTCACGTTATCTCGAACCAAGATCCAGTAAGTGAAAGTGTCAGATGCCATATTTGCGGTCATAAAGCTCATTATAAATTGTTCAATTATCTTCCTCAAAAAAAGCTGGGTTTGAAAAAGGTTATATAATAGGAGGTCAAGTAGAATGTTACAAAATATAGGAATTCCTGGTTTGATTTTAATACTGGTCATTGCTTTGATTATCTTTGGACCTTCCAAGCTGCCGGAAGTCGGACGGGCTTTTGGACGCACATTAACTGAATTCAAGAGTGCGGCCAAAGGGTTAGTGTCGGATGAAGAGAAAGAGGAAGCGAAAAAACCTGAATTAACGGCTGTTGAAAAGAAGCAGGAGAAATCGGCCGTTTCATAATGATAGATAGACGAGGAATGGTGTCTATTTCGCTCTTATTGCTGTATCCATCCTCATCACACCACTCGATTTCATATCAGATGACAATGAAACTAAAATAATTAATAATACGGATTTTATCAGTGAAAAAGTGAAGTGGCTATATGTTGAAAATTTAACATATAGCTACTTCACTTTTTTCGTTAAACAGCTATTGATTAGATTAAGTTTTCCACTTCTCTTATCCAAGTATTTTTACGCCAGAACGACCAAGAATGATTTTTATGTCAGATATTATTGTTTGAAAATATTAGGATACAGCATATAATCATTTTATGTTTTAAACAAAAGTGTTTATTTGATTGTTTTATGAACAAAATTTTATATAATAAACATTTTTGTTTAAAAATATATATACAAAACTGTTCAAATATGTTTATAATATACTTGCTACATATTTAAATATTCAGAAAAAATCGAGAGTCGTAGAAAAGAAGGTTTATTGTTTTATGAGACGTCTGGCAGAGCGCCCGGCAAATGTTTGGTTGTATTAAAAAATCTATTAAAATAAAAAACTTATAAAAAGGAGTTTGATTAATATGACAACAGTAACGAAAATTTCTCCATTTAAAAATGAGCCATTTACAGACTTTACCCGTGAAGAAAATAAAACGGACATGCAAGCTGCGCTTGCAAAGGTAAAAAAAGAGTTAGGCAGGGAGTATCCTTTGTACATTGGTGCTGAAAAGATCGTTACGGAAGATCGAACGGTCTCTATTAATCCAGGAAATAAAGACGAAGTCGTCGGCCGTGTGAGCAAAGGAACGCAAGTTTTGGCAGAACAAGCAATGCAACAAGCTTTACAAGCATTTGAGTCTTGGAAGAAAGTTTCTCCTGTTGAACGCGCGGAGTATTTGTTCAAAGCAGCGGATTTAATGCGTCAACGAAAACACGAGTTTTCTGCTTGGCTTGTTTATGAATCAGGAAAGAACTGGGCTGAGGCTGATGCCGATACAGCAGAAGCCATTGATTTTATGGAATTCTACGCACGAGAAATGATTCGTCTGAGTGAGACGTCTATTCATCAGCCGCTTACGAAAATGGAAGGCGAAGACAATCAAATTACGTATATTCCGCTTGGAGTAGGGATTGTCATTTCTCCTTTTAACTTCCCATTAGCCATTATGGCTGGAACAACTGTAGCAGCGATTGTGTCAGGAAATACAGTCATCCTTAAGCCGGCAGACTCCACACCGGTGATTGCAGCTAAATTTGTTGAATTAATGGAAGAAGTGGGGCTGCCATCTGGTGTACTCAATTTCATTCCAGGGGATGGAATTGAGGTTGGTGAATACCTTGTTGAACATCCGAAAACTCGCTTTATATCGTTTACAGGTTCCCGTGAAGTAGGATGCCGTATTTATGACCGTGCATCAAAAGTGCATCCTGGACAAATTTGGTTGAAGCGTGTCATTGCTGAAATGGGCGGGAAAGACGGCGTCGTAGTCGATGAAACAGCCGACTTAGATGCAGCTGCTGCGGCTATTGTTGCTTCTGCTTTCGGTTTCCAGGGTCAAAAATGTTCAGCTGGTTCAAGAGCTGTTATCGTGGAATCTGTTTATGACGAAGTGGTGGCAAAAGTAACGGAATTAACGAAAGACTTACGAGTAGGACTGCCGGAAGAAAATGCTCCAGTCGGCCCGGTCATTGATCAAAGAGCGATGGAGAAGATTTTATCATACATTGAAATCGGCAAAGAAGAAGGGACACTGCTGACAGGCGGGTCAAGAGCCGACGGAAACGGATTTTATATTGAACCTACTGTTTTTGCAGATGTTGATCCGAAAGCCCGCATTATGCAAGAAGAAATTTTTGGCCCTGTCCTCGCTTTAGCAAAAGCAGCGGATTGGAAAGAGGCTATTGAGATTTATAATGATACAGAATACGGCTTAACAGGTGCCTATTTCTCTCAAGACGAAGAGCGAATCGCTTATGCGCTGGAGACCATGCATTGCGGAAACCTCTATATCAATAAAAAATGTACAGGTGCATTAGTGGGCGTTCATCCATTTGGCGGATTCAACATGTCTGGCACGGACTCGAAAGCCGGCGGTTATGATTATTTATTATTGTTCACGCAGGCAAAACTAACTTCTCGGAAAATGAAATAAGGTAAACATACTAAGATTAGTAGCACAGACCACGGCCATGGTCTGTGCTACTATTTTTTTATAGTAGAAGTGAAGAATAGGTCGACCCATCCTCAGGACCTTGAGTTCGTATTTTAAACTGGCCTACTTCACTTCCCTTATAAGAATCAGTTTCAGTATGTTGGATCCTGGAGATCGTGTATAAGAAAAGGGAATCGATAAGGTGATGTGAACGCTTCTACCGTAAAGTTAGGAGGAATGGATATGCCAAGTGTAATAGCTTTTGATGTTAGTATGGGGAAAAGTTATATGGTCATCTATAACGCTGACCGAGTTTGCATCTTTGAAGGAGAAATGCTTCATAAACGCTCCTTTTTTGAAAGACTATATAATCAAATCAAGGCCCTAATCCAAAAAGACGCACAGGCCCCTGATATCGTATTTGAGGCCACAGGTGTGTATTCTCGCCAACTAGAACGATTTTTCACGGAGTACGGCTTTCCGTATTGTTTACTTAATCCTTTGGAATCTAAGCTTCAAACAGCTTCCATGCGCATGCACAAAACAGACAAAAGCGACGCTCATCGTCTAGCCCAGACGCACTTTACGGCTACACGGCGCATCAAAAAGCCGCAGGAAGCTTATTATGACCAAATGCGTGCTCTTTCTCGCTACTATAAAGAACTGGATGAAGAACTGAGCCTGATTCGCAGCCGCATACACACGCTTCTGCAACTTACTTTTCCGGAAATGGAGTCCTTGTTTACCCAAAAATCAGAGTTGTTTTTGAATATTCTACAGTTGTTCCCACATCCTGATTGTGTGAGACACTTGTCTAAAACGGTGGTCCGTAATCGACTACTCACGAATACAGAGAAAAAACTAGCTCCTAAAACGGCAGAGAAAAAAGCCCTGCAACTGTTGGAAGCTGCACAAGACTCTTATCCGGCCGTAGACGCTGAGGATGTTCGCTGTGATCAATTAAGAGTCTATGCCAAGCGTCATTTAGCGATTTTAAGACAGCGTGAAGCGTTGATTAAGCAGATGGCCGAGCTTTCAAAAGAACGGAAAGACTATCAGGTGCTCATCAGTTTTCCCGGGATTGGCCCGAATACGGCTGTGAGGTTAATTGGAGAGATAGGAGATCTGACGCGTTTTGACAACCATAAACAGCTGAATGCCTATGCTGGAATTGACATCAGGCGCTTCCAGTCGGGAACCTTGTTTTATAAAGATAAAATCAACAAGCGCGGCAACAGTTATTTACGCAAAATACTCTATTTCACCATTCAAAACATGATCCGTCAGCGACGCTTTGGAGGCAATCATATTGTGGATTATTATGACAAATTAAAAACGCAACCTTATAACAAACGTCATAAAGTTGCGTCCATCGCCTGTGTGAATAAGTTGTTGAAGTCCCTCTTCCACCTTATTACACACGATCTGCATTACGATTACCAGTTGGCCGCTGGTAAGTAATGTTGAAACGATTATATCACATACATCCCTGGCTAAAAAAAAAAGAAATAGCTGGGCTTATTAGCTGTGCCTAAAAATCCCCTTTTAAAAAGAAATCATAGAACTTACTAACAGTACTTTAATTTTTTAAAATCCCTTGACTAATCGTAAGAAGAGGATGGGTCAAAAGGGGAAAAAGAAACCCTTTTGACCCATCCTTTTTTATAAAACAATCAATGTTCATTTAGAGAAGAATGTAAAAGGTACGTGAATACGTCTTAATATATACTCCTTAAACCCCTTAGATGACATTGCTTCTTACTCTTCAATATTATCTGCAGCAAGACTCCTTAAGAAGAAAGTTTCAAATGTAAAGTATGTTGAATAAGAGAGTCCTCGTTAGGGTATAAAGATAACAAGTTTTGAAAATTATCAGATAATTCACAAATTTGTCAAATCATTCTTGAAAATCATCTTTATAAGTTAACTGAATTATTTTATTATTTAGACGAACGAACCTTTTATCATTTTCCCTACCCCAAATTCCATGAAAAGGAGGATTAATATGTCACGAAAACTGAGCAAATATAGAAAGTCTTTTGAAGAGCTAGTACAAGAAAACAAGCAAGAGTTAATTAATGATAAACAAGAGATGGAAAAAATTGAAAATCGTATCGAAAAACGCCATGAAATTAAAAGGCTTGCTTAACATTTAATGACTTTCATGGAAAAGAGGGTGACTCCCCCCTGGCTAATTAGCCAGGGGGAGTCACCCTCTTTGCTTTTGATTAACTCACATTCGTTGCATTTGACTTCAAAGCCGTATCTCTTTCATTAGAGTAAGCATGTTTGCCAGGGACTAATGCGAGGGCGACAGCCGCGATTAAACCAGGAATGGCAAATGCGATGAAATTTAAGTGAATCGGTAAAGTAACGGATAAAAGGAATCCTCCCAAAAGCGGTCCAAGCATACCGCCAATCCTGCCGATGCCAGATGCCATACCTAAAGCTGTCGATCTGATATATGGAGGATAATACTGGGATACATAGGCTTGTACAATATTTTGCGCCCCGATTGTAGCAGCACCTGCAATGGCTACTAATAGATAAATCACAAACGTATTCCCGCCAAAACCAAGCAGGGTCAGGGCAATTGCACCAGAAGCATACATCGGAACAAGCATTTTTTTAGAACCGTATTTGTCACAAAGCCGCCCGATTATAAGGGTACCTATAATGGCACCGCTTTGAAGGACAATGAGGAAAGCTAAGCTTGAATTCAGTCCATATCCTGCTTCGATCATCAATTTAGGAAGCCAAGTATTCAAACCATATACCATCAATAAGCAGCTGAAAAAGGCAATCCAAAACATGACAGTGCTTACGGCGCGGTTATCGTTAAATAAGCCAACAATAGGCACCTTTGTTTCCGGTGCTTTTAGTTCCACAATCTCATCATTTTTGTTAAAAGCCACTTCAGGATTCACTTTGGAAAGAGTAGCGATTAATTCTTCTTTTTTTCCTGTTCTGATAAGGTGACTCGCTGTTTCTGGTAATTGCTTATACATTAAAGGCAGAAATAGTAAGGGCAGCCCTGCAAACCAAAAAATGGACTCCCAGCCGAATGCCGGCATCAAAAAGATTCCTAATGAAGGGGCAAGAATTCCCCCGACTGAATAACCGCATAACACAATGGATACGATCATACTTCTCATGGATTTAGGTGAATAATCCGTCAACAGGGCGATGACGTTTGGCATAATACCTCCAAGCCCTAAACCTGCTAAAAAGCGAAATGTAGAGAAAAGCGTTGGAGTTTCGGCAAAGCCGCATAGAAATGTAAATAAGCTAAAAAATATTAATGTAATCGCAATGACGTTTTTCCTTCCAATACGGTCAGCCAGTGTCCCGAAAAAGATGGCACCGAACATCATGCCAAATAGTCCATAGCTTCCCATTGCTCCCGCTTCAACCGCGGTAAGGTTCCATTTATCGATCAAGACCGGCACAGCAGTTCCGTAGACAACCAGATCATATCCATCAAAAGCAATAATCAGAAAACTCCATATGAGCAGCCTTAAATGAAAGCGGTTAAATTTACTGTCAGCAATAACCTCTGTCGTATTAATGTAAGCCAAATTGTCTCCCCCTTAATTTAAATTCAATACGGAAAAATGATAACGCTTACTTAAATATCAAGAAAAAAAGAGCTTTCTACTGAACATCACCCCTTCGTTTATATAAATAGTTAATTTTGTTCTCTATTAGTGATTATAAAGGGGTGTTTTTAAATATTCAACAAAAAAATTTAAGTGTTGTAATTTTTCTGACTAATCAGAAGGGAGAAAAGCGAGGATTCCTTAATGAAGGCTTTCATGTTCTGGTTTAACAAAAAGGGAAAGACAACATAAAAAGCGGGGCTTCCCCCGCTTTGTTTATTTCCCTCTAATATATTATTTTTCATTCACGTCGGGTCTATACCCAAAACTTCCAGATATCTCTTTGCTTATGTTTAGTAGATATTTGCTGAGGTCCTCATGTTCATCGTGAGGTATTAACTCGGAAAAGCCCACGATGGTAACGGCACCGAGGAGCTTCTTTTTGTAATTAAATACAGGGAAAGAAACTGAAGATACGGATGAAACGAGAGGTTCCCTGGCAAAGGAAATTTCTTTCTGACGAATCGCTTTACATTCTTCTTCAAGGTCGTTCATTTTTTCTGGAGGAATCTGCTTTAATTCTTTCTCTCGCCATTCATGAATCATTTTCTCATCCATGAAAGCCATAAAAACTTTTCCTGTTGCGGAAAGAAGAGGAAGAAAAGTTCCCATTTGAGCCCCTATATTATATCCACGGTTTGCGTTAAACTCTTTGACTATCATTGGTCCAGCAGGAGTCCAGCTGGAATATAAAACGGTACTCAAACTTCTTTCATTGATTTCTTGGAGATAAGGAATGATCCGTTCAACGACATTTTCCTGATCTGCAGCAGCCATTCCATATTCAATTAGTTTACTCCCTAATACATAAGATCCGGATTCCTTATCACGATAAAGAATTCCTAATTGAGTGAATGTATTAAGGTATTTATACAGATTACTTTTTGTAATTTGGGTTAAGTCATGAATATCGGAAAATTTCAGCGGCCTCCCTTGTTTGGCAATTAAATCCACGATCCCCATGCCGATTTGTAATGATTGAATGGTTGTTCCTTTTTTTACGACTTCCATAAAATCCTCCTATATTAAAACGTTAAAATTCTCTCTTAACATCTCACAACAATATTAGCG
The DNA here is from genome assembly GCF_002019595.1 of Priestia abyssalis. Lineage (GTDB taxonomy): Bacteria > Bacillota > Bacilli > Bacillales > Bacillaceae_H > Bacillus_BA > Bacillus_BA abyssalis. The sequence continues at coordinate 3,660,036 of NZ_KV917369.1, read as the reverse complement.
GGGCAGTGCCTCATGATCTTGTTGTAAAGAGTGTAATGTTGAAATACAGCGATTTGATTAAATGTTTTCTTGAGCCCCCTTGATAGATGACAGCGTACAAAATTCTATATGAACAGCTAAAATGAGACAAAAAAAATGACAATAACTAAATTATAACATTAGAAGGAATGAACCTCAGAAAGAAAAAGGGCGATTTTAATTTTCTGAAATTTTTCTCACTAAAATATTGACAATTTAAAATAAATAAATTAAGTTTATTATATAAATAGAGAACAAAGTTATCTAAAAAGATAATTTTGATTTCTTTTTAAATTATGAGGTGATGGAATGAAAAAGTTTTTAGTGCTGATTGAAAGAAAGCCTTCTTTTACAGGTGATCTAATCCAAGGTCATCGTGAATTTCTGCAAAATTTAAGAGAAACTCAAACGTTAATGACAGCGGGAGGGTTTGGAGATCAAACTGGGGGAGCCTATGTTCTTCAAGCGGCTTCTTTGGAAGGGGCAAGAAATATTGTAGAGAAAGATCCAATGAACCAGGAAAATGAAGCCGTTTACACCATTAAAGAATGGAATGCAAACTAACTATAAATTTTTTTAAAAGAAGGGGAGTTTACTCATGAAATTAATTACATTTAGCCGTGAAGGTATTACACAACGTATTGGAGCTATCATCAATGAAGAGGTTATCGATTTACATGTTGCCTATAAGTCTTTGCTTACATCAGAAGGAAAAATTCGCGCTCAACAAATTGCGGATGCATTTGTTCCTGCAGATATGACTGGATTTTTACAAGGTGGAAAAGAAAGTTTGGAGCTTGCTAAAAAAGCCATTGAATATGCCTTAGAAAATAAAACAGATAATGGCTTTAGACTTGTATATGACCTTAATGAAGTAAAAGTGGAAGCAGCTGTTCCATCACCTGGAAAGATCATCTGTGTTGGTCACAATTATCGTGAACATATTTTGGAAATGAAACGAGAGCTTCCGCCATATCCGGTTGTATTCGCCAAATTTGCCAATACGGTCATAGGGCCGCAAGATGATATTCCATTTTATCCAATTTCAGAACAGCTTGATTATGAAGCGGAGTTTACATTTGTTATTGGTAAACGTGCAAGAAATGTATCCCAAGAAGACGCTCTTGATTATGTAGCTGGATATACCATTGTGAATGATGTGACGTATCGTGATCTTCAACGCCGCACCATTGAGTGGCTCCAAGGAAAAACAGTTGATGGAAGTGCACCGATGGGTCCGTGGTTAGTAACGTCCGATGAACTTCAAGACCCTGCTGGACTAGAAGTCGTTCTGACTGTAAATGGTGAAGAGCGCCAACGTTCTAATACGGCCAATCTAGTATTCTCTGTTCAGTACTTAGTTGAATTCTTATCCAGCTTAATGACGCTGGAGCCAGGAGATGTCATTTTAACTGGAACACCAGGAGGAGTCGGAGTAGCACGCGATCCGCAAGTCTTCTTAAAAGACGGGGACGTGGTCAAAATTGAAATCGATAAAATTGGCACTCTTGAAAACCGCGTAACGAGTGTCAAAGAAGTAGTAGAGGTGAAATAATGATGAATGCCTTAAACGTTAAAGATTCCGTTAAATCCGTTCAACAGTCGCTTGATCAAGTGATTCAAAAAGCAGAAGGGCTTTCCGACGATGTACTTCGTTGGAACCCTGCGGAAGAAGAATGGTCTGTTATGCAAATTCTTTGTCATCTTGTAGAAGCGGTTCCTTATTGGCTTGATGAAATTGAACAGCTTCTAGAGACTCCGGGTAAAGAGTGGGGACGCGGCTTGCAGCATGAAGGCCGTTTAGCTGCTGTGAATAAAAGTAAGGTTGACAGCACTTCTTTATCCGATGTTTTAAACGAATTGAAAGCGCTAAAACCACAGGTAGAACAAACGCTTAATAAATTAAATAAAGAAAATTTAGCGATGGAGGCACCGAGCCGCAATCCTCGTTTCGGTACAAAGCCCATCTCCTTTATCGTGGATCATTTACTTGTTGAACATACGAGTAAGCATTTAGGACAAATCGAGCGCAACCTATCGAAGGTCAATAAGTAATCGAACAGGAGGAATGGAGAATGGCTGAAAAAATGGATTTTTTTAAAAGTAAAATAGTCCAGGACTTTACAAGAGATATTCGGCAATACAATCTCGGGCCGCTTTGGGAGGCAATTCCAGAATTGATGCATCATCAGCCTGAGCCGCATGCACAGGCATACCTTTGGAAGTGGGATTTACTCGAGAAAAAATTAGGAGAGGCGGCGCAAATTTTTACTCCTGAGCGTGGTGGTGAACGAAGAGCCATTTATCTTCAAAACCCTGGTTTAGACTATCGTCAACCATGGGGATGGGCTTCTACTTCGCAAACGCTTTACGCAGCAGTGCAGCTGCTTCAACCGGGGGAAACAGCACCATCTCATCGTCATACACAAAATGCACTTCGTTTTATTACACATGGTGAAGGCGCTTACTCCATTGTGGAGGGTGAACGCATTTTCATGGAAGAAGGGGATTTTGTTATTACTCCAAAAAACCTCTGGCATGGTCACGGACATGAAGGGACTGAGCCGATGATTTGGATGGACGTTCTTGATATCCCGACCATTTATATGATGGGTGGTACGTTCTTCGAGCCATATCCTGAAAGAATCGAACAACCGAGAGTACCAGATAACTATTCTGCACAACGCTATGAAGGCGGTATGGTTCGTCCGATTTCTGACCGTCATCCTAAGGTGGCACCGCTTGGCGCTTACAAATGGAATCAAACATTAAAGGCCATTGAGGGATTATCTCGCTTTGAACCAGACCCATACGATGGTTATGCAGTCGAATTTATTAATCCATCAAATGGACAAACAGCGAACCCGAATATCGGAGCATGGATTCAGAAGCTGCCGAAAGGGTTCCATTCAAAAGCTCATCGTCATACACATTCGACAATTTATCAAGTATTTAAAGGTTCAGGGTACAGCATTATTAACGGTGTTCGTTTTGACTGGTCAAAAGGTGATTACTTTATTATTCCAAATTGGGCAGTACATGAGCACATAGCGTTAGAAGATACGTTCTTCTTCTCGGTAAATGACTTACCGATTATGGAAAAATTCGACCTTGAGAAAGAGCAGCCATATGAAACTAACAATGGCTATCAGGAAACAAAAGAAGAATTTAAACCTGTACTAGTATGAGTATATTCGAGCAAGAGGTATAAGTATTATTTGATAAGGGGGACGACATAATGGTTAATCAAGAAAAAGAAGTGCTTGTCATTGGTGGAGGAATCGGAGGAGTAGCAGCAGCTCTTGCATCCGCTGAAGCGGGCCATAAAACAAAAATTTTAGAACAAGCCCCTCAATTCGGTGAAATCGGAGCAGGTATTCAAATGGGGCCAAATGCGATGGCGGTTCTAGATCGATTCGGCGTAGCTGATGAAATCGCCAAAGTTGCCGTGTTCCCAAAAAGACTTGTTTTAAAAGATGTTTATACGGCAAAGGAATTAGCTGTATTAGATTTAGGGAATGAATTTAAGGCAAAATATGGTTTCCCTTATATTGTGTTGCACCGTTCAGATTTGCATCGCGTGCTAGTAGAAGCAGCTGAGAAAAATCCACTCATTAGTCTTGTCAATGATCAAATCATTGACACGGTTGAGGAAGATGCATCAGGTGTAACGGTAACCAATCAAAGAGGCGAACAATTTACAGGAAAAGCCGTAATTGGCGCAGACGGCCTTTGGTCCAAAACTCGCAAGTATTTTGCCGATGACGAAGCTATCTGTTCTCATTATGTAGCCTATCGCGGAACGGTGCCAATTGAAGAAATCAGCTCTGATGCAGCTATGGATGACGTGATTATGTGGATCGGCCCTAATCTTCATGTGGTACAATACCCCGTTCGTAAAGGCGAATTGTATAACCAAGTAGTGGTGTTCAAAAGTCAAAATTACAAGCCTGATTCAAATGACTGGGGAACACCGGAAGAAATGGATCAAGTGTTTGAAGGGTGTCACCCGCTTGTTGAGAATGCTCTATCCTTCATTCAACGCCAAATTCGTTGGCCAATGTATGACAGATTACCAATCGATAACTGGACAAAAGGCAACTTCACACTTCTTGGAGACGCTGCCCATCCAATGCTTCAATACTTGGCGCAAGGCGGTTGTCAGGCATTAGAGGATGCTTCTTACTTAGCTGATATGCTAAAAATTCATGGTGAAAATTTTGAACAAGCATTCCTGGCTTACCAAGAAGAGCGCATTCCGCGCACCGCCAAAGTACAAAAAAGTGCCCGTACATGGGGAGAAATTATCCATGCGGAAGATCCAGTCTCTATTTTGCTGCGTGATACTCTTCTAGAGCAAACAGAGGCAAAAGAATTCGAGATGATCGATTGGTTGTACGGATATAAAAAACTGCCAGCTGGAAAGGTAAGCAAATAACTATATAGATCGATTTAGAAAAGTTGAGGGACAATTCAGGTTATCCGGATGACCGATTGTCGTATCCTTCGATGAAAGCAAGATGTGTCGAGTTATTAAATGAAACATAAGAGAAAGTCCCAAGGAATAAGTTTAACCTTGGGACTTAATTGATGTTACATTCATTATTTTATTGCATTTAATAATAAGTAAGGTGTGAGCGTGTCTATATACGTTTGTTTCACGTAAGCTGTCTGTTATTCAGTCGTTGCAATTAGCCTCTTTTCTACAGTAAAATAGATGTGGAATCGATTTCAGTTGACGGTGGAGTGATGAACAAATGCCTACAATATCAGATGTAGCCAAATTATCAGGGTTGTCAAAAACAACCGTTTCGCGTGTGATAAATAACCATTCATATGTTTCAAAAGAGAAGAAAGAGCTCGTAATGAAAGCAATGAAAGAACTTAACTATACGCCAAATCCTTCTGCAAGAAGGCTAAGAGGTAACTTAACTACAATACTAGGTGTTATTGTGCCTAGAATTGTCAATCCATTCTTTTCGTCTTTAGTGAATGCCATTGAACAGGCTGCCTATAAAAAGGGATACCAAGTATTGATTTGCCAAAGCAATGAAGATAAAGCGAAAGAATTGGCATTTTTAAATTTATTAAAAACAAAGCAAGTAGATGGAGTGATTATGACTTCAATTGAAAATGATTGGGACGTGATAGAATCATATAGAGAATACGGTTCTATTTTGTTATGCAATGATTATGTCAATCAAGCAGTTGTTCCAATGATTCGTTTAGATCAAACGAAAGGGGCATACTTGGGGGCTAAGCATTTGATTGAAAGGGGCCATCTAAAAATTGCTTACTGCACAGGCGGATTGTTTGATGAGCAAGGGAAAGGTAAGGATCGTAATCAAGGCTTTCAAAAAGCATTACATGAAGCGGGAATTAAAATCAATCCGAAATGGATTTTTATAGATCAGCATACGATTGAAGATGGCAAACAGGTTATCAAGCAAATTCTAGAGATGGATGATCGTCCAACCGCTATTTTTACTGGCAGCGATGAAGTTGCGGGCGGAATTATGATTGGAGCAAAAGAGCGGGGGTTAACCATTCCTGATGACCTTGCAATCATTGGGTTTGATGATCAGCCAATTGCCGAAATATTAGATCCTAAACTAACGACCATTCGCCAGCCTGTCGATCAGATGGGGGAAAAATCTGTAGAAGTGATTATTGAAATGCTGGATAACCCTGAAATGGAGATAAAAAGTTACGAGCTGCCGATCGAATTGATCGTCCGGCAATCAACATAATATATAGATCGATTTAGAAAATTTGGCATGACCAAAGAACGGCCATGCCAAATTTTCTAGACCTAAGCGGCTGACACCCCCCTTGCGGGGTTGGCGCCATCCGCATAGGTGAACCCTTGAGAGCAGATTCAAGTTGCCCGAGCTAACGATTGTGATGCCTTTGGATTGGATGAAGATGTGTGGCGTTATTAAGTGTAATGTATATAAATGGTAAATGAGTTATTTATAATGTGAGAATTTGATAAGTAAGCGTTGACAGAATAGAAAAGCCAAAAGTATAATAAAAAACAGGAACCGGTTCCATTTCTAATAGATTATTAAACTTATATTTTTTTACTTCTTTATGGAACCGATACCATATAGTTTTTAAGTGCTTTACGCATCTGTTACATATAAATAGGTGAATAAATAGTTATTTTACTTTTGGAAATGGAATGATTATTTTTTGCTCACCTATGAAACCGATACCACTTGTAAGTAGCAGACGTAATGATCTAGCAAGGTAGTTTAAATGTATACATAGTTGGAGGGGACAACATGGAGAAAAAGTGGTGGCAAAGAGAAGTTATTTATCAAATTTATCCTAAAAGTTTTTATGATTCGAATAATGATGGAATAGGCGATATAAAAGGGATTACCCAAAAGCTGGATTACTTGCAGTCTCTAGGGATTACGATGGTGTGGATTTGTCCGATCTATCAATCGCCAATGGCTGATAACGGGTATGATATCTCAGATTATTATCAGTTAAACCCGGAGTTCGGAGAGATGAAAGATTTGGATGAGCTAATTGAAAAGGCAAAAGAAAAAGGCATTAAAATGGTTCTTGATCTTGTCATCAATCACACATCCGATGAACATCCTTGGTTCCAGGATCTATTAAATAATCCTGAGATCAGCCCATATAGGGATTATTATGTTTTGAAGTCTGAGAAAGATGGCCAGCCTCCTACCAATTGGCGCTCTGTTTTCGGAGGCAGTGTATGGGAGCCTTTGGAGAATACAAATGAATATTACTTCCACTCTTTTCACAAAAAGCAGCCAGACCTGAATTGGGAAAACAAAAAAGTCCGGGAAGATTTATATAAAATGGTCAATTACTGGCTTGATAAGGGAATCGCCGGATTTAGAGTGGATGCCATAACGTTTATTAAAAAAGACCAAAACTACGATAACATTCCGGCTGACGGAGTGGACGGCCTTGGAAAATGTACAAAGAAGACTCGTAATCAACCGGGCATTGCCGAATTCCTGCATGAGTTAAATGATGAGACATTTGCCAAGTATGATTGTGTCACCATTGGAGAAGCTCCCGGTGTACCTTATGAGCAATACGGTGATTATATCGGGGACAATGGATACTTCTCCATGATTTTTGATTTTAGATATGCAGACCTTGATGTAGCTTCCGGCAGTGAATGGTTTAAGAGGGTCGATTGGAATGTGGTAGATTTAAAAAAATTAATCTTCACCAGTCAAATGGAAATCCAAAAAGTGGGCTGGGGAGCAAACTTTTTAGAAAATCATGATCAGAACCGATCCATAAGCAAGTATATAAAAGAAGAAGAGAATCGAAACTTCTATTCTGTGACAATGCTGGGAGCGATGTTTTTTTATCTTCGTGGAACGCCTTTTATCTATCAAGGCCAAGAAATTGGAATGACTAATTTTAAGAGGAAAAGTATTGAAGAGTTTGACGATATTTCAAGTATTGATCAATACTATCGTTCCATGAACGAAGGCTTTAGTGCGGAAGAAGCATTACACTTTATCAATTTGCGCAGCCGGGATAATTCAAGAACACCCTTTCATTGGAGTGATCAAGAATATGGCGGATTCTCAGAAGTTAAGCCTTGGTTAGGGGTGAACGAGAATTACAAAATCATTAATGCGGAACAACAAGAACAGGATCCAGATTCTATCTTGAATTTTTATAAAAAAATTATTCAAGTGAGGCAAACAAGTGAGGCAAGTGAATGCTTAATTTATGGAGAGATTGAGCCTATTTTAGAAGAACATTCAACGATTATTGCGTATAAGCGTAAATTGAATTCAGAAGAAGTGGTTTGTTATTTTAATTTTTCACCTGAAAGTCAACCGGTCGAATTAGATACGAAATATGATGTGTTATTAAACAACTACAAAGAAGAAAAAGAAGCGATTTCTGAACAAAGATATTCTTTAAAACCATATCAAGCACTAATACTCCTAAAGAGAGGAGCGAAACATCATGAGTGAAAATAAGTACGAACGTATAGGAAAAGAAATTATTAATGTCATTGGCCAGGATAATATCGAATCATATGTTCATTGTGCAACAAGGTTACGGTTTTCCGTTAAAGACCGCAGTAAAATTGATGATGAGGCCATTGAAAAGATAGACGAAGTCAAAGGCGTATTTTATAACGCTGGCCAATATCAGGTTATTTTAGGTACCGGGACGGTAAATAAAGTATACGCCGCTTTGCGGGGAAATCAACCTGAACAGGAGAATGATCAGCCAAAGAAGGAAGCAAACTCCGCTGCGAAAGAAAAGGGAATTAGAAGGGCTGTCAGAACGCTGGCAGATATTTTTATTCCGATTATCCCTATCATCGCAGCGACAGGTTTATTTCTAGGGCTAAAAGGTGTGTTGTTTAGTGATGCATTTTTGGGCTTAATGGATATGAGTCCCAATGATGTTCCTGAAAATCTGAAGACACTTATATCTGTACTGACGGATACAGCTTTTGCCTTTTTACCTGCATTAATTTGCTGGTCTGCCTTCAGGAATTTTGGCGGGATGCCGATCATTGGTTTTGTCCTTGGGCTAATGCTTGTTTCACCTGCTCTTCCGAATGCGTATGCGGTAGCAGACATCAACAGCGGAGTCAAACCGCTCATGGTGTTCGATTTCATTCCGGTTGTCGGTTATCAAGGTAAAGTTTTAACCGCACTGGTAGTTGGGATTCTTGGAGCGAAACTTGAGAAAAGGCTGCGGGCTGTCATGCCAAATGCATTAGACCTGATCTTTACTCCTTTCTTTGTTTTATTAACGATGATGGTTGCTGGTTTGCTTGTCATTGGACCTTTATTGCACTTTGTAGAAGCGGGACTCGTAACAGTGATTACCGGACTCATCAGTGCGCCTTTAGGGATTGGGGGTTTGTTCATTGGGTTTTTATACCCGTTAGCCGTTATGACAGGAATGCATCATTTATTTATTGCGATTGAAACGACCTTGCTTGCCAATACGGGCTTTAACCCATTGATTACGTTATGTGCGATGTACGGGTTTGCGAATGCGGGTACATGTTTGGGGATTACAATAAAAGCGAATAAAAGAACGGTAAAGGTGACAGGTATGAGTGCCGCTCTTACACAATTACTCGGTGTTAGTGAGCCGGCCTTATTTGGTGTCGTAATGAGGTACAGCATGAAACCGCTTTATGTGATGATTGCGTGTTCCGCTGTTGGAGGTGCCATTTTATCCTTATTAAATATTAAAGCGAATTCATATGGTTTAGCTGTCGTTCTTTCTCCATTAATGTACATTTATGAGTGGAACCAGCTGGTTGTTTATATGGTGGTTTCCATTCTGATTTTTGTTGCTGCATTTATCATCACTTATTTATTTGCAGTGCCAAAAGAAGTGATGGTTGAGGATAAAGACCAGAAATTGAGCAATGTTAGTTAAAGCTTCTATGGAGCCTCAAAGGCTGTGAATACAACATGTTGGTATTCTTATTTTTTACACCTGTATGGTATCGATACCATACAGATATTCAAAGAGAGTTAAAGAGATGAATAGTTCATACAATGGGGAGGAAAGAAACATGGCATTAAAAATCAAAAGAAATCCACTGGCGGCAGGTGTGTTATCCGCTTCGCTTCTTTTCACATCAGCTTGCGGAAGTGATAACGGGTCTGGAGAAAAAAACAGCGGCAGTAACGGTGATCAAGTAGTGGTGGATATCTTTCAGGGGAAAGTTGAAATTGCAGATCAGTTAAAAGCGTTAACAGATCAATATACAAAAGAACACCCGAATGTGACATTCAATCTCCAAACAGTAGGCGGCGGTGCTGATGGTGCCTCAGCATTAAAAGCTCAATTTGCTTCCGGAAATGCTCCTGATATCTTTACGATTCAAGGATATCAAGATGCGCAAACATGGAAGGATAAATTAGAAGATTTATCGGATCAGCCATGGATCAAGGATGCGTATGAAAGCTCATTAAAGGCAACGACAATGGACGGTAAAGTTTATGGACAGCCTGTCAGTCTTGAGGGCTACGGCTTTGCTTACAATAAAGCGCTATTTAAAAAAGCCGGTATTACGGAGCCTCCAAAAACGTTCTCTGAATTAGAAGAAGCGGCGAAAAAACTGAAAGCTGCTGGTATTACTCCATTCTCTATAGGCTACGGTGAGTGGTGGGTATTGGGGAACCATGGACTTAATATTCCATTTGCTGCACAAGAGAACCCAGATGAGTTCATTCAAGGTTTAAATGAAGGTACAGCTAAAATAGAAGGCAATGAACAGTTTGAACAATATTTGAAACTGTTGGATTTAACGATTAAATATGGAAATAAAAATTCATTAACGACAGACTATAATACGCAGGTGACCTTATTTGCGACAGGTGAGGCTGCGATGATTCAACAAGGAAACTGGATCCAGCCAATGCTTGATAAAATTACCCCAAACATGGAGGTAGGTATTCTTCCGATGCCGCTTAGTGATGATCTGGCTGTTGCGGATAAATTAGGGGTTGATGTACCAAGTAACTGGGTTGTTTACAACGGAGCGCCGGAAGCTGACAAAAAAGCGGCAAAAGATTTCTTGAACTGGATGGTTACGTCTGAAGAAGGAAAGAAAGCACTTGTTGAAGAGTTCAAATATATTCCAGCTTTTAAAACAATTGAAGCAAAAGGGATTGGACCATTAGGTGAAGAGCTCGTTAAATATTCTAAGGAGGGGAAAACCTTCTCTTGGCAGTTTATGAAATACCCGGATGGTGCAGGACAGGAGTTTGGTGCAACTCTTCAAAAATATGTGGATGGACAAGTATCCAAAGAAGAAGCGTTGAAAGCACTCGATGGCAGCTGGGCAAAATTGAAAAAATAATCTCATTCGCAAGCTTTAGGCTCTTCCTTGAAAAGGGAGGGTCTTCCTTTGGTAAAATCATAGGCTATCTTTTTAGAGGTATGCTTTTTTATTTGCAAAACGAAATGATTTTGATTATCATTAAAAAGAAAATTTATTATGAGGTGATAGTATGAAACCAAATTTACACCCACATTATGAGAAAGTTGTATTTATGGACGTAAACAGCGGTTATAAGTTTTTAACTGGATCTACAAAAAAATCGAATGAAACCATTGTCTGGGAAGACGGAAATACGTATCCATTAATTAAAGTAGAGGTTAGCTCTGATACACACCCGTTTTATACAGGAAAGCAGAAATTTGCAGATACAGGTGGAAGAGTGGACCGATTCCTTCAAAAATACAATATGAAAGAAAAGAAATAATTCATTCACTTCATATTAGAGTTAACTCTTTGTTTGTAATCTAGGCAGTCGAGGAAGAGAGTCAATATAGTCTTTTAACATAAAAAAGTCCAACTTGTAAATCGTAATCATTTCGTTTATATAAGGTATTTAGGAGGCAAACATACGTGGCGAAGAAATCTAAAGTTGTAAAAGAGCTCAAGAGACAAAAAATAGTGGAGCAATATGCAGATTTAAGAAGAGAATTAAAAGAAAAAGGGGATTATGCTGCATTAAGTAAGCTTCCTCGTGATTCAGCACCCTCTAGGCTTCATAATCGTTGCCAAGTTACCGGAAGACCTAGAGGGTATTTAAGAAAGTTTAAGATGTCTCGTATTGCTTTTCGTGAATTGGCACATAAGGGGCAAATCCCAGGGGTTAAAAAATCTAGCTGGTAAGCAGTGAAATGACAGGAGCATCGTGAGTGTAAATGAATGAGAAAATGATGGAGATTTTTGCGAGGAATATTGTGGCTTCTCTTCCAAGAAATAAAAGAAAGCTGTACCAGTTTATTGAAGGAATTGAAGATAGTTTAGCACAACAATCCGAAACGAAGGAGCAATTTTTGATCCTTCTCAAAGAGCAATTACCCTACGATCAGGCAGCCAGTTGCTTTAACATGTCGTTAGATGAAACCGTTAGATTGATGCATGAAATTGAAGATGAAATAAACGAAAAACTAGAAAGAAAAATAAAGAATTATAAGTGGATTGACTACACAGAACAAGTACATGGTAATCAAATTGAGACAATTAAGAACATACAGTATGTCCTTGTTTTATCATAGATTATAAGGGTTGATTTCTCTATCAGAAATCAATCCTTATTTTCGTTCTGAATAGTTCCATGATTTTAATAGAGCTCTGATTCATGTCCATGACCAAGATTTCTTACCGGAAGATGTCAATCCTTGGGAGGCTGAAGCTGCAATATGCTGGGAAGTAAATGCAAAATACCTTGTTAGATTTTCTTACATGTGTAATGACAAAAGATAACAATTTTGTTTATGATGAATGCAAGAACTAGAAGCAGCAGGTGAGTAAGTGTGAATTCTTCTTTTAAAAAGCAGTTGTCACAGCTATATAATGAGGTTAATCAAGAGATTTATAGTGCGGGAGTTAGTAAGCAAAAAATTGACATCGTAGATAACCGGATTGTCATTTTTGCCCAGACGAAGCGCTCGCCTTTAATTTCAGTATTAAGTGAAAGGTATCCTGAGTTGACCTTATCTGTCGATGGGGCTTTAGCCGTAGAATATAAACGTCGATTAAAAGAAAAATTGGAGAAGCAGTTTGGGGTGAAGGTCACCACTATATTTAAGGATTATGATCCTGCAAGTGAGCACGCTTGTACAGTCGTTTATCTAGAACAATCGCTTAGTATGTAATTGATATGATGATTGTTGGAGAAATGTTGATTTATCATCTTTTCTTCACAAACTTGTTTTAACTATCCAGGAGCTTAAATTTCGTCATACGTCATTTAGGAGCCGTAGATATAGGAGGGAACCCCTTCTATTTCTGCGGCTTTTTTTATACAGCAAATTAAGGGGGAGTAGAGATGAATTCAAAAGTATTTTCGTTAGGGTTTCAGCACGTTATGGCTATGTATGCGGGAGCGATTCTTGTTCCATTGCTTGTCGGGAGGGCATTAAACCTTACTCCGGAGCAATTGGCTTACTTAGTTGCCATTGATTTATTAACTTGCGGAATAGCTACTTTACTGCAGGCATGGAAAAACAAATATTTTGGTATTGGGCTGCCCGTTGTTTTAGGTGCTTCGTTTGTTGCCCTCTCGCCAATGATCGCTATCGGATCGCAATATGGCATTCCGGCCATTTACGGATCCATTATCGCAGCAGGACTCTTCATTTTTTTGTTTGCCCGCTATCTTGGGAAACTCGTAAAATTCTTTCCGCCTGTTGTCACGGGAACTGTTGTCACAATCATTGGGCTATCGTTAATACCATCCGGAATTCGAAATATGGCAGGGGGAGCCGGGAAGCCGGACTTCGGAAGTTTAGATAATTTGATGTTATCGATGGGGGTCATCGCTGTTATTCTCCTTATTAATCGTTTCTTTAAGGGGTATATCCGTTCTCTTTCCGTGCTATTGGGAATGATTGCGGGTACAGCAGCAGCGGCCATGATGGGGAAAGTCCATTTTCATGAGGTTGCAGAAGCTTCGTGGTTCCGTATTCCGCAACCGTTCTATTTCGGTGTTCCATCCTTTGAGATCGGTCCGATACTGACAATGTTAATTGTAGGGTTAGTCATTGTTGTTGAATCGACCGGTGTGTTTTTTACCTTAGGAAAAATTTGTGATCGTCCTGTTACACAAGATGATCTCACTAGGGGATATCGAGCGGAAGGATTGGCTATTACTTTAGGAGGCATCTTTAATGCTTTTCCCTACAACACCTTTGCCCAAAATGTAGGGCTGGTTCAACTATCTCAAAATAAATCACCGAAAGTTGTCGTTGCAGCAGGCAGTATCCTCGTTTTTCTTGGCTTAGTTCCTAAAATTGCGGCTCTTGCTACCATTATTCCTGCGCCCGTGCTTGGCGGTGCTACAGTTGTATTGTTTGGTATGGTCGTGTCTTCAGGAATTAAAATGCTGGGTTCAGTCGATTTCAGCAATCAACATAATGCACTTATTGTAGCTTGCTCGATCTCATTGGGATTGGGAGCCACCGTCGTACCCGAGTTATTTAGTCAATTGCCTTCAGCAATCAAAATCATCGTTAGCGATGGAGTCATTACCGGAAGCTTAACGGCTATCTTTATGAATCTATTTTTTAACTTCCGGACAGTTTTAGCACCTGCTCCAGCATCCCTAAAGAATGAGGAAGCTGACGCAGCACATGTTTCATAAAAAAATAAAGGAGTTACGATCTATGGTTACTGTAAATACTTTAAATGAAATTTCGTTATCTGAGTTTGTAGAAACATTAAAAGACATATTTGAACACTCTCCCTGGGTCATCCAAAGGGCAGGGGAGTTTCGTCCTTTTGTTTCCCGTGAAGCCCTTTATGAAAAGATGGTCGCTGTTGTCCAAGCAGCGAGTGAGGAAGAAAAGCTGAACTTAATTCAGGCCCATCCTCATTTAGGGACACGAAAACCAATGACTTCATTTTCCGTGAGTGAACAAAAGGGTGCAGGATTAAATCAGCTCTCAGAAGCAGAATATGAGCTTTTGCTTGAAATGAATAAAGAGTATGTTCAACGATTTGGATTTCCCTTTATTTTAGCTGTTCGCGGAAAAAACAAAGATGAAATCCTTCAAGCAATGAATGAACGATTAAAAAACTCAAAAGAACAAGAGTTTAACCAGGCCTTATCAGAAATCTATCAAATTGTTCGATTTAGAATAGAAGATCAAATTATATAAAAAGGATGTTGATTAGATGAAAGGACTTACTACACATATATTGGACTTAACGCATGGCCGCCCTGCTTCAGAAGTAAACATTGAGCTCTATCGTTGGGAAGGATCAACAAGACATTTGTTAAACACTGCATCAACTAATTCGGATGGACGGTTAGATTCTCCCGTTCTTGATTTCCATGACATGCAGTCAGGAGAGTATGAACTGCTGTTTTATATTGGGGATTATTTTAGAAAAAAGGGGATACAGCTGTCGGATCCCGCTTTTCTTGACAAGGTATCCGTGCGAATCGGTATTGATAATTCGTCATCACACTATCATGTGCCGCTGCTCATTTCACCATGGGGCTATCAGGTCTATCGGGGAAGTTAAAACTCTAATGAATGGTTCAGCTGGTAACTGATAATAAATAATAGATTGAGAGGAATGAAAAATCATGAGCTTAGAAGCTTTAAATAAACAAGTAAAACGCGATCTTTCTTATCTTGGATTCGGCGGAGCGGACTGGGTGCGTCCGACCCGCCACCCTGAAGGGCATGTTTACGACGTTATCATCATTGGCGGTGGTCAAAGCGGTTTAGGCGCAGCCTTCGGTCTTTTGCGTGAGCGGGTATCCAATATCCTTGTTATCGACGAAAACAAGGAAGGATTAGAAGGGCCGTGGGAAACCTATGCCCGCATGGTGACGCTAAGAACGCCCAAATATTTGACTTCCGTCGACCTTGGAGTTCCTTCTTTAACCTTCCGCTCATGGTGGGAAACGCAGTTCGGGCCGGAAGGCTGGGAAGAGGTCGTGAAGATTCCAAGAGGCGACTGGATGAATTATCTGCGCTGGTATCGGAAAGTTCTTAATCTTCCTGTTATCAATGAGGTAAAGCTAAAGCTTATTGAGCCATTGGAAGAAAGGGTTCATCGATTGCATATCGAAGGAGTGGGAGCGCCTTCGAGTGCATTACTGGCGCGCAAGGTTATTCTTGCTACTGGCATTCAGGGCGGCGGCGAATGGCATGTGCCGCCTATGATTTCCGAAAAATTACCTCGTCATCTCTATGCCCATACTTCTGAAGTGATTAATTTTGCGGCACTTAAAGGTAAAAAGGTAGCGGTTTTGGGCGGCGGAGCTTCTGCCTTTGATAATGCCAATTTCGCACTATCAGAAGGGGTCGCCGAGGCACATGTATTTGTCCGCCGCAAAGAGATGCCGCGTATTAACCCAATCCGCCAGATGGAGGGTTCCGGCATGATCGAGCGTTTCCATAGCTTATCTGACGCTGATAAATATGCGGCTATCGCTCATTTCTTTAAACTCAATCAGCCGCCGACTAATGATACCTTCGAACGCGCAGCATCATGGCCCGGTTTCAATCTGCACTTTGGCGCGCCGTGGCTCGATGTGGAAGCAAAAGGTGAGGGTGCGGTAGTCACTACGCCGCAAGGGACATTTACGTTTGATTTCCTGATTATCAGCACCGGCCTTGTGACCGATCCGGCTTTGCGTCCTGAGTTGAAGCTTGTCGAAAGCCATATTGCTCGCTGGAGCGATCGTTATAAAGCACCAACGGAGATAGCTAACGATATGCTCGATGCCCACCCTTACCTCAGCCCCGGCTTTGCTTTCACAAGCCGAGATGAAAAGGCCAAAAAGCGTCTGCATGGACTTTTTGCTTTTAATTATTCTGCTTTAATCAGCTGCGGTATTTCGGCCTCTGCACTCTCAGGTATGAGATTTGGTGTACCTAAGCTCGTGTCAGCGGTAGCAGACCAACTTTTCCTTGATGATCGCGAAGAGATTCTAAAAAACTATTTTTCTTATAATGAAGTTGAATTCGTTGGTGAATGGACGAAGAAGAGGACTGTTGAAGCTTAATCCGCATACGAGTGTTGGAAGATAGAGGAGTCATCACGAATTTTACACGGAACGGTATAGGGAATTTGATTTCTGAATATTAGAACAAATAAGCAGGCCCACTTAATTTCTGGCCTGCTTATTTGTATATTAAAAAATATGCATAATTAGGGAGGACAATCGAATTGAATTTGAGACTGCGGATATAACAGGCTTAATTTTTAGTGTGTTGGATTTTGCAGGAGGTGGTTGGGAATAGTTTGATTATTTGTGTCCCCAAGCTTAAACAACTTTCTCTCTATGGAAAACAAAGACAATAATATTAACATCATTATTAATTACTTTTATTACTCCTATTTAATTTTTCTCTTATCATGTTAGTATTAAATTATTGTAGGGAGAATGAGCAGCGAATTTTGAAAGGGGATACATCGTTTGAATGCAAAATATCTAGATTTACTGGCCCAAAAATATAATAGTGAAGAAAAAGTGGTAACGGAAATTATTAATCTTGAAGCGATCCTTAATCTGCCTAAGGGGACAGAGCATTTTGTCAGTGATTTACATGGGGAGTATCAAGCCTTTCAACATGTATTGAGAAATGGATCGGGGAAGGTAAGAGAGAAAATTGAAGACATCTATAATAAGGTATTAACTGAAAAAGAAATTAAAGAATTTGCAACATTAGTTTATTATCCTGAGGAAAAACTTCAGTTAATTAAAAATAATTTTGACAATGAAAAAGAATTACACCAATGGTACACAGTAATCATTGAGCGTATGATTAAGCTGATTTCTTATGCCTCTTCCAAATATACACGTTCGAAATTACGGAAAGCATTGCCTAGTCAGTTTGTTTATATTATTGAGGAGCTGCTGTACAAAACGGATGAATTCACGAATTTTAAGGAACCTTATTATTCAAAAATTGTTCAGCAAATTATTTCCCTCGGACAAGCTGATAAGCTCATTATAGGTCTCGCCTATACGACTCAGAGATTGGTTGTTGACCATTTACATGTCGTGGGGGATATTTATGATCGCGGTCCCGAGCCTGATAAAATTATAGAAGCTCTTATCAATTATCATTCTGTCGATATTCAGTGGGGAAATCATGATGTCCTATGGATAGGTGCTTTTGCAGGTTCGAAGGTTTGTCTCGCAAATATTATTCGGATCTGTGCCCGCTATAATAATTTGGATATTATTGAAGATGTGTATGGCATCAATCTTAGACCACTTCTTAATTTAGCGGAGAAATACTATGGAGACAACCCAGCCTTTAGGCCGAAAATCCAATCAGATGATAAAATTTCTAAGGAAGAACAACTGCAAATTACAAAAATTCATCAAGCGATTGCGATGATTCAGTTCAAGCTTGAAAGCCCTATTATAAAAAGACGACCGAACTTTAATATGTCAGAAAGACTTTTGCTTGAGAAAATTGATTATGACAAGAACGAAATAACCATACATGGGAAAACGTACCCACTAGAAAATAGCTGCTTCGCAACGGTAAATCCTGAGCAGCCCGATCAATTGCTAGAGGAAGAAAAACAAGTTATAGACAAGCTGTTATTTTCGGTTCAGCACTCGGAAAAGCTTGCCAGACATATGAATTTTCTGATGAAAAAAGGCAGTCTTTATTTGAAATATAACGGGAACCTATTAATACATGGCTGTATTCCTTTAGATGAAGAAGGAAATATGGAAAAGATGGTCATTGAAAATAAAACTTATGCAGGTCGTGATCTGCTTGATATTTTTGAACATTATTTACGACATGCTTTTACACATCCAGAAGAGACAGATGATCTTGCCACAGATATGGCGTGGTATTTATGGACAGGAGAATATTCATCACTCTTTGGGAAAAGAGCAATGACAACCTTTGAGAGGTACTTTATTAAGGATAAGGAAATCCATAAAGAGAGAAAGAACCCATACTACCATTTACGTGAAAATGAGGAAATTTGCCGCAAAATCCTAGCTGAATTTGATCTTAATCCTGATCAAGGTCATATTATAAATGGTCATACACCTGTTAAAGAAATTGATGGAGAAAATCCAGTTAAGGCAAATGGGAAGATGATTGTCATCGATGGAGGTTTTTCTAAAGCTTATCAATCCACAACAGGTATAGCTGGATACACTTTACTGTATAATTCCTACGGCATGCAGCTGGTCGCCCATAAACATTTTAATTCAAAAGAAGATGTTCTATGTAACGGAACAGATGTTTTATCAGTAAAAAGATTGGTGGATAAAGAACTAGAGAGAAAAAAGGTTAGAGAAACGAATGTTGGTGAGGAATTATTGCAGGAAATCTCTATTTTAAATAGTCTGAGGGAATATCGATATGTGAATTAAGGGGAACTTTTGGGTCTGGTGATTTAAATCAATTGAACTGAAGCGTATCATAAGTAAATGAGGTTTTTCCTTCATTAATAGAGAACTTAAGGATGGAACCTAAAACTTTGCACAATTAACAAGCTCACTATTGCGGTATTTTTCAGTGGAGGGAATCTTTTGAAGTGGATGATAAAAACCATCCACTCCTTTTTTTACCTTATAAATTTACAATTATTTCTCAAATATCGTACCCTTTTTAAAGTTTGAATCTTTAAATGCAAACTTCGTTAGAAGAATATAGGCAATACCTGCCACAAAAACGCCTATAATCCATCCCAGTTCCACTTTTATAAAGGCGGCGCCGGCACCGATCAGCATGGCAATGATCGCGCATGGATTAAACCCGGCAAATGGGCCGTCTTCATTGTACAAATCTGCAACATGTACTTTTTGCTTTCTTAATATGTAATATTCAACCAATAGAATAGAAACGATTGGACCTAAAAAGGCAGAATAGATAAGAATGAACATATTAAGACCTTTTGCTGAAGAATCCTGTACAAGCACCCAAGGAAATGAGCAGAGAGCAAGCAGCCCGGTTATCGTAACAGCCGTTTTATATTTCATTTTTGTCAGCAATGTAATCACATAGGTCGGTGGAATGATGTTGGCAACCATGTTTACTGCAACCGCACCTATCACAATAAATGCCGATACGCCTACTGTAATGTAAGGATTATCTACTACTACTGCAAACGCCTTTACAGGATTAGAGATCCCGGTTGTAGAAGCAAGCATGGCACCGATCGTAAGAACAAAGCCGTACGCTATCAAAATAGGAGAAAAGTATAAAAAACCGCGTTTTGCATCGCTGATGCCAGGTTTGAGCTCTCTTGAATAGTCCGCTGCACTTAAAAAGATCGCCGCATAATTTCCTAAAAACACCATGACGAACGCAAAGAACGGCAAGCCCCATGAGCCTTCTGCATGAACCCATTTTTCTGCAATAACCTCTCTATAGGACGTTAGAAGAATGCCAAATACATAGACAAGTGCCAGCATAATTACAATGGATGCGAGTATCTCCACCCATTTAATCGCATGGAAGCCGTACAGCGAAAGTATAATTTGCACCAACTGGATCACTACAAAACAAATGACTATGTTATCAAAGGATCCCCCCATAATCACCTTCACAATTTCATTTAAGGCAGTAGCCCCTATCCAGCTTTGAAAACCATACCAAATAACAGCTGGGATACCGCGCAAAAGTGAGGATATGATGGAGCCTTTCATCCCGAAAGACATTCTGAGCTGTACCACATATGGTACCCCTGTTCTGTATCCAAGTCTGTCATTTAAAGCAAAAAAAGCTGAAATGATACCAATTGCTAAAGCGGCTGCGACAAATGTTTGAAAGATGTTTAATGTTGCAGTTCCCGCTACAACCAGGCTGGCCCCAAGCGTCATATTGCCTAAATTAACACCGTCTCCAATCCACATAAACATATAGGATATCGGACCTACTGTTCTATCCTCTTTGGACTTTGGCTTTAATGATTCATCTACACCCGCAGTATGATGGATCAGCGTCTCGTCTATAGCTTGCCTTGCTAGATTTGTAGACATTGTATATTCCACTCCTTTTTCTCATTGTTTACCGTAAAGCTGAAAGATAGTTGTCAACTGCAGCAAAAATACTATGAATATTGAATAGAAAAAATTTCATTTTAACTAGATTATCTGTCATTAAATTTGACATCCGGTGTCAATAAAACTAACATGTGTAAATTTTATACGATTTTTTTAGAGGAGTCATTAGAAGAAGTGTGAATTTTTCGATATTTATTTGTGCTTTTTGTCTAAAAATGTTGATGATATCTAAGGGGGCGTACAACCAAGGTGTGTATAGGTTGATTCGAAAAGAGGGGAATAGCGGAATTTATTTTTACTATTACATCAAAATCTGCATACTTGGATTTTTTAAAAGGAAAAAGCCAAACACTCCTCGTGGAAGCGCTTGGCTTTTCTTTGTTCAAATCTCTTTATTTTTAAGTGAGCTGGCTGTTTCCTTGAAGTAAAGCTTTAATTCGAAAAGCGAGACGCAATCGCAGTGTCTCGTCTGGTTCTTTTAAACTTCTGCCAATAATCTCCTGGCATTTTTCTAAACGGTAGATCACCGTATTGCGATGTACATATAAACGATTTGCTGTTTCAGACAGCTGACAATGTGTTTCTAAGTAAACGGACAAAGTATGGAGCAATACTTGATGATCTTTTTTTGGTTGATTGGCAAAAGCCTGAAAAGTATCTGTATAAAACTTTTTCAATTGATCATAAGGAATCATCCGCAAAATCTCTGGCACTTCTTTTGGTTGGTAAAATTCAACAAATCCTTTTTTTCCTGATAAATTTCCATAATATAGAGTGTCTGTTGCTTCCTTATACGACACAGGAACATGAATCAGTTGCTGTGCATAATTGCTAATGCCAAATGAAAGATCCTTTTTGAAGTATGTTGAAATCTTCGTTTGTAGTTTTCTTAAAAATGAAACGAACGATTCGTCATTTTCTTTCCATCCTTCTTTCAGCGGCATTAGTAAAATGTAAGAATGATCCATTGCGAAAAAATGGACTGTTTGGTGAAAACGCCGCAGTTCTGACTCGATGGTATCGCAAATCACTTCCTGCTCTGACTGGTATTGTACAAACGAAATGTTTTTGTCTTGATCATCTATTTTGCCAACTGCACAAACATATCGTTGCTCGTTTAATAACCCGAACTCTTTGCCGCGGCTGATTACTTCTTCGGCGGTAGTAAATGTACCATTAATAAAGTTAGTAAAAAACTCATTTTGAATACGCCTTGCATTTTGGTTTAATGCATTTTCTTTCATCAGTTCAAACGCAATGACATTCGATGCTTGTTTAATGGTTAAAATGGTTGAACGGTCTGATAAAGGTATAAATCCGAATATACACAGGTAGCTGCACTGTTTGTGTGTGTAAATAGGGAAAAGGGTAATGGTCTCTCGGGTTTCATTTAATAATGATAATGCAGACATTGTTGTTCCTGGAAAATGAAAGTGATGTCCGCTTGCGATTAGAGCTTCCAAGCTTTCGAAAAGGGGGGGATTTTGAGAAAATCCTGTATCTGGTTGCAGATGGTGATTCAGCAATACAACGGGAAAGTGAACAAGAGAAGAAAGACTTTCAAGAATTTTATGTATCCCTTTTCCGCTCATAATCTGATTGGTGAATTGTTGATGTGCTTGCATCGCATTATGCAGCTCATTCGTACGTATATCAAGAATGTAACTTAGCGACTTATTGACAAGGTCGCCCAATGAAGTGTGGGCAGGGAGTTCCAAGAGTGGAAAGTTAAGTTCGTTTGCGAGCGATATAGCTGCTTCAGGCATTACTTGTAAAAACCGTTTTGTTTTAATTCCTAATCCTGAACAGCCTTGTTTCTCCATTTCTTTAATGAGCTGCAATAATGAATCGAGGTCATCCTTGAAATGAAAAGCTGTTGTTATGAGCAATTCATCTCGCTTTAAAAAATGAATGATGTCAGGAGCATCCATCATATTCACTGTATTCACTTCACGCTCAACACCTTGTTCCCCTGCGAGCAAGGTAGTTCCTTTAAACACGGGAAGATCCAATAATTCATTTAATCGCATTTTATTTCTTTCCCCTTTCGCAGGATATTTGCAAGTTTTCTATTTTTTAAATTGAATTTTGGTTACTATAAACAATGAATCTGCTAAATGTTTTACATTTATGTCAATGATTTTAGCAGGTGTTTATTTTAAAATCAATTTATATTACAAACTATGTCATTAAATATAACGAGAAATATTGAAAGATGGATGTAAGAGCAGGGGGGATAAATTTGAATAGAAGTGAGAAAAAGTCACCTGCCTTATTCGAGCAAATTGAAGAGATGGTAGAGTGGTTAGCTTCTTTTGGAAAAAACGAAAATAATGGAGTTACACGTCCATTGTATTCGCAAGATTGGCAGTTCGCTCAACAAGCGCTTAAAGAGCGGATGGAAGAGGCAGGACTTCATGCTTATTACGATGATGTGGGAAATTTATTTGGCAGATTAACAGGAAAACAAGAAAAGGCTCCTACTATTTTAACTGGATCACATATTGATACGGTTGTAAATGGCGGGAAATATGACGGTGCATACGGTGTAATTGCCGGGCTAATCGCTGTACAATATTTATATGAACATTTTGGGTTACCTGAAAAAAATATAGAGGTTGTTTCTTTATGCGAAGAAGAAGGAAGCCGCTTTCCTATGACATATTGGGGATCGGGCAGTATTACCGGGATTAAATCATTTGAAGATGTTCAAAATCTAAAGGATTCAAGCGGTATATCTTTTGTAGAAGCGATGAGGCAAGCGGGGTTTGGTCAGGGGAATTATCCGCAGCCACAGCGAAATGACCTTGATTGTTTTATCGAACTGCATATAGAGCAAGGAGAAGTATTGGAAAGAGAAAGAACATCGATTGGGGTTGTCAGCCATATTGTCGGACAGAGAAGATATAACGTCACAGTGATTGGTGAAAGCAACCATGCGGGTACAACGCCAATGGGCTGGCGTAAAGATGCAATGTATGCAGCGACCGAACTTATTCAAGTGCTCATACAGAAAGCGAAAGAAACCTCTCCTGATTTGGTTGCTACCGTAGGACAAATAGCTCTTGAGCCGAATGTTTCAAATGTTATTCCTGGTAAGGCGACATTTAGCATGGATATTCGCCATAGTGATGAAAAGATTCTTTTCCAATTTTGCGACGATATATTCAAGGAATTTGGATTGATTGCAAACAGGCACGACACTCAGTTGAGTATCCATAATTGGATGAATGAAAAACCGATAGAAATGTCCGAAGAGCTAAATCGAATTTCAGAATCGATTTTAAAGAACGAATCGGTTTCTTATAAAAAGATGACAAGCGGCGCGGGTCATGATTCCCAAATTTTTGCCCCGTTTTGTCCAACGGCTTTATTGTTTGTACCAAGTCATAAAGGAATTAGCCATTCGCCATATGAGTTTACAAGAACGGAAGATTTAGAAAAAGGCATTCAATTACTAATAAAAGTTTTATATGATTTAGCGTATTGAGGAGGAAAAAGTGATGAAAGTTTTTCAAGAAATAAATTCGCCATTACGAACGATTATGACTCCGGGGCCTGTAGAAGTTGACCCAAGAGTATTGCGTGCCATGAGTACTCCGATTCTTGGTCAGTTTGATCCAGCTTTTACGAATATGATGAATGAAACAATGGAAATGCTTCGTCAAGTATTCCAAACAAAAAATCAATGGGCATTTCCAGTTGACGGAACATCCAGGGCAGGTATTGAAGCGGTGTTATGCAGTGTAATAGAGCCGGGAGATAAAGTATTAATACCTATATTTGGGAGATTCGGACATTTGTTAACAGAAATTGCCGAGCGTAATGGGGCTGAAATCCACAATATCGAATGTGAGTGGGGGACAGTTTTTGATCAACAAGTCATTATAGATGAAATGAAAAGAGTAAAGCCGAAAGTGCTTGCGATCGTGCACGGTGAAACATCGACTGGTTGTATGCAGCCGTTAGATATGATTGGACCTGCTTGCAGGGAGCTTGATGTGTTATGTATTGTGGATGCAGTGGCAACAATCGGCGGAACGGAAGTAAAAGTCGATGAATGGCAGCTTGATGCTGTGATCGGCGGAACGCAAAAATGCTTGTCTGTTCCTTCCGGTATGGCTCCGATTACGTATAATGACCGCGTCGAACAAGTGCTTTCTGTTCGGAAAAAAGTAGAAAAAGGGGTTGCGACAGAGCAAGATAAAGTAGACGTTCAGCAGCCGATCCGCAGTAACTACTTTGATTTAAGTCAGCTGCAAGATTATTGGGGGCCAAGACGTTTAAATCACCACACGGAAGCAACATCGATGCTTTATGCATTGCGTGAAGGAGTACGCATTGTTCTGCAAGAAGGACTAAATGAGCGATTTGCAAGACATCGTTTCCATGAAAAAGCTCTCATGGAAGGGATTAAAGCGATGGGCTTAACATTATTTAATGATGTCCCTTGGAAGCTGCCGATGGTCACATGTGTGAATATTCCGGCTGGAGTCGATGGTGACTCCGTAAGAATGATGCTGCTTCAACAGTTTGGAATCGAGATTGCCAGTTCATTTGGGCCTCTTCACGGAAAGATCTGGAGAATTGGATCGATGGGATACAGCTGCCGAAAAGAAAATATTTTATTTGTGTTGGCAGCTCTTGAGGCAGTACTAATTCGTCACGATGCATCAATTGAAGTTGGGAAAGGTTTACAAGCTGCACTTGATGTATATGAATCTTCAAATTTAGTAGTAAATTAGTCATCCTCCTGAAAGGCCTCGTCATGGAAATCCGGTAAAATCAAGGGGTTTCAGGACGAGGTCTTTCAGTAAAAAAAGCATTTTTGGTGTGTAATTTGAGACTTATGAGACAACCTTTGAACGAGCTGTCTCTGTACAACAGCTCAGTTTTTTCGAACGATAGAAGGAGAATTTATGACACAGTTATTGAAAACGGAACAATGGCTTGCGGGATTACAATGGCTTTTTTTTCTATTCACAAATACTGTTGTAATACCTATTACTGTAGGGGCGGCCTTTCAACTTCCTCAAGATAAAATGATTTCTTTAATCCAATTTTCTTTCTTTTTTACTGGATTAGCCTGTATTTTACAAGCGTTGTTAGGACATAAACGGTCGATAATGGAAGGGCAGTCCGGGCTATGGTGGGGAGTCATTTTAAGTTTGTGCTACTCAGCTCCTGCACAAGGGATGTCATTAACGACACTTGGCGGGAGTTTAGCTGTTGGGATTATGATCTCTGGGATTGTTACGATGTTTATCGGCATTAGCGGTCTTTCACAATACCTTTCGAAGCTATTTAACAATGGTGTTATGGCTGTCTTTATGTTTTTGCTGGGGTGCAGATTAAATACGATTTTTCTAAAAGGAATGCTTGGAATTCCCTTTGGAGACCATTCAGAAACAGCTTCCATAGATATACCTGTGTTTCTATTGTCTAGTGTTGTAACCATCTTTATCATTATTTTCAGTATTAAAGCAGCTCCTGCATTCAGCAAGTATTCCATGTTAATCGGGATTATCGGAGGCTGGATTTTGTTTGAGCTAATGCTCGATAAAAGAGAAACGATGGACTTTTCTGCGAAGATGGACATGGAGCTGTTTCCTCTTGGAGAACCGAGTTTTGATATTGGTATTATTGTCACAGCCGTTATTGCCGGGCTCATTAACACTTCGAATACGTTCGGAGCGATAAAAGGGACGGATGATCTCTATCGAAAAACAGCTGCGCCAAATCAATATAAACAATCATTTGCGATAAGTGGATTGTTCGTCATGATTTCTGGAGTATTTGGGATGGTTCCTTACGCTCCTTATGTATCTTCAATCGGATTTCTTAGTCAAACAAAAATACTGGAGAGGTTACCTTTTATCATCGGGGGTGGAATGTTCATGGTGATGGGCATGATTCCGGCTGTGAGTAATTTAATGGCCAAACTCCCTTTGAGTGTCGGCAGTGCGGTTTTACTTGTAGCTTATTTAAGGTTGCTGCACACATCACTGCAGTATTTTTCTCAAATTCCATTAAATACTCCAAATATTTATCGTCTAGCGATCCCTTTATTTGTCGGAATTATTTTCATAACATTTCCTTCATCCTACTTCGCAACCGTGCCGAGTATTTTGCGGCCGTTGTTTAGTAATGGATTGTTAGTTGGGATATTATTATCATTAGTATTAGAAAATATAAAACTCAATTTTTTAACAACGAAAACTGAACAAGGTCGTTTGAATAAAATGGTTAAAGCAGAGAAATGATTTTTTTGGAATTTTCTATCTGCAGTAATGAATATTTGCTAAATTCATATGTGGGAGGAAGTAAAGATGGATGATAAATGGAATGCTTTTGTCGATCAAGATCTTGCTATTCAGCCGACAGGAACAGGACGATTAAACGGGTTAACATTTGCGGCGAAAGATGTATTTGCGATTGAAGGGTATACAAGCGGAGCCGGGAATCCTGATTGGCTCCTGACACACGGTCCATCAGCGAAACACGCGCCGGCGATTGAGCGTCTTTTAAAGCAAGGGGCAAAATTAACGGGGACAACACATACAGATGAATTAATGTACAGCTTAAATGGTGAGAATTATCATTACGGAACACCTGTTAATCCAAAAGCGCCTGCTCGTATTCCAGGCGGTTCTTCAAGCGGTTCAGCTGTTGCGGTTTCGGCAGGATTAGTTGACTTTGCATTAGGAACAGATACAGGGGGATCTGTACGGATTCCTTCTTCTTATTGCGGTATATATGGATTTCGCCCAACACATGGTGTTGTTTCAACTGAAGGAGTGATTCCATTGGCCGGAAGTTTTGATACGGTAGGCTGGATGGCGAGGGATGCGGGATTGCTGCTGGAGGTTGGCCAACTTCTTATTGATGATCAAAGCGCAAAAGGTGAATTTACCAATGCTTTTTTTGGACAAGATGCGTGGGCAATGTTGGATCAAGAATATAAAGATGCTTTATCGACTATTGTTCCTTCTATTGAGGAGATGGTTGATTGCACTGAATGGGTTAATGTTGCAAAAGAGGGTTTAGCAGAGTGGTCAAGTTCTTTTCGAATCATCCAAGGATCCGAGATTTGGGCGGAACATCGTGAGTGGATAGAAAAAGAGAAACCAGTATTTGGTCCCGGGATCGCTGAAAGATTCCAGTGGACGAGTACATTGAAAAAGAGTGATGTTTTGCCTCGGTTGGAATTAAGGGAAGAAATTCGCCAATCAATGTCATCGCTTTTAAGTGATAATGGGTTGCTGGTCATTCCAACAGCTCCAGGGCCAGCGCCATTGCTGAATTTACATGGAGATAAGGCGGAACAATATCGTGCCAAAACCATGCAGCTTTCGTGTATTGCCGGTTTAGCGGGGTTGCCTCAAGTTACGCTTCCTTTAACAGAGGTAAATGGACTTCCGATCGGCTTATCCTTCATCGCAAATCACCATCAAGACTTAAAATTATTACGGTGGGTCATTCAGTTTTCGGAATACAGAACGATTTAGAAAATTCGGCATGGTCAAAGAACGGCCATACCGAATTTTCTAGACCTAAGCGGCTGACCCCCCTTTCGGAGTTGGTGCCATCCGCATAAGTGAACCTTTGAGGAATAATTCATATTATACGGATGATCGGTTGCAGTGCCCGTTGATGAGAGGGAAATATCTCGAGTTATTAAGTGAAATATGTATATATAAGTTTAATAAATAGTTTGTAAGAGGCAGGGGATGTGTATATGAAGCTGGCAACCATAAAAGTGGAAGGTCATGAGATTGCTGCTATTGTTAATGGAGAAAAAGCAGTTTCGATTAAATCCATAAAAGAGGAAGAAGGAAAAGATTGGGATATAGATCTTTTTAGTATTTTGCAAAAAAATCAACTGGAAGATATAAACAACTGGTATACAGAGGGGGGAGAAGACCGCTTTCATCAATCCCCTCACATTTTAGTAAAAGATCTCTCGTTTGCGCCTTTATATCGTACCCCGGGAAAAATTTGGGGTGTTGGTATGAACTATATGGAAAAAGCGATCGAATTGTCAGGGAAGCCTCCGGAAGAGGATCCGGTCATTTTTATGAAACCAGACACCAGTCTAATTGGAACGGAAGAAATGATTAAACTGCCGCTTAAATTCGGACAAGTTACAGCGGAAGCTGAGCTGGGGGTTATTATCGGGCAAACATGCAAAGATGTACCAGTAGAAGATGCAGCTAATGTTGTGGCTGGCTTTACCACGACGATGGATATGACAGCCAAGGATATTCATGCCAAAAACCCTCGTTTTTTGCAGCGCTCTAAAAGTTTTGATACATTCTTTAGTTTTGGGCCTTATTTTCTTACCGTCGATGAATTCCCAACCATTAAAGATGTGAGCGTAGAGACTGTTCTAAATGGTAAAGTTCATCACCGTAATGTTGTAGCGAATATGATGTTTCAACCGTGGTGGATTGTCTCCTTCTTTTCGCAAATTATGACATTGCATCCGGGGGACGTCATTATGACTGGGACACCAGGATCTGTCATCATTCGGGAAGGGGATATCGTAGAATGTCGTATTCCTGGATTTAAGCCATTGCAAAACAGCGTAGGAAATGGATAAATGATAAATTTGCATAAATAAAAAACCAAGCATACATGCTTGGTTTTTTATTTATGCACTATTAACATCTGTGGTATATTATATAACATTTTATTTTTGGGTTAAGGTATATTTTTAGTTAAAATCGACAAGAAAATAATAAAAATTTCATATATCCTCTAATGATTTATATAAAAGCTTCGTTTAAACTTTAATCAATGTAACAATATATAACATTATATGTTATATAAAGTGCGAGCTAAATAAAAAGGGGGGAGAGAAGTTTTACACAAAATGAAATGTTTGTATAAGAAAATAGCAGACTATTAGGAGGAGTTTAAAATGGAGCTTAAAAAAAGTTCAGCGGGTCCGGTAAAAGTATATCAAGAACCTCAATTACCGAAGAGTAAGTTTACAATGCCTCATATCTATGTCATTTTGTTTATATTTATAGCACTTGCATCGATTACAACTTATATTATTCCGGCTGGTGTATTCGAGAGAATTCCCGGTCCGGAAGGCAGAACGACAATTGACCCCGATTCCTATCGGCAAGTGGAAGCGACACCTGTCACGTTTACCGGATTTATGACGGCTATTCCCAAGGGTTTGGTAGCTGCCGGCGAGGTTGTTTTCTTTACATTTATTATTGGTGGAATATTTGCAGTTATACGAAAAACGGGATTAATCGAAATAGGCGTCGATAAGTTAACGAAAAAATTTGCAAATAAAAGTATCGTGGTAATTCCTGTGCTTATGTTTGTATTTGCTGTTATATGTAGTTTGATAGGTACTCAAGAGTTAAGCCTTGTATATGTCCCTGTAATTCTTCCTTTAATGATTGCGTTGGGATACGATTCCGTAGTAGCGGTTTCAGTCGCTTTAGTAGCTACTACAGCAGGATTCATGACGGGGTTTCTTAATCCTATCAATACAGGTTTAGGGCAAAAAATATCTGGACTCCCGGTTTTTTCAGGAATAGAGCTTAGAATTATTGCTTTTGTAGTATTTGTTTTAGCAGGAGTTATTTATATTATCCGTTATGCTCAAAAGGTAAAAAAGAATCCTAAAGCTAGTTTGGTATATGAAGAAGATGCGCACAAAAGAGCTGTCTACTTAAATAAATCTCAGGCGAAAAAAAGTCAACTGACAATCAGGCAAAGGGCAGCTTCGTTTGTATTATTAGGCTTTTTTGTTTTATTAGTATATGGCGTTATAAGTAAAGGGTGGTTTATGCTTGAAATGGCAGGTCTTTTCATTATTATGGGCATTGCCATCGGGCTAATTGTTGGTTTAAAATTGACAGAAATATGCGAAGGATTTAACGAAGGTTTTCGCGAGGTACTGGTTGGCGCAATGATTGTAGGTGTAGCGAGAGCGGTTGCTATAGTTATGGAAGAAGGAAAAGTAATGGATACCATTGTACATAGTTTAGGTGGTTTAGTAGGCGAATTTCCAGCAGTGTTCAGCGCTATCGGAATGTTTATAGTGCAGATGCTATTTAACTTTCTTATTCCATCTGGGAGTGGCCAAGCCTTAGTAACCATGCCGATCATGGCACCTCTATCTGATTTAATTGGAGTAACTAGACAAACAGCAGTCTTGGCCTATCAATTTGGGGATGGAATAGGAAATATACTATTTCCTACATCCGGTTACTTTATGGCTACCCTCGCATTAGCAGGAGTTGCTTGGCAAAAATGGGTACGATTCTACTTGCCGTTGTTTTCCATCTGGTTTTTGCTTGTTCTGGTATTTCTAGTTATAGCTCAGTTAACCCAATGGAACGGTTAACATTGAAGCACGAAATGTCAGTATAATTCTAACTATATAGACAGCATTCGTTATTGTAATAACTAGTTTTTATTGAGGCAGTTGTTTTCTTCTTTCTTAGAAACCAACTGTTTTTTATTTTAGATGTTTTTGTTAGATGCTGGTGCTTGTGAAGAGTTAAAAGTATTTATCTAATGTGAGTTCTGTTTTTTTGTTTACAATACACAAACAAAAAACAAAAAATTCACAATTTTTCTAATGAATTATAAATGGAAATCATATAAAATGTCATTAAATGTTATATTTTATTACATAAAAAGTTATGTTTATTAGTGTTATTCAATCTATAAAAATGGATAAGAAGAGCGCTTTTAATTGCAACATACGCTTTATTTATAAGGAGGAGAGGGAATGGAACGTTTAGATGTCATTATTAAGAATGGAAAGGTAGTGCTTTCTACAGGTGTAATCGAAACTGACATCGGTATTAAAGATGGGAAAATTGCCGTTATTAAAAAAGAAATAACAAATGAAGCCGATTTGACATGGGACGCTGAAAATCAATATGTTTTTCCGGGCATGATTGATGTACATGTGCACTTTAGTGAACCGGGGAGAGAGCACTGGGAAGGGTTTCATACAGGTTCGATGATGATGGCAGCAGGAGGATGCACAACGTATTTTGATATGCCATTAAACGGAATTCCTTCAACTGTCAATCAAGATGCCCTTAATGAAAAGGCGAGGTTAGGAAATGAAAAGTCATTTGTTGACTTCAGCTTATGGGGCGGGCTTGTACCGGGAAATGAAAAGGACTTAGAACCTCTTGCTGGGTCGGGTGTGATCGGCTTTAAAGCGTTTCTCTCCACAACAGGAAACAAGGAATTTGAAGCGGTTGATGACATAACATTGCTAAACGGGATGAAAATGATCGCTAAACTGGGTAAAGTTTTAGCGCTTCATTCAGAAAGTGCGGCAATCACAAACTGGTTAAAAGAAGAGAAAGAAAAGGAAGGTAAATGCGGTGCCGATGATTATTTAGAATCACGTCCGATTATGGCTGAAGTTGAGGCGGTAGAACGCGCCATTTACTATGCGGAACTTACTGGATGTCCCCTTCACTTTGTGCACATAAGCTCGGCCAAAGCAATAGAAAAAATCGAAGAGGCAAAACAAAGAGGAATGAATATAACAGTTGAAACTTGTCCGCACTATTTATTATTCAACCATGAGCATCTGAGGGAATTGGGTACTATCGCTAAGTGCGCTCCGCCTTTGCGCGAAAAAGCAGAGCAGCAAAAACTAATTTCTTTATTGATTGATCATAAATTTGATATGATTTCTTCAGATCATTCCCCATGCCCTTATGATTTAAAAGATCCTAAAGTTCATAATCTGTTTCAAGCATGGGGCGGGATTAGCGGAGGACAATTTTCATTGCTTTCGATGATTGAACTTGCTGTAAAGTATGATATACCATTTGAGGCAGTAGCAAAATGGACAGCATTAGCGCCGGCAGAAAGGTTTGGACTTTCAGATCGAAAGGGGAAAATTGCTGAAGGGGCAGACGCTGATTTAGCCATTGTGACATTAGAAGAACCTCATGTAGTTACCGAAGAAAACTATTATGCCCAACATAAACAAAGTTTGTATATAGGCCATACTTTCCCATGTAAAATCACTGGGACTTTCAATAGGGGAAAATTAGTATTTAAAGATGATAAAATAGTAGCCCAAAAGCCTGGCGGCGGGTGGATAAAACCTCAAGAGTATGCGGCAATTAAATAAGTTTAAGGGCTCTGGTACAAACGATTTAAAATTTCTGCACCAGAGCCCTTATTTTAGGAAAATCGGTTCTTTTTCCAGGAACTCTTTATATGAAATAGCCATCCTTTTCTCCTCCTTTATAACTTCATTCCCATTCGGCTTTTATACCTTTTTATGAGAGTTTGGCAGTCCACGCTGACAACTCCTTGCAGTGGATAGAGCTTTTCTACTTCCATTTCCTGATTGTCTGCGAAAATGCCATGCATATGTAATTTGCTTGGCCCTGTCATG
Organism: Priestia abyssalis; assembly: GCF_002019595.1. GTDB lineage: Bacteria > Bacillota > Bacilli > Bacillales > Bacillaceae_H > Bacillus_BA > Bacillus_BA abyssalis. The sequence goes on along the minus strand of NZ_KV917369.1, from coordinate 3,627,084 downwards.
TGATAAAAGCTCGTGACGGAATGTTCGTTGGCAAGTTGCTCGGCCACTGTTTCCAAATATTTCGGTTCTACTTCCACGCTAAAAAAAGCAGATACATGAATACCGATTTTGATGGGATTAATAACGGTCGTGAATTTTTCGATGACACCTTTTTCCGTTAAGTTGTTAATTCGCATCTGCACTGATGCAAATTCCCACTGATTTTTTAGCTGACAAATTCGGACGAGTGAAAGTATTGGTATTTGATTACATATTATTTGGAGTAGCAACCTATTTAAGCGGAACAGCGACCACATTTGTCATGTTTTTAATGATGCGCGTTTTAAGGGGATTAGGAGAAGGGACGTATTTTGCGTTTATATCATGATCTTTTGTTCATCAAAAAGAATTACGAATCAGGGGAGGAAAACGTGCTATGAAGGAAGCAATCGTAGGAACAAAATCGATGGTCGTCAGTCCGCATTATTTAGCATCTGCAGCTGGAAATGCCATTTTACGAAAAGGAGGGAACGCTTTTGACGCTGCCGTAGCGGTGAGTGCCTGCTTAGCTGTTGTCTATCCTCATATGACAGGACTTGGAGGAGACTCTTTTTGGCTGATGTATAAAAAGAGTGATGGAAAAGTACGTGCCTATAATGGAAGCGGACGATCAGGCCATCGAGTAACGCGTGAAAAGTTCAGTGGCCAAACGTCCATTCCTACCCGCGGAATCCAAAGTGTGATTACGGTTCCGGGGATGGTTGACAGTTGGGATGCGGTATTGAAGGAGTATGGAAGGCTGTCATTAGCCGATGTACTGGAACCTGCCATACAGTATGCCTCTTTTGGGTTTCCTTTTTCAAAAGATCAATATGTAAACACGCTGCATAATATGAAATTATTTGAGGAACAGCCCGACACAGCGTCCATTTTTCTGCTGCAAGACCGTGCCCCTCGGATCAACGAAAAATTTGTCCAGACGCATTTGGCTGCTACATTAAAGGAGATTGCCGAAAAAGGCCGGGATCACTTTTATAAAGGAGGAATGGCTAAACGGATTGTATCGAGTCTTCAAGAAAAAGGCGGATTGCTGGAAATGGAGGATTTCGCTGATCACTATGGATCGTGGGTTGAGCCTTTATCATCCTCCTACCGTGGATATACTCTGTTTCAAGTACCGCCTAATTCGCAGGGATTTGTCGGATTAATGGCCTTAAATATATTAGAAAATTATGACTTAAGTACCATTTGTCATGGTTCTTATGAATATTATCACATATTGATAGAATCGTTAAAAAGAAGTTTCCAGGACCGGAATCAATTCTTAACAGACCCTGATTTTTCTTCAATCCCTTTAGAGAAATTGTTAAGCAAGACATATGCAAAAGAAATGGCAGAATCCATCAATCTTCATAAAGCAAATGATGTAATGACGCAGCCTATCGGGAATGACACTGCCCATGCCGCGGTGGTGGATGAAGAGGGGAATGCTGTATCGTTCATTCAAAGTCTTTATTTTGAATTTGGATCGGGTGTAGTAGCAGGAGATACAGGCATTCTCATGCAAAACCGTGGTTCTTTCTTTTCGCTTGACCCATCGCATGTTAACTGTTTGGAACCGAGAAAAAGAACTTTTCATACTCTTATGCCTGCCATGGCATGCAAGAACGGAAAGCCTTTCATCATATACGGTACACAAGGGGGGGAAGGGCAGCCGCAAACACAAACGGTCATGATTACACGAATGATTGACTATAATATGAATCCTCAGAAGGCGATTAATGAGCCAAGATTTGTATGGGGAAGAACATGGGGAGAGGCAACACAGGAGCTGAAGATAGAAAGCCGAATTGATCCGGAAGTGGCAAAAGCACTGGAGGCAGCAGGCCATATCGTGAAAAAAGTCAACGAGGTCGACAAAGTCATGGGCCATGCTAATGCCATTCTAATTGATGATCAAGGCTTTCTGCACGGCGGAGTGGATCCTCGGAGCGATGGAGCTGCCATTGGCTGGTAACGTGAAAATAAAAAACGCTATTCTTTTTGTGTATGGAGCAGAAAGAATAGCGTTTTTTCTATGAGTCTATCAAATTCAGTTAAGTATATTTTTATTGCTATAGGACGTATTTTAAAGTTCATGACAATTTAAATTTTGGGTAAATTTTCATATTTTTCTCTTTTTATATTGACTTTGATAATCATTATCAATTATTCTGTTTGATGTAATCTGATATTGAAAATCATTATCAAATATTAAATTGAACATATCAGAATGACAAAATAACATAATAATGTTGATTTTCAAAAAAAAGGAGTGCTGAATTATGCAAGCAACCGTTCAAACTCGTTCAGGAAACGAAGCCTTATTATCCATGCAAGAAAAAAGGGAATCAAATGCAAGATCCTATCCGAGAAGATTGCCGCTTGCCATTCAAAGAGCAGAAGGCATTTATGTAACAGATATGGATGGAAAGCAATATATCGATTGTTTAGCAGGAGCAGGCACATTGGCGTTAGGTCACAATCATGCCATTGTCCGCGAAGCCATTGAAGGAGTTCTACAATCCTACATCCCTTTACATACACTTGATTTGACTACACCTGTCAAAGAAGCATTTATTGATGAGGTGTTTGCATCTTTACCGCCGTCATTTGCCGAAAAAGCAAAAATCCATTTTTGCGGCCCAACAGGCGCTGATGCAGTAGAAGCTGCCTTAAAGCTGGTGAAAACGGCAACCGGCAATCGATCCATTCTTTCTTTCCAAGGGGGATATCACGGTTCCACCCATGGTACATTGAGTATTACCGGAACACTGGGGCCAAAAAAGAATATTCACGCACTTGTACCGGATGCTCATTTCCTTCCGTATCCATATGAATACCGCTGCCCATTTGGTGTAGGGAAAGAGGGGCATCGCATTGGAACTACATATATTGAGAACTTATTAGATGATCCAGAAGGCGGAATTGTCAAGCCGGCCGGCATCGTCGTAGAAGTGGTACAAGGTGAAGGAGGTTCTATTCCGGCCCCGATCGAGTGGTTAAAAGAACTTCGCCGCATTACGAAAGAACGCGACATTCCACTGATTATCGATGAAGTACAAACAGGCATCGGCCGCACAGGAAAAATGTTTGCGTTCGAGCATGCCGGCATTGAGCCCGATGTTCTTGTGCTATCAAAAGCAATAGGAGGAAGCCTGCCGCTGTCGGTTGTTGTTTACGATCGCCGCCTTGATCAATGGGAACCTGGAACGCACATCGGGACTTTCCGAGGAAACCAAATGGCGATGGCTGCCGGCCAAGCAACGTTACGTTTTGTAAAGGAAAACCATTTGCCGGAACACGCAAATGAAATGGGGACATACGTGATGACTCAGTTAAAAGGGATTCAAAAGCAAGTGTCTTCAATCGGAGAGGTAAGAGGCAGGGGACTTATGATTGGTGTTGAAATCATTAATCCAACGAAACAGCCAAACCAACTGGGAAGCTATCCTGCCTATTCTGAACTAGCGAAAAAAATTCAACAGGAATGCTTTAATCGCGGAGTCATTTTAGAGGTTGGCGGGCGTTTTGGCACGGTCATTCGTTTACTTCCGCCGCTCATTATTTCAAAAGAACAAATCGATGAGGTGCTGCAGCGCTTCCAGGAAGCGATCATAAGTGCTGAGTCTCAATTGGGATTACGGTAGAAGGTGATGGAATTGAACATGAACTTTGCACAATGGTTTCTACATGCCAGCGATAAAAGCGAAAATATGTACCACACACTTATGAATCAAGCTGTCGGGTTAGTTGCTGACCAAACAATGAGGGCCAATCAGCCTTTTTCGGGAGCCTCGCGTCAAGAGATTGAAGCAGCGGTGAAAGAAATGATCACCATCCCGGCTGCGGGGCAGAAGGTTGATGCTGTGATGGAAGAGATTCAAAACGTCATCGTGAGAAATTCTTTATGGATTTCTCACCCTTCTGCCATGGCACATCTCCATTGTCCGCCGCTGCTTCCGTCTATTGCCGCTGAAGTGATCATTAATGCGCTCAACCAATCGATGGATTCATGGGATCAAAGCCCTGCTGCCACTTATGTTGAAGCGGAATTAATCAAGCTTTTTACGGAGCATATCGGTTATTCGCAGGAAGCGGACGGTGCCTTTACGAGCGGCGGCACACAATCCAATTATATGGGGGTGCTGCTTGCCCGAAACAAAGCATGCCAAACGAACTTCGCGGTTCGCGTCCAAGAGGAAGGACTTCCAGCCGAGGCGAGAAAATTACGAATTCTTTGTTCTGAGCACGCCCATTTTACCGTCCAAAAATCAGCGGCTCAGCTTGGATTGGGAACGAATGCCGTTATCAAAGTGGCGACAAATGATAAAAATCAATTTTGTGTAGAGGATGCAAAAGCAAAAATCGAACAGCTAAGACAACAAGGACTTCTTCCTTTTATGGTTGTGGCAACCGCGGGAACCACCGATTTTGGAAGCATCGATAGTTTAAGCGATATAGCGGAGCTGGCAGCCAAGGAGCAATTATGGTTCCACATTGATGCCGCCTACGGAGGAGCTTTATTGTTTTCGCATCAATATAGCGGTCTAATTCGTGACCTACACTTAGCTGATTCCATCACAATTGATTTTCATAAGCTTTATTATCAAACAATCAGCTGCGGTGCCTTTTTTGTCAAGCATAAACAGGATTTTCAGCAAATTTCCTACTATGCCGATTATTTGAATCCTGAAGAAGATCAGGAAGACGGCATTATAAATCTAGTGGAAAAAAGCGTCCAAACAACGAAACGGTTTGATGCTTTGAAACTATTGATGACTTTTAAATTGATGGGAAGCGATTTGTTTGGAGAGATGGTGGATTATACGATCAATCTGGCAAAAGAAACGGCGAAGCTGCTAAAAAATGAAGCGTGCTTTGAGGTGCTGAATGAGCCTGAGCTCAATGCCGTATTGTTTCGCTACTTGCCGTCAGATCATCGGGAAGACCAGTCATATGTGGATGAAATCAATCTTGAGCTTCAGCGCTCTTTCTATCAAAGCGGTGAACTGATTATGGCCAAAACGAAGCAAGCCGGCAAAGTGTATTTGAAGTTTACAATGCTCAATCCTCTCAATACGATAGGCAATATGAAAACACATATAGAGCAAATGAAGCGAGCTGGGGAAAAAATAGAGAAAGAACAAGGAGAGGTCCGGTATGAATATTCCGTTCATTACTAATCATCTTACCATGCAAAATTTGATCAATTGTTATGTGAAAGAAACAGGGGAAGGCGAGTGGAAGCTTGCTGATGAAGTCTCTGTTCCATTAGAAGATGAAAGCATCAAACAAGTGTTGGTCATTTCATTTGAACAGCAGTCTGTCACATTATACATTCCGGTTCGATATAAATCGGTGACAGAACGTCATTTGTTTTCACCGGTTATGTATTATCAAATCAAGAACGATGAAGCGAAAGAGCTTGATTACGTTACATTAATGGCATTCATGCAAAAAGAATTCTCCCTCACATCCGATAAGCCTGTACAGGCCGATGAGCTTATGCTTCGAACGATCTTAAGCTATCAAAATATGAAAGGAATCATTGCAGAGAGAAGCAATGATTTGGAAGAATGCTATCAAACGGAAAAAACGTTTCTTCAATCAGAGCAGTCCTTGTTAATCGGACATCAAGTCCATCCGACGCCGAAAAGCCGTCAAGGAATCGATGAAGATGAAGAGCATATTTTTGCGCCGGAGAGAAAAGGGGCTTTCCAGCTCCATTATTTCCGGGCTGTACATGATATTGTCGAGGAAGATTCGATTTTGTCCCAAAACGCTTCCATGTTGATAAAGGAAGAATTAAAGAAAGATCCATTCGTTACGCAAGCATTTAAAGAAAAGTATTGCCAGGAAGATGACTTTTCACTCATCCCCGTTCATCCGCTGCAAGCACGAAAATTGTTAGGACGGGAGGATGTGTGTGAACTCATTCAATCAGGAAAACTCGATTATTTAGGCCCGAGCGGAAGAAAGTTTTATCCGACCTCTTCTGTTCGGACAGTGTATCATCCAGAAGCTGGCTTTATGTACAAGTTTTCGATTCCTGTGAAAATTACCAATTCGCTGCGTATCAATAAGCGAAAAGAGCTTGATCGCGGAGTAGAAGTGAGCCGCTTGCTTCAAGGCGAGCTTTCTGGAAAGTTTGAAGAAACTCATCCTTCATTCCGCATAATTGAAGATCCTGCTTATATTACGTTGAAGCTTGATATAGAAGAAACGGGATTTGAAGTCGTCATCCGTGAAAATCCATTTAAAGAAGGGAACGATTCACGGACAACATTGCTTGCGGCGCTTTGCCAGGACCATATTACAGGAGAGGCTTCTCACTTAGCGAACATCATTCATGATATAGCAGAAAGAGAAAAGATTTCACTTGCTCGGGCAAGCGAGCAATGGTTTTCACGTTATTTAAGCGTAAGCTTGCGACCGTTGTACTGGCTGTATGCTGCATATGGTATCGCGCTTGAAGCCCATCAGCAAAATTCCATTATCCAACTTGATGAACAAGGATATCCTGATACCTTTTATTATCGTGACAATCAAGGCTATTATTTTATGGAATCAAAGGCTGAAGCTTTAAAACAGCTCGTTCCGACTTTGAATGAAAAAAGTGACACGATATGTTCTGACGCGATTGCAGAAGAGCGTTTCCGATATTATGTCTTTTTCAATCATTTATTCGGCTTGATCAACGCCTTTGGTGTCAATGGGCTGGTCGATGAACACCGGTTACTGTCCATGATGAGAGAGGAACTGGCTGACTTTAAAAAGCAGTTAGGCGACCATACGAACCTGCTAAACTCTTTGTTAGATGAAGAAAAGCTACCATGCAAAGCCAATTTACTGACGCGGGTGCACGATATGGATGAGCTTGTCGGGTCTCTTGAAACTCAATCGGTATATGTTCATGTTACGAATCCTCTGGCTGTGGCGGCAGGTGAACTGCATGAAGTCTAAAACCTTTGTTCAACAGCAATATCCGTTTGAACGGTATGATGCCGTAATCAAAAAGACGATTTCATTTCGCCGCGTAAGCATGGAAGGAGATTTAGAGCGGCTTCATTCATGGATGCAAGAGGAGCATGTAATTCCCTTTTGGAAGTTAAATATTTCATGGGAACAGTATACAGCCCATTTACAGAAATTTTTGCAGGATGATCATCAAACACTCTTGATCGGTGAACTTGATGGGGTGCCCATGAGCTATTGGGAGTCATATTGGGTGAGCGGCGATATTATCGGGAACTATTATGAGTTTGATGAATACGACCAGGGGATTCACCTGCTGATCGGCCCGAGAGAGTTTTTAGGAAAAGGGCTCATATATCCGTTGTTGATGACCATTTTGCATAAAAAATTTCAAGTAATGGAAACACAAAAAATTGTCGCAGAACCTGATATAAGAAACGAAAAAATGATTCATGTGTTTAAAAAATGCGGCTTTCAACCTGTCAAGGAGGTCGAGTTGCCCGATAAAACAGGTTTACTAATGATATGTGAACGGAAAGGGTTTGAAAGAAGGTGGACAGATTGGCAAACGAACAAATTTTAGACGTCATTGGAGTAGGAATCGGTCCGTTTAATCTCGGATTGGCAGCATTACTTGAAAAAACGGACTGCCATTCATTGTTTTTTGATAAAAAATCCCGCTTTGATTGGCACCCGGGTATGCTGCTGGAAGGAACGACACTGCAAGTGCCCTTCATGGCAGATACAGTGACAATGGTTGATCCGACGAGCCGTTTCAGCTTTTTGAATTATTTGCATGAGCAAAAGCGGCTGTACCATTTCTACTTTTTTGAGAAATTTCATATCCCGCGTACAGAATACAATCATTATTGTCAATGGGTAGCAGAACAACTGCCGCAGCTTCAGTTTGAGTGCGAAGTAAAAAATATTGAAAAAACAGAAGATGGCCATTTTCGCGTTACCGTTTTTTCCGCTGGCGAAAACGAGCAAAAAACGTATTACGCCAAACATGTGGTAATAGGAGTTGGAACGAGGCCATACGTTCCTGAAAAATTTCAATCCGTTCTCGGTGATCGCGTTTTTCATTCTTCTCAGTATATGAACAAGCGGGAAAATACCTTGAAAGCAAATTCGGTTACCGTGATCGGTTCCGGACAGAGTGCAGCTGAAATTTTCTATGATTTATTGTCCAAACAGCCTGATCACGATTATCAATTGTCGTGGTACACAAGATCCAAGGGTTTTTATCCAATGGAATATTCGAAGCTTGGGCTCGAGCATTTCTCGCCTGATTATACCCGTTATTTCTATCACTTGCCGAAAGAAAAGAAGAAACACGCTTTAAACAATCAGGCTCTGTTATACAAAGGAATCAGTTTTGATACGATTGGCGATATTTATGATTTATTGTATGAGCGGACTGTCGGAAACAAAGAACCGGACGTTCATCTGCAGGCATTAACCGAGATGGCGTCCATCGAAGAATCGAATAACGGCTATCTTTTATCACTTTACCAGCATGAACAGGAAGAGCATAAACAGATGGAAAGCGATGCGGTCATTTTGGCGACCGGTTACCATCCTTATATCCCGGATTGCCTAAATGGAATAAAGGAGATAGTTGAGTGGGATGAAGATGGTCAGCTTGTCATTCAAGAAGATTATAAAGTGAAATTAAACACGGAAGCTCAACATCATTTATTTGTTCAAAACGGGGAGCTTCATACGCACGGTGTAGGGGCGCCTGATTTAGGACTTGGGGCATTTCGGAACGCGACCATTATTAACCAGATAGCCGGAAAAGAAGTGTATCAAACATACAAAAACAACGTATTTCAACAGTTCGGGCTGTAGGAGAAGGAAATGACGAAGGGCGAAAAGGGATTTATATATAGTTGCTTGCTCGTTACATTGATCTCGGAAATGCTGTTATCGCCCTTTTATCCACAGCTATTTTCCGATTACTTTCAGATGGATGGGGTGCAAGCAACAAGCCTCTTCATTGTTTGCTGCCGTCTTGTTGTCATTGTATTGACACCAGTATGGGCTGTGCTCGCCCAAAGGTGGGACCTGAAAAAGATCGTTCCGTCTGCCCTCATCATAATGGGGATTTGTAAAGCTGTTCTTCCGATGGTTGATACGTTTTCACAATTTTTAATGACTTCGCTTGTTTTACTAGTTTTTCAGAGCAGTATTTATTTGTTGTACCCAGTCCTGGTTGCCACAAGCAAGAATGAGGGAGAAAAGGTCAAAGTAACTACCTTCTACTTATGTTTGTTTCATGGGAGTGTCATCATCTCAGGTCTTGCAGGGAGTTATGCCATTGCGCAAGAGATGCCATTAAATAGCTATTACATGTTTGCAGGAGCAGATCTCATTCTTGCCCTATTAAGCTTCTTCATGTTCTCGAAAAATAATGCGATTTCAAGAGCTACAGAGTTTAGGAAAAAAGGAGAATCGTTCAAGCGTACAAAAATGTCCGGGGAGTTCCTTCTTTATCTCCTCATCGTGTTTCTTTTTTTCATAGGGCATCATGCAATCAGACCTTACTTTACGGTATTTCTTGAAAATAGCTATTCCATTACAACACAGGTGTCCAGCTTGCTTTATGTCATGCCGAGCATGACGGCGGTTGTCCTGCAGCTATTGCTCCCTAAGCGGTATTTTCATTCGCATATAAAAATTATCCTGCTTGGTGTAATGGCTGTCACTGGATGTTTGCTGTTCATACAAGTACTCACACAACATATTTGGTTATTTAGCTTTATTCGCCTTCTTTACGGAGCATGCTTTTTTATTGGCTTGGCAGCGATCGATATTTTTTTCTTTCAAACGAGCATTGGAAAGAGATCGCCGCTTTCGTACAGTCTTGTTTCGTCCGTACAAAATATCGCTTTGTTATTTGCGCCGATGACCGCTTTGATGATGGTTGAGCGCACGGGTTTTCAAGGCCCATTTTTGCTGGGCGGGTTACTTTTGATCGGAGCGGCTGTATGCATGAGCTTATATTTTATTACTATTTTCAAACCATCATATCAATTGAAAAAGGAAGTGGACCATCATGAAAATTTGTGAAACACCTCTACATATGTTAACAGAAAAAGCCTGGCAGGAAACAGACCGGCAGCTTTTAGCGAAAATGCTTCAAGAGTTTATGTATGAAGAAATTATTGCACCGGCACTGCTTTCGGAAGAAGGGGGCGTTCACTCGTATGAATGGCGTGATCAAAAGGGAACAGTATATCGCTTTAAAGCAAAGCCCCGTTTATTTGACAGCTTTCAAGTGTTGGAGGAGAGCATTGACGTCATATTAATAGAAGAAACTGATATCCCGTTGTCTCTCACTCTTTTATTAAGCATTCAAGAAGAAGGCAAGATGACTAGTTCAACAGCAGGCCACTTAGTGAAGGAATATTTGCATACACTTGTAGCAGATACCCATTTGAAGGAAAAAGCCAAATCCTCCGATCAATTAACGGAACTTGACTATGCAGAGCTGGAGGGGGAAATGACGGGACACCCGTGGATTACCTATAACAAAGGCCGAATCGGTTTTGGATATGATGATTATGTGCAGTATGCACCCGAACAAAAAAAGAAGGTGAACTTATCCTGGATTGCCGTCCATCGAAATCTCGGCACATTTCATTCCATTGATGGCTTGGCGTATGAACAGGTCATCGGCCAAGAATTGGGGGAAGAGAAACGCGATCGCTTTGGAAAAAGGCTTCAGGCGCTTGGAGTATCGGAAACAGATTACTATTTCATGCCAATTCATGAATGGCAATGGAATAACATGATTGTCTCCATGTTTGCTGCAGAGATTGCCAAAAAAGAAATCATTCCATTGGGAGAAGGAGAAGATGATTATCTTCCGCAGCAATCGATTCGCACATTCGTCAATGTCACGAATAAAGAGAAATATCATGTCAAGCTGCCGATGAGTATCTTAAACACGCTTGTGTACAGAGGGCTGCCAGGGGAAAGAACGGTCATCGCACCTGAAGTAACGGCATTTATGAAAAACATCCTTGAAAACGATCCGTTTTTAAAAGAAGAATGCCGCCTTGGGCTGTTGGGAGAAGTAGCAACGATGAATGTCAATCACCGTACATTCCATCAACTAAAAGGTGCTCCTTATCAATACTTGGAAATGCTTGGTGTCGTATGGAGGGAAAGTGTTTATCAAGAGCTTCAAGAAGGGGAGCATGCAATCACATTGGCGGCACTTCTTTATGTAGATCATGAAGGAACTCCGTTTGTATCAAAGCTCATTGAAAAATCAGGGTTGACGGTAGAGCAGTGGGTTCATAAATTGACGAACGCCGTTTTACCTCCATTGCTTCATTGTTTATATCAATATGGTACCGTCTTTTCACCGCATGGCCAAAATACGGTGCTTGTCCTAAAAGATTACACACCTGAACGCATTATTATGAAGGACTTTGTGGATGATGTAAACATTAGCGATCAGCAGCTGCCGGAGCTGGCTGAATTGTCTGCTGAGTTGAAAAAGGTGTTGCGCAGCGAGCCGCCTGAAGGATTAACGCAGTTTATTTTCACTGGATTATTCATTTGCCACTTCCGTTATTTAAGCAGCATTTTAGAAGAGAACGAACAGTTTTCTGAGAAACGCTTCTGGAGCATTGTTCGTAAGGAAATTCTTTCATATCAAGAAAGATTTCCAGAGTTACAAGAACGATTCGAGCTGTTCAGTTTATTGCGCCCGACTTTCACGAAGTTGACGCTTAACCGAAACCGCATGTTTGATTATGGCTATGAAGACGGAGATGACCGTCCGCATGCGAGCGAGCATGGAAAAGTGGCGAATGCCCTTTATGAAGTAGCAGTTCAAACAACTATTTAATAGGAAGAAAAAAGGATTCGAAAGAGAATGGACTAAAATGGTAAAAAGAAGTCTTTTTGAGTCATCTTTCTGAAAGGCCGTGCCATGAAACTTTAGTAAGGCCAATGGCAACAAAAAAAGAAAGTATCACCCATCTCAATTTTGTTAATAATAACAAAAGAGGAGGTGTGATACGATGGCACAAGATGTTCTTTGTGAAGTGAATAACTGTAAATTTTGGGGCTCTGGAAACAAATGCAATGCAGATGCAATTTATGTAGTCAGCCATAAAGGCAAGCAGGCATCCAATAGTGAAGAAACAGATTGCAAAACATTTGCACCAGAGATTTAATTTTCTTTAGGGCAACCATCACGTTGGTTGCCCTTTATTAATCATAGTATTGATAATAAATATCATTTTCATTCAGATTTGTAAATTTTTTTATTTTTTCTATGCACTTTCGAAAAAGGGATGGAATAAAAAATTTGTATTTCCGCTTTTTGATGGCAAAACAGACAGGAATATGTATAGCCACCTTCGATTTTTTTTACATGAGGAATGATAAGACCATTTATCCCTTCCTTCACATGTTTGGGGCACACTGTTAGCACGCTATCTCCCTCTTTTCTTATGTTTTTATATATGTATATGAAATAATGGAAACAATCATTTTCTAATTTTTTAATTTTAAAATTTTAGAAAATGATAAAATAAATGCCATTTTAATTGACTTAATTAGGCATCTATTTCACCACTATATGGCGCCAATTGGCAGGATGTTTATGCGATGTTTCCATGGCTTCTTATTTTTATTCCTCTCACATTTTTGGCAGCCAGTACTGTTAGTGTTAAAGAATTAGGAGACGATGTTGCTACACGGACAGCATTTTTACCGCTCGATATTCCTGACGGCGTATTTACGGCTGGAATCGAGGCGCCATTTTTTATTTACTTATTATATAGAAATCGAAATAAGTAATGTTATTACAAGAGGCCTTGCTAGGGCAGGTTGAAAGGCTTTTTATTATGAAAACTTTACTTATCGGTAAAAAAATCAAGATTTATAGTAGGGATGATAAAAATGAGCACTATTATAAATTAGAAAAAGACGTTGAAGGAATCGGTTATTGTGGAAATTGCCCGATTAAAAACAAACAGAAAAGAAGTGGGGCTTAATGCAGTGAACAAGATGAGGCAAAATCACTTCATGAAAAGGGTGCAGCAGATACTCTAAAAAAGAGCTTCTTTTGTGCGTGGATCGGGAAGTATAAAAAATGTAAAAAATAAAGATATATATAATTAGGAAGAAACACGTTAAAAAAGAAGCATTTTGGAGAGAACAAAAGAGCATGAGTAAAGAACACCCAAAAGGATGTTCTTTACTCGTGCTCTCCTTATATCACCTCAACTGGAAGCTTGTTTTTCCAGAATATATGGGTCATTGCTGCTTTTGCCTCTTTCTCATCCAGGCCATGAATTTCAAGTTTGAATGTTTGGGAGCTAAGTACAGTATAGGTTAAACCGAGGATACTTTTGGCGTCTATGTTTTGGGTATCTGTTCTAATCACCACACTTGACTGGAACTTGTTAGCTGTTTCGCTGATTTCTAAAACTGCATTGACTAAAGCTTTATTAAACGGCATATCAATATCAACCCTTTCTTAAAGTGTCGTAAATGTTCCATAAATCAACTTACAAGGCTCCAGATCGAAATTGCAATTCTATCTTTTTGTAGCTTATCTACTCAACTCAGTGGAATGCAGATAAAATATGATTTTGATAATGAGAAAAATAAAACCGGCAGTATGTTTAATTGAAAATGTACTTTAGTTACTCTAAGTAAAACTTCAAACGCCCGCTAAAGTCAAAGAATGGTCGTTCAAATAAATAACTTCGGAAAGAATTTTGTAACCCTGGATATATCTGAAAGCTTCTGGATAGGCTACACTGAGTTGGACAGAAAAGATAAGGTCAAGTAGAATACAGGAAATACTACAGGGGAGAATCTACTATGACGAAAAAAGCTCGACGAACATTTACAGCTGAATTTAAGGAACAAATCGTGCAGCTCTATCTTAATGGAAAACCAAGAAAGGACATCATCCGGGAGTATGATTTGACACCCTCGTCATTGGACAAGTGGGTGAATCAAAGCCAGACATCTGGATCGTTCAAAGAAAAAGAGAACCTATCCCCTGAGCAACAGGAATTGAACCGACTTCGCAAAGAAATTAAGCAGCTTCAAATGGAGAACGATATTTTAAAGCAAGCCGCGCTGATACTAGGACGAAAGTAAATGTGATCAGGAACAATCAACATAAATACTCGATATCAGCAATGTGCAAAGTCCTACAACTGCCTAGAAGCACCTACTATTATGAATCTAGGGAAAGAGCAGCCGTAGATGACGTGACCTCAGATGTCATTGATATTTTCCAAGCGAGTCGTCAAAATTATGGAACACGCAAAATCAAAGTTGAATTAAAAAAGCGTGGGCGCATCGTTTCTAGACGAAGAATTGGACGCATTATGCAAGAACAGGGCCTTGTTTCTACTTACACCATAGCTCAATTTAAACCACATGCGAAATCCTGTAACGAATCCGAACAGAAGAACGAACTAAACCGCGAGTTCAACCAAGAAGAAGAGATGACAGCGCTCGTAAGTGATTTAACGTACGTAAGAGTCAAACAAAAATGGCATTACGTATGTGTATTTGTCGATCTCTTTAATCGGGAAATCGTGGGTTACAGCGCAGGTCCGAACAAAGATGCGTTACTCGTCTATCGTGCCTTCGCCTCCATCAAGGGTGATCTCCGTAACATTCAGCTTTTCCATACGGATCGTGGGAATGAGTTTAAAAATAAGCTAATGGACGATGCGTTAGAGACGTTTAACATTCAACGATCATTAAGCATGAAGGGCTGCCCCTATGACAACGCTGTGGCTGAAGCAACGTTTAAAATCATCAAAACAGAGTTTGTGAAAGGTCAACATTTTGAGAGTTTAGAAGAATTAACAAGAGAACTACATGACTATGTCCACTGGTTTAATCACATCCGAATTCATGGGACACTTGGTTATGTAAGTCCAATTAATTATAAACTTGAACACCTTAAAAAATCTGTCTAGTTTAGTGTTGACATACCACTTCTCTCGCTTCTTTTTCTGTGTTGAACTCAAATATTTTAATGTTGTTTTCCTTTGAATAGGCAGTAATAATCCACATGAATAATTCCTCCCACTAAAAATAACTTGTTATTCAAATGAGTCTTTTCGAATGAATGAGTCAAAAATGGTGAAAATCAACAAGAAGTTTAATAGAACTGATATTAAGACCAACCATTTTATTTGGTTATCGAAATCTCAATATTTATCTTCTAGTTGAGTGGTAATACCATTATGTAAACCCGTCTAAAGATGTTTGAAAGGAGAAAGGCCTATCATTAATCAGAACCATTGTTTAAGTGCGGTAATATTTATGTTCCGGACGCCCGACAATTCCGTATTCATACGTTAATGTGCACTCATTAATTGAAACCAAATATTCTAAATATCTTCTGGCTGTCGTTCTTGAAGCACCTATCTTTTTTCCCATTTCTCCTGCTGTAATGCCGCCTTTTAAATCTTCTATAATTTCTTTTATTTTTTGTAAGGTTACCGGATCAACCCCTGAGAGTGAGTTTTTCGGATGTACATCCATTCCTTTCAAGCTTCCAAAATAGATATCAATTAATGATCGGTCTGCACTGCTATCTCTATTCAATTGTTGATTATTTTTTTTGCAATGTTCAATGGTATCAACAAACTTTTCCAGTTTTACAGGTTTAATCAAATAATTACACATTTTATTTCCATCGGCTGTACTCATAATAATATCAACATTTGGAAAGCAAACTTGAATCTTTGGCAATAATTCCGCTCCGAGTTCGTCCGGCATATGAATATCTAATAGAAGCAAATCAATTGGCTCTTTTTTCAGAAGGTCCATTGTTTCTTTTGCGTTCAGTGCTTTCCCTACGATTTTTACGTTTTTCATGCGTGATAAAAACTGTTCTTGAGCTTGGGCTATCCGAAAATCATCTTCTGCAATAGCAACTTTTAACACGTGTATTCCTCTCCATTTCATGTTTTAGGAAGATAAAGTACAAAGATAGACCTCTCTTTTTGAAAAGCGCTTTGTTGACCTTTTTTTGTTTAGTTTAACTAAAATTCAATCAATCTTAACTATAGACTAATTCATAGTTTCTCTTGGTATGAACATACCCATCCAAAATGGTTCTTGCTGTACGTACGACCTTGATAGCACTAATGTGTCCCGCAAGTAAATCTACTTTGGTTTGCATGATACCCGCGGGATGGGCTAAACGGAGAATTTCTTGATGAACGGTTACAATATCTGATAGAATCGTATCCTTTAAGAAAGCGCCGGCAGTGGTACAAATCGCACCTGTAATAGCAAGGGCCTGATGCGGTTTTTGCATGGACATCATTCTGATGACAAGATCCATATCGGAAGCCTTTCTTTCGATTCCTGTCATATCAACGTAGTCCATAGGCGAAGCAACAATTGTCATTTTTGGAACAGCAGGAGATTTTTTTGTTGCGTCTGCTCTATTGACAAACCCACACATTTCGGCTGCTATAGATCTTATTTCTTCTAGTTCTTGCAGTTTTTCCTGAGAATATTCATGCGGCAATTCATTTCCGATAAGACCGATATCTTGGGCTTTCACAAAGACCAGTGGGTTTGCAACATCAATAATAGAGATAGGTATGGAGCCTTTGGATGTTTGGATTATGTCGATAGGGTTTCCAGTCGGGAAGAGCTTTCCGGTTACTGCTCCTTCTGCGCGGGTGAAAGAAAGGTAAATAGGCGACCCTGTTCCGGGAACACCGGGAATGAAACAACTGCCTTCCGTTTTCACTTGTCCATTTTCCACTTCCACTTCCGCTATAATGACTTTTTGAGTATTGCTATTAAATATTTTTACAGTTGTGATGGGTTCTTGTGCCGGCACTAAGCCTTGCTCAATGGCATAAGGTCCTACTGCTGATGAGATGTTGCCGCAATTTCCTTTAAAATCGACTAGCTGATTCTCAATACTTATTTGCGCAAACGTATATTCCACATCAATGCCTTCTAAATCAGATTTTTTAATAATAGCTGCTTTACTCGTTAATGAGTTTGCTCCACCGAGCCCGTCAATTTGTCTGCGGTCCGGACTTCCCATGATATCCAATAAAAAATCTTCCCAAAGTAAACGATCCGTTGGCATATGCTCAAAATTGAGAAACACGCCTTTGCTTGTACCGCCTCGCATAATAACTACTGGAACTTTCATCCCGTTAACCACCTTTTCTACATTTTTATTCTAAAAAGTACCGGTGCTTTTGAAAATATAGTATGATAGAGTTAGTCATAAGTAAAATAGATAATTTATTTGGAAATCCAATAAAAAAACTTATAATCTAACTAAGGGGGAGTTATAAAGGGTGGACGAAAAAGATTGGATTGCTGTAAAAGTCCTATATGAAGAAAGGAACATTAGCCGCGCAGCAGAACGTTTATATATTTCTCAACCGGCATTAACTTATAGACTTAAAAATTTAGAGAAAGAGTTTGGAACCAGCCTATTTTTTAAGATAAAAGGGGGAATCGAGTTTACTTCTGAAGGGATTTATTTAGCGAATTACTCGGAGGAAATGATAAGAAAACTGCAAAAAACAAAAGATTATATGCTGAACATGCAAAAAGAAGTGAGAGGTACGCTTAGACTAGGGGTCTCAAGCAACTTCGCCCAGTATAAGCTGCCTGAAATATTGAAAGGGTTTTCAACACAATACCCTCATGTACAGTTTAATGTGAATACAGGCTGGAGTACGGATATCATGAACCTTCTTGATTCCTCCAGTGTACAATTAGGAATATTGCGTGGGAATTACGAGTGGTATGGAATTAAATCTTTGCTGAATAAAGAAAGACTATGTTTGATTTCTAAAAAGGAAGTAGACATGGACAGTTTACCTGAATTGCCATTTATTAATTATAAAACGGATAGCTCATTAAAGAATTTAATCAATGATTGGTGGCATGATCGATTTTCAGACCCTCCCATGGTAACGATGGAAACAGACAGGCAAGAGACGTGCAAAGAGATGGTCAAAAATGATTTAGGTTTTGCGATTTTACCTGAAATATGCCTGCAGCCTTCCGATAATCTATATACATATGGCTTGTCCTATAAAAATGGAGAACCTGTATTTAGAAATACATGGCTGATGTATAATCAAGATTCCTTGCAACTATCCATTGTTAAAAACTTTATTGATTTCTTGAATGAAAATGCGGACAATAAATGAAACAAGCATACATTTATGTACAAAAAAAGACGATGGAAGTTTTTCCGCTTCTATCGTCTTTTTATAATCAAGCATAATATGCTTGATTATAAATTTTTTTTTCAAAAAACACAAAAAAATATATATTTTACTTATCTATCTATGTGTAATAATCTTAAAACAGAAAATATGACAAAAAGAGAGGGGGAAAGCCAAAAATAATATATCTGAATATTCAATCTGATTCACATTTATTTGTAAGCGGTTTCTGATATTAGGGGGAGGGATTAGTATTCTTACTTTCTTAGGAATTTCAATGGTAGTAGTTTTTACATATTTAATTATGTCAAAACGTTTATCTCCAATTAATGCTCTAACGATAGTCCCAATCATTTTCGCGTTAATTGGGGGATTTGGGGCTGACCTTGGTGACATGATGCTCGAAGGACTAAAGGTTGTAGCACCTTCAGCAGCTTTGTTACTATTTGCTATCCTATTTTTCGGTGTTTTAATAGATGCAGGGCTGTTCGACCCGCTTATTAAAAAAATGTTGGGTATCGTTAAAGGGGACCCGGTTAAAATAACGATTGGAACAGCCATATTAGCATCGACTGTCGCTTTAGATGGTGATGGAACAACTACTCATATGATTACCATCTCAGCTATGTTACCACTTTATTTACGATTAGGTATGAATCCGCTTGTCCTGGCCATCATTTCTTTGCTTTCTTTGAGCATTATGAGCGGTATGACTCCTTGGGGAGGGCCGGCCACAAGAGCTATAACATCTTTAGGCCTCGATGCAAGCGAATTCTTTATCCCGCTTTTACCGACAATGCTCGGTGGACTCTTATGTGTTCTTTTTACAGCTTATGTTCTCGGGAAGAAGGAGCGGGAAAGAGTCGGTGTGATTGACATTGATTATACACAAAAGGATACAGTCGTATCACATCTTACTGAAGCAGCTGCAACTTATGATCTGTCAGAGAGCCTTAAACGCCCCAAACTATTATGGGTCAATTTGCTTCTAACGCTTACTGTCATGGTTGTATTGGTTATGGGGATATTGCCTGTTCCGGTATTGTTTCTTATAGGATTTGTTGTGGCTTCCATGATCAACTATCCTGATTTAGAACAGCAAAAAGAACGCTTACTAGCTCATGCCGGGAATGCGTTAACAGTGGTAACTTTAGTATTCGCCGCCGGTATATTCACAGGGATTTTCTCTGGAACAAAAATGGTAGATGCAATCGCAAACTCATTAGTTTCCATTATTCCAGATTCTTTAGGTTCTTTTTTTCCTATAGTCGTTGCCCTTACTAGCATGCCATTTACATTTGTTCTATCTAATGATGCTTATTACTTCGGGGTGTTACCGATTTTAGCTGAAGCGGCATCCGCTTATGGAGTAGATCCCGTAGAAATTGCGAGAGCTTCCGTATTAGGACAGCCTGTACATTTTTTAAGCCCACTTGTTGCATCAACGCTTTTGCTGGTAGGAATGGTCAAAACGGATATTGGGCAGCTTCAGCGTTACGGATTTAAATGGGCCGTTTTTTGTTCCATTGGTGTGACAATCATTGCGGTGTTAACCGGAGCGATTAGTTTATTTTAATGAAAATCTTCAATTAGTTCATTTTATTAGGTGAATGGGGTTGTCAAAAAATCCAGTCAAGGGCTGAATTTTTTGACAACCCCATTTTTTTAGGAGATGCAAAGTATAAAAATCATAAGACATTTGAGAAATGGGTTAACTCTTATGTTCTAAGCCATTATCTAATGCAGCCGTTTCGGTAATAATCTTTGTAATCGTTTTAGCCAGGTTCATAACGGTATATAACCGAGTGTCATTTAAAAATTGCGATGTTGGTAAAGGATCTATATAGTTGACCATTCCTTTAATATGGTAGTCTCCGACTTCAGGCAAAACTTTTTCAAGAGCTTTTCCTGGAAGAAGCGGTCCCTCTTTGAAAAGGACGTAACCCACTTGGTCTTGATCTCCTAAGCAGGCATCAAGACTAAAGATAAGAGGCTTTACAAATCTCTTATGGATTTCTTTTAATGTTGCTTTTAAATTAAACGCATGAACAGGGGCTTCTAATGTTCCATAAACATGATAAGGAACTTCATTTTCTTTAAGCATCGTACCTACTAAAGGACCTAAAGAATCTCCAACATAGCGATCTGATCCAATGCACAAAAAGATAACCTCTTCATTCTTGCATGGTGAGTTTTGAATAAGCTCTCTCATTTTAAGGGCTACGGTTTTAATGTCTTTTTCTTTCGTTCTTTCATCGGGTCTCACATAGTAGACCTTTTTTTCTGGAGTTTCTCCCGTTTTCTCGTTATAAAAAGGGCACATCTCCATCCTCCTCACTGAAATTTCAGTATACACTCCGATATTAAAAGGCTTTTCATTTATTATACAGCCAAAAGAAAGCCAGGACACCGAAAAATTAAGCTGATGCATGAGAGTGCATGTTTTTTCGTAATCTCCGCCGATTTAATAGTTTAAAGAATGGAGGTAATATCATACATACCATTATAACCCGGAGTACTTGCACCACTACTACAAGTGTTGAATCCGCATGAAGGACAACCGCTGTTGTAGCCATTTCAGCAATACCGCCGGGCGCAAATGCCAAAGCTGCCGTGATAAAAGTAATCCCTGTTATTTTTGAAACGAAAAATGCGCATACAAACATGGCGATAATAAGGCCAAGCGTACTTAATAAAGCAACTAACAATGTTTTCTTTAATCCTATAAACATATTTTTTCGAAAACGGGAACCGATACTGGAAGCTATTAAAACTTGTGATAAAATGATGACGGTATGAGGCCACCAGGCAATGAGGTTGTGACCAACATAAGAGGAACCGAGTGCTTGGATGACCGAAACACTTAACATACTTCCAACTAACCATGGAGCAGGAAACTTTAAATGTTTTCCTATATAATAACCGCCCCATGCTGCCACTACTAAAATAATGGTCCAAAAAAGCTGGTTTACCTCAAAATTGGAGATTCCACGGGAAACAGGAGCATTATAGGTTATTGTAGGATCTGCAGTATGAACGGCCAAAGAAGAGACAATGATTGGGACGGTAAATACAACTAAAAAAACACGCATGGTCTGAATAATACTGACTACTGCCGTGTTCGCACCTACCTCTTCTGCAATGCCTGGGATTGCGGATAATCCTCCAGGGGCCGTTCCAAAAAAGCTCGTCAGCATATCTGTTTGGCTGAACTTCCATAGAACGAAACCAGAAAGCAAGGAAAACACAACTGATAGAAAAAGCATGATGAGGATGGATGCCCAATTTTCTTGAAAAATGGAGATAACGGACAGATTCATTTTTTGACCCAGTTCAATACCTAAAATGCCCTGACCGGCATACAACCAATATCGTGGAAGCCCCTTTTGATGATGAGGCAGCTGTAATGAAGACAGTCGCCGAAAAGAAAGAAAAACCGCCATGATCAATGTTCCGATCATCCAACCAATTGAAAGACCTGTCAAGGAAAGAATCAATCCGCCGATGCTGCATACGGCAATAAACCAAACATCTTGAAAAAACTTTTTATTTCTTTTCATATAAAGCCTTCTTTCTTTAAATGCGTTGTTAGAAGTGAAGATTAAGAGTACGATATGAAACCAATGCAGTTTGGAGAGTGTAGGTATTCGCTGATTTGTAAATAAATATAGTATAATTTTAGAAATAAATAAAATATTAATATTTTATAATTATCCATAGAAAAAATTGATGGTATAGAGATCGATTTAGAATATTGAGAGGAGAGTTTATATGGATGAACGGGATTGGTTAATTTTGCAAATCCTTTATAAGGAGAAAAATATTACGAAGTCAGCGAAAAGCTTGCATATTTCCCAGCCTGCTTTAACACATCGCTTGCAGCAAATGGAAAAAGAATTCGGAGTTCAAATTGTAAACAGAGGGAGATGGGGCGTCCAGTTTACCCCCCAGGGAGAGTATTTAGCAAAATGTGCGCATCAAATGTTATTGAACATTCAGCAAATCAAGGAGAATGTTATGAACATGGAGCATAAAGCAGCTGGAACATTAAGGCTGGGCGTTTCCACCTTTTTTACCGATTATAAACTTCCTGGTCTATTAAAACTCTTTAAAGACCAATATCCCAACATTGAATTCAAAGTAACGACAGGGTGGAGCAGCGATATGGTCCATTTAATTTACAATCAAGATGTACATATTGGTTTTGTGAAAGGAGACTATAGCTGGAAAGATGAAAAACGTTTGTTATTTGAAGAAACCATCTGTATTGCTTCGAAAGAAAAGATAGATATTCACAACCTTCCCCATTTGCCAAGAATTGATTATCTTACAGATCACTTGTTAAAAACCACCGTGCATAATTGGTGGGTAGAAAATTATTCTCAGCCGCCATTGGTGAGCATAGAAGTCGATAAAGCGGATACATGTAAAAAAATGGTTGCGAACGGCTTAGGTTATGCTATTTTACCAAGTATGATTTTACAAGATGTAGAAGGCATACATAAAATTGATCTCAAAACCAAAGATGGGGAGCCCATCATACGAAAAACGTGGATGTTTTTCCATAAGGAAGCTTTAAAGCTAAATATAGTGAAAGCATTTGTTCAATTTGTAGAAAATTTGGATTTACATAACATTAAATAATAGAAGTTGAAGGGATTATTAATAATAAAGCATGTCCTTGCTGAATTAGTATCTCATCTCGCAAGGACTGGCAGAAGAACTTTTAAGAAAAGGGTTAGATTTCATTTAAAACGAATTGAAAGAAACAACTGTTAAAATCCAAGCCCAAGCGTATTTGCAGGAATTCTACAGCTCCTTTGGTTTTCAGCCTATATGTCATACTTAGAAGATCACATTCCTCGCACTAATATACATTTACGGACTGGAAAAGGTGGTTTCTAATACGAAATATTTTTGTTTGCATAACACTAATTTCGGAAATCAAAAAAATGAATGAATATAGGGTTTAGGAGGCAGGAGGAAATGGTAGATGTTATAACAGAAATAAAAATTCGGTTTGACTATTAGATCGATTTAGAACATTCGACATGACCAAAGAACGGCCACGTCGAATGTTTTTGTGCCTGAATTCCAAATTAACAGGGTTTATGTGAGCCCTAGCGATGATTAATCGTTAAAAACGCGGCCAGTTCTTTACTTTTTTGTTTTCGTTCTTTGCGTATTCTCGCTCGTTCTGGTGCGGTTTCATGCAGTTTTTTCTCTTCTTCGGTTTCTGGAATGACTTCTGGAACACGTGCAGGACGTTTATGTTCATCAAGTGCGACAAATGTCAATAGAGCCGTTGCGGCAATTTTGCACTCGCCGCTCATTAAATCTTCGGCAATAATTTTGACGAACACTTCCATGGATGATGTGCCTGTCCATGTCACATATGACTCAAAACAGACTGAATCGCTTGGTCGAATCGGATGTAAAAAGTCGACTGAATCCGTAGAAGCCGTTACACACTCTCTTCGACTGTGACGCGCTGCGGAAATCGAGGCCACTTGGTCCACATCACTCATGAGCCGACCGCCAAATAGTGTATTGTGATTGTTTACATCGTTTGGGAATACACGACTTGTTCGTATCACTCGTGATTCCTTGCAATATTTTGCTTCCATTGTATGGCCCCCTTGGTCTAAAATTCTTAACTTTATCACTTCTTTTTCCTCAATCTTTCTACTTGATTCAGCAAGGAACATGTCGAGTTTTTTGTCGCATAAAGTTATTTTATAAGAAAACCTTGATTTTTTAAATATATATCTGAATTTTCATTATTCGACATGACCATCCTTTGGTCATGTCAAATGTTCTACATCGATTTTTATAGTGGAAAATTTTGATTGATTTACATGTCTTCATGTAAGTAAGGCAATAATACTATTCAAGAAATAATGAACTTTTTCATTGAATAAACAACAAAATTTTACAGGACTTCACTCCCTATGCCAGCTGCTGAAAGGGAGTATTTATAGGGTGTTGAAAATGTGGAAAACGATCGTCTCCTATCTTCCCGATTGGCAAGTTTTTATACAAGCTTTTATTGTATTTTTCACTCCGTATATGATTTCAAGACTTTTTAATTGGATTCGTAATTTAGAGGAAGAGTGATGAAAATGAGAGAACGGAAATCCAAGATTAGACAAACGCAAAAATATGCCAGTCAAGCGAATAAAAAGCAGGAAGATAAGTCTTCTACGGATTCAGCAGGTGATTTTACGGGTGATTTCATCTTGGATCTGGAACTTGTCAGGCAAGAAATCAGTCATCACTCAGATGTCCACTTTCGAGAGTTTACTATAGGAAGAACCGGCATTCGAGCGGCTATCATTTTTGTGGAAGCCTTGTCGGATAAAAACCTTATTGACACACATATTATGAAGTCATTGATGGTTGATTTCTTCGACGAATATAAATATGAACCATCTTATATGAAAGGGGACGCTTTTAAAGAGCTGATTAAAAATCAAGTTCTGTCCATTAGTGAAATAAACGAACTACATACCGTACATGATTTGGTGTCAAAAGTATTGACAGGCTGGACGGGTCTTTTGATTGATGGATTATCAGATGTGCTCATTCTGGGTACAATCAAAACAAACAAACGGAATATCGAAGAGCCCGTATCAGAGGCGTTGGTCAGAGGTCCACGGGTAGGTTTTACTGAATGTATAAGCGATAATACCGCCCTCTTGCGGAGCCATGGTGAAAATGAGAACTTATCATTAACAAAGTTCCAGGTAGGAAAGCGGGTAAAAAAAGAACTGGTTATCGCCTATATGGAAGAAATCGCTGATCCGGAATTAGTGGAAGAAGTAAAGAAAAGAATACAAAAAATCGATATTGATCATTTACCGGAATCAGGCTATGTAGAGCAGCTCATTGAAGATAATTACCTTAGTCCTTTTCCGCAAGTACAGAATACGGAGCGCCCCGACCGCGTCATCAGTGCCTTACTCGAAGGACGAGTGGCCATTTTGTTGGATGGAACACCTTTCGCCTTGATTGTTCCTGTTACATTCAGCATGATGCTGCAATCACCGGAAGATTATTATGAACGCTGGATTCCCGGCACGTTCATCCGCCTATTGCGTTTTGGAGCAGCTATGATTTCTCTATTTGCTCCTGCTTTATATATTTCTTTTATCTCGTTTCATCCAGGGTTAATCCCGACCAAGCTGGCTATTTCCATCACCGGCACAAGGGAGGGCGTTCCATTTCCTTCGCTTATAGAAGCCCTGATTATGGAAGTAGCCATTGAAATTTTACGGGAAGCCGGATTGCGCTTGCCAAAGCCGATTGGTCCGGCGATGGGGATTGTCGGGGGGTTAATTATTGGGGAGGCCGCCGTACAAGCAGGAATCGTCAGTAATATTATGGTCATTGTAGTGGCGATAACCGCCATTTCCTCCTTTGCTCTCGCACAGTATAGTGCAGGGATTCCATTGCGCATGCTTCGCTTTGTGGCCATGTTTTTCGCTGCTGTATTTGGGTTGTACGGAGTCCTTTTGTTTTTCCTCTTGCTCTGCAGTCATTTGGTGAAGCTGAAAAGTTTTGGCGTACCTTATGCAAGCCCGGCCGTTCCTTATCACCTAAGCGATTGGAAAGATTTTATGGTTCGCATGCCGCTCCAGATGATGAAACGCCGACCAAAAATGATGCATACGAAAGATCCGATACGAAAAGGATAACTCACTATGAAAGGGAGAGGGCCCAGCGATGATTCTCAATCCCAAAGACCAAATTACGGCTTCTCAAACAGCTATTATCACCATCAATTTCATTCTTGGAACAGGCATTCTCACCTTACCAAGAACATCTGTGGAGAAGGTAAAAACACCCGATGTTTGGATAAGCGTTCTATTAGGCGGTCTAATTGCGATGATGGTGGGGGTAATCATTGTTAAATTGAGCCAGAAGTTTCCCGGAAGAACCTTTTATCAATACAGTCAAGAAATTGTGGGGAAATGGATTGGCGGTGGGTTTAGTCTCCTGGTTCTATGTTATTTCCTTACAACTTCCGGTTTTCAGATCCGTGCAATGGCAGAAGTGACAGGTTTGCTGCTGCTTGAAGGTACCCCTATATGGGCCATCATTATGCCATTCATGTGGATAGGCCTCTATCTAATCATGGGAGGTATCAATTCGATTGCCCGTCTGTTTGAAATCATCTTCCCGATTACAGTTTTTCTTTTTTTACTGGTAGTTCTTTTGAGCATCGGAATATTTGAAATCAATCATCTGCGCCCCGTATTAGGGCTAGGAATCATGCCTGTACTGAAAGGGGTAAAGACAACATCTCTCGCGTTTTCAGGTCCTGAAATCATGCTGCTCCTTTTAGCATTTATGCAAAATCCAAACAAAGCGGTAAAAACCGTACTAGTGGGAGTTTCCGTTCCCTTGATTTTCTACATGATAACGGTCGTGATGGTCATTGGAGCGTTATCCATTGATGGAGTGGTCACGAGAACGTGGCCGACCATTGACCTTATCCGAAGTTTTGAAGTACCTGGCTTGATCTTTGAACGATTTGAGTCTTTGCTGCTTGTCATCTGGATTATGCAGCTATTTTCTACCTTCACGATCACCTACTATGCTGCGGCTTTAGGGCTGGCTCAACTTTTCAAAAAGAACATCCATCCATGTATGTATGTCTTGCTTCCGGTTATTTACATCATTGCCATGACTCCTGGAAACACGAATGACCTATTTAAACTTGGCGATATGGTTGGGAATATGGCGTTGTATCTATTTGGCGGACTACCGTTGCTGCTTCTTATCGTCACGAGCTGGAAGGGGAGAAAGCATGAAGCAAAAGGCTAAAAATGCAGAAATATTCTTTGTTTTGTTATTGGGGCTTTTGCTTCTATCTATGACAGGGTGCTGGAGCAGCAAAGAAATTGAAGAGGTAGGTTTAGCTGCAGGTCTGGCATTGGATAAAGGAGAGGAGTCCACCATTGAGAAAGAGCTGAAAGAACAAGGTGGGGGATATCCCAAAAGAGATATCATAACAGTGACGTATCAATTCGTTAACCCGCAAGCAGAAGATAAAGAAAGCAGCAGTGGAGGAGCGCAGCAGAAATCTTACACAAATGTTTCAGAAACCGGTGACTCTGTCCATCAAATAACTCGTGAAGTTTCATTGAGAAGGGAAGGTCCCTTATTCAGTCCACACTTAAAAGTGATCGTCATCGGTGAGGACCTTGCACGTACGTATAGTTTAGAGCCATTGCTCAATCAATTTATTCGTGATAATGAGATCAGGCCAAGCTGCCTTGTGTTCATTAGCAAAGGCCAAGCCCGTAAAGTCATGGAATCAAAGGAACCAGGAGAAGTTCCATCGTTTCGTTTAGTCGGGATTGTAGATAATGAATATCGAACAACAAGGATTTTGCCCTCTGTATCGCTCGCTAAATTAGAGGGAAAGATGCAATCGGGATCCAGTTTTCTGTTGCAAAATATCATCTCGGCAAACGGAGAAGTAAAATTTGCGGGAGCTGCCGTCATCAAAGGAAAGACGAAAAAGCTGAACGGTTTTTTGGATGAAGCGGAATTAGATGGCATAACGTGGATAACCGGAAAGGGGAAAGGCGGTTTGGTAAAGAGTTTTGATGAAAAGACAGGGCAATTGGTCGTATACGAGATCAAGTCCATGAAAAGCAGAATCATCCCTCATGTTCATGGAAACAAAATTTCGTTTGATGTGGACATCGAATCAGAAGGACGCTTATCTGAAAATTGGGCGGTGTCGGAGGCCGCTTTTGAAAATGAATTTTTAAAAAGGGTGGAAAAAGCCGCTGAACAAGAAGTGAAAGGTCTGGTGAAGAATGTAACAGAAAAGATGCAGAAGGAATATGAAGCGGACGTTGCAGGCTTCGGAAACCGTTTGAGAATTGAGCATCCTAAAGTATGGGAAAAGGTCAAAAAAGATTGGGATGAAACATTTAGTGAAGTTCCAATCAAATACAACGTAAAATTAACGATCAAAGATTATGGAACATCCGGCTCCAATCAATGAGAAATTTCACCCGAAAACGAATGGACTTTACCTCTTATACAAAGGGCAGCTCACGATGAAAGGAAGCAAACGAGCGATGATTATCACCCAAAAAGATCGAATTACCACTCCGCAAGCAGCTGTTATCCTCATCAACCATATACTTGCAGCAGGGGTTCTCACCTTGCCGCGAACATCCGTGGAGAAAGTCAAAACACCCGATGTTTGGATAAGCGTTCTGTTAGGTGGTGTAATCGCCATGGCGGCGGGGGTCATCATCGTCAAATTAAGCCAGCAGTTTCCCGGAAGAACCATTTATCAATACAGTCAGGAAATTGTAGGAAAATGGACAGGCAGGCTGCTTAGCTTGTTTATTGTAGGTTACTTTTTTACCATTTCGGCGTTTGAAATCAGGAATCTGGCAGAAGTAACCAGCTTTTTTTTACTGGAAGGCACTCCCACATGGGCAATCATTATGCCATTTATGTGGATAGGTCTCTATCTGATTATGGGCGGTATCGATCCGATTGCTCGTCTGTTTGAAATCATCTTCCCGATTACCATTTTTCTTTTTTTGCTGGTCGCTCTTTTGAGCATCGGAATATTTGAAATCGATCATTTGCGTCCTGTATTAGGGTTAGGAATCATACCTGTGCTGAAAGGGATAAAGACAACGGCTCTTGCATTTACAGGTCCTGAAATTATGTTGTTCCTTTTAGTATTTATGCAGCAGCCAAACAAAGCGGTAAAAGCCGTGTTAGTGGGATTTTCCATTCCCTTGATTTTTTACATGATAACGGTCGTGATGGTCATCGGAGTGTTATCCATTGATGGAGTGGTCACGAGAACATGGCCCACTATTGACCTCATCCGAAGTTTCGAAGTTCCCGGCTTGATTTTTGAACGATTTGAGTCTTTGTTGCTTGTCATCTGGATTATGCAAATATTTTCCACTTTTACTATTACCTACTATGCTGCGGCTTTAGGGCTGGCCCAACTTTTCAAAAAGAGCATCCATTCATGCATGTATGTCTTGCTTCCAATTATTTATATCATCGCCATGACTCCGAAAAATACGAATGGTCTATTTAAATTAGGCGATATAATCAGCAATGTCGCATTGTACTTATTTGGTGTAATGCCGTTGCTGCTTCTCATTGTCACGAGATGGAGGGGGAGAAAACATGAAACAAAAAGCTAATAATTCAGGGTTCTTCTTAGTTTTGTTGTCAGGACTGTTACTCCTATCTCTGACAGGATGCTGGAGCAGTCATGAAATTGAAGATCTGGGTTTCGAGGTAGGTCTGGCATTTGATAAAGGAGAGGAGTCAACCATTGAGAAAAAGCTGGAAGAGCAAGGAGGAGGATATCCCAAAAAAGACAACATAACAATGACGTATCAATTTGTTAACCCCCGAGCAACAGGTACAGAAAGCAACAAAGGTGGGGCACAACAGAAAGCTTACATGAATGTTTCTGAAACTGGAGATTCCGTCCATCAAACAATTCGTGAAATTTCATTGAGAAGAGACGATCCTGTAATTTTCCAGCACACGAAAGTGGTTATTATCAGTGATCATATTGCACGCACGTATAGTTTGGAACAATTAATGGACCTTTATCTCCGTGATAATGAAGTTAGGCCAAGCTGTCTCGTATTCATTAGCAAGGGTCAGGCCAGGAATATTCTGGAATCAAAAGAACCAGGAGAAATCCCATCGTTTCGTTTAGTAGGAATGGTGGATAATCAATACCGAACAACAAAGATTTTGCCCCCTGTGTCGCTTGCTAAATTAGAGGGAAAGATGCAATCCGGATCCAGTTTTCTTTTGCAAAATATCATCTCGGCAAATGGAGAAGTAAAATTCGCAGGAGCCGCCGTGATGAACGGAAAGACAAAAAAACTGCGCGGCTTTTTGAATGAAAGGGAGCTGGATGGCATAGCATGGATAACCGGAAAGGGGAAAGGCGGTTTAGTGAAAAGTTTTGATGAAAAGACGGGACAGTTGGTCGTCTATGAAATCAAGTCCATGAACAGCAGAATCACACCTCATATTGATGGAAACAACATCTCGTTCGATGTGAACATCGAATCAGAAGGACGTTTATCTGAAAATTGGGCGATGTCGGAGAAAGCTTTTGAAAATGAATTTTTAAAAAGGGTAGAAAAAGCTGCTGAAAAAGAAGTGAAGGATTCGGTAAATAATGTAATAGAAAAGATGCAGAAAAAATACGAAGCAGACGTTGCAGGTTTTGGAAACGAGTTGAGAATCAAGCACCCAAGAACCTGGGAAAAGGTCAAAAAAGATTGGGATGAACGGTTTAGTGAAATACCGATCAAATGTAACGTGAAATTGACGATTACTGATTATGGAACTTCAGGCTCCAATAAATGATAGCTCCTCGTTTAAGTGATTTTGGTATAAAACATAAATATCGTCAAAGTACGTACAAAAATATGGTTTGATGAACGAATGTTATATATAATTTCCACTTTAAGCTACTCCCGCTTACTCATGGAGCTGCTCTTTGCACATTCCTTGAGGTGGAGGTATGAATAATTAAGAGATATATAAGGATAAGGGAAGATAGGGGATTAAATCATGATAAAAAAAATAATCGTTTATATAACCAGGCTTCATAATCGGCGCAGAGAATTACTAGTGTGTGTAGATAAAGGCCGCCCAGAAGCAGGTATCCGAGTACTTGCTCGTATGGTAGGCGAGAACGAAACCGTTGCAGATGCTTTGTATAGAGAGGCTGAGGAAAAATGCAGTCTAACGCATTTAATCTCCAAGAACAAGATAAAAGAATATATTTATTATGATGAAGCTAAAGCGGAGTATCATGAACGCCATGTTTTTCATCTAGAAGTAGCAGACGAGACACGTGAAAAGCAAGAATGTATCATTTCCTCTCTTGATCAAGATGCAGGAGTTATCTTTGATTATAATTGGGTACCGATTGAAGTGGTTTCTGAACTGGAAACTGGACAAGATGACGGTATTCATCTTTTTTTAATGGAATCGGGCAAGTCAGCTTACATTAAATCGTCTTGAAATGCCGAGAGAATGAGAAACACTCTATCTATTGAAAACATGGCATTAGGCCTCTTAATCTACTGAATTATACAAAAAGCGAATGAACACTTCGGATAATATGAAGAATTTCTTCTAGTAATCTTTGAATGCTGTGAAGTTGAGGGAATTTGGGTGAATGAGGAGGAATAAGCATGTTGGAATTTGATACAAATATAGATCAATTTGCTACGATTAAAGTCATCGGTGTTGGCGGCGGGGGAAACAACGCCGTGAACCGTATGATTGATGAGGGGGTTGAAGGCGTAGAATTTATTGCCATTAATACAGATGCACAAGCTCTTAATCAATCAAAAGCAGAGATTACGATGCAAATTGGTGCATCCTTGACAAGAGGTTTAGGAGCGGGAGCGAATCCCGAAATAGGTAAAAGGGCTGTCGAAGAAAGCAGACTGCAGATTCAAGAAGTGTTACAAGGCGCAGACATGGTTTTTGTTACAGCCGGAATGGGCGGTGGGACAGGCACAGGGGCAGCACCCGCCATTGCTGAAATCGCCCGTAACCTTGGTGCCCTGACAATTGGGGTTGTAACGCGCCCGTTCAAATTTGAAGGCTACAAACGTGCAGAAAACGCAGCAAGTGGAATTAACGCCATGAGGGAAGCTGTGGATACCTTGATTATTATTCCAAATGATCGCTTATTGGAGATTGTTGATAAAAAAACACCTATGCTTGAAGCTTTCCGTGAAGCGGATAACGTTCTTCGCCAGGGGGTTCAAGGGATTTCCGATTTAATTGCTGTGCCGGGTTTAATCAATCTTGATTTTGCTGACGTGAAAACGGTCATGTCCCATAAAGGAACGGCCTTAATGGGAGTTGGTGTTGCCAATGGCAAAGGCTGTGCTGCTGAAGCTGCGCAGAAAGCCATCAATAGTCCGTTACTGGAAACTTCGATTAATGGAGCTCAAGGTGTGATCATGAACATAACTGGCGGCCGCAATTTAAGTCTTTTTGAAGTACAGGAGGCAGCCGATATAGTGGCTTCTGCCTCGCATGAGGAATTAAATATGATTTTTGGTTCGGTCATTAACGAAAACCTAACAGAAGAAATTATTGTAACGGTCATTGCTACCGGATTCACTGAACAAGAGGCTCCACGATTACACACGTCTTCCCGGCCATCTATGGAAGAAAGAGCTAGCCTTTATCAACAGGAACAACGTATGCACCGTGCCCCGATGAATCGTAGAGAACCGGTTGACGAGTATGATGATCAACAACCACAGCAATCGGCTCACAAATATTATGGCCGACAACCACAACAGCCGGTCCACGAGCATTATAGCCAACAACCAGAACAGCCAGCTCGTGAGTATTATGATCGCCAACCGGAACAGCCGGCTCACGCGTATTATGATCAACAACGGGAACAACCAGTCCAAAAACATTATGGACGGCAATCGGAACAGCCGATTCACCAATATGATGATCAACAATCAAAACAGGGGAAAGAATCTCCGAATACCCCAGCATTCTTTCGAAAACGAAGAAATCGATTTTGATAATAAAAATATATGTAATAGTTCTGGTTCAAAAACTATATCCATTAGGAAATCTCCAACTACGGGTATTACTAATAGCTCCAGTTTACATATCTAATCATTCCGGTAATCAAAAAATCCTCGGATCTAATATGAATCCGAGGATTTTTAGTGCAATATATAGTAAGAGTACATTTAGACTATTTTTTTATCAAAAATACGTACATAACGTATGGAAGCGGTATTTATAATGCGGCTTCCTTTGTCCGTTTTGGCAATAAGATACTTACGGTTTTTTATCCTTTTTAATACCTCTTGTAAAACATCTTCCGTGTTAATATTAGGCTTTTTTATTACTCTTTCCCATTTTACATCGGAGTCGAGAGTATAACAAACAGTAAATTCTTTCAACAAATAACGCTCCTTTTCTTTTACTTTAATTACTAGTATTTGATCATGTATATTCGTTTTAATTTTTTCGTTCCCTCAGGCTGTTCTATATAATATTCGAAACAAGCCTTTTTATTTAGGGGTTTAAATTTCAAAAGCAACTATAATTTCAAAAATATAGATTAAAATCCACAATTTTTCAATGGATATTTTATACTAATCTGGGTATTATCAAGTTTTTCAATTGTAATAAAGAATTGCGCTAAATTAAATTCGCAATAAGAGCGTCATGTTTATTCAGCTTTTTTAAGCTTGATGTAAATGTTGCAACATTTACATCTGCTGTGTAAGAAACTT
The DNA here is from genome assembly GCF_002019595.1 of Priestia abyssalis. Lineage (GTDB taxonomy): Bacteria > Bacillota > Bacilli > Bacillales > Bacillaceae_H > Bacillus_BA > Bacillus_BA abyssalis. The sequence goes on along the minus strand of NZ_KV917369.1, from coordinate 3,593,531 downwards.
AATACAATTGGTATAAATGTTACCTATTCTTTTCATGAAATCCTCATCCCCTGTGCTACGATAATGCCAAGCAGTTTTTAGGGGAGGTATTTTTTATGAAAAAGACAAGCATGAAAAAGTGGTTCTTTACTTCGGCAGTAACTTTAAGCTTTCTAGCAGGGCAAGGAACAGCACAGGCAGCACCACATAAAGTGGTGAAAGGAGACACTTTATGGCAGCTTGGCAAAGAACACGGGGTAACAGTTGATGAATTAAAAAAAGTGAATCATCGTCAAAATGATATGATTTATATTGGTGAAACATTAACCATTCCTAATCATGCAGGAGTCCAAGCAAGCAGTCCTGCTATACATAAAGTAGCAACAGGAGATACGCTATTCAGCATTGCAAAACAATATAGAGTAACAGTGGAAGGGCTAAAAGCCGCGAATCATCTACAAAATGATACGATTTATATTGGACAAACGTTAGCTCTAGGAAATGGTTCGTCTACCTCTGAAGTTCAAATGAGTCAGCCTGCTCCAACTCAGTCTTCCGCTATTTCAGCTGAAGATAAAGACTTACTGTCCAGATTAGTAGAGGCAGAAGCGAAAGGCGAGCCATATCAAGGGAAAGTAGCAGTGGCGATGGTCGTATTAAACCGCGTTGCTTCTCCAGAGTTCCCGAACTCTATACATGATGTCATCTATCAACAGCTGGAGAACGGCGGTTATCAATTTACACCTGTAGGAAATGGAGCCATCGATCAGCCTGCTTCTGATGAGTCAAAACGAGCCGTGGATGAAGCACTAGCCAGTCAAAATCCTGCAAATGATGCTCTTTATTTCTACAACCCAGAAATAGCAACCAATGACTGGGTGAAAACACAACAAGTAACAGCCGTTATCGGCAATCATGTATTCGCGAAATAAGTATTGAACATTATGCTATACATAACGAATCTTCAGCGAAGGAGGGAATGATATGAAAACGTACTCTAATAAGGATATGGCGGTTATGACAGGACTTGCCGGCTCTACGATACGTAAGTATGTACAGCTCTTGGAAAAATCGGGTTATACGTTTACTGAAAACGAATTCGGTCATAAGGTTTTCTATGACAACCACATATTACTTTTTAGGGTTATGAAGGAACTCTCTGACGCAGGGGCCGTGTCCCCGGAACGCATTGCCGATATAATCGTCATGAAGGAACGAGAATATGAAAAGACACTCGAAAAAGAGCATACTGTCATATCGGATTCTGCTAATCTCCTGATAAACAAGGAAAGTCCGGATAATATCGTTCAATACGATGAATGGTACGGAATACTGATAAAGAAGTTAGAAAAGCTGGACAGGATAAATGATTTGATAAAGGAAAATCAGGAATTAAAAGAGGAGATCAAGAAACTTCGAGAGCAGATGGAGCAGCGTGATGCAAGGTTGCTGGAAGCAATCAGGTCGATTCCAAATTTGAGTAGTCTCTATAAATTAGTGGAGAAATAAACTATAAAGTTTAATGTTGATTCAGAAGGAAAGAACATTGATTTTTATCTGAGTGAATCGAGGGATACCAAAGCAGTTAAGTGCTTTTTTAAGAAAGCCTTGGCTGCTTTTCATGTTTCAAAGCCTCAGTTGATAGCAGTTGATAAAAATCCAGCATATCCAGTATCCATTTAACTTAACAACTAAAAGACGAGCAAAGTGATACTTGAAGGCGTCAAAATAAGACAGATTCGTTATTTAAACAATACTGACACTGTATGTTTCTAGGGAGTAGTTTTTGCACCAGGATCCTAAAATTCGTAAAGTATACTTATTTTTTAAAAATTAAAAATTATATATGTAGGATTTTGTAGGATTCGGTAGGATTCGGTAGTTCTTATTATAAATTAAAGTTATGTTTTTGTTAGACAGAAGAAATTTGAAAGCGCTTAATATTTTTGAGTGTTTGGAGTTTTGAAACCTGCCTGTGATGAAACCTCCAGTAGAAGCTATTACAGTGTCGTTTCATTCACCATTGCCAGTGGTGCATCAAGGCCCTTTCAAGAATTGCTTTCTGATGAAATTTATTCATCTGATGTTTTAACAAATACATATATGGCCATGAAAGGTGGGACAAGATTAGTACATAACAAAATCAGATTTCAATAGTTTCTTAACAAGACGAAAAAGAAAACATCATCTTCCGCTGCATTAACATTCATGTCTATACGGATGATTAGCTAACTCTGCAAATGATGCTAATACATCACACCCTATTAAAAAGTGATCTAATATTAAAATTTCAGCAACAGGTGGCACCATCGCCAGAACTGACTTTACTTCAACTCAAACTATCAGCTATCAAACTGATATCTTAACTCCGAATCAACTTCTGTAATCGATTCCGACACTAAAAGATCTTGCTCATATCTTCGCTGAGCAGTTCGCACACATCGATTCGGATATGTCTAATCCCAATGGTTTTTCCTTCATGGCTATGAATAATTCAATAGGGTCTATCGGGCATGCAATTATCAATGAACGGGAAGAAAGCAAAATTAGAATTCTTACAATTGAAACGGAAGGTGAATTTATTTATGAAAAGACTTGGACTAGCCTGGCAAATTTTTATCGGACTAATTGCAGGAATCAGTGTAGGGGCAATTTTTTATGGAAACACACAAGTAGTAGAGTTTCTTCAGCCAATTGGGGACATTTTTATTCGCTTAATCAAAATGATTGTGATTCCAATTGTTGTTTCCAGCTTAATTGTCGGTGTTGCCGGCGTTGGGGATATGAAAAAGCTTGGCAAACTGGGTGGGAAAACCATTTTATATTTTGAAATCATTACGACTATTGCCATTCTCGTTGGGCTGCTAGCGGCAAATATCTTTCAACCTGGCAGCGGCGTTGATATGTCCTCCTTACAGAAGACAGATATCGACAGCTATGTAGAGACAACTGAGGAAACGAAAAGCCACGGTTTTGCTGAAACTTTCGTCAACATCGTTCCTCCGAACATCATTGCAGCAATGACAGAAGGAAACATGTTAGCGATTATCTTTTTCTCTGTTTTATTTGGGCTGGGAGTAGCCGCTATTGGGGAAAAAGGAAAGCCTGTCTTAAAGTTTTTCGAGGGTACAGCTGAAGCCATGTTCTATGTGACAAACCAAATCATGAAATTTGCTCCATTTGGTGTATTTGCATTGATTGGTGTAACAGTATCAAAATTCGGTGTCCAATCATTGATCCCATTAAGTAAGTTAATGATTCTTGTGTATGCGACGATGATTTTCTTTGTGCTATTTGTTTTAGGGCTTGTCGCAAGATGGGCGGGCATTAACATTATTCATTTTATTAAGCTATTAAAAGACGAACTGATCCTTGCCTATTCAACGGCTAGTTCTGAGACTGTTTTACCTCGCATCATGACTAAAATGGAGAAATTGGGATGTCCAAAGGGAATCGCTTCATTCGTTATTCCAACAGGATATTCTTTCAACTTAGATGGGTCTACGTTATATCAAGCATTAGCGGCAATCTTTATTGCGCAAATGTATGGAATTGATTTATCGATTAGCGAACAAATCTCTTTATTACTTGTATTGATGGTTACATCTAAAGGAATTGCGGGGGTTCCGGGAGTCTCATTTGTTGTATTGTTGGCGACGCTCGGTACAGTTGGAATCCCGGTAGAAGGATTAGCCTTTATCGCTGGGATTGACCGTCTTCTAGATATGGCACGAACAGCGGTTAACGTCATAGGTAACTCGCTGGCAGCAGTTGTTATTTCAAAATGGGAAGGCCAATTTAACGAAAAAGAGAAAGACGCCTATATACAAGAGGTAACGAACAAAATTTCATAATGTTTATCTGTTGTATGAAATCAAAACCAACTGACTATTCACTTATGTTTCTTTTCTTATCCTAAAATAATAGGCTAACAATATTATAGAAAGCAAAAAAGCCTGATCCTAATGGAATCCAGGCTTTCTACTTGTTATATAGAATGGATCTTTACGAACGATACATGTTTCAATAAAATTTATCTTCTTGGGACTTTTACTTTTTGAGTTAACAGATCTTTTTAGTTTAGTAGTACCAGTATGTTCAAGTCTCATAGATTTCTTGAACCAGATTCTGAAGAATACTCCTTACTCGTTAAGATATCCCTATTTTGGGGCGGGAGAAGGTAGGAACTTAACGATAGTAGAAGGCAAGACACAACAATTGTTAACACCATAGGTGCTTGTGAATCAATATGGAAGCTACTAAGAATAAGACCACAAATTGCTCCAAAAATCATTTGGATAAAGAAAAACAATCCTGACGCAGTTCCGGCAATGTGAGTGAACGGTTGCATGACTGCAGCTTGACAAGCTGGGAAAATTCCACCGACTCCCATCATAAGGATAGTCATAGGTACCAAAATGCTTAAAATTAATCCTAGATTAAAGTATGTTAGAACAAGCATTAAAATTGAAGATCCTAAAGCGACGAAACTTTCATATATAATCACATGATTTATTCCAATTTTATTGGAATATCGTCTTGTAAATGTAGTACCTATAATATAGCCTATGATAATTATTTCATACATGGCATCATAATAAACAGTCGGTGTTACTTTAAAGACACTTTGAAACACAAAAGACGATGACTGTATGAAAGAATAATAAGCACACCATGCAAGACCAATAGTAATACTGTACGCTAAAAATAATCTTTGAGTTAAAAGATATCTATAGTTATTTAGTATAGTAATAATATTTGCAGCATTCGGATCAGAGTTCTTATTAGATTCTTTCAAACCAAAAGTAGAAAGAATCAAAGCCATTAGATCAATCAGACAGAGAACTAAAAAGCCTGATCTCCATCCAAAATAAGTTTTTACCCCGCCATAATTATTAATCGTGGCATAGCCATTGCTGATTAAGGAGCCAATTAACCCGCTTTTACAAGGACCAGAAAGATGTTTAGACGGACCTGTTGCATTGATAATCCAATCATAGTTTAGGTGCTTATTATTATTAAATTGCACGTAGAATGTATGATCTTTGAGACTTGATTGATTCCTTCATAATTAATTCCTCCCTTATATGCGTATTTGTTTTTACGGAAGTTAATTTCTTCAAAAAAGTTTACTTAATGCAAAATTTTAACCTATGATCAAATAATGTCAATTGTTATTTAGAAAAAAATGTAAAATAGTGAGAGAGTCATGGTAGAAAGAGGTAGTATGTAAAAAGTACCTCTTTTTAAGGACTCTCGAAAAAACTATGACATCTTTCTATGAAATTATACATTATTTGATAAAATGATAAATATTTCCTATAATGTGGATTGTTAGCGAAAAAAATAAGCACATTCTTTTCTTTCTCTACTTAAGTAAAATGTGTATTAAATCTTCTAAGTTTATATTAGAGGTAGTAACAAAGCGTGAAAAACATACGCTATGACTTATTTTGGAAACGGAAAGACGGTTTTCCTTTTACATAAGAAAAACCGTCTTTTGTTCGTTTATTTCATGATCAATCGCCGATAGTTGACTAAATATCTATCGCAATGAATCGCCTTTTACGACTTTAAACATGGTATAAGGTGTTTTCATGCAGTATATATGGTAGGTTTTTTCACTTATGATAAAGGCTAATAGTTAACGAATTATTATTAAGTTTTTTAATCTTTACAACTTGAACACAAGGAGGGCATCGGATACCTGTGCTACGCGAAAAAAAAGAAAACCAATGGAAAAGGATTAGCCTGACCACACTTTTAACGGGGTTGGTCTCCTTATCTGTTCTCATGACTTTAACCATTCTTCTCATTGCATCCTATCAATCGAAAAAACAGTCACTGATTGATACTACACTCACCTTGAATTATACAAGCGCAGTCAAAATGAGTGAGACCATAGACTCTTTGTTTAAATCCATGCGGAGCAGCTTACGCTATTCCGCGAGCACCCTATCAAATATGAATTCTATGAATACAGATGAAATTGATTCTAATCTAGAACTACTGCGTCATAGCAGCCACTACTTTAATTCTATTGTCGTGGTGGATGAAACGGGTATCGTTCGCAATGTGTCTCCGAAATCACTTGGTATAGTTGGACAATATATTAAAACGGAGGAAGCAAAGGCCGCATTGGTATCGAAAAAGCCTTACATCTCCAAACCTTATATTACAGCAAAATCCAAACGCCTCATCGTATTTATGAGCGAGCCCATATATGATATGAAAGGTAGATACCGTGGGTATATCGGAGGATCTATTTATATTCACGAAAAAAACATTCTGAATATGATCTTCGGCAGCAACCCAACGGATAAACTAGGCTCATATTTTTACATCGTATCATCCAATGGTCAATTGCTTTTCTATCCAGACAAAAACCAGTTAGGCAAGGATATCAGCGCCGATCAAGTCGTCCAAAAACTTATACAAGGTCAAAGCGGACATGAACAGATGGTTAACTTGAAGGGAGAGGCTTTACTATCGGGATACATAAAGGTTCCGGAAAATGGCTGGGGAGTGGTTGTGGCGTCGCCTGTCAATGTCGTTTATGAACAATTGATTGATTATATAAAATCTCTTCTATTATATATACTGCCTCCATTTGTATTATTAATGCTAGTCGTCATAGTGCTAGCACGCCAATTGGCGAAACCTTTCGTATCACTGGCCAACCTAGTGAGCAAAATCAGTAGAGAAAAAGTTGAACTTCCTGAAAGAAAACATCATTGGAATAGAGAGGCCGACTTGTTAACAAAAGCAATTAGCTATGCATTAATGGATATTAAAAAGAAAACGGATCAATTGACGCATGATGCAATGTCAGATCCATTGACAGGGCTGGCAAACCGGAGAACACTCGAAGCAATCATGCATAAATGGATTGAGGACCAAACATCTTTTTCTATTATTATTATGGATATTGATAGATTTAAAACCATTAATGACACATACGGTCATCAGGCCGGGGATAAGGTTTTGAAGCATTTCTCGAAAATTATTACATCATCTGTCCGACCAGGTGATGTGTGTTGTCGTTTCGGAGGTGAAGAATTTATTGCACTTATTTCACATGCGGCAGTTGAGGAGGCTTATCTTGTGGCTGAACGAATCCGCAATAGACTGGAAAAAGGGGCCAATCCTGTTGGGAAACCTATTACAGTTTCACTAGGTATCGCACACTATTCTTTGCATTCAGATTCGCCTGAAGGGCTGATTCATTTAGCCGACCAAGCTTTGTATAAAGCTAAGAAATCAGGAAGAAACCAGACAATTGTAGCAGAAATGAGGAAAGGGGGCTGAAAAAGGGGTTCTGGAGCAAAAAAATTATAAAACTTGAACCTACCGATAAAACAGTAAAAAACAAGCGTATATCATATTTACTTTTAGTTTACCTAACACTTGAAGATATTCACAAATAGCAGCTCATTTTTGTTTAAAGTCTAGTTTTCCATAAAAAAACTGCACCTCCAATTGCCGAGTTTAACAATTGGGGTGCAGTTCAATCACAGATAAGAGGATTTCTTCCTTATGCTGCTTTACGGATCTCTATTTTTTTCCCTTTTTTACGCCACTCTTTAAATTCAGCTGCTGCTGTGAAAAGTACATCAGTAGATGAGTTAAGGGCCGTTTCAAAAGAGTCTTGTAAAACACCGATGATAAAGCCTACTCCAACTACTTGCATCGCAACCTCAGCCGGGATTCCAAATAAGCTGCATGCCAGCGGAATCAGCAATAACGATCCACCAGCAACCCCTGAAGCACCGCAAGCACATACTGCTGACAGTACGCTGAGAATGATAGCTGTAGGAAGGTCCACTTGAATGCCAAGTGTATGAACCGCCGCAAGTGTCAACACAGAAATCGTAACAGCGGCACCCGCCATATTGATGGTTGCCCCTAATGGAATGGACACTGAATAACTATCTTTATCCAAACCTAAATTTTCGCATAATCTCATATTGACAGGAATATTGGAAGCTGAGCTGCGTGTAAAAAATGCTGTAATGCCGCTTTCCTTTAAGCACTTAAAAACAAGCGGGTAAGGGTTTTGACGGATAAATACGAACGCAATGACCGGATTGACAACCAGCGCCACAAAGACCATACAACCAATCAACACCGCAAGCAATTTCCCATAACCTAGTAACGACTCAATTCCATTTGCAGTAATCGATTCAAACACTAGACCCATGATGCCTAATGGCGCAAATTTAATGACCCATGTAACCATTTTGGATACAGCATCTGAAAAATTAGAAATCATCGTTTTTGTCGTATCAGGGGCATTTCTTAACGCCAAACCAAGGAGTATCGCCCAAGCTAAAATACCGATGTAGTTCGCATTATAAATCGCTTTAACCGGGTTATCAACGATGTTCAGCAATAATGTTTTGAGAACCTCTACAACACCGCCGGGAGCCGTCACACCCTCAGCGCCCTCTGCAAGTGTTAAGCTTACAGGGAAAATAAAACTTACAATAACGGCCGTTAATCCAGCTAAAAAGGTTCCTAAAAGGTATAGGACAATAATGGACTTCATATTCGTTTGGTGACCGCTCTTATGTTGAGCGATGGCCGACATAACCAAGAAGAGTACCAACACAGGTGCAATTGCTTTCAAAGCGCCTACAAATAAAGAGCCAAAAATGACAACAGGTTTTGCTGCTTCTGGAATCGCTACAGCCAAGGTAATACCAATAATTAAACCTATAATGATTTGTTTTACCAGACTCAATTGACTCCACTTTTTCACTATACTCTTCATAGATATTCCCCCACTAGTTTAAGATAAAATTTTAACATTGCTAATATCGGGCTATTCATTTCTTCTAACACTTAAGATAGTGTTAAGTCCATTACAAATAGATACGATTGAATAATAGATGACCTTAAAGAAAAAGAGTTGCTGTGTTATACGCCTATAGAAAGCGCTTACTTTTCAATGGTTATAAAAGGTGCATCACTTAACGTTAAAAAATCTCAAAATTTCTGAGTGAAGTAACTCGAATAAAAGAGTGTTACAACTCTTTTATTCCGCATTAACGGGCAGTAAGACCTCCACTTCCGACGCACAGGATGTGCTGGCGAAGACGTAGAGATTAACGTCGCGGTTTAGTCTTCGTTCTTTAGTCATTGGAGAAGCTTAAGTGGGGGATAAAGGAAACCCCACTGATGGAAGGTTTCCTTTATGCGGTAATTAAAAGTGACTTTAATCTCAGCTTCATCAACATATCCTTCGTCATTTTCTCTAAATCATATTCCGCTTTAAATCCCCATTCTTCCTTTGCACAAGTTGAATCTATTCTATTAGGCCAACTGTCGGCAATAGATTGTCTTACAGGATCCACTTCATAATTTATGACAAATTCCGGAATATACTTTTTAATTTCGGCTGCAATTTGCTCCGGATCAAAGCTCATAGCAGACACATTGAAAGAATTCCGGTGTTTTAGTTTTGAAGCATCTGCCTCCATTAATGTAATGATCGCATCTAAAGCGTCAGGCATATACATCATATCCATATATGTTCCCTTATCAATGTAAGAAGTATATCTCTTGTTTTTAATCGCTTCATAATAAATTTCAACTGCATAGTCGGTCGTACCCCCGCCAGGAGGTGTAACATACGAGATCAGTCCCGGGAATCGAAGACCTCTCGTATCAACTCCAAATTTATGATAGTAATAATCACATAACAATTCTCCAGATACTTTATTCACTCCGTACATCGTAGTCGGCCGTTGAATGATGTCTTGCGGAGTCCAATCTTTAGGAGTGGTTGGACCAAACGAACCAATCGAACTAGGTGTGAAGAATTGGCAATTCAATTCTCGTGCTGCTTCCAAAGCATTCACCAATCCGCCCATGTTTAAATGCCAGGCTAAAAGAGGCTTCTTTTCAGCTGTTGCTGACAATAAAGCGGCTAAATGAATAATCGTATCCACTTCATGTTTTTTAGCCATGTTAAACATCGCTTTTTCATCTGTAACATCTAAAATCTCAAATGGACCTGATTGGACTACATCGCTTTCCGTTTTTCGAATGTCCGTCGCAATAATATTGTCACTTCCGTAAATTTCTCTCATTTTCAGCGTTAGTTCTGAACCAATTTGGCCTAAAGCCCCCGTTACTAAGACCTTTTTCATTAGAAATTCCTCCCCGTTATGCACTCTGCAACAAGCAATCCCCTTAAAGAGGTTGTTCAAAAAGTCCGGGAAAAATGACCGTCGAATTTCGGCGTCAGCTTGTCTCTCCGCTACTCACGTATTAACAGCATACGCTCCGTTGCTCGAGACGGCGCTTCCTTGAACTTCTTGGTCCTTTTTGTCCTCCTTTTTGAACCCACACTTAAATAATCGACATTTCTTTTCCAACTTTTTCATAAATGGCTAATGCACGATCCAGCATTTCCTTTGTATGAGCAGCTGTCGGCATATTCCGCACTCTTCCTGTTCCTTTTGGAACGGTAGGGAATACGATCGATTTAGCATACACACCTTCTTCGTTCAGCCGCTTACTGAATTGCTGCGTTTTAGCTTCATCTCCTATAATGCAAGGTGTAATCGGTGTTTCGCTCTCTCCAATATTAAATCCCAATTCTGTTAGGCCCTTTTTCAAGTAATCACTGTTTTCCCACAGCTTATTTTGAAGCTCTGAGCTGTTCATCAAAATATCAATGGCTTCTATACAAGCTGCAACTGCTCCCGGTGTGACAGCCGTTGAAAATAAAAACGGACGGCTTCTTACTTTTAACCAATCGATTAAATCTTTCTTTCCTGCTACATAGCCTCCTACAACACCGATGGCTTTGGATAATGTTCCAATTTGGAAATCCACTTTGTCTGATAACCCAAAGTGTTTTACCGTTCCCGCACCATTACCTAATACACCGGAACCATGTGCATCATCAACATATGTAATTAAATCAAACTCTTCGGCAATCTCCACAATTTCAGGAAGCTTGGCAATATCCCCATCCATTGAGAACACTCCATCGGTAATAATCATGATTTTGTTATACAATCCGGACTCTTTTGCTTTACGTGCTTGTGTTCGCAAATCTTCCATGTCGGAATGGTTATAGCGAATAATCTTTGCTTTAGATAATCGGCATCCATCAATGATTGAAGCATGATTCAGTTCATCTGAAAGAATGGCATCGTGTTTATCCATCACTGCTGAAATGGCTGCCATATTACAATTAAATCCCGATTGATAAGCAATGGCTGCTTCTGTATGTTTAAATTCAGCAAGCTTTTCTTCTAATTTGACATGAATAGCTAACGTTCCGTTGATCGTACGGACGGCACCGGCTCCAACACCATATGTTTTCGTTGCTTCTAAACAAGCCTCTATTAATCTTTGATCTGTCGCTAAGCCTAAATAGTTATTGGATGATAAATTAATTAACTCTCTGCCTGCAATGGTGATCATCGAACCATTTGGACCTTCTACCGGATCAATCACGTTGTAAAGTCCTTTTTCTTTTAAATCATTCAAATTTTCTTTCAAAAATTGATTTAATGTTTCACTTGACATTTCATATACCCCCTCATTGATGGTTGGAATAAATGCAGGATTTTGTAATGATTTATCCCTATTCTTCAGCATTGCTTTTAAGAATGTTGAATTTCGCCCCTTTTTCTAAAAATACATGTGTCCTCCCCATAAACACACGAAGAAGTGGATGAAATCCTTTTGTACTAACAATTACAACAATTATGATAATAGAAAAATTCAGAATTGTCCATATTGAGCGGACAAAAAAATCCGATTTTATTCGACAAAATACAACGAGATCAATTTGAACAAAAAGCAACAGGTAATTCAAAAACCTCGAATCTTATAGAATTCGAGGTTTTCCATGCAATAAATATAGTTGTTATGCAGAACTAGATTTTTCCTTACTCTCAAGGTCGGTCACATACTGATCGCTGCCGGCTGATGGGGAAGACGCAGCCTGGGAATCCAAAATACAATCGAAACGATCGAAAGAAGCACCCAGCAAACGAGAGCGCCTCGCCATCCAAAGCCTAATCCTTGGGTAATGGGAATACTAATCCCTGAGGCAATGGCTGCCCACATATTCATTGAAACAGCGTAGACGCCCGTCATGATTCCGACTTGGCTGGAAAATTCCCGTTTAATCAATCCCGGTAAAAGGACGTTGCATATAGCAATCGCGGTACCGAGTAAAGCGGTACCGATAAATAGTGTCTGGATAAACGGCACGGAACGAAGCATAATTCCGGATTCAAGTAAAAGCAAGGCTCCAAATAAAGTATATTCCAACCCAAAACGACGGGCGATTTTAGGAGCAAAGGGTGAGAAAAGAGCAAATGCCAGCAGGGGCAAAGTCGTCAACATCTCGGCTGCCGTATTGCTCATCCCCATATCCCGGCGAATCGTTTCAATGACAGGTCCTACAGATGTAAGGGGAGCTCGTAAGTTCGCGGCGGCAAAGATAATGCCTAAGATGAGCACCCACATTCCGAGACGAGAAGAAGTTTGTGCATGAGTGATAGAGTTTTTCGAAATCGTAAAATTACTCCTTTTGCGTTTCTAATGTATGTACTCATATATTCTATTCTCGATTCGGTATCACCTTCACTCTGTTTACTTTCCAATGGCTTGCAGAATTTTTTGGATGAGGGAGTCGGCATCTCCTGCTTCAACGGTTGTTAGTTGAATGCGGGAAAATGGTTTCACTCTGCATTCCAAACATCGTCTGAAGCAATCGACGACACAAACTTCCACTTCATCCTCATAATCCCGGCGGAGAATGTCTGCAGCTTTGCCGGCCTCCGTTACTTTCACGTTCCGTTCACAAAATTTTGCCGCTCTCATTTTCATTCTTCCTTTCATGAAAATGGACCGCCATGTAAACCCGATAGGAGGAAGGGGTTTGAGTGACGGTCCATTTTTTGTGTGGGGGAGGGTGAATAAAGCTTCCATTCCTCTCCTTTATTTAGAGGTGTCTAGCTGCGGCTCCTAACCTTTCGGTCGTTCCACTTCTGACCATGAAACCAAAAAGCGGTTTCCCGGCCAGAAGCTCTAACGCCTCTCAAGGTTAAACAGTCGCCTCCGCTTTCCTATTCTTGTTCTTCGTAATGAGTAAATTGAATGTCCAATGTACGAAGGTACGTTTGCAGACCTGCATCTTGGATCGGGATAATGAATGCCGGCTCCCCGGATTCATTGTGGTGGGAATGCCATAATCCTGGAGGAGTGACGAAAGCTTTTCCTGTCACCCAGTCGATGCGAATCGGGTCAATGATTTCTTGTGTCTCCGGATTGATTTTATCTCCAACGAGCGTATACGTTCCAGGCGCTGCATAGGCAACAAAGTCAAGTGCTACTGATTTATGGCTGTGAGGAGCCTGATTGGACCCTACCGGAACGATCCCGAACATGGCCCATAGTACATGTGTAATCGTTAATGTTTGATCAAATTTTTCATTGTTTAATAGAATCGAGATCCGATTTTTTAAATGGGCATCCGGAGCATTCGCCACTTCATTCAACTTTGCTTCCGCTTGTTCCGCTGTAAAAAGAGTGGGTTTGAAGCGTGCTTCCGTCGCTTCCGCTCCTAAATAGTTAAGAAGAGGGGTATCAAGAATATAGTAAATTGCTGCATCTTCCGTCGCGGTGTGGCAGCTGACAGATCCGGATGGAAGCGTCAAGAAATCGCCTTTTTTCCAGTTGATCGTTTTGCCGTTCACTTCTGTAGTGCCGGCGCCTGAAATGATGTAGTATAACTCGCTCGTCGCGTTTGGTTTTGTATTGATGGAATCGCCTTCATTAATACGGATGAAATGGGCAAGAAGGGACGGGCTTGTTGCTGGATATTCCGTTCTCAACTCGTTCGAAAGATTCAATGTGACGATACGAGTTTCACCTGAGTTATAAAGTTCAGGCTCAAATTCCTTAGCCGGTATAGAACTGATGATTCCGCTTCCAATTGGATCCGCCGCAGTCGTATATTCGTAAAAACGGGCATCTCCGGTCCAGTTTTCATTTACAATTCCAACAGATAATTGTCCTCGTTGTGCAGTTGTCGACATATCAAAACCTCCAGTCATCTTTATGACCTTATCTTATCTTGCTGGAAGAGGTCTGTAAAATATATAATTTATATTATTATGATATGTTTTATGTATAACTGATTAGGAGGGAATGAAGGATGGAGCTTCGCCAATTGCATTATTTTCTTACCGTAGCCGAGGAGTTGAATTTCAGTCGTGCTGCAGAACGTCTTCGAATTACGCAGCCTCCGTTAAGCTTGCAAATTCAAAATCTAGAGAAAGAATTAGAGGTTCCGCTTTTTTATCGAAATAACCGGCATGTGGAATTAACAGATGCAGGAAAAGTCTTTCGCGATGAGGTTCATAAAATATTGGATCAGCTTGATCGTGCGGTCGAAAACACCAAACGTACCCACCACGGCGAAATCGGAATATTGAGGGTCGGATTTGTAGGATCTGCCACGTATGATATTCTTCCTGCCGTTTTGCGGGAGTTTCGCCGTTCGTATCCTAATGTGCAAGTACATCTTCACGAAATGTCCACACCCGCGCAAATCGAAGCATTGCGTCAAGAGGAAATCGATGTAGGAGTTCTAAGACCTCCTGTTGACGACGAGATGTTATGTACGGAAATTGTGTCTATTTCGCCTTGCGTGCTGGCCGTTCCGAAACAGCACCCTTTATTGGAAAGAAAAAACGTCTCGCTTGCCGATCTTCGCCCATACCCGTTTGTGATGCTGTCTCCCAAAACATGGGCCGGTCTTTATCAGGAGATTCTGGAATTATGCAATCCAATCATTCAGCAAGAAGCCCTCGAATTCCAAACGGTCATCGGGTTGGTGTCCGCCGGATTGGGAATCGCAGTCGTTCCTCAATCGGCCATGAATTTGCATACTCAAGAGGTGGTATACTTGAATCTAAATAATCAGCTTCCTGTCGCTTCGATGGGTGTCTCCTGGCGCACAAAAAACCAATCACCCCTTGTCAAAACGTTTATTAATATGATCAAGGAAGCAGGATGACGCTTGACGAAAGGAACACCTCACACTACAATAGGTAGTGTGAGGTGTTCTGCGATGAGAATACAAAAATTCAAGTTTAACGAGAAAGGTTTAAACCGTTTTTTCGGTCCGCTTGAAGCCAAGATCATGACCGTTTTGTGGGATGGTGAGGAAATGGCCATTAAAGATGTTCAACAGGCTCTAGAGAGAGAGAAAGCCGTGAATTTCAATACCGTCATGACCGTCATGAATCGCCTGGTGGAAAAAGGGGTGCTGCAAAAAAGAGCAGAAGGCAGGACTTCTTTATATCGGCCTATCCTTTCAAAAGAGGAGTTTTTTGACACACAATCAAAAGAATTGACTCACGAGCTCATCGATGAATTCGGTTCTCTTGTTGTGACGCATATGTTGGATGCTTTAGAAGACGTGGATCAAGGGCTTATTGAAAAGCTGGAGCAAAAAATAAAAGAATTAAAAAAGGAAAGATAATACATGTCAAAAAATCAATCAAAAATGATTTTTACAGCGTGTACGTTGATAGCAGGAACGATTCTTTTTCAAATGGGGATTTATACGCTTTATGTGTTGATGGGCTGGGATTTAACCTTCAATCTTATCGAAGTATGCCATAGTGCAGCAAAATCTCTTGGACTCACTTCAGTTGAATATATGCTGGATGCTCTCGTTTTTTACACGGTGCTTTTATCGGTATGGAAGATTGGAAAACAGCTTTTTACAGCCCGCAATACTTATAAAAAGTTCCTTCTGTACGAAGATGCACAGCTAACGAGGGAACTGAACGATATGTACAGTAAGGGAAAGCGAGATTTCACCGTCATTTCTTGTCCTGCCCCAATCGCTGTTACGATGGGATTTTTGAATCCAAAAATCATTCTTTCAACGGGCCTTTTGAATTTGTTGGATGAAAATGAGCTGGAGGCAGTCGTTTATCACGAGCTGCATCATAAAATACATCGAGATCCTTTAAAAATATTTTTGTTATCCCTTTTCGCATCGATTATGTGGTATATTCCGATTTTAAAGTGGTTTCACAAAAAGTATAAAATTGTAAGAGAAGTTTTGGCGGATCACTACGCAATCGATAAGCTCGGTTCATCAAGGGACCTGGGCAGCGCCTTATTAAAAATGCTGAAAACGGGAAGGCAAGCTAATCTGCCTTTTTCCTATGTTTCGTTTGCAGATACGTCCGTTAACTATAGAATCAAATATATACTTGATCCGCTGACGGAATTTCCTTTAAAGCTTCCAATTATGTTGACGATCACATCCATCTATGTGTTTTTTATGTTGTGTGTCTTATTTATCCTTGCACTGCTCTAATTTTTTTTAGTGAATTACACTACATAATGTAGTTTAAAATAGATGTCTCATCACAAATCAAACACAACCTATTTTAGAGGAGGAGATTATAATGGTGAAAAACGCAGAACTAGGGTCTTTTATCATTCGTTTAGTATTAGGTTTAACTTTTTTCGTGCATGGTCTTGCAAAATTTCAAGGCGGCATTGAAAACACGGCGGGCTTTTTCGATAGCGTCGGAATACCCGGTTTTTTAGCCTATGCGGTAGGGGGAATTGAACTGATCGGCGGAATTCTTCTAATGCTTGGTTTCGGGACAAGAATCATTGCAGGGGCATTTGCCGTCATTATGGTGGGGGCGATTTTTATGGTAAAGCTGAAAAGCGGTTTTGCTGGCGGATATGAATTGGACTTGGCGCTGCTTGCTATGTCTGCGCATCTTTTAGTAAGTGACAACCAGTTTCTTTCAATTGGCAATGTACTTGGAAACCGTGAAGCTGAAAAACACAGTGCATGATTTTCAAAGTGCCCGATTAGAGTCCAGCTGATCGAAAAAGGATGATAAAAAAAGAAAGAGGTTGAACACGTGGCAAAGTCGAAGAAAAAAACAGCATCGACCTCCAATCAATCTTCGAAATGGATTTTTTGGGTAGTTGGCTTATTTAGTGTATGTGTACTTGGTTTAATCTTTCTGGCAAAGGTGCCGGAAAAAGAGGCAGCTATTGAGTATGAAGGCCAGCCTTACTTGGGAGAGGAATCGGCTCCTGTTCAAATCGTCGAGTTCGGTGATTACAAATGTCCGGTTTGTAAAAATTTCAATGAATCCTTCTTTCCTTTAATCGAGAAGGAGTTCATTGAAACAGGTAAAGCTAAGTTTTATTTCATGAATTATTCATTCATCAATATCGATTCCATTCGTTCAGCCCAATTTGCGGAAGCGGTCTATCAAGAACTCGGAAATGATTCATTCTGGAAATTCCATGAGCTTTTATACAAGAAACAGCCGGAAGACACCAAATATGAAACAATGGATGTTTTTACAGACTCGTTCCTTGAAGAGACATTAAGAGAAGTTGTCAGCGACGAGGAAGCAGAAAAGGCAGTAAAAGCATTTCAAGAGGATCGTGCTAAAGATGCCTGGGATCAAGATATGTCTTATGTAGAAAAACTGGGAGTGACAGGCACACCGACCATCTTTATCAATGGCAAACAGTTCGAAGGCAATACCATGGAAGATTTTAAAGAGATGGTAGAAGAAGCGGCAAAAGAAAAGAAGTAGTGATGAATCCAGTCATGCAGAAAGCTAAAATATGACCATCATTTTATAAGCACAAGCTGCCGAACGGTATTGATAGACCCAATCGGCAGCTTTTTTGATTTCGGGCGCGGGCAAACATGTGTAATGTGATAAAAAGCACTGACTCCATGGATCAATGTGGTACACTTTAAGTGAACGAAAATGGAAGATAAACAGAGGTGTCCATAAATGAAAACAGTTTTAGTAATTGGCGGCGGTATTACCGGATTATCTGCCATGTATGAATTACATAAATGGAAAAAAGCGAATGGAGCAGATGTGAGACTAATCCTTGCTGAAGCGTCAGCCGAACTCGGCGGAAAAATTCGTACGGTAAAAGAAAGCGGCTTCGTGATGGAGGCAGGGGCCGATTCGATGGTAGCCCGGAAAGCAAACGGCATGACATTCATCGAAGAACTCGGGTTAGAGAATGAAGTCGTTTACAATGCCACAGGCCGATCGTTTATTTATACAGACGGAGAATTAAAGGCCATTCCTGCTGATTCCGTATTTGGAATTCCGGCAAGTGTGGAATCATTGGCAAAAAGCACTCTCGTCTCTGCTGACGGAAAAGTGGAGGCGCTGAAAGATTTTTACACGAAAAATGAAACGTTTACGAAAAACGATTCCATCGGAGCATTCCTGGAGCATTTCCTAGGAAAAGAATTGGTAGAAAAACAAATCGCCCCGGTGCTTTCCGGTGTATATTCAGGGGAACTGAGCGACTTGACGATTGCTAAGACCCTTCCGAATGTGCTCGAGTATAAAAATGAATACGGCAGCATCATAAGGGGGTTTGAGGCAAACAAGGAAAAGTTCCAAAGCGGCAAGAAGTTCCTTTCTTTCCAAAACGGCTTAGGTACACTAGTTGATGCCTTCGAAGAAAAGCTTGAGGAAGCGGAAATTTTAAAGGGGGTAAAGGCAAGCAAAATCGAAAAAGCGGGGGATCGTTATCACGTGTCTTTCAACAATTATGAAACGATTGAAGCGGATTATGTTGTACTTAGTATTCCTCATAACGCTGCGGAAGCATTATTCGATGACGAAGAGCTCAAAAAAGAGTTCACTGGTTTGAAAAACAGCTCACTGATCAGCGTATATGTGGGCTTTGACGTTCCGGACAGCTCCCTTCCGGCAGACGGAACCGGATTTATCACGGCAAACAACGATGAATTGTCATGTAATGCCTGCACGTGGACAAGCCGAAAGTGGGAGCATACGTCAGAAACGAGAAACTTGCTCGTCAGGCTGTTTTATAAAAGCAGCCATCCATTCTTTGACGCATTACAAAAAATGACCGAAGAAGAACTGCTTGAAGTTGCGCTTGACGATATTAACAAAAGCCTTGGCATTAAACTTGAGCCGATTGCCAGTGAAGTAACAAATTGGCCGGAGAGCATGCCGAATTATCTCATTACCCACCCAAAAATTGTTGAAACGATTGAACACCAGCTTGCGGCAGCATATCCGGGAATCATGCTCGCCGGTTGTTCGTATTACGGAGTCGGCATTCCGGATTGCATCCAAAATGGTGAAAATACCGCGAGAAAGATTATTGAAAGTCTTTGATGAAGATGACTCAAAAAGTACTTTTTGAGTCATCTTCATCAAAGGACCCGTCATGATAATCCGGTAAAATCACGGGTTCAATGACGGGTCCTTTTAGTTTAGTTCATTTGCGGTAAAAAGATTCATTAATGTTCCGAGCTGTCATAAAGCTCATATGCACGCAATGTTTTTTTCATTTTTACTTGCTCTGTCTGCTCGTTTTCTTTTCTTCGCTTGTTCATTTCTTTATGTTCGTTCACATGTTCATCGCGTGAGATCCATGCTTTGAAGGCATCTTGTGATTCCCACTTTGATACGTACACGAACTCGACCGTGTCTGTATTCTCTCTGCGCCAGCACTCAAAAGAAAGGATCCCTTTCGCCTTTGCCAATTGGGCTTGATCTTTTTCGCGCTTCTTCACAAGACGCTCCTCGTATGCTTTTTCGATTTCAAAAGCAGCTGTATTGACAAACATTTGAATCATCCTTTCATCGTTTAATGTTTTTACTATTCTAATCTAGCTGTGGCTCCTAGGGGCTCGAGGTCAAAAGCTCATCCTTTCTGTGGCAAATGGCGCCACGCCAAGGCCGCTCTTTTGCTTGTCGCCCCTGAACAGTCGCCTCGCTTTATCATGTTAGATACGAAGCTGATTAGAATAAAGGCCACGATAAAATCCGCGTTGTTTCAGCAGTTCCTCATGATGGCCTTGTTCAATCAATTCTCCGTCTTTAATGACTAAAATACGGTCTGCCTGTTCAATCGTCTTCAAGCGGTGGGCAATGACAAAGCTCGTTTTTCCCTTCGTCAGATTGCGCACCCCTTTTTGAATCGCTACTTCTGTCCGCGTATCAATGTTAGACGTGGCTTCATCTAAAATTAAAATATCGGCGTCCGCCAAGATGGCTCTGGCAATCGAAATCAATTGTTTTTGCCCCTGGCTTATATTGGCTCCCCCAGATGTGATCCGGGTATTATATTGATCTGGTAAATGCTTGATAAATCCATGGGCCGCTGCGGTTTTCGCCGCTTGTATGACTTCTTCATCCGTCGCATCCAATCTGCCGTAGCGGATATTTTCCATGACCGTTCCGGAAAATAAATAGGGGTCTTGCAGGACAATCCCGATTCTTTTCCGTAAATCTCTTATTCTATAATTCTTGATATTGTGACCGTCTATGAGTATTTCACCAGAATCAACATCGTAAAAGCGCATAAGTAAGTTAATGATCGTTGTTTTACCGGATCCTGTTGGTCCGACAAGGGCGATCATCTCACCGGCTTTCGCCCTGAAATGAATATGCTGTAAAATGCTCTTTTCCTGATCATAGCTGAAGTTCACATCGATAAATTCGATATTCCCGTGAAACTTCTGAACCGAAACTGCATCTCTTTTATCTTTTAAATCCGGTACTTCATCCATCGTTTCAAAAACGCGTTCCGCTCCTGCAAGGGCCGCTTGAATCGAATTAAGCAATGTCGACATTTGATTGATCGGCCTGGAAAACTGCCTAGAGTAAGTGACGAACGAAGCGATGATTCCGACCGTTGTCATTCCTTTTAGCGCCATTATCGCCCCGACACTAATAACGAGTCCCAACCCTAAGTTACTGAGGAAGTTATTGGATGGTCCTAGAAAGCCGGAGAACATGTCCGCGCGCATTGCAGATTGACGCAGCCGTTCATTGATCGCATGAAATTCAGTAAATGTATCATGTTCTTTACCAAATAGCGTAATGACTTCGCTCCCGCTAATGGATTCTTCGATAAACCCGTTGAGTTCTCCCAAATCCTTTTGTCTTTTTGAAAAGTTTTTTCGGCTTACTCGAACGATTTGTTTTGTCACCAAAAGCATCAATGGAATGGTTATAAAGGAGACAATCGCTAATATCCAATTCAAAGAAAACATGGCAATCGTGACACCTGTAACCGTTAAAATCGACGAAATGATTTGGATGACGCTTTGGCTCAATGCTTGATTCAAGTTATCAATATCATTCGTGAACCGGCTCATTAAGTCCCCATGCTTATGCCGATCGAAAAAGTTTAAGGAAAGCGTTTGAAGCTTCGTGAACAAATCTTCACGAAGCGTGCCGATGGTG
The DNA here is from genome assembly GCF_002019595.1 of Priestia abyssalis. GTDB lineage: Bacteria > Bacillota > Bacilli > Bacillales > Bacillaceae_H > Bacillus_BA > Bacillus_BA abyssalis. The sequence continues at coordinate 3,572,253 of NZ_KV917369.1, read as the reverse complement.
CTTAACGACACATTGACCATCATATAGGCCTGCAGCCAAGTGAAAAGGGAAGAGGCCGCATAAATTCCGAACAACATGCCTGCCATTTTGATCGTACCGGATACCTCCTTCGGGATAATATAATGGTCGATAATGACCCCGATATAATAAGGGCCCAATAAACTCAATAACGAGGAAAGAATGACAAACAGCGTTGATAACAGTAAACCGGCTTTCTGTCTCTCCATATACTTCCAAATGCGAAACAAGGTGCCTTTCGGGTCCTTCGTTTTAGCAGCAGGGGCGGGTATTCTTCCTTTCGGGCCGCTACCGCCTGTGGATTGCTGTATTTTTGTAATACTATTCAACGACTACCCCGCCTTTCTCCGCTTGTGTATGGTAAATCTCTTGATAGAGAGGACAGCTTTCAAGCAATTGACGGTGTGTCCCGGTCCCGACAATCTCCCCATCGTCCATGACCAGAATTTGATTGGCGTGGATAATGGATGAAATTTTTGAGGCGATGATAAAGATTGTTGTATCATGAAATTCAGATTCCAACGCTTGGAGAATCGCAGCTTCCGAGTTTGCATCAACGGCAGAAGCGGCATCATCTAAAATGAGAATTTGCGGCTTTCTGACAAAGGCTCTTGCAATCGATAATCGCTGCTTCTGACCGCCGGACAGATTTGTCGCGCTTTGAGTTAATTCATGATCAAATTGACCTTTGAACTTCTCGATAAATTCCGCGGCACATGCCTGGTCGGCTGCTAATCTCAGATCTTCCTTCGTTGCCGATGTTTTACCAAATTTAAGGTTGTTTTCGATACTGCCGGAAAATAAAAGCGGCTTTTGTGCAATATAGCCAATCGCTGAACGAAGGGTTTCAAGCTTGATGTTCTTTATATTAATACCATCAATAAGAATGTCGCCTTGATCCGCGTCGTACAGCCTTGGTACCAGCTTGCCTAATGTGGTTTTTCCGCTTCCGGTTGGCCCGATGATTCCAATCTTCTCTCCTTTAGAGGCTCTAAAGGAAAGATGTTTTAGAACGTGTTCACCATTTTTGCTGTAGGAAAAAGAAACATCCTTAAACTCTACATCTCCTTTAATAAGCGAAACTTGCTCTGAATCTATGAAGCTTTCGATCTCATTTTTCGTTTCTAATACTTGCCGAATCCGATCAGCAGATGGAAAAGCACGCATTAATTGCATCAGAACCATACTGCTGGACATGAGGGCCATTAAAATAATATTCAAATAGTTGATAAATGCGAGGATGAATCCGACTTCCATTGCACCTTGATCGACCCGTACCACTCCAAGCAAAAGGGCCATCACGATACCGATATTAATGACAAACATTAATATCGGCATGAGGATCGTAATGATCTGGTCGGCTGTCATCGTCGTTTTCGTTAATGAATCATTGACCTTTTTAAACAGGCTGATTTCGTAATCTTTACGTACGAACGCCTTCACAACCCGGATTCCCGCAATGCTTTCCTGCAGCTTTGTATTAAGCTGATCTATGTTTTCCTGGACCCGCTTAAACCATGCTCCCGCTTTCCTTGAAAGCAGAATAATGAAAAATAATAAAACCGGAATCAGAATAAAAAGAAGCGGAAAAAGCGCTGGTGCCTGAAAAAAGACAATCAGGATGCTTCCGATAAAAAGAAGAGGACCTCTTACAAACACGCGAAGTGTCATCATTAAGGCCGTTTGCACCGCTGAAATATCACTTGTTACGATTGTAATTAGTTTTCCCGTGCCAAACGAATCGCGGTTTTCACTTGAGAAATATTCCACCCTTTGAAAAACATCCCGTCTAATATCCGCGGCAAAATTCACAGCCGCACGTGTACTGTAAATGATACATCCGACCCCGCCTGCCAGCCCAATGACTGCGGCAGCGAGCGTCAGTATACCCATTTGTACGACGTATGCCATATCGTCATTTGCGATTCCATTATCAATCATTTTTTGCATCATGAGCGGCTGCAAAAGATCCATCGTTACCTCTAACGCCATCAATAATGGGGCCAGTATGACAAAAAGCTTATAAGGCTTTGTATAGGCTAGCAATTTTCTGACCGATTTCATTCCTCATACTCCTGACTAATCATTCGCTTCTCTGACCAGTTCATCAGCTCATTTCTTCCATTTTTGATGATCGACACGAGCTCAGACGCAAGGGCCGGATTTTGCAATACGATTCTTGCCGCATATTGAAATTCCAAATGAAGTTTCTCCATCTCTTCCTGCAGCAATGCCGCTTCCTTTGATTGCTTCCATTTTAAGCGGATGAGCCATTCTTCCCAAAACACTTCATCCTCATCATGAACAATGTCCGATAAAAATTCCAAGCCTTGAGGATTCAGCGTATATACCTTTTTATCTCCTTGTTCATCAACCGAAATCAATTCTCTTTCCAATAAATCCTGTAGAGCGGGGTAAATCGTTCCGGCACTTGGAGAATAAAAGCCTTTACTCCGCTCTTCCAACAGCTTCATCACTTGATAGCCATGCCGCGGCTCTTCCTTCAGAAGCTGGAGGATTGCCAGCTGGATGAGACCTCTTCGTTTGGTGAATTTTGTTTTGATTTTTTCTCGAAGGTGCGGCGGCTTTTCGTAAAGATGGCGGGCTTTTTTCAGCCCTTTTTCGGTAATTGAAAAGATTCCATCCTTCATCGAAAGGACTTTTTCATTCAGTAACTGATTGATTATAGGAGCTGGATCAGGAACTTTATTACTTAAAACCTGCAGCAGCTCTTCCTGCTTCATATCCTTACGGCTTATATGCGTAAGGATTGTCAGAACATCTTGTTTATTTACACGAGACATATGAAACCTCCAATATCATCGATTTATTACGATAAATATTAATCGATATATATAAAGATAGCAAGAGATATATCGATTATTTTTATTCGATATATTTCTTTTTTCTGTTTTCTCATTAAAATCTCTGTTAAATCCTTTTTATGGATCGTGCTGTAATGGAGGAGGGGGACATATGTATATAGATCGATTTAGAAAATTGGACATGACCAAAGAACAGCCATGTCCAATTTTCTAGACCTAAGCGGATGACACCCCCCCTTGCGGGGTTGGCGCCATCCGCATAGGTGAACCTTTGAGAGCCAATTCAAGTGGTCTAAATAACCGATTGTGAATGTTCCTCGATCGAATGAAGCTGTGTCGAGTTATTTAGTGGAATGTATATAGATCTATCAGTGATAGAAGTCAAATGTAACATCATGGTCAAAGAACGGTTATATGTTGACATGAGGACTGCGCTAAAAGTCTACCAGAATCATCAATAGCACAAAAACGCGAAATAAATCGAATGTTGGAAGCGTTATCGCTGGAGAACGGACTCATGAAACATCCATTGCTCGCATATTCTTATTTTAGAATAGGAGGCGGTATATGTGATGGTTATCGAATCAGCCAAACGAATGGTGAAAGACTTGTATCCGGTTGTGGTAGCGAAAAGAGGGGAAATATTTGAGGATAGTGTTACAGTCGCTGCATTAAAGAAGTATTTAGATGACGATTACGCTGTCAGCCTATATGTGGGATTGGCCATTATATACCGATTAGAAGCCGAAGGATATGTATCAAAGCCGTTGGCGGAATTTGAGTATCGGAGAAAACTGCTGAAATGAAATGGGTTGGACACAGACAAATAAAAAACGTGCAACAATCAGCACGTTTACTCCCATTCGATATTCACCTTAATTTTACCTAAATTTCGGTCAATTTTAGCCACCAAGTCGTGCAGCTCCCCATTTTCCAATGCAGAGAAATCTTCTCCTTTTTCTTTGCTTAAAGTGATTGTTTGATTAATCAGCCTCAGGCACGATTTAATCAGAGACAAATCCATTTGTATGGCTTCCTTGCTAAGAATTTCGACATTTTTATCCATCGTAATTTCCCCCGTTTTATGTAGTTGGTACATCGTTCCCAACACTGTTGAACTTGGTATTTTTCTATGTTTATCGTCCCCAATATTTGTATTTAATTGTATTATCCTCTAAACAAAATATGCTGACAACTATAAATAAAGCTGAATATATCACGGAATGAACACCTAGTAGAGGTCGTCAAGCGGGCACTAACTATACTTATTAACTAAACTTAAAAAACAAAAATCCCTTGAGAGAAATGATTTCTACTATTTTACAGAGTATGTTCTTATAATGAATAGGCCTGATCCTAATTGGATACAGGCCATTAAGCATTACATCTAATACTTCTTTATCCCACCTTAACGGGCAGTAAAACTCCCGCTTCCAGATTCGAGAGAAGCAAAGAAGATAAGTGGGAGATAACTGCCCGTAAAGATCCGATAAGTCTCGCTAACCATCAGTGGGGGATGAAGAAAACCCCCATTGATAGAAGTCTCACTTTATATTTCTAACTCTTAATATCCCAACTTAGAATTTACGTATAAGTGCTTTTCTTTGACTGTAGTTCCATTCTTGACAGATATACTGAAAGCATAAAAGCGATCATTAAGAAAAACACAATCATAAAAGTTAAGCCTCCCCATCCGAATTGGGACCAACATATCCCTCCGATTGTTCCACCTGCACTCGAGCCAGCGTAGTAAAGAAATAAATATAAGGAAGAAGCCTGTGCCTTGTTTTTTAGAGCGCGTTGTCCAACCCAACTGCTGGCAATCGAATGGCCGCCAAAGAATCCAAAAGTAGTAAATGCAAGGCCTATTATCTTAATAAATAAATGAGAATTCAACGTTAAACAGACGCCGATAAATATGATTAATAAATTAATGATTAATATTTTTTGTCTACCGTGATGACCTACCAATTTTCCTATCCAAACAGAGCTGAACATTCCGATAATGAAAATCGTAAATATCCAGCTTACGATGTTTGGACTCAATGAATAAGGCGGTGCAATTAATACATAACCAATATAATTATATAATGCCACATTCGTCCCTAACAGCAAAAACCCTAAGCCAAATAAACAAACCAAACCCGGATCTTTTAGATGTTCAATTAATGATTTTCCTAACTTTCCAATTTCTAAATGACGAGATTTGAAATTTTGTGAAGGCGGTAAGCTCATCCAAAAAATGAAGGTGGCCACTAAGCTTATTACACCAACGCTTCCTATTGCTATATGCCATCCAAAATAATTACCTACTATACCCGAAATCATTCGGCCACCCAAAGCACCAGTGGCATTTCCGCTGATATACAGCCCCATTGCCGTTCCTAGACTATTAGACTCCATTTCTTCTCCAAGATAGGCCATTGCAATTGAGGGGAGACCAGCTAATGCAATGCCTTCAAGGGCTCGAATGACCAGTAAGACGTGAAAATTAGGGCTGAAAGCAGCAATAATGCAAAGTAAAGCAGATGCGAACATCGAAATGACCATGATGGGCTTACGTCCCCATACTTCAGATAATGAACCGAAAATCAGCATACTGAAAGCCAAAGCAATAGTTGAAATGGATAGCGGCAGGCTTGCAGCAGTTGGAGAAATGTTGAATGATTGGGTGAATTCCGGCATTAAAGGCTGTGCACAGTAAAGAATAGCAAATGTATTGAAACCAGCAGCAAAGAAAGCAAAGTTCGTTTTACGAAAGACTGGTGTACCTTGTTGAATGTAACTCATAATACAATCAACCTAAAATTTGTATGGTGTTCCTCATACTGCATAATCAATCATTCCTTTTAAAGATAATTATTTGTAAAAAAGCGATTTGGTTCTATACGATGACAAACAAAAATTTTTTACTTATAATCCTATAGATTGTTTGCACAAAAGCCTTATATATTAGGGAACATCCTCGAGTATGTTCTTGAATTTTATATTACCATCGACGGTGTATGTTGTATAATTCATTATAATAATGCTTTTAATGAATATATGGAATGAAAGGGGTGTAATGAATGGAGTGGCAACAATTTGAATATTTCCAAACTCTGGCACGCATGCAACACGTGACGCGCGCGGCAGAGGCACTATCCATTACCCAGTCTGCTCTCAGCCGTTCGATTGCTCGATTTGAGGATGAAATAGGTGTTCCATTATTTGAACGTCAAGGACGTTCGATTAGATTGAATCAATATGGCCACATTTTTTTGAAAAGTGTAGATGCGATGATGAAAGAATTTAATAAAGGTAAACAAGAAATTCAAGATTTGCTAGAACCAGAGCAGGGACAAGTATCTCTCGGCTTTCTGCACACGCTGAGTACGAATCTTATTCCAGATTTAATTGCTTCTTTTCGTACCGACTATCCAAAAATCAATTTTCGGCTTGGACAAGGACCCTCCCATACTATTCTTGAACAGTTGCAACGAGGTGAATTGGATCTTTGTCTAATTGCTCCTATGGAAATGAAACCTCCCATTCAATGGCAACAACTTTGGTGTGAAGAGCTCTTTGCTATAGTCCCTAAACACCACAAATTCGCTGGCTATGAAAGTATCACGTTAGAAGAAATGGCAGATGAATCATTTATTCACTTAAAAAAAGGGTATTCTCTCCGACTAACGATCGAACAATTATTTAAAGAAGCGGGAATCACACCTAAGATTACATTTGAAGGAGAAGAAGCTGATACCGTAGCAGGGCTTGTGGCTGCTGGGTTAGGGGTTTCCATTTTACCGGATTTGAAGGGGGTAGACCAAAGTAAACTATCACAAATACGGATACGTGGACGGAAATGTCAACGGGTAATTGGACTTGCTTGGATCCAAGGAAGATATTTATCACCGGCAACTCAACAATTTAAACAATTTGTGATAGATCATTTCTGCGGATTGGAATAGGATTTTTTGTCAAGAGAATGATAGACCTGTCTTCAACATAGTAAAAAATTAGCTGAATCATTATTGTGTGAGTGTAAGCATTATTAACCCAATGAGAGAAACGAAGAGGGGAAAAGCTTGTATTTACCAAGAGTTGCATACTTGAAAAAGTTTAGAAGTTTTTATATGAACAGTTACTGCCATTGGACAGACTGCTTTTTCTGCCGTATACTAAACTAATCATTTTTATGTAAAAATATAGTAGAGTTAGGCAGGAAAGGTGTTTGACATTTATGCTTCATAATCCAACAGGAAAAGAGCGTTTAGCATTGGCTTTTCTTCTCAGCATGCTTGGAATGCTGGGGCCGTTTAATATTGATATGTATTTACCGAGCTTTCCCGATATCGCCAATGATTTAGGGGCTCGTGCCTCGCTAGTACAGCTCAGCTTAACAACATGTCTAATAGGACTTGCAATCGGTCAGCTAATTGTTGGGCCAATTAGTGATGCACAGGGTAGAAGGAAGCCCTTATTAGTATCTATTGCCTTATTCGCATTATCATCACTTCTCTGTGCTTTTGCACCCAATATTACAACGTTCATAGCAGCCCGGTTTTTACAAGGCTTCACCGCTTCAGCAGGGATTGTTCTTTCTCGTGCGGTTGTGCGTGATGTGTTTAGCGGAAGAGAGCTGACGAAATTTTTCGCGCTTTTAATGGTTATAAATGCAACGGCTCCAATGATTGCGCCGATGGCCGGCGGAGCGATCTTGCTTTTGCCGTTTGCAAACTGGAATACCATTTTTTATTTTTTAAGTTTGCTCGGACTTTTCATTGTTGTGATCATTGCTTTGGGATTAAAGGAAACATTGCCGCCGGAGAAGCGAACTCCAAGTTCAGTTCGACATTCTGTTCGCACGATGGGCAGTTTGCTGCGGGATCGTTCGTTCATCGGCTACGCTTTGACTGTCGGGCTTATTCATGGGGGGAGTTTTGCCTATGTGTCAGGAACTCCTTTCGTCTATCAGGGCATCTATCATGTATCGCCGCAAGCTTTTAGTATTTTATTTGGCATTAATGGTTTAGCCATTATTACGGGGAGCTTTATCATTGGGCGGTTTAGTGCAATCATTCACGAACGGAAATTGCTTCGAACTGCCGTCATGATGGCTGTAAGTGCAACCTTCATTCTTCTTATCATGACCATTATCGAGGGGCCGCTGGCTACGCTCGTCATCCCGATTTTTATTTACATGGCCTCTATGGGCATGATTATCACAAGCTGTTTTACGCTGGCAATGAAACATCAGGGACACCGGGCCGGAAGCGCAAGTGCCTTGTTAGGTTTATTGCCGTTATTACTGGGATCCATGGTCTCACCGCTTGTCGGCATTAATGAAGAAACAGCAGTGCCAATGGGAGCGATATTATTTACCACCTCTTTTATGGGTTCTATCGTTTTCTTGAAATTAACGAAAAATGAGGAACAAATCGAACAAAGTGTAAGGGTAAACGCAGGGGGCTGATGTTATTAGAAAGCACTGCGGAAAGCCACAGGCACTGGAGAAATACCTGAAGATAAATAATAGCCATATTTTTTCTCATCAGTCAACGACCTAAAATGAGTTAAAATATGGCTGTTGTTTTAGTTAGAACTTCATGCAAAACATTCGTCATACGTCATTTAATTAACTTCCACAATAGTTGATAACCGAATAGACAAGATGTTCTCTTGTTGATCTTTTAAAGAAAGGGTTTGCTCTGCCAAGTTAAGGTTTTGAACATACCCCTTGCATTTATGAATCACCCCATCTTTATAATAATTAATTGTGATTAAGCCTGTTTTGATTAACTGTTTTAAAATCATTTCACTCTCTCCTCATCTTTTGAATTTTATTGAAAACTATAAAGGTTTTCTTAAATTAAGTATACCAACAAAATGGTAAGCGTTTACACGTATTTTGTGACACCTTTGTGAAATTTTGAACAATAGAGGAGAAATTCATTTTGTAAACCAGCTCTTTAATGGAAAGAGGATACTATAAATTTTAAAAAATATCTTCATTCCACATTTTTCCTGAAAGAAATGCGTTTTATGCTTATATTCCCGGGTAAACAACCTATGCAAGGCAATACAAAATGAAGGGACTGGTCAAATTGGAAGATTTAGCAGCGACTTCGAAATTCGTATTGATTCCTGTGAACAGCAAATTTGTTTGGCGAACGAAAGGCACTACTGTCGCCAATCATTGGACGTAACGAAAGGCTGCTAGATTTAGCAGAGACAACATTTATTTCAAAGATTAAAAAACGGACAATACCAAAACGGAAGGACTGATAAGCATGAGTGTCTTAACAGCAAATTCGGTGGAAGTATTGTTCCAGCCGAATAAAAGATTTGTATGGTTAACGAAGGGAACGCTTGTGAGAAACCGGTATATTCCACGTAAGGATCGTAAACGAGTTACAACAAATCTCCCCGTAGAAATTTACTTTTAATATAGAAGTAATAGGAAGGGTCCATACCAGATTGGTGTGGGCCTTTCCTATATAACAGAAAATGTAGTTTGATGGAATACAGATTCATAATTGTTCAGATTTCCCCTAAATAATCCATATTTGATTTCCGTTTATAATCAAAAATATTTAAAATGCGTCATCTTTATCTGGAAAGGTTATAATAAACTGGAAGAAGCAGACATGAAGAAGGCTTTCTTATGGGAAACCTTCAAAGGAAGAAAGGGGATACGATGACAAAAGAACTAGGATGGAATTTAGACAATAGTTATGCACGTCTGCCAAAAGCATTTTTCACCGATCAACACCCACACCCTGTACAATCGCCGAAGTTAGTTATTTTCAATGATGCGCTGGCAGCATCATTAGGGTTGAACGGCGAGGCGCTGAAAAGCGAAGACGGCGTAGAGGTGTTTGCCGGCAACAGGATTCCTGAAGGCGCTTCCCCGCTTGCTCAAGCCTACGCGGGGCATCAATTCGGGTATTTTAATATGTTAGGGGACGGCCGGGCTGTGCTGCTTGGCGAACAGATGACTCCGTCAGGCGACCGGTTTGATATCCAGCTTAAGGGACCGGGGCGCACGCCATACTCCCGCGGAGGCGATGGTCGAGCGGCACTTGGGCCGATGCTGCGCGAATACATCATCAGCGAAGCGATGCATGGACTTGGTATTCCTACCACCCGCAGTCTGGCAGTGGTGACAACGGGTGAATCCGTCATTCGCGAAACCGCTCTTCCGGGTGCCATTCTGACTCGTGTGGCTGCCAGCCATCTGCGTGTTGGCACCTTTCAATACGCTGCAAATTGGGGCACAACCGAGGATCTTCAGACCTTGGCCGACTATACATTAAAGCGCCATTTTCCAGACGTTGAAGCCGATGAGAACCGCTATCTTTCGCTGCTTCAGGAAGTGGTTAAGCGGCAGGCTAGGCTGATTTCGCAATGGCAGCTGGTCGGATTTATTCACGGAGTGATGAACACCGACAACATGACCATCAGCGGGGAAACCATTGATTATGGACCTTGCGCTTTTATGGATGTTTATGACCCGGCAACGGTATTCAGTTCCATTGACAGGGAAGGCCGCTATGCCTATGGCAATCAGCCTCCTATTGGCGGATGGAATCTCGCTCGATTTGCTGAATCTCTATTGTCGCTGCTTCATGATGATCAGGATCAGGCTGTCGAGCTGGCACAGGAGGCCATTTCAGAATTTCCGAAATTGTATCAGCATCATTGGCTTTCTGGAATGAGAACAAAACTGGGGCTGTTTACTGAAGAGGCAGAGGATCAATCTCTTGTTGAAGATCTTCTCGGTATGATGCAAAAGCATCGTGCAGACTACACCAACACCTTCCGCGCCTTAACGTTTGATAAGTTGGAGGGTATGGAACTGTTTGGAACCCCTGAATTTTCCCAATGGCATGAGCGGTGGCAGGCAAGACTCGGCAGACAGGACGAACCGAAAGCCTCCTCAAGTCAGTTGATGCGGGACAGCAATCCTGCGGTCATTCCTCGGAACCATCGGGTAGAAGAAGCACTGGAAGCCGCGAACAATGGGGACTACAGTGTGATGGAACGGCTTATTGATGTTCTTTCCCGTCCGTTCGCGCACGTTCCTGAACAGGATGATTACTGCACATTACCTGCGCTGTCAAACCGTCCTTACCGAACTTTTTGCGGTACCTGATATAGAGCTTTTGACTCAAATACTTCGTTCATTCTAAATCTTAGAATGAACGAAGTATTTTTGTGTCTTTAGGTTATTTTAACGAAAAGGAAAAACGAAGAAAATATGAAGAAATAGAAGCGAAGCTATTTTATGATGCTTATAGATCATTCAGCCAGCCACGCAGGTCATGAGTATTTGATTGGTATCAATCTGTTTTATACCACATTTTTCCTGCACAAAACGTGTTTTGTATCAATCCAACCGGGTAAACAACCTATGCAAGGCAATACAAAATGAAGGGACTGGTCAAATTGGAAGGGTTAACGGAAGATTTAACAGCGACTTCGAGATTCGTATTGATTTCTGTGAATAGTAACTTTATTGGGCGGACGAAAGGCACGCCTGTAAGAAACAGGTATATTCCACATAAGGGTCGAGAATGAGTTACGACGAATTTGCCGGTAGAAATTTACTTTTGAATAGGAAGTAGAAGAAAAGGCCCATACTAGGTTGGTGTGGGCCTTTTCATATGGAGATAATCATATAGGATGAATAGCAAGATTAGATTTTTAATATTCGCCTTAACGATGAAACAGCTCCCCAAATTCCGATTAGATGACCAAAGATAAGAAGAGTCAAACAAAAAATAGGAAGGAGAGGAAGGGGAGAAATGAGCGTAAGAAAAGCAATATCTATATATTTATTGAAATAGCTATAAGTAAAACAATACCCAATCACAACAAGTAAGCTGGCGATGGATGCCCCTAAAAGCCCGATGAGTGAGCCTTCGATATAAAAAGGGAACCTGATGAAATGGTTGCTGGCTCCTATCAGCTTTCTCAGTTGGATTTCTTCTTTTCTGGCTAGAACCGTTAGTTTTATTGTATTTGTCACTAAGTGAACAGCAATCAAAGTAAGGCAAATAATAAAAATAACCCCGATGATACGAGCTAGTTTCGTTGATGTAAACAGGGGATTTACTACGCTTTCTGCGTACACCACTTTATCCACTTCGTCTAATTTTTCCACCTGTTTCGCAACAGCTGTTACATCTTGCGGCTGTTTTGTTTTAATAACCAATAAATCATTTAAAGGGTTATCCTCTTTTAATGTTTGAAAAGCTGCACCTTCATCACCTAAGCTTTCCATAAAACTTTGAAGCCCTTCATTTTTTGAAATAAACTCAACGGATGACACATGTTCAAAGGATTGTATCGTGTCTGTAAGTGCTTTTAAGTCGGCGGAATTAGAATTTTTTAAATAGACGTTTATTTCAACATTTTCCTCTACTTTCGTCGTCAAATGGTTTAAATTTAAGGTTAGTAAGACCGTTAGCCCAATGAGGAAGAGCATAAAAGCCAGGGAGCTAACGGAAGCAACGGTCATCGAGCCATTTCTTTTGAAATTGTTTATTCCTTCTCTTACATGCCGATGCCAATACGTGTTCCGTTTCAACTTGTAAGCACCTTCCCTTTATCATCACGAAGCATTTTTCCATGGTCCATTACAATGATTCGTTTTGTTGTATGTTTAATAAACTCTTGATTATGAGTGGTCATGATAATCGTGGTGCCTTGTTTATTAATGTCTTCAAGTACACTCATAATTTCCCATGCCGTTTTTGAATCTAAATTTCCGGTAGGCTCATCTGCTACAATAATGTTAGGTCGGTTTACGATCGCTCTGGCAATCGCTACTCGTTGTTGTTCGCCCCCTGACAATTCTTTTGGAAAATAATCTGCTTTTGAATCAAGCCCAACGGTTGCCAATGCTTGTGATACATTGTCAGAAATAAGATCTAAGGGAATACCGATCGCTTCTTGGGCAAACGCAACATTTTCAAACACCGTCATTTTCGATAATAAACGAAATTCTTGAAAAACCATCCCGATGGATCTTCTTAAAGAGGGGATATCCTTTTCTTTTAATGACGATAGATTAAAGCCATTCACAATAACTTCGCCGCCTGTTGCTTTTTCTTCTCTTGTTATAAGTTTATTTAGCGTCGATTTACCTGCTCCGCTCTCACCGATGATCAAAACAAATTCTCCTTCTGATATATGAAGATTCATTTTTTTGAGGGCATGCACGCCGTTTTGATAGAGTTTCTCTACTTCTTTAAATTCAATCAATCTGTTTCAACTCTCCTTTTATATAGATCGACTTAGAAAATTTGAGGGTAAATTCAAGTGGGCTGGACCTCCGAATGTAAATACCTCTCGATAGAATAAATTCGTGTCGAGTTATTAAGTAGAATGTATATAAATAGGGGTGATATAAAACTCCTAAACTTATACATCTAATTTCCATAAATCGTACTGATAGATCACCTTCATTAATTTGGCTGCATAGTTTGGATCAGTCGCATACCCGGCATCATGAATGCCATGTGCATAATCGCCAATGGTCTTGGCATTTTTTAAATGCTTTTGGTATCTTGGTCGTAATAATAGATTTGTATGAGCTGCCATACTATCATAATAAGTGTTGTACTTGGCAAACTGGGCTTTGGTGACGATTTTTTGGCCATCTACATATTCGGTTGTATCCATATGTACCGAACCGGCTGTACCTGTTCCTTTCACTCCAAATAAATTTTTTGCTTCATAAGCAAGGCCTGATAAACCATTATAACGACCAGAACTTTCCAGCAGGATTTGACCTAAAATGATAGACGCAGGAATTCCGTTTTCCTTTTGCAGTTTTTGGGCATCGGACACAAAAGGGGATATAACGGAATGGATGATTTGAATATTCCCATGATAATTACCATTGTCGTTATTAATTAAGTTAAGAATCTCTTGACTATTTTCCTGTAATAATTCAAGTGCCAATGTTTTTCCCTGTTCTTCTTTTTCCAATTGTGTTTTCTTTTCGCTTAGGGTTATGGTTAACGTTTCTTTTTCTTTTTTACTTTTTTCTTGATTTGCTTTAAGTAATTCAAGGGCTGCTTTTTCTTGTACCGTCGATTTTTGTAATGATGTTACCTTTTCTTTAATTTCCGCTACTTTGTTCTGATTTTGAATATATTCTTCAATGAACTTTTTATCTTCATTTACGATGATGTCATAGGAAACAAAGTAATTAATAAATTCTTCAAAACTATTAATAGAAAAAACAACATTTAAAAAAGACATTTGACCTTCTGTCCGATAATAGGAAGATACCCTGTCTTTAAATTCTGCTTCCCTGTTTTTAAGTAGAGTCGTTATTTCTTTTTCCTCTTCGTTTAAATCCGCTATTTCCTCGTTAATTTTATTTAATTCTTGTTCTTTCTTTTGGATATTTTTATTCGAGTCCGTAATTTGCTGGTTTAATTCTTGTATCTTTTTTTGAGTGGCTTCAATTTCTTCCTGGACTTGCAATTTCTGTTGAGTCACTTCTGATAAATCTTGTTCGATTTGTTGTGTTTGTTCTTTAATCGTCTCCGCACTGGCTGTGATAGGAGCTGTTAATAAAGCAAGAACACAAGAAGATAACAAATATACTTTTTTATTCATTATTGTGATATCCTCCGTTTTTCTTTATCCTTCGTTCTGCATTTTTGTGAGGTTCATGCAATAGATAGTCTGTGTAGTGGTAGATTTCCATTTTTGATGATACCAGAGTTAAAATTGAAAGTAAAAGCGTATGCTGCAAACTAACTTCATAATTTTACCACCCTATAAAGGACTAAAGCTAATGCGATTTTTTTGTTTTATACCATTTTTAAAATTACATTTATTAGAAATCATCATATATTACGACGACTGTAGAAGAGTTTGATAGAATAGAAGCAGGAATTATTTATTTTTTATAAAACAAAAAGAGGTGATTTTTCATGTACACTGTTTTTTCGACCTTCAATGTTCCAGATGGAAAAGCGGATGAAGTCATTAATATTTATAAGAATAGATCACGTTCTGTCGACCAGGCAGAAGGATTCGTGGATTTCTTCCTTCTTCAAAATGACAAGAAGCCTGGGGAATTAACCGTGCAGCTTATTTTCTCAACGAAAGAAGATTATTTACGCTGGGTAAGGAGCGAGGAATTCAAGAAGATTCATGAACTGGAGAAGAAATACCCTGATCAAGAATTGGCCGCAGTCATTCCAACCGTTAAACAATATAAGGTGGTGGCTAAATGACAAATCTTAACATTCATGATATGGTGGAAAGAGTAACAGAAAAAATTTATGAAAAAGACCCTACTTTAGTCAATCGTTATGGAGATAAAGGAAGGGCTAAATGTATAGAGGATAACCATCACCATTTCAAGCATTTAGAAACAGCTTACGAATTAAGGAACGGGCAATTTTTTATAGATTATGCTTTATGGTTGAACGGAATCTTGCAAAAGTTTGGAATGAGTACGGAACTTTTGATGGATAACTTTGCTTTTATAATCGAAGTGCTAAGAGAGAACATTCATATCATAGACGCTCAAAAGCTCGAATCATACATAAACTATTTGGAAAAAGCGAACGAGGTGTTGGCCAAGAAAAATGCAACGAAGTCATCGTGACGAGGGGGAGAAAGATGGAGGCTGCTGAAAGATTAGCTCGATTTTTTTTAGATGGAGATTGTGACGGGGCCATCCAACTGATTAAACAACAGCCGAATCAAGATTGGATGGTTCTTTATCGAGACCTGTTCACCCCTGCCATGTACGAGATTGGTGAACTTTGGGAGAAAAATGAAATCTCGGTCGCTGATGAACATTTAGCCACAGGCATTTGTGATTTTGTTCTTTCAAGGCTTTTTCAAATACGAAAGAAAACGGCTCCTTCGAAAAAAGCGATGTTTCTATGCTTGCAAGGTGAGCAGCATTATTTAGGACTCAAAATGGTGAATAACCTTTTTGAGGAAAGGGGTTGGGAAACGAAATACTTTGGTTCCAGTTTGCCTTTAGAATACGCACGGCAGACAGCCCTAGAGTGGAAACCTGAAGTGATTGGATTATCCGTATCCATCGTTTATAATCTGCCAAATTTGAATAGTTATGTTAAAACATTATCTGCTCTGCCTCATAAACCTCATATTTTAGTAGGCGGCAGGCTGGCTCATCGCTATGATTTAAGCCCCTATACAGAACAGAAAGCAGAAATATTAACCAATCTTAGGAAGGTTGAAGAATGGTTTAATCGATTTGAAAAGAAAGGACCGCTGTCTGACTATGAACGTCCAAATGCCAGTACCTTATATTAGAGTAAATGTTCATGGGACAATTGAGCATTTATCTCATCAAGCAAAACAATTGTTAAGGAAAGATGTTACTTCAATTTTGGATTGTTTTGATGAAGAAAGTCATAAAAAGCTTACAAATTATATGATGCCGTTTGAAGGGGATAAGAGCTTTGAAGCAAATATAAAAAGTATCGAGCATCCTTTCCTCCTTTGTGATGTGTACATTTCATGGGAAAAACATTTTGCCAATATGATCTTCATTCCTAAGGGCCATCAAATAAAAGGACTTGAAGAGAAGATCCATGATTTAAAGAAAAGGCTGGCATCAACGGATTTTGAACTTTTCGAGAAAAAAGAAGCATTAGAACGGACAATGAAACGATTAGATGAACTCTCCGGACCATTTATCCCGATCAGTGAAAAAATCGCTTTCGTACCGTTATTCGGCGATATTTCGGAAGGGAAAATGAAAACCATTACTGGCAATGCCTTAAAAGCAGCCTATGAAGGTGAGTTTGAAGAAATCCTATTTGATTTTTCAGCAACGGGTGAGATTGATCCGGACGGTGTATGTAAATTAAACCAACTCTTTCAAATGATTCAATTCATGAACGGAAATCCTGTGAAAATCATGGGGATCAAACCAAAGCATGCCCGGCAGCTTCATACACTGCAAGTAGATTGGCCTGTTTACTACGAAACGTCGTTAAAAGCGTTTCTCCAAAAAATAGAAGTTACAGATTAAGCAGACTCACGACGTTAATAAGTGAGTCTGTATTTTTGTTGATAAGAAATATAAATTTATCAGAAAATTTATAATATTTAGTATTTACAAATAGGCTTATTTCTTGTATGATAAATATACACCATACATACACCATAAAAAATCACACCAACTATATCATGAAAGGGGAGATGTACACGTAAAATCCAACATAACATCAAATGAGAGAGGCGTGATTCCAGTGAAGTAAGTAAGGCGAAGGCAGATGATTTATATGCCTGGTACACGAAACAGCCATTATAAAAAACTCTCTTGCCATGGGGAGATCCTCCTAATTATATAAAAGTCAGTGAAAGGATTTATCAACATCATGAATGAAGAAATAGTGTAAGCGACCTTGTACTTCCTCAGAGGATGAACGAGGTCGCTTACTGTCGTTTCACACCGTTCTTTCTTTTTAGTGCATACATACAATTGCTATCGAGTCCTTTGGTTCTCATGTAAGCCAGCGGAATAGATAAATTTTTTGAGAAGATATGCAGATCAGGAATATAGAGGGGGAGAAAAGCATGACCGAAAATCTTATTGTAGGACTTTTATTTATCATTCTTTCTCTAGGCACATTATTCATGATTTTGATGATGATTGGAGGAGTCTTTTCCTTTCTTCCATAGACAATTATAATCAACTTTCCTCATGTCTTTCCACACATTAACTCCTTACAGTAATCATCATTAACTTATCGGGTTTCATCCTGATTAATCAAATCCCAAAAGGGCAGAGCGGCTTAGTTAGCTGATCTGCTTTTTTTGTTTGTCGAACGAGTCAAAATTAAATCAACATATGTATTCCACTTAATAACTCGACACATCTTCATTCAATCGAGAGGCATCATAATCGGTGACTCGGACAACTTGAATTTGCGCTCAAAGGTTCATCTATGCGGATGGCTCTATGTTTCTATAAAGTTGTGTTTTATAGACTGCAGGAGTAAAATTCAAGTAAATACCAAAGATATGAGGGAAGGCTTTTCGTTGAGTCGTTTGAAACAGGGGACAAGCGTATTCCGTAAAGCAGAAATAACACTACATGAAGGAGGAAATGCCATGTTTAAATGGCGGAAATTATCAACTCCTGTTCTAGTATTAACGATGATCACTGGTTTGCTTTTAACAGGATGTAAAGGCGAGGATTCTCAACCTAATGATCGTACTAAAAAGGCAGAAGAGAGGGTAAAGATTACCTTTTGGGATGATAATGCGGGACCACAGCGTACACCCATCTGGGAAGAATTGATTAATAGATTTGAATCGGAAAATCCAGCTATTGATGTGGAGTATGTTGGTTTGCCTAAAGATTATGCAAAGTCAAAGTTTGACGCTGCGATTGCCGCTGAAGATACGCCTGATGTAGCCAGTGTCTATACCAGTTGGCTTCCTGAATTTTCACATCGAGATGCACTGTTGCCTCTGGATTCTTATTTTGAGAATTGGAATGAAAAGGACGAAATAAACAAAGAAGTGATTGAGTTTAATAAGAGAATTGTACATGATAAAAAGTTATATGGCATTCCGTATACGCAAAACCTCGATATCCTTTGGATTCGTTCCGATTGGTTTAAAGAAGCCAATGTAAAAACTCCTGAAACATGGAAGGAATTCTTCGCTGCTGTAGAGATTCTAACAGATCAATCAAAAGGGCGATATGGCTATACAATCCGGGGAGGTGGCGGAGGATCGTTCCAATTACAAAGAATGATGTATGCTTATTCAGGAATTGAGAATTACATTGAAGATGGGAAAAGCACTATTAATGATCCAAAACATGTTGAATTCCTAAAAAGATATTTTGAAATGTATCAAAAGTATACCCCTAAAAGTGATATCACGAACGATTATAAAGCTATGATTGCTAATTTCGATACGGGGGTTGCTGCGATGGTCCAGCACAATATTGGTTCCTTTGCTGAGCATAGCGAAGGATTAACACTTGACCAATTTGAGGCTGTTCCATTGCCGAAATCCATCAACGGACAGTATGTGGCAGAGGGAGGGAACACAATCGGGATCAGTGTTTTTAAAGGAACCCAACATCCTGATGAAGCATGGGAATTTGTTCGGTTCGTCAATTCAAAAGAAGCGCAGAATTTATGGAATCAAACGGCAGGACAAATTCCAACCCATTTAGATGTACTTGATGAAAAATGGGTCAAAGAATCTCCGCATATTCAGATTTCTGCACAAGTCTATGATGATCCCAATACGATTATTTATGAACCGCCATTCTATCTTCCGGAATATCGAACAATCCTCAATACTATAGTGGATCCAGGTATCCAAGAGGTGTTAAGCGGGAAAACGACCGTAGAGGATTTTCTGGATGAGTGGGCAAATTCGATAGAAACGGCTCAAAAGCAATATGAGGAACCACTTAGTGATTAGTCGTTTCTACATCCAATTTTAAGCAAGGAAGGCCCAAACAATCTTAAAGCTTAACTGTATCTTCTCCATTATTTTTAGAAACCTGTGCTGGAATAAAGAGTTGATCGCCTTTTCTTACTTTTTGACGATCTTCACCCGTTTGAACCGCTGCGTTTCCAGAAGGGAATGTTTTTCTAAGCGGATCGTCGTATAGTCAGTAGGCCCCTGAATCTCCACTAACAAGCAGCCCGCTCCGATTGCATGGGGAGTGCCTGCTTCAACAAGAAATTCAACGTCATTTCCTCCTTCTTTTTTGTCTCTCCATTTAAATTTTAGGTGAATGCGCTTTCTGAAATAATTAAAAATTTTAAGATGAATGAGCAAAATTTTAAGGTAAATGGAAAGTTGGATTGAGAGTGGAGAGACATTGAATTACACTATTTTTACCTTTGCAAGATTTAGGGATTCTCTCTAAGGATAGCGTTAACATAAAAAAAGGAGGATGTTGATATGAAAAAGTATGTCATTTGCGGCGTTAGTAACCGGGCATTACAAATGTTTATCGGTCCAATTATAAGCGACTTTTCAAAAGGAAATGAGATTGTGGGTTTACTAGATTCCGACCCTTATCGCTTTACCGTATGTACAGAAAAATATCCACTCCTAGAACAAGTTCCAACGTTTTCCCCAGAGCAATTTGAAACAATGATTGACCAAACAAAGCCGGACTATGTGATTGTTGCGGGGAGGGATGATACCCATGTTGATTACATTCTAAGAGCGTTACGAAAGCAGGTTAATGTGATCACAGAAAAACCAATGGTGACAACTGCACAAGATGCCTGTAAAGTCATGCAGGCTGAAGCAGAAAGTGAGGCAAGCGTCATTGTCACGTTTAACTATCGATACAGTCCATTCCATCGGAAGATTAAAGAGATGATTCTTGAAGGAAAAGTCGGCAGAATTACGTCCGTTGATTTAAATTGGTATATTGATACGTTCCATGGCTCTAGTTATTTTAGGAGATGGAACCGAAATCGGAACATTTCAGGAGGGTTGTCGATTCATAAATCAACTCATCACTTTGATCTTGTGAATTGGTGGTTAGATCAAAAACCTGAAGAAGTATTTGCTTATGGAAACTTACATTATTTCGGTCCGGACGGAGAATTAAATCCTCAAAAGGAACCGAGTCGCTTTTGCGGAACATGTGATGTTCAAAGGAACTGTGCCTATTATAGGCGTTGGAATCCATGCAGCGGTTCCAATCGTGTGAGGGATGACCATCTTTTGGCAGGGGTTTATGAGGACATTCCTTATACGAATTACAGACCTGATGCATGTATTTACGATGAAGAGATTAGCATTGAAGATACGTATGTGGCTGCGGTGAAATATGATGGGGGGAGTTTACTAAGCTATTCAATTAATTTCTCCGCTCCATACGAGGGATACCGTCTCGCTATCAATGGAACAAAAGGAAGGATTGAGACAACTGAATTTCACGAGCCATCAAGAATTCACTTTAACTATCCGGCACAAACAATCGATTATTTTCCGCTTTTTGGCGCGAAAGAAACGATTGAACTCGTGCAAAATCCTGGAGGCCACGGAGGCGGAGATCCTATCTTACTAGAAGATCTTTTCCTTGGTCCTGATTCGGCACGGAACTATCCAATTTTAGCCGGCTCAGAAGCGGGTGCTTATTCCATTGCTGTTGGGGAAGGTGTATGGCGATCTGTGCGAGAAGGAAAGCCAATGAATATAAAAGAGCTTTTATATCATCCAGAGAAAGTCATGAACAATTCTACTAATTAAAAGGGAAGAATTTTAATAAAACATACGAAATTCCTTATTCAAGGACGACTCGTATGTTTTTTTTGCTGTAAAAAATGGGGTAAAAATAAATTTCCTAAAATATCTTAAAATTTTAATCAATCATCTTAAAATCTTTAATTATTAAAGAAACCGTTTTCATTTACAATTGGAATCAGAAAGGAGGAAACTAAATGAGTTATTCACAAGGATTTCCTGAAACAGCTGTAAACAGTAAAAAGGTGGTTCATAAAAAGAAAATAAAGAAAGATAAATGGGTACCTTATCTTTTTATTTTGCCATCATTTCTCATTATTTTAAGTTTTCTGTTTTACCCGATTGCGACTGTATTCTACTATAGCCTTCAAAACTATGACATATCTGCACCATACTACAATAGCTTTGCAGGTCTTGATAACTTTGTACAAATCTTTACACAAGACCAAATGTTTGTCCCAAGTTTAATCAATAGTTTGAAATGGGTTGTATCAGAAGTCGGTCTTCAATTAACGTTTGGGATGATTTTGGCTTTATTGCTGAATCAAACTTTCAAATTTAGAGGGCTGGCACGAGCAGTTGCCTTTATTCCTTGGGCAATCTCGGGGGTACTTGCTTCCGTTATGTGGTCAATGATGTTCAACGAACATATGGGTGTTCTTAATGACATGCTTATGAAATGGGGAATCATTAACGAACCGATGGCATTTCTAGCAAGTACATCTACTGCTTTTGGAGCCGTGGTGATCGCTGAATTATGGAGGGGAATTCCTTTCTTTGCGATTACTCTATTAGCTTCCTTACAAAGTATTCCGAACGAATTATATGAAGCAGCGCGAGTGGATGGTGCAAGCAGATGGAAATCATTTATTTACGTCACTCTGCCGCAACTAAAAAATACGATTGTGTTAACCACATTATTACGGGTCGTTTGGGAATTTAATAACGTCGATCTTCTATTCAACTTAACAGGCGGCGGTCCTGCCCATTCAACGACCACACTAACGATGTATATTGCTGATTTAGCTGTACATGGAAGCAATTTCGGTTATGGTTCAGCATTAACGGTTGTTTCATTTGGTATTCTATTAGTCTTTGCCATCCTTTATTTGAAGCTATCACGTTATGAAAAGGAGTGACTTGAAGGATGTTTTCCAAAAATAAAAAATTAGACAAAATCTTAACTCTATATCTGCCTCTCGCGTTAATGCTTAGTTTTACCTTGTTTCCAATCTATTGGACAATCAATACAGCATTGAAACCGGAAGGAGATATTATCAAGCGGCCGCTGCAATACATGCCAGCCAATCCAACAGTTGAAAACTTTGTATATGCCTGGAACAATATCGGATTTGCCACATTCTTTAAAAATAGCCTAATCGTCGGAATTTGTACGATTATCATTGTTCTTATTTGCTCTACTTTATCTGGTTACGCTCTGTCCAGATACAAATTCGCAGGGAAAAAGGGTTTCATGCTGATGCTGTTATGTACTCAGTTCATCCCGCGAGCGATGATGATCATTCCATTATTTATCATTTTTAAAAATTTAGGATTAATTAGTCATCCGCTTTCGCTGATCATTACGTATACAGCAGTTGAGATTCCGTTTACAACGATTCTTATGGCAGGATTCATCTCAAATGTTCCAAAGGAATTGGAAGAAGCGGCCATGATTGATGGGTGTTCAAAATTGCAGTCCTTGCGCTATGTCGTCTTTCCATTACTGCTGCCAGGGATTGTAGCAACAGGAGTATTTACGTTCATTTATACTTGGAATGAATTTTTACTGGCCTTGATGCTGACCAATCAACAATCCAAGTTCACCCTTCCTGTCGGATTAAGTTCAATGATGGGAGAATTTAACGTCAACTATGGAGCATTGGCAGCTGGAAGTGTGATTGCTTTAATTCCTGCAGTTATATTATTTGCCTACGCACAGAAGCACCTTGTCAATGGAATGGGTGGAGCTGTCAAAGGCTAATTTTGTAATAAATGAATGATGAAAAAGATTAAGGGGGTAACATCATGTTTATGAAAAAGAGAAAATGCACACATTCCGTTTTAGCACTTTCAATGGCTTCAGGGTTTCTGCTTGCTGGTTGCAGCGGCGGGGATGAAACATCTTCGACACCAAAAGATTCAGGAAGCAAGTCAGATGAGCCTGTGAAGATTACGTTCTGGGATGAGAATGCAGGACCAGAACGCACACCGCTATGGGAAGAAGTGATTAAACAGTTCGAAGAAGAAAATCCAAGTATTGACGTGGAGTATGTAGGGATTCCGAATAAGTCGGCTAAATCTAAATATGATGCGGCCATTGCGGCAAATGATACTCCGGACGTCGGATCTGTTCAAACAACATGGCTGCCAGAATTCTCTATGCGTGAAGCGTTACTTCCTCTTGATGAGTATTATGAAGGTTCTGAATTAAAGGATAAAATGAATGCAAACGCGATCGAGTTTAATAAGAAAATGACACAAGATGACAAACTGTATGGGCTTCCATATGCTCAAAACTTAGATACAATCTGGATTCGTACAAATTGGTTTGAGGAAGCAGGGGTAAAAGAACCAGAAACATTTGATGAATTCTTTACAGCGATCGAAAAAATGACGGATAAGGATAACGGCCGCTATGGATATACCATCCGCGGCGGTGCAGGCGGATCTTTCCAGTTGCAGCGTTTAATGTTTGCTTATAGCGGTTTAGATTACTTTGGGAAAGATGGCAAAGTAAATATCAATGACCCTAAACATGTAGAATTCGTTGAGAAATATCTATCCTACTACGAAAAATTCACTCCAAAGAGTGATATCACAAATGGTTATAAGGAAATGATTGCAGGCTTCGATACGGGTGTTGTTGCCATGGTACACCACAATGTTGGTTCTTACGGTGAACACAAGAAGTCATTAGAAGAAGGTACATTTAAGACGCTTCCGCTGCCTAAGACAGCGGATGGTCAATATGTCGCCGAAGGTGGAAACGCTGTCAATGTGGCACTCTTCAAGGGTTCTGAACATCCTGATGCTGCTTGGAAATTTGCCGAGTTTGTTAACTCTGAAGAAGCACAGAGCTTATGGAATGAAGCTACTGGTCAAATCCCAACCAACTCCGATGTATTGGATGATGAGTGGGTACAAAATTCACAGCATATCAAGGTAGCGTTTGAAGTGTACGAAAACCCTGAAACAAAGCTTTACGAACCGCCATTCTACTTGCCAGATTATCGTTCGATTCTTGATAATTTAGTAGACCCTGGCATCCAACAAGTGATGAGCGGCCAAAAGACCGCCAAAGAATTTTTAGATGAATGGGCAAAGGCAATTGCAGATTCAAAAGCAAAATATGATAAGACGTTTAAGAAATAAGAACGAACGTAAACTTCATTCAGTGGAGGATTGTCTCCACTGAATGAACTATGGAAAAGCTTCATCTACAAAATCTCGGTATATTTTGGCAGTTACATTCACCTGCTTTTGGGGGACTGCGAGTTCATATGGGAGAAAACAAACGGGCAAGCAAAGATTCAGCCCAATCATGTCAATATAAGTAAAATCTCTTTCAAGAAAAGGGGAATGAACAATGGGAAAGACAACAGAAAAAATCGCAACTGAAACTCCATTATTGATGGCAGAAAAGGCATGTCAAGCTTTAATGCAAA
This sequence comes from Priestia abyssalis, assembly GCF_002019595.1. Lineage (GTDB taxonomy): Bacteria > Bacillota > Bacilli > Bacillales > Bacillaceae_H > Bacillus_BA > Bacillus_BA abyssalis. Next base: position 3,547,499 of record NZ_KV917369.1, on the reverse strand, counting down.
CATTTCGTGCCGAAGAACTGCCGCCTGTCCATGATTTTCACTACCATCAAGGTGTATTTCTGTATGGAATGTACAGAGTCTATCAAGCAACAGGTAAAAAAGAATATTTTGATTATATTAAAGCCTATTTCGATCATTTAATTGATGAGCATGGAAATGTGCGCTTCGCGAGAGATGAGCTTGACTCAACAATGGCAGGAATTCTGCTGTTTCCATTATATGAAGAAACAAAAGACCCAAGGTATATGATTGCGGCTAAGCGATTAAGGAGTGCTTTAGATACGCTCAATAGAACATCAGAAAATGGCTTCTGGCATAAAGAAAAATACCCATATCAAATGTGGTTAGATGGTCTCTTTATGGGCGGACCATTCATGATTCTTTATAGCCAGCATTTCCATGAAGAAGAATTAATTCAAACGGTCCTTCTGCAAGAAAAATTAATGAGAAAACATATGACAGACGAGAAAACAGGTCTGCTTTACCATGCATGGGATGAAAAGAAGGTCCAGCCATGGGCGAATGCTGAAACAGGATGTTCACCGGAATTTTGGGGACGCTCTGTCGGCTGGTATGGCACAGCATTGATTGATTTATTAGAGCTTTTAGGAGATCGAAAGCGAGGACAAGAGCAGTTAATTCAATCGCTTCAAAGCTTCATTCCAGCGATTGTTCACTTCCAAGATGACAAAACGGGTTTATGGCATCAGATTGTTGATAAAGGCGGCCTTGAAGACAACTGGTTAGAATCCTCTTGTTCTGCATTATTCCTTTATTTCATCGCGAAAGGAATTCAGCATGGCTATGTAGATGACTCCTATCGTGCGGCAGCAGATAAAGCTTATAAAGGATTGTTAGAGCATATGGTGGAAGAAAAGGAATCTACACTTACTTTAAGCGGAATTTGTATTGGAACTTCGGCTGGTGTGTATGACTACTATGTGGACCGCCCAACATCTGAAAATGATTTACATGGTATAGGGGCGTTTATTTTGGGAAGTATGGCGTATTACGACCTGATAAAGGAATAACTAGAATAGAAGCTTCCATTTTATTGGAAGCTTCTATATTTATATACACTTCACTTAGTAACCCGACACTTCTTCATTCAATTGAGAGGCCTCACAATGGGTCATCCAGACAACTTGAATTACCTTCAAAGGTTCATCTATGGGGATGGCACCAGCCCTAAAAGGGGGTGTCAGCCGCTTGAGTCTAGAAAATTGGGTATGGCCGTTTTTTGGTCATGTCGAATTTTCTACATCAATCTATATAGTTACACAATGTAATGAAAATTCAATATATTCGGAATCGGATAGAAAATTTTATTTACCGCTTACATCATATCGGTTATTGTTTAAATAGGGGAGGCAATCTTCTATCTTGTTTCTATTAGGAGAGCGTACATGATGGTAAAGAAAATAAAGAACTTAATTCGGAAATATTTCTTGTACTCGATTAAATCAACGATTAACACTCTCTATTTACCTATCATTATTATTTTTATATCCATTTCTGGATGGGTGTCTTCTATGCTTGCAACCGCACAAATTGAAGAAAATGCATATAAAAATGTCAATGATACGATTTTCCAAACAAAAAATTATTTAGACTATATGCTTTCAGACGTTTTTCAGCAACTCGTTTCTGTTTCGAGCGACCCAAGGATTTTAAACTTAATCGGAACCAAGGAATCAGAAATTAAACCAGAGTATTATGTGGAGATTGATAAGAGTTTGCAGCTGGTATATTCCCGATATAACGTCATACTGGAATCCGTCCTAATTGACCTCAATCAAGGAGAATTTTTGCTTTATCATAGTGATTATACTTCGAACCCATCGGTACCGTATAATGATTATTTTAACCGATATAAGGGAAGTAAAGAGGGTTTTTATTGGAGAAATATCCATCAAGATCAAATCTTTAATACAAATGATCAAGTGATGTCAGTATTTAGATTAATTGAGAGAGGCTCCACTTCTGATAAAGGGATTATCCTATTTAATCTGCGAGATGATTATTTTGAACAAGTGTTGAACAAATCGTTAATCGGGGAAAATGGATATCTGACGCTTATTAGTCCAAACGGGAAATATGAATCTAAGGACGTTAAAACGGAATATAGGCTGGATAACAAAACGCTTTATTCCCTTCAAAATACGAAAAAAGAGAGCGGGCAATTCACTTATGAAAGCGCTGCTGGAGAAGATATGATCGTCATTTATGATACAATCCAGGCAAATGACTGGAAACTGGCAGCAGTCGTTCCTGAAAATGAAATTTTGAACAAAGTAAATTATATTAAACATTCTACTGTTTTTTTCATCTTAATGATGATTATTAGTGCCATCTTTCTAACCTCCTTCGTTGGAAAGTATATTTCAAAACCATTTGAAAAAATGGCTGAACAAATGCGCACAATGAATAAAAAGAGCCTTGAATTTTATGATGAAACGTCTGGTCCAGAAGAAATGAAAATCCTTCATAATGGGTTTAAAGAGTTATTTTATCGAATTCAAACATTGATGGACCAGATTCGGTTAGAGCAGGAGGAGAAACGGCAATTAGAATTTGCTGTTATGCATGCGCAAATCAATCCTCATTTTCTTTATAATACGCTTTATTCGATTAAAGGGTTATGTGATATGGGACTGAATAAGGATGCGAGCCAAATGGTAAGCGCTCTCTCAAGCTTTTTTCGTATCGGAATTAGTAAAGGGAAAGAAATAATTTCCATTAAGGAAGAGATCGAGCATATTGAGCATTATTTATTTATCCAGGAAATGCGTTATGGGGACGACTTCGCCTACGAAATTAACGTTGAAAATGACATTTTGCCCTATAACATTATTAAACTTTCATTGCAGCCTCTGATCGAAAACGCCATTTACCATGGAGTAAAGCAGAAACGAGGGCAAGGGAAGATTATAATAAAAGGCTATCAGACGGGAGAAGTGATACATCTGGAGGTAGCCGATAATGGGAACGGAATTGAAAAAGAAAAATTACTAGAAATTTCAAGAGAAATGGAAGCTTCCTTTCAAGAGAAAAAGAGCTTTATTGGAATTGGGCTAAAAAGTGTAAATGAACGAATTAAAATTCACTTTGGACAAGAATATGGTTTACATATATCAAGTGAACCTGGTCATGGCACAGTGGTGAGCATTCTTATTCCCAAAACAAAAGGGGAGATCAATGAAAATGTATAAAGTGATTGTTGTTGAAGATGATCGTATTATTCGTCGTGGGATTTGTCAGTCCATCAAGTGGAATGAGCATGGATTTATCGTTGCAGGGGAAGCAGGCGATGGGGAGATGGCACTCGGGTTAATCGAAAAGGAGCAGCCACAAGTCGTCATCTCGGATATTAATATGCCATTTATGGATGGCTTAGAAATGGGAAAAAAAATAAGAGAAATTAGTCCGGAAACGAGAATTATTTTTCTGACAGGCTTCGAAGATTTTAAATACGCTCATCAAGCAGTAAAACTCAAAGCATATGATTATTTATTAAAGCCGGTGGACTCAGATCAATTGCTAAGTAAAGCAAAAGAAGCAGCGGCAGATTGGGAACAGGAAACAAAAAAAGAAAAAAGAATCATCGAATCCTTGCCTTACCTTCAGCAAAAATTCTTTCAAGAGTTGATGAAGGAAGGAGTGCAGCGGATGGATGTGGAGAAGGAATTAGCAGAGCTTGGGGTTGAGTTAGAAGGACCTGAATTTGCCGCGGTACTTGTTCATTCTCCTATTGGCTTTCAGGATGAATGTAAACGAAAGCTGACAGAGGTTGCTTCTTCCTTTTTTTTACAGAGTGACTTTATTGTCATGAATATTGATCCTAATGAATACGCCATCCTTTTATCTCTGGAAGGTGAAAATGATGTAAGGAAGGGGCAGATGGCGCAAGAATTATTTCATTCTTATAATGTCCTCGAACATTCTGTAACGATTACGCTTGGGCGAACATATCCAAATTTATTTGAATTAGGCAAATCATTGCTTGAATCACGTTTAGCGATGGATCTCAGACATATTATGGGGACAGGCAGGATATTTTCTTTTGAAGATACTGTTTCAAGTAAGGAAGAAACAGAAGATCGATTAAAAGAGTTAGAGTCTGAATTAGAAATTCAAATTAAGTTAGGAATACCTGAAAAGGTGAGGGAAACGCTTAATCAATTAAATAAAGCCATTCTTGAAAAGAAGTCCGTGCCTTTGACTGATTTAAAAATCCTCGCCCTAAAGTTTAGTACGATGCTCTTTTTCGAAGTTGAAAAATGGAAAAAGGAAGAAATTAATAGTTTTAATTCATCGGATGTTTATCAAGATATCATAAAAATGGAAACCCTTTCAAAAATGATAGAGATTCTGAATCGCCTTATTCAACAATGGTGTGATGAAATGTATAAAAAAGAAGATAAGAATCATTTCAGCCATGTTGATCAAGCGATTATGTATATTAAAGATCACTTTCACGACAGCACCTTAACACTCAAAAAGGTGGCTGAATTTATCCATGTTAGTACTCCGTATTTAAGCAATTTATTTAAACTCGAAAAAGGATTTAATTTTGGAGATTTCTTGTTGGAGTTAAGGATGAAAAAGGCCATGGAAGAATTGCGTGAAGGTGATCGGAAAACGTATGAAGTTTGTGAAAAAGTCGGCTATAACAACCCTCAATATTTTAGTATTTGTTTTAAAAAATTTACCGGCTATACTCCTGCCGAGTATAAAAAGCAGTTTAAATAAAATCAAGCTTTAGAACGATGTGAAAGGGTCTGAACCTCCCGCCAAACCAATGAGTTAGGAGGATCTGACCCTTTTTTTCGTCCGATCTTTTTCGAATAATCCCACAAAGGTCTTCGTATAAGCGGCTTATACATAAAAAAGGGAACACGGGCGTTCTTTACCCGTGTTCCATTCTTTATGTGGACTTATATAATGTACAAAATCTTAAGATAATGGTTTGAGATTTTAAGATGTTTGCCAAATCAAATTGTAATCCCTTTCATGAGTTTATATACTCAACGTATAAGTTCTTATATCGCATTAATTTCTAAATGATAACCACGTTTGGGGTGACACGATGAAAAAATTTAATATATTATCAAAGCTTTCAGATGGCGGAGTTGTTGCGGTTGTTCGGGCAGACTCGCAAGAAGATGCTTTAAAGATTTCAGATGCATGCATTGAAGGCGGGATTACAGGAATTGAAGTGACTTTTACAGTCAATGGTGCCGATGAGGTCATAAAAACGTTATTGGCCCATTATGAGAATAATAGCAATGTGGTCATTGGCGCAGGCACTGTGTTGGATGTGACAACGGCACGAATCGCTATTTTGGCGGGTGCGCAGTTTGTTGTCAGCCCAAGCTTTGATGAAGAAACAGCGAAATTATGTAATCTCTATCAAATCCCTTATATGCCCGGCTGCCTGACGATAACCGAAATGAAGCGGGCACTAGAATACGGATCAGATATTATAAAACTCTTCCCCGGAAGTGGGTTTGGACCCGATTTCGTGAAGGCAGTAAAAGGCCCTCTTCCGCAAATTAATCTCATGCCTACAGGTGGAGTCGACTTAGAAAATGTCGGTCAATGGATCAAAAATGGCTGTGTCGCTGTTGGCGTCGGGGGAAATTTAGTCGCCCCGGCGAAAACAGGTGATTTTGCTAAGATTACTGAATATGCAAGAGAATATGTGAATAACGTCAAAATGGCTCGAGAGGTTTAATGATGAAAAAGATTATTACTCTAGGAGAAATGTTGCTTCGATTGTCAACGGATGTTGGAAAGCGGCTTTCCCAGGCAGACCAGCTTGATATGAACTATGGCGGCGCGGAAGCGAATGTTGGTGTATCATTATCAAGCTTTGGGTATGACGTCTATTTTGTCAGTAAAGTTCCTGATAATCCTCTTGGATTAGCCGCAGAAAGACACTTGAAAACAAACGGTGTTCGTACAGATTTTTTACTAAAAGGCGGAGGGCGGTTAGGTACGTATTATGTTGAGTCAGGTGCAGGGATTAGAAGTTCTCAAGTAACCTATGATCGAAAACATTCTAGCTTTTCACAAATGACCAGCGAAGAAATCCAGTTTGAGGACATATTTAAAGACGCTGCTCTCTTCCATATTACTGGGATTACGCCGGCTCTGTCATCTGGTTTAGTAGAGTTAACTTTACTAGCATTGCAAAAGGCAAAGGAAAATGGCGTGACAACGAGCTTTGATTTTAACTATCGCTCTAAATTATGGAGCCAGCAGGAAGCAGCAGTAACCATGAAACGGTTCCTTCCATATGTGGATATTTGCTCTTGTGGAGAATTAGATGCGATTTACTTGCTTGGAATGGAAAGAGCGCCTGATTCTTTAGACAAAGAAACTAGACTTACGTATTATTACGAAAATATTCAACAAAGGTATCCAAATATTCAATACTTTAGCTCCACATTCCGAGATGTTTTTTCCGCCTCAACAAATACCTTGCAAGGAAACCTGTTTACTGGGGGCGCTTTGTATCAGTCGAGAATTTACCAGATGGATCATATTGTCGACCGTGTAGGCGGTGGAGATGCTTTTGCTGCAGGAATGTTATACGGAATCCTTGAAGACATGCCATTTGAGGAAGCGGTTACATTTGCGACTGCAGCATCTGTCATGAAACACACGGTTCTTGGTGATTGTAACACCTTTTTACCCGAAGAGATTAAAACCTTTGCCAGTCAAGCACCTGGCAAAATTGTTCGATAAACAAATTCTGTAGGAGGAATGTTCAACATGGAAACTCGTTATGCAAACCATCCAGAAGAAATAAAAAGGTACAACACGGATGAATTAAGAAAACATTTTTTAGTGGAAACCCTTTTTGAACCAGGAAAGGTTCACTTAACGTATACACATGCCGACCGAATGATTTTTGGCGGAGTCACTCCAACAGAAGAGGAGTTAACGATCAAACTTGATAAAGAATTGGGGGTATCTTATTTCCTTGAGCGCCGTGAGTTAGGGATTATTAATATCGGAGGTGATGGATACGTCATTCTTGATGGTGTTGAGTACGATATGCAGCGTCGTGACGGTTTATATGTAAGCAGGGGGACAAAAGAAGTATGGTTCCGCTCAAGAAACCCGCAGGATCCAGCTAAGTTTTATATCAACTCCACTCCGGCACATCATACGTATCCGACCGTGAAAATCGATATTAACGAAATCAAACCACTCGAAGCCGGGGAACCAGGAACGTTAAATGAAAGAAAAATTTATCAGTATGTTCATCCAAATGTGTGTGAAAGCTGTCAGCTTCAGATGGGCTTAACGATGCTCTCTCCAGGAAGCGTTTGGAATACGATGCCATGTCATACTCATGAGCGTCGAATGGAAGTGTACTTATACTTTGATATGGAACCTGATACTCGTGTGTTCCACTTTATGGGACAACCAAATGAAACAAGACATTTAGTGATGAAAAATGAACAGGCAGCTATTTCACCAAGCTGGTCGATTCATACCGGAACAGCAACAAGCAACTATACCTTTATATGGGGAATGTGTGGGGAGAACATCACATATACAGACATGGACCACGTAAAAATGGAAGATTTACGCTAAGTAAAAGATTTCTAGATTCATAAACAAGGAGGTTCCACGAATGACGACACCATTAAACGATTTCTCATTAGACTTTTTCTCATTAGCAGGAAAGGTTGCCATTGTTACAGGAGGTAACACCGGATTAGGTCAAGGATATGCCGTTGCGCTTGCGAAAGCAGGTGCGGATCTATTTGTTGTAGCGCATGGGACCAATTGGGATGAAACAAGAGAACTAATTGAAAAAGAAGGTCGCCGCGTTGAGTTCTTTCAAGCTGATTTAACCAATCGTCAAGCGACTAAAGATATCGTTGCTGCTTGCTTACACACATACGGAAAAATTGATATTTTAGTAAACAATGCGGGAACGATCCGCCGTGCCCCTCTGCTTGAATATAAGGAAGAAGATTGGGACGCGGTCATGGAGCTCAACTTAAACTCCGTTTATTTCTTAAGTCAAGAAGTCGCGAAAGTAATGGTCGAACAAAAGAGCGGGAAAATCATTAACGTCGCCTCTATGCTATCGTTCCAAGGAGGAAAATTTGTTCCGCCATATACAGCGAGTAAACATGCGATTGCGGGGCTAACTAGATCGTTTGCCAATGAACTTGCAGAACATGGAATTCAAACGAATGCAATTGCTCCCGGGTATGTGGAGACGAAAAATACAGCGCCGATTCGTGCAGATGAAAAACGTAATGCCGAAATTCTCGCTCGTATACCTGCCGGCCGCTGGGCAACTCCGGCAGATTTAATGGGCGTGGTTGTGTTTTTAGCAAGTCAAGCGTCTGATTATATGAATGGTCATCTATTAGCAGTTGATGGCGGCTGGCTGGCGAGATAAAGGAAACCTCCATCGGGTGGGGTTTTCCTGCCCGTTAATGCGGGATAAATAAATTGAAAAGGGTCTGGTTCAATCAGGCCTTCTCTTTTTTTAGAACAGGAGGGAGAAAAGGTGAGCGTAAAGATTGGAATTAGAGCTCATGATATCGCAAACCTTCCGTTGGAGGGGTTAGTAAGCGAGATTTCCAGTAAAGGCTTAACCGCTGTTCAGTTAGCGCTAGGGAAGTCATTTAAAGAGATGAATACCTCATTAGGCAGTTTGAGTCCTGGATTAGCTCATCACATTGGGAGTTCATTTAAGCAAAAAGGGATTCAAATTGCGATTTTAGGTTGTTATATCAACATGATTCACCCAGATCAGCATACGAGAAGAAAGGAACTCGATCGCTTCAAGGAGCATATTCGGTTTGCAAGAGATTTTGGCTGCAGCATTGTTGGGACCGAGACAGGAAATGTGAATCCGGACATTGTGTATACAGACGAAAATTTTAAGGAACAGCCTTTCCTTGAAGTAGTCGAAAGTGTTAAAGAACTTGTGGAAGAAGCAGAGAAATTTGGTGTGATGGTTGGAATTGAAGGGGGGATTAATCACCCGATCCATACACCACAACGGATGAAACGTTTACTTGATGAAATTCCTTCCAATCACCTTCAAGTCATCTATGACCCTGCTAATTTTATCTCAATGGATAATTATCAACATCAAGAAGAGGTCATCCAAGAAGCGGTAGAGCTGTTTGGAGATAAAATGATCGCGCTGCATGCAAAAGATTTTATTATTAAAGATAATTGGGTCAAAATCGTACCTGTCGGACAAGGATTATTGAATTATGATGCCGTTTTTAAGAGCATAAAACAGAAAAAACCTTTTCTAAACGTTCTTATGGAGGGGACAAGAGAACCTTATATCGATGGAAGTATGATTTATTTGAAGGAAAAATACGAGAATGCTTATTAGAAAGATTTACCCCGCATTAACGGGCAGTAGGGCCCCCACTAATGGAAGTTTCCTTTACAACAAAATGTTAGCGTTCACATTTTTGGAAAAATAACGCGACCTCTAAAAAATAGAGAAAGCTGGTGTTCATATGCGAAATTTCATGGATGAAAATTTTTTATTAAACAATGAAACCTCCGTTACTTTATATCACGAGTATGCAAAGGATATGCCAATTATTGACTATCATTGCCATTTAAGCCCCAAGGAGATTTACGAGAATAAAACATTCAAAAATATAACGGAAATCTGGTTATATGGTGATCATTATAAATGGCGCTTAATGAGAGCGAATGGAATTGACGAGGAATATATCACAGGCAATGCCAGCGATTACGATAAGTTCCTCGCATGGGCTCGAACGGTTCCAATGACCATTGGAAATCCAGTATTCAACTGGGCTCACTTAGAACTGCAAAGATTTTTTGGAATAGATGACCTCTTAAATGAAGAAACTGCCCCTGCCATTTGGGAAAAGGTGAATGCATTATTAAATAGTGATGGTTTCGGCGCAAGGGATTTTATTCAAAAGTCAAATGTTCGGGTCGTATGCACGACCGATGACCCGGTTGATAGCCTTGAGTATCATTTGCGCTTGCAAGAAGAAGCTGGTTTTGATGTGAAGGTTTTACCTAGCTTCCGCCCGGATAAAGGGCTTGAAATCAACCGTGACGGTTATCTAAATTGGGTGAAAACACTCGAGGGAGTTTCACAAATTCAGATTAATCGTTATGATGACTTCCTTCAGGCGCTTGAGTCAAGAGTTCGGTTTTTCCATTCCACAGGCGGCAGAGTCTCGGATCATGCAATCGATACGATGATGTATGCAGACACAACGCTGGAAGAAGCGGCACGGATTTTTGAAGAAGCTTTACAAGGTAAAAAAGTTTCCTATGAAGATGAAAAGAAGTACAAAAGCTTTACATTGAGATTCTTAGGAAAGCTGTATGCCGAATTAGGCTGGGCTATGCAGTTCCATATTAACGCGCTACGTAATAACAACGAAAGAATGTTTACTGTTTTAGGACCGGATACGGGCTATGATTCGATCAATGATGAAGAAATCGCCAAACCATTGGTGCAGCTATTAAATTCAATGGATCAAAACCATGCACTGCCGAAAACGATTATTTATTCTTTAAATCCGAAAGATAATAACGTAATTGCTGCCGTGATTGGAAGCTTCCAAGGAGGAGGAATTCCGGGGAAAATCCAGTTTGGTACCGCTTGGTGGTTTAACGATAATAAGTCAGGAATGCTTGAGCAAATGCAGTCCTTATCCAATATGGGTCTTTTTAGCCGCTTTATTGGCATGCTGACTGACTCTAGAAGTTTCTTATCCTATACAAGACATGAATATTTTAGAAGACTAATATGCTATCTAATTGGTGAATGGGTAGAAAATGGAGAAGTTCCGAATGACCCTGAATTTTTAGGTGAAATCGTTCAAGGAATTTCCTACCATAATGCAAAAGAATACTTTCAATTTGACTAAAGAGCAACAGGCTAAGAGGCTATCGGAAATGCGGTGAAAATATAGATCGGTTCATGAGGAGGGTGTTCGTGGAAAAACTAAATAAGCAATTCGTGGAAAATTACCAAAAACGTCCGGAGAAAGTCTTGCAATTCGGGCAAGGAAATTTTTTAAGGGCTTTTATTGATTGGCAAATCAATGTACTAAACGAAAAGACAGACTTTAATGGCAGTGTGGTCGTCGTTCAGCCGCGCGGGCAAGGGGCGGTTGAAAAATTAAATGAACAGGATGGGTTGTTTACCCTTTATTTACAAGGGATAAAAGAAGGCAAACCTGTCAAGGAGCATTCAACGATTAGTTGTATTAGTCGAGGCTTAAATCTCTTTCAACAATATGATGAATATTTGCAGCTAGCTCATAATCCTGAGCTTCGGTTTATTTTTTCCAACACAACAGAAGCCGGAATTGCCTTTGACGAGAATGATCAATTAACAGATCGACCTCAACAGAGTTTTCCAGGAAAACTTACAGTCTTTTTATATGAACGCTATCAGGCTTTTGGAGGGGAAATGGATAAAGGCTTGATTATCATTCCTTGTGAACTGATTGATCGGAATGGGGAAAAATTAAGGGAATTGGTCTTAAAGTATGCAGAATTATGGAGTCTGGAAGCAGGGTTTTTGGACTGGATTTATGAAGGAAATACTTTCTGTAACACACTTGTGGATCGAATTGTTCCAGGGTTCCCTACGGAATCAATCGATGAGATCACAGCAGAGCTTGGCTACATAGACGAGTTCGTCGTTGTCGGTGAGCACTTTCACCTGTTAGTCATTGAAGGGCCGCAATGGATTCGTGAAGAGTTTCCAGCTCATCTGGCAGGGCTGAATACTTTATTTGTTGATGACATGACTCCTTATCGGACAAGGAAAGTCCGCATCTTAAATGGTGCCCATTCAGCGATGACTCCTGTTTCCTATTTATATGGTCTTAACACGGTAGCCGAGGCAATTGACCATGAAGTCATTGGAACGTTCGTGAAAGAGCTGATTTATGATGAAATTATTCCAGCACTGGATCTCCCGGATGATGAATGTCGTTCATTTGCAGATGCAGTGATTGAAAGATTTAGGAATCCATATATGCAGCACTTCCTGTTAAGTATTTCACTAAATTCTGTGTCTAAATTTAAAACAAGAGATGTACCATCCTTGTTGGAATATGTGAACCGTAAAAAAGCATTGCCGAAAAAACTAGTCTTCTCACTAGCTGCGCTCATTACCTTTTATAAGGGAAAAAGAGACGACGAGGAAATCGAACTTTCCGATATCCCTGAGGTACTTGAATTGTTTAAGGTACAGTGGAGTCAAGCTAATGGCAGTCTAGAAAGCATCAGGGGAGTTGTCAAAAGTGTATTAGGCTGCGAAAGGATTTGGGATATCGACCTAAACACTGTACCCGAATTAACAGACGAGGTGACAAAAAATCTATTTGAGATCGAAACAAAGGGGATGAAACAGGCCGTTGAAGCCGTATTGAGGCAAAAGACAGCCAACTAATAGGGGGAATGTTCATGTTGGATTTCATCCAGTTACATGATCACGATAATGTAGTTGTGGCACTAAAAGATTTGCCAAAAGGCCAAACACTGACCATTAAAGGGGAAACCATCGAACTAAAGGAATCGATTAAAAGAGGTCATAAGCTGGCAATCAAAGATTTTTCTATCGATGACCATATTATGAAATATGGATATCCAATTGGCCGCGCAATCACAGCGATTTCGATAGGAGAACATATTCATACCCATAATACAAAAACAACTTTGGATGGAATTCAGGAATATCAATTCCATCCAAAGTTAAACAGCAATCCTTATGAACATAAAAACCTTACGTTTAATGGCTACAAAAGAAAGAATGGAAATGCAGGGATTCGAAACGAATTGTGGATTGTACCAACCGTTGGCTGTGTGAATGGGGTTGCAGAACGGATGATGAAGCTTTTTGAAAAAGAAGTGGGCGATATTCACCCGTTTGAAAACGTTCTTGTGCTAAAACATAATTATGGATGCTCACAATTAGGAGACGATCATGAAAACACGAGAAAAATTTTAAGAGATGCAGTGCTCCATCCAAATGCCGGCGGTGTCCTCGTTTTAGGGTTAGGCTGTGAAAACAACAACTTATATGAGTTTAAGGATGCTCTTGGAGAATATGATAAGGATCGTGTAAAGTTTTTAGTTTCGCAAGAAGTGACCGACGAAATAGAAGCAGGGGTTGAATTATTAAAAGAAATTTATCAAGCTGCTAAAAACGATAAGCGCGAACCAGTGCCATTATCTGAGCTAAAGGTTGGGTTGAAGTGCGGCGGTTCGGATGGTTTTTCAGGGATCACGGCGAATCCATTGCTTGGCAGGTTCTCAGATTTCCTTGTTGCTCAAGGAGGGACGACGGTGCTGACAGAGGTTCCGGAAATGTTTGGCGCGGAAACGATTCTTATGGAGCGGGCTGCGGGCTTTGACGTTTTTGAAAAAACGGTTGAATTAATTAATGAATTTAAAGGATATTTTATTGAAAATAAACAACCAGTCTATGAAAATCCTTCACCAGGAAACAAAGCAGGCGGAATTACGACATTGGAGGACAAATCTCTAGGATGTACGCAGAAAGCGGGCACTTCAACTGTAACAGATGTTCTTAAATATGGAGAAATCCTTAAAGAAAAAGGGTTAAACCTCTTGAGTGCACCCGGAAACGATTTGGTTGCCTCTTCTGCTCTGGCTGCAGCCGGCTGTCAAATGGTGCTATTTACAACAGGGCGGGGAACACCATTCGGATCATTTGTGCCAACGGTGAAAATTTCAACGAATACTCAGCTTTTTGAAACAAAGCCGCACTGGATTGATTATAATGCCGGAGTATTGCTAGAGAAGGAATCTAATGTTGTATTAGACGATTTTATCGAGTATATCATCAGGGTAGCGAGCGGAGAGCTTGTGAATAATGAGAAAAATGATTTTAGGGAAATTGCCATTTTTAAAACGGGAGTTACTTTATAAGAGTGATATGAGTGTAAAGCATGATCTCGTTCGAAGCGCTCGAAGAGAATTCTATTATTTTAGATGTTTTTACCCCGCAGCGTGAAGATTTTTTAGAAGAAAAGTAAACAGAGAGGAATAGGTGTACCTATGAAAAAAACGATTAGTACCATTCTGGCAGCATCTTTATTCAGTTTTGGTCTTTCTTCTGTATCAGCTGCACCACATGACTTAGGAAAAGAAGTATTGCAGCCAAAAGATGGCTGGGCCTCTTTTGGAAATGGAACAACAGGCGGGTATAAAGCAGATAAAAATCATATTTTCACTGTTACAAATAAAAACGAATTGATTCAAGCTTTAGGCGGTGATAATAAATCGAACGGCAAGAATGATACACCGAAAATCATCTATGTAAAAGGGACAATTGAGCTTAATGTAGATGAAAACAATCATCCGGTTGGTCCGGAATATTATGCGGCGGGTACAGGGTATGATTTTGATGAATATCTAAAGGCATATAATCCTGAAGATTGGGGTTATGAAAAGGAAGTAGAGGGTGGCCTCGAGGATGCACGTGCCGAAGCTCAGAAGAAACAAAAAGAACAAATTGTCATCAATGTTGGATCAAATACGTCCATCATCGGAATTGGCGATGATGCCAAAATCATTGGCGGAAGTCTGATCATGAGCGGAGTAAAAAACATCATTATTCGCAATATTGAGTTTGAAGCACCGCGTGACTTCTTCCCGCAATGGGATCCAACAGACGGAGATTATGGTGAGTGGAATTCCGAGTACGATAATGTTTCCATCACCAATAATACTGAAAATGTTTGGATCGATCATAGCTCGTTTACTGACGGCGAAAACACAGATGCGTCTTTTGGAAAATACTTTGGCCGTACGTACCAGCAACATGATGGATTATTAGACGTAACGAACGGTGCAAACTATGTGACGATTTCATATAACCAATTTGAAGACCATGATAAAGTGATGCTGATAGGGTCAAGTGACAGCAAAACAACTGATAGAGATAAATTAAAAGTGACAATCCACCACAATTACTTTAAGGATTTAACGCAGCGTTTACCAAGAGTACGTTATGGACAGGTTCATGTCTACAATAACTACTATGAGTTTACCAATGATTCTGACTACCCATTCGACTATGCATTTGGCGTAGGGGTTGAGTCAAAAATCTATGCAGAAAACAACTATTTCAACTTTGATTATGATGTAGATCCATCTCGCATTATTCATTATTGGAAAGGAACCTCCATATATGAAGATGGTTCATTTATTAATGGATCGAACAAGGCAAGTAAAGTAGATCTTGTTGCAGCACATAATCAAGGAAATGACGTACAGCTTAATGAGAATGTTGGCTGGACACCATCCTTGTACACAAAGATACATCCAACCCAGGCTGTTCCTGCCCTTGTAAAGGCAAAAGCGGGCGTAGGAAAGATAGACTAATATCTGAAGACTCGTTCAGTTTACATGCTGGCGGGTCTTATTTTATTTGTTATATAGATCCATTTAGAAAATAGGCTAAAGACCGTTTCGTATGCTGACAAACCGAAAGCAAGTACAAATACAATGAACATAAGCAAGCGAAAAACATATTTCGATATCTAAACAAATCATTTTAACCCAAAAGATATCGAAGAAAATGAAGGAGAATGCCCAAACAAAAACCAGACAAATTCATATAAATATAAAGTCGAAAGACGTAAAAAAATAATAACCTTTCACAAGTATTAAAGGTTACTCCTCAGACAACTTCTTCCGTTAACTTAATAAGCAAACGTCCCAATAGGGTAAACTTGTTGGGAACTTTTTATTTTCGCCAAAATTCCATCATTATAGCGGCTCAAATGACTGATCCCAAAACAGATGCAATCTAGTTATTTTTTCTTCAACTTTCTTCCTTTTTATTTATGAGGGGAAAAGACACTTTTCGAAAAAAGGAAATTTCAATCTCATGAACTTCTTTTTAAAGATATCAAATTTCTTTCCTGTTTATAATAATATTCGAAGGTGAGTGAACATGAAAAACAAAATAAAAACAAAAATGATAAAAATACTCAGTGGAAACAGGGAAACTAGATTAACCGTTCAAGTTGCAGATACTCAAGGAAAAAGAGAAAAGGGCTTAATGTTTGTTGGAAAATTACCCGAAAACGAGGGGATGTTATTTGTGTTCTCAAAAAAAATATATGGTGGCTTTTGGATGAAAAACACATTAATTCCTTTATCTATTGCTTTTCTTGATCCAGATGGAAAAATTCTAAAAATACTTGATATGGAGCCTTGTAAAAAGGATAAATGTGCTACCTATAATCCAGGACTTTTTTATCACTATGCACTTGAAGTGAATCTTGGATGGTTTGAAAAGAATCAAATCCAAGAAGGCGATCTTGTAAAGTTTGATTGAATTCACCTCACCTCTAGTTCTTAAAGGTGAGGTGGGTTTTTAATGGGATATTTATGTTAATATCGCTGAAAAGTTTGTCTAGTAATGTACTTTAGCTAGCTGGAGGTTAGTTAAACAATTTATCAATCGAATAGTTTTAAGTTTATAGAGCATTTCTTTGTAATGAGGAATGCTTTTTATCTTGCCTAAAATTAAAAGGATACTTCTATAACAATAATAAAGTAATTTAAATCAATATCTTTTCATTATAAAACAATAAATTATGTGTTAAATTCAAATTGACAATAAATAAATGAGGTGCTTTTTATGAAACGAGGAACAACACTATTTTTAAAGATAGCTGTTATTCTTATTGGAACTCCAATTGTTGCTTTATGTATATTCGGGTTGCCTTGGTTAGCTAATAATCCAGTAAATCCAGATTATGCCTATATACTATATCCCATTTTAATAGGTATGTATGTATCAGCTATACCGTTTTTCGCTGCATTGTATCAGGCTTTTAGACTTTTAAGTTATATTGACAAGAACAAAGCTTTCTCACAAATTTCTGTTAAAGCTCTAAAGAATATCAAATTCTGTGCAATGACAATCAGTGGTTTGTATGTGTTAATGATGCCGTTCGTTTATCTCGTAGCAGATCTAGACGATGCCCCAGGTCTCATAATAATTGGAATGGTCCCTATCTTTGCCTCAATGGTAATCGCAGTATTCGCTGCTGTTCTTCAAAAGCTTTTAAAAGAGGCGATAGATATAAAATCAGAAAATGATTTAACGGTGTGAGGTGGAAACAATGGCAATTATAATCAATATTGATGTGATGCTGGCTAAAAGGAAAATGAGCGTGACAGAACTTTCGGAGAGGGTTGGAATAACGATGGCTAATCTTTCTATATTGAAAAATGGAAAGGCAAAGGCGATTCGATTATCAACTTTAGAAGCGATTTGTAAGGCTTTAGAATGTCAACCCGGAGATATTTTAGAATGCCGAAGTGATGAAGACACCCAATAAGCAAGACTTACACCTATTCAGGAAAAATCTTTGGAGGCACGAATCATGAGACATTAAAACAACTCGTTCGTTTTGGTTGGGAGCAGGCTCTACCCGTAGTCCCTACGGTGAACACTTTTTAGAATCTTGTGCGTTGAACTCACCGCACGTTCTACTCTGCTTGGTTTTCGCTACTTCGATACGTGCGGGGCGACTGAACGTTGAAAATTTTACGTGAAAGACGTTTTTCCTGTCACAACCACCCTGCACAAAATGGAAGTCGGAGTCTTCTCGCCTAAAATGATAAAAGCGGGGCGTATTAATACGATTGTTTCAGGAGATACTTACTGCCAAGGAGGGATTAAATGATTAAAGAAATGAAAAAAATAACCAGTACATTACATCAAATTGAAATGGACTATTGGATTCATCATGCTTTATTCAGTTTTCAGTGGTGGATCATCTTAATCTTAAATGTTATCTTCCTCCTCTTATTTCTTCTGTTTATAGATCGACAAAGGATTTTACTCATTACACTTGCATTTATGATTAGTTTTGTAATCGTTAGTATTTTTGATGATATTGGAGAATACTTCCAATTATGGAGTTATCCTCATCAGTTACTTCAGTTTCTTGCACCACTTACTTCAGTAGAATTTATTATTGTTCCTAGTATTATGGCCTTAATGTATCAGATGTTTAGTAAGTGGAAATTTTTCCTGATTGCTGATTTTATGGTTTCGTTTATCATTTCTTTTATTGTTCAGCCAATTTTTGTTTATCTTGACATCTATAAATTACATAATTGGACTTACTTTTACTCATTGCTTGTTTTATTTGTGATAGGTGCTGTTGTAAAGATCATTATAGATTGTATTAAAATGAAACAGCTTAACCATCTTTAAACATGTGGTTTTAATTTCTGCTAAAACTAACAAAATTAGTTTTCATGACAATATACCTTACGAGAAGTAAAAAAACTTTGGGCAACTCAATAACTAAATTGGGTTGCTTTTTTTGTTGACATAAAACATATCCTAATGTTAGGATATGTTCATCCTATTATTAGGATAAATAATTTAATAATAAATAATATTAGGGTAAAGGGAGAGGGAATTAATGAGTGTTTTATCAATTATTCTTCAAGTTCTATTAGGATTAGGATTCCTAATGTTTGGATTTATGAAGTTCGGATCAAAGCAAATGGTGGAAGGATTTAAGCATTATGGGTATCCAGGATGGTTTAGAGTATTTACAGGAATGATAGAAGTCATATCGGCGGTTTTAGTTATGGCGGGTATTTGGAATAAAACACTGGCTGCTTGGGGTGGATTAATCATTGCAGCCACAATGATTGGGGCTATATTTACTCATATTAAAATGAAAGATACTGCACAACAAATGATGATGCCAATCATTTTATTAATTTTAGGATTGGTAGTGTTACTGATAAACTTTGAATTTTTACTAGGTTAAATACCCCATCAACTTATAGGAGGGATATAAATGGAAGTTAAAATCATTAAACCACAGGACCAAGCGAACGGGCAGTTCGATGGCGGTAAAATAAAAGAGCAAAAACCGATTGGCTTTTCTGGAGAAGGATCACTAATAAATCGGCTAGGACCATTATTTTACTGGGCTTGGGGACACTCTCAGGAACCTGCGGAAATTGGTCTGCATCCTCATCAAGGTTTTGAAATCATCACTTATGTAATTAAGGGTAAGGCTTATCATCGTGATACACTTGGTACAGTAAGTGTTGTAGAAGAAGGTGGAACTCAGCTCATGCAAACAGGCTCTGGTGTGTATCATGCAGAAGCATTTAAAGAACCATCTGAAATGTTTCAAATTTGGTTTGAACCACATTTAAGCCAAGCAATAAAACGAACACCAACTTACTTACAATACAATTCAGAGGATTTTTCCGTAATAGGTGAAGAAGGAGTGACGATTAAGACCATACTGGGAAACGATTCACCCATGAAAATCGTGACAGATGCAGGGATGTGGGATATCGGCATTCCAAATGGAACGGTATATACCCATAGTCTTGCTCCAAACCGGACATTAGCGGGCTTAGCCATCAGAGGGGATGGATTGTTTACATTCGATACAAATCAACCGACTCATTTTGAACATAAGGATTTTGTTATCGTTCAATCAGAGATTGGTGGGGAAGTAGCCTTTCAAGCTTTGGATAAAGACCTTAGAATTTTCCTAATTGAAGTTCCAACCGAAGTTGAGTACCCTTTATACAGAAAACCAAGATAACTTAAATTGAATGTTTAAAATTATTGTAATAGGAGGTTCGATGAATGTATCAAGGAGATGAACAAAGTCAGTTGGATTTGAGATTGTTTCGTGTTTGGATGAAAGCTTTCCAAGCTGTTGCTGAAAACATACTGAAAGATATTGAAAGTCATAATATTAGTAAGGAAAATTTTATGATTCTTGAATTGCTTTACAGTAAAGGTCCGCATCCTGTCCAAAAGATCAGTGAGGCGTTCTCTATTCCAAGTGGAAGTATCACCTATGTCGTAGATAAGTTGGAAAAGAAAGGGCTTGTAGAAAGACAACCAAACCCTAATGATAGAAGGGCTTCTAATGTCGTCCTAACGGAAAAAGGAAGAGCACTTTTTGACGAGATTTTCCCAAAGCACGTTGCAACGATCTCAGAAAATATTTCATTCATTACTAACGAAGAGAAAGAGCAGTTAATTGATTTATTAAAGAGAATTGGAATAGGTGCACAAAATTTACGATAATAAATACAACATAATGGATCGATATTTAAATTCTCATACTCGTTGTTGATTACAATATATGTAATCAACAACGAGTGTTTTTCAAAAGAACTGCCGATATGATTACTGTCCATTTTTTCTGCGAACCGTTATTGTTTCTCCCGCAATCCCCCAGTTATCAGTATTAACCTCATCAATTACTACAACCGTTGTATTAGGGTTTTTACCGAGCACGTCGACTAGTAACTGTGTTGCTCCTTTAATAAGTAATGCTTTCTTTTCTTGAGTTACATTTTCATTTGTGATTTTGATATTTACATATGGCATAACAATGACCTCTTTTCATTTTTTATAATTTTTTGTAATTCATGGGTGCATTTTCTATGTTGGGCTTCTTCTCAAATTGAATGCCTTTTAAAAGCAAGCATGCACCAATTAATACTACACTTGCTGCTCCTATTAAAGCAGCATTATAATCACGGGTGAATGATGATAAAATCCCCGCAATTGTTGGTCCAATCATTTGGCCAACAGCATAGATAGCTGTAAGATGGCCAATGATCCGACTGCTATTGGATGGACTCATTTGGCGTGCCAATGTTGTGGCAAGTGTAGTAATCCCCATAAAGGTGGCTCCAAATAATAATGCACTTATTACCAGACCGGTTTGGGACATCCAGAACACAGGCATCGCAATACCGACGGACTGTATAGTCATTGCAAACACTAAAGACTTAACGTATCCCCATTTTTTAGCCAGAGATGACCAGGTGATACATGATGGAACAGCCGCCAACCCTACCACCATCCAAACGAAGGTAGCATCGCCACTAAAGTTTGAGGTCTTTTCAGCAATGGATACGATAAACGTACCCGTGACGATGTAACCTAATCCTTCCAAGCCGTAGGCTGCAATCAGCCAAGGGAGCCATTTGACTGGAGGTACCTGTGTGGAAATTTCTTGTTTAATCTTTCGCCCGCGAATGAGGGGGGCATCTTTGAGCCAGATCCATACTAAGAAAGCAAAGATTACACTTGCGACAGCCAATCCTATCCAAGCGCCTTCCCACTTAAATGATTGGTTTAAACCCGGAATAATCAAGCCGGTAAAAAAGATTCCAAGCCCTACTCCTCCGTAGAAAAAGCCGGACCAATTTGTCTGGTCTCTGGCAGCGAGTTTATCTAACACGATGCTGGAGGCTAAAACAAACACAAAGGCACTGGCGATTCCAGAAAGAAAACGAAGTACATACCAAATTAAATAAGAATGAGATAGACCCATACAGGCAGTGGTTAAGATACTGATGGTCAGACTTAATCTCAAGGAAAGCGTTCTGTGCTGCCTCAAAGGGATGACCCCTGCTAAAATTGCTCCAAGCAAATATCCTGCGTAATTGCTGGTGGCAAGGTAACCGGCTATTGCATCTGAAAAAGAGAGATCATTTTGCATGATTGGAAGAATGGGGGTATAGGCAAACCTCCCAATTCCCATAGCAATGATTAAAGACAATATTCCTCCTATTAAAAAGAGAAATGAATGTTTAGTCAAACCCTCAACTCCTTTGAAAGATTAACCTATATGTATCATATCCCTTTTTTTGCTATATGGTATAATACAGAAAATAGATACTTGCCATCTGTTATTGAGATAGCAAAAAAAACGATACACAAACAAAGGGAGATGTCTTATGGATTTACATGCCTTAAAGGTTTTTCAGTCCGTTGCCGAAATGGGGAGTATTTCAGGGGCAGCACGGGAGCTAAATTATGCACAATCAAATATCACTACTAAAATTCAGCAGTTGGAAACTCAACTTCAAACAACTCTGTTTTATCGACATAATCGTGGCATTATCTTAACAGCCAAAGGGAATTTGTTACTGACATACGCTGAAAAAATTTTTCAACTTATAGAAGAAACTAGTAAAGTGATGAAAGATGACCAGACACCAAAAGGCCCTTTGATTATAGGATCTATGGAAACAACTGCTGCAGTTCGCTTGCCGTCACTACTTACAAAATACCATCACGATTATCCCGAAGTAGACCTAACTTTAAAAACAGGGCCAACGGAACAAAATATCCAAGGAGTTCTTAATTATGAATTAGATGGAGCATTTGTAGCCGGGCCTATTGATCACCCTGAACTGATTCAGAAAACAGTAATAGAAGAGGAATTGGTGCTTATCACAAATACGACTCATCCGTCTTTGTCATCTATCAAAGATATTAAGACTCGGACTCTGCTTGTATTTCGTACTGGATGTTCCTATCGGGTAAAACTCGAGCAATGGATGCACCAGGAGGGGGTATTTCCTAATAAAATTATGGAATTTGGCACACTTGAAGCAATCCTTGGCTGTGTATCTGCTGGTCTAGGCGTCAGCCTGCTCCCTATTTCTGTCATCCAAAAGCACGTAGAAGATGGAAACATTAGATATCATCCAATTCCGGGCCCATATGGAAAGGTAAGAACAGTATTCATCTACCGAAAAGATACATTTATGCCTACATCTTTAATAAAATTCATAGAAATGTTTAGTGATGAGAGAAGTGTTTTAATGTAAACACTTCTCCATAAACATGAAAAGTCATATAATTCCATGATGGAACTGCTTTGTTCGTCTCATACCAGGATGGAGTTTTGACATCTTTTCACTGAGGATTAGGACGAGCAAAATGTCCATAGCAGTTAGTGTTTCTCTGATATAGCTCCTTTTTTTGATACGGGAGCATTTTTGCCTAATATAACAGAAAAAACAACAATCACTGCTATTACAAGGGTGAACAATGTGATGGATTCATCTAGAAATACTGTTGCAAATAGAATCATTAAAAATGGTTGTAAGTATTGAACCTGACTAACTCTTGCGATTCCGCCCATAGCCATTCCGCTATACCAAGCAACATAGGCTAGAAATTGACTAACCACTGCGAGATAGATAAAACTAACCCAAGCATGTATTGGGGCATGGATCATTTCAGTTGTAAGGTTTAGCCCAACTGGAATAATGAAAAATGGAGCACCGATCATAATTGCCCAAGCAATCACTTGCCAACTGCCTAATTCTTTTGCTAATTTCCCACCTTCTGCGTAACTAAGTCCAAGTATAAGCACGGCTGCTAGTAAAGCTAAATCGGCAAATTGTAATTGACCGAATCCAAGATGAAGTGCATACATCATAACAGCTAAAGAGCCGATTATACTTGAAATCCAGAATTGGAGAGAAGGGATTTCACCTGCTCTAAACATAGCAAATCCGGCTGTTGCTAATGGTAACAGGGCTAATTCCACAGCGCCATGAGAAACAGGCAAGGATTCCATTGCCCAAGAAGTAAGGAGAGGAAATCCTAAAACTGCACCAAAAGCAACCATAAGTAGACTTTTGAATTGGCGAGGAGAAGGCAGTTTTTCTTTTCGAGCAATCAATACCACAGCTACTAAAATAGCGGCAACAACTGTTCTTCCTAAACCGACGACCGTAGTCCCAAAATACTCTACTGCAATACTTGTAGAAGGGAGCGTTAAGCTAAAACAAATGACACCCACTAATCCCAACAATAATCCAAATTTCTCCTTGGTTTCTCTCTGCATCTTTCCTACCCCTATCTTTTAATTTCGTATCATATCTGTACCATTTTCTGCTGTTCTAAAAAACAGTTCTGCTATAATTAACATGATAATGGGGTACAAACAATAAAATAAATCATTTTTTTACCCATCTGTACTGGTACAATTAAAGGGGAAATAATATAATGAGCCCAAAATATATCAAGATAATGGAAGAAATTAAGCTTCGGCTAGCAGATGGATCGCTTATTGCAGGCAGTAAACTCCCTTCTGTTCGTCAGTTATCTGAGTATTTTTCATGCAGCAAAAATACGGTCATTAAAGCATACGCCGAACTAGAAAAAGAGCATTTCATTTATTCTGTTCCTAAAAGCGGCTACTATGTTGTGAATGAATTTCAAAAGGCAACGAATGAAAATGAAGTGATTGATTTCTTGTCTGCTGGTCCAGATAAAAACGTTATGCCATATCTTGAATTTCAGCATTGTATGAATCAAGCAATTGAACAATATAAAGAAGAGCTTTTTACATACTCTGATCAACAAGGGTCTTACTCATTGCGAGTACAGTTAGTGAAATATTTGCAGAATTTACAGGTGTTCACTCAACCTGAAAGAGTAGTCGTTACATCTGGCTCACAGCAAGCCCTTAATTTATTAGTTTCTATGCCATTTCCAAATGGAAAAAACAACATTCTAATCGAACAGCCTACTTATTTCGGATTTATTGAGTCCATCAGTCTGCACCAAGCTACTACCTTTGGAATTGAGTTATCGATGGAAGGGATTGATCTTGACCGTCTGGAATACATTTTTCGAAACAATGATATAAAGTTTTTCTATATTATCCCGAGATTTCACAATCCTCTTGGACATTGTTACACGAATAGTGAAAAGAAAAAAATTGTTGAGTTAGCTGAAAAATACGATGTATATATAGTGGAAGATGATTTTTTAGGAGACCTTGATCCAAATGCGAAATCAGATCCTTTATTTTCTTTTAATCCTTCTGGGAGAGTGATTTATATTAAAAGCTTTTCAAAAGTTTTTCTCCCGGGGTTAAGGATTGCTGCGGTCGTTCTTCCTGCATTAATGATTAACCATTTTTTACGATATAAATTTAGTTCGGATTTTAATAGTTCAGCACTTTCTCAAGGTGCTCTTGAAATTTATTTAAAAAGTGGTATGTTTAATAGCCATCTGAAAAAAATAAAAGAGGTATACCGTACTAAAATGCAAATCCTTCAAGAAGCATGTGAATTATTGCTGCCGGCTAATACTCATTTTTCTAAACCGATTTCAGGATTCTACCTCTCCATCAGTTTGCCCGGGAATGTGACAGCAAAACAGGTAGTCCATATGTTAAACGAGCAGCATATATATGTTGATGATGCCTCTAGAATGTTTTTACCAGAATATAAAAAGGGAAATCTCCTTCGATTAAGCATCTCTCAAGTGAACGAAAGTCAAATTAAACTAGGGGTAGAGCGATTGGCTCACTGTATAGCTTTAATTGACAGTAGAAAAAATCATATTACTCCAAATAACTTTTTACTCTTTTAGTATGGGTAAGTTTAGATAGAAAGTAGCATTAGCGTTATGCGAATTTCCAACGTTAAGAAACTATGATCAAAACGGTTGTGAATTAAAACCCTCTCAAAACGATGATTTTTGAGAGGGTTCTTCAATTCATTTGCCATGGCCGTTCTTTGGTCATGGCAAATTTTCTATATCAATCTATATAGATAGGGAATGGAATTGTACCATTAACCTTCCAGTAGCCCTTGTGCTTGCTCCAGTACTTTTTCTCCGTTCATCGTTCCATAATACATCGAATTAATCACATCTACTTTAATACCATGAGGTTCAGCTTTCGTTTTAATTTTTGATGCAAGATAACGAACTTGGGGTCCAATTAAGATAACATTTGTATTGTCTAAATGATTTCCTAACTCAGCTTCCGATGTTGCATCGATTGTTGCAGTTACACCTTTCTCTTCTGCAGCTTTTCTCATTTTTTGAACTAACATGCTCGTAGACATGCCTGCTGAACATACTAACATAATTTTCATGAATCATTCCTCCTATTATTTCATTCTTTCATACAGCTCAATAAATTCTTGTGCCATTTCTTTAACAGTCATAGCAGTCATTAAATGGTCTTGTGCATGTATAAGCAGTACGGTAGGATTTTGTCCTTCACCGCTTGCTTCTTTTTGCAATAACTTTGTTTGTGCGTGATGAGCTTCTAAAAACTCTTTATCGGCTTCTGCTATTTTTGCTTTAGCTTCCTCAAATTTGCCTTCTTTAGCTAGATGAATGGCTTCCATTGAAGAAGATCGTGCATTCCCTGCGTGAAGAATAATTTGGAAAGAAATCTCCTCTAAGCTTGGTGACGCCATGTTTTCTGTACTCATATCAAATTCCTCCTATGCAGCATCGTTTTGTTGTTTCATTTGAGTGCGGTCCGCCGCTTTGATGAACGGAAGGTATAACACTGTTGCAATGGTAAAGTTAATGATTTGCAGGATGACTCCTGACCATGAACCTCCTGATACTAAATATCCGCTGATAAACGGTGGAGTTGTCCAGGGTAAAATGGCTACCGTTTTCGGCACAAACCCTAAGCTAATCGCAAAATAAGAGCTAATTGTTAAAACAGTTGGAATGAGAATAAACGGAATTAACATCATCGGGTTTAAGACAATCGGCAGCCCGAATAAAACAGGCTCGTTAATATTGAATAATCCAGCAGGTGCCGAAAGTTTTGCAACTGAACGGTAATGCGCTGACTTAACAACTATAAAAATTGCAAGGATAAGCGATAGCGTTGTTCCTGATCCTCCCATGAATACATAAGAATCAAAGAAAGGTTTTGTGACAATATAAGGAACATCAAAAGCACTTGTACCTGCTGAGAATAAACTTTGATTTTTCTCAATTAAAGGCAGATAGATAGAGTCCATGATTGGACCTAAAATGTTTGTGCCATGCAATCCGAAGAACCAAAGTAAATGGTTGAGGAATGCAAAGATGATGGCTGTTGGCAAGGAGTCTGATAACGCCTGCAATGGTTTTTGAATACTATTAAAGACAACCTCGTGTAAGCTTGTGTTTCCTAAAACCGTAAGTAATGCTTGAAGCAATCCTACCAAAATTAAAATGATTGTTGCTGGTAATAAAGCTTTAAAAGATTTAACAACACCATCGGGTACACCTTCTGGCATATTAATGGTCAGTTTCGATTTAATCAGAATCCGGAATAATTCTGTTACGACAAGGGCCGTAAGAACGGCTACAAACAGGCCTTGTGCTCCTGTCCATGCGTATGAAATTCCCCAATCCTTTGTAACGGGAGTTAAAATCACAAGGGAAGCAACTGAAATCAAAGCGGCTGACAACCCATCTAAATCATAAGAGCGGGCCAGTCTATAGCTGATAGATGCAGCGACCAGCAAACCTAATATGGCAAAGGAACCATTCCAAACGTTTCCTCCAACTGTCTTCCATTGCTCGCCAAACAAGCTGAGCATGAAATTCTGGAAAGCTTCTGAAGGAAAGTTATTAATTAAGATGGCTAAAGAACCGACAATAATAAGAGGCATGATTGCAACGAACCCATCACGAACTGCTACTAAATGTCGCTGGGAACCAATGCGGCCGGCTATCGGCATGAACTTTTCTTCCATTAACTGCATGACTTTACTCATAGAAAATCCCTCCTTATTTTATCTGAAATTGTGGTAAGTAATCTTTATGTACTTCTAAAAGCTCATCCAAGAGAATTTTGGCTTTCTTTTCACTTGGTACAAGCGGATTCATGACCATTGCTTGATAAGCTTTTAAGTACTCTCCAGAAACAGATGCTTCGATGACAAGTTGCTCAAATGCTTTCATTTGTTGGATGATACCTTTAACAGATAACGGTAATTCACCGATGGCGATAGGTTTAGGACCGTCCTTTGTAATAACCGCATTTACTTCGATGACAGAATCATTCGGCAAATCAGTAATGGCTCCCTCGTTTAAAATGTTAACGGTTTGAATATCACCTTTATTGTTATAAATGCTGTTCATAAGACTGCATGCTGCATCGCTGTAGTAGGCTCCGCCTCTTTTTTCTAGTTCTTTTGGCTTTTCTTGCAGCTTTTTGTCCTGATATTTAACGAACAGCTCTTTTTCAACCTCTTTTACTATTTCTGCTCTTGTTCCATTTTCTGCAAATGCTTTTAAGTCCTTTTCCAAGACGTCCTCCGTTTGGAAATAATATTGGTGATAAGGATTTGGCAAAAGATTTAATGATTGAATAAACTCTTTTGACCATCCCAGCGAAACGATATTGGCAGGTGAATAATCCATCTCTTTATTGATGAGTTTCTCAATCACTTCTGCTGTTCGGTTCATTCCTTTGATTAGAACTTTGCGCCCAAATACAAAATGATTTATTCCGACAAACTCAATTTCTACATCCTTTGCCTCACAATTCATCATTTCAGCTACACTGTTTTTCATGTTAAAAGGAATGTTACAAACCCCAATTACCTTTTTATGCGGACTGTATTTTAATAAAGCCTCCGTTACCATGCCTGCTGGATTCGTAAAGTTAATCAGCCATGCGTCAGGGCAAATTTCATGAATGTCCCGGCAAATATCCATTAAAACAGGAATCGTGCGAAATGCTTTAAAAATGCCTCCTGGCCCGTTTGTTTCCTGACCAAGTACTCCATGGGTCAATGGAATTCGTTCATCTTTTTCTCTTGCGTCTAATCCACCAACACGAATTTGAGTTGTAACAAAGTGAGCATTTTGCAGTGCTTCTTTTCGATTAAGCGTCCAGGATATTTTGATTGGAAGGCCTGATTTCTTAATCATGCGGGCTGCCAGTGCTCCGACAATCTCCAGCTTTTCTGATCCGCTTTCTATATCTACAAGTGCTAGTTCAGTAACTGGGAATGATTCGTATCTGTGAATAAATCCTTCTATAATCTCAGGCGTATAACTAGAACCGCCGCCTATGATTACGATTTTTAAACTCATAAGTATTCCCCCTAATAAAGTTGTAAGCGATTACTTGAATAAAATTTATCATAACAAGTTAGAGTTGTCTATACCAAATTGTAATAACAAATAAAGAAATTTTTATAAAAATATGATTTGTTATTACAATTAATATTTTTTTTGTAGTAAACTAAAGAAAAAGTCCATATTTGTCTTTATCATAAGAGGGCAAAGAAGTACGAAGGAAAGGAAATAATTTTATGGATCTTGAAAAAGAAGGGAAATCCTTACATTCAAAAGTGAAAGAAGAAATCATACGACTAATAAAGGAAGAAGAGTATAAACCCAATACGTTGCTGCCTACAGAGGCTGAATTCTGTGAAAAGTTTGGAGTCAGTCGGACAACCATTCGGACAGCTTTGCAACAGCTAAGCACAGAAGGTTATATTTACCGGGAACAGGGAAGGGGAACATTTGTCTCCGATAGTAAAGTGAAACAAACTTTATCAACGACCGATGTAAAATTCGGAGAGCAATTGATGACACAGGGTAAGAAACCTTTGATTAAAGTGTTAAGTCTTCAGGTGGTCCCCGCTGATGAGTTCCTGGCAGGCTTATTTCAGTTAAAAGAAGGGGATCCAATCAATAGGCTGGAAAGAATTCGCTATGCTGATGAAGAGCCTCTTCAATATGAAACTGCTTATTTACCTTGGTATAAAACTCCGGGCTTGGATAGAGAGGAGTGCGAAAAGTCGCTTTACAAGTTATTGGACGTACAATTCGGACTCATCATCAAAAAAACGGTTGAACAGCTGGAATTATTTTTGGCGGATGAAGTAATTGCGGATAAACTTAGTATTTCTGTAAATACACCTTGTTTCTTAATGGAAACATATGCTTATTTAGAGGACGGAACCCCAATCGAATATTCGAAAGCTGTTTTCCGCGGTGATCGCGCAAACTTTGTTATTGAAAGAAATTACTAACCCAATTTTTGATTTTGAAGAATTTATATTTAAGAGGGAGGAAACTGAAGTGATTCAATTGATTGTTAATGCCGATGATTTTGGTTTTTCGAGGGGAGTGAATCATGGAATCATCGATGCACACCGTTATGGTATTGTGAATTCCACAACCATGATGGTCAACACACCGGGAACAGAACATGCGGTAGAGTTAGCGAAACAACATCCTCATCTTCGAGTAGGGATACATCTTACTCTTACTTTCGGAAAGCCGGTGAATCAGTATGTTCCTTCACTCATTGGTGAAAACGGTTTCTTTAGAGTGGATAAAAATTACGAAAATAACTCCGGCGTGGTATTGGAGGATGTAAGGAATGAGTGGGATGCTCAAATACAGAAGTTTTTCTCTTTTGGTATTGCACCTGCTCATATTGACAGCCATCATCATATCCACGCATGGCCTTTTCTGGAGCCGGTTGTAAAAGAGCTGGCAGAGAAGTATAAATTGCCTGTAAGAAATGCGTTCAAGAACAAAGTAGAGGGAATTCAATTATTATCGGATGTATTCCTTGATGGTTTCTACGGAGAAAATGTAGGCATAGAGTTTTTCACCACTCTTCACCAAAAAGTGCAAGATCATGTAACGCTGGAAGTGATGTGCCATCCTGCATATGTTGATACGTTTTTAAAAGAAAATTCTTCTTACTGTGATAAGCGGCTTAAAGAACTAGACGTTTTAACCAATATCTCATTACAAAGTGAACTTTCTTTAGTTTCTTTTGGATAGTTCTCATTTTTGAAATGTGGATCTGTATGGATATCTTGAAATCTTGAGCAAAAGTAAAGAGAATCGAGATATATAACTATTTAACTGTGTATTCAGGTCTTTCTTCCCTATTTGAATATTTTTCATTAACTTCCACATTTTTACATAAATCCAAGGTATAATTTTTTTATAAAATAATAGTTTGGATGGAGTCTTAATGAAGGAGAAAGAAACAGTTATCAACCAATTTGTAAATCAATATAGTCATAGACTAGCCAAGTTTGCCTTTTCCTATGTCAGGGATCAACAATTGGCAGAAGATATTGTACAGGATGTCTTTATCAAGTGTTGCCAACACTTCGATACATTCAGAGGAGAGTGTCCTGTAGAAAAGTGGTTATATAAGATTACATTCAATGAATGTATGGATTATTTGAGAAGCAGTCATTTTAAGAGAACAGTTCTTACAGAGCATTTTGATATGTTGATACAGGAACATACACGCCCTGAATGGAAGGTAATCGAACAATTTGATAAAGAAGAATTACTCAAAAACATATCGGCCTTACCTGGAATATACGAGGAAGTCATCATTCTTTTTTATTTTAAATACCTTTCCCTTAAAGAAATACAAGAGCTTTTACAGATTAATATATCTACAGTGAAAATAAGATTACATAGGGCAAAACATTTATTAAGGATGATGTACTGTGAGTAAACAGTACATCATCCTTATTTGTGGCATTTCGGGTAACTTTTTAATATGTTCTATAGATAAAAAAGGAGCAAATCAGATGATAACAAAACCAGCCGGATTTTGGAGACGGAAGTACTGATGGATGGTCTTATTAACTAAACTCTGAAGCCGACATAGTGTGAGTCTCGTTCTGTATCCCATGTTTGTTTCATTTGTCTTTTGTTAGCAGCTTGTAGTTCTGAGCATAGTTGATCGATATCTACTTTATGTTCATAATGCCATTGTAAAGCAACTGAAGTGTATAATTCATTAAGCTGGGCAAATGAAAAACCTTCTGTTGAATTGACGACTCTTTCTATATTCTCCAGTGACATAAATTGATCAATTTTTTTCTTCAGTAAATAACTGAACCGTAAATCATGAGTTGGCAGTTTTATCTCATAGGCTCTATCAAAGCGACCCGAACGATTAATCAGGGCGGGGTCTATTTTTTCAGGATAATTGGTGGTACCAATTAAGAAAATCCCTTCTTTTGAAGTAGCTCCATCAAGAATATTTAAAAATACAGAACGAACCCCTTCAGGCATGGAGTCAATGTCTTCAATCACTAAAACCATCGGTGCCATTCTAGCCACTGAAGAGAAGACTTCCTGAATGGAGTAGCTTGATGTATACTCTGTAATCTGCCAGTAGGCAACAGGAGCTGTGATACTATTTGCAATCGATTTAACGAGAGTTGTTTTTCCATTTCCGGGTTTTCCGTAAAAAAGAATTCCCCTCCTATAAGGAATGTTATAAGTTTTAAAGAAGTCGCGACTTTCCGAGAAGAACTCATCGATGGACCGGTAAATTTCTTTTTTTAAATGCTCGTCTAGGAAAACCTCTTCCCGTGTTACCAATGAGGTGATTTTCTCTTTTGTGCTTTCAACACCATTCTCAGTATCTGTAAATACAGTTACATGATTTTTAGTATATTCCCGTTTTCTTCTTAAAACGTACTGAAGAAATTTAACTAAACATTCATTATCTTTTGCTAGAATAAAATCATGGGTAGTTTCACTATGACTTTGAAAGACAGGGGTTCTAGCTAAAGCCACTTGATAATCAGGATAGTAATAAAGGGCATTTGTTATTCTTGGTTTAATAATGAGTTCTAACGTTTTGTCGTTGTGGTCAGAAGAAATAGTAAACGCTTCAACTCCATCAAATATATGTGAAAGTAAATTTACCTTATCCGGATTATCCTCAAGGTCTTCCTCTAATACTTCCCAAATTTCGTTTGATGTCTCATCATCACTATACAGCTTAAAATCAAAACCGCATTCTTGAGCCATCTTCTTCTTAATACTATTAATCACATATGCATAATCATAGTAATTGGGCATTGTTGCAGGGTCTATTTCATGAAAATTAATAAGATAATGGGTATTGTTCATCTAAGTTCCTTCTTTCATTCCGTCTTATTGGAAGTTACGTGAATGATCCTATTTTACTTTAAAAAAGGAATTTGGTAATAGTTTAAAATATTACTAAGGGCGTAAACTATTCTGAATGATCTTTGGAGAAACAATTCAGGTCTTTCATTGTTCCAAAGGCGCCAGTGCTTTTCTAATTATCCCCCTAAGCTTTCTGCCAATTGTTTTTCTTTCCACATGACTGTAATCCCGAGGCCGATAACCATAATGACAGCAGCAAAAAGATAAGGATAGTGGATGTTTACGTCAAATAGTATTCCGCCCATCGCCGGTCCGACGATATTCCCTAAGCTCGTATAGGTTGAGTTCATTCCAGCCACAAATCCTTGCTCTTTCCCAGCAGCTTTTGATAAAAATGTCGTTAGTGCCGGACGAAGCAAGTCAAATGCGAGGAAAATGAAGCAAGTTACTGCCAGCACTGCCAAAAAGCTGGAGATCACGGTGGACGCTATCGCCAATATTACACCTGTAATTAAACATAATTGAATCAGCTTCTTTTCACCGAGCATATCAACCATCTTTCCAAACATAAATATTTGCACAACAACGCCGAAGATTGCGCTTATCGTAATAATGGCTGCAATGTCCTTCGGTGCGAAGCCGAATTTGTGATCGGAAAATAGGCTAAAAACTGTTTCATATGCTGATAAACCGAAAGCGAGTACAAATACAATGATAAAGGCAATAAAGTAAAGTGGACTGAGTGATCTTTTTAAATCGCTTATAAAGTTTGTTTGCTTTGTATTAGCCGAAATTTCGGCAAGCTGTTCCTTTGTTAGCGGCTCTTTTAAAATAAATATTGAGAAAATGCATGCTAAAAAGGCAATGGCTGCCGCGAAGAAGAAGGGAACTCGGATACCGTATTCTGCAATAAAGCCACCGACGCCGGGGCCTATAATAAAACCAGTGCTAATGGCGGCAGACATATAGCCCATCGCTTTGGAACGTTCCTGAATGGACGTAATATCTGCAATATAGGCAGTAACACCCGGCATAATAAAGGCAGCACTAATTCCTCCAAGCATTCTTGATAGATATAGCACCGATACATTCGTTCCTAAACCAAAGATAAGTTCCGAAACACCAAAAAGGAACAAACCGATGATGATCATTATCTTTCTGCCATAACGGTCGACCCATCGCCCTGCAAGTGGTGATATCAGTAATTGTGTCACTGCAAATACGGCTACAAGATAGCCCATCGTTTTTCCTGATAGATGCATGATATTCATAAAAGACGGCATAACAGGGATGATTAGGCCAATTCCCAGAAATGGAATAAATATATTGCTAAGAAGAATAATTAGTACCGCCTTTTGTTCTTTTATTGTTTTTACCATATATCAACATCTCTTTCTGTCAGAATTATTAATGTGAAATACCTCTCCAAAATACGGTCCAAGAGGCTTCTAATTTATCGTTCAGCCGTTTCTCATCATTGCCGTATACAAGCTCCAGCATAATGGAATCGACTATTCCTAAGAAGGCGAAAGTCGGCGTTTTTGCCGCATCTCCGACTATTACTTTGGCATCAATCCAATCTTGAAATTTACTTTCCAGTATCGCCTGGACCTTCTCTTCGATATCAATTACTTCCTTTTCGATTGTTTTCGCAAGATGTGCTGGCGGAAAAAAAGACATACGCAGCCAAAACTTTAACTGCTCATTTTTTTGGAATAGATCGATGATCAATTGTAGAAATCCGTATAAATCTTTTTCGGGATTTTGTGAATTAATGTTACTGAAATATTGGAGTTTTGAAGATAGCTCAGTCTCTTTCGCATCGCGTAAAACTTGCAGAAAAAGATCATCCTTTCCTTTAAAATGGGCGTAAATGGACTGCTTTTTCATGCCGACTTCTTCAGCGATTAGAGAAAGAGATGTTCCTTCATACCCATGAATTGTAAAATATTTTAGCGCTGCTTCCTTAATTTCGTTGCTTTTCAATAAAATCACCTCGAATTTAACGAACGTTCGTCAGTTATAGTATCAAATTAAATAAAGATAAGCAAGCGTAAAGTATATTTAGATAAAGCGATAACATAAGCAAAAAATGCTTAAAATCATTTATATATAAATATCTACAAGAATATATATGAAGCAAGGTTTCTTATTTTAAATAGATTAAGATTTTCTTTACAAGATGAGCAGCGGACACTTGAATTTTATTTAGACATTTACAGATGAAACGACAATACATTATTCATTTAGATGACAACATTACAATGATATATCAAAGGAATAAATACAAAAAATTATTCTTTGAATAACTTGAAATATTCCGGCCATTGATATTAAAAGGAGAGATGGACAATAGGGAAGAAAGTGTTATTTTTCGGTGATGTAGGAATAGATGATACGATAGCTTTGATATATGCACGCTTAACAGATAAAATTGATATCGTTGGAATTGTAGCGGATTATGGTAACGCACCCAAGATAGAAACAATTAGAAATGTTCGGTATTTACTTCAATCGGTAGGGAGAGAAGACATAAAAGTTTTTGGAGGGGCAGAACATCCCATGACAAGTGAGGCCCCAACATTTTATCCTGAAATTCACGGCCCATTTGGTTTGGGTCCTATCGAACCGGGTTTGGAGATTGAAAAGTTAGAAAATTTCTTTGAGGTTATCCACTTGATTGAGAAGTACAAAAATGAACTCATTATTGTTAACACTGGAAGATTAACCTCGCTTGCAACCTTGTTTCTCTTGTATGAAGAAATGATGAGAAATGTTCATTCTTACTATATCATGGGAGGAGCGTTTCTCTATCCTGGGAATGTTTCACCAGTTGCAGAAGCTAATTTTTATGGTGATCCCATAGCGGCAAACGTTGTTATGAGGTATGCAAAAGGTGGATCTATTTTTCCTTTAAATGTGACACAAAATGCTATTGTCACTCCTGAAATGACCAATTATATCCACTATAAGGGCAAAACTAAGTTTTTAAAACCTCTTTTGGATTATTATTTTTTTCAGTTTTATCAAAAGAAAGTTCCTGGGATAAAAGGCAGTCCAGTTCATGATGCATTGACTCTTATGGCAGTCATTCAAAACGATATGTTTACATACTATCAATCTGCTGTTGTAATCAATACAGCCAATGCTGCAAGAGGTCAAAGTATTGCAGATTTTCGAATGACATATACTCCTGAACTGTTTGATGGGAGACCGAAACACCGAATTGCAATAGACTTAAATTATGAAAGGTTTTATACAGACTTTATGTCAGTCATGACAGGTGAACAATTCTATTATTAAAATACACGTTACTTAAGGTAATGAAATTTGAAAGGCATTTTCGGATGGTAGTCCACCAACTAATGTGAGTTTCTTTTTATTCAACAAAACGGTGGAGTTAAATAACAGATTTCGAAATAATTGATATGAAGTGGCAGGGCAGGATATTGCAATGAATGTGTTGAAAAGATAGGGTCGCATACAAGTAACTGATATAAGAGATTCTGAATGGAATAAGAGAAGGGATTATTAGAAAGTAAATCGACACTTTAAGTTATTCAATTAACAGCACAGTTTAGTTTAATCACTGCATTATTACAAAGGTCTAAATAAAAACAGAAACAAAACCCCGTTCTGCAAGAATGGGGTTTTAAACTGGATAATATATAATCATACTTAATCGAGTTAAGGTTTCCCCTGAATTATGATAGGTATGGGGCCTGTCAGCCTTGAATCTGATAGAATCGCCACTTCTGACTGTATATTCATTGTTATTTACACGTATAGTCAGTTCCCCTTCAAAAACAGTTACAAACTCTTCGGTTCCCTCTCTGTGCGAATCGGAACTTAGGAATCCGCCTTTTTCTATCTCAACTGAATAAACTTCAAAGCGCCTATCATCTTCGAAGGGAAAGTAGGGATGGACTCGATATTTTCCGTTGTCTTCAGACAATGTTTGAATTTCACTTTTTAACACCACTTTTGTATCTGGCTGCGGATTATTTATTAGTGAAGTAAAAGAAATTTTTAATCCATTGGCTATTTTCCAAATGGTTGTAATCGTAGGGCTTGATTCTCCTCTTTCAATTTGACCTATCATCGTTTTACTTACTCCTGTTAATTCTGCAACTCTTTCAAGACTTAATTTCTTATTTTCTCTAAAGGTTTTTAAGTTTTTTGCAATGATAAGATGTATTTCCTCCATAAACACACTCCTATATTAATGTACAATATAACGTCTATGTTATACAATAAAAAGTAAGACGTTATATTGTCTGTTTTGGACATTATAACATACATTACAAGGGAGGTTTCAATATGCCTTTATTATCGTTTTTACTATATATTTTTGTTACCAGTTTTACTCCTGGTCCCAATAATATTATGGCAATGTTATTTGCTAACAAATACGGGTTAAAAAAGACAATTAGATTTTGCTTGGGAGTAGGTGCAGGTTTCTTTGTAATCATGTTATTGTGTAGTTATTTTAATCTTTTGCTTAAACATTTCATTCCAAAAATTGAATTTATTATGACTATCCTAGGCGCGATCTATATGTTGTATTTGGCTATAAAAATTATGACCAATAAAAATAAGGATAAAGACAATGATATGGACAAGAATAACAGTTTTTTAGCAGGTATGCTTTTACAATTCATAAATCCGAAAGGTATTCTATATGGCATAACCGCAATATCAACCTTCATCCTTCCGTATCACACTTCAAATTTCAGCTTAATATTTTTTTCATTATTTCTAGCTTTTGTTGGTTTTATGAGTACTTTCTGTTGGAGTATGTTTGGTTCAGTTTTTCAAAATTTCTTATCAAAGTATAGAAGTCAGTTTAATGTAATTATGGCTTTGTTACTAGTGTATAGTGCAGTTTCGATTCTTGTAGAATAAAACAGGTTTCTTATTCAATTAACGGGAAGCGGTTGCTGCTTAGAGTCATCACTCTTCTTATATTTATATAAAAGAATCGGGCGCTATGGAGGAAGAAAAATGAAGATAATAGAACTACCAATTGAATTTGTATTTAATGGACAAAAAAATTACATTTATCCTAGCTTAATTATATTGAATAATGAACTAACTTTGGTCGATACAGGGTATACAAATTTTTTAACGTTAATCGAAAATGAAATTTTAAAAAATGGATATGAAATGAAGAATTTAAAGAATATAATCATTACTC
Organism: Priestia abyssalis; assembly: GCF_002019595.1. Lineage (GTDB taxonomy): Bacteria > Bacillota > Bacilli > Bacillales > Bacillaceae_H > Bacillus_BA > Bacillus_BA abyssalis. Next base: position 3,509,748 of record NZ_KV917369.1, on the reverse strand, counting down.
ACTATGATGATGATCATATAGGTTCCTTATATGATTTTAAAGAAAAATATCCTTGGATTAACATTATAGCTAGTGAAATTGAATCAAAATACATTAGTGGTGAGACGAAGTCAGAGAGATTGGTTCAATCCGAAGAAATGCTAGAAAATATGCCAAATGAAGAGATGGAATTTGGTAAATGGTTTATACAGCAATTAAAGAATTTAAAGCATGTTTCAATTGATGAAAAGGTGCATGATGGCGATATGATTTTAGATAATAAATGTAAAGTAGTAGCAACACCAGGGCATACTTCAGGGCATATTTCATTATATTTTCCAAGTTTAAAAAGTGTAATTACAGGTGATGCAGCTGTTAAAGAGATATAGGAGAAACTAATTGAAATTCTTTTTCCCTTGATTCTTAATAATTTTGTTTCTTAAAAAACCTCAATTTAAATCACCTCGAAGGTGAGTTGGAAAATAAATCCCTTATGTGTTAGATTTGATTCGTGTATTGATGTATACTTGTCATAACAATATACATATATGAATACGGAGATGAACGAATGATTACAATCGCTGATATCGCACAACTGGCAGGGGTGGCAAAAAGCACGGTTTCGCGTTATCTTAATGGCGGCTCCGTCAGTGAGGCAACGAAAAGGAAAATTGAACATGTCATCAAAGAAACGGGCTATACACCCAATGCGTTTGCTCAAAGTTTAAAGGCAAAGAAAACGAACATCATCGGTACCATTGTACCGCGCCTTGATTCGTATGCCACGTCCCGTACTTTGATCGGAATTGATGAACGGTTAAGGGAATTTCAATATCAGATGTTGATTTCGAATACGAGCCAAAATTTAGCGCGTGAAATTGAAAATATTTACACACTGGCCAAACAAAAGGTAGCTGGAATCATCTTGCTGGCAACACAAATAACGGATGCTCATCTAGAAGCGTTTCATGAGATCCAAATACCTGTATTAGTGGTCGGGCAGCAGCATCAAGATGTGTACAGTTTAATCCATCATGATGAAGAGGCGGGCTACGCTATCGGAAAATATGTTCTTGAGAAGGGGCATCGCAGAATTGCCTATTTAGGTGTAACGGAAAAAGATATTGCCGTAGGAGTAAAGAGAAAGGAAGGGTTCAAACGAGCGATACGAGAGGTGGAAGGCTGTGAAGTCAAATTTTTCGAAACGAGCTTCAGCATGGCCGAGTCCGTGATAAAGGTACCCTCCATCATAGAGAAGTTTCAGCCTTCCATGTTAGTATGTGCAACAGACAACATCGCTCTTGGTGCGTTAAAGGCAGCTAATTTAAACGGGCTAACGGTTCCAGCTGACTTATCCATCACAGGTTTTGGCGGGTATGAATTGACAGAAATGATGCACCCTGGTTTAACGACTGCAAAGTTTTACTACAAAGAAGCAGGAGAAATGGCAGCCCAAAGCATCGTGAAGTTAGTGAACGGCGAAGAGATTCCGAAATTAACTCTATCAAATTATGAAATAATTGAAAGAGAAAGCGTTGACAAACGAGTTCTCCATGAATTATAATCATAGCGAAACCGGTTCCAACACAGGTTTCATATTACATCTTTTGGAACCGGTTCCTATGAGTATGGAAGAATGTTATTTTTTTTAATTGAAAATGGAACCGGTTCTGTTAATCGGTAAAGAAATATTTTTTTATTCATTTACGGAACCGGTTCCAACGCCAGACTATAAACGAGGGGGATTATCATGAATCATAAGGAAATAGCCAAAGACATATTACAGGCAATCGGCGGCAAAGAAAATGTGGCAGCTGCCGCTCATTGTGCCACACGATTGCGCTTAGTGCTAAATGATGAAGAAAAAGTCGATCAAGCGGCACTGGATGGAATGGATGTTGTAAAAGGAACCTTTTCCACCGGCGGCCAATTTCAAATCATTTTAGGGTCAGGCACTGTGAACGAAGTATATAAAGAACTTGCGAAGCTGACCGGTCTTTCAGGCATGTCGACAAAAGATGTGAAGGATGCGGGAGCGAAAAAAATGAATCCGCTTCAACGTTTTGTGAAAATGCTTTCTGATATTTTCGTGCCGATCATTCCTGCCATTGTAGCCGGCGGTTTGCTAATGGGGATCAACAATCTGTTGACGGCACAGGATTTATTTGTAGAGGGACAATCATTAGTAGAAGCCAATCCGGGACTGGCGGATTTAGCGGCTCTCATTAATACATTCGCCAATGCGGCATTCGTCTTCTTGCCGATTTTAATCGGTTTCTCGGCCACACAGCGGTTTGGAGGAAACGCTTATCTTGGAGCGGCACTTGGGATGCTGATGGTTCACCCGGATTTGCTGAATGGCTGGGGGTATGGCAGCGCGTTGGTGAACGGTGAAATACCGGTATGGAACATCTTTGGATTTGAGATTGAAAAAGTGGGCTATCAAGGCACCGTGTTACCGGTTCTTGCCGCGTCCTTTATTTTAGCGAAGACCGAAACCTATTTGCGGAAAGTCGTTCCATCTGCACTGGATAATCTTTTAACGCCATTATTAACGATTTTTATTACAGGAATTTTAACGTTTACGGCAGTAGGGCCGATTACACGCTCTGCGGGGAACTTGCTGACAGATGGCATGATTTGGTTATACGATACAACAGGCTTCATCGGCGGTGCGGTTTTTGGACTTCTTTATGCACCGATTGTTATTACAGGTATGCACCACAGCTTCATTGCCGTTGAAACGCAATTACTGGCGGATATGGCCAAAACGGGCGGTTCATTCATTTTTGCGATTGCGGCCATGTCCAACGTTGCACAAGGCGCAGCTACACTTGCCGTGTTCTTTTTGACAAAAGACAAAAAAACGAAGGGGACGGCATCCGCAGCAGGAATTTCAGCTTTATTGGGAATTACGGAACCGGCAATGTTCGGTATCAACCTGAAATTGAGATATCCATTTATCGGAGCGATTGTCGGTTCGGCAGCAGGCTCTTTATTCGTCACTTTATATAAAGTAAAAGCGGTAGCGCTTGGGGCGGCTGGCCTTCCAGGCATCATCTCGATTAAGCCGTCTTCGATCATTTTTTACATCTTCGGTATGGCGATCGCCTTTGTCGTCGCCTTTGCAACAACGGTAGTATTAGCGAAACGAGACAGAAAGAAAACAACAAGTGATACAGGTAGAAAAGCGGCATAGTGAACGCATGCCAAAAGAGGGGGAATCGCGTGATTCTCCTCTATCTGTTTAAGGGAGTGGACAAACATGGAATGGACAAAAGAACAGCGATACCGAACATTGAAAGAAGCCGGCGGGGATGAAATGGCGGAGTTAAAAGCAAGAGTTGACAGCTGTCCGTGGCGGCAAATGTTTCATATACAGCCGGGTACAGGGCTTTTAAATGACCCAAATGGGTTTTCTTATTATAATGGAGAATATCATTTGTTTTACCAATGGTTTCCGCTTGGACCCGTACACGGTTTAAAGTATTGGTACCATATGAAATCAAAAGATCTTGTTCATTGGGATGACGCGGGTGTCGGATTAGAGCCGAATGATTATTACGACAGCCACGGGGCCTACTCGGGGAGTGCCATTGAGCATGAAGGGAAGCTGCATCTGCTTTATACAGGAAATACCCGTGATGAAAACTGGGTTAGACATCCTTATCAATGTCTCGCAGTTATGGATGAAAAGGGAAATATCTCTAAATTGGACAAAGCGGTCATTTCATCCGTACCAGCAGGATATACGGATCATTTCCGCGATCCGAAAGTGTGGAAAGAAGGCGACACCTTTTATGCGGTCATTGGCGCACAGCGGACAGATGAAACGGGCTGTATTGTGTTATACAGCTCACCGGATTTGCTTGATTGGACATTTGAGGGTGAAATTGGTACGAACTTGAATCCATTCGGCTATATGTGGGAATGCCCCGATTATTTTGAGCTGCAAAATCACGGTGTATTGATTTTTTCGCCGCAAGGATTAGCTCCAGTAGGAGACAAATATCAAAATATTTATCAATCCGGATACATCATTGGGGAGACATTAAACGTGCAGCAAAAAACATTGAAGCACGGTGATTTCATCGAGCTTGATAGAGGATTTGATTTTTACGCTCCACAAACGATGGTGGATCCGAATGGGCGCCGCATTTTAGTCGGCTGGATGGGCTTGCCGGAAATCGAGTACCCGACCGATCGAAATGGCTGGGCACACTGTTTAACATTGCCTCGCGAACTATCAATCCGAAACGGGAAATTGATTCAGCAGCCTGTTGCAGAGCTTCAGGCACTTCGAGGACCGGAGACGAAAGCAGAAGATACAATTCGTAACGAGTCGAAAACATATGATGGTTTTACGGGCACTGCCTATGAAATGGTTTGCGAATTTACGAATATCGATGCAGCGGAATTCGGAATTGAATTTCGGGTAAGTGAACAGGAGAAAACCGTTTTGACCTATGATGCAGCGGCGAAAAAGGTGATTCTGGACCGCACTCTTTCGGGAGAAGAGGTTGGCGCAGATTATGGAACGATCAGAAAATGCGAGATGGATGCAGCGAAAGTAAAGTTTCATTTGTTCGTCGATGTTTCTTCTGTTGAAATTTTCATCAATGATGGGGAAGAGGTATTCACGAGTCGGATTTTCCCTCAAGAGGATAGTGACGGCATCCGGTTCTTTGCATCAGGAGGAAGCGCGGCGTTCCAGGCGGTGAAATGGAATTTGCGTCAAAATCCAGAAGAAGGACAAAGATATGACTGCAATGAAATGGCAATGCTAGGAAAGTAAGGATGAGGTGGAAAAAGTGGGACGTTTATTTTCAATCGGTGAAGTATTAATTGATTTTATTCCTCTGCAAAAGGGCAGAGCATTAAAGGATGTTCTCTCTTTTGAACGCGCTCCAGGAGGGGCCCCTGCTAATGTAGCCGCAGCTGTGGCTAAGTACGGAGGCTCTGCCTCGATGATTACAAAGCTGGGGAAGGACGCTTTTGGCGATTTTCTTTTGGAACAGCTGCAAGAAGCGGGCGTCCAAACAGACAAAATCACGAGAACGAAAGAAGCGAATACAGGATTGGCGTTCGTATCGCTCCGGGAAGACGGGGAACGGGACTTTTCGTTTTACCGAAATCCTTCAGCAGATTTATTGCTGACAGAAGAAGAGATTGATGAGAGCTGGTTTGAGAATGGGGATATTCTTCATTTTTGTTCCGTTGATTTAGTGGAAAGCCCGATGAAACAGGCACATCGAAAAGCCATTCAATTCGTCAAAGAAAAAGGCGGTATTATCAGCTTCGATCCGAATGTGCGCCTTCCGCTTTGGAATGATCCGGAAGAATGCAGGACGACCATTTTAGAGTTTATCCCAATGGCCCATCTTGTGAAAATCTCGGATGAAGAGCTGGAGTTCATTACGGGTATCGCAGATGTAGAAGAAGCCATTCGTTCTTTATTCACAGGCGATGTAAAGGCTGTCATTTTTACAAAAGGCGCAAATGGAGCAGACGTTTATATAAGAGATAAGAAATACGAGTCGACAAGCTACCGGGTTGACGTACAGGATACGACCGGTGCGGGAGATGCTTTTATTGGCGGAGTGTTGTACAAGCTGCTCGAGAAGCAGGCAGACCAGAGTAATTTAGAGGATATTCTCAAAGACAGCCATCCACAAATCCTTGCCTTTGCCAATGCGAGCGGGGCCCTTACCACAACGGGAAAAGGGGCGATTTCTGCTCTTCCGGAAAAAGAAAAAATTAATCAGTTAATCGAAGGAAATAAGTAAAAATAGCTTAAAAAAGCAGAAAGAAGCCCAGCTTCTTTCTGCTTTTTTGTTTAATGGGCTTTGTTAAAAAATGCTATAATAATTTACTTACTTTTGTACTGGAGGTGTTTTGCTTGGAGATTCGGAAAGCAAGTAAAGAAGATATAAAGGGCGTAGCAAAGGTTTATGTTGATGGTTGGAGGACTACTTATCGCGGCCTAGTACCAGACGATTATCTGGCCGAATTATCTTATGAACAGGCAGAAAAAAGATGGAATGCTTTTTTTAATAACGTAAATGGATCTTTTATTTATGTTGCAATTAATGATGCGGGGGAAATGATAGGTTTTGCATCAGGTAAAAGTAGTGCTGACGAGAATTTCGATGGAGAATTATATTCTCTGTATCTCTTCCAGGAATGTAGAGGATTAGGCGTTGGAAGGCAGCTTGTTTCAGCTATCGCCAAGCATTTTAAAGAACATGGCATGCTTTCCATGATGGTTTGGGTGATGAAACAGAATAAATCTGGACTAGGTTTTTATGAATGTTTGGGTGGAAAAGAATATAATCATAGGACTAGTACGTTTGGAGAAACCGTAGTGGAGGATGCCGCGTACGGATGGAAAGATATCTCGGTATTATGTGTTGAGTAAAAATAATGAAGATTTAAACATATGTACCTTGTTGAATGGATAGCGTCAACAAGGTACGATTAATACAGAGAAAAAAATGGTCGTTTTTATTTTGCTGAAATATCAACATAGCTGTTTAAGAGGGAAATCTAATTAAAACCTTTCAGTCATCGATTTAATATTCATTAAAAAATTCTTGGATTTTCTTTGGGTTCTTTGTTTAGGTTAACGTAAACATCAGCAAAATACGCGATTTTTGAGGGTTTAATGAACCTGATGAGACCAGGCCGTTTTGATGATCAACAGCTTGTTGTTTCAGGCTTGTTCTTACTTGCCGCTGATATAAAAAGTGGTGTCCCAAATCCTGAAAATAATAGAGTGGTAGTTAAAGAGACGGTTCCTAGTGCTATAACAAAAATGGTGTCGTTCATCATGTTTGTTATAGATGCAATATTACAAAATGTCTATTATTTCCCAATCAAGGATATGAATGCATGTCTATTGACATATATTTCGCTATTCGAAATATGTCGAGCAAATAGGTTGTATACACTATTAACACTACTAATATGAAACAGGATAATAGAATAGTGTTACATTCAACAATAGGGTGGGGGAATCGTTGATGAGTTTGAAAAACAAAGTATTATCTGTTTCTTTATCTAGTTTAATGGCGTTTGGAGCTGTTACCGCAGCGGCTGTTCCAGCAGGTGCGGTTGGAAATGGTCCAACTCCCGGGCATGGTTCCATCCAAACATCGATACTGCATACGTATGAAAGCATGATCGATTATCTTGAAAAGCAAGATGCCAAACAGGACACGCTGGAACTTGAAGTTATTGGACAAACGGTAAAAGGGCGAGATATTTATATGGCAAAATACATATCCGATCCAAATAATCCGACGATTTTGTTTTTAACTCAGCAGCACGGAAATGAACAGCTTACGACTGAAGGGGCACTAGAGTTCATTAAGCACTTAGGTACGAACAAAACGAAAGGTGTTTTGGAAAATGTCAATGTACTCGTCATTCCAATGCTTAATGCAGACGGAGCTATGGGGGATGTTGATTTTTCACTTGATGACTACTTGGCAGACGGCGATCGCCATTTAACACGTTACAACGCGAACGAAGTGGATTTAAACCGTGAACATGATAAGTCTGTCAACGATATGGAACCAGAAGCGAAAGCATTGCACGAAAATGTGTTGGCCAAATACGATATTGATTATATGATTGACTTACACCATCAAGGGGCTATGAGTGAAACAGAAGGTGAGCTTGTGTCGGGTTCCATCCTTTACCCGACAAATGCAGAAGTCAAACAAGAAGTGTTAGAAGGCTCTAAAAAACTTGGAGCTGTTGTGTATGGTGCTCTTGAAGAGACAGGCTGGGGCCATATAGGCAAATACAGTGGAGGAGACGGTAAAAATATTGGGCGCAATGGTGTGGCCGTTCGTTATGATATTTCTACTCTTCTTTTTGAAATGCGCGGAATGTCCGATCATTATATTGAGTCATACGCGCTAGGACAAAAAAGCAACGGGTATTTAATTAAGCAAACGATTACGACATTAGATGCGACGGTAAGAGCCATTGCAGATGGATCGATCGAAACAGCGGATACAAGCTTTTGGGACACGCTTCCTTTCCAAACAACAAGGACAGGTGAAGAAGACGATAATGAATAGTTTTGTTAAAAGGAGACCCGTGCGTTTTGCGGGTCTCTTTGCTGCACGTGAAGTACCGGGGTTTTTTCATCCTGTTATAAAAATCAGAAAATTTATAATATTTAGTATTTACATGTTCCCTTACTTCTTGTATGATGAATATACACCATACATACACCACAAATAATTTCATCAACCAAACGGTGAAAGGGGAGATGTGGAAAAACAATGAAAAAAGCAGCAAGAAACATAAAGGAAAGGTGTGGTTCCAGTGATTTGAGTGAGGCGAAGGCAGATGAAGGATTTGCCGGGGATACAAGATACCATCATTAAAAAGCTCTCTTGCCATGGGGAGATCCTCCTAATTATATAGATGTACGGAAAGGATTAGCATTATCATGAATGAAGAAATAATGTAAGCGGCCTTGTGCTTCCTCAGAGGATGGACAAGGCCGCTTATTGTTGTTTCCGATAAACATACATGGCATACCCAGGAGAAACAGGCCGCGGGCGATAGAAGCAAGATGATGGATGGAGGGGGAAAAACATGACTGAAAATCTGATTGTAGGGCTTTTATACATTATTTTGTCGATAAGTTTGTTAGCCGTCGTGTTAATCATGATAGGAGGTGTTTTTCCCTTCTTACCATAAATAAGCTTGGTTTCTTCTATTTCTATCGTATTTATGACTTATTCGTGCAGAAGAAGGCTTTCATAGAGCCTTTTTTGGTTTGTCAGGCGATTTCCTTCCGATAATGAACGGCAGACAACCGCTTTAAGCCTTTAAGCTTTAACAGTTGTTCGTCAAGCATCGCAAGTGCCTCAGCTTTGCGGCCTTGCTGGACTTTTTCTTCGACTTCAAGCCAAGTGACATAATCTTGATCTTGTATTTTCCCCTTATATTCCTCGTAGCCGGAGTTGTCCTGTTCTTCATAGGCGATGACCGCGCTGTAATACGATTTCACATCGTCATCTTTCATTTGTGGGAGCAGCGCTTTTACTTCTGTATACTGCTTTTTCTTCGTGAAAAGGAGAAGGTTGGAAGCATTTTGCATACGCTTGGAACGGATGCGTTGAAGGGACGCCTCCGCTTTTGGCATGTCATCATTGAAAAAATGATAAAGAAATTGATAATGTGCCTGTTTCGACTTTCCAAGAAATTTCATGATTTTCTTTTCGTCTTTTTCAAATAAAATTGGATAAAACGACTGCCATAAAGAAAGGGCTGTAAATCCGATGAGGGTAGCAATTAAAACCCATTGCGAAACGTTTAACATGCCCATTATAAGAGCGGTGATGAATAAAGCAACGTACAGCCAGAGCAATTAAACTCCTCCTTGATAACTTTGTGTCATGATTCCTTTGATGAATTTGATATAGGAGACACCTTTTTCTTCATTTTTCTCCAATATTATACATCATTTGAAGGAATCCGTCGTTCGTTTTATTGGAAATGCAGCTATGGGAAGGGTTTCAAAGATTTTCCGCATGTGAAGTCCACTCCTTCATTAGTGGACTGTAAGCCAAGCATTCCAATTGTGATCGTGAATCTGATGTATGTCAAACACTTAAAGAATTTAGATCATAACTCACCACTCCCCTAATTTTCTATGATTGAAAATAGAGGCATTGCTTAGTAAAATAGGGAGATTTATAGTATAGATAAAGGAAAATATAAACAACGGAGTATTTGATTATTCTATTAGGAGGATATATGAACCAATTACTTTCTCTCAGTCCCCTTTTTCTCATTCTCTTGTTGACCGGGTGTATAGACAATGAATTGAATCAATCTATCATGAAAGAAGAGAGGATTGAACTTGAATTTTTTTCACCGAAACCTGAAACAGAAGTGATTTTTAATGAACTTATTCAAGAATTTGAAGCGCTGCATCCGAACGTGACGATCAAGCAGGAAATCGTGCCTGAACCGATGACAGTGTTAAAAGCAAGAATTGCACGAGGAGATATTCCGGATCTGTTTATTACGTATCCGATCGAACAAGATTACAAAGTAAGAGCTGAAAAAGGATATTTGCTGGATTTATCAAATGAACCTTTTATTAAGGATATCCAGCCAACTATCCAAAATCGCTATCTTGTAGACGGAAAGATGTACGGTGCTGCTTTAACGCAAAATGCGGTCGGTGTTTTGTATAATAAGAATCATTTTGAAGAACTAAATTTGGCCATTCCTCAAACCTGGAATTCGTTTGTTCACACATTGGAAGCGTTAAAGTCTAATGGAAAAACAGCTTTAATTATGCCGAACAACGATATTAACCAGGCAAGTATTTTTAATCTAAACTTAGTGGCAAATGAATTTGAACCTAGCTATTGGGAAAAAGATGAGTACTCAATCGTATCTGATCCGAGGTGGAGAGAAATATCTGAGAAAATGCTTACTGTACTTTCATATGTGCAGCCAGATTCTTTTAAAGACAGTTATTATGATGCCAATAAAAAATTTGCAAATGGTGAGGGTTCAATGTACATTATGGGCACATGGGCGCTTACAATGATTGAAAAATCCAATCCTTATTTAAATTACGGAATTTTTCCATTTCCAGCAATAAATCAAAAGGAGCACAACGTATTAGGGGGAGTTGATATCGGCTTTGCGGTTTCGGCTGATACGAAGCATCCCGAAGAAGCAAAAGCGTTTTTAGCGTTTTTAATAAAAAAGGAAAACGCTCAACGAATGTCCGATTTCGAAGGTTCAATCAGTGCTGTTAAAGGAGTTACAAACACCTATAAAGAAGGGCATTTAATAAGAGCAAAAATCGCAAGCGGGCAAGTAGCAAATTGGCCAAACCATTACTGGGCAGGAGGAACTGCCGCAGAATCGGAGTTTCGAAAATATACGGCCAAGTTTTACGATGATCAAAATATCGATGTTTACCTTCAAAATCTGGAAAAAATGTTTAACCGCTATGCAAATGCTGCTGAAAAGAATTAGGTGCCGATATGATTAAATTTCAACATAAGTTAATTATAGCTTTTCTTTGTTTTGTGTTAATTCCAATTATTATTTTAGGGGTTGTTTCTTACACAATCTCATCCACCACGTTACAAAAAAATATTAGTGAGCAGATGATCCAAACGTTAAAGGCGGTTGATCGCAATTTATTAGCCACTGTTTCTGAAGTGAATTTCTTTTCTGACTATGTTGTTTCATCAAGTGCTGTTCAGGACTATTTAAGTACACAAAATGCGTCCTCGATTTATGAATTTTACAGCGATCAGCAGGAGATCGCCGCAAAGATGTACGGAAATTCACAGATTGACAATCTTGTTCTTTATACGCTTGACGGAAATGTAATTACGTATAATGATGAGAAGGTTACGAACTTAGATACGCTTCGCTCAAGTTTGTTTTTGGATCAGATTTTACAGGAAAAAGGACGTCCGGTTTGGTTAACTCCATATGAAAACCAAAACCTGTTTTTTAGTCAAGAATATATGCTAACGCAGGCAAGAGTCGTAAAAGACCTTAACACACTTGATGATTTAGGATATTTCATCTTACAGGTAAAACTAAATTTATTTGATCCAATTTTTAAAGATATTTATGGAGGTCCGAGTGATGAATTAATTGTAAATAAAGAAGGAATCGTGCTTTATTCATTAAATCGCAATTTCATTGGAAGAACATTAGACATAGAAAGTTTTTCTGAATTTCCAATAAATAAAAGCGGTTACCTTACTGCTGAATGGAACGATGAAAAAAGTTTGATAACGTATATGCCGTCCAGCTTTGAAACGGGAGGTAACTCAGAGCTTTTCCTCGTATCGATAAAGCCGTGGAAAACAATTGCCAGTGATATCGTTAATATTCGAAACACGATGTTAGTCGTTGTAGGGTTTACGGTGTTAACCACGATTTTATTTAATTTATTGTATTTAAAAAGAATTTCCCATTTTATTCATGAACTGTTAACAAGCATGAAGCAAGTTGAAAGCGGCAGATTAAGCAAACGAATGGGAAGATTTAAATTTAAAGAATTACAAAATATTTCGCAAGGCTTTAATAACATGATTGGCAAACTGCAGCAATTGATGAGCGACATTGAGAACGAACAGGAACGCAAGCGCGAGGCGCAGTTTAAAGTGTTGCAGCAGCAAATCAATCCTCACTTTTTATACAATACGCTTGAGTCGATTAATGCGCTCGCTGCTTTAAACGGTCAAAGGGAAATTAGTAAAATGACGATTAACCTCGGTAAACTGCTTCGTATCAGTATTAATGGCGGTTATGAAGTAAAAGTAAAAGATGAAATCCGTCATGTAATCAGCTATCTTGAAATACAGAAAATAAGATTTGATAATCGCTTTGCTTTTGAAGTTAATGTAGAGGAAGAGCTGAATGATTATCCGGTTCTTAAACTGATTTTGCAGCCGCTCGTAGAAAATATTCTTATCCATGCGTTTTCAAACAGTGACGATGAAGGAGGGCTCATTAAGATTAGAGGAACGATTTCAAACGGTCAAGGCGAGTTTTGGATTGAAGACAACGGCAAGGGTATTGACGAAAATGTTTTAATCGAATTAAATAAATGGAAACTAGAAAATCATCATACTCAAAGAAATAACGGTCATGGTGTACGCAATGTGGATGAGCGAATCAGACTTTTTTATGGCGAAAAATATGGTCTGCTCATTTGTTCGACGAAACATGAAGGCACGTGTATTAAAATTTCATTTCCGATTAAAGGTGATTAAATGGGATATAAGGTAGTAATTGCGGATGACGAAAAAATCATTTTAAAAAATCTTACGAGAATCATTGATTGGAACGGATTAGATTGTGAAATTATTGGAACCGCTCAAAATGGACAAGAAGTCATGGAAATCTTTGAAAATGAACAAGTCGATCTTCTCTTAACGGATATTTCAATGCCGGAAATGAGCGGAATTGAACTGTTAAAAACATTAAATAAGCGCGATAACAAGCCGGTAGTTATTTTAATAAGCGGTTATGATGACTTTGAATATGCAAAAGAAGGGCTTAAAAATAACGCGTTCGACTATATTTTAAAACCAATTGATTATGATGAGTTGGAAGATTGCATTAAAAGAGCGCTTCACAAATTAAAAGAGCAAAAGGTAAGTGCGTATGAGCAAGAGAAATATGCCATTTATGAGTTGATTACGTCGGGAAAAGCGGACGCTTCACTCAGCAACAAACAAGCCTTTTATTTCTCAATAATCGTAAAAAACTATAAAGAAGGCATTGAAGCGATTTTTACAAAAAATAAAGAATTCCTTTCTAAATGGAATCCAAACTTTTTTGTTTATAAGCTTTCAGATAAAGAAGTTATTGTAGTCGTTGAAATGGCACATCACTTTATCAATGAAGCGGAGAATATTATCGAAGTCTTTTCAGGGAAGCTTCTTGAAGAAGGCTCGGCTCAATGCATCATCTCAATTGGTAAGGTTGTTGAACAGTTATTTGATGTAAAGCAGTCGGTTCATTTTGCCAAGCAATTATTAAAATATGAAAATTATATAAGCGGCAATGTTCTGACTGAAGAGCGGTTAAAAGAAGAATATAAAACGACTCAATCCGCGGCAGAAATGATGGAAGAGGCGCTTGAATATATCCGAAATCACTTTCAAACCGATCTTGGCGTCGAACAGGCAGCCGAAAAAGCAGGGTTAAGTGTGAGCTATTTCAGTCTGCTTTTTAAACAAAAAACGGGTCTTACCTTTCTTGATTATTTAACGAATGTCAGAATGGAATATGCCTGTCTTTTCCTGCAAAATACCGATCTTAAAACATATGAAATTGCCAAGAAAGTCGGCTATATCGATCAGCGCTACTTCAGCCAAGTGTTTAAAAGGAAAATGAATCAAACACCCAGTCAATATCGAAAGTCGGTAAAGAATAAGTAAGTCTCTCACTATTTGGTGATGAGGCTTTTTTCTTTTCTTGTGCTTGTCGGGGATGATCAAGGCACTTCTGCTTTGCTGCCATAATAAGAATTTAAACATTTTTTAGAGAAATGCCGCGTTTTGAAAGCGCTGTAAATATCTTATCATTAAATTATGAAAACGCTTCATAAACCCATATCTCAGTGATGGAAGCGCTTGATCATATCTTTTGAAAAATAAGGGGGAGAAAGAAATATGAAAAAGTTCATGTTGTTCATTTCCATTCTGTCTTTAGTTTTTTCATTAGCTGCCTGCAGTTCAGACAAAACTAGCAGCAGTGAAAAAATTATGATTTGGACACAGGCATCAGCTGATCATCCGGAAGGAAAAATGTTTGCAGACCGCGTGAAAAGCTACAATGAAGCAAATCCAGACAAGCCGCAGGTAGAAATTCAAAATATTACACGCGCCGGCGCCGGCTCAGGGTACATTGATAAATTAAACGCAGCAATTACGGCAAATGACATGCCTGACATTTTTACACTGGATGGTCCGGATATTGGTGCTTATGTAGATGCGGGGCTTCTTGGTGAATTAGACGGCTATATGAGCGAAGGATTTAAAGAAGGGTTCACACAGTCAATCATTGACCAAGGCACGGTTGATGGAAAGTTTTACGGAATGGGTTACTCAGATTCAGGTGTAGCAGTTATGTATAACGAAGACATGATTAATGCTTTACCAGAAGATTTAAAAGCATTAGTTCCAGCGGTTGATGAAGATTGGACATGGGATCAATTCGTCGACTTAGCCCGCAAAATTGATGAGTTTGCCAAAACAACAAATGATCCTGCCTTTGAAAACTATGAAGTGGCTGTAAGTTTATTATTAACAGATATTACTGCAGGTGCTTATGAGTTAGGAACCTATTATTTTACACCGCTTCTTTGGGGAAATGACGCAAACATTGTTGGAGAAGACGGTGTAACGGTTGATGGTGCGTTAAACAGTGAGAAAAGTGTAGAAGCATTAACGAAATATGCGCAGTTATTTGAAGAGCCGGCACTTGCAAGCGCAACAGAGTCGGAAAAAACGTTCCATACAGGAAAATCTGCTTTATCTGTAAGCGGTTTCTGGTATGTGAGTGAACTTGTTAATAATTATCCGAACTTAAAGTTTAAAACAGTTCGTTATCCGAAAATGAACGAAAATTATGATGGATTATACACTCCATCCGGAAGCTGGGCGTTTGTTCGTAACGGACAAATTGAAGACGAAGAACGCGTGAAGCAAATTGTCGAAGTAATGGAATGGTTAAATAACGATGAAGCGGCAAAAGAGTATTACCATATGAATGGATCGATTCCGACACGAGTTCATTCAATTGATGTCATTGATACAAATACGGACAACCCGTATCACAATGATGCGTGGACAGTATTAAAATATCAAGTTGAAGAAACGAATAAATCCCGTCCGGTATCACCTGGCTATCCGTATTTATCAGAAACATTTGCAAAAGATGTTATTTTAAAAATCGCCCAAAACAAAGCAACGGATTCAGAAACGATTCAGCAGTATTTAGATGATGCGGCAAAGAAAATTGAATTAGAATTTGCAAAGTATAAAAAATAATTTAAGAAATAAAGAGGCGGGGGAATAACCTCACCTCTTCATTTCTAAATAAAGGATGTGAAATTATGAAAAATGTAAATTTAGGCCGCTTTGTTCAAGTGAGGAATTTAACGGAGCATCATCGGAACAGCGAGCATTATAAAAAAGGTGAAGTTGCATCAGCATATGGGTTTTTAATGCCGGCGATGGTACTTGCTGTTCTGTTTATTGTTCTTCCGATTATTTTAGCGTTTACGTACGGATTTACGGACTATTATTTATTAAAGCCGCATGAAAAACAATTTACCGGTCTTGAAAATTTTAAACGAATGCTGACAGATGAAGTATTAATTCAAAGTTTTTATAACACGATCAAATTTACGGTCCTTGTTGTGCCTTTACAGCTATCAATGGCACTTGGTTTAGCACTTATCGCAAATAAAAAGTTAAGAGGGATCGGCTTTTTCCGCACAGCTTATTTTTCACCGGCGGTTTTATCATTAGTTGTTATCTCAATTCTGTGGACGGTTATGTTAAATCCGACATCCGGACTCATTAATGAAATTCTTATAAATCTTGGTCTTTCAAAGCAGCCGTTTCTCTCTAGTCCAGCGCAAGCGATGTACACAATTGTTGTTATCTCTGCATGGTCAGGCTGCGGCTATCAAATGATGATTTTCTTAGCTGGATTACAAAACATTGATTCCAGTTTATATGAAGCGGCAGACATTGACGGTGCAAATACATTTCAAAAGTTTTTATTTATTACGATTCCTTCCTTAAAGCCCATTTTAATGTTTTTATTGATTACAACGACTATTCAAGCGTTCAAACTGATTGTTCAGCCGATGGTTATGACAGGCGGCGGTCCTGATTATTCAACAATGACGGTTCTGCAATATATTTATGAATATGGATTCCGTCACCGCAATATCGGCTATGCAAGTGCGATTACATTAGTATTTACGGTGTTCTTAATTGTTGTATCAATTGGAGTGAAAAAGCTATTTAGAGAGGAGAAATCAGCATGAAGATTATAAAGAAGATGTCCTTTTCCTTCCTTGCTTTCATCGTCGCCCTGCAGTTTCTTATTCCTCTTGCGTGGATGATTCTTTCTTCTTTTAAAACAGACGATGTGATTTATAAAGATATCGGCACGATTTTTGCAATTATTCCAAGATTTGAAGACCTGTCGCTTAAGTCCTATACAGAACTACTCGGTTTTTATAATATATTTGACAATGTCTTAAACAGCTTAATTTATGCGTCGATAACGGTTATTGTCGGGTTAACGATCAATTCGTTAGCAGGCTATGCTTTAGCAAGATTTAAGTTTCCATTTAAAGACTGGATTCTGATTTTTGTGATTGCATTAATGATCGTTCCGATTGAAGCAACAATTCTTCCTTTATTTTTAATTGTTAATGAGATGGGATTAATTAATACGGTTCCGGGTTATCTTTTACCATTTATCGTAAATGTGATGAACATCTTTTTATTCAGGCAGCACTTTCTATCATTTCCCGGTGAGTTAATTGAAGCAGGGAAAATTGATGGACTGAGTGAAATAGGCTGTTTCTTCCGAATTGTTGTGCCATCAAGCTTAAATATGTATATTACAGTTGGTATTTTAACTTTCTTAGCTTCTTGGAATGATTTCTTATGGCCAGTTATGGCGCTGTCTAAGGCAGAATTAATGCCAGTTCAAGTGGCCTTAAATGCCGTATTTAGTGATACGTACAATATTTTCACAAGTCATATTATGGCTGCCTTAACGATTGTCACAATTCCAATTGTAATCTTATATATTATTTTCCAAAAATACATTGTCAGCGGCTCAGTACAAAGCGGAATTAAATAAGAGAGGTGCATTATGAATCGATTACAAAAAGCGAACGAATATATTCGAAACAACAAAACGAAAACAACAAATCGCCCTTATTTTCACTTTTCACCTGAAATCGGCTGGATGAATGACCCGAACGGCTTTTCGTTTTACAAAGGGAAATATCATCTTTTTTATCAATATTACCCGTACGATATCGTTTGGAATGATATGCATTGGGGCCATGCGAAAACAGAAGACTTTATTACGTGGGAGTACCTCCCTGTCGCGCTCGCAAACGACAAAGCTTACGATGCAAATGGGTGCTTCTCAGGAAGCGCGATTGAAAAAGACGGAAATCTTTATTTAATGTATACCGGCCACATTGATCCGAATCTCGGCTTTGACCGAGATGAGCGGGAAGTTGCCGAGCGTCAATGTATTGCTTTTTCCAAAGATGGCGTTACCTTTGAGAAATATGAACAAAATCCGGTAATTGGTGAAAAACAGTTACCGGAAGGCTATCTGATTTGCGATTTCCGTGATCCTAAGGTGCTTGAAGTAGATGGAGTTTACTATTGTGTACTAGCGGTTAGAAACGTACAAAGACGCGGCGAAATTATTATGTTTCAATCAACGAATCTATTAGACTGGGCCTTTCATTCATCGATTTACCAAGCGAAATTTGAAGACAATCTTCTGTTAGAGTGCCCGGATTTATTTCATGTGGACGGAAAATCTGTTCTTTTATTTTCTGAAATGCCGTGCGATCCTGAATATCAAGAAGTTGTTCAAAATACTACCGCTTATGTAATTGGTGAAATGGATTTCGAAAAGGGAATTTTTACACCAGAGAAAAAAGGACTGTTAGATTACGGCCAAACGTTTTATGCGCCGCAGTCTACGGAAGGAAAAAATCATGAGCGTCTGCTAATCGGGTGGATGCATCGCTGGCATCAAACATTACCTCCAAAAGAATACGGCTTTAACGGCATGATGTCGCTGCCAAGAAAGTTAACAATTCAACATGGTGAATTAACTCAGCAGGCAGCGATTCAACACGAAGCATACTTTAAACAAATAGTTAGTCTTGAAAACAAACAGTTACAAAATGAAGTCTTTGATATCGAGAGTGAAGGGGCAGGGTATTTAAAGCTCCACTTTTCGCGCTCAAGCAGTACAAAATTTATGGTTGAATTCCACAAAAAGGATACGACATCAACGCGCATCCATGTAGATGTCACGAACAACCGCATTTCCTATGATTCTGATTATGGAAATCAAGGTATCATCACTATTAATGATTGTTTCCGAGATGATGAGAATACGCTGGAATTTTACGTTGACCTTCATTCAGTAGAATTATTTATTAACGACGGCGAAAAGGTTGCCACCTTTACCTCGTATGATCAAGATAAAGGGAAAACAATTTCGATTTCTGCGCAGCATAACATTGAATTAACACATGTCCATTTTGAGGGATTCCTTTCTTAATTTATTAGTTATGAGGAGTTTTATTGGTTAAAAAGGTGCATCACTTAGATAAAAGTGGTTCAGTTTTTTCTTCATAGCTGAGGCTGACGCCGAAGAAGAGGTATTTGCTGTTGTTTGCCATCGCCCTACTGCCAAAAGAAAAGCGCCAATAGAAAAAGTCCACCAAAAAACGGCGGACTTTTTCTTATATATATGCTTTTTCAGCAGAATCTCTCTTTTGATAAGCCATAACCAAATCCGTCATATATGCACAAACAGCGACGGATAAAACGGTATAAGCGACTTCATTCCAATTCAAATAAATCAGCGATACGGCCAAAACGATTCCATCAAACAGAAAGTAAACCTTCCCGACAGAAAGGCGGGATAGTTTGCTTACAATAAGAGACAGAATATCGTCTCCACCGGTCGCGCCGCCGTAACGTAAAATCAGGCCGAGACCGAATCCCACAAGAACACCGCCAATGATGGCTGCAATGAACAAATGCTGGGACAGATTAATCTCAAACGGTGAGTAGCGCTCCATCAACGCGTAGAAAAAGGAGAAAGACGCTGCTCCTATAATGGTTTTAATTGCTATTCGTTTTCCAAGTAATTTAGAACCGAGCCAAATCAATGGAATATCGAGTAAAAGCGTCGTGATAGACGGAGAAATATTGAACAGTTGCTTGATCAATAAAGCAATGCCGATAAATCCGCCTTCAGCTAAGTTATTTTGCACATGAATATGGTAAAAAGCTGCTGCTAAAATGAATGAACCTAAAACAATGATACCTGCTTCCTGCCAACGAATCCGTGTCATCATTATTCCTCTTTCGTAGTTAGTTTTTTGTTCCTCTATCCGGAAACTAACTACGCCATATACAGCAAAGAGCGGCTGCCCTTTTATGTGTAGTCAGCTTCACCGCTAACTACCGCTCTATATATAGCAAAAGGAATAACGAGGTCGTTGCTCCAACATAATGTCGCCCACTTTCGTTTTTGTTGACTGCAATGGAATCAGCAAACAAAAACGCTACGTATAGGATGAATCTTGCCTATGCCAAATGCTCCTTTGAGCAAGCATGGTATCAAAATCCTTTCTTTATAAAATATATTTCTATTTTATCATATGAACAAAAAGGAGCGGGAAGAATCAGTCCTGTTTACGGTATCTTAACAAAAGGGTGAGAGGGTTTTATAAATAAGTGCCAGTCCTCTGTCTGGTTAAAGCATTAACTCAGCAGGAGGCTGACCCCTATTTAGCAACGACTAGTTGTTTACTTTATCCCTTTATATTGTTCTACTCAAAGGGTCTCTTTATTTACGGCTACTTTTTCTGTGAGATTGGATTCTTCCCATCCCTTGCAAACATCAATCTATATATCATTAGTAATCTTAATGATTATGATAATTATTATATATTTTACTAATACGTTGATTTGCGGTAAAGTTTAACTAAGAAAATTTTTTAGGAAAGTCTTAAAGCAGAAGTATATTATTAAAACCGACTTGACTTATAGGAATAATCAATCTAGGATAAAATTAATCTTTTATTTCTTAACTGAAAAAAATGAATAGCAAGAATTGTTAAATCTCGTCATTAAAAGTAAAATGATGTAGGGTAAGTTTATATTTTTTGTGAGGTGGATATCGTTGCAACTTCAGGTATTGAACAGTCCGTTTAATCAGGAGCAGGCAGAGCTCCTTAATCGCCTTCTGCCAACTTTGACAGAACCTCAACGATTCTGGCTGAGTGGTTATTTGGCTGCAGGCCAACCTGTCGCAGGGGCGTCAGTGTCAGAAATTTCTGCACAAAGCACTGTAAAGGCAATCTCGAAAGAAGTGACCATCCTTTACGGATCACAGACGGGCAACGCACAGAAGCTCGCGGAAAATGCCGGTAAAACGCTTACCGCACAAGGTTTTCAAGTAACCGTCTCATCTATGAGCGATTTTAAACCTAACAGTTTAAAGAAAGTTCAAAATTTGCTGATTGTCGTGAGCACACATGGAGAAGGCGAGCCGCCGGATAACGCGCTGTCGTTCCATGAGTTTCTTCATGGCAAACGGGCTCCAAAGCTTGACAATCTCCGTTTTTCAGTTCTATCGCTTGGTGACAGCTCATATGAGTTTTTCTGCCAGACAGGAAAAGAATTTGATTTACGCCTGGCGGATCTTGGCGGGACTAGATTATCTCCACGCGTTGACTGCGATGTTGACTTTGAGGAGCCGGCAGCAAAATGGCTGGAAGCCGTTCTCGGCAGCTTAAATGAAGGCCAAGGTGAAAGTGCAGCGCCAGCTCAGGCAGCAGCACCTCAAGCACAGGTAGTTGAAACAGTGTATTCCAGAACGAATCCGTTTCAAGCGGAAGTACTTGAAAATATAAATTTGAATGGCCGCGGCTCAAATAAAGAAACGCGCCACCTTGAGATATCGCTTGAGGGATCTGGCTTGACATACGAACCCGGAGACATCGTCGGTATTTATCCGACAAATGATCCAGCTCTTGTTGATATGCTTCTTCAGGAGTTGAAATGGAATCCGGACGAAACCGTAACAGTCAATAAAGATGGGGAGACTCGCCCGCTTAAAGAAGCGCTCACTTCTCATTTTGAAATTACGACGTTAACAAAACCGGTTCTTGAACAGGCATCAAAACTGTCGGCGAATGAAGGCTTGAAAGAGCTTGTATCTCCGGAAAACCGCAACAAATTAAAAGAGTATGTGACAGGCCGAGACTTGCTGGATTTAGTTCGCGACTTTGGCCCATTTGATGTACCGGCGCAGGAGCTTGTCTCCATTCTTCGTAAAATGCCGCCGCGTCTTTATTCCATTGCAAGCAGCTTATCCGCTAACCCGGAAGAAGTGCATTTAACCATCGGCGCAGTCCGCTACGAAGCACACGGACGTGACCGAAAAGGCGTCTGCTCTACTTTATGTGCGGAACGTTTAGAGCCAGGGGATACATTGCCTATTTTTATTCAAAATAACAAACACTTTAAAATGCCGGAGAGCCCGGATACGCCAATCATCATGGTTGGACCTGGAACAGGGATTGCCCCATTCCGCTCGTTTATGCAAGAGCGTGAAGAAACAGGAGTACAAGGAAAATCATGGATGTTCTTTGGTGACCAGCATTTCGTAACAGATTTCCTTTATCAGACGGAATGGCAAAAATGGCTGAAAGACGGCGTGCTGACAAGAATGGATGTCGCGTTTTCACGTGACACAGCGGAAAAAGTGTATGTACAGCACCGCATGCTTGAACAGGGTAAAGAATTATTCAAGTGGCTTGAAGAAGGTGCGGCCGTTTACGTTTGCGGTGATAAGAACAATATGGCGAAAGATGTTCATAACGCACTGATTGAAGTTATTGAAAAAGAAGGTAACATGAGCCGTGAAAAAGCGGAAGAGTATGTTGCCGAAATGAAAAAGCAAAAACGTTACCAACGTGATGTATACTGATTTGGACTGAAAGGAGTTTTTCCAACATGGCAGACAAAATTTTAACAGCGCCGGACGGCCCGCCAAGTGATGTTGAAGGAATAAAAGAAAGAAGTAACTATTTACGCGGTACATTGAAGGAAGTCATGCTTGACCGGATGAGTGCCGGCATTCCCGATGATGACAATCGACTGATGAAACACCACGGCAGCTATTTGCAGGATGACAGAGACCTCCGTAATGAGCGCCAAAAACAGAAATTGGAACCT
Source organism: Priestia abyssalis (assembly GCF_002019595.1). Taxonomy (GTDB): domain Bacteria; phylum Bacillota; class Bacilli; order Bacillales; family Bacillaceae_H; genus Bacillus_BA; species Bacillus_BA abyssalis. The sequence continues at coordinate 3,487,198 of NZ_KV917369.1, read as the reverse complement.
GCGTACCAGTTCATGCTGCGCGTCCGTTTACCGGGGGGCGTGGCAACGCCGGACCAATGGCTTGTCATGGACGACCTTGCCCAAAAATACGGCAACGGAACATTAAAACTGACAACACGCGAGACATTCCAGATGCATGGCATTTTAAAATGGAATATGAAAAAGACGATTCAGGGAATCCATGCTTCCCTGATGGATACAATTGCGGCTTGCGGTGACGTGAACCGGAACGTTATGTGTACCTCAAATCCTTATCAATCAGAAGTCCATACTGAAGTATATGAATGGTCGAAGATTTTAAGTGATCAATTATTGCCGCGTACAAGAGCGTATCATGAAATTTGGCTGGATGAAGAAAAAGTGGCCGGCACACCGGAAGTAGAAGAAGTTGAACCAATGTACGGTCCGCTTTATTTACCGCGGAAGTTTAAAATCGGAATTGCAGTCCCGCCATCAAATGATATTGATGTCTTTTCACAAGACCTTGGGTTCATCGCTATTGTTGAAGACGACAAGCTTGTCGGTTTTAATGTGGCAATCGGCGGCGGCATGGGCTTTAGTCACGGTGACAAAGCAACCTATCCACAGCTCGCCAAAGTCATCGGTTTCTGTACACCGGAACAAATGTATGATGTAGCGGAAAAAGTGATTACGATTCAACGTGATTACGGAAACCGTTCTGTCCGTAAAAATGCCCGGTTCAAATACACGGTTGACCGCCTAGGCCTGAAAAACGTCAAGGCAGAATTGGAAAATCGCCTCGGCTGGAGCCTTGGTGAAGCGAAGTCTTATCATTTCGACAGTAACGGCGACCGCTATGGCTGGGTGCAAGGCGTTGAAGGAAAATGGCATTGTACATTATTTATCGAGGGCGGACGTGTTGCGGATTTTGACGATTACAAGCTGATGACCGGTTTGCGCGAAATCGCTAAAGTCCATACTGGAGAATTCCGCTTGACGGCTAATCAGAACGTGATCATTGCCAATGTATTAAGTGAGAAAAAGAAAGAAATCAGCGAGCTGATTGAACAATACGGTTTAACGGAGGGCAAGCACCATTCAGCACTTCGCCGCAGTTCAATCGCATGTGTTGCTCTTCCGACTTGCGGACTGGCAATGGCAGAAGCAGAACGCTATTTACCGACTCTCATCGATAAGATTGAAACGATTGTGGATGAAAGCGGCTTGCGGGACGAAGAAATTACAATCCGTATGACTGGCTGTCCAAACGGCTGCGCGCGCCATGCGCTCGGCGAAATTGGCTTTATCGGTAAAGCACCGGGCAAATACAATATGTATCTCGGTGCAGCCTTTGACGGCAGCCGTCTGAGCAAAATGTACCGTGAAAACATCGGAGAAGAAGAAATCTTGAAAGAACTGCGTGTCCTTATTCCTCGATATGCAAAAGAACGTGAAGAAGGCGAGCACTTCGGTGACTTCGTCATCCGTGCAGGTGTCATTAAAGCAACGACAGACGGCACGAATTTTCATGAATAATTAGCAGTAAAAAAAGAGGCAGGATTTTCCTGTCTCTCAGATTATAGACAAAAGGCATCCGAATGGCAACATTCGGATGCCTTTTGTCTATAATCTAAATATTATTCTTCTTAAATGAAAGAATAATAATATTTTAAATAGATTAAATATTACAAAAAATATTGTTAGAAAACGCTTCCTACTGATAAATTAATGGAAGGGCATTTACAAACATGGATAAAAATACATTGAAGGAAGTTAGGATGTGATAGTGATGTCTATTAATCATTCATACCGTGATAAAAAGGTCATGACGATGGGCATTGTAACCGAAATGACGGGGTTGTCTGAAAGAAAGATTCGCTATTATGAAGAAAGGAGGCTTATTTTTCCAGATCGTACATCTTCAGGTATACGCAAATATTCTTTTTCTGATATAGAAAGGCTGATGGAAATTGCAGAAAAGGTGGAAGACGGTGTTCAAACGGATGAAATTCGCCGAGAATTTAAAAAGCGGGAAAGTGAAGCGGATTTAAAGAAAAAAATGCTCAGAGGTCAATTGAATTCTCATTTTCAACGAACGGCTTTTAAATAGAGCTGTTCCTAATTTTTATATCAATGAGGGAAAAGAGGTGAAAAGATGAACATAGAAAAGCCGCTAGAGGAATTTATTGGAGGCGGACAAACAAAATGGTGTACCGATACCTTTTCACTTTAAACAATAAAGGGAATATTTCTTCCAATTATGCATGTCTATTTTTGTAATGTTTCTACATATTTTGTAACGTTATGATAACTTTTGTAGAAGTTATTTTCGTTTTACCTCCTTTTGTTCATAATATTTATTAAATACTGAACTACTGAATTTAAATATACTAGTGACTGGAAAATTTCTGTGAGGAGAGAGAAAACAATGGTAACAATAGTAGATGCAGTAGATCCACAAGGAGACTTACAAAATGGGATTGATATGAAAAGGCAAGAGCTGATTCACTTAGGGATAAATTACGGATTTTTAGATAAAAAAACGATAAAGTGCAGCCAAGACTTGGATGAGCTTATCAATTTGTATATACAGAGGCAGAGAAAACGACTTTGATAGTCAGCATAACTGTTGTTAGTGGAAAAAGATTTACTCCGATTAAGTGATGAAAGATTGCAAAAGTATTAGTAGGAACTTTAGACAAAAAGAAAAAAGGCGTCGGGGTAAGACGCCTTTTTTCTTTGGGAGTTATTCATAAAACGTGGAAACATTTTATAACAATGAGCTTTTGCTTATATACATCATATAATTATTTCAAGTGTACACGCTACAGATATGGCAGAATGTCTGACATAGAAAATACAATTTAAGCGAAAATTTGTTTTTTGCATATTCTCCTAATAGTATACATTTTACGTGCCAATCGACAGCTGTTCCCTTTAACAAAAGAGAAAAGTTCGGCTTTTTCTGTTGGAATGACACGAAATTTGGATAAAGGTTATGTTCTCCGTAAAGTTTATGAAAAAAAAGAGGGGGAACAAAACTTATATAAATTAGAAAAAAAGAAATGAATTGAAGTTGTTCATAAGCAGTTGTCCTATAGATTGATTATTTTCTTTATAAGGAGGGAGAGTTTATGGTATACAAAGTAAAATCATGGCTCAGACTGACTCCGAAAGAGCGTTATCTTCTGCTGTTTGCCATCTCCATGCTTCAAAAAGAAAAGCGCTAAAAAGAAAAGCTCATTTCCCGGTGGAGATGGGCTTTTCTGCTTGTGAACCGTCTTTTCATTCTTTAACGAAATGATATCTTACATGTAGCCATCGGAATTAAGGTATAATAAAATTTTTGATGATAGAAAAGTAAAAAAATAAAAAAGCTTTAAATCATTGAGGTGACAAGATGAAAAAAGGAAAATGGAGTTTACAGGCGACCATTACGATGTTCGTGTGCGTCGTAGTAGCTCTTTCGCTATTAATAACCGACCTATTGATCAGTCGGACAGTCGCCGAAAGCATCGAAGACAGCCAGGCTGAAAAGGCAGGGAATGTCGCCCGCATGATGGCACGTTCCCCTCTTGTGGTTGAAGGATTGAGCGGCCGGGGAGAGGAAGGAGAAATACAACGATTTGCCAATGATATACGATCGGCTGCGAATGTGCAATTTGTCGTTGTCATGGATATGAAGGGAATCCGTAAATCCCATCCCGACCCAAACAAGGTTGGACAAAGATTCGTTGGGGGGGATGAAGAAGCGGTTTTAAAAGGAGAAGAGCATGTCTCCATTTCAAAAGGGACGCTCGGCCATTCTTTGCGTTCGTTCACACCGGTATTCGATGGGAACGGAAAGCAAGTAGGCGCGGTAGCAGTAGGCATTTCTCTTGATAAGGTCAAGGAAGCGGTAGAAAAAAGCCGTTCAGATATATATGCAGGCACCATTTTTGGTATCTTAACGGGGATTGCGGGAGCCCTTGTTTTGGCCAGGTATATTAAGAAAATTTTATTTGGATTTGAACCTTTTGCGATTGCCAAGCTGCTCGAGGAGCGAAGCGCCATGTTACAATCCGTACATGAAGGAATTATCGCCGTCGATCAGGATTCGCGAATTACACTGGTCAATAAAGCGGCATTAAAGCTTTTGCAAAAAGCGGGGTTAGGTGAAAGTCCTATCGGAAAGAAAATCGACGCATACATGTCTGCCTCGAAGCTAAGCAGAGTACTGAAAACTGGACGAGCCGAACTGGATGAAGACCAACATTTAAATGGTGTTGCTTTGCTCGTCAATCGCGTCCCCGTATTTGTCGACAACAACATCGTCGGCGCCGTGGCGACATTTCGGGACAAAACGGAAATCAGCCAACTGGCCGAGCAGCTGACCGGCGTCCGTTTATATGCCGAGGCATTGCGGGCACAGTCGCATGAATTCATGAATAAACTCCATGTCATTCTCGGTATGGTACATATGCGCTATTATGATCAACTTGCCGTTTATATAAGTGAGATTGTTGACCACCGCAAAAACGAAATAGGTTTTATCGCAAGAAAAATCAAAGATCCTGTGTTAGCCGGCTTTTTAATCGGGAAGTTGAGCTATGCAAGGGAAGCAGGTGCTGAACTTGTGCTATCATCGGAGTTTCAGTTGCCTGAGTCGGAAGAAGCAGCCATTACGCATGAGTTGATTACCATTATCGGAAATTTGATTGATAACGCTCTCGAAGCGGTTCAAAGCCGGCCGTCCAAACGAATTGAAGTCGAGTTTGATTACGGAGATGAGATACTGACAGTCGAGGTCAAAGATACCGGGAGCGGAATTAGTGAGCAAATGCAACATGATATTTTTCAAAAAGGCTTTTCCACAAAAGGAAAGAATCGGGGGCTGGGTCTTTATTTAGTAAATGAGAGCCTTCAAAAGCTGGGCGGCGAACTCGATGTTTCTTCTAAAGAAAACGAAGGAACGACATTTGTTGTTTATATTCCATATAAAAGTAAAGGTGATACAAGATGATTCGTGTGATGATTGTAGAAGACGATCCGATGGTTGCAGAATTTAATAAACGTTATTTGGAACAGGTCGGAGGCTTTGATTTGGCGGCTGTCTGTTCTACGGTGGATCAAGCGATGGAGGAATTGGAAAAACAGAGAATTGATTTGCTGCTGTTGGACATTTTTATGCCCGGAAAACATGGATTGGATTTGCTTTCATCGATTCGGGAGAATGAAAAAGAAATAGACGTCATCGTCATTTCGGCCGCTTCTGATATTGAAAGAATTCAAAAGGCTTTAAGATTGGGAGCAGTCGATTACTTAATTAAGCCATTTGAATTTGAACGTTTTAATGCCGCTTTGTCCGCCTATCGAGAAAAGGCCGCTTTTATTCAAAATCAGCATGTACTTAACCAGGCAGAATTAGACCAGCAGATTTTGCGTAAAGAAGAAAAGCGTCTCCCAGAGGAATTGCCTAAAGGACTGACAAAAGATACATTAAAGATGATTTGGCAGGTAATCACGGAAATAAAAACAGCTCCTTTTTCAACGGAAGATATTGCAGACCGTGCGGGAATTTCAAGGGTGTCGGTTCGGAAATACTTGAAGTTTCTAAAGGATATCGGGGTGCTCGACATCAAAGTCATTTATGGGACGATAGGAAGACCGGTCTATCAGCATGAATTTAATGAAACGAAAAGCAATGTTATCAAGCATTATTTGTAAGCAGCCAATTGGCTGCTTATTTTTTAGTGTGCCAGGCATGTTCCTTAACTATATAGATTGATTTAGAAAATTCGACATGACCAAAGAACGGCCATGTCGAACTTTCTAGACTTAAGCGGCTGGCTCATGATTTTTGAGCCGGCTTTTTTAAGGTTTATGTAAGGTTTACATTAAAATGGTGTAAGGTTGGGAACGTATAATCATCTTTGCAGGGTAAGAAATAGCTTGTGATTAGTAAAAACAAGCTGAAATTTATTACCTTTAAAGGAGATATGAACATGAAAACAGTCTTACAAGCAAAAGATGTCCAAAAAGTATTTGGTGTTAAAGGAAATATGCATACAGCACTGCAAGATATTAATTTGGAAATTCAAGAAGGAGAATTTATCGGAGTAATGGGCCCTTCCGGCGCCGGTAAATCGACTCTATTAAATATTTTTTCGACAATTGATACACCATCCTTTGGTGAAGTGATGATTGACGGCCAGGATATCGTCCAAATGAAAGAAGAGCAATTATCAGATTTTCGCCGCAATAAGCTGGGCTTTATTTTCCAAGATTATAATTTACTCGACACTTTAACGGTAAAAGAAAATATTTTGCTTCCACTTGCATTATCAAAGGTTCCGGCGGGAGAGATTGAAAAGCGCGTCAATGAAATTGCGGATACCTTTGGAATTCGTGAAATTTTAGATAAATATCCTTATCACATTTCCGGTGGACAAAAGCAGCGGACCGCCGCATCTCGCGCCATTGTAGCAAATCCAAGCTTAATTTTGGCAGACGAGCCTACAGGCGCACTCGATTCAAAATCTGCGACAAGTTTACTTCAAAGCTTAAGTGGATTGAACGAAAAGAATAAATCAACAATTATGATGGTCACTCATGATCCATATGCGGCGAGTTTCTGTAAACGAGTGTTGTTCATTAAAGATGGCCAGCTTTTCACGGAACTCCATAAAGGGGAACAATCACGTAAGGTATTTTTCCAGAAAGTATTGGATGTCCTCGCTTCACTTGGAGGTGGACATAATGACATTATTTAGTATTGCCCGGAAAAATATGAAGCAAAATTTTCATAACTATTTCCTATATTTTGCTTCTATGATTTTTAGCATTGTGATTTACTTTACATTCGTTTCATTAAAATATGATCAAACGATTCAGGCAAGTTCCGGTGCCTCACAAAAAATCAGTTCTGTATTCAGCGGTGCGGCTGTCGTTTTAATGATTTTCGTCGCCATTTTCATTTGGTATTCCAACTCCTTCTTTACGCGGAAGCGCAAAAAAGAAGTAGGGCTTTATTCTTTACTTGGTGTACGCAAGAAGCAAATTGGACGTATGCTTTTCTACGAAAATTTTATCATGGGAATTTTGGCACTTATGATCGGAATCGCGTTTGGTTCCGTTGTATCGAAATTTTTCGTATCACTTTTAATGAAAGTCATGGGCTATAACGCCATCGCCAACTTCTCAATTTCATTTGAAGCGATTATGAATACGGCGATGGTGTTCTTAATTATCACATTCATTACTTCTTTTCAAGGATACCGGTTAATTTATCAATTTAAATTAATTGATTTATTCCAAGCGGATAAGGAAGGTGAGCAAGAGCCTAGATCCTCGTTCTTCATCGCTTTATTATCCGTTATGTTGATTGGCACCGGCTATTGGATGGCGCTGCAAAACATCATAACATCAAGTGTATGGGAAACATTAGGTTTCATGGTCACGCCGATGGTCATTTTGATAACTGTTATTCTTGGAACGTATTTCTTCTTTAGTACGTTGACAATATATGTGTTAAAAACGTTAGCGAAAAACACAAAGATTGACTGGAAAGGCACTAATTTAATCGGCAGATCCCAGCTTCTTTACCGTATTAAAGGGAATGCCCGCACGTTAACGATTATTGCTGTCTTAAGCGCTACGACATTGACGGCGGTTTGTACAGCCTTCAGCTTTTATTACAACAATCGAACGACCGTGAAACAGATGAACCCGAACAGCATGATGTTTATTGATTCAAATCATGAGTTAACAGAGAAAGTAAAGGCTGCGATTTTAAATAATAAAAAACATAAAGTATTAAATCATGAAAAAGTTTCAACTCTTCAAGTAAAGGCAGATGTTACCAATTTGAAAGACCCTTTTTCTTCTGATGAAAGAATATACAGCATTATTTCCAACACTGATTTTAACAAGTTAGCTAAAGCTCAAGGACGCAGCGATTCGCTTACTTTACAAGCGGATGAAGCGGCCGTATTAGATGCGATATATATGGAAGATTTTTCACCAAAATATATTGATAAAACCATCGCTTTAAAAGTGAATGAAAGAAACGAGAATATTACGTTTAAAGAATTGAAGAAATATAACGTTCTTAATCTATATACGGCGAATATGGCGGTCGTTGTCAGCGATCATCTATTCGTAACATTGAAAAAAGAAATAGATCCAATCAATATGGAATTATATAACATTACAAATGAAGATGACGCAAAGCAATTAACGGAAAACATTCATGAGATGCTGCCGGATGAAGCTGCGTTCTCAAGCTTCTATGGAGACTATGCAAGTGCTCTTGAATCATCAGGGCTAATGATTTTTATGGCCGGATTCCTAGGGTTGGTTTTCCTGGCTGCAACTGGCAGCATCATTTACTTTAAACAAATCACAGAAGCTCATTCCGATAAAGGGCGCTACGAGATTTTACACAAAATTGGCGTGAATAAAAAAGAAATTCGAAAAACGATAGCCAAGCAAGCAGCCTTTATTTTCGCTCTGCCTCTTTTAGCTGGAATGATTCATTGTACAGTGGCACTAACGGCATTATCAAACTTAATGCACACGAACTTAGTTATGCCGGTCGTGATTTGTATGGGCATCTATACATGCATTTACATTGCGTACTACTTTTTAACCGTCAATGCGTATGACAAAATCGTCACGCAAACAAAATAATCAAATAGAAGTGGTTGTTTAAAAAGTCCGGGAAAAATGACCGTCGAATTTCGGCGTCAGCTTGCTTTTCCGCTACTCACGTATTCCTATCATACGCTCCGTTACTCAAAGCAGCGCTTCCTTGAACTTCTCGGTCCTTTTTGTCCTCCTTTTTGAACACGCACTAGAATAGGAGAATCATGATGAAAAAATTAATCATATCCGGCACAGCCATAGCAGCCATTTTACTTGGAGGTTTATTGTTTATTCAAAATGTAAATATTAATAGATTAGGGGCGGATGAATATTATACCCAGATTGAAGGGGATGGGAAGAAAATAGAGGAGAAATCCGACAGTGGAGAGATTTATGTAAGCTATGAATACAAGTTACCGGCTTTCGACAAAGACGGACAAGAAAAAACGTTGATGTTCACTTCACATAAGCAACTTCGTGAAAAAGCTTATTTAGACCTGTTTGTGAAAGAGGGAAAAGGTGTTACCTCTTATCAGCAGGTCACAAAAGAAGAAATCCCTGAAAAAGCAAAAGAAAAGCTATAAATCGGTGAACCTTTGAGGGTAAACTCATGACATCTATATAACCGTTTGTGAACTTGCCTCAATTGAATCTAAAAGTGCCGCGTTATCTATATAAACATCCATCTAATTTGGAGAGAGGCTGACCCAAAAGCGAAAAGCGAGGCACTCGGGGCAGCTTCTTTTTTTGTATTTGGCTCTGTTAAAGAACAAGGTTCTTACGTAAAGATGGTGAAGGCATGTATCACTGCTTTTCGGGTATAGCATTATTAATACTCTAAAGGCGGTGTGTACAATGAATAGTACAACCATTGAACAGCTTTTTAAGTTCGATCAAAATGTTGAAGTCATCCATAGCTTGATGGAGCCAGAGGACCTGTATGTCGTGTTAAAAGTTTGTTCAACACACGCTCGATGTCCAGGATGTAAGCATTTATCTTCTCGTCGCCACAGCCGTTATGCAAGAAAAGCAGATGACCTTTCAGTTTCAGATCGTTCGGTGCACTTAACGATTCTTCTGCATAAGTGGTTCTGTGTAAATGCAAAATGTGAGATTAAAATTTTCACTGAACGTTTAGATTGGTTACAGCCTTCTGGCAGAAAAACCACTCGGCTCGAAAAACTGATTCGTCACATTGGATTCTCCAATAATTGTTTAGTCGCAGAAAAGGTCTGCCGGAAAATGGGCATTTCAATTAGTCATGATGCCATTTTGTACCGTGTTAAAAAAGAAGTCTCAGCTCCATCTAGTTATTGCCCCTTTCGTGGGGATTGATGATTTTGCATTTAAGAAACGAAAGCGATATGGCACGATTTTCATTGATCTTCTTACAGGTGGAATCCTTGATTTTCTGCCTAACCGAAATAAAGATTCTGTAAAGAACTGGCTTATCGGACATCCCGAAATTCAACTAATCACAAGAGATCGTGCGCAAGCATATAAAAGTGCGGCAGAAGAAGCATCACCAAAAATTAAACAGGTCGGCGACAGATGGCATATTCTCCAGCATCTATTCGAAGTAGTAAAGAAGACGGTTAAGTCTATTGTGCCACCCAAATGGAGACCACCTGGCCAAGCCGTCAAAAATGGAAGTCCATCACGCTCTTTACCCAAGCGACTTCAACCTCTAGAAGAAAACGAAGACAAGGTTTGGAAGAGAATCCAATATGCCCAGCGCCTTCGGAAAGAAGGCAAGAGTATCACAGCGATCGCAAAGCAGATAGGTGTGTCACGTAACACCGTTTATACTGATTTAGCTGTGACATCAAAACCGTCCCGAAAACGAACTTCTATGTTTGACCGATATCTCCCACTCATCCGAAGCATGATTGCAGATGGATCAAAGGGCGATGACATAGAAGCTGCTTGTAGAAAGGCAGGATTTGATGGACATCGCAATACGCTAAATTACATGATTGCGGACGAACGTCGTGATATTCGAAATAAAAAGCCACAAACACTCAATCTTCACCAGGCAATCATACGGATCCTTTGGGATAAAAGTATTCAAAATCATAAAAAAGCATTCAAATCCTTGCATCCCAAACTTTTAGAGGCATTTCCATCTTTAATGGAAATTAGCCGATTCATTCAATCTTTCAGGCGACTATTTGAAGAAAAACATTCATCTGGTCTTAGAAAATGGTTAATCGAGCATCAACAATCATCTTTTACACACTTTCAAACATTTATTAACGGCATCAGAGGTGATATTAAGGCTGTTTATTATGCGATAACATTACCTTGGTCAAATGGTATAACAGAAGGAACCATAAATAAGTTGAAAAATATAAAAAGAATGATGTACGGGCGTGCAGGTATAAAGGTATTGTTAAATCGATTACGTTTTAGCATTTAAAAGATATTAATATAACTTTTTTTCACTGAAGATATCACAATACCTTAGGATTAATAACTTTCACCAAAAAGACGTAAGAACCAAGAACAATGTTGATTTTCATCATACCGATGACTGCTGATTGCAATGCACTTAGAAAACGTGATTTCAACCGATGGTCTTTTTTCTATATAATGAAGAAATACATAGGACAATTTTCGGAGGTAATGATTGAATGTCGCTAATAAACAAAAAAGTCTTAATCATAGACGATGAAGAAGATATTTTAAGACTTTTAAAAACGGTTTTAACAAAGGAAGGAATAAATCATATTTACACTTCAACAACAATGAGAGACGGGCTTACGCAGTTTCAGCAAAAACAGCCGGACCTTGTTTTACTGGATATTATGCTGCCTGATGGCGAAGGCTATGACGTTTGCAAACAAATAAGAAGCGTTTCTCATGTGCCGATATTATTTTTATCTGCGAAAGGAGAAGAAATTGATAAAATCTTAGGTTTTGCTATTGGCGGTGACGACTATATTACAAAACCATTTAGTCCGAAAGAAGTAGCCTATCGAGTAAAAGCTCAATTACGAAGAGCGGATTATCTTCATGTAGATGAAAAGGTGAATCCATTGATAAAGGCTGGGCCATTTGAATTAAATGAACAAAAGCTGGAATTAAAAAAGAACGGAAGAATCATTGAATTAAAGCCAAAAGAGCTTGGGTTAATGATCCATTTCCTTAAAAATCCTAATCAAATTATTAGCAAAGAAAATCTTTGTGATAAAGTGTGGGGGGAAGATTTTATTGGGTTTGACAATACGATTATGGTACACATCAGAAGGCTGCGGGAGAAAATAGAAGAACAGCCTTCCAATCCAAACCATTTAATCACCGTAAAAGGTTTAGGCTATAAGCTCGTTGTAGAGGATGAATAGCTTATGAAATGGAGATTAACCGGGAGATTTTTGCTATCTGTTGTGTTCGTCGTTATTTTGGTGATTATCATCAATATTTTTACAATATTAGCTTTGTTCATCGCCCGAAATACATTATACGAACCAAATTTTCATAACACAGAAACATCTGCCGAAGCATTTTCAAGGCATTTTCAAAGTGAAATCATCTATTCAAATAACGAGGTGACCATTACTGAAGAAGGAAAAAAAGAACTCAATAAAAAGAAGGCATGGGTCCAGATTTTAGACGAAAATGGGAAGGAACTATACGGATATCGAACACCGAGCGGGGTAAAGAAGAAGTATACACCGATGGAAATTGTAAATATTTACAAATATAGAGAAGCGAATGTAGAAGCAACCGTTTTTGTAAGTGAAACAGAACTAAATCAAAAAAGATACAGCTATTTTATTGGATTTAACAATCCTTATCTTAACAGATACGTATTATCGTATGATTTACGAGATGTTTTATATCAGTTTAAAGTGGGCAGTATCATTTTGCTGGTCGTTGATGGTTTAATTGCTTTATTCATTGGCTATTTATTCAGTAAAAGGCTGACCTTGCCGCTAAATACCATAATTGATGGAATTAAAAGACTGGCAAATAAGGACTACAATATCAACTATAAGCCTAAAGGAATCTATAAAGATGTTTTTTTCAATGTAAATTATTTATCACATCAGTTGAAAGCAACCGAAGCTGAAAGAAAAAAGTTAGATAAAATGAGGGAAGAATGGATTGGAAACATCTCTCATGATATTAAAACACCGTTAGCTTCCATCCAGGGCTATGCTGAAATGATGAAAGATACAGACTATGATTTTTCATTAGAGGAAATGAGAGAATATGCGGCAATTATTGAAAATAAATCACTTTATATAAAGGAAGTGATGGAAGATTTAAGCTTAACAGCAAGATTAAAAAATAAAGAATTAATGTTAAATAAAAAAACGATCAATATCGTGCCCCTTTTACGGAATATTGTCATCGATATTTTGAATGATGCCAAATATTCAAACCGGACTATTGAATTTGAGTGCAGCCAAAATAGGATCGACATAGAAGCTGATGAGATTTTGATTTGGAGAGCGGTAAATAATTTGATCTATAATGCGATCGTCCATAATGACAGCAGCACGAAGATTGTTGTTCGCATCGAGAAAAAGGAACGGACACACATCACCATAAAAGATGATGGAAAAGGCATAAAGAAAGAAGAACTCGAGAGAATTTTTGACCGCTATTACAGGGGAACGAACACCGGAGAATTGCATAAAGGTTCCGGACTTGGAATGGCAATTGCCAATGATATCATTCAGGCACACGGTGGAGAGATTAAAATCAATAGTGCAGTTGATTATGGGACAATGATTGAAATTCAGCTGTAAAGTAAGCTGCCATGATTGTTCACTAGGGGATATATGTTCTCTTCATTTAATGAACAGTCCCCTGGATAATGGATATTGGCAATAGCATTCAAGTACCCGGCACAAAAATAATCTGAATCACTGCTGTGCCGGGTAACCGGTTAATAAAATAATAATGAAGAAAGCCGTATTTAATTTTGTGGGAATCAAAAAAGTGAAATTTTTTGAATTTGGTAATATGGGAAGTCCGAAGGGAAAACAACGTTAATCTTCGCAGCTGGATTTCCTCTCCAACATTACGAAAATTCTAAACAAAAGTAAGCAGCCAATCGGCTTCTTGCTTTTTTTAATTACAAAAACACTTACATAAGTTACATAAGCTATTCGAAATTGTACAAAAACACTACTATAAGGGTATTAGGAGACAGGAGGTCATAAAAAATGGAACCAGCAAAGAAATTGCAAACGCTTCCCTATGTGGAGCAAACAGAAGAGAAAAAAGGGTTTTTATCCCAGTTTAATCAATTGAAGGTAGGGGTTCTTCCGTTACCTCTTTATTTAGTACTAGCGGCGATCATTTATGCTGCATCTGTATACAATCAGCTGCCGCCAGACATGATCGGCGGTTTTGCAGTCATTATGGTCATGGGAATCTTACTTGGAGACATCGGAATGAAAGTTCCTATTTTAAAAGACATTGGCGGACCGGCTATTTTAGCACTTTTAGTCCCATCTATTCTAGTGTTTTATAATCTGCTTAATCCGGCTTCGATGGAAGCGGTCACAACATTAATGAAAACGTCTAACTTTCTTTATCTTTATATTTCATGCTTAGTTGCGGGAAGTATTCTTGGCATGAACCGAACGGTATTACTTCAAGGATTTACAAGAATGTTTATTCCGCTTGTTCTTGGGACTCTGGCATCTGTTGCAGCAGGAGTATTAGTAGGATCACTATTTGGGTATGACATGAAACACACATTCTTTTACATTATTGTACCGATTATCGGAGGGGGAATCGGGGAAGGCATCCTGCCGTTGTCACTCGCATACTCTCAAATTTTAGGGGAATCTGCGGAAATCTACGTATCCCAGATGATTCCTGCAGCCGTCATCGGAAATATCGTCGCGATCATTTGTGCAGGTTTAATGAAAAATTTAGGTGAAAGAAAACCGGAGCTTACAGGAAATGGGGTATTGGTTAAAACAAAAGGCGGAGACGGAATTAAAGAAGAAACAAACATTAATAAGCCTGTTGATTTTTCATTAATGGGAGCAGGATTGCTAATTGCGTGCAGTTTCTTCATTTTCGGCGGACTTGCCCATAAATTTTTGGGTATTCCAGGACCGGTATTAATGATTGTCGCTGCAACATTGGTTAAATGCCTTCAACTAATGCCGGCCAAAATGGAGCAAGGTGCTTATCATTTGTATAAATTCGTTTCTACAAGTTTAACATGGCCGCTTATGGTCGGTTTAGGAATTCTTTACATTCCGTTAGAAGATGTTGTAAAAATCGTAACACCAGCTTATGTAGTGGTTTGTATCGCTGTCGTGGTAGCGATGGTCGGAACAGGATATGTTGTCGGAAAAATCATGAAAATGTATCCGGTTGATTCGGCGATTGTAACAGGCTGCCACAGCGGATTAGGCGGAACAGGAGATGTCGCCATTTTATCTGCTTCGAATCGTATGTCATTAATGCCGTTTGCCCAAGTAGCGACAAGACTTGGCGGTGCCTCTACCGTTATATTGGCGACGCTGTTAATGAAACTATTGAGCTAGTATAGATTGATTTAGAAAATTGGGCATGGTCAAAGAACGGCCATGCCCAATTTTCTGCCTTTGAAGGCGAATCCAAGTTGTCTGGCTGATCGATTATGAATACCTTCCGACGGAACAGCCATTGTTACGGCCGCTGGATTGATCAACGCCTTAAAATTGGCCGGCAAAAAAATGGAAGACATTCGAGTTGTCGCAAATGGTACCGGTGCCGCCGGTGTAGCGATTATAAAGCTGTTGCTCAGCATGGGTGTAAAAGACGTCATTTTATGTGATACAAAAGGGATCATCTATGAAGGGCGCCCAGTTGGAATGAATCTATTTAAAGAAGAAATGGCCCGCATCACGAATCGGGAACAAAAACAAGGGTCACTGGCAGATGCGATGGCTGGAGCGGATGTATTTGTCGGTGTATCTGCCGCAGAGTGGCGGCACATGTAGCGGCAGCTGTTGCCCGCGCTGCGATGGAAACCGGCGTTTCGCAAAAGGCTGTTGATACAGAAGAAGTAAAAGAGCGTTTACTGGCGCTGGCGGGAGAAGAAGCACCAGTTTTCGTCTAATCTCGTGCTGACACAGTCCTCAATTATGAAGGAAATAGAGATTTAAATGTTCATTTTTTGATTTTACCGCCAAATCCTTTTGCACGAGAACGAATAAAAACAACTAGATATAACAAAACATCTGTGGAAGAGAGTGTGGTTTCCCATGACGAAGACAAGCCTTGTCGTTCACCTTCAACATGGTCTTCAGGCTCGAGCGGCAACTGATTTTGTCCAAAAAGCGTCTTATTTTAATAGTGACATAACCATTGTTAAAAATGAAAAATCGGCAGCCGCCAAAAGTATTATGGGAGTTATGGCCATGGCTGTTAGAAAAGGGGAAGAAATCATCTTAATGGCAAACGGAACGGATGAGCAAAAGGCCATTAAATCCCTCGAAGGTTTTCTTTCGAAGAAAGAATATTGATCTTAAAATAGTATTTATCCCCCATTAACGGGCAGTAAGCCCCCCACTTCAAGACTTAAGGAAAATCCCTGGAAACCGCTCTTCATCTTTTCACTGAGATGAAGGGCGGTTTTTTAATGTTCATTCAGCAAGAAACTGACCGTTATTTCATATTCACGCACAAAGCACTGAAAAATTAGACTTTTCCCTTTTGATAGTTGACAAAATCAGTAGGATTAATCATTATTAGAAGATGAGAAATAATGCAGATTAATCCAATCGGAATTATAGCGGGGTGAATATATGTATTTAACGATAGATGGAATTGAAAAAAGCTTCATCAATGAAAGAAAAGAGAAAGTAAAGGTGCTGGATGAAATTAATCTGGAAGTTGAAAAAGGCAGCTTTGTTTCGATTGTCGGGCCATCTGGCTGCGGTAAATCAACGCTGCTTTATTTAATTGCCGGCCTTGATAAAGCAGATAAAGGAGAAATACGGGTAGCCGGAAATAAGGTGACGAAGCCAGGACCGGAACGAGTTGTCGTTTTCCAAGAAGCGGGATTGTTCCCATGGTTAACTGTGCTGGAAAATGTGACGTACGGATTGCTGTTAAAGAAAATGTCAAAAGAAGAAGCGAAGGCAAAAGCGTTGGATGTGTTAAAAATGGTTCACCTCAGCCGCTATGTCGATTCCTATCCTCATCAGCTTTCAGGAGGCATGAAACAGAGGGTGGCCATCGCCAGGGCTTTAGTGATGGAACCAGACATCTTGTTGATGGATGAACCGTTTTCTGCTCTTGATGAACAAACAAGAATGGTGCTTCATAAAGAGTTGTTGGACATTTGGCGCAAAACGAAAGTCACAATCTTTTTTATCACGCATAATATTCGGGAAGCCGTTCTTCTTTCGGAACAAATTGTCGTTTTCGCAACCCGCCCGGGGAAAATCAAGCAAATCATTTCCGTTCCATCCACGAAAGATGGGGTCATGCCAGATAGTGTGACTCTCAATACTGAACAAAAAGTGCTATCCATTTTGCAGGAAGAAATTGAAAAAGTACTGAAGGAGGAAATGGGGAATGACTACAGCTTTAAGACGAATCATATTCATCGCGATGATAGCGGGGATATGGGAAGTCACATCTAGACTTTCCGGTCTGCCGGCATTTATGTTTCCCAGCCTGACACAAGTGTTTGACACACTGTTTAACGGGCTGGTAAGCGGACAAATAACTGGCGCAATTGTTAAAAGTCTTGGCCGTATCTTACTTGGATTTACCATAGCCATTATTGTCGGTCTTATTTTAGGTTATTTCATTTGGCGGTATAAGCTTGTTGAAGATACGCTCGGGTTCATCGTCACCGCCCTTCAATCGATTCCAAGTATCGTTTGGTTTCCATTAGCAATCATTTGGTTTGGATTGAACGATTTTTCCATTCTGTTTATTGTTACAATCGGAGCTACTTGGACGATGACTGTAAATGCAACAAGCGGTTTTAAAAATGTTCCTCAGTTGTATCAACGGGTCGCCAAAACATATGGGTCAAGCGGTTTTCATTTTATACGCACCGTTATTTTACCAGCCTCTATTCCCCAAATCATTTCCGGTTTGCGAATTGCATGGGCCTTTTCTTGGCGTGCATTAATGGCTGGTGAATTGCTCGGCGGCGGCGGCGGTCTAGGTCAACTGTTGGAAATGGGAAGATCACTCGGACAAATGGATCTCGTTATTTCCGTGATGATCATCATCGCTATCATCGGAACGATCGTTGATAATGTCGTGTTTTCCCGTTTAGAACGCAATGTTCAATTAAAATGGGGAGTCAGTCAGCGCTAATTAAAGTACAGCTTCAAAAAAGAGACGGAAAGTCGTGAAGTGCACATTTGAGCAACCGAGTATATGGTAATAGTACGTTTGTTGTTCATGTTTCCCGCACTTTTTGAGCAACCTTTTAAAGAGAATGATCATTTTATAAGGAGAGACAAATATGCTGAAAAAATCACTACTTTCGCTTATCATTTCCATATTGTTTATCGGAGTGTTAAGCGGATGTGCCCAATCGGGAGGAGAAGAAGGAAAAGATTCCGGAGAACAAACCGTGAAAATCGGTTACTTTCCAAACTTAACTCATATTGCCACTATTGTTGCTTTGGAAAAAGGGTACTTTGAAGAAGCGTTTGGCAAGGATGTCAAGCTTGAAACAAAAACATTTACGAATGGTGGATTATTTATGGAAGCCATGTCCACAAAGGCAATTGATGTTGGTACAGTTGGTCCGGGTCCACTGCTTAACTTTTACGTAAAAAATCCGGAATACCACCTGATTTCCGGAGCGGTCAATGGCGGAGCCGTTCTTGTTGCAAGTGAAGCAAGCAATATTACTGATTTGAAAGATTTAGACGGTAAAAAAGTAGCAATTCCTGTTATCGGAAGCACGCAAGATGTTATGCTTCGAAAAGCGCTTCAAGACGTGAATTTAAAACCGACGACAAACGGTGGTACCGTAGAATTGTATGCGGCGGCTCCTGCCGATACAGCCTCACTTTTCGTTCAAAAATCAGTCGATGCCGCAGCGACTCAGGAACCGTGGGGGTATGTACTTGAAACTCAAGCGAAAGGAAAGTTATTGCTTAACTGGGATGAGTTCGCATGGGGTAAAGAGTCGACAAACACGGTAGTAGCAGCGAGCAAGCCGTTTTTAGAAAGAGAAGGCCTAGCAGCGTCGTATTTAAACGCTCATAAGAAAGCCGTTGACTTTATAAAAGAAAACCCGGAAGAAAGCCAAGATTTAGTGATTAAACATTTGAAGGAACTGACTGGAAAAGAATTAAACAAAGAAGAAGTTACGGCCGCATTATCACGCTTAGAAGTGACAACAGATGTAAATGAACAAGTCATCCAGGAAATGGCCGACATCAGCAAAGAAGCGGGATATATCCCAAGCAGTGATATTAAGGGCATGATCGACCTAAAAACACTTGAAGAAAGTTCAAAATAGTCTTATGATGCATGTTTAATTAGTTAAATCAAAAAGAAACCATCTTAATCACAAGGATTATGACGGTTTCTTTTTTTTGGTAATAATATGAATCTATCCAAATAAGTGTTGGCTTGTTTGGACAATTTCTTTAAATCTAATTAAAATAAAAGAAAGTAGAGAAAAAGCGGGTGAATGATAGAATGATATTAAAAGCTTCCGATACAGTTCAAAAGGCGATTTCACTTTTTGCCTCTACAGGGAACAATATTTTGGAAGCGCAAAATGATAGGGGAGCTAAGATATGAATATCGCAATATTTAAAATCGCAAACAAATTGATTACCGGTGAAGGAGCAACAGAACAATTACTGCAAGAAACGAAACGATTGAATATTAAAAAACCTTTAATCGTTACCGACGAGATCCTGCAAAAAGTAGGGATCATTGATCAAATACAATCAAAAATGAAAGGGGTTTCATTCGGGGTTTATACAGGTGTAAAACCTGAGCCTGAGATTGCACTTGTAGAAGAATGTACATCTATATTTCGTGAAGGAAAGTACGATGGTCTCATCGCTGTAGGCGGCGGAAGCGCCATTGATATTGCTAAGAGCGTCTCTGCCTATGCAAACTTTAAAGGCAGCATTGACGAGTTATTTGGAACAGATCTAGTTCCAGAGAAAGGAGCACCGATCATTGCCATCCCTACAACAGCCGGTACGGGCTCCGAGGTGACCAATATTGCCATTCTTTCAGATAAAGAAGCACAGCTGAAAAAGGGAATTGCAAGTGATCATATTCTTCCGGATACAGCCATTGTCGCTCCGGAAATGACGCTTACCATGCCGAAGTCCGTAACGGCTGCCAGCGGAATTGATGCACTTGTCCACGCGATTGAAGCATACATTTCGGTAAACGCTTCACCGATAACAGATGCACTTGCTTTAGGGGCCATGAAATTAATCGCCAAAAACCTTCCAAAAGCCTATGCCAATCCGAATCATCTAAAAGCTCGTGAGGATATGGCAACTGCGAGCTTAATGGCTGGAATGGCTTTCGGAAACGCAGGAGTAGGGGCTGTTCATGCACTCGCTTATCCATTAGGGGGGCGATATCATATTGCCCATGGGGTAAGCAATGCTCTTTTACTGCCGTATGTGATGGAGTGGAACAAAATAAGTTGTGTGGAACGGTTCCGTGATATTGCACAAGCATTAGGGGAAAACGTTTGGGGTCTGTCAGATTCCGAGGCGGCGGATCGGGCGGTTGAGGCTATGCGCCGTTTATGTGAGGCGGTCGATATCCCTAAAGGAATGCGCACTTTTAACGTCCCGAAAGAAGCGATTCCATTAATGGCTGAAGATGCAAGCAAAATTGACAGGCTCTTAAAAAATAATCCTAGGGTGTTCTCTGTTCAAGAAATCGAAAAAATTTACAACTCTGCTTATTAAAGGATTTATACAGAAAATGTTCATACAGCGTTAGATGCAGCAGAAAACTTGCATGTCGGAGGTGTTATGATTAATGATATTCCAGCCTTCCGTGTGGACCATATGCCTTATGGTGGAGTGAAAGGAGAGCGGAACAGGCTGTGAAGGAATCCAATACACCATTGAAGAAATGACAGAAATGAAACTAGTGATTTTTAATCGAAATAAATCTTAATGAACAGTATCATACCCTGTTTGTTCCGGTAGGAACAAACAGGGTATTTTGTTTAAAAAACGGATATGTTAAGCACCTCCATCTAAAAAAGAGGGCAAGGGGTATGTAAGGGTAGTCTTAATGACCTATTCTTTAAGAAATCCACATAAAATTTATCTTAAATGCTAAAATAATTATATAACAGATATTGAAATTTTTTAACTGTTATAATACAATGTATTTAACAAAACATAAATGGAGGTTGTGAACATGCTAAATTTAGATTTTTACCGTAATTTACCGGAAAAGGAATGCCGTGAGTGCGGGAGTCGAATTGAAGAGCAGCACGAATCTTATTTATATGAATGTGAGCGCTGTATTGGAAAACATGAAGAATAGGTAGTGGGATGGGATAAATATGAAATGGAAACTTTCTATGCTTTAGCTTAGGCAGCGGACTACAGTTGGTCAGCTGTCTTTTTTTTGCGCCAGATTTCTATCATCTTTATTTTTCCTTTCAATAAAAACCTCATTTTTAAGGGTTTTGTCATATGACAATCCATGGTATCCTTTAGAACAGGAAAACTTTTTTGGGGGGAAACAATGGTAGTGGATAAAAAGCTTTCTTGTTCGGATGCAGATTTGGAAACGATTGCTCCCATTTTAGAAGAATATGGTGGAAACCACGCTGCCCATTTGATTTTTTTGAAAGATAAAAAAATTTATATGGCAGCCAATGGTCAAGTCATCATTTCCTATCAAAAAATAGGGAATAAGTTTGTTGTACTGGGAGATCCGATTGGAAAAAAGGGTGATTTAGCAGAAGCAATAAAGGAGTTTGAAACGTTTAGTACTTCATCCGGGCATATTCCGATTTATTATCAAATAAGCGCTGGACTTTTGTCTCACTATCATGAAGTGGGATACCGGTTCTTTAAATTGGGAGAAGAAGCCATTGTTAATTTGGCGAACTTCACTTTAGAAGGAAAAAAAGGGGCAAGATTAAGAACGAGACGAAACAAGTTCATTAAACAAGGTTATCAGTTCAATGTGCTGAGACCGCCGTATTCAAAGGCGCTTCTGAATGAGCTGCGGCATGTTTCGGATTCATGGTTAAGCAACCGAAAAGAGAAATGTTTTTCGGTCAGCTTTTTCTCTGAACAATATGTATCCCGGTTTCCGGTGTCGATCCTTCAAAATCCTGAGGGAGAAATCATTGCGTTTGCCACTTTGGCGACCGACCATACGAACGGCGACCAACTGCTCACAATTGACCTCATGAGGCATACAGCCGACAGACCGCATGGGACAATGGATATGCTGTTCATTTCGATTTTATTTTGGGCAAAGGAAAACGGATTTGACCGCTGCAGCTTAGGCATGGCGCCTCTTGCCAATGTCGGGACTTATTCGTCCTCGTTCTTTCATGAAAAATTGGCTCGGCTCGTGTTCCGCTACGGTGACGCCTTTTATAAGTTTCGCGGACTGCATGAGTATAAAGGCAAATTTGCGGATGTGTGGGAACCGAAGTATTTAGCCTATAAAAAATCACCGTTTATGGTTGTTATTACCCAACTCTTTTTATTAATTCACCGGAACAAATTCAAACTTGACTCTGAGATTCCGAAACTTCAGATAAAGAATAGAAAAATTGGTTAACCATCTATCATTGTCAGTCACTGCCTATTAAAATACATGATGTTGAATGTAAGTATGTTATTTCATATGTGCAATTGAAAGACCCTGTTACGAAATTCTTGATTTTTATGACAGGGCCTTTTAGGAGGATGTGTTAAAAGGGTTGTTTTTACCCTTTCGACACATCCTCTTTCTTTTTATCCCTTTTATCCTGACGACTGAAGTTCCACATTATGGGGATAATAACGAGCAAATAATGGATAAAAGACACAGTTGACGAGAGAATAAAAAAAGAAGCTGGAAGGGGAATCGGAATGAGAAAGTTGAAAATAAGAAAGCTGCTCGCAAATAAAGAACCCCTAAAGCAAAAGCTGCATCTGGAACAAAAAAAACAAGAGACCAAGAACTCTCAAAGATTGTATTCCAACTTAGAAGATAATCTTTGTGAACTTAAAGATCAATTCTCCAATTGTTCTGATGTGGTGTTAAGACCTTTGTCGATCAACGGCCATAAAGCTTTAATGGTCTTTATTGAGGGAATCATCGATACGAGCAGCATTCAACTACATGCCATTCATCAAGTATTATCCGAATGGAAAAATGAAGAGGTAACAATAGAGACATTAAAAGAAGAAATTGTAGCCGTTAGCCGGGTAATGGAAACAGACAAAATGGATGAATTAATTAAACAAGTATTAAGCGGGAGTACGGCTCTTTTAGTTGATCAAGCAGAGAAGACCCTTATTCTTGATGCTAAGGGAGGAATAAGGAGAGCGGTTTCTGAACCCGAAACAGAAACAGCCATCCGCGGGCCAAGGGAAGGGTTTACCGAAAATATCTGTGTAAATACAGCCTTGGTTCGCCAGAAGATTCGCTCCACTCGGCTTAAAATTTTATTAAAAGAAGTGGGAAAGGAAACACAGACGAGTATAGCGGTGTTATACATGGAAGGGTTCGCAAAGCCGGAATTGGTCAAGGAAGTTTTAAATAGAATCGAGCGAATCGAAATTGATGGAGTGCTCGAGAGTGGATATTTAGAGGAGTTAATTGAGGATAGCCCCTGGAGTGTTTTTCCTCAGATTCAAAATACGGAGAGGCCGGATACGGTTGCTGGGAATTTATTAGAAGGCAGGGTAGCTATTATGGTCAATGGAACTCCGTTCTGTCTCATTATGCCGGTTACCTTCTGGCAGTTTATGCAGGCAACGGAAGATTACTACCACCGCTTTCACATTGCGGTTTTTCTGAGATTGCTGAGAGTCGCTTTTATTTTCATTGCATTATTGCTGCCAGCATTTTATATCGCCGTCTCTACCTATCATCAAGAAATGATTCCGACGAGTTTGCTTTTCAGTATTGCAGCCAGCAGGGAAGCCATTCCTTTTCCGGTCTTCGTCGAAGCCATGATCATGGAAATCTCGTTTGAAGCGTTAAGAGAGGCCGGTATACGCTTGCCAAAACTCGTCGGGCAGGCAGTGAGTATCCTCGGGGCACTGGTGATTGGGCAGGCTGCCGTTGAAGCGGGCATCGTGTCAGCCCCGATTGTTATTATCGTGTCTGTTACAGGAATCGCCTCTTTTACGATTCCAAGGTTCAATATGTCAATTACAGTCCGATTATTAAGATTTCCTTTCATGATATTGGCTGCGGTACTGGGGGCTTTCGGCATCGTGTTAGGATTACTGATTCTTCTTACTCATTTATGTAAGCTCCGTTCGTTCGGGGTACCGTACTTGTCTCCTGTTACCCCTCTTAAGGCGAATGAGCTTAAAGACATTTTTATCCGTGCTCCTTGGTGGGCGATGAGAAGACGTCCGAATGAACTCGTAACAGGAAATATAAGAAGACAATCCTCTAACTTAATGCCGTCTCCAAAAAAGGGAAGCGATTCTTTAGATTAAGGAGAAGAGAATGAAAACAAAAATTCAATTTTCCATTATCACAGCTATTTGCTGCATTTTTCTTGCCGGCTGTTGGGACCGAAAAGAAATAAATGATATTGCTTTTGTTACGGCCACGGGATTCGATAAAAAGGGAGAGAATGAATATCAAGTAAGTGTGCAGGTGCCGCTGCCGGGAGGAATGGGCGGTGCAGGTTCAAGCGGCGGGGGAGGAGGAACAGGAGGGAATACATCCTTTTATGTTGATTCTGAAACAGGCCGCAATATTCGTGAATGCAACGATAGACTGCAAAAACGAATGTCCAGATCCCTGTATTTTGCCCATCGAAGAGTATTAATCATTGGAGATAATCTCGCACAGCAAGGGTTTCGCCGTGCATTGGATGTGATCGCCCTTCAGCCCCAGTCCCGTTTATCTGCTTATATATTGGTTTCTAAAACGAGCGCGGCGAAGCTTTTAAATACACAAACCAATCTGGAAAAAATCCCGGCTGAGGCGATAAGGGAGATGGATAAAGCGGGGCTTGGCATTACCGTAAAGGAGACAATCATGGATTTAAAAAGGGAAGGGGTCGATCCTTTGTTTCCCGTTGTAGAAATCGAGAAAACAAAGACGGGTAAGGGGAAGGAGGATAAGGAGGAGCTTGCTATAAGAAGGGTAGGCATCTTCAAGGATGATAAACTTGCTTTTATAACGAACGAAAGTGAAACGGCCGGAGTAACATGGCTCCTTAACGAAATGGTAAATAAGGCCATTACCTTTCCCGTCCGAAAAGATGAAGAGTTAAATGTTCGAATTGTCGAGGAAAAACTGCGTTTTACCCATAAAGTAACCGGAAATGTTCCGGCATTGACTATCCATGTAGACGCAAAAGGGACACTGGAGGAGAACGAACCAAATCTCATTATGGAAGACAAAAAAACGTATGAAATGGTCAAAAGAAAGATGGAAAAGGCCATTCAAAAACAAATCATGGATATTGTGAACCATGCAAAATCGGAAGGAATCGATCCATTTGGCTTGGGGTGGTATTTATATCGAACTGAAAATCGTTTATGGGCTGAGGAGTGGAAACGAAGATGGAGAGAAATGCTTCCGGATGTGAAAGTAGATATTCGGATTAACGTGGACATTCAGCGGTTATCCAATACAGGATTGAATTTAGAGGAGTAAATATTATGACAGGAATCGTTTTAATTGTTATTGTCTTAGTAGCTGTTTTAATCATGAATGGTCGCGCACATGGACAGTCTGTTTTCGAAGATAAGGTTCTTTTAGGATTGTCTTTTATCGTTCTCATCTTTTCCCTTCCTCTCGTTTTCGATATACGTTTAGGGGGATTTATGGAATTGTTAAATCATTTTTTCAGTACTTTAACAAAAATGGTGGTGCGTCTATGAAGCCTCAAATTTCAACCCTCCAGTATGCCTTATTAATTGCCAATTTCATTTTTAGTGGAAGTATAATTAGTCTCCCGCAGCTTCTTACAAGTGTGAGCGAGCAAAATTCTTGGCTTCTCCCTGTCATCGCTTTTCCTTTTGGTCTTGCCGTCATATGGATAGGGTTAGGCAAAAGGGAACGGGTATGGAGCCATTTGTACTCAGATGAGGGGAAAGGAACCATCATAAGAAAAGGATGGGCCATCATCTTTCTCATTTTTCTCGTTCTTCTGTTCATCAGAGACTTGAGAGCATTATCGAACTTCGTTGGTTCCGTCTTGCTCCCGACAACACCCATTCCCGTCGTGACAATTTTCTCTGTTCTAACGTTATGCTATATTACGTGGTCAGGGTTAGAAGTCATCGCGAGGGTGAGCGGCCTTCATTTTATCGCACTCGCGGTTGTCACTCTTTCTTTGCCGCTCATGCTCATGAATGAGATAAACTTGGCTAATTTTCAGCCGGTATTGAGGCCGGAGAGATTCCCGGATTTGTTACAGGGAACTTTCTTTCTTTTAGCATGGGTTGGCGAAATTGCCATATTACTGCTGTTTGCCGGCTTCGTCAATCCGGCTGCCAATCTAAAAAAAGCGGCAAGCTGGGGAGTAGCCGTCGGTTTGTTTTTTTTGTGCATTGCACTGCTATTAGAAACGGCTGTTTTAGGGCCAGACATTGTAGAATACTCATCATATCCAAACTATATATTGATTCAAGAAATCAACATTACCGATTTTTTAGATCGTTTAGACTTAGCGATTTTATCGATTTGGGTACCGACACTTATTTGTAAACTCGCTCTCAGTCTTTACGGGGTGAACTGTACGATAGGCCTTTTCATGAAGAGAAGGGGAAAAATGACGATGATACCTGTGTATCTTTTATTAGGGATATTATCCATTCTGCTGTTTGAAGATAATCTGACACATCAGGAATTTTCTTTTTATACGTGGGCTTCGCTCGGATTGCTATTAGAACTGTTGATTATTGCTGGGTATATCGTCATTAGGAGGATTCAAGTAAAGAATACATAATGTGCGGGAAAATAATAGGAAAGACTTGTGTACATTGAACTTCCATCAGTTAGGAATAAAGGTTTTTTCGTTGATGGAAGTTACTTTTCTAAAAAATAGGCGGATCAGTAAAAAAATGAATTGACCGATTAACCGCTTTCATATATACTAAATTCAAATCAAGTTAACCGTTTAACTGGAGGGGACATGAAGCAAAAAGTCACAATACGCGATGTCGCCAAATATGCAGGAGTATCAGCTGCTACTGTTTCTTATGTGATCAACGGCGTGAACAAAGTGTCCGGTGAAACGAAGGAACGAGTGCTGAAGGCGATTAAAGAACTCAACTATCATCCCGATTTTACGGCGATTAGCTTGTCAAAGAAAAAATCAAACATGTTGGGTATCATGATTCCTCTTGTCGATGATTCGCTTGCTCCCGTTTTTAAAGGGAATCATTATTACAGCGAATTGATTAGCGGAATCGAGTACGTATCGAGGAAACGAGGATATGACTTTCTCATTTCCGGTATAGGGAAACCTGAGGATTGCAAGAATTGGATTACAAAGCGAAATCTAGACGGCATCATCTTTTTAAATTCGTTTCCTCAAACAATATTTGAAGAAATGAAAACGTTGTCTATCCCTATCGCATTAATTGATACGTACGAGAAATACGCTCAGTTGTATCATAACATTAGAATTGATGATGAACAGGGCGGGTATTTGGCCGCCAAGCATTTGATTGAGTTAGGACACACCTCATTAGGTTTTGTCGCCCCTGTTCTTAGGGGAACAATAGATAGCAACCGTTTTCGCGGCTTTCAGCGAGCGATGAGGGAAGCAAATCTTTTTTTAGATGAGAAGCAGATAATTGAAGCGAAAGAAAGCTCCTTTGAAAAAGGATATGAAATCGGTCTTCAAATGGCTCGGTCAAACGAAAAAATGACGGGCGTGTTTGTCAGTTCGGATATCTTGGCGTTGGGCATGATTAAAGCATTGAAAGAATGCCAAAAGGAAGTGCCTGATGATTACTCTGTTGTCGGTTTTGATGATCTAATCATCAGTACGTACTCTTCACCAAGCTTAACGACCATCAGACAAGATGTATTCCAAAAAGGAGTTATTGCAGCCCAGACGCTCATTGATGCCATTGAAGGACATGTTCAAGAGGCTGAAACGGTTACACTCCCGGTGGAATTAGTAGTAAGGGGCTCTACTAAAAAAATGAATCAAAAGGTATGAATTATATCTTTTGGTTCATCCTACTGAGGATAGTATTTTTATTTCGATAGTTAACCGGTTAACTATTCAACTCATATTTTTTTAAGAGGTTAACCGGTTCAATTTTAATAGATAACTAGAATTTATACTTATATATTTAGAAAAGGACAGGTGTTGAACATGTTAAAAGTAACAGTATGGAATGAAAATCGTCACGAGCAAAAAAATCCGGTTGTACGCGACATTTATCCTGAAGGCATTCACGGGGCCATCGCAGCGTTTTTAAAGGAAGAAGGATTTGAAGTCGGAACAGCTACACTCGATGAGCCGGAACACGGTTTGACTGACGAGGTATTAAACAGCACAGATGTATTAATTTGGTGGGGACATCTTGCTCACGGCGAAGTACAAGATGAAATCGTCCAAAAAGTGCAGCAGCGTGTTCTTGACGGCATGGGGCTGATTGTTCTTCACTCTGGTCATTTCTCTAAAATCTTCAAAACATTGATGGGTACAAGCTGCGACTTAAAATGGCGTGAAGCAGATGATAGAGAACGTCTTTGGGTTGTATCGCCAAGCCATCCAATCGCAGAAGGGATCGGTGAATACATCGAGTTGGAAAAAGAAGAAATGTACGGTGAACACTTTGACATCCCGGCACCGGACGAGCTTATTTTCACAAGCTGGTTTGAAGGCGGAGAAGTGTTCCGCAGCGGCTGCACATATCAACGCGGCAATGGAAAAGTATTCTACTTCAGACCGGGCCATGAAACATATCCGACTTATCATAATAAAGAGATTCAACGCGTTATCATCAACAGCGTAAAATGGGCAAAACCGGTTGACCGCAAACGCCCAGTATACGGCAATGCAAAACCGCTTGAAACGATCTCAGCTAAATAAATCCACATAACCTTTGTTAGCTATTCGATATGTATGATCAAAAAAGCCATATAAAGTATAAAAAATGCTAGTGAGAAATTTACTTAGATTCGTAATATAAAGCTAAAATATACGGAAAAAACGAGGGGGAAATCATAATGAAAAAAGTAAGAGTAGGCGTAATCGGATGCGGAAGTATTGCTCAGCACCGTCATTTACCAGAGCATGCCATGAATGAAAATGTGGAGCTTGTCGCAGTTTGCGATATTAATGAAGAACGCGTGAAAGAAGTAGCGGGAAAATACGGTGTGAAAGCATTTACGAGCTATGAAGAGTTAGTGCAAAGCGGTGAAGTTGATGCAGTGAGCGTTTGTACACCAAACTATTTGCATGCTCCAGTTTCCATTGCGGCGCTTAATGCAGGTGTGCACGTATTGTGTGAAAAGCCAATGGCGACATCAAAAGAAGAGGCAGAAGCGATGATCGAAGCGGCTGAAAAGAGCGGCAAAAAATTGATGATCGCCCATAACCAGCGCTTCGTTCAATCACACCAAAAAGCCCGTCAATTGATTGAAAGCGGGGAAATCGGCAAAATTTACAGCTTCCGTACGGCATTTGGACATGGCGGACCTGAAGGCTGGAGCGTAGACGGCAAAGAAAGCTGGTTCTTCAAAAAAGAACAGGCATTTATCGGAGCGATGGGTGACTTGGGCGTTCATAAAACAGACCTTCTTCGCTATATTCTTGGGGAAGAATTTGTGGAAGTCGGCGCATTTGTAAAAACAAGCGCAAAAGATTTCGGCGATGTCGATGATAATGCGGTATGCGTATTGAAAACGGAAAGCGGCATTATCGGAACACTTGCAGCGAGCTGGGCTTATGTAGGCGGCGAAGATAATTCTACGGTCATTTACGGGGAAAAAGCGATTATCCGTTTAGAAGATGATCCAAACTATTCAATGGTTGTACAATACACAAATGGTGAAGTGGTCAAATACGAGCTTGGCAAAATTCAGTCAAATGAAGAGGGCGGCCAGAAAAATTCTCATGTGGTGGAACAATTCATTGATTGCGTGCTGAATGATAAAGAGCCTCTTATTAATGGAAAAGAAGGCATGAAATCATTAAATGTCATTTTAGCGGCACTTGAATCAAACGACACAAAACAAATTACACGAGTGTAAGAGAGGTGGCATCATGAGCAAGCTTCGATTAGGCATTATCGGGGTAGGCGGCATTGCAACAGGCCGCCACATCCCGGCTTTTCAACAATTGAAGGATACATGTACCATCACGGCGGTTAGTGATGTAAACACAGAACGCGCTAAAGAAGTGGCCCAAATATATGATATTCCGCATGTGTTTGAGAACTATCACGACTTGTTTGCAGAAGTGGATGCGGTTTGTATTTGCACACCAAATAAATTCCATGCTGAAATTACGATTGCGGCAATGGAAGCGGGCGTTCATGTTCTATGCGAAAAACCGATGGCCTTATCTCCGGCAGAATGTGAAGCCATGATTGAAGCATCGGAAAAAGCGAATAAAGTGCTTGCCATTGCCTATCACTATCGCTTTATGAAGGAAGTTCAGGCTGCGAAAAGCATGATGGCAGAAGTCGGCGAGTCTCTCGTTGTGAGAGTGAAGGCACTGCGCCGCCGCAAAGTACCGGGCTGGGGCGTGTTCACAAATAAGGAGTTGCAGGGCGGCGGGAGCTTGATTGACTATGGCTGCCACTTGCTTGACACGGCGCTTTGGTTAATGGGCAACCCGAATCACGTATCGGTGAGCGGAAGTACATACAATACATTAAGTAAAATGCCGAATCAAGTGAATCAATGGGGCTCTTTCAATCATGAAACATTTAATGTAGACGACCATGTAACGGCTTATATTAAGTTTGAAAACGGGGCATCCTTGCTGCTTGAAACATCATGGGCGGCGAACATTAAGGATGACGAGGAACATGTAAGCATTTCCGGTACCGAAGGCGGAATCAGTGTTTTCCCATTTGAATTGTATACGACAAAAAACGGGATGCTCCTGAACAGTGAAGCCGGATGGATACAAGGTGAAGACAATCCAGGCCTTCCGCAGGCGAAAAACTTTATTGATGCATGCCTTGGAACAGCTGAACTTGTCGTCAAACCGGAAGAAGCCTTACAAGTATCGCAAATCATTGATGAAATTTATGCAAGCGCAGCAAAATAACTGGGCTAACAGCTATTAGTTTTTAGCTGTTAGCAACTAATAACTAATAGCCAGCAGCTAGTAACCAACAAAGAAAGGGAGAGTTAACATGAAATTAGGCGTATTTACAGTATTATTCGCGGATAAATCGTTCGAGGATATGCTCGACACCGTGAAAGCGGCAGGACTTCATGCCGTTGAAATCGGAACGGGGTGCTATCCGGGAAATAATCATTGTGACCTGGATGCGTTATTGGAAGATGAAGGCTTACGCAAAGAGTATCTTCAAAAGCTGGAGAACCATGATCTGATCATCAGCGCATTCAGCTGCCACGGAAACCCGATTTCACCGGAAGCGGGGTTTGCGAAGGAGTCTCATGAGACATTGATGAAGACGATTAAACTGGCTTCATTGATGAACGTGCCGGTTGTCAACTGTTTCTCAGGAACAGCAGGCGACCATGAAGGCGCAAAGTATCCGAACTGGCCTGTCACGCCATGGCCGAACGAATACGGTGACGTGTTGAAATGGCAGTGGGAACAAAAATTAATCCCTTATTGGAAAAAAGTCGGGCAATATGCAAAAGACCATAACGTGAAAATCGGTCTTGAACTTCACGGCGGCTTTTTAGTGCATACACCATATACACTGTTAAAATTGCGTGAAGAAACATGTGACGCAATCGGTGCCAACTTAGACCCTAGCCATTTATGGTGGCAAGGAATCGACCCGGTTGCGGCGATCAAAATTTTAGCGAAAGAAAATGCGATCCATCATTTCCATGCAAAAGACACATACATCGATCAGGAAAACGTGAACATGTACGGTTTGACGGACATGCAGCCATACGGCGAAGTTCAAACGAGAGCGTGGACATTCCGTTCGGTCGGCTGCGGGCACGGGCTGCAGGAATGGTCTGACATGATGAGCGCGCTTCGTACATATGGCTATGATTATGTTGTCAGCATCGAGCATGAAGATCCAATCATGTCAATTGAAGAAGGATTCAAGCGTGCGGTGACCAACTTGAAATCTGTATTGATTGAAGAAACGCCATCGCAAATGTGGTGGGTGTAATGTAATCCACCTAAATAAATGAACATGGGCAAAAAGCACCCATGTTCATTTATTTAGGAATAAGCAGCTGGGAAGCTCCCTTACGGGTTCTTCCCAGCTGCTTATTCAAAGATCTTTTAGTTCCTATTCAAGAAGCCAAAAGCGTCAGAGTCTACCGGAGGCACTTCGTTTCTCCCTTTTAAACGGGTAAAAAAAGCTCTGACATTTTTTCACTCTTAATTTAGTATTGTATATATGTTATTCAGAAAAACAAAATGAGTATGGTGTAGTAACTAATGATAGAAAAATAATTTTATTAAACTGGTAATGTATGAGTAGTTTATGATAAAATGACTGATATTCATTCATAATGGAGGTTTTAAAATTGAATTGGCTACTTGTGTTCATTGCAGGAGTGATGGAAGTGGCATGGGCCTCAGGACTTAAGCATGCCGATTCATTCGGTGATTGGGCCATAACGACAGCTTTAATTGTCGTGAGTTTCATGCTGCTTATCCGCTCGTATCGAACGATTCCAATTGCGGCAGCGTACACCGTATTTGTAGGGATTGGAACGGTTGGAACTTATGCAGTCGGAATTTTGTTAGGTGAGCCTTACTCTATGAAACAACTATTTTTTGTGCTTATCTTATTAGCCGGGGTTGTTGGGATGAAGATATTCACCCAGAAAAACGATAAAAAAATGGAAGGTGAACAAGAATGATTTGGGGCTATTTAATATTAGCGGGAATTGAGGAAATTATTGCAACGGTTGCGATGAAATATATGGATGGTACAAGAAAAAAATGGCCGCTTTTTGTGATGGTCATTGGGTTTATGTTTTCCTTTTACTGTCTGTCAAAAGCTATGGTCGTCCTTCCTGCGGGTGTTGCTTATGCGGTTTGGACGGGAGTTGGAACGATCGGAATCACGGCAGTTGGTGTGCTCTGGTTCAAAGAACGCTTCAGCTTGTTTCAGTATCTATCACTCTGTTTCGTCTTGGCTGGTGTCATAGGCTTACGAATGACATCTTAAGGGATCTCATTCGTATTGGCTGCACGCTTACTTCTTTTGAACATTTTCTCCGGCCCTCACATATTTTGTTACAAAGACAGCGGCGGGTTCTGTTTACCAGTTTTTCATGATATAAGAGAATGCCGATAAGGGGAGAGGGGTAAATTGACTTTACGAAAGAACGTTGAATCAACAATTGCCGGCCTTGTTCAGTCTTTTCACCAATATCAAAGTACGGATGGCGCATGGCGATATTGCTTAGAGACCGGTCCTGTTACAGACGCCTATTTAATCATTCTTTTACGAACGCTGGAAATCGAAGAGGAGGAGCTTATTCGCATGCTTGCTAAGCGGCTTCTCGGCAAGCAAGCCAAAAACGGAGCATGGAAGCTGTTCCATGATGACGGGGGAAATCTGGACGCCACAGTCGAGGCTTATTACGCCTTGCTTTATTCACGTTATGTACAAAAAGATGATCCGATGATGCAAAAAGCAAAACAATTTATCACAGCTAACGGAGGGTTGTTAAATGTCAAAAGCTTGCTGACAGAAGTACTTCTTGCATTGACCGGTCAAATCCAATGGCCAAAGGGTATAAGCATTCCAGTCGAATTCATTCTGTTTCCCAAATGGTTTCCGCTGAATATCTTTGACTTGTCCGGCCATAGCCGAGTTCATCTTGTACCGATCATGATTGCAGCAGACCGCAATTATTCCATGAAAAGCCGGTATACTCCAGATGTGAGTGATCTTTACGTACAAGGCGAAAAATCCAAAAAACAGTACTCCTCCATCACTCTTTTGTTTCAAACCTTGAAGTTGGCAGCCAAATCACTTCCACTTATCTCCGACCGCATCCATAAAAAAGCGTTAAGGCAGGCTGAAATATTTATGCTCAAACGTATCGAGCCTGATGGAACGCTTCTCACTTACTCCACATCAACAATATTAATGATCTTTTCCCTGCTGTCCATTGGCTATTCAAGCGATTCAAAGGCTATAAGCAACGCCGTTCAAGGATTAAAAACATTAGTTTGCAAAACAGAGGAACGGTCTCATTTACAAGTGGCCACTTCAACAGTATGGGATACCGCATTAGTCAGTCAGGCGATACAAGAAGCCGGCGTTCCAGTCATGGATCCAACCATCCAAAAAGCAGGGAAGTATTTGCTTTCGCGGCAGCAAAGTCAAAAGACGGATTGGAGCATCCATAATCCAAAAGCCGAACCAGGGGGATGGGGGTTTTCGGATGTTAACACAAAATACCCGGATTTGGATTGTACGGCAATGGCATTGCGTGCCATGAAAGGGGAAGCATCATATCAGGAAGCATGGAAGCGCGGGTTAAATTGGCTTTTGTCCATGCAAAATGAGGAGGGGGGATGGCCTGCTTTCGAAAAAAATACAGATAAGAAGATGGTAAAATTGATTCCATTTGAAGGGTCAGCAGAGTTTGTTGCGGACTCTCCTACACCTGATTTAACAGGAAGGGTTCTTCAATTTCTCGGTCAAGATACTGACCTGAAAAAAGACCATCCTCAAGTGAAAAAAGCGGTCAAGTGGTTAAGAAAACAGCAAAAATCCAATGGCTCTTGGTTTGGACGATGGGGGATTTCTTTCATTCATGGAACAAGTGCGGCTGCTCTCGGGCTTGTTTCAGCAGGGATGTCGAAACGAGATCCTGCTATTCTACGGGCCTCCAACTGGTTACTTAGCATTCAAAACGAAGACGGGGGATGGGGAGAGTCGGCGAAGAGTGATGTTGTGAAAGAATATGTCCCGCTTGGGTCAAGTACACCTTCCCAGACGGCTTGGGCGCTTGAACTATTGATTGAAGTACATGAAAAGCCGACGGCCGAAATCAACCGCGGAATGGAATTCTTAATCCGATCGTTAGATAAGAAAGACTGGAAAAGCACATACCCGACAGGAGGGGGCCTTCCCGGCACTGCCTATTTCTATTATCACAGCTTAAACAACGCCTGGGCGCTCCTCACCCTTGCGAAATATAAGCGCGCTTATCTCCCTGCGGATAATAAATCTGTAATTAATCATAAAAACTGATTTTTATTGAAAAATGGTTGTATTATAAATTTTTAAAAAGACCACAAAAAAGATTTTTACTGAAAGGGCCCGTCACTAAATCCTTTATTTTACTGGATTCTCATGAAGGGCCCTTTCAGGAGGATGACAAAAAAGGGTTAAAAATTAACCCTTTTTTGTCATCCTCTTTAATAAATTTCCTTAATGCCGGCTAAACGGATAGAAAAAACTTTTTCTTTGTCGTCTTTTAATGAAAGAGTTTGGTCATTCAAATTCAGGTTGCACACACGGCCTGTCAACGTTTTCAATGAACCGTTCTGATAATAGTTGATGGTAATAGGAAGCTTTGTTCGCAATGCTTTCAAAATCATCTCCATATCTCCTTTCTAAGCAGTAGTAATGTGTATGAAACAATCTGTCGGACGGATTGTCTAGTGTTATTGGAGGATAAAAGAAACTGCTATTGCTACGATAAATCTATTATACAACAAAACGAAGAAAGCGTTTACATCTTTTTTGAACAAATTGTGAAACTTTGAACAAAAAAATGACTTAAAAGGATAAACATATCCTTTTAAGTCATTTTTTCTAAAAAACCCAGCCAAAAATCCAGTAAAATTAGGAATTTAGTGTCGTGCCCTTTCAGTAATAAGCATTTTGTGATCAGTTTAAAAGCTCTCGTATCTGTTAGCGGTTCCTTTCGTTTGATTGGACGGATTCCTTAAATTCTTTCATCGTTGTTGAATATTTCACGTAAATCCGGGGGAGGAGGTAACGCTCGTTTTTCGCTCCTTGTTTTTCATAAGGACCCGGTGTTGTCGTCAGGCCGA
Organism: Priestia abyssalis; assembly: GCF_002019595.1. Lineage (GTDB taxonomy): Bacteria > Bacillota > Bacilli > Bacillales > Bacillaceae_H > Bacillus_BA > Bacillus_BA abyssalis. The sequence continues at coordinate 3,451,296 of NZ_KV917369.1, read as the reverse complement.
ATTGGTAGTATTTTTTCGTTTCAGCTACTACCTGGTCATTGAAATTGCCATAAGGGTATGCGAGGGCAATAACCGGTTTGCCTATCATTTTCTCAATTTTTTCTTTGGATTGTTTTAATTCATATTCATAATTTGTTATTTTCGTCAAATCAGGATGTGTGGCCGTATGGGACTGAATCGAGAAAAAGCCCGATTCGGCCAGGTTTTTTAATTCTATTTTTGATAGACGAGTGGAACGGCCGACAAAATCAGAAATAATAAACAGCGTTGCGGCAGGCTGGAAGGTTCTGTCTTGAAGTTTTTGAAATACTTTTAATACATTCAAGTTATTTTTATAACCGTCATCGAGTGTAATAAAAATGGGTTTATTGACCTTGTCAATCTCTTTCCAGCGTTCAAACGTTAACAATGTATAGCCGTTATCTTTTAAATACTTCATTTGTTTTTCGAAATTTTCAGGTGTTACGTATAATTCTTTGGAACCGCTCCCTTTAAATTCATCAATCGAGTGATAGATTAAAATCGGAATTCGCTGCTGTGCTGCCCCTTGCAAAGGAAAACTGAAGACGAGCATGAGAGGCATCAAAACCAACATCACAAATATTCTCATGTTATTCCTCCTTTTCTCACTGCCTTTTGGTCATAGTGTTCCGGAGCATGTCCATTTTTATCCCGGATGAACAGGCAGAAGTGGCTGAAAAAAAGCAAGCTATGGATGATGGCAGCAATGGCGATGGTCTTGCTGGCAGGATGCGATAACCGTTACTTTGTATTGAATCCGCAAGGGCCGGTTGCGCAAAAAGAGTAGGATCTCATTATTTTTTCCATTATTTTATGTGCAATTGTCGTCATCCCCGTTACAGGCCTTCTTGTGTATATCGTGTTCCGTTACCGTGATAAACCGGGAAACAACGCTCCATATACACCGGAGTGGGATGATAGTAAAACACTTGAAATCATTTGGTGGGGGATTCCGATCGTCAGGTATTCTTGGCTTCTTCACCGCGAAGGCGACATATAAGTTGGTTGAGCCGCCTGATCCGAATGTAAAACCAATTACGATTCAAGTTACATCGCTTGATTGGAAATAGTTGTTCCAATATCCAGAAGAAGACATTGCGACTGTCAACTATGTGGAAATTCCAGAAGACAAGCCGGTTCAATTTGTTCTTACATCAGACGCTCCGATGAATTCTTTCTGGGTGCCGCAGCTTGGCGGCCAAGTATATACAATGCCGGGTGTGGCAGAAAAAATGTCATTCTCATCTATCCCTCCGCTTTTGTTCTATGACACGGTGATGAAAAACGGCGGAGAATATATGGAACACAATGCTAAAACCTCTCTTGAAGCGCTTTGCGGTCTGCGGTACGGACCGAACTTTGAAAGTAAATAATTTGAAATAAAGGAAAGGAGGAACCCACTTTGTTCGATAAGTTGAAGGATTTCGCATCGGAATTTTTTGTAACAGGTGAACCGCTCATTTATGGTGCGGATGTCGCGATCGTTTTAACGATGATTGGAATTGTTTTTGTGCTAACTTATTTTAAAAAGTGGAAATGGTTATGGCGTGGATGGCGATTTTCAGATTGGTTGGAGTAGCGGGATGCATGCTTGCGAGCTCGTTCCAATATAATTCTGATTACTATATTCCGGTTGACGAGATTAAAAGCACCGAGGCCTCAATAGGGAGGGTGGTATAATAATGGCACATGCTGTAGTATATCATGATGAGCATCACCATGAAGAGCATGAATCGATCAAAGTACTTGGGTTTTGGCTGTTTCTTGTAACAGACTGTATTTTATTCGGGGCGTTGTTCGCAACATATGCCGTCCTTTGGGACCACACAGCCGGAGGCCCTACCGGGAAAGAACTATTTGAAGTTCCGGGGTTTGTCGCTGAAACGTTCATTCTATTGACAAGCAGTTTCACGAGCGGCTTGGCTGTGCTCGCCATGCAAAAAGGGAAGGTTAAAAGTTTAATAGGCTGGTTGATTGTAACGGCACTATTAAGTTTAGCGTTCATCGGTTTGGAAATCAATGAATTTCGCGTCATGGTGCACGAAGGTGCAACCATTTCAACAAGTGCATTTTTAACGGCTTTTTATACGCTCGTCAGCACACATGGTATCCACGTATCGATTGGATTAGTATGGATGGCAGCCATCATTTTTCAATTGAAACGCCGGGGCATTACAGATGTCACAACATCAGGAACATCATGGGTCATTAAAAGCATACACGATTGGGTTTATCTTTTCGATTGTATTGACGATCATTCCGCTTGTCATGGTATTGAACCATTGGCTAAGCAGGGGACCGCTTTCTGTCATTATCATGGGAATGGCCGTTCTGCAGTTTCTCGTACAGCTGTTTTTCTTCATGCACATTAAAGATGGTGAAAAACCGCGCTATAATGTCATGGCATTAATTCTCGGAATCGTCTTCGTCATTACCATCGTCGCCGGTTCGATGTGGATCATGACATTTAATTCGCAAGTGCAATAAAGTTAAACACCCGTAAGCATTTGCGAATGAATATAGTTTTCTACCCAATATTGTCGATGATTCACAACTTAATGTTGTGAATCATCGACTTTTTTGTGTTTTTTTAGATAGATGGATGAAGGACAAAGAGGGCACGAATAAAATAGAGTGCCCATTATGTATGAAATCGATAAAGTTCGAGTTTGAAACAGACCTGTTTCGTCGATAATGAGATAGAACACACTAGGGAATTTAAATCGAGAGGTCTTAGTTCGCATGAAATTTATAAAAAAAGCGATGAAATGGAAACCGCCCGCGCCTGTACAAGGTGAAGGAAAAGAGAACATGATTCAAACGGAACCTTTAAAAGAAAATCTTCAAGAAAATATAAATAAAATTAAAACGACTTTAGGGCATAGTGAAGATATTATTGTAAGGGAAATGAAACTTGGAAGCGAGCAGACAATCAACATCGCTCTTTTTTATACGGATGGGCTTTCCGATACACAATCTGTTCAAGAGTTTATTATCGAGCCGCTCATGCTTAATATACGGGGAACAGAGTGGGAACGAAAAATTGCCGCTGGACACAATTCATATGAGCTGCTGCAGGAATTTATCCTTTCTGTAGGAGACATTCAGCCCATCACGGATTATGACGAGTTGTTTACGGCCTTGTTATCAGGAAATACTATTTTTTTGCTCGAAGGCTGTTCAAAGGGATTTTCCATCGGGCTGACAGCATGGGAAGACCGCGGTGTAACAGAACCGTCCGCTCAAACGGTCATTCGCGGCCCGAGGGAAGGGTTTTCCGAAACATTACGGACAAATACGGCGCTGATTCGCCGAAAGATTAAAGACCAGCATCTTTGGCTTGAAAACAAAAAAATAGGAAGGCGGACAAAAACGAACGTTTCCATCATGTACATAAAAGGAGTCGCCAACGATAAAATCGTCCAAGAAGTGCATGCCCGCCTTGATCGAATTGATATTGACGGCATTTTAGAAAGCGGCAATATTGAGGAATTGATTGAAGATGAAGTATACTCCCCGTGGCCGACCGTCTACAATACAGAGCGGCCTGATGTTGTGGCAGCAAGCTTGCTTGAAGGGCGCATTGCCATTTTAGTCGATGGAACACCATTTGTTTTGTTAGTTCCCGCTCTATTTATCCAATACTTCCAAGCGGCGGAGGATTATTATCACCGTTCCGATTTTGGTCTTATTCGCATGCTGCGCTATCTTTGCTTTTTCATCGCTTTAATGGCGCCTTCTTTATATATTGCCATTACGACATATCATCAAGAAATGCTGCCGACGCCGTTGCTCATTAGTTTGGCCGCACAGCGGGAAGGAGTCCCGTTTCCGGCCTTTATTGAAGCGCTAATGATGGAAGTGGCGTTTGAAATTTTAAGGGAGGCCGGTGTCCGAATGCCAAGGGCGGTAGGGCAGGCGATTTCGATTGTCGGTGCACTTGTCATCGGCCAGGCTGCGGTGGAAGCGGGAATCGTCTCGGCCGCCATGGTCATTGTTGTCTCGATTACAGCGATTGCGAACTTTGTGCTGCCATCGTTCAATATTGCGATTGCAGTCAGGATGTTACGCTTTATTTTAATGGGACTTGCCGCCGCTTTTGGCTTATTCGGCATTCTCGTCGGTTTAGTTGCCATGCTTCTTCATCTATCCAGCTTGCGGTCATTCGGTGTTCCGTATATGAGTCCTTTTGCCCCGTTTATTTTGTCCGAACAAAAAGACGGGATTTTCCGGGCCCCGATTTGGAAGTGGTCGTCTCGTCCCCGCTATATTACGAAGGGAAATTCCGTGAAAGCCAATACGCCCCCTCCTTCAAAGCCGAAAACAAGAAATTCAAACTAGATGACGAAAAGCGGAGGTGAACGGATGAAGCGAAAAATAATCATCGTCCTAGTCGTTTTATTAGTTTTTTTGACCGGCTGTTGGAACCGCCGAGAATTAAACACCCTTGCCATCGCGGTTGGAATGGGCATTGATAAAGTCGATGGACAGTATGTCGTTTCGTTCCAAGTCGTCAATCCTGGAGAAGTAGCCTCAAAGGCGGGGGGAGGAGAGGGGGCAACGGCGGTCATGTTTAAAGAAAAGGGCGATACGATATTCGAGGCTCTTCGAAAAGTGACGACGATTTCCCCCCGAAAGATTTACGTTGCCCACCTTCGAATGGTTGTCATCGGTGAAGAAGCAGCGAAAGAAGGAATCGGGGAGATACTGGATTTTTTATCAAGAGATCACGAATTGCGGACTGATTTTTATTTAGCGGTCGCTTCTGATACAAAAGCAGAAAATGTGTTGAAAATATTGCTTCCACTCGAAAAAATCCCCTCTAATAAACTGTTTACCGCACTTGAAGTCTCCGAAAAGGTATGGGCCCCAACAGTATCCGTTACATTGGATGAATTCATTGCCAATCTCATTGGGGAAGGGATTAACCCTGCTTTAACAGGAGTAAAGGTGATCGGCAGCCAAGAGGCAGGCGAAAAAAGGACGAATATGCAGGAAATTGATCCTGAGGCACAGCTGCAATATGAAGATATTGCCGTATTTAAAAAAGATCAGCTCGTCGGCTGGTTAAATGAAGATGAAAGCAAAGGCTATACAAACATTGTGGATAAGCTTGATAGTACAGTTATCCAAGTGCCTTGCTCCGAAGGCGGAAAAGTCGGAATTGAAATTATGAGGGCAACATCGAAGATAAAAGGAAGGGTGAAGAACGGTGAAGCAAAAGTTGAAGTGAACATTGAAGCGATAGGGAGTGTAGGAGATGTTGAATGCAAAAGTCTTGATTTAATGAAATCAAACACACTGAAGCAGCTGGAAAAAAAGACGGAAAAGGTGATGAAAGAACATAGTGAAGCTGCGATCAAAAAAGCAAAAGAGCTGGAGACAGACATTTTTGGGTTCGGACAGGCCATTTACCGCGAGGATCCAGCGTATTGGAAAAAGGTGAAAAAGAACTGGAATGAAGTGTTTGTCGACATCCCGGCAGAGGTGAACATAAAGGTGAAAATTGAAGGCATCGGGACGGTAGGAAATTCCGTTTTGAGAGAGATGAAGGAGTAAAAACATATGGCGGTTATTTTTGTAATGGGAGCTGCAATATTCATTCTTATAATCGAAGTGCCGGGATTTTTAAAAAGAAAACAAAAAAAAGAGCTTGCTGCCTTTTTCGTACTTTTTTTCATTGGAACAGCGCTCAGCATGGCAAAGGCTCTCCATTTCCCGATACCCAATCCTTTAGATGCGATTGCCGCCATATACAAGCCATTTAGCAAATTGCTGTTAAGTTTATTGAGCTAGAAAGGAAACGATGAAGAGATGGAAAACAAGATGGAGGGCGGAAAAATTTCGGCAAGCCAATTAATGGTTTTAACGGCGCTGTTTACAGTAGGGACCGCCGTGCTAATCATTACATCCGGCCTAGCCCAACAAGCAAAGCAAGATGCTTGGATTGCAGCAGCCATTGGAAATGCTATTGGTTTATTGCTGATCTTTTTATATACAACAATCGGTAACCTTTTGCCTAACATGAATCTAATTGAAATGATGGAAGCGATTTTAGGGAAATGGCTAGGGAAAACGGTCGCATTTTTCCTTATTGTCACGTTATTTTTAGGAGGACCAGTGGGGGTTTTATATTATTTAGGAAACTTCATGAGAACGCAAATTTTAAATGAAACACCGGTCGAAGCGATTCACATTCTTTTTGGCGCGATAGTCATCATGGGAATGCGGCTCGGGTTGGAGACAATTGCCCGGACCGCAGAACTTCTATTCCCATGGTTTATCTTCTTTTTTGTCGTGCTGATTTGTTTAAGTTTTCCAAATATCGAACTTAAAAATGTTCAGCCTGTATTCGCTGGAGGGTTAATGCCGATTTGGACAGGTGTGTTGACGTTCCTTAGCGTTGCTTTTTTGCCGGACATCGTATTGCTAATGTTCGCCCCTGTATATATTCAAAACGCAAACAATGCACGAAAAAGTCTGCTTGCCGGGGCCATTATGGGCGGTATGATGTTGTTCATGACCATCGCGCTCAGTGTGTTAGTCCTTGGTGCGGATTTGACAGCAAGAAATTTATATCCGACATATGTGCTTGCCAAAAAAATCAACATCGGGAACTTTTTGCAGCGTATGGAAGCACTCATCGCCATTGTTTGGTTCATTTCGCTTTATTTTAGGGTCACTATCTATATGTACGTCGTTACGCTTGGAATCGGACAAATCTTCCATTTAAACGATGTTCGGACCCTGGCTCTCCCGCTCGGAATGATTTTAATTGTGCTATCGCTCATCGTTTCCCCGAATGTGAATTATATGCAAACATGGGTTAACGAAACGTGGATTCCATATGCTTTATCGATTGGCCTGTTTTTACCGCTCTTATTACTGCTCGTTTATGCGATGCGAAAAAAATCGATTAAAGCACAATACCATAAAGGTTGAAGGCCCGCCATCGCTTTATCCGTTGAGAGAGGAGTGACAAGAAACCCCACCTGCGGCACGAAGCGATAGGTGGGGTTCATTGTCTGTTTATGCCGCTTTAATCATTTACCGACAGAAGACTCCCACCTCAAAGCTATATAGATCGATTTAGAAAATTCGACATGACCAAAGAACGGCCATGCCAAATTTTCTAGACCTAAGCGGCTGACACCCCCCTTGCGGGGTTGGCGCCATCCGCTTAGGTGAACCCTTGAAGATGGATTCAAGCTGTCTGGATTGCCGGTTGTGATGTCTTTCAACTGAATGAAGATGTGTCTAGTTATTAAGTGAAATATATATAAGAGTTTGAAACTAGACTAGTTTTTGAACGTATCTACATATAGAATGTTATAGGAGATCATTTTTTCATAAAGGGGGGACGGCCATATGGGGAAATCGACTATTGGCCTGTTGCGCAGAATTGGTATTATTGAAGGAATTTCTTATTTGATTCTACTTTTTATCGCTATGCCGCTTAAGTATTTTGCTGACTTTCCTATTTTTGTTCAAATCTTCGGAATGGCACACGGTGTATTGTTTGTTCTTTTCGTCCTGATGCTGGTTGTTGTATGGTTTAAGCATCGTTGGCCTTTTATTCGTGTTGTTGGGGCCTTTATCGCATCATTGCTGCCGTTTGGCACTTTCGTGCTCGATACCCGTTTGCGAAAAGATTTGTAATCGATCTTAATTGCAAAAAATGAAAGGGTAATACAAAAAGCTGTTCACCATAAGGCTCTAATCAATCACAAAAACTGATTTTTACTGAAAGGCCCCGCCACACAATCCCTTGATTTTACAGGGTTTTCATGGCGGGGCCTTTCAGGAGGATGACCGACAAGGCTGTGTTTTGCCCTTTCAGTCATCCTCTTTTTTATTTTTAATGAGCCACTAAGCTGAATAATCCTTTAATATGTGACAAATAACGAACGTTACTTGCTTCTTTCATTAAAGTAGCCGGTAAGCCTTTAAGCGGAGTTTCATTTGCTCCGATTGTCGCAACCGCATCTTTACGACCTAAGCTTGCAAGTGTACCAGAGTTTACTGGAGCAAACTTTTCAAATGTTTTATCTTGTAAGTATGCGAATAGGTTGTATCCAACAAGCTCACCCATTTGCCATGCGTTTTGTGCTGTCGGTGCGTATGGACGGCCGCCTTCTTCAGGGAAAGCAACAGCGCTGTCACCAACGACAAATACGTCATTGTGGGAAGTCGATTGAAGGTATTCATTAACCGTTGCACGGCCGCGATCTACCGCAAGTCCTGATTGACCAACCAGCGGGTTGCCTTGAACTCCGCCTGTCCAAACGAACGTGTTGGCAACGATTTTTTGGCCGTCTTTTAAAGAAATTTCATTTCCGCTAACATTTGTTACAGGAAGGCCTGTCAAGAATTGAACGCCGCGTTTTTCTAAGCTTGCTGTTGCGCGCTCGATTAAATGATCTGGTAAAACCGGAAGAATTTTTGGACCAGCTTCAACAAGCATGATTTTCAATTCTTTCGGATCTACGCCATACTGTTTAGCCACTTTCGGCATATTATCAACAATTTCACCAACCAATTCAACGCCGGTTAATCCGCCGCCGCCGATTAGGATTGTTGCATCTGCCTCATTTTTCGTTTTCGCATATTCACGGATGCGGTCTTCAATATGGTTGTAAACCTTGTTAGCATCAGCAACAGATTTTAACACCATGCTGTGCTCTTCAAGTCCTGGGATACCGAAGTAAGCTGTTGTACTTCCTAAGCCGACAACAAGGGCATCGTATGATAAAGTAGAGCCGTCAGCAAGCTTTACTTCTTTGTTGTCTACGGAGAAAGAATCAACTTTGGCAATTTTAAGATCGATATCTTTCCCTTTGAAAAGTTTTTCTAAAGATAAAGAAACCGCGCCTTCAGCGATTGTTCCACCTGCAAGGCGGTGTAATTCCGTGATGATTTGGTGTGTAGGGTATTGGTTTACTACAGTAATCTTTGCTTCTGCTTTATTTAAATATTTACGAGCGGTTAAAGCCGTTAAAAGTCCGCCATAACCTGCACCTAAGATGACAATATGTTTTGACATAGTTTAATCCCCCGTCTTTTACTAAGTAGAATGTAAAATGAACTATTAATCTATTTATTTATTGCGAGTAGCATTGATTTCAAGGTAAGCATTTACGAAACGGAAAAGTTTCTGTGCTTGCGGGTCCTTTAACATTCTTAAAAGACCGAAAAGGCCAATTACTTCATTGCTTTCCTCTGCACGGTCTTTCGCTTCGATAGCTGTTGCCGCGATTTGTTTAACTGTATCTGTTACAGGGTCTGCAATTTCTTTGATTGCGCTGACTGTATCATTTTTTAACACTTCATCAGTAGCGACTGATTGAGCAAAGTCATAAGACTTAGTCAGAACGGTTACAAGCTCCGTCAATTTCGGCAGCTGTTCTACAAGAGTCGTTAAGGACTCCTGAACCTCAGGCTTTAATAGCTGATCAAGGATATCCAGTTGTTCCTGGCGAATAGACAAATTAACTGTTTCTTGTTCAGGCTTTGTTTGAGTCAATGTTTGTGACATATTTAATTCTCCTCTGCGATAGTATTACTCCTAAATGTATAGGATGTATGAATCCCCTTTCTTATGATAACTCTGTCTCCATAGAAAACTCAAGAGAATTCGTGAAATATTACACAATATATGAACACAAAATGTATGGATTTAGACATTCGGTATGGCCCTCAAAGGTCATACCAAATTGTCTAGACATTTAGGACGGATTCAAATTGTCTGGACGATCAATTGTGGATGCCTCTTGATGAGATAAGGGTGTGTCGAGTTAGTAAGTGAAACGTATTGTTCATATAGTCAAAAAGCCTGCCATCTCTCAATTTATTGAGAAATGACGGGCTTTTTATTGGGATTATAAAACAAAACTTACAATAATTGCTGATAACACACTAACCAAAGTAGCACCGTATAATAACTTTAATCCAAAACGGGCCACAACGTTTCCTTGTTTTTCATTCAAGCCTTTTACCGCACCGGCAATAATGCCGATCGATGAGAAGTTGGCAAATGATACGAGGAATACGGAAATGATGCCTAATGTACGCGGGCTCATTTCAGGGGCAACTTTCGCCAAGTCCATCATTGCGACAAATTCATTTGTAACGAGTTTGGTCGCCATAATGCCGCCGGCTAGAACGACTTCGGCAAGCGGTATACTCATGATGAAGGCGAAAGGAGCGAACGCATATCCCAAAATTTGCTGGAAAGTAATGCCGAATGCTAAATCAAATACATTATTGACCGCTGCCATTAATGAAACGAAACCGATCAGCATGGCACCGACGATAATAGCTACTTTAAATCCATCAAGAATGTATTCTCCCAGCATTTCGAAAAAGCTTTGTTTCTCTTCCTCTTGAACTTCTAAAATATCTTCACTGTCATTTACTTTATAAGGATTGATGACAGAAGCGATAATAAATCCGCCAAACAAATTGATAACAATCGCTGTCACAACATATCGGGGTTCAATCATCGTCATATAAGCACCGACAATCGACATCGAAACCGTTGACATCGCTGAAGCGCATAATGTGTATAAACGATGCGGCGGTAATTGGCCGAGCTGTTTTTTTACGGTAATAAATACTTCTGATTGTCCAACCATGGCAGAAGCGACTGCGTTGTACGATTCCAATTTACCCATTCCATTGATCTTGCTCAAAAGCAATCCGATTCCTTTCATCACAAAAGGAAGGATTTTGAAGTGTTGAAAAATACCAATCAACACAGAAATGAAGACGATAGGGAGCAATACATTAATGAAGAAAGGCATTTGTCCCTCGTTGGCGATTCCACCGAAGACAAAGTTGATTCCTTCAGCCGCGTAGGCTAAAAGTTTTTCAAAAACGCTCGCGATTCCTGTAATGAGTACCAAGCCGAATTTTGTATTCAACAAGACATAAGCTAACAGTAATTGAATGATTACCATGATGATAATCGGTTTATATTGAATGTTTTTTCGATCGCTGCTGGCTGCAAATGCTAATCCAAGCACAATGAACAATCCTAAAATCGAAATTAAATATTGCATGTCAAACCTCCGCAAAGTTTTCTTTATCCGATGATTATTTATTTAAGTCTTGAGACGAGAAAAAACCGGGAAGTAATTCTTGGATCGTGGTTTCATACACATCTCCTTTTAAATTAGCTAAAATGATGTTCGTATGCTCATCGCAAAATTCAGCCATCACTTGACGGCATGCTCCGCATGGAGAAATGGGGCCGTCCGTATCGCCGACAATCGCAATGGCCTTTACGGCTTTTTCCCCGTTTGCAACCGCGGTAAACAATGCCGTTCTTTCTGCACAGTTCGTTAAGCCGTACGATGCATTTTCAATATTGCAACCGCGGTAGATGTTATCATTCTTTGTCAGGACCGCTGCGCCAACCTGGAAAGTGGAGTAGGGGGCATGTGCTTGTTTACGGGCCTCAGTCGCTTCGTTGATTAGTGTTTGAATGTTCATTTTGTTCACTCCGTTCATATAGATGTATTAGTAATGTTTGATCGTCAAATTAAAACGCCATCAGCATCGTCTTGCTGTCCATTAAATGAAAGATAGTAACTTTCTATAAGCGCCGCTGCAAAATCTGCGTGATATGATAGCGGTTTCAATTAATGCCAGATTGACGTTAATCGAGAGAGAATCAGATTTAATATTTTTAAAGATTAATAACATAAAGGAGATTTGTTTTCAGCACTCCATCGTATGATGTCTGACCTCTGACAATTACACTATACTCGTAAAATGATCATTTTTCAACTATAAAAAAGAGAGAGAGGCAATTTTTTTGTAATCGTTTTGCTTTCTCTTCGTATTTCCCTTCTTGTCTTCCTTGTGTTGAAGCCTAAAGTGATGGTAGAGGAAAACATGCAAATATTTGAAAATCGGGGAACGGCAGGAACTGGTCCTATAGACGAATATGTGACGGTAAGAATGAAAAAAGACGAACTATCTAAACTACAAGGGTCATAAAGCAAAAAAGGAAAGGGAAGATGCTTTGATACAAACAATCGAAAACTGGATGTTATCCTTTTAATGCAAACTTCCATAAAAATATGGTAATGTTAAGTGGTATTCACTAACAATAAGGAGGAATTTTTATGACAACTCAAAATGAAAACAATGCGCTGCCCCCTAAAACCTGTACAATCGAACGTCTCGTTACTCTTCCGGCAGATGTCGAAAAAGTATTGGCGGGACAAAAAACGGCTACACGCCGCAATGGCAGATATGCGGATATTGGTGAAATCATGAATTTAAACGATAAGGAGTTTGTCGTTGAAAGCGTATACTCCCAGTCTCTTGGCGAGTTGACGGATGAACATGCCCGACAGGAAGGATATGAAAGCGTGGAAGAGTACAAGCAATCCATCTTATCCATCCATCCCGGAATGCCTTGGCTTCCGCAGATGAGAGTATGGGTTCATGAGTTTCGCGCCGTTGAAAAATAATCTGACGAAATCATGAGCATCTTGTATAAACTTCTTTTGTATATACATATCTCCAGTGTTATTCTGTCCATCGGGCCGTTTGTCGTCCTTATCCCGATGATTGGGAAGTTGCGATCTGCTGAGGCTTCCGTACAAGGAATCTACCTCGATGCTTTCCGGTTTGTTGTCAGGCTCTCCAAGCATGCGGGACATGTATTGGTGGCTTCGGGAATCTTGCTTGTCATTGCCGGTCCCTGGACATGGGGAGCGTCATGGATTGCAGCGACGATTTTCATATTAGTGAGTTCGTTGTTTTTTCTCGCCCGGGCCTTTTCGCCGACCATCAGGAAAATTGAGGAACACAGCCAGAAGAAGGAGGCTGCGGTACGGACACTTCACCGTGCGATTTGGATGTATCTTTTCCTTCTAATGGTGATGCTCTGGCTGATGGTCGCAAAGCCTGTATTATGGTAAAGGGAAATTGAATTTCAGAGGATAAAGAAATAAGAGAGGATGGGTCAAAAGGGGAAAAAGAAACCCTTTTGACCCATCCTCCTGAAAGGCCCCTTCATGAAAATCTAGTAAAACCAAGGGATTAGTTGAAGGGGCCTTTCAATAAAAATCAGTTTTTGTGTTTTATTAGAAACTTATGGGTCAGCCTTTTTTTTGAGGACATCGGCTTCTTACGCAAGGACCATCCTTTGAGTCATCTTTTTTCATAACAAGCCAAGCTTTACATTTTACTCACTTGACTGCGTCGTATTAAAAAACTCCACTTCCTCGACATCAGTATCCTTTGTTTTTTCCTTCTTGCCCATTGTTTCATCCGACTCGTAACTTAATTTAAAAGGCTCCTTATTTTGCTCTTTTTTCATCCTGCAATCACCTCGTTTACATCGTTCCAATTTTTCCTATTATTTATTCAAAACCTTTACTTTGTATTTTTTGACATTGTCAGCTTACGGCATAAGAATTCTTCTCTAAAGTTCAAGATAATTTGTGTGGAAAGGTCTTCCTCTCTTGTTATTCTAGTTCCAACTTACTATAATTAAAACCAGTGTGTTTAGAAAATTCTTCGAGGAGGACAGCATACAACATGCAAAGAGAAAAATCTACCAGGAAGATCTCAGCAAAGAGAAACAAACTGTTGAAGGGAGGGTCGCTGAGCAGAAAGCTTATTCTGTCTTTTACCCTTGTTTTACTAATCCCCAGCCTCATTATCGGGCTGGCATCTTATGAGAGTGCAGAAACGCATTTGCGGGAAGAGATTACATCCAGCGCAAATGAAAACGTTCAGCTTCTTAATAGTTTAATAGATGCAACCGTACAGTCGAAAAAAGAACAGGCTGATTTTTTGGCATCCAGATTCAATCAAGATTTATTCCAAGATCCTGCATATGGAGAGCTTCGTACACAACTAGAGGATTTTTATAATACGACAGAAGGGTTAGTCATGGTATATGTCGGTACGTCGGAGGGCAAGATGATTGATCAGCCTGTTTTTGAAAGGGCAGCAGATTACGATCCGAGAAAGAGGCCTTGGTATAAAGAAGCGATGGAGCATCAAGGCGAGTCGGTTATCACGGCCCCTTACGTGGATGCAGCGACTGGGAAATATGTCATTACTGTAGCCTCTGTTCTGAAAGATGGAAGCGGGGTTGTAGGGTTTGATGTCGAAGTGGCCAATCTTCAAAAAACGATCTCACAGGCCAAAATAGGCGAAAAAGGTTATCCTTTTGTGGTGGATGCTGATGGGAAAATGGCTTTTCATCCATCAGTAGAACCGGGAAGTGAGCTGCCTCCAGAGATATCAGGTCCTATGTCGCAAGGGGCTGAAGGAAAATTTACTTATGAGAGTGACGGGATATCCAAACAAATGATATTCGTCACTAATGCAACAACTGGGTGGAAAATAGCGGGGACGATGGATCAAGCTGAGGCCAGAGATACGGCTAAACCCATTTTGGATATGATGTTATGGGTGATTGCCATCATGATCTTCGTCGGCGGTTTCTTCGTCTTTCTTGTCATTCGCTCTATTATGAAACCGATTAGGCAGATGGCAGCTGTGACGAAAAAAGTAAGTGAAGGAGACTTAACGGAACAAGTTGAAGTAATCGCTAATGATGAGATTGGACAACTGGGAACGAGCTTCAACCATATGCTGAATTCGCTTCGAGAGCTTTTGACAAAGATCAATCAGTCAGCTCAACATTTAGCCTCTTCCACCCAGCAGCTGAATGCCGGTTCGGAGCAAACGGCCCAAACGACGAAAGAAGTGACAATTGCGATTCAGGAAGTGGCAGCAGGGGCGGAAACGCAAATGACGAGCGCGGAAGAATCAGCACGTGCAATGGAGGAAATTTCAGCCGGTGTTCAACGGATCGCGGAGAGCTCAAGTCTCGTCTCGGATTCTTCTATTACAGCATCTAAAAATGCCAGTGAAGGGAATGCAGTGCTGGAAGAAGTGACGGCACAAATGCGATCCATCAATCAGTCTGTACAAGAGGGCGGTTCACTTGTTAAACTTCTCGGAAATCACTCCCAGCAAATCGGACGGATTATTGAAGTCATTACGCAAATTTCCGATCAAACGAATTTGCTGGCCTTAAATGCAGCGATTGAAGCAGCACGAGCGGGAGAACATGGACGGGGATTTGCGGTCGTGGCCGATGAAGTGAGAAAATTAGCCGAGGAATCAAAACAATCAGCCAATCAAATTGCAGACCTTATAAGGACCGTTCAAGCGGATACAGACAGAGCTGTAGCGGTGATGGCACAGGGGGAAGAAAAAGCAGAAAGCGGTCTGCGAATTGTGGATACTGCAGGCCAATCATTCCAGTCTATTCTTCAATCCATCCAGCAAGTATCCGGGGAAATTCAAGAGATTGCCGCAACTTCTCAAGAAATGTCAGCAAGCACCGAGGAAATTACGGCATCTGTTGAGGAAGTGGCAAGCATTGCAAGCGAGGCTGCTGCGAGCACAAATCAAGTCGCTGCTTCTGCTCATACACAATTAGAATCTATCGAGCAAATCACTCAGTCCATCCATGAATTAAGCAAGCTGGCAATGGACTTACAAGATACGGTCAATAGATTTAAAATGTAAGATTTTCACCATAATTTGTTTTAAAAAGGAGAATTGCTTTTTACAGCGGTTCTCTTTTTTCTTCTTTTTTCATGTTACAGTATGGATAGATGCGATAGTTGAATCCGAAAAAAGAGGTGAAGCCATGTGTCAACTGAGATCAAAATTTCCGTCAGGTCATTGGTGGAGTATGTGTTCCGAAGCGGAAGCATAGAGTCCGGTTTCCGTACAAGCAGTACGATGACTGAAGGGACAAAAGCCCATCAAAAAATACAAAAAACATACAAGGAATCTGATGAAAGAGAAGTGTATGTGAAAGCTGAGTTTCAATACGAAGGGTTGACGTATCTAATTGACGGCAGATGCGACGGCCTCTTGTTCTCCGGAGATGAAGTGACGGTAGATGAAATTAAGTCAACGGTCAAAGGTTTGCATCTTATTTCAGAAGATACATATCCGGTTCATTGGGCCCAGGCAAAATGCTATGCGTACATGTATGCCAAGGAGCATAAACTGGATTCAATGAATGTACAACTGACCTATACTCATATTGAAACAGAGGAAACGAAGCGATTTAGCCAAACCGTCACGTTTCACGAGTTGGAAACGTTTATGCTTGATGTAATCAAACGATTTGCCCCATATGCTTCATTAAAGAAACAACACCAAAAAGCGAGGGACATAAGCATTCAAAACATGGGGTTCCCATTTGGAGCTTATCGCCAAGGACAGCGAAAGCTGGCGGGTGCCGTTTATAAAACCATGCTGGACGGAAAAAGCCTGTTTGCGATGGCACCTACGGGAATCGGAAAGACCATTTCCACTATTTTTCCTGCTGTTAAAGCAATCGGTGAAGGTCTTGTACAGCGAATTTTTTATCTAACTGCTAAAACAATTACAAGGACAACGGCAGAAGAGGCTTTTTCTCTCATGAGAACGAACGGCCTTTGCATGAATGTTGTGACGATTACGGCAAAAGATAAGGTCTGCTTTAAAGAGGAAACGATCTGCCAGAAAACATACTGTGAATTTGCGGACGGTTATTATGATCGTATCAATGAAGCCGTTCTCGATCTTTTATCAAATGAAATGATGATGAATCGGGACGTGATTGAAAGATATGCCAGAAAGCATCGTGTTTGTCCATTTGAATTTTCATTGGATGCGGCGTATTCTGCGGATGCAATCATCTGTGATTACAATTATGTGTTCGATCCCCGTGTCTCATTAAAGCGCTTCTTGGAAGAACAAAAGAAACAAACGGTTTTGCTTGTGGATGAAGCACATAACCTCGTGGACAGGGCGCGGGAGATGTTTTCAACATCACTCAATAAGTCTGATTTTTTGCAGTTGAAGCGGGAGTTCAAAGGAAGAAATGAGGCGATCCGTCAAACGGCGGATGCTGTAAATAAATATCTACTCGAACTGAAAAAGCAATACGGTGAGCAGGCACATTTTGTTATGAAAGACATGTTGGAAGAACTGTTGCCCCTTCTTGAAGCCTTTATGCTCCAGGCAGAAAAGGAATTGGCCAGCCAGCAGGAAGGCCAGTCTTATGAGAAGCTGTTGGATGCCTATTTTTCATCGAACAGTTTTATCCGGATTGCCAATCTATATGATGAACGTTATGTGACGTTCGGACAGCTTGAACGAAGCGAAGTGACCATCAAACTGTTTTGTTTGGATCCTTCTCATCTTCTTCTACAGATGGGGAAGGGGTATCGCTCCAAAATTTATTTTTCAGCGACTTTTTCGCCGCTTCATTACTATAAAGAAGTGTTGGGGGGACAGGAGGGGGATTTTACGATTTCAATTCCTTCCCCGTTTACGAAAGAGCAGCTTGAAGTGTTCATTCAGCCCTTATCGACAAGATATCGTGACAGAGAACGAACGAAGGAGCCAATTACAGGGATGCTCTCTACACTCGTCAAAAGCCGTCCGGGAAATTACCTTGTGTTTTTTCCTTCTTATCAATATTTGAACGATGTGTACGGACATTTCACCGAACGGCATCCTGAAGTGTGCACCATTATACAAGACACGGGGATGGGAGAAGAAGACCGGGAACAGTTTTTAGCTGCTTTTCAAGCGGAGAATGCGGAGACATTCATTGGTTTTGCCGTGATGGGAGGCATTTTCTCTGAAGGGGTAGATTTAAAAGGCGATCGCCTGAACGGGGTCGTCATTGTCGGTGTCGGACTTCCCCAGCTTTCCCGTGAACGGGACATCATGAAAGATTATTTCAATGATGAGGGGAAAAACGGGTATGACTATGCTTATATTTTCCCGGGTATGAACAAAGTGCTCCAAGCAGGGGGAAGGCTTATCCGTTCGGAAGATGACCACGGCACCATTGTGCTGGTGGACGACCGATTTTTATCTTCCAAATATTATTCCTTGCTTCCGAACGAGTGGAAAGAGTTCACGGTCATTGGCTAGAGAGATATGTAAATAAGGCACTGTTCCAGTATTAAATCGTTGACTCTCCCGCAAATAGAGGGTTTACCCTGTGTAAGTAATGCTTATTCTGCTTTTGATAAGTAAAGGGTAAAAACTGAGGAGAGGAAGGGTGTTTATACATGAAAGAGCTTGATACTGCTTTATATTCATCTGCAAAATCACGGCGTTTATGGATGGCGCTTGTGCTGGGATCGTTAGCAGCAATCGGCCCATTATCGATTGATATGTATTTGCCGTCACTGTCCAAAACATTTTTGGTGCTTCACCGCAAACTTTTAGTCTGTTTTTTGCCATTAACGGCATCGGAATCATTATCGTAAGCCAAGTCACAGGCCGGCTGGCAGGAAAGATTCGCGAGCAAAAGCTATTTACCATCGGAATTGGTACAGCGGGTGCCGGAGGCTTGTTGTTGCTTTTGATGACATTAGCGGGAGCGGGGCTTGCGGGAATTCTCCTTTCTCTGTTTCTCGTCGTATCGAGTGTCGGGATCGTGACGACTACCGCTTTTTCGTTAGCCATGCAAAACCATCAGCGGGCGGCAGGAAGTGCAGCGGCTTTGCTTGGATTGCTGCCCTTTGTTTTAGGAGCGCTCATGGCTCCATTAGTAGGCCTGGGCGGAGGGCAAACCGCTTTGCCGATGGGAATCGTCATTGCAGGTTGTGAAATGGCTGCCATTGCTTGTTATGTTGTGTTAACAAAATATAAGAGAGTTCCAGTTTGATCATTTTTATGAAATGGAAAAGGGCCTTCATTTTTAGAAGGCCCTTTTCCATTTAGATAAGAAAGTTATAAATTCAGCTCTAACCTCTCGGCCTTAGATTATAAAAACTTACCGATTGAAAAGAGGTCATGAGGCTCGTGATAAAACCGGAAACCAATACGGTCAAAAGAGAATAAATGGATTTTCCATCCATCAGAATCAATAGACCGGAGATAATAATAAAAGCATCCATGACAAAAATCAAGACTCCCGGGTTCAGCGAAAACCATTTTGAGAGTAAAAGTGCCAATAAGTCAATTCCTCCTTGACTCGTCTTATATCTCAGCATGAAGCCGGTCCCCAGACCAATGAACAGTCCGCCCAGCGGTGCGCTGATGATGACAGGGAGATGGACCATTCCTTTTAACGGAAGCAGCAAGTCAATCATGATCGAAGAACAAAGCATCCCATACACGCCGTTGAAAAAATAAGCGCGGTTATAGGCGAAGGCCACTAAATAAATGGGAGTATTTAAACAAATAATTGTGAGTCCCACTTTAACATCCCATAGATAGCTGCACAATAAACCAATTCCCGTGATTCCTCCATTGAGAAGGTGAAAAGGAAGTATAAATACATTAACGCCAATTCCAATAAGAGTACTTGCAAAGCCGATCACGGCAATTCTTTTCAGCATTTTCCCCATCCTCGTCCAAAATTCCTTCTTAAAAGCTATATGAAAGGAAAATGACTTTATTCATTGGAGCGGGATGATTTAACGAGTTACTGTTCTTCTTTGTATAAAGAAGTAAGCCGATCGATCCGATTCGTCCATATAACGCCGTTGTAGTCAGCTGGCAGTCGGTTTATATCCTCTATTGCATCAAATCCCTCGGAGAATCTGCCGCCGCCCGCGACCACTATTACACGGGTATTGGCTTCTTCCATTCGATTCAAAAACTCATTGGACCATCCCCACAGCCATAGGGCAATTTTTTCAGGAATATGTAATTGTGTATCTTCACAAGCTGCCGGCACATATCCTGTCCAGCCCGCAGCGATATAAGCAAGCAAACAACTTTTCAATGTCGCTTTTGACATCACCCGAAGGTTTGGAATCTCTTCTTTTAAAGAGGCAACGGGCTCATTGCCTCCATACACAGCTAATTGACTCAACCGTTTTTCGGATAATGCAGAAAGATAACGGGCAAGTTGTTTTCCTTCTGCGGGGTCATTGCTTTTAATATGGATTAAAAATGAGCGTTCCGGGAAATGAGACAGCACCTCTTCAAGCGAAGGCATAAGGCCGATACCTTTGCCGCGGAAAGGGTATGTTTTTCCATGATCCGCTGTGTAGCCGTACCCGATATCCAGCGATTTTAACTCATCCATCGTATAATCTCTTGTAACACCTTTTCCGTTCGTTCGACAATCGAGGGTCCAGTCATGAAAAACGGCGAATTGTCCATCTTTCGTCGGATGAACATCAAACTCGACGATATCAGCCCCTGCTTCAAAGGCTGCCTCCATGGAGGGAATCGTGTTTTCCAGATATGGATGCTCCGGCTCATAAATCCGTTCTGCCGTGCATGTGTCATTCTCTATTCCTTCCATAGGGAACGTTTGAGCAAGCCCCCGATGCGCAAGCAACAACGGTGTCCCATCTTTTTGCGTTGCAAAAAGTGAACTGTTATTGACGTAGATAAATAATAAAAGAGCCAGAAAAAACATGATTATTTTCGTTTT
Source organism: Priestia abyssalis (assembly GCF_002019595.1). Classification (GTDB taxonomy): domain Bacteria; phylum Bacillota; class Bacilli; order Bacillales; family Bacillaceae_H; genus Bacillus_BA; species Bacillus_BA abyssalis. Next base: position 3,430,820 of record NZ_KV917369.1, on the reverse strand, counting down.
CAGTCGTTTGTTTGATTTATTCATTCAGTATCCTCCCACTTAAGAAAAACAACTTTTGTGACAAGAAAAGTCATGAGATTTTCACCTGCAAAGTTGAATATTATTTTACGCAAAGGTTTACTCGTTCTCAATGGTTATGACATAATAATTGAATGATAATGTTCTGATAATAGAAGAGAAGTTTACGAGGAGAGAGAATTTCAAGATGAATACATCTTCCTGTTTGATTGTTGAACGCGGGACTCCTTTTGAAAAAGGGGAGGTTATTCCTTTATATAGTGTGCCTATCACATTAGGGAGAAAGGGGAAAGAATGGGAGCCTAATATTTCGTTCAATAATGCATTTGTATCAAGACAGCATGCCTCTATTTATTATGAAAACGGCCAATATTATATAAAAGATTTGAATAGTAAACACGGTACATACTTAAATGAGCAGTTTATAGAACCAAATCATTCGGTACCATTAAAGGAATCAGACAAAATTTCATTGGCAAAGGACATCATTGTTCTCTCGTTTTCTTCTTCCAATCTCGAGGAAACACTTGATTTAACAGTTTTTGCTTTGGAAGAACGGACTAATCCTTCTTTGGAATGGAAACTGGACTCGCTCAAACAATCCTTAATCGTGGAGGGAGAACCGTATACATTTTCGGAAAAAGAATATAAATGTCTGGAAATTCTTTTCGAAAAGCGCCAACAATTTGTTTCGAAAGAAGAAGTGAAAAAATATGTATGGCCTGAACGAGTATACTCACTTGGACAAATTCCCGATGTCAGCCCGGAAGAATTGAATGCCCTAATTTATCGAATACGAAAAAAAATCCATGAAGGAATTTCCGTTGAAACGATAAAAGGGAAAGGATATATTCTTTCCATCCGCTTATAAAAGAACTTTTGAGTGTTTAGTCACAATGCGGAAACCCAAAATTCTAAAGAGGAATTACGACCGAGTTGATGTTTAAAACACAAATTTTATTTATAGTTGATACGAAACAAGGGTAGGGAAGCTATCATTCGTATATGTTATGTCGGCTTTTGTTCCTTCTTTTCCATAACCCAATTCTTTGACCGCGCTTCCCGATGCCTGAAGCACGAGGTATTGGCCATTTGAGGCTTGTACTTCGATGCTTGTTGAATCAGCTGCCCCTGTAATCGTAACCGTATCTTTTTTGACGTCCGTTTTTTCAAGATTTGTCACGATCAGCACTTGCCCGGGATTAATTATGTAGATATCTTTCAAAGGCTGGGAGCGAAAGAAGTTGAAATCATTGATGTTGATTCCAGAGAAAAAGCGAAAAGTCGGGAAATAAACGATTTGGTTTCAACATTGTCTGCCCTTTTTATTACAGGAGGAAATCAAAAACGTTTAGCTAATTTCATTGGTGGAACAGAGTTATCTGCCACATTATATAAAAAATGGACAAGCGGAATGGTAATGGCCGGAACGAGTGCAGGTGCCCCTATCATGGGCGAGCAAATCATTTTTTCACTAAGTGCAGAAGAAGACGACGATGGCGTAGAGGTAGCAATGGACAGCTGATTTGGTTACTTGAAACACACCATTGAAGGAAATGTCAATCATTCGGACATACTGATCATTAAAGAAGATGATTTAAGGGGAAGGGCTCCATATGAACGGCATCGGGATGTCCATGGTGCGGGGAATATCTTATCCCAGTATCTGCACGGAAAGTTCCTAAAAGTGATGATGGCCAGCATCACTTATCTACGTCCTGTACAGGTGTTGTAGACGGGTAGAACCGCCCCGGGAGGAGAGGTCTTCGAAATCGACTCTCCTCCTGTTGCTTACGGTGGCAGCAAGCAGTCGGGAGACCCTTGCGTCAAGACCACTGCTTCTAAATGGAGCGTCAAGCCCCGAGAAAGACGAGGGTGTCGTGTACACCTATGGACATCGTCCAGCTTCTGATTCCGAGGGGATCGACAAGAAACCCCCACCTCAAGCGCGAAGCGATAGGTGGGGGAGGTTCATTATGTTTAGCCTCACTAAAACTCAGGTATACTACAATATATTGAAAAATTCTCTGGATTTCTATAGGGAAGATTGTGTTGTTTGCTCTTGTATATACATTTCACATAATAACTCGGCACAGCTTCATTCCATCGAAGAACATTCACAATTGGTTATGTCGAATTTTCCAAATCGATCTGTATAGAAGATTTTAGTGTATAGTGGCCGAAAAAGCAGCTTTATTTTGAGAGAATATCATTCAATTTCACAACTTATCCTCAAAATTATCAGAAATGATTCTCTTTTTCGAATATAATAGAGTTATAAGAAATAGAGGAGGAAAACACTTTTGCTTACAAACCATTTAGACTTTAGGCTAGAACCTAAAATGAAAGAACTTTATGAACAACATAAAATAAGGGCAGAAAAAATAGATTGGGGTTATCATGACTTTCTACCATGGGATAAAGCCCAAGATTTCCGGAGAGTTCCCTGGGACCCTAGCCAGGTAACTCTGCCAAGCGGTATTATCACAGCAGTTGAAACAGCTCTCTTGACAGAAGTGAATTTGCCATGGTTCACATCCCATTTAGACCAGACATTCAGAGGATCTCTTTCGATCATAAAAGATTTTGTGCATACATGGACGGCAGAAGAAGACCAGCACTCCAACCTGTTAGAAAACTATTTATTGATTACCCGCAACGTCGATCCGAAACGTCTCCGCCAATTGCATAAGCAAACGGTAGAAGGCGGATGGCAGCCGGATTTCCACACACCATTCGAAACGATGGTATATACGTCGCTGCAAGAGCTGGCAACGATGGTCTTTTATAATAATGTTGCAAAAATAGCGGGAGAGCATGATAAAGATTTGGCAACTCTTCTTCGAAGACTGGCCAAGGATGAAATTCTTCATTATGCGTTCTATCGCGATGTAATCAAGTTCCATTTGCAATTGGAACCGAATTATTGCTATTACCTCGGCCATGTCATTAAAAATTTCCAAATGCCGGGTACCGTCATGCCGGACTTTGAAGACCGCATGTCCATCATCGCCAAAGAAGCCAACTACGGCCCGCTTGAATATTTTGATCAAGTATTAGACGTCATTGTTGAGTATTGGGAATTGGAGAAACTGCGTCCGATCGCTCCTGAAGCGGAAGCGGCCCGCTTGGATATTTTGAAGTATCATGCAAGGCTCAAACGAGTGAGAGACCGTTTTTATAGTTCTAATAAATAGAATAAAAGTTATCTTCTTGAAAGGACCTGTCATGAGAATCCAGTTAAATTAAGGATTCAGTGACAGGTCCTTTTATGTAGAAAAAATTTTTGCAGCCTGTTTAGAACATATGGGTGTCATATTTATGTTTTAGAATCAAAAACGCCGGGTAGACAAACAATGGAAGTACATGTAAAAGCTTCCTTTCACATGAAATTCAGGAGGGATACGAGAATGAGAATGGGTAAAAGAATTGTCGGCACTTATTATTCAGAGAAGGAAACGCTGGATGTAATCGAAAGTTTAAAACGCCAAGGACATCGTGAAACGGATATCATGGTAGTAGCAAATAAACGAAGCGAGATTCCATTGGTCGCAGCTCAAGCTGGAGTGATGATAGAAGCAGATCCGCAAGTGAATACATTAACCGGTGTCATGATGGACAGTTTCTTTACGATGATGACCGGTAAAAGAGCGGGATTAGCAGCCAGCCTCATGGCACGAGGAATCCCCGATTTTACGGCCAAACGATGCGAGGCCGAAGCAGCCAAAGGAAAGATTCTCGTACTGGTTGATACAGATATTACGTATGACAGCTTAAATGACATGGAAGCTCCGTACGGAACAGAAGAAGAAAAAGCGCTTCGTCTCCACGAAGAAAGACTTGATGTTGTCAAAGAGCGTGTACAAGTCGGAGAATTACAGGTATGGAAAGAAGTCATGGAAACAGAGCAGGCCATTCAAGTCCCGCTCACACATGAAGAGGTGTATGTAGAACGACGGTCTGTCATAGACGGTCAATATGATGGCGTTTCAATAGGCGATAATGAAGTGATCCGAATTCCGATCATCGAGGAGCGAATAGAAGTAACGAAAAGACCTGTCGTCGTGGAAGAAATCATCATCGGAAAGCGCAAAGTTCAAAAGACAAAAGAAGTGCGGGACATCGTCATGAAAGAGGAAGCACGTATCGAGCGTTCGGTGATGCCGACGATGGAATCCAGTCAAATTAAAAAAGATTTACTACAAATAGAAAACACAATGGACTCCATCCCCTTATCTATTGAAGAAACTCAGAACATGGCAAGTGTGACGGACGGCCAAAAAGAGGACAAGTCTGTAAAGCGTACAGGCTCTCTAAACATTCGAGACAACAGCCAATCAGAGAAAACTAAAAAGGAAGAAACGAGCGAAAATAAGACAGAATCTTCAAACGATAAATCGAACAAAAAAACTCCCGCGGCCACTCAGAAAAAAGAAGAAGTCAACCGCAGCAGCGAGGACTCTTCAAAAAATGAAGAAAATAAAAATGACCGAACTCAAATCAACAAAGTGAAAAAATGAAGTTACCAGTAAAGACGTGGGTGTCAGATGAAATGAAAAGAAAGCGGCTGTCGGATTGGAAGGCAGCCGCTTTGGAGTTCGAAGCGAAATAACAGTTTGAAAGCAGGGTTCGCCACTCCATCGCCGCCCTGTTTCATGCACATGACATCGAACTGGCGTCGCTTTTGCTCGCGACTAGGAAGATCTTCGCTTTTTATGACGGGGCCTTTCGAGAGGATGAGCCAAATGGGCAAAGCCCATTTGGCTCATCCTCTCATCCTACAATTTTGCGTCCTCTTTGCGCGAGAGCGAAATAAATGCCATGCTGTAACGTTTGGAAACAGTTGAACTTTGAAAAGTTAAGCTCTGATTCAGAAATCGCCGTTCCAAGCTCCGGGGATATACCGACTAAGATGGTCTCTGTCCCGATAAGAGAAGCCGCGGACCCGAGTTTCTCGATAAAGGTAATCGTGTAATTGCTAATATGTATATCCAAGGCCGTTAAGTCCAACAAGAGATAACGCGCTTTATATACCGGAAGATTATTCAGCGTTTTTTCAATCAATTCTTCCGATCGTGTTTCATCGTACTTTCCTACTAAAGGCACGACGACAATTTCCTCCAGTACTGGAATGATTGGTGAAGAGATTTCTTTCACAAGATCACGCAATTCTTTCGTTCGTTCAGCCACAAGCGACTCGAGCTTTTGTATTTCTGCCGATTCTTTTCTTCTCGCAAGGTCGTGAATGTTATTCGTGACTGTAATCGTGGAAGGAAAATAGTGATACTCACAATATTCATCGCCTTCTATTTGGCTTTTTTTCACTTCATACCACACGTTTGTCCCAAACACCCCTGTTAAGATGCCGGCAAAATGACCAGGCAGAAAGGACCCGTGCGTTTTTTTGCCCTGGGCTTTATTAATTTTATACTCCCAACTGTCTTGAAGGTAAACGACAGCCGTCTTATTTTCTTCGCAAATTTCTTGAAATCTGATTTTTCCCCAGCCGGCAGAAGCATAGATGATAGGAATAAGATCAGCGATTTCTTGAACGCTTAAATGTGAATTACTGAAAAACTCGCTGACAACGGATCCTTGACGAAAGCCCGTTGTTTCTAACACGACGCCTGCCGCATCATCTCCCGATACTTCTTCAATCGTATCAAAAAATGTTTTCATGGCAGATGAAATCCAAAAGAGGACGGCATCATCGCCTTCAAAATCAAACACCCCATTTTCCATATCCCATTTAAAACGAATGCCGGATACGTTAATGGCAGGTTTATTATTTAAATCTTCGTTCACTGACATGAAAAAACTCCTTTTCGTACATAAAGATAGTGGAACATCCAGTTTTATCCCTCATTAATGACCCATTGGTGAAAATTTACATTGCGGCGGATAAATGGCAATATATTTATTATAAAGGTGTTTTCAAACATATGACAACCAAATGGGCCTTTTCTTTATATATTAAAAAGGAAATAGGGAAAAGCTAATGGAGGTTTGTATTATCAGTTCATTAACTAAGTTGAAAGGGTGGAACTCCATGAAAAATTTAAGATTTTTGCTTCATGATCAATTTCAAGCCGAGAGCCTTGCAGAGGATTTGAAGCTGCAACTTGAAATCAACCGCTGTGAACATGTCAAAGTCGTTCCGGTGAGAGACCGCAATGAAATCATTGTTCAAGTACCGGCAGCGGATGGTGCGTTGGAAGAAACGGTAGATGCATTCATGGAAAACTATAAGAAAGGGGAAATACTTGAATAATTGATGATCCTGCCAGAAAGCTGTGAATGAAGGGGAGCAGAGCTTTCTTTTTTCTCAATGAACGATGAACACAGAGCTGTAGTCCTTGAATAGACGTTGACTATATAGAATAATATATATCAATATCTGTTAAAAAGGGGTTGAGTGGATGAATGGTGTAAACAAACCCGTTAAATTCGATTTTCACACCCATCATGAGCGATGTGGACATGCCGTTGGAACCATTGAACATTATATAAAGGCTGCAGTTGAAAAGGGATTGGATTTCATCGGCATTGCTGATCACTCTCCGTATTTTTACAGCGAAGAAGACCAGCTCTATCCCACTATTGCCATGGCGAAAAGCGAGCTGGTGAACTACGTGAACGAGGTGCTGCGGTTAAAAGAAAAATATAGCGGAGAAATTCAAGTGCTGCTTGGAATCGAAAGTGATTTCTATCCCCAATACATAGACATTTACCGTGAACAACTGAATGTATATCCGTTTGATTATATGATCGGCTCTGTCCATTATGTGGATGACGTCAGCATTTTTAAAAAGGGCCGGTGGGAAGGGCTGACAAAGGAACAAAAAATGCAGACGAAAGAGAGATATTATGAGCTGATCGAACAATCAGCCCGGAGCGGCATGTTTCAAATTCTCGGTCATATTGATGCAATGAAAGGATTTTACCCTGAATTTTCGTCCATCGAAACGAAAGTAGTGGAGCAGACGCTTAAAATCATCGCGGAACATGATATTGCCATCGAAATCAATACATCCGGAAAAACAAAAGATTGCGGCGGCTGGTATCCGGCTGACGAAATTTTGGAAAGAGCGCTCTTTCATGGCGTAAAAGTGACATTCGGATCAGATGCCCATACTCCTGACCGTGTCGGTGATGAATTCGAGCTTGTCCAACAGCGCTTAAAGGAAATCGGATTTAAAGAATGGGCTTATTTTATTCAAAAGAAAAGGTATATGACCAAGCTGTGAAATAGAAAAGGGAAGGCAAAGTCTAAAAAGTCACCTGCCGGCTTTTTGGATTTTGCCTTTTTTCATCTCATGTCAAATTTTTTTTAAAAAAATCTTTATAATTTCAAATAGTGAAATTTTAAATAGTTTGGAATTTTCTATTTATTTATAGTAAAAATAAGTTTTACTCGGAGGTGATTAAAAAGTCTGAATGTGCGAATACCAAGCGGAGTTTGTTAGGTATTTCGCCCCAAGTGTGTGTCAACTTGGAAAAGGACGACTACACGTACAATGAAGTACAAAATAAACGAATGAAAGAGGATAGGGGGAATTGCCATGGGGATTCGCACAGGGGAACAGTACATCAATGCCTTAAAATCTCGGAAGCCGGAAGTGTGGCTTGGAGGAAAACTGATTACCGATTTAGTGAACGAGCCTGTTTTTAAACAGCCGATTCAGGAAATTGCCAAGCTGTATGATATGCAGCATGATCCGAAATATCAAGATAAAATTACCCATATTTGCGAAGAAAATGGTGAACGCGTCAACAATGCTTTTTTAGTACCGAAATCAGAAGAAGATTTAAAAGCGCGCAGCGAGTTGTTTGAAGCATATGCAAGAGCCACGTTCGGCCTTATGGGAAGAACGCCTGATTTTTTAAATGTCGTCGTCACATCGATGGCGAGCAACTCATGGTTCTTGGATAAATACAATCCGGAGTGGTCGAAAAATATTCGCAATTACTACCGTCATATTCGTGACCATGACTTATTTTTAACTCATGCCATCATCAATCCGCAAAATGATCGAAGCAAAGCCTCTCATGAACAAAACGATATGTTTACACATTTGGGCACAGTAGAGGAAACACCGGAAGGGCTCGTTGTAAGAGGAGCGAAAATGCTCGCTACGCTGGCACCTATTACAGATGAAGTCATCGTGTATTCCTTCCCTGGCTTCCAGCCTGGCGATGAACGATATGCACTGGCGTTTGCCTTACCGATCGATACACCGGGTCTAAGGATTTTATGCCGTGAACCGATGCAGGACGGTACACGTTCCTTATTTGATCACCCGCTTGCATCAAGATTTGAAGAAATGGATGCGGTCTTGGTGTTTAACGATGTCATTGTACCGTGGGATCGTGTGTTCTTGTATAACAATGTTGAAGCGGCAAACCTTCTTTATCCGAAAACAGGCATTGCCCAGCAGCCTGCTCATCAATCGGGGGTAAGAGGATGGGTGAAGCTCGCATTTGCAACAGAGGTTGCTTGCCGGCTTGCTGATTCAATCGGTGTCGACACGTATTTGAATGTACAGCACGAACTCGGGGAACTCGTTCAATCCGTCGAGACGATTCGTGCGTTGCTGCGTGTGGCGGAATATGAATATGAAACGACAAGCAGCGGGGAAGTGAGACCGGCACCGTTTCCGCTTGAAACGATCCGCGGCATGCTGCCGAAAATGTATCCGCGTGCGATTGAAGTACTGCAAACCATTGGTGCAGGCGGATTGCTTATGTCGCCGACAGGTGCCGATTTTGACAATCCGGAGCTTTGCGCTGATTTCGATAAATATTATGCGGGACGCGCAGGGATTTCCGGAGAAGAACGCGTTCGCCTGTTCAAATTGGCCTGGGATTTATGCGGAGAAGCATTCGGACAGCGTTTATTGCAATATGAACGTTATTACACGGGAGACCCGATTCGTAAGCGGGCTATCTTTTATAATCAATATAAACAAACTCATTCGTTCCCAATGGTCGATGAAGCACTGAATGCGGAAAACAAAGTAGAAAATAAATCCATTTAGAGAAAAGATAATTTTAGTTATGAAACAAAAAGGATTTGCAAAAGAGCTGTAGAAATCTCTTATTCGGAATAGTAAAAAATGAAGGGTTGGCAAAGGAGGCTAAAGACTTGATATCCTCTGTTCGTAAAATTGCTCAAATTCTTGATTGCTTTACCGCTGATGAACCGGTGTTAGGAAATCAGGAAATTGCAGAGAAGCTGGGAATGAATGTGAGTTCCGTCCACCATTTTGTTCGTACGCTTTGTCAAGAAGGCATATTGATTCAAGATAGCCGCAAAAAATACAGGCTTGGGTGGAAGTTGCTTGAGTGGAGCAATCATGTGATGCATCAACAAGATATTTACAGCGAAGCCATTCCGCTTGTGGAGGAGTTAGTACGCAAATATAACGGAACGGTTCACATTGGGATGTTTGATGCGGGGGAAGTCCGATTCGTTTTAAGGGTCGCATCCAAAGAATCTGTCCCGGTCCCGACTTATATCGGGGCGCGAAAACCGGCTTATTGCACGAGTACAGGGAAAGTATTACTGTCTTTTAATCCATCCTTTATTCAGCCGACTATTGCGAAAGGGCTGCTGCAGCGTGCTCCGAACACGATTACATGTGTGGAAAAGCTGAAAAAGGAATTAGAGGCAATCCGAAAAGCGGGATATTCCATCAGTAATAATGAGAACGAACTAGGGTTATACGGGATTGCCGCACCGATTCAATCTTATACAGGCCAAACGATTGCCGCGTTAAACATGGTGGGTCCCGTCTCTTATATGCAAGGGCACCAGCGTCAAGAAATTATTCAACATGTGGTGAAGACCGCCCAGTTGATTTCGAAGGAATTGGGTTATATTAATGCAATTTGACAGCGCTTACATGACATAATGTCAATTAATTTTACGGCTCTAACATGACATCGTGTCAATTAATTAATTTGAGGAGGAGAAAAAATGGCACTACACAAAAGAGCATTCAATTTAAAGAAGGTAATTGAGGATAATAAACACTTATTAAAGCCGCCGGTCAATAACAAGGTTTTATGGGAGGATTCCGAATTTATCGCCATGCTGCTTGGCGGACCAAACCGCCGCAGAGATTTTCATGTCGATCCATCAGATGAGTTTTTCTATCAAGTAAAAGGGGATTGCTATGTAGAGTGCATTAACGAAAATGGTGAACGTGAAGTCGTGACGGTACGTGAAGGAGAAGTGTTCATGCTTCCTGCCAATGTTCCGCACTCGCCGCATCGTGTAGAGGACACATACGGCATCGTCATCGAGCGTAAAAGAGCGGAGGGCGAGCTGGAAGATTTCGTTTGGTTCTGCGATCACTGCGATAAGGAAATGCACCGCGTGACGGTTCAGTTAACGAACATTGAAACACAAGTAAAAGGCGCTATCGAACAATTCAATGGCAGTGAAGAATTAAGAACATGCAAGAATTGCGGACATGTCATGCCGGAAGAGGTAGACGTGTGGAACCCGCAGCTCATTTGATATGGATTAAAAGTCTCCATATCAAATGAGTTTTCGTTCATTCAAGATGCTGCAACCAAAAAGGAACAGTATGAAGATAGTCCAGCCTATAAGAAAAATGAAATAAAAATCAGATTTTGAAGTTTAAGTGTGTGTTCAAAAAGGAGGACAAAAAGGACCGAGAAGTTCAAGGAAGCGCCGTCACGAGCAACGGAGCGTATGCTGTTAATACGTGAGTAGCGGAGAGACAAGCTGACGCCGAAATTCGACGGTCATTTTTCCCGGACTTTTTGAACAACCTCTTTAGTAGATATTCAGATTAAAGAAAAAAGATAGAGGGGGCAATCCGATGAAAAGCATGAAACGGGGTATTGCGTTATTGGCGGTTATGATGATGGTCTTCATCACCGCAGCTTGTGGAGGCGGGAAATCAAGTACAGAACCGGCTTCATCCGGGGGCGGAGAGAGCGGAGAAAAAACGTATTCATTTAAATTGGCTCACGTTACACCGACAAACCATATGTGGCATTTAGCGGCTGAGAAATTTGGTGAAGAGCTGGACAAGCGCTCCAACGGACGGATGAAGGTAGAAATTTATCCGAACAGCCAGTTAGGTTCAGAAGCGGATATGGTTCAGCAAATTCAATCAGGTTCCATTGATTTCGGCTTTATCACTGCCGCCTATATGAGTTCGCGCTCGCCTTCTTTCGCGGCATGGTTTGCACCATATGCGTTTGACAGCCTTGAAGAAGCGCATGAAGCCCGTCAATCTGAAGTTGCCCAAAAGATTCTTGCGACATTGGATCAGCAAGGCTTGACTGGATTGGATTATTTATTTGCCGGACAGCGCGTCATGCTGTTTAAAGATAAAGAAGTGAAAAAGCCGGAAGATATGAAGGGACTGAAGCTTCGCGTGACTCCAAGCCCGCCGATGCAGGATTTCTACCGCTCAACAGGTGCATCGCCGGAAGGATTGGCGCTTCCAGAGGTATATGCTGCCGTCCAAACGGGTGTAATTGATGGCATGGATATGGACCTTGATGCAGCGATCACAAATAAATATTACGAAGTCGTCAAACACGGAGCCGTGACAAACCACATGGTATGGCCTGCTATCGCGTTAGCCAATAAGGCAACATTTGAAGGAATGTCGGATGAGGATAAACAAATCATAAGCGATGCGTTAGCGGCAGCCGCTGATTATTCGGTAACGACAAGATCCGCTCAAGAAGAAGAGTTTAAAAAGACGTTAAGCGATAACGGCATGAACATTTATGAAATGAAGGCCGATCAATTTAAAGGTCAAATTGAGCAATTTGATAAGAAATACGGCCCGACAGACCCGCTTATTCAAGAGTTCATTGATTCTGTAAGACAATAATCGGAACAAGGGGGAAACACATGAAACAGTTAAGCAATGGTATCTCGAAAATAGAGAAATATCTTGCGATTATTTTGATGTTTTCGATGGCCGTCATTGTCACAGTAGCAGTGGTATTTAGATACTTCCTTAACTCCCCCTTATCCTGGGCCGGGGAAGTATCCGTATTTTTGCTCATCTGGATCAGCTTTATTGGAGGCAGCTTGGGGCTTAAATATAAGTCCCAGGCTTCTGTTACGATTCTCACCGATTATTTGCCGGAAAAGGTTCAAAAGGCGCTCGCTGTAATCAGTCATATTTTTATGCTTTTGTTTTTAGTTATTTTGCTTTACTTCACTTATAAGTGGATTTTTTCACCGGGTGTTACCTTCCAAAAGTCCAGTGCGATGCTGCTGCCGATGTGGATTCCGTACAGTGCTGTGCCGCTTGGGCTGACATGTGCGGCCATTCACCTTATCTCCAATCTTCTGGATCTTTTCCGAAAGGAGACAGCACAATGACATTCCTAGTCGTGTTCATGTTTTTTGTTTTTCTTTTAATCGGAATTCCGATTTCGCTTGTCCTTGGGATGACGACCATTCTCTATTTCTTGCTCGTCGGGGATTCGATGCTGCTTGAATCAACGCCGATGCGCTTATTTTCAGGACTGGAAAACTTTGGATTGTTAGCCATCCCTCTTTTCATGCTTGCAGGTGAACTGATGAACGGCGGGGGAATTACGACACGGCTCGTAAAATTCACGAAAGTGCTGATCGGCCATGTTCGCGGCGGATTGGCGTATGTAACGATTGTTTCCAATATGTTTTTGGCATCCATTCTTGGATCTGCCAATGCCCAGGCTGCTATGATGAGTAAAGTCATGGTACCAGAAATGGAACGGGAAGGGTACAATAAGGAGTTTTCATCCGCACTGACCCTCGCTTCGTCCATTGTGGCACCGATCATTCCGCCAAGCATGATTTTCATCATTTACGGGACGCTTTCAGGTACGTCTATCGGCGGGCTGTTTATGGCAGGAATCGTTCCCGGCATTATGTACGGGGTGGGATTCATTTCCTTAATCGCCTTTTTAGGGTATAAGCATAATTTCCCTAAAAGCGAGCGGGCAACCGGAAAAGAAATCATACAAAGTATGCTCAATGTCCTTCCGGCGCTTCTTGTACCATTTATCATCATCGTCGGTATTTTAAGCGGGGTATTTACGGCAACGGAATCCGCGGCCATTGCCTGCGCCATCGCCTTTTTAATCGGCGTTTTCTGGTATAAAGAGTTAAAATGGAAAGAACTTCCGACCATTCTGGTCAACACGGTCATTAGTACAGCGACCGTAACGTTCTTGATTGCGATGGCCAATATTTTCGGCTGGATGATTGCATTTGAACAAATTCCACAGATGATTGCAAACGGCATGCTTTCCTTATCGGAAAATCCGTTCGTATTCTTACTGCTGGTCAATATTATGCTGTTATTGCTTGGAATGGTATTGGACGGCATTGCGGCACTCATCATTTTGACACCGGTATTAATGCCATTGGTCACGGCCTTTCAGATCGACCCGATTCATTTCGGGGTTATTATTTGTATCAATTTGACCATCGGATTATTAACGCCACCGGTCGGAACGGGACTATTCATCGTCTCGTCCATTGCGGAAGTAAAGTTTGAGCGGCTCGTCAAAGCGACCATGCCATTTTTGGTCATGGGTATAGTTATTTTATTTGTGCTGACTTACTGGGAAGACTCGGTCATGTTTATTCCGAGATTGTTAGGATTGTAGAAAGAAAGCCCTGTCTAATGACGGGGCTTTCTTTCTGCTGCTGAGTTCTCTCGGAAGATATGTTTTGAAATAATTTTTGTCGAAAAATCGATAAACTAAGTAGTTTCGTAGATAAATTGACTATTTTCGCAGATAAAATAGAAATTTCGAAAATATATCGATTCTAGCGCTATGGATTACCCAGCTTCGCCCATTCTAAATCCCGCCACCTTCATCATATGTTGCCCGTTTTTCTTGGCGGACGATTTGAGAAAGTTTAATCGATCCGAGAGCTGCGATTAGTGTACTAACGATAATGAAAAGATTGTACGTATTCGGCTCCGCGAACAGATTGATGAGAAAATAAGAGACAACGAGTGATGATAATGGAGAGATGATCCAGACCATCATAATTTGTTTAATCACGCTTTTTTGCAGCATGCTGGCACCGTCTTTCGCTGCACCAACCCCAAGAATTCCGCAAGTTGTGACTTGTGTGAGCGGAATGGGAAGACCAAACAAGGAGGCGGCAATAACAAGGACACCGCCTGTAAACGAAACGGCACTTCCTTGCAGCAATGAGAGCTGCGTAATTTTTTTACCATTTGTTTCCAGAACTTTACCACCTAATGTGACGGCTCCAAGCGACACGAAAAGAGCACCTATCCAGAGCCCTTTTTGCTGGGAGAGGATATCTGCCCCAACAAGCGGTCCGACAGCATTAGCGACATTGTTCATGCCCGCTGAAAAAGCCTCCAAACATCCTCCTAAAACTAGAAGGAGGGATAGCCATTTTGCCCATTTGCCTCGTCCTTTCAATTGGGGCCAGCGATTCTCGGCATAGTCAATCAGCTTTCCCAATACGAAGGTAACACCGAAAGAGACGATAGGGACAATAATCCAAAAAGAAACAATCACGAGAAGCTTCTCCGTATATAAAGATTGAAAGGCAATTCCGACACCGACGATGGACCCGACGGTGACTTCGCTTGTGGATAAAGGTATCCCGAGCATATTTGCCAAAAATAACGTAAGAGTCGCCCCGGATAAAATGATGACCACTATGTTCACCGATAAAATATCGGAAGGAATAATGCCGTTACCGATGGTTTTGACGACTTCTCCTCCTCCCAGCACGGCGCCGAGAAAAGCCGAAAACGACACCAATAGCATTGCTAAGCGTTTATTGTTAATGGCTCCCGCTCCATATGCGGCTCCCATTGAAGCGGCCGTACCGCTTGCCCCGATGTTCATCGCGAAGAAAAGAGCGACCGCAATGGCGATATAAGTTAAAATCATGTCTGCTCCATGCCTCCTTTTTGTCTTTTTATTGAAGCAAATATTTTTTTCTTTCAATGATTCTTGTAAAATTATAAAATAGTTTTATTCATACTAAACACATCGGATTTTATAACTTAATGGTTTGATTATATCCATTTTTCTGAAAAAAACAAGTACTTCCATCGTTTTTCTTTCTTTTTTCTTATTCGTCTATATATTCCACTTAATAACTCGACACGTTCCATTCCATCAAAAGAGATTCACTACCGGTCATCCAGACAACTTGAATTTACCCACAAAGGTTCACCTATGCGGATGGCGCCAACCACGCAAGAGGGGTGTCAGCCGCTTAGGTCTAGAAAATTTGACATGGCCGTTCTTTGGTCATGTTAAATTTTCTAAATCGATCTATATAAGTCAGCTTATGTTTTTTCTCACAGAAGAAACACAACCTTTACTCCGATTTCTTAGGCAGCAAGTTTCTCTGGAGGAAAGTTTCCTTTATGGTTCCGCCGTCATATGATGGATAAGCGAGCGCAGGAAGAGGGTGGAAATAAATATGATTACAGCGACCATCGGGAGTAGATCTTATGAATTTGAGGGAGATTTGGAAACGTATTTTCAATCATTCCGAAATCAGATTATCGGAAACAATCAATATTTCGATTCTCCTTACGGCAAACAGAAAATCACTTATGCAGATTGGACGGCAAGCGGACGGTTATATGCTCCAATCGAGATGAAAATCAGCGAAGTGTTTGGACCTTTTATGGCCAATACCCATACAGAATCAAATGTGACAAGCTCCATCATGACTTGTGCATACAAGCAGGCTCACACCATCATTAAAGAACATGTGAATGCAGATGCACACGATGTCATCATTTTGGATGGTTTCGGCATGACTGCTGCCATCAATAAATTACAAAGGTTATTGGGGTTAAGAATACCGGAAAAGTGGAAACATCAAATGGTCGTAAAAGAAGAGGATCGACCTGTTATTTTTATTACGCATATGGAGCACCACTCCAATCATACGTCCTGGCTAGAGACAATAGGAGATGTCGTCATGCTGGAGCCTGATTCGAATGGACATATCAGCCTTAAGCGATTAGAGGAGCGTCTCAACGAATATAAACATCGTAAACTGAAAATCGGGTCGTTCTCGGCTTGTTCAAATGTAACCGGAATTTATTCTCCATATCATCAACTAGCGAGAAAAATGCATGAGCATGGCGGCATCTGCTTCATCGACTTTGCAGCATCAGCTCCGTATGTCAAGATCAACATGCACCCGGAAGATCCGATGGAAAAGCTGGATGCCATTTTCTTTTCGCCCCATAAATTTTTGGGAGGACCCGGTTCGAGCGGCGTGCTCATTTTTGATTCGAGGCTTTATGCAAATCCGGTACCAGATCATCCCGGGGGAGGAACCGTAGCATGGACGAATCCATGGGGGAAGCACCAGTATGTGTCGGATATCGAGGCACGGGAAGACGGCGGCACCCCTGGTATTTTGCAAGGAATTAAAGCAGCCCTGTGTATCAAATTGAAAGAGCAGATGGGTGTTGAAAACATCATGAAGCGGGAAAAAGAGCTGCTCAATATTCTGCTTTCCGGATTAACGGCCATCCCGGGATTGCACGTGTTTGAAAAAGACAAAATGGAGCGCCTTGGGATTGTTTCTTTTCATGTCAAAGATATTCATTATAACTTGATTGTCCGATTGCTAAACGACCGATTCGGCTATCAAGTGCGCGGCGGCTGCTCATGTGCCGGGACGTACGGTCACCTTTTATTCCATATTGGCCCAAAACAATCGAAAATCATTACAGATAAAATCGATGAGGGAGATTTATCCTTAAAGCCGGGGTGGGTGCGGTTTTCGCTTCATCCAACGATGACCAATCAAGAGATATACGGCTTTATCCAGGCCATGAGATTGATCGTTAAAAATGTAAAGGAATGGGAAAAAGATTATATATATGACCCTAAAAGCAATGATTATTTCTACATCCGCCACCAAAGAGCGGATATGGACACTCTTTTTCGATTGGAAACAGATTAAAGATGGGAGCGGCCAGCATTCCTGGAAAAGGGGGAATAGCTGGCCGAAATCCATATATAGAAAACGGGTACTTCTGAAATGAACATGTTCATAAGGGCAGATAGCATAGGTGTATAAGATTGGAAAAGAGGAAGAAAACTACATAAGAGGTGATAGTAATGGAAAAAGATACTTTTGAAGAAATGAAAAGAATGAATATGAAAGGGGAAAAAAAAGACGCTCTTGAAATCAGTTCGACCGGTTATGGCCTTGTATCGCATTTGTCCAATGAGAGCGAAACAATGGAAGGGCAAAAGACGGAAGAGTTATAGAGAACTTATTATCGAAAGATAAAGGAAAGAAACCCAATCAAGTATATGAATGCAAAAGGGCGATGACATGTCGGCCCTTTTTGTCGTGATATTAAATCAATTGCGCTAAAACCCCCTTCCGCTTCACTGCCAGGGGAAGGGGAGAAACAAATTTGTTTTGAAGCATTAATGTGAAAACACAAATTGTTTCTGTCCGATATAATTTAAAACGGTATAAAGAGCAGTGCCGAATAAAATAGCGAGATCTTCCACATATATGACCGGCAAGTCAGCCAGCTTTTCAATCACCCAAAAAGCGGAACGAATGCCGACAAAATACGCTAAGAAATAACAAGTGCCTATCACTCCAAAAAAGCGGTACACCGTATGGCGGATTGATTTTTTACTTCGGAATGTAAACGACCTATTCAATGCATAGCTGACGCAAGCACCAGCAAAATTGCCGCTGAATGTTGAAAACCAATAAGAAAAATGAGCGGCATGAAGAAGCATATACATAACAGAAAGGCCGATGAATGTATTAAGAAGGCCGACAAATAGAAAGCGTAAAAAAGAGTGGTTCATTGAACTAAACCTGTTTTCTGACTAGAAGCTCATTCTGTTCGGACTGTATATGTCCCAGCGGGTCATTGTACAAATCAATATCAATAGCGTATTTTGGCCGTCCCTTTACCTCCATAAAAATCTTTCCGATGTATTCGCCGATCATCCCGATTCCCATAAGCTGCAATCCTCCTATAAGCCAGATGGAGATGATAAGGGAAGTCCAGCCTGCATTCGTATATCCGAGCATTTTTTGTGTAAGGGCATAGGCCCCCGCCATGATGCTTAGAAAAAATAAGAAGAAACCTAAAGAAGTAATAAACCTGATGGGTACGACACTAAATGATGTCATACCGTCTAAAGCGAACGACAGCATCTTTTTCAACGGGTATTTCGTTTCACCTGCGAATCGTTCCTTTCGATCATACATGACCTCCGTTGATTTGAAGCCAATCATTGGAATGATGCCCCGCAAAAATAAATTGGCTTCTTGATAACGGCTCAGCTCTTCAAGTGCCCTGCGGCTCATCAAACGATAGTCCGCATGATTATAAACTAAATTAATGCCCAGCTTGCTCATAACACGATAAAAACCTGTGGCTGTCGTTCTTTTAAAAAAGGTGTCTGTTTGCCGGCTGTCGCGAACACCGTATACAATTTCGTATCCCTCATGATATTTAAGAAGAAACTCACGAATGACGGAAACATCATCTTGCAAGTCAGCGTCAATGGACACAACGCAATCCGATTTATCTTTCGCTTTTTCAATTCCGGCCAGCAGCGCTTTTTGGTGCCCGACGTTCCGTGCCAGCTTTAAGCCTGTCACACAGCCATTCCGTGTGCTTTCCATGACAATGAGCGGCCAAGTCCGATCACGGCTTCCGTCATCGACAAACATAACTTTACTGTCGCCTGCAATTAGCTTCTCCGCTATTAAATTCTCTAAAACAGCCGTTAGTTGGCTCGTTGTTTCTTCTAACACTTCCTCTTCGTTGTAACAAGGAACGACAATGGTCAATAAAGGCTGAAACTCCTTCAATTCGTTACCTCCTTAAATGCTAGCTATTTGGCTTCATATAAGTAGATTTTCCAAGCCGACTCCGGATGGTCAAATGATTTCAATAGTTCAAGACCATTATCTCCGGCATTTATTATCGGAACGGAAGAAAAGATATACCGGCCGCCCATTTCTTTAAAAGCCTCTATGTTTAATTCTAAATTCTTGATTTTTTTCTTGGAGGTCTTTTTAAAGGTATAATGCTTTCCAAGCTCGTCCACAAAAATGTAACAGCGGCTGCCCCATTCATCAAAGTATGTTCGAAGCCCCCGATTTTTCTCCAGTTCTTTCGCGATGATCTTTCGGAAACGGTATTTGTATGAGAGCGGGTACACATTATTGTAGGTGTCCAGCGTATAAAAACCGTTATACTGTGCAATGGCTGGATGCAGACCGATGCTCGCCACTCGGTAAGATGACTGAGGGAGATTGATATATTCTTTAATTTCCTTGAATTGCTTTACAGCGTAATATTCCCGAAATGACGGGGGATTGTAGTGAACTCCATAAAGGTATTCCTCGTTAAAAGGAAGAAGGATGAGAATCTGCGCGGCAAGGGCAATACCCACAACCATTCGCCATTTCTTTCCCAAGCGCCATAAAATATAGCAGGCAATCGCAAAGCTAAGGTAAATGATTAATGGCCGTACAAAGTGAAACCGGGCAAAATTGAATGTATTCAATAAATCGATTTGTTTCTTTAACGGAATCCACATGTTGTTGAACCATAGTGCGTACCAGAGTGACAATAAGTAGTTCAGCACAAGCAGAAACAGAAACGTTTTTTCTTCTTTCGTTTTTTTCCGAATGAACACGCTGACAAGTGCGAGAAAAAGGATGGGAAGAATGACGAAGGTATGAAGCGTCATGACATGCGTATGGCCAAGCACGAAATTCTTCCACGATAGTCGAAACGAACGCCAAAAATCATGCCTTGACGAAATGAATTCAACCCGATGTGTCGGCTCACTGGAAATAATCATGGAATACACAAGGCGGTATTCAACCACCAGAAACACTCCTGTCATAAAGGCGATGCTTGCCAAAAACGGCAGATTCCAATCCCGTTTCACGATGGCATCATAAAGCCAAAGAAAACCCATGAGCACTAGAAAGAAAAAGAACCCGAGCACAAAACTTGAATACAACGGCAACAGAGCGAGCGTCAGCCAGTCTTTCCATGAAAAGTCCCGCGAGCGAATATTTAGGAATGCCCATAGCGCGAAAGGGTGTCCCAATGTACTTAGCATACCGGAAGGCCAAAAAGGAGTGAGCGCAAAGGCGAGCGACACACCAATTCGGATGGAATAGGCCTTTTCGTTTTTAATAAAATGCTTTTTTAAAAGCAAGTACATTCCGATAAAAGCGAAGACTCTTGTAATGGTTTGACTTAAGGCATAAGCGGTCATGGAAGGGAAAAGAGCATGCAGCCAAACAATTAGGCTGAATTCCGTCCCGTAAGCATCGCGGGGAAGTCCGTTGATGACTTGCGGGATAACTGCATCAATATTCCCGAGCAATTCACCGCTTTGAACCAACACTTTATACCAGGCGATATTGGAATCAAGATTATCATGGACTCGTATATGAGCGTCCTCTCCTAAAATAAAGAGGGGAGAGACATATAGTAAGATGATAAAAAGAGCAGCAAACCAATATGTAGTCTCTTTGCTTTTCTTCTGCTGAAACAAAGGCATCACACACACATCCATTGGCATTATTGTTAACACGTTCTCTCGACGTACAAGCGAGAATAGTAAGGAAATATGGCTCATATGGAGTATTTCCCGTACGGTTTTGGAACATGTATTGAAAAAGACTTTTACAAAAACTTACAGTTCATATGAAGTCGCCTTCTATAAAGGAACCTTCCATTAGCGGGGCTTGCTGCCCGTTAATGCAAGATAAATACTTGGCCTGATTTTTCGTCCACGCCTATTATGCTAAAAACTTAGGAATTCCAGAAAGGGCCGCTCTTTTTACAGATATCGATGCCGGGTTTATCCGGGCTGGCAATATGGGATCGATTCCGAGAACCGCAATATCGACACAAACCTCTTCAAGAGTGAACTATTAGATGTTTTATGGTAAAGAAATGAGACATGGACAAGGGAAAACCATGTCTCATTTCTTTGTCCTCCAGGATGAAAGTCATATAAGCGGCAGACTTGCCATACATTGATAGGAAGAAGCATATTTAATGGAGGTGAATCGAAATGCCTGTTCATGTCGTTCAAGGCGGTGAGTCTTTATGGAGGATAGCGAATGTATACGGGGTATCAATGGAAACGATTGTCGAAGTGAATGGGCTGCCAGCTTCCGACTCTATCGTGCCCGGACTGGCGCTTTACATTCCGCAACGGGATGTTCCCATCCGCCATTACCTGATTCAGTCCGGCGACACGTTATGGAAGCTCGCACAACGTTTTAATACAAGCCCCCAAATCATTTTCATAGCGAATCCAGGAATCAACCTGAACCGCCTCAATGTCGGACAGCGTATTCGCATTCCATCACCGACCAAATTAAACATGACGACATTGGGATTCATCGTGCCCTATGCACCTGACAGCTTTCTCCCCATGTTTGCCGATATCGCAGAATATCTCACATATGCGGCGATTGTAGCCTACTCTTTTACACCGGAAGGGAACATCCGAAGGGAACTGGATGATACGGCTGTATTAGCCCGAAGCAAACAGCTGAATGTCTCGCCATTATTGTGCATCCGAAATTATACAAATGAGCAATTCAATGCCGAACTGGCTGGACAAGTGTTGGGGAACCCGAGTTTGCGAAGCAATTTGGTGCGAAGCATGGTTGCTGCCGTCAAAGGGAAGGGATATGACGGAGTCAGCATCGATTTTGAATTCGTCCCTCCTGCCAGACGAAACGACTTCAATACATTTCTCCGTGACTTGAAACAAGCACTGGGAGAATTGGTTCTTCATGTGAATGTCCACTCGAAAACACAAGATATTCCGACAAACCCCATCATCGGTGCCTATGATTATCAAATAATAGGGCAAATCGCGGATATCGTAGCTGTCATGACAATGGATTACGGCTACCCGAGCGGTCCACCTAATCCTGTCTCACCAGCCAATTGGATGGAGCAGGTGATTCGCTATGCTGTTAGCTTAGTTAATCCTAAAAAGCTGCAAGTGGCTTTTCCTCTATACGGATACGACTGGATTCTTCCTTTTAAACCCGAGAATCCAACGAAAGCTCTTACCGTTCTAGGCGCCCAAAATCAGGCCATCGCAAATGGATCTCCCATTCAATACAATTCGACATTCGAGGCGCCATTTTATTTTTATTGGAAGGGGACAGAACAACACATCGTCTGGTTTGAAGACATTAGAAGTTATATGGCCAAATATGAACTGATCGATCTTTATCAGCTGCTCGGAGTCACCTTTTGGCAGCTCCGGTTTCCCTTTCCCCAAAACTGGGCGTATATGGAGAGGAATTTTACGATTGCACGCAAATAATTTGGCATGGGCGTTCTTGGCCCATGCCAAATTATTTATGCATAAGCATTTGAAAAACCCTTTTCAAACGAATGAGGTAAAAATGCTGGAAGCCAATGTAAGGAAGACGTACTTGTGAACAAACTCTTTATAAAGGAAAAACTTCCATCGGTGGGGGGATTGACCGTTAATGAGGATAAACCAACAAGTTGATTGACATTGCTTTTTGAAGAGATTATAGTTGCCATGAAAGAGCTTTCATGATATTCTGGATGTGTAATCGGTTACACATTGCGTGAGGAGAGATGTTGATGGCAACCATTAAAGATGTAGCAAAGGAAGCGGGAGTATCTGTCGCCACCGTTTCGCGTGTGCTGAATGAAACAGGCTATGTACATGAAGACACGAGAAAAAGGGTCATAGATGCGATCGAAAAATTGAGTTACAGCCCAAATGAGGTAGCAAGGTCATTGTATAAAAAAGAATCAAGATTGATTGGGCTTTTGCTTCCTGACATCACCAATCCTTTCTTTCCGCAATTAGCGCGCGGTGTTGAAGATGAAATGCAGGAACAAGGATTTCGATTGCTCTTTGGGAATAGTGACGAAAATATCAATAAGGAAATGGATTATATTCATACATTTCTTCAAAATAATGTCGTCGGCATCATTTCGGCGACGAATAATCAGAGTAAAACGAATTATGAGGGTTTGCCGATTCCGGTCGTATTTTTGGACCGAACGGCAGATGATCATCCTTCTGTTTATGCAGATGGAAAAAAGGGGGGCAGAATGGCCGCGCTTGAAATCATCAAGAGGGGAAGCAAAAGGATCACGCTGTTAAAGGGTCCTGCTGAAATTCGCCCTGCGCAGGAACGCTTCCAGGGAGCTCTTGAAGTATTAAGCGGGTCAGACGTT
This sequence comes from Priestia abyssalis, assembly GCF_002019595.1. Lineage (GTDB taxonomy): Bacteria > Bacillota > Bacilli > Bacillales > Bacillaceae_H > Bacillus_BA > Bacillus_BA abyssalis. The sequence goes on along the minus strand of NZ_KV917369.1, from coordinate 3,407,511 downwards.
GATTTTTCTGTCATGTCCACCCATTCTTTTTCATTCCAAGATGCGGAAGTGCGGGCAAAAGAGCTGTTCAGCAAATATCCGGATACAGACGGGATCCTCGCAAGCAACGATATGGTCGCAACAGCGGTGCTGCATGAAGCACTAAGGCTGGGGAAATCCATTCCGCACGACGTCCAGATCATCGGTTTTGATGACATCCCGCAAAGCGGGCTATTGTTTCCTTCTTTATCGACCATCAGGCAGCCAGCTTATGAGATGGGGAAAGAAGCAGCGAAATTATTAATTAACCTCATTCAAAAAAAGCCGGTCAACGAAAGAAACATTCAGTTGCCCGTGACATTCATAGAAAGAGAAACAACGAGAAAGGTTGATGACAAATGATTAAAGTAGCAGTAGTAGGAAGTGCGTCGATGGATTTAGTCGTTACGTCCCCCAAACGCCCGGGGGCAGGAGAAACCGTTCTTGGCGAATCGTTCAAAACGGTACCAGGGGGAAAAGGGGCAAACCAGGCAGTGGCAGCGGCTCGATTAGGAGCCGATGTCTACATGATCGGATGTGTAGGAGATGATCATTATGGCAAAGCCATTTTACAAAACTTCAAAGAAAACGGTGTTCATACAGACTATGTGGAACCGGTTACACAAACAAAAAGCGGAACCGCCCACATTATATTAGCAGAAGGAGATAACAGCATTGTTGTCGTTAAAGGAGCGAATGATCATGTCACCCCTGCATATGTAGAAAAGATACAACACGTCATTCGCGAATCAGACATCGTTCTTATCCAGCAGGAAGTGCCGGAAGAAACGGTGGAATATGTAAGTAATCTATGCCATAAACTAGGTGTTCCGCTTTTATTGAATCCGGCTCCCGCTCGAGCGCTAAGTGAAAATATCATTGAAAAAGCAACATATTTGACGCCGAATGAACATGAAGCATCGGTGCTGTTTAATGGGTTAAGCAGGGAAGAAGCATTGAAGCGTTATCCAAACAAAGTATTCATTACAGAAGGAAAAAGAGGCGTCCGATATTATGACGGAGAAAAGGAAGTTCTTGTTCCTTCATATGAAGTAGAAGCAGTAGACACGACAGGTGCCGGAGATACATTTAATGCCGCGTTTGCGGTCGCTTTAGCCGAAGGGAAAAAATTCAAAGAGAGCCTGCAGCTGGCAAACCGTGCCGCCTCTCTATCCGTGACCAAGTTCGGGGCCCAGGGAGGAATGCCGACGAGAGAAGAAGTGGAGGGGAGCCTGTAACATGAAACGATATGGAATATTAAACAGCCATATTTCCAAAGTCCTAACGGATCTTGGCCATACAGATTACATTGTGATTGCGGATGCCGGTTTGCCGATTCCTGATGGTGTCCACCGAATCGACTTGTCGTTAAAAATAGGCGTTCCGAGCTTTCAAGATGTCGTCGATGCCGTAGCGGACGATATGATTGTTGAAAAAGTCATTCTCGCAAATGAAATGGAAGCAGCAAATGCCAAAACCTATGAATATATGAAACAAACATTTTCTGCACATGACATCGACTATGTGTCACATGAAGAGTTTAAACAATTAACCAAACACGCAAAGGCAATTATCCGAACAGGAGAAGCCACACCTTATGCTAATTGTATTTTACAGGCAGGGGTAATCTTCTAAGAAGAGGTGAGCAACATGCACATTACGATGCGCAACATTCACAAGGCATTTGGGCAAAACCAGGTGTTAGCGGGCGTCGATTTCGACCTCCAGGAAGGAGAAGTCCACGCATTGATGGGAGAAAACGGGGCAGGGAAATCGACATTGATGAACATTTTGACAGGACTTCATAAGCGTGATAAAGGAACGATTATCATCGATGGAAAAGAAACGTATTTTGCCAATCCGAAAGAAGCCGAGCAACACGGAGTCGCGTTTATTCATCAAGAGCTCAATGTGTGGCCGGACATGACCGTTTTAGAAAATTTGTTTATCGGCAAGGAATTGAGATCGTCATTTGGATTGTTGCAGACGAAAGAGATGAAAGCGTTAGCAACCGAGCAATTCGAAAAACTGGCCGTCTCGATTCCATTGGATCAAGAAGCGGGCCGCTGCTCGGTTGGACAGCAGCAAATGATTGAAATCGCCAAAGCGTTAATGACAAATGCCAAAGTCATTATTATGGACGAACCAACGGCCGCTTTAACGGAAAGGGAAATCGAAAAGCTCTTTGAAGTGATGAATGCTTTACGAAAAGACGGTGTATCCATCGTTTATATCTCCCACCGGATGGAAGAAATCTTCACCATGTGTGACCGGATTACAGTCATGAGGGACGGGAAAACCGTCGATACAAAGCCGATTCCAGGAACGAACTTTGATGAGGTTGTACGTAAAATGGTCGGCCGTGAATTGACAGACCGTTTTCCTGCACGCAATCCATCTCCTGGTGAAACGGTGCTTGAAGTCAAGAATTTGACGAGAAAAGGAGTGTTTGAAAATGCCAGCTTTTCCATCTGTACAGGTGAAATCGTCGGTATATCTGGACTGATGGGAGCAGGGCGCACCGAAATGATGAGGGCGATTTTCGGTTTGGATCCATTGGACAGCGGAGAGATATGGGTCAATGGAAAGAAAGAAGTGATCAAAGCTCCTCATGAAGCGGTCAAGCTGGGTATCGGCTTCATTACGGAAGACCGAAAAGACGAAGGGTTAGTGCTGGACTTTTCGATTCGTGAAAATATGGCGTTGCCGAATTTGGTTAGCTTTGCACCAAAGGGGATCATCGATCAAAAGAGCGAACAAGATTTTGTGGATATGCTCATTAAACGGTTAACGATTAAAACCGAATCATCGGAAACGAGGGCCGGAAACTTATCAGGGGGCAATCAGCAAAAAATCGTCATTGCCAAGTGGATTGGGATCGGACCGAAAGTATTGATTTTGGATGAACCGACAAGGGGTGTTGACGTCGGAGCCAAACGGGAGATTTATCAGCTGATGAATGAACTGACGGACCGAGGTGTCGCCATTATCATGGTTTCATCGGAACTTCCCGAGATTTTAGGAATGAGCGACCGCGTGCTCGTTGTCCATGAAGGAAAAATAAGCGGTGAGCTGCCGCGAAGCGAAGCAACGCAAGAAAAAATTATGACACTCGCAACAGGAGGCTTGTGACATGAACACAAATAGTGGTGTAAAACCCGCCGGAAGATTGAATTATGTCGATAATGCCATGCAAAAGCTTGGGCCGTTAGTAGGGCTATTCATTTTAATCATGATTGTTTCGATATTAAATCCAAGCTTCTTGGCACCCTTAAATATTTTAAACTTATTAAGACAAGTCGCGATTAATGCCTTAATCGCCTATGGTATGACGTTTGTCATTTTGACGGGCGGAATCGATTTATCCGTCGGCTCCATATTAGCGCTATCGAGTGCATTGATGGCCGGTATGATCGTATCCGGCGTAGATCCGATTTTAGCCATTCTAATCGGATGCGTACTTGGAGCATTAATGGGAATGGTAAATGGATTGCTTGTTATAAAAGGGAAGATGGCGCCATTTATCGCCACATTGGCAACAATGACGGTGTACCGCGGATTGACGCTCGTTTATACAGATGGAAATCCTATTACAGGACTTGGAGACAATTACTTATTTCAACTATTCGGCCGCGGATACTTTTTAGGGATTCCGGTACCGGCCGTTACGATGATGGTATCGTTTGCGATTCTTTGGGTCATTCTTCATAAAACTCCGTTTGGCCGCCAAACATATGCAATTGGCGGAAATGAAAAAGCAGCGATCATTTCAGGTATTAAAGTGCCTCGTGTCAAAGTCATGATTTACTCATTGGCCGGTTTGCTATCGGCATTGGCCGGAGCAATCTTGACATCCCGTTTGAACTCGGCGCAGCCGACAGCGGGAACATCGTATGAATTGGATGCCATCGCAGCTGTTGTATTGGGCGGGACAAGCCTGTCAGGAGGCCGCGGGCGAATTTTCGGAACGCTTATCGGTGCCTTAATTATTGGTACATTAAACAACGGATTGAACTTGCTTGGTGTTTCTTCGTTCTATCAAATGGTCGTAAAAGGAATTGTGATTTTGATTGCGGTCTTAATCGATCGTAAAAAATCAGCGTAGGAGGGCTCGGCATGAAAAAATTTTTGTTGGTACTCATGTCACTATCACTTTTCATCTTGGGAGCTTGTTCGTTAGAGCCTCCGCAATGGGCAAAGCCCGCTAAAAAAGAAGAACTGGAAGATATTAAAATAGGATTATCTATTTCGACATTGAATAACCCGTTTTTCGTTTCATTAAAAAGCGGTGTAGTAAATGAAGCGAAAAGCAACGGGATGGAAGTCATCGTCGTAGATGCGCAAAATGATACGGCAAAGCAAATCAATGATGTGGAAGATTTATTACAGCAAGGTGTGGATGCATTATTGATCAATCCGACAGACTCAGCTGCGATTTCGACAGCGGTGCAATCCGCTAATAACATTGGTGTGCCGGTCATTACGCTTGATCGCTCCGCCGAAAAAGGACAAGTGGAAACACTTGTCGCTTCTGATAACGTCAAAGGCGGACAAATGGCTGGTGAATATATCACAGAGCAGCTTGGTGAAAGCGCGAAAGTGGTTGAACTAGAAGGGGTTCCGGGCGCTTCCGCTACACGCGAACGCGGCGAAGGTTTCCATATCGTAGCGGATGAAAAACTGGACGTTGTAGAGAAACAATCGGCTGACTTTGACCGTACAAAAGGATTGAACGTCATGGAAAACCTATTACAAGGAAACCCGGGCATCCAAGCTGTTTTTGCCCATAATGATGAAATGGCGTTAGGGGCCATTCAAGCCATCGAAAGTTCAGGACGGGACATTCTTGTTGTGGGATTCGACGGGAATGAAGATGCCATTAACTCGGTAAACGCAGGGAAAATGTCAGCGACTGTCGCCCAACAGCCGGACTTGATCGGACAGCTTGCCGTAAAAGCAGCCGGAGATGTGTTAAAGGGAGAAAAAGTGGAGAAACAAATTCCGGTCCCATTGAAATTGGTTACAAAAGAATAGCACATTCATGCACAAAGCACAGGGGAAGTCGAAGACTTTCCCTGTGCTTTTTAGCAGTTAAAGCGTGGAAAATGACCATTTTGCACGAATGAGTCAAAAACAAGCGCAAATCAGTATGATTGTGTAATACAACCTAAAAATAAAAAATAAATGTTTGACTAGTCTGAATTTTCTGTTACAATAGAAAAAAGGACAAGGAGTTGGTTTCAATGGAAAAGAATTTACTAAATGCACCGCAACAAGAATTGAGTGCGATGGATTCTCTAATTGCTGAGATGGTATTAGACAAAGCCATTCTTGATTTTCGAAAAAAGCAAATCCAAAAAGAAATCGACCAGTCATTACAAGATGGAAATAAAGAAGCATTCCTTGAACTATCCGGAAAGTTAAAGAATATTTCATAAAAGACTGAATACAGGTACGATACTAATATAAGACATAGGAAAGAAACCGATGGCATAATCGGTTTGAAGGGAGAGAATCACAACGTCGCTCCAACTGAATAATCAAAAAGAAAGTGATATGTATGAAGAATAACTGCATCTCCGTAAGAGGGGGTGCAGTTATTTTTTTGTGATGACATCCATTTTACCCAGTATGAGCAGACAATAAGACCTCCAGTGAAGAGAGTTTCCCTCATTTCTCAGGTATTAATTGGATGAAAATAAACAATATGGATTGATTAACCATCGCCCATTATATAAACTGTAACAAGGTAAATGTTTCGTTAAAGAACGGAAAATCAAGCTTTTAACTACTAGTGTGTGTTCAAAAAGGAGGACAAAAAGGACCGAGAAGTTCAAGGAAGCGCCGTCTCGAGCAACGGAGCGTATGCTGTTAATACGTGAGTAGCGGAGAGACAAGCTGACGTCGAAATTCGACGGTCATTTTTCCCGGACTTTTTGAACATCCTCATACTATTTGGAGAGATAAGGAATGGAAAATAAGACAACTCAAACATATGAAATCATCGAAGTCTGTTTACTCGCAGGGAAGATTATGCTGCAAAACGGTGCGGAAACATATCGGGTGGAAGATACGATGATGCGCATTGCGGTTTCTTATGAAATCAATGAATCCCACAGCTATGTGACGCCAACGGGGATTCTCTTTTCGATTGATGGAACTGAACCGACAAAATTGATTCGCATATCGGAGCGTACGACCGATTTGCAGAAGGTGACGCTGGTCAATAGCATTTCCAGGCATATTAGCGGCGGCCATGTCTCGGTTCAAAATGCTTATCGGATGTTAAAGAAAGTGGAAGCATCCAATCTCGCTTATCCCATTTCCATCCAAATTGCCGCCGCTGCCATCGCAAGCGGGTGCTTTCTGATCATGTTTCAAGGCGGATGGAATGATTTTGTCCCTGCATTCGTTGCGGGCGGGGTAGGCTTTTCTTGCTTGCTTTACTTTCATTATCTAGTCAAGATCAAGTTTTTTGCAGAATTCCTGTCATCTTTTATTATCGGTTTGCTGTCGTTTTTATTTGTCAAAGCAGGGATTGGAAGTGAATTGGATAAAATCATTATCGGATCCGTTATGCCGCTTGTACCAGGGCTTCTCATTACGAATGCGGTCAGAGACTTAATGGCAGGCCATCTCGTGTCAGGCTTATCAAAAGGAGCGGAAGCCTTTTTAACCGCTTTTGCCATCGGGACAGGGATAGCGGTCGTCATTTCATTTTTTTAACAACAGAGGGGATCATATGATGATAGAACAACTTTTAACCAGTTTTATTTCAACGGCAGCCTTTGGCATCCTGTTCAACGCCCCCCGGGAATCATTATTGAAATGCGGATTTGCCGGCATGGTAGGCTGGGGGATATACATGCTCCTCGTGACCTATCATGTTGATGTAGTGGTGGCTACTTTAATCGCCTCTGTCTTTGTGGCGGTCATCAGTCAATTTTTCTCCAAACTTTATAGAACGCCAATTATCGTCTTTAATGTGGGAGGCATCATCCCTTTAGTTCCTGGAGGATTGGCTTATGATGCGATGAGAAATGTAGTTGAAAATGATTATAATGCGGCAATTCAACTCGCTGCCAAAGCCTTTATGATTTCCGGGGCCATTGCAATGGGGCTTGTATTTTCCGAAGTCATCAATCAAGTCATCAGGAGATCCAAGCTGTAAAAAGTTTTGTACTGTTCAGTAAGTCAAAAATGGATGGAAGTCAATGTCTTTATTTAAGGGAGATTCATTTTAATACAACTCATAAAGGTTAAAGCATAAGCAGCCGGGAATTTTCTCGGCTGCTTATGCTTTAACCTTTTCCCATGATTTATCTAGTTGCTTTTCTACTTATAATATCCTATATTCAAATCATGACATAGTTCGACAAAATATTCGAAATCCGAAACAAAAATAAGCTTTTTGAACATGATCAATGCTTTCGCTGGAGGTGAAACAACATGAAAAATAAAAGCAATATCGTTCTTATTTTCTTATACATAATGATGCTATCATTTTTTAGCACAAGCAGTATGGGAGATTCGTATAAATGGTATGTACAAGGGACTTTGATAGCAGCGGGCTTTGTTTTGGCCTGGCAAGCTGGTAAACAATTAAAACGAGCTGGCAGAGATTATGAAGGGCTATTAAAAAGAAACGAAGAAATGGACGGACGAAGTCAATACCTGATGAAAGAAAATGAACGTTTAGAACAGTTGTTTCATAACATGGATGTCATCGCTTTTTCTTATGATGTCACCTCTCAGCAGATGTATATGTCAAAGGCGGTTGAGCGAGTATACGGATTCTCCAGAGAAACGGTCACCGGAACTCTCGAGCTGTGGAAACATATTGTCCACCCGGATGACCGGGAAGAATTTCAACATTATATGGAGCAATGGAACGCCGGGACTGCAGGTCCATACGAGCATCGTATCATTTGTCCTGATGGAGAGGTTCGCTGGGTCGAAATAAGCGTAAACCCTGTTGTGGATTCATCGGGCGATGTGGTTATATTGAATGGCACGATTATCGATATCACAAAAGGAAAGATAGTAGAAGAGGAGTTAAAAACGCTTGCATTTTACGATAGCTTAACAGATTTGCCAAACCGCCAACTGCTCCATATGTATTTAAAAAAAGCGCTCGCCCGTTCGAAACGTCATGAACAGACATTAACCATCATGTTCATTGACCTGGATGGATTTAAAAATGTGAATGATACATTAGGCCACGAAGCCGGAGATGTATTATTGAAAGAAGTGGCCGATCGTCTGCACTGCATTGTAAGGGAAGATGATTTTGTATCCCGTCTCGGAGGAGATGAGTTCGTTATTGTCCTTGAAGAAGTCGGGGAACAAGAAGCAGGTGACATCGCCCAGCGAATTCTAGATGAGGTGTCCCTCCCTTATACCATCAAAGAACAAACAGCCCATGTGTCTCCAAGCATTGGAATCAGCATTTATCCGACGAACGGGGAAAATCAGGAAATATTGATTGAAAAAGCAGACCAGGCCATGTATTTCGCCAAACATAACGGCAAAAATAATTATCAGTTTTATAGACCTGAATTGTCGGTTATCCAACCGCCAGCGGCTGGAATTTCCAAAAAAAAATCTTGAGTCGGTTTAATAAATAAGCGTTATTCATAAAAGCTTTTCAGAAGTAAGGGATTCCGTTTTAAGGTACAAAACAACTAAATAGAAAAATGACGTGCTAACTGACACCAGTATTAGCACGTCATTTTTCTATTTATATCAGTTCGTTAAATCAACAATAATGTCGTCCAGCACAAATTCCTCTTGCCCTATTTCGTATTTTTCGGGTAGCTTTGTTTCCTTCATAATACCATCGTCTGCTTGTTCTACTGATGTGAAATTTTCTGAGTTCCTTAACATAACATGCGGAGTAACAATTAGCTTTGTTGCATTTGGATGTAATTTTTCAAATGTTTTACTCCAATTCATATAAGAATCTTTCCCAGAGCCACCATTCACTTGACCAGAATAAACATTTCCTAAATCATCTTTAACCTCCAAATCAACATAAACATGATGCCATTTATCTTGAACAACATCCGACGCTTCTTGTCCATAGTAAAGAATAAAAGACATTGGTGTTGTTGCCATCTTCTCAATATTTAATCGAATGCCTTCTTGTTTTACACTTTGACCGATCAACTTTGTTTCGCTATCTGTTGCATCTAAATCAAAAGCAAAATTCCAATTACCTTTAATTTCTTTTTCTTGCTCTCCGTTTAAAATGGTAAAACTCTTAATTTCCCATTTGACTTTAGCAGTTTGTAAATCTTCTGTACTAAAATAAGTCCCTGTCATTAAACCGACATACTCATTTTTACCGATTTTTTCAATTTTTGAAGTCCCTGCCATACCATCTGTGTCTTTCATGTCAAAGTGGTCAAAAATAATTGGCTCTTCTCCTAAATCGTATTCACTTAAAATTGAATAAGTTATCGTTACCGTTTCTCCATCAAAAATGGCATCATTAACGGTTACCTTGATTCCATTACTTTCTTCCATTGTGTTCACTTCCGTTGAAAATTCTTTATAATCATCATAAACTCCCGATTCATTCCCTATTAATTTAAAAATATCACCGATAACTGGGATATTACTGGCAGCTGTAGGAAATGCGAACCCAACAGTTACCGTAGATAATCCCAAAATAATAGCTGCTGCAACTATTGGTTGCGTAAATTTCTTTTTTGGTTTCTCTGCTTTCGCCTTTTTTACACCCAATTTAGACCGTTCATGTAATTCCTTTGGAATCTCTATTTTTTGTAACTCCTGATTTATTTTATTGCTCACAAATATCATCCTCCTTAAATCCTTTTCGAAGCTTATCTAATGCGCGATATAGTACCGATTTTGCCGTCCCAAGTGGTATGTCTAGCAGCTCCGATATTTCTTTAAATGTATGATTGTGATAAAACCTTAAAAGAACAATGCTTTTCTCATCCTCTTCCAATACATCTATTAACCCTTGCAGCGATATAGAAAGAGGTATATCCTCATTATTTGTTCCTATAAATTCCTCATAGTCTGTTTTTAGCTGAACCACTTTTTTATTCTTTTTAACTACATTCATTGCACAGTTCATCGTGATTTTCATTAACCACGTTTTAACATACTCTGGTTTCTTCAATGTATCTATCTTTTTAAATGATTGATAGGCTACCTCTTGAACAACATCTAAAGCATCATCTTTATTTTTTACATATACATAAGCCATTCGATAAATATCTTCTTCATATTGTTGGAAAAGCTTTAAAAAAGCTTGGTCATTTCCTTTCTGAGCTTTTTTCACTAAACGTATAATGGTAGTTCATCCTCTCTTTTTTGTCTTACACTTATTAGACAAACTAAAGGCTATTTTGGCTTAAACTTTTTATATTTTTTTACAAATAAAATAATCGTCCAAATTAAGGACGATTACGTTATTATCGAAAAGAAAACCCTAGGCTAGGCCTAGGGTTCTAAAAAGCTTACAGCATGGTATTAAAAAAACTCCCCTGTGGTGCTAAAATATTTTTGGTTCGCCAACCAAAATATCAGCATACGGAGGAGTTTTTATGTCTAAAAAAGACACTAATAGTTTAGCACATACAACTTGGAATTGTAAGTATCATATCGTATTTGCACCGAAGTATAGAAGACAAGTGATTTATGGGAAAATTAAAAAAGACATTGGAGAAATACTACGTACCTTGTGCGAAAGAAAAGGTGTGGAGATTATCGAAGCAACAGCGTGTAAAGACCACGTACATATGTTGGTAAGTATTCCGCCTAAGATCAGTGTCTCTTCATTTGTAGGATATTTAAAAGGAAAAAGCAGTTTAATGATCTTTGATCGTCACGCAAATTTAAAATATAGATACGGAAACCGAAAATTTTGGTGTACAGGATATTATGTGGATACCGTTGGGAGAAATAAGAAGGTGATAGAAGAATATATACGCAATCAAATACAAGATGATATAGTCGCAGAACAATTAAGTATGATGGAATACATCGATCCATTTACAGGTGAAGAGGTAAAGAAAAAGAAACGAAAGTAAGGAGGAGGCCTTTGAGGTCTGGCCAGTAGAAGTAGTACAACTGGCGAACCATTCAGTAGCCCTTTAGGGTTTGGTCAGTAACAAAGGCTTCCAGCCGTAGAGCAAACCACCCGTTATCACGGGTGGTTTTGACTTCATTATAAACTTGTTTTTTCATTAAACTCCATTCAATCCATAAAAGGAGCAGTCCATCGTATGTTTGATTTTCATCTTTTCATTTGAGTCGCACTATTGGTTCAACAAGTTGAACTTTTCCAGTACTTTAAAGAAAAGGCTTAATAAAATCGCGACGACAGTGGCAAGCGCCATTCCTTTTAGAGCAGCGCCCCCCCAGGTAAACGTCGCGCCGCTTACCCCGATGACAAGCACGATCGTCGTCAAAATCAGATTGGTCGGTTTGGAATAATCCACTTTCTCATCAACGAGAATTCGAATGCCGGAAGCGGCGATGACACCAAACAGCAATAAAGAAATGCCGCCCATGACAGGAGCGGGAATCGTTGAAATCATGGCAGCAAGTTTGCCGCAAAACGATAAGATAATAGAGAAAAGAGCCGCACCCCCAATGACCCAAGTGGAGTAAACTTTTGAAATTGCCATGACTCCGATGTTTTCCCCATACGTTGTATTCGGAGTAGAGCCGACAAAACCCGAAATGATCGTAGATACACCATTACCGATAAGGGAACGCCCAAGTCCCGGGTCTTTGGACAACTTTCTGCCAACGATGTTCTCAGTAACGACTAAATGGCCAATATGTTCAGCGATCACGACAAGAGCGGCAGGAGCGATGATCATGATACTCGTCCAGTCAAAACGAGGAGCGTAAAAATCCGGAACAGCAAACCATTTGGCCTCCGCTACCGTACTCCAGTCCACCATTCCCATGAAGGCAGCAAGTATATAGCCGGATACGACTCCAACAAGAATAGGAATGATGCTAAAGAATCCCCGAAACATGACATTCCCTATAATCGTAATCAGCAGCGTCACTAAAGAAACGGTAATCGCATTTGAATCATAAGCCCAATCAGCGGGAGCATTCTGTAAAGGCGCAATAATACCGGCCATTTCTGCTGCTGTCGGTACGAGCTCTAATCCGATGATCGCTACAATCGCCCCCATGGCGGCAGGAGGAAACACGGTATGGATCCATGAGGTACCCGCAAAACGAATAAGCAGGCCGACCAACAGAAAAATAAAGCCGACGACGATAAAAGCGCCAAGAGCATGAGAATAGCTTTTTGAAGAAAGGACGATAAATACAGGAGAAAGAAAGGCAAAACTTGACCCAAGATAGGCGGGGATTTTCCATTGACAGATAAATAAATACAAAAGCGTGCCGAAACCATTCATTAACAAGACGGTAGCCGGATTGATATCAAACAAGATCGGAACAAGAATGTTCGCGCCGAACATCGCAAATAAATGCTGCAAACTAAGCGGAATACTTTTTAAAAGAGAGGGGCGCTCCTCTACTTGAATGACTCGCTGCACTGTATAAATCTCCCTTCGCTAAAGGTAACGGTGATCTGTCTTCCACATCATGGAGTGGTGAACCCCACTGATAGAACGTTCCATTCATACGTTGTCCTTTTTTTACCACTTTCATTCCCTCTAATAGAGTTTGTAAACATCTATCGTAAGAGGAGGAAAAGCAGAGTGTTTTAGTGGTAATCATTTCAATTTTCAGTAAAATAAAAGAGAGAAGGAGTGAGAGACATGAAAGCACAAGTCATTAAATCTTTTGGAGGACCATCCGTGTTTCAATTAGAAGAGATTGAAAGACCGGACGTTCTTCCAGGTCATGTTTTAATTCAAGTTAAAGCAACAAGCGTCAACCCTATCGACACGAAAGTTCGCAGCGGGGCCGTTCCAGCGGTTTCACCCGAGTTTCCGGCCGTTTTGCATGGCGATGTCGCAGGTGTTGTGGCAGAAGTGGGAGAGGGTGTGACTGGATTTCAGCCGGGTGATGAAGTGTTTGGCTGTGCCGGAGGCTTTAAAGGAACAATGGGAGCGCTTGCGGAGTTTATGCTCGCAGACGCGGATTTGCTTGCCCATAAACCGAAAAACTTGTCGATGGAAGAAGCCGCCGCTTTGCCGCTCGTTGCCATTACCGCTTGGGAAGCGCTATTTGACCGAGGACAATTAAAGGCGGGGCAGTCTGTGCTCATTCACGGCGCTGCCGGGGGTGTGGGGCATGTTGCCATTCAGCTGGCGAAATGGGCAGGTGCTCATGTCTATACGACGGCCTCATCGGAAGAAAAGCTGGAAATCGCCAAACGTTTAGGAGCCGATGCAGGAATTAACTACCGAAAAGAATCCGTTCAAGACTATGTTCAGCAATATACGAATGGTAAAGGATTTGAAGTCGTGTTTGACACCGTGGGCGGCGAAAACCTCGATCGCTCTTTTGAAGCAGCAGCCATCAATGGCACCGTTTTAGCCATTGCGGCCCGTTCGACCCATGATCTATCAACGCTGCACGCCAAGGGCCTTTCTTTACATGTCGTATTCATGTTATTGAAAATTCTCAATAAAGACCACCGTAAACATCATGGAGAGATTTTAAGAAGGGTCGCTAAAGTGGCAGAAGAAGGGAAGCTTCGCCCGCTGATCGATCCTACTGTCTTTACCTATGACGAAGTGGAAAAATCCCATCAATATTTAGAGTCCGGAAAAGCGACAGGGAAAATTGTCCTTCGCAATACGTGGGTATAATCGGCATTGCTTGTGAGCCGAAAAGCGATGAATAGCAGAAAAAAGGCAGCAATCACCTGTTGATTGGCTGCCTTTTTTCTTCAGATTCATAAGCAAACAACCTTAGAAGCATTTATGAACGGGAATGAAAATGTACAACCTACTACTCATACCATCAGTAATCGGCTTTTTTGTTATCAAATCAATATGTGGTGTTAACAGAATTAGATTTACACTTTAAGGTCATAAAATGAAGCTATTTCTTTTCTGTATGTGTCAAATTGAGCTATACCTTTAAAGTTAGATAACATTCCCTGTATGACAGGGATTCGGGGGTTTTCCCTATTTATTTCAGACTGCAGCACTTCTAAAGAGATTTCGAGATCCTCTTTTTCATCCATCTTCTTCAACTCTTTTTTCATCGTTTCCAGCAGCGTTATTACATGGTTTTTGTCTTTCAAAAAAAGAGATTTTGTTTTATTTAATAAGTTCTCTACTTTTTCGTCTGTAAGAATGGGATGGTCGCTCGTGATGGCTTGTGAAATGCTATCCATTCTCCTCATTAAGAATTCCGCAAGTTCAAGCGAATCAAAGTTTTGCTTATCTATTAATAAGATTCTTACATAAGATTGGAACAGGCCGTCCAAAATGGCGGATAAGTCCCATAAGAAAGGTTCAATTTTTTCTCCGTACACAGAAAGCAATCCGTTCCTGTAAAATTGTTGTGTTTCCAAATGCATGTTAAAGATAAGCTTTTTAATCGACTCGTTTAAAGGGATGGCTTGTTCCCTTGATTGCATGATCATAAACTCTCTATGTTCGACAAGGGTTTCGAATAGAGCGTTCAATTGCTTAGTGAATCTTTCGCGAGGCGATAAGTTTTTATCTTCATGTGCTGATAGGCTCTTTTGAATTTTGTCAAAGTAATATTGAAGAATCGCCAAAAGCAAAGCATCTTTTGATTTGAAATATAAGTAAAAAGCCCCCTTCGATATTCCGCTTTCAGTCACAATGTCTTGAACCGAGGTGGAAGAAAATCCTTTAAGAGCAAAGAGCTTGATGGCTGATTCAATGATAAGCTTTTCCTTCTCTTTCAAAATAGTTACCCCCTAAAAATTCCTAAATAATTATAATACATGATTCCAAAGCAGTGTAAAAAACAATAAGGCAGAAAGTACCATTGTAAATGACCAGTCAGTCATATATATTTTATTTGTATTGACCAATTGGTCATATTGTAATTCATCCATGATATACAGGTCAAATTAGAATGTGAAAGGAGAAGGAGAATGAAGAGCATTATTCAGTTTTCCTTGAAGAATAAATTTGCGGTATGGCTTCTGACCATTATGGTCACAGCAGCCGGATTGTATTCCGGATTAAATATGAAACTTGAAACCATCCCGAATATTAATACGCCGCTCGTATCCGTCATGACGGTATACCCTGGGGCGACACCGGAAGAAGTGGCGGAAAAAATATCGGAACCCATTGAAAAGCGGGTACAAAATTTAGAGGGGGTCTCAGTCGTCAGCTCCTCTTCTTTTCAAAATGCTTCATCCGTTCAAATTGAATACAACTTCGATAAAGATATGGAGAAAGCTCAAGCAGAAGTGAAAGAGGCGCTTAATGACCTGTCATTTCCTGAAGGGGTACAAGAGCCGGACGTTTCCCGCCTAAGTATCAATGCCTTCCCCATTATGTCTTTAAGCATTTCCAATAAGGAACAATCGTTGGCTGAATTGACGAAAACCGTTGAAGAAACCATTTTGCCCGAACTTGAAGGAATCGAAGGGGTCTCATCCACTCAAATTTCGGGTCAGCAAGTAGAGGAAGTGCAATTAAAGTTTAACGATGAAAAAATGAAACAATACGGACTTGATGAGGAAACGGTAAAGAATATCGTAAAAGGTTCGGACGTTTCCGTTCCATTAGGGCTGTATACCTTTACAGATACTGAAAAATCCGTTGTAATTGATGGGAATGTCACAAGTGTCGATGATTTAAAAACGTTAAAAATTCCTGTGATGCCAGCAGCAGGAGGGCAGCAGGCTGCTGCTGCGCAACAGAAACCTGCCGGAATGTCTTCTCCAGATTTACAAAAGCAAGCTCAAGCCATTCCGACGATCGAGTTGCAGGACATCGCATCAATTGAGGTCATCGGAAAAGCCGAATCGATTTCACGAACAAATGGCGAAACATCCATTGGCTTACAGATTGTCAAGGCAGCTGATGCCAACACGGTTACAGTCGTAAATGCAGTAAAAGAAAAATTGGCTGAATTTGAATCTGATACAGAAGGACTGCAAGTGACACCCATTTTCGATCAAGGAAAGCCGATTGAAGAGTCCGTTCAAACCATGCTAAGTAAAGCGGCTTTCGGTGCGGTGTTTGCAGTCATCATCATTTTGCTGTTCTTGCGAAATTTCCGAACAACCATTATTTCCATCATTTCTATCCCATTGTCATTGTTAATCGCCATTTTATTATTGAAACAAATGGACATTACGCTGAATATGATGACACTCGGAGCAATGACGGTTGCGATTGGCCGTGTAATTGATGATTCCATTGTCGTTATTGAAAATATATTCCGCCGCATGTCCTTAAGGGATGAACAACTGAGTGGAAAAGAACTGATTGTGGAAGCGACGAAAGAAATGTTCGCGCCAATCATGTCTTCGACAGTTGTGACGATTGCTGTATTCCTTCCATTAGGATTAGTAAAAGGACCTATTGGGGAGATGTTCCTGCCGTTTGCCTTAACCATCGTCTTTGCACTGCTTGCATCGCTCTTAGTGGCAATTACGATTGTACCGATGATGGCTCATTCTTTATTTAAAAAAGGCATCTCGATAAAAGGGCATGATGAAAGCAAGCAAGGAAAATTGGCATCTGGATATAAGAAAGTGCTGAATTGGTCATTGAATCACAAAATCATCACTTCCACTTTGGCTATAGTATTATTAGTGGGAAGTCTGTTCCTCGTTCCGGTTATTGGTGTCAGCTTTCTGCCGGCTGATGAACAGAAAATGGTAACAGCCACTTACAAGCCGGAACCTGGTCAAACATTGGAAGAGGTTGAAGAAATCGCAACCAAAGCCGAGACCTTTTTCAGTGAACGGGATGGAGTGAAGACCGTTCAATTCTCGGTAGGCGGAGAAAACCCAATGAACCCGGGACAGTCGAACTCAGCATTATTCTTTGTGGAATATGACGAAGATAAGGAAAACTTCGCAAAAGAAAAAGAAGATGTCATTGACGAGTTGAAAGAACTGACGGATAAAGGTGAATGGGCAAACCAAGACATGACTGGCATGGGCTCAAGCAATTCCCTTTCGCTGCTGGTGTACGGCGAATCCATGGATGATATTGAACCTGTCAGCAATGAAATTGCGGATATTTTAAAGGGAAATGACTCACTTACAAATGTGAAAACGAGCGTTTCTGACACATATGAGGAGTACATGCTTGTAGCAGATCAAGAAAAATTGAGCCAATTGGGTCTTACAGCCGCCCAAATTGGTATGGAGCTGTCGGATTCCGGTCAGCGTCAGGTATTGACAACACTTGAACATGACGGTGAAGAAATCAATGTATATCTGGAAGTAGAAAAAGAAAACTATGCTGATATTAAGGATCTCACAAATAAAACGATTCAATCTCCTCTTGGCATGGAAGTGCCGATTAAAGATATTACCAAGGTGAAAGAAGGAAAGACATCCGATACCGTTACACGACGTGACGGGCGCATTTATGCAAGTGTGAGCGGGGAAATCACGACAAAGGATGTGGCAAAAGTATCAGCTGACATCCAAAGTGACATCGATCAATTAGACTTGCCGGCAAATGTGGATGTCTCCATGGGCGGAGTCACACAAGACATTAACGAATCCTTTACACAGCTGGGATTGGCGATGCTTGCCGCTATTGCCATTGTGTACTTCGTATTAGTGCTTACATTCGGCGGAGGTTTGGCGCCGCTTGCGATTCTGTTCTCGCTTCCATTCACGATCATCGGAGCTCTTCTTGGATTGCTTATCGCAGGTGAAACATTAAGTGTTTCCGCCATGATTGGAGCACTCATGCTTATCGGTATCGTTGTCACAAATGCGATTGTGTTAATTGACCGGGTCATTCATAAAGAAAATGAAGGATTATCAACGAGAGAAGCCCTTCTTGAAGCGGCCGGTACACGTCTCCGTCCGATTTTAATGACGGCTATTGCTACCATCGGAGCATTGGCTCCATTAGCAGTAGGACTTGAAGGAAGCGGATTGATTTCAAAAGGTTTAGGTGTGACCGTCATAGGCGGGCTAACAAGCTCAACACTTCTTACCCTGGTCATTGTGCCAATCGTATATGAAACCTTAATGAAGTTAAAAAGAAAAAAGAAAAAGCAGATCGCAAAAGCTGCGTAAAGATCAAAAAGAGGTTGGATATCTAAAAAAGATGTCCAGCCTCTTTTTTTAGACCAATAAGAAGCTTTGGATAAGCTAGAAACGTATAAGGTATATGAAAGGGGGAGTCCATAATGGGCGATATTCCTGCTGTAATCATAAGAGTCATTTTAGCTTTTATTGCAGCCGTTCCCGATGCACTTTCTCACGCAATAAAGAAAGCATATAAAATCTTTCAAAAAGATAATAATATAGAAGATGGAGGTTGCAATGAAGTTTAGAGGATATTTAAATCCGCGTAAATGGAGAAAGAAAATAAAAGAACACGAGAATCAAGGAGACAGCCGCAAAGATGAGAAAGAATAGGCGGTTAGCTTTTTTTAATTTTCTAACTAAAGGTTTACATCCTTTATTATAGTAAAGGCTATATGGGTCTTCTAATTTATCACACTCTCGTAAAATAAAAACACCCCAATCGAGTTGACTCACTCAATAGGGATGTTTATCTCCTAAGTAAGATTGATAATTTGCTATTTTTATTAAGCGACACCCTGTTGCTGCAGTTTTCGTTTCGCTTTTTTGATATCTGCACGAAGCAAGATTGAAATGAAAAAAGCAAAAAGAATTAATCCATTGAAAACATAGAAGACCGGAATATAGCTGCCTGTGCTTTCTTTGATTTGGGTTACGAGCATAGGTCCAAACACGCCGCCGAGAGACCAAGTCGTTAAAAGATACCCATGGATGGCACCAAGTTGTTTCGTTCCGAACAAATCTCCGATGAATGCCGGAAGATTAGAGAACCCGCCGCCGTAACAGCTAACAACGAGCAAGATAAGTACTTGGAATAATAATGCATTGGTCACACTAGGAAGTAAGAAGAATGCTGCTATTTGGATAATAAAGAAAATCATGAAGACAGTAGGGCGGCCAATATAGTCAGACGCTGCAGCCCATCCAAGTCGGCCTCCTCCGTTAAAGATGCCCATGATTCCTACCATCGCAGCGGCTGCTGCGGCTGATAGTCCCACTACTTCTTGAGCCATAGGAGAAGCGACAGAAATCATCATAATTCCCGCACTTGTATTAATGAGCATCATCGTCCAGAGCATCCAGAAATGCTTCGTTCTGACTGCTTCTTTTGCAGTTAACTGCGCCAGGTCTTCTTTCAGTTCCTTTTTGCCGGTTGCAATATCTTTTTTCATATTATCCGGCATCCAGCCTTCTTTAGGGGGTGCGATATAGGAAGCGCCAAGTATCATAAGAAGAAAATAAGATGCACCTAAGATGTAAAACGTCATCGGAATGTTAACAGCTTCCATAAGAGCCGCTGCGACGGGTGCTGTAATGAGAGCCCCCGAACCAAAACCTAGTACCGCCATCCCCGTTGCCAACCCGCGGCGATCAGGGAACCATTTGACGAGTGTAGAGACTGGAGAAATGTAGCCGATCCCCAATCCAAGTCCACTAAGCAATCCATATGTAAGCCAAAACATCACTACTGAGTCCATAGCAACGGACAATCCAGAACCGGCTTGTCCCAAACCGAATAATACAGCCGCAACGATCGCCGATTTTCTCGGACCGTTTCGTTCCACAAACTTCCCAAATATGGCGGCAGAGGATCCTGCAAGTGCCATCATGATCGTGAATGCCACCGTAACATCTGTTAAAGACCAGCCCGCTGATTCCACCAAGGGCTTCTTGTATACACTGTAAGCGTATGCCCCACCGATTGAAAGATGAATAGCGATAGCGGATAAAGCAATAAACCACCTGTTTTTACTTCCTCCCATGTTACTTCCCCCTTTTCCTAACATAAAAATTGAAAGCGTATCCATATGATGTCTTACATAAATTTTACATTTTTATGCATAAGTAGTCAAATCAATCAAAATAATCTAATAATTTTAAATATTTTGTATTTTTATGGTGAATATATAGAAAGGCTTATAACACGAAACATGTGAAAAGGCTCTGCCTATATGCAGAGCCAATAGAATGTTGAGTGGTTAATAATAACCGCCATAGTAAGGGTAATATGGATAAGGGTACGGATAACCATATCCATATGGAGCAACCAGTGCACCAGCTAATAATCCGCCTGCCAATCCACCCAAGAAAGGTGCGCCAAAAAAAGGTCTGCCGAAGAAGGGACGGCCAAAGCCAAATCCTCCAAATGGTCGGCCACCCCCCCAATTCTGCCGATAATTCTTGTATCTAAATTACTTACTCCGTGTGCCGGAGAGTATACCTCTGGTACAACTTGTGGTGCTGGATTCATGAACGTGATCCTCCATTTCATTTTTTCACTCCGTAAAGCATATGCATTTACCCATTTATAAGGTTGAAAAGAGCGATACAGAAGAAAAAATCCAATCTTATACAAAAGTTTGTTTTTTAAACTTTTTACATATGAGCGGGGAGCACTGTTTGTAAAAGGACCCGGCAGGATTTGAACCCGCAAACTGCTCGGCTGTATACGATGATACGACCGGCTGCTCTGCCATTGAGCTACGGGTCCTAATAAAAGTATTTGCCCTGCTTCTTTTTTTATTCAACAATCCTATAAAGTTTTGTCGTGAGTAAAGTGGATGACAGCACGGTCATCCATTTTACCCGCTGCTTTGAAGACAGCATTCAATCCTATTGGTTCATCGTCGATCAGGTCTTATATTCATTCCAATAATCGTGAATGTACTCCATTTATTTAGCATGATAGAATTTTTATTTTCGACAAAAATAGACAAAAATAGACCGTTTTCTGTAGTAATATATTGCTGATTAAATGATTGGCGAACTGATTGACAGATGAGGATGTAAAGCCATGGCTCTAAGCTCTCTTAAAAAGCCATGACCAAAAGGCTGCCAATCAAAGGAACTTGAATAGCTCATTTCCTTAACAGGGGAAGCCATTCTATCATTTCGGGGAGGAAATAGGAAATGAACATCCATAGATGGGAAAGGTTCTTTAGAATGTTTATTCCGATATATGTCAGCGGTTATTATATATGGCTCATTTACTGGAGAGATAATGAGCAGATAAGAACGCTCGGTGGAGACATCTTTTCTACTTTTTCTCCTCTTCTTACTTTTGTCATCCTGTTTTTGACGATGAAGAGATCAGTGGGAATAGATAAAAAGTTTTGGTTGTTAATGAGTGGATCAGCTCTTTTTTTTACCGCAGCGGAGTTGGTCTGGGATTATTATGAACTGATCTTGCGAGTAACTGTGCCCTATCCAGGCTTGCCTGATTTGTTTTATATTTTATCACCGATATTTGAGCTTGCAGCCATTGTGTTTATTGTTTATAAGGATTCGAGTCTGCGAAACTGGCGGGCCTTATTTGACGCATTGATTACGATGACAGTAGGAGCGACTCTTTGTTGGGCATTTATGATTAAGCCTGTACTTAGTCAAGGAGAAGTACCCTTTTTGGAGCTCGTTGTGTCTACTTTTTATCCCGTAACATCTTTAGGGTTATTTTTTGGCATGGTAGGTCTTTTCTCTTCGAATAAACCGTTTTTTCATAAAAATGTTGCCAATTGGCTTGTATTAGCTTTGTTTATTCGGATTTTCGCCGATTGCTCCTATACATATTTAACCCTTTATGATCTTTATTATTCAGGCACCTTCTACGACCCTCTCTGGTCCTTATCGTTCTTTTGCTATTCATTGGCTGCGTTCAATTATAAAGAAGCTCAGGCAACTGAGGATGAGCAAAATCAAAAACCAGATATGGCCGTCATTTATAAAGGGACATATCTTCTAAAATTAGCAGTACCTTATATAAGTGTCAGTGTCCTATTTGTCATCATGATTAGTAGAATCAATCAAATTGATAGCATTGTCATCGGGTCCGCTGTATCACTGATTTTAGTAATTATTCGTCAGCTTCTTACACTGATTGAAAATGAGTCTTTAGTGAAAAGACTAAGCTTTTTAAATAAGGCACTAGAAGATAAAGTGAGAGAACGGACTGAAGAACTATTCGAAAAAAACCGACAATTAACAACCGTATTAAAAAATGCGGAATATATGGCTTATCATGATTCATTAACCAACCTTCCAAACCGAAGATTTTTTGAAGAAAAATTGGTTAAAAGCATCGAACAAGTAAAAAAACATGACAATAAACTGGCGGTTTTTTTCTTTGATTTCGATCGATTCAAAAATATTAACGATAGTTTGGGGCACGCATTTGGAGATGTGCTGTTATGCAAGGCTGCCGAACGGATGCTTGGCTGTTTGAAAGAAAAAGCTGTCATTTCTAGGCTGGGGGGAGATGAATTTACCATCATTCTCGAGGAAATGCAACATCATGACGAAGCCCTTACTTTAGCAAATAAAATAAAACAGACGATTTCACAGCCTTTTATAATAAACAATCAAGAAATTCATATCACTACAAGCATCGGGATTTCCATTTATCCAGACCATGGCCATAGAGCGGAAGATTTGATTAAATATGCCGATACAGCGATGTATTGTGCAAAGGAAACAGGGAAGAACAATATTCAGTTTTATACGCAAGAGATGAATGAATCCGTTTCAAAAAAAGTGACATTGGAAGCAGCTTTGCGAAAAGCAATTGAGAAAGAAGAATTCTCCATTTATTATCAACCCCAAATTCATATCCAAAGCAATGAACTGATTGGTGTTGAGGCTTTAATTAGATGGAATGTTCCCAAATTAGGAGCGGTACCTCCCGCTGAGTTCATCCCGTTTGCAGAGGAGACCGGATTGATCGTACCCATTGGTGAATGGGTACTTAAAACGTCTTGTCAGCAATTAAAACTATGGCATGATCAAGGATTTGAATCACTCAAACTATCCGTGAATTTATCTTCACTCCAATTCCAGTCTGAAAATTTAGTTGAATTGATTGAAGAAGTGATTGAAGATACACGAATCAATCCGGCTTTTCTTGAATTGGAGGTCACTGAAAGTGTAGCCATGTTTAATGAGGAACAAGTCATCAATCAATTACATGAATTAAAAAAGAGAGGGATATCAATTGCCATTGATGACTTTGGAACCGGTTATTCATCATTAAGTTATTTGAAAAAGTTCCCGGTTGATACACTTAAAATTGATCAATCATTCATAAGGGATGTTTTAACAAATGATTCTGATAGGGCTCTTGTCTCAGGGATTATATCAATGGCCCAAAGTATGAATTTCAAAGTGATTGCCGAGGGAGTTGAAACACACCAGCATCTTTCACATTTAGTCGCGTTAAAATGCGACGGAGCTCAAGGCTATTTATTCAGTAAGCCGCTCCCAACAAATGATGTGCAAGATTGGATGAAGCAATATATAAAACAGCATCTCCAAGTGGAGAATCATGGTGTTAGTAACTAAGTGAAAAAAAATAACATGAGACGTGAAGATAGCTTATAATAAAGGAAACTTCCATCAGTGGGAGCTTCCTGCCCGTTAATGGGGGATAAATATGATTGAGTGAAAGGAGAAAATAATGGGAAAAGCATTAGAGGGAAAACGAATTGTCATTGCCGGTTCGCGCAAAACAGATGAAATGAGTATATTGATTGAAAAACAAGGAGGCATTCCCGCTGTCCGCTCCCTGCAAGGAACAGTCTTTTTAGCGGATAAGCAAGTAGAGCCGGATTTAAAGCGTTTTGTGGATGAAGGAGCAGACTGGGCGATTTTCACGACAGGAATTGGCACCGAAACATTGTTGAATTTAGCTGAAAAAATGGATATTAAGGAATCATTTTTACAAATCATCTGTGAGGCAAAGGTCGCTTCAAGGGGATATAAAACATATGCCGCCCTCAAGAAGCTCGACATTAAACCTGTTGCTGTGGATGAGGATGGGACGACGAAAGGACTCGTTCGTGCCCTGGACGGCCAGAATTTCTCTGGAAAACGCGTCATGGTACAGCTCCATGGTGAAAATGCCCCTACGTTGGTCAAATTCCTTGAAGATAATGGTGCATCCGTGATGCCGCTTCTTCCTTACCAGCATATCGCTCCGGAAAGAGAGGCAGTTGAAACTTTATGCCAAGAACTGCTTAACAATGAAGTGGATGCTGTATGTTTCACGACAGCGATCCAAGTTCGCTCTCTTTTTGACTTTGCACGCGAGCAAGGATATGCAAATGAAATCTTACAGGCTTTCAAGGGAAAAGCATTGGCTGCTGCTGTTGGAAAAGTGACTGCTGAAGCATTGGAAGAAGAAGGTGTTGAGCGATTGGTCGTGCCGGAAAATGAGCGTATGGGGGCCATGGTGATTGAATTGTGTAAGTACTATGAACAGGCAATGGAGAGTAAATAACGACGACTTTTTTGTGTTACATAGAGCGGTAGGCAATTTTTAAAAATGGTATTACTCGAGAAAAGCATCCTAATTTATTAGGGTGCTTTTTTTGATAGCCGTTGAATGTCATAAGATCGGACAAACTAAAGCACCATATAAAAAGTTTGTTAGCTAACCTAACAAAGGTGATGTGGGAAAAACCAGCATGTTCCATAATGTGAAAATAGAACAACCTAGATAACCAAAGGAGGAATGAGTTTGGAACAGTTTGTTGCGAGTTTGAATGAGGTGTTATGGAGCAAGTGGGTCATTTATATCATTTTAGGTGTAGGTCTCATCTTTTCAATTTTAACCCGCTTTTTACAGGTTCGGCTTTTAAAAGACATGGTGAAGCTCATGTTTCAGGGAAAGAGTTCGGAAGCTGGGGTCTCTTCTTTCCAGGCCTTATCGATTGCTTTATCGGGCCGGGTAGGAACAGGTAATATTGCCGGGGTAGCAACGGCCATTGCCTTTGGCGGGCCCGGTGCGGTTTTTTGGATGTGGACAATCGCATTCATTGGTGCTTCAAGTGCGTTTATCGAATCGACATTGGCACAAATTTATAAGGTGAAACAAGACGGGCAATATCGCGGAGGGCCTGCTTACTACATAGAAAAAGGAATGGGCTCAAAATGGTTTGCCGTTCTTTTTGCCTTTGCTGCCCTGATTGCCATGAGTATTCTCATGCCTGGAATTCAATCCAACTCGATTGCTTTAGGCATGAAAAATGCGTTTGGAATCGACCCGATGATTACAGGAATCGTCATTGTTGGTTTATTGGGCTTTATCATTTTTGGCGGAGTGAAGCGTATCGCCAATGTTGCCCAAGTCATCGTTCCATTTATGGCACTCGGATATATTTTAGTATCTGTAATTGTCGTCTTCATGAACATTGGAGAGCTGCCTGGCGTGATTGCCCTGATAATTAAAAGCGCTTTTGCGTTAGATTCTGCCTTCGGCGGACTAATCGGGATGGCCATTTCCTGGGGAGTGAAACGCGGGATTTATTCTAATGAAGCAGGCCAGGGTACAGGACCTCATCCGGCAGCTGCCGCAGAAGTATCCCATCCGGCTAAACAAGGGTTAGTACAGGCATTTTCCGTCTATATTGACACGTTGTTTGTATGTTCTGCTACGGCATTTATGATTTTGTTTACGGGAATGTATAACACCCAAGCGCCGGATGGCACGTTCATCGTCCAAAATTTACAGGGAATAGAGCCTGGACCCGGCTACACACAGGCTGCCATTGAAACGGTGATACCAGGATTCGGAGCAGGGTTCGTTGCGATCGCATTGTTTTTCTTCGCTTTTACAACCATTATGGCATATTATTACATTGCTGAGACGAATATTGCTTATTTAGCACGCAGCAACAATAGTAAATGGGCTATGCTTTTATTAAAAGTGGTTTTACTCGGCGCAACATTCTACGGTTCTGTGAAAACCGCGGCATTGGCCTGGGCATTAGGGGATGTTGGCCTGGGGATTATGGTATGGCTGAATGTCATCGCCATTGTCATTCTCGCGAAACCGGCCATTAAAGCATTGAAAGATTATGAACAGCAGAAAAAACAAGGGCTTGATCCTGTCTTTAATCCAAAAGCACTGGGGATCAAAAATGCAGATTTCTGGGAGACGGAGTACAAAAAAGATCAGGGAAGAGCTTCATAAGAACTGAATCGTCTATGATAGATTCATAAAGTGATAATCCTTTTGGCTCCCATGCCAAAAGGATTGTCTATGAGAAGTTGAAATATTTCTTAAAATTTGATTTGCAAACACTTCCAAAAAATTATTGACAATTGAAAGCGCTTCAATTATTCTGTTAGTAGATGGAATGAAATGAATTTTCTGACTTATTCTTTAGTAAAATACTATACTTTCATTCCAATAAGTAAAGGGATAAAAGTTATCTCTTTTTAATTCTGAAATATTGCATACGTATGCAAAAGAAGTTATTTAAAAAATTACATGAGAATGTAATTTTTAATTTTAAACTTATGCATACGTATTCAAATACTTATGAGGAGGATTTATCATGGCAAAGTTTTTAAAACAAGGGAAAACACAAGAAGAAATCGCGCAAAATGATGCACAAGTATCCGAGACTGTACGTCAAACCATTGCACGTATTGAAACAGAAGGGGATGCGGCTGTAAGAGAGCTGTCCGAGCAGTTTGACAAATGGTCACCGGAAAGCTTCAGACTCACTCAAGAGCAAATTGAGGAAATCATCATCAGCGTGCCGGAGCAAACGATTGAAGATATTAAATTTGCTCAAAGCAATGTAAGACGTTTTGCTGAAGAGCAACGAAAATCAATGGTCGATATTGAGGTGGAAACATTGCCGGGCGTCATTCTCGGCCACAAAAACATCCCGGTAAACAGCGTAGGCTGCTATATTCCAGGTGGACGTTACCCAATGGTTGCTTCCGCACATATGAGTGTTCTCACTGCGAAAGTGGCAGGAGTTAAACGCGTGATCGCTTGTACACCTCCAATCCGCGGTGATATTCCTGCAGCGACAGTTGCGGCCATGCATATGGCGGGAGCGGATGAAATTTACATCCTTGGCGGCATTCAGGCAATGGCTGCAATGGCAGTCGGTACCGAAACGATTGAAGCTGTTGACATGCTTGTCGGCCCTGGTAATGCCTATGTAGCAGAAGCAAAACGCCAATTGTACGGACGTGTCGGAATCGACCTTTTCGCAGGTCCTACTGAGACATTGGTTGTGGCAGACGAAACGGCTGATGCTGAAATGATTGCGACAGATCTTTTAGGCCAGGGAGAGCATGGACCAACATCACCAGGTGCTTTAATCACGACTTCCGAAAAATTAGCACAGGAAACATTAGTCGAAATCGAGCGTCAGCTGCAAATTCTTCTGACTGCCGATGTAGCACGTGTATCATGGGAAGATTACGGAAAAATTATTCTTGTTGAGAATGAAGAAGAAGCATTAGTGGAAGCAGATAAATTGGCTTACGAGCATGTTGAAATTTTAACGAAAGATCCTGACTATTTCTTAAATAACATGACAAACTATGGCTGCTTATTCCTTGGGCCGGAAACAAATGTTGCTTATGGCGATAAAGTCATCGGTACAAACCATACTCTACCGACAAAAGGCGCAGCACGCTATACAGGCGGCCTTTGGGTAGGTAAATTCCTGAAAACTTGCACATATCAAAAGGTTACCGAAGAAGCGAGTGCTTATATCGGTGAATACGCGGCTCGACTTTGCCAGCTTGAAAACTTTGCAGGACATGCTGAACAAGCGTTGCTTCGTGTACGTCGTTACGGGAAGAAGCAGTAATCGCGTTTAGATAGGAAACTCCCATTGAATCAGCGGGGAATATACAGGTCCCGCTGATTCAATGTTTACCTTAAGCGAAATGGGTCATTTTACTCTGTTAAACAAATGAAAAACGATCATAACATGGGATGATTGTTTTGCAAATGGGAGTATGTAAAGAAATTCAGGCTCTTTCACTTCTAAAAGTTCCACTAGAGAAGGGCCTTGCGGTAAGGGATAGAAAGGGGGAGAACGATTTGATCAGCATGATTGGCCTTATAGGGGGATTGGTGCTCCTTACAGTATTAACAATGCGCGGAATGAACCTTCTTATTGTCGCGCCTATATCGGCATTATTTGTGGCTGTGCTAAATGGGCTGCCATTGTTTCCGCAGTTAGCGGCAGAAGGGGAAGCGAACTTTCTTACAAACTATATGGGCGGGTTCGCAGGGTTCATTACATCATGGTATTTAATGTTTTTAATTGGAGCAATATTTGGGAAGTTAATGGAAGACAGCGGAGCAGCAGACAGTGTTTCAAAATGGATTGTTCAAAAAATTGGAATGAAAAATGCGGTTATGGCATTGTTATGGCGTGTGCCGTGTTGACGTATGGAGGAGTCAGCTTATTCGTAGTTGCTTTTTCGGTTTATCCGATGGCAATCAGTTTATTTAAAGAAGCATTCCTGGAAGTCCTTTAATTGGCAGTGCGCTTGCCGTATGTGTTATTGCCGGTCTGACAGGCTCAGCATCGGGTGGTCAATCAATCGCTTTACCGCTCCTTGCACCCCACTATCTTGATATGGGAGTGAATCCAGAATCACTGCACAGGGTCGTTGCCATTTCTTCGGGTTCTCTTGATTCACTTCCGCATGGAGGATACGTTGTTACAACGATTCGGGCGATCGCAGGGGAAACACATAAGGATGCTTATCCGGCTTTCGGTGCTTTAACGGTAGTCGTTCCATTATTAGGTGTCATACTGGCAATCATTCTATTTTCATTAGGACTGTAAATGGTTTACTTTTTCATCCACCGGGGAGCCTTTTCATTATGAGAAGGCTCCCTCATGCTGTCTATATCGACTGTTCAAATTGTAGTATTCAAACGGCTTATGAACCATTAAAATAAAGACATACTTATGAATGAACCAATGATTAGAAGGGGAGATGGCCTTGAAGAAAAAACAGGTCAATGCCACGGAGGTCGCCCGATTGGCCGGTGTTTCGCAGTCAACGGTTTCAAGGGTTTTTACTCCTGGGGCAAACGTGTCCGAAAAGGCCCGCCGCCGGGTACTGGAAGCAGCCAAAGAGTTAGGGTATCGTCCGAATGCGCTGGCAAGAGGATTGATTATGAATAAAACAAATATGATTGGGCTTGTCATGGGGAATATTCAAAATCCCTTCTATCCGGAAATTTTGGACAAGTTTACAAAAGGATTAGGTGAAAAAGGGTATCATGTTCTCTTTGTCCACACGGAAAATGATGAGATTCAACAAGAGGAAATCTCGCAGTTCCTTGAATATAATGTCGAAGGAGTCATCGTGACAGATGCCTTATTATCTTCAAACGTTGTATCTAATCTTTCGGAAAACGATATACCAGTTGTCTTGTTCAATCGTTATATTAAAGACTTTCCATGTCATTTTGTTTGCTGCGATAATTACAATGCAGGCAAGAAAATCGGTAAGTATTTACTGAAGCAAGGACATCGGCAATTCGCTTATATCGCGGGGCACAGGAATACCTCGACGAGCTATGATCGTGAACGCGGGTTTCGTGAAGTGCTTGGCCGGCAAGCCATTGAGCCTGCTGTAGAGGAAGGACATTACACATATGAAGAGGCATATCAAGCCGCTTTGCGTTTGTTAAAAGGAAGTCAGCGGCCTGACGCTATCTTTTGTGCGAATGATATTATGGCGTTAGGAGCAGTGGATGCGGCCAAATCTTTAAGTCTAACGATTCCGAAAGATGTATCCATTGTCGGGTTCGATGATATTACAATGGCTTCATGGCCTCCATATTCTTTAACGACATGGCAGCAGCCCGTAGATGAAATGATTGACGCGACAATCCGTATATTGTTGAGTGAAATCGATGAGGAAAAGGAAGAACCCGTTTCCGTCTTGATTCCCGGAAAACTAATCGAAAGAACATCTGTCAAGTCTTTCGGAAAATAGCATGGTATATTCCCTTAGTCTTAGGTGAGGGGGCACCTGTTTTGTATTTGACTTTGTTAAAGGACATTGTTCTTCATACAGCTAGGTAAGGGTTATTGAAGAAATGGGCTGCCGTCGGGCGGTCTTTTTGTTATTGGACTGCAGCAAGCACTTCTTTTTTAGGAACATTTAAAGGATTCACTATCTTTTCGGTCGAAAAACTAACCTGATGATATAGAATATCTGAAAAGGAGTGGAGAAACGATGAAGACAAGGGTAACGGAGATTTTTGGAATTGAATATCCAATTGTTCAGGGCGGTCTTGCTTACCTTGCTTATGCTGAACTGGCGGCGGCAGTATCGAATGCAGGAGGACTTGGACAAATTACTGCCGCAACGCTGCGTACACCTGAAAAACTTAGGAATGAAATTCGAAAAGTACGTACACTTACCAATAAGCCATTCGCCGTAAACTTTGCTATTGCAAGGCACGACGGACGATATCAGGAATTGCTTGAAGTTGCCATTGAGGAAAAGGTACCTGCGATTTCTATAACAGGAGCTAATCCTCAACCTATTTTTGAACGCATCAAAGGGGAAAATATTCGAACGCTTGTCCTCGTAGCGGGTGTTAGACAGGCACAGAAAGCCGAACAACTCGGCGCTGACGCTGTGATGGCGGTCGGACAAGAAGGCGGAGGACATTTAGGGCGGGATGATATTGGTACAATGGTACTTATTCCTCGTGTTGTAGATTCCGTGTCGATTCCAGTCTTAGCTAGTGGCGGGATTGGCGATGGACGCGGTTTATTGGCGGCTTTTGCACTTGGGGCGGAAGGAATTGAAATGGGTACTCGCTTTATTGCTACTCAAGAGTGCATTCATGCAAACGAGAAATATAAGCAGGCAATCCTTGATGCAAAAGAGACGGATACAGTGATTATTAAAAGAACATTAGGTTCGCCAGGGCGAGTCCTGAGATCTGGATATACTTTGGACATTATCGAACGTGAACAAAAAGGGGAAACCTATGAAGACCTGCAAGATGTGATTAGCGGAAAAGCGAATTGCAGATACATTTACGATGGGAAAGAAACGGAAGGTTTCGGATGGGCTGGACAGGTAATCGGTCTTATCAGCGACATTCCTACGGTTCAGGAGTTATTTAATGAGATAGTTCTAACGGCAGAAAAAGGATGGAGCCGTATGAGTAATATTATCGGAGAGCGAACCCATAAATAATTTTTCACTATATTTATTGACATTATTCCAAATGTTAAGGGTTTCTGGGCACCCCTTTTTTATTAAAAAATATAAGATTATGAAATAATGTGCTTAAACAGGGGTGTTAGTGAAAAAAGGAACAAACGCTGGGACCAAAGAATGGTCCTTTTTCTTTTGATCAACTATCAACACGATCGTTTAATAGAGCCTTACATTTAATTAAATGGAGTTTATGAGGTGAACTGATCGTTTAATAAACTTTACTTACATTTTTATTTATACTTTAAATTCTTTTCTACATTGATTTGTTAAAAGAAACAATGAATAAGAATAAAAGGATGGAGGTAAATTAACATTGACGTGAAACCAAAAGGTGTTATATTATAAAATACGAAACCAAAAGGTGTTATTTTATGCATAGAGAAAAGGAGAAATCACATGGAAACATTACAAGATATAAAGCAAACGATTATTTTTAATGCACCTATTCAAAAAGTATGGGATAAAGTATCAACTTCAGAAGGGATTGCGGCATGGTTCATGCCAAATGATTTCGAACCTAAAGTGGGACATGAGTTTCATTTACAATCTCCTTTCGGGCCATCTCCTTGCAAGGTATTAGAAATTGATGAACCAAACCGACTTTCTTTTTTATGGGATACAGACGGGTGGATTGTTTCATTTATTTTGAAAGAATTAGGTGACAAAACGGAGTTTACTCTTATTCATGGCGGGTGGAAAGAAACGGACACGATTCTTCCAAAAGCGAACGAGAAAAGTTCCGTTATTCGCGATAGAATGGAAAATGGCTGGGCAGGCATTGTGAATGAACGACTGCGAAAGGTTGTTGAGGGATAAGTGGGGGCAGTAAAGCATGATGTATTTCAAGCTATTGCCGACCCAACTCGTAGAGAAGTTCTACGGTTGCTTGCTCATAATGAATTACCCATTTCGGAAATCACCTCACATTTTTCGATAAGTCGTACAGCCATTGCAAAACATCTTCATATCCTGTCCGAAGCCAAATTAGTCAGCGGACGGAAGGCAGGGAGGGAAAAGCTTTATCGGCTGCAGCCAGAGCCCTTAACAGAGTTGCAGCAGTGGCTTTCTTATTATGAGCAGTTTTGGAATAACAAATTATCGATGCTTAAACATGTTGTAGAAAATGATGAGGAAAACTAAAAAAGAGCCGGAATTGAACTGAACTGCGTCCCGGCTCTTTTTTCATTTTGTATGAATGTATAAGGGAATGTGGATCACGCGTTCAAATTCAAATCTTTTGTTTGAATCGCGATGACTTTTCCGCCGATTTTAATATGGGCAACATTACCGAAAACCGCAGTAACAAGTCCATTGAGCGATACTTTTGCGCCAACATTTACGTCTTTTTTATCCATTTGATTATTTGACATGATCAGCACCATCCCATTCATTTTTTAATTTATCCCGCATTAACAGACAGTCAGATTCCTGCTTCGACATTGAGAGTCCTCAGAGAGTGTTAGCAGGGGGAACTGCCCGTAAAGACCGAGCGAAGGAATACAGACTAACACCGCCGCGTTCTGCAGCAAAGTCTGTGTAACCCGCATCGTGCAGGCCTCCACTGATGGAAGTTTCCTTTATTATATATCTTTTTTTCCCGTATGAGAATCTTTATGTTAACCAATATGCAGGAATTTACAGAAAATATTTAAGTATGCAACTTCCCATTATTTACATCGCCCTATATGTGGAGGAGATTTCATGAAAAAAGCAGGAAAATGATTAGTGAGTACCTCGCTGCTTCAAAAAGGTTCATGAGACGAGGCAATAGAGAAGAGGAATGACATGAGAATTAATAAATATATAAGTGAAACCGGGTTTTGTTCGCGCCGTGAAACCGACCGGCTCATTAAAGCGAAACGAATTACCATCAATGGGCATATTTGTGAGGAAGGTGACACGGTTTATCCGGGAGATGTGGTATTGATCGACGGCCAGCCGATTCCAGATAAAGCAGATCCTATTTATATCGCGTTGAATAAACCGCCGGGAATTACATGTACGGCCGGAAAGCATATAGAAGGAAATATTATCGACTTCGTTAACCATCCCAATCGAATTTTTCCGGTCGGCAGGCTCGATAAAGCGTCAGAAGGGTTGATTTTACTGACAAATGACGGAGATATCGTCAATAAGATTTTGCGTTCAGAAAACAATCACGAAAAAGAGTATGTCGTGACAGTAGATAAGCCTTTTACAGATACTTTTTTGCAAGGAATGGCCGGAGGAGTCGAAATTACTGGCGGAAAAACGAATCCCTGTCAGATTTATCGCATTAGCGATGATGTCTTCCGAATTATTTTGACACAGGGGCTTAACCGCCAAATACGCAGAATGTGCCGGTTTTTTGGCTATACTGTGACACGCCTTGAACGGATCCGAATCATGAATATCGAGCTTGACGGTTTGAAGTCGGGACAGTGGCGCGATTTGACAGAGGAGGAACTCGAAAGACTGCTGACATCTTTATAAGGTTTCAAAAGGGCTGTAACCACTCTTCGGTTACAGCCCTTTTGTATTCAAGAAATTACCCGATTATACACCTGTACGCTTACGTTGGTTATTGCGTTTTTTCGTTTGTTGGCTTTTCATGCTTTGAGTCATTTTAACAGGATTAGACTCATTTCTTCCTGTCGCCTGGTTTTGCTTTTTGCTCGCCAGCTTTTGCTTAATCGCTTCCTCCAAATTCACTTTCTTTTTTTCGGGAGCTTTAAGTTCTTGTTCTTTATCTAAATTAGACATATGACGAATCTCCTTTTCTACTGCACTTATCCATAATACTCGTATCTATATTGCTTAATCATTATAATCGAACTCCAGTGATAAAAACAGCTTCACTTGATGGAGAGACATTCACAATCGGTTTTTTAGGCCGCCTGAATTTGCCTTCAAAGGTTCACCTATGCGGATGGCGCCAACCCAGCAAAGGGAGGGACAGCAGCTTAGGTCTAGAAAATATGACATGGCTGGCCTTTGGTCATGTCATATTTTCTAAATTGATCTATATAGTTCAAAAAAATTTCTTGTAATCGATGAAAGATAATGTTATATTTACATAGCGATGAGCTAATTTGTGTAAGTCGACAGACAAGCCTTCGGGCTAAACGTATGGATGTGGCCGTACGGTCTCTCGCCTCAAAACGCATCAAAGACGCCTGTTTTTACAGGCGTCTTTTTATTTTGTCCGTCCCTATTTTCGGATTTCTCGATTCATATGATCCAGTTCATACAGAAATCGGTTTTTCTCATCAAAAAACTGAACCTTCATGTCCCAATACTGCTTCGTATCCTCCGGAAAGGTTTTGGCAAACTGAAAGTATCCATCCGCCGCTATGTTTACGCTTTCCTCTTCGTCTGGCAGCCAGCGTACTTTTACTTTTTTCGCTTTTGGGTCATTTGAATATCCATAAATAGAATAGAAGGGCTGGTCATCGATTGTGGACATTCCCCAAGAGTAAAAGCTAAGTATGTCTTCTTTTCTCTCATTTCCGTAAGAGCCTCCAAGTGGCATCCAAAATAAACCGAAAGGCTTTTTGAAATCGATTTGGTGAAATAAGGCATATTCTTTATCAGCGAACAATACGGAATATAAATGCTGATCTTCAACGATTGAAATAACATTTCCTTTGGAAGGCATTTCCATCACCCGCAGCTGTTGTTGGACTGTTTTCTCTAAATTGAATGGATGAGGGGAAAATCTGTACAGCATGAACCCGAAAAAAAGGAGGATGATTCCCCAGCGAACGAGACGATATATCATGCTTTTACTCAACGTTTTCACCCCCGCCGACTACATACGTAAAAGAGAACGATTCGCCGTACCGATCGGAGGAAAGAGTGATTCGTTCGATATTTTTCGGTAGATTCTCATAATGGTAGTATCCTGTCGTTTGAAAAAGACCCGATGAACTGCCGCCGCCTTTTGAGAACACTGCCGTTTTTCCCGCAGCTGTTTTCACCGTCAAATTCGGATTGCTCGGAATAAAATCGCGGCCTGCCAATAAAATGATGGCTTCGTTCTTTTGCTTGTCATAAATTAGCCCTTTAGAAGACAATTTCTGACCAAAATACATTTGCTCAGGCTGCCGGGGCTCATAGTATGACCCGTTTTGCTTTGCTTCCTTTATAGCGTCAGGATAGTCATACAGCCTATCAATCGGGAGCAGCAGGACAAGCATTGTATAGGCGATGAAGGCAAGCAGTAAATATTCCACGATCGTCAAGAAAATCTTCAGTCCTTTTTTCATGATGACACTTCCTTTTATTTCCTCTTCAACTATATAGTGTAACATACCGGGGAAACCAAAAATAGAAGAAATGTCCGTTTGAATGTGAATAAGCGCCCTGATTCTTCGTCTTGGGAAGAATCAGGGCGCTTACGGGTGTTTACCACCAGTTACGCATGGCGGTGGCCACGATTATGACTCATTTTTCCTAAAATAAAGCTTACGACTAAAACTAAAAGGATGGCACCGATAATGGCTGGGATAATGGCGAATCCGCCCATTTCAGGTCCGAAATCTCCAAAAATCCATGTTCCGACCCATGCTCCGATAAAACCGGCAATAATGTTTCCGATAACGCCTCCTGGGATATCACGCTTTGTAATCACACCTGCAAGCCATCCGATGAGACCTCCAATAATTAAACTCCATAATAGCCCCATAGTTGACAACCTCCTTTTTGATGTAATATGTTTTGTTTACTTGTTTTTACCCGGAATTAGGAAAGATATGCGCCGATTTTAAAAAAAAATGTTGAATGTTAGTGTTAATTTCCCCCATGTTGAACTGAAATGGAGGAAAACGTCACGATGATCTTTTCGCTTCTAAGCTTGCTCTAACAGGATCCGCAAAATGGGGCCTAATCCCATTTATGGATTTTTGGGCTTATTTACAAACTGCTCAATGAGACGGTTCACTTCCATGGCTGCCTTTGTGGGAAGTTGATGTTTGACGTTTTTTATAAATATCAATTCATTGATAGGAAGTTTTTGATTTAATAAATGGGCATAGTGATGAAACGATGTATCTTTTTCTCCGTAGAGCAATAAAACAGGAATTTTGATTTTATTTAATTGAGCCGTGCAATTATAGGACAAGCTGTATTGATAATATTGTTCAATGTTTTTTGCCTTACCTTTTTTGGCATTAATATATAAATCCTTAAATAGCTTGTTTGTATTTGAATTCCTGAAGCAAATCGATAATGCAAGGGTGTCGATTGCGTTCGATTTGGCTAGCATTACTCCCAGCGAAATTTTATTTTTTAGTGCCCAATCTCCCACTTCCGACATGGCTCCTAAAAGGATGCCTCCGCTAGAACGCTCCGGATATGTCAGCAAAAAATCAAGAACGATGGATCCGCCGGTTGAATATCCGCATAGGAAAGCTTTGTCTATTTCCAGATGGTCTAATAGTAGCTTTATATCATGTGAAATTAAAGGGTAAGTTAATGTTTCTTTTGAAAAAGAACTATTCCCATGACCGCGAATATCAA
The DNA here is from genome assembly GCF_002019595.1 of Priestia abyssalis. Classification (GTDB taxonomy): domain Bacteria; phylum Bacillota; class Bacilli; order Bacillales; family Bacillaceae_H; genus Bacillus_BA; species Bacillus_BA abyssalis. The sequence continues at coordinate 3,370,781 of NZ_KV917369.1, read as the reverse complement.
AAATAATAGTTTGAACATTTCTTGATAGCTCATTCATCTGGTATGTAAAGTTGGTACTTGTAAGCAATGGAGGATGAATAAAAATAATGGGTATTCCTTTACCATGAACCTGATAATAAAGATTGACGCCATCTATATTTATGGTTGGCAACGAATGACACCTCCGAAATATGGTTAGTTATACTCAGCTCTATAGAAATGAATTCTATTTTATATAGATTTCTTTCTAACATGTCCTCTAAATCTTTCCTTATTTTTTACCTATAAGAAGAGAATTATAAATCATTAAAAAGAAAGCCCTGATTTTCAACTAAGGAAAAAATCAGGGCTTTCTTTTTCAGTATAACATCCACATTTTTTCATAAAATATCCAAATAGAAGACTAGGAAGGTCATATCGAGTTTTCTAAATTGATTTATGCATGGTGATGATTACGATTATGACCCATTTTTCCTAAAATAAAGCTTACCACTAAAACTAAAAGGATGGCACCGATAATAGCCGGAATGATTGAAAAACCACCGATTTCAGGTCCGAAATCTCCAAAAATCCATGTTCCGACCCATGCTCCGATAAAACCGGCAATAATGTTTCCGATAACGCCTCCTGGGATATCACGCTTTGTAATCATACCTGCAAGCCATCCGATGAGACCTCCAATAATTAAACTCCATAGTAATTCCATAACTTATAACCTCCTGTTTTGTTAAATGTGTTTACTGGTTTTTACCCAAAGGAGGGATAAGATATTCGTCGAATTTCAAAAAATATATCGAATAATCACGGTAATTTTTGGTAGTATCAATTGCATGAGAAAAATGAAAACACCCGTAAGAAATCGGCATGGATTTTTCACGAGTGCTTCCAGTTCGTTATACGGGTGATACGGTGTTCAACATGAACTGCTCAACCACTTTCGCAACACCGTCATTCATGTTCGTGTCTGTTATATAGTCCGCTTTTGCTTTAATATCATCAGGCGCATTGCCCATTGCGACGCCAAGGCCGGCAAATTCAATCATCGCAAGGTCGTTGTAGCTGTCGCCTACGGCAATGACTTCTTCACGCTTGATGCCGAGCTCCCTGATTAAATGGTTCAAGCTTGTCCCTTTTGTTACGCCCACTTCAGTAAACTCCAAAAAGAATGGTTTCGAGCGCATCACACTGAGTTCACCTTCTAACTCATCTTGCAGCTTTTTCTCGACTACTGCTAATCTTTCCGCTTCTTTGAGCATTAACGCCTTCACCACCGGTTCTTTCACGGCTTCAACGAAGCTGTCTACTTCTTTCACTGCCATGCCCGTCAGGCCGCTTTCGATTTCTGCAAATGGAGCGGCTGTTTCGGTGACAATTTCATCGCCCACATACGTTAAAATGCCGACACCTTCGCGCTGACTGATGTCATACAAACGATGAACCGTTTCGGGAGATAACGTACTGCTGAACAGCTCTTCGTTCGTTTGGCAGTTAATGATTTTCGCCCCGTTAAAAGACAGGATAAAGCTTCCGTATTCCTTTAAACGCAAATCTTCGGCAATCTTTCTCATTCCGTACGTCGGGCGGCCGGACGCCAATACCACTTTCATTCCTGCTTCTTGCGCATCCATCAGCGCTTGTTTGGTACGCTGGGAAATCGTCTGATCATCACGCAGCAGCGTATCATCTAAATCTAGCACAATCATTTTATATATCATGGTTACCATTCCTTTCTTTATTAATTCCACTTATATAGTTCGACATATCTTCATTCCATAGAGGAGTATTCACAATCGGTGATCCAGACAACTTGAATCCCCCTCAAAGGTTCACCTATGCGGATGGCGCCAACCCCGCAAGGGGGGTGACAGCCGCTTAGGTCTAGAAAATTTGACATGGCCGTTCTTTGGTCATGTCGAATTTTCTAAATCGATCTATATATTAAATCCATTCTATTATCCTACTATAAACGAGTGAAATTAGATACCTTCAAAGCCTTTTCGCTATAAGCTAAATGTTAACCATTTAGAAAATGTATCAATTTATATAGAAAAGGTTGTGAAATGCGTCGAAATTAGTTGGTATTTGTACTATTATATTCTGTAAGCAGTATTATAAAAAGATTATCCCGCTCTAATAGGAAGCAATATTTTTAAATAGGGGGGCAAATATGCAGCAATCTAATCAGCTTAAATTCATATTAGTGATAGCACTGATAATCGTGTTCACCTTTTTGTTCATTCTTTTTTTTAAAACAAAAGGAATTTTACATAACGCTACCTCCGTTTCCCAAACTAAAAAAACAAGGGTAACGATTATAACTTCAGATGTGATTGAAGATCAAAGCTGGGGAAGCCTTGCTTATAAAGGGAGACTTAAAATAGAGGAACAGTTTCCAGTCTCTGCCGAATTATTTAGTGAGATCGAAACAGAGAAGCAAATGAAAGAGACTGTTGCAACAGCGATAACAAAAGGTTCAGAAGTCATCATCGGCCATGGTCGAGAATTTTCGGAGGTTTTCACAAAAATGGCGCCTGAGCATCCAGATGTTCACTTTGTAACAATCCACGGAACAGCGAAACATTCGAATCAAGCGGTCTACACGTTTAATCAGCAGAAAATCGAATACGTGGCTGCGTTGGCGGCGGTACTGAAAACCAAAAGCAACAAAATCGGTATAATAGATGCATATGAAGCAAGGATTAAGAACCCTGGATTTGAAAAGGGGCTGCATCATTACAAACCGGAAGTCACCTTTTACTACAGTGTGGTAAATAGCCGGGATGATGGAGAAAAAGCCATAGAGTTGCTGAAAGAGATGACTGATCAAGGCGTAGATGTCATTTTCTCCAAAGGGAATGCCTATAATCGCGATGTTATTGATTGTGCAAAAGAGAAAAACGTTTTTGTCATCGGCTATTTGGACGATCAAGCTTATATGGGGGAAAAGCACGTCCTAACGAGTGTACTAAATGATGTGTCACAGGCCTATGTCGCGATTATGAAAGATTTCTTCAGCAAAGACGGAATACCATCAGGAACAGTCATGCTGAATGAACAGGACGGAGTGTACAAGTTGGCCCCATTAGGAACCATGTACACGGAAGAAGAAAAACACTATATTCGTTCAGAGATAAATAAGATTAATAGAAACGATTTATCCTTTGAACAGTAGGGGATAGGAAATGATGTTATGGAGAAAAACTTTTCGAACGTGTCGTTTCGCAGCAAAATATTAATAATCCTCCTTTTGAATACTATATTGCTAAGCGGTTTCTCACTTATCTTTGTGCAATCCATTGAGGAAATCAATCAAGTGAGCATCAAAATTAAAGACCGAAATATTCCTGAGTTTATGTGGATTTCTCATTGGAAAGAAGAGTTAAGTATAAAAAAATATATGATAGAGAGTTATGATTCGAATAACTTTGGTCAGGAATTTATTGAAACATATAAGTCGCTGGAGCCGGATGATTTTCATTCCATGCAAGCAAAAAAACCGCCCGTCCCGAAATCACTCGAACCATTTAAAAGAAAAATGGATTTACTTGATTTTGCCGTTATGAATAATGTGCAGGGACTGATTCAATACGGAGATAAAGAAGGGGCGAAAAACTATATTGCCGAAAAGTATATCCCGGAACTGGAAGTTCTGCAGCAAGAATTGAGAGATTTGGAAAATGAGACTTTTTTATCAATAAATGATCACTCCAATCAGTTTTCCTCGATCATTAAAAAGTCATTATCGTTATTATTTCTCATGACATTTGGGGTCATTTGTCTATCGATTTATGCATCCTATCGCATTAGCGGCAGCTTAACGAAACCGATCGAGGGAATGGTTGACAAAGTGGACGATATCGCTAATGGGCAATATGGGTTAGTGATAAGCGAAACGAGTCAAATTGAGCTGCAGCATTTAACCCATTCGATTAATCAAATGTCGCTCCGCTTAAAAGAGTCATTCAGCACGATTTTGGCAGATAAAATGTATCGGGAGCAAATTTTGAATTCATTGCCCGTGGGAATTATCACCATAGACGACTACACATCTGCCTTTTCCTTCAATACTGCGGCAAAAAATCTATTGCATATGAATGATGAGAAATTAAGAGCGCTTATTGAGAACAAAGGCGGTGCTCCAAATCAATCTTTTTGGGATATTCTATTATCTAAAGAGATTTGTCAAAATGTAAAAGTTCTGCTGAAAATCGATCAAGAGAATCGTCATTTGTTAGTTTCTCAATCGGAGTTATTCAATCAACAAAAAGAAGTCATTGGAAGAATCTTTTATTTCATCGATATTACGAAAACGGAAGAACTCGAAAATAAAATGCACCAATCAGAGAAGTTAGCTCTTGTCGGGGAATTAGCGGCAGGGGCGGCCCATGAAATTCGAAACCCATTAGCGGTTATACACGGTTTTCTATCCTTAATGAATCAGTCTATCTCAGATGCAGAAAAAGAACGATTCTACCTGCCATTAGTAATGAAAGAAATTGAACGAATCAATTCGATCATAGAGGAAATGCTACTTCTATCTAAGCCGGGGGCGCCTATTTCCCAAAAAGTCTACATAGAGGATATCGTCAAAGACATCCTGCCGTTAATTACTCAAACCTCACCGTCACGGCAGGAAAAGCAAATTGAGTTTCTCGTCGATTTAGAGAAAGTGCCTGTATTCGTTGATGCGAATCAAATGAAACAAGTACTGCACAACTTAATCCGCAATAGTATGGAAGCCATCGCCGTACAAGGACATATATCGATTTATTCAAGTGTTAAGGATGATATGTATCAAATCTACATAAAAGATACAGGAACGGGCATTCCATCAGATATGCAGTCATCACTATACCACCCGTTTTCAACTTCTAAAGAAACCGGAACCGGCTTGGGTTTAACCATCGTTCAAAGAATTCTTCAAAACCACGAAGGGAAAATTGAATTAGTTTCCACCTCAAGCGAAGGAACGACATTTTTAATCCATCTTCCTTTACGTGTATAATGTGTCTCTAGTCGCGACCTGAAGTTTGTCATGAATCCGTGAAATTCGGGTCGTGAGGAGGGCACTTTTTTGTGAAATGGCGGGAGTGTACGAGGTAAAAAAAGATGACCTCCAACTTCCGTAGACGATATGACGTAACAATCTTTATCATTTTCCGACAGAAGACTCCCGTATCAAGGAACGTGAAGGGCGTTAAGCGGTAAGTAGTTCAACAAACAATATCAAAAATAACGGAGGGAAATATGTTTACTAAAGAAGAAAAAGAAGCAGTCTATAAAGCTATTTATAGTAGAAGAGATATTCGAAGTTTTTTACCGAATCCCATTCCTGAAGGCATCATCAATAAAATATTGGATGCTGCTCATCATGCCCCTTCAGTAGGGTTTATGCAGCCTTGGAACTTCATTTTAATTTCGTCTCAGGAAATAAAGGAACGCTTAGCATGGGCAGCCAACAAAGAGAGAAGGGCCCTGGCTGTTCATTATGAAGGGGAAAAAGAAGATAAATTTCTTAGCCTGAAAGTCGAGGGGTTGAAAGAAGCGCCTTTAACCATTTGTGTAACATGTGATCCAACTAGAGGAGGCTCACATGTATTAGGGCGCAATTCAATTCCAGAAACAGACATTCTTTCAACGGCTTGTGCCATTCAAAATATGTGGCTGGCAGCTTGTTCGGAAGGATTGGCAATGGGCTGGGTTAGTTTTTACAAGAAAAATGATGTCCGCGATATTTTGCAAATCCCTCCCCATATTGATCCAATCGCCCTTCTTTCTGTTGGCTATACGGATCAATACCCTGAAAAACCTATTTTAGAATTAGCGAATTGGGAAAAAAGAAGAGAATTAAACAATTTGATTTTTGAAAATAAATGGGGAAACCACTTTTAAAAAGATTCATTCTAGAAGAATGTAAAAGAGTTCAATGCTAAGCTGCTCAATTAATTGGTCCAAGCTATATATTCCACTTAATAACTCGACACATCTCCGTTTAATCAAGAGGCATCATAATCGGTGACCCGGACAACTTGAATTTGCTCTCAAGGTCTTCAAAAATTTGGTATATTCGTCCTTTGGTTATGTGAAATTTTGCAAATCGATCTATATAGTTCAGATGGTGACAAGCAATTTTGTTTGATAGAATATTCCATAACGAAGCTTGAAAGGAGATTCCCATGTTCGAACTCATGCTGACAATGATTGAACGTTTAGGAATTCTTGTCACAATCGCATTCGTGTTGACCCGCTTTCGATTTTTCCGTCAGCTTATCCATTATGGAGAGCTGGGCCAAAAACAGCAATATATGGCGATTTTATTTTTTGGATTTTTTGGCATTATCGGAACCTATTCGGGCTTGACCTTCCATCCCGATTCGTTTCAGTTTAATCGCTGGGCGGTCGATCTCGCCCAAGACGAGGCCATCGCTAATTCGCGAGTGATTGGCATTATTATCGCTGGTTTACTTGGAGGATACAAGGTGGGAGTCGGCGCCGGACTGATTGCAGGTATCCATCGCTTTTCGCTCGGCGGATTTACAGCTTTGGCATGCGGATTATCAGCAGTTGTTGCGGGAATCATCGCCGGGACTTTTCATTTTAAAAATAAACATATCGGGCTGTCTTCCGCCTTGATGATCGGAGCGCTTGCCGAGTCTGTTCAAATGATGATGATCCTTCTGATTTCAAAGCCGTTTGAGCAAGCGTTGGCACTTGTTGAGGGCATTGGAGTACCAATGATTATCGCGAATGGAATCGGTTCGGCGTTATTTCTGGTTATTATTCGAAATGTCTTAAGTGAAGAAGAAAAAATTGGCGCCATGCAAGCGCAAAAAGCTTTGCGGATTGCGGAACTGACCCTTTCTTATTTACGAAAAGGATTGAACAGCGATTCGGCGAGAGGGGCGTGTCTCATTTTATTTCGCGAAGTCGAGGCAAGTGCCATCGCCATTACGGATCATGAGAAAATTCTTGCCCATGTCGGAATTGCGGCCGATCATCATCATGCAAACAATCCCATTCAAACGGACTTAACCCGAAAGGTGCTGCAAAAAGGGCAGCTGATTGTAACATCACGTGAAGGGATTCAATGCATTCATAAGGATTGTCCTTTAAACGCAGTCGTTATTGCCCCGCTCAAACAGCGGGATAAAACGATCGGGACGCTCAAATTTTATTTCCGTTCCGAAAAAGACATCACAAACGTCGTCATCCAATTAGTAAAGGGACTCAGCTCGCTTTTAAGCAACCAGCTCGATGTCGCGGAAGCCGATAAGGCCTATCAGCTCGCAAAAGAAGCGGAAATCAAGGCATTGCAGGCCCAAATAAGCCCTCATTTTTTGTTTAACTCCTTAAATATTATCGTTTCCTTAATTCGGACGGACCCGAATCAAGCTCGAAAACTGCTGATTTCCCTTTCCCATTTTTTACGCCAAAATTTAACGGGAACAACCGCGAAATGGACGTCACTGGAAGAAGAATTAAAGCATGTGAGAGCGTATTTATCGATCGAAGAAGCTCGTTTTGTCGATAAGCTTGAAGTGTTGTTTCACATTGATGAAACGGTGCTGCAACAGCAGGTGCCTCCGCTCATCCTGCAGCCAATTGTGGAAAATGCGGTTAAGCACGGGATTAAGGATAAAGAAAAAAACTGCGAAATTGCTATCTCCATTCAGCGGGAAGGAGATAGCGTCATCGTATCCGTCAAAGACAATGGGATGGGAATGGAAGCGCAGAGACTGGAAAAAGCGGGAAAAGAAATTCTTTCTTCGGAAAACGGGACCGGAATGGGACTGTATAATGTGAATCGCCGTCTCGTCATGATGTTTGGCGAACAATCGGCTTTGGTCATTCAAAGTGAACCGGAGAAGGGGACATGCGTTTCGTTTACATTATCATCTTGGAATGGAAAATAACCCGTTCATGATGTTTCAGCAGGGCGGCGCCGTCCCTCCAATCAAATTTCTACAGAAAGAGTGAGATACAATGAAACGTACAATTAAAGTGCTGATTGTGGATGATGAGCGCTACAGTCGAGACGAGATGAAGCATTTACTAAATGAATACGAACATATTGAAGTGGCAGGGGAGGCGGATTCCGGAGAAAGCTGTGTGACAAAGGCACTGCAGCTTCAGCCTGATGTCGTTTTTCTTGATATTGAAATGCCGAAAATGAACGGCATGGAGGTTGCCGTTATGCTAAAAGAGCTGAAAAAAGTGCCTTTGCTTGTATTTGCGACCGCTTACCCGAATTTTGCGGCGGAAGCCTTTCGTCATGAAGCAGTTGACTATTTAGTCAAGCCGTTCGATGAGGATCAACTAAGAGAAACGGTGTCCCGGCTCGAGAAATTGCTGCTGGCCAGCCAGAGAGAAGAGGAGAGCGTGTCTCCTTCCAAGCTGGCAATCGAAGGAGACGAAGAAATCATTTATATTGAACCGAAGGATGTTTTATACGTTTATCGGGATGAGCGGGTTACCCGGGTTGTATTAAAAGACAAGGAGTATGAAACGAAAACGGCATTAAAGGATTTTGAAGCGAGATTAAAAGAATTTTCTTTTTTCCGGATTCATAAAAGCTATCTTGTCAACTTAGACTATGTAAAAAGGCTCGTTCCTTGGTTCAATGGCGCATACCATCTCGAAATGGAAGGGAAAACGGAAATGCTTTCTGTGAGCCGAAACTATGTCAAAGGACTTAGGACTCGATTGGAACTATAACATGATAGAGTGAGTTTTATGCATGTTATTCACTATATTCAACATGTTAAACATTACAACCTCTTTTTGAAAAGGCTTTCATTTATAATGTGTGTAAGCGAATTCAAAAAAGAGGAGGTTGCCTTATGTTTACATTTATTGGAGGGATCATTCTATTAATCATAGGTTACTTTACGTACGGAAAATTTGTAGAAAAGGTATTTGGAGTCAATAACGGTCGCCAAACACCTGCTTATACTCATAGCGACGGTGTCGATTACTTGCCGATGAATCAAAAGAAAAATTCATTGATTCAGTTATTGAACATAGCAGGAGTCGGCCCAATTTTTGGCCCAATCATGGGAGCTTTATATGGCCCTGTTGCTTTCATTTGGATTGTCATCGGCTGTATTTTTGCCGGAGCGGTTCATGATTATTTGACAGGTATGATTTCAATTCGTAATCGCGGTGCCCATCTTCCTGAACTGGCAGGCCGATTTTTAGGGAAATTCATGAAGCATGTCGTAAACGGATTTGCAATCCTTTTATTGCTGCTGGTCGGTACCGTATTCGTAACCGCGCCTGCTGGGCTATTGAAGGGCATATTAGGTGACTGGGCAACGATGGGAATGATTATTGGAGCGATTTTCGTTTACTATATTTTAGCTACACTATTACCGATTGATAAAATCATTGGCCGTTTTTATCCGATTTTTGGAGCATTGCTATTAATTTCTGCAATTGGCGTCGGGGGAGCTTTAATTTTCACAGGAGCACCGATTCCAGAATTGACGCTTGAAAACATGCATCCGGATAAAGCGCCGATTTTCCCCTTGTTATTCTTGACGATTTCTTGCGGTGCGCTTTCCGGGTTCCATGCCACGCAAACTCCGATTATTTCTCGTACGACTGAGAATGAACGTCAAGGACGCTTCATTTTTTACGGAATGATGATTGCAGAAGGAATCATCGCCATGATTTGGGCGGCAGCAGCGATGAGCTTGTTTGATGGATATGAAGGATTAAGTCAAGTTCTTGCAAACGGCGGACCTGGTGCTGTTGTAAGCGAAGTGTCTACAGCGATGCTTGGAGCAATCGGCGGTACGTTAGCTGTTCTTGGGGTTATTGTTCTTCCAATTACATCAGGTGATACGGCATTCCGCAGTGCCCGTATGATTATTGCGGATTACTTGAACATTTCTCAAAAGAAAATGGCAAGCCGTTTATGGATTGCGGTCCCATTATTCGTGATTTCATTCGCCTTAACGAAAATCGACTTCACATTATTATGGCGTTACTTCTCATGGGCGAACCAATCCACAGCTGTTATCGCGCTTTGGGTGGCAGCGATGTACTTGTTCATCGCCAAGAAAAACTACTGGATCGCGATGATTCCAGGGGTATTCATGACGATGGCGACATTTACGTACATCTTAAATGCTCAAATCGGCTTTGGTTTATCCATGAATGTGTCATATGTAGCTGCAGCTGTCATCACAGCAGCCATCATTGTCATCTTCTTCATGGCAGCAACGAAGTCTCGACAAAACGGTGTACAGCTTGACGAAGATATTTCCTCAAAGGTTGCCTGATCATGGGATGCTGCAACCCAAAATATCGGGAAGTAGTCAATCAGCAGGAAGAAGAAATCAACGCAAAAGGGAAAACGGACATCCCTCTATCTATTAAACTGCTATTGACTATGATCGTCTTGTTCACCATCGCCATTCTAGTATTCGTTTAGCAGTTCATATGTCTTGATAAAAGCGGTTGGCCAGAACCTTGAAAGGGGATTGCCGGCTGCTTTTGCATGAATACATTTTAGAAAAAAAGGCGTTTGCCAGAGACAAGCTTGTAACGAATTCCATAGAATAGAGTATGGATGATGTAATCCGCCGTCCCCTTTCTTGTATACAGCGGCCGGATTTTCCTCTAAGAAAGCAATGCCTTTGTGATGGGGGGCATTGCTTTCTTATGCAAGCAAATGGAGGCCGTTGGCTCTCTATCTTGCTCTTTTGTTTTATTCATGATAAACTTACCTAGGTAATTATTTTTTCGTTATGTACTTACCTAGGTAACTAATAGGAGGAATTCAGCTTGCAGAACCACCAGTTATTTCATTCCATTCATCAGCTGTCCCGCCAATTGACAAAGCACATCAATGAAGCGCTGCAGCCACTCGGATTATACAGTGCACAGTGGTCTGTCATTTACGTCTTGAAAACGAGAGGCTCACTGACACAAACGGAACTATGCGAGTATTTGGCGGTTGAAGCGCCGCCCATGACAAGATCGATTCAACGGCTTGTCAAACAGGGATATGTAAGAAAGGTATCCGGCGAAGACAAACGAACAAAGCTCATTCAATTAACGGATGAAGCATTGACGGAATATCCAAAATGGGAAGAGGCCATCGTGAACATGCATGACAACTTGTTGAAAGGATTCTCCCAGTCTTCACAAAATGCATTGTACATACTGGTTTCCGATTGGCTTCACCAGCTTCATCCTCAAACTTCAATGAGAGAGGAGAAAGACATAAATGAATAAACCGGTATTATGGTCGAAAAATTTTATTAATCTGTCCGTAAGCAGTTTTTTTCTATTTGTCACGTTTTATTTCTTATTGGCCACATTGCCCATCTATGCATTAGAGGATTTACATGCACATGAGTCGCAAGCGGGGCTGATTGTGACTGTTTTTTTAATTTCCGCTATCATTATCCGTCCATTGGCTGGTAAATGGATAGAGACGTTTGGTAGGCAAATCATATTAATCAGTTCACTTCTTATTTTCTTTATCGCATCCATTTTCTATATGATGGCCGATTCCACGATGAGTTTATTAATTCTTCGTTTTTTTCATGGAATTGGATTTGGGATGGCGACAACAGCTGCGGGTGCAATTGTGGCCGACATTATTCCGGATTCCCGCAGGGGTGAGGGAATGGGCTATTATGCAATGGCTATGAATCTCGCGATGGTCATCGGTCCTTTTGTAGGGTTAACGGCCATGCATCAATGGGGAATGAACACGGCACTCATCATCAGCGCACTTTGTGCCTTTATTGCCTTTTCTATAGGAGCCTTCGTTAAGCTGCCGAAAAGTGAACAAATGGAAAAACAAGCAATGCCGCAGCATCAAGCAAGAAATGGTTTGAAGGGTATAGTTGAAGTGTCCGCTATTCGTATTTCACTTGTGGGAGCCTTTTTTGCATTAGCGTATTCAGCGATTCTTTCTTTTATATCCGTATATGCACAAGAGCTTGGTCTTGTGGAAACAGCAAGCTATTTCTTTGTCGTGTATGCCGCTGCATTATTGATGTCCAGACCTTTTACAGGAAAATGGTTTGATTTATATGGGGCCAATAAAATCATCTACCCTTCCATTTTGCTTTTTGCGTCAGGTCTGTTTATTTTGAGCCAGGCAGAAACAGCTATTGTCTTTCTATTCTCCGCTGTCCTTACTGGTATCGGTTGGGGAACGCTTTTTTCCAGCTTCCAAACCATTGTCATACAGGAAGCGCCGGCGAAGCGAAGAGGACTGGCGACGGCTACCTTTTTATCCATCTTTGATACAGGCATAGGAATCGGATCATTTGTGGTCGGTGTCGTCGGGGCCCAGGTCGGATTTAGTTCTTTATATTTCTACAGTTCGATTCTGGTGATGATTGGAATCGCTCTATATTATCTGTTGCATGGAAGAGGATCTGCCCTTCTTATGGGTGAGCAAAAACAGAAGCATGCTTAAACTGTATAGAGTAAACATCTGAACGTTTATTAGAAGGCTGTATGAAAAGCATGTATGTTACGCTTTTCATATAGCCTCTTTTATTTTGACACTGTCTATTTGATTATTATCTCCCATCTTTGCATGCGTGATATAATGAGAAAAAATGAGAAGGTGAACCATGTGAAAAAAGAAACGGAGCATGCGAAGAACTGTCCGATTTGCGGGAAAGACAATACTTGCGGCAATGCAGCGGGTATGCCTCACGGAACGTGCTGGTGCAGCAACGAATTCTTCCCGAAAGAAATCTTTGACCTTATAGCGCCGGAACAGCGGGGAAAGTCATGCATATGTAAAGACTGCCTAAAGGGATTCGTTGGTGGCGAAAATAAATATATAAATGGAAAAGGATGAAAACGATGAAAACGATTTGGTGAAGAAAGGTGTTATTTCGCTCGGAGAAGTGTTTGTCGATTTAATTGCAATAGATAAAGGAAACTTCTATAAGTAGGGTCTTACTCCCATGAAAATAACCATTTTCATCATCATAGTTGGTGAAGGCTGGCATTATGATTGGCTGTCCGTTAATGCAGGATAAATCTTACATATATAACTCAATTATTTCCGAAATTGGAAGGTTGTAGTCTGACAAAGTTAAACTTCATTCAGTTAGGGGGACTTATGGGAGATAAATGAGGGATAAATGCAACATACCCTTTTCTTAGACAAGAGAAAGGGTATGTTTCTATATGTATATGAATCCGATTTTATTTCGCTAATCTTAATTAGACAAAAAGGTCCTCGACAATCCATCAGCTAAACAGGCTCCATTTTGTATGGATTGGCACTAATTCTTGTTCATCTTCGTCCTCTTCATAAAATCCGCGTTCCTTCAAATATTCTTTGAAGTATAAATCCGCTTCCTTGCGCTCATCATACGGTTTGACTGATAACACGAAGCCTAATTTATGTTGGTCTGAACATTCAACACCTGATATGTAGGCTTTCACATGATGCTGCAAAAACAATTCTTTGGCAGGGATGACAAGTTCTTTTACGAATTTGCTGATTAATTTCATTTCAAATTCAAATGTGAATCGTTCAATCTTTTCAAGATCTGCAAATACGACTCCGATAAATCCGGTATTATGGATTTCGTATTCTTTCGTTTTTTCTTCCCAGTCAATATGTCCGATTTCTTTTAAATAATTGATGAAATATCCGATTCCTTCTCGTTGTCTAAAAGAACGGGTAGACAATACAAGGCCCATCTTTTTGTATTTTGGAAGGTACACACAAGAAAGATAGGCAGGAACACCATGTTCTTCAAATACACAATTGACGCCTTGCAGAAGTCCGTCAAGCACATGGTGGGTAATCTGCATGCTCTTTCGGGAAAAATAATATTCATGCTTCATCAATTCATCTTGATCGGCAAAGGTTGCACCGATGAATCCTGTATTTGAAATCGCTATAGGCAATTTTGCCTTACTTTGTCTCTTTCTTGCAGCCATTCCCCAAAACACTCCTTCAAGTCCAGTTTTGCTCTTTTTACCACTTTACGAACATTCGTTCTACTTCTTATATCATACAAAATATGACACGAAAAGTAAATAGGAGCGGATGATAAAAAATATTTTAGGACTCATTGGAAATATTTCTTCAAAAATTTTCCGAAAATGGGTTTAACTATTTTCAATATAGGGGAAAAGATAAATGTGCAACAAACTCCCCTTTTTCTTTATAGAATAGCTTCAGCATGGCTCCCGGTTCCCTTGACCGGGAGCGTTTTTTGGATGTAGAGCCAAAAAATGGCCATTGAAGACACGTTTCGAGAACCTGCTATCCATTCATATTGAATAAAACCATTGGCTGTTCAAAATTCGTCTTTAACTTTTTCCTTGGTAAACAAAAAGAAAAAGATGTTTATTGGTCTATCGTCCAAGAAATGGTTCAAAACGGACAGCTTTCAACCAATAACTGGAAACGGCGTTAAGCGATGAGTAGTTCAACTGTTATTATTTCCTGAAAATAAATTTTCGAATTTTTAGTCAATAATAGTTGTTACATTATTCTATCTAGTTATAAAATAGAGTTAGAGATTTTTATTAAATCGCTCAAACCATAATCGACAAGGAGATATCAAACATGAAAGACCAGACTATCAATGTTACGTTAAGCACAGAGAAAAAACAAAAACCTCAATCCGATCAACTTGGATTTGGACGGATCTTCACAGACCATATGTTCATTATGGATTATACAGAAGGACAAGGATGGCATGATCCTCGAATCGTTCCATATCAACCAATTATATTGGATCCGGCTTGTATGGTCTTTCACTATGGCCAAACCGTGTTTGAAGGATTAAAAGCCTATTTGACAAAAGATGAGAAAGTTCTATTATTTAGACCGGATAAAAATATGCAACGATTGAACAAGTCGAATGAGCGACTATGCATTCCGCAAATTGACGAGGAATTCGCAGTGGAAGCGTTAAAGCAACTGATCACGGTAGATAAAGAGTGGATTCCATCGGCAGAAGGAACGTCCCTTTATATTCGTCCGTTTATCATCGCAACTGAACCGTTTTTAGGCGTAGCTCCTGCGAAAAACTATCAATTTATCATTATCTTATCACCGGTTGGCTCTTACTATAAAGAAGGTATCAGCCCTGTTAAAATTGCCGTGGAAAATGAATTCGCTCGTACGGTAAAAGGCGGAACGGGAACAGCCAAGACTGGAGGAAATTATGCAGCCAGCTTAAAAGCACAGGAAGTTGCAACGGCTAAAGGATATTCTCAAGTTTTATGGCTGGATGGGGTCGAAAAGAAATACATTGAAGAAGTAGGCAGCATGAACGTTTTCTTCAAAATCAACGGTGAAGTTCATACACCTTCCTTGAACGGAAGCATTTTAGAAGGCGTAACGCGCAATTCCATCATCCAATTATTGAAGCATTGGGATATTCCGGTTGTGGAACGCAGAATGACAATGGAAGAAATTTATCAGGCTTATTCTGATGGATTATTGGAAGAAGCATTTGGAACGGGAACAGCCGCTGTCATTTCGCCGATCGGAGAATTTTTCTGGCGAGATGAAAAGGTGGTCATCAATAACGGTGAAACCGGACCATTGGCAAAAAAACTGTATGACACATTAACGGGCATTCAAAACGGATTAGTGTCAGATCCATTCGGTTGGGTTGTTGAAGTGAAATAATGAAGAAAAAGAACCGCAGCTTACGGGTGCTTCACTCAGGTTGCGGCTTTTTTTCCGAGAACTTTCAGCCCTTCACACTGCATACGGCTGAATGAATGCAGTATATTCGGTAAACATAAAAACAGCCAAACCAAACAGGAGGGACCAAGATGTGTCTCATTTTATTCGCTTATCAGGTTCATCCGGATTACCCGCTCATTATGGCCGCTAACCGCGATGAATTTTACGGGCGCGCTACAGCACATGCGGCATTTTGGGGAAATGGGCCTCATGTGCTGGCAGGGCGCGATTTAGAAAAAGGCGGAACATGGATGGGGGTGACCCGCAACGGACGTTTCGCAGCTATCACTAATTACCGGGCTCCCGGACAAAATCGAGTGAATATGAAATCTCGCGGATTTCTCGTCAGTGATTATTTAACAGGGACGGAGGAACCGAAAGTCTATCTCCAAGCAGTACAGCAGGAACGGGAAGCCTATAATGGCTTTAATTTATTGGTAGGGGACACAAAGTCACTTTATTATTACAGTCCGATTCTTGATGAAATACAAAAAGTTCCCCCGGGTATTCATGGGCTCAGCAATGCTGTGCTGGATACGCCGTGGCCAAAAGTGAGAAAAGGCGCTGAGAGACTGGCGCAAGCTCTTACCCGCGAAATGATAGATGAAGCAACGTTGTTGTCGGTTTTGTCCGATTCAGAAGAGGCCCCTGAAGAAGAGCTGCCGGAAACGGGGGTAGGAAAGGAGTGGGAGAAATTATTATCCCCTTTATTCATCCAAAGCGACACATACGGGACAAGGTCATCTACCGTTTTGACCATTAATCGCGATCGTGATGTGATATTTACGGAGAAATTTCTTCTGCCAGACCTAAAGGAATGGAAACAATCCCATTTTACTTTTGCCGTTGAAGAGAAGCAGCAGTAAGGCCCTCGTTATAAGCGAAGGCTTACTGCTCATATAAAGGATATTCGGTTACTGCAATGAGGATGTAAGTCTAAAATGATTTCGCCAGCTCTTGTGCCTGAGCAATGGCTTTTTCTTTGATTTCTTGAGCTTTGTCCGGGAACTGATTATGTCCTTCGACAAACAGCCCTTCAAACGAAGGAATGCCGAAAAATTGCATGATGATGCCCAAATAGCGATGGCCCATTTCCATGCCGGCGGCAGGCCCTTCCGAATAGACGCCGCCGCGTGCTTGAATGTGCAGCGCTTTTTTGTCCGTCAACAGACCGACTGGCCCTTGTTCCGTATATTTGAACGTTTTTCCGGCCGTACAGATGGAATCGATGTACGCTTTCATAACAGGGGGGAACGAGAAATTCCACATCGGTGTCACGAATACATATTTGTCAGCTGCCACAAATTGATCGGTTAACTCAGCAAGACGGCCGACCTTTGCTTTTTCTTCTGCAGACAGTTGCTCGAACGCCGTGCCCGAGCGGAGTTTGCCCCAGCCGCTGAACACATCAACATCAATATGGGGAACATCGACCTTATACAAGTCGAGATTAATGACTTCGTCGTTTGGATGGGCTTCACGATAGGCTTCGATAAAAGCCTTTCCCACGGCCATACTGTACGATTGCGTTTCATCATGCGGGTGCGCTGTAATATAAAGAACGGTTGCCATATGCTAGATACTTCCTTTCTTTCTCCATAGGATTAAACTACTTTCTTATGTTGCATTTCTTTCTCGCTGTTATTCACACAGAAGGGAAAAAGGATGTAAAATTGGCAGCACAGACAAAAAGCGTGAGGGGACACCCCTCACGCTTTTTTGCTTGTATCCATGATTAAATTGGCAATAGGGCCACCGCATCTTTTGCTTCCAATTCTTCAATCATCGTCTGCCAGGATGCTGGTTTGTTTACCAACACAGAATAATAACGTCTTAAAAAGGCGACAATCAATTCTGTGCTCAGTTCAGTAATGCCTTCTGCCATTGGAAGGAAACAAAGGTCGAGTCCCGTCACAGCCTCGGCATCATTGTTCCATGATGGATGAACATACGGGAAATCCAAACGTTTATAGCCGAGATGAGCCAATACTTCACGGCGGACAAATGGATCCATCGGCTTCACTCCGCCAAATTCATGGTAATCAATCCGGTACGGGTCATAAATTTCAGCGAACATTCCGTACAGTTGTTTACCGTTTGCAGAGGCCATCGCTTTTAAATCTTCGGCTCTTTTTTCAGCTAAAAACGGTCCAATGCCGAGACCCGCTTGGCCAATGATTGTAAAATCCGTCATAGCCACATTAAAATCCTCATAATAACGGTACTCTGTTGCACCTACTACATCTTCGTTATGAACGGCTACATACACATGAATGCCTGGGTCTTCCAGAGGATCTGCCCAAAGCGCGAATTCCAGCACTTCTTCGGGCGGGAATACGTCCTGCATTAGTTGATGCATCTTTTGAAATAGAGGGTCTTGTATATTGGTGATACGGCAATATTCCATTTTCTCATTCTCCTTTTTTAGATGTTTTTGGGCCAAAGGGGTTTTTCCACTCCATGAGTGTCCCGTAATGGCATGATTCTTCATCTTCTAAGTAGTTGGGCACGACTTTGACCGGGGTACGGCCGCAGCGCAGCAAAAAGGTGATGACCGGATCTTTCAGGTCTCCTTTGATGACCTCTTCCAGGTATTCTTCTGCTGTCATGTCACCAGCTTTTTGATAATAGCCGGGCATTCTGCCTCCGCCTAACAATCGCGTCAATCCTAGATGAACGACAACGTCATACATGGAGGTCATGAGCCATTTTCCCAACCCTAATTTTCTGTGGGAGGGACGTACACTAATGTCAACAACATATAAGGTATCTCCATTCGCATTATGGTTTCCGATATACCCGTTATCCGTGATTTCTTCCCACATATGTTCAGGGTGTTGAAGGTCGAAATCAACAAGCAGTCCAGTCATCGAACCTGCGAGCTCTCCGTCTACCTCAATGCATAACGCACCCTCCGGAAACAAGGTAACATGATTGCGCAGTTGCTCTTCATTCCACCATAAGTCAGACGGAAACGGCGGTGGAAAACATTCCTGTTGAATGCGGATTAACCCTGAAAAATCATTTTCGCCATAATTTCGGATGACCGCCGGAACAGGGCGGTCCCCGTCAAACACGTAAAATTCTTTTCGATACATCTATCCGCCTCCTTAATGTGTTCTTACCAATCCGGGTAAAGATCTGTGCGTCGGTCGCGCCATGTCGTGACGGAACCGCTTTTGCGCACCTTGTATAACAGTTCTAAATCCAAGTCTGCTGTTACAATCATATCATGATTGATTTCCCCTTCAACTAAAATGCCTTTTGGAGGGAAGGGAATATCATTTGGCGTAATGACTGCAGCCTGGCCGAAGTTTGCCCGCATAAAGTCAATGGTAGGAAGGGAACCGACCGTTCCTGTGCCGACGACATATACTTGATTTTCTACGGCTCTCGCATGACTCGTGTAACGAACGCGATGAAACCCATGGCGATCATCGGTACAAGAAGGGCAGAAAATCACATCGGCTCCTTTAGCCTTCGCCATACGAACGATTTCAGGAAACTCGATGTCATAGCATGTCAACATGGCAATCGTTCCTTTATCCGTCTCGAACACTTCTAGACCTTCCCCGGGACTCATGTTCCATTCTTCCACTTCTGTCGGAGTCATATGAAGCTTTGCCTGTTCGGCCACTCGTCCATCCGGATAGAATAAATGAGCAACGTTATATAATTTATCTTCTTTCCGGATGACATGTGTTCCTCCAACAATATGCAAATTTGTTTGTTTCGCCAACTTTATAAATAAAGACCGGTACTGTTCTGTAAAATCAGGCAGATCTTCTATGGTTAAAGGTTGTCCTTGTTCATTGCCGATCGATAGGAGCTGTGTCGTGAAAAATTCCGGGAATAGGACAAAATCCGCATTAAATTCCTGGGCTGTTTTTAAATAATGTTCGACTTGGCTGGCAAATTCATCGAAGGACCGTATCGTATGAAGATGATATTGAACCGCTGATACTCTTAATTTCATAGATGCCTCCTTTTTCTTTCGTCATTAAGCTAAAAATTCCGCCTCATATCCTTTATGGATGAGTCTATAGTCATTATTAAAAATACAACCGACTTTCACAAGTACGCACTTTCATCACACATAGTGTTGAAAAGTATACTGTTTTAGTATACTTTTCAACACTATGCAAAAAAAAGTGCGTACTTTTACATGGGTGTCATACATAGTACACTGAGTTCCAAGCAAGGGCTGAACATCATTGCTTGCCCAGATTATGGACGTGCAGCGCTAATTAAACGGCATTGCCGCATATACTAAATTTTTATTAGAAGTGAAAAATTCATGCAATTACAATTAGCATTAGATCTTGTCAACATTCCCGAAGCGAAAGCACTCGTAAAGGAAGTTGAAGAATATATTGATATCGTTGAAGTCGGTACACCGGTTGTGATTGATGAGGGACTTAAAGCTGTCAAAGAAATCAAGGAAGCATTCCCTAATTTAACGGTATTGGCAGACTTAAAAATCATGGATGCCGCTGGATATGAAGTAATGGCAGCAAGTGAAGAAAAGACCGCAAATGCTTGTTCATGAAGCATTTGCGGTCTTTTCTTGGCCAAAATAGCGTGAAAGTAGATTCTCATCATTAGAAACCCTCCATTTTGGGTAACTATAAGTTATCAATAATAATAAACAACAAGCCTTATTCGATGAAAGATAAGGAGAAAATGCTCTTTTTAGAAAATATATTTCGCTTTCTAAAAGGAAGTAAAGATGTTTAGGAGGCAAGAAACATGAAAATCGGATTAATTGGTTTAGGAAAAATGGGATTAAACTTGGGACAAAACTTAATGGATCACCACCATGAAGTGACAGCCTTCGATCTGAACGGACAGGCAGTGGAAAAGATGAAAGCATATGGCGCTAAGGGTGTATCGAGTTTAAAAGAACTCGTTAAATCATTGGAAACACCGAGAATTCTTTGGCTCATGGTTCCACATGCCGTTGTCGATTCGGTGATTAACGAGATGAAACCATTGTTAAGCGAGGGGGATATTGTAATCGAAGCGGGGAACTCTCACTATAAGGAATCGATTCGCCGTTATAACGAGCTGAAGGGAATAGGAGTATGCTTTATGGATGTCGGGACTTCCGGCGGAATGGAAGGAGCCCGCAACGGCGCTTGTTATATGATTGGCGGAGATGCTGAAGCATGGAGCTTTGTTGAGCCTATTTTCCGCGATACGGCTGTCGAAAACGGATATTTTTATGCAGGGAAAGCAGGGAGCGGCCACTTTTTGAAAATGGTCCACAACGGAATTGAATACGGGATGATGGCAGCTATAGGTGAAGGGTTTGAAGTGTTGGAAAAAAGCGAGTTCAATTATGACTATGAAAAAGTCGCAAGAGTGTGGAATAACGGTTCTGTCATTCGCTCATGGTTAATGGAATTAACGGAAAATGCTTTTTCGAAAGATGCCAAATTGGATGAAATTAAAGGAATTATGCATTCTTCCGGCGAGGGGAAATGGACGGTCGAAACGGCCCTTGATTTGCAGACGGCCACCCCGGTCATCGCCATGTCTTTATTGATGCGCTACCGTTCACTAGAAAGCGACACATTTACAGGAAAAGTGGTCGCCGCTTTACGCAATGAATTCGGAGGACATGCGGTAGAGAAAAGCGAAAAGAGATAAAGGAAACTTCCATAAGTGGAGGTTTTACTGTTCGTTAATGCGGGACAAACAGAAGGCCGAACGGGTAACGGGTGATTTCCCTTATCAAGTCGGCCTTCTCTAAATGGGTCATCTATTTCTCATAAATCGATTCTTTAATTTCCACTTTATCTTGAATGACATTTTCAATGTAGTTCTTGCCCCACTCGTACATCGAGTCCAAAATCGGCATGAGGCTTTTTCCTTGTTCTGTTAACGAATATTCAACTTTCGGCGGAACAACCGGATACACTTCGCGATGGACAATTTGATCTTCTTCCAGCTCTCGTAATTGATTGACAAGCATTCTTTGCGTAATGCCGGGAATGAGCGATTTTAATTCCCCAAAGCGCTTTGTCCCTCCTTTTCCAAGGTGCCACAATACAAGCATCTTCCACTTGCCCCCAATGACCGAAAGGGTTAATTCCTTTTCACAATTAAAGACTTTATCATCCATACGTCCCATTCATTTTCCTCCAGATTTATAAATGCTTATAGTATATTTTTTGACACTATGATATGTTTAACTACTTACTATTTCAAATGTATTATACATAGAGTGTTCACATTTGTAAAAGATAGAAGAAATGTCATTTCCTGCTCCCTTCCTTACAGTCGCCATTGTTTTCACCTGATTTCTTGATTTCTAGACCTATCCCAGATTTCTCCTCTTTAAATGATCAAATACTGTCGAAAAAAATTAAATTTTCAATTTTCAGTAACCGTTTACATCGTTGTTCTCATGCCCAATGAAAGGGGAAAGATTGGCAATTGCCGTCCTTGACATAAAAAACCAGCATGTTACCATAAATAACGTTATAAAAAAACGAACAAAAATACGAACAACCTGGGAGGAATTTGATGTTAAAAAATAAAACGATTGCTTTTTTAGGCGCGGGATCCATGGCAGAAGCGATGATTTCCGGCATTGTACACGCGGGAAAAATTCCTTGCGATCAAATTATGGTAACGAATCGAAACAACAAGGAGCGCCTTATTGAGCTTCGAAAGAAATACGGAGTAACAGTGGCAGCACGAGATGCTTTGCAGCTGGATGAAATTGATATTTTAGTGTTGGCAATGAAACCAAAAGATGCCGAACAGGCACTATCCTCAATCAAACATAAATTAACCCCCCGTCAGCTCGTTCTTTCAGTACTGGCTGGAATTACCACTTCTTTTATGGAAGAGCACCTGCATGAAAACCAGCCCGTCATTCGTGTGATGCCCAATACATCAAGCATGATGAGAGAGTCAGCAACCGCAATCTCTCCAGGTAGGCATGCCTCCAATGAACATATTTCAATAGCAAAACAACTATTAGCCTCTATCGGTGAAGTATACATGATCTCAGAAGACAAAATGGACATTTTCACGGGTATTGCCGGAAGCGGTCCAGCCTATTTCTATTATTTGATGGAACATATCGAAAAAGCGGGAAAAGCAGAAGGACTGGATCCTGAACTGGCACGCCAAATCGGAGCCCAAACGATTTTGGGAGCAGCCAAGATGATCATGGGACAAGAAGAAACGCCTGCAGAGCTGCGAGAAAATGTGACATCTCCGAACGGAACCACTGCAGCCGGGCTGGCAGCACTTGAAAAACATGGCGGTGGAGAAGCGATGATTCAAGCCATAAAAGGTGCATCCAAACGCTCCAAGGAGTTAAGCAAGCAATTCCGGCAAAAACCATTGACCGTATAGCGTAAAGTCACCTTTACTTTCTTCGTTATACCCTCTATTACAAAATCAGCCAAAAAAGATAAATGATAAAAAAGAAATCAACAGGAGTGGTTCGATGAGTCCCGACAACGGGAAAAAAAGGATTGTCATTAAAATTGGAAGCAGCTCGCTAACGAGCATGCATGGTGAAATCAGCCGCAGAAAGCTGGAACGTCTGGTCGATGAGGTCGTTCAATTGAAGGATGAAGGACTTGAAGTGTTGCTTGTGTCATCAGGAGCCGTTGCAGCCGGCTATCGAAAACTAGGTTGCCTCGAACGCCCGAGTTCTTTACCGGAAAAACAAGCGGCCGCATCCATCGGGCAAGGGCTATTGATGGAAGCTTACTCCGAATTGTTTTTGTCACATGGTTACGTGGCCTCCCAAATTTTAATTACAAGGGATGATTTTTCCGATGAAAACCGATATAACAATGCTCGAAACACAATTAATGTGCTGCTTGAGCGCGGAATCGTCCCGATTGTGAACGAAAATGACACAGTGACGATCGACCGGTTGAAATTTGGTGACAATGATACCCTTTCAGCCAAAGTGGCCGGACTTGTGGATGCAGATTTGCTCATCATTCTCTCGGATATTGACGGCCTTTATAATGCAGATCCAAGAAAAAATCCTGACGCCAAGCTGCTGGAGCACGTACATGCCATTACCCATGAGATTGAACAAGCGGCAGGAGAATCAGGCAGCTCTGTCGGAACGGGCGGCATGAAATCAAAAATCGATGCCGTTAAAATCGCGATGGCCTCAGGCATTCCGGCTTTTTTAGGAAGAGCAGGCGTACAGAATATATTGCGGGATGCAGTGAAGCAAACGGCCAAAGGAACCTATTTTGAATCAAAAGACGACACGGTTAACTTAAACCAAAAAAAGCAGTGGATTGCCTTCAATTCCGGACCAAAAGGAGAAATCATCGTCGATAACGATGCCAAAACGGCCATCGTCGAACGAAAAGAAAACTTGCTTCCGTCAAATGTGAAACACGTAAGCGGCTATTTCGAGAAAGGTTCGGTTGTGCGCATCATGGACATGGAGAAAAAAGAAGTGGGTCTTGGTATCGTGAACTATTCTTCACAGGAGTTGACAAAGCTGACGCATCGTTCAAATGAAAGCGGCGGGAAACCGGTCGTGGAGAGCGAAGGGCTCGTTTGTCATATCGAAGTACCCATTCCGGTCAGCCTGTAAAATATGAGGACAATTGCTTAAAGAAGCTGATAGCAAGTTCCCGTGATACGTAAGTAAATACCGAGAAAACAGAGGAGGCATTTGATGAGTTTAACAAAAGAAATTCTTATGACAGTCGAGGAACAAGCCATTCAAGCAAAGAAAGCGGCAAAAACGTTAAGTTTGCTGACAACAGAGGAGAAAAACAGCGCTCTGCATGTGGTCGCAGATACACTTGAATTGTATGCTGATGCGATTTTACAAGCAAATGAAACTGATTTGCAAAACGGAAGGGAACAAGGGTTCACGGATGCTTTTATGGACCGTTTGGCGCTAACGAAGGAACGAATCGCCGAATTTGCCGAGGGTCTTCGCGAAGTGGTGAAACTGGATGATCCGATTGGCGATGTTTTATCCCATTGGACACTCGATAACGGTCTTCTTGTCGAACAAGTGAGGGTTCCGCTCGGTGTCATCGGCATGATTTACGAAGCACGGCCGAACGTAACGGTCGATGCGACAGGCCTTGCGTTAAAATCAGGCAATGCCATTATCTTAAAAGGAGGCTCATCGGCTGTTTCGTCGAATAAAGCTATTGTCGATGTGATCCATCAGGCGCTTGAAAAGACGAAAATCCCAAAAGAAGCCGTGCAATTTATCGCCAGTACGGACAGGGAAACAGCACAACAACTATTTACGATGAAAGAACATATTGATGTATTGATTCCGCGTGGAGGCGCATCATTGATCAACGCGGTCGTGAACAATGCCACTGTTCCGGTATTGGAAACAGGTGTTGGAAACTGTCATCTTTATATCGATCGTGAAGCAGATGTGAAAAAAGCGATTGATATCCTCGTCAACGCAAAGACTGACCGGCCAGCTGTTTGTAATGCGGCGGAAACGTTAATTGTGCACGAAAATTGGCTTAAGGAACATAAAGATACGCTTATTCAAGCTTTAAAGGAACATCACATTACAGTGCACGGCGACACGAAAATTGTTGATATCATTCCAGGCGCGGTACCGGCAGATGAAAATGACTGGGCCAATGAATATTTGAGTCTCGATATTGCGATGAAGGTTGTCGGGCATGTCGATGAAGCCATCGAGCATATTGAACGATATGGGACAAAACATTCGGAAGCCATTATCACCGAAAATAAAGAAACAGCTAGAAAGTTTATGAGTCTGGTCGATGCGGCGGCCCTTTATCATAATGCCTCCACAAGATTTACAGATGGAGGAGCCCTCGGATTTGGCGCCGAAATCGGCATTTCCACCCAAAAGCTCCATGCAAGAGGGCCAATGGGACTTCCTGCCTTAACAACCGTAAAGTACATGATGAGCGGAAACGGGCAAGTACGTTAAAAAATAAAAAAAACGATATTCCTGCGTGCAGGAATATCGGTTTTTTCATGTGTCAAAGTTAGAATGAAGTCGCAGCTGAAGCAGCTTTTTTCAATCCTTCTTTAATGATTTCTTCCGCTTTGTCAGGAAACTGGTTATGTCCTTCTACAATGACGGTTGTGACGTCTTTGACACCCCAGAAGTTTAAGATGGTTTGGACGTAGTTAACCGCCATTTCTGCGGACTGCGCAGGACCTTCTGAGTAAACCCCGCCTCTTGCATTTAAAAGAGCCACTTTTTTCTCAGGAAGCAAGCCTACAGGACCTTCTGCTGTATAACGGAATGTTTTGCCTGCTTGACCTAAGTAGTCCAGGTAAGTGTGCAGCACGGCAGGAACCGTGAAGTTCCAAAGTGGAAAAGCAAATACCACTTTATCGGCAGAAAGAAATTGGTCTAAGTATTGATTAACTAAATCTGTTGCTCCTTTTTCATTTGAAGTTAATTCCATGCCTCTAGATAATTTAAACATTCCGTTAATCTTATCTGTATCATAATAAGGCAGGTTCTCTTTGAATAAATCGAGCTCGATAATGTGATCCTCTGGATGAGACTCTTTATAGCTGTCAAGAAACGCCTGATAAAGCTTTACGCTGACCGCTTGTTCAATAGGACGAGAGTTTGCCTTAATAAATAAAACATTTGCCATTATAATTCCCCCAATTTACTTTTTAATAAAGAAGTTGCTATAGCAACTTTTAGTGATGCGTAATATTGAAATCTCATTCATCTTACCACAGACATAGTTGCTACAGCAACTATTTAGCATGATGATAATGCACGGGGCCTACCGGACATTATCACGCATTTTAGAAAGGATTCTTCTTAATTCTTTTAATTCCTCATCCGTAATCCCATTGCATACTTGCCGATTGAATTCTTCTCCAATGGGGGTAACGCTGTGGCCAAGCTCTTTTCCTTTATCGGTCAGATATAGCTTCAATGAGCGACGGTCTTCTTTACTGGGAACTCTTTGAATGAAACCCTTGCTTTCAAGATTGGAAGCCATCCGGGCAATGTTGGTTTTATCCTTATACAACTTTTCGGCAATTTCATTTTGAGTCCTTCCATCTTTTTCCCAAAGAAGCATCATAATTAAATTTTGTTCGGGAGCGATATTAAGGGGGGCTAATTTCGTCTTTACGTAACTGGTCAAAGTCAGGTCAGTCTGATGAATGACAATGCTAATATAATCATTTAAAGATGATCTCATCTAAATACCTCGTAAATAGTAGTTGTACGAATTATATTGAAAAGACAGGCTATTGTCAATTTAATCCATTGAAATTTCTAATTGCATATTTTCTGCACGGATAACCCCTTCCTGAAAGAAGTTTCCTTTATTAATCCTTCGGGGAATGATAAAATCTAAAGATAAAGAAATTTTACGATGTGAACAAGTGAAAAAGGGGACCGTATGAGATGAGTGAAACGATCAATTTACATAGAGATGCAAAAGCGATGTTGAAGGCGACAAGCCGAACGTTCTTTATTCCCATTACTTATTTATCGTCAGGACTGCAAGAAGCGGTCATGTCCGCGTATTTGTGCATGAGAGCGATCGACGAGATCGAAGATCATCCTGAACTTCCCAACAAAGTAAAAGCCGATTTATTATATGCGATTAGTATGCTCTTGAAGAAACCTTTTCATGACAGTGAGTTAATGGACATTTTACGACCATATGAATCCCATTTGCCTGAAGTTACATTAAGACTTGCCGATTGGATTAAAGTCTGTCCGCCGGCCATTGCAGAGAACATTTTGGATGCAACATCCACGATGGCAAGAGGAATGGCCGATTGGACGTTAAAAGAATGGAACATCCAAACGGAAGAAGACTTGAATGACTACACTTTTTACGTGGCAGGTTTAGTAGGTGTGATGCTGACAGATATTTGGAAATGGCATGATGGTGTCGAGCCGGATGAATCCCTCGCCATCGCCTTTGGCCGCGGACTGCAGTCGGTCAATATTTTACGGAATCGCACGGAGGACCAGGAACGCGGCGTGAGTTTCTTTCCGGATGGATGGGAATTAGACGATATGTTTGCATACGCACGCCGTAACCTGGAACTGGCTGATGCTTACTTGAAAGATATTAAGCCTGGGCCTATCATGCATTTCCGCAAAATTCCGCTCGCCCTTGCCCATGGAACACTCGATGCCTTAATAAAAGGGAAAGAAAAGATGAGCCGAACGGATGTCATCAAAATTGTCGGCCGGGTTGTAACAGAGTGATCATTATATCGTCTTGTTTTAAGAAAGCCTCGGTTTTTAAAGCCAAGGCTTTTTTCACTGGACGAACGGTTTCAATGAGCATGAGTGCCGCCTAAAAAGGAATTCATCCTTATAAATGCGGAACAGGTAGACAGCATTTCCACTATGATGATAAGATTTTTTTAATGAATAAATGAGGAGGAAGACTATAATGAAAAAGCGAGTGGTCATTACAGGAATCGGTGCTGTGACACCTTTAGGCTTAACGGCTGAAAGCACGTGGGACAACATTAAAGCGGGTGTAAGCGGGATCGGTCCATTTACACGGGTAGATTCGAGCATCTACAATGTAAAGGCAGCGGCAGAAGTAAAAGACTTTAAACCAGAAGAGTACATGGATTTAAAGGAAGCAAGAAGAATGGGCAGATTTACGCAGTTTGCTGTCGCTGCAAGCAAAATGGCTGTCAAAGATGCCGATCTTGTCATCGATGATTCTAACGCTGAACGAGTGGGTGTTTGGATCGGTTCAGGCATCGGCGGTTTAGGCGAATTTGAAGAACAGCACATCAATTTCTTAAATAAAGGAGTTAGACGGGTCAGTCCATTCATTATCCCGATGCTAATTCCAGACTTGGCTTCAGGGAGAGTTTCCATTGAATTGGGGGCAAAAGGAATCAATTCCTGTACCGTGACCGCTTGTGCGAGCGGAGCCAATTCCATCGGGGATGCCTTCAAAGTCATTCAACGGGGGGAAGCCGATGTCATGATTACAGGAGGAACGGAAGCATCGATTACTCCTATGACAATTGCCGGCTTCCAAAACATGACAGCGCTCTCTACCAACCCAGATCCAAAAACCGCGTCAAGACCATTTGATAAAAACCGTGACGGCTTTGTCATCGGAGAAGGAGCCGGCGTTTTAGTATTGGAAGATTTGGACCATGCTTTAGCTCGGGGTGTCAAAATCTACGGTGAAATCGTCGGGTACGGTGCAACAGGCGATGCGCATCATATTACGACACCGGCTCCAAATGGGGAAGGCGGACAGCGCTCCATGCTCATGGCATTAAGAGATGCTGGCTTGAACACAACGGATGTCGATTACATTAACGCGCATGGGACGAGCACTTATTATAATGATTTATACGAAACTCAAGCCATTAAAGCGGTATTCGGAGAACATGCCTATAAGCTGGCAATATCATCTACTAAATCAATGACCGGCCATTTATTGGGCGGGGCAGGTGCCATAGAAGCCATTTTTTCTGTATTGGCGATCCGTGATAACGTTATGCCTCCAACGATCAATTATGAAGCACCGGATGAGGAACTTGATCTTGATTATGTTCCAAACGAGGCACGACAACAAGAAGTGAATGTCGTGCTAAGCAATTCATTGGGATTTGGCGGACACAACGCAACGCTTATTTTCAAACAATATTAAAATCTCATTCAGAATCCCTTTACCTATCGTGTAAAGGGATTTTCTTATGGTCACACATATGTATATCTCCTCTTTCATACGATAGAAGAATGACAATGAAACTGTTCACCCATTTTAGGCAAGAGGAATAGAAAACTTCCGCATTTCACTGTATAATAATATGGGTACTCTTATTTGGAGGGGAATAAATGGACATAGACCTCGAATTACAGGAAAAGGAAGTATTTCGGGAAATTGTGTGGGAAGGAAATTTTGACCGGATTGCCATCTGGCTGGATGGAGAATGGTCTGTATTTGCTTCCGTTCATTATGAACAAAAAAAGAAAGACGAAGAACCAGTATATATATTACAGCAGCAACAAGTGATGGATGCTTATTCTTCAGATGAAACGCTTGATTTTCTCATACAAGAAATCGAAGATATGTTAAATGCCCGCATGAGAAACAGCACGTATGAACAGGCATAGACATATGGTGTCATGAATTCCTGTCTTAATGAAATGAAGGTAAAAAAGGAGTTGATATTTTGGACAGCTGCGGTTCTCTTGAACCTGAACCAATGAATATTTCGGAGGAAGTCAACATTGCATTTTACAGGACGAAATACAAGCTATCGCGAAATATTCAACTCCTTAAAAAGTAATGAGTCTTCCTCAATCTACATGAGGAGGGGAAACAATGCTAGAAATATATTTATCAGATGAAGCCGGAAAGCTTCAAGAAATAAACGAAATTTCTAAAGGGTGCTGGATTAACCTTACGAATCCTACCGCAGAAGAAATTGATTATGTTGTCACACACTTAAACATCCCCGTTGAGTTTATGAAAGACGCTCTCGATGATGAAGAAAGATCCCGTATTGAAAAAGAGGATAACGATATATTGATTATTATCGATTATCCTTACATAACACACGATGAAGCCGGCTTTCCCATTTACGAAACCATTCCGATTGGCATGATTATAGCGGATAACTGCTTTGTGACGGTTTCGTTAAAGGAAACCCCGATTTTAGAAAGCTTTAAAAGAAATAAAATCAAGGGGTTTTATTCTTTTAAACGAACAAGGTTTTCCCTGCAAATCCTTTATGCCATTTCCACTTACTTTTTGAGATATTTAAAGCAAATCAACAGAAAAACGGATGAAATTGAAAAAGAACTGCATCAATCGATGAAAAACAAGGAAATTTATGCTTTTCTTGCTTTACAAAAAAGTTTGGTTTATTTCAGTACCTCTTTAAAATCCAATAAGGCCGTTCTGGAAAAAATTCTTCGCTTAAATTATTTAAAAATGTACGAAGAAGATAAGGACTTGCTGGAAGACGTCATCATCGAAAATACACAGGCAATCGAAATGGCCGATACGTATACGGTCATTTTAAACAGTATGATGGACGTGTTTGCCTCGATCATTTCAAATAATTTAAATAGCGTCATGAAATTTCTCGCTTCGATTACCGTGATTTTAGCTTTTCCCACAATCGTTGCCAGCATTTATGGAATGAATGTCGAATTGCCTTTTCAACATGAACCCCATACTTTTTTCTTCATAATTCTTACGGCCATCTTGTTATCGAGCGCAACCGCCATTGTTTTCTGGAAGAAAAGGTTTTTCTAGAAGGTCATATTTCCACCAGTTATTGAAAAAAGCTGGATTACCATATGAAATATGTACGATTAAAGGCTGAAACCTATAGGCGATGGAGTTCGCCGTCATTGCCATCGTGCTGATGACTCCTGCTCATTGATTCAATGGGTAGGAGTCTATTTTTTTGCCTACATTAATGAAAGAGGTGAGATTGCTGTGAATTATTTATTGGTAGGAATAGGCGGAGTAATCGGCAGCCTGCTCAGATATTACTTGGGAGAGTTCACCCATTCCTGGTGGGAGTATCATTTTCCTTTAGGGACGCTGCTGATTAACTTGATCGGTTGCTTTGTGCTGGGGTGGTTTACGAACAGAGTCGTCAAACTGAAATTGTTCCACCCCCATGTCCTGGCAGGTCTCGGTACTGGATTAGTCGGGTCTTTTACGACGTTTTCGACATTTAGCGTCGAAACGGTCCATTTAATCCAAAGCAATTCGTGGGCATCCGCTTTTCTATATGTCCTGCTTAGTTTGTTTGGGGGGCTTTTAATGTCGTGGTTAGGCTATGAATTGGGCCATCGTTCTTTTAAACGAATACATAAGAATGGGGGAGAAGCATTATGACGGCATTATGGATTGCCATTGGCGGCTTTTTAGGAGCCATCTCCCGATTTACGCTAAGTACATGGATACATAAAAAATTCAGTTCGAATTTTCCGCTCGGGACATTGTTCGTCAATTTATTGGGCTCTTTTTTGCTGGGCTGGATCGTTGGAAAAGGGCTGTCCTCAGGTTTTTATTCTTTTTGGGGAATTGGGTTCATGGGGGCATTTACGACGTTCTCCACATTTAAATTGGAAAATGTTCAACTAAGGGAAAAAAGAAATCATCCCGTCCTCTTTTATTATTTGGCTTCCAGTTATGCCGGGGGGATTGTATTGGCGTTTATCGGCATATTTATAGGATCTCATTAAGGGGGATAAAACAGAGCAAGGGATATGCTTAAAATAAGCAGCCTTTTCTCCTGTTATTTATTAGGGGTTCAGTTAACTCCAGTATAAGGTTCTTCCATCTCAAATCGACTTATATAAAGAAAGGGCCATGGATGTCAATCCATGGCCCTTTCTTTATATAACCAAAAATGTTATAGTTCATTCTTATACTGTTTCAGTTGCTGACTTAGTTCGTCTCTCATTTTCAAAAATTCTTCTTCTTGCATAGGTGAAGGGCGGTCTTCCGCATTAAAACCGAGAGCCTCAAAAAATTTCTGCTTCACTTTCGTAAAGATATAAAGGGCATCATCGGATGGAACACTGAGCTTATGTTCAATATCCTGCACCGCTTTTTCCTCGATCAGCCAATAAGGCAATTTTTCTTTGGAATTTCGATACCGCGACACTAAATAAAGCAGGAGGTCTTGTTCTTTTTGCTCCTCATCACCAGCCGCAGCTTGAAGGGAACCATCTGTCGATTCCCGAAGCATGAAGGTTATGTATCCAATCGGATTTTTAACATTCGGTTTGTTGATCGTTTCCTCGATGACTTGGACCACACGAACTTCCCCGTATGTTTCTACCCATTTTTGATACGTTTCCATGCTCAAATTTACGCCAAGAGAAAGCGCCATCCCCCGTAATTTTTCATATGAAGAAGAGGGAGCAGGGGCTTGAGGAGCTTCAAAAGTATCGTCGAAAAGATTTAATTGTTTCGCCGCTTTTCTCTTTGAGCGGATGACGAACTTCACTTTATCAACGCGCCGTCCGCTTTTCATCTCTTCCAATTCAAACGTAATATCCGTCTTTTTTTCCAGCTCCTTTTGAGCGGGAATGAGTACACGCTGTTTAAAATTTCCATAGGCTGGATACAAGTCCTCAGCACCCAATAAGCGACGCAAGTGTTCCAAACTGAACGTTCTTTCTTGGACTCTTTCATATTGTTTGAGCAGCTCATAAATACGGATGGCATACGAGCTCTTGAGCTTTACGACATTATCGAGCTTATAGCTGGTAAATTCTTTCTTTAGCTGTAACAGGTAGGGACGGAGGAACGGGTCAAAGCGGATGTCGATCGTTCCTTCCGTCACATTATAGGCAACATAGGAGAGCCACGCCACTTGAATCACTTTATTTTCAATTCGGATTTCGAATACTTTTTGCATGAGATCTTTCGTAATTTTTCGAAGTTCCGTATATTTAGGGGTTCCCTTTAATCCTAATAATTTATTAAATTCTTTAATGGGTAAAGTATACGTCTTAAAATCCGAGTCATCTGGCTGAATTTTACTTGCAATGCAAAGAATGATTTTTTGCTCAGTCACACCTAGCTTGTAATTGGCTTCAATCAATAGATTTGATTTCGTAACTAGGTTATTCGTATTCGCTTCTACGACTTCTGTCTTATACAACGGTAACTCCTCCTTAATCGCTACCATCATTATGACAAAATTCCAACTATAGCGAAAGGAATTTGTTGTTATAGATAAATAGTCGAATTAGTTTGAAAATACATAATTCAATGGATATGGAAATAGAGCACCTATATCGATTGAATTACACTTAAGCGGAGAACCTTCGCAAGGCAATTCAAGAAGGAAGAACAGAAAGGAGTAAACAAGATAAAAACCATGACTATATTAAACGATTAAAATGGATTAATTCATTTAAAGAAATGAGTTGAGATAAATAACAACCATGTAGCTGCTTAGGTCTAGAAAATTTGACATAGCCGTTCTTTGGTTATGTCAAATTTTCTAAATCGATCTATATAATAGACACCAAAAGTGTTATAGTTCGCATCGTTTTTGTTATGGTTCAGACACCAAAAATGTTATGTTCACACCATTTTTGTTATGGTTCAGACAGCAAAAATGTTATGTCCGCACCATTTTTGTTATCTTTTGCACACCAAAGATGTTATAGTAGCACCTAAAATGTTATAGTTCGCACCATTTTTGTTATGGATTAAGCACCAAAAGCGTTATAATTGACACCAATTTTGTTATATCAACACAAAAGATGTTATCAGTCACACCAATTTTGTTATAATTTAGGCACCAAAAGCGTTATAATTAGCACCATTTCCGTTATTTTTCGCACCAAAAACGCTATTTCCCACACCAATTTTGTTATTTTTTACTCACCATAAACGTTATAATTAGCACCAGAGATGTTATAGTTCACACCAAACATGTTATAATTAACACCAACTTTGTTATAATTCATCATTAAAACCCCAGTTATATCAAGGCTTAAAGCAATTCGAAAACAATTAAAACAAATAAAAACAATTAAAACAAGTTATGTAAAACACACAAAACAGGGAATAAACTATATTTATAAAGGATAAAGACAAGTATTAGCACCAGGTACTAGTAACGAACACCAACGTTAGTAGCAGATATTAGAATCAGGTACTAAAAAGAGTTGACTGACATTTAAATGAACGAAAACTATTTTTTACTAAATCATAAAAAAATAAGGTTTTAAAAAGAGCTTAAAGAGGAATAAGAAGAAGGATTGATTCATGAAATAATCATATAAAAAAGCTAAAACGTAGGAATATTCAACTTCCTGTTTTAGCCTTTTTGATAGGTAAACGAGTTATCTACTGATTTAGTTGCTGCATAACACGATGAATAATCACGATTCCTTGCGCCCGGGTAGCATAGGCATACGGCCTAAATGTTCCATCTTCATATCCTAATATAATGCCGGCAGAAGCGGCTTGAGAGATAGAAGGGTAAGCCCAATAATCATCCGATACGTCTTTGAAAGAGCGGGCAAGACTGCTAGACATATGATCATTCGATTGCAAAGAAGCTACTCGAGCAATCATAGTTGCCATTTGATCACGTTTAATTTTATCGTTTGGTTTGAAAGACCCATTGCTGCCAGTCGTAATGCCTAAGCTTGCCGCTATGTCAACATATGGAGCAAACCAGTCTGATTTCTGAACATCTATAAAGGAAGATGCTTGTCCATTCTTTTCAAGCTGTAAAGCATTGACTAAAATTTTGACAAACTGTGCACGTGTAATCGAATCATTCGGATTCATGAGCGTTTGTCCTAATTTGTTTTTAACACCGTTAATAATCTGTAAATCTAGAAATTCAATAATCTCTTTTTCTGCCCAGTAACCTTTGTTTAAATCGACCGGGTAGGAATCAGGGAAGGCACTGACTTGTTCTAACGGTGCAGAGATTGAAATAGGCATACGGCTCATTTCTTCATAAATTGAAAGGATTTCCTCCCCGTAGTTTCCGCTGGACTGCATCGCCCATCGTTTATGCAAATCAGGCCAAGTAGGAGCAATTCCTCTTGTAACATACTTAAAACGAGGATCAACTAAAGGTGTATTCAACGGTTTCGTGGACGCATATGCTTTTAAATGTTGAATTTGAGCATATACGCCTTTTTCCGCTGTCGGGAAAGAATTCCCCCGGGCACCTCCTCCGGTCGCTCCGATTCCCGCATAATTGTGCTGCTCAGGGCGTACATCGCCTCCGAATTTAAAATAGCCGGTTTCTTTAATGGCTTGTGCAAAGGCGACATCTCCGCGTACACCTTCTTCAGCACCGATTTTAAGATATAATTCTGCCAATCTATCAACAGAAATACCATGCAATCGAATATTTTCCGGATTTTTTTCCTTTACAAAAGCCGTCATTTGCCGGACGCCCAAACTCGATTCTCCCATAATCAATTTATTTACACCCTCTGCTTGAGTTTGACTGACAGAGTAGGGGAATAGAAAGCTTCCGACAATAAAGGAGAATAATAAAACGATACTTATTCTCTTCAATGCTGCAACTCCTTTCTGCCTATGTCTATTGGAATCATTTAATTGATTCATCTTCAGGCACCCTTACTTGTATAAATTTGGGTCTCACAAAATAGAATAATAGCATATTCGTAACAAATTTTACTATTTTTCTACAAATTTCATATATTTTCCACAAAAAATATGACATGAACAAAAAACGTCCATGTCTCATTTTTTTACATAGGTAGGAAGAGAACAATTGAATCGGTTAATATTAAAAAGTTAAGCTCCGTTGAACAATATTATGCTTATAGAACTAACAAGAAGAATGATTAAATTATTATTAAAGAAAAAAAATAAAAAACAGAACATATGTTTGTATTTTTGTTTTATTAATGGTAAAATATAGGGAGCGGAGAAGGAGGTGGGAGGCGTATCTTAAGCGTTACTATTAGGCAAAAACCATTCCTGAAGTATCTTGGTATCAGTTCAGAACCATGTTGGAGTACAAAGCAAAATGGTACGGCACCTAGAATACTAGAAACAAAACACTCCGAAGGTAGCTTTTATACCAATTCTTCAATTGTTAAACTATTAATAACATCACGAGTTGGCTTCAATTTAATCCTATAGGAGGGAATAAAAATGGAGCGAAAAGTACGTGTGATACCGTTTCAAGTGATTGAACAGGCTGAAAAGGTCAATGAAATTCCCAGAGGAGTAGAAATGATTCAGGCCCCAAAAATTTGGGATCGAACAAAAGGGAAGGGAATAACGGTTGCCATCTTGGATACAGGCTGTGACATTGCCCATCCTGACTTAAAAAAGCGGATTATCGGCGGAAGAAATTTCACGGGAGATGATAGCGGGAATCTTGATTTATACAAAGATTACAATGGTCATGGTACCCATGTCGCGGGGACGATTGCTGCCATACAAAACAATACTGGTGTTGTCGGCGTGGCCCCTGAAGCAAATCTGCTCATTATTAAGGTTCTGGACAAAAATGGTTCGGGCCAATATGAATGGATTATTAATGGAATTTATTACGCAATTGAGCAAAAAGTTGATATTATCTCCATGTCGCTTGGCGGGCCAGAGGATGTTCCTGAACTACATGAAGCGATTCAAAAGGCTGTTGCCAACAATATTTTGGTTATTTGTGCGGCAGGAAATGAGGGGGACGGCAATGATTCAACAGATGAATTCGGCTATCCGGCTTCTTATAATGAAGTGATAAGCATAGGGGCCATTGATTTGGAAAGACGCTCTTCGAATTTTTCCAATTCCAATAATGAAGTAGATTTAGTGGCTCCCGGGGAGAAAATTCTATCAACTTATCTAAATGGAACGTATGCTACATTGAGCGGAACCTCTATGGCTACGCCTCATGTTTCCGGAGCAATGGCCTTGATAAAAGTTCTCGCCAATGAAAGTTTCGAACGGAATCTCACCGGACCTGAACTTTATGCCCAATTAATCAAAAGAACGGTGCCGTTAGGAAATTCTCCAAAAATGGAGGGCAATGGACTAGTCTATTTAACGGTAATGGATCAATTGTCAGAAATATTTGATCAACAATTTGCCGCTAAAGTGTTGAGCGTATGATAGGAAGTCTAAAAGTACTGGAAGAAGAACGGAAGAACTCAAAGGCAGCCTATTTGGAATACCGCAGCAACCGAAGTTATTATGATGAGCAAAGAGATAAAGAAATGAAGCAAACGTATTATCAACATACTCCTCTCAAGGCAAACAGCATTCATAATTTGTTAGAAAAAACACATGAGAATAAGCTGGATTATTCTCCTCATCGCTATGTTTATCCATGGGTAGATCTTCAGGAGAATGGGAAACTGAAAAGCTTATATTCCGGCAAAGGTATGAACCCGCTTGCTGTCATTGAGGAGGATATTCGTATTCTTGAAAACATGGCAAGAGGGAACATGACTGGTTTATCTGGTGAAATGACGTTAAATTGTGAGCATGTGGTACCTCAATCATGGTTCCGTAAGCAAGAACCAATGAGGGGAGACTTGCATCATTTATTTGCCTGTGAACCTGCATGTAACAGCCGTCGCGGAAATCATCCTTATTATGATTTTCCTGAATACGTTCCGGAAATCCATATATTAGGAATTGAGAAAGGCTGTGGAAAGGTAGATAAAGGAAAGTTTGAACCTGAATACGGAAAGGGAATTGTAGCGAGGGCCACTTTGTATTTTTTAATTCGCTACCCGGGGATCATCGACAACGATTTCGTTAACCTGCAGCTCTTATTGAAGTGGCATCAGCAGTTTCCCGTGTCTCTCTATGAAAAACATCGGAACCTGGCCATCTTTGAATTGCAAGGGAACCGGAATCCATTTATTGACTTTCCGGAAATGGCATTCAAATTAATAAATGAATATTAATTTGAATGCAAAAAAGGAATGGAGGTTATTCTCCATTCCTCTTGCGATATCATATATAGCGTTTATTAGCTTCCTTGACCTGATCTATAAAATTCTCCAGTAAAGCTTGAGTCTCGTTACGCATCTCTTGTTGCTGCTGAATAGCTGCTTTTAATGTGTATTCCACTTGATCCAAATATTTTTCTATCAGGTTGCTGGCAGCCTTGCCAGGTGTTCCGTACAATTGTTGCAGATGCTTCGCTACTTCTTCAACTAGCTTACTCCATTCTTCAACGTTATTAGAAATGGATACTAGATTCAAACTTTTAAGACTTTCGAGGAAATAAGATTTAGTACCAATCATAGATTGATTGATTTCATTTTCTATTTTTCCTAGATTTTCATTTGCTTGTACCCATAGATCATTTTGACCTACAATTACTTCAAGAGCGAAATTTTCCATTTTACGTTGATAAGCTTGTGCTAATTTAGCACTGTTTAGCCAACTATCCAATAAAATGTTGAACATATTCATGGAATCATCCATTCGAAATGCTTTAGCAACTGGATTGTCCACTTTGTTTACTTCAGATTTTTTAGCGGTTTGATTGACTGCTTTGTTCACTCCAGATTTTTTAGCAACTTGTGTAGCCATTTTTTATATCCTCCCTCTACTATGGTCTTTTTATATAAAACAGCTGTTGTTTCAGCTAGTAATATATATTTTTGTCTTTTTGTTCCAATTTTCCCCGATTTATATCGACTGAAAAGAAGATAAATAACTGAGTGTACATGGTGAAGAATAACCCAATATTTTCTGATATTGCTTTAACACAATAGCCTGTAGGTTGATTTTGTATTCGAAGACATAATAGAAACTTTTCCCTTTTTCTTATATATGTAATTTACACCTATATGCGATGTGTTGTCAACTATCGTTTTGCATGTATGGAAAAAATCAAATTGTATAAAATTCAGGGGCTTTTGAATGAAGCAAGCATAGAAGGGTACAAGTCCCGAACCATGAAGAGGTGTGGAATAAACTCAACGATCACAGGATTCATTGAAGCAGAAAGCTAAAGTGAACGTCCTTTAATGATAACCAAATGTTGATTAACACATTGATAACACTCCATATGTTAACAAGTCGTTAGAAGAATGCTCAAGAATGATTGATCGGAAGAATATTATGGAGCGCGAAGTTAATGTGGAAACACCGAAATGAAATAAGCCGCTTTTGCAGATATAAACGGTTTTTATACTGCAAAAGTGGCTTATTCGTTGTTAATATCAAAATCAATGACAGATCCTAATAAAAGGATATCTTCATAAATAGCTTTCTTTAATTTTCCTTCTTCACATTTTTGATATTGATCTAATAAATGACCAAATTCCTTAATAAATAACGCCATTTCTTCATCACAAATCATTCAGACACCTCCATTAAGTAATATGAACTACTCCTAATTATAGTTCATATTACCCTATATATACAATTATTAAACGCGTTGATTTTTCTTGAATATTGTGATGGCTGCCCAACGATTCCTCATATATTGGTCATAAAAAAGCCTTCCAAACATATTCAACTCGAAAGCTTTTTATGTAAAGAGTGAATATATGAATCTATGTTAACTCTTTAATATTATTATAACTTTTGATACTGATTTATGACTTTCCATTCTTCCAGCTTGAATCGATTTACAAATGATTTCATATAAGCAGGAGGGAAGAACTTATAAAGAAGCTTTCCTCTTGCTTATGCGTAAATAAAGGGAGATGTATAGAAAACATACATCTCCCTTTATTTATGTGGATTTCTATATCCAGGTTTGCGACCATTTTTCAAGCTCTCTGATAACAGGCTCTAAGGCCATTCCTTTATCTGTTAAAGAATATTCGACACGAATGGGAACTTCGGGATACACATGGCGGTTGACAATTCCTTCTTCCTCAAGTTCCTTCAGTCTTTCTGATAACAGTCTTCCGCTTACAGGAAGAGCGGATTGAATGGCACAAAATCGCTGCTGCCCGGATAGTAATTGATAAATGATTAATCCAGTCCAACGCTTGCTGATTAACTGCATGCCTTTTTCAAATCTTGGACAAAGTGACGCTTGCTCCATAATAACACCTCACTATGCTGATATTATATCAAAAAGTTACAATTGAATGTAATTTATGTTTGATTAATTATTAACTTGACGATATTAATTTATTATAATAAACTAAGTTACGAAAAGTAAGTAATAAAGAAATTGACTAAAGGAGGTAGTAAAAAATGATGCCATCTTTGTTTTTAGCTCATGGAGGATGCAAAAGTCATTCATCGCACGTATGAGTATGGGATATTAAGCTATCTTTGTTTACAATTTTAATAAAAAGGAGAAATCAAATATGAATATGAAGTATGAGGGAAGCTCCCTCCTGTTACGTTTAATCTTAGGTATTACGTTTTTCTTGCACGGCCTTTCTAAGTTCCAGGGCGGTATCAACAATGCTGCTGGGTGGTTCGATAGTATCGGTATTCCAGGTTTCCTTGCATATGTAGTAGCAATTATTGAATTGGCTGGTGGTATAGCCATGATTTTAGGACTTGGAACACGAATTGTTGCTGTTTTATTTGCAATCGTCATGCTTGGTGCCATATTCACAGTTAAACTATCTGCCGGATTTATGGGGAATGGTCAAGCAGCAGGATATGAATTGGATTTAGTGCTCCTTGCAGTGTCCATTTACTTTGCCGTCAACGGAAGCCGATTATGGTCTTTTGATTCTGTATTAAGGAAAAAAACAGAAGATGAAAAATATATTAACGGATGAAAAAGTAAAGAAGAAACAATCTGTTTAAATACAAACAGCCCTTCTCTCATGAGTGGGGCTGTTTACGTTGTTGGCTTCCTTTATTTAGATGTGATATAAGGATTGCCGCTTAAATTTTTCCGCATCTCTGGTGTGATGACGAATTGCTTTGGACGATTTAACGTATTTTTTTCTTCTTTCGGATACAAGGAACCACTTCCGTCATAGTATGGTGGTTTTTGTAACGGTTTCTCCATGGTACATGCCCCCTTTTAGTGGTAATAAATAACTATAAAACTACTAGTTATTTTATCACATATATTTTATAAAATATGTATAATTATGTGATTTATAGAAAAAAATTACGAACTTTATCCTGTATTAAGGGCAGTAAGACCCGCAATAATGGAAGTTTCCTTTATCACGCTTTCAACCTCGTGCCTTCTTTATTGACTCTGCATTTTGCATTCCGATAAGGTAAAACAGGAAGTGCCGCTTGCCGTTCCTAAAGTGGATGGTAGAAATATGGTGAAATTGGATGGTCCTTTTTTCTCGATGTTCCTTATGATAGAAAGAAAAGGCATGATTATAAGAATGTTTTGGTGATGATCGAACCGCTGGAAGGCGGGAGGGATTTACGATAAATTTAATAAATGTGTGGAGGTTTTTCGTTGAAATGGTTGGCGTTTACACTTCAAGTTGGAGTGTTATATGTATTTAGCTGGATAGGAGAAGTGCTTCAGAAGGCCCTTCATTTATCCATTCCAGGCAGTTTAATAGGAATGCTGCTTCTGTTTATTCTCCTTTACTCCGGTGTTGTACCGGTGAGATGGTTTGAGTTAAGTGCGGAAAAATTATTGGTTTTTCTCCCGTTATTTGTGATTCCATCTACGACAGGGGTCATGGATTATGGTTCTTTTCTGTTTGGAAAAGGAAGTGTCATACTTGTGACCGTTATTTTAAGTACCTTCATCACGCTCGTCGTTGCATCCTATGTAAGCCATCGCTTTGCTTCGGCGAAAGAAAAGCGTGTACGATTGGACGGGAAGTAAAGATGGTTTGGATTGTGATTACCATTGTTTTGTATTTATTAGCAGTAAAGGTATACAGCAGGTTTCCTTTTCCCTTTACGTTACCGGTATTGACCGCTACAGCAAGTATGATTTGTTTACTTATTATTTTTGGCATGTCTCATGATGATTACATAAACAATGGAGGGAAATGGATTTCGGAGCTTCTCGGTCCGGCCATCGTTGCTTTAGCGATCCCATTGTTTAAACAAAGACATATTCTAATGAATAATTTCGCCTCGATCGTCATGGGAGCGGCAGCAGGCATCATCATCTTAATGATCGTGAACATATCCATCGGAAATATGCTTAGTATGGATAAGGAACTGATATTAACTTCCATTCCCCAGTTGACTACCATGCCGATTGCGGTGTCATTGGCTGATCAAATCGGCGGCATTCCGTCGTTGACAGCTGTTTTTGTGATGGTTGCCGGAATAGTGGGCGGCGCCTTAGGGCCGATTTTGTTAAAGCTTTTTCGCATTACAAGCATGGTAGGAAAGGGTGTAGGGCTTGGGTGTGCCTCCCATATCATCGGGGTTACACAAATGATGAAAGAAAGCGAAGAAGGGACGACGATTGCGTCAGTGACGATGATTGTAACAGGATTACTGGCTAGTATCTTGGTGCCGTATATCTTATCTTTGTTCTTTTGAATAAAAAATTAGTTTGCTAGGGAGAGAAGACGTATGAAAATTGCACTTATATTAGTCATTATGATTGGCATGATTTCACTTATTGGTACGATTTTCGTGGCAAGAAACGTGGAGGCGAACTACGGTAAGTCGACGAAGCGGAATACCATCAATTTAACGGCTATTTATGCGGTCGTTCTTTTAGGTTCACTTATCGCGCTTGCCTGGTATGCCATTGCCGTTTTATAGCCTTTTTATCATTTCTCGACAGAAGACTCCCACCTCAAGGAATGGGGAGGACGAAGCCCAATGAGTAGGCGGGAGATGAATGTCGGTTGGCGGTATCCAAAAATTTCCTCATGATGGTATAATGGGAATGAATGTTCTTGTCGGAGTGAGATGAATGTCATGCTTGTCAACAAAGCCTATAAATTCCGTATCACCCAAAACAAAGACGTTAAGAATCTGAATCTTCGTGAATGGGATTGTCCTTCTTGCGGCACACATCATGATCGAGAACTTAACGCAGGACGAAATCTAAAAAATGAAGCGATAAGGCTTCTAACCGTAGGAACTACGGGGATAGCCGTGCGAAGCGTTTCCTTATAAGTGTATAATCACGAAATAGGAGGATTACTCTCAAAAGTAATCATAACTGATTAACCGAAACTCGGAATGAAAGTCGTCATGTTGAGCTGAAACGAGTTACCTAAGACTCCTACATGCGATTACAGATAGTAGTCTATAATTGTATGAAGCTAGGTGAAGTCGGCTGAAGTAAACCTAAGTTCGCTAGAATATGGTTTATGATAGGTCGGGGGGCTACAAAATATCTATGGTGAGAATGATGGTTAAATCTGACGAACTTGCGAAGGTACGGGTCTAAACCCCGATTATGCTCGAAAGACATAAACTGCTACTGCAGGGTCAAATACCGAAAAGTACGATTGGCTAAGAGGAAATTCGGTATATCCAACAATGAGGATATAACTTTGACAGGCTCAAAGCAAGCACCTACGGATATATGCAGAGCTAGGTTAATTGGAACGCTGTAAGCAAGAAACATTTAAATATAAACGACTACTATCGGGATGGTGTCTATAAGGCTATAAGCCGAAGTGACTTTATTCTTGTGAAAGCAGGGACACAGTACCAATGAAGCATGTAATGAACGTGGAGGGATAGTCCCAAGTCTTGTTCTTTGAAAACTAAATCAACCAAATGGAACTCACAGGGTCGAGTAAGATGATGGGACTTTTCTTTGAAAGGGGAAACAATCCATCGGTGAGTACAACCTTACGCCATGCGGAATATTATAATATGCAAAATTTATTTGATGACCTTTATGATAGAAGTAAAAACAACGCTACCAAAGGCCAAAATTTATATGAACATATCATATCAAAAGATAATATTCTTCTAGCATACAGAAACATCAAAGCCAACACGGGTTCAAAAACAGCAGGAACAGACGGTATCACAATAGATCAATATAAAATGGAAAACGTTGATGAATTTATCGAAGAAATAAGAGCAACATTAGTAAATTACAAACCTCAGACAGTTAGAAGGGTCGAAATACCAAAGCCAAATGGAAAGAAGCGTCCACTAGGTATTCCGACCATGAGGGATAGACTCATTCAACAGATGTTTAAACAAGTATTGGAACCTATCTGTGAAGCCAAATTCTATAATCATTCATATGGGTTCAGACCCAACAGAAGCACTCATCATGCAATGGCTAGATGTCAATTCCTAGTGAATCATACGGAATGTCACCATGTTGTAGATATTGATATACAGGGTTTCTTTGATAATGTAAATCACACAAAATTATTAAAGCAGATATACAATATCGGAATAAAGGACAAAAGAGTAATAGCAATAATTTCAAAAATACTCAAAGCACCTGTTCAGGGAATAGGAATTCCAACAAAGGGAACACCACAGGGAGGAATCCTATCTCCACTGCTTTCGAATATTGTACTTA
Organism: Priestia abyssalis; assembly: GCF_002019595.1. Taxonomy (GTDB): domain Bacteria; phylum Bacillota; class Bacilli; order Bacillales; family Bacillaceae_H; genus Bacillus_BA; species Bacillus_BA abyssalis. The sequence continues at coordinate 3,326,218 of NZ_KV917369.1, read as the reverse complement.
ATGACTTAGACTGGTGGATTTCAAATCAATGGGAAAACTTTAAAACAAAATACCAATATTACAGGCAGGACCACAAAGTCAAAAGAATGAAACAAACTGACCTAAAACAGATGTATATTGTTAGATATGCAGATGATTTTAAAGTTTTCACAGATTCACATAAATCTGCCATAAAGATTTACCACGCTGTCAAAGGATACTTGAAGAATCAATTAAGCCTTGATATATCACCTGAGAAATCAAACATCACTAATCTAAGAAAAAGACAATCGGATTTTCTAGGGTTCTCTCTTAAAGCAGTAAAAAAGCGAAATAAATTTGTAGCCAATACTCATGTAATGGATAAAAAGAAAAAATCCATTCATGAACAAGCTAGAAATTTGATTTCTAATATCCAAAGGAATCCAACTGTTCAGGCTATTAATCATTATAACGCATTTATTCTCGGGGTCAAAAACTATTACAGAATCGCAACGCATGTAAACATAGATTTTACCGACATTGCCTATCGTCTTTCTAAAACCCTGCACAATCGTCTTAAATCAATTGGGAAATACGGGATACCAATTAAACCAAGCGAAACATATAAACGACTTCACAAGAATAACTTTAAAACCTTTGAGATTAGTGGTATCCACTTATTTCCTTTAGCAGACATCGAAACAAGAAATGCCATAAACTTTAGTCAGGACATATGTGACTATACAAAAGAAGGAAGGCTGAAACTTCACCAGAAACTCAAAGTTGAGATTGCAGTTGAAATCAATAAGATGTTACGTGGAACTCATGAAACAAACAATTTAGAATACGCAGACAACAGAATTTCAAGATATTCAATGCAATTAGGAAAATGTGCAGTGACAGGAAAATTTCTATCCTCAGAAGAATCACACTGTCACCACAAAGTACCACGTCACATGGGAGGAACGGATGAATTCAGTAATCTTGTAATAGTTCACAAAAATGCTCATAAATTAATCCATGCTACAGATGAAGAGACGATTGACCGATATAGGAAGATCCTTCAATTGGACGGAAAACAATTGAAGAAACTAAACCATTTTCGTAAAGTTTGTAATTTGGTTGCTTTAGTCTAAAAGAATAAGATGGAACGCCTAATGCGGTGAAAGTCGCACGTTGGGTGTGGAGCAGGGGAAAAGATGGCGATTACATCAAAATCTTACCTATTGCTATTACTAAATATCTGTTCGATCGAATGGAGTTTGTAGGAATCCTCCACTTCAGCGAGTAAGTGGTGGGTAGTTCAAAAGAAAGGGTTGTTACTTGCCCACGGGCAGCATAAGCCTTTCGTTCAATAATTCATGGCAAGGATGAATGACAATGGAATGGAAACCGGATCGTACGGATAAAAAGCCTATTTACAAGCAAATTGCGGATTATATTGAGCAAGGAATATCTTCAGGGATTTTTTTGCCCGACAGCATGCTGCCTTCTGAGCGTGCTTTGGCAAGGGAGCTGCAAGTGAATCGCAGCACGGTCGTAGCCGCCTATGAGGAGTTGCTGTCGCTAGGGATTGTAGAAAGGAAGAAGGGGAGTGGAACACGCATCAGTACAGATATATGGGGAATCTCCCATAAACGTATCCCAAACTGGGGCCGTTACGTCGAAGACGGCTCGTTTTTGCCTAATCTGCCTTTAGTTCAGCGAATTCGCACAGAAACGCAGAAGCGCGAGTTGATTAATTTGGCGAGCGGTGAATTGGCGCCAGATTTGTTTCCGCTCGATCCGTTCCGTTCGATTCTTTCAGAGGAATTGTTTACTGGCCACCTTGGCTATGACCACCCGCAAGGAAATGAGCTTTTACGAGAAAAGATCTCGTCGCATGTGAAGGAATATAAAAAAATTGATACGGGTCATTCTTCTATTCTTATCACATCTGGTGCCCAACAGGCTCTCCATCTCATCGTTCAGTGTTTGCTAAAACCGGGTGATGCGGTGGCAATTGAAGATCCGTCTTATTGTTTTTCCTTGCCGATTTTTCAGTCAGCAGGGCTGAAAACCTTTCTTTTGCCTGTTGATCAACACGGCATCAATCCGGATGATTTGATCGCTTTACATAAAAAGCATCGGATTCGTATGATCTTTTTGAATCCTGACCATCAAAATCCATCAGGAACGATTCTTCACCTGGAACGTCGTAAGCGAATTCTCGAATTATCGTCGGAGTTTGGCATTCCGATTGTAGAAGATGATCCTTATAGTTTGATCTCCTTCAATGGAATCGTCAATCCAACGTTAAAATCAATGGATCAAAACGGCAATGTTTTATACATTAGCTCCCTATCTAAAATCGTCGCATCAGGGCTTCGAATCGGGTGGGTCATTGGTCCGGCGCAGGTCATTGAACGATTGGCGGATGCCAAGCAGCAAGTCGATTTTGGGCATAGTGTGTTTCCTCAATGGGTGGCCCATCAATTTTTGGATTCCGACTATTTTCACACACATATCGGGATGCTTCGAAAACAGCTCAAACAGCGAAGGGACGAACTAACGTCAAGTCTTCATGAAGTGTTGGCTGACGAAATTGAGTTTCTTGTTCCAGAAGGTGGAATTCATATGTGGTGCAAACTAAAAGCTTCCGTTAATGAGTTTCGTTTGCTTGAAGAATCGATGAAAAAAGGAGTCGCTTTCGTTCCGGGAAGCGTGTTCGGCTCGAAAAAAGGGTATGTCCGCTTTACATTCGGCAGGGGAGAAGCCGGTTTAATCGGGGAAGGCATTTTACGATTTGCCGATGCATTAAAAAGCCTGCAAACTGATTAGTGAACAAGCATTCCTTTAGAAAAGAAAGAATCATAATAAAAGAACAGTTGAAACGAGAGGATGGATCAAAAGGGGAGAAAGAAACCCTTTTGACTCATTCTCCTGAAAGGCCCCGTCATGAAAATCCAGTAAAACCAAGGGATTATGTGGCGGGGCCTTTCAGTAAAAATCGGTTTTTGTGTTTGATTAGAGACTTATGGGACAGCCTCATTGTTTTTTCTATTTCGTTACCTCAGCGACAATTTCAAAGGAACGAAGGCGCGCTTGATGATTGAAAATTTGGGCGTTGACCATCATTTCGTTTGCTTGAGTCTCATCCAAAAATGCTTGCAGCTTTTGTTTTACTGTCTCTGGGCCGCCGATGATAGAGGAGCCGAGCTGGCGGTCTACAACGGCTTTTTCATAGTCGCTCCAAAGTTTGTCCATGTTATCTACAGGCGGCTTGAGCGGTCCTGGGGTATTGCGGATCAAGTTCAGGAATTGCTGCTGCATGGAAGTGGCGAGCCGCTGCGCTTCTTCGTCCGTATCGGCGGCGATCACGTTCAAGCCGACCATTGCATACGGTTCATCCAGCACTTCGGAAGGGCGGAAATGGCGGCGATATACGTCTAAAGCCGGCAGCGTATTTTCAGGTGAAAAATGGCTCGCAAAGGCAAATGGCAAACCGAGCTGGCCAGCGAGCTGGGCGCTGAAACTGCTTGAGCCCAACAGCCAAATCGGAATGTTCAGTCCTTCGCCTGGAATGGCTCTTACACGCATGTTTCCTGATTCTGAAGCAGGCTTAAAGTAAGCACGCAGTTCAGCCAGCTGTTCCGGAAAGTCATGGCCGTCGCTTCTGCGATCACGTCTCAAAGCATGTGCCGTAATTTGGTCAGTTCCAGGTGCACGGCCGAGTCCAAGGTCGATACGGCCAGGGAACAGCGATTCAAGCGTTCCGAACTGTTCGGCAATAACAAGCGGGGCGTGATTCGGCAGCATAATTCCGCCGGAGCCTACACGAATTGTCGATGTACCGGCTGCCACATGGCCGATGACGACAGATGTCGCTGAGCTTGCGATACCTGGCATATTATGATGTTCAGCCAGCCAATAACGGTTGTATCCCCATTTTTCGGCATGGCGTGCAAGGTCAAGCGTGTTGCGCAAAGAATCAGACGGAGTTCCGCCGACGATGATCGGCGCAAGGTCTAGGACGGAAAACGAAATGTCACTTAGTCGTTTTTCATGTGTATTTACAGACATATGTTCATCTTCTTTCTTTATCATGATCCATACGGGCGTTTTATTCTTAATCTGTCATCCCGTATTCATACACCTGTATTTTATCAACTTTTTTTGATGATTAAAAATATAATGCTTGAGAGGGACTGAAAGGGCTATTGCCCTTTCAGTCCCTCTCAAGAAATGCCCCGTCGCAGATATCCAGTAAAATTGGGATTTGGTGACGGGGCATTTCATTAAATCAGTTTTTTAATTTAGTAGACACTTCTTTGCCTATAGAATCTTTCTTTTCATAACAATGAATGAATACATAATCTTTTTTCTTAGTGAAAGAGGAAGAGGCCAAATCTGCCTTATTCTATAAAAAATTTCCTTTGACATTATGAAAGAAAATGGGTAAATTCTTAATTTCTATATTCAAATATTCAAATATATTGATGTTATGAAATGGAAAAATAAACTATATGTAACCCGAATCTTTTTTCTCCGACTCGGTTAAAAAATATGATGGCAAGCTGCGCAGAGGCTTTTGTGGTACAGTGCTGGTTTTTCACTTCATAGCGGGGTAACAGGAAAATTCCTTTTTACATACTTCATTGAGAAACATAATGATCCCGATTTTATAATTGAATTAAATAATGAATTAGACCGCTATTTAACAAGGCTTTCTATATACATTGACTTTGAAACGATAGAAGAGGCGAGAAAAGAAATCGCAATATTAACAAAGGATTTTTATTCCTTTCAGTTCGCTCTTCACGATTACAGAAGCCGCTCATTAACATAACTACATTGTATGAACTGATATTTTTCCTATTCACTAAGATAGGTTTAATGTTAAAGATGGAAAGAGGGATAGAAGTGAAATCAACAGGTATCGTTCGAAAAATGGATGAATTAGGCCGGGTTGTGCTTCCAAAGGAGCTTCGCCGCATATTAGACATTGAGAAGAAAGATCCATTAGAAATTTTTGTTGATGAGGAGCTCATTATTTTGAAAAAGTACAAGCCTTATAGAGTCTGTCAAGTAACCGGAGAAGTATCCGAACGAAATCTGTCTTTCGTCAATGGGAAGGTGATCTTAAGTCCGGAAGGCGCTGGAAAATTGGTTGAAGAGATACAACAAACATTAATGATGAAGTAAGGAGTGCTTAATGGCTATTCTTGCGAAGCTGTACAAAGGAAATGGAAAGTCATTTTTATATGTTAGAATGAACCATAACGAATGGAGGAAATGACATTATGTCTAATTTGCCAAATTGCCCAAAATGTAATTCAGAATACACTTATGAGGACGGGAATCTTTTCGTTTGTCCGGAATGCGCTCATGAATGGAATTTAGAATCAGAAGCTGAAAATAGTGAGGATAAAAAGATAGTGAGAGATGCAAACGGAAACGTCTTAAACGATGGTGATTCCGTAACAGTCATCAAAGATTTAAAAGTAAAAGGAAGCTCATCCGTTGTAAAAATCGGTACGAAAGTCAAAAATATACGTTTGGTTGAAGGAGACCATGATATTGATTGCAAAATTGACGGCTTTGGAGCTATGCAATTAAAATCTGAATTTGTTAAAAAGATATAAATACGGTTAAAGTTAGTTAATCCCCAATTCATTATGAGCTGCATATACTTTCTATTAGGCATAAAACACCTTATAGGGAGGAATTGTTTTGCAGAATGCTCAAACTAATCGGCTTAGTTTACCTTTTCCAACGCGCTGGGGGCTTAGTACTGAGATTGCAGGAAGACCGATTGTAAGGGGGGTACTTACGATCGACTCGGTTTCAGGTAACAGAGTAATAGGTACTGCCAATTTTCGGGGCACACCCATTCCCATGAATGGATACTGGGATGAAAATACGAAACAATTAAGGTTTGAAACACCTTATGCATCATTTGCTGGCCAATTACAAATTTTTGATGATGCAGGCATTAGAGTTCGCCATTTAAATTTAAGCGGACGGTTTATGATGAAGCCGCCTTCTTTGCAGGCAGGTGAGAGGGGAAATTGGATTGCTACAACTAATACCGTACTTACCGGTCCTCCGATAAACACCACTACGCTGCCCCCGGTTGGAGCCTTTTTAACATCGGATTTGCTTTGGAGTACCTCAAGAAATTATAACAAATAAGTAAAAATCCCGAATAGAGGTATTTGCATAGTAGTCATACCGACAATGCAAATACCTCTTATTATTGGGGGGGGGGGCAAGTTTAGGTCTTAGCGGGTTACCGATACGGTTAAAGCCTTTAGTCAGACTCTGAGTATAGCGTTTTCAACCTATCTCAACAGTCTTTTTTCCAGTTCGCTCAGTTTCGCTGCCAATTGTTTGAATAGCTGTTCGTCTCTCTGATCGAGAGCTTCGTCAATTTGCTTCTTTATATTTTCTTTCTCTTTTTTTAAGGTGAGTTTTTCAATGACCGCATCGGCCGCTTTCGACTGCCGTTCATATTGTTCGTACTGTTTGATATTGTCGGATGCCGGTATCTCGATCAGCTGCAAGTAGCGATGATTGAGCATTTTTCCGTAAAAATGAAGGATGAGGTTCACTTTTTCGGACGGATTGCCTGTCAGCTCGCCCAATGCCCGTGACGGATCACTCGTTTTTCGCTGGTTATAGTAAAATTCAAACCCGGGTTCATCTGAATTGACGCTAGAAATGACAATCGTTTTCTCGTTCAGTTTAATTTTCTCTGTAAACGAAACCTTCTCTAAAATGTGAGGATTGTTCAAAATCGATTCAAGGACTTTTCGTGCTTCAATACGTTTCAGTCGGTGATGTTGTAAAAACCATGTTAAGAAACTGCGCTTTTCACTTGCTGATACCCATCTTTTCATCGCAAACCACCCGTTCTTTCGTTTTTACCATTTTAACATGGGATTCTTTCAAAATGGCTGTTTTCATTCATGTTGTGATTTTTGGGCCGCAGGCAGGCCTCCTTTTTTTGATCCAAAAGCCATCATCTTTTAGAAAAGAGGTTCCACAAATGATGAAGAACGAACATGTAATGGATGGATGGTACATAAAATGTTAATGTGAACAAGCCATTAAGGATTATCTGCTAATGGGGAATAAAAAGGAGAAAGGAATAGACGAATGAGCGTTCAATTAAAAAAGTATGTCATCCCGGCTTTTTTAGTGCTGATATTCATTGTCGCGTGGTATGCCGATTCGTCTTCCCGGCAAGTGTTGGATGAAACGAATCCTGTATCGCTGGCCGAACAAGAGGAAGACAGTGAACTGGCCATAGCCGAAGTGGAAGAACAGTCATCAGAGCCGCATCAGCCTGCGAACTTTGAATTAGAAGAAAAGCTGGTTGAGCAAGAAGAAGTCGATGGTTATATTGTGGAAACGTATCGGGAATATGAAATCTATAAAGATAAAGAAGGAAACGTAACGAAAAGCGTTCCGACTTCCAATTACGATTATATCCGTTATAGGAATCCAAATGAATAATAGGCCGTGGGCAAACGCCCATGGCCTATTATTTACGCCTTTTATAGAACAATAGATTAAAAATCAAAATTATCCGGATCTGGACCAACTCGAAGGTTTTCATTTAGTCCATCAATGCGCTCCATATCTTCTTGCGTTAATTCAAAATCGAAGATGCTTGAGTTTTCGATGATTCGATGCTCTTTTGTCGATTTTGGAATGGTGACGACGCCGTTTTGCAAGTCCCAGCGTAAAATGACTTGGGCAACGGATTTGCCGTATTGATGGGCGATTTCTTGTAAAACATCATTCTCCAGCAATTGGCCTTGCATCAATGGAGACCAGGCTTCCAGCTGAATGTCATGCTTTTGGCAAAATGCCTGTAGTTCTTTTTGGGTTAAACGTGGATGATACTCAACCTGATTGATCACTGGTTTGATTTCCGCGTCCTTCATCAAATCTTCAAGATGATGGATTTGGAAGTTGCTTACCCCAATCGCCTTGACGCGACCTTCTTTATAAAGAGTTTCCAGTGCTCTCCATGCTTCTTTATATTTTCCTTCAACAGGCCAGTGGATCAGATATAAATCCAAGTAGTCCAAGCCAAGTTTAGCTAAGCTTGTTTCATAGGCCGTGATGGTAGATTCATAGCCTAAATCAGCATTCCACACTTTTGATGTCACAAACAGATCTTCTCGGGAGATGCCCGTTTCTTCGATCGCTTCACGAATGGCTTGACCCACACCTTCTTCATTTTCATAAATGGCGGCCGTATCAATGCTGCGATAACCATGTTTAATCGCTGATTTTACGGCATTGATTAACTTGGGACCTTCTTCTACTTTAAATACCCCGAGACCAAACCAAGGCATTTTCACACCGTTATTCAAAGTTGTTATATCTTGTAAATGTTTTCCCATTATAAATAGTCCTCCTCATGATTTTCTTGCAAACTATATAAGTCATATGACTCGTGAATAAAAGAATATAGTGGAAATCAACTGGCAAATGTTATTATGAGACATATGAGTCCAAGAGAAAAGAACGCACTTTTAAGTAATATAGGCACTAAAAAGTAAGATAGGAACTTTTTGGTGCCTATAAGGGAAAGTAAGAAAAGCATATATTCACAATTGGTTCTTGAACATTAAAAAGAATGATGAATGAAATTTATAATATGATGTTTAAGTAAGGACGAGGTTTTCTAATGTGGGGTTGATCATCGATGTATACTTCCCATGAAGAGAGTTGGAATTCAATTCAATCACCTTCCTGCCTTTAACACTATTCACACAGTAAAAAATGATAACATAAGGTTGATGGTTCAAGAAAGTGAAAAAATCATGGGAATTTTCAGGTTGTTCATATGAGGGGGAACTGCACGCGGCGCTCAGTCTGTTGGGATGTACAATGAATTCAAATGAGGAAAAACAGTTAGTTTGTGTGTTCTTGAAACAAGAACACATAGTTAATTATTCATCTTGCAAAGTCACACTTAAAACAATCACTAACAGGATTAACAAAATCCTCAAAATCCGATCTTTCGTAACGGTTTTCATAAGAGCGACAAGGACGATTCCGACAATAGGGTTATCCTCCACAAGAATAATGGTAAAGACGTCTAAGAAAGAAATAACAGTATCAATGATTTCATGATCGTGGTTATTCTCCATGTTGGCGATCCCTTCTGTTTTTTATTAGCTTATTTCATTTGAAACAGAAAGGTGTGTGTCTTTGCAAAATCAACATTAAGATTTAAATAAAGCTTTTCTATAAACAATAAAAAACACCATTTCAATTGAAGTGGTGTTTTGGATGGAGACTATCGGGATCGAACCGACGACCTCTTGCATGCCATGCAAGCGCTCTCCCAGCTGAGCTAAGCCCCCGTTATGTACGTTGTGTTTGTGTACCAACGTCTTGATTAAATAATACTACATACTAGATGGGTTAGCAATATTTTTTTGAAAATAAATGATCTTTTTTTGATTGAAAGATAGACGAGTGTTCTATTCAGTTGTTTCGGGTTAAATAAACGAACAGATTGTGGTAAAATATTCCTGAGAGCTGGTAGAGAGCGGGTGAACAGGATGATGGATGAATATATGACAGAACTTAGAAGAATACGGATAACTTTAGTAGTGATGACGATTGTTCTTTTGTTCTTTTCCGGAAAAAACGTCCATGTTAACGTAGACCATAATCATGACACCATGCAGCCTTCACCGTCAAATTATTATAGGAATGTCATTCCATTGGAGAACGGCGATTTTGGCATCTTATCAGGTGACTCTGCACGGGAAACGGGAGGAACACTAGAAATCTATCATTATGATGCTAATACTAATGAAGTTATAAGAAAAAAGCAAATGTCAATCGAGGAGCTTAAGCTAGAAAACAAGCTTTAGAGAAAGGAAGGGTACATAGTGAAAGATTCTAATAAGATAAAAACAAATTTTAAGCTGATCGCACTAGATATGGATGGGACACTGTTGAATGAAGAAGGGAAAATTTCTAAGGAGAATCGGCAGGCGATTGAAGAAGCACAGGCAAAGGGTGTCCATGTTGTGTTGAGCACCGGCCGTTCTATTATGACTTGCCGTGAATTTGCTGAATCTCTTAAACTTTCATCTTACCTTGTGACAGTGAATGGGAGTGAAATATGGGATTGTGCTGGGAATTTATTGGAACGAACTATTCTTGATGCTTCACATATTGAAATGATGTGGGAATTAAGGAATATACATAATGCGCGCTTTTGGGCCGTAACAAGCGATAAGGTATGGCGGGAAGAGTTCCCGGAGGACATTTCTTCCCATCAATGGCTGAAGTTTGGATTTGATTTCGATGAGGATGAAGTGAGAGAAGCCGTTTTAGCGGAACTTTTAAAAAATGAGGAGCTTGAAATCACGAACTCGAGTCCAACGAATATTGAAGTAAACGCAATTGGCATCAATAAAGCGAGGGCACTTCTGACGGTTTGCGATAAGCTTGGCATTTCGATGGATGAAGTGATTGCTATGGGAGACAGTCTCAATGATATCGCTATGATTAAAGAGGCAGGCTGCGGCGTAGCAATGGGAAATGCACAGCCGATCGTCAAAGAGACCGCTGACTGGATAACCGGGACCAACGCGGAAGACGGCGTGGCCCAAGCCATTCGTCATTGGGTGCTGTAAGATTGGAGAACTGAATACAAACTAAAAAACGTTTGGGCTGTTGTCCAAACGTTTTTTAGTTAACGCCCATATCATGGGTTTTAGGATCATCACTAGGCAAATCTCTTGTTATATAGATTTCCTATTATATAACTGCAAACCAATCCAATGATAAAAGCGATGACGGAGCCGCCTGCTTCGAATCCTGCAGACGTTTCTTCGTAAAAGCTAAACATCAGCCACTCAAGATTGAACAAATATCCAATCCAAATGAGCAAGCTGCTTACGACCATAAACGATAACAATGCGACCAATACGGTTTTGACCAACTTTTTCACCACCAGAAATGGAAAAGTGTGCACCGATCTTACTTTATGCTTCTATATTTTAGCATAAAATTCCAAATGGGGTGGTTGTCCGCTTTTATTTTCAAAAAAATAATGAAACGTCTACTCCCTAGTTTGAATGAAATCGTTACCCCCTTTTGGCAGCAGGGGATAAAACTCCCTTCGGCTTGCTCATCGCCTTTTTCATCACTTCAAGTAAATAATAGTCGTCGTGGGGGTTTTTCGATTGTAAAAGCTGTAAGGTCGCTTTTACATCATCCATTGCACGGTGGGCGTTTTTTCTTACGATACTGTGGCCTTCAAGCAAAGTGTCCAATTTTTTATTCATGAAGCCGTAATCTTTCCATTTGACAGAACGCATCGAACAATGCCAGCGTTTTTCGGCGAATACCGGATAGCGTTTAAGCAAAAAGCTGCGGTCAAACGAAGCGTTATGGGCGATGATCCCATGTGCTTGCTGAAGCAGAGCCATTATTTTCGCGTCATCCAGCTTCTCATTTTGGACCATTTTATTCGTAATCCCGGTCAGTCTTGTAATAAAAGGGCTGATAGGGGATGAAGGCATATTGAAACCGGAATATTCCTCGACGATTTCCAATACCTCACCTGTCACGGCATCATATGAAAATAAAATGATGGCCGCTTCAATGATGTCACAGTCGTGGGGGCTTAAACCGGTTGTTTCGATATCCAGGATGGCAGCGAGTTGTACATTTTTCTCGGGCAAATCAAGTTCCTCTCTTTCTATGCTATATAAAGTTGTCTTTATTAAATTTGCGTATCTTTATATTTTATAAGCTTTCGTCAAATTAATCATCTTCTAAATTTTGTATGACTTCATTATAGGTTTTTTAAAATCAATTTTTTTTGATTTAATAATTGCGCGATCGGAAAATATTGTATATGATTAAAATATCAAGAAAAATTGATTTAAAAGAAGACTCATACAAAAATTGCATCATAAAGTGTTTGTCTCATCCTTTACAGCATTGAACACAGTTTTAAAAGGTTGAACTAAATTTTTTTATTCTTTAACTCAACCTTTTTTGATTTAAAGAAGGTATATATAAATAATAAATGTTATGAGGAGGAGAATGGTTATGACAAAATGGAACATTTCATTCAAAGCAGAAGGGTGCTGTGCTTCTAAAACGGAATTAGTTCAAACTCATACACCAAACAGTGAAGCAACAAACAAGCTGCCGGTTGCGATTATTGGCGGCGGCCCTGTAGGTTTGGCTGCTGCCGCACATTTGGCGAAACGGGGAGAGGACTTTATCTTACTGGAAGCGGGGACACAAGCAGGAACCAATATTTTAACATGGGGACATGTCCGTTTATTCTCGCCATGGCGCTATAACATCGATAAAGAGGCCTCTGAGTTATTAAAAAAGTATGGATGGAAAAAGCCTGATTTAGAGGCGCTGCCGACAGGAAAAGAGCTTGTTGAGCGATATTTGCAGCCGCTTGCCGACATTCCGGAAATCCAGCCTCATTTACATTTCCATACAAAGGTGTTATCGATTGGACGGAAAGATACAGACAAAATGAAGACCGCAAACCGTGAGCAGATGCCCTTTGTCATTCATGCAGAAAAAGAGGGCGTGCTGGCAACATTTGAAGCGAGAGCGGTATTGGATGCTTCCGGTACGTGGGGGAATCCGAATCCGGCGAATTCGAGCGGTATTTGGCTGAAAGAGGAACAATCTCTTCAAGAACAAATGGTTTACGGCATCCCGGATATTTTGGGAAAAGAACGGGAGCGTTATGCGAATAAGTGTGTGGCCGTTGTAGGGGGCGGGCATTCTGCCATTAATTCCTTATTGGATTTGGCACAGTTGAAAGAAGCTCATCGGGAAACGGACATTATTTGGATCATGAGACGCCAGCGTGTGGAAGAGGCGTATGGGGGCGAAGAAAAAGATGCACTTGCAGCGAGAGGAGCGCTCGGCAGCCGCATCCATCAACTGGTTAATGACGGAAAGGTCACCGTTGTTACACCATTTCTTATCCAAAATGTTAAAAAATCAATGAACAAAATAGAAATCATCGGCAGCCAAAATGGAAAAGAGAGAATCATTCCGGACGTAGACGAGATGATTGTAAATGCGGGGAGCCGCCCGGATTTGATGATGATCCGCGAAGTTCGTACATCGATTGATAGCGCGGTGGAAAGTGTGGAAGCGCTGTCTCCGCTCATTGATCCGAACATTCATAGCTGCGGAACCGTCCGGCCGCATGGAGAAAAAGAGCTTCGCCAACCGGAAAAAGATTTTTATATTGTCGGAGCGAAAAGCTACGGTCGTGCCCCGACTTTCCTCATGGCAACCGGTTATGAACAAGTCCGATCTGTGACAGCCTATCTGGCCGGAGATGAGGAGGCGGCAAAGAAAGTTGAGCTCGATTTGCCGGAAACAGGCGTTTGCAGCGTGGATTTAAAATCGAAAACTTCGTGCTGTACGTCGAATTCGAGCTGTTGAGGAATGTTTTTTCTTTGTTTTTGGAGAGAGAAAAGGTGAAGCGGTGATGGCGATTAACCATGCGGGTATTATATGTGGGCATCGTTTATACAAAAGAAAGAAGGGCCTCTGCTCAGACCTTAGCAAACAAATGGACTCATCAAGGGTAAAAAATGCACGGATTGTTTATCCGTAAACAAAGAGATTGGTACAGCCCGGTCTCTTTTTTATATTGCTTTATAAGGAGCTATGGCTTGCACCGCTTGATGTAAACTCTAATGAGCGGAAACTTTACAATGACTTTACAATAAATGAATTGACGATTTTATATAAGTATTCTATTATATAAGTGCATTGTTATATATTGATTTGGTGTAAAAGCGACTCCGAATGCCTTTAAAAGCAAAAGGGGTGAACAAACATTATGAATCTGACTATCATGCCTGTTTTATGATTTGTCTTGTTAGTTTTTGCTTTTGCTATTACAGCATTATGAAAAGAGGAGGAACATCGATCATCTCCCATTATATGAATAAGTTGAAGCATTTCTTCTAATGATAGGAGTATACTTTTTTAATTAACTATATAAGTGTATTATTATATAGTGATTGACTGATGGAGGTGTACGGAAATGATTGAAATAGTAGTCGAAATTGAAAAAGCAGCAACAATCCTTAAATTATTGGGAGATAAAACAAGACTTTCGATGGTTAAAATGTTAGAAAGCAATGACGCGTGTGTATGTGAGTTCGTTGCCTTATTCGAGATGAGCCAGCCTGCTATTAGCCAGCATCTTCGTAAATTGAAGGATGCGGGGTTGGTGAAGGAGTCACGAAAAGGGCAATGGATCATTTATTCATTAAATAAACAAAGTGAATACTATGTCCTTGTGCAAAGCTTATTGGGGTATCTTCCAAGTCAAGATGACCGCCTCAAAGAGCTCGAAGAACGAGGGTTGCGTATTTCATGTGATTAACGGAAGGGGTTTGAACATTGACATCAACGATATTAGCGTCCGTGATTTTCTTGATCACGCTGGTCCTTGTCATTTGGCAGCCTAAAAACCTGTCGATTGGCTGGTCTGCCTGCGGAGGTGCAATTGTCGCGCTCATTGCAGGTGTGGTGGATTTTCAAGATGTGATGGATGTAACACAAATTGTGTGGAATGCGACGCTTACCTTTATTGCTATTATTATCATTTCTTTAATTTTAGATGAAATCGGCTTTTTTGAATGGGCGGCACTGCATGTGGCAAGAGCAGCGGGTGGCAACGGTGTAAAAATGTTCGTGTATGTTTCGATTCTTGGAGCGCTCGTCTCAGCCTTTTTTGCGAATGACGGTGCGGCGCTGATTTTGACGCCGATTGTACTGGCGATGGTTCGTGCCTTGAAATTTGACGAAAAAATGGTCTTTCCATTCATTATTGCGAGTGGATTTATCGCCGATACGACATCGCTTCCATTAGTCGTCAGCAACCTCGTCAATATTGTGTCGGCTGACTTTTTCGGAATCGGCTTTGCCGAGTATGCATCACGGATGATCGTGCCGAATTTCTTCGCGCTGTTTGCGAGTATTCTCGTTTTATTTTTGTACTTCCGCAAGCAAATCCCGAAACGATATGAATTGGCAGATGTCAAAAAGCCGGTGGATGCGATTCAGGATGAGAAGATGTTTCGTTTATCTTGGGTCGTGCTGGCTGTATTGTTGGTCGGTTACTTTGCGAGTGAATTCTTTGGGGTTCCCGTTTCATTTATCGCAGGAATCGTCTCGATTTTCTTTTTGTTCATGGCGAGAAAAAGTCCTGCGGTTCATACGAAGCAAGTACTTAAAGGTGCACCTTGGGCGATCGTGTTTTTCTCGATCGGGATGTATGTCGTCGTATACGGCTTGCGTAATGTCGGCTTAACGGGACTGCTTGCTGATGTGATTCAGATGAGTGTGGATGAAGGTTTGTTTGCGGCAACGATGGTGATGGGCTTTTTGGCAGCAATCTTGTCTTCTGTCATGAATAATATGCCGACGGTGATGATTGATGCACTTGCGATCGATGCGACAAATGCAACAGGAGCTGTAAAAGAGGCGTTGATTTATGCGAATGTAATCGGTTCGGATTTAGGTCCGAAAATTACGCCGATCGGTTCACTGGCCACCTTGTTATGGCTGCATGTCCTAAGTTTAAAAGGCGTGAAAATAGGCTGGGGAACATACTTTAAAACGGGAATCATCCTAACCATCCCAACATTATTCATCACCCTATTAGGACTCTACTTATGGTTGTTAATTGTTTAATCTATATATTTCCATATGTACTCCGCTTAATAACTGGGTATATCTTCATTTCATTGAGGAGTAATCATAAGCGGTCATTCAGACAACTTGAATTCATCTTCAAAGGTTTACCTATGCGGATGGCGCCAACCCCGAAAGGGGGGTGACAGCCGCTTAGGTCTAGAATATTTGACATGGCCGTTCTTTGGTCATGCCGAATATTCTACATCGATTTTTCATACTAAAGGAGACAGACAACATGGACAAAAAAATAATCTACTTCTTATGCACAGGAAATTCTTGCCGCAGCCAAATGGCTGAGGGCTGGGCGAAAAAACATTTGGGCGATGAATGGGAAGTACGCAGTGCAGGGCTTGAAGCACACGGATTGAATCCGAATGCCATAAAAGCAATGAAAGAAGCGGGTATCGACATTTCGTCTCAAACGTCTGATGTCATTGACCAGGAGATTCTAAACAATGCCGATTTAGTTGTTACATTATGCGGACATGCGGCCGACCATTGCCCTGTAGTAACTCCCCGTAAAGAAGGTGCGCGTAAGATACACGTAGGATTTGATGATCCCGCAGGCAAGGATTGGAGCGAGTTCCAACGTGTCCGTGACGAAATAGGGGAAGCTATGAAGTATTTTGCGGAGCATGGAAAGTTCCAAAATGAACAATAAAATGAAAAAAAGAGCCGGAGGCTGAGTGCCACGGCTCTTTTTTATTCGTCAAAAATCGGTTGCTAATTTTAGTGGGAATTGAATGGCTTAGCGTGATCACATCTAAAAATTGTGTTCAGCCGCTTAATTGTATATCATGAAAACAGTCTGAAGAAAGAAGGAGTTAAAGAAATGACTGATTTTGGACACTACGATTATCGGCTGGTTGCTGCTTCTGTCCTTGTGGCTATTGTTTCTTCATTTAACATGTCATTTTATACGCTTGGCTTCATAATGGTTGGCTTATTGTTGGGGGCCATTCTACATGCTTACTTCAAGCGAAATCGAGCGATAGAAAGGCATCGATTTTCTGAACAGCATTTTCACTCTCTTTTTAAGTACAGCCCTTTTCTTGTTCTTTTGATCGATCTTAACGGCCGGATTATAAATGTAAATCCAATGAGCAAACAAAGGACATCCCGGTCATCGCTTTAAGTGCCAATGCCATGCAGGCAGATATCGAAGCGGCCATGAACATCGGATTTGACGCTTATTTGACGAAACCGCTGAACATCAATGAATTTCTTGCGGTGTTAGATGAAATTTTGTAGACTATAAAGATGACCGAAAAGGGCCCCGTCACGAAATCCCGTAAAAACAGGATTTCGTGACGGGGCCTTTCACTTATTTATATGTAGCTGATACATCCGGTTATAAGTTTTTTTCTTTTTGGTTCTTCTACTTTTTTTCTATATATATTCTACTTAATAACTCGACACGTTTTATTCCATCGACAGGGATTCACAATTGGTTATCTAGACCACTGGAATAGCCATCCAAATTTTCTAAATCAATTTATATAAATCCACTCCCCCAAACTTCTTTTTTCTTCTATTTAATAAGTAGGGATATTTTTATTAATAGTGTGTGTTTAAAAAGGAGGACAAAATGAGTCGATTATTAATAGAAGATAAACCATTGATTGTATTGCCGTCACTTGCGGTGGAGCTGGGATTGAATGAGGCCATTTTTTGGCAGCAGCTGCATTATTGGCTGCAGGGAAGCCGTAATGAACGGGACGGTCATCTATGGGTATACAATACATATGAAAAATGGCAGGAACAATTTCCGTTTTGGTCGATCAGCACCATTAGAAGGATTATAGGGAAATTGGAAACGGGCGGCTACATTCAAACAGAACAGTTCAACAGCAGTCATAACAACCAGACAAAATGGTATCGCATCGACTATTCCAAGTTTGGGGACACGAATGGACCGGCTATTCAAAATGAACAAGGGAACCGTTCAACTTGGACAGGCGATTCGTTCAACTTGACCAATTCGTTACAAGAGAGTACTTCAGAGAATACGAACAGAAAAAAAGAGGATGAAGAAGGCGCGTCCGCACACTTCGTGAAAGTTGGCAAGAATGAGAATGAACAAGCTGACAGTAAAGAGGCACCGTGCCATTTTGAATCTGCTGCCTATGACTTGATGCTGGAAAGGGCCTTTCTTGAGCGTAGGGGACGCGGGCTTTATCCGAGTGCAAAGGATTTACAGGAGTGGTCCAAAGCGGTATCTGTTACGAAGAGGCAATCAAATGGCTGAACGAAGCGTTCGTTGCATACAAACCAAAATATCCAGGTGATCAGATTCATGCCTTTTCTTACGTGAAAGAGCATATTTTTAGACAGGCATATTTGAAAAAGGAACGGGAACGAATGACAGCTGAAACGAGGCAAAAAAACAGCAATCTTTCAGGGAACTTTATGAGGGCCTATGGACGGACTAAATCTGTGAGAAAAGAAATAGTGCCTGACCGGCTTGTAAATCCACAGGCAGAACGGAAGAGGACAGAGCACCAACCTGATTTTGAAGAGGAAAAAAGAAAGCTCATGTTAGAGCTCGCGCAGTACAAGAAAAATGAGGTGTCTTAAAGAAGAGTGGACTCCTGCTGAAAGATGTTTTTATTTAAACATCTTTCCTCTCAATGAATCTGTAAAATGGCGTCACTTAAAAGGAGGATGTCTTTATAGATTTCGTCTTTCGCTTCTCGATTATCGCACTTATCATAATCATTCATTAAGCGGCCAAGTTCTTTAATAAATAAAAGCTTTTCATCATATTCATCATGCATGATTGAACTACCCCTTTCCAAAAATGAAGAGCGTTACAGAACAAAGGTGATGAGACATGATGAATAACGCTCTTAACATCCATTCTTTCCAACTTGTTGTGAATATATGTATGAATGAAGGGAATTTAACCCGCTTTAGAATGTCTTATTCATATAAATACAAGCATGATCAAGGCTGCTTATATGTAGTTTGTATAGATGCTTTGATCTATGTCGAAAAAAATGAATATTGGTTCTGGTTATTATTTACTGTAAATAGTAAAATAGTATTAGTTTTTACCCGTCTTTTCTCAGATTTCCTATCACGATAAGCTATATACATATAAGGAAAAAGGGCAGTCCAGGGCCGGGTCTTTTTCGATTCACAAGCAAGGGGAGTCACTATGAAGACAAATTTTTTGAAAAAATCGATCGTTCCTTCATACAGGAGATGAAAACAAATAGTGCCGGAAAGGCCATTGTTATTTTCGAAACGAGTCGTTCAGTATCGGAACGTTCGTTCATTTAAGGTTTTATCATGTTAAAGGGATTGATTTCCAAAATATTGTATTAGTTTAAAGGAAGTGATGGATTTGAATCGGTTTCATTGTTGTGCGGCTTGCTGCCATTTTCAAGCGCTTAAAAACGAACGGGGCATGACTTACATTTGTTCGAGACTCGGTTATGAAACGAAACCTTCCTACAGGTTCAATTGTTGGGAGCCGTCTGATCGGGTAAAAAGAAGAATGGAGAAGGAAAAACAGTAAAAGCTAAAAACTTTTCATGCGTTGCTCATTACTCCACTTTCTCTTGTTCTAATTTCATCAATGCATAAAAAAAGCAAGTGATAATGAAAATAATAACCATGCACACGGCCAGACTGATGAAAAAAGAGGGATGCAGCATGTGTTCAGCCATCCAATCCAACATAAAGACACCTCTTATTTTTTTATCCCGCATAGCGGGGAGTAAGACGATCAAAATCATACTCTGTTGTTTTCTCCACACTTATTAAATTAGTATAGGCAAAGAGAAGGAAAAGCATACGGGGTGAACAGTAGAGAACGAGAAAAGCTGTGAAATGGAAGCAATTTTGTTACGATTCAACTGTACATAGAGAAGAGAAGCTCCGAACTGGCTCTGTTCGGAGCTTCTTTCTTGTGAAGTGACTAAAATATTTATATACATCCCATTTAATAACTCGACACATCTTCCTCTCATCGAAGGGTATCACAATTGGTCATCCAGACAGCCGCTTAGGTCTAGAACATTAGGCATGGCCGTTCTTTGGTTATGTCGAATGTTCTAAATCGATCTATATAGTAAATAAATTATAACAAAGCATCTCTTCATCTATATAGTTAGATATAAAAAATGGGAGATTCATGCTGATAATCTCCAAATAACACCAACAATCGCTCCTTCTATTAAACAAGGTACATGTTTCTTGTTTTGGGCGGAAATATTAGATGTATCTGCAAAATAAGGAGAGGGCTTTGATGGATAAAAAATGGTTTAAGATTATTAATGGGCTTGCGGGACGTTGTTCACCAGTGGATACAGCGATGATTGCCATTGCCAATAAAGCGCGCTATGTCTATCTTTTCGTTTTCATCTGGATGTGGTTTCAAAATAAATCTTCCCGGAAAACGGTTGTGCACGCAGGGGGATGTGCAGTCATTGCGGTGCTGGTCAACAGCTTGATCAAACTTCTGTATTATAAGCCGAGACCGTTTGTGAAACGGCGGGTCGGCATCTTGATTCCGTCTAAAACAGATTCTTCGTTTCCGAGTAAACATACATTGCTGGCATTTACTGTTTCGACTCTCGTTTTTCTGCGCAAGCCTGTACTTGGCTGCCGTTTGTGGGGACTTGCGGTCATGACGGGATTTTCGCGTATATGGACAGGGCACCATTACCCATCGGATATCATCGGAAGCGCTTTGATTGGAAGCCTGATTGGGATAGTCGGCCATACATGCTCTCGTTTTATTGATTTCCACTGGATTCGTTCGGTATATACTTACGTTCTAGAGTGCAGGTGCAGTAAACCGATGAATGATCGACTTGATTAATTGGAGGCTTGCGGGTCTTAAAAGTGGGAGAACAGGTCTATTCCATCGGAAGGTTTCCTTATTCTCCCATTATACAAGCCGAGCTTTTGGAGTCATTTCATTTTCAATAAAGGCGATGGAAACAAAAAGATGAGAAAAATGATGATTAGAATCGATAAGATCAGAGCTAGTAACGGCTTTTTATAATGAATCCTCAGCATGGTGAACATGAGCATGTTGAATATGGCACTCCACCATACATTCCATCCGTTATCATAAACAAAAAGGCCTTTCTTACTGAAAAGATACTCAATGATCCAAAAAAAGAAACTCCAGGAAAATACATAAAGATATTTCTTTTGTTTTTGGTCCCCCTCAGGGAAATGCTGCAAATAAATCATAATCGTAATGGGGACAACCAAAAAGGTAAATGCCGTTTCAATGAGCGTATGGTTGAGAAGAGGAGTTGTTTTCGCTTTGTAAGCCCATAACGTATGATTGTAGTAAAGAAAATTATAAAAAAGATTGCATATGATGAAATATTGAATCGTAGAATAATACTCTTTCCATGTTTTCCAATGAACGAATTTCTTTCCGATGATGATCCAAGCGACAACAACAAAGAGAAGATACATAACCGTGCTCCTTACCGCTGATTCTTTGATGAGGTGGAAATTTTTGCGCCTTTTTATCGTACTGGCTTCATATGTAGTGGCATTATTCTTTATTGCCTTTTTATATACGTCAAATACCTTGCCGCTGCTTTTTTATTTGGGGACACTGCTTGTCATTTTGTATATTGTCACGTTGATTATCAAGTAAAAGCCATTCGTAAAGAATATAATTTTTAGTAATAAAATGATTACATTTTGATGACATGGCAGGATGGAGTATGCTTTTGTCGAAAAAAGACATGGGAAAGGGAGGTGTTGGTTGTGCAACAATTTCCTGCATACTGGAGTGTTGAACGCCGCTATATGGAATATGAGAGCAATAAGTATATCATTGATATCATCAACAAAAACGGATTTCGAACAGTTGTCGAAAATTTAGATACAGGTAAAAGAAATGAAGGGTTTCATAAAACAAGTGAGAATGAAGCAGTGATGGAGGCGATTCGGAAGTTTTGACATAAATGGCTTTATTAAACACTGCCGTTGCTTTTCGCTTTTTTTCGTTTCATTCAAATGAGTCAAAAATCAATAGTAGGCTTTAACATAGCCAATTACATAAATAAGGAGACATGGGAAAAGAACACCCATGTCTCCTTATTTATGTATAAGAAAAGCTGGAGTTATAGATAATAAACGTATATTTTGGAAAACATTTCTCATTTGTATATAAAGGCTTCCTTATGTATGGTCCATCATTAAGGAAGTCACGGCTGGCATTGGTGGTGAAGCAAGATGTTTAACTGGTTTCAATTTAAAAAGAAGAAAACAGAAAATAAACAAAGTACCTTTAATGATCTCAGTGGATTGTTCGACGCCCTGTCAGCCTCAGCTGATTTCGTAAACAGTTCCCATAATGCAGCTGGCGGGATGTGTTGGATCACTTACATTAAAACGATGGTTAATCCTGATTTTATTTATAGTGCGGTTCTGTTCCCTCTTAGTGAAAAAAAATTCGGCAATCTTGATGAGCTAGAGGGGATATTGCCGATTGAAGACATCGCCATTACTGAGGATGTAGGGGAAATTCAGAATAAGTTGATGAGCGGATACATATTTATTCGCCTGCATAAAAACGCTCAAAAAGGCATTTTGTTGTCCGCCATTGCAAACGAAACACGGCAAGTATCTACTCCGGAAGTGGAATTCAGCGTTGTTGGGCCAAAAGAAGCTTTTGTAGAGACCATGGATACAAACATCAATTTGATCCGAAAAAGGCTGCCCATTCCGCAGCTGCACGTAAAAGAAGTGCGGGTGGGGAAAATTTCAAAGACGAGGGTAGGCGTTATGTTTATTGACGGTATTGCCAATCAGGAAAACATCAATACCGTTGTACAGCGAATTCAAGACCTGGAATATGATCAAATTCCGGACAGCTCGTTCATTACGCAAATGATAGCGGATAACAGCAATTCCCCATTTCCGCAGATCGTGGATACCGAGCGGCCGGACCGGGTGGCCAGTGTATTGACAGAGGGGAAAATTGCCGTTTTGGTAGACGGGTCCCCGCACGTCTTACTCGTCCCCATTACATTAGTGGAATTCTTTTCGGCCTTTGAGGATTATTTTCTGCCGTGGCATATCGCGTCAGCTTTTCGGTTGATTCGTCTCGGCGCCATCATGTTTTCCGTTTTATCCACGCCGTTATACGTAGCGGTGTTAACCTATCATTACGAAATGATTCCAACTGATTTATTGGCTACGCTTGTGTCTTCAAGAGCCGATATCCCTTTTCCTCCTTTCATCGAGGTTATTGTGTTGGAATTGGCGATTGAATTGCTGCGGGAGGCTGGAGCGCGCCTGCCAACGAAGGTAGGCCAGACAATCGGTATCGTAGGCGGTATCGTGATCGGGACGGCATCAGTAGAGGCAGGATTGACGAGTAATGTACTTCTCATCATCGTCGCATTAGCGGCACTTGCATCCTTTACGACACCGATCTATCAAATGAGTAATACGATCCGTCTAGTTCGTTTTCCGTTTATTTTATTTGCGCAGCTATGGGGAATTGTCGGGGTTTCATTATGTTTTTCCTATATTTTGGCGCATTTGCTGAAGCTTACATCAATTGGGCGTCCTTACTTGGCGCCGATCTACCCTATTCGAATCATGGACTTGAAGGACGCACTGTTCCGCCTTCCTTTTAACCGTCAGTCAAAACGCCCGATTCAAATGCGTCCGGAAGATTCCAACAGGTTTAATGCCGCTCGTACGCTTGAGAAAAGGGACAACAAGAAATAACAGTAGAAAGAAGAGGTCATATGCAGTCTTTCATAAAAGAAAACGAACAAGTCTCTTCGTATTTTGTATTTTTTCTTGTTCATTCGATGCAAATAGGAGTGGGGATATTGGGGTTTCCACACTATATTGCAACGGATGCCGGGAATGATGGCTGGATATCGGTTATTCTTGCTGGAATTGGCGTCCACGTTGTCGTCTGGTTATCTTATAAGGTATTGGATAAGAGCAAGGGAGATCTGATTGATGTCCATGCACAGCTATTTGGAAAATGGATCGGCGGTGCTCTTTCACTTTTATTCACGCTTTATTCCCTCGTACTTACGATTACAGTTTTAAGAACCTTTACGGAAGTCGTGCAAGTTTGGGTATTTCAGGAGCTATCGACATGGATTTTTTGCGCGGTTTTTCTTGTCATCATTTTTGCCTTTGTATCAGGGGGGTTCCGGGTGGTCACAGGCGTCTGTTTTTTAAGCGTCATCTACGGTCTGCCGCTTCTCATAGTGAATTACTTTCCGTTAAGACATGCACGCTTTGAGAATTTGCTGCCCATTTTGGATCATTCAATGGCAGAGCTGTTGAAAGCGTCGCAAACGATGACATTAAGTTTTATAGGCTTTGAGATGCTGTTTTTTTACTATCCTTTTATTAAACATGCAGCCGCTTCGCAAAGATGGGCTCACTACGGGGTTCTTTATAGTACCATCACTTATTTGATTATGGCTGTTGTCTCTTTTGTTTATTACAGTGAGGAACAGTTGGGGAAGCTCATATGGGCTACGATGACATTGTGGAAAATTGTGGATTTGCCTTTTGTCGAGCGATTTGAGTATGTGGGCATAGCCATTTGGGTGACGGTCGTATTGTCTAATCTTTGTTTAAGCTCATGGGGCGCCTATTATGGGTTTAATCGTTTATTCTCATTTTCTGCAAATGCCCGTTTTACAATGGCTGGGCTTGGGTTATTGATGCTGCTTGGCTGTGGATTTCTTACTACCCGTGGCCAAATTGATTTATTGAATAGCATCATGGCGCGTATCGGTTTTTACTTTTTTTATGCTTACATTCCGTTTCTCTTTCTCATTCAATGGGTGGTTCTTAAAGTAAAGGGGAGTCAAAGATGAAGAAAAGGCTTCTTCTAATGGTATGTATATGGACGTTGACAGGCTGTGTGCGTTCTTCAAGTATAGAGGATATCATGCTGGTCGAAGCGGTAGGTTATGATGAGAAAGGGGAGAAGACCATCGAAGCAACGGCCGCTGCAACGATTTATGGGACAGGAGAAGGAGGAACACAATCGGAGACGGAGACCTTTACAGGAAGTTCCCAAACGACGAAGGATATTCAAAAAGTGCTGCAATCTGAGTCGCCAAAGCCCATTCGTTTAGGAAAGCTAAAAGTGGCTCTTTATCATGATGAATTAGCCGAAAAAGGGATTTTTCCATATTTAGATTCACTAGGGCGCGATGCACGAATAGGAAGGCTGCTATTTTTGGCGATAGTAGACGGAGAAACGAAGAAACTGCTTGAAGGGAAATATAAGGCAAGTTCCACGGTTTCTAAATATCTGATTGATTTAATGGACCAAAACATGAGAGAAAATATCCCGCATGTCAATTTCCATGATTTTTATTACAGCTATCATGGAAAAGGGATGGATCCTTTCATGCCTCTCCTAAAAAAAGAAGGCAATAAAGTGAAAATTCAGGGGCTTGCTTTGTTTGATGGCGATCGATATGTCGATTCCGTCAGTTTTCAGGATTGTTTTGTTTTTAGGATGTTATATGAGAACTTTCCGAGCGGCTTGTACCAGGTGAAAATCCGAGACGACGATTATTTGGAAATTGATACAATTGCTTCTAAGGTTAGGTATGACATTAAACATGGAAATGATCATCCTATCGTTTTCATTGATGTAAAATTGCAGGGGCTCGTGGAAGAAACGATGGGGATGAGCATCACTGGGGAAGAAAGGATAAAAGAGCTAGAAAAGGCAACGGAGGAGCAGCTAAAAAAGCGGGCACTCAGCATGATTCGTGATTTTCAACAAAAGGGAATCGACCCGCTAAGGATAGGCAACAGAGCGAAACATCAAACGAGGGGATGGAGTGAAGAAAAGTGGGAGGAAGCCTATCCCGATGCTGAAGTGCATCTTGATGTAAAGGTTAAAATTATCGAAACGGGCATTAGGCAGTAACCTAACTCCCGTGTTTTTCCCTTTTTTCCTTGTTGTCATGAACCCATAGAGCGATCAGGGGAACGAAGAGGGTCCATGCGATGAGAAGCAAAGTACAAGATATGGCCAATGTATTTAATTGAAAGTAAGCCAAAGGAAAAATCAAAAAGAATAAGGCAAAGGGACTTAAAAATAAGAGTGTTTCCATGTTTCCACCTCCCTGTCTATCAGGCAGTTTTAGCATTCCCCGTTTACAGGAAAAAATGAAAGGATTTCCATATATCAATACGATGACAAAAATAAGACAATTGTAAAACAGTGTAATCCTCTCGAAAAACATCTGTAAAGATCGGTTGGTATAATGTAGGCGGGAACGAGTATCCGCTCTTTTTCCTTCCGCAAAGGACACTTTCATCAGTACGGGGCGTACGGTTTGTGAAGGTGGGGAAAAAGAAATCAGCAAGAGGGGGAAGCGTTATGGAGTCATATATTAAAAAGTCGCTGGAAGAATGGAAAGAAGAAATCTCCGAATTATTAGGCGCGATAGATGAAGAATATGAAAAGGTCAAACAAGATCTGAAGCTGTATACATATAAATATGGGATTACAAAGCAAGTCATTCAGTCAACGGTGAATGACGAAATCATCGAGAATATCCGGGAACTTTATCATAAGCCATTTGAAGAACGATACAATGAACTGAAGGAAGAAATCAAAGATTTGGAAGAAAAGCGCAAAGTCTTTCAAATGTTCGTCAACAAAATCGATGAAGTCAGCCGAAAAGAAGACGCAAAACAACCGTATATACCGAATGTTTTGCAAACTACATAAATCCACATCAATAACGGACCACGGATAAAAGAACATCCATGGTCCGTTGTTGATGCATAAGCAGCCGGAAAGCTCCCTTGCGGGTTCTTCCCGGCTGCTTGTATGAGAACCTTTGTGGGTTTATTCAAGATGAAAGAACAGAAAGGCGCAAATAGAATAAAAATATATAGCAAGTGTTAAGTAATCATACTTAGCAGGAAGGTTTTTATTTTCTTTTACATAGTCAGCTTATTTTGCTTCCGGCAGTGACAGTACTTCCGCTCTCAGATGTGTCATTTTTAATGAGGAATGTTGTGAGTAACGCGAAAATGCTTCCGACGAAACCGAATAGAAACAGATGATGGATTCCTTGCATAAAATCCGCTCCGCTCGTCAGTAGGGCTCCCATAATCGTTACCCCGATGGCCGTACCCATGTTGCGGCAAAACATGAAGAACGAAGTGGAAATTCCTTTTTCATGTCCTCCTACCAGCTGCTGGACACCAATCAATCCAACTGTGGACAGCAGTCCGTAAGCCAAACCTTGAACGATCATCACAACAAATACATATCCGAAGCCATGATGTTCATTCAATAGCACCAATAAAACACCGGACAAGAATAATAAAGCATTTCCAATCATCAACAATAGGCGATATCCGTATTTCAGGATCCATTTACCTGCAGGCACAGACACGATCATCCATCCGATGGCCACTCCAAGAAGAGCGGCGCCGCTCATAAACAGCGAGAGTCCTGCTATGTTTTGCAAGAATAATGGAATATAACTGGATGTCCCGAATAAAGCAAGGGTACCGATAAATGTGTTGATATTGATCCATGAAATCGTCTTGTTTTTAAACATGGAAAGCGGGACGATGGGCGACACCTGTTTTTTCTCGAAAAAATAGAAAACAACCATCAAGGCTGCTCCAATGACAGTATAAAGAGCTCTATTCTCTTCAACGACTGTCACTAAGAGAAGGAACGTGACCCCCACAGCGAATAGAGCAGCTCCGATATAATCTACGCTCGCTTTTTTCGGCTGATAATTTTCTTTATACGGTAAAAGGGTTAAAAGAGCGATTAAACAAACCGGTAAATTGACAAAGAAAATCCATCTCCATGTCATATACTCGACGAAGAAGGCCCCGAGTAAAGGAGCGAGGATGGCTGAAAGTCCCCACATTGCCGTAAATAAGGCCTGGATTTTTCCTCTTTTCTCAACCGGGAAGAGATCCCCTGCAATAATCGCAGGGAACGGCATCATAAACCCTGCTCCTATCCCTTGAATTGCACGGAAGATGACCAATTGAACCATACTTGCTGATATCCCGCAAAGAAGCGAACCAATTAGAAATAAAATGATTCCGAAACCGAATACTCTTTTCCTCCCAAATAGGTCGGACAGTCTGCCGGCCACGGGTGAGAGGATGGTCGTTGCGATCATATATGATGCAAATGACCAGGCATACAAATCAAAGCGTCCTAACTCTTTTGCGATGATGGGCATCGTCGTATTCATGATTGTTGTATCGATGGATGCCACCAACATCGCAAGAACAATGCTTATCATGACAGAAGTTCTACTTTTCATATATTAATCTCCTTCTAATACTAATAATTTAACAAGTTATTATACCTTATTATGACAGAAAATAGAAATAAAGAGGATGATTCACAAGGATAAAAATATCCTTGTGAATCATCCTCCTGAAAGGATCCGTCATGAAAATTAAATTAAATCAAGGAATTCAGTGACGGGTCCTTTCAGAAAAACCATTTTTTTGCGATGGAATTAGGACTTATGGAAAAGCTTCATTTGAATACGAGTTTCGGCAAGAAAACATGAATATGTACTTCATTTTCTATTATAGATCCGAGTACATGGTAAAATGATAAAAGGGCGATAATTAATTGGAAAAAATGTATAAATTTAGTAGGGTGCTACAGCATCTTCATGATATCATGTGAAAGGGCTGTTTTGTGCAGCATCAAAAATCAATAAGAAAGGCGGGATGAATGATGGGAAAAGATCAATTTAAATCATGGCTTGGAAAAGTATTCGTGGAGGAATATTCCACATAGCATAAAAAAGGCAGCATTTAGTGCTCGAAAGGAATAGAACATGAACGTTGCATTAGAGGTAAGGAAGCAATTCCAGTTTGATAAATTATACAATTTTCGGGATATCGGTAGGTGTGCCCCGTGAAACAGTGATTGAACAATACCTAATGTCCGATGATTTAATAAAGCCAAGAATGAAAAAAATCGAACGGTTTATTCGCTTCATGAGTTTATGGCAAGTTTCGCCTGAGCGTATAAAGCCGATGCTGGTCGTAAGGCGTGAATATTTGGAGGATGTGCTCGACTATATTTTAGAACAATATGGTTCGATCGAGAGTTACCTTATACGAACGTGCGGCATAGAAGAGAAGACAACAAAAGATTTACGAAACATGTTGGTTGAATAAGAAAGACAAAAACGTTACCGCAGCTGCGGTAACGTTTTGTTCATTTAGTTGGATTGGTTGGAAACCAACGTATTCCTCAGGTTTTTATTGGTTGGTTCCTGAACGATGATGACAGCTGCAATCACCATGATGATGCCAAGATATTGCCAGCTGTTTAACGTTTCATGAAAAAGGAGAAAGCTTGATAGAGCGGCAATGACGGGTTCGACTGTGGCAATGATAGATGCCCGGCTTGATTCTACTGCCGTTAACCCTTTTGTATACAAGATGTAAGCCAGCATTGTTGAAAGGAAGCCGAGACCTAAAATATACAGCCATACTTCCGTGTTTGCGAATAAAGGTAAGACCGACGTTAATCCGCTGAAGGGCGTGATGGCAACCGCTGCAAAAATAAACGTGTAAACCGTAACGGTTAAAGAGTCGTATTTTTTGAGTGCGAATTTCCCGAAAATGCTGTAAAGCGCATAGAAAAAACCGGAACCAAGTCCGAGGACGAATCCGTATAGGGAAATAGAGTCGCTTGTATTCGGAAAAATGCCGATTACAAAGGAGCAGCCGACAAATGTTATCAATAGGGCTGAAATTTTGCGCGGCGTTAGCGATTCGTGAAACCATATTCTCGAAAAAATAGTCACAAAGGCCGGAGCTGTATATAGAAGAATGGCTGCAATGGAAACGGAGGTTTCTTGAATCGCGTTAAACATGCACAAATTAAAAAATACAATACTGACAATACCGGTCCCGATAAAGTATTTACTATCCGATGCATTGATTTGCAATAGTTTCCGGTTTTTATAACTTGCATATACTATAAGAAAAAAAGCGGCGGCTAAAGCGCGTATGGAGACGACTTGTGTGGGTGTAAAGCCCAGTTCATAAAGCCGTGTGACAAAAACGCCGATAATTCCCCAGAAAGATGCTCCTATAATGATATAGAGATAGGCTAATTTTTTATCCAATTTTTATTCATTCCATTTCTCCTCTTAGAGGTTGTTCAAAAACTCCATAAAAGGAACACAGACTAATACCGCCGCACCCTGCAACAGCGTCTGTGTAACCCGTATCATGCGGGCCTACCTAACCATCAGTAGGGCTGAAGGATATTCCCTGCTGATGGAAACTTTCTTCATCATAACAGACTTTTCAAAAAAATTACATACTTTGAAAATGAAAGTAATGCTTATCAAGCGTATAGTTATCCATTAAACTAAAATCATCACAATGGTAAGGATGGTTACATGCGAGAACGATTGATTCAGCTAGTCGAACAACAACTGTTGCCAAGTCTGGAGCTGCATGCTCCCGCTTTACACAATCCCGTCGTAGTAGGTAATATCCCGGATGATTGGGAATGCATTGGAAGGGGAAACTATGCTGCAGTATTCGTCCATAAGGAATACGAGAAGTGGGTGGTGAAAGTGTACGCCCATGATTATGAAAGTGTTGAAAAAGAAACCCGTGTGTACAGGAAGCTAGGGGATCATCCGGCCTATTCCGAACTGATTGCGAGCGGTTCTACTTATTTGATTTTAAAACGGCTGCACGGCTTGACATTGTATGAGGCTGTAAACAAAGGTGTCCTGATCCCAAAAAGCGTAATTGAAGACATTAATATAGCGCTTGATTATGCGAAAAAAAGAGGGCTCAATCCAATGGATGTGCATGGAAAGAATGTCATGATGAGTGAGGGGCGAGGCTATGTCGTTGATGTCTCAGACTTTCACAAACCGGGCAGAGACCGAAAATGGAAGGACTTGGTGACTGCCTATTACCGCCTTTATTTGCCGTTCTTTTATAAATTCAATATTCGGGTGCCGTACTGGGTGCTGGATGTGACGAGGCATGTATATAGATTTTACCGCCGATTGAAAAATTGAATCCGTCTAAAGAATGGAACATGGAGAAACGTCTATGTTTCATTTTTTATATTATTCATACTAAAAAATGCGAAATAAACCAAAAATCGACATAATTCTTCTCGTTCATCTGATTTTTATTGTTTGTGCTTCTCTTAATCCGTCCATAATGGGAATAATCTATTATTTTAGTAATCGGTTAAGGTGGTTTTTCATGAGAAAGCGGCTGAAAGGAAAGAGTGTCGATGTAGAAAAAGATCAAACATTAGAAAATCTGCTGGCACAGCTGCAGCAATCCAGTGATTTTACGATTTTTGACTTGTGGACAGATAAGCACTTATTTTATGTCGGTTACTATACCTCGTTAATTGATGTCGAAATTTTACATCGGGATGTCTTTCCGTATATCCATCGATCACAGGTGGATTCCATTGCGCAATTACCTCCTGTTTTACCGGTAGAAGATTTGGTTATGACAAGTGAAGTTTCTCAAGTGCAGGATAGATTGTTGGCTGGTTTTATCATGATCTTTAATAAAAATGAAGAGGGGAAAACGCTGCTTTTGAAAGCCAGTGTGGAAAGAACGAGACAAGTGGCGGCCCCCGAAGTAGA
Source organism: Priestia abyssalis (assembly GCF_002019595.1). Lineage (GTDB taxonomy): Bacteria > Bacillota > Bacilli > Bacillales > Bacillaceae_H > Bacillus_BA > Bacillus_BA abyssalis. The sequence continues at coordinate 3,294,875 of NZ_KV917369.1, read as the reverse complement.
ATTCAGTGTCGTCGGACCAAAAGAATCATTTGTTGAATCGCTTGATACAAATTTAAATTTGATTCGAAAAAGGCTTCCGCTGCCCGAATTGATTGTAAACGATGTTATCGTAGGGAAACTTTCCAAAACAAGAGTGTCGATTCTCTATATTGAAGGAATTACAAACAAGGAAAATATCAATACACTGACCCAAAGAATAAAAGATTTGGACATCGACCAGGTGAACGATAGTTCTTATATCACCCAATTGATACAAGACAATCATAATTCTCCCTTCCCGCAATTGATTGATACAGAAAGGCCGGATCGAATTGCAGCGGCATTGGCCGAGGGGAAAGTCGCGCTGCTCGTAGATGGTGCACCGCACGGTCTTATAGGTCCTACTAACTTGGTGGAATTTTTTTCGGCTTTTGAGGATTATTTCTTAAATTGGATTGTGGCCTCCTTCTTCCGGATTGTCCGATTCTTTGCAGTGTTATTTTCAATCTTGGTGACCCCGCTTTATGTGGCGGTTCTTACTTATCATTATGAATTGATTCCAAAAGACTTGGTAAGCGCTCTTGTCATTTCCCGAAGCGTAATTCCGCTCCCGCCGATTCTTGAGGCTTTAGTGTTGGAATTGGCCATTGAGCTGCTGCGAGAAGCAGGGGCGAGACTTCCGACAAAGGTCGGTCAGACGATTGGTATCGTTGGAGGGATTGTGATTGGAACCGCGTCGGTAGAAGCGGGATTGACGAGTAACGTATTGTTGATTATCGTGGCTCTTGCCGCTCTTGCCTCTTTTACGACACCCGTATACCAGATGGGCAATACGATTCGTTTAATTCGGTTCCCGTTTCTGTTGCTTGCCCATTATATCGGATTACTCGGAGTGGCAATTTGTTTTTGTTTTCTTCTTATTCATTTATTGCGCTTAACGTCATTAGGCCGGCCGTTTCTTGAACCTTTATATCCTCCAAGACTGACAGATTTAAAAGATGCCATCATTAGACTCCCGATTTCGTTTCAGGCAAAGCGTCCCATCCAGCTGCAAACTGAGGACACGATGAGGTTTAATGAGGATAAAGCGAAGGAAAGGCATGATAACAAAGAATAGAGGATGGGTCAAAAAGGAGAGAAGGATTGCAAAATGGAAAATAAAAATGTTCAAATATCGCCATTTCTTGTGTTCTTTTTGATTCATTCCATTCAAATCGGAGTGGGAGTGTTAGGATATCAGCGGATTATCGCAAAATCGGCCGGAAATGATAGTTGGATGGCTGTCATCGCAGCGGGAGCAGCCGTGAACTTTGCCATTTGGATTATGTATAAATTACTGGATAACGCAAATAAGGATTTAATGGGCATTCATCAAAATCTATTCGGGAAGTGGTTCGGAGGAATGCTTAGTTTTATTTGGATTTTCTATTGGATGATGATGAGTGTCATTACATTAAGAAATTATATGGAAATTGTTCAAGTATGGATGTTTCCCAAAATCAATCTTTATATGTTCTGCCTGATTTTTCTGTTGCTAGTCTATTACGGGGTGTCGGCCGGATTTCGGGTGGTGGCGGGAATTTGTTTCTTAGGAGTGGTCATTCCGTTTTATTTAGTGTTGACGTTTCTGTTCCCGCTTGAACATACGGAATTCCGGCATTTACTGCCTATTTGGAACCATTCTTTTCAAGATATGGCCATTGCGTCAAAGGATATGTCGTTTAGTTATTTAGGTTTTTCCACTTTATTGATGTACTATCCCTTTCTTAAACATCCGCGAAGTTCGCAAAAATGGGCACAACTTGGACACCTTTTAACAGTTGGCATGTATACGAGTTTAATGGTCATTACGACTGCCTATTACAGCGAGCAGCAACTAGGCAGACAAGTATGGGCGACGCTGACTATGTGGAAAATTGTAGAAATGCCGTTTGTCGAGCGATTTGAATATATTGGTATTACCTCATGGATTCTTGTCATCCTTCCTAATATTTGCCTGTTCACTTGGGCAGCCGTAAAGGGGGTAACGGGATTGTTTACGATAAAACCTGACAAAGTGTTGATCATCGTTCTTCTTTTATCATACATCCTATGTGTAACGATTCGAGGAAGAGATTCCATCAATCTTGTGACGGACTGGATGTCCAAGGTGGGGTTAATTTTGAATTTCTTTTATATACCGTTCCTTTTGGCACTATGGAGCATGAGATCATGGGTAAGGAAAAAAAGACATGAACATAACTAAATTCGGATGGTTGCTGGCACTGATGGTCTTATCAGGATGTATGAACATCGAAAAAAAGATATTGGACGATGTGCAAATCACAACAGCGGTCGGATATGATGCGGTTGATAAGAATACGATTAAAGCTACAGTGGTAACCCCTAGTTATCAACCGGATAAAACGGTAAAAAATGAAACTTTCATAGCCGTTTCACAGTTAAGCAAAGAGGTGAGAGAGAAAATTGATCGACAGTCCGACAAGCCTTTTGTAAGCGGAAAGCTGGAAATCACACTCTACAGCAAGGAGTTAGCGAAAGAAGGCTTGATTCAAATTCTGGATACACTCCAGCGTGATCCGGCAATCGGGTCCAACCTTTATTTGGCGGTTGTAGAAGGAAGTACGAAAGAGCTGCTGATGAAACAATATGGAAACCTCGATAATGGAATCTATTTATCCAATTTAATCGATCAAAATATTAAACACGGAATGCTGCCAGAAACCAATTTACATGAATTTCTTCATGCGTATTATTCGGAGGGAGCGGATCCCTTTTTACCATTGTTAGAAGCAAAAGGTGGAAAAGTCAATATAAAAGGGATTGCGTTATTTGACAAAGATAAATATGTCGATCAACTTGAAAGCGAAGCCGCTTTTGTGTTTAAGACCATGCTGGAGAAATTTTCGAACGAGGCTTCTTTTAATATAAATCTTAGTGAGGAAAAGGAAGAGTATGCCTCTGTCTACAATATTTCTGCTAAAAGGGATTACAAGATTTCGAAACCTGCAACAAACCCGGACATTACGATACATGTGAAAATAGATGCCATTTTAAGAGAGTTTTCGGGTGAACGGGTCGATAAAAAAATCCTGCAAAAAATTGAAAGGAAAATGACAGAAAAAATCGAAGGCAAGGCCAATGAGATGATGAAAGAATTTCAGAAGTTCGGTATCGATCCTCTTGGAATCGGGGAGCAAATTAGAACCCGAACGAGAACCTGGGACAAAAAGAAGTGGGAGGAGATATATCCTGATATCCCCATTAAAGTGAAGGTAAAAGTGGATGTAACAGAATCGGGTGTTATTGAATAACACTTCTTCTATGAATGATTCATGAAGCGTATAATAGATGTGCTTTACAAAAAATAACAAAATCCCCCCTGTTCAGACTCCTTAAGGATACCTGCAAGTGGAGCGGACAAGAAGGAAGTAAATGGCGTTTTGAAGTTGTTGAATGTGTTAAGATGAATAGGAACTTTTACTCTCTGTCAAAAGAAAAAAGAGGAAAATTCCATTTTTTTCTTGAATAGAACATACGTTTGTTTTATGATGATATTAAGGAGCTTTTTGATTAGTAAGAAGGAAAAACAGTATATTTGTAAAGTCCGTCAAAGTTTAATATATTACGATATTTTGAGGAGAGAGATGGATGGATCCTAACTTCACCTACTTAGAAGAGAAAAAAGTAATAGGAATCGGGTGTCGAACGAGCAATCAATTAGAAGCGAGCAGGGAAGGAAACATTCCGAAGTTATGGGGTGAATTTTATAGCCGGCAAGTAGGAAACAGCATTCCAAACAAAAAGAATGGATACATACTTGGTGTTTATACGAATTATGAAACGGATGTAAACGGAACATACACGATGATGATTGGCTCAGAAGTGTATTCAGAGGAAGGTGTGCCCTCAAGTTTGATTCATACAACGCTTCCAGCCTCTAAATACGCAGTGTTTCCATCGGAAAAAGGGCATGTTGCCGAAGTTGTTCCTAAAGCATGGGCATCTGTGTGGGAATGGTTCCGACAATCAAACATCAAACGGGCCTATAAAGCAGATTTTGAACTGTATGATGAGAGGAGCATCGACCCCGAAAATGCGATTGTAGAGATTTATGTCTCTATTAAATAACATAGCCGAAAGGCGGCCTGGACTTGATAAGGAAAAGGGCTGCCTTTCCATTTCATAAAGATAAGGGGGCAGGAATATGAATGTACAATATGACGTTTTACATAAAGCACCGACAGCGGAAGAGTATGTTCATTTGCGAGTGGCTGCAGGGCTAAGTCCGAAAAGCTTACAGGCAGCTGAAAAAGGAATGGAAAACTCCATTTTTGCCGTGACTTTACGAACGTCTTCCCAGTTGATCGGGATGGGGAGAATCATCGGTGATGGCGGCTGTTTCTATCAAATCGTCGATATCGCCGTCGAACCGGGATATCAGGGAAGGGGATTAGGAAAAGTTATCATGTCGGAGCTGACGGCTTATTTAAATGATCATGCACCTGAAGGGGCTTATGTCAGTCTACTCGCGGATGTTCCGGCAGACAAATTATATAAACAGTTCGGCTTTGACTATACACAACCAAAATCGGTAGGGATGTATAGAAGGTATTAAAATAAGGTTTAGAAAATTCGGCATGACTAAAGAACAGCCATGCCGAATTTTCTAAACCTTTGAGAAGAATGAACAGATATGCTTTTATACTTGTTTATTCATTTTTTCTACGCTAAAAATAATATCTTCCGCAAGGTTTGTAAATGCTTCGCCGATCAGCCACTCTTCATCGTAAACAGACGATCCTGTATTTTCTTCAGGCTGTGCAAAGGGGATTTGAGCAAGCACAGTTATATTTAACTGCTCTGCTAACGCGTCTCCGCCACCTTGGCCGAATAAATACTTTTTCGTGCCGTCTTTATCCTCGTAATAGGCCATATTCTCGACAACCCCTAAAATCTCGTGCTTTGTATGCACAGCCATCGCGCCGGCTCTTGAAGCAACAAATGAGGCGACGGTGTGAGGAGTGGTGACGATGATTTCTTTTGCCTGTGGAATCATGGCTGCGACATCAATTGCAACATCTCCAGTGCCGGGCGGTAAATCGAGAAGAAGGTAATCGAGTTCTCCCCAATGTGTATTCACCAAAAAGTTACGAATCCACTTGTTGAGCATCGGTCCGCGCCACATGACCGGATTGTTATCAGGGGAAAAGAAGCCCATGGACATAACTTTCACCCCGTGGCTTTCAACGGGAATGGCCGTTTGATCAATCATCGTCGGTTTTTGCTGAATATTCATCATCGCAGGAATGCTGAAACCGTAGATGTCTGCATCCAGTATGCCGACTTTTTTCCCGGAACGGGCCAACGCCGCCGCCAGGTTGATGGTGACCGTTGATTTGCCGACCCCGCCTTTACCGCTCGTGACGGCGATGAAGGTTACACCAGAGTCAGGGCGCAGCATTTTTGGCATGCCGCTGTCGGTCGTCGCTTCTTTTTTCAAGGATTGCGTCAGTGCGGCAAGCTCTTCTTTTGACATTGCTCCAAATTTGAGCGAAACGGAGGCAGCACCGAGTTTTCGCAGTGTCTCTTCAATATCCTGCTGGATTTTCGCTTTTAACGGGCATCCTTGAATCGTCAAGAGGACTTCCAGCATAATGTGGCTGCCATCAAGTATTTGAATATTTCTTACCATATTTAGCTCTACAATGCTTTTATGAAGCTCAGGGTCTTGTACCGGTTTAAGCGCTTCTAGCACCTGTTCGTTTGTCAGCATGATAACACTCGCTTTCCGTTTGATCAATCATTAAAGTTTTAATCATCAAATCTTAGGGTAGTAATTATGATAGATTTCTCTATAATGGAGAAGACCTCCAGTAAAAGAAACCACCGTTCACCCTTTCTATTACTTCATGAACCATAGAAGGGGAACGGTGATGGTAAAGCTATTCATAAATCTTAAAAAGTTGGTACAGGATGTTTTTTATTTCAAGCCTTTCCCCATACCTTTTAAAAAGTGCATTCCGAACCCGATGGCACGGTTAATGTCAGGGTCTTTCAATGCTTTGAACAAATCGAACATGCCGATTGGTTTTGGGTTTTGAGCCTGTTCGTTCGCCTCATTCATGCCGCTGACGACGCTGTTGACGAGTTTTGTCGTGACTTCAGGGTCAACGGTTGTAAGGGCGCCGGTTGCTCCCATGACAGTGTTGATTAAGTTGGTGATGGGTTCACGGGACACTTGGCCGACTGCAATTTTGGCGATCTTGTCTTTTGCCTGGAGCATGGAGCTTGCCGCTTCAAGCATTCCGCTTTTATGAAGTTCACGAACGATTTCCAGCGTTTGATTCAATGCTTCATCGTTGTCAGCCAGAAGAGCCTTTAACTCTTCCAGCTTTTGCTGTTTCATTTCTTCTTCTGTCAGTATCCGCTTTTGAATCGTTGTAATCGGTTTTGCCATTTTCCTCTCCTCCTTAAACTTGGTCTGTCAAGTGAACATATCCCGGACGGTTCCACTTGCGTTCAACTTCAACGCCGTTTTGAGGATGGCGCTTTTTGTTCCTTGGGCTTGTCATTGGCAGTGGCACGGCACCGTCTTCGCGAATGACTTCCATCCGTACTTTTGTTTGTTTATAGGCAGGTGTATGTGTCACAATATCAAAGCCATTCCCTGTGAGCAGGTTGACCGCTGTTTCATGGCTCGTGGAGTGCATTGGTACATAAATTTCTTTTCCACGAACCCGATCCGTTACTAATACACTGAGTTTAATGGAGCCGTATGGAGATGCAAGACGGACAAGGGAACCGTTTTTCACACCGCGTTCACGCGCTAATTCCGGTGAAACTTCCACAAATACTTGAGGGAGCTTTTTATTGATTCCATCGGATTTTGTGGTCATGTTTCCTTCGTGGAACTGTTCAAGTAAACGTCCGTTGTTGAGCGTTAAATCAAATTCAGCCGGGTATTTTACCGGCGGAACATATTCAAACAGGGCCAAGCGTGCTTTTTTATCCGGGAAGTTAAAGCCGTCCAAGAACAAGACCGGTGTGTTTGTTCCATCTGGCGACCCCCAGTTAAAGCTGTTCCATCCTTCTAATACGTCGTAATTACATTGGCTGAAGAATGGTGTCAGGCTCGACATTTCCGTAAAGATTTCGCTTGGATGCGTGTAGTTCCATTCATAGCCGAAACGTTTAGCAACTTCTATAAAAATCTGCCAGTCCGGTTTGCTGTCGCCAAGCGGATCTAAAGCTTTATATAAACGCTGCACACGACGTTCAGTATTCGTGAATGTACCATCTTTCTCCAATGAAGGCGCACCAGGTAAAATAACATCCGCAAATTGGGAAGTAGTAGTAAAGAAAATTTCCTGTACCACTAAGAAGTCGAGTTTTGCAAGCATCTCCTGCGTATGGTTGGAATCAGCATCCACCCATGCCATTTCCTCTCCGGCAATATACATGCCTTTTAGTTCGCCGCGGTCAATGGCCGCCAGCATTTCAATGTTGTCGAGACCGGACTTTTCGGAAATTTTCACACCATATGCTTTTTCAAACTTCGCACGAACTTCATCATTGGCCACTTGCTGGTAACCAGGGAAAATGTTTGGCATTGTTCCCATGTCAGAAGCACCTTGTACATTATTATGTCCGCGTAATGGGAAAGCACCTGCACCAGGGCGAGCCATGTTTCCAGTAATAAGAAGCAAGTTGGCGATAGCAGCAGATGTATAAGAACCGGCATTGTTTTGTGTAACACCCATCCCCCAGCAGATGGCTGTGCCGTCTGCATCACGGATCATTTCGGCTACTTGAATTAATGTTTCTTTTTTAATACCTGTTTCTTTTTCTGCAAATTCTAGTGTATATCGTTCAAGGATTTTGACGTACTCATCGAAGAAATTCACTTTTTCCTCAATGAACTTCTTGTCATGCCAGTCTTGGTCAATCATGTATTTCGCAACAGCTGCCAGCCATACATAATCCGTTCCTTGTTTTGGACGGATAAATAAGTCCGCGCGGTCCGCCATTTCATGTCGGCGCAAATCGACTGTAATTAATTTTTGGCCGTGCAATTTATGTGCACGCTTAATGCGTGTTGCTAAAACCGGATGTCCTTCCGCAGGGGCACAGCCGACTAAAATGACGAGACCGGCAGAAGCGATGTCTTTAATGGTTCCGGAGTCGCCGCCGATTCCTCCTGTTTGCTGCAATCCCCATGAAGCTGGTGATTGGCAATAACGGGAGCAGTTATCCACGTTATTTGTTTCAAATACTTGGCGGGCCATCTTTTGCATCAAGTAGTTTTCTTCGTTTGTCATTTTAGAAGAAGAAATAAAGCCGAGCGCATTGCTTCCATACTGCTCTTTAATGGCACCTAATTTGCTGGCAACAAGATCTAATGCTTCATCCCAGGTTGCTTCAACAAACGTATCGCCTTTACGGATCAACGGTGTTGTAATGCGTTCATCGCTGTTGACGAAATCCCAGCCGAATTTTCCTTTTACGCATGTTGAAATCGCGTTGACCGGCGCTTTAGAGGTCGGCTGTATCTTCAAAATTTTACGGCCTTTTGTCCACACTTCAAATGAACAGCCGACGCCGCAGAACGTACAGACTGTTTTTGTCTTTTTCGTTCTTGTTTCCCGCATCGCCGCTTCCACTTCGGAAATCGCGAAAATGCCGCTGTAACCAGGTTCGACTTCTTTGACAAGATTAATCATCGGATCGAGAAGATCTTGTTTCATGCCTGTCATGAAGCCGGCTTCACCCAGCATGGATTTTTCCATTAATGCATTACATGGACAAACGGTGACACATTGACCGCAGCCGACACAGGAAGAGTTGTTAATGGAAACGCCATCATCCCAGATGACACGAGGACGTTCCGCTTCCCAATCAATTGATAATGTTTCGTTCACCTGAAGGTTTTGACATACTTCCACGCATTGGCCGCAAGCGATACATTGATTCGGATCATAACGATAGAAAGGATGGGACATGTCAACTTCCGTCGGGTCTACTTTCGGTGTATACGGAATGGATTGATGCTCAATCTCCATCATTTCTGCGGTATTATGTAATGTACAGTTTCCGTTGTTATTGTCACAAACCGTACAGTATAATAAATGATTTTCCAATAGACGGTCCATCGCTTCATACTGTGCTTCTTTTGCGCGGGCTGATGTTAATTCGACGTTCATGCCGCTGCGAGCTTTCGTGGAACAGGAACGAACTAATTTTCCGTCCACTTCGACAATACAGGTGTCACACGTTTGGATCGGATCAACTTCAGGCACGTAACAAATTTGCGGATGCGCAATCCCGTGTTCATTGATTATTTCTAAAATCGTTGAATTTTCTTTTGCATCATATTCTTTGCCGTTAATGTTTAGTTGAATCATTTTGTCATTCAATCTATAAACCTCCCAATTTAATAGATAAGTACCACTTAATTTTTAATGTCACCCTGGTCTGTGCTCTTTTTTAGTTTTTTGGGGTTAGCATCCTGAATAAAAGAAAAAGGTTCTCGTATCAGTGGTCGGCAAGAACCCGCAAGGGAACTTGCCGACCACTGATGCGTAAATCAAGAAATATGGGCGCTCTTTGCCCATATTTCTTGATTTATGGTATAAAAAAACCACCATAAGTACATAAACCTCCCATTGGAAAGGTTTATAGTTCTTATGGTGGAATAGTTCATTAGCAGGTCTTACTAATCTACCAATCCATCATTAAATTAAAAAGATAAAACGCTAACAGTTTCTCTATCATCGTTCCATCATATGCACATCATATTATAGCGCTCTTGTTTAAAATATACAATAGAAACCATAAAGATTAACGCATTTTTCCAATTCTCACAACCGTTTTAACAAAAACTTCATGAAGATGTAATGAAAAGTTTGAACAATTTTAGAATCATGGAGAGAAGGGATGGTACTTTTATTTTTTCATTGATTGTTTTATCATTAGGAAATTGATAAAGCAAAATGTTATGGGTAAATATTCATTGGACGATAGGGGATTGGTAGCATGTCAAAAAAAGTACATGAATTCAATGATATCATCCGAAAACTTCGGAAAGATTTGTTTGGGAAGGGGCCTGAGCGCATTCAAACCGTGTTTGTGGACAATATGGCGATTTCTACGTTATATGGGAATTTAACGCCGACTGAAAAATTTATCGCCGGGACCCCTGAAGGAAGGGAAGCGGTGCATAATGCCAGAACGAAGATGATTCAAGAAGTGTACGCTCAAAAAACGCCGGAAGGAATGGAAGAGCTGATGGGTACTAAGCTCGTTCATTTGTTTTCGGACATGAAAATCGAAGAAGACGTCGCCGTGTCCGTCTTTATTTTTGAGAAGAACATTACGTGAGGGGGGACAGTCATCATGAAACCAGCAGAAGTAAAGCGGAAAATTCTTCGTTGTGAAAACGGTCGTATGGAAACGATCGAGGATACGATTGTAACGGAATATCCGGTAACGATCAAAATCAATGGCCAAGAGTTCGCGACGATGGTGTGTACACCAGAATATATCGAGGATATGGTCATAGGTTTTTTGGCTTCAGAAGGTGTCATTCGTCAATATGAAGATATCGAAGAGATATGGGTGCAGGAAAAAGACGGGTTTGCTCATGTAAAGACGAAAAACGTCAATCCGTATTATCAAAATTTCCAGAGCAAGCGGTATATTACGTCTTGCTGCGGGATGAGCCGGCAGGGCTTTGTATTCGTAAATGACGCAATGACTGCTAAAAAGATGGATGCGGTTCATGTGACCTTGTCTGCGGATGATTGCTTTCGCTTAATGAAAGAGATGCAGAGCTCTGCGGTGACGTTCCATGAGACAGGAGGCGTACACAATGCAGCTTTGTGCGATGCAAATGGCATTGTGTTGAGCCGAATGGACATCGGACGTCACAATGCTCTTGATAAGATTTATGGCTATTGTTTAAAGAATAATATCTTGATTCGGGATAAAGTGATTGTCTTCAGCGGCCGCATTTCATCGGAAATTTTATTGAAAGTCGCTAAAATCGGCTGCGAAATCGTTTTGTCCAAATCGGCTCCAACTGAGTTGGCACTGCAATTGGCAGAGCAATTGGGCATTACGACGGTTGGATTCATCCGCAATGATTCATTGAATGTGTATACGAGAGGGGATCGAATTCAAACAAGCGGATGAGAACCGTTAAAAAATTTCACAAAATGATTGATGTTTAAAAATAATATTGTTACAATAAGACCGCTCACATATGTGAAATGGAACATACGCAAGCTCTGTGTATATTCTATTGGATACAATATAGATGATGATTGATTTTTCTATACTCAAAGCGTGTAGGGATATTAAGCAACATCCATCAAATTCTGTTGATTGACAGGGTTTATTGGGTGTTGCTTTTTTGTTTTACACGAATGAGCCAAAAGCAAGGGAATTACTTTATTGTCAAGAAAAGTTTATGTTGAAAAATGGAGGAAGTTTTTTATGGCATTTTTAAAACCGAACCAAATTGCTGAAGCGGTGATTGAAGCAGGTGCTCAGAAGGCAAAAATGCCGCTGGTTACTATGCTCGTTCTCGGATTTTTAGGCGGTGCTTTTATTTCATTCGGATTTTTGGTCGACATTCGGGTTATTGGCAATTTGCCGCCTGAATGGGGAAGCCTTGCGAATTTGCTGGGAGGAGCCGTGTTCCCGGTAGGCTTGATGCTAATAGTATTGGCTGGCGGAGAGCTAATAACAGGAAATATGATGTCGTTGCCGCTTGCCTTATATTCGCGCAGAATTACATTCGGCGATGTAGCAAAAAACTGGTTTTTCATTACCATCAGCAACTTTGCCGGAGCTCTTTTTATTGCTTACTTTTTTGGTCATGTCGTCGGGTTAACTGAGACGGGATACTTTTTGGATAAAACGGTCGCGATTGCACAGGCGAAGGTGGAAGATCCGTTCGGAAAGGCTTTCGTATCAGCAATCGGTTGTAACTGGCTTGTTTGCCTCGCCGTTTGGATTTCGTTCGGAGCACAAGATGTAGGGGGCAAAATTTTAGGCATTTGGTTCCCGATTATGTCGTTCGTTGCGATTGGCTTCCAGCATATTGTCGCCAATATGTTCGTCATCCCAGCGGCTATCTTTGCTGGTGCTGTAACATGGACAGAGTATTTCCAAAACTTTGTCCCCGTCTTCCTCGGCAATGTTGTCGGCGGTGCGTTATTTGTCGGCTTTGCTTATTTCGTTACGTATCAAAAACGAAATGTGCAAACGTCTGTCCTGAAAAAAGCATCTTAACAATTTAAGCTTAGATAGTCAGAGGGTGATTTAAAAGGACTGCTTTTTGTCTTTTTAAGTCACCTTTTCATATTTGTCATCCATTAGAGGAGCTTATGGGTGCCGCCTCTTTTTTGTAAAAGAGGGCTGTTCTGCTCTTTTTTGTGACATGGTGCAAGCTTCTCTTTAACTTTTATAAATCTAAAGTCTAGTTTTTCTCTATACTTTAGATAAAAAGACCTGATACATTCTGCGCTATATTACCTGTTTTCTATTTGTAAATGGAAGATTTACACTCTATCATTATTTCCTTTACATTTCTCTTTTACAGTTGTTGTTGAGATGAATTAAGAGGAGAGAGACTCGTGAAACAATGGATGAAAAAATCGTCAATCGTATTTTTAAGCGCTGGATTTATTATGCAGGCGGCAGCACCCGTGTCGTTTGCGGCAAATTCAGCACCGGTACAATCAGAGCTGTCTTCCCCTGAAATGAAAATTATTACCGCAGCTCACCGTGGGGCTTCAGGCTATGCTCCTGAACATACGCTTCTTTCATACGAAATGGGGGAGAAGATGAAAGGAGATTACATCGAGGTCGATCTTCAAATGACAAAAGACGGCGAATTGATAGCGATGCACGACGAAACGGTAGACCGTACGACAAATGGGACAGGCTTAGTAAAAGACATGACATTAGAACAAATTAAAGAGCTGGATGCAGGTTCATGGTTTAACGAAAAATACCCGCAATACGCAAAGCCGGAATATGCAGGATTACACGTCCCGACATTGGAAGAAGTATTTGAAAAATTCGGACGTGGGGCGAAGTATTACATAGAGACAAAGTCTCCGGAAGTATATCCTGGGATGGAAGAGAAGCTTCTAGAGCTGCTTGAAAAGTACAAACTGACAGGAGAGAATGGCCGCTCAAGCCATGTTCTCATCCAATCGTTCAGCCCTGAAAGCTTGAAAAAAATCCATGAAATGGATCCAAACCTTCCGCTCGTACAGCTTTTATGGTATGAAACGCCCGGTTTCATCACAGATACTGAACTGGAACAAATTAAAAAGTATGCCATTGGTGTAGGTCCAAACTTTGCCAAAATCAATGAAGCTTATGTACGAAATGTAAGAAAACATAACTTATTAATCCATCCTTATACCATCAATGAGAAAGAAGATATGCGAAAAGCACTAGAGTGGGGAGTAACGGGCTTATTTACAAATTTTCCTGATCGATTCAATGAAGTAGTAAAAGAGTTTAAGAGTCATCAGTCATTATGAAGAAAAGTGTTGAACTTGTTTCCTGATGGCATTTAGCAGCGAAAAAGGAATGTGCTGCCGGATCGCATGCTCTCTATTTTGAAATGAATTTTAACCTGTTCCATGGTAAAAACAAAAAAGAGCAGGTGGCCAATGGCCCCTTGCTCTTTATCGCCCCATCCAATCCGTACTGGTTAAGTGTCCCGCAACGATCGCGAAGTTGATAGGATAGGGCGACGCTTATAGTATACACCATTTCTACGTCTTTACGCATCTTTTTTTGCTTTCTCCGTTTTTCTATATATTCTTAATAGCTTGACCTTGACACAACTTCATTCGATTGAGGGATACTCACAAACGGTTATGTAGACCGCTTGAATTTACCGTCAAAGGTTCACCTATGCGGATGGCCGTTCTTTGGTCATGCCGTATTTTCCAAATCAATCTATATATCAGGCAAGCAGACGCTTTTTTTCATGGTTTCCCCGCACGAGTTTCAAGTCTTGTCCATCAATGACAAGGTTTATCAAAACGCCATTAAAGACATCATGATTGCTTTTTTTGTAATTGGATTGTAAATATTGGACGCGATACCATTTATCATCATGCTGAAAATACATATAGCGGCCCCATGTATAATCAAACCAAAATTTTACGGTTTTTCCATTCAGCTTTTTCGGTACATATCCCCATGTCCGTCCTTGATGGGAACCGCCCATTTTCGGTTCGGATGTATTGAGTACCTTATAGTATAATCGATTCTTTATATCATACAGCATCATCCCGTTTCCTCTCCTTTTAGGTTGACTATTATTAATATATAGTTAAGGAAAGGAAATAATAGACCATAAAAAGAAATATGTGGATTTATAATACTGGAAGATTTTCTTTGCAGTATGCAGCAATCATGGCTTCTTCCTCTTCTTCAAGCCAAATATCCAAAACGGTATTTTCCCCTTTTTCTCCTTTTTCGAATACGTGGTATTGATTGATGCGAGATTCATCGCCCTCTACAACGTAAATGACTTTGATGCCCAAACCTTGTTCTGTATATAATTCATCATCTTCCGGAACGGAGGCTTGTAAAATGAATTCATAGCGTTCGCCCGATAAGATGCCGAATGGGTCTTCCAGTATTTCAACAGTATGTCCTGTAATAGTTAACATATGATCATCCTTTCAATTTTGGCTGTTTCATCAAGTTCGCCAATTTCTATTATAGCCGCATTTTTGTGGAAGTAAAAACAGAATTTCCCTATATGAGAATGACTTAAAAGGAAAAACCCTTTTAAGTCATTCTCACGAAAGGTCCCGCCGCAAAAATTCAGTAAAACTAGCCTTTGGTGATTTATTAAACGTTAACGAGCAATAAAATTTTCTTTCTTATGGGACAACCGCATTTCTAGTCAAGAACATAGGGCACGGCCTTTTGCGGCCATGCCCTATGTTGGAAATTGCCTTATAGAGGTTGTTCAAAAAGTCCGGGAAAAATGACCGTCGAATTTACTTGCACAGGAAGTACTGATCCGACGTTCGCCACAGGACGTGGCGGCTCTTAGTCGGGCGGCGTCAGCTTGTCTCTCCGCTACTCACATATTAATGACATATCCTCGAAAAAGAAGAACACTTTTTCGAGGATTATGCTTTCGCAGTGACCAGCTTGCGCTCCGTTCCTTGGAAAAGAAAATCACTTTTCCTGCGTGCGATGAAGAATCGTGAGAATCTTTCCTTAATGCTCGAGACAGTGCTTCCTTGAACTTTTCGGTCCTTTTTGTCCTCCTTTTTGAACACACACTTATATCATTCAGCTGCCTGTTAGGTTCAATTCGCGGAAGTTCTCATATATTCCCAGTGTTTCGAGAGCCGTTGACACCGATTCATTCACGTTTAAAGCTGAAACGTGAATGTTTTTTCCAATCGTTTGACGAATAAATTGAAAGAGCGCTCCGATACCGGAGGAGTCGTTAAATTCTAGTTGAGATAAATCAATGGTTATATCGTGCACATTTTCAATGGAAGGCAAAAGATTGGCCATTAATCCATATAGCTCATCCGCCGTTAAAATATTTAGATGACCTTTTAGGTGGACGTGGATCGTTGTATGAATCTTTTCCGCTGACACATGTAAAAACGATTCTTTTTTATGTAAATAAAGAGTGACAAGATCATCGAGCTGTCGGCTGCAGGAGAGAACTTCATCCGAAATCAATTCATGATGATGCGCCCTGTTTAACAGCTCTTTTCTTTTTCTTTCGATTGCCTGAGAAAGGGAGATGATCATGAAAATTCCTCCTGTATCAAGTGGTGGGAAGGGTGATGAAAACGATTCTATCATCCTTTACATATATTGTCACTTATTTATATTATAGTCAGAAAAGCCTACTATTCAAATGTTTTTTAAGAAGGATAATTGAAAAACAGGGAAAAAGAGTTACATATGAAGTACTTATCTTGAAAGCAGGAGTCCTACCGCCTAAAGCTCATAAAAAAAAGCTTAGTCACATAGGAATGGTTAATGGGATATTTTGTCACGAAAAGGGGGAGCCAATGAAAATTCTCGTTCTCGTACATGTGCTGGCGGCGGTGATAGGAGTGGGCCCTACGTATTTTTTGCATGTGCTGTTTCGGAAAAATCAAGATATCGGGGAACTTCGGTATGCGATTTTACTCGGAAAGAAACTGGAATTATTTCCAAAAGTGGGAGGGACACTGGCTGTATTAAGCGGCCTTCTTCTCTTTTTCACAGGAAATTATGGTCCGTTTTCCCAACCATGGCTGCTTGGATCCCTCGTCTTATATATACTCATTCAGGTGGTCATGATCGGAATGGTCACTCCGAAAATAGGAGAGCTTGCAAGGTGGCTGTTCAATCCTGAAAATATCATTGTAACAACCCTTCCTAAAGATCAGGAGGAACTATATATAAAAGTTCGCCGTCTATTATATGCTGCCACTTACATGGGGACGGTTCTATTCATATTGATGATTTTAAAACCATAACGAAAACGAAACCCGTCCAGCTTGGATGGGTTTCGTTTTCGTTATATGGAAAATTCGCTCTTTACGATACTTTGTCTAGGTTAAATAAACAGGAAAAATTATTGAACAAAAATATTGGGAGGATACAGATTTTTCGATACAACCTCTCTTTTTTTCTGTCAAAAAGTAATAAATATTAAGAATAATAGCACAAGAAGCTATTGCTATACCAGTAAATAAAAAAATTTCCAATATTGTTACGGAAATGTGAAAAAAATTTGTCTACTTTTCGAAAAAAGTTCAAAATGTGATAAAAATCACAGTTAAGGTGTTTCGTTTTTTTCAGCTTTTGATAGTATATGTTACGTGAAGATTAATTCTGTACAGAAAAACGAACTTATTTATGATCAGTTATTGAGAAGGGAAGGTGAACAAAGGTGATGAAAAAACTTAAGCCATTTTTAAGTATGATGATGGGGTCACTTCTTTTATTTTTATTAAGTGGCTGCAGTGAATATGCTGTGTTGGATCCGAAAGGTCCTGTGGCTGAAACACAACGAGATCTGATCATGTATTCGATCTATTTCATGATTTTTATCATGGTCGTTGTTTATGTCTTATTTACCTTTGTTGTTGTAAAATATCGCGACCGTAAAGGTTTCAAGGAAGAGGATTATGATCCTGATTTCCATCATAGCACAAAATTGGAAATTCTTTGGACGGTCATTCCTTTGATCATCGTTATTGCTTTATCAATTCCGACGGTGAAAGTACTTTATCAATTGGAGAAACCGCCAGCAGAGACTGCGCATAAAGAACCGATTGTTATTCATGCTACTTCTGCAGATTGGAAATGGATTTTTAGTTATCCAGAAGAAAATATTGAAACCGTTAACTACGTGAAGGTTCCAGAAGATCGCCCGATTCTTTTCAAAATTACCTCTGCTGACTCAATGAGTTCTTTTTGGGTTCCGCAGATTGGCGGCCAGGAATATGGCATGCCTGGAATGGTCAATGATTTATACCTTCAGGCTGATGAGCCAGGAACATATGATGGCATGAACTCTAACTTTACAGGTAAGGGTATGACACATCAAAAGTTTGACTTTGTGGCCATGGAAGAAGGCGATTATCAAAAATGGGTAAAAGAAACACAAGAAAGCGCCCCGAAATTAACGGAAGAAACATATGAAAAGTTAATGTTGCCTGAAACAGTCAAAGAAATGACGTTTTCAAACACTCACTTAGGCTTTGTAGACCATGGAGTCGATTCTGGAGTATATGCGATGAAAATTCGTGAAAAATATGGGGTTAAAGTAGACCCGCATGGTGAAGAAGAAAACAGTCACCATGAAGTGTCAGGTTCACACAATGAATCTCATGCTCATCACGAGTAAGAGGGGAGGAGCACAGAATGTTTAATTTTATCAAGGATAATTTAATCCTTAATGATCCAATGATTGTTGGAGCAAATATTTCCATTGTATTAACGACAATTGCTATTGTATTTGTTCTTACTTATTTTAAAAAATGGAAATGGCTTTGGACAGAATGGTTAACAAGTGTTGATCATAAAAAAATCGGAATCATGTATATTATCGCAGCTATTTTGATGCTTTTCCGCGGCGGTGTGGATGCATTATTAATGAGAGCGCAATTAACGGTTCCTAATAATGACTTTTTAACATCCCAGCACTATAATGAAATCTTTACAACACACGGTACAATCATGATCATCTTCATGGCGATGCCGTTTATCATGGGATTAATGAACGTTGTTGTTCCTTTGCAAATTGGAGCACGTGACGTAGCGTTTCCTTATTTAAATGCGTTAAGCTTCTGGGCGTTCTTCTTTGGAGCAATTCTTTTCAACATTTCCTTCGTATTCGGTGGATCACCGGATGCAGGTTGGACGAACTATGCTCCGTTAGCGATTGAAGGAAGCGGCGGACCAGGGATTAACTATTATTTGCTTGGTTTACAGATTTCCGGTATCGGTACCCTTATGACCGGTATTAACTTTATCGTAACAATTATTAAAATGCGTGCACCAGGCATGACATTAATGCGTATGCCAATGTTTACATGGACAACGCTTATTACGGCATTCATTATCGTGTTTGCGTTCCCGGTACTAACGGTTACATTAGCGTTAATGACATTTGACCGCACATTCGGCACTCACTTCTTTACGTTAGCTGACGGCGGTATGCCAATGCTTTGGGCAAACTTGTTCTGGGTTTGGGGACATCCTGAAGTATATATCGTTATTTTGCCGGCGTTCGGTATTTTCTCTGAAATTATTTCAACGTTCGCCAAGAAAACATTGTTTGGTTATAAATCAATGGTTATTTCGATCGTAACCATTTCATTCTTAAGTTTCTTAGTTTGGGTGCATCACTTCTTCACAATGGGAGGAACTGCGGCGGTTAACTCTGTGTTCTCGATCACGACGATGGCCATCGCGATCCCGACAGGTATGAAGATCTTTAACTGGCTCCTTACTCTTTATAAAGGGAAAATTGAATACACAGTACCAATGCTTTGGTCTGTCGGATTTATTCCAACGTTCTTAATCGGGGGAGTTACAGGTGTTATGCTTGGAATGGCAGCAGCCGACTTCCAGTATCACAACAGTTATTTCTTGGTTGCTCACTTCCACTATACGTTAATTGCCGGAACAGTATTTGCTTGTTTCGCAGGGTTCATTTTCTGGTATCCAAAAATGTTTGGTCATAAATTAAATGAGAGCATTGGAAAATGGACGTTCTGGTTGTTTACAATTGGATTTAATGTGTGTTTCTTACCGCAATTCTTATTAGGATTTGACGGTATGCCAAGACGTGTTTATACGTATGGCGCGGAAGAAGGCTGGACTGGATTAAACGTTGTTTCAACTGTTGGAGCATTAGGAATGGGAATTGCGTTTATGCTGCTTGTATATAACGTATATTACAGCTTCCGTTACGCTGAAAGAGAAACAACAGGCGATGCATGGAATGGACGTACACTTGAATGGGCAACATCATCTGCCGTTGCACCTTTTTATAACTTTGCCGTTACTCCTGAAGTAAAAGGCGTTGATGCATTCTGGATCATGAAGCAAGAGCAAAAAGAAGGTAAAGTAGAAAAAGTGGAATACAAACCAATTCATATGCCTAGCAATGCAGGTACACCGTTTGTTATGTCAGCACTTTTCTTTGTTGCAGGTTTTGCGCTTGTGTTCCACATCATGTGGATGGCAATTCTTGGCGGGGTTGGTGTACTGGCGTGTATGGCATTCCGCTCACTTCGCTCACATAAAGAGGATGAAGGCTTTTATGTCAGCGTAGAAGAAATCATAAAGACGGAACAACCGTTTCGTAAGGAGGCGTAAGTTATGGCGGATACAAACACTAATATTAGTCCTAACACGCCCTTGGAATATCAGTCTGGAATAGGCAGACTGAATATCTTTGGATTCTGGATTTTCTTGGGCGCAGAGGTCGCTTTGTTCGCTACGATTTTTGCGACATATTTTACAATGTATACGATGAACGGCAATGGCCATGCCGGCCACGCCGGCCACGCTCCGACGCCTATGGAGCTGTTTGACCTGAATAACACATTAGTCATGACCATCGTGTTGTTAGTAAGTAGTTTCACTTGCGGCTTAGCGATTCACGAAATGAGAAAAAGAAACGTAAAAGCCATGAATGTATGGTTGATCATTACATTATTGTTCGGTTTAGCCTTCCTTTTCTTAGAAATCAATGAGTTCAAACATCTTGTTCATGAAGGAGCTGCACTCGGTACAAATGGGTACTGGTCTTCCTTTTATTTCTTGACAGGAACACACGGACTTCACGTATCACTTGGTATTTGCTGGATGATTTTAATTCTTTTTCAAGTAGCTAAAAGAGGTTTAACACCAGATACGGCTAAAAAGGTATTTATCGCTAGTTTATATTGGCACTTTTTAGACTTCGTATGGATTTTCGTTTACACTGGTGTTTACCTGTTAGGGATGGTGGGATAAATGGCAAATAAAACAAATACTCATCATGGCTTCCCGTGGGGACACATCATGGGCTTGGTTTTTTCCATTGCGTTAACGTTCTTGGCAGCTGGATTGGCCCTATATACAGATTTATCATTACAGACGATTGTCATTCTTATATTCGGTCTTGCCTTTTTACAAGCGATTATTCAGTTATTTATGTTCATGCACATTAAAGAAGGAGAAGGTGCATGGCAAGTTGGTAAAATGGCGTCTGCCGGTTTTATTGGGATCGTCATCGTGTATGGCTCTGTTTGGGTTATGACGAATATGCACTGATATAATATGTTGGGTAAACCCTGGCATTCAATCAAAAACACTCTCTACATGATGTAGAGGGTGTTTTTTGATTGAAAATAAAAAAGACTTAAACGACAGCATGTTTAAGTCTTTTCACGATTGTTTTTTCTTATATTCTATTAAACAGATAACCCCGATAAAAAAGGAAACGATGGTACATGCCAAATAAAAGTACATCGTTTCTTCCGAGTTGATATAATTTCCGATGGTTGCAAGCCCCATTAACAATGAATAACAAAACGTCAAAACAATCAAAAAGGCACTGAATTTTCGCTTATTCAAATTACCACCTTCATTAATGAATTTTTAAATCATGTTATTGAACGAGAAAGGGCATGGTCATAGAGTGCAAACAAGATGTTTACGGGAAGGTTTAGAGGCTGGCCCTTTTAATTTTGGCATATTTTCTGAGGAATCTTTTCAGGAAGGTAAATTAAATGGTATGCTTTTTACACTATTTAATTTATCTTTCACTTTATTATTTTACCACGAATCAGAATATGATGAAATTATGAAAGTGTAGAAAAGAGGAAAAAAATGTCGAAAATTAAAGCGGTCATATTTGATATGGATGGCGTAATTGCTGATACGGTTGAGCTTTATTATATAGCAAATAAACGGGTTGCTGATCGAATGGGGGCACCGTTTAGCCGGGAACTGAATCAAAAATTGCAAGGTATCAGCCGTCTAAGAACAGTGGAACATATCGCAAGGCTGAGCAGCCGTATATTTTCGGATGCAGAAATGACAAAAATGGCCGATGAAAAAAATAATCACTATAAAAGTCTTATTGAGCAGCTTTCGCCAAAAGACGTTCTACCTGGAATTTTTGATTTGCTGACTGAACTGAAACGGGAAAACATCAAAACGGCGGTCGCGTCCTCAAGTTCCAATGCCCGGGTTGTTCTCGAAAAACTGGAACTTCTCGATAGATTTGATTTTGTCGTGGATGTGAAAACTATTCAAAATGGGAAGCCTCATCCGGAAATTTTTATGAAAGCGGCTGATGAACTGGGAATTTCATACGAAAATTGTATCGCCATTGAAGACGGTGAAGCGGGTTTGGCCGGCATACAAGCAGCGGGTATGTTTTCCATAGGTGTAGGGGAGCATGAAGCGATAAAGAAAGCAGATTGGCATGTTCGTTCGACAGAAGAGATCAGCTTGTCGGAACTGATGAAAAGATATAAAAAGTGGTGTTAGTAAACAGGGGCTTTTTTATCTTTACGGCGATTGGCAAATGATTAACAACAAGGAAGGACCTTGAAAAGGTCCCTCCTTGTTGTTAATGAATGCCTCTTTTCTTGAATCTTCCTCCGCGGACTTCCGCGATGTCGGCAACAGCGAGGAAGGCAGCCGGATCCATTTCTTCGACAATTGATTTTAACTTCGCTTCTTCAAGACGGGTGATAACGCAAAAGATGACTTTTTTCTCGTCTCCTGTGTACGCGCCTTCACCTTTAAAATAAGTGACGCCGCGTCCCAATCTGGCAAGGATGGTTTCACCGATTTCTGTATGTTTGTCACTAATGATCCAAACAGACTTCGATTGTTCTACTCCTTCTATCACAATATCAATGGTTTTGAAAGCGATAAAATAAGCGATGAGCGAATACATGGCACGGTCCCAGCCAAACACAAAACCTGCACTGCCTAGAATAAACAGATTAAAAAACATGATGATTTCGCCAACAGAAAAAGGGGTTTTATTATTGATGAGAATCGCTAAAATTTCGGTTCCGTCAAGGGAGCCCCCGTAACGGATGACGATACCGACACCGATACCAAGGACAATTCCTCCAAAGACGGTCGCCAGAAGCACGTCTTCCGTTAGTCCCGGAACCGGATGAAGCAATGTCGTGCCGATGGATAAAATGGCAATGCCGTATAATGTGGAAAGGGCAAATGTTTTACCAATTTGCTTATAACCAATAAAAAAGAAGGGTAAATTAAAAATGAAGATAAAGGCTCCGAGTTTCCAGCCTGTCAAATGGGAGAGGATAATGGAAATTCCGACAACTCCGCCGTCGATGACTTTATTGGGAACCAAAAAGATTTCAAGTCCGATAGCCATCAACACCGCACCGACGGTAATGGATAATGTACGCTGTACGACTTGCTTCTTAGGTAATTTTTTATGAACCACTTGATTTTGTAGCTGCTTCGCGACTTCCAAACACATTCCCCCTGTTCTTTTTAAATCATTATGTTCTGGGCCCCCATAAAATCACCGCTATGCCAATGAGGCAAATAGCTGCACCAACCCAGTCGTAAAGATCAGGCGTTTTTTTGTCTACAATCCATCCCCAAAGAATGGATAAGACCACAAAGACCCCGCCGTATGCTGCATACACTCTTCCAAATGTCGGGAAGTCCTGGAAGGTAGGGATGATTCCATAGACTACAAGAATAATGCTTCCGATTAGGCCATAGCTCATGTGAAAGCCTTCACGCAGCCAAAGCCAAATAAGATAGCCGCCGCCGATTTCAGCAAGCCCGGCCAATAAAAATAAGAAAATGGTTTGCATCATAGATGTACCTTTCAAACGTAAGTCTTTTGTATAATTATACGTAAATTCATAAATTATATCCAATTTAATTTCAAAGTTGATTGGAAGGGGAGGGGCAGTGTCATCTAAATATCCATAAAAAAGCTTCTAGCCAATTTCGTACTATAAATAGTAGAATGGGACTTGAATAAACTAAGCTTATTTACACAGTCAAAAAGTTTGGGCTTTAAGAATACTGGTTAAAATGTTATATATGTATGAAAGAAGGGTATATGACAAGAGCCTTGTTAAATTAAGTCGGGGATTTTAACATTTTACCTTATTCGTGTAAAACGCTTCAAGAAATCTGCATGAAACTTTGATATCTTCTAAAATAAAAATGAAAGGTAATAGATTCCTATGCAACATTCATCTGAGCTAAGCAATTCTATAAAAACTTTCAAGAATTTTGAAGAAGCAGCAGAAAGTATTCTTCACATGATGGGAAAGTTCATTGATATAAACACGTTTTTCATCGCAAAAAATGATACACATACAAATGAAATTGTAAAAGTCTTGAATAAGGATGATGCTCTTTTAGAACCAGGTGACACATTGCCATTTAAAGAAACTTTTTGCAAATTAAGTGTGGAACGGGGAAAGAAAGTTCTTATCATTCCGGACATTAATAAGAGTGATTTAACAGTTTCTCTAAATGTAACTAAACGATTGGGAAGCGGCTGTTTCATCGGTATCCCCATTTATTATGAAGATGGTGAAAACTACGGAACCATCTGCGGTTTAGACACAAAACCATTTACTTTTACGCAGTCACATATTGAATTATTCGAAACGATGGCTTCATTGCTTACGTATGTTCTTGAACTGGACAGGGCAAATAAGCAGATAGAAAATTTGTCAGCGCCCTTCGTCCCTATTACTAAGGGGGTTGCAGTGCTACCCGTGATAGGTTTTATAAATGAGCAACGCGTGGAAAACATTAGTTTTTTGGCACTATCAAAGAGTCAGGAAATGTCTTTGGAATATTTAGTAATTGATTTATCAGGAATTCTGCAGATCAATAGTTTAGTCAGTGCCTCTTTATTAAAAATAGTAAACCTTTTAGAATTAATTGGTGTCAAACCAATTTTAACCGGGATACGCCCCGACTTGGCTTTAAAAGCCATTCAATCAGATCTTGATTTACAACAAGTCATGATTGAAGCGAATCTTGAGAGAGCATTAAATAAACTAGGCTTTATTTTGGAAAAGAGAAGGAATGAAGAGATGTAAGGTTAATATTATCCGATGGAGCTTTAAGTAAAAGTGTGATTTGGGCTGTCATGTCGGCCGCTTTTTCTCATGTATATAGAAGAAAAGTGATATAAAAAGAGCGTTTAAAAAGGCTGGAAAAACTCCTTTTCAAACGCTTAAAACATTGGTTTTCGTTAGGCTTGTTCAGATTGCAGTACATGCAGCGGCGGCGGGATGAGCCAGCCTTTTTCCTTGGTCATTCTTAGTAAGGTTGCACCGAATTGTGCTTTTTTCATATGGAATTGACCAAACATAAGGGCAATATCTTCGCGGATACATGTCCCCATGATGGTACTGCATGATACTAATCCCGCTGCAATATCCGCGGACACTGTGGCCGCGACTTCCGGATCGTTAATGCGAGCTCCCGGAGGAATGCTTTCAATCGTCGCTGACGGACGCTCCGGAGGGGCAGGAGGCAATGCGAGGCCGTTTGCCTTCAGCAATTCCTGAAGCGCCTGAACTTCCGGTTTTAAGCCGTTTTTAATAACATCTTCAAGGAAAGCCTTTAAATCCGCATCCCCCGTATGGTTGATTAACACCTGATAGCCGGCAATCATGCCTTGTGCTGTCATTAAATAGGCCCATGTGCCGGACACTTCGCCGTAATGCATCGGTTCATTTTGTGGATTTCCGCTTAAAATACCCATAATTGTCCTCCCTAATAAAGAAATGTTCATAATTGGCTCCTTTATAAAAGGATAAAGATAAACAACATCCTTTATTATGTATCATCATTTCCTTTTTATTCAGAGAGAAAAGAGGAAGAAACTCAGCTGCATTTTGTTTTTTTCAATTACACATATTTTTAGCATGGAGGCAAATGATAAAAAGAAGTGATGGATATTCTTTATTATAAATGGAGTATTACGTGTTCACCAGCTTCATTGTGAGCAAGGAGCTGGCGAACATGGAAACGGCACCAATGTAAAAAATAACATCGACAGTCAGTAAATCAGCCAAGTACCCTCCAGTGATGATGGCAAATGCGGAGAAAATGGTCGTCCAAAAGTGATAATGACCGATTACCTGTCCTCGCTCATATCCGCTTGTCAAATCGGCAATCACGATTTTTTCGCTCGTTTTTTGTACTGCTCCCAGGGCGCCAAGAAATATTTGCATCGTATAAACTTGCCATAAAGCAGTAAGAACTGGAAGGAGGAGAAAGGCGAGCGACATGCCAAATGAATACAGTGCTAAAAATATCATGCTTCCCATTTTACCGGTATACTTGCCGATAAGAAGGTGAACAAAGGCGGAGCTTAACGTAAACAATCCGTAAGAAAGACCGAATTGCCCGTAAGAAGCCCCGATGTCTTTTATGAATAATAAGTAAAAAGGGAAGACGAGGCTCGATCCAAGAATAGCCGAACTTTGTGAATATAACAGCCATTTGAGCGGTTTATGTTTCATCATCTCTGCCATACCTTTCGTAAAATTGGTTCATGAAACGTTCATCTGGATCCCATTGCTTCTTCTTTGCAAAAAACTCGTTCGCTTTCGGATAAACGGCTTTCATCTGCCCCGAAGTTGGGTACAGCTGATAGGTCAGATAATAGGTACCCTTATATTTTTGGACGGCATCGACCATTTCTTTTGTTGCTTTTTTTATTGTCTCTATGTCGTTCGTGTTGAAGCCATGGTTAAAAATCGGAACAAGCGCCAGCATCTCATCGGTTGAATAGGAAAGGGCGGCTTCCGTGTTTTTCGGGACATAACGGACGGTTACGTTAAAAACGTTCAAGTCATGTTTATTAAAAATCGAACGCAAATCATTAACGAATGGAACAAAAGCATCCATTGGAATGAAATATTCCTGCAAAATATCCGTATCTTGCTCTGATGTATAGTCGAGGAACTGAATGTCCGGACGCATGGCATTATTGCGTGATAGAACGGCAGACTCTTCCTCGGCATACAGCTTTCCCTGAATGTTCCATAAAAGTTCTTTACCCCAATCGTATTTTCGGGCCAGGCCAAATAGAAACTTGTTTCGGCGCACCCATTTTTCTTCTGGAAGTGCAAGATACTCTTTCGGAACAGCTGACTGTATTTGCTTATAATTGATGGCATACATATCGGTTAAAAAGCTGGACGGAGCGGTCGATAAACGTGCAATATGCAGGTGGTAAGCGGAATCGGCCAGCACCGTTCTTTTCACATACTCAACATATTCGGTATAGGCCAGATGATGGTGTTCCGTTTCTAAAAGAGTGTTATTTGTCAGCTGCAACTCGACATCCAAAATGACGCCAAACAGCCCGTATCCGCCAATCACGAGAGAGAACAATTCGGGCTCTTTCGTCCGGCTGACTTCGATGATTTCTCCGTCTGCCTTCAGCAGCCGAAAGGAGTTCACCGTTTCAATCAGCGGTCCGTACCGAACATCGCGGCCGTGGGCATTGACGCTTAGCGATCCGCCCACGGTAAAAATATTGGAAGACTGCATGACTTTGACAGATAACCCGTAAGGATTTACATGCTGCTGGATATCTGCCCATGTCGCCCCGCTTTGGACACGAATCGTTTTTTCTTTTTCATTGAAATCAAGAATCTTATTATAGGAAGTCATATCAAGCAAAAGGGCATCACGATAGAAAATGTGGCCGCCCTGGCTATGGCGTTTCCCGGCAATTGAAACGGGTATATTTTGATCATTGGCTTTTTTTACTGCCGCGATGATGGCATGCTCTTCTTCTCCTTTTAAAATCTCTTTTACTTGCACTGGAAAGAGGCGGCTGACATCATGGACGAGCCATTCACTTTCTTTTTTCGTCGTCTTGTATGAGATGGAAAAAAAGAAAGTACAAATAAAAATGATGGTAAGGACAGTCATTGCTAATCGTTTCATCGGAAAAGCAACCTTTCTTTTTTTCTTTCATTCTATCAATCATTCTTTAGCATGTAACCAATATAAGGGAAAGGAAGTTATTTTTTCATGAAGTCTTATGTTAAAATAAGAAAATCTACATAAAGTGACGATTTTCGATAATTAATGGTTTATTTTATTTTCCCGAACCTTTATAATAAAAGTGGTATTAATGTTCGTTTTTAGATAAAGAAAGAGAGGGTATTAATTATGAGTGCAAAGATTATTAAAGGAAAAGAGGTCGCTGCTGAAATGCGTGCAGCTTTAAAGGAAGAGGTAGCATCTCTGAAAGAGAAAGGCATTTCCCCGGGTCTTTCGGTTATTTTAATTGGTGATAATCCAGCTTCTCAATCGTATGTAAAAGCGAAAGCGAGAGCATGTGAAGAGATTGGAATCGTATCAGAAGTCATTAAACGCGACGCTGGTATTACAGAAGAAGAGCTGTTAGCTGAAATTGACCGTTTGAATGAAAATCCGAACGTTCATGGCATTCTTGTTCAGCTTCCGCTTCCGAAACACATTAACGAGAAAGAAGTGTTAAACCGCATTTCTGTTCAAAAAGATGTGGACGGTTTCCACCCTGTAAGTGTCGGAAACTTGGTTATTGGAGATGAGTGTCTCCTTCCTTGTACGCCGTACGGTATCATTGAGCTCATTAAACGCTCGGGTGAAGACATTTCCGGAAAACATGCGGTCGTCATCGGACGAAGCAATATTGTCGGAAAGCCGGTTGCGCTTCTTTTATTACAGGAAAATGCGACAGTGACGATTGCGCATTCCCGTACACAAGATTTACCTTCGTTAACAAAGCAAGCCGATATTTTAGTATCAGCTGTTGGAAATCCGCGTTTCATTAAAGCGGAGGATATTAAACCGGGTGCCATTGTGATTGATGTAGGAAATGGTACGGATGAAAACGGCAAGCTTATCGGAGATGTGGATTATGAGGCTGCTAAAGAAGTGGCAGGCTACATTACACCGGTACCAGGCGGTGTAGGGCCGATGACAATCACGATGTTATTGAACAACACGGTTGAATCAGCGAAAAAATTGAATTCACATAAGTAATTACCTATCTAGAAAGAGGGTGACTCAAAGGGATGAAAAGCATGCCTTTTGAGCCACCCTCCTGAAAGGGCCCGTCATGAAAATCCAGTAAAATCAAGGATTACGTGACGGGTCCTTTTCAGTAAAAAATCATGTTTGTGGCCTGTTTAAGACTTATGGGACAGCCATTTTCTAGGCTTTATTAGAAATGTAAGGCTTCTACAATAATCTTATTTTTCTAAAATATTCATGTTTGGAACAGAACTTTTTGCAGAAACTTCTATAGATTGAGCGGAGGCAGTTTTTTCTCGGACAAACGCCATAGCGATTGCTGCAATGGCTCCAGGGATGGCAAAAGCAAGAAAATTCTGTTGTAATGGTAAATTCATCGTGAGAAGGTATCCGCCTAGTATTGGACCGATGATGGCACCTGTTCGCCCTACTCCAGACGCCCATCCAATCCCTGTTGAACGCATATGAGTAGGATAATGCTGAGAAACACCGGCATAAAGAATGATTTGCGTTCCGATTGTGGCCGCTCCAGCAATTGCCACAAGTGTATATAAAGCAAATGTGTTAGGCTCAAATCCTAGCAGTGTTAAAGATACTGCCGCCATGATAAAGAAGGCAATCAACACTTTTCTGACATTCCAGCGGTCTGACGCTCTTCCGCCGAGAATTGCACCTAAAATTGCTCCTGCATTTAATGCTAAAAGGAACATTAAACTTGAACCTAATGGGTATCCGGCTTGTGCCATTAACTTTGGCAGCCACGTATTCAATCCGTATACCATTAATAAACACATGAAAAATGCAGTCCAGAACATAAGAGTACTGAAAGCGCGCCCGTCTTTGAATAATTGGGCAACCGTAATGCCTGTTTTACCAGGAATGACCATTTCATACTCATCGCTTTGCTGTGGTATGAAAGAAGGATTAACTTTAGCTAATACTTGACCGATTTCTTTATGTTTATTTTTAGCCAAAAGGAAACCGAGAGAATCCGGAAGATATTTATAAATAAACGGAAGTGTAATTAAAGGGAAAGCGCCTACAAAAAACATCGATTGCCAGCCGAAATTAGGAATCAAATATATTCCTAGCGCTGCTGCGAATATTCCGCCAATAGCGTAACCGCTAAACATAATTGAAACTAATGTCGTTTTGAGCGTTTTTGGTGAGTATTCAGTGATTAAGGCCACGACATTCGGCATCACTCCGCCTAAACCGATGCCTGCTATAAAACGGAAGATTCCGAATTGGGCAGGACTGGTGGCAAATCCGATTACCCCTGTAAATACACTAAAAATCACTGTGCAGAGAATAATCATATTTTTGCGCCCAAATTTGTCTGCTAGAGGGCCAAAAATCAGTGCGCCAATCATCATGCCAAAGAGAGCGTAACTGCCTAAAGAACCTGCCTGGACGGGTGTTAATCCCCATTCTTCCATTAGTACTGGGACAACAGTTCCGTACACAACTAAATCAAATCCGTCAAAGATAATGATAAAAGCAGTTAATGCTAAAACGAGACTATGAAAGCGGTTAAATTTGGATTCATCAACCATTTTGGTAATATTAATTGAACGCATAGTTTTCCCCCTTATTTGAACCTAGATTCCTTTTGGTAGTATGGTCAACAATCAGCCTTCTGGTGATCAGAAAAATGTGCCTAGTTTTGGATGGATCATTCAATTTAAGGTGATGATACTAAAAAACAGAATTTTCAGTTTAGTTTTTGTGCATTATTTTGTTTTCAGCTCAGCATCTTGAACTATATAGTTTTGCTTAAGTTCTTGATACCACTTTGAACTTTCCTGGACCCACCAAAGTGAAGATCCTTCTATATCTTTTTTCTTTTGAGCCGGGATACCCGCGGCTAAAATGCGGTCAGGGAATATGGTGTTGGCTGACACCACGCTGCCGGCTGCAATGACAGTTTCTTCTCCAATCATTGCATTATCCAATACGACAGCATTCATGCCGATAAGTGCACTGCGTCCAATTTTGCAATTATGAAGAATAGCTCCATGGCCAACTGTGACATCCTCTCCAATATATGTGCCCCCATCCGTCATATGGATGACACAATTGTCTTGCACACTGCTTCGGGCTCCGACAACAATGGGGCCTAAATCACCGCGGAGTACGGCGCCAAACCAGATGCTTGCACCTTCCTCGATCGTTACATCGCCAATAAGTGTTGCATTTGGAGCTATATAAGCTGACTGGGCGATTTTTGGTTTTTTCCCCATATACTCTAAAATCATTTCGTCATTCCTCCGTTTTTATTTGTCATCTTCATTTATTCCTTTTCAATAATAGTTGCTACTCCTTGACCTCCACCAATGCAAAGAGTTGCTAATCCGTATCTTGAATCCCTTCGTTTCATCTCATGAATAAGGGTAACAAGAATTCGTGCTCCGCTTGCACCTATGGGATGCCCGAGTGACACTGCTCCGCCATTTACATTTAGCCTGTCCTTATTAAAATTCAGTTCACGGTCCACTGCAATCGCTTGAGCTGCAAAGGCTTCATTTGCTTCGATAAGGTCAATGTCACTTAAAGAAATATTTGCTTTCATAAGTGCTTTTTTGGCGGCAGGGACAGGGCCAATTCCCATAATAGACGGATCCACTCCGGCACTTGCATTGGCTTTAATTACAGCTAGAGGTTTTAATCCCAATTCCTCTGCTTTTTCTCTGCTCATGATAAGTACACAAGCGGCACCATCGTTAATTCCGGAAGAGTTTGCAGCTGTGACAGAACCTTCCTTTTTGAAGGCTGGTTTTAGTTTACCTAGATTTTCCCATGTCACATCTTTCCTTGGGAATTCGTCTGTCGCGAATGACTCCGTTTTCCCTCCTCGTTTTTCAATAAGAACAGGGATGATCTCTTCAGCGAATTTTCCTTGTTCTATGGCTATTTGAGCTTTTTGATGGCTCCAGGCGGAAAACTTATCTAGTTCTTCACGGGAGATGTCGTATTTAGCGCATAAATTTTCTGCAGTAATCCCCATATGATAATCATTAAAAGCACACCATAAACCGTCATGAATCAATCCGTCTATTACTTTTTCATCTCCCATATGGAAACCGTTCCGGGCATTTTTAAGAATGTAAGGGGCTTGGCTCATATTTTCCATTCCGCCTGCCAGGATGATATCCGCTTCCTCTGTAAGAATTGATTGGGCAGCAAGGTGGACTGCTTTTAGTCCGGAACCACAAACCTTATTAATAGTCGTGGAAGGGACGAAATAGGGCAGACCAGCCTTTACGGCGGCTTGACGGGCTGGATTTTGTCCAACCCCAGCTTGGAGAACGTTTCCCATAATCACTTCATCTACTTGATCTGCTTCTAATCCGACTTTTTCCAATGCACCTTTTAATACAACTGCACCTAAATCGGGGGCTGGGATACCAGCCAGGGAACCATTGAAATTTCCAATGGCTGTACGAACTGCACTAACGATTACAGCCTCTCTTTTACTCACATTTCTTACCTCCTGTTTACTATTCCTTTTTAATAGTTTAGAACATTACTAAGATGTAATTGTATTATATAATAAATACGACCGATAAATAAACATAATTATTTAAAAAATACGTCCGTAAAAAATAAATGCTATAAAATTAAATCTTTATGAGTGGATGAAAAGAGTTGAAATGAGATAAACCTTTATATATCAAGGTTATTTTTAATTTTATAAAAAAATAAATCTTTAATTTTAATTTAAATATTCTGTTATTTATTATTTTTATTGTATTGACATGTTTGGTGATCACGAATTAATATTATGTTAAATTAACGATAATTAATAAAACGTAATAAATATTAAAAACTGAATTCTATACAGACCAAAACAGAAAGAGGGGTGTTCGGATTGAATAGCAAGCAATCGGCGATTCATTGTTCGTTTTGCGATTCAACAAATGTAAATCTCTTATCTCCATTCGGAACCGCACAGTTAGTTTCTCAACATTACTGCAACAGTTGTCACAGCGTGTTTGAGTATATTAGATGGCAAAATCCCGAGGATGAACAAAAGGAGGTGTAGCTAAGAAATGTCAATTACTACAGTAGGTGTGGTAGGTTCCGGCACAATGGGTGCCGGCATTGCACAGGTGGTTGCCCAAAGCGGTTTTCATGTTCTGCTATTTGATATGAATGAAGAAATTGTCAGTCGATCATTAAGCGGAATAATGGGCCGTCTTGAGAGATTGGTAGAAAAAGGAAAGTTATCAAAAAATGAATTAGAAGAAATCAGAAAACGAATTCAGACAAGTACTCACTTATGTGAGCTGAAAAGCTGTCACCTTGTTATTGAGGCGGCTTCAGAAAAAATAGGGATTAAAAAGGAGATTTTTCAGAAGCTTGACGAGCATTGTTCTGCGGAAACCATTTTAGTGACAAATACTTCTTCCTTTTCCATAACAGAAATTGCGAGTATTACACGCCGGCCGGAAAGAGTCGCTGGTATGCACTTCTTCAATCCCGTCCCTTTAATGCCGCTTGTCGAGGTGATTAGGGGAGTGGAAACCGCTGATGAAATCATTGAAAATCTTGTCCAATTTGCTTCTGGACTTCAGAAAGTACCCGTTACCTGTGAAGATACACCAGGATTTATTGTGAACAGGGTGGCCCGTCCTTATTATAATGAAGCATTAAAAATTTACGGCGAGCGTTTAGCGGCTTTTGACCAAATTGATCGCATCATGAAAAAGGCTGGTAAGTTCAAGATGGGTCCTTTCGAGCTGCAAGATTTAATTGGCATAGATATTAATTTCTCTACGACTGAATCCGTCTATCAAGGTTTCTTTGGAGAAGGCAGGTTTCGTCCTCACTTTTATCAACAGCGAATGATGCAGTCAGGAAAGTTAGGAAGAAAGGTTGGTGCAGGTTATTACCATTATGAAAACTAAAACGAAGCTAAAAGGAATGGTTGCAGGCCAAGGCACATTAAAGGAATCTATTGCGGCCGGGCTGCAGAAAAGCGGATTGGAGATTGTTCCGGTAGAACGAGTAGAAAACATCGATTTTGTCATAGAAACTACGAATCTTGATATTAATCAAAAAAAGAAGAATCTTCAGGAGATTGAACAGGTTATTGCCGATGATGTTCTCATTCTCAGTACATGTCTCGGGGTAACAGCAACTGAATGCGCTTCATGGCTAAAATGTCCGGAACGCTTAGTAGGATTTGCCTCGTTTGCTCCCTGGCAGGATGCAGAGTTAATTGAAATAGCGCCGGCTCTTCAGACAGATTCTCTTTATTTGGATCAGGCTCGGCAATTTCTTCAGCCGCTCGGTAAAGAAGTTGAAATCGTTGAAGATGGAGTGGGATTGGTTTATCCGAGGATTTTGTCATTGATTATTAATGAAGCCGTATTTTCCCTGACTGAAGGAGTAGCTAGTGCCGAAGACATTGACACGGCGATGATGAAAGGAACGAACTATCCGATGGGCCCTCTTGCCTGGGCGGATGAAGTTGGAATTGATGATGTGTATGCAGTTTTAGCGGGGCTTTACAAAGACTTTGGGGAAGAACGCTACCGGCCTGCTCCGAAATTGCGGAAGATGGTTTATGCCGGCTGGTTAGGAAGAAAATCCGGCAAGGGTTTTTATAACTACGAGATTGAGAAGTGAGGAGGAAGATAGAATGAGAGAAGCAGTCATTATCGACGCTGTTCGAACACCCATTGGAAAGTTCAATGGGGCTTTAAAAAATGTGCGTCCTGATGATTTAGGGGCACATGTCCTTCGGGAATTATTGAAAAGAAACCCGATAGATCCTTCTGTTGTAGAAGATGTCATTTTTGGTTGTGCAAATCAAGGCGGTGAGGATAACCGTAACGTAGCACGCATGTCCGTGTTATTGGCCGGTATGCCGGAAACGGTGCCCGGCGTCACGGTCAATCGTCTTTGTGCATCTGGATTGGAAGCGCTTATCCATGCGTATTCATCGATAAAAGCGGATATTGGAGACGTGTTTATTGCAGGGGGAACGGAAAGCATGACACGTGCACCTTATGTCATGATGAAGCCTCAGCTTGGTGGCATGCGTGAGAAGCCGGCTTTAGAGGATACGACTATTGGCTGGCGTTTAGTCAATCCTGCTTTGGCTAAGCAGTATCCGCCCATTAGTTTAGGAGAAACGGCTGAAAATGTTGCCGTTCGGTACGGAATTTCAAGGGAAGAACAAGATGAACTGGCACTGCTTAGTCAAAATAAAGCCCATCAAGCAATTGCAAGTGGCCGGTTTAAGGATGAACTGGTTCCTGTCAGCATCCCTCAGCGTAAAGGAGATGCAATTATGTTTGATACAGACGAGCATCCGCGTCCAGAAACAACGCTTGAAGTCCTTTCTAAGTTGAAGCCTGCTTTTGTTGAGGGAGGAACTGTAACGGCGGGGAATTCATCAGGGATTAATGATGGAGCATCGGCACTGTTAATTATGGAGAAGCACCAAGCCGAGGATTTGGGTTTAAAACCGATGGCCCGGATCGTCACTTCAGCTGTTTCCGGAGTTCATCCATCCTATATGGGGATTGGACCAATTCCAGCTGTGCAAAAAGCCTTGCAGAGGGCGGGATTATCTGTGGGTCAATTGGATTTAATTGAAATTAATGAAGCCTTTGCTTCTCAAGGGCTGGCCTGTATTAAAGAGCTTGGCTTTGACATGGACAAAGTGAATGTAAATGGTGGGGCAATCGCTTTAGGTCATCCATTAGGCTGCAGCGGTGCCCGTATTATGACCACGCTTGTTCATGAAATGAAACGAAGAGATTGCCGTTATGGACTTGCCACGATGTGTGTCGGAGTCGGACAAGGGATTGCCACAATCATTGAAAAATTATAAGGGGGATAAATACGATGAAAAATCATTATCAATTATTTATTAATGGTCAATATGTGGACAGCAGCAACGGAGAAGTTTTTGAAACACATAATCCTGCTACGGGCGAAGTGATCGCGACGATTGCAAAGGGAACGAAAGAAGATGTAGACAAAGCGGTAGAAGCAGCCCGTAATGCGTTTGAGTCAGGTAAATGGCCGAAGTATACAGGAGCTAGAAGAGCGCGTCTATTAAATAAAATTGCCGATATCATGAGAGCCCGATTTGAAGACTTGATTAAGGCAGAGGTGCTCAATAGCGGGAAGACTGTAGATGCCGCAAAGGGTCAAATCAATCAGGCAATTGAGGACTTTGAATTTTATGCTGCAGCTGCCGTTACATTAGGCGGGGAAACCAAACCTGTGCCGAATGGTTTCTTTAACTATACCGTCAAAGAGCCTGTTGGGGTATGCGGACAGATTATCCCGTGGAACTATCCTTTGATGATGGCGGCGTGGAAAATCGCTCCCGCTTTAGCCGCTGGATGTACGGTTGTATTAAAACCGGCCAGTTATACTCCAATCACTGCTTATATGTTGGCGGAGATTTGTCATGAGGCTGGTGTGCCTGAAGGGGTCGTTAACGTTATTACAGGAAGCGGCTCAGAAATTGGTCCTTATATGACAGAACACCCGGGAATTGATAAAGTCGCATTTACCGGGGAGACAGAGACCGGGAAAGATATTATGACACGCGCTTCTGGCACTTTAAAGCGGATCACATTAGAGCTGGGCGGAAAATCACCGAACATCGTATTTGATGATTGCGATATAGATGGTGCGGTAGATGGTTCCCTTTATGGGATCTTCTATAATACAGGGCAGTCATGTGAAGCTCGCTCACGTTTATTTGTTCATGAACAAATTTACGATGTGTTTATGGAGAAATTCCTTGAAAAAGCCTCACGTATACGTGTAGGGGATCCGTTCGAAAAAGGCGTTCATATGGGAGCTGTCATTTCTGAAAGCCATGAACAGGTCATTGACGGCTATGTAAAAGTAGCGGTTGAAGAAGGGGCTGAAATTCTTTATGGCGGTAAGCGTCCTGAAGGTCCGGAGTTTGAAAAAGGGCATTGGTATATGCCGACGGTGATCGGGAATGTAACGAATGATATGAGGGTTGCCCAGGAGGAAATTTTCGGTCCCGTTGTAGTAGTGATGAAATTTAATGACGAAAAAGATGTCATTCGCCAGGCTAATGATACCATTTTCGGTTTAGGTTCTGCCGTTTGGACGAACGATCATGGAAAGGCGCATCGTGTCGCTGCTGCCATCCGTGCAGGTATTGTCATGGTCAACTCACCGATTTCAGCATTTCCCGGCACGCCGTTTGGGGGATATAAGCAATCCGGATTTGGGCGGGAATTATCACTTGAAACACTCGATCTTTACACAGAAACAAAAAGTGTCGTTTCTTATATTGGCAGCCGTCCGTTAAATTTACTCGGATTATAATATTATGTTTTTTAAAATATCGTCAAAAAAATATATAAAAAACTATTGCTAATAGAAAGAAAATTATGTATATTATGAAATATAAACGATAAACAAAAAAACATATTAGGAATAGGGAGGAATTACCAATGATTGAAGCTGTAGCTGCTAAAAAGGAAAATTTAACGATTGTGAAGGATAATGGGGTGGCTGAAATCCATCTTCATGTTAACAAAACCAACTCTTACAGCCTTGCATTTTATCAAGATTTGAATGCGGCCATCGATGAAATTCGTTTCGATCCAGAAATTAAAGTAGTCGTGTTAGTGAGTGATATGCCGAAATTCTTCTCAGCGGGTGCGGATATTAACTTCTTAAAAGCAGCAGAGCCGCGCTTTAAAACCCAGTTCTGCCTATTCTGCAACGAAACATTGGACAAGATGGCCCGTTCACCGCAAATTTACATCGCTTGCTTGGAAGGACATACAGTGGGCGGCGGATTGGAAATGGCCCTTGGCTGTGATCTTCGCTTCATGGGAGACGAGGCAGGAAAAATCGGGCTTCCGGAAGTATCGCTTGGTGTGTTAGCCGGGACAGGCGGAACGCAGCGTTTGGCGCGTCTTGTAGGATTCTCTCGCGCATTGGACATGAACATCACAGGGGACACACTATTACCGCAGGAAGCATTAGAAATCGGTCTTGTAAACAAAGTGTACCCGCAAGCAGAAACAAGAGCGAAAACGTTAGAATATGCCAGAAAGATTGCAAATAGCGCAACTTACGCCACATCAAATATTAAGTTGTCCATCATGAACGGAAAAGAAATGCCATTAAATGTAGCGATCCGCTACGAAGGCGAGTTGCAAAATCTATTATTCCGTTCGGAAGATGCGAAAGAAGGGCTGAGCTCTTTCTTAGAAAAACGCCCTGCTGATTGGAAAGGCCTGTAAGGGAAAGTAGCGTTCGATTTTGTGAATAAGGGGATGATCTAAAAGGTAGAAAACCATATCTTTTAAGTCGTCCCCCTGAAGGGACCCGGTGCAAGAAATCCAACTATATAAATCGATTTAGAAAATTGGACATGACCAAAGAACGGCCATGTCCAATTTTCTAGACCTAAGCGGATGGCACCCCCCTTGCGGGGTTGGCGCCATCCGCTTAGGTAAACCCTTGAGGGCGAATTCAAGTTGTATGGATCCCCGATTGTGATGCCTCTTGATTGAATGAAGATGTGTCGAGTTATTAAGTGAAATAGATAGATGAAGGATTTCCTGCCGGGTCCTTTAAATCGAGAAAACGTTTATCTTTAGGGGGCTTATTTGCCTGGTTAATGCAGGATAAAGACGATTCTAGCTGTCTATCTCGAACTTATGGGATCACTCGCAATTTTTGATTAGACATATTGAATTTCTGTTCTCTCCATATGTGTGAAAGAGAAAAAGCTTGTAAAGTTTTATTCCAATCGGTGATAATAGGAGAAAACTTGGAAAGTAAGATAGGTGGAAAAAATGAAACCAAGATCACTGATGTTTACACTTTATGGCGAGTATATTCAACATTATGGTGAGGAGGTGTGGATTGGGAGTTTAATTCGGATGATGTCCCATTTTGGGATTTCGGAATCCTCCATTAGAGGGGCCACCCTTCGGATGGTGCAGCAAGACTTTCTTAAAGTGAGGAAAATTGGAAATAAGAGCTATTACTCTCTAACTAATAAAGGGAAAAGAAGCATGCTGGATGGGGTCTCAAGGGTATACTCTATTCGGAATTTTAAATGGGATGGCTATTGGCGAATTTTGACTTATTCGGTTCCGGAGGAGAAGCGGGAATTGAGGAATCAAATTCGTAAGGAATTAAGCTGGACAGGATTTGGCATGATTTCCAACAGTACATGGGCAAGCCCCAACCCGATGGAAAAACAGATTATGGAATTAATAAAAGAGTATCATTTAGAAGATTATATTATTCTCTTTACATCCAGTTCCATTGTCTCGCATGATAATCAATCCATTATTGAAAAAGGATGGAATTTGCCTGAGATAGCAAAAGAATACGATGTTTTTATTGAAGATTATCGTAAAAAGTTTGAAGATTTAAAGGAACGGGCCTGGAATAATACTTTGACAGACGAAGAGTGCTTTATAGAACGGACAATTCTTGTTCATGAATATCGGAAATTTTTATTCTTAGACCCTGATTTTCCTACAGATCTCCTTCCGGCGGATTGGAGCGGATCGAAAGCAAGAGAATTATTTTTCAATGTTCATCAGCTATTAGCTGTGCCAGCCATCAGGTATTTTGAAACATTGTTTGAACAAGCCCCTGACAGTGAGTATGTTTCCAATAGAGATCGGGCCATTAATCCTTTTATCTCCATTGTTTAAACGTTAGGTCCGATGCTTGTTGAAGGGGAGAAGAACGTAGTGGAGTGAAAAAAGAAAAAGAGTAGGGAGAAAGGGGAAACATATGAACAGCAACTATGAAACCATAAATTTTTATGTGGAAGAAGGAATTGCTCATCTTACTTTAAACCGTCCTCCAGTGAATGTTATGAATATTCAAATGATGGAGGAGATTTCAGATGCCCTTTTTAGTATCCGCAGTCATAGAAATTTGCATGCTTTAGTGATTCGTGCTGAAGGAAAAGCGTTTTCTGCGGGGGCTTCTGTAGAAGATCATATGGGAGATAAAGCAGAACCCATGCTCCATGCTTTTCATAAAATGTTTCACCTTCTGATCGAAATTCCTTGTCCGACTATTGCGGTTGTTGAAGGAGCGGCTCTTGGCGGCGGGTGTGAATTGGCGACTTTCTGTGATATCGTGTATGCAACGGAAAAGGCTAAATTTGGGCAGCCTGAAATCAATCTAGGGCTTTTCCCTCCTGTTTCGATTGTGACGTTCCCTTGGTTGACCGGCTTTAATAGAACGATGGAATTACTCCTAACAGGAGAAACGATTGACGCCCGAAAAGCGTATGAATGGGGTTTTGTCAATCGCGTCGTTTCGCCGGAAGACTTGGAATCAGTTCTCCAACAGTTAGTAAGCAATTTGAAAAATAAAAGCGCTTTAGCACTTTCTTTAACAAGGAAAGCTGTCCGTGAAGCGATGGCTTCCAGCTTTGCTTCCTCAATTGGAAAAGTGGAGCAGATTTATTTTCGGGATTTGATTCCGTCTAATGACGCTCAAGAAGGTCTCCATTCCTTTGTAGAAAAAAGAGAACCGGTCTGGAAAAATTCGTAGGAGGGCGGTTATTTTGGATATTCAGCATATAGAGGAGAACATTTATCGGGTTCCTATACCGGTCCCTTTTCCAATGAAATATGTTTACTGTTATCTTTTTAAAGAAAAGGACGGTTGGAGCGTGGTGGATGCAGGTTTCCATTATCCGGAGGCAGTAGAAGCGTGGAATCAGGCGTTTTCTTATTTATCATTGGACCCGAAGGAGATTCGTTCTATTTATATAACCCACTTTCACCCTGATCATTTCGGATTGGCCGGGTGGATGCAAGAGGTAACGGGTGCCCCAGTATTTATTAGTGCTGAAGATTTTGCAATGGTTAACCGTGTTTGGGGAGATGACGACAGTAAGCAGGCCAGTCACATTGCTGTCATGTGCAAACAAAATGGAGTGCCGGAAGATTTGGCGGATCAAATCGAGGAGCACATGGAGAAATTAAAGAAACATGTTCTTCCTTTGCCCAGTCTAACTGTATTAAATGATCAGGAAGTCACGTTAGGTGGGTGGGTATGGAAGGTTATTCCAACACCGGGGCATAGTGATGGATTAATCTGTTTTTATCAACCGGAAAAACAGCTTTTATTAGCGGCAGATCATGTTTTAGATAAGATTACCCCTAATATTAGTTTATGGCCCGGATGCCGTTCAAATCCGCTGCGAGACTATTTCGATTCCTTAAATAAAGTGGGTTCCCTCGATGTACATATGACTCTTCCGGCCCACGGAGGCATCATTCGTTACCTTTCTAAAAGAATTGATGACATTATTCTTCATCACGAAAATAGATTGGACCAAATGTTTGCCCTTGTCAAAGAAGGTCAAACGGCTTATCAAGTTGCCGAGGGGGTTTTTGGCCATAAAAACTTAACTCCTCATCAATGGAGATTTGCCATGGCTGAAACTTTAGCTCATTTAGAATTTCTTGTCTCAACCGAAAAACTTGTAAAGATAACGAATGGGGAAATTATACAATACCAGCCTAACTTATGCATGGTCTAGCTTAAAAAGAGAGCCGCAGTTAGCTTCGAGCAGTTATCCCTCACTTAACTTTTTTGATTGCGCTAAGTGTTGAAGCGGGAGCCTTACTGTCTGTTAATGAGGGGAAAAATAATAATTCACACGAGCGTATAGCGTTTGCTATACGCTCTTTTATTTTATGCAATTATTACGACCGTTTTGAATACGTTTATATTTTTTGGTGGTATTAAGGGTGGTTTATCTATCTCATAAAGATGTTAATGATCGTTTTTTAATGTTGCTGCATATTTTTTTCATATTCAAGAATAAGGTGAAATGAGATTCGAATTTCTAAATGAATTCTGAAGAATCCTTGATTTTACAGTGTTTTTAGTTATCTCGGATATATATTCAGATCTCATGTGGTTATCTGTAATTTTATCCTGGGAGAGGATTTGTAAAAATTGTTTGAATTTTTATTATTTAAATATTGACAGCGATAATGCAGTCATTTAATATTATGTTATAGAAACGATGATTTAAAAAACATAATACAAATACAATGGAAAAAGAGGTGGAAAGATGGAAAGTTCAACACTTTTAAAAGAAAAGGTGAATAAAGGTTTTATGGTTGAAGGTTTAGAGGATATGAATGAAGAGTATCTCAAAGCGCTGAAACAGACGCTGGTGATTGTTGGGGATACGGAACTGCTAAGTGTTCCCCCATTATTGACGGTTTATGATCAAGCTCCTACATTAAACAACAAGATTACAGCTTTAGCGATCATGCAAGATGAAATCGGGCACGCTCATATTGCCTATCGTTTATTAAAAGACTTAGGAGAAGATACAGAGGAGTTGTTATATAACCGTGCTCCAAACCGCTGGAAAAACCCTTATGCATTTGATTTTGAATTATCAAACTGGATTGAATTAGGTGTTTTCAATGCTTTATTTGACCGGGCTGGATATACGTTGTTAGGAGATGCCGGTGAGCATACTTCATACGGTCCTTGGAGAAGGGCATTGCTTAAAGTAGACAAGGAAGAGTTGTTTCACCTGCGAAATGGTGAAATCATCATGAAATCTGCGATGGAAAAACCGGAGTTGAGAGAGGAAGTTCAACGCGCTGTTGATTGGATGTTTCTAATGGCATTGGAGTTCTTCGGTGTAGAGGATAATCTAAAGAGCCGTTCCCAGCAGTTGGAATATAAATTAAAAGGCAGAACGAATGAC
Organism: Priestia abyssalis; assembly: GCF_002019595.1. Lineage (GTDB taxonomy): Bacteria > Bacillota > Bacilli > Bacillales > Bacillaceae_H > Bacillus_BA > Bacillus_BA abyssalis. The sequence goes on along the minus strand of NZ_KV917369.1, from coordinate 3,252,559 downwards.
GAACTTCGTCAGAAATGGCTTTCTACAGCCGTACCTTTCTGTGAAACCATCGGAGTAAAAGTACCAGCACATTACGATGAAAAATTAGAAAGATTCGTCATTAATGTTCCTTTCCCATGTAAATTTGATATCGAAAATAAAAAATGGCTATTTGATCAACCAGATACTTGGGAAAATGTCATTCAACGCTTCAAAAAACGCGGTCCTCAAAACAAGCAGTTTGTTGAGAGAATACAAAAAGGAGCTTTACAACTAGAAGAATTACGAAAAGAGGTGGGATGATGGAAACAGTTATTTCAAGCGTACAAAAGTACTGGGATGCTTTAAGAGAGGTTATGGATCCAGAGTTTCCGATCAGTGTTGTCGATATGGGACTTATCTATGAGATTCAAGAAAATAAAGGCGTTATCAATGTTACGATGACTTTTACGGCAGTTGGTTGTGCCTGTGTGGAATGGATTCAAGGCGATATTGAAAACCGGCTGCTGCAAGAGCCGGAGGTGACAGCAGTTAATATTCAAGTCGTCTGGGATCCGCCATGGACAGTGGAACGTCTAAGTCCGGAGGCCCGCGAGAAAATGAAGCATTGGGGGGTAAGTTCACGATGAGTGTACAAAATGAAAAACGATTGACCTTTGATATTTTTACCCGCATTAAACGCGGAGATAATTTAACGCATATCGGTACAGTCGAAGCGGAGACAGAGGAGTTAGCAACAGTATATGCAACATTCACTTACGATGAAGAAGACTGGGTTGAAATGTGTGTTGTTCAAAGGAATCACTTAAATTGGGTAAGAAAGCCTGAAGGGTTATTTGCAAAGGAAGGAGCTTGATGAAGATGGGGGGACAGACAGCGGGTGTAAAGTCATTTATTGAACTTGTTGAAACGATTGCAGATAACAAATATGTACTTGGCGATCGTTTAGTTGAAATTGGAGTTAGCGGGCCGAATCTGGAAGCAACTCTTGCTGCCATTGCCATGGCTCAAGGAGAATTGGGTCATGCAAGATTACTCTATAACTGGGTTTTTGATTTGAAAGAGTTGACAGGAAAAAAGCCGGAAATCGGGAGCCAGACTGGAAAAGCTTTTCAAGGTGCAGTAGATGTTCATGATTGGATTTCACTTATCGCTGCTGCATATACAGTGAATACCGCTGTAGATGCAGTGTTAAAATCCATACTTGATTCCAGCCATTCCAAAGTAGCAGCACGTGTTCACAAGCTGATCAGAGAACAGAAAGAGCACATTGTTTATTCCAGGCATTGGGCGCAGCAGCTGCTGAAAGATCAAGGTGCGGTTCCGAGGAAGTTTAGAGAATCTTTAGATCAAGTCATTCCTCAAGCGGAAGCGTGGCTAAAGTCTGTTGAACAAACAGCGGAGCTTATGGACGAAGGTTATATTTTAAGAGATTCACAACTATCCAGTAAATTTCACGAGCGATTAAGAGAGTTGAATATTCAAAATCTTGTTAGTGTGGAGTGAGTCATTAGCATGTCTTCTAAAGGAGTTATTGTTGAAATTCAGGATCATATTGGGATTGTAAAGCTTAACAATCCTGCTCGCGCCAACGCGCTGAGCGAATTTTTGGTTCGAGATTTAGCTGATGAGGTAAAGCGCTTACAACACGATCAGAATCTCAGTGCAGTCATTTTTACGGCGGGTGAAAGCAAAGCATTTTGTGCAGGGGCAGATTTAAAAGAAAGGCAAACGATGAATGAGCAGGAAATTGTATCATATGTAGGATTGTTAAGGGAAACATTTAATGAAATTGCCGCTTTACCTATGCCGACCATCGCTGCAATAAAAGGACTAGCTTTAGGAGGAGGATGTGAACTTGCACTCTCTTGTGACCTAAGGGTGATGGAAGAGGATGCACTTATCGGCTTGACGGAAGTTTCGTGGGGAATTATTCCGGGGGCGGGCGGTACCCAGCGACTTCCCCAACTAATTGGAATAGGAAAAGCCAAAAAAATGATTTATACAGCAGCCAAATTAAACGCAAAGGAAGCACTTGAAGCAGGGTTAGTTGAAGAAATTTGTCCGATGGGTAAATCAGAAATGAAAGCGCTTAAAATAGCGGAGGACATTGCAAAAAATTCTTCAAACTCTATACGATTAGCGAAACAGGCAGTTGACAGCTTTGCCCAAAATCAATTGAAGCAAGGACTGGAAAAGGAATGGGAAGCTTATAAGAAAACCATCACACATTCTGATCGATTGGAAGGTTTGGCTGCATTTGGAGAAAAGCGGCAACCTAACTACTCATAATATATATCCATCTAGAAAATTCAATATGGTCAAAGAGCAACCATGTCAAATTTTCTAGACCTAAGCGGCTGACACCCCCCTTGCGGGGTTGGCGCCATCCGCATAGGTGAACCCTTGAGGGCGAATTCAAGTTGTCTGGATCACCCATTGTAAATGCTTCTTAATGGAATGAAGATGTGTCGAGTTATTAAGTGGAATTTATATAGTTAACATTATTGAGGCGGTTATAACAATTATTATAAAGATAATAGAGGAGGAATTTTTAATGACAACTGCAACGACAACTAAAAAACAAAACTTAAGCATCGTAAAGGATAATGGGGTGGCTGAAATCCATCTTCATGTTAACAAAACCAACTCTTACAGCCTTGCATTCTATCAAGATTTGAATGCAGCCATCGATGAAATTCGTTTCGACCCGGAAATCAAAGTCGTCGTGCTAGTAAGTGATATGCCGAAATTCTTCTCAGCGGGTGCGGATATTAACTTCTTAAAAGCAGCAGAGCCGCGCTTTAAAACCCAGTTCTGCTTATTCTGCAACGAAACATTGGACAAGATGGCCCGTTCACCGCAAATTTACATCGCTTGCTTGGAAGGGCATACAGTGGGCGGCGGATTGGAAATGGCCCTTGGGTGTGATCTTCGCTTCATGGGAGACGAAGCAGGAAAAATCGGGCTTCCTGAAGTATCCCTTGGTGTGTTAGCCGGGACAGGCGGAACGCAGCGTTTGGCGCGTCTTGTAGGATTCTCTCGCGCATTGGACATGAACATCACAGGGGACACACTATTACCGCAGGAAGCATTAGAAATCGGTCTTGTAAACAAAGTGTACCCGCAAGCAGAAACAAGAGCGAAAACGTTAGAATATGCCAGAAAGATTGCAAATAGCGCAACTTACGCCACATCAAACATCAAGTTGTCCATCATGAATGGAAAAGAAATGCCATTAAATGTAGCGATCCGCTACGAAGGCGAGTTGCAAAATTTATTATTCCGTTCGGAAGATGCGAAAGAAGGGTTGAGCTCTTTCTTAGAAAAACGCCCTGCGGATTGGAAAGGTTTGTAATTAATCAATAAAAAAATAGAAAGTGAAAAAAGAATCCATGAAGCGGTAGATGGAAACAGCCCTTTCCATTCTACCTCCATGGATTGTCAAAATAAAGAAAAATATTATTGAGATTCTATTATAAATATTCATATAGTCAATTGCAACGAATTAACACTATTAATACAGTTATTACATTCATTATCAAGATAATAGAGGAGGAATTTTTAATGACAACTGCAATGACAACTAAAAAAGAAAATTTAAGTATTGTAAAGGATAATGGGATTGCTGAAATCCATCTTCACGTTAATAAAACCAACTCTTACAGCCTTGAATTCTATCAAGATTTAAATGCAGCAATTGATGAAATTCGTTTCGATCCAGAAATTAAAGTAGTCGTGTTAGTGAGTGATATGCCAAAATTCTTCTCAGCGGGTGCGGATATTAACTTCTTAAAGTCAGCAGAGCCGCGCTTTAAAACACAATTCTGTTTACTATGTAATGAAACATTGGACAAGATCGCCCGTTCACCGCAAATTTACATCGCTTGCTTGGAAGGGCATACAGTGGGCGGCGGATTGGAAATGGCCCTTGGGTGTGATCTTCGCTTCATGGGAGACGAGGCAGGAAAAATCGGGCTTCCTGAAGTATCCCTTGGTGTGTTAGCCGGGACAGGCGGAACGCAGCGTTTGGCGCGTCTTGTAGGATTCTCTCGCGCATTGGACATGAACATCACAGGGGACACAATGTCTCCACAGGAAGCCTTAAAAATTGGTCTTGTAAACAAAGTGTTGCCGCAAGCAGAAACAAGAGCAAAAACGTTAGAATATGCCAGAAAGATTGCAAATAGCGCAACTTACGCCACATCAAATATTAAGTTGTCCATCATGAACGGAAAAGAAATGCCATTAAATGCAGCGATTCGTTATGAAGGCGAATTGCAAAACTTATTATTCCGTTCCGAAGATGCAAAAGAAGGATTAAGCTCTTTCTTAGAAAAACGCCCTGCTAACTGGAAAGGCCTTTAATCTATAAGAAAGCGGAGGCGACTTAATAGATTAGTCACTGATGCTGGACATGACAAAGTGGAACGAAATATAAATTCAAGTAGAAAACGATAATAATAACGAAAGCCTTTACACTGTCTTGTACTGAGTTTTGTTAATTGTAAGTTTTAGTAGAAGTCTTTGCTTTGTCCGAAGCCGCCCAAAAGGAATGGAAAAGAGAAAGATATTTTCATTCGGGGGTGGCTTGTTTTTGAAATCACATATATAATCTTAATAGTCTGAAAATTTATGTATGTCTTTGTCGAAATTAAAAAATAAATAAGGGTGATGATGGGTGGATTTACGCGGTATAGGCATGCCTTATAATACTTCGTATCAATTTATCGATGAAAATATGATTCGTGGTTTGGGAGATAAAGTTGCAATCTATTTTCAGGATGAACAAATCACTTATAAGAAATTGAAAGACAGAGTAAATCAAGTAGGCAATATGCTAAAAGAAATCGGTTTAAGGATGGAAGATCGTATTTTAATTAATTGCTATGATACACCGGAATTTGTTTATTCATTTTTTGGAGCGATTAGGATGGGAGCCGTTCCTATTCCTGTCAATACGTCCATGCCGGCGTCTGACTATGAATATTACTTAAACAATAGCCGTGCTAGAGTTTTGATTGTTCATCAAGACCTTTGGGCGAATATGTGTCACTTAAGAGAACGCTTCATTTTCCTTGAACATATTATTGTGATTTGTGAAAACGCTGTCAATGAATTTGATCGAGCCTTTAATTTTCATCAAATGATGAATCAAGCAAGCATTGAACTCGATCCACCTTGTACCAACTATGATGATTCGGCCTTTTGGCTGTTTAGTTCAGGCAGTACAGGAAATCCAAAAGGGGTTATCCATCTGCAGCATGATATGGAATTTGCTTTAAATACTTATGCCAAAAATATTTTGCAAATGACTGAAGATGATCGATGTCTTTCCGCTTCTAAACTTTACTTTGCTTACGGATTAGGAGGGGGAATGTATTTTTCGCTTGGTACAGGCGGCTCAATAGTTTTAGTAAAAGAACGCCCATTGCCCGAAACGATGTTTTCGGCAATAGAGGAATACAGGCCTACCATATTCTTTGGAGTTCCCACACTTTATGGAGCGATGATTGACTTTACTGAGAGAACAGGAAAACGTTTTGATCTCTCCTCCCTTCGGGTTTGTGTGTCGGCTGGAGAGGCTCTTCCGCCGGCATTCGCGAAGAAATGGAAGGAATTATACGGTTTGGATATACTGGACGGCATTGGATCGACGGAAGCTCTCCATATTTTTCTTTCAAATCGAATAGGAGATGTCAAGGAAGGAAGCTCTGGGAAGGTCGTCCCGGGATTTGAGGCGAAAATTGTCAACGAGCAAGGAGTTCCGCTGCCGCCGAATGAAATCGGTGATTTAGTCATTCGCGGAGACAGTATTGCACATGGATATTGGAACCTGCATGAGCAAAACAAGCAAAAGTTCGTCGGGGGATGGCTTCATACAGGAGATAAATATTATATGGATGAAGACGGATATTTTTGGTATTGCGGGCGTTCTGACGATATGTTAAAGGTGGGGGGGATTTGGGTTTCGCCTATTGAAATCGAAAATTGTTTACTACAGCACGATGCTGTGCTGGAGACAGCCGTTGTCGGCGAAACAACCGAAAACAATCTGGTTGTTCCCAAAGCCTATATTGTTTTAAAAGAGGATATGAAGCCATCGATGGAAATGGAAAATGAATTGAAAGAATTTGTCAAACAGCATTTAGCGCGTTACAAATATCCACGTGTTATTCAATTTATTGATGAACTTCCTAAAACGGCGACCGGCAAAATTCAGCGCTTTAAACTTAGGAAACTTCTGCAAAGCGGTGCGCTTCAGTTATGACGGAAATGCGAATAATTGACTTAATGAATTGAGATAAAAAAGATAAATATAGCGAAGCAGCTGTTCTACGGACTATTGGTCTAAATGGTTTTAGACAGGACAGAAAAAGGGGGAGAGAAGATGAGAACGAATGAATTCCAGATTCGGGTTAATTTTGGAGATACAGATGCGGCTGGAATCGTCTATTATCCAAACTATTTTAAATGGTTTGATATCGCCGGACATCAATTTTTCAGAAGCATAGGGTTGGCGCCTTCCAGGCTTACTGTGGAACGAAACATTATTCTTCCTCTTCTTGATGTGCGTTGTACGTTTGAAAATCCATTATATTATGATGATATTATTACCATTAAAACAGTTGTCGCAGAAATCAATAATAAAACCATTAAGCTTAATCACGAGGTATATCGAGGAGATACAAGAATGGGTTATGGCTTTGAGCTTCGCGGTTGGGTCAAAGAGGAGAACGGGAAAATCTTTGCAGTTCCAATTCCCGAAGATATAAAGAACATTCTTCAAAAAGAGGGCCCAGGTGAATATAGCCAAATTAATCCGTGGCTAAATGCTTAAAGGGTGTTTATAGGGAGAAGGCGGCAGCTGAGACTTCTTCAATCACGCAAAATGAGCAGTATTAGAGCAAGATGAGAAGGGTTTTTAATGGACTTTACTCTATCAAGAGCCTTGTACGGATATATAAAGAACCTTTGAAAAGTAGCTGTCCCATAAGTTTTAAACGTGCTGAAACAATGATTTTTTACTGAAAGGACTCGTCGCTGAATCCCTGATTTTACTGGATTTTTATGACGGGTCCTTTCAGGAGAATGACTCGAAAGGTATGCTTTTCATACCTTTTGAGTCATTCTCTTTTTGAAAAGTATAGGTATTTTAAGTGCTCGTGTATAAACTTTTTAGAACAGCTTCACATTCTCAAAGTTTAACTAGAATAAATGAATAGCTCTACGTTTCTAGTAAATGTTCTTTTGCTGGAACGGGCAGCAAAAAATCTTATCTATTCGTTTATCTGGTATTAGAGAAATTCATTAATCATAATAATGAAAGCTAATCTCTGTTTATGTGTGTAGGGGATTGGCTTTTTACATTAGTGCACGGGCTTTCAAAAATAGATGTAGATAAGACCTAATTCGCTTTGTGCTAACGATCGACTTGCCATATTGCTTTTAGTGCATAAAAATTTGAAATTTTATAATATTTTTATATATTATGTATATGTGACGGTCGTTTATAATTGATGATAAATATTGGTTTGCAAATCTATGATAAGAATGGAGAGGTGGAAAATGGAATCAAAGGCTACAAGAATGGAATTGATTGAAGTGGCCCAGGGGCGCCGATCTGCTGATTTATTTATTAAAGGCGGAACAGTGATTAATGTGTATTCTGGGGAATTTTTGCAACATAATGTGGCGGTGTATAAAGATTGTATTGCATATGTCGGTGAAAGTGAGGCACCGATTGGGGAGAATACAAAGGTCATTGATGCAGAGGGAATGTATGTTTCACCAGGATTTATTGAGGCCCATGCCCATCCATGGGTAATGTATAATCCGGTAAGCGTAACGGAGAAAGTACTATCTCTTGGCACGACAACGACCGTAAATGATAACTTATTTTTTTATTTGCACATGGGGGCCGAGGGGTTTAAAGAAATGCTTAAGGATTTGAAACAACTGCCCGGTAACTTTTTTTGGTTGGCTCGTCTTGTTTCGCAGGCTGATTACCCGGGGGAAAGGGAATGGTTCAATCAAAAGGATGTACAGAGTCTCCTTGAACTTGATGAAGTATTGGGAACCGCTGAAGTGACCCGTTGGCCATTATTATATAATGCGGATCCTTTTTTACTTGATACAATGGATGTTGTAAAAACGCTGGGAAAAGTGTCAGATGGACATACAGCCGGATGCTCCTACGATAAATTGAATTCTGTAGTAGCATCTGGGGTGAGCGCCTGCCACGAAGCAATCACGGCAAAAGAAGCATTCGACCGTCTTAGACTGGGCATGTGGACAACGCTTCGCAACAGCTCGCTGCGTCCTGATTTGCCGGAAATTATTAAACTGATTACAGAAGGAAACGTCAATACAAGCCGGGTTATTATGACGACAGACGGTCCGCACCCTGGCTTTATTGAAAAGGAAGGATTTGTGGATGGGCTTGTAAGAAAGGCTGTAGAGCTTGGAGTACCAGTCATGAAGGCGATACAGATGGTAACGATCAATGCTGCGACATACCTGCGCCTGGACGACTACATTGGCGGAATTGCCCCTGGCAGACGTGCTGATATTTTATTATTGCCTAATCTTGTTGATTTTCGCCCCGATTTGGTTATTGCCGGCGGAGAAGTGGCGGCTGAACATGGTCAGCTGAAGGTTGCACTGCCAAGTATTGAGTGGAGCAAATATGTTGTCAGGGAACCATTTGCTTTTACTAAGTCCGTTCTGGAAAATCCGGATCTCTATCGCTATCCGCATACATCTTCAAATGAGCTGGTTCCGGTTGTTCATTTTCGCAGTAATGTTATTACGCAAAGAAAAGACATGGAACTCCCTTCAGTAAATGGTTATGCCGATCTTTCCGGTCATGAGGGTCTTGTATATGCTGCATTGATTGACAGAAATGGCGAATGGGCAGCAAAAGGAATATTGGAGAGGTTTGCTGTCAATTTAGATGGAATGGCCTCTACCTATAATACAACGACTGAACTGCTTGCAGTCGGAAAAAGTCCTGAAGCAATGGCAAAGGCTGCAGCAAGAGTTCATGAAATGGGCGGTGGCGTTGTAATTGTAGATGGTAATGAAGTGATACTGGAAATCCCGTTACCATTTACAGGAATGATGACAACTGATTCTTCTTTTGATATAGCGGTCCAGTATCATGATCAGTTGCTATCAGCGGTGCAGGAACGAGGTTTTCCATTCCATGATATTCTGTATACCTTACTATTCTTAACGTGTGATTTTCTGCCAGGTCTGCGTTTGGTTCCTTTTGGATTGTATGATGTTAAGACCGACGAGATTGTACTGCGGTCAATGCCGTTAACCGAGCTGCGCTATGGAGTGAAAAACTGATGAAAAAGGCTGTAATCCTGACTGAATAGCTTGTTATATGACCATCTTAACGCTCGCCAAAGAGGAGCCTCTTGTCCTTCAAGGTGAGTGTTTATCCTGCAGTAACGGGCAGTCAAATTTATAGAATATTAATTAACATAATTATATTATTATTAACTATATATTTTGGGGGCAGTCCTTCCTTTCATAAGCTGTGATTGAAAATGTTACCTTCCCATGTTAAAATATTCAGACTAATAACCGCAGTATCCATCACCTTCTCGGATGAAAGATAACAAGATGGTTGAATGATACGACATAAAGAACGGTGAAGCATAAGAAGAGGATGGGAGAAATGGAAAACAGTTTAAACACGAGATCGATGATTTTTACCCTTTATGGTGACTATATTCGGCATTATGGAAATGAAATTTGGATTGGGAGCTTGATTAGACTGTTAAAAGAGTTCGGCCATAACGAACAATCGGTACGTGCCGCAATCTCAAGAATGAACAAGCAAGGATGGGTAACGGCCCGCAAAGAAAAAAACAAGAGCTATTATTACTTGACCGAGCAAGGAATTAATCGGATGGAAGAGGCGGCAGAACGAATCTTTAAACTTCAGCCGCAAAAATGGGACGGAAAATGGCGAATTCTTATGTATAACATACCGGAAGAGAAACGCTCTCTTCGGGATGAAATGCGCCAGGAGCTCGTTTGGAGCGGGTTTGGCTCCATGGCGAACAGCTGCTGGGTGTCTCCCAATATTCTAGAAAAACAAGTGTATGCAATCATAGAAAAATATAATATTAAACCATATGTTCATTTTTTTGTAGCTTCATACGACGGTCCCCATCAAAATGCGAAGTTGGTGGAAGAGTGCTGGAACATTAACGAGATCAATAGCAAATATGAAGAATTTATTACCACATACACCGAGAAATTTATGACGGCAAAAAGCAAAATCAAGAGCGGAATGATGGCAGATGCAGAATGCTTCGTCGAAAGAACAAAGCTGGTGCATGAATATCGGAAATTTTTGTTCATAGATCCGGGGCTTTCGGAAGAACTTCTTCCTGATAACTGGCTTGGTTCTCAAGCCGCTGCATTGTTTGAGAACTTTTATAAAGCGCTCGCAGAACCTGCAAGCCGCTTTTTTGAATCTGTATTCCAAGAGGGAAATGAGTTGGGAAAAAAAGATGAAGAGTATGATGTGCTGACACACCCGCTCATGATTCAAAATTAAGATCAAGAAAAGGATATCGAATTTCCGATATTCTTTTTTTTTGACCTTCTTCGAAAGAGGGTGATTAGGAGTTTTTTTATTCAATCTTTTGAAATAGCTCTTTTGGGAGATTGAATGTTCTCTTTTCGTTTATGCGCTGCCAATCTATTCTCAAAATAATTATATTTCTGATAATTGTATTGACTAACTACATGACGCATTGATAAAATTACGTTTGTAAAACGTTATATACATATGTGTTTTAAAAAGTGGAATTTTCTGAAAATTTGAAAGCGCTTTCTAAATCTGATTATTGAACTGGGATTACTCGAAATTCATTGGAATTGCGCCATTCATGCAGAAATTCCTTGTGTTTTGTTAATTAAATATGACACTCAGTCAATTTTTTGAGTTGAGATTTTTTCGTGTGCACCCGTTTAGGGCTGATATACCAAGATCATGAACCTATTAGGCGCAATAAAGTTATGGAATAAAAGAATAATGGGAAAATTTAGCGATTTCATTGACAATTATATGACTATATATTAACATAACGTTGTAATATCGTTATATAATTTGAGTGTTATAGTTTTGTAACTTCCATTTTATTTTCTGAAGGGGGAAGAAAATGAAAACAGGGATGCAAGTCGGAGATTCTGCCTTTGTAACAGCGCAGGTCACTCCTGAAATGTTTGCCCAGTTTGACGGGGAAGTTGTCCATCCGGCTTATTCAACCGTATCAATGGTTTACCACATGGAATGGGCCGCACGAAAAATCATTTTACCGTATTTGGAAGATGATGAAGAAGGAATGGGTGCAGCGGTTTCTGTCAAGCACATTGCCCCGACAACTGAAGGTTCTACTGTAACGGTTGTGGCAACGGTAACAAACATTCAAAACAATATCATTGTAACAAAAGTAGAGGCGCGTAACGAAGAGATGGTTATAGGGATAGGGGAAGTCAAACAAGTTATTTTACCGAAAAAAGAGATTCAAAGAAAGATAGGTCAGTCTATCACTTGAAGATGAATTCAACATCTCATTTGTAAGCGTTTACTAATATGGTCATAGTCATAATGGGGGTATATTGATGAATGTGATGAAACAACCAGTGCAAATGCAGGAAACAGTTTTGGAAAAAATGCATGAACATGAGCAAATTGTCTTTTGTAATGATCCGGCAACGGGGTTAAAGGCAATCATTGCCATTCATAATACAACGCTTGGTCCGGCCTTGGGCGGCTGTCGTATGCACCCGTACCGGACAATGGATGAAGCATTGGAAGATGTGCTTCGTTTATCAAAGGGCATGACATATAAATGTGCGGCTGCTGATGTAGACTTTGGAGGGGGGAAGTCGGTTATCATTGGTGATCCGACGAAGGATAAAACTCCTGCCATGTTTAGAGCATTCGGTCAGTTCGTCGATTCGTTAAACGGCCGCTTTTATACAGGAACAGACATGGGAACATCAACAGATGACTTTATCCATGCATCAAAGGAAACGAACTGTATCGTAGGAATTCCCGAAGCGTACGGCGGAGGAGGAGATTCCTCTGTCCCGACAGCCCTTGGCGTCATATACGGGATAAAAGCAACGAATAAAGTGGCGTTTGGCACGGATGATTTATCTGGAAAAGCATATGCCATTCAAGGTCTTGGAAAGGTAGGATTTAAAGTTGCAGAACAGCTTCTTGAATCCGGAGGAGACCTTTACGTAACGGATATTAATGAAAAAGCGATTGAAGCGATTCAGGAGCGCGCGAAACAATTGGGCGGCAACGTCCGTGTTGTGAACGGAAACGACATCTACTCAGCAGATGCGGATGTGTTCGTTCCATGTGCGTTCGGCGGAATCATCAATGATGACACGCTGGATATGTTAAAGGTGAAAGCGATAGCTGGATCGGCTAACAATCAGCTTTTAACGGAAAAACACGGAGAAATACTGAAAAATAAAGGTATTTTATATGCTCCGGATTATATCGTGAACGGCGGCGGCCTCATTCAAGTAGCCGATGAGTTATACGGCTACAACAAAGAACGCGTATTAACGAAAACAAAGTCCATTTATACATCATTATTGGAAGTGTATGAACAATCGGACTTGGATGACATCACAACGATTCAAGCGGCCAATCGCCTGTGCGAAAAACGCATGGAAGACCGCAAAAAACAGAACAGCTTTTTCTCACACACAAAACGTCCAAAATGGGACATTCGGAAATAAAGAAAAGCGGAGGCGACTTGGTTGAGGAAGGCCGACTAAGATCGCCACGTCCTGTGGCAACGTCGGCATGACTCACATACTGTGAGCCTAAGAAAATAGGGATTGACCCATAAGGCGCTTTTTGCCTTATGAGGGCAAGCATCTTTTTCCGTGCTGAGCTAGGAGCCGCAGCTGGACAGAAGAAAAGCGGAACGAGCCCGTTTAGCTCCGACAAGCGCTGGCAGCTTTCATAGCGAAGACGCTTTTTGTCTTCGAAATGAAAGCAGAAGCGACTCGAGGAGCTGGCTCGTGCAGCTGGACAATAAAGGAACGAAGCCTAAGAACGCAACGTTAATCGCCACGGCTTTATTTGCACATCCATGTGCTTCAAGCTCCGGCGACTGTTCAGCTCGACGTTCGCTGGCACTGAACAACAAAAAAACAGCATCAGCGGGAAATCTAATTCCCCGCTGACGGCTGGATGAACGAACCGCCCAGGGGAGCGGGATCATTGAATGAGGTGATGAAGATGACAACTGATTTTTCAATCTTTCAAATCGTTGATGAAAACGGACAATTAATTAATGAGAAATATAAAGAACAAATCACGGAAGAGCTTGTCAAAACATTTTATTACAATATGATTCGCATTCGTACATTTGACCGCAAGGCAATCAGCTTGCAGCGTCAAGGAAGACTTGGGACTTACGCACCGTTTGAAGGCCAGGAAGCCTCCCAAGTGGGAAGTGCATTAGCGCTCGAAAAAGATGACTGGGTATTTCCTACATATCGTGATCACGGCGCGACATTGACATTTGGAGCCGACATGGTTCGCACATACTTATATTGGAACGGCCGTGTTGAGGGGTGTGTGCCGCAGAACGGCAAGAAAATTTTCCCGCCTGCCGTTCCAATCGCTACTCAAATCCCGCATGCGGCAGGGGCTGCCATGGCGGAAAAAAGAAAGGGAACGAAAAATGCCGCCATTGCTTATTTCGGTGACGGGGCCACTTCAGAAGGGGATTTCCACGAAGGTTTGAACTTTGCGAGCGTATTCCAGGCGCCGGCTGTTTTCTTTAACCAAAACAATGGCTTTGCGATTTCAGTTCCAATTGAAAAGCAAATGAATTCTAAAACAATTGCCCAAAAATCGGTTGCTTATGACATGCCGGGTATCCGTGTCGATGGAAACGATATTTTTGCAGTGTACTTCCAGACGAAAGAAGCCCTTGACCGCGGTCGTAATGGAGAAGGCCCAACTTTAATCGAAGCCATTACATGGAGATATGGTGCCCATACGACGGCAGATGACCCAACTAAATATCGTGACCAATCAGACAGTGACAAAATCCGTGAAATTCGGGATCCTCTTCTTCGCGTTGAACGTTACATGAAGCTAAACGGCTTCTGGGACGAAGAATGGGTGGAGAAAATCAAAGAAGAAACGATGAATGAAGTGGAAGAGGCTGTCAAGGGCATGGAAAGCTTCCCGAAACCGAATGTAAATGACTTATTTGATCATGTTTTTGAAACACCGACTTGGACGATTGCAAAACAAAAAGAAGAGTATCTTCAATTAATCGGAGGTGAGGGGTGATGGTCATGAGTGCAGAGAAAGCAAAAACAGGCGCTGAAACGAAAACGAATCAATTAACCCTTGTACAGGCGGTTACAGATGGATTGCGAACAATGCTGCAGGAAAATGAAAACGTTCTCGTACTAGGAGAGGATGTTGGAAAAAACGGCGGCGTATTCCGTGCGACAGATGGTTTGCAGGAGCAGTTCGGTGAAGACCGCGTTATTGACACACCGCTGAGTGAAGCGGGAATTATCGGTACTTCAATCGGAATGGCAGTCAATGGATTTAAACCGGTAACGGAAATGCAGTTCCTTGGATTCATTTATCCCGCTTATGAGCAAATCATGACACATGTATCGCGTATCCGTATGCGGACGATGGGACACTTTACGGTTCCGATGGTCATCCGCGCTCCATACGGGGCAGGTATCCGCGCACCAGAAGTTCACTCAGACAGTGTAGAAGCGTTATTTACTCATATGCCAGGGATTAAAGTAGTCTGTCCGTCTTCTCCATATGACGCAAAAGGCCTCCTGATTGCGGCGATTGAAGATCCAGATCCAGTTTTATTCATGGAATCGATGAGAATTTACCGTGCCCACCGCGAAGAAGTGCCGGAAGGGAAATATACGGTTGAAATCGGCAAAGGGAAAAAGCTTAAAGATGGAAACGATGTTACGGTTATTACATGGGGAGCGATGGTACCGGTGGCTATGAAAGCGGCCGAACAGGCAGAAAAACAAGGTATTACATGCGATGTCATCGATTTGCGCACCCTTTACCCGATTGATAAGGACATCATTGCTGAATCTGTTCAAAAAACAGGGCGTGCGGTTATTGTTCACGAAGCACATGAAACAGGTGGAGTAGGGAATGACGTGATTTCCATCATTAATGATACATCGTTTTTGTATTTGAAATCGCCAATTGAGCGTGCGACAGGCTTTGATGTTCCGGTTCCGCTTTTCGCGCTGGAGGAACACTATTTGCCGACACCGCAGCGAGTTTTTAAAGCAATCGAAAAAGTTGTACATTTCTAGGAGGGGAAGACATGGTTGAAGTAAAACTTCATGATATCGGAGAAGGAATGACCGAGGGAGAAATTATACACTATTTCGTTAAAGTTGGGGATACGGTCAAGGTAGACCAGCCTCTTGTAGAAGTACAAACAGATAAAATGGTTGCGGAGCTACCGTCTCCAGCGGCAGGAAAAGTAAAAGATATTGTCATCGACCGGGGAACGACGGTTTCTGTCGGAACCACTCTTATCGTATTGGAAGCGGGAGGAAGTGCAGCGGCTGAAACACCTGCGGCACCAAAAGCAGAAGTGCCTGCTCCAGTGAAAACAGAAGCAGCGCCTGCACCGGCTCAAACGGCAACAGCCACAGCGCCTAAAGCAAGTACGGAAAAGAAAGTCATCATCGCTGCACCTTATACACGAAAAATTGCCCGCGAGTTTGGCGTTGATATTAATGACATCACCGGAACGGGAACATTGGGCCGTATTACGGTAGAAGACATCTATAAATTCGTGAAACAGCGTGACGGCATGCAGCAATCCGAAGAAACGCAAGCCGTTGCGGTTGAGACGCCTGTACAAAAAGAAGCAATCAAACAGGGTGTTCAAAAGCAAGAAGCAAAAGAAATCGCAGCACCGGCAGCGGATGCAGAAATTATTCCGTTCAGAGGGCGCCGCAAGCAAATCGCGAAAAAGATGACGCAATCTCTTTACACGATTCCTCATGTGACTCATTTTGAAGAAATCGATATGACGGAATTGCTGAACTATCGAAAAGACTTAAAAGAAATAGATATTAATGTTTCCGCTGTTGCATTCTTTATTAAAGCCATTACGGTTGCATTAAAGCAATTCCCTGTATTCAACGCAAAGCTGGATGAAGAAAACGAAGTCATCCGTCTTGAAAAAGAATACAACATTGGGATTGCGACAGATACAGAAGACGGTTTGATCGTTCCGGTCATTCATCATGCCGATCGACTTTCTGTTCGCCAAATCCATGACAAATTAAAAGAGTTGACGAAGAAAGCGCAAGAGGGCAAATTGGCTCCGGCTGATATGAAAGGCGGTACATTTACGATCAGTAATGTCGGGCCGTTAGGAAGCATTGGGGCTACACCAATTATCAATCATCCGGAAACAGGTTTAATCGCCTTCCATAAAACGAAGAAAATGGCGGTTGTGACAGACAATGACGAAATCGTCGTTCGATCCATCATGAACCTGTCCATGGCGTTTGACCACAGGGTGGCAGACGGTGCAACAGCTGTGGCCTTTACGAACCGCTTTAAGCAGTTGATTGAAAACCCGAAATTATGGCCGATTGAATTAGCATAACCATCTATCCATCCAGCATAAGCAGTGAACAAGATTCTTAAGATACTCTTGTCCACTGCTTATGCAAAAATTTTCTCAGTTTATTCCGGATATGAGAAAAGAAGGGCTATAGACAGGGGAATATAATTTTCCACACTAAAAAATCAGAAAATTTTAGTAATTTGGGTAATTTTGTAAATTAGATTTCTTTTTACATAATGTGCCCCTTCAGATTAATTTGTTAATCATCGTTAGATGGTTGATGTAAAAGCTCATGAGTTCAACTTACCATCAGTCGGGCGAAGGAATGAAGACGAAGAACGTGACATCATTGTTGCGCGTCCTGTGCATCGAAAATTCCCGTAGATGGAAGTTTTACTTTATAAGAATAAACAAGAGGGAGGAATTGAAAACGCTTACTTAAATAGATGAGTTTCTCCTGTTGAACAATGTTCGTTATGGTACGAGAAAGCAGATAAGTATTCATGTATATCTCGTCATTCTCGTGTATAATAGTGCAGAGTTGGCAACAGATTGTATCAAGCGTGAGTGAAAGCAAAAACAAACAGCTGCTTAGCGGCTGAAAATGGGGCAACAAGAATTCGGCAGATACAAACGTTTAAATCCATGCATGATGAAATTGTTTCAATGAATAGGGTAGGGAGGAATCAGTAATGGGATCAAATAATGCATCACTTCAAAAGAACCTGTTGCCTCGGCATATCAGTTTGATGGCAATGGGCGGTGCGATCGGTACCGGTATTTTTAAGGGAAGTGCTGAAACTGTATCGTTAGCGGGACCGGGAGTTATTTTCACTTATATATTCGCAGGGTTATTGCTTCTTGTCGTCATGGGGGCCATCGCAGAAATGGCGATTGTCTATCCGAACACAAACATGAAAGGCTTTGTCCAAAAAGCATTTGGCAGCCGCGTTTCCTTTGTTGTGGGTTGGATGTATTGCTTCATGTGGCTTGCTGTGTGTATTATCGAAGTAGTCGTGGCAGGATTCTTCTTGCAATACTGGCTTCCAAATATTCCGCTTTGGGTATTGAGTTTAAGCTGTGCCGCTTTAGTTATCGGAATTAACATGATGAATGTTAAAAACTACGGGGAATTTGAATTTTGGTTTGCCGGTATTAAAATCGCGATGATCATGGTATTTATCGTCTTGGGAGCAGCTATTCTTTTTGGAATTATCCCTAGCGGTCAAGGCAACTACCTGCAAAATTTTACAGCTCATGGAGGATTTTTCCCGAATGGCTGGATGTCCATTTTCTCTGCATTGTTGATTGTTATGTTTTCGTACGGAGGTTCTGAATTAATAGGAGTGACTGTAACAGAAGCAAAAGATGCAGAACGTATATTACCAAAGGTTATTAAAAGCTTTATCGGGAGAATTATCCTATTTTATACGCTGCCAATCCTTATTATTTGCGGTTTGATTCCTTGGAATGAACTAAGCGACCAGTCAAGTCCGTTCGTGCAAGTGTTATCAATGGCCGGCCTGCAAGGAGCAGCACACATCATGAACTTCATTTTAATTACAGCCGTCTTATCTGCAGCCAACTCTGGTATATACGGTTGTACGCGCATGCTGCATTCTTTGGCTACAGGAGGGGAAGCTCCAAAGTCTTTCTCTTACGTATCAAAAAGCGGTGTACCAATTTACAGTTTAATGTTTAGTGCCGTAATATTATTCGGGGGATCTATGTTTGCCCTGATTGACCAGAATAAAGTATTCACATTATTGATGGCGTTTCCTGGCTTTGTTGTATCATTGGTATGGATCAGTATCTGTTTAGCGCAGATCAAACTTCGCAAATCCTATCCGAAAGAGCCGAGCTTTAAAGTATGGGGCTTCCCGTATATAACGGGATTAACAGCTGTTGCGTTAGGCATTATTTCTATCATTTTCGTGTTGAACGAACAAAATCGAGTGAGTATCATTGCTTGTCTTGTTGTTGTAGCGGTGTTAACTACGATTTCCATTTTTAAATTTAAAAGTGGAGATGGACAGGCTGTTGATATAAAAGAAGAGAAAATCGGCTAATCATATTTTGTTAATGAAGAAGAGATATAATCAAAAAGACTTGGATAATGTTCAATCCAAGTCTTTTTTTGATAGAGAATGGGTCAGCATACCTTTTGAATCAGCTTGATGATTTTTTAATGTTTGTTAACTCTTTATTTAGTGAATACATTATTTTTTCATCAAATAGGTCTTCTGCCATTGAAGCGACCATATCAATGGTCATGCCTTGTGCCATACCGAACATAGGATGGTCGGCAAAGTTCCCTAAATATTTTTCAAGTACTGCTTTCGCTTCTTCATTTTCCATTAGTTGTCCAAATGTGCAGCGTGTTGAATAAACATCATCGGTAAAATGGATTTCTTCTATTTCAACATCACCGAGGTCAGGCATTTGGAACCAGTTCGCAACGACTCCGCCTTTATCTTCTTCAGGAGCTTCATAGCTTGGATTAGGTTCAGCCACCTTATTAAATCTGGCAGTATCTTTGAGTTCAACACCATCTTGGTTCGATATTACTTTAATCTCATTGATGCCATCCTGTAATTCCACATTTTCAAACGTAAAGGTTCTATGACCAGTCTTTGTTTCTAACTCTTTTCCATTCACATAAAGTGTCAGCTCTTTACAGTTCGAATACACTTTCACGGAGATTGTACGATCCGCACGATCGACGAAACGTTTGCTTGTAATATGCACAAATTTTTCATCAGACCAATTTGCTTTGTACATATAGAAAGCGTCTTTTTTTATTTTTCGATCGTAAGTGATCAGTCCTTTATTATTTCTTCCTTTTACGCCGCCTTCATCGCGGATATTTGCACCAAAATCAAACATATTCCATACATATGTTGCCCAAAGGAAAGGGCGTTTTGAGAAGATATTCCAGACTTTTTCATGATACAATGCATGGTATTCTTCCGTGTAATCTTTCACTTTTGGATTATTCGTATGGTATTGAATAATTCCTTCTGCGCCGTATTCTGAAATACATAAGCTTACGTTAGGATTTGTTTTATGGAATCCGTCAAGCCATCCTGCAAAATCTTCGGCTTTCCCTTGATACCAGCCATAGTATTTATTGTATCCAATGATATCAGTCGTGTAATTGTATTCGTCATCATCTGGCACGAACATAACATTTGCCATTGTTGTTAGTCTAGTAGGGTCTTCTTTTTTCGTTAGTCCATTTAATTCTTTCACAAGTTTTCTAAGCGCTGGTGTATCGCCGCCGATTTGAATTTCATTCTGAATACCCCAGAACATAATCGATGGATGGTTATAGTTTTGTCGGATGAGTTCAATCATCTGTTGCTTTGCGTTTATACCTTCCAACTCTGTTTTTGACATGACCGATATAAATGGTATTTCAGCCCAGACAACCATACCTTCTTTATCGCATAAATCATAGAAATATTGATCATGTTGATAGTGTGCTAATCTGATGGAAGTTGCTCCTACCTCTTTAATTAATTCCATATCCTCTTTATGTTCTTTTTTCGTGATGGCCCAGCCCATATCTTTTCGATCTTGATGTCTTGAAACGCCATGTAAGGCAAGATGTTCATCGTTTAAGAAGAACCCTTTTTCAGGATCAACTGTAAAGTACCTAACGCCAAATGGAATGGAAAGTTCATCGACTGTGTCGTTAAAGCTTACCATGGACATTTTCGCTTCATACATATAAGCATTTTTTCTGCCATTCCATAATATTGGGTTTTCGATAACCACCGGCATCTCCATCTCTTTCGTTTCCCCTGCAGCCAGCACCACCTCTTTTGCCGCATACGCTGCATGGTTTCCTTCCGCATCTAATAGATCTGCCCAAAGTCTTACTTTCTTCTCCTCAGCGTTATCATTCACTAACCTTGACTTAATGGTTAACTTAGCTGTTTCATTTGAAACATCTTCTTGAACGATATAGACTCCTTGGGAACCATAGTCCATTAAATCAAAGTGAACATGATTAGCAATGACAAGATTGACATCACGATAAATACCGCCGTAGAATGTAAAATCAGCCATTTGAGGATATACATCATCCACAACGGTATTGTCCACTTTTACTGCTAACGTGTTTTTAACGCCAAACTCAACTGCATTTGTAATATCAAATCGAAAAGTAGAATAGCCGCCTTTATGCTGCCCCATATGCTGGCCATTCACATATACATCCGTAATGCTGTTCGATCCGTTGAACTCAATAAATACTTTGTTTCCTTGTGCCAAACTCTCCAGAACAAACTCTTTTCTATACCAGCAAGCACCTTTATAAAAATCAAATCCATTTGCCCCGTCAATTGCGTTCCATGTGTGGGGGACATGAACGTCTTCCCAATTCTCATCGTTATAAGTTTTATCCATTGCTTTTTCTTCATCTTGCTTGATAAATTTCCATCCATGATTTATATTAATCATTTTTCTCATCGCATTTCCTCCTGGTTTTATGTTTTTGTTGCCGGAATGTTTGTCGGTTAAGCGTTTTCAAAATTCGGTTAATCACGAACCGCTTTAAGAAATCTTTATACTTATTTTTTCATGACTTGAACGCCTGAATTCAGTATATGATATCGTCCATTTTAATTATCGTATTATTTTGCTTGAATTAGCACATATATGACTTTTTTGGATTTTTAATTATACTTAGAGATATGAATAAACGAAAAGGTGATAACATAGTGGAAAAATCAGAGCGTGTTTTTCATGATTTCTATAAAATATGTAATCTAATCAACACGATTACGAAAATGGATGTTAGGTTAATTGGTGAGGAAGGGGATGCTGTTTTACAACTCATTAATCATAGCATCCCGGCAGTACTGCAAAACTTTGACGATGAGTACCTTACGATTCATAAGATATTAAGAAAAAACGCATCGAACAGCTATTATTACTATATAAATTCCTATGGTCTTGAGTATATTGCAGCGGGCATATCGAAAAATAGGGCGTCTCATGGGTTCGTGTTAGTAGGCCCGTTTCTATCTACTATACCTGGTATGGAATTTATTAGTGATATTATCTCTAAAAACAAGCTGCCAGTTAGTGAACGAAAACAGCTTCAAGAATTCTATACGTCATTATCGGTTATAAGTAGTCGTGATTCGAATAGCATTGGAGATTTACTTGTTAATATGTGTACACATAAACATATTGATTCGCAACTAATCACTTCTGATGCCAGTAAACCATCCTTAAACAAAGAGCAGCTAAAAATGAATATTGCTGAAAGTAAACATATTATTGAGGTTAGATATAAATATGAGAAGAAACTAATGGATGCAATCGCAAAAGGGGATAAACAGGAAATAGCCCGCATTTTAACAGAAAGTAACAGTCTCTTAAATATGGCCGATCGAATACCTGAAAGTCCCATTAGATCTGCTAAAAATTTATCATTGGTTTTGAACACATTGTGCAGGATAGCAGCCGAAAGAGGAGGAATCCATCCCATTCATGTCCATAATATTTCGGAAAAATTTGCGGTTTTAATTGAAAGAGCTCCCAATTTACCTCATTTGAAAAAAATGGAGGTGGTCATGATTAATGAATATTGTGATGCTGTCAAACTGTTTTCTACAAATCATTATAGTTCCATTGTGAAAAAGGCGGTGGATTATATTGAATTAAATTTAGAAAGTCCTTTAACACTTAACGATATTGCGGCTGCCATACATGTGAGCCCGTCACATCTTTCACGCAAGTTTAAGAATGAAACCACTATGAATATAATTGATTATATTAATCAAAAGAGGGTGGAAGAAGCCAAGTTATACCTGCAAAGCGGAAATATATCGATTACAGAAATAGCCTTTTTGGTAGGCTTTAATGACCTCAATTATTTTAGCAGGGTTTTTAAAAAAGTTACATCATTAACGCCATCTCAATATGTTAAGACCGATAACTACTAAAAGTCAACCAAATTGACATCTATATAAAACTGATTAGCTTCTTCAACCCAAGTTGTTTGTTTCCTTCGGTTCCTGTCTATACTGATTGACAGGACAAAAAATGAAGGAGCGATTGGAAAATGGCACGGCTTGCAGTTACGAATACACATGGGTTGACTCCAACTGACTTAAAGAGATTGGAGAAAAAACAAACAGATGTTCATCTGCGTGTACGTATCATGGCTGTTCGTCTCGTCATGGAAGGCCGGATGGGCAAGGAGACGGCTCAGCTATGCAATCTTCATCGTCAATCGGTTTCTACTTATGTGAAGAAATTCAATGAGGGTGGTATAGACGCATTACTGGATCGGAAATATGGACCAGGACGGGCCTGTTTTCTAACAGAAGACCAACAAGACGAGTTGAAAAAAATGATGTTAACGAGTTCACCTTCCGATCATGGATTAGGTTGTGGTGTATCATGGACTACTCCTATCATTCGTGAATACCTAAAAAACACGTACCATATCCAGATGAGTTTAACAGGGATTCTTCGCATGCTTTGGCGTTTGGGATTGAGTTATACACGTCCAACCTATGTCTTGGCAAAAGCCGATCCAGAGAAACAACGAGTGTTTCGCCAAGAAATGAATCTGATAAAAAAAACTTCTCCACGACGATACCGTACTTCTTTACCAAGATGAAACCCATGTCCGGGCGTATCAAAGTCTTCACGCCACATGGTCAGAAATCGGCAAACAGAAACAAGTACCGACTTATGGCCATCATGCCAAAGTGACGTTATTCGGTACGTTGAATGCCCAAACGGGAGAGGTGCTTTATCAAACGGCGGACTCATGTAAACAAGAAGCCTTCGTGTCGTTTCTCGAACACGTGGTTCAACGGTACCCGGAAAAGCTCATTGTCATGGTGGTCGACAATGCCCGCATTCATCGTTCACAGCTGGTAAAAGATTTTTTGATTCAACATGATCGTCTTCTATTGATTTATTTACCACCCTATTCACCCAATTTGAATCCGATTGAACGTTTATGGAACTGGTTAAAGAAAACGGTCATTGTCAATCGGTTTCATCCAACCAAGGCTTCCATTGAAGAAGCGATGAATGCCTTTTTGGAAGAAATCAGCCATCGCCCAGAAGAAGTGTTATGTCGGCTTGGCGTAGCCTAAGCTACATGTCGAAATAGTAAATCAGTTTTATATAATAGCAGTTTTTGTATATTAAGTAGCAAAGATTAAGATTGGAGTGAATGGTTTGATTCCAAACTCCGAATTGCAAAATTTGGATCTTATAGATTTATTAAGTGAGCGTCATAGTTTGGTCCGAAAAATCTCAGAGAAAGCATGGAACGATCAAAGTGAGATTTATATTTCAAATTCAGAATGGTATATCATGGCCAGGATTTATAAAAAACGACCTACCATTTCGTATGTTACAAAAAATGTAGAAATTTCTCGACAGGCAATCCATAAGTTTATCAAAAATCTTTCTGTAAAAGGGTTAGTGGAAATCCATGATGTCGAAAACAACAAGAAAGAGAAGTGTATCCAGTTAACAGCTTTAGGAGAAGAATGCTACGAAAAAAATGAGGTTCTTAAAGCTCGGCTTGAGAACAAAATTGCAGAAAAAATAGGTGTTGAGCAAGTAAATATTCTGAAAGATATATTAAAGTTAGAGTGGGGAATAGAATTTTAATACTGCTCATTTATTGAGGTTAAATTCGAGTTCAGAATATGATTTAAAAAGGAGGAAAATACTAATAAAAAAAGGAATGAAGGAAGTTACCATGCGAACGATTAAACCAATTAAATTAAGTTCAAATAAAACAAACACTACAGAAAAATTAACCTCAGCAGAAATGGGTAAACTTTGGGCTGCCTATATGGGAAACAGCATGGGAAAATGCATTTTAAGTTATTATCTTCAGCACGTCGAGGATGAGGATATTAAAACTTTATTAGAAAATGCAGTAAAATTAAGCGAAGAGTTTATGAAAACAATTAAAGAAGTTTTTACGAAAGAAAATTTCCCTATTCCTAAAGGGTTTTCACAAGAGGATGTAAATTTAGATGTTCCTCGTCTATTCGAAGATGAATTCTATGTCCATTATCTAAAATATATTGCAAAAGCAGGCATGAGTATTTATAACATAGCTATACCTCTTGTATATAGAAAGGATGTAAAAGAATTTTTTAGATATTGTATGGATTCTACAATGGATTTAATGGACCAAATCAAAGAAATATTAATGAATAAAGGGCTCATCATCAAGCCACCTGTAATTCCAGTTCCTGAAAAGGTCGAATTTGTTCACCAGGATTTTTTAAATGGTTTCTTTGGTCATGTAAGACCAATGCACGCATTAGAAATTGCCCATTTGTACGATGTTATTGAAAATAATATGACGAGTAAGGCACTAATTATGGCGTTTGCACAAGTAGCAGAGGATGAAAAGATTCGAAAATTGTTTGAAAGAGGAAAAGACCTTACAAAAACAAATACTGAAAACTATATAAAAAAGCTACATGATGAAGATCTTC
The DNA here is from genome assembly GCF_002019595.1 of Priestia abyssalis. GTDB lineage: Bacteria > Bacillota > Bacilli > Bacillales > Bacillaceae_H > Bacillus_BA > Bacillus_BA abyssalis. The sequence goes on along the minus strand of NZ_KV917369.1, from coordinate 3,227,412 downwards.
CTGCACCATCTTTTCTGGATGATTTAGTGACAACATCAACTATTTCTCCTTTTTCTGATAAGTTAATGCTATTTCATAAGATGGATATGTTTACAATGAAAATAAGATCTTTTGGAAATTCAGTAGCAGTTAACGGAAGGCACGATTTAGGACTGCTTTATGCTAAATCGATGATAAGAAATGCAGATTTTGTTCAAGATGCAGTAAAAATTATGATTGAGAAAGGCTGGTTTGAACAAGCACCACAAGCAGCAGTAAGAGACAAATTAACTTCCGATTAGTTGCTGTCATCTCCCTTAATATTAGCTTTTATCAAAGAAAGCAAGATTGTGAAGAAGTGCACTTAAAGTAACGAGGGCTTTAACACATTAAGGAATTAAATTAAAGAGTCTAAAATATGCAAGTTTTTATGCATTACTTGCGCATTTTGGCTCTTTTACATTCAAAAAACATACTGCCATTTTCTATTGTTCAACACAAAGGAATATTGACAGTCAGATAATAAAAATTAGAAGCAAGACAGAAGGTTTAATAAAATGAACCTCTGTCTTGTTTTTTAAAACGCTTACAAAATTTTCGTTGACGAAACGAATGGAGGGTGATATTCTACTAACAACCAAATTAATTAGTTTATTAAACTAATTAATGAGCTATCTCGAGATGCGATAAAGAATCATTTTGTGTATTTTTGAAAAGGGTTTCAAAAAGTAGTTAATAATAAATTTCAAGAGGAGAAGCAAATTCGTTTACGGTTACTCGCCCTAATTAAGCTTATCAAAGCGTTTTTTCTTATGACATGTAGAAAAAGATTTACAGGTGCATTGATAACTATCTGAATATTAAAACTTGTATTAAGGGAGATTTGCTAAATTAGGATTTTAAAGAAATGGAGGGGGAAAAAATGAGTCGAAATGCTCTAAAAGCTACAGACACAACAGCTGCAAATACGGAAGTCAGAAAATTTGGGATGAGGGATAAACTTGGTTATTTGTTTGGTGATTTCGGCAATGATTTCTTCTTTATTCTAGTCAGTTCGTTCTTAATGGTTTACTACACAGATATTTTCAATATTAGTGCAGCTACTGTAGGGTTACTTTTTTTGATTGCCCGATTATGGGATGCGGTTGCGGATGTGACATGGGGGCGTTTCATTGATACGAGAAAACCGAGCAAGCATGGGAAATTTAAACCGTGGATTTTTAGAATGTCCTTCCCGCTCGTTCTTTCAGGTGTATTAATGTTCGTAAAAATTCCAGGTATGTCAGATGGGTTTTATATGGCCTATGCTTTTGTCACATATATTGTATGGGGGACCTTATATAGTACAGTAAATATTCCTTACGGTTCCATGGCATCTGTCATTACGAGTGATCCTGTGGAACGTACCACTTTATCCACTTTCAGAACGATGGGGGCTATGTTGGCAAGTTTAATCATTAATGTAGTTGGACCATTGATTTTATTTGTAGACAATAAGGCAGATGCGGACCGTTTTCTATTGGCAGCCATTATTTTTGGTCTTCTTTCTATCTCTTGTTACATGGCGTGTTATAAATTATCGACTGAACGTGTTGTGATGCCTGAAAGTAAAGAACAAAAAAATAATTTAGGTAAAACGTTAAAAGGTTTGGTGAAAAATAGACCATTACTTTCTATATTAGCGGCATCTTTAATTTTTATGGTATGTACGATGCTGATTGGTGCAGTTAACGTATATTTGTTTAAAGATTATTTTCGTAATGCAGCAGCATTAAGCTTAATAGGCCTTATCCAAGCCGGGGCTGTATTTATTGCCATTCCATTAGCAAAACCATGTGTAGCGAAATTCGGTAAAAAGGAAACAGCAGCAGCAGGTATGTTGCTCGCAGCCGTTGTCTATACTCTTTTATACTTCTTGCCAGACTTAACTGCCATCCAATTTGTTGCCGTTGCGGCTGTCGGTATGTTTGGATTTGCCTTCTTCAATTTAGTAGTTTGGGCATTCGTAACAGATGTCATTGATTATCATGAATATTTAACTGGATTACGAGAAGATGCAACTGTTTACTCTGTCTATTCGATGGCTCGTAAAGTGGGGCAAGCAATTGCTGGAGGCATCGGTGGTTTTGCGATTGCAGCAGTTGGATACGATGCAACTCGCGAGGTGCAAACGCAAGAAGCGCTTGACGGTATTCATACACTAGGCACTTTAGTCCCTGCAGGAATCTATCTCTTGATTTTCTTGATTTTAGTATTCCTATATCCATTGAACAAGCAACGTACAAACCAGCTTGCGGTTGATTTAGAAGAAAAGAGAAAAGGCTGAAATTGAATTATTTAAATGATAAAAAACATATTTGTGCAGGCAACATGATGTTGTGATGGTTTATTAAAAGAGATAGGCCACCATGAGGAGTTTAGAAAAAAAGCAGGAGGGGATGATTCATCCACCTCCTGCTTTACTTTATGCTATTTTAGCTTCTAATTCCGTGTGAGGATTTCTCCAAAGCTGTCCCCATTTCTTGATGGATGTTACCATAATGATCACACCTAAAATTAACATAATGATCGATAGTGATGCATTCAAGATGCTGAAACCGGCTGCATCTGGATTTAAATACACGTTTTTCACCATCCAGTAGCCCGCGTAGTTGACAGTAGCGTACAAATACGTGAGCGGAACGAGACAAGTCAATACGTACCAGCGTTTATCAGCCACTTTAAGAATAACGGTAGCTCCGATGATTAACCCGATAGAGGCCATCAACTGATTGGAAACCCCGAATAGCGCCCAAACAGAGCCGATGTCTCCTGAGAAGAGGAGATATCCCCATAGGAAGCAGGCTAAAGCGCTTGCGAAAATATTGCCGGGAACCCAGTCTACACGTTTTAGCGGTTTGTAGAATGCGCCGCCAAAATCTTGAATCAAGTAACGAGCCACACGTGTACCAGAATCGATGGCCGTTAAAATGAATAATGCTTCAAACATGATGACAAACTGGAAGAAGAAAGAAGCCAGCTTGCTGAACCAAGGAATTTCAGTGAAGATGTACGTCATTCCTACTGCAAGAGTAACGGCCCCGCCTGTACGTCCTTCCAGGTTCAATCCGATTTCCTCGCTGAGCTGCGGAAGGTTGACTGTTTGCATACCTAATGTTTTGAACACTTCAGGCGTTGAGTTGATAGCAAAATAATCTGCAGGATGAAGGGCAGTAGCCGCAACAAGTGCCATAATCGCAACCACACATTCTACCAGCATTGCACCAAAGCCAACTGCTTTAATATCGTTCCAGCGATCAAGCATTTTTGGTGTTGTACCTGAACCAACGAATGCGTGGAATCCTGAAATCGCTCCACAAGCAATCGTGATTGAAATAAACGGCCATACTGGACCTGCCAAAATTGGGCCGCCGCCGTGAATGAACTCTGTTACAGCAGGGAATTGGATGTCAGGATTTACAACGAAAACCCCGGCAATCAATGCAACGAAAACTCCGATTTTCATAAAACTGCTTAAATAATCACGCGGTGCAAGCAATAACCATACCGGCAGTGCCGCCGCAAAGAATGCATAGATTGGAAGAATGATGGATAATGTTTTTACATCAAGAGTAAGCAGATCACCCAAGAATGTACCTTGAATATAAGGGCCGAAAAACACTGCGAGCATGATGAGAGCGAAACCGACGATAGAAGCTCCTTTTAGGTTACCTGTCTTTCGGTGGTACAAGCCTACCCCCATCGCGATAGGGATCGTGCTGCCGACCGCAAATGTTCCCCATGGATTATGTTCTAACGCGTGAAGTACAACCATGGATAGACCAGCCATTGTAATCGTAATAATAAACAGCATGGCCAAACCTGTACAGAAACCGGCAACCGGGCCTAATTCTTTTTTAGCCACTTCCGCTAATGATTCTCCGTTTTGACGCATGGATGCGAATAAGACGACCGCATCATGAACCGCTCCTCCAATCACCGCACCGATTAACAGCCAAAGCAGTCCAGGCAGATAACCGAACTGTGCTGCTAGAATAGGGCCCACAAGCGGACCGGCTGCAGCGATGGCTGCAAAGTGGTGTCCGAACGCCACCCATTTATTAGTTGGAACATAATCTTTTCCGTCCTCCATGGCGTTAGCCGGAGTTTGTTTAGCATCATCTAAAGCTTTTAATTTCATGACTTTAACCGCCATGAACGTGCCGTATAGACGATAGGCAATCATTAAAATACAGATGGCACCAATGACCATTGTAATCGCATTCATTTGTATGACCTCCCATAACCATTTGCTTTATGAGACAATCATACAAAATGAAAACGCAATCATCGGACTTTCAAGATAAAATGCATCATCCAGGGTCTGAGTTGCAAAAACAGCAGGATGAAATACAGAGATGTGTCTATATACATTCCACTTAATAAATCGACACAGCTTCATTTGATTGAGGGACATTTACAATCGGTTATTCAGGCCACTTGAATTTACCCCTAAAAGCCAAGAAGCTGTTTTAACTCTTTTACATATGTACGGCTTACAGGCACTTTGGATCCGTCTGTCATGATTAAATTATACGTCGAATTAAACCATGGCTGGATTTCTGAAATGTGATTCACATTGACGAGGAAACTGCGATGAACTCTCATAAAAGAAGCGTTATGCAGCTTTTTTTCGATCATGACAAGAGATTCTCCGATTTTATATTCTTTGTCTCTCGTCTTAATCATCGTTTTCCCCTCCGCAGACCCTACGAAAACAATGGATGGTATGTCCACTAGCACAATCCGCTCTTCGACCATCACCGCCATTTTTCCGGTTTGTTCAAGTGGGGCTCTGACAGACACAGGGGCAGAGGGAATTTCTTTTTCCCCAATCGTTTGCAGCTTCGCGATTTTCTCTAATGTTTGCTGGATGCGCGTTTCATCAAACGGCTTTAATATATAATCTACAGCATTCAACTCAAATGCCTGGAGAGCGTATTCATCATATGCCGTAGCAAAAATGACTGCCGGCGTATGTTCGAAAGACAGCAACTGTTCTGCCAGCTGCAGACCGCTGGCATCTGCAAGTTCGATATCCAAAAACAGAAGGTCGGGATGTAAAGTCCGAATATGTTCAAGTGCATCTTCAATACAATCCGCTTCTCCCACAACTTCCACTTGTTTCGTTCTAAGCAAAAGATATTTCAATTCATCTCTTGCCAGCGGTTCATCATCCACTATAAAAGCCTTTAACATGATTTTCCAATGCTCCATTTCTATTTAAAGGTATGATAATTTGTATATTTGTTCCTTCACCTTGCTCACTTTTTATACGAAAGTCGGCTTTATCTCCATAAATGCCTTCCAATCGTTCACGTATATTATAGAGAGCCGTTCCTGTCCCTTCTTTTGACTTTACTGTTTGTTTTCCCAGGGACTCAAGTTTTTCGCTTGAAATACCGTTCCCATTATCTTTGACTTCTATATACATCTTTTCTTCACTTTCATATGCGCTCACCGTTACTTCTCCACATTTTTTAACACGTGAAAAAGCATGGCGAATGGCATTTTCCACTAACGGCTGCAAAGTGAACGGAGGAATAGGTACCATTTCAAGTCCTGGTTCGATATTGAACACGACATGATATTTGTTCGGAAAACGCGCTTGCTCGAGTGATAAATAGGCCTTAACGTGTTCCAGCTCTTTCTCAAGCGGAATGAGCATTTGACGGGCACCTTGCAAATTGCTTCGGAAAAACACACTAAGCTCTAATAAAAGTTTTCTTGCTTTTTCAGCATCTGTGCGGCATAAAGCCGAAATGGTGTTAATGGCATTAAACAAAAAGTGCGGATGGACTTGTGCCTGCAAAGCCTTGATTTCGGCATCCTTCAGCAGTTTACTTTGTGTTTCTGCCTCGGCCAATTCCAATTGTGTAGAAAACAGTTTGGCCAGACCTTCAGCCAGTTCTTGTTCCACTTCGCTCAATTGGCTTGGATGCGTGAAGTAAAGCTTCAATGTTCCCACCGTCTTTTGATGCACTTGCAGCGGCAGGACAACCGCAGCTTGTAGCGGACAATTCTCATGAAAGCAAAAAATCTCATCTCTTGATTTAGCGATAATAATTTTTCCTTGTTCGAGCACCCTTTTTGTGAGTCCTGTCGCCAGTCCGTGCATGGGAACATGGTGATCAGACGCGGCGCCGACATGTGCCAATACGCCGTGGTCATTTGTAATCGCTACGGCATCGGCTTCTGTGAGCCTTAACATAATTTTGGATACTTCTTTGCAGGAATCTGGATTCAGCCCTTGCCGGAAAAAGGGGAGAGTTTGATCGGCAATGCGAAACGCCTGATGCGTTTGTATAGCACGAGTGCGTTCTTCTTCACGCAAAATCGATTGAATGATAAACATAAATAACAGTGTTCCAAAACCATTGATAACAATCATTGGGATACCGATTAACTGGACAAGCTCCCATGCTATTTCAAATGGTTTCGTCACTAACAGAATGATCCCCATTTGGACGATTTCCATTGTTACACCGACCATAACAGCAAATGCCGGCGTAATGGCCCGCCGCTTTCTATACCATCTTCCAATATATCCGGCTGCTACACCGGCCAAAATAGACGAAATGGCGCACGAACCAGCTGTAAAGCCTCCAAGTGTGTAACGGTGCAAACCTGCAATCATTCCCACTCCCAGTCCGACAAACGGGCCGCCAATTAATCCGCCAATGCCCACTCCCATAACTCTTGTATTGGCAATCGCACTGTCCGGACCGACCGCTGTCTGCCATGCTTGCGCGGAAATCGAGCTGTGTTGAATTTCAATTCCGGTGTAATTGCTGATGATGCCAAATATCCCAAAAACCGCAACAAGCAATGCTTTTCCGGTTAATCCACGCTCATGCTGGAAGATTTGGCGAAATGATTTCAGCTGTGAAAGCAGGAAGGCTACAATGACGAGAATTCCCACTCTTTCTAACATTAACGGCAATAATGTAATCACCCAAGTTCACCCTTTGTTTTTCGTAATCATTCATCCCATCATACTATATGTCAAAAAAGACTGTCGACTCTATTTGTTATTATGGTCCACATTGGATGAATAATGAAAGCAAACCGCCCTCCGTTACTCATCGAAACGATGAAAGGGAGGGCGGTCGTTTTAATATGCAGCACATGGGCGGATGTGCAAATGAAGTCGTAGAGATTGACGTTGCTTAGGCTTCGTTCCGCTTTTCTTATTGTCCAGCTGCGGCTCTTAGACCCTCGAGTCGCTTCAGCCTTCATCCCAAAGGCGAAAAGCGCCTTTGGGATGAAAACCTCCAGCGCTTGTCGGGGCTAAACAGTTGCCTCCGCCTCTCCTGCTACATCGACCGCGAGCGGCGTCGGCTTGGCTCGTCGTCTTCTGTTGGAACATGTTTTTTCCGTTTAAACAAACTTTTAATAAAAAGAAATAGAGCGGCAAAGCAAGCATATACAGCGAAGAACACAATAAATCCCCACAATCCGATGACTGCGTCGGAAAATTCCATATGACCACGGTCCGTGATGGCTTGCTGTATTTCAATTGCAAACACCAATACCGTCATGACAGTAAAAGTATACACAAAGGAAATGGCGGTAATGCTCCAGCGCCATTTCGATAACATTTTAAAGAAAAGGTAAACGGGGAAAAACGTGAAAATCCCGATGATGCCGATGATCCAAAAGTGTAAATCTTTATCTGTCAGCTGTAGCCCAAACGCTTCAGCAACATTGATGAGTACATCGTGAATGTTATTGACCACTTCAGTGAGAAACAAGATAATATCCTTCATTTTGAACAACCTCTCTCATAGGTTATTTATTCGATAATAGGCAAACTAGTTGCGGCTCCTTCTTTACAGGCCGTACCTACCATTATAATCAGCGGCGGCATAACAAGGCTATCTCCAATTTTTTGCATGGAATAACAGCATCAATTTTCCAGGTTATGTTTCATTATAAAGGATATTCATCGGAAAAGGGAGAGGAAGGTCATGTACAGATGAATTACTATAATATTATTATGTAAACTTTTTTGTGAGGTAAAGCTTCAGTTGGCAGGAGGGGGCAGTGTCCATTTAATGGCTGCCCCGTTATATGTAAACATTATTGCAAATATTTTGGCGGTTCCGGAACGTTGCGGTTTTCCTGCACTTCCGAAAACAAGTCGGTGGACTGGTTTTGCTGGTGAACGACACCGGCTGCGATAATCAATACCGCTTTCCAAATCCATATATTCACCTCTATTGTTTCATATACCTCCATTTATTAGGATAGGCCGTGTTAAAACGCCTATTCTGTTTAAAAAGACGTCATCAAGATTTCACTTGCTTTTGGCTTCATTCTTGTCTTTTATGAGGTGTTCCCGGAGGCAAGTAGCTTGGAGGAGTTTTGAGCCACCCTCTATTTTTCATTAGATTTTTAAGCACGGATGCGTATTTCATTAATTCCACTTGTATTTGGAAAAAGGTCAGGCCTACATCGGTACGAGTGGATTGGGATGAGGCCTGGGCACAAAACGTAATGGAAGCAGCCACCTTTACGCCGATCAAGTTAGCGATCTCATCATCCGTTAGTTTGACGCCTTCCGGTACATCAATCGGGTTGGATTTCGGTTTATCTTCATTGATGGAAGGAAGAGGGACACCTTCTTGGATTAAGATTTCTTTCAAGCGGTTATAGTCCCTCGTCGAGCCTTCCAGGGCATTTTCCAATGCGTGCTTCAAATCAGCATCGGTTGTAGTATTAAGCGCGGCCTGATACAAGGCGCGGGACTCTTGAAAGGCTGTCAAAGCTGTCCATAGGCTCATCACTTCTCCCACATGAAGAGGAGGCACCGGGTTGTCCTCTATAAAGTTTTTCAACAATGAAGCAATGGATTCCAATGCATTTGTCAAAATGACCCCTTCTTCCATAACGGTTTTATTACTATTATCTCAAAAATGGTGAAGTGTATGCGCCGCATTCCTTTTTACAAAGCTTCTGTTGACAATGAGATGAATTAAAACTAACATTAGAGTTGATTTCAGTTATTAAGGCTACATCCTTTCGCCATTCTAATAGATTAAGTCTGAAAAAATTGTATATTGCTAGGAAATAGGTGCGAGATAAAGTGTTGTAATGCTTTATCTGCTTAAAAGGGAAATCGGTTAAATTCCGACACGGACCCGCCACTGTAATGGGTATCAGTATGAAATGCTGATGACTTTCAGAAAAACCACTGGGTTATACCTGGGAAGGTCTGAAAGTGATGCCCTAAGTCAGGAGACCTGCCTGTTTTAACATCGCTGTTAGACCTACGGGATTTTAGGGAGGTGGTTAGGATGCTGATAACCGATTGGCTGAATCCATCTCTATATCTATTTGATGATATCAAGATATCCAGTCATTCCCTTTATTTATCAACAGAAGCATTTCTGACCTCTTGACTCGGTCGGAAATGCTTTTTTATTTTATCTTGCATCGTGCGGGTCTAATGAACGATTAGTGGAGGATGAGGGAAAACCTCCACTGATGGAAGTTTTCTTTATAAATTCAAGGATTGTTTTTAGTATAGAGAGTATAAAAGAGAAGGAGTGTTAGATGAAGATGAAAATTTCCGGTGTACCATTGGGGTGCAACTACATGGATTTGTGGAAAGAAAATATGAAGGAATGGGATGGAACTCTTTCTAACCGAATGATTCATGATGAACATGAAGAAGATTTTTGGCATTCTTTTTTAGAAAAAAAGAAACAAAATGGTGAGGGTTATATCAATTCTTATGCTTATAGAATTCAAGAAGAGCTGCTGACGTTGCTAAACATAAATGATCGTGTAGTGGAAATTGGCCCTGGATGGGGGAATTATACGTTCTGTACGGCTGAGAAGGTTAAGCATCTGACATGTGTAGACAGCTCTCAAAGTGTCATCCGCTTTTTAAGAGATGAAACAGAAAAGCAACAATTAAACAATGTGAGCTTTATACATGGGAAATGGGAACAGCTTAATCTGGAACAACGTTATGATGTTGTTTTTGGAATAAACTGCTATTATCGTGTCAGTGATATAGGAGAAGCGTTACTTAAAATGAATGATGCTGCGTCACGGCTTGCGGTAGCGGGAATGACAAGCGGGCCGGAAAAACCTCACTATTTAGATTTGCATCGAGAAAGAGGATATTCGATCAAATTCAGGCGCAGAGACTATATTCATTTACAAAATATTTTGTATCAGCTCGGGATTATGGCTAATTGCAAAATGATCGAAATCCCCAAGACTTCTACATATAGTTCTTATGAATCTCTTATAAAGGATAATGTAAGCAAAATTTTAACAAAGGATTACAAGGAACAGGAAGTGGAACAAGCTCTCAGTCCGTATGTGACAGAGAAGGATGGCAGGTACGAATATTCATATACTTTTCATGCGGCGCTGCTTTATTGGAAACCGATAAAAATTTAATTGAACGGGATCACTTATTATCTGTATAAGCCATTGATGGAATGGATGTCATCCGGTGAGCCTCTCATCAACTTTTATTGACTGAAGCCAAATAGTCACGGTCTGTCACCATAGGAGGAGTTTCCATCCACCCATGTTTGATCATCATTTTGGCTCCCTCTTCTGCCAGGGTTGCCAATTCGGTCATCAATAAGGCGTACATCATTCCCAAATCTTTTCTGATGCTTCCAGCTAATGATGCGCCGTAATCACCTAAACTAACGGCTAACGTCGCATTCATATGAAACATTAACAGCTTTTCAGAAAAAGGAGATTCGATGGAATCTGTAACGGCATCGTTCCATGTCATGGGCACTTTTAAGTGACTTTCACGCAGTTTATGACCTAGTGTTGCCATATGTTTGCTCATGAGGTCTCTGCATTTCATGATGAATTTCGTCACGTCTTTGGAGGTCGCTGCTTGACTGAAACCAATCGCGATGGCCTGAGTTAAAGACGCCGTACGAATATTGCCATAAAGGTGTGTGACTTCAACAGCTAAAAGCGGGCGGTGTACACCGAATATCCCATCAAGAAAATTACTGTCTTGAACGAATGTAATTTCTTTTAATCCATTAAGATACGGTGAGCGTATAAATATCCCTTTGGCAAGAAGTACTTTGCTCACTTGTTGATCCAGTGCTGTGCTTTCTTTTAGTGCAAGGTCAAAAAATTGGACTATGTCATCTCGAACGGAAAGGGTGAGGGCTAATCCGTAAGCGTTAATGCCTACACGCCCCATTTGTTTAATGTAGTGCAAATAGAGAGAGTCAAAAAAGAGAGGAGCCGCTTGCAGATTTAAGTCTTGATCTGTAAACCCCTGCGGGATCGCATATCCTTCTTGGATAAAGATTTGGGAGATCGTTTGGAGATGTCTTTGTGAAATCATAAGAGACTGCTCTAAAATAGGTTTAATATCAGGGTCCTTGACCTTAGCGATAAAGTACTTTAATACACAAACGGCCATGCTGTCGCTCATATATGTCGACCAAAGATTCGAGATTTCAGTTGCGGTTAGATGGATGTTAGAATGCTGCATCAGGCTGATTCTCCTTTGCTGTTAATCTGTTGCTGTCTATATTTTAATCATCATTTCACCAAAAAATCTTCTCACGTCCTTGTCTTTATTCTTTGAAAGAACCAGGATTTGTATTCAATTAACAAAGAGAAAGGATCAGCCGGGGCTGATCCTTTCTCTTTGTTTTTATCCCGCATTAACGGGCAGTAAGACCCCCACTTCAAAGCTTAGAGTCATCGAAGAAGCTTAAGTGAGGGATAACTGCCCGTAAAAGCCCGATAAGATCAACTAACTACTAATAGGGGAAAGAACCCCCCGCTGATGGAAGTTTCTTTTATGGAACCTCATGACCCATGGAGCTATGTAAAATTTCAAACCATTGATCAAGTGTCAGTTTGTATTGTAATGCATCAATCGCTGCGTCAATGCGTTCTGTTTTACCGGAACCGACGATCGGCATGATTTTGGCTGGATGATTCAGCAGCCATGCGTATAATACCGCGTCAATGCCCGGTGCACCGATTTCTGCCGCCACTTTCTCAAGGGTAGAACGGAGTCTTGCCGCTTTTTCATTATCAGCGGAGAAAATATCGCCGCCTGCAAGAGGTGACCATGCCATCGGGGCAATACGCTTTTCAAGACATAAATTGAGTGTGCCGTCTTCAAAGTTTTCCAGGTTGTAGGCGGAAAGTTCGATTTGGTTCGTAACGAGCGGGAAGTCTAAATAAGACTGCAGCATATTATATTGATGATGTTTAAAGTTTGATACACCAAAGTATCTCACTTTTCCTTCTTCTTTTAACTGGGTGAACGCTTCCGCCACTTGAACAGGATCCAGAAATAAGTCCGGACGGTGTATGAGCAGGACATCAATATAGTCCGTCTGCAAGTTTTCCAGTGATTGATTCACCGATTTTAAAATATGTTCTTTGCTCGTGTTGTAATGGTGAGACTGATGCTCTGGACGATTTGGTGATTCGAGTACGATGCCGCATTTTGTGACGATTTCCATTTTGGCACGAAGCTCGGGCTTCACTGCGAGGGCTTCCCCAAATAGTTTTTCGCACATGTAACTGCCGTAAATGTCGGCATGATCAAACGTGGTTATTCCTTTTTCCAAGCAATGTTCCATTAATGCAAGCGTTTGCTCCTTGGGTTGATTCCAATCTGCCAAACGCCATAATCCGTGAACGATTCGTGAAAAGGACAAATCATCCGTCAGTTGAATTCTTTCCATATATATCACCTCACGTTTAGTTGTAGCAATGCTAGGAAAGTTTGTCAACAAAAACGCTTTCATAAAGAAGTGGCAGAAATGAAGAGAAGTCGGGAACGCAGTTTTCTTGTTTGAATGTTTTCCATAGAGGGGGGAAATAGTAAAAGGGATTGGTAAAAAAATAATAACAAGTGGTATAGACAACTAGTTTTCTATATGTTAAGATAATCGTGAAGTCAAGAAAGGATGAGATTTCACCATGAAAACACTTTTGAAAAATGTACAAGTGTATATGGATAATCAGTGGATTGAGAATGGTTATCTTTTAATTGAAAATGATGTGATTGACGGTGCAGGCAGCATGGAAACATGTCCTGAACCTGACGAACAATATATAACGATAGAGTTATCTAATGAATATAAGCTTATACCTGGATTTATCGATCTCCATATTCATGGAGCGGCCGGAGCGGATACGATGGATGGTACACAAGAAGCTTTGGGAACGATGGCAGCTGCTCTGCCGATGGAAGGCACGACAAGCTTTTTGGCGACGACGATGACCACCGCTCAAAGCGATATTGAACGAGCGCTGCAAAATGCAGCCACCTATATTAACCAACATGGTGTGACCGGTAAAGCGGAGGTTCTCGGCGTTCATTTGGAAGGGCCATTCATTTCGCCCAAACGAATAGGAGCCCAGCATCCGGATTATGTCATGATGCCGAGCATCGATTTATTCCGAAAGTGGCAGGAGCTTGCAGGAGGACATATTAAGCTTGTGACGATGGCGCCAGAACAGCCGAACGGCTTGGAACTGGTCCGTTATTTAAAGGAACAAGGAGTCGTGGCCTCCATCGGCCACTCGGATGCAACGTATGAGGAAGTTGTCAAAAGCATGGAAGCGGGTGTCAATCATGCTACTCATTTGTACAACCAAATGAGACCCATCCACCATCGAGAGCCAGGGGTTGTCGGAGCAGTTTTGCTGCATGATGAAATCAAATGTGAAATCATTGCAGACGGCATTCATTCACGTCCGGAAATGGTTCGCTTCGCTTACAACAATAAGGGGCAGGAAGGTCTCATTTTAATTACAGACGCGATGAGAGCGAAATGCCTCGGTGAAGGAACGTATGATTTGGGCGGGCAGGATGTGACGGTGAAAGACGGACAGGCAACGCTCGCAGATGGAACATTGGCAGGCAGCATTCTTACATTGAAAGATGCAGCCAAAAATGTACAGCAGTATACAAAATGCGGGTTGGAAGCAGTCATTCAAATGGCAAGCGTTAATCCGGCCAAGCAATTAAATGTGTATGATCGAAAGGGAAGCATTGAAACGGGGAAAGACGCGGACCTGGTCATTTTAGATCAAAACGATGAAATCTACATGACGTTTTGCAGAGGGCAAATCGCCTATACAACACGGGAGGGATAATAGTGAACATCATTGAAGTGAAAAATTACGAAGAAATGAGTCAAAAAGCAGCGGGGTTCATTCGTGAAACGGTAAGAAAAAAACCAAATGCCGTGTTAGGAATGGCAACGGGCGGAACGGCGGTAGGAACGTACAAATACCTTATTCAAGATTTCAATGAACATGGCACGAGTTATAATCAGGCTTACACCGTCAACTTAGATGAATATGTCGGCATGGATCCAACCCATGAACAAAGCTACCACACATACATGGACAGCCACTTATTCCAGCATATTGATATGCCGAAGGAGCATCAGTACCTTCCAAATGGAAAAGCGGCTCACCTTGAAGCCGAATGCAAGCGCTATGAAGAAGCAATTGAAGCGTTGGGCGGCGTGGACTTGCAAATACTAGGCATCGGCCATAACGGCCATATCGGATTCAATGAACCAGGGACGTCATTTGATTCGAAGACACAGGTCGTGAAGCTGGCTGAATCAACGAGAAACGCCAATGCGCGCTACTTCGATCAGATGGATGAAGTGCCGACACATGCGATTACAATGGGAATCGCAACGATTTTAAAAAGCAAAAACATTCTCTTATTGGTGTCCGGCAAAGGAAAGGCCGAGATTTTGCATAAGCTGCTGACATCTGATGTAACAGAAGAGATTCCGGCGACTGCGTTAAAGACACATCCGAACGTTACTATCATTGCCGACAAGGAGGCGCTAAGCTGCTGGAACAATCGAGAAACGGAGATGAAGCTCGGTGTTTAAAGTAGACAAAGATTCTCTTTTACCCATTTATTATCAAATCGAAGAAGGGATGAAAGAGCTGATTGCAAGGGAAGAGCTGAAGCCAGGGGATCTCGTGCCATCAGAGCGGGAATTGGCGGAACGATACGATGTTAGCCGCATGACAGTCCGTCAGGCAATCAATAATCTTGTGAACGACGGGTACTTGGTGAGACAGCGCGGAAAAGGAACGTTTGTCGCGCACAGTAAAATCGAACAAGGGCTGCAAGGGTTAACGAGCTTCTCGGAAGACATGAGGGCAAGAGGCATGTCTCCAAGCTCGAAACTGCTTGAATTCAATCGTATAAAAGCGTCCATGACGATTGCAGCGAAGCTGAAAATCGGTGAAGGTGAATCAGTATATGAAATCAAACGGGTACGACTTGCGGATGATATTCCGATGGCTTATGAAATGCTGTATATCTCCGAAGAGCTTGTGCCTGACTTGACGGAAGAAGCGCTCGGTTCATCCATTTATGAATATATGGAAAATACATTAAATATCCGTATCGCGAAAGGGGAACAAGTGCTGGAAGCATCCCTTGCCAGAAAAAATGAAGCGGCGATTCTGCAAATTAAGGAAGGTGCATCCGTGCTGCTGATTGAGAGAACAAGCTATATGGAAAACGAAAAGCCGGTGGAGTTTGTTCAATCCATTTACCGCGGAGACCGCTATAAATTCAAAATCGAGATGGAGCGACATTGATGATGGCGAAAAAAACGGAAGAAAGAAATATGCGAAGTTTGAATTTAGATGAAATGTCGGCACAGGAAATCGTATCTCTAATGCAGGAGGAAGACCGTGAAATCCATTTCGGCATTTCTCCTGCCACCCCTCACATTGCTAAAGCTGTAGAAGAAATCGTGAAAAGATGGCAAGAAGGGGGACGGGTATTTGTCATCGGTGCAGGCACAAGCGGACGAATTGGCATGTTAGATGCTGTGGAGCTCGGACCTACCTTTTCAGTCGAGAGCGATCGGTGGACGGCCATTGTAGCGGGAGGCAATGAAGCAATGTGGCAGCCGCTTGAAGAAAACGAAGATGATGAAGCGGTGATTCAAGCCGAGTTGAAAAGCAGAAACCTCAATGAAAAAGATACCATCATTGGGATAGCGGCAAGCGGAAGTACCCCGTTCGTCGTGTCAGGTTTGCTGTATGGCAAAAAGCAAGGGGCGTTAACGATTGCCATATCCAATAATGAACAGACAAAAGTGTCTGCGATCAGTGATATCGGGATCGAAGCGGTGGCAGGACCGGAAGTGATTAGAGGTTCGACCCGGCTAAAGGCAGGAACCACCCAGAAAATGATTATCAACATGATTTCAACAGCCGTCATGGTCCGATTGGGGAAAGTGTACGGCAATGAAATGGTAGACATGAAGCTCATCAACCAAAAGCTTGTTCAGCGGGCGGCGGGTATCATCCAAACGGTTGCCGATATTCCTGAAGAAGAAGCGTTCACCCTGCTAAAAAAAAGTCAATTTCAGTTGAAAGAAGCTTTATTCATGGCCTTGACGGATGCTTCACAAGAAGAAGCCGTCCGCTTTCTGCAAGAAACTGATGGGCATATAAAGAAAGCGGTTACTTTATTTTTCGGGAAGAATACTAAATAAAACGAATAAGGGGGAGTCCTTACGATGTTAGGGTTTCTACAACGAATTGGGAAAGCGTTAATGCTGCCAATCGCCGTATTGCCGGCGGCGGCATTATTGCTTCGATTAGGTCAAAAAGATTTATTGAATATACCTTTTATGGCAGCTGCGGGAGATGCAGTGTTTGCCAACTTGGCGTTACTGTTTGCTCTTGGTATTGCTGTTGGATTAGCGAAAGATGGAAATGGTGCAGCCGCTCTGGCCGGAGCGGTGGGATATTTTGTTCTGACAAAAGGTACCGCTGCCATTAATGAGGATATTAATATGGCGATTTTGGGCGGAATTATCTCAGGGGTCGTTGCCGGTCTTTTATATAACCGTTTTCATAACATTAAAATGCCGGAATGGCTCGGTTTCTTTGCCGGAAAGCGTTTCGTTCCAATTGTCACAGCTGTTGTCATGTTAATTTTGGCGGGACTGTTCGGAGTGATTTGGCCTCCGATCCAATCGGGCATCAACGCCGTTGGTGACTGGATTACGGGTGCCGGCGCATTAGGGGCAGGGGTTTTTGGATTGTTGAACCGACTGCTGATTCCAATTGGGTTACACCACGTATTAAACAGTTTAGTATGGTTCGTATTCGGTGAGTACAATGGCGCAACAGGCGACTTAAATCGTTTCTTTGCAGGCGATCCGACAGCGGGAGTGTTCATGTCAGGTTTCTTCCCGGTTATGATGTTTGGGCTGCCGGCAGCGGCATTTGCGATGATTGCAGCGGCGAAAAAAGAAAGACGAAAAGCCGTAACGGGTATGCTGATTGGCTTGGCGTTCACTTCCTTTTTAACAGGGATTACAGAACCGATTGAATTCTTGTTCATGTTCATTGCACCGGTATTATACGGAATTCACGCAGTTTTAACCGGTATTTCGATGGGACTTGCTGTAGCGCTGGACATCCATCACGGTTTCGGTTTCTCAGCGGGCGCGATTGATTACTTCTTAAACTTCGGGATTGCGCAAAAGCCTCTTCTGCTGGCGTTCATTGGAATCATTTATGCGGTTATCTATTTTGTTCTTTTCTATTTCTTAATTGTAAAGCTGGACATTAAAACGCCTGGACGAGAAGATGTTGTTGTCGGCTTTGAAGGGGATGCGGGCACAAACGGAAGCGTTCAGCATATGGAATTGGCCAAGCAATATTTAACGGCGCTTGGCGGAAAAGAGAACCTTGCCAACCTGGACAATTGTGTCACTCGTTTACGTCTCCAAGTAAAAGATATGAACGCAATTGATGAAGCGGCCTTAAAACAGCTGGGGGCAAAGGGTGTCATCAAATTAAATAAAACCGATCTTCAAGTGATTATCGGGACAGATGTAGAATTTATCGCAAATGAAATGAAGGTTTTATAGTCATTAAACGAAAAGGATGGGAGTAATATTACTCCCATCCTTTTCGTTTATAAGTGAATTAGTGGATATCTCTCTTTTTAAATCGTCCTCCGCGTACTTCCGTAATATCTGCTACGGCTAAAAAGGCAGAGGGGTCTAAATCTTCGACGATTCCTTTAAGTTTTGCTTCTTCCAGTCGGGTGATGATACAGAAAACAACCTTTTTATCGTCCCCTGTATAGGCGCCTTCACCGTGAAGATAGGTAACACCGCGACCTAACCGGGCATTGATGGCATCCCCGATTTCTTTGTGCTGATCACTAATGATCCAGGCCGATTTCGATTCTTCCATTCCTTTCACAACGGCATCAATCGATTTTGAGGCAATCACGTAAGCTAAAATAGAGTACATGGCACGATCCCAACTGAATACGAATCCTGCAGCGCTCAAAATAAACAGGTTAAAGAACATGACAATTTCACCTACAGAAAAAGGCACTTTTTTGTTAATGAGAATGGCGAGAATTTCCGTGCCATCCAATGCTCCGCCGTAGCGAATGACCAGTCCAATCCCGATTCCAAGAACCATTCCTCCAAAGAAAGTCGCAAGGAGGATATCATCGGTAAAAGCAGGAATCGGGTGGAACAAAGTGGTAAAAACCGATAACAGTAAAATGCCAAAGACAGTAGAAATGGCAAACGTTTTACCAATCTGTTTATATCCAAGGAAAACGAATGGAAGGTTTAAGATAAATAGAAAGATTCCAAGTTTTATTCCGGTAAGATGGGAAAGCATGATGGAAATCCCTGTAATCCCGCCATCAATAACTTGGTTCGGGACCAGGAAGATTTCAAGTCCTGTCGCCATAAGCAATGCCCCAATGGTGATTGCTATAGCACGCTTGACGATTTTAGCGATGGATAATTTTCGGTGTTGAATGTTGGCATTTGCAAGTTCGGTCATTTCTTTCTCTCTTTTCTTAAAATATTTTTATTTCTCTCTTATACGGATGAAGACTGAGTCTCGATGGTCTCATCTGTCCTATGCTCTTTTTTCTTCTGCAACAACTGTTTTAATGGCTGTTTACTCTTTTTTGAAGCGAGAATATAAAGGAAATCCCCCGGGCAAATGACGGTATTCCCATCAGGTGTAATGAGCCGGTCGTTCCGGATGATGGCGTTGACTAAGGCGCCGTCAGGGAATGGGATATCGAGCAGTTTTTTGCCGATGATTTCCGCGTCTGCCTCCATTTCGTATTCAATCATTTCCGCCTGAGCTTTTCCGAGTGAAACGAGCTCAAGCGAATGCATCGGAGTGGCCTTTTGAGGACCGGTCAATCCGAGCTTATCCGCTAGATTCGTAATGGTCGCCCCTTGGATTAAGCAGCTCGTCAGTACAACGAAAAAGACGACATTGAAGATTAATTGACTGTCTTCAACATGTGCGAGCATCGGGAAGGTGGCAAGAACGATCGGCACGGCACCTTTTAAGCCTGCCCAAGAAAGAAATAATTTTTCCTTCTTCGTATAATTCATGCTGATGGTAGACAGGAACACAGCGATTGGCCTGGCGATGAGCATTAAAATCAATGAAATAAGGATGCCTTTTGAGAAAACGTCCCACGTAAAGAGTTCGGATGGAAAAATAAGAAGGCCTAAAATAACAAACATTAAGATTTGCATCATCCAGGCAAACCCCTCTGAAAATCGGAAAATCGAATGGCGGTACGCAATTTCGGCATTGCCGATCATGATGGCCAATACATATACCGCAAGAAGCCCGCTTCCTTTCATAAAAGCCGTGATTCCATATGTGAGTAAAGCGAAGGCGATGGCGAAAATAGGATAAAGCCCGCTTGAATCCAAATTGATGCGGTTTAATGCGGCAACCGCTAATTTACCGAACAGAAAGCCGAGCAGCAGCCCAAGGCCCATTTGAACGAAGAAAGAGCCAATCAATTTCAGGACATTGGCATCAGGAACGGTAATCAGTTCAATCATTGCGATAGTTAAAAAAACAGCCATCGGATCATTGGAACCCGACTCTGCTTCCAGCGTCGTCCCGATCCGTTCTTTAATATTTTGCCCTTTTAAGACGGCAAATACGGCAGCGGCATCTGTGGATCCTACAATGGCCCCAAATAGTACAGCAACGAGCCAATCGACATCAAGAATGAGTTTTGCCGCAACAGCGACGATGCCTGATGTTAACACAACGCCGATGGTGGCGAGAGAAAGGGAGGGAAGAATAACGGGACGAAGCGTGCTCCATTTTGTTTGAAGCCCGCCTTCAAACAAAATGATCACAAGGGCAAATACCCCGATCATTTGGGCGGTGCTGGCGCTGTCGAAATAAATAATGCCTAATACATCGCTTCCCATCAGCATTCCGACCATCATAAAAAGAACGAGGGCAGGGACACCCAATCGGGCAGAGAATTTCGTCGTCAAGACACCCATAATGAAGAGAATAGCTGTCAGTAAAACAAATGTGTCCGTGTGTAAAATATCCGCAAACATGGTGATCAACTCACTTTCTATAAATTGACATCAAGCTTGATATGAAAGGATGGTTGATTGGCTGCCCCGATATATTGACGTGTTTCTGAAGGGGTGGAGTGCTGCAGCCTTTTTTGAATGAGCGAAATCGCGATTCCCTTTGTATACGCATGGTAGCCGAATGTTTTTCGAAGCGTGTGGGTCCCGATTGGGCCGCTGATTCCTGATTGTTTGGCTGCTTCATTGATAATTCGGTAAGCTTGCTGGCGCGTAATGGACTCATTCGTTTTTCTTGATTTAAAAAGAAAATCATCATATTGGAGTAGCCCTTCTTGAATACATGATCGTAAAGAGTCACGAACATGATCGTTAAAGTAAACAGGAGGATTTGTATAAATAGAGGATTGCAGATAGTGAAGAATGTCCCCGGATTCGCTCATCACATCTTTGACATGTAAATGCAGTAAGTCATGGATGCGGATACCTGTATTAATTCCAAGCAATAATAAACAATAGTCCCTTGATGAGCGGCTCTTTAAAAATGCTTTCATGGATAGAAGTTGTTGTTCATCTTTAATGGCTTCGACGGTTTTCATTGTAGTTCCTCCTATGTAACATAACCCGATTATAACATAGTATTATGTTACATTAAAAATGATATGCTCGCACGGTTTATCATCGAAAGCGGCCTATGGTAAACTTGAAGTGCCAGAATTTACCTCAAGTAGCTGGAGCAAGTGATCTTATAAGGAGAGCGAAGTTGTTAAAGTGCATATGGATTTGGAATGAATTTGATGGAGCTTCCCCCAACAGATTATCAAACAGAAATACAAAGCGTGTTTCCGACGATTGCCGATACCATTCAACACATATACGATGTGGATTTTCTGTGGCTGTCGAGATGCATGGGGGGTGAGGCGTTGGAACGGCTGTCCATTCATACACCGGAAGAAGCCCAAAAAGCTTTTGACACATTACATACTGCCATTGATGAATTGATCAATGGCAGTGATGTCACCCAAACCATCAGTTATCAAAATTCAACCGGTAATGTTTTTACGAATACTGTTGAGGAAGTAATCCGACATCTTGTTAATCATGGAACGTACCATCGAGGGAACATCACGGCCATGCTTAGACAAATCGGTCATCGGGGAGTATCGACGGATTATATTTATTTCATGAGACAGAGCTGGAATGAAATGTAACTGAAGAGAAAATTAATAAAGAACAGAGGGCTTACGGTTCGTTAATGCCGGAAAACTGCAAAACATCCTTAGAGTTCATGAACTCTAAGGATGTTTTGTGATTGCTAGCTCAAAGTAGTAACTTCTTTTTGATCATAATGAATGAAAAGGAGAAAAAATCAGCTAAGTTATCTGCCTCACATAAATGACCTTCCATCAGACGCTCCTAAAGTTCATACGGCTCTTGAGCGGGACCTGCTGATTCCTGATTTCCAATGCCGATCAAGTTATTGATGGTCATTTTCATATGTTCGTATTGGGACATAAAGTGATATTGATTAGGCCTCGGCGTCTCGCACTGGATGAAGGAGGCCTGTCTGTTCTTATTGATATACTCTATTTTTAAATGGCCAAAGTGCCGGTTGAGTGTTTTTCCGTCTTCATCAGTTTCCTTTTTTGTTACCTTGGAGTATTCTGCTTTTTCGATTCTGGCGAGAGGAATAATGGCTGCTTTACTAATCATAATTTTATCGTTGTATAATTCGATACGGGAGACGGTGTCACTGTTTATCCCGTCTGCAAAACGAACATGGCCGTAAATGGTCAGCTTTACACTGGGTTCAAAGTATGATGTTTCCTGATCTCTTTTATTTAGATATAAAAAACGAACAAGGAATGCGACTAGTAAGACTACTAAAACGAATATCACTGCGCCTATTTTAATCACCTCATCTATATAGATCGATTTAGGAAATTCGACATACCCAAAGAACGGCCATGTCAAATTTCCTAACCTTTGAGAGCAAATTCAAGTGGTCTGGATAGCCGATTATGAATGTTCCACAATCGAAGGAAACTGTGTCGATTTATTAAGTAAAATGTATATAGTATCTCTTGTGTAATAATTCCATAAACAGGGGGAATATTCCTTCGACAAAAAGTCCCAATATTTTGGAACTGACTCTTTTTTTGAGATAGGGATCAAAATGCTTTTAGATTGTCTGTAGATATTCGATACCCATTTAATACGAATAAAAGGTGTTGTGTAAGAAGAGGTAACAAATCTATCGGTTAGATAAGCAAAGAACTCTTTCAAAAAGGAATTGAAGGTACGTTTATATGCTAGTAAGTGAGAAATTTGTGAGATTTTCTACATTGAACGATTAATTCATGCAGAAAGTGTGTAAGATCCTTTTACAAAAGTGAAGATGCTGACAGATGACTTTTATATAATGAACGTACAACAGATGTTACCAAAATGAAGCAGAGAAGATGTACGTTGAGAAGAAATTGAAAAGTTATGTTCAAAACTTCACATATTTGGAGATGAAGAAATTGAAAATAGGAAAAATCATCCTGCAAATTGGGCTATTATCGATTTTTTATGCAATAGGGACGTGGATTCAACAAACTTTTCAGCTCGTAATTCCAGGGAGTTTACTCGGAATGTTTTTGTTGTTTGGGTTATTATCGGCGAAATTGCTTCCGTTACGCTGGTTTGAATTGGGGGGAGAAACGCTTTTGGCGGTTATGCCGTTTTTATTGCTGCCGTCTACTGTCGGATTAATCGATTATGGTTCGTTTCTCTTGCAAAAAGGAGTTAATTTATTTGTCACGACCGTTATTAGTACGTTCTTAATCATTGTCATTGCCGGTCATACCGGACAATATCTTGCAAATAGAAAGGAAAAGAAAATATCATGAATATGTTGATTACAATCGGCTGGATTGTTCTTACTGTTGTGTTGTATAAGGTGAGTAAACGGCTTTATAAATGGCTCCCTACGCCCTTTACCATCCCGCTGCTCACGGCGACTGCCCTTATGATCTTACTGCTGCTGTTTTTCCACATACCGTACGAAACGTATATGAAGGAGGGGGGAGGCTGGATTACAAAGCTTCTTGGCCCGGGGATTGTTGCCTTTGCGATTCCGTTATATAAACAGCGCTGTATGTTAAAGAAATATATATTACCGATCAGCGGCGGGGTTTTCGTCGGAACCACTGTAGCCATCTTAAGTGATGTAGCCATTTCGTTCATGTTCGGAACGGATAAAAGTCTCATTCTAACGACTTTACCTAAATCAGTGACGATGCCGGTTGCAATGGATGTGTCGCAACAAATTGGAGGTGTCCCATCCTTAACGGCGGCATTCGTCGTCATAGCGGGAATAACCGGGGTCATTACCGGTCCGGTGCTGTTGAAATGGAGCCGCGTGACGAATTTCATTGGAAAAGGAATCGGTTTTGGTTGTTCATCTCATATTATGGGCGTAACCCAATCCATGAAAAACGATGAGCGTGAAGGGGTTATCGGTTCGGTGACGATGACTTTAACCGCTGTGTTAACTTGTTTGCTCGGCCCATTATTTGCTGGAATTCTCATATAGAAGGCTTCATGAGGAAATGCTCCCCATTCTCCGCTTCATCCCAATCATTTAGGCTTCATCTTTTTCTGAAGCCTTTTTGAATTATAAGACAAGCAGAATGGCTATACGATCACTATGTTGACCATGTGATTTATGGAATTTTATTTGAAGAGTGGAATAACAAACAAAAATAAGCGATTTAAGACTATGAGGCTTCCTAAATAAAGGTTGCCTTTTCTTGTAGTAAAGGGGCAGTTATTTAAAAAGGAACGTTATTCCATTGAAGGAGGCTAGTATATTTTCTTGTTTCATCATTTGTCCTCCCTATGCGTATACAACGAATAAGTAATAATAAATGTATACACTTAAATGAAGTAAATAAAAAGTTTTTGATTGATTAACGAGGGCTATGTTATACGGTTCGATTTCCCAAATTAGATAATGCTTTATTATCACTCACTATACAAAAAAGGACCCAACACTTTTGGGCTGATAGTTGCAGCTATGATAAATTTCTTATTCCAGGAAAGGGCGCTTTTCTGTAGCAAGAGATGCGCTCTACTTAATGAATTGGGCCAGATTCTTGATGCGAAATGTTCCTGACTCAAATGAAATGTGGTCACACAATTTCGGTAAAGGTCAGGCAGTTTTAGATTTCTAAAACTGAAGGGTTATGTCGAGGAGTCGAATGAGGAGGTAACGCTCTGAAAGGCTCCCCCTGCGTCGAATAGCACGCTGTTTAGTACGAAATAGCGTGTTATAAGCTCGGCTAATAGGCGTGAGAATTTACCGTAACAGTCCGGCTGACGAAAGCCTACCCGATGGGGTGGTGTAAATCATGGTGCTTGGGTTGAACAGATATGGTGAGAATGCGATGAAATATAATAAGAAAGTATATTGCTGACGAACTTCTGAACGTACGGGTCTAGACTGGCGTTATATAGAAATGTATTTACTACTAAATGTAGGGTTAGCTGTGGATGAGTAAGAATCAACAATATAAAAATCCATCTTGTGTTACAGGCACATGCAAGGCTAACAGGCTCATAGGAAGCACCTAAGTTTGTTCCATAATAGATATAACTCAACGTTGTAAGCTGATAACGTGGAGAGCTTACTCTCGATGAAGCGTTGAAAAGGAAAATAGTCGTGAGATTAGCGACTGTATAACTATTCTTCATATCAGTGAAAGTGGTGGCACAGTACCGTGGAAGCGTGTAATGAACGTGGAGGGATAGCCACTAGACTAATAAAAGATTCATTCAACCATGCAAGGCAGTTCTTAAACGATTAATAAGGTTCTTGTAAGACTAATAGAGGTTCAGCTCCTAAAGGAGCCACCAACTTGTTAAAACGAAAAAAACTGAGGCACAATGAGTATTATGATATGCAATATCATTTTGATTCTTTATACGCTCAAAGTGCTAATGGTCAAAATTTTTATGGATTACTCGATTTAATGCAATCTGATGAAAATATTCGGTTAGCCTATCGGAATATTAAACGAAATACCGGCAGTAAAACGGCTGGATATGATGGATTAACGATTGAAGATCTAAAGAAACTATCTGTATCAGAAGTTGTATCGACGATACAACAAATGTTTGAACACTATACACCTCAAGCCATTCGAAGGGTCTTCATCCCTAAGGCAAATGGAAAAACACGCCCCTTGGGGATTCCGACTATTTGGGACAGGCTGTTCCAACAGTGTATCTTACAAGTGCTTGAGCCGATTTGTGAAGCGAGATTTTATAAACATAGCTACGGTTTTAGACCGAATCGCAATACTCATCATGCGAAAGCTAGATTTGAAACGCTCATCAATCGGGCGTGCTTATATCATTGTGTAGATGTTGATATAAAAGGATTTTTCGACAATGTGGACCATGCCAAACTATTAAAACAAATGTGGTCATTTGGCATTCGAGATAAGGCACTGCTTTCCATTATTTCATATTTCACGACTTTTAAAGGCTGAAATTATTGGGGAAGGCTTCCCAACGAAAGGCACATCCCAAGGTGGTATTTTATCACCCATCTTATCTAACATCGTACTGAATGAACTAGATTGGTGGGTCAGTCATCAATGGGAAAGTTTTGAAACGCGAAAGCCATATAAATCGTATGCTGGCAGATATAATGCGTTGAAACAATCGAATTTAAAACATTGCTACATCGTGAGATATGCAGATGACTTTAAAATCCTTTGTCGCACTCGTTCACAAGCAATTAAAATGTATTATGCAGTGAAGGATTTTCTTCAAACGAGGCTTCGTCTTGAAATTAGCGAAGAAAAATCAAAGGTGGTCAACCTAAAGAAAAACTCATCAGAGTTTTTAGGTTTTCGTTTTAAAGCACATCTGAAAAGGACAAATAAAAGGACTCTCTATGTCGCTCGCTCACACATGACAAAGAAAGCGCTCAAAAATGCACAGATAAAGGTAAAACAAGCAATCAAAGCGATTCAGAAACACCAATCAGCCGAGAATGTTTGGCGCTTTAATACAGTTATAATGGGAATCCAAAATTATTATTCTGCAGCGTCACACATTACAGATGATTTAACTGAGCTGAACAATCGTCTTCATAAAGCGTTATACAATCGTTTAAAAGAATTGAGAAAAGAAGCTACGTTTCAGGACTTCACAAAATCCTTACAGAAACGGTATAAGGGATATGAATGTAAGCTCTACAAAATAAAAGAAATGGTACTTGTCCCAATCCATGCCCAACGTTGTAAGGTGAATCTTAACTTCTCTCAAACTATCTGTAACTATACTACCGTAGGTAGAAATAAAATCCATCAAAACTTGCGAGCGATTAATAAACAAACGCTCACTCATGTGATGAAACAATTCATACCGAGCCGTTCCATCGAATACAACGATAACCGGATTAGCCGATTTATCGCACAATACGGGAAATGTGCTGTTACAGGAATTGAATTAGGACTGAATGATTGGCATTGTCATCATAAGACACCGTACCATCTCACAAAAGATGATTCATACGGAAACTTAACGATATTGCACAAATCTGTTCATCTTCTTATACATTTGAGAGATCAAGAGAAAATACAAGTGCTTTTAAACTCACTCAAGTTAAATGAAAAGCAACTCACAGAAGTTAATAAATTGCGTAAGCAATGTCTGAACGAAGCAATCTGATTCTACATTTCATCTTGCCTATACATAAAAATATTGAATGAGTTGGATTAGTTGGAACGCCGTATGCGGGGAAACTCGCCTGTACGGTGTGAAGTGGGGGGAAAGCTGGAGATAACTTCAAAAGCTTACCTATCACTATAAGACGAAGAAAGGACAGTATTAATATGGAGAACGTATCAAATGAAGATAAAGCGAAATCAATAAAATCTTTGCAAACGACAATCAGTAAACTCGAAAATGCCTTATCTCAGATGACTCAGAAGGGCGCAAATACCACCTTAGTAAAAAAGCGACTCAAAGCTGTTTCCATCGGCTTAGCCATGCTAGAAAACGTTTGGAATCAAAGACCTCATCATTACACACAGGAAGATCTAGTAGAAGCTCGTAATGTTCTTACTGGTTTATTTCCATCAATTGAGAACATTTATGCTAAGTCAAAGGCTGGCAGTCCACAAAAAACGTTATTAGAAAGAAGGATGAAAGCATTAGAATTAGCTGTTCAAGCGATTGACGATTTTTCCAATTAATGGCGTGAATTAGGTATTCAGATAATCGTATGGAAACCTCAAAAAACTTCATAACTGAACAGATAGAAAGGGAGGATGTATCATGATCAAACATAAGATCTATACAATGAGTGTCGCAAGTGTCTATCCCCATTATGTTGCGAAGGCGGAGAAAAAAGGACGTACGAAAACAGAAGTCGATGAAATCATCCGTTGGTTGACAGGGTATAGCCAGGAAGAGTTAGAAGCGCAACTGGAAAAACAGATAGACTTTGAGACCTTCTTTGCGGAACCTCCCCAACTCAATTCTTCACGGACTTTGATCAAAGGTGTGGTCTGCGGTGTCCGAGTGGAAGACATTGAAGAACCAACTATGCAGGAAATTCGCTATTTGGATAAGCTGATCGATGAGTTAGCAAAAGGAAAAGCGATGGATAAGATTTTGAGGAAATAATAAATAAAAATCTGTTTACCCGAAAATAGCTGTCTTAAATTATTGGGCGCATGAATTGAATAAGACAAATAAAAAGTTGATTCCTTTGAATGTACAGGAAATCGGCTTTTTTAGGTAGAGTATTTGTTTAGCGTATAAAATTCGCGTTTTTGCTCTGGACGCCAACTTGGAAATGAAAGTAAGCCTATGACCCATTTTTACACGTATCTCGGCTGGATCCCTAGTAAGAGACTAACTATAAAGTAAAATGTAGTAACCGAATCCCCATTTTTCGCTTACAACACCGATAAATGGGGATTTTTTATATTTGGGGTCTCGCCAACATTATGCGGTTATCTTCCTGACGCTACCCTAATAAGGTATTGCATAACACCCCACTTTTTTATGCAGCTGCCAGGCTTCTTCAGAAGCTGAAAACGTTGATTGATCAATGATGTATAAAATTGTGCATAAACGATAAAAACGGTCATTGTGAAACCTCTTGGGCGACACTAGGTTTCACAATGGCCAATTTCTCAAAAGAAGCATTATGTTAACTAGATTTGTATAAAGTATACATTGATTAATAATTATTGAGAATAAAAACAAAGTTTTCATAACTTGGTTATAATTAATTGGATACTAGAAGTAATTTTTAAGTCGTTGAGGGAGGACATCATGGGTTTTATTTATATTTTGCTTCTTTTTGTTATTTATATGACCACTGAATCATTCTTGAGAAAAAAACTTAAAACAAAACCACAAAAAGGTTTTTCTAAAGTTTTTAAGGGCCGGAATAAGATTTTTGTAGCTATTGAGATAGTGTTATTCATCTCTTTTTTTATAATTATTTTTTCTCTTCCTTCCGTTCTCCCCGTGTTTGGATCATTTGTTTTTATATTTATTCTTTATGTTTTACGTGGGTTAGAGGAGTGGATGTTCAGGCGACACGAGAAGGAATATTATCATTCTTGGTTAGCAGCATGTTTCTTTCTACTTGCTTATATAGTTGCTCTTATTACTTGGTAGAGGTTTTTAGTTCCGATATCGAACGTTATGGTAACAAAGGATCTTAAAACGGTTTGATAAAATCAACAGGACAAGGTGGAGTGAGTATGGCTAAACAAGATACACTAGACCCTACAAGAGATAATTTAAAAAGATTACTTCTTGATACGATAAATAATAAAATCTCTCATAAAGAGCTCGCAGATTGGTGTTATGAATATTGCAAGGATTATTGGGATGATACGAGAACTCAAAACGGGGAATACGATAAGGGTATAAGTATTGATGTAGCAATGGAAATTGATGCTCAATGGAGCTGTTTCTTAATAACACATATTCTTTGCCCGAACTTCAAGAAGTGGATTTCTCAAATGTGAAAATGCCAAAAGAATGGCTGCATAACTGGTTGAACAAGCTAGAAGGTTCAATCTAAGACTTTTTTGATTTCCTATAATCCTGAGTTATGGTGACCTAAACATTGAAATGGATTTTAAACGCCTTATATTCGCGTATAAGGCGTTTTTCGATTTTAGAGATAAAAACCCTATTATTTATCGTGGAAAGCCTCAAATTCTAGGAATCTGAGGCTTTTGTTGATTGCAGAGAGGAACTGTTAAGTAAATTAGATTTGCATATAGCACCCATCATTATTTTTCCATAAATGTGATAAAATACCATTATAGCAAACCAATAATGCATGAAAGAAGTGAGCAAAACATTGTATTTAATTAATGGGAGGGTAATTATTGTACTTGGAGTTATATGTTATTTGGTGGGACGAGTTATTTTTCTGAGGGTAAAATACAAAAATACAAAAACGGTATATTCGTTAAAAGAAGTTATTAAATTTCTTTTTGTTTTATACATACTTATGGTTGTTTCAGTAACTCTATTTCCATTGGCATTATGGATTGATTTTAATATAGAGCATATCAAGTATGGTTTAAATTTTGTACCATTTGTATCAATTTTAAAAGACATTAGTCAAATAGGTGTAGCTTATGATGGCGATGTCGTGTTTATGATTGGACTAATTATCAGAAATGTAGGAGGAAATATTTTATTGTTAATGCCTCTAGGCGTATTAGTACCAATACTATCGTATAAGTTTAGACAATTTAAAAATACTGTGTTACTAGGTTTTTTTATATCAACCAGTATTGAATTTATTCAGTTTTTTGAACTACTAGCAGGAGGATGGGGACGTACAGTTGATATTGATGATGTAATTTGTAATGTTATAGGTGTTAGTTTTGGATACCTGATTTATAAAATTATGTTTAGAATAGCCGATAAATTTCAGATTAAAATCTTACAAAACTTAAATCCTGAGAAGATGGAAATGCAGGATTCTAGTTATGTCAATAAAAAAGAAGTTAATTCCCCTATATAAAAGTACCCAACCTCTTCGAAAATATCATGGGTACGAGTAACTGCTTATGCTTTTGTTTCTTTGCTCTTGGCCTATATTCCGTACAAACTATTAAATATGAGTCGTTTTTGATTTATGGTGACTAAAAGGGAGGCAAAGAATGAATCTTTTCATACAGGTCATTTTAGCTTTAGCCGGTATTGCTGGTTTTATTGCAATTGGATACTGGTCGTATTTTAGTGAAGAGCTTGAAAAGAATAAGAATGCCAAAGAAAAGTAAGTTTGCTTCTTATAAGCTCACTTATGTGAACTCCTTTTGAAGATAACAAGAGGAGTGTTTTTGTGGACTATCTTGTTGCAAACGGAGGTTAGTGCACCGACTATTGCTTACTATATAGTTATTCTATGTATATAATGAAATAAGAGATTTTTTCAGTTAAAAACCATTAAGGAGCCTGGGGAATTATGAAAAAGATTTTAAAAGTTTTACTTACCATTGTTACGTTGGGGGCTTTACTTTATGGTTCTATTTTCTTTTACACCACGTTGAGATTAAATAGCGTTAAAGAAAAATTATTGAGCAACCATTCTGAGATTACCAAAGTAGAATCGATAAATAGTCTTGGGCAATGGGGAGAATGGTATCGGGAATTTACAATGGTAGTAACTATTAAGGGTAAAAAATATAGAGTTTGGACATATGATGATGGAAAAATAACAGGTAAAGAGTTGATGGATTAATGCGTTTTTTGTTGAACTAACTGGGGAGTTTAACTAGGAACAAATCGAAAGCTGCTTATTTAGGTGGCTTTTTTTATTTTATCCAATGTATGAATTTCTATAGAAACATACATTCAGAAATGAACAGATAGCATTAGCGGACTAACTGCCGATAATTCTCATTTATGGGGATCTAAACAGTGGAATAGGTTTAAACGTCTTATATTTGTATATAATGCGTTTTTTATGTCTATAGACCTTTTAATCCTTATTCTTACGTGGAAGCCTCAAATTCTAGGAATCTGAGGCTTTGTTGATTGTAGCTAAGAACGATTATATGTTAACTAACTTTGTATGAACTATACAAAAATACTTTTGTATTAATTTGGTAATATGTGCACTATATCAATCACGATTAATATTCCGATAAAGCTAATGAACCAATACGTTAAAGCACTTTTTCAGGAAACTGGTCTAGGTACTCTAAAAACGATGAGACGGATTTTCAGATATCTTTTTGAGTGGCACAGAACAGATTGGCGATGACGCTCCCTCATTGGTAGTATAGACCAGGAAGATAGGCATTTAAACGTGTCGAAGAATTAAGTCTGATTAATATAGAACTCTAATTTTATTATGCTACCTCAGCTTTATTAGAATTTGTAGCTTTACCAGAATTCCAAGTTAAAGAAAGAAATACAATGGAAAGAACTGATGAGATGATAAGCATGATAAATCCACCGCCCCAGCCAGCGAAATCAACGACATATCCCATTGCAATACTTGCGAATACAGAACCTCCTAAATAACCAAATAATCCGGTAAGACCTGCAGCTGTACCTGCAGCTTTTTTAGGCACTAAATCTAACGCCTGGAGACCTATTAGCATAACTGGACCATAAATTAAGAATCCGATCGCAATTAGAGAAATATTATCTACAAGTGGGTTTCCAGCAGGATTTAACCAATAGACAGCTATTGCTATTAAAACACCTAACATAAAGATAATTCCAGCAGGTGCACGTCTTCCCTTAAACACTTTATCACTAATCCAACCACATAAAATTGTTCCAGGAATACCTGCCCATTCATAAAGAAAATATGCCCATCTAGAATCATTGTGGCTATATCCTTTTTCTTCTGTCAAATAAGTTGGGGCCCAGTCTAAAACACCGTAGCGTACTAAGTAAACAAATACGTTAGCAATTGCGATATACCATAAAAATTTATTATTTAAAACATATTTAAAAAGTATTTCTTTTGTAGATAACTCTTTCTCACGGTCTTCAGTATCATTTTTAGGATAATCATTTTTATATTCCTCAATTGGAGGTAGCCCAACGGACTGCGGGGTATCTTTCATTAAAATAAATGCAATGATTGCAATAATAATCGCAATAACGCCTGGGAAAAAGAAAGTACTTTTCCAAGTCACAAAGAGGGCAATTCCAATACCTGCTAATGGGGCAATTAGTCCACCACCAACATTATGGGCAACATTCCAAATAGACATTTTCGTTCCACGTTCATTTATCGAAAACCAGTGTACCATTGTTCGTCCACTTGCTGGCCATCCCATTCCCTGAACCCAACCGTTAATAAAGTTCAATATAAACATGATCGCAATACTTGTTGTAACAAATGAGAAAGATCCAAAAATTACATTGATAAGAGCAGAAAGTATTAGGCCTGCAGCTAGAAAATATCTCGGATTACTTCGGTCCGAAACAGTACCCATAACAAATTTACTAATTCCATAGGCAATGGATACAGCAGATAACACTAATCCTAATTCTCCCTTGCTAAATCCCATATCAGTTAAATATGGCATAGCCAAGCTAAAGTTTTTTCTGACCAAATAGTAACCTGCATAACCGATAAAAATTCCAAGGAAAACTTGCAAACGAAGTCTTTTATATTCCTTGTCAATCTTGTGCTCTGGGAGTCTATCGACATGCTGAGCAGGTTGAAACATTTTTAACATTTTAATACCACCCCTATATCTATTTTTCTAGTTAATATAGTTTTATCCGCAAAAAAAGACAGCCGAAAAGACATTTAATAGAATTTACCTTAAATGTCTTTTCGGCTATCTCCAATTCTCCGGCCGTTTATTAACTTAATCATCAATATAACAGAAAAAGGTAAAAATGTGAATACGTTTTCAAATATTTTTTGTTAATAAGGTAGATCTAGAAGTTATTGAAAATGATAAAGAGTAGATAAAAAACTTTGTTTTTAGGAATAGAGATCTTAACTAACTTCCGAGAATGAACTTTTACGTAAACTAAATTTGTATAGAATATACATAAGGGAAAATGAGGTAAATCCAATATGAAAGTAGTATAAGAATGTTATTAGTAGGCGATACCTACACGTGATTTTATATAATCGCTTGCTTTTATCTGTCTAAATGTAAATTCTGCTGTATCCGGTACGGATATTTCAACTCCACCCTCTGGCAAAAAATTTCGGTCTATTCGATATTTGCCTACCCTTTCTCCATCCGGCAAGTACGTAGGACAGACAATCGTCCATTCCAGGGTTGATTGTTTGAGCATATCGTAAACTTTATGATGTTCTTTCGCTGCACGGGTTGACTTCTGCTTTGATTCACTTGATTGATAACGCAGAGAATTTGGCGTGGTTCTACTTTGCATAATACCCGCAGTTCCTATAGTTATTATTCGTTTTATACCTTCGTTTTCCATTGCTTGGATAATAAGTGGCATACTTTCTGATAGAGTGATTGTGCCATCAGTATTTAGTGCACTAATAACTACATCAATTCCATGCATTGCACGTACGATATCATCTTTATTTAAAACATTCCCTTCAATAATGGTTAAATTTTCATTATTTATTTGAATCTTCTCTGGAGTGCGAACTAATACAGTAACATGATGACTTCCATGAAGGGCATAAGTAACTATTTGACTTCCAACTCGTCCAGTTGCACCTAAAATTAAAATATTCATAAGAATGAGGCTCCTTTTGCAAATACTAATATTCTACTATAAAAGTTATTTTATTGTCTTGTTCAACGGGTAGCTTTAATTGAGCAAGAAACTAAAAATTTTTAACTTCTGCTTTCGGGCGTTATGGTAACAAAAAGAGGTGTTAGGGAATTTTTTAGGCATCCCATCCCTTTTTATCAACAATCAGTCATTATACAAACTAGAAAGCACTTATGATGTATTAGATTCTATGGATCCAGTAAAAATTTTTAATATTATCAAAATATGCATGAAGAGCATTAAAGAAAGTGAGTATGATAGACAGATTTATCTATATAAATCACGATTAATATTCCGACATAGCTAACGATCCGATCCGTTGAAGCACTTTTTCAGGAAACTGGTCTAGGTGCTCTAAAAACGATGACACGGATTTTCGGATATCTTTCTGAGTGGCATGGAACCGATTGACGATGACGCTCTCTTTCAACCATCCCCAAATACGCTCCACTGCATTTAGGTGCGGAGAATAGGGAGGAAGAAAAAGAAGAGTCAGTCGATGTTCATTTTCTTTCAAGAAGGCTTCTAAGATTTTCGCATGGTGAATACGGGCATTATCAAGAATCATGACCACGTGTCGATCCTCATATTGCGCCAATATATAGCGAAGAAACGCGTAAAACGATTGAGCGTTACACTGGTTCGTTTCCATACAAAGAAATTCGCCGTTTCGAATGTTGACGCAGCCAAATAAACTCACCGTCGCATGATGACCATGCGTGGGGATTTGTCTTTGTTTTCCTTTGACGCTCCACGTGGCACGTAAGGTTTGATAATCCCGGATGTGGCTCTCATCTTCGTATAACAGAATTACATCGTCTGAGATGTTTTTTTCACCATGTTCAGTTCTCGTTGAAAGGCTTCCTGTTTCTGGCGATTGGCACGCTTCAGAGTATAGGTGGGACGCGTATAGCTAAATCCCCATCGCTTCAGCATATCGCCGATGCCACTGCGGGACATCGTAATCGCGAACTTATCTTCGATGACATGTTTTAAAATGCGAGTATCCCAGCGTGATTCGAAGCCGTATCCTTCTTCAGCTGGTGTACTGTGTTCAAGCATCCGGCGCAGTTCCTGTTCTTCTTCCGATGATAAAAACGGAGGCTTACCTGGTGAATAATCACGATGTAATAAAGCGTCCATTCCGCCATCATTAAACTTCTGAACGTAGCTCGAAATCGTTTCTCGATGGATGTTTAAGAGTTTGGCCACTTGAATGGCATAATACCCTTGCATAATGAGCCGAATGACCGCCACTCGCTTTGCCATAGAAGCTTTTTTAATGGTTTTTTCATGTATTTGAAGTTGTTCAACCGTCCAGCCATGGGTATTTGTAATTGTAAGTCCCTTTCCCATCTTAATCCGCTCCTTCATTTGTTCTTTTAGGAGCAGTATAGACAAGAAAGATAGAATATTAAACGTGTCGAAGAATTAAGTCTGATTTATATAGGAAAAAGTGTATATTATCCTACACTCTTTTTTGTATTATTAATCCGATTATGCTTTTTCGCCCATAGTTTTTCAATATAACCTGACCCAAATAGAACTCCAGCTACAATAAACACAAATCCAATCAATTGTGAAGCTGTAATGGTTTCATTTAAGAAAAGTGCAGAGAACACAAGACCAAAAAAAGGAACAAAGTTATTAAATATGACTGTTTTCCCTGCTCCTATCTGCTGAATCGCTGCATTAAAAACTATATACCCCACACCTGTTGCCACTACCCCTGACACAATAAATAAAAAGTGAATAAATAAAGAGGCTGAAGTCATTTCATTGAATCCTTTAGGTTCAGTTATAAAACTAATAATCAACAAACCTATTGAACCTAATAAGTACATTATTGTTGTTACCTGTTTTGAATCAAGAGTTGCTGTTGCCTTTTTTACAAAAATAAAACTAATGGCTTGGACGAACATAGCAATAAATAAAATCAATTCTCCCTGAGACAATTGCATATTACTGAATGAACCACCTTGAATAAAAAAGACACCAGTTAATGCAAGAATAAAACCTATCGTTCGCAATTTAGTTAATTGTTCACCTAAAAAAAGGACAGCGAGTATTGCTGTTGAAAGCGGAACTAATGCAAGAATTAAAGAAGCATTCGAAGCATCAATCATTGTTAAACCTACTGCTATAAGCAAGTGATGTAGAATGACACCAAATAACATTCCAAGTAGTGTATAAATCCATTCTCTTTTCGATAAACGACGAAAGGATTTTCCAATAACGATTATGATTAATGCTGTAATCCCAGCCATCATAATTCGAAATGCCGTCATGGTTTGTGGAGGTAATTCCTCCACCAATACTTTAATTATGACCATATTAAGTCCCCAAATTGCTGTGACAAAAAATACTAAACCATAAATTAGTAATAATCGCTTTTGATCCACAAACTTCCCTCCTTTAAACCTTTTAAATTTCATCGTCTACTCCTAATAATCTGCGAAACAGCTTATATTTCGCAGATTATTAACCTGTTTTTAAAATAAAGTAATTAATCACCATTCTTTTTCTGAATTTTACATTTCGATTACTGTCGGAATGTGCTTTGCATAGGTTAGGAAGTTATTGACGATCAGCTTTGTTTTGACCTTCATATATCCGGTTGTCGTTCCATCGCTACATCCATACCACTCTTCCAAAAGCACATCCTTATCAAAAACAACCTGCACAAGATTTTCCTTGTCCATTAAAACACCAAATACAGTAGCAGCACCGATTTTTACACCCAGAATACTTTCCATCAGATCCGCAGGAGCAAACGATACGCGTGAAATGTCGAGTGTATTGCTAAAATCTTTTGATTTGAATGGCTTATTTGCGATAGTTATAAATAAATAAAACTTTGTCTTTTTACTATTGCAGAGGAACAGCGTTTTTACCATTTTCATATCCAATTTTTGATTGATCTCGATACAGTCCTCCATCGAAATTGCTTCATCTGTATTTACTCGTTCAAATGAAATCTGTAACATTGTCAATGATTCGTAGACCATTTCTTGTAGCGGAGACTTATAGGTATCTGGTGATTTGTTCATAATATCACTCACAAAAAACATCTTTATATCCCTTTCCTAACTTGAATTTTTGATATTAATAACATATCATGTTCACATGTATTACAAAAACGAATATTCATCATGAAATGCATGACGAAAACAGATGGAAAAGGAAAAGAGTATGAATATCCAAAAATATATGGCATTTATAAAAGTAGTAGAATTCGGTAGCTTTACAAAAGCTGCCGAAGCATTGGACTATACACAGTCTGGGATCAGTCGTATGATTAGCGATTTAGAAACGGAATGGGGGGTTTCTCTTTTTGAAAGAGGACGTGCCGGTATCAGTTTAACCTCGGATGGCTTAAAGTTACTGCCCCAATTAAAGAGAATCTGTAATGAGTATGAATTCTTAATGAGGCAGATCGAAGACTTACACGATATGCAGACTGGGATGATTCGTATTGGGACATTTTCTAGTGTAGCAACCCATTGGCTCCCTAACATTATTAGAATTTTTAAGAAGGATTACCCAAAGATAGATTTTGAACTTCTACTTGGTGATTATACAGAAATTGAAAGCTGGATTCTAAATGGACGTGTTGACTTCGGATTTGTGCGGCTACCGGCAAAAGCAGAATTAGAAACTATCTTTTTGGAGCAAGACCGTTTGCTGGTAGTGATTCCGCAAAATCATCCGCTTGCTAATTGCGAAAAGTTTCCAATCAACGACTTACTGAATAGTCCGTTTATGCTATTGGAAAAGGGAGCAAAAGCAGAAATCTCTGAAATTTTTGAGATGCATCATATTTCACCGCAAGTTAATTTTACAACATGGGATGATTATGCAATTATGTCTATGGTAGAAAATGGGCTTGGAATCAGTATATTACCAGAATTGATTTTACAGCGAATTCCTCACAAAATTATAGCGAAAGAGCTTGAAATTCCTGCTTTTAGAAATATTGGTATAGCTACGAGAGAGCAAAAATCACTTTCCCTTGCGTCCAAGAAATTCTTAGAATATTTATCATATAGGAACAGAGAGTGAATAAGTATGATGGATCAGAATGTAAAATACACATGACAGTCTGTTCGAAATATTTCAAATCATGGTTCGCGCCTATACTCTGGTCGAACCTTATATGATACTGAAGAAAATATTCAGACAGGCAACAATGCATGTTTTTTTCGCATTTTCAACTATTCAGCAATCGGGCGCTTATCTGTTATAAGGTAAGTGTCTTTTTTATTGAAAAATTAATTGTTTTAGTCAAAAATAATTTGAAATAATTGGTATTAAGCAATAGGGCAGTTTAATGGAACAAGACAAGGAGGTGTATTAAATGTCT
Source organism: Priestia abyssalis (assembly GCF_002019595.1). Lineage (GTDB taxonomy): Bacteria > Bacillota > Bacilli > Bacillales > Bacillaceae_H > Bacillus_BA > Bacillus_BA abyssalis. Next base: position 3,188,856 of record NZ_KV917369.1, on the reverse strand, counting down.
AATCGCTCAAATGAGGAATTGTTAGCTGGTGGTAACGTCTCCAAAGTTTATCGTTCAGATAATACAGTTAGGCGAGATTTAAAGTCAAATAGCACAAGGATTCATGCACTGTTGAAACATCTGGAAAGCAAAAGGTTCAATTATGCACCTAAATACATAGGTATCGATGAAAAAGGGAGAGAGATATTATCATTTATTGAAGGAGAAGCTGGTAATTATCCATTAAAAAAGTATATGTGGTCTAATGATGTCTTAATAGAAATCGCGAAGATGCTTCGTCTTTATCATGATTCTGTGAGTGATTTTTCATTTGATGATAGTTGGCAATCATTAGATAATACTCCACAACAACGGGAGGTACTTTGCCATAATGACTTTGCAATATACAACATTATTTTTAATAATGAAAGACCAATAGGTATTATTGATTTTGATGTTGTTGGACCTGGTCCACGACTTTGGGACATAGCCTATACTCTTTATACTTGTGTACCATTAAGTAGATTTTATCTTACTGAAATAGGTGAAAAAGCATATTATGATTCATCCCAGCATTCTAACCGTATAAAACGAAGAGTTAAATTGTTTTTTGAATCTTACGGTAAAGAATTTGAAGAAGGTTATTTAGAGATGGTATTGCTACGATTAGAAGGGTTATGTAAAACAATTAGAAGAAAAGCTTGTGAAGGTGACCTTGCTTTTCAAAAGATGATAGATGAAGGGCATCTAGAACATTATCAAAATGATATTAAATTCATTACAGAACATGGGAATGAGTGGATTTAGGTCTTATTCCATTAAAGGGCGCCATTCTTGAGGAATGGGCGCTCATTTTACGTTTTAGAGCCATTTAATAGAATGAGAACACCCGAACAAAACTGGGTGTTTATGTTAATATAGGTGTAAGGTTGTAAAAAAATGTATTTAAATCAAGGCGATTATGGGAGAGATTGAGATGATTAATTTGAAGAAGGCAATGCCACTTCTTGCTTTCATTTTTGTTGGTATTTTAATAATAGGCTCTTTTCCTTCGATTACAAGTGCTTGTTCGTGTGCAGAATTACCAAGCGTAGAGGAAGAATTTGAACGTTCAAAAGCCGTATTTAGTGGGAAAGTTGTTGATATAAAAGAGAGACGGAGTTTAAACGGATATACGTCTAAATCAGTTCTTTTTGGGGTAACGAACACCTGGAAGGGTGTTGAACAATCACAAATTATCATTACCACTGGTCAAGGTGGTGGAGACTGTGGGTATAATTTTACAAAAAGAGAAGAATATTTGGTTTATGCTAACGAATCAACAATGTACGGGCAAAATCACTTGTATCAATCATGTGTGATCGTACCGATGTGTTGAGTTCTTCACAGGAGGATTTGGTAGTGCTTGGAGAAGGAAAGCCTCCGATTGAAGAAGTTGATTTAAGTAGTAAACATAATCGAAGTCAAATATATATTTGGGCTACAGTGGTAGTAGCCATCGGCATTGTTGTGTTTTTCATTATAAATAGAAGAAAAAATTTGAATTAATTGTGGGATGAATTGTTATTGTTGCAAGAATTATATCAAGCTATTGCAACAATAAGTGATAGTGAAGTAAAGAGCTTATGTCTTATAGATTATCTTGATAACGAGTCTTCCAGAAAAGCGTCTTTTAAATCTAAATAGAAAGTAATCAGTGATGTATAGTGATATTTTCGTGCTGAAGGAGTGAATTTTAAAATGAATTTTCGAAAAGCGAATGAAAAAGATTTACCAGCCATTGTTCGCTTACTGGCCGATGATGAATTAGGGTCCCAACGTGAACATCATGTAGAGCCATTGCCGGCTGAATATTATGAAGCATTTGCGGCAATTGAAGCACAGGTTGGAAATCAGATTATTTTAGCTATTGATGGTCAAACGGTGATTGGCTGCCTTTAGTTAACGATCATTCCCGGTTTAGCAAGACAAGGGATGAAACGAGCACAAATAGAAGGGGTACGTGTCGATAAGAGTTACCGTGGAAAAGGGGTAGGAGAAGCCTTATTTAAAGAAGCGATTGCAATTTCGAAGTTTGAGAAATGTGGTCTTGTCCAATTAACAACCGATAAACGACGTGAAGAGGCACATCGTTTTTATAAAAGGTTAGGATTTTTGGCGAGTCATGAAGGTATGAAACTAATCTTTTAATTCGAAAACGCAACCCCATAAATGCGCGCTATTGTTGAACAACACGGGTAGAAAATGTTCAGATTTTTTTATAGGCTATGTTAAACAACTCTGTTGATATTTGATTCAAACGAACAATCGTTCTATAATATAACAAAAGGACGAGAGTGGGTGAATCGAATGGTGTTAAAGGAGATTATTGAAGAGATTGAAAAACTCAGTGCGGCAGACCAACATCGTTTAAAAGAGTTTTTTATTAAATCCCTTACTTCTTATTCTGCAAGTGAACCTGTACTTAAAGAGGTATCCGAGCGGAAACATAAAGATGGGTATACTTGTACTCATTGCCATTCGAATAATGCTGTTCGCTTCGGGAAGTATTCCGTCAAGGTTGGAATGAAAACAATGGAGCGGCAACGTTATCGCTGCAAAAACTGCCGTAAGACTTTTACAGATGTCACGAACACACCATTATATCGAACTCACCTTCCTCATAAATGGTTAGATTTTGTTCAATGCATGATTGAGGGCTATTCTTTACGTAAGGCTTCAGAGATAATTAACGTTCACTTCGTAACTTTGTTCTATTGGAGACATAAATTATTATCAGCCTTGAAACAAATGGATTTCGAACAGTTTACAGGTATTGTTGAAATGGACGAGACCTATTTCCTATACTCGGAAAAGGGCAAACGTAAAATAATTGGTCGTAAATCCCGTAAACGTGGCGGTGTTTCTAAATACCGAGGAATAAGCAAGGAACAGGTCTGTGTCCTTATCGCAAGGGACCGTCAAAAATCTACTTATTCAAAGGTCCTTGGTCAAGGACGTATTGTTAAATCCCGCTTAGATAAAGCAATTGGTTCCAAATTATCGGTATCCAATGTACTTTGCACCGATGCGTGGAGAGCATTTAAGACCTATGCCATTGAAAAAGGATTAGAACATTATCGTTTTAAATCAGATGGTAAGGAACGAGTAAGAGGTCTTTATCATATTCAAAATGTGAATAACTATCACAGTCGTCTCAAAGGCTGGATAGAGCGTTTCAATGGCGTGGCAACGAAATACCTCGACCATTATTTGAGTTGGTTTCAATTCCTAGATGTTATCAAACATCGAAACGATAATACTACGGTAAGCAAAATGATGGTTGATAGTTGCTTATTACCTACCAATGCTACTTATGAGAAATTAAGATTATCGATATTTAGGTTATAATGCTACCTTTTTTCTTCAAAAAACGAAGCAGGTTGATTTTTAATGATGCTTTCTCAAAAGAAAAACCCACTTTATTTTGCAAAAGTGGGCTTTTGAAATAAATTGTTCTGATTGCTTTTCAGTCTGATGTCTATTAGGAAAAATAGTATGGAACTGATGACGATGTATATGGTTACCTCTTCTAAGAAAATAACAGTAATAAGTGCAAAGAGGACGTGGAGGAAAAATGAGAAAAGAAGCTGTCCTTTCTTTGCTTTCTTTGTTATGTATTCAGCAATTATAGAGGCAGGTAAACCGTATAGAAAGTTTCCAATCAAAGCATATGTAAAAACAAAAGGCAGAACTCCAAACGCTACAAATGCTTCAAAGATGGTTAGCCCCATCTTAAAAATGTAGACAGGAATAAGTGCTGTACACAAAACAGCGTAACCCATTGTTAGGAGAAGAGTTGTATAGAAAGATGCCTTAATTTTCCGTTTGAACATTTTATCACCTCTTCACTAACTATTATACATCACTTGTATATTCAAAGGTTAAGCTTAATGTGAAAAAGATGAGACTTACTCAACTAACGTGATTTATATTCAATTATCAACAATATTATTGGTTCTTACGTCTTTTTGGTGAAAGTTATTAACCCTAAGGTATTGTGATATCTTCAGTGAAAAAAAGTTATATTAATATCTTTTAAATGCTAAAACGTAATCGATTTAACAATACCTTTATACCTGCACGCCCGTACATCATTCTTTTTATATTTTTCAACTTATTTATGGTTCCTTCTGTTATACCATTTGACCAAGGTAATGTTATCGCATAATAAACAGCCTTAATATCACCTCTGATGCCGTTAATAAATGTTTGAAAGTGTGTAAAAGATGATTGTTGATGCTCGATTAACCATTTTCTAAGACCAGATGAATGTTTTTCTTCAAATAGTCGCCTGAAAGATTGAATGAATCGGCTAATTTCCATTAAAGATGGAAATGCCTCTAAAAGTTTGGGATGCAAGGATTTGAATGCTTTTTTATGATTTTGAATACTTTTATCCCAAAGGATCCGTATGATTGCCTGGTGAAGATTGAGTGTTTGTGGCTTTTTATTTCGAATATCACGACGTTCGTCCGCAATCATGTAATTTAGCGTATTGCGATGTCCATCAAATCCTGCCTTTCTACAAGCAGCTTCTATGTCATCGCCCTTTGATCCATCTGCAATCATGCTTCGGATGAGTGGGAGATATCGGTCAAACATAGAAGTTCGTTTTCGGGACGGTTTTGATGTCACAGCTAAATCAGTATAAACGGTGTTACGTGACACACCTATCTGCTTTGCGATCGCTGTGATACTCTTGCCTTCTTTCCGAAGGCGCTGGGCATATTGGATTCTCTTCCAAACCTTGTCTTCGTTTTCTTCTAGAGGTTGAAGTCGCTTGGGTAAAGAGCGTGATGGACTTCCATTTTTGACGGCTTGGCCAGGTGGTCTCCATTTGGGTGGCACAATAGACTTAACCGTCTTCTTTACTACTTCGAATAGATGCTGGAGAATATGCCATCTGTCGCCGACCTGTTTAATTTTTGGTGATGCTTCTTCTGCCGCACTTTTATATGCTTGCGCACGATCTCTTGTGATTAGTTGAATTTCGGGATGTCCGATAAGCCAGTTCTTTACAGAATCTTTATTTCGGTTAGGCAGAAAATCAAGGATTCCACCTGTAAGAAGATCAATGAAAATCGTGCCATATCGCTTTCGTTTCTTAAATGCAAAATCATCAATCCCCACGAAAGGGGCAATAACTAGATGGAGCTGAGACTTCTTTTTTAACACGGTACAAAATGGCATCATGACTAATTGAAATGCCCATTTTCCGGCAGACCTTTTCTGCGACTAAACAATTATTGGAGAATCCAATGTGACGAATCAGTTTTTCGAGCCGAGTGGTTTTTCTGCCAGAAGGCTGTAACCAATCTAAACGTTCAGTGAAAATTTTAATCTCACATTTTGCATTTACACAGAACCACTTATGCAGAAGAATCGTTAAGTGCACCGAACGATCTGAAACTGAAAGGTCATCTGCTTTTCTTGCATAACGGCTGTGGCGACGAGAAGATAAATGCTTACATCCTGGACATCGAGCGTGTGTTGAACAAACTTTTAACACGACATACAGGTCCTCTGACTCCATCAAGCTATGGATGACTTCAACATTTTGATCGAACTTAAAAAGCTGTTCAATGGTTGTACTATTCATTGTACACACCGCCTTTAGAGTATTAATAATGCTATACCCGAAAAGCAGTGATACATGCCTTCACCATCTTTACGTAAGAACCATATTATTTAACAGAGCCTTTTTATAAAAAGCGCCCTCATGAAATATTTGAAGAGCCTGTTTTGATCAATATTTTTTATAAACCAATAACTGGGCCTTATACTACTTTCGTTTGAAAAGGTGTGCCAAGAATATAAACGTTTATTAATGTTTTTGACACACCTTTTTAAACTTGATTTTACTGGGTTTGATAGCTTCATAGGTTTTGTTTGTAAAGGTATAACTTTATAAACGGAGCGATCAAATGACCATGACGGAAATGACATATAGTTTTAAATAAATTACAACAAATAAAAAAAGAAAATCACAGCAAAATGGCGCAGCTTTTGGCCGATCAAAACCTCAGGTAACAGATGAGTTTAAAGAAGTGTATCATCGACGGAAAGCAGGAGGGATGACAGCCGTTAAAGCCATGCAGGAAGTAGGTCTAAAAAAGACGACCATTTATAAATTTGTTAGGGAGTATGAAGAAGTAGCACAAGAATAAACTTATATAATAGGAAGAAACGCGTCAAAAAAATTAGCATCTGCCTCAAAAAAGGGCAGATGTTTTTTCAATAAAAAGGGGGGAATATACTATCATCGTTGCCAGTTTTTTAGATTTATATACATCTATTTTAAAAAAGTTATAGCGTTGGATTATGTATTAAGTCTCATTCGTGGTTGTTTTTTTCGAAAGAAAAAGACCGACAGATACAGTCAATCTGTCATATTTGTTCTTCAACTAAACGTTAGCTGTAATTTTCAAATAAAGTTTGATCAAAAAACTGTTTTCATGTACAGGTTTTTCTTTTTGGTTCGTATTAATGTCGAAAGAAAATAAATTTATTTAAAGACACCATCCGTGTTATTCCACTAGAGGGCCGTTTGTGGAATAAGCAGGAACTTGTTCAAAAATTTCCATTATTATTAATGCTATGCCATTTTAACTAATTTTCAGGTACTAAAGAGTAATGCTTTTAACTAAAAACTTATCAATCCATGTTAATTTTTAAATATGTTGGAACTTGTGAAAAAATAAAATGTGTTACAGTATGTGCGATTGGATTTACTTCATCAATGAATTTTTCTGCTTTAGCGAACGTTTCAAACTGCATTTTTAGCATATAACACGCACTTCCTGCTATTCGATAACAGAATTCGACGTTTGGAAGTTTCTCAATATAATTTTTAAAAGATTTATAGTCACCATTTTTAACTGTTGCTTCAATTATACATTGGATTGGTAAACTTAATTTTTCATAATCAACTTCTAAAGTATATTTTTTTATAATTCCAAATGACTCCATTTGTCTTACCCGTTCCGTTACTGATGGGGAGGACAGATTCACCCTTCTTCCAAGCTCGCTCATTGATAAACGGCTGTTATTATGTAGTTCATCTAAAATTTTTTTATCAATTTCATCTATTTTCATTTTTAAAGTTCACATCCGATAATCGTTAATTTTATAAAAAATTCATTTGACAATCATTATAAATTTAATGTGATTTAGTCATTTTGTTGTTTAAAATTAATTCATAATTAAAAATATAACAAGGAGGTACTCATATGGCAAGGATTGTTGAATCTAATTTCGGGGAAACACCTTTTCAAAGACTATTGGGACATAATAAAGATGTAATGGAACGATGGAATCAGTTAGGCGATGTGTTAGAAAAAGATGGACTACTAAGATCTGAATTAAAGGAACAAGTAAGGAGAACATTAGCTCAAAGTAACGGATGTGAGTATTGTAAGGCGAAAGGAAAACCTGATCCAGATAAGTTTAATGAAAAAACGTCTATTGCAGTAGGATTTGCAGAAGTTTTTTTAAAACAAAAGGGTGACATAGCTGATTCAACTTTTGATATTTTGAGAGAATGTTTCACTGAAGAGGAAATAAGTGAATTATGTGCATTTATCTGTTTTATAACTGCTTCACAATATTTTGGTGCAATGATGAAATTAGAACCTTTAAATTAATAATCTTATTCATTAAACAATAGGGCGCAATTCTGCAGTCAGAATTGTGCTCGATCTTTATGTATTGGGCTAGATAATGGAGTAATGTATTGTGGAAATGATGTGAATTTGGAATAATTGTTATTAAATTAAAGGTCATTGTTAAATACTTTCTTAATTGGTAGGATGATATTCTATAACACATATCACTTATTTTGAATTTAGACTAAGGGTGATAATATGAAAATCAGATTAAGTAAAAAAATAGAAATTGATAAAATGATAGATATATGGTATAGAGGTTCATTAATAGCACATGACTTTATTGATAAAAATTATTGGAAATCTCAGCAAAAGGAGATGAAAGAAAAATATTTTCCAATATCTGAAAACTATGTTATATGCAATGAAAAAGAAGTCTTAGGCTTCATCTCAATGGTAGATAACTATTTGGCTGCATTGTTTATCGATATTAAGCATCAAGGTAAAGGATATGGAAAAGAATTATTAAACTTTATAAAAGAACGAAGGGAAAATATACAATTGAAAGTTTACAAGAAAAATGATGAAGCAGTTAATTTTTATTTGAGAAGTGGTTTTGTAAAAAAAGAAGAACTATTGGATGAACAGACTGCCGAGGATGAGTTTTTAATGGAATGGAAAAAAGTTTAAATACCATGTAATTTTGACTTTTTGATTTCTCATCGGAAAATATCCTTGCTATTTATCCATTATAAGGGTCATATCTGTGTTTTTCGATCTTAAGCAAACGGGCGCAATTGTTGAATGAAAATAAGGAGCATTAGCGTTAGGAACCCCTCACCTGGAAATAGGATAGTTATTACTGAAGCATTCGTTGTAAAGTTAACATCTACGATAGTGAAACAAAATTGACCGTCAATTGGCGGTCAATTTTTTGTGATGCTTATGTATTTTATAGTAAGGTGAGGTCAGGGGAGCTAGTTCTATAAAGAATGCGTATAATCCTAATTTTACGCATTCTTTATAGAACTGAGAAAAAGGAATCCCTCGTATTTTAAACATATTCCGCCAATTTAACTAAGTAGCATTATGAAAAGCAAGGAAGCCTAATCCTAACTGGATACGGGCTTTTTATTTTTTCATCAAGCTGTACTTTTACGAATGATATGAGAAGTAGAATAACAATTTAGTATGCGGATACTCTGCTATATCACTACAACGTATTCCACAGTGTCTCCTTTTTATAGAGGAGTAACTATAGCCACAAAAGAGAGTGAGTCTTTGGTATTTCCTTTTTTGTAAATACCTCTAGGGGGGAACACACAGAGCACTTTTAATTAAACGGATTCTCCCTGTTCTTTATTAAAAGAAGGCTATGTGTCTGAAGCAAAAAGAAGAATCTGAAACAAATTACTTGTAATTATTAATAAAAAATTGGAGGGAAGGAAAAAAGATGAAGGGAGAAAGATTTATTTCACCATTTTTGAGAGGAGCTTCACAAAACTAGCCTAATCTACACACAGAAGAGCTGATATGTATAAAAATAACAGGTTCTTTTGGGTGAGGTCGGTTTAGATTTGGACCTTTCTAGGAGGAGAACGCAATGGGTAACAGATTTAACAAGATTGTAAGCTCATGCCTGATTACTATTTTGTTGTTGATTGCAAATGCAAACGGAACTGCGGCACTTGGACGAGATATTCCCCCGAAACTGGTGAATGAAGCGTCTATCGAGAAAGTATTAAAAGCAATGACATTGGATGAAAAGGCCTATCTAGTTATTGGATCAGGCTATCCGGGTCCAAACGGTGTAGCAGGCGCTACCTATGCTATTCCACGTTTAGGCATACCGTCGATCATCCTTTCTGATGGCCCAGCTGGTGTCAGGATTGGTGGCGTCTTTGCTGGTGCTGCCCCAAGATACGCAACTGCGTTTCCCATTCCATCCTTGCTTTCAGCTACATGGGATGTTGATCAAATCACAAAAGTGGCAAAAGCCATGGGCGAGGAATCCAGGGAATATGGAGTGGACGTCTTATTAGCACCCGGTGTGAATATTCAACGTGATCCTTTAGGGGGAAGAAACTTTGAATACTATTCTGAGGATCCCTTCCTGGCTGGTATTATGGCTACAGTGTTTATCAAGGGGGTTCAATCCACTGGTGTGGGTACATCCCTTAAGCACTTCGCTGCCAATAACCAGGAAACCAACAGAACAACAATCAATGCAGTTATCTCTGAACGGACATTAAGGGAAATTTATCTTCCCGCTTTTGAAATGGCGGTAAAGCAAGCCAAGCCATGGACTGTAATGAGTGCCTATAATGCGGTGAATGGAACTTTTGCTACCCAGAATCCTCATCTCTTCACCAATATATTAAGGGATAATTGGGGCTTTGACGGACTTGTAATGTCCGATTGGTGGGCTGTAAAGAATCCTTTTGCTGCTTTGGCTGCTGGAAATGATTTAATCATGCCTGGAGTATACAGAGGACCATTACCTATGCCAGAGTTAATTAAAGCAGTGTACAACAAGGCATCAGCACCAACACCGGGTTTAATTAAGTCTGCTGTTCAAAATGGCACACTTAGTGAAAGAGATCTTGACTCACGCGTTCGTAATATTCTAAAGGTGATTGTTAAGACACCGACGTTTATAGGGGAGTATAAGAATGTAGATTATAAACATAAAACCTACCTTACTAAGCAAACTGCTGCTAAAAGTGCTCGGATAGATCGTGAAGTGGCTGCTGAAGGTATGGTTCTTCTGAAAAATGAAAATCACACCTTGCCATTCAAGGGAGTTGCTACCATTGGAGTAGCAGGGCAAAATGCAGTTGTAAATCCTAGTCATAACAAATTAGGAATTATCATTGGTGGCGGAGGAAGTTCTCAAGTAAATGTAGCTCCAAGAGATGTTGTTTCACTTGTACAGGGTTTGAAGAATGCCAATTATACTGTAGTCAATTCTAAAAATGGGAACGAGCTGGTAGAAGGCTTGGGTATAGATGATGCTGATTATTTAGCGCAAAATACGGACATTGGGTTGGTTTCTATAGGCAGGGCCTCAACAGAAGGGGAAGATAGACCTGATATGAACATGAAACCGGAAGAGGTTCAGCTTATTAAAAATCTTTCCAATGCCTATCATGCTGAAGGCAAAAAGTTAGCGGTAGTATTGAATATCGGTGCCCCCATAGAGGTTGCAAGTTGGAGAGACTATGCTGATGCTATCTTGTTAGCTTGGCAGCCAGGACAAGAAGGGGGCAATCCAATTGCCGATATCCTCTCTGGAAAGGTCAATCCTTCTGGAAAACTTCCAGTAACATTCCCGGTCAAATATAGCGATGTCCCATCATATGGCAACTTCCCGGGCGATCTTGCCAACAATATCGTTCGATATGCCGAAGGGATTTATGTTGGCTATCGTTACTATGATACAAAAGACATAAAACCGGCGTATGCATTCGGTCATGGACTTTCTTATACGAAATTCACATACAGTAATCTTAAATTAAGTTCAACTAAATTTGACTTGGGTGGGAATAAACCATTAACTGTATCAGTTGACATTTCTAACAAAGGAAATGTAACAGGCAAGGAAGTGGTTCAGCTTTATATTCACGATGAACGTTCAACACTCGAAAGGCCTTATAAGGAACTAAAGGGTTTTAGAAAGGTTTCATTAAAGTCAGGTGAAACCAAAACTGTAACATTTACATTAGACAAGAGGGCTCTTTCAGTATATGATGAGACGTCGAAAACCTGGGCTGCTGAGGCAGGCATATTTAAAGTTCTCATCGGAAGTTCTTCACGAGATATTAGACAAAAAAGCCAATTTCGAGCTGTAGGAGATGACAAATATTAAAAAACCTTAACACTTGGTTGTTGGGCAGTTTAAACCTGTAAGGAAGCATAAGTTCTAGTATAAATAATGGCGAAAGCTAAAAAGGTGAAAAGTTTGTTATTTTACTGACTGATCTAAACAGTCTCTTATAAAATTCACTTGCTTTTGGACAGAATCTCCTGCAGGGGATTCTGTTCTTCTTTAACTATAGATATTGTTTCAATACCACTCAAGATAGAAATGAATATTTGAATAAATTTCACATCTAACGTTGAGATACAGGAATTTTATTTAGCGCTCTTTTAAAATCATATCTACAATACTCTCCTATAAAACTCATATCATGCAAATATCTACTTTACATAACACTGATTATATAAATCCAAGTTAACAAATGGACATATAAATGCTCTGCACTCGTTTTTTTACTTCTTCTACGTGATTCAAGAGATACTGTAAAAATGATTCAATTCCGTCTCGTAAGTCTGCACGGTCCTGATAGTATCTATTCGACAGCACGACTTCCTTGAGCCACTTCCAGATCCGTTCCATTAGATTCAGATTGGGCGAGTAAGGTGGCAAGAATAAGAATGTGAGCCGATGCTCATGTTGAGCCAGAAAAGGACGCAGTGCACGGGCGTGGTGGTAGCGGGCATTGTCCAACACAAGAATGAGATGCTTTTCCGGATGGCATTGAAGTAAGTACTTCAAGAACTGGTGAAATGTCTGGGTGTTACAAGTGTCCGTTTCCATGCAGAATACTTCTCCTTCTTTAGGGTTCACCGCGCCAAACAGGTGAAGAGTCGTCTGGGATCCCGAAACCGGCATTTGTTTTCCTTTCGGTTGCCAGGTGGCATGCAGGGTTTGGACATCACGGATATGGCTTTCATCTTCATAATAATAGAACACAGGAGTCGGTCATCACGTTTTTTTATCATGTCCAGTTCGACTTGGAAATTCTGCTGTTTTTGTTCATTGGCTTTTATCAGGACATACGTCGGTCGCGTATAGCGAAAGCCGAGGCGATGCATCATGAGACGGATGCCTTCCCTTGACATCCCGACATGAAACCGGTCCATGAGGAAGGTTTGAATCAGTTTCGTATTCCAGTACGACTCTTGCGCAAACCCAAGCTCACATGGGGTTTGTTCACTAATGACAACGATCAGCTCCTCTTGTTCTTCCTGAGACAAGTAGGGGGGCTTGTGCGAAGTGAAGTTCCGATTCAACAGCTGATCGAGACCGCCTTCTGAAAACAGACGAACGTATTCGGTGACGCTTTTGCGATTCAAACCAAGGCAAGCAGCGACCTCGATGCCCTTGTACCCTTCCATCACCATCCGAACGGAAGCCATTCGCTTGTACTGCCATGTGTGTTTCGCTTGTTTTTCTTGTTGACGTAATGTATCAATGGTCCAGCCGTGTGTCTCTGTAATTTGCAAGGTTTTCATCTCTACCACTCCTGTACGTCTATACTATTCTCAGTGTAGACGGCTTAGAGAAGAGATAAACGTATGTCCAAAAAAGAACTTGGATTTATATAGAATCAAAAAAGTGATTATATCTAAATATGATAGATTTTTCGTATCAGAGTCAGCTCCTTATATGTGTAAATTTCAGTCATTTACACGATTTAATAAAAGTTGGATAATATTATTAGAAAATTCAAATTAATAATAAGGGGAGAGGAAAGTATGTCCTGTGCTGATTTCGACGATATTAAAACAATTTGTATAGAATTGTGTGAAGAAATAGAAGAGCATGGTGTTGATATACCTTCTGATGAATTAATGATCTTGCTCTACGATATTGCTTAAATATCTAATTTCTTTTTATACCTGTTCTGTTCGTATAAGTACATTTATATAAACATCAGAAAGCTTCAGATCCTATAAAATCTGAGGCTTTTAACTTCTTGTGACGAATATTACATAACTAAAGCTAAAAAATTGTTTTAATATATGTGTAACTAGAAGCTGCACATTTTTTTTGGGGGGGGGGAATTTGATGAAGATTGGTACGAACGTGATATTTAAGGGGAAAAATTATACAGTTAGATGGCTATACGACAATGGCACTTGTGAAATTAAGAAGCAAGATGCATTAGGAAAAGTTGAATTAGTGTCATTTTCTGAGCTTAAAATCTTTGAAAAAACCATCAGATCCTGCTAATCTGATGGTTTTTTGATTGCTGAGAACGATTTTTATGTAAACCTAACATGTATACAATATGCATAGTTTTTGTTCTTTTTTGGAAATGTAAAATTATATCATTTATAAGAAAAATCGTGGAAAAATAAGCAGTAATGAATCTTCTGAGAGTAGTAATCCTGAATGGTGAATAAGGACGTGACCTCCGATGATTACCAGCCCTAAAGACCGTATTACGACGCGGCAAGCAGCTATTATATACTTGGGACGGGGATTTTGACCTTGCCCTGAACATCTGTGGAGAAGGTAAAAAACACCAGATATCTGGTTAACTGTAATTTTAGGCGGGGATTATACTAGTCAAATTGAGCCAAAAGTTTCCAGGGAAAACTTTTTATCAATGCAGCCAAGAACTCGTAGGGAAATGCCTAATAAAAGACCAAATCTACAAGAGAAGGAATTAAGCCTTCTCTTGTTTTATTTCAAAATAAAAATAGATTTTTAATGACCGTAACTACTAGAATTCATCTTATTATTTTCAACTGTGGAATTATGTTGCATCTTCTTCAAGGGGTAGCATCAGGATTCCGGATTTACAACGTTAAGGAAAGTCCAATATCAAAAAAGTCCAATTTCTCAACTTTAATGCTGAGAAATTGGGCCTTTTTCGTTATTCCACAATCCCTCCATCTCATAAAACGAATAACAGTATAACAGAATGGGTTCTCATTATTGGAGTTCTGCTTCTGTTTACACTTGCTTACAAACATAAGACTGCATAAGTCATATTTAAAGATGTGTACAGCTTACTATATACGTTCCACTTAATAACTCGTTAACCGGGAAAAGGTTGCGATCATAGACAGCAACCTTTTTCATCTATTCTAAAACTTTAGTTGATAATAGTCCAACTTAAGCTTTGGAAGCTGCTTCAATCATTCGCTCTAAATCTTTATCCATAATGAAAACCTCAATGCGTTCTCCCATTTTCGTGCTAATATCACTGTGGCTTGAAAGAACCTTACATCCTGTATAGCGCTCAACAATCTCTTCAAACTCCTTGCTGTACATCTCACGCAATAGCTGTCTTGCCTGCTTGACCAGCTTTCGGCCGTTATCGGTTCCGATAAGGTGTTTTTCCTCGACGGTGAGCACACCTTTAAAACGAGTGATGACCATATCCTTAAGAATATAGGTTTTCGCTTCTTGCGGACCGCGGCCCATCAGTTCCCGCTGGAATCTTATTAATGCTTCGCTTATTTCAGCTTCTAATCTCTTTTTGGATAAAATGGACAAATTTGTTACCTCCTGGACTCCCGTGTGGAGTGTTCATCGTGAACTAATAGTAAGTGGGCAAACTTTTATCTGTCAATATTTGATATTTGGCGAAAAACGGAGGGATTTTTAGGAAAAATAAGATATTTACATAAAAATATTGGTTTTTCGTGTTTATTGGTCTATTTTGGCTCACTTTTGATGAAAATAACTATTTACAAGTCCACAATGTTGGGAGTAGAATAAGCGCATAAGAACTCAATCGAATATCGGCCTAGTCCCTGGTAACAGGGAGCGGAGGAACCAATTTTTTGGGGTTAATTCTACTGTGTAGAAGGGATGAGATACTCTTTCGCCATCCTACCCGTCAGCTAACTTCGTCGGCTAAAGCGAAGGAGGTCGTAGACCACCTTATAAGGTGTTTTTTTGTGCGCTTTTTTACGCATGAGAACAATATCCTTATGCCAATAGATGGTCTTTTTATTTTGCTTATTTACAGCATATAACTGAAAAAGTATGGGAGACAGAACGTAAAGAAAGCCATTGATGCTTGCTGGACGTTAAGTAGACCAATGAGTGCTTTTTCTCCAATCAACAATAAACCTTGCCTTATTTTAATAAGGCTGCAGATACATTTGTCTTTTGTTCATGAACAGGACAGATGGGATCTACAGGATTGTCGGTTTATTGCGGGGAAAAAGCAAGCATTGGTCTATTTTTTGTTTACCGGTGAATTCCTTTTAAAGAGGGAAGGCGCAGGTAAATGAACTCACGTCTTAACACGATTTTTCTCCGGGGAGGGAAAAAAGAAATGAGTTAAACCGAGGATAATCTGTAAAAAACAATTTATAGGAGACAAATTGTGAATGATATGGAGGTAAATAAAATGCTTGATGTCATTATAGTGGGCTTATTAATCGTATTACCTTTTCTGATATTTGGACTGACGGAGTGGTCCACGGGAATTGTCGACGAGAGGAATGAAGAAAAATGATGGCTTTGTTTGGAGTTGTCACAGCCTTAACCATCTACTTATTGTATGTCTTAATCAATCCTGAAAAATTTTAAGAACTATGGAGGGAACAACGTTGACTATTACCATACTAGCGATTGTATCGACTTTTCTAGTAGCTGTACTGATTGCAAAGCCAACAGGAATTTATTTAGCTGCTGCCTTTAATTATCAATCTACTAAATTGGATAAAGTTTTTGGTCCTTTTGAGAAACTCCTTTATAAACTTGGCGGAATTAAACAAACAAATCAAACTTGGAAGCAATACGCTTTATCCGCCGTTTTAGCTAACGCCTTTATGATTGCACTTGTGTATGTTGTTTTTAGAGTTCAGGGGGTATTGCCTCTTAATCCAAGCCATATTCCTGGCATGGATCCAACATTGGCCTTTAATACCGCTATCAGCTTTATGACAAATACGAACTTGCAGCATTACAGCGGTGAAAGCGGACTGTCTTATTTATCCCAAATGATCGGGATTATGTTTATGATGTTTGCAGCACCGGGAACGGCCTTGGCGGTTTGTATCGCTTTTGTAAGGGGCTTAGCTGGCAAAAAAATGGGGAACTTTTACGTTGATTTAATTCGTTCGATCACACGTGTTTTATTGCCGATTGCTTTTGTGACTGGCTTCATCTTTATAGCGCTCGGTGTTCCGCAAACGTTAGAGCCGACAGTTACAGCGAAAACGATAGAAGGAGCGGAGCAAAGCATTGCCCGCGGTCCGGTCGCAGCGTTTCTTTCGATTAAAGAATTAGGAAATAACGGCGGCGGTTTCTTTGGTGTAAACTCGGCTCATCCGTTTGAAAATCCAAATGCAGTAAGCAACACTCTTCAAATTCTGCTGATGCTTTTATTGCCAATGGCTCTACCGTTTACTTACGGAAAGATGGTCGGAAATCTGAAACAAGGGCGGGTATTGTTTGTTTCAATGGCGATGATGTTTGTCGTGATGACAGGTATCACATTAACTGCTGAGCAGCAAGGAAACCCTGTATTGAATCATATGGGAATGGATCATGAGCAAGGGAATATGGAAGGAAAAGAGGTTCGGTTTGGTATCGGTCAATCCGCTTTATATGCAGTCGTAACTACTGCATCTGAAACAGGGGCTGTTAATACCATGCATGATACCCTTACACCGAGTGGCGGGATGATTACTCTTTCCAATATGTTATTAAACACGGTATTTGGAGGAGTTGGAGCAGGTTTCATTAATGTCATTATGTATGCGATGATCGCAGTGTTCTTATCAGGCTTAATGGTCGGGCGTACGCCAGAGTTTTTAGGTAAGAAAATTGAAGGGAAAGAGATGAAACTCATTGCGGTTACCTTATTAATTCAACCTTTACTCATTCTAGGCGCGTCTGCGATCGCTTTATATACACCACTTGGATATGAAGCTATTTCAAATTCTGGCTTTCATGGAATCACTCAAGTGGTCTATGAATATACGTCATCAGCAGCCAATAACGGTTCCGGTTTTGAAGGGCTGGGGGATGCGACACCGTTTTGGAATATTTCAACGGGAATCGTCATGTATGTAGGAAGATTTTTTGGTCTTGTAACGATGTTAGCAGTAGCGGGTTCATTAGCAGCCAAAAAATTAGTACCGGAAACAGCAGGTACCTTCCGTACAGATACAACTTTATTTGGAGTGATCTTAATTGGAACGATCTTTATCGTTGGTGCCTTAACATTCTTTCCAACATTAGTATTAGGTCCAGTTGCTGAACACTTAACTCTTTAAACAATAGAGGGGATTAATGATGAGTAAACAAGCCGTAATGGAAAGAGAGAACGTAACGAGTTTTCCAGAACAACGTAACAATGAGAAGAAAATAGAAGAACCATTTCAACATAATGACTTCGATCAGAATAATGGTCACAAAGGTGGCAAGAAAAAAATGATGGATAAAAATATGATTGCGCAAGCAATGAAAGAATCGTTCATAAAGCTAGATCCAAGAAAAATGGTGAAAAATCCAATCATGTTTGTCGTAGAAATCGGATTTTTTATTACCCTAGTTCTTTCCTTTGTGCCAAATGCATTTGGAAGAAGTTCGGTAGAGCCCTGGTTTAATATCGCCGTTACACTCATCTTGCTGTTTACAGTCCTATTTGCCAATTTTGCAGAGGCGCTGGCAGAGGGAAGAGGAAAGGCACAAGCCGATTCTCTCAAAAAATCAAAGAAGGAAATGACCGCTAATCGATTAAACAAGAGTGGAAAAGTGGAGCAAGTGGCTTCTACAGACTTAAGAAAAGGGGATATTGTGATTGTTTCTCAGGGAGAAATGATTCCGGGAGATGGTGAAGTAATCGAAGGGTTGGCTTCAGTTGATGAATCGGCCATTACGGGTGAATCAGCACCTGTTATTAAAGAGGCTGGTGGAGACTTCAACTCTGTAACTGGAGGGACTCGAGTCGTCAGTGACCAAATTAAAGTTCGTATTACAAGCGATCCGGGTGAATCGTTTTTAGATCGTATGATTTCGTTAGTAGAAGGGGCGGAACGTCAAAAAACTCCAAACGAGATTGCATTAAATACAGTGCTTACAAGCTTAACCCTTATTTTCATGATCGTAGTCATAACATTGCCTCTTTTCACGAATTATCTTGGGTTT
Organism: Priestia abyssalis; assembly: GCF_002019595.1. GTDB lineage: Bacteria > Bacillota > Bacilli > Bacillales > Bacillaceae_H > Bacillus_BA > Bacillus_BA abyssalis. The sequence continues at coordinate 3,170,322 of NZ_KV917369.1, read as the reverse complement.
CAACTTGAAATCCCTGTTCTTATCGCTTTATTAGTTTGTTTAATCCCAACAACCATTGGCGGGCTGTTGTCGGCGATTGGGATTGCAGGGATGGATCGTGTGACACAATTTAACGTATTGGCGATGTCTGGGAAAGCTGTGGAAGCTGCAGGCGATATTAATACCATTATTCTAGATAAAACCGGAACCATTACATTTGGTAACCGTATGGCCAGCGATTTTATCCCGGTTGGTCAGGAAAGACTGGATGAGTTGGCGCATTGGGTAGCCATCAGTTCTCTAAAAGATGAGACTCCTGAAGGGCGGTCGACGCTGGAGTTAATTAGAAAGAAAGATTTATCCTTTAATGAGTCAGTAGCATCAGGCGGACAGTTCATTGAATTTAAAGCAGAAACCCGCATGAGCGGGATGGATTTGGCAGATGGCCGTAAAGTACGTAAAGGCGCGGTCGATGCGGTGAAAAAATGGGTGTCATCCCAAGGTGGAACGGTTCCCCGTGATTTAGAGGAGAAAACGAATCAAATCTCTCGTGAAGGTGGAACCCCATTAGCTGTGGCTGTGGATAACCGTATATACGGGCTGATTTATTTAAAGGATACCGTCAAACCAGGAATGAGAGAGCGTTTTGAACAGTTAAGAAGAATGGGAATCAAGACCGTCATGTGTACAGGAGACAACCCGTTAACAGCCGCAACCATTGCAAAAGAAGCAGGCGTCGATGAGTTTATTGCAGAATGTAAGCCGGAAGACAAAATTGAAGTCATTAAATATGAACAATCACAAGGTAAGCTGGTAGCTATGACGGGTGACGGTACAAACGATGCTCCTGCTTTAGCACAGGCTGATGTAGGGTTGGCGATGAACAGTGGAACAACAGCTGCAAAAGAAGCGGCAAACATGGTCGATCTAGACTCTAACCCAACTAAAATCATAGAGGTTGTTTCAATCGGTAAACAGTTATTAATGACCCGCGGTGCCTTAACGACATTTAGTATTGCCAATGACATTGCTAAATACTTCGCCATTATACCGGCGATGTTCATGATCGCTATACCAGAGATGGAAATGTTAAATATTATGAAGCTTGATTCACCAATATCAGCTATTCTTTCGGCACTCATCTTTAATGCGGTTATTATCCCTTTACTCATCCCATTAGCAATGAAGGGAGTTTCTTACAAGCCGATGAGTTCTGATGCACTGTTACGCCGTAACTTAACGGTTTATGGTCTTGGAGGAGTGTGGGTTCCATTCATCGGAATTAAACTTATTGATGTCGTGATGTCACTCTTTATTTAATGAGATAATATAATAAGGAAGAAAAGAGGATTAATAGAATGGAAAGCAAACAAAGTGTGCTTAGTCCCATTATCCGTACCAGCTTTGTCATCATGTTATTATGCGGTTTACTGTATCCATTGACTGTAACAGGAATTGCACAAGTGATTATGCCTGATAAAGCAGATGGCAGTTTAGTATATAATGAAGAAAAGGAAGTAATAGGTTCAGAGCTGATTGGCCAAAGTTTTAAGAATCCTAAACTCTTCCATGGCCGCATTTCTAGTATTGAATACAATGGGGCAGGATCTGGATCTAATAACTATGCGCCTTCAAATGAAGATATGATTATGAGAACAGAGGATTCTTTGAAAGCTTGGACAAAAGATAACCCGGAAACTCCAGTGAGTGAAGTTCCGATTGATTTAGTGACCAACTCCGGTTCAGGGTTGGACCCTCATATTAGCCCTGAAGCAGCTCTGGCTCAAGTAAACAGATTATCTAAAGCAACCGGAATCTCAAAGCAAGAGCTTACTTCTTTAATTAAAAAGTATACAGAGGGAAGAGAACTGGGGCTATTTGGTGAAGAACGCGTGAATGTGCTTATGTTAAATTTAGATATCATGAAGAAAGCATCCTAAAAAGGAGATGCCCTGACTGCAGTCTTATAGTCAGGGCATTCGTTTGATGGAGGAGACTGAGATGGGCAGCCAACACCCGTACTTTAGAAGGAAAACACCGGACGAACTATTAGATGAAATTAGGGAATCAAGGCGCGGAAAATTAAAGTTATATATAGGGGCAGCACCTGGAGTCGGAAAATCGTATAAAATGCTGCAGGATGCCTATGATTTGCGTAACGAAGGAAGAGATGTTGTCATAGGCTTGATTGAAACGCATGGGAGAAAAGAAACGGAAGGTCTCATCAGGGATTTGGAGATTATACCCTTAAAAGAAATTAACTATAAAGAACGAGTGTTTTCTGAGCTTAACGTCGAGGAGATTATCAAGCGCCATCCAGAGTTTGTAGTGGTTGATGAGCTTGCGCATACCAATATTCCAGGCTCTAAAAATCAGAAACGATACATGGATGTTGAAGAGATTCTAGAAGCAGGGATAAACGTCATGTCTGCGGTGAACATTCAACATTTAGAAAGTGTTCATGATATTGTTCAAAACATCAGTCATGTAGCCGTAAGAGAAAGAGTTCCAGATACGTTTATTCAAAAGGCAAATGAAATTCAATTAATAGATGTGTCCCCTGAAACATTGCGCAAGAGGATGAAAGACGGAAAAATATATGCAACAGAAAAAATTGAACAAAGTTTAAATAACTTTTTTACCATATCTAATTTGTCAGCTCTACGGGAATTGGCTCTTAGGGAGGTTGCAAATGACGTAGATGAGAAATTAGAACAGTCAGTAGGTTCTTCCCTGGAAGGGCCGTACGGTATTCATGAAAAAATATTGGTTTGCGTTCAATATGGCCCGACTGCTGAAAAATTAATTAGAAGAGGCTGGAGGATGGCCAATCGTTTAAAAGCTGAATTATATATTTTAAATGTGACGAACGAAGGGCCGGAAGCTTTTTCACAAGAAAAACAACAAAAGATAGAGCAATGGATGCTATTGGCTGAACAATTTGAAGCCACTTTCTTATTGGAAAGACAATATAATAGAAAACCAGCAAAGGTCATCATTGATATTGCAAAAAAGTATTATATTACCCAGATTTTATTAGGGCAATCGGCACGAACAAGGTGGGAAGAGATACGCAGAGGATCTATTGTGAATGCCATTATGAGGGACACCTCAAATATTGATATTCATATTGTTGCGGATAACAGAAAATAAGAAGGAGTTCTGGTAAATCATGAATATTGCTTTTTTTCTAATCCCTAAAAGAGACGTGGTCTGTATCCAGTATCATGCCACTCTTAGACAGGCTCTAGAAAGAATGGAGTACCACAGATATACGGCTGTTCCCCTCATAGATGAAAAAGGCAAATATATAGGGACATTAACGGAAGGGGACTTGCTTTGGAAATTGAAACATACTCCAATGCTGTCTTTTGAAAATACCCATAAAATAAAATTGGAGGAAGTGCCTCTAAGCCGCCATAATGAAGCGATTCATATTAACGCAGAAATGGAAGACATTATTATGAGGGCGATGGAACAAAACTTTGTCCCCGTTGTAGATGATGATGACATTTTTATAGGGATTATTAGAAGAAGAGAAATTATAGAGTATTGTGCAAATCAGTTATTTTATAAATCTACGAATGGAGCTATTTGAAGTAGCTCTTTTTTTATTTTTCACTACAAAATTTTACATGTTAATCCATGTTGAGTAAATGATTACTGGATTTTAATGTAAGGCGAAACCTTTTTGCCGAATCTTTTAAAAGAGTAACGGAACCATTGTAATAAACATTCTGTTTTAAGAAAAACGAAAGGGGGAGAATAAGTGAAAAAGCAATTTGTCGTACTTGGATGAGGAAGATTTGGAGGTCCTTAAAAGTATTGAAAATAGAAAAGTAGGTTAGGATGAATAACTAGTTAGGTGTACAAGCTAATTAGATAAACAAGCGTGAGGATTAAACTATACAATGGATAAAGGAGGGGAAATCCCTAGACGATGGAGAAAGCTAAAATTAGTGTTATTCAACTATTTGCCATGATGTTTTTATTTGAACTGGGAAGTGCACTTGTCGTAAGTCTTGGCAGTAATGCTAAAAAAGATGCTTGGCTTGCGATTCTTTTAGGAATGTGTGGTGGGATGGTTTTATTTTTCATTTACTATTTTTTATTTCGTCAACATCCCACTTTACCGTTTACTGAGTATACTAGGAAGATATTTGGAAAATACCTTGGATGGGGGATTGGCTTATTATACACTTTATATTTTTTGTATGCTTCAGCCCGGAATTTGCGTGACTTCGGTGATTTGCTGCTTTCATCGACATTGCCGGAAACACCGTTATTGGCGATCAATATCTTAATGGTCCTTGCCATTTGTTATGTGCTTTATCTAGGGATTGAAGTATTGGGAAGAACTGCAGAAGTGTTTATTGTCGTTCTGATTTTTATGGGGTTTATAGGAAATCTTTTAGTATACCTTTCAGGTAATGTTGATTTCCATAATTTACAGCCATTTCTTGAAAATGGATGGAAGCCAATCTTGTCGACAGCATTTCCTTTGGTTACTTATTTCCCTTTTGCGGAAATGTTGGTCTTTACCATGCTGCTTCCTTATCTAAATCGCCCTGAGTTAGCTAAAAAGGTTTGGCTGTCTGCCATCATTTCAAGTGGACTTATCTTGAGTTATACAGCAAGTTTAAATATCACCGTTCTCAGTGTTGAAGAAGTGGAGAGATCTACTTTTCCATTGTTATCAACCATCGGAAAGGTTAACATTTTGGAATTTTTACAACGACTTGATGCTCTTGTTGTCTTTAGTTTTCTGATTACAATGTTTTTTAAAATATCCATCTTTTTTTATGGTGCAGTAATTGGATTGGTCGATTTGTTCAACTTAAAAAATCATCAACAAATTATTTTACCAGTCGGGATGATCCTCATCTTTTTATCCATGACGATAGCCTCAGATTTTTCGGAACATATTGAAGAAGGGCAGGACATTACATCATATTATATTCATATCCCTTTCCATATTGTTATTCCGTTATTAATGCTGTTTGTTGCAATGATTCGTAATCGTTTCAAAAATAAAACTATATAGATCGATTTAGAAAATTCGACATGGGCAAAGAGCGCCCATGCTAAATTCATTACGCATAAGCGGTCGGCAACCTCCCTTACGGGTTCTTCCCGACCGCTTATACGAGAACCTTTGAGAGCCTATTCAAGATGCAGAGACCCCAAAATCCTAAAGAGGGATCACGACCAAGGTTATGTTAAAAACTTAAATTGTATTTATATAGAAAGAAGAGTGTTTTTTATGAAGCTTTTTATGCTTTTGCTTATTGACAGTGTTATTTTATCTGTGATATATTTATCTCGAATTAAAGATTTATCAATTAAAAGTAAGTTTAAGCTAAGCCGCATCATGAAAAAGAACAGCGGCTTAGATGATCAGATATTCTGTTTCTCTAGTGGATCAGCATCAAAAGAAAAGAGTATACCTGTTTTAAAAAATAAACGAGTACAATCTATTGCTCAAGTAGGAGGAAGGATAAATGAACGGATTAAAAGGAATCCATCATGTCACAGCCATTACAAGCAGTGCGGAAAAGAATTATGAATTTTTCACTTATGTTTTAGGAATGCGTTTAGTCAAAAAAACGGTGAATCAAGATGATATTCAAACGTACCATTTATTTTTTGCAGATGATGAAGGCAGCGCCGGCACGGATATGACATTCTTCGATTTCCCCGGCATTCCAAAGGGCGCCCACGGTACAAACGAGATTTCCAAAACATCGTTCCGTGTACCGAGCGATGCCGCGTTAGATTACTGGGTTAAACGTTTTGATCGCTTAGAAGTAAAACATACAGGCATCAAAGAGCAATTTGGCAAAAAGACTCTTTCGTTCGTTGATTTTGATGATCAACAATATCAATTGATTTCGGATGAATTTAATGAGGGGGTCGCTTCAGGAACGCCTTGGAAAAAAGGGCCGATTCCATTGGAGTATGCCATTACAGGATTAGGTCCAATCTTTATTCGGATTGCGGACTTTGATTACTTTAAAGAAATGATGGAAAAAGTTCTATTGTTTAAAGAAATTGAACAAGAAGGATCATTCCATTTATTTGAAGTCGGTGAAGGCGGAAGCGGTGCACAAGTAGTGGTCGAACATAACGTGATGCTGCCTCAAGCCCGCCAAGGTTTCGGTACGGTTCACCACGCGGCATTTCGTGTTGAAGACCGTGCGGTGCTGGAAGAATGGATCGAACGTATGAAAAGTTTCCGATTCCCGACATCCGGTTATGTAAACCGCCACTTTTTTGAGTCGCTGTATGTAAGAGTTGCACCGCAAATTTTATTTGAGTGGGCAACGGATGGGCCTGGATTTATGGGGGATGAGCCGTATGAAACGCTTGGAGAAAAGTTATCTCTGCCGCCATTTTTAGAACCAAAACGTGAAGAAATCGAAAGATTGGTTCGCCCGATTGATACAGTAAGAAGTACAAAAGAATTTATAAAAGAATAGTGGAGGGAGATAAATGATGAAACATATTTTTCAACGAGGAGCAGATGAAACGAAACCAACTCTTCTTTTACTGCATGGAACAGGGGGAACAGAATCAGACCTCTTGCCTCTTGCGGACAAAATTGACCGTACAGCCTCTATTTTAAGTGTGCGCGGCAATGTATTGGAGAACGGGATGCCCCGTTTTTTCCGCCGCCTGGCTGAGGGAATCTTTGACGAAGAAGATCTGGTTTACCGTACAAAAGAGCTGTATGAATTTTTGGAAGAAGCGGCTTCAAAATATGGATTTGACCGCAATAATATGGTAGCCGTCGGTTATTCCAATGGAGCCAATATCGCCGGAAGCCTGCTGTTTCATTACCAAGATGCGCTTCAGGGAGCCATTTTGCATCACCCGATGGTTCCAAGAAAAGGAGTGGAGTTACCGGATTTGTCAGGTAAATCCGTATTTATTGCAGCTGGGACAAATGATCCGATTTGTTCACCGATGGAATCGAAGGAGCTCCAGTCTTTATTGGAAGAAGCAAAGGCAGATGTACAACTTCATTGGGAAAGTTACGGCCATCAGTTGACTTTATCTGAAGTGGATGCCGCGGCTGAATGGTACAGAAGGCATTTCTCTTAAGAAGATGCGGGAAGGAGTGTTACATGTCAAATGGATGACATGTAACACAGCTTCTTTTTAACTTAGAGTAATTGTACAGCCTCAAGGTATAACGGATGGTTTCGAAGTTAATGTATGGTTCTGAATGAGAAAGGTCAAAAGCAATTCCATTTTTTGAGAAAATATCTCGAATTAAAGAATAATTAACAAAGGATAAAAAGTGTAGTTAGTTACATTAAAGGAGGAAGAAAAAATGATGAGTTTAGGTTTATTATTAATACGTTTAGTGATTGGATTATCGTTTATGGCTCACGGAGTCCAAAAATTATTCGGCTGGTTTGGAGGTTATGGTTTAAAAGGAACAGGCGGCTGGTTTGAGTCGATTGGGATGAAGCCGGGTGTCACTATGGCTCTATTAGCCGGATTGGCAGAGTTGGCAGGCGGAACGCTGTTTGCTTTAGGGCTGTTAACGCCGCTTGCAGGGATTTTGATTGCCGGAACCATGGTAATAGCGATTGTGAAAGTTCATGGACCAAATGGTTATTGGGCTACACAAAACGGTTATGAGTACAATCTTATGTTATTAATGACATCCATTGCTGTAGCTCTTACTGGTGCCGGCCAATATTCGTTGGATGCTCTTTTATTTTAGTTTATTTGATTTTCACCATATTTTCACTTTTGAAAGGTAAAGTATGAATAGAGCAGGTGATGCTGCTTTTTCATAGCCCCCCTTTTTAGGCTCGTCATTTAGTTGACGGGCCTTTTATTTTGTCCGGAAAACAGCAGCACGAGTTTCCCTTAGAGCTTATCACACAAAAAAGAATCGAAACGCGCATCGACTTTTTTAATGGAACAAGGGAAATATAACAATAAATCAGATACAGGAGGTGAGTGAGGTGCTGCATAGCGTCAAGAATATGGTGTATCGCTTTTTCACAGATCGCTTTTATGATCTTAGTGCCCAAATGGCTTACTATTTTATGCTGTCTATGATTCCGTTTTTAATATTTGTGTTTTCGCTGATCAGTTTTTTGCCTTTTGATTCGGATAATATACTGCTGATGATTGAACCGTTTGCGCCTGCCAATACATATGGAATGATTCGGTCGACACTCCACAGCCTTTTGCATGATGGACAAGGACAATGGCTCCCGGTCAGTTTGCTTGCCGCATTTTGGCTCGCTTCCATGGCTGTACAATCGCTTGTGCGATCATTGAATCATGCGTACCAATTTACACGTCCACAGCCATTTCTGGAAGCCCTTTTAAATGATTTGTTTTTAACGCTTGGTTTTATGGTCGTTCTGTCCTTATCCTTGTTTGTCCCGATTATAGAGCAGATTATTCATACATTTGTCGTCACGAGGGTAGAGGTCCCGGCCCTTTGGGGGCAAATGTGGACATTCATCAAATGGGGAATCGGAACGGGGTTTTTATTCGTTTTTTTCCTGCTGCTTTATAAAATTGTTCCGAGCATGAAATTGTCATGGCTGAAAGTGATGCCCGGTGCCCTTTTTGCGACATTGGGGTGGCAGGGTGTATCGCTCATTTTTTCTTATTATGTCGCTTTAGGCAACTATTCCAAAATTTACGGACAGCTCGGCAGCATCATCGTCCTCATGACATGGTTTTATTTAACCGCTGTCGTATTGCTTACAGGCGGGCTGATCAATGCGGAAGTGTATCATAAAAAAGGGAAGCGGGATAATATTGTTAGAGATCGTATCAAAAACATTTCCGACAAATGAGTTAAAAACTACCCATAAAATGTAACATGGACTTAAAATAAAAAGTGATGCTATGATTAAAATTATTCTTTTTGATGGATGGAGAGGGTACGGTGGAAGATCTAAAACAAGTATATTGTGAAAAACGAACATATTCCCGAAAATTGGATACTCATAGACACAGCTATGGACAATTTCTATTCCCTTTGCAAGGTTCAATGGATATCCAGACGGAACATCAAACGTTAAAATTGGACGATCAACATTGCCTATTCTTGCCTTCGCAATGTAACCATAAATTTAAATCATTAGACCGAAATGAATTTTTAGTATTGGATATCCCCACCCGTTATTTATCCGGGGATAATCAGAATGAGGAGAGTTCAGGGGTTTATTTGAACTTGGATGAACAATGGTCTTCTTTACGCTTTTTACTATTAGAAGAAGTAAATCATCAACATGGTTCGCCATCCGCTGTCAGTCATCTTGTGCAATACATGAGCCAGAAGCTGAATCAACGGGCTTATCCGTCGATTACGTATTTGCACACACATTATCAAGAACAAATAACGATTGAAGAGTTGGCGCAGTTGGAGCATTATCATCCGGCCTATTACTCTTCTTGGTTTAAAACAAAAACCGGTAAAACACCGGTCGAATATGTTCATACTTTAAGGCTTCAGGAGGCAAAACGCCTGCTTCAGGAAACAAGATGGTCCATTGCGTCCATTAGCCAGGAAGTGGGATATGAACATTCTTCGTCATTAACGAGATTGTTTCTCCGTTATGAAGATATGACGCCGAAGGCTTATCGAAAGAGCTTTAAATAGGATAAAAAATGGCTTGAATACGGTAAAGTCACCCTTTAACAAAAGACTTATAATCGTTTATATAAACTAAAAGATAATGGAGAGGGTTGCTTTGAAAGATAGAATACCGATATTAATGGCGCTGCTTGCGGCCATTTTGTGGGGAACGACGGGAACCGCACAAGCGTTGGCGCCGCCAAATACGGATCCTATTTCATTTGGAGCGGCGAGGCTGGCATTTGGTGGAGTCACGTTGCTTTTGTTAGTCAGTTTACAAGGGAAACTGAAATTGAAAGGCTGGTCAGTAAAAGAAGTAATTTTTGCGTCATTCAGTATGGCGTGTTATCAGCCGCTTTTTTTCTCAGCGGTCAAACTAACAGGTATTGCGATCGGAACGGTTATCGCTATTGGCAGCGCACCGATCATTGCAGGGATCATGGAATGGGTGATTACTAAGCGAAAGCCTTCAAAAAATTGGTGGTTTGCTACGTTTACAGCTATTTTAGGATGCATATTGCTGTTTACAAACAAAAGTTCAGTGGTCATCAATCCAGCAGGTATCATCTTGGCGATGGGAGCGGGTATGTCGTTTGCCGCCTACACGCTCGTAAGTAAAAGGTTATTAGAAGAGCAAAGCCCTGATGCGGTAGTGGCCGTTGTCTTTACACTCAGTGCCATTTTTCTTGCACCACTATTATTTATGTTTGATTTATCTTGGCTTCTGCAGAGTAATGGAATAGCTTCCAGTTTGTATCTCGGAGTGTTCGCGACAGGTTTGGCGTATTTGTTGTTTGCAAAGGGGCTCGTAAAATTGCCCGCTTCCACCGCCGTTACGCTTTCTTTAGCGGAGCCGCTTACGGCTGCGCTGCTGGGAGCTTTTTTAGTAGGGGAAACGCTGACTTTGACTTCATGGGCCGGTATAGGATTGTTGTTTTTTGCGATTGTTATATTATCACGGGCTCCTCATAAAAATAGGAATCCCATACGATTAAACACCGATCACTGAGATTGTGTGAATAATAGAATAAAGGGGAATGTTGTTATGGCAACAATTGAAGATTTTTTAAAGTTGGATATTCGGATTGGTACAGTGAAGCATGCAGAGCCGTTGGAAGGTGCCCGCGTGCCGGCAATTAAGCTGGAAATCGATTTTGGAACGGAAATTGGGACGAAGCATTCAAGTGCCCAAATTACGAAAAGGTACACGCCAGAAGACATGATTGGAAAACAGGTCGTGGCGGTAGTAAACTTCCCGCCTAGACGGATTGCCGGATTTAAATCGGAAGTATTAGTGATTGGAGGTACTCCGGAAAAAGGGGACGTTGTGCTGCTAAGTCCTGATGATAACGTACCTAATGGCACAACCATTGCATAATAAGAGAAAATCCGAAGCAAGAAAGCTATCACTATCCGAAAGAGCGAATCATTATTGGATCAGTTCGTTTAATGGGCAAGCCGTTTAAAAGAAACGGTTCAAAGCGATGGGAAGGTGTCGCGTCAGAGCGGCGATGAATTTATCATTTTGCTGGAAAATTGCGGAAGGAATAAAGCGGTGAAAGTTTCCGAGCGAATCCTGACCGCATTTTCGAAGCCGCTAAAGCTTGCTGGGAGGAATTTTTTGTAACCACAAGTATTGGAATCAGTATGTATCCAATCAATTAAAACAGCTTGGTCTCAAGCTATCCATTGATGATTTCGGCCAAGGCTATTTTTTCAGTAAGCCTTTACCGCTGGAGGACATCAAGCAGTATTTTCGCAGCTCTCTGTATGACCTTGATTAAGTTTTAGAATAGTATCGTTGTTTTTCTTTTATGAACGCCTTTTTAGGAGGGGTCAAAAGAGTTTTTTACTTTTTTGATTCCTCCTCTTTTTGTTCCTTTCCAAGAACAGAATAAATTTTTGCAAAGAGAAGGGATTTGCAATAAACAAACAGAAATGGATTATGGAAGGAAATTGAAAGACGATTTTGTAGTTGCACTTTCATAAAAAGCATAAGCGCAAAATTCTTTCGATAATAATGAAAAAGACAGCTTTTTTGATGGTCATATCCTCAGCGTCTATGTAAACATGAAGGGAGAAAAATGATGGAAAACTCGAAACAATGGATGGCAGCTTATCCAGAAGGCTACACCCATAATTTTGACATCCCGAACCTTTCGCTTTTTGATATGCTGAAAGAAACGGCGGAACGTTATCCGGACCGCCCGGCAACGAAATTTTATCATCATACGCTCACATATCAGCAGCTTTATCATTCGGTACTTGCTTTTGCCGGAGCCCTCCAGAAAAAAGGAATGCAAAAAGGGGAACGAGTAGCGATCATGCTGCCGAATTGTCCACAGTATGTCATCGCTTATTTTGGAATTGTCGCGGCGGGGGGAATTGTTACGCAAGTAAACCCGATGCTTATGGAGCGAGAGCTGGAACACATATTAACAGATTCCGGCGCCAAAAAGATGGTAGTGCTCGATTCCTTCTACCCGAAACTGCAAGCGGTTCGAAGCCGCACTGATATTGTTTTCACCGTAACGGTCAGCTTGCAAAAGCCGTTTAGACCTTCATCGCCAGATAAAGCCTTCCAGGAATTTGTTACACCTCAACATAACTTCCAGCCCATCAAGATTGACCCGAAGCATGATATTGCCGTCCTTCAATATACGGGAGGCACAACCGGATCAGCGAAGGGAGCCATGCTTACTCACACCAATGCTCTCATTAATGCGTTACAATCATATGAAATATTTAAACATGATATGGAACTCGGCAAAGAAAAATGTTTAACAATCGTTCCGCTTTTCCATGTGCTCGGCATGACGGCTTGCATGCATCTGTCGATTTTGTGCGGAAACGAACTTCTTTTGCTTCCCCGTTTTGAGTTGGAAGAAGTACTTGAAACGATAAAACGTGAGCAGCCGACCATTTTCCCGGGAGTGCCGACGATGTATGCTGCCATTGCGAACCATCCGCAGGCAGAAGAATATGGCATCGATTGTATCCGCATTTGCAATAGCGGAAGTGCCCCGATGCCTGTGGAGCTATTAAAGGAATTTGAGCGTAAAACAGGTGCCAAGGTATTAGAAGGTTACGGCTTGTCCGAAGCTTCTCCAGTAACCCACTGCAACCCGCCGTTTGCTGTTCGAAAGCCAGGGACGGTTGGACTTGGTTTGCCAAAAACGGCTTACAAAATCGTCGATGTCGCCACAGGGACAAAAGAGATGCCTTGCGGCGAGATTGGAGAAGTCATCATTAAGGGTCCGCAAGTCATGAAGGGATACTGGAATCAGCCGGAAGAAACGGCAAACATTCTGCGTAACGGCTGGCTTTATACGGGAGACATTGGAAGAGTGGACGAAGAAGGGTATTTAACGATTGTTGATCGCAAGAAAGATATCATTATTGCCGGTGGCTTCAATGTGTATCCAAGGGACATTGAAGAAGTGCTGTATGAGCATCCGGCTGTTCAAGAAGCGGTCGTCATCGGTGTGGCTGATGAGTACAGGGGAGAAAATATTAAAGCCGTTCTTGTGTTAAAAGCGGGAAAAACGGCTTTGGAAGAGGAGATTATATCGCATTGCCGGAAACATCTTGCCGCTTATAAAATTCCGAGAATGGTAGAGTTCCGCCCGGAGCTTCCGAAAACAAGCGTGGGGAAAATTTTGCGCCGAGCTTTAAGGGAAGAGCTGGTGAACAAGCAGGTGTAAAAGGATCATTCCAAAAGTGGATGGGTATGTAACTAGTCAGCTGTAAACGAGGAAGATCTTTGTGTGTGATTGTATTTGTAAGCAAAGGGGAGAAACATAATGCACGAAACTCGAATCAAGGTGCGTTTTTGTGAAACGGACGCGCTTGGCCATATTAATAACACAAGCTATTTTTTTTACTTGGAAGAAGCGCGGATTGATTTCTTTGAAGCGATGGGCGCTTCCATGGACGTGGAGAAATGGGAATATATTTTAGCGTCGACAAAATGTGATTTTGTGGCACAAGGTTATTTCAATCAAGTATTGAAGGTCAAAACATTTGTTACGAAAGTCGGCAATACAAGCTTTACGATTTCCCATGAGATTGTGGATGATAAAACGGAAGCTCTTATCGCAAGGGGAGAAGCCGTCATTGTTTATTTCAACTTTGACACCCAAAAGAGTGAACCGATTCCAGAAACGATTAAACAATTTCTGCAAGGCTATATGACAGTGGTTTGATACGAAAATATTTGTAAAAGAAAGCGAGACAATCGGGAGCTGGTTGATCACCGATTGTCTCGCTGTTTTGTTTGTATGATTCAGCATATGCCTGTAAAACGCATATATGTTAAAAACTATAGAAATTTTCGGTGCGGTTTGACATATCGTTTTAATTCGGACATCAAAAGCCGGCGCAGGGTGGCATTCGAAATAGCTTCCGCCATATCTGGTACAGAAGGAAAAATGCCGAATTGATTAAACTTCACTCGAATAGGCCCTTCAAACAAGATGTGCTGCTCATTTTTAATCGTCGTTGTTACCCGAATTTCCTTCGAACCTGCTTCATCGATTGCAGAAGGATAGTTATCGAGAATATGAAACTTAAATGTATATGTGTCATCACGATTCATGTTCTTAATCTCCTTGTTCATGATTACATCCGAGGATAAATTGAAATATTTACTGGGAAATATATTCTGAATTTTTAAATAATTACTTTCTTTCTATGTAAAGGGTTGATTAAGGTCGTATTTTGTCTATCGATATCAGGAATTCCAATAATTTTTTAACAGCAAAGGATACGTACCCGTCCTTTTTAGTGATGATGCCCAGCTCCCACATCGGAATCGTGTCCACAAAGGGAATGGCTTTAATGTTAGCATGATTCAGCTTATTGTAAATCGATTTTGGGAGAATAGTTATACCCAGCTCTGCCGATACAAGCTCGATAATCAAATCCCATTGGGAGCTTTTATAAGAAATGGCGGGATCGAAACCGGCATTGCGGCATTCTTGGATGATACGGTCATGCAAAGCAAAGCTATTGCTGAACAAAATGAATTTTTCATCATGCAGCTCATGCAGCGAAACAGAGTCCCGGTTGGCAAGAGGATGATTCATATTTACATAAAGCACGAATTCCTCTGTTATAAAAGGATAAACGGAAAACTTCTGGTGATCAGCAGGGAGTACAATGATTCCTAAGTCCACTTTTCCATCTTCTACGGCAGCGGTGATGTGCTTTGCGCCATGCTCGACCAACTCCAGTGTAATGTTCGGATATTGTTCGTGAAACTCTTTGGCGATGAGGGGGAAAAGCAGGGTTCCGATTAAAGGAGGAATCCCGATTTTGATTTCTCCGGTCGGAAGGTTCATCAAATCATCGAGCAGGGCGGTAAGGTCTTGCAGTGTGCTGAATACTTTCACTCCCTGATTATAGACGATTTTCCCAGCATCAGTCAGTTTTAGTTCCCGTCCTGAGCGATCAAAAAGCTCTGCGTCCAGTTCCTCTTCCAATCTTTTTACCGCTTTGCTTAAAGCTGGCTGTGATAAATGGATGGCAGAAGAGGCTTTCGTAAAATTCTTTTGATCAGCCACCTCCATAAAATGTCTCAAATCTCTAATATCCATTGAAAAATCCCCCTATATTCTTCCGGTCAATTTTTTACCATGCGCTTCTGATTTTTATACCATTTACGGTTTTGAGATTTTTTTACCTTATGTTACGTAAATTGGCTATTGTTCTATTTATGTTTTCTCCATCATGAAGCTTACCTTTATGCAGGGTGGAAGGACCGAGAAGTTCCTTCCACCCTGCATACTCCGCCGTCATCGGGCATTGTGCCCGATGACGGCGGAGTATGAATGTAATTCATAATATTCATTCCTTTTATTCATTTTACTTATATTAGAATGTTCTGTAAACTTTTAACTAAGGAAGTCATGAAAAATAACAGGATGTTTACCACGAAAAGACAGCTTAAGCATTCATATTTGTAAGCGTTAACACTATTTTTAAAATAGATAACCATTTTAGAAGAATGAAAGGGGATTTCCATGAAAACAGTCTGCACTTCTTTTGTTGAAGCAGTAAAGGACATTCAAGACGGATCAACAATTATGGTAGGGGGATTCGGTTTATGCGGTATCCCGGAAAATCTTATCTTGGCACTTGTGGAGACAGGTGTAAAAGACTTGACGGTTATTTCCAATAACTGCGGGGTTGATGAGTGGGGACTTGGGCTGTTGCTTAAGAACAAACAAATTAAGAAAATGATTAGCTCTTATGTTGGGGAGAACAAGGAATTTGAACGCCAAGTCTTGCAGGGTGAGCTGGAAGTGGAGCTTGTGCCTCAGGGGACATTGGCCGAAAAAATTCGTGCAGGCGGTGCTGGAATTCCTGCTTTTTATACGCCGGCCGGGGTTGGAACGCCGATTGCGGAAGGAAAGGAAACACGCACATTTGATGGGAAGGAATACTTGTTAGAACGTGCGCTAAAAGCGGATTTCAGTTTAGTCCGCGCGGTAAAAGGAGATAAAATGGGCAATCTCATTTACAACAAAACCGCGCAAAATTTCAATCCGATGATCGCTGCTGCGGGTAAAGTGACGATTGCAGAAGTGGAAGAATTAGTGGAAATCGGTTCTTTAGATCCGCAATCTATCCATACTCCAAGCGTTTATGTGCAGCGCTTGATCGAAGGGAAACAACAAAAGAAAATCGAACGTGTAACGACTCGTGAAGCAGGGGTGAGATAAATGACGTCAAAATTGAATGATAAAGGGCTAGTAAGAGAGAAAATTGCGAAAAGAGCAGAAAAGGAAATTCAAGACGGTTTTTACGTCAACCTTGGAATCGGGATGCCGACACTTGTAGCCAACTATATAAGCGATAACAAACAGGTTGTTTTACAATCGGAAAACGGACTGCTTGGAATCGGACCGTATCCGACGAAAGAAGAAGTCGATGCGGATTTGATCAATGCCGGTAAAGAAACGGTCACAGTTATTCCGGGAGCTTCTTATTTTGACAGCGCCGAATCTTTTGCGATGATTCGCGGCGGCCATATCGACATTGCGATTTTAGGTGGAATGGAAGTCTCGGAAACGGGTGACCTGGCAAATTGGATGATTCCCGGAAAAATGATTAAAGGAATGGGCGGAGCGATGGATCTCGTTCACGGAGCCCGTAAAATCATTGTCATCATGGATCATACGAATAAAAACGGTGAATCGAAAATTTTGAAACAGTGTACACTTCCTCTTACAGGTAAAGGGGTCGTCAACAGAATTATTACCGATATGGCTGTCATTGACGTAACCGACGAGGGATTGGAACTTGTTGAGGTGGCAGAAGGCTACACGGTTGAAGAAGTCGTAAACGCGACCGAAGCAAAGTTGACGGTAAAAGATGACGTAAAATTGGAAGCGTATTAATTTCCGGTATACCTCCATAACTTCATGGTTTTTTAAAGCCTTGCATGATCGTTTTAAATGAAAATGACCAATCGACTGTGCAAGGCTTTTCTTCTACATAATCCACCATTCCCATTTTACACTGTTCCATTACTTTTGCCGAGAAAAAATAAATCATTACAGGAAAAGGAGA
The DNA here is from genome assembly GCF_002019595.1 of Priestia abyssalis. Classification (GTDB taxonomy): domain Bacteria; phylum Bacillota; class Bacilli; order Bacillales; family Bacillaceae_H; genus Bacillus_BA; species Bacillus_BA abyssalis. Next base: position 3,153,149 of record NZ_KV917369.1, on the reverse strand, counting down.
GATTAATATGACATATACAAAAGGATTAGAAGGAATTGTAGCGGCGGAAACGAAGGTAGGCCATGTTGATGGAGGAAAAGGGCAGCTTATTTATCGAGGGCACTGGGCGAAAGACTTAGCCATCCACTACACGTTTGAAGAGGTCGCTTATTTAATTTGGCATGACAGCCTTCCAAACAGCAAGGAGCTGGCCGAATTAAAAGAACGTATGAAGAAAGAGAGAAAATTGCCTTCGTATATTCTGACCATCATGGATAACCTGCCTCAAAATACAGAATCCATGAGTGTATTGAGAACATGTATCTCAGCTCTTGGTGATTCATCTTATTCATGGCCTCCGACGATTGACCAAGCCATTAAACTAACGTCCATTACACCAACGATTATCGCGTATTGGTTCCGCAAACAAAATGGATTAGATTACATTGCACCGAACGAAAATCTTGATCATGTCGCGAACTATATGTATATGATTACAGGCGAGGTTCCGACTCAAAACTCTGTCAAATCGTTAAGCGCATACTTTGTATTGACGATCGAACATGGCATGAACGCTTCTACCTTCTCATCTAGAGTCGTTTCGTCGACAGAATCGGATATGGTGTCAGCCATTTGTGCATCCATCGGTGCCATGAAAGGGCCACTTCACGGCGGGGCACCATCAGGCGTCATCGATATGTTGGAGGAAATCGGTTCAGAAGACAATATCGAGCCGTGGGTAAGAGAGAAATTAGAAAATGGACAAAAAATCATGGGATTCGGCCACAGAGTTTATAAAACACATGATCCACGTGCAGAAGCTCTGAAAGTCGTATCAGAACAAATTGCCGGAAGCGATAATTGGTTCAAATTGATTTTGCAAATCGAAGAAGTAACATTAAAGCTTTTACGTGAGTATAAGCCTGGCAGAGAAATTTATACGAACGTTGAATATTTTGCGGCTGCCGTCATGAAATCCATTAATTTGCCGGCTGATTTATTCACCCCTACTTTTACAGCGAGCCGGATCGTAGGCTGGACAGCCCATGTGCTGGAACAATCCGCGGATAATCGAATTTACCGCCCAGAATCTCATTATACGGGTTTAATTCCAGAAGCGGTGAAGTAAGTCGGGCAGCGGAATGGTTTTCAATAGGCTGCTGATGAGCGAATAAGGGCGTTTTAAGAGCGAAGGAAATGAGGCTCTTGAAATGCCCTTATTTTCATTGCTTTATGAGTAAATCCAAGTTGGATGGATTTCTGCACGAGTATTTTTTGGGGGGAGTCGTATTAATAGGTTCAAGATTTACATATTAATGGCGATGATCTTGGGATTTTTGCTCCAGAACGAGAAAATTTGATAAGATTGGAGAAAACATGGGTCAGTCTTTTTCTTCGTTCATTATTTAACGGAGCAGGGGACTGACGCCGGAATTGAATTTAGTGATGCTGTGTAGAGGTTCCACTCTTACGTGGATGTCTTCTTTCTTTAGCGTTGGGAATTTGTTTTTATCATGAAGTTTCTTCCAATCATTGTGCATAAATCGATACAAATAGTCTTCCAGTTGATAAATATCCCCACCAATTTCCTGACTTTTGTTATAGGATTCATAAACTTCACTTTTTATTTTTTCTTCAATCTCTTTTTTGATTTTAGGGGAGGCAATCACTTGGCCAGCGTCTCGAATAACTCCACTAAGTTTAATATCTAACCCAAATTTGATGTCATTTTGGCTTTTTATGATCCTTCTTTTTAGTTTCGGTTTCAATAATTCAATGACAATGGAATCTTCGTTATCCTCTTTATTTTCCTTCACGTTGAAAAGTGACCTAACAGCCTTATTGTTTACGGTTATATAACCTTTAAGGTCATTTATTGTTAAAAGGTCTTTCAACTTTTTATCTTTGATGATGAATGCACCATTAAATGTTGTCACAGGCACTTTCTTCGTATCTTTTTTCATGATGTTTTCTTGAATCGAAATATTGGGCAGTAAGATCGTTTTTGTTCTTTCATTACATTGATAAATCAACTCTTGCAACGTAATAGCCGGGATAGTCGATTGCTGTTGCTGCATATAGTCGGGGTGATTAATCCTCGAAGAAGAGAAAGCATAGTTAAAGGGAACTTTTGTTGTGAAGATATCCGCCAACTTCTCCTCTGTACCGTAAACCCATCCCGTTGATCGTATGTCGAAATTTGTATCTAAAGCTTGCAAGGTTTTTTCTAATTTATGCTCCAATAATGATTTTCCAAAAAGGAAGATAGTTAGCTGGTCAAAGTTTACGGGAAGTTGTATGCCTTGATATATTTTGTTAAGAGCCTCTTCAAGGGATTTTCCCGTTCCGCTTGCCATCCATACAGTAGCAGGCTGATCACTTTTCCCTTGTTCCGTTTTAGCGACGTTTGAAAAATCTAAGAACTGCACATAGACGCGGTATTCATGATCTACATAGTCAATTCCCAGGCCTACTGCATATGATTGATATTGAATTTCATTAATTTTGGAACAGCCTGCAAGAGTGAAAATGATACCTGAAATTAAAAAAAATCTCTTCATTTATTCACCTGCTCTCGTATCATCTTTTACCAATAAAGATGAATTTCTCTTTTTCATGAATGAAAAAGGCAAGCGGAAAAAAGCGAACATGATATCTTTTCCATCAGGTGAAGATATGTCAGCTAAATAAGGAATTCCAAAAGATTTCAACCTTGATAGGTATAGACATATGAAAAAGAGGCATAAAACAAATCCGTAAATGCCTAATGCATAACTTATGAATAGAACGAACATTCGAATGAAAAAAAGATTTCCCGCTAAAGACTGATTGACCAGCGTAAAACTAGAAATAGCTGTTGTCCCAATGACGACCAGTGTGGTAGGAGACGTAATTCCTCCCCGGATGGCAGCATCTCCTATGATCAATCCGCCAAGTACGGCAACGGTTTGTCCGATTCCCTTAGGCAAACGGGCTCCTCCTTCTTTAAATAACTCAATCATTACGAGCATAAGAAACATTTCCATAAGCGGAGAAAAAGGCAAACCAAGTCTTGAAATCGTAACAGTTGCAATGAAAGAAAGCGGTAATTGGCCTACATGGTGGGTTGTTAAGGCCGTATAAAATCCAGGTAAGAAAGCAATCGTTAATAGTCCTAAAATACGTAATGACCTTTCCAATGAAGCAAAATAAAAACTTGTATTATCATCTTCAGCTGACTTAAAAAGAAAGGAGAGATTTACTGGAGCAATTAGAACTGTTGGCGCCCCGTCCACTACAATAGCAAATCTCCCTTGATTAAGGGAGGCCGCGGTGAAATCAGGTCTTCCGGTATAATCGATGACTGGAGTTAACGTAAATTTATTGTCATACAAGTGTTCCATCAGCATAGAGCTGCTTGTTAACATATCAATGTTTAGTGAGGAGAGCCTGCTCCGGATATCTTGTAGAATCTGTGAATTTATGATGTCTTTGATGTAAAGAAGTGAAACTTTTGTGTTCGACCGCTTACCAATAGTATAGTCTTCTGCAACTAAAGATGAAGTTCGCAATCGCTTCCGGATTAGGCCGAGATTGATTGAAAGATCTTCAACAAAGCCGTCTTTCGGTCCGCGTACTGAAACTTCTGCAACGGATTCATCAGGCTGTCTGGAGGGGAATTTGCTGATATCGTAAAAATAAATGTTTTCTCCAGAAGGAATAACCATCAGTTTCCCGGAAAAAACAAATTCCTGTATTTGTTCCGTGTGTAGAGCCTTTTTACTATAAGACTCTACTTGCAAAGAATTAAATATCGAGTCGCAAGTCATGTTTCCCTCCAAAGAGGGGGCGATTAACGATTGAATGAGGCTCGTATCAACTAAAGGTCTGCAAAACACGAATAATAATGGCTCTTTATTACTAGTATCAACTTTTACTTCAATATCTGATGAATGGTTGAACATTTCCTGAAATGTTTCCTTCGAGAAAGTATGGATATTCAACGTTCAAACGCCTCTCCTTTCCGCTTCTTTTTGTTTTTCATTAAATATAGAGCTAATATTGAAATGTGAATGGTTAAAAAAAAGCAGGAAATAGGTCTATAATATTCATAAATAAAGAATGAAAACGTACTTTGATCAATTGAATAGATGCAGCCAATCAATAGAACGGCGTAAATGATCCTCGTCATTTTTGCTTTATGTATTCCTTTTGTGATAATTTTGCTTGCTATTAAGACGTATAAACTGATTCGAATGACGCCTCCTGAAAGCCATTGAAAAATGGCGAGAAAATCAGCATGAGAAAAATATCTGCCAATGGAAATAATCCGCCATTGTTCAAAAGCGGGATATCGATATTTTGCTGCTTGTTCCGGCCCGAACTCAACGATCGCTCCAATAGTTGGCCCGCACATTAAGAAAATGACTAAAATGCCAATCGTGAGGAGCTGTTTTTTGGAAATGTGTTTTTTTAGTACAGGTGTTAAAAAGATAATGATAAACAATTCAATAATTGGTGATGAAGAATAGACCAGACCTTTTGCTACTGGCAAGTAGCCCTCCGAAAACATTGGGAAAATAAGTTCGTAATGCTTTTTTTTGATATTGGCAAAAGAAACAAAAAAACCTAAAAAAATGACAATGGGACAAAGAATAGTACTTAAAATGCCAATTGAAAACAGACCAGATTCCGTACAGAATAAACAAAATATAAGCAGTGTAAAAGCGAGAATAAAACTGCTGAAACCTTGCATGTAACTTAATTGTGACCAAAATATAATATCTTTTGCCGTAATATAGGCATTCATCAACATAAATATAGAGATAGGTAAAAGAAAAAGGTAATAAATGAATGAACTTTCTTGCTCTTTCAGAACATTAATGATTGACTGATGGTTTATGATAGAAACAATCTTATGGATGACCATGATCCAAATCGGCAGAAAGATGATAGGCAATAGGGCGCTTATCCACGCATCTCGTTTTACAGTAGTTAATAGAGCAGGAATGATTTCAACGTGGGCAAAAAGGCCGACTGACAGTAACATTACATACACAATCGAAATAAACCGTAATGTATATTGCATTTTTACACCTTACTTGTTTTTCCATATTATTTAATTTTCATTTCGAAAATATTCATTGAATCTATATAGATCGATTTAGGAAATTCAAGTTGTCCGGATCACCGATTGTGATGCTTCTCGATGGAATGAAGATATGTCGAGTTATTAAGTAGAATATATATAGGGTAAGGGTATAGTAAATCCATTTTCGGAGCGACCAAGCAAGGTTGTGTAATTTAGCAGGGAGAAATATTGTTTGGCAAGATTTTAATCAAGTTACCAATAAGTCAGTCCTGGATTCACAGAAACAATGGTGTAGGTTACGATATTAATAGAACGAATCTTGTCGCGGGAAACGGTGTTAAAACGTGTCATTATAATGGGCAGTCTTATTAAAAAAGAATTTAATGGGGAAGGAAGTTTTGATCCGGTAGTAGTAGAATACTATGTTAGGAGGAGTTTTTTAAGGAGGGATTAGGGATTTTGACTTCTAGCGATTGCGTATCTGGAAAGTTCCTTCATGGTTCTTACCGGGGGAAGGGTTATAAATGGTATGTTCCGAGCGGGTATGATCAAAAATGTCCTGTTCCTTTAGTGGTCATGCTCCATGGGTGTACACAAAATGCTGATGATTTTGCTGTCGGCACAGGAATGAACGAGTTGGCCGAAGAGAACAACTTTATTGTCTTATATCCAGAGCAGTCCAAGGCGGCCAATTATAATGCATGCTGGAATTGGTTTCGAGCGACTCATCAAAAAAGAGGAAAAGGAGAACCATCTGTTATTGCAGGAATGATAGAGAAAATTAAGGATGGTTATTCTATTGATGAAAAATGCGTATTTGCGGCGGGGCTTTCAGCAGGAGGGGCCATGAGCGTGATTTTAGGAGTCACGTATCCGGATTTGTTTGCCGGAATCGGTGTATGTGCAGGTCTTGAGTATAAAGCGGCACACCATGTGATGGGGGCTTATGCGGCGATGGCGAAAGGGGGACCAAATCCCGTCCGGCAAGGAAGGAAGGCGTATGAAGAAATGGGGCCGCATGCCGCTGTCATGCCTGTTATCGTGTTTCATGGAGACCGCGATGAGACAGTGGCGCTAAAAAACGCGGATCAACTCACTACCCAATGGGCGGTCACGAACGATTTGGCACAGGATGGGCGATTGACAGGCTGGATGGATGATCAGGCGGATCATATCATAACAGGGCATGTGCCAGGGGGGCGGGAGTATCAACACTATATTTATGAAAATGATGACGGCAAAGCCATCATGGAAAAATTCATTGTAGCCGGTATGGGACATGCGTGGCCAGGCGGGAGTCCCAAAGGCAGCTACACTGATTCGAAGGGGCCCGATGCGAGTCGAATCATGTGGGAGTTTTTTATGCGTCATACAATGGACAAAGAAGTTAGAGAGAAAGCGGCATACCATGCAGAAGACAAGAAGTCTTGGTGGCATAAAGTATATGATTTTTGTTTGAAAAAAGCCCAAAACAAAGAATGATGAAAACTTTCGCCCTGGATAAGATGAGATTGTGAACATTTTAGCTCAAATGAGGCAAAGTCATTGTTTAATAATGGTGAACAAACTATAGTGGAGGTATGTGAATTTTTCAAGAGAATTTAAAGGAGGTTTCCTATGAACAACACGATTCATACATCTAAAAATAATCGCAACTACACGCCTCTTGTCGTAGGCCTTTCCATTGTCGTCAATGCTATCATTCTATTATTGTTTTTTTCGCCGATCGGTTATCGTGGGGAAGTCACGTTTGATTTGACGATCTTTCCAAGAATAAACGCGGTATTGAACAGCTTTACATTCATCTTTTTATGTGCGGCTTTATATGCGATTAAAAAGAAAAACATTATCGTCCATAAGCGCTTCATCTTTGCTGCTTTTACGACGACGCTGCTGTTTTGCGTATCTTATCTTTCTTACCATTATTTATCCGTTGAAACGACGCGTTATGGCGGAGAAGGATTTTTACGATCCGTTTATTTCTTCATTTTAATTACTCATAGTGTATTAGCGGCCATCATCGTCCCGCTTGCATTATTTTCGCTTATTTGGGGTATGACCAATCAAGTAGAAAAACATCGTAAAATCGTCCGATGGAGCATGCCGATTTGGCTCTATGTCAGCTTTACCGGTGTTCTCGTCTATTTAATGATATCGCCGTATTACTAAGAAAAACGCAAGACCGGGGGTTCCTCGGTCTTTTTCCTTATGAGACTTGTTGAGTCGTCCTCTTAATTATGTTTAAACCAGCCCTTGCTTTAAACCAAAAAAACATAGATAGACCCATGACAGCCATAATTTCTAGAACGATGAAATATCCGTAACGCCATGTTAATTCAGGCATATGCTCAAAATTCATACCATAAATACCAGCTATAATTAGGGGCATAAAGATAGTCGTAATGACGGTTAATGTCATATTCATGCGATTGGAATTTAAAGATATGTAACTGTCTCGAATATCCGTTGTTAACTCGCGATTAGACTCGATGCTTTCAGCCAGCTTAAGTAGATGATCGTATATATCTGTGAAATATGTTTTCTTTTTCTTTGGCAGTTGAAGCTTTTAGCGTTTTTTCCCAAGCCGTATCGAGTTCATTGGATGGTTCCAGTTGACACCCTCCGCTACTCGGTGTTACAATGTACATGTAATAAGCAATACTGAATAGCGTTTTTTCTCAAAAGCTATTCAGTAAAAATTCCCTCAGTACTCTGTTATACTGAATATAAGTCAGACAAAATAGAGGGGGTAGAGGAGGATCTGAACATGGAAAATTTAACTGAAATGCTGAAGGGTTCGCTGGAAGGCTGCGTGCTGGAAATCATCAGCCGCCATGAAACCTATGGCTACGAGATTACTCGCCGCCTGAACGAGCTTGGGTTTACGGAGGTCGTGGAAGGGACGGTCTATACCATCCTCGTGCGATTAGAAAAGAAAAAACTTGTGAACATAGAAAAGAAACCGTCAGATATGGGGCCGCCCCGCAAGTTTTACTCACTTAATGAGGCTGGCCGCCAGGAACTTGAATTATTTTGGGAAAAATGGGATTTTTTATCATCGAAAATTAACGTCTTGAAGTCAATCTAGCTTCATAAGATATTCCGTCCGATATTTTTGGAGTGTCTTGTTCAGCTTTATAAAAAAAGGAGGAAAAATAACATGATGGAAATGTTCAAAAAAATAATTGGTGATAAAAAAGAGTACAAGATGATGATGGCACGGGTTGAAGCCTTGCCAGAGGACTACCAGTTTGTATTTAAGAAAATTCAAAACTACATGTGGAATTTCTCAGCGGGCAACGGGATGGATATGCTGCACATACAGTATGAATTAATCGAGTTGTTCGAAGCCGGTGCGGCGGAAGGTAGACAAGTGCTGGAAATCACTGGGGCCGACGTGGCGTCCTTTGCCGACGAACTAGTGGCAAACGCTAAAACCTATGTCGCCAAGTATCGTGAAGATTTGAATCAGAGTATCATGAAGCGATTGGGAAAAAAATAAATTCAATAGATACTACTGACTGATTAGCTGGTTACAAATGTGAATTGTCGCCTTCGCTATTCAGTTATATTTTTAACTTAGTAATAAGTTATACAGATTATCAGTCAGACTAAATAGAAGAACCCCATCCAAAAAATGATAATGGAAAATACCCGGTCACAATCATGAACGTCAATTCAACCATCCAACAGCCTTTGAACATGGAAATCTTACAAGAAGGAGTTCACATGATTCAGGGAATCGCTTGGACGGGGAAAGGGGCGATTCAAAAGGTTGAGGTCAGTCTCCGTGATGGTGTAACATGGAAGGAAGCACATATGGATCTGCCCATGAGCCGCTATTCCTGGATACCATGGTCGTATGAGTGGAAAGCGAACAAAAAAGGGAAATATACGATTCTATCAAGGGCTTCCGATAGGGCAGGGAGAGTGCAGCCAATAAAAGCCTTCTGGAACCGGAAGGGTTATGGCTATAATGCAGCGGATAAAGTAGAGGTAAAGATAGAATGAAAGGGAGAAGACGATGTTGAAACGATTTACCTTGCAAACGAACAATCGAGACCAAATGATTGATGTAACAGAACAGGTGCAGTCTTTCGTCCATGAAAATGAGATGGAAGAAGGAGCGGTCATCGTGTATTGCCCCCATACAACGGCTGGTATTACAATTAACGAAAACGCTGATCCGGATGTAAAAAAAGATATGATTCGCCGTTTTGATGAAGTATATCCGTGGCATCATGAACTCGACCGCCATATGGAAGGAAATACGGCGGCTCACATGAAAGCAAGTACGGTTGGAGCTTCCCAGCATGTCATTGTCACAAAGGGCAAACTGCTCCTTGGAACATGGCAGGGTATTTATTTTTGCGAGTTTGACGGGCCGAGAACACGCACGTTTTATGTAAAAAGCCTAAAATAACGGAGTTAATAAAAAACGATTTGGAATATAAACGAATTCCAAATCGTTTTCTTATGTATAAGTTATTGATTCTTCCGTAAAATCATCATATTGTTTTGGGCGAATGTGTAATAAATACCGTGTTTAAGGGAAGTAAAGCATTTGATTTCTCCCAGGTCAAATCTCGATTCGATCATTTTCATACTTAATTGCGGAGAGATTCCAGTCAAAATGGTAGTGATGCCGAGTAATCGGGTTGCCTGCACGAGATGATTGATGGTTGAAACCATAAAATCATCTACATCCGATATCGCCGTTAAATCTAAAATTAAATAGTTTGCCTTGTAAGTGGGCAAGGAATGCAGGGTTTTGTCGATAAGCTCTTGTGCGCGGCAGGCCTCATATTTTCCGATTAATGGAATGACAATGACACCATCGGCCACAGGGATGAGCGGGGAAGAAATTTCTTTTAACAGTGCCTGCAATTCATTTGTTTGTTCGGCAATCATCTGCTGCAGACGCTCAATTTGTATTTCTTCTTCCCGTCGAACGGCTTCCCGAATATTTTGGGCAGGTGTGATGGAAGACGGGGCAATTTTTATTTCCAGCCGGGAATCGCCAAGAAGCTGGCTCGATATTAACTCATACCACATGGGGCGACCGAGAAGACCTGAAAATACGCCTGCCCAATGTCCTAATAAAAACGTTCCTTGCTTCATTTGGTTTCGGGCTTTACTCACTTTATCTTCCCAGCCGTTCTCGATTCGAACAATGGCTGTTTGAGTCTCCTCATCATAGGAAATGGTAGTTTTTCCCCAGCCTGCTGACACATAAATGTTCGGCAGCACTTCTAAAATATTGGCCAATTGGCCCTTTTGGTCTTTATAAAAAGAGCTGACAATTTCACCGGTACGGTAACCAGCCGTTTCAAACACCAAGTCGGCTTGTGCAGGGCCTGAAATTTCTTCAATGGTATCAAACAAAGTTTTTAAAGCAGATTCAACCCAAAAAAGCATCACATCTGCTCCTTCAAATTGAAACAGCCCCTTTTCTATATCCCATGCAAAAGTAGAATTATTTACCTTGATGGAAGCTTGATTGTCAAATTGCTGTGTCATACCATCACTCTACCCTTTCCGTTAAAATCTATGTAAAAAGATAATCGTCCTATTAATGATAGTTGAAAATGTAAAAATTGGCTATATTTGTTTTGGCTCCGCCCGGGGAGGCGCTTTTGGATGGTTCATTTTATCTAAACGGGGAATGGTATATAAATTTCTCCTTACCCTTATTTTCTGTTTTTAAACTTGTTTTATCACTTTTTTAATTAATTCCTATAAAAAGGACAGAACTTCCCAGGTTGGTGGATGGTTCGCTTTATACGACACGAAAACAAGTCACTATAGACTTACATAAGTCGATAGTGACTTGGAATTACAGATGAATACATAGGAAAATGGCTTTTTTATGAACGATTAGAAGTTGGCACGCATCTTGCATCTATAAAAAAGTGAACACCCAATGAGAGGAAGGAAGATGTATGATGAATCAAAAATTTGCCAATGTAAAAACCAATCTACCAGGAAGTAAAGCAGAGAAGTTATTGGAAAGACGCAATCGTATCGTTCCTAGAGGTGTCAGCAACGGAATTCAAACATTCGTTCAATCCGCTGATGGGGCGATCGTTCATGATGTAGATGGAAATTCTTTTATTGACTTTGCGGGGGCGATTGGAACGATTAACGTCGGCCATTGCCATCCGAAAGTAAAACAAGCCTTACACGAACAAGTGGATCAATATATTCATACAGGCTTTAATGTCGTGATGTATGAACCATATATCGAATTGGCGGAAAAATTAGCAGCAATCGCACCGGGAGACCATAAAAAGCAAGTCATTTTATTGAACAGCGGAGCGGAAGCGGTCGAAAATGCCGTGAAAATTGCCCGTAAATATACAAAGCGCCCGGGAATCATTTCCTTTACGCGAGGCTTCCACGGCCGGACGCTAATGACAATGACGATGACAAGCAAAGTGAAGCCGTATAAATTCGAATTCGGGCCGTTTGCGCCAGAAGTTTATAAAGCGCCGTATCCATACACATACCGCCGTCCTGGGAGTTTATCTGAAGCGGAGTATGAAGAAAGCATCATCCAACAGTTCCGTGAGCTGTTCATAAATGAGGTAGCTCCAGAAACGATTGCAGCGGTCGTCATGGAGCCGGTGCAAGGAGAAGGAGGCTTCATCGTTCCATCTAAGCAATTCGTTCAAGCCGTATACGAAGAATGTCAAAAGCACGGCATCTTATTTGTATCAGATGAAATCCAAGCAGGTTTCGGACGAACAGGCCGTTATTTCGGAATTGAACATTTTGAAGTGGTGCCGGATCTTATTACCGTATCAAAATCGATGGGGGCGGGTGTACCGATAAGCGGAGTAATTGGAAGAAAAGAAATCATGGATGCCGCAGCTCCAGGGGAATTAGGGGGCACATACAGCGGAAGTCCACTTGGATGTGCAGCGGCACTCGCGGTGCTGGATATTATCGAAGAAGAAAACTTGAACGAACGCGGTGAAAAACTGGGAGAAGTGGTGATGAACCGTTTCCGTCAATTACAAGACAAATATGATGTTGTAGGGGATGTGCGCGGCCTCGGTTCCATGTGTGCGATGGAGCTTGTAAAAGACCTGGAAACAAAAGAACCAAACAAAGAATTGACGAACCGCATTGTCCAACAAGCAAACCAGCGCGGGCTGCTATTGTTAAGCGCCGGAGCGTTTGGAAACGTTCTTCGTATTTTAATGCCGCTTGTTATTACAGACGAGCAGTTGGAAGAGGGATTAACCATTATTGAAGAATCGATGAAAGCTGCGATTGCTGAGCAAATGGCCGCCATTTAAATGATGTGACAAAAGCTGACAAGCTTCTCTCTCGTGAAAGCATTTTCTGATATAATAGGAGGGATATTATGTTCGGGAGGAAGCTTGTTATGAATCCATCATTAGGTCCTGTTGCAGAAGAATTACTCGACATTTTTGAATCGTCGTTTGATGAAATTTTTTTATCGAATGCGGATGGAATCGTCGTTCTTGTAAATTCGGCATGTGAAAGAAACTATGGCATGCCTTCAAGCCATTTAATAGGTAAACATGTAAAAGATTTAGAGAAGATGGGAATCTTTTACCCGTCCGCCACATTAAAGGTGATTGAAAAGAAACAGCCGATCGAATTATTTCAAACGACGAATTCAGGACGATATCTCCATGTCCGTACGCAGCCGGTGTTTAATGAACATGGTGAATTAAAAAGCGTCATCAGTTATTCGCGCGACTTGACCGAACTGATGCATTTACGGCATAAAATTGAAGAAATGGAAGACCAACTGGCTTCCTATAAAAAAGAATGGAACGAGCCGCTGGAAGTGGAAGGGCTCATTTCCAAAAGTGCAAGCATGGAACGCGTTCTATCGACCGTAAGAAAAGTCGCGAAAGTGAACACGACGGTCTTGCTTTTAGGAGAAACGGGTGTCGGCAAAAGCAAAATCGTTCGTGCCATTCATCAATTAAGTCCACGCAGAGACCGTGTTTTTAATGATATTAACTGTGCTGCCTTGCCTGAGCAGCTGATTGAGTCAGAGTTGTTCGGCTATGAAGGCGGAACATTTACCGGCGCTTTCCGTGAAGGAAAAAAAGGATTGATTGAACTGTCCAATGGAGGAACGCTGTTTTTGGATGAAATCGGGGAATTGTCCCTGCAAGCGCAAAGCAAGCTTCTGCACGTATTGCAGGAAAAGCAAATCCGGCCTGTCGGAGGGCAAAAACCGATTTCGCTTGACATCCGGATTATTGCGGCAACGAATAAAAATTTAGCAAAAATGGCAGAGGAAGGAACGTTTCGCCGTGACTTATATTACCGTTTAAATGTCGTACCCATTCATATTCCGCCTCTAAGGGAACGAAAAGAGGACATCGTGCCGCTTGTCTATCATTTTTTGGATCATTTCAACAAGCTGTATGACCAAGAGGTCCGTTTCTCGCCAAAAGTGCTTGAAGCATTCATTCATCATGAGTGGAAAGGAAATATCCGTGAGCTGGAAAATATGGTCGAGCGTCTTGTCGTTACAAACGATCAGATTGTCACGATAGAAGATCTGCCGCCGGAAATGATAGAAACCGACCTTGTGAGAAAAGGGAATACGCTTCCCGAGATTTTGGAAGACGTGGAGAAAAGAGTCGTTCAGCAAGCGTATGAACAATATGAGTCTACTTATAAAGTCGCGGAAGTACTTGGAATCAGCCAATCGTCAGCCATGAGGAAAGTGAGAAAATACATCGAAAGGGTTGAAGGGGATGAAGGGAGAAGAGAAAGAGTTAAAAAAGGTTTTATCGAAGGTTGATGTTTTATTTTTATCGATTGGAGCGATGCTTGGATGGGGCTGGGTCGTGTTATCCGGAAATTGGATTACATCAGCCGGCTCGATGGGAGCTTTAATTGCTTTTGTCATCGGAGGGCTTCTTGTCACATTTGTCGGATTAACGTATGCGGAACTTGCCTCTGCCATGCCGGCAGTAGGCGGAGAGCATCATTATGTGGAGCGGGCAATGGGGCATAAAGCCGCATTTGTCGTTTCGTGGGCGATTACGCTCGGCTACGTGTCGGTTGTGACCTTTGAAGCGGTTGCCTTGCCGACGGTTATCGATTATTTAATCCCGAACTATCAGGCTGGTTATTTATGGACAATTGGCGGCTGGGATGTTTATCTTACATGGGTATTGATCGGTTCTGTCGGGGCTGTATTGCTGACGGCTCTCAACTATTTTGGATTGAAGCCGGCTGCTTTCATGCAGGTTGTATTAACGATTGCGATTGTAGGAATTGGATTGCTGCTTATATTTGGCTCGGTGACAAACGGGGAAACGAAAAACCTTCAGCCTTTTTTTGAAGGCGGGGCAGGCGGTGTGATGGCGGTACTGATCATGGTCCCATTCTTGTTTGTCGGATTTGATGTTATTCCACAGGTGGCGGAGGAAGCCGACATTCCGGCAAGAGATATCGGAAAAATTCTTATTTTTTCTGTTGGATGTGCGGTTATTTTTTACTTGGCGATCGCGTTTGGTGTATCCATGGCATTAAGCAAAGAAGCATTGAGTGTAACGCAATTAGCCACGGCTGATGCGATGGCAGCTGTTTTTGGCTCTAAAATTTTCGCAAATATTTTAATATTCGGTGGAATTTGCGGGATTGTCACAAGCTGGAATGCCTTTATCATTGGAGGGAGCCGCGTTATTTACGCGATGGCCATTTCAGGCATGCTTCCGAAATGGTTCGCTCATTTGCATCCGAAGTATAAAACGCCCTCTAATGCAGTTCTGTTCCTCGGGACATTAGCGGCACTCGCTCCATTATTGGGAAGACCCGCATTAGTATGGATCGTCGATGCAGGGGGATTAGGGATTGTAATCGCTTACTTTTTAGTGGCGCTGTCATTCATCATTTTACGTAAAAAAGAACCGAATATGAACCGTCCATTCAAAGCGGGAAAAGGAAATGCAATGGGGTGGGTTGCCCTTGTATTAAGCCTTGGCTTTATCGTGTTATACATGCCGGGCATGCCCGCTGCGCTAATTTGGCCGTATGAGTGGGTCATGGTGGCAGGGTGGACAGCCATCGGAGCATATTTCTTCTATCAAATGAACAGAGGAAAGTATAATGGACATATAGAAAGTAAAGACAGCAAATTACATAAGGCAAAGGGGAGTGCATAACATGAAGCAGTGGAGAATGTATATTAATGGAGAGTGGGTAGACACAAACGAGAAAATCGATGTTCTCAACCCTGCGACAAAGGAAGTGTTCGCATCGGTTCCTTACGGCGGGGCGAAAGAAGCGGAACAAGCAGTGGATGCAGCGCATGAAGCGTTCAAGACTTGGTCGAAAAAAACGGCGGCAGAACGCGGTACTCTTTTAATGAAGTGGTATCAGCTCATCGATGAAGCGAAAGAAGAGATTGGAGAGCTGATGACGAAAGAACAAGGAAAGCCATTAAAAGAAGCCATTGGCGAAGTCAATTACGCAAACAGCTTCATTTCGTGGTACGCAGAGGAGGGAAAACGCATTTACGGGGAAACCATTCCGGCTTCCGATCCGAAAAAGCGTCTCCTTGTCCAAAAGCAGCCCGTTGGTGTTATGGCTGCCATCACTCCTTGGAATTTCCCGGCCGCGATGATTACGAGAAAAGTGGCTCCGGCATTGGCAGCTGGATGTACGGCTGTTATCAAGCCTGCTGAACTTACGCCTTTGACAGCATTCAGATTAGTGGAACTGGCAGAAGAAGCGGGCATTCCAAAAGGGGTCATCAATATTGTGACAGGGGATGCAAAGGCAATCGGCGAAACGTGGATGAAAGATGGACGTGTCCGGAAGATTTCATTTACGGGCTCGACGGAAGTCGGGAAGCTGCTTATGCGCCAAGCGGCAGATACGGTGAAAAAAGTGTCGCTTGAGCTTGGAGGGCATGCGCCGTTTATCGTGACAGCAAATGCCGATATCGAAAAAGCGGCGAAAGGACTGATCGGGTCGAAATACCGTAATGCCGGCCAAACGTGCGTATGTGCAAACCGTGTGTATGTACATGAATCTGTGGTCGATTCTTTCGTTGATGCCTTCACAAAAGCAGTTGCCGAGTTCAAAGTCGGAAACGGATTGGAAGAAGGTGTCGACATCGGTCCATTAATCGACGAACGTGCAGTGGAGAAAGTGGCGGCACAATTGAAAGATGCGACAGAAAAAGGGGCAAAGATTGTCATTGGCGGCCGCAAGTTGGAAGACAAAGAAGGATTTTTCATTGAACCGACCGTGTTGACGAATGTAACGGATGACATGCTTTGCATGAATGAAGAAACGTTCGGCCCGGTTGCACCGATTACCACATTCAAAACAACCGAAGAAGTGATCGAGCGTGCCAACAACACGCCATACGGCTTGGCGGCATATGTATTCAGCGAAAACATCAGTGAAGCGATCCAAATTTCAGAGGGGCTTGAATATGGAATTGTCGGACTAAACGACGGACTGCCATCTGTCGCCCAAGCGCCGTTTGGCGGCTTCAAAGAAAGCGGCCTCGGACGAGAAGGCGGACATTACGGAATTGAAGAATATTTGGAAGTGAAATATATCTCCATCGGGTTTTAAAAATAAGACATGGGCGAACGCCCGTGTCTTATTTTTTTAAAATCTTCGGGTGCATTCAAGATGAAAGAATATTGTTTTGTTTATGAAAATCTTTTACGACACTAACAAAAAGTAGAATAATAGCAAATTTACAGATTGCAAAAAAAAAATGAAACCTTTTCGAATCTTAAAACGTAAAACAATCATTAGGATGAATTTTGACTAAACCATCACGTTATGCTTTACTTAATTTAAAGGAGGTGGTTCGATGGGGCTGGGAGATACCGGATTGGCGAGCTTGCAGAGATGGCGAATGTAACAAAACGCACGATTGATTACTATACGAATTTGGGGCTGCTTAAAGCAGAACGTACTGCTTCTAATTATCGCTATTATTCTCATGAAGTGTTACATGATTTGAGATTCATAGAAATGAGCAAGCAGCAAAAGTTATCCTTAGAGGAAATTAAAGAAGCACTCGTAACAAGAAAACAGGTGAAGCAGCCTGATATCGGCCGCCAAGCAAGTGATGTGGCAGATCAGATGAAATGTTTAAAAGAAAACGTAGAAGATTTGCTGCCATTGATGGAAAAGCTCGAGGACGATGAAAAAAAGCTGATTCTCAAGCGTCTTTCACCGGAGAGTATGACATTGATTCATTCATTGGTCACGCTGTTAGGTTAAAAAATAAAAAAAGATTTTTCGATCCTAAAGGCATTTGGATGATCCATATGGGCATAATTTACAGTAAAAGAATGAGCTGTTTTTTGCTAACGATACAAAAAGAACCGTAAAGGTGTTCATCATTTTTTATTTATTAGGAGGTGTTTCCTTGCTCGTTTCGTTAAAAACGGGTTAAGGATCATATTTGGACATAGTTAACTTAGTATTAATCGCAGTTTTAATCGCTATGACGGGATTTTTTGTGGCAACGGAGTTTGCCGTCGTCAAAATTCGCAGTACACGCATTGACCAATTGGTGGCCGAAGGAAATAAGAATGCCATTGCCGCCAAAAAAGTCATTTCCAATTTGGATGAATATTTATCTGCCTGCCAATTGGGTATTACGGTAACAGCCCTCGGATTGGGCTGGTTGGGAGAACCGACCGTTGAACGATTATTGCATCCATTGTTTGAACGACTCGAATTAGGCGGGTCTGTTGTCAGCATTCTTTCTTTCGTGATTGCCTTTGTATCGGTCACTTTTCTGCACGTAGTAGTGGGGGAGTTGGCTCCAAAAACATTGGCGATTCAAAAGGCGGAAACCGTTACACTTCTGTTTGCCCGCCCGATCATTTTATTCTATAAAATCATGTACCCGTTTATTTGGGTATTAAATGGTTCCGCCCGTGCGTTTACAGGCTTATTTGGTCTTAAGCCGGCGTCGGAACATGAGCTGGCCCACAGTGAAGAGGAACTGCGTATCATTCTTTCTGAGAGCTATGAAAGCGGAGAAATCAATCAATCGGAATTTAAATATGTGAATAATATTTTCGAATTTGACGATCGCATCGCGAAAGAAATTATGGTGCCCCGTACGGAAATTGTGAGCATATCGAAAGACGATACGATTGAAGACTTCTTGAATGTCGCGAAGGTTGAAAAATATACGCGTTATCCGGTTGTATTAGAAGGAAATAAAGACCAAATCTTCGGATTAGTCAATTTGAAGGAAGTGCTGACGGATTACGTGCATGGAAAGGATATCAAGCAAATGACGGTGGAATCGTATACGAAGCCGATTATTCAAGTCATTGAATCGATACCGATCCATGATTTATTGCTTAAATTCCAGAAGGATCGCATTCATATGGCCATCTTGATGGATGAGTACGGCGGTACGGCCGGACTTGTAACCGTTGAGGATATCCTTGAGGAAATCGTGGGGGACATCCGCGATGAGTTCGATACTGATGAAGTATCCGAGGTTCAAAAGGTAAAGGAAAACCACTATATCTTTGACTCAAAAGTGTTAATTGACGAAGTGAACGACTTATTGGGAACAGAGATTGAAGAGGAAGATATGGATACGATCGGTGGCTGGATGCTTACCCAAAACTTTGATTTAGAAAAAGGCGAATCATTAGCCTTTGGCGGATATGAATTTAAAGTGCTTGAAATCGAAGATCATCATATTAAACGAATTGAAGTGTTTCCGGCTAAAATCGAAGCCGAAATCATAGAAGAAGCAGAGGTACCATCATAAAGGAAATTCCATGCGGGAGTTTTACTGGTCCGTTAATGTGGGATAAAAAAAGGGAGCATGCACAAGCAATCATGGTGCATGCTCTTTTTGGCTTGGTTCTGTTTGTTGATTTTCTTGTTAAACGGGCGGTACAAGTGGACTATATGAATGGATTTAGAATATTTGACATGGCCAAATACTAGCCTATTGATTCAGCTTATAAATTTCACGAGCCATAGATTCTAGAATATAAACAACAGGTACTTGTGTGGTAATATTAGCTTTTTCAAAAAACTCTTCCGTTACATAATAGGGAATGTTGATATCCGAGATTTTGGCAATGGTTGAGAGTTTAGTGTTTGTAATACTAATGATTTTACTTCCTTCTTGTTTAAGTTGATGAAGATGGGTGACGGTAAAATGATTTTCTCCTGAGACAGATAACGCAATGGTGACACTATTAAGCATGAGTTTTGAGTGAATTGGAAAGTGAGGGTCTTTAATATACATCGAAAATTTACCTAAGCTTGAGAAATATCTCGCACCATATTCGGCAAGAATGCCTGAGCTTCCAATCCCAATAAAAATCACATTATCTGCTTGATTCACTAGACTTGCAGCGTTTCGGATTTTGTCTTCTAAATCACCTGTTAACGTCCGCTCAAAAAACTCTACGACTGAATGTTGGGAACTTTTTATCAACGTCTTCTTATTCTCTTCTAAATGCATCTTCAGTTTTACTTTAAATTCGGAAAAACCTTCACAATTGAGTTTTCGACAAAAACGTAAAATGGTCGCTGTAGATACGTGGGTTTCATCTGCCAGTTCGCGAATACGCATATAAGCGACTTTATCACTGTTGTGAGAAATATAGTTATATAAAGACATTTCTAGCTCATTGAAAGAAGCGATGATGTCGTTGGAAAACATATAAACAGGATTCTCCTTCTATTATAAATAAGGTATTTTACGTCTGTAAAAACCTCGATAGCCTTATTTTAACACAACGCCCCTGTAAGACACACTGTGTTACATAGATGAAACAAATGACTTCCCTTGTTATAAAAAACTAGATTTACTTTCCTTATTTACTACCTTGTTAAGTGCCGTTATGATTTCTTTGTAGTCACTTTCATTTCTTGATGAAGAATAAGTTGTAAATTTGAAATAACAAACAAATGCTAATGAGTAGGGTTAAAAAGATTGGGAGGGAATCGAATGAAAACATATCAATTTCCTGAAGGGTTTTTATGGGGTGGAGCGACAGCTGCCAATCAAATAGAAGGCGGCTTTCATGAAGGGAATAAAGGATTAAATATTGCCGATGTTCTGCCAGGGGGGATGGAAAGACTTAGTATTTTACAATCCCCGGGTTTTAATTTTGAAATTGATCCAGAGAAATATTATCCGAATCATGAAGCGATTGATTTCTATCATCGTTATAAGGAAGATATTGCGTTATTTGCAGAAATGGGTTTCAAAGTTTTCCGTATGTCCATTGCTTGGACAAGAATTTTCCCAAATGGAAATGAATTAGAAGCCAATGAAGAAGGCTTGGCATTCTATGATCGTGTGTTTGATGAATTGCACAAACATGGAATCGAACCGGTTGTAACCATTTCTCACTATGAAATGCCGTTAAATCTTGTGAAGGAGTACGGCGGCTGGAGAAATCGCGAAGTGGTGGTCTTCTTTGAACGATATGTGAAGGCAATCTTCCAACGTTATAAAAACAAAGTGAAATATTGGATGACCTTCAATGAAATCAATAGTGGTTTTATTATGCCGATCCAAGGTCTTGGGTTTGCGATTCAAAAAGAAGAAGACAAATACAAACCAACTTTCCAGGCATTCCATCATCAATTTGTGGCCAGTGCGATTGCGGTAAAAGCTTGTCATGAAATCATTCCAGGGGCTCAAATTGGTTGTATGATCTTATATGCACCCGTTTATTCATACGACTCCAATCCGGAAAATGTGATGTATGCCCTGCAAGAAGAACGTATGTTTAACTATTTTTGTGCAGATGTTCAGGTAAGAGGTGAATACCCTGCATTTATTAAACGTTATTTTAAGGAACATAAGATTGAATTAGACATTCAGGACGGTGATTTGGACTTAATCAAAGAGGGGACGGTTGATTATATTGGATTTAGCTATTATATGTCTCGAACAGAGAAAAAAGCGAAGTCAGATTTAGAAAATGCACAAGGAAACCTAATCGGGGGAGTGAAGAATCCTTTTTTAAAGGCAAGTGATTGGGGTTGGGAGATTGACCCGATGGGATTACGTATTAGCTTAAACCAATTGTATGAACGCTATCAGGTGCCGCTATTCGTTGTAGAGAATGGATTAGGAGCCCATGACAAAGTAGAAGAGGACGGCTCGATCAATGATGACTATCGTATTGATTTTCTTCGCAATCACATTCAAGCAATGGGTGAAGCGATAGAAGATGGTGTTAAATTAATGGGCTATACAAGCTGGGGCTGCATTGATTTGGTCAGTGCTTCATCAGGCGAGTTTTCTAAACGTTACGGTTACATTTATGTTGACAAACATGATGATGGCAGCGGGACACTTGAACGCAAAAAGAAAAAGTCATTCTTCTGGTATAAAGATGTCATTGCTGCAAATGGAAAAATTATGGGTAGTTAGTTTTTGGTCCAGCTTGTTCTTTTCTTACTTACCCCAAAGGTTTCCGTATAATTTCTAGAATTATCGAAATGGGTATTCGAAGTCGAAGAAAAGGTTGATGATGAAGTGCAAGGTATAAAGTCATTTCCACACTTTAAACTACGACGTCTATCATGATCAGTATTACAGAGGCAAGGTAAATGAAAATGTAAGCTTTAAAATAGAAAGATTGTATGCAACGGCACCGAAATTGTTAGACAACATCTAACAATTTCGGTGTTTTTCTTATGGCTAAATTTACAGTCGAAAAAAAATAAAACGCTGTTATCTTAGCTGCATATTCTGATTTATCCTACATTAGGAATGTTTTTTGTAGAAAGTATGTTTATTTTTTTAGTACAGGAATAGAAACCGTTCCCTTTCCGATGATATCAATCAACCTTGTTCCAATCCATTGGCAAATCAGGGCATACATGATCACTTTCCAATCGATTACGACACCGGCAACAAGTAATATCAAACTATTAATCCAAAATAATATGCTTCCGGGAGGTCGCTTTATAAAAGATGAAATAATAAGAGCTAAAATATCCATTCCTCCTGAAGAAGCCCCCATTTTAAATAAAATTCCCACACTAAAACCGAATAAAAGGGCTCCAATTACTAAATCGATCCATACATTTTCAATCGGATGATGAATGTATGGAGAAAGTGAATGGATAGTGAAGGCAGCTGCGCCGACACAAAAAATCGTCCACACCGCGTTGCTTTTTCCAAGCCATTTGACGGCTAAAATGACCATCACTACATTTAATAACCAAATGCTCGTTGCATGCGGCACAGCCCAAACGTGATTTAACAACACACCTATTCCGGCAGCGCCGCCGGATGGAATGCAATGAGGGAATAAGAAAATAGACATGGCCGCTCCTTGAATGGCAGAGGCAAATGCGAGAATGATTGCTTTAAATAAAAATTGTGGCATAACGACTACATCTCCTTGTATTTATCACAGTATTTCTCGTTTGTTTACTATATATTAGTTCAATCATTAAGTGAAATATAGATTATTGATACTTATAATTAAAAATATTAATGATTAGAGAGTGGTCGTTATGAATCCAGATACATTACGTACCGTTATTACCTTAGCGGAAAAATAGAATTTTATGAAAGTGGGGAAAAACTGAGGCTTTCCGAGCCAAGTGTAAGCTTGCATATTAAAAACTTGGAATCTATCCAGTCAGATTATAGAAAAGTGATTTTTTTATAATAAATTATCACGTTGACAATTTATTATAACAGTGATAAGTTTTTATTACCAAAAACTGTTTAACAACTTTTAATTTTCTGTGTTTTTACGAAGTTGAAAAAATAGTGGCGTAGTTAGGATTAAAGTAATAAATATTGCAGATAAAAAGGAGAGTTATAAAGCATGAAAAAAAGCCATTTCATCTACAGACGTACCATAGCCAATTGGACCATATTTGCGGGTAACAATTTCGAAAAACATATCTTTCAGTGTAACTGCTCATAAGGAGGCTAATGATGATTAAACGTTTAAATAATCAAATGTTACTCGATAGTTATGTAAAAGCAAAGGAATTAAAGCTTGATTTTCATTTTATTTTTTTGTTAGAGGAAGAAATACAAAAAAGAAATATACTAGGAATGCCAACGTAATTAAGGGAGAAAACGTAGACAAAAGGATTCTGGCACAAAACTTCAGGAGAGCTATGAAGAGGCTAAAAGTTTCTTTAATGGAATCATTCTCAGGAAGGGGCCTTATATAAAATAATTAACTATAAATTTATTTAGCTTTTAATATACGAGAGGGGCAAACGTCATGAGTATTGTAATGAAAAAGATTAACAAAGTGTTAGTGGCAAACCGAGGGGAAATTGCTATTCGTATTTTTCGTGCTTGTACAGAACTGAATATTCGGACAGTGGCTATTTATTCCAATGAAGATTCAGCATCTTTTCATCGCTATAAAGCGGATGAAGCGTATTTAATAGGAAAAGGGAAAAAGCCTATTGAAGCTTATTTAGACATTGAAGGAATCATTGAACTGGCCAAAACACATGGGGTAGATGCCATTCATCCAGGTTATGGATTTTTATCGGAAAACATTGAATTCGCTAAACGTTGTGAAGAAGAAGAGATTATCTTTATTGGACCGAAATCGAAGCATTTAGATATGTTTGGCGATAAAGTAAAGGCTCGCCATCAAGCCGTTCGAGCGAATATTCCCGTCATCCCGGGAAGTGATGGACCGATTTCCAGTCAAGAAGAAGCCGAAAGATTCGGTCGAGATTATGGTTATCCGCTTATGATTAAAGCTGCACTAGGCGGAGGCGGTCGTGGGATGCGGATCGTACGCAGTGCCGATGAACTCAAGGAATCCTATGAACGTGCGAAATCGGAAGCGAAAGCCGCATTTGGGAATGATGAGGTCTATGTAGAAAAATTCGTGGAAAACCCGAAGCATATTGAAGTACAGATTTTAGGCGATCAAGACGGCAACATCGTCCATTTATATGAGCGTGACTGTTCGATCCAGCGCCGTCATCAAAAAGTGGTCGAAATCGCACCGAGTGTTTCCTTATCTGAAAACCTGCGACAACAAATTTGTGAAGCGGCTGTTCAGTTAATGAAAAATGTGGACTATCGAAATGCGGGAACGGTGGAATTCCTAGTCTCAGGAGATGCGTTTTATTTCATTGAAGTGAATCCGCGGGTTCAGGTCGAACATACGATTACCGAAATGATCACCGGTATTGATATTGTTCAGTCACAAATTTTGATTGCGGATGGCTACTCGCTACATGGTCATGAAATCGGTCTTCCTACTCAAGAAGACATCCAAATTAACGGTTATGCCATTCAGTCTCGCGTGACGACGGAAGATCCCCTCAATCATTTTATGCCCGATACAGGGAAAATCATGGCGTACCGCTCAGGCGGCGGGTTTGGGGTTCGCTTGGATGCTGGAAATGGATTCCAGGGGGCTGTGATAACCCCTTATTATGATTCATTGCTTGTTAAAGTCACCACATCAGCCAGCACATTTGAGAAAGCGGCATCCAAAATGTTACGAAACCTTCGTGAATTTCGGATTCGCGGCATCAAAACGAACATTCCATTCCTCGAAAATGTGGTCAAGCATGAAAAGTTTTTAAACGGAGACTATGATACATCCTTTATTGATACCACACCAGAATTATTTCTATTTCCGAAAAGTAAGGACCGCGGTACTAAAATGCTGACGTATATTGGAAATGTGACCGTGAATGGGTTCCCCGGCATCGGCAAAAAGAAGAAGCCGGTATTTACGAAACCTTCTGTCCCTAAACAAACATTCTCGGAACCCATTCTAACCGGTACCAAACAAATCTTGGATACAGAAGGTGCGGCCGGTGTTGTGAAGTGGATCAAGGAACAAAAAGAAGTGCTGTTAACGGATACAACCTTCCGCGATGCCCATCAATCCTTATTGGCTACTCGCATACGGACTCGTGATTTAGTACAGATTGCGGAGCCGACGGCACGTTTAATTCCTCAACTGTTCTCGGCAGAAATGTGGGGAGGGGCCACCTTTGATGTAGCGTATCGCTTTTTAAGCGAAGACCCGTGGGATCGTTTGTTGCAATTACGCAAGAACATGCCCAATGTATTATTTCAAATGCTTCTTCGTTCCTCCAATGCCGTTGGGTACAAAAACTATCCTGATAATGTCATTAAAGCGTTCGTGAAGGAATCGGCCGAAGCTGGTATTGACGTGTTCCGTATTTTTGACAGCTTGAACTGGGTACAGGGCATGACACTGGCGATTGATACGGTCAGAGAGAGCGGAAAAATTGCCGAAGCCGCGATGTGTTATACAGGAGACATTTTAGATCCAACGAGAAGAAAATATGACTTGACTTACTACAAGCAGCTGGCCAAAGAGCTGGAAGCATCGGGTGCTCACATTTTAGGCATTAAGGACATGGCTGGATTATTAAAGCCTCAGGCAGCTTATGAGTTAATCTCTGCCTTAAAGGAAACCGTGGATATTCCGATTCATTTACACAGCCACGATACAAGCGGTAATGGAATTTTCATGTATGCGAAGGCCATCGAGGCAGGCGTGGATATTGTCGATGTCGCCGTCAGCTCCATGGCGGGTTTAACTTCACAGCCAAGTGCCAACTCACTGTATTATGCGTTGGAAGGCCATGTACGCAGGCCAAATATTGATATTCGCGGCTTGGAACAGCTTTCAGCTTATTGGGAAGACGTTCGTCCCTACTACCAAGCATTTGAAAGCGGAATGAACGCCCCTCACACAGAGGTATACGTGCATGAAATGCCCGGCGGTCAATACAGCAATCTTCAGCAACAGGCAAAAGCAGTGGGATTAGAAGGGCGCTGGGATGAAGTAAAAGACATGTATTCAAGAGTGAATCGCTTATTTGGAGATCTTGTCAAAGTCACCCCTTCTTCCAAAGTAGTTGGTGATATGGCCCTTTATATGGTCCAAAACAACTTGACGGAAGATGATGTTTACGAGCGCGGCGAAATGCTAGACTTCCCGGAATCTGTGATTGAACTGTTTGAGGGATATTTAGGTCAGCCTTATGAAGGTTTTCCAAAAGAACTCCAACGCATTGTTCTAAAAGGAAGAGAACCTATTACTGTTCGACCAGGGGAGCTGTTAGAGGATATCGATTTCCACCAAATAGAACAAACGTTACATCATACAATGAACCGTCCCGTTACGAGTCATGAAGTCATTGCTTATGCGTTATATCCGAAGGTATTTATGGACTATCAGAAAATCGTTGAACAATATGGAAATGTATCGGTATTAGACACTCCTACTTTCTTATACGGGATGCGTCTTGGTGAAGAAATCGAGGTTGAAATCGAAAAAGGGAAGACGCTGATGGTTAAACTGGTCTCCATTGGACAAGCTCAACCAGATGGCACACGTACAGTGTACTTTGAATTAAATGGGCAGTCCCGTGAAGTCATCATTAAAGATGAAAGCATCAAGACAACCGTCGTATCCAGACTGAAGGCTGATCCAGCCAATTCAAAACATTTAGGCGCCACTATGCCGGGAACCGTCATCAAAGTACTCGTTCAAAAAGGAGAAAAAGTATCAAAAGGGGATCATCTTATCATCACAGAAGCCATGAAAATGGAGACCACTATCCAAGCACCCTTTGACGGAATCGTAAGAGATACTTATGTGTTAAGTGGGGAGGCTATCCAATCAGGTGATTTACTTATTGAACTTATAAATTAATTGATAAATGCAAGTTTGTTTTGTTGAACATGGTAAGAAAATCATAAGTTATTTAGGTGCAATAAGTTCGTAGGGGTGAGAAAAGTGACCAGTATAACTTACAATCAGAAGTTCATCCAAACGTTTTCAGAAAACATTATGGCAGTACTAGGTTTTGATGTAACCATACTTGATAAAAATGGTAATCGGCTAAGCGGCACGGGTGAGTATCATCATCAAGTTGGTAAACCCGCACCTGATGGCTCCTTGTTACGGGCTGTAATGAAGACAGGCAGCCCCGAAATGACTTATGATGTTATAAAAAACGAATCTCGATGTATAGGCTGTAAATTTTTAAAGCAATGCAGGGAGACAGCAACCATAGGTTATCCCATAGTAAAGGGGAATGAAACTCTAGGAGTCATTGGGATTATGGGTTTTTCCATTGAACAAAAGGAAAAAATGATTGGAAATGCTGAAGCGCTTAAGAGCTTTTTACATCATCTAAGTTTGATATTGGAAAGTAAGTTAGCTTCACAGAATCACAAACTTCAATCAGAATGTAATTTATATGAAAATACTTCAGGGTTAAATAAAGTCGTTACCTTTGAAAACATAATTAGCAAAAACGCGGACATGCAAGATGTAGTGCATAGAGCAAAGCGCATAGTAAACAGTCCGGCAAATGTTTTAATTAGAGGGGGGACTGGAACAGGGAAAGAATTATTAGCAAAAGCAATCCATTTTGAAAGTGATAGAAAAAACCATCCTTTTGTTGCAGTAAACTGTTCAGCTATACCTGAAAACTTACTGGAAAGCGAATTGTTCGGCTATGAGGGAGGGGCCTTTACTGGATCGAATAGAGGAGGAAAACTAGGGAAGTTTGAGCTGGCAAATAACGGAACGATCTTTCTTGATGAAATAGGGGAACTGCCCCTTTCTTTGCAGCCTAAACTTCTTAGGGTGTTACAGGAGAAGGAGATTGAAAGAGTCGGAGGAAACAAACTACTGTCTATTAATGTTAGGGTGATAACAGCTACACACCGCAATTTAGAAGAAATGGTTCGAAATGGGTCATTTCGTGAGGATTTGTACTATCGAATAAATGTTATCCCGCTTCATACAAAGTTATTAAAAAATCGTCGAGATGAAATTCCATCCTTTCTTCAATATTTCATTTGTAAACATTGTTCCATTTTAAATCGCCCGTACTTAAGTATGGATCCATTATTAGAGCAATGGTTAATACAATATGACTGGCCGGGTAATATTAGACAATTAGAAAATGTTGTTGAATATATGGTGAATATGGCTGAATCGAACGTGCTTGATTTTCATGATCTTCCGGATTATTTATATCCCCAAAATACGACATCTATAAATACTGGCGGATTAAGTTTAGAGGAAATGGTTGCCGAATATGAAAAATCCATTATTCAAAGTTACCTGTTGATTGATAAGGGTAGAATTGATAAAGAAAAAGTAGCTCATGAATTGAAAATTAGTTTATCGACTCTTTATCGTAAGTTGGAAAGATATGAATTGAAAATTTTATAAGTTATACTCTGGGATTGCAAATTTTAACTTGCAATCCTTTTTGTTGTGAAAAAAATCAAGGTATACTCTCTGCCTTAATAGGTCTTTATACTCATTTTATTTCTTATTTGTTTTTTGTTTATTTATTAGTCCTGTTGGAAAGGTTTTATTTGAAAAATAGGAAAATTTTTATCAACTTTGAGAGAGAAAAAAAGGTGTTAACAGTGGATTTTTATAATCGGAGTTGCAAAATTGACAAATTTTAAAGTTAGAAGGAAAGAAAGATATTGAATTAATAGGGGTTTTAAGTTGGCACAGTTCTTGCAATATAAAATGGTGTGGGAAAACGGGAGGTGGAACAAATTTGAATGGTCTTGGTGTTTGTGATTTGCTAAAGAAACTCCCACATACACATCGTGGAATTTATAAGGGAGTAATGATGTGGAATGACAATTGAACAATGGGTTCTCACTGTTGCTTCAGGCGGAATCGTTGGCTTCACTTTGGGTTTGATTGGTGGCGGCGGTTCAATTTTAGCGGTTCCTCTTATGCTTTATGTAGTCGGGGTGCAAGATCCGCATATTATCATTGGCAGCACAGCCTTTGCTGTTTCAATTAATGCTTTCTTGAATCTTATACCGCATGCACGTGCTGGTCATGTTCATTGGAAGCCGGCAATAGTATTTGCCATACCTGGTGCAATTGGCGCTTTTTTTGGATCGACTCTTGGTAAGCTTGTTCCGAGTAAACAACTGCTGTTTCTTTTTTCCTTACTTATGATTTTTATGGCTATTAAAATGATTTTACCTAAAAAAACGATGAAGAAGTTAACGGCTTCTAAAATGCAGGGAACTGATTTGAATGGATAAATATAATGCAAGAAAATTAACGGTTTTTGGAAGTCTGGTAGGTTTAGCATCTGGATTTTTTGGAATTGGCGGGGGGTTTTTGGTTGTTCCGTCTCTTATTGCCACCACAAATATGTTGATGATTGAAGCGATAGGTTCATCCCTCTTTTCTGTAGGCACTTTTGGACTTACAACGGCTATAAATTACAGCTTCTCTGGTTTAGTAAATTGGTTAGTAGTACTGGCACTTTTAGGTGGCGGATTTATAGGTGGAATATTTGGTACGTTGGCAGCAAAGAGTTTAAGTAAACAACGACAAACTCTCAACTATATATTTTCTGCTGTTGTCATAATGGTGGCCATTTATATGATGATTGTAAATGCTGAAGCCTTTAGCTGATGAATCTGCATAACTTAATTGATTGGATGGGGATGGTACATATGAATAATTTGACAGATTACAAAGTCATCATTGTAGGCGGAGGAAGTGCAGGTATTACAGTGGCAGCGCGTCTCTTACGCGAATCACGTGCTCTTCGAGGAAAAATTGCTATTATTGATCCCGCAACCAAACACTATTTTCAACCATTATGGACACTGGTTGGAGGAGGGGCTGTTCAAAAAGATGTGACAGAACGGGAGCAATCATCTTTAATACCAGACGGTGTTGTATGGGTAAGGGAAGCAGTTGAGGAGTTTTTCCCAGATGAACAATTTATCGTAACAGATTCAGGAAACAAACTGTATTATGACTATTTAGTAGTGGCAGCGGGCATTCAAATTGATTGGCATAAAGTTAAAGGCTTAAAAGAAAATATAGGCATAAACGGTGTTTGCAGTAATTATTCTTACGACTATGTGGAAAGCACATGGGAAAATATCCGTGACTTTAACGGCGGAAATGCAGTATTTACTAACCCGAATACCCCGGTTAAATGCGGAGGTGCTCCTCAAAAAATTATGTACCTAGCGGACGATTATTTTCGAAAATCAGGGGTCCGGTCCCGTTCTGATATCATTTTCGCCTCTGGTGGGGCCAGTATTTTTGGAGTGAAAAAATATGCAGATGCTTTAAACGAAGTGATTGATAGAAAAGGAATCGTCACACATTTTAAGCGCAACTTGGTAGAGATTAATGGACAAGAAAAAAAGGCGATATTCAAAGACCTTGAGACAAACGAATATGTGACGATTCCTTACGATATGATCCACGTAGTACCGCCCATGAGTGCTCCTGATTTTCTTAAGAAAAGCCCGTTGGCTGCAGATGATGGATGGGTCGATGTGGACCAGTACACATTGCGTCATAAGAAATTTGGCAATGTCTTTGGAATAGGTGACTGTACGAATTTGCCGACTTCGAAAACAGGTGCGGCTATCCGAAAACAAGCGCCCGTTCTTGTCCAAAATTTGTTGTATTTAATGAATGGAAAAACTGGTACGAAAGAGTACACCGGATATACTTCATGCCCAATTGTAACTGGATACGGAAGCCTAATATTAGCTGAGTTTGATTATTCCTCTAATCCGACGGAATCCTTCCCCTTCAATCAAGCTAAAGAAAGGTATAGTATGTATCTTTTAAAGAAAGAGTTACTTCCAATCTTATATTGGAATGGAATGCTTAAAGGGATATTATAAAAATTTAAATTAAAGGGTCTTGGAGGAGGATTATGCAGCAAACAACAACTGATCAATTATCTGATCTCGAACCGCTATTGTCTTTATTAAAGCAGAAGGAAATTCAAAGTAGTTTAATAAATGCATTAGAAAAGCTGCCTGGGCTGGTTAATCAATATTCTGCCTTAGAGAGAACAATAAACTTTATCCAATCTGTCATAAACGATAAAGAATCTCTGGAGTATATATTTGATAGATTGGAAAAAGATTTGCAGCCTTACATCTTAAATAAAGATTCCTTGGAAGCTTTCTTTTCACTAGTTGAGAGCTTACCTAAGTATGTTAAATATTTGTCTTTGATAGAACCGATCATTGATTTTATATTATCGGTATCCAATGATAAGGAATCAGTGGATTACTTATTTGAGGGCGTGCAAGAAGTTACAGAGCCAATCCAACAAAAGGTTCAAAATGGATGGACCATATTGCAAAAGGCAAAGAAAGAGGCGGAAAGAGCCCGTACACCGGTGACGATTTTTACGGTGATTAAATTAATGAAAGAACCAGCTGTTCAGCAGGGTCTTCATTTTGCTAAGGCATTATTAACGATTACCTCTGAATATAAACAAAAATAGTCCATAACCTATTAAATTACTAAAGGAGCGTTAGTACATGCTAATTAAATACTTTTATGATGACAAATTAGCTCATGCCTCTTATCTAGTAGGATGCCAGGCTACGGGTGAGGCAATTGTTATCGATCCTTCCCGTAATATTAATTCTTATTTGAAAGTGGCAAGAGCGCAAGGCGTAAGGATTATTGGCGTTGCCGAGACGCATATTCATGCAGATTATGTCTCTGGTTCACGAGAGCTGGCTTCAAAAGAAGGAGCAAAACTTTATTTGTCAGATGAAGGAGGTGATGAATGGACGTATCAGTTTGTAAATGAGTTTGATCATCAACTCCTGAAGGACGGAGATGTTTTCTTCATCGGAAATTTAACATTTAAAGTCATTCATACTCCAGGGCATACGCCTGAACATATCTCATTTCTATTGACTGACGGTGGATCAGCTTCGCAAGCTCCTGTTGGCATATTTACTGGTGATTTTGTCTTCGTAGGAGATGTGGGGCGTCCAGACTTATTAGAAAAAGCTGCCGGTGTAAACGGTTCCGCTTATCTGATGGCAAAGAATATGTTTCAATCCTTGCAAAAATTTAGCGAACTTCCTGACTTTTTGCAAGTCTGGCCTGCGCATGGAGCAGGCAGTGCATGCGGAAAATCACTAGGATCAGTACCTTCTACCACGGTTGGTTATGAAAAGCTGGCCAACTGGGCGCTGCAATATGATGAGGAGAATCTATTTATAGAAGCATTGCTTGCTGGGCAGCCTGAGCCTCCTAAATATTTTGGAATGATAAAAAAAGTAAATAAACAAGGGGCTGAATTACTTGAAAAAATTGAGCCTGCGACTTATAGAAAGCCTTCTTTAACACTCGTTCGCGAGTGGACCAAAAAAGGCATTGTGGTGGATACACGCCCAGCAAAAATCTTTGCTAAGAAGCATATCGCGGGAACAATAAATATTCCGTATAATAAATCATTTGTCACCTGGGTTGGATGGCTGCTTGATTATAATCGGCCTATATATTTACTAGCTAGTGAAGAGCAGGAATCCGAAATATTGAAAGCTTTCCAATCAATTGGACTTGATCAAGTCAGTTCCACAATGAATGACAGTTTCATTGATCAACTCGAGGTGAATGCTGTCGATGTAGTAAATTATGAATCAGCAGAACCAAGAGAAATTATTGATAATATAGATGATTTTCATATTGTCGATGTCCGTAATAGCAGTGAATGGAAGGAAGGTCATATTCCCAAGGCTAATCATATAATGCTTGGACTCCTAGAAGATAGAATGAAGGAAATTCCGAATGATAAACCAATTCTCGTGTATTGTAAATCAGGAGCCAGATCAGCTATTGCTGCTAGTATGTTGCAAGCAAATGGCTTTGAACAAGTAGTTAATTTAACGGGCGGATTTGATAAATGGTTAAAAGAGACCTTATTGTTGCAGAGAGGTTTATAAAATGCAAGTCGTGGATGTATCAATTTTAGAATTGTGAGAAGCAATTATACTTTAGAGCAACCGGAGGAAGTTATTTACACAAGATTTAAAGTGGTCTAGGGAATCTCAAAAAAAGTTTAAAATATTTTAAAAGAATCGTAATCATAAATATCGATAAATATGAGGTGATGACATGAATCTTTTAGAAAAAATAAAAATGCAATTTAAACAAAATCATAAGTTATCATTACCCGATCTTCAAAAAGAGGTAGAATCTCTTACCATAACTTTAGATGACGTTTCTCCCTATATTGAAGAGCCTAATGGTTTACCGTATAGCAGAAAAGTTATTTTTCAGTCAGATTTATTTGAAGTCATTGTACTATGCCTTCCTGCACATTCAAAAACCGACATCCACGATCATGGCCAATCAATAGGATGTGGCAAGGTGATTCAAGGTAAATTAACGGAATTTTCATATGAACTAAACGAAGAAGGGGATCCAGAAAAACTAACAAAAACAAAGGTAGACGAAAGTAACATTTTTCTAATCCCTGAACGATATATTCATGCGATGGCAAATGATGAGGAGGAAAAATTGATTACTCTTCATATTTATTCTCCCCCGCTCATTGGGGTGCAAAATTTTAAGATGTTATCTGCTGCAGAACAAAGTAGATAGTTTTATGTTATTGGAAATACAAATCGGTGCCTTTAGGTCACCTAAATAAATTAGGAGGTAAATGATGTATAAAACTATTATTCTAGGGACCGGTCCTGCCGGATTAACCGCAGCCATTTATCTAGCACGTGCTAACATGAGTCCTTTAGTTATTGAAGGACCTGAACCGGGGGGACAATTGACATTGACTACAGATGTTGAGAATTTCCCTGGTTTTCCTGAAGGGATTATGGGGCGAGAGCTGATGCAGAACATGCGTGAGCAAGCAGAGCATTTTGGAGCAGAGTTTAAAAGGGGGTGGGTTAAAAAAATCGATTTTTCAGATCGCCCTTTCACCTTAACGGTTGAAGGGTTAGGAGAATTCAAAACTCAGTCTTTAATCATTTCAACGGGGGCTTCTGCAAAATTGTTGAATATTCCGGGAGAGAAGGAAAATATCGGGCGTGGAGTAAGCACTTGTGCAACATGTGATGGATCTTTCTTTAGAGGAAAGAAAATTATCGTTGTCGGCGGCGGAGATTCAGCTATGGAAGAAGCAAATTTTTTAACAAAGTTTGCTTCAGAGGTTCGTATTGTTCACCGCAGAAACGAGCTTCGCGCTTCCAAAATTATGCAAGATCGCGCCAGAAATAATCCGAAAATTACCTGGAGTTTAAATTACATTCCTGAAGAAATTATTGCAGGTGATAAACGCGTTACTGGCTTGAAAGTAAAAAACAGCGATACAGGAAAAGATGAAATGTTGGAATCAGATGGTATTTTCATAGCAATCGGACATAGACCGAACACAGCTTTTTTAGAGAATCAAGTCAAAACGGACGATATGGGATATATCATTGTGAACCCTGGTACAACCGAAACCAATATTCCTGGTGTATTCGCCTGCGGAGATGTTCAAGATCACAAATACCGCCAAGCAATTACTGCTGCAGGAAGTGGCTGCATGGCTGCTCTGGATTGCGAAAGATATCTTGATTCACAAGAGGTTAAAGAGTGGAGTCAACTAGTATAACACGTGGAAAAAATATAGGGAGGATGATCATGATGAAAGAAATTAAAACACAAAAAGAGTTTGATGAGGCGATTTTATCAACAAAACCGGTTGTGGCTAAATTATATGCGGATTGGTGCCCAGACTGCCGGTACGTCGATGTGTTTATGCCAGTTGTGGAGGAGGCATATAAAGACCAAATAGATATGATCGCAGTAAATCGGGACAATTTCCCGGAACTATTAGAGAAGCTAGATGTGTTTGGAATTCCCAGCTTTATAGCTTTTCAAGAAGGGAAGGAACTCGATCGCTTTGTAAGTAAACTCGGAAAAAGCCAGGAAGAGGTTGAGCAGTTTCTCAATCAAGTAGTAGAGGTAAGTGGAAAATTACCAAATAAATAATCATTCACTAACGCTAAAACACGTGGGAAAAATATAGGGAGGATGGTCATGATGAAAGAAATTAAAACACAAAAAGAGTTTGATGAGGCAATTTTATCAACAAAACTGGTTGTGGCTAAATTTTATGTTGAGGGGTGCCCAGATTGCCAGCACGTCGATACATTCATGCCAGTTGTGGAAGAAGCATATAAAGACCAAATAGATATGGTCGCAGTAAATCGGGACAATTTCCCGGAACTATTAGAGAAGCTAGATGTGTTTGGAGTCCCAAGCTTTATAGCTTTTCAAGAAGGGAAGGAACTCGATCGCTTTGTAAGTAAACTCGGAAAAAGCCGAGAAGAGGTTGAGCAGTTTCTCAATCAAGTAGTAGAGGTAAGTGGAAAACTACCAAATAAATAATCATTCACTAACGCTAAAACACGTGGGAAAAATATAGGGAGGATGGTCATGATGAAAGAAATTAAAACACAAAAAGAATTTGATGAGGCGATTTTATCAACAAAACTGGTTGTGGCTAAATTTTATGTTGAGGGGTGCCCAGATTGCCAGCACGTCGATACATTCATGCCAGTTGTGGAAGAAGCATATAAAGACCAAATAGATATGGTCGCAGTAAATCGGGACGATTTACCGGAACTATTAGAGAAGCTAGATGTGTTTGGAGTCCCAAGCTTTATAGCTTTTCAAGAAGGGAAGGAACTCAGTCGCTTTGTAAGTAAACTCGGAAAAAGCCGAGAAGAGGTTGAGCAGTTTCTCAATCAAATAGAAGAGGTAAATTGCGAGAGCAGATGAAGTGGTGTGTTAATTGAAGGATTTTAAGTTACAAAAAAAGCAAGGGAACCCTAGCGTTCCCCTTGCTTACTTTTTATCCTTATCAATCATTTTCAAATACCTATATACACTAGGTTCAGATATATTCAGTAACTCAGCGACTTGAGATACAGCGCCTTTTAATTGGAATATGCCTTTTTTGTATAACTGGTTTATGATCTCAATTTTTTGTTCTTGTTTTAGGGCGATATTTGGATTTAAGAGAGATGGATCGACGACCGAGTATACGATTTCATCAATAGAGTCTGAAAAATATTCGATCATTTCATTATCGTGATGATCTTCTATGGTTTTCTTTTTCGGAGCAGCGGTCTCATCTTTTATTGGGCTAAACATATTTAGTTGAAGCTGAGCTAAGTCTAGAATGTCATTTGCAATTTTCTTATGTTTACTAAAGTCGAAATTGATACAAAGCATACCGATTAATTCTTGGTTTTCATCTTTAATAAAAAAAGTAGAACCGCGAATTTCCGTCCCTAATTTTGTAATTCCTTTATAGTTTGTTACGTAGTCTTTATCTTGATACGCTTTGTCTTTCATCATTTTAAGTGCAAGTTCTGTTAATGGCGCATTGTTTGTTCGGCCACTAATATGATTATTTGCAATGGCTCCAACATAAGAGTTATCTTTCTCGATGATGTGTAAAATCACTTCATAGTTCTCTCCTAGAGCTATACCTAAAAACTCAACTAGTTTTTTATAGTGATTGATAACGTTCTTATTCATAATATTACTCCTCACAAACGATAATAGATTGTATATGAATATCCCTATAAAACTTATAAGGGAATGGATAAAGAAAAATCTAAATTTATTTAATTTTAACAACTTTGAAATAAATCTTCCAGAGCAAAAAAGTCGATACAACTCCATAATACCAAAAAATCATATAGGATAAATAGGATTGATAGGAGGATTTTGAATTTATATCTTCACAAAAAAGTCATATGTCTTTTTTGAATCCCCTGTTGAGATAAGTTTCAAATGATAAATTTTTCTAAAAATTTTAAATATTAAATTGAAATTTACTATTTTTAATAATATAATATTATCATGATAATAAAAAATTATAAAAGAGGTGTTTTAAATGAAAAAGTATCCGGAAGCGATTGGCCCCTATTCAGCATATCGTAGAGTAGGTCATTTGATTTATACATCTGGACAACTTCCAATCGACCCTGAAACAAATGAATTTTCGTCTGATAAAATTGAGGATCAAACAAGACAATCTCTATTAAATGTCAAGGCGATCATCGAAGAAAATGGCGGTTCTATGGATGATATTGTCAAAACAACGGTTTTTCTGAATGATATGAGTGATTTCAATGCGATGAATGAAGTATATAAAGAATTTTTTTGTTCTCCTCATCCTGCGAGAACAGCTGTTGCGGTTGAAAAGCTGCCAAAAAATGCATTAGTTGAGATTGAGGTTATTGCGGCTCTTGATAAATAAAATGGAGATGAAGAATATGCAGCTAGATACAAAATTAATTCACGGTGGTCCGTTACTTGATAAATGTACTGGTAGTTCATCTATTCCTATCTACCAAGCTTCCACGTTTCACCAAGCTCACTTTACAGAATCACAAGAGTTTACATATACACGATTTGGCAATCCAACAAGGAAGGCATTAGAGGAAACCATTGCCTGTTTGGAATTCGCTAAATATGGTTATGCCTTTTCTTCTGGTATGGCAGCGATTTCTGCGGTGCTGCTTAATTTTTCAAAAGGAGATCACGTGATTCTATGTAAAGATATTTATGGGGGAGCGTATCAATTAGTAACAGAGATGTTTCCGAAATATGGAATCGAATACTCTTTCGTTGATGAGACGAGTCTTTCTTCCTGGAGAGAAGAAATCAAGGAAAATACAAGGGGAATTTATATTGAGACACCTTCTAATCCTCTGTTAACCGTCACAGATATTAGAGGGGTTGTACAGTTAGCGAAACAACACAATATTATGACCATTATCGACAATACGTTTATGACACCGATCTATCAAAATCCGATTACACTCGGGGTTGACATCGTCATTCATAGTGCGACGAAATTTATTAATGGTCATAGTGATGTGACAGCTGGATTGGTTGTAACCAGTGATAAAGAGATTGCAAACATGATATTCAAAACGCAAAAAATGTTTGGCAGCATGCTGGATCCATATGATTGTTGGTTGGTTTTAAGAGGAATCAAAACCATGAAAGTTCGTATGGAAAAGGAAGTGGAAAATGCAGATTTTATTGCTAAAGAGCTGCAAAACCATAGCAAAGTGAAAGCAGTCTACTATCCAAGCCTGGCCAATCATGAAGGAAGAGAAGTCCATTTTTCCCAAGCAAGTAGTGGAGGAGCCGTATTGACTTTTGATTTAGGCAGCTATGAAAATGTGAAAGACTTCTTTGCAAATGTGACGATTCCAATAGTTGCTGTTAGTTTAGGGGGAGTAGAATCAATATTATCTTACCCGTTCACAATGTCTCATGCCGTTATCCCTGAAAAAGAAAGACTGGATTTAGGAGTGACAGATGGATTAGTTCGACTTAGTTGTGGAATTGAAGATAAATATGATCTTCTAAATGATTTAGTTCAGGCATTAGATCATGTGAAATCAGAGGTTTCATTACAGGGAAAAATACTTTAAGGATTGGAAAGAGCTTTATGGATAAAATGACGATCGCCAATTTACCTACGAAAATTGAAAAAGTCCATTTTTTTAGTAAACACTTGAATAAATCGGTTTTTATAAAACGTGATGACCAGACTGGAATGGCAACATCAGGAAACAAAATTAGAAAGCTGGAATATTTGTTAAAAGATGCTCAAAACAAAAAATGTGATTATTTAATCACAAGCGGCGGGATCCAATCGAACCATGCGCGAGCAACCGCTGTTCTAGCGGCTAAACATCATATGAAATCCTTATTGATTTTAAAAGAAAGTGAAATGAATAAGACTGAAGGAAATCTACTTTTTAATAAATTAGTAGGTGCAAAAATTGAATTGGTAAGTGAGGATGAGTATCAAGATTTAACAACTATTATCGAAGAAGTGAAAAAAGAATTGACTGATTCGGGACATAAACCCTATGTCATTCCGATGGGCGGTTCGAATGGCCTGGGTGCTTTAGGATATTTAGAAGCCTACTATGAAATACTGCGTCAAGAAGAGCAATTAGGAATGGTATTTGATACGATAGTGGTTGCGAACGGCTCAGGAGGAACCTATGCTGGTCTGTTATATGGAAATAAAGAATGTAATAAAGATAAAACCATTATTGGCATGAGTGTCTTAAATCAGAAAGAACAAGCGGTTCATGATATATTACATGTTTTAGAAGATATGAATCAATATAGAGCCGAGCCTTATTCGTTTAAAGATAATGAGATCAACATCATTGATCGCTATATAGGGTTAGGTTATGGAAAAAGCCAATTGGATGAGCTAAAATTTATCGAGAAATTCGCACAAGAAGAAGGAATGATCCTTGATCCTGTATATACAGGGAAGTCCATGTATGGTCTATACCATGAACTTAAAAATGGAAACCTACGGGATAGTCAAAACCTATTGTTTATTCATACGGGTGGTATTTTTGGCTGGACCGATGAGAAGGTTAATATGTTGTATGGATCGATTTAAAAGTGTCTGTTCATGGGCATGTCTTGAGATGTGCCCAGCAGATAAAAAACAAGTTGAGTGATGATGAAATTAGTTTAGTAAAAAAAATGTAAGCGCATACGAGAATATCTAGAAAAAAGAGGGGAAACTTATGTTGCACAACTTTGATGAATCTATAAATAGGGTCGGCACTGATTCGGATAAATGGGATAATGAAGGGAAAGGCGGCTCATTGATTCCACTAGGAATTGCTGACACCGATTATAAGTCTCCACGTGAAGTATTAGATGCGGTAAGGGAAAAAGTAGATTTTGGAGTCTTCGGTTATGGATCTTTTCCTCATGAACGATTTACTAGTGCTATTAAAGATTGGTATGGGCGCCATCATAAAATTGATGTTCGAGAAGACGAAATTAGTTATTCACCAGGATTAATGACAGGTGCTCTATGGATGTTTTTAGATGCTTATACGAATCCAGGGGACAAAGTCGTGATTCAACCTCCAGTCTATGCAACATTTAAAAAGGTAATTGAGAAATTTAATAGAAAAGCTGTCGACAATCCATTAAAATTCCGCAATGGAAGTTACGATATTGATTTTGAAGATTTAGAGAATAAGCTAAAGATGCCCGATGTGAAAATACTCCTTGTATGTAATCCTGCTAATCCAATTGGACGGGTATGGACAAAAGAAGAAATGAAGAAAATGTATGATTTATGTCGAGAAAATAACGTGATGATTATAAGTGATGAAATTCATAGCGACATGATCCACAAAGGGTTACCTTTTTACTCCTTTTTAGAGATGTGTGAGGAAGAGGATCAACATGTTGTGGTGATGAACTCTCCAAGTAAAACCTTTAATTTAGCGTCTTTCTTTAGCGCTTATGTGATTATAAAAAACAAAAATTTGAAGAAAGCTTTTGACGATATTTACGTAAAATATCACTTCGATTATAACTATTTAGGAGTTGAGGCTTTAATAGCTGCTTATAATGAATGCGATTATTACGTGGATGAATTAAATGATTATTTACGAAACAATATTGTTTTTGCCATTGAGTATATCAATAAAAATTTGCCGAAGTTAAAAGTTCAGTATCCTGAATGTTCCTATTTGTTATGGATTGACTGTGAAGAGTTAGGCTTAAACAGTGAGTTATTGATTGACTTTTTCGAAAATTCAGGAGTGAGAATCAATTCTGGGAGCACGTATGGAAAAGATAGCGGTAATTTTGTGAGGGTGAATATTGCTTGTACAAGATCGTTACTAGAATGTGCTTTAAAACAGATAAAGGAAAATTATGATAAAAATGGTTTTTAAAAAATTAAATTGTGAGGTTTAATATATGAGAGAAAAACCTGAAAATCATAGTAATATAACGGCTGAATTGGTTGAAGGAAAATTTTATAAACATTCGGTGTCATTTAAATATGCATTGTTTTCTGTTTTACTGTTTTTTGGTTGCCTTCTCACAGGAACGCTTGCTTTTGGTGCATCCTTAGAATTAATGTTTTTGTTGTTATGGATTTTAGTGGGCTTGCTAGTGATGAAACTTGGCTATAAATATAATGAGGTTCAAAATATGGCTTGGGAAATGGGAAAGCAGTCTTTTGAGCCAAATACGATTATTTTAGTGGTTGGTGTGATGATTGCAACTTGGATGGCTTCTGGTACAATCCCTTATGTTATTTATTGGGGGTTAGAAATGATTTCACCACAATATTTTTTAATAACCGCTTTACTCCTTGCTTCAGCAACATCCCTTGCAACAGGTACCTCATGGGGAACGTTAGGTACAGTGGGTTTGGCCTTAATGGCAGTTGGTAATGCACTCGGAGTTCCTTCCCCTATGACAGCTGGTGCCATTATTTGTGGAGCTTTCTTTGGAGATAAGATGTCACCTTTGTCTGATAGTACGATTTTAGCGTCTTCTATTTCTGGAGCTAAAGTAACGACACATATTAAGCATATGTTGTGGACAACTGTTCCAGCATATGTAATTACAGCGGTAATATTTCTGTTTTTAGGTTTAAAGTATGGAAAAGAAGCGATGAATCTGCAGCAGATTCAAGAAATAACGTCTACATTAACGAAAAATTTCGATTTATCCTGGATACAAGTCATTCCTCTTGTTATAGTGTTGGCTTTACTCATTAAAGGTGTTTCGTCTATTGTTTCTCTTTTACTAGGCGTATTTAGCGGGCTTATCGTCGCTGTTCTTAATCAGGGTTACGGTGTAAGTGAAGTATTTAATATGATGACAAATGGATTTGTGATCCAAAGTGGAAGTGAATTAGTTGACACAATCCTCAGTAGAGGCGGACTCTTCAGTTTAATGAGCTCATTTCTTGTTGTCTATTTAGCCATGTGTGTTACGGGCATGTTAGAAGGGGCCGGTATTCTGAATGCTTTAGTGGAACCATTAGTCAAACGAACCGATGGCTCTGTTTTTAAGATAACACTAGTGACCATGTTCATCGCATTTATCACAAGTGCAATTGGATCATCCATGTTATTAACGGCTATTGTAACAGGGTCACTGATGAGGGCTGTCTTTACAAGGAATAATTTAGCTCCAGAAAATCTTTCGCGTAATATTGAGGATGTAGGGACGATTGGAGCACCTATTATTCCATGGAATTCTAATGCAATATACGCTTCGCAAATGCTGGGAGT
Source organism: Priestia abyssalis (assembly GCF_002019595.1). Classification (GTDB taxonomy): domain Bacteria; phylum Bacillota; class Bacilli; order Bacillales; family Bacillaceae_H; genus Bacillus_BA; species Bacillus_BA abyssalis. The sequence goes on along the minus strand of NZ_KV917369.1, from coordinate 3,111,147 downwards.
GTCACCATTTGCATTTTTCCCTTATGTTTATCTAGCCTTTATTACACCAATATTCGATATTATTTATGCAGCTACTGGATTGACGATGAAAAAGCTAAAGTCTGAGGAACTAGAAGACGAGAATGTTCCACCAGCCCAACATATTTCTTCTTGAAGCATGGGGACAAGTCTCTTGCTTCCACGTTTTTTACACTTGTTATCAAACTCAATGCTAAAGCTACAGAAGTTTCACCAATTAAAGATGTTAGTGACTTATTGTCGACAAACTGTAAGGGCTGCTAAGGCAGCCTTTTTTTAGTTGTGAAACCAAGGCTGGAAAGAAGCGTCCTTAACCTGCCTAATTCAATTCTTTTTCATATAAATAGGAAGACAGTTGAAATTGACAGTCGAGACAACGTGGATTTGCCATTAAAGGTCCAGAACATTTTCTATATATTAATTCTATGTAAAATGGGTATAACAAGGTAAGAACGGTTGTTAGGGGGAAAGTGAGCAATGGAAGAAAAGCGAGAGAAAGAAAGTCTCATGGAACTGATTAAAAAGGGAAATAAGTCTTCGGCTATCGCGATGACAGGAAATGCCATCATCGCTGCAACGAAAGGTGTCGCTGCCTCGTTCAGCGGAAGCGGTGCGATGTTTGCGTCTGCGATGCACTCCTTGGCGGATGCGGTGAATCAGGGCTTTGTATTCATTGGGAGCATTCTATCGGAAAAAAAGCCAACTCCTCGTTTTCCGACAGGATTTGGACGAGTCATTAATATTTTTTGCATGATTGCCGTGATTGTAGTCACCGTCATGGCTTACGAAACCATTCGCGAAGGCTGGCATTTAATCCAGCACCCGGCCCATTCGGATGGTTTCCTATTGAATGTTGCGGTCCTTATCATCAATATCATCATTGATGGATATATTCTCGTTAAAGCGATGAAAGAGATTCTCGTGGAGGCTCGGGTAGAGGCGAAAGGAATAGGAATTGTCGGTGCGGCTTTTCGAAATGTCGGACGGGCAGCGCCGCCTACCCGCTTAGTATTCTACGAGGATATCGTAGCCGTTACAGGAGCCATCCTTGCATTGATAGCAGTACTCGTCACAGCCTTTGCGGATTATACGCTGCTGGACGGCATGGCGACTATCCTGATCGGTCTATTAATGGTGGGAGTGGCGTTTCGGGTCGGATATGATAACATGGTCGGCTTAATTGGAGTCGCTGCGCCAAAAGATGTGGAAGAAAAAGTAGCGAGCATGATTTTATCGGATCAAGATGTAACCGATATCAACAAAATTCGCATCACCCAAGAAGGGCGTTATTATCATGTGGAAGCCTTGATTGAACTTCAAAAAGGACTTACATTAGCGGTTGCCGACGACATCAAATTCCGGGTAAGGGACAGGGTCATGCAGGATCCAGATATTACGGATGTAACCTTTGGCATTATCGAAGACAACGGTGTCCGAAACTGGAATCCGCAGCTGTCATGATCATGAAACGGATGTTTGTCGATCATCTCTTTCCTGATTCCTGAATCACTGTAGATGAACTTATTTTAAAGAGTGTGAAGGCATCACTATTGTAAGGGAAGTCATGACACCAACAACAGAAATGACGACTAATGAAAACATGAAAGATGTCAGTCCAACAGTTTTCATGCCCACTAAAACAACGATCGTGTCGATGATAAAGATTAATACACCCACATTCCAAGAAGTCCGTTTCGCTAACATTTGGGCAATCAAATCTGTTCCCCCTGTGCTTGTCTCATAACGCAGCATTAATCCGATACCAATGCCGACCAGTGTTCCTCCAAGGATAGAGCTGAAGAAAATGGGGACATCAAAATGCTGCCTGAGCGGAGAAAGCCAGTCGATTAAAAGGGAAGAGAGCAGGAGTCCGTTTAAGCTATTATAAAAATAGTTCTTCTCGTACTTCCAGGCATAAAAGAATAGCGGGGCACTTAGCACAAGCATGCATAAACCTGTGGGGAAATCGAAGTAATAGTGAAGAATCAAAGCAATGCCAATGATTCCTCCGTCTAACAAATGATAAGGAGCCAAAAATCCATTAATGCCTGTCCCTAATAAGAAACTGCCAATCACTACAGCAGAAATTTTCGAGAGCATATCAATCACCTTTTCTTTCGGTTGTACGAAAGCGCCATTTCGCATGAATGAGTCAAAAATGTTGGAAATCACTATTATTTTTTACGAGACTTTTTTTCTAAGTCGTCATTTGTAATGTATGTCCTAACTAACCAATTTAGAAGAAATGTCATCAAGAAGCCAATCGTCGAAATCCCGATCGGTTTGCTGTATAATAAGCATATTCATTTATGGGAAGGTGACGTACCATGGGAAAATGTAATTTGGATCATTCTACCGAAGATGTACGAAAGAAATTTGAGGCACAAATGGAGTGGCTTCCAGAGGATATATGTGCATTATTCGATGATTTTTTAAATGGAAATCAAACACAAGAGAACTTAAATGAAATGTTTCATCTCTTAAAAAAATACGATTTAGCGGCTGAAGAAGAGAGGGAACAACGAAATAAAAAGATGAGATTTTTGCTTTTAGGATGACCCAAAAGGGCAAAATACGGCCCTTTTAAGTCATCCTCCTGGCCCCGTCATGAAAGCCCAGTAAACAAAGGGATCGTGACGGGGCCTTTCATTAAAAAACAGTTTTTGTCATTTATTAGGGACTTGTGGGGCAACTGCATTTTGTTGTTAAGAGAATAGGCCAGTACTTTTTATGCTTCATATACATACGGTATTGAATTGGACTTATTAAGGGTAAAAGAGGTGAGCTAAATCGATCTATATAGTTTTTACTTGAATAGAATGATATAGTAATAGTTCTTTTTAACCATTTACCAATATTTACATAAAATTTATAATTTAATATAAAATTAACAAATCCTGGAGGTGGCTATGCTAAAACAAGTCGCTTACATGCACCAATTAAAGAAATGCGAAAGAAGATTAAACAAGCATTACATTTACATTGCCCATTTCATCCCAGGGAGAATTCGCTTAAAAAGCGATTTATGGAAGCAAAATGAAGGATTGCTGCAAAGTCTTATGAATGTGATTAAAGAGGAGCCGTACGTCCAATCTGTGGAATATGTCACGATTACAGGAAGTATGGTCATTGAGTTTACCCTTAAAGAAAATCCGCCGGCTGACCAAATTGAACAATGGGTAAATGTCCTATTGAATACGCATACATATATACGGGGATGAAAAGGAGCGATGCCATTTGTGGTCAACATTACTTGGACTTGGTGCGTACATGATCGCTCCTAAAATCATCGGGAAAATGCGGGAGCAAAAAATACAAGTCGTCCATGCCATTCCAGGAAGATTGCGGCTCCAAAACGTTCGCTGGAAAGATAAACAGGCAGCCGCATACATGGAGAATGTGCTGAAGATGCATCCGCTTATTGGATCATGCCGGGTTTCACCCATCACAGGCAGCATGCTGCTTGAGTTTACGAACCCTTATTTGCAGCAGTCGGAGCTTGATGAGATTTTGCAGCTTGTGACTGACGTAACGGTGGAAAGCTTTTCAGTGACCAATGATAAATTGATGAACACGATGAAAGGGACATTTGACCGAATAAACGGGAATGTCAAAAAAACGACGAACGGCTATACGAGTTTCGATAGTTTATTGATTGTTTATTTCTTATTCCAGGGGCTCCGGAGCTTTCCAGCCAACCCGGCCTTTGCGAGCAGCTTATTTTACTGGGCCTATACGTTATTAAAAAATAATGGGGGAATGGGAGGGGACAGCGATTGATAAGGTGACGGTTCTTCACTCATTACCGGGGCGTTTGCGGCTTCGCATCGAAACAAAGTTGTCCCCGGCTAACATTGAAGCATGGTTTCGGTCCATACCAGGGGTATATTCAGCTTCTTATACGTCCGTGACGAAAAGCTTGCTCCTTTATTACAATGAGCAGTTTCAGCCAAAGTTGTTGACGGCGGTCGTAAAGGGATGGCAAAAGGGAATACAGAAGGAGAGGCAAGAACCTTCTATAAAGAAGCGTGTTACACTCGTCAGCTTTTGTTCCCTTCTTTTTTGTGCCCATTGGATCGTGACAAAACGGGCCATACCTGCTTTGTACCTCGCATTGTTTAATCGCTTCATTGCGGCGCTTGTGCTTTGCCTCTCGCATCCGACGATTAAGAGCGGAGTGAACGGGCTTATGAAAGAGAAGAAGCTGAATCCTGACTTTTTAACGATATCTTCACTGTTGGCCTGTCTCTACTTGAAACAGCCGGCATCGGCTCTTATCATTTACATCATGTCGACGATCAGTGAATTATTGACCGATATGACCACGGTCAAAACAAAGTCGCATTTGCAGTCGTTGCTTCATTTGGAAGCACCATATGCATGGAAGGTAAAAATGGATAAAACGGTCACCAAGGTGGCCATAGAGGAAATTCAAGTAGAAGACTTCGTGAAAGTGTACCAGGGGGAGCGTATTCCAGTTGATGGCTTTGTTGTGAGCGGCAATGGCCTCATTGATGAATCGGCCATTACCGGCGAATATTTACCGAAAGAAAAAGCGGTACAAGATGAGGTATACGCCGGAAGCATATGCCAAAGCGGGGAGCTGACGGTGTGCGTCACGAAAACCGGACGTGAAACCGCTCTTGGGCGGATGATTCAATTCATTGAAGACGCCCACTCTTCAAAAGCGCCCACACAAGAATATGCGAATAAAATCGCTGAAAAAATGGTCGGGGTATCTTTCGCGCTGACGTTCCTTACATTTGTATTGACGCGGAATGTAAACAGGGCCTTAAGCATGCTCGTCATTGATTTCGTATGCGGCATTAAGCTGTCAACGGCCGCCGCCTTCTCAGCCGCCATCGGAAAAGCAGCGAAGAAAGGTGTGCTCATTAAAAGCGGAAGCCATATAGAACAGCTGGCAACTGCAGAAACGATGATATTCGATAAAACGGGAACGTTGACAGAAGGAAAGCCTTATGTAGAGAAAATGGAATGTTTCCATGATTTTACCGAGAATGAAGTGCTCCAAAAGGCAGCCGCGATGGAGCAAACTTCTTCCCATCCTCTTGCACACGCGATTTTGGAAGAAGCGAAGAAACGCCAGCTTTCTTTCTTAAGCCGACTGGAGCATGAAAAGATGGAAGTAGTGACAGGAAAAGGGCTGTATGGAGTCGTGGATGGGAAAGAAGTACATGTCGGCAGTTTCCGTTATTTACAGGAAGAAGATATTGTGACGGAACACCATGTGCACCTTTCTCCAAACTATTCCGTGTTTGTGGCCATCAATCGCCATCTTGCCGGGGCTTTTTCCATTCAAGACCGCATAAGGCCGGGAATGGAGCATACAATTAAACAATTACACTCACTCGGTATGAAAAAAGTAGTTATGCTGACAGGTGATGAACAGAAGAATGCAGAAAGAGTTGCAAGGAAGCTGCAAATAGATGATTATTGTGCCCATATGCTACCGGAAGAAAAAGTGCGCTATGTAGAAAATGAAAAGAAATATCGAAAGATCGTTATGGTGGGAGACGGGATGAATGATGCTCCCGCTTTAACGAAAGCCCATGTAGGGATTACATTGGGCGGGAAGCGGACGGATTTGGCCGTTGAGGCAAGCGATATCGTCATCACAAAAGATAACCCTTATGTACTGACGGAATTGGTCAGTTTGTCGCAAGGGACGCTTCACACAGTTAAACAAAATGTGGCGGCGACGCTTCTATTAAATGGAGGGGCGATTTTATTGGGGGCGTTCGGGCTTATTTCCCCGGTAGCGGGTGCTGCCGTGCATAATTTCACGACGATTGGGGTCGTGCTGAACAGCATGAAAATCTTGGCGAAGGGAGAGAAGCGAAATGGCGGGTTCCTACATGATTCTTCACGACATACCTGGAAGGCTTCGGCTGCAAGTCCCGATATTGCGGAACCACTCCTCGTTTGAGGAAATTGAAATGTTTTTTTCGGCAATCAATGGCATAAATGATGTTAGAGTTGAGCCGATTATTCAAACGATGGTCATCAACTATAATGATCGTGAATTGACAAAGCATAAAATCTGTCAATATATTTCTCTATTTTTTCACCATGAATCGTTAGATCCGCTTGATCCAATCATGGTAAACGTTACGCCGGGCATTCGCAAAGATATTTTTCGTTCCCTTGTGACCGGATTTTTATTGCTCGTCTCCTTCGTCAAAAAACGTTATACGAGCCGAATCGATGTGTTCGACTATCTCGTCGTCATTTCGACGGCCCATACGGTATTGACACACGGAGGAACAAACCGCTATCGCCATCCTGATATTTTAACGGGAATCATCAGTTTATTTTCACTCGGAACGGGCCATCTGCTTCATGTATGTATGGTTACGTGGGCCGTGAACGTATTGGAAATTTTACACGATATAAGACGGGCGAATACAAGTCCGATCATCATATAAAAGGGGAGTATGAACATGGCATTCAATCAAGATTTCTTATTGGGATTTGTATCTGGAACAGTAGTCGGGGCGGTCGGATACCGCTTATATGAACAAAACTCGGGCCAATTGCAAAAATTACTGCAGCCGGCGCAAGGGTTTCGTCAACAGGCAGCAACCCAGCAGCCATCTTTAGAAGAGCTGGTCGCTCAAAAAGAGAGATTGGAAGATTTAATCGCCGAAATGAAACTAGGCTAATTGCTAGACCTAAGCGGATGACACCCCCCTTACGGGGTTGGCGCCATCCGCTTAGGTTTAAGGAGTTTCTTGTTCAATGAAACTCATAATTTACATTTTCTTAATAAAAAACATATTGAACAATAATATGTTGTATTTTATAATAAATAAAAAGTTTACCTAAGGAAAAACATTTTTGTTCGTATAAAAAATATAGCTTGTATCAATTTGTGTTACTGGCACTTTTTCTGTTTTGTTCCATACGATGTATCGAGTCGAAATTTTCGGGAGTCATTTTCTTTTTTTTGGTTAAAAAGTTTCCTTCGGTAAATATTTTTATGAAGAGGAAAAAGGAGTGGAGGAGTACATGTTTTATTCCAAAGTGAAACGTTTTACGATCGGATTATTGATTTTTGCGCTTGCATTGTTCGCGGCAGGCTGCTCCAACAACAAAGAGACGGCAATGAACGGGGATGGAGACGGTAGGTTAAAGATTACGGCGACCATCGGAATGATTACGGATGTCACGAAAAACATCGGCGGTGAGCATGTGGAAGTAACCGGTTTGATGAAAACGGGAGTGGATCCGCATTTATACAAAGCATCACAAGGTGATATTAAAAAGCTCGATGATGCCGAACTCATTTTATATAACGGCCTTCATTTGGAAGGAAAAATGGGTGAAATTTTCGAAAAAATGGAAAAGAACAAGCCGGTCATCGCCGTCACACGCGATATTGACGAAAGTACATTAAGATCGGCCGATGACGGGACGACAGGACATGATCCGCATGTTTGGTTCAACGTCCAGCATTGGATGACGGTAACAGAAACGATTCGCGATGTGTTGATCGAACAAGATCCAGATCATGCAGACACGTATAAGGCAAATGCCGAAAAATATATGGTAGAGCTGGAAGAATTAGATGCATATGCAAAAGAACAGATTGCTTCAATTCCGGAAGAAGGCCGTGTTCTTGTAACGGCGCATGATGCGTTCGGTTATTTCGGAGATGCATACGGCATTAAAGTGATGGGGCTTCAAGGATTGAGCACCGCTTCGGAGTATGGTTCAAAAGATGTGAGCACACTGCGCGATTATTTGGTCGACAACAAAATAAAAGCGGTATTCGTTGAGTCAAGCGTACCGAAGAAAGCAATTGAAGCGGTTGTGGAAGGCGCGAAGGAAAAAGGTCATGAAGTAAACATCGGCGGGGAGCTGTTCTCTGATGCGATGGGAGAAGAAGGAACAGAAGAAGGAACATACATCGGCATGGTACGCCACAATGTCGATACGATTGTGAGTGCGTTGAAATAACGGGAACAAACAACAAAGGCAGCAGGCTCTAAACGAGCCTTGCTGCAATTTTACTAAGGAGGCAAAGTGAATGACCGCACCATTAACAGTCAATAACTTAACGGTTGCTTATCAAAAAAAGCCTGTGTTACAAAATATATCTTTTGAGATTCCGGAAGGAGAGTTAATTGGGATTGTTGGCCCGAACGGTGCAGGGAAATCGACTCTTATTAAAGCCATTCTCGGGTTGATTCCGCGTGTGACAGGCGAAGTCGAGATTTACGGCAAGCCGTACAAAGAGCAGCGTAAATTGATTGGCTATGTGCCGCAGCGCGAGTCGGTCGATTGGGATTTTCCAACAAATGCGTTAGACGTCGTGACAATGGGACGCTACGGCCATCTTGGCTGGTTCAAGCGTCCTAGCAGCAAAGAAAAGGAATTCGCGATGGAGTGCTTGCGCCAAGTGGGAATGGAAGGGTTCGCCGATCGTCAAATCAGCCAGTTATCCGGCGGCCAGCAGCAGCGTGTGTTCCTGGCAAGGGCGCTCGCGCAAGATGCCCAGCTCTATTTTATGGATGAACCGTTCGTCGGGGTCGATGCGGCGACAGAAAAGGCGATCATTACTTTGCTGAACAACTTGAAACAGCAAGGAAAAACCGTTCTCGTTGTGCATCATGATTTGAATACCGTCAAAGAATATTTTGATTCATTGATCTTTTTGAATGTGAACTTAATTGCAATCGGCAAGACGGAACAAATCTTCACGAAAGATTATTTGCAAAAAACGTACGGCGGAAAATTGACGATGTTCGATTCGGAAAAAGAGTCATCATTCATAATAAACTGAGGTGAAAACATGAACTGGTTACAGGTGTTTCAAGACCCTAACACTCAATGGATTTTACTCGGTTCGATGCTTTTAGGTTTAAGCAGCGGAGTCATCGGCAGCTTTGCCTATTTGCGAAAACAATCGCTCATGGGCGATGCCCTTGCCCATGCGGCATTGCCGGGTGTTTGTATCGCGTTTATGGTAACGGGCTCGAAATCGATTTTTTACTTTTTGATCGGGGCACTTATTGCGGGGGTGCTGGCTACTTTTCTCATCAGCTATATTACAAGACATACCCGTATTAAACAGGATTCAGCATTAGGAATTATTTTAACGGTGTTTTTCGGTGTCGGGATTGTGCTGCTGACGCAAATTCAGCATAGCGACGCTGGAAACCAAAGTGGTCTTGATAAATTTTTATTCGGTCAGGCTGCTTCGATGATCCAATCGGATGTGTATACGATGGCAATTATATCTGCCGTGTTGGTCGGGATGTGCGCCCTGTTTTTCAAAGAGTTCAAACTGTTGTCGTTTGATCCGGGTTTTGCGAAGGGAATTGGGTTGCCGGTTGCGCTGCTTGATCAATTCATTATGCTGCTCATTGTCGTCGCGGTTGTCGTCGGCATTCAGGCGGTCGGAGTCGTCTTGATGGCGGCCCTGCTCATTACTCCGGCTGTTGCGGCAAGGTACTGGACGGAAAAGTTGCATGTCATGGTGATCATCTCCGGGTTGTTTGGGGTATTGAGCGGACTTACCGGAACGCTTGTCAGTACAATGGTGAGCAACCTGCCGACAGGTCCGCTAACCGTGTTGGCTGCGACATGTTTGTTCGTCTTGTCGGTCTTCTTCGCTCCAAAACGGGGGTTACTGGCTAAAGCGCTGCTCCGAATGTCCGTGAAGAAGCAAATTACAAGCCAGCCTTACGTGCAAAAGGTGAAAGAAGGGGAAACGCTATGAATGATTTTTGGATTATCTTGATAGGTGCACTCGTTGCATGCTCGTGCAGCTTGGTTGGCTGCTTCCTCGTTCTTCGCAAAATGTCGATGATCGGGGATGCCATTAGCCACTCGGTTCTGCCGGGAATCGTCATTGCCTTTTTAGTGAGCGGATCACGTGACTCGTTGTTCATGATGATGGGAGCGGCGGCTTTAGGGTTGCTTACCGTCTTTTTGATTCAAATGTTTCATCAAAGCGGTGTCCAATCGGATGCATCGATCGGAGTCGTGTTTACAGCATTGTTTGCGGTCGGAGTCGTACTAGTCAGCTTGTTTGCCCGTCAAGTGGATTTAGATCTCGATTGCGTCTTATATGGAGAAATCGCGTATGCACCATGGAACACGCTGACCGTCGGCGGGATGGATATCGGTCCAAAAGCCGTTTGGGGTGTCGGGGCAACGTTTCTCTTAAATTTGATTATTATTACCGTCTTCTATAAACAATTTAAAATTTGTTCGTTCGATCCGGCTATGGCAGCCGCTGTCGGGATTCCGGTCATGTTGTTCCACTACTTATTGATGTCGCTCGTTTCTTTTACGACAGTCGCTTCATTCGAAAGTGTCGGAGCGATTTTAGTCGTCGGAATGCTTATTGTACCGGCAGCGACGGCGTACTTGCTGACGGAAAAATTGAGCGTAATGATCGCCATCAGTATGGTGATCGGCATCATCAGCTCTGTCCTTGGATATTATATGGCGTATATTTACGATGCTTCCATCGCCGGCTGCATGATTACAGTGGCAGGGATTCTATTCTTGGTCACTCTGTTCTTCTCGCCTACACACGGTGTGATCATGAAAAAATGGAAGCGCAAAAAAATGATGGCCCAGCTATAAGCATAGCGATTTTTTTGGTTTAGAAATTCAACAGGCGGGGGAGAAATCTATGGCTGCACGTTTAGCTTTTCGGCTGCCGGAAGGAAAATGGCTCGAAATCAGGCGAATGACTCACGAGACAGTGGAAGTGAAAATATGCTCCGATAGAGTTCATGAACCGAATGAGTTTTTTTGCAGAATTCCTGAAGAAAAGTTTGTGAATTTAATAATGGATGCCATTGGGGCAAGTTGGAAACAAGAAGGAATCTGAAGAGGGGGTGACCGACAAGGGGAAAATAATTCTTGTCGGTCACTCCCTTTGCAAAATGGATCAGTTCATTTTATTTATCCAACGATTTCAGTGTTCATCAGTTTTTGCTTCAGTTCCTCCAACACTTGTTTTCGTTCTAAATAATCTTTTTGACCGGCTTCTTCCCAAAACGGTAAGTCCGCGCCTTTGTTAATCAGTTCAATCGTTTTCGTACGAATTGCCTCTTGAAGGGACTGATGTCGAAGCTGCAACTGAGCAAGAGCGATATAGACAAGTGCTTCTTCTGCCAGCTTTTCGTCTTCGTCTTCAAATTCGTCCAGTTCTTCCAAAAAGTCCTCTAAAATATGTCCGGTCGCTTCGGCAGCGGACAACCCTTCATCAAGCATTTCGTTGAATTCATCCTGTATGTCACACGTTAAATCATCTTCAAAAATGTCGGTACCCCAAGCGCTCATATTCATCTTCCTTTCAAACATTATGTACACCATTCATTGTATCAAGTTGAAGGGAAAAGGGGAAATCCTTCACCTTCCTCTTATTATTACTATATAATTAAGGTGGTGAAGAATGCTGTCCGGTGAAAGCGAACAAAAGAGGGCTGCTCACCGAACGGCTGATTCTGGTAAGTGAAAAAGGAGCTAAAAATCATTATGAATATTGCATTTTTTCTAATTCCAAAACATGAAGTAGCAACAATTGAAATCGAATCCACTGTGCGTCAAGCGTTGGAGAAGATGGAACATCACAAATATACATCGGTTCCGCTTATTGATGATAAAGGAAAATATAAAGGGACGCTGACAGAGGGTGACCTTTTATGGTTTTTAAAGAAAGAAGGGAAAATGGACCTGCAGGAGCTTGAAAATGTGAGGCTTAAGGAAGTGCCGAGACGCCATGACAATAAAGCCATTTCCATCTATGCCGAAATGGGCAGCATTTTGCTGCAGGCGACAGAGCAAAACTTCGTTCCGGTCATTGACGATCATGGAACATTCATCGGAATCATCAGAAGAAGAGAAATTATCGAGTTTTACGCGAAGTCCGTTTTTAAAGCGGGAGAGGCGGGTAATGAACAATCATGAAAGTTTGTTTAGCATTGGAGCCGTTTCTTCGGTTGCCGCTAGATCCGAACGACCTGAAGACGTAATTGCAAAAGCAGATAAAGCCCTTTATCAAGTCAAAAATGAAGGACGTAACCAAGTGAAGGTTTATGAGCCGATTTCTCAAGCGATTTTCTCAAGCTGCATAATGTTCCCTCTATTCCATACACTAAGTGCAATCGTACGATTTTTTTGAGTGAACAATAGGAGGGTGGAGCGTGAAAAAAGAAATAAGCGAGAATAAAGATATGTTGTATGAAGGAAGAGATCAAGCCTATTTAGATATAGACCGAATGATCAATGAAGGTCTTTCCGGCGGTTCGGTTCATATGGGAAAAGATCAAGCAAATATTGAGGAGGCAAGAGAGCTTCGTCCAGAGGAACCTCCCAAAAATAGCGGGCATGAGTAAAAAGCACTCATGCCCTATTAAAATGTCTTAATATAGCGCAGAAAGAACCGTAAGTCGAACTTACATATACAATCCTGCCAGATAAATTCCCAAGCTTTTTTGATAAATGGAATCGAATTGGCTGAGCGGGAGCGGGTTGATTCCTCTGCCCAATTCGACCGTGTATCCCGGTCTCCGCCAGTCTTGGATGAACCAGTCCTTATAGCCGGCATAGCTTTCAACCGTTTTGACCGGCTCATATCCGCTCACTCTTGCAAATTCCTCCACGATGGTTTTAGCTTCTGGCGGTTCCATGTTATCAAATCCCCAATAAATCACCTCACCTTGTGTGTGGAAAGCGAGTACCCTTGCGAAATTGCGGTTTTTTGTCAGTTCGGCCATGGCGATGGACTCCGGTTCCGAGAGCGGCTTTTCGCCCCCATAATCTCTCGGACCTGGCTGCTTCGGGTTTCGTTCTCGTTCAAGCTCCCACTTTGCAGGAAATTGATCGTTTAGATCGACTCCGCGAATATTGGCTTTCCACCCTGTAAAATCCCGGCTGCCCTTGTTGATTTGGACTACTCTCTCGTTCCATGGAGATTGTTCTGGAGGCCCGTTCAACACGAGATCTACTCCATCCGGATTCACCATCGGAACGAGGGACAAAGTGGTTTGAGCATAGAGCGGCAGGACAGCGCGTCCGCGAATGGCACCTTGATTGGTAAGAGCCAATACATAGTCATTGATGAATGTCATCGTAATAGAGGTAGTAATCCATTCATTTGCATGGAAAGAGGCATTATAGTGAATTTGCTTGGAACCTTTTCCGATTAACAGCTCTGGAATGGGTTTGTTTAAGACCGAGTTTCCGATGGACCGTCTCCGTAAAAAAGGGTAGACACGTACCAATCGATTGATATCGTTCATTATGGTCGCGTATGTGTATCGTTGTTTTCCGTTCACAAGTCTCCATGTGATACGGAGCGGCACTTGAATGACTTGCCCGATTTTTAAAGCATTCGGATTTAAAGACGGGTTCGTTGTAAATAATGCATCAAGAGGTAAATTGCGGCTTCGGGCAATATTCCATAACGTATCACCACTTTTGATGGTGTACGTGATTGTGACAAAACCCGGAATGCGCACGGTCTGGCCGATGGAAAGCCGATTCGGATCGACGGATGGATTGGAATCGATAATTAGTTGAATCGGGACGGCAAACAATTGGCTGTAATACCAAAAAGAATCTCCTCTTCTCACAAATATATTAATGATTATTCACCCCGTTATCGTTATCATTTACATCAGTATATGAATGGTTGACCGCAAACATGATGAGGGGCGGGATGAACATGTTGATTGATGGAGAATCATATCTTTCGTGAAGTATAAAAATCCATATTCTTCAAAAACTATGGTGAATACGTAAAGGGAGTGAATTCAATGGATGTAAAACGAGTGAAACAAATTTTGTCTTCACCAGCGGATATCGAAGTGAAGTATCATGATGCTTCCGTATGGATCGACAAGCTGAATGAGGATGGCAGAACCGCGACCGTTCATTTAAGAGGACCGCTGGAAGAAAGAACAATTGTGGAAATTGCGGAGTTAGAGGAAAAATAAAGAAGAGAATGACTCAAAAGTTATGCTTTTTATACCTTTTGAGTCATTCTCATGAAAAGCCCCTCCATGAAAACCCAGTAAAATCAAGGGTGATGTGACGGGCCTTTCAGTAAAAATTAGTTTTGTGATTCGTTACAGACTTATGGATCAGTCATTTCCGAAGCAGAGCCGTCATGAGAAATCCGTTAGAAATCAAGGATTTTCTTAGCGGTTCTTTTCGCGTTCAAGATAGAAAAGAAAAAGAATAACAGTCAAACTTAAAATATCTAATAATTGTAAAAATTAAAAATTATTTGACTAATAAAAATGGAATATATATACTTTTAAACAAATGAAACGATTGTTTCATCATGTAAAACTACTATGATAGATCGATTTAGAAAATTTGATATGACCAAAGGACGGTCATATCAAATTTTCTAAACCTAAGCGGCTGCCCCCCTTGCGGGGTTGGGGCCATCCGCATAGGTGAACCTTTGAGAGCCTATTCAAGTTGCCTGGAGAACCAATTGTAAATGCTTCTCGATGGGGATGAGGGAGTGTCGATTTATTAAGTGGAATGTATAAAGAAAGGAGTTTTGCATATCGAACAAAGACTGAAAACTGTTGAAAAGGCTTTTCACCTCGTAGAACATTTAGCTAACCAGCCCTGCTCTTTCAACGAGCTCATACACCTCATGAACAGCAACAAAGCCACCGTTTACCGTTTTTTATCCACCTTAGAATCTCTCGGGTATGTCGAGAAAAACCCATCTGATCTTTATCAATTATCTTACCGATTTATCCAGCTCACATCGAAAATGACCATGGAAGCGAATATGATACAAATGGCAAGGCCTTTTATGAAGAAGCTTTTAGAACGTGTGGAAGAAAGCGTCTTACTCGCTGGATTCACGGGCCACGAAGTTCGCTATTTGGACAAGGTTGAAAGCTCACAGGCACTTCGCATCGTGCTGGAACCTGGAAAACAAGTTCCGCTTTATACAGTCGCATCGGGAAAGCTTTATTTGTCGCAGCTGAAGGAGGAGGAATTGCACCTGTACTTGAAGATGGTGCCTCTCGTTCCCTCTACTGACCATACGATTGTGGATCAAGCTCAATTATTGAAACAGTTAGAAAACATTCGGCAACAGCAGTACGCAGTCGACCACGAAGAATGGGAAGAAGGCATAAAAGGTGTCGCTTTTCCGATTTGGGACGGCGGGAACCGGCTGGCTGCCGCACTATGCATAGCCGGTGTCAGCTATCGCTTCACGGATGAAAAAATAGAAAACATCCGGGGATATGCAGCCAACATTGCCGCCGAGATTTCCATACAACTTGGTTATAAAGAGAAGTCCAATTAAAAGGGGAGAATCATGATGAAAAAAAGGTTTTCGTTTTTATTGATTGTAAGCGTTATCTTCACGCTTATTTTATCTGCATGCGGCCAAAAAGAAAGTGCCACCACTTCAGGAGAACCGACGGAAAAACATAATTTGAAGATGTCGGTGACAGTAGGGGAAACATCTACATGGTTCCAGGCAGCTGAACAGTTTGCGAAAGAAGTGAATGAAAAAACGGATGGACGCATCACGATCAAAGTATACCCGAACGAACAATTATCGGGAGGGGACTCCGGTAAAGGGGTCGAGCTGCTTGCGAAAGGCTCTACTGATTTAAGCTATCACTCTACGATTATTTATTCGATTATGGACGAGCGCTTTGGCGTGGCCAGTGCACCATTTTTATTTGATAGTTTAGAAGCGGTCGATGCGAAATTCAATGGTGAAGGCGGAGAAGCCATCAACAAATTATTGCGTGAAAAAGGAATCGAGCCGCTGGGATTCGGACAAAACGGTTTCCGTCAAGTGACGAACTCGGTGAAACCGATTCAATCGCCTGAAGATTTAAGCGGATTGAAGGTTCGCATTCCAGGAATCAAAATGTATACCGATTTATGGAGAGAGCTTGGGGCCGACCCTGCGACGATGACGTTCTCGGAAGTATTTACCGCCCTTCAGCAAAAAACGATTGACGGACAGGAAAACCCGATTGACGTCATTCATTCATCGAAACTAAATGAGGTACAAAAACATATTACAATGTGGAATTACTCGTATGATCCGCTTATTTTAGGGATGAACAAAAAGAAATTTGATTCGCTTCATCCAGATGATCAAAAAGTGATTCAAGAAGCGGCGAAAAATGCCAATGCCGCTCAAATCAAAATGGCGCGTGAAAAAGAAGCCGAACAAATTCAAGCATTGAAAGATGCTGGAATGGAATTTTACGAGCCGACAGCTGAACAAATGGAAGCATTCAAAAAAGCCTCACAGCCAATCTATGATGCTTACAAAGACAAATGGGGCGAAGATTTACTGAAAGCGTTCCAATAGAGGTTGTTCAAAAAGTCCGGGAAAAATGACCGTCGAAATTACTTGTACAGGACGTACTGATCCGACGTTGGCGATTGACGTGGCGGTTCTTAGTCGGGCGGCGTCAGCTTGTCTCTCCGCTACTCACGTATTAACAGCATATCCTCGAAAAAGAAGAACACTTTTTCTTCGTGCGATGATGATGCTTTCGTAGTGACCAGCTTGCGCTCCGTTCCTTGGAAAAGAAGACCGCTTTTCCGGCGTGCGATGCAGAATCGTAAGAAGCTTTCCTTTGTGCTCGAGACGGCGCTTCCTTGAACTTCTCGGTCCTTTTTGTCCTCCTTTTTGAACACACACCAATAAGTGTTCCCATAGTATCAAAGTTCCTGTGGGCGGTGTAGTGCACCGCTCTCGGGAATCATATGAAAATTCGCCAGGAAAGGACTGTTCGTATGTCACGGCTGCTCGAATTCATTGAACATACGATTTTAACGATTACTGCCACTGCCATGGCCGTGATCGCATTTACGAATGTCATCACCCGTTATTTTTTAAATCACTCTTTAGCCTTTACAGAAGAATTGACGATCAATTTGTTTGTATTATTGACATTTGTCGGGGCTGCGGTCGGATTACGGAAGCATGCCCATTTAGGTTTTACGCTGCTGTTTGAAAAATCAAGCGTATCACTTCAAAAATTATTGACGATGGTAACCGGCATTTTTATGGCTCTCATTTTTGCTTTGTTCATTTATTACGGAATTGAAATGGTACAGTTTCAAATGATGACAAGTCAAACGACACCGGCATTGGGCTGGCCGCAATGGATTTTTTCCCTGTCTTTGCCGTTTGGAAGCGTGCTGTGCCTCATCAGGACAATTGAAGCGACCATTAAAGAATTTAAGCAATTGCAAAAAGGAGGGGAACAGGCCGTATGACCGTCTTTATCTTATTCGGAACGTTCATTGTATTGTTGATGATTCGCATCCCAATCGCCATCGCGCTTGCGGCATCGGCGGTCGGAAGCTTATTGTATTCGACCGGTGTTTCCTCTCTTTCTTTGATGGCCGATATCATGTATACAAGCATCGCCAAATTTACGCTCCTAGCCATTCCATTTTTTATTTTGGCGGGGGTCATTATGGAGAAAGCCGGCATTTCCAAGCGGCTCATTAACTTTGCCGATGTGTGTGTCGGACATCGTAAAAACGGCATCATTTTCGTAACGGTATTAACGGCTATTTTCTTTGCCGCAATCTCCGGATCGGGCCCTGCCACCGTTGCCGCCATTGGAGGGATTTTAATTCCGGCGCTTGTGAAAAACGGGGTGCCGAAAGCGTCTGCTGCGGCCCTTCTTTCAAGTTCCGGCTCCATTGGCATCATTATTCCGCCGAGCATTGCGTTCATCGTGTTTGGAGTAGTGGCAGGCGACCAAGTTCCCGTTTCCATTGCCCGTCTTTTTATCGCTGGAATCGTTCCGGGCATCATGCTTGGCATCGGGTTGGCACTTGCTGCGATGTATGTAAAAAAACAGACGGCGTCCCAAATCCCTGCAAGTGAAGCGGCGATGGAAATATCGGCAGCAAGGGAACGGGCGAGCGGAAAAGAAATTTGGGATGCGTTTAAGGACGCAATTTGGGGGCTGCTTATCCCCGTCATCATTTTAGGGGGAATCTACGGTGGGGTGTTTACACCGACAGAAGCGGCTGTCGTTGCTGTCTTTTACGGTCTAATCGTAGGGTTATTTGTCTATCGGGAGTTGAAATTTACAGACATTTCGAAAGTGCTTGTTGATTCATCCGTTCAAACGGCGGTCGTCATGTTCATCGTCAGTGCGGCTTCATTGTTCGGCTATGTGGTGACAACAGAGCAAATTGCCCAGCAAGCATCCGATATGCTGCTTGCCATCAGCGAAAATAAATACATCATTTTATTTTTGGTCAATATCATTTTGTTAATTGCCGGCATGTTTATCGATGCGATCTCGGCTTACTACATTTTCGTGCCGATTTTGCTGCCAATCATGCTTCATTTTGGTGTCGACCCGACCGTGTTCGGATTATTCATGACCGTCAACCTTGCCATTGGTTTATTCACGCCGCCGGTAGGCGTCAATCTTTATGTATCATGCGGAATTACCAATGTGTCGTTAAAGGACATTTCAAAAGCCACGGTACCATATCTCGTCGCCTCCTTCATTGTCTTGATTTTAGTGACGTACGTACCATCCTTCAGCACATGGCTTCCGGATTTATTAGGAGTTAAATAAGGGGGAGAAAAACATGAAATTATCAGGTCAAACCGCCATCATTACAGGAGCCGCAAGGGGGATCGGTGCCGCTTGTGCATCCAGATTGGCACAGGAAGGAGCTAACGTTGTTTTAGTCGATTTGTTATCAAGTGAGGAAACGGTGAATAAGATTGTACAAGCGAACCCAAATATAAAGGCTTGCTTTCATGAAGTGGACATTCGCGAACGTGCTCAGGTTCAAAAAGTAATGGATGACACCATTTCTGAATTTGGCCGCATTGACATTGTCGTCAACAATGCGGGATCGTGCGGGCGTATTGACCTGGAAGAAATGACCGATGACATATGGGAACGAGACATGAATACGAATTTAAAAGGAACGTTTTTATTTACCCAGCTCGCCATTTACCCGCACATGAAAAATCAGGGCTATGGCCGCATTGTCAACGTCAGCTCCGTTTCGGGCATCATCGGGGGCTACTCCTCTACAACAGACGGTTCGACGAAAGGCCGGTCCGGTCCGGCTTATGCGGCATCAAAAGGCGGTGTCATCGCGTTTTCGAAATGGGTGGCAAAAGAAGTTGGTCCGCTCGGAATCTGTGTCAACAGCGTTGCACCTGGTCCAATCGAAACGGAGATGACAAAAGGATTTAACTATAATCTTGATTTGCAGGCCGTTAAACAGGTAGGAACGCCTGAAGACATTGCTGAAGCGGTTTATTATTTCGCTTCACCGGCCTCGAGGTATACGACGGGACAAGTCTTGAAAGTGTGCGGCGGTTCCGCGATCGGGTAAAGGATATGAATGTGAAAAAGAGAGAGGGGAAACGATGACTCGTACGTCTCAATCAGTTTATGACAAGCAGCGCGGGACAGTGATGGGGGTCCTTGCCAAGGGGACAGATTTAATGGAAGAGATACTTACCGAATGCCAAAAGCACGGGGTGTCGGCTGGCGCCGTCACATGTATTGGCTCTTTACAGAAAGCCGTCTTTGCCCAGCCTGCCATTCAAAATGGGAAGCCCGCGTATTCAGAGCCTGTTGAATGGAATCATCTCGTTGAGGTGCTCTCAGCAACAGGCTTTCTTTCTCAAACGGAAAAAGGAGAGCTTGATTTGCATATGCATGCCCTTGTCGTCAATGAAGAAGGTACGATTTCAGGCGGACATTTCCTAAAAGGGGAAAATCCGGTCGCGGTCACGATCGAGTTTTCGGTGCAAGCCGTCCAGGCAGACGTAATCCGCGCTTATGATGAACAAGAAGGGTTCCGGCTATTGACGTTCAAACCGCAGAAGGGAGAGTAATATGGAGACACTTGGATCTTATATGAAAAAAGCATTTCGAACGTATCCGAATAAAACGGCTGTCAAGTTTGGCGATCAAACGATCACGTATGATGAGCTGCGTGTCCGCTCATGTCAGCTGGCCAACGGGATTAGAAGCTATCATTTGAAAAAAGGCGACCGGGTGGCGGTTTTAATGTCCAATCGTCCTGAACATGTCGAGTCGGATTGCGCTGTAGCGCTCGGCGGTTTCATCAAAGTTCCGCTCAATTACCGCCTTCACCCAAAAGAGCTTTCTTATATTATCGAAAATTCCGGCGCAAAGCTATTAATCGGGGAAAAAGAATTAATTCATAAAATCGATTCAGATATTCCGAAATTAGAGGTCGGAGATAAATATGAAGCGTGGCTTCTTCGCCAAAGCGAGGATTACCCGAAGTCAGAAGTGCAGGAAGATGATGTCTTTGTCATTATGTATACATCGGGAACGACGGGACGTCCAAAAGGCGGAATGCTTTCCCACCGAAACATGATCACCGGCGCTTTATCGCTTGCCCTCGCTTGTGAGGTGACGGCGGAAGACGTAATCGGACATGTGGCGCCGCTTACGCATGGCAGCAATTTTTTATCCCACATTGCGTGGCTATTCGGTCTGACACAAGTGATATTTAATCAATTTGAACCAAAAGAGTTTATCGATGATGTCGAAAAAGAAAAAGTGACGGTTCTTTTCCTTGTTCCGACGATGATCAATTTAATGATTCAAGACCGTGATTTTGATCCGGCAAAGCTTGAACATGTCAAATCGATCAACATGGCAGGCTCACCGATCGCGGCGGCAAAACTGCAAAAAGCACTGGAACTCTTGGGGCCAAAGTTCGTTCAAACATATGGACAGGTGGAAGCGCCGATGGTCATTACGATGATGCCGCGTCATGAACTGTCCCGTCGTCTCGATTCATGCGGGAAAGTCGGTCCGTTCGTCGAAGCGAAAGTGATCGATGAAAACGGGGAAGAAGTGAATGCCGGAGAAGTTGGTGAAGTTGTCTGCAAGGGGTCGCTCGTCATGAAAGGATATTGGAACAATCCAAGCGCAACGCTCGAGACAATCAAAAACGGCTGGCTTCATACGGGAGATATCGGCTGGATGGACGAACAAGGGTATCTTCATTTAGTAGATCGGAAAAAAGATGTTGTCATCAGCGGGGGAATGAACATTTATCCGCGTGAAGTCGAGGAAGTGCTCAATAAGCATGACGGTGTGAAAGAAACGTGTGTTCTTGGCGTACCTGATGAAAAGTGGGGCGAGCGCGTCATCGCCTACATTGTCGGAAACGGAACGTGTGATGTGACGAAAGAGGAATTAATGGAGCTTTGCGCAGAGCACCTGGCAGCCTTTAAAAAGCCGAAAGAAGTGTATCTGGTCGAGCAGCTGCCGAAAAGCTCGTATGGCAAAATCTTAAAGCGAACACTTCGCGAAAATTATGGGAGGGTAACGCAATGAGTAGTGTCGTCGTATCTGGGATTGGTTTGACGAAGTTTGGAACACATGAAGAATCGAGCGCCAAAGACCTTGTATTGCAAGCAAGCGTGCAGGCATTGAAAGACGCAGGCTTTCCGAAAATTGATGCAGTGTATGTCGGGAATTTCATGTCTGGGATGTTAAACAATCAAGAAGTGCTTGGCTCCATCATCGCCAATGAGTTGGGGCTTGGAAATATTCCGACCGCCAAAGTGGAAGGGGCTTGTGCGTCAGCGGGAATTGCCTTTCGCCAGGCGTATCTGATGATTCAAAACGGCGTGTACGATCACGTGCTT
The DNA here is from genome assembly GCF_002019595.1 of Priestia abyssalis. Lineage (GTDB taxonomy): Bacteria > Bacillota > Bacilli > Bacillales > Bacillaceae_H > Bacillus_BA > Bacillus_BA abyssalis. The sequence goes on along the minus strand of NZ_KV917369.1, from coordinate 3,089,438 downwards.
GTAGCCGGAGTGGAGAAGATGAAGCATGCGGCGACACAAGATGTGACAAAGGCCATCAATGCGGCAATGGACAATGGATCAAGCGATAAGCAAGCCGGTTTGACATTTCCGGCCTTTTTCGGACTTGTTGCCAACCGCTATTTCCATGAAACGGGAGCGAGTAAAAAACATTTGGCATTGGTCGCATTGAAAAATCGTGAATATGCGTTGAACAATCCCATCGCGCAGTTCCGAAAAGAAACGTCGGTGGAAGAGATCCTCAATGCCCGTCTGATTACCGATCCGCTCGGATTATTTGATTGCTCGCCGGCAACGGACGGAGCGGCGGCTGTCGTGCTTTCAAAAGGCGAAAATGGCGTGAAAATCATTGCTTCAGGACAAGCGTCAGGTCCTACGCAAATCGAATATATTGACAGTTTAACCTCCATTCCGGCCATCCGCGAATCTGCCCGTATTGCATACGAGCAGGCGAATCTTACGCCGGAAAATGTCGATGTGGTCGAGCTCCACGATTGCTTCTCCATGACGGAAATCATTGCAATTGAGGAACTGGGATTTGCGGAAAAAGGAATGGGATGGAAAGCGATTGAAGACGGCGAAACGAAACATGGGGGGAAAGTACCGGTGAATACAAGCGGAGGGCTCTTATCAAGAGGCCATCCGATCGGAGCGACAGGATTGGCGCAAATCATTCAAATCGTCCTGCAGCTGCGCGGAGAGGCGCCAAACCAAGTACACGGAGCGAAAATCGGGCTCGCGCAAAATTTGGGCGGTACTGGTGCGTATTCGACGGTTCATATTTTTGAAAAGGCGGGTGTGTAACGATGGATATGACGATTTTCGTATGTGAACGGTGCGGGGAACCTTCCTTAAAAAAGCGGCTTCTTTGCCGCGGTTGTCATCACGAACAGCTGACAGAGCAAAATATTTCGGGACAGGGAACGATCTATTCCTTTTCCACCATTCATATTTCATCTGCTGAATTCCAGCAAGATGCGCCGTATACGGTCGTTGTCGTTGAACTTCAAAACGGGTTGAAAGTGACCGGAAGAGTAAAGGGACAAGCGGCCATCGGCGAGCATGTGAAAGTGCGCGAAAAGGTGAACGACATTTACTATTTCGACTATGTAAAAGCGACAAATATCCACTGATTAGAAAGTACTTTAAAGGGTCAGCATGTTAAAAAGCTTTTCGGAAAAGGTTGTTTCTTTTCCGGAGGGCTTTTTTGTTTGTCCATCTATATAAATCGAGTTAGAAAATTCGACATGACCAAAGAGCAGCCATGCCAAATTTTCTAACCTTTGAGGGCGGATTCGAGTTGTCTAGACTACCGATTGTGAATATCTCTCCATAAAATAAAAACGTGTCGAGTTATTAAGTGAAATGTATATAGAGCAGACCAAAAATGCCGGTCATGAATAAAACGATTTTGGATAATCTAACTACGTGATTCGCTGACGAGGAGGAATGGGAATGGCAAAAATGATCATCATGTATCAACATCCTACTGATAAAGAACGATTTAATGACCATTATTTCGGTACTCATACGGCATTGGCGAGCAAAGTGCCGCATGTGAAGCATTTTTCGATTCATCAAGTGTCGAAAACAAATAAAGAAGGTCTAGACTTATATCTGATTTCGGAAATCGAATTCGAAAGTGCAGAAGAATGTGAAGCGGTGATGAATTCGGCCGAATGGAAAGAGATGGAACGAGATGCATCCAATCTGGCCCATTTTTTAGCAGATCCCCCATTGGTCATCATGACACAGTAGAGTTGTTATTAAAATCATTATTTAAACCAAAGATGAAAAATGATAATGGAAAATGTTCTATGATCGTTTTCTTTAATATGGAAGGATTTTCCGAAAAAGCCTCGAATTATGTCAATGAAGAGGTGAGAATATGGAAAAGTATATATTATGGAATGGAGATATACTCACTAAGGAGGAAAAAGACAGCTTTGTATCATTTGAAGACCGCGGCTATCAATTCGGTGACGGGGTGTACGAAGTGATTCGTCTTTATAAGGGGATGGCGCATTTGCTTGGTCCACATCTGGAGCGGCTGTTTCGGTCGATGAAGGAGCTGGAAATTGTTTCTCCTTTCACAAAAGAACAGTTGATTGATCAGTTGGAAAAGTTAATAGCCAAAAATCATTTCGATGAGGATGGCAATCTGTACATTCAGGTCACACGCGGGATTCAGCCGCGGAATCACGTATATGAACGTGACTTGACGGCGGTTTATTTCGCGAAAATCGATCAGTTTCCGAAACCGCTTGATTTAATGCAAAACGGGGTTCATGTGACCGTAATGGAGGACATTCGCTGGCTGCGCTGCGACATTAAATCATTGAATTTGCTGCCGAATGTGATGGCCAAGGCGAGCGCCCAGCGAAAAGGATGTTATGAACCGCTGTTTGTAAGGGATGACATCGTTCGTGAGTGCGGATCTGCCAACTTCTTTTTGATCAAAGACGGGGTGTTAATCACACATCCGGCGAACAACCTGATTTTAAATGGAATTACAAGAATGCACGTCCTTCAATTAGCGAAGGAACTGACCATTCCAGTCGAGGAGCGGGAAATTGCCCGTGAGGAATTATATACGGCAGACGAATGCTTTTTGACGGCGACTCCGATCGAAATCGTTCCCATCACAGCCATTGATGATCATATAGTCAACGGTGGAGAGGTTGGAGAAATCACTAGGAAGCTTCAGGCAGCCTATGAACAAAGTCTGACTGAATGGAAACATGAAGTTGGGCTTGTGTAAATTTTTCATATGATAAAAAGTTCCTTGTTTACGGCGGCAAGGAACTTTTTTATTCATATTTTCTTGTTAAATGAATGAGAGATTGGCAGAAAAAGAGGTTAATATTTCCAATAAGTTGTGATAATCTATATGTAATTCCTATTATTAGAGGTGAGTGTAGTTGAGTAGAGTCGAGCAGAGCGCAAAATTAGATTTAGAACGAATCGTGTTTATCGGAAGGACTTTCGAAGAGTATATAGACATGTTTTCTCTTTCGATAGAAGAATGGAAGGGAAAGAAAATACTCGATTGTCCAGCAGGAGCTTGTTCGTTTACAGCTGTTGGCAACCAATTAGGTTTAGATGTAACGGCTTGTGATATTGCGTATGATCATTCCGGTGAAGACCTGAAAAACAAAGGCCTTCAGGATATTGAACATGCGATGGAACATATGCAAAAAGTGCAAAGTAATTATGTATGGGATTATTTTGAAGATATAGAGAGCCTCAGAAAACATCGTTTGAGTGCCTTAAATGATTGTACGAACGATATGGCGGAATCGAGTGAAAGGTACGTTCCCGTTACGCTGCCTTCATTACCGTTTAAAGACGGAGAGTTTGATTTCATTCTTTCCGCACACTTTCTTTTCATGTATGCTGACAGATTAGATTACCAATTTCATATAAAAACGCTAAATGAGTTATTGAGAGTGACGAAAGAGGAAATTCGTATTTTCCCTTTAGTTGATTTGGAAGGAAAACGATATGAACATTTAGACCAATTGGTAAGCTTTCTAACGGAAAAGGGATGTACGGTCGAAGAGGTTCAAGTTCCATATGAATTTCAAACAAATGCTAACTCGATGTTAAAAATATATAAATCCACATAAATCATTTAACATGGGCAAAGAGCGCCCATGCTAAATGATTTGAGGAAAAGACTAGGAAGGATCATCTTAAATAGACCTTTTTTATTTTAGAATTGAGTCAGATCTATCCGTTTATTTGATATACTTTTTATAGGTGATGAACATGTTTTTGAAACGAATTACACTTTTACGTGAAGATATTCCTTCTATGGACCGTTATCCGTTTTCAATGCCTTCTATAAAAACTCTTGATGAGATCCATTTGGAAAGTAATGTAACCTTCTTCGTGGGAGAAAATGGCTCTGGAAAATCTACTTTGTTAGAAGCGATTGCAGACAAATGTGATTTTAATACTGCAGGAGGCGGACGCAACAATACATACGATGTTTATGCATCAGAATCCGCATTAGGGAAATATATAAGGCTTTCGTGGCTGCCTAAAGTAACGAATGGTTTCTTCTTGCGGGCGGAATCGTTTTACAACTTTGCTACTCATATTGATGAAGTGGATGACACAGGGTTTAGAAGTTATGGCGGGCGATCTCTTCACGAACAGTCGCATGGAGAATCCTTTTTGTCATTATTTTTGCATCGCTTTAAGGGGAAATCTATTTATCTGTTAGATGAACCAGAGGCAGCTTTGTCACCAGCAAGGCAGCTAACTTTCTTGAAAATTATTCATGACCTGGCTTCTAAAGGTGACGCACAGTTTATCATTGCCACACATTCTCCCATCCTATTAGGCTATCCAGATGCAGATATTTTAAGTTTTGATGATGGTCACATTTCAAAAATCGAATATGAAATGACGGATCATTATCAAATAACAAAATACTTTTTGCAGCATCGGGAAAAGTTTCTTTCGGAAATATTTAGCGAAGAGGAATGATTGTGGAAATAAAAACACGGGGGCAGTTAACCCCCGTGTTGAATTATTTTTGATCCTCTGCCATTAAATTCAATCCTTTTTGATAATATTGCTTCATGATTTCTTCAGGAACCATATTTCCGCCAGTTCCCCAAATGATGTGCGTACCATTATCCATTTTTTCTGTTAAATGATGCTTCCGTAAATAATCGGTTCCTTCTTTACATAGTTTAATGGGCCCTATCATGCCTGCCAGTGCTGAAGGTTCTAAATGAATGCCCTCTGTATCAACTAATTCCTTTAATAATTTATACAACTGTTCATCGCTAACTGTATAATTACCACTTAGGAAGGGTTCTATCGTTTTACCCACAAATCCAGATGGCCTTCCTACAGCAAGTCCATCAGCATCTGTTACATTATCAATACCAATATCTTGTACAGAAATTTTATCATGAAGTCCAGTCATTAAACCAAGTAACATGCATGGAGAGTGGGTAGGTTCTGCAAAGAAACAGTGAACATGGTCTTGATACAATAACTTCAAACCAAAAGCTATACCGCCAGGACCGCCGCCTACCCCGCATGGAAGGTAAACAAACAAAGGATGATTTTCATCAATGGTTATCTCTAGCTCTTCTAATTGTTTTTTCAATCGGGATGCTGCCACTGCGTATCCTAAAAATAGGTCGTGGGAATTTTCATCATCCACAAAATAACATGCAGGATCCCCATCTGCTTGGAGCCGCCCTTCTTCTACTGCTTTACTATAATCTGCTTCATATTCAATTACATGAACATTTTTGCTTCGAAGTAAATCTTTTTTCCATTGTTTTGCATCAGCCGACATATGAACAGTCACATTAAAGCCTAACTTTGCACTCATGATGCCGATACTAAGTCCTAAATTTCCAGTCGAGCCTACTGCGATGGAATATTGTGAGAAGAATGTTCGAAACTGATCACTATCTAAAATGGAATAGTCGTCTTGAATCGTTAATAATCCATGTTGAAGAGCTAATTCTTCTGCATGTTTGAGAACTTCATAAATCCCGCCTCTTGCTTTTATAGACCCTGATATAGGAAGGTGACTATCACACTTAAGTAATAATTCACCTAATACAGGTGGTTGATAATTCTGTTCTAAAGATTGTTTCATGGAAGGAATTCTCACTAAAGGAGATTCTATGATCCCATTCATCTTTTTTGTTTCCGGGAATGCCTTGGCGATATATGGAGCGAAACGTTTCAACCTTTCCTCCGCATCCTTTACATCCTCTTTAGTAAGAGGGGATTTTTTCATTCCTGTTTGAAATTTTTCTATATTAGGATTGAACCACAATATTTCCTCCATCGAAATGAGTTTGTTTAGTAAAGGATATTGGTCTTTCCATGTTTGTATATCTCTGCTTTCAATCTCTGTCATTAAGTGAATCCTCCTAGTTGACTTGGTTATCGCCACCAAAATGAAGTGGAATAAAATATAATTTAATAAACGTTAAATAAAATTTAACACGAATCATTTTGATTGTTAAGTTTTATTTTAAATTATTAAATTAAAATTAATATTTTATTCTCAAGGAGTGCCTAAAAATGAAGAATACAGATATTGATAAGAAGGTTATTTTTTATGTTTAAAGAATTAAATATAAAAAAGCTTGGGTTACGGATCATCCAAGCTTTTTTGGAGGGGGGGGGTCAGTGCTGTCTCAAGTAACAATATTAACTAATCACAATACTTTTTAATAATTCTCAATGGTCTCATCATGTCGTGATCTTCATGTTCAAGAATGTGGCAGTGCCATACATATTCTCCTGTGAAATTTTTAAAATGGGCAATTATTCTTGTAACTTTACCAGGTTCAACTCTTACAGTATCTTTCCAGCCTCTTTCACTTGGATCTAACCCTTTTGTAATTGGATCGAGTGGTTTATATTCAATTCCTTCACCTTTTTCAATCCATAGGTCTGCATTAAAATTGTTTACATTAAACTCTCGGCGATCGAGTATCTGGAATTGAACAAGATGAAGATGAATCGGATGTGAAATGTTTGGAGGAATGCCAAGAGGACTATTAGGATTGAAAACAGGGTTCGCCAATTCCCATATTTCTATACTATCATACTCAGGTGTTTCTGTAGCAGGATCACCAAACATTTTGTGATTTAAAGTTAACATATTTCTTCCTTGCATATCTGTATCTTGAGTCATAACAAATCTTCTAGTTTTTATTGCCATATCTTCGTGTAATTTCTCAAAGTGGCGAAGTTCTTCAGGTATTACGCTTTTATCTTCACCTTTAAGAGGAAGCTCTACTCTAAACTGCATAACATCTTCTTTAAAAGTTTCTGGATTCCCCTGAAGGTCTAATTCTTCCGTTTTAAGAGTAATAGTCTGACCTTCTAAACCCGAAAAATCGATTATAACATCTAAACGTTCAGCAGGATCTAGCGGAAATTTTTCTGTTGACCGAGATTCATCAATCATGCCGCCATCAGTGCTTATTTGCCAGAAGGATTGTCCATTTGAGAGTTTGAAAGTAAAACCGTTTGTATTTGAAGCATTTAACATTCTAAAGCGGTACTTTCTAGGCTCCACCTCAAGATAAGGCCATACCTTTCCATTGACAACCATGGTATTCCCAATAAAGGCACGAACGACCGAAGGGTTAACCGATGAGGGAGGGGTTGTATTTTCCGGATAAAAAAGTGAGCCATCTGTTCGAAAGGTTTTATCTTGTATCATAAGCGGTATATCATATTTCCCCGTAGGAAGATCAAGGCTCTGCTCATGAAAGTCGTGAATAAGATAGAAACCTGCCAAACCAGCATAAATATTGAGCCTTGTAGCCCCTAATGCATGGTCATGATACCAGAGTGTTGTTGCCTGTTGTTGATTAGGATATTCATATACTTGCCTGCTATATTTTGGACCTGTATATTCGAAATTACGTGAAAACCAAGCGTCAGGGTGGCCATCGCTATCAGGAGCAACATTGGCGCCATGAAGATGCACGACAGTACGCACCTCTGGATTATCAATAGCACCGTGTAAAGTTTTATCCACTGGTAAAAAGTGTTTTAATGGCAGATTATTTATCCATTTTACTGTAACGGCATGACCTTTCATTGTTTCAATAGTAGGTCCAGGATATATACCGTTATAGCCATAGATTTCAGTTTCTTTAAAGTCCTTATGAAATTTATGCTTAGCACGCTTCATTTCAATCTCATAATAATCATACTCATTTCCTTGTGATTTTGGCTTTAGCACCTTTGGAATTGGAAGCTTATCAACAAATTTTTGTATAGTTGATGGATTCATCACTGGAAATTTGGTATTTTCGGTATTTTTAGTATGTTTATTATCTTCAGGGTGTACATCATTTTCTTCCATAAAAGTCACCTTCTTTTTTACTATTTTCATAGTATATTTAGAAGCATTGCTTCAAATCTATTATATTCAAGAAAAAAACAGAGGTTACATGGAAGGGTCTGCCTCCGCGGAAATAATGAATCAGGCCAGAAAAGATGCGAGAGAAACAAGCAGGCATAGTGAGAACGAGGTAAAGCGATTGATTTTGGCTACAAATGAATCATTATGTTACCCAGATATGAATTGGATATGCATTGGCAAGAAGGCAAAAAGGCTACTTCTTTCCGGTCAAGTAGTCTTTTTATACCATTCTTATAATTTTGATTGATAATCGCAGTATAAATGGAAGATTTGAGACGGGGATGCTTGCTCTATTTTCTGAAAATAGCATTTCTATTTATAGTTCATTTAACCGTTCTGGTCCTTTCAGTGCAAGATTAGTAGGAGGAACAGGGACCAGTCGTTTTTCTTAACTGGTCCCTGTATCTTCAGGAGAAAAGTTACATCTAAAATGAAATAACTTTATTGTCACTTTACAGGTGAAACGACATTTGAGCCCATCACCCGTTTTTCGCCGCATTCGGATAGGAAGGGGCTGGCAGCGTGCGGGTGGAGATTGCCGGCAAAATGAAGCTGAGCGTTGCTGCGAGCACAAGCAAGCCGATTGAAAATAGAATGGAAGAATCATAGCCACCGGATAAATCAAACAGGACACCTGGAATGTACGAACCTAGTGCCGATCCGACTTGGTGGCTTAAATAAAGCCAGCCGATCACTTCTCCGACGGATACGTGTTTGAAGTATTCAGATGCGAGCTTAATCGTAGGGGCGACGGTCGCGAAATCTACGATTCCAAACAAAATGGCAAAGGTCAGCAGCAGCCATGATTCATCGATCATAAAGCCGAGAAAAGCGGCATCATTTAACATGATAAGCAATAAACAAACGGTCAATGCCCGCATGCCATACAAAAACGTTAAAATATGCTTGCAGCTCCAGCGGTCGGATAAATGGCCTGACAGTACGGTTCCCATAATGTTAAACGCCGCTAATAAACTGACGGCCGTGCCGATGATGCCGGGTGAAAACCCGCATAGTTGCGCAAATGGGATGAGATGGGTATCCATAAGCCCCGTCGTCGTTACCCCGCAAACGAAGAAAGGGATCATTAAGAATAAAAACTCTTTTCGCTTCAGAAGGCGGAAAATCGAAACTGGCTGTAATGGCTGTGTTTCTTTCTTGTCCTGTGAGGTTTCCGCCTCGTCGGCCGCGGCTTCGCCGTATGGGAGCAAATCTTTATCGGACGGGGAGTTACGCAGAAACAGCCACAGCAATGGAAAAACAGCCACAGTAAGAACTGTTCCAAGCAATAGAACCGTTTGTTTCCATCCGAAGCTCTCGATTAGTAATAGAGAGAGTGGAACTAAAACCAATTGTCCGGAAGCGGTACCGGCGGACATCAAGCCTAAAGCAAATCCGCGTTTATCTGAAAACCATTTGGTGATGGCGACCGAACCGACGACGTTAGAAGCACCGCCGAAACCGATGGACGCAATGACGCCGTAAATGAGCATGAGGTGCCAGGAGGCTGTCGCAAAAAACGTGCAAAGCGTTGCTACCCCGATCAGCAGCATGCTGTACGATAAAACGTTGCGAACCCCGTATGTATCGACCAGTTTTCCGATATAAGGCTGTGAAATGGCAAATACGATATAGCTGATGAAAGAAATCATCGAAATTATCCCGCGACTTGCGGAGAATTCATTTTCCCACGGTGCCATGAAAGCCCCGAATGACAGCCTTACCCCTTGAGCGGCCAATAACGCAATGAAACCGAGAAATAAAATAATCCACGCATAGTGGACGTTTCGAATTGTCTTTTTCATATCACTTTCTCCTGCCCTTTTTCCCTTCATTTTATCAGTTTTTTAAGAAAAATAGTAAAATTCCGAATTGGTTCTCCCCCTTTTTGTTTGTTTTGCCTATATAAGAGGTGAAGGGGGTGAGAAAATGGCAGATGTAGTGATTCAAGAACGTCAATTACGTTTAGTACTCGAAGCCGGAGTCGATGAAAAGGGTAACCCGAAATTCAAAAGCAAAAACTTCAACAACATTAAACTGACAGCTGCGGCGGATGCTTTATTGGATGTTGCTGAAGCGATTGCCGGACTGCAAACATTAACGCTTGTTCAAGTGGAACAAAACGATTCTCATTTATTATCCCGAAACTAATTAAAGGAGGCACACGATGGCTAAAACATTGGTTTTGCAATTTATTAATACTATGAATAAAACATCAACTTTATCGATTGAAAACCCGATCGAGCCGGTTGACCCGGTAAAGGTGAATACGGTGATGGATCAAATTATCGCGGCGAATGTGTTCATCACATCGGGCGGAGAGCTTTTGTCGAAAAAAGGCGCCTATGTCGTTGAGCGCAATGTAGACGATATCGAATTATAATCGAATGAAAAGGGTCCCTCCATCCTTACGATGAGGGGACCTTTTTACGAAGGGAATGAAACGTGTGGAAGAGTGGATGACATTTGTCTCCGACGTCGGCTTTCCGATTATCGTGACACTGTATTTGCTGCATCGCATCGAATCGAAGCTTGATACATTGATCACGTCCATCGAAAAAATTCCGGAGCAAATGAAAGAAGCATAAGTTAAAGTCAAATGAAAAATAATCCCGTATTGATATTTTTTTGAAAATTCTTTTTGACAGCTTATGTTTATCATGATAATATAACTATTAAATTCAAAACATTATAAAATATCAAAACTCTTATTGAGAGCGGTGGAGGGACTGGCCCTGTGAAACCCGGCAACCATTCAACAACTTTGTTGAAAAGGTGCTAATTCCTACAAAGCATAGTGCTTTGACAAATAAGAGAGGATTCCATAAGGAATGAAAGCCTCTCTATTTTCAAATAGAGAGGCTTTTGTGTTTAAGAAGGTGTTAGCGAAGAGTGATTTTAACTCTAACACTTTTCTTATTAAAACTTCATAACAAATGCATCAGGTGCTGTGTGAATGATTTACTCAGCTTAAAAGGGAAGACCGGTGAGATGCCGGCACGGTCCCGCCACTGTGATGGGGAGCGACTTATCAATGAGCCACTGTTTCATATTGAAATGGGAAGGGATAAGAAGCGATGAACCTAAGTCAGGAGACCTGCCTGTTGTGTGCGCTTGTACTCTACGTGGATATAGGGAGGAGTGAGGAATACGTGTTGAGAAAATCAGAATATCTCAACTCTAGTTAGCTATGCGTATGAATCTCTCTTTTCTAGTTAGAAAAGGGAGATTTTTTAGTTGAGGACAAACATACAAACATACAAACATACAAACATACAAGGAGTGTAAACAGACGATGACTACAGTAAAAAGCTCGAATTTAGGTTATCCAAGAATTGGTGAAAAACGCGAATGGAAACAAGCACTTGAACAGTTTTGGGCAGGGAAGCTAGAAAAAGACGCATTCTTAACACAAATGGAGGACATTCGCCTCCAGCATCTTCAGAAGCAAAAGGATCAAGGAATTGATTTGATCCCGATTGGAGACTTTAGCTTGTATGATCACGTGCTTGATACAGCGGTTATGTTTGGCTTAGTGCCAAAACGTTTTGAATACAGTGGAGGTCCCGTATCGCTTGAAACGTACTTTAATATAGCACGAGGCACTGCAGGGGCAGTGGCATCTGAAATGACAAAATGGTTTAACACAAATTATCACTATATTGTTCCGGAACTGAACGACGCAGTACCTGCTCTTGTTGAAAACCGTCCGCTGCAATTTTATAAAGAGGCAAAGCAAAAGCTTAATATTGAAGGAAAGCCAGTTATCTTAGGCCCTGTCACATTCGTAAAACTATCAAAAGGCTATCAAAAAAGTGAGTTCAAAACAGTTGTGGATCAATTTGTACCGTTTTATGCTGACATTCTACGCCAATTACAACAAGAAGGAGTAGAGTGGGTCCAAATCGATGAACCGATTTTAGCAACTACGATTTCAAAAGAAGAGGTTGCGTTATGCAATGAGGTTTATCAAGCGTTGCATGAAGCAGCACCAAACGTAAAGGTGATTTTGCAAACGTACTTTGAGAGCATTGACCATTACGAAGATGTTATCTCACTTCCTGTTCAAGGAATTGGACTTGATTTTGTCCATGATTCCGGTCAAAATCTTGCGGCTTTGAAAAAGTACGGTTTCCCACAAGATAAGGTGCTGGCAGCTGGAGTCATTGATGGACGCAACATATGGCGTGCGAATCTAGATCATAAGCTCTCCATTCTGACAGAGATTGCAGAAGCCGTTTCAAAAGACCGTGTCATTGTACAGCCTTCGTCAAGCTTGTTGCATGTACCTGTGACAGTGAAAAACGAAGAAGCGCTCGATGAAATCTTAACAGGTGCATTAGCGTTTGCTGATGAAAAATTACATGAGATTGTTGTCCTTGCAAAAGGACTGCAAGAAGGAAAAGAAGCGATACAGGCAGAAATTGCGGTGAGTGTAGAAGCTATCGAAGCATTGAATCAATCATCCGTTCGAAACAATACAGAAGTTCAGGTAGCCACTCGCAGCCTGCATACGTATAAAGCAGATCGACAAGCGCCGTTTAGCGTACGTCAAGGATTGCAAGAAGAAGCTTTTCAATTGCCGCTTCTTCCAACTACAACGATTGGAAGCTTCCCGCAAACGCAAGAAGTACGAAAACAGCGTCTAAATTGGCGTAAAGGCGAGTTAACCGATGCGCAATATGAAGAATATATAAAAGCAGAAATTAAAAAATGGATCGACATTCAAGAAGAGCTTGGCCTAGATGTGTTTGTACATGGAGAATTTGAACGTACAGACATGGTTGAATATTTCGGTGAAAAATTAGCAGGCTTCCAATTTACAAAATTCGGCTGGGTTCAGTCATATGGCTCCCGTTGTGTAAAGCCGCCGCTTATTTATGGAGACGTTGCTTATATCGACCCGATGACCGTCGCAGAAACCGTATATGCCCAATCGTTAACAGCGAAGCCTGTAAAAGGAATGCTGACAGGTCCCATCACCATTTTAAACTGGTCGTTTGTACGCGATGATATTTCCCGCTATGATGTGGCAAATCAAATTGCGCTTGCGCTTCGAAAAGAAGTTGAAGCACTTGAGGAAAACGGGATCCGCATGATTCAAGTTGATGAACCGGCAATTCGTGAGGGGCTGCCGTTAAAACAGGAGAAAAAGCAAAGTTACCTTGACGCTGCCGTGTATGCATTCAAGCTCGCAACAGCGTCTGTCCAAAACGATACACAAATTCATACTCATATGTGTTATTCAGATTTTAAAAATATTATCGATGCCATCAAAGCGCTCGATGCAGATGTTATTTCGATTGAAACATCAAGAAGTCATGGGGAATTAATTCATGCCTTTGAAGAAAATACGTATGACAAAGGCATCGGTCTTGGTGTGTATGACATTCATAGTCCGCGTGTACCAAAGCTTGAAGAGCTGACAAGAAACATTGATCGCGCCCTGCAGGTGCTTGATCCAAAGCTGTTTTGGATTAATCCTGATTGCGGTTTAAAAACACGCGGTATTGATGAGACGGTTGCAGCGCTGAAGGTGATGGTTGAAGCGGCAGAACAAACGAGAGAAAAGCTGTATGTAAAAAAAGGATAATAATCGTAAGTACGATAGTATGTTTAGCTAAAAACGAGATCTTTTATCAGATCTCGTTTTTAATTTGCCCTCTCAAAGAGAAGAAAGAATGATAAGATAAATAAGTAAGGGGATGGCTCAAAAGGAGCCATCCCCTTACTTATACAAAAAAATCTTTACGTTATCGTTATTGTCGATGGTCGCCAATAAGATGTCCTCTACGTCGACGTTATAGGTGGTTTTAATCTTGCTTTTGAGCCAAATTTCGTCTTTGCCTGTTTGACTCAATTCACTGAAATCGATTTTTCCTTCCTTAATAATCGTTCGCGGAAAGACAAATGGTTTTGGCGCTAATTGCATATCGGCTTGTGTGATCGTCTGATGCTGCGGCTTCAAGAAAAGGGAAATATGACCGTCTGCTTCCCATAAGGCAAGAGCCACTTTTTGCACATCTTCAACCTGTTCTTTTCTTAACCCCGCTAATAGAAAATCGAGGGATATTCTTGCCTTGGATAAATTTTTGTAAATAATCTCCCCATTTTTTATGAGAGGGAAGGGCGGAGGGTCAAGGAAATGGCTCATTCTGGCCCACTTTAAACTCAAAAATACACCGGCCGCATATAATACAACCAATACGGTCATCGTAATCATCGATCCTTTTAACCCTAATTCTTCATCCGATAAAGGATGGGCAATGATGTTTCCAAGCATTAAAGCCATGACAAAATCAAGCAGCCTTAGCTGGGAAATGGATCTTTGCCCCATAATCTTAGTAGCAAAGAGCAAGAAGAAAAAAGAAACAATGGCCCTTAAAATCCACTGAATGGCAACAAGGGATTCCTGCCCATGAAAAAAGTCCATTTCCAACTCACATCCTCAAGTTCGTTTGTCCCGGATTAACAGGCAGCCAAGCTTCCTTTGCATGAAGGTCCACTTTACGGTAAAAAATCTAACGGTTATTATGACCAATAAGTCGAGTATTATGTTGAAACTTGTTTATAACGGACGAAGTTAAATCATCAGCATCGTGGATTATTTTTCCTATTTTGTATTTCTTCTGTCAATGATAGATGCCTGCTGAAAGTGGGTGCTATACTTATAGTACATATAGAGACAGAGAGGAATTGAGCCTCTCTTTTCTTTTTGGGAGGGGAAAAATGGTGTACGGTTTAGCATTAGCGGAACAATACGGTGAAGAGTTATTATCGTTTGAAAATAAGTTTGCGGCCAATGTGTATTACTATGAATATCATCAAAATCAGTTGGCATCCTTTAAATCGTTATGCAGCGAACACGAATTATTTTCGTTTGATTTTACGCCGGAAAGCTTGCTGGCGATGGAAGATGTCTATTTCGAATTATGCGGGCATGAGGCGTTTGAAGAAGTCGGTACAACGCAGGAAGGGTTTGAACGGGCGATGGGCGTTTATTTTGGAGAAGTCGTTATCCGAAATGTTGAAGGGACAGAATGGATCGTCCAGGAGTATCCGATTGTCGAAGGGAAGTATACGATGGGCATTCGCAAAGGCTGGTTCACCTTGAATATTCCAAACGGATTCGTCGACCATGCGTATCAACCCCAGTATGAAGACCGCTGCGGAATTTACCGCAAATATTTATCGTTTGTCAAATCGTAACGAAGGTCGAGAGATCATGGGAATAAAAATATTCGCTTTTATCGTTTTTCTTCTTTTCATATATAGATTTATACAAAGCCAAGAACATCATGCACTAAGCGTTCTTGGCTTGTTTATTATCCACTATTTTCGCCCCAAATATAGTGTTCGGCGTTTGTCTTGCTTATTTTCATCGGTTTAGATCCTTTCGGTCACATAAGGTTGAGCTAATCATTCAACGCTCCGAGTTTAATGGGAATGTAAATACCCATTTCATATTCTTCAGAGCTTGGGTCAGCACAATGTTTAACATTGACGATTTCCAATTCAGGTCCTTTAATCAGAGAGTGGCCGGAAGCGGGGAACCATTCCTCCCAAATCTTTCCGTATGTATCGAATAGACGTGAGACTGGCCCTTTATGCTGGTAGCGCATATAAGTATAGGTGGGGAAGGTGTGAACGCTCATACCGTTTGGGATGTGCTGGCCGCTTTGAACTTCTACTCCGGCAATATAAAAATAATGAGCGCTTTTAGGAGGCAGACAAATGCCTGTAATTGTATGTTCATCCGTGATGTTTTGGATCTCTTGTTTTCGCTGCTCGAGTTGTTTCCAGAGAGAAGAAATGACGTCTTTGTCTTGCGGTTGTTGATGTGAACCATTTTTTGCGAATCCGATTACGGAAAACCCTTGTTTTACAACGATCTCACCTTGCATAGTTTCACCTCATGTAACATTCTATTACTCTTATATATAGTATAGCACGAGGATTGTCTGTATTTCACGAATTTTCGCTATATATTCAGTTCCCGTAAAGCAGAATTCCTTTTTATCTTGCAATTACTGTATAATCGAGGAGCGAAAAATGTCCAATATGCCTATAGGATACTATCTATGAATGAATTAATGGGATTAATAAATTTTCTTTTAACGGCAAAACGCTGGCATTATTGCCAGCGTTTTGCCGTTAAGAAGGATCCACTTCATCGAAAGACATCGTGACGACTTTCGTGTAATCCCCGTGTTCGATTTCTTCTTCCGTTGCGTTCGCTTCCAATTCTTCACGGTCACTCATACCTGGTGCGACTGCCGGTTTTTCTTCGCGTTTTTCGTCTTTTCGCAAAATCGTTCACCCCTTTTTCTTTTAGCTATCCCCAGATCGGCGATGGATTATGAATGCCAAAAGAATGGCTGCAGCCAAAATGGCTTGAACGACTATGACGGCAAAGCCGACCGAAAAAGCCTCTGCCATAAAAGGGGTGACTAAAAAGCCTGCGAAATAACCGAGACGCGTATTTACACTATGCATCCCAAACAACCGGCCGCGGATCGTTTTATCTGTTTGCTGCAGCAAGCTGTAATAATATGTTTGGCAGCGGCCTTCAAAAAAGCCGGCAAACAACAGGGCGCTAAATGTCCATAAAGACAGGGGAACGCTGTATGTGAACATAAGGGAAAAAGCAAACAATAATAACGTCGTCACATAAAGTCCGCTTGAAAGATGCACTCTTTTTTGCAGGAAAAAGGAACTCATCAAGCTTCCGACGGCTGCGCTTGACCAAAGGAATCCGTTATATAAGCCGGGACTTTCCGTATCTCCGGCCAATAAAGGAAGGCCGTATTGATAGGCGGAAGCGGCTAATGGATAAAGAAGCGATGCTGGCACCAGCAGCATGAGCAGGGAATTTGTTTTCAAAACGTTTCGCCAGTTCCACGTTGTCTGGATGCTGCTTACCTTATCCGTTTCGCTGCCTGTTTTTTCCCATGTCATCCTCATTAACACGACGGCAGAAATCATGTACGTACAGATGTCAAATGAGATGAGCACTTTATAAGAGGAAAGTTGAAGGATCATTCCGCCTAACGCAAAGCCCGTAATGCTAATGATGGAAGAAAAACGCACAAGCAGCGCATTGACTGAGAGGATGCCTTCCTCACTCATCATGTCCGGCAAAGCGGCACGAAAACTGACGTCAAATACGGTATAGGTGATGCCCAACGAAAAAGCCGAAGCCACAATCGCATAAGGATGGGATGTCACAAGCAATATCGCTAAAGACAAAGCACTCAGCCATTCCGCGATGATCATTAAATGTCGCCGTGAGTAACGATCCGCCCAAACACCGGCAAGGGGTCCCGCCATCATTCCGGCCAGCTGCCTCGCCATAAAGTACACTGTTAAATAGAAAGCGGCATCGGGTATGGATACAAGTAAACTCGTGACCGCAATAAATTGCATCCGTGAACTGAAATCGGATAAGGCTTTTATATATAAATACATTCTCATTTCTAAACCTCCTAATATGGACGGCGGTTTAGAACGTACGCCCCTTTAGTAAGGGCGTACACTGATGATTTCATTCATCATATTTATTCCTCCTCAAGAGATAGAGAATAATGTGGTTGATCAGATGTAATACGAAAAAGGGACGCATTTTCTCATTGCCGTTCCTTCTTTTCATTATAGAAGAGAAAGTGGTTTTTAGAAATACTGTACATCCTCAGTGTTTTTTCCCATTTGCTCACATTTTTTTCAAACGTCATGCCGATTTTTTCTGCGACCCGTATGGAAGGGAGGTTCGATTGATCAATGAGAGAAACGATTCGGTTGAACGATAAGTCATGCAGTCCATATCGGAGGCAGGCACTGGCCGCTTCTGTTGCCAAACCTTTGTTCCAATACTTTTGCGCGAGCAAATAGCCAATTTCAATTTCCACTTTTCCGTCTATTTTTTTCGGGACGAGTCCGCACTGCCCAATAAATTCCCGTTCTTCCTTCAGTTCGAGAATCCATAGTCCAATTCCATAAGACCGATAATTTTTTAGTGTCCATTCAATCCACTCCAGCGTGTCTCGCCGATTTTTCTTAGAAGGGTAGTATGCCATAACTTTTTCATCTTGAAAAAGAGACAATAAACAATCCATATCATCATGCTTCATATGGCGGAAATAAAGCCGTTCCGTTTGAAAAAGACTGTTCATCCATCACACTTCCTTCCATTTTCTTCTTTCTATTATAGACAGAAGTATTGCGTATAAAAATGTTTTTTTCTAGAGGATGTTTTCATCCCGCTTTCGTATGGCCGAAAAAATTTTTCGCCGTGTGCGAAAATTGAAAGAAGGAATTTCCAATGGCTTTATTGAAATCTTTACAAAAGAAATCTTAAAGATGATTCCTCTTAAACATCGATTCAGCCTCAAAATCAATTACCCACAAAAAAGATTTCATTCCCCAAAAAACTTGTAACTTTTTCATAGTTTCAACGTCTATTTATATGGGAAGTTGATAACTAGCAGATAAAAAATACTCATTCCATATATACATAGAAAGATTTAAAAGGTGAGGTGATACAGTTGGCAGTGAGGAGAGAGTTTATTGAAGAGTTAAAGCGTAATGGAGTAAAGGCAGAAATATGCCCTCCAAGGATTTCCTTCTCATTTTATCACATACATGATAGAGTAGACGGTACAAATGAATGCATTAAAGGAAGGGAACGGAGTGAGTCGAAAGAATACCATCATTGAATCGGCGATGAAGCTATTTGCCCATAAAGGATATCATGGTACATCGATGCATTGCTATTAATGATTCAAACTCAACAAACCCATGAAATGGCTAAAGACATAAATAAATTAAAAATGCTCATTGATCATTATTTATCTCAATAATCTGCTTTTGATACATTGTGGGGTATATTGTATGGCAGAAGATTAAACATACATATAAATACTATTTAGGCTTTCAAGCTGCACATGGCAGCAAAACCAATGAAAAAGATGAAGGATAGGGAGGAACCTCCCTATCCTTCATTTTTTTCATTGGAAACTTTTTCGCTCTCATCTTCTTGATGAGGGTTGCCGTGAATTTTATGGAGAAGCGTTTCTTTCAATCGTAAAATGTTTTGGATGTACTGCACGTGTGATAATTCGCCGCTGTTTAAGGCAGAACGCATGGCTTCCACTTCTTTATCAAGGAGGTAACGAAGCAATTCTTGTTCAGAAACACCTTTACTCTCCGCGATTTCCGCCATGCTTTTTCCTTCTTGCCATAGAGAATCATACTCTTGCTGCGTCATTTCCAAGAAGACATATAAATGCTCATGATCATAATCGATTGTGCTTTCCGTTTCACCGGCTGCAGGAAAAGCTTGAATGAAAAAGAGGGACATGAACAGAACCATTACTTTTTTCATTGCGTGCCTTCGCTTCCTTTCTTCTATAATGGATGCAGATGTATGACATTTCTCCATTCAAATAAGAGGAGTCTAAAAAGAGAATTTCCTACTTTCACTTTTGGATTTGCCCCGAGTATTGAAATGAGGGCTTCTTTGTTTTTTATTATTTGGCAGTCTTTCTCAATCCATACCGCAGAGGAATATTTTTTGAAAGAAATATGTTGACATACCTATCGGGGTATATTAATATACATATAGGGGTTACGGTAAAGGGTTTTAACGAAGATTTTAATACCCCATATAGTATAACAATGAGGTGAAACGATGGAAAAGAAATCAACGAACATCATCCTTTTCAGCGGTGATTATGATAAAGCAATGGCAGCGTTCATTATCGCAAACGGAGCGGCTGCATATGACCACGACGTAACGATTTTCTTTACGTTCTGGGGATTGAACTCATTAAAAAAAGAAACGGTAAATACACCGGTATCTAAAAGCTTCATTGAAAAGATGTTTGGCTGGATGATGCCAAAAGGCGCCGATAAGTTGCCTTTATCCAATATGAACATGATGGGCATGGGGCCGCAAATGATTAAGAGCGTTATGAAAAAGCATAATGCCATTCCTTTGCCGCAATTGATTGAAATGGCGCAAGAACAAGGTGTAAAGCTTGTTGCATGCACGATGACAATGGATTTATTGGGAATCAAAAAAAAAGAATTGCTGGATGGTGTCGAGCTTGGCGGTGTCGCTGCTTACCTCGGTGAGGCGGCTGACGGAAACGTCAACTTATTCATCTAAGCCATAGAGGCTGTCCCATAAGGTCGAAAAAATGATGATTTTCTTTTTACGCAAAATGGGCCATTTTGCGGAGGTTAACTCGAAAGGGCTGGTTTGCGTCCTTTCGAGTCAACCTCAAAGGAATTTTTTTTAGTTTGAATTATACCTGTATGGGTATTTGTGTAAATGAAGTGACACAAACTATCATCGGGAGGTTTCATTATGTTTCCTGAAATTTTGCCAAATGAAATAGAAAAAGCATTAAAAGAAGACAAACAATTGCCAATCATCGATGTACGCGAGGCAGAAGAGGTTGCTGCAGGGAAAATTCCCGGTGCAAAACATATTCCGCTTGGCCAAGTGCTGACGCGTACGAACGAATTGGATCCGAATACGGAATACATCGTCGTATGCCGGAGCGGTAACCGAAGCAGCCTTGCCTGTGAGTGGTTGGCAGGCAAAGGATTCAAGGTGAAAAACATGGCGGGCGGAATGTCTAATTGGACTGGAGATATCGAATAAGGGGGATGAAATGATGAATATAACAGCAGATAAAGTATTGGATGCAAAAGGGCTTGCGTGCCCAATGCCGATCGTTCGCACGAAAAAAGCGATGGCAGAAATAGCAGATGGTCAGGTGTTGGAAGTGCAAGCAACTGACAAGGGATCAACAGCCGATCTACAAGCATGGGCGAACAGTACAGGTCACGAGTACTTAGGAACAAAAGAAGAAGGAGATGTACTGCATCATTTCCTTCGCAAAAGCGGAACGAATGCATCCGCTGAACCGACGGTCATTCCTGAAATCTCACTGGATGAACTTAAGACAAAAGTAGAGAGTAATGAACCGATCCATATTTTGGATGTTCGTGAATTGGATGAGTATGAAGCAGGCCACATTCCGGGTGTTGTTCATATCCCGCTTGGCGAAGTGGAAAAACGTGCGGGTGAACTAAATAAAGAAGATGAAATTTATGTCATTTGCCATTCAGGGCGCCGAAGTGAAATGGCCGCTCAAACGATGAAAAGACAAGGCTTCAAAAAATTAATCAATGTCGTACCTGGCATGCGTGACTGGACAGGTCAAACCGAATAATTTGAAGGAGAAACAGGGGGGAATAAGCATGACACTTCGAGCACTTACAGCGAGTGAATTGACGAAAAAAGTAATCAGCAAAGAAAAGTTTTTCATTTTAGATGTCCGTAATAAGGGCGATTTTGATGACTGGAAAGTAGAAGGAGAAGGTGTTGAGATTATCAATGTTCCTTACTTCGATTTATTGGACGGAGTCGAAACTATTTTGGACCAGCTTCCAAAGGACAAAGAAATCGTCGTCATTTGTGCAAAAGAAGGTTCATCGATCATGGTAGCTGAAATGTTGATCGAACAAGGCATTCAAAATATTTCTTATCTTCAAGGCGGGATGAGGGCGTGGAGTGAGCATTTGGAACCGGTCAAACTAGGCGACTTAAAAGACGGCGGAGAAGTGTATCAGTTCGTTCGCATCGGAAAAGGCTGCTTATCTTACTATGTTGAATCAAACGGAGAAGCGGCAGTCATTGATACGGTAAGAACGACAGAAGTATTCGAAAATTTTGCGAAAGAACGCAATGCGAAAATCATCGCGACGATCGATACACATTTACATGCGGATCATATTTCAGGCGGCCGCAAGCTCGCTGAAAAATCAGGCGCAAACTATTTCTTACCTGAAAAAGATGCGGGCGAAGTGACTTTCGACTATCACAAGCTGGAAGAAGGTCAGGATATTAAAGTCGGTACAACGAACATTGCGATTCAGCCGTTATATTCTCCAGGTCATACGATTGGAAGCACGTCTTTAATCATTGATGATCAATATTTAATTACAGGCGATATTTTGTTCATCGAATCGATTGGACGTCCGGATTTGGCCGGAAAAGCGGAAGACTGGGTAAGTGACCTTCGCAATACCCTGTACAATCGTTATAAAGAATTATCAAATGAGTTAATCGTCCTGCCGGCTCACTTTGGCTTCATCTCCGAGCTTGGCGATAACGGGGAAGTAGCCGCAAAACTTGGGGACTTATTCGCGAAAAATCCAGGCTTGAACATCGAGGATGAAAACGAGTTCCGCAAAACGGTGACAGAAAACCTGCCGCCGCAGCCAAACAGCTATCAAGAAATTCGCCAAACGAACATGGGGAAAATCACTCCATCAGAAGACGAACAGCGCGAAATGGAAATCGGACCAAACCGCTGTGCCGTACATGGCTAAGAAAAGCGCGTTGCCAAGAACTAATATAAAAATAAACATAAATTAACGGAGGAATGTAAACATGGAATCAACAAAAGTATTAGATGCAAAAGGATTAGCTTGCCCAATGCCGATCGTTCGTACAAAAAAAGCGATCGATGAAATTAACAGCGGTGAAATTCTAGAAATTCATGCAACAGATAAAGGCTCTAAAAATGACTTAACTGCATGGGCGAGTTCAACAGGCCATGAATTAGTAAAAGATACAGAAGAAGACGGCGTATACAAATTCTGGATCAAAAAAGCTTGAATAGAAGAATGACTGAAAGGGATGAAGAGCATCCCTTTCAGTCATTCTTCCGAAAGGATCTGGCATGAAATTCGTTAAAAGCATGGGATTCAGTGACGGATCCTTTCCGTAAAAAATGTATTATTTATGCTATGTTCTTGTTATGACACGAGAAACTTTTGACAGAGACACATGTTTTTTTATAAGGCTCTTTTCTAAAAGATTGTTGTTTTTAGATAGGTTTCTTAAAAGATAAGCGTTTAAGGTTGATTGGAGCGGAAATCAACCACTCCCCACTACTTGTTAAATAGCCACAAAGTTTGCGAAAACAACCTTTTATAAAAAGCTAAAAATTTTTCATCAAAAAAAGTTGATGTAAATGAAATGAATGAGGTGACAGTATGGATCTTGGGTTTACCATTACTATTTTTCTTATTGGATTTATTGGTTCTTTTATTTCGGGAATGGTGGGAATCGGGGGCTCTATTATCAAGTATCCGATGCTGCTTTATCTTCCGCCAATGTTAGGGTTTGCCGCTTTTAGCGCCCATGAAGTATCCGGAATTTCCGCCGTTCAGGTATTTTTTGCAACGATTGCGGGTGTGTGGGCTTATCGAAAAGGCGGTTACTTAAATAAAACACTCATCGTCTATATGGGAGCCAGTATTTTAGTCGGAAGCTTTATCGGCGGCTATGGCTCCAAACTGTTAAGTGAAGAAGCGATCAATATCGTCTATGCTGTTCTAGCGACGATGGCAGCGTTGATGATGTTCATACGAAAGAAAAATTTGGATGACATTCCGCTTGATCATGTGAAGTTCAATAAATGGGTTGCGGCATTATCGGCTTTTTTCGTCGGTATTAGCGCAGGGGTTGTCGGGGCAGCGGGTGCGTTTATTTTAGTGCCGATCATGCTTGTCGTCTTAAAGATTCCGACACGCATGACGATTGCAACTTCACTCGCGATTACATTCATTTCTTCCATCGGTGCCACCATCGGTAAAATAACGACGGGCCAAGTCGACTATTTACCGGCGGCCGTCATGATCATCGCAAGTATGATCGCTTCTCCGTTGGGAGCAAATATCGGGAAAAAAGTAAACACGAAAGTGCTTCAGCTTTTATTGGCGGGCCTCATTGTGGCCACTTCTATTAAAATCTGGCTTGATATTCTATCTTAAACTGAAAACGGACAATTCATGGAAGCTCTTGCGAGTGTTCATGAATCGTCCGTTTTTCGTAGGATAAACAAAATTTGTTAAGAAATGAGAAAATTAACCTTTCTTTTTATTTTAATTCATAGTATATTTATAGGAATAATAAAGATAAGAGATGACAGAGGAGATGGAAGAATGAAAAAATACACAGTGATTCCTGGAGCCGAGCCTTTTTATTGGGAAGGAAACGAAATAGGGGTATTAATTTCCCACGGTTTTATGGGCACGCCGCAAAGTATGCAGTTTTTAGGTGAAGCATTGGCGGAGTTCGGTTACACTGTTTTCGCCCCGAGATTGAAAGGGCATGGCACACATGAGGAAGACTTAGAAAATTGCCATCATGAAGAATGGTTTGACAGCCTCGAAGAAGGATATGAATGGTTGAAGCTGCGCTGCACGGAGATTTTCGTTGTCGGCCAGTCCATGGGAGGGACGCTGACATTAAAGCTCGCCCATAAATATCCGGATATTAAAGGCATCATGTTGATTAACACCGCTTTAAGCGTTCCCGGGTTTAACTATTTAGAGGATAAAACAGAACCGCGATTTGTGGATGAACCCGCTCCTGATATTAAAGAGAAGGGTATCCATGAAATTACGTATGACAAGGCTCCGTTAACAGCCATCCATCAATTACAGGCACTGATGAAGTTCACGCCTACATTGCTGCCATCGATTACGGTCCCTGTTTTATGCTTTAAATCGATCGAAGATCATGTTGTTCCGGCTGAGAATTCAGATTATCTCCTCGAGCATATCGGTTCGGCCAAAAAAGAGATGGTATCCTTATTCAATTCATACCATGTTGCATCCATGGATTATGACAAAGAGTTGATTGCAAAGCGATGCGGACAATTTATCGAACAACAGATTCCTAAAGCCGTCACCTCGTCCTTTTAATGAAAAGGACGGTGGCGGCTTTTTTTATTAAAATGTATTGTACAAGTTCCTTTGTAAAAGATATGTAAAACGGGTAGGCGTATTTAGGTATATAAGATATGATAGTAGAGAAAATAAGGCAAAGTTAGCCATCTAAATAACATTTATCTTTAGTGATTTTCTTGTGTTTTCATCTTGAGTTAGCTTACAAAGGTTCTTATATGAGCGGCTGGCAAGGGCCCGTAGGGAAATTGGCAGCTGCTTATGCGTAAATCCTACAGCACGAGTGATTTTGACTCATGCTGCAGGATTTACGTGGAGTTAAAAATAGAAAGAAGTGACAGCATGACACTATCTTTTCTTCTGACAGTGTTTGTACTTGGATTTATGAGTTCTTTTTTATCAGGAATGCTTGGAATCGGCGGATCGATCGTTTTGTATCCGCTCCTTTTATTTGTGCCGCCAGCGTTAGGGTTTACAGGATTTGAAGCACATGATGTGGCGGGAATTGGGGCCATTCAAGCGTTGGCTGCTTCAAGTGCGGGAATGCTCGCATACCGGGGCGCCGGCTTTCTACATAAACCGCTTATCGTTTATATGGGTTCGAGTGTACTCATAGGCGGGCTGATTGGCAGCTCAATCTCGACCGTTTTCACAGAATGGACCATTAATGTTATTTATGCCTTTTTGGCCACTGCGGCCACGATCCTCCTTTTTTTGCCGAAAAAGGGAAAAGAGGACATTCCATTGGAGGATATTTGGTTTCCTGTTTTTAAAACGTCGGCTTTGGCCTTTTTAGTAGGAGTCAGTGCCGGTATAGTAGGGGCGGGAGGAGCCTTTTTGCTGGTGCCGATTATGTTGATTGTACTGCGAATTCCAACTAGGGTCACCATCGCGACTTCCCTGGCGGTTACGCTTTTATCATCAATCGGTACGACTATCGGGAAAATGGCAACAAATCAAGTATTATGGGCACCTGCCCTATGTATCGTACTGGCGAGCATGATAGCATCGCCGCTTGGTGCGGCCATTGGCAAAAAAACGGACACGAAATCGCTGCAAATGGTTTTGGCCATGCTCATTATGGGGACATCCATCAAAATTTGGTTTGATATTTTTCATTAAGAAAGGGTTTATCCTGCATTAACGGGCAGTAGGACTAGGTTTCCTTTATAATAATTTAGAAGGGCTCCAGGAACATGATGATCCTGGAGCCCTTCTATTAACAAGCGATGATGGCATCGGCTCAAGAATCTTACCTAACCACTCAGTCATTTGTTGAAATGTGTTTTTGCTATTTTGGAACATTCATCCAAATACTTATCCGCTTCAGGTATGTCCAAGTGCCGTAAAAAGAATAGGAGACTTTCCACGACGACGAGCTTGGAGTTTTCCGCATTTTCCTTTATTTCCTCTTTTAATGCGTTAATGGAAGAACAGGCTTTTTCTTTCTTATCGGAATCGAGTTCTGCTTCCTGAGACAGGGTTTCAATTTGCTCCAAAATATGTAGTAAGTGCGTGGAAGCTTGCTTTTTCTGATGGTCGTGTATATGAATATAATTATCCATTATCGTGCTGTCCAGCAAGGGTTCCTGATTGTCTTTCAATCCTTCTACAATATCTTCTAAACGGGCGATGATATAGTGAGCGAGCCGTTTTAAATCGATCGGTTTATCTTCCACGATCATATAAAACATGTATTCTCTTACCATGCCTGATAAAATCGTAGCCAAATCAAAGATGGATTTCTCCGTTTTAGGGCCATATAGTTGGCGGATTCGCTGACAATACCAGTTGAGCATTTCGGCCCGGGCTTTAAACATATAGTTGCGAATTTCATCGTTTACTTGAATGATTTGTTGGCGCATTTGCATATGAATGAAATCTTTTTGCGATAAAAACTGTTGAAATTGAATGTAAAGCTGTTCCGCAAACATATCACGATCCGATAATGTCTCATTCTGTTCGATTTCAGATACTTTATTGAACAGCCGTTCATGATAATGCTTGAAAATCGACATGAATAAATCTTCTTTGGATGAAAAATAATTGTAAATGGATCCTTTCGCAATCCCGCTGTTTTCGGCAATTTCTTGTATGGAAGTGGAATGATACCCTTTTTGTGAGAAGAGTTTCATTGCCGTTTCAATAATTCGTGTTTGTTTGTTGCTCATTCGTTGTCACGTCCTCATGAAAAACTTGTTACTCTCCATTTTACACAAAAATGTCACTTTATGAAGTTTTTCTCAAAATTATTCACAGGGACAACGGACAAAAGGAGGTGGGACAAAGCGGCACGCGGCTTTGTCAGTTCAATTTTGACTCCTCTTTGTTTTAGTTCCTCTACAAATTTAATTTTTTTCACTTTATTTTCTTTGTTGGAATTGGTCTCCATAATGGTAAATCCCTCCAAATGAGATATTTTCTTTGACCAATGAGTGAAATTCGAATGCAATACAACACAAAAAATGACTGACTGGTCATTTTCATTCTATTATAAACGTATAGTTAGAAAAATACGAGTCTTTTATGACTTGTGCAGGATAGGAGAAAACATATAGCGATTTTGAATGTTTCACGCTATTATGGTAATCGTAAATCATTGAAGCCGATGAAGGGTGGAACAAATCATGAAAATTAGAAAAGCCAATATACGTCATGAAGAGTTATTGATCGAAAATGTGTATGTATATGAAGATAAAAAGCAGCAGCAAACGCTCATTGCTGTGCCGCAGCTTGAGTGGTCTGTCATGATGAGCTACGAAGAAGACATTCAATCGTTCAAGCAGCGCATCCAGTTCTCGCTTGAACAGAAGGTGTCAGCGGATACTGCTGAAGAACTGACGGAGAAAATCAACTACTGGGTACGTGAGATGTAAGCATGAGGATAGCTTAAAAAGCAATCTTTTTAGGCTATCAGTAGAGTAAAGGGGGGGGCGATTGCAGTTTTTACAATTTGGAAATTTGACGATTCCGCTGCAGTGGGTATTGGCGCTGGCTGCCTTGTTAAGCGGATGGGTCATGATGAAATGGTATGCAAAGCAGCATCACATAAACCCGGAAAGCGTTGAGGTCATCATGAATGCTTTGTTTGTGTGGGGAATCGTCTGGAAACTCAGTGTCATTCTATTTGATTTTCAAACCATAAGAGCACATGTTTTATCTATTGTGTACTTTTCAGGAGGCATAAAGGGTTTTATTCTTGGAGCGCTTGTGAGTATCGGTTATGTCATTCGGGAATCGAACAAGCAACAATTATGGCGTTCATTAAGTGAAGCTCTCATGGTGTTTGGGACAGCAGCCTACGGTCTTTTTTTATTATTAAATGGCTTCGTACGGGGAGAAGGGATTTTGACTCTTATTTCATTTGCGGCTGTGACACTTCTTATACTGGTCTGGCTGTGGGAAGCGAACGGAAAAAGCCGGCTGCCGCAAAAAGCGGGAGCGGCCTTCCTGATTTTCGGGCTGCTGTTTCATTTACCTGGTGAAGCGCCGCTGGCAGATATATGGCTTGCGATCCTCTTTCCGCTGCTTTCAATATTATTTCACAATGTGTCGCTCAAAAAGGAGAAGATATGAAAGAAAAAATCATTTTATGGCTTCTTGTCTTATCGGTTACCCTATTTTTCGTTGATCAATATGGAAATATATCCAAAAGAGAATCATCCATATCGGCAGCACAAGCGGAGACCGGCATTGAACCCGGGCAGAGAGCACCCGATTTTCAGTTGAAAACGAGTGAAGGGGAAGAAGTATCCTTGTCGAGTTTTAAAGGAAAACATGTATTCATTAATTTTTGGGCAAGCTGGTGTCCGCCGTGCCGGGCAGAAATGCCCCACATTCAGAAATTTTATGAAGAGCATAAAGAGGAGGATATCGTCGTACTCTCTGTGAACCTAACCCATGTTGACAAAGATATAGGGACGGTCCGCCGCTTTGTAGAGAACAACGGGCTCACATTTCCTGTTGTGTATGATGAAATGGGAAAAGCAGATGCTATATACAAAGCGGATACGATTCCAACGAGTTATGTCGTCGATAAAGAAGGTGTGATTAGGCACCGCATCGTCGGTCCTATAAGCGAAGAGAGATTAAAGAAGATTTTTTCGGCTTTAAAGGTGAAAAACTTGGGTAGCGGGTATAAGCTGTATTCGTCAGTGTTTGGAGCAAAATAAGAGGGGAAAGGCAGAAGACGAAGGTCTTCTGTCTTCTTTATAAGCTTTAAATAGTTTATAATTATCAGATAATAGTAGAAATTTTAATCTATAACTAATTATAATAGATTATAATAGAGTTATAACTAGACAGAAAAGGTGTGTTCCTAGGTGGGCTTTGTTTTTTTGACATCTAAGCAGGAGCGTCGACACTTTTTTGCAAATATAGGGGATGAGGATGGTAAAAATGAGCAACCAAGAAACTAAAACAGACGTTATCTTAATTGGTGCCGGAGTCATGAGCGCGACTTTGGGATCATTACTGAAAGAGTTAGCACCGGAATGGGAAATCAAAGTGTTTGAGAAACTCGCAAATGCAGGAGAGGAAAGCTCTAACGAATGGAATAATGCAGGAACGGGGCATGCGGCACTGTGCGAGCTTAACTACACAAGTGAAAAATCGGACGGATCGATAGATATTGGCAAAGCGATAAAAATTAATGAACAGTTTCAGCTTTCAAGACAGTTTTGGTCTTATCTTGTTAACAGCAATCTGATTCGTAATCCGCAGGACTTTATCATGCCAATACCTCATATGAGTTTAGTACAAGGGGAAGAAAATGTAACGTTTTTGAAAAAGCGTTTTGAAGCGCTGTCAAACAATCCTCTGTTTCAAGGCATGGAATTTTCTGATGATCCTGAAAAACTGAAGGAATGGATTCCGCTTATCATGGAAGGCCGTACATCGAATGAACCGATGGCGGCAACCAAAATCGACTCTGGGACGGATGTCAACTTTGGCGCTTTAACACGCATGTTGTTTGACCACTTAAAGAGTAAAAACGTGGAAATCAGCTACAAACATAGTGTCAAGGATATTAAACGTACGAGCGACGGCTTATGGGAAGTGAAAGTGCATGATATCGATAGCGGTAAAACCGAATACCATACGGCAAAATTCGTCTTTATCGGCTGTGGAGGCGGAAGTCTGCCTTTGCTGCAAAAAACAGGTATTCCTGAGTCAAAACATATCGGAGGATTCCCGGTAAGCGGACTATTTATGGTCTGCAACAATCCGGAAGTGGTAGAGAAGCATCATGCAAAAGTATACGGTAAAGCTAAAGTTGGTGCTCCTCCCATGTCTGTTCCGCATCTTGATACACGATATATCGATAACCAAAAGTCGTTACTGTTTGGACCGTTTGCCGGCTTCTCGCCAAAGTTCTTAAAAACGGGTTCAAATTTGGATTTGATTGGTTCCGTCAAACCGAATAATGTCTTCACGATGTTGGCCGCAGGCGTAAAAGAGATGGCATTGACAAAATACTTGATTCAGCAAGTGATGTTATCGAATGAACAGCGCATGGAAGAATTACGCGAGTTTATTCCGAACGCCAAAAGCGAGGATTGGAGCATAGTGATAGCGGGCCAACGTGTGCAAGTGATCAAAGATACGGAAGCCGGCGGTAAAGGAACGCTTCAATTTGGTACAGAAGTGGTGAGTGCCGCTGATGGCTCGATCGCTGCATTGCTCGGCGCTTCTCCGGGTGCTTCTACTGCCGTTCACGTTATGCTTGAAGTATTAGAGAAATGCTTCCCGCAACAGATGAAAGAGTGGGAACCGAAAATAAAAGAAATGATTCCTTCTTATGGCGTGTCACTAGTGGAAAACCCAGAGCTTTTTCAAGAAATTCATACTTCAACAGCGGAGACGCTCGGTCTAAGCCAAAAAGAAGCGGTTTGTAGTTAATGCGGTGCCTGTCACCACTCGAAGTGTATGTCGAATGAACCGCCTCAAAATCTGATAGATTATAAGAAAGAGAAACCCGTTCCATTTAAGGAGCGGGTTTCTTTTTCTTATAATTTGGATGGACGTTGAAGAACAATAAGCTTCAATCGTCTTCTACATGAGGTCCTCCAACTGAGGAATACACCTTGAGGAAAAGTATATTTAAATGGAAATGATTGGAAGGAACATCCAGAGTCAGCTAAAGAAATGTTTGATGTGTTTCCCATCATGCAGCAACTACACGAAATGCTGCGATACTTAAAGGAAGCACTTAGCCTAGAAGAAGCCAAGCCGATCTACAAGGATTTACAGAAGGCTGCAGAAGAAAAGGCACATCTAACAAATCTAAATCCAAAGGAGATCTTACAGCTTAATGTGCCAGGCCATAGAGCTATGATTAATGAGTTACATCGTTTATGAGTTTTGACAGCGGCGTGAATTTAGCGAATGTTTCTTTCGTACTCGCCATTTTAATTCGTTTTAAAATTATAGTTATTGCATACATAGGGCATATTTTTATAAGAAAGATACTTGAAATCAAACAAAGGGGAAAAAATGGTGATTAAGAAGAAAGATCACAACAACAAATTTTATTATATAGGACTAATTATTGTTCATACCCTTCTTTTGTTTTATGTTTTTTATAAAAAGAAAAACAGAAAAACGGTTTTCCTCACATTTTTATCTATTGTTGGATTAGCTTTTCATTTGGAATATCCACTGTATATATTGAAAGCTTATAAATATAAAACGAATATTTTAAAAAACAAAGAACAAAATAACTCATTTGGGTCTGTTTTGTCTCAAGCATTATTTGTTCCCTCAGCTGCAATATTTATTTCAACTTTTAAGTTTGGATGGAAAATAAAGTTATTATTTACTATGTATTTTACATTAATTGAAAGTTGTTTTTTAAAATTAAAAATTTATAAAAACAATTGGTGGCGTACAGCTTATACTTCAATTCTAATATTTACCTATTTTTTTATAAGTGATGCTTGGTATAAGGGGATTATGAATGGGAACAAAGTTATTTTAAAAATGACTTTCCATAATGCGTTTCACGTAATTTACATGAATTTGTTATTTTTACTTTCTGTGTTAAAAAGGTTCAGGTATCAACCTATATTGTTTACGACACAACCATGGTATTATCACTACGCTTTTGTAAAACTCTACCTTGTTGTCGAAACTGTCTTCACAACTTATTTATTGGAGCAAAAGAAAAAATGGTTAGGAATTCTCCCTATATTAATAACTGTAATAAGCGATTCTTTTCTTAAAAAAATAAATTTCTTAAAAGTAAGAGGAAGCTATTGGATATATCTTTTTCCTGTAAGAATTCTCCCTCATTTATTGGCATTCCCACTTCAAAGGTGGATAAAGAAGTACGAGTAGTTAATCATTTGCAAATTGCAGAAATGGTGTTCCTATTCAACTATCGAACACTGTAGTTCACTAACAGCCAGGATTTTAATCTTTTTCATTTCTATTATGATAGGTGTTTCTCATTTTTTCTTTTCTCTGGCCTGCCACGTGGATAAGTATTCATTTATGTTTGCCAATATGGATATCTTATTGTGGAAACCAAATGGAGGAATGGGCATGGGATACTTTGTTGCAGTAGAACCAGATGTAAATATATATGTAGAAGATATTAATCCAAGGAGGAGCAAGACCATCGTGTTTATACACGGTTGGCCGTTAAGCCATAAACAGAAGGAAAAGAATAGTGTAGCGAAAATACGGTTTTTCTCCTTCTTAATTATAAATTCGCTGAGGTTGAATAGTAGTTCTATTGATCCAAAAGGAGGGGAAACCGAATAGTTGAAGAGCTTGACGAACATCTTTTTTTATTTTATTATACCTATACAGGTATAAGTAATTAAATAGAGGTGAGCATGATGTTTGGCTGGTTAAAAAAGTTTCGTACACCGTCCATTTCGACACATACATTGAAAAACGAGTATTTAAAGCAGAAGAAAGATAAATACTTTTTGGATGTTCGGACACCGAGCGAATTCAAGATGCGCTCGATTCCCGGGTTTGTTAACATCCCGTTGAACCAGCTTCCCGCTAAGTTGGACAAGATACCGAAAAATAGAGAAATCGTGGTCATTTGCCAAAGCGGAATGAGAAGCTCCCGCGCCTGCAGTTTATTAAAGAAAAGCGGCTATCAAGTCACGAATGTATCAGGCGGCATGGGCGCTTACAGATAAAAGCGGTTTATTTCTCATTCATGCAGAATAAAAGAGAACAAAAATTTTGATTTTTAAATACCCAAGTTGGTATAATGAGACATAATACACCCTATCTTTCCAGGATAGGGTCTTGTTGATGGGGGAAACGAAACATGAGTATGGTAATAGCTGTCGTATTGTTAGCAATGTTGCCGCTTTTATATAGACGGTATGTTCCGGTAAGAGGAACAAAGCGAATTTCCGAATTTCATGAAGGCTGTGAAGCTGTTTTGGTTGATGTGCGTGATTTTCATGAGGCGAAGCATTTGCCGATGGATTCAGCTATTCACATTCCGCTTCCATACTTGGCCAGGCAGCATAATGACATTCCGAAAAAAGAAGTCGTGGTGGTCGTATCCGATCGCACTTTGCGAAATTTAAGCATTCGGCAGTTAAGAAAGCATGGTTATGATGTGAAGGGGTATTGGTGTGCGCATGATCAGAACCGATATATGAAAGCATCGATTTAAAGTTTTAACGAATGGGGGAACTGCCCAGTTAAAGTGGAATCAAATAATATAGAAAGGATGAACAGAGATGAACTATACGGACCAAACGAAAAACCGTTTAAAGCGTGTTGAAGGCCAGGTACGGGGAGTTCTGCGTATGATGGAAGAAGACAAAAACTGTAAAGATGTCGTCACTCAGCTTTCAGCGATAAGAAGTGCGGTGGATCGTACCATCGCTCAAATCGTGGCGCTGAATTTGGAGCAATGTTTGATTGAAAAACAAGAAGCCGGAGAAGATACATCCAAAGTTGTAGAAGAAGCAATTCAATTATTAGTGAAAAGCCGTTAAAAGCTCTTTTCGCCAAAGGCGAAAGGGGCTTTTTTGTTATCGAAAAGAAAACCCTAGGCTAGGCCTAGGGTTCTAAAAAGCTTACAGCATGGTATTAAAAAAACTCCCCTGTGGTGCTAAAATATTTTTGGTTCGCCAACCAAAATATCAGCATACGGAGGAGTTTTTATGTCTAAAAAAGACACTAATAGTTTAGCACATACAACTTGGAATTGTAAGTATCATATCGTATTTGCACCGAAGTATAGAAGACAAGTGATTTATGGGAAAATTAAAAAAGACATTGGAGAAATACTACGTACCTTGTGCGAAAGAAAAGGTGTGGAGATTATCGAAGCAACAGCGTGTAAAGACCACGTACATATGTTGGTAAGTATTCCGCCTAAGATCAGTGTCTCTTCATTTGTAGGATATTTAAAAGGAAAAAGCAGTTTAATGATCTTTGATCGTCACGCAAATTTAAAATATAGATACGGAAACCGAAAATTTTGGTGTACAGGATATTATGTGGATACCGTTGGGAGAAATAAGAAGGTGATAGAAGAATATATACGCAATCAAATACAAGATGATATAGTCGCAGAACAATTAAGTATGATGGAATACATCGATCCATTTACAGGTGAAGAGGTAAAGAAAAAGAAACGAAAGTAAGGAGGAGGCCTTTGAGGTCTGGCCAGTAGAAGTAGTACAACTGGCGAACCATTCAGTAGCCCTTTAGGGTTTGGTCAGTAACAAAGGCTTCCAGCCGTAGAGCAAACCACCCGTTATCACGGGTGGTTTTGACTTGTTTGCCGCCGGAAGCCGCTGTCCATATTGATTCCACTGGATTCTCATTGGGTCCTTTCATGAGGATGATCCAAAAGGGTTGGTTTTCGTTCTTTTGGATCATCCTCTCGAATAAAGCATTGCCAATTTAGGAAAAAATAAGAAGGAAACCTTTTGAATGAGGTGTAGTGAAAATGATTTTGTTACTTTCTGCATTGCTCGGTAGTTGTTTGCTCGTTGTCGTAGTCGGCATCGATATGCTTTTGTATAAAGAAAGTGCACTTTCTGTTTTGTACCGTATTTTCATACAGAGTAACAGCACCGGTAAGGCCTTTATATACGGATTTTTATTTATTACTTTTTCCATTACCGTCATTCTTGATATTTACAGGTATAGGAAAATGAAAGAAAACAAAACGTGAAAGGGCGGTGAAGCTGGAGAAAATGAAGGCCAGTCAATCGGAATACATTTCGTATACGCAATTATTCCTTCTTATTTTTTTCTTTGAAATCGGTTCGGCTGTTGTAGTTGGCGTAGGGAATGAAGCGAAGCAAGATGCATGGATTGCGGTATTTTTGGCTTCTCTCATTGGAGTGGCTCTTATGTTTGTTTACGTTAAAATACTGGCTTTGTCGTCGCAAAGC
Source organism: Priestia abyssalis (assembly GCF_002019595.1). GTDB lineage: Bacteria > Bacillota > Bacilli > Bacillales > Bacillaceae_H > Bacillus_BA > Bacillus_BA abyssalis. The sequence goes on along the minus strand of NZ_KV917369.1, from coordinate 3,054,326 downwards.
TGTCTGTACAGCGGACTTAGCTCTTTGTTGGGCTCCAAAATAAGCAAATGCATTACGTTTCTGTATGTCGTGTATTTCATTTATATTGCAGCGCGGGTACTTAGGGATTTTATTGAACTTGTCAATACCGCCATTTACCCTCAAACGTCGGGTGAAATCATCGGCATTCTTTTTATTCTTACGGTCATGTACTACTTGTATCACGGATTGGAAGTGTCCGCGCGGTCTCTCATTGTATTTATGCCATATATTGTTACTTTTTTATTCTTGATTGTGTTGTTCCTTTGGATGAATGGAAGTATCGACATCAATAAAATTCGTCCAATCTTGGCAGACGGCTCACAACCCATTGTAACTGCCATTTATCCTGAATTGATGACATTTCCGTTTGGCGAAACGGTCGCATTTCTCTGTCTGTCCACATATGTGCAGCAAAAGGAACAGCTTTTTAAAATATGTGCTGCATCTATTATCGTGTCGGGAATGGTTTTGTCGTTTTTCACCATTATCAAATTGGCTGTTTTAGGTGTTGATCGTTCATCGATAGCATCGTTTCCTTTATTGTCGGCTGTCCGCAGTATTTCGATTGCCAACTTTCTGGAACGGTTGGATGCACTTGTCGTCTTCGTTATACTGGTTGGCATCTTTATTAAGGTACTGATATTTGCACTTGCCGCCTTAAAAGGAATGGAAGTCATTTCTTCTATCCCGTACCGCTTTTTTATCCTTCCATTCGGAGGAATCCTTTCTGTTTTAATAATCATCATTGCTGACAACTATGCTGAACATATACAAGAAGGACTGCAGTTTGTTCCGTATTATATTCATCTGCCGCTTCAATACGGAATTCCCATTTTCTTATGGATTGGTTTATGGGCGAAGCAAAAGCTAGGAGGGAAGCGCAGTGAAGCTGGATGAATGGATACGTAAGAAAAAACAAAAGAAACAGACAAAGTTTTCATATTCTGAAGAGTCACTTCCAGACGAAATAAAGGAAAGTTCTGTTTCTGTGGATTTGAATGAAACCGAGAAGCAGCTAAAGAGTGTATTTGGCGGAACCGTAGATTTTTCGATTAATCGAGTTAGTATTGAAAGAATGTCCGGTTTGTTATGCTATCTCGATTCGATGACCAATTCGACATTAATCTCGGCCAGTATTCTCGAACCGATCACTGTCCATAATCACTCAGCCAATTACATATTAGAGGAGCAAGGTGTCACTCGTTTCATGGATGCCATCTTTACAGGGATGACGAAGGAAATTGTCACGGAACAGTCAAAAGCGATTAAACTATTGCTGAAGGGCTACTGTTTATTATATTTAGAAGAGCGTGTAGAAGCCATTGCCTTAAAAATCCAAAATATTCAATACCGTTCCATCTCAGAGCCGACTTCTCAAACGACGATACGCGGTCCAAAAGATGCTTTTACGGAATCGGCACAAACAAACATCAGTCTTATTCGCAGAAGGATTAAAAATTCGGCCTTACGATTCGAAGGATTCGAAATTGGAGCAGATGCTCCTACAGGAGTCTATATTGGCTACCTGAATAATATCGCGAACGACGGTATCATTCAGGAACTGCGCCATCGCATTCAGGAAGCGAACATGAACAATGTTCCATTGTCGGGGGTGTTGGAGGAATACATCACTGATCAAACGATAACTCCTTTTCCGCTCATTTATCATACCGAAAGGCCGGATACCATCGCAGCAGGCATTATGGAAGGGAAAATTGCTGTAATTGTGGAAGAGGCCCCTTTTGTGCTATTGGTCCCGGTTGTATTCAGCGATTTTTTCCGTGTTTCGGAAGATTATATCCAACCGTTTATGATGGTTTCATTCATTCGGGTCATTCGTTATGTATCGTTCATGATCTCCCTTATTTTGCCGTCCATTTATGTCGGAGTCATCACTTATCATCAGGAATTAATCCCGACCCCGCTGCTCATTAGCATTATCGCGCAGCGGGAGGGGGTGCCTTTTCCCACTATTGTGGAAGCCTTCATCATGGAAATCACATTTGAGATTTTGCGGGAGGCCGGCGTTCGAATGCCGCGGGCCATTGGTATGACCGTTTCCATTGTGGGAGGTCTCGTCATCGGGCAGGCAGCGGTAGAGGCGGGGCTTATTTCGAATATCATGGTCATTGTCGTCTCGTTAACGGCCATTGCCGGCTTTGTCAGTCCGGTTTACTCGTTTTCAATGGCGGCACGGCTGCTGCGCTTCGCTTTCATGATTATAGCGGCTTCCACAGGCTTGTACGGTACGATGCTCGGGTTAATGATCATGGTTTGCCATTTAAACAGCCTCCGCTCTTTTGGGGTCAACTATATGACAGACATTACTAATTTTCGTTTAAGCGCTCAAAAGGATACGATATTGCGTCTTCCGGCCTGGTTAATGAGAACACGTCCGAGTTTCTTACAATCAAAGCAGCCGGTGAAACAGCCGCATGCACGACGGCCGGCTCCGCCGCAAAAGGGGGATACTAGTGGGAATTCTTAAGAAAAGCTTGCTCACAGCCTGTATGGCAAGTCTGCTCTGTTTAAGCGGATGCTCGGATATGGTTGAGATAAACGAAGTTTCTGTGGTAGCCGGTATGGCACTTGATAAGGGAGAGGATGCGAAGTATAAAATTTCGTTGGAATTTTTAAATGCGGTAGAAATAGGGCCAAAACCAACCGGCGTTTCGTCTCCTTCTGTTGTCTACAGCATGGAAGGGGAGGAGATTTCCGAGCTCGTCAAAAGATTTAATACATTTTTTACAAGGAAACTTATTCTCTCTCACATGCAGGTCATCGTCATTTCTGAAGAGCTGGCCGAAGAGGGAGTGGAAGAAATTCTTGATTTTCTAGTGCGTGAGCGTGAAATTCGCGACGATTTTAATATTGTCATAGCAAGAGAGAGTGACGCGAAAGAAATTCTGTCTGTTAACTATGCTCTTCAAAAAAGTTCCAGTTTAAAACTCAATACCCAGCTGAACACTCTTCAAAGAGAGTATGGGGGTGACCCGAGCGTTCGACTTCAAGATTTCAGTGAAGCGGTAAGGTCGAATGGGAAAGAAGCCATTGTAGAGACAGTTGAAATCAAAGGGGACCCTGAAAAAGGGAAAGACGTGACCAATATGCAGTTATTGATACCAGATACGATGGTAATTGTTACGGGAGCGGGTATTTTCAGAGGGGGAAAGTTGGTCGGACACTTCTCGATTCAAGATGTACGAAACTACTCTGTCATCATGAATCGTATTCAGGGGACGAATTACTCGATCCCTTGCTCAGAAACCGGTGTTTTAGGAATCCGAGTGACACAAGCGGAAACAGATGTTAAAATCACGTATCCTGAAGACCGACCTGTCATTGCAGTGGAAACGGGATTTGAAGCTTTTTTGAATTCATCCACCTGTGATGATGATTTGAGTAAAATTTCCACTTACGAGAACTTTGAGAAGAAAATCAATGAACATATTGAAAAAGAAATGTTCCAAACGATTCAAAAAGCACAAGAGCAGGAATCTGACGTCTTCGGGTTTGGGGAGAAGATGTTTATTCAGCAGCATCAACAGTATAAAAAGATTGAAGATGAGTGGTCAGAGCAATTTGCAAAAGCGGATATTAAAATCAAAGTAAAAACGCAATTAAGAAGGGCGGGATTGGAAAAGAAAACATATAAACATTCATATAAAGAAAAAGAAGCTAACTTAGAGGAATAAGGTAAAAGCTGAATTAGAACAGCAAGGAAGGGAAGACTAACGGCAGTATTCATTCATTGAATACAATAGGGCTGATTACGATGAGGAGGGAACAACCTTGAACAATATTCGCGAAGGGTTAATTCCAACCGTTTTAGGAACAGCGGTCACCGCTGCAGGTTATGCGCTGACACAAAATCGTCGTATAGATCCGATGATTTCCAATACCATTTTCGGTTTCGGCTTGGCACATGTCGTGTTAGGTGCGATTGATCTCGTGGAACATCGTCGTTAGCAAAGAAAAGCGGGCACAAAGGAGTGTCCGCTTTTTTAGAAAAGTGGAGAAAGCCCGTTTAAACCGACAGGATGTTAGAGCTTCTGAGAAGGAGTCGCTTTTTGACTCTGCAGGAAGAAGTGAAACAGCCGTACGGTTTGGCTTTCGCAACTAGACAATTGACATTTTATACGAACAAACCATAAATGCTTAAAATTAACAGGGGTCCCTAAAATACTCCTGTATACTGACCTGCAAGCACGAGCAGCCCGAGTGCCCATACGTAGACAGCGAATACTTTCAATGACCGTTTCTTCAAAAAATCAATCATCCATTTCACGGCAATATAACCGAAAATGGCGGAAGAAAGGGTCCCGATGAATAAGGAAACGAGCGAAATTTGCTCGGTTTGTCCACCGAATAAGTCCCCTAGCTGCAGAACGACCGCCCCGAAAATGGCAGGAGTGGAAAGCAAAAAGGAAAAATACGCGGCTGTCCCCCTGTCCAGCTTTCTCATCAATGCCGCTGCAATCGTCAGTCCGGAACGGGAAATGGCCGGGAAAATAGCCGCTGCCTGAAATGTTCCGATGACGAAGGCATCGGTATAACTGATGTCCTCCATCTTTTTGCGACCATCTCGAATGGAGTCGGAAAACCATAAAAATAAGCCGGTGACAAGAAATTCCCAGCCAATTGTCACCCCTGTTTTGGAGATTTCCTCAAAGTAATCTTTAAAGGCCAGTCCGATGACAACAGCAGGAATGGTTCCGACAATGAGGAGGAAGGTCATTTTTCCAAACGGTTTTTTTAACATATGAAGCAGTTCGTCTTTATAGAAAACGAATACGGCAAGCAATGTTCCGATATGCAGCATCGTGTCCAAAAACAATCCGGCTTCATCCAATCCGAACGTATGCCTTCCTAAATAAAGGTGACCCGTGCTGCTGATGGGAAGAAACTCGGTTAACCCCTGAATGATTCCTAAAACAAAGGCTTCAAACCATGACATGATGAATCCCTCCAACTGAAAAAATCTGCTCTTTTGAACAACCCCTTTATAAAGGATATAGACCACCGGGACATGTCATGCCAGTTTTCTCCTGTATTCGGAGATTCTCCGGGGCGTTTCATTTCTAATCAGAAGGGTATAAACAAATAAAATCAATAAAGTTGTTGTAGTGCGCTTGTCCGAGATACAATGATAATGAAAGGGAAAACATCTCAATAGAGAAATAGAGGATGAATCAATGAAAACAATCGATATTATCGTATATTTACTATCTTTTTTCACGGTGTTGAACATTCTTTTTGCCGTCACTGTCATCTTCCTGGAAAGACGGCATGTTGCCGCCACATGGGCTTGGCTGCTTGTTTTATTTTTCATTCCGATTGCTGGATTTTTTCTTTATATCATTTTTGGACAAAATTTAAGTAAGAGGAAAATTTTTAAGCTGACGGGAAAACGGAAGAAGAAAATGAGCGCGGAGCTGGAAAAGCAAAAAATGCTGCTCGAGCAAAAAGAGATGCGCTACAATGACCCTTCTATGGCAGATTACCAATCGTTGATTTATATGAACGTCTTAACTGCCTACGGGTTGTATACGCAAGATAATGAAGTGGAAATTTTTACGGACGGGCATGCGAAGTTTGATACTCTCTTAAAACAAATCCGTGAGGCAAAAGACCATATTCATCTTGTCTATTTTATCTTTAAAAAGGACAATATCGGCCAGGGCATTCTTCAGGCACTGACGGAAAAAGCAAAAGAAGGCGTTGAAGTAAAAGTATTATACGATGATATGGGATCGTCGACGGTCAGCAAACGTTTTTTTGAGCCGTTAATCGAAGCTGGAGGAGAAGTGGCTGCTTTCTTCCCATCCAAGCTCTTGCCTTTTTTAAATATTCGCGTCAATTATCGAAATCATCGTAAAATTGTGGTCATCGACGGAACAGTCGGCTTTGTCGGCGGCTTTAATATCGGAGATGAATATTTGGGATTGTCAAAGAAGTTCGGTTATTGGCGGGATACACACTTAATGGTGAAAGGAAGCGCCGTCGATGCGCTGCAGGTTCGCTTTTTTCTCGATTGGAACCATGCATCTGATGAAAAATTGGAAATGGATAAACGCTATTTTCCCAAAAAGGTATCTCAGGGACATACAGGTATTCAAATCATTTCCAGCGGTCCTGATTCGGAGTGGCAGCAAATTCGCGACGGCATTTTGCGCATGATTTATGCGGCAAAGGAAAGTATTGATATTCAAACCCCTTACTTTGTGCCGGATGAAAGTGTGATGAATGCGTTGAAAATTGCAGCTATGTCGGGAGTGGATATTCGAATTATGATCCCGAATAAACCTGACCACATGTTTGTCTACTGGGCGACATATGCTCATATAGGAGAACTGCTGGATGTAGGGGTAAAATGCTATATATATGATAATGGTTTTATCCATGCTAAAACGATTGTCGTTGATGGAAAAGTGGCGTCTGTCGGAACAGCCAACTTTGATGTGCGCAGCTTCAAGCTGAATTTTGAAGTGAATGCATTTATTTTCGATACGAGAGTGGCCGGACGCCTGCAGGACATTTTTGAGGACGATATGAAAAAATCAATCGAGATGACAAAAGAAATGTACGACCATCGTACCCGATTAATCAAATTCAAAGAATCGATTTCGCGGCTATTGTCTCCTATTTTATAATATATAAATTTACATAAGGAATCAGGAATCTACTCATGATATATAAGCATAAAGGTCGCTAACAGTATAAAAAGCGGTGATGACCCTAAAAAATGAATATGGGTTCATATAAGATAGAGAAATAAGCGGTTCTTCCATAGGAAGGATTGCTTATTTTTTTATGACCTTATATCCTGCGTAAAAGCCGAACAAGGATATAGGGAAGGGAAATTTTTGATTATTTTTCGTATAAAGCACCTGAAATAGAAAAACATAGAAAAAAGGAAACATTTTCAACAATATGGAGGGGAGCGGCTTGATTCGTAATGTACGTAAATTGTTAAGAGAAACGAAAGAAAAGAAGCCCTCTTCACAAAGTGACCGGCACGATTCCAAGCCGCAGGATTCTCTTCATGACGATTTCAACCAAAATGTCGAAACGCTTCGTTTACTATATGATAACTGTGCAGATGTCATTTTCCGTTCATTTTTAATTTTTAGGAAAACAAGAGCCGTGATTATTTATATTGAGGGCCTTTCCGACGTTCAAGGGATAGATGAATTTGTATTATCTCCACTCATGAAGGAAACGGCAAGCGAACAGCAGCCATTAAATGAATTTCTTGAAAATAAAATGCCCGTTTCCAAAGTGAAAAGGGTGTACACATTAGCGGATTGTGTTGAGTCGATCTCATCTGGAAATCCTATTCTTTTGTATGAAGGGGAGAGCGACGGATTTTCTTTAGGAATGGCCAAATGGGAAAAGCGGGCCCTCGAAGAACCGACAGCAGAGGTAGGAATCAGGGGGCCGCGGGAGGGGTTTAATGAGTCTCTAGAGGTGAGTACGTCTCAATTGCGCCGCATTATTAAAAGCCCTGCTCTTAAAATACAATCAATGAAAATCGGGAGTTATACGAGGACAGCCGTAGCACTTGCTTATATTGAAGGAATTGCCGATAAAACGCTGATTGAAGAGATAACGAATCGGCTGAAGCGAATTGAGATCGATGGAATTTTGGAAAGTGAATATATCGAGGAAATGATTGAGGACAACCCGTATTCACCTTTCCCGCAGATCCTGTCAACAGAACGGCCGGATGTAGCCTGTGCCAACATGCTGGAGGGGCGGGCGGTCATTTTAGTAGAAGGAACTCCATTTAGTTTAATTGCCCCCATCTCCTTCTTTTCGTTGATTCAATCACATGAGGATTATTATCAACGATTTATGGTTAGCACGTTTATCCGTTGGTTACGTTATCTTTTTCTTGGAATCTCTCTCTTGCTTCCTTCTCTTTACGTCGCGATTCTGACGTTCCATCACGAAATGGTGCCATCCGCTTTGCTGTTGAGTATGGCAGCTTCCAGGGAAGCGGTCCCTTTTCCTGCCGTAGTAGAGGCGCTGCTTATGGAAGTTTCGTTTGAAGCATTAAGGGAGGCAGGAGTTCGATTGCCGAAACAAATAGGCGCCGCTGTCAGCATTGTGGGAGCGCTTGTCATTGGTCAAGCCGCAGTCCAAGCGGGATTGGTTTCAGCCCCGATGGTCATTGTCGTAGCCATTACGGGAATTGCTTCTTTCATGATTCCTCGTTACATTGCCGGCATTGCGATTCGGATGCTTCGTTTTCCGATAATGCTGCTTGCTGCTAGTTTAGGACTGCTTGGGATCATGATGGGAATGATCGCTATAGCGATTCACTTATGCAGCTTGCGTTCTTTTGGTATTCCTTATTTAACGCCATTAGCACCGATAAAAGGACGAGAGCTGAAGGATGTGTTGTGGAGGTCTCCTTGGTGGATGATGGATACACGTCCCCGTCTCACAGGAGAGGCGAACTTATTCCGTGAGTCTACAGAACAGGCACCGAATCCACAACGGGGGAGCGAATAATCGGGGAGGGCGAACAAAGATGTTGGAGAAAGGAGGGGGCATCACTTTATGAAAAGCATCCTTCTGTTGCTCTTCTGCTGTGGATCGATCCTTTTCGTAAGCGGCTGCTGGGATCGAGTCGAACTTAATGATTTGGCCATTGTCACAGCAGCGGCTATCGATATAAAGGGCGAAAAGGAAATCGAGCTCTCCCTTCAAATCTTTATCCCTAAAGCATTAAGCAGCGGAGGCGGTCAAGGGGGCGGAGGTGGAGGGGGAGGAAGCGCCGGTGAAGGAGGTATTACATTGGTAGCATCTCAAAAAGGAGCGAATATTGCAGATGCACTCTCAAAGCTTCAAGGTGAAGTCCCTCGCAAAATCTTTTGGGGACAATGCAAAGTGTTTATATTTGGTGAAACACTGGCGAAGAAAGGAATACAAGAGCCAATGGATTTCCTGCTCCGCCATCCGCAGCCAAGGGAAAGAGCCTATATGTATGTCAGCAGGGGAAAAGCAAAGCATGTTCTTGAATTGACTCCAGAGCTGGAACGCTATTCGGGCGAAGTCATTCGGGAGCTATCCGATTTGCATATTGGAATGCAGGTCACGATGCAGGATCTAGATAAAATGCTAATAGGTAAAGCTCAAGCAGCGGCAATTCCATATGTTAAAGTGTTATCAGCGGAGCAAGGTCAAGAAAAGCCATTTCAGTTTCCTAAAATCGACGGAACAGCCGTCTTTAAAAAAGATCGAATGGTTGGAAAGATAAATGAAAAGGAAACAAGAGGGGTGTTATGGTTGAGAAATGAAATGGAAGAATACACAGTTACCGTAAACCCTCAAGATGCAAAAGGAGATGTGTCTTTAAATCCGGTATCAGCTCAAATCAAACTCATTCCGAGAATTCAAGGTGAAAAATGGAAAATGCTCGTGAAAGTGAATACAGAAGGAGCTGTCGTCCAAAACAGAACGAATTTGAACCTCACAAATAATGAAGTAATAAAGAAGGTAGAAAAAGCGTATGGAAAAGATATCCAAAATCGTATCGATCTCGCTATTCAAAAAGCACAGCATGAGCTGAAAGCCGATATTTTGGGTTTCGCTAAAGAATTCCACCGGAAATACCCAAAACAGTGGAAACAAGTCGAAAATCGCTGGGATGAGGTGTTCCCGGAGGTAGAAGTGAAAATCGACGTGGAAGCCCATATTCGCAGACAGGGATATATAAATAAACCGGGAGGATTGCTTGAGGAAGAGGTGAAAGAAAAGTGAGATGGGAGGCTTTCTTTGGCACAACTGTAATCGTCGCTCTCATCATTTTGTATGAATGGCCGAGAATGAAACAACACCCTAAAAAAGACAAAATGGCTTTTTTTATACTGTTCTTCATCGGGTGGGTGCTGTCGATGTTCGATCTCCCGCATATGGGAGGACCTTCTTCATGGGTTGAAACTTTGTTCAGGCCATTTGGGCGGTTCATGGAAAAGTAAATACCCGTGGCAGCAGGCATGACGTTTTTAAAATAGTACGGAAAGGAGAAAGATGATGGAGAAAGGCAAAATTTCATCCCTCCAGATGGCCGTCATGATGTATCCGACGATTGTGGCTACCGCTGTTCTCGGAGTGCCGGGCATTTCAGCCCACTATGCTGGAAATGATTTATGGCTGTCCCCCATTTGGGCGTCCCTCATCGGCTATGTCACGGTATATATAGCGTATCGACTGCATAAACTTTATCCGAACCAAACGGTGATCCAATTCAGTGAACAGATCATTGGCCGGTTCGCAGGAAAAATTCTCGGTTTTTTATATTTGTTTTTTTATATCCCAATCACAGGACAAATCATTAGAACTTACGGAGAATTTATTGTCGACTCTTTTCTGGTTAATACCCCAATCAGCCTTATCATGGCATCGATGGTCTTACTTTGTGCCTTTACCGTACGCGGAGGTTTAGAAGTATTAGGGAGAGTTGCTGAATTGTTTTCACCTCTTTTTCTCCTTCCGCTTCTCATTTTAATTATCTTATTGAGCCCTGATTTTGATGTCAAAAATGTTTTTCCCGTGTTCGAGGGAGGAATGATGCCTTCTTTCAAGGGGGCGATTGTGCCGGGTGGATGGTTCACGGAATTCTTTCTGATCATTTTTCTCCTTCCATTTTTAGCCGATATAAAAAAAGGAATGAAATACGGAATGATCGCGGTGTTTGCCGTGATGATGACGTTAATGTTAGTAAATTTCACCGTACTTTTTACACTCGGGGAAGCGACATCTTCTAAGGTTTATCCCTTGATGAACGCTGCCCGATACATCAGTCTCGCCGACTTCTTCGAACATTTGGAGTCCATCACCATGGCTGTTTGGATATTAGGGGCATTTGTCAAGATTTCTGTGTTTTATTATGCGGCTGCTTTAGGTACCGCCCAATGGCTGAATCTTTCCGACTACCGGCCCGTTGTATGGCCGTTAGGGATTCTTTTGGTAGAATTCAGCTTTTGGTCGTTTCCCAGCGTCATGGAACTCAGTCATTACGATGTCTTTGCCTTCCCCTTTTACGGACTTTTAATGCAAACGATCATTCCTCTCATTTTGTTGGTGATTGCGGTAGTAAGGAAGAGAAATCAAAAGGGAATGTAAGCAAGCTGTCATTTTAATACTTGAGCGGAAAATGAAAAACGCTTCGATTTCATATTGAATGAGATCGAAGTGTTTTTGCTAATGGTTGTTAAGCCTTAGGAAACTTGCTGATTACGAGGTTAATCCTTTTCCTCATTTAATTTACTGTTCTTTCTCGCATAGCCGAAGTACACGAGAACTCCGATGCCAATCCAGATGAAGAATGAAATCCATGTAATGGCCGGCAGGCTGCTCATTAAGTATAGACAGAAGAGAGCGCTGATGGCTGGCAATACCGGAACGAATGGTACTTTAAACGCACGTTCCAAGTTCGGGTGTGTTTTTCTCATGATGATGACAGCGATAGAGATGAGCGTGAAGGCTGCCAATGTTCCCATGTTGACTAAATGTGCCAATGTCGTCAAGTCGACGAACCCCGCGATTCCTGCCCCGATAAAGCCTGTCACCCATGTGTTTTGGAATGGAGTCTGGAACTTTTCGTGAACCTTTGATAATCCTTTAGGCAGCAAGCCGTCACGGCTCATTGCGTATGAAATGCGAACCTGTGCATAAAGCATAACCAATAATACCGTTGTAATTCCCGTAATCGCTCCAACTGAAATGAAGCCTGCTAAACGATCTTGGCCAACGAAAGTAAGAGCGAAAGATACAGGGTCCGCTACGTTTAACTGCGTGTAAGGAACCATCCCTGTCAGAATCAATGAAACGGCGATGTAAAGAATTGTACAAATCGCAAGAGAAGCGACAATTCCAATCGGAACATCACGCTGCGGGCGTTTAACCTCTTCCGCCGCTGTAGCGACAGCATCGAAACCGAGGTAAGCGAAAAAGACTGTTGCCGCTCCCGTTACAATCCCTTCAAAGCCAAACGGCATAAACGGCTGCCAGTTTTCCGGCTTCACATAGCCGATACCCGCTGCGATAAAAGCGATGATAACGGCTAATTTAACCAAAACCATAATGTTATTGACACGGGAGCTTTCGCGAATCCCTTTACTTAATAGAGCGGTAATTAACAGGATAATCAAAACAGCCGGTAAATTAATCAAGCCGCCTTGTCCTGTACCTGGTGCGGATGAAATGACAGCCGGAAGCTCAAAGCCAAATCCTTTTAGCAATGATTGAAAATAAGCGGACCAGCCGGTTGCGACCGCTGATGTCGCAAGCAAATATTCGAGCATTAAATCCCAGCCGATCAAGAAAGCGAAAATTTCGCCAAGCGTTGCGTATGTGTACGTATATACGCTTCCTGAAAGTGGAACGGTTGACGAGAATTCCGCGTAGCAAAAGGCCGCAAATGCACAAGCAAGACCTGACATGATAAAGGAGATGATGAGGGCAGGACCTGCGCTTTCCGCTGCTACAACACCGGTCAGAACGAAAATTCCTGTTCCGATGATGGCTCCTATACCAAGCAAAGTTAAATCAACTGCACTGAGGGAGCGGTTCAGTGACTTTTTCTTACTTTGCTGAATCATATCTGTAATCGATTTTTTTCTCAATAATGAACCCATTATTTGTTTCCTCCTGCAACGCTTTTATCGGAAAAAGTGTTGAAATTAGCTTGTTGCTTTATGTAGTATATTGTCGAATTAATTAGTTGTCAATAATGATTTCGTAATTTTTTAAAAATTTAAAATGGATGGAAAAAATTAATTATAGAAGTATGTGAAGTAGATTTCTTATTTTCTTCACAAAAATATTTATTATACTAATAAAATGTTTCGAGTGTTAAAAAACATAAATGAAAGTGATAGAAAAATGTTTCCATATTTAAACAAAAGTGATATCATTTTAATATAAATACGATATAAAAATGAGGTGAAAGCCATGAAGGAACGAAAAGCAGGGTATGTAAATGGTTTTGTTGGAATTCTTGTTGTGCTGCTGTGTGCAGCCGCAGGAGCATTTTTTTTCGTACAACAGCAATTCATCATCAGTATTCCATGTATTCTTGCGTTCGTCATCCTGGTGAGCGGCATCACAATCGTGCAGCCGAACCAGGCGAAAGCGGTGATCTTTTTTGGCCAGTATTTAGGTACGATTCGTGATAGCGGCATGTTTTTAACGACGCCGTTTACGATTCGCAAAACCGTTTCCTTGCGTGTTCGCAACTTTAACAGCAAAAAGCTGAAAGTGAACGATGTGGAAGGGAATCCGATCGAGATTGCGGCGGTCATTGTGTTTAAAGTGATTGATTCAGCGAAAGCTATTTTTGATGTGGATCATTATGAGGAGTTTGTCGAAATTCAAAGTGAGACGGCCGTTCGCCATGTCGCGACGAAATATCCGTATGATACATTCGAAGATGTGGAGCTGACGTTAAGAGGAAACGCAGATGAAGTGGCGAACGAATTGACACGGGAGCTTCAAGACCGCTTGCAGGTTGCGGGTGTAGAAGTAATAGAAGCGCGTCTGACACACTTGGCCTATTCAACTGAAATCGCGAGCGCCATGCTTCAGCGCCAGCAGGCATCAGCCATCTTGTCTGCCCGCAAGAAAATCGTAGAAGGCGCTGTGACGATGGCGCAGATGGCGGTAGAGCAGCTCGAACAAGACGGGACGCTCGAGCTTGATGACGAGCGCAAAGTGAACATGGTCAATAACATCATGGTGTCCATCATTTCTGACCGCGGCACACAGCCGGTCATTAATACAGGAAGCTTATATTAAAAATGGCAAAGAAAAAAAGTTTTCCTCTGCGCATTGATCCGGAACTTTATAAAGTGATCGAACGTTGGGCACAAGATGAATTTCGAAGCGTCAATGGGCACATCGAGTTTTTATTGAAAGAAGCGGCCAAGCGTGAGGGAAGGGTAGGAAAAAAGAAGGAACAATAGAAAAACAGCAGACAGGTTAGAAGCCTGTCTGCTGTTTTTCTATGTCGTCAAATCAGCTATAATCGAAGAGGGAACGTTGAACATCAGAAGAGCGCGTTTTGAATCATCAATATAGAACCATGACAGTTACATCTAAATAAAAATATAGAGCAAGAGAGGGAGAGCGATATGATTAAGCTTCGATATTTAGAGAGAAGCGACTTTAAGTCCACGCTCTCACGGGAGGCGACCAGAAGAGTTTTTGACGCAATGGAGCGGTAATACATTTACCTATCCTTTGACAATCGAGCAGTTGGAGGCTTACTTGCAAGAGAGAAAATAAGTCGTACGCTCGATGTGCGACTAGACTATTATGGTTAATTGGAACCAACGTTTTGCTAAAGTAACGGATAGAACAGAAGTTACAAAAAAGAATCAACCTATTTTTTACAAAAATATGAAACATTTTTGTATAATGAAGCGTACATATTCAATGAACATATAGAAAAGGGAGAGAGCCATGAAATTTCGATCAGCTGTCTTGGAATATCGTCTGCAAAAAGGGCCGGAAGAATTCGTTCCGATCTATCATTATCCGGACATCGAACTGGAGCAAATTTTGGCGCGGAGGGAATGCGAGTTTTTCGTGAAAGAAGGCGTGACATATAAACAGCTTTCGTCCGCGATCGAGGATGAGTTATTCATCATTTACCTTGAAGTGTACGAAGACGGCTTGGCTGAGCAAGAAGAACGGTCGCAAGGAATCAAGCTTGAAATTCGTGAACTGAACGCACAAAAAGACCATCCGCTCATTACGTCCGAATATGTGACGAACCATCTTGATGTGTTATGCATGATCGGAAGTGTGTACACTTATTATCACGGAAAAGAATGGGAGCGGGATTCGGCGGAAATGGATGAAGACCGTAAAGCGTATGTCCTATATGTAACACCGACCGGCTATACGATTTGAACATAAGGAGAGGGGATCCACATTGAACAAAACAAAGAAAATGATGACGGGGGTGTTGACCGCTGCACTCGTCACTTCATTAGCGGCATGCGGCCAAAACCGTCCGTCTGAACCGACCGGGTATGATTGCGATGATTGGGACTGGGATAAGGAAACGGGAACGTATTATTGCGATGACAGTCACTCTTCTTACCATGGCAGCTATTATCACGGCGGCAGCTTCTATTCCAATAAAAAAGCATTGAAAAGCAGTTCCATTTATCAATCCTATTCCAAACAATATAAATCAGGAATCGGAAGCGGAACAAAAGGCGGGTTCGGTGGATAAATGAACAGGCATCGTCAGGAAAGACAGCGGTTTTATGAGCGAATCGAAGGGTTCTGGCACGATTTGTATGGGATGGAGTACGCCTTGTGGGATGTGAAAAAGGAGACGCCGGAAACGATCAACCGTATACGGACCGCGACGGAGTGCATCGGCCATATTGTATATAAAACAGCACCTCTGCTTCGCCAGCTTGATGACGGGACATTGCTTCAGCTCGGGTTTCCGCCGGAATCTCTCCGTTTTATCCGCCTTCATACGATTCCGTTTGAAAGCGTCATTGCGCGCCTTGATTTGGTCGTAACAGAGGCGAGGGTGAAGCTGCTGGAAATCAATGCCGACACCCCGACTTTCATTAAGGAAACGTTTTTCGTGAATGGAGAGGTGTGTGAAGCGCGAGGGCTTCATAACCCGAACGAAGGGTGTGAAAACCGACTGCGGGAGGCGATTCAAGAAGCGGTCAAATCTGCGTTTTTCTCGCTTGGAAAGAGAAAAACACCGAATGTCGTCTTTGCCTCACACGGTGATCATGACGAAGACCGGCTGACCACACTCTATTTACAGAAGCTGTATGGGTGGAACAGCCAGTATATGAGTCTCGATCAGCTGCGTATCGTATCCGACCCAATCGTGGAGAATGGAAAAATCGTGGCCGAGCGCGGACTGTACGACCGTGAGGGTGAAAAAATTGATGTCTTGTACCGCCAGACGTATCCAATTGAGCATCTCGTTGAGGATGAAGATCCAATTACGAAAGAAAAGGTCGGCCAATTACTGATGGAGCTTGTCGGAGAGAAGGAGCTGGCCGTTTTGAACCCGCCGTCTGCTTTTTTGCTGCAGTCCAAAGCGGTGATGGCACTCATTTGGGGGCTTCATGAAGAAAATCATCCCTTTTACACCGAAGAAGAACACTCTTGGATTCATACATATTTTTTGCCGACATATCTCGATGAGGATGTGTTTTTACAGCAGGGGATGGCTTACGTCAAAAAACCTTCCTTCGGGCGCGAAGGGGATACGGTCGAAATCTATGAAGCGACAGGTGAGAAAAAAGCGGAGGATATCCACAAAACGTACAAAGATTCTTTGCCCGTCTATCAGCAATTTATGGAGCTTCCTGAAACGTTCATTCAAACAGAACAAGGAAAAAAAGATGTCTGTTATATGTACGGCTGCTTTTATGTGAACGGCCGGGCGAGTGCCATTGGTATCCGGGCGGGAAGACAGATTACAGACAATGAGTCATATTTCTTGCCGATCGGCATGAAAAAAGAGGAGGAACAATAATGGATTTTATTTCTTCAGAGAGTTTTTTAAATTTTTTGGCGCATGTAGGAACAGGATTTGTGTTAATTTTGTTAGGCTTGGTGGCTTTTGCGTTTACGACAAAGTTTTCGGAACGTCAGCTCATTAAAGAAGGTAACATGGCCGTTGCGTTGAAACTATGGGGAAAAATGATCGGCCTTGGCATTGTTTTATATACCGTATGGGGCGGCAGTGTCAGTTTGCTTGATGCATTTGTTTGGGGCTTGATTGGGATTGCCACACAGGTGGTTGCTTATTGGATCATTGAATATATCTTAACGCCGAAAACGAGTTTGGCGAAAAAAGTAGAGGAAGGAAATACAGCGGTTGGCTTCAGCCTCTTTGCGGCGGGTATTACAGTTGGCTTGGTCGTAGCAGGCAGCTTGACGTATTAATGGAAACCGGCTCATGTTGTGTGAGCCGGTTTTTTATGGATGAACATCCACTAATTTTGTCGAAGAATCGATAAATCATGAATTTCGAAAATAAAACAGCTATTTTCGTAGATATCACGAAGAATTTCGTCGATAAAAGCCCGGAAATGAAATAAAATAGAGCTGAAATCTAGATTGGAGTGATGAAATGATCATAAAACCCCGAAAAATCCCCCTTTCAATCCTTAAATTACGAGCCCTTCTTCGCAGACTTCCTTCAAATCATCCGAAAATCCCATTGATTCAACAAGAACTTAGCAAAAGAGAAGCAGGCTATAAAGGTGAGAGCTCGCTTGATTTTTATTTAAGTTTCCTAGACGAGAAAAACTACTTCATTTTCCACGATCTTCGGTTACAGGACGAATCCCGCTTTTTTCAAATCGATACATTACTATTATCAAAAAAGTTTGCCCTTATCATAGAAGTGAAAAATATAGCCGGAACGCTCTTTTTTGATCATGTGTTCCATCAGCTAATCCGCATGAAAGATGGAATGGAGACGGCTTTTCCTGACCCGCTTATCCAAATACAACGCCAAGAGTCTCAGCTCAAAAACTGGTTCACAAAACATAAATTGCTAGAAATCCCCATCTATTCTTTAATCGTCATCAGCAATGCGCAAGCTGTTATCCGTACTTCATCCGATAACCGAAAACTCGGTTGCAAAGTTATTCGCCGTGAAATGCTCCCTTCTAAAGTCAATCAAATCGAACATTCACTTAAAGAGACGCTCCTTTCTGAAAAAGAGCTCAAAAAAATGCTTCGACAACTGCAAAAGCAGCATGTCGAAGCAGATTTTCCTATTCTAGAACAATACGCTATCGGAAAAAATGAACTGATAAAAGGAGTCATTTGCGAAAATTGCCGTTATTTTCCTTTGTTGAGACGGCATGGCAAGTGGATCTGTCCTCATTGCCAACACGTAAGCAAGGACTGGCATCTTCATGCTTTAACTGATTACAGCCTCCTGATTGGATCTGCCATCACAAACGCTCAGTTAAGAAATTTTTTAAACATTACCTCATCAGCCGGTGCAACGAGAATACTGCAATCAATGAGCTTAAGCTATTCTGGAACGAACAAGGGAAGAGTGTATAACTTGTTTTTTGATAGGAAGTGAGAAAACTAGTACCTGCCTTGGATCAGGCACTGGTTTATGGTGAAATAATTTTTAATTTGGCCGATACGGGTTTTGATTGCCCTTGTTTTTAATGAAATAAGCAGTACAACGAAGAACCATTAAGCAGGAGCTTAATGGTTCTTCGTATTGTCTAGTAATGTGGAAATAGAATAAGAGCATATTTTTGTATATAACTTGACGATGTTAATAAAAAGGTGTAAATTTGAACTCATCCAAAAAGAACTGTTCATTTTGGAACTGTTCAAAAAAGAAATATGGTGATAGTTGAATGGAAAAGGAAAATCAAAAGTTTATGCGTTCAGTACAACTGATGCGTTCATTTTGGAATGTGCAGAAAAATATGATGCGGTTCATTCAAAAGACGGCGACAGAGAATGGTTTGTCCGTTCCGCAATATTCAATTTTGGTGGCGATTGCACCTCATAAGGAAATGACGCAAAAGAACCTCGGGGAGATAACCTTTCTGCCGAAAAGTACACTGAGCCAAGCAGTCGATGGACTCGTTAAAGCAGGCTGGCTTCATCGCCAGCAAGTGGAAGGCAACCGGCGGGAAATGCAGTTGTCGCTCAGCGAAGAAGGAGAAACGTTATTAAAAACGATTCACCTGCAAGAAGGCGGTATTCATCAAGTGTTCCAATCTGCCGTTGAAACATTGACTAATCGTCAGTATGAAGGGTTGCTAGAATCACATCAGCAAATTGCAACATATTTAGAAGCGCAAGCAATAGAACAAGGAGAGGATACGAAGTGATTAAATTACTGAAAAATTTATCCGCTTATAAATGGATTATTTTAGCTGTTTTCGGTCTTATCTTTGTTCAATCGCTGTCGGACCTTTTTTTGCCTACATTAATGGCGGATATTGTAGACAAAGGAGTCGTGGCAGGAGATACTGCTTACATTTTGAAAATCGGCGGGATGATGCTGATGGTTTCGGCACTGGGCGCTTTCGCCTCGGTTATCGCAAGCTATTATTCGTCTAAGGCGGCAATGGGGCTTGGGCGTGATATTCGCAAGAAAGTCTTTCATCATGTTGAAAAATTTTCGCTGCAAGAATTTGATGAGGTGGGAACTGCGTCATTGATCACTAGAACGACCAATGATATAACACAAGTCCAGCAAGTGGTCATCATGATGCTTCGAATGGTTGTCAGCGCACCGATCATGTTGGTTGGCGGAATTATTATGGCCGTGTCCAAGGACGCCCAATTATCACTTGTTATTGTCGTCACAATACCTGTGTTGATTGGTTCGATATTGCTTATTGTGCGTAAAGGGGTACCTCTTTTTCAAACGATACAAAAACGGTTAGATCGGCTGAACCTTGTATTGCGAGAAAACCTGACGGGGATTCGCGTCATTCGTGCCTTTAATCGTGAAACAGAAGAGAAAGCGCGTCTTAAACAAGCGAATAAAGAGTTGACGGATGTTTCGATTAAGGTCAATAAAGTAATGGCATTCATGATGCCTGTCATGATGCTCGTGATGAATTTGACCGTTGTCGGTATCATCTGGTTTGGAGGAATTCGAATTGATAATGGCGGCATGCAGATTGGAGACTTGATGGCATTTATCCAATATGTGATGCAAATCATGTTCGCGCTTGTGATGGCGTCCATGATGTTCGTGATGGTGCCGCGTGCTGCCGTATCGGCAAAAAGGATTAACGAAGTACTTGACATGGAACCGTCATTTTTGGATGAGGGAACAGAAAAGGCGGACCGTATTCGAGGGCTGCTTGAGTTTGACCATGTGACTTTCAGTTACCCGGGAGCAGAAGAACCTGCGTTATCGGATATTAGTTTTACCGCAAAACCAGGCGAAATGACCGCCATCATCGGTGGAACAGGATCAGGGAAATCCACGCTCGTCAATTTGATTCCCCGCTTTTATGAAGTTTCGTCCGGAGCCATTCGTGTCAATGGTGTGGATGTACGCGAGGCATCACAAGAGGAAATCCGTTCGAAAATTGGTTTCGTGCCGCAAAAAGCAGTACTCTTTACAGGTACGATTGCCGACAATATCCGATTTGGGAAACAAGACGCAACACAGGATGAGATTGAACATGCGGCTCGTATTGCGCAAGCGGAAGATTTTATTGGCAAAATGAAAGACGGCTATGAGACAAAAATCGAACAAGGCGGCTCGAACGTATCGGGAGGACAAAAACAAAGATTGTCGATTGCGCGGGCCCTCATTCGAAAACCGGATCTTTATGTATTCGATGACAGCTTTTCGGCACTTGATTTTAAGACAGATGCCAAACTTCGTGCAGCGCTGAAAGATGAAACAAAGCACGCGACGGTGTTACTTGTTGCACAGCGTGTCAGCACGGTTGTCGATGCCGACCGGATCATTGTGTTAGACAAAGGACATATAGCGGGAATAGGCACACACGAAGAGCTGCTTAAAACAAATGACGTATACCGTGAAATCGCCCTGTCACAGCTCTCAGAGGAGGAAATTGCATGAGTAATCAAAAAAGACCTCAAAGCGGCGGAATGATGGGACATGGCCCGGGCGGCGGCAGCATGATGATGATGGGGCAGAAAGCGAAGGATTTTAAAGGAACGCTAAGACGGCTCTTGACCTATTTGAAACCGCGCCGGAATCAATTGATCGCCGTATTCTTCGCTGCTATCTTGAGTACGGTCTTTATGATTGCCGGTCCAAAAATTATGGGAACGGCGATTACAGAATTATTTGAAGGAGCATACGGGAAGCTTCAGGGAATACCGGGAGCGGCTATTAATTTTGATAAAATTGGCCAGATTCTGCTTGTGCTGACCGGATTGTACGTTGTCAGCAGCCTGTTTAGCTACGTGCAGCAATACATCATGTCTAGTGTTGCACAAAAAACAGTGTATGACCTTCGGGAAGATGTCAATGAAAAGCTGAAGAAGCTGCCGCTTAAATATTTTGACGGACGTCCGAACGGGGAAACACTCAGCCGCGTGACAAATGACATTGATACAATCGGCAGTACGCTGCAACAAAGCTTGGCTCAATTTATTACCTCATTTGTGACGATTTTAGGAATCATCATTATGATGCTTTCGATCAGCCCTATCTTGACGTTGATCTCAATTATCAGCTTACCGATTTCCATGTTTGCCATCCGGCCCATTTTGAAAAGATCCCAAACATATTTTGCCGATCAACAGCGGACGCTTGGTGGGTTGAATGGACATATTGAAGAAATGTATACGGGTCATCAAGTCGTGAAAGCATTTGGACATGAGAAAAGGGCTGGCGAACAGTTTGATATGGTCAATGAAGAGTTGTATGAAGCGGGACGCAAAGCTCAATTTATTTCTGGTATTATCATGCCCATGATGTTCTTCATCGGAAATTTGAGCTATGTCTTAATCAGTGTGGTCGGCGGGATTTTAGTGACGCAGCGCGCGATTTCAATCGGTGATATTCAAGCATTTATCACCTATACACGCCAGTTCACACAGCCGATTACACAAACAGCCAATATTGCAAATATTATTCAATCAACAGTTGCAGCGGCTGAGCGTGTCTTTGAACTGCTCGATGAAGATGAAGAGAGGGAAGAAATCACGACAGCTGATTTAGCGAAAGCCCAAGGTGCTGTTACTTTCGAACATGTGGACTTCGGATATGGAGAAGACTTGTTAATGGAAGATTTGAACATAAATGTCTTGCCGGGACAGACAGTCGCGATCGTTGGGCCGACGGGTGCCGGAAAAACGACGATGATCAATCTTTTAATGCGATTTTATGAACTGAATGGCGGAAAGATTACGATTGATGGTCTTGATATACAAAATATGTCCCGAAATGATCTTCGTAAGAACTTTGGAATGGTACTTCAAGACACATGGCTCTTTAAAGGGACGATTAAAGCCAATTTGGCTTATGGGAAAAGCGGTGCAACAGACGAAGAAATTTTTGCGGCTGCTCGCATGGCTCATGCGGATCACTTCATTCGTACGCTGCCGGATGGTTATGAGACGGTCTTAAACGAAGAGGCATCGAACATCTCGCAAGGACAAAAGCAATTGCTGACAATAGCCAGGGCTATTATCAAAGATCCGCCAATCATGATATTAGATGAAGCGACGTCGAGTGTAGACACAAGGACCGAAGTCTTTATTCAGCAAGCGATGAACCGTTTGATGGAAGGGCGGACCAGCTTTGTCATTGCGCATCGTCTCTCTACCATTAAAGATGCCGATCTCATTCTTGTGATGGATCAAGGGAAAGTGATCGAGCAAGGAACACATTTGGAACTTTTAGAGAAAAATGGTTTTTATGCCGATCTTTACAACAGCCAGTTTTCTGAAAAAGCGGCAGGATAAGCAATGGAGGCTCATTTCGAAACCGAAATCGAGCCTTTTTTATTTCGGGTTAATGAGCAATGAGATCGCGTTTAACATAGGGGTATTATTTTAAATTTGCTGATGGCTGATGGAGGACATCCTGCATGGCTATCATGTGTTAACGTTTCTAGTTATGCCATTTTTTTATTTATTTTCATATTTTTGGGATTGTCACAATTCCCCCCTTATGTTAAGATGATATTAACTTTTAATGAACGGAGGGTTTCCTTGTGGCATTTTGTAGACTTCGATTCCAAACTTTGAACCGTTAATTAAATACGTTCAAGACTCTGCCTGCTGTGCAGAGTAAACGGGATTGGTCTGCCTATTTTTAAGGAAACCTTATTTTACGATATTCTTCGATAAAAGAGGGGAGACGACGAGTCTGCCTTTTTTTGTTGTCTTTAAAAATAGAAAATATGGATATAAAATGTGAAGGCTGCGATTCTTCACCATGGAGGAAAGGCATCGGAATTCTTGCGTTTTTTTTCTGTTGCCTCGACATCATGGTTTTAGGAGAGGGAGAGCCGGCACTCTTCATAATAAGACCCTTCATCTACCGATAAAGATGACAAAGATCTTTACGGGCTTTGTTAATGGTATTCTTTTCCGTTTACTTAAACACAGGCAGATTGTCTGTGTTTTTTTGTTGTAATGGTTTTAGGCGGGCTTGTAAGAAAACATGAGAAGGAAGTGTTGGCCATATGACATTGACAAACGAACAAGTAATAGAAAAAGCGAAGCAACACGGTTTAATCGTAAAAGAGAATTCACTGAAGAAAAATGAATCAGGGCTTGATTTTCAAGTTGTATTCGCAACTGATATGGAGGGAGAGAAATGGGTATTGCGTTTTCCGAGACGCACAGACGTGGTTCCGACAGCTAAAAAAGAGAAGGATATTCTTGGTTTAGTAGGAACAAAGCTTCCGATACAAACACCGAAGTGGATCATATTCTCAGAGGAGCTGATTGCGTATAAGCTGTTAAAGGGTGTGCCTGCAGGGACGATTGACCCGGAAGCGAAGGCATATGTATGGGAACTGGATGAAAAAAATGTCCCTGATACTTTTCATGAAACGCTGGCGAGTGCCATGGCGGCTTTGCATCGCGTGAATCATGATGAAGCAAGAGAAGCCGGTTTAGCCGTTCAAACTCCCGATCAATTAAGGCACGCAATGCAAGAGAGGATGAATAAAGTCAAATCAGAATACGGCGTGAGTGAGGAGCTTTGGAATCGCTGGCAGAAATGGCTTGCCAACGATTCCCTTTGGCCGAAGCAAACGGTGTTCATTCACGGCGATCTGCATGCGGGTCACATTTTAATCGACGAAAAAGCTCATGTTACAGGCTTTATCGATTGGACGGAAGCCAGAGTAGATGATCCGGCTAATGATTTCGTTAGCCATTTAGCCGCTTTCGGAGAGGCTGCCTTAAAAAAATTGATTGACGAATATGAAAAAGCGGGCGGCTATGTATGGGCTTCGATGTTTGAGCATATTGTAGAACAGTCATCAGCCTATCCCATCGCTATTGCCGAGTTTGCGATGAAATCCGGTTCGGATGAATTTGCAGCCACGGCTAAGCAAGCGCTTGGTGTAGAGAAATAAAAAATATGAACATTTTTCATTGACCTTTACACTGCGTAATGGTGTATAGTAACAGAAGAAGTATTTTTACGAACGTATGTTTCGTAGATGTTATTTTATACATTTCACTTAATAACTGGACACCGTTTTCATGTTATCGAGAGATATTCACAATCAGCGGTCCAGACAACTTGAATCTATTCTCAAAGGTTTAGAAAGTTCGGCATGGCCGTTCTTTGGTCATGTCAAATTTTCTAAATCAATCTATATAGCTAAAGGAAAGGTAGGAATAGTATGGAGATATATAGTAATGAAGGTTCACCTGTACCAACAGGCCAACCTGCTGGAAGTATATTTGCCAATCGAATTGTTTTAGCGATTATGACGTCAAACTTTTTACTGCAACTTGGTATTTGGGTGAGGAATTTTGCCATTCTTTTATATGTCACAGACATTACAAACAATGATCCAGTTTATGTGTCGCTGATTTCAATTGCAGAGTTTGCGCCTATATTTATCTTTTCATTTATTGGCGGTACATTTGCAGACCGGTGGAAGCCTAAACTTACGATGGTTTGGTGTGACTTGCTGTCTGCATTGTCAATCTTTTTTGTATTGCTGGCACTCATTTATGGGTCGTGGCAAGCGATCTTTTTTGCTACCCTTGTGTCAGCCATTTTATCACAGTTTTCTATGCCATCTGCCATGAGGCTGTTAAAGCAGCACGTGCCTGGCGAACAGTTGCAATCGGCCATGGCTATGTTCCAATCGTTGATGGCGGTCTTTATGGTCATAGGTCCGGTGATTGGAACCTTTGTTTACCAAAAGTACGGAATTATCACTTCGATTGCCGTTATGGGTGTGATGTTCTTGCTTTCTGCCCTGGTGTTAATGTTTCTTCCCCGTGATGCAGAGAAGGAAAAAACAGAAGAGCAAGATAACTTTAAGAAAGAGTTAGCGGACGGTTTTCGCTACGTGTTGTCAAAAAACGTACTTAAAACAATGGGTGCTGTATTTGCGGTATGCGGTCTGGCTGTTGGACTCATCCAACCTCTCATGATTTTTGTAACGATTGAAAATCTTGGGGAGACAAAGGCCTTTCTTCAGTGGCTGTTAATGGCTAATGGCGCTGGAATGTTAGTTGGCGGCGGTTTGGTGATGGCTTTTTCCAAGAAGATATCGCCTCAAAAACTTCTTGCAATCGGTATCTTTGCAAGTATGATCAGTACGATTGGGATTGGGTGGTCGACAAGCGTTTTGTTAACGATTATTTTACAAGTGTTTAACGGTCTGTTTTTCCCGTGCATCCATATTGGGATTAACACGTTAATCTTAAAAAATACGGATGAATCATTTGTTGGACGTGTAAATGGTGTACTCAATCCGTTGTTTATGGGGATGATGGTCATCGGAATGTCGGTTTCAGGGCTGTTAAAATCACCGTTAACGTTATCTGGAGTATACGTAGTCTCCGGTGTATTATTTTTGATTGGATCATTACTGATTGTCCCGCTTTTCAAATTAAAAGATGACGATTCATCTGTCCAGCCGGTATTGGAATCGAAAGAATGAAGATAACGATTGTCAATCTGTTCTTACATTTTAAATAGGTCTAGAAAAATCGACATGACTGTTCGTTGGTCATGTCGATTTTTTTAAATCGATTTATATAAATGAAATTTTTGTTGTATCTCTTCAACTAATTTTCTAGCGCCTTCTGGACTTAAAATCACTTTTCCATTAGAAAAAGAAAGGTTTCGATTTGATACTTCTCCAGTTACTTGACAGGCTTTATGAGGGCTGTACTTTCTTAAAACAATGCGATCTCTATCAACAAAAATTTCTAATGGAGCTTTATCGTCCATATGTAACATGCGGCGAAGTTCTTGTGGAAGTACCACTCTTCCCAGCTTATCCGTTTTACGAACCATTCCCGTTGATTTCAATGTTATACACCCCTTTGTATATTTATGATGTAAATTAATCATATTGTGATGAAAAATATTAGTCAATGTAAATTTTTGGCATTGATTATGGCGAATTTAGGTATAGGTAATTTCTGTTATTTAAATTTTCGAAATATTTTAAAATAATATATTGAAAATTTGAAGTGATTAAAGTAATATAGGTTTATTCATTTATCACATATATTTTATGACAATTTACTCATGTTAAAAATAGATTTAACATCTTAGGAGGAACATATCGTATGAAGACCAAACTATCATTTTCATCTTATTTTGTAATAGGGGTCATGTTATTTGCTTTATTTTTTGGAGCGGGAAATCTAATTTTCCCGGCGCAGCTTGGTCAAAATGCCGGAACGAACATTTGGCCAGCGGTAATTGGTTTTTTAATTACAGGAGTGGGGCTTCCGTTTCTGGGAATTTTGGCGATGGGTTTTTCAGGAAGTTCTAACTTACAGGAACTTGCGGGTCGAATTCATCCAAGCTATGCAGTTGTTTTTACTTCACTTCTTTATTTAACGATCGGTCCATTTTTTGCAACTCCGCGCACAGGTACAGTTGCGTATGATATCGGTATTGCACCGTTAGTAGGGGAAGGGGCTATGCAGATTGGTTTATTCATTTTTACACTAGTGTTTTTCGGCATTACGATGTGGTTTTGTCTAAATCCTGCGAAAATTGTCGATCGTGTCGGGAAGATTCTATCGCCTGGTATTATCATCCTTCTCGCTATGTTATTAGTGATGGTTGTTGTAAAACCAATGGGATCGATGGAAGCGCCTCAAGAAGCGTACGTGAATGGAGCGTTCGCGAAAGGTTTCTTGGAAGGATATAACACAATGGATGCGCTCGCTTCGCTTGTGTTTGGAATTATCGTCATCAATGCAGTCCGTGCGATGGGTGTAACATCTAAACGTGATATTCTATCTGCAACCGTAAAATCAGGACTTGTTGCTATCACATTTCTCGGCATTATTTATGTAGGAATTGCTTATTTAGGTGCAACGAGCACAGAAGAATTCGGCCTTTTTGAGACAGGCGGACTAGTGCTCAGCAGTGCATCATCCTATTATTTCGGCAGTTTTGGAACGGTCATCCTATCCATTATTATCATACTTGCATGCTTAACGACTAGTATCGGATTAATTACTGCTTGTGGGGAATACTTCCACACATTGCTGCCGCAAGTAAGTTACAAAGTGTTCGTGATTTTCTTTTCGCTGTTCTCATTCATAATTGCCAATTTCGGATTGTCCAATATTATTATGTATTCAATCCCGATCTTAATGTTTCTTTATCCGCTTGCCATTACGTTAATGCTGTTGGCATTTTTGTCACCGCTATTCAATCATTCACGGGTTGTTTATGTAGCAGCGACAGCAGTGGCATTCATGATCAGTACGATTGATGGACTTAAAACATTTTGCGATTTATTTGGTATCGCCTATTTCAATTGGATGCAGCAGGTTGTGTCATTTTACGAGCGAACCCTGCCTTTATACAGCCAGGGACTCGGCTGGCTGGTGCCGGTTCTGGTTGTGATCCTGATTACAGGAATAGCTGTCCGTATTAAAAGAGTATCTATCATTGAAGCATAACAACATTCAGGGATGATCCGAATGGGCGAAAACCAACCCTTTTCGGTCATCTATATGAAAGGCCCCGCCAGTAAAATTAGATTTCATGGCGGGGCCTTTCTTTGATGAAATTCTTCATTGTATAGAGTATAGATTTGAAATCGGGGCTGAACAATAAAGGTATGATTATATATGAAGGGGAGAAAGCGCGTTGAGGAAGTTTCTTTTTTTTCTGTCCGTGTATGTCATGCTCCTTTTAACAGCATGCAGCGTTGATGATACGGTATCATCGAATCTATATTTAATACCAGACGATTATAAGGGATGGGTAAGGATCGAATACGATAAAGATTTTGGGCAGGAAACAAAATCAGAGGGAGACTACATTGTTATAAAGGTGAATGAAAAAGGGGTAAGTAAAGTGAAGTCGACGGTCACTCATGAAGGCTGGGCGACAAACAGGTATTTTTATGTAACAAAAGACGGGGAGCGAAAAGAATTGAAACCGGGTAAACTAATTCATGGGGCTGTACAAGGACGTGAAAGCAAAACGAATCCCGGTGAAGTAAATTTTTTTGTCGGGACGAAAGAAGAATTTGCCGAGGCAACAGATTACAGTCGGAACGCGAAATGAAGAACGAGGTAACTCTATGCTCTGGAAGGATTTAAAAAATAAAAGGAGACAATAAAAATATTATGTTAAGTAACATTTATTTTGAAAATTCGACATTTCCTCTTTTCTAATAAAAAATTCTAGTATAAGATGAAACAATATCTTACTTAGAGATGGGGAAATGCATATGAATCAATCAGAACAATGGACATCAAAACTGGGCTTTATTTTAGCTTCCGCCGGTTCTGCCATTGGAATCGGCGCCATCTGGAAACTGCCGTATGTAGCGGGAACGAGCGGAGGAGGGGCTTTCTTTCTTTTGTTTATCCTGTTTACGGCGATTCTTGGATTGCCGCTTCTTCTCGGTGAGTTCGTCATTGGAAGAAGTACTCAAAAGGAAGCGATTCGTGCGTATCAAACAATCGCGCCAAAAACGGTTTGGACCGTTACAGGGTACCTGGGCGTCATCACGTCTTTTATCCTTTTATCCTTTTACAGTGTGGTAGGAGGCTGGATTTTACAATATTTATTTTACAGCTTGACAGGAAAATTGGCCCATACTGCCGATTATGAAGCGTTGTTCGGGCAAACGATATCCAATCCGGGATTGGCGGTAGGCGCCCAATTTTTATTTATGATCATTACAATTTTCGTCGTCGCCAGAGGGATTCAAAATGGAATCGAAGCGGCTAACAAATATTTAATGCCTGCTTTATTTGTCATTTTCATCGTGATTATCATTCGTTCATTAACGCTTGAAAATGCGCTGGAAGGTGTCTCCTTCTTTTTAAAGCCGGACTTCTCGGCGATTACATCAGAAACGGTTTTATTTGCATTGGGACAGTCGTTTTTCTCGTTGAGTGTCGGTGTATCGGTTATGGTCACATACAGTTCTTATTTAGATAAAAATCAAAACTTGCCAAAGTCGGCTGTTTCCATTGCAGGTTTAAACTTAGTTATTTCACTGCTTGCGGGATTGGCCATTTTCCCGGCGGTGTTCGCATTAGGCGTAGAACCGGCGGCAGGACCTGGCC
The DNA here is from genome assembly GCF_002019595.1 of Priestia abyssalis. Taxonomy (GTDB): domain Bacteria; phylum Bacillota; class Bacilli; order Bacillales; family Bacillaceae_H; genus Bacillus_BA; species Bacillus_BA abyssalis. Next base: position 3,025,046 of record NZ_KV917369.1, on the reverse strand, counting down.
TATTATTTATCGTATTGCCGTCTATTTTTAATCAAATTCCGTTTGGCGGCGTGTTCTTATTGCTCTTTTTGGCTCTTTTCTTATTTGCCACGTTGACTTCAGCGTTTTCCATGCTCGAAATCATCGTCGCTTCTCTTGCGAAAGGAGAGCAGCAAAAGCGAGCGAAACTGTCATGGATGTCTGGTTTGTTTATTTTTGTCGTTGGTATTCCATCAGCGCTGTCATTCGGTGTCCTGGGTGATGTGACGTTATTTGGAAAAAATATTTTTGATAATGCTGATTTTCTTGTGAGTAATATCCTCATGCCGATAGGGGCGTTTTTAATTGCGGTCTTCATTCCGTTGAAAATGGATAAAAAAATGCTTGTAAACGAATTGGAACAAGGAGCGGGCAGCGTGAAATCATGGTTTGCTTTATGGCTTTTGACATTGCGTTTTATTGCTCCAATTGCAATCATTGTCGTGTTCCTCGATGTGATCGGCATCATTTAACAAAGCGAACGGCCTTTTTCAGAAGGGCCGTTCGTTTTGTTTTATCCAGGCTGAACAAACAGTAGAGCTTACCATTTTACTTTGTACATTCAAATGGTAATATGCTTGTAGTGAAAATACAGCTATTATGGTAAAATATTTTTTGTCTGTGAAAAGAAAGATAGAAAGCTTTAAAGGTATTCATTATTTCAGAAAACTATTTTATCTTTCGTAGAACGTTCAATTGGGGAATGCCTGCCGCCCGATTATAAAAATCAGGGAGGATGGTTCAGTCAATCATTCCTATTTTGTGCTTTATATGTGCATCTTTTTGCATAAATGACAGCGCTTTTCTCTTTATTTGAAGTGAGCAGTCAGACAGATTTTACATACATATTTGATCCTCTTTTTAATAAAAATACTAGCCTTTAGTTTAGTGTTATAAATAGGTACATAGAATGGTGTCGAAAATTGTAACATTTTTGTAACATAAACGTTCTTGCTTTGTAACATTGCATTGATAGAATGTAAGCGTTCAAGTTTAGTAGATTCTAACTTTGGAGGAAATCTTTTATGAAAAAGTTTATATATTCTTTGGCGTTATGTTCTACGCTGACATTATTGCCAACAATCGGCCATGCCAAAATGGGAGACATGACATTGAAACCAGGCATGAACCATGCAGATGTGAAACAATTACAGGAAGCATTAAAGAAAAAAGGCTATTTTAAAGGGAACACGACTACATACTATGGGAACATAACGAAAGATGCGGTCTACCGTTTTGAAAAAGCCAATAAATTACCGGCGGACGGAATTGCCGGCAGAACGGTTTTTCGGTTATTAGGCTCTTCAACAGCGAGTGTAAGCGTAAATAAAAGCGCCCAAGTAGTCAAGGAAGCGAAGAAATATGCAGGAACTCCTTACAAATGGGGAGGCACGACACCAAAAGGCTTTGATTGCAGCGGATATTTAAACTATGTATATGAAAAGGCAGCGGGTGTCAATTTGTCTCGTACGGTAGAGGGGATTTATAAACAAGGGACAAAAGTTAGCAAGCCTCAAGTGGGTGACATTGTCTTTTTTGAAACATATAAACCGGGTGCATCTCACGCGGGCATTTACATTGGAAACGGGCAATTCATTCACAGTTCATCTTCAAAAGGGGTAAGTGTTGCCTCAATGAGCAGCTCTTATTGGTCAAAGCGCTACATCGGAAGCAAAAGCTTCGTTTGAGTAGATTTTTGTGCACAGCAAGATGTGAGGCAACCGATCTATATAAAGTCAGCCTCCACTCGATGAACGTACCAAATGCAGGCTAAACAAAAGGGGAAGTATAGATTCATTTCCCTTTTTTTGGATGTTTAAACATACAAATGAAAAGATATGAAGAGGCAACGAGATATTCGCAGCCTCTTTTTGTGTATGGTATGATAGGGAAGGCTAAAAAAGCTTGAAAATAATTGTTGGAGGGAATCATATGGCCATTATCGATGTAACTGTCATTCCAGTCGGGACCGCTTCGCCGAGTGTTAGTGAATACGTAGCGGAAATACATAAAGTATTGCAAAAGCATGAAGGGCGCATCAAGTATGAATTGACACCGATGAGTACATTGATTGAGGGAGAATTAAAGGACTTGCTGGGAATTGTTCAAGAAATCCATGAAGTTCCGTTTCAGCATGGTTTGCAGCGGGTATGCACGAATATCCGCATAGATGACCGCCGTGATAAGGAACATTCAATGGAGCGTAAATTAAAAGCAGTGCGGGCGAAAATGTAATGAATCGCAGAGGGGGCGTGTTTTCGTGTGGAAAACAGCCCCTTTTCTTGAGAGAAAATTCAAGTTGTCCGGGTCACCGATTGTGATGCCTCTCGATTGAATGAAGATGTGCCGAGTTATTAAGTGGAATATAAAAAAACAGAAAATTATTCAAAAAAATAAAAACGCTTTCAAAAAATTTTTTCTTAAAACCTATTGACTTGCAATTTGTTTCGGAACTATAATACAAAACAAGAAAGACAATATAGTTTGAAAAAAACGAAAATTTAAATAGTTAAGCGATGATAGGACGTTAGTAATGTTCACTTTCCCTGTATTCAGAGAGCTGATGGATGGTGCGAATCAGTACAAAAAGGAACATGAAATTCACCCCTTGAGCATCTTTTTCGAAGCGTGTGAAACGCGGGGAAAAAGACGGTAAACAGCCGTTATGTTGAAAGAGCGATGAACACATGTTCATAATTTAGGGTGGTACCGCGAGAAATCTCGTCCCTACTGTTTAACAGTAGGGGCGTTTTGTTTTTTAGCGATACAATCTGATGATGAGCAAATAATGGTTCATAATTAGGGTGGTACCGCGAAGAAATTCGTCCCTACTGGCACAACCAGTAGGGACTTTTTTATTATCATTGAAAATTTAGGAGGATGAATGAAATGGAAAACCAAACATTACAAACATTACGTAAGCAAATTGATGAGTTGAACTTACAAATTTTGAGCTTGTTGAATGAACGAGGAAAAATCGCACAGCAAATTGGACAATTAAAAGAAATGCAAGGAACGAAGCGTTTTGATCCTGTACGTGAGCGTGAATCATTGGATATGATTGCCGAGCATCATGACGGCCCGTTCGAAACATCGACGATTCAACATATTTTCAAAGAAATCTTCAAGGCAAGCTTAGAACTTCAAGAAGATGATCATCGTAAAGCACTTCTTGTTTCACGCAAGAAGAAAGCGGAAGATACAGTTGTAGACATCAAGGGCGAGAAAGTCGGCGATGGAAACCTTCATTTTGTGATGGGACCATGCGCGGTCGAGAGCTACGAACAAGTGAAACAAGTCGGGTTGGCGTTAAAGGAGCAAGGCATCAAATTAATGCGCGGCGGTGCGTTCAAGCCTCGTACATCCCCGTACGATTTCCAAGGTCTTGGAGTGGAAGGTTTGCAAATTTTGCGTCAAGTAGCTGATGAATTAGATTTGGCGATCATCAGTGAAATCGTCACACCGCAAGATATCGAAACGGCACTTCAATATGTCGATGTCATTCAAATTGGTGCACGCAATATGCAAAACTTTGAATTATTAAAAGCGGCGGGTTCTGTTGATAAGCCAATTTTATTGAAACGCGGATTGGCTGCGACAATTGAAGAATTCATTAATGCGGCCGAGTACATCATGTCACGCGGAAACAACAACATCATTCTTTGCGAGCGCGGTATCCGCACATACGAGCGTGCAACGCGTAACACGTTAGACATCTCCGCTGTACCGATCTTAAAGAAAGAAACGCATTTACCTGTCATGGTAGACGTAACACATTCTACAGGCCGAAAAGATTTATTGCTTCCATGTGCAAAAGCAGCCATCGCCATCGGTGCAGACGGAGTCATGGCAGAAGTACATCCAGACCCGGCAGTAGCATTGTCCGACTCTGCACAGCAAATGAACATTCCGGAATTCAAAGAGTTCATAGGTGCTTTAAAAGGCATGCCTGTTCAATTAAGATAAATAAACAGCCGGGAATCCCCTTTGCGGGTTCTTCCCGACCGCTTATACGAGAACCTTTGAGAGCCTATTCAAGATGCAAGGACCTCAAAATCCTAAAGAGGGATCACGGCCAAGGTTATGTTAAACACTTAAATTGTATTTATATAATATATAAAGACGTACGGCTCTCCATAAAGGGGAGTCGTTTTTTATCCCCTATAATTCCCACTGTTTACTTAGGATGATTGATACTAAAATAACATTAATATACTGCAAGAAGAGAGGAATTTATACGTTCATGAGACGAATGCTCAAAAGAGTGTTTTATATAGTTTTAACGCTAATGGTGGCAGCTTTGGTTCTCATACTGGTTACAAAAGGAAAGGACCTATTGTTCGTCAAAGCATGGGTAACGATGCTTGGGTTGACCTTTTTGATGATCGGTCTTTTATATTCCAGGAAAAACCATGAGGAACAGGGCATGGGAGGTTGTACATCATCTACAGGCGAGTGGTGGATGTTTCTTTTCAGTTTTTTGCTCGATCTACTGCCATGGTATGCAAGAAAGATGTTTTGGATAATACTAGGAGTAGTCGTGACAGGCGTTGGCATATTAGTTTAGTGAAACAGTCAGTTGGATTGCTGGCTGTTTTACTATGCCTTTTGTATCATCCTCGATAATCAATAAATGATAAGGGGAACTTCCAGCAGCTGAGGGCTTATTGCCCGGTAATGCCTGATATATGAAAGGGAGCGCCAGGTTTTTTCCGACGCTCCCTTTATCATAAACGATACATTATTTACCTATGAACATTTGTGTCCAATAAGTTGAGCCGCTGCCTTCTACATATCCAACACCAATATGTGTAAAGTTCGGGCTTAAAATATTTTTGCGGTGACCGTTACTGTTCATCCACCCGTTCATGACTTCTTCCGGTGTTTGCTGGCCTTTTGCGATGTTTTCACCCGCTGTGCGATATTGGATACCAAATTGCTTCATCATATCGAAGGGTGATCCGTATGTTGGTGAAGTATGGCTGAAATAGTTTTTATTCATCATATCTTTTGATTTCTCACGGGCGACATCACTTAATTTTGTATCTAACTGCAATGCTTGCAAACCTTGCTTTTGTCTTTCTTGGTTAACAAGCTCCACTACTTTCTTTTCAAATGCGCTCACAGATGATGCTTGGGCAGTTGGTTTGGCTGCTGCCGGCTGTGCTTGAGCTTCCTTGCTCGCTTGTGGAGCAGGAGCTGCTTTCTGTGCAGGCTGTGCTTGTACATGGTTAGATGCTTGCGGAGCAGGAGCCGCTTGTTGTACTGTTGGTTTTTGAATATTAAATTTTTTGAACAGCTCATCAATATTATTTACATTTTGAACATTCATATGTTGAACATTCTGTTTTGAATATACTGGACAATTTATCGTTGAGGCATCTGCCTGAGTTTGTGTAGCTAATAATCCAAATGACATAGCTCCAATAATAGTCGCGAAACGAAGTTTTCTGTTTTTCATACGTTGATGACCTCCTCGTTTTGTTTGACTCAACGACTACTATTCTCACATGAATCTTAGTAATCTATCAACCTTTTAGAGCTTCCAATATTATCAAGCTATGAAAAGGGACGTTGCTGGGATATTTATCCACACGCATAAATACTATGATAACGGGAATCGTAAAGGGTGAATTTATTTTTTAGCTTTCATCCATGAAATTTATGGAAACATAAGAAATGCGGAGGCGACTTTCCAATCAATGACCAAGCCGGCGGCCAGTAAAATGGAACTGTTAATCCAAAACAATGTTTTGCCGGGGGTCCATTTTGTAAAAGAGGGAATTATAAGCGCCAAAATATCCATGCCTCCAGATGAAGCGCCCATTTTAAATAAGATGCCGACCCCAAACCCGAATAGAAGACCCCCAATCACCAAGTCCACCCATACGTTTCCGATTGGATGATGAATATGAGGAGAAAGGGCGTTGATGGTCAGCGCCGCGGTACCGACACAATACATCGTCCAAAGGTGAAAAACTTAACAAACAATTTACAAAAAGAAGAAAACATATTTGTTATAATATCACTATCCGATATCAAGAATCGATATCAGAAAGGGGTGTCCAGCATGCTGCGGGAATTTTTTTTAGGCTCCATCAAAATCCACATTTTATATCATGCGAAAATCGAACCGGTCTACGGAGCTTATATGATCGAGGAGCTGGCGTCCCATGGGTACAAAATCAGTCCGGGGACGATTTATCCGACATTTCACCAGCTCGAAAAAGATGGGTTGCTGCATAGGGTAGAAAAATTGGTGGACGGTAAAATCCGAAAATATTACACGATTACGGAAAAAGGGATTGAGATGCTTGAAGGAGCGAAACAGCAAATTAGGGAGCTTGCAAAAGAAGTATTGAAGGAAGAGGGGGATACCAGGCATGAATAAACCATCATCATTATGGGGGCGCTGGCTTGAAATTTTGCTTGTGTCGACCAAACTCGGATTAACGTCATTTGGCGGGCCGGTTGCTCACCTCGGTTATTTTCGGGATGAATATGTGAAGAAAAGAAAGTGGCTTGATGATCGCAGCTATGCGGATTTAGTGGCGCTTTGCCAATTCCTGCCCGGGCCGGCAAGCAGCCAGGTTGGAATTTCCATTGGAATGGTGCGGGGCGGCATCGTAGGCGGGGTTTTATCGTGGGTCGGCTTTACCATGCCGTCTGTTATTGCACTTATCATTTTTGCTTATGTATTACAGGGATTTGACGCGGCTGATTCAGGTTGGATCCACGGATTGAAAATTGTCGCCGTTGCTGTCGTCGCCCAGGCGTTACTCGGAATGGGGAAAAATTTGACGCCTGACCGGACAAGAATCACCATGGCCGTCATTGCAGCATTCATTACATTGTTTTATCCGAGTGCTCTCGGCCAAATTTTGACGATCATCATTGCGGGAATCATCGGCTATATCCTTTATAAAAAGGTGGAGATGAAACCAGCGGAAGATATGGTCATCACCATACGCAAATCAACCGGGATCATCGCCTGGGTGCTGTTTTTTGGCTTGCTTGCTGGTTTGCCAATTTTAAGGCAAGCGGCTCCATCCGTATGGATTTCGATGGTTGATACATTTTACCGGGTCGGATCGATCGTATTCGGTGGAGGGCATGTTGTCTTACCGATGATGGAGCGCGAGGTCGTTCCGCCAGGCTGGGTAACAGAAGCAGAATTTCTCGCCGGTTATGGTGCGACACAGGCTGTACCAGGACCGCTCTTTACCTTTGCCGGTTATTTAGGAACCATTATGGCGGGTTGGCAAGGGGCTCTCATTGCCACGATTGCGATGTTTTTCCCATCCTTCTTGCTTGTTCTTGGAACCTTGCCGTTTTGGAACACGCTAAGACGGAGACCAGCTTTTCAAGCGGCATTAATGGGAATCAATGCGGCGGTTGTCGGTATTTTACTCGCTGCCCTTTATGATCCGGTTTGGACAAGTGCCATCAAGAGTCCAGCCGATTTTGCCCTTGCGTTGGGCGCCTTTACGCTTTTTGTGTATTGGAAGGCAGCCCCGTGGATGGTCGTAGCGGCAGCGGCTGTTGGAGGATATGTGATTAGCTTATTATAAGCAAGAAAGCACTGGACATGTTTACAATGCCAGTGCTTTTTTGTTGCATCCTTATTGATGTTTACATATAATGTAAGTATTAAGTGATAAGTAGTAACTAAATTGTGAAAAAATCACAAAGTGGGGGATATAGATGGTTTATGACTTAACGATTGCAGAAGAATTTTTATTATTGGCCTGGAAACATAATAAGAGTCCGGGGAATTTTGCAGGAAAAGAAAAAACCATTCAATTGTACAGTATTGGCGCCTTATTTATGGATTTAATCCTACAAGGGAAGATTGAATTAGACGACCGCGATGCAATAGAAATCAAGAAAGGAACACAGACTGAAAACGAGGCGATGGATCGACTGCTTCATATGATTCAAGAAAGCAAAAAGACGAAAAAATTCAAAAAGTGGATGTCCGTTTTTTATAATGGATGGAAGAAACGGAAATATGTATATGAAGCGGTGACAGCATCTTTGGCGGAAAAAGATTTGCTGGAAATCCATGAAAAAAACACATTTGGTTTGCTTAAAACACGTAAGACAATAGTAAAAAACGATGCGCAAGATCCAATCGTTCAAAAGATTCGTGCCGAGCTGCTGGAAGACGGTGCAGTGACGAAGGAAACGGCCACATTATGCTTTTTACTCGAAAAAGCAAAAATGTTGAAACATTATTTTTCCAGCTATGAGCAAAAACAATTGAAAAGCCGGTTGAAGGAACTGCAAAAAACACATGAAGAGGAATGGAAAACGATTAAGCGCATCCAGCAGCTCATCTCCGAAATGGATGCTGTATTTATAACGGTAGTAGTATAAAAGAAACTTCCATCAGTGGGGCCCGCACGATGCGGGTCACGCAGACGTTGCCCCAGGACGCGGCGGTGTTAGTCTGTGTTCCTTTAATCGGAATAAAAGAGGGATGATGTATGTCGAGAAGAAGAAGCATGGAAAAAATCATGGAGTCGGACTATGTGACGATCAGTGAACTCGTCCGGTTGTCAGAAATGCGCTACAGCACCTTGAAATATTATACAGAACAAGGAATTCTTCCGTTCGACCAGGAGGATACACGTTTAACTCGCCGTTACCCCAGGATATCGTCATTGGAGCGCTTAGCTCTTATTCGACAATTAAAGGAAAGAGGATACACGATTGAAGAAATAAAGGAACAGATGCAGAAAAGTTGAGATGAAAGGCTCATTTTGATGAAGCTTTTTTGGGGTTATACGATCCGCTTATTGTAAGGTAAACTAAAGCGAAAAGATTCAAGAAATGAAGGGTCCGTTGTAGCAAGGAGAGGGCAGCAGGGAAGAATCTTCTCTGTTGCCCTCTTTTTTGTTCAGCTAGTTTTGATTTGGATTTTTTTTGTGAACCGAAAGGGGATTCAGTAAGAAAAAGCTTAGAAATGATTTCTTCCCTATTTTTTCTAGCATCAATAAAGGTAAAACGAATAGTAAAACCGTACTGATGCTGCTAATCAATACAAGAATAACCCCAAATCCAGAATTTATGACTCGGTACATATACTCTCCTATTATTGAAGTTGGTCTGGAGTTATAAAAAAGTATCATGCAAAAACCTGTTCGCCCAATAATGAAAAACATAATGGTTAGGAATTTCACCGTTTGTATACTTCCTTATTTTTTTCTTATCTTTCCTTATCCAGTCTTTTATAATTCTTAATAATGATGTTATCTATATTATAGAAAGGATGGTGGTTATGATGATGACCGTAAAGAATTTTTTGCAGCTGTCCGTTACAAAAGATTTTTCGGTTGTAGCCGGCGGCCATGCATTACATCATTCAGTCCAAAGTGTTGAAATTTTAGACTTTGAGTTTGCGGCAGGCATTCAGCAAGTGAGAGACACGGCCTTCAGCCCCCACAGCATTGTACTCAGCAGCTTATTATTTGCGAACGAAAAGCCGGAACGCTTAATCGAAATGTTGAAAAAGCTGATTGAATTAAAGGTAAGTGCTTTAGCCTATAAGCCAGTGATCTTTAAAGAGTTACCAGATGAAGTCCTAACTTTTGCAAATGAGCACGATTTCCCGATTTTACGTTTTGGTGGGGATGAATTTTTTGAGGTTATCATTTTGGAAGCGATGGATCAAATTAAACAAAGGGACAATAAGCTCTTTTTAGAAAATGTGATGAGATGTTTCATTGAAGAAGAGGTTTCAGAGAAACAAATACAATCTTTCTTACAACAAATGAATAAACCGTTTGAGAAATATGTGTTTGCAGCGAATATTCAAATGAAACAATCCGAGGACTCCCAATGGATGGATGCCTTTTTCAAACTCGAGTCCTTTTTGAGATCTGGTATTATTTGTACATATAAACAAAGTATGTTCATTCTTTTTACAGATAAATTCAAACAACTCCAATTTGAAAAGATACTAAAGGAATGGATGGCGCTTTATGCAATTCCAACAGATGCATTCATACTTGGCTATAGCCAAGTACACTCGACGCACACCGAAATTCATCTAGCTGTGAGAGAAGCCTACTATGCTCGTATTATGGCAGGAATTGAAATGAAACCTATTTGTCATTATGAACAGCTCGCATCGGATCGACTGCTTATCGAGCTTTATCGAAAGGATGCCACATTCGCAAACAATTATATAAAAATGTATTTGGAACCGCTTCTAGAAGAAAAGGCAGATCGGGATTTGCTGAATACGGCAGTGACCTTTGTGTTGAAAAAAGGGAATGTGAAAGAAACAGCGGCCGCACATTATTGTCATCCGAATACCATTCGCTATCGCATGGCAAAAATACGCCAATTAATCGAACCTTTTGATAATGAACTCGTTTTTTATGAGCATTTATCCGCAGCGGTTAAATTGTACTTACTGCATAAAGCCATTGAAGGGCCGGCTGTTGTATCCTCCATTAACGGGCAGTAAACAGGGGTTGAGAGAAATCGAAGAAGGATCAGTGGCAGATGAAGGAACACCCTCGCCGATGGAAGTTTCCTTTATTTCCTTTATTGGAATCAATCCAAAAATAAGCTTGAAAGTTTGGAAAAGTAATCAAATTATTGCATTTCCTCTCATGATATCCTTAATCTAGTCAGGAGGGGAAACAATGAAACCATACATTGGTGACGGCATGTTGCTCGTAACCGCCATTATTTGGGGCAGTGGATTTGTTGTAACGGCTATTGCGCTAGAATATTTAACCGCTTATCAAGTAATGGCAGGAAGGTTTGTTTTGGCTACAATCATACTTATCATGCTATTTGGATACAAGTTCAAAAAATTCACAACATCTGTCGTGTGGAAAGGCGCCATCTTAGGAACCATTTTATACATCGCTTTTGCTTTACAAACGGTCGGTTTGGAATATACCACACCGTCTAAAAATGCCTTTTTAACAGCCGTCAATGTTGTAATTGTACCGATCATTGCTTATCTCGTTTACAAACGGAGAATTGATCGGTATGAACTATTCGGCTCAGGTCTAGCCATTGTAGGCATTGGCCTTTTATCATTGCAAGGTTCTATGACAATTAACATAGGTGATGTATTGTCTCTTTTATGTGCAGTCGGCTTTGCTTTTGATATTTTTTATACAAATCTTTTTGTCCAAAAGGAAGATGCCATTTCATTGACGATTGTACAATTCATAACAGCATCTCTCATTAGTGCAGCCGTGGTGTTCATTCAAGGTGATATACCGACAACGATGGAAAAAGAAGCCATGTATTCGATTGTGTATTTAGCAGTCTTTTCAACCACAATAGCTTATATCTTCCAAAATATAGCACATCAATATACAACTGCTGCAAAGGCCGCTATTATTTTATCAACAGAATCACTTTTTGGTATGGTATTATCCGTTTTATTTTTAAAAGAAGTGCTGGCAGGCCGAATGGTGCTGGGAGCTATGTTAATTTTGATGGCCGTCTTAATTGCTGAAATCAAGCCCTCGTATCGCAAAAAGCACGCTGTAAAGAGCGTGCGTTCGTAAAATACGTTATGTTTTATCATCAAGCTTTAAATAGGGTGTCTCGCAAGTCTTTACTCAATCACAAATGCTGATTTTTTCTAAGAGGCCCCGTCACAAAAAACTTGGTTTTCCTGGATTTGTATGACGGGACCTTTTATGGGGATAAAAGGTTGTTTTACCCTTTAAGTGATTTTAAATATGTTTGACTAAATTATTGGAAAGTTTTATAATTTGGTTGGTTGACCAAATAACTGAGGTGAAAAAATGAAAAATGAAGATAAACGTCAACGTTTAATTGATGCAGCATACAAAGTATTTGTTAGAAAAGGTTTTACAAATGCATCGATAAAAGATATTGCAAAAGAAGCTGATATTACTCCTGGACTTGTTCATTATTATTTCAAGAATAAGGAAGCATTGTTATTTGCCGTTCAGAATCAAGTTCAACAGCAATATCATAAAAATTATGAACAAAGGGACTCTTTATCTCCAATGGAAACATTACAAGAGATAAAATCTAGGGCAGAAAAAGACGCTGATTGGTATCGTTGGCGTTATGAAATCTATTCTTTAGGACTAAAAAATCCGGAAATTCAACAAGAAGTGGCTGTTATTTTAAAGGAAGGAAGAGAAAGTCTATCCAAACCATTGCAATCCATTGTTAGTGGTTCTGAAGATACTAATGCAATGGCCAGCATCCTGTTAGCTTGCTTTGATGGATTAGCTCTACAGAAGATTGTAGATGATGAATTTGATATAGATGGTGCTTACCACCTTTTATTAAAATTGTTAGAGATCTATTTAAAAGAATAGATTTCTTTTATTAATAAGAAATTGGTTGGTCAACCAATTAAATAAGGTGAAATGAAAAATTAATAGAAAAATAGGTGAAGATACATGAAAAAAGTGATTCTATGTTTATTGCTAATCACAATCACTATAATCTCATTAGCCATTGATGTTGAAAGTAATGACCAAACGAATCTAATGCAAGAGTATATGGATGAAGCAATAAAAGAATATCAAATTCCTGGTGCTTCACTAGCCGTCATTAAAGATGGAGAAATAATATTTCAAGAGAACTGGGGGATTCAGAGTGACGGTACACCTGTTACAGCAGATACATTGTTTACATTAGGTTCAGTTAGTAAACCCTTGACCAGTCTCGCTATCCTAAGGTTGGTTGATCAAGGGAAGATTGAGCTTGATCATGCGATTGATACTTATATCACTTCATTTACTTATAATAAAAATGGCTTTGAAAACAACATAACTATCCGACATTTATTAACTCATACAAGTGGAATCAGCTCTTATGAGGGGTTAAAAATTGCTGAGCTTAAATTAAGAGGAAAAGATGCGATCAACCAAGCAGTTAAAAAACTTAATGATGTAAGACTTAATCATGAACCTGGAGAAGTTCATCAATATAGCGCCGCCAACTATTTACTCTTAGGTTCAATTATTGAAAAAGTAACAGATCAAACTTTTTCAGATTTTATGGATTCAGAAATTCTTTCAAGTTTGGATATGAACCATACAGTCTCAAACTTTGCAACCGCAACCAGCCTTGGGTATCAGCCTGGTTTTCAGTCTTGGTTTGGAAAGCCTATAAAAAGTAAGAATGTCTTTGATGACAGTGGAGTTCCATATGGTTATATGGCATCAACCTCCAATGACATAACAAAATACATAAATTTCTTGTTGGAGGGAGGGGAGTTATTATCTGATCAATATTTTGATATTTATTTTTCCCCTCAAGTCGAGAGAAAAGATAACATGAATTATGGTTTAGGCTGGAGGATTTCTACAGAAAAGAATGATGAGTTTTTTTTCCATGGGGGTGAAACACCTGATTCACGTGCTGAACTTTTCATAAATCTTAAAAAGAATTATGGATTTATCTTGCTTACTAACAAAAACAACTTTTCTGAAGTGATGCATACTTCTTATATTAGGGACGGTATTAAAACTATTATAGAAGATAAACAGATGCCTGCTATACCAAAGGAAAACCATCAGATGCAATGGATGGCATTGATAGTGACTTGTACATTGGCAATATTAGCTTTAGTGAATCTAATTCGATTGAAACGAAAAAATATCAAGCATATGAATTTCTGGAGTATGATTGCAATATTATCCATAATATTATCAATTTCTTTAATCCCCGCATTAATTTATTTGTTTGGTTCACCTTGGCATATTATATACTCATATGCACCTGATACAGCCTTTTTAATTAAATGTCTAGTCGGAATTTTAGGCGTTAATGGTGCTGCAACATTCATTATTATTTTAAAAAAGAGGGGGATAAAATTTTTAAAGAAAAAGAATACTGCTGTATATTAATCATTTCTATTCTATTATTTAGAGGAGAGGACCCACACGAGCCCTCTCGACAGTTCAGTGCATGTTATACGTTAAAAGTTAACGTTCAATTTGTAGAAATAAACTACATTAAATTGAACAATAGATATATCAAACGAGCCTTGCTTATAAGCGAGGCCCGTTTTGGTTATCAACATTGGTATCAGTGCAGGCTTCCATTCTATTAACCTAGTTCTGTTACTCCCTATGAGTAAGGCCTTCTTTCGTCATTTCCTCAAGAACATCCTCTACCTCTTCAGCGGAATGCCCGATGGCAAGGCCGATCACTTTTGATACTCCATTTTCACCTGGAAAATAATTTGCATCTAATAAGCTTAATGGAACGAATTGATCTCTTGTCATGTATGTTTCTACAACCGGTATAAGGGAGTCAAAATCGCTTGTCCATTCAAGATTACAAAGCCGCACGATTTCTTTGCCGAATTTTCTTCGGATATCGTGATACAGCAACAATCCGCACGTCGATGCATTAAAGCGCACATTTAAATCGATAAAATAATAACGATCGTCACAAATGAGTACATCAAATCCCGCCACGCCCACGTATCCTTTATCAGCTATTTTTTTCATGACACCATAGCCGGTTTCAATAATATGAGCTATTTGTTCTTCCACATCTACCGTAATCCAGCTTCCGCGGAAACAGCCGTCTTTATTTACAAGTTGTTCCGATTTTCCTAAAAAATGAACTTCACCTTTTTTGTTTACCATATAATGAACGGAAATATTTTGGTCACACTCGATATATTCTTCCACAATGATGTTGGATAAATCACCAAAGGTCTCGTCCATTTCATATAATTGCTTTTCTTCTTTAACGAGCAATACACCGCACCCGCCTGAGGTCGGCCGGCCATCACCCGTTTTTAGGACAATCGGCAGCTCCGGTTTTTCCTCCAGAATTTGATCGAGGCTCATCATTCTTCGTTTCGGTACATTTTCTGCAGGTACAAGCTCAGGAATATTTCGCTTATCACATAAGTACGCTAGCACTTCAGGATCAATCCAATACAGCTCGGATGAAACCTTCTTTTCAGGATGAGGGTATTGGAAAATGATTTTTTTCTTTTGTTTATAAAGATTATGAAGAACATCCATATATTCTTTATCATTTCGGTAAGTATAACAAACTGGAGGTGTATGAAGTCCGCCCTTATGCAGGAGGGCCAAAGCGGATGGTGTAACAGCTCCCGCATGACAAACAACCGGTGCATCCCCCACAACACTCAATTCCCTTCCGGTCAATGCCTCCAAACTTAGCAAATCACTGGAAAAATGTTGATAATCCTCCGCATACAGTTTCGGGTTGTAAATGAATTCTTCTCCATAAATATCTTTAATGGAATAGGAGGGTTGAATGTTCTCCACTTGCTGATCTTTCATAAAGGTTGACTGGGCTGCTTTTGTTTCCATAATCACATCTCCTTCTATTAAAATAATCGTCGTTTTTACATAGAATGAATTCAGTTTCGAAGCGGCTCAACTAAGCTTTTGTTCTTTTTAAAAAGTATTTTCACAAAATAGCAAAATATTAAACCTTTATTTATATAAATCCATTTAGAAAATTCGACATGACCAAAGGACAGCCATGCCGAATGTCTTAAACCTTTGCGGGCCAATTCAAGGTGTCTGAATGACCGGTTGGGAAAGTCCCTCGATGGAATGAAGATGTGCCAAGTTATTAAGCGAAATGTATATAAATTAAGGAGTGATTGATCAAAGATAACGGGGTGAAAGAAATGGGAAAGAGAAGATGGGTAGCCTCCTGAAATAGAGGTGGTCTGTATTTTAGGAGGCTTTTTTAGGATGGCTGAGCCCGGCTCTTTATTTTTCGCATCAGCATATACCCTAAAAACAGGACAAGTATATAAACATAGCTTACATAAAAACCAAATTTCGCATTCCACTCATATAACAAACGAACCTCATGAGCATCATCTATAAAATGAGAAACAATGACATAAATCATCATGAATAGAATGAGCGGATATTTTTGTTTCACTTTAAAGATTTTTTTGGCTAAACGGCTCGCGCACCATAAATTCTGAATGACGATTGGTACGATAACGAGAACCCAGGCAGCAACAAATACAAGCTCAAAGCGTTCAATAATGGTAAATGATACTGTTTTGGTCATGGTCAAAAACGGCCAAATCGTAATTGTTAATTGCTTTTCGCTATAAAACAGAAAGCACATGAATGTAACCAGTAAATACAAAAAGATGGTAGCGGCATTTCCTAAATGAGCATAACTTTTTGATTTTTGCCCCTCTTTGATAAATGGATAATACACCAAGATCGTGATCATTCCGGCATAGTTAAAGGTGACGGTTTTTGTTGCATTCCAAAGTTCAGTCATTGTATGGACAGGAACCAGCGATAAATTCCCCCATTGAGCATAACTTAGTGTAAGAAACATCGGAAGAGTAATGATGAAAGCAAGAATAATCTTAAAAAAACACATTCCAACGATGACACGAAAGCCGCCTGCGATCGTGTAATAAGCAAGTATCAAGATGATTAAGGTTGGAAACCATGTTGGAAGAGTTGGAAACATCCATATTTGAACGATCCTTATATAAGCATGTAAAACAGTTAAACCTGTCCAGATGAATTGAACGATAATGAAAAGCGTAAACAATCTTCCCAGCCATTTTCCGTAAACGAATTGGTGGATTTCCGAAATGTCTTGATGCTCATATTTTAACATCTGAAAAATAAAAAAGAGGGAAAGGTGAGCCATTAAGCCAGCTAAGAGGACACTAATCCAGCTATCATAACCTGCCTCTTTTACAAGTGCCCGTTGAAAAACTAAAATCCCTATTCCCAGCTGAGCAGAATGAATCATAAAAAACAGTAAAAAAGAATTTACTTGAAAGTTTGGTCTGATTTGATTTGACATGTCCGCTTAAAATCTCCTTTAAGCTTGGCTAGAAATTTCCATATCATCATGCAATTCTTATTATTCTTTGAATGACAGGAACCTATACTTGGATTACTATTAACGATGTTATGACCAAAGGAAATCAGTTTGCTTCTTACTTTTAGACTTATGTCAATAAAAACGAGGTTGGGTACTATGCACCCAACCTCGTTTTTTGCCGATAACAGTTTTTATTCCGCATTAACGGGCAGAAAGACCCCCCGCTGATAGAAGTTTCCTTTATCTCAAGTTATTATAAGAAATTGTTGCTGGATCAGGACATATTATGATTTTTAACTAAATATGATGGATATTGAAACATTAGTTTAGGGGGTGGAATATGCAAAATCAACCGCAGCTGCCTGGCCATGTTAGCGTTGATCAGTTTAATCAAATGTTAGTTTCACCTGAATCGTTTGCCGCGAAACCTGAATCTCTTACCGAACAGTTATTTATTGAGCGCTCTCTCACTGAAAATAGATTTTGGCTCAGAATTATGAAAGAACATGCTTTATTTTTAGGTGATGGGTTTAATCGAAAAGACACTCAACTTATACAACAAACAGATAGGTTTTATCATTATTTTGAACAGCAAGAAAAAAAGGCATATCAAGTGCCGAATAATGCAGCTTTGGTAAGGAAGTTAAATGAGGAAAGTATAGAATTAGTGCATGGTTTTCGCAATTTCAAAAGAAATCTGCTTATAATGATCATCAATTGTAAGGTAAGCGGCTTCAATTTTCCTTTGCTTGTTGACCACATTGCACGGGAAGCAGAATATTTTATGAGGACACTAAAAAAATTTAATAAGGGCGTCTTAGAGCCCATTCAGGATGCCATTATTAATGAAAATGTATTTTGGCTTAGAATTATGATGGAACACTCCCGTTTTATTTCTTCATTATTGGACCAGTCTGAAAGAAATCTAGTCAATACAGCCAGAAAATTTGGAGATGATTTTGAGATACTTTTAAATCAGGCAAGGGATGTAGAATCGATGTTATATCACAAGCAGCCTACTTATCCGATTATCGGCAAAATGAATAAAGACAGTGAAAGCGCCGCTACAGAACTTCGAGCATTTAAGAAAACCGGGCTGGATCTTATTAAGTCTTGCCAGATTCGCAGCGTGATAAACCCTTTATTAGCAGACCATGTTGTACGGGAAGCGGACCACTTCCTGTATATGATTCATGTTTTGGAAGAAAGGTTAAATAAAAAAATGAAAGAACAGCGCCTATAATAGCCGAACGTAGTATAATTTTATATTAGTATTTAGAAAAATAGAGGCTGGGTCAAAAGGTCGTTGGTAAACAACTTTTTGGACCAGTCTCTATTACTTCTTACTATCATTTTTTCCTTGCTAAACGAATGGGGAGGCTATATAGATCGATTTAGAAAATTCGATATGACCAAAGGAACGGCCATGCCTAATTTTCTAGACTTAAGCGGCTGACACCCCTCTTACGGGGGTGTCAGCCGCATAGGGGCAGATTCAAGTTGTCTGGAACACCTCTTAAGGCTACCTCTCGATTGAACGAAGACGTGTCGAGTTATTAAGTGGAATTTATGTAGTTCAAGAAAACATAATGAATTTAACAAAGCATTTGCTTAAAATTAGTTAAAAAATGAAACGAAATACCAAGTTATCCCGTATACTTGAATGGGATCATATTGCCGCAAAAATGGAGGAGAAAAATATGTTTAAAAAGTTTATGGCGAAACTTGGTGTCGGCTCTGCCAAAGTAGACTTACTATTACCTAATCCGGAATATGCAATGAATGAAATTGTGCATGGAACGATTCGTGTACAAGGAGGAAACGTTGAACAGGAAATGAACAGCATTGCAGTCGAGCTTTGGCTTCAAGTCGTTTCTAAAAAAGGACAGACGTTCACGCATAAAATTGCCAGCATTCCTGTTGTACAGCCTTTTGTCATTGGAGCGAACGCAACGAGAGAGTTTTCATTTACATATAAGCTGCCGGAAGGGCTTCCGATTTCGGCGGGGAACGTTTCATACCATTTTAAAACACATCTTGATATTGCAGGAGGCGTTGACAGTGCTGACCATGATGCGATCCGCATTTTGGCTCCTGCGAGATTTTATTCATTATTTGAAGCGTTCGATCGCCTCGGCTTCCGCGAAAAACATGGATCCGGTGACTTTAACGGCTATAAGCAGGAATTCGAATTATTTCCGACAAACTTTTTAGCCGGACAAGTGAAGGAAGTGGAGTTTGAAGCAGCGATTGAGCAGGAAGGTATTCGCATGCTGCTTGAGCTTGATGTCCCATCGTTCGGAAGGGAAATCGAGTTGAAGCGTGAAATCTTCTTATCGAATGCGTTGATGGATGATATTGAAAAGTTGGCAGAAACGTTGAAACAAATCATGACGGAAACACTTGATCAAGCCCATTTGTATCAGTCGAACCGCATGAGCTTTGGACATGGTCACCATCACCATGCGCATCACAAGAGCGGATTGGGAGGTGCCATCGGCGGAATGGCGGCCGGTTTGTTTGGCGGGATGCTGGCGGCCGAAATGCTGGATGAGATGATGGACGGTGCCGAAGAGGCATTCGGGGATTTTGAAGGGGAAGAAGAAGGCGGCTTTCTCGATGATTTCTTCGGGGGTGAGGAAGACTAACATAATGTAATGAGCTTATCAGCTAAAGGATAAGTTCTAAGCACAATCCATATTTAGGAAAAAGAGACCGTCATGTAAACTCTTATTTTTAAAAGTTTACACGATGGTCTCTTCGTTCTTTTTATGTAGGTTTTTTCTTCTGGTTGTAAGAGATTAAGAGAGGTATCCATAGTAATCTAGCAGTTTATGGTAGAATGATAGCGGAAGAAAGGGGAAATGGAGTTGATGAATCACAAAAAAGGCATGAATACAAGCATTCATGTCCTTTTTTGCGTATGAGAGACAGCGGACCCGTGTTTAGAAATGGTTTCCTTACTTTATTTCTTGTTCTTTTTCTGCGATGAGCTGAAAATAAAGGTTGCGCACGATATATGTCTTGTATGACTCCAGCTTTCGGCCATCCAGCTTCGTGATATTTGCTTGCTTTAATTGTTGAATGAACCAGCCCTTTGAATATAAATGAGCCATCTTTCCCCAAACTCCCTTCACATTATCGATACCAACAATATATTGATGGTTTCGGAGATTGGTAACATGGATAAATATAAAAATTTTCCTTTTTAAATAAACTATGATCTAAATGATAATTATTTATTCCTGCCCGTTAATAAGGAATAAAATTATTTTTTGTGAAATTTACCTATGAATAATTTACAGGTTTTTTTGATTTTTGTTGTATAATGTAAAAAATGTGAAAAAAGGTTAGAAGTAAGGAGAAAAGAAAAATGTACAAGGACCAGAAGTTATATGATTTTCTACGAGATAGAACTTGGCAATTGACTGAAGAATGGTATGAATCCTTAGATAAAAGTGATCCCTCTGGAGTATATAGTTCGGATGATCCAAAAGCTATCCAAAGTTTGAAGGAACAAAATTATGAATTTCATTTACGTTTTTGCAAATTATTCGATAAAAGTGAATTGAATCCCTTAAAAGATTTTGAAGAATGGATACTGAACGTTGCGAAGGATGAAGAACATTTAGCAACACCTGTTCATTTTATTTTAAGGGAATTTTTTAGAACACAAGAACAATACTTGGATTTGGTTAATGAATTTGTTGAATTACATAAAGAGCACTATTCTATGGAAATGATCCAAACTTGGAATCGAACCATTGTAAAAACGTTTAGCGAAGTAATGACCTGGTTTACAGAGGAGTATCATAGCCATTTAGAATCTAAATTGAGAGCCCAGCAGGAAATGATTAATGAGCTCAGTTCCCCTGTCATTTCCCTAAGTAAAGACAATGGATTGCTTCCGCTTGTGGGCGATATTGATACGACACGAGCCAAGTACATTCTTGAAAATACATTGCAGCAATGTGCCGAAAAGGGAGTTAAACACCTTTTCATTGACTTATCTGGAGTCATCATGATTGATACTATGGTGGCACATCAAATCTTTCAATTGATAGATACGCTAAAGTTAGTAGGTGTAACAGTCACACTGTCAGGAATAAGGCCGGAAATCGCACAAACAGCCGTGCAGCTTGGACTTTCCTTTGGGAACATCATAACTGCCTCTACTCTTTCCCGGGCGATCATACTGGAAAATGAAAAAACGATTATCAATAAGAAAAGTTAATATATAGAAAGAAAATAATATGATCACCAATTCAAAGAGTGGTATTTTGCTATATAGAAAATCCTTGGGTTCATGAAATCCAAGGATTTTTTTATCGAAAAGAAAACCCTAGGCTAGGCCTAGGGTTCTAAAAAGCTTACAGCATGGTATTAAAAAAACTCCCCTGTGGTGCTAAAATATTTTTGGTTCGCCAACCAAAATATCAGCATACGGAGGAGTTTTTATGTCTAAAAAAGACACTAATAGTTTAGCACATACAACTTGGAATTGTAAGTATCATATCGTATTTGCACCGAAGTATAGAAGACAAGTGATTTATGGGAAAATTAAAAAAGACATTGGAGAAATACTACGTACCTTGTGCGAAAGAAAAGGTGTGGAGATTATCGAAGCAACAGCGTGTAAAGACCACGTACATATGTTGGTAAGTATTCCGCCTAAGATCAGTGTCTCTTCATTTGTAGGATATTTAAAAGGAAAAAGCAGTTTAATGATCTTTGATCGTCACGCAAATTTAAAATATAGATACGGAAACCGAAAATTTTGGTGTACAGGATATTATGTGGATACCGTTGGGAGAAATAAGAAGGTGATAGAAGAATATATACGCAATCAAATACAAGATGATATAGTCGCAGAACAATTAAGTATGATGGAATACATCGATCCATTTACAGGTGAAGAGGTAAAGAAAAAGAAACGAAAGTAAGGAGGAGGCCTTTGAGGTCTGGCCAGTAGAAGTAGTACAACTGGCGAACCATTCAGTAGCCCTTTAGGGTTTGGTCAGTAACAAAGGCTTCCAGCCGTAGAGCAAACCACCCGTTATCACGGGTGGTTTTGACTTGATGGCTGAAAACAATGTTTCGTGAACTAAAACATGTATAAGAAATACATTTATTTTCTATCAAACAGTTTGAAAATCTAAAGCAATGTAAATAATGGTAAGAAAAGTAAGAGTAAATCTTACCGAGGTGAAAGCAATTGAATGAAACTCCTCCTTTTCGATGGCAAAGGGCTCATTTATCCCAGTTTAGTACCACACAACTTCATTTAAGGAACCCATGGGTTGTCGCTTTTTTTTCTTTTTCGTATCCCGGATTTGGCCATCTATTATTACATCGCTATGCAGCAGGTTTTGTTCTTATTTTATGGGAATTATTTATTAACCAGCAGGCAAACGTCAATGTTGGGATTATGTATTCTCTATTAGGCGATTTCGAAACGGCTAAAGAAGTGATGGATAAAAGATGGTTGATTCTTTATGTAGGAATATATATGTTTGGGATATGGGATGGTTACCGCACAGCAGTAGACCACAATAAAATGTATTTATTGGCAGATCGGGAAGATGCGCCGATTCTTAATTTAAAGATGGGTTCTTGGTCTACAAATTACTTAGATAAACGTAAACCGTGGGTTGCTTTGGCATGGTCAGTGATGGTTCCCGGGCTGGGACATCTGTACGTTCATAAAATCATTACGGGCTATTTTATTTTTGCCTATACCATTGCGATCATGTACTTTTCGCATCTCCCGCAAGCGATTCATTTAACGATGATTGGGGAGTTTGCACAGTCTAAAGAGATGTTAAATATGCAATGGTTGATTTATCTTCCTTCCATCTATTTGTTTATTCAATATGATGCCTATATTTCAGCCGTTGAGTATAATAAATTGTTCGAAAAAGAATTATCAAAATATTTACGTCAAAACTATCAAAACCCTCATTTTAAATTACCTATATAAAAGGTTGAGTGAATACATATGTTGGTTATTGCTACATTTGAAAATTCCAGGTTCATTGAGCTGGCTATTACGGCCCTTGAACAACAAGGAGTTTCTAAAGAAAAGATATTAGCCGCCCCTCTTGATAAAAGGACAGAGCCGAGGCAGCTATTCGATACGATTCATCGAGCTGATGGGTTCAGTATGTTTGATGCAGCCGCCATATTGGGGACGTGTCTCATGCTGTTAGGAGCGATTTATGGCTATGTATTAGAGTGGGGGCCCATCATCTGGGGGATTATCGGAGCTGTTACAGGGTTGCTTCTAGGATTCTTGATTAAATTATTGATTGTAAAAAAAGGCAAAGGGAAGGGAAATAAGAATATCACATCCGAAGTCATTCTCATGATTCGCTGTGATAACCATCAATGGGAAACGGTTGAAAAAACCTTATGGGATCATACAGCATTAGGGATGACTAAAGTGTAAAAGTAACAATCCGAATATTTATTCAAGTAAGGGAAGAGAAACGCCTTCGAGTTGTTTCTCTTCCCTTATAATATTTTTTAGTTGTCATCCAGCTACAGGATGTACGAGAGGAGCCTGACGTCGCGTTCCTAGCCGGTCAACGTCTCTTATGATTGAATCTTAATGCATATTTTGATTGCCCGGCTGCGGCATTTGCGGTTGTCCCTGTGCAGGAGCATAAGCGTTCAGCATTTGCTGCATATCTTGCTCGGCGAGCTGAGGGACTTGATAGTAATGATGTTTATTTTGATAAAGAGAAATTTCATAAGCCATTTCAATGCAGTTCGGGATGGAATCGGCTACGACACGTCTCATCACAGGGTTTGTCATTTCACATGCGGTCATGGCTTTCAACCCAGCACCGGCTTTTACCAACCCTAACATGTGGCCGGAAATGCCCTGATCTTTAATATCGGCAAGCGATTGATTTGGCTTTTTCGGCTGAGAAGGCTTCAATCCGTAAACAAAATCATTGCTTTGATTCATTTTGTAGCTTTGAGTTGGTACAGTTGGGTCTTGTCCTGTTTTAAACGTTTCCACCATTGTGTTGTATTCCGTCTGGATGAATTGATATTGGCGATCTAGAATATCAAGAAGCTCAGGGTCCTGTACATATTGACGGAACATCATATATTGGTCGAGTGTATTGATCGTTCCTGCAAGAAGCTCATGCACATCAAATACTTCGTGCCCCCCATGGTTCATGTGCTGCGGCACTTGTCCTGTATGCATATTCATATGTGTTTGTCCGTTGTTCATTGGTTGTTGATTTTGCATCATGCTGATCCCCTCCAAATGGTTATTGGCCGTACGCATGTTAGTATGACTCTTGCTGGTTTTCATATACAGTCATTATTTGGAGAGGGAGATGAGGCAAAACCAATTATCTTTTCCATGAAATTGTTTTCTATATTAAATAAAATCAGTCCATCTAACAAATAGTACATATTGTAATGAAATACGAAAGGCGGTAGAAAACAAATGAGAAAAGATAAAGAAAATATGGCGATTGCGAATCAAGGTGCTGATGCCGAACAATACAGCAATCAAGACACACCAACAGGCAATATAGACGTGACACAAGAACAAGTGAGCGATGTGTACATGGCGGGAACGAGTGATGGGGTCATGCAATTGGAAGGCAACAAAGAACTTCATATCCCTCAAACAGGATACGAAGAATAAGAAATGGGATAAAAAAGCGGATCTCTTAAACAAGAGGCCCGCTTTTTACATGATAGCTTGTTTACGATTGCCGCCATATTATAGTTCAATGGATGGTTCTCGGTGTATAGTCTGGGTAAAACGGACGGCCATTCAATTGATCTTTATGAATTCTTCGTTTCAGGTTTTCGATTAAGTACAACCCGAAAAGACCAAACAAGTCTTCATCTTTTAGTTCCTTTAGCAAATCAAGTACATCTTCGCGGCCCAATTCATCTAAAACGGAAGCCGTAAGCAGTTCAGCGTCTACCTCTTGACTCGATAATTGGTCTTTATAAGCTTGATACAGCTCATCCACAAATGTCATTACGTATCCTCCTTTCGACACGAAACAAATGATTGATACACTTAGTGTAAGTATCATATGGGGTTTGCATCCGTCCTTAAAAAAGGACAAATTGGTTATTATTGTGAAAATATATCATCCGATTCGGGCTTTAAACTGTATGAACGGGCAGTGAAGTGCTGTGTGAATGAAGATTTCATTGAATGGATTTTGAAATAAAGAAAGGGTGACCGAGTAAGCATGTTTCTCGGTCACCCTTTCTTCTTAGTTATTCAAGAATGCCCGCAGCATCCAAATGTGAGTACCCAATGTTTCGGTCAGCGCCAGGAATTTATCGGCCGTCACTTCGTCATTTGCTTCTTCCGCCAGTTCAATGGCTAATTTTGATTCTTCGAGAATAAGGGAATAGTCATTGACGAGCGCTTGAACCATTTCTTCCGCCGTTGTCTCCTGGTTCGTTTCTTCGATATTGGCATGCTCCAAATATTGTTTCATTGTTGCCACGGGCTGGCCGCCGATGCTTAATAGGCGTTCAGCCAGCTCATCAATCGTAACAGCTGCTTCATTGTAAAGCTCTTCGAATTTAGGGTGAAGGGTAAAGAATGACGGGCCTTTTACATACCAGTGAAAACGGTGAAGTTTTGTATAAAGTACGTTCCAGTTTGCGATTTGCTGATTGATCATTTGTTCTAAGTTCATAAATAATTCCTCCTTATGGTATGTCTGTACATTTATTATAACAAATATAAAATTAAAATCAATATTAAATTATAATTATTATAAATAAGGTGTCGCCACATCTTCCTTTTATACCACTTCTCCAGGTTTGGATATTTTTGATGATAGATGTACAAGTTATTTATAAAGTGAACGTTTCATTAATCGAGGGCTGATAGGGCAGAGGGAAAATAGGAAAGCTTAGCGTTGTAATGGAACGCAGTAAGTACAATGGCAGGTGACATATGTTTCTCATTTTTTTAGCTTTTATATGTATATCGATCATCTTGCTTTTATCATTAAGGTTATTGAGGAAGAGACTTGATTCTTTAGAGATATTCATCCACCTTATGTTCACTTCATACTTTTGCCAAATATTTTTCTACATGATTTCTTCACCATATGAACGATTAAGGGTGGTGGAAGAACATTTTCCTTTTTGGTCGGCGCGGCTTCAGTATGGGGTAATCTTTCCGGTACTGTTAATGTGGGTGCTGTCCTTTTTACGGGGCCAGCATCGTCTGTCAGCAAAGGTAAGCATTTGTTTTTTGTGGGTAGCAGGAGGGATTTTGGTGGAGAAAATCTTGCTCATTATCGGAGTACTGGAATCGAAAGCGGAAAGCTGGTATCCGTCGATTGATTTTGTGTTAGCGATGATCGTTCTCTCTTGTTCTATTTATTTTTTCGAGATATTGCCTGGAATACTTCGTAAAGAAAAGATGATTAAACATGAAGAAGATATATGAAGACGCCTTAAAGCCTATCCTTCCCGAAAAATTTGATGAAAATGAATGGTTCGCGATAGCGATTGTCATGATTGTATGTGCTTGTATTTACTACATCACAGTTAAAAAACGAACGCTTCTTTGGACAGAAATTATCTGTATTTTCCTGTTGAATTTGCAGCTGACAACAGTAGGAGACTATTTTCTGGCGATGCCTCCATATGACTTTTACGACACGGTAGACAGAAACAGCGGTGAAATTACGGATATCTTTCTGCAAAACATCGTCTATCCGGGTTTTTTCCTCTTTTTAATGCACTTTTATAAAGGATGGAAACCAAATAAGTTATGGTTTATAGTAGGATGCAGCCTTCTCTTAACGGGATTGGAGGCTGTTTCTGTACATATATTTCATTTGTTTACCTACAAAAGCTGGAAGCTATCTTATTCGGTGATGTTTTATTTATTGATTGCTATTATGAATGTCATTTTCTTTGAAAGGCTTAGTGTATTCATTAAAAAGCGAAATGATGGCTGGTGAAATAAGGACTTTTATTTTAGTTGGCCATCATTTCGTTATAGGTTCGAACAGTCTTAATTAGAGCGCTTTTGCAGAAAAGTTTCCACAATACGATTTCTCCGATGTCCACTCTATAAATGGAATAATTTACTATATCTGCTTGTTAGCTCTTTTGACAACTTCTTTGATTCTTTTTATACCGGATGGTTCAATAAAAGAAAAAAGGAGTGGAGAGCGCATGATGTTGTCACATGATTTAACAATGGAGCAAAAAGAGTATGTGAAAGAATTGAAGAGAAGAATAGGGCAAGCGAAAAATTCTCAAGAGCGACAAGAAATGGAAACACAATTGAACCATTTTCTTGAACGATTATTTCTTGAGTATAAATTAAGACGTCGAGGCGAATTATGAAAAAACTTCCGTTCGAGCGGAAGTTTTTTGATGGAAGCGATTCGTTTTGATGGAAACTTCCTTTACTCTGTTTCCACGGAAGGAAGAATAAGAGGAGTTGTGCTCTCGGGAGGGATGGAGGAAATGGATAACATGGTGAGATTGGGGACGGCTTCTTGTGCTCCTGATGCCGAACTCCTGTCAGCGGAAGGGATGGAGGCGCAGTTTCCAAAGTTGACGATGCCGCCGCTTTCTACTTTACCAATTTTCACGGAACCGAAAATAAAGGTCATTTTTCTTCACCTCGCTCTATTATTCCTATTATATGTAAGAAGGGAAGAGCTTGTATAAGGAAAGAGTGGAAAAGCGGTGCAATCAATGGCTAAAAAACATAAAGGAATGGCCTTTTTGAAAAAGAAGCGAAAAAGGGGTGCGGCAAGCACCTTTTATGGGCTTTCCACACCCCTTTTATAAGAGGGATTTCTTTTATTTATTCACTGAAAGCAATGGCATGTCTTCTAAGTCTTCATCGTAAGGAACAAAGTTATAGATTTTCCACTGTCCGTTTGCATCTTTCTTCAATGAATATTCCCCTGACATGTCCACATCCATTTTGAAGCTGTCATTACCGAATTTCATTTCAAGATAGTATTGAATATCTGTTACTTCGATTTTGGCATAGTTGTTGCTTAACGAAAGCGTATCTACATTGAACTCTTCATCGGCTTTCATGGTCATTTCAGCATCTTCGCCGTAAATGTCTTCATACATTACAAGGGAATCAAGGCCCATTGCGCGATAGTAGCCAGTTGTGTTGCTGTTATATAATTTAGTAAGTTCCGCTGTATCCATTGTTTCTGCTGCTTTATTTTCAGCTAGAATATGGCTGCGTAAGAAGCTTTCCAGCTCCGCTTCATTCGGAAGGTCCGATTTTTGCTGCCACATGGCACGGTGAATCATTAAAATTCCTTGAGCGCGAGTGGCCAAAGCATAAGGCTTAAACGTATTTCCGTAGCCGTTAATAATGCCGTTTGCTGCAGCTTCATGAATTGGCGTATAAAATTCATCATTTGGTACATCCGTAAATGTTTTTCCAATCGGATTAAACGTTACGTCCGCTTTCACTGCACGGTGAATGAAAGCCGCCATATGATTACGCTTAATTTTTTCGTATGGATTAAACTTGCCGTTATTTCCATTTACGATCCCAAGACCGCTTGCGATTTCCACGTATGGGGCAAACCAATCATTCGCCTTTACATCCGAGAATGTTTTAGCCGGTGCATCACTTTTTAAATTCAAAGCATTAACCAGCATTTTTACGAATTGGGCACGCGTAATGTTATCGTAAGGTTTTACATATACATATCCTTCTTCATCGACTTTTCCGTCGATAATATCTGCAGACATGAAATCATCGATTTCCTCATAGGCAAATGGGATGGATTCTGGATCTACGTCTTCGGCAATGTACATATCCGATGTTTTTTCCGCTGCAAAAGCTGCGTTGAAAGGTAGTAGAGTTGCAGTCATCAATCCTGCTAAAAAGACGCGAAATTTTTTCACAATTGTTCTCCTCTCAAAAACTACTAAAATAGTTGATTACATAGAGGATTTTACTCTTTTACAAGAAGTTTGTCATTAGGGAAAATGATGGAAATAACTACATGGAGATGGGCAAGGAACGCCCATCTCCATGTAGTTATACCTAAGCGTTTGGGAAGCTCCCTTGCGGGTTCTTCCCAAACACTTATACGAGACACTTATTGTTATAGAATGAGAGTCGAAGGCTTCATATATCGATGATTTTGGAGGCTGATCAAATTGTCGTCATGCAAGAAGGAACGGTTACAGGTATGGGGACACATGAAGAATTAATGAGCAGCCATGACTTTTACCGTAAACTCGCCCAGCAGCAATTTCAGCGGGATGACAAAATGGAGAATGAGAATAGGGAAGTTCTTCATTAAAAAAGGCAGCTTGCTTTAGCGAGCTGCCTTTTTTAATGAAAAGTATTCCAGTTAAGAGAATTTCGAGAATGCTTCATCGTCACAGACAATAAACAGCATATCATCTTGTTGAATGGGGTGTTCTTTATTTGACAAAAAGTTCATATCTTCATTGATGGAAATGAGGATGGCCCCTTGTTCAAATAATGATAAATAAGCGTCACGTACTGTTTTCCATTCTGGCAGGGGTTTAATTTCGTGAATGTTGCTGCCGTATTTTTTGCTGAGAAGCTGGCGAAAGATATTTGTTGTTCCCGGATGAAGAGTGGCACGGGCCATCAGTCGGGAAACGGAATCATTCGATAAAATGAAATCATCGACGTTTACATGTTTAAACTTTCCGATATGACTCTCTTTGCTGATC
The DNA here is from genome assembly GCF_002019595.1 of Priestia abyssalis. Taxonomy (GTDB): domain Bacteria; phylum Bacillota; class Bacilli; order Bacillales; family Bacillaceae_H; genus Bacillus_BA; species Bacillus_BA abyssalis. Next base: position 2,995,469 of record NZ_KV917369.1, on the reverse strand, counting down.
TCGACGATCGTATGGATATTTTGTTCGTATGTACGGGATAGCGATTCAACTGCTGTGGCGATAAGAAGCGTTTTTCCATCCGCAAGGGTAGAATCATCAATGGAAGAATCAGAAAAAATGCAAACCCTTTTAGCGTGTAAAATATTCGCTTTCAATAAAGTGGCTTCTTCTGACGGATCTCCTTGTACGTAAAAAATTTGATCATGTTCATACGGTACAGAAGGGGATGTATCAATCAGTACAATTTCCGCCATCGGTTCGGTTGCCAAAACTTCTTCGATGGCGTCTTTCGTTTTTTTTGAATAAGTGATATAGATGTAATGCTCTTTTCGCTTATACACTAATTTTCCCTCCGTTTTCAAGCGAGTATATGTCGAAACCGAATCGACGAGCCTTGAAATAAGCAACCCGATGACCCCGATTCCAAATAAAAACAAAAACATGCCGACAAGTCGGCCTTCCGTTGTTTGCGGGGAATAATCTCCATATCCGACGGTCGTCAATGTCGTCATGGTCCACCATAAGCCTTCAAATAAAGTCGGAAACGTTTCCGGCTCCAGCAAGTGAATGGAAAAAGTCCCAAATGAAATGATGGCCGCTGAGAGGAGCAGAATCGTCACAAATTTTAATTTAATCAATTTCCTCCAAAGTTGAAAAAAGATATGCATCTTAAAAAGCCTCCTTTCTTTTATTCTACCAAAAAACATCTGATCGATTTAGCAAATTGGGCATGGCAAAAGAACGGCCAATTTGCCAACCTTAAGCGGATTCAAGTTGTCTGGATAACCGATTGTGAATATTTTTCAATTGGATGGAGATGTGTTAAGGCTATTATATTAATCTATAAAGAGTAACGGCATCCGTTTAGGCATAAAGCAAGGGACATGGGGGCAAGCCCATGTCCCTTGCTTTATTTATATATCATCAATAAGAATTTTTTTCAGCAATACTGTATTCTTCAAGAAGTCCTATGAATAATCCGAATCCGAACATGACCATGGCTGATCCCATGACGCCCAGGCTTAACATAGTGAGAAAGAAATCACGGTTGTAATCGCTTACAAGGAAACTTAAAAGGAAAAGAACTCCACCAATAATAAGCTGTACCGTTGCAATAGATTTGCACATTTCTGTCATATTATTTTTATTTGTTTGACCTTTAAAGCGTTTCATTTGATCATCCCCTTTGTCTTTGTCCCTTGAATAAAAAATAACATAATGTTCACAAATTTGCAACAATTAGTTCAAAAAATCGTCACAAAATATGAAAAATTTTCTTGTTTACATATTTTTTTCCACATAGGCGGAGATTAAAAGCAACAGGAAACATTAGTGTTGACTTTTCATTTATATTGTTTAAAATTAAATTGTGCACAATTTAATATAAAGAAGGATGCCGCCTTATGAATGAAGAACAATATTTAAAGCTTGAAAACCAATTATGTTTTGCGGTTTACGCCTGCTCAAAGGAAATCACTAAATTGTACCGAGAGCATTTGGAAGAAATGAATCTGACGTTTCCTCAATATTTGGTGATGCTCGTTCTTTGGGAGAAAGATGAACGGACGGTTTCCGATATCGGAGAAAAACTATATTTAGACTCGGGTACTCTTACTCCCATGTTAAAAAGGATGGAACAAATCGGATTGATCCAACGTGTACGTCTGAAAGAAGATGAACGGAAAGTGGCGATTTCTTTGACGGAGCAGGGGAAGGCCTTAAAAAAACAAGCCGCATGCATCCCTAAAAGCGTCGCGCCGAGATTTGGCATTACGAAAGAGGAGTACCTCGATTTATTAATGAAATTGAATCAACTGACTGCTCAATTACGAAAGGGAGAATAAGAAATGGAAGCATTATACACAGCGACTGTAACGGCAACAGGAGGCCGTAATGGAAAAGTACAATCAGAAGACGGGATTATCAATTTGAATGTGAAAATGCCGAAAGCACTAGGTGGAAGCGGGGAGGCTGCTACAAATCCGGAGCAATTATTTGCGGCTGGATATGCGGCTTGCTTTGACAGTGCATTAAATCTTGTCATTCGCCAAAAGCGTGTGAAAGTTGAAAGCACAGAAGTAACCGCCCATATTTCCATCGGCAAAGATGCAGACGGAGGCTTCGGTTTAGCGGCCGTATTGGATGTGAAGGTGGAAGGAGTAAGCAAAGAAGAAGCGCAGCAGCTAGTTGAAGCGGCGCATCAAGTTTGTCCGTATTCAAAAGCGACAAGAGGAAATATAGGAGTCCAGTTGAACGTCCTTTAACGGTTTTTTGTACAATGAAACTTCTATTACTGTTTTGACAAACAACATATAAAAAGATCTATTCGGATTGTGGAATAGGTCTTTTTATTTTTCGCACGACTGTAACACGTAATCTAGTTTAAACTACTTGGTTACTAGTGCAGTAGAGGATTTACAGGAAAATCGGGGGAAATTTGTTTAAGTTCGACTTTCATAAGATCTGAGTTGCGGAAGAAGAGGGTGGGTTCATTCATTTGATCACTTGTTCTTTGTCCGACGAATGAAAGTTCAAGTCTCTCCACACCTTCATCAAGATTTCCTTTCATATAAAAATGAAGGATATCACCTGGTTGGGCAATAGAAGAAAAGAAGAGTGTTTTCGTCAGGCAGCTATTGGGAGGAATCAATTGAACATCATCAGGATAAGTAATCACAGGTCCTGTGCCATCAGAAACATCGGTGAACAATTGGAATTTCAAATCTCTATCAGATGGATTTCTAATTGAAATATGAACAACATCGGGGGGCCGCCTTCAGGATCACCTGTGATTCTTCCCGGAATTTTCATCGGTCCTGTGGAGAGAATCAGAACATTACTCATAACTGATATCAGCCTCCTTTTTAAATCTGGTCATATATACTATGAGAAACGGAGAAAGGTGGATATGGACAAAGTTCCTAAGGGTTTTGTCTCATTTTTTTCGCTTCGGGGACACAATGTGTAATCAGTATAGAGAACGGTCATTGAACTGCCCCGCCTTATTTTTTTACGAAAATTTGAAGGAGGATCACTTTTTTCTGGACTAATAAACAATCCCTTGAGAATAACAGATTCCCAAGGGATTGTTTGCTGATTCAGCGTTCGTACGATTTTTATTTCTTCAATAATAAATAGACGAAATACGGTGCGCCGATCAATGCGACCATGATACCCGCCGGGATGCCGTCGGGAGAGGCCACATTGCGTCCGATCGTATCTGCAAGCAGTAAGAGCCATCCGCCAAGCAGAATTGCGATGGGGATGAATAGCTGGTTTCTCGGCCCGACTAAAGCCTTTGCGATGTGCGGGGCTATTAGTCCGATAAAGGTGATGCCTCCCGTGACAGAAACGGCTGCGGCTGCGAGCGCAACAGCTGTCAGCATTAAGACAATGCGTTCTTTTTCGATTGATACGCCAACCCCGATCGCCACAGGTTCGCTTACTCCAAGGAGATTCAATCGATTTGCTTTATATAAAGTAAACGGAATGAGGATAATCAGCCATGGAAGAATCGCCCAAATAAAAGGCCAATCAGTCCCCCAAATATTTCCGTTCAGCCATTTAGCGATAAAATCTACTTTTGCACGTTCAGCAGATGAAATAAGGACGATCATCAATCCGGAAAATGCCATGGCAAACCCAACCCCGACCAGTACTAGTTTTACCGGCTGCAGACCCGTGTTTTTGTTATACGAAAACACATAAAGCAGGCATGCCGTCAGCAGAGCACCAACAAATGCCACAAGCGGCAGCAAGTACACAAAGGAACCCGCATCAATTGGGAAAAACAAAAAGAAAATGGCAACGGCGACACCTGCTCCGGAGTTAATTCCTATGATTCCGGGATCAGCCAAATCATTTCTTGTGATTCCTTGCAAAATTGCACCGGATAAGGCAAGGGCCATGCCTGCTAACAGTGTAATGATCATCCGTGGCAATCGAATGGAAAATAAAACAAATTCCTCTTTAAATGTTCCTTGACCGAGGATGGTTGGAAGTAGTCTGTCATAGGAGAGGGAGGCGTATCCCATACCCATTCCCAAGACGACGGAAATTAGAATAAGTGCCAGTAATAGAAAGAGAATCAGTCGTTGTTTTTTCAGTAAAGCGGGTTGAATCATGAGAATGCTTTCCCTCCTTTATGCACGATAAACAGGAAGAAAGGCAACCCAATTATCGCAATAATGGCCGCTACAGGTGTTTCATATGGTGCATTAATCGTCCGGGCGAGTGTATCGGCCAAAAGCATGAAAACGGCACCTGCAATGACTGACATCGGGATGATAAAACGATAATCTGTTCCGACGATGGCACGGACGATATGAGGAACCATTAAACCGATGAAGGCCATGTTCCCAACAAGGGCAACAGAAGCGCCGGCAAGCAGAATAATCACAATAAAAAGAATGGTTTTGATGGCTACTATCTTTTGTCCTAAGCCAATGGCTACTTCTTCACTTAAGCTAAGGATGGTAAGCTGCCGAGAGAAGAAAAGGGAAATTAGAATCCCTGCCGAAATGAACGGAACGATGACTTGAAGCTGGTTCCATGTCGTACCAGTCATTCCTCCTGCCGTCCACATGGATATATCCTTTGAAATTTTAAAGTAAATGCCGATGCCTTCTGCAATCGCGTAGAGGAAGGCAGATACAGCCGACCCGGCCAATACGATTCGAAGAGGGGAAAAGCCGCCCTTTTTCATTGCGCCAATACCGAACACCATTATCGTCCCTGCAGCCGATCCGATAAAGCAAGTGATCATGATACCAAAATAATTGATGGAAGGCACGAATGCAATGGTAATCGCCAATGCCGCGTAAGCCCCGGCAGTCAGCCCGAGCAGGCCTGGATCGGCGAGCGGATTTCTCGTCAGTCCCTGCATGATGGCGCCGGAAACGGCGAGGGCAGCGCCAACAAAAATGGCCGCCACTTCACGCGGCAAACGAATCTCCCGGATAATGGAGATTTTATCACCGGCAGCATTAGAAGTAAGGGCCAGCCATACATCTTTGATGGTGGTATCCGCCGCTCCAAATACCATGGCAATAATAAACGCCCCGATAAACAGAAGCAATCCTGCAAGCAGTTTATAGACAAATGGAATGGAAGGTTGAGTTTGTTTAGTCATAGGTCTCACATCTTTTCTTTTATAGAATATATAGATCGATTTAGAAGATTCGACATGACCAAAGAACGGACATGTCAAATCTTCTAGAGACACCCCCCTTGCGGGGTTGGCGCTATCCGCTTAGATGAACCCTTTAGGGTAGATTCAAGTGGTCTGGACCACCGATTGTGAATAATTTTCGATAAAATGAAGCCGTGTCGAGTTATTAAGTGGAATGTATATAGAATAAAGAAGCGGTGTCACATAAGTTTGAAACGGATCACCTTGATATTTAAGGCTCTTTTCTAAAAGATTGTTGTTTTTAGATAGGTTTCTTGAAAGATAACCGTTTAAGGTTGGTTGGAGCGGAAGGTGCGAGACTCCTGCTTAGAGCAGCGGGACAGGTGAGACCCCACAGGCTGTAAGCCGAGGAGGCTCACCGCACGCCCCGCGGAAAGCGAGCAACCTGGAGTGGAAACCACTCCCCACCATTTGTTAAATAGCAACAAAGTTTGCGAAAACAGCCATATTTAAAGAAAGGCCCTGTCACGAACCCCCATGATTTTATGGGGTTCATGACGGGCCTTTTGTCGTATTACTCACCGAGAAAACTTTTCTTAAAGTAATCTAATTGCATATCTAACGTTAATGGATCATTAAAGTAAAATTCTTTTGAATTGACTTCGAATACTTGATTATTTTTAACAGCCGGAATGTTTTTGTATGTTTCGGTTTCCTGGAATGAATTGTCCGTATCCGCATTCTTGCTCAAAATCATATAGTCTCCGGCGAACTCAGGAAGGACTTCCGCTGATAGGGCATAGTAACCGTCTTTTAACGCCATTTCTTTTACTTTTTCAGGCATTTTTAATTTCATTTCTTGATATAGAATTTCTGTACCGCGTCCCCAGTTATCGCCGAACACGTAAAGCTGTTTATCCCAGTTTTCAATGACAGAAACAGTAGTATCTTCACCGATTTTCGCTTTAATGTCCTCACCGGCTTTTTGGGCGCGTTGTTTGAAGTCATCGACCCAAGCTTGTGCTTCTTTTTCTTTATTTAACAGTTTACCGATTTCTACGTGTTGTGTTAAATAATCTACTTTTCCGTATGTATACGTGACAGTAGGAGCAATTTCTTTTAATTTATCAACGTTCTTAATATTGGATAAACCGATGATGAGATCGGGCTCCAATTCAATGATTTTTTCCAAGTTTTCATCCGATACTTCTTCCGCATCTTTTAATTTGTCGGCAAAGCGCGGGTTCATTTTAGACCATGAATCAACTCCGACAACATTAACGTCTAAAGCCATGACATTTCCTGCGAATGAAGAAAGGACGACAACGCGCTGCGGATCGGCGGGAACTTCAACAGGACCGTTTTCCGACTCATATGTAATTGTTTCCGGCTTGTCAGCTTCTTTGGCAGATTCATTGTTGTTTTCGGTTGACTTGTTGCTGCAGGCACTAACCATGAGCACGAATAACAGTAGGAATGGAATCAAAAGTTTCTTCATCTTGTTGTTCTCCTTTTAGTAGGTTGTAGGTGACACACATTGGTTTGTTTGTTCGGGGATCTTTTCCGATTTCGGCATCAATCTGAAACACTTTTTTTAGCACATCACGGCGAATGACCTCTTCACAGCTTCCTGCTTTCACGATTTCTCCGTCTTTTAAAGCGATAATATAATCGGCAAAACGAGCTGCCTGGTTTAGATCATGGAGGACCATGACAATCGTGCGCTCTTGTTCCCTATTCAGTTTTTGCAGCAGTTCCAAAACTTCCAGCTGGTGTGCCATATCCAAATAGGTTGTTGGTTCATCAAGAAAGATAATGTCGGTTTCTTGGGCAAGGGCCATGGCGATCCAAACGCGTTGGCGCTGGCCTCCTGATAGGGCATCTACCGGACGGAATTTAAAGTCTTTTGTGCCTGTGACCTCCAGTGCCCAATCAATGACTTCATAATCTTTTTTCGTTAGGCGGCCAAAGCCTTTTTGATAGGGAAAGCGGCCATAGGATACGAGCTCACCGACCGTCAATCCGCTTGCACTTTCCGGTGTTTGCGGGAGAATCGCCATTTTTTTCGCAAGTACCTTTGTGTTTTGCTTTAAAATATTCTCTCCGTCTAATACGACTGTTCCAGATTGAGGTGAAATAAGGCGGGTAATCGCTTTTAATAGCGTAGATTTCCCGCATCCATTCGACCCGATAATGGTGGTGATTTTTTTGTCTGGAATTTCAACGCTGAGATCCTTCACTATTAAGCGTTCACCGTAGCCGATGTGCAAGTGATCTGTATATAGGCGAACCATTTGTTAACCCCCGTTTTGATAAAAGTTAACTGATAATGATTATCAGTATCGGATAGTTACATACTATAATTCTTTTATTATATTGTCAACAGGCATTGTAAAAATGATGAAAAAGAGGTATTATCTTAATTAACGATGATAATGATTATCAATATTGATTGTCAGGAGTGAACGGAAATGGAAAATGAAGAATTATTTGATGTAACGGTAATCGGAGGGGGGCCGGCAGGGCTTTACTCGACTTTTTACAGCGGACTGCGAGAAATGAAAACGAAGCTCATTGAATATCAGCCGCAGTTAGGTGGAAAAATCCATGTATATCCTGAAAAAATGATTTGGGATGTTGGAGGGCTGACGCCCATTTCAGGAGCTCAATTAATTGAACAGCTTGTAAAGCAAGGACTAACCTTTAATCCGACAGTCGTGTTGAATGAAAAAATAGAGTCGATTACACGGAATGAAGAAGGTGTATTTATACTGCAAGCCGCTTCAGGGCAGAGACACTTTTCCAAAACGGTCATTGTGGCCGTCGGCAGCGGGATATTGAAGCCTCAAAAGCTTGAAATAGAAGGTGCGGAGAGATTTGAAGTATCGAACTTAAACTATACGGTAAAGTCTTTAAAGCGTTTCCAAAATAAAACGGTTATCATTTCTGGTGGAGGAAATTCTGCCATCGATTGGGCGAATGAACTGGAGCCGATCGCCAAACAAGTTTATTTGACTTATCGAAAAGAGGCGTTGGCAGGCCACGAAGCGCAAGTCACTCAACTCATGAACAGTTCTGCTGTTTGCTTTTTCAATACATCCATTACAAAGCTAATGGCTTGCTCTAATCATGAAGTGATTGAACGGGTCGAATTGACCAATCATGAGACAGGGGAGATTTCTTATTTGCCTGTCGATGAAGTGGTCATCAATCATGGTTACGAGCGGGATGCAACATTGCTTGAAAATAGCGAGTTGGATATTGTGCTTGCGGATCAGTATTATATTTCAGGGAATGCCAACAGTGAATCTTCCATCCCTGGACTTTACGCGGCAGGAGATATTTTAAAGCATGATGGAAAGCTGAACTTGATCATGGGGGCTTTTCAGGATGCAGCGAATGCCGTAAACAAAGCAAAGCAGTATATCCAGCCTGACGCCAGCAGCAGTGCAATGGTTTCTTCCCACAATGAAATCTTTAAAAAGCGCAATCGGGAATTAGTGAAGCACATGATGCAATCATCTAGTCCGATGGCTTTGTAGTCGCTTATGCGTAATGAATTTGACATAGGCGTTTTTTGCTTATGTCAAATTCATTATGTGGATTTATATATATAAATCCCAGTTAATTTTTTAACATATTCAATAGCTGATCATGTAGATATATTTGTAAGTGTGGCAGTACTTACAGTGATTTTTTCTCTATAGCCTAATGTTAAATTATTTAATTGGGCTTATATATTTTGTTATTAGATAATGATTTTTAATCGAAATCCATCATCCAACGGTAAAATCTCCAAATAACTATCCAAAAAATTATATATCCCCAAAATGAATATAGATGATTCCACTTACCATGGTGGGTAAACCATCCGATTTTTTCTGTATATTGTTCAATGAAAAATCCCATAACACTGATCATAAAGATGATTGATACTCGTATGTACGGCCCCACTTTTGTGGCGACAAATAAAAAGAGAGCAGTAAAGAGGGGAAGTATGAATAAAGTAAAAACAATATTGATGGAGAATATGTCAGAAAAAGGTCTAGCTGGAAAGGTATACAATTCTTTGCCAACAAAAAATAAGTCTAAATACGTCCCGACTAAAGATGCAAAAAGAACTGCTGTAATATATGCATTGCGACTGTTATTCTTGTCTGAGGAATATTGCTTTTTTTGTAGTGATGGTAAGCTCGATTTTCTTAAGTGTTTTACAGTATTCATCATGAATGTCCCTTCCTTCATATTGTTCATCTTCTATTAAATAGTCGATGATCCTCCAATCATCAAACCAGTCGCCTTTTTCTGCTTTTGGATGATCAATATTTTCCCAGGCAAATTGTAATGGAGGGCTGTATATTCGAACTGCGCCTTTTTTTAATTGGCAATTTTCTATTCGGCGCCGATAAACCGAACCCGGTAATGATTCATTAACATGATGAAACAAATCATTCCAGTAATCGCTTCTAGAACCAGTATGCTGGTGTTTACCAGTCCAAAGCAAGACACCCTGTAAAATGTTTTGACGGTGAAAAAGCAGTGAATACAGCCGTTTTCCTAGCATGATTCGCTCATGCAGTGACGTGAAATGCTGTAATGTATCACCGATTAATTTTGGTTTTTCGTTCTGCTCATCTGTATTAAAAGGAAAAATAATGTGATTCAATCGCAAAAAATCATACAATTTAAAACTAATCGTGTTTATTACCGTTCTTTTAAAATCCTGATTTTGAATGATTCCTTTTTCTAAATAGCTTTGTTCATTAATAATCGTTGCAATTGCTAGAAGAGTACTATCGTTATAGTGCCAAAAATGATTCCACATCGTTTCCATAAACGTTGAAACATTCAAATAGGGAAGAAGATAAAACAGATTTTTGTTTCTTTTTACACTTTGGTCATAAAGTAAAAATTGTGGAAATACATCTTGAAAGATTAACCAGTTTCCGCGTTCCAAAAATAAAAAGAAATGTCGTTGTTCCTTTTCGGATAATAGTCTTGAGAGAAGATCTCCTTTTAAGTCGGTCATATTCCAACCACCGTTTCGAGATACCATATGGCCGAGCAGTGCCCAGTGGATTTCGGGGTGTTCAAGATAAAAGTTAAAATACGCCTGTGTTCGTGTCACATTATTTAGATTATATTTTCTCGTAATATCTTTAATGTTATTGATAAGTTTGATCTCATCTTTCGTTAAATTTAGTTTTGCTGCCATTTTCGGTTTCATTTTACTTTTGTTCTTTAATTCTATTTTTATCTCAATAAGCGATTTCAGTCCCCTTTGATTTAGCGGTTTGAATTTCTTTCTTTCGTGGCTCCAAAGCATGTTTCACCCTCCCGTGCCATGAATGTTCTTTATAAAAAAGAATATGTATGTGGAAAAGTTGCTTTTAAAAAGGGGAGGTTAACAATAACATGAAGCAAAGGGTCGAAGCGGAGATTAATCGATTGGTAACTATCTTTGTAAAAGATCAAGCTTCCGACGGGTCCTGGTCTTACCCAGTTGAAACGGGCATTTCAACGGATTGTTATATGATTATCTTATTACGTACTTTGGAAATAAATGATGAAGAGTTGATCCAATTAAGCATGGGAAAGTGTAACCATTATAATAAAAAGAAAGGCTGGGTCAAAAAAGTCGTTTATCAACGACCTTTTGACCCAGCTTCTCTTTGAGTAGAAAGCAGGTGGTTTTGCTTTATTTTAGAGTACCTTAATTCCATTGTTTGGACAAGGAGATGGGCAGCTTACCTGACACGATTAAACCGCGCGAGTGGATGTTTCACTTTTCTCTCCAGCTAGTTGACGTCGATACCTTGTGTAAAAGATGATCGTCATCAAGAGAGAGAAGCTTCCAAACGTGACCGTCATGAATTGCAGTCCGACCGCATCAAGGAGAAAACCTGTAATGAGCAGGATGACCTGGAAAATCAGGCGTTCGAGCATATTCCGGAACGAGAAGAACCGGCCGTGATAATCTTTTGGCACCCTTGTTTGAAAAATGGTAGCGGCAGTCGGGAAGAAACACCCGACAGAAAAGCCGAATACAGCAAAAGCGAAAACAGCCATTGCCGGAATATCAGCTAAATAAAGGAGCAGCTGGGACAGGCCGATCAAAAATGAACAGAAGAATAAAATCGCATAAGGCGAGCTTTTACGGCTGATCTGTTTGACAAAAAAAGCCCCGATCATAAAGGATAGTCCTTCAGCCGTATAGAGCCAGCTCTTGATAGCGGAACTGTTTTGCAGTTCGCTGATGTTGATGACAATCAAGTTAAAGCCCCCAATGAATAGAAGGGGAACCAGCGTCATCACGAGGGTCATAAAGACAATCGGAAGCCCTTTTAGGACAGGAAACAAGTCTTTAAAGTCCGTTTTGGAAGGAGTTGCTTTGTCTGATGCCTGTACTGCCTGTTTTTCGTCAAAGTGTAAAAACCAAGTAAGGATAAATAAGCCTAAATAGGCGACGAGCGAGGCGACATAGAGCATCGACAGTGACATGACGACTAACAAGATGCCGGCAACCGCCGTTCCTAACACGCGTGACAGCGAAGAGACGTTCATATAAATGCCGTTTAGCTGAAGCAAATCCTTTTCATCGACCACAAGCGGAATGGCAGCTTGCAAGGCAGGGAAATAGAAAGCTGCAGAAACTTGTATGAAGATGAGAAAGATGATCATCCACCATATCGAGCCTGTCTGAATCGCGATGAGCATGAAAATGACTCCGACGGTCCTAGCGAACCCTGCAATCAGCATGACCTTTTTTTTACTTGTTTGGTCAGTAATCCGTCCTGCCAGGGGGCCAAACGCAACACCTGCCAGCAAGCCGACAGCCAAAATGACGGCTTTCAAAAAGTCAGACGGTACCTTTTCTTGCATAAACTCTAGATTTCCGATAATGCCAAGCCACAATCCTAGGCCTGCAATGAAATCTCCGATTAATAAAATCCATACATTTTTGTTTTTCCACATAGGAATAACCTCTCCATTTTTTATTTCGCTTCTCTAAAGATACTGCATTTTTGTTTTTTAATAAATCTTTTTTTATTCAAAGCACTTTTTATATGAATCTAGAAGCTTTCAGAATTCCATTAAAGATTTGGCACAGTAAGGTCATATCATCGGTGCTATATTCTTTAATAGACAAAAGTATTATGGTGTTTTTAGGAGATAATGATGGAATAATGAGAACATAAGGTTAATCTGTACTTAAATCGTTCTTTTTTGCTGAGAGGAAAGCAGATTGCACAAAAACATATGGATTTTTTTAGCGATATGTTAAAAAAGGAGGACTTGCCTGCCACGATGTCGTGGGATACGGCTGTTTCCGATTCAACAAAGAAAGTCTTTTCGGACAAGTTGATCATTTTCATGACAAGAGATATCCCCGTCTATTTTTTTGGGATAATAAATAACAGCATGACAGAAGAGGAGGGAGGGCTTATAATAGTTGCAGGAATAAGAAAAGGTGGGAGACACGTGCAGCATGGTGAAAGCGGAAAGTCTATCGGCCTGCCGTTAGTCATTTCAATTATTGCAATCTCTTTTTCAGCCATTTTCGTCAAATGGTCAGATGCGCCGGCTTCTATTTTAAGCATGTATCGCTTATGGCTGGCCAGTCTTTTATTGGTACCGATTGTATGGAAAAAGCGGGAGGAATTCCGAAAAATAACGAAAAAGGACGGGATTTTTCTATTTTGTTCCGGCTTCTTTTTAGCGCTGCATTTCGTGCTTTGGTTCGGATCTTTGAAGCTGACGACCGTCGCAAGCTCGACAATCATTCTTGCCCTGCAGCCAATCGTATCGCTGGTGGGCGGCTTTTTTCTGTTTAAAGAACGAACAACGCTTCCTGCATTGATGACAATGGGGATTGCCATTGTCGGGGCCGTGATGATCGGCTGGGGAGATTTCGGATTAAGCAAAGAAGCCATTCTTGGTGATATTCTTTCATTTTTAAGCGTCATTGCCGTTGTCGGATACTTATTGATCGGACAAAGTACGGTGAAAAAAGTATCCCATTGGATTTACAGTTTTTGCGTTTTTGTTTCTGCGTCCATCATTTTGACGATATATAATTTGGGAACGGGAACGGAACTTGGCGGATATGAAGCGCGTGAATGGGGGATTTTTCTATTATTGGCGACCGTTCCAACATTATCGCATCTTATTAATAACTGGCTCTTAAACTACGTAAATGCCACGACTATCTCCATGAGCATTTTAGGAGAACCGGTAGGAGCAACGGCACTGGCGGTTGTTTTATTGGGAGAGCGCCTCGTTGGCTGGCAAATCGTCGGAGGTTTGCTTGTTCTATTTGGAGTCTTTCTCTTTTTGATTCAGCAGCAAAGAAGGATTCCATACAAAAAAAACGTACAGCAAGAGGCATAGGATGAATAAAATAAGAGAAAACATGACAAAAGAGCATTTGCCTTAAGGCAAGTGCTTTTTTGTTGGAGGATTTGGTGGCTTTTAATATAAGCTCATTACAAGGACATAAACTGTGTTTGCCTTAGAGGTTAGCTCAAAAGCTTTCATGATCGAAATCTGTGACTAATCCCAACTGGCGCTTCATTTTTCTAATACGCTTCTGATGTCGGGAAACTTTGCGCTTCATTCCGGTATATTGCCATGTTAGTCGGCCAATTCGATGTTCAAGCCGGTCGACTTGCCTCTTTTGCTGCTCGAGCTGCTGCTTCGTGTAATCTAAACCTTCATTCATATCTTTGTTCTCTTTTTTGGTCTTAATCATCTTCCCCTCCTTTTTCGAATCAATATAGTGTATGTACAAGCCGAATGAGACGTCTCGGCTTTTATAAGAGGTCAATCGTGGATTTTATATACATAAAAAAGAACGAGGAAACTGCCTTAACGTTCAAGGCAATTCCTCGTTTAATCATACAAGGAGGAGTGAAATATACTTTATTCTATTCTCTTATTTCTATTATGACTGTACACTCGTCCAATCTATGAGCCTATTTTTGCTAGAATTACTAGATTTCTATTATATATTCGCTCGACAACCTAGAAAGAAATCTTGTAAAAAAGGGCGCACTCACTTTATTTTTAATAGAGAAAATAGACAAGTGTACAAGCAAAAATAGTAAATTTTAATATATTGTATTACACCTTAAAAGAAAGGAGAAAAATTTATGTCTGGATATTGGTATGACGGCTGTTACTATTGGTATTCATATGGGCATGATTGCCGCTGCTTTCATTCTAGTGATTGGCGTGATGATTGTCGCTGTTCTCATCCGCCTAAGCGTCGACATGATGATTGTCGCTGCTCTCATCCGCCTAAGCGCCGGCATGATGATTGCCGCTGTTTTGAATCATCTAGGTTTTCAAATCATAAGAAAGAGGGTCATAAAATGGACGATTGCAGAAGAAAACGGCACGATGACTGCTGTAAAGATTGTAAAAAAGAAAAATGCGATTGCTGCTGTGTACCGGGGATAAAGGAACAATTTAGAAGAGGACAGACTGTTGTTATTTTTGTAGATAACACTTTCTTTGGAGTTGCCATTGCAGGTAAAGTGATGTGTGTAGATTGTGATACCGTTACACTAGGACCTCCTGGAGATTATGATGATCCAGTTGGTACACCAATTATAGATATTAGGAATGGTGCTAGTGGCACATTTTCACTTTGCGACATCAGCGCAGTATTCCCAGTTTAAGATTGTGGATAGAGTTAACACCTATTTTTGTAATATCTGTGATTAATAAGCTTTAAATTTGATAGAGGGGCAAGACTAGAGATAGCTTGCCCTGCTATCTTGTTCTTACAATCTGTAAGAGTCTCACGTAGATTATTTTAAACAGGAACTCTTCGTGAGTCCGTTTTTTTGAGTATGGATAAAGAAAAAATAGAGGAAGGGAGTTTTAGTGGCAATGTCAAACGAAAAGGCTTCTATTTTAAAAGCCATGGATATGTTACCTGAAGGAGTCTATAAAGAGGTATACAAAAAAGTAGTAACCCAACTGCTTAGTGAAAATAGCAGCAATAGAATGAAGATGGATGAGCAATTTATTCAAGAGTTAGTCAATATGGTTGGCCAAAACGGTTCTCGTAAAAAAAATAAGTAATGCATCGAAAAAAATCTCTCGCTAAACGATTCTAATCACCATGTTTATCATATGACAATGAAAAGCCCACGGATTTTCGCCATATTGGTCTTACCCCTGTCAAGTAGACAGTGATTAAAAAGCTTAAGCAGCCAGTGTGTTTCAGTACTCTGCCGGAACACACTGGTTTCATTTTTTGGAAAGAAAAAGAGTTTACATTTAACTAAAGAAATATCGAAAAATGTCGAATTTACACAAGGGAGTGTAAGTTAAATTAAAGCATTAAGTGGCTGGAATAGGGGGCTTAAGAAATGGAAAAGAACTTTCCTATTATGGATATAGCAAGCATTATGGAATTATTAATTGACTAAACTAATAACAAAATATATCATTGGAGAATTTTTTAAATCTTGCAGGAAAAACTCTAATTTTGTCGAAAATTAAGTACGGAAGGAGATGGTAAAAGTGATTTATGAGAGAGATAAAGAATTAGAAGAGTTTCTTGATTCTCTATCACCTATTGTTCGGGATGTCTTTAAATACATGAGAGAAGAATACGAACGTATTACAAACTACGGAGAAATTTACAACCCTAAACAGCATGATCCTATGGTAGCTAAATTTGCTAGCAGGAGGTTTAACATACAAGCTAAAGAAGCTGCTGAAATTTGCGTTAATGTGCAAATAATGATTGGTGAATTTCAAATAAAACGATTGGAAAAAGAATTAGTTTTAGTGAAATGAACTTACACAAAAGCTACTCAGAAAAGAGTGGCTTTTTATTTTGGATAAATACCTATGGGCTAAATTTAATCAAAGCTGGAAGTGGGTGTGATATAGTGGCAAGACGAAGAAGTCCAATACGTTCCGAAGAAAGAAATAATGGAAATTGACAAAAGCGTAAAAGATACATATAATTACATTAAATTAAAGATAATTATTTCCGAGATAATTGAAAATCAAGCAAAATACAACGAATGAAGCTAAGTGGTTTTGTATTTTCGTAAATCCATCTTTAATTTATATCCAATATATCTCGAATTAAAAAATAATGAATGGATAATAAATGGTTTGCAAATTATTAAATAGATGTCAGCAGAGGAAAAAGACATCGGGATATTGAAATGTGGATATATGCAAAAAGCATATACTGTTTATAGGGAGTGAAAACGATGATTACATTATATACTTCACCAAGTTGTACATCGTGCCGAAAGGCGAAAGCATGGCTGGAAGAGCATCAACTGGAATATGAGGAAAGAAACATTTTTAAAGAACCGTTAACCGTAGAGGAAATCAAATCCATCATCCGATTGACGGAAGAAGGGACAAAAGAGATCATCTCTGAACGTTCAAAAGTGTTTCAACAATTAGAAATCGATTTAGATGACTTAACACTAAACCAATTATACAAATTGATCATCGACCAACCTGGAATTTTGAAAAGACCGATTATTTTGGATGAAAAGCGGGTCCAAATCGGGTTTAACGATGACGAAATCAGAAGCTTTTTACCACGGAAAGTAAGAGAAGTTCAAATTCAGAGCATCTTAAAGGCGGTAAATTAATTTCTGCTGATGTAAAAGGCCAATCCGATTAGGGTTGGCCTTTTACAATATGCTCTAAAGTTGTTAAAATGCCTTTCGAATACCGGTCAGCGGTAATGTGGGCATGCTTTGCTTTGGCTTCTTCTGTTGCATTTGCCAGCAAATAGCCGAATTCTACACTCTTCAGCATGTTCAAGTCATTCCCGCTGTCTCCGAAAGCCGCGGCTTGTTGCCGCGATAAACCGTGCTTCTGCAGAATGTAGCGGACAATTTCTCCTTTTCCGGTTCCGAGCGGGATGAAATCGATATCATATGCGTCCTCAGGATCTCCCGCTAAAGGATTACAGCGATTGATATTAATGCCCACTTCATGAAGAGCAGCTGTTTGTCTGATCGTTTCCAGCGCTTCATGATCAGCACCTTGTGAATAGTAATAAAAATTATGCTTATACTTGGAGATGCCCATTTGTGTTTGCGGTTCCAGCACAATGCCGCTTTGTTTTTCTAAAAGAGAGCGGATGGCATGGATGGTTTTCTCGTTAAAATGTTGGCTGTTTATTTGTGTCAGCCATTCTCCATCTGTTTGCACGGTGCCGTCTTCATGAAAATAAGTGATTTCCGTTCCTAAATCGCTGGCGATAAAATGCGGCAAATAACGCATCCCGGCTTTTTTCATTTTATCGAAGACAGAATCCAGGCTGCTCCCTGTGACCCAGCCCAATCGCAATCCTTTTTCTTCGCTTTGCTTCCGGATAAATTCTTCGAGATGATAGATGTTTCTTGTTAATTTTTCATTCAGGTGATGAGGGAAATACGTTTCATCAAAGTCACAAAATACGATGAATGCAGTCTCTTGTCGTTCAGGCAATGGAATAAAAGACATGAAAATAACCTCCTTTAAAGCGTGTAGATGTCATTTGAGCTATAATAAATGGTGAAAACGATTCCAGGTCAAAGTTTTTTGGGGATAAGGAGAAGAAATATGCCGACAATAGATGAAATTGCCAAAAAAAGCGGGGTTTCGCGCTCGACGGTTTCGCGGGTGTTGAATCATCATCCGTACGTGTCTGAAACGAAACGTTTTGCCGTTATGCAGGCGATACAAGAACTCAATTACATTCCCAACGCCATTGCGAGGCAGCTAAGGTCCAGATCGACAAGGGTCATCGCGATTTTAGTGCCCGATGCACAGCATCCTTTTTTCAGCCAGCTCATTCAAAGCATGTCCCAAGTCTTAATGGAAAAAGGGTATAAGTCATCGATTGTCCAAACCTTTTATCGGAAGGATATTGAAATCGAAACGCTACAGCTTTTAACGTGTAGAGAGGTAGATGGAGTGATTCTCACTTCTTTAGAAAATAAATGGGAAGATGTAGAAGTCTTTCTAAGCTACGGTCCCGTCATTCTTTGCAACGAGTATGAAGAAAACGCCCCGATCCCCATTTTTTGCTATGATGAGTATGGAGCAGCTTATAAAGCGGTGAGCTATCTCATTCAGCAAAATCACGAAAAGATTGGTTTTTGCTTCGACGTCGCTCACAGCAAAGCCCAGCAATTGCGCCGAAAAGGATACATAGACGCGCTGCAGGAAGCCCGATTGCCGATAAAAGAAGAGTGGATGTTCGAAGGAGCAATGAAGATTGAAGACGGCTTTCGAATCTTCCAGCAAATAAGGGCATTAAATGACTGTCCCACCGCCATTTTTACAGGTAATGACCAAGTCGCTGCCGGTATGATTAAAGCGGCGGCTAACCATGGATGGGTAGTACCAGGGGATTTGGCTGTCATCGGCTATGATAATCAAAGTATTTGCCAGGTGACGACTCCGACGATCACTACTATTTCGATCCCGATTATGGAAGTGGGGATGGAGGCGGCTGTAAGTATGATAGAGTGCCTGAGCGGCTATCATGAGATTAAACGTACCGTAAAAATATTTACAGGTCATTTATACATAAGGGAGTCGTGCTAAATGGGCCGCCCTTTAAAACTTGGATTCGATGTAATCCAAGTTTTTTGTTACTCGGTAAAATCTATATAAACCTCTGCAAAGAGCTTGTACAACAAATTGATTTTCATTTTACTATTTTTAGGAATCAGAATGGCAGAGAAAAATTTAAAGACAATCAGAAGGCAAAATGACCGAATTATCAATATGTGCAGCTGCTGGAAGAGGATTCACAAGCAGTATACAGCATTCTTACGGATGAAATCCTCGGTCAGCGATGAGGCATGGCCCTCCGTCAAAAATCAAATTGATTTTAATAGTGGGCCATGTGGTCAAAGCGACAATGATTCACCATCGTCAGGCACATAAACGTCTGACGATACAGGTGATACTGAAGGGAGCGGAACCAATGAAGTATAATGTGGTGGAAAGAGATCGTTTTCGAGTAGTAGGAGTGAAACGGGAGTTTTCATTAATCAATAGGGAAAATCTCGCTAACATTCCGAAATTTGGATACCGGTAAAGTAAGCATATTTTAGTAGTGGAGAAGAGTGTAGGCACTGCTCGAATAAAGTAAAGTGTCTGTCCCATAAGTCATAAAAATTATTTTTTACTGAAAGCTCCCGCCACTGAATCCTTGATTTTACTGGATTTTCATGGCGGGGCCTTTCAGGAGAGTGAACCAAAAGGGGTGCTTTTTATACCTTTTGGGTCACTCTCTTTAACATCAATTCTCGTTTTCCTATTTCAAAATGTCTAAACGGTTCCAATCTCTTAAAGCCCATACAATTTCGTCATTTGCATAAAGCGTTACCTCATCCAGACTGAGCTGAACAAAATGTCCATTGACAAATGCAGCCCAATGGATGTTTTTCTCAGGAATGGAACGAATGCCGTTTATGGAGATAATGTGACCCTGGGATTCTTCGATTTCAAACGCTTTTTTCGTCACATCGTACAACGTTTCTCCTTCTTGAAACGACACTTCCTTCGATAGAACTAACTCATTTTGCTGGTTCATCAGCTTGAATGTACTGACGGTGTCTATGGCAAATACGGGCGAGGAAATAACAAGGAGAGCAATTATCAAAAATACGGCCATTCTCTTCAGCTTCATCATTAAGCCTCCCTACATGAAATGTATTTTTTATAGTGTGAACAAATGAGTCAACATTTATAAATCAATAAAAAGCCGTTGCTTCTTTTGCAACGGCTAGAGTCGATCATCTTCATACAACTCATAGTAATCACCTTGTATCTCTTCATCACTTCTTGTGAAAGGAACAAGATCAACACCTAACTCTTCTTCTAATGTTCTAATCTTTTCCCATTGCTTGTCATTTAAATCCGCAATAAGTGTTTTTTTCATTACATACACCTCCAGCTGTTAGTTTTTGTTATTTTATTAAATGTATGTATGATACCTTTTAGAGTGAAGAAATGGTATATAATTTCTCATAAAAAACTTAAACAAAGTATGCCATCATAACAAAGTAACTTCAAAGACCTTAGTCGTAATAGCCAAATAGGCAGGGGAATTGAAGAAGGTGTTAAAAGGCCACGATGTT
This sequence comes from Priestia abyssalis, assembly GCF_002019595.1. Taxonomy (GTDB): domain Bacteria; phylum Bacillota; class Bacilli; order Bacillales; family Bacillaceae_H; genus Bacillus_BA; species Bacillus_BA abyssalis. The sequence goes on along the minus strand of NZ_KV917369.1, from coordinate 2,975,204 downwards.
TTAAAAGTTTATCGACAACCTGAAAAAGGTATATGGATATCGTAAATCCCTAAAGGTCTATACAAAAATTCAAGAATCTGGTTTTTATTTAACTTATAGCGAATAGAGTACAGGGGAATAGCTGCCTAAATAATTACAGCCGTATTCTCAAGGAATATCTGTGCCTTATAGGGCAATTCTATTGTTAGCGGGATCTTTAAATAACATTTTAAGTTTTAGAAAGGAGAGAGGTGGATGGAGTCTCTCTGGCTAGAGTATGCTTGGGCATTGTTAATTCTAATTGGATTAGAAGGATTGTTATCGGCTGACAATGCCCTTGTACTAGCAGTTATAGCCAAGCATTTACCCGAAGATCAGAAAAAAAGAGCTATAAATTACGGAATCGTTATGGCCTTTGCTTTCCGATTTGCTGCACTTTTTGCCATTTCTTTTATCGCAAACGTCTGGCAGATACAGGCGATAGGAGCAGTTTATCTTCTTTACTTAGGCTTAAAGCATGTCATTCAGGCCCGCTTCGGAAAAGAAAATGAGAATATTCAAAAGGACGTTGAAGAGGAATCCGCTGGGAAAGGGTTCTGGCCCACAGTAGGGAAGATTGCTATAGCTGACCTGGCTTTTGCAATTGATTCGATTTTAGCTGCGGTTGCTCTAGCCCTCGGTCTTCCAGATTCACCGCTTGATGACTTCGGCGGCATGGATGGAGGACAGTTTATTGTAGTTCTTCTTGGAGGTATTGCTGGCCTTGTTTTGATTAAGTATGCAGCAACTTGGTTTGTGCAACTTCTTGATAAACGTCCAGCACTGGAAACAACAGCATATGCAATTGTTGCCTGGGTCGGTGTCAAACTTGCTGTCATTACTTTTGCCCATGAGGATATAGGTGTCTTAGATCATCATTTTCCTCACAGTACCGCTTGGACGCTGATTTTCTATGGAGTATTAGTTGGTATTGCTCTAATTGGTTGGTTTGCACCAGGAAAAAAATCACTCGAGAAGAAAAATGCCTAAAAGGTAACAAAGAAAGATTGCCGGGGCGATCTATTGAAGTAGTTATGTTTACAACTATGAAATATTAGTGAAAAACAGACAGAAATTTTATTTTTTCTGTCTGTTTTTCCTCTTAAAATGAGTATGATTCACTGTCATCGGGCACTAATGCATGGAAGAAAACTTTCTAATCATGGATATTGCCAGTATTATGGAATTATTAATTGATTGAGTCAATAAAGAAAATGGTTTCTTGAGGATGATTTTGATTTTATAGGAAAAAATCTAATTTTGTCGAAATATAAGATGAATGGAGATGGTTAAAAGTGATTAATGAAGCAAAGAACCATCCCCTTTCTTTTCCGTTTTTTACTTTCCAAACTCATTTAGTCTTTCATAAGTTTCAAGCAGGAAATCATAAAACAAGGCTTCGGTTGGGAGCAGTTCACGTTGGGTCGGGTAGATGACCCCGACTGTTCTTGTAAGACCTGCATCTGATATTGGAATCATGACGGTGGACCGCGGTGTGTTGTCTACCAAAGTCATCTCTGGCATCAATGCGACACCTAAGCCTGCAGAGACTAACCCTTTTAAGGCATCAATATCTTTCCCTTCGAATGCAATTTGTGGCGAAAAGCCTGCATCATTACATGCTTGCACCACTTGCTTGCGAAATATAAACCCTTCAGGCAGGACACAGAATGGGTCAGCTTTTAACTCCCGTAATCTAATCGATTTCCGTTCAGCTAATGGATGATGAAAAGGGATGAGGGCAACTATATTTTCTGTGAAAAGAGTCGCTCCTTTAATTTTTTTCTCTTTTTCCGGATTGGGCATGGGTGCAATCATGGCCAAATTAAATTCACCATTTACGACACCATCGATTAAATCATAATAAAGTGCATTGCTCATTTGAAATTTAGCCTCTGGGTACCGAGTGCGAAAAGAATAAATGATGGAAGGTAATGTATGAGCCGCCATACTAATAGGGAATGCAATTCGAACGGTCCCTTTTTCAGGATTTAAATATTCTTCTACTTCTCTCTTTGCATCCTCCATCAAATTCCACACTTGTTTCATCCGTTCGAAAAAAATTCTGCCTAGAGGGGTCAGCTTTACGCTTCTTCCCTCACGTATAAAAAGTTCTACACCTAATTCGCTTTCTAAATTGAAAATTTGTCTGCTAACAGAAGATTGGGCGACATGCAAGGCATCTGCTGCCTCTGTTACATGCTCTCTTTTTGCAACTTCCAGAAAATATTTAATTTGCCTCGTTTCCATTTTGATCACTCCATTTTAATGCGTTTAACGCATTAATTTCATCGGAAATTAATATTGGAACTATTAATTATAAAATTATAAAATGAAAACACATTTAAGAAAAGAAAATTTTCCGAACTTTAAAATATATTTAGGGGCTGAATGTTATGAAAGTGCTGGATAAAGTAGAAGAGAATCAAACGCAAATCGTGAAAGAGTACGTAAATCGGTTGTTTCAAAGTGTTCAAATGCGTAATTCGAATGAGTGGGAATTCCAGCAGGCTGTTAAAGAAGTACTGGATTCTTTAGTACCTGTCCTTGTGAAAAATCCGATCTATATGAAACAAGCCGTTCTAGAAAGAATGATTGAACCAGAGCGATTGATTACCTTTAGAGTTCCATGGGTGGATGATAAAGGGAATGTAAAAGTGAACCGCGGATATCGTGTTCAGTTTAATAGTGCCATCGGGCCTTATAAGGGGGGATTAAGATTTCACCCTTCTGTTAACGCAAGCATTATAAAATTTCTCGGGTTTGAGCAAATCTTCAAAAATTCATTAACAGGGCAGCCGATAGGCGGTGGAAAAGGCGGTTCTGACTTCGATCCAAAAGGTAAATCTGATTTAGAAATCATGCGCTTTTGTCAGAGCTTTATGACGGAGCTTAGCAAACATATTGGGCCGGATATCGATGTTCCCGCCGGGGATATAGGAGTAGGGGCTAAAGAGATCGGTTATATGTTCGGGCAATATAAAAAATTAAAAGGTGCTTATGAAGCAGGTGTACTAACTGGAAAAGGCATTGGTTATGGAGGAAGCTTAGGCCGGAAAGAAGCGACAGGATATGGAGCGGTATATTTTGTAGAAGAAATGCTTAAAAATCAGGGATTAAGCTTTAAGGGAAGTACAGTTGTGGTATCTGGTTCAGGAAATGTTTCGATTTATGCAATGGAAAAAGCAATGCAGTTTGGTGCAAAAGTGGTAGCATGCAGCGATTCAAGCGGCTATGTTTTTGATCCAAATGGAATTAACCTAAATACGGTTAAACGATTAAAAGAAGTAGAGAATAAAAGAATTGTTGAATATGTCAACGAACATCCAGATGCTATATATCAAGAAGGGTGTTCAGGCATATGGGCGATCCCGTGCGATATCGCTTTGCCATGTGCAACGCAAAATGAGTTAAATAAGGAAGCGGCAGAAATACTAGTGTCGAACGGGGTAAAGGCAGTGGGCGAAGGTGCAAATATGCCTTCTACTCAAGGAGCCATCGATATATTTATGGATCACCATATTTTATTTGCTCCCGGAAAAGCAGCAAATGCAGGCGGAGTTGCAGTCTCCGCGTTAGAAATGGCGCAAAATAGTGCAAGGCTGGCTTGGACACAAGAAGAAGTGGATATGAAATTACAAGGTATCATGAAAGATATTTATTGTAAAAGTATGAAAGCATCAGAAGATTATGATGCTCCAGGGAATCTTATTGTCGGCGCTAATATAGCTGGATTCGTAAAAGTAGCTGATGCCATGATCGAGCAGGGAGTTATCTAAATCTAGTTATCTAAGAGTGTTTTTGTGATTCTATTTCTTTCATTTTTTATGGTGGTTGGAGTGGCACTTTGTATGTCTCCTTCCGAGGCTAAAATGCTGATTTATCAAGTGTGTATGAATAAAAAAATAGACAAGTCAAAATCCCTTGGGCTTCAAGGGATTTTTTTTTCGTTTTTTCTAACATGAACTCGTATGTCAATTAAAAATGTATAGAACATCCACTGTTCTTTTTCGATTAAATGGAATTTAAAGGATTTTTTTGCGTATGTCAACAAAAAGAGGTTGGGTACTTTTGGGACGTCTAAAAAGGTATCCAACCTCTTTTATTGCTATGGAAACTAATAGGAAATCTCCTGTTTTTTTCTTATAAGAAAGTCTAAATCTGATACGGTACTTGCAATCGATTAGGATTTTTTATACCAGAACGGATTTTGGCATAAAAAGTAGAAGGTTCATAGATAGTATAAAAATTAGTAGAAAATATTTATTGATGTATAATTTTGGAGCGGTTACTATTATTTAGTAAATGATTAACAAGAGAGGGGTTCATACATGAAAACATTACGGAAGGGAATGCTGTTAGCTTTAGTATTTGTCATGATCCTGTCGTTGATTCCAGGAATACCGGCAAAGGCAGCAGAAGAGCCCATTATTCGAGTAAAACTTAAAAACTATCTTGGTAACCGATCCGAGATTATCGTCAGACCAGAAGTATTGTACACAACGAATCTATCAAACTTAAAACTGGAAGCTAATCAGACGTACACGCTGAAGGTTAGCAATGGCAACATTATTATTCTGAAGGGTTCAACCGAAGTGGGCAAAGCCTCGCAGGTGGAAGTGAAGCCTGAGAAAGGAAAAGGTCCGCTTTCCATTAATGGCCGTCGATATTTAGGGAGCTTCACATTTGCTGTTGAAGATCAGAAATACGTCCGCCCAATTAATTCTATTGGTCTTGAAGATTATTTAAAAGGAGTCGTCCCGGCTGAAATGCCACCTTCTTGGCATGAGGATGCCTTGAAGGCACAGACTGTTGCGGCGCGAACCTATGCCATGGGCTATATCAACAAAATTCCTGATGACACACAATATTACCAGGTATACGGCGGATACACTTGGGACGAAAATGCGACGAAAGCAGTTGAAGAAACAGAAGGCCAAGTGATTACTTACGGTGGTAAACCGATTGGTTCCGATGCCCTCTTTTCATCGAGCAATGGAGGGAAGACCGAATCAAATGCAAATGTTTGGAACAGCACAGCGCGGCCATACTTGCCGATCAAAGACGATCCATATGATCTACAAATTGAGTGGAACTTAAGTATTAAGAAGAAACAAATCGACACTTCTGAATTAGACCTCACGAAAGCGGATATGTGGTGGGCTTCTACAATGGAGGCTGAACAAACAACCATTCTGGCTAATATTAAAACTTGGCTGCAAGCCAATGGGTACGCAAACAAGGAAATTAAAATTACCACTATTTCTGATTTTTCTCTGCATGGAAAAACATCTGGCGGCAGGGTAAGCAAAGGGAGCATTACGATTGAATTTTTAATCAAGGAACAGGGAAAAGCATTACTAGAGCGTCGTGAATTGAAAGACGTATCTGCTTCGACAATAAGAGCGATGGTGGGCCTTGACGAAAAGAAAAGATACTTCTTAATGAAAAGCTATTTAGTAGACACGGTTGAGACTACTGACGAAACCATTGAAGTATCAGGAAAGGGCTTTGGGCATGGTGTTGGATTAAGCCAGTATGGGGCCAAGAAAGCGGCGGAATCCGGTAAAACCTATCAAGAGATTCTCGCTTTCTATTATGAAAAAACTAGTCTGATAACAGCTTACCACTCAACGCCTGAGCAGCCTGGACCAGTCGAACCGGCACCGGTTCCGACTCCTGAGCCTGAAAAGGATGTAACAGCACCTGCGATTAAAGACGTGAAGACATCTTATGATTCAAAAACAAATCAGGCCACACTCAACTTCGCTACTAACGAAAACGCGAAAGTGACTGTGTATGTTAAAGATCAAAACGGCAAAGTTTTATCCTACCTTGTCAATGGTGCTCAAAAGCAGGCAGGAATTCATTCAGCCGTATGGAAGGCAACCAGCGTGAATAAGGAGAAATATACATGGAGTATTACAGCTGTCGACAGCCACAACAATAAGAGCTCATTATCCGTTCTATTCACACTAACAAGTCCTGCACCAATAGAACCGAAAGTAATGTGGGGAGCTAATGAATTGGCAAAGGGACAAATTGGAAGAATTGTCTTCCTCAAAGATGTGAAGCTGTATAAACGAGATTCCAGTGGACCTTCTTTCCATAGAGTAGCCAAAAAAGGTTCGATGTGGAGAGTTTACGATATTAAAAATATTAATGGAATTTCGGTTTATAATTTAAGTGGAAATGTTTTTGTATCTCGGTCAAACCTTTCTACCTATGAAAAGGCTCCTGATGAAAAAATCCAAGCATTAGGAGTGAAGGTGCATGACCTTTCTCTTCCATTACTCGGTCAAAGAGAAAGCTCCAGCGGGGTTCCTCTTTCTTATGAAGTGAACTATCCACAATTTTCTGGTCTTTACAACAAAACGATTGAAAACAATATGAATACTTTATTTTTTAATATGGCAAACGAAGCAAGGAAAGAGCAAATCAAATTATTTGAACAGAAGACAGAAAAGCCGAATTATCATGACTCCGGCAGCATGTATTATTCGGTAGAGTACAATCGTAACAATGTATTGAGCACCAATGTCATGTTTCATAAAGACAATAAAGTGATGTATTCAACTGTTAATTTTAACTTAATGACAGGTAAAAGGATTTACCTGAAAGATGTGCTAACAAGAAAAGAGCAAGTTGAAAAAGTAACTCAATACATAAAAGAAAAATATGTATTTGCTAACCGATTTGGCCAGATGAACTTAAGTGAATATGACTTTTACTTTGTTGATGAATTAACATTTAACGGAAATGAACAAGAACATTTATCCGGAATATATATTATCCTTAAAGATCCATTCACATCGGAATGTTATCCAGCTTACGTTCCAAAACATATTTATCAGTAGTTTTTCTTCAAAAATTTAAAGAGGCTGCCTCATAGCCTCTAACAAAACATAAAAACTGGTTTTTTCTTGAAGGACTCGTCACATAATCTCTTGGTTTTACAGGGGACTCATGGGACCTTTCAGGAGGATGACCAAAAAGGGCCGTATTTTGCCCTTTTCGGTCATCCTCTTTTTAGCTTTTTCATTTACTAAGAAATAAAGGCAATATAGATTTTGTGCAGTAAACAAAGAGAAACTGAGTTGGATTAAATGGAGGATGTAGTTGTTTCTGTTCGCAGCGATTGTATCAGAAATAAAGTAAGCTAATATTCAATGCGTTAGGAGGGGCGGTTAGTTATTACATTTTTCAAGAAAAGAAGGGCTGATCTCCACAGAGAAGGTCAACCATTCATTTAGACAAATTGAAAGCTCGATAGCAAATGTTTCGGACGAAGTTCAAAAGGCAGGGGCATCCATTGCACAGGTTCATACAAGCAGCAATGATATCGTTCATGTAATGGATACGGTAAAAGAAGTCGCTGAAAGGGCAGCCTACTTCAGCCGGGAAAGCTCGTCAGCTACTCAGGAACAAGCAGCATCCGAGGAAATTTCCGCTTCTGCCGGCTCGTTAGCCCAACTAGCTGCACAGCTGCAGCAGACATTAACAAAATTTACAGTTAGATAGAACGGTGACAACGAAAGCCCTGCTGTGACGGCAGGGTTTCAACTGAATAAAAAGGAGATTTCAAAGGAATTTGATGCTATTTCATACAGGAGGTTGATTATTATTGTGGAAAACGCTAAAGAAATGAGCTTTTTGTAAAAATAAGAATTGCATAAAAACCTTGTTATTTATTCATTTCCAGAGGGTTTAAATACTGATATATCAATGATGTATAAAATCGTGCATAAACGATAAAATGGGCCAACTTGAAACTCCTTGGCACTCAAGAGTTTTGTTTGTGTTTGATTTTTTGTAAGAAGTTTTATGTAAACTAAAATTGTATACTATATTCATAGCAGGAGGGATGTAAAGTGAAGGAGATTTGGAACAGATTTGAACAATGGGTAGAGTTAAATTGTCCGAGTATTTTAGAGACTTTGAATGATGCAGCGACGGAAGCAGAGATCTCTCAAGTCGAACAAAAAATGGGGCTTATATTTCCAAAAAGTTTTAAAGAATTATTACTCATACATAATGGACAAAGAGATGAAGGTATTGGAGTTATCGGGAACTATTATTTATTATCCCTAGAGGAGATATTATATACATGGATAACCATGAAAGAGCTATTAGATAACAAGGAATTTGAAGACTTTGAAGAGGTAGAACCTGTTGGACCAGTGAAGAAAGAATATTGGTGGAACCCTCGTTGGATTTCAATAGCTACAAATGGTGCTGGTGATGATATTTGTATTGATTTAGATCCAGCTGAGGGAGGAACAATGGGCCAAATTATTACATTTTGGCATGATTGGGAAGAACGTAAGGTTATATCAACCGGTTTAGAGGATTGGTTTAGACGGATTATAGAAAAAATTGAAGATGGAACATACAAGCTAATTGAAGAAGATGGAGAGCTGCTTTTTAACGATGATGGCTTCACTGGAGAGTAATTTAATATAACTTCCACCTTCGGGTTTTATGTAAATTAAAAATGTATTTGTTGGGAAAGAAAAAGAGGAGAACTATATGGATTATATATCTGGCGGATATTATCTTATTAAATCGACGCACAGTTCAGTTCTTTCAGCTAGTGAGTGTATATGTGATAGGTATCCTGATATTTTTAGAGTGTTATGGAGTACTGTTATAAAGCAAGAAGTGGCAAGGGAAGAACTAAATCTAACGATAGAACAATTTTCAACTTTTCAGTCCTGGTTAGAGAAAAAAATAGATAACAGCTCTATTTTAGCTCCACCTACTTCATTTTGTGATTTGAATACAGCAAAAGATGCCTATTTTCACTTTTTGCATCGCATTCCCGATTTAAAGCTAATAGGAATTGGATTACCTCCTGTATTTATAAAGGATTTTGTTAGAATCCAGGGTGAATCGATTGTAGAAAAACAGCTTTATTTACAAAATCAGCTAGATCCTCGTGGAAAAGATTTAGGGTATGAAATATTAGGTTTAGATGATGCAGGAAACACACTACACTCCTATATTTGTAATGGATTAGATAAAGATTTTCAAATGTCCCACTCATTACAGTTAAACAAATATGGTTTTATTAATACTATAGACGAAGCTAAAAAGCTCTCAACGTATGCAAATGATATGTTGGAAGAAACGGATGTTGAGTATTGGGGACCTTGGATTGTTAGAGAATACAATTTGAAATAAGCGATAATTTCCGATGATCTGCACTTATGTGAACTCCTCTTGAAGACAGCAAGGGGGGTGTTTTTATTGAACCGTCTTTTTGCACTAACGGGCGCAGGTTAGTTCAACAAGAAGTATAATGTTTTTAGACCGAGAAAGAGGAGAATAGAAATGAAACGTAAGTTAAACGAAAAACAGTTGTTGAAACTGGCAGAAGAAATTCGTGATAAACAATACAACGGTGAACCCTTTGCCGAAGAGATGAAGGAGTTTCAAAAAAATGTACTATACCCAAATGTAGAAGAATTGTTTTTTAACGACCAAAATGAAAAATACATTGTAAAACGTGCATTGAGCTACAAAAACATAAAGCCAGGTGATTTATCCAGAGACGAGTTAATAAATCTGGTTAAAAGAATCCAAAACAATGAGGCGGACGAAGAATATAAAGCAGACCAGTTGATTCAAATAGTCAGTGACGCTGTAGTAGACCCTTATATTACTGATTATATTTTCTTTGAAGATGAATTAACTGCTGAACAAATAGTAGATAAGGCTCTCTCGTATAAACCGATTATTCTTTAATCTCTTCTAAAATGAGTCTTGTTAAGCTAACGGGGGCATTACTTCAATAAGAGGGATCGCTTTTTCTTATTGAACAAACGTGGTTTGTTAAATGGGGATTTTACAATATATACCGTTATCTGAGATTTTCCTTTATAAGATACAATAAAAAGAAAACTATTAAAGAATGGTGACCTTATATATGAAAAACTTTCTTATTAGGGCTATTTCGGGACTTGTAATTTTGTGTTTTCTCTTATATGTAGCCCCTATTTTAAATATTGAGTGGGTTCAAGAAGGAAATCCGAATCGTATGTTTATTGTACCTGTAGCCTTAGCTGGAGGATGGCTGAGTTCGTATCTTTACAAAGCAATGAAGAAATAAAGGATCTACTTTTTATCCAAATCTTTGTTTTACTAACGGAGGGAGTAGAAGAAGAACCAAAAATATAGCTGCTTATTTAGGCAGCTTTTTTACTTTATCGAAAGTATGATTTTAGATAAGAGCTTACATTCGCTGAATTTTATCCTAAATTAAAATTAATGTATAGCCGATTATATATTTAGAAACAAATACAACTAGCATATGGAGAAGAATATGGCTAACGAATTGCTTACTTGAGGAAAAAGGTAGAACAATAAGATATTAAATGAAATTCAGCCTATTATAAGGAGTTTATGAAAATGAGTATGGCAACTTATATTGGTTTAAATTTTGCAGTAAAACTTAGTGAATATTATACAGAGGATGAAGTTGAAATAGATTATGTTTTCTCTGAAGAAGAAAATCGTAATGTAGTTAAGCAGAAGCATTTTACTACGCCATATATTTATGAAGTATCTGAAAAAGGTCATCCTATTTGGCAAATGAATAAACATCACAAGATTCATTCACCACATAATTACGAAAAATCTAAAAATACTTTTCTCTATTTATGTCACCTACTGAAAGAGTTGCTTCCACAAGGGGATTATTGTGAAATTTATATTTGTTGGTTAGGTGAAGAGGATGAAGAACGTGAGAATGAGTTGAAAATTAATTTAGATAATCTACAAATTGAAACAATAGATATTTATGAAAAATGCTTTATTCGAATAGAAAATTAAATGGTTCAACTGAAAATAGATTAGCACTACTTTTTATTAGACTTACTAAATTAAAGTTGAGCTTTAGTTGAACAAAAATGGAGGAAACCCTATTTATCTGAGTTTCCTTTAATTTTGAGCCTATTATTAACATTAAAATTTAACAGAGCTAATAAATAAAGAAGTGATCCAAATGAAAGTTAGGTGGTATCTGTGGCAAATGAAAATTGCAATAAATGTGGGAATAGAACTTTGAATGAAGGGAAACTAAGTGGTTATGCTTCTGTACAACCAATTAATAAAATCTTTAGTACTGGTTCACCAATAAGGGTTTACTTTTGCTCCAAATGTGGTGAAGTAATGTCTATGCAAGTAGAAAATCCAGAGAAGTTCAACAAATAAAGGTTAAACTAACAGAGAAGTTTAAGCAGAGATAAAAAGCGAGCTGACTATTTAGGTGGCTTTTTCATTTATGAAAGTATGATTTCATATAAAAATCATACTTTCATTCCTTTAAATTTATTTGCTTTTATCGGAAAGGATATTACAGTGAATTCATCCAAAAGAATCGTACATTCAAATTCTTTATTTTAAAGGTGTTTAGAGAGTGGCTGGATTATCAACTGTTCTCCGGTATAAGAAAACAGGCGTAAAGAGCTAAACTCTTTACGCTTATTTCATTTCATTTCATAGAAAATGCATTTTAATTGGGATTTACGGGAAAAATTAAGATTTTATGTCGAAGTGGGCATTGAACCAATGGTCTTCGTTCAAATTTACAGCGGCCGATGCTACCATATGCTCTTTTCCTTGTTTGGACTCATTCGTGCAAATAAGCCGAAAATTAACCCTATATTTTAACAGAACTTAATTTTTTGTATGCCAATGGAGTCATGTTCATTGACTTTCGGAATTGATCAATGAAGTAGCTCGTGCTATTAAATCCCACTTGATAGGCAACCTCTGTCACGGTAGATTCTGCTTGTTGCAGCAGGATCAGGCTTTTCTGAATGCGATAATCGGTTACGTAATGGAGCGGTGTTTTCTTTAACACTCGTTTGAAATATCGACAGCACTCAGAGCGGCTCAATTGGCCGGCTTTGGCAATATCGTCTAATCTGATTTTCTCCGCATAATGAAGATGAATCCAGTTCAACATTTGTTTCATTCGCTGGCTTTTTACCATTTCCGTTTGGTCGTATTCCAATTGAATGCCATTGATGATTAAGTTTTGCCAGATTAACGTCAGCTGTACAGAAATGTCAATTTCATAGTACGGTGATTGTTGTTGAATCCATTGATTGATTTTTAGAATGGCATCGAAAATGTTTTTTGCCCAAAGTTCATTTGCGTCTAAGTATACGTAAGGTAAATTTGTCGCTTGGATATAGGGATATACATAGGTTGTATACAGTTCTTGCGATAAAACGAAATGAGGAGAAACATTTAAACAAATGTAGACACAGCCCGACTGATTTTTTTCTTCCGCCATGTGCAGGCAGCCGCTGTTAATAAATAGGCCGTTTCCTTCTCCGATCACCAGTTTTTCTTCATTGATTTGAAAGAGGGCTTCTCCTTTTACAATCAACACAAATTGAATTTCATCATGCCAGTGAAGGGGGATATACCCGTTTATATTTTGATGAATCGTTGTTTCATAACAGGCGATCGGCAGCACGACTGTACGGTGTTCGGTTAGCTCTTTTAAGTTTTGATCGATCCTGAAATTTTTTATTTGCAAACGATCACCTCAATATATTGATATTTTTTTGTTCAATTTAAGTATTTTTTACACGAATTTTCACTTATTATAACACTATTATGATATTTGAGGTGGAGAATCAATGATGAATAAATCTGCTAGAAAAATAGGATTAATTCTCGTGATGACGGGAGCAGTATTTTGGGGTGTTGGCGGCACTGTTGCACAAAAACTCTTTCAGCAATACGCCATCGATGTCAATTGGCTTGTCACGACACGATTGCTCGCGGCTGGTTTTTTACTATTGGCCGTTCAATTTTATGGAAAAGACCGTTCGCAAATTTTCGGTGTCTGGAAGAATAAAAGAGCAGCTTTTCAACTGATGATCTTCGGATTACTCGGCATGCTTGCAGTTCAATACACGTATATGGCATCGATTAAGCATGGGAATGCCGCTGTGGCCACGTTATTACAATATTTAGCACCTGTCATGATTATCATTTATTTACTTTTACGTAAACAATCCGTTCTGACACGACAGGATGTGGTAACTGTTTCGCTTGCTTTAGTGGGTTGCTTTTTCTTGTTGACGAACGGCTCCATCTCCCAGCTGTCTGTACCGGCCTCCGCCATCATTTGGGGTCTTTTATCGGGGCTGGCGTTAGCCTTTTATACGTTATATGCCGTTCCTTTATTGAAACAATACGACTCGCTTGTGATTGTCGGCTGGGCGATGGTGATCGGCGGCTTGGCCTTAAGTTTTATCCATCCGCCTTGGCGAATCGACATGACGAACTTAGCGGCAGAAGCCTATATTTACTTAGTTTTCGTCATCATCTTCGGTACGATGCTTGCCTTTTGGTTTTATATAGAAAGCCTGCAGAGCCTTTCGCCGAAAGAATCAAGCCTTCTCGGCAGTATAGAGCCCCTGGCAGCGGTTTTGACGACGGTTATTTGGCTAAAAGAACCGTTTGGCTTGTTTCAATGGGTGGGGACAGCGTGCATCATGGGCATGATTTTATTATTGGCATTGAATAAAAAGTCTTCTTCAGATAATGGCCGGCCTGTAAAAAATGAAAAGCCCCTCAGAGTCAGCTAATTTTGTTTCGAACGGTGAGGGGACTTTTAGGGAGATGAGTAAAAAGGGTGTTTTTTGTTCCTTTTTACTCATCCCCTTTTAGTTCAAAATCCTTCGACTTTGTTTGGGCGGGAAAAATGGATGGTTCATCTTTCTCATAGACTTCAATAGTTGTCGGCTGAAGCGGGATATCGGCGTTGTTTTGTAAATGGTTATGCTTGAAACGATCCCGATGACGGCATTGAATTATTTTTGTTCAATGAGCATCCATAATTATGATTGACTAGGGTGGCATAAGGTGGTAAGATTTCTTCAGTAAATCGTAATTCTTACGATTTTCAAAAAAGGGGATAGAAAATAAAATAGAAATGAGATTCAGTAGGGAGGGGAGCATGAAAAACGATGTCATTCTTGTCATCTTATCTTCGTATCATCATGAATGCACGTGTAAAGGTAGTCCGTTTATTGATTCCTTCACCGGAGTCCGGTTTTTTTTAAGATTGTAATCGTAATTGTTCTTATTTATCTAATGATGAAACAGAGAAGAGTCACTTTATTGAAGGGGAAATGTCCCCGGAAGCAATGGCTTTGCTCGTGTTTACTATCACGGATGCTAATCCTTCTGGGAAACTGTTTTACTATTCTATATACTCGATTTACATACCATTTTGTTGACGGCGGCTGCCGCTGCGAGTATCTGCTATTTAAGCAAAATAGCAATCAAAGACAGTATAAAACCATTAACTTTTAAGTCTTACACATTTTAAATCGTAATGATTTCAATTTAGGGGGGGCCATATGTTGGTACATAAACTAAAGATGGGTGTGGTCATGAGCATTTTGCTGCTCGTTCTATCTGCATGCACATCTTCACAAGAGAAAAGCACATCTTCAACCGATCAAACTGAAAAGAAGGAATTAACGTTTTTATCGAATTTTCCGAGTGAAACATTAGATCCGCATTTAAACTGGACACCGGTGAGAGCCGGGATGGCGGAAACACTTGTGAAAATGAATGAAGAATTGAAGCTTGAACCATGGATTGCAAAAGAATGGAAGGGCGATGAAAGCGGCCAAGTGTGGACGTTCATCATCAGGGATGGCGTGACATTCCAAAACGGTAAAAAAGTCGACGCCGAAGCGGTAAAAGCATCATTGGAACGAAACATCGAAGTGAGCGAAGCCATGAAAAACGCGCTGAAAATCAAGACGTTGGAAGCAAGCGGCCAAACGTTAACGATCACGACGGAACAGCCTCTGCCGCAATTCCCGTCCGAGCTTGTCCACCCGAACGCTGCGATCATTGATGTGAGCGAAGCGAACGTGGACCAAAAACCGATCGGTACAGGTCCATTTAAAGTTGTGTCATTTGAAGCGAACAACAAGCTCGTATTAGAGCGTTATGAAGACTATTGGGACGGTAAAGCGAACCTTGAGGGGGCGACGCTTACATTCAATGAAGATGCAAATGCACGTACATTGGCTCTTCAATCAGGAGACGCCGATATCGTGTATCGTCCTGCCATCGAAAGCCTTGAAAGCTTAAAAAGCGACAAAACGATTAAAACGGATGTCGTACCAAGCTTGCGAACACATTTATTGATGTATAACACGAGCGACGAGGCCTTGGCGGATGTGAATGTAAGAAAAGCGTTCGATGCGCTAATCGACCGTGAAGAAGTCGTTAACAGCATCATGGCCGGGCAGGCAATGGTTGCCGAAGGCCCGTTTTTGTCAAACTTCCCGTTTACACCGGCTTATGAGAAAAAAGAGTTTGGAATTGAAAAGGCAAAGGATTATTTAGAGACGGCGGGATATGAGATTAAAGACGGCAGGGCACTGAAAAACGGAAAGCCTTTATCACTCAAGCTCATCACCTATTCCTACCGTCCGGAGCTTCCGTTAATCGCACAGCTTTTGCAGTCGAATGCGAAACAGCTTGGAATTGCTATTGACATTCAAGTCGTGGAAAACATTGATGAATATTTGGCTGCAAATGATTGGGATTTGGCGACATACAGTTTAAACACGGCACCTAGAGGAGATGCGAGCTATTTCCTTAATTCAGCTTACATGCCAGGCGGTGCGATGAACTTCGCAAACGTTCAACACGAAGAAGTGTCCCGCATTGTCAACGAGTTAAATCAAACGGTAGAGGAAGAGAAGCGCAATCAGCTGGCAAAAGAGGCTGTGACGATTCTTGATCAAGAAATGCTTCATTCATCAATTGTTCATCCAAATAATTTCGTGTCCTATAAAGACTATGTGGAAAATTGGATGACGAGCATCAGCGAGTTTTATGTGATTACGAAAGATTTAGGTGTGAAGACAAAGTGAAGACGATAGGAAAAAGGTTACTCGAATTCGTCTTGTTTTTCTTTTTGTTGTCTTTTATCAGCTTTGCATTCATGAAATTGGCTCCGGGAGACCCTGTCCGACATATGTTGAACGTCATTGATGTGCAAACGTCCGATGAGCAAATCGAAGGGCTGCGAGAGGAATTAGGGTTTAATGATCCCATCTATATTCAATATGGAAACTGGCTGCTTCGTTTCGTTCAACTGGATTTGGGAAATTCCTATATGACAAACAAGCCCGTATTTGAGGAATTGGCGGCAAGAGTCCCGTCGACGCTGACGTTGACAGGGGCTTCCCTCCTTATTATGACACTGATCGCCGTACCGGTTGGAACGCTCGCTGCCGTCTATAAGCATACGTGGATTGATCATACGAGCCGAATTTTTTCTTTAATTGGTGCAGCAGTGCCCAGCTTTTGGCTGGGCCTGCTGTTTATCCAGTTTTTTTCCGTAAAATGGGGACTATTGCCGTCAATGGGAAAAGGAACGATTCTTCATTTGATTTTGCCTTCCTTAACATTAGGGCTGGCAATGTCGGCGGTATATGTCAGATTGCTTCGTTCCAGTTTACTAGAAACATTGGGGCAAGATTTTATCCGCTCGGCCAGAGCAAGAGGATTAAGCAATAGGAGGATTTTTTTCTTCCATGCCTTTCGTTACAGCCTCATCCCGGTCATTACGATTTTTGGTGTGAGCCTTGGCAGCTTGCTTGGCGGCACGGTCATTATTGAAGTGTTGTTCGCTTATCCCGGAATTGGAAAACTTGTAGTCGAAGCGATTGCCCGCCGGGATTATCCAGTCATTCAAGGGTACATTTTGTTCATGGGGCTTTTTGTCGTTACTATTAATCTAGTTGTCGATCTTGCCTACCGGTATTTGAATCCGGAGATACGATTAAAGGAGGTGGACCGCACATGAATCCAAAAGGTGCTCGTATGTTTCCTTTACATTCATATGGAATCACCGGCTTCTTTTTATTCTTTATCCTCTTTTTGGCGACTGCTCCTTTCATGGCACCCTTTGACCCGACGGAGGTGCAGTTAGGGGAACGATTACAGCCTTTAAGCCGGGAACATCTTCTAGGGACCGATCACCTGGGCAGGGATATTTTTTCCCGTATGCTGGCAGGAGCTCAAACAACCGTTGGAACAAGCATCTTTGTTTTAGCCGTCTCGATCACTATCGGGCTGCCGGTCGGGCTTCTTTCCGGGTACATAGGAGGAAGAGTGGATCGTTTTTTTATGAGGATTGTCGATGCTTTTCTTGCCTTTCCCGATTATATTGTCGCGATTGTGCTAAGCGGCTTATTGGGGCCTGGGTTATTCAATCTCGTCTTCGCCATTGTGGTTGTAAGATGGGTGCAGTATGCCCGATTGGTTCGCAGTACTGTCATATCGGAAAAGCAAAAGGATTATATCGCAATGGCCAAAATTAACGGACTCGGTTCTTTTGCGATTTTACGAAAGCATTTGCTTCCGCATGTGGCGGGCAATCTGCTGGTGCTGGCCAGCTTAGACCTCGGGAAAATCATTTTAATCATTGCCTCGCTTTCTTACATTGGGCTAGGAGCACAGCCTCCCGCGCCTGAATGGGGGGCCATGTTGAACGAAGGAAAGGCGTTTTTTCATAATGCTCCTCAATTAATGATTATTCCGGGTTTGGCCATTATGGTGGTGGTCCTGCTTTTCAATCTGTTGGGAGACTTCCTGAGGGATCATTTTGACGTGAAAAATGAAAAGGGAGAGAGGTAATGGTGATTTTAACGATTAAGGATCTTGCGATTAAGCATCAAGGCGAGCTGATTGTTCATAACGTTCATTTGACGATCCGAGAAGGGGAATGGCTCGCATTAGTCGGCGAAAGCGGAAGCGGCAAAAGCGTGACGGCTTCCGCCATTGGAGGCCTGCTGCCATCCGGGTTGACGGTTTCGGCGGGAAGTGTGCTGCTGCAGGGCCAAGATTTACTGAGTGTAAAGGAAAAGGAGCTTCAACGGATTCGCGGCAAGGACATCGCCTATGTTTTTCAAGATTACCAGGGGGCTTTTACCCCGTTTATCACAGTTGGAAAACAGTTTGACGAAGTGTTGAAAACCCATACGGATATGTCCAAAAGCGAGCGCAAAGAATGTTCTTTGAATGCCTTAAAAAGTGTATGCCTTCCTGAAGAGAGAGTGTATAAAAGTTATCCTTTTCAGCTGAGCGGCGGGCAATTACAGCGGGCAGCCATTGCCATGGCCATGATGTTAAAGCCGAAATTGCTCATTGCGGATGAACCGACGACCGCACTTGACAGCATGACGGCAGCAAGCGTACTGAAGCTTATTCATGATTTAAAAGAAGAAACGAATTGTGCGGTGTTATTCATCACACATGATTTGCGGCACGTTCGTAAATATGCCAATAAGATGGCAGTCATGCTGCACGGTCAAATCGTCGAAGCAGGCGAGAAGGAAGCGGTTTTTGCCAATCCGGAACATACGTATACAAGGCAATTGTTTGCTGCCATTCCGCCATTAAGGGAGACGCCGTCACGTCTGTTGACGATCCATGAAAAAGAAGCCGTGCTTGTGTAGGAAAGGAGGGGAAGAAGCATTGCTAAAACCGGCAGAACAAGAGGTGTTATGGGCGCGGGATATGACAAAACGATATTCATGCGGCCATAAAGCGGTCGATCACGTATCGCTGGACATTCAAAAAGGGGAGTGTTTAGGACTGGTGGGAGAGAGCGGCAGCGGGAAAAGCACGTTAGCGAGATGCTTGCTGATGCTCGAAAAAATAGATGAAGGAGAAATCCGGCTGAATGGAAAAGCGCTTCATCAACTGTCCAAAAGTGAAAGAAGAAGTATGAGAAAAGATATTCAAGCCGTTTTTCAAAATCCGACCGCTTCCTTAAATCCAAGATTGAAAATCCTGGATTCGTTAATGGAACCGTTGGATGTTCAAAAAGAGGTGAACCCTTCTTTTTTGAAGGAAGTTCGCCATGACCGCAGGAAAAGCGCGGAACATTTGCTCGCAATGGTAGGTCTTGAACCGCATTATCTCCATTCCTATCCCCACGAGTTGAGCGGAGGGCAGAAGCAGCGGGTCATCATCGCCCGGGCGATCAGCATCGAGCCTTCACTCATCATTTTAGATGAACCGACAGCCAGTTTGGACGTGTCCATTCAGGCGAAAATATTGAATTTATTAAAAGACTTACAAGAGGAATTGGGTCTATCGTATTTGTTTATTTCTCACGATCTGGCTGCCGTCAAGTTTATGAGTCAACGCATCATGGTGATGCAGCGCGGTCAGGTGGTAGACAACTTTCATAGCGAGCAGCTGTTTTCTGAGAATAGACATTCTTACACGAAAGAATTGATTCAGATGTTTGAATCGTGAGGAGGAGAGCATGTTGAACCATCGATCATATCTTGCTTTAGCGATTCCTCTTATTATTTCAACAATCACGACTCCCTTACTCGGAGCGGTCGATACAGCGGTTGTCGGACAGCTGCCTGATCCTGCCTATATCGGGGCAGTGGCGGTCGGAACGATGATTTTTAACACAATGTACTGGCTATTTGGTTTTTTGCGGGTCAGCACATCCGGTTTTGCGGCTCAAGCACACGGGGCAAATCACAATCTTCAAGGTATGCTGGCCTTAACCAGACCCTTCATAATTGCCATCACGGTAGGAATAGGCTTTATTCTGTTTAAAGGTCCCATTGAATACGCAGCCTTGACTTTAATCAATCCTGCATCGGATGTCCGGACGTTTGTATCCGATTATTTCGGCATTCGAATATGGGGTGTCCCTTTTACGCTGTTGAATTACGTCATCCTCGGCTGGTTAATGGGCATGTCCATGATTAAAGTCTCTCTCATGTTACAAGTGTTTATGAACCTCATGAATATCGCCCTGGACCTGTTGTTTGTTCACGTATTTTCCTGGGCGGTATCCGGCGTAGCTGTCGCGACTCTAATATCGGAAATAACGGCTTTCATCATTGGGCTGATCATGATATGGAAGGCATCTCCTGTTAAGCTGACGTTTCCACCGTTAAAAGAGATTGTTGATGTTGTTTCATTGAAAAAAATGCTGGGCGTCAATCGGGATTTGTTCATTCGAACGCTTTGTTTATTAACCGTTTTCAACTTGTTTACGGCAAAAGGAGCTTCTTTTGGCACGGAGGTGCTGGCAGCCAATGCGGTTCTTATCCAAATTCATTACATGATGGCCTATCTTTTTGATGGATTCGCCAATGCTTCTAGTATTTTGGCTGGGAAAGCAATCGGAGCGAGAGATGTTTCTTTATATAAAAAAACGCTCAAGCTGTCGTGTCAGTGGGCGGTCTTTTCGTCTCTTTTGATTGCAGGCACATACTATTTGTTCAGTGAGGGAATGATACGGCTGTTTACACGTATCCCCGCTGTCATGGAGTTGGCAAATACATACGGGGCATGGCTTATTTTGTTTCCCCTAGCCGCAAGCTTCGGCATCGTTTTATACGGCGTATTTACAGGGGCGACGGAAGCGGCGCCTGTCCGAAACTCGATGATATTGGCTTTGACGGTTTACTTGGTCGTTCAGTTGACAGCCGTACCGAACATGAATAATCACGGCTTGTGGCTTGCGTTTATCTCATTCAGTTTAGGGCGCTCCTTATTTCTCGCCATGTATGTTCCATCGTTAAGCCGGAAGTTATTTTTTCAGAAAGAAGTAGAAGAAGGGTGTATTATTATTTAACGGAAGGCCAGCAATGGTTATACTTTTATGCTTTTCAGGGAATAATCTCAAGGAAAATACAAGTTGAAGGGGAGATTAGAAATGGAACATTCTAGTCATGCAGGAAATCATAATCATCGTCATAGTATCGCTTGCGGGCATACAAAAATTCGACACGACGACCATATTGACTATGTTCATAATGGCCATCTTCACCATGAACATGAGGGTCATTGGGATGAATGTAAAATCCCGGTTAGCAAAACCAATCCGGATGAATGCCAACCTATTGCTTGCGGTTGTAACCACGAAAATGATTGTGGACATGAAATGGTCCCTCACGGCGATCATATGGATTATTTAGTTAATGGGAGATTGCATCATGTTCACGATGGTCATTGTGATGACCATGGTCCAGTCGAAATTGTTACAATAAATTAATGTAGAAAAAGCCTGTAAAACATGTTTTGCATAACTATTTCTATGTTAGGAATGTTCTTTAATCAACTGATACACTAGTGAATCAGGAAATGGAGTGACACAAGACTTTTTGCTTCTCTTAATATTAAATATGTGGTTAGACAAAAGAGTAAAACCGTATCAGTTGATACGGTTTTACTCTTTTGTCTGATATAAGTGGTGTCTGATTTTTACTTTATTACCGTAGTCTGGAAGAAGTAATATGGCATTTTACCTTTGTGAAGGAATTGTTCGATAAACGTAATCATTCCTATTTACACTTAAAATATACCATGTAATTTTTAGCATGTAAAGTGAAAATATACAAATAATTTCACCGGAATTTGGGCTGAAGTATCTCAAAGTAAAAAATCTGTGTAGTTCTGTTCATCTTTTAAAATCTTATCTAAGGCTTTCCATGTCATTAAGGCACAATTATGTCTAGCTTTTAACTGGTGTACACCTTGCAGAGATCAACTATCACCTAAGTCGCCATATTGTTATCCTCCTAAACACAAAGCGTAATGATTACGATTTAAAAATCATTATTACCCAATTTTTCGTTTAACAAACTACCTGCATTCATTTTTATCTGCATGATGTATCAAGTAATAACTACAACCAAGAGAGAAGAGACGTTAAATAAACTTTTTATTCACCAACTCGACTTTTTGACGCCTGGAAGCTGTCCCTTATAGGCTAATTCTCTAAATGCAATCCTTGACATCTTAAATTTTCTTAAATATCCTCGAGGTCTTCCAGTAACTTTGCAATGATTGTGCAGGCGGGTAGGGGAGGAATCTCTCGGTAATTTTCGTAAAGATTCATAATCTCCCTGGGCTTTTAACTCTCTTCGTAAATCAGCATATTTTTCCACTAATTTCTGACGTTTTCTTTCTTTGGCTACTTTAGATTTTTTTGCCATATGATTTCATCCTTTCTCTTTACTCATTTTTTCTTCCTGTTTAAAAAGTTTATGTGTGTATAAAGCATAATCATTCCTATTTGTGTTGTGTTATTTTAACTTATCTTTCAATCATGTGCAAATGACTTAACGTTCCTTCTAAGAGATCTTATTGCATAAGGAACAATTACCATAAACTTCAAAGAGGAAGTGTTGGACTTCAAGTTTGTTGACCATCATGTGCAAGTTTAAACTCAGGTTAAGCGGATGAACTGAACCACATTGCTCACAAATAAAATATCCGTACAATTGATCTGAGTGAACTGGACTAACCAAGAAAAATCGTTTTTCACCATTTTTAACTCTTGTTTCAAGGAATCCCAATTGAACAAGGAGGTTTAGATTGCGATAAATTGTATCGTGACTAATGTTAGGGTAGATTTTTTGCATTTTAATTATAAGCTGTCGTGCTGAAAGAAAAGAACGGCTCTCAAATAAGAAGCGTATAAGCTGTTTTCTCTTATCGCTTAGAAGATATCCTTTTTCCCTTATAGATTGAAAGAGTGATTGAAGAGAATTCATATAACTCCCTCCCTATTTAATAAATAGTAATTATTTCGATTTAAAGTCTAACTTATCTCCATCTTATTTGTAAATAGATAAACGGTTTTTTTTCGTAATAATTCCGATTTATTGTAAATAATCATTTATTAAGCAAACAAAATGGGGTAAAGGTTCATGAAAACGACCAAAATTCCTGTTTATTTAATTAATTAATGGTTTCCTTGGAAGCGGTAAGGCAACAGCATTTATTAAATGAAAGAGGAATTTAGAAATGGAAAGCCATTATTCATTACAGTTCACATGAGTTTTTTCAAGTGGGTAAGTATTTTATCATTGGTGCTTTTTTGGCAAGCCTTGCTCAAGCCTATTTTGAGCGTTCGGCTTTAGCACAAGCTGTATCCGGTCCTGTTGCTGAAACAACAGTTTTGTTATAAGAGGATGGACCGGAGAAAACTCTCGGGTCTATCAAATTTGGAATAGTAATAGGGGCAGAGGAAGCTAAACTATAATATACCGCAAAGAAGCTAAAAAGTGTGTATTACAAAATTACCCTACAGTTTACTTTTGCATTTATTAAGTAAATGTGTTTAAATATTCTACATAAATCGAAATGATTACTATTTTCATTTGTGGGTTATAGGGGCTTATAAGAAAAACGAGTAACTTAACTTGTTGAGCCTTTTTTCTCTGGAAAGGGAGAGAGCCACATGTGAAGGCTTCAAACTAACAGAAAAGAAGAAACAAAAAGGAATGGTGAGGTCCAGTTTCTAAAACGTTTTAGCAAGACATGAATAGTAAAAATCTTAATGACTGAGAGGGAATGACAATGAATAAAAAAATACCTGTGACAGTTTTAAGCGGATATTTGGGAGCCGGAAAAACGACTCTTTTAAATCATATTTTGCAAAATCGCCAGGGGCTTAAGGTAGCCGTTATTGTGAACGATATGAGTGAAGTAAATATCGATGCTGAGTTAATAAAACAGGGGGGAGAGTTTTCTAAAACAGAAGAGAAGCTAGTAGAAATGTCAAACGGCTGTATTTGCTGTACGTTAAGGGAAGATCTATTAATAGAAGTAGAAAAGCTTGCAAAACAAGGAAATATAGATTATATCGTCATTGAGTCGACTGGGATTAGTGAGCCAATCCCAGTTGCTCAAACTTTTTCTTATATTGATGAAGAACTTGGAATTGATCTAACGCGCTTTTGTCGTCTAGATACCATGGTAACAGTTGTAGATGCAAATCGATTCTGGAAGGACTTCCAGTCTGGTGATCGTCTATTAGACAGAAAGGAAGCGTTGGGGGAAGAGGATACCCGTGAAATTGCAGATCTTCTCATTGACCAAATTGAATTCTGCGATGTACTTGTCTTAAATAAGTGTGACCTAGTATCTGAAAGAGAATTAGTAAAGCTGGAAAACGTATTAAAAACGTTACAACCTAAAGCGAAATTAGTTCGTGCTGTAAAAGGGGTTATTGATCCTCAATCAATTCTAAATACTGGATTATTCAATTTTGAAGAAGCAAGCTCCTCAGCTGGATGGATTAAAGAATTAACTCAAGGACATCATCAGCACATACCGGAGACAGAAGAATATGGAATTTCTTCTTTTGTTTATCTAAGACGTTTGCCTTTTCATTCAGAGCGTTTTAACAACTGGGTTCACTCCATGCCGGAGAATGTTGTAAGGGCAAAGGGAATTGCGTGGTGTGCTACTAGAAATAACCTAGCACTTTTAATGTCTCAGGCAGGGCCTTCTGTTAGTATTGAGCCAGTCTCTTATTGGGTGGCTTCTTTGCCAAAAGTAGAGCAGCAACGAATTCTAAGGCAAGATCCACATTTGTTAGACGAGTGGGATATAGAATTTGGAGATAGACATACAAAATTGGTGTTTATTGGAGTAGATTTACAGCCTGATGAAATCATAGAGGAATTAGATAAATGTTTACTAACCGACTCCGAATTTGATGAAGACTGGTCCACTTTACCTGATCCATTTCGTTGGAATTTGCAAAGAGCTTAGCGAGAGGGAGTGAAGAAGTTGATTTTATCAGGAAAAACAATCCTCACAAAAATACAAAATAACGAATTGGTTATTAATTTTTTAACAGAAGAGCAAATTCAACCTGCTTCTGTAGATTTACGTCTTGGAAATCACTTTCTATTGATTGACGAACATGCAAATGATCACCTTTCACTAGAAACTCCAGCAAAGTACAGGGAAATAATAGCGGAAAATGATAAGATTGTCATTCCACCTCATTCATTTTTACTTGCTACTACACAAGAAACAGTCGAGCTGCCGAATGATCTAACCGCTTTCGTAGAAGGAAGAAGTTCTATAGGCCGTTTAGGATTATTTGTTCAAAATGCTGGTTGGGTTGATCCGGGATTTAAAGGTCAAATCACTTTAGAACTATTTAATACGAATAGTCTTCCAATTGAATTAACGATAGGAAGAAGAATCTGTCAACTTGTAATTTCGAAAGTAGATAGAGAAGCAAAACCATATGAAGGAAAATATCTATTCCAAAAAGGGGCTACAGAAAGTCGAATTTTTCATGATTTTGATCTAAATAAAGGAAGGGATTAATATTGGCAAAATTACTTTTAAAACAGATTCAACAAAGAAATGGATGATGGCAGATGAAAAAAGTAGAAATATATATACTAGGTGGTTTCCTAGGAAGTGGAAAGACAACCTTATTACAAAATTTTTTGAAGGAAGAGAAAATAACAAATCGCAAAGTAGCCGTATTGTTGAACGAGATAGGAGAGCATTCTGTTGACACAGACATTATCGGAAACGAAACTCCTCTAAAGGAACTTTTAAACGGATGTATTTGCTGCACCATGAAGGATGAGCTGGAAATTCAACTTCTTTCCCTCTATGAACAGCATCAACCGGATGTGATTTATGTAGAAACGACAGGGGTCGCCCATCCAATAGAAGTATTAGATGCCTGCCTTTCACCTGTTCTTGCACCATACATTGAAATTAAATCTATCGTCAGTGTGATCGATTCAAAGAGATGGCTAGATCGAGATAAACTTAGCTTACGATTAAAGAAGCTACTTGAAGAACAAGTGAGACATGGTGATCATGTGTTAATTAATAAAGTGGATCTGATTACAGAGGAGGAACGTGAGTACATTCAAAGAGAAATAATAGAAATCAATCCAAGAGCGAAGGCACATTTAACAAATTACTCTAACATTTCAATAAAAGAACTCAGCCAATCGAGTCGTTCCTCTATCGACAATCACGAAAAATTGCATGTACACAATCACCTGCATATTCAAACCATGACTTATCAATTTCAAGGTCCAGTAATAAAAGAGGAATTTGATGAATGGTTAAAAAATATTCCAGAGTCTATTTACCGTATAAAAGGTTTTCTTCAGTTTAGAGGTGATGAAGTGTACACTTATTTATTTCAGTATTCCTATAGGCTTCCTTTCTTTTTTCCACAATCAATAAAATTCCCTAAAAACCTCGTGTTTATTGGAAAAAACCTTAATAAAGCAATCATAAAGGAAGAATTAATGCAGCTAGAACAGAATGCCAAAAGGAAAGTCATGATGTGAAAACGAACTCTGCTGCAAATATTAAGGGACAGAAAAGTAAAATGTTTGATTCCTTTTAAATCATAAATTTTTACAAAATATACTGACTTGTAAGCCCCTTTTTGCAAAATAAGTCAAAATTTATTGATTGAAATGTTTAGCTATGTTGTTATATGGTCAATTCTTAAATCGTAATAATTTTGATTTGTAGATTATTTTATTCAAAGAGGAATGATAGAATATGAAACCCAAAAAAATAATTATAGTTGGAGCTGGTCCTTCTGGGATTGGTTTTGGCATTTTGTTAAAACAATTGGGAATTGAAGATTTTTTGATTCTGGAGAAAGACATGGTTGGTTCTACTTTTTTCAAATGGCCAAAAGAAATGAAACTAATTACCCCATCGTTTACTGGACACGGTTTTGGCTTACTCGACCTGAATGCTATTACTCCTGACACATCGCCGGCTTATACATTTGATAAAGAACATTTAACGGGTGAAGATTACGGATCCTACTTGGAGTTAATGGCAGAACATTTTGATTTACCCATCTATGAGGAAGCTTTTGTTCATGAAGTGGTTAAAGAAGGGGAGCATTTTAAGCTGACTGTTAATAATGAAGAGATAGCAGTTGAACATCTTGTATGGGCAACAGGTGAATTTCAATTTCCTAGAATGCATTCTATTGAAGGGGCTGAACTTGGCATCCATAATAGTCGAGTGCGTTCTTGGGGAGAACTTCAAGGGGATGAATTTATCATTATCGGTGGGTATGAAAGCGGCGTTGATGCAGCTTATCATCTGATTAAAAATAATAAAAAAGTCACCGTTCTATCTAGATCCTCCATTTGGAATTCTGAGGACGCTGACCCTAGCCTATCCTTGTCACCTTATACAAAAGAAAGACTGTTGAGTATACAGGAGTCGGGACAATTAAACCTTGTTGGAAATGCAGAAGTCGTTAAAATAACAAAAGAAGAGAAATCATACTTTTTACATCTCGTAGACGGTACTGTGTATCAGTCAAAAACGCAGCCAATCTTAGCAACAGGGTTTCTATCTGGAGCAAACCAGATCCAGTCCTTATTTGAATGGGGAGAAGATGGCGTTCCCGTTTTAACAGAGCAGGATGAGTCAACCATTACATCGAACCTTTTCTTGCTTGGACCAAATGTTAGACATAAACAAGTCATCTTTTGCTTCATTTATAAGTTTCGTCAGCGCTTTGCCGTTGTTGCGAAAGAGATCCTTGAGCGAAATGCCGTGCCATATAAAGAAGAAATATTTGAAAAGTACAGGCGCAACCAAATGTTTTTAGAAGATTTGTCTTGTTGTGAGGTTAAGTGCGAATGTTAGTTCAGGCAAACACTATTTCAAGAAGCCTCCTATTAGGGTTTGAATCATCAGGTAAATCCACTTTATTTTCACGATTAAGTGGAGAGAGTGTCGGGGAAGAGACCAATGTTAAGGGTTCGACATATAGTATACGTTTAAATAATGTAGATGGCCAAATTCTTGTGGATGCACCTGGTTTGAATTTTTCTGAATCAATCACTAATCAAATGACTATAAACGAAGTGGAGAAATCGACGAATATAATTGTTGTGGTTAGAGGAACTCATTTACAAGAGGAACTTACTAAGCTTTACCCTCTTATTCAACATAAACAAAGACGAGTGTTAATTGTAGCTACTCATGCAGATAAGATGACAAAGAAAAGTAAACAACTATTAAGTGAGGCTATTATTACATATAAACTTCCACTATTTATAGTAGATACTAGAAATCTGTCAATGGATATTATTCAGCAAATAATGGAGCTGTTAAGAAAGCAAAAAAACCTTTCGTATGAGAAAATTCAATATCTATTGGAAGTGGATCTTGAAAAGGTTGAACCAAAAGAATTAATTTTTGATTATCCATTAGTAGGACCGATAGTGGCTATCATAAGTTTAAATAGTATGTTTCTATTGCCTGTTATTGCAGCCTATTTCATTTCTACTTACATTCAGCCATTATTTGATAGGTGGTTTATCCAGCCTTTAACTCATTTATTTAGTGAGACTCATCCTTTCATAGAGGATATCTTTGTTGGCGATTTTGGTGTTTTATCCTTAGGGATTTATTCATTTATTTGGGCGTTCCCAATCGTATTTTTGATGGGATGCAGCACTGCACTTGCTGATGAAACAGGTTTGAAAGATCGAATAATAGATGTATTAGATCCGTATTTACGAAAAATTAGATTGAATGGAAGAGACCTTATTCCCATCATTTCTGGATTTGGCTGTAATGTAGTGGCTGTATTTCAAAGTCGCAGTTGCAGCTTATGTACAAGGAAACAGTGTGTATCATTCATTTCGTTTGGATCTGCGTGCAGCTACCAAATCGGAGCAACGTTGTCTGTCTTCAATTCAGCTAACAATCCTTGGATGTTCTTTCCTTACATCCTTGTCTTGTTTTTAGGAGGAGCTCTCCATTCAAGAATCTGGTACAAGAATAACTCAGCTTCAAATTCTGTTGCAGGTTTAAGAAGGAGCTTTCTCCAAAAGCCTACTATTAAAGGATTCTCCTTCAAATTGAAAAGCGATTTAAAACAATTCTTTACACAGGCTATACCAATTTTTATTCTTATATGTTTCATAGCTAGTATTCTGCATTTTATAGGAATCATTGAGTATTTCTCTTATTTATTTTTACCATTGTTAAATCTTTTCCAGATGCCTGTCGAAGCTGCATTGGGATTGGCATTTTCCATCATTCGCAAGGATGGTATTTTAGTCTTTAATGAAGGTAATGGTGCACTATTTACACAATTGTCCGATGCTCAGTTATTTATTTTGGTTTTTTTAGCCTCCACGATGACATCTTGTCTTGTCACGATGCTAACCATTTGGAAAGAATTTGGTCTGAAATCAGCTGCAAAGTTTGTTTATCAGCAATTCCTAACTTCAATTGTTTGCACCTTTAGTATTTTGGGAGGGGTGTATATGATTAGTGAGTTATTATAGTATAAATCTTCTCCTAATTAATGGCTGCAATCATTATGTGGAAGATTTAGAGGTTATTTGCAAGTATGTTGAAGTGCTTGCACCAGAACAGAAAATACTGTGGTCAAAACAAAGTAACTGAAAGCATGGTCTGTCTTAATGAAGAAACTGGGGGATTAAAGACCAGGATGAACCAAAAGTTTAAGGAAGTTGATTAATTTCTTAGGGCTATCTAACGTTTTAGCTTAATATGTGGGATAATTCAAAAAAATGCTGGAAAGAAAGCGGAGTGAAATGAGAAACTATCTCAAAGAAAAGAGGGAAGATGATGAGTGTTCAACAACACAAGAAAGAAGCGCCTAGAAAGGTAAATTGCAAAGTCATCACAGTCAGTGATACACGTACGAAAGAGACAGATAAAAGTGGAAGTTTGATTATAAAGATGTTAGAAGAAAACGACCATTCTATACATGATTATGACATCGTAACCGATGATTATGAGGTAATAAAGGAAGCCGTCAAAAAGGGCTGTTTAGATAAAGAAATCGATGTTGTCTTATTAAACGGTGGAACAGGTATAGCAAAACGTGACGTTACAGTGGAGGTTGTTCAAAGTTTATTAGAAAAAGAGCTAACAGGATTCGGGGAGATATTCCGTATACTTAGTTATTTAGAGGATATAGGTTCTGCTGCGATTTTAAGCAGAGCAATTGCTGGTGTATCTTACGGGACAGCCATTTTTTCTATGCCAGGATCCAGTGGGGCGGTCAAACTAGCGATGGAAAAACTGATTATTCCAGAGATATCCCATGTAGTGAGAGAAATACGTAAAGATTCTAAATAGGAGAGGAGAAAGTGGAACTTAGGAACGGAGATGTCAACTAAAGCTGGGGCAGGAAGTACGAGAAAAGTTTCTACAACACGTGGTCAATAAATCAGCACGTCTATTTGTATGCCATTATCCGTTCCTTAGGTTAGGTATATATTATGCAGGAAGAATTAGGATGGGAATGAGTATCTATAACTAAGGAAGTATAAAAAGAAGCTGATTCTGCTCTAGAGTCAGCTTCTTTTTATCTTATTTGGTATATGTAAGGGTAGCTATGGCATCATGTAAATGGATAGATTCCTCGTTCCTGCACTCTACTGTAAAAGAGGTTATCCACTCTATCTCATAAAGGTCAGATGCCACAAGCCGTACCATATCCTCTACAAAACGAGGATTTTCGTATGCTTGTTCCGTAACGGCTTTTTCATCTGGTCTTTTTAATACGGGATGAATACACGCACTTGCATTAGATTCGGCGGCATCCAATAAAGCTTTTTTCCAATCCTGTTTTTCATCATAATCGTTTGAAAGGCGAGCTTTCATCGTAACATATCCACGCTGGTTATGAGCACTATACTCACTAATCTCTTTAGAACATGGACATAGGGTAGTAATTCCGCATGTTAAGGTCACTTCATTCATAAAACCTGTCTCTTGATTATAGAAAATACTTATTTTTGCATTTGCATGGTTTAACCCAATCAGACCGGATGAAGGACCTTGACGTTCATAAAACCAAGGAAATTCTACTTCAAGTTTTGCATCTGTTTGCTCTAATCTTACTGATAGTTCTTTCACAAAGTCATGTAACATAGAAAACTCTAATATAAAGCCCTGTTGTCGATACTTTTCAAGTTGCTCCGTAAACCGGCTCATATTTGTTCCCTTATGATTATATGGAATACTAGAGGTTAAAGTAAAAGTAGCGACAGTCGTTTGTTGAACTGGCTGCAGCAAGCTGTTTACATTAACGGGCATTTTTACATTACTAATACCGACTTTGTTTAAAGGAAATAAGAAATTGTTCTTCTTATTCTGTAAATCGGGCATTTCATGCTTTTGTGTAGGTTTTGTCTTAGAACCTGGAGTAACTGAGCCGAAAAGAATATGCCTCTCAGCCTTAGATGGTAGTTGAATATTCATTGTTTCACCCTATCTATAACTTTTTCTAGAAGTCTTGATTTAAAACAAATACTTCTACAATTTTTTTGTATTTGTAATTTTATAATCATCGTTTTTTAAATCTGTCAAAATCCTTTCTACCGGATACTTATTCTTTGTTCTCCTTTCTCTAAGCTGCGATTGCCTTATACAATAAATATAATCACAGTTTAATAAGCTTATCAGGATAATATTAATTATAATCAGATAAAAATATATTGTAAAACGAAATGATTACTATTTATATTATTTATTTGCAACATGCTCTATGTACCTACATTTTCTTTTTCTTTCAAATTCCTACTTGTTATTTTTAAAAAAACGTGATAAATTATCAATTGCACTCATATAAATCGTAAATATTACGATTTAAAAGTGAAAGGAGAGCATACATATGTATGAATGGATCATTGTCGGCGGGGGCATTCAAGGGGTTACAATGGCTACCTTTTTGCTTAAGCAAGGCAAAACATCAATTGATAAGCTTGCAATTATTGATCCACATTCTGAACCGCTTGCAAACTGGAAACATTGCACAAATATCATCTCCATGCCTTATTTGCGCTCTCCGTCTGTTCATCATCTAGATGTTGAATCATTTGGTCTGCAAGCATTTGTGAAAAGTAGCTCGCATGATTGGAGTACCGCTTTTTACGGACGATATAAACGTCCCTCTCTGCAAGCGTTTAATGATCATTGTGAACATCTCATTGACGATTTATTACTGCACAAAGCTTGGATTCAAGGTCGTGTAAGAAAAGTTAATCGAATGGAAAACGGCTGGAGTGTCGAACTACATAATGGACATGAACTAAGAGGGAAAAATCTAGTATTAGCTATAGGGATTAGCGAGCAGCCGTCCTGGCCCGAATGGGCAGAAAAGTTAAAACAAAAATCGGATTCTTCCGTGTATCATATTTTCGATACGGATTTGCCAGACTTTGGGCAGTTAAAATATCCCTTTACGATTATCGGCGGAGGTATTACGTCTGTTCACCTAGCCATAAAGTTAAGTGCTTTATTTCCAAAGAATGTTACATTATTAAAGCGGCATCCGTTTCGCCTTTATGATTTTGATAGTGATCCTGCTTGGTTAGGACCCAAAAATCAGCAGTCTTTCCGTAAACTAGCGAGCTATAAGAAACGGCGGGAACAAATTATAGATGCACGCCATAAAGGCTCTATTCCGCGTGATCTACACGTAAAACTACTACATCAACTCCAACAAGGCAAGCTGCATATAGCGGATGGGCAGGTTGAACAGGCTGAAGTAAGCAACGGTCAGATCATGTTGTATGATAATCAAGGCAGTATGTTTCATCAGACGGGCACTGTTTTATTAGCGACAGGCTTCAAGCCGACATTACCAGGAAAAGAATGGTTGACGCCAATGATTCACAAACATCATTTACAATGTGCCGAATGCGGCTATCCCATCGTATCAAAATCATTACAATGGGGACCGGATTTATATGTAACTGGAGCTTTGGCAGAACTTGAAATGGGGCCGATTGCCCGCAATATTTCTGGCGCCCGTCAAGCAGCGGAGCGGATTGTTAGTAGTTTATAAAGATTTATTTTTTTATGGTTATAAATAGTAGGGGGCAATATCCCTCTATGGAAATGGCCATTTTTCAATGATAAAGAACCAACAACAGCTTGTTATTAAGAAAAAGAACAATTCTATAATTTCATAATCGGAATGTTTTCGATTTAAAGAGAGGTTTATGTTATGCAGAAAGTACCTGTAATAGTGTTAAGCGGTTATTTAGGTTCAGGAAAAACGACACTATTAAATCACATTCTAGAAAATAGAGAAGAAAAGAAAGTAGCGGTCATTGTCAATGACATGAGTGAAATTAATATTGATGCTTCGCTTGTCAAACAGGGCGGATTTTCTCGAACGGAAGAGAAACTCGTTGAAATGCAAAATGGCTGCATTTGCTGCACACTTAGGGAAGATTTAATCAAAGAGGTAGAAAAGCTTGCCTCATTGGGCGATATCGATTATATCGTGATCGAGTCAACCGGAATTAGTGAACCGGTGCCTGTGGCCCAAACGTTCACATATGTAGATGAAAATTTGGGGATTGACTTATCCGCATTTTGCAGACTTGATACGATGGTAACTGTTGTAGATGCCAATCGTTTCTGGCATGACTTTGCTTCCGGAGAGAGTTTACTCGATCGGAAAGAGGCGACGGATGAAACAGATACGAGAGAGGTCGTCGATTTACTGATTGATCAAATTGAATTTGCCAATGTCATCTTGCTAAATAAGATTGATTTAGTGGCAGAAGAGGATGTAGTTGAATTAAAAGCGGTCCTGCAAAAATTAAATCCAGAGGCCCGTATTATTGAAACGGATCATGCTCGTCTTCCACTTGACCATGTGCTGAATACACACTTATTTGATTTTGAAAAAGCGAGTCAAAGTGCAGGTTGGATCAAAGAATTAAATAGTGAACATACACCGGAAACAGAGGAATACGGAATTTCTTCTTTCGTTTACCGTAGAAGGCTTCCTTTCCATCCGGAACGATTCATGAATTGGTTAGAAGATTGGCCTGTCGAGGTTGTTCGGGCAAAAGGATTTATCTGGATCGCCTCCCGCAACAATATGTCTGCCTTGCTGTCACAAGCCGGTCCCTCTATTATTTTTCAAGGGGCAGGGGAATGGATTGCGGCTTACCCAGAAGAGGAGAGAGCACAAATGTTAAAGGAAGAACCGGAGCTGCTTGAGAGGTGGCACGAAGTATATGGTGACCGGATGACAGAACTCGTCATGATTGGAATTGACATGAATCAAGCTGAAATCGAGAAATCACTGGATGCCTGTCTGCTAACGGAGGAAGAACTGAAGGAAGACTGGTCTTCATTCAAAGATCCTCTTCCGCCGTTTGTAGAAGCTTAATTAAAAGAGGGGGAAATAATGATGAGAGTAAAAATTACATTAGCATGTACAGAAACGGGAGACAAAAATTATATCACGACGAAAAACAAGCGTACAAATCCAGACCGTCTGGAATTGAAAAAATATAGTCCTCGTTTAAAAAGACATACGCTTCATCGTGAAACAAAATAAGTAATGTACGATACATCTCATTACGGAAGAGGGATTTGCTCAATTGAGTAAATCTCTTTTTTCAATTCGATAAGATTGAAGCAGATAGCTATACATTGCATATTTCAACAAAACCACCTTTTCTGGAATTTGTTTCTGAGCTGGTTAACCCCAATGTTTCGATTATTGATGTAATAGAAGAGGACATTGTTAACAAACCCGTTGGTACAGGACCTTTTGTATTGAAGTCATTTACACCCGGAAGCAAGCTTGAGCGCTGCGCTGATTATTGGGAGGGTGCTTCAAATCTGGATTCAGTGATACTCGCTTTCAATCACAATTACAAAATCTCTTGAAAAGTGTAGTTTTAATGTAGAGAGCTTATGAAGCTTCAAGTACCCCAAAGTACATTTATTAATTGAAGAAATAAATGCAGTTTTGAATCACAAGACGAATACGGGGGTGAGTTAATAGAAGTTGGAGTATGCGTTACTCAAATCACAAAAATTCAACATGACTTAATCTACTGCTTCCCGATACCTATCAACTTTACAGGAAGCTGGTTCATTCAAGGTAACACGAATAGGTAAATGGACTTTTTATAAAAGGGATGAGGAAGTCATAAAAAATCTTGGTAATATACACAATCTCTCTGTACTCTTGTCTATGCATTTTTTTGCTGATTGCATATTTTATGGTAGGCAAGGGAAAGGAGGAAAAGTGAATGTCTGATGATAAAAGGCGTCGCAATGAGGACGTAGCGGGTATTAGCGATCGTTCAAATGTGGGTAGATTGTTGATTCGTGCGGACGAAGTGATCGTGATTGAAGATGATAAGAGAAAACATCATCATCGATTCGACGACAACGATGTAGCAGGAATTGGCGATCGTAATGACGTAAGGGTAATCCATGCCGATAAAGTGATTATCCGTTCAGACGAGGTAAAAGTCATTAAAAACGATGATTTCTGGGATGACAAAAAAGATGATCGAAGAGATGACCATAAAGACGACAGAAGAGACCATAGAAGAGGATTCTCCTGGATTTAACGTTTATGGTTGATTTTTATCTCATTTGTGCTTTTTTGTTCGTTCATCCTGAATAAGGTCACAAATGTTCTTGCATAAGCATTCGGGAAGCGGCCATTAGGACGCTTCCCGAATGCTTATATTATTTACATATTGAAAAACTTGATGCATACCGGATAAGGGACGGTAACATCAGACTGAAGAAGCGTCAATGTTCCTGCCGCCTCGTCTCTTGAAAATAACACAAGATTATGGGATTCCTGGTTGGAGGCAATCAGGAATTTTTCCGTTGGATCCAACATGAAATCACGAGGCCAATTTCCTTCCGTTGAGGTATGTTCAACAAAAGTAAGCTCCCCGGACTCTTGATTCACAGAGAAGACGGCAATGCTGTCATGGCCGCGGTTTCCGGCATATACGAAGCGGCCGTCAGAAGAGAGGTGGATGGCGCTTCCCTGGTTGTTTTCCGTAAAGTCTTGAGGGATGGTCGAAATGTATTGCAGCTCGGTAAAAACGCCGTTTTCTGCATTGTACGCTAAAACAATGACTTCTGAACTGAGCTCTGTCATGATATAGGCGTATTTTCCGTTCGGATGAAACGCAAGATGTCTTGGTCCGCTTCCTGGTTTGACGGACAATGTGTTCACTTTTGTTAACACACCATCATTCATTTCATATGTAATGAGTTCATCGGTTCCTAAATCAACGCCCGCTACATATTTTTCGTCAGGCGTAAATCCGGCATAATGTGCGTGTGGTTTTTCCTGTCTTTCTTGATTCGGGCCGGATCCTTTATGCTGCATAATGGAGATAGCCGGTTGAACGGTTCCATCCTCTTGATTGACAACATACGATTCAATCGTTCCTTTATGGTAATTGGCTGTCACGACATGGCGATTTTTGCTGTCAATGCTCACATGACAAGGGGAAGCTCCTTCTAATACTTGGTCGTTTAGTGCTGTCAGTGCTCCCGTTTGCTGGTCAATGGAATAAGCGGCTACACCGCCTGTATCTCCTTTTTTGACGACTGCATAAAGATATTGATTATTTTGGCTGACGGTGACATATGTAGGGTTCTCCAAGTGCGCTGCTTCTTTCACATCCGTAATTTTCGCCGCTTCCGTATCGAGCGTAAACGTATAGATTCCTTTGCTGTCGCCTTTTGTGTAGGTTCCTACATACCCGATAAATTTCCTGTTATCTGTCATATTTCGTATGCTCCTCTCAAAGTATCCCGCAGGACGGGCCTTTTCTCGACAACATTATAACATAAGCTTTATCGAAGGAAATAAGGTTAAGCCTTTCCTTGAACTATTCCCCTTGGCAGAAAAAAAGCGTACGTGCCAACCCATCTTTTACATCTGAAGAGAAAACCGTATTTCGCTTCTAAGAACCGCTGGGAATAAACAACCAATTAAATAAAAATTCTAAAAAATATAATAACTTATTGTGAAAAAAGTTCAACACTGGTAGAATAAAAAACACTATAGTAATGATGGTATCATTCACTTTAATAGGGACGCAATACGTCCTTTTGGGACGTATTGTGTCCAAGTGAGGTTTGGAACTCATAAATATGAGGGGGAGAACGACTGTAATAAGTCAAGTATCCAGTATCATCATGAAAAACATGACGATACTATTTTGAAAGGTGAGGGGAAACATGACAGTGACATTATCGGAAAAGAAAGAGAACTCAATCAACCCATTAGCGGAAGATGCAAAATTCCTCGGACAACTACTGGATCAAGTTCTCCTTCATGAAGGCGGACAAGCTCTAGTTGATAAAATAGAAAACATTCGAACGATGGCAAAAACATTGCGCGAGGATAACGATTCTTCTACGTATGCACAGCTAAAAGAGGAAATGCGCCAGTTACAATCGCCGTTAAGACAGCAAGTCATTCGCTTTTTTTCGATTTATCTTCAACTTGTGAATGTGGCCGAACAAAACCACCGTATCCGCAGGCGCCGTGAATATCAATATTTGGAGGAGACCGCGATCCAACCCGGTTCTCTTGAAGAAGGGGTTGCTTCTTTGGCGGAAAATCAAGTTTCTCCCGACATGGTGACAGAGCTCCTGCAAACACTATCGCTCGAGCTTATCATCACAGCGCATCCGACAGAAGCGACAAGACGAACCGTGCTGCAAATCCATCAGCGAATCGCGCGTTTATTGCAGCAATTGGATCAACCGTGCTCAAAACGCGAGAAACAGGCACTTGAAGAAAGTTTGTTTAATGAAATTACGGCGCTATGGCAAACAGATGAACTGAGAGACCAAAAGCTGACGGTCATGAATGAGGTTTCAAACGGACTGTATTATTTTGACGAAACGTTATTTGATGTACTGCCGCAAATCCATCAAGATTTAGAGCAGCTGCTTTTTGAACAATACGATCAAAAATGGCATGTTCCTACATTCCTTCGATTTGGTTCATGGATTGGCGGCGACCGTGACGGGAACCCGAATGTAACGGCTGAAACGACGTGGAAAACGCTGCAAAGACAACGCCATTTAGCGTTAAGTAAATATAAAGAGGGGCTGCAAGAACTGCAAAAACGATTAAGCCACTCAACTAGAAGGGTGAAGGTCAGCGACGAGCTTTTAGCATCCATCGAAAAGGAAAAAGGATTGCTTGAAGAAAACGAAAAATGGCGGAACGAGGATGAAGTATATCGCTGTAAAGTCACAATTATGCTGAAGAAGCTGCAAAATGTCGGCAAAGACAGCAACGGCTACACATCATCTGAAGAGCTCCTTCATGATTTATCGATTATCCAAAAAAGCATTGAAGCGCACCATCCAAACGGTTATACGCTGAAACTGCTGCAAAAATTGGTTCGCCAAGTGGAACTGTTCGGCTTCCACCTAGCGTCTCTTGATATCCGAAACCATAGCGGTGAGCATGAAGCAGCAATTGCTGAAATCTTCCAAAACGTCAACATTGCCTCTGATTATAAGGCATTGACGGAAGAAGAGAAGGTACGTGTGTTAACGAATGTTCTGCAAGACAGAAGGCCGTTAATTTCCATTTTCGACAAATTTTCACCGGAAACGCAGGAAATCATCGAAGTGTTCCGAATGATTAGACGAGCGCATGAGGAATTTGGTGACCGTGCCATTGAAGTATATTTAATCAGTATGACGCAATCAGCAAGCGACCTGTTAGAGGTACTTGTGTTAGCAAAAGAAGTGGGATTGTACCGCGTGTATCCGGATGGACGGGTTACAAGCAAGCTGCATATCGCACCATTGCTTGAAACAATTGATGATTTAACATTCGGACCGAAGATGATGGAACAATTGTTCCAAATGGATTTATACCGCAAGCATCTATCCGTCCGCAACGATTTGCAGGAAATTATGCTTGGCTATTCGGACAGCAGTAAAGACGGCGGAACGCTGACGGCGAACTGGAAATTATATAAGGCGCAGCAGGAAATCCACGATATGGCGAAAAAGTATGATGTTCGCTTGAAGTTTTTCCATGGACGCGGGGGCTCATTGGGACGCGGGGGCGGTCCTCTTACACGCAGCCTATTATCACAGCCGGCCGAAACATTGGGAGACGGCGTGAAAATCACAGAGCAAGGGGAAGTTCTATCTTCTCGTTATTTGCTTCCTGACATTGCCTATCGCGGCTTGGAACAGGCCACTTCTACTTTGCTGACAGCAATTGCCCGTGTTTCAAAGGAGGCGGAACAAAACTTTTCTCGTTCTACTGAATGGGAGCAGGCAATGGATGAAATTTCAGCGATCGCATTGGAGAAATACCAATCTCTAGTCTTTAAAGATCCAGACTTTTTGACGTACTTTAAGCAGGCGACACCTTTACTTGAGCTTGGAGCGCTTAATATCGGTTCAAGACCGATGAGCCGAAAGGGAAGCGGACGTTTTGAAGATTTGCGGGCCATTCCGTGGGTGTTTGCATGGACACAAAGCCGCCAACTGCTTCCGGCATGGTTTGCCGCAGGCACGGGCTTGAAGCGTTTTGCCGAAAAGCAAGAAAACTTGGAGCTGCTGCAGCAGATGTATTGCAACTGGCCGTTTTTCCGTTCCACAATCGATAATCTGCAAATGGCATTAACAAAAGCGGATGTGACAACAGCAAAAGAATATGCGGATATGGTCAAAGACGAAACGGTCGAAAAAAGAATCTTCGGCGAAATCCTGAATGAATACAATCAAACGAAAGAAATGGTTCTGCATATTACAGGACAAGCAGATCTGCTTGATCATATTCCAAACATTAAAGAATCGGTCAAGCTTCGCAATCCATATGTCGATCCATTGAACTTCCTTCAAGTGCAATTGATTTCAGAGCTTCGCGGCAAGGCGGAAAATGACGAAGGGGCAAGCCAGCTATTACGTGAAGTGCTGCTCACCATTAACGGCGTTGCAGCAGGGCTTCGCAATACAGGCTGATAAGCAATCTTACGCTTCTCACCAAAAGGGCCGAGCATTTACAAGAGAATGTTCGGCCCTTTTTTAATGTTTAAACTCTATCGAATCCATATGTATCCCCATGTTCAACTGCATGTGCACCTCTTCAAAATGAGCTGCCTTCTTTTTATAGAGCAACCAGAGCAGCATTCCTATCATGTAAAACAGTCGTTCGTATGTAATAGAAAGGGAAGAATCACTCAATATTTTTTAATATTAAGAAAATAAATAAAATTTAAGTTTTTTTAAAGATTAAATGATACTATTAAGGCAGGAAAATCCGGGTATAATTGATGACAAGAAATGGTTAGGAGAATGAGATATGCATGGTGTACACCGAATTAATACATTGACAAATCATTCATCAGCTCTAGAAGGAAGAGCCCATATTCTTTATATCTATAATGAAGTCGATAAATACATTGCTAATGCCATTAGTTTTATCCTCGAAGGACTAGCCAAAAATGAGGTTATTCTATTTGTTGAGACAAAAGAGTTGATCGGACAAGTTAAGGATGCAGTGAAATCAAAGAGGCTTGTTACGGCTCTCCTCCACAATGTCATTTTTATGGACAGTACGGAAATGTATATGGTAGGAGATCAGTTTAATGTGAATGGTGACGAAAAGCTAATTAGCTTGCTTATGCCCTTTCTTGAGAAAGGCTATACAATACGAACCTGGGGCTGCGTTCCCTTCCCGGAGAATGAATCTACTTTAGAAAAACTAAGAATATATGAATGTAATTGTGAAGAATTCATTTCCAAAAACAAAATGATTTCGGTCTGTGCATACAACGGTTTAATCATACCTGCCTACGTCCAGAATGAGTTAATGAAGACACATACTCATTTTATGACAGATAGTGAATATTGTTTATCTCCTTTGTACAAAAGAGAACATCTTTATTTTCCGTCTAATGAAGAAATGGAAAGGCTGCGAAGACTGGAAAAACAAAATAAGAAACTTCGAGATCGAAACAATCATTTAATGATAGAGAATAGTCTTGTTAAATTAAACAACGAGTTGATTATACAAAATGAGCAAAAACTTCGAAATATTATAGACGAATTGCCCATACCTACCATTATTAGGAGGGAAGCCAGTATCCTTTTTCTAAACGGTGTAGCACAGGAACAATTCTCGATTAGAGAAGGGAATCTTGGAGTAGAAGATCAACTGTACATATTTTTTGAAGACTATGATAAAAATGTTGTTACCCCCCATAATAGGATTCCGCGAGAACATCAATTTAGCTTTAAGAATGGTAATGTAAGACAATACCTAGTAAAATCTATCGAGATAACTTATGAGGAAGAACCCGCCATTTTGCACTCTTTTGTAGATATTACCCACGAGAAAGAAAATGAAATGTTAATGATCCGTTCTGAGAAAATGAATATTGTAGGAGAGCTTGCGGCAAGTATTGCGCATGAATTACGTAACCCTTTGACTGCCATTAAAGGTTTTTTTCATATGCTGAAGGCCACGAATGAGGGAGAAGAACTGTATTATAGCGTGATAGAGGGGGAACTTTCTCGGATCGAGCAAATTTCAAGTGAGTTGTTAACTCTTGCAAAGCCCCATTCTGACAATAAAAGAAGTTATAATATCATTCAGCTAATTGACGATGTCATAGTGCTATTAACCCCTCAGGCAAATATGAAAAATATAGAGATAATCAAACAAGCAAATTGCGAGGAACTGTATTTGAACTGTGAAAATACGAAAATGAAGCAAGTCTTCATCAATTTGATTAAAAACGCAATAGACGCGATGGACAGTGCTGGAAGTATCGTTCTTACTATAAAAGAAATGAAAGAAAATATTGTTATTCAAATCCAAGATCAAGGGAACGGTATCCCAAAAGAACTATTGAGCAGGATAGGAGAACCCTTTTATACCACAAAAGAAAAAGGAACGGGTCTTGGTCTGATGGTTTGTTTCCAAATTATCGAAAGCCATGAAGGGACCATTCATGCGGATAGCAAGGTCAACACTGGAACCACCTTCACCATTACATTACCTTTGTCAAGGGAAAAGCAATAGCTTTCCAAGAACGATCAGAGAGCCATTTACTTGAATGATTCCTGCTGAACGAATGTTTGGTGTTAGAGCGTAACGGGATAAGAAAAGCCCGTTTCTTGCTTCTTTTTCTCTTGTTCAAATATTAATATTATGATTTACATGAAATATATGTTTAAAGCAAAAAGAAGCGGGGTAATTCTTCTGTACATACTTACTTTGTAAAGAACAGAAGGAGGAACTAATGATGAAATCAATTTGGAACAAAAAACTACTAGTTGGGGGAATGGCTGCAGCATTAACACTTGGAGGATTAACCGCGTGCGGCGATGGAGTCGACCAGGATAACGGCGTCAGCGACGGAGAGCAACAAGATGAGCTGGATAAAGAAAATGAAGCTGAAGTGAACGAAACTGAAAAACAAGCTGAAACAGAAATGGAGCAAGCAGAACAAAAAGCTGAGCAAGAAGC
Organism: Priestia abyssalis; assembly: GCF_002019595.1. Lineage (GTDB taxonomy): Bacteria > Bacillota > Bacilli > Bacillales > Bacillaceae_H > Bacillus_BA > Bacillus_BA abyssalis. The sequence goes on along the minus strand of NZ_KV917369.1, from coordinate 2,933,017 downwards.
AAATGAAATCGAGCAAGAAATGGAAGACAGTGGAGTCGGTGATGGAGTCGACCAAGACAATGGCATCAGTGACGGCGAGAAAAAGGACGAGCTGGATAATAAAAATCCAGAAACCAATTAATGAAAAAATCTTTCTAATTATATAGTAGGAAACTTCCATGCTAATAAATCACGAAAACGAAGGTCTCTTTTACAGCGAAGGGCCTTCGTTTTCGTGTCGATGCATCTATATACATTCCACGTAATAACTCGACACGTCTTCATTTTTATCCAGAGCAATTCACAATCGGTGGTCCAGATAACTTGAATCCGCCCCTAAGGGTTAGAAGAATAGACAGGGCCGTTCTTTGGTCATGTCAAATCTTCTAAATCAATTTATATAGTAGAATAGTCTTCAAGCGAATCATTCACTGAAAGAGAGCAGGTATGTTATACTTTGGAAAATAGCAAAATCTAAAGTCAACCTTCAACCAGTGAGAATTTTATTGCCTATTAGAGCAGAATCATCTCATTTCTTCCAACCTGACAGATGGATGGGAATGACGAAGGTGTTTGGAAGGGGAATGAAATTGGAGAAGAATCATGCGTTACGTACTTTTTTATTAAACCATGCCCGGCAGCTAACAGAAGAATGGCACGGTTCCTTGAAAGACAACGATCCTGCATCCGTTTATGCTTCGGCAGACCTGGAAGTAGTTCAAACGTTAAAAGAACAAAATTATGAGTTCCATCTTTATTTTGCTGATATCTTTGTTAAAGAGGAATCCTCTTTTTTTCGCTCACTTGAAGAGTGGGTCGTCAAAATTGCAAAAGATAGCCAACATTTGAGAACACCCATTCATTATATTATTAGAGAATTTATGAGAGTTCGGGCACAGTATCTGGACTATATAAAAAAATTTGTCAGCGAATATGACGGAGAAATTGATCAAAATGACGTGGATAAATGGAATGGGCTTATTATTAAAGGTCTTGATATTACAATACTTAAATTTGTGGAAGGGTTCCATAAGTATTCAAATATCCAGCTAAAAGCCCAGCAGGAAATGATCAATGAGCTAAGTTCGCCCGTTATTACACTTAATAACGACACCGCGTTGCTTCCATTAGTAGGGGATATCGATACGGCAAGGGCGAAAATGATTTTGGAAAATACGCTTAAACAATGTGCCGGCAACCGTGTAGCCCATCTTTATATCGACTTATCAGGGGTCGTGATGGTCGATACGATGGTTGCCCATCAAATCTTTCAGTTGATTGAGGCGCTAGAGCTTCTCGGAGTGAAATCGACGATATCAGGTATCAGACCTGAAATCGCAATGACCGCTTTGCAACTAGGATTATCCTTTGACAAAATATCGATTAAATCGACGCTTTCACAGGCGATTGCTTCTCATACTGAGTTAACCTAGGATGGATTAAAAAGATACAGAACATGAAAAAGAAGAGGATAAACGTTTATTCCTCTTCTTTTTCATGTCTAAATACCAGTGGGGGATATTTTTATAAAAAAAGAAGTGAATTCTTTCATGGATAGTATAATTTTGCCTTAATGAAATTTTTTTGCATAAACCAATCATTTTCGCTAAAATGGATGGAGTCGGTATTTGAAAAATAAAGAGTAACTGGGTGAGGAGTCTTATGACATACGAATCTTTCTTACAACTGAATACAATTTTTATTAGTTTATTGATAGAATCATTACCTTTCGTGTTGATTGGGGTGGTTATTTCCGGCATCATTCAAATGTTTGTAACAGAGGAAATGATGGCAAAGGCTATTCCGAAAAATAAATTTCTTTCCGTCATATGGGCGGCCTTTTTGGGTGCATTATTTCCAGCCTGCGAATGCGGGATCGTTCCGATTACCCGCCGTTTGATGGCAAAAGGGGTGCCGCTGCATGCGGCCATTCCATTCATGCTGACAGGACCTGTCATTAATCCGGTTGTCTTGTTTTCAACGTATGTTGCGTTTGGGAACGATTGGGGCATGATGCTGAACCGCGGTGGTTTGGCGTTTCTTGTTGCCTTGCTTGTAGGTCTTATCTTGTCCATTCAATTCAAGGATTCGCAGGTGAAGAATGATCATCATGCACATGTCCACCATTATGCCAACTTTAAAACGAAAATTAGCGGAACCATTAAACATACGATCGATGAATTTTTTTCCGTCGGGAAATTTCTTATCATTGGAGCATTTGTCGCCGCTGCGATGCAAACATTCGTGAAAACGTCAATCTTACTGGACATCGGCAGCGGGGAATATTCATCTACGTTTGTCATGATGGGGCTGGCATATGTGCTGTCTTTATGTTCTGAAGCGGATGCGTTTATTGCTTCCTCGTTTCGCAGTACCTTTTCGGAAGGATCCATTGTTGCTTTTCTGGTGTTCGGGCCGATGTTTGACATCAAAAACACGTTAATGATGCTTGGACAATTTAAAGCGCGATTTGTCCTGTATTTGTTTCTATATGTAGCGATATTCGTTTTTATCGGTTCCATTCTTCTCATTTGATTGAAAGAGGTGAGCGAGTATGTTTCGTGTGATTATTTTGCTGGGATTTACGTTCGTATTCATGCATCTGCATGCAACGGGTAATATCTCAAAATATGTAAATATGAAGTATTCATGGATTTCGTTTAGTACGATTTTTTTGCTGTTCTTTTTAACAATTGCAGCTTTATATTTCTATATGAAGGAAGATGAACATGAGGAGGGCTGCGGTGAATGCGGATGTGACCATGGGCACCATCATTCCACTGGAAAATGGCAAAAGTGGCTGTCCTATCCTGTTTATATCTTTCCGGTTGTTACAGCATTGTTTTTTCCGGTAGCTACGCTGAATTCTGATATTGTTGAAGCGAAAGGGTTTCACTTTCCGATGTACGACAATGAGAGTCCTTATGAGCAGCATCAATTTCTGCAGCCGGACACAAGCGTCTACTATGGCAAAAAAGGTTATGATGAAATGATGGGAGAACAATTGCCAAAGTATACGCGGCTTGATAGAGTGGCGTTAAATGACGATAACTTCTTGACCGGAATGGAAATCCTCTATAACCATACAGGTGAGTTCATGGATAAGACGATTGAATTTAAAGGGTTTACGTTTCATACAAATGAAATGCATGAAAATCAGTTTTTCGTTTTCCGTTTTGGTGTCATTCACTGTGTAGCCGATTCCGGAGTATTCGGGATGCTGGTGGAGTTTCCGGAAGGAACCCATTTTGAAAATGATGAATGGGTGAGCGTACAAGGGACAATCAGCACAATGTATTATCAACCGTTCAAAAAAACGATTCCGATCTTGAAGGTGACGAATTGGAAGAAAATTAATGAACCGTCCGATCCATATGTTTATCGTAACGAATAGTCAATTTTTTAAGCATCCATGATTATATAATATGGAAAAAAGATAAGCTAATAATAAATGACCCTGGGCATTGAGCCAGGGTCATTTTGATTTTATCAAAATATTAAATCAGCTTTATTTTAGTATCTGGTCTATTCACAAAAAAGATTAGTTTACTTGGTATAACTCGAAGATAAAATATGTAAAAATTGGTTTTTATAGTAAAATATGTTATTATCTAAAGGTTAATAGGGATAAAAAGGGGGACTATCTTTTGAAAGTAACAAAGTTGGGGACGCTATCGATAACTGCTGCACTGTCTTTTGGTGCATTTTCGTCACAAACGTTTGCAAGTGAATTACATACCCAAAGCCAGGAAAAGCCAATGATTATGATTGCTAATGTAGACTCAGAGATTAATAAAGAGGTTCTTATTCAAAAATTAAAGAAATTGTTTCCTGGCAAGTTCGATTCTTTGACAAGTAAGGACTTTCATTTTGACACAGGACATCGCTATACAGAAGATAACGAAGACACTATCCGCTATCATCTCTCATTCCACAAAGAATATGCGGGCAAGCAAGTGTATGGCGGCGTTGAATTTGTCGGTGAAAATCTTGACCTTCAGTCATTCTATTATTCACCTTCAGATGTAAAAGATGCTCTTTTTCCTGCGAAGGTAACAGAGAAAGAGGCTCTTGAAATTGCGGTAAAATTTATCAAAAGTCATTATTCGAACGATTCATATCGATTGAATGATAATCATCCAATATATAATCAGGTACCGACAAATCTGACAGAACCAGTCCGTTATCAATTCGCTTTTGAACAATTGAAAAATGATGTCCCTGTTATGGGTCAAAATATGAATATTACGGTTCTGGGGAATGGAGAAATCGTTGAGTTCAATAGCGGAGAACATCAAAAGAAGAATGTGACATATGAAGAAAAAAGTAACTTTGTCAAAGCTGAAACGGCTTTACAACAAATAAAGGACAATTTTGATGTCACCTTACAATATATGGTTGACTATGATTATCGTAATGAAGAGACACAAGTAGAGCTGGTATATGGAGTAGAAAGACCTATTGATGCTATGCATGCTAAAAGTAGAAAGTGGTTAATCGGACAAGAATTTACGGATAAATTACCTGATTCAAGCAAAATAAAAATGTTATCGGATGCCCCGATTAAAGAAGGAGCCAAGCCCATTACAGACAAAGAGGCAAAGGCAATTGCCGAAAAGCTACTGAGACCGGGCAATGATGATATTAAGCTGATTATTGAGAGTGTATCGGAACAAGAAAATAAATTGTTAGGCAAAACGGTTTACTCTGTTCAGTATATGTATCAAAGCAGAAACTCAGGTCATGGAACAAGTATAGAAATTGACAAGAATACAGGTGAAGTAGTAAGTTTTTATGATATTTCTGAGGATGTTTTTGGTAAAACGAAGGATGCCGGCAAAACAGGAAAGATAACATATAGTCAAGCCGTGGAGAGAGCGATTGCTTTCATAAAAAAATATTCACCATCCATTATGCACGAATATTCTTACCCAACACATGGTGAATTGAAGCAGTCTCGCCAAGGGGAGTTTTATCTATCATTTCCTAAAGTCAAAAATGGTATCCAAGTCATAGGAGACTCTATCAATATAACGATTAAAAGTGATGGTTCTATGAGTCACTACAATGTTCAATCACCAAATATAAAAGAGTGGCCAAGTGCCGAAAAGGTAGTTTCTAGGGAAAAGGCATTACATGATTACTTGGATCAACTGAAAGTAAAAATGGCTTATACAAAAACTGCTCCTGAAAAAAATCATTATTCTTTAGTATACTTCTGGGAATTTGAAAATCAGTTTCATTACTATGATGCGATTACCGGAGAATGGAAAAAATCTAGTGAATACCAAGGGCAGAATGGTACAGAAGTGAAAGTGTCACATCCAACCGCTGAAAAAGAATTAAATCATTTAATCCAAGCAGGAATCATTAAAGTGACAGATCCGGATACATTTAATGCTGATCTCCCTTTAACAAAAGGAGAAGCGCTTGAGGTGCTTATGAGATCAATTATGCATTACTATGAATTCGAGCGTACTGAGCACCAAGAGAAGCCGACTTTCTCGAATATTACGAAGGATCATCCGTTATATTCAATTGTTGAGTTGGCAGCCCAGCAAAAGATTATAGATACAACACAAGAAACGTTTTCGGCAGATGAAACCATCACAAATGAAGAGCTGGCGTTTTGGTACATTCGCGCACTTGACTTGGATTTAGCAGCGAAACATAGTGATATCTATACGCTGCCATTTAAAGATGCAGCGCAAGTCCAGAAACGATACATCGGCTACGTTGCTCTAGCGAACAAATTAGGTCTGTTTCCTATAAAAGACAACACATTTTCTCCTGCACATCAAGTGACGTTAGCAGATATTGCTTTGTCCAATGTTCGCCTTGCACGAAAAATGGAAGTATCAAATAAATAGATAATATACGTTCGGATTTAATTGGAGAATGCTCATAAACAAGAGAGTATTCTCCTTATTCAGTTTTTTATTTCATGTATTACTTGAAAGTCGATTCATATACTTCCTGCTTGTCTACATATATATGAAAGAAAGGATATGTTAGCAGAGGAGTTTATAGCATGAACACTTTCTTGAAAGGAACCTTTATTTTAGCCGGGGCTGCCTTTGTTTCAGAACTGGTGGAGTTTTTGGTGAATATGGTATTGGCACGGGAGCTGGGGAAAGAAGGAATGGGCATCTATATGTCCATTTTGCCGACGATTTTTTTGATTATGACCATTGCCAATTTGGAACTTCCTGTGTCCGTTTCAAAATTTTTGACCGAACATGACCGGAAGGAGCACCGGCACATGCTGGGCCATGCGCTTTCGTTCGTAACGGTTCTGGCGGCAGCACTGATGGCGATAGGGCTGCTTGTGTTTCCATATATTCCTATTTTTCACGAGCATCATCCGCTCATTAAATGGGCCGTACTTGCGTTTATTCCAATCGTTTCGTATTCTGCCGTATTGCGCGGATATTTCATGGGCATCCATAATATGTCAACCATTGCTGTGTCCAATTTCATTCGAAAAGCGATTCAGCTGTCGATTTTGTTTGCCGTGTTTCAGGCATTTCACTTTGTGAAGACGGAAATGGCACTGTTTGCGGCCATTTGTACGCTCATTGCCAGTGAAGGAGTCGTTCTTTTATATTTGCTCATCATCTATATTTCACAGCTTCATTATATTCCTAAAAACAGCCAGCATCAAATGAGCGGTGCTCAGGTGCGGCGAAAACTGTTATCTGTGTCTCTTCCAACTACAGGCCTTCGAATTTTCAACTCTGTAGCCAATGCGATTCAGCCGTTTTTGATTAAAAAAGCGCTCATTTTGTCGGGATTAACAGCAAGTCTCGCCAATCAGCATTTCGGGTTAATGGCAGGAGTGGCCATGTCCATTGGTTTTTTTCCTGCTTTTTTTGCTCACTCGCTGCTCGTGGCTCTTATTCCATCCGTGTCTGAAGCGTATGCCAAAAACGATATGAGGAAATTAAGGCAATTATTGCAGCAATCGATGCAAATTACCGTTTTATACGGATTACCCGCGATCGTAATTATGTATGTGTTCGCAGAGCCGCTGACGAATTTATTTTTCCGTTCACCAGAAGCGGTATTTTATCTACATGCGCTATGGCCCTATTTTTTGTTTCACTTTTTTGCCGTTCCGCTTCAAGCTTATTTAATCGGATTAGGGCTCGTAAAAGATGCCCTGTATCATACAGTATGGTCTCATATCGTGTCGTTTTCGATGATTTATTATTTCGGTTCCCAGCATGACTTTGGAATGGTCGGGGTGATTATGGGAATGAATACCGGCATTTTATTATTGATGCTGCTTCATTATGCGACGATTTGCCAGGCAATCGGCGTCTCTTATTTTTTAACAAAACGAAAAACTCCGCAATGGAAATGACCTTTCACAAAGTTGTCAAAGCGAAAGGTTCTTTTTTGTGGAAAAGAAAACCCTAGGCTAGGCCTAGGGTTCCAAAAAGCTTATAGCGTGGTATTAAAAAAACTCCTCCGAGGTGCTAAAATATTTTTGGTTCGCCAACCAAAATATCAGCACACGGAGGAGTTTTTATGTCTAAAAAAGACACTAATAGTTTAGCACATACAACTTGGAATTGTAAGTATCACATTGTGTTTGCGCCGAAGTATAGAAGACAAGTGATTTATGGGAAAATCAAAAAAGACATTGGAGAAATACTGCGTACCTTGTGCGAAAGAAAAGGTGTGGAAATTATCGAAGCAACAGCGTGTAAAGACCACGTACATATGTTGGTAAGCATTCCGCCTAAGATCAGTGTATCTTCATTTGTAGGATATTTAAAAGGAAAAAGCAGTTTAATGATCTTTGATCGTCACGCAAATTTAAAATATAGATACGGGAACCGAAAATTTTGGTGTACAGGATATTATGTGGATACCGTTGGGAGAAATAAGAAGGTGATAGAAGAATATATACGCAATCAAATACAAGATGATATAGTCGCAGAACAATTAAGTATGATGGAATATATCGATCCATTTACAGGTGAAGAGGTGAAGAAAAAGAAACGAAAGTAAGGAGGAGGCCTTTGAGGTCTGGCCAGTAGAAGTAGTACAACTGGCGAACCATTCAGTAGCCCTTTAGGGTTTGGTCAGTAACAAAGGCTTCCAGCCGTAGAGCAAACCACCCGTTATCACGGGTGGTTTTGACTTTTAGAGGTTGTTCAAAAAGTCCGGGAAAAATGACTGTCGAATTTCGGCGTCAGCTTGCTTTTCCGCTACTCACGTATTAACACCATACGCTCCGTTGCTCAAAGCGGCGCTTCCTTGAACTTCTCGGTCCTTTTTGTCCTCCTTTTTGAACACGCATTTTTAGTGCTTCAAAGAAAAAGAAAGGTCGTCTTTTCCGTGTTCGCACATATATTAGTAGCAATACAGAAGTGAAGATTGGTGGGCGTCGGGTCTTTATTTTTGAATTCTACATGTTTAAGGGGGAATGGGCATGAAGATGGGGCTTTTTAGCGGGATATTGTTGGTGTTATTTATGATAACGCTTTCGCAGGCGGTGGATGACTATTTTTGGCTTGTTTTAGTCAGTGGGGGATTAGGGGCAGGAGCGCTTGTCCTTTCCGGGATGCTGGCAAAAGGTTCAAAGAGTCGGTCTGAAGAGGATGAGCGGACGGCATGGTCCTCCAATTTGTTTTTCTTCGCCCTTACCAATTTAGCGGCCGCATGCACGGGTTGGTTTTTAATCTAGATGAGGGGGATGAGGTCGAACAAGTGTGATTTTGAAATAAATTGTGATAATTTGTAACAAAGTTCAATCAAAAATCCTGTATTGATATGCAGGATTTTTTCATGTTCTTTATGTTCTTTACTTTTTTTAGTTTTTTAAATGGGAACACTATTTTATATCTGGTAATCTCATTTTATAGAAGTTGTTCAAAATATAAAAGAAACATGAACTTAATCGATTGGAAACGCTTTATTTATGAGGCGTAAAATTGTAGAATGGACAATAACGTTTCTTATTCAAAACAAGTTACCTCGCCTAACGGCCAGTCATCATGAAAATGTATTTGGAGGAATTTGGTTATGATCAATAAACATATTATTCGCACTTTACTTGTACAAACCCCATCCACTCCTGGAAATCTTGGGAAAGTAGCGACGGCCATCGGCCTTGCCGGAGGAGATATCGGAGAAATTGAAACCGTACATGTAGGGGCAAACTATACAAAACGCAACATTACGGTTCAAGTCGAGAATGAAGCAAAGCTTGAGTCCTTACTAGAGGCCGTTCGCGAGCTTGGAGGGGGCATCCAGTTACATACTGTTTCAGACGATGTTCTTCGTGCACATGAAGGCGGAAAGATTCAGATGAAAAGCAAGATGCCGATTCAATCTCTTGCTGACTTGAGACGTGTCTACACGCCAGGTGTGGCAAACGTTTGCCGTGTGATCGAACAGGAGCCGGAGAAAGCGAAAATTTATACGAACATCAGCAATACGGTTGCGATCGTGACGGACGGAACAGCGATTCTAGGACTTGGAGACATTGGTCCGGTTGCGGGAATGCCTGTAATGGAGGGGAAAGCTGCCCTTTTCGATCAGTTGGCCGGCATCAATGGCATTCCTATTCTTTTAGACACGAAAGATCCGGATGAAATTGTTCAGACAGTCAAACATATTTCGCCTGGCTTTGGCGGGATTCTTTTAGAAGATATTGGTTCTCCGCATTGTTTTGAAGTAGAAGAGCGCCTCAAGAGGGATTTAGACATTCCAGTTATGCATGATGACCAGCATGGTACGGCTGTCGTAACCCTGGCAGCAGTCCTGTCCGCTTGCAAAAGCGCTGGTGTTGATTTAGAAAAAGCGACAGTAGGACAAATTGGCCTTGGGGCAGCCGGCTTGGCAATCTGCCGTATGTTCATGGCTTTTGGCGTAAAGAACGTTTTCGGAGCGGACAAGTCCCCGGAAGCGAAAGAAAGATTGAAGGGCTACGGAGGAAATCCGGTTGAAAGCCTCGAAGAATTGATGGAACAGTCGGATATTGTCATCGCCACTACCGGCGTCCCAGGACTTATTAAAAAAGAGTGGGTGCGTCAAGGGCAAATTATTCTCGCTTTATCTAATCCGAAACCGGAAATTGAGCCGGAAGAGGCATTAGAAGCAGGAGCTGCTTATGCAGCGGACGGCCGTTCTGTTAACAATGTTCTTGGGTTTCCGGGCATTTTCCGCGGTGTGCTGAATGCCGGAGCTCGTGATATTACCCATGAAATGCTGGTTGCTGCTGCAGAAGCTATTGCAGCAGAGACGAAACCGGGCGATCTGGTTCCGCATCCGCTCGATTTATCCGTTCATGAAAGAGTAGCTGAAGCTGTAGAGACAATGGCCGTCCAATCAGGCAAGACGGACCGCTAAGCGCAGAATGAACTATTACTTTAACCTATAAAAGACGAGTCGATGCGACTCGTCTTTTTGCAGTTCAAAGAAATGTGTTATCCTCCAATTACCGTCAGCTGTGGAAAAAGCTTATTCTATTGAAGTAGTTAGACGATCCATAAACAATAAAATGTAAATATTTAAGAGGTATTTGTGTCAATCTAAGCTTCTTCCGAATATATTGAGCTTTGTAGGAAATAAGATTGCAGGGAGAATGTGATAACGATGGAAAATGAAAAAAGAATCATGGGAGAGGGAAGCGTTAAGGGAAATCGGGTTTCGGAAGAGTTTAGATTACAAATAAAACAGATGCCATATTATCAAATCATCCAAAAAAAATTTGAGAATCCAAATGACCATCTATACGCGGTTGTAACCCCGGTTGACAATATGGAGACGTTTCAAAAAAAGTATTTTTGAGAAGAGAACAGCAAAGGCGTTAGTTGTCTTATAATATTTAAGATAGATAACGCCTTTTTGTATAAAGATTTTTCGTTAACATTTAACCGGAATTCATGTAAAATGGAACTTGTTATGCATAAGTTCTTTTTTTTATCATATAAATCGTAATGATAACGTTTATATGCAATAAGGTAAATTGATCATAACATGGAGGTCTTATATGAGGACAAGCTTTCAAAAGCTCAGGCAAGATGTAATTGGCTACAGTTTACTGCTTTTATTTCTTTATTGTTTTTTTGTTATTGATCCGAAAGAGCTGTCATTTGCGCTCCCGGGAGATTGGATGAATGTTAACTCCATCTTTTTAAGTATCGTGCTGGAGGCGATTCCGTTCATTCTACTCGGAGTGTTCGTGTCTTCTTTCATTCAAATTTTCGTATCGGAGCGGACCATACAGCGCTTCATTCCAAAACACCCGATTGCGGCACTGCTGCCGGCGGCGTTGGTGAGCGCCATTTTGCCGGTGTGCGAGTGCGCCATCATTCCGGTCGTGAGACGGCTTCTTAAAAAAGGGATGCCTCTTCATGTCGGAGTAGTATTGTTGGTAGGGGCCCCGATATTAAATCCCATTGTATTTGCTTCTACATACTATGCATTCGGCACCCAAAAGATGGTCGTCTACGGACGGATGGGACTGGCTTTCGTATTATGTATCACGATCGGTTTTCTTGTGTATCTGTTCTTCCGCAATCGCAATCAGCTGCGGGAAGAGGAGGCAAGTTTGCATGTTCATCATAGTCACGGGGAAGGGAATCGGTTTAAGCAAATGCTGTTCCACGCCAGTGATGAGTTTTTTGACATGGGAAAATATTTGATTATGGGGGCATTTGTCGCCAGCCTGTTTCAGACGTTTTTGGACCGGAACGTTTTAATGGACCTGGGTTCTAACGAACATTTATCGCCGCTTGTGATGATGGCTTTTGCATATGTGCTGTCTCTTTGTTCGGAAGCGGATGCTTTTGTGGCCGCTTCGTTCACTAATACGTTTTCGACAGGTTCGCTCCTTGCCTTTTTAGTGTACGGTCCGATGATTGATGTGAAAAATACGCTCATGATGCTGTCCGCCTTTAAAGCGAAGTTTACGGCGGCCTTCATTGTCATTGTAACGGTATGTGTATATGCAGCCGTTTGGCTGTTTCAGCAATGGTTCATTTTATAAACGAGAGAGGTGAGAACATGGAACATCAAACAGATCAGTCATTTCAGGCTTTTATCCGTGGTGTGATTTTAGTCGGTTTCTCTCTTTTAATGTTCAAATTGATGCTATCGGGAGATATTCGGTTGTTTATTGCTCCGAGAATGATGCCGTTTATCTATTTTGCGTCGTTGACATTTTTTCTGTTGGGAGTGATGCAAATTTGGAGGAGCGGCTCAAAGCATGAACATCATCATGATTGTATGTGCGATCATGGTCATCATGGCCCGAAACGGTCATGGCAAACTGCAGTCATGTATGCGTTATTTATTCTTCCTGTGATAACGGGGTTTTTATTTTCCAATAATATACTGGACAGTTCCGTTGCCGAGAAGCGCGGCATAAAATTCGGGGCGAATGCCACGGCACGCCCTGCACCGGAAGAACGGCAAGAAGCGGCAGCACAAGGGATGTCTGAAGCGGAATTGTATTTGGAAGATCCGGAGAAATATATGGAAGAGCTCGATAAGCGCGTGCAGGGAGAATCGGCTGCCGCCCAAGAAGGGGATCTCCCGTTAACACATGAAGAAGGATTTCAGGTCCAAGATCCGCCGGAAGGATTTTACGATAAGCTGGAAGCCAGCATGTTGACGAAAGATCACATCACTGTGCCTGACGAGACATTTATTCCGCTCATGAATATATTTGACCGAAATCCGGAAGCTTTTGCCGGGAAAGAAATAGAATTGATGGGATTTGTTTACCGGGAGCCTGATTTTGCTGAAAATCAATTTGTTATCGCCCGTTTCGGTCTTTCCTGTTGTGTGGCGGATGCGTCCGTTTACGGGATGCTTGGAGAATCGAAAGGAGCCGAAAAACTTGGAGTCGACCAGTGGGTGAAAATAAAAGGAACATTGACGACAACGGAGTACAACTCCATCCGTTTGCCTTATATTAAAATTAGCCAATTTGAAAAAATAGACGCGCCGCCGACTCCGTATGTGTATGAGTTTTATGAAGGAGAAGAGCTTGTGGCGCCTTAATGGTTAGAAATAGTGAATGAAATGAAACGAAACAGCCGGAACTCATAAGGTTTCGGCTGTTTTTTTAGTTTATTCACCATGACACAAGGGGAATAATATCCAAAAAAGGTTGCACATAATCATTTTATATTACATAATATATGAGTATATGTTCATATATTAAAATTAAAAGGGAGATTGATAAGATGGGACACTCTCATCATGGTCACAATCACGGCCATTCTCACAGCCATGGACATCATCACGGTACTGGAAATAAAAAGGCATTACAACTATCTTTTATCCTTATTGCTGCTTATATGATAATAGAGGTCATCGGAGGAATCTTAACAAATAGCTTGGCGCTATTATCAGATGCCGGTCATATGCTGAGCGATGCAGCCGCCCTGGGATTAAGTTATGCGGCTTTGACATTCGGCGAGAAAAAAGCGACATTAACGAAAACATTCGGTTATAAACGTTTTGAAATTTTAGCGGCATTCATAAATGGTATTACATTAGTTGTCATTTCTCTCTATATTTTCTGGGAGGCTTACCACCGGGTGATGGACCCGCCGGAAGTCGCCAGTTCAGGGATGTTGGTAATTTCGTCCATCGGCTTAGTTGTTAATATGGCGGCCGCGTTTATCTTGATGAAAGGTGACACGAGCGGAAACTTAAATGTACGAAGTGCCTTTTTGCATGTGCTTGGGGATATGCTTGGTTCATTTGGTGCTATCATTGCCGCTTTGCTAATGATGTTTTTCGGATGGAATATTGCCGATCCGATTGCCAGTGTCATCGTAGCGCTCTTAATTATCATTAGCGGCTGGCGTGTCACGAAGGACTCGTTCCATATTTTGATGGAAGGGACACCTGCTAACTTGGATATGAACGAAATAAAAGAAACGCTTTTATCGATTGAGCATGTAAACGAAGTCCATGATTTGCATGCCTGGTCGATTACATCCGATTTTCCGGCATTTAGCTGTCATTTGGTGGTCAATCCAGAGACCAATCATGATGAAGTGTTGGCATCCGCCAAGCACATTCTTCATGAGCATTTTCATATCGACCATACAACCATTCAAATCGACAAAAGCGATTCAAGATGTACGGATAACGATCATTGTAATTAATTTCTTTTATATCACCATAACGCAAGAGCTTTCTCGCAGAAATGAGAAAGCTCTTGCGTTATGCATAAAATCTGCAAATTTTTTCGGTAAGGTATGCTTAGATTGATTTTGACAAACCCATTCATCTGACAACAAATAATCGGTTCTTTTAGGGGGGAGGAAAAAATGAATAATCAATGGAATCAAGCTATCTATGGATGCTGGGCGCCCTTTTATGATTTCTTTTTTAATAAAGGGATATTTTATCGAGCGAGGAAGCGAGTGTTTCAGGAAGTGCAATGGAAAAAGGGCCAAAAGGTTTTGTTTGTCGGAATCGGGACGGGTGCGGATTTGGGGTTCATCCCTTATGCTGACTTGGAGGTCACGGCGATCGACTACTCAGAAGAAATGCTGCAAAAAGCGGAAGAGAAATACGTAAATAGTTCGATTCATTTTCGGCAGATGAATGCTCAAATGTTGGATTTCGAGTCAGGATCTTTCGATGTAATTGTGGCGAGCTTAGTATTAAGTGTTGTACCCGATCCGGTAAAGGTCATGAAGGAAATGGTCAGAGTGGCGAAAGATGAAGGGGAGATTTTAATTTTTGATAAATTTGCCCCTGCAAATGAACGGCTCTCTTTTGGAAAGAAATTAATTCGTCCCGTCATCAAAATGTTGGGAACGGATATCGGACTATCCTTTGACAGAGTTTATCAAAATGTCAATCATCATTGTCGAATTCAGTACAATCTTGATGTTATGATGAAAGGGATGTACCGAAAAATTAAGCTGCAAAAGATAAGGTGATAAGAAACGTGAATCGTATTTCGATTAAATTAGGTGTTTATTTCTTGATTTTTGTCCTTGTTCTGGAGGCAGGGTTATTTATCTACTTGTATCACGAACTGGCCAACAGCCGAATCACCGAGGAATTGGAGAGTTTAAGACTGAGAGGAAACAGCCACCGGGATGTTTTGGAGAAAAATTTTGACTCTACTACGCTGCATCACGTTGCTTTAATGGAGTCGGAAGCTAAAACGGAGGTAGTAATTGTCGATGAAGGCGGGAAAATCCTCAGTCATTCTAATCCGATTAAGGAAGAAATCAGGCAGCTCATGAAAGAGCATGACCGAAAGCAAGGTCCTTATAGAGGGAAAATTATTCAGGGAGATTGGAGCCATCGAAAATATATCGCAACCGCCAGTCCCATTCATATAGATGGTAAAGAGGCCGGAACGGTTTATATGTTTCAACATACCGATTCGATTCGCTCCATGATTGCCAGACTTAAACATCATTTTTATGTGGTGAGCGGCATTTCAGTCCTTTTTTCAGTGATTACCATTTTTCTCCTCTCTAAAATCATTACGAGCCCGCTTGTCCGGATGAAGAGAGCAACAGAGAAATTGAGTGAAGGAAACTTTGCGGTTAAGCTGAATGTCCGTTCCCAGGATGAGCTCGGACAATTGGGAAATGCCATTGAGTCCTTGGCGAAGGAACTTCAGTACTTAAAGAGAGAAAGAAATGAGTTTTTAGCGAATGTTTCCCATGAATTGCGAACTCCGTTAACGTATATTAAGGGCTACACCGATATTGCCGGACGGCCTAATCTTGCAGTTTCCGACCGGGAGAAGTACCTTGGCATTATTCAAGAAGAAACGGAAAGGCTTTCTGCTCTTGTTCAAAATTTATTTGAATTGGCACAGCTTGATCAAAATGCGTTTTTGATCAAGAAAGAGCTTGTTTACATACATGTTTTTTTAGAAAGCATTTTTCAGCAAATGAAGCCGATGTTTGATCGCCAGCATATTCAACTGGACTTTTCTTGCCCGGAAGGCTTAATGGTAAAAGTAGATACGGGAAGGTTTAAACAGGTGATCATGAATCTATTAGACAATGCCTTAAGCTATTCTGAACCGTATACAACGGTTCGGCTGGAGGTCAAAAAAGATGATGGGGATATTTGGATTAAAGTGACCGACGAAGGAATCGGGATTCCCCCGAAAGATTTGCCGTTCATTTTTGATCGATTGTATCGAGTGGAAAAATCCAGATCCCGCAAAAGCGGCGGTACCGGTTTAGGACTTGCCATCGTAAAAGAAATTGTAGAAGCCCACGGCGGGATGATCCAAGCTGAAAGTATGCCTGGGAAAGGAACGACATTTACCATTGTATTAAAAGAGGAGAATGAACATGCCTAAAATCATGTTGGTTGACGATGAAGCGAGAATGTTGGACTTGCTCGAATTGTACTTGGTTCCGAATGGTTTTCAATGTGTGAAATTTGAAGCTGGTGAACAAGCGATTCGATATTTGCAAAATGGAGATGAGGCAGACCTCATGCTGTTAGACTTGATGATGCCGGAAAAAGACGGGTGGGAAGTCTGCCGGGAGGTCCGCGGATTTTCCAATCTCCCCATCATTATGCTCACGGCACGAAATCAATCCGTAGATATCGTCAAAGGACTCAATATTGGAGCCGACGATTATGTCACGAAACCGTTTAATGAAGCGGAACTAATTGCGCGTATTCAAGCGGTGTTAAGAAGGGTGAAAGAGGAGAAGGCGGAAGTTTGCTATAAGGGATTGGCATGGAACGGAGAACACCGAATCTTAAGTTATAATAATGAGCCTATTTCTGTAACACGAAAAGAATTTGAACTCATTGGTTTATTTTTAAAAAACGTGAATCGCGTTTTTACCCGGGAAGACTTACTGATGATGGTGTGGGGCATGGAGGCAGACATCGAAGATCGAACCATCGATTCACATATGCGCAACCTAAGGGATAAATTGCGAAAAGAGGGTTTTCCTGTGGAGAACCACTTACAAACCGTTTGGGGCGTAGGGTACAAATGGGTAGATGAATGATGGGGGATTTAGTGCTGGAGTGGTTTCAACAATATGAGCATTTAGCTATTATCATAAGCCTTGGAACAAATGTCATCATCAGCATTTTCGGTATTATTCCGAGTGCCTTTTTAACGGCTGCCAATTTGGCGTTTTTTGGATTTGCCACAGGGACGTTGATTTCGTTTACAGGTGAAGTCATCGGAGCAGGTGCCGCTTTTTATTTATACCGGAAAGGGTTAAGAGGCATTTCAAGAGAAAAGCTCGAAAAGTACCCGAAACTTCAAAGACTTTTATCCGCGACGGGAAGAGAAGCGTTTTATTTAATCGTAGCTTTTCGACTTATGCCGTTTGTGCCTTCTGGATTTGTAACGTTTTTTGCGGCTGTCGGGAGTATCAAGCCATTAACATTTCTGCTGGCCAATGCCATCGGGAAACTTCCATCGGTCTTATTGGAGGCCTATTCTGTTCACCAGGTCCTAAACTGGACATGGGAAGGAAAAGTGGTATTGCTGATATTGTCCGCAGCTCTTCTTATTCCGCTTGTCAAGAGATGGAAGGAAAATCGATAAAAGGTTATTATCGTATACAAGGAAGCCGAATACTTTCGAACAGAGAAAATGTATCAATTTTCCATAGCTAAAGCCAACTTTTATGGTTGGCTTTTTTATTAGACGAACCATAATATGGCTTTATTTACTAACTGCATAATTTCTGCACATTTTTGTCGTATCATAAGATAAACCAAGTTTATAGGAGGAGAAAATCATGAAAATGAAACGTAGTACTCTATTCCTGCTCACGATGATCACTGCTTTATTTTTAGGAGCATGTTCCAATGATAATCAGGAGAGCGATCAGGCCAACATGAATCATGGAGAAGAACCAAAGCAAGAAGAACAGGCAAGCAATGAGAACCATGCAGAAATGAATCATGAAGAGATGAATCATTCCGGTTCAGGTGAAGTCCCTGAAAGTTTAAAAGAAGCTGAGAATCCAACCTATAAAGTCGGAGATAAAGCGATTTTGAAAACAGACCATATGGAAGGTATGAATGGAGCTGAGGCAACGATTGTGGGGGCTTTTGACACGACAGCTTATGCTATCTCATATAATCCGACAACAGGCGGAGAAAGAGTGACCAATCATAAATGGATTATTCACGAAGAGATTCAAAATGCGAGTGACGAACCGTATGAACCAGGAGCGGAAGTGATTACAGAGGCAGACCATATGAAAGGGATGAAGGGGGCAACTGCTGTCATTGATTCAACCGAACAAACGACTGTGTATATGGTGGATTACACTCCGACAACTGGTGGAGAAAAAGTGACCAATCATAAATGGGTAACAGAAAGTGAACTTTCACCTAAATAATGTTCGAACAATCGTCACTAATAAAGTGAACTCGATTTTTTAACCAGAATGGAAAAATATCGTATTAATACAAAAAGAAACATTAACCGTTACAATGGGTTAATGTTTCTTTTTGTATTCAGCAGCTAATATAAGGTGCCGATAAAGGAAAGCACAAAAAGAAAAAGACCGAGGTCATTTGATATGAAAAAGGAGTAAGGACCTAAAGCAGAGAGAACTATCTCAGCTAACTAACAGTAGCATTCTTTAGTTTTGAGCATTCACCTGTTCACCCTTCCAATTTTTAGTAGATTGTATGCCCAATCTTCTATTTTAGAAGGGTATTCTAGTAGAAACGTTTATTTTCCGTATATGACCTTGAAGGCTGGCGACCTCTTGAAAACTGGAGAATGCCAATATGATACGATTTAAAAGAATCAAGATTATTGAGGAAGATAAAGGACATGAGCGGAAAGTTAAGGAATTTAAGGCTTTAGTCTCTTTTTATTTTTTTAATATTATAAATACCGATTCCATTAACTTGATCATAGTCTTATGTTCCTTATAATAATGAGTTTGGGATAGAGATTAATTCCTTTATGTTCGATTAAATTAGGACTAATGTTTTGAAAAATAAAAATTATTTGAAAATATTATGAAATATAGTTAAAATTTGGTATATTGAGAGTGTGTGCTAGGAGGTGTTTCCTTGCATAAATACATAAAAAACGGAGGGGTTTTAATGAAAAAGGTAAGAAAAAATTTAGTTTTAAGCATGGCGCTTGCTGGTACTTTAACTTTTTCGGCAGTTCCTTTTAATGTATTAGCTCACGACGAATTAGGAGATATCAATATTGAAAAAGGGGAAAGAACCAATTATGATGCCATCACCGCTCCCGTTTTAGAAGGAAGTAAGAATCTTAAGTTTTTGCATGAAGCTGCTGCGCCTGAAATGAAGGTGGTCAGAGCGGATGGCAAGCAAAATAGTTTCGCAGACGTATATGCTCATAAAGGATTTGCCTATGTTGGGACCCATACACAAAATGGTGGGAACGGAGGCGTTCGAGTTTTTGACTTAAAAGACCCATCTAATCCTAAAGAAGTAGCGGTATTTGCCAACAATGACATTCCTGGTACATGGCAAGAAAAAGTTATTGTACAATCTGTTAGCACGCCACATTTTAAAGGTGATTTAGCGGTGGTGAGTGTACAGCAATTAGACAGAACCAACCCGGATTCAAAAGGTGGTTTCTTACTTTATGATGTAACGGATCCTTATGAACCTAAAAAATTAGGGTTCTGGGAAGTAACGAAGCAAACAAGGGGAACTCATGAATTATATTTAACAACGCAAGGAAATCGAGCAGTTGTCCTTGCGGCAAACCCGTATGCTGATTACTACAGCCACGGGGCAGAAAAAGATTTTCAAATTGTAGATGTAAGTGATCCAACCGCTCCGAAAACTTTATGGCAGTTCGATCCGAGAAGTTTACCGGAAGTTCCGGATAATTTTAACGGCTATCATTGGAATTCTCCAGATGGTAAGACAAGACCTTTATTTAACCACAGTACAATGGTTGATGAAACAGGGAAGTATGCATATGTTTCCATGTGGGATTTAGGAACCGTTATTTTTGATATTAGCAATCCCGAAAAACCTGTTTATTTAGGTAGAACAGATTTTGCTTCCGACCAGCAAGGTTCTGCTCACTCTGCCGCTCTAGCAAAGGGTGGTACAATCCTGATTGAGACAAGAGAAGTTTACGCTCCTATCAAACCAGGTTACGAAGCTGCCTACGGATATACTCGTATCTTCGATATTAAAGATAAGACAAATCCTAAGTTATTAAGTGAGTTTAAAACAGATTTAACAGATGCTGCCGAAGGTGCTCCTGTAACATTTGCAAATACTGTGCATGATCCAAAAGTGCATGGAAATACATTATACTTATCACACTATGCTGGTGGTGTACGAGCGGTCGATATTACAAATCCGAGCGATCCTGTTCAAATCGGTAAATACGTTCCTGAAAATTCGGATGTTTGGGGTGTATTTGTAGATAGAAATTATATTTTAGCTTCTGACATTGGCAGTGGCTTGAAAGTTTTAGTAAAGAACAACGGTAACCAAGGCTCAGAACAGTAAATACTAAATGTATTCAATTGAGGGAGCGTCATAACAGTGGAAGCACTGAGGTACAATTCAACTTTTCCTTTTATACTTCTTAGTAGAAGGTAGATACCATTGTTATATACTTAGGTGTTATTTGCAAAAAGCCTGAAGCTTGAGTTCCCAAGTGGGTATGTTGTTGAAAAAAGAAGTTGGCTATAAAAAATCCCGGAATCCGGGATTTTTCTTTTGTTCAATATAAACAGTGTCTGATTTTTACGTGACTACTGGGAAAAATAACATCGCATTTTACTTTGTATAGGAATAATTTGATAAGCGTAATCATTCCTATGCTACCTCGTTTATTTAAGTTGTTTATTGTAAAATGTTTAAGAATTTTTCATACATACTTTAGAAATTTTTAAGATTTGTGTGATATGGTTCTTTTAGCTTCTTAGAAAAAGTCCCTATAATCAGGATCATATGATTCATAAACGGTATTTCGCATTCTAAGAACAAGCTAAGTCTCTACTCTATAACAGAGTGAAAGATAAATACTGGAGTGAGTATGATGTCAATTAAAACGAGGTTTCTGTTATCCTACGTTGCAGTAATCCTTATTTCTATCACTTTATTATTAGCAGCTGGGTTTTTACTTATATTCGCGATAACGGGTGATACAAAATCTATAGAGCATCTTTATAAAAAATCGTATGTTCAAAAACCATTGACTACAGTAGAAGAGAGTGTATTTCTTGACTTAAAGCTATTGGCTAAAAATAGTCCTAAGCAGCTTTTGAACGAAGAACCACTGAAGCAGATTGAACAGAAGGATATCAAGGTTGTCGTTAGAAAAAATTCACACGTCGAGTACGCTTCTGATGGTCTTGATAAGAAAGTATTGATTAAATCCCTTCCCGGGTTTGAAGCAACCAACATCAATACAAGAGATACGATTAAAATCAACGACTATTTTTTTACGTATGTGAAGTTTGATTTTTATTTTCCTGATCAAAGTAAAGGAAGTATTTTCGTATTAAGAAAGGTAAATTCCTATGCTGAGTTAACTCGAGAGTTGTTTCCAATTTTATTCGGTGTATTGCTAGTTCTGTTTATAATGATTATTGGGGTTTTGAACTATTTAGTTTCACGAAGTATCATCAAGCCTATCTCACTTCTTAAAGAAGGGGCCCAACGAATAAAATCAGGAGATTTAAATTTTGAAATCAAGGCTATTTCGAATGATGAAATCGGACAATTAAATAGGGCGTTTGAGGAAATGAGAATAAAATTAAAAGAATCCGTAAACCTCCAGCTCCAGTATGAGGAAAACCGCAAAGAACTTCTGTCTAATATTTCTCATGACTTAAAGACACCCATTACTTCGATTATTGGATATGTTGAAGGAATAAAAGACGGTGTAGCAAACACTCCGCAAAAAATGGAAAAGTATTTATCCACTGTGTACTTCAAAGCAAAACATATGGATTCAATGATCGATGAACTGTTCTTGTTTTCTAAGCTGGATTTAAAAAAAGAACCATTCACTTTTGAAACTGTCGAACTCGAACAATATGTGAGGGACTATGTTGAAGAACTTCAGCTGGATTTACTTCAACAAGGCATCCAGATTAAATTTCACCTTACTCATAAACCGATATATGTGACGGCGGATAGAGAGAAATTAAAACGTGTATTGGCCAACCTGATCAGTAATTGTGTGAAGTATATGAATAAAGACCAAAAGAACATTTCGATTGATCTAAATGAACGATTAGGTGATGTAGTTGTACAAGTAACAGATAATGGGCAAGGGATAGAGCCTTCTGCTTTACCACATATTTTTGAACGTTTTTACCGTGCAGAACAATCGAGAAATTCTCAGACAGGCGGAAGTGGTTTGGGGCTTGCGATTGCAAAACAAATTATCGGGGAGCATGGAGGGGAAATCTGGGCTGCTAGCGAGATAGGTAAAGGTACAACTGTATTTTTCTCCCTAAAGAAAGGTGAAAAAATGTGAAAGAAATATTGCTTATTGAAGATGATATTAGCATTGCAGAATTGCAAAGAGACTATTTAGAAATAAATGATTTTCGTGTCCATATTCAACATACTGGTGATGGAGGGCTTCAACATGCACTTAAAGGAAATTATGATTTAATCATCCTTGACATCATGCTCCCAGGATTAAATGGATTTGAAATATGTAAACAAATACGTGCTGTAAAAAATATTCCGATTTTGCTTGTATCCGCCAAAAAGGAAGATATCGATAAAATCCGAGGTCTCGGTTTAGGAGCAGACGATTATATTACAAAGCCTTTTAGTCCAAGCGAACTGGTTGCTAGAGTGAAAGCTCATTTAGCGCGTTATGAGCGTTTAGCAGGAAGCCAAACCAAACGAAATACGATCTTCGTTCATGGAATTTCCATTGATAAGTCAGCAAGGAAAGTTCATATTAGCGGAGAGGAAGTTCCTTTTACTACAAAGGAGTTCGATTTGTTGGTGTTTTTTGTCATGCATCCGAATCAAGTATTGAACAAAGAGCAGCTTTACGAAAGTATTTGGGGGATGGAGTCAGCTGCAGATGTTGCCACCGTGACCGTCCATATAAGAAAGTTACGTGAAAAAATCGAAAGAGATCCTGCACATCCGAAATTTTTGGAAACCGTTTGGGGAGCAGGGTATCGTTTTAATGTTTGAATAGTGTATTTGATGACCCGTCACCTTTGTGACGGGATTTTTTATAAACATTAAGGAGTTTTATTAATAATTTTATCTTTTTTTAAGAATTTATTTAGGTAGAGTTTAAGATTAGGTACTAACATAACTAAAGACAGAATAACAAAGTCAACTAAACACTTATAAGGGAGGAAAACCATCATGGAAACCCCAAAATTTTTAGAGCAAGCCATTTTATTGGCACGTCGGAATGTAATGGAGGAAGGAGGACGTCCTTTTGGGGCTGAGCCTTTTGATTTATGGGTAACGAGAAAAAACAATATCAAATAATTATGGGATGGTGTATTTCGTGTGGAGGCGACTAATAAAAGTCCTTGGATGTCTTTTCATCCTTCAAGGCTGTGTCTCAGATAATGAAGGAGTGCTAAATAAACAAGAAAAGGAGGCGGAAAAGGGTGTGAATGAACAACTGATTCAAGCTGTAGAACGTAAAGAAACGGCAATGATAAACAGGTTTATTGAAGAAGGGGCCGATCCGACGATTACTAACCGGTATGGAGGAACTGCTTTGA
Source organism: Priestia abyssalis (assembly GCF_002019595.1). GTDB lineage: Bacteria > Bacillota > Bacilli > Bacillales > Bacillaceae_H > Bacillus_BA > Bacillus_BA abyssalis. The sequence goes on along the minus strand of NZ_KV917369.1, from coordinate 2,909,345 downwards.
TTCCTGCTTCTGAACATGGATATGTGAATGTTGTCAAAAAGCTTCTTACTAATACGGATACTGATGTTAATCATGTCAATGATCTTGGTTGGACGGCTTTACTAGAAGCCATTATTTTAAATGATGGAGACGAAAAGCAGCAGCAAACAGTACAATTGCTTATAGATTATGGAGCAGATGTGAACATACCTGATAAAAATAATGTAACTCCTTTGCAGCATGCACGCGAGAAAGGGTTTAAAGAGATTGAACAGATTTTGTTAAAGGCAGGAGCGAAATAGGCAGATGGTATAAGATTCCAACCAGTACCATCGAAACCAATGTAAACTACACTACAATCATAAAATAAGGAGACGGCAACCATGAATAAGAAAGCAAAAGCAATTTCATCCATACTGCTCGGATTCACATTAGTATTAACAGGGTGCAGCGCTAATGCCCAAGAAAATCATAGTAAACAGAACCAAGAACAAGCTGTTAAAGAGAAAAAGGAAAGTAAGTTAACCAAAGGGCAGGAAATGGCTGAAATTTTAAGCAGTACAAATTGGCAAGGTACGAAAGTTTATGATAAAGACAATAATGATTTAACAAAGGAGAACGCAAACTTTATTGGTCTTGCGAAATATGATGATGAAACATCAAGATATGAATTTTTTGATAAAACGACGAAAGAAAGTCGTGGCGATAAAGGAACTTTCTTTATCACTAATGATGGGAAGAGTAGAGTATTAATTTCAGAATCAATGGGTTACCAAGCTGTTGTTGAAATAACAGAGCTAAATAAAGAGATGTTTACTTATAAAAGAAGGGGGAAGGATGCTAATGGCAACGAAGTAGAGGTGTTCGTTGAACATATTCCTTATAAAGAAACAGAGCTTTCCTTTACGCATTCAGATAAAACTTTGGAAGCAAAAACAGGAGAAGTCGTTACAGACATCGATGGGGATAAAATTTTATCTGGAACCCTATGGCAAGGAACAGTGGCATTGGATGAAAACGGCAATGATGTATCAAGCTATAACAAAAATTACTTAGGTCTTGCAAAATATGATTTTAAGACAAACAAATATGAATTCTTTCATGCTGAAACCGGTGAAAGCCGCGGTGATTATGGATATTTCGATGTTGTACATGGTAATAAGTTAAGAGCTCATGCTTCACTAGGAATGAAATACGGTGCAGTTCTCGAACTGACAGAGCTAAATGAAAATAAATTCACTTATAAAAGAAACGGTAAAGACAAAGATGGGAATGACATCATTATAACCGTTGAACATATTCCATATGATGGTGACTTCAAACTGAAATTCACTAAATAATTTAAAGATGTTTTGGTGTGCAGACACGAAGGGAATGGATTTGTCCGTTCCCTTTTTGTTCTTTTGTCGAATGTAAACAGAGAAAAAATGAAGTGAAATGACGGGATTAGAACAAAAAATGGTGAAGCTTTCTGCTTAATCGAACGGGGCAGCATTTCTGTAATGAAAGAATACGAGGTTTGAACGAAAAAGGATGTTTGAAAAAGTAAACAGCCGGTTATTGTATCACAAAGAAACAACATAAAGGAGGATGTCAAAAATGTCACACGAACAATATCAATCTGTCATGGAAACACTGCATGAATGTATGGTTGCATGCAATCATTGTTACGATTCTTGCTTAAAGGAAGAGGATATGCAAATGATGGCTGAATGCATTCGGTTGGATCGAGAATGTGCGGATATTTGCGCATATCTTGAACAAGCCATTGGCAGAGGAACCCCGTTTATTTCCGAATTAGCGGAAGTATGTGCCGCAATCTGCGAAGCATGCGGAAACGAGTGCCAAAAGCACCAGCATGACCATTGTCAAACATGTGCGGAAGCTTGTTTTAATTGTGCAGAGACATGCCGAAAATTGGCGGCTTAACAGCGTGAAGCTTTCCTATAATGAAAGTGGCAGTGATGGAACTTGGATAATCGAGCAGCAGGAGGGAACTTCTGCTGCTCGATTTTATTCTGCAAAGATATGTTAATCAGCTGACAACCTATGTATCTCGTCCCTGTCTCTTGAATAGACATAATGATAGAAGATGGAGGGGGGATACAAGTTGTCGGGAGCAGGGGGATTTACAGTCTGGTTAATGACTGCTTCGTTAGTGGGGTTGGGAATTGGAGGAGTCGTCGGAAAATTGATTTGTTCGCTTTTGAAAGGAAGCATTCACTATGTGTACAGCTGCTGCGGGGGGATGCTGCTCGGCTTATTATGTTTGGAGATTATTCCTCATTCTCTTCACTATTATCATACAACGGGTGTCGTCATAGGCATCATCAATGGGTATATACTAATGGTTGTATTCGAATCCTATTTACATAAGCGCATTCATTCCGCCCATGAACAATTATGGCCTTTTCTTCTTTTCATCGCGATCGGCTTTCATACGGTTCCGGCAGGCTTAAACATAGGAATCACAATCGGTTATGATTCTTTTTTGACCACCTCCTTTTTGACAGCCTTTATTCTTCATCAAGTGCCGGAAGGGGTAGCATTAATGGTATCTTTTTCTGCCGCCAAAATAAACGAATGGATTTTTGTATGTATTGCAGTGCTATTGGCGGGAACGTTAGGAATCAGTGTTTTGGCGGGAAATGAAATGCAGATGGAATCGGTAAAACTTAACGCATTATTGGCGGGAACAGCCATTGGAACGTTCGGTTATGTCACGGTCAAGGAAATGTTGTGGAAGTCGTTTCGGGAAATGGCCTTTCTTCGCTTTACCGGCACGGTCCTTCTTGGTTTACTATTAATTAAAATATATTTGTTTTTCTTTTAAAACGATTGTCAGCGGGTATGGCTGGGTAAACTGTGAAATGGTTTATCAATCCATACTCGCTGTTTTTTTATAAAAATATGGCAACGTTCCATTTTAGGCCCACACTTTGTCAATACTAAACATACAGTATTAATCATAATTACCTAGATGATGCAAAAGGTATATTAATATTCAAACAATTATTTGACCATTTCATTAATTCATCATATATTATAATCAAATGAATATTTGAATGTCGGGAACGAGGGGGATTTCATGGAAAAAGACCGTTGCGATATTTATTGTTTTAATGAAGAAAAAGTCAATAGCATTAAATCTTCTATTGATACAGAGGAAATTCAACGTGTAACGAAAATGTTAAAAGCGTTAGCGGACGAAACGAGAATGAAGATTGTGTTTGCCCTCTATAAGGGAGGGGAATTGTGTGTGTGTGATGCAGCAAACATTACAGGCGCCACGGTCGCGACAACTTCTCATCATTTACGCCTTCTTCGCAACATGGGAATCGCGAAATATCGTAAGGAAGGAAAGCTTGCCTTTTATTCTTTAGATGACGAGCACGTGGAACAACTCATTGAAATAGCCTTCCTTCATCAAAAAGAAGTCAATACAAGAGGATAAAATGGTCCATGTTTGCAAAGGCCTTTTCCATAGTGAACCCGAAGTTGGTAAACGGAGGCTGTTTTTGTGTAAAGAGGAAGAAAGTATAATTTTTTCGATGAGTACTAGTGTTTAGTTCCAGCCCCTAGCTTAGCACGGGAAATGATGATTGCCCACATAAGGCAAAAAGCGCCTTCTGGGTCAATCCCTATTTTCTTGGGGCCGCAGGATGCGGGTCATGCCGACGTTGGTGATTGACGTGGCGATCTTAGTCGGCCTTCTTTGACCAAGGCGCTTGCGCTTTTCTTAGTTACGAGGAGTTGATTGATTTGAATCAAAGAGGAGATACGGAAAAAGAAAAAAAGAAGGATGCATGTCGTCAGCAGGAAAGCACGCTAATGGAAGCGATGGACGAACATGTAGCGTGCTGCAATCATGAGAAAAATCATGTACATGAAAAAATATGTTCAGACAGCAGCGCTTTAAAGAAAGAGTCCATAAGCTGCTGCGGCAGTGAACATCCAATGGATACAGAAAAAGATTTCGTGATGAGCAGAGCGGGTGAAAAAGCAGATTTTCGCATTTATGGTATGGACTGCCCGTCTTGTGCTTTAACGATTGAAAAGAGCTTGAAAAGCATGAAAGATATTGAAGAAGTGAAGGTTCATTACAACACCGGGAAAATGCAAGTATCCGCCCATGACGGCTCCGCTTTTCAGTTCATCCAAAAAGAGGTGGAAAACCTCGGGTATGAGATTGAACCCTTAAACGAAAAGAAAAAGATGAAAACATATGTTATTGAAGGAATGGACTGCGGAGCTTGTGCGAAATCCCTTGAAAACCATATGAGGAACGTGCCTTCCGTTCGGGAAGTGAATGTGCACTTTTCAACCGGGAAAATGCAAATCGACCATAAAAACAGTATCGAAGAAATCAAAAAAGAAGTGGAGAAAGCGGGATATAAAGCCACTTTCGTTTCCAGCCCGAGACAGACCGTTGAAAAAGGGAAACATCAGGGGGAGAGCGGCCGGCTCATTGTTTCCGGGATTCTCATTGCTTTAGGTTTTCTTGGTTCATATGCCGGCGTTTCAGATATGGTCACGACATTGCTTTATGCGGCAGCCATCGTGATGAGCGGTTATAAACCGGCTAAAAGTGCGTACTATGCCATCAAAAGCCGTTCATTGGATATGAATGTGCTCATGTCCATTGCCGTTGTTGGAGCTGCCCTCATCGGGGAGTGGCTGGAAGGGGCGACGATTGTCTGGCTATTTGCGCTGGGTGCGGCTTTGCAAACACGCTCGATCGAGCAAACGCGTCAGTCGATCCGAAATTTAATGGATTTGGCTCCTCCTGAAGCATGGGTTAAAGAAGAAGGAGAAGTTGTCAAAAAAGCGGTAGAAGAGATTTCGGTAGGGCAAATCATCGTGGTCAAGCCGGGAGAGAAAATTCCGTTGGATGGCGACATTACAGCGGGGCAATCAAGCGTCAACCAAGCCCCGATTACCGGGGAATCGATTCCGGTTGATAAAGAAATGGGCGACCCGGTTTATGCCGGCACCATCAACGAAAATGGTTCGCTGGAGATTAGAGTGACGAAGCTTTTAGAAGATACGACCATTTCGAAAATCATTCACTTGGTGGAAGAGGCTCAAGAAAAGAAAGCGCCGACCGAAGCGTTCGTCGACAAATTCGCAAGCATTTACACGCCTATCGTTTTTATCGGAGCCTTATTGGTTATGGTTGTTCCTCCTTTCTTCGGATTTGGCTCCTGGAACGAGTGGTTTTATAAAGGACTTGAATTATTGGTCATTGCTTGTCCGTGTGCCCTTGTCATTTCGACTCCCGTTGCCATCGTATCGGCCATCGGAAACGCAGCTAAAAACGGCGTGCTCATAAAGGGTGGAACTTTTTTGGAAACAGCCGGCCATTTAAGAGCAATTGCATTTGATAAAACAGGAACGCTGACAGAAGGAAAACCAGCTGTTTCTACCGTTCTTCCGTTTACGGTGCCCAAAGAACAGCTCCTATCGATTGCCGCGACATTAGAAGAATATTCAACCCATCCGATCGCCAAATCGATTGTGCAATATGCACGTGAAAACAGTATTTCCTCTTTAAAAGGGGAAGATTTCAAAAGCATTACGGGCAAGGGAGTACAAGGGGTCATTGACGGCAAGGTATATTATGCAGGAAACGTCAAACTATTTTCAGAAATCGGCACACCGTTTGGCGATTCGCTCGAACAGATTGAACGGCTTCAAAAAGAAGGAAAAACGATTGTCATCATCGGAACAGAGAATGAAGTATGCGGTGTGATCGGAGTGGCAGATACGATTCGCCCATCGGCTGTATCATCGTTAAATCATCTTCAGGAAATCGGTATTTCGCAGGTAGTGATGTTGACGGGTGATAACGAAGGCACGGCAAAAATGATTGCCTCTCAATCGGGAGTGAATCGTTATTTCGCCGAACTTTTACCTGAAGATAAAGTGAATGCCATCAAGCAATTGCAACAGGAGGGCTACAAGACGGCAATGGTGGGGGACGGCATTAATGATGCACCGGCACTGGCAACGGCGGACCTTGGTATTGCGATGGGGGGAGCTGGAACAGATACAGCGATGGAAACGGCAGATATCGTGCTCATGGCGGATAATCTTGAAAAGCTTCCATATACGATTGCCTTGAGTCAAAAGGCATTATCCATTATCAAGCAAAATATCTGGTTCTCCTTAATTGTGAAAGCCATTGCCTTACTTTTCATTTTTCCAGGCTGGTTAACGCTGTGGATGGCGGTTTTAAGCGATACAGGTGCCGCATTGCTTGTCATTTTAAACAGCCTTCGCTTAGTAAAAGTCAATCCACATAAATGAAGAGACATGAGTAAAACACTCATGTCTCTTCATTTATGTATAAGTTTGTAAAAGCTTTTGGACAGGACGTCTAAGTTTTAACACCTTAAATGCGATATTTTCATAAGATAACCAATACAGAGAAAAGAAGAAAGGAGAGAGAAAATGATGCATATTTTAGTCACGGGATGTGCCGGATTCATTGGCTATCATTTATCAAAGAGACTGGTTAGTGAAGGATACACTGTCATAGGTATTGATAATTTGAATGATTATTATGATGCTTCATTAAAGCGTGATCGACTAGTTCAATTACTTCATGAAAACTTCTTTTTTCATAAGGTTAGTTTAGAAGATGAGAAGGGACTTAAAGATATCTTTGAAAGGTATAGGCCTAAAATCGTCATCAATCTTGCTGCACAGGCAGGTGTTCGCTATAGTCTTGAGAATCCGCGTGCATATATAGATTCAAATATTGTTGGTTTCTCCAATCTTTTGGAGGAGTGCAAGAGAACGAACGTTGAACATCTACTTTATGCATCTACCAGCTCTGTATATGGAGCCAACACAAACATGCCGTTTTCCACCCATCATTCAGTGGACCATCCAGTAAGCTTATACGGGGCAACGAAAAAGGCGAACGAGCTTTTGGCGCATGCATACAGCCATTTACACGGATTGCCTGTTACAGGGTTAAGGTTTTTCACCGTATATGGTCCGTGGGGAAGACCGGATATGGCCTATTTCTTATTCACGAAGGCCATTTTAGAAGGCAAACCGATCAAAGTATTTAACTACGGAAAAATGAAAAGAGACTTTACGTATATTGATGACATTGTAGAAGGTATCGTTCGGTTGATCCATCGGAAGCCGGCTCCCGATCCTAAATGGCATGGAAATCAACCAGATCCCGCCGCCAGTTACGCTCCATATAAACTCTATAATATCGGAAATCACCATCCAGTAGACTTGATGGAGTTTATCGAAGGAATTGAAGAGAAATTAGGGATGAAAGCCAAAAAAGAATTTTTGCCGCTCCAACAAGGAGATGTACCGGAAACATTTGCAGATATAAAAGATTTAATGGAGGACACAGGATTTTATCCAAGGACGTCAATTAAAGAGGGTGTCGGGTATTTTATTAATTGGTATAAGGATTATTACAAGGTTCAATAGATAATCGGACGATTTGGGGAAAGATGAAGGAACAATGAATAAACGCTTGAGCCATATAAGGCTTCAAGCGTTTTGATGTTGAACTTGCTGAGTATTTACAACTGCTCGAAATAGCGGGCAATGCCTTCGTAAATGGCCTTGGCGGCGTTTTGCTGGAAGGCGTCTGATTTGACGACTTGTTCTTCAGCCGGGTTCGAGAGGAAACCAAGTTCGAGCAGCACGGCCGGCTTTTTATTTTCGCGTATGACATGGAAGTTTCCGAAACGAACGCCCATATCGTTCATGTTTGTATATTTTATGAGACTCTCTTGAATCGTTTTTGCCAGCTGGCGTTCTTTTTCAGCGCTGTAATAAAAAGACATAATACCATTTGCGCTCGGGCTTGCAGCATTATAGTGAATGCTGATGAACGCATCCGCATTATGCTGATGGCTTACGGTCACGCGTCCGGAAAGGCTGATGAATGTATCATCGTCCCTTGTCATGACCACGTTCGCTCCCGCTTGTTTCAGTAAAGACACGACGAGCTTGGATGTATTGAGGGCCAATGTTTTTTCCAATGATCCTTTTTGGCCGACCGTTCCGCTGTCTTTCCCGCCGTGACCCGCATCGATGACGATTCGTTTGCCTTTCAGTATACTGGCCGGTATCGAAGGAGGGGCGGTTGGGGCAGTAGGTGCCGTATTTCCTTTCGTCACAAGCCATCCGGCGACCCATGCTTCTTGTCCATTGGAGAGCTTGATGTTCATCCAATCATTTTGCTCTTTGATAAGCGTATAAGTCGTACCGGCTTGTCCGCTTCCGACCACCGAAAAGCTCGTCCCGGGCCCTTTTCGTAAATTGGCATTTGATTTTAATGTGACAGACTGCGCTGGAGTCGCCGGTTTTGCCGTATCGGGTTTACCGGCTGCTTCTTTCATCGTTAAATAAGGGGAAGACACCCATCCGATTTGATTGGCCGACGTTTTTACTTGCGCCCATCCTGACTCAACTTTAAGAATGGCAACGGCCGTGCCCCGCGGTAAAGAGCTCAAGACTTGGGAAGATGTACTTGGCATCGAGCGCAGATTCAAGCTGCTGACATTGACGGTCCCGGTTTTGCCTGTTTCGGGAGAGGGAACAGCGGGCTTGTTTGGCTGAACGGCCGTTTGAGAAATGGTCAAATAAGCAGCGGCGACCCATCCGGTTTTCTTATTCTCCAATTTAATTTGTACCCAGCTTCCTTGTGTTGAAAGAACACTTACTTTCGTATTTTTTGGTAAAGAGGCGATGATTGTCCCACTAGTGCTTGCCGAAGAGCGCACATTTAAGTTGCTTGCCGTTACCGTTCCTGTTTTTTCACCTGCGGTAGGAGGAGCAGCAGGCTTGGCGGCACCGTCTGTTTGAGGGGGAGCCGTTTTCGCTAAATATTGGCTGGTGACCCACCCGGTTTGATTTTGTGGTGTTTTAATTTGTGACCACCCGTTTTTTTCGCCTAAAACCGTCACTTTTGTCCCGTTTGGTAAAGAAGCGATAATGTTTCCGCTTGTGCTTGGGGCAGATCGGACATTTAAGTTACTTGCTTTGACGAATGCATTTACCCCTGTTTTTTGAGTTGATGCCGTATTTGCAGGAGTTTTTGCCGCCGCTTTTCCTTTTTGTATGTATGTAGATGATACCCATCCCTTTTTATTTCCATATGTAATGTGAGACCAGTCGTCCTGTTCGGCTAAAATGCTTATTTCCTGATCTTTGCTGAGTTTGCCGATGACATTGCTTCCTGTACTGGGATAGGAGCGCACATTCAGCACATCGGCCGTTACTGTGGCATATTCGTTCGGAGCGGCAGCTGCACCTGAAGGAGTCGCTAACAATGGACTCATGAGAACCGAACAGCCAATGCTGTAAATAAAAGGTTTCTTTGTCATATTTTTCACCTCTCCTAAGAAAATTGTAGGGGACATATGATTCATCGTCAATGAGTTGGAGAAATAAAAGGGAAAATAGACCTAAAAAATAATGAAACATGGGCGTTCTTTGCCCATGTTTCATTATTTTACCGTCATTTCACCATGTTGAAGGGATGGTTGCAGAACTTGTCCGACCGTCAGGGCACGATAATTCCACATAATTTCCTTAATATGGTTGGAATGGTCTTCCGTGCATTGAATAACAATTGTAACTTCAGGAAGTTTCTTCGCAAAGTGAGAGCGGCGATTGCCCTTTTTGATGATATAATATAAACCAAAACCGATACCAAACCCGATAAAGGAAGCAATCAGCCCCCAAATGATCGGTCCCCATGTCAAAATAAACCCAACACTCGCTCCAATCACAGCGCTTCCAGTCGCAAATGAGATGCCTACTTCAAAGCCTTTCGAACGAACGTCGTGTGATTTGCTCATTAAGTGGGAAGGGGATGTGGGCTCAGAGTCCATAAAGGACACGAGTATATGATCCCGTGAGATACCGCTGTGTTCCAAAATAGCCAATGCTTGTTCTAACTCGATTGAGTGTTCGAACGTTCCGATAATGAGCATTTTGTAAACACCTGCTTAAGAGAAGATACGGACCTTGGAGTTCCGGTAGCGATTTGTGAGATGCTGCCGTTGCTCCAGGCAAAAAAGACGATTGTGTTCCACAGCTGTAACATATGCATGAAAGATTGATCCCCCCATAACAGATGGCATAAATAACAACCAGTGCGGATGAAGCATGGAGATAGACTCGACCATACGTCCTAACAGTAGGTTCAATAAAGATTCATGAACATTTGATAAAGCGAGATACGCCCACCACCAGAACATGGCATAAAAGGCAAGTCCAAACCGATGATTATATAATTGACCTAAACCGGGGAAGAAAAAAGAGTACACGGCTCCAACTGCAGGGCTTTTTTGTTCTAAGTATTGGATTTCAGATGGAGAAATTCTTATGCTTTGTATAGGTCCATTTTCTAGCTCTGCCAGATAGCACATTTTATTCTGGGATAAGGCTGATCGATAACTATCTCCTATCGCCAACAAATAAATAATAAGGTAGCCATATGTCCATTTAGGCTCAATGACCGATTTAGCAAGTTCAAATTTTCCGCAAAAGGAATAAACCATGGCTTCGTTAATATGAGCTAGCGTATTCGTAATAACCTCGGACAGGGTTAACAGCATTCCCCGTATATATTGATTGAGCAAGAAATGCCCGAATCCTGGAAATGAGGCGGACCACCAAGCAACCATGTAAGGATTTTGCCGTTGTAAATGGGTGATGCCAAATACACTGATTCGTGCAAGCGGATGGCGACAACAATTGTTCATGATCATAATACCTTCTCATGTAATAGTTTCTTTCAAAATATATGATTTACCATAGTTTGTAATAAAACGTTAAGTACCATACATGCTTTTGCTTGAAAAGTACGGTTTCTTTCGTGACCCGGCAGATGAAGAAATGGAGGCAGCTCTCTTGGTAGGTAAACTGAAAAATACTGGTGAAGCATATAGACAAAAGACATCCAGGATTCCTAGATGTCTTTTGTCGGCTTCGATTAAGTTGAAATGATACCCATATTCAATTTAGAGTACTATGTTCGTGTTTTCTGCTTCAACGGTTTGGCATTTAGTGATGCCTCGCATGTTCAATCGATTGTTTCAACAAATCCATGACATGCTCGTCGTCATGCGAATAGTAGAGCGATGTGCCTTCGCGGCGGAATGTCACAAGTCGCAGGTTTTTGAGAAAGCGGAGCTGATGGGAAACAGTCGATTGCAGCAATCCTAATCGTTCCGCGATTTCGTTGACGGAATACTCGCCCTGAAACAGTAAATACAAAATGCGCAAACGGGTAGGGTCGGACAGCGCTTTAAATGTTTGCGTGACCATGAATAACGTTTCTTCATCAAGCTGTTCATCCGCCGCTTGATTTGATGGTTTATTTTTTTCTTTCATTTAGAAATCTCCCCTGAGTGGAAATGAATGTTGTCTATATTTTACCATATGAAGAATCCAATCAGCCATCATTCGAAATGTTCGAGAGGAAAGCGAAGTGTAACGGTTGTGCCTTCGTTGGTTAAACTCGCCAGTTCCATCGTGCCTTCGTGGCGCTGTACGATTTGCTTGACAATCGCAAGTCCCAGCCCCGTTCCGCCTTTCGTGCGGGTCCGTGCCTTATCTGCCCGGAAAAAACGCTCCCCTAACCGAACGATGTCTTCTTGTTCGATGCCGATTCCCGAGTCTTCAATCTGGATGGTGATGACATCCTTTTCGACACGTAAAGAAACAAAAATCCGTCCGTTTTCCCGATTGTATTTCACTGCATTGTCGAGCAGGTTATAAAACACTTGCGACAACCGATCGTGATCGCCGTTCATGATTACATCCCAATCAAATTGAGCTTCAAAGTTCAGTTGTTTTTGGCGGAACGCGGGAATGAATTGGTCGATTGTATCTTCCAATACTTGCGCGAGAACGAGCGGCTCTTTTTTTAACGGATACATATCTGCTTCCAGTTGGGCCAAATCAAGCAAATCCTGGACGAGGCGATGCATGCGGTCTGCTTCCCGATGAATGAGATTCATATAACGAAGGGCTTCCTCTTTGTTTTTGTACATATCCTCCTTCAGCACTTCGCTGTAGCCTTTTATATAGCTAAGTGGCGTGCGCAGCTCGTGCGATACGTTGGCGAGAAACTCTTTCTTTTGCTGGTCCTGGTTTTCGAGTGCCTCGGTCATCTTGTTGAAGGCAAGGGCGAGATGTCCCAACTCATCCTTTGATTGGACGGGAAGGCGTGCCGTCAAATTCCCGCTCGCTATATGTTGAGAGAAGGCTTCCATTTCTTTAATCGGATTGACGAGTGAACGAACGAGCTTATTGCCGAATATGACCATGAATAGAAAGAACAGGACGCCCGTACAGAGTAAAATTGGGGCCGATTTATTGAACACTTCCTGAATGGGGGAAAGGGGCAAATATAAATATATGATGCCCATCAGCCGCTCTTTATCTAAAAGCGGGATGACCACGCCCATAATGTCGCGTTCGAACCGCTCTTCATAGCCGGTCTTAATTAAATGTTCGCCAGACAATAATTTTCGTCGTTCATGTTCAGTGATTAATGCTTCATGGTTCATTTCAAAAGGCAGACACGCACTTAAGTCTCTCGGATTATCGATAAGCAAAATTTCAGATTCAGATATGGCATTATGCCACGCCACATTTTGTTTCAGCTGCTCGGATACTTCCCCGCCCAAATATTGTGAGGCGATATTTTTTCCTTCTTGCAGCAAAGACCGTTCGATGTCTTTGACGTAAAGGTCCCGGTATAAAAAATGAATGAATAAAAACGAAAACAAAATCGTCATGCAAATGATCGCGCTCACCATGAAGCGAAAACGCGCTTGAAAGGAAAAGGAACTCCACTTCACGCCATTTTACACCTCGACTTTATAGCCGACACCCCAAACGGTATGGATAATGTCCGCTCCTTCTTTTAGTTTTAAGCGAAGGGTTTTAATATGCGTATCGACTGTGCGCTCGCTTCCTTCGTAATCATAGCCCCATATTTTTTCAAGCAGCTGTTCTCTTGAAAAGACTTGCCCTTTATAGTCGCAAAGGAATTGAAGCAGCTCATATTCTTTCAGGGTAAGCGAAACGAGCTGATCATTGAAGAACACTTGCCGGCCTTTTTTGTTGATGGATAGCGGGCCTGCTTGTAAGAGTTCCGGTTTTGGTGACGCTGGCTGCGTTCGGCGCAGAACCGCTTGGACGCGCGCGATGAGTTCACCGAAGCTGAACGGTTTCATCATATAATCATCCGCTCCGAGATTTAGTCCATGAATGCGGTCCCATTCATCTCCGCGCGCCGTTAAAAAGATGATGGGAATCTGCATTTTTTGACGGATGGCAGCTGCAGCGGTAAACCCGTCCATCTTAGGCATCATCACATCAAGTAAAATGAGCTGCGGGCTTTGGGTATTCAAAAGGTCTAACGCCTCTTGTCCGTTGGCTGCTTCCATACAGCGGAAGCCTTCCTTTTCAAGATACAGTTTAACGAGCTGGCGCATATCCGATTCGTCGTCCACAATTAAAATGGTTACATCCTTCACGTTTGTTCTTCCTCTCTAACAAATAGTTGAAACGGTCCCGTTCCGACCGGAATTTGTTTGATCGTTTCAAATGTTTTTAAATCGACTACCTGGACTTTATTGCTGTCATAGCTGGCAATATATAGCTTTTCATGAAAGAGCTTCATGGAAAAGGGGTTAGAGCCGGTTTCAAGTTTTTCTTCGATGCGCTTCGTATCATAGTCGATTTTCCAAAGTTCGCTCGAGCCGTGGCTTAATACATAAACATGGTCTTGGTCATGAGCAAAATCAATCGGCATTACAGGTGTTGTAATTGTTTCTTTTAATGTGCCGCCAGTCAGCGAGTAGATATAAATGTCATCCTGGATTTGTTCGCCTGAACCGTGGCCTCCAAGCCATAATTCATCTTTTTGTTCATCAATCCAGCCGCCGACTGAGCGGGACGGTGCCGGAAACGTTCCTATCGTTTTCCAGGAGGATTTCGAGATGACGCTTATATAAGCTTCTTCGTAGCTTGCTGCGTACAGTTTATCGCTGCTTTCCAGTATCGTAAACGGGGCACTGTCCAGTTTTATTTCTTCATGCTGTTTGCCGTCTAGCGTAAACACCCGTAAAGAGTGTCGTTTTTGGTCTGCCGCATATACATGAGTTCCGTCTTTTGATAAGACCATATTTTCAATGCCTTTTCCGGTCTTCCATTCATCGGTTGCTTTACCACTGGAGAGTTCATAAATATATACACGGTCCAGCTCTTTTCCGTATAATAGAAGTTGGTCGTCTGTTAATAGCGCTGCACGTTGAAAGGCAAAAGGGAGTGTCCACGTTTTTTCTTCATATGATTCCGTATCAATAAATGAAAGGGAATGATCTTGAATATTGACCGTCATGACATAATCTTCTTGAACAGGAATGGACGGCAATTGTTCCGGAGAAGAACAGCTCGTCAACAGCCATGAACATGCCAAAACAAAAAGAACGGCTTTCTTCAAAAAAATGGCCTCCTTAATTGTGAGATGAATTTAACCTAAAGTTATAAAGTCATTATAGTTTTTGGGTTTTATTCAAGTTTTTTTTATTTTACTGCTTCGAATAGACTTGCAAAGATTCTTGTGGTTTGTGCGTAACAGATTTAATAGGGGCGTTTTTTGCCCCTGTTAAATTTGTTATGTTACATATATTATAGGTAATAATTGTGATAAAAGCGTGAACTTTGTTCATTTCATAAAGTTCTCACAATTTTATGATACTGTTTTCATTAAAAGCAAGAAGGAAAGGGGAAAGAAAGATGAAAAGATTCATCCTGCCAGCGCTGGTCGGGCTGATGGCCATATTATCAGGATGCGGAGGGCAAGAGGCAGCGCCTGAGCCGGAAGTGAAAGTCGTGGAAGTTGAAATTCTTGCTGAAGAAAAGGCGGAAGTGAATGAAACGATGCCAATTGAGGCGAAGGTTACATATGGAGATGAGCTGGTGGAAGACGCGGAAGTAACGTTCGAGCTCATTAACGGAGAGAAAAAAGAACGGATTGCTGCAAAAGGTGAGGGGAAAGGTATTTATCATATCGATAAAACATTTACAGAAGAAGGTACATATGAAGTCATTGCCCATACGAATGCGAAAAGTATGCATACAATGCCGAAAATGCACATCCAAGTCGGCGATAAGGTGACGATGAGCGCTGAAAATGAAGAAATGGATCAAGAAGAAAATGGCCATGAGCATTGATTCCACATATAAACAAAACACGTCCGCTCAAAAAGAGCGGACGTGTTTTGTTTAGGGCAGAGGGAAAATAGTATGTACTCGATGAAAAGCATGTGTGTCTAAAATTGTCTGATTTAAGCAAAAGTCCGCCCTTTAAATCGTAATTGTTACGATTTAAATTAAGTATAATACACCTTTAGAATAAGGGCAAGGGAAAATTCCATCTTTATGAAACTTCCCCTTAATAGTATTCTATATATATTCCACTTAATAACTCGACACGTTTCATTCCAACAAAAAGGATTCACAATTGGTTATCCAGACCACTTGAATGGACCCGCAAAGGTCTAGCAAATTTGGCATGGCCGCTTTTTGGTCATGTCGAATTTCTAAATCGATTTATTATAGAAGCCAAGCAGCTTATTCCCATCGATCGATAATGTTTCCAAACATAATGGCCGGCGCATCGCCGCCGCTGCTTTTTAAATAGTGATCGTCATCGGGACGGTCAAAGCCGGCATGGACCGCCATGACGGTATCTTCCGTGTACCCGACAAACCAGGCGTCTTTGTTGGCTTCAAGATTTGTTTCGCTCAGCTGGGTCGTGCCTGTTTTTCCGGCGATTTTCACGTTTGTCGAGCGTGCTTTTCGACCGGTTCCATACGGCTCTTCGACGACGCTTCGTAACATGTCTGTCATTTCCTGCGCGTTTTCTGCCGTCATGAGCGTTTTCGAGTTTTGCTGGGATTTTGTCTGTCCATCAGGCTTTACGAAACGCTCAATCACTCTTGCTTCAGTCATGATGCCGCCGTTGGCAAAAGTCGTATATGCTTGCGCAAATTGGAGGGGGGAGATGCCGCTTGCTGTTCCTCCGAGAGCTAAGGCGAGATTTTTGTCTTCTTCTTTCAAGTCGATTCCGCTCTTTTTAATAAAATTAAACCCTTGATTGACGCCGAGTTCGCTTAATAAGGAAACGGCTGGAATGTTCAATGAACGGGCGACCGCTTCTTCCATCAACACTTCGCCGTGATAGCGGTTGTTATAATTTTTCGGTGCATAATCACTGAAGGTTTTCGGTTCATCAATAAGTGTGGAAGACCGATTCCATACATTCGTTTCCAATGCAGGTGCGTAGACGGCGAGCGGTTTGATTGCGGAACCTGGTTGATACGGGATGACGGCATGATTCAAACTTTTTGGTGTATAATCACGTCCGCCGTATAACGCCTGGATCAAGCCGGTTTCAGGGGACACCGCCGCAATGCCGATTTCGACTTTTTGATCTGACCAGTCTTCTGCGAATCGATAACCGTCTGCCGTGTCGTTGACGGCATCTTGTAACGTTTTTTCAAACCCGGTATAAATTTTATATCCGCCGCGATACAGCTGCTCTTCGGTAATGTTGTACGTTTCTGTCGCTTCTTCCGTTACGGCATCAATGAAGGCTTGGTAAGGGCTCGATTCTTTTACGGGGACGTCTGGAACATGAACGTCTTCTTCTTTTGCTGTTTCCCACTCTTCTTTCGAAATAACCTTCTGCTCGTACATGAGATCCAATACAATATTGCGCCGTTCCTGTGCCAAGTCTGCATCATTGGCGGGAGAATATTTGCTCGGTGCTTTTGGAAGTCCTGCGAGCAGGGCGGCTTCAGAAATAGACAGGTCTTTCGCTTCTTTGTCAAAGTAAAGCTTTGTTGCCGCTCCGATTCCGTAAGTGCCGCTTCCGAAATAAATTTGGTTCACATAAAGTTCCAAAATCTCATCCTTCGTCAGCTTTCGTTCAAGGGCAACGGCTAAGATCATTTCATCCACTTTTCGTCTGATCGTCTTTTCTCTCGATAAATACAGATTCCGGACGAGTTGCTGGGTGATGGTACTGGCGCCTTCCGCTTTACGCCTTTCCACGATATTCGTCACAAGGGCGCGGAAAATCCCGCGTATATCCACACCGAAATGTTCATAAAACCGTTTATCTTCTGTCACGACAAATGCCATTTTCGCATAATCGGGCAACGTATCAAGACTGACATTTGTTCGCGGAACCGTTTTGAATAATGTGTCTAGAACGTTACCCTCACTGTCATAAATGACTGTGCTTTCGGCCGTCAGCAGTTTCTGGACATCCATTTTATTGATGTCGGCGATATCTTGAAAGGAACAAGCAGTAAAAAGGAATAAACATAATGCCAATAATAAGAGTCTGGTCGCGAATGTTTTCATATTCACCTCGTATGAGCGCTTTTCCTATAGTTTTTTATATTGGAATGAAATTATGTATAGCGAAAAGAAGGCAGACAGCTAATGGACTATTGAACAAGGGGCCGAATCATTAGTTTAAGAAAAGAGTCATTTTGAAAGGGAGTGACCCGTAAGGAACTAGGTCACTCCCTTTCTTCTGGAAAAACCGGGCATGCTTCAGGAGGCAATGGAGAGGTATCATTCATGGTGGATTCTTCCCGCGGTTTGCAAGCTGTTCCCGTTAATTCAACTTTTACATCTGCCGTCGACACGATGCTTTGGCATAGCAGGATGTTGATTCCTACATCAATGGACGGCGACTGTTCAACGATTGGGGGAAGCAGGTGTGCTTTACAATCAACTTCGGTGATTTCACAATGGATGTCCGTGCCGGGCGGAGCACATAACAACACGGTTTCGACTCCGGAGAACGGAAACACGGATTGGAGGCATAATTGTCCTTTTCGATTAAAAAACTGTACCGTCACAAATCCTTGTTTCAATAAATCGATTCTTTGCAATGTTACTAATTTGCCATCTGGGATCATGATCTGAATATTTGTGCGATCATCGGGCGACGTCAGCTCTTTGCAGCTGGCAGTACATCGAGAAGGATGGCCATTACGGTCGGATAAATAGCAATTCGTACGTTTAATATCATGAAAATTGCAGGAAATACGATCAGTCTCTGTTTCCTGATCGAGCTGAATGATTTCCTTCAATTTGATGAGTGTGGACCTGTTTATCCAGTCAAATATTTTCGGAACCCGAACGCAGTGTGCAGGAAGAACGTTCTCTGACAGCATATGTCATTCACTCCTTTCGGGCATAAGCCCACTTTTGTTACTCTATCGTATGATTGCTTTGCCCAATTGGTACGTAAAAAAGCATGTCTTTGCTTGATGATTGGAATGTTTTGTTATCATGGTGAAGTTAATAAAATGTCCCGATATGTTTATTGAAAAGAGAAAAAGAGCAGGGTGATGGGGAAAGGTGTGTCAATATTTCTGACAAGAATCATTTTGTGATACTTAACACCGTTGCTTACTTAGAGTAAAGGAAGAGTTAAAAGCGAACATTT
This sequence comes from Priestia abyssalis, assembly GCF_002019595.1. GTDB lineage: Bacteria > Bacillota > Bacilli > Bacillales > Bacillaceae_H > Bacillus_BA > Bacillus_BA abyssalis. Next base: position 2,890,822 of record NZ_KV917369.1, on the reverse strand, counting down.
TAAAATAGAAAAAGCGAATTGTTATCGTTTTCACAAATAAAATAGGTAAAATTTTCACAATACTCTTGATTTTGTCAGAAAATTTTATATAATTTAACTATCATTAAATGTTAGAAAAATTAACATGTAGTGTAAATATACATAACTAAGGGGGTGTATGGATGAAAAATAAAAAAAGCCTCTCATGGCAGTGAGAAGCTTTTGATAGAACAGGCATAAAATGGTCAGCATACATATGCCTTGTTCTCATTATATCACACATAATTGGAATCTGATAAGGGGTGTTACAATGAGAAACGCATTTTCAAAACCATTCATATGGAAAAAACAATGGATGCTTGTGGCAGCGAGCTTGTCCTTGTTGTTGGGCGGATGTGCCGCCAATAATTCAACCGAACCGGCAGCGACCAATTCAGGACAAAAAGAGGAAGCCGCTTCAGGGGACAGTGTAAAAGTAGGAGTGCTTCATTCATTAAGCGGAACAATGGCCATCAGCGAGGTTTCCCTTCGTGATGCAGAATTGATGGCAATCGAAGAAATCAATGAAGCGGGTGGTGTGCTTGGTAAACAAATTGAGCCTGTGATCGAAGATGGTGCATCCGATTGGCCGACATTTGCAGAAAAAGCGAAAAAGCTGCTGCAAAAAGATGAGGTCGCGACCATTTTCGGCGGATGGACTTCCGCGAGCCGAAAAGCGATGCTTCCGGTCGTAGAACAAAACAAAGGTTTGCTTTGGTATCCGGTTCAATATGAAGGAATGGAAGCATCGCCGAATATTTTCTACACAGGAGCGACAACGAATCAGCAAATCGTTCCGGCGGTGAGCTGGCTTCTTGAAAATAAAGGAAAATCATTTTTCTTGATTGGTTCCGATTATGTGTTCCCGCGTACGGCGAATAAAATCATTAAAGCGCAATTGAAAGCGGAAGGCGGAGGATTAGTCGCTGAAGAATATACACCGCTTGGTCATACAGATTACAGTACGCTCATCAGCAAAATCAAGAGCGCAAAGCCGGATGTCATCTTTAATACATTAAATGGTGACAGTAACGTAGCGTTCTTTAAACAATTAAAAGATGCAGGCATCACTCCGAAAGACATTCCGGTTATGTCGGTTAGTATTGCCGAAGAAGAAATTCGCGGCATCGGCGGCGACATTTTAGAAGGGCACCTTGCTGTTTGGAACTATTTCCAGACGACCGACACACCTGAAAACAAAGCATTCGTCGAAAAGTATAAAGCGAAATATGGAGAAGACCGTGTGACGGATGACCCGATTGAAGCCGCTTATTTTGCTGTTCACTTATGGGCAGAAGCAGTTGAAAAAGCCGGATCGTTCGATGTGGAAAAAGTGAAAGAAGCGGCCGGCGGCATCGAAATGAAAGCACCGGGCGGCACCGTTAAAGTAGAAGGGGCCAATCAACATACGTGGAAAACGGTCCGAATTGGAGAAATCCAAGCAGATGGACAAATCAGTGAATTATGGAATTCCGGTGAACCAATCAAGCCGGATCCGTATTTGGAAGGGTATGATTGGGCAAAAGGACTTAGCCATCAATAAAGAGTACGTAACAACAAATAGGGGAGTGGGCATCATTCCCCTATTTGTTATTTAACAAAAAAGATTGCATAGAAAGGAGACGAACAGATGTCGATGATACTCGGTCAGCTTTTCAATGGAGTCAGCCTCGGCTCGATTTTGCTTTTGATTGCGCTTGGTCTTGCGATTACGTTTGGGCTAATGAATGTCATTAACATGGCCCACGGGGAAATTATGATGATTGGAGCGTATGTGACGTATGTTGTGCAGCAGGGAGCCGCTTCCTATTTGCCTGGGAATCTATTTGATTACTATTTTTTGATTGCCATCCCTCTCGCCTTTTTAGTGGCAGGGTTGATTGGCTGGGTGTTGGAAAAAACGATGATTCGCTTTTTATACAGCCGCCCTCTTGATAGCTTGCTTGCGACATGGGGAGTGAGCCTCATGCTGCAGCAAGCGGCGAGATCGATTTTCGGCGCTCCGAACGTCGCGGTTACATCCCCGTCATGGCTGGAGGGGGGGATGGAAATAGCGGGAATGATTTTTCCGTATAAACGGATGTTTATTATTGCCCTCGTTGTATTATGCGTCGTGTGCTTGCATGTGTATTTGTACCGTACGGCAGCGGGACGCAGAATGAATGCCGTTACGTTGAACCGCCAGATGGCCTCATGTCTTGGTATTTCGACGAGGAAAGTTGATTCCTCTGCCTTTGCACTAGGCTCCGGACTTGCCGGAATTGCCGGCTCTGCGTTAACGTTGCTTGGACCAATTGGACCGACAATCGGAACGAATTATATTGTCGATGCGTTCATGGTCGTGATTTTAGGAGGGGTTGGAAAATTGAAGGGGACGATTATAGGTGCGCTTGGTATCGGTCTTATCAGTACGTTTTTAGAGTACAGCACAAGTGCCACGATGGCGAAAGTGATCGTGTTTGCTTTGATTATCGCCTTTTTACAGTGGAAGCCGTCAGGACTTGTTACTGTCCGGACGAGAGCGCTTGATTAAGGAGGAGCAAAATGAAAAAAACTTCAGCCATCAGCTATTATATCTTATTTGCATTTTTGCTTTGTGCCCCCCTGTTTTTACAGGAGTTCCGCTTGAGTTTGCTCGCTAAATTCCTTTGCTTTGCCATTGTGGCGGTGGGGATTTGCCTTATCTGGGGATATACCGGTATTTTAAGCCTTGGGCATGGCGTGTTCTTTGGGCTAGGTGCCTATTGCACGGCGATGTATTTGAAGCTGGAGGGTTCCGCCAGCGGGCTGCCCGATTTTATGGAATGGAGCGGTGTCACGGAGCTGCCGTTATTGTGGAAACCGTTTGCTAGTCCGGTCTTTGCTTTAGCTGCCACTATTTTCATACCGGTCTTGCTTGCTGCCTTTTTAGGATATTTTACGTTTAAAAACCGGATTAAAGGTGTGTATTTTTCCCTTATTTCACAGGCGGTTGTCGTCGTATTCGTTACCTTGTTCATTGGTAAGCAGGAAGTGACGGGTGGAACGAACGGTTTAACGAATTTTGCGACCGTGTTTCAGTTCCCGTTAATGTCGCCTTTCACCCAGCAAATTCTTTATTTCATCACGGTCGCTATGCTTGCTTTGGTCGTCGGTTTATCCATCTGGTTTACGAAAAACCGTTTTGGCCGTGTATTGGTCGCCATTCGGGACGGAGAAAACCGGGTACGCTTTTTAGGATATAATCCAACGGCGTATAAAGTGTTCATTTATTGCGTTTCTGCCGCGTTCGCGGGAGTGGCGGGAGGACTTTTCGTTCTGCAGGTCGGCATCATTTCCCCTGCAATGATGGGGATTATTCCTTCCATTGAAATGGTGTTATGGGCCGCGGTTGGCGGAAGGAACTCCATTATCGGGGCCGTCATCGGCGCCTTGCTAACAAACAGCGCCAAAACGTACTTCAGTGAAACATACCCGGATATTTGGCAGTTTTTCCTGGGGGCTCTGTTCATTATCGTCGTGCTGTTCATGCCGAATGGCTTAGTTGGTGTGTTCCAATCGTTGAAGCAAAGGATATGTCCGACAAAACAATCAGGAAGCGAGGAGAAAGCGAATGAAGCCGATACTGTCGTGTCATAACGTTATCGTAGATTTTGATGGATTTAAAGCGTTAAAGGGCGTGAATTTGGAAGTTCATGAACAGGAAGTTCGTTTTTTGATCGGACCTAACGGCGCAGGAAAGACGACCGTTTTGGATGTTATTTGCGGAAAGACGAAGGCGACCGATGGAAAAGTTGTGTTTTCACAGCATCAAGACATCATGAAGCTTCAGGAGCATGAAATCGTACGGGCGGGTATTGCAAGAAAGTTTCAGTCGCCGTCGGTCTTTTCCCAGCTGACTGTGTATGAAAATTTGGAATTATCTTTAAAGCAAAAGCGGAATGTATGGTCTTCGTTAACGGCAAAGATGAATGGGGAATCAAGGCGGGATCTGGAAGAAGTTCTTGGAAAAATTGCATTGAAAGATGAGGCCCATAAACAGGCAGGATCACTCGCCCACGGGCAGAAGCAATGGCTGGAAATTGGCATGCAGCTTATGCAAAAGCCGAGTGTGCTGCTGCTTGATGAACCGATCGCCGGAATGTCGGGAGCGGAGCGCGAGAAAACGGGAGAACTGATTCATGATATTTCTAAAATGTGTTCGGTCCTTGTCGTCGAGCATGATATGGATTTTGTCCGCACATTTTCCAAGCAAGTGACCGTCATGCATGAAGGAAAAGTATTGTGTGAAGGTTCCATGGAAGAAATCCAGCAAAACGAGGTCGTGGCAGAGGTATATCTAGGAAGGAGTGAACGCGCATGCTGACGGTTTCCAATTTAGCAGCGGGCTATGACGAAAGCATTGTGCTGCAAAATGTTCATTGCCGTGTTGGAAGGGGCCAGGTTGTCGCTGTATTAGGACGCAACGGTGTCGGGAAAACGACTCTCGTTAAAACGCTTGTCGGGCTATTGAAGCAAAAAGAAGGAAAAGTAGAATGGAATGAAGGAGATGTCACCGGGTTAAGGCCGGATGAACGGGCAAAAATGGGCATCGGATATGTTCCGCAGGGAAGAGACATCTTTGGAACGCTGACGGTAGAGGAAAATTTGCTGCTCGGGTTGGAGGCTCTTCCCCGAGGCTCGAAGAAAAGGGACATTCCAGAGGAAGTATATACCTGGTTTCCAGTTTTGAAGGATATGCTTCATCGTAAAGGGGGTGATTTAAGCGGCGGTCAGCAGCAGCAGCTCGCCATCGCCAGGGTGCTTGTCAGCAAACCGGAATTGATCTTTTTGGATGAACCAATGGAAGGAATTCAGCCTTCTATCGTCCAGCTCATTCAAGATGTCATTGTTCAAATCGCTAAACAAAAAAAATGTAGGCATCGTCCTCGTCGAACATAACGTCGATTTGGCGATGGAATGCGCGGATTATGTATATGTCATGGACAGAGGAACGATTGTCGCAGAAGGGGAAACATCCTCTTTAAATGTTCATGATATCGAGAAATATTTAGTTGTATAGATTGAAAGAAAGGTAGGAAGGAAGAGTATCATGCGATTAACAGCACGGGAACAAGAAAAACTGATGATTGTTGTGGCGGCGGATTTGGCGCGCCGCCGCCAGAAGAGAGGTCTGAAACTCAATTATCCGGAAGCGATCGCCATTATTACATATGAAATTATGGAAGGGGCACGCGACGGGAAAAGTGTGGCAGAATTGATGCAATACGGCACGACCATTTTATCGTCGGAAGATGTGATGGAAGGAATCGCCGAAATGATTCCTGACATTCAAGTCGAAGCGACATTTCCGGATGGAACAAAGCTTGTCACCGTCCACGATCCGATTCGCTAGAAAGGAAGGTTAAAAGAATGAAACCGGGAGAGTATGTCCTGAAAAAAGAGCCGATTCTTTGCAATGAAGGAAAAGAGGTGGTGACGATCACGGTCACCAACCGCGGCGACCGTCCGATTCAGATAGGTTCCCATTTTCACTTTTTTGAAGTGAATGCCGCTCTCGAGTTTGAGCGTGCGAAAGCATTCGGCCTGCACCTAAACATTCCTGCGGGAACGGCCGTCCGCTTTGAGCCGGGAGACGCAAAGGAAATCGAGCTGGTTCCGTTTTCGGGAGAGCGGCGTGTATATGGCTTAAATAATCAAACGAACGGGTCACTTAATAAGGAAGAACAACCGTAAGTCTGTCGTCGAGATTTTCTATTGTGTCCACCTATATTAAAATTAAACGATAGACAGGAATAGGCTGCTAAGATAATGAACCGATCCCGCTGACGTGAATTAGTCAGCGGGATTTTCTCTGTTCAGAGAGTAGTGTTACATGTAAACTATCGACTTATAGTGACGATAATCCGTTTATTCTATTTATATAGAAAGCGCACATTTTTTTAAGCTAGTATATTTCCCCAGTCATCTGCTAGATTCCAGAATATCTTAATATTAAGTTAGTGCATGTCAATGCGGCTAACTAATTCAATATAGAAAGGGAGAGATAATATGTTTAAAAAAGTCTATACTTCTGGTGTTATTGTGAATGAAGACAGAAACGAAAGTATAATTGCGCAAGAGTTATGGGTGTCTGTCACGAACTATGGTAAATGTCCTGCTCGTGTTAAAGTGGAAGTGTTTAACTGGGGTGATCCTGAACGATCTGCCGGGCTAGAAGACGGGATATTGACTCAATGTGGACTATCTGCTTGTGCAACTACTGTTACTGTAAACCCCACAAATGAAGTTTGTATTCCACCGGGTAAAACACAGCAATTCTTTGCCAATATATCGGCCGTAGAATCATACGAAGTACGTGTAACCGTCCTGGAAGGTGATAAAGGCTGTGTTATTTTTAACGCTACTGCTGTTGATGAACCCCAAAACTTGATCGAGCATGTAGTAATGTTCAAAGATTTTGTTCTTCTAAACTGCGATAAAGACGATAAACATGACAAATGCTTTGACAAATGCGACAAATGCGATAAATGCGATAAATGCGATAGATTTGATAAATGCGACCACGACAAACACGACAAATATGATGGCTATGGTAGATATGGCAGATACGGCAGATAAAATAAAGGTTGCTGCTAATAGATTGAAATTGTTTTAAGTCTGTTTAAATAATCTATCAAAAGCATGGATGCTAGTTGCCGATGCTTTTGATAGCCTGAAAAAATGACTTGATCCAACGCTGGATCAAGTCATCTTGCTTTAACGACCTAGCAAACTATCATCATGTGAGTCATCGTCGCCTTTTTTTCTCGCACTAATCATGTTTATTATAACAAATGTGTTTATACGAATATGGATTTTAAGTAAGATACAGGGCTTTCCATAAGTTCTATTTCACCGCGGAGCCTGATAGTTTGGAAATGGTCCTGCGAAAATGTTAACACATTGCGGGACGTTGAGCTCATAGATGGAGACATCCATTGCCGCTTATTTTTCCTAAACTAAAAAAGGGTGATTGTCTATCGGCAATAGTCTATACCGATGAGGGTGTTCAAGCATATAAAATAGTAAGTCAAAAGAAAGAAGGAAATGAACGAGTCAAATCATTTGCTTCTGATTGCTTTTGATTTAAATATATAAAGGAGTGAAATATATGAAAAAAAATACGGGCTGTGGCTGTAACGACCATCATGGCTGCCCGCCAGCACCTCATTGTGGTTTTGCACATGTAAAGGCAACAGATTGTTTTGTGGATAACGTTGAAAACGCAGGGTCGATCGAGCAAGAAGTCATTGTGGCAGATGTCAGGGTGCAAGCACTTGTCGAAGCGGATGTTGACCTTCCTACACCGGCACGAGAAATTAAATATATGCGTAAAAATGTTTCATTAAAACAGTGTGAAGCCTTTCCATCTCAATTTAACTCTGATATCATAAAGTTATTTGTCACAGGTGTCGTGCACAAAAATATTCAATATGTCGAAGCTTGCAGCGGATTTGTGCGTGATTTTAGCGTAGATGTTCCTTTTCACTGCAACCTGCGGGTAGAAGATCCTACTATTGACACTATCACTTTCGATCCAAGCGACAAAAATGCTTTAGGTAGTCAAGAACGTAGATTTATTGCCAAAAATGGTCATGAGGGAGACCGCTGCCGATTTGGTGGCGAATCAAATGAGGATTTTAATGAGCCAATTAGATGTAAACTACTTGCTGGAGACGTTTTTGAATTCGACTTACCGAAAGACTTCGACCGTTTTGGACGATTCAACAAACTTACGGAGAAGATGGAAGTATTATTAACCATCAGACTGCTGCAAACTAGAAGAGTCTAAATACTGGTGATTCCCGAACAAATGCTGAGTAACCAGCTAAGGCAACTATGCCGGACGCCATTAGAAAGCGCATGAATAGAAGGAATGGCTAAAAGGAAAAGTTAAAAGCTGGGGGCTGACCAGCAAATCCACCCACCAAGATGAAAAATAATATCAATTGAAAAGATTGCTATGCCACCTTTTAATTTTGCCGAATGTCATGATGTGTCCTTTCCAGAAAATTCAGTCACAGAAGGGAATGTTGGCCTTCCGTGACTGAGTTCTATACATACCATTTTCAACGTGAGTCAAGCTCTATATACTGCGGCTGCAGAAGATTGATAGATAAGCTGGCACTTCCTTGAATAAGAAGTTTTGGCGTTCCTGCTGGGGATACTAGCTCCTCAGTCCATACGTGTCTGACGCTTTGCAGCTCAAATTGAACTTGTTCGGCGAACTGTTCATGATATTCGCGATGAAACCCTGGTTCCTTGCCCCCGGAATATTGAAACATATATTCTCCGTGACTGCTGCTTGGCATAAGGGGAGGGTAAATCCAATCAACCTTTATGGTTGTTTTCCATGGGATTTGGAGTTTTGTCGTTTGCATAGAATGTGTTGACATATCACTTACATATTCGATATCGGCCACTAGGACGCCTTTTAGAAAGACGGTCGTTGAAGGAAGGAGAACACGTCCTTCCAAACAATGAGCGGTCCAGTCACTTTTTGTTAAGTTGGCTATGGGCGCTGGCAAATCAAAGGAATCGAAAATATCGAGATCGATGTCAGCTTTTGCAAGCAATACAGGAAGTTTGGCGATGGGGAGGCGATTTTTCTTGGAACCATCAGGGAGGAATGCTGATTTTGGCAGGCCTTGGCGGTGCTTTTCTTTTCTAGGTTCATCTTGTTGATATCCCATTTCGTAAGGGCCGTTTTTTCTCTCGATTGATGGAGAATCATTCGCTTCTTCATTCGGATCCTTATCATCAAAAACGAATTCATCTTCTTCAAGCGAATCGATGGTGATGGCAGAAAGGTCTTCGTAAGACTCCTCGGAGATAAATTCGTCTTCCTGTATAAAGTGAGGTTCATGAAATGGCTCGTCATCTTCTGGGTCTTGCTCAATGAAGTCTTCTTCTTGAATGGCCTCCTTTAAAACACCCTTCGTTTCTTCAAACGGGTCGCTATCATCAAAAGCAAATTCTGTTTCTTCCCGTGAATCGACAGCAGCAAGGTCTTCCTCGACACATTCATCGGAAATGAACTCTTCCTCATCAAGTGGGTAACGATCATAGGAGGATTCGTTATCTTCCGAGTCTTGCTCAATAAAGTCTTCTTGAATGGCCTCCTCTAAAACAGCCTTTCCTTCTCTAAGTAAATCTTCATCATCGAAACTAAATTCCGTTTCTCTCTGTGAATCGCCGGCAGTCAAATCGTTGTCATAAAATTCTCCGGAAGTAAACGCCTTTTTTTCCATTGAAGATGAGTCATGGAATAATTCGTCATCTTCTGAGTTATGTGTGAGGAGGGCTTCCACTAAGAAATCATCTGCTTGTTCGTTTCGTTTTTCACCAGAAAAAACGGGTTCTTTTTCTACCGGCGAATCGATGGCGGAATCTTCTGGCGCATCATCGTCTTCGTCGCTGGCTGTCTCAAAATAAAAGAATGATCCATTTCTGTTCTTTGGTTGATAAAAACAACGATTATAATCAGCAAGTTGTTGTAAACGCATTGCTTCCATTAAGTTCATCATTAACTCTTTTTTTCGCTGCTCAGTTTCAGAGGCATCATCTGTTGTTGCTTCATCCTCTGTTTGGATTGTTTCTTCCTCATTTTCAGGGTGGTCACTGTTCATTTCTTCTTCCATTTCCATTTGTTTTTGCTGGTATCCCGTCACTTTTGGAGGAGAAAAAATTAAAGGGGCAGACATCTTTTTGGCAAATGAATGTTGAACATTTTTCTTCTCATTGTTCATTTCGCAATGGAAGGCGCTCTTTGATCAAGCATCCTTTCCGTTTCCCTCCTTTCTACTATTTTTATGTTGTTATATTTTAATGGAAGATACAGGATTGGGTTCATGTCTGGATTGGACGAAAGAGTCCTGCAAAACAAGGGAAGGGATGATACCAAAACAAATCAGTATATCCCCCCGCAAGTTTTTCTCTGCAAATCAATCACTTACAGTCGTCATCATAGCAATCGCAGTCGTCATAGCAATCATCATAATCATCATAATCGTCATTTGTTGTAGAACATACGCGTAATTGCTGATTTTGGAGAACTTTTATCGTAAAATCAAGCACCATTTTCTCTTCGATCGTTGAAAAATATCCTTCTCCAAGCGGTGAGGAATCCGGAAGAGGGATTCGATCAATCGCTTCATCCCATTCGATAATTTTGCTGGAAACCAATTCACAAAAAGGCAGTTCATTATAGAATTGGCTGCTCGTCTGATGGAATTGAGAAAGATCACTCGTCTGCAGGTCATCCTTTTCAGGAAAACCGGAAGGCAATGATTTCGAAACGAAGAAATCAAATTCCTCACGGTTATTCGTTTTCGGCATAACTGGTTTGGTTAAGAATTTCTTGATTTCAGTCACACATTGAAACGGAATATCAACGGTGAAGGAATGTAAATCGGAAGAGACCGTTGTGGAAGTGCTAGGTTCAATTTCTTTACATGGGCTCGCATATTGAATATTTTTTCGGACAAATCCTTTCACGAACAATTTGTTTGTCGGCAGTAACAAGCGGCACTGAGTCAAGTTCACTCGTTTTTTAATGTCTTTAATTTCCAATACTGGTTCTGGAAAGTTGATCATGGCATCCATATTCACTTGTATAGTCAGTTCGGCTAAAACAATAGGGACCTTTGTATAAACTTTACCAATAGAAACTTGCGGGCAATGCGGTTTGTTTTCACAAGAATGAATGGAATTGTTACCATCATGACTTACTTTTTTATGTTTATATGAATCGGACATTTCATGCTCCCCCTAAAAATCAAGATGATGCATCTTATGCGGTACAAATGACTATGTATGGGCGGATGCCCATAAGCACTCGCGGAATTTTAGGGCATATACCCAATGAATCCTTTATATATCTGCTTTCATTCATTCGAAAAAAATATTCATGACATCAAATGAATACGAATAAACAGAAAAAATGAAATTAATGTCAAATTCGAAAAAATGGAATAAATATATGAGTGGAACGAAAATCAAAGCTGGACTCTCACATAGCCTAAAAAAGAAAGAAGCATTATCATAGCATGTCGTTGGTAGGACATTGCTATGATAATGCCGTTATCGAATCCATTTATTCCATGCTAAGTAAGCTGGAAGGTTGTTTTAACTCCTCTGCATCAGCAGCAGTGTTTATCATCAGCAACATCAGCAACATCAGCTGGACCTAAAGATCTAACACGTACTTGTTGATTTTGCAGTACTTTAATATCGAACTCTAAGAATATTTTCTCAACTGCAGTAAAGAATGTTCCTTCTTCGAAAGGACCGCCTTCTGGCAGCGGTTCACGGTCTACAGCCTCATCCCATCCTGTCATGCGGCTTGCCAATAGTTCACAGTAAGGAAGTTGATTGTAGAATTGAGTGCTTACTTGATGGAATTGGGAAAGATCGCTTGAGAGAAGCTGATCTTTTTCAGGGAAACCAGGGCCCAAATCTTGAGCTCTAAAGAAGTCGAATTCATCGCTTGTATTTAATGTCGGCAGCTGTGGCGGTGTGAGAAAATCGCGTGCTCGGATTGTCGTTACACATTCGAAAGGAACATCCACTGTAAGGGAGCGTATTTCAGAAGATACACATGAAGCTGTTGAATGTGGACACGGAGTTGCGTATTGAATATTTTTACGCACGAATCCTCTTATATGCAATGGAATTTCCATTCGGCGGAAAGGGTTACCTCTTTCTGGAATTCCAGGAGTCAAAAGACGGCACTGAACAATTTTGATTCTCTTTTTAATGGCTTTGATTTCAAGAACAGGATCTGGAAAATGAATATTGGCAACGAGATTGGTTCTGACAGTCAGTTCTGCCAGTGTAACAGGGACTCTCAAAATTCTTGGTCCTGGTGGAGTTACGACGATATCACCTTCCTCGAAAGGGTCATTCACACACTCGCTGACGACAGCAGATTCGTTAAGATCGATACAATCTTTATCTCTTTTCATATTTCTAAATTCCTCCTTGTAATTTCTGATACAGTTTATCCTATGCGAATAAAACGGTTTAGCATGGGTGAATGAATCAAGGTAAACGCGGATTTTCCCAAATGAAATGAAGTTAAAATATTGAAATGGCAACCAGTCGTTTTACTAAATATGACTGGGTACTTGCACCAGTTAAATACCGAGATGCATAAGATTCAACAGGAGGTGGGTAAGATGGAAAGATGTAATTTTCTTGCCGTTGATATAGGGAACAGCTGGTATAAAGTGCTGGCTTCTGACAATGGCGTTATAAGTGAATATCAAATGCCCAATGCCCTTGCATTATTTGATGATCAGTATTATGAAAAACCATATGATGAAGAAGATGTAGTCCTTGAAGAAAATTTAATTGTCGAGGTCAAAAGTCAGGCAATCGTTGATAAGCGGGAGATTTATTACGTGGGGAAGGCGGCCGCAAGGCAAAGGAATGTAAGCTTAACTTCTTTTAATAATCAAAAAGTGGATGAGGATCGCACCTATATTCTTCTTTTTGGTATTGCAGCCTATCACGCGGTCTCGTTCAATCCTCAAGACGCCGAACTTTGTTATGAGTTAGATCAATTGGCGGTTTCGCTGCCGACGACACAATATAAGGAGAAAAAAGAACTATTCAAGCAGCGTTTAATCGGAACACATACCGTTATTTTGCATAAAGTACCCGGTATCCCCGAACCGAAAGAAGTGGTCGTCAAGCTCAAAATCAATGATGTGATTGTCGGGGCGGAAGGAGCATGCGCCTATTTAGGATTAACGCGTGACCAGGATACGCTTGGGATTAAAGATGATTCCCTGGTGAAAGATTCCGCTAAAGGTGTAATCATTGGTGATTTGGGTGGAGACTCCGTTGATTTCGTAGGCATTAAAAACAATAAGCCTGTGGCGTCCGTAGAGGGTGAACCATTCGGAATCAACCAATTTCTTGATCATATCATTCAAAAAGTTAGTAAAAATGAACTGTATAAATTCGATTCTCGTTCGGAGCTGGAGGAAAAATTGGCTGCGGGTCCGTCTGAATGGTACGTCGAACCGTTTGCTGGTGTCAAAAAAGATATCAGTAAATATGTCATTCCCCAGTTAAGATCGATGGCGATGAAATACCTTGAGCACTTCGACCGGGTACGAAGCGGTTCAAATGAAATTAAAGGTGCAGCTCGATACATTGCGGTTGGAGGAGCGGCTAAACTTGCACAAAGACAAATTCAGGAAGCAGCCGTGAAATGGACGGAAAGAGGTCGTCCGATCGAATTGATGTTCCCTGAAAATTTGGAAAAACTAAACGTTCTAGGGCTCATGATTTTGGCGAAAATGAACCAAATGAAGAAGCAGCACGGGATTGTGTCCGATTTAGTTTCTACTAGAGGGTGATGGGCTATGTCAAAAACCTACACCGATTATATCAATAAAATCGCTCTAACTGTTCCTGACGAGTTCATTGATGTGAAAACGGGTGCGTCCCGTCCAGTATCACCAAAAGTCGAGGAGCAAATCGAATATCATACGAATAACGGCACACTTGTCGATTTTATTTTCTCGGCCCTCAATCAGTATTTAAAGCCGAAAGCAGAAAAAGGGATGAATGAGGAAATTCTGCAGGAACTGTCAGAAATTAAAAAGATGATAGAACGAGGATATGTGCCAAGGAACTTCTCTCCACAACCCATTCTATCTAAAAACCGTGACATGAAATCGCAGCCGGTGGATTTAAGAGAAGTGGAAGATATTCTCGATGCATTCGGAGGATAGGGACTTCACATAAAAAAGCTAAATATTATTTATTCAAGGTGAGCCTGATTGAAGGTTCACCTTTTGTATTGCAAGTTTGGAGGAGGATTTTTGTTATGGGGAAGAACTGCCTGAATAGGGAAGTAAAAACAATGAGAAAGGGCATGGCAACGTTTGAATAACGGAGCCATACCCCATTTTCATTTTATCAGTTTTCATCCATTGTTTAGCATTTTATAGTCTGTCGTGTTATATCCATTTCGCAGATGGAAATCTAGTGTTACTAAACTTCTTTATCTTTCCGTTCAGCTTCTTTGTTCGTTTTACGTATGGATAATTCCTTCTTTTTTTCTTTCCTTTGTTCTTTCTTTTGTTCATTGAAATAATCCGTCACTTTGGAAAGGTTTTTTTCAATTTCATCCATTCTTATGTTTGCATCATGAAAGATTTTAAGGCAGGATTGTAAGTTATTTTTTGAGAGCGTGAATTGATGTTTCGTTTCGTTCAGTTCACTTATCATGCCGTCCAGTTTTTCTTGAAGACTTTTGATGCTTTCATAATTGGCTTCTGATTGTTGATTAACCGTGTGCATCGAGGCATGTGTTTGCTCTAATCCCTCCTGGATAATCTCAAATTTTTCTTGATGTTTAAGCTCCATGCGAGCGTATTCCTTTTGTATTTCTCTTAATTTATTTTCCAACTCTCCTTTTTGATTAGCGGCTTCCTCCTTATGAATGAGCAATTCGCTTAGCTGTTCCTGAATCAATTCATCAATGTTCGCGTTTGAGTAAGGATAATGAATTCTTGTACTAAGGCGCGGTGCGTTCTTTTGATCTTTTTGCAGAGCTAATTCAATTTTCTTTTTCATATTAATCTTTTCCTCCCCTATACGATACGGTAAGTGCCATCCTACTACAAAAAACAGGTTTACATACATGACAAGTTGTAAGCTTTTCTAATCTCTCTTCTTTGTGAAAATCATTTTCCATATATTTCGATAGTTACTCATGAAATTCTATTACATGGCATCTTATTCAGGGCATTTGAAGATGTGAATAATTCATTCTTATCCGTTATTGCCTGGAGAAGACCGATTAAACAAAATGTGGAATGAGTGAGAGGGCTGGTGCCTTTTGTGGGAGAAAAAGAAATATATTGACAAGAAATAATTAAATTTATAATTTTCTAAAAATTAATTGAAAAAAATTACCAAAAATGTTTTAATAATGGTAAACATATAACATATCAGATATGTGATGTCTGAAAAGGAAAGTGGTGAAGGTGTGAATGTAGAGAAAATATCGCCGAAGAAGGTATCCGATTCCGTTGCCGAGCAAATCGAAAAGCTGATTGAAACCGAAATGTTCAAAGCGGGTGAAAAGCTTCCTTCCGTTCGGGAGCTTTGTGAGTTATTTGATGTTGGGCGCTCTGCCGTCCGTGATGCTATCACGACATTAAAGGGAAAAGGGATGGTAAAGGTCAAGCAGGGAGAAGGGACCTTCGTTTGTGAATTTGATTCTACGAAATGGTTTCCACATCATCTATTGCTTCCAAACTCAAAAGATATTAGTGAACTGTTTCAAGTAAGGAAAATATTAGAGACGGGTATCGTCGAGATGGCGGCTTTAAATCGATCAGATGAGGATTTGCTGCTTATAAAAGAAAACGTTTCTAGTCAATCTGTTGACGGATGGGAAGCAGATTATCAATTTCATATGGCCATTGTAAAAGCGGGCGGCAACCAAATCATGATTCAGTTGATGCAGTTTATTTCGACCGCGACGAAAAAAGCGATGATGAATTTTCATCAATACATTCAACAAAATGAAAACACAGTAAAAACGATTATCAAACAGCACAACCAAATCTATGAATCCATCAAAACAGGAAATCCCCAAAAAGCAAATCAGGCGATGATCGAACACTTAAACTATGTAGAAGAAATGTTGCAGGTTAGTATTTTGGGGCAATCATCAAGGGCGTAAGGTAAAAGTGGTATCAAGAGATTGATAAATGCCTATTTTTTGCAAAATTCCAGAAACGATGTTTGCTATTACGAAACGTTCGGAGGGATTTGTTTGGCCATAGCAGAGCTGTTAATAGAGTTAAAGGCTGTTTTACCTGAAGCAGACATGAAAGAGGAAGAGAGTCATCCGCTTGGAGACGGCGGCCGAGTCATCGTATATCCAACAACAGAAGAAGAAATCGCCGCTATCTTAACTTATGCAAACGGAAATGGGAAACGAATATCAATTGAAGGCGGCGGCACGAAGCGAGGATTTGGCGGCATGACGGAACAGGCCGATATTTTACTATCGCTGTCAAACTATAAAGGGATTGTGGAACATACGGTCGGGGACATGACTTTAACGGTGAAAGCGGGTACTCCGTTTCGCGAATTGCAGGAGTATTTAGCCTCCCATAACCAAAAGCTCTCTCTCGATCCTTCCTGGCCGGAAGAGACGACAATCGGCGGGGTCATTGCGGCGAATGAAAGCGGGCCAAAACGCCTTGGGTATGGGTCTGCCCGTGACGTGGTCATCGGGTTGAGAATGGTGTACCCGGACGGCACCATTATTCGGGCTGGCGGGAAAGTCGTTAAAAATGTGGCTGGCTATGATATGAACAAGCTGTTTATCGGTTCCATGGGAACTCTCGGGGTCATATCGGAAATAACGGTGAAGCTTCGTCCGCTGCCAAAATATGAAAGTCTCGTTCTCTTATCCTTCCCTGAAGGAAACACAGAGGAGGTTCGATCATTTGCCGTCACCTTGTTAGACTCGGCAATGGAGCCGGTTTCGCTGGAGCTTCTGAGTCCCTCGCTCGTTGAAAGACTCATAGGTCAAAAGAGTGCCGCATTGGCGATCAGTTTTGAGGATGTCGAAAGTTCTGTCCATTATCAAGAGGAATTGGTGAAAAGAATCCAGCCTGCCAATACAACGATGACCATCCTTTCGAGGCAAGAAGCGCAAGTCTTTTGGAATGAGTTTTATAAAATCTCTCCGAATGGTACGGCAAGTAAAATCAGTCAAGAAACGGAGGCATCTTTAAAAATCGGTGTTGTGAATTTGGACGTTCTTCATGTCATGAAAGAAATCGAGCTCTTACAAGATACCCATAATATAGCGGCACAAGCGCATGGAGGATTAGGGCATGGATTATGCCAGGTCCATTTAAAAGGAGCGAGTGATGATATCCTATCGGCTATCGTTCAAATAAGGGCTTTTGTTACACGACTCGGCGGCTACGTCATTGTGAAACATTTGCCTCTGGCGCTCCGTCAAAAAATCAATGTGTGGGGTGAAACTCCATCGTCTCTCTTCCTATTGAAAGGGATTAAAGAAAAGGTGGACCCGAACAATGTGTTGAATCATAAACGATTCGTGGGAGGGATCTGATCGTGATTGTAAGAGAAAGCGATTTGAAGCAAGATCCGGCATGTACAGCGACTAGCTTGAGCAATTATCTTTGGAGTGATGCGCCCGATGAAACAAAATGGGCCGATTGCGTTCATTGCGGCATGTGCCTGGAATCATGTCCGACGTATGAACTGACAGGACAGGAGCAGCATTCTCCCCGCGGGCGGGTCTATCTCATTAAATCGGTGGCGGAAGGCAAGCTTCACGTGAACGAGCAGTTTATGGATCCGGTCTTTACGTGTCTCGACTGCCGTGCATGTACGACGGCATGTCCAGCCGATGTCGATGTGGGCGGGTTAATTGAAGAGGCGCGCGGCCAAGTTCGCCAGGCGATGCCGTTAACAGGATGGAAAGGAATGGTCAGTAAATTCTTCCTGCAAGGATTGTTTCCACATCAAGAGCGGCTGAATTCCGTCGGAAGTTTATTGAAAATGTATCAAAAGAGCGGTATGCAAAAGGTAGTTCGGAAATCGGGATTGATTAATATCATGCCGCAGCACTTAGTGGAGATGGAAGCGATCATGCCGGAAGTGAAAGAGCCGGTACGGAAAAAATATCAACACGAAACCATCATTAAAGCAAAGGAAGAAACGAAGCATGAAGTGGCATTTTTAACGGGCTGTGTCATGGATGTCATGTTCAGTGATATTAATCAAGCGACGATTAATGTGTTGACGCGTAACGGAAACGATGTTGTCATCCCCAATAATCAAACGTGCTGCGGGGCCTTGCATGTTCATGCCGGTGACCGTGAAACGGGAAGGAAGCTTGCCAAGCAAAACATCGAAGCGTTCCAAGATGCGGAAAAAATAATTGTGAACGCGGCCGGATGCGGTTGTATGCTGAAGGAATATGCGGAATTGTTCCGGGAAGAACCGGAATGGCATGAGAAGGCGAAACAGTTTTCCGCTAAGGTAGAGGACATTTCAAAATATCTTCATGATACCGGCTATGAAAAGCCGAAAGCCGAAATGAATACGAGAATTACGTACCATGATGCTTGTCACTTGGCGCATGGTCAAGGTGTGCGCCAGGAGCCGCGTGACATTCTGCTTGATATTCCAGGCGTGGAGATGGTCCATATGCCGAATTCGGATCGTTGCTGCGGAAGCGCGGGCATATATAATATCACGAACCCGGAAATGGCGGGAGCGGTACTTGAAAGCAAAATGGAGAATGTTCCTGAAGATGTGGAAATGATTTCAATGGGGAATCCCGGCTGCATGCTTCAAATGGCAATGGGCGTTCAAAAGTACGGCCGAAATCAAAAAATCGTCCATACGATTCAGCTGCTCGACTGGGCATATCAAAAAGAGGATCGCTTAAAGGAGGAAGAGTAATGGTGATAAAAGGGCTCAAAACGAACGATCCGCATATTCAAAATTTGGCGAGGCTTGTGAGCGGCCCCCGTTCCATTCTGTACCATAAGGAAGATTTGGTGGCGTATGACTGTGACGGCTTTACGATTCATCAACACTTGCCGAAAGCGGTCGTGTTCCCGAAAGATACGGAAGAAGTAGCGAAGCTTGTCAAATACTGTTCAGATAATGAATTGCCGTTCCTTGCCCGCGGAGCGGGAACGGGTTTAAGCGGCGGCGCGATTCCGTTAAATGGTGAGGTTATCATCAGTTTAGTTCGAATGAAACGTCTATTAAGCGTAGACCTGGAGAATCGTCGGGCTGTAGTCGAACCCGGATTTGTGAACTTGAAGCTGACGAACTCTATTTCCGATAAAGGGTATTATTATGCCCCCGATCCTTCAAGCCAGTATTGCTGTACAATTGGGGGGAATGTCGCCGAAAATGCAGGAGGAGCGCATTGTCTGAAATATGGGGTCACGACCAATCATATTCTTGGTCTTGAAGTGGTCTTGCCGAATGGAGAAATTATGGAAATAGGGAAAAACGGGATTCCGGATGCGCCCGGTTACGATTTGCTCGGTCTGTTGACAGGGTCGGAGGGCACATTGGCTATTGTTACGAAAATAACGGTCCGCATTTTAAAAAATCCGGAAGCGAAACAGACGGTGCTCGCTTATTTCGATAAGGTATCAGATGGAAGTCAGGCCGTGTCAGATATCATTTCGGCAGGCATTGTTCCGGCTGCCCTTGAAATGATGGATAAAACTGCGATTGAAGGGGTGGAGGCAGCGGCTTTTCCAGTGGGGCATCCACAGGATATCGAAGCGGTCCTGCTGATTGAGGTAGATGGAATTGCCGCTGGAATCGATGAGCAAATCGAACAAATTCTCGACGTTTGCCAAAATAGAAATGTCCGTGAAGTGAAAGTCGCTCGGGATGAACAAGAAAGGGGAAGATGGTGGGCGAACCGCAAAACGGGATTTGGCGCAATGGGGGCCATCTCGCCCGATTATTTAGTGCAAGACGGCGTCATTCCAAGAAGTAAACTCCCGGAAGTGTTGGAGCGAATTAACCAAATTAGTGAAGAGTCCGGCTTGCGAATTGCGAACATTTTCCATGCCGGAGACGGCAATCTTCACCCGCTTGTTTTGTTTGATGCGAGAAAACCGGGTGAAACGGAAAAAGCGCTGGAAGCGGGAAGCGCCTGTCTTCAAGCGTGTGCGGATGTAGGCGGCTCGATTACCGGCGAGCACGGGGTTGGCATCGAAAAAAGAGAAGAAATGCGCTTCGTGTTCAATGATGAAGAAATTATTGCCCAGACGGATATTCGTGAAGTATTTAACCCCAAAAATTTATTGAATGCAGGGAAACTATTCCCCACTCCAGGGCGTTGTGTAGAAATTAAAAAAGAAAGGAAAGAAACAGCAGCGCCACTAGTAAAATGAAGCGGTAAATTTACAAATATTTTGAAATTTATTGAAATTCATTACTTACCATGATATCATTTTTTTAGATCAATTATGAAACATCGTTGCGCAATAACAAACAACTGTACGTAAGAAAGTGCTGCACCATCTGTTCTTTGTTTTGAAAGCGCTGTTTTGAAAGAATGTTCATTTTAAGGAGGAATTACAAAATGAAAGATTATGTAAAAACAGGTAACCTTCAAGTAGCTTCAGAACTTTATGAATTCATCAATTCAGAAGCGATCCCCGGCAGTGGAGTAAACCAAGAAAAGTTCTGGTCTGATTTCGAAACGCTCATACAAGACCTTGTGCCGCAAAATAAGGCGTTATTGGCCAAACGGGATGAATTTCAAAACAGAATCAATGAATGGCACAGAGAACATAATGAAAACTTCGACTTTGAAACATACAAGGCATTTTTACAGGAGATTGGCTATTTAGAGCCGGAAGTAGAAGATTTCCAGATTACGACTGACGGGGTGGACGATGAAATCGCGGTTCAGGCCGGACCGCAGTTGGTCGTTCCCGTCAACAATGCCCGCTATGCCATCAATGCGGCCAACGCCCGATGGGGAAGCCTTTATGATGCCCTTTACGGAACGGACGCCATCAGTGAAGAAGATGGAGCGGAACGCCTTGGTGCATATAACCCGGTTCGCGGCGAAAAAGTGATCTCCTTTGCGAAGGACTTTTTGGATCAAGCGGCTCCATTAACGGAATCCTCCCACCAAAACGCCGTTCAGTATACGATTATTGACGGGAAATTATCGGTATCCCTCAGCAACGGTAAAACGGCTGGATTGAAAGAGGAGTCAAAGCTGGCGGGTTATCAGGGAGAAGCTGAAAATCCATCAGCGGTCCTGTTAAAAAATAACGGGTTGCATTTTGAAATCCAGATTGACCGTACTCATCCAATTGGCAAAACAGATGATGCCGGCGTAAAAGACATTCTCATGGAAGCCGCCCTCACAACAATCATGGATTGCGAGGATTCCGTCGCCGCCGTCGATGCTGAAGATAAAGTGCTCGTGTATCGCAACTGGCTCGGTTTAATGAAAGGAGATTTATCCGCTGCTTTTACAAAAGGTAATAAATCCATGACACGGACGCTTAACCCTGACCGCGTGTATACGTCTCCAACGGGTGAGGAGTTGGTGTTGTCAGGAAGGTCGCTTATGTTTGTCCGCAATGTGGGGCATCTGATGACAAATAGTGCGGTATTGGATCAAAACGGACAGGAAGTTCCTGAAGGGATTTTGGATAGTGTAATTACGAGTTTAATAGCCAAGCACACTCTGTTAGGAAACGGTTCTTATCAAAATACATCCAAAGGGTCAATTTACATTGTAAAGCCGAAAATGCACGGCTCAGAAGAAGTTGCTTTTGCCAATCAGCTCTTCGATCGAGTAGAAGACATGCTCGGCCTCAGACGAAATACTCTTAAAATCGGGGTGATGGACGAGGAGCGCCGCACGACATTGAATTTAAAAGCTTGCATTCGCCAGGTGAAAGATCGGGTCGTCTTCATCAATACGGGATTCCTTGACCGAACAGGCGACGAAATGCATACATCAATGGAAGCCGGACCGATGATTCGAAAAAATGATATCAAATCCTCCAAATGGCTTCAAGGCTATGAACAATCGAACGTAAGATCAGGTCTTTCCGCCGGCTTTCAGGGCCGTGCCCAAATCGGAAAAGGGATGTGGGCGATGCCGGACATGATGGCAGAAATGCTGAAGCAAAAAGTCGGTCAGCTAAAAACAGGTGCCAATACGGCGTGGGTGCCTTCGCCGACTGCCGCTGTATTACACGCTCTTCATTATCATCAAATTGATGTAACAAAGGTACAAAATGAAATGATGAAAGACTCAAAAGATTTCCAAGATGATATTTTAGAATTCCCAGTGGCTCAAAATCCACAATGGGGTCCGGAAGAAATTCAGCAAGAGTTAGATAACAACGCCCAAGGTATATTAGGCTATGTTGTCCGCTGGGTTGAGCAGGGAGTGGGCTGCTCGAAAGTGCCGGATATTAACAATGTCGGACTAATGGAAGACCGAGCTACACTGCGCATCTCGAGCCAGCATATGGCGAATTGGCTTCACCACGGAATTTGTACGAAAGAACAAGTATTAGAGACG
Organism: Priestia abyssalis; assembly: GCF_002019595.1. GTDB lineage: Bacteria > Bacillota > Bacilli > Bacillales > Bacillaceae_H > Bacillus_BA > Bacillus_BA abyssalis. Next base: position 2,868,666 of record NZ_KV917369.1, on the reverse strand, counting down.
TTACAGCGCATGGCGAAAGTCGTCGATGAGCAAAACGCGGGAGATCCACAATATCGCCCGATGTCAAAAAACTATGAGGACTCCATTGCCTTCCAAGCGGCATGCGATCTCGTTTTTAAAGGTTATGAGCAGCCAAACGGCTATACGGAGCCGATTTTACATCGCCGCCGCATTGAAGCGAAAGCGAAGTTCGCAGTCAAACAGTAACTATTATCGATGTAGAAAGTTCGGCATGGCCAAAGACGGCCATGCCGAACTTTCTACACCTAAGCGGATGGCACCCCCCTTTCGGGGTTGGCGCCATCCGCTTAGGTGAACCTTTGAGGGTAAAATCAGGATGTCTTTATAGAATTAGAAAAAGGTGGATCAGGAGGGTGCTAAGGTGAAGTTTACTAGGTTTAAAGTGAATGCTGAAACGTATACAGGTGTAATAACAGGCAGTGAAATCAGAGAAATTAAGGGAAATATATTTGAGGAGTGGGAGTATACAGGCAAAATGTTTTCCGAAAGTGAAGTGACATTTCTTCCTCCATTGGAACCGAACCAAATCATTGGGATTGGTGCAAACTATGTATCAAAGGTGGAGGAATTGCCTGAGGAAATGCCGGAAATTCCAGTCTTTTTCTTCAAGCCGACGTCATCGGTTATCGGGCACGGAGAAACCATTGTCATTCCAAATGGCATTGAACAAGTGAAATTCGAGTCTGAATTGGCCGTTGTCATTGGGAAAGAAGCGAAAAATGTTCCAGAATCAGAAGTGCTTGATTACGTTTTCGGCTATACGATTGGAAATGACGTGACAGCCCCTCAATTTTTTCATCAAGATGGTCACTGGACGATTGGAAAGTCATTTGACACCTTTACGCCGTTAGGCCCTGTGATCGAAACGGAGCTCGATCCTTTCAACGTGAAGGTAGAGGCAAGCCTTAATGGGATCGAAAAACAAAACAGCGCGACAGAATTAATGATTATTTCGATTCAAAAAATGATTTCCTATTTAACGAATGTGATGACATTGAAACCTGGTGATGTCATTCTGACAGGAAGTCCTGTTGGAGCGGAATTGGTTGATGAGGGAGATGTCATTGAATGCAGGATTGAAGAAATAGGTGTGCTTCGGAATACGTTTGCAGCGGCAAGGACACATGCTGCCGTGCTGCAATGATGAAATCGGATACCCGGGAACATATATACTAGAATGAAAACGATGACGTTTTGCACCAGAGGTGAGGGATTTTGGAAAGAGAGAATATGGTAAAGTCCGTAAGCCGGGCATTGGATATTATTACGCTGGTCAGTTCAAAAAGGGATGGATTAGGTGTTACGGAGATTGCTAACCAAATGGATATTAATAAAAGCTCCGTTTATCGCATCTTGTCAACAATGGCCCAGTACGGCTATATCGAGCAGGATCGGGAAACGGGCCGGTACAAGCTTGGGTATAAATTTTTAGAAGTCAGTTCCAAGCTGCTGGAGTCCATCGATTTACGGACAGAGGCGAAACCATATTTGCAGGAACTGGAAAACGAAACAAATGAAGTGATTCACCTTGTTGTCTATGATCAAGGTGAAGTAGTCTATATCGAAAAATTAGAAGGAAACGAAACGCTTCGAATGCATTCTAAAGTCGGAAAAAGGGCGCCCATGCATTGTACATCGGTTGGAAAAGCCATTCTTGCCCATTTACCGTCCAGTGTGGTTCTGGACATTCTAGAGCGAAAAGGAATGCCGATGCATACAGATAAAACCATTACGAATAAAGATAATTTTCTTGCAGAATTAATTCAAGTGAAACAAAAGGGATACGCACTTGACTTAGAAGAAAACGAATACGGGATAATATGTATTGCCGTCCCGATTTTTGATCATCAAGGAAAAGTTGCGGCCGCAGTCAGCATTTCAGGTCCAACGATTCGAATGAAGGATGAGCGCCTCGACCACCTTCAATCCCGGATGAAATATATCGGCGGGCAAATTTCGGCAAGGCTTGGATACACGAAAAGCAGAACGAGCCGAAGTTAGAGGGCAAAGAGGAACGAAGGCTAAACACGAAATGTCCTGTTGTAGCGTCTTCATTTGCCCATCTGTGTATTTCAAGAAGAACAGCATGATGGAAATTTGCTCGATGTCTTTGGAAAAGATATATCGGGCAATTTTTTTTGCGACAACAAATTGACTGATTATTTTAAATTTTTTGGAAGAATATTGAAATATAGGGAATAAAATGTATAATAGGATGTAGGTCGAGCTCTTGTTATATAACAATTTTAGAATAGTTATATAACAATATTCCTTTATTCGCAACAAAACCTAAACGTTGTTTGGTATTACAAAACAAAAGGGGGAAATGTCTTATGAGTACTGGAATGTTAGCTTTCTTATCTCTTCTTCCGATTATCGCTGTTGGAATCTTTCTGGTCGGTCTCAGGTGGCCCGCAAGTAAAGCGATGCCCATTTCGTATGTAGTAGCGGTCATCCTTGCGTTATTTGTATGGAAGGTGCCTGGAGCGAACGTTGCCGCCGCGTCAGTCAATGGCCTTGTTGTAGCGGGGACACTGTTATACATCATTTTTGGAGCCATCTTGCTGTTAAATACACTGCAAGAAAGCGGCGGGATTAAAACGATACGCCAGGGGTTCACGGATATTTCAGCGGACCGTCGCATTCAAGTCATTATTATCGCCTGGTTATTCGGATCATTCATTGAAGGGGCTTCAGGGTTTGGGACACCAGCAGCGGTAGCTGTACCCTTGCTCGTTGGATTAGGCTTCCCGGCAATGGCAGCGGTAATTGCTGGCATGGTTATTCAAAGTACACCCGTTTCTTTTGGTGCGGTTGGAACACCAATGCTTGTGGGAGTGCAAACCGGGTTATCAGCTGACCCGAGCATTACGAATGATTTTCTGTCATTGGTTACGTTAATCGGGGGGAAAGTGGCCATTCTGCATATGATTTCAGGAACTCTCATTCCTCTTTTTGTTGTAGCATTAATGACGAGATTTTTCGGTAAAAATAAATCATTCTCCGAAGGAATTAAGGTCTGGAAATTTGCTTTGTTCGCAGCATTTGCCATGACGATTCCATATGTCATCGTTGCGAATGTGCTCGGCCCTGAATTTCCATCCATGATCGGAGGATTAATTGGTTTAGCTATCGTTGTGAGCGCGGCTAAAAAAGGTTTCCTTATGCCGTCTAAAGAAGAAGTGTGGGATTTTGAAGAAAAATCAAAATGGGACCCGGAGTGGAGCGGTAACCTGGAAATCAAAGAGATTTCTCATAAGAATGGAAACATGAGCATGGTTCGTGCTTGGACACCTTATATTTTAGTCGGATTATTTCTTGTGCTAACAAGATTAAGTGTGCTTCCGATAAGTGGGTGGATGAAAGCGTGGACTGTATCCATTCCCAATATTTTCGGATCGGAAATTAGTGCGAGCTTCCAGCCGTTGTACCTGCCAGGCACGATCTTTATTTTAGTATCGCTTATTACATTCTTTATTCACGGAATGAATGGAAGCGCATACAAACGTGCGTGGGCCCAATCCGGAAAAACGACAGTGGCGGCATCAACGGCCCTTATTTTTACTGTTCCGATGGTGCAAGTATTCGCCAACACGGGCGGAGGAGCGGCAGGATTTGATAAAATGCCGATTGAATTAGCGAACGGGGCTGCAGCGTTAGCTGGTGAATATTGGCCGCTATTTTCAACATTCATCGGAGGACTCGGTGCCTTTATCGCAGGAAGTAACACGGTCAGCAATATGATGTTCTCCTTATTCCAGTACGATGTTGGCTCTCAAATTGGGGTGGACCCTACATGGATCGTTGCTCTTCAGGCCGTAGGCGGAGCAGCGGGAAACATGATTTGTGTGCATAACGTTGTAGCGGCTTCAGCAGTCGTGGGGCTGGTGGGGAAAGAAGGAACGGTCATCCGGAAAACCTTGTTCCCATTCGTATACTATGCTCTATTGGCAGGATCAATCGGATACTCCATTGTATGGCATTCGCAAAAAGGGTTCTTTAATCTTGGTTCACTGATTACAGCAGTCATTGCATTTGCGGCCATTTACGTGATTGCCACAAATCGTAAGCGGGCAAATTTAATTGTTAACTATTCATCAATGGATAAGAAATCCGCGAAATGAGTTTTGTTCAAATCCGAAATATAAACGTTAACAAATAACTGCTTTATGGATTTATAAGTATCAAACCAAAAAGACGAATGCTGGTGAGAACTTTCCGGTGTTTGTCTTTTTTTGTGCCTTATTAAAAAATGGGTAATAACTAAACCTTTATGGAGATTAAATAGTAAAAAAATCCTTTTTCCACATTGAAATTTACAGAAAATTGTTTATAATCTATATTATGTTATATTTTATAACATTTTATGTTAGTTATTATAACTTTGTTGGTTAGTCATCTTGCTAGAAAAGGATAAAAGTGAATGGATTGTAAAATTTTAGAAGACATAATGAAAGTGTGTTCGTAAGTTATTTAAAGAAGAAAAATAGTTTAGTAGATAAGGAGGGATGAAATGGGTTTTCATATGTCCCGAAAACAGTATGCGGATATGTTTGGTCCGACCACGGGGGATGCGGTCCGCTTAGCAGATACGGAGCTTTTCATTGAAATTGAAAAAGACTTTACGGTTTATGGCGACGAAGTGAAGTTTGGGGGAGGAAAGGTCATTCGTGACGGGATGGGTCAGCATCCCCTTGCGACAAGGGATGAATCAATGGATCTCATTTTAACAAATGCCATCATTGTTGACCATGCCGGTATTTATAAAGCTGACATCGGAGTGAAGGATGGACTTATTGCAGCCATTGGAAAAGCGGGAAATCAGCTGTTGATGGATGGTGTAAACATGGTGATCGGTGCCGCCACTGAAATTATCGCGGCAGAAGGAATGATCGTGACAGCGGGAGGAATCGATGCCCATATTCATTTCATTTGTCCACAGCAAATCGAAACAGCCCTTTCATCTGGAGTAACAACAATGATTGGCGGAGGCACCGGGCCTGCAACAGGTACGAATGCCACTACATGCACGCCGGGAGAATGGAACATTCATCGTATGTTGGAGGCGGCTGAACAGTTTCCGATGAACCTCGGATTTTTAGGCAAAGGAAATGCATCCGCAAAAGAACCGCTCATTGAGCAAATTGAAGCTGGGGCAATCGGCTTAAAGCTGCATGAAGATTGGGGTACGACCGCTGCAGCGATCGATACGAGTCTGACTGTGGCGGATGAATATGATATACAAATTGCGATACATACAGACACATTAAATGAAGGCGGTTTTGTGGAAGATACCATCAATGCGATTAATGGCCGTGTTATCCATACGTATCATACAGAAGGCGCCGGAGGAGGTCACGCGCCGGATATTATTAAGGCCGCAAGCTTTCCGAACATATTGCCATCATCGACGAATCCAACCCGTCCGTATACCGTGAATACGCTCGAGGAACATCTTGATATGTTAATGGTGTGCCATCACTTGGACCCGTCTGTGCCTGAAGACATCGCGTTCGCCGATTCACGTATTCGCAAAGAAACGATTGCCGCAGAAGATATTTTGCATGACCTTGGCGTGTTCAGCATGATTAGTTCCGATTCGCAAGCGATGGGACGCATTGGGGAAGTGATATCAAGAACATGGCAAACGGCAGACAAAATGAAAAAGCAGCGAGGAAAGCTCGGTGAAGACAAAGGAGTCGGCGATAACTTCCGCGTGAAGCGGTACATCGCCAAATACACGATCAACCCGGCCCTTACTCATGGGATTTCTGAATATGTCGGATCGATTGAAACAGGAAAATTGGCAGACTTAGTCGTGTGGGATCCGGCATTTTTCGGAGTGAAGCCGGACCTGGTCTTAAAAGGCGGTATGATTGCCCACAGCCTAATGGGAGATCCGAATGCTTCCATTCCTACGCCTCAGCCGGTATTATATCGACCGATGTTCGGAAGCTTTGGAAAAGCCGTTTTGAAAACGTCGATGACCTTTTTATCGAAAGCGGCATTTGAAAAAGGGGTCCACGAAAAACTTGGTTTGAAGAAAACGGTGAAGCCGGTGTCCAATATCCGAAATTTAAAGAAGCAGGATATGATATTGAACGGAGAAACCCCTGTTATTGAGGTTGATCCTCAGACATATGAAGTAAAAGTCGATGGCGAATTGATTACGTGTGAACCGGCAGAAGTACTGCCGATGGCACAACGATATTTTTTATTTTGAGGTGAAAAAGAATGATTATTGAAAACATACTTGGAAATATCGCGACAATCGAAAAAAAAGCGCCTCACGTTGAGCGTGTCTATGTGGAAAGCGATGCGTTAGTGAAACGCATCCAACGGGTCGTGACAGACCATGGAAAGGAAATCGGCATCCGTTTGAAAGAAAACAAAGACTTGGTGGATGGCGATATTTTATACATGGATGAGCGCAATATGATCGTCATTCAAGTGTTGGCAGATGACATTTTAACCATTTGTCCAACCTCGATTCAGCAAATGGGAGAAATCGCCCATCAATTGGGAAATCGTCACCTGCCGGCTCAGTTTGAGGGGGATGAAATGCTTGTGCAATATGATTATTTAGTAGAGGACTTATTGAAACAGCTCGAGATTCCGTACAGAAGGGAGGAGCGGAAGGTCAAGCAGGCGTTCCGCCATATCGGTCACAGTCATGATTGATTCACTGCTGCCTTTGCTGCAGCTTTGCGATTCCAACTTTCCATCCGGTGCTTTTTCTCATTCGTTTGGGATGGAGACATACATTCAAGAAGGTGTTGTAACAGATGCCGCATCCTTCCGAATGACCGTTGAGACATATATGAAGGAGCAGCTTGTGTATACAGATGGACTTGGCTGCAAGCTGGCATACGAATATTTAGGGGAGGGACGGTTAGACTGTATTTGGGAGTTGGATGAGGAGCTGTTTGCGCTAAGTTTAGCCCGTGAGACAAGAGAAGGAACGAAGCGAATCGGAGAGCAAATGACGAAGTTGTGCACCGTTTTATATGCTTTTCCTGTATTGGAAGCGTATCAGCAAAGAATTCGCGAAAAAACATGCTTCGGGCACCCCGCTGTTGTTTTCGCTCTTGTGTGCCATGAATTGAACATTAGTCTTGAAGGAGCAATAAGTGCTTGCTTGTATGCTGCCGTATCTTCGCTCATTCAAAACGCCGTTCGGGGCGTCCCGCTCGGGCAAACAGATGGACAGAAACTCCTTTTGCATAGTCAAACGATTTTAAAAGAGTTAGTTCCATTGATTAACATGTTAAGTCCAGAGGATTTAGGAAGGTCATTGCCAGGGTTGGAAATCGCCCAAATGCGCCATGAACAATTACATGTACGGTTATTTATGAGTTAGCAAGAAGAGCGGAGCGAGCTCGTTCACACCCATAGGGCATTGGAGCTTCTGACAGAGAAGCTACTTTTTGGCTTCGACGGAAGGGGCGAAATGACCGTAGGGTGTAGCTCGTGCAGCTGGACCATGAATGAAAAATATGATGAATACGTTTTGATATCTTACAAAAGGGGGGAAGCTTTCGCTCTATGTGAGACGAAAGCGTGAAGATGAAAGAACCAGTACGTATCGGTGTCGGCGGACCCGTGGGAGCAGGAAAAACGATGCTTGTGGAAAAGCTGACGAGAGCGATGCATAACGAGTTCAGTATGGCAGTCGTGACGAACGATATTTATACGAAAGAAGATGCTTTATTTCTCATGAAAAACGGGATTTTACCGGAAGATCGCATCATCGGGGTCGAAACGGGCGGCTGCCCGCACACAGCCATCAGGGAAGATGCTTCCATGAATTTTGCGGCGATTGACGAATTAAAAGAACGGCATCCAGACCTGGATATCATCTTCGTAGAAAGCGGGGGAGATAACTTGGCAGCGACATTCAGTCCGGAGCTTGTCGATTTTTCCATTTATATTATTGATGTGGCCCAAGGGGAAAAAATCCCTCGAAAAGGCGGCCAAGGGATGATTAAGTCCGATTTGTTTATCATCAACAAAATTGATCTCGCTCCATATGTAGGAGCAAGCCTTGATGTGATGGAACAGGATACAATTGCCACGAGAGGGCAAAAATCGTTCTTTTTTACGAATTTAAAAGATGAAACGGGACTGCAAGAAGTGGTGGATTGGATCAAATCGGAAGCGCTGCTCGCCGGGCTGGAAGCATGACACTGACAGGATCGTTATCGATTGGGGCGAAAGTCAAGCACGGGCGCACGATCTTACATGATTGTTATTATGACGGTGCGCTGAAACTATCTCGCCCTGTTTACTTAGAAGACGATCATCCGACCTTTTATTTGATGCATGTTGGGGGAGGATATGTCAGCGGGGATCTATATAACCAGTTGATTGTTCTCGAAGAAGGGGCAAATCTATCCCTTACCACACAATCGGCCACAAAAGTATATAAAACAACGGGGGAACCTGCGAGGCAAGAAACAGAGATTGTGCTGAAAGAAGGCAGCTTTTTATCCCTTATTCAAGATCCGCTTATTTTATATAAACATGCCCGATATGCCCAAATGACAACGGTTCACCTGGAAAAGAATGCTTCTTTTTTAATGACGGACATTTTAACGCCGGGGTGGGCCGAGAACGGTCAGTTTTTTACATATGATGATATTCGTACGAAATTAAAAGTCTATCGAAATCGCCATCTCGTGTTGTCCGATCATCTATATTTAAAGCCGAAAAAACAAATGGAAGCCGTCATGATGATGGGAGAATACACTCATTTCGGTTCTCTTTTGTTTCTTCATGAACAAGCCGATGCGAATGTAATCAAACAGCTGCAGAATATAGGGGAGAAGTATAAGGAAAAAGCACGGATCGGCTTTTCCATCCCGCCGGTTAAAGGGATTGTTATAAGGGTGCTTGCTTACCGGACACAAGTCATTGAAGCTCTTTTTTCCGAGTGTGAGGCTATGATTCGTAAACAGGTTTTGAATCAGCCAGCCATTCACTATCGAAAGTATTGAGGATATCGTTTCATACAAAGACGCTGGCTTGAGCGTTTTGTTATATAAGAACGCCCGCTTTTCGCTTTTATTGGATATTGAACTACCCACCACTTAATTTTCTAACGAAAATTTGAAGTGGGGGATTCCTGCGAACACCAGTGTATCCACCAGTTACGGAGCAGGCTCTGCCCGTAGTCCCTACGGTGAACGCTTTTTAGCATCTTGTACGTTGAACTCACCGCACGTTCTACTCTGCTTGGTTTTCGCTACTTCGATACGTGCGGGGCGACTGAACGTTGAAGATTTTACGTGACAGACGTTTTCCTGTCACAACCTTATATCTTCAGTTTTCAAAGAACAACCTGTACAGGAATAGTATACCATAGGAACAAATGTTCCGCTACGCAAAAAGGCAATTCATCTCCCACTTATTTTTGGGCTGCGCCCTGCACAAAATGGAAGTGGGAGTCTTCTCTCCTAAAATGATAAAGGAGAAAGGCGTGCGTTCAGCCAATATGAAGTGGGTATCATCTAGCCGAAAAGGGGAGATGTTAAACAGACTCATGCAAGCTGCTTAACGGAACCGTCTTTTCGATGTCTGGATGTTTTTTTTCATAAATGCGCGCTGTCCCATTTTCTTCATCTACATGTTGAATCATAACGGGATGTCCTAAATACGTTACATTCACCACATCCGCTGATTCAAGAATTTCCTTTGCACGTCCTGCATTCATGGATACAAACCTCCTTTGTTATGTCGTTAGTTTGTGACGGATAACGTAATTTATTCCGAGCGGTTTCTATGTCAGAAGTTTGAATTATAGGATGTACAAGTGCAGCGTTGCTCTCTTATGCTGCGTTCCTTATATTGTCCAGCTGCGGTTCCTGGCTCAGCATGGGAAAAGCTGCTTGCCCTCATAAGGCAAAAAGCGTATACGAGGTCAATCCCTATTTCTTTAAGTTGACAGGATGTGAGTCAGACCGACGTTGCCGCAGGACGCAGTGGTCTTAGTCGGCCTTGTTTAAACAGTGGCCTCCACTTTTCTCAACGAAACCAAATGGAGAATAATCCTTCGTTCACACCCAGGTTATACATATAATACAAGCCGAACAGCATGCTTACGAAACCGGTAAAACGTGTCAAGGAGCGGTTGAGGGTCAGTTTGTTTTTCGTCCGGACAAATGGGATGCCTAAGATGGTTGTAAAGGCGAGCATTCCAATGCATGTACCTATTCCGAATATGGCAATATAAACAGCACCTTGCCATGTATGCTCAACTGTACTCATCGTCAACAATACCATCGCCGCGCTTCCTGCAAGACCATGGATAAATCCGATTGCCATCGATTTTATGTAAGAGTGATGTGCATGTTGGTGTTGATCGGCAGAATGCTTCAAGGCAAAAAAGGTAGACAGGCCAAGATAAACGAGCATGATGCCGACCAAAAATTCAAGAGACATAGCCCATGAAGCGGGAATTTCATTTTTTAAGATGATCAAGACCATCCCGACAATAAACAAAGTCATTGTGTGTCCAATGCCCCAAAAAACTCCCGCTAATGAAGCGCGTGAAAGTTTTTGGCTTTGACTGGCGATGGTCGATACGGCAATGATATGATCTGGTTCGATCGCGTGTTTGATTCCAAGTACAAGTCCCAGTACTAATACTGATAGTAAACTAAATTCCATCATTTTCACATCCTTTAGTTGTTTAATTCGTTAATATTATAAAGCATAAAAATAGAAATGGAAATAGAATAAATAGAAAATTTAATCTTTTATGGGGAAAGAAGGCACTAGAATTATAGATTAAGAGAAGTATTTGTTCCTTTATAACTAGGGAAGGTTTGCTGGCAGTGATCATCTTATATTCCGATTCCATAATGAAAAGGGCCAAACGGTTTCCATCATATTCCTTGTGCTGTATAAAAAAGCGCCATACTTGTCAAAATAAGAAAAAAATAAAGGATGACCAGTATGAACAGACAGCACACAAACTTATTAGCATCAGAAAAATTTCGCGAAAATAAAAGACAATATATTGTGAAAAGGAATCCCGATTCGTGACAAAATTAGAGGCGTTGTTATGGAGCATTGCCCTCCCGGGGTTCGGACAGCTGCTTCAAAAACAATACATTAAGGGAATTTTGCTTGTTGTGCTGGAGTTTTTGATCAATGTCCAATCCAATTTTAATGAGGCTATTCGTTTTAGCTTCATGGGAGACATTCATCAATCCATTTCGGTTATCAATTTTCAATGGCTCATGTTTTATCCGTGTCTTTATTTTTTTGCGATGTGGGATGCATTTAAGGCAGTCGGTCCTGTGTCCCGTTATTCTTTTTTGCCATTTGTATTTTCTGCTTATTTTGTAACGGTTGGATTAATGTATTCTACTAAATGGACCCTTGGCGGCATTTTGCTCGGGCCGATTTGGCTTCCTATGCTATTTGTTATCCCGGGTGCTGTCGTCGGTGTTCTGCTTAAAGCCATTCTTTCTAGAAAGACGGTTTAATGAATAGGGTCTTGTGAGGAGTTAAAAGAAATCTGATAAGAAAGGCTGCCATTTGTTTTTGGCTGCTTTTTTTATTTACAAGCTAAATTTTATTTTTTTCCTCCATTTTTCTTTTCTTACTGATGGAATTGTTTGAAATGCGATACCATATTTTTGAAGTTGTGATATAATCTTATATTGTAATTAAGTGGAGTTGTATATAATAAAGGGGAAAAAAATGAATAGAATTAAAAACCGGAAACGGAAGAGGAAACGGCAGGAAAAGCAGTTTTGGCGTTTACTAGGTGCTCTTTTAAGTTTGTTAGTTGCTTTAATTGCCATAAATGTATATTACCTCGGGCCGAGCGAGCAAAAAGCCGTTTCAAAGCCTGTAGCAGAAAACGTTCTCATTGAAAGTGACCTTCCCGAAAAAGAAAATTATCTTGACCCCAAATGGATTATGGAAGAAGAGGATCTTCATGAGCCGATTACGCTGGCGTTTGCTGGAGACGTATTGCTTGATTCAGGGGTCGGAAAAGATATTGAAGTTCACGGTGTTTCCTATCCGTTTAAACATGTGGCTTCGCTTTTAGCTCAAGCCGACCTTGCAGCAGTCAATCTAGAAACTCCTGTATCAAAAAGAGGGACTCCTTTTCAAAAACAGTTTGCCTTTCGCTCTCGCCCAGAAACGCTTCAAGGGATAGTGGATGCTGGCATAGATGTCGTATCGCTTGCCAATAATCATACGCTTGATTATGGGGAAGAAGCATTATTAGATACAATCGATCATTTAAAGGCATACCGCATCGGATATACAGGAGCCGGCAAAAATGAAGAAGAGGCCTTTACCGCCCATTATAAGATCATTAAAGGGAAAAAGGTCGCCATTCTCGGTTTAAGCAGGGTGCTGCCCAATGTATCATGGTTTGCCAAAAAGGACCGTGCAGGCATTGCGAATGCTTATCACGAAGAACCGATGATGGAGTATGTGAAAAAAGCAGTCCAATCATCTGACTATACGGTTGTTATGATTCATTGGAATAAAGAGCTGGCGGATTACCCCGAGGAATACGCCAAAGCGATGGCCCGGCAATTCATCGATGCAGGAGTTACGGCGGTGATCGGTTCACACAGCCACTCGCTTATGGGGATTGAGTATTATAAAGGATCTCCGATTTATTACAGTCTCGGCAATTTTGTCTTTACAAACTCTTCGGTTCCTAAAGGCAGAGAGACGGTGATTGCACACATTACACTTGATAATGGAGCCGTTTCAAGTAGTCTTACACCTTTAAAAATTGCTGCCCATCAGCCTGTTCCGATGGATCAAGCATATAATGAACAATTAATCCAAAAGTTGAACAACCTATCCTATAATGTCCAAATCGATAAAAAAGGAAATGTTAGTTTAAAAGAATAATAGAGTCGGCTTTTCAAAAAGGTGTAATCAAGTGATGATTGCATCTTTTTTTTGGAAAAACGGAAGACTATACTTAGTGCATTTCAGTGAAAAGATCTAAAAAGACAGAAATAATGATCGTCATTAAACTTGAAAAATTCACTACGGTACTCCAAAAACTTAACTGGCTTCCGTCCATGTCCTTGAGCCAAAAGGCGCCTGCCAAAATTCCGAAAAAAGATAGAAAAAATACAAGCAGACAAGGCAGATATTTGAGGAAAGGACGTTTTTTATAGATTTTTGCTAGTAGAGCAGTAAGAAAAAATAGAGTGCTGATGGCAATAGTGGACACCCAGCCAATTTCATTCAACTACAATCACCTCATATGTGTTGTGTTTATATCGGAATGAGTAATCATATCAAATTCCATAGATGTTTTCGTCTATGGATATGAATCATAATATGTTTTCTTGTGTAGTTTACCATACATATGTAAATTTAAGGTAAATATGATGAAGATAATAATAAGAACACATTAAGATTATGTGTAAATAAGAGGACGTGGGTAAAAATACCCATACCTTTTATTTTCCCCTCATTGAGGGAAGTAAGACCCCCGCCGATGGAAGTCTCCTTTAAAGATTAGAAAATATGAGAAAGAGGCAGGACGATGGGATGGTTTCTGCATTGTATGGTTCACATAGTGGTAGGGGACCATAAAAGCATGAATGCATCTATCTTCTGCTTGCCGTTTTTGTTGGAATTAGGGTATGAGTGGAAAGGGAGGGAATACGCATGAAGAGAGTTTTAATTGTAGGAGGCGGGCTCGGTGGACTTGCTGCCGGAATGAAATTACAGGCGAACGGGTACAAAGTTTCTATTTTTGAGCAAAACCATCACTTCGGCGGGAAAATGGTACCCATCCAGCTTGGGGATTATTCCTTTGATTTTGGCCCGAATACCATTACAATGCCGCAAGTTTTTCAGGAAATTTTAACAGAGGCGGGGGAAAATCCGGATGATTATTTAGAATTCATTAAGCTTGAGACGCATACGGTCAACTTTTTTCCGGACGGCACCCCTTTTTTCATGACGACCGATCGAAATAAAATGGTCGAACAGCTCGAACGTCTCGACTCGCATGCGGAAATCAGTTATTATGATTATTTGGAAGAAGTAAAGATTCTATATGAGACGGTGGAAAAACAGTTTTTTTACCGGACGTTTTCTTCTTGGACGGATTATTTCGATCCATCATTGTTTCAAGCATTGTGGTCTGTTCACCCGTTTGAAACGATGGATCATTTTCACCGTCAATTTTTTCGAAATGATTACGTTCGTCACGCATTCAATCGCTATGCAGCCTACATCGGCTCATCGCCTTTTTCGGCGCCTGCCGCATTTGCTTATATCGGACATCTTGAGTTCAATGATGGGGTGTATTATGTCAAAGGAGGGAATACAAAAATTTCCGAGGCGTTTACCAGTGTATTGACAAAGCTGGGAGCTAATCTTTATACGAGCACAAAAGTGAGAAAAATTATGGTTGAGCAAAAACAGGCAAAAGGGATAGAATTGGAGAATGGAGAAACGGTCATGGGAGATATAATTATTGTTAACGGAGATGTGTTGACGGCCTACCCAGACTTAGTAGAGGAAAAACGCCATCCTCATTTTAAAAATGGGAAAGCGGACCGGTATGAACCTTCCCTTTCAGCTTTTGTCATTATGGCGGGACTGAAGGAACGTAATCCTCACTTTATTCATCATCAAGTGTACTCTTCCAGTGATTATGAGGCGGAGTTTCATGAGTTGTTTCAAGAGAAGCGTTTGCCGAGCGATCCGACCATTTATATTTGGAATTCGTCCTATATCGATCCTCAGAGAGCGCCTGGTGATAATTTATTTATCTTCGTAAACGCACCTGCTGACAGCGGTTCGTTCAGCTACAGACCGGAGGAGTATAAGCATCTTATTTATAAAAAGCTAAAACGATTCGGAGTGGATATCCCTTCGCAGCTTGTGGTGGAAAAAGTCATCACTCCAGGGGATCTTGCTTCTGCATTTTCAGCGTATAAAGGAGCGTCATATGGCATCCGTTCGACTCGGAAGTTAGACAGTTTTCTCCGGTCAAGCAATAAATCAAAAGATATTTCCAATCTGTATTTTTCCGACGGCACGACCCATCCAGCAGGAGCGCCGATGGCCGTTATCAGCGGCATAAATGCTGCTGATGCAATTATACATAAGTAGAAGGTGGATCCTGGCATTTATGATTTGGTTTACGTTTATATTGTTGTTTTTAACGGTTATCCGTCCTTATTTCGAGAGTGTCGCCATTCCGAGATTGGGAACCGGACCAAAACGGCTGCGCTTTTACAAAGAGCAAACGGCCTTTTACGTATTCATTCTTTTATTATTTGGCGCCGTGATTGTCCTTTATGAAATTCCATTATCCGTTTTTGGATGGAATGGCGCCTTCTTGGAGACAGTGAACGAATCCACCTATTTTCCTAAAGTGATTAATTATTTACTGTTGCTTGGTTATGTTCTGTACTTGCTGTTATGTTTTGCGATTCAATGGATGAAAGAAAGCGGAGAAACAGTATTTGCTGAAAATGAACTGCCTCTTTCCATTGAAAGAACAATGCCGAAAACAAACAAAGAATATTCATGGTGGGTGATTTATGCCGTTCTTTCGGCATTGGCCGAGGCAGTCGTGTACATGCCGTTTTTCATTTATTATGTCCAGCAGCTGCTTCGTGTGGACAATTCTTATTTAATGGTTTTATGTACGGCACTATTGTATATGATGAGTCATTTGGCTTTCCAGAAAGATCGTTTAAGCATCCAAACACTGCTTGTCGGCGCATTTCTAGCGGCTTTATACATGGTGACGAATTCCATCGTTCCGCTTCTTCTTTTTTACGGAGTAAGCTTTATGATTTCCGACTTGTACCAAGAATCCCAGCGTCGATCAGGCATATAAGGTCACTTAAAGGAAAAGACCCGCGCTTCATTCATTTGAGAGCGCGGGCCTTTTCTTTTTATTTAAAGGGGGTAGGGTGTACATATATTTAGACGAATGAATCGGGAAAAGGTTTCAAATATTAAGAGTGGATTTGTAAAAAAACATTTGTTCACAATTTTTTGTCTATTCTATCTTCTCTTTTCTATGAGTTGAGGAACTTGTCTAATCAAAAAGACTGCCAGTTTCATAAGATGAATTATCTTGCAATGAGGCATGAATCGGGAGGAGAGCAGAATAGAGATGATGGTTGATGAAGCAAAAGTTATATATGTATACGGCCTAATCCCGACTATGGAAATAAAAAAGGCCAATCGGGATAAAAATATCCAGAAAGTTCGATTGGAAGAATTTGAAGGTGTAACAGCCATTTTTGATTATATAGATTTCCAATTGTTTAATATAGAGTTAACTTTAAATGATGCCCAGTGGGTGAAAGAGAAGAAAATGTATCATCATGAAGTTTTAACGCTTTTCCAACAACAATTTACGGTGATTCCTTTAAAATTTTGTACCATCTTTACAAATAGGAAGAGTCTTGAAGAGATGATCGTTAAGCATTATGGGGAATTGATTTCCCTATGTACTTTTTTGCGTGAAAAAGAGGAGTGGAATTTAAAAGTTTATTGCAATAAAGAAAAATTTAAACATTTCATTATGCAAAGCAATGAAACTGTTAAAAGAGCGCAAAAAGAAATAGAAGAGATTTTATCTGATCGGCGTTGTCTCATGAAAAAGAAGTTAAACACGGTGATTGAAAATGAAATCGAAATCGAGATGAAGCAAATATGTAATGATCTGCATGAAGAGGCGGTATCCATTTCCATCGAGGATTTCGTTGAAAATGTACAAGAGCGGGATGTAATTCAGGGGGAAGAAGAAATAGCATGGAGCAGCGTGTACTTAATCGATCGCAGAGAAATAGACGAATTTATAGACATTATTAAACAGCATGGAAATGCATTCAAAGAGATGGGATTTTCATTCAAGTGTTATGGACCGTCACCTGTCTATCATTTTGTCGACTTGGATATAAGAGGGACTACGTGAGCGGAATTTATAAGTATAAAGCATCATTTTTCTTATAACGGGACAAACACCGTGACCCGATGAAATAGAAAAGAAGCGGCAGGGAAAATCCACAACGATTTTTCTGCAGCTTTTTTTCTATCATTTGACATCTTCCTTTCAAGAAGGGGAAGAATTTTGAAATATATTCGATAAGATAGTTCAAATTTGCTAAAATAACGGTGGTGATGAAAAAATGAATGGATTTGAACAACGAAAACAACAAAAAAAGCGTGATATTTTACAAGCGGCGTTCGGGCTGTTCAATGAAAAAGGGACAAAAGCGGTCAACATTGCCGATATAGCCAAAAAGGCGAGCGTATCTCAAGTGACCATCTACAATCATTTCAACAGCAAAGAACAGCTCATTCGTGAAGTTGTGAAAGATTACAGTTTTCGAAAATTTGAAGAATTTGCAGGTATGCTTAGAAGCGATCGACCGTTCCAGGAAAAAGTGAAAGTGTTTATTCTCGATAAGCTGCATTCACTGGAATCATTGAATATGGATTTTATGAAAGCAGCCATGGAAGAGGATGAAGAGCTGAAAGGATTTTTAGAAGAATTTTATCAGCAAAAAGCGGCGCCTTTATTTATGGAATTTATTCAAGATAGTCAACAAAAAGGAGACATCTCAAAGGATATCTCTATTCAAAGCATTTTATTTCATTTAAATATGTTCAAAACTGCGATGGACTCCCTGCCAGTCGTGACGATGTTAAAGCAGAATGAAAAATTAGCAGAAGAACTGCTGCATTTATTTTTTTACGGCATCACCGGAAGCTCTCCCAGCGAGGAGTAGCGGCTAAAGATTGATTTACATCGATAGTTATTGTTTTTCTTCTATATTAAAGAAAATGCCAACTGCTTTATTGAAAAATTCTCAGGGCATACTAACGGTATGTTTTTTGAAAAAGGAGGAGTAACTGTGAACAAAGTACATTTGTTTTCCCATAATGATTTAGACGGATTCAGTCCGGCGTTATTAGGTAAGCTGGCTTTTCCGGAAGATAAGTTTGAGTATTCGTGCGTCGGCATCGGACGGATCGATCAAGTCATCACCGAGTTTTTGGAGACGAATAAAGAAATGGAAATTGATTTATACATAACGGATATTAGCGTGAACGAAGAAGTGGCGAAGATGCTGCAAAAGCGGGTCCAAAAAGGACAAAAAGTCGTGTTAATTGATCATCATGCGTCCGCGATTCCGCTTGCTGAAAAATATAAGTGGGCATATGTCCAGCCCGTATACGAAGATGGAACGAAAACGGCAGCGACAAGTTTGTTTTACGATTATTTAGTGGAACAAACCTTCTTGGAAAAAACGCCGATTCTCGATGAATATGTCGAGCTTGTCCGCCAATTTGATACATGGGACTGGTTTGCCAATCAAAACGAAAAAGCGAAACAATTGAACCATTTATTTTACTTAATCAGTCGTGATGAATTTCAGAATGCAGTTTTGCCGGTACTGCAAAGCGAAGAGGAGGTCTTTCAATTTTCTGAGCGTCATCAAACGTTGCTGGAAGTAGAGGAGAAGAAGATTGAAAAATATATTCGTGAAAAACAAAAGCAAATGATGAAAGCAAGCTTGGCCATTGGAGGAAAAGAGTGGAAGGCAGGGATTGTCTTTGCTGAGAGTTATCAATCAGAGCTTGGAAATGCTTTATGCCTGGAAGATGAAGAAATTGATTTTTCAGCGATGGTGGATATGGGCAGAAGGAAAATCGGCTTCCGTACGGTGAAGGAAGATTTGAGTTTAATCGATGTCGTAGTCCCTCTTGGAGGAGGAGGGCACCCGAAAGCTGCTGGATGTTCGTTGACGAAAGAAACATTTGAATTATTTGTTCAGTCTCATTTGTTTCAAAATGAGGAGCGTTCTTAGTCTCTTTTTGCTCTTACATCTTGAATAAGATTACAAAGGTAATAATGGGCCGTGGATGTTTTTTTATCCATGGCCCATTATTTAGCGTTAAAACTTCAATGTTTTTCGTAAACGTGCTAATTTTTCCTCGGCTTTTTCAGCCGCTCTTTTTGAACCGAAGAGAAAGTTGAACATCGGCATTTCCTCCCATTACTTTGTACTTTGTTTCTTTTATTATAGCACGGTATCTATAAAATTCAATAAAATTGTATACCAAATACCGAAAATATTATATAATTATGAAAAAAATAAGGCGTATAACTACATTTTGGTATACCGTATAACAAAAGGGAAACTGGTTTTTGAAGCAGAAAGAATGATTAGTAGGCTGGAAGCAAGTATAATGATATCAATATCTTTCCATCATTTTCCTGATGCAGGAAGGTTTACATAGACACCTTTATGGGTGCCTCATAGTAGGGAGAAAATATATAATAAATGAATAGTTAGGGTGATCATATGCTGAGGCTCTTGTTTTTATCGGTTATTTTTTTGTATTTGTTATCCACTCTGTTTCCTGCGTTGAATATGGGAATGACTTTGTCTGTTTTATGTTTGGCAATCGTCGGGTATACAGTATGGCAAGTAAAACGGTTCGTCCAAATATTGGGAAGCATCTTTTTGATTCTCGGTTTGGGGATGCTATGGGAAAGCGGGGCACATTGGCATGAATATATCCGTTCTTTCGGACCGATGCTTGATCTTGTTACGATGTTTACATTAGTACCGATTTTAGGGATACCCATTCAATTAGGGGGATACAGCAGCGGGATTCAAACACTAATCCGGCAAAAAGTGAAAACATCGGGCCATCTTTATATGATGACTTCGGGCATTTCATATTTTTTTAGTATCTTTATGAATTTGGCTACGCTGCCGATGACGTATTATTCTATGCAGCCCGCTCTAAGCGTGTTTGGGGTCAAGAATGAAGAGCGATTTTTGAGCAGAGCGATTACCCGTGGATTCGCAATGCCTTTAACATGGGCACCAGTGACTCCGATTGTCGGGATTGTAATTGGGATGACCGGGGTAAGCTGGCTCTCTATTCTTCCATATGTCGTGCCGCTTAGTTTGCTGGGATTGGGACTAGATTGGTACATAGGTGTACGTAATGCAAAGAAATTATCAAACTTACGAAATAATGTATCGGTAGATGAAACGGCTGCGGCCGCTGAACAGGGAGAAAAGGGACGTCCTGGAAGGGTGTTTCAAATCTTATTGGCCATCCTTGTTTTTAATATCGCGATTTCCGTAGCTGAAAGGCAATTTTCATACTCATTTCTTATTCTCGTAGCCCTATTGGTTATTCCATTTGCGTTCGGGTGGTCTTTATTGTTGAAGAAAGGCAAAGAGTTTGGTCATAGTTTGCAAGAGCATTTTCGCTCGTTTTCTATTAAAATGAAAGATCAGTTCTTTATTTTTTTATCTGCCGGCTTTTTTATTTCGGCCATACAAATTTCCGGGACAAACGAATGGCTGACCGGATGGATTGACCAGTTCAAATCGGTGATAGGATCCGAAATCTTTTTGATTTTACTTCCGCTTATCCCCATGGCTTTTGCCTTTACGGGCCTTCACCCTGCTGTGACACTCGCCCTGATGGCTGAAGCATTAAACCCGAGTGTGTTAGGAGTTTCCCCGCATATCTTGACGGTGGCTATGCTGGCGGGAGCCGTGTCCGCATTTTTAGTGGGGCCATATAATGCGACGATTGGACTTATGTCAAACATTGTAAAGGAAACCTCGTATAAAGTGTCCAATTGGAATTTGTCTTTTACGAGCCTTTACATCGGGTGCGTCATGATCTATTTGTTTTTATTGGAATTGTGTATAGCGTAAAAAATGAGGCATGGCCATTCTTTGGCCATGCCCCATTTCCTAAGTCTTTAAACAGCCGCTTGCTCTGACTTGACAAGTTTGGAGTATTTGGAATCTTCGCTGTTGCCGGATGCTTTGACTATTTCATATAACTCTTCACGTGCTCCTTCAATCGTTGGAAATGTTTCGAAGAATTTCACGCGAATATGGTTCACATATTCTTTTTCCTCATATTTTTCAAATAGTTGGATTTTAATATCGTCATCAAGCACTTTAGCGATGGTATACTTTGCTTTTAATTGATCGAAAAAATAGAAATGGTATGTTTCTACAGGCTCTAATCCTTCGTTATCAATAACCGTTTGAAATGTGTCTTTATTTGTTAATACAATATATTTTTCCATGCTCAACACTCCTTCATATATAATACTGGTTCAACATTAAAATGATATTTTGCTGGATGAAATGAATGATGTATTCGTGATGTTCAATAAGGATTATCAAAAACGAGGGGAAAATAAGATTCATTAGTTTTTAGATTGGATCGGCATTCACCACCACTTTTAATGGCACATTGTATACCATATTCTTTTATTGATTAGTTTATACTATCAATCTTATATGTTCAATATTATTTTCTAAATTTTTAATTAATTTTTTAGTTCTGTATTAAAAGGACTATCGAAAAATAGAGAGAATAATATAACTTAAATAATATGTCAGTTTTTCTGACAAATATAGGGAAATATAGAGGGGGCTCTGTATAATAAGAAATATAGAAGAAAGCATCGATCCTTAGTTAAAATGTTTTGAGCGATCAAAAAGAAGGTTTACATTTTCGAGAAAGGTAGTTTATAATTTAGTAAAATTTCATAATTTTTAGAAAAAATGGAAGAGGAGTGATTGTATGCCAAAAGTAACATTGCATGTTGATGGAACTGTTGTCGAACAAGAAGTCAAAGAGAATGCTAATTTAGTTGTTTTAGCAGGCACTCGTCAATTTCCGCAATTAAAGTATGGATGTGGAATGGGCAGATGTACGAAATGTTCATGCCAGGTTATCTCTGGAGCAGAAGGGTTGGCACCCCCAAACTGGAAGGAAAAGAAGATGCTGGGAGATAAGGTTGAAGAGGGATTCCGCTTAGCCTGTCAATTTACCGTTCAACAAGATATCGAATTATCACAAGAACATGGTGTAATTAAACCTCCAAAGAAAGCAACCACTACTGTATCTGAATAGCTTTTTTATTTTTTAAACTTTTTAGGTATACAAAATACCTATAGGGTAAGATCCTTTCTTTTGCAGAACACCGCTCAATGAGGATAATCGAAAGAGGAAACTCTTATTGAAAGCGCTAACAAAAAATAAGGCAGGTGAATGGAATGAAATCTTATGTATTAACCAGTATGACATGGGAAGAGGTAGAAGCAGCACTAAAAACTGTTCAGCTTGCCATCATCCCGATTGGAGCACATGAGCAGCATGGCCCCCATATGACGGAAAGCTGTGATGCCGTGCTTGCTGAAAAGATGGCTGAAAAATTGGGGGAAAGGTTATTCCCGTACGTTGTTGTTACTCCTACCGTCAACATGGGGGTTTCCGCTCATCATATGAATTTTCCGGGAACGATTTCCCTGCAGCCGACTACATTGATTGCCATTTTAAAAGATATGATTTCATCTTTGAAACACCACGGCATCGAGAGATTTTTATTTCTTAATTCACATGGAGGCAACCAATCAACATTGAATGTTGCATCAAGCATGTTGACAGAAGAAATGAATGTGGACATTTATTATGCCAAAACAACTGCATCCGCTAAAAAAGCTATCTCAGCTTTTATTACATCTCCGTTATTTGGTCATAGCTGTGAACGGGAGGTTTCAGAAGCGCTGTACTTGGCTCCGCACCTCGTCCGTCCTGACAAGATCACAAAGGGAAATATTCAGGAGTCGGGAAGATGGAAACAGCTGAGGCCAGGAAAAGCCCTTCAAGGTTTTTACCGCTATGAGGAAATGACATCCAACGGGTGCATCGGAGACGCAACAAAAGCGAGCCGGGAAATTGGCGAACAGATTGTTGAGGAAGCATTGGACAACCTTGCGAAAGAACTCCAGCAACTATTGAATTTGCAAGTAGAATCTCTTTATTAATCGTTATTGAGAGAGAAATATCTCTTTTAATAAATATAAAAAAATGAGAAAGGATGAAGAGATTTGGAGTTGACTGCTGCCCATTGGATGTATGCTGTTGTAACTGTCGTCGTCATCGTTACCATGCTGTTTAAAAGAGGAGTCGTTCTTCCCACCCTTGTAGGAACGTTTTTAGTTGCCTGTATGTATAAGGGATCACTTGTAAGTGGATTCCAGGCAATGTTTAACGCCAACTTGGTTGCGGCAAAAGAATTGTTCAATATTTTTCTTATCATCACCTTTATGGTAGCGTTATTGCAATCATTAAAAGATTTGAAAGCCGATCAAAAAATGATTGCTCCGATTCAAAAGGTAATGAAAAATGGACATATTGCTTTTTTGGTCCTATTAGCAACGACGTACGTCATTTCATTGTTTTTCTGGCCGACACCAGCAGTGCCTTTAATCTGTGCATTGCTTGTGCCAGCAGCTATCCGGGCAGGTTTACCGGCTATGGCCGCGGCCGTTACGGTATCTATTGCAGGTCAAGGTATGGCACTATCTTCAGATTACATCATGCAAGTTGCTCCAATGCTTACAGCAAAGTCAGCAGGAATTGAAACAGGGGCTGTTGCAGACAAAGTACTGCTTCTTTCATTAATTACAGGCGGGGTTGCCATCGGAATGTCTTACTTATTGTTCCGAAAGGAAATCCGCAAACCGAATAGTGAAGTGGCAGAACAAGAGCTTCAATCCATTACCGGTATGGCTAATGTCGAATCGGCGGAAAATGAGATAGCGGCTGCTGCGGAAGGAGCAGCGCAAAACAAGGAAACAGAAAAATGGGGTAAATTATTCGCCGTTTTAGTCCCGTTGTCATTGCTTGCTGTCATGATCTTTATGTTTTCCACGAAGCTCGGGTCGAACTCGGGCGGCTTTGAAGGCGGAGATGGAGCAGCTTTCATCGGCGGTGTTGCAACAGTTTTACTCATTTTGGCATCTGTTGCATTTAAGAGGCTCGATGCGCTCGATAAAATTAGCGATCATTTAACTGAAGGATTTGTATTCGCTTTTCGCGCGATGGGTCCTGTCATTCCAATTGCCGGTTTCTTTTTTCTTGGCAGCTCAGATTTTACCGGTTCAATTTTATCATTGCCTGAAGATGCAGCGAAGCCGGCCTTTTTATTTGATTTGATTCAAACAGCACAACATGGAGCAATTCAAGCTGGTATACCAGACTTTCCGATTGTAACCGCCTTTTTAATTTTAATTGTCGGAATCATTACAGGATTGGATGGCTCAGGTTTTTCAGGATTACCGTTAGTAGGTGCTCTTTCCGGAGCGATGGCGACATCGGGCATTGATGCTGGTACATTAGGAGCCATCGGCCAAATCGGTTCAGTGTGGACTGGTGGAGGGACAATCATTGCCTGGTCATCCCTTGTGGCGGTGGCAGGATTTTGTGGGGTGCCGGTATTGGACCTTGCCAGGAAGAATTTTGGTCCCGTTGTAATAGGGATGTGTGTCGCCACGATCGTTGCTGTTTTTATTTGGTAGATTAACACTATTGGTATATTTAAAAAGTTAAAAAAATTCTAAAAATTTTATTTACAAACAGAAAAAGATAGGTTACTATATAATCAAATGGTATACCAAATAGATTCAAAGACAACATGAAAGGAATATTGAACAGCAAAAAACTTCAATAGCCTTTTATTTTTAAATCTATTTGGTATACAAAATATTAAACACCAAAGTTTTTGTTGAAAAGCCTACATAAAACATGAGGAGGAGATTAAGGATGACAGTATTATTATCAAAAGATGAATTTCGTAAAGAATTAGAGGAAGCAATCAAAGGTAATCATAGTCAAAAGGCTCCTTTTACAGTCGCATGGGCTGAAGGAAAATTAGAAAGAAAACACTTCGCTAAATGGGCAGAAAATCATTACCATTATGTAGGACCATTCGCTGATTACTTAGCGTACATTTATTCCAACACTCCAAACGATCCGAAATATACAGATGCAAAAGACTTTACGTTACAAAATATGTACGAAGAAGAAATTGCAGCTGACCGCCATACTGATTTATTAATCCGCTTTGCTGAGGCATGTGGAACAACGGCTGAACGTGTCATCGATCCTAAAAATATGGCTCCAACGACATTAGGTCTTCAAAGCTGGTGTTATGCGGTTGCTGCACGCGAGCACTTCGTTGTTGCAACAGCGGCGCTTGTAGTAGGCCTTGAATCCCAAGTTCCTGATATTTATCGCAAACAAACACCTGCTTTACGTGAACAATACGGATTCACAGATGAAGAAATCGAATTTTTCGACTTACACATCGTATCGGATGAAATCCACGGCGAACGCGGTTATAAAATTGTCCTTGAACATGCGGATACACCAGAATTACAGCAACGCTGCTTAGAAATCGTTCGTGTCGGAGCGAAAATGCGCCGCATGTACATGGACGGCTTATGGAGAGAGTATTTAGAACAAGACCTTGGCGCACTGATTAACGCTTAAAAGAAAAGCGGAGGCGACTGTTCAGCTCGTGAGGGAAATAGGGATTGACCCATAAGGCGCTTTTTGCCTTATGAGGGCAATCATCATTTCCACAACGAGCTAGGAGCCGCAGCTGGACAACAAGAAAAGCGGAGCGAGCTCGTTCACACCCATAGGGCATTTATAGCTTCTGACAGAGAAACCGCTTTTTGGTTTCGGAGGAAGAGGCGAAATGACCGTAGGGTGTAGCTCGCGCAGCTGGACAACAAGAAAAGCGAAACAAGCCAAGCTCACAAAAAAATAGATGGAATGGGCCGTCAAGTGTATCCGGTAAAATCGTGATTTTCATGGCGGCCTATTTCTTTATCAAAAAAGGAAAGCACATGATTAAACGGAAAGGATGAGGACTGTTGCTAACGACAAAAGTAGAAACATTCCATAACTTTATCGGCGGAAAATGGATTGAGTCAGGGAGCAGTAAAACATTTCAAAGTGTGAATCCGGCCAATCAAGAAGACATTGTAGGCGTGTTCCAGGCATCGAATGAACAAGATGTACAGCAGGCAATCGAAGCGGCCTGTCAAGCCTTTCCGAAATGGGCTGAAACAGCTCCTTCCAAACGAGCTGCCATTTTAAATAAAGCTGCCGCCATTCTTGAAGAAAACGTGGAGAAGCTGGCGGAAGAGTTGACGAGGGAAGAAGGAAAGCATGTGACGGATGCTAAAAATGAAGTGCTGCGTTCTGCCCAAACCCTCCGTTATTATGCAGTAGAAGGGCAAAGTTTTACGGGTGAAACATTCCCGAACGATGATCCGAACATGAAAGTTTCGACAGAAAGAGAACCGCTTGGGGTCGTAAGCGTCATTACTCCGTGGAACTTCCCAATTTCTATTCCTGCAAGAAAAATCGCTCCAGCATTGATTACGGGTAATACTGTTGTTTTTAAGCCTTCATCTGATACTCCATTAATTGCTTATCGTCTTGTTGAGGCATTACATAACGCCGGCATTCCGGAAGGTGTCATCAACTTTGTCACTGGAAGAGCCTCAGAAGTTGGCGATCTGTTAGTGACACATCCGGCAATAAGAGCTGTCACGTTTACAGGGTCGACGGCTGCAGGCGAAGATATCCATAAGAAGTCTTCGTTTACAACCCGTACGCAAATGGAGCTTGGCGGAAAGAATCCGATTATTGTCATGGACGATGCAGATATCGAATTAGCTGCAACGTTAACTGTTAACGGAGGATTTTCATTAACAGGCCAGGCATGTACAGGAACGAGCCGTGTCATCGTCTTGAAAGAAGTGAAGGAAGCATACGTCCAAAAGCTGATTGAAAAGACAAGTGCACTGAAAATCGGAAACGGCTTTGAAGATGGTGTGAAAATCGGTCCGCTGGCAAACGAAAAACAATTAAAAAATGTGTTGAAATATATTGAATACGGAAAAGAAGACGGCGCAACACTCGTATATGGAGGCAAACAGTTGACAGAAGGGCAATATGGGCAAGGATTTTATGTGCAGCCAGCCATCTTTACAAACGTGACACCTGATATGAGAATTGCGAAGGAAGAGATTTTTGGTCCTGTCGTAGCGGTCATTGAAGTGGGAACGTATGAAGAAGCGATGGCCATCGCCAATGATGTGGAGTACGGATTATCAGCTTCCATCATCACAAATAACTTGAAGGTAGCACATCAATTCACAAAAGAGATTCAGGCCGGAACGGTAAAGGTGAACCGGACGACGACGGGGAACTTGATCAATGCGCCATTTGGGGGACTGAAAAAGTCAAGTACTTCTACATTCCGTGAATCGGGAAGAGTAGGGTTAGAGTTTTTTACACAAGTCAAAACCGTATATGTAGGCTATTAATCTATCTATATAGATCGATCTAGAACGTTCGCATGGAACGGCCATGCAGAACGTTCTAGACCTAAGCGGCTGTCACCCCCCTTCCGGGGTTGGCGCCATCCGCATAGGTGAACCCTTGAGGGCGGGTTCCAGGTGTCTGGGTCGCCAATTGTGAATATTTCTTGATAAAACGAAGGCGTGTCGAGTTATGAAGTGGGATATATAAGAAAATCAAAATTAGGAGGGAATCCAAATGAAAACCGTTTTAAAGTTAGAATTAGAAGAAGCGAAATTAATGATTGAAGCGGCCAAGAAAAAGTCGGAAGAAATCAATGTTTTGGAGACGATTGCTATCGTGGATGACGGCGGAAATGTCATTGCGCTTGAAAGAATGAACGGTGCCCGCATTACCGGACCTGAAATTGCTATCGCCAAGGCTTACACGGCTTCCGGGCATAAACGTTCTACCCATCTTTTCAATACAGAGCCGAATGGTCCTGCACTTCCAGGCAATGAAGCGTTTGGTATCCAGCAAATGCTTCCTGGAAAGTTTGCGATTTTTGTTGGAGGATTTCCCATTGTTGTCAACGGGGAAGTGATTGGCGGAATCGGGGTCAGCGGCGGAAATGGGGAGCAGGATACAGCGGTCGGAACGGCAGCTTTACAAGCCTTGCAAACCTATGTAGAAAAAGACGGACTTGAAGTCGTTACAGACGCCGATATAAAAAAATAAAGAATGCAGGACCTCAGGCTTTGTGACATCGTAAGGCGACATGAGGTCCTTTTTTTTGAAAAGAAAGTATCATTCTTGTCGAAGGAAGAAGGAGATTGGATTGAAACCTTATATTGATTTGACAGTTGGGTTTGCTCGTACAGGTGTGACTGGATATGGCGGCGGCCCCTCTACCATTCCATTGATTGAGTACGAGGCAGTCCAAAAATATAAATGGATGACAGAAGAAGAATTTGGGGAAATTTTGGCATTAGCCAATACGCTGCCAGGTCCCATTGCTACAAAAATGGCAGCTTATATCGGGTATAAAGTAAAGGGGGGGATAGGTGCAACGGTAGCGATCCTTGCCCATATTCTCCCGTCCATCATTGCTATGCTTGGTTTGTTGGGCGTGCTTTATGCGTTTCGGGAGTCTCCGTTTGTCAGCGGCATGGTTCAAGGGGTCACTCCTGTCATCGGATTTATGCTGGCAGAGATGGCTTATCGATTTTTCGAGAATGGCCGCAAAGGGTTCGGACTA
Organism: Priestia abyssalis; assembly: GCF_002019595.1. Lineage (GTDB taxonomy): Bacteria > Bacillota > Bacilli > Bacillales > Bacillaceae_H > Bacillus_BA > Bacillus_BA abyssalis. The sequence continues at coordinate 2,840,189 of NZ_KV917369.1, read as the reverse complement.
TCCAAAATGCTGACATTATCCGTCGTTTCTTTAGGGCTTATCCAATTTTTCGGCATTCATCCAGGCATATTGATTGCCGTTTCCCTGTTATCCGCTTTTATTATTGCGGTGCGTAAAGAGAAGGCTTCTGCTAAGTCTGGCGATGTCATGATGGAAAGAAAGGAAAAGAGTGTATGATTTATTGGGAGATCTTTTTGGCCTTTTTCATTGCTAATTTATTAGGATACGGCGGGGGACCCGCTATCATTCCATTACTGCAAAATGAAGTCGTTAATCAATATGGATGGATGACGTTACGGGAGTTCGGTGATGTTTTAGCGATTGCGAATGCATTACCTGGTCCGATTGCCACGAAAATGGCAGGGTTTATCGGCTACGAAGCAGGTGGAGTGTTGGGAGCAGTGCTGGCGCTGGCTGCTACGATTCTTCCTTCTGCCATTGCGGTCATCATACTGTTCAAATTTGTGGATTTGTTTAAAGGTTCTCCAAGAGTAAAGCTTATGACGAAATCGGTGCAGCCGATCATCGCGGTGCTGCTTGCCGTCATGGCTTATCAATTCTTTTTGACAGCCTTTGAGCATAGCGGAATTTTTCATCTTCTGTTTTTGGCTGCAGCCAGTTATTTAACGTTGAATAAGCTGAAAGTTCATCCATCCATTGTCATTGTTTGTGCGTTGTTTTACGGAGGAATCTTTCTCTCATAGGGAATGACGGGGAAGCATGAAATCATGCTTCCCCGTCATTCTCCTGAAAGTGAACCGTCACGAAAAATTCATTAAAAATTAAGGGAGATTCGAAGGTTCATTTCAGTTCAAAAACAAGATGATCTTCCTTTTGGGGACTGATAGGCCAGCCTTTTACATAAATTATACATAAAATTTTTTTGAATCGAGCAAAATAGATGTTTCTTTTGTTAAAATGTTGTTACACTTATTCCAACTACACAACGATTGTACGCTGTTATGCGTTAGACCGCTCAGAAGGTAGAAATAGGAGTATTTTATAAGAAGCAGGTGAAGAAGATGGATATGAAGTGGAAGGAAGACAATCTGTTATCGATTCGAGAACATGCATACCGGTATTTAAAAGAGCTCATTCTCGAAGGAGAGTATAAACCGGGAGACCGGTTGATCGAGAGAGAGCTTGCGGCAAAGTTGAACATCAGCCGTACCCCAATCCGTGAGGCGTTGTTTCGCCTAGAATCACAGGGATTCGTAAAGACCGTTCCGCGCAAAGGGGTCGTCGTCTCGAATATTTCTGAAAATGAAGTGATTGAAGTATTTACCATTCTCTCTTCTTTGGAAGTGCTGGCCGCAAAACTGGCCGCGCAAAGAATGGATGAGGAAACACAAAAAGAGCTTGACCAAAAAATTGAGCAGCTCATGGAACTGGAAGCAAAATCCGAAGAACATTTTAATAGTGAGCATATTCAAATGAACCATCTCCTTAACAAATCGGCTAAAAGTCCAAAATTGTTTGAAATTCTATCCGGCCTTACTGACTACATACATATGTCAGCCAATATGGGGTACGAAACACCGGGGAGAAGAAAAGAGTCATTACGGGAACATATCGAAATCATGAAGGCGCTGCGCAATAAAGAAGCGGAAATGGCGGAGTATTTAATGAAGATTCATATCGAAAACTCCAAAAAAGCGTATATCAATTACATTGAAAAACTGAGAGAAAAACGAAATAAAGGGAAAGAGTGAAACAGGCTGCGACTTTTGAGCAGCCTGTTTTTATCTATATAAATTGATTTAGAAAATTGGGCATGACCAAAGAACGGCCATGCCCAATTTTCTAGACGAACCCTTGAGGGCACATTCAAGTTGTCTAAATGCCTGATTGTGAATGTCCCTCTTCGGAAGGAATATGTGACGTGTAACGTATATAGAATTAAATCCCGATTAAAATAGGTGAGGTAAGATTCTTAAGCGCCTTGCATATACTCATGGCAACGATGTAACCGGATTTAGGGTTATCGGCAGAAGGCGTGTTTTGGACTTTAATCTCCGCTTCCCCGAAAAACCCTTTTACAATGATTTGGTGGGTGTTCTTTTTTAAGGAAGGATCCACATATACCTCTACTTTCGTCTCGTCAAACCCTATACCGGCAAGGCTCAATGCAGCGGATACGTTTGTGCTTTCGGGAAATAGTTTAGAAGATTCCCTTGCCGTTCCCTTATAAATGCAAACAGGCTCTGCCACTGTATCTAAATCGACTTTGTCTTCCGCGATCGTCCCGCGCCAGGCATTCGGCGGTTTACGTGTTACAAGCTTTACCTCATCAAGTGTGTTGAACATAGAAGCCGCTACTCGATCTAACCCGGCAATCGCTGCTGAAGGCAGGATGAGCCGGGTTTTGTACTGTTCTGCTGCTTTTTGGACCCGGTCCAGCAATTGTGCGTCAGCGAAGGCCCCGACAGACACGACCACAAAATCACTTCCTGTCAAGAGTGCTTTTTCCGCATATTGATAGACCGCTTCATGACCGGCGTTTTCGACTATGACATCCAAACCTAATTGAAAGAATGCTTGCTCGTCGTCACAGACGATATATCCGTCCTGTTCCAATTCTTGATACTTTTCTTTGCTGCGAACGAGCAAGGCCGTTAATTCCGCATCTCCCGCCTTTTTCTCTCTTATATACTGAGCTACATCTTTTCCAATTGCTCCATATCCAATGATTCCAACTTTTAACACCATCATCTCCGCCTTTCTAATACATAACAGAATTTTCTGTGTGTGTATTTGGTATACCTAAAATTATATCGATAGGAGCTTTATAAAACAATAAAATAAGTGAAAATATTGAATTTTTCACATTTTTATATTGTCAGAAAATTATAAACATGGTATATTGTATACCAAGAGGAGAAAAAAGGAGGAATAAACAGATGCCTAACATTCATTTCGTCACTAGTGGAAAAGTATTGGAAGTACCGGAAGATTCAAATATTCTTAGAATGTCTTTACGTTATGATGGAGATCTTCCGAATCGATGTGGAGGGGGAATTTGCGGCCAATGTGTATTTAAGGCGGAAGAAGGGGCCGAATTCCTGGATAAGGTAAAAGTGCAAGAGCGCAGAAAACTAGGCGAAGAATGGCTGGAAAAAGGGTATCGTTTAGGGTGCCAGACATTTGTCACAAAGGGTGACATTGCGATTTCTTGGGATGAAGAAACGACGACTCAAGTGAAAAAGAGAAAACCGGACAAATTAAAACAGGAAGTGCCTGCTGCGAAATAAAGCGGTCATATAGACCATCAAAAAGGATTCGAAAAAAATCAAATAGGCAGGGGTGGGAGGAAATGTGGATCTGCAGTAAACATATCACAAAAGCGTTACGGGTTTTGGATACGCCTCATATTCAGAAAGCTCCGAGCGGGAGGAAATGTTCAGTGTGTGACGATCAAGCCATCGCCAATGTTTATTATGCTCATAAACCGTCCCAGTTAAAAAAGAGACGTTGGCTGTATGATCCGCACGGAACTGTTCAAAAGCAAACTTCGTAATCCCTTCGTAATCCCTTTCGCTTGATCATATGATTCATAAAGGGTTGTAGGAAATGCTGACAAGAGAACATCAAAAATAAAGGCGCCTTAAATACCATGAGTTGGCATTTGAGAGCGCTTTTTAATTTGATTTGACGAGAAAATCATATATATTTTTACTATGTTTTGATAACTGAAAACGAGGTCCATGAGCTAATGGACACTCAATTCGCAGAGGAGGTAAGATAATGGAATTTAAAGACCGGGTCGTCGTCATCACAGGCGGAGCGAACGGAATCGGAAAAGGGCTCGCTGCAGCATATGCCGAAAAAGGAGCAAATGTCGTAGTTGCGGATATAACAGAAGAAGCCGGCCAAAATGTAGTTGAAGAATTACACAAGCAAAATGGAAAAGGAATATTTGTCCAAACGGATGTCCGGAAAGAGGAAGACATTATCCGTTTGATGAAAGTCGCTTATGATACATATGGTTCCATCGACATTATGGTCAATAATGCAGGTGTATCCAGATGGAAATCTCCTTATGAGCTGACCATCGAAGAGTGGGATGATGTCATCAACACCAATCTTCGCAGCGTATTCCTTTGTTCCCGCGAAGCGGCACGTTATATAAAGGAGAATGAGGAGGGAGGTTCCATCGTCAATATTGCTTCAACGAGAGCAGCCATGTCTGAACCAAATTCAGAAGCGTATGCAGCGACAAAAGGAGGCATCCTTGCCCTTACCCATGCACTGGCCGTATCATTCAGCGAGGACCGCATCACCGTGAATGCCATTTCACCAGGCTGGATAGAGACAGGCAATTATGAGGAACTAAGGGATATTGATCATGACCAGCATCCGTCCAAGCGGGTCGGAAAACCGGAAGATATCGCCCGGGCGTGCTTATATCTGACTTCCAGGGATAATGATTTCGTCACGGGTATCAATTTGGTGGTTGACGGCGGAATGACGCGAAAAATGATTTACGAACATTGAAAAACGAGAGATGGGGCAAAGGCCTCTTCTCTCGTTTTTTTACGGTCGATCCCACATATAGGATTTTAAAATCGCTGCATATTCCCGTGCATACGTTTGGATTTTGACGACATTCGGGGTAGGGGCCGCCAACGTGTGGACGTTCATGTACCCAAGCCGTTTGGCGATCATTCGTGCGCGAAACAAGTGAAAATCATTGCTCACGATGACGACATCCGCATGTAAGTCAGGGATAAATTCTTTAGCGAATAAAAAGTTTTCAAACGTTGAGGTCGATTTGTCCTCTTTCAAAATCCGATTGTCCCCAATCCCGTTCTCCAACAAGTATGTTTCCACGGCTTCTGCTTCCGTAATATGCTCCCCGTGTCCTTTTCCGCCAGTTACGATGACCTTTGTTTCGGGATTTTTCTGCAAATAGCGAAGAGCTGCCTCTGCCCGGTTATATAAACTGAGTGACATATCAGAGCCGTTTACTTTCGCACCGAGTACGATGAGATATTCAGCTTTCTTCGGTGGTGCGTCATGTGCGGCACTGTACATGAAAACAGAAACGGCGAGTACATACAAACCAATAAGGAAACTGATTCCCCATATCCATTTACGTTTAATAAAAAACACCTCAATTTTCCAAAATCCTTTGTTAGTTTATCACGTCTTTGACCTTTTGCCATTAAATAAGGAAAAGAAAGGACAAAATAAAAAGAAAAGGTTTCTTGTTTTATGAAAATTATGTAAAATGGAACACGTCTTGTTTTTTTAATTATTCGAGTATTTCAACTTCAACGGAAAGGATAGAGCACTTCGGCAAAACGTACTATAATCTTTTAGTGCAGAAAGGAGTAAATGGATGAAAAATAAGAAAAAGCAACAAGAGAAGGACTGGCGCTTTCCCATTGCTCATCGAGAAGTGAAAATTGGAATCGGATTGGCTGTCTTTCATTTTCTTTGGTGGTTTGGATTCGCCTACGGAATGGGCGGCGGACCTGTCGAAGAATATACATACATATTGGGTTTTCCCGCATGGTTTTTTTATAGCTGCATTCTTGGGTTCATTGTCATGGTTTTATTAGTTATTTTCATGGTTAAACACTTTTTTACCGATCTTCCGTTTGATGATGAGAAGGAGGGGGATGCATCATGAATTGGGCAGTTGTGATTCCGCTCCTTCTTTTTCTTGCTGTTGTGTATGTCATTGGTTTTATGACGAACAAAAAAGTGAATGCATCCAATAATTTTGTTCAGGAGTACTTTCTTGGAGGACGTGAGCTCGGCGGTTTTATTTTAGCGATGACGATGGTCGCTACATATGGCAGTGCGAGCAGTTTTATAGGTGGACCTGGAACTGCTTATCAAACAGGACTTGGATGGGTGTTGTTGTCCGTTATACAGGTCGTAACCGGCTATTTCGTTTTAACGACTCTAGGAAAAAAGTTTGCGATTGTGTCAAGGAAAATGAAAGCCGTTACGCTGGTTGACTTTTTAAAGAATCGTTATGAGAGTACAGTTGTCGTAGTGTTGGCCGCTGTCAGCATTATTATTTTTTTATTCGCTTCGCTTGCGGCGCAATGGGTGGGCGGAGCTCGTTTAATCGAGTCATTGGTCGGCATTTCCTATCCGGCTGCTTTATCGATTTTCGCCGTTTCTGTCCTCGTTTACGTGGCCATTGGGGGATTCCGTGCGGTAGTAATCACAGATACCGTCCAAGGGATTGTCATGCTGTTCGGTACGGTAGTACTGCTTATTGGAACCGTTATAGCCGGGGGCGGCGTTGAAGCCATCATGAAGGAGCTCGTTCAAGAAAATCCGAGGTTGATTACCCCCTTTGGAGCCGACGGTTCTCTTACACCGCTTTATCTATCTTCATTTTGGATTTTAGTAGGGGTAGGGGTCGTCGGTTTACCGCAAATTGCCGTACGGGCCATGTCTTATCGTGATTCAAAAGCGATGCATCAGGCGATGATGATCGGAACAGTGGTAGTGGGGGCCATCATGCTTGGCATGCACTTAACGGGCGTCTTTGCCCGTGCCGTCATGCCTGGAGTGGAAGAGGGCGATAAGGTGATGCCTTTACTTGCCATGGAAGTGCTGCCTGCGTGGCTGGCGGGAATCGTGTTGGCTGCCCCGATGGCTGCCATTATGTCAACAGTGGATTCCATTTTGCTGCTCGTCAGTTCTGCAATTGTAAAGGATATCTATTTAAATTATGTGAACCCGGAAGCAAGCGAAAAACAGGTGAAAAAGTGGAGCTTTGCTGCGACGACGATTGTGGGCATTCTCGTGTTTCTATTTGCAATCAAGCCGCCTGAACTGCTCATTTGGTTTAATCTATTTTCTTTCGGCGGACTGGAGGCTGTCTTCATTTGGCCGATTGTCCTCGGATTGTATTGGAGCAGAGGCAATAAATACGGGGCGATTGCTTCGATGGTGATCGGTATGGTGAGCTATATTTTGATTCACATGTTCATGCCGAATCCATTTGGTATGCATACGGTAGTACTGCCTGTATTGTTCTCGCTCATAGCATTTTTGTTAATGAGCATACTGACAGAAAGAAGGAAGCAGAGCTAAGTCTCTGCTTCCTTTTCTTACAGTCTAGCTGCGGCTCCTAACTCGTTGTGAAAAGATGATTGCTCTCATAAGGCAAAAAGCGCCTTATGGATCAATCCCTGTTTTCTTGGGCTCACAGGATGTGAGTCATGCCGACGTTGCCGCAGGACGCGGCGATTTTAGTCGGCCTTCCTTACTGAACAGTTGCCTCCGCTTTTCTTCTTTGTCCAGCTGCGGCTCCTAGCTCGCTGTGAAAACGATGATTGCTCTCATAAGGCAAAAAGCGCCTTATGGATCAATCCCTGTTTTCTTCACGAGCTGAACAGTTGCCTCCGCTTTTCTTGTTGTCCAGCTGCGCGAGCTACACCCTACGGTCATTTCGCCTCTTCCGCCGAAACCAAAAAGCGGTTTCTCTGTCAGAAGCTATAAAGGAAACTTCCATCAGTGGGGGTTCTTCATTTCCCACTGATGGTTAGTTGATCTTATCGGGCTTTTACGGGCAGTTATCCCCCGCTTAGACTTCTTCGATTTCTCTCAGCTCTTGAAGTGGGGGTCTTACTGCCCGTTAATGCGGGGTAAATGCCCTAGGGGTGTGAACGAGCTCGCTCCGCTTTTCTTAATACCTCGATCGAAACGTTTGGCAGAATGTTTCTACGCTTTGGCCTGCACTTGTTTGGACTTCGCCGTTTAAGATGGCGTTTGTGTATTCATTGTTTACTTGTTCATCATAGGAATATGGAGATGCCTGAACAATGATCTCGCTTGCCTGACAATAATTTCCCTCTCCATAAAAGCTGCAATTGGATACATTACAACGAATTTGCTGCATTGTTTTCACTCCCACATTACAAAAGATAATTATATTGTGCAGTAAATATCACGATTTTATCCTTTATAGTTTAGAGGCAGCTTTTACGTTGAACGATTATTTGAGGAATCTTTTTTTCAGGAACCGATATTGATCGCGGATCTATTTCCTTCCCTGATGGATGAGTGAGAAGATTCTTCCTATAACAACATCCAGCGTCATTCTTGAAAAGTGAAGACGATGAATAAAAGACCGTTACGAAACGTCGCTTTATAATCGGCATCTTCAATATTTCGAGGGAGATCGATTTCTCGGTGAAACCCACCCTCCCGCCTTTCTTTTTGAATAATGGTCGTTTGTGAAAGGGGACAAATGGTTCTGCCTTTTATCACAAGCCGATTTCCTACTGCTGAAAGCTCAATTTGTTCACGATTGGCACCGGCAATCTCCATAATCACAATTAATTGGTGGTCTCGTTCGTGCACATCAACAGGGGGAAAGGGAGGGGGGGAATGAACCATTTGCGGACTGGTGGATTCATTGGATGTAAAGGCTTCAACAAATGGCTCGTCAAAGATACGGTCCCAAAAATCACTCCGTTCTTTCGCGGATAGATGTTTCAGCCATTGTTCAAATTTATCCTGTTCGATAACGCATCACCTCATGTTTTTCGTTTCTCATATGTATGTATAGAAAAAGACGCTCATGTTAATCGTGATCATGAACGTCGATCTCAGACATTGGCATATGAGAGTGTTTTGGCATTTTGATTTCCAGAATACCGCTTCGGTAAATGGCTGTTGTGCCTTTACGGCGAACGGAGCTTGGTAATCGGATTTCTTCGCGATGGGGTTCTCCATCAAACCATTCTATGATGCATTGATAAGGGGTGTGAAAAATTTTTAAATGCTGCAGAATCGATTTATCGGGAATTTTGATTTGGACGATGCATTGATCCAATGTCTCAAAAACATGGCTATCCAGCTTTCGAGATAAAGGGGGGGCAGAACTGGAACCGCTATCCTGAACAGACCTAAAAAAATCATGGTTTTTAAAAAAATCTGACATCGATCCTGAAAAGGCGGAAGATAATAAATTTTGCGTGTGTTCATCCATTCCTGTTGTATTCATTTGTTTAAGGAATTGATCCATGTATTTATGATATGGAAACTTTCCGAAGGGAAACATATCTCTCATCCTTTCACCCTACTATTTTAACCTCAAAAAGGGCGGGAACATGATTAAATCTGATTAATTCATAGTGCAGTATATGTGGATGGATGCCTAAACGTTCTTCTTTTTCTATCAAGGGATTACAGGGGAATGAAGAGTTTTGTCGAAGTAATGAAAGAAAAACCCCTTCCGGTTACTCACTGTCGGAAGGGGAATTTTGTATGTCTACAATTTCTTTGCCTTCTTCTTGTAAAATGTACGCAATTGACTGGCGTACACTTGCGAAGGTGGTCCAATTATAATCGAAGTTGACAAGGGATAAGGCCATCTCGGCAGAAATACCGACAATCAGGCATCTTGTTCCGATCAACCTTAGTGCTTCATAAATATTATTGATATGATGGGCGGTATGATCGTTCATTTCTTTAAATGAAGAGAGATCAATTAAAAAGTAGCGGGCACGCTCTTTCACGCATTCTTCCAGAACTTTTTCAGCAAGCTTCGTTCCGCGTGAATCATCCATTTTTCCGACAATCGGGACAGACAAGATGTTATCCCATATTTTTAAAATGGGGGTAGACAGCTCTTCAATGATTTTTTCGCGCTCTCTTTCGGCATTCGCTTGTGTTGTCACATCTAAGAGCATTAATAAATATGCCCGTTTGTTTCCTTTTTCATCATAAATAGGGTGAATAATTGTTTCAGCGACATACTGGTCTTTAATGTTGATACGCGCGCGATGTGTTGTTTCTAAGCCTTCCATGATGTGTTGTTGGTGGGAAGGTGCAGCGTGAAACATGTCCATACTCATGCCGATCACATCGTTCACATTTTCCACACCGTACAGTTTGAATAATGGCCCTAATTGCTCCACCGCTGTAGAATTTAACCACTGAATACGATATTCCAAATCTGCTACCATGATGGTTTCTTGAATTCCTTCCAATACGAACTGACCATTCAGGTGAATAGGCAAATGACCAATTGCATCCATTCCGCTCACTCCTCTTGTTAAGTAGTTGTCCTCTTTGATCAGGAAGATTACTTTATATAGACGATAGAATCGTTGTTCATGTAAAAGCTATTACATATTTTACAGTTAGATGGTCAATTGGTAAAGGCAAAAACCATGTGTTTATAGAAATGGCGTTGAAGAAAAAGTTTCCAGCTTTTTCTTTGAAAAATGAGACCAATTCCGCTACACTTTAACTAAATAAAGGTTAAAGGTGTGCTTGTTATGACGATTTCATTTGTAAGAACGAAAGAGCAGCAAGAACGATATAAGATGATTGAAGAGTTGGCAGACGAATTTGCGAAGCATGCGCAAGAAATCGATGAAAAAGGGGTTTTCCCCCATGAAAATATCGAAAAACTGAAACGGTCCGGCTACACGAAATGGACTTTGCCCCAATCGTTTGAAGGCTCATCCATTTCCCTATATGAAATGCTTCTTTATCAAGAAAGATTGGCAAAAGGAGATGCTTCGACGGCCCTTAGTATTGGCTGGCATTTAGGAATCGTCATGGATTTATGGGAGAAACAGAACTGGAACGAAACGGCATTGGACTGGATGATGAACGAGGTGGCTTGCGGTGCGCTCCTTAACAGCGCTGCGACCGAACCGCAAACGGGAAGCCCGACCCGCGGAGGGAAACCGCAAACGACCGCGCAAAAAACGGAAACAGGGTGGTTGTTGAATGGCCGCAAAACCTTTACGACGATGTCACCGGCTCTTGATTATTTCTTGGTGAAAGCCTCTATCCAAGGCACAGACGAGGTAGGCAATTTTATCGTACCGCGGCATGTAGAAGGAGTCAGCATTGAGGAAACATGGGATATGATTGCGATGCGCGGTACAGGAAGCCATGACCTTCTATTAAAAAATGTGCGGTTAACCAAGGAGTCTTTAGCGGAGAAAATAACAGCCCAACAGAAACTGAAACCGAATGGCTGGCTTCTTCATATTCCTGCCTGCTATATGGGAATTGCCCTGGCAGCGAGGGACTATGCGGTTGAGTTTGCATCTTCCTATTCACCAAACAGCATTGTTGGAACAATCAAGGAATTGCCGAATGTGCAGCGTTTAGTGGGAGAAATCGAACTGGAGCTGATAAATGCCCGTCATTTCATGTATGCAGTGGCGGAAAAGTGGGACCGCAGCGAAAACCGTGAGGGAATGCAAGGGGAACTCACAGGGGTGAAGCATGTTGTCACAAATGCTGCCGTCTCCGTCGTCGATAAAGCGATGAGAATTGTCGGGGCTAGAAGTTTGCATCGCTCCAATCCCCTGCAGCGGTATTATCGCGATGTGCGAGCGGGCCTTCATAATCCGCCGATGGACGATATGACAATCATGCATTTAGCAAAACAAGCATTCCGTTCGCGCTAACTGGCATCAGACGATATATTCAAACTATAAACAGATATGTAGCAAACAAAAACGCTAACCGAATCGGTTAGCGTTTTAAGGGGGAAATAACTCAATGTAATGTTGATAGTTAACTTTACCCTGTTAAGAAATCGTCTAAACATTAAAGTGATTTTTTTAATCAAAGAGAACATGTTCGATTTCCCCTGGAATTACGCAGTTTTAACAAAACATAATCCAAGGACAAGGCGGCATCCGGTATTATTCTAATATCACCTTGCCGGAGGTAACGTTAACGAAGCGGGAGATGGAAGAGGATGGATAATATAAAAACGGCTGGAGTAAAGTCATCCGAAATGTAATAGAATTTTAAAGAAAAAGCAAAAAAATGTCGATTTAAATAGACAGTAAACGTGCTATAATGAATCCAATATTAATCTTTGTGGAGGAATTACGGCTCGTGAAGAAAATACTTGTATTTACACTGGTTGCATTATTGTCTGTCTTTCTCATTGACCATTCATACAGCAAACATAATCAAGCCGTTAGCCAGCAGGCGTTAATTGAGGAGATAAAGAGGCAGAATCAAGCCGTTTCTACAATTGATCTTCGTCAACTATTGGATTTTAAATGGGATGATGTATACGTCTTTACTCCTGGTACAAAGCTCAAAACAGTCGAAGAAACATTGGGTTTCCAGTGGTTTGATGCTAAATCGACGAGAATTGACCAAAGAGATGATGTAAATTTGATTGTGTTTGTGGAAAACCATCAGGTAGCCCAGTATGTGATGCTTCCAACGAAGTATGGCATATTGAAACCGACAGCCCAAAAAGGAACGTTTACGGTAGAAGCCTTTTAATCCCCGATTACGGGGTATTAAAAGGCTTCTTTTCGTTTTATTTCCCTTTTTTTCATATTCTGATCCGGAGGGGCAATAGGGTAATCCAAGCTTGCTTTCAAAGCGGCCATCAAGTTGGCCACATTTTTCGGCGCGGGCTCATGGCCGAGGGTGATTGTCTCTTTTTGTTCCAACTTTTGTTCAATAAATTTAGTAAACGCAGCTTGATACTCATTTTTATAGTGTTCAGGCTGAAAAGGACTTGTCAGTTCTTCTAACAATGTTTTCGTTAGCTGTAAATCTTGAGGAGAAACCTCTTGTGCAGCCGAAAGGTTCGGCACATCTCGGATATCCCGAATTTCATGATGATAATGGAGGGTTTCCATAACTATTGCTTCTTTATACGGGCGAATAAGAGCAAGCTTTTCGTCAGAGTGAAGAAACAGTTTGGCGAAACCGGCTCGTTTCGATTGTGAAAGGGCTTCATGAAGGAGAGAATAGGCTCGTTTCCCGCCTTCGGATGGTGAGAGAAAATAGCTTCGATCAAAATAAAGAGGATCTACTTCATCTAAATGGACAAAGTTCATAATACGAATATCTTTTTCCTCTTCAAACGGCTTCTTCAAGTTTTCGATTTCTTTATCTGTAATCGGAATAAATTTCCCTGATGACGTTTCGTATCCTTTCATGGTTTCATCATTGTTTACTTCTCGGCCGCAAGATGGACACATTTTTTCGTATTGAATGGGAGTATGACATATTTTATGGATGGTCCGTAACTTGATGGAAACATCATCGATTGCGGAATGAAGCCGGACAGGCACATCAATCAATCCAAAATTCAGCTTGCCTTTCCATACGGTATGGAGCACAATTTCACCTGCTTTTGTTTTTATTAATTATTGTTTGTTTGAATGCATACTTCATTCGCAACGAAATATTGAAATTTTTAACAGGGGTCTGCTGCAGAAAAAAAGAAAATAACTGAATTTAATTAAACTATGTTCTAAATGAAAGTAAGGAATCCCCGGACAAATAATCAGGGTGTTCTAATTTAAAAAAATAAGATCGAACAGGAGTTGTTGTCACTTTTTGAGGAATAAATCCATATTTTTTAGGATGATTTAGAACATTTGATTTTAGTAGATCGCGATAGCCGGCTTATGTTATACAAAAACCGGTAGAGGAATCATTCGTTTGATTGGTAAACATTCTTTCTGAAATATCCCTGATGTTTTATCTCCTATTGGTCACATACTAAAACATGTAGGAGGTGTATGAACATGGAACGAGAACTTGGAAAACAAACAGAAGAAGGATATACAACGGAGATTTTAACAGGTGCCGCACTTGTCCCTGTTAATCGTGATGCTGCCCCGATGATTGGCGCAGCAACAGAAGAACTAGAAGAAATGAGACGGCAAGAAGATGCAAGGCGTAAGCAATAAGGACATATAAAAAAGCGCCCGATGGCGCTTTTTTATATGTCCAGCTATGGCTCCTAGCTCAGCAAGGGAAAAGATGCTTGCCCATGGGGTCAACCCTGTTTTCTTAGGCTCACAGGATGTGAGTCATGCCGATGTTGCCGCAGGACGTGGCGATCTTAGTCGGCCTTCCTTACTGAACAGTCGCCTCCGCTTTTCTTTTTTGTCCAGCTGCGGCTCCTAGCTCGCTGTGAAAACGATGATTGCTCTCATAAGGCAAAAAGCGCCTTATGGATCAATCCCTGTTTTCTTCACGAGCTGAACAGTTGCCTCCGCTTTTCTTTTTTGTCCAGCTGCGGCTCCTAGCTCGCTGTGAAAACGATGATTGCTCTCATAAGGCAAAAAGCGCCTTATGGATCAATCCCTGTTTTCTACACGAGCTGAACAGTTGCCTCCGCTTTTCTTGTTGTCCAGCTGCGCGAGCTACACCCTACGGTCATTTCGCCTCTTCCGCCGAAACCAAAAAGCGGTTTCTCTGTCAGAGGCTATAAATGCCCTATGGGTGTGAACGAGCTCGCTCCGCTTTTCCTACATGTCATGTCCGCTGTTATGTTTTTGGCGGGTATGGTTGCGGTTTTTTACTTTATGAGACCCGCTCAATGGAGCAGGCTGTCCGGGCTGATCTCCTTTGGGTGCGTTTTTGCGCATATCTTTGCTGTCGTTTTTATTTGTCATGGTGATTCCTCCTTGGATATTTTACGCTAAGGACAGACCAATTTGGTCTGTCCTTAGCGTAAAACATTCTCCGTTTTTTATTCATAAATACCCCGAATGAAAAACGCGATTGCAAGGAAAACTATCGACAGAACATGAAGAAAGGAGCTGTCATATCATGCCATATCATAAAAATAAACAACAAGCGTTTCAAGCAGCAGAGCAAGGACATAAACAAGCAATGGATGCTTATGCGTATTCACAGCTTGTAAAAGAAGAGGCCGATTACGGCAAGCAATTAAAGCATTTGAAAGAAGAGATAAACGAAACATATGCGCAAATCGATAATGCAATGGAAGTAGCTTCCGATACACAGCGCCGTCAGCTGGAACAATTTCAGCAAGATCTTCAGTCCATGGTGAATGAAGTGAACCTTGATTAAAAAAATAGAACACGGGCGTTTGCCTGTGTTCCATTTTTTATGCAGAGACCATATCCAACATCTCTCAAAGCTGAACAGTCGCCTTCGCTTTTCTTGTATTACTGATTTTTTTTGCGTTTTTTGTTGTTTTGCTTTTGTTCTGCTGTGAGCGGCTCATTTGAAAATTCTTCATTGTATCCAGTGCCTTTTCCTTGTCCGCTTGCTGCGTTCATCCCAGGAATGACGTGGTTC
Source organism: Priestia abyssalis (assembly GCF_002019595.1). Taxonomy (GTDB): domain Bacteria; phylum Bacillota; class Bacilli; order Bacillales; family Bacillaceae_H; genus Bacillus_BA; species Bacillus_BA abyssalis. Next base: position 2,825,147 of record NZ_KV917369.1, on the reverse strand, counting down.
GCTTTCCGTTTTACCATGTTCGTTCACCTCCATGAATTAATATGTGCAACAATTCGACATTTATGAATTATTAGAAAAAATAAGGGGTTGGTAGATATGATATAAGAAAATCTTATCAGGATTAATAACATTCTTTTTATTTACTTATGTATAACATTATATTAAGATAGATGACGTAGAGAATGATTTGGATGGAATCATTAATTCTTTTATACATACGTTTTTAAGGGGGTAATATGATGACAAAGCAAGATCAATTTAACGCTCGTTCATCTTTCCAAGTGAATGGGAAAACATATAATTACTACCGCTTACAAGCATTGGAAGATGCTGGTATCGGAAATGTATCGAAACTTCCGTACTCAATTAAAGTATTATTAGAATCTGTTCTTCGCCAGGTAGACGGCCGTGTTATCAAAAAGGAACATGCCGAAAACTTAGCAAAATGGGGAACAGCAGACGTTCAAGACGTTGATGTACCTTTTAAACCATCCCGCGTCATTCTTCAAGACTTCACAGGCGTTCCAGCTGTCGTAGATTTAGCATCTCTTCGTAAAGCGATGGCGGATTTAGGTGGAGATCCGGATAAAATCAACCCAGAAATTCCTGTTGATTTAGTTATTGACCACTCTGTACAAATTGATAAAGCAGGTACACCTGATTCTTTAAACTTCAACATGGATTTAGAGTTTGAGCGTAACGCAGAGCGTTATAACTTCTTAAGCTGGGCTCAAAAATCCTTTAATAACTATCGCGCTGTTCCGCCGGCAACGGGTATCGTTCACCAAGTAAACCTTGAATATTTAGCGAACGTTGTTCATGCTGTGGAAACAGAAGCGGGTCAATTTGAAGCATTTCCTGATACATTAGTCGGTACAGACTCCCATACAACAATGATCAACGGTATTGGTGTTCTTGGATGGGGCGTCGGCGGTATTGAAGCAGAAGCCGGTATGTTAGGTCAGCCTTCATACTTCCCGGTTCCAGAAGTAATCGGTGTTAAATTAACAGGACAATTGCCAAACGGTACGACAGCAACTGATCTAGCGTTGAAAGTAACACAAGTTCTTCGTCAAAAAGGCGTGGTTGGAAAATTCGTTGAATTCTTTGGTCCTGGCGTATCACAATTACCGTTGGCTGATCGTGCGACAATCGCTAACATGGCGCCTGAATACGGGGCAACTTGCGGTTTCTTCCCGGTTGATGATGAATCTTTAGAATACTTACGTTTAACAGGACGCGATGAAACTCAAGTGAAAGTTGTTGAAGAATACTGTAAAGCAAATGGTTTATTCTATACGCCTGATGCAGTAGACCCAATTTTTACAGATGTAGTGGAAATCGACCTTTCTGAAATCGAAGCAAATCTTTCTGGTCCAAAACGTCCGCAAGATTTAATTCCGCTTTCTCAAATGAAGTCCGAATTCCAAAAAGCGCTTGCCGCTCCGATGGGCAACCAAGGTTTCGGTTTGACAGCTGATGATGCAGCAAAGGAAATTACGGTTGAATTCGCAAACGGCGATCAAACAAAAATGAAAACAGGCGCAATTGCCATTGCATCTATCACAAGCTGTACGAACACGTCTAACCCATACGTATTAGTCGGTGCAGGTTTAGTAGCGAAAAAAGCTGTTGAAAAAGGGTTAGAAGTGCCGAAGTATGTTAAAACATCTTTAGCTCCTGGGTCAAAAGTTGTAACAGGCTATTTACAAGATTCAGGATTGCAGCCATATTTGGATCAATTAGGATTCAATATTGTTGGTTACGGCTGTGCGACATGTATCGGTAACTCCGGTCCATTGGCTCCGGAAATCGAAAAAGCGGTAGCGGAAAGCGATTTACTTGTTACTTCTGTTCTTTCCGGTAACCGTAACTTTGAAGGACGTATCCATCCGCTTGTTAAGGGTAACTACTTAGCATCACCACCGTTAGTAGTAGCTTATGCACTGGCAGGAACGGTTAATATCGATCTTCAAAGCGATGCGCTTGGTATTGATAAAGATGGAAATGAAGTATTCTTTGCAGACATTTGGCCATCCGCTGATGAAATCAAAGAAGTAGTAAAACAAACAGTAACGCCTGAATTATTCCGTAAAGAATATGAGAGTGTGTTCGATGCCAACGAACGCTGGAATGAAATCGAAACAAGCGAAGAAGCTCTTTATACATGGGATACGGAATCAACATACATTCAAAATCCGCCGTTCTTTGAAGGGTTATCTGCTGAAGCTGGCGAAGTAAAACCGTTAGAAGGTTTACGCGTAGTGGCGAAATTCGGTGATTCTGTGACAACTGACCACATTTCACCGGCAGGTTCTATTGCTAAAACGTCACCAGCAGGCATTTACCTGTTAGATAAAGGCGTTGAGCAAAAAGACTTCAACTCATACGGTTCTCGCCGTGGTAACCATGAAGTGATGATGCGCGGTACATTTGCGAACATCCGTATCCGTAACCAGGTGGCTCCTGGTACAGAAGGCGGCTGGACAACGTACTGGCCGACTGGTGAAGTCATGAGCATTTATGATGCATGCATGAAGTACAAAGAAGACAACACAGGTCTTGCTGTATTCGCCGGAAAAGATTACGGTATGGGAAGCTCTCGTGACTGGGCTGCAAAAGGAACAAACCTTTTAGGCATCAAAACAGTTATCGCTGAAAGCTTTGAGCGTATTCACCGTTCAAACCTTGTATTAATGGGTGTATTACCTCTTCAATTCAAACAAGGCGAAAGCGCTGAAACATTAGGCTTAACAGGTAAAGAAACCATCGAAGTTCACGTTGATGAAAATGTGAAGCCTCGTGACTATGTAAAAGTAACAGCAACAAATGAAGCAGGCGAGAAGAAAGAATTTGAAGTACTTGTTCGCTTCGACAGCGAAGTAGAAATTGACTACTATCGTCATGGCGGTATTTTACAAATGGTTCTTCGCGAAAAATTACAATCTATAACATTGGCTTAATAATAAAGCCTTCTTCCTGAATTGGAGGAAGGCTTTATTGTGTTAATGACTAACTTCTATACCTTATTCGACTGTATTACATTAGGCAAAACAGAGAAAAGAGAGGGGATAACCAGGGGAACGGCAAAAATTAAATAGATGTTTAACAAATTTTCTTCAATTGTCTTCTTTTATCTCTTTTTCGTTGGAAATTTAGTATAATTTTAGTGTATCCCGGAATGTTAATACATATTATTTATAGATTTTGCCTAAAAGAAGGAGAGAATTGCAATGATGAAAAAACTTCTAGCGGCAGTATTGCTCCTTGGCCTTATCGGTTATGCCCTTTGGCAGGCACTGCTCCCTAAAGAAGCAGCGGTAGAGGATGAGCTGGAAAGTTACGTAAACGGCTCGGTTGATGTACAAGAAATGCCGGTTGCAGGAATCGATAAAGGACAAGAAGCCCCTCATTTTACTTTACCTTCAATTGATGGGGCAAATACATCATTGAGGGACTTTCGAGGAAAAAAAGTCATATTGAATTTTTGGGCGACATGGTGTCCCCCATGTAAAGCCGAAATGCCCGAAATGCAAAAATTCCATGAACAATATGGAAACGATGTTGTGATCGTCGCCGTTAATCTTACGAGCACAGAGGCCAACCCGAACCAGGTTCAAACCTTTTTAAAAGAGGGAGGATTTACATTTCCTGTCTTACTGGATAAGGAGGATGTAGTCGGAACAAAACAATACGGAGTACTGACGATTCCGACTTCTTATTTTATTGACGAAAAAGGGATCATTGTAGAGCGGATTAATGGACCGATGAATTTTGCTCAGATGGAAAGTTTTGCGAAAAAGTAAATAGAAAGAAAAAAGCTGTTGAAGAGGATGTATCAAAAGGGTGAACAGCAACCCTTTTAACACATCCTCTTGAAAGGCCCCGTCATGAAAATCCAGTAAAATCAAGGATTTAGTGACGGGGTCTTTCAATAGACGGCTATTTTACGAGTGATTAGGGGTTTGTGTGCCCCACATTGCTTCTTCTTTTATCTTTTTTCGAAAAATCTGAAAAAATAGGATTATTCTTTTACGATTTTGGGAAAGATGATATACAAGACAGAAATGTGGGAAAATTCTTTTATTAAAATAAATAGAAAAGAGGCCAAGCATGAGAAAAATGAGAAAACGCACGTTTGCGGAATTAGTAATGGAAAATAAAAAACAATTATTAAAAGACCAGGCAGCACTTGATAAAATTGAAGAGCGCTTAGAGACCCGGATGATGATTGAAAAAGCAGAATAATAATAAACCTTACCAGATCATAGGCTGACAATTCCTTGAATGAAATGCCTAAAAATGAGCCAGACCCTATAAATCTTTAGAGGGACTGGCTCATTTGCTTGATGTTAACCATAATTTAAAGTGATAAGTTGAAAACAATTAGAGGTGATTTATGCTAGAAAATGATGCGGTTGAATTCTTCTTCATATAATCTTGGGCGAAGAAGAATGATGATTATATGATTCAATACAATCGCTTCGTTTACATTCATGTCATTTATTTAAACTAACAGGCAACAGGAGTTGGCGACATCGTGCAGACAATCGTGTTTATTGAGACAAATAAATCAGGTTCCAGCAGAGAAGCAATCAAAGCAGCAGAGCGTCTCGGCTATTTAACGATACTTTTGACAAATAAAAAAAATTTTTTGCAACAGCGAAGTGAATTTCCCGATATACATCAGATATATTATGTGAGCCAAATCAATGTCCGGTATTTAAGACAAAAAATCGCTTTTCTTGAACGCCAAGGCAAAGATATCATCGCCGTATTAAGTTTCATTGATCCCTTTGTTCAAGTTGCGGCACGATTATCAAGAGAGTTTTGTGAGACGGATTTCGATGTAACAGCCATTTCTAAAATGGAAGATAAGATAGAAACACGAAAAGTATTGCAAAGACAATCAATTTCCCCTTTTTATGCCGTTCTAAATCCAGCCAGCCTTGATCAAGAAAGCGCTAAATTGCGCCATTTCATTACTAAATATACCCAATTCTTGCCGCTGATTGTGAAATCCCCCGTATCAACCGGATCTAAGGATGTATTATATGCTGGAAACCGGTACCAGCTGAAAACATCTATTCAGACTCTTTTAAATAAATACCCCAATCAACCCATTTTAATTGAAGAATATTTGCGTGGTCCGCAATATTTGTTAGAAGTTTTGGTGCAAAATGGTGAAGCCCATGTTGTAGCAGTGATTGAACAGAAAATTTCCAAACAAGACCGATTTATCGTGACTGGTTATGGACTCTTAGCTGAAGTTGAAGAGGAAATGAAAAACAGTCTCTATCAAGTTGCGACTACGATTGTAAAGGCTTTTAACATCAAAAATGGTGCATGTCATTTAGAACTAAAGTTTGTAAATGGGGAATGGAAGTTAATCGAAATCAATCCGCGAATTTCTGGAGGCGTGATGAACCGCCTGATTGAAGTCGGATTTGGCATCAACCTTGTTCAAGAAACCATTAAATTGTATACAGGTCAAAAGGCTTCGCTTCGTAAAGTTCACCAAAAATTTGCGTATGCTCACTATATCACGTTGAATTCAAAAGGAAGATTGAACAAAGTAACAGGTAGACGTCAAGCGTTGCGTCATGAAGGGGTGGAAGAAGTATACATTAAACCCCGAAAAGGTATGAAGCTAACTCCGCCTTTGTCAATGGGACACCGTTATGGATATGTATTATCCTCAGCTGACACACTGGAAAAAGCAAAAACAATTGCTGAAAATGCTGCAAAAGAAATTCAATTTCACTTGGATCCGCTTTAGAGTGTATGGGGGGATGAATATTGGTAACCGTAGGGATGTTGTCTCACCGAAATAATCCCGAAACTGTATTTAAATCTTATGCATACGCAGCCGCAGCTAAAATGGAAGGTGTAAATTTTTATTTTTTTTCACCCGGACGAGTCAATTTCAAGAATCGAACGATTCGGGGCTGGGTTTATGAAAACGGACAGTGGTTAGAAAAAAGCATGCCATTTCCTGATGTCATTTACAATGCGAGTCCTCCAATGACGGAAAAGCAGGAAAAGATCATAGATAAATTAAGTGCCGCTATACCATTTACGAGTCATCCAATTGGCAATAAAATATACGTCCATCAAAAGATTAAACGAGCCAAAACTTTTGCTCAGTACTTGATTCCTTCTATGGAAATCTCAAAAGTTGAAGATGTGTTTGAATTCCTTAATAGTCATCAAGACATTGTCATGAAACCACTCAACGGTCACAAAGGAGAAGATATTCTTTTTGTTCAAAAAAAATCCGAAACATTTATTGTACGGAAAGACGAGCGACAGATCATGAATGCCCCAGAATTAAAGGATTTGATTGAGCGGTTAATAAAAGATGAGGGGTATCTTATTCAAGCCTATATTCCATCGAAAACGAGAGCAGGTTTTTCTTATAATTTACGACTGCACGTTCAAAAAGATGGAGCGGGAGAATGGAATTTGACCACGATTTTTCCTTGTATAACTCTTCAAGGGATTGTCGCCAATTTAAACAGTGATGGCTATACTATCATGTTTGATGATTTCTTAAAACAGGAATTTGGGGACGACGCTTATAATGTAAAAAGGTATTTAGAGCAGTTCGCCATCCATTTTTCCGAGCATTTTGACGGATTATATGATGAACCCCTTGATGAATTAGGAATTGACGTCGGGTTGGATTCAAACCAAAAAATTTGGATTTTTGAAGTGAATTGGAGACCGGGGACTCCACCGACTTTTTCTTTGGAACTAGATGTGGCAAAGCAGATGATTCGCTATGCTCGCTATTTGGCTGAAACAGCCAGCAGACAATAGAAGGGCTGGCGTTATTTTTAAAAACAACTGCGGCTAATGGTTCGACAAATTTTAGAGAAAGAAACGTATTTTTAAAGCAGAATAAACTGCCAACATAACAAGCATGAAAAACGGTTAAAGTATAGGTGAGGAGGCGAGCAGACAATGAGTAATCCAAAAGGAAGCCGCAAACATTTCGTTCCAAATCACCTTGGTACACAACCGCAAGCAGCTGGCGGAAACAAAGGAAAGCAAATGCAAGATAAATCCGGTCACTACCCGCAAGTCATTCAAACAAAAGGGGAATAGCTTGCTTTATCAGGACCCGTCACGAGAATTCAGAAAAATTAAGGATTCAGTAGCGGGTCCTTTTAGTAAAAAAATAATTTTTCACTCTATTTATAACCTATGGGATATCATTTATTTCTTTTAATATAGTTTACATAATATAATTATGATATATAATATGGGATCCGCTTAATCACTTGGTATTTTTTTATCATACGTTAACGATTTCACCGAAGGGGGACTTGGATAGGATTGACGCATAAGTCCCTTAGATCCTTAACAATTGATTTTTTATGAAAGGCCCCGTCAAGAAATCTCTGGCTTTACTGGATTTTGGTGACGGGGGGCCTTTCATGCGAATGACCTGAAGGGCAGAAAAGCCCTTCAGGTCATTCGCATATATTAATTATTACCATCAATATTCTTATCGCCCTTTCACATACTACTGATGTAGCAACATTACAATGCACAGGAGGAATGTACAATGGCATGGAGCCGTCCGAAACCAGACGATCGCAGTGATAATGTAGAAAAACTGCAGTCAATGGTTCAAAATACTATTGAAAATATTGAAGAAGCTGAGGAAAGCTTAGCGTTTGCTGAATCGGAAGAGCAACGTCAGCAAATTAAAGAAAAAAATCATCGCCGTGAAGAAAGCATCCAAGCGATGAGAAGTGAAATTCAAGATGAAGCGGCAGCCCGTGAAAGCGGATATGCAGAAGACGGGCAAAAATAAGAATAAACAATCAAACCAGAGATATTTTCTCTGGTTTGATTGTTTATTCAGGCAGTGGATTTTCTAAAAATAGAGGTTGACGATTTGGAAACATTCTTTTTATAATTATCTCGAATTAAAAATATATTAAATAAATATATATTGCTTCAAACGATGATTATACGTAAGTTTAAATCCAATTTCAGGCTTCATGTTAATAAATCATTGAAAAAACAATATTCTACGGTATTAATAAATAAGAATCATGAGTGGTGTAACAAATGAGATTTTTAAACAAACTCATTGGAAATTTAACTGAAAAGGAGATGAAAATGTAAAAACAGCTATATTTTTCTAATGAATAAGCATCTTTGATTCGTTTATGTCCCTACTGCGTTTAAAAAAGGAGAGGAGTGGAACATTAAAAAGGTAAAAAACTGTATGAAAAGGGAGTGGATGATATGACAAATATTAACCTTGCTGTAATCTATTATAGTTCTACTGGAACGAACTATCAGCTGGCACAATGGGCAGAAGCAGGAGCAAAAGAAGCGGGTGCTGAGGTAAAAGTATTGAGAGTGCCAGAAACGGCTCCGCAAGCAGCAATCGATTCAAATCCGGCATGGAAAGCTCATGCAATCGAGGCAGCATGCATTCCAGAAGTGACCCTTGCTGATTTAGAATGGGCAGATGCAATTATTTTCAGTATTCCAACTCGTTTTGGGAATGTGCCTGGTCAAGTGAAACAATTCTTAGACACAACTGGCGGTCTTTGGTTCCATGGAAAGCTTGCGAATAAAGTTGTCAGTGCAATGACTTCCGCGCAAAACCCTCACGGCGGGCAAGAGCAAACTATTTTATCGCTATATACAACCATGCATCACTGGGGGGCAATCGTAGCATCTCCTGGTTATACGGATCCAGTAATCTTTGGAGCTGGTGGAAATCCATACGGTACAAGTGTTACAGTTGACCAAGATGGAAAGATGAAAGAAGATGTGAAGGAAGCCGTCAAACATCAAGCTCGCCGCACAGCTGAAGTAGCCAAGTGGGTGAAGGCTGGATTAACGCAATAAGGCTTCATTAGGTAATAGGAGAGTAAAAGGATGGATCAGACATAGTTTTTTCTTAATAGAGGGAGCTATGTCTTAAAAAAACATGTTATTTATCTTGAAATCAAGATAAAGAAGAAGGGAGATTATTCAGATGACTAAAAAATCAATGGGAATTCACCACATTACTGCTATCGTGGGACATCCACAAGAAAATGTGGACTTTTATGCGGGAGTATTAGGGCTTCGATTGGTAAAACAGACGGTTAATTTTGATGATCCGGGGACGTATCACCTTTATTTCGGAGACGAAGGAGGGAATCCGGGCACGATTATGACGTTCTTCCCCTGGCCAGATGCTTATCAAGGCCGGATTGGTGACGGACAAGTGGGGGTGACTTCCTTTGTGGTGCCAAAAGGGGCGATGGAGTTCTGGAAACAGAGATTAGAGAAATTCAAAGTTTCCTATACCGAACTAGAGCGATTTGGGGAACAGTATCTAGAATTTGACGATCCTCACGGGCTCCATTTAGAAATTGTGGAGCGTGAAGAAGGGAAAAAAAGCCAGTGGAATTTTGGTGGTGTGACATCTGATGTAGCCATTAAAGGGTTCGGAGGAGCGACTTTATTATCGGTTAAACCCGAAGGCACAGCTGAGTTATTACAGCATGTAATGGGCCTTGAACAAATTGGACAAGAAGGAGACTTCCTTCGCTTTCGTTCCACCGACGATATCGGAAACATCGTTGATCTAAAATTATCGCCAATCGGAAGGGGATCGATGGGAGTCGGGACCGTTCATCATATTGCCTGGCGTGCGAAGGATAACCAGGACCAGTTAGAGTGGAGAGAACACGTCGAGAAGCATGGATATAGGGTGACTTCGGTAAAGGAAAGACAGTATTTTAAAGCCATTTACTTTAAGGAGCATGGCGAAATACTGTTTGAGATTGCAACAGATCCACCAGGTTTTGCCCATGATGAATCGGAGGCAACCATGGGTGGGAAACTGATGCTGCCGGAATGGTATGAGCCGAAACGAGATCAAATCGAGAAAGTATTATTACCTATCGAAGTGAGAAAATTAGATTAAAAAAGAGGACAAATGGGAGGAACCGCCGTGCTTTCAATCGATCCGTTATCTTTAGCTGAAAGAGAGAATTATAAATTTTTAATTGGCAGCATCATTCCAAGGCCAATTGCCTTTATCACCTCTCTATCAGAAAATGGGGTGTTAAACGGAGCACCGTTTAGCTACTTCAATATTGTATCATCCAATCCCCCATTAATCTCTGTTTCCATCCAAAGAAAAGATGGAAACAGAAAAGATACATCAAGAAATATCATCTTGGGCCGTGAATTTGTGGTCCATATTGTAGACGAAACAAATGTAAAAAAAGTTAATGTAACGGCCTGCAATTTGCCATCGAATGAAAGTGAGATACAACTGGCGGGCTTAACGCCTGTGGAGAGTGTAAAAGTTTCCGTTCCAGGTATTCAAGAAGCGAAAATTCGAATGGAATGCGTCCTGGAGCATTACGTGGAATTAGGTGATAAAGCAGAGACGCCCGGGTGCGAACTAATTATAGGCAGAGTTGTCCAGTATCATATTGAAGAGAGCCTATATAACAAAGGAAGAATCCATCAAGAAAAGCTCGGAGCAGTTAGCCGATTAGCCGGCAATAACTATGCAAAGATAGGCGAAGTTTTTACAATCGAAAGGCCAAATTAAAGAAAGTAAGGTTGGATTTAATGAACGAAGGTCAAAGAAACAACTAGTAGGATGCTATTGCCGTTTTGAAGTTTACCATGAATGATTTAATTACCTTTTCAGAATGGAAAATTTTCATCTTTGTTGTATCAAATGGTATGAAGGGAGCTAATGATATGAAAAGAACGGCAGGAATTCATCACATTACGATTTAAATCGTTAGCCCCAATTGGCAATATCATTGATATTAAATTGAGCGCAACTGTCCGAGGCTTAATGGGGACTGGTACGGTTCATCACATCGCTTGGAGAGCAAAAGATGAGGTTGACCATGAAGAATGGAGAAGTGAGATTCAAAAAAAGGGTATCACCCAACGGAAATTCTAGATCGAAACTATTTGAAGGCTATGTATTTTTATGAAGAGAGCGGGATTTTCTTTGAAATTGCAACGGATCCTCCGAGCTTCACTCATGATGAATCGAAAGCCGAATTGGGAAGTCATTTAATGTTGCCTTCTTGGTTGGAACCGCAGCGAGAGGAATTGGAAAAGACATTGCCCCAGTGGAAGCCCGTGTGTTGGAGGGAGATCGATCATGAAACATAGTTTTCATAGTGATTGCAAATAATAAAAAAAAGATAAGGGTGTTGAAAATGGAAAAAGTAATGTTAAAGGGACTATTTGCTTTATGTGTTGGCTTATTCCCTTTTATAATGAAGAAACCAAAATTAAAAGAGATGCTTATCGTGTTTTTTTCAAAAGGTATCTTAGCTACTCTTATTGATGCATACGTCGTAAATACGAAAAGAGTTGAGTATCCAGTTCGTCCTTTCCCTAAAATCTTCAAAACAAACATTCTTTATGATATGTTGTTTTTTCCACTCTTGAGTGTTGTATGGGTTAAGCAATCGTATAACGATAATATCAAAAAAATTTTACTGAAAAGTCTAACTTGGAGTGTACCAATGAGCATTTTCCAATGGTACTTTGAAGGGAATAGCAAATTGTTTAAATGGAAAAGGTGGTCTATTCTTCATACTTTTGGAAGTATAAACTTCACTCTATTTACCATTAGAGCCTTAGCAGGTTTGATAAAAAGAGTAGATGATTATTAAAAAATGAAGGAATTAATAGATGATTATACTTGCTCAATGAAACAACTAATTGAAAAGTGTATTTGTTTACATATAAGCAAATACTACTTTAAAGAGTAGGATAAAGCAGCAAAGGATTTGTGGGGGATAAAAATGGTAAGAGGTTTAATGAGCAATGTCTTGAAAAGAAAAGAAAAAAAAGAAGAAAAGAAAAGCTTGCTTCAAATTCTTGAAACGGCAAGAAAATCAAGTGACTTTAACCAGTTTTCACCTTCGGAAAATCGAGATTTTATATTGATCAGTTACTATCGAACATTGATAGACGCAGAAAAATTGCAGCAAATTTTGTTGCCCTGTATCCAAAGCAATCTTCAAAAGATACAAGACTTAAAAGAACTGATACATCTTATTCCTTTAGAAGATATTTTGATCACAGATAACAGTGAAGAAATTGAGCTGAAGTTGAATCAAGGATTTGTAGTAGTGCAGCTTAAACAAACGGATGAGGTTTGTGCATTAATTAATATTGAAAATGCGAATTTAGGATTTAGGGAAAGCAATGACACCGAGAATGAATTTAGTGTAGTAGGACCTAAACTAGGGTTCGTTGAAAATATTGACATTAACATACACTTGTTAAGAAGACAAATAGTGGCATCAGATCTCATATTCGAAGAAATAACTGTTGGTTCCATGTCAAAGACAAAAGTGGTTATTAGTTATTTAAATGGTGTGACCAATCCTCAACATGTGAATACAGTCAGAGAAAGGTTGAAAAAAATCGATTTCGACGTGGTGTTTGACAGCTCCCAAATCGATCAAATTATTACAGACCATTCTAATACGCCATTTCCATTATTCCTATCAACTGAAAGGATTGACCGTGTTACATATGCAATGGTTAACGGACAAGTTGCCATCATGAGTAACGGATCACCGTATGTTATCACAGGGCCGTCTACTCTGATGGATTTTTTTGTTTCTCCGGAGGATTATTACTTGCCATGGGTAATAGGTTCTTTTTTTCGAATTATACGAATAGTTGGTGTTATTTTTTCCCTGTTCTCCACACCCATTTATGTCGCTGTTTTGACCTATCATTACGAAGTCATCCCGAAAGATTTGCTTGGGCCTATTATCAATTCAAGGGCAAATGTTCCCTTTCCTCCTGTATTGGAAGTAATCTTTTTGGAAATCACGATTGAACTATTAAGGGAAGCGGGAGCCAGGCTGCCAACAAAAATAGGCCAAACATTAGGAATTGTCGGAGGAATTGTTATTGGCCAGGCTTCTGTTGAAGCGGCGCTTACAAGTAATATTTTATTGATTATAGTCTCTCTATCAGCTTTAGCATCGTTTACAACCCCTATTTTCAAAATGTCAAATACCATTCGGTTATTAAGGTTTCCCTTCATCCTGAGTGCATCTATTTGGGGAGGGTTTGGAATCATTATTAGTTTTGTGCTTCTACTAGGTCATCTTATGAGGTTAAAATCTCTTGGGACTCCGTACATGGTTCCTTTATATCCATTTAGGAAATCGGATTATGCGGACAGCTTTATTCGTTCATCTTATAAGCACACAACAAAAAGATTAGAGTATTTAAAGCCAAAGCTATTAAAAAGATATAATGCCGGGGATGACCTCGATGATATTAATGCGGAGTGATGGTTAATAATTACTAAAAAAAACGGAGATGCTGACATGAAAAAAATCATTTGTTTAGTCATCATTACTAGCGTTTTAAGTGGATGTCTTCGAATGAAGGTAGTGGATCAGTTGAACATTCTTAAAGTCATTGCTTTTGATAAGAAAGAGGATAAATTCGAGGGAATGGCACTTTACCCGCAATACACACTGAGTGAAAACCAAAATAAAGCCGGTTTTCTAAAAGCAGAAGCTTCTACTGCAGGCCTCGTTCTTAGTAAAATGAATCAACAAGCAGGCTTACCTGTTGAAATAGGAAAACTAAGAATGTTAGTGTTCGGGGAGGATTTAGCTAAAGCAGGGGTTTCTGAGTTCGTACGAACCATATGCAGAGATCCGCTGATAGGGAGCAATATGCAAATAGCTTTTGTGGAAAATTCAGCAGAAGAATTATTGAAATTGTCAAAAAAAGAAGGGGCGTTATTTTTATCGGATTTAGTGGAACAAAATATAAAAAAAAAAACTTGCCTCTTACCAACCTTCAAGTGTTTTTATTTGACTACTATGGAGAAGGAAGAGATCCCTTTGTCCCTTATTTAAAAGTGAATAAGGAGAATGCAGTAACACTTGATGGAATTGGCATTCTAAAAGGGGATAAATTGAAATTACATTTGAATGATAAAGAAACTTTTTCTTTCAAGCTGCTATCTGGCCATCACATGAATGGAGATATTGAGTTCCTCTTTGAAAAAGAAGGTAAAAAAGGGCATGTCGTCTTAGCTCATTTATATGGTGATACCAATATGCATGCCAGTAATTTAGAATCGATTCCTCAAGTGACTATCAACTTAACGATGAATGCAGTTATCAAGGATTATCCCAGCTGGCTAGATTTAAAAGACGATTCGGAAATAAGGATAGTATCCAAACAATTAGAAAAAAAGGTGGAGCAAGAAGTTGATCAACTTTTAAAAAAGCTACAGGATCATGAAGTAGATCCAGTAGGAATCGGGGACTTTATCAGAGGAAAACAGCGTGATTGGAATGAAGAGGAGTTTTATAAAACATATCCATATATTAAGTTCAGGGTAGAAACAAAGTTGAATCTTTTACAATCAGGTATTGGCGAATAAGTTGAAATGGTGAGATAAATGATTAATCAAAAAATAAAAGAAAACTCCCTTGTAACCCCATTTTTTATGTTCTTTCTGATCCATTCTTCACAGACCGGGATAGGGATCTTAAATTACCAAAGAAAGCTGATCGAAGGAGCAGGCCACGATGCTTGGCAATCGATTTTATTGACAGGACTAAGTATGCATCTTGTGATAGGGATGATGTATTCTGTCTTAAAGCATTCAGAAGAAGGAGATTTGATTTCCATCAATAAAAGTCTCTTTGGAAAGTTGATAGGTCATACCCTATCATTGTTTTTTGTAGGATACCTAGCTCTTTCAGCCACTACCGTTATCAGAACTTACATAGAAATTTTGCAGGTCTGGGTTTTTCCTATGATCCATACATGGGAGCTTACATTGCTGATGTTGGTGGTTATATATTACATTGTATCAGGCGGGTTCAGGATAGTGACGGGAATAAGTTTTTGGGGTGTATTAATTCCGTCATTCTTACTATTGACCGTTGTTATTCCATTGAAGTATGCCCATTGGAATAACTTGCTGCCTCTTTTCAATCATGATGTATTTGAGCTGTTAGAGTCAGCAAAAGCTTCCACGCTTATTTATATTGGGTTTGAATCATTATTTCTATATTATCCATTTGTTAAAAATGCTGATAAATCAGCCAGATGGGCCCACTTGGCTATTCTTTATACAACGATTTTATATTTGCTTATAACCATTATTTCCTTAGTATATTTTAGCCAGGGGCAATTAAAACACGCTGTTTGGGCTACCTTGGTTCTGACAAAAATTTATCAAATGCCTTTTATCGAGAGATTTGAGTATATCTTTATTTTTACTTGGTGTTTTGTCATATTGCCGCCTATCTGTATTTCTATCTGGGGATTTACAAGGGGTATCAAAAGAATATTCAATATCAAACCGAAAACGTCCTTAATTTTTGTGATCATACTGATATTTTGTATTTCCTTGATGATCAATAACCGCATTGAAGTAGATACTTTAGGAAACATTACATCTACTATCGGGTTCTATATTATATACATTTATGTCACGATACTATATATAGCGACAAAAATAAAAGGTCGTTTTGCCAAATAGGTATTTGTTCTTTTAGGTTTTGGAACAAAGACTACTATCTAGAAACATAGAGGGCCAATTTACTTTAAATTGCTAACCTTCATTCTTAACGCAATGGAACCTTCAACGAAGGCTTTATTGCATATGATTGGATGAAAGGGGAAAAACAGACCAAAATATGTTAAGATAACGAATGGTACATACTTTATTTTGAAAAGAA
Source organism: Priestia abyssalis (assembly GCF_002019595.1). Classification (GTDB taxonomy): domain Bacteria; phylum Bacillota; class Bacilli; order Bacillales; family Bacillaceae_H; genus Bacillus_BA; species Bacillus_BA abyssalis. Next base: position 2,809,398 of record NZ_KV917369.1, on the reverse strand, counting down.
GTGCAGGGGGAGTAAGATGTTTATCAGCAAAAAGGAAATTGATGTGCGCTACGCCGAGACCGATCAAATGGGAGTCGTTTATCATGCCAATTATTTAGTCTGGATGGAGGTAGGGCGTACAAGCCTTATTCAAGATTTGGGTTTCAATTATGCGAAAATGGAAGAAGATGGAATTTTATCGCCAGTGACGGATGTACAAGTGTCCTATAAAAAACCGCTTCGCTACGGCGATACTGCCGTGGTCCATACGTGGGTCGAGTTATATGACGGTTTACGGGTCGTGTATGGGTATGAAATTTTAACAAAGGATGGAGAAGTGGCTGTGAGTGCTACCTCATCGCATGTTTGTGTCAAAAAAGAAAATTTTCGTCCCATTTCTATTCGAAAACGTTATCCAGATTGGCATGAAGCGTACGAAAGCGCAAAAAAGAAGCAAGAGAATGAATAAAAAGAAGGATAGTTCAAACGGGGAAAAAGAACCCCTTTTGAACCATCCTCCTGAAAGGCCCCTTCATGAAAATCCAGTAAAACCAAAGGATTACCTGAAGGGGCCTTTCAGTAAAAATCAGTTTTTGTGTTTTATTAGAGGCTTATGGGGCAGCCTCTTCATGAAAAGCCTGTTAACGAAAAAACATGGCTCGCTCCGCTTTTCTTATTTCGTCACGGAAAATTCGGGTTCGCCTTTTGTTGCATCAAAGGTTACAACGAGATCATTGTCTTCGAAATACCATAAATCCTGGTCTTCTATATAAAAGGTAATTCCTTCTATTTCACTTTGAGCGCCGATTAACACAGGCTGTTGTTTGGCGACACCAAGAGAAAACCCTCTTTGTACGGTACTGCATCCGCCGTAACGCACAAAAAATTTCACCATATCTCCTCTGTTGATTTCTAATTCTTCCTTGTACCATTGAAGGGCTTCATTTGATACTGTAATATTCATGGCTTACATCTCCCTTTTCTAAAACATCTACTCTCATTATAAAGAAAACTTTTTTTGAAAGCTATAATCTTACTTGCATAAACATAATAGAGAAAAGGAATAAGAGTAGTATTTGTCGAATTATGACCGTCAAAACCGGTTTGTTTCCTAAGCTTGCTGTTACTTTTTGGATAATAAGTCTCCTTGATTCGGTTTATCAATATCATCGTTTACAAAAAGGGGAAGAAGAACTTGACGAATCTTTTCATTTATAGACGATTCTAACTCAATGATCGGCTATGTAAAGGAGAAAAGAGGGAAGCGCGAATATTTATACATAATATTCGTATTTACCTCTTGAAAATGTAAGCGTTTTCTTTTATACTTAATATTAGGTTGGATGGCATAAGTGGCTATCGTGGTATATAGCGTAGGCGGGGCTTGTACCAAGAGCGGGACATAAAAGGCAATGGAAACTTTCACTGTATAAGATCATTTTTTATGCACCCGGTCGGTTTCTCAATAAGTCAAAAAGAGCAATTTGGCATCTATGTTTATAAAGTTTTGTCAATTCCATACATGGCAAAAATGGTTCAAAACCTTTATCTGATAAGGTTTTGAACCATTTTTGCATTTAAGGTAATTTTCCCCTTTTTTATTTGGATTTAAGAGCGGGTTCTCAATCTCGTCATCATATTCTAACTAAACTATGTTCTAAATGATAAACAAATAAAATTACAGTTCACCAGGAAAATAATTGAACAAGTTAAAATAATAGCTTACCTTAACAAAAAGGCGAACTAAAGGGTTCGTCTTTTTCGATTTATTCAAATTTTTCCAGCCAATGGTAAACTTTACGTTTTGAAGTTTTATTCAACATCTACAAGTTTTTCATACTTTGTGTTTTTTAAGGGAAATGTAACGGGCTTCGACAATTCGCCATATTTTATAGTAAATATCAAGTTATATGAATGTGAGATTGATTATGAACTATGTAAATAAAGAATTCAATCCCCCTTGTATTATCGTATTTTCTATATAAATTAATGAGAGTTCCCATCTGACGAAAAAGGAGGTGAATGAAATCATGAGCAAACTCATTGCTTTAGATGACGGACATGGAATCAATACTCCCGGCAAGCGTACACCTTCATTTCCTGACGGAAGCGTGATGAAAGAAAATGAATTCAATCGCCGTGTAGTCGCCCTTTTGGACATTGAGCTAAAAAGGTGTGGTTTTCGAACTCTACTCGTAGCTCCGACAGATGAAGATACACCGCTTGGAACACGTGTACAAAAAGCGAATAACGCCAAAGCTGATTTTTATTTATCTGTACATGCCAACGCATCGGGCAGTACATGGAGCAATGCGGAAGGAATTGAGACGTATGCAGGCACAAGTGATGGCTCAAAACGGGCAGCTCATATTCTTCACCGCTACTTAATCCAAGGTACGAATTTAAAAGATCGAGGGGTAAAAGATGGATCCTGGCTGTATATCGTCAAGCGCACAACTATGCCGACTGTGTTAGTGGAATGTGGGTTTATGAACAACAGAAGGGAAGCTGAGCTTTTAAGAAGTGATGCATACCGTAAAGAGTGTGCGGTGGAATTAGCAAAGGGGCTATGTGAGTACTTTTCAGTTCCTTATGTGCCGGGGGTTTCAAGTCCGTCCTTTGCAGATAATGATAAACTATATCGATTAAAAACGGGATCGTTTTCTTCACTAGAGGAATATTTGAAAGGAAAGAAACTGTTACAAGACCAGTATAATTGGGTCTTATATGATTCGTTCGACCGGGCATTCAATCCGACCGATTTTCGAATCGTTACAGGCAGCTTTAAAGGAATAGCAACCGTTACACGATTAAAGCAGGAGTTAACACAAAAATTCGGCTGGACCATTTATATTGAAGAAGTAAATGATGCGTAAAGTTTGATAAGAAAAAAGCACCGAATGCATAAGGCATTCGGTGTTTTTTACAGCCATTTAATTTTTGGTTCTGTTTTGTTCATAATACGCTGAATATTAGCACGGTGACGCCAAATTACAAAACCGGCAAGGAAACCCACGACAATAATAAGCGGAAGATCTCCTTTAAAGAGAGCGAACGTAAAAGCAAAAATTCCGGTTAGGATAGAAGAAAGGGACACGTATTTTGATAAATATAAACAGATAAAAAAGCAGGCAAGCATCGCGACAAAAAGAAGCGGGCTGTAAAATAGTAAAACGCCGCCGGAAGTTGCGACCGCTTTTCCGCCTTTGAATTTTGCAAACAACGGATACACATGTCCAATTACCGCGAACATCCCAACAAATAAAGGATGCAAATCGCTGCCAAACCAAAACGGCAGGGAAGCGGCAAGCGTTCCTTTCAGAATATCGGCGATCGTCACGATTAACCCGGCTTTCACGCCCAGTGTACGAAACGTATTTGTACCGCCGAGATTACCGCTCCCATGTTCGCGAATATCGGTGCCATATCCTATTTTCCCGACAATCAGGCCAAACGGAATAGATCCGAGTATATATGCAATAATTGGTAAGATAAATGCCATATGTATATCTCCTTTTCTTCACTTGTCTTAATTATTTTACCATGAGTCTTTTAAAACTCCATCCCTTATTCATTCGCATTTTTCTATCGAAATTCCTTTTTAATAGACATAGTGGATTTTAACAGGAACTTGTTCAAGCGACAACCGTTCCTCAATAAAAAGTCAATTTTTCATGAGCGGGCTTGTTTCATTATATGTGCTGCCTTGAAAGAAAATAGCTATGAAAAGCAGGAATTTGGGTATACATACAGAAAGTAGTACCAAATTTATTTAAATGAAGGAGAGATTGCCCATGAATATAGAAATCCCATCTCGTCAAGAACTTGGAGAAATCTTAAAGAAAAGTAAGCGCATCGCGGTGGTAGGCTTATCAGACAATCCGGCGAAAACGTCTTATATGGTGTCAAAAGCCATGCAGGATGCCGGCTACGAAATTATACCGGTGAATCCGAATGCCGAGGAAATACTGGGAGCCAAAGCGGTCAAATCATTGAAAGAAATCGACGGTCATGTTGATATCGTGAATGTTTTCCGCCGCTCGGAGCATTTACTTGAAGTAGCGGAAGAATTTTTAGAAATTGATGCAGATGTATATTGGGCACAGCTTGGACTTGCCAATGAAGAGGCCTACCGGTTGTTGAAAGAAAAAGGATATACAGTCGTGATGGATCGATGCATTAAAGTCGAGCATGCCTTAACTAGATGACCTTTTTTAGGAAGCTGTCCCATAAGTCTCTAATAAAACACAAAAACTGATTTTTGCTGACAGGCCCCTTCAAGTAATCCTTTGATTTTACTGAATTTTTATGAAAGGGCCTTTCGGGAGGATGGGTCAAAAAGGTTTCTTTTTCCCTTTTTGCCCCATCCTCTTTGTTTTTTTCATAAATTTAGTATTAGAACTATCCATTTGTCGCTAAAATAGTGCTAAGATATTTATGATGCAAAAGGTCAGCTCAATCTGTATAAAAAGGTAGGAAAGTGAGTTATTATATTTTAAAAATGAAGAAGTTGTGTTAAAATCAAACATACGTTCTATTTGTTGTGAGAATATGAAGGAGAAATGTTGTGTTTCCTTCAAGCAGAAAAAAAGAAAGACCATATCTCTTCAATTGAATGAGTTGAATCGTATTGTGCGACACTACACATTTAAGAGATAGTCGAAGTGGGTAATTGAAAGGGGTATGTATTTTTGGGCAAGAAACAAGTTTTTGAGTACAATGATGATGCGATTCAAGTTCTGGAAGGACTTGACGCGGTCCGAAAACGTCCGGGCATGTACATTGGCAGTACAGACAGCCGCGGTCTGCACCATCTCGTATATGAAATTGTAGATAACTCAGTCGATGAAGCACTCGCCGGCTACGGAAACGATATTAAAGTGACTATACATAAAGATAATTCAATCTCGGTACAAGATAAAGGACGCGGGATGCCAACAGGTATGCATAAGCTCGGCAAGCCGACGCCCGAAGTAATTTTAACCGTCCTTCACGCCGGCGGCAAGTTTGGACAAGGCGGTTATAAAACAAGCGGCGGTTTACATGGAGTGGGTGCATCCGTCGTAAACGCGCTGTCACAGTGGCTTGTGGTAACCATCAAGCGTGACGGTATCGTGTATCAGCAGCGCTTTGAAAACGGCGGAAAGCCCGCTACAACGCTTGAAAAAATCGGAAAAACACGCGAAAATGGAACAAAAATCCATTTTAAGCCGGATGAAAGCATTTTCAGCACGACCGCTTACAACTATGATACATTGAGCGAACGGCTGCGCGAATCCGCCTTTTTATTAAAAGGGCTGAAAATTGAATTAATCGATGAGCGATTTGACCAACGGGACATCTTCCATTATGAAAACGGTATCGAGGCATTCGTTTCGTATTTGAATGAAGGGAAAGATACGCTTCATCCTGTGCTGTTTTTTGAAGGTGAGCAAAATAACATTGAAGTGGAATTCTCGTTTCAATTCAACGACGGGTATTCCGAAACGATTTTATCGTTTGTCAATAACGTTCGTACGAAGGACGGAGGAACACATGAAGCCGGATCGAAAAGTGCGATGACGCGTATTTTCAATGAGTATGCACGTAAAGTGGGATTATTGAAAGAGAGGGATAAAAACCTGGAGGGAACCGACATTCGTGAAGGTCTCGCAGCCATCGTTTCCGTCCGCATTCCGGAAGAATTGCTGCAATTTGAAGGGCAGACGAAGGGAAAGCTCGGGACAAGTGAAGCGCGATCTTCTGTCGATGCCGTCGTGTCTGAAAAGCTCGCTTATTTCCTTGAGGAGAATCCAGATATTAGCTCCCTGCTTGTAAAAAAGGCGATCAAAGCCGCGCAAGCCCGTGAAGCAGCGCGCAAAGCCCGTGAGGAAGCAAGAAGCGGGAAAAAGCGAAACCGAAAAGAAACAGTGTTGAGCGGAAAGCTGACGCCTGCGCAATCGCGCAATCCGCAAAAAAATGAACTTTACCTTGTCGAGGGTGATTCTGCCGGGGGCTCTGCCAAACAAGGGCGGGACCGGCGTTTCCAAGCCGTTTTGCCGCTTCGCGGGAAAGTCATCAATACGGAAAAGGCAAAGCTTTCGGATATTTTTAAAAACGAAGAAATCAATACAATCATCCATGCCATCGGTGCAGGTGTGGGAGCCGAGTTTGCATTGGATGATGTGAATTACGATAAAATCGTCATCATGACTGATGCCGATACAGACGGCGCGCACATTCAAGTGCTGCTTCTGACGTTTTTTTATCGCTATATGAAGCCGCTTGTAGAAGCCGGAAAGGTATTCATTGCGCTTCCACCGCTTTACAAAGTGAGTAAAGGAACGGGGAAGAAGGAAGTCGTCGAGTATGCATGGAATGAAGAGGAGTTACAGGGTGCGGTGAAAAAAGTGGGACGCGGCTATATGATTCAACGCTATAAAGGTCTTGGTGAGATGAATGCCGATCAGCTTTGGGAAACGACGATGAATCCTGAGACGCGTACGCTCATTCGTGTTCGTATTGATGACGCTGCCCGCGCCGATCGTCGTGTTACGACACTCATGGGAGACAAAGTCGAGCCGCGCCGTAAGTGGATTGAAAACAACGTCGCCTTTGGCCTTGAAGAAGATCCAAACATCTTAGATAACGAAAATGTCTCGGTCGCAGCAAAGGAGGACGAATAGAATGACACAAACAGAACGCTTTTTGGACTTGCCTCTTGAAGATGTGCTTGGCGACCGCTTCGGACGATATAGTAAGTACATCATTCAAGAGCGGGCGCTGCCGGATGCCCGCGATGGATTAAAACCGGTGCAGCGTCGTATTTTATATGCGATGCATGTAGACGGCAATACACATGATAAAGGGTTCCGCAAATCGGCGAAAACGGTCGGGAACGTCATTGGTAACTACCACCCGCACGGTGATTCGTCTGTATATGATGCGATGGTGCGCATGAGCCAGGATTGGAAGCTGCGCAATTTGTTAATTGAAATGCACGGAAACAACGGAAGCATTGACGGCGATCCGCCGGCTGCGATGCGTTATACAGAAGCTCGCCTTTCGTCTATCGCCTCTGAATTATTGCGTGATATCGATAAACAGACGGTAGAATTTGTTCCAAACTTCGATGACACAAGCAAAGAGCCCGTCGTACTTCCGGCTATGTTCCCCAACTTGCTCGTCAACGGATCAACCGGAATTTCTGCCGGATATGCGACAGAAATTCCGCCGCATCAGTTAGGTGAGGTCATTGATGCAGCGATTATGCGTATGGATAAACCGAATTGTACCGTCGATGACTTGATGACTGTGTTAAAAGGCCCGGATTTTCCGACAGGCGGTATTATACAGGGCGTAGAAGGCATTAAAAAAGCGTATGAAACGGGAAAGGGAAAAATTATCATCCGCGGAAAAGCGGAGATTGAATCCATTCGAGGCGGTAAACAGCAAATCGTGATTACGGAAATCCCGTTTGAAGTGAACAAGGCGAACTTGGTAAAAAAGATGGATGAATTGCGCCTTGACCGCAAAGTGGAAGGCATTGCCGAAGTACGGGATGAAACCGATCGTACTGGATTGCGATTAGTGGTCGAGCTGAAAAAAGACGCAAATGCAGAAGGCGTGTTGAACTATTTATATAAAAACACCGATTTGCAAGTGCCGTATAGCTTCAACATGGTTGCCATTTCAAGGAAACGCCCGAAACTTATGAGTCTGACGTCTATTTTGGATGCCTATATTGAGCATCAGCGCGAGGTCGTGACGAACCGCTCACAGTTTGAATTAAATAAAGCACGTGAACGTGAACATATCGTCGAAGGATTAATCAAGGCATTATCGATCCTTGATGAAGTGATTGCGGCCATTCGTGCATCAAAAGATAAGCGCGATGCGAAAGATAACTTGATTGCCGGGTTTGAGTTTACGGAAGCACAGGCGGAAGCGATTGTTTCCTTGCAGCTGTATCGCCTGACAAATACGGATGTGACGGCTTTACAAGCAGAAGCGGAAGAGCTGGCGAATAAAATCGCGGAGCTTGAATCGATTTTAAACAGCGAAAAGAAATTATTGAACGTCATTAAAACCGATTTGCGCAAAGTGAAAAAACAATACAACGATGGGCGCCGTGCAAAAATCGAAGCGGAAATCGAGGAAATCAAAATCAATTTAGAGGTGATGATCCCTTCAGAAGACGTCATCGTGACGGTGACGAAGGATGGATACGTCAAACGGACGAGCCCTCGCTCTTACGCTGCCTCTAATGGTCAGGATTTTGGCATGAAAGATACCGATCGCCTTATTGCCAAACTGGATATCAACACAACAGACACCTTGTTGTTATTTACGAATAAAGGAAACTACTTGTTCATGCCGATCCATGAACTTCCGGATATCCGCTGGAAAGACATGGGCCAGCATGTGACGAATATCGTGCCGATCGATAAAGAAGAAACGATTGTCGAAGCTATCCCGATATCGAACTTTGAAGAACCGAAGTTTCTGTTATTCATTACGAAAAACGGAATGGTCAAGAAGTCGGAATTGGCGAATTACAAGGCGCAGCGCTATTCAAGATCGCTTGTGGCGATTAATTTAAAAGGAGATGATGAAGTCGTCGATGTTCATCTGACGGACGGAAAGCAAGACGTCTTTTTAGCGACAAGGCAAGGGTACGGTTTATGGTTTCCTGAAGAAGAAGTCAATATCGTGGGGGCAAGAGCGGCCGGCGTAAAAGGCATCAATTTAAAAGAAGGCGATTATGTTGTAAACGGCAAAATCTTCCCTGAAGCAGAAAAAGCCGAAGTCATCATGGTGACGCAGCGCGGAGCCATCAAAAAGATGAATATAAAAGAGTTTGAGCGCACAACGAGGGCCAAGCGCGGATTGGTTATGATTCGCGAATTGAAAACGAACCCTCATGAAGTGGCAGGAATTGAAATAGTCTCCAAAGATGACATTGTATGGGTAGAAACAGAAAAGCTCGCGACTGAACAAGTCGATCCTGCTGCTTTAAGACCAAATGATCGATACAGTAACGGATCATTCATTTTAGATCAGGATGAAGCCGGCAGTGTCGTCGCGATGTGGAAAGAAGCGAAACCATCGTAAATGAGATGTTGCAATATCAGAAAAGAAACGGACTTGAAGAAATTCTTCTAGTCCGTTTCTTTTACATAGAAGACTGTACAGTTATGTAGTGACTTCCCCGATTCAATTGATCGACTCATATAAGGCCCATCCAAATTTCAAGCTAAAGTAGACTAAAATTAGTCCCGCTGTAAATGTAATGATTTTCATCATCCTGTCGGTTAATAAATGTTTGGTGAAATGAACGGTAAAGGCAATGTTTAAATTCCAGAGCATGATACCAGCAATGATAAAAAGGCTGTAGATAAGAGACATGACCATGCTTTCCGTTTTAATGATGCTTCCAAGTGCAGAGCCGTAAATACCAAACCAAAACAAAATATTAAGGGGATTCGCACCCGCGATCATGAGTCCCGTCAAAAAAGAGGTTCCGGCTTGTCCTGCTGACCCATGTTCCATCAAGCGTGTAGACTGGAAGGATTGCTTAATGCTTTGAATGCCTAGATACAAAAGCATCAAAAATCCCATTCCATATAAAATCATTCGAACGAATGGCTGCTGTAAAAAAGGAGCCATCCCCAGAAAAATGGCAGCCATAAATAAAATATCCGCTGACATCCCCCCGAGCCCAACCAGCCAGGAAGCCCAAAATCCATGAGAAATGCCTCGCTTAATCATTTCGATATTGATAGGCCCGACGGGAGCCGCCAAGCTGATGCCAAGCACCATTTGATGGACGGCCATCATAATCATTTCATTCAATCTTGCTCACACCTGCCTTTATATGACACTTGTCCTACTAACATCGTATGAACCACTGCTGCAACTTAAAACTTTACGGATCTTTTTTTCTCTACCACTGATCCATGGCTGTTCATCTTGACGTGAATGCACATATACATCTTTGATTTGTGAGACTATCCAGAGCATACACATAAAAAACTCATAATCCATAACATTTCGCAATACACTGTAACGTTGGGAAAAAGGAGGGATGGAATGAAGCCGCCATCGATTTATACCCGAACTGATATAGAGCGTTCTACCCGCATTCCCTCATGGGGAAAGAGCGTTTTTAAACAGTTCGAACAGGATTTGTTATCAGAGACGAGTCCATTTCCATGTGTATTGGGAGTGGAAGGTTTTAAAAATGATCTTCTCCGTTTTGCGTTTGTCCGCTCTCTTTTTGAGATCGGCTCGCTTCAGCAATTTGCGGCTTCTTTACGGCTATATATGGAGACATTTCGAACGATTGGACGAAATACTTCGTTTGTCGTCTTTTTTGAACCGAGCCAAGACGTAAAAACGATGGAAGAATATGAAAAGCAATTCTGGGATGCGCTGCAATATTTGCATGAACTTGATGAAAAGGAATGGCCTTCACATATTCCGAAAGATCCGAATGATCCGATGTGGGAGTTTTGTTTTCACGGGGAGCCGATTTTTGTTGTCTGTAATAGTCCGGCACATGAAAAGCGAAAAAGCCGACGGAGCGAAACGTTCATGATGACGTTTCAACCGCGCTGGGTATTTGAAGGAATCAGTGCAGAAACAAAAATGGGACAGCAAGTGAAAAAGGTGGTCCGAGAGCGCCTTGAAACCTATGACGAGGTAGAAGTGCATCCGGCATTAGGATGGTACGGCAGTGTAACCAATCGAGAGTGGCAGCAATATTTTCTACGGAATGACAATGAAAGCAGTTTGAGAAAATGCCCATTTCATGCGAAAAGGAGTGCTGAACATGTACATAAAAAAAGCTTATATTAAAAAAGGAGTTGGAGGCCATCTTGAAGAAGTAGTGAGAGGATTACTTCCGAAAGATACGGGTTATGTAGAAGTGCAGCACGACGTTTCCGATCAGGAACATCCAACACATACGCATCCGACGGATGAAATTTTACATGTGTTGGAAGGATCCATTTATTTTACTGTTGAGGGCAACACGACGCTTTGTGAAGCGGGAGACCGCATTTTTTTACCGAAACATACCGTTCATTCATCAAAAGCCGGACCAGGCGGATGCACGTATGTGATCTCGATTTTGAAAGAATAGAAGTCGAAGGGATGTTAGATGATAATGACCAAAAGCCGCCCTGTACTAGTCGTGATTGACGTTCAAAAAGGATTCAACCAGCCCATTTGGGGAAAACGAAACAACCCTCATGCCGAAAAGCAAATGCTGACACTCATAGAAGAATGGCGAAAACAGGATTATCCGATTATTCATGTCCAACATGCTTCAAAAAATCCCGATTCTCCGCTGCACCCGGCAAATCCCGGGTTTCAATTCCAAGAAGGCTTTGGACCCAATGAAGATGAGTATTTTATTCGCAAATCTGTGAACAGCTGTTTTATTGGAACAGAACTAGATTCCTATTTAAAAGCCAATGGCTATGAAACCCTGGTCATTGTCGGTTTGACGACAAATCATTGTGTATCCACGACCGTCAGAATGGCCGGTAATTTGGGCTATCGCGTCTATGTTGTCCATGATGCAACCGCATGCTTTGAACGTGAATCATATGACGGTGTCACACGTTATGACGCCGAAACAGTTCATCAATTGGCGCTTGCTTCGCTTCACGGAGAATTCGGGGAAGTCGTATCGACCGAACAAGTCTTAGATGTAGTAAAAGCATTGAAAGAACAAAACATGTTACGCTAAAAGGAGGGCCGCGAGCTCTCTTTTTTCATATCCAACAGGGAGTTGTGTTAAAATTTACTAAAGTAATTACATATTTGATTAGATAGATCGAATTAGAAAATTCGACATGGTTGTTTAACCAGCACCTTAAAAAAAGGAGATGATGGACATTTGGCTTCATCGCTTTGTTAAGGACAGCAGTTTGGGGGATTATGGATGTCAAAAATGCTGAGTTTTCTTAAACCATACCGGTTTCCGATGGGCATCGCTCTCTTTTTTATGATGGTCGAATTGGCCGTTGAGCTATGTCAGCCCTTACTCATCGCGAAAATCATTGATGAGGGCATTGTAAAAGAAGATTTGGGTGTTGTGTTGAAGTGGGGGGGAATCATGATGGCTCTCTCGTTGGCGGCTTTTACGGTCGGAATTCTTAATTCTTTCTATGCAGCCCATGTCAGCCAACGATTTGGCTATGATGTAAGAAAAAAGTTATTCGAAAAAATACAGAGCTTCTCTTTTTCGAATTTCAATGATTTTCCCACATCATCTTTGATTACAAGAATGACTGGCGATGTGACCCAAATCCAGCAAACGGTCTTTATGGGGCTGCGAATTATGCTTCGGGCTCCTCTACTGGTCATAGGCGGTCTAGTCATGGCTTTAATCGTCAATAAGAAGCTGGCTCTTGCGATTGTCATGACTGTTCCTGTCATCTTTGTTCTATTAGTATGGGCAATGAAAAAAAGTGCCCTGTTATTTCGAGCGGTTCAAGAAAATGTCGATACCGTCAATGGAATCATGCGCGAAAACTTAACGGGGATGAGACTGATTAAAGCGTTTTTCCGAAAACAGCATGAAATCGATCGATTCACGCTTGTCAGCGGGCAGCTAAAAGAGCGGACGGTTGCCGCGCTGAAAGTGATGGAAACGACGATGCCCATGTTGCTTCTCGTCTTGAATGTGAGCATTATCGCTGTTCTATGGTTCGGCAGCAAGGAAGTTTCCATCGGGCGAGCTCAAGTCGGAGAAGTCGTCGCCATTGTCAATTATGCCTTTCGCATTACATCGGCCTTTTCGATTCTTTCTTTTTTAATTATGATTTTTTCACGTGCGAGAGCCTCTTCTTCCCGTATTGTTGAAGTATTAGAAGCAAAAGAAGGAATGACGGATGCCGAATCCGCTCATTCGATGCCCGCCGTTACGAAAGGAAAGATTGAGTTTGACCAAGTGTCGTTTTACTATCCTGGAAATGAGACTCCCATCTTGGAAAATCTTTCGTTCACGGTTCCGGCCGGGACGACGACCGCCATTCTAGGAGCAACAGGTTCTGGAAAGTCTTCCTTATTTCAGCTGATTCCCCGGTTATATGATCTGAATGAAGGAAAAATCCTCATTGATGATCTTCCGATTGACACAATCAAGTTTTCCACATTACGGAGAAGCATCGGCTTTGTACCGCAAGAATCGTTTCTTTTTTCTGGAACTGTCCAAGAAAATATAAAATGGGGAAAAGAAGATGCCTCAATGGAAGAAGTAAGGAAAGCGGCAGAAGATGCGCAAATTCATGCTACGATCCTCTCTCTTCCTAAGCAGTATGAGACTGTATTGGGCCAAAAAGGGGTCAATCTTTCCGGCGGTCAAAAACAGCGCTTATCCATTGCGAGGGCACTTGTTCGCAACCCGAAAATTTTGTTGCTGGATGATAGTACGAGTGCATTGGATATGAAAACGGAAGCGAATTTGCTGCAAGCGATCCGAACCTATTCATGTACGACGATGATCATTACCCAAAAAATCAGTACAGCGATGGAGGCCGATAACATTTTGCTTTTAGAGGATGGTAAATTACTGGCACAAGGCAGCCATGAACAATTATTGGAACAGTCTGCGCTCTATCAGGCCATTTTCCAATCGCAGTTCGGAAAGGAGGCGCTGCGATCATGCTGAAGCAGTTGAAAGAGCCTTTCCGCTATCCAAAAGCGCCTTTAACAGGAAATGAACAGGCTCCATATAAGAAAACGCCTCAAAAAGCCAAACACTCAATGAAAACGTTAAAAAGATTGTGGCATTATTTGTCCCGGCATCGATGGTTTTTAATCGTCATTCTTTTACTAGTTGTTTGCAGTTCTTTTTTAGGATTGCTTGGTCCGTTTTTAGTCGGCAAAGCCATTGATAACTATATCGTCACAAGAGACCACAGCGGTTTGCTTATGCTTTTGATAGGCTTAACTTTCGTATACTTATTTTATACAGTGTCTTTACTCATTCAAAACATCGGGATGATTACCATTGCCCAAAAAACGGTCTATTCCATGAGAACCGGGCTTTTTCGCCATTTTCATCGACTTCCGATTTCCTTTTTTGATCGGCGTCAGCATGGGGAACTGATGAGCAGAGTGACAAATGATATCGAAAACGTCAGTTCAACGTTAAACAGTTCGGTCATCCAAATCTTTTCCAGTATGCTCACACTTGTCGGGACGGTTGTGGTCATGCTTTGGCTGAGCCCGCTCTTAACCCTTTTCACCCTTTTTATCATTCCGGTGATGTTTGCAGGAATGAGGTGGATTACGAAAAGGACAGGGGTTTTATATAAGCAACAGCAGCAAAACTTGGGGGCTCTAAACGGATTCATCGAAGAAACGATTTCAGGCCAGCGAATCGTCAAACCCTTTTCGCAAGAAGAAAAAGTGATGGCTGAATTTATGATGAGAAACGAAAAGCTGAAAGAATCCGGATATTGGGCTCAAACATATGCGGGCTTTATTCCGAAGCTGATGAATGTCCTCAACAATTTAAGCTTTGCCATCATTGCCGGAGCGGGGGGAGTATTGGCCCTTAAAGGAATGATTTCAATTGGAACGATCGTCATATTTGTGGAGTACTCGAGACAATTTACACGCCCTCTGAATGATCTTGCGAATCAATTCAATACACTGCTTTCCGCTGTAGCGGGAGCGGAAAGGGTATTTGAAGTGCTGGATGAACAAGAAGAGAGGGAAGAGGAAGAAAAGGCCGTTTCACTAAAGGAAGTGAAAGGAGAGGTGGAATTTCGCCATGTATCGTTCTCGTATGAAAAAGAGCAGGACACGGTTACAAATATTCACTTTCATGCTTCTCCAGGGGAAACCGTTGCTTTAGTCGGAGCGACAGGAGCTGGAAAAACGACGATCATCAACTTGCTTTCCCGTTTCTATGAACCTGATCTCGGCAGTATTCTTATTGATGGGCATGATATTCGGACCATTAAACGCGAAAATCTTCGCGGGCATATGGGCTTTGTACTGCAAGATCCCTTTCTGTTTGAAGGAACCATTCATGAAAATATCCGCTACGGAAGACTTGAAGCAACCAACCGGGAAATAGAAGAAGCAGCCAGGCTTGCCAATGCGGATTCGTTTATTCGAAAACTTCCCAAGCAATATGATACGATGTTGAAACAAGACGGGGGCGGTATCAGCCAGGGGCAAAAGCAGCTTCTTTCTATTGCGAGGGCCTTGCTCGCCAATCCCTCCATTTTAATTTTGGATGAAGCGACAAGCAGCATTGACACTATTACAGAGCTGCATATACAAGATGCCCTCGAGCGGTTGATGCGAGGACGAACAAGCTTCGTTATTGCCCATCGGCTCAACACCATTCAAAAGGCCAATCAAATTATTGTCCTAGATAATGGGCAGCTGCAAGAAATAGGAACACATGAGGAACTGCTGCGGAAAAAGGGAACTTATTACGGCTTGTATCATACTCAGTTAACAGAGCGTGTACAATGATAAAAAGAACAAAATACGGCATAAGGGGTGATAAGTACGATGGAAATGAAAAAACTAACGGCCAAACTCAGCAATCGAACCCCGGGCATTTTAGGAGGAGAAACATTCTCGAAATTTGCTGTGTTAGTGCCGCTCGTCGAAAAACAGGATGACATTCATGTGTTATTTGAAGTTCGCTCATTTGATATGAGGCGACAGCCGGGTGAAATATGCTTTCCCGGGGGAAAAGTGGATGAAAGCGATCAAGATGAACAGCACACCGCCGTTCGCGAAACATCCGAAGAGCTCGGTATCAAAGAAGCGAGTGTGATGGATGTTTCGCCGTTGGACTACATGCTTTCGCCATTTGGAACGATCATCCATCCATATGTAGGGGTCATTTCCGGTGCTGAAAATATCCAACCGAACCCTGCTGAAGTAGCGGAAATTTTTACCGTCCCGCTTTCTTTTTTCAAAAAGACCCAGCCAGAAAGGTATACCCTCAGCGTTAAAACAGAACCGGAGCAAAATTTTCCGTTTCATTTAATTGCCGGAGGAACGAACTATAACTGGCAAACGCGAACGATGGACGAGTACTTTTATTTCTATGAAGATAAAGTCATTTGGGGATTAACCGCTAGAATCTTGAAGCATTTTTTAGACTTAATCAACGAAAAATAGATAAATGAGAGTAAAAAAGAAGAAATCGCATAAAACCGGCCTTTTTTATGCGAGAATCAGGCTTTATCAGAAGCCAAAAAAATTGATTTATCAAGGATGTATAAAATCGTTTATAAACGATAAAGTGAGCCAAGCCGAAATCCCTTGAACAGCAAGAGGTTTTAGCTTGGCCTATTCCCTATAGGAACTTTTATGTAAACTAGCATTCATGCAATTTTGGGAGATCTTGTTCAACAGGCCAGATAAATAAAAACTTTAAAGAAAAAATATATATGTTAAAGTTTAGAGATGATTGTGAAAGTTTGTACTCAAAGTAACGAAGCGGGATAGCTAAATTAGGGATAATCTTTTACTTTTAATAACTTTCTCTTTGTTTCACCTCTTTGATCAAATAAAACTCCCCATTCTTTAGCATATTTCTCTCCTCAAAAGAGAGATTTTCTGCCGAGAGTGGGGAATTTTCAAGTGCCGTTATGGAGGATTTTAATACGGCTGTTTATACAAACGAGCAATCCGTGGCGTGCCAATGACTTGACCACATGAATTCAATGCATTTACCTGAAAATATGGCCCACATGTTACGCATGCTAATTAGGAGTGTATTGTTTGGCCCCTCTTCAACTGAATTTACGTGGAAACAGTCCCAAATATTATTAGAGCTGGTTGCAGATGACGCGGGTAACATCGAGTCGGCCGGATCAATATGAGCCAGTACATTCCAAAAGAAAAGAAGCTTGCCTGTTGTAAGATCGACTTCTTGAATGGAGTAATTATCAAAATATCCGTCCGCTGGACCTCCATACGGTGTTAGATCTGCCGGCACTTGTTTCACAGCCTAAGCTCCATACTTTTGAGCTTGAATTCTTCTCACCGCATATTCCTATAAACGGAACACATAATCCCGTATCGGGACAAAAACCCGGGTTTTTAGCACATAATACTCTAGTAAAATCAGGATTCTGTTGACTGAGGTTTTTAAAATAGCAGACAATCTCATGATTGCGAACAGGTAAGCTGTTCAGCTGGAAAGAGAGCGGATACTTCATGTTTACATGCCGATAATATAATCCTTTTTTTGTAAACGGAGGCGGATACGCATGATCCGGTAAAGTAGGAATAATGTCATGGACATTGTAAATACGAACACTATTCTTTACTGTTTGGTTGAAGCGGGAAGCAAAGTCAGGGTCTCCGACACGGGGACTGCCATACGTATACACGAAAGGATTTTTAAACTTGGTGTTTACCGCAAAATCAAAAGCAGCTAATACGGCTAAAGCTCCTCCTAAACTGTGGCCTGCGACAAATAGTCTTTTTGTTGTAGAAAGCTTGTTTAATTCTCTGATCAATTCATTTCTTGTCGATTGATAAATACATGTAAATCCGCGATGAGTTTTTCCTGCATTTCTGACAAAAGGATATGGTACTTGATATAAGTCTTGGTCCGACTCATTGTCCTTAAATGTTCGGGTTCCTCTAAAAGCTACAATAATTTTATCTTGTGACTCTGCAATAAAACCAAATACTTCCTTTTCTGGCTCCTCGACACCAGCAAGAGCTCGTATGGTATATCGGAGGCTATATCCTTTTGGCAAGACAAGTGGTTCCGTTTCAAAGAGTTGGTATGACTGATAGATCATGGCCGAAAGCAATATGGCATCTTTCGTGTTAAAAATATACTTTATGCTTGTGGTATTCATCTATGCAGCTCCTTTCTTTTATTCAAGCTTTCAGACGTTAGCATGTTCCTCGAAACGGAACGCACATTTGGGTATCGGGACAAAAACCTGGATTTTCATCGCATAATGATTTAGAAAAATCAGGATTCATTTTGCTGAGGTATTTAAAATAACAGGCAATCGCATCATTGCGTGGTGTATTATTTAACTGAAAAGAGATTGGATACTTTGTTTTTACATGTTGATAGTATAATCCTTCCTCCGTAAAAGGAGGTGGATACTCTTTTGCTGGGAAAGTTGGAAAAGAGTCATGAATATTTACAATTCGTATACTATTTTTTACTAATTGGTTAAATTCGGAAGAAAAGATAGGGTCTCCGATACGCGGACTGCCATACGTATACACGAAAGGGGTCTCAAATCTGGTATTCACTGCAATATCTAAAGCAGCTAACGTTGCCAGAGCTCCTCCGTAGTTGTGTCCGGTAACAAACAGCTTTTTTGATGTAGAAAGTTGTTTAATTGTCTGATTAAATTGTTTCTTGTTGATTGATAAAGACATGTAAACCCACGGGAGGTTTTTCCTCCATTTTTAGCATAGGGATAGGGAACTTGAAATATGTCATAGGATGCTAAAAGATCTGCAGGATATGCAGCATATCCTCTAAACGCTATAATGATTTGATCTTGTGACTCGGCAATAAAACCGAATACTAATTCCGTAGGATCCTCTACGTTAGCAAAGGCACGAATGGTGTATCGAAGTTTAAAGCCTTTTGGTAAGATAAGTTTCCCTTCTAAAAAGAATGGATATGTCTGATAGCTCATTGCTGCAAGTAATATTGCGGCTTTATTATTAAAAATATTGTTTTTATCTGAAAAAACCATATATACAATTCCTTTCCTAAATACAGGCTAATATTGTGTTTACGTTAACATTAACATATGAATTAAAATCCGGAATTGCTAATGATGGTGAAATTAACGGGGGTGTTAGTAAAGAACGAGGAAAGTTACTTAGTGTAGGAATAACAGCAAATAGTCAAAATTCTCTTAGCGTGCAAAATTCGCGTTTTGTTGGCACTACTCCTATTTGTTTTAATTGCTCTATAGATATCAAGAGAACAAACGAAATATAATCTATGCTTTTATCAAACGCAACATAATGGGCTGTTTTTAGGCATGGGGCGTGGGAAGAACTTTCTCAAAGATTGTTACTTTCAATAATCCTGAATTACGTTAATCTCCCTTAAACAGGGGGGATTTATATCCTGTCTTGGTGAACAGAGCAGGTTAGTGAAAGACGGGATAGTTAAGTGAATGAACGATTCAGAGTACTTTTAATGAAATTCGAACTTTGTGGCTTGAATTCTAGTGTGTTCACACAACAAAAAAAGCAGGTTCAAGCCTGCCAGCTGCAGCTAAAATTTTTTGAGAATGTTAAAACGCCACATTAGTTATATTTAAAAATGGACCCTCCCAAGAGAATTTAACCGTTTTTCAAGGGAGGTCTCTTTTTGTTATTTTGGTGGCTTTCATGGTGTTGAAGCTTCGCTTGTTTATTAGTAGCAATCGAAGAGGCTGGGTGCCCTTTGGACATCTAAAAGGCGCCCAGCCTCTTTTGGTTGTTTAAACATACTCCGGCATAATTTGCTTAATTTCTTATTCTGTAGATGATGGAAGGCTTATTGCTCTTCCATGGTAGTTGCATAAGAAAATCAACATTATTTTTTAATAGATCTTTTATAGTATTAATTTTTGAACGAATTCACAATCCGTAAAATATCGAGGAATAGATTAATAAAATTCAAGAATAAATCTAATACCGCGCCAGGCACATCCGCTTCACTGAAAGTTGCGTGTTTCATTCTAGATACATCATATAACATATAGCCCGAGAAAATGACGACGCCAATCCACGCTAAGGTCAGATGGAAAAATTCGGCTTGGACGAAAATACCGCCAATCGACAGTAAGATCAGCGCAAGCAAGGCACTGAACAAGGTACTTCCCAAAAAAGTAAAGTCCCGCTTCGTCACATACGTATAGACAAATAATGTACCAAAAAGAGCAGTTGTTACACCAAAGGCCAACACGACTAAAGAAGCACCCATGGATGAAATATAAGAAGAAATCGCCGGATAAATACCGATTCCCATTAAAAAGGTAAGCATATGAACAAAAGGCATCGAAATTTGGATTCCATAGTTGGACACTTTCCTGTCTTTCGCCCTCTTGATCGTCACTACAATGAGCACAATCAGGACTACAAATGAAACAGCTATCGCAATACCGAAGGGAATGAAAGCCATCCCGAGCAGCATGCCGGTAAAACTAATTAAAAGAGTTAAAAAAAATTGCGGTAAGACTCGTTGTGTCAATAAGTTACGGGAACTCACCATTTCCATTCAATCATCATCCTCCTCTATATTGCCTATATATACGAATATAGAGGAGGATGGTTTCAGCGGAAAGTTAATTATTTCTTCCAAAACGAATAACTTTATGCTGGATGTGAAAAATAGAAAGAGGTTTGTGCTTCATTTTGTAAGCAGGCAGATAGAGGAGGTTTGAAAGGTGAGTTTATTTGAAGATATTTTAAAAGCCAGAGAAAAGATGCAGGGCATCGTACATACCACTCCCTTAGACTACTCGAAAACGTTCAGTGAACTTTCACATAATGAGGTCTATTTGAAGCTTGAGAATTTGCAAAAGACAGGATCCTTTAAAGTGAGAGGTTCCTATAACAAAATGATTTCATTAGGAAAGGAAGAGATTCAAAAAGGGGTGATTGCCGCATCCGCAGGAAATCACGCACAAGGTGTTGCTTATTCGAGCGATATGCTGAATATTCCTTGTACAATTGTAATGCCAAAAGGGGCCCCGTTAAGCAAAGTGCTGGCAACTAAGCGGTATGGAGCAAACGTTGAACTGCAAGGTGATGTATTTGATGAAGCGCTTGCCTATGCGTTGGAATTAAAGGAAAAGACAGGGGCTGCTTTCGTTCATGCTTTTGATGATGAAGCGGTCATCGCCGGCCAAGGAACAGTAGGGCTTGAGATCCTGGAACAGCTTCCCGATGTAGAGGCCATTATATGTCCGGTAGGTGGAGGTGGATTAATTGCAGGCGTTGCGATGGCGGTGAAAGAAAAAAAACCGTCGATCCATATTTATGGTGTCGAGGCGATGGCCTGTTCAAGCATGAAGCAGTCGCTGAAAGAAAAGAAACCGGTGACGGTTGAAGCCATGCCGACGATGGCAGATGGAATTGCCGTCAAAAAGCCTGGGGAACTCACATTCCAGCTGATTCAACGATATGTAGATGATCTGTACTGTGTCGATGAAATGGAGATTGCCCGGACGATGCTTATGGTGCTTGAGAGGAACAAATTGCTTGTGGAAGGATCAGGCGCGAGCTCCCTTGCTGCTTTGGTATATCACAAACTAGCGATTAAAAACAAAAAGGTTGTTGCAATTTTAAGCGGTGGAAACGTAGATATGAATGTGATTTCAAGAATCATTGGGCGCGGAATGGTGGAATCCGGGCGCTTTGTACACTTGACTGCCATTATTAAAGATAAACCGGGACATCTTGAAGAAGTTCTGGCGGTGATTACGGAGCTGCAAGGAAACATCATGGATATCTCTCTTAATTATATGGGAGAAGATATTTATCCCGGTTATGCACAACTGAGCCTTTCAATTGAAACGAAGGATCGGCCGCACATCGAACAAATCTTTATGACGTTGAAGAAGAAAGGATATAGCCCCGAAATCATAAAATAGGGCATTGTTTATCGTTACGCATATTCATAAGGGAGCGATCTGCTAACGCTGCTGTCAAGGCACATTTCCTTATAGTTGCAGCGCTGACATCGGAATGTATGGGATGTTGGCTGAAATTGTTCCAATGGCACAGGTTTGTTCCTCTCTTTATCTTGCTGATACTGTTTCATGGCTTGTACACTCATCGTCATCTGGTCAATCATTGCTTGAATGTCTATTGAAGTGAGATGGTATGTATGGCAGCTTCCTGTCAATAAGTATTCGTTGCGAACAGCCACTTTTTCAATAGGGATGTTCCACTTGGTCATTAAATAGAGCGCATAGACCGCAAGCTGCCCCATATGATCGGAGGAGTATCTGCCTGTTTTCCAATCAACAATGATCCATCTGTCGTTTTCGCTATCATAATAAATCATATCCATGACCGAGTAAACTTTTACCCCATTTATCTCCATTGAACGAAATTTTTCCGGTTCCATTACTTTTATGTTCAAGTTGGATGTTAGCTCGAGAAACGATTTACTATGCAAAAAGTTTTGCAAACATGTACGGAGACGGTCATGAATTTCTTTTACTCCTTGCTCAGGCAATTCGCCCTCATAATACATGTCAAATAACATCGTATAGCCGTTAGGTTTGTAATACCATTCGTCTCCGCGGTCTCTTGAGTCAAGAAAGGCAGTACGCAGCCGGGTCCGTACACGTTGTTCCAAATCCTCTGCATGTGGAAGATTGCCCTTTCGCACGTACTGCTGTATCGAATGCTCAATAACATCATGAACGGCTTCACCAAACAAAATGGGCAGGTTGACGAGCTTTTTAAGGCGATAGGCATATTGAGCGGATGCCGGAGCATCGTAGAGCCAGCCGTTATGGGCAAAATAATATTCATATCCATACTTGCGAACACATTCCGTCCAAGTTTTATGCCGGGAATAGGACCATGAAAATTCAGGGAAGTCTTTTATTTCAAACAAAACCATCACATCCTTGAAGAATACTAGTTAATATATTCTATCGTTTTTTACAGAAAATAGACCTGCAGAGTAGACGAATAAACAATCAGAACTAGAAAAAGAGAATAGAATATATAAATCCACATAATGAATTTGACATAGGCAAAAAGCGCCTATGTCAAATTCATTACGCATAAGCGGTCGGCAATCTTTCTCGACCGCTTATAAGAGAACCTTTGAGAGCCTATTCAAGATACAGAGACCCAAAATCCTAAAGAGGAATCACGGCCAAGCTTATGTTAAAAACTTAAATTGTATTTAGATAAGTCTCATTATAATTTTTGAACATATTCATTAGCTAATCATGTAGGTGTATTTGTAAATATGGCAGTACTTACAGTTATTTTTCTCTATAGCCTAATGTTAAATTATTTAGTTGGATTTATTTAGAATGAATAATAGATTGAGAACATTTGATATGAACAAATAACGGACATGTCGAAAATACCTTCATATCAAACTTTTAAAAGGAGGTTTTTTATGTCGAGGAGAAAAAGCCGGACAAGGCCTCAAGCATGTTTAAGTATTTTTCCTGATTATAAATGGTGCGGTCCCGGATGCAGCGGACCTGGTGCTCCTATTAATGATGTAGATGCTTGTTGTAAAGCACACGATAAGTGTTATGAGAAGTTTGGTCCGTCATGCAGATGCGACCGGCAATTTCTTGAGTGCCTTCGCCCGAAAGTCAATTCTTACAGCCAAAAGGGAAGACAAGCAGGTTTGATGTATAACTACATGAAAATCAAGCATCTATTTACGTGTACTAGGATTTAGTAAAAGAAGCTGGCAAATTGCCAGCTTCTTTTGCTATGTATAAGCTGTCTCAGGAAGAGGCAGAAGGGCGCTTTATTTTTCGCATCAGCATATACAGTATACACAGGGCCGGGATATAAACATAGTTTAAATAAAAGGCAACTTTTCCGCTCCAGTTTCCAAATAACTGAAACTCTTCGCTGTCATCAATATAATGGGAAACCACTATATAAATCAGCATAAAGAGGAGGAGCGGGTATTTTTGCTTCACTTTAAAAACCTCTTTCGCTAAACGGCTTGCGCACCAAAGATATAAAATGACACATGGGACAATGACGAGTACCCAGGCAGAAACGAATACAAGTTCAAAACGCTGGATGATACTGAACTCTAAACTGGAAGATAATTTTAAATAAGGCCAAATGACGGAGCTTAATTGTTTTTCACTATAAAAGAGGAAACACATGAATGCAACGGCTAAATACAGCAGGGTGGTCCCAGCGTTTGCTAGATAGGCATACTTTTTCGACTTCGTTCCTTCTTGGATAAACGGATAATACACTAAAATCATTTCAAATCCAATATAGCTAAAAGACATTGTCTTGGCTGCTCCCCATAGTTCTTTCATCGAATGGTAAGGAATCAACGAAAGTTTCCCAAAATCAGCATCACCCAGTGTAAAAAACACCGGAAACGTGATGATCGCAGCAACGATCACCTTAAAGAAACACATTCCAACCATGACGCGAAAGCCGCCGGAAATGGTGTAATAAAGGAGAATCAAAACCAATAAAGTCGGAAGCCATGTCGGAAGAGAAGGAAACATCCATACTTGAATCACTCTTACATACTCACGCAAAATGGCTAAACCTGACCATAAAAATTGAATAATAAATAGAAACGTAAAAAATCTTCCCAGCCATTTTCCATAAACGAAGCGATGGATATGGGAAAGACTATGATGTTCATACTTCATCAATTGAAAGATACAAAAGAGGGAAAGATGAGTCATCAAACCAGCTGCAATGATGCCAATCCAACTATCATAACCCGCCTCTTTGGCAATTGAGCGTGGAAAGGTTAAAATCCCCACTCCTACTTGAGCGGAGTGAATCATAAAAAAAACCAAAAAAGGACTCACTTGAAAGCTCGGTCTGACTTGATTTGACATATCTTCTTAAAATCTCCTTTAAGCTTGTCTAGACATTTCTAGATCATGTAATCGTTAGTATCCTTTGGATAAGAAGAACTTATACATGAAGCCGCATCTTCTGAATATTCCATATAAGCGTATCCACGCCTTTGGAGAAATGAGCCAGCGGTTTTATGTCAGTTAAGTCAAAACGAAAGGGAGTAAAAAGGGTGTTTATACATATGTCTGCCGCTGCTTGTTGTAACGGCCAGGGACGATGGTGTATTTCACTGCAATAAATGTCGGTTCCGTTATCGCTGCTATATAAGCAATAACGCTCTGTAAGCCAATAATCCAGCGTTTCTTTTTCAGGTAAATAAACGGGTGATAAGGGAGTGTACGTTCCACTAAATCTTATAGGCGCGTTTGTTTTTCCTTTACGAATACTTTCGCAATAAAACGTTTGTCCCTTTTTTTGAAATGATAGTTGTGCAGGGTGATAAGGTAAATGAAACCATCTCTTTGCAATTGTAAAGGAGGCCCAGTCTTCAACGTCAAGAGACATAAAAAATACACCAGGTTTACCATCGCATTGTACATATGTTCTTACATTGATTTCTGGAAACTTAGGGGTTAATGATACAGGTGGTAAACCGCGAGCATATATTCCGTCCATGACAAAGACCACGACTCCGAGCCAAGCAGATTGGTTAAAAGTATCGATTTGTAATGAAGAAGGGATATAGGGTCGTAAAGATTCAGCAGGAATGGGCCAATGCAAAAACAATAGATTACTCCATGTTTGCCGCATAATCCATTTTTTCGAGGGTAATGGCCAAGGACGGTGACTATAATCATGTAATAAATTCATTTATGTTCCTCCTCTTGTAATGGTTTCCGCTGATGAAGCAATGAATACTCTCCTATATAACTTACATAATTAACCTTATTTTGGAAATCATAGATAATCGAACGGTATAATTATGTGATAATGGAGAATTCAATATGCCTAGCATTTTATATTATTTAACATTTGGAATGGTTGCCGTATTATTTGTCCTTTTTTTATTCATGCTTGTTGGTTGGCGGTGGATCATGAAACGAATGGTGAAACAGATGGGGAAAATCGTGTTAACCGACAGCTATCAAGAAAATATTATGGAGTTGATGCCGGGCCTTCGGCATATGGGCATTCAAAATATGATTGAAAACAGCTTGCGCGCAGAAACGGGCGATGTTCTTCATCGCCCGCTCGGCTCTTCAAAAAAATGGCCTCATTTTGATCCGATTACTTTTATTCCTGCTCAAGTTTCACCGTTCCCGATTGATGGGGAAGAAGAAGTGGATGTAAAAGTAACCATTGGACCAAGAGCAAAAAAACCATTGAACATCGACATCCCGCTTATGATCAGCGGAATGGCTTATGGAATTGCCCTCAGTGAAGAAGTGAGACTCGCTTTAGCCCAAGCAGCCAAAAATACAGGGACTGCGATTAATTCCGGTGAAGGCGGCATTTTACCGGAAGAATTAGAGACGGCAGGAAAATTCATTTTACAGTTTTCCAAAACGGAATGGTCAAAGGAAGAAGAAGTGATTAAACGTGCCGACATGATTGAAATTAAGTTTGGGCAAGGCGCATTGGCCGGGGTGGGAGGCAAAATTTCACCCCAAAATTTAACAGGTCGTGCCCGTGAAATCTTTGGACTCAAAGAAAACGAAGATGCCGTGATTTTTGAACATTTTTTTGAAAACCAAACGTTACAAGACATTAAAGATCTTGTAGTAGAGCTTCGGAATCTATCAGGCGGTGTGCCCATCGGGGTAAAAATAGGGGCAGGTGGAAAAATTGAAGAAGATATCGATCATTTAATTGATTTAGGTGTCGATTATATTGCGATTGACGGCGGCCAAGCAGCCACACACGGTGCACCGCCCATTTTATCCGATGACACGGGAATCCCGACATTGCATGCTGTTGTCCGGGCTGTTAACCATCTGGAAAAAAGAAATATGAAAGGACAGATTAGTTTAATTGTCTCAGGAGGGCTTTTAGTCCCGGGGCATTTTTTAAAAGTGCTCGCACTTGGGGCAGATGCTGTGTACTTAGGCTCTGCCATCTTATTTGCTGTCTCCCATAATCAAGCATTGAAAGCACTTCCCTTCGAACCGCCTACACAAGTGGTATGGAATCAAGGAAAATTCAAAGATCAATTTAAAAAGGAAGATGGAGTAAAAGCAGCCGAGAAATTCTTAACTGCAAGTACGGAAGAAATTAAGATGGCGTTAAGAGCCATGGGCAAGCGTTCTTTAAAAGAGTTGTCCAAAAAAGATTTAGTATCCTATGACGAACTGACCGCCAAAATGATTGGCATTCCGTTTTCATTTGAACCTTGGGAAGAGAAAGAATAAGAGAAATAAGTGCCATAGAACATTCGGCACGGACGTTTTTGGGCTATGTCGAATGTTCTAAATCGATCATTTTGAAGAATTTACGGATAGTGGGGCAGTGAATACATTGAACATTTTAGATTATTTTCTATTTGCGATGATCACCATACTATTTGTCCTTTTTTTATTCATACTTGTTGGCTGGCGTTGGATTATAAAACGAATGGTGAAACAGATGGGAAAAATCATCTTAACTGACAGCTATCAAGAAAATATTATGGAGTTGATGCCGGGCCTTCGGCATATGGGCATTCAAAATGTGGTTGAAAACAGCTTGCGTGCAGAAACTGGCGCCGTCCTTTATCGCCCGCTTGGCGGCTCTTCAAAAAAATGGCCTCATTTTGATCCGATTACTTTTATCCCTGCCCAAGTTTCACCGTTTCCCATTGATGGTGAGAAAGAAGTGGATATACAAGTAACCATCGGACCAAAATCCAAAAAGCCAATGACGATCAGCATTCCGCTTATGATCAGCGGGATGGGCTATGGAGTGGGGCTTAGTGAACAAGCGAGGCTTTCTTTGGCAGAAGCCGCTAAAAATGTGGGAACGGCGATTAATTCCGGTGAAGGGGGCATTTTACCTGAAGAGTTAGATGCAGCGGGAAAATATATTTTACAGTTTTCCAAAACAAAATGGTCAAAAAATATCGAGGTGATTAAGCGTGCCGACATGATTGAAATTAAGTTGGGACAAGGTGCTGTAGTAGGGATGGGCCAAAAAATCCCGCCTAAAGATTTAACAGGCCGTGCCCGTGAGATAATGGGGCTTAAGGAAAATGACGATGCCGTGATTTATGAACAATTTTTCGAAAATCAAACATTGCAAGATATAAAAGAGCTTGTTGAGGAACTTCGAAACCTATCAGGCGGTGTTCCCATCGGTGTAAAAATGGGAATGGGCGGAAAGATTGAAGAAGATATTGATCATTTAATTGATGTAGGGGTCGATTTTATTGCCATTGACGGGGGCCAAGCATCGATGAAAGAGGCACCGCCCATTTTAGCCGATGATTTTGGTATTCCGACATTACACGGAGTGGTTCGGGCAGTTTGTCATCTAGAAAAAAGAGGAATGAAGGGACAAATTAGTTTAATTGTCTCAGGAGGGCTTTTAGTACCCGGGCACTTTTTAAAAGTGCTTGCACTGGGGGCAGATGCTGTGTATGTAGGGTCTGCCATGTTATTTACTGTTTCCCATACTCAATCCTTGAATGCTCTTCCATTCGAACCGCCTACACAAGCGGTTTGGTATAACGGCAAATTCAAGGATCAATTTAAAGTTGAGGACGGAGTAAAAACAGCCGAGAAATTCTTAACTGCAAGTACAGAAGAAATGAAAATGGAATTAAGGGCGATGGGCAAACGCTCATTAAAAGAATTGTCCAAAAAAGATTTAGTATCCTACGACGAGTTGACTGCAAAAATGATTGGAATTCCGTTTTCATTTAAATCTTAGGAAGACAAACAAAGACTGAATGAAAAATAAAGTGTTGGGTGAAAATAAAAAACAGGTGAAGTCTTTATGAAAAATGTCATTTCTTACCTTCCAAAATGGAGTCATTTCGTAGGTGCTTGTTTTGCATTTATGATTCCCTATACGATTTCGAAAGTTTCAAAATGGTTACGACAATCATCGAGTTAAGGAGCATACCACCCCATCTTTAAACAAACTTCCACAATAATAAGAGGTAATGTAAAGCTCTCTCGATTCAAAAACATATTCTCTATAAGTAGGTGAGGGGGATGCATCAATGGACTTGGTCACAAAAAAAGAATAAAGATACGAAAAATACTCAGCCACAAGTAAAGGTACATGGAACGGATGAATTTTTTTCAGCGAGTCTGTATTCGAACCTCGAGCAGTTACAAAACATTTTAGGAAATAATCCGGATATCGCCATTCGCAGATTTTATATTGACATATATAACGTCGATGCAGCCGTCGTATTTATTAGAGGTCTTGCCGATAAAGAACAAATTTATGAACAAATATTAAAGTCCATCATGTTAGATTTTCGGAAACATGAAAATTTTATAAGCGAAGATCGGGTTATAGGCTCTAAAATCAAAGAAAAAATGAAAGATCATGTTGTCACACTAACAGATGTAGAAGAACTAAAGAATATAGAAGACTGCGTGATGAACATTTTTAATGGAGAGACCGCATTATTAATAGACGGCGTCGATACGGTTCTTTTACTCGGAACCAAAAAATGGCCGTCAAGACAAATTGAGGAACCAGTTACAGAAGCGACTGTTAGAGGTCCAAGAGAAGGCTTTGTTGAAAATATTCTTATGAATATCTCTTTAATTAGAAGACGCATTAAAGATCCTAATTTAGTCTTAGACAAATATACAATCGGACGTCGAAGTCAAACAACCGTTATCGTTACATATATGAAAGATATTACAAATGACAATATCATCCAAGAGGTTAAAAAACGGTTAGAAAAAATTAATATCGACCAAGTGCCTGAATCTGGGATTATCGAGCAATTAATTGAAGATGACCCTTTATCACCGTTTCCACAATTAGTAACAACCGAAAGGCCGGATAGAGCAGCAAGCGGCTTATTAGAAGGCCGTGTTGCCATTTTAGTTGATGGAACACCTTTTGTATTGCTGCTGCCTATCACAATCTCGTCTATCCTGCAGGGGCCGGAAGACTACTATGAACGATGGTTCGTTGGTACTCTTGTTCGTCTCATGCGTTTTGGGGCAGTAATTGTCTCGTTATTTGCTCCCTCTTTATATGTAGCTCTTGTTTCATATCACCCGGGGTTGATTCCGACAGATTTAGTCATCTCTATTGCCGGAAGCCGTGAAGGGGTTCCTTTTCCCTCCATTATAGAAGCATTAATGATGGAAGTTACGATTGAAATATTACGAGAAGCAGGAGTCAGACTTCCAAAACCAATTGGTCAAACGGTGGGAATTGTCGGCGGTCTCGTTATTGGTGAAGCGGCTGTTACAGCCGGCTTAGTTAGCCCAATGATGGTCATCGTTGTCGCAGTAACAGCGATTTCTTCCTTTTCTTTACCGCAATATGGGGTAGCGATTGCGATCCGTGTTTTACGCTTTGGAATGATGCTGTCCGCTGCTGTATTAGGGTTATTTGGAATTATCATGTTTGCGATGGTGATTACGATTCACCTTGTTAAACTCAAAAGTTTTGGCGTCGAATATACCTCTCCCTTTATTCCATATCGATTTAAAGATTGGAAGGATGCGTTAGTTCGCTTTCCGACAAAAACGTTAAAACAAAGGCCTGACATGTTAAAACCAAAGGATTCTACTCGGATTAAATGATGGCTCTTTCTAGTTGAAAGGTGATGCGTATGATTCCAAGTCCTCAAGAAAAAATAACCAATATTCAAGCTTCAATTGCGGTCACCATGACCATTGTTGGAGTTGGGATCATTACACTACCTAGAACGAGTGCAGAAGCTGTTCAAACCCCGGATGTGTGGTTAAGTATTTTGGTTGCAGGTTTTATTGCGATGTGTGCAGCATTTTTTGTTGTTAAAATTGGCCAAATGTTTCCAAATCAAACTTTTTATCAATTTAGCTATCAAATCATAGGGAAACCTATCGGGTATATTCTCAATTTCGTTGTGATTATTTATTTTACGATGTTAGCTGGATTTGAAGCGCGGTCAATGGGAGAAGTCATTCGCAGTTACTTATTAGACAAAACACCAATGGAAGTCATTATTTTAGTGTTTATGAGTGTGGGTGTTTATTTAGTAGCGGGAGGGGTCAATTCGATTCTTAAGCTATTTGAATTGTATTTTCCTATACTTTTATTTCTCTTTCTATTAATGTTCCTCTTAAGTTTCGCTAATTTTGAGTTCAATAATATCCGTCCTTTCTTAGGAGAAGGGATACAACCCGTACTAAAAGGAATTAAACCGAATGCCCTTTCGTACACTGGGTTTGAGGTCATGTTCATATTGACGGCTTATATGCATACACCGAAAAATGCAATCCTCACAACGTTCATTGGTATTGGGTTATCCATTATTTTATATACGGCAGTATTGATTCTTGTTATAGGTACATTAACTGTTGAAGAGGTGCGATTGCTCACTTTTCCAACAATGGAGTTAGTAAAATCGATTGAAATGAAAGGGGTATTCTTCGAGCGATTTGAAACATTTTTTATCATCATCTGGATTATTACAACCTTTACTACTTACAGCATTTCTTTATATATGGCATCTTTGGGGCTGGCGCAAATATTTAATAAAAATCGTTCGCACTGTATTTTAGGTTTATTGCCGTTCATTTATCTATTGTCTATGTATCCATCAGATATCAATGTTGTTTTTAAATATGGCGACTATGTTGGAAACTTAGGGATGTTTGTTGCAGGGATTATGCCGTTCTTTTTATGGATCATTGCCTTCATAAGGAGGAAACGAAATGCGAAGAGCTAAAAAGGGCATGATAATATGCTGCTGTATCTCGATTCTTTTTACGGCGGGGTGTTGGGATCGCCTTGATATTGAAGATACAGGTTTAGTTGTTGGAATCGCAGTGGATAATCAAGAAAATTCAACAAACGGTCGTGTAACACCTGAATTTACGCTTCAATTTGTTGTACCTAAAGTGCTGGCTGGTGAGATTGGAGGAGACGGCTCTCAAGGACCACCTTTTCACAATTTAATGATTGATGAAATCTCTTTATTTGAAGGCGGCCGTGAAGCTTCCACAGCAACAAGCCGCAGCCCGAATTATTCCCATTTAAAAGTATTGATAATTGGTAAGGAGGCGGCACAATCCATTAGTTTACTTCAGTTAATGAACTTTTTCTTTCGTGATCATGAAATAAGACGGACAGTTCACGTATTGATTTCAGAGGAAAAAGGAAGCGAAATATTAAATATAGCAGGAGTAAAGGATCCAATTCCTGCTTTAAAGCTGCTTTATATAACGGAAAATATGAAAACGAAAACAGCAAAAATGGCCCCTAAATTATCTTTAGGTGATTTCTCAGAGAAAATGTCGGCTAGTTCAAGTTTCATTGTCCAAAAAGTACAAAAGTTTAAAGATGGAGTTCAAATCATTGGAGCCGCAGTGATTAAAGGGAAAACAAAGAAAATGATCGGGGAGTTAGATGAAGATGAAACGTTTGGCATTAATTGTATGACAGGTGAAGCTGAAGCGGGTGTCGTAACAGCAGTCGATAAAGAAACAGACGAAATTATTTCATATGAAATTGAGAGTTTAAAAAGCTCCATTAAGCCTAAGATGAATGGAGAGAACGTTTCATATACAGTAAACATCAATACCGAAGGACGTTTATCTGAAGATTGGATTCCAAACAGCGATGCGTTTAATGAGAAATTTATTCAAAATGCTGAAAAGCAAATTGAAAGAGAATTTAAGCGATTAATGAAAGCAGGATTAACAAGGACACAAAAAGACTTAAAAGTAGATGTCGTTGGGTTTGGAGAAAGTTTACGAATTCATAAACCGAAGGTGTGGAAAAAAGTAAAAAAAGATTGGGAAGACCGGTTTGTTAATGCTGCAGTTGATATTAACGTGAAAGTTAATATTAGACAATTCCAAACACAAGGGAGAAAAATCAATAAATCGTAATAAGAAAATCTAATAATCAATCAACAGTGCGTTTATACTTTCCAATTTGCCTGTGAGTGCCATAGCATAGCGATTACTGTAATACTAAAAATGCGTGAGCCGACAGTCAGACTCACACATCTTTAAACAAGCTAAGAGTTTTGCATTTGATTGGACTGCTGCAGCACAATTTGCTGGGCAGGCATTAAAATGCCGTAATCGTATATCTTTTGGGCGAGCAATTCTTTCGCTCCCTGTGACGCGGCCAAATAGTCCGTATCGTTGACGGTTGCCGTGATGGAAAATTTGTAGCCGATCGGGCTGACATCAAGTGAATGCAATCCGTATAATTGATACGCTTCCACGTATTCTCCTGTCAGTTTATCCGTTTTTAAATAATCTTTATGCATCGCATTCAATTCGTCGCATACTTCTTGCAACAGTTCTTTGACCCGTCGTGGGTTCTCATTAAACGAAACGACGATGCTTTCAAATACCCGCCTTTTCTCTACGGATCCATTGACCATTTTACGTATTTCGCCATTTGGAATCGTCACCAGTTTTCCGTTAATAAGACGGATTTTGACCACACGGAATCCGAGCTCTTCTACCGTCCCGGCTTCCGGTTCTCCATTGATGTTGACGAAATCGCCTTTTTGAATGGTCTGCTCAAATATCATGAACATGCCGCTTAATAGGTCATTGATCAGCTTTTGGGCCCCAAAGCCGATCACGGCCGCAATGATTCCTCCAGCGAGAATCAATTCCTTCAAATCTCCGACAAATGGCTTAATGGCCGCAATCAAAATGACAACAAATACGACATAGTTTGATGTATTCTTTACGACGCTTTCAATCGTTTGCTCTTTTTTCTCATCGAGGAGTCTTGTCCGCTTAAAAAACTGGTGAAGAAGAAAGCGCAGGACTGCAATAATAAGATAAGCGGCAACGGCCGTCAAACATAAAGAAAGGAAATAATCTTTTAATGATTCCCAGTCTATTTCAAAAAAGTTGATGATGCTTTTGGTGAGTTCGTTCATCTGGTTTCCCCCATTTCTCCTTTAACACAAGCTTATTATAGCGCCTTTTGTTCGTTTTAGTAAAAAATATGAACAGAAGGATGATTTTTCATTGTATCAGGTTCGAAAAGAGTGGAAAATAAGAACTATATAGAATGAGACAAGTATACCGAATAGTTTGGAGTGAGGGCATGTATCAACAATCGAAACCACATAAAAAGATTCAGCGGATTCAAGAACGGTTTGAGTTAATGGATTCGCTCGAAGCCGGCAAGTTTTATACGGCATTAGATCAGGAACAAACGCTTCGCACTTTGTTGCAGCAATTAAAAGGAACGATTACCAAAATGGAACGGGCACCTGAAACAGAGGAATGGCGCGAAGCCGGCCAGCAACTCGCTGATCGGATCAGAGAAAGGATGAAAGAAGTTTCAAACGGGATGCTGAAGGAATTCAATCATCATTATCGGACAGACTTCACATTGGAAGAAGTGATAGTAGGGGATGAAAACTTTTATTATTCAGAAGGGCTGATGTCCACCATTAAGCGGAAAAAGCTGCTCAATCATTTATTCCATCGAGAGCTGAGTACAATCCTTCCGCCGCATCCGAAAGATGAATTTCCTGAAACAAGAAGGCTCAGACGAAGCTTTGTCATTCATGTGGGGCCAACCAATTCGGGGAAAACCTTTCATGCGCTTGAGCGATTGAAAAGGGCACAAAACGGTCTTTACCTTGCTCCTTTACGATTGTTGGCCCTAGAGGTGTTTGAAAGGCTCAATGATGATGGGGTTCGCTGCAATTTGCTGACGGGAGAAGAAGAAATCAGCCACCCGAATATTCGCCACACGTCCTGTACGATTGAAAAAGCGGACTTTTCACGAATTTACGATACGGTTGTAATCGATGAAGCTCAAATGATCGGAGATGCCCAAAGAGGAAATGCTTGGACAAAAGCTTTATTAGGCATTCAGGCGAAAGAAATCCATATTTGCTGCTCACCGATTGCATTGAATGTGATTCAAACGCTGTTAGACGACTGCGAAGATGATTATGTCATAGAAGAACACGAACGCCAAACGCCCTTGTTATTTGAAGATCAGCCGTTTCGATTTCCGAAAGACGCCCAAAAAGGAGATGCGTTTATCGTTTTTTCCCGCAAAATGGTACTTCAAGTAGCGGCTTCTCTTGCAGACAAGAAAATAAAGGCAAGCATCATTTACGGGAATTTGCCGCCCGATACAAGAAGAAGGCAGGTGGAGCGTTTTTTAAACGGGGAGACGGATGTCGTCGTCGCGACCGATGCCATCGGAATGGGTCTGAACCTTCCAATCAAACGAATTGTGTTTTTGGAAACCGAAAAATTTGACGGAGAAAAGCATCGCCCGCTGCGCGTGCAAGAGGTGAAACAAATCGCAGGGAGAGCGGGGCGTAAGGGAATGTATGAACAAGGATTCGTGAACACGTTCACGAGACGGACGCTTGTGAAATCCGCTCTTTTAAAAGAAGAGCCGTCCCTTCCATCCGCTTATTTGGCACCGATGGAGGAAACAGTTTTAAAATTGCCGTTTGGGACGCTTGAGGAGCGGCTCAGAGCGTGGGCCGATTATGAAATTGAAGTACCTTACTTTGAAAAAACGGATATCAGCACACAATTGGATTTGCTTGTATATGCGAAAAGCTTTGAAAATGTCTTAACAAATGAGCAGCTGTATAAAGCAATCCACATCCCATTTCCGGAACGAAACGATGCGCTCGTTTCCCAGTGGCTGCAATATTTGGATGAGCTTTCTGAACATGAGCCGTCTTTATCAAAACCTTATCCAAGGGGAAAGGATTTGGTATCACTTGAAACGTACTTTAAAGCATTGGACCTGTATTATTCGTTCTCCAAAGCCTTCCGTCTCGATCTGGACCATCCATGGGTGGAAGCAGAACGGAACCGGGCATCTAAAGAGATACACCGGCTGTTGACGACTAAAATTAAAAACTACGGCAGGAAATGTTCATCCTGCAGAAAACCGCTGCCTTGGAATGCGATTCATGGTATTTGCGATAAATGTTATAGATCACGCTGGGAAAATGACTGGTATCATTAATTAAGATGGAGGGTGACCTAAAAGGGGTTGTTTTTTCCCTTTTAGGTCACCCTCTGCACATATTTCTCTTCATTCCGTCAGACAATAACACAAAGAGTGCGTTATCATCATGGAATGGCTTTTGTCATTCCATTGTCGTTGTCAGGAAGGGAGATTATAGATGAAGAAGGGTTATACGGTTTTTTATGTATCGGTGGCATTGCTCGCCCTGCTTGTTGCAATCGGGGTATTGATGCCGGAAGGACTAGAACGCATCACGAGCAACGTCCAGACATTCATTTCAAATGCATTTGGCTGGTATTATCTTATTTTTGTTACGCTCATTGTCGTTGTATGTTTATACTTTCTCATTAGTCCAATCGGCCGTCTTAAACTAGGAAAGCCCGATGATAAACCGGAGTTTTCAAGGCCGACATGGCTGGCGATGCTGTTCAGTGCCGGAATGGGAATCGGCCTTGTATTTTGGGGAACAGCGGAGCCAATCAGTCACTATGCCGTTAGCTCGCCTACTGGAGAAGTGGGAACAAATCAAGCGATAAGAGATGCGATGCGGTTTACTTTTTTCCATTGGGGAATCCATGCGTGGGCCATTTACGGAATCGTCGCATTGGTATTGGCTTACTTCAATTTCCGTCACGGTGAGCCGGGGTTAATAAGCGCCACATTAAGGCCGATTTTCGGGGAGAGAGTCAATGGGGCAGCGGGAAAAGTGGTTGATATCATTGCCGTACTGGCAACGGTCATTGGAGTTGCGACAACGCTGGGATTTGGAGCCGTCCAAATCAACGGGGGATTATCGTATCTTTTCGGCATTCCAACTACCATTCGCATTCAATTTCTCATCATTTTAATCGTAACGGTTTTATTTATGATTTCCGCTATGTCCGGGTTGGGAAAAGGAATTAAAATTTTGAGCAATGCTAATATGGGGCTTGCCGCACTTTTGTTTTTATTGATGTTCATTTTTGGACCAACATTGTTTATTTTAAATTTGTTTACGGATACACTCGGTACATATTTACAGAATTTATCGCGAATGAGTTTTCGAATTGCCCCGTTGAATGAAGACATCCGAGCCTGGATTAATGGCTGGACCATTTTTTACTGGGCATGGTGGATTGCGTGGTCACCATTTGTTGGAATCTTTATCGCGCGGGTATCAAAGGGACGAAGCATCCGAGAGTTTGTCTTCAGTGTATTGCTGATTCCATCCGTCCTCGGCTTTTTATGGTTTTCTGCTTTTGGTGGATCGGCCATCATGCTGGAGCATGATGGGGTGGCATCTATTTCTGCATTGGCAACGGAAGAGTCGTTGTTCGGTGTGTTTGCCCATTATCCATTTGGTTCGTTTTTATCCATTGTCGCGATCACTTTGATTGGGACGTTCTTCATTACCTCGGCAGATTCGGGAACGTATGTATTGGGGATGATGACGACAAACGGCTCCCATTCGCCCGGTAACAAAATCAAGCTTACATGGGGAATTATGCTGGCCGCTATCGCGCTTGTCCTGCTGTATTCGGGCGGGCTGCAGGCGCTGCAAAATACGATGATTGCCGCCGCTCTTCCTTTTTCTTTCATCATGGCCCTTATGACAATCAGCTTGATCAAAGCATTATATAAAGAATCAAAGGAACTTGGAATCGGCCAAATCAGGAAAAAAGCGTGATAGGCAGCTGATGCCTAAGGAGCACTTTTTCATAAAATCGATAATGGAGGAACCTATAGGAAATTCATTTGTATAAAAATGCAGAAACAGCTCTTTTATTCAAAAAGGAGCTGTTTCTGCATTTATTTGCATTTGCGTTATTTAAACGAGATTATCATTCATTGGTAAAGAGAAAGATTTAAAATAGTTTAAAACTCGAAACATCCAGTGAACAAGGACCATCTAATACATATTTATTCTTTGTTCAGTGCTTTTGGCCCGGAGAAAAAAATAATCAAAACTTTAATCAAAAGGGTATTTACGTTACGAGGGAAAGAAACTATAATCGGTAAGAACATGTATTTGGAAATGGGGGAATTTTTATCCCCTCTTGAAAATGGGGTAAAACTCCTATTAAAAAGGATTAAAAAAGTTCCTGAAATTGTATATAATTTCTATTATAGGATGTAAACGTAAAGAAAAACCATGGGAAAAAGGTTGGAAAGCAAATGAAGAATGGATTTATAGTTGCAGCGTTGGGTATTTTATTAGCGGGATGTGCGAGTGAAAAAGTAAATGCAACGCCTAACATTGAAGTGGAAGCCATAAATGAGCATGTGGTGAAGGACGAGGGGCTTGAAGTGAAAGAAATAAAGCCCGATTATTTTGTTTATAAATTAGTAGATTCAAGAACAGGAGAATTACTAACAGAATATCAACCTATCCATTTTAGTGAAAAAGAAGTTTATGAGAATGAGATTGAAGAATTGGCTGAAAAAATGGCGAAAGACATCGATCAGCCCATGAAAAATGCGAAGGTTGATGGAAAAGGGCATTTAATTCCGGGAACGAAAAGAATCGTTTTGAGTGAAAAAGAACTTGTAGAAAATTTGAAAAATTTACAAATAGATAATGAGCTTACAGTGACTGTACCTATCTATGAGACGATGCCCAATGTCACGAATGAAAGCATAAAGGGCATTAGTGAACAGGTTATCGCTACTTATACAACGAATTTTCGAACAACAGACACTGGGAGAAATCGGAATATTGAACTATCGGCTGCGGCCATCAATAATGTGGTGTTGGGTCCTGGGGACTACTTTTCCTACAATGAAGTGGTGGGGCCGAGAACGACCGAAGCGGGCTATCAGCCAGCCCCTGAGATTATCAATAAAGAACTGGTTATGGGGATAGGCGGAGGCATTTGCCAAACATCTTCCACTTTGTTTAACGCTGTCGATGAAGCAGGCGTAAAAATTACCGCTATCACCCATCATTCTAAATCTGTCGGCTATGTGCCCGAAGGAAGGGACGCGACCGTATCGTGGGGTGGCCCGGATTTTAAATTCGTTAACGACAAAGATTATCCGATCATGCTAAAAGCAAAGATGGATAAAGAAAAAGGAACCTTGACGGTAGAAGTGAGAGCCGCCAAAAAGAATATTTAATATATAGATTGATTTAGAACATTCAGCATGCCCAAAGAACGTTCATGCCGAATGTTCTAGACCTAAGCGGACGGTGCCATCCGTTTAGGTGAACCTTTAGGGGCAGACACAAGCTGTCTAGATTATAGATGGTGAATGTTTTTTTGATAGCATGAATACGTATTAAGTGGTATGTATGTACATAAATGAACAGTATTAAAAAGTGAAGGAAAGAGCCGGTACAGGAGAAAGTCTGTGCCGGCTTTTTTATGATTTTACATGTGATACAACACTATAGTTTAATGAGGCCTAAATAAAAAAAACTAAAAGCTTTTAGGCCTTTAGCATCGGTTGGGTTTGTAATTGTTAGTATAAATATCATAACACAAGGAAAATGTTGAAACAATATGAAAAATCTGATATTAGTATTTGAATTTCCTATTAAAGATCATCCATAAGGGGACGCAGAGATTTATAATCATCGATATACCAAAGTAGGTTTTGCATAATGGAATCCTTTAAGAAGAGAACAAAATTGTGGCATCCTAAAAATGTTCCAATCTTAATCCCTAGGAATACCAATAAAATAACGAAGAAATAGAGACGAATAGATACAAGCAGAGTATTTAGCACAAATGAGATGACTCTGAAGATACTCATATATAGCCAATCCTTTCGGTAAAGAAAATAGGCATTTTAAAGATTCCAATCTTACGAAAAATATTATATGGAACGTACAAGTTACTTGTTCCTTTTATTGAAACCGTTGTCTAAGGAAAAAGAGAATCATTTAAAAGAAAAACTGCATAAATATGTTCTTTAAAAAATATGTTCTAAATGATAAATATAAAAATATTATCCGTTTACAAGGATAATTTATGAAGGCCGCAGCACTGGGAATCAACAAAAATAGAATTAATCAATTAAAGAAAAATCAACGTTATAATTAAGGAATATTATCCGCTTTATCGTTAATAGAGCTTTTTTGTAAAGAAAGGGAAGGGGAAGCCCAATTTAAAGCGAAGTCTTTTATGGTATACCATGTAGATCAAACAAAATCCCTTTAGGAGAGGAGAAATAAAATTGGAGAAACAAAATTGGGTCGTCGCCGGAATCGGCAAGTTAGGAAGAGCGTTATTGTCCCGGTTCGAGATACAGGGCATTCAAGTCGGCATTTTTCATCCAGATATAAACAAAGCGAATGATTGCTTACAGGAGTATCCATTTCATCGAATCGTAAAAAAGGAGGATCTCGGCAGCGCGGATTTCTTGATTTTAGCGCTTCCGGCCAACCAAATCATCCCGTTTGTCAAAAAGCTTGAATCCCATCATCTCTCCTTGCAGAAACCAATTTTGATTAATATGGCCACTGCCGCTCATACTTCCAAGCTAAAAGGGGAGTATCCTCATTTAAAATGGTTCGGAATGAAGTTCGTTGGTCAGGCCGATGATTTACGAAAAAATGGAGAAGGGCTTTTCGTCACGGAAGAATCGAGCGTGGATTCTGATTCTCAACTTGTATCCGTCAGCCGGATGTTCTCTGAAATCGGCCGTGTAATAATAGATAGTGAAGCCACAGTTGAGAAAGTAAATCGGATTGCCACTTATCATGCGATAAAAGCTGCCAAAGAGATTGAACAAGAACTTCGAAGCGGAGGGTATCAAAATGAATACGAACAGCGGGTTTTGCTGTCGTTAGTTCCGGAAGTTGTACGTTCATACGCACATGGAACTTTGGGGCATTTTGGCCAATCCATTGCTGCCGAATTCGATCAAGAGGACGAAAAGCAAAAAGATATTCGAAATGCTTAACTCTCTAGTTGCTGCTAGGGAGTTTTTTGTAGAATCATTCAACTTACAGATAGAACACATCACCATTAATGGGAGTCGTAGAAAAATGGAGGGAAAAACAAAAGCCTACTTTCTCAGCTTTCAATTGAGTAAAGTAGGCTTTTGATGTTGATCTATCATGTGAAAAAATGATGACTTGTATACCGATGATTCATAACCGTTTTCATTGTACCCTCATTTGTTTAGGGGGAGAAAGGATACGGGCGAGGAATGCTTTCCTAAATTCCAGGAAGGATTCCAGCGAACAGGCTTAAGATAAACACTACTGCAAGCGCTGTCAGTCCAGCAATGAACCCTCCGCCTGTCCATGCTTTTAGCGTTTGTGGAATGGTTAGCTTTCCAAATCTGTTTACAACCCAGAATCCTGAATCGTTCGGCAAGGATAAGCCGATACCGCCTGCACAAATGGCAAGACCTAATAATATCGGAGATACTCCCAGTTCAGGGGCCATTGGTCCCAAAATACTTGATGTTGTGACAAGTGCAACCGTTGCCGATCCAAGTGAAGCCCGCAAAATTTGAGAGAAAATAAAGGCCAGTAACAACACTGGAATGCTCCAGCTTTGCATTGTTGCAATCAAATGATCACCGATTCCGCTCTTATTGATAACGGCTCCAAAGGCACCACCTGCACCGGTAATCAAAATAATGATACCAGCAGAGTTGATCGCTTCTGAATAGAGCCTGTCATTAGGTATTGAGATATATGGAGCAAGCAAGACGATGGCAGCGATTACACTAATGAATAGTGCAACGTTTTTTTCACCAATAAATCCAAGGACACTCGAAAGTGCTGTATCAGGGAAAATCAGCTGGGATACTGTGTTTGCTAAAATCAACACGATTGGCAGTGCCAGCATAAAGAAGCTCAAGCCAGTACCAATTTCTTTTTTCGGTGCGTCTTCTGGATTAACCGCTATTTCTTCAATTTCACCCGAGTGATTTACACGTTTACCGATGAAAAATCCGTATACATAACCACCGACGAGCGTTGCTGGTATCGCAACAAGGATTCCATATAAAATGAATAACCCTAGTTCAGCTCCGGTATTTTCCGCTACAACGAGCGGACCAGGTGTAGGGGCAATCATATTATGTGAAACAATCAATCCGACACCGAGGGCTGTTACAAATGTAACAACAGAGATTCCAGTTTTCTTTGATAAACTTTTAATTAATCCACTTAAAATCACAAATGCCGCATCGAAAAAGACAGGGATGGAAACGGCCGTTCCGGTTAAAGCAAGACCTGCAGGAGATCTCTTGATCCCGAAGGCTTTTAACACGGCCTGTGCAATTTTTTCAACGGCGCCTGAAGCTCCCAAAAACTGCCCAAAGATAACTCCAAGTCCAATTAAAATCCCGACACCGGTCAATGTATTTCCGAATCCTTGAGTGACGGTAACCGCGACTTCTTTTAATGGCATGCCAATCGCAATCGCAGTAGCGAAAGCGATACCAATCAAGGACAAAAATGGTTCAACTTTTAATTTTAAAATTAAGAAAAACAGTGCTGCCAATGATAATAGAAAAATGATAATTAACATATTTCCTGTAACCATTTTATATGAACCCCCTTGTATGAATAAAAATGCTTGTGTAAAAGAGGAAGTGTCGTCCTTTACATATAGGCAAAAACTTCTTGATGAATGGACTAACTTCCTTAGTGCTTCAACAACTAATGATAAAAACTTTATTTTCCTTCCAAGGTTAAAACAACATCCTTTAATGTTGTAACTGCTCCAACATTTCCAGGAAAGATAACGTACGAGGTATATGGAAAAATGCTTTCTTCTCCTGTTTTCCAAACCGGAATTCCTGGGGCGATTTGACCGGAAACTGTTGCGCGTTTTACGCATAATCCTTTTGTGCCCACATCACTTGAGGTAATGCCGCCTTTTGCAATCAAATAATTCGGTCTAATCGAGAAATTACGCACAATACTTGTCACCGCATTTGAAATTTGCACAGAAAGCTTTAGTTCTTCTTCTTCCATCCCGTCTCCAAGATCCAGTCGCTCCCGTTTTGTAAAAATGACGGTGGATATGCCTTCTGCCACTTTTCTTTCGGCTTCAAGGCGCACACGATCCACTTCCTGCTTGAAAGCGTCTGTATCTAAAACTAAATGGGCATCGAACTCGATAAAGTGAAGGGAGGACAACGTTTGTAATTCTCTTAATTGATCAGTTGTCTTCTGAACATGAGAGCCCACGATGATTAAACCGCCTTTGGTTTGCTCTTCTTCAATTAATTCTTCTCTTGTCAGTAAAGGCCGTGATGAAATGTCTCCAATGACCTTGGTAAAGGCAGCCGCCGTTCGAAATACATAGTTCTTTCCTTGTTGCATGG
The DNA here is from genome assembly GCF_002019595.1 of Priestia abyssalis. GTDB lineage: Bacteria > Bacillota > Bacilli > Bacillales > Bacillaceae_H > Bacillus_BA > Bacillus_BA abyssalis. The sequence continues at coordinate 2,766,477 of NZ_KV917369.1, read as the reverse complement.
CTTGGATGAGTGCGGTTGCAAAAATCCTTACATCATCTTCTTCAATGGCATTCACAACCACTTTTCCGAACTTCGATACTTGCATTAATTGTTCCACGATTCGATCGAAATCCATTTGGCGGAGCGATTGTAATGAGATATAAGTGACTTCCTCTTGTCGATATTGGCCGTGCGTTTTCTCTTCAATCCATTCTCCTAAATGACTGGAAGAATAGCCAAACGTCCGGTCTTTGGCAAATTCCGTTTCACCTGCCGGAACTAAACGATCATCCTGCTGCACAAAATGGATGTTATCGATCGTTAAGCGTCCGCCTTCTTTAAAGAATGGAAGCAGGACTTCTCCATCCACTTTTACATCGTTTTGTTCTTCGATTGTGCGTCGAAGAACTTCTGTTTCTAAAGGATAGTGGCCTCTTAGTGTAGAGTCGCCGCGGCTGATGATCAGGTAAGGCTTTTGATGTTTTTTAGAAACCTTTTCAATCCTTTCGGCAATATCACGATGAACTTGTTCCGTTTCTTTAGCGGTAAAGGCTCTGGAATTTGTTAAAATGAAAAACATTTGTTGATCCTCGAGGAAGCCCTGTTCAATGGTTTCCTCTGTCCAATCCGTATAAACCGAAATGCCATGAACCGTTTGAACACCGGTCGGATCATCATCAAGAACAATCATTTTATGATGAAAAGAAGGACGAATCTCTGACCAGGCATGTTGGACTTTCTTATGGTCAATCTTCGGATAAGAAGCCATTACGTCATCTAGTTTGCGCGTCTTCATCATTTGCTGACACCCTTTACTTCAAAATTGGCAAGCTTTTCGTAGAATTGGATCAATCCGCCATGATCGTCTCCCGCTTTTCCGTCTGCCTGCAAAGAGTGGAACATTTCAAGAACTTGGCTTGTAAGCGGAAGAGGAACACCGATAGCATGGGCTGTATCCATGACATTCGTTAAATCCTTCGAGTTAATATCGATGCGGCCGCCAGCCACGAAATTACGTTCAAGGATGAGCGGAACCTTTGCATCAAGTACAGCGCTTCCAGCAAGACCGCCGCGAATGGCTTCATACATTTTACCAAGATCGATGCCGGCCTTTGCCGCTAGAATGAGTGCTTCAGACATCGCAGCAATGTTGACGTTTACAATGATTTGATTGGCAAGCTTTGCGGTCGTCCCGCAGCCGTGATCGCCAACCAGCGTAATGTCTTGTCCCATACTTTGTAAGATTGGTTTTACTTTTTCAAAAATCTCTTCTTTTCCGCCGACCATAATGGCGAGTGTACCATCAATCGCTTTCGGTTCGCCGCCGCTGACTGGAGCGTCCAGCATCTCCATGCCTGCAGCTGCCAGCGCTTCTGCGATTTCCTTTGAGGTAACAGGGGAAATGGAGCTCATATCAATAATGATGGCGCCTTCATTTGCACCCTCAACAACACCGTTTTCACCAAGAACGACACTTTTTACATGTTCTCCTTTTGGCAGCATCGTGAAGATGACGTCGCTGTTTTGTCCAACTTCTTTTGGAGATTGGGCACCGTAAGCGCCTTTTTCAGCCAGTTGCTGTACTGAAGCCTGATTAATATCAAAAACGGTTACCGTATAGCCATTTTTTAATAGATTCAGTGACATTGGTTTACCCATAATACCAAGACCGATAAATCCAATTTTCATATTGAAAACCTCCTTGAATTAATAAAACGTTTTCATTTCAACACCAATTGTACACACTTAATCATATTTTGTATACAGTTTTTTAAAAAATGTATACAAAACTTACGGTGTTAAAATTTTGACTTTTAAATATAACGTTATCGTTCTATACTTTTAAGGGAGAGTTCCAAGTTTTGGGGCGAAATAAAACATATTGAAGCAGCGTTCAAAAACGCGTTCTCAATAGGAGAAGGGTTACGATGGCAAAAAAAACGAATCAATTAGCTTATTTGCAGTCATATGAATATATAAGGGATAAAATTTTAAATGGCGAACTGGAACGCGGAACAAAGCTGATCGAAGAAAAGTTGGCAGAAGAATTGGGAGTCAGCCGCACGCCCATCCGTGAATCTATTCGGAAATTGGAACAAGAAGGGTTAGTAAAAGAAAAGCGGGTAGTCAATCCTACTCATACGGATCTCCGCAACATTTTTCAAGTCCGGATATTGTTGGAGGGGTTCGCAGCCCGGTCTGCTGCTACTTACATGAGTGAAGACGGTTTGAAGAGGCTTGAACAAAGCATTCATATCGCTCGAACCGGCACGACAGAAGAGATTATGGCCGCAAATGAAGAGTTTCATGACATCATTGTCAAGGCTACGAATAATCCTGTAATGGTTGATACGATCGAACGAATGCAATCGATTATTTACTTATTCAGGAAAACCGTTGTCATCCATAAACGGCCGTTTCTCATTGATGAGCATCAACTAATTTATGATGCGATTCGCACGCATCAAGCAGACGAAGCCGAACGATTAATGAAAGTACATCTGCAGGCGGACCTTGATTTCTGTTTGCACTTGTTGAACTAGAACGGCATAAACACATCTCTTACCAAAAAAAGGATTGACACCTTTATCAATCACTGCATATACTTATTAGTAATAAATCAAGAAACGAAAGGATGACATATGGAGCAATGAAGTTCTAATCTAATTTTCTTAGGCGATACTATTCAACTATTTGAATAAAAATCAAAACCTAGAGAATTGGATTGGTCTGCCCATTTTTCCATACATCCTTATTAATGATACGGAGTTGTTCACGCCGTTTAGCTGTGGACTCAACTCTTATTTGTTCATACGGTTATGTATAGTTGGGATACTCAACCTCTCTAGGTGTTACTAGGGAGGTTTTTTTATGTGGTCAAAAGAGCAAATCCATCTATCGAATCAAAAAAAGGTGCTTGAAGTGAACGCTATGAACATAGTAAGAGTGAGGAATGTCGAAAAAAGCTTTGGAGATCGAACGGTTTTACGTAATATTACGTTTGACATACAATCGCATGATCGAATTGGTCTTGTTGGATTGAACGGTGCCGGTAAAACGACGCTGGCGAACGTCATATACGGCAAAACAGCACCAGATAAAGGCACGATTGAAACCGGAAAACAACAGTTGAAGGTGGGATATTTGCTTCAATCTGTTGACTATCAGGTCCATGATTATGTTCAAGAAGATGTCTCTTCTGATTTTCTGGAATTGGCGAGTGAACTAGGCTTAAAGCAAGTGCACTCATGGGAACAGGACCGTTTTTCTCATTTAAGCGGGGGAGAAAAATTAAAGATGGCCTTAGCTCATATATGGGCTTCATATCCGGATATCTTGATTTTGGACGAACCGACGAATCACCTGGACTTTCAAGGTGTTCAATGGCTAATCGAGCAGCTCCATCAATACAAAGGCACAGTAATCCTTATTTCGCATGATCGGTATTTCCTCGATCAGACCATTACGAAGGTGTTTGAGCTGGAGGACGGGAAATTGACCATATACGACGGCAATTATTCGGCCTATCGTACCGAAAAGAAAAAGCGTTACGAAGATCAGCTCCATCAATATGAAACCCAGCAAAAGCATAAGGCCCGTATAGAAAGCCAAGTTGCCAATTTACAGCAATGGGCAGGAAAAGCACACCGCACGATGAGAGAACAAGAAGGATTCAAAGAATATCATGGCGTTCGGGCCAAAAAAATCGATCGAGCCGTTAAATCGAAAATGAAGCGGCTAAGCATGGAGCTTGAGAAACATAAGGTGGAGAAACCAGCGGAAGAAAAGAAAGTTCGCTTTCAATTCGACGCAAGCGGGAGACGCGGAAGGCGGATTATAGAAGCAAAGAAGCTTACGAAGACATTCGGTAGCCGGCCGCTTTTCCAAGGCAGCCACTTTTATATCGGCCATGGGGAACGGATCGGCCTAATCGGAGCCAATGGGTCAGGAAAAACGACCTTCATTAACATGCTGTTAGGGAAGGAACCGTTAACGAGCGGGGAACTATGGAAAAGCGACTCATTAAAAATCGCGTATTTAAGCCAGGATGTGGCCGATATGCCGTCAACCAAATCGCCTATTGAAGCTCTTGACCTCACCGGGAAAGAGGAGATGTTCCAGGCGAGAACCATCCTGGCAAACATGGGCATGAAGGAAGATGTATTGAATCAGCCCATTGAAACATTGAGTTTAGGTGAGCGAACACGGGTGAAGTTAACGGCGATGTTAATCCGGGAACATGATTTTTTAATCTTGGATGAACCGACCAATCATCTCGATCTTCCAAGCCGAGAACAACTGGAAGAAACGTTAGCCGAATTTGCAGGCACCATGCTTATCGTCTCCCATGATTATTACTTTCTCAATGGTTTATGTGATAAATTATTGATCATTGAAGATGGAATAATCAAGCGGGTGGAAATGAACCTGGAACAATATGAGGCGAAAAAGAAGCAGCCGGCCGTTTCAGATGAACAAGAGAAAGAAGAAAGATTATTGCTTTTAGAAACCGAGATTTCTGCTGTTATCGGAGAGTTAAGCCTATTAACACCCGGCTCGGAAAAATATCGTGAACTGGACGCTAAATTCCTGGCGCTTTCCAAAGAAAAGCGGGGGCTGTCAGCGAATGATTAGTAGTAGTTGGTACGTTTAGAATCATGGAGGATAGGAAATAGACAAGTAAATCATTTACTGAAAAAGGAGGGAGGAGAAATGCCTTATCGGTCTCTAAACGAACTTCCCGATGCAGTCAAAGATAATTTGCCCCATCATGCCCAGGAGATTTTCAAAGAAGCTTTCAATTCCGCTTCCAAGGAATACAAAGAGGAAGAAACAGCCTTCAAAGTAGCCTGGAGTGCGGTGAAGAAGAAATATCAAAAGGACAGCGACAACAATTGGGTCGAAAAATGATTGAGTCACAAAACATCTTTTAAGCAAATGAACGGGGATAAAAATCACAGAGTTGTATAAAATAACCGTGTTCATAGGGAGGTGTTCACATGCCAAATCTTAATGATAACAAATTCAGAAAGATTCAATCGGAAAGCCAAAAGCAAGGCAAGTCTCAAGAGGAATATGCGGCCGAGCTTGCAATGAACCGTGCGAAAAGCCAACAGAAAAAACAATCATAGACGAATAGCAGGCAAGCACAAAGTGCTTGCCTGCTATTCGTCTATGAACGTTAGAGTCCGTACAGGTATCCGATTCAATTCATTCGAGTAATGCGATAGAATTGTAATAAACTGTTCATCTTGTGTTCATAAATCTTTTTTATTCTAGAAGGAATGGTGATATTTTATATCATCATGAAATGACCGAATGATGAATGTAGAAGGAGAATCGATCCATGATACATATATTAGTAGCAGATGATGATGTTCATATTCGTGAACTGCTGCGATATTATTTGCAGCAAGAAGGCTATATGTTATTTGAAGGAGAAGACGGCGAGGCGGCTTCTCTCATTTTAGAGAAAGAGCGAATTCATTTAGCCATTGTCGATATTATGATGCCTAATAAGGACGGCTATGAATTATGTGAAGAAATTCGAAAACATTATGATATACCCATTCTTATTCTGTCTGCGAAAGAACAATTGATCGATAAAGAGCGGGGTTTTTTGGCAGGAACGGATGATTATTTAGTAAAACCGTTTGAGCCGAAGGAGTTGTTGTTTCGGGTGAAGGCGCTTCTTCGGCGCTATCATATTGTCAGCTCAGAAAATATTGTGCTTAAAAACACAACCATTGATCGAAAAAGCTATGAAGTGAAATGCAACGGAAATACGGTTATGCTTCCCCTGAAAGAATTCGAGCTGTTGGCACAGCTGGCCAGCTATCCAGGGCGGACGTTTACGCGTGAACAATTAATCGAGCTCATTTGGGGAATTGATTTTGAAGGAGATATTCGAACAGTGGATGTTCATATTAAACGGTTACGCGAACGTTTTTCAAAGCGGACAGACGATTTTACAATTTCGACGGTTCGAGGAATAGGGTATAAGCTTGAGGTGAACGAAGCGTGAAGACACTATATGTCCGATTTGTTGTGACGGCAACCATCATTATCGTCACCAGCAGTTTACTCGCCTTCTTCATCGCGAATGCGTATTATCAAATCTATTTAAAACCGTTTAATGACCAGAAAATCACGAAAATCGCAAGCGAAGCAGCGGGGTTTGCTGCCTCAACACCTAATCTCAATATGGACGACTATTTAAATACGGTCGCACAAATGGGCTATCAAATTTATTTGAAGGATGAACAGGGAAGAGAATTGTATTTTGGCCGTTCTTTTAAGAAGAAAAATGTAGGCCGTGATGCCGTATCTTCTGTATTGGAGGGAGAAGTGTATCACGGGATTGCCAATTTTCCCAAAAAGGTATTCATTACCGGTTTTTTCGATAATGAATTGAGAAATACGGTTGGAGTCCCTTTTCAGTCGGAAGGAAAACGATACGCGCTGTTTATCCGACCCGATATCCAATTACAGTTTGGAGAAATGAGAATTTTCTTTGCGCAATTATTGGCCTTCAGCATCGGTTTAACGATGTTATTTATTTTCATTAGTACACGGTATGTCGTGAAGCCCATTCGCAACTTGACGAAGGCAACAAAGAAGATTGCAGAGGGGCAATACAATATACAGCTCGATGTAGAGCGAAAGGATGAAATCGGGCTGCTTGCACAGTCGTTCACGCGTATGGCGGCAAGTCTAAAGCGCTTGGATGAGATGAGACAGGAGTTTGTTTCCAATGTATCTCATGAAATCCAGTCACCGCTTACATCGATTCAAGGATTTTCACAAGCTCTGCGCACAGAGCAAGTAACAGAGGAGCAGCGCCAACAGTATTTATCGATTATCGAGGAAGAAAGCAGAAGACTGTCTATGATGAGTAAACAACTATTAATGCTCGCTTCTTTAGATAAAGAGCACGATATATTGGAGCTGACGACATTTGATGCAGCTGAACAGCTCAAACAAATTTTCCTTACCACCGCTTGGTACTGGAGGGAGAAGGAGTTAGCCATCGATATGAATTTACCCTCTATTTCGATAAACGGCGATAAACGATTTTTACACCAAGTATGGATGAACTTAGTTTATAACAGTATTAAATTTACTGATCCCGGCGGAACGATCTTTGTTTCAGCGTATCTAGATGACAACAGTGCGGTTCATGTAATCATCGAGGATACGGGAAAAGGAATTGACGAAGAAGATTTGCCTTACATATTCGACAGATACTATAAAGGAGATAAAGCGCGGAAACGAGAGGAAAGCGGAAGCGGACTCGGGCTTTCCATTGTCAAAAAAATTGTCGAGCTTCATAAAGGGACCGTTACTGTCCAAAGTGAAGCGGGAGTCGGGACGCGTTTTGAAATTATTCTACCGCAATAAAGAAACCTCCATCAGTGGGGGGGACTTCCCGTTAATACGGGATAAAGCGAAATGAGATGGCGATGAGACCGTCTTATTTCGCTTTTTTAGATTTTAGCGCTAATAAAGTCCAGCTGCAAACGTAATGATTTGTTCATGTTCCGTTCATTTTCTTTTTTTATGATTAGTTTGTGAGCAAGGAGGCTTAGGCTTCACATTAAGGAAAGACGAATGGAGATGACAAAATATGTTTCTTGCTGTACGCGAACTAAAACACGCGAAGTTACGTTACATGTTAATTGGGTTTATTATGATTCTTGTTGCATGGTTAACATTTATTGTTTCAGGGTTAGCGAATGGACTGGCGGCAGATAATGCATCCGCGATAGAAAATATGAAAGGGGATTACGTGGTCCTTCAAGATAATGCTGAGCAAAAGCTGGCTCGTTCTTCCATCCCGAATGAAAAGTTAGATGAGGTTCGTCGGCATGAAGGCGTGAAGGAGGCATTCCCTTTATCCCAAACGATGATGACATTGTCTCAAACAGGCAAAGATAAAAAAATTGATGTGACGATTTTCGGTGTCGAATCAAAAAGCATGATTATGCCCGATGTTTCAGAAGGGAAATTAATAGAAAAACTTGGTGAAAATGAAGTGATTGCCGATGCATCCTTAAAAGGAGACGGAGTGGTAATTGGCGATACACTGGAAAATAAAGATACGGGCGCAAGTATGACCATTGTTGGATTTGCAGAAGGTCAAATGTTTAGCCATATGCCGGTTCTGTATACAGACATAGAAAGCTGGAACCAAATGGTACAATCAACAGGAAGACAGCAAAAGCCTTCTTATAGTGCCATCATTGTTTCAGGGAACGAAGATGTATCAATTTCATTAGAAAAAAAGCTTTCCCATATAGAAGTGCTTACAAAAGAAGAAGTAATAAAAAACATTCCTGGATATAAAGAAGAGCAAGGGTCGCTGACCATGATGATTTCATTTTTAATTGTGATTGCGGCATTTGTACAAGCTGTATTCTTCTACGTCATTACACTGCAAAAAACAAATCAATTCGGTGTATTAAAAGCAATTGGGGCTAAAACATCTTATTTAGCGAAAAACTTGATTGGCCAAGTGCTGATTTTAGCGGCTGCAGCCATTGGAGTGAGCATTGCGCTTACATTCAGCGTAAGTGCCCTGTTCCCGGAAGGAATGCCATTTGAGTTAGGTACGGATACATTGGTGAAGTACTCTGCATTATTGATTGGTGTCGCAGTAATTGGAGCGCTTTTATCTTTACAACGTATTGCAAAAATAGATGCCATTGAAGCAATTGGGAGGGTCGAATAGTGACTGATAAATTAGTGCTTGAAAAGATTTATAAAGTGTACGGAGAAGGGGAAACCGCTGTTACAGCACTGCATCATGTATCTTTACGGGTGAAAGAGGGAGAATTCGTAGCGGTCGTTGGTCCATCCGGATCGGGAAAAAGTACGTTTTTATCCATTGCTGGTGCATTGCTTTCTCCGTCAAGCGGAAAGATTATAATTGATAAAGAAGACATTACAAATCTTTCACTGAAAGAATTGAATGACGTACGTGTTCAAAAGGTTGGATTTGTCTTCCAAGCGTCTAACCTTGTGCCGTATTTGAGTGTAGTAGATCAATTGCTGCTTGTAACCAGGTTAGCAGGGAGATCAGGCAAACAAGCAGAAATGAAAGCGAAGGAGTTATTAGAGCGTCTAGGCTTAGGTCATCGTATGGACCATTATCCGGAAAAACTGTCCGGCGGAGAACGTCAGCGTGTTGCGATTGCGCGTGCCTTCATGAATGATCCGGAAATCATTTTAGCGGATGAACCAACAGCAAGTTTGGATTCTAAGCGTGGCAGAGATGTTGCCGAAATGCTGGCGCATGAAGTCAAAATAAGGGGAAAAGCTGCAGTTATGGTAACCCATGACGAGCGTGTTCTAGATTTATGTGATCGTATCGTCATGATAAAAGACGGCACATTATATGAGCAAACACCTCAAAAGGGGTGAAAAGTTGACACGGGCCCATAATCCCTGTATATTTATGGCGTTGTGCCATTATCTTCAAATTTAGGCATGACAATTCCCTTTTTGATGGTGTGATGAAATGAAACAATTGATAAAACCAGTGTTAATCATCATTGGTTCAATTTCGTTGGTTTTAGGTGTTTTAGGTATTTTTTTGCCTTTATTGCCGACAACACCGTTTCTTTTACTTGCGGCAGCATGTTATATAAGAAGCTCAGAAAAGCTATACCAATGGTTAATTACTCATAAAATTCTTGGTCCGTATATCCAAAGCTTCCGTTCCGGGAACGGCATTCCCATAAGGGCAAAAATCATGGCCATTGCAATGGTATGGCTTTCGTTCGGTTTTTCAGCCATTTTCGTTGTCGAGACGTTTTTACTCAAAGCCCTTTTTATTTTCGGAGCCGTTTTTTGGACCGTTTTGATGTTATCGGTTAAAACGTTGAAAAAAACGACTGAACATGAAAAAGCAAATCAGCCGGGTGGATAGCTGGCTGAAAGCATTGCAAAAGAGACTGTCCTATAAGCCTCTAATAAAACACAAAAACTGTATTTTATTGAAAGTCCCCGTCACATAATCCCATGGTTTTACTAGATTTTTATGACGGGGCCTTTCCATCCTCTTTTTTTGTCATTAAGAGTATCAGTCTCTTATATGAATGGTATGCAACCTGAATTAGTCGTCATCTTCATCATCGTCCTCATCATCGTCTTCATAATCATAATCTTCTTGATCTGTAAATTCAAAATCGGCCTCTGTTCCATCCATATATTCTGCCACAAGTTTTACCTCTGCCGTTTTCCCTTTTTTTACTGCATCTAAAATGGTCCATAATGCTTTTTCTGTTGAAGTATCAGGGGAGAGAGAAAAACCATTCGTAAATTCACATTTAATTTTCGCTTTTTTAATTTCATGTGCCATGATTTTGTTCCTCCATTATTCCTTATTTTAAAAGCATTGACGTATAAAGGTATGCCGATAAGCTCTAATTTATGATCTATTCTAATCACATCTCAAAGTGTTTGCCCGTTATCAATCGTAAATACTTGCCCTGTGACAGACTCTTGAGTCAGCTGAAAAAGGATAGCCTCTGCAATATCATCAGGCGTTGAAATCCTTTTAAGCGGTACATACAATCATTCGCAGTTCGAAACCGTTTACAGTTACTTTGAAAGCATCATACTCATTTTGCCCCAACATGATCAAATTTTACTTGTAAATAGTGATCCAAGTTGTATATATAGGAGCAAGCTATTAGATTTTTATAGTAATAGTGATGTCAATCAGCCAACTATCTTGGAATTTGATTCATTTGAATCTATTCTGCAAGCTGCTAATGATGGGCTTGGTATTAGTATACTACCGGAAGATGTTATATACAGACGAAAAAAGACAAACACCCTCCATTACCAAAAACTACCCGAAAGAGTTAAGATTGATTTTGTGATTAAGCGTGGAAAACAGAAGCCACATAGTTTGAAAAAGTTCATTTATTTTTTGCAAGAATGATCACTTTGGGCTCTTTTGTAAAAGGATGAACCTTATAGTTGGGAGAATAACTAAACAAAAGGGAGGAATGCCCTTTTGTTTAGTCATGATAAAAGCGATGAAAGTCTTCCAAATCGAGTGGGTTATCATTCCCTTTTAAAGCGATGGATGCTGCCGCTAATTCGATTAGGCAAAGAACGGGCAACAAAAGAAATCCAAACATGTTTTAGCCTCCTTAGCTGATTTTTGGCGATAAGAGCCGCATGAGCACTTATCCCATTTTTATTTCCGAAATATAAAAGCCGTATCTACACTATAAAGTGTGAAACGCATTTCATAGCAAGCGCTAAAAAGATAATATTAGAGAGGGATGGATCATGAGCAATATACGTGATATTGCCAGCTTGGCAAACGTCTCCGTCACGACCGTATCACGAGTTCTAAATAATCACCCGTACGTGTCGGAGGAAAAAAGAGAAGCCGTCTGGCAAGCGGTTAAACAAATGAATTATCAAAAAAACATCAATGCGGTTCATTTATCAAAAGGAAAGACGAATGTAATCGGGGTGGTTATTCCGCATATTCATCATCCCTATTTCAGCTTGTTGCTTGAGGGAATCGCCCAAGAAGCACAGGTGAATGAATACAAATTGATGATGATCCAAACGAATTATGAAGCAGAAAAAGAGCTGGAAGCACTGGATATGCTGAAGCATAAACAAGTGGACGGATTGGTCATCACTTCGCGAGAAAGTCCACTAGATGCCATCATGGAATATGTTTCATACGGACCGATCGTTCTCTGCGAGGAAATTGATGATAAGGAGGTTTCGTCCGTCTGTATTGATCATTATTGTGCTTTTAAAGACGCGATGAATTATTTGGTTGAAAAAGGTCATCGGCATATCGGTTATTGCATTAACCGAACGGAAGGCAAAAGCAGTTTAAAACGAAGAGAAGCCTATACGGACGTATTGCAGGTGATTGGCGAACCATTGCGAGAAGAATGGATTTTTAAAGATTGTTTGTACATTGAAGACGGCGAGCGGGTTGTCATGGAATGGTTAAAGCTTCAAAAGCGCCCGACCGCGCTGCTTGTAACAAACGATTCTGTCGCTGCAGGGGTTATCATCCAATGCCAAAAACAAGCAATTGTTGTCCCCGATGATTTGGCCATCATTGGATTTGATAATGAGGATATTGCCAAATCTTTAAACATTACGACGATGGAATTGCCGCTTCGGGCGATGGGACAAAAAGCTTTTCAACAATGTTTGATGAAAGACTCCGCTTCTTGTGTTGTCATGCCATATAAATTGATTGACCGAAAGACGGTATAAACGAAGGCATAATCGCGCTATTTCTACAATATTCTATATGGATGTACGGTTTCTTTATCCATGATACAATGATAGGGATGGTAAACAAAAGAAAGCGGGGATGGTATTATGTTTAAAAAAGTGGCTTCTGATGTTCTTGGATTAAGTGATGTAGGGAGTGTCATTCAACCTCACGACTATGATAAGGTCGATGCGGATGATTATGTCATGCATGAAGATCAGGAGAAAATTTATTTCCTGATTAAATCCAAAACGGATGAATATTGTTTTACGAATAAAGCGCTCATTCATTTAGACGGAACAAGCGCCGTTAGTAAAAAGCGCACGCTTCGCCGTTATAATTACCATGAACATTTGATTTCCAACGTTGTGCTGGAAACGGCCGGAACCATCGATCTTTTTTGTTAACTAAATGTGTATACGATTGATGTATACGAAATACCTTTACTGAAGAAGATAATGGCTTCCAAATAGAGCATAAATCAGGATAACTTGCTGCACATTTTCTCTGATTGCTATCTTAACTAAAAACGTTTATAAAAGAAACAAGAATTTTATGCCATAATCTCAAAGTTAGTTTTGGTGACTAAGAAGTTAAAAATGTTTCTAAACTCGTTGAAAAACATCCCCAGCTCGATTAATTTACAACCATACATACGGAACTTGTAAGTCAGATAAATGGTTTAAACAAATGGTGGAAAATGATTTTATTTACTATTAATCATATATTAATTAAACAAGCCCCTTCCTTTCAGGAAGGGCTTGTTTGATTATGGAAGAAAGTCTGGATTTTCTGCGGTCTAGTAAATAAACAGATTGTCCTAAAGTGTAATGTTAATTTTCTTCTTTAACAAACGGACAGTTAGTTGAAGAAGGAATGTATAATGGTGATATACAGCAAACTCACTTTTAGGTGATTGGAAGTGGAATGAATTGATAAATATTAAATACGAAATTTTTGAGGATGATGTAGAGGAATTAAGGATTATAGACGTTTTGACCTTTGATAAAGAGTACCATCAAATTTATGGTCTTTTTACCCTTACTGTTGGTGAACACAATTTTATTCCGTCCCCCCCTGATAACATACCTTTGTCTGCCAAAAGAAGTTATTCTGAACTTATTCTTACACATTTTAAGCTTTTAAATGAAACAGTAAGTTTATTAGATACAAACGGTTATGTCGCTTTAAAATATATAGAAAACGATTCGCAGTGGTTAGAACTTAAGGTTGAAAAGGATTTAATAAAAGTAAGTGAATTGAAATATGAAATAAGAACTTCACTAGATAGCTTTATATGTACAGAGGAAAAATTCTTAAGAGGTGCTAAGTATGGTTCCTTTAAAGAAATCACTGTATTAAAAAAACAGTTCGAGAATGAAGTTAAGAAAAAGACCCGATTGTTTCTTGAAGAAATTAAGAGTATCAATCCTGTTTTGTTAGAATCGAAATTTTTTAACCGTATCGCAGGATAGACTTACTTTTTCTTGTTGAACTAACGGGGCAGGTTAGTGAAAAAAGGAAATAGACGTAATAAAAAAGAATGCTATATATTAAAAACTTGTCCTTACAGGAGCTGAAAATGAAAAAAATAATTTCTGTTACGTTGTTTTCTTTCTTAAGCATTCTTTTAGTTGGATGTAATGGAGCTCCCGATACCGAGGGATATGTTGTAAAAAAAGAAGAAGGAAGGATACTTGTAGTCAGCTCGGAATCGGAAGATTTTAGCTCTAGTGGTGGGCTTAAAGAAGCTTATAGTGCATATTGGGTTTCAAAGGTCCCTGAAGACGTTGAACTTGGTCAAAAGGTTCGTGTTTGGTTTTCAGGTCCTACTACAGATTCATATCCTGGCGGTGCGGGTGCCAAAAAGGTTTCTGTAATTAAAAGTAAAAAGCCTGACGGTGCAAACTTATCAGACACTCAAGCTCTTCGTAAGGCTCTGCTTAACGAAAAAATTGATGAGAATGAAGTTATAGTGGTTAAGAGAATAAAATACGATACAAAATTGGACAATTGGACAATTCGTCTTAGGGAAACTTTGAAAACACCAGGAGAACCAGAGGAATTTGACCTTCAGGTAAAGGATAAATAAAGTTTGATATTTATATGGCTTCTTGAACTAACGGAGGCTAGAGTTAAATAAGTTAAGGCTGTTTCGGCAGCCTTTTTCTTATTCAACAAACGGGGCAGGTTTGTGAAAGAATACCAATGGGTTTTTATGGTGATATGGTAATTAGAGAGGGGAGAAAAAGAATGAAAAATTTAATTATTGGTATTATAGTTTTACTTATTCTTTGGTTAATACCCCAGTTCATAAACGCATCAGTGATTCCTATTGTAATAGAATGGGCTACAAAATTCATTCTGCCTTGGATAATATTGTATTGGTTTATAAGGTTGGTTAAAAATTTAGAAAAAAAATAATAACCCTCAAGTTGTCGCTTCTTGTGCTAACGGTACAGTTTAGTACAACAATGTGAAACCTTCTTTACAATTAAGTCGTATAAAATTATACAAAATCAATCAAATTTTGATTAAGCTAAAAGAGGGATTTAAATTGGGAAATCAAGAAATTTTCTTGTATTATTTTATACTCATACTTGGAGTCTTGTTTGTTTTAGCGGCAATGTTTATCTTTATTGCTATGTATAGTAACAAAGATTATACAATATTAAATGTAGGTAAAAGCTTTGGAATCTTTTTACTTGGTGTTTTATTTTTAGCCATTACTCTCCCAAGCCTAAAATATATGGTTCTAAAGGAATATGATGTCGTCGCAGGGAAATGTGTTATCGAAATAGATTCATCAGGTCGTTCTTCTGAAGCGGGCTTTAGAATACTCGATTCAGATGAAATATTTACCTTCAGAGATATTCCTGCACTTGATGCTTATGGAAAGTCAATTCCTTATTATTGTGAGGTGACAGTTACAAAAGACCATATGTTTGAAATTAGTTATAAAATATACGATGTTAAAACACGAAAGTTAATATTACCGAGTAAATAGTCTTTATAGATACTACAGTTTGTAAATAAATCTTCTTGAACTAACGGAGGCTTTACTTCAATAAGGAGTAAGGCTTTTTTGTTGAACTACTGGCAGGTTAGTTGAATAAGGAGTACCTTATAACAACTGATAAATCTAGTGAAAATAAGGTTATAATCAAATTATAGATAATAAAATTAAACACCTGAGAGAAGGTTTTTAAATGAAAAAGTTGGTGATATCTTTGTTACTTACGCTAACACTTATTTCTTTATTTGGCTGTCAAAGTAAAGACTACAAATATGTACCTGGAAAGGATACGATAGAAATCTTTGGGGATGGCACCTATCAAATTTTAAGAAGTGTAGATGAAAATAACAAAGAGTTTAAAGTGCTGTATAACGTTGAAAAACAAGAGGAAGTTGTAAAGAATGTTTTGGCTTATAAAGAACATAAATCACTACTTTATGTTGTAGGAGAAGACGGTAAATATACTGTTCTGGACTATAATAAAAATAAGATTATACAGTACAGTAATATCGAAATGATCCCTGAAGGGGATCGGGGGATATTTAACGAATTAAAAGCAAAATAATCACTCTGCCATCTTCAACTAACAGGGGCATTAGTTCAAGAAGGAACGGAAAAGCCGGACTAAAAACCGGCTTTTTTCTTTGATAAAAAATCAACACTATCGTTTAACGGAACCATTAGAAAAAACAGAATGTAATCTGAAAAATATGGTCTGTTAGGCCTTCACGGAGTGCAATTAAAAATTAGGAAAAATGCTATTTATATAATCCACTGTTCCTGCTAGATCGGGGAACAAGGTTTTAATGGTAATATCTTTTTTTAATAGGTGCTGTTCAATTTCAGTTGCAGCATCCGGATGTATATCTATATAATCCAAAACTACGTCTGCATCAGGAAAATCTTCTCTTAAAGGGCTAGTCCTAACAGGAGACTTGGCTGTATTGATTTCAGTCTTTAAAATCTTATTTAATGCGTAAACGTTTGGACTAAGAGCATTTCTAGTTGAATGTAGTGTAAACACTCCCCGTTGCGCTTCGATCCTTTTATTAAAACCATCATAGTTGAATTGATAAGGGTCAAAAGCATAGATATCATTGCTCACTGAGAATGAATCTAAAAAGTCAAAGTAAGACTTTTGACCATAGGGTTTAATAACTCCATATTTTCCCCAAAAAACCTCATTTAAGAGATGGGGGTCCAATAACCAAAGGCGGGCATTTTGCTTTTTATCCCAGTTATACGTAGCAAAAAACAATGCAACTAAAGGTTTATAAGACCAATCTAAAAATCTTGTCTTTACACCATAATGTTGCATCAGGTAAATCAATTCCCATTCTGTGAACTCTTTACCTTTTATTTCTTCTACGTTTTTAAATATGTCGAACATTTTTCTTTCGATATCTTGAATCTCAGAATGATAAGTTTTCCGTGGTAAAGACCGCTGTAAACTGGGAACTAAATCGTAGGTCCAGTCAACGACCCCTCTATACCATATCCCATTCCGTTCTATTTTCTGTTCAAATTCATCAATATAATCTTTAATTTCCTTTAAACTTCTTGCTGTTTTTTCCAAATAAGCACCCCCTATAATACAAATTAACTTCTCTATTTTTACATAAAGCCCACAATAGTCCATTTTTTTGCTCAGCAAGTGCCATATTTTAATTAAAAGGGAGTGTGTGAAGTGTTCTACTTAAAGTAACGGTGGCTAGAGTTAAACAAGTTAAGGCTGCTGCGGCAGCCTTTTCCTTCTTCAACAAACGAAGCAGTTTAGTTGAAGAAGAATGGGACTGGAATCATTTCAAAATGATATAATTCTTCTCATTGGAAGGTTAAGTTATTGAGTATTCTGGGAGGATTTTAGATGGAACGAGCGGGAGCTTGGATTAAAGTAATTTCAATTTTAATTGCTATTGTGGTAGTATGGTTTTTCCTATTCGGAATACGACTAATCGGCTATTTTTCAGCCATAAGTGAAAGAGGGCTTCGAGCAACGGAATGTGGGACGCAGGGTTGTAGTGATGTCGTGTTTTTTTTGAATACAGCTTGGACATACTCATTTTTTATTATTATTCCATTTATTATTCCATTAGTTCTTGTAATTTACTGGAGTTTAAAGAATAACAAAAGAAGTTCTTAAACAAACGGGGGCTTGAGTTTAAGAATGGAGGTAGCTGCGGCACCTCCATTCCTTATTGAACAAACGGGCAGTTTAGTTCAACAAGAAAAAAGCTATAGATGCTAAAAATAATGCTGGGAAAAGGATTTCTTCGTAAGGATTATTGCTTTAAGATTATAAAAGAGGTGTTTCTTTATTGAATGATAAAATGATTAAAAATCAAGATTTATAAATTTATAAGAGGTAGAGGTACTGATAGAATGATCAAAAAAATATTAGCAGCTGTTCTTACATCCCTCGTCATAGCAACTTTTGCAGGATTAACAAGTTACTTACCTTCACCAGAAGACGTTTATCCTCTTTCTTTTCAGGATGAATTTGTATATACACTCGTTTATCTTACTCCTGTTCTCTTGGCTATTCTTGTTCCTGTGTCTATTGTGGTGGATTTGTTGCATTGGGTATATTCGAAGTACTTTGTTTCTAAAATAAACCCTTACATATTCAAATTAATATCTTATTCCTTAATTGGTTTATTGTCTTCCTTTATACCAGGGATAGCAATATCTTACGTATTATTTGCTTTAGTCCTCTTCTTTCACATTTTGATATTGATTAGTAAGATGGGGAGAAAAAATGGGCAAGTTCACATAAAGCCTACTCCTTGAGAAACCATTTAAACAAAAACTTTAAAACCCTATTCGGGAAGTGTAGACCCTTCTCGTTATATTTTTCTTATTGAACAAACGGGGGTAGTTCAAGAAGGTTATTGTTTCATTCAACAAGAATATATATAATATCGACCCAAAACTAATATGAGGTGGATTTAAAATGGATAAAAGAGTTCAATTCGACTTTGAAATCGAGTTTACTAATGGCGGTGGATTACAGGGACAGGATTTTCGTCTTGATATTGATGGAGATGACATTACTGATGAAGAGTTAGCGAAGTATATCGTAGAGGATATGAGGTTGCTAATGGTTGGGGAAGTCAGGATACTCAACAAAAAAATAATTAATGAAAAACATAAACGAAAATCTGTTGATAAGAAGTTTGAGTAATAATCTCAAGCAAAATATAAGAGGAATCACTTTTTATATGGTAAAAATTAAGCTGCCAAATAGGTGGCTTTTAGTTCAACTAACGGAGGTAGCTGCGGCACCTCCTTTTCTTATTGAACTAAACCAGCTAATAGTTTGTCAACATTTTTCAATAAAAACTTAAATTATTTCATGCTATACTAAAAATACGCACACCAAATAACCTTCCACTACCTTAATTTTGGAAGGTTTTGTTTTATTTAGTTAGATATAGTCATTAAGCTATATCTTGGAAAATTGTTCTGTTTTTTAATAAGGCAAAAATCCAATGTAAGAGCTTGTTTACACAAGCAATGACAGCGACCTTAAAGGGCTTTCCTTCTTCGCGTTTCTTATCATAAAACTCCCGCATTCTTTTGTTTCTAGGGAGTATTTCATCTGTGGTTTTCTTCTTACGACAATCACGAATGGCACAACGAACTGCCATATATAAGGCATGGCGAAGTCTACTTGATCCTCTTTTAGTAATACGGTTTTGGGTAGCTCTAAATTTACCAGATTCAAATACACTAGGATCAACACCAGCGAAAGCGACAAGCTTTTTAGGGTGGTTAAATCGATCTATCTCACCGATTTCAGAAATAATCGTGGCAGCGATTTTTTCTCCAATGCCGGGGATGGATTTGATAATATTATATTCTTCAATTTCTTTAGCGAGAGCGTCTATCTCTGACTCTAATCTTGATAGATGCTCTTTGTATTGAAGAATAATGTTAATGTACATACCTAAGCTTAATATATGACTCTGGTAGACTGTTTTTTCAAAAGGATTACGAGCTGCCGCCTCTTTTAGTTTTAGAGCTTTTTCATTTGCCCATCTGATTGAGCGACTTTGACATAATTCTTTGATCTTATTCGAGATTGTTTCATCACTAGCCTTTAATATGTCTTCAGATGACGGAAACTCTTGTAATGTTAAGAGTGATACCACAGAATACAAATCACCGAAAACTCCTCGATATTCAGGAAATACCTGATCAAGTACAGCCTGAAATTGAAGCTTAGTCTGAATCATAACGCCTGTAATATTTTCGTGTTGTCTCGTAAGATTACGAAGGTTTAATAACTGAATCCCTCGCTTTTTGTATGGCTCTAATTCCTCTTTATAATACAATTCACAGAGTAGGTATGCATCGACTGCATCTGTCTTTACTTTTCTTAGACTTGAACTCTTTGCCTTATACGAAATTAAAGGATTAATAATAATTAATAAATACCCACGTTCATCTAGATATTGGACAACTGGTGTCTGATAGTGTCCAGTTGCTTCTAGAATCACAGGAGGCTTCTGACCTGTTTCTTTCTGCACATCATCTAAGAACTCTACAAGTAAACCAAGCCCATCAAGAGTATGAGATACTTTAAAGCTCTTACGAAAAGGTTTGCCTTTATCTACAAAAGCTTGAACTTGACTTTCTCCCTTTGAAATATCCAGACCAACGACTGGATTCATCCTCCATCATCTCCTAATCTCTTATTTGCCGGTACCCCTAATTCCTTCTTGCAGTGTCACAGCTTCGCTTGTTATACGAGATCTAGGTCCCAACCAGCCTCAATCATGTTTCTACAAGTAGGGGGCAAACTGTTTAGCTGACGGGATCTAGGTCCCACGGGCAGTTACGTTTTACCCCGGCTACCGTTATAATAAGACCATATAAAAAATGGTCAACCAGAAATATTTTCTTATCTGGCTGACCTTATAATACGAAGGGGCAGAATAGTTTAAGAAGAAATAAGGTTCTCTAAACTAATGGATCTTAAACTGAGATTTTCATTGAATAGCACACCAAAAAATGGATAATTGAAGTGAGGCTTCCTTATATTTGGAGAGGAGAATTTTAAATGTGGGAAACTATTGTAAATATAAGTTTAATAATCGTTGTTTTCCTTGGTGTTATTTTCTTTATTAAGAAGATTGTAAATAGCGATAAAAAAGACTTGCCTAATTCCCCTAGTTACACACCTTCAACTAATCTTGATGAAGGAAAAAATGAAGGGTTAGATATTACTCAAGGTGCGAAAATACCTTTGGATACTAAGCAGGAAATACCCTATAACGAACGAAACATCAAACAATAAAAACAGATGTTGTTGCACTAAAGGAGGCTAGAGTTGAAGAAAGGAGGTAGCTGCGGCACCTCCTTTTCTTATTCAACAAACGGAGCAGGGTAGTTTAACAAAATGAAACATATAATTTTTTTAGGTCGTCCCACTTTACCTTGTAACCTTTTTATAGATTTGACAGTCTGATTTATTAACAGGAGGTGGAAGAGATGAAGAGATTTTACTCCTTTTTGTTTGTATTATTCCTTCTTGTTTTAACTGGATGTCAAAATGAATTAACAGAAAATATTATGACAGGAGGGACTAAAGATACCGTCGATAAATCGGATAACTATGAAATTCAAGGAAGAATTGTACAAGTGGAAAACAGCAGTATGACAGTAGTTAATGCTGTTTCTAAAGAAATGATAAAGAAATACAATACAAACGAAATTCTTAGCAAACGACACGGAAAGGCAGTTATATTTTCTTTTAAAGATACTTCTAAAAAATTTGAAATTGGTCAATTAGTAAGGGTGTGGAGGGACAAAAACAGTCCTATTTTAGAGTCTGATCCCCCACAAATGTCTGCATCTAAAGTGGAGATAATAGAGGATTAGATTGTAATTTAAAAATGATTCTTGTTGGGCTAACGGGAGCTTGAGTTTAACAATGGAGGTGCCAAAGCTACCTCCGTTTCTTATTGAACAAACGGGGCAGTGGTATGTCAACACTAAACTAGACAGATTTTTTAAGGTGTTCAAGTTTATAATTAATTGGACTTACATAACCAAGTGTCCCATGAATTCGGATGTGGTTAAACCAGTGGACATAGTCATGTAGTTCTCTTGTTAATTCTTCTAAACTCTCAAAATGTTGACCTTTCACAAACTCTGTTTTGATGATTTTAAACGTTGCTTCAGCCACAGCGTTGTCATAGGGGCAGCCCTTCATGCTTAATGATCGTTGAATGTTAAACGTCTCTAACGCATCGTCCATTAGCTTATTTTTAAACTCATTCCCACGATCCGTATGGAAAAGCTGAATGTTACGGAGATCACCCTTGATGGAGGCGAAGGCACGATAGACGAGTAACGCATCTTTGTTCGGACCTGCGCTGTAACCCACGATTTCCCGATTAAAGAGATCGACAAATACACATACGTAATGCCATTTTTGTTTGACTCTTACGTACGTTAAATCACTTACGAGCGCTGTCATCTCTTCTTCTTGGTTGAACTCGCGGTTTAGTTCGTTCTTCTGTTCGGATTCGTTACAGGATTTCGCATGTGGTTTAAATTGAGCTATGGTGTAAGTAGAAA
>NZ_KV917369.1:1016416-2744613 GCF_002019595.1 Priestia abyssalis | reverse complement strand
ATTACGTGAAGCTGCTTAATTTCTTTGCGAAGTCGGTTCAATTCCTGTTGCTCAGGGGATAGGTTCTCTTTTTCTTTGAACGATCCAGATGTCTGGCTTTGATTCACCCACTTGTCCAATGACGAGGGTGTCAAATCATACTCCCGGATGATGTCCTTTCTTGGTTTTCCATTAAGATAGAGCTGCACGATTTGTTCCTTAAATTCAGCTGTAAATGTTCGTCGAGCTTTTTTCGTCATAGTAGATTCTCCCCTGTAGTATTTCCTGTATTCTACTTGACCTTATCTTTTCTGTCCAACTCAGTGTAGCCTATCCACAGGTTAGCTCAAGAAGGAGAAGGTAGTATAATAACATCATTGATGGCATTGAGGTGAATTATATGGAGTTTTATAGAGGAATGAGTTTTTGGGATACAGATGATGAGGAACTGAGTCCTCCTTTAACTGATTTAACTATCCAAGAGGCAGAAAAGGAATTAGGAATTAAACTTCCCCATTCTTATATTGAGTTATTGAAGGAAAAAACGGGGGTGCATTGAATTATCCATACTTTTTCATTGGTCAGGACAAGCAAAGGACATCTATGGGCTATATGGATGGCATAGACTTTGAAGGAGTAGAACGAGGAATTGGTATTTTAAAGCCAGCAGAGTGGACAAAAGAAGAAGGGTTACCTGAAGGTCTAATTGTTTTGTGGACCGACATTCACACTTGGATTGTTTTAGATTATAGAAACAAAGTTGAAAACCCATCAGTCGTTTATTTTTATGAAGATTATTCATCAGAAGATAGACAATGGAAAATCGTTGAAATCGCACCTGATTTTGATATTTTTTTAAGTAAATTATTTCGTGGTTCTACACTAAATCCAAAAGATTTAAAAGCAAGCTACGGGAGAAAGAAAGAGTAGACCTTGTTCAACAAACGGGGCAGGATAGCTCAATAAGAATAGTGAATATTTCTGGATACAAAACCATTTTTTAAGGGGGAAAGCTATGAATGAATTTACCCTTGTTAAAGAAGTTATAGATGAATGGGACCCATTGAATTTACTTGCTATTCATTGTCCAGATGATGAGTATGATGGAGAAATAGGTGATATTGTAAAGCTTCTACCTAATGTAAAATCAGTTGATGAATTGTCATTAGGGATACATAAAGTGTTTGTTAAATGGTTTGGTGAAGATTTTTTAGAAGCAGAAAAATATAGTATTCAAAAGTGCAATCCCATTGCAATAAAGATTTGGAATCGAATTTTCGATAAATAATTTGTTTCACTAACGAGGGCTTTAGCTGAACAACGGAGGTAGCTGCGGCATCTCCTTTTCTTACTGAGCAAACGGGGCAGAATAGCTGAATAACTGGATGTATCTTAGAACGCCGAATACAGCGTTTTTTCACGATTTAATTTGCATGTTTGATGTATAATTAAGTTAAAAAATTTGAATTTTTTTAAATGGTGAGGTGGTCTAATGCTTCTTCTTCGTAATGGAGTAACTGGTTTTAGTAATAGTGAAAAAGATACACCTCCATCTGTTGATGGGCAAAGGTTCGAACAACTTTGCAGGAAAGTAGCCAAACTCATTGGTGGAAAAGTTTCATCCTTTAGAAAACCATTTGCACATTATCCTTCAAATTTCTATGAAGCGAAACTTGGTAATAAGAATATTTATATTTTACTAAATGGTCATTACCCATTTGTAGCCTTTGCTTCTTTTATTCAATACACTGAAATCAAATTTATAGATGAACCCCAACTATATAAAGCATTTAATTCATTTAATTATAGGGTATTGACTACAAACGAATTAAACAAACCAATACGATTAGTGGAAAAAGATGGGATGCTTGTTGTTGAAAATCAAAATAATTTAAATGAAGGCGAAATGCTGCAAATGGAAGATTGGAAACCAAAAACCTATGGAGAGATAATATTTAACTTTTGGGATTAAATGAAAGAACGATTATTTTTTGTTTTGATATAGAAGTTATTACGCTAACGGGGTGCTTGAGTTGAAGAACAAGGGTTGCTGCGGTTAACGGGGCAGGTTCGTTTAGGAAAGGGGTTTTTTTATGAATTATTCTGAACTGCTTCAATACCAAGGTTATATTTACTTAAACTCAGTATTCGAACCCTTAATCGTTGATATTGATCGTTGTAAAATAAATGGAATTCCAGTCGGTGAGAATGATACTTCTTCGTCTTATGGATCCATAGATGTGGATGACACACTTCCCATTATTCGACTTAAATTTGATTGGTATATTGCTTACTCAGTTAGAAATGAGAGTTTTACCGCTATGGATAAGTACGAGGTTTATGAGGGAAGGGTTTTTTCGCTTTATTCAAAATCCCGATACCTAGACTTTATTGAAGTCAGCACCATAGCTGACGATATATATCCTGGACCATTCAAACATTATGGGATAAATGCTTTAAATCACATAATTGATGTGATATCGACTGAATCTCCAAGCGTTTCAGTAATACAAAGAAATGCTCAGCAAGAGTAAGGGAAAACCAATAGATTGTGAAGAAATGTACTTAAACAAACGGGGGCTTTGCTTCAATAAGAAGTAAGGCTTTTTTATTGTACTAACAGGGCAGGTTAGCTTAATAAGGATTATGATAGATATCAGGTGAAATTAATACTTTAAGGGGAAAGACTGTATGGAAAATGAACAATTAAAAACTTTTGATGAATACAGAAATCAAATAGGTGTTGCTACTCGTGAAGAGGTACATAGACTTGGATATTGGCACGAGGCTTTTCACTGTTGGTTTATTAGTAAAGAGAAGGGAATTGATTATCTTTATTTACAACTCCGTAGTAATACAAAAAAGGACTATCCAAATCTTTTGGATATTACGGCTGCTGGGCATTTACTGGCTAATGAAACAGTTCAAGATGGTGTAAGAGAGATTAAGGAAGAAGTGGGGATTGATATTTCCTTTCAGGAATTAATACCGTTGGGAATAATAGACTACTGTGTAATAAAAGAAGATTTTATAGATAAGGAATTAGCAAATGTATTTTTGTATAAAAGTGAAAAATCCCTTGATGACTTTACTCTTCAAGAAGAAGAAGTTGCAGGGATTGTGAAAGCTGAATTTAACCATTTTGTTGAACTTTGGTTTGGTGAAAGAGAAACAATTAAGATAAGAGGATTTGAAATAAAAAAGGATGGAAATAAAATTTTGATTGATGAGAATGTAGGAAGGGATAAATTTGTACCTCATCAAATTGAGTTTTATAAGAATGTTATTCAAAAAATTAAAGAAAAGATTTAATTGACTAAATGTTCTTCAACAAACGGGGCAGGTTTGTTGAACAAGGACTAGAATTAATTGTACATAGTTAAATAAACTGGATCAGAGGTGGATGTTTGTGAAACATTTTCCTGATGAGTTGGAATTTATATCACTATTTTCAAGTGAACCTGTAAAGCGTTATAACGATTTACCTTTTGAATACGAAGAGTCTACATTTAGATTTGAAAATGCTACGGAGACGTTTATTGTTAAGATGCGTCCGATTGATGGCGAATTCCTTTTAGAGGTAAAAAATAAAAATGATGGAGCATTGATAGCTCATTACGACTTTAAAACAGTTGGAAACTTAGAAATAATAAAGGATGATAAAGAATCATCAAAAGTTTTATTATTTTTAGATGATGACAGAACACGCTTTATTACAACAGTGGAACTTTCATTTAAACCGAAATTCTGCTCCATTTTTAAAGAACAGTTTGATGGATAGTTAATCTTTAACTAAAGGCGACACTACTTTAATAATAAGTGGTGCCGCCTTTTTTATTGAACAAACGGGGCAGGTTAGTGAAACAAGAAATAATTGGAATGGATGGAGTTCCCAAAAGAGTGTATCGTTCCTTTTAGGATATATAAATTTTAAGATAAAGGAAGATTACTTTGAAACTTACAAAAGGTGATTTGCTTGGTGCTGTTCTGTGGGGAGGACTAGTCACAATTATTTTAAATATCATTAACCCTTCTCAATTTAATTTTATTGTGGAATTTATCATTGTGTTTTTGATTGGGGGCTTTGGAGCGATAGTTGGGGGCTAAATAGATTTTAGGAATAGAAGAAATAAAAAAGGATAATTTTCTTCTTCAACAACGGGTAGGTTAGTTTAAAAAAAGAATAACAAAACAGATATTAAATGATTTACGCCTATTTGGTACTAATATACATTACAAGTTTCTTAAGACTGAATTTATAATATAGCTATCAACTTGTTAAAGGGGCAGGTTATGTTATATATTTTAGCAACCTTGTTTTTCTTATTTGGTGGTATTGGGATTTTCTATTTTAACTGGGAAATGATTAAGACTGAATTTGACATAATTAAAAAGGACCCTAATGAGGCAAGGTCCTGGTTTCTCATCTTATTAGAAATTGGCACTTTAAATAACTTGTCAGGGCTTTTTGGGGGATTGGTTATGACATTGATTGGAATAGGGATTCCTATCTTTTTTATTGTAGCTATGCTTCTGTAATAGGATAAACAAAAATAACGAAACTTAAATAAACCTATGTCCTTGTTAAACTAACGGGGGCTTGAGTTCAACAATCGAAGGCTGCTTCAGCAGCCTTTTTCTAATGTAGCTAATGGGGACAGAATACTAGTTAAATGCTATGCTGTTGAAAAATGCTATTTTATAGAGTGAAAGTAAGGGTGAACGGAATGAAAAATAAGTTAAAACCCATTTTAGTAACAGTGATCGTAATATTTGCTGTATATATGACTGGTAAATATGTATTGGATTCATTATTTGGTGATATGTGTGGGAATGAGGTTGTACAAAAAGTCCCTTCTCCTAGTGGTAAAAAAGTGGCTTATATTTTTACTAGAGATTGTGGGGCAACAACAGGATTTGCACCCCAGCTATCAATCTTGGACAAAGGTGATAAATTCCAAAACAAATCCGGAAATACATTTAGGTCGGATAAAGATTTCTCTATTGGCTGGATTGACGATAAGAGATTACAAGTCATTTACGATAAAAAATCTAACACTTACGAAATGGACAAAAGGGTGAATGGGATTAAGGTTGAATATGTAGGAAAGTAAGAGTTGAAAAGATTATATCTTGTTGAACGGGGGCTTTAGCTGAAGAATGGAGGTAGCTGCGGCACCTCTTTTTTATTCAACAAACGAAGCAGGATAGTTGAAGAAAGAGATGTTAATTACAACATCTCTTTTCTACCTATATACCCCTTTGTTCTTCAGTTTTCAGCATTTCCTCATCTATGATGTCAACCAATTCTTGAATACTATACATATAAAGAACAACTTCTTTAAGAAGAACTCCTTTAGGACCTTCTTGAATATGAACCTCGCCTTCAATTCGTATCTTTGTCGGCTTTCCTTTATAAATAACATCAAAGGTTCCAAATCCTTTAACTTCATTGTGTTTCATTGTGTCGATTTCAGAATGAATCGTATTGATTTCGTCTTGACTAAAACCTGAATCCAATACTGAGGATGATAAATGTTTTAAAAAAGGTTCTACTTCTTCGAGGTCAAAATTCATTCCTGCTGCATATGGTGCTTCATTATAGGCGTTTTTTTTGTTAAACATATAAATAGTACCTCCAACTAAAAGTATTATAACAAGACCGATAATTAAACCTTTAATATGTCTCCCCCCTTGCCTTTCATCTATTATAAAACAACATTTAATTGCCACTAACTATATAAATAATTCCAAATTATTCTGATAGGAAAGGATAGTGGTGGAAGGTTTCTTATTCAACAAACGGGTTAGTTCAACAAAAGCTTGAACATTTATGTTATTCTCAATGTAAATAATTGACCGATAAGGTGATGGATGTTTATGAATAAGCAGTTTGAAATAAAAATCTTGAAACAGGATTGGCTGGGTTCCCCAGAAGAAGATTTATGTTCCCACGGTGAAATATACTTGAATGTCAATGGCGTTATTATTACGCAATCTGGTATAGATGAAGACTGGGGAATTAGTGAGTCTGCTTTAGCTCTGTTAAGGACTCTTGATGGCGATTATATTTGTGATCCTGATAACGATTGGGGACTAATACTCCACGGTTGCGGCACGATTTTGATGATGGGCTGCCCTATTTCAATTCATTGGACTGTAAAGCACCTTGGGGACCAAGTGAGATTATCGGATTTTGTTAAAGTGGCTACAACAGATCATCAGACGGGAAGCATCTATTACCCAGGACTAAAGGTTACAATTAGTACAAAAGAATATAAAGAGCTGATTGTTTCATTCGCCATACAAGCAAAGAAGCTATTTAAAGATTCTAAGGAAAAACAGATTGATGATGACTTTGATGAAGAAATGTATGAAAGCTTTTGGGATGAATATAACGAATTATTGGAGCTTTACTCACAAGAAAACTAATGGAAATGTCATAAGGGTTCTTATGTAACGGGTGGCGATTCTTCAATAAGATGGATCGCTTTTTCTTATTGAACAAACGGGGCAGGTTAGTTCAATAAGGATTATGATAAAGCGGAGTCAAACTATCTTATAAAGGGTGACTTTTATGGATAATAGATACTTTGAATCAGATAATTATAAGGGTCCCCATATTCATATAGATAATTGGGAACCTTTTTGGGCAGAAGCAATTGCTTGGGAACGGATAGACGGAAGCTGGGATGTCATGTTTTATGATTTCAAGAGTCAAGAAGAATTTGACTTACTCTTTGGAACAAAAGAATACTATAAAGATGAAGTAGGAGGAGTTTTTCTCTTTAATGCTCAAACGGATGAGGAGTGTACAGACAAGTTCATTAGATGGGTTCATTCAAACTTACTGCCGTTAAGAACAAATAAGTAATACTTCTTGTTGCACTAACGGGGGCTAGAATTAAACAAGTTAGGGCTGCTGCGGCAGCCTTTTCCTTATTTGACTAACGGAGCAGTTTAGTTTAATAAGGAGACATTTTTTTGGGGAAACTACCTACCGAGGAAAAGCATAATAATTATGAAATGGAGATAACCAATTGAACGTTTCTGTAAAACTAATTCTTGGTTTATTATTGATCGTTAATTTGATATTAGGAATTGAAGCGAATTTAGTACAAGCAATTAAATATAATCATAACTCGATCACTATTCCAGAATTAAAAAAGAAAGTTGATTTTAAGGTTCTTACTCCTAAAGAGATACCGTCGCATTGGACTCTGGACATCAAAACATATCCTTGGGGTGAAAAGGAAGATATAACTGATTTCAGATTACATTATATGGATAAGTATGATGAGCATTTGATGTTTGGTATTGGAGAAAGGAAGGCTTCTGGTCGTTTAGAGAAGCCTGAGTACAGTGGGAAGACAGTTAATATAAATGGTTATAAAGGATATTTTTCACCATTTAAAGCTTCCAGAAGAAATGAACACCCTATTGGTGGAATCTTGTGTTGGGTTCAAAATGATACTTACTTAGAAATGGATAGCTCCACATTAACAAAAAATGAGATGATTAATATAGCTGAATCAATGGAATAAGAATGAATTTAAGTTGTTCTTCAGCTAACAGGGCGAGCCTTTACTAGGGTTCGTCTTTTTTCTTGAACAAACAGGGCAGATTAGTGGAAGAAGCAATGATAAAATATATGTAGTTAATTGGGCTGAAAAGTAGGTGTAGAGCTATGTTAAAGAATAATAGAGGAAATATTAACGAAATAATTTACAATAACACTGTTTACTATAATGGAAAATATAGATATTACCCGACTATTACAGGGTTAAAGGGCATATTAGAAGAAATTATTAGCTCTAATTCAACTACCGATTACATTAGGATTACACCATTCTATGTCAATGAACAGTTGGAAAGGCAAATTGAATTTGAAGAATATATGTTTTATATAGAGTGCCGAGAATGGTTTGACGAGGAAATTCAAGGGATGCACGTCAAAGAATGCTTTAATGTGGAGGATACCCAAAGAACTCTTAAGGATTTAGAGTTAGGAGCAATACTATATCCTTTATGTAAAAGCAACGATGTTGACTCTTATAAAAAGGCACTCACAAAATATAAAGAAGCTTTAAAGGAGATTCTTATCCAGATGATGAAGATTGCAAAATCAGAAATGGAATTAAAAGAAGAACATTTACCTTTTGGATATTTCTGCTTCGAAATTCATAGTGGATAATACGTTGTTTCACTAACAGGGGTACTACTTCAATAAGTAGTGCCGTCTTTTTTTCTTGAATTAACGGGGCAGGTTAGGTTGAATATGTAGGAAATTAAGAATTGAAAAGATTATTTCTTGTTTAACTAACGGTGGCTTGAGTTGAGCAACAGGGGGGCTGCGGCGGACCTTTTTTATTGTGTTAACGGGAGGTTAGTTAAATAAGAGGTATAATTTTCAAAGGAGAAATTTTAGATTAAATAATGTATAAAGGAGATTAGTGATGGAGTTTGACTTGACTATAAATTCTAAAAGACGATGTGAAAATTTTATAAGAAGAGTGTCAGAAAGTAAGACGGTTTGGGGATTAAAGAGCAAAGATGGATGGTGTGTGTGTGAATCGAACGAATATGAAGATACAGAGGTTATACTTTTTTGGTCAGATGAAGCATATGCGCGGCAATGTGTAGTTGAAGAATGGTCGAATTATAAGCCAACATCCATTGATGGTGAGTTCTTTTAGAGGTAAAGAACAAAAATGATGGTGCATTGGTAGCTTATTACGATTTTAAAACGGTTGGAAGCTTAGAAATAATAAAGGATGATAAAGGATCAGCAAAAGTTTTATTATTCTTGGATCGCGACAGATCACGCTTTATTACAACAGTAGAGCTCACATTCAAGCCGAAATTCTACTCGATTATTAAAGAGCAATTAGATGGATAATTAACCAACTTCCAATAACAGAAGAGTTCAATAAAGGAAGGTTGAAGGTTGCTGTGGCAACTTTTTTTTGTGTTAATAGGGCAGATTAGTTGAGCACGAGGATATATATTATGATTAAAGAAATGAACCAAACAGTAAGCAAGGGAGGTACACAGTATATGTCACATCCGTATGAACAATTTGAAGGCACACCTTTATGGGAAACTATTAATAAAGGTATAGATGACCTTGTAGAAAATAACGATATTGAAGAAACGACACGCAGAGAATACATAGTTGGATACCTTTGCAAGTTAATAAATGAATCAGTAACGAAAAAAAATGAATAGTTCGTGTTGAACACGAGGCAGTTAGTTCAATAAGCATATGTTAAGAATAAATGAAAGTAAGCGCAAGAATGGCGATGATGTTGGGAGGAAGTCCAATTGAATGATACAAAATTTGTTTGGGGTATATTTGTAGCAAACAGGACAGGGAAATTTCCTAACTTTTTCCCTGTAGGTATTTATTCCACTCATAAAAAGGCAGAGGAAGAACTGAAAAATTTGCCAAGAGACAATAATTATCAATTGTTAAAATTACCAATAGACAGTTTCTTCGGGTATTTTAATAAAAGTGGGGATTTAGTTGGAATGGATGCTATACATCACGAGCACTTTGACTATCGAGATGAAGAAAATTAAACAAAGCGCTTGTTAAACTAACAGATGGTATTGGCGAAAAATCTAAGGAGTATAAGATGTTTAAGACAATTGAATGGCGTATATATATAAACGCAACTTCAAAAGAAAAGGCACAAAGAGTAATAAAGAGATTAACTCAAAAAGTTGGAGATATAGAAATTTTATCGCTGCAACAATATTGGAAAGATAAGGCGTTATTTGAGTTAGAATGTAGTACTGAATTACAAATTGAAGAACCAGAAAAGGCAGTGTTTTATGTTCTTCAGTTAGCCAACCAACTTGGAAGAGATATAAATGTAACTGGTCCTTTTACATACGAAGAAAATCATATAGAGTTTGAAGGCATTTGTGCAACACCTACTGTAGTAAGGGTTAATTGGCTTCATTTTCATATAGATAATTTTAGATAAGCCTTGTTTAACTAACAAATAGCTTCGACTAAAGAATGAGGATTGATTAACCATTTAATTATTATACTCATAGGGCATTTTAGTTTAACAAGAAATGATAAAATAAAATACTTTGGAGGGAAATGATTTGGAAAATGAGCAATGGGAAGAACAAATGTTAGAAGAATATGGCTGGTATATGGACGTCATTTATGCTGAAGAGTATGATGGAATTCACTCTAATTATCATACACACGGAGTTCAAGAGAACTTTAATCATATGGATTTTCAAATAGTACTTAATATGGATCCTGAAGTGGCAAATGATGTTTTCTTTACTTTAATTGATGACATAAATAATGGTAAGAGGTTTGAGGAAGGCAAAGAATACTCTGACATAATAGAAGGACTTAAAGTGACATTTAAACAATATAGAGAAATGGGGCGGGACGTGTTAAGAGTTCTTCTGCCTGATGAAAATGGAATTCTTCCAACTGAAAATGGCTGTGATGAATATTATAAAACTCAGCTTGATGACTATGATTTTGAGAATATTGACTAAAAAAGTTACTGAACTAACAAGTGCGATTTTTCAACAAGAAGGATTGTTTTTCTTAATTAAACAAACGAGGAGTTTAGTTTAATAAGCTACTAAACTAAAATATACAGTAGATAATTCTTAAAGAGGTTTATTTATGTTTGAAATAAGAACGTTCTTAGAGTTACATTGTTATGACTATACTGACCCTTATTATAAAAAAAATCCTGAAGGAAAATACATATCTTTGGATGATTCTTCGAAATTCAGAGAGTATATTGAGCACAGTAATTTCACGTCTAAGCATATTCAAATGCTTATTACAATTAAGTACAAGAATGAAATTGTGGTTGGAATTGATGGGCCAAGTGGTCTAGATTTATGGGAACAGAGTTATATGGCTCTGGTTGAGAATTATTTAGACCAGGAAAAGGTTAATGTTATGTACGGTATCGAGCCAATTGTTATGAGAATAAAATCATTAGACAACCACTTATTCGAGTTCTCTATCACAGATGAATGGAAACCTATTGAGGTTTATGCTAAAGCTGTCCTGCCTAAGAAGGAATTCTTTGAAACAATTTTAGATGGAGCAGAGCACTTTTGGAATACATTGAACAATTATAAAGTGTTTGAAAAAATGGATATAAAAGAAAAAGGCCTAATAGAATACCCGGTACTAATGGCTGAGAAAGTTGAAAAATTAAGAGAGGAGATAAAAACCTTATTGAACTAACAGATGACTTAGATTTAAGAATAGGGATTGTTGCGGCAATCCCTTTGTTCTTGTCTAACAAACGGACCGATTAGTGAGATAAGAAAAGGAACGATACTTTTCTTATCGAATTAACAAGTACAATGATTATTTAGAAAAAAGGAGTTAAGATAATGATTAAATTAGGGGATACAGAAAATTATCTTAAAAATAAAATTGCTGAAAACTCCAGTGATATAACAAAGGTTTGGGAAGCGTTTAAATCGTTTGGACGAGAACACGTAGAAGGCGAAGAGGAGATTGCCCTTCTCTTTCAATGTGGAGTATATGACTTTACAGGTGAAGAACTATTTTATTTCCATTTTGTTAGGCAATTTACCATATATGACGATGAAGAGTATTCTCATATGGAGCAACTACACTGTGAATTTGTCTTTGAACCAACAGATGATCTGAGAGAACTGGAAACTTCACAGTGGTATTTTGAAAACGATGGTGATGTAGAGGATTTTTTCATAGAAATTGAAAATATTGAAGAGTTCAAAGTACCAATGAAAAGGAAGCCAATTCGTTTAAGTGTATATCAGGAAGAAGTATAAGTTTTATTTAGTTAACAATGCCTTGAGTTTAATAAAACAAGCTTGCAGCGACAGTCAGTGGCTAAAAATACAGTGAAGTTTATGTGAAATTAGGTGAAGAAATGGATGGATATTTCAATTAAGTTTAGCGATGTTGATTTTTCGCCTTTTTTGGGTCTAAAGGTTACTGAGGTGACTCCAATTGGAGTAGAGTTAATAAACATTAAATTTGAGAATGGTAACTTAAATGTGGAATGCCCTTGGAGATTAAGACATAGGAGCGGTATTTTAGTAGGTTCTACGGAACAACCAGGAAACGATTTTATTTCCATTTTAAAAAAGCATTTATTAAGGGCTCCAATTACAAATATTTATCATTTTGATCCAACGGAAGATTTGATAATTGAATTTAATAAAGAATTGTATTTAGACTTATTTGCTGATTCTACAGCTTTTGAACAGTATCAATTGTATGAAGGAGAAAGTCTGTTTTTGATTGGCAAATAAACGATGATCTTCAGCTAACGAGGGCGTGAGCTGGAGGTGATAACAAACAAAAGGGCCGTTTTTGGTCCTTTTTCTCCTGGTGAAATATCAACTTTGCTATTCAACAGAGCAAAAAATCAAGAGTTGAAGAAAGGTGTATGTGAAAATGAGTATAGTCAATTATCTTGGTTGCAACTTTACTCTGCCTATTAGTGATGATGATAGTGATGATAAAGTCTTAGTTGGTGAGTGGCTTATAAATGATGAAATAAAACAAAAATTGAAAAAGCACCTTTCAACTACACAAGTTTACGAAATCCTCACTGATGGACATATAGGGATAAAGTTTAACGATGATTATAAAATGCGGCACCCAAGAAGTAATATGGAAGCACAAGAGAGCTTTCTTGCGCTATGTAGACTTTTAGATAGTTATCTAAAAGAAGGCGATTATTGTGAATTGTACATTTGTTGGGCTGGTGATGAGGAAGAAGATAGAGATGTAGAATTAGACCAGACCATAAATCTTAATAATATTAACATCAATGACATCCAAATATATGAGAAGACACTATTGGTAATAAAAAAATAGTTGTTGAACGGGCAGGGCAGGTTAGTAGAAGAAGAAAAATTTATTGATTCTTTATTGTGTTTTGGGGCTAATATCGAGAAAAAAACTGTTTCTCTCGTGGAGGATTATATAATGAGTAATTATCAAGAAGGTTATTTATGTAGATGTTGTGGAAAGTATCACGATGAACTTCCAATGAGTTATGGAAGTCCTGTTCCTGATTATTGTTACGACATACCGTCAGAAGAGCAAGAAAGCCGAATAGAGATGAATGAAGATTTGTGTATTATTGACGATGAATATTTTTTTATTCGTGGGTGTATTGAGATTCCTGTAATAGATGGGGAAGAACCATTTATCTGGGATGTCTGGGTTTCATTAAGCGAAGTAAATTTTAATAAAACGAATGACTATTGGGAAGTAGAAGGAAGAGAACAAGAACTAGAGCCGATGTTTGGCTGGTTATCGACTTCAATTCCTTGTTATCCTGAAACAATAAATTTAAAAACAATGGTTCATACTCGTTCGGTTGGAGTACGTCCTTATATTGAGTTAGAACCAACTGATCATCCCTTAGCTATAGAACAAAGAGAAGGTGTGACAGTAGAGCGCATAAAGCAGATTGCACAAGAGCTATGTGATGAAGAGAAACAATAATAACTTTTCTTGTTTCACTAACGGGTGGCAAGAGTTAAAGAATGGGAGTTGCTGAGGCCTCCCTTTTTCTTATTCGACTAACGAAGCAGTTTAGTTGAAGAACAAAATAATGAAAAATTTACCACTGTAATCCTGATAAA
The DNA here is from genome assembly GCF_002019595.1 of Priestia abyssalis. GTDB lineage: Bacteria > Bacillota > Bacilli > Bacillales > Bacillaceae_H > Bacillus_BA > Bacillus_BA abyssalis. The sequence continues at coordinate 2,730,978 of NZ_KV917369.1, read as the reverse complement.
AAATGGTTCCGTTTTAAGAATGCTCCATTTATGATTAAGAAAAATGGTTAGTCCACGATTCCTATGACGTGGCAGGAGGTCAAAAAATGGCTCAATTTTTATTTGATTTAATAGTTTTTATAGTTGTAGACATAATCATAGGTGGCATAAAGTGGTTGTTCCGTGGAGCTAAACGAATATTTAAAAAAAGTTGAATCATTCATTATTACTAAAGCTATCTGCTTTTCAGCTAACGGGGGCAGAATAGTGAAATGCTATGATTTTGAAAAACACTATTTTATGGATTGAAAGCAAGGATGTATGGAATGAAAAATAAGTTAAAACCTATTTTAATAACAGCAATCATAATATTTGTTGTATATATGGCTGGTAAATATGTATTGGATACATTATTTGGAGATATGTGTGGGAATGATATTGTACAAAAAGTCCCTTCTCCCGGTGGTAAAAAAGTGGCTTATATTTTTACTAGAGATTGTGGGGCAACAACAGGATTTTCACCCCAGTTATCAATCTTAGACAAAGGTGATAAATTCCCAAACGAATCCGGAAATACATTTAGGTCAGATAAAAGTTTCTCTATTGGCTGGATTGACGACAAGAAATTACAAGTCATTTACGATAAAAAATCTGAAACTTACGAAATGGACAAAAGGGTGAATAGTGTTAAGGTTGAATATGTAGGAAAGTAAGAATTGAAAAGATGGTATGTCAACACTAAACTAGACAGATTTTTTAAGGTGTTCAAGTTTATAATTAATTGGACTTACATAACCAAGTGTCCCATGAATTCGGATGTGGTTAAACCAGTGGACATAGTCATGTAGTTCTCTTGTTAATTCTTCTAAACTCTCAAAATGTTGACCTTTCACAAACTCTGTTTTGATGATTTTAAACGTTGCTTCAGCCACAGCGTTGTCATAGGGGCAGCCCTTCATGCTTAATGATCGTTGAATGTTAAACGTCTCTAACGCATCGTCCATTAGCTTATTTTTAAACTCATTCCCACGATCCGTATGGAAAAGCTGAATGTTACGGAGATCACCCTTGATGGAGGCGAAGGCACGATAGACGAGTAACGCATCTTTGTTCGGACCTGCGCTGTAACCCACGATTTCCCGATTAAAGAGATCGACAAATACACATACGTAATGCCATTTTTGTTTGACTCTTACGTACGTTAAATCACTTACGAGCGCTGTCATCTCTTCTTCTTGGTTGAACTCGCGGTTTAGTTCGTTCTTCTGTTCGGATTCGTTACAGGATTTCGCATGTGGTTTAAATTGAGCTATGGTGTAAGTAGAAACAAGGCCCTGTTCTTGCATAATGCGTCCAATTCTTCGTCTAGAAACGATGCGCCCACGCTTTTTTAATTCAACTTTGATTTTGCGTGTTCCATAATTTTGACGACTCGCTTGGAAAATATCAATGACATCTGAGGTCACGTCATCTACGGCTGCTCTTTCCCTAGATTCATAATAGTAGGTGCTTCTAGGCAGTTGTAGGACTTTGCACATTGCTGATATCGAGTATTTATGTTGATTGTTCCTGATCACATTTACTTTCGTCCTAGTATCAGCGCGGCTTGCTTTAAAATATCGTTCTCCATTTGAAGCTGCTTAATTTCTTTGCGAAGTCGGTTCAATTCCTGTTGCTCAGGGGATAGGTTCTCTTTTTCTTTGAACGATCCAGATGTCTGGCTTTGATTCACCCACTTGTCCAATGACGAGGGTGTCAAATCATACTCCCGGATGATGTCCTTTCTTGGTTTTCCATTAAGATAGAGCTGCACGATTTGTTCCTTAAATTCAGCTGTAAATGTTCGTCGAGCTTTTTTCGTCATAGTAGATTCTCCCCTGTAGTATTTCCTGTATTCTACTTGACCTTATCTTTTCTGTCCAACTCAGTGTAGCCTATCCAAGATTATATCTTGTTGAACGAGGGCGATTCTTTAACAAGGGATCGCCTTTCTTATTGAATAAACGGGGCAGGTTAGTAAAGAAACATTGAAGAATTGATTTTAAGAGTGGTGATATGTTGGTGAAAGTGGAAGGAATGATTCTCCTTTTAGTTGCAATTTTATCTATCCTGTTAGGAATTTATTTGTGGAGAAGGGGAAACTCGAAAGAACCATTTTGGCAGGCTTTATTTGATGTAATAGGAAATATAATAGTACGGCACCTACCGATATTTTTGACTTTCCGTGCTTGGGCTGTGTTTTTATGGCTAGTTGGATTTTTCATATTAATAGCATTTTTATTCGCAACAATCAGTAATTGGTTTTAATACAATTTTAAAGAAAAAGAAACTCGTATAATTTTTGCTTCTTCAATTAATGGGGGCTTATGTTTAAGAACGGGAGGTGCTGCGGCATCTCCTTTTCTTATTGAACTAAACCAGCTAATAGTTTGTCAACATTTTTCAATAAAAACTTAAATTATTTCATGCTATACTAAAAATACGCACACCAAATAACCTTCCACTACCTTAATTTTGGAAGGTTTTGTTTTATTTAGTTAGATATAGTCATTAAGCTATATCTTGGAAAATTGTTCTGTTTTTTAATAAGGCAAAAATCCAATGTAAGAGCTTGTTTACACAAGCAATGACAGCGACCTTAAAGGGCTTTCCTTCTTCGCGTTTCTTATCATAAAACTCCCGCATTCTTTTGTTTCTAGGGAGTATTTCATCTGTGGTTTTCTTCTTACGACAATCACGAATGGCACAACGAACTGCCATATATAAGGCATGGCGAAGTCTACTTGATCCTCTTTTAGTAATACGGTTTTGGGTAGCTCTAAATTTACCAGATTCAAATACACTAGGATCAACACCAGCGAAAGCGACAAGCTTTTTAGGGTGGTTAAATCGATCTATCTCACCGATTTCAGAAATAATCGTGGCAGCGATTTTTTCTCCAATGCCGGGGATGGATTTGATAATATTATATTCTTCAATTTCTTTAGCGAGAGCGTCTATCTCTGACTCTAATCTTGATAGATGCTCTTTGTATTGAAGAATAATGTTAATGTACATACCTAAGCTTAATATATGACTCTGGTAGACTGTTTTTTCAAAAGGATTACGAGCTGCCGCCTCTTTTAGTTTTAGAGCTTTTTCATTTGCCCATCTGATTGAGCGACTTTGACATAATTCTTTGATCTTATTCGAGATTGTTTCATCACTAGCCTTTAATATGTCTTCAGATGACGGAAACTCTTGTAATGTTAAGAGTGATACCACAGAATACAAATCACCGAAAACTCCTCGATATTCAGGAAATACCTGATCAAGTACAGCCTGAAATTGAAGCTTAGTCTGAATCATAACGCCTGTAATATTTTCGTGTTGTCTCGTAAGATTACGAAGGTTTAATAACTGAATCCCTCGCTTTTTGTATGGCTCTAATTCCTCTTTATAATACAATTCACAGAGTAGGTATGCATCGACTGCATCTGTCTTTACTTTTCTTAGACTTGAACTCTTTGCCTTATACGAAATTAAAGGATTAATAATAATTAATAAATACCCACGTTCATCTAGATATTGGACAACTGGTGTCTGATAGTGTCCAGTTGCTTCTAGAATCACAGGAGGCTTCTGACCTGTTTCTTTCTGCACATCATCTAAGAACTCTACAAGTAAACCAAGCCCATCAAGAGTATGAGATACTTTAAAGCTCTTACGAAAAGGTTTGCCTTTATCTACAAAAGCTTGAACTTGACTTTCTCCCTTTGAAATATCCAGACCAACGACTGGATTCATCCTCCATCATCTCCTAATCTCTTATTTGCCGGTACCCCTAATTCCTTCTTGCAGTGTCACAGCTTCGCTTGTTATACGAGATCTAGGTCCCAACCAGCCTCAATCATGTTTCTACAAGTAGGGGGCAAACTGTTTAGCTGACGGGATCTAGGTCCCACGGGCAGTTACGTTTTACCCCGGCTACCGTTATAATAAGACCATATAAAAAATGGTCAACCAGAAATATTTTCTTATCTGGCTGACCTTATAATACGAAAGGGGCAGTTTAGTGGAAGAAGGCTGTGTTATGTTATGCTTAAGTTTAAGAAATGCTTTAAACCATAGGCGGGTGAATATAATGGGATTGTTTTTTGAAAAAAGAAAACTAACTAAAAAGGATTTAATTCTTTTCATTCTGATATTAATAAACTTGATAATAAGTACCATTGAGTATTTTACAGATATAGATTTATTTTGGTTATATATAGTAGTGACAATAGCAATATTTGGACTTGGTGTTGCTATATATAATGAACGGAAACGAGATATAAAAGGTAAGGAATAAATCACTTATTCAAGTAACCGGGTGCTTAAGTTAAACAAGTTAGGGCTGCTTCGGCAGCCTTTTTATTGTGCTAACGGGGCAGGTTAGTTTAACAAAAACGTAGAAACTAGTCAGAAGTGAAAAGGAGTGAATGCAAATGAGTTTAGCTACATATATAGGCTCTAATGTAGAATTACCTATTAATGATGAATCGGATGATTTAGTTACCATTGGGAGTTGTTTTTCAGATGAGCGTCACCGACTAAATATAAAGAAATATCAATTTACTACGCTATATGTTTATGAAATATCAAGTAATTGGGGGATTGAAATTTCGAAATATGTGAACAAAAGAATACGTGCCGAATCGAAAGAAAAGCTAATAGCACTCTGTGAAATTATGGACAGCTATCTTGAAGAAGGTGATTTTTTTGAACTGTATAGTTGTTGGGTGGGTGAAGAAACTGAAAAGCGAGAAGGAGAATTAACCTTGAACATCAACGGTTTTGACATTGACCATATTGAAATGCCTGAAAAAACATTAGTAAGAATTGAAAAATGAATTCTTCTTATTAAACTAACGGAGGCTAGAGTTGAACAACAGGGGTTGCTGCGGCGACCCTTTTGCTTATTCGACTAACGGAGCAGGATAGTTAAAGAACAGTAGAGAAATTTTTAAGTTAGGCAATGTCAAAAAGGAGTTTTTTATCAAATGGACTTTAAAATAGGTGAAACACTAAAATTTGAAGAAATTTGGGTTAAAGTAGTTGAAATTAAAGAAGATGCTATTGTGTTTGAGGTTTTATCCACAGGTCACGAGGAAGATGAGGGCGAACTGATGGAAGTGCCAATGTGGTATATTCAATCCAATAAAGACCAAGTAAAAAGATAGCAATATTATTAAGCTAATGGGGGCTTTACTTCAATAGGGAGTATGGCTTTTTTCTTACACTAACGATTAGAATAGTTGAATAGTCAGGAAGGGATAAGGTGCAGTGCGAAAAAAGTGTTAATAAAGCAATTGTAGTGTTGAGGAGAGATTATTATGCTAATGATAACTGAAAATGTAAAGGGTAAACGCTATAAACAACTAATAAATTTACTATCAAAACATTGCGATAGCTTTGCTTTTGTTGAGAATAGACAAATGATGGAGATTGAAGAAGAGCGTCTTGCCTATATTGATAATTTAATAACCGATATTGAAGGACATTTACTCGAAAGAAAAATTCAACGAGAATGGGAAACCACAAAACTTGCCGGGGGCACAGCATTTGTTTTTTATTTTCAGTTGAATAATACTACAAGGCAATTTTTGAAAGAACGTAGCAATTCTCTTTTTGATTGGATTAGCCCAGAACTACCAGAAGACTTAATGGATAGGCTACACTGAGTTGGACAGAAAAGATAAGGTCAAGTAGAATACAGGAAATACTACAGGGGAGAATCTACTATGACGAAAAAAGCTCGACGAACATTTACAGCTGAATTTAAGGAACAAATCGTGCAGCTCTATCTTAATGGAAAACCAAGAAAGGACATCATCCGGGAGTATGATTTGACACCCTCGTCATTGGACAAGTGGGTGAATCAAAGCCAGACATCTGGATCGTTCAAAGAAAAAGAGAACCTATCCCCTGAGCAACAGGAATTGAACCGACTTCGCAAAGAAATTAAGCAGCTTCAAATGGAGAACGATATTTTAAAGCAAGCCGCGCTGATACTAGGACGAAAGTAAATGTGATCAGGAACAATCAACATAAATACTCGATATCAGCAATGTGCAAAGTCCTACAACTGCCTAGAAGCACCTACTATTATGAATCTAGGGAAAGAGCAGCCGTAGATGACGTGACCTCAGATGTCATTGATATTTTCCAAGCGAGTCGTCAAAATTATGGAACACGCAAAATCAAAGTTGAATTAAAAAAGCGTGGGCGCATCGTTTCTAGACGAAGAATTGGACGCATTATGCAAGAACAGGGCCTTGTTTCTACTTACACCATAGCTCAATTTAAACCACATGCGAAATCCTGTAACGAATCCGAACAGAAGAACGAACTAAACCGCGAGTTCAACCAAGAAGAAGAGATGACAGCGCTCGTAAGTGATTTAACGTACGTAAGAGTCAAACAAAAATGGCATTACGTATGTGTATTTGTCGATCTCTTTAATCGGGAAATCGTGGGTTACAGCGCAGGTCCGAACAAAGATGCGTTACTCGTCTATCGTGCCTTCGCCTCCATCAAGGGTGATCTCCGTAACATTCAGCTTTTCCATACGGATCGTGGGAATGAGTTTAAAAATAAGCTAATGGACGATGCGTTAGAGACGTTTAACATTCAACGATCATTAAGCATGAAGGGCTGCCCCTATGACAACGCTGTGGCTGAAGCAACGTTTAAAATCATCAAAACAGAGTTTGTGAAAGGTCAACATTTTGAGAGTTTAGAAGAATTAACAAGAGAACTACATGACTATGTCCACTGGTTTAACCACATCCGAATTCATGGGACACTTGGTTATGTAAGTCCAATTAATTATAAACTTGAACACCTTAAAAAATCTGTCTAGTTTAGTGTTGACATACCAAACCGTCTTATTAAAGTAACGGGTGGCATTAGAATAAATGAATGCAGCAAGGGTGAGGATTGAATTATGAGTAGCGATTATATGTTGCAAATGAAAAGTGAAGTGAACTGTTTTAAATTATGGGCTGAAAAAACCGACAGAAGTTATGGAGAATGGGAAACCGATTATGATGATTGGTATAAAATTTATAATGTTACAGAGAAGCTAATTAAAAACGTTCCTGTTGAACAATGGAATGGAAAAATAGTTGAAGAGTTTCTCTATATACTGGCTAGAGACAATGAAGTTGAAAACATAATTGAACAACTTATTGAACGGCCCCATCAACTATTATCGTTGGCTAAGTTGGCCGTATCTTATAAAGACCCTGATGCAAAATGGCAGATTGCTTACGGGCTAGGAGAAATTAACGGAGAGGATTCAGCAATTAAAAGCTTATTAAGTGAATTTTTGCGGGATGAATGTGAGTATGTTAGAAGGCGTGCTTTATTTGCCTTAAGAAAAAGGAATTAATTGTGCCTTCTTGAACAAACGGAGCAGGTTAGTTGAACAACAGGAGGTTGCTGCGGCAACTTCTTTTTTATTCAACAAACGGGAGTTTAGTTGAATAAGAACAACTGTTAAAATAACAATAAATCAGTTAAAAAAGGTGTTGGTATTTTGGGGAATTACCTGTTGCTTATAGATGTTTTACCTCATTTGGCAAACAAGATTCAAGAGTATTTTATTAGTAAATCCCGATTTGAATTAGCAAACCAAGTTGATAATCTTCGAATTAAGGGACTTTATGAATGTGGTGAACCTGACTGTGGTTCATTTTATCTTGCAGAATATGAAGAAAATGAGGATAAACTAGAAGGTTTTTCATTTGAAGAAATAGGAACAATCGAAGTTTATGAAGGTAAAATCGGTTTTGTTGAAATCTTTCCAAGTAATTTTGGTTACGAAATACGTTCAACACTAAAGAAAAACAATATATCTTGTTGAACTACGGGGGCTTTAGTTTAGTAAAAAACTGATTTTGGCTAATTACGTTATCCTATTTACATAGTCTTTTCAAGATAACAATAAAGCAAAATCGGAGGAATATGATGAAATTTAAATATAGATTAACTGGAACGGGTTGGGCGGAGTGTTTTTTGGAAATTAATTCGCAAACCTGTACATTTGATGTAAGTTATCTTACAGATGCTTTAAAATACCTTCTTGAAACATTACTTGAGATAAATCCTTTATATATGGATAAGGATTATGTAAAAGATGGTTCCTCCTTTAAATGGGAAGGTGAACCACAAGAACTTCATTGGAATTTTGACGTATTACCAAAAGGAAAAATTCTAATAAGAGTAACCGAAGACGATGGTTATGGAGAAGAAATTACATCAAAAATCAATGCAGAGTGCGATTATGATGAATTTTTATCGGAAATTATCAGGGAAATGAAAGCTCTTCTTAAAAAATATGGAGTTGTGGGTTACAAGGATAATTGGGGATACGACTTCCCCTTAACTGCTTTGATTCAGTTAAATTACTATCTTAAAAATAAAACATTATATCCTTTTACAATGATTATTGAGGATTACTCGGAACTTAGTTGCAGTGATTTGAACAACGATTTAAATGAACTAATTTAATTTGAAAATAATAAACTGTTTAGGTGACTATTTTTGTTCTTTCACTAACTGGGGCGATTCTTTAATAAGAGATCGCTTTCTTTATTGAACAAACGGGGCAGGTTAGCTGAAAAAGTCTGATATACTGTAAAAAATAATAAGGGAGGAAAAGGTGACCTAGATATGGATAAAAGTGTGCAGGCAGAGGTTTTTAATAACTTTTACTCCGGAAAAATTAGGGATGTTAGTGAAACAGAGAATGGGATGATACTCACGATTGATATGTCGGAGTATAATGAACCCCATTCCTCTTTCTTTAGATGTGAGTTAATCAATTGTAGGGAATTTTCATTAAAGTTTTCGAGAATGAGGGTTTTAACGGATTTGAATCAACTCAGGGATTATGAAATAGAGATGTTAGACACGCAATTAACAAATGGTAAGCTAAAGGTTAATTGCCTTGTGAATAAAATAAATAAAGCAAACCTCCTGATTGAAACAGAAACTATAAAGGTATATGGTGAATTAAACAGAGAAATACCTCTATTGGAGCTTTCGATTATAGGGGGATTATGTAGCGACGGGGTAGGAATAGATTTCTATATCGGCAATACCATAAACGAGACCTATTACACAGAAAGGTATGTAAAATTTAACGAGGAGCTACAGGGGTATCTTCGGAATAAGGAGCAATATGTCCAGCGATATAAAGAAAAGAAGCCTAAAGAGGCTTTTGATTTGCTTATAGGGTTAGACCAGTATGGGGATAAACTGTTTTCAGCTCCGGAAATAAATCAATTAATAAATATTTGCGATGGGTTATTAGGTAAGTACAAAACCGATCATATAAACAATCAAAAAATCAGATATTTTGCTGAAAAGTTAAAAGAACTTTGTGAAGAAGCCAAGCTGAAAGGCAAACTTATCATTGCAATAGGAGATTAAAGCAAGTTGAGACTAAACTAAGTAGGTGAGTTTCTTATATAACTAACTGGCAGCACTCCTTTAATAAGGAGTGCTGCCTTCTTTCTTCAACAAACGGGGCAGGTTAGTTTAAGAAGAACTGAAAATCACTTTGTTTACGGAATATAATGTAAGTTAAGGGGGGTGGTCTTGTTGATGTGGCTTATTGTTTTCATTCTTGGAATTGTAACATTTGCTTTATTGGTAGACTTGAGGAATAAAAAAATCAATAATAACCCTCATATACCAACCGATCCAAACGCTAAGCCAGGGGACAGTTCAAACTATATGATGGGGGATAATAAATACACAAATGGAGGGGAATAATACCTCTTTCTTCTTGCACCACAGAAAATGAAAGAACGTAATATTCTTTCATTTTCTGTGGTGCAGCATTGTCCTTACGCTGCATAGATGGCTAACGGGGGCTAGAGTTGAAAAACGGGAGGGAGGTAGCTGCGGCACCTCCTCTTCTTATTCAACAAACGGGAGGTTAGTGCAACAAGGAAAACTTATATAAACTAGAGAATGACAATGGTTAGAGTTTGTTCAAAGGAGAGAAAAAGATGGATGAAAAAAACATAGCCAAGATTTTTATTGAACACTTTGAAGAGTATAAGCCCATCTTACAGGAACACATTGACTTTAATGGTGAAATTTTAAACCACGTATTCTTTGGTGAGTGCAATGACCATTTTATAAAACTTATTGAGGAAGAGAAGGAAATATCCAAAATAGAACTTTTATTTGATTTTTTTGAACGGATGGCAATTCAAGGTGATGATTATGTTAAAGAACTATTAAGCGTCACCATTCTTGAAAAACTTGGCGACTCTAAATCGGTGCTAAAAACGGCATATAAGTATATGGGTCCTGAAACGAAGAAAGCATCAGACGAAATTGAAAAGTTCTGGGGGAGATTTTGAACGGGAGCTTGAGTTTAAGGATGGATGGATACGGTACCTCCTTTTCTTCTTGAACGGGGAGGTTAGTGAATGAAGGATTATCTGGTATTTGTGATGAATTTAAACAGGGTAAGGTTAACAGTTTAAGAAGGAAGAACTTTATGATAAATTGAAGAACTATCTGGAATTTATGTCAAGGAGTGAATGGGTTTGTTAAGTGTACAGGTCATTGGAAGTCTTGAAGAAATTGAAAATCTTGGCTTATATAGTGTTGATGAAGAAACGTTTAATCAACTATTTAAAAGAGGACGTGACCTTTTCTTTTTTTGTGATTTTAATAATGAACTTTCTCGGAAGATGTTAAATGAAAAATTGGTAAAGGCTAATTCACGTTTTTTAAATGGAATTCAAGGAACTATTCATTTAGAGGAAAGTTTTGTTGCACCTGAGAGTTTTCCTAATCGGATAACACAGGTTGATGACCCATTATCTACTCCAAGAAGTGATAAGGTAAGTATAAATAAATACTATTTCCAAGTCCTGGACGGTGCATCAAATAGTACCTGCGATATTTATGAAGTTGATAAAGATACGTTTAATCGAATATTTCCCCAAGGACAAAAAGTATTATTGTCTAATGAATGCCCAGAATTAGAAGATAGGTTTTGGACTGAAATGGCTTATCGTACTAACGCTAAAAAAAGCATAGTCCCAAGGTTAGATGGCATATTAATTTTATAAATATATTAAAGAGTAATACTTTGATAAAATTTAACCTTTTTCACTTATTAAAATGTAGGTTGTGAATCTATTCATTTAAACTACCATGAAAATAAGTTTCTTCAAGATTAGAAAAATGACAATACTTAAGAAGACCCTGCTCAATCGTTAAAAAAAGAGGAGAGCGTTCATTAATAAGTCTATGGATTAGGGTTGACTGGATTAAGGTCAGTATCAGTATTGACACTTCCCGACCATTTTCATTCTCTGTGGTGCAGCACTGATTTTGTGCTGCATGGATGGCTAACGGGGGCATTACTTCAATAAGTAGTGCCGCCTTTTTTATTAAACAACGGGAGTTTAGTTGAAGAAGGAAAAATGATAAATTAAAGAAAACAGATAGCGTTTTTTTTCTTTTTAGCTTGGGAATGGGGGATGGAAACAATGGGATTAGATGTGCAACTATTTGATAGTGATGATAATGAGTTATGTATGTTTGAAATTGAACAACACTTCCACGATGCTATTTTTTATGAAACGAAGAACTGGGGAAGTTACCAATATCTGAGAAAAATCAAGGATTATTATGCTCCCGATATCTATTGGAATAAAGAAGAACTTAAGGAATTTATTAATGATTTGAATAGCTACAAGATATTTATAAGCAAAGAGTATCTACCTCATTTAAATTCTTTAATTGACAGGCTAAGTGATGAGAGGATAAATAGCATTCGCATTATAGGAGATTAAGTAGCTATTCCTTCTTCAATGTAGTGTAGTGCTTTATGAAGTAAATAAATCATATTTAGGTTATTTTTATATACTGTCATCTCATGTAAAGCTTTACTTTAGCCATTTTTAATTAGTAAGCACTACAGAAACAAACGGAGGCTTTACTTCAATAAGGAGTAAGGCTTTTTTATTGCACTAAACCAGCTAATAGTTTGTCAACATTTTTCAATAAAAACTTAAATTATTTCATGCTATACTAAAAATACGCACACCAAATAACCTTCCACTACCTTAATTTTGGAAGGTTTTGTTTTATTTAGTTAGATATAGTCATTAAGCTATATCTTGGAAAATTGTTCTGTTTTTTAATAAGGCAAAAATCCAATGTAAGAGCTTGTTTACACAAGCAATGACAGCGACCTTAAAGGGCTTTCCTTCTTCGCGTTTCTTATCATAAAACTCCCGCATTCTTTTGTTTCTAGGGAGTATTTCATCTGTGGTTTTCTTCTTACGACAATCACGAATGGCACAACGAACTGCCATATATAAGGCATGGCGAAGTCTACTTGATCCTCTTTTAGTAATACGGTTTTGGGTAGCTCTAAATTTACCAGATTCAAATACACTAGGATCAACACCAGCGAAAGCGACAAGCTTTTTAGGGTGGTTAAATCGATCTATCTCACCGATTTCAGAAATAATCGTGGCAGCGATTTTTTCTCCAATGCCGGGGATGGATTTGATAATATTATATTCTTCAATTTCTTTAGCGAGAGCGTCTATCTCTGACTCTAATCTTGATAGATGCTCTTTGTATTGAAGAATAATGTTAATGTACATACCTAAGCTTAATATATGACTCTGGTAGACTGTTTTTTCAAAAGGATTACGAGCTGCCGCCTCTTTTAGTTTTAGAGCTTTTTCATTTGCCCATCTGATTGAGCGACTTTGACATAATTCTTTGATCTTATTCGAGATTGTTTCATCACTAGCCTTTAATATGTCTTCAGATGACGGAAACTCTTGTAATGTTAAGAGTGATACCACAGAATACAAATCACCGAAAACTCCTCGATATTCAGGAAATACCTGATCAAGTACAGCCTGAAATTGAAGCTTAGTCTGAATCATAACGCCTGTAATATTTTCGTGTTGTCTCGTAAGATTACGAAGGTTTAATAACTGAATCCCTCGCTTTTTGTATGGCTCTAATTCCTCTTTATAATACAATTCACAGAGTAGGTATGCATCGACTGCATCTGTCTTTACTTTTCTTAGACTTGAACTCTTTGCCTTATACGAAATTAAAGGATTAATAATAATTAATAAATACCCACGTTCATCTAGATATTGGACAACTGGTGTCTGATAGTGTCCAGTTGCTTCTAGAATCACAGGAGGCTTCTGACCTGTTTCTTTCTGCACATCATCTAAGAACTCTACAAGTAAACCAAGCCCATCAAGAGTATGAGATACTTTAAAGCTCTTACGAAAAGGTTTGCCTTTATCTACAAAAGCTTGAACTTGACTTTCTCCCTTTGAAATATCCAGACCAACGACTGGATTCATCCTCCATCATCTCCTAATCTCTTATTTGCCGGTACCCCTAATTCCTTCTTGCAGTGTCACAGCTTCGCTTGTTATACGAGATCTAGGTCCCAACCAGCCTCAATCATGTTTCTACAAGTAGGGGGCAAACTGTTTAGCTGACGGGATCTAGGTCCCACGGGCAGTTACGTTTTACCCCGGCTACCGTTATAATAAGACCATATAAAAAATGGTCAACCAGAAATATTTTCTTATCTGGCTGACCTTATAATACGAACGGGGCAGGTTAGTGGAAGAAGACATAAAGATTATTTGTATAAATTTCCCTCTATAATTCAGTTAGAAAAATGAGCTAGTATTGAAAAAGATAAAACTTGAGAAATGATGGGGAATTATGATGAAGTCACACACTAAGGGTTTTCTTGCTTGCTTTATTGCACTCATTGTCGCTTTTTTAATTCATTGGTTTAAGACAGGATCATTAGATTTAGAAACTTTGATACTTTGTATAGCTTGTCAGTTTGGTACCTATCTTATTATATCTGTTTTTAAACATTATGACAGCCGAAATAGAAGGAATTAAGGTTGAACAACGGGTGGTACTACTTTAATTAGTGGGCACCCTTTTCTTATTGAACAAGCGGTTAGTGGAAGAGAAAAATAAAGAAGGCAGGGTGAAATTTCCATTGTATCTAATGAAATAAATTCCTTATAGTAGAAATACTGATAAACATTTGAAATCAAGAGGCGGTTAGATTAAATGGAAAGATGGGAAAACGTAGCAAGGGGTATTGGAATAGTTATTGTACTTAATTTTCTTTCTTTTTATTTTGAAAAAAGGGCAACCTCTTTTTGGCTCGAATCGTTGTGTGTATTTGCTATAGTCCTTTCTGTTATGTTTATTTTATCTAAAATCAAATTTCTTCAAAAACCGGTATCAAAAAAAGTAGGATGGTTAACGTTTACTGTAGCATTTATAGTGATAACGGTTATGTTTGATTTTGTTTTAAAATAGGCTGTTGTGATCTGCTAATGGTGGAAAGATTTCAAGAATGAGGGGGAGGCTGCGGCCTCCCTTTTTCTTCAATGTAGTGTAGTGCTTTATTAGGTATATAAGTCATATTTAGATTATTTTTATATATTGTCATCTCTTTAGAAAGCTTTAGAAATCCTACGATATAACACCAATTTTAGCATGCATAAATGCACTATTCATCTGTAAGTCATATATTCAACTGCTTGTTGCACTAAATACGCAAAATCTTATATATGTAAAGCTTTACTTTAGCCGTTTTTATTTATTAAGCACTACAGAAACAAACGGGAGGTTAGTTTAACTAAAATGGGTTTTATTTTACACAATATTTTTTAGTTGTTATTTACTATGCTATTTTATAATATATGGATTTTAGAATTGTTTTTCATTGAAAGGAATCAAATATATGAAAAAGAGAACTCTGTCTTTAGTGTTAGTGCCAATTCTTATTGCCTTGGTCGGATTGGGATATTATTTGAATGAAAAATTTAATACTACTTATGGCGTTTGGGATATTAATTGGGGATTCGAAGTTCCAAAACCATCAAAAATGACCAATGTTATTGAAAGTGATCCAAGTTTTCGTGGCGAAGGAGAATCTTATATTATTGCAGATTATAGTGAAAACAAAGTAGAAAGAGTTAAAAATCAAACGTTTTGGAAAGAAATAGATGGATCTACACTTGAAGAAGTCTCAAAACAAATTTCTCAATTTCAAAAAGACGTTAAGGATATTAATTTTGAAAAAGAAGAGTAGTATGCAAAGATGTTTTCAAACAATCCTGTTCAATTTGGTGAAGGCGATTTGTACTTTTATAAATCAGAAGAAGATGGAAGTTATTTTATTGCTATTCTTAATCTTGAAAAGAAAAGGTTATATACGATGGAGTTTATCATATAAACTAAAAAGCATTGGGACAAAATCTCAATGCTCCTTTTTGATTGAGATATGTTAAATAGTGCAGCCTTTCTTCTTCAACAAACGTGGCAGTTTAGTTGAAGAAGGACTTCAAGATTTTAACATTGAATTACATATGTATATATAAAAAGTGGGTGGAAATAATGAAAAAAATTTATATTATATCTGGACCAGCAGGAGTAGGTAAATCCACAACCTCAAAGAGACTTGCTGAACAGCTTGACCAAAGTGCTTATATTGAAGGTGATTTAATCAATCATATGGTTATTGGAGGATACCTTCCACCCTGGGAAAGCGAAGAATTACTATCATTAATTTGGGAAAATATAGCGGATTTAAGTATCAATTTTGTTCAGGCAAATAAGGATGTCGTTATTGATTACGTTGCTTTTCCAAAAGAGGTAGAAGAATTTTCTCAAAAGGTTTATGCCGAAGTTAAGAATGTTGAAATTATATATATTGTTTTATTGGTTGATAGTGATGAATTGTTAAGAAGAGACGCTTTAAGGATTAAAGAACATCAGATGGGATTAAGATGTTTGGAATTAGTAAATGAATTTGAAAGTAAAGGAATAGATAAACGCTTTTTTTATAATACAACTGACCTAAAACCATCAGATTTAGATGAAATCATTTTGAATATAAGAGAAAATCCTAGATTCTTGTTGAGCTAATGGGGTGCTTTAGCTGAAAAAGGAATTATGACTTGTAGGATACAATAAGGACTTTGTTGGTGTGGCAATTTATTTTCTTAAATGAGGAGTTTATATATGGGTAGAAACGCAGATGAAAAAATTATTCCAGGCGAAAGTGTAGGGATATTTCCTTTGGGCATTAGTGAAGGAAAGCTGATACAAGAGGTCAGTATTCCTTACAAAAAGGAACAGAGGGCTGGGTGTATAGTTTATCATCTTCCTAACATTTCCTTCTTTGTAGATGAGGAAACAAGAAAGGTAGACCAAATTTGTGTTTTTAAAGGCTTTGAAGGGAAATTCCTAGAGAATTATGGGCTAGGGAACGATTTATTGGATATTGAAATTGACACCGATAAGTGGTTGGTGGATTGGAATATAGATAGTTATTACTTAGAAGAATACCCAGGAATCTTATTTAGATTAGAAGAGGAATTGGAAGTAAATGAGGTTAAGTATAACAGGCGGTCTACGATTGGTTCGATATGTATTTTCCATCCTTAAGTTGGTTGTCTTCTTCAACAACGGGGGCTTGAGTTAAACAACGGAGGTAGCTGCCGCACCTCCTTTTCTTGTTCAACAAACGGGGCAGGTTTGTTGAAGAAGCTTATTTGAATGATATTATTGAATTTAGAGCTCATGGCTTATGGTGATTGAAAAGAGGTATGGAATAGAAAAGGATGTGTTATGCAGATTTATGGAAACAAAAGTCGTGCTTTTATATGGTGGATCATTGCCTCCCTTTAAACATATTGAGAAGATTATAAATAAGTATTATAAATACTATCTGAGCGACAAGGACAAGGAAGATTTTAAAGAAGATAATTATTATGATATTTGGATTGAGGAACGATATACAGGACTCGATGCCAGGGAGAAACGTGATTATACACCTACTGTGCCCGTAAAAATTGAATTTCTGCCAAAATTCTTAAATATCTTCAGAGCATTAAAAGGAAACGTAAGTTTATGCAAAATCAATCACGAACATCCTATCGTCCAGATTTCAGATGTAGAATACGAAGGATATTGTTTTTATTTAGATAATGGAAAGGAAAAAGTGATTTTCTACGACAAGCTCTGGATGACAATAGATGTCAACGAAGACACTGAAAAAGCTTTAACCCATCTAATTTCGTCTAAATAATAGTGAAGACAGGATTAGACGTTGTTCAACTACGGGGGCTTTAGTGTAACAACACAGGGAATCGTTTCGGCAGTCTTTTTCTTCTTAAAAGGAGTGAAGTTTTTTGACAATTCATCACTATATAGCCTCAAGCAGGGAGATTCCAACTGGCTCTTTTGGAAGAAACCCTAAATTGGTACCAATTTCAAATGTATCAGACATTAAAATCAAAGGTACAAAAACCGAAAAGACTAAGAAAAATAAGTATATTAACAAGCCTAATTTAAATGAACAATATATGATCGTTTATGAAACAGATGAAGATTTTTTAGGCATACACGTTTCAGAATTAGATGGTTATGATGAAATAAGGGATAAATTTAGCAATCCTTTTGTATATCATCTTGAGTGTTCTCATTCGAGAAAAGGTTATAGGGATTTGTTTAAATATATTGATGAAAACCTTAACGACGGTGAAAGTATTGAATTATACACTTGCTTGGATGGAGATGAATTAAAGGAAAAGCAAGATATACTAAATATTGTTATTGACTTAAAAACAAAGCATTTCAAAAATGATATAGGAAATTTTAAAATGAATGAAAAACCCTTATTTGACGAATTAAGTGAACGGTTTTCATTTAGAGAGAGACAGTATGTGGTGGTAACAAAATAACACATTAAATGGGCTGTTTCGTCAGTCCTTTTTTTATTGGCGTTATTGAACTAAATGGCAGGTTAGCGCAAGAAGGATTAACAAAGCCAATATAGAAAATAAAAACAATCAATACTAGTTTGTGGAGGATAGGTAAATTGACAGCACGTATAGAAGCTTCATGTAGAATGAGTGGGGACCGTTTCTCACCTGATTTACTCGAAAAGAAAACTGGATGGCAGTTAGAAAGAAAAAAAGAAGTTGGAGAGTTGTCAAAGAGAGGACCTCTAGCTTACGGAATGGCTGATTTATGTCCTCCAGATAACCTGCCATATGATGAAAATAACCAGGTAGGGCTAGAGTGGGTTGTAGACACTGTTTACCCCTATATTCAGGTGATTAAAGACTGCGGTGCTGATGACGTATACTTGGATATCGCAGTGTATTCTAATCCTAACTCTAGTTCAGGTAATATGGTTTTTGAACCTGAACTGTTGAGGAAAATAGCCAATTTGAATATGGCATTTTGGATTAGTCACTATGAAAATTATGATGAGAACGAAGAAAATTAATGGAAATCTTGTTGAACTAACGGAGGCTTTACTTTAAGAATGGGGGTTGCTGAGACGACCCCTTTGCTTATTCGACTAACGGGGCAGGATAGTTTACAACCATTTAGTGGAACTTTCGCAAAGGAGCACACGTCTAATAAGAAAGAATAAAACATAGGGGTATAGATAAATGGATATTTTGAAATCGAAATTTATTCGAAATAAACCAAAACGTAGATGGTCTTTTTTTATTATGTTAATTATGTTTGTAGTAATAGTCTTTCTTTTTCTTTCTCCAAGTAATGTGCATAAAATTATACCAGGTGAACCAAGCATTAAGACCGTTTCACAAGGTAATCCTGTTGCGGATACTTCTAATATACGTGAACTTGTCGGAATTTCAGATAATGTATTTATAGGTAAAGTTACTGAGCAAGTTGGGACAAAATCAATAAGGGCAAGACCAGAAACACAATTCAAAGTAGAAGTCTTGAATAACATTAAAGGAGATTTACACGAAACGGTCAAAGTGAACCAACAGGGCGGCTATGAATGGAATAAAATCATTCTTATTGAGGGCGACAAGTTACTTGAGAAAGGAAAAACATATTTATTTGCAACAAGATATTTAGAAAGTGAAAATTGGCATACTGTTATCCCTGTTGATGGATATATACAAATTTTTAATCAGGAGGAACAAGCCAAACTAGTGGAAAAATATTCAAAGGCATACGAAGAAGAAATACCTTTTAAATATGAAAAATAAAAAACTAAGTGATATATGCATTTTCTTATTGAACTAAAGGGGCAGCATTAGTTCAACAAGAAAATAGAATATATAATGTATTTATTCAAAGTTTTAGGAGGAATTATAGATGGAGTGGTTCCAATGGTTGCAAGGCGGTCCTTTCCTTGAAGTTAGTTTCTTGTTGGAACTTAAAGAAACGAAAACGAAAACAATACAGGATATTATAAATAAATTGTCAAAGGTCACAAATAAAGTTGAAATCGTTGACAAAAACGTTGATGAGATTATTGATTTTTTTGATAGGGGTTATCCCTATGATGAAGAAGACCCACAATCGGTTAACTTACACACATTAAGATTAAGATTATATGTCTATTTATCAGGGAAACGCAAGGCGACATTACAAATAGAAATGGTTTCTTCAAATGCACTACTGGTTGATTTTTGGTTTTATGGAGATGAATTTGATGAACCAGAATGGGACCAAATCGGTATAAAAAAAGAAGAATTTTCACGGTTTACAAGTTTCCTTAAAGAGTTGTATTCCGTTTATGAGTTTAAAATCGGTGGAATTGCAATCGAAGAAGATGTTCTTGAATTATTTGGGTTCGGCGAAATATCCCCTAACGAATGTTATTGTTACGAGAGCGTGTCTCCTGACTATTTTCTTAAAGAACCATCTCCTTTCGTAAATATAATTTGGAATGAAAAATACCAGAAATTAAGCCATATTCCTTACAATCACAAAAGGCTTGATAAGGAAGGAATCTTTATTGAAACAGGTAGTTTTAATGGCTAACCTTGTTGAACTAACAGAGGCTTTACTTCAATAAGGAGTAAGGCTTTTTTATTGTACTAACGGGGCAGGATAGTTGAATAAGAAGTTTAATATATTATAGATGATATATGACAAATAAGATTCTCGTTAGGAGGGGAAATATGAAAAAAAGACTTCGAAAAAAAATGTCCAAGGAATGGGAATGGTATGCAGTAAAGTTATTACACGAATGCAACATCTCAGGAACCCCTTCTCCAGAAACAATTGATAAAAATTATTCCAATACACATAAGACATATGAGGAAAGCATTATTCTTGTTAAGGCACCGTCCTTTGATCAGGCTTATGTAACTGCTGAAAAGGAAGCAAAAGAGGCAGAAGTTGATTACTTAAATCCATATGATGAAATGGTTGAATGGAAATTTGTAGAGTCGCTAGATTGTTTTAAATTATTAGATGAAAAACTTCAGTCAAGTACTGAACTATATTCACGATATTTACGAGTTCCAAAAGATATATCTAAAGAGAAAGTTATTTCACATTACTATCCAGAAACGACTCTGGAAGAAGAAGTTGATTATAACTTAATTCTAAGAAATAAGGACTTTAATTTAAGACCAAATTCAAATTAATGTATTGTTGGATTGGGTCAGGATTGTTCAACTAACGTATGCTTGAGTTGAAGAATGAGGGTTGCGGCGGCACCTCCTGTTCTTATTGAACAAACGGGCAGGATACATGAAGAAGAGATAATGATATTTATGGTAATATATAGAAAAACATTAGGGGTGGAGGAATGGCAAAGGATGAGTGGGAAGATAGCTTCGAAGAAAGATTTAAAGCTAGGCACGGAATGACAATAAGTGAATGGAATGCAAAACTTGAAGAAGAATTTAAAACGAAAACAGGAATGACACCAGACGAATGGGTTATCAATAGATATAAAAATTTAACACCAGTTGACTTACTTAAAGAACATAACGATGTTGTATCTGAAGATGATGTAACACTGGTGAAGGATTTACAGGGAATTGGACTTAATGATGGTGTTATAAATGTCCTGTTGGAATATGTGATGATTGTTAATGGTATGGGTTTTGTTCACCCCTTGATTCTAGAAATGGGGAAGAATTGGTTGGAGAAAGATATAGTAACGATTGAAAAGGCTGTTGAATATGTGAGAGAAGAACAAAGGAGGTACAAGGAATCTACGAAGGGTAAATACATAATCCGTTAACAGGCAGTGCAAATGAATTTTGATTACCTTGTTAAGCTAACGGGGGCATTTCTTTAAGAAGAATGCCGCCTTTTTTTGTGCTAACAGAGCAGTAATGGTAAAGAAGGATGTTAGCATAGAATTAGAGAAAATAATTCATATTACAACAGTTTTATTCCAAAGGAGTCTAACTATGATAAAAGAGATTGATGTTGCGTGTCACTTGTCCGGTTCAAATTTTTCACCAAATAAACTGGAACAGATGACTGGGATTGAACTTGTTAGGAAAACTGAAGTAGGCGATATATTTAAGTTGGGAATCAATAGGGGTAATGTTTCAACCTATGGCTATGGTGTACTATATCCACCAAAAGAGGAATCGCAGGCTGAGGATTTCGGTTTGGATTGGGTGGCGAATGTTTTAAATCAGCAAATTGACACTTTTCAAAAATGTGGTCTAGAAGATATTGATTTAGTTATTGGAGTTTTTTACGTAGGACAATGTAATTTTACGCTTGATCCTAAAGCACTAAAAAAGATTGGCAGTTTAAATATCCCGTTACAAATTAGTTGTTATGAAACTGACAGTACCGGTGAGCAATAATAAGAGGTGCATTTTATTTCACTAACCGGAGGCATTTCTATTATAAATAATGCCTCTTTTCTTGTTCAACAAACGGGGCAGGCTAGCTCAACAACAAGTATAATTAATAGAGGTAAATTATTAATACGAAAAGGTGAATAAAGATGAGCCGTAGAGCAAAAAAGAAACAAATTCTAAAGCTGGCAGAAGAAGTTTGTTATAAGCGTGATATAGGTGAACCTTACGAGGGAGCGATGAGGAAGTTTCAAGAAAAAGTTCCTTATCCAAATGTAGAAGAGTTATTTTTTAGCGATAAAGGTCCTGAGTATATTGCAAAAAGGGCGATGAACTATAAAAATATAAAACCTGGTGATTTATCGAGAGACGAGTTGATTGAGCTAGTTAAGAAAATCATAAATAACCCTGGGGTTAGTGAACACCAGGCTGACCTTTGGATTCAAATACTAGAAGACGCTGTTGTAGACCCTGAGATTACTAATTATATTTTCTGGGAAGATGGCTTAACTCCAGAAGAAATAGTGGATAAAGCTCTTTCATATAAACCGATTGTTCTCTAATCTCTACCAGAATGAGTCTTGTTAAACGGGGGGCAAGAGTTGAAGAACCGAGGTGGCTCGGCACCTCCTTTTCTTAGTGAACTAACGGACGGGTTAGCCCAAGAAAGGTAACAGGGAATATTAAAGAAATATGTGAAAAAGAGGAGTAATTAAAATGATTGTAGAGATTTCTCTAGGAGGCGTGGATTCACAATATATTCAATGTCCTGCCAAAGTAGGAAGAAATATTCGTCAACTTCAAATGGAATTTTTCGATTGGCTTTTCGATAGAAACAATGACCATAAGTATTGGGTATACCACGAAGAGGCAGGATATGGTGTTGATTACGATGCGGAGGCTCTTGTTTACTGGCTTAATCACGTTAGATTTAAAAAAGGAAAAAAGGTTGCTGCATTAATAGACCAAACAAACATTTCTCCGAAGAAAAAAATTGCATTTTAAGCAATTCTTCTTCAACTAAAGGAGGCTAGAGTTTAAGATCCGGGTTGCTGCGGCAACCTCTTTTTTCTTGAACAAACGGGGCAGGTTAGTTTAACTAAGGTTTGCTATAATGTCCCTTATAAAAATGAATTCGGAGGAAAAAATGCTATCTAAATTAAAAGAACTTGTTAGCTATTTTTTATTTAAAGTTGGACTAAAATCAAAACATAGTTCAGGAGGATGGACCATATTCGCCCCATTAAAAATTCAACCTGAATATACAAATATTGATTTAGAGAAAAAACAAGTCACAGGGGTAGTAAAATACAATGATAAGGTATATTTATCAGTTATTGTTGATGTTCAAAATAATAAAACTAAAGTAAAAGGAAATCTAAGAGGCATTATCAGAATAACAAAACCTTTTAAAAAGAGTAACTACATTGAAATCATTAAATCCGAAGCTGAATTTTTCATTGAAAATGGAATAACAAATCCAAAAGAATATTACGATAATCATTAATTGTTTCTTGAACTACCATGGGAGAACAGTAGATCTTCCATCTTCTGTGGTGCCACTCTGTGGCATGGATGGCTAACGGGTGGCTTGAGCTGAAGAACAGGGGTTGCTACGGCAACCTTTTTTTATTGAGCTAAAGGATAAGATTAGTGAAAGAAGGATTTCTAAAGTGGATATAAAAAATAAAAACAATCAATGATAGGGTTAGCAGAAGGCCGAATATGCATTATTGTGAGTTTTAGGGAAAGATACTTAGAAAAAGGATAAAAGGTGTGACGAAGTGAAATTGTTGAAAATATTTTTAGTTAGTATGATGTTGAACTTATCCTTTATCGTAGCTGCTTCCGCTAATTACACTAGTGCTGAATTCCAAAAGTCCCTTGTTGATGTTGGTTATAAATCAGTCTTTGAGGCATTAGAAGAAAGCAATAACCATTTTCAACGTGATATCGCGTTACCGGTACAATTACCACCAATCTCTTTTACACACAGCCTTGGGAGACTTACTAATTTAGATGGTGAAATAAATGATTCATTTGAAATTACATACATGAATAAAGATTATATAAAAAATCATTATGAAATTCGGGTCGTACCTTCAATGTATCGAATAGAGTTCAGGGATGGGCAAATTGACCAAACTTTCAAACTAAAAGACGGTAATAAAGCGATTTATAGTACCAATAAGACTAGAGGATTCAACCTATTGGCATTTGAAAAAGACAATTGGCAGTATATTTTAAGTATCAACAAGAGTGTTTCAGACAAAGTGCCCGCAAGAATTCTAGTAGAAATTGCAGATTCTATAAAATAAATGAATGGCCTAAGAATTTGAACAGTTTTTTCGAAATAATACTTATTCCTTCTCTCACTAACAGAACCTTGATTTGAAAAATGAGGACCGCTGCGGCAGTCCCTTTTTACTTCTTGAAAAAAATGGCCCCGATTAGTTAAACAAGACAAAAGATGTTGTGATAACATACTATTTGTACTCGAAAAATGAAGATAACTGATCAGAGGAGGAAGGTAATTGGTTTACCATTCAAAAATGAAAAAAATACGAGGGTGGAAAAGACATAAAAGGAAAGTTGAAAGATGGAAGCAAGAGGTAATCAATTTAGATATAGATTATCTATCAGATTATCAAAGAACTTATGCGAAATTATGGATTCATCCCTTTTACACTCTTATTCATAGGAATCCTCCTCTTTGGTATAATCGGCTTTTGCTTGAAGCGATGATTGATGTATATTTGGCTTGGCATCAAAAGATGAGAGAAGAAGATGAAGATTTTTATTTAAAAATCTGGTTGTATGATCCTCATTTTATTGAATCTCAAATTGTTGTAGCATATAAAGATTGTCTTGATTATTATAATAAGACTTTTGAAGTGAGACCTAATATAAAGGAATTTCCATACGCTAAATTTCATTCTTTGAGGGATAAATTAGAAAAATTTGAATGGCAACTATTTATTGATAGTGAGCATTATGATGATAATGAATTAAAAGAACAGATAGAAGAAGGGTTTGCAACAGAAAAGGAAGTATCGAAAATAAAGAGAAAAGCTTATGAAACCCTAAGAATCGAAAATGAGGATGGGAGTTTCCTACAATATAGCCTTGATAAAGGAGATGTTTGGGTAGGAACACTAAAGAAATGGAGAAGATGTAGTGCTTTATTATAACGGAATGAATTTTTGGGATACAAATGCTGAAGAATCGAGCCCTTCTTTAACCACTTTAACCATCCAAGAGGCTGAAAAGGAATTGGCAGTTAAACTTCCTCAATCCTATTTAAAGTTACTTAAAGAACAAAATGGCGTGGCTCCTAATTATCCTTATTTTTTTATAGATGAAGAACGCATTTGTATGAGCTATCTGAATGGCATAGACTTTGAAGGAGCAGAACGAGGAATAGGTATTTTAAAATCAAAAGAGTGGACTGAAGAAGAAGGGTTACCTGAAAATTTAATCGTTCTGTGGACTGATATCCACACCTGGATTGTTTTAGATTATAGAGGTAGAATTGAAGATCCGTCAGTAGTTTATTTTTATAAGGATTATTCTTCGGCAAAAGATAGAGAATGGAAAAGCGTTGAAATTGCTCCTAATTTCGATGCCTTTTTAAATAAATTATTTCGTGGTTCTAAATTAAATCCAAAAAAATTAAAACCAAGCTATGGAAGGAAGAAAGAGTGATTATAAATTGAATTATTATAAAAATAAAGTAGCCTGGTGCCCAATTTGCAGCCAAGGCTGGGTACAAATCTTCAAGGATAAAGAAACAAATGAGTTTTTTGTTTGCTGTGATGAATGTGAGTCTAGATGGGAACACCCTACTGAAGTTAAATATACAAATAAGGCTACAACAATATTTGATACAGATATACAAATTCAAGATCCGACGGAGGACGAAATTCGAGTCAAAGGATGGGAGAGATACATCGTAGAAAACTAAAAGAAAAAAGCCCGTTGATCAATTAAAGAATGACAGTAATTGAATAGGAACTACATAAATTATTACGAGTTAAAAAATGAAAGCAACAAGAGAAAAAACCTCCAGTTGCTTTCAAGACTTTGCGTCTAATAATGTCTGTAATGTTTGACATTCTGCCAACAACCTTTTATGTTTGAGTATCGCCTCTTCTAATTCCATTTCCTTTACTTCTCTTCGTTTCTTTTCCTTTTCAAGGTCATTTTTTAACTTTTCATTCATTCTATGAGCTTTGAGCAATTGTTTGTTCAAGTCTTCAATTTGTTTCATCAGATCATTAATTTCTTTTGAATATTTTACTTCTAGTTTTTTTTCAGCTCTACTTTTTTTTGCGTATCGTTCTTCCCATAATTCGGGGTTCCAGATTTTCAATACGTGTTCTTTGTAAAGAGTAGGGCGCGATAAATCTGTATACTTTAAAATCTTATGCGCTGTTATAATTGCAGTAGCTCCTTCTATAGACTCTATAGTGTCAAGGGCAGTTTGCAGCTTATCAAGCGTTTCCTGTCGTCTCTTATTTTGATGTTCTTTTATCCCTTCATTATATCTGCTCAACTAGACCAACTCTCCTGTTCCAATTTTTGCTCTATTTCTTTTTTGTATTTTTCAATACCGTTCTCACAAATTTTGACTATACGTTCTAAACAGTTAACATTTCGGATGGAATTTTCGTAAGTGGCAGCGCGTTTAGGTTGACCAGCTGTAGATTTCATCAAGTTCTCCCAATATACGAGTTCTTTTTGGTAGTCTTCATAATATTCAGCCTTGGGAACAAACCAATCACATTCGTAACACTCAAAGTGAATGGCAGTACCCTTTGGATTGCAGCCCGAAATCATACTGCACAAACCAACACCTTTTTTACTATTCGTTTCCCAGGTTAAATACATTCTAGGGTCTCTAGAAAGTGTATCCATTATTTTTTTGTCATCAAGATTTATGATTCGACCTTTAAACTCCACAGGTGCTTCATTAGGACTTGTTAAACCTGTAGACTCCACCCACATCTTCTTGTGCATTTCTTTTTGTTGATGGATATATTGCATTGGCATTGTTGTTCCCTTATCATTTCTCAACACCATCAATTGATCCACAGTGTAGCCACCAACATATAATCTATCCGTAGAGGCATTATGTCTAAATTGATGACTCGTAATTTTATAGATATTTCCTTCATAAGTAATGTTGCATAGTACTGCTATTCGGTTCATAATATTGTTAAATCTTGCAGAGTCGAATGGAAGCAGTTTATTATGTTTATCAGTTAAGCCGTCTCTTAATTTTCTTGAAATATTCTGTTGGCTTCCTGCTCTAAAATATCCTGCTTGGGCCATCTTTTCGGCTAATTCCGTATACGTTGCCTTTGGAAAAGTTTCACGTAATTCCGAAAGCTTCGAATATGATTCAAAGTGATTATAAGAGAGCAGTCTTCCTTCTTTAATATGAAGTTCAAAAGTCGATGATAATAATAAGAAATTTTTATTTATTTTATCAACCGGGACCACATTTAGTAATTCTTTCGTTTGCTTTTTGACTTTTTTAATTAAATCAACGATATATTTACCGTGACCACTGTTCAAAACCGGAATGGTCTTTATTTCTTCAATCAAATACCCGCCATTTTGTTTTGTAGTTGGGACATTGATTACATACATATCGTAAAGGCTTTTAAGACAACCTATCGGTAAAGAAGTAACTTCCGAAATTCTATTAGGAAAAGAACGCTGTAACCAGTAGGTAAGCCTAAAAACAGAGGGGATTCCATTGTTTTCGTCGAACATTATCTTATCAAACTGCTTAACAACTTCAGTAGGGATATATTTTTCCGGATTTTTTTCAGAGGTGACACGAAAAGGACTCTTACTCTTTATAGGAACGATTGTTGGAAATTCAGGAAAATCACTCATCATTAAAAAGAAATCCTGCAACGCCGTATAAGACCTGCTTTTCACATTTTCTGATTTATCCGATTCTCTTAAGGAGTTTTCATAATAGTCTATAATTTTTCGATTAATATTCACTAACTTTAAATCAGGAAATTGAGCCTTAAAAAAATGAAGGAAGACACCGATAAGGGACACCTTACGTTTAAGTGTTTTAACATTGTCTTCTTTCATCAAAACGTAGTATTTCACTTCATTCTTGTACTCTGGGACAATATCAGAAAATGATATTGTATAAACATTTGGCAACTCGGATGTTTTGTGCATTTTATTATAGTACCACTCGTCATCCTCAAATTTGAAGTCTCCGTACTGGTGTACTTTTAATTTCAGTTGTTGCTTAAATGTTTCGATATCAGGGATATCGTTAATCAGTTGTGACTGATTCCTTATATTGCTCAATAGGAATCTTCCTTTCCTTTGCAAATTTTTCTACTTTCTCAATCGTCTCTTTATATACATTGAGCAAGTGAATTTCTTGTTGATATGAACGGTGTTCCTCGTAATTCTCCACATCAGCTTGTTTTAATTCTGTAACTAGATCTTCTACATATCGTTGTTGCTCTTTATAGAGACGATACCATTTTGGCAGTTTTTGCGGTCCCGTTACGAGCATTTTACAACCCACACACTTCTTTTTATGGCAGGGGCCGAACGACACGTGTTTTACACAAGTTCCGTGTCCTTCTGGGGTCTCCCGTGCACCAAGTTTAATTTCCTTATAAAGAGCTTTTTTTTCTTCTTCTGTGTACTGGTCTTTCACTTCTTCATCAATGATCTCTTCGAATAGCTGCTCGAACATTTCGTTGTCTAATTGAGCTATTTTTTTCTTTTGTACATCTCTATAACTTCTTGCTGTTGTCTGTTCGTGTTGACCAATGAAATCAGCTACTTGTCTCAAAGTCAATTCTCTGGAAAATAATTCAGCGATTAGGGTTTTACGGCATTGATGGTTGGTGTAATGATAAACTTCGCCATTGGCATCCCGAATATTATGTTTTTTTATTAACCTATTTATTGGTCTTGCTAAGCTTCTACCTTCCAACGGAATCACTGCTAAACCGTTGTGAGTAATAAAGATTTTCATAGTTCCTGCTAACAATCTTAAGTCAGCCGTTAATTCTTTTTGACTTTCTACAGCAAATACAACAGCCTCTGAAACGGGAATTTTATGGTCTCGCGACTGTCCGCCTTGTATTCGCTTTTTCTCGGATTTAACATTCAAATAGGTAAGAATATATGATTGAATTTCTTTATCATATTTTATACAATTCTCATCCAACAGCGGGATATCAGAGAAGCGCATACCGGTGTTCATCATAATTGTCCAAGCGTTTTGAAGCATTTGAGGCAGCTCATGTAAGACATTCTCCAATTGTTCCACTACTGTTTCAGGTATATATTCGATACTCTCGCTAAATGATTTTATATTCTTGATTACTAATCTTTTAAATGGATTGTCCCGATTTAGTTGCTTTTCTTCTAGCAGCCAATCAACAAATGGTCTCATATAAGTAAAAAAGCCATAAATAGTAGGAAGGGCATACTTTCTTTTTCCGTCTTGCTGGATTTGTTGGAAGTAAGTAAATAAATGAGAAATATGTTGATAATTCATTTGCAACACGGATTTCACATTTTTATACGGTAATTCTTCAAAATGCAAAAGGACATGTTTAATAGAGCGATGACGGCTCTGAGCAACCCCGATGCTCTCTGGTGTCTTCTGCAGTATTTCATTAATGTATGATTTTAAATATGTTTTATTAGGTTCAGGAAGATCAGAGAAATCAAAGGTGTAAGTGTGAAAGCCTTGCTCATTTTTTTCTCTAAGAATCCAAACATCATCGGAAAATTTATAAGAGTTATCCTTGTTTGCGATTGCCGTATATACTTCTAAAGCTACTCCACGAAAAATTTCTAAACGATGAAGTTTATTAAATCTGTTACCATTTCCTTTCTTAGTTGTATCTCCCGAAAAAATATATCTTGTGATTTCAGTAGCAGAAAGGGCTTGTCCATCTTCAATTAAACTTTCTCCAACTTTTTTTACAAAGGATTCAAAGATTTTTACGCAATCCTCATTTTCGTAAATTCTGTTTATTAAGCTTTGGTCTCCAAGGCAGGGGGAGACCTTACGAACAAGTTGTAAATCATTCACTTTACAAGCAGATATAAATTCCTCAAACTTATTGTTAAAGTACTTTTCAATAACAATTTGCGGAGTGCTTGTAACCGTGAGATATTCTCTTCTGATTGCTTTGTACTTAAAAGCCGATTCCGTGTCGTTGGTCATTAAAAATTGAATAAGTGCTTTATGGCTAAACACCGATTGATTTAACTCTTCCACAAAGTAATCGCAAATATATAATAGATATTCTTCAAATTCCTTCTGATAAAGCATTTCCATACAACGGAAAAAGAAGAGGTTAAGTAGTTTGTATTTATTAAAAATAGAGAAAAGACCTGAGATGTTTTTGGTGACTAAGTAAGTCCCAATATCGTCAAGTATTCCCGGTAACTCTTGTTCAATCATTGTAGTAGAAAATTGGACTGAAAATTCATGACCGTTTATGCTTATTTTTCTACTATTTTTATTACTTTCTAAGATATTGATTTCAAATAGCATTAATCTTCGCCATCCTTTTTAACGGGTGGTAATTTAATTCGTTTTTCTACAATTTGTTTAGCCACTTTTGCTCTGCCTTTTTCATTGTGAGCACGAATATAGGGCTTCATCGTTGAAATGTTTGCCCACCCCATTTGCTGAAGGATGTAGCCTTCAGTTACCTTCCCATCATATAACTCATCTAATAAGTATTGAGCGTGAGTACTTCTGCCGGCGTGAGTAATAATTTCTTTAGGATCGAAATCAGCTTTTTCAGCCGCTTTTTTTAGGATTTTAAGATAGTTTTTCTGTTCTAAAGCTTTTCCTTTAGTCGGACCTTTGTGGTTTAAAAAAAGGAAATTAGAGAAATTAATATCCGCTTCGAACCTATCTGCTCTTATATAATCCAAAAGCTCATCGGTCAACAGAGAGCTTATATACGTATCACGTTCACCTGTTTTGGCACTTGCTTCGTTTTCAATATTTGAATTTTTTCTAATTTGTAAGGTTCCGGTATGATGGTCAAAGTGGTCCAGATGAAGCCCAAGAACCTCTCCAATTCTAGATCCGGTTTCCACCAAAATTTTGAAAACCAATTTATCTCTTCTAGTAGGTAAAGCTTCAATTATCTTTTCGATTTCATTATCTTTATACCATTTCAAATGATTTCGTTTTTCTTGA
The DNA here is from genome assembly GCF_002019595.1 of Priestia abyssalis. GTDB lineage: Bacteria > Bacillota > Bacilli > Bacillales > Bacillaceae_H > Bacillus_BA > Bacillus_BA abyssalis. Next base: position 2,700,069 of record NZ_KV917369.1, on the reverse strand, counting down.
TATTTGAGCTTACCGGTAACATTGTTAACATCCACATCAAAATTGAATATTTGACCATAAAGGAATTTCTTCTTTAAGTGTTTACGCCCTGTTTTTTTGTTTGTTTTAGAACCATATTTAATAGGGTTATCTTCGATTATTTGCTCTTCTTCTAACCATTCATAAAAACCTTTTACCACACTAATATGTTGCTTAACCGCGGAAAGAGAGCTTTGTCCATCCATTTTCACCATAACCTCATCGCCATACAACAAATACTTTACATAATCCTCTATAATGAGTTTTTTTGTCACATCCCTATAATGCATTTGATATTTCCCCTTTAAAAATCTTAGGAACTTTACAAGTTTGTAGGCGTATGCTTCTCCAGTTTTGTAACTGTTAAAACTTTGTTTCTCTAACCATCTATTGACTTCATACATAGGAATGGCATCCTCTGTGATGTAATATTGAAGTGTTTCGCCACCTTCTAGGGAAGGGGCTTTTTTTATTGCTTGTTCCACCAATAAACCATAATTTTCTATGTTCTTTTTCTTGCTCATTTTTATCCCAATCCTTACTTTTAATTGTTTTCTTCGAGAAAATTGTACAGAATCAATTCTCCTGTATAAGTAGCCGCTGATTTGTTTTGATCTTGTTGGTCAATCTTGTTTCTTACTACTTTTCTTTGGTTTCGAATAGGAATAGTTTCCGGTGCCCAGCCTTCTGAAATTGCTTTTCTAATAAATGCAGCGTGATTTTTTACTTTATTTGGAGATTGCTGAATTACGAGAAGAATCTCCAAAGCTCTCTTAATCCCCACATAAGATAATAAACCGATGATTTCTTCAGTGGGAGGGGAGAGTGTAACGGCTTGGTAAGCTAAAATCACACATTCTGTAACATAATATTTTATTTCCGGTTCATTTGACTCCCCAGCAATTTGTTTGTTAAACGTGGAAGGGGAGGGTACTGTTCTGTTGGATTTCACTAGGCGGGTGGCTAATTTATTTAAGGCTGCTTGCGAAATGCGATAACCTTCTCTGTCAGTTCTTTTGGAAGCCTCCAATTTGCCATCACGTATATATCTTTTGACGGTTTCTGTACTTTTTCCCAGTACCTTTGCTGCTTCATTAACTGTGAGCATTTTTTCATCCATTCGAACTCTTCCTTTCAAGGTATTAATACAGTTTATTGAAACGAAAGGGGAATAGAGAAGCCTTAGAATAGTTGTATATTTTGAGGAAAATCCAAATTCCCTTTTTATTATTCGTGACATTTAATTTGGGTGTAGATCAACAACAACAACATTTTTTTGTGTTGTTGTTGTTGTTAAATTATCAGTGATAAAGGGTCTGTTTCCAAACTAACAAAATGTAATATACTGGTAAATTTGTTATTTTTATATTAACAAATACTGGGAAGTGTGTAAAGTATACAGATGGAATATCTGTATACTATTTAATCCTTTTACTATTAGTGATTTGTAATAACTGTTTACTATAGTTACAATGATAAACAGATAATTAACAAAAGATTTGGACGTGGAAATTAAATTCACGATGGGATCTGTCCCGTACTCGATTGATGTACATAAAAAACATATTGAAGAGTTAAAAGATTTATATAAAGCATTGCTGGCCATTGCGGAAATTTCGCATGAAAATGAGATTTCTTTAGCATATGCGAAGCAAAGCCTGGATTTAGCTTCCACTACATTAAGCCGGGTGGCAAGCAGCGAGAGCAATTTCGCCGAGCAATTCAATAAGTTGAATGAATCGGCGTTCTCCTGGCTCATGGAGACACGAAAGAAATATAGTGTAAAAGATTTTGGAGATGTATTTGAGCGGTATATCAATAATTAGAAATTGAACGACAAACGAAAAAGAACGGCCCTTGCTTCTCGTTGGAGCGAGGGCTTTCATTCTGAAAATGGCTGTGATGAATATTATAAAACTCAGCTTGATGACTATGATTTTGAGAATATTGACTAAAAAGGTTACTGAACTAACAAGTGCGATTTTTCAACAAGAAGGATTGTTTTTCTTAATTAAACAAACGAGGAGTTTAGTTTAATAAGCTACTAAATTAAAATATACAGTTGATAATTCTTAAAGAGGTTTATTTATATTTGAAATAAGAACGTTCTTAGAGTTACATTGTTATGACTATACTGACCCTTATTATAAAAAAAAACCTGAAGGAAAATACATATCTTTGGATGATTCTTCGAAATTCAGAGAGTATATTGAGCACAGTAATTTCACGCCTAAGCATATTCAAATGCTTATTACAATTAAGTACAAGAATGAAATTGTGGTTGGAATTGATGGTCCAAGTGGTCTAGATTTATGGGAACAGAGTTATATGGCTCTGGTTGAGAGTTATTTAAACCAGGAAAAGGTTAATGTTATGTACGGTATCGAGCCAATTGTTATGAGAATAAAATCATTAGACAACCACTTATTCGAGTTCTCTATCACAGATGAATGGAAACCTATTGAGGTTTATGCTAAAGCTGTCCTGCCTAAGAAGGAATTCTTTGAAGCAATTTTAGATGGAGCAGAGCGCTTTTGGAATACATTGAACAATTATAAAGTGTTTGAAAAAATGGATATAAAAGAAAAAGCCTCAATAGAATACCCGGTACTAATGACTGAGAAAGTTGAAAAATTAAGAGAGAAGATAAAAATCTTATTGAACTAACAGATGACTTAGATTTAAGAATAGGGATTGTTGCGGCAATCCCTTTGTTCTTGTCTAACAAACGGGACCGATTAGTGAGATAAGAAAAGGAACGATACTTTTCTTATCGAATTAACAAGTAGAATGATTATTTAGAAAAAAGGAGTTAAGATAATGATTAAATTACGGGATGCAGAAAATTATCTTAAAAATAAAATTGGGGAAAACTCCAGTGATATAACAAAGGTCTGGGAAGCGTTTAAATCGTTTGGAAGAGAACACGTAGAGGGCGAAGAGGAAATTGCCCTTCTCTTTCAATGTGGAGTATCTGACTTTACAGGTGAAGAACTGTTTTATTTCGATTTTGTTAGGCAATTTACCAGCTATGACGATGAAGAGTATTCTCATATGGAGCAACTACACTGTGAATTTGTCTTTGAACCTACAGATGATCTGAGAGAACTGGAAACTTCACAGTGGTATTTTGAAAACGATGGTGATGTAGAGGATTTTTTCATAGAAATTGAAAATATTGAAGAGTTCAAAGTACCAATGAAAAGGAAGCCAACTCGTTTAAGTGTATATCAGGAAGAAGTATAAGTTTTATTTAGTTAACAGTGCCTGGAGTTTAATAAAACAAGGGTACAGCGACAGTCAGTAGCTAAAGACGGAAATCAGCCATAATGGAACCAATAATACAGTGAAGTTTATGTGAAATTAGGTGAAAAAATGGATGGATATTTCAATTAAGTTTAGCAATGTTGATTTTTCAATTTTTTTGGGTCAAAAGGTTACTGATGTGATTCCAATTGGAGTAGAGTTAATAAACATTAAATTTGAGAATGGTAACTTAAATGTGGAATGCCCTTGGAGATTAAGAAATAGGAACGGTATTTTAGTAGGTTCTACGGAACAACCAGGAAACGATTTTCTTTCCATTTTAAAAAAGCATTTATTAAGGACTCCAATTACAAATGTTTATCATTTTGATCCAACGGAAGATTTGATAATTGAATTTAATAAAGAATTGTATTTAGACTTATTTGCTGATTCAACAGTTTTTGAACAGTATCAATTGTATGAAGGAGAAAATCTGTTTTTGATTGGTAAATAAGCGATGATCTTCAGCTAACGAGGGAGTGAGTTGGGGATGATAACAAACAAAAGGGCTGTTTTTGGTCCTTTTTCTCCTCGTAAAATATTAACTTTGCTATTCTACAGAGCCAAAAATCAAGAGTTAAAGAAAGGTGTATGTGAAAATGAGTATAGTCAATTATCTTGGTTGCAACTTTACTCTGCCTATTAGTGATGATGATAGTAATGATAAAGTCTTAGTTGGTGAGTGGCTTATAAATGATGAAATAAAACAAACATTGAAAAAACACCTTTCAACTACACAAGTTTACGAAATCCTCACTGATGGACATATAGGGATAAAGTTTAACGATGATTATAAAATGCGGCACCCAAGAAGTAATATGGAAGCACAAGAGAGCTTTCTTGCGCTATGTAGACTTTTAGATAGTTATCTTAAAGAAGGCGATTATTGTGAATTATACATTTGTTGGGCTGGTGATGAGGAAGAAGATAGAAATGTAGAATTAGACCAGACCATAAATCTTAATAATATTAACATCAATGACATCCAAATATATGAGAAGACACTATTGATAATAAAAAAATAGTTGTTGAACAAACGGGCAGATTTGTTAAAGATGACATATTGATCATTAATAAAGCTAATCCCTTCTGCTTTTTGTTTCCCATCTAAAAAAAGCATTAGTAAAGAAAAAGGTAGTTATCCCTGCTACGCTTGAGATGATTAAATTTTTGATACTTAATAATCCGTGTTCGTGGTAATAGGGCACTAAAATGAACGGGTCTTCAGCAGATATGGCTATAAAGATAGTTAAAGCAATTTTATGAGCTAATGGAAAAAAGAAAGCAAACAAAATAAGAAATATCAGGTATTTTTTCATCCTATCAGTCCTTTAGGAAGATTCATAAATCATATATATGAGACAACCTATGAATTATTGTATGGTTGTTCAAAAGAATCCTCTGGTGGAGAGAGATTTTATTAGCTAACGGGTGCGATTCTTCGTGCGAAATGTTCCTGGCTCAAATGAAATGTGGTCACACATTTTCGGTAAAGGTCAGGCAGTTTTAGATTTCTAAAACTGAAGGGTTATGTCGAGGAGTCGAATGAGGAGGTAACGCTCTGAAAGGCTTCCCCTGCGTCGAATAGCACGCTAATCAGTAAGGAAAGGCGTGTTATAAGCTCGACTAATAGGCATGAGAATTTACCGTAACAGTCTGGCTGACGAAAGCCTACCCGATGGGGTGGTGTAAATCATGGTGCTTGGGTTGAACAGATATGGTGAGAATGCAATGTAAATACAATAAGATACTGTATTGCTGACGAACTTCTGAATGGTGCGAGACGTTGTTCTCAAAAGTAAAGCTAATAACTTTATGGGGAGAGAACGGCTCTGAGTAACTCAAATAATAGTTACAAAGAGAACAACTTTTTCGATGAGAGAATGAAAAGATAGGGTAACGCCTTGAAGCTTCTCCAGTAAGATACCCTAACCTCCAGTCGATTGCAGTCGGCTAGGGCAACCATAGCTGGGTAATGAAGGTTGAAACTACCGAAGTGCCGTAAAGGTAACCGAAAGCCAAAGGGAGTAATAAACCCAATGGGATTGTAGTGAATACTCTCTGCCGTTTAAATATGGTGAGAATGTCGTTCCAACGACTGACGAATCCCTGAAGGTAACCCTCGACAGAAGTACGGTTTAGAAATGAATCGAGCGTGAAAATATCGCTTGTCTAAAGGGCTTAATCACAGGGTTGCTGCTGTAGTCCGTCATAAGTTTTACATAAAATAGATATTCATTATCTGAATATGCTCATTTCAATGACTACATCTGTTACTAAAAACGTACGTTTATGGAACTTTTGCATACTAGGTCGAAAAATTATCTTATTTGATCGTTTTGTAGGTCCAAAACTCATTCCCATAAACAAAGTCCCATACTTACAGATTGTTACCGTTTTTGGTACACACATTTTGATCCGAAACAACAAGTTTATTTACAGTTTATGTAAGTGATGTGACGGACTAGAGCAAGAACCCTGTGACTAGGCCTAAAGGGTTGAAATTTTCGTTCGGAGAGTAAATCCTAACGCAGTTACAGGCTGCGGAGCTAGACACGGGGAAAAGGAGACACCTAAGTTTTAACAATGATAATCGAAAAGGAACGTCGGAAGCGGTCAACGTTGCTCGTTAGAGCGAGGGGCACCTCTAGTTAAACAGGAAACGTGTAAACGAGGGAACTGTTTTTAATGACCGATGAAAGCAGTGGCACAACTGATGACAGCTTTTGTAATGAGAGAAGGAGGAACAGCCACAAGTCGAAAATTATGGAAGGAATATCTATCATTCAGTCCTCGCATGGATTCTGGTGAGACTCAAAAGGTCACCTAAATTCTCATATAGGAAGGTGATAGACCATGAATGATAAATCTGAGGACAGGATACTCAAGGACAATAAAAACAGACATGCAGAATACTATGGTATGCAGGTAGTGTTTGATGAATTGTACAAAAAGTCTAATGAAGGGAAAAAGTTCAAACATCTCATGAGGACTATAACGTCAAAGGATAACATCCTTCTTGCTTACAGAAATATTAAGCGAAACAAAGGGAGTTATACACCTTCGGTGGATAGAATAACTATTGAGACGATTGAACGGATGTCCCAAGACCAATTTTTAAAGAAAATAGAAAATCGATTTAATAACTACCAACCTAGCAAAGTTCGCAGAAAGGAAATTCCAAAATCAAATGGAAAAACGAGACCGCTCGGAATACCATCGCTTTGGGATAGACTCATCCAACAATGTATATTGCAAGTCTTGGAACCAATCTGTGAAGCTAAATTTAACACTAGAAGCTACGGTTCTAGACCAAACAGAAGTGCAGAACACGCTATCGCAGATGCAAACTTCAAGATAAACCAAACAAATCTAATGTACGTGGTTGATGTAGACATTAAAGGCTTCTTCGATGAGGTAAATCATGTGAAACTGATGCGTCAATTATGGACGCTCGGGATACAAGACAAACAGCTACTTGTTATACTACGAAAGATATTAAAGGCACCTATACAGTTGGAAGATGGGACAATCGTCAACCCGACAAAAGGAACCCCTCAAGGGGGGATACTCAGTCCCTTATTAGCTAACGTCAACCTAAATGAGTTTGACTGGTGGATAAGTGACCAATGGGAAACAGCGAAAACCCGACATAGCTTCAAATATAAAAATAAAGAAGGTAGAACAGGTAGAGACAACAGAGCCTTGAAGAAAACAAAGTTGAAGCCAATGTACATTGTACGTTACGTAGATGATTTCAAAATCTTCACAGCCACACGAAGCAACGCAATGAAAATATTTAAAGCTGTGCAAATGTGGCTAGAAGAGCGCCTGAAGTTGCCAATCTCAAAAGAGAAATCAAAGGTGACAAACTTAAAGAAGCAAAAGAGTGAATTCTTAGGGTTCACGCTTAAAGCAGCTAAAAAAGGTAAAACGAAAACAGGTGCAACAAAGTACGTGGCGGAAACACACATGTCCCAAAAAGCAATAAAAACAGCGAAAGGGAAACTAGCTGAGCAAATTAAAAAGATACAAAAAACCCCCAACACCTCAAACTGCATTAAGGAAATCGCAAAGTATAACAGCATGATAATTGGGATACACAATTATTATGAAATCGCTACGCATGTGAACCTAGACTTGAAAAGAGCAGGTTACGACCTACAGAAACAAATGTACAACCGATTTCCAAAAAGCAAGCCGAACGACAAGAATACAAATGGTTTTACCAGATATGGGGAATATAGGGGCAAAGACAAAGGGATAGCGAAATATACTAAACGAGGGAACAAATACATTCGATACCTCATGAAAAGGCCAATACTTCATCTCTCTGATGTTAGAAATAAAAATCCAATGATGAAACGTAATGCCATTAATAAGTACGCTGAAGAAGGACGAAAGTTAATTCATACGAATCTAACAAACGTATCCGAAACAGAACTTAAATGGTTGCGAGAGCACCCTATATTAACAGGTAGAGCGACGTTAGAATACAACGACAATCGCTTGTCACTTTATGTGGCTCAGAACGGAAAATGTTCGGTTACTGGCGAGCAGTTAGATCTATTAGACATGCACTGTCATCATAAAATACCGTGGCATATAACACGTGATGACAGCTACCAAAACCTAACGTTAATCAAATCAGACGTTCACAAGCTGATACACGCAACAAAAACAGCTACAATAAAGGCTCTCCTGAAAAGACTAAATCTGAATAAAAAAACCATTAAAAATCTGGATAAATTAAGGGTGCTAGTGGGGAACAATTGTATCGATGAAAAAAGAAAATAATCTAGATAGTTTCAATGAAGTTAGATATGAACAACTAACGTTGTTCTAAATACAAAATAGGAAAATCATAAGGTCCAGAGGAAAAATCATGATTGAATGATAAAGAAAACATAATTTTCGAGGGAGCGCCGTGTGAGATGAAAGTCTCACGCACGGTGTGGGACGAGGGAAAACTGAAAAGAGAATGGAACTCGCAAGAGTTTTACACTTAGTAGGTTACCTATCGTTATTACGGGTCTAGACGCGCATGATATAGAAATGTATTTACTACTAAATGTAGGGTTAGCTGTGGATGAGTAAGAATGAAGAATATGAAAATCTATCTTGTGTTACAGGCACATGCAAGGCTAACAGGCTCATAGGAAGCACCTAAGTTTGTTCCATAATAGATGTAACTCAACGTTGTAAGCTGATAACGTGGAGAGCTTACTCTCGGTGAAGCGTTGGAAAGGAAAATAGTCGTGAGAATAGCGATTGTATAACTTTTCTTCATATCAGTGAAAGTGGTGGCACAGTACCAATGAAATGTCTAATCCACATGGAGGGATAGCCACTAGACTAATGAAGAATCAGTTAATCATGTAAGGCAAGTCTTTATCGGTTAATAAGGTTCTCGTAAGACTAAAAGAGGTTTACCTCCCACGGGAGGCACCGACTTATTGAAACGAAAGAGTTGAGACACATAAAGTGTTGATGATTAAATTGAATTGGATTAGTTGGAACGCCGTATGAGGTGAAAGTCTCATGTACGGTGTGAACAGGGGGAAAAGGGAGCGATAACTTCAAACCCTTACCTATCTGTATAATAAGGATTTTACAATATACCGTTATCTGACGTTTGTATCTTTACAAAGTAATAAAGAAATAAAGAAATAAAGAAATAAAGAATGTTCTCTATCCAAATGCTTGCTATTTAGCCCCCTAATGAATTTGGACACCTGCTAAGAGTAGTTTTATACTTGAGGTAGCCAAAATAAGGGGGATTTTTTGATGCAAAGACGAAAACATTCTGCTGAATTTAAACAACAGGTGGTACAAGAAGCCATTGAAACTGGCAATAAAGCTTTGGTCGCGAGACGTCATGAACTCAGTCCCAATCTCGTAAATAAATGGGTAAAAGCTTTTCAGGAACAAGGCAATCTAGATTATTCCGCCCAAGAAATCGTTTCTCCCTTAGAGATCAAACAGTTGGAGGATGAGAATGACCAGCTTAAAAAGCTGTTAGGCGAAAAAGATTTAGAAATCGCCATTCTCCGTGACGTACTAAAAAAGAAGAACCCTCACTTACTGAAACGCTTGAAGTAGCGAATGAGTGGATTGCGAAAGGGTATGCCGTCCGCAAAGTCCTGAAGATTTTAGAGATTTCTCCTTCTACGTATTATTATCAACATAAGAAAGAAGAGAAGTCAGTAAGTGAGGGCCGGCCGATTCCCGGCTATTCACTCACTAAGAACGGCAAGAAGATACCGGATGAACAAATACAGGAATGGCTGATGGAACTCATCTCAGGCGAAGCCGGTGTCTATGGCTATCGAAAGTTGTGCCTCCGCCTTCGAAGCGAGTATGCGCTACAGATTAACAAAAAGAAAGTGTACCGGTTATGTAAGGAGCTCGATATCCTACAGCCACAGCGAGAAGTGAAGTTCCACTATCCAAGAAAATTAGCAAGGAACCGGATCATCACTGAATCGAATCAGCTGTGGGAAGCAGATATTAAATACGGCTACATCGAAGGTGAAGAGCGTTTCTTCTTTATTCTGTCGCTCATTGATGTATATGACCGTTCCATCATTGACTATCATATTGGTTTACATTGTACCGGATACGATGCTGGCCAACTCGTGCAGCGTGCCTTGTTTAAACGCCAGCAATTTGAAAGAGAAACAAAGCCAGTCATCCGAACGGATAATGGCCCACAATTTATTTCTCTGGCATTTCAGAAAGCCTGTGAAACGTTCCACATCGAACATGAACGCATTCCGCCGAGAACACCAAATATGAATGCCCATATCGAGTCGTTTCACCGATTACTAGAGTATGAATGTTTGAGACGGTTCGCTTTTCATTCCTACGCAGATGCGTATCATGAGGTGGCTGAATACATGGATTTCTACAATAATCGAAGAATCCATTCGAGTATTTTAGATTTAGCACCAAATGAATTTTATCAACGAAACCAAACGGAAGAGCTAACGATTAAAGAAGTGAGAGTGTGAGGCAGGATGATTTTCTTGCCTCACCTAAAATAAAGAGCAATTCTATGAAATAATGAGCTAAGAGTAGTATGTGTCCAAAATTAGGGGGTTAACCCGATAACATAGGCTATGTAGAATAAATGCTGTTTAAATATTGTTTGTTATTTATCGTTATCCTATTGTTCGCTTGTTCGGAACATACAGAGATAAAAGTAAAAAATAATTCTTCCGAATATGGAGAATTACATGATCAAATTGGAGATAACCAAGAGCACACAGATTTTATCGCATTACCTGCCAATTTTAATGGGAATTTGAGTGGAAAAACGGGATATGGTTCTCAAACAGGTAAGGGGTTTATAGGGGATAAGGGAGGACATATCGGTTTTGCCATTTCATCTGGTGAAGTTACTCCAAAATCAGAGGTTGATATTACATTGGATTCTTTTCCTGAAAACCGAAAAGTACAATTTCAGTTATCAGATTATCTTGGTTGCAACTTTACTCTGCCTATTAGTGATGATAAAGTCTTAGTTGGTGAGTGGCTTATAAATGATGAAATAAAACAAAATTGAAAAAACACCTTTCAACTACACAAGTTTACGAAATCCTCACTGATGGACATATAGGGATAAAGTTTAACGATGATTATAAAATGCGGCACCCAAGAAGTAATATGGAAGCACAAGAGAGCTTTTTTGCGCTATGTAGACTTTTAGATAGTTATCTAAAAAAAGACGATTATTGTGAATTGTACATTTGTTGGGCTGGTGATGAGGAAGAAGATAGAGATGTAGAATTAGACCAGACCATAAATCTTAATAATATTAACATCAATGACATCCAAATATATGAGAAGACACTATTAGTAATAAAAAATAGTTGTTGAACTGGCGGGGCAGGTTAGTAGAAGAAGAAAAATTTATTGACTCTTTATTGTGTTTTGGGGCTAATATTGAGAAAAAAACTGTTTCTCTCGTGGAGGATTATTGGTATGTCAACACTAAACTAGACAGATTTTTTAAGGTGTTCAAGTTTATAATTAATTGGACTTACATAACCAAGTGTCCCATGAATTCGGATGTGATTAAACCAGTGGACATAGTCATGTAGTTCTCTTGTTAATTCTTCTAAACTCTCAAAATGTTGACCTTTCACAAACTCTGTTTTGATGATTTTAAACGTTGCTTCAGCCACAGCGTTGTCATAGGGGCAGCCCTTCATGCTTAATGATCGTTGAATGTTAAACGTCTCTAACGCATCGTCCATTAGCTTATTTTTAAACTCATTCCCACGATCCGTATGGAAAAGCTGAATGTTACGGAGATCACCCTTGATGGAGGCGAAGGCACGATAGACGAGTAACGCATCTTTGTTCGGACCTGCGCTGTAACCCACGATTTCCCGATTAAAGAGATCGACAAATACACATACGTAATGCCATTTTTGTTTGACTCTTACGTACGTTAAATCACTTACGAGCGCTGTCATCTCTTCTTCTTGGTTGAACTCGCGGTTTAGTTCGTTCTTCTGTTCGGATTCGTTACAGGATTTCGCATGTGGTTTAAATTGAGCTATGGTGTAAGTAGAAACAAGGCCCTGTTCTTGCATAATGCGTCCAATTCTTCGTCTAGAAACGATGCGCCCACGCTTTTTTAATTCAACTTTGATTTTGCGTGTTCCATAATTTTGACGACTCGCTTGGAAAATATCAATGACATCTGAGGTCACGTCATCTACGGCTGCTCTTTCCCTAGATTCATAATAGTAGGTGCTTCTAGGCAGTTGTAGGACTTTGCACATTGCTGATATCGAGTATTTATGTTGATTGTTCCTGATCACATTTACTTTCGTCCTAGTATCAGCGCGGCTTGCTTTAAAATATCGTTCTCCATTTGAAGCTGCTTAATTTCTTTGCGAAGTCGGTTCAATTCCTGTTGCTCAGGGGATAGGTTCTCTTTTTCTTTGAACGATCCAGATGTCTGGCTTTGATTCACCCACTTGTCCAATGACGAGGGTGTCAAATCATACTCCCGGATGATGTCCTTTCTTGGTTTTCCATTAAGATAGAGCTGCACGATTTGTTCCTTAAATTCAGCTGTAAATGTTCGTCGAGCTTTTTTCGTCATAGTAGATTCTCCCCTGTAGTATTTCCTGTATTCTACTTGACCTTATCTTTTCTGTCCAACTCAGTGTAGCCTATCCATATATAATGAGTAATTATCAAGAAGGTTATTTATGTAGATGTTGTGGAAAGTATCACAATGAACTTCCAATGAGTTATGGAAGTCCTGTTCCTGATTATTGTTACGACATACCGTCAGAAGAGCAAGAAAGCCGAATAGAGATGAATGAAGAATTTAGTTAGAACCAACTGATCATCTCTTAGCTATAGAACAAAGAGAAGGTGTGATAGTAGAGCGTATAAAGCAGATTGCACAAGAGCTATGCGATGAAGAGAAACAATAATAACTTTTCTTGTTTCACTAACGGGTGGCAAGAGTTAAAGAATGGGAGTTGCTGAGGCCTCTCTTTTCTTATTCGACTAACGGGGGTTGGTTCAAGAAGATTTGTTAGGAAATTTCCATTTTATTTATTTGAAATAAAAAATATTGGTGATTTTTTATATGAACCATTAAAATTACTTACATAATGTGGGAGAGGGGTTGAGGAGTTTGAGTGAAAAAATTGCTGACTTTATAATCGGCAGTTTATGGACTTTTTTCTTGTTCGGTTTATGGTTACTATTGTCGCTCAACCAAGGCACAGAAGGTGAGTGGTGGTCGCTTTTCACTCTTGATCTAGGAAGACCAAGTGATTCGGCTTTAGGAATATCATTTTTTAGAATGTTCATCGCCTTCTCTCTTTCTATATTAATAGCTTATTTTCTTACAAGTTGGTGGGGAAGAAAGAAAAAACATAGTAGTTCTTGAACGGGGGCTTGAGTTGGACAAGGGAGGTAGCTGCGGCACCTCTTTTCTTATTGAACAAATGGGGTAGTTGAACAAGGATTGAAACCTTATTGGTGGGTTAATTTGGCAAGGCGTCGATTGAAACATCATTGGTTCGGGAAACGTATAAAAAGAAACGCTAAAAAAGGAATAACTTTCTCTAACGATTTCTATGGTAACCCTTATTAAGCTAACGGGGACTTGAGTTTAACAAAAGAGGTAGCTGCGCTACCTCTTTTTCTTATTCAACGGGGCAGGTTAGTTGAACAAGGATATTTTCTGTTTTAAGCGAATTAGAATTTCAAACAAACCTTACACGAATACAGGTATTGAAAATAACAGGAACATAGGAGGTATGAGATATGAAGATCAATAGAATAGATCATGTGAGTATAAACGTAAATGATCTTTCAGAGGCTAAAGCGTTTTTTCTTGATTTAGGACTTGAAGTGCAAGCGGAATGGGAATTGGATGGAGAACAGTTGGACAGAATAGTTGGGCTTAATGATGTTAAAACGGCATGTGTAGGATTGGGGATGCCAGATGGTCAGGCATGGATAGAGCTAGTCAAATTTTATACGCCCTCAGATGAAAAAGATATTCAGCAACCTTTTGCAAATACGCTGGGTATCCGACATATTTGCTTTGCTGTTGAAGATATTGAAGCTATTGTTGCAAAATTGAAAGAGAAGGGCATGGAAATCTTTAGTGAGATACAGCAATATGAAGAAAGTTATAAGTTATGCTACGTTCGTGGTCCAGAGGGAATTATTTTAGAGTTGGCGGAGAAAATCAGATAAATATTGAATGGGACTTTAAATGATTTAGATCTCCAACTTTAAATATTTCTCCTTAAACTATCGGGTGCTTTAGTGAAAAAAAGACTGTCTTTTTGACGGTCCTTTTTTGATGAGATTAACACAAATACATTTTTGTAAAGTGCCTGCTACTTATTTATAGAGTTATTATTGCTCTCATCATGATTTTTGGAAGCTGTTTTGTCATCGACTTCAGCCCCCTCTACAATCTTGTTACCAATAGCACCGCCTGAAACACCGCCTATTACAGTACCAATTAGTCCAAATTGAGCACCTATCATAGCACCCGTAACGGCTCCATTAAGAGTTCCTGCTGCTGCTGCTTCACCAAAGTCACTCGCACCTTGATTAGCATTACTACCAACTTGATTGTTGCCACTTGCTTCTACATTTCCACCAAAGTTATTGCGTTCGTTACTCTGATTCATCTATTCACTTCCTTGTTTATTAATGGGGAATATGCTAATGATGAAAGCACACCATCCTAAACATATACTACCCAGCTGAAGTAGTTTTACTCACTATATGTTGGTTCAAGATATGGTTGTCTTATCGGCAGCCGTTTTTTCTTGTTAAACTAACGGAGGCGTTAGTTTAATAAGGGATACATCAATTAAACATTGAAGGAACTATTTCGTAACCCATCTGATGAATTCTTAAAGTTTTTGATTAAAGACTTTACGAACACAAGGATTACGAATAACGTGTTAGATCGTTTCCGTCCAATCGTTAAAAAAACCATTAATCAAACTATGCTGAGTATTATTTCAGAGGGGCTTTCTAAGGGAGAGGACGCAGTTCTGGATGAGGAAATGCCGTCCTTAAACGTTATTCCCATTAGAAGATAGCGTGGAGGATCAAGATGATGCCGAAGAAAAAGAAACTAACATTATTACGACAGAGGAAGAGCTAAGGTCCTTTGAAATCATTAGAGATATTTAGCTAAAGAAAACCGAGATGTTTCAGAGGTAAAATATAAGGATACAGGTCGTTATTTTGGGATTATGAATCGTGTTGTAACGAAATGGTTTATCCGGATCAACTATAACTCAAGAAAACAGCATATTAATTTAAGGATTGATCCTAGCATATGTAATCAGTTAATGCTAAGCAGCATAGTCGAAGAACCAACTAAGAAAGAAGGGCCAAGTCGGGTGTATATAGATAAGCCTGAGGAGCTTTATAAATTTTCACCTTTAATCGTAGCTTCTTATGATACAGTGAAGGAATAGGTACGTGTAGAGCAGGAGAATGATGTCCTGCTCTTTTCATTTTTGATATGTTTATTAAGTGTTCTAGACTAACGGGGTAGATTAGTTGAAGAGCTTTCGGGGATTTTATGGTAAAATATAGGTGTTGATTTTGGGTGAGGGATGTAAATCAGGTTTAAAACAGTTAAAGAAAGTGTTATGAAAATAGGGGGACACCAAATGTTGTATGTGGCATTAGTAATTTGCTTTGCCAGTTCAATTCTTCTTACTTTTATAGTAAGGAAGTTTGCGATTGTTATTGGGACTACTGATAAAAGGGACTATAAAATTCACCAAGCGATTATTCCAAGTCTTGGCGGATTAGCAATTTTTATAAGTTTTATGGCAGGTATGTTTATTGTAAGTCCATCTTCTTATTACACAGTACCAATTATGGTTGGAGCAACGATTATTGTAATCACAGGTGTATTAGTTGAACAGTTCCAGTTACCTGTAAAGTGGAAATTAGTCGGACAAGTTGCTGCTGCTCTCGTAATTGTCATAGCGGGTGGAATCCAGATTAGCTTTATTGATAGCTCTCCAGGTCATTCCATTGAATTTGGTTTGTTGAGTATACCATTCACACTATTATGGATTATTGGTATCACCAATACAGTTAGCCTGATTAATGTATTAGACGGCTTAGCAGCAGGTGTATCATCTATTGTCTTGGCAACTATTTCACTTATGACGTTTACAATGGGAAATTCCTTTGTTGCCATCACAGGGGTATTGCTCCTTGCCTCTACACTAGGATTTCTGATTTGTAACTTTTCCACTCCTAAAATATTTATGGGTGATACTGGGGTCTTATTATTAGGCTTTATGATTGCTGTGCTTACACTAACTGGTTTTAAAAATACGGGAATGACTGCAGATATTCCAATTATTATTTTAGGTATTCCAATCGTTGATACGCTTTTTACTGTTATTAGACATTATGTCAATAAGCAGTCACTATCAACACCTGATACGTTACATTTACATCATCGTTTGCTTCAAATGGGTTTTACGTATAAACAAACGCTAATGATCAATTATGCAATTACCATTCTGTTCAGCTTAGCAGTTTTTAATTTCTCCATCTCTACACTGTGGGGAACTGTTTTTATCTTGGCGGTGATCTTGCTGTACACTCGAATTTTTCAAAAATTATCTATTTAACCAGTAAAAATATAAAATTTTCATCTTATTTATTGAATAATAAGTAGTCAATATGAAATACATACAATTCATCTCAGGACTTACATGCTTGTTTCACTAATGGGGGCACTACTTTAATAAGTGGTACCTCCTTTTTTATTGAACAAACGGGGCAGAATAGCTGAAGAAGGTTGTAAATTAAAAGGAGTGTCCGGATGAGAATCTTCATTAAATATCAGGACAGCCTATAAGCAGGAGGGATGTTCTTGAGATTTCGGATTTTATTATTTCTAATCTTAATCAGTTTTCATTTCTCAACGATGGTCAGAGCGGAAGCCCCACTCACTGCTGCATTTATCCGTGACCATCAGCTATGGATCAAAAAGGGTGATCGAGAAATACAAATCACAAAGGATCGATATGTGTATTCTCAGAAATGGTCATATGACGGTCGTTTTATTGGTTATATTGATGGTGATGAAAAGGGTGAAAAATCGGATTTATTCATTTACGATACAAAAGAAAAAGAAAGCTACCAGCCTTATGTCAGGGTCGAAACATCTAACTTTAAATGGTCACCGATCAAAAATCAATTGGCGTACAATGATCGAGGCATATTGAATGTTACGAAAACAAAGAATGGTCGCCCGCAGGGATTTGAGAACGTCGCTCTCGGTGCTGGGGATTTTGAATGGTTTCCGAATGGGAAAGAATTTATTGTCTCCTCACATTCTTGCTTACTTCCTACTGGATGGGGACCAGTGCCTCTTTACAAAATTCCTGTAGATGCAAATCTTGCTGCGGATAAAATGAAGCTTTTTTATACTATTCAAACAAAAGAACCTGATTTGTTTGCAATTTCTGCTGATGATTTTAAGTGGAGCGCTGATGGAAAATGGGTTAGTTTTCTAGCCGCTCCTACAGCTTCCTGGTCAAACGATAGTAACACATTATGTGTCTTATCATCACAAGGAGAACAATTCCAAGCGGTAGGAAAAATGCTGTGGTATAAAGATTGGATGAAGTGGGCTCCTTCAGCTAATCAACTAGCCTATATTTCGGGAGAAGGAAGATTTTTCGTTGAAAACAAGAAAACCACGATTGCCGACATTCCAATCGTTAAGCAACAAAAGGAATATACACCTGAAGGTTTTGTAGACCTTGATTTGGAATGGTTCTCGCCAGACAAAGTGATTGTGGCTCGTGCGAAAGAAAACAAGGAGTGGAAGGAAGGCCCTGTTCCAACGATGTTTACAGCACTTTATGCTATCAATATAAAGACAGAGGAACAAAAACAAATCTCATTCCCCAAAAAGAATGAACTTGATGAAAATCCTCAAGTAGTCGGAACTTATCTTACTTGGTATCGAAAGAAGGATAAGGAATATAAAGGGGATGTCTGGATAAAGGAAGGATTAAATGGTAAAGAGCAGATATGGCTTAAGAATGTTGATGACGCTCCAATCTTTTTTACTCTAAATTGAAGATTTTACATGACAGACGTTTTTCCTGTCACAACCTTATATCTTCAATTTTCAAAGAACAACCTGTACAGGAATATTATACCATAAGAGCAGTGTTTCTCTGCGCAAAAAGGCGATTCATCTCCCACTTATTTTTGGGCTGCGTCCTGCACAAAATGGAAGTGGGAGTCTTCTCGCCTAAAATAATAAAAAAGGCAAGGAAGAAGTTAGTCTTTCTACAGAAAGGGGAAGTTTTCATATTTCAGGAGAACGGTGATAGTAGCGAATCTTATTCAGCTATCCGGGCAGCATTAGTTGAACAAGAAATGGTAAAATAAAGTTATGTAAGGGAGAGTAATATGGTTATTCGTAAACTAAACATAGGTGAAGAGCCTCCAATCGATTTGTTGTTGTTAGCTGACCCTTCTAGGATCCTCGTTGAGGAATATGTGCAAAGGGGAGAATGTTTTGTAGCTGAAAATGATGGTCAAATCATTGGGGTTTATGTACTACTGCCGACAAGGCCTGAAACAGTGGAATTGGTGAATATTGCAGTTATAGAAGCCCAGAACGGCAAAGGTTTTGGGAAACAACTAATAATGAATGCAATTGAAGTAGCTAAGTTAAGAAGATATAGAACCATAGAAGTAGGAACTGGAAATTCAAGCATTGGACAATTAGCCCTTTACCAAAAATGTGGCTTTAGAATTACTGGTGTTGATATAGATTTTTTCATTAGGCACTATCCAGAAGAGATTTTCGAAAACGGTATACAGTGCAGGGATATGATTCGATTATCTCAAGATTTGTAGGTTTAAAAAGGATTAGTTTCTGATTTAGAAAATATGAAATTTGTTCTGAATGGTCCTTACAAACAAGAACTGGATCATTTAATTGTTACTTTAAGCGATAATAGAGTGTTTCAAGTGCATATTTGCAGGAGACTAATCTTCAATTACTGATAATCCTGACTTATATTAATTCCTCTTGATCGGTAAAAAGAGGAGTTTTTTGTGTAATATCTTACGGTACTAAGGAACAAGGAATTTTTAAAGGGAAAATTGAGTACCTGTGGAGATTTTGACATAATAAAAATATTAGCAAGTATATGTAAAAGGTGGATTGAAGGGCTATGGACTTACCAGTGTTTAAATACAATCCCAATGCATTAGAACTGGGAATTATTGAAGAAGATGAAACACATTGTCCTGTTTGTGAAAAGAAAAGGAATTATGTATATCGGGGATCATTCTATTCTGAAGAGGAAGTAGAAGGTATATGTCCTTGGTGTATAGCTGATGGATCGGCAGCTGCAAAATTCGATGGGTAATTCCAAGACGAAGATGCTTGTGAAAAAGTAGAAAATGAAGAATGTCTAAAAGAGCTGATTTATAGAACCCCAGGATATATGGGTTGGCAACAAGAACGCTGGTTAAGCCATTGTGGAGATTTTTGTGCTTTTGTAGATTATGTAGGATGAGAAGAAATTGAACATTTGGAGCAGGAATTACAAGGAGACATATCCCAAATTATAAGGGATTATGAATTTTCTTTAGAAGAATTCAAGGGCATATTAGACAATGGAAGTGTTCAAAGCTATCTTTTTAAATGTCTAAAATGCGGGAAACATCGTTTGTGCATTGATTTCACTTAAATTTTATAATTTAAAACTTGTATCAGCTTCTCATACAAGACTTTTCATTTATGGGCTATGATTTGTAAAACATCTGGTTTATTAATGGGATACATACAAGTAGCTATAAAGAAAGTTAAAAGAGCTGAATAAGCTATATACGAACGGCGATATTTGTTGAAGAATGGGATTGCACTGCAATTCCATTTTTTATTGCGCTAGCGGAGCAGATTAGTTTATGGAGTAAAAACAATTCCAATTATGTAATATAATGTAAGTTGAGGAGGTGACCTTGTTGATGTGGTTTATTGTTTTTATTCTTGGGGTTGTAACATTTGCTTTATTGATAGACTTAAGGAATAAGAAAATCAATAATAACCCTCATAAACCAACCGATCCAAACGTTAAGCCAGGGGACAGTTCAAACTATATGATAGGGGATAATAAATACACAAATGGACAATTGAAGTGAGGCTTCTTTTAATTTAGAAAGGAGAATTGCAGATGTGGGAAACTATTGCAAATATAGGTTTAGTAATCATTGTTTTTCTTGCTGTTTTTTTCTTTATAAAAAAAATTGTAAATAGTGATAAAAAAGACTTGCCAAATTCTCCCGGTTATACACCTTCAACTAATCTTGATGAAGGAAGAAATGAAGGACTAGATATTACTCAAGGTGCGAAAATACCTTTAGATACTAAGCAGGAAATACCATATGATGAACGAAGCGTTAAACATTGAACTACCCACCACTTAATTTTCTAACGAAAATTTGAAGTGGGAGTCTTCTCGCCTAAAATGATAAAATACAGATTTAGCGTTCTCTAGAAGGAAAAATGTAGATTAACTTTTTATTTAGCTAAAGGGCGTTTTACAAGTAAAGGATTGTTTTTTATGTTAGAGAGAATAAAGGTTGCTGATTTAATTTAGGGGTGGGGCGCATATGAATAGCGAATTTTATTTTATCAATGCTTTTACTAAAGAAAAATTTAAGGGAAATCCTGCAGCAATAGTTTTCTTGAGAGAGAACAGATCAGAAGATTGGATGAAATCCTTAGCAAAAGAATTCAATCAACCTATCACAACTTTTATTTCAATAAAAGATGGAAATAACTATCAGCTTAGATGGTTTACACCCACTCAAGAGATTAATTTATGTGGGCATGGTACATTAGGAGCTGCCCATATTCTATGGAGTGAGGGTTTTTCTTCATCAGAGTCAACAATTAATTTTTATACTCAATCAGGCCTCCTTCGAACTGAGCTATCAGAACAGCAAATAATTCTGAGATTTAATATAAAAGAATCAACTCAAACAGAAGTGACTGAGACATTAAAGCGTGTTACTGATTTCCCTATAAAAGGTGCTGCTTGGGCAGAAGATCGGTACATTTTAGAACTGGAAAATCAAGATATGGTTCATAACATAACACCTAATTTGGAAGCAATTAGAGAACTAGAGGGTCCTGGTATAATTATTACTAGTCGTGGATCAGATAAGTATGACTTTGTATCAAGGTATTTTGCTCCAAAAATAGGAATTAATGAAGATTACGTAACTGGTTCTGCACACTGCGCATTAGCTTCATATTGGACTAATCGCTTAAATAAAAAAGAATTTACAGCATATCAAGATTCAGAGCGCGGTGGTGAAATAAAACTAAAGATAAAAGGAGATAAAGTTGAGTTAATTGGAGGCTGTGTAACTTTACTGAAAGGATATCTATATAATTAGTTGATCTTCCGCAATCGAGCGCGTTAGTTCGTGCGAAATGTTCCTGACTCAAATGCAATAGATGTCATATAATTAAGAACAAAAAGGGAGAAAAATCCAATATAAAAAAGCATTTTTGGGGCATTCTCATTGCGGTTGTTATTCTGGCTATTGGTTTACCTAGAATAACAAGCAATGCCTTTTCGTCTTCAACGGATAGCGATTCTTCAATCAGAAGGATCGCTTTTTCTTACTAAAGTTAGTTCAAGAAAGACTATGGTGTAAAATTATCAACTGAAACCTTTTCGAGCCCCCTCCGTATTAAAGTATAAATACATCGGCTGTTGGAGAGGGGAACAAATATGTCTGAAAAAGGTTGTATAAAATGTGGAAGCAAAGATGCAGGGAAAAAGGAAGTTGCAATGACGGGAACAGGATTATCTAAAATGTTTGACATTCAACATAATACGTTTATTGTTGTTTATTGTAAGACCTGTGGTTATTCCGAGTTCTATAATAAGCAATCTTCTACGGCATCAAATATACTGGATTTATTCTTTGGTTCATAAAAATATAAGTGTAAATTACAACTGGGGCATTACTGAAAGAGCGGTAGTGCCTTTTTCTTATTCATTTTTTAACTGAAGATGAAAACTGCGTTCCTCTTCAACCAGCTAATTTAATAAGAAGGTGTCCTTTTTGATTTGGTCCATTTAATCGAATAAGGCATATTGAACGGGGAAGTAAAGTTAAATAAGTATATTAATATTTTATAAAACAAAAAAGGTAAATTGTGGTAATATAGATAAATATACTTAAACTTTTAAACGGTCCAAGGAGAGTGATATTAGTTGCTTGATTATGAACGTTCTTTGTCTTTAGATTTCGAGGAATCTTCGTGTATTGAAAAGGATGGTTATACGGTTAGAGATGTGTCTTATTTAAGTCCGTATGGCGGGAAAGTACCTGCATATCTAGTCGTGCCAGATACAGGCGGACCTTTCCCAGCAGTTGTTTTTATGCATCCAGGTCAAGGCAATCGAACAACGTTTTTATCTGAAGCTGAAGCTTTAGCTTTAAAAGGTATAGTTTCTCTTTTAATCACTGCACCTGCCATGCGAAGTCGTTCTCCAAAAGGTTTATCTGAGGAGCAGAAATTAAATCTTATGATAGAAACAATCACTAATATTAAACAATATACTCAGACAGTGGTCGATATCCAAAGGGGAGTTGACCTTCTTTGTAGTTTCGAAAATATTGATTTAAATCGTCTTGCCTATATTGGACATAGTTTAGGTGCTACTTGGGGAGGAGTTCTTGCTGGAATCGAAGAACGTATTAAATCATACGTTTTAATGGCTGGATTCTCTAGTGTGTCTGAGTGGCATAAAACTAGTGAGCATCCATTAGCGGTATTAATTCGTGCCAAACTATCAAGAGAGAAGTTTAATAAATTTATTTCTGAATTGGAACCATTGGATGCGATTCATTATATAAATAAAGCTACACCTGCATCACTGTTATTTCAATTTGTTCATGATGACGAATTTGTACCAAAACACCAAGCAGATACATTCTATTCTTTTGCAAGTTCACCAAAGGAAATTTCTTGGTATAAAACTGACCATCTTTTTACGAATTGCGATGCTGCCTATCAAGAGCGTACGCAATGGATTATCAAGCGATTAGGATTTAACGATAATTAATCATTTAGAGGCTTTTGAAGCCGTTTCAATGATCTGAGTAATGCCAGAATCGGGCGCTTTATTTTTAAATAAGGAGTAAAGCTTTTTTATTGCACTAACGGAGCATGCCGTAGTTTTTATTTGTACAATTAAGCTCAGAAATGAACTTAATTCGGAAAGAGGGAAAAGGGTGTAACATAATCGATTACTCTTTTTAGCTTTAGTAAGTAGCATTTTAGTTGTTTTATATAAACTTTTCGAATGGGAAATTGTTGAAATATTGACACCATTTCTTATACCTTTGCTATGGTTATTGGTATTTGGTTTTTTCTTTGTTATCACAGTACGAACTGTAATCATTCTGTTTAAAAATAAAGATTGGAAGCCATTGGTCATCCAAACCGTTACCATCATGTTATGGCTCTTCTTTCCTTTCACTCAAGTTTTATTAGATATAGATTTTAAAATGAATAAATCCGAAAGAGAAGAGGTCTCTTATTAAACTCTAACGGTGGCACTACTTCAATATAAAGTGGTTCCACAAACAGGTAATATATGGTAATATATTTAGGGATGTTTGTTCCTCGGTTCGTTGAAATATGATTATTTAACTACTATTAAACAAAATATTAAAAAAGAGGTGTATTTAATGATTTTAGGTATTAACCCTTATTTAGTTTTGAATGGTAATGGACAAGAAGCAGTTAAATTTTATGAAAATGCATTGGATGCAAAAGTTGAAATCATTCAAACTTTTGGAGAAATGCCTGAAAATCCCGAGTTCTCTATTCCTGTTGATGCAAAAGACCGTGTTTTACATGCACATTTAAAAGTTGGTAATACTGATCTTATGATTTCTGATACATTCCCAGGTCAACCACACCAAATCGGATCACAAGTGACCATAGCCATCAGGCTAAACGATGTAGAAAAATCAAAAGAGGTATTCGAAAAACTACAAGAAGGTGGTCAAATAGTAATGCCACTTCAAGAAACTTTCTGGAGCCCATCATATGGACAAGTAACGGACAAATTCGGAGTAGAGTGGCAAATTTCAACACTCGTTGCTGATAATAGTTGATTTTCTTTTTAAAAAGCACCATATTACTCAAAGTAAATTGGTGCTTTTTTGTATTGGTTAAATAAATAACTAGATCATCAAGCTTCCATGTTGCTTGCTCTACAGTCAGGTCAGTAAGTGCTAGTTTTATTGGTGAGTACCAGTCATCTTGATTGTAGGTAGGAGTGTTGTCATATCTTCTTGTATTACCGACTCTGAATCGCGACTTTTAATCCAAGACTAATATAGATTGCCCCTACGATTTTACCGCTCCAACGGCCAATCCAGGATATTCGCTTAACCAATCGTCCGAGCAGTTGTACACTCATCGCAATAAACGTTGTGTAGATGGCACTTAACAGCACAAAGATCAACCCTAGGATCAAAAATTGAAAAAAGGATTGCCCTTGCTCCGGGTGAACGAACTGCGGCAAAAATGCCAGAAAGAAAAGAGCTGTTTTCGGGTTTAGAACTTCAACTAAAATCGCTTGACTATAAGTACTTGAAGTCTTCACTGGAGAAGTCTTTGGCAATTGAGGATCTGCAGGCTTTTCTAAAATTGCCCGAACTCCTAAATATATCAAATACGCTGCTCCTGCAAACTTCACAAAATTAAAAGCAAGCGCAGACGTCATCAAAATAGCAGAAAGTCCTGCTGCTGCAAATAACGTATGGATCATATCGCCAGTCGCGATTCCAAGACCAGCCACAATGCCAGCTTTGCGCCCGTTTTGGATTGTACGAGTAGCGGTAAGAAAAACGGCTGGACCTGGTATCAGAAATAGGCTAATTACGATGACTACGAACGCACTTAGGGTAGAAAGAGTGAACATTTAATTTTCCTCCAATCACTTATTTTTGAATAATATGCTTATTTTATCAACAAAATCGTACATAGGTAAACTAACCTTAAAGGGACAAACGGAAATACTCCGCTGTTTATAGATTAAAAAATCTTTTTTGATAGAATATAATATGGAATATATATCTAGTAAATTATGGATGAAAGTGCTTCTAAACAAATTTTTTCAAAGGAGCAGGCTTAGATGATAACTATTATGCAAGTGATTTTAGCAGTTTTTATTTTAGTAGGAGGACTCATAAAACTTTTCCGTATACCGTTTCAGGTTGAACATTGGCGGCACTACCAATATCCATTGTGGTTCATGTCTGTAATTGGATTGATTGAAGTCATTGGAGCAATAGGAATGATCGGTGGTATCTGGAATCAATACTTGGTTTTGGGATCAGGGGTATTATTTATAATTCTCATGATGGGGGCTATACATGCTCATATTTTTCGGGCTCAACAACCTATTGTAATGATTATTCCTGCAATAATCTGTCTGATTTTGTCTATAATCGTGATGATCTAGCACTTGAGGGTGTTTTGCTAAACCTACCGACAATTATATTGCATTCGGCGAATCTTGAATTTAGCAGAATCTAAGGTGTTTTTGAGTACAGATAGAACGTTCGTTCCGTATTAATTAACAGGCAGTACAGACCCCCACTTCCGACGCACAGGATGTGCTAGCGAAGACGTAGAGATTGACGTCGTGCTTTTAGTCTTTGTTCTTTAGTCATCGCGGAAGGATAAGTGGGGGATAACTGCCCGTAAAAGCCCAATAAGTCATCTAACCATCAGTGGAGGAAGGAAGAAAACCTCCACTGATGGAAGTTTTCTTTATGTAAACTGCATATGAATAAGAAAATTAGCCTTTTTTTATGGGGATAGGCGGATAAAATAAATACAAATTAATTTAATAGGAGGGAAGCTGGATGGAGAAGCAAGATGTGGCTATTGTGTTAGTTCATGAAATATATGGGGTTAATAAACATATGAAATATATGCAAAAAAGGTTATCTAAGCTGGGGATACACGTAATATGTCCGAATTTATTACATAAAGAAAACCCTTATACGTATACTGAAGAAGCACTTGCTTATGAAAATTTCGTTCAAAATATCGGTTTTGAGTATGGGGTACAACAAGTTAATCAGGCCATAACTGAGCTGAAGCAAGAATATCAGAGAGTTGGAGTAGTCGGATTTAGTGTTGGAGCGACAATTGCGTGGTTATGCAGTGAAAATAAAATGGGTGACTTTGTAATAGGTTGTTATGGATCGCGAATTCGAAATCATGCAGATATTCAGCCTTCATGTCCGACACTTCTAATTTTCCCAACTGAAGAACAAGCATTTGATGTACATAATCTAGTTGAAACATTAAAGAAAAAGGAATATAGAGATTTGAAAATTAAGAGTTTTCCTGGAGTGCATGGATTTATAGATTCTTTTTCCAAAAATTATCACGAAGTATCTGCCGTTAAAGCATTACAATGTATGGATGAATTTGTACAAAATCAATTTAAATTATAATTTCTTCTAACATGTTTTATGTTATCAAAGTAATACAATGGCATTATTATCCTTTTTGTGGTAAATGGGGTTAATGAGAGACCCAATGGAAGACTAAAAGAACATAGAACAAAACTGAATAATAAATTTTTACCAAGTAATTTTCTATTTCTTAGAATCCGTACCTATGTAAACCTCTTTTGTATCAGGAGAGGTTTTTTTACGTTCTTGATTCTCCAACAAACACGTGGGGAAGAAAATAAAAAAAATTTTTCTTTTATTAAGAGAAGTTAACAGTTCATTTAAAGTTAGGTAAATATTGGTTTAATCGACATTTTTTAACAATAGCTTGTTTATAATGACTCTATCTTTGAAGGAAGGGAGTTGAAAAGCTACTTTCATTAAATACAACTAAAAAATAATGAGGAGGAATAGAAGTGATATTTAAAAACCTTTGGAAATTATCCATTCCTGTATTTGCCCTGATGATTGCTGCGGCCTGTAATGATGTTCAAGATATGACTCCTGAAGAAGAGCCAACTAATGGAGAAATGAATCCAGAAGAACCTGCTACACCTGCCGATGGAGAAGTGGATCCAGAAGAACCTGTTAGTGAAGAAGTAAATCCAGAAGAGCCTGCCAATAATGATATGAACACGGAAGAACCGACAGGTGGGGAGACAAATGCTGAAGAACCCGCTAATATTTTTAGTAGACTCTATTCAGAATTGACGGTATCGATTGAGAACAGTTGATAAGAAAGGAGAAAAGGAAATGCGTGATAATCCTAACATTCTTGAAGAAAAGGAGAGGAAATTAGTACAATATTTAGAATCATGTACAACAGAAGAAATTTTGAAAGAAGCTCAGGAATACACCCCATCTCTTCGTTCTCATTCAAGTCTTCTCCGTAAATTGAGCGAAATGAAACTGCCACAACCCGTTGTCAACACTCTCATTTATTATACTCTTGCTACGAACGATCAAAAGCCTGTGGCTTATAAGCTATTGACACTTGCTGCTTTATGCAGAAAACTTAACATAAAAAATGCCCAGACAGCGATTACCTTTTTTAAACTGTATTATTCACGCCATACCCAAATAAGCCAAGAAGGGTAAAACCAATTTTACCTTGAGAAAAAATAGATTGGCTCACTCCGATAATGAAAGAAGGATTGAGCTTTATGACGGAAAAGTTGTCACATATGGTTCTTAGAGGGGATTGTCCTTTTACCCGACGTAACAGCGGAAATAACTATAGATAAGCAGGATGGTAAAACGAAGGTTTGTAAAATGAATGGTAGACACTATTATAAAAAGTTGCTGGAGGGACAAAGAATGAGCAAAGGCATTGTTGAGAAAATCTTAATTGGAAAATCGAAAACAATGGGGGAGAAAAACGCTAATAATCCCATGGACAGAGAATGGACGAGCGGAATTTTTAAAGAACCGGTAAAAGGTCCTGTTTGGCTCAGTAAAACAAATTTAACAGGGGATGGACAAGCAGATTTACAACATCATGGTGGTCTAGAAAACGCGGTGTTTGTTTATCCGATTGAACACTATTCAAAATGGCTAACAGAACTCAAGTTGGCTGACCTTACCATTGGAGCGATGGGGGAAAATTTTGCGTTAAGCGGTCAATTAGAAGAAGACGTTTGCATAGGGGATATTTATAAAATGGGGGAAGCATTAACATTATCGGAGCGCCCCTATCCACAATGGACCATTGCAAGATGTAATGAAATTATGCATATAATGAAGAAAGATCTAAAGGCTGCTGCAGAATTGGCTTCTTGTAAACTCTTAGCAGAAAATTGGAAGAAAACATTACATACAAGAGTGGAGAAAGGGGAAAATCCGGATATCAACAAAAGGGTGTACGGCCCTAATATTTAATGTGTACAGCGCTGCCTGTTACACTTAAGCCCCTAATAATAAACTCGAACAAGTTAAAATCTGCTTGAGAGTTTTTATTCAATCGTTAGCAAATGCTCTTATTCTTTTTTAGAAAATCCTTTAAAGGGGTTAACCGGCTCTGGTGCAAAAATTTTAGTTGCTTAAAAATCGGCCTTTTAATCATGGACTTGCAACATAAAATACAATTTCGCCAGCAATATTTGCGATTTATTCTCTTTTATTTTCGCGCCAGAACCGTAGATCCAAAGCCCTTCACTTATCTTCAATTTTTGGCAGCAGAAACTTCATTTAAATACTATTTTTGCATAAAAGTCGATGTTCGCTTTTACGTTATCTTTTGTAATGATGTCAACTCCACTATCAATCCTTTTTTCTACGTGTTCTCCCTTAATGGTTTTTAATGCTTGTTCTACACTTAAGTATCCCGTATCAAAAGGATTCTGGGATAGGGCAACACTCAACTTCTCGTCTTCAACAGCCTTCAGCATTTCCCAGTTTTCGTACGTCCCGATAACAGGAATCTTTAATTCTTTTTCTTCTATTACTTTTAGTGCATTTAAAGCTATGTTGTCATTTGTGACAAACATCCCTTTAATGTTGGGAGAAGTCTGCAAAATGTTGCTTATTACTAATTTTTCATTGCCGGATTTTTCATCCGCTTGATCTTTAGTAATAATCCTTGCTCCAATATTATCGAGATTCTCTTTCGCTCCTTTAATCCAATCATTCTGAAATGAATGGTCTTGTGAATCGAAAATAAAGACCACTTGATCCCCTGGCTGCAGAGTGGAAGATAATACCTCTCCTGCTATTTTTCCTAATTTCAAATGATCCGTCCCGATAGAAGTCGTTTGGTCTGTCCAGCGAGTGTCTTGATTCAATATTAACACGGGGATATTTCTTTTTTGATATTCCTTCAAAGCGGTAATAACAGCTGATGATTGAGTTGGAGTGACAATTAGTACATCTGGTTTTTTCTTGAGAACATCTTTCAGCATCGTAACTTGTTTTGAAGTTGGGCCATGTAAATTAGGTGCCATTACTTTCCCGTCTATATCAAAATCAGCAAATCCTTTTTCTATTCCCGCCTTAACGATTTTCGAATGATCAGTGTTTAATTCTTGTAAAACAGCAACAACTTTAGGCTTTTCATTTCCCTTAAGAAAGCTTATTGAGATAATAATAAAACTCACAAAGATCAATGGAATTATCCATTTGTTTTTCATTATTCATCCTCTTCTCATGTGTAATAGATGAATTAAATTTAATATGATTTTACTTTACAGTAAGGACTACAAAATATAACTAAAAACTACAAAAGGTTACATAAAAGAACCGTACGCATCTCCAAACGTACGGTTCTTTTATGTATGTAGGATAAACAACTAAATCGCTTTGAAGATTGCACTGAATGGTTCATCACTCTGGTTACATTTATTATATATTAAATATAATAATCTGACAATATATAATTTTCTGATTATTTAAATATGTAACTAGAATAATTAATAACTGATAGGTTCTCAATTTTTTAAAAATGACATTAACACTATGACCCCAACTAGTATAATGGGTATTAAAGCTTTTAGTATTCCTTTCTTTGACGGCTCTATGTGTTCGTGGTCACCAAGCGAGCGTCCTACTCTTAAGTCTGTTTTAATTTTTGACTCTTCTCTTTCTTTATCCATTTATTCACACCTCATTCACTGATAATTATTAAACATTACATAAGTATATTCCTTGTTCAATGAATGGAAGCTTGAGTTTAAGAATAGGGGGGCTGCGGCAATCTCTTTTTTGTATGTATATTATAAGACGATCCCAATAGGAATAATCTAATTGGGATCGTCCATTTCCATTTTATTGCACTAAATAATGAATCTATCGCGTATGAGAGTCCAGCTTACTAAAGGTTAGAATTGGTTTAGACTAAAGCGGATGGATTTTCCTGCGCCAGAGCTAATAAGCGCTCTTTCACTTGTTCTGTATCGACATGCTTTTGTGCAACACCAGTATCCATTGCAGCTTGAGCTACCGCTGCCGCGACGTGCGCCGCCACTCTGCGGTCGAATGGATGCGGAATTACATAATCAGCATGAAGGTCTTCATCCGAAATTAATTTGGCAATGGCATGGACAGCTGCCAGTTTCATTTCTTCATTAATTTCTTTTGCATGAACATCCAAAGCACCACGGAAAATGCCAGGGAATGCTAATACGTTATTGACCTGGTTCGGGAAATCAGAGCGTCCTGTTCCGACTACCAATGCGCCAGCTTCTTTTGCATCTTGGGGCATGATTTCCGGTACAGGATTGGCCATTGCGAAAATAATCGGCTCATCATTCATGGAGCGCACCATTTCTTTTGTGATGGCACCTGCAGCTGATACTCCAACAAACACATCGGCTCCCTTAAGCGCATCTGCCAATGTACCTTGTTTTTGTTCTTTATTGGTCATGCGAGCCATTTCCTCTTTAAATGGATTCATCCCGACAGGACGACCTTCATAGATGATGCCTTTTGTATCACATAAAATCACATCTTTTACACCCATGTGCAAAAGCAGCTTGATAATGGCCACACCGGCAGCACCGGCACCGTTTGCCACAACGCGAATATCTTCTATTTTTTTATCAACTAGTTTGAGAGCATTGAGTAATCCAGCAGCAGTTACAATAGCTGTACCGTGCTGATCATCATGGAAAATCGGAATGTTGCAAGCTTTTCGTAATCGATCTTCGATTTCAAAGCATTGCGGTGCTGCAATGTCTTCTAAGTTCACTCCGCCAAATGTAGGCTCCAGCAATTTAACGACTTCTACGATTTTGTCTGGATCGGTTGTATCCAAGCAAATTGGAAATGCATCGACATCCGCAAACGATTTGAATAATAAGGCTTTCCCTTCCATGACTGGCATGGCTGCTTTCGGACCGATATTTCCAAGACCGAGGACAGCTGTTCCATCGGAAACAACGGCCACCAGATTTCCTTTCATGGTGTACTCATATGCCTTATTTTCATCTTCATGAATTTCCAAGCATGGCTCCGCTACACCTGGAGAATAGGCAAGACTTAAATCATTTGCATTGCGTACGGGAACTTTTGAATGAACCCCAAGCTTTCCTCGATTTTCCTTGTGCATCTTTAATGCTTCTTCACGTAAAGTTGACATTTTCTGGCTCTCCTTTTGCGCAATAATTTAATAGATATTAGTTAAGAAGATTGCTAACAAAACATATTATGAACAATGGAAAACAAAATGAAAAGCCTTTCTACAAAAATTATCAAAATATTACAAAATCCAACCATTCTTAATAGAACCCCTGGCTATGTTTAAAAAATTGGGATTTGAATTATGATTATGATGAATTTAAAGGAGGAGGGCGCAAATAGAGTGAATGAAAAATGTAAGTGGACGAAAAACCCGTATGCTAATCGCAGAGAGAGGAATTGTCGGTAGAATTTTAATGATTCAGTTCAGAAGGTGAGATTATTTCGATTGCTAATGGTTCATATGACTATTTTGACATGGCGGGAGTCAGAAACATGTTTTGATTATTATGTAAAAGCAGCATATAAATCTTATAGCAGAGCAAGGTTAGCCAATTAAAAATCAGAAAATACGACGCTAGAATGTAAGATGTTTCAGGCAGCCACTCAGATTCATATTGTGAATGGCAATCACATGCATGGAGGAAATGATAAGAAATTAAAATTCATACCTAGATTGTTTGGAGCAGCCGCCTAATGAGTGATTTGAACGTGAATGACATTTTGCTTCAGTTTGTCTTTATGCTTGTATCAAAGCAACATTCATTCTTAATAATGCTTGCATTCATGTATTAAAGAGTGGGCTAATTTTTCACTATCTGTGTACCCATATAGCTTCCAGCCTTGGATAAGATGCTCTGTTACCTCGTTGATATCTTGACAAATTCTTTCTTCTGTTTGGCTATACATAACGTAATACATATACAGATCCCTCCAATTATTTTTCATATTAGAGCATTACTAAAAGATATAGGTAAATATTGTAAAAATTTTGTTAGCGCTTTCATTAATATTTCTAATCAATGATTTTCGTAATCAGAACTGGCAATTTCATCTGCTTTAATACTTAATACCCAGTACGCTTAAGGTTAAAACATAAAATAGTTCAAAAGATTCTATATATTTATATAGAATTTTACATCAGCTCATTATATAAGTGAAATGAATAAAAGTTATGAACTCCATAAACAAAGGGAATGAATAGATAATCATTCGAGAAGATGAAAAAGTTTTTAGAGTTGGATGCAGGAAGTGAAGGGAAAGAGTTTCAATTCAAATATTCAGCATGGGAGCAGGAAGATAGATTTACCATTTTCAAAAATGTAAAATAAAAGAAATATATATAGTTAGAGGGGGATTTTATCATGAAACCAATTGATTTAGGTTTCGGCATTTCCTTGATCGATGTATGTGATTTAGGAAAGGAAAACCGAACGGGTACATACGTCCTTCATGAAGAAGAGCTCACACTCATTGAAACTAGTGCAAGCCCATCTATTCCTTATTTATTAAAAGGGTTAGAAGATTTGGAGATTGTCCCGGCAGAGATCAAATATATTATTGTCACCCATATCCATCTTGATCATGCGGGCGGGGCAGGGTTATTGCTCGAAAAATGTCCAAATGCACAAATTATTGTCCATCCGAAAGGAAAGCGGCATCTCGCGGATCCATCGAGACTGATTCAAGGGGCTCGTGCCGTATACGGCGAGCAGTTCGACGAGCTGTTCTATCCAATTTTGCCAATACCAGAAGACAGGCTCATTATCAAAGAAGACGGCGAGAACCTTCAAATCGGCCCAAACCGTATCTTGACTTTCCTTGATACGCCAGGACACGCCAATCACCATTTTTCGATTTATGATCCATACAGTGATGGAATGTTCACTGGAGATACAGTAGGCGTCTATTATACTGAATTGCTTTCACAAGGTTTGGAGTTTTACCTGCCTTCCACTTCACCAAACCAATTCAATCCTCATGCGATGCTTGCAGCTGCTGATCGCATGGAAAACTTGAACATTGAGCGGATTTATTTTGGGCATTATGGCATGTCCGAACATCCTGGCCTTGTATACAAGCAACTGCGATATTGGCTTCCTCTGTTCGTCAAAAAGGGTGAGAGCATTATAGCAGAGCAAAACAATACGTCTTTTGAAGAAAAAACGGATGCTATCTCAACAGCTCTATTTGAGATGGTAAATGACTATTTGACAGAACAAAATGTGGTCCTCAGTCGAGACTTTACCGAGACCATTCAGCTGGATTTGACTGTTTGTGCCATGGGAATTGTCGATTATTTTGAGAAGAGAAAGTGAAAAATTGGATACATGCCAAAAAGCAAACCGAGTGATGCGGTTTGCTTTTTGGTGTTGATATATTTCGCGCCTTACTCGGCTTAGTAGATTTTGTTAGAACAAGCCTTTGGTAGAATGGAACAGTTGATAGTTATATGATCGTTGAATCAAACTGTCTGTTGCAAAAATAGTGATTGCAATGTGGTTTTAGGAGCGAGGTACGCATCAAAACGGTCTTTCTCCGCTTTTGATAGAAGAGTAAACGAGTCTATTTTATAAGTGGGAACATATCGTCTATATTTTTCATTCCATTCCATTCCATACTATACATCTTAATAATATATTTCTGGTTTCTTTGTTCAGATAAAACAAGAACCGCTGAACCCTCAGAAATCATGTTGATGAGAACTTTTTCAACTTTCATCCCTTTGAAACGTTTTAAATCAATAGCAACAGTTGTTTCGTTTATGTTTTGATTATTCATGATTTCCCTCCATAAATTTCAATCTATCTCCTCTTAACTCCCTATTAATTTACATTTTTTTAAAACTCCATTTACAATTTTACGATAGCTTCATAAAATCAAAACCCGAAAGTGAATCTTCTTTTCTACTTTTATGAGACTTTCAGAAAAATATTTATTTAAAATACTCTTTTAAGAAGGAGTCACCGGTTAGGGTGAGAATATTAAATAATCAAAGTTGGTATTTGGTATCCCATCGAAAGTGAAGTTTTTATCAAAGTTACCGACAACAGCACCTAGGCCGAAGCATAGATTACAAACGGATAACAGGAGGATCGATAAATTGAAGACAATTGAACAGCGTTTACAAGAATTGGATTTACAGTTACCTGAAGCAACAGCGCCTCTGTATCACTATGTTCCGGTAGTCATTCACAATGGAGTTGCTTATATTAGCGGTCAAGTTCCCAGAGTAGAGGGACATGTCCCCTATACAGGTAAAGTAGGAGCAGAGGTTTCGATTGAACAGGCTCGGGAATTGGCAGAAATGTGTGTACTAAAGGGGCTTAGCTCCTTAAAAACAACAATTGGCAGCCTCGATCGAATTGAACAAGTATTAAAAGTAACAGGATATGTTCAGTCTGCTCCCGGTTTTTCAGGGCAGCCGAATGTCCTCGATGCCGCTTCCGAGCTGCTGGAGCGGATTTTAGGCAAAAAAGGCATTCATGCGCGTGCGGCAGTAGGGGTGGCAGAGCTTCCCAGCAACACTCCTGTTGAAATTGAATTCGTTATTGCCATTAATGACTAAGTCAATACGGCCTAAAACGATATGAAAAGGATGCTGCGTGGCTTTTTCCTAAAAAGCGGGCAGCATCCTTTCTTTTATAGCTTTGAACTGCAAATATCATAAGATAAGGGCGTATGTCTCTTATTCTGAAAAGCATGCTATCCCCGGCATGCCGCGCAACAAATAGCGGCACAAGGTCGGAGCCGCTTCTCGAAGCCAGTCCTAATACGATTGTCATGATGACAGTCACTAAATAAGTTAACTTCATCCCCATTTGTCTCTCCTTTTTTAGAAGAATATCATGATATGATAAAAGGTATAAGGATATTTACAGTAATAGGAAATGCCTTCTGTCATGATTACATAACGAAAAGCATATTTCAACTCAAGAATTTGAAGGAGTGGGAATAGTGAAGAATCGGTACCTTTATGTGGCTGTCTTAATATTTTTTCTTTTAGGAGCATGCGGTCAACAGTCCTTCTACAAGCCTTCATCCATCAATGCCGACTTTCCGGTTCCTGAAGACGCCCGATTGCAGGATGGTGAAGCGAAAAATCCTAAAATCGAGAAATACGCTTCTTATAAGTGGACAAAATCGAACGAGATACAGAGCATTCCAGAAGCCTATCTTAACGAGATTGAGAGAAACGGCTGGAAAGAACGAAAGGAAGAACAAATGGGAGCTTTACGAGTATTTGAGAAAAATGGAAATATTCTGTGGCTGACCACCCATGACGATTTCTTTACGCTCTCTCAACTTAAAACGGAGTAAATGATGGAATGAAAGGGAGAGAGTCCTAAACGTTTTTCCATTGTCTCCCTCTTACAGATCCACTGAGGGACTAATTATTCCATAATACAGGAGAATCTGAAAAATTTAACAGAAACATATGTTCGTGATAAAGGTAATATAGTATACTCATGATAGATAACATATGACATTGAATAGAGTAAAACTGGGGGGAAGAAAATGGCAGTCGGTACACATCAGCTGTTTCAGCATCTTAACATGACATTCGTCCAGGAGGAATGGGCGATTCGTTATTTAAATTCGGGAGAGGAAGAACTATTAAACCGGATTGAGCGAACGACAATCCGTGAAAATAGAAGACGTGATTTTGCCTGGCAGTTCGTCCATGATTTTGAGAAAACATATAAAAAAAGTCCTGTATTTTTCCGGTTATTTTATCATCTGCTTGAGGAACAATTATTAAATGCTGTTCTCGTTCGCTTTACATATATCAGTTTTCCCGAAATGAGGGTTTATCTTGAAAAGAGCGGCCTTCCGCTGCAGGTTCTTACGACTCTCGCTTGTAAACAGCTGACGAAGCTTTCGCGTTCCGTAAATGAAGCGGATGTGTTCCTTCGAAAGCTGATTGATGAGGACCCATCGTATATTGAGAACCAAGTGCAAACACTGACAGGCGAACCGAAGCTGCTTTTGCTTTTATTGATGTTTGAGACAGACAATAAAAAATTTCAATCCTACCTTTCTTTATTGGAAGAAGAACTTCAAGAGAACGCGGCATATATTCTCCGTCTGAGCGGGATGGAAGAGAAAATCGAAGCAGCGAAAAAATACGTTCGCAATGAATCCGCGAGTGAGATAAGCATTGGATCGTCTTTGCCTGATGTAACGTGGATGCTTCTGTTTCGTGTATATCCTTACTCAGATACGGCTAGGCGATATATGGATTTGCTGGTCAAAGGTTCCGCCAAAACGTTCATGAAGTATGCCGCAGACCATGTAGAAGGGAATCTTGACCACTCCGACTATTTTGGAAGAGTATGGAGTTTGAATGAGCAGAAGTATGAATCGCTTCAACAATTATGTGAACAGTTCGGTGTCTCGGAAGAAAGACTTTTCGCCTACAGTCTGATGCAGCACGACCTTGACTATTTAGATTTTGATCAAACATATGAATATCAGCGTCTGTTCCGTATGGTCGAAGAGCAGCCGGAATTCGCGCAGCGTGTGCTGAACTATTTGAGTAAAAGCCACTATATTTTTGCAGCGGTTCTATTGATGAAAAAAGGGTATGAACTGAATCGGAATAAAATCCGCGAAGAATTTGTGACGCTTGCGCTTCGGTCTAAGCCGTCCCGTATCCATAAAGCATACCGTGACTATTTAGCGGGCCGTTCGTCATTTGAAGAGATGAAAAACTTGCTGCAAAGCCGACAATATAAGAACACAAGCTGGCCCATTCCCGTTCTGGAAATTGCTCTTCTTTGGGATATAGACGAGGCAGCAAGACGGGAAGCCGCGATTGGCCTTCAGTTCGGTGGCGAATATGACCATAGGCTGTATGAACTTTTATCGAGGTTTTCAGCCGGTGGGAGCCCATCTGAAAGGATGTTAGAAGATCTTCTGTCCTTCGGATTAACAGCGGAGGAACTCGTTTCTTATGCGGTTTCACAAGCTGTTCAAGCGTCTATGTACGGTCAAAGGGAAAATAACACGGAAGCGGCCATCGTCAATCTCTTAGTGAAAGAACGGGTCTCTGTCATGAAGGACTTTGCACAGTACAGCGCAGATGAACGAGTCTTCATTTTGGAGAAACTGACGGAGCATGATGCGGTCCAAACACGCGCGCTACTCATTCAAAGTCTTGGTGATTCTTCCAAAAAAGTACGGGCCGCTGCAGTCGAGTTACTTACAAAGGATCAAGGAGCCGCAGAAGATGTGGCAAAGCAGCTGAGCAGCAAAAAGAAGTCCGTAAGAGAACAAGCGATGCGGGTGCTCCTTTACTATAAATCAGAGACATACACAGAGCTCGTACGGGAAGCGTTGCAGGAAAAGAAAAACGCTTCGTTGGCGGAAGGATTTGCGTCACTCCTCGGCAATATAGAGATTGGCGGAGAAACAGGAAGTATAGAAGCCCTTTGTGCGCGTATTTTAACACCGCAAAAAAGAAGCGTACTTGTTCAATGGCTCGGATTCGAGCCGCAAATCCGTCTTCGAGATTCCAGCGCCTTTGCGGATGCAGTCATCCCGCTTGCTTATTTCCAGCAATATATGTCAGATTCAACCATTGAAAAAAAGGAAGCGGCAGAAGCAATAGCTTTGGTTCTCAACGAACAGGACTTGAGAGAGAACGTGCAAGCCCTCTATCAGCTTTGGATTTCCCAGGGAGCGGATACAAAGAAGCGAGGTATTTTGGCGTTATACGGCATTCATAGTGATGATGAAATGACGCTTCTGCTTAAAAAGCAGATTGACGAATGGGCACTTGGCACACGGGGTGCCATTGCCGCTTCAGCTGTTCAGGCCCTGGCGCTGTCTCCATCACACCTTGCGCTGATGGCCATCAGCTCCATGGCTTTTAAATATAAACATAAGCAAGTTCGCAATGCGGCAAAAGAAGCATTGCGTCTTGCGGCCAAAACGCGCGGACTCACAGAAGAAGCGCTCGAAGATCAGCTTATCCCGGACCTCGGTTTCAACAAACGCGGTGAAAAGACGATCGATTACGGCAGCAGAACTTTTATTGCTTATTTGACTCCATGTTTAAAAATTGAACTGAAAACGATGGAGGGTAAACAAATCAAATCCCTTCCAAAACCAAATGCGAAAGATGATGGAGAAAAAGCAGAACGTGCAAAAAACGAGCTGTCTGCGGTCAAGAAACAGCTGCGAAGCATGGTCACGATGCAGACACAGCGATTGGAAATGGCTCTTTCACTCCACCGCTATTGGTCGCAGGCGACATGGACATCCCTGTTCGTCGAAAACCCGATCATGCAGCAGTTTGCCATCTCGCTCATTTGGGGAGAGTACAAGGAAGGAAAGCTGCTGGCAACGTTCCGCTACATGGAAGACGGCACATTTAATACAATAGAGGAAGAAGAGCACGAACTTACACCGAACACCGTCATAGGTTTAGTCCATCCGCTCGAGTTATCCGAAGAAGAACGGGAATCATGGAAGCAGCAGTTGGAAGATTATGAGGTGGTTCAGCCATTCGCGCAAATTGCCCGCCATGTATTCCAGGTAGAGGAAAATGAAACAGTGGCGGTAGAAAGGTTTGGCGGCATTCAGATCAACGGCCGTTCCTTGCTGGGCAAGATGACGAAATACGGATGGAGCCGGGGGTCCGTTCAAGACGGGGGCTTTTACGATACGTTCTATAAAGAAGACACTCGTACAGGACTTGGAGCAGAGCTTTCATTTGAAGGGGCGCCGGTCGGGTATGAGGAAGATGACGTATGCTTATTTGACATTCAATTTTACAAAGCTGGTACGGTAAAACGAGGTTCATACGAATACGATGAAATTGACGATGCAAGACGAATCGCTCCAAAACAGGTGCCTGAACGATTTTTCAGCGAAATTTTGTATGACGTAAGCCGGGCGTCCGAACCGAACCTTGGGTTTGATGAAAACTGGCGCAGCAAGCGATGAGAAAGGAATTGGGATATGCAGTCGATTAAACCATTGATGGAAGATTTATATGAAGGGGAGCTTAACGCCCTGGAAGCGAACGATTCGTTTCCCAAACCTCCAAACTGGCGATTATCGCCGCGAGCCGTCCGGGCATTTATCCTCGGGCAAGATGAGCCACTCCCTTGGCAAGGAAAAGAAGTAATCATCAGCCGTAAATTTTACGGAGATGATCCGCTTGTGGAACGAGCTATTGTCACATTGGCAGGAAACCGTGGACTCTTGTTGATTGGAGAGCCGGGGACGGCAAAAACGATGCTGAGTGAGCTGCTTTCTGCCGCCATTTGCAGGAACAGCCGCAACACGGTCCAAGGAACAGCCGCGACGACAGAAGATACGATTAAGTATTCCTGGAACTATGCGCTTCTTTTGGCAAAAGGACCCGTCAGAGAGGCTCTTGTACCCGGCCCGCTTTTTGTCGGCATGGAACAAGGCATTTTCACTCGGTTCGAGGAGCTGACGCGCTGCCCGCAGGAAGTGCAGGATTCTTTAATCAGTGTCCTAAGCGATAAGGTACTGAACATTCCGGAGTTTGGTGAGCAAGGAATTCTTCCAGCCCGACCTGGATTCAATATCATTGCCACCGCCAACACGCGCGACCGCGGGGTTAATGAAATGAGCAGTGCGTTAAAGCGCCGTTTTAATTTTGAAACGGTACAGCCAATCAAAGATGTAAAACTCGAAGCTGAAATCATCGAGTCGCAGGTCACTCGATTGCTGCAAGCTTCCGGCGTGACACCAGAAGTAGACAGAACAATCGTCGAACTGCTGGCTACCGCTTTTCATGAACTTCGGGAAGGAGCGACGGCAGAGGGAAAACGGATTGATCAGCCTTCTTCCGTTATGAGTACCGCAGAAGCAGTATCAGTATATTATCAAAGTGCCATGGATGCTTATTATTACGGGAACGGGTATGTAAAAATGGACGCACTTGTCCGGTACTTGACAGGAACGATTGCGAAAGAGAACAGAGATGATTTAGAAAAGCTGCGCAGTTACTTCAGAAGCATCGTCAAACAACGAAGCCAAACAGGAGGGGCTGCATGGCAGGCATTTTTCGAAGCGCGCAAACAGCTGAAGTAGAATCGTTGTTCCAAAAGGCTTACGATTTAAGCCGCAACATTGTGTATGTTCCCATTCGGCACCACAGTCCCGCATGCTCCTTTCATGTAAAGAAGACGATTGAACACTACAAACCAGATATCATTCTGATTGAGGGCCCGGCTGACTGCACTCCTTTTATCCCGCACATTGTAAGTGAGGACAGTCAGGCGCCTATTTGCCTCTATTGCAGCTATGACGATAAAAGCGATGTACTTGGGAAAGGAGGCAACGGAAAATACCGTGCGTATTATCCATTTCTCGACTATTCACCGGAATTGGTTGCGCTGCGAGAGGGAGCCGCCCGCTGCATACCTGCTGTGTTCATTGATCTTCCTTATAAAGACTACTTGTTTGTCACGAGAAAGACAGAACAGGTAGATCAGAGTGAGCAATACTTTCGGTACAGCCAATATGTGCGGATGCTTTCTGAACGAACAGGCTGCCGAAGCTTTCACGAATTTTGGGAGAAATATTTTGAACTGCAAGGCTTCCAGATGACAAGCGAGGAGTTTATTCGACAGCTTTTTGATTATTGCTATTACACACGCACGGACTATACAAAGGAGATGCTGGAGGAGGATGGGTGTACAGCGAGAGAAATGCATATGGCAAAGGAAATTGAAAAAGCGAGCAAAAAGTACAGAAGAGTGCTTGTGATTACAGGAGGCTTTCATGTGAAGGGGCTTCTTGAATTGGGAGAAGAAAAGAAAACACATTCTAAGGGCCCGTTATCTACGGCACATGCGAAAACCTATCTCATGCCCTACTCTTTTTCAGAAAGCGATCCGGCGAGCGGCTATGAGAGTGGAATACCGGCACCGGCTTTTTATCAATACATATGGGAGAACCGCAGCGGCATGGCAGCCGAACAATTTATGCTAAAAGTCGCCAGGCAGCTGAAAAAAGAAGGTATCTCCATGGCCGATGAGATTGAAGCGGCCAGAATGATCCGGGAACTTGCACGACTTCGAGGGAAAATGCAGCCGGGACTGTATGAGCTGACGGATGCGGTGCGCAACACATTTGTAAAAGGAGAGCTGTCACCTTCAGATAAATCGTTGACACAGCTGCACATAAGCCTTCAAGGAACGAAACGGGGCAAGCTTCCAGCAGAAGCGGATGTCCCGCCGCTCGTCCACGATTTTCGCGCGCTTGCTCGGTCTTTTCGCCTTCCTGTCCGCTCTACGGTCCCCCATGAAACGACTTTGGATATTTATAAGAAAGAACGGCATCAGCGATTAAGCCAATTCTTCCACCAGCTTGCTTTTTTAGAAATCCCGTTTTGTGAAAAGCTGCGCGGACCTAATCTCGTACGAAAGCAAAACATTCATCTAATGAGAGAGGCATGGAGATATCGTTTCTCGGCTCAAGTGGAAAGTGCGCTCATTGATTTATCTGTATATGGAGGAACGCTGGAAGAAGCCGTGCAGGAGCTGCTGCTGACCAAGCTGCATAAAGCGAAAGGCCATGCCGGAGAAATCGCTCTATCATTGGCAGAAGCCTATTGGAGCGGGGTAGTTTCCGATTATGCGATCTATGCCACTTTAGTGGATGAGGCGATTGGGGAGGATGGAGACTTCGTGTCGATGACGAACTGTGCATACTATTTGTCACAGATGGAGAAAGCCGCTCATCAGTCGGAGTATGCCCGGCATAAGGCACTTTCCTTGTTCTCTGTGTTGGATGGTGGAGAGCCGAATGTCATCATAGAAAAACTTATCCACTTGTACACTTTACAGCCTGCAGATGGGCATTTCATTGATGTACTGGAGCTTTACTTACAAAAAGAGAAACGGGACAGCCAGGTGGAAGGGGCGGTGTTAGGACTTCTGATTTCCGCTGAAAAGAGGAACATTGACGATATCATTCGAGCGGCAGAAGGATATTTTTACGGAAGCGGCGAAATGCAAAAGCAAGTTCCGTTATTCTTGACCGGATTATTTAGCGCCGCCAAAGATATCTTTCTTTACAACGAGTCGCTGCTGAACGGACTGTCTCATGTGCTGCAAGAGCTTGATGAAGAGACATTCCTGCAGATATTGCCGTATATGCGGCTTTTATTCAGTCAATTCACCCCGCTTGAGGTGGACAGAATGGCAAGACAGATTGCCCAAATGTATCACACAACCGAAAAAGCGATAAAAGAAGAAGCCGTTGCGGAAGAGGTGCTCACATATGCAATTCAACTGGATAGGAGAGCACAAGAGATTTTGGCGAGACGAGGATTGGAAAATGGACAGTAACATTTCATTAAATCGATGGCGCCTCATACTTGGAAAATATGCGGATGATCAAATAACGTTCGAGAAAGAAGACGCCGCATATCGGAAGATGGACGAGGTGTTGGAATTTTTATACGAACGGGAACGGGGAGAAGAGCGCGGCGGATCACTGGACCCTTCCCAATTGACAGTGCCTTCTTGGATTTCCAAAGTACGTGAGTTGTTTCCGAAAGAAACGATTGAACTCATGGAAAAACATGCGCTTGAAAAGTACGAGCTGACCGCTTTGCTGAAGGATAAACAAACACTTGAAAAGATGGAACCGAATATGAATTTGCTAAAGTGCATTTTACAGTTTAAAGGCCATATAAAGCCGGAGGTGCTGGCTACGGCCAAACGCATCGTTGCAACCGTAGCCGAGGAACTGCGTCACACGTTAGAACAAGAAATAAAACCGTTTTTAAATGGAAAGCCGGACCGCAATCGTTCCAGCCAGGTCCGCGTGATGCGCAATTTCGACTTTAAGAAAACGATTCATAAAAACATGAAGCATTTTGACAAAGAAGCCAACGTCCTTCGTATTGAGAAGCCTTATTTTTATGGGGCAACAAGATATGTCAATCCGTGGAGGGTCATTCTTGCAGTGGACGAGAGCGGAAGCATGCTGGATTCTGTCGTTCACAGTGCGGTTATGGCGGGTATTTTCGCGAGTTTGCCAACACTTAAGACAGATTTATTTATCTTTGATACATCGGTTGTCGATTTGACGGATCGCATCGATGATCCGGTTGAAACGCTTATGAGTGTACAGCTTGGAGGCGGAACCTATATCGCTCAGGCACTTCGCTATGCAGCGGACAAGACGGAAGCACCGCACCAAACCATTGTCATTCTTATCACGGATTTATACGAGGGAGGAAGTTATGCGGAAATGTACAAGGAGGCGCTAAACATTATCGAGTCGGGGGCAAAACTTATTGTGCTCACGTCTCTTGACCCAGAGGCACAGCCTTTTTATGATAAACAAGCTGCCCAAAAAATGGCGATGCTTGGCGCACATGTTGCAGCGCTGACACCGGGGAGGTTGGCGCAATGGATCGCATCCATCATTTCCTAGCAATTCTTCCTTCTATTGACGAAACCTATTTCGCGGCGATGTCGAACAAAGGCACATACAAGAGAGCGGTAAAAGATTTAATGGCGGCGCCAAACGTCCAGATCAATTTAGACGAGAGCGTGGCACGAATGCAACTTGCGGATGGAACGGTTGTCACATTTACAGGGGATATTCGCCGTTACTCCTGTACATGCGGCGCCCGCACCGTTTGCAAGCATGTCATCATGGCACTGTTAGCCGCTAAGGAGACGCTTGAAGGTGAAACACAAACGATCAAGCCTGACTTTTCCCTCTTATTGAATCTAGATGTGAGCAGTATCGTTTCAGAAAAAGTGTGGGGGGAAATCCTTTTTCGACAGCAATTCCAACTTAACCCCATTTTTGAAGAAGGGGCAGTCTTGATTGTTTCGTTTCCTGAAGAGAATACGACAGTCCGGTTTTTGGCAGCTAAA
The DNA here is from genome assembly GCF_002019595.1 of Priestia abyssalis. Taxonomy (GTDB): domain Bacteria; phylum Bacillota; class Bacilli; order Bacillales; family Bacillaceae_H; genus Bacillus_BA; species Bacillus_BA abyssalis. The sequence goes on along the minus strand of NZ_KV917369.1, from coordinate 2,655,817 downwards.
TCGCCAGCGGATGCAATCTGTACGTGCAAAGCGAACGCAATATGCCGCCACAAAGCGGAAGCGGTCTATGTATACCAAAAGGAGAAAGGGATGTTGCACGAAATAGAAGAAAAACCGCCTCTCATAATTGCACCGAAAAAGCTGGCGTCTTTTAAAGAGGTGATTGAACGAATGGTTCACCTTGGATTATCCCGGATGACGGAAAGTACAGTACATGAATTGGAACAACTTTCTGTACAAGCAAAATCTTTGAGGTTGGCAAAATTAGAGAATTTATTCCGTAAGCTGGCGACGGACATTGCACTTTATAGGAAAAAGCATGCGTCTTTTCAATCGGCGTCCTACCGTCAAACCTTATCGGCTCTTTATGAACAGCTTTTGTTGCTGGAGCGACATCGTCTGCAAGAAAGAGCCTACCGTTCCGACTATTATGAAGTTCCGCCGCTTAAGTTGCATGGCTTCGGGGCATCCGGTTGGCAAACGAAGTCCGGTTATGTTGGTGTAACCTATTATTTTTATCATCAGGAGCAGGAGAAGTGGATCACGTATTCACAATCGCGCCCCCTGTTTTATGAAGGGAGCCAAACGACGCCTGAAATGCTTCATGAGAATCAGGCACCATGGGGAGCTATCGGGGACGGTTTCGAATTGTCCCGCTCTATCCTTCGCTTGAAGGATGCGAAACTAAATGTTGATTTTCAATTATCCTCGAGTTCTCACACAATAGGGCAAATAGAAGGGAAAACAAATGTAGGAAATTGGCCTTCTCTTTTTCTCAATTCGTGGATGGACTTGCTGGAAAAAATAAAGCAACATGAGACAGTGGCAAGCAAACAGGCTATATTTTGTATAGAGGCGGCGGAAACAGGAGAATGGTTTCTTCATGAACAGCAACAAAAATGGATTCTCCCGCTCATCGATAAATCCGGTAAAACGCTTCACCTTCAGTTGATGAAACGACCTGGAAACGAGCACATGGTCAGCCGTGTCAAAATGTATATGAATTCTCCAGGAGTAAAGCGTCTCCTCGTTCATCCTTATCAGGAGGGCGGAAAACTGGTTGTTACACCAATTGTATTATATACAGAAACTGGAGAAATATTGAACATTACCCTTAATGAAGGGGGAAGCATCTATGATCGAAATTCTGCGCGTTATTGATGAATTAGAAGAGGTTCTAGATGAGCTGTTGAGCTCCGGAGCAGGCGCTTTACCTCCGTCCTTCTTTCTGGAGATGAAGAGAGAATGCGAACGTTACGGCCTTTCTTATGCTGTCACACAGCTGCTTATCATGGAGGAAGAACGTAATAAAGCGCGTTTTTTACATAATGAAGAAAAGGGCAGATTGACAGAGGCATTTTGCAAGCTGCAGCAATATATTCAGATTGTCCGGATTGAAATGCTTCACTTATAGAAAAAACTAAAGGAGACAAAAAAATTGGACCAATTAAATCAACTAGAGATGTTATTTGAAGCGAGCCGTAACGAAGAACAAGCGATTCCGATGAAAAAGTATATGAAAGACCATTTCCCTTTTCTGGGCATCAAATCTCCGGTAAGAAGAGAAATACTAAATAAGTTCCTCGAAGAGAGTGAGCTGTTAAAACAGCCTTTTCAACCCGACTTTGTTTTGGCATTATGGGAAAAAAACGAGCGGGAGTATCAGTATGCTGCTCTGGACTATATCGAAAAATCTTTAAAGAAACTCGGGAAAGAACATCTCCCGCTTATGGAAACGTTAACTACAACAAAGTCATGGTGGGACACAGTCGACTTGTTAGCCTCAAAGTCTGTCGGGAAAATTGCAAAGGATTACCCTGAAGTGATTCTAGAAACAATAGAAGGATGGGCGTACGGAGACGAATTATGGCTCCAAAGGTCGGCCATCCTTTTTCAACTAAAATATAAAAAGGAAACAGAGGAAGCACGTTTGTATCGATATATAAAACAAAACGCCGACAGCAAGGAGTTTTTCATTCAAAAGGCGATAGGGTGGGCTTTAAGAGAATACTCGAAGACCAATCCAGCTTCGGTCAAACGGTTTATAGAAGAAAACGACCTGCCGAAACTAAGCATTCGTGAAGGAAGCAAATATTTGAACTGAAGAAACGTCGGGATTCAACATTATTCTTTGCCCATGCTGACTAATACAAGCTATATACTTATCTTAATAGGGTCCGATCGTAAAACAAATTAAAAATGTCGATTCCTTATCTTACAGGGGAATGACTTTTTTAGGTGGAAAATCTTCTCCAAAAGATAAAGAGGAAATTATTTCTGATTAACATCGAGTGAAAACGTTTGTTCTTTTATCATTTTTGTGTAAGAAAAAAATATTAGGAGGGCTTTAAAATGAGTAAAGTTATTAGATTTGAATTTCAAGTTCCAAATCCTGAAGAAGCTATCGAATTTTATTCAAGTAGTTTTGGTTGGAAATTTGAAAAAATGCCTGGTCCACAAGATTATTGGTTTATTATTACAGGTGAAAGCGATAAACCCGGTATCGATGGGGGATTAATGAAATCTCCTGATGGGGCTACCAGAACTACTAATTCTATTGAGGTACCTTCAGTCGACGAGTACATAAAAAAAGTTACTGAAAATGGCGGACAAGTAGTGATACCTAAAACTGCTGTTCCCAATATGGGTTACTTTGCCTATTGTTTAGATAATCAAGGACTTCTATTTGGAGTGTCTGAAGTTAATACAGAAGCATAAACAGCTAGAGGTTTTTATTCTGTTCAAATTCTCAACGATGTTTTTCAACTACCATATAAGAACGTAATTGTCTGACATTTTCTGTGGTGAAGCATGGCTTCATGATTGGTTAACGGATAGCTAAGCTTTAGATATTGTGGTAAAGTATTTTACATCAAAAATTAAACAACTTTATTTTAACCTCGTCTTAAAAAATTAGAACGGGGTTCTCTGTGTTGCAGTTTTAAAATAAAATGACTTTCTTGTTACTTTACATCAGGAAGATGAATCAAAAGAGTAAAGCAATTTTGTTGATTCATCCTTACAAAAAGAAAGGGTTCGTTGATGGTTACTTTCCGATAACAAAAATTTCTATATTCGCAGATGTTGATTTCTACGAAGTTATCGGGTAAGATAGTTTCTGTAGCCGGCAAAACAACCTTTATTGAAATTGCTGGTGCAGTTCAATAAAGAAAGCAGCGGACTTGTAATCAAAAGTCCAATGTTTAAGTTCTTTACGGATCATCATTTAAAACATGCCGGTGTGGCGGAATTGGCAGACGCGCACGACTCAAAATCGTGTTCCGTTAGGAGTGTCGGTTCGACCCCGACCACCGGTACCATCAAAGGAACGAAGACTAAGAACGGCAACGTCCTGTTGCAACGTCTTCATTTGTACATCCATGTACTTCAAGCGAAGGCGACTGTTCAATCTTGAGAGGCGTTGGAGCTTCTGACCGGGAAACCGTTCTTTGGTTTCATGGGCAGAAGGGAAACGACCGAAAGATTAGGAGCCGTAGCTAGACAATCACTGAAAAATGCGCCCGTAGCTCAATTGGATAGAGCGTCTGACTACGGATCAGAAGGTTATGGGTTCGACTCCTGTCGGGCGCGCTTGAAATGATTAATCACATATCCTGCGGTATACGTTATTCCTATTTGTTTTGAACCGTACTGTTTGATCGGGATTCTTATATTTGTGGACAGATGCCATGCCTCCCCATAAGCGAAGATCGCAGGAACGTCGACATGTGGAAACCCGCCTGCGAGATCGCGGGTTCACAAAACAGATTGGAAGGACGGCATAAGTGGGAGTTATGTTCTTAAACATGATGATACATACCGTGCTAGATGGGGAGATGGCGGTGCCCTGTAACCCGCAATCCGCCTTAGCGGGGTTGAATTCCCATCCGCGGTACGATTCATGTAAGGTCTGACTTGTGCAAGTAGTGTTGACAATCGGGTCCTGCGCAACAGAAACCCATGAACCTGGTCAGGTCCGGAAGGAAGCAGCCATAAGTGGATTCTTCTGTGTGCCGCAGACAAGCCTGATCGAGCTAACTGCACAAGTAACGCTTAGGTGGTCGTATCAACGATGGGTGCACGGTGTTTTTACTCTATAAAATACCATATACGGCGGCGTAGCTCAGCTGGCTAGAGCGTACGGTTCATACCCGTGAGGTCGTGGGTTCGATTCCCTCCGCCGCTACTTTAAATGATTCCATATAGAGAGCTGTCCGAGTGGCCGAAGGAGCACGATTGGAAATCGTGTAGGCGGTTAACGCTGCCTCAAGGGTTCAAATCCCTTGCTCTCCGCCATTACTGCGGGTGTAGTTTAATGGTAAAACCTCAGCCTTCCAAGCTGATGTCGTGGGTTCGATTCCCATCACCCGCTCCAAAAGAAATGCGAAGGCGACTGTTCATCTTCGAAAGACGTTAGCGCTTCGGGCCGGGAAACCGTTCTTTGGTTTCATGGATAGAAGTGAAACGACCGAGAAGATAGGAGCCGCAGCTAGACAACTAAGGAACGAAGACTAAGAACCGCAATATTCTCAATTAAATACATTCATACAGAGAAGTACCCAAGTGGCTCAAGGGGCTCCCCTGCTAAGGGAGTAGGTCGGGTAACCGGCTTGATGGTTCGAATCTCTTCTTCTCTGCCACGGCCCGTTGGTCAAGCGGTTAAGACACCGCCCTTTCACGGCGGTAACACGGGTTCGAATCCCGTACGGGTCATCCAATGAAAAAACACCAGCTGAATGTTTCGGACGGTGTTTTTTTGCGTTTTGTCAACAACTGAAGCTGATTCATTGTATTAAAAGGATGGTCATGTATAATGGTGAAGGATGGGAATAGATGAGAACTTTGGAGTTGACTAATATGAAACAACAAAAGAACGGTAATCGATTTTTAATAAATAAATATTGGGTCATCATCATCGCTGTATTTTGTTCCATTTTATGGGGGAGTGCTTTTCCTGTTTTAAAGGTTAGCTACAGCGAGCTTAGCATGTCAGAAAACGATTTGACCGCAAAAATTGTCTTTGCGGGGATACGTTTTATGATGGCATCTCTACTACTGCTTTCAATCATGTTCTTCGTTGATCGAAAGGCGCTGAAATTGAATTGGCGGCAATTGCCTGCCATTTTTAGTTTAGGACTATTGTCAACGAGCTTGCAGTACTTCTTTTTTTATAACGGACTCGCTCATACATCGGGAATGAAAGCAGCCATTTTAAGCTCAAGCGGCGCGTTTTTCGTGGTGTTCCTGGCACATTTCGTTTATTCCGATGACCGATTAGATTGGCGCAAAATCTTTGGTTTGATGACAGGATTCGGAGGAATTATAATTGCGAACTGGGGTCAGGATTCCTCACTAAGTTTCTCTTTCTTCGGAGAAGGATTTATGCTGCTTGCCGGCTTAGCCGGGGCATTTGGAACGTTTTTATCCAAACGTCTGTCTGCTCATATTCATCCATTTGCCTTAACTGGCTGGCAAATGTTCACCGGCTCGCTTTTCATGCTCATCATCGGGACACCATTTCTTGAAAAAAATGCGATGACGTTTACCCCAAAAGCTTGGGTATTACTCATTTATGCTGCATTTTTATCAGCAGCGGCATTCGCATTGTGGACTTCATTGCTCAAGTACAATAAGGCAGGAGAGGTTTCTCTTTACAAATTTGTCGTGCCAGTAGCCGGTACTTTCTTATCTGCCCTATTCATTCCCGGCGAACATTTAACGATCCATACTTTTAGTGCGCTTATCCTTGTTGCCGCAGGTATAGCCGTCGTTAATCAGAAAGGGCAGGGAGGCTCCTTCCTCTTTAAAAAAAAGAGGCATGCTTATGGGCAAGTATATAAATAATGTTACCTTCATGATGCTTGGACTGCAACCGTCACCGTGAAAGAAAACAAATATGAACTATATATGTTAACGGATATTTACCCGTCCTATTTAGTCGATAAAGAGGAGTATGAATCACTTCTTAAAGAGGTACGTCAATTAGCTGATGCTTTGCTTAAAAAACAAAAAAAGAAGCTATGCAAAATTCATTTCCATTGCAAAGGCATATCCGGCTTTATTGGGGAAAGTCCGCTGCCGACCTTTCTGAATTTAAGCGGGTTATCGTTAATCGATCCAGAATTTTTTGAAGAAATTGCTTTATAGAAATGGTCATGTTGAGACAATGGCATCTAAATAAAAAAACATCGGTCGACTTTATCGATCGGTGTTTTTTATTTTTTAACGAACTCTTCCATGTTATGCTAAAGGGGAATTTAGGGGGATAGGATGAGCAAAAAACAAAAGTTTCTTCTTAGAAGTTCTTTATTATTAAATGGGCTATTCATTATTTTGTTCGTTATTGGATACTTAAAAATGAATGTAGTGCACGAAGAACTGTTTTATTCTGAAGTACAGCAAAAGCTGGTTGAGCTAGATGGATTAATCGAACATCAGAAAAAAAATGATTGGTCTGAGCCAAATTTAGTGACAACTCAGCTAAGCGAAGTTTTAAACGGAATTCATGTTGCGACAAACAGCGGCAATTTGCTTAGCTTATTAATGTTGATAAGGTGACAGTAAATAACAAAAAAAGATTGTATTTCAAATGAAATCACTCCAATTATAGAGTAATTTTTTTATGAGATTTATTGGTATTTTATGTTAATGTTAGAAATAACCTACAACAATCATTTAAAAAAGGGGGAACGTTTTGTGAAAGTAAAAATATTTTTTACAGCATTTTTGTTGTGTCTATTTGTTATAAGCGGCTGCGGATCATCAAAGGTTCAAGAAGTTCCAAATACAGATAAATTCAGTTTGCCAAAAGATATTCCGAGCTTTGTAACGGAGAAAGATTTTGAAAAGATAGATTGGGATAGGACGGCTATCCAATTTGACACAGGCGAAAGAAACGATATATTCGGCAATAAAAATAAGCTTGGGATAATAGGACCAGAATTAAAGCCTAAAGAAGTAGAAAAGTGGTTGTGGCATTTTTGGGGGATTGATCAAGGTGAATTTACAGTCGTAGGTTATAACGAGGATACTTCAAAGATAAGTCCCGTTTTAAGCGATGGAGCTTGGTCAAGAAATGGTATCGGAGGCGGTAAAGTGAACAAAGCAGATGCGAGTATGCCTTCAAATGTTGTCTTGTACGAAGCAGGGAAGTGGGCGCTCTTAGTTTATATTGATGGTAAGCTATTTGATATATTAGTGATGGATATTAAGAGTGAATAAAGGAAACTCTCTCTTGTAGAAAGAACATCTTCCACTTCACACATAATTTTTTATTTGATCTGGAATGATAACGACAAAAAGGAGACGGCTAATGGAGAATAAACATGTTGTTCAAACATTAAATGAATTTTTAAAAGGGCAATATATGGGCATTCACGCTTATGAACACCACATCAAAAAGCTAAACGACCCCATCATAAAAGAAACGTTTCAAGCGATTCAACAAGATCATAAGCAGCATGCCTCACAAGTAGCCGAACGAATTCAAAATCTTGGCGGAACTCCTGTTGATGATGAAGGAGTAGTCGGTTCTGTTCAAGGCTTTATCGGCAAATTCATGATACCGGATGATACGGAGGGTTTAATAGAGAGTGCTTTAAAAGGAGAGAGCTATTACGGAATTGAAGTCTCTGAAGAAATTGTTAAGGGTGATTTAGATCCTGAAAGTAAACAGTTAATTGAGGAAATATTGGATAAAGATAGGGAGCACGTGACAACATTAAGACGTTTCCTTCAATAGTTTGCCATTATTAAAAGTCCCCGTTATCAAAATCAAGCAGCATCATGATTTCGTGACGGGGACTTCGTTCGTCCAGTTATCGAGATTGTAAAACGGGCTGTTTAGGCAATGTACTCAGCCAAAATCGCTTCAATGTCAAAAGGGGTCATCCCTTTATCCAATGAGAAAATAGTGTCCGCTTCATCCATGTTTTCAACCAGTTCACCCCGTGCTTCCATGTGCAGGCGGAATAGGTCATATAAGTTCGGCTTCACTAAAGTCGTCATTGATTTGCCGACTAGCACCATGCCTGTTTGGTTGGCCTCGATTGTATTGTCATATTCAAGATCTCTTGTAAGGGACAAGTCTGTCCAAATGACTTTTCGCTCTTGCAAATCTACAATGGCAGGGATGCACATTTGTGTGTCTGCCGTGATGTCCATTTTATTTTGCACAGTAGAAGCCTCAAAGATTTCACCTGAACGAGGGTGCTGACGAACCATCCAGCCGAAAAAGCATTCTGGTAAATCTTTATACGGCTGATGTGTGTAGGAATGCAGCGACATGATTACATAACGTCCGCCATTTTTCGATACAGCCTCGGTATCAAGATCAATAAATTCAGCCGCTCCGTTCGGCGCAGACGTAATGTCGCCGCTATGGTATGCCTTAAATTTTCTTGAGCGCATGTTCGTGAAGGAAATATGTTCTTTATAGTGCCAATTTTCATCGTATATGACAGCAGATAAATCAATATCGACACGGTCTGTATGCTCGCCGTTCACATATCCTTCCTTCCACCATAAAAAGAAACGGAGGACATCTCCTTCCGGCAAATCTACTTTGCTGCCTCTCACTAATGTGCGGAGCGCTTTACTTGCGGAACGTTGAGAGAAGGGGACGATATACTGTTTTAATTGTTCGGCCAAAAATACTTTTCCTAAGCCGGGAAGTTTCGCAAAACGAGTTTTTAACGCCTCTTCGCACATACTGACAACGGCTAAGCAACTATGTTCCGAAATAAGCGGGAGTGTATGTTCAATGCCGACCGCTTTGGCGACGTTTCCTTTAGGGAAAAAGGTTCGAAGCTCGCTGTGGTCATGCCGGTGTTTGAAGTGCGCCATCACTTGAAGCAGGACAGGGGTGGAAACCGTCCCCATTACACTTTGAAAGCCTTCGAGAATACTGGACACCTCATGTTCCTCAGTACCGCATAAGCGAAGCAAATGATCCAAGCGGCGGGCAAATTCTCCCGGCCGAGTCATTAAAAGCGTTTTCGCCGTCAGCACATCACGGTTCAGCAGGGCGGCTTCTACTTTTCCATTAAACGTTTCAAATGCAAGATTGTTGCGAATAATGTTAAATGCATGGTTCGCTTTTGGAAAACGGGTTTCATACTCCGCCGGGTGAAGAATTTCACCTAAGCGAATCCAGCGGTTTCTATAGCGAAGCATATCTTCGGTAATGTTTTCGCAGTTCTCCAATAATCCTAACAGAAAGCGTCTTTCTGCTCGTTTAAACTTTTTGAAGCGGGTCGAGGATGCCAAGCTTACATCTCCCTCAGACAAAGCAACCGCCAAACGCAGCACATCTGTCGCCGTTTTAAAATATGGAGAAACGGTATGTGCTGATGCTTTTTTATATTTTAACAGCGTGCCGACGACAAAAGACATATTTTCCTTATGAGGAATCGCATTAGGCAAGAAAAGGGATACATCTTCTATATTGGCAATCGCCCATTCTATATCTTCCTTGTCAATGAAGGAAATAGAGCTGTTTGCCCGAATCATATTAGAAATCATTTGATGGAAGTCTTCTTCACTGCCTAATTCAATGACCTTCAGATCAACGTTATCCAAAAGGGGAAAACGCTCTTTCGCTTCTGTTTCAGGTAAAAGCAGTGTTACATAATGAATGCTGGCATTTATATATAACTCGGCAGTACTCATATCCATCACTTGCTCCGGAAAGTTTGGATACATCGGAGAATATTGAACATGTGCTCCAATCATTTTTTTCAGCTCTGTTACAAGCTCTTTATAAAATGATGTGAAGGCCTCAACGGAGAGTGTTTGAACTTGTTCCATCAGTAAGGGCGAAAACGTAAAGCCTAAGCTTTCGATATTTTTCAAAGCAGTCGCTATATAAACATTGGGCAATTTACTTTCCCCATTTGTGACAAGTACTTTTAACTTTCTTCTTATGTAAATGGAATTTTTCATGAGAACGCCAGACAACAAACCCTCGTAAAGCAGAAGGGACATTGCCTGACTTCCTCCTTTCAATAGGAAATGAATGATTTATGTCCATGAAAAAAAATCAGGATTATGATTAAAAAGAAAAAATTTATCATCACCTGATTTATGTAGAAGTATGAAATCTTATAAACCTATTAATTAGGAAAGCGAAACCTCTAAATCATGAATCAATCAAATAGAGAAAGAAGGAAGAGGTTTCATAGCCTAATTATGTTTTGTTTACAGGAAAGCGGCATCCCTCATTTTCGCCTAAAACTATGAGTTCAGAAGGAAGGAATGTCATAGCCTGCTTTGTTAGTATAGTCGTTTGAGGAGGGGAATTCAAGTATTAGCTTAGTAGAATAAAGGGATTAATTGTATCTGCATACGGCAGCATTTACAAATTAAACAAAGCCGCATTAATAATCGAACTGTTATAAGAAGAAATACCTTCTTCACTTGAGCAAGTATTGCTGACAGATAAAGAACGCTACAACCTGCTGCAAAAATGGTTCGCTAACAAGGGTAAGTACCCAAGTGGCTTTATGTGCGGCTTCATGAATAGAGCTTAAGAAAGCTGGAGACATTACTTGTTAAGAAAGGAGGGAAAATCATGAAGAAAACATTATCCTCTATTTTGTGTGCTTTCGCTTTGGCTGCAATGGCTCTCGGTATGCCTGTCCATGCTGAAGATAATTACAATAATACGAACAGAGCGTATGACCATGATGCTACTAGAACTTATGACAATACTAGGGTTACACCTCGAAATGTCGCTACAACAACAGACATCAATGCCGATAACGATACCAATTGGGAATGGATTGGTTTATTGGGATTAGTAGGGCTGTTGGGTCTCCGCCGCAGAAGAGAAGGAGAAATCCGCTAATAAAGTAGGTCATCTAAAGATAATATTTTTTAGGAAGCAGTAGGTGAGCAGTTAAGTTTTCCGTCCCAAAACCTGAATCTATGCGATTGAGGTTTTTGGGAGGAAAATTAGAAACAACCTTATTGTCAATTCACAGATTCGGCGATAACCCATGCATTAAAAAATGTACGGTCCTTTCAATTTCTGCCTCATCGTCCCATTCAGCTTCAGGCACTAGCAAATATCGCGCGATTACATAGCCAAAAATCGTTGATGCTGTCATCCGGATCACGCTATAAGGCGGCATGTCAATGATTTGCCCCATGGCTTGGTAATGTTCAATGATTTTTTGAAACCGTTCAAATATTTTTGTAGCAATATGCTCTTTAAATTGTTCTTTCAATTCCGGCTGAAAAGGAATTTCTTGAATTAAGATTCGAAAAAGCTGCATGTTGTTAATGAGAAATTTTGTGCGATTCTCAATCATCGCTCTTACGAAATCTTCAAAGCGTTCATAATCTTGATTCAGCACTTTATTAAAATCTTTTATCACAAAGGGGGCAATTAGTTTTGCCATCATTGGGGCAACAATGGATAAAAGCAATTCCTTCTTCGTTTTATAATGCCTAAAAATCGTTCCTTCTGCTACGCCAGCTTTTTTGGCAATTTCACTTGTTGAGGTTGCAGCATAGCCTTTCTCTGCAAATGACTCAATCGCGGCAGCTATGATTTTTTTCTGCTTTTCTGTTAGTCCTTCTTCATGGTTAAACCATTCATCGATCATTTTATCTTGTTCAGACATATTGTGCTCCTTTGTACCTTGTCGATAAGTATATATTAAAGGATTTTTACCAGAAGGTGAAATTTAACACTTATTTAACCTCACATATTTCATATTTTTCGGTACTTTCTAAGCGCCAGGATGTTTAACATCATAAATAAAATGGAGAAGCCTGCTAATGCAAGAAGATCGATTTGAATCTCATCCCAGCCATAGCCTCTAACCATAACATCCCTTAAGGCATCTGCGGCATAGTACAGTGGTGTAAAAGGTCCGATCCAGCTAAGCCAGTCAGAAATCGTGTCCAAGTTAAACAAGCCTGAAAAGAAAATTTGCGGTACAACGATAATCGGTATAAATTGAATCATTTGCAGCTCATTATTTGCAAAAGCTGAAAGTGAAATTCCAAGAGTAAGAGCTGTCAGAGAAAGGAGTAAGGTAATAAAAAGCACATATCCAAATGCTCCTTCCATCAACATCCCTAGCACATAGATGGCATAGGCCGCAATAATTGAGGCCTGAACCATCGTAAAAATTCCAAAGCCAAGTACATATCCAATCACGATTTCCCACTTCCGCAACGGACTTGAAAGAAGTCGTTCCAGAGTGCCTGTTGTGCGTTCTCTTAAAAACGATACTCCAGCAATAAGAAACACAAAGAAGAAAACAAAAAATCCGAGAAGGACTGGACCAAAATAATCAAACTGTCCCATTTCATTGGAACCGTGTAAATAATCAGCTTCAAGTTCAAAAGCAGCTTCATTTCCTTGCAGGGGCTTTAGAGCCGTTTGTATCCATTTAACTGTAGCTCCATTAACACTTGGATCACTTCCTTCGAGAACGATGGAAGGAACGTTGCCTGCAAATCGTACATATCCATCAATCTCTTGGTTTGATAGGTCATCTTTCGCATCCTTTTCTTTGTCATATTCAGTGACCGTTGCATCGTCTAGATCCATTTTATCAAGTATAGTTTCAGGAACATTGACTAGACCTACCTTTGGGTTATAATCATCGCCATTAAAAACTAGGTGAAGCATCGTTAAGACGAGAATTGGAGCAAATATTAGCAATCCCATCGTTCTTTTATCACGAACGATTTGCCGCAGTATACGAATGATTAGAGCTTTAATTCGCATCATTCAGCACCTCCATAGATAAGAAATGCATCTTCAATTGTCGATGTATTTGTTTTATCTTTTAGTTCTTTAGGAGCCCCGATTGCAATAAGTCGGCCGTCTCGCATTAATCCTAATCGATCGCATTTTTCAGCTTCGTCCATGACATGGGTGGTAACAATAATCGTCGTGCCTTTTTTCTTTAGGTCATAGAATGCTTCCCAAATGCTTTTTCTCAAAACGGGATCAATCCCAACGGTTGGCTCATCAAGAATAAGAATGTCTGGCTCATGCAAAAGGGATATAGCTAATGAAAGTCTTCTTTTCATTCCGCCAGAGTAGTTAGAGACAAGCTTATTCATGTGATTAGTAAGCTGAACAACCTCCATCACGTCATTCATTCTCTGTTGCTGTTTTTTTCCTTTTAAACCGTAAAGGGCCGCAAAGAACTGAAGATTTTCTTTTGCGGATAATTCCCCGTATAGTGCATCAGACTGAGCCATATATCCAACTCGTTCCATTAACTGTAAGGATGGCATTTTTTCTTGAAAAAGAAAGTTTTCTCCTGATGTTGGCAAATCCAATCCAACCAGCTGTTTTACTAATGTCGTTTTACCCGCACCTGAAGGTCCAAGAAGTCCGAAGATTTCGCCCTCATGGATATCTAGACTAATATCTTTTAAGACTTGCTGTTTCCCAAATGCTTTTGAGATATGCTGAATGGAAACAATTTCTTTAGACTGTTTCATTCTTTTCACCTCTTATGATTAAAGTGAGTGATTACTCACTTTAATCATAAACCCTCTCATTCACCTTGTAAAGTGAGTAATTAGATCCAAAAGTACAGCCAGAAGAGACTTAATAAAACTAGAAGAGAAGGGAAAAATCATTCGAATACGCGATGGAGCGAAAACGGTTCTGCTTTCCAATGAAGTTTATAATTATGGTGAGCGTATGAACATGGCACTGGAAGCTAAAAGTAAGATTGGAAAATTTGCAGCTTCTTTGGTTAACAACGGGGATCGCCTTATCTTGGATGCCTCCACAACCGTTCAATTTCTAGCCAAGTATTTAACGAGCCGGAACCATACTGTGGTGACTAATTCGATTAACATTGCCAGTGTATTGAGCCAAAGGGAAGATATAAAAATTAATTTGTTAGGTGGAACGTTAAGCCATAGACACCAAGCTATTTATGGGTCAAGGGCCATCAGGGATATCCAAGATTATAAGGTGAATAAATGCATCATTAGTACTTGCGGCATCTCTTCTGAAGGACTGTCTACTTCCGTTGAGGAGGAGGGCCTCCTCGTTAACGAAATGATTAAGCGTTCTGACCAGGTTATTGTGCTTGCAGATTCAACGAAATTTAATAAAACATTTTTTCAAAAAATGTGTGACTTAGATGCCGTTGATATAGTGATTACAGACAAAGAATTATCGAAAAACATGCAGGAAATGCTAAATAAACATATGATCGAAGTGATTGTGGTTCCTGATCATGAAGGGGACTATTGAGATTTTGCTCGACAATGCGTTTGATAAGTATGGTATGGATTGGATACGGGTTTCCGATCACTTGAGAATGTCTTCACGGGATGTTGAAGGAAACCCGATTCTAGAGGGAACGATTCTGTTGTCACAAGGAATCATTCAATATCAAGCTCCGAAAATAAAAGAGTTGCAGGGGTGTTCTCGTCTATTTTTGGATAAAAATATTTTCAATTCACTTCATAAACCTTATTGTTTTTGTCCTTTTTTATAAGGTATCTAGGTTTCTTACCTTTTTTGTATCAAAATCTTCATTAAAAACAAGACTCTCTTGTTTCACTTCTTGTCCCATGAATTTACTTTTCAAAATTTTTGCAGTTAACAATAAGAAAATACACGCGACGCATATTAAAATTTCAAAACTTTGATTATATGTAATCAATTTTCGTGCTGTTGCCAAGATAAGAATATCTATTACAAAATAAATATCTTTTTTGACAATTAAAATAACAATTTCTACTCCAACAGCTAATAATAAAATTTCTGAAATAATTAATTTATAATGCTCCAACAAATCATTGTTTTGGATTTCATGAATCAAAAGAAAGACCAACTCTTTGAACGTAAAAATAATGGTGATTAAAAGCAATAAAACGACTGCCCACTCTACAGCTTGAAATACAAAATTCATCATTTTGTTTTCTTTCATTCAATTTTTCCTTTCTTTTTTGAGATTTCCAGTAGGATAAAATAAAATGACTTGCTATCGTCTTAAAACTGTTTTTGAACTGGAATAGTTCAATGATCACCAATCGATTTCCCTGTCAAATCCAATATAATGGTGCAACAGCAATAAAAGTGATTATGAATAATATAAAACAAAGTGAAAGTCCCTTCTATAAAAAGTATCTAAACATTACAAAAAATTAACATTCCATCGATGCTACAATTACTTTTCATGATTATTTATTCATTTAAGAAAAATCCACTGTGAGACGACTTTCATCTGTTCATCCTAATGAAAGAAGCAGCATCCTTTAGGAATGCTGCCTCTTCGTTATAGTTTTGCTTCAATATATGGAGGTATATCCAAAGGACGGTTCATCTCCGTATTGATTACGGCGTAGGCAAATATCCCAACCCCAATCGTCATACATATCACGGCGACTAGACGAAGAACATTCCGGAACCTTTTTTTTCTATGAAACTTCCGAAACTCAATAACCTTGTCCATCATATCCCTCACTTTTATTCCATTATACTAAATTTTCTGTGTTTTTAAATTGTAAAAATTTGAAACTTGTATGAACATGAAACAACGAGAAGCTTTAATTTCAGCTAAAAGGTCAATGGTTCGATTCCATTTAGGCCTATTTAGATATATGGTTACATGTATATGACCAACAAAAAAGCACATTGATTATTTCAGTGTGCTTTTTTGTCGCTTTTTGTGACGGCTGTTAAAAGTGAGCGCTAACACATAGAACTTCTTTTTCTTCGTTCTTAGCGTATCATATCTGTGTTATGTAGGTGAGGCAACGTTTTCACTTCAAACGAGAAATCGTGGATCCTATCTTACTGTTAACAAAATAATGTTAGGGCGATCAATTATGCTTTCATTTGAACAAATTTCGTTTTTCTATACCGCTTACACACCTTTTTAAATTAATAGTATCAGTATGTACAAGATTTAGAGATTAATTACAATTATCTTGAATTTTTTGCACCAGAACCAACAGATCAGATCTTTTGAACGGGAACTTGAATTTCAAATGTAATTTCGTTTGGTTTATCTGTGATCGTAATATCAACGTGCATAATTTGCAGCGCATCGCCGGTAATTTGATAACCAGCTTCATCAAGATAATCAAATATTTTACTTAAGCTTTCACTTCGATTCCATAATAATTCTCCGTTATAGCGGATACACGCAAATAACCCCGCCGGAACGATCTTTTGGTACTGTTTTGGTATTTTTTCTTTACTTTTTGCCACAACAAAAATAACGGATGGTTCTTCAAAACGCTTAGATTTAAGATCAGCTTCCTGAATGAGAATGCCTAGTCTGTTACTGGCCAGAATCGGTGTTTTCTCAGTAAGCATATTTTCCAGCCTTATAACACCATAACAAAGTTCCAAGTTATTATTGATTTTTTCATTCAATGTAATTAACTTTCTGCGTCCTATTTCGCGGAACATAACCGCTTGAAGTTCCTTTTCTTTTGCCACGTGATCCAAGTATACAATCTTTTCCCGAATATTTTCCTCCAAGTCAGTTAATTCGTTCAGCTTCGAAACAAGATCTGCGTGCTTGGCTTTAAGAATATCCAAAGACTTACTAAAATTACGTTCATTGAAATAATCCTTTATTTCGTCTGTACTCATTCCAAGTTGCCGCAGCTCTTTAATGGTCCCTAAAACCTCGTACTGGAAAATAGAATAGTAGCGATACCCCGAGTGCGGATCGATATATTGCGGCTTGAATAAGTCAATTCGGTCATAGTGGCGCAAGGTCTCCGCAGTCATCCCTCGTAATTTGGCCATCTCACCAATGGTTAGTTTTTCTTTCAATTTAACCACCCCCTTAAAAAATTATAATACAGCTATTGACCTTTGTGTAACAACAACCTTTACAATGAAAATACATAATATTCAAAATCATCTGAGTACTCTTTATAAATGGGAGGGAGCTGATTATGGAAAGGAAGAAGCTGGTTAGGACACTTACTTTGTCGCAGGTTGTTTTTTTAGGGATTGCATGGAATAACCCCATGGTATTTTTTAATACGTATGGAATAGCTGCCGAAACCTCACATGGTGTCATTACGGGTGCATACATGATTGCATTTCTAGCAATACTGTTTACAGCGCTCAGCTATGGAAAGATGGCAAAAGCATACCCTATTTCAGGTTCCGCTTATACATTTACTCAAAAATCTATTAATTCTGAAGTGGGGTTTCTTGTCGGCTGGACAATTATGCTTGATTATATCTTAACACCTATGGTGACGTGCTTGATGTCTGCGGTCTTTTTACATGCAGTGTTTCCGGGGGTTCCACACTATGTGTGGATTATCCTTTTGACTGCGATCATCGTGGTACCGAGCATACTAGGTGTATCGATATCAGCATCCGCAAGTAAAATTTTCGTTATTGCTCAAATCCTTTTCGTTTGTTTTTTCTGGATATTAACCGTGAAAAGTTTACTAGAAGGAGTAGGGGCGGGCACTTTTTTCTCAAGTAAACCATTTTTCAATTCAGATGTTCCCTTGTCAGTCATCTTAGCAGGAGCTTCAATTCTTTGTTTCAGTTTCCTTGGTTTTGACTCACTGACTACCTTGTCAGAGGAAACAATTGATCCCGAAAAAACGATCCCAAGAGCTATTATCATCATGCTGTTGTTTATAGGGGTTTTGTACATTGGCTCTTCCTACTTAGCACAATTGGTGCATCCTGGTTTTTCGTTCGAACACGCTGATTCCGCAGCCATGGAAATCGCGATACTTGTTGGAGGAAACTTATTCAAATCATTATTTATTACTGCAGTAATTGTTGGTAACTTTTCTTCAGGCGTTGCTGCCATTACAAGCGCATCACGTGTGTTATATGCAATGGGGCGGGATTCTGTATTGCCTAAAAATCTATTTGGTTATATTCACCCCAAATTTAAAACACCGTCACACGGCATTATCGTGATAGGTATCATTTCTTTACTAGGTATTTTGTTAACGCTGGGACAAGTCATCAAGTTTATCAACTTTGGAGCGCTCATTGCTTTTACATCCGTTAATCTATCTGTCATCGCCCATTATTTTATAAGAAATCAGAAACGCTCTTTTAACGACTGCATACGGTATCTATTGTTACCGCTCATAGGCGCAGCATTTACTATGTGGTTATGGTCATATTTAGAAATGGAGGCATTGATCCTTGGAGGCACCTGGGTCGCATGCGGCTTGGCATATCTTCTTTACATGACCAAATTTTTTCGAAAGCCCCTTCCGGAGTTTCATTTTGATGAAGAGATAATGGAAGATAGTGATGAAAAAATTCTTCCTCAAAAGGTAGAGGATTTATAATGAGTCTTTTCTATTGAAAGGCATATGTAACTGAAGGCGGTGTAAATATTTCGAACGCAAGGAAAAAATGAAAGCGCTATCTATTTTGGATGTAAGATCGTTCAAGTAACAATAATGAACTGGAGGTTATTTCAAATTGTTGAAGCTGAAAATGTTTATAAACGGTGAATGGATGGATTCTTTAAGTAAACAAACGAGTAATGTTGTAAACCCGGCAAACGGCAAGGTCATTGCAGAAGCACCCAATGGAAATATAGAAGATGCCCGGATGGCCATTGATGCGGCGCGAACCGCATTTGATTCCGGGATTTGGTCAGACTTACCGGCTTCAGAACGGGCTTCCTATTTATTTAAAATAGCAGAAAAAATTGAAGAACGTGCATCTGAGCTTAGCCAGCTCGAAACAGTCAATACCGGAAAACCTCTTAAAGAAGCAGAGTTTGATATTGCGGATGCAGCGGATTGTTTTCGTTATTATGCCGGTTTAGTCACTAAACCGGACGGTCAAACATATCCGGTTTCCGGCCCTGTACAGGCCATTGTTGTTCGGGAGCCTGCAGGGGTATGTGGATTGATTGCTCCATGGAATTTCCCTTTATTGACAGGAGCTTGGAAAATAGCGCCTGCTCTTGCTGCAGGAAATACGATTGTGTTTAAACCATCCGAGGTAACTCCGATTACGACTGCTAAATTATTTGAGATTATCCAAGAAGTCGGTATACCGGATGGCGTTGCAAATCTAGTTATAGGTGGTGGTGCAACAGTAGGAAATGAACTAGCGGAAAGCGATAAAGTCGATATGGTTTCGTTTACTGGCAGCACAGCAACAGGGAGAAGCATCATGAGAACAGCAGCTGGAAATATTAAAAACATTGCACTTGAATTAGGCGGTAAGTCACCTAACATTGTTTTTGCCGACGCAGATTTTGAGACAGCAGTGGATTATGCTTTATATGGAATTTTTGTCAACGCCGGCCAAGTTTGTAATGCAGGATCACGTTTGCTGCTTGAAGAGAGCATTCACGACAAGTTTATCGATAGACTGATAGAGAAAGCAAAAAAAATCCGGGTCGGCCCTGGTAATCACCCGTCAACACAAATGGGGGCCCTTGTCAGTGAAGACCATATGAATAAGGTGCTTAACTATATTCAACTTGGCATAGAAGAAGGGGCGACATTAGCCTGCGGCGGTAAGCGTATCACAAGCAATGGGCTTGAAAATGGTTATTTTGTGGAGCCGACGATATTTGTTGACACCAAAACTGACATGAGAATTGTTCAGGAAGAAATATTCGGGCCAGTACTGACTGTGCAAAAGTTTAAAGATGAGGCGGAAGCCATCCAGCTTGCCAATGATACCTCATATGGCCTGGCAGCAGGTGTATTTTCAGGGGATGGTGCGAAAGCTTTACGAGTGATTAAGAAAATAAGAGCTGGAATTACGTGGGTTAATGCTTACAATTTAGCCTTCAATGAAGCACCGTGGGGAGGCTACAAGCAGAGCGGAATTGGCCGTGGATTAGGTACTTTTGGTTTAGAAGAGTTTAGTGAGGTAAAACAAATCAACATTAATTTAGAAATTGAGCCAACTAAGTGGTTTGATCATTAAAAATTGAAAGGGGACATTAATGATGATCTGGGATTTTAATTTCAATATTCCTACATCTATAGAGTTTGGGAGCGGGAAAGTTGAAAATATTGGGGAAAGAGCAAAAGAACTAGGAGGAACAAAGGTTCTTCTTATTACCGATAAAGGACTAGCGCAAACTGGAATTTTACAAAAGGTGACAGATTCGTTAGACCAAGAAGGTGTCAATTATATGGTTTTTGATGAAATTACTCCTAATCCAAAAGATGTAGATTGCCAAAGAGCCTATGAACAATTTAAAGACGAGGAAATCGATCTTTTGATTGGTCTTGGCGGCGGAAGTTCAATGGATACGGCAAAAGCAATTGGTACACTTTTAACCCATGAAGGAGAGCTTAGAGAGCGTTACGGTGTAAATTTACTAGAGCGAGAAATCACTCCACTTATTTGTATTCCAACAACTTCAGGTACTGGAAGTGAAGTTACAACAGGTTCTGTCATTACAGATACAGTTACAAAACAGAAAGAGGCTATACTTGACATTAGATTGGCTCCGAAACTAGCAATTTTGGATCCTGAATTAACGCTAACTTTGCCTAAATCTATTACTGCTGCTACTGGAATGGATGCACTTACACATGCTATCGAAGCTTATACCAGCAATATTGCCGAACCAATTTCAGATGCTCTCAGTCTTTATTCAATTGAATTAATTGGTAAATATCTTCCTGCAGCTGTAGAAAATGGGAACGACTTAGAAGCAAGGAGAAATATGCTTATAGCCAGTTTAATTGCAGGTATGGCATTTAATCACGCAGATCTTGGTGCTGTGCATGCTATGGCTGAACCGCTTGGAGGTCTTTATGATACTCCGCATGGGGTAGCAAATTCAATATTCCTTCCGCATGTGTTTGAATTTAATATTCCTTCAAACCTTGAAAAACATGCCATTGTAGCTGAAAAGCTTGGAGTAAATAAAGAAGGGAAAACAAAAGAGGAAATTGCCTATGAAGGTGTTGTGCTGTTAAAAGAGCTTGCACGTAAAATTGGCATTCCTGATTTTCAAGATTTAAATAATGTCAATCCTAAAGATTTCCCATTCCTTGCTGAAGGCGCAGCAGTTCATTTATGTACACAGACGAATTCACGAAAAGTGACACGCGAAGATTATTTGGCATTATTCCAAAAGACTTATGAGGCGAAAAACACAACGTTAATTTAACTGGATTAATGTGGATCAAGAATTTTTGAATCGGCGGCTGACTTGATGAGAATTTTAATTGGGAAGCCGCCATGGTTTACAGAAAACATGCGTATGCCCACATTTGCTGCGGGTACATAATTAGCTATTTATGGATATGAGATTGCTATAAAGTAAGAATAACGAACAGGAGGTTTTTCAAATTGTTGAAGCTGAAATTGTTTATAAACGGTGAATGGATGGATTCTTTAAGTAAACAAAAGAGCAATGTTGTAAACTCTGCAAACGGCAAGGTCATTGCGGAGGCTCCCAAGGGAAATGCAGAAGATACCCGAATGGCTATTGATGCGGCCCGAACTGCATTTGATTCCGGGATTTGGTCAGATCTGCCGGCTTCGGAACGGGCTTCCTACTTATATAAAATAGCAGAGAAACTTGAAGAACGTGCATCTGAGCTTAGCCAGCTTGAAACAGCGAATACCGGAAAACCCCTTAGAGAAGCGGAATTTGACATTGCGGATGCAGTGGATTGTTTTCGATATTATGCCGGTTTAGTCACTAAACCCGACGGCCAAACGTACCCGGTTTCCGGTCCTGTACAGGCCATGGTTGTTCGGGAGCCGGTAGGGGTATGCGGACTAATCGCTCCGTGGAATTTCCCTTTACTGACAGGAGCCTGGAAAATAGCCCCTTCCCTTGCTGCAGGAAATACGATTGTGTTTAAACCAGCCGGGATCACTCCGATTACGTCGGTTAAATTATTTGAGATTATCCAAGAAGTCGGCATACCGAATGGCGTTGCCAACCTAGTTATGGGCGGCGGGGGAACAGTAGGAAATGAACTAGCGGAAAGCGATAAAGTCGATATGGTTTCGTTCACTGGCAGCACGGAAACAGGCAGAAACATCATGAAAACAGCAGCCGGAAATATTAAAAACATTGCACTTGAATTAGGCGGCAAGTCACCTAATATCGTTTTTGCCGATGCAGACTTTGAAACAGCCGTGGATTATGCTTTATATGGAATTTTTGTCAACGCCGGCCAAGTTTGTAATGCAGGATCTCGTTTGCTGCTTGAAGAGAGCATTCATGACAAGTTTATCGATAGACTGGTAGAGAAAGCGAAAAAGATCCGGGTCGGCCCTGGTGATCAATCGTCTACAGAAATGGGAGCGCTTGTCAGTGAAGACCATATGAATGAGGTACTCAAATATATTCAACTAGGCATAGAAGAAGGGGCGACATTAGCTTGCGGCGGCAAGCGTATCACAAGCGATGGGCTTGAAAATGGTTATTTTGTTGAGCCGACGATATTTGTTGATACTAAACCTGATATGAGAATTGTTCAAGAAGAAATTTTTGGGCCGGTACTGATTGTGCAAAAGTTTAAAGACGAAGAGGAAGCCATCCAGCTTGCCAATGATACCTCATATGGCCTGGCAGCAGGTGTATTTTCAGGGGACGGTGCGAAGGCTTTACGAGTGATTAAAAAAATTAGAGCCGGGATTACATGGATTAATGCCTATAATCTAGCCTTCAATGAAGCGCCGTGGGGAGGCTACAAGCAGAGCGGAATTGGCCGCGGGTTAGGAACGTTTGGATTAGATGAGTTTAGTGAGGTAAAACAAATCAACATTAATTTAGAAGTGGAGCCAACTAAGTGGTTTGATCATTAAAAATGGAGAAAAGGAGGTAATATTTATGTCTAATCGTGACGAAAAACAATTTCTAAATTTGCCTTTTACGGGCATCTGCACTTTTGGAAAATATCCGGTATGTGCGGATCTGGATCAGCTTGACGCGGATGTAGCTGTTATCGGCGTGCCCAATGACATGGGAACTCAATGGAAATCAGGAGCAAGAATGGGACCTAGAGGAATCCGTGAAGGTTCCACATTATATAGTTTCGGACTGGATGGCGCCTATGACATTGAAAACGATATGATGTACCTTGGACCTGAATGGAAAGTAGTAGACTGCGGCGATGTAGACATGGTTCATGGAGATATTATGCAATGCCATGAGAATACAGAAGAAGCGATTCGAAAAATTGTTTCTAAAGGCGCCATGCCGGTCGTATTAGGCGGGGATCATTCAATCACAGCAGCAGTTGGCAAAGGGATGGAAGAATTGGGGCCGTTTCATGTCATTCAAATTGATGCCCATTTAGATTGGGCCGATCACCGCTCGGGAATGCGTTATGGACACGGAAACTGTATCCGCCGCTTATCTGAATTGGATCATGTTCAGAGAATCTTTCAGTTCGGCATCCGAGGTATCAGCAGCAGTAAAAAAGAAGACGTTGATGCAGCAAGAGAATACGGCAGTGTGATCTTGTCGCCGCGCCAAATGAGAAAGATGGGACTCAAAGAAGTGTTGGAGCAAATCCCGGCAGGAGAAAAATATTATGTGACTATTGATATTGATGGACTAGATCCGTCGATCGCTCCAGGAACAGGTACACCTTCTCCAGGAGGCCTGCTTTACGATGAGGTTAATGAATTGCTCGAAGGGATTGCGAGAAGAGGAGAAGTCATCGGTTTTGACTTAGTCGAAGTAGCCCCTCCGTATGATCCTACTGGTATAACTGGACAAGTAGCGGCCCGTATTTTATTGGATTTGCTCAGCTATGTCTTAAAAGAAAAAGAGAAAAAAGGGAAAAAAGAAGACGGCAAAGAAAAAGAAGAAATTCTCTCGTAATCTATAAAAAACAGCGGGTATTTGAAGAGAAAGATTCATATCGAAATATGGATGTAAAAAATATTTAATCATTATTATCTTCCTTAGATAATTGATTACTACTATGTTTATTTATTTTCGAACCAAAGATCGAAGCAAACCAAAGACCAGCTGCGTTCTCAACAGCTGGTCTTTGGTTTCAATGAAATTTACAAAATGGAGCGCCATGTGAAGGAGGTGAAAAGAGGAACTGATTCCTTCTCAAAATAAAAGTTCTCACCTCCTATGGATAAAGGAAACTTCCATCAGTGGGGCTCTTACTGCCTGTTAATGCGGGATAAACGGTGTTAGTCGCCTCTTCTAATAACTACACAATCTTTTTTGGGGCCTTCCCGATGCTGTTAGTTGAATAGAGACTTTCCCAAAGCTCGTTCATTTTGCTTCTGCCACTATCAATCTCAGGATTAAATTGGATTGCGGCTTGCCTGCGGACAGCGCGGACATTTTGTATAGCTTGTTGCAGCTGCTGATCCATTGTGTCCAACCTTTTTCCGGCATGTTTGGCAATGGATAGGCCTGCAATAGTTCCTTGGGCCATAGCAATTTTGCCGCTTTCGATACCGGTGATATTACCAGCTACAAATAGTCCGGCAAGAGGGGTTTCCATCGTTTCTGAATGATGGGGCACATGACCGCCGAGTTCAGGGATGTATTGGAACGGGCAGCCAGCGACAGCGGCAAGCTCTGCCAGCGGATACAAGCCGCCTGCTATACAGACAAAATCTGCTTCGTAAATTGTTTCAGACCCGGCAACAATATTGCCATTAGCATCAATATCAGCGACGCGAACTCCTTCGACCTGATCGTTCCCGACAATTTCGAGCGCTGCTTTACGAAGCTGGAGAGAGGTACCGTTCACTTTTATGCCATTTTTCGGATAAAAGTTTAAACCGATTTTTCTGATCCAGTCATTTTTCATGAAACGGCCCCCGATACGTAATAGCGGCGATGGGGCAAGATGAGCAGCGTTTAAGAGCGATTCCATAACCTCCCCAGGTTCACCCGCTTTTTGGCTAAGAGCACTCTTTTCTGGAAGTACAATCCGATCAACCGTTATTCCAGCTAATTGTAACTCATTTAAAATAGCAAATGCTAAAATATTGGCTCCGATAATGATCCCTTTTTTGCCAACTTGGACACGGTGAACATTCGTCATTACTTGAGCTGCACCGACCGACATGACACCAGGAAGGGTCCAGCCGGGCAGTGGGATAGGGTACTCGGCGGCTCCGGTGGCCACTAGTACAAATGGTGCTGTTAGCGTACCTAAGTTCGTATGCACATTCCACAGGTGATCTTCTTTTTCTAAGTTGTAAACGGATACACCGAAACGGATATCGACTGATAATTTTTTCGCTTCTTGATGAAGGCGTTCTGATTCTTTCATTCCATTCCACCATTCACCAGAAGGTTCTTGATGAAGTTGTCCGAGCAATCTGCCGCCTGGCTTTATAAATTCATCAATGACGGTCACTTTGAGACCGAAGCCTGCACAGGCAATCGCTCCTGCTAGTCCAGCTGGGCCTCCTCCAATCACAATTACATCCATCATCGCTTTTCCACCATCCTTCTGACAATATTCGGATGCTGTTTGCCGCTTTCAACGATCATATCTTTTTCTACAACCGTTAAGCAGGCTCTTACGTTTGCTTGATCATTGACAGTGACACGGCACTCTAAGCAGTGGCCGATGTTGCAATAGATACCTCTAGGTGTCCCGCTATCTTCGTGAACACGCAGTTTTCTTATTCCATTTGCCAAAAGAGCCGCAGCAATCGTTTCATTTTCATACGCTTCATATTTAACTCCATCAAATTGAAAGGAAATACGTTCTCTATTATCTAAGTCCCCTAAAATAGGATGCTCCATTATTCGAGTCATTGATTTTCACCTACCGTTCCAAATGTCACCGGCCGAATGGGGGGCTGGTATTTTAACGGGATTTCACCAGGTGATACATTAGGGATGACACTTTCAATAATCCTGTCTAATGTCAGCCTGCATGTGCGGCCTCCACAAAAGCCCATTCCGGCCCTCGTTCTTAATTTTAGCTCTCTTGCTGTGCATTTATGTTCATCTGCTGTTGACTGAAGTTGCCCGTAAGTAACTTCTTCACAACGGCAAATAATCATGCTCTCTTTGTTAGCCATTTGAATTCCTCCTCCATGTTCTTTTATAGAAGTTGTTCAAAAAGTCCGGGAAAAATGACTGTCGAATTTCGGCGTCAGCTTGCTTTTCCGCTACTCACGTATTAACTTCATACGCTCCGTTGCTCAAAGCGGCGCTTCCTTGAACTTCTCGGTCCTTTTTGTCCTCCTTTTTGAACACACGCTTATAAAAATATTATGCAAAAAACGTGCCAACTTAGAGGAGGAAGAGGATTATTTTAAGCCAAGGCGCTTCAAGCGGTTGTATAAAGTGGTTCTTGTGACGCCAAGTTGTTTCGCGCATTCTAATTTATTTCCATCTAAAATCTGTAACGCTCTTTCAATTACTTTTTTCTCGTGTTGATCCATTTCTTCTTGCAGCGGTAAAATGGTGAAATCCCTTTCTTCAAGTACATTAGGTATAATCTTTAGGATGTTGTCATCGCTGATACTGTTTGGAATAAAGGGCAAATAGTCTTTTTTTATTACACCGTCTGTCGCGAATACGACAAGCCGTTCAACGATATTGCGAAGTTCGCGAATATTGCCGGGCCAATCATACCGAAGCAGTTCATGTATGACTTCTGGAGATAATTCATGAATCGGCCGCCGGTAGCTCGATGAAAAATCATTTAAAAAATGATGAGTTAATTCAATAATATCTTCTTTTCGCTCTCTTAAAGGAGGGATATGTAAACTGACTACGTTCAAGCGATAATATAAATCTTCACGAAACTTCCCTTCTTTTATTAGCTCTTGTAAATCACGATTTGTGGCAGCGATAATACGAAAGTCGATATTAATTTCTTTCTCTCCGCCGACACGATAATATTTTCGCTCCTGCAGTACGCGCAGAAGCTTTACCTGCATGTCGAGCGGCATTTCGCCTACTTCATCAAGAAATAATGTACCTCCTCTTGCCAGTTCTATTTTTCCCTTTTTTCCTTTACTGTCAGCACCAGAGAAAGCCCCTCGCTCATATCCGAATAATTCACTTTCAAATAAAGAAGCCGGTATCGCACCGCAGTTAATTGAAATAAATGGTGCGTCTAGTTTTTCACTCGCTTCATGAATAGCTTTAGCAAATACTTCTTTTCCGACACCGCTTTCGCCCAATATAAGAACTGTTGATTTAACAGAACATACTTTTCTAGCTAAATGCATGGTTCTTTGTAGGGAAGCACTCTTTCCTTTAATGGAATTAAAGGGATCAGATGAGTCCTTATACTTTGCTACTTCTTGTTCTAAACGGTGTACTTCGCTGGACATATTAAATAATTTTTCATTAAGCACGACTTGATTCGTGACATCTGTTTCTGAAACGACTGCACCGATAATCTGGCCATTAAAATAAACCGGGCTAGAGTTAATTAAGACAAATAAATCAGATCGAGCCTGATGGTGCTGGCCTACAATGCTTTTCCCTTCATGCAGTGATTGCAAGATTTCTAGTTTTTGATAGTCAAAAAAATCGGTAATCGGCCGGCCAATTATATCTGGATGGTTGACTGAGAAAATTTTTTCTGCGCCTTTTGTCCATGTGCAAACGTGCTCGTTATTGTCTATGACCGTGACTGAGGCATCTATTGTTTGGGTGACAGTTTCATAAAATGCCTTTAATTGATTGTAAGAGTTATAAAGAAAACTAATCATTTGTGCGGCTGTTATACAGCCTGCAGGATTTTTGTTTGTATCAAGAACAACAGCTGCGGAATGGTGATTAAACGCCTGAATCAAGGTGAAGAATGAATCCTCCTCATATATGACCTTGCATGGAAGCTCAGGTGTTTTGGCTGTTGAACGATAATAAAATTCATCGTTTTTCTGTTCAATGTGATATTTATCGAACGGTGTATCTACTAGAAGCTGTTTGATAATTTCTTTCACTGACGGTAATGAGAATGCCATGATACCCTCCCAGACTGTAAAAAATTATTAACACTGTAAAGAAAATTGTACACTTTTTCGTGAAGAATTCAAAAAATTTTTACAATTTATTTTACCTCACACTAAAGAAAAGTAAAACTTTTACTTCTAGAAATCGAGGGAGCTAATTAGGGGAACTATCCATAAATGCCTAATAATAGAAAAGTGATTAAAAAACGCCTGGTCCTCTAAAGGTTATCGTTTTTCCTTTGTGTAATTGCCTTTACTTCCAAAGCCTTCTTGTTCGTTTCAGCGTCTCGGCCACCTGGACTTAACCATTAGTGGGGATGAAATGATGCCCCATTTTGGAAGTTTTACTTTAGTTGGCACACTAATTGCAATATTAGAAGATGAAGCCATTTCACCAAGGGGGGAATGTTATGTGAAGCACTGTGACGTTTTAGTCATTGGCGGGGGAATTATTGGCTGTTCGATTGCCTATTATGCTTCTAAATACGGAAGAGGCGTAACGATTATTGAAAAAGGGGAATTTGTCAGTGGCACGTCTTCACGATGTGACGGAAATATTTTGGCGATTGATAAAGACCCGGGTTTTGACAGTCAGATGTCGTTGTTTAGTCAAAATTTAGTAGATCAATTAAGCAGGGACTTGGAGCATTCTTTTGAATATCGAGCTCCGGGAAGCATCCTTGTTTGTGAGTCGGATGAGGAGATGGAAGCGGCACAGAAATGGGTCGACCGTCAAAAAGCGGCGGGGTTACCATTTAGAATGCTTGACCGGCAGGATATCCGTCAGGAGTCTCCCTTTTTTGCAGATGACTTATTAGGCGGTTTGGAATGTGCCACTGATTCCACGGTCAATCCTTATCTCCTAGCTTTTTCACTTTTGGAGGAAGCAAAAAAACTAGGAACTAAGGCTTTCAAGCATACAGAAGTGAAACAAATGAAAAAAGAAAAAAGTGGTTCATTTACTGTAGAAACGACAAACGGGATTTTTACTGCGGATCATGTCGTCAATGCAGCTGGAGTATGGGCGCCTCGAATAGGAGAAATGCTTAATCTTTCAATACCAATTGAACCGAGAAAAGGGCATATTATCGTTGCCTCAAGGCAGCAGCATGTGGGCTCTCGAAAAGTAATGGAGTTTGGTTACTTAATTTCCAAGTTTGGTGGAAAGCGCCGCGTCGATCCGCTAACTGAAAAATACGGAGTAGCTCTTGTCTTTGAACCAACGGAAAGTCAAAATTTTTTAATCGGAAGCAGCAGGGAGTTTGTTGGCTTCAATACGAAAGTAAACAATGAAATCATTAAATGTATCGCTAACCGGGCAATCCGCTTTTATCCGAGAATGGCCGATATGATGGTGATTCGTTCGTATGCAGGATTGCGACCGTGGACGGAAGACCATTTGCCAATCGTTTCACGGGTGGATAAACTTCCAAACTATTATATTGCGGCTGGTCATGAAGGTGACGGGATCAGCCTCGCAGCCGTAACAGGGAAAATAGTAGAAGAACTCATTAATGAAAAAGAAACGTCTATTCCCATTGAACCGCTTAGTTTTAGCCGTTTTAAAGAAAGGGTGTTGAGCAGATGAGGGCACAAAGAGTCTTTACGACCATTGATACACACACAGGCGGGAATCCAACGAGAACGCTGATTAGCGGTCTCCCAAAACTCGTTGGAGAAACCATGTCAGAAAAAATGCTTCATATGAAAAAGGAGTATGACTGGATCCGCAAGCTTTTAATGAACGAACCGCGTGGTCATGATGTCATGTCTGGTGCTTTGTTAACAGATCCGTGCCATCCTGAAGCGGATATCGGCGTAATTTACATAGAGACGGGTGGATATTTGCCGATGTGCGGACATGACACCATTGGGGTCTGTACTGCTCTAGTTGAATCAGGATTGATTCCCATTCAGGAGCCGATTACTTCATTAAAATTGGATACACCTGCTGGACTCGTCGAAGTGGATATTTTTGTAGAAAATGGAAAAGCGAAAGAAGTATCTTTTTGCAATATCCCAGCGTTTCTCTTAAAAAGTGTTTCCGTTGATGTCGAGGGAATTGGGCGTGTAGATGCTGACATTGCGTATGGCGGCAATTTTTACGCAATCATAGACGCTAAATCGGTTGGATTGGATTTAATTCCAGAGAATGCTTCCAACATAATTGAAAAAGCGATTCACATCAGAAATACCATTAATGAAAAAACTGAAATCGTTCATCCGCAATATCCATTTATTCGAGGGTTAACTCATGTTGAGTTTTTTACTGAACCGACCCATAAAGAAGCAGATGTGAAAAATACAGTTATTGTTCCTCCAGGAGGAATCGACCGCTCTCCATGTGGAACGGGTACTTCTGCCAAATTAGCAGTACTATATGCTAATCAAGAAATTTCAATTGGAGAAGAATTTGTTCATGAAAGCATTGTCGGTTCTCTATTCAGAGGACGCGTGCTGGAAACAACGGATGTAGAAGGCGTCGAGGCTGTAGTAACTAAAATTACGGGATCAGCTTGGCTGATGGGGATGCATCGGTTCTTCTACCACGAAGAAGATCCGCTTAAAGAAGGGTTTCTGCTTATTCCCCCGATGGAGCATGAAACGGAGGACGTAAAATGAAAATTCAAAAGATATATTCAACAACGGATGTACACGTAGCAGGTGAGGCGTTCCGTATTATCAAAGATGTTCCATTCATTCATTATCAAAACTTGGAACAGTTAAATGAGCAGTTTCCGCATGTGTTTGCAGAAGAGATTAATCTTTTATTGAATGAACCGCGCGGGTTTGCAGGCTTAAATGGCTGTTTGGTTGTTCCGCCGATTAGTCAGGAAGCAGATGCGGCAGTGTTATTTTTCAATCATGAAGGGACGGTTCCTCTTCATTACGGCGGCATCGTTGCTGTGATGACAGCTTTACTAGAATGCGGCCAGTTACAGCCGAGGGCATCAAGTGAATACAAAGTCGAAACAGTCAGTGGTTTGATTTCGGTTACCGCTATTATGGAGAAGGAAGAAGTAGTTTCAGTGGTGCTAGAAAGTGAACCGTGTCAATTAGTCCAAACAAACGTCACATTGTCTCATCCGCATTTAAATACACCGTTCTCTCTCGTACAAGCGGATCAATTATATGCAGTGTTTGAAAAATGCAAAATTTCTGCAGAGATTCGTGTTGAGGAACTTTCTGAATTGAAGAGATGGGGGCAAACAGTGCTTCACGCTCTCAAGCCCGCACTTCCTGTAAAAGGTGCCATTTTAATGGATGATTCTCATCTAGAAGAGGGCCGAATGAAAACGGTCACTTTCCGTGAGGACCAGTATATTGTTCGTTCCCCTGGCTTTGGATCGACGATGGCATGTTATGCAAGCTTACTTTCTAAAGGTGAATTGCACATGGAACCGCCATTCATAAATGAAAGTATTTTTGACAGCAGTTTGACAGTACAAGCAGTCAAACAAACAGAGAGTGGATACCAGTTCACTGTGGCAAGCCGCGGCTTCATTACAGGAATGCAGACATTTGTATTAGATCCGACAGATCCTTTGTCTGCTGGGTTCTTATTAAAGTAATTGATTGTAGCTGTTTACCTATATTTATACATTACTAGTGATAGTAAAAAACAATCCTATAAAAAAGAGTAATATCTCTTTAAAATATATTGAAAATTCAAAAAATATCAAGGGGGAAATAAAAATGAAAACAATTAAAGGGGCTTATCCAGTATTAATTACACCGATGAATGAGGCACAGGAGATTGATTGGGGCGGTGTGAAAAATAATGTAAACTACTTCGTGGATCAAGGAGTCGCAGGTATTGTGATCAATGGAAGTACTGGAGAGTTTGTAAGTCTATCAAAAGAAGAAAAATTCCAAATGGTTGAAGTCGTAACGAAAGAAGTAAACGGCCGTATTCCTGTTATTGTTGGAACATCTGCAGAAACAACGAAAGAAACCATTGAATATACGAAGCAGGCGGAAGCACATGATGCGGATTGTGCTCTAATCATTAACCCTTATTACATGAAGCCGAAGGAAAATGAAATCTACCATCATTTCAAAGAAGTATCTAGTGCTGTTAATCTGCCAATCATGCTTTATAACAACCCATTTACTTCTGGCGTTAATATGAGCACAGATTTAATGATTCAGATTGGTAAGGATTGTGAAAATGTGACTCACATTAAGGAATCAAGCGGTGAAATTGGCAAGGTAAGAGATCTTGCAAGGAAAGGCAAAGGAGATTTTGAAGTATTCTGCGGCGCTGAAGAGCTTGTAATGGAGTCTTACTTAGTTGGAGCAACTGGATGGATTTCTGTTGCAGGAAATATCGTTCCAAAGCTTGTTACAGACATGTATAACCATTTCCAAAACGGTGAGTTAAAAGAAGCATGGGCAATCAATGATCGTATTTTACCGCTTTGTGCGTTTCTTGAAGGATCTGGAAAATATGTACAAATTGTGAAGAGAGCCATGGAATTAACTGGCCAAGCTGGAGGCCCTGCGCGTTACCCTCGTTTAGGTCTATCACCTGAGGAAGATCAAAAGCTAAAAGACCTTCTTGCAAGTTTAGAAACAGTAAATAACTAAAATAGTGAAGGAGAGAGAACATGCAAGCGACAAATTACACATTGAAACCAAAAGTGCAGGAATTTTTAGAAGGTGTAAAAGGACTATATATAAATGGTGAATATGTTCCATCGATTGGAGGTAAAACGTTTTTCGTCGTTAATCCTGCAAATGAAGAGGTCATTGCGGAAGTAAGTGAAGCGCAAGAGGAAGATATTAACGTTGCAGTAGCTGCTGCAAGAAAGGCATTTGATGAGGGTGAATGGACAAAAATAGATGCCGCTGACCGCTCTCAACTAATCTATAAATTTGCAGATCTCTTAGAAGAGAACCGTGAAGAACTTGCACAGCTAGAATCA
Source organism: Priestia abyssalis (assembly GCF_002019595.1). Taxonomy (GTDB): domain Bacteria; phylum Bacillota; class Bacilli; order Bacillales; family Bacillaceae_H; genus Bacillus_BA; species Bacillus_BA abyssalis. The sequence continues at coordinate 2,623,024 of NZ_KV917369.1, read as the reverse complement.
TTGGATAATGGAAAACCATATAAAGTCGCTCTGGCAGATGATATCGATGGAACCATTCAGCATTTCAGGTATTATGCAGGTTGGGCGACGAAACTATTAGGTAAGACAACTCCTATTTCAAAGGATTATGTAACCTATACTGTACATGAGCCAGTTGGGGTTGTAGGCCAAATTATTCCATGGAACTTCCCGCTTGCCATGGCTGCTTGGAAGCTCGGATCCGCACTTGCTGTTGGTTGTACGGTTGTTATTAAGCCGGCAAGTGAAACACCGCTATCTCTTCTATACGTAGGAAAGTTGTTTAAAGAAGCTGGTTTTCCAGACGGTGTTGTGAATATTGTGCCAGGATCGGGCAGGATTGCGGGAGAAGCAATCATCACGCATAAAGATGTCGATAAGGTAGCCTTCACTGGATCAACAGCTGTTGGAAAAGAAGTAATGAAAAAAGCTGCAGATCAAATTAAAGGTGTTACGCTAGAGCTTGGCGGAAAATCGCCAGCCATTATTTTAGAAGATGCTAATCTTGAACTAGCAATTGAAGGGGCATTTAACGGAACGATGTACAATCATGGGCAAAACTGCAGTGCTTGCACACGTGTATTTGTACAGCGAAAGCAATATGAACGTGTCGTTGAAGCTTTAGCAGAGCGAGCGAACGCAATGAAGCTAGGACCAGGAATGGATCCTGAAACGGAAATGGGGCCACTCGTTTCAGCTAAACAGCAACAAACTGTTCTTAATTATATTGAACAAGGGAAAAAAGAAGGGGCGCGCCTTGTGGCTGGTGGCGAAAAAGTATTTGAAAAAGGATATTTTGTACAGCCAACCATTTTCGCTGATGTAGAAGATCATATGGTTATTGCTTGTGAAGAAATCTTTGGTCCAGTCATGTCAATTTTCGTTTTCGACACGATTGAAGAGGTAATTAAACGGGCAAACGATAGTGACTATGGCTTAGCTGCAAGTATCTGGACAGAAAGTATGAAAAAGGGCCATTACATTGCAAGCAAGCTGCAATCAGGTACAGTCTGGATTAATGATTTTGGTCTTGAATGGGAAACAATGCCTTTCGGTGGCTACAAACAATCAGGAATCGGCCGCGAAATGGGTGGAGAGTATGGATTACAAAACTATACGGAAGTGAAAAGTGTATTTGTTAACATCAAGCAGGATGAGTTATTATAAGGAACAATGGGACAACCCCCGTGTACCAATCGGATGAGAGCGGGACAGCGGGTCTGTCCCATATCCCATTCCACACATAAGCATTTGGAGGTTACAAACAATCCGGGATTGGACGAGAAATGGGCTCCTAAGCACTCGACAACTACACAGAAGTGAAGAGCGTTTGGGTAAACTTGAAATAAAACTATATATATCCATCTAGAACATTCGACATGATCAAAGAGCAACCATGTCAAATGTTCTAGACCTAAGCGGCTGACACCCCCCTTGCGGGGTTGGCGCCATCCGCATAGGTGAACCCTTGTGAGCTTAATCGAGATGAAAGAACAGAAAAGCGCAGATAGGGTAAGGATCCATAACAAATATCGAAAAAATTAAGTAATGCTTATATATTTGATTTAGAAGATTTATGAATATAAAAAATGACAGAGAGGTTCTGGGACTGAAAATAAAATCGTCCTCTAAGCAGCATCTACAATTTTCGCAACAAATGGAAGCGCTATCAAATGACACTGTAAGGCTTGGTCATAAAAGAAAAATAGTACTAAGGGAGTATTATAATGATTTGGACTAATATTCCTGCATGTTAAAGGGGTTTTAAAGAGTTTAGTTTTCTCTTAATAAGGTAAGTATAAGCTTTCTTTGGGGGGATTAGATGGAGAAATTAGTAGAATGGTTAGTTGGACAAGTATGGAGTATCGGATTGGTTATCTTTGCCCTGGGAGCAGGGGTATTTTTCTCGATTGTCACTCGGTTTTTACAAATACGATATTTTAAAGAAATGATTAAATTGCTTTTCGAAAGTAAGAGTTCAGATTCAGGAGTATCATCTTTCCAGGCTTTTTGTATGGCTCTGGCAGGACGTGTGGGAATTGGGAATATAGCGGGTGTGGCTACGGCTATTGCCTTTGGAGGCCCAGGGGCGGTTTTCTGGATGTGGGTAATGGCCATATTAGGAGGAGCCAGTGCCTTTGTAGAATCTACTCTTGCCCAAGTGTATAAAAGTAAAGTGGGAAATGAATACAGGGGAGGGACACCTTACTTTATCGAAAAAGGATTAAAGATTAAGTGGTTCGCTACGTTAGTCGCGATTGTTGTTACCATTTCCTATGGACTATTATTGCCTGGTATACAATCGAACACGATTGCAGTCGGGTTTGAAAATACATCTGGCCTAAATAAGGGCATCACTGGAGTTTTATTAGTTGTCTTGCTTACCATGATTATTTTTGGCGGTGTAAAGCGAATTGCCAATGTCGCAGAAAAAATCGTTCCTTTTATGGCATTAGGATATGTGGTCGTTACATTCATCGTTTTATTTGCGAATATGACGGAAGTTCCTGCTATGTTCTCTCTTATTTTCTCAAGCGCATTCGGTGTGAATGAGGCCTTCGGGGGAATTGTCGGTGCAGCGATTGCCTGGGGGGTCAAGAGAGCGGTATTTTCAAACGTTGCTGGTGCTGGTGAAGGAACATATAGTTCGGCTGCAGCAGAAGTTTCTCATCCTGCCAAGCAAGGATTAGTCCAAGCTTTTTCAGTCTATATCGATACCATAGTTGTATGTACGGCCACAGCTCTCATGATTCTTGTAACGGGCATGTATAGCGTCACCCCAGAAGGAAAAGAACCAATTGTTGAAACAATGAAAAATATTGAAGCTGGACCTATCTATACACAGGAAGCAGTAGAAACCGTTTTACCGGGATTCGGTTCGATATTTGTTTCTATAGCCATTTTCTTCTTTGCATTTACCACCTTACTAGCCTATTACTATATTGCCGAAACGACTCTTGTTTATCTTGATAGAAAACTAAAGTTGCAATGGTTGAAAACAGTCCTGAAAATTGTATTTTTAGTAATGGTTTATATTGGAAGCGTCGAGTCGGCATCTTTATTATGGGCTCTAGGGGATTTGGGTATAGGAAGTATGGCTTGGCTTAATCTTGTTGCGATTTTACTTCTGACAAAACCGACCTTAAAAGTATTAAAGGATTATGAAAGCCAGAAAAAAGCAGGGAAAGACCCGATTTTCAATCCAAGCACAGTAGGCATAACCGGAGCTGATTTCTGGGAAGAAAAATGCAGAGAGACCGAAAGTGGTGCTTCTAAAGATAAAGTATCTATCAGTTAAGGTACAAAATTTGGTTTTGGTGAAAAAATTTCAAGATAATTTTAAGCTTTAAACCTTGGACATTATGATGCTGCTAAACTAAAAAGCTCCGTTAACTTAATAAGTAAAAGTGTTTCAATAGGGTACAAGCTAAAGTAAATTAATACCTTGAAACTGAAAAAGCGCTATCCTTTTTGTGTGTTAATCAGAAAGGATAGCGTATTTCTATGAATCTATCCATTTCAGAGGAACTCCCATTAATAAAGCTTGACCTTTGTGTAGCACAAAGATTTATATTCTATGTATCTCTCTACATAGAAAGGAAATTGAATATGGAATTATGGTTTAAGGAAAAACAAACCGAGTCTTTTGGTATTACAGCAAGAGTTAATAAAAGCCTCCATTCCGAGAAAACAGAGTATCAACAGTTGGACATGATTCAAACCGAAGAATTCGGCAATATGCTTCTACTTGACGGAATGGTTATGACCACGGAAAAGGATGAATTTGTCTATCATGAGATGATTGTTCATGTGCCATTATTTACTCATCCAAATCCACAAAAGGTGCTCGTTGTTGGTGGCGGTGATGGAGGAACGATTCGAGAGGTATTGAAACACCCAAGTGTTACCAATGTTGTTCAAGTTGAAATCGATGGGAAAGTAGTGGAGTATTCAAAGCAGCATTTACCCAATATCGCCTCTGAGTACAGCAACCCGCGCGTAGAGCTTATTATAGGTGATGGCTTTATGCATATTCTAAATAGTGAAGATGAATATGACGTCATTTTAGTCGATTCCACCGAGCCTGTAGGACCAGCTGCCAATTTATTTACGAAAGGCTTTTACGCGGGAATATCGAAGGCATTAAAGGAAAACGGCATTTTTGTGGCTCAGACGGATAATCCTTGGTTTAAAGGCGATCTGATACGAGATGCGATTCATGATACGAAAGAGATTTTCCCGATTGCTCGTCTTTATACTTGTAATATTCCAACATATCCGAGCGGGCTGTGGACATTTACGCTTGGAGCAAAGACGCATGATCCATTAGATGTAAATGTTTCTCGTTTCTTCGATCTTGACACAAAGTATTACACACCTGAATTACATAAAGCATCTTTTGTTCTCCCTAAATTTGTTCAGAATTTGTGTAAATAGTATTTTAGGATAAAAACGATTTGGTTGTGGATTCTCAAACAATAGAGATGAGCCAGAATCTAGATCAACAGTTGAATAAATCAGAATATAAACGTTAACAAGCCTCTTGACATTTTGATTTTTGGTGATTATTCTGAATATAACGAAAATGAATATGAGCGGATGACGGTTGTGGGAGAGTGCAATGCGACAAGCCACCGAAGGAGCAAGTTCCAAAAAGACCCTTGGAACAAATCTCTCAGGTAGAAGGAACCACAATGGGACGCACCTCTGGAGAGCGCGTATACAGTAGTACGCCACCAAAGGGGAAGGCTCTATGAATAATGGAGTTAAACTCTCAGGTAAAAGGACAGAGAAGGGTAGAGAACGCTACGCTACCCTTTTTCTGTCCTTTTTTGCGTGCAAAAAAAGGTAGTAAAGCGTCTTTTCTCCCTACAGCTTTCTTAGAAAAAAGGTCTGTAGTGAGAAAGAGATTTAGCATCTCCAGCTATGCTAATCTTCAAACTATTGTTTGATCCAACAAAAGGAAGTCTGAACAAAGTTAAGAGGAGGGTATGAATGAGTTTACAAAAAAATGATCTGACCATTTTTGAAGCAATCGAGAAAGAGAAGCAGCGCCAACATCAAACACTGGAGTTAATCGCATCAGAAAACTTTGTAAGCCAGGACGTATTAGAAGCAATGGGAAGCGTGATGACCAATAAATATGCAGAAGGTTATCCAGAGAAGCGTTACTATGGCGGATGTGAATTTGTTGATGTAGCAGAACAAGTAGCTATCGATCGCCTAACGAAGCTGTTTGGTGCCAAATATGCCAATGTTCAACCTCATTCAGGTGCACAAGCAAATCTCGCTGTTTTTTACGCACTGCTCCAACCAGGTGATAAAGTGATGGGAATGAACCTTTCGCATGGCGGCCACTTAACTCATGGAAGCCCTGTCAGCATTTCAGGAAAATGGTTTGAGATTGTGTCTTATGGCGTAAGGGAAGATACTCACTTGATTGACTATGATGAACTGGAAGCCATCGCGAAAAAAGAAAAGCCAAAATTGATGATTGCAGGAGCAAGCGCCTATCCAAGAACGATCGATTTTGCACGCTTTAAAGAAATTGCAGATCGAATTGGAGCCAAATTCATGGTAGACATGGCTCACATTGCAGGACTTGTAGCAGCGGGGCTCCATCCATCACCAATCCCCTATGCAGATGTGGTGACAAGCACTACTCATAAAACATTGAGAGGACCGCGAGGCGGTATCATTTTAACAAACGATGAAGAGATGATGAAAGCTATTAATAAAGCCGTATTCCCGGGAATTCAAGGCGGACCGTTGATGCACATCATTGCAGCCAAAGCAGTTTCTTTCCAAGAAGCATTACAGCCAAGCTTCAAGGTCTACGCCAAACAAATTATCGAAAATGCAGCGACACTTGGCGAAACATTAAAAAAAGAAGGAGCAGCTCTTGTCTCTGGCGGAACTGATAATCATATTGTCCTTTTAGACGTACGTCCGTGGAACTTAACAGGAAAAGAGGCAGAAAGATTACTAGAAGAAGCTGGCATTACCGTCAATAAAAACACCATTCCATTTGATCCTCAAAGCCCGTTTGTTACAAGCGGCATCCGCATGGGAACAGCAGCATTAACAACACGCGGGATGAAAAAGGAAGAAATGATGCAGATCGCGAAAGTCATCGCAGCTGTTTTAAAGAGCAAAGGGGAGCCGCGCGTTCTCGAACAAGCAAAAGAGACGACAAAAGCGATTTGTGATGGGTATCCATTATTTCAACAGCCAATCACTGTGTAAGGAAGGAGCCTCATGATGGAATTTCAAAGTTGTTTTGACATTATCGGTCCGATTATGGTAGGACCATCCAGTTCTCATACAGCGGGTGTTGTATCAATCGGGAAGTTCATTCATGAATTGGTAGGCGGGTGCCCGGAAGAAGCAACGATTATTTTCTATGATTCTTTTTCCGAAACACATCAAGGTCATGGGACAGATAAAGCCCTTCTTGGCGGATTGCTTGGAATGGATACAGATGATTCACGGATTAAACATTCGATCCAGCTGACCGCACAATATGGGATGGCCTATGAATTTCAGCTTGAAGATAGTTGTCCATATTTTGAACATCCGAACACAACGGTTGTTACGGTGAAACGCGGGGAATGTGCGGCAAAAGTAGGCGGTGCCTCACTTGGCGGTGGTTTATCTAAAATCTTTATGATTGATGAAGAGATGGTAGATATTCGTCTAAGCGCTGGCGATGACTTTGCAGCCCTTGCGAATCGTTATCAGCCTAGAAGGAAATTAATTGCGGGGGCCGTATGATGGAAATTCAGTCCATGAAAGAGCTTATTCAGGCTTGTGAGAGTGAACGAAAAACAATTGGTGAAATGATGCTGATGGTGGAAGCGAAAAAATCAGGAAGAGATGAAGAAACCATTATCGGTATGATGGAAGAGCGATTGATCAAAATGAAAGAAGCCGTTGATAGCGGGATAAAAGATGACTCCACTGCACCAAGCGGCATTTCCGGCGGCGATGCCGTGAAAATGTATGACTACATCAATCAAAGTAAAGCGCTTTCAGGTGATTATATAAGCAATGCGATGACTTTCTCATTAGCCACATCTGAAAGCAATGCGCGAATGGGTGTCATTGTGGCTACTCCAACAGCTGGAGCGGCCGGCATTTTACCCGGAGTATTGTTCTCTCTTCGCAAAAATGACGGCACTTCCCATAAAGAGTTAGTCATGGGTTTGTTTACGGCCAGTATGCTTGGTTATGTGATTGCGAACCGTTCCTTTATTTCAGGAGCGGCGGGAGGATGCCAGGCGGAGGTTGGTTCAGCAACCGCCATGGCAGCCGGGACAATCGTTGAATTAAAAGGCGGAACCCCAAAACAAGCAGTAAATGCGACAGCTATCGCTCTGAAATCCCTATTAGGCTTAGTATGTGATCCGGTCGCAGGGCTTGTTGAAGTGCCTTGCATTAAGCGAAATGTTATTGGCACATCGATTGCCTTTTCAGCTGCCGATTTAGCCCTTGCCGGTATAGAAAGTCGCATTCCATGTGATGAAGTTATTGAAGCGATGTATAAGGTCGGAAAAGAAATGCCGCGGACACTAAGGGAAACCGCACTTGGAGGTCTTGCGATGACCGAAACAGGTAAAAAGGTAAAAGAGCAGTTATTTCATAAGAAATCGTAATCGGAGGTGTATCAATGAGTACAGAAACAGTTTTAAAGCGAACACCGCTTTTTGAAACATATAAAAAATACGGTGCAAAGGTCATTGATTTTGGGGGCTGGGAACTTCCGGTACAGTTTTCCAGCATTTTAGAAGAACATGAGGCTGTTCGAAAGGAAGCGGGACTCTTTGACGTCTCCCATATGGGGGAGGTGCTCGTTACAGGGAAAGATGCAGAAAGCTATATTAACTACCTTGTCACAAACGATGTAACAAAGCTTAGTATCAATCAAGCTCAGTATACAGCCATGTGTTATCCAGACGGCGGTACGGTCGATGACTTGCTTGTTTACAAGTTAGCGAATGAAAAATATCTCCTCGTGATTAACGCAGCAAACATTGAAAAAGATGTCGAGTGGATGGAGCAGCATGTAAAAGGAGAAGTGACGCTTCAAAATATGTCAGGTGACATTGCGCAGCTCGCTCTTCAAGGTCCAAAGGCAGAAGGCATCTTACAGAAGTTAACAGAAACAGACTTAACCGAAATTGGTTTTTTCCATTTTGCTCAACATGTCAATCTGGCTGGGATTACAGACGTGCTTGTATCCCGTACAGGCTACACAGGCGAGGACGGCTTTGAACTTTATTTAGCAGCTGATAAGGCAGGAGTACTGTGGGAGAAGCTTCTAGAAGCCGGAAAAGAAGATGGCTTAAAACCATGCGGGCTTGGTGCGCGTGACACTCTTCGCTTTGAAGCACGCCTTGCCCTTTATGGCCAAGAACTCACAAATGAAATCAGCCCGCTTGAAGCTGGAATCGGTTTTGCTGTCAAAACGAATAAAGAAAGTCATTTTATCGGTAAAGACATCCTTACGGCCCAAAAAGAAGAAGGGTTGAAACGAAAATTAGTAGGGATTGAAGTAACAGGAAGAGGCATTCCTCGTCACGGTTACAAGGTGTTTTCAGCGGATGAAGAAGAAATCGGTTTTATTACATCCGGAACCCATTCCCCGTCTTTAAAGAAAAGCTTAGGTCTTGCGCTCGTATCAGCAGAAAATGCTGAAGTGGGAATAAAGCTAAAAGTTGAAATACGAAAAAAAATGATTGATGCCATTGTTGTAAAATCGCCATTCTATAAAAAAAAATTATGAAATCTTTACTAGAGTTATAGCGATGATCGTTTGAAGATAGGTAATTGTCAGTCCCTTCTTTAGAAAGACGGTAAATCGATAGGCACGTTACAGGCCATATTTTTTATGATTTTCAAAACTATAAAAATATTAAAAAGTGAAAGGAAGAAAAAACAATGACAAACGCGACAGCAAACTTATTATATAGCAAGGAACATGAGTGGGTATTACAATTGGACGGAAATCGAGTACGAATTGGAATCTCTGATTATGCACAAAAGCAGTTGGGAGATATCGTCTTTGTTGAAAATCCGGCAGTGGATGATGAAGTAACAGCTAATGAATCAATGGGAACAATCGAATCGGTTAAAGCCGTTTCTGAACTTTACGCTCCAGTATCAGGTACAATTGTTCGTGTAAATGAGGAGTTAAACGATACTCCTGAGACGATCAACGAACATCCATATGAAGCAGGTTGGTTAGTAGAAATAGAAATATCCAATCCAGAAGAGTTAGAATCGCTTCTAAATGAAGGTGAGTACCAAGCATTTATCAATGAAGGAGAGGAATAAGATGACAAATACTTATCGATACCTTCCTGATACGAAGCAGGATCAAGAGGAGATGCTCGCTTTTTTAAACATTTCTTCCATAGATGAGTTATTTGAAGACATTCCATCTGACATTCGTTTAGATGGTGAGCTAAACATTCCGAAAGCCGTTCCTGAACCGCTTCTTTTGAAAAAGATGCAGCAGCTTGCTTCACGAAATAAAAATGCTAACTACTACCCGACTTTTCTTGGTGCGGGTACATATGATCATTACATTCCAAGCGTGGTGAATCATATGATTTCACGCTCTGAATTTTACACGGCTTATACACCCTATCAACCGGAAATCAGCCAAGGTGAGTTACAAGCCATTTTTGAATTTCAAACGATGGTTTGTGAGCTGACAGGAATGGATGTGGCCAATTCCTCAATGTACGATGGTTTTACATCGCTTGCAGAAGCTGCATCACTTGCCGTTGCCTCAACAAGACGTTCAAAAGTGCTTGTATCAAGGGCCGTTCATCCTGAATCACGTGCCATCTTAAACACGGTAGCAGACGGACAAGGGTATACGGTGGAAGAAGTGAATCTTGCTGATGATGTGACAGACCTGGAAAAACTGCAAGAACAAATCGAAAAGGATACTGCCGCCGTTATTGTTCAATACCCAAACTTCTTTGGTTCTATTGAGGATTTAGCAGAGATAAAAAAAATCGCGGAGGCAAAAGGAGCACTGTTCATCGTCAGTGCCAACCCGCTGGCACTAGCGCTTCTGCAGGCACCAGGCAAACTCGGAGCGGATATTGTGGTCGGCGATATGCAGCCATTAGGAATACCGATGGCCTTTGGAGGTCCGCATTGCGGCTATTTTGCGGTTCATAAAAAATTTATGCGTAAAGTACCGGGACGCATTGTGGGGCAAACGACAGACGACCAAGGAAAACGCGGATTTGTGCTAACCCTGCAAGCGCGTGAGCAGCACATTCGCCGTGATAAAGCGTCATCCAATATTTGCTCCAATCAGGCATTAAACGCTCTTGCATCGGCTATCTGCATGACAGCACTTGGAAAGCAAGGAATTCGCCATATGGCACAGCTAAATGTTGAAAAAGCTGATTACATGGCAAGATGCCTTCAAAAGAAAGGCTTTATCGTTATGAATCAAGCACCATTCTTTAATGAATTTGTGGTAGAGCTTCCTTGTCCGGTGAAGGAGGTCAACACAAAATTGCTTGAGGCAGGAATCATCGGAGGGTTTGACTTAGGAAGTGATTACGGCTTTGACAATCAAATGCTCATTGCGGTGACCGAACAGCGAACAAAAGAAGAGATTGACCAATTTGCAGGAATATTGGAGGCGGTTGTACATGGTTGAATACAATGAGCTAATCTTTGAAATCAGCCGTCCAGGGCGTGTCGGTTCAAGCCTTCCGGAAAGTGATGTTGAAGGCATTGATTTACATGATAAATTTCCGAAGCATTTGATTCGTGATGTGCCAGCAGAGCTCCCGGAAGTATCAGAGCTTCAGCTTGTGCGCCATTACACAGCACTTTCAAATAAAAACCACGGGATTGATAATGGTTTCTATCCGCTTGGTTCTTGTACGATGAAATACAATCCGAAAATTAACGAAGATGTGGCACGTTTCGAAGGCTTTAGCCGCATTCATCCGTATCAGCCAGCTGAAACGGTACAGGGCGCATTAGAGCTTCTATATGAATTGCAGGAAGAATTGGCTGAGATCACAGGCATGGACGCAGTGACGTTACAGCCTTCTGCGGGGGCTCAAGGAGAATGGACCGGTTTAATGATGGTAAAGGCTTATCTTGAGCAAAAAGGAGAAAAAAGAACAAAGGTGCTTGTTCCGGACTCAGCGCACGGGACGAACCCTGCCAGTGCCACCGTTGCCGGTTTTAAAACGGTCACCATTCCCTCCAATGAAAATGGTTTGGTGGACTTAGAAGAATTAAAGAAGCATGTTGACGATGATACCGCTGCATTGATGCTAACAAACCCTAATACACTTGGGTTGTTTGAAAAAGAAATTGTAGAAATTGCTAAAGTTGTTCATGAAGCAGGCGGATTACTTTACTATGACGGAGCGAATGCCAATGCGATTTTAGGGAAAACAACACCAGGGAAAATGGGCTTTGACATCGTGCATTTAAATCTTCATAAGACGTTTACAACGCCTCATGGCGGAGGAGGTCCCGGAGCTGGTCCGGTCGGTGTAAAAAAGAAGCTCATTCCGTACTTGCCAGTGCCGCGCATTGAAAAAGACGGTGAGAACTACGTGTTGAACTCTAATCACCCGCTGTCTATCGGCCGTGTAAAAGGGTATTATGGGAACTTTGGTATTTTGGTTCGTGCATACACCTATATTCGCACAATGGGACCTGAAGGATTGCGCCAAGTATCTGAAGGGGCAGTGCTTCATGCGAATTACCTTCGTAAAAAGCTTGAGCCCTATTTTGATGCACCATATTCACAAATTTGCAAGCATGAATTCGTATTATCCGGATCCAGACAGAAAAAGCTGGGTGTGAGAACACTTGATATGGCCAAGCGTCTGCTTGATTTCGGCTACCATCCACCGACCATTTACTTTCCTTTAAATGTAGAGGAATGTTTAATGATTGAACCGACCGAAACCGAGTCAAAAGAAACAATGGATGCCTTTGCAGATGTAATGATTCAAATTGCTAAGGAAGTGGAAGAAAATCCAGGTATCGTATTAGAGGCACCACATACAACGGTCATTGGCCGATTGGATGAAGTACAAGCAGCAAGACAACCCATCTTGCGTTATACAAAAGAGGAAGCGGAAGAGAAAGAAAAAGAAAAAGAAACGGTAAAGGCATAAAGTGAAACTTCCATCAGTGTGGGGGAGCATTCCCCCGCTGATGACTAGTTGCAGCGGTTTAGTCCATTTTATGTTCCGTTCATAGGAGTGAATGATATGACCGTCGATTATGTCCGTAAACCGGAGTGGCTCAAAATTAAATTAAATACCAATGAACAGTATACAGGGCTAAAAAAAATGATGCGCGAAAAAAAGCTTCATACAGTCTGTGAAGAAGCGAAATGCCCCAATATTCATGAATGCTGGGCTATACGAAAAACGGCCACTTTTATGATTTTAGGAAGTATATGCACACGTGCCTGCCGGTTCTGTGCGGTTCAAACAGGGCTTCCGACAGAGCTTGATTGGGAAGAGCCGGAACGCGTGGCAGAATCAGTGGAACAAATGGGCTTAAAGCATGTCGTGATTACGGCCGTTGCCCGGGATGACCTAAAAGACGGCGGGGCTGGAGTTTTTGCCGAGACGGTACGGGCGGTGAGGCAGCGCAATCCATTTTGCAGCATTGAAGTCCTTCCATCCGATATGGGTGGGGAATATGACAACTTAAAAATATTAATGGATGCAAAGCCAGACATTTTAAATCATAACATTGAAACTGTCAGACGCTTATCGCCGAAAGTTCGTGCGCGTGCAACATATGAACGTTCGCTTGAGTTTTTGAGACGTGCAAAACAAATGAATTCCAATATTCCGACGAAATCAAGCATTATGATTGGTCTTGGAGAAACGAAAGAAGAAATCATCGAAACGATGGATGATCTTCGTGCGAATAATGTTGACATCATGACAATTGGTCAATATTTGCAGCCAACGAAACGACATTTGAAAGTACAGAAGTATTGGAGTCCACAGGAGTTTAATGAATTGAAGGAAATGGCATTGTCAAAAGGGTTCAGTCACTGTGAAGCAGGCCCGCTCGTTCGTTCTTCCTATCATGCAGATGAACAGGTACAAGCAGCAAAAGTGAATGTGTAATCATGAAAGACAGGACATTGGTGAGAGGGAGAGGATTTGATGGTTATTACATTAACAGAGGCAGCATTGAACAGGCTGAGAGCAATGGAGTTGAAGGAAGAGCAATCTCCTCGAATTGATGCCGATGTAGCTGGCGGATGCGGTTTGTCTGTCAAATTTACGCTTGTTTTTGATGAGCCGCGACGAAACGATACGCTTATTGAGTATGAGGAGATTCAGATTCGAATCGATCGTTTTACAAAGCGTTATTTAGATGTAGAGACACAAATTGATTATACAGCCGATCAAGGCTTTCTAGTTGGAGAAAGCTTTGCTTCAAGTGCATGTGCAATTCAACTAGATTAATAGCATAATAGCAGACTATATAAATCATTTGACATGGATAAAAAGCACCCATGTCAAATGATTTATGCATAAGCAATTTCTCTGGGATATTGATAGACCTCTCTTTTATCAAAAATATAGACACAGCCTTAAAGAACGGAGGAAGAACGTTGAATACACAAGTAAACGATAGCCGTGCAAGATTATTAATTTCTTGTCCAGAGAAGCCTGGTATTATCTCGACTGTCACTAACTTTTTGTTAGAACATAAAGCAAACATTGTACATTTTGACCAACATACAACGGATCCACAGTCGGGTATATTTTTTATGAGGATCGAGTTTGATTTGGAAAACTTTGACTCTTCATTTGAAAAACTTGAACAAGATTTACATATGTTAGCGCAGGATTATGCTTTAGATTGGAAATTGAGCAGCAAAAAACAAATAAAACGAATGGCCATCTTTGTTTCGAAAGCGGATCACGCTCTTATGGAACTGATTTGGCGTTGGAAATCGAAAGAAATTGAAGTGGAAATTCCTATGGTAATCAGTAATCATGCTGATTTAAAAGAAGCAGTTGAGAGTTATGGCATTCCGTTTTACCATATCCCAATGTCTAAAGAAACGAAAGAAAAATCCGAACAGAAAGCATTAGAGCTATTGAAAGGGAAAGTGGACTTTATCGTCCTGGCAAGGTATATGCAAATTCTTTCTCCTAGTTTTATATCCAAATATCCGAATCAAATTATTAATATCCACCATTCTTTCTTGCCGGCATTTGTTGGAGCGAATCCATATGTGAGAGCGTTTAACCGCGGAGTTAAGTTAATTGGAGCAACTGCACATTATGTTACCAATGATCTGGATGAGGGACCGATTATCGAACAAAATGTACAGCGAATTAATCATCGGTATACAGCAGAAGATTTAAAGATTGCCGGACGTCATGTGGAAAGAAGCGTTCTTGCCGAAGCCGTTTCCTGGCATGTTGAAGATAAAGTAATTGTTCATGGCAATAAAACGATTGTATTTGCATGAGGCGCTTTTATAAGGAGGGCTACTTTAAGGCTTCAGATTGCTAAATAAATGCTAGGTGGCGTTGAAACCATGAATATAATGAAGGGGATATGAGGTGAGGCTGTTGTCGGGAAGAGAGGTTGTATCTGAGGCAACTAATATCATGTTAGCTATTGGGTGGATATGGTTCTTCCTTCAAAATAAACGAGAGTGTACAGTGAATCTCATACATATTATGCTGCTTGTTGGTGCACTTGTTATATTGCCGATTTCACTGTATAAAGTGTTCAATAGTTGGTTGTTTTGATCGTATGATACATTGTAATTTGGAATTATCTGTTCGAGGTGATTTCTCACCGTATTCTTGAGACTTGATGCAATGGCATCAGCTCTTTTTTTGTGAATGTATGAGGTTACATAAGAACTTACATTCAGTAAATGGCAGCCAGAAAAAGCCAATGGTTCTTCTTAACTAACTGGTTAGTTGGGGAAAAGCGTTAAAGAGCTTAGGGAATACCCAAGCTCTTTTTCTGTTGTTAATTTGTACTTCAATAAACGTGATTCTCGTCCCGTTCTCATCATAGCGTACTTTATAAACACGCCCTGCAAACGGCTCTAGATTTTTATAAGCTGAAACAGTTAACAAATCGAGTTTTTCTAAAAAAGAAAGAACGCCGATATCTTGAAGGGCTGAGCCGCTGGCGCACGGAAAGAGTTTATTTGTTTGAATCTCAGGAGAAAAGTCTACATGTCCGGGAGTGTCAATCAAATGATAGATTGAACCGTTATATGTAATGATTCCTTGATCTGCAAATACGGTGATGCCTCGTTCTTTTTCAATGTCGTGGCTGTCTAAGAACGCATCTTTATGGTCCACCCGGCCTCTTTGTCTAATGCTATTGGTATGGTATAGAAGCTGCTCTGAAAATGTCGTTTTGCCTGCATCTACATGAGCTAATATCCCAATCGTCTTTGTTTGATTCATGTTACACCTCAATTATTTACATGGATGACCCATTGGAAACATCTTGATACTGGTTCTTCCTGGTGTCTGGCTAAAATAAAATCTACCTGCTTATATTTTTAAAATGATAAAATGTTTTGTATGCAGACAAGCAGACAGACTCTTCTTCGACATCCATTTTAAGGATTTAAGTGAAATCTGTCCATCCAACTATACTAAATTTGCAAAGTTGTGAAAATGATAGCTATAGCGAATAGACTTAGTGATATGATGGAAAGTGGAAAACAGTTGATTACTTAAAGAAGGGAGTGAGTGACGGTGAAGAAAGTAAAAATAGCTTTATTGCACTTATTGCCAATTGCAGGAGATATTAACTATAACCAAAACCTGATTGAAAAAGCAGTTAAGCTCGCTGCAACCAAAAATGTGGACTGGATCATAACACCGGAATTAGCTGTTAGTGGGCTGCAGTTTTCTCATAAGATTGGAACTGACTGGATTCAACAACAGCCTGATAAATGGATGACCCATTTTTTTAATCTGGTCAAGTCTACCAATGCAACGGTATTTCTTGGTTGTGCCGAGAGATCCAATGATCATGAGCTGTATAATTCAGTATTTGTTATTAATCGACATGGTGTTGTCATAGGGAAGCAAAGGAAAATCACGAGTGTTACGGATAATTGGTCAACATCCGGTAAATCTATTGAACCGATCGATTTGGGAGATGTGAAAGTGGGTGTTTTGATATGTGCCGATGCGTATACAAAAAGTATTGCAGACACCTTATTGTCTAAAGGAGCAGACATTCTGGTGGCTCCATCTTCTTGGGGACCAGGTTTGCACGGACCAAATGGGGAATGGGAACAAAGATCACTCGATACCGAGTTACCTTTAATTGTTTGTAATCGTACTGGAGAAGATGAAACCGTTACCTTTTGGGAAGCAGAAAGTCTAGTTATTAAAAGTGGTAAACGCCTCCTTTCACATAAATCTTTACAATCTGGAATTCTAACTTTTGATTGGGATTTGGAGGAGATGGACTTAATTTCGGCTGATTTTGACGTTGAATATATATCTTGAAGACATATCATTCGAGGTGATCGTGTTGGCTGTTAATATGAAAATCGAACAATTAAAATCAATTGAAGAACATATCAGTGAGCTTTCGGAACTTTTGGTACAGGTAGTGGAAGATGGGGCATCGATTGGCTTTTTACCCCCATTAAAGCATTCAGAAGCCGATAGCTATTGGGAAAACGTGTTGTCTCCAGAAGTGATTCTGTTTATTGCTAAAATAAACAATCGGATAGCCGGAACTGTACAATTGCATTTATGTACGAAGGAGAACGGCAATCATAGAGCAGAAATCGCCAAATTAATGACACATCCTCATTATCGATGTAACGGGATTGGCCGTTCACTCATGCAAAAAGCGGAAGAAAGAGCGAAGCAGGAGGGGAGATCGTTATTAGTTCTCGATACAAGAAAAGGAGACCCTTCCAATCATCTTTACAGTTCAATGGGTTATATTCAAGCTGGGGAGATCCCTCATTATGCAAAATCGGCAAATGGGGAGTTGCATCCAACCATTTTTTATTACAAATCTCTGAACTAACATTACTTCAAAAAGTGACTAAATTATTAGATGTGATAACTTCAGGACTGATCCAGAATTCTAATCTTATTTCAAGAGGGTGACTCTTAAGCAGAATAACCATGCTTTGGAGTCACCCTTTTTTTGGATATTAGATCCTTATGCAAAATATACAGCCATTTCTTCGAGTGCATTTCCAAAGGCAACTTTTTTGCCATAAGCTTCGATTAATGGCAAGGCTTTAGTTGTTTTCTCACCATATTCTTTCACTATACTTAAAAAATCCAGAATCCTTTCTCCATCGTTTGACGCATAACATCCTATATTTAAAAAATAGCGGCCTTCATAGTAATAAAGCTCATTAGGAATGGTTAGGCTATGAAAAGGCTGTATTCGTTTTGCTAGCTGGATGACATCTTCAAAATCTTCGAATTGAATTAACACACCACTCTTGGATCGTTGCGGTTCTTTTTCTGCCGGTTCAAAGTATTCGTCTGATGCCGTTAGAAACGGAAGAAACGAGTCGATGTCATCAAACAGCTGATTAGGAACTTGTTTTGAGATCATGATATTGATTCCATAAGAACAAGCCACAATTTGTACCATTAAAAGCCCGTTCCGTCTCATGACATGTGCACTTTCAAGTTTTTCAAATACCCATGTCATTAACTTTTCATATTCACTTTCAAAACATAAGTTCTGAAGTGCAATCCCTTTTTCTGACAATTCATGTGTTTCGATTTCTACCGTGACGGTTGAGTCGCTTATTATGCCTATTTTCATCTTCATTCCCCCAGTAAGATTAGTTTAAGAAAAACGAAACGGATTATGTCTGGATTTGTTTTCTAGTTTTTATATGATTTTTGGAAAAAGGGATGAAGAATGAACTTGATAATCGAAGTGAAGGTGTGTAGGTGCAGGCCTAAAATTCCCCCTTGTGGAACAGTGAATTACCTTATAGTGTTTGAAAAGTAATGCACCAACATGCTGCCCATTTTTATTGGCTGATTTTACTAGATTCATAGACTAATAATGAAATGTTAAAAGAGATATGAGCTTTCTTTTTTGATGATATGTAATTTCAAATAATATGAATGGTAACGTTTACATATAATTCATTAGGTTCATGTTTAGATATCATCACCAGGTCATAAGGAGGGATTTACATGAATGCTGTTTGGTTGGCGGTAATCGGAACGGTTGTTTTTATTTTAGGTTATCGTTTTTATTCAAAGTTTGTGGCAGAAAAGATTTATCGGCTTGATCCCAACTTTGTTACTCCTGCACATGAATTTAATGATGGAGTTGACTTCGTCCCGACAAAGAAAACGGTATTATGGGGCCATCATTTTACTTCTGTTGCGGGTGCCGCTCCCATTGTAGGGCCTGCCATTGCCGTTTATTGGGGATGGCTTCCGGCATTATTATGGGTGTTGTTAGGTACAGTTTTTGCGGCAGGTGTCCATGATTTTGGCACACTCGTTTTATCCGTCCGGAACAAAGGGCAATCAATCGGTACACTCGCGAACAAATTGATTGGAAAACGTGCCAAGTTATTATTCTTATTTATTATTTTGATTCTTGTATTGATGGTTAACGCCGTATTCGCGTGGGTCATCTCGAACTTATTTATTAAGTTCCCGGCAAGTGTCATTCCCGTATTTATTGAAATTCCTTTAGCGGTATGGATTGGATATGCCGTATACAAAAAACAGCAAAAAATGCTTGTTCCATCGCTTATTGCTCTTGTCGTCATGTATGGATCGGCCGTGTTGACGAGTAAAGTACCCGCACTTCAGATTGACTTGGTCAAATACTTTGGCGGGCCCGAAAGTACCACTTTATTTGGACTCAACGGTGTCTCCATGGCCTTCTTTGTATGGATTGTCATTCTCATGGTTTATTGTTATTTTGCTTCTACGCTTCCTGTATGGAAACTGCTGCAGCCGCGCGATTACATCAATTCCCATCAACTGGTCGTAGGTTTGGTCATCATGTATGCTGGATTAATTTTTCTAAATCCAGCAATCACAGCTCCTATGACGAATTCAGCTGCGACAGATAAATCGTGGTTCCCGCTATTGTTCATTACCATTGCATGTGGTGCCATATCAGGTTTTCATGGACTTGTATCATCCGGAACATCGTCGAAGCAGCTTGATAAGGAAACGGATGCCCGTTTTGTCGGATATCTTGGAGCGGTCGGGGAAGGGTTTCTTGCGCTCATTTCTATCATCGCCTGTGTGACCCTGTTTGCGAATGCCGGTGAATTTAAAGCGGCCTACAGCAGTTTCGCTGCGGCAAATGGAGGGGGACTCGGTAACTTCATCGCCGGAGGTGCTCAACTGGCAACCGGTGTGGGGATTCCCGCTGACATTGCCGGAACGATCATCGCCATTATTGTCGTTAGCTTTGCGGCGACAACATTAGATTCGTCTGTCCGGTTAATGAGATACATTATTGCAGAATTAGGCAGTGAGTATAAAGTGAATGCACTAGCAAAGCCTCATGTTGCGACATCGATCGCAGTCGTTTCGAGTGCTGCATTGGTTCTGTTACCAAAAGGTCCGAATGGATTCGGCTCAGGAGGGTATTTATTATGGCCATTGTTCGGAACATCGAATCAGCTGCTCGCCGGAATCAGTTTATTACTCATATCGATTTGGCTGAAACGCTTGGGACGGAATTACTTGGTTTCCTTTATCCCAATGGTCTTCTTGTTATTCATGACCATCTGGGCCATGATTCAACAGGTTATGTTTGAGTGGTCAGGGTTGGGAGCGACAGATGCAAATTTACTTCTCTTCATCTTTGGCAGCATCATTTTGGTCTTTGCCATTTGGATTGTCCTAACGGCGCTGAAAGAATTGACGAGAAAAGATGAACCCCCAACGATTGATACAACCATATGATTAGCAAGTCTTAGAAAAAGGGGCCCGGCTGCATCGGGTTTCCTTTTTCACTTTTTTCATAAGTAGGTGATATGTAAATGAAAGGAATTTCTGCTTTTAAAAAAATAATGGAGCTTTACGATGACATCCTATCGGTTAACCATCGCACGGAAATCGCCAGGGAACTGAGAGATGAAGATGATTTATTTTTGCTTCTTTGTTTATCCGAAACTCTCGGACTTCCAAACCCCGCTTTTTACTATACATTAGAACTTTATCCTTATATCATTGAAAAATTTCATGATTGGCATTTACGAATGGGAATGGAGAAATCCCCACTAGATGGAATACGCTGTTGTTAAAGGATGGTGCACATGATTGGAAATAAGAAAGTGTTGTTTGTGGGAGGAAAGGGCGGCGTCGGCAAATCGACGAGCGCAGCCGCAATTGCACTTCTGCATGCCAGGCAAAATCATCAAACATTATTGGTTTCGACGGACCCCGCTCATAACGTCGGAGATATTTTCCACAAGTCGTTGAACAATCAAGCAATGGAGGTTTATCCTCATTTAGATGCCATCGAGATTGATCCGACTCAGGAATCATATAACTATATCCAAACCGTCAAAGAAAATATTCGAGGCACAGTGAAGTCGCATATGCAGGATGAAGTGAACCGGCAAATCGATGCGGCAAGCTCCTCACCTGGTGCCGAAGAAGCTGCTTTGTTCGACCGAATCGTGTCCATTATTTTGGATGAAGGGGACAAGTACGACACAATCATCTTTGATACTGCTCCGACCGGACATACAATTAGATTGCTGACACTGCCTGAGTTAATGGGCGTATGGATAGACGGGATGCTGGAAAGACGGAAAAAAAGGAATGAAACTTATACTCAGTTATTAAACGATGGAGAGCCGGTGGAGGACCCGATCTATCAAGTGCTGCAAAAGCGAAAAGAACGTTTTTCGGCTGTTCGCACCATCCTTTTGAATAATGATTTAACAGGTTTTATTTTTATCTTGAACCCTGAACGGCTGCCGATTCTTGAAACGGCGAAAGCACTGAAGCTTCTTGAAAAACATCGATTACAAGTCAACACCCTTTTCATTAATAAAATGCTTCCTCTGAATATGGAAGGTGAATTTTGGAGAAGAAGAAAAGAGAACGAGAAGGAATATGTATCGTGGATTGAAAAAGAGTTTCCAAGACAACAGAAATGTTACATTCCACTATTTGAAACAGATATTTATTCGATACCATTGTTAGAAGAGTTTGCGAAGCATTTGAAAGAAAGCGTGATTACCTTGACTGAGCACTCATGAATCTGGAGGTATATATGGCAAAAGCTCCAACACATAGTGAAATACAGCAGAAAATCAAAGAAATGAACGAAATGATGGCGGAGCACTGGAGCGATCATTTTGTATTTTCAGCAAAATGGTGGTTTCTATTGATTTTAACCGTTGCTCCATGGTTTCTATGGTGGAAAGTGGTTGATAAAACCCGCATCATGGAAATATTGTTATATGGATTTTTGATCATCATTACGTCAACCTTTCTTGATATCCTAGGTTGGAATTATTCCTTTTGGGTTTACCCTAATAACCTGCTGGGATTATGCACTCCGCTCGTACCAATAGACTATACGTTATTTCCAATATTTTATATGTTGGTATATCAATACTTTTCCAGCTGGAAGTCTTTTTCTATCGTTCTCTTCATCATGTCAGCCTTGTTTGCCTTTGTTTTAGAGCCTTTCGCAGAATGGATGAGCTTTTATAAACCACTTAACTGGCACTCGATTTATTCGTTTCCTGGTTATTTTTTGATGGGAATGTTTTTGAAATGGCTGGTTTTAAGAATTATTAACATACAGAAAAAAGAATAACTTTTTGTCTAAATGATGATATACAAATATCCCAAAAAACCAAAAACTGCTCGAGTTCATGGGGGTATGGATAGACGGGATGCTGGAAAGACGAAAAAAAAGGAATGAAACCTATACTCAGTTATTAAACGATGGAGAGCCGGTGGAGGACCCGATCTATTAAGTGCTGCAAAAGCGAAAAGAACGGTTTGCTTCTGTACGAAACATCCTTTTAAATAAAGGTTTAACGGGTTTTATCTTTATATTAAATCCTGAACGCCTTCCGATTCTTGAGACAGCTAAAGCACTGAAGCTGCTGCAAAAGCATCAATTAGAAGTGAATACTCTTTTCATTAATAAAATGCTTCCTTCAAACATGGAAGAGACATTCTGGAAAAAAGAAAAGAGAATGAGAAAGAATATGTCGCATGGATTGAAAAAGAGTTTCAAAAGCAGCAGAAAGTTTACATTCCATTGCTTGATACAGATATTAACTATGTTGCTTTATTGGAAGAATTCTCGAAACATCTATATAGATCGATTTAGAACATTCGGCATGACCAAAGAACGGTTATGCCGAATGTTCTAAACTTTTAAGGGAAAATTCAAGTTGTCTAGACCGCCGATTGTGAATATATCTCGATAAAATGAAATCGTGTCGAGTTATTAAGCGGAATGCTATATAGAAGAAAGCATGACGATGTCAACTAGATTTAAAATGAACCATGACAAGACGGTGCCAAAGTCATGATTGAAGGATAATCGGACCCGTTTTTCAATTGACAGGGAGATCATCTAATTAGTAATAAAAGAATAAATATGATACTTTTATTAAATTCCAAAAAAGGTAATTTTTGTATAATTTTTCTAATCTATGGACAGTCTAACAGTTGAAAATGTTCATACGGAGGAGCGTCAAAATGGATAACCAAAATAAGAACGAAGATGGAACAGCCGTAACGGGTGTTGGAAGTTCAGGAGATACACGCTTTGGACAAGGCGAGAATGCAGATACCTTAACGAACCGTCAAGGTCATCCCGTTACCGATAATCAAAATGTAAGGACGGTTGGGAATAGAGGACCGACGACATTAGAGAACTATGATTTTCTGGAAAAAATATCTCATTTTGATCGCGAGCGGATTCCAGAACGTGTTGTTCATGCTCGCGGAGCGGGAGCGCATGGTTACTTTGAAGCATATGGAAAAGCGGGAGATGAACCCGTCTCCAAGTATACGAGAGCGAAACTGTTTCAGGAAGCGGGGAAAAGAACCCCTGTTTTTGTCCGTTTTTCAACGGTAACCGGCGGTGCCCATTCACCGGAAACGTTAAGGGATCCCCGTGGATTCGCCACAAAGTTTTATACGGAAGATGGAAATTGGGATTTGGTTGGAAATAATCTTAAGATTTTCTTTATCCGTGACCCGATCAAATTTCCGGATATGGTTCATTCGTTTAAGCCAGACCCTGTCACCAATCTTCCCGACCCAGAAAGAATGTTTGACTTTTTATCTCAGACACCGGAAGCAACCCATATGGTCACTTTCTTGTTCTCTCCATGGGGGATTCCGGCCAATTATCGACAGATGCAGGGATCAGGTGTAAATACATATAAATGGGTCAACAAAGACGGTGAAGCGGTGCTCGTTAAATATCATTGGGAGCCTCTAAAACAAGGGATTAAAAACTTATTGCAAAAGGAAGCCAATGAGATTCAAGCAACCAATTATAACCACGCCACCCAAGATCTATATGAAGCGATTGAGCAAGGAAAGTATCCGGAGTGGGAACTTTGTGTTCAAATCATGAGTGATGAAGAACATCCCGAACTTGATTTTGACCCGCTCGATCCAACGAAACTATGGGACCCTGAACAGTTTCCGTTTTTGCCTGTCGGTAAAATGCTCTTAAATAAAAACCCGGAAAATTATTTTGCGGAAGTAGAACAGGCTGCATTTGGTACAGGAGTGTTAGTGGACGGATTGGATTTTTCCGATGATAAACTGCTGCAGGGACGCACGTTCTCCTATTCAGATACGCAGCGCCATCGTGCAGGGACCAATTACTTGCAGTTACCGGTGAACGCACCGAAAAAACACGTAGCCACCAATCAGCGCGACGGCCAGATGGCGTATCGAGTGGACATGGCACCCGGACAAAATCCGCATGTAAATTATGAACCCTCTACTCTTGGAGGGTTAAAGGAAGCGCCAAAGAGCGGGAAAGACCATGAGCCGCATTATGATGCGAAACTCGTGCGTCAAAAAATTGACCGCACGAACGATTTTGCCCAAGCGGGTCAAACATATCGCGCCTTTGATGACGTCGAGCGCGACGAACTGATTTCCAATTTAGTGGATGCATTGAAAATATGCCAGCCGCAGATTCAAGATAAGATGATAGAGCATTTTACGAACGCGGACCCTGATTACGGAAAGCGCGTGCGGGAAGGATTGGAGAAGGCAAAGCAAGAAATGAACGAACATACCAGCTCTGCCGCGGCCGATATGGCAGTGGAAAAAGCGGAAAACATGGGACATGAATCGGATCGTTATTGACAAACGATGAAAAAATTACTCTTTACTGAAAGGATCTGCCGTGACAATTCAGTAAAATTAAGGAGTCTGTGACGGGTTCTTTCAGAAGGATGATTCAAATGGTATGTTTTTTATACCGTTTGAATCATCCTCTTATTTCGTTATCTTGCTATTACATTCTAAAAGCCTTATTTTTTTAATCTATGGGGTTATAGTGTTAGATATAAGGAGAGGTGAAGGAAATGTCGGACAGTATCGTCAGCTTCATCAAATGAGTAAAATGGGGGAAGTGTCAGATGGAATCAAAGAATAAACCAACACTTTATTGGTCTTTGCTAGCGTTTAAAGATTGGAATTTGTATATTGCTTCAACTACTAAGGGGCTGTGCTATGTTGGTTCACAGAACAAGCCATTCGAAAAATTGTCCGAATGGGCTAAGAAGCGCTTTCCGGGAAGTCTTCTTATTGAAGATAGTGAAAAGCTTGAACGTTATCAAGTTGAAATCATGGAGTATTTAGAGGGAAAACGGAAAACCTTTACCATTCTAATCGTTGATCTAGTGTCAGAAGTTCTTTTCCGCGCACGGTATCGGCACCCCTTGATTTTCATATTCTTTTACACGCCGATAAAAAGTATTTGGCTTTAGATCAAGACGTCTCATTCCTTCCGTTGCGGTGATTGATCCAGATTTCCACGCATCATACACTCGAATAAAATCCGCATCAATCTCATACTTAGGTCTCCCCAATACTCCTTCTGAAAAACTATTAAACTATGTCAAAAAGTATATCAGCAATTTGAAATGTTTCAAAACTAAAAATACATACTTTATGACACGTGAAATAATACATGTTTTCCAACGTGTCATAAAGTATGCTTTTTGACAATAGCCGTAACCTTTCATTACTGCTATTTAAAATCAATAGATGATAAAATACTTGAAAAGCCGTCTTAATTAGTGGAATATGGCATATTTTTTGAAAGGGAATCAAACACAATTTATATTCGAGAAGACAGATAAATAAAAAGTTACTACCTTTAATTTTTGAGAAGGATTTAGTTTTATAAAAAATAGAGGGGCTTCCGCCACTCTATTTTTTATGACTTACTCTTTAACCACTCAGAACGAACTATTACGTCTGCGTATTTGCCCCATTTAAAACTTAATGCCTTACTACTCATTAATAGGACGCGGTTATTTCCACATTTCTGATTGCCTACTGCTTTGAAAAACTGCAGTTATAGAGACATTCCACCCGACGCTTCGATTCGCTGCGCAGTGACCCATTTCATTTCATCTGTGCATAACGAGGCAATGACACCACTAATGTCATCGGCTTCTCCGACTCTGCCGAGTGCAGTAACTGAGCCAATGAAACCTCTCAAGTTCTCATTGTCTCTCATTATTCCTCCACCGAAATCTGTTGCCATCGGACCAGGTGCGACAGTATTAGCTCGGATTCCTCTGCTTCCCAACTCTTTGGCCAGAGAACGAGTGAACACCTCGATTGCGCCTTTTACCGCTGCATAAGCACTGTTTCCTTCAGTTGTAAAACGTGTCAATCCTGATGAAACGTTCACTATACCACCATTGTCAGCAAGTAGTGGAAGTAGCTTCTGCGTTAAGAAATAAACACCTTTGAAGTGTACGTTTACTAGGCTGTCGAATTGCTCTTCCGTTGTATTGGCGAATGGAGCACCAATGCCGACGCCTGCATTATTAACGAGATAATCGAACGTATCGCGATTCCATTTCTCTTTTAAAACATCACTAAGTGATGAGACGAATTCATCGAACGAGGATACGAGTCCAGTGTCAAGTTGCAAGGCAGCAGCTTGTCCTCCATTTTTTTCAATTTCGCTTATTACTTCGTCAGCCATTTCCTTTTGCGTACGATATGTGATGATAACTCCATAACCTTTTTGAGACAACGCAAGCGCTGAACTCTTACCGAGACCTCGGCTTCCGCCAGTTACAAGTGCAATTTTATTGGTCATTAGATACCATTCCTTTACTGTGTATTTACCTCTTGACCACAAGGTTCAATAAGGACTAAAATAAGCCTATCACTTTGAGTTAACTCTAAGTCAAGGGATAGGGGGGATTTTTTTTAATGAGCTATACAATTAACGAAGTCGCAAGCAAATTCGGACTCTCCGCGCATACAATTCGATACTATGATAAAGAGGGACTTCTTCCCTTCATTGCAAGAAACAAATCCGGCAATCGAATATTTACAGACGACGACCTGGATTGGCTCAAACTGATTTGTTGCCTGAAGGATTCCGGCATGCCAATCAAGGAAATCAAGACATACTGCGACTTATGCCTTGTAGGAAGCCGAACGAGCGAGGAGCGCAAAAACATATTATTGGAGCATCGTAAGGAAGTCGTTCGTCAATTAAAACGATTGAAGCAGAATATACAGCTTATTGATACAAAAATTGCATTCTATGACAATCCGGACAACGTGCGGCTTATGGAACAGCTTTCGGAAAGTGCAACGACAAAATAAAAAACTTGAGCACAGAGCTTATTCTCCTCATCGCTCGCCTATATTATTCCAAGAATAAATATAAGTCTATATTTCAATCGACCGTTTAAATATCGTACAGACAAGTTTTTCTTTTTCAAATAGAGTACATTGCTTTAATTGTGAAGGAACCCCTTTTCCTTTTCAAAAACGAAATTGTGAAAGGTGGTACTTAAACGGGTACTTTTCTTGAGTAACGAAAAATCCCAATTTCTCAATTTTAATGCTGAGAAATTGGGATTTTTTCTTTTGGAATCTCCTTAACGTTGTAAATTCGGTTTTGCTGGCGGTACCCCTAATAAAGATGTTTAAACCGTAAATAATGAAGGGATTAGGTTTTAAAGTTTATCCTCTTTTTATTGAGTACATTACGGTTTGAATTGTAATTCATCATTGACTTCATGCCATATCACTTTTTCATTCTCCTTACTTTTTACGATTTTCTATACTATTTACAAAATAACTTAGAAGAAAACTCACACTGATTGAAATTTTACTTTATCACATAATAATCTTTACTAATTTTGTTATCTTGCTATTACATTCTAAACACCTTATTTTTTTCTAATTATGAGGTTATAGTGTTAGTTATCAAGAATGCTGAATAGGAGGGGATAAAAATGGTCCAAGATATAAAAACACGTGTCAAAAGCTTAAATTGGGATTCAATTCAAAACAAATTAGATGAGCAAGGATTTGCAAAGCTTCCAGCAATATTAACAAAAGAGGAATGTGACTCCTTCATAGAACTTTATCGTGAGGAAGAATCATACAGAACGACAATCAATATGACGAGATATCGCTTTGGGAATGGGGAGTACAAATACTTTTCCTATCCATTACCCGAAATCATCCAAAGTTTAAGAGAATCCTTTTATCCAGAGTTGGCTAAAACAGCAAATCGATGGTTGGGTTATTTAAAGAAACCAGAACAGTTTCCAGATCATCTTCAAGATTTTTTGAAAACATGTGAAGAATATGAACAAACTAGACCGACACCCTTAATTTTAAATCTTGCTATTTTATTCCTAGAATTGTACATTCTGAATTTATCCCGCATTAACGGGCAGTAAGACCCCCACTTCAAGATTTGAGAGAAATCGAAGAAGTCTAAGTGGGAGATAACTGCCCGTAAAAGCCCGATAAGATCAACTAACCATTAGTGGAGGATGAGGGAAAACCCCCACTGATGGAAGTTTCCTTTATAGGGAGTATATTGTAAGGAGAGGTGAGATAAATGCCGGATAGCATCAATAATGAATTACAAGAGAGTCATGATCATAGAATTTTGAATGACGTGGACATGATGACAAATGAAAAGTGGCAAGCAATTATTGACAATGATGCTTCGTACAATAATCAATTTTTCTATGCTGTAAAAACCACGGGGATTTTCTGTAAACCGTCTTGCAAATCTCGCGTTCCCAAAAAAGAAAATGTACGTATTTTTCAAAATGCAGGACAAGCTCTCCATGCAAATTTTCGACCGTGTAAACGTTGCAAGCCTACTAATGAGAAATTGCCTGATAGTGAGTGGGTGGCTCTTATCACTGAATATATTGATAAAAATTTTACAGAAAAATTAAATCTAGAAACGTTAGCAGATATTGCTCATGGGAGTCCCTATCATTTGCATCGAACATTTAAAAAGATTAAAGGCATCACGCCGGTTGAGTATATACAACAGGTTAGAGTAAACGCAGCTAAAGAGTATTTGATTCAGACAAATAAAGCAATTGCGGATATCGCCATATGTGTGGGTATGGCTAACACGCCCTATTTTATTACCTTATTTAAAAAGAAAACCGGACAGACACCAGCACAATTTCGTCAAATGAGTAAAATGGAGGAAATGTAAAATGGAAACAAAGAATAAATCAACCCTTTATTGGTCTTTACTAAAGTTTAAGGATTGGAAATTTTATATTGCTTCAACCTCTAAGGGTCTATGCTATGTAGGTTCGCAGAACAAACCATTCGAAGAATTGTGTAAATGGGCTAAGAAACGCTTTCCAGGAAGTCTTCTTATTGAAGATGGTGAAAAGCTTGAACCCTACGCGCTTGAAATCACCCAGTATCTAGAAGGAAAACGGAAAACCTTTACCGTTCCATTTGATTATAATGGAACAGCATTCCAGCTTGCAGTCTGGAACGCACTTTGTGGAATTCCGTTCGGACAGACTAAATCCTATTCCGACATTGCAAATGATATAAATAAACCAGCAGCTGTCCGAGCTGTAGGGGCGGCGATTGGGGCCAATCCAGTATTAATCGCCGTACCATGTCATCGTGTAGTAGGAAAGAATGGATCATTAACCGGCTATCGTGGCGGATTAGATATGAAGACACAACTTTTGGAGCTTGAAAGGGGAGAATCATTAAGGATTAAGTAATATTACAAGATGTAAGAATTTTAATTTACAATAAAAATATTATGGTAACTAATATGATAAATGAGAATAATCATTCACCTCAAGCGAAAAATATGTCAGATAATCTAACATAAGGTTTGAAATCTAGTTCCTTTTTGATATAGTTAAGCCATATTACATAATACTTTTTGATTATTCTTAATATATTTAATATTTAGGGATGATGTTAAAAGGAATTTTGATCTCAATCTAGTAAATATATCAATAGTGAAATGCTTGAAGAAATAAAGAGAGGACGACTTGCATCATGGTGGACATTTTAAATTTGAATCAATTCACAAGTCTATCGAAGGAACAGTGCCAAATCATTTCGGATTTAGCCCATAACCTTCAAGTCATCTCGGATCTTTCTCAAGCAGATATATTCATTGATTGTCTCCTGCCAGAGGGCAATGCCGCTCTTGTGGTAGCAGAAGCAAACCCTGCGACCACACAGTCTTTGTATAAAAATAGTGTACTCGGACAAATTGCGTTCGAAGAAACGGAACCAGGGGTTTTGTTTAGCTTGAAGACCGGAAAGCCGATTATTGGTTCACGAGGAATCACACAAGAACATGTGGTGATGCAGCAAGACATTGTTCCTATTCATGACCAATCCGGAAAGACAATCGCGGTTTTAATAAAAGAACGGGATATTTCACAGGCGATTCAAAACGAGAAAAAAGTAAAAACACTGATGAAAACATCCCATAGTGAAGAAAAGCAACAGTTGATTCAATCCATTGTGATTCAAGAAATCCATCATCGGGTGAAAAATAACTTACAAGTCATTTCGAGCTTACTTCGTTTGCAAATGCGTCGTTCTTCCTCGGAAGAAGCAGTGGAAGTCTTTCGCGATAGTGTGTCTCGGATTTCAAGCATGGCCATGGTTCATGACTATTTAGCTCAAAACGGGATCGAACAAGCAGATGTCAAATTTGTAATGGAGCAAATTGCAGTGCTGCTTGTCTCATCATCCAGCATTCCTGGACAACATATTTTCGTTTCTGTTCAAGGAGAGTCATTGTTCTTGCCATCGGACAAGGCCACATCTGTTGCTCTCGTTGTGAATGAATTAGTCCAAAATAGTATTAAGCATGCTTTCTGTTCACGCGATGAAGGAAAGATCGAAATATGTGTCAATTGCCGAAAACAAATGGTCACGATTACCGTAATGGATGATGGCTGCGGAATGGGAGAGGCTGTTTCTGCCAAAAGGTCATCGTTAGGATTGCAGCTTGTCGAAATGTTAGTGGAAGAAAAATTACAAGGTGTCCTCTCATTCTTTCATTCTAATAGAGGGACAAAGGTTTCGATAACTTTTCCGATTATAGACGGGGTGATAGAGTGAATGCTTCCAAAATCATGATTGTGGATGATGAACCCTTTACAAGAATCGATCTGAAAGAAATGCTGGAGGAAAGCGGCTATAAGGTAGTGGGCGAAGGGAAAAATGGCGAAGAAGCCATTGAAAAAGCTCGTACCCTGCAGCCGGATCTGATCATCATGGATGTAAAAATGCCGGTGATGAATGGACTAAAGGCCTCGTCGATTATTAAAAGCTTTTCAAATTGTGCCATCTTGCTGCTTACCGCCTTTAGCCACCGGGAAGTGGTAGAAGATGCGAAGAAGGCCGATATTAACGCTTACCTCGTCAAACCAGTAAAGGAAAGAGAACTGCTTCCGGCAGTTGAAATTGCCTTAAGTCAGCGAAGACTATTTCTTAGCTTGCAGGATAAAGTTGGCCATCTGGAACAGAAAATAACAGATCGTAAAACGATTGAACGAGCAAAAGGCATCCTCATGCAACAATTAAACTGCACAGAGGAACAGGCATACCGGCGAATGCAGAAAGAAAGCATGACGCATCACATTCCGATGATCAAGCTGGCAGAAAAGGTCATACAACAAACAAGTGAATAAATAATAAAGCAATGGCGCTTTGTGACAATCCTGCAAATGCAGGGGTTGTTCAAGGCGTCTTTTTGTTTTCCAATTTTCAAAGATAAGGAGGAGAATGATGAAGGAGAACTGGATAAAGAGTATTGGTCTTGATATCGGCACAAGTACGACGAAGTTTATTGTCAGCCATTTGCTTGTGAGGGAAATAGGAGATCGCTTCAGCCTTCCGAGCTGTCGGATCGTCGACCGTAAAATAACGTATACGAGTCGTATTTATACGACGCCTTTAAAAAGTGACTATGAAATTGATATCGATCAATTAGCGGAACTCTTAGCCTATGAATACGAGCGGTCTCAAATTGGTTTACAAGATGTGAAAGCGGGAGCTGTCATCATTACAGGGGAAACAGCCCGAAAAGAAAATGCCCAAACCATCATTCACTATTTGGCAGAACGTGCAGGTGATTTTGTCGTGGCGACAGCTGGGGCCCGCTTAGAAGGTATTTTAGCTGGAAAAGGATCTGGAGCGATGAAACGTTCTTTTGAGGTGGAGGGGGTTGTTGCCAATGTAGACATTGGAGGCGGCACAGCCAATGTGGCCTTATTTCAACAAGGAAAAGCCATTCAGACGGTAACGTTCCATGTTGGAGGACGGCTTATTCGCTTAACGGAGCATGGTGAGATCGACTACATTTCAGAGCATCTTCAGCCTTGGCTTAAGGCAAATCACTTTGACCTGCAAGCAGGAGGAATCGTTACCTATGAACAGCTTGAAGAAATATGCCTTAGAATCAACGAAAGCATGGTGTCTTACCTTACCGGCTCGCTTAAATATGAAGCAGAATTACTGCTGCTTGAACCGCCTTCAAAGCCTATGCTGCCCATTCATGAACTGATTTTCTCAGGAGGTATCGGCCAGATGATGACAGACGTAAAACCGGCTCAACTGAAAGAAGTGGCAAAACACGGAGATATGGGACCATTGCTTGCTTCCACATTAAAGATCGTTTCTCCGCAATTTCCTGTTCCAATCAGCGATGCAGCAGAAACGACAAGAGCGACTGTCATTGGAGCCGGAATGCAAAACACGGAGGTGAGCGGCGCAACCGTTTATGTGAATGAGTCTCTTTTGCCAATAAAGAATATCCCGATTAAAACCATTCCTGTTGAAGATAATGGCCAATGGCACAAAGAGGCCTTCCATACACGTTTGCAGGATGCGATGCTTCAGGCAAAAGAACTGTTTGATGCAAAGCAAGACCCGCCGTTTGCAATTGCCTTATCAAAGATTCAGTACTGCACATATAGGATGCTGCAAGATTTGGCTTACGCCCTTTATGAACAGTTTACATATCACTTTCCAGAGTCACGCTGTATGGTAGTCATTTGTGAAAGTGATATGGCAAAAGCACTCGGGCAAGCCTTGACCAAACATTGCCGAAAACAGCCACACGTCATTTGTATTGACCAAGTCGATTTCACACATGGTGATTATATCGATTTAGGGTTGCCTGTTGCGGGAGAAGCCATTTCCATTTCGATTAAAACATTAGCATTTTCATGAAAAAATGGGGTGAGAAAAATGTATAAAAAAACAACCTTATTAGGAAAAACCTATCAATTCTATAGTTTAAAAGAAATCATGGCCAAGGCGAATGAAGAACGTTCCGGTGATCAGCTCGCAGGCATTGGTGCCGAAAACATGAAAGAGCGCATGGCGGCAAAGGTGGTGTTAGCTGATTTGACTTTGGCTGACATTCGAAACTATCCCTTGTTATCACCGGAAGAAGATGAAGTTTCAAAAGTGATTGAAGAAGGCGTGAATGAAAGCATTTATGATGTCATTAAAAATTGGACCCTTGCCGATTTGCGCGAGTATATCCTTGATGATCGCCATTTAGGCAGTGAATTATTGAGAATCAGCAAGGGGCTGACAAGTGAAATGATTGCAGCCGCAGCGAAAATTATGTCCAATCTTGATCTCATTCAAGCGGCATCTAAAATAAAAATTATTACGTATTGTCAAACAAAAGTGGGACAAACAGGAGTGTTAGCGGCGAGAGCGCAACCCAATCATCCTTCAGACAACCTGCAGGGAATGAGGGCCTCTTTATATGAAGCTTTGAGTTATGGAGTAGGCGACGCCATGATCGGGATTAATCCAGTTATTGATACAACGGATAATATTTATGGAATGCTGTGTGAAACAAAAGAGATTATGGAGCAGTTTTCGATTCCAACGCAAAACTGTGTGCTATCACATGTGACAAGCCAAATGCGAGCAATCGAAAAGGGAGCGCCTGCCGACTTGATTTTTCAAAGTTTGGCCGGTACACAAGCCGGGATCGAGTCTTTTGGCATTTCGGTTTCAATGCTTGATGAAGCAACAGCTCTTATTCACGAGAAGGGCACAGCTGTCGGTCCAAACAGGTGGTACCTCGAAACAGGACAGGGGTCAGAGTTATCAGCCGAAGCTCATTTTGATATCGACCAGGTGACGTTAGAAGCCAGATGCTACGGACTGGCCAAAAGATACAAGCCTTTCTTAGTGAACACAGTTGTCGGATTTATTGGACCAGAGTACTTATATGACAGCAAACAAGTGATACGAGCCGGGTTAGAAGATCATTTTATGGGGAAAATGCACGGTCTGCCAATGGGCGTTGATGTTTGCTACACGAATCATATGAAAGCTGATCAAAATGATATGGACACTCTCAGTACGTTGTTAGCCGCGGCTGGTGTGAATTTCGTGATTGGTGTTCCGATGGCAGATGATTGCATGCTGAATTATCAATCGTTGAGTTATCACGATATTGCCACATTGCGCAGTGTGCTGCGTTTAAGCCCCGCTCCACCGTTCGAACAATGGCTGGAAAAGCAAGGAATCATGGAAAATGGTAAATTAACGAGATTAGCAGGTGACCCAACTTTGTTTATGAGTAAAGCATAATACTGGGAGGTGTGTAACATGAATAAAACAGATGTGATGGATCCACTGGACATTTTAAAACAATATACGCCGGCACGAATTGGAGTCGGCCGTACGGGCACAAGGCCATTAACGAAAGATTTCTTATCATTTCGGATTGATCACGCTGCTGCGGTTGATACCGTATACGGGGAAGTATCAAAAGACTTATTGAAGCGATTGAATTTATTTTCAATTGACACATGTTTTGAAACGAAAGAACGGTACTTAACCCGGCCTGATCAAGGAAGGATTTTATCAGATGAAGGAAAAGCAATAATCATGGAACGCTGTATTCAACGTCCTCAAGTACAAATTGTTGTATCGGATGGATTGAGCGCGAACGCCATTGAAGAAAACATGATGGATGTATACCCTGCTTTGCTTGATTCCATGTCTGCTTATGGCTTAAAGGTCGGGACGCCATTCTTTGTAAGGGGCGGACGGGTTGGATGTATGGATGCAATAGGAGAAGTGTTGAAACCAGAAGCATTTGTGCTGCTAATTGGGGAACGTCCGGGACTTGTTTGTGCGCACTCCCTTAGTGCCTATATGTGTTACAAGCCCCGTAAAGGAACAAAAGAATCGAATCGCATGGTCATATCCAATATTCATCGAAGAGGTACACCGCCCATCGAGGCAGCTGCCCATATCGGGACAGTCATTAGTCAGATGCTCAAACAAAAAACAAGCGGCGTCAATCTTGTACTTTAAAGGAGGAAGCATGTATGAGCCAGACACATGAATTGAAGAAACATTTAAAACCGATCCATTTATGGGCGATTTCTGTCGGGATGGTCATTTCGGGCCAATATTTCGGCTGGAACTACGGATTTGAACAGGGCGGAATTATCGGCCTTGCGATTGCCGCTGTCATTGTGACCATTTTCTATACCACCTTTATTTTTAGCTACTCAGAGTTATCGACCTCTATTCCCCACGCCGGCGGACCCTCGGCCTACGCGAAACGGGCATTGGGGCCTTTCGGCGGGTTTATGGCAGGAGTTGCGTGTTTATTGGAATTTGTATTTGCCCCTCCGGCCATCGCAGTTTCTACAGGGGCGTACCTTCACTTTTTAATACCGGCTATTCACCCTGTCTATGCAACGGTTGGTGTGTTTATCTTTTTCATTCTCATTAACTTAATTGGAGTAAAAGAAGCGGCAATGATTGAATTGGTGGCAACGATTGTGGCCTTAATTGGTTTAGCCATTTATTATGCGGCAGGGTTACCGCACATTAAGATGGACAATATTTTAAATGAGTACTCATTCGTAAACGGCTGGACAGGCGTATTAGCTGCGATTCCATTTGGAGTTTGGTTTTATTTAGCTATTGAAGGCGGGGCCATGGCGGCAGAAGAAGTGGAAAATCCGCGCAAAGATATTCCTAAAGGGTTCATAGGCGGAATCTTAACGCTGGCAACGGCAACATTATTCACGTTACTTGTCACAGCAGGGCTTGGCGGCGGAAAAGGAGAATTAGCGGATTATCCGTTGCCGCAAGCATTAGCCTCAATCTATGGGGAAGGAAGTGCGATTCCGACCACTGTCGCTATTATTGGATTATTTGGATTAATTGCAAGCCTGCATGGCATTATTATGGGGTATTCACGTCAAACATACGCATTGGCACGGGAAGGGTATTTGCCTCGCGTACTAGCAAAAGTAAATAAAAAAGGCGCACCTGTTTGGGGTCTGTTAGTGCCGGGAGCGATTGCGGTTATTTGTGCAGGTTCTGCTACTTTTGCGAATGCGTTGATTATTTTATCAGTCTTTGGTGCCGTGACCATGTATTGCATCAGTATGGTTTCGCTCTTCATTTTGCGTAAAAAGGAGCCTAACCTTGAGCGGCCATTTAAAGTCGCGTATCCAATTGTTCCGGGCATTGCACTTACCCTTGGGTTATTATGTCTCTACAGCATCGTACGGTACAGCGTTTTAACGACGTCGCTTTCTGTTTTCGGAATGACCGTACCGCTCACATATGTGATTGGTTTCATTTTTATCAGCGCCATTTTGTATTATGTTTTATATGGAGCGAAACAAGTAAAGTCTGTTTCGCAAGAATCTAATCCTCCCATTGAGCTGTTAGCGGCAAGCGGTGATTCTCCAAAAAGAGAAACGACACCCATGTAGTACACCAGAATGGTATGAATGAAGCATTCCTTCTATTTCAATACGAACAGCTATGATTTCCGAGTCTATGTCATATGGCAAATGATCCAATATAATCGACATTCTACGCTAATATCCGCATATAAGAATAAGATGTATATACTTTAAATTAACTTCTTATTAGATCAATAAATTTCGAGAAAAGGTGGTTACGCGGAAACGTTTCTTATTGTACTTAAACTAACAGAGGCTTGAGTTTAATAAGAGGTCACCTAATTTATCGTCTTTACTAATAGAAAGTTATACTGCTTTCCATGTCATTAATTGGAGTAAAGGTTAAAATGCATAAGAGGAACGTGGATAAAGCATAAGTTACGGACCAATGTTTCAGGTTAATTAAATAACAGCTCCCCTTTTATTTCAAACCAAATATTCTCCAGTAACCCTATAAATAAAATTGCTAAAATGACAGCGGGTATAGAAAGTAAAATCTTATTGCGTAATCGAATAGATTTGAAAGGTTTATACAGCTTATTACTCAGAATAACAAGTAGTGTAACGATAAGGATATTTATGCATGTTGCTATTAAATCAACACGAGTAAATGGTTTGCTAATGTACTTATCTAAATAAAAATTGATAATAAAAAACGTGTTACAAAATATAAATTGATAAATTAAAAATCTAACGTGGCTCATAAATGATAGTCTCCGTTCTATGTGGTGCTATGTAAAGTATACATCCTTAGAGTAAAAATGAGTATATTTTTAAGCAGTGTAGTTCATTTTCCCAAAAACCCTTATATAAACCAGAATTATATGTGTAAATTTCAGTAATTTACTTCCTTAAATAAAAGTTGGATAATAATGTTAGAAAATTCAAATTAATTATAAGGGGAGAGAAGAATATGTCCTGTGCTGATTTTGACGATATTAAAACAATTTGTATAGAATCTTGTGAAGAAACAGAAGAACGTGATGTCGATACACTTTCTGATGAATTGCTGATTTTGCTCTACGATATTGCTTAAATAGCAAACTTGGATCTGTATCTAACACACACCGGAGTGAATACCGGTGTGTGTTTGTTATTGATGAACTGGAGGATTACTACGGTCCTGGAAAAGACAATATGTACAATAGAGTTCGAGAAAAAGTGATGACCTATGCTTTATTACGGACACTCCAATACCCGATGTGATTCATCACTTAAATGCTAGCGGGGTCAAAATTGACGAAGGGCCTATTGGGCGAACAGGGGCATTAGGACCGATAACTTCCGTTTATATTAGAGACCCTGACAGGAACCTAATCGAAATCTCTACCTACGACAAGTAAATCAACATAATCATACTTCATAAGGTGTCTTGTCCCATTTGAGGGATGAGACACCTTTTTGTTTATTAAGGAAACGAAGGGCCTTTGTTTTTTATTTATCAGGTAGAGCTTAGTAATTATTTTTATTTCTCTTCTTTACTTGTGTTGAAATAATTTAAAATAAAAATCAAAATAATTAACATTTAGTTTTTAATAATTAAAAATAATTAATTTCTATATTGATTTTATTAACACACAACCATATAATGTAACTAAATAAAAGAAAGGATTTTTCTATGAAATATTCTGTTCTGACTAGCTGTCCGGTTTGCAGCAATGCGCTAAATGTGACGAAATTACATTGCTCGCATTGCCACACCACAATTGAAAATGAATTTAAGTTATCGAAAATTGCCTCTTTATCTTCAGAGCAACTTCAGTTTGTCGAAACATTTCTGATTTGCAGAGGAAACATAAAAGAAGTGGAAAAAGAACTCGGTATTTCTTATCCGACTGTGCGTGGAAAGTTAAATGACATTGTTGCTGCACTCGGATACGATACGGAAACACCGAAAAAAAATGAACGAAATGAGAAGAAAATTGTCTCCATGTTGGAAAACGGCGAAATAACGCCTGAAGAAGCCATTAAGTTATTAAAAAATGAATAGGGGGATTTCAAATGAAAGAGGAAATTTCAAAAGTATTAACGATGGTACAAGATGGAAAAATAGATTCTGAAAAAGCGGCTGAGCTTATCCATGTGCTAAAAGAAAAAGAATCTTCGAAGGCATCACCTGGTGCTTACTTAGACAAAACATTAAAGATACGTGTCGTTTCTAAAGAACATGATAATGTGAATGTTAATTTACCCATTAAACTTGTGAAAGCGGTGTTAAAAGCAGGTCATGGTATCGCATCAAACGTACCTCAAGCAGAAAAGTACGTAAAAGATTTGGATATTGATTTGCTGATTGACGCGATCGAAAATGAATTAGACGGACAAATCGTTGATATCCAATCCGCTAATGGTGATACTGTATCTGTTATTATCGAATAGCGTTTATGATTAAAATTAACATTCAAACAGACAATAAACGAAAATTTACAATTCCTGTTCCGTACAGCTTTCTGCGCGTCTTCATTTCCTTGCTCTCTTCTAAATTTCTTTGGAGGCAGGCAAATAAATGGCTGAATCGTCAATCAGAAAAAACGGCTGCCTGGCCTGTGTCTTTAGATCCGAGTATGATAAAACACTATCTAAATCCCATCATCAAAGAGTTGCAGCATCAAAAAGGCCTTGTACTTGTAGATGTAAAATTACAAGATGGTACAAAAGTCACGATAAAATTATAGGATGAACGGCTGCCAAAACAAACTAAACGTAAAAAATCGGTTTCTATGAAGACCGATTTTTTTATGTTTAGCCCATTAAGTGAATAGATTATCCTTATTTTCCTCCTGGTCATGGATATCCAAATAATCGGAAGGTATGTCATCCCGAGATGGATTCTCTCCCATAATGTACTGGTGAATGGCATCAGGGACTTCAGACAGGGAGTTCAACGTAAGAAAAGCCCCTTTCGGCTCCACGTTCACTTCTACCACATTATATTTCCACTCTGTTTCAGCCGGAATGTAGATGGCGTGGATATTCATCTCCAGCGCGGGTACGATATCCGTTCTTAATGAATTTCCAATCATCCACGTGATGTTCGGATCGGCATCGATGGTTTTTAATATATCCGATAAGGCAGTCGTATCTTTATGTTCTGAAATGAAGATACGGTGTTCAAAATATGTAGCGAGTTCTAACTGAGCGATTTTTCTGCGTTGATTAGGCTCATCCCCGCCTGTATGCAAATACAACTCGTGTCCCGCGTCTTTTAAACGTTGCAGTGTTTCATTCATATAGGGGAGCGGCTCTACAGGAATTTGAAACACCTTAAAGCCCAGTTCCCTTAAAAACTCAATATCAGCATTGTTCTTCTTTTTTTCCATTAAGTCACAATAGTGTTCATAAGTATGAACAAAGGACTCAGGAAAACGTTGTGACGTTAAGCCGTGTTGATCCACGGACTTTAAATCAATTTCAAGTTGTTTTTGCTTGATTTCTTCTTTTGTCAACGAGTCAAACCATTTAGTCATGTGGTCGGCAAACTCTTCAATCACTTGGCTAAAATATTTATTGCAATAGGCGAGTGTATCGTCAAGGTTAAATAAAATGTTTTGTTTTCGCATCCCTTACTCCCTTTCCAGATGATTGACAAGCATTATTATTCTTCCACGGACTTTCATCAATATTACCCTTTTTCTGCACTATTCGTTATTTTTATACATAATGCCGCTCTTATTTCATAAAAGGATTTGAAAATGGAATGCTAAGAATACTTATTGAAAATGGGAGGGTATAAATTTGACCATACAAGAGAATACATTGTCCATTTTCGCTTTAGGCGGCGTGAATGAAGTCGGTAAAAATATGTATGCAATCCAATATTCAAACGATATTGTAATTATCGACTGTGGTGCTAAGTTTCCAGATGAAAGTTTATTGGGAATCGATTTGATTATCCCTGATATTACTTATTTATTAGAAAATAAAGATAAAATTCGGGCTTTAATCGTGACACATGGGCACGAAGACCATATTGGAGGCATTCCCTACTTCTTAAAGAAATTAAATGTTCCCATTTATGCCACACGCTTCACACTGGGTTTAATCGAATTGAAGTTACAAGAGCATAAGCTCCTCGCAGATACCGAACTGGTTCTTATAGACTCCGATTCAAATCTTAAATTTGAAGAAATAAGCGTATCCTTTTTCAAAACGAATCATAGCATTCCGGATTGTCTTGGCATTGTCTTTCATACACCAGAAGGAAATGTTGTGCATACGGGGGATTTCAAGTTTGATTTAACGCCTGCGAACAATGAACATTCAGATATTCATAAAATGGCTAAAATCGGAAGCAAGGGGGTCTTGCTCCTGTTGTCTGAAAGTACGAACGCAGAACGAGCGGGCTTTAGCCCATCAGAGCGAATGGTAGGTGACCATATCGAAGAGGCGTTTTTAAAAGCGAAACGGAAAGTGATTATTTCTACCTTCGCTTCCAATATCAATCGCGTTCAGCAAGTAGTGGATGCTGCACAAAAAACAAATCGAAAACTTGCCTTGCTTGGCCGCAGCATGGTTAATGTTGTCGAAGTTGCCATGGAACGCGGTTATTTAAGGGTTCCTGACGGGATGTTGATTGAGGCACATGAAATACATAAATTGGATCCTGAGAACGTGGCCATTCTATGTACGGGAAGTCAAGGGGAGCCTCTAGCCGCACTTGCCCGCTTAGCAAGTTCGAACTATCGGGATGCCGAGATTCTGCCTGAAGATACAGTCATTTTAGCGGCATCTCCGATCCCTGGGAATGAGCGAAACGTCTCGCGCATCATTGATAACTTATATACGCTTGGGGCCAAAGTGATTTATGGGTCAGGAAGTTCAACCAAAATGCATGTTTCCGGGCATGGTTATCAAGAAGATCTAAAACTTATGCTTACATTAATGAAACCGACCTATTTTATTCCGATTCACGGCGAATATAGAATGCTGCATCACCACCGTTTGTTAGCCGAATCCGTTGGTGTAGCAACAGAAAATACTTTTATCGTTCGTAATGGAGATGTCGTTGATATAGAGAACGCGGTTGCCCGTCAGACTCGAAAGATAACTGCAGGGGATGTTTATGTAGACGGAGTGGGAATCGGTGATGTTGGAGAGATTATTTTACGAGACCGTAAACAGCTGTCTGAAGATGGAATGTTAGTGATTGTCATCACCATCAGTAAAACGGAAAGACAGATGATCTCGGGACCCGATACCATTTCCCGCGGTTTCGTCTATGCCCGAGAATCCGAAGACCTCTTAAAATCAATAAACCGACTTGTAAAAACGACCGTACATGATTTACAGGAAGCAAATGTACACCAATGGAATGTGATGAAACAACATGTAAAAAAAACGGTAGGGCAATACGTATTTGCTCAAACGAGAAGAAAACCAATGATTCTTCCCATTATTATTGAAATTTAACAGCAAATTGGAGGGCTGATATGGGAAAAGCGGCTGTATTTTTGGACCGAGACGGCGTTATTAACGAAGTGCTTACCGAAAGGGTAAAATTCGTCAATAAGCCTCATCAACTCTATTTTTTACCTGGTGTACCGGAGGCGATCAAAAAATTGAATACCCAATTCGATTATGTATTCGTCGTGACCAATCAAGGCGGCGTTGGGCTGGGGTTTATGAGAGAAGAACAACTTAACAAAGTTCATGATCATATGATTGCGGAGTTAAAGAAAGAGGGAGCCGTTATTCACGATGTAGCTTATTGTCCTCACAAACCGAAAGCGGGCTGCGCTTGCCGCAAACCGGGAAGCAAAATGATTGAAGACCTTGCCGAGAAGTACGAGATTGATTTATCCAAATCTTATATGGTTGGAGATACGGATACCGACATACAAGCAGGGAAAAAAGCGGGGACGAAGGGCGTTTTCTTAGGTGAAAGCGACCCGCTTGCTGATGCGGTATTCCCTAATTTAAAGACGGCTGCCGATTGGATTCTTGAGGATGCAAAGGCAGCGCACTGAGCTCTTATAGGGCTCTTTTTTATTTTTAATTGGAAAAGAAATGGTAACACACAGCGTGTTGCAAGTGTTAAACATGCTCAAAAATCATAAGTTAGCTAAAGTCATTAGTGAAGTGAGTTGGTCACAATTCAGAACGATGCTGGAGTACAAAGCGAAATGGTATGGAGGCTGTACCCAAAACATTCGCAGGTTCTCAACTGTTATAAATCGAATACTCAAACATAAGTATATATACTATGACACGGGAGAGTCTTTATCGAATCAGGAGGGATTCCATGTTTACTATTCTGCGGCTTGAAGGACATCTTGTGTGGAATACTCCATTGTTGGCGGTCATTTTATGTACAGCCGCTTTATATGCATGGACAGTTAAATACTTTACAAATAAAAAAATTTTAGGTAAACAACCTCTTTTCTTTTTCCTCGGCTTAGGGATATTATACATAACCATAGGCAGCCCTTTATCTGCTATCAGTCATCTATCATTCAGTTTACATATGATTCAAATGAGTATTCTATTTTTTATTATCCCGCCAATTTTATTACTGGGAATTCCAGCGCTTTTGATTCAACAAA
Source organism: Priestia abyssalis (assembly GCF_002019595.1). GTDB lineage: Bacteria > Bacillota > Bacilli > Bacillales > Bacillaceae_H > Bacillus_BA > Bacillus_BA abyssalis. Next base: position 2,580,175 of record NZ_KV917369.1, on the reverse strand, counting down.
TACGGGAAATTCCAGTGATGAAAGGAATAAGCAAACTCTTCTTTCCTCCTATGATGACTCTCATTGTTTTTGCGATACTGTTTTTTGTGTATCATTTGCCGATAGTCTTAAAAGTCTTATCTCAAAATCCCTTTATTCATCATGGATATATCATTTTGCTGTTTATATTGTCTTATCGTATGTGGTGGCCCATTGCGGCACTCGACCCGAAACGGCAGCTTTTGAAGGGGCAGAAAAAACGATATGCGTTTCTTAGCGGGATTATCTTAATGCCTGCATGTTTTCTATTCATTTTAAATGCTTTGACTGGCGGAATGAATAATCCTTTTCTTACCGAAATTTCCGCTAATCTTTGTATGCCCTCTCAATCTAGTCTTTTTGCTTTTCTTCCCTCCCCATTCAATACCAGGTTTGATCAATTAATGGCAGGAATCCTAATGGTCGGAATTCATAAATTAGGATTAATCCTCACATCTCGTCTTGGAAACAAAATGAAAGAAGGAGGCTGAAAAAATGGGGAGGGGAGTATTGTCCAGCTAATCCACAAGGTTGGACACTTCCATTGCAGTTGATAGGAATCCATTTATCACTCTTACAAATTTGTTATATATGAAGCTTGTCATTAATAGAATAAATCATAACAAATAAAGTGGTGAGATGAGGTCATGGTAGAGACGAACTATTTAGAGATAAAGGGAATGCATTGTGTCGCTTGTGCGGTGAGAATAGAGAAGGCAGTTTCGAAAATAGAAGGTGTGACTGACATCAATATAAGTCTAGCAACCGAAAAAGGGCGAGTTACCTTTCATAAAGACCGAACCGAACTAGCTGCAATCATAAATAAAATTAACAAAATCGGTTTTGAGGCAAATGAAATTCGCTCAAATAGCGACGGTTCAGAAAATGTTAAGCGCAAAGAAATAAGAGCTCTTCAATGGGAGCTTTTCATTTCGGCATTTCTTACGTTTCCATTGGCATGGGCGATGTTTGCTCATTTCAAGTGGGCTTCTTTTATTAAAGTACCAGAGCTGTTTATCAATCCCTGGTTCCAATTAGTCGTCACACTCCCGATTCAATTTGTCATTGGATTGCAATTTTATGAAAGAGCTTGGAAAGCAGTAAAGAATAAAAGTGCAAACATGGATGTGTTAGTCGTGTTAAGTACATCTGCAGCCTTTTTTTACAGTCATTATCTTACAGTTAACTCTCTAAACGCTCCAAATCGTACCCATTCAATTGCGTTGTTCTATGAAACTAGTGCGTTTATTATTACCTTTATTTTGTTGGGAAAGCTGCTCGAAGCAAAAACAAAGTTGAAAACGACAGATGCCATTAAGAAGTTGTACCAATTGCAAACAAAAACAGCGACCTTGTATAGGAACGGTAAAGAATTGACATCTCCGGTTGATAAAATTTCACCGGGAGATGTGATTATCCTCAAACCGGGTGAAAAGGTTCCAATTGATGGACAAGTTATCAATGGGTACTCCATGATTGATGAATCATTGTTAACGGGTGAAAGTATACCAGTTGAAAAAAGTACGGGGACTTTTGTATATGCAGGAACAATCAATTACAATGGCATATTAAAAATCAAAGTAACAAAAAGAGACTCAGAAACTACTTTGTCACAAATTATTCGTATTGTGGAGGAAGCACAAGCATCTAAGGCACCCATCCAACACCTGGCGGATAAAGTAACTGAAGTTTTTGTTCCCATTGTGATTGTCATTGCTTTCGTTACATTTTCAGCTTGGTATTTCTTGTTTCAGCCTGGTGATTTTTACGAAGCTTTGGAAAAACTTATTACGGTTTTGATTATCGCCTGTCCCTGCGCCCTCGGATTGGCGACCCCTACTTCTGTTATGGTAGGAAGCGGACGAGCTGCACAATTAGGAATCCTTTTTAAAGAAGGAAAGTTTCTTGAATTGCTTGCTAAAAATAAGATTGTCGTTTTTGATAAAACGGGAACCATTACGAAAGGAGAACCTAAAGTAACCAACATTTACGTTGAGAATTTTAGTGAAAATGCATTTTTAGAACTGATTGGCTCAGTTGAAAGCGCATCGGAGCATCCTGTAGGTAAAGCAATCGTAAAAATGGTAAAAAACAAAATAAGAAGCCTTCCTAATGTAACTGAAGTACTTGCTATGCCAGGGTACGGTGTCAAAGGATCTGTCAATGGAAAAAAAGTTGTGGTTGCCAATCCGAGTTACTACAGAAAAAACAATATACCCCTTCCCCTTAAAGCAACGAGAATGGTCACAGAGCTTGAAAAAGAAGGTAAAACCGTCATGGCAGCATTTATAGATTCACGTTTTTCGGGGATTATCGCAGTTGCTGATGAACTAAAACCTTCTTCCCAAACGGCGGTTTCCCGGTTAAAACAGATGGGAATTGAAGTGATGATGCTGACAGGGGATAATAGAAATATTGCCATGTCTGTAGCGGGAAAAATGGGCATCAAAAAATATCATGCCGAAGTTACGCCGAAAGATAAAGCAGAGATCATCCAACAATTACAGGAAGAAGGCAATAAAGTGATAATGGTTGGCGATGGGATTAATGATGCACCCGCATTAACAGTAGCTGATATCGGAATAGCCATCGGAACCGGTTCGGACGTTGCCATTGATTCAGGAGATGTGACGGTTATAACAGGTGATTTAAATCAGGTTGTTGATGCCATGATCATTAGTAAAAAAACGATGATAAATATAAAGCAAAATTTTCTTTGGGCATTTTTATACAATATTATTATGATTCCAGTAGCAATGCTGGGTTTTTTGGCCCCATGGCTCGCCGGGGCAGCAATGGCGTTCAGCTCAGTGTCCGTTGTGTTAAATGCACTTAGATTAAAACGGATGAATATTTATTAAGATTATTTAAAGGTGGAAGACTTACTTTGTTTTCCTGCAAAGTGTGTCTTTCTTTGCCTACTCTCCAGAGGATAAGAAAAAAGAAAGTAACTGCTCTGAACCGTTTTTTTTAGGGAGAAAAGGGGGTTCTTAGGTGAAAGCAACCCGCTCGTTGACGCGGTATTCCCTGATTTAAAGACGGCTGCCGATTGGATTCTTGAGGATGCAAAGGCAGCGTATTGAGCTCTAAAGGGGCTCTTTTTTTATTGGATGAATAACAAAGATGAGCGAGAGGTTGTCATTTCATGTCAATCGTTTACAATAATGATAGAGGTGAAATGAATGAATAAAAACGTTTCCTGCACAAAATGGTTTGGGCTTTCTGTCCAATGTTTATTGGTGTTGGCCGAATATGACGGGATATGTCCAAGTACCGTGCTCGCTGAAAGACTCCATACAAAATCTTCTTTTTTAAGAAAGATACTAACTCACTTAGTGAAAGCGGAACTCGTTGCAGCCAAGGAAGGTCGTAACGGGGGATACTCGCTTGGAAAGAGACCTGAGGATATTACACTTTCACATGTGTATGAATCCATAAAAGCAGATCCTTACGCAAAGGGTTTTCTTGATGTCGAAGGGACAGAATGCTTTGACTCCTTGACACATCGCGCATTATTGAATTTAAGGGATGAGATGGAACAATGGCTGTTGAATGGCCTTTCCAAAAAGACGCTGGCTGATTTACTCGCTGCCGAGTCATTGGAAGAAAACAATCGAATCTGAGTGAGTAAGTTGGATTTCCTGCAATAAACTGTTCTTGACGAAAGATCAGTTTATGTTCTATACTGTTCTTGTAATAAGTACAGTTAAAAGGAGAATGAAGACATGTCCTTAAAATCATCTGCAAAAGAAGAATATTTAAATAAAATCAATGAGATCAAGCTAAGCCAGAAAAAGCCGAAAGAACTTGAGAATACGGATTTCTTTACTGTAGCTGAAGAGCGCCGTTCTGTACGCCATTATGATCCGGAGTTCAAAATGAGCAAAGAAGAGATCGAAGAGCTTCTGAACATTGCCGTTCAAGCTCCATCTTCCTCTAACTTACAGCCTTGGAGATTTCTTGTGATTCAAGATCAAGAGCTGAAAGAGAAATTATTGCCGATTGCCAACAATCAAAAACAAATTGTAGACGCTTCAGCGGTCATCGCCGTTTTAGGGGATATTAACGCGTATCAGAATGCTGAAAAAATTTATGGGGCAGTCGTTGAAAAAGGAAGAATGACGGAAGAGACAAAAAATTTCTATATTCAATCCATCAACCAGCATTACGGAAATTTACCGGTTGATCAGGCGACAAATGTTGTGATGATTGACGGCGGCTTAGTCTCCATGCAGCTCATGTTAGCGGCGAAAGCAAAAGGCTATGATACCGTTCCGATGGGCGGGTTCGATCACAATAAGTTCATTGAGGCTTTCCAAGTGCCGGAAAATTTCAAGCCGGTCATGTTAATTTCTGTCGGAAAAGGAATTCAGGAAGGGTTTGATAAAGTCCGCCTGCCATTGCAAGATGTTTTAACATGGAATTCATTTTAAGTAAAACCTCAAAGAACTTCGTTTAGAATATCGCACCTTGGAAACAACGTTAATCGACCAAATGGCCCAACTGAAAAGAGATGTAATGGTTAAAAAGTAAAAATGCCTTGTCCTCATTGAGGGATAAGGCATTTTTACTTTTAATAATTACATTAGATTATAGGTTATTTCCTTACCTCGTAAATCGTATGCAGCAATTGAAATCCTCTATTATTTTCAAATAAAATTATTTTTTACTAGGAATGCAAACTTTTTTATCATCCTTTTTCGTCTATACTACGTAACCGTTGTTGAAATGCATTTCGTATAAAGGAGCTCTTTGAAGTAATGAACAAAAAAGATGTCGAAAAAAACGTACGTATATTTGGCCTGTCAGCGGGGCCGCGGCGGCTTTATTATTCACTGCAACAGTCAACTTCAGCCCCGATGCAGCACATGCTATGTCAAAGATTCCTGTGGTTAAGGAGATCACATTCAATGAGTTTAAAGAAGAAAGGAATCATTCTAGTATTCATGTTAAAACTCCGGCCATTGCAGGTCTTGATAATAAAACGCTTGAAGAAAACCTAAACAAACAGTATGTGGAAGAAAGCAAGAAATTATATGAAGCATTTACAAGTTTTTAGGTATAAAGGGATTTACCTAACTTTTAAGCGTACAAAAATGTAGATGGTCCATAAATTTTTTTGCTTTTTTTCATAGTATAAAATAACTTCTCTAAAAGGTGTGAGAAAGGGGTTATATTATGACAAAAGCGAAGCTTACCGGAAGAATCGTTACACCTGAAGATCCTGACTATGAGCAGGCGAGAATAAATAATAATTTAAGTGTACCCAAATTTCCAAAAATCATTGTATTTTGTCAGGATATTAACGATGTGACAAATGCATTGAGATGGGTGAGGGAACACCATATGCCATTTCGAGTGAGGAGCGGGCGGCATAGCTATGAGAACTTTTCATTAGTAAATGGCGGGCTGATCATTGATGTCAGCGAAATGAATAAAATTACGGTTAACCGTCAAGACATGACAGCGAAAATAGAAGCCGGCGCTAATCTAGGGAAAGTATATCATGAATTATGGAAATACGGCATGACGATTCCAGCCGGAACCGAAAGCAGTGTAGGTGTTGTCGGCCTTACGCTCGGCGGGGGAATTGGTATGTTATCACGTTGGTTTGGACTTACCTGTGATAATCTGTTGGAAATCGAAATGGTAAAAGCAAGCGGGCATATGGATGCTGAACTGATTAAAGCAAATAAAAATCACAATAGTGATCTATTTTGGGCTTGTTGCGGAGGCGGGGGCGGAAATTTTGGTGTTGTTACTTCCCTTACATTTAAGCTGCGCCCCATTTCAAAGGTGTCAGTATTCGCCATCACATGGGGATGGGAAGATTTCGAAGCAGCCTTTAATGCATGGCAAAAATGGGCCCCGAATACAGATGAACGCCTCACTTCAGAAATTGAATTAAAATCAAAGGAAGCTAACCAAATTATCGCGCAAGGTGAATTTGTCGGATCGGCACCTAAGTTAAAGGAACTTCTCCAGCCTTTAATCAATACCGGTTCACCAACGAAAATATGGGTAAAGGAAGTTCCCTATATTGAAGCCGTTCGATTCTTTGACGAGCCGAGTGGAAACCAGCCAGCCCTCCGAAAGAGATCAGGATCGTTTCTTTATAAACCTTTTCCAGAGAAAGCGATCAGGACGATGAAACATTTTTTAGCAAATGCCCCCAATGAAAATGCCGGCATTTGGCATCAATCCCTTGGAGGAGCGGTAAGCCGGATTTCTCCAAATGAAACGGCATTCTTTTACCGGGACGCCATGATCGCGCAGGAGTATCTTGCTGTTTGGAATGATCCTGCAGAAGAAAGGCTAAATATTCGCTGGATTGAAGAATTAAGGAGAGCCCTATCGCCATATACAACTGGTGACTATGTGAATTGGCCGGATCGCCTCATTAAAGATTGGCCAACAGCGTACTATGGAGAAAATTTTCAGCGACTTCGAGCAGTGAAAACTGCCTATGATCCTTTCAATCTATTTAAATTCCCTCAAAGTATTCCCCCTTTTATTCGGTGGTTTTAGAAAACTCCCATACAAAGTTAAATTCCCAATATTATGTATAGTTACTTGCCGAGAAAATCTTTAAATTCTCGATAAGTGAAAATAGCTTGGATTTCTCCAAGCTATTTTGTCTTTTCTTTATACAGTTATTACTCCTATTCAGTTACCCCTACATCTGCCAATTCTTTTTCCGTCGACCTGTCATCCTTAATGAACCAAGAAATAATCAGGCTTACCAGTGAGAGACCAGCGACGACCATACACGCTATATTGGCTCCATACATATCCGGATATGGGATGTCGGGACGCTGTGCTGAACTCTCGGCTGTCGTAGTCATGACAGTGACAAGAATGGCCGTTCCGACGGATGCTGCAATCATTTTCATTGTATTGTCCATCGCGGCTCCGTGAGGAATCAATCGTTTTGGCAGCTGGTTCAATGCTGCTGTTGAGACAGGCATCATCACCATCGCTAAACCAAGCATCCGCACGCTGTACATAATGGTGATATAGATAAATGATGTTGACGGGCCTAAATTTGTAAAGGCGAATGAAGAGGCTGTAATAATCGTTAAGCCGGTAATCACCAGCCATCTTGCACCCACTTTATCAAATATTCTTCCTGTAATAGGTGACATAAGGCCGGTAATGAGCGCACCCGGCAATATGGCCAGGCCGGCCTCAAACGCTGTGAAATCACGCATATTTTGCATGAATAACGGGATAATGGTTTCCATTCCGATTAATCCCATAAAGACGATCATTCCAATCATGATAGCCAGAGGAAAAATCGAATACTTAAATACCCGGAACTCAAGCATAGGGTGTTCCAGGCGCAATTGCCTTGTAATAAATAACACAAGTGTCAGCGCTCCGATTCCAAGAGACAGGAGTGTATTGAAGTCCGTCCATCCATAATTACCCGCACTTGTAAATCCGTATAGTAATCCTCCAAATCCAAATGAAGATAAAATAACCGAAAGGACATCGATTTTCGGTTTTGTTACTTCTGTCACATTTTTTAAAGCAATAAAAGCAACGAGGATGTCAATAAGAGCAATCGGCAGAATGATGAAAAACAAGACTCTCCAAGAGTAATGTTCGGTAACCCAGCCGGATAAAGCTGGACCGATTGCCGGTGCAAATGAAATGACCAATCCTACTAATCCCATGGCCGCGCCGCGCTTATTCACAGGGAAGATCATCAGAAATACCGTTTGCATAAGCGGAAGCATCACGCCGGCTCCGCTTGATTGGATAATCCTTCCGAGCAGCAGCATTTCAAAATTAGGAGCAAGTCCTGCCACTAATGTTCCAAAAGAAAAAATACCCATGGCCGATATAAAGAGCTGCCTCGTTGAAAACCGCTCCAATAAAAAGGCGCTGACAGGGATCATAATCCCATTCACAAGCATAAAAACGGTCGTAAGCCACTGTGCGCTATTCGCCGTAATATTCATTTCCTCCATTACAGGAGGGATCGCCGTAATCATCAGTGTTTGGTTTAATATGGCAATGAATGTTCCTGCAAGCAGAAGTGCCACAATCGTCGAGTGTTTATAATTCGATGTTTCCATTTTCCGTTCCCAATTCCTTTTTCTAGTTTTGTCTCTCCACAAAGAGTATTTAATTACAACCTCCTTCACAATTTCACAAAAATATATGTAAAAAATAGGTTATGGAAAGACGTACTTTTGTAGATTACACGATTTTGCAGGAATTATCTATCGATTTGCTTTCAAAAGGCCACACTTATTATGTTTTCTTTGGAGCGGATGAACAAAAAAACAAAAAACTTCATTTTTTGCTCACAACTATTTTATATCATCAAGCTAGTTGAATTTAATCATTCAGAAGAAAGAGGGGTCCTTTATAAGTGGAATCAGTCGATACGCTTCAAAGTCAAAAAACAACAAACAACTCTCTCTATAGAACCATATGGAGATGGCATTTTTATGCTGGAATGATTTTTGCACCGTTTCTTATCATTCTTGCAGTTACCGGTTCTATCTATTTATTTAAACCTCAAATTGAACAAGTGCTGTACCAAGATTACTATGAAGTTACTCCACAGGGAGATAAAATACCGGCATCCAAGCAAATGGAGGAAGTGACGAAGATATATCCTGGTGCAGTAGTGACAAAATATCGGCCTGGGGAAAATGACACGCGCTCCAGTGAAGTAAGCATTACGTTTAATAACGAATCTCTTACCATCTTCATCAATCCCTATACGGGCAAATCCATGGGAGAATTAAATAATGAAGACCGGATTATGGATAAAATTGAAGAATTTCATGGTGAACTAATGGCTGGTACGCTGGGAGATAGACTTGTAGAGTTAGCCGCGTGCTGGACAATCGTGCTCATTGTCACAGGTCTTTATTTATGGTTTCCCAAAAAGCGGCAAAGCCTGTCCGGGATTCTCTTTCCAAGGTTGAATAAAGGAAAAAGCGTTCTCAGAAGGGACCTTCATGCAGTGCCTGCATTTTGGCTGACAGCAGGAATGTTATTTTTAGTCTTGACCGGTTTGCCCTGGTCAGGTTTTTGGGGAAGCCACTTTCAAACGTTGGCTACTAATTCCGGAGCGGGATACCCTCCTTCTATTTGGTCAGGGAGTGCTCCAACATCGACCGTTAAAACAAAAGATATCGCAGATGTGCCTTGGGCCGCTGAAAATTTGGACGTACCCATCTCGGAAATCCAAGGATTTATCCCGATATCGATTGACGATGTAATGGCGATCGCGAATCGTGAAGGGATACATCCGAGTTATACAGTATACATTCCACAAGAAAAAGACGGTGTTTATACATTATCAGCCTATCCGCCGAAAGCACAGGATGAAGTAACGATGCATATCGATCAATATTCGGGCGCAGTGCTGGCTGATTACCGTTATGATCATTACGGTTTAATCGGAAAAATAGTCGCTTTAGGAATTACGTTGCACAAAGGAACTCAATTTGGTTTCATTAACCAATTAATCAGCCTTTTGATTTGTTTAGGAATTGTTTTTGTTGCAGTCAGCGGTTTTTATTTATGGTGGAAACGAAAGCCGAAAAAAGGATTGGGTGCACCAAAAGCTTCTCCTATAAGACAAATGAAGTTCTTTTTGCTACTGTTAATAGGTTTAGGCATTTTGTTTCCTTTAGTTGGTCTCTCGCTTATCATTGTAGGGCTAATCGATCGGTTCATGATTCGAAAAATATCGGTAGTTAAGAATTTCCTGAATGCATAACTTAATCTGGAAAAGGTGGATTTTGCCGTGAAAAAATATAGATGGATTTTTTTCATTTTTACTTCGAGCCTATTGCTCAGTGCATGTTCGCTTAAACAAGATGCAGCGAATCTATATAAACAAGAAACACCTCTTGAATCAGACATCATTATTCCTGCATCCTTTTCGGCCAATCAACAGGAGACGGTTAAGGTGTTGTTGACCCAAGGCGGCAAAAAAGTTGAAGACCCGGACTTTGTTCATTTTGAAATATGGAAACAAGATGGTTCTGTCAAATATCCTATGGAACAAGCCGAAGAAATCGGAAACGGCATGTATCGTTTAAGTAAAGAATTTGATCGTGAGGGCCTATATTATATAAAAGTCCATGCCAGCAGCGATGGATCGATCATTATGCCTCAAAAACAGTTTATCGTCGGAGAACTTTCTGAAAAAGAGTTAAAATTCTTGCAAGAGGGTTTGCAAATACAAGAAGCAAGTCATGAACATCATCATTAAGTCAAAGGCACCCATGTTTGAACATGGATGCCTTTTTAATACATGGCAAGAAAAATGAGAGATTGAAAAGCAAACTGAAAAAAGAACCTTATCTCCTAGTAAATAACATTAACTCGATATGAGCTAGTTAAGATGATGATGGACATGGTTTATGGTATGGTAGCAATATCAAGAATAAAGCAGGAGGTTTTTTTTGTGGAGATAGGTGTAAGTACGTTTGTAGAAACAACGCCGGATGTAAAGACCGGTAAGGTAATAAGTCATGCCCAGCGTTTGCGTGAGGTTGTAGAGGAAATCATCCTGGCAGACCAGGTAGGATTAGATGTCTTTGGTGTAGGTGAACATCATCGCGAAGACTTTGCAGCGTCTTCTCCGGCAGTCGTGCTGGCTGCGGCCGCCCCACAAACGAAACGGATACGGTTAACAAGTGCTGTGACAGTGCTTTCTTCTGCCGATCCGGTACGCGTGTTTCAGGATTTTGCTACTCTGGATGCAATCTCGAATGGACGTGCCGAAATTATGGCGGGCCGGGGTTCTTTTATTGAATCCTTTCCGCTGTTTGGGTATGAGTTAAAAGACTATGACGAATTGTTCGATGAGAAACTGGAATTATTATTGAAAATACGTGATTCCGAGAAAGTGACCTGGAAAGGCGGGCACAGGCCAGCGATTCAAAATTTAGGCGTGTATCCGCGTCCTGTTCAAGATCCATTGCCTGTATGGATTGGCAGCGGCGGAAATTCCGAATCTGTCGTACGTGCAGGACTCCTTGGGCTTCCACTTGTTTTGGCGATTATCGGCGGGCGTCCAGTGCAATTTGAACCGCTTGTAAAGCTCTATAAAAAGGCAGCCGCTCACGCCGGCCATGACGTATCAAAGCTGCCGGTCGCTTCGCATTCGCACGGCTTCATTGCAGAAGATACCGAAGCGGCAGCCGATAAATTTTTCCCTTCAACTCAGCAAGTCATGAACAAATTGGGACGAGAGCGCGGCTGGAGCCACTACGACCGATCCAGCTTCGATGCCGCTCGCAGCTTTGAAGGGGCATTATACGTAGGGGATTCGAAGACGGTTGCTGAGAAAATCATTTACCTTCGAAAGAATGTAGGCATTACCCGTTTTATGCTGCACGTACCGGTTGGCAGCATGCCGCATGATGATGTAATGAAAGCAATAGAGCTGTTAGGAAAAGAGGTAGCACCAATGGTTCGAAAAGAAGTAGCGAGATGGGAAGCGGAGATCGGTAATTAATCTAGATGGTCAGAATGAAGGAGCAGGCGATATAACAATAATGAATGATTGAAGGGAGTTTTTTGAATGCACAATCATGCGAAAAGGGAAACAATCATTCAGCTTGTTCAGTTTATGAAGGAATCTTCTCATACCGTCATTCTTACTGGGGCTGGTATGTCCACAGAAAGCGGGGTGCCTGATTTCCGCTCAAAATCCGGATGGTGGAAGAATATAGACCCGAGAAGTGTGGCAACAGTGGAGGCCTTAGAAGAAAACTATGACCTATTCCACGAGTTTTATAGTATGCGAATTCATGCACTTGCGAAATGTCTCCCACACAAAGGGCATCATCTATTAGCAAACTGGCAAAAGCAAGGGCTTATACATACGATAGCTACACAGAATGTTGACAACTTTCATCAAATGGCTGGCGCCTCTAATGTGCAAACCCTTCATGGATCTATAAGGTCTTTTCGTTGTCATCATTGCGGTGCTCCTTCAAAAGAAAATACATTTCTTCTGAAAGAACCCTGTACGAACTGCGGAGGTAACATACGTCCAGAGGTTGTCTTATTTGGCGAACCCCTTCCTGAAAAGACTTGGCAAAACGTATTACAACATATTCATAAAGCGGATTTGGTCATCGTTATTGGTACAAGTCTTGAGGTATATCCAGTAAATCAGCTTCCTGAAATGACAAACGGGCATACAGTTCTTCTAAATTTAGAAGAAGTAGAAGGAAAGTATGAATTTGATCTTATGATTAAAGGAAAGGCAAAAGACGTGCTCGAACGAGTAGACGAATTACTAAAGATTGTGTAACGGAAATGTAAAACTTCATTAAACATATAAATTGGAGGGAAAAAATGAGGGAAATGGAAGAACTGACCTCGTTGGAGATGGTCGATGACTTTATTAAAAAACATCATTTAAGCTTTCTGTACATATCCAGAACAAATTGCAGTGTGTGTCATGCATTATTACCGCAAGTGCGAGAGTTGATGGTTGATTTCCCGCTTATCCAATTAGGACATATTAATGCAGATGATATTGAGGAAATAGCGGGACATTTTTCAATTTTTACCGTTCCTGTCCTTCTTTTATTCGCAGATGGAAAAGAATTATGGAGGGAGGCTCGATTTGTTCATTTGCAGCCATTCAAAGATAAAATACAGAAATTATATGATGCTTACACCACCAATTAAAAAGAGTATATATAGGGCTATTTCTCAGCATATGGGAAATAGCCTTTTTAGGGTAGGATTACTTTAACTTTGCCGTATAAAGGATATCAATCATCATTGGGACAATTCCTTCTGATTCTTCTTTGTTTAGGTAATGGATCGTAAATTTGACCCATTTTCCATTGATTTCTTTCACGATAATATTGGTCTGTGTTTGACTATTGGATCCGTGCAGGAAAAAGGCTGCATCTCTATAAAATGGATGAGCACTATGACCTGTTTCGTATTCAGATACTTTGCTGCCCTTTAAATACTCCATTGAATTCTTTTTGACATCCTTGATATTCGCTGCTGCATCGAGGATTTCAATCCTTGAAAAATAGGAATCATTTTCAGTGTATTATTCCTTACCACTCACAATGTCCTCTATGACTCTCTCTATGTCGTTGGCGGTCGTTGCTATCAGTCAAAAATGTTTTTGGAATAGACAATAAGTAGTATGAAAAAGAAATTGAATAAGAACTAGACGACTAATGCTCGAGTATGGCAGTATTGGTCGTTTTTTCTGGAAATTTGTGAATAACAAGTGATTCCGCATAAATAAAATGAATTTATCAGTTAAAATGATACATAGAGTGTGTTGGTAATGAGAAAAGACTTTGTTGGAACAACATGGTTCTTATGTAAAAGTTTAAAAAAAACCTAAAATGATGCTTTAGATGGAGGGTTTTGAACATGGATATTATGACAAAGATTGCTGAAGATAAAATAAAAGAAGCAATTAAAAATGGGGAGATGGATAACATCCCAGGTATGGGAAAGCCGCTTCAACTGAAAGATGACCTTCCGGGTATGTCTCCTGAACTAAAGATGGGGTATCGTATGCTAAAGAACGCTGGCTTCGCAAACGAAGATTTAGAGTTAAAGAAAGAGATACTGAGTCTTGAAGACTTGATTGCCTGCTGTCACGATGATGCTGAAAGGGCTAGATTAGAGAAAAAACTAACAAAAAAAAGAATGTGCTTTGATGAAATCATGAAAGAAAGAAAACTTCACACAAATTCGAGATTTGGTTCGTATGCTGAAAAGATTTATAAGTTGTTTTAAGGAAATTCATCAACAATCACTTTAAAGAAAAGAAGTGTTGGAAAATCAATATTTTTGATATAATAGCCCTAATTTTAGTATAGGGACATATTTTTTTCATAATTACCGGTTTCAGGTATATGGGTGAAATTTTAAAAGGCTATTGGTTATAATGCTGACTTATGGTTATAGGGGGATTTTTATGAAAAGTCTTGGAGGAAAGTTAACGAATGACATCCCGCATGAACATTCCTTTTCAATAGATGAGATTGATTTGATATGGGATTTACATACATTTATGACACAAATGATTACTAGAGGAGATCCTCTAAGTACAATATTAGAAGCTCTAACATTAAGGATGCAAGGACAGTTTAAACGGAAAATATATTATTCCCTTTTACTGGCAGAAGGGGAAAACAGGCTGGTCCTGGGACACGCTCCTAACCTTCCTAAGGAATATAAGCAAGCCATTAGCCTGATAGAAGTGGGACCAAAAGCGGGAGCATACGGGATAGCTGCCTATCGAAAGGAAGCGGTGATTTCATCCGATATTGAGAACGATTCGAGGTGGGATGGCTGCCGCGATGTTGCCCTGAAGTTTGGATTGAGAGCCTGTTGGACCATCCCCATTTTACTAAGCGGACATGTGGTTGGCACCTTTGCTATCTATCATTTGGAAGTGTGTATACCTAATGTTCAAGAAAGCAAAATGCTGGAGGTTTGTGCAAGTCTTTTAGGATTTGCGATTGAGCGGGATCAACGGCTGCAATTGGAGAAGAAGCTCAAGGAGAGTGAGCAGCGTTTTAGATCACTGTTTGATTATTATCCTCATTCCATTTATATCTTTTCGCTGGAGGGGTATTTTTTAGGTTTTAATAAAGGATCGGCACCTCTATCCGGATATGGAGAGAAGGAACTCATAGGGAAAAGTTTTGTTCCGTTAATTGCTCCCGAGGATCAGGAAAAGGTGCTCCATCATTTTAACAGAGCAAAAGAGGGAATCACCCAGCATTATGAGTGTAAAATTTTGCATAAAGAGGGACATAAGCTCGTTTTAAGTCTGACACTCCTTCCCATCATGGTACATGATGAAGTGGTAGGGGTTTACGGAATCGCCCGTAATATCACTCGTGAAAAGCAGGTGGAACAGGATTTGCTTACCTATCACGAGGAACTTGACTATTTATTTAAAAACCATCAAGGAATGATTTTCAAATATAAAAAGGAAAATGGCCAGTTCATCCATACATTCGGGCAAGGTCAGTTAATTGGGAGAATCGGGTTACGGGCGGAAGAATGTGTTGGAAAATCCTTAGCAGACTTCATGCCGGAGGAAATCGCTTCCTGGAAGGAGAACTTTTACGAGCGGGCATGGAACGGGGAAGAGACGAGCTATGAAGGTGAACTGAACGGTGTTTATTACATTGCAACATCGAAGCCGGTCGTACGGAATGGACAAGTAGTAGAGGTCATTGTCTCTTGCAATGATATCACCATTCTTAAACAATCCCAGCAAGAGGCTCTGTCTTTAAAACAACAACTCAAACTTGTGCTCGATTCTGTGGGGGATGGCATTTACGCCATGGATACAGAACGGAAAATCACACTCGTCAACCCGGCGGCAGCCAGGATGCTTGGCTATAAAAGCAGTGAGCTCACCGGCTCCTCCCCAGGGGACACGTTCCGTCACTGTTACGAGCTTCAGTTTTGTATTCCATATCAAACTCTGCTAGATGGAAAGATTCGACATGTAAAAGATGAAGACTTTTTCCGGAAAGATGGAACGAGTTTTCCAACCGAATATGTTTGTGCCCCTATTTGGGAAAGCGGGAAAATATCAGGGGTTGTCGTAGCCTTTAAAGATATTTCTGAAAGAAAAATGGCCGAAGAATACCTCGTGAAATCCGAAAAACTGGAAATGGCTGGACAACTTGCGGCGGGGGTAGCCCATGAAATCCGCAATCCGCTTACGGCTATTCAAGGATTCATTCAGTTATTGGAGGAGGGAATGAGTAAACCCGAGTATTTCTCGCTCATAGAATCGGAATTTGAGAGAATTGAAGACATCATTGGTGAATTCTTAGCCCTCGCGAAACCGCAAGCGGTGAACTTTAAGAAGAATGATGTGAGGCTCCTTTTGGAACAGACCATCCAGTTAATGAGCACTCAGGCCATCATGCAAGGAATGGAGATTGTATCATTCATTGATCCTGATCTGCCTGCAATTCAATGTGATAAACATCAGTTGAAACAGGTCTTTATTAATATCATCAAAAATGCGATGGAAGCCACGCCATCCAAAGGGAAACTGCTTATTACTTGCGAACAGACTGAATCCCATCTTCACATCATGTTTAAAGATCAAGGAGTTGGGATTCCGAAGGAGAGGCTTAAGCGTCTATTTGAACCTTTCTACTCCACTAAGGAAAAGGGCACGGGTCTGGGGCTGATGATTAGCTACAAAATCATTGAGGAGCATAAGGGAAGCATATGGTTTGAAAGCGAAGAAGGAAAAGGCACCACCGTTCACCTCCTTTTGCCTCTGTCCAGTGGACGGAACCTAATAGCTTCAGAAACAATAAACATATAAAGGAATATAAGGTTATATGAAACGAGAGAAAGCATATGTAAATGAAGTTCTTGCTCATTTCTTTCCTCCTGGCAAATGGAAAATATGGGTTGGTCCGTCTGGATTCAACAATACAACTCGGTTTTTACAGGTAAATGATGAGCAATATGTCGTTCGGATTTATGAAACTCATCAAGATGAGCGTAAGGTAAGGTACGAACATGCCATATTACTCGCTTTAAAAAATTTGCCCCTCACATTTGGCATACCAGAACCTGTAACGACAAGAGAAGAAAATACGATTGTGAGAACAAAGGACGGGAAACTGGCAAGTGTATTCCATTTTTTAGATGGCGAGAACCCTCAGCTTACCGAACCGAATCAACTTTACTCTTTTGGAAAGATAACTGGTCAGTTAACAAAGGCTCTTGCAATGGTACAAATAAATGAGAGTCCAATTTATAGACCGTATTATGAGATTGAGCATGCGCATCCTCATTGTTCGTTGCACAAGGTGATAAGTTTTTGTGAGAATCCTTCGATAGAGTTTGCAGAACAAGACACGCAATTAATCCATATTGCCAAACAGATCGTTGCTTTTCAGAAGATCGCCCCAAGACTAAAGCTGTTGCCGCACCAGATGGTTCATGGTGACTTGAATGCATCTAACATTCTCATAAATCAAGAGGGTATGATCTCGGCGGTTTTAGACTTTGAGTTTGTCACAAATGATTTACGAGCGGTAGAACTAGCCGTTTGTTTAGCAGATTTCATTCGTCCCGATCAGGAGGACGCTGCGATTTGGACAAAGATTAATGCTTTTATTGCGGGGTATGGCAGCGTGATGAAGCTATCGGAAGATGAAATAGATATGATTCCAACTCTTGTACAACTTCGAGGACTGGATGTTTTTATCCACTTTTTAGGTCGATATTGGGATGAAGTGGATTCGGTAGATAATGTGAAAAAACAACTATATAAGAATGCGATGAGAGCGGGCTGGCTCAACTCTAGTAAAGAGAAATTGATTCGTACATGCAGGCAATATCTGTTATAGTATACAATCTTCAAAGCTCAAAAATTTAAATATGATGCCATATTTGAAGCAACGTATATAAAAGGATGTCCGAAAAGTCAGACTTTTTGGACATCCTTAAAATTACCATTAGAATTTATTAATTACGCAACTCACATTGTGCTGATGTCAATCACAAATCGATACTTCACATCTGAAGCTAGTACGCGTTCGTAGGCTTCGTCAATTTGGTCGGCCGATATCACTTCAATTTTAGGAGCAATGTTATGTTTGGCACAGAAATCCAACATCTCTTGAGTTTCACGAATGCCTCCAATCATTGAACCTGCAAATGAACGGCGATGAGGAATAAGGGAGAACACATTTAATGCCAATGGCTCTGCAGGTGCACCCACATTTACTAGAGTACCATCCAGCGCTAACAGTGAGAGGTAAGCATTAATGTCGATTTTTGCACTTACCGTGTTAATGATCAGGTCAAAAGTGCCAGCAAGTTTAGTAAATGTCTCAGGGTCACTAGTGGCATAGTAATGGTCTGCGCCGAATTGTAAGCCATCGTCCTTTTTCTTCAATGTTTGTGACAGAACGGTGACCTCGGCACCCATGGCATGTGCAATTTTGACAGCCATATGACCAAGACCGCCCATCCCAACAACCGCTACTTTCTTACCTGGACCAGCTCCCCAATGATTTAGCGGCGAATATGTCGTAATACCTGCGCAAAGTAATGGTGCTGCGACGTCAAGCTCAATGCTATCAGGAATTCTCACTACGAAGTCCTCCGTTACGACAATGTGGGTAGAATAGCCGCCTTGAGTAGGCTCGCCGTATTTGTCAACACCAGCGTAGGTAGGGACATTTCCTTTGAGACAGTATTGTTCTTCTCCTTTACGGCAGTTGTCGCATTCGCCGCAGGAGTCAACCATACATCCGACCCCTACACGGTCGCCGACCTTGTACTTTTTGACCTCTGCTCCAACATCCGTGACAATTCCCGCAATCTCGTGCCCAGGTACGAGTGGGTAGTTCACGGGACCCCATTCGCCGTGAGCGGTATGGATGTCAGAATGGCAGATTCCTGCATATTTGATTTCAATCAGAACATCATGCGAATCAAGATCGCGTCGTTTAATTTCAGCAGCTCGAAACGGTTTGTCTGGACCGTCAACGGCTCGTGCTTTAGCAGTTATCATAAAAAAACCTCCTAAAATTTATATTTTTCAAGAGAATGCGCTTGTACCGGGTATGAATGAAGAACTCAGGTTAAACTTCACTCTTCATTCATTTCTATCCATACTTTTTTCTCTTACAAAACAATGTTAATCCCTATAGTTAACTCTAGGTCAAGCGATTAATTTCTATTCTTTTTGAAGATCTCCCCACCCATACAGGTTTCATATCATCTATCAATATAGCCTATAGCTAGCTGCATTCCTTTTTAAAAGTAAGTATCCCTCCATTAAACTAAACAGAGCCAATTTCTACTTTCCCTATAAGGTGGCTTTGACATTCAGCAAATACCTTGATAAAATCGCCTCAAAATCATAGAGTTAACTCAAAGTCTATATTATTAAGAATAGGAGATACATGATGAAGACATATTCGATCAGCGAAGTTGCAAAAGAATTGAATCTTACAGTATATACCTTGCGTTACTATGACAAGGAGGGACTTATGCCCTTTGTAGAACGGACAGCAAGCGGAACCCGATTGTTTAAACAATCCGATATCGACGCTTTAAAAGTAATTGAATGTCTGAAATCCACCGGGATGCCTATTAAGGAAATTAAAAGTTTCATTGATTGGTGTTCTGGCGGGGATTCCACGCTGCAACAAAGATATGACATGTTTATGGAACGAAAAGCTAAGGTAGAAGCACAGATAGAAGAACTAAAAAAAACAATGGAAGTCATCGAACATAAATGCTTATATTACAAGACTGCTCTGGATGCCGGAACGGAAGATATTCATAAAAAAGATAAAATAGGGATTTCCATTACTAATTAACAGAAAAAGGGGGGGACATCCTATTATTTTTATTTGGACAGTTTACCATACATTCTTGAAAAGGCTAGGTATGTCCACTACCTAGCCTTTTTAAGCGATTCAGAAATGATTATACAATTCTCTCTAACAAATCCCCCACTTTTTCTGCCATGACACGAGGTGGATAAGGCATTCCATTCTTTAACCACCATTCCACTACCCCTACGTAAGCATTTGCCACAAATTGAACAATTACCTCTTCATTTTGACCGAAATTTTTTCCTTTTGTTATGTCCACATCTTTCTTGAACTCTTCGATATTAAACTTAAGGAACTGATTACGAAAATATGGAGCTCCTTCACTCGCTAACATCGTCGAAAAGAATAAATAATTACTCTCAAAGTATTCCATACAGTGTACAGTCGATTCTATAAAATCCATTTCAGTTGCCGACTCGCAAAAATTCCCCATATTGTTTATATGTTCTTCCATGATCTTATCTAATAGATCAAATTTATCTAAGTAATGAAGATAAATGGTTCCCCGGTTCACATTTGCTCTATCAGAAATATCCTGAATGGTAATATTATCAAAACTTTTTTCAGACATCAGTTCGATCAGAGCCTTTTTAATGGCTTCCTGGCTTTTGGTTATTCTTCTATCTACTTTCCGCATTATGTGGTCACCAGACTTTCCTAAAGATATTCAACAATTTTTATTGATTTGTTGAGTAATCAACGAATTGCGTTCATTTAACCATTGAGAGCATCGTATTTCTATTTATAATTATAAACAGATGTTGATTAATCAATCAATGATGCTTTTCTTTTTTGAACGAAGTCAATGTGCACCATGATAGTTGCAAAAAAATTATTTTCAAAACAAACATAAGAAAGGGTGTTATTTTAAAATGAAAAAAAAATCTATTATCACGCGTGTACTCACAGTGATAGCATTAGGCTTGCTTTTATCTGCGACCATCGTTGCAGCCAAGACCAGCGTTGGCGCTGCATACACGCCGGACATGTCCAATGGAGCAGACAATTTTTACAAGAGCAACAAGGTAACCATGAAGAAGGTTGAGTTTAAAAATCAATACAACATGAAAGTTGCAGGGAATCTTTTTATTCCCAAGGGTTTGAAGAAGAACACCAAAAATCCCGCGATCATTGTCGGGCATCCTATGGGCGCAGTAAAAGAACAAAGTTCAAATCTGTATGCCCAGAAAATGGCTGAACGGGGATTTGTTACTTTGTCCTTGGATTTGTCTTTCTGGGGAGAGAGTGAGGGTCAGCCTCGCAATGCTGTTTCACCGGATATCTATGCCGAGGATTTCAGTGCTGCGGTGGATTTCCTGGGCACCCGGTCGTTTGTTGACAGGGATCGGATTGGCGTTCTCGGGATTTGTGGAAGCGGGAGCTTTGCCATCAGCGCAGCCAAGATCGACCCGCGCATGAAAGCCATTGCGACAGTCAGTATGTACGACATGGGTGCCGCTAACCGTAATGGGCTTAAACATTCCCTGACACTAGAGCAGAGAAAGAAGATTCTCGAAGAGGCAGCGGAGCAACGCTATGTGGAGTTCACGGGTGGTGAAACCAAATACACCAGCGGGACAGTGCATGAGCTAAATGAAAACTCTACCGCGATTGAGCGTGAGTTTTATGACTTCTACCGCACTCCAAGGGGCGAATTCACTCCCAAGGGCTCGTCACCTGAACTCACGACACACCCGACGCTGACCAGTAACGTCAAGTTCATGAATTTCTACCCGTTCGAAGACATAGAGACGATTTCTCCTCGTCCAATGCTTTTCATCACGGGTGAGGACGCTCATTCCAGAGAGTTCAGCGAAGACGCCTACAAGCTAGCAGGCGAACAGAAGGAACTCTACATTGTTCCGGGCGCAGGTCATGTGGATCTGTACGACCGGGTGAATTTAATCCCTTTTGACAAGCTTGAGTCCTTCTTCAAAGAAAATCTGAAGAAAAAATAATGCTTATGTTGAAGATCTTAGAATGCTTTGCGTGCCAATGGTACTTTGAGTGAAATCGCTGTGTGAATCCTGCATATCTTGTCGGGATTCACATTTTTTGTCTGAATAGAATTCCATACGTTATGTAGATTTGAAGGGTGTTGTTAATCGTCACCATATATTGGAGTTTTCTATGCTTGGCAGATATAACGAATAGAGAAGAAATCAGTATGAAAGTAATTCCCTTATCATTTAAAGATAACGATATTCAACTTGGATTAGAAGCCAAGTCAAGATGAATTTATAATAAAACGAAATTTAGAGGAGGAAAACGGTATGAAAAAACGATTATTTCATTCATTTGCGTTGCTGCTAGCCCTCACCCTTACTGCTTGCAACAACGATACTAGTACAATGAACATTTCTCAACAAGAAGAGAATTCCTCTGGGGCTAAATCCGGGGAATACGCTGAGATTGGATCTGGAGCTAACCTTGTTAAATTCCCTGAAGACCTTGAAGAGGGAATTGTGTTTGCCACTTACGATCGAGGAGATATTCATGAAAACATTTATGTAAATAGTAGGGAAGCAATTGAAGCAGTGCAGAACAGAGAGGAGCTTCCGAGCGGCACCGTTATCACTCTCGAAGGATTTCGAGATGGAGAGCTTGAGCATTATTTAGTGATGGAAAAGCGTACCGGCTGGGGTTCCCAGTACTCGCCTGAGGAGCGTACTGGGGAATGGGAATTTCAGGCATTTACTCCTGACAGA
Organism: Priestia abyssalis; assembly: GCF_002019595.1. GTDB lineage: Bacteria > Bacillota > Bacilli > Bacillales > Bacillaceae_H > Bacillus_BA > Bacillus_BA abyssalis. The sequence continues at coordinate 2,558,067 of NZ_KV917369.1, read as the reverse complement.
GAAGTGATGGAAGATGGTATTGGTGGACGAGCTATTGGACGATGCTATACCTGCCACGCAAATCAGGAAAGGGATCAATATATGAATTCGTTAGATCAAATGCAAGAGTTTAATTTGGGAGAGATTTCACAATCAAAAAACAGCAGTACAGAAAACCCAATTGCTGCTATTCATACAGAGGACTGGAAGGTAAGTGAGATATCTGCCCATATGATTGATTCTAAGGATGCAAACAAAGGAGTAAGTAGTTTAATAGACGGGGAGGAAAAAACGAAAATAATTGAGGAGGTTCTTTTGAATATGTATTTACAGAAATTTAAAAGCTAATGGGTGTGTTCCCATTAAAAGATAGTTTACAGGTTCACTATTGGAACATAATCCAATGATAAATTAAATAGAAAGAGGAAAATACGTTGAATCGTAAAATGTTATTCTGGCTTGTTAATGACCTTGTTATGACCGTTCTCATGTTGATAGCAATGGCTTACTATATTACCGGAAATATGATCCATGAAGTCGTTGGAGTTGTGGTGCTTGTATTATTTATCGTCCATAATTTTTTAAATCGGCGTTGGTATAAAGTGATTTTAAAGGGAAAGCATAATTTTCAGCGTATTCTGCAAATCGGACTCAATCTGCTTTTTCTAGTAGCCATGGTTGTGATGATGATATGTGGAATATTAATATCCAGTGATTTATTTCCCTTTATTCCTATAAATAACGACATGATGCTACGGCAAATACATGTTCAGACTGCCTATTGGGGATTTATCATCATGGCAGTCCATATCGGATTATCATGGGGAATGATTATCAATTCAGTACGGAGGATGACAGGAATCACCGGTACTAGCCGTATTCGCACCATTGCGTTGCGTATTTTGGCGATATTAATCGTTGCCTACGGGGTGCATGCTTCCTTCGAGGGAGAAATGGGTTCTAAGCTATTTATTTACAACCCATTTGGTTGGTTCAATGATGATTCCACTATAAGGTTTTTAATTGACCACCTATCCATCATGGGAATCTATATTGCTGGGACACATTATACTTTGAAATTTATTCAGAGGCAGGAGAAAAAAGTAGTTCAAAAAAAACTGAAATAACTTTAAAAGTGAACGATATCAAATGGATTTTGGATTGGGTTTTCAGACATCAGTTCAATAAGAGCCTTTTTAATAGCTTCTTGGCTTTTAGGTATTCTTCTATCTATTTTCGACATTTTAGGTAACCCGACTTCCCTAAAGATAATCAACAATTTTAATTGGTTTGTTCAATAATCAACAAATCGTGTTTATTTAACCATTGTGAGCATCGTGTTTCTATTTATAATTATAAACAGATGTTGATTAATCAATTAATGATGATTTTCTTAAAATGCCTCATCGTTTTGAGGCATTTTTTACTAATAGTAAGTTCATGGTTATCTTTGTATATGTAACTTATATGCAAATACAATAGGGGGATTTTAATGAAGAAGACCGTTCAACGGATATTATTATCACTTACAGTATCTTCCATGTTTTTAACAGCTTGCAATAGCAGGACCAATGAAGAAAACACAAGCAACGAAGAAAATTTGACTATTCATCAAAGCAGCAAACAAGGGGTGACCGCTGATGAATCAAACAACAGGGATAGCCAAGATTCTACACTCGATCATGAAGGGTCAGATGCTATGGGAGGTATAAGAATAAAATTAACATTTAACAACGAAGAAGTCATTGTCAACATGTATGATAATCCAACAAGTAAGGATGTTTTATCATTACTCCCACTTACATTAACATTTGAAGATTATGCAGGAACGGAAAAAATTAGTTATCCATCAAATAAATTATCTACTGAAGAGGCACCATCAGGCAGCGACCCTTCAATTGGAGACCTCACTTATTACGCTCCTTGGGGGAATTTAGCTATATTTTATAAGGATTTTCGATATTCAAATGGGCTTATTAAACTCGGGAAAATTGAATCTGGCATAGAAAAGCTTGAAAATGTTAACGGCGATTTTACAGTTACAATTGAAAAAGTTGACTAATTGATAAAGGTAAGATAGCTCCTTAAATAACTCACCTTTACGCAACCAGAAAATGACACTTTCCTGAAAGAAGGGAATCTATTTTATGACTAAACGAAATAACTTGCTTATATTTATATTAACCATAGGAGTCTTCGGTATCTTAAATACCGAAATGGGGGTTATCGGGATATTGCCTGCCATTGCTGATCACTTTCATGTCAGTATATCAAAAGCGGGATTGCTGGTAAGTGTTTTTGCCTTTGTTGTTGCTGTATCCAGTCCAACAATGCCATTACTGTTTTCCGGTATAGATCGGAAAAAGGTCATGTTACTTGTATTAGGTGTTTTCGTTTTGGGGAACATCGTATCCATAATTACATCTAACTTTACCATTCTATTAATTGCTCGTATCATTCCAGCCTTTTTTCATCCAATTTACTGTTCTTTGGCATTTACAGTAGCTGCTGCCTCAGTAAGTAAAGAAGAAGCTCCAAAAGCTGTTTCTAAAGTATTTATAGGAGTATCTGCTGGTATGGTAGTCGGCGTACCAATCGCAAGTTTTATTGCAAATGTAACTTCTTTACAAATGGCAATGATATTCTTTGCTATTGTTAATGCTATTGCATTCATTGCTACCTTGATTTTCGTGCCATCTATGCCTGTTGAAGAAAGACTTTCTTATGGTACACAATTTTCCGTATTAAAAAAATCTATTATATGGCTTTCCATCGTGACGGTCATTTTATTAAACTCAGCCATATTTGGGGTTTATAGCTATCTTGCTGATTATCTGAAAACTGTTACGAATATGTCTTCAAACACAATTAGCTTAATATTATTTGTATACGGCGGAGCCAATATTATTGGAAATATTGTGGCAGGGAAACTACTAACTAAAAATGCGAATAAATTTGTGGCATCTTTTCCTTTTGTATTAGGAGTGGTTTACATCCTATTATTCTTATTTGGGCAGTTTACCTTACCTATGGCGTTCATTACTTTCATTTGGGGAGTCTTAGGTGGAGTAGGAGGTAATATTAACCAATATTGGCTTGCGTCTTCAGCTCCCGAAGCGCCTGATTTCGCCAATGGCTTATTTATATCGGCCTGTAACGTAGGAACAACATTGGGTGCAGCTGTAGGCGGGTTATTTATATCAGAAATGGGTACACAATACGTCGTATTGGTGGGAATCCTATCATTGATCCTAAGTTTGGTAACTATTTTACTTAGAAACTACATGTTTACTCCTGCACAACAACTTTCTAGATAAGGAATAAATTCAACGCTCCGAGAACAAAGCAAACCATCTTTATAAAATCACTAAAATAGCAAGTCAGCGATAACTTGAACAATTAATAATAAAGAGATAATTGGAAGCAAAAGCTGAATCCATTTTCCTTTTAAATAAGGGACGATTTTTAGTCCGATATGTGAGCCGACGATTGAACCAACTGTTACCGGAATGGCAATGCCCCAATCTACAATACCATAGAAGAAATAAAATAAAAACGCACTCATACAACTTGCAAACATCACAAAGCGGGTCATTTCAGCAGCTTTTAAATAGATAAATTGTTTTTTCAAAAAGTATGTAATGTTTAAAAGAGCTGATCCTGGCCCAAACCCACCATCATATATCCCGATAAAAAATGGAGCTAACAAAGTAGTTGGTTGTTCAGTGTCTTGTTGTTCACTAACTAGCCCAGTTTTATTACTTTTTAAAACAATGAAAAACATGGAAATTAACACGATACAAGCAACGATATTCATCGTCTGTTCCGACAATCTTGTTGCGAAAAATGCACCGCTTATTCCGCCAAGTCCAGCGACGAACATGAGTGGGAGCATTTGTTTGAGTTGTACTTTCTTTTTTACAGCAAGTACAAGGACCGTCGATAATGAAGATACGCCTGTCGCAAATTTATTGACTGCAACCGTCGCATGAATCGGTATGCCAACTAGCAGCAGGGCAGGTAGTAATACGAATCCTGCAGCTCCAAACATGCCACCAATAATAGCAGCAAGCACGCCAATAGCAAATAATAAAAGTCCATCGATTGATAGCCATGCCAATAGCAAGTTTTCCAAACAAATCACCCCTACACTTAAATTACTGCTATACTATTCATAAAACAAATATATATTTTTTGTTTATTCATAAGATAAAGTTATGAGTTGGGTGAAGAAATGAATTTACACACGTTACGTATTTTTACGAATGTTGCAAAATTAGGAAGTATAACCGAAGCGGCAAATTTACTACATATTAGTCAGCCCGCTGTCACAGCTCAGATTCGTAAACTAGAGCGGGAGATAGGGGTCAAATTAATTACAGGTAAAGGAAGAGGGATTCAACTCACATCTGAAGGTGAATTTCTTTATCAGCAAGGATTACGTTTGTTTCATTTAGAAGAACAGATTGATGAAAAACTCAAAACATTTTTAGAAAAAAAGGAGAGAGTACAAATTGCTTCGTCCTATATTTCAACGAATTATATCTTACCGCCAATAATTGCTGGTTATAAACTAGAAAATCCAGATGTCGATGTATATGTGTCTTTAGGGAATGTGCAGTCTGTTGAACATCGCGTCCTTAATTATGAAGTTGATTTTGGCTTTGTTGTGCAAAGTAACATCGGTCATGAAGATTTACACTTCGAGAAAATACTCGATATCCCATTTTGGTTTGTTGTGCATCCAACGCATCCTTTAGCGAATAAAGAGATGTCGATTTTTGATTTAAGTGAGCATGATTTTATTTACAGGGAACGAGGCAGTTCAACGCTTGATTTGTTAGAGGCAATTTTTTATACCCATAATTGTCCGTTACCGAAATTCGGCTTACAAATGCAAGGCGTACTTGAATCAATAAAGGTTGTTGAGGCAGGTTACGGAATGACACTCGCACCAGCCTGCAGCGTAAAGGAAAGATTAGCACAAGGAAAGCTTGCTCGAGTCTTTGTGGAGCAGGCAGAAATCAATCAAAGTTTGTTTATTTGTACGAGGAAAGTGGATGAGAGCGAGCATCCGTTCATTCACTATTTGAGAAAGAATTTAATCAAGTCAGAGACTTAACGCTCTGGCTCGATTTTTGCTGTTAGTCGATCCTTCTCCTTAAGTACAGTCCATTTCTTGCTATAAATAAAGAACGTACAGCCTGGCTGGTTTACCAATAAGAATCAGGGTCTTTTTATTTACGAAATATAAAACGAGAAAGGGCGCTTAAAGATGAACAAACAAGAACGCAGTTATAGATGGGTGATATTTATGGGATGCTTTCTTACATCTTTTTATTTTGTGTGTCAGAAGATGTTCCATTTTTTAACTAAACCTCTGTTTAGGATGTTAGCATAAAAGTATTAAAAAACATTTTTGCAAAGGACTGATGCAATAAATAGTGTAAGATTATTATATGCGAAGATAAAGGGGGTACTAATGAATGAGAGATACGTGGAAGATCACCTCACAAAAAGCGATTTTTGAATTTAGTAAACTTCCGGCTTTTCGTATAGCTTTCCCATCAATATTACAATTTATCTTAAATACATCATTAGTCATACTCGCGATGGTTTTATGTATTTTAATGACGAAAGAAGTTTTTCATTTTGCAACATTCATTATCACATCTAAAGCAACCGATTTTCAACATTTCCTCGAACAGATCCTTGTCTTTTTCCTCTATTTCGAATTTATCTCCATGATTGTAAAGTATTTCCGAGAGAACTACCATTTTCCGATGAGATACTTTCTCTACATTGGCATTACAGCCATGATCCGCATAATTATTGTTGATCACGACAACCCGTTTAATACATTATTACATGCTTTCGTTATCCTCATATTAATTTTGAGCTACTATATTATTAACAAAACACCTTCCAGAAAATCTCCCAATCATAATTAGCTGACTTTGATCATTGATCAGGGAAAGGACGAGATGGCGAATTTGACTGTGTAAGAAAAATTGAATGAACTTTTTTAGCAACGATGCTAGTTTGTTAATTATTTTGACAGCCATTCTTTGGACGAGAAGGTTTATAGCGAAATATGTTCACTTATCCATCATTCCTTGCTTCAATGCTTATAAGCCTAAGCGGGGGATGATGGATTTTTGTGAATCTGTTAAAAGTTAATGTTACTTTTCTTCAAACAGGGCAGGCAGGATAAGAAAAGTTAATTAGTAAATTGTTCATAAAAAAATATAAATAAAGAGTTGGAGATACATAATGGAATATAGGGACTTAATTATTCATTTAATATTGCACTCAAGAACGTATGTTTGTATAATTTAGGAGATGTAGGTAATTTATGGAATAAAAAAGGAGCGACGTAGAATGCCAAGAAAAGCAGGTATAACAGATGAAATCATTATTAAGTTGTACAAAAGCGGGATGCCATTTAAAGAGATGGTACCGATTATTGGCCTTTCTGGTCGGGCTATTCGTGATGTTGTGCATAAACACGGAGTGAAAATGAATAGAGAAAAATCTTCGGGGCGTCCGCGAAAACATAAAGTGAATGAAGACTTCTTTAAGGTCTGGACATATGAAATGGCGTGGGTATTAGGTTTATTTATAACAGACGGATGTGTTCACAATCAAAACCATAGTATTACCTTTTCTCAAAAGGATGAAACAGTTCTTCGCTTGGTTGCAAACTACATGGAAGCAGATTATGTAGTATCACGAGCCTATAAAACAAGATCCACACCAACTTTAATTATTAATTCAAAAGAAATAAAAAAGGATCTTAGTAATTTAGGCGTACATGCGAATAAGTCATTAACGGTTCCGTTCCCAGATGTGCCGGAAGAGTTTTTACCGTCATTTGTAAGAGGGGTAATTGATGGTGATGGCTGGGTTCAAAAAACAGGGTATGTTATGAATATAACAACTGGAAGTTTACAGTTTGCGGAAGGACTTCTATCTGTTTTTCATAGGTGGAACTTGCGTGCTGAGATAACGACTGAGATAAGCCAAGCAGGAAATTCTATATACCGGGTTTGGGTTAAAGGGAAAGATGACCTTCCAAAATTGGCAAACATACTATATAATGGCATTGCTGTCTCATATGATTCTTATAAGAAAGAGTATATGAGACAGCGCGCAACAGATTAGTAATACAGAGGAGAAATCGAATATGTTTAAAAAAACTGGTGCAGGATTAATTCAAATGACCGATCCTTCTAGAGTTAAGTTTAGAACCAATATTAGTCAATCCATAATTGACAAATTAAATGTTTTAGCGGCTGAATATGATACGTATCCCAACTACTTAATTGAAAGTGGATTGCAAACAGTATTGTCTCAAGGAGTCATTACTTTCAATAAAAAACTAAGACCTAAAGATCGTGTTCAATTTAAAACAACCTATGATGAACAACTATTAGAAAATGTTAAAGAGTTTGCAAAGAATCATCATTTATTTATTAATGATGTGTTAGAATACAGTGTTGATTTTATTGATTTTAAAAACATTAAAAATAAAAGCTATAAGCACCGAATAGAGTAGAAAGGAGAGTGCATATTTTTTTATTCAAAACAACGCCCCGAACATAATATATATTATAGGAATATAAATGAAGTGAGATTCATTCCATCTCAAAATATAAGTATACTTTAAAAAATGAGATATCAGAGAAAAATTAGAGCTAACGTAAATCTATTTGCTGCATGCCATATTTCGTATTAATTTAAGGAGTTCTTGAATTATCACAGCATTAACGATCATCTAAAGAAATCAACAAATCTGATTAACTATATAAAATTCATTTGAATTGATCCAAATTAAATTTAAATGAAATATTTGCTTATGTTTAAGTTGAACACATAAATTGACTTAAATATAGGCTGTATGTATGTATGACCGTGGTACTTCTTTTTTATTTTAGTTTACATAATATGGAGATATTCTTTTTTGCTGGTTTTCTTGAAACCTTTTTTAAATCATATTTTTCTCTTCCCTTATCGTTTTTCTATTTGAACACCTTATTTTTTATCTGATACCATTTCATTTAATTTACAGTCCAAAATTTGATGTTGCATGTTAAACATGTTTTAAGCTTGCTATTTTCATGCTATAACTCATAATGCGCTAAAATAAGGATTACTTCTCCTTCCATTTCTTCTCCATCACTTACCTATATGTATGGTTTTAAATGGAAATAACTGAATATATATCCAAAATAAGAAATATAAACCTCGTATATTTTGCAACAAAATTAATTTTAAAGTATAAATATTCACATTTGGAATTTTGGATCAATCCTTTACAAGGTTAAAAGTAAAATGAAACAGGTACTAGCCCTGCGCTCCTACTTGTTTATGCACCAGTGATTTGTTTTTCCGCTTCCTAACTTGATACACTTGTTAACCCTTCAATATTCACTCCGTTAAATATTGTCTCCTTCCCTTCTTTCTGTTGATTCTTTTAATCTACATTTCTCCCACCCGCTTCTGGAAAAATGAAACAAGCTTTATTTCATAGTCTCCATGATAAAATGATGAAGAGGATGTGATCATCATGGGGAAATTAACAAAAATGTACGTTGTGATTTGTCTTTTGGTATTTTTGCCTATTCTATCAAGTTTGGATTCTCCCGCTTATGATTCTAACTATTATGCTAAATATACATCGCCTGAAGGCATTTCGTTTTTAAGCTATACGGAAACATGGGATGAGGAAAAATTAAAAGGGCTTTATGAGGAATTACTGAAAAACAAGCATGGCAGCGAGATTTATTTGCTGCAGGAAGTGCAAGTCAAAGGCGGTTCGCATGCGAATGCTGGCGTTAAAGCTCACTTTCATGCGCTCACCAATACGATTACCTTATATAATGGCGATACGTATACAGAGCCAGCGTCATACAGGGAAACCCTCTCTCATGAATACGGGCATCATTTCGCGTATTATCATGTGAAATCACACCATTTCCCTTTTTCGAAATGGGCTGATGTGCGAGGTCTGGAAAATGAACCAGTTCGCTGGGATGCATTTTGGAACTATTCAGGGAAGCATCATCAATGGTTTCCGCAAGAAATCATGGCAGATGATTATGTGCTGTTGTACAGCGCTACCGAACCCACAGACGTGGAAGATGTTTATAGTAACGAGGCTTTTTATAGAAGAACGGAACACGAAAATCAGAAGATACAAAATGCATTGGATAATAAGGAACTGCATCGATATCTAGAGAAAGCGACAGGCTTGAAAATCGACAAAAACCGCTTACTCAAAACGCCAAAGCTTCACTCGTTAACAATGGATGCGCTCTCCTTTTCCATAACAGAGAAAGAAGATGTCGCCTATCGTTTAAATCTGTCTTTATATGAACAAGAAGGTGACTCTTATACAGAGGACGGATACCATGAAATCACCGCCATTTCATCCGCTTACGACGGAAATGAAATTACCTTTTCATTAGACAGCGTTTCCCTCCCTTCTGACGGATATATGAAAGTAAATGTCGATGTTTTGGACTTAACGACATCGCTCGGCTTTCAAACAGAGGCTTTCTACGTAAAGGTGCAGGATGACGAAGTGGACGGCCCATTCGCGCTGGATGAGCTAAACTAACAAACTCTTTTCTATGAGGCAGGATTTTGTTAGTCTTATAGTTTGTTATTATCTTTTTTTATGGAAAGAAGGACTTCTATGTATATTAGTTTCTAAAGCACCTCTATATAAGGTGCTTTTTTATTAGCTGTCATTTTTCAAACCGTTTAAGCTGCTCTAATAAATTCTCGGCTGCTAATATTTCCACTTGCCGTTTTCCTAATAAGTCAAAATGAGGATATTGTGAACGGTTGTCAATATAGCGTGAAGGAATGCCATACTTCTCTCCCCATTTGATTAACCGCTCAATATCGGCGCATCCTACTTTCGTGACGGTCTTCATACCAGGGAAGCGTTCATCGATCCAATAATGCGTGATAAAAGCAATCTTTCCGCTCCTTACTTTATCTTTCCATAACTGCAGTTCTTCTCGTTTAATACCAAAAGCCATATTCTCACCTCTTTCCCCTATCGTACCATATAAAAGATCAAGTCTGAAAACAGATGAATTGTCAAAAAGCGAAAGGTCGGAAAATGACTAAAACGTTAATCATATTAAAAGGCACAGCATAAGACACTGCAGGAAAATTAGCACAAATAGAGAAAAGAATAAGGATTAGGATAATGAAGTTGAAAAACGATTTTAAGGAGAAAAATCAATCGTGAAAAAACAAAAACCGGAACCATTAGAGAGAAAAATTGTGCAGCATTCTTTTAATAACCATCACTCACAAGAGTTAATAAGTGTTGGCATGAAGGGATTTGCCAGCAACGAAACCGAATTAAAGTTGAATGCTCTTAAGCTGTTAATAAGCTGTATGGACGTCGATGATGCGTGCGAAGGCGATTTAAGCGTTTTTGAAATGTTGATGGATCAACTCCTCTTAAGTACAGCGGAACAATTGGGTGCTGAAGGATGGTACGATTTGTTGCCGGAGGAGCTTTTGCCATACAATCCGGACACGAATGAAATGGAAATATCAGAACTTGTTAATTGGCTCCTTTTGAAACAATATGTAGACGGCAAAGTAGCACAGCTGCTCGAAAAGAAACCAACCGAGCATTAATCATCATCATAAAGTTGAACTTGGTATTATGTTATGAAACGTTTTATGATAAAATCGAAATAATCAAAAGCATAAAAGTATTTCAAATAGCGGAGGAATCGAGACATGACTATCCCAAAATATCCTGCAGATTTTCATGATTGCACGAGAGACAAGAGAGTGACGGAAGAAGAACTGAATTCGAAAATAAATGCAGAAATTCAAACGATGATCGAATTCATGAAGAAAAATGATACGGTCAATCATTCTAAATCATTTGACGATGTTTTGATTATCATTGACCGCATTTATGAATATGAAGAATACTATTATGAAATTTCTGTGGCCAAGCAGCATGCAAGAGCCATCGTAAGATAAAGGATGATATACATAACAAATGGGACATGAACAACAACGTTCATGTCCCATTTGTTATTGCGGCAATTATAGATACGCAATCGCTTGTTGCGGGTAGACACCGTCTAGATGTACCAACTCAAACATATTGATGTTGCTTTTTCCTATTTCTCCGCATAGAATCATTCCTTCTTCAACCACATTCATTTCTTTTGCTGATAAAGAAATGGTATATTGCTGATTTTGTGAAGCTCCAAGGGAGACGACACGAATGCTTTGATTGTTGAGTTTTATAATTTGAAAATATCCCTCAATTAGTTCGTCATAGCCCTTTACCGCTTTTTTGATGGTTTGAGCCATTTGGAAAAGAGGTTGGTGATAAGATGAATTCAATGTATAAGGTACATACGCATTCCAAAATTCAACGGATTGAATGATTTGCTGCTCCGTTTCTTGAATGACTGCGGCGACATGTTTTGCGATCTTTGTTTTCTGTTTTTGATCGACCCATTTTGTAAAGGCTTTAATCGTACTTAAAAAATCTTTGAGTCTCGATTTACTGACAACGCCGTTAAAATCAAAGAAATCTTTAGTCAAAAGCCGCTCCCAAAACGCATAACCGCACTCTTCCCAACTCGCTGGTGCATCATACTCCAATATTTCCCTTAAATCAAATAAGCTGTTTCGATACTTTCTGACCGTCCCTTCCCCTTTTCCTGCCGTCTTTTCTTTGTAAAAGGCAATCAGGTCCTTTGTGTAAAAATGATCGATCGTATCAGGTGTAAAGCCGAGGTCCTCGTAGTACGGGATATCTTCATTGTGTACTCGCGGAGGACGCGTATGCAGCGGCGGAATAGATTCGATAGACGATACCCTGCCCTCACCGCCTGTAACAAACGGCGATAAAGGAAGACCTAATTCTTTTCGGATCGTGTTAAAATCAGCCGTTACGTCCACTTTTCCAAACTGCTGCATCACAAGTCGGTATAAACTGCATTCGGTTTGCCGGAGCCATGTTTCTGCTTCTTTTCTTCCCATTTTAGCCAGCTCTCGTATCGTGTACTGATCAAATCTTGGAATTGGGACATCAATATCAAGAAGGCCGGCATTTTGAGCATACAAAGCAAAATAAGGAGGAGTGTCTTCATCAAGGTGAACCAGTGTATTGGTTATCTTGACATGAATTGGGCTTTCGATGGATGTAACGAATTCATCCAAATATGAAACAGCATCTCCCGCTCCTTTTATTTTCTCCTTCCATTGTTTTGCCTTTTCTTCCTCTATGCAGGTGACTTTCAAACGATCAGATTTCAATAACACACTAGCATCAACTTCCCCTAAATAAACGTTCCCGTTCATTTCATTGTCCGTGTAAGCCCGCCATTTTCCAATCCAGCTGACAATCTTTTCCGTCTCTTCCCACTTGTCAACGACGATATCCACTTGATCATATAAAAAATCGGTTAATCTTTCTTCGTCGTTCACTTTATACTCCAGCGTATATTCATGGACCATTTTAGATGGTTCTTCTTCATCGCTTCGTTTGTTTTCATTTGCCAGAAGTACCCCTAAAATCTCCGGATAATAATCCATCAGCACTTCCTCATGGCTTAAACCGGTTTCGTTTATAAATTCACGAATTTTTTCTTCCGCAAAATAAATCTCTTCCGGACCTTTAAAAACACTGACTCCATTAAAATAGAAATGATTCTCAAATGGTTCCAATAAGCCGAGCGTCCCGTACCATGGGAGAAATTCAGCTATATTTTCTTTTGAAAATGGAACCGTGAATCGTTCTTTTGTGAAAAGATCTTCAAACAGAACGTCTTTCTCTTGGATTTTAATCGCTTGTACGAGTTTTAACCGAAGCTTTGTCCAATTTTCGGCCATCGTTCTTTCCAGCGGCGACAACCGGGCTTTATTTTCCTCATAAAACCATTCAATCCCTCGAAGACCATTGTCGAATCGTTTGAAGAAATGAAGCCAAAATTGAAAAAATCCGGATCCAGACATGTTAACGATACTTTTAGATGATCGTTGATTAAATTCCGATTGTAATTGACAAAAATCATTGAAAGGGATGTTTTTGTCAAAAAAATAGCTCATTTTTTCGACAAGACTATACTTCTGCTGAATAAATCGTTCTTCTTTCACTTCATTTAGCTGAACGACCCCTTCTTTTTTCAAGCAGCATTTCTTATATTTTTTTCCACTGCCGCATGGGCATTGATCATTTCGATTTGCAATCATATGTTTTCTCCTCTCACGGGTCACCCTATTTGCTTTGTTTGTATCTTCGAAGACAGACTTAAATTCTCCTTCTTTTTACTGGAACATTTAAAAAGCCGTCTTTACAAAAAAAGAAGACGGCTTTTCTATCATTATAGACAGGAAAAGGCAAAACTACTCTTTGCATCTTCTTTACAGCTGTTTCGAAAAATCATCCACCAAGCCGGCAAAAATTGATAATGCATGCTCGATCGGCTCTCGTTTGGATAAATCGACACCCGCTTGTTTTAATAATTCAAGCGGATAATCAGAACTTCCGCTTTTTAAAAAGTTTAGATAGGCTTGCTGTGCGGCCGGATCCCCTTCAAGCAGCTTATCTGCAAGATGAATGGCTGAAGCAAAGCCTGTCGCATATTTATATACATAAAAAGGACGGTAAAAATGAGGAATTCTCGTCCAGCCGTATTTCACTTCATCGTCAAATACGATGTCCATTCCATTGTACTCTCTAAAAAGCTTTTCATATATGCGGTTGAATGCCTCGGCATTCAATGCTTCTCCATTCTCCGCTTTTTCATGGGTGATTTTCTCAAACTCTGCAAACATGACTTGCGTAAAGAACGTTCCTTTGAATTGGTCGATAAAATGGTTCAATAAATGTTTTTTCATTTGCGGGTCATCCGTGTTGTTCAATAAATAACGAATCAATAAAATTTCATTGACGGTAGAAGCGACTTCTGCGACGAAAATGGAGTAACCGGCTTTAATCTGCGGCTGATGTTTGCTTGAATAATAGCTGTGCATCGCGTGCCCCATTTCGTGTGTCAGCGTAAATAAACTGTCAAGATCGTCCTGGTGGTTTAATAATACGAAAGGATGAACCCCATAAAGCCCCAAGTTATAAGCACCTGAACGTTTTCCGGGTGTTTCTCTCACATCGATGTACCGCTTTTCTTTAAAACCCTTTAACGTTTCAACGTATTCCTCACCGAGCGGCTGCAGGCTTTTCAGCATGGTGTCATATGCGTCATCATAAGAAATCTCCTGCCTCATGCCGCTCACTAACGGAACACTTAAGTCATAGGCCCGGAGTTCCTCGACACCAAGCTGTTTTTTTCTGATTGTCATGTAGTCATGAAGCGGTTTGATATTTTGTTTCGTCGATTGAATTAAATTGTCATACACTTCTTTCGGAATCATATCAGAGAACAATGAGCGCTCCAAAGCGGATGGATATTCTCTCATTTCTGACAGCAGCACATTGTTTTTAATCGCCGATGACAGTGTAGATGCAATCGTATTCTGCAGCTGAACATACGGTTCATAGTACGCGTGATACGCTTCTTTCCGTTTATCGCGCTTTTCATCTTCGATTAATTTCGAATACATCCCTCTTGTCAGACGGATTTTATCTCCCTTTTCATCGGTTATCTCACCAAACCGAATATCCGCGTTATTAATCATGCCGAATGTTTGCTTTGGAGAGGAAAACGCTTCTCCCATTTTAGAGAGGACTTCTTCCTTTTCCTTGCTTAACACATGTTTCTTATATCGATATGCTTCCAATAAATCATCTTCGAAATAAGCGAGTTCTTTTACTTCCTCTATGTATGCTTTTAAAACGGTTTCCTCAAGACTCAATAAAAAAGGCATGAAAAAGGCGTTTGCACTGCTCATGTTCTGGCCGAGTCTAGTCGCTTTCTCGAGCAAGGCTTGAGAAGCGGAAACGCGCGTGTCCAAATCCATTTGCAAATGCGCGTACACGTATAATTTGCTGTAATTATACCGTGCGCTCTCTTTCATCTGCAAGTAGTCGCATAATGAGCGGGCATCCTTGATTGTTCCATCAAACATTTTTAACTGCTCGATCATTTCTACAATCTTGTTATAATCTGCTTCCCACGCTTCCATTGAGGCATAAATATCAGCTAAATCCCATGTTTCGTGGGCCGGTACATCTTTTCTTGATGAATAGTTTTTCATCTATAAAACTCCCTTCATGCATATATGGATAGTTTATTAGAAGAACCGCTTAAGTAGTATTTTCTTCTCGTTGCTTTTTCTCATAATGCGCTTTCAAGATCGAAATCCCTTCTTTGCACACCCCATAGCGGAGCCAGGAACATCCTTTGCAAAGGACATCCAAATCATCTGGATCAACATGACGGGCCACCATCGACACAAGCTCGCTCTTTTGATAGATTTCGCCGTGCTTGATGCCTAAATGCTGCGTCACATTCGTGTCCAACCCAATCACATGGGGTTCGGATTGATTGCACACCCCGTCTCCTTTATGTGGGCAAAAGGAACATGTTTCATCGAGCCCAACGACGACTTGAATGGGATAATCCAGTGTTTCATCCCGTATTTCCTCTACGATTTCGGTCATTTTCTCGACGAAATCCGGACTATATCCCATTCCCCTGAAGCCATGGACACACAGTAAATGATGGCCTCTCAGTACTCGACGTCTCACCCTTCATCCCCCTTCGTTTACTTTAAATCGATTTCCAACACGACCGGACAATGATCGCTCCCCATTACATGGGAGTGGATGTGAGTATCTTTTAATGAATCTTTCAATCTGTCAGAAACAATAAAATAATCGATTCTCCATCCAATGTTTCGCTCACGCACTTTATTCATGTACGACCACCACGTATAGGCGCCTTCCTTGTCCGGGTTAAAATAACGGAACGTATCCACAAAACCGGATTGCAAAAGCAGTGTCATCTTTTCACGTTCTTCTTCAGTGAATCCTGAATTTCCTTTATTCGGCTTTGGATTTTTCAAATCGATTTCCATATGGGCAACGTTTAAATCCCCGCAGTAAATAACCGGCTTGATGCTATCCAGCGTTTGGAGATGCACTAACATTCTCTCTTCCCATGCCAATCTGAAATCAAGCCTCGCCAAATCCCGCTGAGAATTGGGCGTGTAGACATTGACTAAATAAAATTCTTCAAATTCCAATGTAAGAATTCGCCCTTCTGCTTCTTCCGTTTCCATTCCGACACCGTACATCACCGACAATGGCTTTCTTTTCGTAAAAACAGCTGTTCCCGAATATCCTTTTTTCGTCGCATAATTCCAATACTGATAGTAGTTTTCTAAGTCCAGATCGATTTGTCCTTCTTGCAGTTTCGTTTCCTGTATACAAAAGATGTCCGCATCCATTTCGCTGAAATAATCCAAAAATCCTTTTCGTACACATGCCCTGATGCCATTCACATTCCAAGAAATAAGTTTCATAAAATAATCTGATTCTCCTTGCTCATTGATCTATTCGACTCTGTAAAGTTTATCGTAAAAGCGAGGATGCGCACAATAAAAATGGATTAGAGATTCTCAATTAGAACAAACTACCAGACTTAAAGATGTCTTATTCCAACTGATGAAACGAAATCAGTTATATAAACGTATAATTGTTAAGAAGCCGGAAAGGAGATGAGATGGATGTTACAGTTGTTGCTAACCACTGGCATAGTCGGTATTCTTATTTCAGGTATTTTCATTGGAGCTTGGACAGATGGACAACAGCAAAGAGCAAATTTTCATTCAGAAACAGACAAACATCGAAATTTCAGAACGAAAATCGCCTTGTATTCTGGTCTGGCAGGAGCATTATCATTGTGTATTGCCGGGTTAATATACTTTATATAACAGGACGTTAATAAAAAATACCACGACCATTTCAATGAATGGTTGTGGTATAAAGGAATAATAAAAATATCCGGTTTGTTCTTACTTAAAATTGTTTTTTTATCTTATTTTCCCGCCAATACACTAATGAACTCCCTCATATAATCTGGCAGATCAGGCGGACGGCGGCTTGAGACAAGATGTCCGTCCACTACGACCGGTTCGTCCAGCCACTCAGCACCAGCATTCATCATGTCATCTTTAATCCCCGGTGTACTTGTGACTTTTTTTCCTTCTAAGATTTTTGCTGAAATCAGCACCCAGCCCGCGTGACAAATTTGGCCGATTGGCTTTTCTTGCTCGTTCATGGTACGAATCATCGTTAAGATGTCTTCATAACGTCTTAGTTTATCGGGAGACCATCCGCCTGGTACCAAAATCGCATCATATTCATTTGGATCGATATCGTGAAAAGATACGTCCGAAACAATTGGGACACCATATTTTCCTATGTATTCCTCCCCTGCTTTGTTACCCGCGATATGGACAACAGCGCCTTCCTCTCTTAGCCTCAGTACCGGATACCAAAGCTCTAAATCTTCAAACTCATCGCTGACGAGCTGAATGATCTTTTTACCTTGTAATTTCAATGCTATTCCTCCTTTACCTCTTTTTCCCCTTTATTCTGAAGTATGAAAAACGGAAATGCAAATAAAAGAAATTGATAAGAACTATATGAATATGATTACCCGATAAACAAAAAAGATGGAGTCAGCTCACCCGCTCCATCTTTTTTGCTAACGATGTTTTTCTAATGCCAGCTTGAGGCCAAACCCTATAAGCACAAGACCTGTCGCTTTATCCATCCATTTTTGTACATTTGGAGATAACAACCATTCACGCATATAGTTAATGAAATACACATAAATAAAAAACCATGTGATGGAGAGAACAGTGTAAACGATTCCCATTATGATCAATTGCTGAGTAGTGCTTTCACCAGGGGTTACAAATTGCGGTAAGAATGTTAGGAAAAACATCGCGACCTTCGGATTTAGTACATTTGATAAAAGCCCTTGTTTGAACGGAGAGCCTTTTTTATTTAATTC
The DNA here is from genome assembly GCF_002019595.1 of Priestia abyssalis. Classification (GTDB taxonomy): domain Bacteria; phylum Bacillota; class Bacilli; order Bacillales; family Bacillaceae_H; genus Bacillus_BA; species Bacillus_BA abyssalis. The sequence goes on along the minus strand of NZ_KV917369.1, from coordinate 2,540,104 downwards.
AGGAAGATTTTCTCCCTCAATCGTTTGCTTTTTGTTGCTTGCCCAAAGGGAAGAAACACCCAGATATAACAAGTACACGGCACCTGCATATTTGACGATTTCAAATGCAGCAGCTGATTGTAATAGAATGGCTGAAAGCCCAAACGCAGCGGCAAACGTATGAACTAAAGATCCGGTCGAAATGCCTAATGCCATTTGAAAGCCTGTCTTTTTCCCCGTTGCAATCGTCGTTTTTGTAATTAAAGCCGTATCAATCCCTGGACTCATCACTACAAAAAGTGAAAGTACGAAAAACGTAAGAAATTCATTCATTTCCTTCCCCTCCCCATTTTCTTGTAACAACTGATGAGATAAAATATAATTTAATGAATGTAATTGTAGTTTAACACAATTTCTTTATTTTCAAATTATATTTAACTATTTTAACTAATATTTAAAAACTATAGAGGAGCATCAGGAATGGAAAATATTGATATCGGTAAAAAAGTGGAAAAACATCGGAAAACAAAGGGATTGAGCTTGAGGGAATTATCGGCATTAGTGGAAATTACACCTTCGATGTTAAGTCAAATTGAACGGGGATTGGCCAATCCTTCCATCCAAACACTCAAACTTCTGGCCAAGGCTCTAGATGTTCCCACCTTCAGCTTTTTGCTGGAAGAAACGAATACAGCTGATTTAGTGGTTCGGTCGAGCAGCCGTAAAAAAATGACCATTGATCATTTATCTTATGAGTTATTATCGCCTGATTTTACCGGAAATCTCGCTGCGGCAATCATGAATGTCCCTCCGAATACCCATTCATCCGAGAAGCTTTTGGAACATAAAGGAGAGGAAGTCGCGTTTATTTTAGAAGGGAAAATCAAAATCCATCTAAATGAAGAGGAATTTATATTGGAAGCTGGAGACAGTGTAAAAATACCAGCCTATATGAAGCATAAATGGGAAAATGAATTCGATCAGCAAGCCGTTGTGTTATTTGCGGTGACACCGCCGGCTTTTTAGTTCATATGGGAGAAAAAGGAACACACAGACTGCCTCTAACTTTGTTTATAGAGAATATTGCCTCATAAAAAATCTGCACCTCCAATTGTTAGTTGTGTCTAGTAATTGAAGGTGCAGTTCATAATAAGATGTCTTCTTTTTAATATTTATAAGATTGCCCGCCATCGATTGGAATAACGGTTGCGTTTATAAAGTTTGCTTGGTCAGACAATAAGAATGCAACTAAATAACCCACTTCTTCTGGTTTGCCGAATCGTTTCATTGGGTTTGGTTCAACAAATTGTCTCCCCACTTCTTCCCAGTTGTCTGGATCAATTTGTTTTAATGAACCTTCAACCATTGGTGTCATGATCGCGCCTGGTGCAATGGCTTTAATACTGATTCCATATTGACCGTATTCAATTCCAGAGTTTCTTGTTAATCCGACCACGCCGTGTTTACTCGCTGCATAACCAGATTGGTTTCCTACCCCGCGAATGCCACCAACAGAAGCAGTATTCACAATGGAACCAAAACCTTGTTCTCTCATGATTTTCAATACGTGTTTCAAACCATAAAACACACCATTTAAGTTGACATCAACTACTTTTTGGAATTCATCAATACCAAAATCCTCTGTTGGGTTTTGTTTTCCTTCGATTCCTGCATTGTTGAAGAAACCATCGATTTCCCCAAATTTCTCAACGGTTTCATTTACATAGTTTTCAACTGCTTTTTCATCTGCTACATTTGCAGTGATAAGCAACACTTCTGCGTTTGGTGCAACTTCTAACACTTTACTTTTTGTTTCTTCTAATGAAGCAGAATTTAAATCAACGAGTGAGAGTTTTGCTCCTTCTTTTGCTACTTGTAAGGCAGAAGCTTGACCTAAGCCAGATCCCGCACCTGTAATTAAGATTACTTTGTCATCAAAACGATTGCTCATGGAAAATGTCCTCCTTTATTTTTGTTTCTAGGTCTAAGGGAAGATCCGTAGGAAACAATAAATAACGTATGCTTAGATATCCTTAAATTGTTTTTAATTAAACTATCTCTCATTAAAGGTATATAGAGGTGAAAGTCATGGTTTCCTGCTTATCGCCCAATTGGTATAAGTAATCCTGCAAACAAGAACCATTCACTGTTTCAAACTTGAAACAAAAGATTCGTCCCCTTAATTTATTATTGTGCCGTATACCCACCATCAACGATTAAGCTATTGCCAGTCATGAATGAAGAATCATCTGAAGCCATGAATAATACTGCTTTTGCCATTTCCTCCGGTTTACCAAGACGTTTTAACGGTGTGGCTGCAGCTAAAGCTTGCTTGCTTTCTTCAGGTATAATCGGTGTATCAATAAAACCAGGGCATAATGCATTAATACGAATATTTTGTTCTGCGTATTCAAGTGCAAGTGAGCGAGTTAAGTTAACTACGCCGCCTTTTGCTGCGTTATAGGCTGCTGAACCAGGTGAGCCAACCCAACCGTACATAGATGCCGTATTCACAATCGTACCGCCGCCTGTTTTTAACATTTCGCGAATGGATTCACGCGCTACTAAGAAGACACCATCTAAGTCAACATTTACGGTATTGCGCCATTCTGAGTATTCTAATTCATGTGATGGATGAACACGACCGATCCCTGCATTGTTGAAGACAACGTCCACCTTGCCGAAAGTTTCAATTGTTTGTTTAAAGATATTTGCCACTTCTTCTTCACTTGTAATATTTGCTTTTATAAAAAAAGCTTCAGCATTAAGCGCTTTCAATTCTTTCTCAAAAGTTTTTCCTTTTTCCTCATTTAAATCAACAAGAACCACTTTGGCTCCTTCTGAAACGAATAAACGTGCAGTTGCTGCCCCAATACCAGATGCTCCTCCAGTAATCACGGCTACTTTATCTTGTAATTTTCCCATTCCCAAATCCTCCTCCTATTAGTAAAATTTCTTTAAGAGAAAAGTACTAGACCGATTTAATATCTGTACTATTTTGTTTACAATTTAATTGTACTACTTTGCCCTTATTTAACAATCATTAAGATATTAAGAAGTGTCTATTAACTAGACACTTCTGATGAATCTGTCTATTCTGGTGGAGGTTTTTTCATGAATAACGACCAACATACATCATCTCAACGACAAAATCGAACAAAAGAACATTTAAAGCAAGCATTGATTGAACTCATAAAAGAGAAGGGGTACCATTCCGTTACTGTAAAAAACATTGTCGATTATGCCGCCTATAATCGCAGTACTTTTTATATCCATTACACAGATAAAATTGAATTAGCTGAAGATTTACTTGTTTCCATGCTTCAAGGATTAGAAGCTTCAGTAGGAAAACCATATACACCTGGTCACAAAATATATACAGCCAAGCTAAATGCACCGTCTTTTAATATCGTTTCTTATATTTATCAAAATCGGGATTTTTTTGCACTCATTAACTACGATGATACGCTGCCCGGATTACATACACAATTCCCTCAAACGATCTTAAAAATCTATAAGGAACAATTTATTTTCGAAACCATCAACAATATTCCAGTCAATATGGATTACTTTAAACATTATACAGCCTATGGCTTTTACGGACTCCTTCAGAATTGGATCCAAAATGGCTTCAAAGTAACCCAAGAAGAATTCATCCAAGAAGTCATTGATCTAACCAAAACACATATTCACTCAATTAAGTATATTGGAAATTACTAAGTAAGGGTTAAAGCCATTCCCCTTTCTGGAGGCGGTCATTATTATGAATTTAGCGGTGTTATCACTGTAAACGGAACTAACCCTCATAGACACAGATATAGTGGAAGAACAAGTCCATAGCTTTATTTTCCTGCATCTTCACAAATGTTAATTACTTAGATATAAATTTGAAAACTCCTTGAATATCAAGGAGTTTCACTTGTTTTATGGATTGTTGGCCAATCTTTTAGATACCTAGCGCTCTTATCGTTAACATAATCAAGGATTATCTGTCGTTAGCAAATGGTAATTTAGGCTGCGAATAAGCTTCATATAAGGAAGTTGTAACATATTAATACTCTATAACGCTTGTGAAATGGCTAGTCACCATCACAGAGCTTTACAAACGAAGGGAGGATATGAAAATGAATAATAACGTAAATGCACCATTTCCTTCTGGAGAGAATGTTCCTTTCTCACCTATCATGTCTCACGGATATACAGCTCCTGTTTATGGATGCACAGCTCCTGTTTATGGGTATGGCGGACACCATCATGGATGTCATAGTTTCGCCATCATCGTAGTGTTGTTTATTTTATTAATCATCATTGGTGCATGTACTTTCTGCGGTTATAAGGGATGACTTGATCAAAGGCATCCGCCTAAAAAACTCCAGTACAGTTACTGGAGTTTTTTTATTGGTTAGTTAAGCAAAAAAGCTGATAATTTTTAATGTAAAACAGATGTAATCTCGATTTTAATCGTTCCAACACTTGTCTTAGAACCTAATGCTTCAAAAGCCTTTTCATGCAAATTTAGTTTGTTTTGAGGAAACCCCTTTACTTCGTCTACTACGACAACTAAAATTTCTTTAGGATTCGGGATTGATACATTTTTTATCTGTAAAACTTGTCCACACTTATACGGACTACCTTCTCCCACTGCTGCGGTCATACTATTGTTATATGTCCAGTGTCTTTTTTCTGTCGCTATTACTGTTTGTTAAAATCCGGAACTTCGCATCCATCTTCTGTACAAACGGCCCCTTGATCGTTTGTCGGTGATAGGGATTGTAATGCAGGTTTCTCATTTTCTTCTTCCCATACTTTTTGTAGTGCGCCCGCGAATACTTCAGACGGCTGCGCTCCGGATATCGCATATTTGTTGTTTAAGACGAAGAACGGTACGCCTTGCACACCGATTTGTTGAGCTTGGGCCTCTTCCCCTCGAACGGCTGCCTCGTAATCACTTCCTTGTAAGACGGCTTCCACTTCATTTCGGTCCAGTCCCGCTTCTACTGCAAGGTCTGTTAACGTCTCGTGGTCACCGAGATGCTTCGAATCCGTAAAATAAGCTTTCAGCAACCGCTCTGTCACTTCCGCATCTTTTCCTTTTGCTTCTGCAAACTTAGCTAAACGGTGCGCATCGAATGTATTTGTGCGGATCAGCGTCTCAAATTGAAAATCCAACCCGACCGCTGCGGCTTGCTGTGCGATGCCGTCGTTCATTTGTTTCGCCTGTTCAACCGGCATGCCGTACTTTTTCGCGATGATTTCATGGATGGAAAGGTCTATATCCCGGCTTGCATGAGGATCCAATTCAAAGCTTTTGAACACTACTTCTACTTGATCTCGATGCGGGAATTTCTCCAGTGCTTCCTCCAAACGACGTTTTCCAATATAACAAAATGGGCAGGCAAAATCTGACCATACTTCAATTTTCATCGTTACACCTCATTTTTCATTCATAATATGAAAAATATCATACCACATGTTCAGCAATAATCCTCTTTATCTGCTTATACTTTCAAGATAAGCAAGTATTCCTCATCGATTCCTATTCAACCATATCGTCATCGGAGTCATCTGCATGTTTTCTCCCATAACGCGAGGCGTGACAATCATGGCATAGATGAAACGGAAACTCCCATGGTAAGCCTTCTCCGCATTTTCTGCATATTCTCTGTAACGGTTTCACGCCAGTTTTTAAGATTTCATGGATATCGTCGCTGATTTCGTCCCGTATCCGTTCCCAGTAAAGAGCTTCGGTGCGTCTATCTAACCGGTATAAAAATAAAAGATGCAGACCAGCCGCTTTATAAGAAAGTTCCAGTTCCTCAAGACTGCCTTTTTTGATGAGCGGATCCGGCAATTCCTGTTTGCGGACAATCGCCATCATCGTATCTTGCCATTGCGCCACAAGACGCGGTTCATGGGCAGAAAACGGAAGATGCAAAAACCCGTAAAGATCGATCACGGAAAGGCGCGCTTCCATTTCGGTGCCGCGAATAAGATGATATAGTTCCTGTTCCTCTGTCAGAGCGGCTTTTTTTGTTCCGATTGGACTTTCAAATTTCTCCCAAAGTTCAAAAAACGTACCGAGCGTCCGGGCATATTTTTGAAAACGTTGAAGGACGGCGTTTGTCGGTGCAATCGTAAACGTCGAAATGGGTTCGTCTTCTTGCTGAAGCAGTCGGGTCATGAGGGCGATATCTCTTGAAAAAGCGACTTTTCCTACATTGTACAGTCCTTTTCGGCCGGCACGCCCCGCAATTTGCTTTACTTCCTGTGACGTTAACCGCCGTCTTGTCATCCCGTCAAATTTCTCATTTTCGAGGAAGACGATGCGGCGAATCGGTAAATTCAGCCCCATACCGATCGCATCAGTTGAAACAATGACGGTTGTTTCTCCGTTGATGAACCGCTGAATTTGTTTTTTTCTCGTTTCCGGCGGCATACTGCCGTAAATCATGCTGACAGATTGGCCGCTGCTTTGCAGACCCGATGCGACCTCCAATACACGTCTTCGCGAAAAGCATACGAGTGCATCCCCTTGTGCAGCCCCGCTCATCTCAAACGCTTTCGTTTCCACTTGAAGCGGGATGTCACGGCGATACTCACGGATGTCGACGCGGGAATGACCAAGCAGCTGAGTAATCATGTTTTTCGAATTTCGGCTGCCGATGATATGAACTTCCTGCGCATTCGCTTTTGTCATCGCTCGATACCATGAAAACCCCCGGTCTTTATCCGCGATCATTTGTGCTTCATCAATGACTACGACTTCATAAAAATCTTTTTCATGAAACATTTCAACCGTGCAGGAGATATGTGCCGCTCCCTCGACTGTTTTTTCTTCTTCCCCCGTTTTTAACGAACAGGGAATGCCTTCTGTATTCAACTTTTCATATACTTCAAGGGCCAGCAAGCGAAGCGGGGCTAAATACAATCCGCTCTTTGCTTCTTTCATTCTTTTGAGCGCCTCATACGTTTTTCCGGTATTCGTCTCGCCGATGTGAAGCACATACTGGATATTCCGACCTGCGGGAGGACTGTATTCGCGTCCGAACAGTTCCTCGATCATGCGGGCTTCCTCGGCTTTTTTTCGTTCAATTTCGGCTGATATCTCCGCCTTCTTCCGTTCTTGCTCGACAAGCTGACGTTCGTAAATCTCTTGATGCGCTGTCAAGTCAAACGGAATGTCCGCGAGCTGGATAAGATCCCGAACATACTCTAATTGGATGCGCGAGAAATACTCGTTTACAATCTCAAACAGCGGTTCAATCATGATGTCCGTTAGCTTCTCGACTGTTAAAGGCTCACCGTATGTTTGATGAAAATCGCTCAACAAAGGCTGAGGCAATTGGTGGATGGCCCATTTCGGCACAAATTCACATAAATAATAGGTAATGAGCCGTTCGTATTCATAATAATACGTTTCATATTCATAATGTCTGCGGTCCCAGTGAAGAGAGACTTTATCGGAAGTTCCGGGCAATTCCTGAAGAAACGCAGCGACAGTCGGATAAAGATAAGGGTTGGAGGAAGCTAAATCGAAATCCACTTCTCCCTTTAACATTTCCTCCAGCTTATGTATATCGATGACCGGGTTGTTTAATTTTTTCTTGACATCATTAGCTAATTGGCAGGCGACGTAATATCTGACATATAGATACAACGTGAGATGGTACCGCTTGATTGACTTCAAAGCGGATTTAATCAGTCTTTTCTTCACATCGGCCCTTTTTTCTAAAAGCTTTCTTTCTTTTTCCTGTTTCAGAAAATGCGCTCTTCGCTTTTCATACCGGTCCTGCCACTCGCTTTGATTACTGCTGAAGGTATCGTTTAACCACTGTATGGCATCAAAAGGCTGGTATGTTCTCATTTCATTTCGAAACAGCTGATTGATCAGTTTTCGGTCAACGCCTTCCACCTCATAGCCAGCTTCCTTTAAATACGCCTTTTTTCCGGCTTTTGATACATCGTTTGTGACCGCATTCAACCATACATTCATCCAAATTTGTTCAATATAATGCTTTCGGTCAGCCAAAAACTGTTCATATGAGGGTATCTTTTCTTTCTCTTCCAAATACCGATCCAGGTCTTCCGCCAGTTTCATTTTCGTCTGTTCCACCGCATGAGGATAAAGATTCATCCATTCAGTCATCAAAAATCTCCTTTGTTCTACATCCATCTATCTGTTTGTATGTTTAACTTACCCAAATAAAAAACATTCTCCCAGGCAGGAAAATGTTTTGGTTGTTTTCCGCTGTTTTGTTTTCATCGTCTGCGATAAATGACTTCCACTGTCATTTGGCTTTGAAGTTCCGGAGGCAAACATTGCAAAAAAGCGGCAATCGCAACAGGCTTACAAATTGCCAGAACAAGCTGAGGGTCTTGCCACATCCATGGTTCAATGACAACGTTAGCCGCCTTTGATGCTTGAAGGGCGCAAGCTTTCAGCAGCGGTTTCCACTCTTTTCCCATCGTATTCGGATACATCACAAGCAAAGAAATGCGATGCCTTCTTCTGCCGTAAAGATCGAGATAAGAGGCCAATATTTCTTCATAACTGATGTTATAAACCCATTCAGACATTTGGTCCACTTCCTTGCCGACATTCATGTTTATAGAAGAAACATCTCCTTGAAAAGGCTCCTGTCGGGAAGCAACAGTCATGATTTTTCTGTCACGAGCATATGGAAAACAACACCAGAGATATGAAATGGGCTGATAAAAGGGACATACTGTATGCAACATCCCGTACGATAAACCGTACATTTGGCCACTCTCCTTTCTCCATTTAAACATATGAACCTCAAGCTCGTCATGTGTATTGTACCGATCTTTGGTAAAAATGTCTTTTTTTCGCCGTTTTCATTGAACGTGTTATAAAAACGGAATAATTTTTCCATAATGGATACTGCAAAGCCGTTTCCTTTCATAACGGGTGAAGGATATTCGATTTGAATGAAAGCGGCTGTATCAAAAAGGGAAACATTAATGATGTTATGAAGAGGTGATTGTATGCCAATGCAGCGTACATTTATAATGGTAAAGCCTGATGGAGTAAAACGAGGATTGATTGGAGAAATCATCAGGCGCTTTGAACAAAAGGGTTTCAGTATGTTAAATGCGGAGCTTATGACGGTAGATCGGGCTAAAGCAGAATTTCACTACATGGAACATCAAGATAAACCGTTTTTCGGAGAATTAGTGGACTTCATTACATCCGGTCCTGTATTTGCGATGGTATGGGAAGGAGAAAATATTATTGAAGTATCGCGCCTGATGATTGGAAAAACGAGTCCGACTGAAGCAATGCCTGGAACCATTCGCGGTGATTTCGCTTGCTCCAAGGCGGAAAACGTCATTCATGGCTCCGATTCGCTATTAAGCGCCGAACGGGAAATCGAAAATTTCTTTGAGCCGCTGAAAAAACGTTTAGCGGACGATGATTATCCTTTTGAAGAACGCAGAAGTGTTTAATGAATTTAAACAAAAAACAGACTGTCGGGAAACCCGCGACCGTCTGTTTTTTCATTTTTAAATGGCGTCTTCCACACCTTTTTGAAGGCGCTTTGCTTCACTGTCAGACAGTTTGACAACCGAGAAACCAATCAGTGAGAAGATAATAGAAATAATCGGAACCGAAAAGTTTAAGATGGCATAAGGCGCATAAGCAAACGTAGAAACACCTAATGTCCCAAATATGAAGATAGCGCAGGTGTTCCATGGAACAAAGACGGATGTAATGGTTCCGCCGTCTTCTAAAGCACGGGAAAGGTTCTTTGGATGCAGTTTTCGATCTTGATACGCTTTTGAATACATACGGGATGGTACCACAATGGACAAATACTGGTCAGCTGATGCGACATTGGAAAAGAAAGATGTCACAACGGTAGAAGCCAATAATCCGCCGTCTGATTTGACGAGTTTTAAAATTTGTTTGACGATGGCTTCCAGCATTCCCGTGTTCTCCATCACACCGCCAAAAACGGCAGCAACTAGAATAAGAGAAATGGTATACATCATCCCGTCAATTCCGCCGCGATTGAGCAGCTGATCGACCATCTCATTGCCTGATTCGAGACTAAAGCCGCCTTGCAGTGTTGTAACGGCATCCGCCGCGGAACCTCCCTGTACAAATACATGTGCCAAGGAACCTAAAATAACGCCTATGATGAGGGCTGGAAGAGCCGGTACCTTACGGGAGACAAGAAAAATGACAAATGCCGGAATCAATAGAAGCCATGGCGAGACAATAAATTGATCCTGCAGCGTATTCAACACCTTGTCGATTTCTCCGGCATCAACCGTATCAGAAGTGAATCCTCTTCCTAGATACCAATAAACGCCGAGCGCAATAACCAGTCCTGGAAGGGTCGTATACACCATATGGCGAATATGGTCAAATAAGTTGGCACCCGATAACCCTGAAGCAAGAAGCGTCGTGTCGGATAACGGTGACATTTTGTCTCCGAAATAGGAACCGGATATGACGGCTCCGGCAATCATCGGTGCAGGAATACCCATGCTCATGCCAATTCCCATTCCAGCGACCCCAATTGTGGCCATCGTAGACCAAGAACTTCCGATTGCCAATGATACCACGGCACAAATCAATGCGATTGCTACCAAAAAGTACGTAGGAGATAATAGCTTTAATCCATAATAGGTCATGGATGCTATGACTCCGCCGCCAATCCATGAACCGATAATCATCCCAACAACGATCAGAATAAGAACAGCGGGTAAAACGAGGAGAATCCCTTTGTACATTCCATCTTCAATCGTTTTCCAATTATAGCCGAGCCTCCAGGCAATAAACGCAGCAATCAGCGATCCGAGGATGAGAGGAACGTGCGGGCTTCCTTCAAACACGATAATCGTGACTGCCATGGCTGTCATCATCCCTACTAAAGGCAGCAAGGCCAAACCAAAAGAAACGTCTTTTTTCGTCGTGTCCAATTCATCTTCCCCCTTTGAATTATTCCGTTTTTTCGTCAATATGTAGGAAACATGTGCCATAGCCATTTATGAATCCCTTTTTATCACCACCTTTCCAATGGGATACAGACTGGATCTTGTCTCACTGCCGACTACTGTATTTTAAAACATTAGAGCAGAAAAAAGCCGAGCAAAACAGGCATCGCGAAAAAGAATGAGGATAAAGCCATTCTTAATGCGTGCTCGTGTTTGCCCGGCTATAATGAGACCATGAAAAGAGGCCGTCTTTTCACTTCATTTCAGCCAAACATTTTGATTCGAGTGTTTCTTGGAATCTTTTAATTACCTAACATATTGGCAACGCTTTCATATTTTATTATAGTAATACCTTCTACCATCGTCAATAACGAAATTTAAATTTTCTAAAATTTCAAACGAGAAATGCCGTCTTTTCTTGTTGATGGCTACATCGACAGCTTTTCATCTATTCTTTAGCTGGTTAGCGGCAGGAAAATGAGGATGTACAACGTTAAGGATGCTGAATGATAAAAAGCCTAATTTCTCAGCATTTTTACCGAGAAATTAGGCTTACCAGCCCGCTGGATGAAGGGGCAACAAACACTTTGGACTGGCAGTTTGCTCTCCCTCTCCTACTCTATACTGCGCCATAGATACAAGGATGCATAGCTTTCATATGGTTCCCATTGTTGTTTCAGTTCTTCCAGCATGCGATAATCCGGTTTTTGCTTGAGTCCAAGCAGATTTTGCACGGCGCGCTGGAGACCGATATCTGCTTTCGGAAACATATTCGGTCTTCCGAGCGCGAACATTAAAAAGTTTTGCACTGTCCATGGTCCGATTCCGCGAATAGGTAATAGCTCCTTTTCTACTTCTTCATCCGTCAATGACTTGAGCCCGTCAAGGTCCAACTTGCCGCTGACAATGTGCTGTGCGAGACCGATTAAGTATTCGGCTTTTCTTTGGCTAAACTGCAGTGCGCGCAATTCTTCTATGTTAATGGCTGCGACAACATCCGGGGTTGGATAAAACCAGACACCTTCAATTTGTTTGCCGTATGTATGCACGAAGCGTTCTGTCAGTGTGAAAGCAAATTTCAAGTTTAACTGCTGGTGCACGATGCACCGGATGAGACAATCAAAATAGTTGAATTCCAGCACGAGCGGCGTGTAAGCGAATGTTTCAAACAAAGGCCTCAAGTTGGTCGTAAGAAAATGGGTATGGATGCTATGAATATCTATGTTCCATCCAAAAATTTCACCGATTCGTTCCACTGTTTTTTCTTCCGGACCATCTCCCGACAATAAAAACGCCGGTGCGTCAAAGCTGCCGGTTCCTTTGACGGAAACGACTGTTTCTTTTCCGTTCATTATTAGCGGTATTTTGATTTCTTTTTCGTCTATGTTTACTGTGTGCAGCGGGTCTAGTGCCAGGCGCTGTAATACTTGGTCGAAGTTATAGGGACTTTGCAGTTCAACCGTCGTTCTCCACATCTTGTTCACCCTTTTTCGTATTTGCCCCCATTATAACACAGCCTTTTAGGTATACCATGTATTATTAAAACGACCCTGCGAACAATTTGAGGAAATGAACTGTCAAAATACTTATCAAATACAGTGGAGTATGGTATGATGTAACTACAAACATGAATATACTAAAAAGACCGCAGTTAGCGGCTACTAACTACGGTCATACAATAGTCGTTCCTTCCAGGGATCGGCCTTAAAAGACGGATAGACCTTTCCTCATGAATGGCGAGTTCTCAAGGAAGGTCTATTTTTTATGGTTATGAAAAGCCAGAATCGCAATGATTAGCATACTAAATGAAATCATCAAACTAATGGATTCATAAACCGACATGGCATCACCCCCTCTCCATCTGGAAGAATAAATGGGGAGTTAGCCGACCGCCCTTGAAAACAAACTAATGTATACTATTATTATACTATAAGTTGGGTTAAAATGGTAGAACATAAGTTCTTTTTTTGAGCCGTTATTGTACGTATTATAAAGTTCTCCTATTCCTCTCTTACATATCCGAATTTCCTTTATTATCTTTTCATAGAAGCAATCAGTTTCGGCAATTCCCCGTAAATACCAACGATTTCATCCATTTTCATTCTGACGAGACCACTCGATGAAGGGGCAACAAACTCCAGTGTTCCTGGTACAACGGGCTCTTTTTGGAGACCCCATGGCAGGTTCTTCTTTTGGCTGTACTCCTGATAGACGCCTTTTCCGACAAAGCAGACGATTTTCGGTTTATAGTGAGCGATTTTTCTTTTCAATTCTTCCCTTCCTTCTTTGTACTCTTGTTTCGTGATGTCTTGGGCCGCTTTGGTCGGTCTGGCTACGATATTCGTCAGTCCATACCCCAACTGCAGCAAGTCACCGTCTTCTGTCGGGTGGTATTTTCTCGGTGTTAAGCCCGCTTTATGTAAAATGGTCCAAAAGCGATTATTCGGATTCGCAAAATGATGTCCCGTTTCTCCGGAACGGATACTGGGGTTAAAGCCGACAAATAAAACGTCTAAATGTTCCTTTATATGATCATTAATTGGCTGCATATCATGATCCCGCCTTTTTTAAACAGTTCTATTCATTTAATTTACCCGGAATTTATTAAACTTAAAATCCTGTAATATTCACCTCAGCAAAAAAACTGATATCCATAATGAACAACGAAACACAAGAAATAAAAAAGCAACCAATACCTTTTCAAAAAAAGACTTGGCTGCTGATCATTCTATACATATTGGTTATGTTTCCTTCTCTATGCTTTCTCTGATCTTCTCTCTTAAATAGATGCATTAATCCTTTTTCTCTCCAAAAGAAATATCATATAAAGCATATATTAATACAGATAGGAAAAAAGTCTGGATAATTAACATTTTTTTCTCCCCGTTCCGCTTAAAGTGGATTCGTTTTGCTTAAAGTTTTAGAAGTCGGTTGTTATACAACTGACTGCATTTGTTCCTTCTCTTTTTTGCTTAATGATTTTGATAATGTAGTGATTCATATAATCCTGCTACTAGATAATCTTCTTGTTTATGAATGATTCTCCATCCATGGCCCTTTATGAAGCCGCAAACTTCCATTTTTCCTTCCTTAATAAATCAGCAATATCCTCCGTATTACCTGATATACTTGCATACACAATCAGAACGTTAGCCATCCAATTACCCTCCCCCTAACTGAAAGCAATTATCAATTATATTAATAATAATGATAATCATTGTCAATTATATTTTGATATAAGTTCCACTAAACGTTTACTCACTCTATTCTTACGTTTTGAATTGAACAGCCTATAGTTACCAAAAAGTAATATAGGCACTTTTTAGTACCGTACTAGCGATAATGGAAAGTGAGTGCTATGATGGAATACATGAAACTTCGTGACCAATACGAGGTGTTAAATAAAATAAATATCAAAAGACAATCTATACATAACACGAATCATCGTTAAAGGAGGATGTACTCGTGAAGAAGTACAATATAGGAGTAGAAGCGGCATTGGAAGTAATCGGGGGAAAATGGAAGGTCGTCATTTTATGCCATTTGACGAAAGGAACGAGACGTACAAGCGAATTGAAAAAGCTGATGCCTGGCATCACCCAGAAAATGCTGACACAGCAATTACGCGAACTGGAAGAAGATGGAGTCATTTTAAGAACCGTCTATAATCAAGTTCCTCCGAAAGTGGAGTATTCTTTAACAGATTACGGCTGGTCGCTTGAGCAGATTCTCGATTTATTATGCGCCTGGGGAGAACATCATATCGAGCGGGTCTATCCAGATAAAGACGAGGTTCTGGGGCAGCCGGTCGAACTGGATTAAAGAATTCTGCTCTGTCATTTATACGAAAAAAGCCTTCATAAACAAGAAGGCTTTTTTCGTATAATGTCGTTTACTTCTCCTCTTGGACTGCTTCAACCAACTGAGATAAAAACTCATAAATCAATTGATAGGCATCTCCGATGGACATCTCTTCTTTGAACCCTTCGACATAATTCAAAGCAAAATTCAAATCCCATAAGCCATCCGCCTGATTGAACATCGCGCCAAATCTCAAATCAGGACCGTCCAGGTGTTCAGATAGATAAGTCTTTAATGCTTGGTCATACTTTTTTTGAAGCTTCAATCCAAGCATGACATTATAAAATCCAAACATGTCATCCAACTCCAATGAAATCGCATCGACACGTATAAGGTCAAACGCTGGGGACTCGAGATAAATAAATTCGCTTTTATGTTGTTTTAAAAAATGAATTGATTCCTTTAGAAAAGAAGCCGGTGCTTCTTCCGCAATCAACTCATCGGTTTCTTTATGTACTCGTTCAATATGGGCCTCGGCAAAATGCTCAGAAGCCTCTTGTTTCAGTTGATTTTCCAACATTTTTTAATCCTCCTGTAATATATACAATCACTATATCTTATCATATCCCAACGTAGTATTAAAAATATTCTTTTACTTTCATTCATGAATAAGATGATGCTTTAAATTTAAAGCCTGTTTTGAATTTTCTGTAAAGTGTGTTATAATGAACCAAATTTTCAAAAGGAGATGATGTGGTTATCAGTATTGCAACTTTGGTGACGTTTGGGGTTTATTTGGTGGGAATGTTGTTGATTGGAATTGTCTGTTATAAAAAGACAAACAATGTATCGGATTACTTGCTCGGGGGAAGGCAGCTGGGCGGTTGGGTTGCGGCGATGAGTGCCGGCGCTTCCGATATGAGCAGCTGGCTGCTTTTAGGTTTGCCTGGTGCCTTTTATGCAGGAGGCCTTGGAGAAATTTGGCTGCCGCTCGGTCTTGCGATTGGTGTCTTTCTCAACTGGCAGTTTGTTGCACCGCGACTTCGAAAATATACCGAAGTATCAGGTGATTCCATTACCATTTCAGAGTTTCTGGAGAACAGATTCCGGGATCGATCAAAATTGCTGCGTATTATTTCAGCGATTGTCATTTTGTTGTTTTTCGCCTTTTATACCTCTGCAGGATTGGTCGGCGGAGCGATTCTTTTTGAAAAGTCATTCGGGCTAACATACAGTACAGCACTTTTGATTGGTGCTGCCGTGATCATTGCGTACACGTTTCTAGGAGGTTTCCTAGCTGTTAGTTGGACTGACTTCTTTCAAGGGATTCTCATGTTTTTAGCCCTTGTAATTGTACCGATTGTGGCCATTTTTGAAATGGGTGGCCTTGCAAATACCTTCGAGGCCGTACAATCCATTGATTCTTCGTACTTAAATGTCTTTGAAGGCGCCACAACAATCGGTGTCATTTCCCTGTTGGCCTGGGGATTGGGATATTCAGGGCAGCCGCATATTATCACACGCTTTATGGCGGTGAAAAACATAAAAGAGGTAAAAAAAGGGAAAATCATTGGTGTTTCTTGGACGATTTTATCGATGATTGGGGCGATGTTTACAGGTCTAGTCGGGATCGCGTATTTGGCTTCAAACCCTTTATCTGATCCAGAAGCAGTATTTTTAACGTTTACCCAAGTTTTGTTTAATCCATGGGTTGCCGGATTCTTGCTGGCAGCTGTCTTATCTGCCATTATGAGTACGATCGATTCCCAGCTTTTAGTTTCCTCAAGTTCACTAGCGGAAGATTTTTATAAAGGACTAATCCGTCAAGACGCAAGTGAAAAAGAAGTATTATGGGTTAGCAGATTGGGAGTTTTAGGGATTGCGATTATTGCCATTTTACTTGCACAAAATCCGGAAAGCAGCATCCTTGATCTTGTAGGGTATGCTTGGGCCGGGCTTGGTGCGGCATTCGGTCCGGTTATCATTCTCTCATTATTTTGGAAGCAGATGACAAGAAACGGTGCTTTGGCCGGTATGATTGCCGGCGGATTAACGGTGATTATATGGGGCAATATAAGCGGCGGTTTGTTTGATCTATATGAACTGGCTCCAGGATTTCTATTCTCCGCAATAGCTATTTTCCTCACAAGCATGCTTGATCAAAAACCATCGCAGGAAATTGAAGAAGAATTTGAAAGAGCAACGGCTTAACATAACAAGGAGTGTACCGAATGTTCCGGTGCACTCCTTGTTTATATGTACATATTACTTTTCAGAGTTTCGTAAAACGGTTATAAAGCCATCCAATATATCATGACTAACGAAAAATCCTTTACGTTTATAAAATTCCAGGGCATTATGATTACCATTGGAAACAAAGATGAAATAATCTTCGACATCATCAAATTGCTTCAACCACATCATTGACATATCGAAAAGGATCGAACCAACCCCGTATTGCCTGTACTCTTCTTTAATATAAAATTGGGATAAACAGCCTGCATTTTTTTTGCTAACAGAAGAAGGGTCAAAAAAAGTGGCAAATTCATTTGAATAGGTTTCTTTAGGGGAGATATTTGAATATACATAACCTACTATTTTATCATCATCTTTAACTACTACCGTATAATTGTATAGTGCACGTTTTATTGAAGGAATCATCCGTGTGTCAAAATTCATGTTGTCAAACAATTCCGGTTTTATGTATGATTTTGACTTTTGAAAAGCCATGAGTTCATTGCATAAATCTCTGCAGCATTCGATGTTTTCATCATGTATCATTTCATATGTTAAATTCATATTGTTCACTCCTTTATTCAATTAAAATTCTAAGCCATCCATCATACGTTGTTTCCGCCTTCACTCTGCATAATCCTCCCTTTCATCATAAGTGTGACACGTCTCTGTATATCGGGTCTCTTTGCTTTTTGTTTATATTCAACTTCCATTAGTAAAGTCTTGTCAAGGTGTACAATGTTTGTCACATTTCAAAGAAGTTATGCCTCTCCACTTTGCAAACTCTAAGGGAGAAATTTTTATACCATTCTGCTTTCCCTCTGTCCTGTGCAGCCTTATGTGCTGAGTGTTCCTTCCAATTCTTTATGGCTTCTAACGATTCCCAATATGAAACAGTAATTCCTAATTCCTCGTCACGGGCACTTTCCACACCTAAAAATCCCTCCTGCAGAGAAGCTAACTCTACCATTTTATCCGCCATTAATCCGTAACCCCTGTCTCCTTCCGTTCTCTGTGAAGTAAAAATTACTGCGTAATACGGCGGTTCAGGAGTTTTTACCATTCCACTCATCTTTTATTTCTCCCCAATCATTTATCGATTTAGAAAAATTCCATATGTTTCTTTTCCTTTTTATAATAATCTAGTCTGTCTTGCAGTGTACCTGTATGAAATTCAAACTTATGACCATCCGGGTCTGTAAAGTAAATAGATTTTTTATCTTTGTCATCTCTTGGACGGCCTGAAAGGATGTTTACATTCAATTCCTTTAGTTTCTCGTACATTTTAACAAAGTCTGCTTCTTCTATTGAAAAAGCTATGTGTGTGTATGAATGGCTTATTTCATTACGAGGAATATTGTTTTCTACATTTAGGGCAAGCCACATACCATTCAAATCAAAATAAGCAGTGCTTCGCCCCTTAACTAACAGCTTTGCATCAAAAACATTTTGATAAAACTTAATGGAATTCTCTAAATTAGAAACTGAAAATAACAAGTGATTCAAACCTTTTACAGTCACTATATCACCTCGAAATTAGATTTCTTACAATCTCTATCATAGCAAAGGAAGGAAAAATGATGAAAGTATCCTGATTGTTTAGCTTAATAAAAAAATTGTTCTATCAGAGAAACTATTCTAATATTGCAACCATCGAACTGTAAAGCAAATATAAAACGATTGTTCATCCAACTGAATTGAACTCGACACTCATTTGCGCTTGCCCGATTCACATATTCCATGGTTCCACATATAAATATATGGTGTGCCCATCTATACACGTACCCCCAAAAATGTACATTATATTCTGGGCTATAGGAGGAAATTTCATGGCAAAGTCCGGCTTTGTTCCAGATAATACAAATATAAAGAAAACGAGTGGAACTCCAAATCTCTTTTTTGACTCAAGGGACAATGTTTTTTTCGAAAGAGACCCTGATAATATTGCTTACGAGGTCACATCGACCCAATTGCCTGCAATGGTAGGCGGAGCTTTTGTTGATCTTTATCTTACAAAGGGACATATTCGGGAACCTCATTGGCATCCGAATGCATGGGAATTAGATGTTGTTGTTTCGGGTGAAGCCATTATCTCCATTGTTGACCCGGATACAAAAAAGCTGCACAACTATAGAGCAAAACCCGGTCAAGTGGTTTTTATTCCAATGGCTTGGTGGCATTGGATCAGACCTGCAACAGAAAAATTGCATCTTCATCTCTTCTTTAACAATGATCAGTTTGAAACAGCAGAAGGTTCTGATACACTACGTTTAACACCGCCAGAGGTTTTCGAACTTTCTTACGGTATCGATTCTAAGAAAATAGCCGATGCATTATCTCCAATTAAAGAGTCGGTCGTAATCGGACCTCCTGCTCAAACTAGAAAACACTCCAATCCGAATACAAACCATTTAAAACAAGAAAGCGATCAAATGAAAAATTGGAAAAATGAAGGGATATCCATAAATATCAATGATAAACCTATCCTTTTTTAAAATGAATTCATTCGGTATGGGAAAACCATGCCTTTTTTACTTCACACAATAAAAAAGCCAGCATTGAATTTGCTGACATGTGGGTTCATGATTAAATTCTTATACGATATAAAAATTTCAGGTGCCAATCAGATCAAATAAAAATGTACCATTAAAAATAAAAAATTTATGCCTACTTTAGTAACCATTTTATTAAACCACCCTATTCTACATCGAATATTGTTGTCTTCATCGTTACAATTTAAAGTTATCATCATTTTATTTAGCTAATGTTAACGAATTATAAATATTTAATTAATTAAGCAAGTTCTCTGTTAAAGGGGGGCCTCCTTACCTGTTTTTCAATAAGAATTTTTTCTAGAAAAAACATTCATCCTAGCAGTGACCGTATTTACTCAAAAAAGTCTTAACTTGCTTAATATGAAACTTGTCATGCTCTACCATTGCACTCATATAAGACTGTAAGGATTGCTCTTTATCTTGAATCACATATATCTGGGTAAAGTCCTCTAGGGAAAATGATTCAAGGGATTGTATAAGATTAGTGCGACTTTCCTTTAACTGCTGGATTAGTTCCTCTTTAGCAACCCCTCCTTTGTTCTATATCCTGCTTACTCCTCAGTGATTACTCTCATTCTTTATAAATAAACGGGGGATGCGACGGCTCAATGTAGATACAACTTCATAGTTTATCGTACCGAGCATCTCAGCAACTTCATCAACGGAAATCTCAGCTTCGTTTTGCCGACCGTAAATAACAACTTCATCCCCTTGCTTTCCTTCCCCGTCCCCTAAACTAACCATTAGAAAATCCATTGTAACTCTTCCCACCACCGGTACCCGTCGTCCACGATGAAGTACAAACCCACGGTTGGAAAGTGCACGTGAATAACCGTCAGCATACCCGATTGGCAATGTCGCAATTACTTCTCCAATTTTTGCTATGTACGCAGCACCATAACTAATGCTCGGTGGTCCTGTCATCATATTTTTCACATAAGATATACGTGTCTTCAAGCTTAATACAGGTTCAAGCTTAACAAGTTTTAACTGTTTAATATGTGTTGATGGATATAATCCATATAGGCCTATACCTAAACGAATCATATCAGCGCTAAATTCTGGGAAAGCGATAGCAGCAGCCGTATTATTCATATGCACGGTAGGAAGTTCAAAGCCTTGACGTTCTAAAAAGCGAAGAAAACTTATGAACAGATTGTGCTGGAGTCTTGTTAGTCTAGTATCTGGTTCATCAGCTGTTGAAAAATGCGTATAGATTCCTGACCATCTGAGGAATTTACTAGTCGTTAGAGCTTCTACACTCGCTAAAAGCTCTTCTTTTGTACGTACACCTATCCGTCCCATCCCAGTATCCACATTAATATGAATAGCCAACTGGTTAGTCATCACTTCTTTTGTCAATATCCTGTTAGCTTCTTTAATCCAATCAGCCTGAAATGCTGTTAACTCTACATTCCAAACAGCTGCCTCTTTAACACACCCAACCGATGTAAAGCCAAGTACAAGGATAGGTTCTGTAATCCCCGCTTTTCTTAAGACGATTGCTTCCTTCAGCGAGGCAACAGCGAGCTCACTCGCCCCATTTTCCAGTGTATGGCGTGCTACTTCTACCGAACCATGACCATAAGCGTTCGCTTTTACGACAGCCATAATTTTGCTCTTTTTGGGAATATGCCGGCGAATCGCTCGCAAGTTGTTCTCAATCGCATCAAGATTTACTTCTATCCAAGTTTCTCGACAAAGATTTTCCATCAACGCTTCCTTCCCTTCTTGTAGAATTGTACAAACTGTATTCAGCCGTACGGTAAATTCCTTAAAAAACATTGATGGTTGACGCTTTCTATCTAATTTTTATTCAACTTTAACTGTAAAGATTCGGAAGTAAACCGTTGAGGTGCTTATCAACTCTTACAGTGACAAATAACCGACAGATATTTTCACCTTCTCTCCGTTTGAATCATCAAATAAACATTTAATATTCATTTTTAGATTGTGTAAGAAAAAACGTTTTCATTTGATGTCCATTTTTTATAAGCGAAAATTCAAATAAAAATTTGCTTGTCATTCAAATTCATTTAAGTTACCATATCGGTAGTAACCAAAAAAAGTTACTACCGATATGGTAACTTTTTGGATAGATTTTTGAAAGGAGAGACTCCATATGAACTTTAGAGTTTACATTTTAGCAATTGCTTCGTTTGTTGTAGGAATGGTAGAGCTTATCATCGGAGGAACGTTAGACCTAGTAGCCAATGATCTGCAAATCTCTATTAGCACCGCGGGGCAGCTAATCACCGTTTTTTCACTTGTCTTTGCGATTGCAGCTCCCATTCTTTTAACATTGACAGCAAAAATCGAACGGAAATCTTTATGCCTTTGGACATTGTTCATATTTTTTATTGGGAACGTAATGTCTTACATAAGCCCTAATTTTATGATACTGATGGTTTCAAGGGTATTATCAGCTGCAAGCGGTTCGCTCTTAGTCGTATTATGTATTACGATTGCATCCAGCATAGTGAAAGAAGGCTATCGGGCAAGAGCAATCGGAGTCATTTATATGGGAATCAGCGGTTCTCTAGTGTTGGGTGTTCCGATAGGTCTGGTTATTGGAAATCATTTTGGCTGGCGCGCCCCATTTCTATTAATTGCCATTTTCACTCTTATTTCAATGATCGGCGTTTATGCGTTTTTAGGAAAAATTGAGCCAAAACCGGTTATTCCGCTGCGTCAGCAATTCCAGACATTAAAAAACGCTAAACTTGTAACGGCGCAATTAACGTCTTTATTATTTTTAACAGGACATTTAACGCTGTATGCTTATCTAACGCCCTTTTTAAAAACTGCTTTACATTTAAACGCAGCGTGGGTAAGTATTTTTTATTTCATCTTTGGTATTGCGGCCGTATTTGGCGGCGGGATAGGAGGATGGGCGGCGGACAAATGGGGTTCTAAAACAAGTATCCTATCCATTATTTCTTTATTCACCGTTGTCTTATTTGGATTAAACAAGGTAACATTTTCGATTCCGCTATTTGTAACAATGATGATCATATGGAGTATGTTAAGTTGGGCCATTACCCCCGCTCAACAAAACTATTTAATTGAATCAGCCCCTGAATCATCTGATATCCAGCAAAGCTTGAATAATTCAGCATTGCATTTTGGAATTGCTTTTGGGTCAATGGTGGGCGGGATTGTCATTGATCAATATTCGGTCCTGTACAATGCATCAATCGGCGGCATATTCATTTTACTGGCTCTTATATGTGCCCTGTTTTCAGTCACAAGACCAGCGATTCATCAAACAGCGATTGTAGAAGAAAAGACAAAAGCTGCAGGAGTGTAAAACTAAACATTTTAAGGAGGTGTAAATGGTTATAATTTGGTAGAAATAACCTTATTATAACCATGACATTATGAGTGTTCATATTAATGCGAAGCAAGGAGATATTGCAGAAAACATCCTTTTACCGGGAGATCCATTACGCGCAAAATATATTGCGGAAACTTTTTTAGAGGACGTTACTTGCTACAACAATGTGCGAGGAATGTTAGGTTTTACGGGAACATATAAAGGAAAGCCTGTTTCTGTGCAAGGTACGGGAATGGGAATTCCATCTATTTCTATTTATGTGAATGAGTTAATTCGTGATTATGGTGTGAAAAACTTAATTCGTGTTGGTACTTGCGGTGCAATCCAAAAGGATGTAAAAGTTCGTGATGTGATTCTTGCGATGACTACGTGCACAGATTCCAACATAAACCGTGCCACATTCCCTGGATTTGATTTCGCTCCATGCGCCGATTTCCCGTTATTGCAGAAAGCTTATCATGCCGGGGTGGAAAAAGGAATTGATATTCGCGTTGGCAATGTGTTAACAGCGGATGTATTCTACCGTGACAGCATGGAAATGGTTGAGAAATTAGGAAATTACGGAGTTCTGGCGGTAGAGATGGAAACAACCGCGTTATATACGTTAGCTGCCAAATACGGTGCTCATGCCTTAACGGTCCTAACTGTCAGTGATCACATTTTCACAGGCGAAGAAACAACCGCAGAAGAGCGTCAAACGACTTTTAATGATATGATTATCATGGCATTAGAAGCACTGATTACCAAATAGATTGATTCAGAGAATGTTCCTTATATGAAAAGGGCGGTGATATTATATCACTGCCCTTTTATTTTAATTGATGGCCGTTCTTTGGTCATGTCGAATTTTCTACATCGATCTATATAGTATCGCGACGAAAAAATAGAAAAAAAGTTATATTTATCCCCCGTAAATTTTATTGATAAATCGAAGTTTTATAAATGACCGATCATAGTACATTTTTCAACTCTAAAAATAATATCAGAAATTACACAATGGAGGAAACAAATGAAATCAACAGGTATTGTTCGCAAAATAGATGAATTAGGACGTATTGTTGTACCAGTCGAATTAAGAAAGGCTATGGATCTTAAAATAAAAGATCCTGTCGAAATCTTTGTTGACGGAGAAAAAATTGTTCTTAAAAAATATACAGCCCATAATGCATGTATGGTAACAGGGAAGGTTTCAAATAACAATATCATACTTGCTAACGGAAAAGTCGTGTTGAGTCGTGAAGAAACAATGAAACTAATAAAAGAATTAGAAGCTAAACTGCAACTCGCGTAAAAGTAAATCTAAGAGATTGGCATTATAGTTAACCGAACCATTCTTATCCGCAATCAAAAAATCATCAGACTCTATTAATCTGATGATTTTTTGATACCCATTTCTTTTGATTAATCCTCAGCTATTGCTCCGTTTGTTCAATATGATAAGGAGCAGCGCTTGTTGCTTTACTGAAGAATTGCAGCCTTCTGTTTAAAAAGCTTTATTCCTTTAGTTCCCTCCCTTTTTTGTCATTCTCAACATAACTTTATTTATTCGAAAAAAAATACAAAGGAAATAAACCATATATCACAAACTCTTCTCCTGATTTTATTTCCCTTTTTAGTGAAACAACAAGGTCATTTATGTGGGGATTACTCTTCATTCTTTGCTTTTTATCGCTAATGCGATCATTTTCCATGATAGAAATAAAACTGCTAATATATGAATTAAAAAATTACTATTTGTTTGTTTTTATTTTTGTGTCAGGGGGAATTGTTTTTGTTTATATTTTTTGTCTGTGTTTTGTTTACTTTATTTTAAAGAAACACAAAATTTCCATTAACATTCTCTTTCTATACTAATAGTTGAACAAAAAATTATTAGAGAGAGGGAAAATAATGAAAGACGAACAAGCTAAAGAGAAAAAGGAAAACTTACTGCATATCGATATTTTTAATGAAGGGATGGGTCGCCGAAGTTTTATACGACGAACTACTAAATTTGCTGGAGCAACACTTGGATTAACATTCATCAACTCATTAAATCTATTACCTGCTCTGCCAATAGTTTCAGCTTCCTCTTCCACGTCAAGCTTAAGAGCAGAGCCTAATTTAGTGTTTCCGGTAATCAGTGATGTTCATATTAAAAAAAGCGGAACTGCTGACATGAATAAGTTTGCAGCAGCATTAGACCAGTTAAACCAATTAGCTCCAAGACAAGATGCTTTTCTTGTTGTTGGTGATCTAACAGATTATGGTTTAGTTGAAGAATATGATCGTTTTATGTCTCTTTATAATGAGAAAGTTAATCCACAAGCTGTATCGATGATGACAATGGGAAATCATGATTATTGGAACGGCTTATCAACGATTGATGCTCAAAAACGTTTTCGAGAGAAAACAGGAATGGAAGCTCTTTACTACCATAAAGTGGTGAATGGTTATCACTTTATCGTTCTTGGTACTGAAGATGGTACAACACATGGCTACTTCTCAGAACAACAAATTCATTGGCTAGGAGAACAATTGAAATTAGCACAGCAAGACGACCCTAAGAAACCAATCTTTGTTTTATTGCATCAACATATTACCGGAACCGTTTATGGAAGCGATTTGTGGGGGACAAAAATTAATATAGAATTACTTTATAGTACGTTAAAAGAATATCCGCAAGTTATTACATTCTCGGGTCACTCTCATTATCCGTTGGATGATCCTAGATCTATCCACCAAAAAGACTTTACTTCTGTAGGAACTTCTTCTGTCAGCTACATGGAAGTTGAGGGTGGAAAAATACAAGGAAACCTTCCTCCAGGTTATAAGGAGCTTAGTCAAGGTTTAATTGTAGAAGTATACAATCATAAAGTGATTTTAAAGCGACGTGATTTCCATAATAACGATTGGACAGGAAAAGATTGGGAAGTAATCCTTCCTTCTTAAGTTAATAATCTTAATCATTGCTTTAGTTATCTTCGGGCCTTCAAAACTCCCGGAAATCGGACGGGCTGTCGGCTCTACATTGCGTGAATTTAAAAAATCGGCAACTGACTTAGTTTCTTCTAACGAAAAAGAAGAAAAAACACAATCTAAATAATGTTAAACCTTATAATATTCCCTATCTATAATACTCTTAAATGACAAATGTTTATAAAGGAGGAAGTTAAAATGAAAGCTATTGGTCTAATGAACGCCAAAAAGAGCATTTCTATTATTGCTCTGATCTTTTTATTAGTATCTACCCTATCATTGCATGCTTTTGCTTCATCCGATTCAAGCGGTATGAAAGATTTGTTCACGTACACAGAAAATCGTGATAGTGAAAAACCTTATTTTCCCGATGATGCCAAATTGACAGTTAAAGATGTTAACGAGTACTCTGCAACCATCACTTTTGACCAAGCGAAAGATAATGAATTAGTGCATTCATATCGTATAGCAGCTCGTGATAAAGCGACTAACAAAGTGAAAAAAGAACTATTAGCGTTTTCTGAGTTTTATCGCGATCCAGTTCCTAATCAATTAACATTATCTGTATCCGGATTAGATCAAAAAACACAATATGAAATTACAGTATACGCGATTGATTCATTTAATAACGAAAGTGAGAAACCCCTCTCCATAAGTGTAGAAACAAAAGAAGAAGTGATTGATCCAAACGTTGAAGTTCCAAAAGCGGATGTTTTTGATTTTAGTTTCTTGGACAAAACGATGAAAGACTTTTCCCCTTCTAACCTTGAAGGTTCACTTAAAGGTAATGCAAATATTCAGTATGATGAAACATTAAAAAAGGAAGTTCTGCAGCTAAAAGGTGAAAACGATAACTTTGGGTATATACCATTTGGGAATGTGGAAAAAGCAAAAGCAGCAAATTCATTTACGTTAGAAACTGTGTTTTCCATGAACAAAATCCGTAACCAAGGCATATTGATGAACACGCAGGGCGGCGGTATCGGATTTGAATCAACTAACTCAGGATATGTTGAACTTTGGGCTCATATCGGAGGAAGCTACCAAAAAGTCGGTGTTCAGATGGAAGCTAATAAAACGTATCATTTATTAGCGACGTATGACGGAGAAAAAGTAACGCTTTATTTAGATGGAAAACGTGTAAATTCTAAAGCAGCAAGCGGAAAAGTGAATCACCCTGATATTCATTTTGCTATTGGAGCTGACCCTGGTTCAAACGGTTCAGGCGGAATTGTGTTGGATGGACAAGTTGCTTTAGCGAGATTATACAGCAAACCGTTAACGGCATCAGAAGTTTTAGCTGCTTATAATGAATTTTATAACAGAACACAAATTGAAGAAGTTAATTCGTTACACAATGAATTAGTCCAAGTTAATGAAACCCTTTCTTCTGATATTTCCATTGGAAATGACATCGGTCAGTACCCGCAGCATACGTATGACGTTCTTTTAACTGCTCAAAAAGAAGCGAAAAAAATATATAAAAAAATGAATATCACAAAAGAAGAAGCTGTAAATGCATACAATCAATTAAAAGAAGCACACGAATTATTTATTAAATCAAAAATTCAAATCGACAAGGACAAAGAGGCTCTAATCAAAGCTATTAAAGAGGCTAAAGAGCTTGTTTCGTCCGCAGTGGTTGGTTCTGAAACAGGTCAATTTTCTCAAGCTTCCATTGACCGTTTAAGCCGTACGATAAAGCTTGCCGAAACACTGCTTGAATCAGAGGCATTAACTCAAGAACAACTAGACCTTACTGAACAAGTTGTAAAAGACGTCATTGAAATCTTTGCAGAAAGCGTAACGAAAAAAGTGATGGAAGAAGGTTCATACAAAGCAGTATATAATCCAGTCAATGGTGACATTGTTGTTTATAAAAACGATGTAAAACTGTTCCAAGTTGATCATCAAGAAGATTACGGAAAACTGCGTTCGTTATTTATCGTTGATGATATGCCTTTTGTTGTTATTGAACATAAAACACACGACTTTGCTGTAATTGGACAAGTAAAAAAAGATGAGAAAGCGGTTGAAATGGCAGGATACTTCAAAAAAGATGCTGTATATGAGGCGGAAACATTAAATAAACAGTATGTTGCCAGACATGACCAAAAGAAGAAACATATTTATGTATATGATCAAAATAATAAACTAGTCTTGCATGCAAATGGCGGCAGTAAAGAAAATCTTAAAGGCATTATGAGTACAGATGAAAACGTGTATGTGTTTGTGGAAGATAACAAAAAAGGGTTAATCGTTTTAGGGAAAAAGCATCCGAAACAAACTCATGCAAAAGAATTGACAACCATTGAATTTAAATAAAAGTTTATAAATCAAACAAAGACTTCAGGCATTGAGCCGGGGTCTTTTTTGTAATCTCGACTAGTAACGATTCTCAGTATAGTCTTGGATATATGAATCTCCATTACTGAATATTTTTATCCTTCTATCTTCCGATAACTTTATAATGACTACTACTACTCAAATTATAACTTATTTTCTTAAAATCCTTTTCTAATTACATGGCGTTATTTATTCAATAGGCTCTTTTCTCAAAGGTTCTTCTCCAAATCTCGGATCGGTTCTACATCGCTTTGTCCCATTCCTCGTCAATTCTTATCCAGCTTTTGATTGATTTGCTGCAGCAACTCCAGCATTTGCTCATTTTGTTTTACTTGTGTTCCTATGTCCTTATAGATGCTGTATACCCAAAAAATCAGGAGAACTGACAACCCCAGCCCGATAAATTCCATGTCCATTTCCTCCCTGGTTCTGAAACTGAACCACCCCTTATTATTTTGCATTCCATTCCATGCAATAACTAACTTCAACATGTTGTATTGAGAACCCTTCCGAAGTCTAAGAAAAACAAAAGCTCCTTGTCTATCAAGGAGCTAGGCTGGTATGACGGTGTTTGTATGAAAGCAACATTGTATTTATTACCTACTATAGTCAAAAAAAAGCCCGTCCACAAAAGAACGAGCCCAAAAGGGGAATTATGAAAAACTACAGAATCATCTGCTCAATTTGCTAGAGTTAGTCTTGCTTACTTTTCATTTAGTCTTCTTAAAACATCATCATAATTAAGACAACCAAGGCCATTAGATGCATCTTCAAATTTTTTGAATTCATCTTCGGAGCCTAAATAAAAGCTCCTAAAAGTAAGTTCTTCCGTACCTTCCTTTGAAGTAGATCCGTTTCCTTCAGATTGGATGTTGTCCAAGGATATTTCTTTTTTAGCGCCATTTTTGCTGACATAATAATAATGTCGATCAAGATTGGGAGAGGACTTTTCGTTATCCCATCCGAAATGTTGAGGAGAGGATGTAGCAAGTACACCATGTTCGTTGAGTTTATATATTATGGTATCGTCTTTCATCTCTAATTTTGGCGTATTGCTTATATCATAAACGATATAGGAACAGCCACGGTATCCATCGGGTAATAATACTTCCTCTTTGATTTTTTTATCTCTCATGTTAAAACAAGCTCCAGCCACTAATAATAAGACGAAAAAAGAGACAGCTATTTTTTTCATATGATTCCCTCCCCGTTCAACAAAAAAGACAATCCTTTATTAAAGGTCGTCTGCACTTGTTATATAAAAGGTTCTGGACAGACTGAATGCAACAAAACAAGTGATTTTGCTGTATTCAGCTTTAAAATGGATTATTTTCTCCTGCCTCTTTTCTCGCTTGATCCAAATATTGCTCCGTATAGATTTGTTCAGAATCGGAGGCGTTTTTTATTCCTTCTTCCAGTTCGATTCTTATATTCTTTTTCTTGGCCTTGAAATCAATAAAAGCGCCTAAACCTAGTAACCCACTGCAAATCGTTATAATAAACAACCATAAAGGCATCGTTCCAGCCCCCTTTTGATTACAATTATATTCAGCTATATTTCTATATATTATATGTCTTTCCTTGACTATCCTGCTTCACTAAAGAAGAAAAAAGATACCGCAGCAATCCCCTTTCTTAAGCTCACCCCCCGTTTACTTCTATAAGATAGCGTTTCAATATTAATCATCTCTTAAGAAAAAACTGTAATTTTCCATTTTATTGTAAATAAAATCTCATTTTTTAGTATGATAGATAATAGTAATGTGACTGTAAATATGGAGGATTAAAAGTGAGTAAAATTAAAAGGAGGTCGTTCAGTTCCTATGAAATTAGATGATAAAAAGAAAAAGATACAATTACAATATAGACAAAAAATAAAGGAACAAAGGGAAGATGATAAAAATTACACTAAGCAAGCATTTATTGTTGCGACTATCCTCGTGTTAATTTTAGTAATCATTTATTTCTTCGGTGACATTTTTTTTAAATCAGACAATCTTATAAATATAAAAAAGGTAGGATAAGAATTGTCTAATGAACTAACTTACCCAAATTCATAATAAAAAATGGCTCCTTACAACGAAGCCGCCTGCTAGTATGTATTCTCTTATCAATGTAACGTTCTCGTGCTAATTCCTGCAAGTCTGCCCAGCTTTTGCATTATGTACTCACCTCTTGACGACATAGCTGTATATCTTTACGTAATGTCAAAGTCCATTCTTTTTATAAGAAAGGCTGTGTTAAACAACAATGTTGATTTGCGCTGGTTTTGACTCATTCGTGCAAAATGACCATTTTGCACGCTTTCAGCGGACGCTGAAAGTGACTAAAACGAAAAGAAAACCTCTTGAGAGTTCATTCTACTCACTAGAAGTTAACCGGTGTTCATTTCTTTTTTGTGCAGCTTCATCGTTGCAATAAGCAATGGAACTGTAATCATTAACATAAGAATCACCATGACAGCACTTATATAGTAGTGAATGTTCGGCTTATATCCGTATGTCACGAATAGATAAGCAGATACGATGAACAAAATAGATATAAACAACTCAAAGATTAATACCATGATGAAAAATAGAAT
This sequence comes from Priestia abyssalis, assembly GCF_002019595.1. Classification (GTDB taxonomy): domain Bacteria; phylum Bacillota; class Bacilli; order Bacillales; family Bacillaceae_H; genus Bacillus_BA; species Bacillus_BA abyssalis. Next base: position 2,509,347 of record NZ_KV917369.1, on the reverse strand, counting down.
ATACGGAATAACAATCTCTTTGTGAGAAATGTGTTTTAAAGTTAATCCTTCCCAACATAGATCTGCTAATTTACCTAGTTTTCTCATTTCTACCACTCCAGGGAACATACTTTATACATAGTATGCCCATAAAGCAGCCTTTTTCCTTTTTTATCCTCCATTTTACCATTCTGCGTTTATCCGGATTAACTGCACAGAAATAAAGGGTATAAAAAAATTTAGATATCCATTTAAACGTCCCTAATGCTCTACCCGGAATATACAAATTTGTTGTATCCCCTTCATGTATTGAGGTTTTACATAAGATAAAACTCTTAAAATAGGTATGAAACCCCTGTCGATGCCACATTCTATGCATGGAGGGATGTATATGAATATTAATATTAATTTGCCTGTTGTCACATGCCCAAATTGTCAATCACAAAAAGAAATCCACTTAGTATTGACTGCGCAATCCAATCAAAATGTGATTTACGATTGCCCTGATTGCGGCTATGAACTGCGGAATATAGAAACAAGCAAAGGATAATGGGGAGGCTACACTTTAACATAGCCTAATCCTAATAAAGAAAGACTGCTCTTAATTGGGCAGTCTTCTTTATTTTTTGACTATGGTGAGATTAAATGATATCACCCAGATAGATTGGAATTGGATTACCCTTTAAATAGTCCATTATATATGGAATCATCTCTTTAGGATAAAAATGAGATTGAACTAAATTCTTCAATGGTATCCATTCCACTCCCATTTGCCCCTCATCAGGGTTTATTCCTACTTCTATCTCTTGTTGAGGGTCTTTTAACTTGCAAGCAAATATACATTCAACTTGATGAATAGGGGCATCGTATTGAGAAAAATCATGATTTTTTCCAATGTACTCACGGACGAAAAGCAGATCGCCTACTTCCACTTCCGCTCCTATTTCTTCTATACATTCCCGTTGAACAGTATCCCTAAGATTTTCCCCGTGTTGTTGACCGCCACCCGGCAAAAACCAACATTCCCCATAAGGTTCTTTTACTTTCACAACTAAAATCTTATGATCTTGAATAAGTAAAGCTCTTGCTGAGTTTCTAACTAGCATTTCCTCGTCTCCTTTATGAGAACTTATTTTTTATCTTGATTTTTCTCCAACAAATCAATTATTCTTTCATTCTGCTTAACTATTTTTCTTAATTCCAGCTCAATTGAAAATACTGTCACGACAATCATAACAACCCCTATTATTTCTATAATTTCCATTAGGCCACCCTTCCTTTAAATTCCATTCTACCAAAAAGGACAATACCTATTCTATACACCTTTAGTTATTTGTGGTGTATGCCGTAAGCTTGTTCAATACCAAATTTAGCGGCAGCCCGTTTGGCATGAAGCGCAAAGCCTGAATATACCCCTGCATACCCAAGGACTAAGCTGTCTCGCGTAATTTCCTGGAGGGTTGTAAAATAGGGGCGACAATCTCTTCAGCCAAATCCATCATCTTATAAAGATCAACACCCGTTTGAATGCCCATTCGATCAAGCACTGCGACCAGCACTTCTGTTTGTGTGTTACCGGCACCCGCTCCCTCCTCCTCGATAAAGATTGTCACTTTATTGCCCTTGAAAATTGGATTCGTCCGCAAGCGATAGCCTGGTACATACGATTGAACGGTTTCAGCCATTTCTTGAATCGACTTTCCAATCAGTTCATCGTTCCTTTTCTAATTGTGAACCAAGGTTTACTGGTGGAACGACTAGCGGTCTCACAGCAACCAGAGTCATATCCATTCCTTTTTTCTCCGCTTCTTTTAACAATTTAGCATGACGAATATAGGCTTTTGCTGAGGTTGCATCATACACAATATCAGCTAATTCAGACTGCTCAAGAAACCGTTTCTAAAGCAGCTCATCCCCCTCAATCATCCGGTTATATCCAAAAAGCGCCCAAAATAAAGAGGCTGCGTTTCAGCAACCTCTTGGGCCAGTCTCTTTATCCTAACCTTACTGCATCTTCCTTCTCTATCTGTTTTAGCTTCGCAGCAACCTGTTCATCAGTTAAACCATGTTCTTTCACATATAAATTCCTTGGATGTACTCTGCACTCATGTGTGCACCCGCGTAAATACTTGTGTTCATTCTCTTCTGAGCATAAAATCTGTTTATTACACTCTGGGTTGGCACAGTTTACATAGCGTTCACATGGTTCACCTGTAAAGTAATCTTTTCCGACAATGACATATTCTGTCTGATTAACAGGAACGCTAATCCGTTCATCAAATACATAGCATTGTCCATTCCACAACTTCCCTTGTACTTCGGGATCTTTCCCGTATGTTACAATTCCCCCATGAAGCTGACCAACATCTTCAAACCCTTCTTTCAGCAGCCATCCCGAAAATTTCTCGCAGCGGATACCGCCCGTACAATAGGTTAGAATTTTTTTCCCTTCTAGCATCTCTTTATTTTCCCGTACCCATTGGGGAAGTTCACGAAAAGCTTCAATATCAGGTCTGATGGCACCTTTAAAGTGGCCTAAATCATATTCATAGTCATTTCTGGCATCAATTACGATGGTTTCTTCCTCTTGCAATGCCTCAAAAAATTCTTTTGGACTCAAATATTTACCCGTCACTTCGTTTGGATTAACATCATCTTCTAATTGAAGTGTTACTAGTTCTGGTCGAGGACGAACATGCATCTTCTTAAAAGCATGGGTGTCTGCTTCATCTACCTTAAATACCATTTCGGAAAAGCGCGGATCTTCCTTCATAATTTTCATATATTCATCTGATTGTTCAATCGTTCCAGATACTGTTCCATTGATTCCTTCTTTCGCCACAAGAATTCGGCCTTTAAGGCCCAGTTCCTTGCAAAATTCTAGATGTTGCGCTGCGAATTCTTCCGGGTTCTCAATCGGAACATACATATAATATAATAATACTCTATATGGTTTTGTAGTCTTCATGTTATTTCTGCCACCTATCTATTTATATTTACAAGATATAAATTCAAGCAGGTCCGTTTAATCGGTAAACTTTTCATACCGTCATTACATCTTTATTCATGTAATTAATTGAAATTATTTAGAAAACCTTCAATAGCATAATAATACTATAGAAAGAAGTAATTTATTTTTCAATAAAAATGCATTTAACATTTTCTACTATCTTATACATGATAAATAAGACTGGATAGTTTTATCTATGTTCTTATGCAATCATATTTTCTTCTAACGGCTTCAACTGACAAAAATTAAATAGACATTTAATGACTTAAAAAAGGACCGTCTCTTTGACGATCCTTCTAAGCTAACTCCCCTCTTATTACCATAGAACCTTTTTGAAGGCTATCGGAACGCAGACGATATGCGACCACTTTCTTCTTGTACCTTTTGACTACATCAACGCGATTGTTGTAAATGTACACAAAAAAACTAATATTATTTTTGCCCCTCTTAGTGTCAATGACCAATGGAGTTCCCCTGTTCTCTGGATGTATATCATATTTTTCTAAAAAAAGCGCTTCATTAAAATCATTAATAATTTCGTTTTTTTCTTCACCTTCTAAGCGTTTTCCGTCGATGGTGACAGTGGTATTCTCATCATTAAGTGTTGGATGCAATTCAAATTTGCTGATCATCCATTCCACAACACCGGTTGGAAGGCAGGTCAATACTACCTTAGCAAGAGCCGCAAGAATCAACAAAATCACAAAAGACCATGTCATATTTTATCATCTCCGTTACATTTTAAATGAACATCATTACCTAACTTAGGCTATCCTGGGACAGACAGCGGATTTTTGTATATTACATAGCACCTTTCCTTCTATGATAAGGAATTTGAAAAAAAACGAACCATCCAATCTACAGGTATTTTAGCCATCCACTTTACAAATATAATCGCGATTCAAACTCTCCATGGACATAGATCTGACCTATTAGCATAAAACTAAACAGAATAGCAAAATATTTGTGATTGCCTAAAAATAAACAAATAATCCATGAAAAAATCATGAATCATTTACAGGCAAGTTTATTCGTCATTTTTTCATTGAATTTTGTGAGAACCTTTATGAAGGATATTTTATTGCATGGCTAATGATTATTAATTGAATTGAATGATTTTTAAGGCATCCGCGAACCTCAAAACGCCATCCCGGATTAAGTGTGTCTCCCCCCGGCCAAAAGTAAAGCGTACATACCCTTTTTTCGAACCAAAAATGCTTCCTGGAACGAAGGCTACCCCTTTTTTCATGGACTCCTCCAATAGATGATATTCAGGAATCGGAGCGTTTAGCTTGCACCACATATGGATTCCCCCTTCTGGAACAAAAAACTCCATTTGGTCACCTAACAACTCTTCAAGGCTGGAGACCATCTCATTCCTTTGACGCTTCAGTTCTTTTCGAAGCATTAAAATATGGTTACTAAAGCGTTTTGAACCTAAAAATTCGCTTGCAATCCATTGCGGAAAAATACTATGTCCAAAATCCACTTGTTGTTTCGCATCCGCCAAGCGTTGAATAACCTGCGGGGGGCCAATCACCCAGCCAATTCGCAATCCTGATGCGACGATTTTCGATAAGGAACTAATATACAATACATTTCCGTTATCATCCATTGATTTTAAGGTTGAATTTACGCTTCCATCGAAGGAGGTGAGACTATAAGGATCATCTTCAATAATCGGAATGCCAAATTCGGCCGACAACTCTAAAATTCGTTTTCTACGCGCCAAAGAAAGCACGGTTCCGGTAGGGTTTTGATAGTCAGGATTTAAAAAAACCATTCGGATTCGATGCTTTTTGTGCATAGAGATAAGATCATCAGGATTGATACCATGCTCGTCTACAGGTAAAGGGAAAGTCCTTAAGCCGGCAGACTGGAAGATCGGCAGGGAAAAACAATAAGACGGGTCCTCGATTGCAACTGCATCTCCCGGCTTTAGCAGGCATTGAACAATAAGGTGAAGAGCCTGCTGGGCACCGGACGTAATCAGAATGGAAGAAGGATTCGTATCTATATTTTTGTATTCTTTTACATGCAAAGAAATCGTTTCTCTTAAAGCTTCATTTCCTTGCGGGTGGTCATATCCAAGATGCCCCATAAATGGCTGATCGGAAAGAATCGCCCTAAATTGATCTGTTAGAAACAGCTGTGGTGCCAATTCACCACTGGCTAAATTAATTAGATCATTTTTCTGAATTTCGGTACGGATGCGCTGAACTAAAGGGAGATTGGGTAAAAAAGAACCATCTTCTACATATCGGCCCCAATTTGGGATACGCTTATGCGATATTCCCCATATATCCGTACTAATACGTGTTCCGCTTCCTTTTTTCCGTTCCACTATTCCAAGCGACTGTAACTCTTCATAGGCAGCTACTACCGTGCTTCGATTTACCTGCAATTCGTTTGCAAGAACGCGTTCTGATGGCAGTACGCTATCAGGTGAGAAAATTCCCGAAGAAATCCCCTGCTCGATATAGTCTGCAATCTGTTTGTAAATAGGTTTCTTATCCGCGCGATTCGGCTTCCAATCCATTTAACTCCCTCCCTTGCCATCGTTTCTTTATTGCCTATTATAATTAAAGAAGGCTCCTCTAACAAAATCACCTTTAAAATCTTTACTCCTATAATAAAGAACATCTCAAAAATATTACCAGCCAATTTTGTGTTTTTTGACCATCCACTTCACAAGAAGATGATTATTCTTACATTATTAGGGACGCTAATAATATAATTGTGTTTGGAAAAGATAATATTGAGGTGTTGATATGAATGTAGAGCGGGCTATAGAAATTTTGTCTTCCGATCAAGAAATAGCCGTACACTTTCATGGTATTCCTGTGTGGATCGAAAGCGTTGTTGCAACGTCAAATATGGCCGTTGTTTCAGAGCGGGGGCCCATAGTAAAAGGCAGCTAGTGTCGATTGATTTTTTGGAGGAAACGGGAATTTATTATACGTAAACGAAGGTAATCATCCTGGTCATTGCTCCTTTTTAACATTTTTCTTTTATGATGGCGGAATAGTTAGAGAAAAATGCGGATTTACACCGGAAAGCAATGCTCGTTATAAAAAGCCCAATTTCACTTTATGGTCAAAGAGAAATCGGGCTTTACTCATTAAGATTAATCATAAAACGTCTGGTTATCAAGCCAGTTAGAAATGTTTTGACTTGTATCGGATTGACAGAAAGCGTTTTGTACCTAATCGTTAAATACTGCTTTCTAATCAAAATCATTAAAGTCTCCATTTTTTTAGGACACTCCGTCACTTTTTACACCAAACCAAAAGTTATCCCATATATTTTGAATTCTCGGTTCCATCTTTTCTTTTCCATAGTAGGATAGTTCAATAAATATCCCGTCAATCAAACAGTAATAAGAAATGACTAAGTCCTCAATATTCTTATCACACAATTCTCCATTTTCAATTCCTTTAATGAATATGATGCGTAAAATAGTAGATAAAGCTTCTTCAGATAAGAGAAATTTATCGCTAATAAGTTCTTTCAATGGTTCAGGAGGAAAAATCATCGACCTTTTTAGAAAAGCCGATTTTTCTTCGTTATCTATATAATACTGAAAAGTAGCATATAGCATATGATAAAGCTTTTTTTCAGCCGATAAGCCTTCCATTTCCTCTATAAGTTGTTCCATATACCGCACATGTTCCCATAGAATCGTTTCAAAGATAGACAGAAATAATTCTTCTTTACTTTTAAAGTGGTTATATATGGACGGTTTTTGTATTCCTACTCCTTTTGCAATTTCCGCTAAGGATGTTCCTTCATATCCGTTTTTGGCAAAAAGGGATAAAGCGATAGCCTTAATTTTGTCTTTTGTCATGATAAACCTCCATACTATGTAACGCTCGTTAATAAAATTATAAACCTATTTCCTTTTTTAGTCTAAACACTACACCTACATATCTATAAGTTCATATAAATCCTCATAAAACTCCTTAAATAAAAAAGCCCCATTTTATATGTAGCAGCTCAAAACGGGACTTTTCTGTTCACAAAATAGTTATATACGAATACTAGCTTAACGACGGTACTTCTTGTTCTGTAAAAGCAACCTTACCATCACTTATGGTGAGTTTCACTTTTGTCTCGAGAATTTCTTGTACAGGAACATCAAAAAAATTTCTATCCAAGATAACGATATCAGCAAGTTTTCCCGCTTCAAGTGTACCTAATTCATGATCTCTGAATGTTCCGAACGCAGAGCCGTACGTATAGGCACGTAAAGCTTCACATAATGTAATGCGTTCTTTGGCATTCCATACGTCTTTTCCGCTGCTGTCAACTCTAGTAATCGCACGGTATATCTGACGCATAGGATTTAAAGAGTCAATAGGGAAGTCAGTCCCAAAAGCCAACTTCGCACCCTTATTTTTTAATGTGTTTATAGCAAACACGTAGTTTTCCCGTTCTTTACCGATTCGGTCGGTGTATACTCCTCTTTCGGATAAGGCAAAATGATTAGGCTGCATAGAAGCAATAACCCCAAGTGAAGAAAATCTAGAAATATCATCAGGATGAATCACTTCTACATGCTCTATGGAATGGCGTGAATCTCGTTTACCATTCGCCTTTTGTGCTTCCTCATAGGCATCTAAAGCAAGACGAATCGCTCCATCTCCAATAGCATGAAAACGTATGCTGAACCCTTCTTTATCCGCTGCAATCACTCGTTCATTGATGGTCTCGCGAGAAAAGGCAGCATGCCCCCGAGTTCCCGGCTGATCTGCATATGGTTCGAGCAAATAAGCCGTACGGCTGGTGATAACGCCATCAATGAATTGTTTTAGTCCGGACACCCGCAATTTATCAGATTGATACTTCTCTCGCAACTGTTTTGCCGATTCTACATCGCCATCAAGAGCCGGAAAGAGATGCATCCGTACGGTTAGGTCCCCATTCTCTTCAAACTCTTGAAACAGCTCGAAATCATCCAATTTACTCAAAGTTTCTGTGCCGAACAGGTTGTTTACAGAAGTTACGCCAAGACGTCCCGCTTCTTTAAGGAAGCTTTTTAGTAGTACAGCCTTTTTAGATTTTGATAGGTCATATGCATACTTGGTAATAAATGAAGATGCGTCCTCAATCAAAATACCTGTCGGCTCTCCATACTCATCTTTTTCAATCGTGCCATATGATGGATTGCCAGTATCCCGACTGATTCCTGCAATCTCTAATGCTTTGCTGTTTACCCATGTATAATGTCCTTCGGCATGAAACAACAACACAGGTCTGTCGGGAAACACACGGTCCAAGGAAGAACGGTACGGCAACCTTTTATCCTCCCAGTAGCTGGAATCCCACATAAATCCAATAATCCATGCCTCCTCCGGCTTTGACTCGGCATACTCTCGCACCATCTCGACCGCCTCTTTTTCAGATCGTGCGTCGAAAAGATTAACACTTTCCAAAGCAAGACCGCCCATCATCGCATGAACATGAAAATCATGAAAGCCAGGTATAATCAATTGATTTCCATAATTATATACTTTCGTTTCATTTCCAATAAATGATTTTATGTCTTCTTTAGAACCCACAGCTTCAATCCTATTACCGGTAACAGCAATTGCTCCAGGCACTGGGTAATCTGTTAGCCCCGTAAATATGGCATCACTTGAAATAACAATATCCGCTTTTTTTCGTTGATTCATTTAAAGTCCTCGCTTTCTATCAATCTCAAAAGTAATAGGGTTGCAATATGAATTAATACCAGTGACTTACCTTACTATTTTCATCTCACCTTCGCCTTCCTCAAAATATAGTTCCGGGGGGCGATTTTTGAACATTTTGGTTGAGTACAAAAGATATATAAACCCTACAATCAACCAAGTGCCTCCAAGTACCACTGAGCGGATATCCAATTTCATCCAAAAGAGGGCGGTGATAGAAGCACCGATTAACGGAATCACCAAATATAGAAATATCCCTTTTATAGATCGCTGTTTTTTCCTGATAAAGTAATGAACAATAACAGAAAGATTAACGAACGTAAAAGCAAATAAAGCACCAAAATTAATAAAAGCTGTCGCTGTCGTTAAATCCAAAAACACAGCGCTCATAGCGATACAAGCAATAATCAATATATTATAGATGGGCGTGTGAAATTTGGGTGAAATATAGCCACACACTTTGTTGGGAAGGATATGTTCCCGTCCCATGGCATACAAAATCCTTGCTCCACTTCCACCAGATGCTACAGCCGAAGCAATCGATGCTGTCACGGTTACAGAAAGAAAAAGCGCATTTAGAAAATTGCCGCCTGCATACATCAAAATATCTACTGCAGCCGATTCAGGATCCCGGAAAGCATTAAAGTTTGGAAAGATTGACTGGGCGAAGTAAGTAGATGCAACAAATAGTATCCCTCCAATAAATGTAATAGCGTAAATAGCTTTAGGTAGTACGTTTTTTGGATCTTTTGTTTCTTCAGCTAAAGTAGTTACCGCATCAAATCCTAAGAAGCTAAAACACAAGAGCGGGACAATCGATAATAAATCAGAAAACTTCACATTTGGACTAAAAAAAGGAGTGGAAGCGAGCAGCTCCCCTGTTCCCTTTCCTTCCAAAAGCCCCTTGATACAGAGGATGCAGAACACCATGATAAAGAGAATTTGGAAAAGAACCAAAAGTGTATTAACGTTTGCCGCAATTTTAATCCCAAAGATATTGATAGCGGTTACAATTATAATGAAAGTGGTAATACAGACGGTGATAGGGATACTTGGCAGATAAGCATTCACAAAGATTCCAAAAAGTAACGCACTAATCATCGGACTAAACAAGTAATCCAGCAAAATAACCCATCCCACAAGAAAACCTAAATACGGATTCATTCCTTTTTGCACAAAAGTATAGGCTGATCCAGCTATGGGATATTCTTGAACCATTTTCCCATAACTGTAAGCGGTAAACAGCATGACAGCCAGAGCAATGATATACGCTGTAGGAATCATGCCATGCGTACTGTCGATAGCAATGCCGTATGTGGTGAAAACTGTGATGGGCGCCATAAAAGAAAGACCGAATAAAATAACGTCCCGTAAAGTAAGCGAACGTTTAAGTTCAGAAGTTCCATTCATTGCTAAAACTCTACCTCCCTATAAGTCAATATCATCAAACTCACTTAATAGAATATTTATTTTTAAGGATCTTGTTAAAGTTTGCTGTTAATTTTACAGTCAAACTATTTACTATGAATAATGTTTGCATGCTCAATCTGGTTTTCATCAGGATAAAGAGACTTTGCTGTTGAAGAAGGTTGAAGATGGTACATGATCTTTTGTAACATGATGATTTTTCTATCTAATTTCTGACTAATTTTTATCACATGCGGATCAGAAATGCCCTTCTTCTTTGCTAATTCGTACATACTCTGGCGATATTCATCTATAGTCTCCCTTAAAGCTGATACAATCCCCAAAATCATTGATTTTATTTCCTCTCTACCGTTTACTAAGTATTGTCAATATATGAAAACCAATCTATATAAAATCTACACTAGCCCTTTAACAAAGCTGTTTTTTAAATACCCTTGTCCATAATAATTTTATATTAGATTTAATTATTTGCCTTTTTCCCCTTTAATTTTTAATGCAGCAAGACTGGCAAACTCGTGTACTAGTGTTGCCGCCAAGAGTGAAGTAATCTGGGTAGGATCATATGGAGGCAATACCTCTACCAAATCAAACCCGATATAATTGAATCCTGTCAAGGAGCGGACCATTTCCAGCGTTTCAAGACTACTAAAACCCCCTACCTCGAGCGTACCGGTTCCCGGCGCACATGAAGGATCCACAAAATCGATATCAAAGGTTAAAAAGCATGGGGTGCTGCCAATCGTCTCTCTTACTTGCTGGAGAACGTCCTTAAAACCACGACGACGAACTTCAGGAGTCGAAATCACATTATAACCTAGATCATAGCTTGCCTGTAGGTCTCCAGGATGATTTAACGTACCGCGAATCCCAATTTGAAAGACCTTTTCCGGTTGCAAGAGCCCTTCTTCATGCGCACGAATAAAAGGTGAACCATGCCAGTACTTCTCGTCATAATATGTATCCCATGTGTCTGTGTGGGAGTCGAAATGAATCATGGCTATAGGGCCATATACCTTTGCGGCTGCACGCAAGCTCGCCAAGGTTACAGAATGATCTCCCCCCAGCCCAATGGGGATCATCCCGTTTTTCATAAGCTTAAACACCGACTCTTCCATCAAGTCATAACTGCGATGAATATTATGAGGAATGACAGGAATGTCACCAATGTCTATCGCATTCGTCTCATCAAATGGATATACTCCATGAATGGGATGATAAGGGAACAAGGTCATAGATGCTTGTCGAATGGCCTGTGGTGCAAATCTAGCGCCCACACGGAAAGAGGCGGCTGTATCAAAAGGCATTCCCAAGATGGCCAGTTTTGCATCACTATGTTCAGAAGGCAATCTCATAAACGTACCTGTCGTACAAAATTCAGGCTTTACATCAGGTGAAAGAGGATATTTCATTTCAATCAGCTCCTAATCTTAATTCGTAATAATAGTTTGAACCATGAACACTATCTTCATAAATCAATCATGTATTCATCATGTTTTCGAACAAACCTATATTAACTACCGGTAGTTAGTCTAATTTTAGGGTGAATATTCAGAAAAGTCAAATGAATTTTAGCATTTTTATCCCACAATGAAAAATATAAAGTACATAGTGTTCATGTATGGGATTTTATAGGAAGAGACGCATTTCATTTGCATTATAAAAATATGATTGCAGAACGGAGAAGCAGCACTACGCTTAGTCCCATAGGAAAAGCCCACACCGACGTGGTATGAGCCTTTCCTGTTATTTCTATTTAAAAGTAAACTTACATGGGTAGATATGGCACCGCTTATGTTCGGTTCTTACGTGGAATATACCTGTTCCTCACAAGAGTGCCCTTCGTGATCCATATAAATCGTTTCTTCGATTGGAACAATACTTCCATTGAATTTGCTGTTAAGACATTCATGCTTACCAGTCCTTCCCTTTTAGTATTGTCCGTCTGCAAATCTTTGAAATAAAGGTTGTCTCTGCTCTATAAGCAGCCTTTCGTTATGCCCAACGATTGGTGACTGTTGTGCCTTTCATCCGCCAAACAAATGTGATGATGCCATTAGTAATTTAATAAAACCGGTAAATACTGAGGTACTTTCTCTGGTGCATGCTATTTTACCTGTTTCCTTCTTCACCATGCTCCCAGAAATGTGAACAGTTTTTTTAAAACATAGATATGATTCGTATTTTTTAATGGAGATAATCGTATGTGTTTTTTGCTAGCAATAAAAAGGTGACTGCGATGAACAGTACACGGACATAGCTGCTTCCTTGTTTAATTGCAAATTTTGAGCCGCAAATGGCACCAGCGATTTGGGCAAGTCCCATAGGCAAACCATAGGCATAATGGATTTGCCCTAAATACATGAACATAAGAAGTGCAGCAATATTACTGCCAAAGTTTAAAAACTTCGCATTCCCTGCCGCCTTTAAGAAATCAAATCCAATCATTAAAAAGGCAAACATTAAAAATGAACCTGTGCCGGGACCTAGAAATCCATCATAGAAACCAATCGCAAAAATTAGAATCATAAAAATAATATAATGGCGGATTGATAATTTTTTATAGGTTGAACTACTGCCCCAATCTTTCTTGAAAATGGTATAAATGGCGACAGCTGCGAGCATGACAAGCATTAAGGGCTTCAACACTTCAGGATTCATTAAATGGACGGTCCAAGCACCAATCATCGAGCCAACAAAGACAAGTGGAAACAACTTATAAACAGATGTTAGATCAAGCTTGCCTGAACGATAAAAGATTATGGTGCTTGTTAAAGAGCCTATTGTCCCTGCTAATTTATTGGTTGCAACAGCTGCCGCTGGTGTCAGACCTGTAAATAGCAAGGCCGGCAATGCAATTAGCCCGCCGCCGCCGACAACTGAATCGATAAATGCTGCTAAAAAGCCAAAAACAATTAAATTAATTAATAACGACGGATCTAAATCAACTAACATCTAATTAACCTCTTTCTTAGTCACTACTGAAATGGCGTCTAAAATATTTATGATTGTAAATAGTCATGACAAGTTTGGTATGATAAGGATAGTTGATTTGGGGCGGAAGAAAAGTGGAGAATTTGGTGCAATAGCTAAAAAAACTGGGGTTTAATGAATACGAAGCTAAATCGTATGTTTCTCTCGTTAAACAAGGAGTGGTTACGGCCTACCAGGTTAGTAAGGACTCGGGATTCCACGTGCACGAATTTATGATGTATTAAACAATCTGGTTGAAAAGGGAATTGTTTTGAAGGAAGAAATAGATGATAGCGCTCAATATTCGCCCCTGCCTGTTGATATATTTCTACAAAAAGCTCAATCAAATTGGCAATCGAATTATAAAGTGATAAGCGAATCGTTAAAGCGGCTTGAAATGACTGAGAATAAGCCCGACAATCGTGTAAGGACATTATTTGTTCTTATTTATAAAAATTGGTATTTATAACCATTTTTTGAATTTTTCCTGACATGATGCATAAAGTAATATAGAGAAATCACTCCCACACCTACCCCAAGGTGCACTTTTAAAAAGCTAAAGGTCATATAGACTTTTAGCTTTTTTTAAATTTTCCGATAGAGTAATATCTTTAAGCCGTACTTTCACTTACATTAGGTTTGGACCAAACCGACCACCCGAGTCCAATGTAGATAAGGCCCCAGACTGCTGCAAGATAATCGCCTAAGAATGATATAAAAGGTAAGATAACAAAGAGAATCATCAATCCCCCGGCCCAACTTGGTAGCATTTTAGCTTGCAGTGTAACATAGCCTAATAGAATATAACCGAGACTCATACCGATCATCATAACCATTCGGATAAAGCCTATAGGTCCTGGTAAGTCTTGCTCTAATAGTTGTGGCTGGATTAAGGCAGTGTTGACAAAAAGAGAAACCGATACCATACTACATACAATCACATTCCCTAAACAAGTCATCAGAAATCCGACAAAACCTAGTATACCGGTTTTTTCCGCTTGATAAAGATAAATTCCGACCGTGCCAAGAATGATAAAAATAGACCCTGTTATTCCACCGATAAGAAGAGCGACTGTATTGTCCACTCCCCATATTAACTCTAACGGGGTCATTATGGCCCTGCATATTCCCCCCAATACAGCACACAACCCAAGCCAACGAATCACATTAGATAGCAGCATGTTCTTTCACCCCCTGTCAAAATCCCCCCCAATAAGTTTATTCTTCTAATAAGGAATCATTCAAAAAATACCTCGTGTTAGAGATATAAATATCATGAAGTTCTGTTTGGTTCGAGCTTATTTCTATTTAGCCCCCTAATGAATTTGGACACCTGCTAAGAGTAGTTTTATACTTGAGGTAGCCAAAATAAGGGGGATTTTTTGATGCAAAGACGAAAACATTCTGCTGAATTTAAACAACAGGTGGTACAAGAAGCCATTGAAACTGGCAATAAAGCTTTGGTCGCGAGACGTCATGAACTCAGTCCCAATCTCGTAAATAAATGGGTAAAAGCTTTTCAGGAACAAGGCAATCTAGATTATTCCGTCCAAGAAATCGTTTCTCCCTTAGAGATCAAACAGTTGGAGGATGAGAATGACCAGCTTAAAAAGCTGTTAGGCGAAAAGGATTTAGAAATCGCCATTCTCCGTGACGTACTAAAAAAGAAGAACCCTCACTTACTGAAACGCTTGAAGTAGCGAATGAGTGGATTGCGAAAGGGTATGCCGTCCGCAAAGTCCTGAAGATTTTAGAGATTTCTCCTTCTACGTATTATTATCAACATAAGAAAGAGGAGAAGTCAGTAAGTGAGGGCCGGCCGATTCCGGGCTATTCACTCACTAAGAACGGCAAGAAGATACCGGATGAACAAATACAGGAATGGCTGATGGAACTCATCTCAGGCGAAGCCGGTGTCTATGGCTATCGAAAGTTGTGCCTCCGTCTTCGAAGCGAGTATGCGCTACAGATTAACAAAAAGAAAGTGTACCGGTTATGTAAGGAGCTCGATATCCTACAGCCACAGCGAGAAGTGAAGTTCCACTATCCAAGAAAATTAGCAAGGAACCGGATCATCACTGAATCGAATCAGCTGTGGGAAGCAGATATTAAATACGGCTACATCGAAGGCGAAGAGCGTTTCTTCTTTATTCTGTCGCTCATTGATGTATATGACCGTTCCATCATTGATTATCATATCGGTTTACATTGTACCGGATACGATGCTGGCCAACTCGTGCAGCGTGCCTTGTTTAAACGTCAGCAATTTGAAAGGGAAACAAAGCCAGTCATCCGAACGGATAATGGCCCACAATTTATTTCTCTGGCATTTCAGAAAGCCTGTGAAACGTTCCACATCGAACATGAACGCATTCCGCCGAGAACACCGAATATGAATGCCCATATCGAGTCGTTTCACCGATTACTAGAGTATGAATGTTTGAGGCGGTTCGCTTTTCATTCCTACGCAGATGCGTATCATGAGGTGGCTGAATACATGGATTTCTACAATAATCGAAGAATCCATTCGAGTATTTTAGATTTAGCACCAAATGAATTTTATCAACGAAACCAAACAGAAGAGCTAACGATTAAAGAAGTGAGAGTATGAGGCAGGATGAGTTTCTTGCCTCACCTAAAATAAAGAGCAATTCTATGAAATAATGAGCTAAGAGTAGTATGTGTCCAAAATTAGGGGGTTAACCCGATTTCAGTAAAAACACCGTTCGTTACATACTGCTTTTAATAATTAAAAACACCAAAAACCGCCTTTACATTTACGGTAAAGACGTAACCTAGATAAGGAGTATTTCATTCAACTACACGCCAATCAGTAGCTAACATATCTTCTAAAAAAGGAGTGGCAGGAATAAGGCCATCCATACTCTTGGATACTGCGACGATGACACCTTTCATTTCCCACGCTCTAACATAGCCATCCTCTTTAGGCTTGGCGAACGATGGATTTTCCTCATAAAACCAATATCCTCCCCATATAGAACGAGAGATTTTCTTTCCCTCATGGATACATTTATCAATGGCCTGTCCATAAGTAAGACTTTCTTCTACAACTGTAGTAAACATACTTCATGACTCCCCTTTTCTAATAAAGTTGTTCCTGCAGCATGTATCCTTTTAGCATCCACACTCTGTCTTCAATCCGTTTTTTGCAGATTTCTGTTCATCATTCTTCACCGGATCCATACATGCAGATGATTCTACAATTATAAAGCCATTCGGTAGCTTGGGAGTTACAACTGTCACCTTGTCTTACATACTTTTTATCTGAAACAGCTTACATAGTAGAACATTCCTATACAAATTAATCTGGGATAGTACCTGTTCGATGTCCACCTGGCAACACCAGCCGCACTAGAGATGTTAACCATACTCACTACTTGATCATTGTAGGTAGCTCGCATGTTGCCAGCGATGCTTGATTCGACAGCGATTATCGCAGTGGTTTTTACAAAGCCAAAGTCCACTTTAAAAATCAAAAGGAGCAAGTTTTGTATACCTGCCCCTTTTTCTTTTGGAAATTTAATTGACTATTATTTCTGTTTTTAGCGATTAAAGCCCTATCGGTAAATGCGTACAAGCTTCTTTTTTAATCCACTGTTAATTTTAAGAAGAATATGGAACTGGATAAGGTTTTCAAAAACTAAAAAATTAAAAAGTCGGTCAACCATATAAATGGCTTTTTGACCATTTTCAAGTGTATACATTTTTTGATTATCCTTAATAACTAAGGGTGACTGAAAACGCAAAAATTAAAACAGACAGATGGAAGGATAAGTTACTGAGAATATCTTGGCGGCTTATCCTAGTATTAATTTGAAATCACTCTCGAATCAATTTTTTCTCCAGAATGTTATACTTTACGTCTGCAATATTTTTAATGAACGATTGGTCATGCGATACAAATATGATAGTTCCTTCATATACAGCTATAAAACGTTCTAATGCTTCAATGGCATGGATATCTAAAAAATTGGTCGGTTCGTCTAACAATAAAATGTTATATTCCCCTAAGAACAGCTGACAAAGTTGGAGGCGAATAGCTTCTCCACCACTTAATGACTTTACACTTTTTAGTATATCTGTACCGACAAACTGCATCGAGTGTAAAACGCTTCGTAAAAATCCTTCATCGTATTCTGAGCGATTTTTCACAAATTGCAGTACCGTTTCATCACTCGTAAATTGATAGCTCATTTGACGGAAGTAACCCATTTTTGCTTTGGGTGAAATGGTTAATTCAGCACCATGATTCGCTATATGGTAAAGCAATGTACTTTTACCACTACCATTTGCACCGGTAATCGCTATTTTTTTGCCAAGTGGCAGCTGGAAACTCACTTCATCCAACAATATTTTATCCTTCACTTGAAGGGTTAGTCTGTCTGCCATAATCGGGAACTTATTATGCAATTCCACTGCCTTCGACTGACGGAACACGATTTGCCTTTCCTCTTGTACAGCTTCGACTTCGTGCAATTTCTTCATTCGCTGTTCAATCGCTTTTGCTGCGCGATGCACTGCTTTTTGACTCGTGCCTTTAGATTTCGACTCAAACATACGGTTCGCTTTTGACTTTGATTCTTTTTTTGACATACTTCCAGCTTGAGCGATTTTTTCAGCCTTTTTTATTTTTTCTTGCGCAGCTTTTTCAAGTCGACTCTTTTCTTTTATGAATTGGTCATGAGCTTGACTCTGTTGTTCACGTTCTAACTGCTTTTGAGCCATGTATTCGCTATAATTTCCTGAATAGACGTTTACCTTGCCTTCATGTACTTCCCAAATCGTTGTGACGAGTTTGTCTAGTACAGCACGGTCATGACTAATTAATATAAGCGCTCCATAGTAAAACATAAGTTCATCAAGTAAAAACGAAATGCCATCTTGATCCAAGTGTGTTGTCGGCTCATCGATTAGTAACGCTTCGTAATAATGAGTAAACATTTGTGCAAGCTTCAGCCTTGTTTGCTCCCCGCCACTTAGCTGATCAGAATTTTGTGGAACATTTAATTTTCCGAGTAACGCTGGATCAGCTTCTGCGGCTGTTGGAGCTTCAACTTGCTCAAAATAACCACATTCTACGTGACGATTCGCTTTCCCACTTGATGGTTGAACAATACCTGCAAGCAACTTTAATAACGTACTTTTCCCTGCTCCATTTTTTCCGACGATACCGATGCGGTCAAATTGATGGACAGCTAATCGTTCAATCTTTAATACCTCTTTATCTAAATAGGTCACTTCGACATTTTCTAATTCAAAACAAATTTGTTCCATCTTTGCTACCTCCCGAAATGTTATGATTTCGTATCGATAGCTAGAATCGATACGAGCTTCTAATTCAAGCTCGTATTAATAAAATAATAAGAATTGCACGGCTTTCCCCTCCTACTTCGTCTTCATTGCCGCAACTGCATTTAGAATAATTAAAACACCTGTTATAGAAAATAGTGCGGCTACACTCGCTAATTCAATCAATACTCCAGCCAGCGCGTACCCAATAGGTGTCGCTAGTAACGATAGACTTGTAACCAAACTAAATACTCTCCCCAGTAAGTGTGGTTCGATTTCTGTTTGGATATAGGCATAGAATGGCGCTGAAAACAATGGACCGGATAAACCCACTAAACCACTCAGCACCATAAAGATATAGAAAAATGACGATGAGAGCATACCAGAAATGAATAATGCAACGCCCATCAACATCATCCCTGAGACAAGAGTTTTGACTTTATCAAAACGATCTCCTAGTACACCTAGTATTGAACCTCCTGCTATTAAGCCAACGGCAAAGGCGATCTCGACTATTCCTGCTTCTACGACACCTTTTTCAAAATGATTACGTGTCATAAGTGGAAAGTACGTGCCCAGAGGAATGTAAAGAAGAGCTACAACGGTCATGATGATTGTTAACTTCAACAAGGCGGGATGCTTCACAAGAGCGTCATATCCCTCTTTCATTTCAACCATAAAGCTGCTAGAACCCTTTTCTTCTGTTCTTGGTACTCTTGGAATGCGAATAAATAATAAAACGCTGCTGGCTATAACAGCACCTAAAACATCTAGCAATAACACCCATTCAAGCGAACTAACGGCAAGTAATGACATACCTACTGCTGGTCCTGCAATATTTGACACTGAACTTACCGTCTGTCCCCAACCCGCAACCTTTGTAAGGTGCTCTTCAGGTGCAAGCAATGGTACAGTAGCTTGCATTGCCGGCATATGAAAAGCAGTTGCAAGTGAACGGACGACTAAAACGAGTACGACTAGGGTAATACTTGGCTCACTAAAATACATCGATGTAAATAAGAGTAAACTCCCTAGCGCAACAGTCATATCTGCCAGAATCATCATCATTTTACGAGAGTAACGATCTGTCAATGTTCCAGCCAATGGTCCAACCAATGCTTGCGGCAAAAATCCAGCCAACCCTGCCAGTGTTAATACAAGTGGAGAACCTGTTGTTTCTGTTAACCACCAAATAATACTAAATTGAACAGCCGCACTACTTAGTAATGAAAAGAACTGCCCTGTATATATTGCAATAAATTTACGTTTCCAATTTTTATTTTCCATTATAATCGATACCTCCTAAAATTTTTACGTATCGATTCTTCACCGATACGAGCTGAAAACGAAAGCTCGTATTAATAGAAAAGTAACATCATCATATAAAATGCCTCCAATCATTTTAAAAAGAAAATAAAAAATCACAGACAATATGTCTGTGATTCAGAGTAAAGGGAATACACCCCATCCTTTTTGAATAGAGCTAAGCTAGTAGTGCTGTCTCCAAATAACCCCTTTTGCTAAAATAAAAAAGGGGAATTACACAAAAATAAAGAAAGGCAACACGATCCGCCTTTCTTCACATTTCATGTTTATATTTGAAATGAAGATTATTAAAAAAGGACAGACTAATCCCGTTTACTCTGCATACACAAACAGAGCCTTTGACCATATTCAATTACTGGTTCAAAGTTGGGAAACGTAGTCTCATAGAATGTGTCATTTTTTAATAATCCTCCTTAAGTGTAAAAGTACAGTGCTCATTATATACTTTTTTTTAGAAAAAGTCAAAGGTTAATAGTATTTCTTTCATTAGATGGCCCAATACAAAAGGACACCTTATTACTATACAGATAGGTAAGGGTTTGAAGTTATCGCTCCCTTTTCCCCCTGTTCACACCGTACATGAGACTTTCACCTCATACGGCGTTCCAACTAATCCAATTCAATTTAATCATCAACACTTTATGTGTCTCAACTCTTTCGTTTCAATAAGTCGGTGCCTCCCGTGGGAGGTAAACCTCTTTTAGTCTTACGAGAACCTTATTAACCGATAAAGACTTGCCTTACATGATTAACTGATTCTTCATTAGTCTAGTGGCTATCCCTCCATGTGGATTAGACATTTCATTGGTACTGTGCCACCACTTTCACTGATATGAAGAAAAGTTATACAATCGCTATTCTCACGACTATTTTCCTTTCCAACGCTTCACCGAGAGTAAGCTCTCCACGTTATCAGCTTACAACGTTGAGTTACATCTATTATGGAACAAACTTAGGTGCTTCCTATGAGCCTGTTAGCCTTGCATGTGCCTGTAACACAAGATAGATTTTCATATTCTTCATTCTTACTCATCCACAGCTAACCCTACATTTAGTAGTAAATACATTTCTATATAATGCGCGTCTAGACCCGTACATTCAGAAGTTCGTCAGCAATACCGTATCTTATTGTATTTACATTGCATTCTCACCCTATCTGTTCAACCCAAGCACCATGATTTACACCACCCCATCGGGTAGGCTTTCGTCAGCCAGACTGTTACGGTAAATTCTCATGCCTATTAGTCGAGCTTATAACACGCCTTTCCTTACTGATTAGCGTGCTATTCGACGCAGGGGAAGCCTTTCAGAGCGTTACCTCCTCATTCGACTCCTCGACATAACCCTTCAGTTTTAGAAATCTAAAACTGCCTGACCTTTACCGAAAATGTGTGACCACATTTCATTTGAGCCAGGAACATTTCGCACAAAGAAAGGCGCCCGATTGTTGAAGAGCAAATGCCGTGTTGAAGCCGTTTCTCACTTATTGAACTTTAGCACTCATTTTATAAGCTAATTACTCACAATCATTGAGTAGAAATAAATTATATCCTCTGTTTAACATTTTTGATTACTACTTTACTATGGGGAATACTTGGCATGCTAATCATGCTGAAACTTAAATCCTGGTCAGGAACTTCATAATCCATTCGATTCGCTAGATAATCAAGACTCACTTTCATGACTTCAATGGTGACCAACTCCCCAGCACAACGATGTCCCATAAAGTAATCACCACCCCCATGTGGAATGAAGCTAAAAGGGCTTCCTTCCCATTTTGCAAACCGTTCAGGAATGAACAAACCAGGAGCTTTCCAAATTTTAGGGTCATGATTTGTGCCATAAAGATCCAGCAAGGTTAACGTTCCTTCTTCAAATTTATAGCCTTTCCAGGTGAAATCTTTTTTTACCAGCGCCACGACAAACGGAAAAAATGGATAAAAACGGCGAACTTCCTGTACAAACATCTGAGCATACTTTTCATCGCCAGATTTAAGTTTCTCCCTTTCTTCCGGATAATGGTGCACTGCCAGCGCAATGAAATTGATGAATATAGCAATCGCTACAATCGGTCTCAAAATATTGATCACTTCTACAGCAGCGGTCTCGATATCGAGAAGATTCCCTTCCAAATCGCGATACCAGGCAAATCTGTGTAATATGGTATTATCAGGGGGATTCACTTTCCCTTTACGAACCCTTTCAATAAGTTCTTCAATCCATATTTCTTCGTAATTCCGTGCATGTCTTCCTAGCCAATGATTTAGGCCAACTGTAGCTGCCGACTCGAACATCGCCCCCAAATTTTTTGTCAGCCTCTTAACTTCGTTTTCTTGTACCGGTACACCTGCCCACTGGCAGGCTGTCCTGCACATAATTTCCTTCGCTTCTTCATAAAGAATAACCTTATCCATCTGTTCCCATTTACCCACTGCTATCTCCCACTGTTTTTTTGTAATGTCGGTTAGCTTTTCAATTTCGTCAGGAGACATAATCGACATGAACATTTCCTTGCGATGTCTATGGGCCTGTCCATCTAACGCCTGAACACCATTCTTGCCAAATAATGTTTGCACAATCCGGTTTGGTGCTGCACCTTTCCTTTTGAATTTCTCAGTGTCATAAAAAACTTCCGCAGCTTCCTTTCCTCCCATGCAGATTGCTTTCTTTCCAAGCAAACGAGTCTCGAAAATATCAGAATTAAAACGGTGACGTCTGTTCAAAATGTACTTGTATCCTTCTTCCATAAGATTTAAGGTAGAACCTATTCCTTCTTCCCGAGGCATTTGATCTGTATTTGACATATAATACATCTCCATTTTTCATAGTAATGGCCTTATTCTTTGTAAATTTTCCCCTGTTTAGTCGCAAAAAGACTTGGACCCCCAAACAAATTTCAATCTTTAATTTTTTCATTTTGGGAAATGCATAAAATACACATCTCCAGTCGAATAAAGCTTAATTTTGTTCGATTCACGTCCTGGGCTACAATCTTTACCGCAAAACATGAACGCTGCCTTACTTATGAATACTTCATTTTTTGTTTAGCTTCTCAAAGTTCTCGCTTGTAACAAGGGAGTAGCCAATTAGAAATATTAAAAAATGAATAGGTAATGAAAAAAAGGGATTCCAGTTTATTACTTTATAAAACCCTAACCATTCAAAAAAAGGTTCTCCTATAAGTGTGCTAAAAGTGGAATAGAAGATGGCTTTTGAAATGGGAGAAAGATTGGGTTTTATTTGCACGAGAACAAGAAAAGACACTGGGAGAAGACTTAAATCCCAAGGTAAAAAAGATGGCAAAAATGGAATAGGTTCATATCTATAATCCCAAAAGCCCAATTCCGTTCCAAAAGAATCTAGAAACATCGAGATTATTATGATAAAAAATGCTCCGTACAATAATCGACTTGTGCTCTCTTTTTTTCTAAATTTCCACCAAAAAGCCCAAGGAACCATCGTAAGCATAACCCCAAGCCACCATGGCCAGGATAGAAATACATAGTCAAACCAAATTTTATGATCTTTTTTATCAGCCAAAGCTAATATCTTATAGATATCATCTATTTTCTTGGCAGCTTCTTCTGGAATAACCATTCTCTCATTCCTTTGTATATGAAATCTGCAAAGTATCGTCCCTTCATTAAAAATATATTTTCATCCTCTTTCCCTTTTCTTATTCAAATGATATGTGAGATATCAAGAAAGGTTTAAGCGGAACAGTAATAGGTTTGTGTAAATTCTTACTTAAACTGCTAAAAAAACAGAATTCCTCACATTAGGAATTCTGTTTTTTTAGGCAGGGGATTTATACATTGCACCAATAATGACTCAGGTATAACCTCTCGCCATTCAAAGAATAATAATGATTGCATGATATGGAAAATTACAGCCGAACTCAAAGGGGATTTTAAGAGGAGATGCCAAATCAAATTAGACCAAGCTTTCAAGTGAACTCTTTCTTTTTATTTTTCATCATTCATTCCGCTCAAATTGGGGTTGGAATATTAACTTTTCAACGGATGATTGTAAAGGAAGCGGGTTATGATAGTTGGATAGGTGTAATCGTAGCTAGTTTGATGGCTCATATTTGCCTTTTTTTTATTTTTCGTATGTTGAAGTATGAACATCAGGATATCCTTCAAATACACCTATTCGTGTTTGGGAAATGGCTAGGAAGGTTATTTACGTTTTTATTTATCATTCAGTTTGTATGGGTAGGTTTAATTGTTTTACGTGATTATGTGACAATCATGCAAGTATGGCTTTTTCCATCCCTTCCAACATGGCTTCCAACCTTAATCATTTTGGTGCTCCTTTATTACACCATTGCAGGTGGTTTTCATGTCATGGTGGGAATGTGTTTTTTTAAAGTGATTTTTACTTTTCTCATTATTATTCCAGTGTTTTATACACTGAGCTATGCTCAATTTGGAAATCTTTCTTTTCTTCCTTCCCATACTATTTCAGAGTTTTGGAGTGTTTCAAAATCTATGTCATTGAACTTCAGCGGCTTTGAAACCGTGTTAGTTTATTATCCATTTATTAAAGAAGGGCAAAAATCGAAAAGTTATGCTTATCTAGGAAATGCCGTTACAGCTTTCTTATATTTGTTTGCCGCATTCATGTGCTTTCTCTTTTACAGCGAAAAGCAATTGTCTACGCTCATTTGGCCATTTTTAACGATGGCCTCCAATCTTGAGTTTAGTACCATACAGCGTTTTGAAATTGTCATTGTTTCTTCGTGGGTTCTCGTCATTATACCAAGCGTGATTCAGTATTTATGGTGCGCAAGCCGCTTAGTAAAAGATATCTTTACGGTGAAACAAAAATATCCGCTCATTTTCTTTATGATTCTTATTGTAGTGCTTTCTCATTTTATAGATGATAGTCAAGAGTTTGATTTGCTGAGAAATTGGAATGGAACATTCACTTTTTATTTGAACTATGTCTATATTCCCTTGCTGTTTCTAATGTATATGTTCATGCGAAAAATAAGGACTTCTTCTCAGTCATCCTAAAAGATGCGTGTTCTTTAACAGTCATCAAAAAGGTCGGATATCCAAACATATCCGACCTTTTTTGAATACAGAGAATTTGTGATAAACCGATGAATATTTTTTGACCTAGAATCAACTATTCTTAGCTTCATACACTTTGCCGTTTATTTCTTTATTAAAGAATACTCTTTGTCAATCGGAAGCTGTAAACTGACGATCATTTTGTTCATGGCACTAAACAATGCTTTTACAGAAGAAGTTGTAATGTCCGAGTCAATCCCGCAGCCCCAATAAACCGTATCATCGTGAGCGGTTAAACCAATGTACGATACAGCATTTGATTTCGATCCTGTTTCTAAGGCATGCTGCTTATACACCAAATCTTTATAAGTGATGCCAAACTTACTTTGAAGAGCGTTGCTGACGGCATCCAGTCTTCCGTTTCCTTCTCCTGTAATTTCTTGCATCTCTTCATTAATTCGAATGGAGACGACAGTTCGGTAATCATCATTTTGAGTCGATCTGTAATTGATAAATTCAACCGGAGTTTTAATATTCACATAATCTTTCATGAAAATATCATATATTTCATTTGGCATAAGCTCCTTATGCAAGTGATCCGATACATTTTTAACCGCATATCCGAAGCTCTCTCGCATTTGAGGAGGAAACTCGAGTCCGTACTGCTGTTCAAGCACATAACTGATTCCTCCTTTTCCGGATTGGCTGTTAATACGGATGACATCTGCTTCATACTCTCTGCCAATATCCTGCGGATCAATCAATAAATAAGGAACCGTCCACTGCTCAACATCCTTTTCTTCTCTCCATTTCATACCCTTGGCAATCGCATCTTGGTGGGAACCTGAAAAGGCAGCAAATACAAGCTTTCCGGCATATGGCTGTCTTTCATTTACTTTCATTCTTGTCATGCGCTCGTATACAGCAACAATTTCCGGAAGATTTTCAAAATGAAGCCCAGGATCTACACCGTGAGAAAACATGTTCAATGCCAGCGTAACAATGTCCACATTTCCTGTTCTTTCTCCGTTTCCAAACAGTGTTCCTTCAACTCTTTGCGCTCCGGCAAGCATTCCCAACTCTGCATCTGCAACGCCGCTTCCTCTGTCATTGTGAGGATGCAGTGACAAGATGACATTCTCTCTGTAGTTCAAATGATCACTCATATACTCAATCTGACTCGCATAAACGTGCGGCATCGACATCGAAACAGTAGCTGGCAAGTTTATGATGACTTTATTATCCGCTGTAGGCTGCCATATCTCGAGCACCGCGTTACATATCTCAAGTGAAAAGTCCGGTTCTGTACCGGTAAAGCTTTCAGGAGAATATTGGAATTGGAAGTTCCCCTCCGTTTCAGCAGCATATTTCTTAAGTAATTTTGCACCGGTCACCGCTATGTCAATAATTTCTTCTTTGGATTTTTTGAATACTTGCTCACGTTGTGCCACCGATGTTGAATTATACAGATGCACCACCGCTTTTTTCGCACCTTTAAGCGATTCAAACGTTTTTTCGATAATATGTTCCCTTGATTGTGTTAACACTTGAATGGTCACATCATCAGGAATTAAATCTTGTTCGATTAACGTACGCAAAAAAGCATATTCTGTTTCAGATGCAGCGGGAAAACCAACTTCAATTTCCTTAAATCCTACTTTCAAAAGCAGTTGAAAATACTCCAACTTTTCCTCCAGGCTCATCGGGACGACCAAAGCCTGATTTCCGTCTCGAAGATCTACACTGCACCACATAGGAGCTTCAGTAATATACTCTTTTTGTGTCCACTTCAAGCTTGTGACCGGGGGCATAAAATAACCTCTAGAATACTTTTTAACATTTTTCATTTGATAACCATCCTTTCATAGATCATACTGATTTTATTTAAAATAAAAAAGCCCGTCATCTCATAAGAGACGACAGGCTTTACCTGCGTGGTACCACTCTTTTTGATTCGTTTAATCACACTTAACGAACCCGCTTTATGACTTGATGACGGTCGTCAACCGTTAAGACCTACATATCAGCCTTACCACTCATGGGCGAGTTGGGGAATTTATTGACTGTCTTTCACCAACCGACAGCTCTCTAAACAATAAATATTCCTTAATACTCCCAATCACTGTGTTTTCGTAATCTTTTAAATTTTCCTTATCTTATTATATATTTTTATATTAGTCAATTATATTTTCATTATTTTTTATAAATTCGCTCAATTTTATAGGCATTTTGTATTTCTTTTATCATCTTACGTCTCTAATTACATCGAATGTAATGTTTTACTCATGTTGTACCAAGTGACTCCACCATGCGCAGAACTTGAAACGCCGTTGTTGAGATATCCATGGTTTTCATAGAAGCCAATTAAATTCTCTTTACAAGTGAGTGTAATCGTTTCACGATTGTTTTCTCTTGCCTTTTTTTCAAGATGTGAAAGTAACGCCGATGCCACACCTTGTCTTTGAAAATAAGGGGACACCGCTAATCCTAAAACACTCTGATGACCGCCAGACGCTGGATTTTCCTTTATATCACTAAATAAGTCATCTGTAATAAAGGCTGTTTCAATGACCGGCCCATTGACTAACCCCATGATCACACCATCCTCTTCAGCCACAAAAAAACTATCCGGAATTATTTGAATGCGTTTTTCAAACGCTTCTTTCGTTGCAGCTTCTTCTTTCGTAAAACACCGATGTTCAATGGCTACAAGTTCAGGTAAATCACTCATTTTTACGTTTCGTATTTTCAACATATCCATCATTCCTCCAAAGTTAAACCGTATTTCTAATCTAGCTTATATTCCACTTAATAGCTCGACACATCTTCATTCAATCGAGAGGTATCACAACCGGTGACTCGGACAACTGGAATTTGCTCTCAGGGGCTTCGAAAATTTGGTATGGCGGCTCTTTAGCCATGTCGGATTTTCTAAATCGATCTATATAGTTATTAAGTATGAAGAATTTGTCACATATTCATTCTTTTTGCCGATGAACCTCTAGTATATTCTCACTAAATTATCGAATACGATCGTTTTTTAGTAAAGAATGCTTTGTAATTTTTTCGAATTTTTAGTATTGTGTTTTATGTGAAAAATAAAGAAAAAAATGGAAGGAGAAAATGACTAGTAATGAAAAAGAAGCTTGTTTATCCGTTTTTAGCCGTATCTTTAAGTTTTTCATTAGGGGCTTGTTCACAACAAACGAAGGAAACAGCAGCACCTAAAGAAGAACAAGCAATAGAGGCAAATGGTACACATACTGCCCATTGGTCTTACACAGGGGAAACCGGTCCTGAACATTGGGGTGAATTGGATCGCTCCTACTCAGCTTGTGTCAATGGAAGTGAACAATCCCCTATCAATATCGAATTCTCTCAAGTGAAAGCAAGTGAAAAACTAGAAAACATTCAAATTCAGTATAAGCCGACACCTTTTTCACTAGCCAACAATGGGCATACCGTACAAGCCAATGCCTCAACACCAACGAACAGCATTGTCGTGGAAGGAACTGAATACAAACTCGCTCAATTTCACTTTCATACTCCGAGCGAGCATCAATTTAATGGCCAGCATTATGATATGGAACTGCATCTTGTACACCAAGATGCGAATGGGAAGCTTGCTGTCCTCGGCGTCATGATTAAAGAAGGAAAAGAAAGCGAAAAACTGGCCTCGGTTTGGGAGGCATTACCGAAGGAAGAAACAGAAAAAGATATTTCTATAAAAGAGCCGGTTGATTTACAAGCTCTACTTCCTCAAAATCAAACATCTTTCCATTACAATGGTTCGTTAACGACGCCTCCTTGTACGGAAGAAGTAAAATGGATTGTTTTTGAACAGCCAATGGAGATGTCAAAAGAACAAATTCAAGCGTTCCAACAAATTTTCCCTGATAACCATCGTCCCGTTCAACCTATAAACGAACGTGAAATTATCAAGAACTAGATTAATTTATACATTAATTAACTAAAAGAAGAGGATGATTCAAAGAGAAAAAGCTTTTTGAATCATCCTCCTGAAAGTCCCCTTCATAAAAACGTAAAAATAAGGGATTGCGTGTATGATTTATTTTCTCATTCCTGTATAAATATGGATGGCATCTCTTAAAAAGGCAGCGGTTCCAGGTTGTTTCTCATCGTAATATGCGGTAAACCTTTCGTCGTCTACATACATTTGCGCAAGACCTGCATGGGCCTCCTTGCTGTATTCAGCCCAGTAAAATGTAAGCCATTGCTTGTGCAAATCCGCTGCTTTTTGTGCAATGTTACTTGTCGGGTCACCGGTTTCCAAAGCCTGTGCTAATGTTTCCTTAATTTGCTTTTCGAGACTTGTCACTTTTTCATAGTCTTCTTGCGTCATATTCATTAGCTTCGCATTGGATTTTTCAACCGTATCATTTCCATATTTTTCTCTGATTTCTTCTCCATACTTCTCCTCGTTTTCCTCAATGATTTTTCGTTTAAACCCTTCAAATTTCTCTTTATTTGTCATTGTCTTTCTCCCTTCCTTTACAGCTATTGTTTTATCGAGATTGGCAATGAGCACATCCAATTGTTCTCGTTTTGCCAAAAGTTTTTCACGATGTTCTCTCAGTGCATTTGTGGCGTCAAAAGAGGGCGCCGTTACGATATTCTTAATGTTTTCTAAACTGACACCGAGTTCTCTGTAAAAAAGAATTTGCTGCAGCCTGTCGATCTCTGCCTGACCGTAAATTCGATAACCTGATGAATTCACTCGTGCCGGTTTAAGAAGTCCGATTTCATCGTAATACCGCAGTGTCCTGGTACTGATACCCGCCAACTTCCCTAGTTTTTGCACGGTATATTCCATCATCTCACCTCCTGACAACATCACTATACACTTTTACGCAACGTCAATGTAAATAGGTTTTTGAGAAAATATTTTAAAGGAAGGATTTAAAATCAAGTTTATTCATCCTCCACCTGGCAGCATTGAAATCCCCCGCTTATTTCGTTGAAGCGGGGGGATTCTTTCGGAAAATGATAAACGATTAAACAGTTTTCTTAACCAATTCATTAGATGTATGAACTTCTTTAATAATATATTTATAGTTCAATAAACACACCATAATGGCTGCCAAGGATGATACAACTAATAACGTAAAAATAATAAAAATTTGATACTTTACTGAACCAAACGGATCTGCACCAGCCAGAATCATGCCGGTCATGGTCCCCGGTATTTGAATGAGCCCGACTGTTTTTAACATATCCACTGTTGGAATCATCGCTATTTTGATCGCTCTGTTTTTTAGAAATTCTTCTTCCAATTCAACATCGTTTTTCATTGTTTCCAAAACCACTGCCCCGGCAATCATTGCATTTCCAATAAGCATTCCGCATACCGGAATCAAATACTGTGCTTCTAAAGGAATGATACCAAAGAGCAGCCACACACTGATACATATGATAACGGATAATGTAATCCCTCCTAAAAGAATAAAAAAAGATCTTTTCCGGTTTATCCCTCTCTTCGATGCATTGAAAGAAGCAATAATCATCATGAGAAATATGTAGCCAAATACAACAAAAATATTTTCTAGCGAAAATAAAAAAGAGATAAAAAAACCTAATAATAATAGCTGAAAAAACCCTCTTATTGAAGAAAATAATATATCCTTGCCCATTCCTAGTTTTTGATTCATCGAAATGATGATGGGTATGAAAACAAACAAAAGAATGACAAATAAAGCGAGATTACTAATTTGTTCCATAAATTAACACCTCCTTTTTTATTTTACTCTTTAACAGCGAGATAATATATATCGATTTATAAAATTCGATATAATCAAAGAATTATCAAATTTCAATTGACAATGATTATCATTTTCTATACAATAATATCAAAATAGGATATTGATCGGGGAGGGAAATGATTTGTTGAACATGTTACATGGGCTGAAGGATATTCATACGGTGATTTCAAATCACCGTAAAATAGGCGGAGCGGCAGAAGCAGATATGATTCGTTTATCATCTGGAGAACTTTACCATAACCCGGTGTTTACGAATATTGACATCTCAAAAGGTCAGTATATTTCCCTTTGTTTTATCGATGAAAGCGGAACGAATATTATGACACATGTGGATGAAATTGCTATGATAAAAGGACTGCAGCATAAGCTGATTTGCCAGCTGAATAATATTCATGTCAAAGAATTATTATTACGGGATACTCTTCAATACTTGCGAAAGTTATGTGAAATCAATGATGGATTCGTCACGCACTCTTTTAAAAAGGAAGCACTAAAACTTGTTCGGGATATCAGTATAAACGAACTTAAAAAACGCGCCGTTTCGCTTCCATTCCCTATTGAAGAAAACCTCATTCATTTAAATGAACGCTTATTTGCATAATATTGAAAACGAGGCCCTCATAAGGAGCCTCGTTTTTTTATCATTATTAAAGAACTTCTGCCTGGCATGCTAATCGATATCCGACATCTAATGCGCTCTTTAATTTTTTTTGCTCTTTTTCATTAGGGAGAGACAAATAGGAAGCCCCCTCTGCCACTTTAACCGTGCATACTCCACAAGTTCCTTTTTGGCATTTGTACTGTAATGTTTGCCCTTGATCCAGAGCAATATCCAATAAATTCCCTTGCACGGGTTGGATTTCGAATCTCATTTCATTTTGAGACAAAGTAATCTTATTGTTAAGTTTTTGACCCTCGGTATGGTTAATATCCTCCATATAAGAGGAATGTGGCCTAAAAACTTTATCAGCTACTAAGTTTTTTGGAATAAGAGATCCAACTGTTAATGTTCTTTTATTCATCGACATTCATTCCTTAATCTTTTGGATCTTCCAGTGTGCAAATGGCAGCAGGGCGTTTGATTCGCAAAACAACGGTTTCATACACACGAAACGGATGATTCATTCCTTCTTCTCCTAAGTGCGCTGTATCAAAGTCTTCTGAAACGGCAAGATCTAAATTATTTCTTCCTGTATTAACTAAAACACCCGTCTTCCCTTTTAAAGCGGGGGATTGGAACACCCCGTCCGTCACAAGTTCACGAACATGTTCAATTTCTAAAACATTGGTGTCTTTATGTACGCGGTGCAGCAGTGAGTATAATTCAGGTGATAATACAAGAGCAAACGGTCCATTATGATTCATTTCAAGCAACTGGTTTCTTGCTTCCACTACATCTTGAAAAGCGCTCCCTGATTCATACCAACTTCCGATCAAGTGTGTTGAGCGGCCTTTGACATTCATTAGCCCGGGGATATCAAATTCTTTTGATCCGTGAAAAATCATCTGGTCTTCTAATATGGCCACATCACGGGCAGCATTGGCCGCTGCAGAAAAATCGATAGGAATGTCTAACACTTTTGCCTGTTCCAAATCGCGCCAATATAGAACAAAATCTTTGTAAAGTAATGGGATGGTATAGTTTACCCGTTTACCAACCTCGATGTCTGTATCAAATGCTCCTTGGAAATCCATTTTCGCTTCGTAATTTTCCGTGAAAATATCATTGAAAATACTCTGTACTCCCCTTCCAAGCGGGCCGTACAATTCGATGAAACGGCGTCCAACCAACTGTCTTCGGGCAGCCTCGATGACGGTTTGATCTAATTGTAAGAAATCTTGATCTGTTAATGGTGAATCTGGGAAAATTTGAGATTTATTCATAGTTTTTGTCTTCCTCCTACATCTTTGCTTATCTTAAACTTCCAACTGTAAACCCTTTTCTCTTTTGCGGCGATTTGATGACGGGTGCAGAATTGGCTGAAGCTAAATGATCATGGTGTTCATCATGATGTGCATGCGGATCAACATAGTTATGGTCAAATCGCTCATTGATTTCATTTAACATTTTTTTCACTTGTTGATAATCTTGATAGGAATCATTCCTCATTTGGTTTAACAAGGTGCTGCGTTCCTCGTCTGTAAATTGAAATAGTGCTAAATCCAAATGTTCTACAAAATTATGCAATCCGAATTTCTCAAGGTTTAATTCTTGTAAAAGGCGATTAAATTCATTATTGGTCGGGGAAAAAACATTCCCTTCTTTTTCTTTTTCAAATTTACTAATAAGCGGAATAAGTTCAGCGAGACGCGACAACCTCTGTTCTTCCTCTTCATAAATATGGTGATAATAAAGACGTTCATGATCATCCTTGGCATTTTGAATGACAGGATCCAGCATATTCATAAATTTTTCGATGGCATCCTTCGTAGTGGTAAAAATTCGATAAAAAGTGTTGAGTTCTTCCTTCATTCATCGCACCTCTTACTTTTAAGATAATGGCCATTATCTCCATTTAATTTCTTTTTTATTCCATATGGATTGTTTTTTTCATTTCATTCATGTCAGTAAGGTCGTGGCATAAATAACCATGGCTAGTATGTCACAACCTTTTACTTTTGGCTATTTGGGCAAATTTTAAATTAACGGAGTTTCAAAAAACATTATGAAAAATTGTAGGAGTCCCGTTTTATATAAGTTAATTGGCTTATATAAAGCAGTTAATGGCGAAGAAAATAATAGGGATTAATTTTAGGAGCGGGCATTTTTGTATACATCAATGAAATTCTACAAAAAAACACAGAGGGGGAAATTCATCCCCCTCTGTGTTTTAGCGGCAATGATTTATTCATCGCCTAATTTATCGAGCATACTTACGGTATCAATAAGATGGTTATTAAAGATTTGACGGGCAATGGCTAGTAAATCGATGATCATAGGATCCCTCAATGAATACACGACACGATTCCCTTCTTTTGTGCCAAAGACGATGTTTTTATTACGCAGTACACTCAGTTGCTGTGAAACGGAAGAGCCTTCAGCCCCAATGATGGTTTGAAGTTCGTTCACGTTTTTATCTCCTTCAGCTAATAACTCTAATATCCGGATTCTTAATGGATGGGCAAGCGCTTTGAAAAAATCGGCTTTAAATCGTTGCAGTTCTAAATTCATTCATTTTCTCCATTCTATGATTTCGCTAAAATGATATCTTCTAAACCTTTTTCTTTTATGTTCTCCCCGCTTGGGATAGACAACGACGTACATTCTTGGAAAGCATAGTGCTTACAACCAATGCATTTGTTTTGCTCTAAATTTAGCAGGGCGAAATCAATCGCTTCCCCGGTATGTTCAAAGAAATGTCCTCTTCCTATCTCGTCGTATAGTCCTGTTCGTTGGATCACCTCTTTCGGTTGATGCTGAATACCTGAAATGACAATGGTACCGCCATGTCTTTGAAAATGACGAACAATGCTTGTTAAATTGGATTCTCCTGTTATATCCATGTATGGAACTTTTCCCATTCTTAATATTAATACATTTGGGCGATGATGGATGGTGTCCATAATCGATTTCTCGAACAGCTGCGCCGCTCCAAAGAAAAGCGGTCCTTCAATCGTATAGAGGCTTACTTGGGGACAGTCACGTCCTTCACTCACCATATACGGGCGCACTTTTTGGTCTGAAGGATCAGGAAGTGCTTTTACGACAGTAAGCGTATCACTCATCCGTTTGACAAACAGGAGAACAGCCAATAATAACCCTGCCTCTACCGCTATCGTTAAGTTCGTAAAAACGGTAAGTAAAAATGTAACAACTAGAATCACCGAATCGCTTGTTTTCGTCATTAAAACATGAGCGAATTCTTTTCGCTCACTCATGTTCCAGGCCACTACCATCAAAATAGGTGCCATGCTGGCCAAAGGGATATGGGATGCATAAGGAGCAAAAAGCAACAGCACCAACAAAACCACTACTCCGTGAATCACTCCTGACATCCGCGAAACAGCGCCGTTTTTAATATTGGTCGCCGTTCTTGCGATTGCCCCTGTTGCTGCAATCCCGCCAAACAAAGGAGTTACCATATTTGCAATCCCCTGTCCTATCAACTCGCGATTGCTGTTATGCCTGCTTCCTGTCATGCCATCCGCTACAACTGCCGACAATAACGATTCTATCCCCCCCAATACAGCAATAACCAAAGCTGGACGAAGTAAATATTGGATCTTTTCCAATGTGATTTCAGGAAAGTGAAAGTGAGGCATTGTATTAGGAATTTGACCAAATGTAGAAGCGATGGTCGCTACTTTGCCAGGGAATAATAGACTGGCAATAATGCTTGAGATCATCAACCCCATTAGTGGACCTGGTATTTTCGGAAAATATTTTGTTGTAAGTAAAATAAATAAAAAACAAATAATCGCCGTTATCATGCTATAAAAGTTAATCGTATCCAAGTGGATAACAATTTCGTTAAGATTTGCGATAAAACCTTCATGCTTTTCAATTCCGGTGATTCCTAGAAAGTTGGCGATTTGTCCAGTGAAAATAATGACGGCAATGCCTGAAGTAAAACCGATCGTCACGGGGCGCGGAATAAATTTAATTAAAGAACCGAGTTTGAATACTCCCATTAAAATTAACAAGATTCCAGCCAAAAAGCCAGCAATCAGCAAATTCTCATACCCATAAGTCATGACAATCCCTAAAAGAATGGGGACAAAGGCTCCTGTTGGACCGCCAATTTGAAACTTAGAACCGCCAAAGACAGAAATGAGGATGCCGGCAATGACGGTCGTATAAATTCCATACTCAGGTTTGACACCCGATGCAATCGCAAAAGCCATGCCGAGAGGAAGAGCGATGACGCCGACAATGAGCCCTGACAGCAGGTCTTTACGAAAATGCTGCGTCGTATACCCGTTAAATCGTTCCCTTAACTTGCTCACAAATATCCCTTCTTTTCAAATGAATTACTAACGTATATTCAAATATTTGAATATACAAATATTATATAGTATGGTGATGGAATTGTAATTCCCCAATTGAAAATAAAGGGTATCATTTCTAAAACTAGGCCTCTTACATAACAGCATGTTATGATTTGAATGGTATACTTTTCAACAAAAGGAGAATTTTGATGAATCCAAAAGAGATGCAGGACCAGATTATTCAAAACTATCAGCGGGACGAGCACATGATGATCCTTGTCTTTGCCCAGTGGTGCGTCAATCACGATCTCGACCCAGCCGAGCTATATACGCGCGCCTACCCGCAGCAAGGAGCGAACCATGCACTTCAGCACGCGATTGATTTGACGGTTCCTAAACATGAATCGGAAGACATCCCAGATGAAATGCTGCTTGGAGTGTTATCCTTATTCGGCAACGAGGACCTTGCTTTTGTTGTCCACGAGGAAATCATGAAGAATAAAAAGAGCAAATGATAGTGAACGGAATACGTACATATTTTATACGGAAGGAGATGGCCTTTTGATCAAGTATAAAGAACTTCATCATGTCAGCCTCACCGTTACAAACTTGGAGCAGGCAAAACGCTTTTACACGGACATCTTATGTCTTACCGAAATCACACGGCCTGATTTCGATTTTCCGGGGGCGTGGTATGAAATCGGTCAGCAGCAGCTGCATTTAATTGAATATCCAAGTTCACAAACGATTCGGCCGGACAAGCATTTAAGCAGCCGTGAAGGACACTTTGCCCTCAGAGTCGAAGACTACGCGGAAACGTTAAAATGGCTGAAAAAGAACAACGTGGAAATTCTCGAAAAACCGAACAGCAAAAGCGGATTTGCCCAAATCTTTTGTGCAGACCCTGATGGGAATTTAATTGAATTGAATGTCGACCAGAAAGATTTAACCTCTTGATACTATTAAGGTACAAAGAAAGAACCCATGCACATCCATCATTCAGATGTACATGGGTTCTTTTTATGATCCAATCAAAGAAACAGTCTCTTCTGTTTCCAGCAATTTCAACAGATGGCGCACCGCGTAGGCGAAACCATCTTCATCATTTGTCTTTGTGATGAGATCGGCTTGTTGCTGAATCGCCAAAGGGGCATTTCCCATTGCGACAGAAGTGGTTGCCACTTCAAATTGCGCAAGGTCGTTGCCTCCATCGCCAAATGCGAAAATTTCTTCAAAAGATACGTTCATCATTTGTTGATAGCGTAATAAAGCCTTTCCTTTATGCGCCTCGCTTGAAGTGATTTCAACGTTATTCGAAAAAGAAGAAGCCATAGAAATGTCTGTTTGATCAGCTAAAGCTGTTTTTACTTCTTCAACTTTCTCTAGTTGATCATGATGCACTAAAGCAATAAGTTTATAGATTTTAAGATTGTCTTTCTTTAAGATACCATCGTAATCGTATTCTTGAAAAAGAGTGTCCAACTCTTCTTTGCTTTTATGGTGCAAGGGAGGCAGTGTCGAAGGAAAGCCGCCGTAATTCGTGTACACAAGAATGCCTACTCCCATTTCTTTTAAAGCAGCGAATATTTCTTTGTACGTATCAATTGAGATTGTCGCCTCGTACAACAGCTCTCCTGTTTCAGAGTATAATACAGAACCGTTCACACAAAAAATCGGACATTCGAGATGTTGGACAGATTTGACGCTCACAACATCACCATAAGCCCGGCCTGTGTTTAAAATGATTTGATGCCCTTTGGCCTGTAACTCTTGTAAAACGTTCATATTTTCTTCTGATATTTCATGCTGAGAATTCAATAACGTACCATCTAAATCAATGGATAGACATTTCATCGTTTCGTCCCCACTCCCGTTTTTCTATTATTCCGCTCTAACGGCTATACCTTCATCAATTGAAGGATTGCTTTATGGTGAAGTATACTGCATTTAGCCAAATATGAAAAGTGGAAAAGACATGAACCTACTCTGCATAATTAAAGACTAGTTCAACAAAAGCCTCTACTGCTGGAGACAACCACTTTTTCTTTTTTATGAGCATATGAGAATAAATGGGATCGAATTTTTCAGAATGACTTAGGATTTTTAGCTTGCCGCTTTCTACTTCTTCTTTAACTGTAATATAAGGCAAAACAGAAAATCCAAGTCCACTCATAACAATTTGTTTAATTGCTTCTATACTCCATAGCTCCATTGTTTGAAAGTTATGAATGTCGTGCTTTAAAAGATATCTTTCAAACATTGTCCGATAACTACAGCCTTCTTCATTTGTAATGAAAAAATGGTTGGTGTTATTTTTTTTATATTCATCAAAATGATCCGGACCGTCATTACTGCTCACAAGGACGATCTCCTCCTCAACTAAAGAATAATGAATGCATTTTTCTAGTTTTATTTCTGGATAGACCATGAATGCAACATCTACCCGCCCGCTTATTAAGTCAATTTGGTTTTGCCCGCATGTACCGTTGGTTAATATTATTTTGACATGAGGATATTTCAAGGAATATTCCCTTATTATCGGACCTAATCTAGAGATTGTTAAAGACTCTGGTGCAGCCACTTTTAATACTCCCTTAACTTCGTGGATGCTTCGCATGTTCTTAATCTGTTCATGAGTAGAAAGTAAATCTTCCGCTAAAGGTATTAATTCTCTACCTAAATGAGTAAGCTGTAAATTTCTTTTTACATAAGTAAAAAGCTCCCCGCCAATCTCATGTTCAAGTGCCTGTATATGCGAAGTTATAGTGGATTGAGTATAACCTAACTTCGAAGCAGCTCCTGTATAACTTCCTATTTCTACAATAGTCTGAAACGTAATAAGGTGTCTAATTTCCATATCGTTTCCCCTTAAGTTGTAAGATGTATCGAAAAAAATGATAATGATTTTTTTAATTTCAATTTTATTTATAGTTAGGTTCATCATACAATAAAGGCTATCCGATAGTAAATTAGTAAATGAAGGTGAATCTATGAGTATAGCAGCGTTTCTTTCGTATGTGATTATTACATCCATTACGCCTGGTCCAAGTAACATCTTAATGATGAATGAAGCGAGGAGGTTTGGTTTTGCAGGGTCCTGGAGGTTCATTAGCGGGATTTTGGCAGGGTTTGCGGTACTTGGGATTATGGGTGGAGTATTTACCGCAGGTTTATACAATTTCATCCCTTTTGTAGAGCCATATTTTAAAATTGCGGGTGCAGCATATCTGCTCTACTTGGCATGGCAAGTGGGGGTTCACAAAAGTTCAGAGAAAGATTCTAGTGATGTACAATCCTCTTTTTTATCAGGTTTTATCATTCAGATTCTAAATGTCAAAAGCATTTTGTTCTTTTTAACAGTGATGAGCGTTTTTATTTTGCCGTTTAATCATTCTCTTAAATCTATCGCTTTTTATTTAACTTTAGCCATTTTTTTAGGATGGTTAGCGTTGCTTTTATGGTCAGGGTTCGGCTCGATTTTCAAGAATTTTTTTGCCAAACATGACAAGTCATTTCGAGTAATTATGAGTTTCTTGTTGATTTACTCTGCGGTAACTATTTTTCTTTAAAACTAAAGAGATGAAAAGTCGAATCTCTTATTTTGAAAAGATTATGGCTTTTCTTGCTTTTTTGTTATTATACTAAATGTGGTCATTTGTAGCACAAGAAAGGATAGATAGAGCATTATGGCTTATCAAGACCTAAATTATAAAAAGCCTTAAAAATAAAGGAGAACACATATTATATATGACTAATATGTGTTCTCCTTCTGTCTTTTATTAAACAAAAACGCTCTATAATGGAATAATGAAAATAGAAACACGGATGTAAATTAGCTTATTTTCTTCAACATTAAAGAGTCGCTACCCGTTGAAGAAGAAAAGGAATTGCCTTAGCATCTCTGGTCACCTTTTTTCTTATTCCACGAGAAAGATTGTAAAATATTGTACTTAAACTAACGCGGGCGTTAGCTCAATCGATTAAGCAGGTACTAACAGACAAGCTCTAATTTATAGTATCTCAATGGTTTTATATATCTTTAATGTATCAAGGTACTTTCAAAAATAACCTAGTAACGATTCAGAAGTCTCTTTTTTATTAACTTAATGTTTTGGAAGCCAGATAAGCGACTAGTATATAGCGTTCAGGTGCTGATCCGATATATTCAAAAGGATAACATGTACTGACTGTTAACGTTGCACGTGGTTTTGGAACGATAACGGTTCGATCATCCTCATCAACAACCCGCACTTTGTTGACTTTGTATTTGAATTCTCCTGCCGAAGTTCGAACGACTAACCAGTCTCCTTCTCCTATTTCCCCAAGTTTTCGGAATACTGTATCTCGGTGACCTGAGAGAACGGAATTGTCATTTTCACCAGGTAGCACACTTCCTGCAAAGTGACCAACTCCTTTTTCCAACTCATCCTCGTTTGTTCCGTGATAAATAGGGAGTGTTGCGTCTAATTTTGGTATATACAGTTCTCCTATTTCTTCCCCAATTTTAGGACGGACAGGATATAGCTCTTTTTCCGTTTCTTCTTTATTAGGTTGTATCTCGATTAGCTTTGCGGTTTCTTTTATTTGACTATTTGAAGAATGAGTTTTATAAGCAAAGTAGCCTTTTGCAAACTTATAGATATTGGTAGTAGAAAACCAAAAACCAAACAAGATGCTAGCAATTGTAAACGAAAGAAGAATCAACCGCTTTTTGCGGTTGATTCCCTTATTTTTTAGTGTTCCCATCTTACGCATTCCTTACCTTTCGGTATGCTAAGATTCCGGCTAAAGTGATGAAAAGTCCAAACAGTGCATTTGGAATATAATCGGAAGCTGTTTCTGGTAGTTTCGCGCCTTTTACAGTCTTATATTCTGTTTTACTTTGAGCAATAGATTTTCCGTGTTTTGCTTTAAGTGGTAATGCAGGTTTTTCTGTTTTAATTGTTGGCTTTTCTGCACTAAGTATTGGCTTTTGTTTTTCCGGTTTAGCTATCTGTGGTTGTTCGACTGTCTCAATCACCTCTTCGGCAGACTCCTCGATTTGCTCACCTGTTTCAATAACTGTTTCAGAATCGACCATTTCACTTGTAATAATAATATCTGCTAAGAACTGACCATCTGTACTGGATAAGTTTACCTTCAAATTAGCACCCTTCAGTTCTTCTAATGCCATTAAGTCCGCAAGGGATAATGGTGTTTCTGAACCGCCCTTGACAAGGCTATAGGATGCCTTCAACTTAAAAATAGATAGTAGCTCTTCGTAGATGGATGCTATTTCTGCAATTTGCTCGGATGTAAGCTCGGTAGCCACATCAAAGTACTCGAAAGCCATCATGCGGTTACCCAATTCATCAAGGCTCGTTATGATTTCAGGATTGGAGAGGTGCTCCTCTAAGGACATTAAATGGTCTTCGATACGTTTAAGTTCCTCTTCTGTAAGGTCGATTTCTTCAAAAATAGGAAGAAGTTCTTCTGCTATTTCTTCACCCATTCCAGGAAGACTCCCTTCAGAATAGTTCCAAATATCTTCCTCTAGGTCATCAATATAAATGTAATCATTAATGTCCTTGCCATTTTCCTCTAACAATTGGAGTAAGGATTGTTTATCCAATTCATAATTTTCATTAAAATAATCTAAGTTGCTTAGGTCGGCTTTAATTACTTCGCCTAAGAAATCGCTTAAATCTTCGACAGTTTCAAAGTCAGCATTGGTCATCTCATATAAAGCAAGAGATGCTTCAATATCTCCTTTCGTCACTTCGAAGCCTCTTTCCTGGCTAACTCTAGCTAAATAATCAACAAGATCTTGGTCGAAGTTTGGATCACGTTCAAAAACCTCATTATCTGTATAGAACCAAACGGCTGTGTCCAAATCATCAATATAAATGTAATCGTTGATTTCTTCACCGTTTTCTTCTAGCAAATGGGTGAGGCTTGCCTCATCCAATTCATACTCTTCATAAATATAATCTAAGTTACTTAGATCGGCTTTAATCACTTCACCTAAGAAGTCACTTAAATCTTCGACAGTATCGAAGTCTTTGATGTTCGCCTCATAAGTGGAAAGAGATACTTCTATATCATCTTTCGTTACTTCAAAACCTCTTTCTTTACTAATCTCGGTTAAATACTCCGTAAGTTCTTTCTCAAAACTTGGTTCCTGAGTAGCTAGTGTTGCTTTTGGGAATAATCCGATTAATAATGAAAATGATAGTAAAATTGCCCCCAGTTTTTTCATTTTATTCTCCTTTTCTGAACCCTTCTTTCTATGATTCTAGAAAATTATAAGATATTAACATTAGTTTAACAATGAATGCTATATTACCAATTTGAGGTAGTGTTGTTATGTCTTGGATGTTCGTTGTTTGAGTAGATTGGATAGGGAACAATCTTTATTTCTTTATTACTTTGTAAAGATACAAACTCAGATAACCTCTAGCCAATGCTATTAGTACAACAAGATCGCGACTGGAATGCCCGTCCTGGAACCAATCACTTTTAAAATCTAGGT
Source organism: Priestia abyssalis (assembly GCF_002019595.1). GTDB lineage: Bacteria > Bacillota > Bacilli > Bacillales > Bacillaceae_H > Bacillus_BA > Bacillus_BA abyssalis. The sequence continues at coordinate 2,467,390 of NZ_KV917369.1, read as the reverse complement.
TGTTATTTATATATAGGGTTGTACTTACAATTCTTGCTTTTATTTTAGGAACTATTTATTCTTCCTCTACTTTTGGACATTTCGCCTTATTAGTCGGAGCAAAAGTGGGAAGTTACATACTATGATAAGCTTTTATCTTTCAGCTTTAACCGAATCTGCTATTTGTACAAGTTCTTTTTTAGGTAACTTCTCTTCTCCAATATATTCAAGCCTCAATTCTAATCCCTCTTTTTCTTCCCGCCAGAATAACAGTTGTTTTTCACCTTTCTTTTGGTAGTAATACTTTGTTCCAGGTATAATTGTATTCCTATTCCACCTAGGATCATCAGCCCAACTAACATGGTTCGTTGCAGTAATAACTAGACTTTCCTTTGAACCCTTATAAAACACTTTAATATAGCTACAATTTCTTCCACAATTACGTATAGTCGCATAACTATTTTTATATTTTATAGGAATGTAATTTGTCTCTACTCTCATATTGACTAAATTTTGCGCCCAATTAACTGGAAATTTAATAAAGTGAGTATTAAAAAACAACACAGTTAAGAGAATAAGTCCTCCTAAAAGAAGAAGTTTCCATAACTTTTTCATAACAAACCTCCCAACATAATGATGTTCATGAACAGTGCAACGTAGAAACCATGAAAAAGATACAGATTCTTTTTAAGTTCATTCTCTCATTCATGCTTCTGATTTATCCCATACATGTATGTATATTCTATACAAATCTAGGTTACATAAAACTTCTTCAGGAACCAAACTATAACACCCCCCCTTGGTGCCCAAGGGGGGTGTTATAGTTTATGCAAAATTTTATGCATCGTTGATAAATCAATGTTTAAGGCTTCTGAAGAAACCCGGCATCTGCATGAAAAAGTGGGGTTTTATGCAGTCTCTTGTTGAACGCCCCCGTTTAATAAGAAGCTACCCAATACCAATGTTCATCTAATTTTTCTATTTCTTTAAAGTCTCCATCAAAATCATTTCTGGAAGGCCTTTGGTCAGTTGGTGAATATACAAATCCTGAAAAACCATCTAAAATACCTCGAAAAGTAAAGAATAGAATGGAAGAGCTATCGCCATTTTTCTCTACAACAATCTCCCCGCCGCCTTTAGATAATTGGTCATATTCTTCAGGTAAATGAATAAGAGAAGAATTGTATGAAACGTTCGGTTTAAATGTTCCATTTTCTACCTTGCTTACAACCTCTTCTCTTTCGGATTTATTCATTTTAAAATCTATATCCAATAAAACCTGAGTGAAAGGAAAGAAGAGCCATAAGAGGATGGTAACGAGCTGGATAACGAATGGTTTCCAATTTTTATTTTTGAGCAGAGTGATTACGGTTCGAATTGTGATAACAAAGAAAAAGCCAAATACCAATAACCATAGCAAAGGCATAAGAAATGGTGTCAATATTTCAACGATTTGCCATTCGAAAAACTTATATAAAACAACTAAAATGCTGCTTACTAAAGCTAAAAAGAATAATTGATTATGTTGCACCCTTTTCCCTCTTTCCGAATTAAGTTCATATCTGAGCTTAATTGTACAAAGAAAAACTATGGCATAGTAGTCATTTATTTTGGTAAAATCTTCTTATACTAATCTAATCTCCCTCTAAAAAAATGACCATGTTATGATGACGGCGCCTGAATCGTTAACGCTTCAACGATTCGATTGATTTCGTTCATCGTCTTTTGGGCCATTTCCCACTTCAAGCAAGAAAGAATAGTTACTTTGTGATAAGAATATTTCCTGTTGAGGATAATAATGGTTTGAGTTATAATAAATTATACGTGTGATAAGGACATTATACATATTGAATGATTCCTATATTAAAGGAGCGATAAATTCATGAATATCACCATTTATTATGGAAACCACGAAGATAAAACGATTCATACAATGGATTGTCATATAGAAATCGATGAAGAAGAAATGACTGTAAGCACAGATATTCAATAAAACGAAGGAAAAGGACGCCGTTCGAAAGATTCGATCGCGTCCTTTTTATTCTGCGTTCACTTTTATTGCTAAATTTGTTTCCCCGTCCATAGGATATGAACCATTTAACTGAGGGAATGGTTCATGCTTTTGTCCATTCCTCTTTCCCTTAAAATATCTTGAATGATTTCGATGTGAACAGCTGCCCAGGCTTTTTCTTGGAAATGAACGATTACACTCACTGTCAGAGCCGTTAAATACAACAATACGAAAGCGGCCCACAGCAGGCTCCCCTCTTTGAATAGAAATCGCTGTAACTGTTTTGAAAAAATGAATAACAGCCACGGACCGGCAGATATAAAAATAGGAATGATTCCTGATCCGTTCTTCTCTTTTACCATTCGATATTGAATTTTATTCAGTGTATGACTGTCGATTTCCGTATAAAAGGTTTGAATTTCCTCAATTTCCGCAAGCTCCTTGCATTGTTCAATCCATTGCTGATTCACTCTCTTTCTTCTTAATCTAAGATAAAATTTATGAGCATCCCCGCGTAATGAAAACATATTTATACCTCCATTTTCCTAGTGTGTGATGAAGGATATTGTTTCAACCATCAAAATGGGGTGGATATTGGCTAGTGAACAAAAAGAACACATAGCGGTTAAACGCAAATGTGTTCTTTTTTGGTGCGGGCTGCCTGGCAGCTTAATAATCGTTATAATCAAACTCCTTTAAGGAATCCATATGGCTGGCAATCATGGCAATGATGGTGCTTGCTTCCTCTTTGCTGAATATGAAATGGGACTCGTCTTCTATTAAGTCATCATTGGCTGCGACTATTCGATTCACTCTTCGTAATACACCGTCCCCTGTTTCTTGGACAATTCCAAACTGATAGGTGACCTCTACTTCGTCTTCATGAGCATATGCTGTTACTTCCGGAGTAGTCCAATCCACATCGATTTCTTCGAAGATTTCCTCTTCCGGCTCATCTTCCACCAAGAAATATTCATCTTCATCATCTATTTCGTCAGTCTCATCACCGTTCATGTAATCGTGGAATGTATCATGAACAGCATCGACGATGTCTTCTATATCAGAAAGGATGATTCTTGATGTTTGTTCAAGATCAAAGTCGAACGTTTCCATATAAAATTCTTCATTATAGGGATCGAAAAAAAGTGTACAAAAGTACTCCCTGCTATTTTCATCCATTCCCGTTTCAATGAAAAACTCCATACGAGGGTGCTTGGCCCCTCTATCAATAGAAATATGACCAATTTGATCATATTTATCACAAATGGACTCCAAATGGTCTTGGAGCTCCCCGCTCACTCGATCGAACCATTCTAATGACATCGTGCATCCCTTCTTTCCAATGTTCTCCTTTCTAGTATTCCTTGCTTCATCCATTTTAGACCATGTTTAAGAGGGAATCATTCACGCTTCCTTAATAATCTTCTCTACATGTGAGGAAAGCTCATGCGTATGTTCCCATTTGCCTTTTTCAGTTTCGATTTTTGGGTGGATGATCACGTCAATCGTAGTAGGTTTAATCATATAGCGCTGCTGTTCCAATCCTTTCGCCGATCCTCTTATTGTAATCGGAACAATACTGCTTTCAGTATCCAGCGCCGCTTTGAAACTTCCGGGTTTGAAAGGCAAGTCCCTTTCCCCTTTCGTGATCGTTCCTTCAGGAAAAATGAGAATATCTTTTCCTTCTTCTAAATATCTTTTCATTTTCCTCAATACTTCAACTGCACTTTTTCGGTCCCCTCGCTTTAAAGCAATATGGCCGATTTCTTGCATCCAAACGCGAAACACTGGAATATCTTCAATTTCTGCTTTCATTACAAAGTATGGAACTCTGGTTAAACAAACGTACATGAGAAGAGGGTCCAGATGACTTTCGTGGTTGGCGGCAAACAGCACGGGTTCTTGTTTCGGGATATTTTCCTTTCCTGTTATCTTTACACGGACACCTGCGATTTTAAAAAGCCGTAGGATGAGCGCTCGTAACTTGGCATTCAATATATCTTCTTTATAAGCACGCTTTTTCGCTAAGTGAACATATGGGATGTGAAACACGAACCAAAAGGATACATATAGCACAATACATAGAAGTCTCAACACATAAATTCCCCTATCCTTCCATTGTTTCTTTTTACTATTTTACGTTTTTTTTCAATGAATGCTACTTTTATCCCTCATTAACGGGCAGTAAAACCCGAACCGATAGAAGTTTCCTAATATAGGAATACACCGAACGGGACAAAGTAACGATGAGCATTCTATGGAGGTGTGAAAGGATGAATCATGTGGAAAAGAGAGATTTTTTAACGATTGAGGATGAACACGGTATTGAAAAGCAGTATGCCGTCGAAGCCTTGTTTGAGATGGAAGGAAATGCTTACGTCCTTTTAAGAGCACATGGCGAAACCATCCTGATGCGTGTGGAGGATGACGGGGGTGAGCAATATCTTGCAGGGCTATCCAATCCCGAGGAAAGAGAATCCATCTTGGAGGCCTATCAAATTGCAGTGGAAGCGGCCCCTGCAGATTAAAAGAAGTTGTAAAGAGAACGTCATAAATATGGAGAAAAAGGGCACATGAAGCTGTCGCGTTCCTATATGCCCTTCTTCTCGATCAATCATCTTGTGGATTGTTGTTGTGTGGATTTTTCCGGTTCCTTTCCCGTATTGAACAATTGGGAAAATCCTCTAAATCCGAAAAGGCCGACAAACAATAATCCAAGAACCATTCCGCCGTATAAAGCGACTCCTTCTCTCATAAATCTTATCACCTCGACCATATTTTTCCCATCTTTCCACTAATCATGAGAAAAATGTGCTGAAAATCTGGAAAAAAACCACTAGTCTTCTCTTCACATAAAGAGACAGAAAACAGAAATAATATTTTTGTGAGTTAAATTAAGCAGAAAGAGGGAGTTACACATGACAGTTGCAGCTCAAGTAAAACAGACGATTGCAGGCCTAAAAAGCGCTCAAGCAAGCTTTGAAACATTCGCTTTAGGTACAGAAAACCAAAATGCGAAGCAGTTATATCAAAATGCAGCCCAGCAAACTCAAACGATTATTGACAGCATTACACCGCGTTTACAGGAAATCGAGCAAGAAGAGCCTCAATACAAACAATAATCGTCATACAGGGATCATCTGAAAGGACTGTTTTCCTTCCTTTTGGATGATTCCCGCAAAATGAACCGTCACAATCATAACTAGGTTCAGTCCCTCTTTTTCATTTACATAAAAATGGAAATGGTTTCTTTCGTTATCTATCCTCATCAATAAACTATTTTCGTTTGATGCTCAAGTTTAAAGAAATACGTTAACTATAAGAAGATAGGAAGATGTAAACATGACGATTGCCGCGAATGTGAATCAATGCCTTTCCACCATCAAGGGAATCCAATCACAATTATCAAGTTTGGCGTTAAACTCCATGGATGAAGAGGCACAACGAATTTTCCACAAAAATATGTTATTGATGGATGAAATTAAACAAGACCTTCAGGCACGTGTATATGAACTGGAAATCGAAGAGCCGCAATATAAACAACCATAATCGCTGAGGTGAAGAAACATGCCGGAATGGATGGATGTCATTGTTCGTTCGCTACTTTTTTTTGTCGTCCTCTTTTTAACGACGAAGATATTAGGAAAAAAGCAAATTTCAGAACTGACTTTCTTTGAATATGTATCAGGCATCACCATCGGCAGTATCGCCGGTGAGGTCATCATGGGATTGGAAAAAAATATCCTAGTAGGAATACTCGGTATTGTGTCATTTGGTCTCATTACCTTTTTCGTTGATTTCTTCGCCATCAAAAGCAAGAAATTTCGTGATGTGGTCGAAGGAACAAGCACGGTGTTCATCAAAGATGGAAAAATATTAGAAGATAATTTGAAGAAAGAACGTTATACAATCGACGAATTATCGGCTTTGCTTCGCCAAAAGAACGTATTTAAAGCGGCTGATGTGGAATTTGCCGTCTTAGAACCAAGAGGTGATTTGAGCGTTTTCTTGAAAAAGGAAAACCAACCGTTGACCCCGAAAGATTTACAAATGAATGTACCGCAAGAGAAAGAACCCCATACAGTCATTATGGATGGTCACATTATGGATGATGCTTTGGCAGCGGCGAACAAATCCCGCAGGTGGCTGAATTTGGAACTCGATAAACAAGGTGTCATGCTCAACAATGTGTTTCTGGGACAAGTGGATTCCTACGGGGAATTGACGATTGACATTTATAATGATCAACTGAACGTCCCATCCCCCCAACAACGTCCTATGCTGCTTGCCATGATAAAAAAATGCCAGGCCGATTTAGAAATTTTTTCTTTAGGGACAGACGCTACATCCGCAAAAGAAATGTATAACAAAAATGCGAAAAAGCTGCAAAAAGCACTCGATGAGCTGACTCCTTATTTAAGATGATTAAATCTATTCGAATCAAGGAGAGAAACAATAATGTTCGAAAATATAGAAACGGTAGTGTTTGAGACGAAAGAGGACGAAAATCAAATCCTTGTAAGCGGAAAAATTACGGGTGTATCAGAAGAATACCAACAAAGAGGAGCTGTATGTACAAAGCTCCTTTTTCTTTTAATGCAGATAGTTTTTCGTATATCGGTTTCGGTAAACGAATCTTTTAAAGTCCGACTCCTTCATGTTTCCATCATAATAGTGAAACAGCAAGGATTGATACTGAGGATAATGGCTCATTACATATAAAGCAAACTCTTTTCGTTCCGCTTGCAATTTCTCGAGGAATTCTTTTTCATGAACGATATCATTAATTTGTTGTTGAACATATTCCTTTGTATCTTCCCACTTTTTCTTTCTGTTTTCCAGGATATCTCTAGCGAATACCGGCAGTTTCTCAATGACGGAATCAATATAGCCTTCCGACCACATGGCCATTTTTTCTTTTTCCGTTAATTCAATCACCATGTTCATAAGTTGAATATCATCTATTTTATCAGAACTTGCATATTTACCCGCTCTGTTCATATGATCCACACCTCGCTTTCTTCATTTTCCCCTAATCTCCAACCCTTTATGAGTTCATAGAAAACAAATGGCGACAGTTCTTCTAATGAAGAGCCTTTACTTATTTTTCATTTTTGCATGACAATCCGGTACCATCCGCCTTCTTTAACCACCGGTTTGAATTCCTTAATATTCAGTCCTGTATCAGCGGCGATATCATACAGATCTTTTTCCGTTGGGACAGGGTGAAGATTGTCAAATGCACTGAAAAAACTGTTAAATACACTTGAGAATTGCTTTCCATGCTTCGAGTTATGAATGGGAGTCATCACCGAGATACTTCCTTTTTCCCCCAGCCAACCATTGAGCTGTTGAAACAACGGTTGTCGCTCTTCTGGAGAAATATAGTGTAAAAGGTTATTAACCATGATCAAATCTGCTTGTCCATCAGGTTTCCATAACTTGGCGTCCTGGCATTCGATGGTGATATTGGTATGTGACTCACAGCGATGAGCGGCTTCTTTGGCTACTTCCTTATTCAACTCGATTCCTGTCATGCGAATGGTCGGATATTCTTGAGAAAGCCGCTGTAAATATCCGGCATGGCCGCATCCGACATCCACAATGGATTGGATGTTATGTTTTTTGATGAAACGTGAAAGTGCAGGCAGGGCGAGCTGCTCCAGAAGAGAGGATGTTTGAGCGACGAGCGTTCCATGTATTTGGTGATCGAACACCTTTTTCTCTTTCGTCTTCATCATGTCTGGATAACTTAGTAAAGTAGGAATATGAAGTTCCATCATTTCTTTTAAGATGACACCTGTGGAACGGGGATTTTTTTTACTGGAAGGCAGCATAAAGCTTTTGATCGTTTTAAAATGCCCTTTTGATGTTTGTTTAATATAACGAATGGCCATCCCGACTTCTACCCACCTTTTTAACATATCTTCCTTCAATGAACGGGCGCTCGCCACCTCTTCAATGGTTGCCGGCTTTTTAAATGCATCGTACAAATCCAATTCGTATCCCACGTACGCATGCCAACTGTATAAAAATGACATGTTTCGCTTCATCCATCCCCTTGCTTTTAACACGCGAATATATTCCTTGATCATTTCTTTTTTCCTCCTTCATGTTTCCATGGATAGTCATCTTCATTCGCAAATGTATACCGGTCCACATTTAAAGCGGTCGCCATTGTTGGCCTTGCAGGCAATAAACCAATCTGTATGAGACGATCCCACGGTGTTTCCTTCCACATGCCGAGCCCCGAGATATTTAACATTTGTTTTGTATGTAGTTTCGGGTCGACTGTCATTTGTTTCATCACTTTATGGCGCCATTTTGCAAAAGACTTCCACGGATTAGAATAAGCCATGGCGGATAGGTGACTGATTTTCAATATTTCATCTACCCTCGGTTTTCTCACTTTTTCATACCATCTTAAATGCTGCGGGGATATCTGTTGGGTGTTGTACATCCAGCAAAGCAATTCACCCAGTACATCTCCGTCTTGGATGGCAAGATTCATCCCTTCTCCGGCCATCGGGTGAACACTATGGGCAGCATCTCCCAAAATCGCGATGTTATCTTGCACATAGCGGTTGGCATGAAAATGGACCGGAATCATGAGCTGAATTTCTCTCCAATCCTTTATTTGCGTCACATAGCCTTCAAGTTCAGGCAAGAGTTCCATGTATTTCTTGTGAAAAAGAGCAATGTCTTGTTCCTTCATCTTTCTGTATTCACCGGCCGGAATTAAATAGACTGTTCGTACAAGCCTGTCCGGTAAAGGGAAAAGACCTAAAAAGGTGTCCGTTGTCGATACCATTTTACCTTGCTCCAAGGAATCTGGCCGTGGAAACGACACGGTTAGAAAATGATGGTCATAAGCATGTTCATGAAGTTTTACCCCCATTGTCTTTCTGACTTTCGAGGCTCTTCCCTCTGCACCAATGTAAAAACGAGCCTCTATTTCTTTTTCCTGCCCCTCTATAAGAACAATCGCTTTTCCCTCTTTAAATTCCTTGAACTTCGCAGGTTGTATGTAGCGGAACGACGAATAGTTTACAGCTTCATCCAGCAATACTTTTTTTAATTGTTCATGCGGAATCATGAGTGCATAATTGAATTCGCTGTTGATGACACTGTAGTTCATCATGGCCGCACCCCATTTCTCCTTTCCTTCTTCCCCTTCCCTCATCTCAATCAAGTCAATGGAATCGATTCGATGACTGATGGGTTCAATTTCATCCAGTATGTCCATGCGCTGGAAAATTTCGAGGCTCTTCGGCTGAAGCAGCTCCCCTTTATATAAATGAGTACTGCCTTTTGATTGTTCGATGATACAAACATCAATTCCGCATTTCGCCAGCTTCAAGGCAACGGTTAACCCTCCGATGCCGCCGCCGATAATTAAAATTTCCGTTTTCAAAATATCACCGCCTTTGCCATTTAGTTCCCGCGTTTGTTCCCCTTCAAACGTTACAATGCCTCAATGGATTTCTAAAAGACTCTTTGTCATTTTGAAATGTTTTTGTCGTTTTTTTTAGATGCTTGGATAATATGAAGAATTTCTGAAAGCAAACTCTTAAAGGGAGTAAGAAGGAAGCTTTTTTCTTTTCAATCGTTCATACGAGTATATATAGAGGTGAAATTAAACACTATAAATAGAAAATATGTAGAAATCCGTTATATACCGGGAGGGTTCAAATGAATCATTCAAAACACATACCACTCACTTCTTCAGAGTTAGCAACGTTATGGACGACTTATCAAGAAAAAACCATGGTCATGAGATTTTTAGAGCACTTTCTTGAGCATAACGAAAATGAGCAGCAAATTCTTCAGCTTCATTACGATCGTGCGGTCAAGGGTGTAGAATTCATCAAAAACATTTTTCATCGTGAAGGGGCAGTTGTTCCCATCGGATTCACTGAAAAGGATATAAATAAAGGAACTCCGAAATTATACGACTTTATGTTTGATATGATGTATTTGCGATTGATGTCCCAAATAGAAACGGGGCTCTTTGCTCTTTATTCCACGATGTCCTACCGTGAAGATATTAGACAGTTTTTCAAACGTGTAACAGCAGAAGCACAAGAGACGTACGATCAGTCGACTCATGTTTTATTAGAGGCAGGAATCATTGCTCGCCCTCCTTATGTCTCGATGCCAACAGAAGTTCATTTTGTTCAAGATACAAATTATTTGGATGGGTTTCGTTTATTTGGTGAGAAAAGGTCCCTCAATACCATTGAAGTTTCCCTTATTCAACATGCCATTGATACAAATCTTACGGGGATGCAATTAATGATTGGCTTTGCGCAAGTAGCAAATGAGAAGGAGGTACAAAAACACTTCGTTAAAGGGATGGAATTGTCAAAGAAGCTTGAAACTGAATTAGGCGATATATTACGGCACAGTTATATTGAGCCGCCCGCAACCCATGCTGGAAAAGCGACAAATTCAACAGTAGCTCCTTTTTCTGATAAATTGATGATGTATAATACCAGCCTATTAAGTACATTTGGCCTTGGCAGTAATGCACTTGGGGGCGCATTTAGCTTACGCAATGATTTACCGATGAAAATGGTGCAGCTTGGACAAGACATTTACAGTTTTGCGAAAGAGGGCGGAAAAATCATGATCAAAAACGGATGGCTGGAAGAACCGCCGCAAATTGAGGATCGAAACCAATTAACGAAAGGCTGATCCATGAATATCCCTTATAAAAGATGCTGCGAAAATAAAGCTTAAGCCTTGAAGGAATTCGATAATATATTTAAAGGCTATCCTAATTGTAAGGATAACCTTTTACATAGCCATTCTAATAATCATTTCATTGCTCCTGCCAAACCTTAAGAATGGACAGGAGCGATTTTGACTGTATGATAAGCGTGTTCCAAGCACGTTAGTCAAAATTTGATTGATTGACGTCTTCAATAGGTGATTGATTTTGATTAGGACTCATTTCTTCGGCAAACTCCGCATATGCACGTTTATTTGGCATCGGAACAACTCGTTGTAAATTATTTAACCCGCTATTTTTAACTGCATTTTGTATGGCATTTCCCATACCATTATTGCTGCGGTTTCTTCCTAATCCATAAGCGGCCGCACTAGCAGCGACTCCTAATAAGGAAGTCCACATCATACCTCTATTGTTTCTTCTTCTGCCAAACATGTTTAAAAGTTGACGAGTTCTTCTTTTATTAAAAAACTTTGTCATCCATCGGAAATTGTTCAACTTCCAGCACTCCTTTCAAATAAAAATGGAAGGATAGGCCCTGTTTACGCCTTCCAACTCTCTTATTTTTACTTTACTGATGTTTAATATGCCTGCCAATTTCTTATCCTTTATGATTCACCAATTTGCCCAAGGGAGCTTCTTATCATGATAAAATACCTGTACTAGTCGATAAGTGTTAAAACCCAATCCTTTAAGTCCACGATTCGTAAATGTTTTGGAGACGAATCTGTCCCGGTTACAATCATTGGTACGATCGACTCTTGTTTATGCAGCCCTCCGTGACTGGCTCCTCCCACATGGGTCGGAGAGCTTTCCCCTATAAACTCAAATCCCGGTTTTGCATTGATAACAAGATAGTTTCCTTCATGAGAAGCGAGGGAGCTTTGCAGCCGGCTTAATACATCAGGATAGGTATCATACACCATTTCATTATTTTTTAATGTAAGATCTAAAATCTCAAGATCTCCCCTTACAGACCAAGATTGCCCGTATGGATCCACATAGTCGCCGTTGGATTGAAAGATGAGTTCTCCGGCTTTTTCACCGGAAATCACATGAATCGCTTCTTTTTCCTTCCATGCAATTACATCAATCCTCTCGTCGTTTTGTAACGTTTTAGCGATGGTTGAGAGCGGCAGTTGCTTCGAGTCTAATGAATAAACAAACGTCATTCGCTCATTTATGCCAAGGACAATTTGATCATCGTCCTTTATTCCTTCTTTTAATTTCATCATGCGGTATGAACGAAGCAACTGCTTTAAATCGATTAATGCCTTTTTTCGAACGGTATCAATGGGTGCCTGTCCGCTGTCGCCCATCACAATCCAATGATTGTCTTGTAACGCTTCATCCCAAGAACCGTATGCATTAAGTATCTTTTGAAGTTGCCTGTCCACCTCTTTAATCCCCTTTGTATTTTGTGGTCCTTTTCGATGAACACTGTGATCCAGATCGGGAAAATAAACAAGTGTAAAATCGGGAAGCTTGTTATTTTGAATAAGATAGATTAATTCCCGAGCAGAAAACTTATCATTAAAGCCATACTTTTGCCAAAAATGGTTATTACGCTTTGATGGGTTAAGCCTATACAAGGCTCCATAGCTAAACAGTTTGGGCCCGTATATTGTCGGATTATGATCGAGCGATGTGAAATGTGTTAATAATTTGGGCAGTTTTAAATAATGTTGGGTCCTTCCACGATAAACGTATGCATTAATCGAAGCGGACGTTTTTCCGTTCTCAGCCAGTTCTTCATGAATGGTCTTAATATCTTTGCTTAAATGATCATCGTTTAAATGATAAAGGATATCTTTCATCCATTTTATAAAACCTGTCTTTCTTAGTTCCTTAATGTGGGTGCCGTAATTAATAAGACGTTTTTCTTTCTCGCTAAACCATACTAGTCCAGGGAGCTTGTGAATATCCGAATACGTACCGGTCAGGAGGGTGCTGTCGATTGTGACGGACATCGTAGGAAAGGAACTTACGACATTGGGAAAATGCTTTCCGTGTTCCATAAAAAAACGAAGTGCAGGAGCCTTTCCCGTTTTTACAGCCTCTTGTAAAGGCGCATTCATTAAGGAGTCCACAACAAGCATAATGACACGTTTCTTTTTGGCGTTTGTTCCCATGTTTTATCCATCCTTTTTAGTTGTTTATTTAAATAGAATTTGTTATTTTTTGTTAAAATAATCTCAAATTCCTTTTGATTCTTGTCAGCTCTAAATCAAACGACGCTCATAGAACAGGTGTTGCTTACGAAATGCTCCAAAAAAAAAGCGCTCAAACACTTTGAAGTCGTTGTGTTTGAACGCTTTTCTCTTTTTTTATTATTATGTAGCACAAAAATTCAGGTCTCCTCATTAAGCAAACAAGTGAAAGCCTTTTAAGCAATTGATATCTACTTTTTCTCACATTTCATTTTTTCTGCTAATTCTTCTTCAGGCATTACAATGTATCGTTTTCCTGTACGAATTCCGCATTCTTCCGCTTTGCGGATCGCTTCTTCAAACGTTTCCCCGTATGCTACAATCAAGTTTCGCTGTTTTTCAATTTGACAAACGGCATATCTATTCATGTGCTGTTTCCCCTTTCTATTTGCGGTACATTTAGTTTGCTATTGTCCATTCATGTATTCTCATCCTCTCATATTGAACAATGCAGAAAGAAAAATCAATACATTCTCTTCTGATTATCAGGTTTTATTTACAAAAACAGATAATTAAAATTGAATATTCAAAAAATATTGACATTTATCTATTTTTGTCATGTAATGAATATAATCATAAAGGTACGAGGAGGAAGAAGATGGGGGAACTTAAAGGTAAAGTGGTGATTGTGACAGGTGGAGGAAGCGGACTCGGAAAGGAAACGGCTCTTGCTTTTGCAAAAGAAGGAGCCAATGTGATTATATGCGGACGTCGGTTTGCAAAATTGGAGGCGGTTGAGCGTTTGATTTCAAACACGGCTCACGGCACAATTCTTCCTATTCGTGCGGATGTTTCCATCGAATCGGATGTCAAAATGCTCGTTCAAGCCGCAAATGCCAAATTTGGCCGGATTGATTTACTCATTAATAATGCCGCTGTGTTTGAACAATACGATGTAGCGGATATGTCTTTGGACTCGTGGGAATATCAAATGAACAACAATGTGACAAGTGCTTTTTTGATGATGCGGGAATGTTTGTCCATCATGAAGAAACAACGCTCAGGGAAAATCATTAATATTACATCCGGATTAACGAAAGAAGGGGCAGCCGGTTTTGGCGCCTATTGCGCCAGCAAAGCAGCCCTGGAAGCTTTAACCTATTCGTTAGATGATGAGGAACATAGGCATGGGATTACAGCGTATGTATTTAACCCCGGTTTTATGAAAACGGAATTACAGGCATTGGGAGAAGAACCCGCTGCGGTTGCGCCCTACTTAATTCGCCTGGCAACAGGTACGAACTATCCAGAAAAGAGGGTCATTCAAATCAGCGATCTAGTGGCGCACTAGACTCGTCCCTTTCTGATGATGTTTCTTTAAGTTCAAAAAATGACCTTCTTTATGCAAAGTGGGCCGTCAATCTTTTATAGATTGGCGGCCCGTTTCCTTTTCCCTATTGACTCATCCATTGATTTAATGACTTAAATTGTTGTTTCGCATCATGATAGCCAAGTTCATATAAATTCGTTAATCTTTGCTGGTTTCGTTCGATTCCGCTCATCGGCATCTCAGCACTTGGCTGGATAATGAACACATTCCCTTTTTGTTCTTCTGACAGCACATATGATAATGTGTCGTTATAAATTTCATTATGATTTTCCAGTATAGGAGCTAAGCTGGAATTTCTTCGATATAACCATTTCGTGATCGGTGACAGTCTGCTTTGCCGTTTTTGATAGCCCTTAGGTTTCGTCATAATGATCACATTTTTCAAAAAAGCATCCTGCTGCGCTTTTTTGAGGGGAATCGGGTCGGAAATTCCTCCATCAAGCAGCCTTTTCCCCCCATATTCAACAGCGGGAGCGATAAAAGGAACGGAACTGGAGGCACGAATGATTTTCAAAATATCCTTTCCGTGTTCATGCTTATTATAATAAACGGCTTCCCCTGTTTCGCAATCGGTTGTGCCGATGATAAATTGTTCCTTGCCGTTCCATAGTGTTTCAAAATCAAATGGAACAATTTTATTGGGAATTTCATCAAATAAAAAATCCATTCCGAATAACTCACGTTTACGAATGAAATTTCGAAACGATAAATAGCGGGGATCACTCGTAAGACCGATGTTCACCTTTTTATTTCTTCCTTTTTGGCGGGATAAATAAGAAGCTGCCATGCACGCCCCTGCGGAAACCCCGATCACATAAGGGAAAAAGATATCCTTTTCCATAAAAAACTCCAGTACACCAGCAGTATAAAGGCCTTTCATGCCCCCGCCTTCCAACACTAATCCAATATTATCCACTAAAAAATCCCTCTTTATCATTCTTTGAAGATTTTGACAATGTTACCATAATCAAACTATTTATTTAAACGCTTCAAGACGAGCTGTTCCCACCGCTCCCAGGAAAGTAAACTTTTTAAAGCGATAGACAATTTTACTCCTTTTCCGATTGGATAACGAAAAGATGGATGTTGCTGCTCCGCGATATCCGCAAGCTTTTTTGCCACCTCTTCCGGTTCTCCATAGGCATCTTGCCCTCTCTTCAGATAGGTTTCGATATTCGTCATATATGTATAATAAGGAGAAGCTGGATCTAAAGAAGCTTTCGCTATTTGTTTTCCCGTTGACCAGATGTTGGTCCTATATGACCCCGGTTCGACCAATACGACATGGATTCCAAATGGTTGAACCTCTAAACGAAGACTTTCACTCCACCCCTCCAGCGCATGCTTGGATGCAGCATAAGGAGATAGGCCCGGAAATCCTATTCGGCCGCTGATGCTGCTCATGTTGATAATGGTGCCGCTCCCCTGTTTTCTCATGATGGGTAGCACCACCTTTGTGACGGCAATGGCTCCGAATACATTGGTCTCGAATTGCTGGCGGTAAGCATCAAGGGAGACTTCTTCGGCAAAACCGCCGGCAGCATAACCGGCATTGTTGATCAATACATCCACCTTCTCTATTTCGTTCAACCGTTGTTCCAATGATTGAATGGAAGCTTCATCTGTCACATCCAACTGAAAAATTTCTATATTTTCCTGTATGCCAAGCGCTGCCGCTTGCTTTTGGAGCGGCAATCCTTTTGCTTCATTTCTCATTGTCGCTATCACATAAAATCCTCGTTTGGTCAGCTCCAAAGAAGCCAGCATTCCAAATCCGCTGGAAGCTCCCGTGATGACGGCTGTTCCTTTTGACATCTTCTCGCCCCTTATTTTCAATATGCTAAGCGTTGTTCTCCTTGCATTTTATCTTAATCTTTCATTTTTCGAAACCCGCTGCAACGAATTTTCTGCTTTTATCCCGCATTCACTGGCAGTAGATTCCCATTGATGGGAGTTTCCTTTATCTAATCTCCTAAAAATTCTATACGAAAATATACAGGGATAAAGTCTTAATTCCAGCATTTTCTCTTTTAAACAACCATTAACATTGTATAATGAAAGAAAGATGGCAAGAAAGGGAGATGTTGGTAAGTGATACAGATTGTCATTATTGTTGTGCTTGCGATTGCTTTAGCAGGTACTGGTTATATCATTTATCGCCAAGCGAAAACGCTCGGATTACAGAAGCAAGTGATGCTTCAACGTCATGAACTGGAAATCGCGGCAGCTGTCGAAGAGTTTGAAGAAAAACAAGCAGCTATTGAAGAACACCATCAACATGAATTATGGAACTTACAAGAACATCATGCCCATGAAAAATCAATCTTGAACGAATCAATTCACCAATTAAACGAATACATATACGAGCTTCAATCCTATTCACGAAACATCGGAGAAGTAAAAACCCATCAGCTTTTACATGAAATCAAAAAACGTTGGATGGAACAAGAAATCCTCACCGATTCAACCATGCTGATTGTTCCGAACGTTTTCATCCCTTTTTCTTCCGAATATGGAATGAAGACCCGAAAAATTGATCATATCGTACTGCTGCCAACAGGCATTTATATTGTCCAGACAAAATATTGGAAAGGAAAAATTGTCCACGGGCTAACGAAAAAAAATGCCGGGAAGTTTTCTTTTTTGTTAGATCTGATTAATGCGAAGTCTTACGTGGAAGCGAGCGAGCAAACTTTTTCATTCGTCTCCCAGCATTCAACTGATGAAGATGACAGCTTCACACCTGTCATTCAAGTGAAAGCACACGGAGAGCTGACGAAACAAATTAACAAGACGACAGAGATTTTATTCGAGTTTTTGAACAACAAAGTGGAAACAACCCTCGATTTCATTACACCGGTTTTATATTTTGGCTATCAGCATAACGACTACAAAACCAATGGTGTGATGGATCTATCGGAAAATGAGCAAGTCATTCGGCTTTCAAGCGACAAAGAGCTGTCAACATTCTTGGAGGAAGAACGTCAAAAACCTGTTATATACAGTGAACGTGACTTACAAGAAATTCAATTTATCCTGGAGCATATCGACTATGCCGCCGCTTCCCTCCCTCTCTACAATCGAACAGTAGTCGATAAGAATCTTCAATAAAGAGGTTGACTCAAAAGGTCTAAGAGAAGACCGTTTGAGTCAACCTCCTGAAAGGACCCTTGATGAGAATACAGGAAAATCAAGGATTTAGTGACGGGTCCTTTCATTAAAAAATTATTTTCGTGGCCTATTTATGATATGGGACAACCACATTCATTTATGTAGATATCCTCCTTTTTTCTGTCGATAGATGACAAGTTGAAAAATATATGATCGCTAGATTCCTGTCCAATCAAATGAACCGATTCAGGCATGTTATATAGTAAAAAAACGAAAGCGAGGATTAGCGTGCTTGCAGATCAAATCATTTCGACAGGATTAGAATATTTAGGAACCCCTTATGTATTTAATTCTCCTTCTTACCAGACAGATACATTCGATTGCAGCTCCTTTATACAGTATATTTTTGGAGTAAATGGCATTCCTCTTCCCAGAACCTCTCGTGAACAAGCCAAGGCGGGAATCCGGATTTCTTTCGATCAGATTCAGAAAGGAGATTTGCTTTTTTTCACAACGAAAACGCGAAAAAATGGTAAAAGTCTCTCTAAAATTGGACATGTAGGTCTTTATATAGGAAACGGCCAAATGCTTCATACGTATCGGCAAGGTAAAAAAGTAAGGATCTCCGAATTAAACTCGTATTGGAAGACAGCATTCGTTGCAGCTAAAAGAGTGCTATCATAGATAGACTTTTAGAAGAAGGCTTTGTTAAAGAGCAATGTTGATTTTAGCTTGATTAGCTTATAGATTTCTAACAGTCAACACGAGACTTTAACAAAGCTGTATTAAAAGAAATGAACATCTTTCCATTTAAATCCTTTCATCATACTGTCATTTCGGACTTTCGCTATTTTACTCCTTCTGGCTGTTTGGCATTGCTGGGCCGTAATGATCGGATGAACCAAAGGGGATATAGGAAACATCAAGTTATTCCGATCATTATTATGGGCGGTATCCCTTCTTCTTGTGGAGGGATGAATATAAGGACCAGATGGATCGTCGTGAGTGAACGCATTTTGTGCCGTATTGTAACGTTTGAATAAAATGTGACCAAATTCGTGTGCAAGTGTATAACGGCCAGCAGCTCCGTCAGTCAATAAAATACGTCCAAACAACTCATAATCTGCACCGCTGTTAAAATAGACCAATTCTGTTCCGCCAACTCCCACTACCCTTTTACCTCTGCCTTCAGCTAAAGAATCCCCGCTTATATAAAGGACGTATATCGCTGTTTTATGACCGGCCGCTTTTCGCGCAGCCTTGATTAAAGAATCAATTTTCTCGTTTTTAAAAACATGTTTCGACGGAATGGTATGAGCATGTACGATTAGATTCTTTTTACTAAAATAGATCTCTTTTAGAACGAATTTTATACAACCTTTCCATGCCTCATTAGCACGACTGATATCTTGTTTTACTCTGCTGATATTTATGTTGGGATGGGCACCATTGACAAAAAAAACATACACATCAACTGTATAGGCTGCCACTTCTTATAACCCCTTTGCATTTCCTTAAATTTGCTGTTGATACAGTTTATTAATAAGCAAGACAGGCTGTGTAGGCATAAGCAATAGATTTAAAAAGAAATCCATTTGAATGAATTTGAAAATACAAGAAACCTATTGTTAAAAACATTCGTTTAATCTATATATCGGCTGTTAAAAAAAGGTTTGTTTTTTATATAATTGGAAAATACTACATAAAAAAAGAAAAAGGTGTGATACATATGCTATTTTTAAGCTGGGATACAGTGTATAACGATAAAAAGCGTTTAATCAAACTATTTGAAAAAGAGTATGGAATTGAATCCATCGAGATGTATTCAGAAGAAACACAACCGGATTTGCATTATATCGGCTATCGTTTTAAAAAAGATGGAAAACAAGTTGTAGTGAAAATCCCGCTTGTAAAAGATCAGGCAGACCGCTTTGCAGCCCAGCAAAACCGCTGGGAGATGCTCATTGATGAAAAAAAGAAAGGAACTTATAAAAATATTCGGGAGGCCTTTCATGTGCTGCAGCACGATGAACATGTCGGTTAGTCTTCGAATGGGGATTTTAATCGTTTATTCATGATATGATGTAAAAAAATCCCCTTAGATAGGAGGTTTCGGCAATGAAGATGTTATATGCGGGGGTGACGGTGATGCTGCTTGCCGGATGCTCACTTTCAAGCGCCCCCCCTTCCCATGAACAAGAACCGGCCCAAGAAACATCCAGCGTCATGACAATAGAACCTCAAACATGGCTGGAGAATCTCGATATCCCTTGGTCCATGACGAAAACAGGCAACATGATGTATATCAGTGAAAGAAAAGGGAATGTCGTTAAATTCGACGAAGCAGAACAAACGATAGAGAGGCAAAATCTATCGCTTACGAAAAAGCTTCATCTTGAAGGCGAAGGCGGATTTTTAGGTTTCGTTCTCTCGCCGGATTTCCCTGAAAAGCCACATGCCTATGCTTATTATACATTCAAGGAAAACGGAACGATTTATAACCGTGTCATTCGAATGGAGCAAACGGGGAGTCGATGGGTGGAAAAAAATGTTCTTCTCGATCGCATTCCAGGAGCAAAGTTTCATAACGGCGGCCGTTTGAAAATCGGACCGGACGGCATGCTCTATGTCACAACTGGCGATGCCCTCTCACCTGAAATTGCTCAAGATCACAAAAGCCTGGGCGGGAAAATTTTAAGGATGACTCAAGAAGGTTTGATTCCAAAAGATAATCCTTTTTCGAATTCGTATGTATACTCGTATGGACATCGGAACCCCCAGGGTCTCGCTTGGGATGAAAAAGGAACATTATACAGCTCGGAACATGGGCAAAGTGCTCACGATGAAATCAACCGTATTCAACCCGGACAAAATTATGGGTGGCCGGTCATTCAAGGTGATGAACAAGCAAAAGGAATGGTGACTCCATTGTTTCAGTCTGGCACAGATACATGGGCCCCTTCCGGCATCAGCTATCATCAAGGCAAGTTATATGCAGCTGCACTTGCAGGTTCTCGTATCCTTGCTTTCGACCTTGAAAAAAGGAAAGTGTCCACTATTTTTGATAACGGCGGCCGCATGAGAGACACGTTGATTGAAAACGACGATCTATATTTCATCAGCAATAACCGGGACGGCCGGGGATTCCCCGCTGAGAATGATGATCGGCTCTATGGCTTATCTCTCAAAGAATGATAGAGGTTGCATCGTGTTTTTGATTAGAAAAGCTTGTTTGAATTGTGAAACTGATGTCTACATTCTTTCAAAAGGAAGATCAAATTTAGTTTTATATAAAATGGAGCATCACATAAAAACCTCGTGTTTACTGGATTTTCATGATGCTCCATTTTATAAGTTGTCATTCCAATGGAGTGTTTTACCCATTGGAATGACAACTTAATATTCTATTTCTTCATAGTCTTTTGGCTGCGGGGTTGGTTGCTCGGTTTGCTCGTCCGTAACGTTCTGATAAACGGACGTCTTTTCATCGGTTGAAGCAGCGTTCATTTTTGGCTTCTGTTGAGTCGTCTCTTTTTTCATTTAATCGGCCTCCTTGTCGTTGTCTCCCTCATAATATGCACTTTTTGCCTAGTCATCATTCTTTTTATAATCCAATCTTAATCCAAAGCTTTCCCTTTTTGATCTCAACATGTTGAATATGTCCAATAGGAACTGTTCTCACTTGGTCAATCTCATTTAGGTCTAAAATCATATTTCGGTTTTGATAACTCATGAAAGGCGAGTGATTCAGAGCCTTATTTTTAATCCACTCTTGATTGAAAGGCTTCATATGGATAACTTCAAAGAAGAGCGTTCGCTTTTCTGCCTTCACCGGTCTGACATCCAATTCAAAAGGAATCGCCAGCCAAAATTTCTTAATGGTTCCCTCAAATCGAATAGCATCTTCCTGAAACGAAACGCTCAGCGTATGCAAGTGGTCTTGTTCATGCACTTGTTTTTGCAAAACGCGCATCAGCATATCTGCCGTTAATGGGATGGATATGCCTTTGTCCGCTAACTTTTCCTTTGCTTTTGCCAGAGAGTGACAATCGACTACACTCCTATATTAATAGTCTCCTAATCCCATATGCTGATATTTTCCTTTCATGATTTCAAACACGCCGTATAACGTAAGACCGAAAGCTTTCAATCCAAGTAACCATTGTCCAAAGGGCTGCTGCGCCAACTTGGATAATGCTTCGTCCAATCCAATGGTCTTATTCGGATCAAACGTGATGGCGGTTTAAAGGAGAAAATAACCTATCATGCATAAATTTCCCGCTTCAGTCCTCGTCCAAACCTGCTTGAAAGGAAAAAGGAAGACCCAATAATTGGATCTTCCTCGAAGTTTTAGTACAGCGGATCATTTTCCCGAATCAAATATAAGCAAATGGCATAGGCAATCCCGCCTGTCAAAAATGACAAAACCGTGTATAGGACGGCTTTCTCCGTAAAGCGCTGAAACAGCCAATAGGTAATGCAAATGCTGAAAACAAAAAGAGCGATACTGGCTACAATGTTGACGATAGGAATAAGGTTTAAAATGATGGCTGCCGCATAGGCAATCAAAAGCTTTACTCCCCCGTTTCCACCAAGTTTAGCAGAAACCAGTTCGCCGTATAAATATATGTTCAAAATGGGAATAAAGGCAAACCAGCCATTTTCAATCCCGGCATTCTTCGCCAGTTTCATGATGGAATAAGAAGATACCACATAAATGATCAGTCCGATAATTACGAAAAATAAAGAGAAAATTCCTAATGCCGCAACCAGTGCATAAGCGGTTTGATCATCCATATTTTCATAAGTCACCATCTTCTCGCTTCACTCCTCTTAGATGCTATGGTCTTTATATGATTATTTCTCTACATCGCTTCTCATGACCATAAAATGCAAAAGGAGGTAAAAACTCAATAAAATATCTCTTCATCTTCTGAGACGGCTATACGGCTTATGAGTAAGGCTGAACAAACATTCCGTCCTCTTCAAGCCATTCTGCCAAAAACACTTCATGATATTCTTTTACTCCTTTAGCGGTAAGCTGGCCGTGTAACCATGGCTCATCGAACCCCAAATCGTTTATCTCATCCCACAACACTTCTCCGTCTCTAATGATGGTTACAGGAGGATGGACTGCTTTACTTGGCAAGTTAAAATCCTCCTGGGTCGTTTTTTGATATTTCGTCTTTTTAAGGATGCTGAGTGAGCCATTAGCTTCTAAATAGCAGTAAGCAACTTCTCTGACGGAAAAGGTTTCACTTTGTCTCAACAGGCTTTGAAGCTGGTTGAGAGTCATTCGATTTTCTTTGAGCGCTTCCCTGTTGACTACCCCATTTTTAATGAGGGCAGAGGGCTTGCCTTCAAAAATGCCGCGAAAGAATAAATATTTTTGTCCGAGATACTCAACAAGAAAAAGTAACAGCCCCCACACCGTCATAGAATAGAGGATATAAAATACGCCAATTTCATGATCATATAAGGCATTTCCCAACAATTCACCCAATACGACAGCTGAAATAAAAGTAAACGGGGTAATTTGATTAATGACTTTCTTTCCAACAAATTTGATTAATAGAAAAAGATAGAGAAATCCTATTAGAAGCTCGATGGTTAAATAGATGATTTTCATCCGTTATATACTCCGTTCTACATGAATATAGGAATCGTTATTCTATTTATTGACGAGCCTCTTGGATTTTATTACCTTTGAAGCTTCTAATTACCTGTAAATTTTACTCATCCCACTCAAACCATTGCTTTTCATGGTGACATTGGCGGGGAGGATGCTGGGAATGGCAAGGGTCACACTTTTTAGGGCAGCAACAGCAGACACAACAACAGCAACGATCTACACAACAGGAATGATGATCGATAAAAATGATGGTTGGTTCACATTTACAAGGGTATTTATGACATTTGCGGCATTTATGATGCTTATGCTTACGTTTATGATGTTTGTCTTTACAATCATCATATCCCCCAATAATGATTTGTCCGCGGCACTTTATCCGGCAATACTCTTTCATTTTATTGCAGCACTCATCACACATTCTTTTTTCACCTCGCATGAAAGTTGTCTTATAGTATCTTATGGTTGATTTGGCAGATGGTTAGAAAAGAAGAGTGCTGTCAATTAAAATGAGTAAAAAGCGGAAAAATCCGCTCATTTTCTTATAAAACATAAAAAAACGAGAGACATCGTAAATATATAGTAACATCTATACCAGAATACAACTGAGCCATGATATTACTGGTTTAAGGTTTTCGTATATGTACCAAAACATATACGAAATCTTATTAATAAAAGGCTTTGTTGAACAATAGTATTGATTTTTTATCAAATAAAAAAGCCGGTTTTTATACCGGCTTTTTAACTTCCTTCTTCAATGCACCCGTTCAACAAAGAATAACCTTTATTTACATTTTTGTAGATTTTTCTTCATAAGAGATGCCACTTGTAGATTATCTTGATTAGTAGTATTTTCTAGACGCTTAATAATTAATTCTTGACGTTCCACAGGGTGATTTTGGCTTAATTTAGCTTTCGCTTCAATTTTTGTGATTTTTATTTTAAATGCTACAATCCCTTTATTCATTCCTTCGAAAAATCTGGAATCTACATCCTTTAAATTGTATGAGCTATCTGGACTTTCATATTTGTTTACCATGTCATTTAAGGAATCGAATATGACTTTTTGATCTTCGACAATCTCCATCTTTCCATATAAATGGATAGACACATAATTCCAAGTAGGGACTGCCATCGTTGTTTCATACCAAGACGGAGATATATAACAGTGGGGACCTTGGAAAACCACAAGGACTTGCTGGGTTTCCATATCCTTCCACTGTTCGTTCGGGCGAGCAAAATGACCATATAAAGCACTTTCACCTTTATTTAATATGAGTGGAAGGTGGGTTGCGTAAGGTTCTCCATTGTGCTGAGAAAATAAAGTGGCAAAGCTGTACTTTTCGATAAAATCATAAATTACTTCTTCATTATCAATTTTAAAATGTTTAGGTATATACATAATAATCCACCTTTCAAAAAAATTATATGAGTGTTTTGGTCATGATAAAGTCCATTTGTTCTTCATCACCCATATAAAAAGAGTGGGCTCCAGTTTGAACAAACCCCATTTTCTTATAAAAAGCAATAGCATTTTCATTTTTTTCCCATACGCCTAGCCAGATTTTCTTTTTATTACGTTCCATTGCAATTTCCATAGCTTTATTTAGCAGATATTTACCAAGCCCATGTTTTTGAAATTTGTTCTTTATATAAACCCTCTCGATTTCAAGTGATTCATCACCCATTTCTTCAGACTGAGCATCATTGGTATTGACCTTTAAATATCCAGCGACTTCATTATTAAAATAAACAAAAAAGAATTGCGAAGAAATATTGGATAATTCTTTTTCTAATTGTTTTAAGCTAAATGCCCGTTCCAAATAGGCATTCATATTTTCGGGTGAATTCTGATGCTTAAATGTCTCATTAAATGTTTCATAACTAATCTCTTGAAGTTTGTATAAATCGTCAAGGGTACACTTTTTTATGGTTATAGTCATTTCAATACGTCGCTCCTTTATATCATCAATAATTTCTCTTGTTTCCCTTTTTTACAAATTCCCAGTCTGTTTCTACATTTTTTCTTATTCTTTGAAGAAGATGGAAAGCGGTTTCTATTTCTCTTTTGGAAAATCCCTCTAATGCAACGGTATTGGAATAATCATTTTCTCTTTTTATAAAAGGATAAACATTTTTCCCTTTCTCTGTTGGAAAGAGTTTTTTAATTTTTTTGTTATGTTTATCTTCTTTCTTTTCAATAAATCCATTAATTTCAAGTTTTTTTATAGCACGAGCTGCTGTTGTTCGATCTACTTTTATCATCTCAGCTAACTTTTCTTGAATGATTCCTGAGTTTTCACATATTCGCACAAGGTACAAATACTGCCCTTTTGTAAGGTCATATTCTTTAAATTCTATATTACTTATAGAATCTAATGCCCTTGCGATCATTCCAATTTCACGAAGAATTTCCTTCATAATTAACTCCTTAGTACATATTTTTGTTGTAAATGCAATAAAAATGGTATATATTAAATTTAACCTAATTTTGTTGTATTTGCAACAAAATTAATGATGAAGAGGTCGAGTAAAGTGAAATATGTTTTTTATGTATTAGGAATTTTACTATTAACCCTTGGTATTTCTTTCACTATACAATCAGATCTTGGAACTTCACCTTTTGATGCACTTTTGGTAGGACTGTCCATAAATGTGGGGCTTACTGTGGGAAGTTGGGAAATCATAATAGCTTTAATATTGATAGGTTGTAATTCATTTTTAAAAAGACAAAGACCAGAAGTTTTGGGGCTGTTAACAGCATTTATAACGGGTATTGGTATTGATATGTGGCTTTTTTTATTGCACAATTTGATAACACCTGAACTATGGTACAGCAAAGTTGTTTGTTTTGGAATCGGCTTAGTCGTTATAGGATTAGGAACCGCAACATATTTACACACAAATTTTGCACCGATTCCAGTTGACCGATTAACATTAATCATACAAGAATTAACTAGAACAAATATACTTTTTTCGAGAACATTCATTTACCTCGTATTCTTGATAATGGCAAAGATTTTAAATGGACCAATTGGCGTTGGAACTTTATTAACCGTTTGTTTAGGGGGGCTAATACTTAATTACTTTATGCCATTTACTGAAAAAGTATTAGACCGCATATTAACACACTCTAGTACATCACCAAATTACGATAAAGATAGAAACCATTCAATATAGAATGCCTTTCAACTCCCCGTAGTTGAACAAAAAAATCAACAGCAGCGTTTAACAGAGCCTAATAAAAAGGCGAGGTTTATTATTCAAATCATATAACAAATAATAATCGTATTTCGTATATATTTTGCTCTATATTTCATTTATTGATGGAATAAAAAACAGTTCCTTTTAATGCTAAAAGGAACTGTTTTAGTTAAATATTATGAAGTTTTAGTATAAATATTTACTATATATACGATGTCTCCCGTTTTTTATCGTTTAACCCGCGCGTAAGCGATAATACCTTCATGATCATCCAAAACTAGCTCCAGTCCCGCTCCAAACGGGTCGATTCCCAGTTGGACATCCAGCCAAAGACGAAGAGCTTCAATCATGTTGGCCGTAATCAATATTTGTGATCGCCCGTTAACATGTGACTCCGCCGAAAACCCGTAATCATCGTCATACATTAATTCAATTTCCACTTCTTGCGGCGATACTTGTTTTTTATCGGCTACGTATAAACAAAGTGCATTAATGATGTCTTGCTCTAAAATTTTTAGCTTCTCCATGGATTCATCTTTTCTTCTTCACGTTTCTTTTTAAAATGAGTAAAAATTTTACGAATGACTGAAATCAACACGACTACGGCCAATACGTTGATAAGCAAGCCAATAATGGCACCTAACCCGCCAAGATTCGCTAATAGTCCGCCAAGCATTAGTCCTGCAAGACCACCAAAAAGAAGACCTTTCATGATGCCGCCTGTTTTCGGTTTAGCAGCCGTTTTCGTTGAATCTTTTGTTGTTTTTTTACTGAAACTATTTGTTTGCGTATCTTTTTGCTGATTAGTGGATGAGCTGTTATTGTTTAGATTAAAAGATTTTTTACCTGATTTGTATGATTTAGCACTTACCACGCTTGCTTCTTCATGGAAAACGACTCCGCCTACTGGTGTAAAGGCAATAGCCGCCGCCAAAACTGCTGTCATTAATTTTTTCATTTTTTAAAATTCCTCCTTAAAAGCTATATGATTTAGTGTGTTTAGTTTGGTATTCTTATCCGTTGAAGAGGACATTCTGTTTCTTCTTTTACTATTACGTTTGTCCTAATTAAAAGGTTTCATTTTTTTTCACAACTATTTCAAACGATCTCTATCCTTTTGTTTTCCTATTTCAATCGCTCTGAAACCTGCAAAATCATTATGTGTAACAAGCAAAAAAGCATGCTGTTACGGCATGCTTTTGTTGATCATTTTATACTCGGGAATCAGTTCTGAAAGCGGGACGATATCGGCTTCGTGCTTATAGACCGGAATATATTGTTTTAAAACACTTACTACTTTCAGACCCGTAACACCTACATGGCCGATCGCGATCATTTGCTCATCCTCTTCAAGCTTCTTTGCCAGTATATTCGCTTGTTTGACAATATGCTGGGTCGTATAAATGTCATCAAAAAACAATTCGTTTTCCAAATAAGGGACGCCTAACTCTTTTGCCAGCTTCGGAATGACACTTTTTCCTGTCGTTTTGCTGTCTAAGTAAAACAGACCGCGCTCCTTGCAAACTTCGAGCACAATGCGCATGACACGTTCATCAGCCGTTGCCTTCGATCCCATATGATGGTTCATTCCCACAGCATGCGGAACCGCTTCAATCGCAGCTATGACTCGCTTGCGAATTTCTTGATTGCTCAAATCGGTCGTAATGGCACCCGGTCCAAGCCAGCTTTTCTTCCCTTTTACCGGTTCCATCGGTAAGTGAACAATGATTTCATGACCATATTGATGGGCTTGTTCGGCATCCTCTTTGGTGGTGGAAAGAAAGGGCATGATCGCTACCGTTAATGTTGCAGGCAGTTTTAACATTTCCTCCGTTCCGGCCATATCGTTGCCAAAATCATCAATGACAATCGCTAACTCTTTATGGGGAACAGACGATGATGATGGATTTTGTCCAAAAACAGACGTACTAAAGGTAAACATGAGCAAGACGAAAATAAACGATGTTTTCAAATCAATCTCTCCTTTTTCTATTATCATGCCCGCTTTTCCTCACAATCCTCCTTATTTTGTCCTCTATTTTCCCCTTCACATAAGAAGGAATATTCAGAATATTTATGGTACTATATATGGGGTAGATGTTCTAACAAACATATAATTAAGGAGTGATGGAAAATGAGTATGAACAAGGTAGAAAAAGGGTTTTACGGGGAGTTTGGCGGATGTTTTGTTAACGAAGACTTACAGCACGTGTTAAATATATTAGATGAAAACTTCGAACGTTATAAAGATGATCCCGAATTTATAGAAGAACTTCGTTTTTATTTACGAGAATATATCGGGCGTGAAAACCCTCTTACTTATGCCAAAAATATTACGGCTAAAGCGGGCGGAGCGAAAATCTACTTAAAGCGGGAAGATTTAAACCATACAGGCGCCCATAAAATCAATAATGCCATCGGTCAAATTTTGCTTGCTAAGCGGATGGGAGCGCATCGGATTATCGCTGAAACCGGAGCGGGCCAGCATGGTGTGGCAACCGCTACAGCCTGCGCCATTTTTGGGATGGATTGCACGATTTACATGGGGAAACTGGATACAGAGCGACAGGCGCTCAATGTGTTCCGCATGGAATTGCTTGGAGCGAAAGTCGTACCGGTCGCAAGTGGACAAGGCCGCTTAAAAGATGCGGTCGATGCGGCACTGAATGATTTAGTGGAAAACTATAAGGATACATTCTATCTATTAGGTTCAGCAGTCGGACCGCATCCATTCCCGACCATGGTCAAGCATTTCCAGGCTATCATCAGTGAGGAATCGAAGCGGCAAATATTAGAAAAGGAAGGAAAACTGCCTTCTGCCGTTGTGTCTTGCGTTGGAGGCGGGAGCAATGCAATCGGAGCATTTGCCCATTATATTGACGAACCATCTGTTCAATTGATTGGAGTAGAGCCATCTGAAGCCCCGACATTAACAGAGGGTTCACCGGCTGTCATTCATGGGTTTAAATGTTACACGTTATTGGACGAAGAAGGAAACCCTAAACCAACCTACTCCATTGCCGCCGGTTTAGATTACCCGGGAGTTGGACCTGAGCACAGCTATTTAAAGAAAACAGGCAGGAGCGAATATGTGACGGTATCGGGGCAAGAAGCATTGGAAGCATTCCAAACATTATCAAAATTAGAAGGCATCATCCCGGCGCTCGAAAGCTCACACGCTGTCGCTTATGCCATGAAGCTTGCAGGGACGATGGGGAAAGATGAGAGCATCATTGTTAACTTATCGGGCAGAGGAGACAAAGATGTCGAGCAAGTATTTAATATGCTGAAATCGGCACGATAAAGGAACTTCTTTCATTTAATCGGCACCAAAAGCCAGCGCCTATTAAGGTACTGGCTTTTTCCTTACCACCATCTAAACCCATCCTCTTGAAGCAGTTGGCGAGAAGCTTTCGGTCCTCTTGAACCTGCAGGATACTCATATAAGGAGAGGTCTTCTGCCATCGAATCCAATAGAGGCTGAACGAATTTCCATGCCGCCTCTACTTCCCCCCACCGGGCAAAAAAGGTGGAGTTTCCTTTAAAGGCATCAAAAAGCAGTCGTTCATACGCTTCCTGCACATGTTTAGAGCGTTCTTTATACTTCATGTTTACTTGTTCTACTCGGTCTTCTCTTTCTAAATCATTGCTGTTGATTCGAAAGGAAACAGCGGTATCAGGACCAATGGAAATCTCCAGCAAATTAGGTGGAAATCCGGCATCCTTTTCATCCGCCGAACGTTTGAATTCAATAATAATTTTAGTCGACTTCATGTTCATGCGTTTTCCCGTTTGAATATAGAAAGGAACACCCGACCAACGAGCGTTGTCCACATATAAACGGGCCGCGATGAACGTGTCAGTTTTGGAAAGCGGATCAACCCCCGGTTCCTGCCGATATCCAATGACCTTATGTCCATCCGTTTCCCCTCGACCGTATTGGCCGAAGATGATATGCTTGGCTGCATCTTCCTTTTGAATAGGACGTAACGAGGCTAATACGTTCTTTTTCTTTTCGTGAACATCTTCTTCCCTTGCCAGTTCCTCCGGTTCCATGGCAACTAGCATGAACAGCTGCAGCAAATGGTTCTGGAACATGTCCCGGAGAGCCCCTGATTTCTCGTAATAATCAGCCCTCCCTTCCACTCCCACAACTTCAGTCGCAGTAATCTGAACGTTGGCGATATGCTCCTTATTCCAGAGGGGTTCAAAAATAGAGTTTCCAAACCGCAGCATTCGAAGGTTTTGAACCATTCCTTTTCCAAGGTAATGGTCAATTCGATATATTTCTTTTTCGTCAAATGCCTGATTCAATTTTTCATTTAAAAGGCGGGCCGTATCTAAGTCTCTTCCAAATGGTTTTTCAATGATGAGACGTTTCCAACCCTTCGTGTCCCCTAATCCTGCTTCTTTTATATGTAACGCAATTGTATCAAAAAATTCAGGAGAGACCGAAAGATAAAAGAGACGGTTCTCAGGAATCCCATATTCTCTTTCATGATGCTGAACCAGTTCCAGCAGCTTTTTGTAGTCGTCCCCATTGCGGGCATCCAATGCACAATAATGAAACATCTCAAGAAAATCATCAAAGTTCGGATCCAGTTCATCCACTTGTTTCGAAAAGGTTTCTAATGAATCATGAACATGGGCACGAAATTGTTCATCTGTCTTTTCCCCTTTTCCCGTCCCGACCACGATCATCTCTTGCGGAAGCTTTTGATCAAGGAATAAGCGGTATAGAGCAGGGAACAGTTTCCGTCTCGCGAGATCTCCGGTTGCTCCAAATAATACAAATGCCATCGGTTCCATGCTATCACTCCGTTTTCAACTCTTTTTTTCTTCTATACCCCGTTTCAAAAAATGATAACAGTACACTTCAATCAACAGTAACTCTCCCGGAAATAGGCTTTAAAGCTGTCGTTTATTCAATATGGAGAAAACCATCGTAAATCATCATAAGAATCAAATCGAATCGCATCATCCTCTTCCGTGTAAATGGCAGACCGTTTTTTAAAAGGATAATGCTCCCCGATTTTCTCTTCATTCCCATACTGAACTTTAAATCCATGCTTTTTCAATATGTTTTGTACTTCCGTCATATTTATCCATTCATTTCTCACAATTCAAGCCCCAAACACTGCCCAGCAGATTCAGATTGAATACGGGGCATGAACCCATTTTTTAGTGAGACTGGCTCGCGAAGGCTCTTTCAACGTATGATAAAGAGAATCCAGAGTCTTTAGTGATTCAAACAGAACGTAAATGTAAAAGGAGGAATTACAATGGGTGCTCCTGTTGCAGGTGCTGGCTTCGGTCATGGCGGAGGTTTCGCTTTATTAGTCGTATTGTTCATTTTGTTAATTATCATCGGTGCTAGCTGCTTCTGCGGTTACGGATACTAATAAGAAAAAAAGCCTTGTCCTGTGACAAGGCTTTTTTTCTTATTACTTAAAACCAGCGGGTTGTGACCACTTTTTTTCGTGTATAAAATTGCATGCCATCCTTGGCGTTTGTTCCTAAGTCTCCAAAGAAGGAATGTTTATTTCCGGCAAACGGAAAGATTGCCATCGGGGCTGGAACATTCACATTTACGCCAATCATTCCTGCATCCACATTTTCTCTAAAATGACGAACGGATTTGCCATTGGACGTATAAATGACGGCTCCATTGGCAAATTTGGACTTGTTTACAAGCTGAATGCCTTCATCTAAATTTTTAATACGCACAATGCTTAAAACAGGACCAAAGATTTCATCTTGCCAAATACTCATGTCTTCTTTTACATGATCGAAAATCGTTGCTCCGAGGAAATAACCATTTTCTTTTTTGCTGGCCGGTTCACGTCCATCCACTAACAAGGAGGCATTCTCTTCTTCGCCTTTTTCGATATAACGAGCGACACGATCACGATGGGAATCGCGAATAAGCGGTCCAATGAAGTTTTCTTCTTCTAACCCGTCCCCGATTTTCAGACTTTTTGCTTCTTCAACCAGGCGGTCAATGAGCTCATCTGCGATTTCATCCACGACCGCTACAACCGAACACGCCATGCACCGTTCACCTGCACTTCCGAATGCCGCATTGATGATTCCGTGCACTGTTTTTTCCAGATGGCAGTCTTCTAAAACAATCGCATGATTTTTCGCTCCTGCCAGCGCTTGTACCCGTTTTCCGTTTGCGGTACCTGTCTTGTATACATATTCTGCCACTGGTGTGGAGCCGACAAATGATACCGCTTGAATATCCGGATGCTCCAAAATGCCATTTACGACATCATGGGCACCATGTACGACATTCAACACCCCTTTTGGCAGCCCCGCTTCCATAAATAAATCGACTAATCGCTCCGCCAGTAACGGCGTACGCTCTGATGGCTTAAGAACAAATGTATTTCCGTAAGCAATCGCCACAGGGAACATCCAGCAAGGGACCATCATCGGGAAATTAAATGGCGTAATCCCTGCTGTAACTCCTAAAGGATAACGATAAACCGCCCCTTCAATTTCAGCGGCAATTTCAGGCAGCGCTTCTCCCATCATAAGAGTCGGAGCTGCACAAGCCACTTCCACGACTTCGATTCCGCGTTGTACTTCACCTCGGGCATCAGTCAATGTCTTTCCGTTTTCCTTTGTGATAAGAACAGCCAATTCTTCTTTATGTTCCTCTAATAGCTGACGATATTTAAATAAGAGACGTGCTCGGTTTGGAACCGGTGTTTTGCTCCAGGATTCAAAGGCCTTACTTGCCGCTTTAACCGCCTCTGTCACTTCGTTTTTGGTCGATAATGGGACGGTTGCGATGATTTCTCCCGTGGCGGGATTTGGAATCTGATCACGTTGCGATGATTCCGACCGCACCCATTCCCCATTAATAAAATTTTTGATTTCCTTTACTGCTGTCGTTGTATTCATCTTTATTTTTCCTCCTTATTTTTCAATGATTTCTTTTAATTAGTAAAACTCCTGTTCTAACGATCTATCAAACCTTCACTTTATTAGACGTTCTCTTTTTTTCGCGCAACGTTATTCTTTAACATTAAATACACTGATGCCATATCATCTTCTCCATATCCTTGATCCACTGCAGTTTCGTAAAGCTCAATCAACTTGTCTCCAATCGGCAGTTCTCCCTTGCACTGAACGGCCATTTCTTTTGCAAGTTTCAAATCTTTCAGTAAAAGATTCGTCGCAAATCCTGGCTTATAGTGGTTTTGAGCAATAAACTGTTTGTAGTTTCGTTCATAGATACGGCTTTGGCCATAACTTACATTTAAAATATCGAACAGTGTCTCCGAATCCACTCCCATTTTCTCGGCTAAGGAAACGGATTCAGCCACGGCTTGTGTGTAAAAGCCAACCATTAAATTATTTAGCAGTTTAATGATCGTTCCCGAGCTTGGATTATCGCCGACATGAAAGAGGCCGCTCCCCATTTTTTCTAAGAGTGGGACAGCTCTTTCAAATGCTTCCTTTTGCCCTCCTGCCATAATCGTCAGAGTTGCTTCTTCTGCACCAATCACCCCGCCGCTGACAGGAGCTCCTAAATAGGCTGCATTCTTATGTCGGCAAGCTTCAGCGATCTTTTCATTCAATCTTGGCGATACGGTACTAAAATCGATGAAGAGCTGAGAAGGATGAGCGTGGTGGATGATCCCTTCCTCACCGAAGTAAACGCTTTTAATTATTTGAGGGGTGGGCAAGCTTGTCATAATGACGTCGACTTTGTTCATGATGAACTCCAATGGAATCCCGGTCTCTCCCCCTAATGAGGCAAAACGCTCCTCCGCTTGCGGGTTAGCGTCCACTCCATATACCGTATATCCTGCTTTTAACAACTGAGAAGCCATCGGTAATCCCATATTCCCAAGCCCGATAAACAAAATATTTTTTGTGTTTTCCATTCTTCTTCCTCCTTCTATCAACTGATATAGTTATCTCTTATAGGAATGTATAAAGGATGACGGCCAATATTACAGCTATCATCGGAACCACAACACTTAAAACGAAAATAGGTTTGTACGCTCTTTTATGTGTTTCGTTACATACAGCTCGCACGGTTGTCACAATGTAACCATTGTGCGGAAGGGAATCTAACCCTCCTGAGGCAAGCGCTGAAATACGATGCATCGCACCTGGATCCAGTCCTTGTGTCATATAAAGCGGTGCTAAAATCGGAAGGGCGATTCCAAGACCTCCTGAAGCGGATCCAGTGATGCCGGCAATGACTGTGACAGCTATCGCAAGTCCGGCATACTCCATTCCAGGTGTGTTGACGAGAGTTTCGATCAATGCCTTAAAAGATGGGACTTCTTTTGCTACCGATCCGAATCCCACCACAGCGCATGTATTTGCTGTGGCTAGAAGAGCATTTTCACTGCCTTTTCCAAAAATCTTCCCGTACTCTCGTGTGTATGTATTCATGAGGACTAATGCAACGGCAATTCCGATAAATAATGCGATCACAATGGCCCATGTTGCTGACACGTATGTAGACATTACGTTTAAAATGACCACGACCAACACTAAAGGAAGAATGGCAATTAAAATAGATGGTAATTTTTTCGTTTCTTCTAACGCTGTACTGATTTCTCCCAGCACTTGTCTGCTCGATGGATGATCAGGCATCTCCTCCTCGCCTGGCAGTTGAAATATCTCTCCGGCTTGTACTGCTTTTGTGACCATTCTTTTTAAGAAAAAGCCCCCTGAAACCATAATGAGCAAGGCCATTAAGACCCCGACCAAACCGCCGGCTGTTGGAGTTGTGTTAAAAAATTCAGTAGGAATGAGGTTTTGTACTTCTGGTGAACCGGGAGAAGTCATAGTAAACGAAATGGATCCAAACGCC
This sequence comes from Priestia abyssalis, assembly GCF_002019595.1. Classification (GTDB taxonomy): domain Bacteria; phylum Bacillota; class Bacilli; order Bacillales; family Bacillaceae_H; genus Bacillus_BA; species Bacillus_BA abyssalis. Next base: position 2,432,337 of record NZ_KV917369.1, on the reverse strand, counting down.
ATGGCTGCGGGAATGAAACGATGCGGAAGATTGGCGCTTTTAAACAAAGCAACCGCAATTGGATAAACGGAAAACGCAACAATAAAGACGCTTACTCCGCCATATGTCATGACAGCGCATGCTGCAACGACGGCAAAGACAGCCCGGTTCGCTCCTATCCGTCTCTTTACCCAATCTGCAATGGCAGAAGCCGCTTCCGTTTCCTCCATGGCTTTGCCGAACACAGCTCCCAATAAAAAGACGAGAAACCAAGATGCAAAAAAACCTGTAAATCCACTCATATAATAGTCTGTGAGTGCCTTCTCCAATGAAAGGCCTCCTGTTATGGCCACAATAGACGAACAAACAATAGCGGCAATAATAATGTTCACTCCGCGCATTGTCAAGACCATTAACAAAGCTAAACCTGCCAATAAACCAATCGAGCTGAGCAACATAAAATCTCCCCCTAATTCTTTCTATCATTCTCTTTACAGGCGATGCATGAGAAGATATCAGAAACAAGAATCACCTAAATAAAAGCGCTTTCATTCATCCCTTCGCCATATAAATATTGCAAGTTTCATGCCAGTATGAAAAATCTCCTTCTTTATGTATTTTTATTGAATTTTCAAAAAATAAAACAAAAAAACTGTCTTATAAACTAGACAGTTTTTAGACAACTGTATAATAGTTGTCTACATCATGACCAACCATTGTTAAAATTTTTTAGCTTATTGTATAACGTGGCCCTGGACATGCCTAACCGTTTTGCAGCACGGGATTTATTTCCTCCTTCTTTTATTAATGCTTGTGATATTAAAGCTTTTTCTTCTTGAAGGCCGCTTTCTTTAGCTCTTTGAAATAAGTTTTTTTCTTGCGGCAAGAGAAGAGGTTCATCAATTTTTTTTACACTGTCTTTCTTTTTATTGTGATGGAAATAATCCGGTAAATCCATCAGTCGGATTCTCTTTCCTTCTGATAATGTGACCAGCCTTTCTACAATATTGACTAACTCCCGGATATTGCCGGGCCACCGGTAATGAATCATGACCTTCATCGCTTCTCCATCCATTTCTTTTGGAGAAATTTGATTTTTGACACACATTTTCTGCAGTAAATGAGAAACAAGGACTGGAATATCCTCTCTTCTTTCCCTAAGCGGCGGAATGGTAATGGGAATGACATTCAAACGATAAAAGAGATCTTCACGGAAGGTTTTTTCTTTGATCATTTCTTCAAGGTTTCGGTTTGTCGCTGCAATTACTCGGAAATCAACAGGAATCGGTTTCGTTCCCCCTACGCGTTCCACTTCCTTTTCTTGCAGAACTCGCAAGATTTTCGCTTGCATATGAAGGGGCATATCACCGATTTCATCCAAAAAGATCGTACCTTTATGAGCCAGCTCAAATTTTCCGGGCTTGCCATTTTTTCTCGATCCGGTAAAGGCGCCTTCTGCATAGCCAAAAAGCTCAGACTCCAGCAAATTTTCAGGTATAGAAGCACAATTTATGCTTACAAACGGTCCTGCCCTGTAATGGCTTAAATCATGGATTGCTTTAGTAAACAGCTCTTTTCCGACACCGCTTTCCCCCATTATTAAAACAGATGCCGATGTTTGGGCTGCCCGCCGGGCCATTTTTTTTGCGTCGGCAATGCTAATGCTTTCACCGATAATTTGATCGAATGTTACTTTTTCTACTTTTTTCTTTTTTTCTTCTATTTTAATGAAAGCATGGGGTGTTTTATGCTGGAGGGTCTGCACTCGCTCGAGAATGTTATAAAGCTCTGAAACTCCTTCAAAAATAAGCATTCCGACGGCCCCGATGATGCTGTCGCCTTTCCATATCGGAATGCGGTGAACAATCATTTCCTGCCCTTGCAGTACATGTGCTTGATTGCGTTCTGGAATACCTGTTTGGAGAACAATTGGAAGCCGTGAATTTTCGATAACTTCTTCGGCATACTTTCCGATGGCGTCTTCTTTTTTCACACCGACAAATCGACTGTACGCTTCATTAAACATGCGAATAATTCCATTTTCATCCACAACGGCGATACCTTCATAAGCGGTGTCAAAACAAACTTCAAACCATTCAATCATCTTTTCCATCGTATCGATTTTCTTTATATTTTCGGCATACTGACTCATGAAATCTTTTTGTGATACGATACCGAGTAAAAATCCCTTTTCATCAACCACAGGCAGTTCAGAGCGTTTAAAAGGGAAAATGTTTGTTAGTTCATCATGGGGATGGAGGATTGGAGTATCTCTTTGGTAAAAGCCTCCCACAGTATGCTGAAGACTTTTCCCTTCCAGCACGTTTTGCATAATATCAGCTATGGAAAGGATACCGAGGAAGCGATGGTTCGTATCTTTGACGGGTGCTTCCTGCCGTTCATTTTCGATTAAAAAATAAGCTGCTTCATTTAACGTCATCGTATGCGTTAAAGACGGAACATGCGAGTTCATCCAGCGCCATACCGCCCATTCATCTTTTTTGTAGGGCGAATGGTTATGAAAGGTGGTGTGTCGGTTCATATAATATCTCCCCTTTATTCGAAGATAACCTTAGCGAAATTTGGAGTGAATATCCCATCATTTGATTTCTACTAACCATCATTAAATCCTTCATAAAAGTAAAGCTTTATGAAGAATCTCCAGAAAATCAGGTTGTATCGTTTGTTTTGAGCGAAGGTTAATATTCTTGCTCTATCCGTCAGAGCCGTTCGTCCAAATGTTTTTTCTCTTTCCCCCTTTTTGCTCCTATTTCTCTATATAGTAAATGGAACAAGAAATATTATTGGTTGAATGAATAATGGAATATACTATTTATCTACAATAATTTAATTATGTTGACTAAAAATGAGAACTTTTTGTAGGATTGAGTGTTTTTGTCTTGTAGACTTTTTAATTGTTTATTATTATCATTTAGCACATAGTTTAATTTATTAATGTGAGCGAGAATTCTGAAAAAGTCTCTTGAATGACTGAATCATGGTGTCAATAAAAAAGGACAGCCGCTAAGCACCGCCCTTAAATTTTTTATTTTATAACGACAAAACCACCGGCTATATTGCCGGTGGTTTTGTTTTTGTATGAAAACATACTCTTATTTAAATGTGCTTAACTGTAAATCGTACCTTTAGCCAAAGTAAAGATCCATCAATCCACTTTTATTTTCGGCAGACCACGTACTTCTGCTTTCATGCTGCTACCGCAGATTGGACAAGAACAGTCTGCGGTAGAAAATTCTTCTCTCATCCAGCCGTTGCAGGAGTCGGATTCGCAGGCATATACATTCGTGTCCTCAATCGTATTAACAACCTCTTCTTTCCCTTTCTTCGCAAAGTACATGGGCAAAACTCCTTTTTTTATTAGTATGCTCATTTCCCTTTCTTTTATCCCGTATTCAAAGACAGCGAGCTGCGCTTTAAACGAAAATCATGACTAGTTGAAGCTTTCTTCCCCGCCGATTTTCTCAGGTCGCTTTTAGGTCATAAAGCGGGATTTGCCTCTTTTATGAATGAAAAGGCACACTAATCTATTTATATATTCGACATGAATGACAACAATTCCTCTCTTTTACATATTCTTCCCCATCTGTTCGATTTTTAAGGCATCGACCACTGGTTTTCTTTCCGCTATAAGATTAGATATTCTCTCCCCCCATTCCTCTACTTACTAAAAAAAATCAGTCAACAAGTCGGGAAGTTTGAATGGAGAATGCTGCCCTGGATATTGGTTGATTGGATTTCTTCCTACACTATACTATATGTATAAAAAGGAAAGAAATGTAGCAATACGCTGGTTTTTTCGATTGTCCAATGCAATGGTGATCTTCAACTAAAAACCTCCCTGCTGACTCCTCTGATTGATGGCCGCACGAAGGAAATTTGCATTCTTTCTTTATCATTTTAGGCAAGAAGACTCCTACACCTATTTTGTGAAGGGCAACGCCCCAAAATAGGTGGGAGATAAATCGCTTTTTTGCGCACTGAAACGCTTGTTTGTATAGTGTAATATTTCTGTACAAGTTTTCGTTAGAAAAGTAAGTATAGGTAGTTCAAGGAACGAACACGTTTAAATGCTCTTTTAACACATCAATGGTTAATGGAAGCGCGGGGCCTTCATCTCCATCAATATTAGCGGTTAATTCATCACCGGCCGATACATGGAGATGGGATGTGTGGATATATTCGATCGCCGGGTCCTCTACGTGCTCTCCTTTTAAAAGGGCTAAAACCAATGCTCCAAATTTCGTTAAGGGGACGTCATGAACGACTACACAACGCATAAGTCCGTCATTGATTTTTGCATCGGGAGCCATCTTTTTAAACCCGCCCCCTGAGTTTGTCAATGTCACTAACACAAGTAACGCATCCCCTTCCCACTTTCCGTTATCGTGCTCCAGATGGACATGAAACGATTTTTTATGAACAAGCGTTTTAATTCCCTCCACCAAATAAGCAATAGGACCGAGAAGAGTTTTTTTCTGGACGGAAACGGAAGAAGTGGCTTCTGCGATTTCTCCGACGGCAATGATGTTAGAAAAGTGAGCATCATTGACTTTACCGACATCGACCGTCCTTATGTTGTGATGTTTTAACATGTCAATCGCTTGCTCACAATCTAGCGGTATATTCAAAGCACGTGCAAAATCATTAACCGTACCGAGAGGAATGACTCCCAATGCCGGCCGATGCTCTTGTTCAGCCAACCCGTTAATGGTTTCATTCAACGTTCCATCCCCTCCCACTGAGATGACTGCATCATACCGTTCTTCGCAAGCGATTTTTGCATATGCGGTTGCATCATTTTCCTTTTCTGTTACACGTGCATCCACTTTGTAGCCCAACTCCTGGAGTGCTTCAGCAATACGTACCTCATTTTCTTTTGCTTTCTCTTTTCCTGAAGACGGATTAAGAATAATCATTGCTTTTTTCAACATGGTTCACGCACCTTTTCTTTATTATTGTCTAAAGTCAGCCGTCTCTTAAAAAGACTGTTGTTGACCTCTTTTCATGTCCTTAACCTTCTATACCCAAATATGAAAAGATTGAGTCCACCCTTTAATGAAATACTTTTTGGAAAAGAAAAGCCTTTCCTCCATTATTTCTAGTAATCTTACAAAGATATGTTACAACAGGAAAATTCTTTGTCTTGATTTTGTAATCCAATTAATAATCGTTTGTAATCGTTCTGTTTTCTTAGATTGCTAGAATGAGAATCAGAAATAGACAAAGGAGCGGATACATTATGAAAAAATTAGCATTAACACTAGGAGCAGCAACCATGCTGTCAGCGGGATTTTCTGGACAAGCTTTTGCGGCAGATACGCATCAAGTCCAAAAAGGAGATACATTATGGGGTATTGCGTCTCAACATAAAGTAACTGTCGATGCGATAAAAGATTGGAATGACTTGAGTTCTGATATGATCTATCCGAAGCAAATCTTAAATGTTTCTCCTGAAGAAACAGTTTACACGGTTCAAAAAGGAGATACATTGTTTAAAATTGCCGGAGCCCACGGTATTTCAGTTCAAGATTTAATGAGATGGAACGGGCTGTCTTCAGACTTGATTCATCCTAATGATGCATTAACAATCAAATCGCCTGGTACAAAGGCCGTTACGTCCGAACGAAAGGTAGAGTCCGTCACAAATGTACCGGAGCCGGCTCCGACACCGCAGCCGACCGCACAACAATCAAGTCCACAACCGGCAGAACAAGCTTCCGGTAAGGAAATCACCATGACCGCTACCGCTTATACAGCAAATTGTGAAGGCTGTTCAGGCATCACAGCAACAGGAATTAACCTAAAAGAAAATCCGGATACGAAAGTCATCTCCGTTGATCCTTCCGTTATTCCATTAGGTTCAAAAGTATTTGTAGAAGGCTATGGGGAGGCAATAGCCGGGGATACCGGTTCTGCGATTCAAGGGAATAAAATTGACATTTTCTTCTCCTCACACGAACAAGCTGTTCAATGGGGCGTCAAAACAGTGAATGTAAAAGTAATAAAATAATAACAAGGAAATGGCTGCAAAGGGTGCTTTTTCACCCTTTGCAGCCATTTCCCTGAAAGGCCCCGTCATTAGAATCCAGTAAAATTTAGGATTTTATGGCGAGGCCTTTTAGTATTCTGGTATACTCGAGATTTATGAGATTGCCAATTTTTATTTATGTCCTTCCAGCGGTCCCGCTTTTTATTGCAAGACCAGTTATTTTAAGCGAATCGAGTGCATTTTTTCCAAATCCTCTCTCATTTTCTCCTGATCATATCCCAACAGTTCCGCATAAGCTAAAATGCTTCCTTGCATGCGGGCAAAATTCACTTCCGCACCATTTGTCTTTACACATAAAGAGTAGCACCTGAGAAGCTCCCTTAGTTTCCTTTCCACTGAATCCCTGCTGATGTTTTGATCGACCAAAATAATTCTTTTGTTTTGTTCGATTTCATTTTTCAGTAAAAACTTAAATTGAATAGCGTCTTCGGATTTATTCCAACAATTAATGGCTGCTTTTGTGAATTCCACATGATCGACATGATAAAACCTCGAATATTGCTGATAAAGACTTGCTGCCGCTTGCAAAGAATAATCGTTTACATTTTGTATTTCATCTCCAAACTCGCTTAAAAATTGCTTGAGCGGCATTGGTAATATGTATTGATTTAAATCCATCTAGCCCTCTCCCCTTATTTTGGACTGCTTCTTTTCTATAATAATCAAAAGTAAAGTCTGATAGAGGTTACTTTATCATTACAGATATGTGACAAGCGGTAACATACATGTTTGCCGTTATGCTTTTCGGTTATACAAACGGTAAAACCTTTAAGGGAGTGAAATGAAAATGCAAAACAGGAGACGCTTCTTCACGCTCTCCTGCTTTGCTCCTTTATTTTTCCTCATCTTTTTTCCACATTAAGTAATACGTAAATCCAAGACAAACAACACCCATCCCTGTAAACAAATATTGAATGACTCTCATTGTTTCCATGATTTAACCTCCAAATTTTTCTAATCCTAGTTTTTCACCTTTTGTCTCTTTCATACGAAAAAAGCGTGAGCTTCTAGTCGAGTCATTTTCAGTTTTGGAGGCTTTATTTCTTTTCTTCTATCTACTTCATTCTTTCGGGACAGACATTCATCCTTCTCACCCCATATCCAAACCGAGGCAATCTTTCAAGGCTGCGTCTGTCACCAGCAGAAAATCGGTATGAACGTACTCCGACTTAAATAAATTTTTAAGCCTTGCATATGTAAGAGCTGATGCCGGGATCATCCGGTTGCTTGCGTCGTAAATATATATGGTAAAATGACTCTGTAAAAAAAGTAAAAATTCATCGATATCGATGCCTGAATTTTGGATATAATGGCTGTTGAACTCTATCAACCCAACGGCGGTGCGACAGTTTGTCAATAGCTTCTCCATTCCTTTTAAAACAAAACCTTCAAATCCTTCTACATCCACTTTAAAAAGAAGATCATGAGTACAAACCTCTTCTTGCTCAAACAACGAATCGACTGTAACCGTCGGAACAACGGTTTCTTCGACCATTTGATGTGACGGCATATAAGAAGCGGAAGATGTGCCCGACCAGTGTGTATCAATATAAAATAATTGCTCTTCATCTTCCCGGTCAGAAGCAAAAGCATGGACAAGATGAATTTGTTCTTTATTCGGATGTTCTTCTCTAGATTGCATAATATATTTAAACAAATGTTTATTCGCTTCGATTCCATACACTATTGTACCCGAAGGATAGGAAACGGAAAAAAGACATTCCCCGTAATTGACCCCTACATCCAAGACAAGAGATGGCTTATACTGCCGTACCGCCCGGCTCCAAAACACAGCAAGGCGATCTTGCGTCACCCCATCTTTAATCAATAATGCTCTTCCGCGATTTTCATTTGGATTCACATAAATAACATGGCATGACGGAAGTTTGATTTGATTTGGAAGCCTGTTAATATTCAACGTTTTATACTTTAGTAGAATTCCTGCATCAATTAGCAGCTTCCATATTTTTGGGTGTTTTTCCCACATTTTCATAAATATCGGTTTTCGAAGGAGTGCCTTTGCTTCCATGACTAAACGTTCCTTTCCATTTTTAATAGAATGAGCATAAGGAGTAAGGAATTCCTTACGGATGGGAATTTATCATTTTAGGCGTGAAGACTCCCATTTCCATTTTGTGCAGGGCGTAGCCCAAAAATAAGTGGGGGGTAGTTCAATTCTCTCACATTTTCCTTACCAAAAAGCGAAATTCCTTTCCTCTGACAAATAATTTACAATTCTTTAACATGAAGCGAAATTCCATTTCCAATATATTAATGGATTCTTCGTTTTAAGAGTGCCTGTCCCTGCTCTAATTCATTTTTTCATGGTTATTTTATACTAATAATTAAACGATTTGATACCAATGCGGCCTCATCTCTATTTTTTTCTTGCTCAAACAAAAAAGCTCTTGCCAACCAGGCAGAGCTTTTTTGTTGTGTAGGAAATTATAAAATCTGGGCTTGTGGATAAGCGCTTCGGCATCTAGCTCCAGCGCCTAGCCCCTCGAGGTCATAAGCCACTCCAGAATTGAAGGTAAAAAGCACCTTCTATTCTGGATCGTCTTATGCTTGTCGGGGCTGATCAAGGCGCTTGCGCTTTTGTTCTTTGTAATTATTATTATTTCTTTTTATATTCTTTTAGTACTTTTTCTATTTTTGGATAACCGTCCTCTTTTGCAATTTGAAGAGCAGTTCTATCCCCTGCATCCTTTATATTAGGATCGGCCCCTGCTTCTAACAGCAGCTTTACCGTTTCAGGATTATCGCTGTATACAGCGCTTATAAGAAGAGAATCCCCATAGCCGTTTACTGCATTGACGTCAATTCCTTTTTTAAGAATCATTGTTAATAATTCATTTTCACCATTAGAAGCGATTATATGGGCCGGGGTATCACCTTCACTATCTTCCTGCATTGGATTGGCTCCGTGCTGAAGCAGCAATGTAAGCATATCCTTGTTCAATTCCTCTTCATTATACGAGTAGACAGAATAATGAAAGGCTGTCCAGCCAGAAGCATCCGCAACATTTACATCTGTCCCTTCTTTCAGCAACTCTTCCGCCTTTTCTACATCTCCTTCAGATGCAGCGAGCATAAGCAGGGTCGTCTCTTCAGATGCAAGCACAAAATCGCTGTATAAACTGGAGTCCTTGAACAACTTTCCTCCGCTGTACACTCCCGCTGCTACTAATACGAACATAAGTGGAAGAAAAGCGAGAACCGCTTTTGTTTGCCTGCTCATTTTGAACAAGACATTCGTTTCTCCTCCGCTGAAAATGGAAAGATGGTGAATTCGCTTTGGTGTTGCAGGGTGTGTCGATACTTTTTCGGCAAACCAAACGAAGAAGTTCGCTTCCTGGCTGCTTTCTTTGAGATGCTGCTCGATGTCGACATGTTGATACAGAGATTTTCCGACTGTCAAAATTGTAAGGGCATTGGCCGCTGCTTGACGATTTTCCGTATAATGCAAGGCCATTTGATCACATGTATATTCACAGGCACGAGAATAAGCCTCTCCTAAGAACGGAATCCAGTTTCCCGGAAGGATGAGCATATGTTTAACAATATGATTTCGTTTAATATGTGCCAGCTCATGTGCGATAATATATTCTAACTCAGGCTTGGCATTTTCACGAATCAATTCGAATACTTCTGCGTACAGCACAATCATGTTTTTTCGAAAAAATCTTGTTGCGAAGGCATTTAAAAAGCCTCCTGACTGAATGATATAAATATCAGGAACGGAAGCAATCCCCATTTTTCCGCAAAGCTGAACGGCTCGCTCATACGCGTCAGGAAATTGTTGCGCCGTTACTTTCACGCCATTTCCTCGAATCATTCCCATGCTGATCCAGTGAAACAAAAGAGGAATAATTCCAAGTAAAAGCAAAATAAGAATGCCAATACCGGAAAAAGCAAGTACAGCATATGTTGGAATACTGATAGCAAGCAACAGCTTGAAATAAAAGCTTTCTTTTCGGTGAATCAATTCTCGCATAATGACCTCCTATTACATAATTAGATCGCACAATCTATGCATTCAACAAAAAAAGAGCCGCAAACAGAACCGAGCTCGGTTACCTCGTTCGAGCTCGGTTCATGAAAGCATTTTTCGTTTGTCTGAAGTGAATAAAAGCAATCTAGTAATTTACTCATTTAAATTTAGTGGAAGATTAACGAAAAAGCAATAATAATATTTTGGGATTATGAGACACCATTATCCGCTTTCTCATTCAGTTTGCAACGTTTTCTCAAAGCAATCCACCTGATTTTTGCCAAGCGGCTTTGTTGTATAATATTGAAAGCCTGCCCGTTCCCAAAAAGCACGTGCTTTCGGGTTTTGCTGGAGCACCCCTAAGCGTACGGCAGACACATCGTGTTCAATCATCCATTGTTCAAACTGAAAATATGCTTGTGTCCCGTATCCGTATCCGTGGTAATCACGGTGGATAATGAAAGAACCGATCCATGGATAGCCGTCCTTTTCATTTTTATCCATAAAATCAATCAGTCCAATATAAGTATCATCGGCTTTAATAAACAAACTGATGGTTTTTTTATTCATATATTCTGCCCGCACCTCTTCTTCAGTACGTGTTGCCTGTCCATTTTCCAAACGATTGTATTCTTCATTAGAATTCAACAGCTCCAGGGCTATGTATAATGTTTCTTCTGTAATCAGTTCAAATGAAATCATGTCATTTATCCTCTCGTTTTTTGTATATTTTCCACTCTTCATTATAGTTGATTCTCTCCATGAATGAAAAATACTCGTTTATCACACTTAATTTACACTGATGGATAGATTAAGTGATTGCGGGTAAAGAAGAATGGGTGTATATTTATAAAAATAAACCCCTTTTTCAGACTATTTCCGTATGCTTTTTACATTCTATTATTTTTTGAAGTTAGAGAGGTATATACAATGAAACACATCTTGAATCCCCAAGTTCAGCAAATTGAGATTTCGGGAATCCGTCAATTTGCCGAAAAAATCAATACGTATCAAAACGTCATTTCCTTAACGATTGGCCAGCCCGATTTTCCGACGCCTGACCACATTAAGGAGGCCGGAAAGCGTGCCATCGATCAAAATATGACATCCTATGCCCATACAGCAGGGTTGCTGGAGCTGCGTGAAGCGGCCTCCGATTATTTTTCATCTAAATACGGACTAAACTATAGTGCGAAAGATGAAATTTTAGTCACAAATGGGGCAACAGAAGCCATTTTTATTGCTTTGAGAACCATTTTAAACGAAGGCGATGAAGTATTGCTTCCGACTCCTGCCTATTCCGGATATGAGCCGGTCATCACATTATGTGGCGGAAAAACTGTTTGTGTGGATACGACAGACACGGCCTTTAAATTAACGAAAGAACAAGTGCTTCAGCATCTAACATCTAAAACAAAGGCGGTCATTCTCGGTTACCCTTCCAATCCGACAGGTGCCATCATGACAAAAGAAGAATTGGAAGACTTGAGCACTGTACTGAAAGAGCTCAATATTTACGTGGTGGCGGATGAAATATACAGTGAGCTCATTTACGGCCAGCAGCACGCTTCGATCGCTTCAATCGAAGGCATGCGGGATAAAACAATCGTCCTGAACGGTCTTTCGAAGTCACATGCGATGACAGGCTGGCGTATTGGCTTCACGCTTGCACCGGAACATTTGACGAAAGAAATGATTAAAGTTCATCAATATACCATTACAAGCATTAATACAATTGCTCAAGCAGCCGCTGTCGCTGCGTTAACGGACGGAAAAGATGACGCCCTTGTGATGAAAAAAGAATACGAAGCCCGCCGCGATTATTTATGCAGGGAATTGACGGCCCTCGGCTTTGAACTGTTCATTCCGGAAGGTGCCTTTTATATTTTTCCGTCCATCAAAAACTTCCATCACGATTCATATGAATTCAGTGTTCAACTACTGGAAGAAGCGGGGATCGGAGTTCTTCCGAGTACCGTGTTTACAAACGGCGGGAAAGAACATATCCGCATTTCATATGCTTACTCAATGGAAAAATTGGAAGAAGCTATCAAACGCTTAAAAGCTTTCCTTGGCTCTTACGAAAAGCAAACAAAAGCTGGTTCCCTTGTTTAATTTTTAAATAAAAGGATCGAATGGAAGCAGATATTTGTCTGTCTCCATTCGATCCTTTTTTCATCCTTATCCAAATCATACGGCTTTTTTGAACAGTTTCCCCTGCTTCCAATACGACTGGAGAGTCGCTCGGTTTGCCAAAAACACCCCGCCTAAAATGAAAGCGGCCCCGAGGCCCATAATTGGTTTGACCGGCTCATCCAAAAATATATATCCTGCCGCGACAGCAATCAATGGGGAGATGTACAGCCATGTAGACGGAAAAACCGGATTCGTTTTCGAAATGAGCCAGTAGTATAGCCCGTGTCCTCCGATGGATCCGATGAAAATCAAATAAACGATCGGTCCCCATATATCCCATGTTGTAAGGACGGCTGGATTCGGCTGCTCCATAATAATCGAAAAAATTAAGAGCATCGAACCGCCATACAGCATTTGAACACCATTGATCAAAAATGGCGATACATCCTTTTCGGTCGTTAAAATCTCTTTTGAGTTCAGTGTCCCTATTGCATAAAACACTTCCCCTCCCAAGATGACAGCACATGCGATTACCCACAAGTAAGATAATTCTTGATGAAAGCCCGGTAATGAAATGCAGATCACTCCGGCAAGGGCAATCATAAGCGCAATAAACTGCTCTCTTTTAATGATGGTCTTATTCCGCTTCGCCTGAACAAATAAAATCATCATCGGCCCGGTCGCGGACAAAACAGCAGCTAAACCTGAGGTGATATATTGTTCTGCCCAATACAACGTGGCAAACGTCATGAATGTGAGGCAAAAGCCGGCAAACGCTACTTTTTTTGATAAGAGAAACAATGTAACAGGATGGCGTTTTACCGCAAAATATAAGACAACGAGAAGGCCCGCGGCAAAAAAACGGATACCCGCCGAAAAAAGAGGAGGTGCCCCTGCCTCAATCCCCATTTTAATTGTTAAAAATGTCGTTCCAAAAATGAGACAAATGAAAAAATAATTGATGATTACCATATGTTTTCCCCCTTCTAACAGATGAGATGATTATAGGGGATAACATATATAACAGTACAACACAGTCTATAACAGTTGAATCATATTTTTGTTGATAATGAGTTTATAATGCGATTAACTTAACTATATAGATTGATTTAGAAAATGGGACATGACCCAAGAACGGCCATGCCCCATTTTCTATACCTTTGAGAGCAAATTCAAGTTGCCTGAATCACAGATGATGATGCTTTTCGATTAAATAAAGATGTGTCGAGTTATTAAGTGGAATATATAAAGAATTGGGGTGAAATGATGAAATTCACATTGCACAAACATTCGAGTACACCGCTCTATCAGCAAATCTGCATGCAAATGGTGCAGCGGATTCAAAATGGGATGCTGGCAGACGGGGAGCAGCTTCCTTCTTTACGCACGTTCGCAGACGATCTCGGTGTTAGTTTATTAACTGTCCGCAAGGCGTACAAATGGCTGGAAACGAAAGGATATGTGTCCGTCCAGCGCGGCAAGGGCGTATATGTAAAAGGGCAAAAAACAATTCCTATTCCACAGCCAAACCTTCCATATGAGTGGCAGCGCTCTTTATCGTACAATATCATTCGCTCCCAATATTTACTCAATCGCAAAAAGCAATATTATGATTTTTCCCAGGCAGTCGTCTACCCGCGCCTCCTGCCGACACAGTTTTTGGCAGACGAAATGCAAAAAATCCTCGACAAAAACCGAATGATTCTGGCGACATACGGCCCTGTCCAAGGAGATGAAGAACTTCGATTCGCCGTTTCCGCCTATTTGGAAGAACAGCAAGGACTAACCGCCCTCCCTTCCAATCTTATCATTACAAGCGGTGTCCAGCAAGGAATCGATCTTATCGCCCAAACATTATTAAAACCCGGGGATACGGTTGTAGTCGAAAGCCCGTGTTACGGTGCGGCCATTGATGTTTTTATGAATAAAGGGATCAATGTCCTTCCCATCGATGTTGATGAAAAAGGTCTCCGGATCGATCGATTAGAAGAAGTTTGTCAGAAACGGAAACCGGTTTTGGTGTATGTCAATCCGACGTTCCACAATCCTACCGGTACGTTGATGAGCGAACAAAGAAGACGGGAACTCGTCGAACTTGCCGAACTTTATCACTTTTTTATTATAGAAGATGACTCGTTCAGTGAGATTTACTTTGATGACTTTCCCCTTCCCCGTCCCATCAAATATTTTGACCGGAACGGACATGTCTTGTATATAAAAGGGTTCAGCAAAACGATGGCACCGGGGATTCGGATCGCTGCCCTGCTCGCTGAAGGACCTGTATACGATTGGCTTTATGCCACAAAAGCTTCCATGGACATCGGAAGCCCGTTGCTTACCCAAAAAGGCATTCTTCCTTTTTTGCGTACAGAAAGGATGCGAAATCATTTACAAAAGCTGCGGATCGCTTTACAAATACGGCGCGATACATCGGCAAACATCCTTTCTTCATTAGGGGATTCGGTTCAATTTCATCTCCCTCAAGGCGGGTTGAATTTATGGGTAGCCTTACCTGAAAATGTTGATGCTATGTCCTTGCTTGCGAGGGCAAACGACGCTTCAGTTTCCTTTTTGCCAGGATCCTCTTGTTTTGTGCATGAACCGAAACACCACTACATCCGTCTAAGCTATTCATTATTAAGTGATCATGATCTAACAGTAGGGCTGGAAAAGCTCTGTGAAATCCTTTCAACAGAATTGGCCGGGCTATGAGATGAAACTCTAAAGAAACGGCCGCTTCACAACAAGATAGATAGTCATTTGCAGCCAAATAGAAAGAGGTAAGCCTTTAAAGACTTACCTCTTTCTATTAAGAGCCAATTGCCTGCAGACCGGCTTGGTTCAAAAAGTTCCACGGTTTATTGTAATGCGGCTGGAAGAAAAAGTCGATAAAGCTTAGTTCATCAACGGTCATCTCATTTTGAATACAAACGGATATCGTATTCACTGCCTGGGTCACGTCTGCCTTGGACATGATTTGAGCACCGACGATTCTTCGGGATGCTTCTTCATACACGACCTTGAACAAGATCGTTTCATACGTCGGCATAAACTCTGGACGATCATGCTCTTTGATTGTGATATTTTTCACATTCATATCTAAAAATGAAGCGGCTGTTTCAGTTACACCAGTTGAAGCGATATTTAGATCATATAATCGTAATCCTGACGTACCTTGTGTTCCCATGTACTTTACGGTTGGTTCCATGATATTTTTAGCAACCAGCGTTCCCATTCGAACAGCATTCGTTGCAAGCGGGATATACATATGCTTTTTCGTCGGGTTATAGAAGACCGCACAGCTGTCACCTGCTGCATACACATCTTCTTTACTTGTACGCATATACTCATCTACAATGATGGCCCCGTTCTCAAGCATGTCAACTTGCCCTTCCAACAACTTTGTATTAGGACGGAAACCCACACATAAAATCACTAAATCGGTTTCGTATTCTCCGTTTGTCGTCACAACTTTAGAAACTTTTCCATTCTCCCCCTCGAATCGCGTTACAGACTGATTAAGAGCAAGATGGACGTTTCGATTCGTTAATTCTTGCTCAATTAATTTCGTATATTCCGAATCGAGGTATTTATTTAAAATGCGGTCGGCTCCATCAATCAGTGTTACTTCCGAGCCATATTTCTCAAACGCTTCGACCAACTCGACACCGATATAGCCGGCACCAATGACCGTAATTTTTTTCGCTTCTTTTGCTTTTTCGATAATGTCATTTGCATGAGCAAAGTTTTTCGATAAAACGATATTCTCAAGATTGATTCCTTCAATCGTTGGAATGACAGGCCATGAACCAGTTGTCATAATTAACTTATCAAATGTATCTTCAAATACTTCACCGTCCATCAAGTTTTTCACTTTCAACGTTTTTTCAGTAGTGTCAATGGAAATGACTTCGTGCTTCATGTTCATCTTCACCCCCATTGATTCAAGTTCTTCTGGTGAAGAATAAAATAATCGATTTGGATCTTTTGCTACACCTCCAACATATAACGCAATCCCGCAAGATAAAAAGGAAACATTAGCATTCTTCTCATACACGGTCACTTCCGCATTAGAATAAAGAGACGCTATATTTTTAACAGCTGCCGTTCCAGCATGTGTACACCCTATTACTGCAATTTTCATAAAATTTCCTCCTCGGAACATTCTTTTTGTGAAACATTTCACAAAAAAGAATGTGAATTGTTTTACATGTTCTATGATTTTATTATAAATGAACGATGAAGAAACGGCAAGTTTTATTTGTGATTTTTTTCACAAATATTTGTTTTCTTTCTGCCTATTCAATCATTCCGCACTTTCCGCTTAACTGCTCTGATGACTCTAGGCGTTGATGCTGGGGACTTACTCCAGTTAATATAGGGAAAATTGAATGTTGCAAGCCATTTTTTGAAAGATAGCCAGGCAGGTATGAAGAACGTATACCTGCCTGGCTATCTTTCTTTAAAAATATTCTTCAACTTGATTAATATAGTCTCGGTTTGTCCGGCGACGATGACTCCAATTTCTCCATTTATGCAAATCGCCACGGTTAATACCCCATTTATATCAGAAAGAATATGATAGCTTGCATTTACCTCTACTGTCACCACATCCTTTGTAGAAGAAAAGGTATAAACAAAAGCACTGCTTATCTCTTTTGTTTATACCTTCGCATGATTATTTTTTCCTTTACACAATATATTGAAGAAGGCATGCAAACATGTCCATTTTTAACACGTCGATCAGAATGGGCATGAATCCCCCGATCCTTCTGCGTTTTGATGCTTTCACGTTTCAACAACTGTTAACATCGTTCTCGTTTCTCTAAAATGTATTATAAACATTTTTACACTCTGCACCTGTCGGCTGATAAATTATTTCTCACCATAGTTATATATATTTCCAAGAAGCAGATGTGGGAACAAAACCGAGCATTTTTCCTATAGAAATATCAGGATTGTTCTTTGTAAGAACCAACAAAAAAAGGACAGCTGTCCTTCTTTTGTTGGTTTTTATTCAGGAAACAAATCTGAAGACAAATAACGTTCACCTGTGTCAGGTGCCATACAAAGCACTCTTGCACCTGCCGGAAGCTTTTTGGCGGTTTCAACCGCAAAGTGAGCAGATGCCGCACCGGATGCCCCGACAAAAATTCCTTCTTCTGCCGCCAAACGTCTAGCCATCGTTTGAGCGTCTTCGTCTTTAATGAGTAAAATCTCGTCGTAAACTTCACGATTCAAGATCGTTGGCACGAATCCCGGCCCAGTTCCCGGAATTTTGTGGGGTCCTGGTTCGCCTCCTGAAAGGACTGGGGATCCGTATGGTTCAACAACATAAATTTTTAAGCCGGGAATTTTTTTCTTGAGCTCTTCGCCCGTTCCTGTCACGGTTCCCCCTGTTCCTGCGGTCAATACAAGCGCATCAAGCTTACCGTCGAACGCCTCCATAATCTCCACAGCCGTCGTTGTGCGATGAGCATCAGGGTTTGCCGCATTTTCGAACTGCATCGGAATAAAGCTTCCAGGGACATTGGCCGCAAGACGTTCCGCTTCATCGATGGCTCCTTGCATACGGAGGCTTGCTGGCGTTAAATAAACCTCTGCTCCATAAGCTTTTAAAATTTTGACACGCTCAACCGTCGCATTATCAGGCATCGTAATCATACAGCGATATCCTTTTGCCGCACATACCATTGCAATACCGATGCCTGTATTGCCGGAAGTCGGCTCAATGATCGTACTTTTTCCGGGTGCGATAAGTCCTTCTGATTCGGCCCGTTCAATCATGCTCATGGCTGCACGGTCTTTGACGCTGCCTCCCGGATTAAACGATTCCAGCTTAATATAAACATCGGCCCCATTACGATCGGGAATATTATTTAATTTTACAATCGGTGTGTTTCCTACTAGATCAAGAATGGAATTATATAGTTTCATCTGTAATCCAACCTTTATTGTATTATTCCTATAAGATTATACAGGAATTTATACGACGAACCAAATAATTAAGGCTGAAAAAATTTTTACACAGCAATCTTCACCGAGTTGAAAAACCGCACCTTGACTTCCTTTTCCAATTAATTTTAATGAGGTTGGATTATGAATAAGAAGCTCCTTTTCACCATTGGTCTTAATTCTTTCTATTTTAATCAATTTAAAATCATCCATCTCCCTATCACCTTCTTCTGGACTATCTCAATTTATAATATGAAACAAATATTTTTTTGGCTCTAGGTTATTACCTTTTCCAACAAATTGCCATACCCTATTTACTTTTGTAAAAAAGTTAAAAACAGCTAGATTTCATGATTTTTTCGGTATTTTATTTACATTTGATCACCATAAAAAACTTTTTCAAAAATATGCTTTTGACCGTTTCGAATCTTGCCCATTCTGAATTTAATAAAAAAAGAACTCTATTTAATTGTTTAATAAGGAGCTAATCATCAAGAAAGGATAATGAGATGAGCTATATTCAAGAAATACGAGACCTTGTTGGTACAAGACCATTCATCTTAACTGGGGTCACCGCTTTGGTAATTAATCAGCAAAGGAGCGAATGTTATGGCAAAGGAAAAAAAGAAGATGAAACAGCCCATATACGCTGTTAAATATGTCCAGGCGTTAAGAGGCGGAACAGCTCATGTAATTGAATACAGTGATGGAAAAAGGTATGTTACGAAGTTTTACGGTGTTAGAAAAAAAAGAATAAAAGAAGTGGTTAATGAATATGTAATTGCAAAATTGGCACAGCTTCTTTCACTCCCCATTATTCCATTTACTCTTGTTTATGTACCAGAGGAATTTATCAAGAATACTCCGGAATTACAACAGAAAAAACGAAGCTATAATCCTGGTACCCATTATGGATGCGTTTATATTGAAAACTGTATGTCATTCGAAGATGTAAGAGAAGCTCCTCCTTCTAAAGCGGAAGTTAAGAATGGGAATATGCTTGCAGGAATAACTGTATTCGACCAATGGGTAAACAACTCTGACCGGGGTACGATGAATGTCATTTTGGAGCGGCTAAGTGACGGCAACTATTATGTCCACATGATTGATCATGGAAGATGTTTTCCGGGGCGCTATGAATGGAATGCACAAACACTTCGTGAGGGGCAGCCTGAATATAACTTCAAATGGCCTTTTTATCAATGGGCAAACTCTCTTCTAGATGATTCCAACGAGTTGGCTTCATTTATCGATAAAATTGAAAAGTTGCCAAATGAATCAATATATGAAGTGATCCATTCCATCCCTGCTGAGTGGAATGTAAGCTCCGAGGAACGAGAAGCTCTCTACCAGTTTCTTTTAAATCAGAAAAAAGCATTGCCTAACATCGTAAATAATATCATCAAGTATTATAGCGCAAAAAAATAACGTTGGCATCATATGCACATACCAACGCTGAAAAATAATCCACCATAAAAAACTGCACCTTCCATTGTTAGTTGATCTAACAATGGAAGGTGCAGCCTAAAAACAATCATGTTCGTTTTTCTAAATCAATTATTGAGCAAAATGCTGCTTAACAAAATCAGGCGCACTCTTTTCATCAAATACTTGAAACTCTGGATACGGATTTCCGATGAAATAGAAGGCAATTACATAGGTGCCAAGCTCCTGTTGCTTAGCTGCAAGCAAAGCTTGTTCCAGCTGTTTTTTATCTTTGATGCGCAATCCGTCCTCGCGGTCTTTAAATTTCTTCTCGATTTCGTCGGAGCGAATATATTCGTATCGATCTTTTCCTTCTTCATTCTTGATCACGACGGCATATGCCAAATCCTCCGGCATCACACGTGCTTGTTCAAGAAGTTTATTCTCCTTTAGCCATTCCTCTACTTTTTTATAAGACTTTTTCCATGGCACATTCATTTGTTTGTTATTGCTGTATAAAAATTCGATATACGCCCAGCTTGAGCTATCATCAAAAATTTGTTCAGATGTTTCGGATTTCAGTTCTTCTTTTACAATCGCAGTGAACTCTTTAATTCTTTCAGGATCTGTAATGGCCGCACGTTTACCCATAGGTCCATCCGGTTGAATCGTAATTTTGTCGATCACATCATTTTTCTTGGATTCACGAAGAAGCGAGTAACGATTTTCTTTGTATTCATTTGATTCGACAATCGGTTTATAAAGCGGTTTGTATGATTCAAACGGAATGTCATAATAGCGCACGATCCTCTTGCCGTTATTCAATTCATATCCAATGGCAACGGAACGTGTATCACGCGGATGAACCCGTTCAGGCCGCTCCTTAATAATTTGCTGATGAAGCTCATAGATATGTTCAATATTTCTTGGGTCCTTAAAATAATATTCTTCTTCATCCGTGATGTAAACCTGGTTTGAGTCTTCCAGCTCTGTTTCTCTCTGTTTTTGATAGGCATCCGTTAAAGGGTAGATTGATTCTGCAAAATATACACGATTGACATCCGCCAACTCCGGCTGCTTCTTTTCATAACCTGTTATATCCATTTGAAGCAATATACCGGCTATAAACATGGTTAAAGCGAAAATTAAAAACCCTTTCCATTGGCCGAATACGCGCCACGTTTTTTGAAGAATCATCCCTGCCACAAAATAGCCGATTAAAGAGGCAGCTGCAAAACCAAATAAAATCCAGCCGAAGTCGTTTTGCGTTTCACCGAAGTACAATCCGCCGACTAGCATTGTACAAAAAGTCATACCGTATTTGAATACCGGCTGCAGGGGCCTGAACGCAATCGCCTGGGTTGCTACTTCAATATGGCGCTTTTTATATACAATTAGTGACAATGTATAGAAGATAACGATCAATAAGCCATACACGGCCCATTCTGTTCCGATTAAAGGATGGCGCGTCATTTCGAATGCCCGAACAAACGGAATGAGCTGTTGCACTTGTTGATTTAAATAATAATCGACCGAAAAGCCGAATAAAAAGTACTTCGCATTCATGAACGTCAGGATAATAAGCCCTGCCGGCAAGAACAATAAAATGTAAGTGAGAGCTCCTTGGAGCACGGACATCCCTGTGAAAACGGCCACGAATACACCTGCAAAAAAGACGAATAAATTCCATAAGCATGTTGCCATCACCCAATGGCCGATTTCACTTTTCGAATAGAACTCTGACAAATCCAGGGCGCCGTGAAGCAGCCAAAGAATAACCCCCGTCAAAATTACCGGAACAACCAACAGCAGTGAACCAAGCAATGCTTGCTGATGATACAGCGTCTCCCGGCGTATTGGCAAACTATGAATATAGTCGGTCGATAGCTTAACCTGCATATAGCGGAATAAAAAAACCGCCAGCAGGACGGGCAAAACGAAAACAAGGAGGATTTGGAATTCTCCCATCACGTTAAAAAGCCCTTTTGCTTCATAATAATAAGCTCGCTCTTTATTGGAATAAATCATGAGCAGCTGCAATGGCAGCGCAAACGTTAAACATAGAAAATAAACGAGTCCGATCCAGCCGACATTCCGGACGTTTTGCTTCCAAATCCCCCGATTAAACGATGATGTTTTCGATGGCATAACCGACATCCCCCATTTCATATATAAAAATTTCCTCCAATGTGAGTGGGAGCATATCTAAGATGACTGGCCGATGTGATTGAATATAAGAGGTAATCCGCGCTTCCTTTCCTCTAACAATACAAAGCAAGACGCTTCCTCGCTGTTCTTTGTATAAAATGTCCAGATCTTGCAGGAACGCTTGCGGAACATCTCCCGTGAATGCCACTTGGATTTTATGGACATCCGACTTCAAATCATCGAGTTCTTTTTCGATTATTAGTTCCCCGTGATGCAAAATACCGATATGATCACATAAATCCTCTACTTCACGTAAATTGTGAGAAGAAATCAAAATGGTCATTTCCCGTTCCGCCACATCTTGTACAAGCAAGTTTTTCACCTTTTGTCTCATGACCGCATCTAATCCGTCTAACGGTTCATCTAAAATCAACACATCCGGCATAGCCGATAACGCAAGCCAAAACGCCACTTGCCGCTGCATTCCTTTCGACAGACGATGGATTTTTTTCGTCACCGGAATCGGAAACACCTCACCAAGCTTTTGAAATCGCTCTTCATTCCATGATGCATACATGCTTTCGTAAAACTGAGCCATTTGTTTAATCGTCGTTTGCGGAAAGAAATATAAAGAGTCCGGCAAAAAAATGGCTTTTTGCTTTATGCCAACATTTTCAAAAACAGGCTCACCTTCAATGAGCACTTGCCCTTCATCTTGCTTATAAATGCCTGCAATCATTTTTAAAAGAGTCGTTTTCCCTGCCCCGTTCGATCCGAGCAGTCCATAAATGGATCCTTTTTCGATATGTAAGTTCACTTTTTTGACCGCTTCAATATCTTCAAATTCTTTTCTTACCTGTTTGACTTCAATCATCCTTTTCTCCTCCCTTCACCGACTGCTCCGCTTTTTCTACAAGAGATAAAATCTCTTCTTTTTTCAGCCCTAAATACATCGCTTCTGAAATCAGCTTGATTAAGTCTTGTTTCATTTTTTCCACCTTCTCATTATTTTTCGTTTCAGATTGGGGTGAAACAAAGCTGCCTTTACCTGGAATAGAATAAATATAGCCTTGGTGTTCCAATTCACGGTAAGCTTTTTGAATGGTATTCGGATTAATCGTCAGTTCTTTCGCAAGCAAGCGAACGGACGGCAGCTGTTCATCTGCTTTGAACATTTCATGGATGATGAATTCTTTTAATTTATCAACAAGCTGTTCGTAAATGGGCTTACGACTCCGAAGATCGAGATTGAACATGGTGTTCCTCCTTTCTATTTGAAACTGTTCTAACTGTATATAGTGTATTAACTGTATTACTTATCGTATTACAGTTATTATTATAAAGAGGTTTGAAATTTTTACAAGCCATTTTTTGAATTTCTGCAAAAAAAAATCCAACAGCGAAGATCTCTGCCGGATTGACGTCCTATCATTTATTCAAAAGCACATTTTGTTGACCTGAGTATATGGTTGAATACAGTCGTGGTACATAATATGTCTCGGTTAGGTAAAAGAGAATATCGCTTTTACTTACTTCTGACCCAAAAGCCTTTTGTGAATCCAGATGGCTGCTTGTGCCCCTTCTCCCATCGCAATCGTGGATTGTTCCGAGTGAGCGACAATATCACCGGATGCCCACACATTAGAAACCGATGTTTCTTTTGTTCTCGGGTCGACCTGAACATGGCGGTTTTCCATCAGCTTTACGCCGAGCTGTTCAGCTAGATCGCTGTACACTTTGTTTCCGCCAAATGCGATAAAACCACGGTCCGCATACAACATTTCACCGTTTTTCAATTTCACGCCTTTAAAGGTTGAATCGTTTTCCGTAATGACTTCGCTGATGGTTTCATGCTTGTAAGCGATGTTGGATTCCGTCAATTTTCCCTTAAGTGAATCCTCTATATCCGATTCCTCATGATTGATGTAAACAATGTCTTTTGTCCAATATGTTAACGTCAACGCCATATTTGCTCCCGCTTTTCCTGCCCCTAAAACGAGAACACTCTTATCGGACACTTCATATCCATCACAGTCGGGACAAACATACACGGTAAGTCCAAGGCAGGATTTAATGTTTGGAATATCCGGAAGCCGATCCATCACTCCCGTCGCCAAAAGTATCGTTTTTGTATGATAGATTTTCCCCGTTTCCGTTTCAATCTTTATGGAACCATCTTGCTTCATGCACTGTATGACTTTGTCTTTTGAAAAGTGAACACCATATTTCTCTGCATGCCGTCTTCCCAACTCCCTCAACGTTTCACCGCTCACTCCGTCGGGCCACCCTAAAATGTTATGGTAGTTTTTGCATAATGTGGAACGTCCATAATTTGAATCGATTACTAGAATATCATGTTTGTACCTTCCAAGCTGAATGGCTGCCTGAAGACCCGCAATTCCTCCACCGATGATGATGCTTCCATACACATTTTCCACTATTTTCCACCTCTAGTTTAACAATTTGACGCACACAACCTAACTGGCAAGTATTTACTAATATAAACAACCACCTCCTATGTTATTTGCTATTTGAGCTGAAAACATAGAATGATGTTACGACTGTCCTCCTTCCATATACAATTCACGAAAAGCCTCCTTTTCAAACCAGGAACATGAAAATAGATCATGAAGAAGAATCCTTGTTTTCCTTATGACTATTCTGCCCAGCAGCAAAAAAAGCAACCTTTTTAAGGCTGTTTTTTCGCCGATTCCAAGCCTTTCATATATTCCTCAATCTACAAATCGTATAAACTAGAAGAGAAACATATATAGAAAATAGGTGAAGCAAGTGATGGAGTTGGATACATTATATAAGACATATCAACCGTTTCTTTTTTCCATTGCATACCGGATGCTTGGATCAGTTACCGACGCAGAAGATATCGTTCATGATTTATTCCTGCAGCTTAAGCTTGACACCGATCAAATTAAGGACTTGAAGGCATATCTTGCGAAAGTGACGACGAATCGCTGTCTAAACTTTTTAAAATCAGCCCGTAAGAGAAGAGAAATTTATACAGGACCTTGGTTGCCTGAACCTCGGGTACACCAAACAGATCAGCCTTTAGATAAGGTTGTAGCAGACGAAACAGTTTCTTATGCCTTTCTCGTTTTGCTGGATCAACTGTCACCTGTCGAAAGAGCAGTGTTCGTTCTTAGAGAAGCATTTGCTTATGACTATGGGGATATCGCCGGGATGCTGGAAAAGACTGAAGTGAATTGCAGAAAAATTTTGAAGTTTTTGCACCAGAACCAAACATCCCAATAGAGATTACACTCCATTGGGATGATAATTTTTGTTATTTGTGTAGGTTCTGTAGGTTTAAAACATATTAGATAATTGGGTGTAAGCTAAGAAGATAAATAATGCTATACATAAAGCGAATACAGAGTTACTAACCCAGTTGTTTCTATAATCCTTATCTACTTTTTTAGAGTTTAACAGGACCAATAGGGAGATTACTAAAAATGGCATAAATGTAGATCCAAGTACTCCATACGCAATGATAAGGCCGATAGGTTGTCCGATGAAAAGAAGAACCATTGGCGGGAATGTTAGTAAGAATAAATAGAACTTATAAGCTCCTGTTTTTTCTAATGAAACATTGGATTGTTTATCTTTCTTTACAGTGCGAACGAAATCAGCAAATAAGTACGGCAACCCGTTCCAAGGGCCTAATAGAGATGTAAAGGAGGCAGACCAAAATCCAATTAAAAACAACCAACGAGCGGCTTCGCCAAATCGTTCTCCCAGCAAATTAGAAAGTTGGATAAGACCTTCTTCTCCACTAAGTTTGATGCCTGTTCCATATAAGAATTCTGCACCTATAACTAACACGGATAAACAAAAGAAAGCGGTTACAGAATAAGCTATTTTAGAATCGAATCTCATGATTGGGATCCATGACTTTCCGCTCCAACCTTTTTCTTTTAACCAATAGCCATAAGATACCATGGAAATAGAACCTCCAACCCCGCCAATTAATCCAAGAACATTGAATAATGAACCCTCTGGAACACGAGGAACTATACCGCTGAAAATATCGATAAGATTTGGTGTTGTAAGGGCTGCTGTACCAACAACCGTTACAAACATAACTCCGACTAGTACAGTCATGAGGCGTTCAAAGAAGGAATAGCGACCAAACAAAACTAAAACATAGCCAACGATAGAATGAATGGCTGCCCAAGCCCAAAGAGGAAGAATAGGAAACATTGCTGTCATAGCTAACGCACAAGAAGAAGCAATGGCAGCACCATACACAAATCCAAAAATTACAGAATATGCTCCGAAATAGCCTGTTATCCAGCGGCCAAGAGAATGCCATCCTTCTAAAATCGTCTTTCCTGTAGCTAATTGAAAACGACCCATACTTTCATTTATAAAGTATTTAAAAATTGCCCCTAACACAATTGCCCAAACAAATGTCATTCCTAATGATGCTCCAGCAACAAGGGCTGCTATAAGATCACCTGCTCCAACCCCTGTAGCTGCAGTAATTAACCCCGGTCCTACCCTTGATAACTTACTCCTTAATGATGGGGAAGTAGCCGTTTCCATCTCCAATTGTAATTCTTCTCTCAATGGTTTTCCCTCCTTTTATTTTTACAATCCGCTGAAAGTACCTCTAGAGATGGTATAAGTTTATGAGCACCCTATTGTGTAATCGGTAGAGCCTCTAAATAGAGACTCTACCGATTACACTACAAATTGATTGCACCGTATATAAGTGAAGCAAATACTACTAATCCGGGGTGTACTTTCACTTTTTCCATTAATAAATAACTGCCTATTCCTAAGAATAGAATGTGTCCTAAACCTACTTGAAAGTAAGATTCATAGAATGATTGAAATGCCATCACTCCAAGTAGTACCGCAATTGTCGGTTTGACGTAAAGCGTCATGCGTTTGACTTGCGGAGACGTTCTAAATTTATACAGAAGACCCATTAGCGTAAGCATGAGTATAAGAGACGGAGCAACTGTTGCAAACACTGCCAGGAATGAGCCAAGGTATCCTCCTTCTTGAAATCCGATGTAGCCTGCCATCTTTGTTGCAATCGGACCGGGCAGGGCGTTCGCCATCGCTAAAGCTTCATTAAATTCTTGCGTAGTCATCCATTTATAGTGTTCTACTACTTCTTTTTGAATGAGAGGGATAGTTGCTGGTCCTCCGCCATATCCCAAAATATTAGCGATGAAAAAGGCCCAAAAGATATGAAAATAAATAATCATGCTGATAGTCCCTTCTGCTTTTTCTTTTTCTCAGTCGTATTGGTAGGTTTTACTACAGCAATTACTAAAAGAACTCCTATTAAAAAGCCTGGATGAATACCGAAGTATTCGATAAGTACTAATGCGACAATGATGTGCAATGTGGTAAAAAACCACTTGAGTCCCTTAATAGAACTTTGTACGAATTCCCAAGTTAAGACTCCAAGCATCACTGCTACTACCGGTACAACTGCCTTTGTCATGCCTTGAACCCATCTCAAATCTTTAAACACAATTAATGTACTGAGTAATATAACCATTAAAATGATAGTAGGTAAAATGGTGGCAATGATGGCGTTTATCATTCCAAGTACACCACCAATGCGAAATCCGATATAGCCTGCCATCTTTGTTGCGATAGGACCGGGTAATGTGTTTCCAATCGCTAACACATCTCCAAATTCCTCATTGTTCATCCATTTAAACCGTTCTACTACCTCTTTTTGAACGAGAGGAATCGTTGTAGGTCCCCCTCCATATCCAAGCATACTGCTGCGAAAAAACGCGATAAAAATGTCTAGTTGTTTCATAGACTCAATCCTTTACTATGGATTACCAACTGGCAATTGCCCCATCTGTCCTTGATTCTGTGCCACCCATCAGTACACCTGTTTCAGGATTCCGCCATATAATTTGACCGCGGCCAAACGAACCTGAATCTACCGCCACTTTAATGTCATGTCCTTTTCGTACTAATTCTTCTGCAATGTGGGATGGGAATGTTTTTTCTACTTCTACTGTTTTTTCATTCTTCCACTGCCACCTTGGTGCATCTAAAGCTGCTTGAGGATGTAAGTGAAAATCTATTGTATTCATAATGACTTGAACATGCCCTTGCGGCTGCATATATCCTCCCATTACACCGAATGGTCCAACAGGTTGATCATCCTTCGTTAAAAATCCTGGAATAATCGTATGGTACGTTTTCTTACCGCCCTTAAGGCAATTGTAATGAGTAGGGTCGAGGCTGAAATCATGTCCTCGGTTTTGTAAGGCAATTCCTGTTCCTGGTACTACAACTGCAGAACCGAAGCCCATGTAATTACTTTGGATAAACGATACCATGTTGCCCTCTCCGTCCGCTGTTGCAAGGTACACTGTTCCTCCGCGTGGCGGTACACCTGGAGCTGGCGTGCATGCTTCACTTCTAATCAGTGCTTGACGCTGCTGGCCATACGAAGTACTTAATAGCTCTTCTGTAGTTACACCCATATGCTTAGGGTCTGTAATGTATTGCTTGCCGCAAGTATAAGCAAGCTTCATTGCTTCGATTTGTTTGTGGTATGTGTCTGTTGTTTCTTTTGCTGCAAAATCAAATCCTTTTAATATGTTTAGAGCCATAAGAGCTACGATACCTTGCCCGTTTGGCGGGATTTCCCAAACATCATAGCCGCGATAGTTTACCTTAATAGGATCAACCCACTCTGGTTTAAAGGCTGCTAAATCATCTTTTGTTAAATAGCCTCCGTAAGTCGCAGAAGCTGCTGCAATTTTTTCTGCGAGTGCCCCGTTGTAAAAACTTTCCCCGTTTGTTCTTGCGATTTCTTCTAGTGTGTTAGCGTGGTCAAGAGACGACCATATTTCTCCGACTTCAGGTGCTCGTTCCTTAGGAGCAAAGGTCTCAAACCAAGCTTCGAATTCTGCTCCTGTACATTCTTGTTTGTATTGTTCAAATGCTTTTTTCCAAAAGCGACCTAACGTAGGTGAAACAGGAAAGCCGTTTGCGGCATATTCAATTGCTGGCTTCATAACTTCTAGTAGCGGTAGACGGCCAAAACGGTTTGATAATTCTACCCATGCTGCCGGAGCACCTGGTACAGTTACCGGCAGCCAGCCGTACTTTGGCATACTTTCGTGTCCATCTTCTTTTACCTTGTCGATGGAGATATTCATAGGTGCTGGACCGCTTGCATTTAGTCCGTGTAATTGTCCTTTTGTCCAAACAAGTGCAAAAGCGTCCCCGCCAATTCCATTTGAGGTAGGCTCTACTACTGTCAAACAAGCAGCTGTTGCAATGGCTGCATCAATCGCATTTCCGCCTTTTTTCAAAATATCTAACCCTGCCTGTGCAGCTAAAGGCTGAGACGTAGCGACCATTCCATTCTTGGCATATACTACATTTCGTTGTGATGTATAAGGTGAATAATGTAGATTTAGCTGTAAAGCCATAATAAAACCTCTCCCTTTAAATGTAATATGTACTCATTTTCAAACAACAAAACAAACAAACGAACTGAAAATATGTTATTTTTTAACGATTGTTATTTAAAATTTATTAATTAAATGACAATCGCACAATTCCATATGATTATATACTATTTTTTGGAAAAATAAAATGCTTTTTAATAAATTTTTAAAATTTTCGAAAAAATATATAAAAAAATAAACTCCCCGATTAAGAGGAGTTTATTATAGCTTTAATCCTGATCTGCTTTTGAAACGGCGTAGTAAAATATGACTTTCCACTCGCGAAATACCTTCTATCCCGTATAGTTCATTATTGATGAACGATTCCAAGGAAGCAAAGTCCTCAACTAACACGTGCATATGTAATGTACTAGGCCCTGTCATTTGATAACAGCTTGCAACGCTTGGATTATTAGCTAGTTTTTCTGCTACTTTCACTAAGTATGCAGGATCGCAATCTACTTCAAAAAAGGCTGAGACGTTTTTACCTACAGCTTCAGAGTTGATAACAACGCTGAATTTTTCAATCACACCCTTTTCCATTAGCTGTTGTACACGATCACGTACAACATTGCGAGATAGGTTTAGTTCTTTTCCTATATCCGCATACGAAGTTCGACCATTTTGCATTAATATCTCTAATATTTTTTTATCTGTATCGTTAATTTTCATCTGTTTCACACCTTGCCTTGTAATCGGGATTCCTATTAGAAAAACTATAACTTTTAAGAGTTTAGCCTTTAGTAGGTGTTATCTTAATAATAAACCTTCTATTCTATACTGAAAAGCGGGTTCTGGTACAAATCTCGAATGTTGTCAAAATATACATAAAAATATAACGAAAATACCGAACGTTATAGATGGTTTTTATCATAAAATCACACAATAAAGGATTTAATTAAGAATAAGACGGACGAATTTATTAATTAATGTTCATTTAGATTTTGCTATCTAATTCTTTTTGCACCAGAACCGATTAATTAGGGTGATTTACATCATTTCTTATGTTCTGCAAAGATTGTTCCATATAGATTTGTTGGACATCAGATGCGTTTTTTATTCCTTCCTCAGGACCGATTTCTTTAGCTATCTTGTCAATTAATGCCCCGGGACCAAGTGAGCCACTAACTATTCCAACAGCCCATAACTACAAAGGTATAAGCTCAATCCTTTCTTTTCGGTAATCAACCTAAGATAAAATAATTATACCACTTATAATCCATTATTTAGAATTTTAAGGTATTGGTCTGCACCTCTAGTCACCATAACACCGATTTTAGGCAATCAAAAAACCCCTCGGACTCTATTAAATCCAAGGGTTCTTGAACGTAACGTATTTGAAAAAAGAGAGCCCTAAATAATTAGGGACTCTCCATCTTCTTACCCAATCTCTTTTGGCAAAAACTCCAGTTTATATTGATGTGTAATCACTCGGTTTAGTACAGGATCCTTCATTTGGATTACATATTCATCTCCGTAAGCCAAAGAACTTCCAACTGTTCCGATTGTTCCCGAGTAAAAAACATGTCCATCCTGATTAATTTTCATTTTTTCAAAGTTCTCAATTAAATCTTTTGGCGACATGAGATGACCGCAAGTGCCTTTTTGATAAAGCTCTTCTTTGCCGTTTGATCGCATCCAACAAGTTAATTCAATTTGATCCCAGTGATCCTTTACTTCTTCAAATTTCCAAACTTCTCTTGCCAAAATATTTGGGCATGCTTGCTTAGACATGGGGACACTGAAGGCTTCTAGTTTACGATCTGTATGGTCACTGCCCACTGTGACGTACATTTCGTTATCAGACCAAATTAATACATATTCGATTTCACCGCTTGTTTCATTATGCTGCACTTGAAAAGAATCAGAATACGTAGCCAACTGATTAGCTACAGGATATAAAGTTGGAGTCGTCGCAGGCGTTTCAACACCTAATTTCGCCAGTTCATCAATATGCTCTTGTACTTTTTCCTGATCCACTCCCGCATAACCCGCATTAAATATTCTTTTTACACAAAATTCTAGTTTTTGACCGCTACCTTGAATATCCATTATCAATTTATTTTCCATTTCTCTTCACACCTCTATCAATTTAATATAATTCTGGTACTCTACTTGAAAAAACAGGGACATCTTTGCGCACTTTTGCAGTTAACTCCAACGAAACATTATTTACTACAGTTTCTTCATTTTGATCTGATCCGATTGACAGTTCATTTCCCCATGGATCAATAATCATAGACATTCCGGCAAATTCGACATTGTCGTAACACCCGACACGATTACATGAAACTACAAACATTTGATTTTCAATGGCTCTCGCTTTTTGCAATGCACACCAGTGCTCTCGTCTGGCTGATGGCCATTCTGCGACAACATGAAGCACTTCAGCCCCTTTAAGTGCCAGTGCTCTGGAAAGCTCCGGAAATCGCAAATCGTAACAAATAATTAGGCCCATTTTGATGCCATCCAGTTCAAATACGCTTGCTTTTTCCTTTCCACCTTCTAAGTAAAGGTGTTCATCCAACATAGGAACAAGGTGGATTTTATCGTATTCATATATCATTTCACCCATTCGATTCACCACAAAAGAAGAGTTAAAAATGCCTCCATTTTTTTTATTTGCAACCGACCCGCCAATAATATTCACACTGAAACGCTCTGCAAGATCAGTCAGAAAAGGAACGGTATCCTGTCCCTCATTCTCGGCCAATTCCTCTAAAGCAGATAATGTATAGCCTGTAGTCCACATTTCAGGAAGAACAAGGATATCAGGAGACGATGCCGCCATTGTTTTTTCAACCCAATCCTTTACTTTTTTTCTGTTTTCAGATGGTTTCCCAGCTATAATATCCATTTGATAAATTGCATAATTCAATTTCATGTACTCCTCTCTAAACTTGCATATCGTGGCATGTGGCATGCCACATAAATTAAAAATAAATGATTATGTTAATGATCGATCTGGACGAACACCAAACCAGAGGAGAATAGCAAACAAAATGGGAACAATACTTACTAACAAAGTGGCTTCCCAACCGATATTCTCTGCCAACCAGCCGCATAATATCGGTGATAAAAATGCGCCAAGATTTCCCCAAAGATTCATCCACCCAGACACAGAACCTGAATATTCATTTCCTAAATCTGTCACTGCTGCCCATGAAGTCACTACTGGAAATCCTAATGCACCTAAAGAAATTGTCAGCCATAATACATTCATCCATGGACTCGAGGCATATGCCGCTAAATACATAGTTCCGGCAAAAATGACCAATCCTGATATTGCCAACGAACCTCGAGCAACCATTTTTGATTTCCCTTTTTTCACTAACCAATCTGAAATCGTTCCGCCAGTCATAACCGTGATAAATATACATAACCATGGAAAACTAGCTGCGAACCCCATGCCACTCAACGAAAAACTTCTTGCTTCCAATAAATAAGTTGGCAGCCACACAAGAAAAAAAGTAATGATATACAAAACAACAAAATATTGAAGACCCAGCGCCCAAAAGCGGCCACTTTTCAAAAATTGTTTCC
The DNA here is from genome assembly GCF_002019595.1 of Priestia abyssalis. Lineage (GTDB taxonomy): Bacteria > Bacillota > Bacilli > Bacillales > Bacillaceae_H > Bacillus_BA > Bacillus_BA abyssalis. The sequence continues at coordinate 2,399,624 of NZ_KV917369.1, read as the reverse complement.
ATGGAGCCAATGCCTTTTTCTCTTTTTTAACCGTTCTATTCTCCATTATCACTTTTAATTCTTGTTTGTTTACAAAAGGATGATCTTCCGGTTTATCCCGGCCAAGCACATACCAGAGCAATGCAGCTACTAAGCCCAGTCCACCAAAGATGTAAAAAACGGCTTCCCATCCCCATGCTTGAAAAATAGACACTGTTAATACGGGCGCAATCACCGGTCCAAAATAAGATCCCGCCAACAGCGCACTGGCGGCACGACCTTTTTCTTGTTTTGGAAACCAATACGTGTTAAACACTGCATTCCCGGGATACATTGGTCCTTCTCCTACCCCAAATAAAAAACGTACAAGCCCCATTAATCCATGAGATTTTACAACCGCTGTTAACCCTGTGAAAATCGACCACCAAATTAATGCGAATAATACAATCTTCCTCGCGCCAATTCGCTCCGCAATAATCCCCGCAGGAATTTGAGCGAGCGCATATCCCAAAGAGAATAACGATGCCAGCATACCGAATTGAACCTTACTCATATTTAAATCTTCCATCATTGGCTTCGCAATAATGGAGATGTTGGACCGATCCATATAAGCGATTAATCCAATAAGGAAAAAGAGAAAAGCTAACCACCATCGGACACGTGATGGTTTTTCTAATTCTTCACTTTCTGTATTCAAATTCTTCGATAAAGCTTCGGACATATATATCCCTCCTTTTTGAATGTAAAGGCTTACATCGCATTCAACTCTTATCCTTATTGCAGAAGACAATAAGAATAAAGCCTACTATTTAATCACCTAGGCTGAGACTCGATAAAATGGCCACTCGAGTGTGCTCGATATGCTCTAACACAGCTTCTTTCGCTTTTTCCACTTCTTTATTTTTTAAACATTCAATTAACCAAGCATGCTCTTTTAATGTTTGTTCCGTCCGATTCGGCAAATTTAATGCACTGACGCCAAACCATCTAATTTGATCACTTATAGTGCCCATTAAATTTATCAGGCGGCGATTTCCACTCAATTGAGCCAAATAACTATGGAAATCTTTATCTGCTGAGATGAATTGTCCACTATCTTCTACATATTCAAGCTGTTTTACATAAATTTCATTGAGCTGCTCAATATCTCTTTCTGTAATTTTAGGGATAAGTAGTTCGATAACCAAAACCTCAAGCGCTCTTCGAATTTGAATCACTTCTTCAACGTCTACGGCTGTTATTTGACTAACAAATGTCCCTTTTCTCGGTATGGATTTCACCCATCCTTCCAACTCTAATAGTGGAATCGCTTCTCTCACAGGAGTTCGACTAATTCCTAAACTTTCGCTTAAATCTCTTTCAAACAAAGTACCACCAGGAGGAATCTTATGTAAAATAATAGCATTTTTGATTCCTTCATAAGCCTGCTGTTTCAGAGACAGAGACTGCTGAACTTTGAATAGACTCATCCTTTATTCACCCTCCTTATCCATTGGCATGTGGCATGCCAGTTAGTTGTTATTTTCAGTATATTCACTCTTCTCTTCTTTGTCAATACTGTTTTAATCGATGCTCACCTAATATAGCTGTCAGTATAACAAGATGCAGTATAAAAAAACTCCTCTTGCTGCTGTTCAAAAGGAGTTGACATAAGTGCTCTTAGCTACAATCAAAAAAGCCCCACATTCCTAAAATTTGAGAATTTTCACGTAAGATATTGTTCGGTTCTTCCGGTTAAAATGCCAGTATAACTTCTAATCAAGCATAAAATCCAGAGAAGATGTTTCTGTACCGTTAATGATGATTGATAATGTATGAGTCCCATTATAGTGTTTTCTGGTGGACAAATCTTTAAAAGAATGCATTTTTGAATAAAACCTGGTTTCCCCTTTTTTTAGTGTTGTTTCTGATATTTTAAATATCTTTCGGCTCCTATGTCCTTTTGCTTTGACGTAATTTACGGAATATTCAATCCTTGCTTTCGTGTCTTTTTCTGCATGGATCTCAAAGGAAAAGTTCATTTCTTCTCCAATGGATATGTGATCACTGTTCAAGATAAAGTTGTTCAATTGAATGGATTGATCATCTTTATATCCAAATATAGATAATACTTCCTTTTCCCCTTTCTTCAATAATGTGCGGCACGCATGTTTAACAATCCAATCTGTATGCTCTTTTGTCCCATACCATTCTTTGGCGATCCGTATAACCAAGTCGGGATGAGTTTTTGAAATATCGTTTAAATTATTGGCGACACTTTTACGGACATAAAGAGAAGAATCCGCCTTTAATTGCTCTAGTACTGGAAGGATAGGCGACGGGTCTTCCTTAAAAATCCGCAGTGCTTGTCCCCAGGGAAGCTGAGGACGGCATCCCTCACTGGACAGCCTCCTGACATGTTCATCTGGATGTTTTGACCAAGCATACATTTGCTCCATCATACGCTTGGGATTGCGAATGATAAACGGTCTTACCGCGAATTCGGATGAAGACCTCATAGTGAATCGTTGTAAAGCTTTCATAGAAAGCTCCCAGTCTTTCTCATCTTGTCCATTCACTTCGACAAAGTCAGGAAAAAACATATAGGGAAATCCAATGCACTCCTCATCAATCAAAAAAAGGATTCCAAGTGCCTCTTCATACTTCATAGGCAGATATTTTCCTAATGAGATAGTAATCCGACACATTCTGGCTTTCAGTTCCAAACTGTTCCAATTACCGCCCATTACATCAGCAACAAAACCATTGATATCAAAAGCATTGTAAACCCTTCTCACTTTTCTTCCAAATTGGTAAAGAAAATCTTCATTATACATAGATTTAAGTGGTTCTGCCACGTGTTTTCATCCTTTCTTACTATACTGGCATTTTCAATAAGCCTTATTCAACATTATGGTCAAAAAGAGCGCCTTCTTATTTAAGAATGGCGCCCGACTGTTGAAAAAGTGACAATTACCATCGAGTATTTCCTAATGATATTTATTGTGTTTTATCTTTGAAATGTGCAATATTATTAATTCCCATTCAAATGATAGATTAGTTGCACAACGCCAGAGGAGAACGTTTTTGTATTAACCATTTTTAAATTCAACCTCTGTTTTATATCAATAAACAACGGTTTTCCTTCTCCCAAAACAACAGGGTGAACAGATAATCTAAATTCATCAACTAGCCCTAAATTGATAAAAGTTGTAATAAGACTGGCTCCACCATATAGCCAGATGTCTTTACCAGGCTTATTCTTTAATTTATTTACTTCTTCAAGAATATTATCATTTATGAATATTGCTTTATTATCCGTCCCTTTTTGCGTTCTGGAAAACACATACTTTTCTTTACTATGAACTAATTCCCAAATTTCCTTTTCAGTATCTTCAATTTCTGGAGTAAATTGTCCCCATAAGTCGTAGCTTTTTCTTCCATATAAAATAGTATCAATTTGATTTAAGAAATTAATAAACCCCATCTCAGAGTCCATGATGCACCAATCAACTTCCCCATTTTTCCCTTCAATAAAACCATCTAAAGTAACTGCTAAATCTAAAATTATTCTTCTTGGCCTTACGTTATTGGACATAATTCTTCCTCCTTTTAATCATTTAGATATTGTTTCTCCCGCCAAGTTTTTTATATTTTCATTATTTACAGCATTGATTTCTGAATAAAGTTACTGATGTTATTAAACTGCCCTTAACTTAATAACAATCATCTCAAATTGCCATTATTTCCGCAATTAGTTATTCAAGAATATGGTCCTAAAATGAAAAATGAGCACCATTCCTCAAGAATGGCGCCCTATTCTGGAATTATTCAGGCAGTTGAAAAATACTTATTGAACATCATCACCAGAATCCTCCATCTGAATGGATAATTTGTCCCGTAATCCATTCAGATTCTTCACTTGCTAAAAAGACGACTAGCTTTGCAGCATCTCTAGGTTCACCGACTCGACCCATCGGGAATTTCGGTAATAAATATTCCTTCAACTCACTGCTCATCCATCCACTGTCAGTTGGTCCAGGATCTACGGCATTAACTGTGATTTTAAGCGGTGCTAATTCAAGAGCGACTGATTTAGTAAAAGTAGAAACAGCACCTTTTGTTGCAACATAAGCCAAATTTCCAGGCTGAGGTGATTTGTCTTGACCTGACACCATGTTAATAATTCGGCCACCATGTTTGCCTTCAATTTCACGAGCAAACTCAACAGTCAAAAGACACGTTCCTCTAACATTCACGCTATAATGAGCATCAAGAATGTCCGCATTTATGGAACGAAAATCCACGTCAATGGAATGTGTTGCATTATTCACAAGAATTGATGGAGAACCTAGTCTCTCATAAACTTCATTAAGCAGTTTCTTTGGTGCATCTGGTTGGGACAGATCCAATTCCATTGATTCGCATCGTACTCCAAAGCTGCGAATCTCCTCCATCAAATGTTTCGACCAATTAGAATCATCATCAATAAAATACTTCATCAGACGATCATACTTTGACCAATGAGTGAAAAAAATATCTGCGCCTTCTCTGGCTAATTCTCGACATATTGCAGTACCGATGCCCTTTACTCGACTGGTACCAGTAACAATTGCAATCTTATTCATTAATCGTTTCATAAAAGCCTCTCCTCATGGAAACCCTGAACAAAGTGCTATTGGAGATGTATGCTCACCAAATAAAAAACGAATACCCTAAAATAGGCATTCGCTCGGTGTGTTTATAGCACATGAACCCAGCGATCCTATAATGGTGTAAATGAAAATGGAAAATTGACCCTTCAATGAAAAGGGAATCAACAAGTCCATTCAATTACTTAGCCATTAAAGGATATCTCCCATTAAAGTCCATGCTCCTTTCGTACATCTCCATGCTTATATGATATCGTAATTACCAATTTTAGTAAAGTGTTCGAAAAGAACTATCTTGCATATTACTTCCCGTTTGCTCAATAAGCCTGCCTTCATTAAATGGTCCTTATACGAAAAAGAGCACTACTCTTTTTCAAGGATAGCACCCTTTCGGAACACTATAGCTGGAATTTAAATGTCAAAAGAAAAATCCTGGGATAAATTAATACAGGATTTTGATCAAACTTTTTCAATCTACAAAACCGCTTAGCCTTTGAGTTCACGATTTAAGTCAAGTGGCTTTCCCCCTGCTTTGATTTTTTCCAGTCCTCATGTATTTTTTGTACTCTCTTCCATAACTCGTCTTGTTCCTGGTTACTATAGTTAACTAGATGCTCGTTAAAAATATCTCCTAAAACTTCAAGCCATTGGGATTTTGTTTGAAGCTCTATCTTCTCAACACCGTCAATCTCTCGCTTACTCCATATACAACCTCTGAGTTCATTACTGCCTGTAGCGTGCCGATGCCGAATAAGAAATAAATTAATCCAAGGTGATTTCGCCGATAGACTGTAAAAATCATGTTTGGGCTTAAATTCTTCTATATCATGCACAACCTCAGGGGCAAAATCCACTCCAACGAATGAAGTAGGAGGGTCGTGTTCTAAGCGCCATCCATTTTTAACTACATTGGACTCCCGAACTTTATATTTAAAGGGGCCTTGCTCAAATATGCCTACTTGAAGAGGAATCGGCTCATATGGCATATCCCCTAGTCCAACATCAATGATCCATTTTTCTTCCTCTTGCTGTTCATTCGCTAAGCTGACAGTTAATCCAAGGTGAAAAGAATTTACTCGTGGCTCTTCACCAAGGGGCTGAACTCCAGCCCTGTGCCAAGATACCCTGTAGCCCAATGAACGAAGAAGGCTGCTAAACGCACCGTTCAAATGAAAACAATAACCACTTCTATGGTTTAGAATAAGTTGTACGGATTCACTTACATCAATTGAAGCTGGATTTCCGGCAAAAATATCGATGGTTTGCCATGGAATATTTTTTACATGAGCCTTATGAAGTTCAAATAAATAGGACTTGGTAGGAGACTGAATTTCTGGAATTCCAATTCGATTTATATATGCCTGTATCTCTTCCTTTGTCATCATATTTCTTCATCCTCCCCTTTTTCTCCAAATATAAAATTAATTCTGATTTTTATATTAACAACTAATTCAAATACCTGCCACATTATTGAATCTGTCTTGTTAATGGAAGTAGCAACTTTCACAGTCTCTCCTTAACAAAATAGCCGTTTTCTTCAAAGGTGTTGTTCAACGTGTAAGTTCTTATGTAAATTCATACATTCGATGAAACAAAAATATAGCCGCTTAAATAGGCAGCTATATTTTTGTTTCTTGTTGTATTGGTTCAGTAAAATTAAAAAAACATAGCCACGATAAAGAAGACAGGGATTCCAATACCAATTAAGGTGAAAACTAAACCCCAAAAAGCACCAGATAGATTAGTTAAGGTTCCAGCTTCTAGTAATATAAGAAACCATGTTCTTTCACCTTTAGGCTCTTTTTTTATCAGTTCTATAAGATCCTTAATATTGTGGAAATTAAAATAAAAAAGGGCTACTCCACCAAAAAAGAAAAATAACGCTGCTAAAACATATATCATGGCTTACCTCTTCGATGATTTGATACTCACAATTATAAATCAGTTCTTGAAAATGTTGCATACAAACATCGATTCCAATTTATTACACGATGATCATTCCAATAATTTTGTTAACATAAAATTCGATCTAGGAAGTTAACTCCTTGTCCATGATTTAACCAATATTGGTCTATGCATAGATTCTTATCCTCCAAAAGATAATAATGACTACATGATATGGAAATTTTTATCGAAGTCTTAAAGGAGATTTTAAGAAGACATGTCAACTCAAATCAAGCCGAGCTTTCAAGTGAGACCTTTTTTGATGTTTTTTATGATTCATTCCAGTCAAGTAGGAGTGGGTATTTTAGCTTTTTCACGATCGATTGCACAAGAGGCAGGTTATGATGGTTGGATTGGTGTGATAATAGCTGGTCTGATCACTCACCTTTCTCTCTTTTTTATGTTCCGATTGTTGAATTATGAACATCAGGATCTTTCCCACATCCATCAATTCGTTTACGGAAAATGGCTGGGAAGATTATTCACGTTTTTATTTATTATTCAATTTTTATGGTCAGGTTTAGTCATTTTACGTGAGTATGTAAGAGTGATTCAAGTATGGATGTTTCCTTCTCTTCCAACATGGCTTCCAACCGTAATCATTTTGACACTTCTTTATTACACCATTTCAGGCGGCTTTCGCGTCATGGCTGGAATGTGTTTCTTTAAGTTTATTTTTGCTTCTATCATTACTCTTCCAGTGTTTTTGATACTAGGTGATGCTCATTGGGGAACTCTTTCGTTGATTCCTACCCATACGATGAAAGAACTTTGGGATGCCACAAAAACAATGTCTTTTAGCTATGTTGGATTTGAAACAGTGTTAGTGTATTATCCGTTTATCCAAGAAGGACAAAAGTCGAAAAAGTATGCTTATCTAGGAAATGCTGCTACCACCTTGTTATATTTGTCTGTTGCATTCATGTGTTTCCTCTTTTATAGCGAAAAGCAATTGAATAAGGTTATTTGGCCGTATTTAAAAATGTCTTCCAGTCTAGAGTTTAGTGTCATCCAGCGGTTTGAATATGTATTTGTTTCTGTCTGGGTGCTCGTGATTATTCCAGCTGTGATTCAGTATTTATGGTCTGCGAGCCGTTTAGCAAAAGATGTCTTTAAAGTGAAACAAAAATATCCACTCCTCTTTTTCATGATGGTTTTTATAGTGATTTCCCATTTTGTAGATAATAGTGACGAATTGGAGATGTTAGGAAGTTGGAACGGAAAAGTGGGATTTTATCTAAACTATGGTTATATCCCTGCCCTGTTTTTAGTGTATATGTTGATGCGAAAAATCAAGCGTCCTTCTTCGGCATCCTAACGTCTGTTATAGGTAGTAAAAAAGTGACGTTAGCCGCCTTATCCTTATATATTCATAACCAATATGATGAGAAATAAAAAATATGAAAGATACTAATTTGTCAAAGCGAAATGCCCTATTGAGGGTCAAACTATAAAAAGGAGAATATATTTGAAACAATTAGTCAAAGTCAATGTTTATCTTTGTTGGATGATAGCCATGTTCTTTTTTGTTCGGTTGATATTAACAAGAGAAATATACGTTACTATCTGTGGAGTCAATTGTCCTTCTGTATTGATTATTCTTTCAAGTGTATTTGTTGCTTTATTTCATCCAATCTTCATCGACACTCTTTTAAGAGAGAAAAATTAGGGCAGCTATTACCTGATAATATTGTGCATAGCTCTAGTTAATTTTTTATATAAATTAATTACATTTTAAATTGTATACCCTATGCATTTTTAGTTTACATAACCATTCTTTTAAGAAATTGGCCATTGTGAAACCTAGTGTCGCCCAAGGGGTTTCACAATGGCTGTTTTTATTGTTTATGCACGATTTTATACATCGTTGAACAAAAGAGTAAAAACCGTTCAGTCCATCAATAATTATCTTAATCCATTAAACGGTCTTAAATATAAAGAAAGAGCACAATTCTTACTATACAGATAGGTAAGGGTTTGAAGTTATCGCTCCCTTTTCCCCCTGTTCACACCGTACATGAGACTTTCACCTCATACGGCGTTCCAACTAATCCAATTCAATTTAATCATCAACACTTTATGTGTCTCAACTCTTTCGTTTCAATAAGTCGGTGCCTCCCGTGGGAGGTAAACCTCTTTTAGTCTTACGAGAACCTTATTAACCGATAAAGACTTGCCTTACATGATTAACTGATTCTTCATTAGTCTAGTGGCTATCCCTCCATGTGGATTAGACATTTCATTGGTACTGTGCCACCACTTTCACTGATATGAAGAAAAGTTATACAATCGCTATTCTCACGACTATTTTCCTTTCCAACGCTTCACCGAGAGTAAGCTCTCCACGTTATCAGCTTACAACGTTGAGTTACATCTATTATGGAACAAACTTAGGTGCTTCCTATGAGCCTGTTAGCCTTGCATGTGCCTGTAACACAAGATAGATTTTCATATTCTTCATTCTTACTCATCCACAGCTAACCCTACATTTAGTAGTAAATACATTTCTATATAATGCGCGTCTAGACCCGTACATTCAGAAGTTCGTCAGCAATACCGTATCTTATTGTATTTACATTGCATTCTCACCCTATCTGTTCAACCCAAGCACCATGATTTACACCACCCCATCGGGTAGGCTTTCGTCAGCCAGACTGTTACGGTAAATTCTCATGCCTATTAGTCGAGCTTATAACACGCCTTTCCTTACTGATTAGCGTGCTATTCGACGCAGGGGAAGCCTTTCAGAGCGTTACCTCCTCATTCGACTCCTCGACATAACCCTTCAGTTTTAGAAATCTAAAACTGCCTGACCTTTACCGAAAATGTGTGACCACATTTCATTTGAGCCAGGAACATTTCGCACGAAGAATTGCGCCCGATAATTTAAGACAGCTATTTTCGGGTAGTCGGAATTTTAATTATTATTTCCGCAAAATCTTCTCCATCGCTTTTCCCTTTGCTAACTCATCGATCAGCTTATCCAAATAGCGAATTTCCTGCATAGTTGGTTCTTCAATGTCTTCCACTCGGACACCGCAAACCACACCTTTGATCAAAGTCCGTGAAGGATTCAGTTGGGGAGCTTCCGCAAAGAAGGTCTCAAAGTCTGTCTGTTTTTCCAGTTGCGATTCTAACCCTTCCTGGCTATACCCTTTCAACCAACGGATGATTTCATGGACTTCTGTTTTCGTACGTCCTCTCCGCCTTCGTAACATAATCGGGATAGACACTTGCGACACTCATTGTATAGATCTTATGTTTGATCATGATACATCCTCCTTCGTTTTCTCAAGTTTATCACATATGACCGCTAAGATTTTCTTCTCGATTGTCCTCTTCTTATTTAATTAAATGCCCTAAAATGTAAAATGAGCGCCCATTCCTCAAGGGTGGCGCCATATAATGGAATAACTTTATCAAACCTATCAACCTCTGCTTTTTTCCTTAGCCTATCGCATGTCAGGGAGTGTGATGGATTCAGAAGATATTGTCCAAGAAGCATTTATAACCTTTAACCAGCTCCCTAACCGCGAACATATTGAAAACAAAAAAGCATATCTGTGTAAGATTGTCACCAATCGCTGTCTGGATTTGATACGGTCATCTGCAAAAAAACGTGAGGTATATGTCGGCCCTTGGCTTCCAGAACCACTGCTGGAAATACAGAATTCACCAACCGATCCTTCACAAGCCTTTTTGCAACAAGAATCCATATCTACCGCATACTTGCTATTATTACAACAACTAAATGCAATGGAACGAGCCGTCTTTTTGCTTCGTGAAGTCTTCCAATACTCGTATGATGAAATAGCTGAAATTCTTGGAAAAAGCAATGCAAATTGTCGGCAAATATATCACCGTGCGAAAAAAAGTATGGAATATAACCCTAAGAAACAACCTTCGATTTCAATGGCGAAATCAACAGTAAAAGAGTTTGTACAGTCCATTTTAAATGGCAATGTAAATCAATTATTAGAGCTTGTTAGCGAAGATGTTGCAATGTACTCGGATGGCGGCGGCAAAGTAAAAGCTGCACAAATACCTATTTTCGGTGCTGCAAGAGTGATCCAATTCCTCCAAAACCTAACGAAAATGTATGCAGGAAAGGTCGCCATCAAATATACATCTGTTAACGCTCTTCCAGGACTGATTTTAACAATTGATGATCACTTACAATATGTGTACTCCTTTGCCTTTAGCGGTAACCGAATTCAGACAATCTACACGGTTGCTAATCCTGACAAACTACGGCATTTGCAGCAGAAGACTCCATACAAGCACTAAATCGCAGTTCTCACTCTATCAATCAGACAAAAGAAAACAGCTGGCTCATCCATCTAAGCCAGCTGTTTTTTACTCTTTATCGATTACTACTTCCTTCTTGAACAGTATAATATCAGTACGGTAAGAAAATAGCTTTATACTAGTTCAATCCGGAGGAAATATAATTTTTGAATAACAATATTTTATGTTAAGGCCGTAAGAATAACCGCAATACCATTAAACGTTCCATGAATAATCATTCCAGGTAAAATGGAACCCGACTTTTCATATGTCCAAGCAAATATTACTCCAGAAATAAAATTTACAGGCAGGGTATTGTAAGTTGGAATGTGAACAATTGTAAAAATAAGAGAGCTAAGTGATATCCCGGCACCTACTCCCCATTTTATTCTGATCCATTTATAGAGGAAGCCACGGTAAAAGATTTCCTCATAAATCGGAGAAATTATAGCTGCTGATATAAATCCAATGCTAAATGTGAACCACGTCATATTTTCCTTCAATGACTCTGTTTTCTTGTTCTCCACTCCGATCTGGAGGAGGTCCATCAATGTTAATATCAGTAAACTTGATGCTATTAAAACAACCGTCCAAACTATCATCCACTTCCAATAGTTTCTAGAAAAAGATTGCAGCCCTACTACATTCCACTCCAAACGATGCGGTCTTAAGGAAATAAAATATACTCCTAGCGTAAACACAGTTGCCATCACAAAGCCTGTAATAGTTCCAGAATAAAGACTATTCTGAAATACTTGGTACAGAAAATCATGCAATAAAAACTCAATCCCTATAGGAACAATAACGAGTGTGAGCAAGAGTAATAGACTAATCTCCCTATACGTCCATTCCATCGATGAAAATATATCTTTCTTCAAACTAAGCTTCCCCCTAAACTTTAAGTATGATACATTTAGCATAAATGGTGACGTAACGTAACCTGCAAGCATTTTTTAGGAGGAATTGTTCCCATGACTTATTTTTCAACAGGAGAGGTTTCAAAAAAACTAAATCTTTCACTACGAACCCTTCGCTATTATGACCAAATCGGGCTGGTGGAACCTGCAATGAAAGAGGATAACGGAAAGCGATATTATACCCCTGAAAATATGTTGCTGCTAGAAAAGGTTCTACTACTAAAAGCTACTTCCATGTCGTTAGAGGATATCAAAAAAATTATTAGCCGGATCACCATTCAAAAAACTCTTGCCGTACATAAAGATCAGCTTGAACATGATATCAAACTGTTACAACAATCACTAGATTATACCAATACACTTTTGAACACGATAAAACTGGAAGGTGATATTCATTGGGATCAGTTATTGCCACTCCTCTCAGAAGAAGATCAATCCTTGAAACAGCAAAGAAAGCAGAAGGTAATGGAAAAATTATTCAACGAAGAGGAGCGAGCAGCGTTAGCCGAACAACTTCCAAAAATGGAGAGCGACCCAGATCAAATGGCGAAGTGGATTAATTTGATTAAGCGAATCGAGATATGCTTAGAGGAAAGGAAAAAACCTGACTCTCGAGAAGGTCGATTGATTGCACAGGATACACTGCTTTTATCCAATGAAACTTTTATGGGAAATACAGCATTAGTCAACAAGTTCTGGGAAGCGCGTAAATCAGAAGAAATTTCTGCTAATTTGAATTTGTATCCAGTTAACAAAGAAGTAATACTTTTCATGGAAGAAGCCATTCTTCATTATGAAAAAGAATAACCCCAAAAAGAATTTCGTCGAGTAATTGCTCAGAAGTCCACTGGAAAATGTAGTCGTCTATTAATAAAGACGCCTTCTTTAAGAAGAGCGCCCGATTACATAATAAGTAAAGTAATATTTCTTTATCCGCCTATTTAAAACAAAAGATTATAATTTAGGTGATTTATAAGTTTTCAATGTTTTCCACCAACGTGTAGTACCCACCTTCTGCTCCTTCAATTAGATGTTTAATCCTGTTTAGGTGTTCCGAGAAGTCAGTTTTTTCTAACCAACTTTTATGAAATTCAATACTCTCAAAGGTAGTTATCATAATTGCCTTGTTACTATCGACAGAACGATGCCAGCGACTACTAATCCAACCAGGAACACCTTTACCCTTAAAGTTAAGTAATTCTTCAGCTTGGATAGTAACCAATTCATCTAGTTTGCCTGGTTTCGCAGTAAATACATTAATCCACACTATTGATTTACTAGATTTCATTTAAATAACCTCCTTGAATATGAACCTCCCCCATCTATCGCTTCTCGCTTGAGGTGGGGGTTTCTTGTCGATCCCCTCGAAATTAGAGGCTGGACGATGTCCATAGGTGTACACGACACCCTCGTCTTTCTCAAGGACTGACGCTCCCATACGGAAGCAGTGGTCTTGACGCAAGGAGTCTCCCGACTGCTTGCTGCCACCGGAAGCAACAGGGGGAGAGCTCCGAATTAGGAGGCACCTCTCCCCGGGGCGATTCTACCCGTCTACTATGCCTATACAGGCTGTAGATACGTGATGCTGGTCACCATCACTTTTAGGAACTTCCCGTGCAGATACTGGGATAAGGTATTCCCCGCACCATGGACGTCCCGATACTGTTCATACCCGCAGACACAGCGATAGTTTCGTGAACGGACTTTGTTCCGTTTCCCGCAAGCAGGGCATGCTTGCGGGGTATAAGGATCGCTGCCGCAACCCCTTTTTTCCAACTCTTGCCACCATTTAAGTACAATTCTTTACATTCTAACGCCTGTGTTTTATTTTTGAAGGAAATTTACTATTTTGTAGTTGGAGTTCCCTGATGGAATACCATTTTCCATTTACCATCGGTTAATTTCCAAATGGAACTTCGTAATGCAAGTTTACTATCGTTTGTCTAAATGTTCGATACGTCGCAAATAGAACATCGGGTGCTAATAATTTAATATTAAAATCTGTTACTGTGAATCGTATGGAACTAGTGGTAGCTATATTTCTAACTGCATCAAGCTGTGCTTTTTTACTATATGTATTTCCAGAGCTTCCAAATTCCAAAAAATCATATGCAAGATGCTCGTCTAATTCTTTATAATCATAACTCATTAATTGCTTTTCAAGATGAAGGATATGTTCTTCAAGTGATGAATGTTCCATCAAACTCTCCCCCTGTATAAAGTCTTTTTTCCCTTATTCTTCAAGAAAGAGCTATTATCCTTGTTAATCCAACCTACCTTCGTTTGTTCAATAAAAAGGCGGCACCCTTTATCGAAGAAATGCCCCTATTAGTCGAACAAGAACTCATTAAATCCACTTAGCAAACCAAGCTACATAATATGCCGCAGGGATAAACAGTAATTGAGCCATAATTGTACCTAAAAATTTAGAACTAATCATCGTCAACGAGTAACTTTTTAAGTAAATATAATCCGTTTGTTTTTTCATTACTCTATCAGCTAATACGGAAGCTTTAGGGTCAATAAATAATGTCAATAAAATAGTTGCGATACCATTTATAATCCCAGATGACATTAATGCCGCCTGAGCATAATCTTTAGGCACTAACATTGATGCGTAAATGGAAGATAGTACCCCAATGGTAAATACAGCAGAAATAATGACATTAATCACAAAGAGTCGCTTTGGAATGGTTTTTAACGCAATTCCCTTTAGATATGTAAATCTTGGTAGCGTAAAACACATAAATATCTTTCTGATACTATTTCGATTCATTTGATTAACAAAAAGTGCAATGATTGAACCACGTTGGTTTGAAAGTTGAACAATGGCTCTTGAAAAGATATTGATGAACGTCGGGAAAAAAAGTATTCCCAATAGTACTCCAATAGAAGTTACCCCAATTAAAATCCTATATTGTTCCTCTATGTAGTGTAATTTGTTTAAGTCAGGTGCTTCTGCAATAAGTTTTGCTGTTAGAGGTTGTTGAATCATCGTAGAAAACCTTGAAATAATTACCAGTGTACTAAACAATGATAATGCAGTTGCAATTAATTTTACTCTTGCTCCTGAAATTCTTATTGAATACGCCAATGTTTCAATCATAGTAATGATCACTAAAAATAGAGATATTATTATAACCTTACCTGTAATTAACTCCATAAAAATCCCCTTAGAAATAATAATAGATGTATTATAATCTAAATCATTTCATTTTGGAATTATTTAGGAAGCACAAGTGTTTTTATTTGCCATTCCTTGTTAAACTCACCTTCCATTTAATTGATTAGTGGCCAAGAAAAATGGACTGCTAAAACAGTTCATCGTTGTTCAATTCTTTCGCCCGTTTGTTGAAGAACAGAAATTTATAATTAGATTTTATTTTTTTGCTTCTCAACTGCTCTTTGTTCTAATTTTTTCACAAAATCATTTTTACCATTACTGTACTCTTCTATATCTTTAGGGAATTGATGAGCAAGGTGCTCCTTCAATTTTCCATATTCAATCACGTCTTCTACAATGCCAACTCCTTCATAACCAGGAACATTTGGTAAAGAAATCCGATGGGAATAAGAACCTCTAATCGGTATTAAATCAGAGGGATTAATCGGCCGAGCTAACATACGCACAAGGACTTCATTATCCTTAGGTGGTTGAATACTTCTATATTCAATCTTTAACACATCTTGGGGATTACCGAATTCATTGAATTTAATACATTTTGCATCCAAAGCAATAAATCTCCTTAAATAAAATTAGATTTATTTAATAATATCATCAATTAACCTGCCTTCGTTAACCTACTCTATTAAATGGCTCGATTGCTGAACAAGAAAAATCCTGCATTTTATACAAGATTTTTAATCAACCTTCTTTCAAATTCACAGTAGCGCTTAGCTTAAATGGTGTTAGGAAGATGCGTAGGGAGTTTATATGATTTTTTACATATAATTTATTTTAGCTGTAGATTTAAGATGGGCTTAATAAAAATAAGTCACTTAGCTTGGAGATCTCTATATTCCCTTTTTTAACTCCATTAAAATAATTATTGACATATTTAATAACTAGCTCGCAATCGTTATTTTCAAAGATATCTGAGACATTCTTGAATGTATATTGAAGAGAGTCAATACCCCTTTTAATTCTTTTTGCGAGCTATATTTTAGCATCGGGAACAATTCAGCCTTAATACGTGAACAATCTTCATACAATTTCATCGTAGCTACTAAATACTAGATAATCATACAAAACACTAATTGCTGCCTTTACTTTCTCACCATCACATATTGTTATTTTTACTTGCTTCACTTAATTTTTAGCATCAAACCTTGATTTAAACTTCTCTGCAATACTTTTTTCTTGTTTTTGAGCTAACTCAGCTCCACTCTGAATAATGCTTTCGCCATATCTTAACTTTAATGTGTCTAATGCTTTATGCAGCGGCGCCTTCTTTTCAACTTCTTTTGCTTCTTCCTCATAACCAAACAAATCCAATTGCTTTGTTGACTCCTTTTGATCCATAACATGATGGGCTGAAATCCCTAGTAACCGAACACTATCCCCTTCCCAATGTTTCTTGAACAGGTGTACGGCACTGTTTAAAAGGTCAGCTGCATCGGAAACAGGATTTAGAAGGGTTCGGCTCCTCGTAATCGTTGTAAAATCACTGTAGCGAATCGTAATTTGAATGTTATAAGTCACAACTTTTTTTGACTTCATTCTCCTGCTTACCGATTCAGCCAGTTTTTCTAACGTCCCTATTAGAATTCGTTCCTCTGAAGTATTTCTTTCAAGAGTTGTACTATTACCTATCGTTTTGAATTCGAGAACTGAATTGGGGTCAACAGGACGATGATCAATCCCATTTGCCCACTCCCTTAAAATGGCACCATGCTTTCCAAGTAAATCCTTTATTCTCTTTTCATTTGCCTTTGCTAAATCGCCAATGGTCATGATCCCGATTTCATTCAACTTCTCTGCTGTCTTTTTGCCGCAGCCATGTAATCCTTGTACGGGCATAGGCCATAAAATTTTAGGAATGTCTCTTTTTCTGAATACTGTAATTCCTTTCGGTTTCTTATAATCGCTCGCCATTTTACTAAGGACTTTGGAAGTCGAGATTCCTAGAGAAACAGGAATTTTAAAAAGAGTCAATATCTCCTTTTGTATCAACTCAGCAATTTCCAAAGGTGTCCCAAGTCCTCTTTTCCAAGCATCACTAATATCTAAATATGCCTCATCAATGCTAGTTGGCTCAACTAGGGGAGTAATTTGAGCTAAGTAGTCAAAGATTTTAGCAGATGTTTCCCTATAAAGGGCAAAATTAGGCTCTCTCACAATTAAGTCAGGACATTTTTGACGAGCTTTCCACAACGGCATGGTAGTGTAAATTCCAAAGTTTTCACGAGCCACATAATTAGCTGCTACAATCAGTCCGCTTCTTTTCAAGTTTCCCGCCACTACCACAGGTTTCCCTTCCAAGCTGGGGTCCTGAGCGATTTCACAGCTTGCAAAATAACTATTACAATCGACATGTAAAATGACCCTTCCCTTCCGGGGATACATTGATTTCATCTTATCACCTTAAATCAAATAAGTTTCTTTATTTAATAGTACATATGTTTCACTTTCTTCGCAATGAAACGATTTTGCAAGGTTTGATCATGAAAACAAATTAGAAGAACATAAAAACGCTCTGCCCCATCACAATGAACTAATTAATGCCCCTCGGCCATAATGAACTGCAGGTTTACTTCCCATTAGAGCAGGATAAATAAAAATGAAAAGAACTATTTGAGCAGATATGGTTTAATCAACTCGCGGTTGCTTCATTAATGAAAAAAGGAGGCGGCAACTTTGTTTAAGGCATTCAAAAAGAATTTCAGTAAACCAGAGGGAATTTACGGCGTCATTACCGGTAAAATCATGGCGTGGGAAAATAAAGAGATTAACGAATGGACCCTCGCTCACTTAAACATTCAATCCGGCGACCATGTGTTAGAGGTCGGATTCGGACCGGGCTACAGCATTGAACATATGATGAAAAACTATCTATCTTTGAATGTAGATGGAGTGGATGTTTCTGAAACGATGAAAACCCAAGCGGAAAAGCGCCTTGAAAAACAGAGCAGGGAGGGAAATGTCCAATTGTTTCTAGGAGATATTGAAAAAGTTCATTTACCGAGCGGGACATATGATAAAGTGTTGTCTGTCAATAATTACACCATTTGGAATAAACCAAGAAAAGGTCTTCAAAACTTGTATGATGCGATGAAGCCCGGCGGAAAAATCGCGATTACAATGCAGCCACGTGAAGACGATGCAAGCGCTAATAAAACCCGGATGTTCGGTAAACAAATCCACGATGATTTGCAAGCATGCGACTTCAACAATATTAATCTATACTTTAAAGATATCCATCCGGAACTGACCGTTTGTGTAACGGCCTTCAAACCAAGGAGATAAGTAAAAGGAGGGGAAGTGGACCACTCATCCACCTCCCCTCCTTTATGACGATTTGCCCTGCATTAATAAATCCTTATACGACCATCTCTTTTCTTTCTGCCGGAGCGACCGAAATGCCGGTTGTTTCCTCAAAATCGTAGAGATTTGTCGGCAAATCCGTAAAGCGTTCAAGCTCGTTATAAGCCGGAATACCGTGGTAAGACATATCAAGCCCTTCTTCTTCTTCGCGTTCACTTACACGCAGCCCTACTGTTTTTTCCGCTACCTTTGCCATAAATAATCCGCCTAATAATCCCCATACGGCGACCACAGCCGCTCCGAGCACTTGAACGGCTAATAGGGAAACAGATCCAGTCGTAAAAAGCCCTTCTGAAACATCGAATAATCCAACCGCAATCGTGCCAAATACGCCATTGAATCCATGAACCGCCACTGCTCCTACCGGGTCATCAATTCTAATGTTATCGATTAATACGGTCGCATATATGACAATGATACCAGCGACAGCACCGATGATAAGAGCACTCCATTGTGAGACGAACGCACACCCCGCTGTAATGGCGACCAATCCGGACAATACACCATTAATCGTCATACTCGGGTCGGCTTTTCCGAACTTTTTCATACTGATTAATAAGGCCGCCATTCCCCCGCTTGCCGCCGCGAGCATCGTGTTAAGGGCAACAGGAGCGAGCGATGCACTTGACGCATCCAATGTGCTTCCAGCGTTAAAACCAAACCAGCCAAACCATAAAATGAATGCTCCCGAAGAAGCGAGAGGAATATTACTCGGTGCAAATACATTGGCACTGCCGTCAGAGTTAAATCTGCCTTTGCGCGGACCAAGCACTTTTGCCATCGCAAGAGCGGCAAATCCTCCCATGGCATGAATGACGGCAGAACCGGCAAAATCCTTCATACCCATTTTGGCGAGCCACCCGTCCGCATTCCAAATCCAGTGTCCCGATAAAGGATAAATAACCATGGTAATAAGAGCAGCTGTTAACATATAAGCTTTAAAATTCATCCGTTCCGCGACCGCTCCTGAAATAATGGAAATACAAGCAATGGCGAAGCCCATTTGAAACAGTACGAATGCGGCACTCGGAAGCGGTATGCCAAGGTCAATTTTTTCCGGGTTCCCAAATAAAGTAGTACCGATTAATCCAAATGAGTCACTTCCAAACATAACCCCAAATCCCACGAGCCAAAATGCCAATGCCCCAATTGTCAAGTCAACAAAAATTTTCATCGTCACATTGACTGCGTTTTTCGTACGGACAAGCCCTGCCTCCAGTAAGCTGAATCCGCCTTCCATAAATAATACCATCGCAGCTGCGATCACAATCCATACCGTATTTAAATAGATTAGTTCCATCAGTTTCACCTCGCTGTGTTTGTTAAATCATCAATACTTTCATCCGGTAAACCAGTGCGAATATTATAAGCTTCCAAAATCGGATACACATAAATTTTGCCGTCACCATCTTCTCCGGTTTGGGCCGATGCAATCAGCGTTTTGATCGTTTGGTCCACCATATGGTCAGAAAGAACAATTTCCAGCTTCACTTTCGGATGCAGCGTCACTTTGTAATTCCGCCCCCGGTACACTCCTTCAGCATCTCTTTGTTTTCCCCTTCCCACGACTTGCGATACCGTAAAACCAGTGATCCCTATACTTTTTAACCCTTTGATTGTATCTGTTAACCGTTGTGGTCTAATAATCGCTTCAATTTTTTTCATTATCTATAACCCACCTTTAATGTTAGGTTTTCTAACATGATATGTTATTTATTATATCCATATATGTGATATTGTCAATTTATTTTCTGAATATTTATGATAAATTTTTTCGCCATTCTTTTCATTTATGGCAGCAACAAGGTATGATAAAGAACGAAGTGTTCATAAGGAAGAATGTTATCGAGAGGAGAAAAAACTATCATGACTGAAAAATGGTATGAAACGAAACCATATACGACCGCATGGTCAACAGAAATCACATCCATCAAAGAACAGGAGGATTATGTTCTCGTCACATTGAGAGAAACCGCTTTTTATCCGGAAGGAGGAGGACAGCCTTCTGACTACGGAACCATTAACGGTATGAACGTGTTGGACGTCTTCGAACAAGATGATGAAGTATACCACAAACTGCAGCATGCTCCTGATCAAAAAGAAGCAACCTGCCAAATAGACTGGGCACGGAGGCTCGACCATATGCAGCACCATACCGGACAACATTTGTTATCGGCGGTCTGTATCGAGTTGTATGACGCACATACAGTAAGCTTTCATTTAGGAACAGATACGGTGACGATTGATTTAGCCGTCCCTTCTTTATCAGATGAACAACTGGCTCATATCGAGCAGCGGGTGAATGAATGCGTTTATCAAAACAAAGAAATTCGCACGTACTATGTAACAAAAGAAAACGTACATACTATACCGCTCCGGAAACTTCCGGATGTCGGGGATCATATTCGCATTGTCGAAATCAGCGGCATCGATTATTCCGCTTGCTGTGGAACCCATGTCAGTCGTACAGGAGAAATTGGAATCATCAAGTTGTTGAAAACGGAAAAGCAGCGCGGAAACACAAGGCTTCATTTTAAATGCGGGCTTCGAGCCCTTATGGATTATCAATTGGCACACACTACCCTTTCGACTCTTGCCGGCAAATTCAGTACAGGCCGTCACCAACTAATTGAACGAATCGAAAAGCTTGAGCAGGAACAAAAGCAGCTTCAAAAAGAAATCGACCTGCTGCAGACAGAAAAGGCCGCCTATGTCGCAAATGAATTGATTGCAAACAGCAATAAAGGGATCGTGACCTACGTTTCAGACGATCAGCCGACGAAAGCCTTACAGCTGGTGATTAAATCCATCACAGAAAAAGGCGACTATATCGTTCTATTCGCTAGTATGATTGAAAACAAAATCATACTGGCACATAACGGCTTCTCTTCTGTTCACTGCGGACAGCTGTTTAAGGAACAACTGGCCGCTTTCAACGGAAAAGGCGGCGGAAATGCAAATCAGGCTCAAGCTGGCTTTTCCACAAAAGAAGAGATGGAGAATTTCTTATCCTTTTTACAACGAACAATCAACTAAAGCGCTGCGGCTAAAAAAGTGGATATCACCACCATGACTGCCTGATTTTTTAAAGGAAACTTCCATCAGCGGAGGTGTTCCTTCATCCTCCACTGATAGTTAGTTAAGCCCGCACGATGCGGGATAAACGATTAATAAAACAAAAAATTAGCACCGACTCAAAATAATAGACAAATACCCAAACCCCTCCAGCATACATATAAACAAGACAAGCTTATGTATGATGGAGGGGTTTATGATGAAAATTGTGTATATCCAAAAGAAATGGTTCATCTTATTTGCCGTCTGTATCGGTCTTTCGGCAGGCGCCTGGTATATGGCGAAACCATCTGCCGTTCAAACCGTCACACCAACCACTGCAAACGAGTTCGTCATTAATATGGTGACAGGCGAATTTAAATCCACAACTGAAGACGGAAAAGAAATTGAAGCATACCGCTGGGACCCGGGAACCATTTACATCCCAAAAGATCAGCCGGTAAAATTGAGCATTTATGGAGTAAACGGAAAAGAACACCCTTTTCATATTGAAGGCACAAATATTAAAGGTACTGTCAAAAAGGGCACAGAAACAGTCCTTGACCTGCGCTTTTCGAAAGAAGGCATTTACCGATTGATTTGCGATATCCATACAGATATCGCGCATAATGGTCCGATGATTGCTTATATCGTTGTTGATTAAATGATTTGGGATAAATAACTGGACAATAACCAAATAGTCGCTTTATAACAAACAAGCATTGCCATGATACAGATGGCAATGCTTGTTTGTTATAAAGCCCTCTCCGCTTATAGGCTTTGTCTACAGAGGCTGTCTCATAAGCCTCTAAATAAATCACAAAAATTGATTTTTACTGCTCATTTTTTCCATTTTTTATTTACATACATGTGCTGGAAGAAATCCGGGTATGATAAAATGCAGCAAAATGATACGAGGAGGAAAAAATATGAGCTTAGAATGGTTTTATCGGATGGAAAATGCGGTTCGCTTAAGCCTTCCCGACCTTTGTGAGGAGTTTGATGATTTTCAAATATTGTTTGATACAGACACGACGCTCAATCATCCCGCTTTTATTTTTTCCGTTGAAACGGTCGATACAGAAGATCAATTTTGCATTATCCATTTTGATTCTATTCATCAGGAATTTTACGCGTTTCATTACGATGAGGAATCCGACCTTGAATCAAAGCTTCTGTTTGCTAATTTAGATCAAATGCTTATATTCATTCATACTTCTTTCCATGAGTTCATCGGAGATTATGACGATGACATAGACTATGACGACGATGTCGATGAGATGGATGAAACAGAGTGTGACGACGAGATAGAGGAATACGATTCTGAGGCAGACGATGAATACGAGGAAATGGAGTTCATCGGCGGCGATATGGAAGAAGATCTGGAAAATATCGAGTGGCTTACAAACGATAAACACCTTCACATCGAAGACCATACAGTCAATCAAGAAGCACAATATATGATTCACTTGAAACTTGGACGCACTCTCGATACAGGAGAAGGCGTTTTATTCCGAAATACGATTACGAAGCAGGACGGGGAAGAAGCGGAAGAATCCATTCTCTTTTATTTCAAAGAAGAGGAAGCTTCTTATATTGTAGATTTAGTAAACGAGTATTTAAACCATTCATAGAAGGATGAAAGAGCGGAGAACTTTTCCGCTCTTTCATCCTTCTACTTTTTGCTGATTTTTGATACTCGAATTCTTTCAGAACCAAAATCATACACATAAGACACCCATTCTTCTAACTCTACAAGTGCAAGCTTCGGCCCTGACGTCACTTGGGCCCCCAGATCGATTCCCATCCGCGCCCCATCAAATATCACCGTATTGGCCGGCGTGTGGCCGTGCACGGTGATTTTCCCTTCCGTTTCGCTTAAAAGAGCTTCTTTTTGAATTGAATAGAATACTTTACGTTGCAGCCATAGATGTTCTCGATTTTGTCGTTCCGTTTTATACGGAAGCAAAAAGCCGGCATGGGCATACACAAATTTTTCATCTTCAAATGTGAGCGGCAATCGATGGACCCATTGAACGGCTTTCCCCGCTCCTTCTTCATAAAACGCCTCATTGATGCTGTCAGCCGCTTGTTTTCCTCCAAAATGAACCCACATATCGTCTACTCCAGCCAAATACCACAACATCATCTCTTCATGATTTCCGATGGTAACGTGTATGTGTTTATAGGTTTCTTGTAATTCCTTTAACTCTTTTACTACCTTTCCGCTTTCAGGACCCCGATTGATCATATCACCCACGACGACAAGCTGATCTTGACCCGGATGAAACTTTACATACTCCAGCAGCTTCATCATTTCATAATAGCTGCCGTGTATATCGCTAATTGCAAATCTCCTCAACTAAAACGCCCTCTTTTTCAACTATTAATTTCTTTGACTCCAAAAAGGAAATTTCCTAAAAACCGTTCAATTTATTTCCTTGGCAAGCGCAAAAGACGATAAATACTTACAAAACCCGCTCTTCTCGTTTCGTCAAGCGCCGTCGAATATTCCGCTTTTTCATATGAATGAATATGCGCTATAGAAATATAACGGAAATTGGTTCTTTTTTATTTTACCTTCCCTCTAACATTCATGCCAATTTTGAGGAAATGAATAGTACTTGCATTTGTGGAAATATTGATTCATACTCACACGAAAAAAGACCAGCCAAAACGGCCAGTCTTTCCCTTCTTCCTTTGTACCATCATTATTTATGCAGTATCCGGATGTTTTAAACAAACGTTTGTTTAAAATTTCGTGTTAACTTATCAAGGCTTTTTTCAATTGATAGACCCATGATTCATATTTCTTCCGTAGAAGATTTCATCCATTTCCATTTTTAATCTTTCCGTAATTTCTGCTACTTCTCCTGAATTCAGTTTCTCTTTCGTATAGCCAAATAGATAATTATTTAAATCAAATTCTTTCAGCTTGCATTTCGTATGAAAAATGTTTTCGGGATAAACATTTACATCAATCATGTCAAACATGTTTTTTATATCCTCTGGAATGTAATTTTGGATGGAGCTAATGTCATGATCGATAAATAGCTTATGACCGTTTATATCTCTTGTAAATCCTCGAACTCGGTAATCAATCGTCATAATGTCCGTATCAAACGAATGAATCAAATAATTCAGCGCCTTCAGCGGCGAAATTTCCCCGCATGTAGACACATCAATATCGGCTCGGAACGTACTGATCCCTTCATCAGGGTGATATTCCGGATATGTATGAACCGTTATATGACTCTTATCCAGCTGCATAACAACCGATCCAGGAAGAGGTCCCGGCGATTCTTCGAACGATTCGGTCGGGACTTCGACAACCGGCCCCTCTGAAACAAGCATCGTCACACTTGCTCCTTGGGGGACATAATCTTGTTTAGCTATATTCAATACATGCGCTCCGATAATATCAGACACCGTTTTTAAGATTTTGGTCAATCTCTCTGCACTATACTGTTCATCGATATATTCGATATACGCTTCGCGTTCTTCTTTTGTTTTTGTATAACAAACATCATACATATTAAAACTTAATGATTTTGTAAGGTTATTAAAGCCATGCAAAGTGATACGCTGTTCTGGCGTCAGTTTCATGATTTCTTTCCCCTCTTTCTTTTATGTTCAACGTCTTGTGATATTTGATCCTACCAAAGTTAACTTCCATTTGACATCGACCGATTCCCACTAAAGCATCATCTCATGCTTTCTTAAATATTTTTATAATACCCATTTTTACCGATAAAAAACATTCATAAAAAAACATGGGGTCTCCCTCAAAGGAGACCCCATGTTTTTTATTTAGATTTTCATGATTCCGCCTGTGCTTGCAGAAGTCACAAGCTTAGAATAGCGAGCAAGATACCCTTTTTTCACTTTCGGTTCGAAGCCTTTCCAATTCGCTTTACGCTTCTCCCACTCTTCTTCTGATAGTTGAACGTCCATTGAACGCGTTTCGATATCGATGACGATATGGTCGCCGTTTTCCACAAATGCAAGCGGTCCGCCCTCTGCCGCTTCAGGCGATGCATGGCCGATGGATAATCCGCGGGAAGCACCAGAGAAACGTCCGTCTGTTAATAGAGCAACCTTCGCTCCAAGACCCATTCCCATGATTTGAGAAGTTGGCGCAAGCATTTCGGGCATACCCGGTCCGCCTTTTGGCCCTTCATAACGGATGACAACGACATGTCCTTCTTTTACTTTTCCACCTGCGATTCCTTCCAATGCTTCTTCTTGTGAATCAAATACGATAGCCGGTCCTTCATGGCGAGTGATGCCGCCTTGAACCCCTCCCGTTTTAATGATCGCACCGTCTGGAGCAAGGTTACCGAACAATACGGCCAGTCCGCCTTTTTCAGAGAATGGATTGTCGATGGAGTGGATGACATTGTAATCTTTTACTTCGCAGCCGGCAATGTTTTCACCGAGCGTTTGTCCCGTTACCGTCATCGCATCAAGGTGAAGCGTTCCTTCTTTCTTCGACAACTCATTCAATGCCGCCGATACGCCGCCTGCTTCATGTAAATCTTCAATGTGAACATCGGAAGCCGGAGCCAATTTGGATAAATGCGGTACACGTGCCGCCACTTCATTGATGCGCTCAATCGGGTAATCAATTTCTGCTTCGTGAGCTAATGCCAATGTGTGTAACACTGTGTTTGTCGACCCGCCAAGTGCCATATCCAGCGCGAATGCATTATCAATCGCTTTTTCTGTCACGATATCACGAGGCTTTAAATCCATTTCAATCAATTTCATTAATTGTTTTGCTGACTTTTTCACAAATTCTTTACGCTCAGGTGCAACAGCTAAAATCGTTCCATTACCAGGAAGAGCAATACCAAGAGCTTCTGCTAAACAGTTCATCGAGTTTGCCGTGAACATTCCAGAACAAGATCCGCATGTTGGACAGCCGAACTGCTCTAACTCCTGAAGCCCTTTTTCATCAATTTTACCTGCTTGGTAAGCGCCGACCCCTTCAAATACAGAAGAAAGAGAAATTTTACGTCCATCGCTCGTCACGCCGGCTTTCATTGGACCTCCGCTCACGAAGATAGTTGGAATGTTTAAGCGCATTGCTGCCATCATCATACCAGGCGTGATTTTATCACAGTTCGGAATACAAACCATTCCGTCAAACCAGTGTGCCGAGACAACCGTTTCAACAGAGTCTGCAATGATCTCACGACTTGGCAATGAGTAACGCATACCGATATGCCCCATCGCAATTCCGTCATCGACTCCGATGGTATTCATTTCAAACGGCACGCCGCCCGCTTCGCGAATCGCTTCTTTTACGATTTTTCCAAACTCTTGTAAGTGAACATGGCCTGGTACAATATCAATATATGAATTGACAACCGCAATGAACGGTTTATCAAAATCTTCTTCTTTTACACCGGCAGCACGCAATAAACTGCGATGAGGCGCTCGGTCAAACCCTTTTTTGATCATGTTGCTTCGTAGTTCTGCCACAATGAATCCCTCCGTATTCGTACAAATCAAACTTTCAATTTTTAAAATTGTTGAACTATTTTTAATATAATTATAAATTTAACAAATTTACTATGTGTTTGTAAAGTGATTGATTTAGAAAATGGGAGATGGCTAAAAAGCATCCATCTCCCATTTTCTAAACCTAAGCGGGTACCAACCGCTTAGGTAAACCATTGAGAGCGGATTCAAAAGGTGAACCGTCTATTGCGAAAAATTCTTGATTAAAATGAAGCATTGTTATCAAGTAGAAGAGCATAGAGTAAAAAGAGCATACGAATAGTAAAATGAATAATATAATAATATACAAGATTACTAGTTAACATATGGTTATAACTAAAATGTTAAAGGAGAAAGATGATGAACGATACATCCTTTTATTACAAATCGAATAATGGTATAGAAATATATGCACGAAAATGGATGCCTGAAGATGCAAAGCCGAAAGCGTTTGTGCAAATTGCCCACGGTATGGGGGAGCACATTGGGCGATATCATGATTTTGCCCAGGCTTTGATTGAAAAAGGCTATGCCGTATATGGAAACGACCATCGCGGCCATGGACTGACAGCGAAAGACGAACGAGATAAACGGTATTTTGCAGACGAAAATGGCTTTGGGGAAGTTGTCCAAGATATGTATGCCTTAACAAATCTAATAAAATGCAAACAAGAGAACATCCCCATTTTTTTATTTGGGCACAGCATGGGCTCCTTTTTATCAAGGCGGTACATACAGCTTTATGGCAATCAACTGCATGGTGTTATATTATCCGGAACCGGCCAAGTCCCTTCTCTTCTAGGCGAAGCGGGAAGAATGGCAGCGAAAATGGAAATGAAGCTAAAAGGAAAACGGACACCAAGCCCTTTACTCGACCGTTTGTCTTTCGGACAGTACAATCGCCCGTTTAGACCGAACCGTACCGATTTTGATTGGTTGAGCCGGGATGAACAGGCTGTGGACCGTTATATAAACGATCCGTTATGCGGAGGTATTTTCTCCTCAGGCTTTTTCTACGACTTGCTGTCTGGTATCAAACAAGCAGGCATGAATAACCTTATACAACAGGTTCCCTCTGATCTTCCCATTTTTTTAGTATCTGGAGATGAAGATCCTGTAGGCGGACATACAAAAGGAGTACTGAAAACCTATACAGGACTAAAAGAAGCGGGAATAAAAGATGTCACATATAAGTTTTACCCAAAAGGACGACATGAGATGCTGCATGAGATAAATCGAGATGAGGTAATCGAGGATATCATTAACTGGCTGGAAAATCATGTTTCGAGTTGATGGAGTGGTAAAGGAACGTGGTAGTTTTAAACACCACTTTTTAGTTTAACTTCTAAAATTTGGTAAATATAATCAGAAGAAATGAGGAAACCCTGTCGATAAAGGGTCAGGGCGGCGCGTACCACACGGATTAAATAAGAGCCTTGATTCCTGTATAGTAAGACAACTTAGTTCCTCCCCTGATGCGATACCTTTACGTTTCTTTATATTTCTAACCTCTTTTTAATATTAGTAACGGCTCTTGTGAACATCAAGAAAAGGTCAAAAATTCTTTGTAAAAATTAGTTGCTTGTTGCAATCGTTCAATAACTTATTGCTAAACAGTAGAAAAAGGAGTATATTTTTGCATAAAAACTGATTTGGAGGACTAATAATGGAAACAGAGAATGACCTCATAAATCTAATAGAATACTTGGCTGCGAATGCTTGGCCATGCCATACTCAAGAAAAGCTGGAAAATTGGCGAATGAGAGCAACATTTGGAGTAACCGAGAGAGCTAATAGCGTACATACTATTGGATTGATGCCCCAAGACCCAATGTGGCTGCAAAAAATTGAAAAATTTTACGCTGATAGATCTATCCCTCCGTGCTTTTACATAAGTGATCTATCTCCAAGAGATTTAGATCCTATATTAGAGTCAAGAGGGTACCAAAAATTAGATGAATGCTTTATTATGACTGCATCTTGCATAGACATTCTAGAAAATAACGAAGAAAACATCCTATGGAAAATAGATTGCTTACCAGAAGCAGATACTAAATGGATTGAGGAATTTATTGAGTTAGAAGGATTTTCTACAGAAAGACATAAAGCATATTCTCATATTTTTTCGTCTATTAAACCTATAAAAAATTTCTTGCGTGTCTCAGAAAAAAATGAAACAGTTGGTCTAGGTACAGTTGTCGTAGAAGAAGGCTGGGGATGTATTAGCAATGTTGTGGTAAATCCAAAACACCGCAGGAAAGGTATAGCCAATAACATTATTAAATCTCTTTCTAAATGGGCTTATGAAAATGGCGCCCATCACATGTATTTACAAGTTATTCAAACAAATTATCCTGCCGTAAAACTCTATGAAAAAATAGGGTTCGTCTCAATATCTAAACATCATTATCGAATTTTAACACCAAATTGATTATGTATATTTACATGACCATTCCTATAGGAAACGGGCCAATCTGAACCCCCTTTGAGTGGCAGGGGGTTCAGATTGGCCCATTTTATCATTTTTTCTATAAATCGATTACTAAAAATAACCCGCCAGCGTTGTTCTGCCGGCGGGTTATTTGAAATGAAATAGAATCTCACTTATAGATTATAGGCTAACTCTTTTGGGGCTCCATCTGACTTCATCACTGATTAACCTTTTTCACCATATACGCTTTGATCATAAAATAACTAATCTCATCAGGAAGCTGTTCTTTAATCGGCTTCAGCTTCTCCGCCCCCACTGCTTCAATGGCCTGTTCGATAAGCGGTTCATATTGCGAAGGTAACAATTCCTCCCAATTGACTTCCATCCCGTCATTGATACAGCGGAACAAGTGATTTTCGATCGTTTGCGGCGACAGCTCCCGCTCCTTCGCAATGTCTTGAATGGAGCGGCCTTGTTTATACATCTCATATGAAACGATGTGTGAGGCATCTGTTTCTTGTGTTGGCTTTTTCTTTGTTGATACTTCCATCGTTTTTCTTTCCCGGTCAGGATGTTCTTCACAAAAACGGGAGATGGCCTCAATAAATACATTTCCATACCGCTCTTGCTTTTGCGCTCCGACCCCTTTTACCGTTAAAAATTCTTCTGCTGTTTGCGGCAGCTTTGCGCACATGTCCTGCAATGTTTGGTCAGAAAAAATAACGAACGGAGGCACATTTTCACTTGCGGCGATTTGTTTGCGGAGTTCGCGTAAATGATTGAACAATTCATCATCCTGAACAACTTGAGCCGCTTGCATTCGCTCTTTCCGCTGTACCGTTTCATTGCCCCGGAGCACCTCTTTTCCTCTGCTTGTCACATTCAATACTGGATAAGGGCCCGGCGTGACCCCTATGTAATCATTCGAGGTAAGAAAATCGATGAATTCACTGATATCCTTCGTCGTCTGTTGTTTTAAAATTCCATAAGTTGAAAGCTCATGGAATCCCATTTCCCGTACCTTTTTATTATTGGAACCCGTCAGCACTTGAGCGATGACCGTTTTTCCGAACCTCTCCCCCATTCGAATCATGCAGGAAAGCACCATTTGCGCTTCTCTTGTCACATCGACGGATTTCCGGTCATCCGTACAGTTGCTGCAGCGTCCGCAAGGGACCGTTTCACTTTCTCCGAAGTAATGCAAAATTGCCGCTTGCAGGCAGTCTTCCGTATGAACATAGTCGACCATTTGCCGCAGTCTGAGAAGTTCTTGGCGCTGCCGTTCGGCATGAAGATGCTGCTGTTCGATTAAGAATCGCTGTATTTGGACATCTTGTGCCGAAAACAAAAGCAAACATTCACTGTCGAGCCCGTCTCGTCCTGCCCGCCCCGCTTCTTGATAGTAGCTTTCCATATTTTTGGGCAGCTGATAATGAATGACATACCGCACATTGGATTTATTGATTCCCATCCCAAAAGCGTTTGTCGCCACCATGACCGATACGTCATCTTGCAAAAAGCGCTCTTGTTGCTCAGAACGTTCACGATCACTCATCCCTGCATGATAGCGGCCCGCATTTACGCCTTTTTTCTGCAGGCGCTCGTACAATTGATCTACATCTTTTCGTGTCGCCGCATAAATGATTCCAGACTCCGTTTTGTTTTTCTCTGCGTATTGGGCAATAAACGAAGAACGATCTTCGCCTTTTAAAACTTTAAACGCAAGATTGTCCCGGGCAAATCCTGTAATGACCGTATTTTCGGCAGGAATATCGAGCGATTCGCAAATGTCCTTCCTCACTTCCGGTGTGGCCGTCGCCGTTAATGCTAAAATCGTCGGATTACCTTCAAGCTGGCCAATCATCGATTGAATGCGTAAATAGCTCGGACGGAAGTCATGACCCCATTGAGAAATACAATGTGCCTCATCAATCGCCACAAGCGGAACCGGCAGTTCTTTCAATTCTTCTAAAAAAGAAAAAGACTCCAATCGTTCAGGGGCAATATACAAGAGTTTATATTCTCCCTCCCTTGCTTCTGCCATCGTCTGCTGAATCTCTCCATGGGACATCGAACTGTTAATATACGCAGCAGGTATGCCCACTTGTTTAAGGGCATCCACTTGATCTTTCATCAATGAAATGAGCGGAGAGATAACCAGCGTAATCCCCGGCAGAACCATCGCCGGAATTTGATAACAAATGGATTTCCCTCCCCCTGTCGGCATAATCCCGGCTGTGTCTTTCCCTTCTAATACAAGCTGGATAATCTCTTCCTGTCCCTTGCGAAATGTATCATAGCCAAAATAGCGGCGTAAATCATCGGTTGCTTTTGCTAACACGGTATAAAAATCCTCCTGTTCCCTATCCTATTTCTCGATATTTCATCTTTTCTCCTTGTATAGGTTACCATCTTCCCGCCGGACAATCTACCGGTGACTTCATAGTTTTGGATCGTTTTCATCTTTAGCACTTTCATAACGTTTTAGTAATAGATACCTATTTGGATAAATTAAGTTATCTCGGATTAATATTCAAATATCTGAATATCACTAAAGGGATAAATAGGTTATAAAATTGAAACACAATATCCTCTGCTAGGATGAGGAATGGTTGTTCTAGTTCACGGCTTTTCTGCCTTCGGAAGTAACATGTTTTTCGGGGATGATTAGGAGGAAATAAATTATAATTATTCTAATATCACTACTTCACCCTTGTGATTGAATAATTATTTGTATAAGGATTACTATAATTATTCAACCTTACATCATATTAATGGCAACCTTACAAAAACTTAAATATGCTAACGACATGGAGATTTCGAATTTTTCCTTGTAAAGTAGATATAGTAAATATAAATGAACTTAATAATTAGGAGAGAAATGAATTGATTACATATACAACCCCAATTATTACTGCAAGTATAGTTTTTGTATTTTTAGCGATTGCACTTTTCGTGCCATGGCTCATTTACACGCATCATAAATACGGATATTTGACTATTTCTACAACGATCATCGCTTTTTCATTTATTTTTTATTTTTTATCCGCATTATTTCTTGTGTTACTGCCGCTTCCGGAGGTGCGTGACACGTGTTCTATGCAGTCACTGGACACGAAGCACTATTCACTAGTTCCATTTACGTTCATAAAAAATACATTTGAAAACAGTGGAATAGTATTTTCACAACCAGGAACCTACGCACTTATTTTGAAACAACCATCATTTTTTCAAGCACTCTTTAACTTTTTATTGCTTCTGCCGTTTGGTGTTTATTTGCGTTATTTCTTCGAATCGAAACGTTATTGGAAAAAAGCCTTTATCTATGGCTTTGCACTAACCCTTTTCTATGAGATTACACAGGTGACAGGAATTTATGGAATTTATAATTGTCCATACCGAATATTCGATGTGGACGATTTACTGTTAAATAGCGTGGGGTCGCTTGTCGGATTTTTCGCAGCACCGATTTTCTTATCAATGTTCCCGTCGCAAAAAAGTGTTCAGGCGAAATCCAAACAATTAATTGAAAAGGATGAGACTCGTCCATTGACGCAGTTGTTTGCAATTATGTTAGACATATTCATCATCAACCTAAGTTGGTCCTTTACATTGGGGCTGATAACAACAAATGGTATTTACGAATTTTTATATAAATCGGTTCTTCTATTTGTTGTATTGTTTGTACTTCCTTCTATTTGGAATGGTAATACGCCAGGCACTAAATTTATGCGTTTCCGAATTGCGAGTGAGGGCAGAATGAAACAAGGTTTGTTGAAGCGATTTATCGCAATATATTTAACCTATTTCGCGTATACTTTATTCGCTGTTCTGAATAGAGTAAACTTAGAAATGGATTCACCGTATTATATTTTTAAAGTGTTTATTAGCCTAGGATCATTTATGCTGACGCTTGGACTTACCTTCGTGTTAATCATTCATGCCATAATAGTTATCTTGGGTAAAGGAAAGCGTCGATTCTACTTTGACGAAGTAGCAGACGTATATACGACCAGAAAATAATAGGAGTTAAAGCTGTAGAAAGGGAAACTTTTCTGCAGTTTTTTTACGGAAACGAAGTATAGGTTACCCCTTCCGACCAGACAATCTCCTGTTATCGGCCAATGATTATATGGTTTTCTCCTTCTTTCATCATTTAAGCCCCCTTAATTGTATACAGTATTCTAAAAAGTGTGATAAACTGACTAATAGTATAAAGAGTCCTTATGAACATTGAACGATTCTATGTCCTTGGACTTTTTTGAATATCTTTCTATATACGACGCGATGCAAGGATGTTGGAGGTTTGAAAGAAATGAACATACAGTTATCAAAGCGGATGGAAGCGTTTGGCCCATCCATTTTCAGTGATTTAGCCAATTGCAAACAAAAGAAAATCGCAGAAGGCGCACAGATGATCGACTTAAGTATCGGAAGTCCCGACCTTCCTCCGCCCCCTTTTGTGATGGAGGCTCTGACTCAAGCTGCTGAAGATAAAAGCAATTATGGATATACATTAAAAGGAACGGCAGAATTTCATGAAGCCGTTGCCCATTATTATGAGCAACACAATGACGTTACTTTAGATCCGAAAAAAGAAGTTATGCTTATGATGGGATCACAGGACGGTCTTGTTCATTTGCCGATGGCGTTTGCGGACCCCGGCGATCTCATTCTCGTACCGGATCCCGGTTACACCGCTTACGCGACAGGGATTGCAATGGCAGGAGCCAAGATGCATTTAATGCCGCTCCTTCCTGATCATCAGTTCTTGTCTGATTTAGACAGCATTCCAGAAGAAACAGCAAAACAAGCTAAAATGATGATTTTGAATTTTCCAGGCAATCCTGTCCCCGCTATGGCAAATGAAGCTTTTTTTGCGAAAGTCATTTCGTTCGCGGAAAAATATAATATTCTTGTGATTCATGATTTCGCTTACTCTGAACTTTACTATGACGGCAACAAACCTATCAGCTTTCTATCCGTTCCAGGAGCGAAGGAAGTGGGCATTGAAATGAACTCCCTTTCAAAAAGCTTTAATATGGCTGGATGCCGCATCGGCTACGCGATAGGAAATGAGCATGCGATTGGAGCATTGACCCGTTTTAAATCCAACCTCGATTATGGTGTCTTTTTGCCTGTTCAAAAAGCCGCGATTGCAGCATTAAGAAACGGCGCTGATTTTTGCAAAGAAAGCCGCGACATCTATCAAAAACGGCGGGATATGTTAGTGGATGGACTGGGAGCGCTTGGCTGGCATGTCGAGAAACCGGCAGGAAGCATGTTTGTGTGGGCTAAAATCCCTGCAGGCTGGAATTCACTTGATTTCGCTTATGCCCTCATGGATCAGGCAAATGTGGTCGTCACACCAGGACACGCTTTTGGCCCGACAGGTGAAGGATATGTCCGTATAGCCCTTGTCCAGCCGGAAGAAATCATTCAAAAAGCGCTTCGAAACATTGAAAAAAGCGGGATTTTGTCCAGTCCAGTCCAAAAAGCAGAGGTTTAAATCTCTGCTTTTTGACATATTATGTTTGATTGGATTCATTCTCATGATGAGGATCTGCCCATTTTTTTAAAATACCATACACTCTTCCTATGGCGACAGGAACGAGCACCGATAACAGCATGCAAACAAAAGCCAGTTTCGAAGGCAGTAAAAAGATGATATCGTCAAACTTCATATGGATAACCTCCTTATTGTTTTTCTTTTGTCAATGAACCCGGGTGAGCGATATAGGTGCGAACGTTTATGTCTGTCTCTACATCTTTAAATAATTCTCTTCCTTCCGTCCAATCATTCTGTATTTTCTTCCATGTTTTATGCTCACGATTATTGAGGTAATCGGAAAAACCGAGAATATCGGCATGAAATTCATTTTGTGATTTTTCGATGACCTTTTTGATATCTGATGTTATTTTTTTTGCAAATGCTTTTTCCAGTTTTTCGGTGTCCTTCGGCGTTTTAAGAGGGTTCCCAAAAACCTCCTCAAGAGAACCTTCAATTTGGACATCCAGATTCAATTTAATTTGATCGGTATCTCTCACTTTTACAGATAGACTGCTTCGTACTTTTTTAGCTTCAATAGAAACAAGCTTCTCCTTAAACTTCACTTTAAAAACGCCGCTTTTGTATTTATTAAGGATGATGTTTAAGCATTCCGTTTCTTCTTCGTTAAGTTCTCCCACCATTTTATGCCCGTCTCTACTAAAAACAGCGACCCCTCCGTTATGCAGTTCTTTTTTACTGACATATCGAATGATAGGAATGACAAAATCTTCTTTATCCACAATGTTTTCATGAAGGTCTCCCATTCGTTTTGATTCAAAAATTTTCGCTGTTTTTGAATGGTTTTCACCTAACAATTCAATGTACCTGGAAGGTGTCGGTTCGTTAATCGGCACCACTTCCAGCATCTTTTTCGCACTGCCTTTCGCTATAAACACTTTCACATTTCTCCTTGCATCATCATCCCGTAAAGCCACCTCTGTGACTTCCGATAAAAGGTAAGGAGTTTTCGCCACCTGTTCTGAAATTAACCAAAGTCGACTATGAGGAAAATACAAACCCCTTCCGCTGTTTTCAGACATGTTCCTTACTTGCTCGAAAATGGAGTCTCCGATCATGCTCATATTTTCAAACGGTTTTGGGCTTCTGCTTTCTGGTGACAATTTACTTGGAATCACGATTTGAACCGTTGTTTCTACGGGATCATTGTACATTTGCTCCTGCGGTTCTTCTTCCGGCTTGTCTAATGCCAATCCCACAACAAATCCTCTTTCTTCAATTTCCACACGATCCCAGCACCCTGACAAACATACAATAATCACAAGCAAAATTAGCCTTTTCATCGTTTGGCTAATCCCCTTATTTTAGCAATAAGAAAGATGGATGGTATGACAATCAACGTATATACCAAACCGGCATAACTAACAAAATCGCCGACCTTATCAAGGGCATTCAAGTTTTTTGGAAATATACCGATTAAATAGATGATGGGAGAAATGATCAAAATGACGTTTTTTTTGTTTAACCGCTTAAACAGTGAAGTAAAAGCAAGTAACGAAATATCCATGGACATCGACGTTGTATTGAAAATCGTCATAATCCAGATGGTAAAAAAGATGGATTCAAACCTTTCAAAAAATCCCCCGGGCAGCTCTACTTCTTTTCCGAGTTCAATGGTAGGCGTGTAAATATTAGCTGTTACATTGTTGGAAAAAACACTAATGCAAGTGATATGCACCATCACATATAAAAGAATAGGAATGACCATTCCCTTTGCCGCTTCTGAAGATGTGTTCTCAGGGTCTTTGATTAAATAGGAATAAAAGACGATCACCGAAAAGCCGATAAAGGAAAAATAACTATCAAGTGCCGCTTTTGCATACCCCGAAACATCGGTTGTCAATATGGGGAGTATATTCTTAAGTTCCATCAATTTAATATTTAAAATGGGAAGCAATAAGGAGATAGCTAACACAATCGGCAAAAAAATCGTGTTCAGCCGTATCAGCGAAACTCTAGATCCGAACACAGCATATTGAATCACAAATAAAAACAGTAATGACAGCGCTTCAACCGGGGTCGTCGGCAGCAAGTAATTTCTTGTTACTTGGGCAATCGCCCTTACTTCATAGGCAGTCAATATCATAAAATGAATACCCAAAAGCAAGGTTAAAAGCCACGCCGCAGGTTTTGTGATAATGGTTTTCGTGAAATCATAAAATTGGGTGTTGGGAAAATATTTCACGAATCGGCCCATAACCCATGCCGCCATGATCGTAGCCGTCCCAGAGATCAGAATGGAAATGACTCCATCGGCTGAGTTTGTACTTTGGGCCAAAAAGGCAGGCAGCCTCAAAATACCGGCTCCAATCACCATGTTAGCTACGACAAACATTAGTTCCTTCGAAGTAATTTCTTCCTTATTGAACTCAAATCGATACATAAATTTCTCCCCTTTTAATCTGCACGCTGCTTATCTTTTGTGGATAAATATTTCGGCCTTTTCGTCAAGCCGGAAACAGGAGAACGGATGATAATATCTCTCCAATCCGAAAAAATGAGCGGTGCAACAGGTGCCATATAGGGAATACCGAGACTCGTTAAGTTAGACATATGAATAAACAGTATAATAAAACCGAGCGCAATGCCATACAGGCCCATAAAACTCGCTGCCATCATAAATCCGAACAATAAAATCCGATATGTAATCGCAATACTGTAAGCGGGAAGCGCAAACGACGAAATAGCGGTAATGGCAACGACGATAACCATGATTGTACTAACAACCCCTGCCTGTACCGCCGCTTCTCCAATAACCAATCCCCCCACAATCCCGATCGTTTGTCCAATCGGTTTTGGCAAGCGAATCCCCGCTTCTCTTAATAATTCCATCGTTACACCCATCGTAGTTGCTTCCACAAATGCGGGAAAAGGTACTCCCTCCCTTGAAGCCGCGATCGAAAAGGCCAATTTAGACGGAATCAATCCTTGGTGATACGAAACAAGCGCCACATAAAAAGAAGGCAGCAAAACGGAAATTAAAACAGCGATACTGCGGATCAGCCTTAAAAGGGAGCTGATAAACCACCGCTCATAATAATCTTCCGGCGAATAGATGGCATCACCTATATTAACTGGTGCAATCAATGCAAAAGGAGTGCCGTCGGTCAAAATCGCGATTCTTCCTTCCAACAAGGCAACGCTTACTTTATCCGGCCTTTCTGTATTTAAAAATTGCGGAAAGGGAGACAGCGGGTTGTCTTCAATCCACTGTTCAATAATACCTGACTCGAGCGGGATATCAATGTCGATCCGATTGAGCCTTTTTTCGACTTCATCGATTAAGTAAGGATTCGTCACATCTTCTAAATACGCAACCTTCACTGTTTTTGTTGATCTTCTTCCAATCTGAAATGTTTTGAATCGCAAGTTCTGATCATTCAATTGTTGCCGTATCAACGCAACATTTATAGATACATCTTCCAAAAAACCAACTCTAGGTCCTCTAATGAGTGCTTCTGTCGTTGGCTCTTCCAGATTCCTTCTTTCTCCCCCTTTATTATCAACTGCGACCCCTGCCGCATGATGATCAAAAAGAAAGACGGTTTGTCCCTCTAAAACACTCTTTACGATAGCCTCTAGATCAGTAATAATCGAACAATTAGAAATATTGGCAACGTGGTCCATGAATTGTTCCGTCAGCTCTTCTTCGCTTATATCCTCTTGATAATTTTGCAAAGAATTGATTAATTGCTCCAGCGTAAATTCATTTACCAAACCACATATATAAATGAAATATCCAGGAGTTTTACGAAAGAAAAACGGCTTAATGATTAAATCCTCCGGATATCCGAGGGATTGCTGTATAAAAATTTTGTTGATATGCAAATCTGTTTCAAGCTTAATCAACTGGTTTCCATCATTGCTGAAGCTCATTGCTTTTCCTCCATTACATAGAGCTTAAATTCATCATCCCCTATTTCTTCCTTTTTATGTATAAGATTCTTCCTTGATTTTCTAGAAACTGAGTATTTGCAATATTATGGCTGTTTTGCCGGCTGAAACAGCGGGAGTCCTGTATATGCTTCACTCATGGAAATTTTATTTTCTGGGCACAATACATGTCATAATGATGAAAAAGTTAGGTGAGATTCATGAATACATTAAAATCGATTTACGAAGATATTAGACAATCAATCGAACATGGCACACAAGCGGTAAAAGAAAGAGTTTCTTCATTTTTTCAAGAGGACAAGATGACCGTCGAACAAGCAGCAGCGCTCATCCACCATCATCCAAACACGATCAAGACGCAGCAAACCCTTTTAGGCATCCCCTATCACTTTTATCGCCTGCATACGTCACAAGCGACCCTTTATGCAGAAGCAAAAGGATGGCACGGTGAGCATCTTTTATATATGACTGCCTTCAATGAACAGCATGTTCTCTTCACCTATCGATCATATGATCCAACGATGTCCATTAAACAGCCGGTCACTCTCCAAAACATCCTTTCATAATCGATTATTCTTTTCAATTTTGTTCATATTAAGTAAGGAATGAACCATATTTGGAAGGATGAATATGTCAAAGCAAGGAAAAATGAACAAACAACAAAGCAATCAGCAAATCGCGAAACAAGCGAGTGATTTTGATGCGGAGCTGGCTTCCGAATTTCAAGGTAACACTAAAAGTCAAAGCCAAAAGAAAAGCGGCAAGCAAATGAACAAAAAAAGAGAAGGGTCACCCCTTCTCTCGAATAATCATTATTTTTTTACAACGTTAGCAGCTTGAGGTCCACGGTTGCCTTCTACGATTTCGAAAGAAACTTCTTGACCTTCTTCTAAAGATTTGAAGCCTTCACCTTGAATAGCAGAAAAATGTACGAATACATCGTCTCCGCCTTCAACTTCGATAAATCCAAAACCTTTTTCAGCGTTAAACCATTTTACTTTACCGTTTTGCATGAAAAAATCCTCCTAAAATGTACCTTTTTTGCACATATCTATTTTTCACCACTTTACAACTAATAAACAGATTAAAAAAACTGCAACCTCTCAGGAGATTTAACATTGCCTTCTCCCTTGAAGTTACAGCTTATTTAAATCTCTATCATATTAAAAGTAAAATGGTTTAAATTCACTATATCATTTTATACCCCTAAAAGCAAACCATAGATTTGAAAATGAGGCGATTTTCTTCCCCTTTAACGGGCAGTAAAATTGCACTTTTAAGGGATACTAAAGAAGAAAAACATCGACTCTATCTTGTTCATAAAACGCACAACCTTAATACAGTAAAGGAGTTGCAAAAAATGGAATTGAAGGCACCAGAACCATTTACATTTGAAAAAGGAGAGCGAGCCGTTCTTCTCCTCCACGGCTTCACCGGCAATACGGCGGATGTTCGAATGCTGGGCCGCTTTTTGGAGGAAAAAGGCTATTCCTCCCATGCACCCTTATATAAAGGGCATGGAAATGTTTCCCCTGAAGAGTTTATTAAAACAGGCCCCAGTGATTGGTGGAGCAGTGTACAAGAAGGATATCAGCTGTTAAAGGCGAAAGGATATGAAAAGATTGCTGCAGCAGGGATTTCCCTCGGGGGCGTTTTTTCATTGAAACTCGCCATGGAAGTTCCTGTCGTCGGGGTTGTTCCCATGTGTGCACCGATGGGCTTTAAAGAAAAAGATACGCTGGAGAAGATGGTGAGGCACTATACGGCAGAATATAAAAAGTTAGAAGGAAAAACAGAACCGGAGATTACCTGTGAAGTAGAGGGTCTTCAATTGAAAGAAACGAACGCCGTTCATGGGTTGACAGAGCTAGTGGGTAAAGTAGCCGGCCAGCTCCATAATGTAAAAGCTCCTGCATACATTATTCAGGGAAGGCACGATGACATCATTGATATGAAAAGCCCCGACATGATTTATGAGCATATCCAATCCGAGAAAAAAGAACTGAATTGGTACGAACAATCCGGTCATGTCATCACCCTTGATCAAGAACGAAACCGTGTAGAAGAAGATGTTTTCCAATTTTTAGAGAAATTGGATTGGGAAAAAGACGAGCCGTTTATCCCGCTGCAAGAAACCGAATCACCACAAATATGGTGGTAAATATCGAGAGGTCTCCTGCTTCCAGTGGAAGAGAGACCTTTCGCACACATTTCACCTTGTTTTCTACCTCCCGGGTTATTCCAAAAATCCTTTTTCTTTCAAATGGTGTTCCAGCCATTCGTTTATAACTTTTAATGTTTTGACCCGGGCAAACGGCTTGTCATTTCCTTCAATAATTGTCCACGGTGCATAAGAAGTATCCGTTTGTTCAAACATGTCATTCGCCGCCTGTTCATACATCTCCCACTTTTCACGGTTACGCCAATCTTCATCCGTGATTTTCCATCGTTTGAACGGGTTTTCTTCTCTCGCTTTAAATCGTGTCAGTTGTTCGTCTTTGCTGATATGGAACCAAAGCTTTCCGACAATATAACCGTCATCGTGAAGCATTTTTTCAAACTGGTTGATTTCTTCAAAGGCACGTTTCCATTCCGCTTCTGAAGCAAAACCTTCGACCCGCTCTACAAGCACCCTCCCGTACCAGGATCGATCAAATAAAGCCAGCTGTCCGTATGCGGGAAGCTTCTTCCAAAACCGATAAAGATAGTGATGTTTTTGCTCCTCTTGTGAAGGAGCTGAGATTGGATGAACTTGAAAGCCGCGGGGATCCAGACGTTGTGAAATCCGCTTAATGGCTCCCCCTTTACCAGCTGCATCCCATCCTTCCAGTACAAATAAGGCCGGGATATGATGTTGATAGAGCAATTGCTGAAAACGAAGCAATTGCAGCTGCTGCTGTTTCAGCTGTTTTTTATAGTCTTTTTCTAATTCGATGGCTTGCGTCAAGTCTACTTCTTCTAATCGTTTTTTCATTATTACACCTCGTTTATGTCAGTTTGCGTTAACTACCCATTCGCCATTTTCATGGGGGTTCCTTCCATGAACAGGCTGCTATCGTGTCTCATACCACTTCTTTTTGCGTGATAAACTACAAAAAGCTGCCGTTTCCGACAGCTCTTTTCATAAATAGAAGGCTATTCACCATCAAAAATTTAGTTTAATCGACCAAGCGATATTACCGTGTCAGCTCCCTTACCTTCTGGTCGCTTGGTAAAAGCCATGTCAAAACACCAAGGACCGGCAGCATGCTGCATACGATCATGATCAGACGCAAACTGTATATATCCGCCAGCTTCCCGAGCGCCACTGCCCCTACGGCTCCCATTCCAAAGGCGAATCCGACGATTAATCCGGATACCATCCCTACTTTTCCAGGCATCAGTTCCTGGGCGTATACCACTGTGACACTAAAGCTTGTTGACATGATAAAGCCAATGATAAAAAAGAGTGGAATGACGAAAGCAAGATGAACATATGGCAGCAGTATGGTTAACGGAGCGGAGCCAAGCATCGAGAGAAAAATGATATTTCGCTTGCCGAAACGATCTGCCAGCGGCCCTCCGAAAAATGTTCCCAATACACCCGCGATCATGAAAATGAAGATATAAAATTGCGCATGCTTAATCGTGAGGCCGTAATGGTCAATTAAATAAAACTGATAGTAGTTGGATATCCCTGCGCTATACCAGGAACGGGCAAACGTAAGAAACACAAGAATCACAATTGCGAGTTTAATAGACTTGTTTAACGGGCTTTCCGTTCCCGCTGTCTTCTTCACTTTCTTTGATTGGCGCCCAAGCTCAAGCTGTTGTTTGTACCAGATTGACACGGACAGCAGCACCACAATGGCCAATCCTGCAATGGCCGTAAACCAGATGGCACCGAATTGTCCGAG
Organism: Priestia abyssalis; assembly: GCF_002019595.1. GTDB lineage: Bacteria > Bacillota > Bacilli > Bacillales > Bacillaceae_H > Bacillus_BA > Bacillus_BA abyssalis. Next base: position 2,356,973 of record NZ_KV917369.1, on the reverse strand, counting down.
CGGAACAAAAATAAACGCCGCAAAAAGCGGAGCCATGGCATTTCCAGTGTTCCCTCCCACTTGATAGATGGACTGGGCCAATCCTCTTTTCGCTCCTGCCGCCATGTACGCTACACGGGCACCCTCCGGATGAAAAACGGCCGAACCGAACCCGATAAATAAAACCGAAAGTAAAATGAAATAAAAATTAGGCGAAAAAGCCAGACCGATCATTCCAATCATGCTTAAAAACATTCCGAATGGCAGTAAAAACGGAGATGGTTTTTTATCCGCATAATACCCGAACATCGGCTGCATGACAGAAGACGTCATGTTCAGTGCAAACGCAATCCAGCCGATTTGTGTATACGTTAGATTCATCGCTTTCGCCAAAGTCGGAAACATGGCGATCACGACCGCTTGCATCGAATCGTTCAAAAAATGCCCAAGGCTAATGGCGAACAAAATCCGATACATCGTTTGGGCCGGAATGCTGTTTGTCTTCACAGCAGCTTGCATAAAAACCCCTTCTTTCCATTGCATTCCAAATAGTAAATTCTATTCCATCTTACACCAAAGATAACTATTTCGGATACTGAAATAATTTCATTTTTAAAACTTTTTTGCAAAAAAAGTTTAACGGATAAAAACTCGTGGTATATAACTACTAACCAATACGAAAAAATGATAAAGGAGTTGGGAAACGATGTTAAATCAAGGTACCATGGATGCAAGGCAAGCAGTAAATTCACAAGGCAAGTTTATGTGGAGCATGAAAGAAGGTAAGGAATTATTAAAAGGATTGCCAAAAGAAGTCATTGACAAAGCGATTGAATTGACAGAATATCCTTCTCATGCTTTAAGTGAGGATATCATCGAAAACTATACAAGCACGTTAAGAATTTTAAACTTCGTTAAATATAAACAAGTCAGTTTTGCCTCTGTATTATTCGGTGCGGCCAATGCCGCCGTTAAACTGAATGTCTTACATAAAATTGAATCTGCGATTGATGAACTTCATAAATGATTGTCCCGCACCTAAAAATCAAATAGAATACCAAATCATTTTCAAAGAAAAGACCCGTCACTGAATCCTGATCCACTGGATTTTCATGACGGGTCTTTTACTTTTTTAATACATTTTTTCTTGATAAAAGTAATTCGGCGATACGATTTCATTCTCATATGCTTTATGAAAAATATGAGTTGTCGCCGGCGAAACAGGCGGGATAAGCCATGTCCAGTCTCCCGTCACCCGACGGCCGCACGTCGTTTCTTTTTCTTCAAACAATCTTAATTGCTGGGCAGCCGTATGATGATCGACAATGCTCACGCCTGCTTCTTTGAATGAATGGAGAACAGCGATATTGAGTTCGACCAGTGCTTTGTCTTTCCAAAGGGTTGCATTCGTATCCGTGTTCAACTTCATAATGGAGGCGACTTTCGGAAGCAGATTATATCGATTCGTGTCTGCGAGGTTTCTCGCCCCGATTTCCGTCTCCATATACCAGCCGTTGAAAGGTGCCGCAACATAATCGATCCCCCCAATTTCAAGCCTCATATCAGAAATGAGCGGAACCGCATACCACCGGACATGAAGGTCTTCAAATGACGGGTATTCAGGATGTCTGATCGGGACTTCCAACACAATATCCTTTGGAATCTCAAACCATTTTGGCATGTTCTCTCCTATCTGAATCACGAGTGGGAGTACATCAAAATGAGTGCCTTCTCCTTTCCAGCCGAGCTTTTGGCAAGCCTTTGTAAACGCAGCTGAATGAGGGTCGCCGAGTATCCCCCATTCGGTTTCATACCCTGCGTAACGAATAAGCTGATGGTTCCAAATGCGGACTTGTGCTTCATCTGGACTTTTTTGCTTGAAAATCGTAATGGCCGGGCGAATTTTCCCTTCATTTGTCGCATATTGAATATGACGGCAAAGAGCCTCGAATATTTCTTCCTCACTTGTCAAATGCCGCTCATCAAACACTGTAAGCGAATTCCAAAATAAGCGGCCAATGCAACGGTTACTGTTGCGCCAAGCAAGCTTCGCACCGTATTCCAGCTCCTCATATGTATGTTGGTATGTTCCTGTTTTTTCAATTTCTTGTTTAATTTCCTCCAGACGTCTATTCATGTTTTCTTCGGTTTTTCCGAGTTCTTTATAGGAAAGACTGATAAATTGTTCTGCTTGTTGAATAAGTTCGTTTTGCGTCAGCATATTTTCTCTCCTTGCGGAAGCGTCCAATCGTTGTTTTTAGTTCATACATTTTGCTTGTACAACGCCTTATTATAATGAAGCAGATGCCATGTATCAATGAACAGTCTTTGAACTTTTGTTTTTCTCATGAAACAGACGGTCTTGCAAATGGAAAAAGGGCATCCTATTGATCTCAAAAATTACTTTTATCCGTTTGAGTTATCCTTTTATTCGTATTATTCCGCCGCCTCTCCCCATATACTGAAATTAAAACAAGCTTTACAGAAGGCAGGTTTTCTTTATGATGGAATATGTGCATAAGCGAAAATCACTCTATAAAATGATGGTATTTATTATTCTATATATGAATGTTCTTCTTACTTTCGCTGTGATCTACATTTTATTGGACGTGACCGATTTGGGTTATTTAAAAGATCATTATGCTTCAAATGCCCATCAAGAACAGCCGCTTGACTATTTGACGCGCTCCTTATATTTCAGCACCATTACGCTGCTTTCTGTGGGATACGGGGATGTCACGCCATTCGGTCTCGCACGAGCCTTTGCCATGATCGAAGCGATTATCGGCTACTTACTTCCAGCTGTGATTGTCATCCAGTTTATTCCTTTTAACAAATCTGAAAATATGAGAGACTATTAACAATTGCCACTCCCTTCAGCCGCTGTTTACCTCTTCTTGATGCGGACGTTTTTTTACAAACATATACATCAAAAACAGCAAAGGAGTTTAGGTGTAATAGATATTTATGATTCATCCTGCCGCCAATTCTTTTTTCTAGTATTTTTTAAATAAATGGCAGGTATACATATGAATGGAAAAGGCCTGGTAGGTTTATTGATTATCAATCACGCTCAAAAAATCTTTATAAGAGGCAAGATGATAATCTGCCTGCAGCTCGGGATTTTGAAACGCGCAGGTGGCAATCCTCAACTCCCTTGCCGGCTGTAAATCCAATTCGCGATCCCCGATTACCATATCAATTCCATATTTATCATGCAAATATGCATATGCCCCAGTATCCGGTTTACGCTTATAGCCATCGTCTTTCGTGATGATTTCTGCGAAGTATTTTCCCATACCATAAAATGCCAATATTTCCATTGTCGATTCCTTTGATTTGTGGGTGACAATCACATTCAGTTCTGCCCATTGCAATACGGCCTCCAAATATGGAAACGGAGGCTTGTCTTTCGGATGAAGTGTCTTTTCCAAAGCATGAAACCTCTCATCAAATAATTTCTTTTCGATTCCAAAATGCCGGATTGCTTCTTCAGAAGAAATTTTCATCTTCTTTAATACATCTTCATCGGCTACTTCCTGATGTGTCATCAATTCTTTAAAAGACCGAACTATGGTCGGATATGTATCAAACATCGTGCCGTCAAAATCCCATAATAGCTTCATATAATCACCTCGTTTTAATTCTTTTTCGATTTTATCATACTAAAACAGATTCAATGTTATCGTTTTCGATTTACAATAAAAAACGATTCTTCATAGACTATTACCTCTTCGTTTTTGTTGATTTTAACACCTATCATCGGCTACACTACAAGTAGAATATATTAAACAGTATTCCACTTACTCAAGGAGGGATGAAGTTGAATATAAAAAACGAAGAAAAACAGAAAGCACAAGAACTCTTAATGCAAGGCCTTAAACCAAAAGACGTCTCCTCTCTTCTAGGCGTTCACATCTCTACGATCTACAGCTGGAAAAAAGAATTACCTCTACCGCCAACAAACACCATAGAACGAACCATCTCAAAAACTGAAAAAAGTTCTCTTATTAAAAACGAAAAAATGAATGCTTCCAAAAACGAAAAAGAGTATATCGAAATCAGCAAAGTAGAAAAAGAGAACCAAATACTTAAAAAGGAAAACGACGTGTTAAAAACGAAAATTAAAGAATTAGAAGAAATCATCACAGATCTTATTGTTAAGTTGAAGAAAACCAGTGAGAATTGGTTAGATTGACTTCGTTTAATGTACCTTAGACAGGAACTCAAAAACGAAAAACGAAACTTCTTTTTTCGTTTTTGAGTTCTTTTCCCATCTCCACCCCATCATTCTTTTGAAAGGCGGCATTCACTCCCCTTTCCTAAAACGATGTCGTTTCAAACTTAATTAAATCTTACTTTCGTTTTATTGTTTACATAATAAAATTACAAACAATACCTGGTAGAGAGATCTTTTATCAATCATGTTGTTTTTCTTCTATTTTCACAATCAAGTCGGTTACTTGTTCATGTTCTTTTTCGGCTACTGCGGTTGAGATCATATCTTCTCTCATTAGTTGATTAACCGCTTCATGTTCAGCATATAATACATGCTTACGCAATGTCTCCAGCTGTTTTTCTTTTAATTCTGGCATTTTCTTAAAAAGCTCTTCTAACTTCTTATTCACGTCTTCGATTTGTGTGTTATATTGCGAGATCAGCTCACTTGAAACGGGTGCTGTTACAAACAGCTTATTTTTGGCTCGGTGGACTTCCCTTACTGCCGCTTCATAACGATACAAACGCGAAATCAGTTGTTCATATTCATCAAATCCATTATTTTTCGTCACAACACCTAACCATGAAATAAACGGCTTAATACTCAAACTTTGAAAAACAAGAGAAAACAAGACGACGCTAAATGTCAGAAGCAGCACCTCTTCCCTTCCTTCAAAATCTCTCGGTAAGCTTAACACAAGGGCAATAGACAACGAGCCTTTCAGCCCTCCCCAATTAAGAACATGCTTCCAGGAGGATGGAAAGCTGTTAATGAATGCCATACTCGTATAGACGGCCAAGCTGCGACCGACAAGAACAATAAGAATGGCGGCCGCTACGTATCCCCACTTGTCTCCCACATCAATCCTTGTTATTTCAAGCCCCACCATTAAAAACACAAGGGCGTTCGCCAAAAGGGCTCCTACGTCCCAAAAATTACGAATGTTCAATTTCGTAGTGGGACTCATCCCAATGCTCGCTCCGTAATTTCCAAAAATCAATGCAGCTACCACGACAGCAATTACTCCTGAGGCATGAACGCTTTCGGCCATCAAAAAAGAGCCGTAGAATAAAATGACACTAAAGATAATTTCCATTGGATAATCGTCAAAATAGCGGGTCAATTTGGAAAACCCGTATCCTAGGGCTCCTCCAATGATCATACCAAGAAAGATGACTTTCACAAATTCCCATAATCCATAGCCAAACCCCGCCCATCCCGCATCGATATAAGCGAGAAGCGAAAAAGCAGAAATCTTGAATAAGACGACTGCCAAGCCGTCATTAAACAAGCTCTCTCCTTCGATGACAACCGATAACCGTTTATGAACCCCGACGCTCTTGAAAATGGAAAGCACGCTTATCGGGTCGGTTGCACTCATTAAAGCTGCAAAGACGAATGACGTTGTTAAAGGAAAATCAAATAAATAATAGATCGAAAAACCGATGATCAAAAATGACAATAATGTCCCGCCAAACGCCAAAGCTAGAATCGGCTTTTTATTTTCCCGCAAATGGGCAAATGGGAGCTTCAGAGCCGCCTCTCCTAATAATGCGGGCAAAAATAGCGTAATGACAACAAAATTAAAGACCTCCCCTTCCGTAATAAAGAGTTTGAGCGCATGCAGCTGCGGAATATCAAGTAATCCAATTAGAGCCCCTACTACCACTAACACGATGGAATAGGGTTGATTGAATTTTTTGGCGACCGCTGTGACGCCTGCCGCCAAGATGACCAACAGGAATCCCAGCTCAAATACATGATGAAGATCTAATTCCTCCATCCAAATACCTCCCTTCTACCATGATACTCTTCCTATTTCCCATATATCTTTTATATAATCGGCACTCAATTACATTGAATCGATTTGAACATTCCACACGTATATGTATATTACGTATGCGGGAATTTGATTGTTTACTTCGATTTTTAGTTATAAATTTTCCATCCCTTCCTCTTTTTATGTACATAGGTCCCACGAATGTGTAACCCCATGTTTACATGTGGAATATATACAGAAGTGTACTGTTGGATAGCAGCTTAAAAAGAATTCCGCAGCCACGTGATGCTTCCCTATACGAAGAAAAAAGATGGAGGAATGCCGGATATCCTTGGCTTTCCTCCATCTTTTCTGTATGCAACGATTCTGGTTCGTTTCTATTAGCTTCTTTATGGAACCATAATCTAAATGGTCGTAATGATCATGAGAAAGAAAAACTGCATCGATTGTCGGAAGTTCTTCCAGGTTCAGCGGTAAATCATCACTATAGCGTTTACCTCCAAATATGGGAACGGGAGATGGTGATCGGCCAAACATTGGATCGAACAACAAGCTTTTTCCATCTAATTCCAACAAGGGAGCGGAGTGTCCAAACCATGTAATTTTCGCTTGCTGATTCTCTTCAATAAAAAGGGACTCCTTCTATTTAAATAATGAAATAGAACCATTGTATTCTGTTACAAAAATAGTTGATAAAACAAGACATCCTGCCAGCTGCCAAACTTGAATCCTACCTCTTTCATCTCGCCGCATTTGACAAAACCAAATTGTTTATGGAGTTTGACGCTTACGTCATTTCCGCTTGTGATACCCGCTATGATCACATGATAGTCTAATGCTCGAGCCATTTCGATAATGTGAGTGAGCAGCTGCTTCCCAAGCCCTTTTCCTTGATGCTGTTCATCTATGTAGACCGAAACCTCTACCGTTCGACTATACGCCGGTTTTGAACGATAAGTAGATAATGAGGCATAGCCCATAACCGTGCTGCCTTCTTCCGCTACAATCAACGGAAAGCGGTCATCCATATGCTCATCAAACCAGGCTTGGCGCGAGTCAATTGAAACGGGGTCCAGATCAAAGGTCGCTGTTGTATTTAGTACTGCTTGATTGTAAATGGACACAAGAATAGGTAGATCCTCTTGTTTGGCTTTTCGAATATACATGTTGGTTCTCCTCTCTTCAATTAACACATTCTATTTTTTCCATACCTTCAATTTATCTTATTTTTTCAAAGCCGTAAATCTTTTTGACTATATAGATCGAGATAGAAAAAGGCCACATTGTTGAACAAAGCCATTGTTTAAGAAGAATAGATTTTTTCCATAATGATGATAAAACGAAAAGGAGATGTGGCCATGACTCCGCAACAAACAGAGGGTGTATTCGATTTGTTTGGATTGACCAGTTTATACCATCGAATTCGCTATCCACTGGAATTATCTGGGATATTGGAAGGAACGGATGAAGAGATGATGGAACGCTTCATGGAAATGTTTGAAATTCATGAGCATATGTCGTTCGAAGAATTTTCTCATTGGTTTGACTGGTTTTCGGTTGTTTCTAAACAAATATACTGATTAATATATGAAAACCGCCATGAGAATCCTTCCTTTCAAAGGATGTATCACAGTATTTTTTTGGAGGAATATTTAAATAATTTAAAGGGAACAATTATACATGTTGTAAATCAAAAGGAGGTGATGATGATGGACGTACAACGCGCAAAAGAAATTGCTGCTTCTCCAGTAATGGCACATGTAACTTGCAATGGAGCCCAAGTCTACATTAAAGCTGTGAATGAACAGGATGGAACAGCAAATATTTATCATCTCGAACAACCAGAAGTTCAACAAGAAGTTCCTGTACATAGTTTAGAAGAGCAATAATTTTCTGAGCAGTTCACTTATAAAGGAAACTTCCACCAGTGGGGATTTTACTGCCCGTTAATGCGGGATAAAACAACTCGCGATAAAAACACTACCGTTTTAGGGTAGTGTTTTTATTTTTATCAAATACGTTTTTTCTGTTATTTAATGAAACGAAAGCCACCTGTCAAGCAGATTGTGATAGATGACTAAACAAAAGAGAAATTATCTTTATGGACGCATCTCAGAGTCATTCACCATGCTTGCATAGGAGAAATTTTAAATAAATCATCTGTCATTTAAAAAGTTTAATAAGTACTTGGCTGCCTGTTCATCTTCTGCCAGCCTATATACCTCTCCACCTTTCATGAACACAATTCCATAAAATAATTGAAGATCATCATCACACGCTTCGCAATAGTGCATCTCCCCTTCATTCCAAAAACTGAAAAGGGATAAGTTTGTTTCTTTGACCGATTCGAAGCTTCGTTTATATTCTTTTATCCATTGGGCATACGTTCGGAGCGCTTCATCCTGATCATGAAAAGACAAACGCTCTGTAATCTCCTCCTGCCAGCCATCCAAAAACAGCCACGGCTCACAGTCTCCTTTTGTTTTACATACACTCCATTGTTCGTTCATCCTAAACTCTCCTCGTTGTATGTTTGTCAACATTATAAGAGAAAAACAATGTAAAACAAAATGAAACGGCCTGGCCACAATGGAAAAAGAAAAGGAAGAACCAAATGATAAAAAACATACCTTTTGATTCTTCCTCCTGAATATCTTACTTAAACCAACCTTTTTCTTTCGATTGAGTAATCGCTTCTATCCGGTTTTTCACTTCCAATTTGTCTAATATAGCCGAAATGTAGTTGCGCACCGTACCTGTTTTAATGCTGAGCTGATCGGCGATTTCTTTTGTGTTTTTTCCATCGGCGACAAGCTCTAACACTTCTTTCTCCCGTTCTGTAAGAGGATTTTCCTCGCTATATACATCATCCATCAGTTCTGGCGCATACACTCGCCTTCCTGCCATCACGCTGCGAATCGAGCTTGCCAATTCTTCACTCGGGCTGTCTTTTAATAAATACCCTTTTACACCGGCTTTTAACGCCCGCTGAAAATACCCTGTGCGGGCGAACGTCGTTAAAATAATGACTTTACAATCGAGCCCCTTTAACTCTTCCGCTGCCTCAAGCCCGCTTTTACCCGGCATTTCAATATCCATGATGCAAATATCCGGTTTCAATTGCTGCACAAGAGCGACCGCTTCTTCTCCGTTGCTCGCTTTTCCGACGACTTCCATATCCTCTTCCAAGTTGACTAAGGAACCTAAGGCTCCCAACAGCATCCGCTGGTCTTCAGCGATGACGATTGTAATCATTTTCTTCCCTCCTAATCTGTCTGCTTCACGTCATTCGGCACTTTGATGATTAAAGTAGTTCCATCTTCCGTTATAATATCGAGACTTCCATTTACAAACTCCAGACGTTCCTTCATTCCATTCAATCCGCTTCCTCTTGCGAAGCAGTCTTCTAACCCGCAAAAAGCACCATTATCCCGAACGATAAGCACCGTTTCCTGCGATGATTGCTCGACAGAAATCGTACAGGTCGAAGCCCCGCTATGCTTCACGACATTATTCACCGCTTCTTTCAAACACATGCTTAAAATGTTCTCCGTTAGAAGGGAGACATTTGTCAGTGTAAACTCCTGATTGCTCACAAAGTCAATGCCAGCTGCTTTCAACATTTGTTTGACGCGAACAATTTCGTCTTTTACTCTAATACCCCGCATGGATGAAACCATCTTTCTCACCTCGTTCAGCGCCGTTCTAGCTGTTTGCTGAACGTCTTTCAATTCGTTTCGCGCCTGTTCCGGATCCTTTGTAATCAATTTTCGGGCTAAATCGCTCTTTAAGCCAATAAGAGAGAGCTTTTGACCCAATGTATCATGAAGGTCACGGGCGATCCGCTGCCGCTCCTCAAGCTTGACCAATTCAGCAATCCGCTTATTGGCATCTTCCAGCTTTTCCTCAAGCTGTCCCCGTTCTTTCCGATTGCGAATGCTGAATGGAAGCAGGATGACACTAATCCAAATAATAATGACAAAAGGCAATTGTTTCAAAAACAGCGGCTGTTGAAGAACGATGCTGTAATTGATGGAAGCGGACGTGCTGATTAGATGAACAAAATACAAGGTCATAAATGTAATACGATCTTGTATATTACCTATAAAGTGAGCGAGAAAAAAAGCAAAATACACATAGCTGAAAAGGTTTGTTGATGTAATCGAAATGCCAATGAGCAGTAAGGTCCATAAATAAACGGGCCATCCCTTAGAAGTAAAAGCAATTCGGTACAAGATGAAAAATAAGATTGTCAATAACGATCCGACAATAATTTTAATCGTTGAGGCTGATTGAAAAATAAAATAAAACGGTAAAATGCAAAGAATGGTCCAAATATAAGGAGAAATCCCTGTATTTCCTTGAAATGCTATCAATCTTTTAAGCATGAATGAGTCCTCTTTTTCGACTTTCCAAATTTAATATATCTCGATGTTTTACCACAAAGTCATGAATTCCTTACTCTATCCTTCATTTTACCATTGTACGGCTCATTCATGTACGCAAAACGATTATTTAGTCCATTTATTCCCAGAAAACGTTCAGTCGAGGATCAAAGTAATCCCCGACTGAACATAGTTTCACTTTATGGATAATTTCGCTTGATTCCAACAGGAAATCACTTGAAGACAGTGAACTGAATAGTGCGAAATGATCAAGCCTTAATATCTTTAAATGTGACAAATTTTTTGTTTTGTTCGTCCCATAGGCGGAATTTTAGTGAACTCAAGCTCGTGGCGAGAGTGATCGTCGGGACATGTTGTAAAGGAAGCGTATTGTTGTGTACGGCTTCCAATCTATAATTAGGTACTCTTGGACTTAAATGGTGAACATGGTGAAAACCGATGTTTCCTGTCAGCCATTGCAAAAATTTCGGAAGCTTATAATAAGAACTTCCTTCGACAGCTGCTTTCACGTATTCCCATGTCTTATCCTCTTCGAAATAAGAGTCTTCAAATGTGTGCTGCACATAAAAAAGCCAAATGCCGACAACCCCTGCAATGAAAAAGATCGGACCGTGCACTAAAAGAAACGCTTCCCATCCGATTGCCCAGCAAAGCAACCCAACCAAAGCGACAATGCATACGTTCGTAATATACGTATTGATTCGTTCTTTCCACCTTGCCCCTTTTCGGTTAAATCGATTCGTAATAAGGAAAACGTAGATGGGACCTAAACCGAACATAACGAGCGGATTTCGATATAAACGGTACGATAAGCGAACCCAAAACGAAGCTGCTACATATTCATCGACCGTAAGCATCCACAGATCGCCTGTCCCCCGTTTATCTAAATTGCCGCTCGTTGCATGATGAACAGAATGACTGTGCTGCCATTGGCTATATGGAAACATCGTTAAAACACCTGTTATGGTGCCGATTATTTTATTGGCAAGCCGATTTTTAAAGAAAGAATGGTGGCAGCAATCATGAAAAATGATGAAGATTCGTGTTAAAAATCCGGCTGCTACAACGGTTAAAGCGAACGTAAGTAAATAAGAAACCGATAAGCTTTGATAAGCAAGAATCCATAATAGTATAAAAGGAACAATCGTGTTTATGAGCTGCCTTACACTATCCTGCGTATCGGATTTTTCATAAGGGGCAACTTGCTTTCTCAATTGTTTCACGTTTTGTTTTTCCATGTTTATTTTTCCCTTCCTTATTTGCTATTGCTAATTATAAAGAAGAGGAAACAACCTTTGCAGTAGCAACCGTCATGTACAAGGTATGACAAATGTCATGTACAAATAATGAGGGAAGCCTTTAAGGCTCCCCTCATTATTTGTACTGAACGAGTTTCCCTACCCCTTCGTGATGCTCGATATAGGTCACATTGATTTTCTTTCCTCTAAGCAGCTGAAACTCCCATTCTTTGCCGTAGGGGATTTGAAGAATTAATTCTTTTCCGTTTTCCTGTGTTAAATAAACCGTCGTTGGATCTCCGATATCGGTCATTTTAGCGGTCACGCTTTTGAAATTCTCGTGCTTGATAACAAGCTTTTGATTAATTTTCAGTTTCGTTGACGTCAGCTGATTATCTTTCATGATCTTTTCGACCGTTGTCTGGTGGGCCCTGGCGATTTTCCACAAATTATCGCCCTTTTTCACGCTATACGTTTTCTCGCTTTGAATAGCCGGCTTTTCTCCTGCGCTTTGTTCCATATTTGAAGAGTCAAGATTCGGATTTTTTCCGGCTTGATCGACTTGTTTTGGATGATGAATGATGATTTTTTGTCCAGGCTTTAGCGTTGTGGAAGTGAATTCATTATATTGCATGATGGATTCTACCGTTGTTTGATAGTTTTTCGCAATGTTCCACAGGCTGTCGCCTTTTTGAACAATATGAACTTGTGCCGATGACACCGGCTTTTGGGAATTGTCGTTTTTCTCTTTGGATGGTTGGCCATTTTCCTTGGAAACGGACGGATGTTTGATCAAAATAGAAGGGTTTGGCGTTCCGCCTGCTGCCACATCCGCCAGATATTCCTCCATATCCGGTAAAACGACGGTTTCACCCGCCTTTAAAAAGTCAGTTTCTTTTCCGTTAATCTGTTTTAAGTACTCGACCGTAAAACCAGTGCGGTTGGAGAGCTTGCTCCAGCTGTCTCCCGCTTGTATTTGATATTCCTCGCAAGCAAAGGCTTGTGTGGCAAATAATCCATTGGCAAGGATGACCGCAACCAATACAACTTTTCGCAGCTTTCCTTTCACCCATTGCGTTGTCACATTAATGATTTTCACAATTTTTGATTCCATATTTCGTTTCTTCAATTCTTCGACGATTTTTCGATACTCTTCTCTCGTCATTCCAATCTTATTTGGACTTTCAAATGTCATAGCTGCTTTCATGTTCATTGACCCCCATATTGCTTCATCTTTTGCTATATCTATTAGATAAATTGAACCATGCCATATCCTCCATGCCCCTTATACCAGGTCGTCAAGGAGTAAAATATGGCAACCTTCATAATATTTCGCTCTATTGGTAACTTTTATGGGGGATAAACAAAACTTTTTTCATATTGATTCGTTAGTAATAGGAGAAAATGGAGTCAATCAATCTTTTTACGCAAAAAAACCACGTCCTTTGTGGGAACGTGGTTATAAGTTTATGGCTTATTATGGGAATGAAACAACACTTGCCAACAGCCCGGACGAAGCGATGTTAAAATTTCACTAATTCCATGATTTTTTTAGATGGTTTCTGTGTCGCATCCACCGTCAAAATATGCCCTAATCCTTGAGTATAATAATAGTAGTAGCCATCGTAATTCTTGATTTCGATTACATCATAAAAGGTACCGGCCGGAGTGGTAATGGTTTTGGCCATATTGGTGACGACATAGTTCGATGGCATGCCTTCCTGATGGACGGTCCATTTTTTGTTAAACGTTAACGGATAGGGAATGTGCAATCCGGAATCAGCTTGATAAAATCCAACTGTCACACCTTTTGCATTCTCTGTATAACTGTAATACTGCGCGGACTGTCCTTGATTGTTCTCATATACCGCTTTCCAAATATCCTGACTGCCTTCTCTGCCTTTATAAGCCCATGTTACTTTTTTGGCTTCCCCCGTATAGTCAAAATAGTTATATACATATGTTCTTTGAGAATCTAGCTTTAATCCAAGCGTCACCACCCGATCTTCTGGACGTGGCTTGAACGACTTATCCAATGAACGGGCAACAAATGCTGAAAACTGGGCGCGTGTGACCTTATTTTTCGGTTTAAAGCTGCCGTCGCTGTATCCGGTTGTTACATCATTGACAGCAATCTTCATGATGTACGGGTAGGCCCAGTATGAAGTCGGAACATCCGTAAAATAAATGCCGCCGCTTCCTTGCAGTTTGAACGCATTCGCAAGAGCTCTTGCCATCGCTTCCCTTGAGATGGGTGCATTCGGATTAAATGTTTTTCCTTTAGGGAAAATGCCTTCATCGATGACCGTCGCAATTTCTTTATACGCGTGATATGCAGGAGTCACATCTGTCAAATTCGGATTGGGTCGGTTGTTTGTGTTTAACTTTAGGGCCCTTACCAGCATTAAAGCGACCTGGGCATTCGTCACCTCATGATTCGGTTTAAACGTACCATCCTGATAGCCTTTAATGATGCCGTTCGCTGCTGCATAATCAATTTCTTTCTTCGCCCAGTGGCTGTTCGGTACATCTTTAAATCCGACGGCCGCTTGAACATGAGTAAAACTCGGAATCATCAAGCCTACTAAAAACATGCACGTTAAGACTAGTAAACTAATTTTCTTCATTTTCGACCTCCATTTGTAAAATGAAACACCCTTTTCAACTTATAGAACGCAGCCAATTGTCAAAATGTTGCATGTGATGGAAATAGAGGTCAATAGTAACAGTTTCAAACAAGAAATCCACATACTCCGTCACTTTTCTCCCGGGCTTTATTACCTTTCAGAATGGTCATCTTTATATAAATAGACTTGAAACTTACTGTATGATTGAAAGCCTAATTTTTCGTAAGTCGGTTTCCCCGCTTCTGTCGCATGGAGAATGCAGTGTGAAGCTCCTTGCGCACAGGCTTCATCAAGAAGATTTTGTAAATAAGCAGCAGCCAAACCCTTTCTTCTCATGTCTGGCGCGGTCGCAATACAGTACAAACCTGCAATATCACCATCCAAAAATAGCGTACCAACTACAGCGGGCTCCCCCTTATAAAAGCCCAAATATAATTTATATTCATCAGGCATCTTTTTAATAATTTGTTCAAATCGCTTGAAGATGGCCTCTTTCCCTGATGCCGGTTTTTCATATCCGTCGATATACACATCCACCCATTTGTTCAAATCCTTAGCGTTTGTCACTTGGTTGAACTGGAAATCATCCCGATCACTCGGTTTACATAACCCGTCAGTTAGGCTCATAGCCATTCCCGTCCAGTTTTGGTGATGTTCAAGTCCCATTGCCGTTAAAGTCCGATTGATATCACTTGGCTTTGTCGAAGGACCGATAATCCACATAAGAGGATCTCCCTCTCTGTCATATTGTTCTAGCAATCGATTGATTTCCACTTTTTGATCTTTTATCCCTCGATTAAGCCAATCTGCATATAGTACACGGTTATACGGACGGGCGGCAATATATTTAAAATCGGCTTCATCGACATAAACGCTTCCTTCCGTCTGCTTCAAATACATCCAATGTTTCATCAAATTCTCTTCAATAATATTGGAAAAATCATACTTTTCTACTGATTTGGTCATTCTATCACTCGCCCCCTTAAATTCATTCCATTCGTTTTTTTATGTTGTAATCAATTTCGAGAAATTTCTTCCCAAATATCCACATTTGATGATGTGCAGTCAAAAGCCCTTCTTCTTCCTTGATGAAAAACGTTTCCGACAAAGGCAAACGAATCGTAAATAATGGGGTATGCAAATAGATTCCTTCATCTCCTGCCCCCTGCTTTCTTAAAATACTTGTTAATATAAGGTGATTTCGATCGTTGTATGGCTTTAAAATACCGGTCATATTCGAGTAAGGAAGCGGCAGAGCAATGTTCATATATGTTTCGTTTTCATATTGGTGCTGGGAGTAAAGAGCGGCAAAAATGGTTTCCCCATCTTCATTTTTTCGAACCCAAGCCCTTACATCACTTCTTCCATCCATTTCTGACCTCACCCCGATGATCTCTGCATCCATTCGCTCCAACATACCGCCCATTCCTAAATGAATTTGCCCGATGCGGCGACTTATATGCTGATAAGCGAGAGCAAGAGGCTTAAACCAAGATGACCAGCGAATATTGGCCTCCAATTCATAGTTCTCCGTCTGTTCATAAAAATCGGCGATGCCAGGTGAAAGCCGATTTACATCAAACTCACTCGAGGAGAAATCCTTCATTCGCTCGATAAGACCGGTATATACCTTGTCATCTATCAATTGCTTTTGCGATAAAAAATCACTTCCGATGGTCCTTGTACCAAACACTCGGCTCAGCGGCTTTCCGTAATAAGAATGGGCAGGACAATTCGGACCTTCAATGAGCCATCCGAGCAAAGCCGGCAACACGACTCCAAACGCATTAACAACCCCATGGATGAAAATCATCTCCGAAATTGTGAGCGTCACACTTTCCTGAACTCTTCCATATGCGTATATGAAGGAAAAGAAAATCGTGACAAGAAGAATCGCTGCCGAAAATGAAAGTAAGATTTTGGCTGCCTTTTTCCGAAAATCCGTTCGAAAAATAAAAAAGCCATATGCATAAAGGGCGGCAACATAGATAAGCACCGCCAAAAACTCGATTACCCGTGAATAGGTAATGCCAATGGCTACTGTTAATGGAGACAGAACGACAACGAGCGTCATGGCAGTATACCCATTACGATTGCTTAACGCCTTTCGTCCTAAAAAACCGACCAGAATGGGTATAATGAAAGCCGAATAGTGAAAATGAATGGCCGTCAATAAAATGGTTATCTTTGTGAAATGCATCACTTGCATATCCGCCGCATAGGCAAAGAACCAAAATCCACCCAAACTTAAATAGATAAGGCCGCTGTCAATGGATAATTCCCCGAGCGGTTTTGTTCCTCTCTCCAACAAACGTTTCACTCCGAATAAAGCGATCAATCCTGTATAAATAAACCAAACCGCCGCAAACACGGCCATATCCGTCAAAAAAGTAAGCATCGCACCGAGCGCAGCATACGGGTACAATCGAGAAATGAATCGGGCTACCGGCATAATCGCTCCATCTCTCATATTCTTATCAATCATCATGAGAATTAAAGGAACGAACACAAGAACGGATAATAAAACAAGTGCCTCCACGATGTGAAGCTGCGACCAACCAATTATTAGATAGAAAAGATAAAAAATAATTCCGATTACCACGTTTCGTTTCATATTGAATCACGTTCCATTTCAGTAAAAGTTCCATTATACGAAAAAAGCGCACCAGCTAAAGGATTTCGGACCTCAACCTTAATCCGGAAACAGTTTTGTTCGTCATCAAATGATTCCATAATCATCGCTTTCCCGTATAAAGATCTGGGCAGAGGAATGTTCTTTCCGAATATGTACAGCCATTGCTTCTTTGATGAAATATTCATGCCCCCTTGATCATCCACATGAAAGGAAAGAGTCGATACAAGAAGCGGCGGCTCGCCGAAATAATCAATGATTTCATCTTGTTGCTCATTCAAAGACATCACCGCATCGAAAAAACGGCGTTTTTCTCCAAAGACAAAGGTACGATTCCACTTCACCAGTGTTTTTCCCTCTTCGTTTACTGATGCCTCATTATAAATAGTAAACGGAATATCTTTGCCCCGTTCCGGAAAAAATAAACGGCGCTTGGTCCCCAATCGGAAAAATGGTCTGATCCAAAGAGAGCCCCCCGTGATTTCATCCATCTTTCCAACGCCATGAAAATCTCTTTGTTCGGTTATGTCATAACGCTGCTGGAGCTTCGGATGCAGTTTTTCGTAAGAATCGCCGAGGATGGTTCGATAAATGGATGACAATGTTCTCACCCCCTTTTTCTTTTGCAATACTTGGCTGCAGGTAAATCGCTGCAATTTATATATCCGATGAACGATAATAGAATCAGTACCATATTGAATGTAACTGGGTTAAACGGATGAACAGCGCTTCGAATATTAGCGAGCAGGGCAGAAATAGTCAATAAGCTTAGTAGAATCATATGTCCAATAAACAGCTTGCGTTTTAAAAATGGCAGCAGCCACACAAAGCCAAACAGCATTTCCATGAAGCCGATCCATTGAACGGCGATATATGGATTGACTGGCAAGCTGACTAAAGACGACAGCATCTCCACTTCCTCAGGATGAACAGCAAGTACTTTCGGAACGAGCCCTTGATAGATCCAAACAAAAGCCAACAGAAAACAAACAAGCCAGTACGTCAGTGTCTTCTGCAAAGTTAACCGGGGATGATACCCTTTTTCCAGCCATAATTTAAGCGAGCCAAAGCTCCATGCCGTTGCCCACCCCAACATCGGACGGAATACATATGAATCGATCACCTTTCCCAATTTCCCGAAGTTTGTTTCATAATCGTACTGGGTCTCAAACTCAATTCGATCGCCTTTCGGGGTATATTTCCAATATCCTCTTCCTGTTCGAATGAGAGACAACGGATGATCTGTCCAGAATTTTAATGAAGAAACTCGTTCTCCCGTCTCTTTCTGTATTTGTCCAGCCGTTTCCCCCTTTCCTGCGATCACAAGCCCAAACCCTATCTTCGTTTTATATAAAAAACGCTGCGGTTCATTTTCCTGTCGCTCAAGATACGAGATTTCCGTAAAGCGAACATCCCACTCCGTATGTAAATCGGGATTTTGCGTATGCTCCCAAATTTCCTCCATCGAAGTCCCGATTTCTGTCTGAACATAAATCGGTTCTTGTTTTTTCATATTCATCCCTCCTCGTACATTATCAAGCATACAAGAATTCCCTGTAAAGGGCCATTGAAAGCTAGAAGAATCAAACCTTGATCCGTATAAGAATGATATGTAAGAAAGACCTAATCATGGAATCTTTGGATTTCAATGACTAGGCCTTTTTAGTTTTATCCTGTATTCGAATTAAGCCCCCTTGCTTTTGGATGAAAAGGCTCTCAATGCCCATAAAGCGAATCCAACCATAATCAACAAAAAACCATTTAGTAAAACGCCCAATCCAATGATGGCGCCCCCGTAAGCAGCCCCCTCACCGCTTCCGCCTGAACTCCAATCATAGAAGCGATAAAACAAGGATCCGCTTGAAAAACCAAGTACCGGGGCAAGTATCGACATGATGATCCCTGAGAACATCAAACTGAATCTTTTCTTTTTGTAAAGAGTGACGAAACCGATGTTCAAAGCTATAACAATAAGAACAAACAAAACTAAAATAATGATGTCGATTGTTATTCCCTCCCGCTCAAAAATGATTGAACAGCTTCCTTTCATCACTTATTACCTAACAGTTTCACTTAAATGATAAAGCCGTTACATTCATTCTTATTCTCTCACTCTATCATATCTGTATTTTTTTGAAATTAATACCATTATAACCAGAAATATGCATATTGACTATTTTCTTCTACTTAATTAGGAGATATCTGTTTCCTGCTAATGAAAAAGAAGTTCCAACATGCAAATGGAACTTCTTTTTCATTCATAAATTTTTATTTTTTAGAACATATTTTTTTTAGAACAAATTAATGAGCGATACATTACTAATTAAGATTTTGTTGGTACGATGTTGGTTATATAAAAACAAAATACTATAAATCAGAGATTGCAAGTGCGTGGGATAAAGTAGAAACTCTTCAAAATGAAGTAGCGTTTGGTAAAGTTTTATTCCCTTATTTTTATTTGTTATCAATTGTAGGAGTAACTATGATTTGCGGAATTATAATATTTTCTTATAAAAAAATATTCAATTAAACCAGCTAATAGTTTGTCAACATTTTTCAATAAAAACTTAAAATACTTCATGTTATACTAAAAATGCGCATGCCAAATAACCTTCCACTAACTAATGATTGGAAGGTTTTGTCTTATTTAGTTGAAAATCTTAATTAGACTATATCTTGGAAAGTGGTTCTGTTTTTTAATATGGCATAAATCCAATGTAAGAGCTTATTTACACAAGCAATAACGGCTACTTTATAAAGTTTGCCTTCCTCACGTTTCTTATCGTAAAACGCTCTTAATCTCTTGTTTTTAGGGATAATTTCATCAGTTGTTTTCTGTTTACGACAATCACGAATACCAGAACGAACAGCCATATATAAGGCGTGTCGCAACCTACTTGATCCACGTTTTGTAATACGAACGAGAGTAGCTTTAAATTTACCTGATTCAAATACTTCTCGATCAACTCCTGCGAATGCGACAAGTTTCTTTGAGTGATTGAACCGGTCTATCTCCCCAATTTCAGAAATGATCGTAGCAGCGATTTTTTCTCCGATACCAGGGATAGATTGGATCATCTTATATTCTTCAATTTCCTTTGCGAGAGTATCCAGCGCGGGTTGCAATCTCTGGTGTTCCTCCAACACCTACCCATATCGGTATGTCCTTTTGCAAAGGTCTTGGTGCAATTTCAGCATTCCTCAATGGCGGGCGAAAATGACCATCCCATGTAATTGTTTCGAGAACAAGGCATCATAGTCATTTAAGTCATACCCGAAAAGAGGGAAGGATTCCACAAACGCTCCACGACCTGCGATTATTTCTGCCCTTCCTTCTGAAAGTACATCTAATGTAGCAAAATCTTCGAAGAGACGCACAGGATCAACAGTGCTTAACACGGTGGGTGCGCTTGTTAATCTAATTCGTTTGGTTATTTGAGCAATAGCAGCCAAAACAACCGGGGGTGCGGAAGTAGCATAGTCTAATCGATGATGTTCTCCCACACCAAACACATCTAGTCCAGCTTCATCAGCGAGTTTTGCCGCTTCAATTATTTCCTTCATTCTTTGCTGGGCACTAATTATCCTGCCAGTATGGGGATCTGGACCTATATCCCCAAGTGTATAGAGCCCGAGTTCTATTCCTGTATTTTTAACTCCATCTTCTTTACGCATAGCAGTATATTCCTTCCAGCAAAGGTTTAAAATTAGCAAAATTTAAAAATTAGACTTTCAAACGAATGCGATTACCGGAAGGATCTGAAGTAACGAATGAACCATTTTCTTCCGTGACAGATGCACCAACTTTCTTCAACTGAGTAATAACTTTATTTCTCTTTTCCTCATTTGCAAGCATTAGAGTAAATGATTCAAGTCCCACACTATTAATTGGCGGTTGTGGAGCACCTTCACCATTCCATATGTTTAAACCAATATGATGATGGTATTTACCATTATCTTAAAGCCGATTATTTCTTTATAAAATTTTAATGAACGTTCTAAGTTTTGTACCTTCAGGTTAACTTGACCTACGAAGGTAATAGGTTCGCGATGAAAATTCATTTTAGTTGCCCCCTTATTATTAAGCTTTCTCAGAACGAAACAGTACATTATCTACAGCTAAAAAAGATTTGTTTGCTATAGCAAGATATACTGCCATTGCCAGAAAAGCCAGATCTAACTCATATCCTGCCATCTGTCCATTCCCCAATAAACCAACGGAAAGTTTTACTTTTAGTATTGCTCCAATCATTAATAGTGCATACAAAACAGATACAATCCTAGTTGCAAATCCAATGATTAAAGCGATACCTCCGATGATTTCAAGCAATGCAACTCCATAAGCCATAAATCCTGGTAGTCCTATACTGCTGAACCAGCCTACGATATTTTCAATTCCACCCTGAAACTTTACAATCCCATGAATTAAAAACAATGCGCCTAATGTTACTCGTAAAATAAATACCCCGATTTCGTTTTTTAATTTCATTGTTATTCTCTCCTCATTTATGGTTTTATTGATAAATCTCAAAACTAATTATTATTAATTCGAGATAAATAAGAAAAATAAATATATAATGGTTACTTAATTCTCTTGTCTATTACTCACTGGAAAACCAGCTGCACCCCAATTTTCATGTGGCACGTCATGTAACAATACTCTGATTGTTTCAGGTGAATTACCTAACGTCCGGCTAACTGCTGCCGTAATCTCTGAAATCAATTGCTGTTTTAATTCTTTTGATCTGCCCTCAAGCAAGTGGACATGTACAATCGGCATTTTAGTTCCTCCCAATCATTATTTGACAGGTAAATCAATTGTCCACAGCTTATCAAATTCAACCTCAATGGAATCTCCACTAAAAACATGAATAGCTTCCGTTATGCCACCGGTTAGTACAATCATCCTGGGTTCAATACAAAGCCCAGAGGAATGTAACATTTTAACCAATTCAACCACCGAACGAACAGGATTTCCCATAACAGCTGAACCTGTTCCTTCTTGAACTACTTTATCATTCAACTTCATTCGGACCTTCGCTTTTTCCCATTGAAACTTATTTGGTACATATATTTGTTCCGAAAGAAAATATTTTGCACTGGAAGCATTATCTGCAACGACATTTAAATTGATGCTCACATCCTCATTTTTATAAATTTCTTTGACATTATCCAAATTGCCAAACGCTGTGACTTAAGTTTCCATATCTAAACTCTCGATGGAGTAAAGACGCTTTTGGATTATTATCAGCTGCACCCATAGCATAAAAGATCGGAATAAAATGCTCACTCCCGTATGGAGGTACTGCTAATGACGCATTAGACGCAAGTGAATCATAGTTAAAGAGGGATTGTAAATCCCAGTTGTCAAGCTGTTTTTCCAACCACTCATCAAATTCAAGTGCCCAAGAATCAACCTCTCCATCGTCAGCCCACTTTAAGGCTCTTAAATTATGAACGGTTCCCCCGCTGCCGATGATTAAAATACCCTTTCCTCTTAACTCCGATAGCGATTTACCGATTTTATATTGCTCATCAGGAGTAAGATTTGGGTTCACAGACATAGCAATTACGGGAACATCTGCATTCGGATAAAGCATACGTAGAACTATCCATGCTCCGTGATCTAGGCCGCGAGTTGTGTCATTTTCAAAAGAAATGCTATTTTTAGTAAATAGGTCTTCTATTTCTTTTGCAATGTCGTGATTCCCGTGAGCAGGATACTGGATAGTGTATAGGTGCGGGTCAAATCCGCCGAAATCATACATCGTATTATACTGATCGACCCGGCTTACCTGTTGAACCTTGGATTCCCAATGGGCTGAAAACAAAACAACAGCTTTTGGGCGAGGAAGGTTTTGACCTAATTGATTTAAAAATTTTGTATAATTGTTATTTTCAATCGCAAGTAATGGTGCACCATGAGCAATAAATAATGATGGCATCATTTTTTATTTCCCTCCCTATTTTTTTGTATTTTGGATTTATTATCTTCGTAAATCATTTGAAATCCAAGATTGAAAATCCTGAAGATTTTTTTCAGATACTGTGTGCCCTTCCGGATAAGATTTAAAAGTCACGGGAACCCCAAGCTTAGTAAAATAATCGACATTTTCTTTCCCCCACTCATATGGCAGGACCTGATCATATTCTCCGTGTGATATAAACACTGATAAATGCTTCCCTTGGTTGATCATGTATTCTTCCTTTACAAATTGAGGAATATAACCACTTAGCGCTACTACACCCTTAATTTTGTTTCCAAGGGTGAGTGCTAATGTCATTGAAACAATGGCTCCTTGGCTAAAGCCCAACAAGTATAACTGTTCCGGGTCTATTTCATAGTTTATTGATGCATAATCAATAAACTTAGCTAATTTACTAATTCCGTCATCGAATACTTCTCGATGTGGTTTTCCATAGCCCTGGATTGTAAAGTAGGCAAATCCCGGTCCTTGAGTCAAATGTCCCCTTACACTAAAAATAAAGAAGGAATCCTCTAGACCGTTAACGAGTGAAAGCATATTTTGTTCATTGCTTCCTATACCATGCATAACAAACAATGCGGGATACTTTTTCCCAGAAATAATCTTCTTAGGACGGCGAAGTTCATAAATCATTTCAGTTTCCATTTGCAAAACCTCCTAGTATATAACATGGCATGATAAAAAACATAATAAAATGTTTGTCTTTTTGAAGTTTCCTTATATGAATTTTTGTTCTCTTATAAAATACCAAACACAAATATGGATTGTCAATGGATTTTTTGCTAATATGAAATAAAGTTTACTATTAGAAAACTACTCGAGGTGATAAACATGGATATCGGCTCTAAAATACGTGCCATTAGAAATAGAAAAAAAATAACTATTGCACAAATGTGTGAGGAAACTGGTCTTTCGAAGGGATTTATAAGTAATGTTGAAAACAATAACACTTCTCCGTCAATCAGCACCTTACAAACAATCGCAGCTTTCTTAAAAGTTCCTTTACCCTATCTTCTTTTAGAAAAAGATGAACACATGACGGTTATACGAAAAAATGAACGAGAAGTAACAACTTCTAAGGAGTCAAACTTAAAAGTAGAGCATTTAGCTTCAAGAGGTGGATTAAGCATTAGATTGGTGGAATTCCCCCCAGGTGCTTCTACTGGGGGGGAAAATGCACATGAAGGGGAAGAGTGCCACTTAGTCCTTAAGGGAAAAATTCTCGCAGAACAAGGAGAAGACTCCTATTTTTTAGAACAAGGAGACACGTTCAGCTGGTGCGCAAGTGTCCCTCACTACGTTAAAAATATTGGAGATGACATTGCCAAAGTTTTAATCGCAATCTATACCGAAGGCTCAGTACTTTAAAAAAATTTAACCTAAAGCCAGGATTTACTTTATAATCCTGGCTTTTTATTTTGTCATCAAAAAATGTACGAATACTTATTAACAAAACCATTTTCAACAATTGAAATTATAGGTTTAAATTATAGATCCTTAATGACCTTTTTTAGGTCTGTCCAATCTAATATCCTTGGGAACTTCAAATGCCGATTATAAGATTGGTCCCTTACAACTACTTTTGTTTTTTCTTCATTTAACAGGGTGTTTAGAACTTCCGGCTTATCGTCAAAGTAGTAATCGAGTTTTAGTTTTTTTATAATTTGTACCTTTTCATAGTCTTGCATGCCATAGAAGAACCGTTCATCCTGTACCGGAAAGCCTTGGCTTTTTAGCCATTCCTTTGTCCGTTCACCATGTTCTTTCGGTCTTGATGTAATATAATAAATTTCATGACCTTTCTTGTCTAATTCTTGTAATGTTTCTATCGCATTTGGAAAGGGTGGGCAAGAAGTATAGTATATTTCCTCCAAAGAAGAATTCCACATTTCTCTACCTTGTTCTTCTGTTAATCCAAAGGGTTCATGTATTTCTACCCTTTCTAGCCTTTGAAAAACATCGATTGGAACTTTTTGCTCCAGTTTTTTATTATAAATATGAAAGGCATGTTCTCTTAAATCTATCAGTGTATCATCAATGTCGAATCCAAGTCTCATCGCTAAACTTCCTCATTTACTGTATATTGGATATCCAATAAATTTAAAATCTTTCCCGATCTTTATAATCTCTGTATCGGATAATTCAATTGCATCTCTCATTTTACTGATACCTACGCCTTCCAAAAAGGTCGGAGCATCTTTCCCTCCAATTAATTTTGGGGCAAAATATAAGACCGCTTTATCGATCAAATGATTTTCTAAGAAAGATGCGCTTATGGTGCCCCCACCTTCAAGTAGTAAGGATGAAATAAGATTCTCTCCCAATATTTCTACTACATCGTTTACATCAACATTTTTTAATCCACTTGTCCGAATGACCTTTATTCCATTTGCTAAGAGTGTTTTTTCTTTATCTAAGTCAACATTTTGACTGGTAAAAATCCAAGTTTTAGCTTGTTTATCGACTACAACCTTCGAACTTAAAGGAATTTTCAAATTGGAATCCAGTATAACGCGAATTGGGTTACGCCCGTTTGGTATTCTTGCAGTCAGTTCAGGATCATCTTTAACCACTGTATTAACTCCAACAAGAATAGCCATATTTTCATTTCTTAGTTGATGTACGTCCAGCCTGGATTCTTCAGATGTAATCCATTTACTGTCAGAAGAGTGAGTGGCGATTTTTCCGTCTAATGTAATACCAGCTTTTAATGTAACAAATGGCTTTTTTTGAACAATAAATTTATTAAAAACCTCGTTCATTTGTCTTGATTCTTCTTGTCGAACACCAATAATCACTTCAATTCCTGCATCCTCAAGTATTTTAACGCCATTCCCCGAAACAACAGGATTAGGGTCGAGGGTTGCAATGACCACTTTTTTTAACCCAGCTTCTCTGATTGCAACAGCACATGGTCCGGTTCTTCCATGATGTGAGCAAGGTTCCAGGGTAACATAAATAGTTCCGCCTCTGGCTTTTTCACCTGCCATACGAAGAGCATGAATTTCAGCGTGTGGTTCTCCTGCCTTCAAATGCGTACCGATCCCCACAATTCGGTTCTCATTTACAATGACAGAACCAACTAAGGGATTGGGGTCTGTCTGACCTTTCATTGCCTGTGCATTTTGTAAGGCTAAGTCCATATAGAATTCATGGCTAGTCATTG
Source organism: Priestia abyssalis (assembly GCF_002019595.1). Taxonomy (GTDB): domain Bacteria; phylum Bacillota; class Bacilli; order Bacillales; family Bacillaceae_H; genus Bacillus_BA; species Bacillus_BA abyssalis. The sequence goes on along the minus strand of NZ_KV917369.1, from coordinate 2,330,939 downwards.
CAACAGGTATCCTCATCTCTCATATGACCGGATCGATTTATTTTTGTTTCAAGGTATTTTTCATTATACTCTGATACATCACCCCATAACGGTTCTCTTCCTGATACAGTTAAGCCAGAGTTTTTTAGAGCGTCTAATTTTTTAGGGTTGTTGGTTATGAGGGTAACAGGTTTGCTTCTTAATGCTTTTAAAACCTGTATAGCATCACTATAATTTCTTGAATCATCGACAAAACCAAGCGCTTGATTTGCTTCCACAGTGTCATAGCCGTTTTCCTGAAGGATATAAGCCATTGCCTTACTGAATAAGCCAATGCCTCTTCCTTCATGATTGGCTAAATAAAATAATGCACCGGTTCCATGTTCAACAATCATTTTCATCGATTGTTTTAACTGAAATCCACAATCGCACCGTTTGCTTCCAAAAATGTCACCTGTATGACAAATCGAATGCATACGAATAATTGCATCATCGCCATATTCAAAGTCGCCATAGGAGAGGACACTCGATTGTTGAAATTCAGCTAAATTGACAGAGGATAACTTGTCAATAATTCTTTCAAAATTCTCTGTTACTTCATCACAATTTAGCCAGCAATACCAGTTGAATTCAACAGTTTCTCCATACAAATTAACTGGGAGCCGAATTGGACCTACTAAATAAATAGCCCCCTTTGCAGTTTTAATCAGTTGAATTTTATCTTCTAAGACAGAAAGAACTTTCGAATCAAATTTAGTCTCAGCCATTTAAATCACTCCTTTGTTTTTATTTTGTTCAATTTGAGTTTTTTCATTAGAATGGATGCATTAATTACTCAATGTTCCAATTTCATACATTTGATTGATGACTAATGATTTCTTGATTTGGTCTCCACTACCTATTGCAAGAAACAGTAGGACGAAACCTTGAAATATCAAGCTTTCCATCTTGGGAAAGCATCCTTTTTTGAAACTCGTATCGTTTTTTGAAAAAAGCCTTGGCTTTTTTACATGTATCCACTCCTCGTGTCATTACTGTAGATAAGAATCCAGCTTATCCAGTAGCAATTAAAGAGTTAGAAGAAGCAAAAAAGATACCAGAACCCTATATTGATAAACCCAACGCATAATGGTCGTGTGAGCCATCGATAATCCTCGTTCCTCCATCATTTCCACAAGATATAGACACAAAAAAACTCCTTGTCGCCCAAGGAGTTTTTTGCCCCATACTTTTCAAATTTAAATCATGCTCTTTTCCTCAGTTAATGCTAGTACGACAACAAGATCAGCGAAACGAGTTTACTCTCCTCGAAAATCTGTCCTTAAGTGTACAAAATCCAATATTCGGAGCAACTAAGGCAACCAGTTCCAAGTATCCTGCATAGGAAACTGCGCATTTTCAAATACTGTAAGCAAAAAACCTTACTATAGGAGTGAAAAAGTGATAAAAGGTAAAAGTACAACGATTCATCTATATTTACTATTAGTTGTTATCTCAGTTTTTATATGGTCGGTTATTAAGCCGGCAAGATACTCGACATGGGCATTGGAGGTTGGCCCTGCCATTATCGGGTTGATCATCGTAATAGCAGCATACAATAAATTTCGCCTCACTACTCTCTCTTATGTCATTATTACAATTTTAGCCGTTAGTATGTTTGTCGGTGGTCATTACATCTATTCAAAAGTTCCTCTTTTTGATTGGATAAAGGATGTATACGATTTGAAACGAAATCATTACGACCGATTTGGACATTTGCTGAAGGGATTATTTGCGATTGTATTGAGAGAAATCTTATTACGGAAAACCGAATTAACGAAAGGCCCCTGGCTATTTACCATTGTCATAAGTATGTCATTGGCAATCTCTGCGTTGTACGAGATTATCGAATGGTTAGTTTCTAAAATAACAAAAGGAGGAAGAGCCTCTAAAGACTTTCTAGGAACGCAGGGCGATATTTGGGATACACAATGGGATATGTTGTGGACCTTAATTGGTTCGATTGTTGCGTTACTGCTCCTCTCCAGACTGCATGACAGACTGTTAAAAAAAGAAGGCTTAAAAGAATAAACAAAGGTGATAAATAAAGAATTAGTACAATAACAGCGAAAATAATGAGCTTTTTTTCCTTTTTATTTTGGATTGAACCCACTCTCTTTACACCTCGAGGAATTTCTTTTTAAAGGCTCTATAAACAATCATGCTAAACACAAATAAGGCAAAACCACTGGAAATCTTACTTATAAAGTTCGCAAATCTGAGGAAATTATTCCCTTATAAAATAAAACCTAAAATAAGCCATGCACGATTCGGCGTATATAGGCATATGCTTAGTTCCTGGGACATTCGTGGAACATAGTATATTACTAAATGCAATCAATAACAGGAAAGGGAGTTAAAAATGAATCCTTTATACCCTTACGATATGTCTTATTATCAACCTCAACATATTAGGCAGTTTCCGCAATACCCTCAGTCTGAGATGTGGGCAGATCAACAAATCAAACAACCGTTATACCCTCACTTGAAATCACAAACTTTAACGACCATCGCTCCTTTTGTGAAATATGGCTTAAAGGAGGCAAAAGCAACTTCATATAAGCATGCATTACAAGAAGTTGCTGCGATGACCTATTTAATCGGGAAAGGCATGGATCCGCATACTGCCTATTTAACCGTCGAATCTTGGGAGATGAATGAAATGTTTTAAAAACTAAAAGCTGAAATTGTCCCTGCTTTTAGTTGAGGGGTTCGTTTGAATATGAAAGAACATGTACTCGTGAAGTGTCCATTAAAAAAGAAAGGAGGATCATTAAAATAAATGTACCGAACTAATATGATGACTTATCCGATGATCGTTCATCATCCTATGGCGGTTTATCAAAACACTTACCGCTTTCCTCAGTACCAAACTTTACAGATGGTTCAAAACTGTGAAGCCACATGCGAATATACAAGAAATGAAATACTTAAAATGGAGGATATACAATCTAGACAAAAACAACTAAAACTACTATCTGATTGCGCTAATATTTGCACATTGACCGCTCAGTATGTTGCAAGTCAAAGCCAATTTGCCAAATCGCTTGCTTCTTTATGCGCTCAAGTATGCGAGGCCTGCGGAAACCATTGTTTAAATCATTCTGATAAAGTATCAGAGGCTTGCGGTCAAATTTGCTTAAACTGTGCTCACGAGTGTCGAGAGTTTGCCGGAGCGAGATTTTAATTGATCATTTGTTTAACAATAATTAAGTAAAGAAAAAACGAAAGGATCCGTCATGAGAATCCAGTAAAATCAAGGATTCATTGACGGGTCCCTTCAGTAAAAAATAGTTTTTTTGAGGCTTGCTTATGACTTATGGAACAGTCTCTTTATTCCGTGATCTTTACAGGTAATGTTAGAGTAAACATTTTTATAAGGAAAATTAAAAAAGCTAAGGTAATAAAACCTTAACCACCCTTGGGTGCTGTGTCTAGGTCCACACTGTCAGCATCCATGTATGCGATTAGTACAAGACCCAGTTGTTCCTCGAACTGCTGAATCTGCTGTTGTTGTTCCTGTGTTAAATTGGCTATCATCCAGCTGTTTCCATTACTTACAGGCTTGTGCATTTCCATCGTCTCACCTACCTAAATATTGTTTCTTTTATTATGGACAAAACCTTCCATTCTCACCATTAAACAGACAAACTTTGTTTTAAAGCTGTACTATATATCTTTTTGTAAGAGAAGGAATGATTGGTCGTTTTCTTGAAAAACTATGGGCAAAAGGAAGAAGGAAATCACCATGGCAAAAAATAAATCATTTCAACAAAATTTGGACGAAGCATCGGCCTCAATCCCGCCGGAAGTTCGTGAAAAAATAATCGAGGCGGACTGAAGGCGTGGTGCATGTTTAATTGTTTGGCAAGCCAACTAATCTGATCTTCATAGTTACTGCGCTTGGAAAAGTGTTTATCAACCTCGTTAAGCCCGATAATGTCTGCATCGCTTTTTTCGATAACTTCAGCGATTCTGTACAAACCTCCTTGCCATGGTGAATGTTATAGGTCATGACCTTTATTTGCAATTTTCATCCTTAAATTTTATCAAAGAATGGAATTGCTCTTTTCTCCCAGCAAAAAAGAGCAGCCATATGACTGCTCTTTTGTACTACTCAGCAAGATACGAACAACAATAATCAGCAACTGTATGTACCTTTAATTGGAATTTTTCATTTGCTGGAACATAGAAGACACCACTTCCATCAATTGTTTGCCAATCCTGCCCGTCTAATTTATATTCCAAATTTCCCGCTGCAATCTCCATTTCTTCTTTCAATGAAGTAGAAAACTCATATTCGCCTGGAAGCATGATTCCTAACGTCTTCTTAGTACCATCTGGAAATAAAACCGTTCTGCTCGTTACTTTTCCATCAAAATAAACATTCGCTTTCTTGATGATCGTAACATTTTCAATTTGTGACATCTCTATTCATCCTTTCGGGTTATTTTCTTAATTTACCATAGAATATTGTCGAATTAAACAGAAATTTTTAAAATTTTAGATAGATGTGGATGCGTGTTATTTCTTAACACTTCAATATGTATGATTGGCTTTTATTTAGATACTATTTTACAATGTTGCTGCAGAAAAAAAGGTAAGCTGATGTCCAAGGGAACAGAATATCTTCTAAACCAAATCATTCTAAGAAAATATTGCCGCTTTCTGTTACATAGGAATCAGGAAGCGGCTGATTTATTTTAGATAATTTAGCTTTGAGGATAATATGGGACTGGATATGGATAAGGGTATGGATAAGGGTATGGATAAGGTGGATAAACAGGCACAGGGTATGGAGCCGGCGGAGATGCTGCGGCTCCAACTGCTAAACCTGTAACAGTACCTGCTGCAAATCCTGGATGATAGCCCCAACCATGATATCCCACAGGTGTTCCGTGCCCCCACGTCGCATGACCTTGGCCATGTCCCCAACTTGCGTGTCCCCATCCGCCATGTATCGGCCTATAGTGTCTATTCATACTTATCACCTTTCTTTAATAATTAGATAGATGCTTTATCATATGGAGAAATGTTAGGAAAGGTCTAACTTTTTATTAGTTTTTATTTAGTGTACAGGCTCAAATCCACACGGTTATGGAATTCAATCACGATTTAGTTAACTAAAGGATTGTATTGCTCAAAGAAAAAACTGGTAGAAAAAAGGTTACATATTCTTTTTTCTTAAAGTCGATGATAAAAGCAGAAACTTCGATTCGAAGGGAGCACAAACACTTTGAAGAAAAGAAAATATTTATTTGTTCTTATGTCTACAGTATTATCTCTGGGATTTCTCTTCGGCTGCAATGGTGTCGATGAAGACGAGCCAGATCCAAGCGAAGAACCTTCCGAACAAATGGAAGACGATTCACAGTAATCATCAAGAAAAAAGCCAAGGCATCGGTACCTTGGCTTTTTCTTGATGATTACTATCCTGTCATAAAACTCGCTAAATATGCTAAATAGCGTAATTTTTCTCAGTATATATCCGTAAAGTCATCAAAAACTAGAGATGATGGAAGATGATTTTCTTCCAACCAAATATCAAAGAGGGATTCGTAAAATGAACAACTTACGTTGGTTAACGTCCTTGTTTAATTTTGACCGCAGTAATAGGTGGATGTTCGGGAAGAAACGTAATAACACAGGCATGATCATTTCATTATTAAGTCTGGTGATTGGGGCTATTGCCACTTATGGAATGACAAGAGGGCGTGGAAATGAGAGATTACAGGCGGCCGAACAACCAATTACAAGTAGGATCATGAGTAGACAAATGAAAACCGTTCTACCTAAACAATAGAAGATCAGCATCATGTTCTCGCGTAAATAAGTTGGATTAGAATCATTAAAGAAGGCAAGCTGGTCTATGCAGGCTTGCCTTTATCTATACTTAACTACGCAAACTTCCTCTCAACCAGGGACGCGGTCGATAGGGACCGATCGGGATTTGAATCAGGCTCGTTTTTCCTTGCGGCTCCATCTTGTAAATCTCATCACACACGTTCACATCAAACCCTAAGAGCGGGTGTCCCCCCATCCCGATAGCTGACGCCGCTAACAGTAATCGCTGTACAAGCATACCTGCTTCCATCTGCTGGATGCGATATCCTCTGTATCCAAAAGCGGTTATGAAGTGATCCTTATCCCCTGCTACATGCAGGCAAAGCGGGACTTGAAACAAATTCACATTATCCAGAGACATTCCGTATTGCAGCCGGAGCCGATGATCTCCGGGATGTATCTGTTGCAGTGCATGTGCATCACTGTCATAATGATAGGCCCCATCCGGAATGCCTTCAGCATTGTGCAAACAGCCGTACAAGGAGACGCGGGAATCATGCTTCTTGTGTGCTGCATCTAGATCGTTTCGATATGAAAAGGAAGCCGTCGCCTCCTTCAGCAGTGCGGCCAGCTGCTGTTGACTTACCTTCCCTAAAACGAAATCCATGTCCGCTGAATACCGTTTTCGGCAAACATCCGCAAAATCATACGACAACCGCTTCATGTGAGGCAGAGCTACCGATTGAGTCTCACCATTCACCCTCTCCTTCTCCTTGATTTGCCGAAACGATCGCGTTGATTCCAGCATGGATGCTTCATTCATTTTGGTTAACATCGGATACTCTATGTCCCTTCTTGATCGGACGTAGTGATCGTGCCTAATCTCCGTCAACTCTCGGCACAATTCGGACGCAGAGACCGTTCTATCTATGTCTCGCCCGTTAGCAGACCAGATTGTAGGTTCCACCGAAAGTGGGATAACCGCATACACGCTCTCCTCTAGTTCAGATAACCCAAGCAGATGGTTGATGGCCCGATCGAGAAATTGGAAGTACACCCCCGATGCAAAGCCAAACCGTTTCGCCACTTCCAGTAACTGTCCAATCACTACACCGGCATCCAATCCTTGCAGGCGGTAAGCAAAATTATGGTATTTAAAAAAATTTTTCCAAAACATTGTTGACACAAAAACAGTACCAAAACAAGCAGACATATCACAGCGATTCCCGAGAGCCTTCGCTATATATGAATCGAAATTTCCTTCACGCAGCAACACCAAGCGATGGTGTGCTACATCATAATGGTACACCCCTGCAGGCAAATCCTCCATCTTCAAATACACGTACAATTCGTTTGGATACAATGCCCCGCCGGAAGGAGCAAACCGCCGATAGGACTGCATTAGGTCGGCCGCTTGCTCTGTGGAATCTAAAGGAAAGACTGACTGGCAAAATTGAGTAAGACCGAATACATACCAGAGAAAATGACCGATTCTGCGAAGGTCAGGCTTTGCGGGTTCTTCCTGTCCTTCAAGGGCCAGCGGAACTTCCGAAGAAAGCGGAACAACAGGCAAGCCACGGTAGAGCTTATACACAAGTGGTGCATCTTCCCAATCCACTTCCCGGTCCGGCGGGCTTGCCTTGTCAATGTCAAAATGTAGATTGTGCAGAAATGTCTCTAGACCCATCCTCCTACCCCCTAGTCACCGCTTATGGAAACGGATGCGGATGCGGATTGAGCTGTTCGAGTGTCAGCGGATGTTTCGCATATCCGAGTTCCATTGGTACCCGGAGCACCCTCTCCAGTCCTGTTAGGCGAGTAAGGTGGTGTCCGAATGTCATTGGCAGCATCCCCGGAATCAATACCTTCACGCAATGCAGTCCGTTTCGCATCGTTTCCGGTGTCGTCTGATCCACCACAATCACATCGAGGTTCAATCGGCGAAACACCTGAAGGATCTCCTTCAAATCATCGGTCAAGTCTGCATGCCCCGCCTTCCACTTGAATTCCTCAGCAAACGTTCGCAGCGGACGATTATCTTCCAGCAAAAACTGCAGCCGCTCCTCTGCTTGCGGCAAACCGTACAGCATGCCATGATCATCCATCTTCTGCACGAGAGAAGAATCTCGCAGCATTTTCATATACTCCTTCCGGTTCGCCTCAAGTTTTCCGTCAAGTGTCAGCATCATGCCGGCCAGCTCGTGAACCGCGCTTTTCACCGCCCGTACCGGATCCGGATGAGCTCCGGCCGCACAAATAATATTCAATCCTTTTTGCTTCCTGTTTTTCGCCAATGCCAAAACGCTTGGAACTCCGTGCTCCATCGTCGAGTTAAACAAATGCAGATCATATCCGGCCACCGCCCGCACGCGTTCGACCATCAACTGCAATTCTTGGTCATTAGCCGAAGAGGGATCAAGACGCGGAAGAGTCAGCTGCGCGTACCAGGTCATCAAGAACGAATCACGCTCCACCACTTCCAAAATACCGTAGAAAATGGCCTCCTCCAAGCTTCCGCCTAATGCGCATCCGTTGGAAGTTTCATAGACAAATCCCTTCCCGCAGCCTAAGCTGTAATAGGCAAGTAATTCTGGAACCAGAATCGGTCGCTCTTGCAAAAACGAATAGCCCCATACCCAATTAATCGGGCGATCCGGATCGAACGGTTTGAATGGGAAACTTGGCTTCGCATACTGTTCCATCGCGTGCACGCCTACCTTAATAGGATTGAGCGCCTGCTCTTCCAGATTGAGGAAACTGTCATGGACCACTGTCCGTTTGCCGCGGGGGGCCAGACCGCAATACCGCTCCACCCCCTCCAAAATGGCAGTCAACTCGCTTACCGCGTAGGAATGGGTCCGTCCTGCCGCTCCCTCGTCCCCCCCTAACAATGGCAGATTAACACTTACATCGGCAAATGGCGGCACAAGGTCATACATTTTACCATTCAAAAAGCCAGTCCGATGATCCAAATAGTCTTTGACTAGAACTTTATTCAAATCATCCATTGACCGGGAGCGATAACTGTCAGGGCTTATTTTCAGACTTGGCTGCAGCGAAATTCGGGCCGCATCCGGTGAATCGTCAGGCAGTTGACTGCAAACTGGACACAATGGATCGGGCAGAAAGAAATGCCGTGAACTCTTCAATGTTCTTAAATTGATTAAAAATATCCGTCCTTCCAAGTGAGACTGATTACCTTGCAATACCCTCTGTACCTCTGCCCCGAGCAGACGAGCCATCTGTAAAAGCCCCATGCGCGATGCCCACGCGTCACTTGGCATTCTTTCTTTTTCCGCAAACCTCTGCTGTAACTCCCACATCTCTTTCCGGTCGCGCCCTGCCATGAGACGTCTTATTTCCGCACACTGGGAGCACCCCTGTGTATCCGAACGAACAAGCGGCCCAATCACACCTTCTCCAAATGAAACAAAGCCTCGCAGCCAAGGGATGGCGGTTGGACGTAACGCCTCTTCCGCTTTTTGATGAACGGAGGGATTCCAGGCATCGTGCAATACCAGAACCAGATCAGTTGATTCCGGTACTCCTTCCCCAAAATCGGTATGACGAATGACCTGGTATGCGGCGGACAGTTCCCCGCAAACAAAGTCCGCCAGCAATCCTTCTCCGACAATCACCACGACAGCACTCACCGGGATTCCTCCTCTCGTATTAGCACACCAAATACTCCTGCCAGTTCCTCGTTCAAAAATGGCTCCGCTGCTGGTTCAAAGACCAAAAGCCGTTTGCGGTTTCGTTCCAAGACTTGTATAGCAGACCGCAAAGTCTCGGGTTGTGCCGTCTCTTCACACGCGGGGATCACAAGTTTTAACGGTACTGTTTCTTCCAGATGCACCGTTGAAACCTCGAGCGCTTGCTTCGTGAGGAAAATAGTTTCGTTTTGGGCCTCCATAAGCGCCTGTTGTAACGCATTTCGCAACGCCATTGTTAGATTTAAACCTACAGTGGCATACCAGCGGCCGTTCGTACCTACCCATACTACAGGGAAGCCGGACACTTCCTCTCCTAAGCCAATTATTGGTGTTCCCTGCATCGTAGTCAGCGCCTGTAAATAAAATCGGCAGCGTTCATCTTCTATCGCCCCTAACTGAATCCGAGTAACAAGATTCTGCTGATTGACCTGTTGCTTGCTCAACTCCTCGGCTAAACACTTTTGCAACCCGCGGCAAACACCTTCCGCAAACGTTTCGCCCGCTCCGACACCTATAATTTCATCTGCTTCTATCATCCTTCCCTTTGCTTCCTGATAAGGAGGCAGAGTCGTCACGAACAGACCGGCCATTCGCGATACATACGCTTCAATCCCGGCCAATCCTGCCTCTCTCCGTGCCTCCTCATGCGTCAAACTTGTACAGACAATGTCAGGCAGCAACTCAGCCGGCCCCTCCGACAACGGGTCGACTGCCTGAACGCGGCATTGAGCCAGCGGCAGCTGCTTTAAGTCCCCCTCCTCCCAAATATGGAAAATCCCTGATACCTCTGATGTCAACTGGTTGAAGTAAAGAAGCAATTTACCCGGTTCACCTCTGCGCAAGCCTTGTTCAATTCGCATATCGAAATCTTCAATCCATTCAGCCGATGTACATCCGGTCACAAGCGGATGAGGCTTGAATGAATGCCAGTTTCCTTCCAATGTATCCAGATCAAGCAGGAAAAATCGATTCTTCTGTTCCGATTCGGTCACTCCTGTCATCTCTTTAAACAATTCAAACACGATCACATTGGCCAACATCGCTCCCGCCGTAGAAGAGAAAGTGGATAATTGCTGGTCATTGCAAAGTCCAGATTGATGTATGCGGCGCCACAAAGACTCCCAGCAGTTTTCAGAGTCCGGATGCACTAGCGGACCCGCCAGTCCTGCCTGCTGCAGACATATAGCAGGCAGGAACAATTTCTTCTCCTCTCTGCAAACCGCATGAAGAGCCCGCAGTTCTTCTACATCCCCTTCCTGCGACACATACAAAATCGAATCAAATGGCTGCACAATTTCACACCAGGAACCCACACCCTCCTTCTTTACGGCAATCTCCTTAACCATTACATCATGGTCTGTTTTACGAGCGTGTGCTGCGAGTTCCATTAATCGTTGTCTATTGGTGGATGCTGAGTCCGTGATTATGGCATGGAACTTGGGCAATCCTGATTCAATCAACGCAGAAACCAACGAAACAAAAATAGGACCAGAGCCAGCCGCCAACACTCTTGCCTGACGAAAAGCTTGAAAACGATACGCCCCCGAATCGCTGAGACTGTCCAAAAACTCAATTTGAGAAGCATACTTTTTAAGAACCTGATCCGCCAATTCATGCGGACGATCTTGGCTCACATCCCGAACAAACCCGTTTCGATACAGCACATCTGCAATTTCATACACCCGATTCCGGTATGGCCCCGGCAATCCAGCTGTCAAATCTTCTAATGTGTACTCCCCATTGAACATCGGCATCAGCTTTTCAACCCACTGATCAATTCCATTACCTTCCATATGAAACGAGCTTATGTTGTTCCGAAAATATACACCACTGTTTGGATCAGGGAGAAAAAATGTGTCCCTTTTCACTTTCAGACGCATAGAAGGAATCAAATTTGTCATTCCGCTCCTCCTTACCCTTGAGCTGTTCTCAAATCTGCATCATCTCTTCCACTATCATCCTATGTATCGCAATTTGTCTCATATGTCTAATCCAACGGAGAAAGCCCCTGCTCCAACTCATGCAGGGGGCTTTCCCTTCTCCTTAGAAGACCATGGTTTTCATTAAAAAAATTAGAACGATTAACCGCCGCAGCGATTGCCGCCACCACAACGACCACCACCGCCGCAACGGCCACCGCAACTAGAGCAACTAAAACAACTAAAGCACCGAAAACAATTAAAGCAGTTAAAGCAATTAAAGCAGCTAAAGCAGCTAAAACAACGAAAGCAACTAAAACAACTAGAGCAACGAAAAGAACCGCCAAAACCACTGATTTGCCGTACCGAATCATCATAATACTGGTTTTGGTCCCAAGGAACTGCCTCGCTCGCCTGGAAATCGCCAACATTCAACATTTGAAGTTCATTTTGGAAATTATTCATTTTCATAGCCTCCGTAAATTAAGTTAATAAGGGGTACCCCCAACATTATAAGAGGGGCACAGAACGACCACTATCAGACAACAACCGTGTAACAATGAATCCATCGATACTTCGAATGCTCTCTCCATCAAAATATGAGCAAGGGTTGGGCATTGTCACTGATTCAAATGCCTATTTTCCAGCTAAATTTATCTTTTCTTGCTGCGAAAGGTTGAAGGTTGAGTAATGGTAAAAAGGGCACACTGCCCCCACTCGAAAGGAGTATTCTTTTAGATATACGTAAATATGGGGTTATATTTTACAGCTTCTTATCATAAGGAAGAAGGAGAACGTTCCATAAGGGGCTGGGGTTATGCGAACAATTTACAGAAAGTGGTCAGAACATCCTTACCCAGGAGAGCAAAATCCTCCTAAAGGTTCTCCAGAAGCAAGATATTGGCCGATGTTTTTTATTGCAAGGGGACAAGACAATGATTTCTTAGACCCCTTTCATCAGCGAATCAATTGGAGAATTAAACATCCAAATGATATTGATTGGGAAACAGAGCTATTCATTGTAGAGCAAACATTAACATCATTAACCCCTCAACAAATACGTCTTGCACAATATTGGGGAACAGGTGAAGCAACCGCCAAAATTACTACTATGATTTTTGGTTTAGCTCAAAAGTATAGGCTGGGATCACCCCATGTTGCCCGAGTACTGGGGTATTTCCACGCTGCTGTAAATGATACCTTTGTGATGGCTTGGTTTTTTAAATACCTGTGGGATGCGGCACGGCCAAACCAATATGACAGAAACCTGCCTATGGTGTTGTCTACCCCTCGCTTTCCATCCTATCCCTCTGCACACGCTACTGTGGCTGGATGTGCAGAAGTCATGTTAAGTTATTTCTTTCCGCGGGATTCATCCAGAATAAAGGAAGTAATGGCAGAATGTGCGGAATCTCGTTTGTACGCCGGGGTCCATTTTAAAGTAGATAATGACGAAGGATTAAGGTTGGGCAGGCAAATCGGAGAAATGGTTGTAAAGCTAATAAGGGCACAAACACTTTGAAGAAAAAAGTATCTACTGGTTCTTATGTCCACAGTTTTATCTCTCGGATTCCTCTTTGGCCGCACTGGTGTCGATGAAGACGAGCCAGCTCCAAGCAAAGAACCTTCTGAACAAATGGAGGAAGATTCACAGTAATGATGAAGAAAGGCAAGCCAGTCTATGCTGGCTTGCCTTTTATCTATGGAAGTATGAAAACGCAGCCGGTTATCCTCGTCTACCGCCTCTACCGCCTCGTTTTGTTTCCGTGTTACGTTTGAGGGAAGATAAATTCTCTTCGCTGGTCTTTAAAAAACGAGCCATTTTGTCTTCAAAACTTTCTTTTTTCTGGAAATTGTTTTTTGGACGGAAGTCTTTGGAACGGCCATCTTCTCTTCTTTGGCGCGGTGGGCGCTGGGAATAAGAATCAGTTTGTCCTACAGGTCTATCTATCGCTTTTTTGATGGACAAAGCAATTTTTCCGTCTTTCTCGCTCATCACTTTCACTTCAACCTCGTCGCCTACTTTGAGATGATCATTCACATCTTTTACATAGCTATCCGCTACCTCACTAATATGGACAAGACCCGTTAAGCCTCCCGGCAATTCTACGAATGCTCCAAAATTAGTGATGCCTGTTACTTTACCTTTTACCTTGCTGCCTACTTCGATCGACATAACAAAATGTTCCCCCTCAATAATGTTAAAAACAATTTATTATAACAAATGGAGGGAAATAATATCAAATCTAGTTCTCCCTTTCTTTACTCAGTTGATCCTAAAATAGCTGCATACTGATTCTTCAAAACAAATCTATTCTCTTTCCATCCTGGATAAGAAGGGTATGAGTAAAATAAATAAAAAAGACCTTTCGAAAAATCGCATGAATCATGCCAGACAATCAATTCCCAATTGCTTTAGCTATTTCACTTTAACAAAATAATATAAAAACCAAACGGCATGATTTTGTTCATCGGCCGCTGCTCTGCGAAAAGCCTCTTTAATACTTGGGTTAGTTGCTTCATCTGCAATGTCCAAATAAAAATCGACTGTTTTCTGTTCATCATTCAAAGCGAATTCCAATCCGTCTTTATACTGGTTTGGACACTCTTCAGTGACTTTGGGTTTCGGCTGCTTCCTGGTTAAATCTGTATATATACGGCCAAATGTTTGGAGATGATTTATTTCATCTTGACGAATTTCAAGAATTTGTTTTCTTATTTCCTCATTTGGAGCCACCTTAGCCAATTGAGCGTAACACTTGATGGCACTATACTCTCCATTAATGGCTTTTTCAATGTCGGCAACCAGTTTATTAGTTTGTCTAGTCAAATTATAATAATCATAAAAATAAGACATATCTCTGCCTTCCCCATTTATTCGTATTATCGTACGAAAATGGAAAAGGCAAGGTGCATGTATATAACGTTAGCCATTCCATCTTATTCTGCAGCCATACGAGAAAAGCAATAATGTTGGCAAACACATGAGAATATATCGTACATATATAGAAAAAAGAGCCCGGAACAAAAGATACCCGGCTCTCTTTGTTATAGATTACATCAAAACGCCCAATTCCCGTTCCGGAAAATCGGCTCCTTCGTTCCGTCTGCTAATTCTCCGTCGATGTCCATATCAGCAGAGCCAATCATGAAGTCAACGTGAGTGATGCTTGTGTTGGCACCGTGCTGTTCGAGTTCTTCTTTCGACATTTGCTTGCCGCCTTCTAATGAAAACGCGTAGGCGCTGCCGATGGCCAAGTGGTTAGAAGCGTTTTCATCAAATAATGTGTTATAGAAGATAATATTGGATTGTGAAATCGGTGAATCGTGCGGTACAAGAGCGATTTCTCCCAAGTAGTGTGATCCTTCGTCCGTTTCCACCAAACGCTTCAATGTTTCAAAGCCGGATTCCGCTTTAATTTCGACAATGCGGCCGTTTTCGAATGTTAAGGTGAAGTTTTCGATTAAGTTTCCGCCGTAACTTAACGGTTTTGTGCTCGTGACCGTGCCGTTGACTCCCTCTTTCAATGGAAGAGTGAACACTTCTTCTGTCGGCATATTGGCCATGAAAGCCTGGCCGTTTTCACTGACGCTTCCGGCTCCGATCCAAATGTGTTTTTCTGGAAGTTCGACTATTAAGTCCGTTCCCGGCGCTTTGTAATGAAGTTTTTTGTAGTGTTTGCTGTTTAAGTAGTCTGCTTTTGTATGTAAGTTTTGATCATGTTCTTTCCATGCTTGGACGGGATCTTCCAAATTGATTCTTGTCGCGTTAAAGATGGCCTCCCATAAAAGCTGGACTGCTTCTTCTTCACCGGCTTGGGGGAACACTTTCTTCGCCCATTCTTTTGATGGAACAGCAATAACCGACCAGCTCACTTTATCTGCCTGAATGTATTGACGGAATGTCGCCATGGCAGATCCAGACGCTTTATTGGCTGCAGAAATGCGATTTGGATCGATTCCTTTCAACAAATCCGGATTGGAAGCGGTAATAGAAAGAAAAGCGGCTCCGTTTTCGGCCATCTCTTCATATCCTTTTGCTTTCCAGAGAGGAAATTCATGAAAAGCTTCATCTGGTGCGAGCTCGTACTTCATTCTTGTCACTTCGTCATCGTTCCACTCCACATGAACGTTTTTTGCTCCCGCTTCATACGCTTTCTTCACAGCTTGACGAACGAATTCTGCCGCAGCAAGCGGTGCGTTGATGACTAATGTTTGCCCCTTTTGAATATTGACGCCGACCCGAATGGCCAAATCTGCATATTTTTCAAGATTTTGCTGAAAATTTTCCATTTCTTCTCTTCCCTTCCTGTTATTTCTTTCATTTTAGCACGAACATAGTGGACATTCTAGCAAACAGTCAGGTCTGAAATATGTTCTTTATTCGCTTTCTTCTTTAATGTGATGTAAAAAGACTTCTGCCGTTTTTTTCAACTGGATTCTCTCCGAATACACGGCTGAAAATCTGCGCGTTAATGTGTTTTCCCTCATGTGGATGATGTTGATTTCTTCTAACTCTACCGCTCGTTTGACGACAGATGAAGAGAGAAGGGAAATGCCCAATCCACTCGCCACCGCCTCTTTTACTCCTTGGTTGCTGCTGATGGTAATCAAACCTTTCACGCGAATCCCATGAGACCGTAGAAAATGATCCATGTACTCTCTTGTTCCTGAACCCTTTTCCCTTGCAATCCAATTTTGGTCTTGCAAATGATGAAAAGAAGAGTTTTCAATGCTGATAAGCGGATGATTTTTGGGAGCCACCACAACCATTTCATCTTCCATAAACGGTTCAATCGCTAATTCCTCATTTCTCGCCTGTCCCTCAATCAATCCGATATCCACTTGAAACAAACGAACCATTTCGTTGATCTGATTCGTGTTACCGATGGTTACTTCAAAGTCAACATGCGGATATATTGATCGAAACTGTGCCATTAACCAGGGAAGAACATATTCGCCGATCGTAAAGCTGGCACCGATTTTCAGCGTCCCCTTCATTTGATGATGATACTCCAAAAGGTCCTGCTTCGTCTTTTCGTACAGCTCCACGATTTGCTTGGCACGGTCATACAGCAGTTGTCCTGACGGTGTAATATGCAAATGCTTCGGAGAACGATCAAACAGCTTCGTTTGAAACTCGGCCTCCAGATTTTTAATATGCAAACTCACGCTAGGCTGGGATAATCTAAGCTTTTCCCCCGCTTTTGTAAAGTTCTTCTCTTCTACTACCGTAACAAAGGTACGCAATGCGTCCTGATTCATGAGAACACCCCTATTATTAAAATATCTAATGATAAATATCATCAATCTATATTTTACTTAATGATTAAGCTGGAATAAAGTGAAAGGAGAGAGAAAAAAGGATGTGAAAAGATGGAGACTCAACTAACAAAGTTACCGAAAGAAGAAAAGAGAGATTATCCCTTCATAAAAGGAATAGGGCTGACACTTCTCATTGCCCTGTTTGCTTATACAATCGCCAAAATGCCGTATATGTCCATACTTGGCCCATTAGTTTTAGCCATTTTGATTGGGATGCTTTGGCGGGCCGTTTTCTCGGTTCCGCTCGTTTACTCTGGCGGCACGACGTTTTCCAGCAAGGTTCTTTTACGGGGTGGGATCGTTCTCCTTGGGATGAGACTGAACTACCTGGATATTTATCATGCGGGATCAAGCATGATCATCATGGCTGCCATTGTCATTACATTTACCTTATTTGTCGTGTACGGACTATCAAAATTATTGAAAGTTCCACCTAATATCGGCATTTTAACGGCTTGCGGCACGGCTATTTGCGGAGCAGCGGCAATTGCGGCCATTTCATCCCAAATTAAATCGGATGAAGATGAAACAGCGGTGAGTATCACGATCATTGCACTTGCAGGCACGTTTTTCACCATTATCTATACACTACTTTATCCGCTTCTCCCCTTTACTCCCGAAAAATACGGGTTGTTTGCCGGAGGCACGCTGCATGAAATTGCCCATGTCATAGCGGCAGCGGCTCCAGGCGGGCAAGCGGCATTGGATATGGCGGTCATCATGAAATTGACACGCGTTCTTATGCTCGTTCCCGTTGCATTTGCGATCAGCATTTGGCAACTGAGCCGTTTTAATAATGAAACAGCACGTTCCAAAAAAGAATTTCTTTTACAATCCCTGTCCATACCGTGGTTCATTGTTGGTTTTTTCATGATGAGCGGATTGAACACACTCGGAGTGATCAATGAACAAATGACTTCTTGGATGATCAATGCAGCTTACATTTTGATGGCAATGGCTATGGCGGGACTAGGGCTGAATGTAGAGTTGAAAACATTCAAAACGATTGGAAAGCAAGCTATGTTAGGAACGCTGATCGGCTCTGTCTTACTATCGGTCCTTGCTTTTGGGATGACTGTATTTCTTATGTAGGCTCTGTTCGATCGTTCTCTTCTTTCCTTCTATAACCTTTCTATCAAAGAATATTTATCTCCCCCTCTCAAGTACCAAATAATGTATAATCATCAAGGAGGAGTGGTGCTATTTTGTCGGTAAATATAAGAGAAGCTTTCATCAGGAGAATTTTACCCAGATAAAAAAGAAGGAAATCACCATACTTCGTGATCTCCCTCTTTTTTATTAAAACAACAAAATTATCTAAATATATTATCTGACTTTAATTTGTCACCTTTTTGCCAAAGACATGTTTCAGAATCCACTCTCCTGTATAACCGACGATTCCTCCTGCAAGTGCCGGAATGAACCAGCCAAGCCCAACTCCATATAAAGGAATTTTTTCAAATAAGGAGATGGCCATTTCCGCTGCCATTCCAAACATTTTCAATCCGTCAAATAAACTGACAATTCCTGCGCCTAACAACGCTCCTGCATACACAAGACGAGAGCCGCCGAATGCTTTATGGAAAAATGACATTCCAACCAGTACAATCGTGATCGGATAAATGATGATTAAAACCGGTACCGATAAAGCGATAATTTGATTTAACCCAAGGTTCGCGATTAAAAAGCTGACTGCCGTAATGACCGTAACTAACGTTTTGTACGAAACTGCCGGAACCAGCTTTTCAAAATATTGGCTCGTTGCCACAATAAGACCTACACATGTAGTGAAACACGCCAGCATAACAATAAGGCCCAGCAGCATGACCCCAAACTGGCCGTATAATGCTTTCGCGGCTGTTGTTAAAATGGCCCCTCCATTATCAAACGTTCCATTCATTTTAGCTCCGAGCAAACCGACGACTACATATACAGCCGCCAATCCAATTCCAGCAACCAAACCGGCCTTCACTACCGCTTTTACCACAAGACTTTGCTCGGTTACACCTTTTGATTGGATCGATGTGACGACCACGATCCCAAAGGCGAGAGCAGCAATGGTATCCATCGTCAAATACCCTTCCATAAAGCCTGAAAACACAGGAGATGCTACATATTTTGCCGTTGTATCACCGAGCGGGCCATTATACTTCATCAGACTTCCTGCTCCAATAAAAGCGATGGCGGCCAATAACACCGGTGTTAATAGACTTCCAATTCGATCCACAAGCTTGGAAGGATTTAAACTCACCCAGTACACAAGCGCAAAAAACAATATGGTGAAAATCAATAGAGCTATGCCGGAACGCTCACCTGATAAAAATGGCTTAATTCCCATTTCAAACGCTACGTTCGCTCCGCGCGGAATCCCCATAAACGGCCCGATCGATAAATAAACCGCTGTGGCAAAAATAAGGCCAAATACTGGATGCACGCGGTTCCCAAGGGTTTTCACCCCATCTTTCGCCAACGCAATGGCAATAACGGTAAGAAACGGCAGCCCTACACCAGTGATGATAAATCCAAATATTGCCGGCCAGAAATTTTTCCCCGCTTCCTGCCCTAAAAATGGAGGAAAAATGAGGTTGCCGGCTCCAAAAAACAATGCAAATAACATAAGTCCAACAAACATCGTGTCTTTTCTTGATAGTGATGTCATGTTTTGACGCCCCTTTTTAAAAATTCAGATAATAATGACCGACTGATACCAATCCTTATAGAACCGGTATTTTCCTTTTTTAACCACATAAAAAACCCGCCCCCTAAACAATAGGGGCGAGTATATTCGCGTTACCACCCTAATTCCGCCAAAAAACATGCAGCACTCAGCTCAACGTACTATCATACGTGTTCCCTTTAACGGCGGACAACCCGGCAAAAGCTTACTGTTATGTTCGGCTTTGCATCTCCGAGATGATATTCAGCTGCATCCTGAACGTTGACTCCCAGCAATATGTCAACTCTCTGTAGAACAGAAGGGCAGCGTACTCGTTCTCTTCAGCGATTTTATCGGTCAAATCAATAGTTATTATAGTAAACTCGTTCATTTTGTTTGTCAATATAATTTTCTCACTTTTTCAAAAAGTAATTTTTTAGGGAAAGGCCATAATCTTTTAGAAAAAAGCCTTTCAAAAACTACCTCCTCTCTCGTTCTTTCTCTTCACAAAAAGTTCATGGATCATTGAAACCAGCTTTTATAAAGGGATTGCACGAATTAAAAACTAGAATTTGCTCATTTTTTCACAAAT
Source organism: Priestia abyssalis (assembly GCF_002019595.1). GTDB lineage: Bacteria > Bacillota > Bacilli > Bacillales > Bacillaceae_H > Bacillus_BA > Bacillus_BA abyssalis. Next base: position 2,310,932 of record NZ_KV917369.1, on the reverse strand, counting down.
AAGTGACGTTTATCACATTTATTCTCTTTCATCTGTCGCCAAGTGCCTTACACCTATGCGATGGACAGAATTTCCAACACCTTCTCCATCGTACCGAAAGCATTAGGAAAAGATGAAGATACACAGATACATTATTTGCTGTTTGCCCAGACGTTTATGATTTCGATGCATATAATAAATTGGTTTCCGTTTGCCCAAGCGTCCGTTTCTTCGGCGCATATATTAAAAATATAAAATAAAAATAGTAATATACTAGACGAAAAACAGGTTCATAGAAAGGAGAAAATAGTGGAACCCAAAAATAGCAAGACGTTAATGGAAGTTCTTCAAGAATATGATTTATCAAAAGAAGATGTTACTTTTATCAAAGAGGCAAAGGAAGGTAAGGTCTGGATTATAAACGATACGAAAAATAAGCAATGGCTTGTTTTAAAATCCTTAAATAAGAAGAAGACCCTTTTTCCTATTATGCTTCACTCTCAATTGTCTGAAGCTGGTTTTGCTGTTCCGAAAGTATTAAAGACTACATCAGGTCAAGCGTATATCCAAAAAAAGAAAGACTATTATTATTTATGTGAATATATTAACCATCTGGAAAAAATTAATGAACTGCAGCGGATTGAAGCATTGGCCTATTTTCATGTCCATGCTAAGTCTGCAGAGCTTATGAGCTTTAACGAAAAAATCCAATTCCCAACGAAAGAAAATTTTCTAGCAAGCTATTCATCTAAACTGGATGAACTAGAAAAATGGGCATCTGCTGTCTCCTCCTCTCTCTTAAAAGACGCGATGAAGGAAATGAAACAACTAGGATTCACCGCCTATACTCTTATCCAAAATTGTGATATAGAGGCATATCTGCAGCATACATCCAATCGTTATACTATTTGCCATGGGGACTTTAACTCTAACAATGCGCTTATAACAGAAAAGGGAGATTATTATATAATCGATTTTGATCGAGCATACTTCGGTCCGCCATTGGAGGATTTTCGTTTCCTTATGATGTCTTTGACCCGCAATTTCAAACATGACCCTAATCCGAGATTAGCCCTGATGTTTGAACATTATTTCAACATTTATACTGAGGATTTGAACTATAAAGAAATCTATCGAATTGATTCGATGTTTCCACATGAATTTTATAAACAAGTGAACGAAAAGATGGAACAAGGAAAAGGAAAAAAGCTGGCTAAACACGAAGAAGTTTTACTTCAAGTAGCGGAACGTGAGAAACGAAAATACGACTGGCTGATAGAAGGAAGTGAACGACCGTGAAAAAAACAATCGCTCACTTTATCGAAGAGAAAATAAAAACACACCAACGTTTTATTTATGACCAAATCGTGAAAATCGATCAATATCGTTCAATCGTAATTGGACCATTCGATAATGACAATAATACGGAATTTCCTTTTGATTGTTACTACAATTTAAATAACATCAAAGATTTACAGCGTTTTTTTGCGGAACAAAATGTCATGGCCATCCATGTCCATCATGGAAAACATGTAAAAAGTATCTTACCTGCCTGTATTGAATATAACATCCCCATCATCGTTAGCATAAGAGGGCGCGATGGATCTTCTAAATTCAAAAGTTATGCAAGAAATACTAAACGATATTCATCATTAGTCAAGCACGGTGCAATGTACCTTCCCGTTTGCCATTTTCTTGCCGAAGAATTGAAAACGTTAGGATTTCCTGACGAGAAAATACATGTATTATATGGGGGAATCGATTTAAACCTATTCCCTTATACGGAACGTACCCTTCCGGAAAATGGCGAAATCCGGATTTTATCTGTTGGCAGGCTTGTTGAGAAAAAAGGATTCCCTACACTTATACAAGCATTCAAACAAGTTCATGCAAAATTTCCAAATACAAAGCTTCATATCATCGGAACAGGCAAAGATGAACAAAAGATCCAATCGCTCATCTCAGAGTGTGAATTGCAAGATGCTGTTGTTCTGAAAGGTGCTCTTGATTTACGTCAAATTTCCAATGAATTGAAAAAAGCACACCTCTTTTGCCTTGCAAGTCAAACAGGTTCAGACGGCGATATCGAAGGAATCCCAAATGCGTTAAAAGAAGCGATGGCGAGCGGTCTGCCCGTCATCTCCACGCAACACGCAGGCATCCCGGAATTGATTGAACATAAAGTAACGGGATACCTTGTTCCCGAGAGCGATGACAGTGAACTCGCCAAAGGCATCCAATTCTTTTTGAAACACCCCGAAATTTGGAAAAAATATACACAAGGAGCACGGAAAGTCATTGAAAAAAATTTTGATTTAAATAAACAAATTCAAGAACAGCAAAAGTTATATGACTTACTCGATGATGACTCGCAGCGATTTGAAACATAAAAAGACACTGCGCCTTTTTATGTAACGAGCCCTCCATAAAAAACTAAACTCACCTGCTGCCAGGTGAGTTTAGTTTGAATCTACCGTATCCAGTTTTCCTCCTGAAACATGCATGACAATTTCAGCCTTTTCACAGTACTTCGTTTGACACCAACAATCCCATATCTGTACCTTTTCATTTTCTAAAAATACTCCGCATTGGTGACAATACGCTCCGCGTTTTAACACTTTTTCCATTATTCAGGTTCTCCAACTTCAAAGCTGCTATTGATCACTTCTTTCGCCTGTTCAAGTGTAATATTAAAATTGGCCGCTACCATTTTCACAATCTTCTCACTTAATTCAACCGCTAAATTAGACAATATAATCACTCCTTTTATGATTCCTGTTAAATATATATTATCAGAAAATTTAAATAATAAAAGGGGGTTGTCAGAAATTCTATCAAACTATTTAGCGAGAATCTCTAAGATGCTAATATTGGTAAACCTTATCTCCCATTAATAGATTGAGAAAAATAGGAATTACATAACTCAATCTCTTTCTCTTGCCCTCTGTGTATCTCTTATATTCTTTTGAATCGTTATGGCCGCAAATAAACTAAGAACAAATGCCATACCATAAAATCCCTTTTCGCTTAAAACCATACTTCCTGCATTGTATAAACCGATAGTCATTAATAAAATAGATACAATAAGTGCAAACCAACTAATACCATAATAAATATTAGTAACTGGTATTCCCTCATCTTTATCTCTAACTGCTTTTTGTAAAGATACCGCTGAATAGAGTCCGAACACTAAAACTGCAAAATAATATCCTTTTTCGTTCAGTTCCATCGTTGCGTTATACAAACCAATGAGATAAGCGGTAACACCTACTAACAGTGCTGCCCAAGATGCTCCTTTGAAGGCTGAAGTTGGTTCTCCCTCTTTTCTTTCTACTTTCACTTTTGGTTCATTTTGTTTTCCTTTATCTAATAAAACCTCATTATCACTAGACATTGAATGTTTCACCTCCATCTATTTATCTAATAATGGAGCACCAGAGATACACTGGAGCACCTCAATATACAACCATTATATAGAAATTTCTTGAAAAAAATATATAATTTTACTTAATTTTCATTTTTAATTTCTATACTCACGACTTATTAGACTAACCCCATTCAATAAGAACCGTTCCTCGTGCTGCTCCAATCCACGCTTACAAGAATGACTCGTAATTGTCAATATGCTACACCCAATCAAATAGTTAATTAGTATTCTAAATTCAAACAAATTCATTAGAAAACGAAAGCAGCCATCGTTAATTGAACTCCCTCCACTTAGCCTACGCTCGCTCGCGCATTACTTCGGTTTGAAGATGGGGGTCTTCTCGCTGGTAATGATAAAAAAAGACTCCTGAAATCAGGAATCTTTTTACTTTTTACAAATTTTATAAATCGCTAAATGGCAAAATAACGATTGGGTCTTCTTTTAATTTTGATGATTTGAAACCTTTTTCTGTAATAAAATGTTAATAATGATTCCTGACGATTCTGCTGGAAAAGCTGAGATACATGTAGAGGCAAGACTATTTTACTGGTGTAATTTCTTCTTCAAAGTAAAATGTTTGAGGACGTTCTTTGATGGTATAGGAGTATCGTTTCATATTAGCTACGTAAGTAAACTTATTAATGGTCACCATCTCACCTGTCGCTTTTAAAATTACTTTCTCGTCATCCTGAAATTTATTTTTATGTTTCATTTAGATTCCTTCTTTCTCATCAAATCGGCTGGTTCTTTATCCTACCTATATTCATTATCTCATATCTTATTCGATTTTTGTTTTTTTTAAATATTCCCTCTATTACACCCATATCTCGATATTCTTTCCTTCCACTTGATTGTTTCATTCTGACTTATCCAAATGAAGACATTTGTTAATCTTATATTGAATGAGTATCCTATAGTGGAAAAAAGAGGTATACTAGTAAAGAAGAAATTGGACCCTTTGGTCTTCTGGTGTGTAAACTCACCGGCAGAAGGCGTGAGACCAACACAGAAAGGATGACCAATATGACAGTAACGTTATACCAAGCCAAAGCTGGCGATGGCCTAAAAAAAGCAGGGATGAAAAGAGCAAACACTTTCTTTCAGACACCGAAAGAAGCCGTTTCTGAAGCCCTGGCTTTAAAAGAAAGAATGGATGCAAGGTACAAAAATGCAATCCAATGGGAATATGACGGACTTATTACAGGTTCCGCAAAGAAATTGAAAATTTTAAAGGGGTACTTAGATGGAGATCGTAACTCTTCCCCTTTTTATCTTGAGATTTCGGAAGTTCCATCAGCAAAGGAAACTCGTCATACCCCACCGATACAACCTAAGAAAATGACATTGAAAGATCAAGCGGTTATAGACAAAGTTGAACAATTTTTAAATTGATTCAGGATTTTTGTAAGGGGTTGATCATAAATGGATTTTTTCATTTATGATCAACCCCCTTTTATTTAAAACATATTTAACGAATATTCCACTGACAACATTTCCAACAACTTCAAACCAGCAATACTGTTTCCTTTTTCATCAAGAGCAGCACCAAATATCCCGATTCCAAACCGATTTGGGACCGCCCCCATGATTCCTCCTGAGACACCGCTCTTTGCAGGAATGCCCACCCTTATAGCGAATTCGCCGGAAGCATTATACATGCCGCATGTCACCATGAATGTTTTACATATTCGTGCAACATAGGCTGGCAGTAATCTCTTCTCTGTTTTCGGTTCCACTCCATCCATCGCAAAGACGAGCCCAATTCTGGCAAGATCTAAACAATCCATCTCAATCGCGCATTGTTTCGTATAAAGATCCATCAATCCTTCTACTTCCTCATTAATCACTCCGTGCTGCTTCATAAAATAGCAAAGGGACCGATTTAAATGAGAGGTTTCAAATTCAGACACGGCTACTTCTTTGGAATAGGAAATGCCTGAATTACCTGTTAATTCACGGATAAACGTTAAAAGACGTCCAAACCGCTCCTCAATGGATTTACCTTTAATCATATGGGTCACGGCTAAGGCACCTGCATTGATCATCGGATTAAGCGGCTTAGATACCTTGTTCGTTTCAAGCTTTACGATTGAATTGAACGGATCTCCTGTCGGCTCATAACCAACCCTCTTGAAGACTTCCGCTTCACCGCAATCCGTCAAGGCTAAGGCGAGGGTAAGAACTTTTGAAATACTTTGCAGCGTAATCTTTTGCTGGATATCACCGGCAGAGATACATGTTCCATCTGGATGATAAATCGCGATGGATAATTCGTCACGGTTCGCTTTTTTTAAAGCGGGGATATAATCCGCTACCTTTCCCTGTTTTGTGAATTTTTTTGCTTTTAACACTAATTCATTTAGCTGTTCACTTGATTGACAGGGCATGCTGAATCACCAACTTCTGTTTGAACTAGACTGCCTTCTTCTATAGTGTGAACCAAAATAAAAAGGAGTAATCCGCTGTTTTCAACTATCGGATTATTCCTTTCTTTTATTATGTATGAACCAGCTAGAAATTTAAACGAGAACTGAATTCCCCTTCTAACAGCAGCTCTTTCTGCTTTTCCTTTCTCTTTTTAGACATCAGCATGGATACTTGAAGCCTCGTAATCGGCAGTGATGCCTGCTTTCTATTTTTTATTGTTGCTTGAGACAAAAGATTTAGGGGCTACTTGGATTCAGCAGTTCAATTTGAGCTTTTCGATCCATTAATCAACACTAAACGGTCAAAACATAGTTTGCATAAAAACAAGGAGAGCCTCAGGCTCTCCTTGTTTTTATGCAAACACACGGCTAATCGCTTCTTCGAGTGCATTGGAATTCATTTGAATATAACGTTTCGTTACATTAATATCTGAATGTCCTGCCAGTTGGGCAACCGTAGCCAGGTCCACCCCTTTTTGAATGAGCTCATAGCAAAATGTATGACGCAGTTTGTGGGGATTTACTCCATATTTTTTTAGCATATACTGGACAGCCCGTGTGGATATACGCTGCCCGACACTCGATATAAATAAAGCTTCTTTTTGAACCTTTTCTTTAGAACGGTAACGATTCAAATGCTCGCTTGCATCTGTCGAAAGAGGAATCATTCTTTTGATTTTCCCGTTCGATTCTCGAATGACCAATGCGTTGCCCGTCTTGCGCTGAATAACATCATCATGATTTAATTGGCAAAGCTCAGAAACACGTATACCTGTATGGAGCAATACATAGACAATCGCGATATCTCGAAGATTTCCTTCTTTTTTTACTGCCTGAAGCAACCGGTCCCGCTCTTCTCTTTTTAAACCATCCGGAACATTGTCTTCAGCAGACGTGACCGCAAGAGAATGCACATCTTGGACAAGATATGGCTTCCCCATAAAACGAACGAATATACTCAATGCAGCTAAAACTTTTCCAATCGTGGCTGCGCTTTTTCCCTCCGCTTCCATCTCATGGAGATACGCTTCAATATGGTCTTTTGTCAGCTCTTCAATCGATATGTCTCGTGAAGACATCCACTTATAGAAAGCATGCAGCACTCCGCTGTATGTCTTAATTGTATTTTCAGTTTTTTGTTGCTTTTTCAACCAACCACAAAATGGCTCTATAATGGAGGCACTTCCTCCGTCACTATTTTCCACTGTATATTCCCCCATTCTTCCATTCATTCTATATTCACTATATCAGTACTATTCACAGAAATCAAAAACAGCGAAATAGATGCTAATAAAAATAGCCCACACGGATCAACTACTGATGGCTGCTGCATTCCTGCCCTGACCCTTTCGTAGTTTTACCGTTGGACTATTTGACTGGGCTAGCTGGATTCGAACCAACGCATGACGGAGTCAAAGTCCGTTGCCTTACCGCTTGGCTATAGCCCAATAATTATGAAGATGACATTTACTATTATAACTGTAAACATCAATTTTATTCATATGGCGGAACAGGAGAGATTACCATCAAGCCGATTACCCGACCTACTCCCTTAGCAGTGGAGCCCCTTACGTACTGTTTCATTGGATATACAAAACCTCATAAGCCGCGTTTTGTTCACCATGTACTGCAAACGAAGCGCACTTCTCGTACAAGGTGGAGAATCATCTATCTCACCGCATGAAAGCGATGGTGTCTGTATCGGTTGTATTCCCTCAAGACACTTCCCCTACCATTGTTTGGGTTTCTCGCTCGTGGGGTTTACCTCGTTCCACCTTCAAGGTTTCCCTCGAAGCTCCGTCACTGTGGCACTTTCAAGGTATTCACACCATATCCAGCGGACTTAGGTGCTTTCCCTGCCGTCAGCCTGATGTACAAGCTGCCCTGACTTATCATTTCGCCAGGCACGAACACTACAGACATCTCAGTCTGTGCGAGCACGGACTTTCCTCACAGATCGAAATCTGCGCGATTCTCTCCGGTTTTGTATAGAGTAGTAAAAAAGGGCGATTGATGGGAATCGAACCCACGAATGCCAGAGCCACAATCTGGTGCGTTAACCACTTCGCCACAACCGCCATCATTTAAGTTATAAAACTTATAGCGCACTTTGTCCACTTTTCTTGGTGGCTAGCTACGGCTCCTAATCTTTCGGTCGTTTCACTTCTTCTTGCGGAGTCAAAAAGCGACTCCTTCTCAGAAGCTCCAACATCCTATCGGTTTAAGCGGGCTTTCTCCGCTTTCCTTAAAGTGCAGCCGAGAGGACTTGAACCTCCACGGGATTGCTCCCACTAGGCCCTCAACCTAGCGCGTCTGCCATTCCGCCACGACTGCGTATAATATCTGTGGCTTACATGAATTATTTTATCACATTTATTCTCAGAAATAAATTTCTGCGAAGTTTTTATTGTAAAAAAAGTTCATGTAAAATCTCCCATAAACTGATTAAATACGGTAAATGGAGCGGGTGATGGGAATCGAACCCACGACATCAGCTTGGAAGGCTGAGGTTTTACCATTAAACTACACCCGCTTTTTTATTGTCCAGCTACGAAAGCCAAACCGTACGGCTGTTTCGCTTCTTCTGTTGAGACTATCGTCTCTTCCGCCAGAAGCTCCAACATCCTATCGGTAAGAGTCAGGATGACAAGGATTTCGATGTTAGCCACAGGACGTGGCTTGTCCTTAATCGAAATACGGCTTTCTCCGCTCTTCTTAAAATGGTGGAGCCTAGCGGGATCGAACCGCTGACCTCCTGCGTGCAAGGCAGGCGCTCTCCCAGCTGAGCTAAGGCCCCATTACTCTATATGCATTCTGGTCGGGAAGACAGGATTCGAACCTGCGACCCCTTGGTCCCAAACCAAGTGCTCTACCAAGCTGAGCTACTCCCCGTTATGATAACTTTTATTTTTTGGAGGCGGCAACCGGATTCGAACCGGTGAATAAAGGTTTTGCAGACCTTGGCCTTACCACTTGGCTATGCCGCCTTAATATATATCCAGCGTCAGATGACCTTCATCATTGACATTTATACTATAACATATTCATTCCTAGAAGTAAAGTTCTGCGAAGTATTTAATAAATTAAAAACCTAATTTTTATCTATCCTACACTATATGTGATTAATTCGCAAATGGTGGGCCTAAACGGACTCGAACCATCGACCTCACGCTTATCAGGCGTGCGCTCTAACCAGCTGAGCTATAGGCCCATAGAAATAAATTGTGTTTCTTATTTTCTTAAATGGCGCGCCCGACAGGAGTCGAACCCATAACCTTCTGATCCGTAGTCAGACGCTCTATCCAATTGAGCTACGGGCGCATATTCAGTAATTGTCTAGCTGCGGCTCCTAATCTTTCGGTCGTTTCACTTCTGTCCATGAAACCAAAGAGCGGTTTCCCGGTCAGAAGCTCCAACGCTTCTCAAGATTGAACAGTCGCCTTCGCTTTTCTTGATTGTCCAGCTGCGAAAACCAAACCGTACGGTCGTTTCACTTCTTCTGTTGAGACTATCGTCTCTTCCGCCAGAAGTTACAACATCCTATCGGTTTAAGCGGCTTTCTCCGCTTTTCTTTTAATGGTGGAGGATGACGGGATCGAACCGCCGACCCCCTGCTTGTAAGGCAGGTGCTCTCCCAGCTGAGCTAATCCTCCGCATTACAGGTTTAACACCTGTAAATGATGACCCGTACGGGATTCGAACCCGTGTTACCGCCGTGAAAGGGCGGTGTCTTAACCGCTTGACCAACGGGCCATAACGACTGGCAATGACCTACTCTCGCGGAGGGAATCCCTCAACTACCATCGGCGCTAGAGAGCTTAACTTCCGTGTTCGGCATGGGAACGGGTGTGACCTCTTTGCCATTATCACCAGACAAGATTATTGCTAAAAATGATAACTCTATGTGAACATTCCAAGAAGAATGATATTTTCAATCACTTCAGAATTTTCTATCAAGCATTAAAAGCAACTTTTATATATTATCATTTATTTAATTTGAAAGTCAATTATTTTTTTATCAAATCAATCTCATTGACTTTCGTTTGAAACAACATTGACTATCATATCGAATCATTTCGCAGAAGTCAATATCTATGAATATTTTTTTCGACAAAAATTGACGAAATTAGATAAATGAAAAACAGCTTTTTCATCATAATCCATTTACATCACTTTGTGAAGTCTTTTTTCAACGGATTTTTTTGCCATAAAAAATAACCCGCTTATTCAGCGGGTTATCTCGCGTTTCACACTTCAAAGTAATCTTTGTAATAGCCGCCTACATGGCCGGTATTGTCTACAACAAAATAAAATTCTTCTGTTTCATTTTTTACTTCATATGTTTTACCAGCAGTTAATGCATTGTTAACCATGTATTTTTCTGCATTTGTATGTACGCATTTCACGGTCTTAACTGTTTCGCGGTCTTTCCATGTAAGATGAATCATTCCTCTTACCTCCTTATTATATCGTTATATCTATATATTAACGAAAAATAAAGGAAAATCCAGTTTTAATTTTCAAATAATTCATTCTTGACATTTTCTCTTTTTCCACGCATAATATCAACAAATAAATGATAACGAAAATAGTGCGGGATTAGTAAATTTGTGGAATGTGATAGAGAGTGGAACTCATCGGCTGGAAGGTTCCTCACAGAAAACAGATTGAACCTACCCTCTTCAACTGCTTATGCAAACATAGGCCGTTTTTCCACGTTACGGATTGAGGTGGATGCCCAGGCATCAACAAAGGTGGTACCGCGGAGCGTTGTTTCCGTCCTTTTTAAGGACGGAAACAGCGCTTTTTTTATTTTCACCCATCCAACGGACAGCATTATTGTCACTTTATAAAGAAAGGTTCGAAAAAAATGAAAAAACAACGAATAGTCGTGAAAATCGGAAGCAGTTCGCTAACAAACGATAAAGGCATGTTAAGTGAAGAAAAAATGCGCGACCATGTCGAAGCACTTGCACACCTGAAGCAGCAGGGGCATGATGTGATTTTGATTTCCTCTGGAGCTGTGGCTGCAGGATTCCGATCTTTAGGCTACCCGACCCGACCTAAAACGGTGGCAGGCAAACAAGCAGCCGCGGCAGTAGGTCAAGGACTGCTTATGAAAGGATATATTTCCCATTTTAGCGAATTTAATATCGTGCCAGCCCAAATGTTATTAACAAGAGAAGATTTTTATAGTCAGGAACGATTCCGAAATTTATATTCAGCCATGAACGAACTGTTGGAATGCGGTGTCCTTCCGATTATCAATGAAAACGATTCAGTTTCGATTGAAGAGCTGACTTTTGGAGATAACGATATGCTTTCAGCACTTGTCAGCGGCTTTTTGCATGCAAATGCCCTCATCATACTCACAGATGTAAACGGTTTGTATGACGGGAATCCGAACACTTCAAAAGATGCAAAAAAATATCATTTCATTCCTGAAATCACCGAAGAATTATTGCATGTTGCAGGCGGCAGCGTTTCCTCGGTCGGTACGGGAGGAATGAAGTCGAAACTGCTTGCTGCCCAAAAAGCTCTTTCCCTTGGTGTAAGTGCCTTTGTCGGTAAAGGAGCGGGCAAAGAAAAGCTAACTGATATTTTAGCGGGCAAAGGGGATGGCACATACATCGGAGGACCATTTCAGACTCAAATGCAAATGAAAAAGCAGTGGATTGCCCATCATTCCCAAGTAGCCGGAACGATCGAGATCGATGAAGGAGCGGAAAATGCCCTTCTTCAAAACGGAAAAAGCCTTCTTCCTGCTGGTGTCATCAATGCCGAGGGCTCATTTAAAGCACTTGATGTTGTTGAAGTAATCAATCAAAAAGGGCAAGTAATTGGCAAAGGACAAATTTATTACTCCGCTGAGGATTTACAAAAAATCAAAGGGTGTTCAAGTGAGCAAGCAAAAAGCTACTCGATCAACCAGCGAGCTGAAGTCATCCACCGGGATAATTGGGTATGCAATCGAAAGGAGCGAACAATTAAATGAGTGAATTAATCGAAAAAGCAAAAAAACTAAAAAAAGCAGCAAAAACAACAGCGATGCTGTCAACAGAAGAGAAGAACCGTGCTCTTGCCAAAGTGGCAGAAGCCCTTTTACTTGAAAAAGACTGGATCATCCAAGAAAACGAAAAAGACATTCAGCAAGGAAAAGAAAGCGGCTTCTCCTCTGCCCTTCTTGACCGTTTATTATTAACAGAAGAGCGAATCAGCCAAATTGTAGATGGCATTCATCAGCTCATCGACCTAGAGGATCCAATCGGAGAAATCATTGAACAATGGGAAAGACCGAACGGATTGCGCATCCAATCTGTTCGTGTGCCTCTTGGAGTGATTGGCATGGTGTATGAAGCGCGTCCAAACGTAACCGTTGATGCAGCAAGTCTATGTTTAAAGGCTGGAAATGCAGTTCTGTTAAGAGGAAGCTCATCAGCGCTTCATTCGAACAAAGCCCTCGTTTCCATTATGCGCAAGGCTCTTGAAAGCTCTCCTATTCCGGCTGATGCCGTTCAGCTTCTTGAAGATACGAGCCGTGAGACAGCGTCGGAGATGTTCAAGCTTAATGACTACTTAGACGTTCTTATTCCCCGCGGAGGCGCAGGTCTTATTCAATCAGTTATTCAAAACGCAACCGTTCCCGTATTAGAAACCGGTGTAGGAAACTGTCATGTTTTCATTGACGAATCAGCTGACAAACAGATGGCCATCGATATTGTCTTGAATGCCAAAACACAGCGTCCTTCCGTTTGCAATGCAATCGAAACAGTGTTAATTCATAAAAGTTGGCCATATACAGAAGACCTTCTAACGGCTTTACAAACAAAAGAAGTGGAACTTCGAGGAGACGATACTCTTTCTGCCGCGCACTCATTCGTAAAGCAAGCGACTGAGGAAGACTGGCACACAGAATTTTTAGCGCCGATTTTAGCTATTAAACTTGTAAATGGAGTAAAAGAGGCTGTCAATCATATTGATGAATACGGAACAAAACATTCAGAAGCGATTATCACCGAAAACGAAGATCATGTTCAACTCTTCTTCCAGGCTGTGGATGCTGCTGCTCTTTACCATAACGCCTCCACCCGTTTTACAGATGGGGAACAATTCGGCTATGGTGCCGAAATCGGTATCAGCACACAAAAGCTCCATGCTCGCGGCCCTATGGGATTGCGCGCGATTACAACAACAAAAGCCATCATACGCGGCACCGGACAAATCCGTGCATAAAAGATGACTCCGAAGGGGAAAAACACCCTTCGGAGTCATCTTTTCAAAAAGCCCTGTCATAGCAATCCATTAAAATCAGGATGCTATGACAGGGCTTTTTATTTAACCTCATTTTTACAAATAGACTAGAGACTTATTAGATAGCCCTTACCTCTGAAAAGATAGGCATGCCGGCAATCGGATTTCCACGGTCGTGCCTTTCCCGATTTCGCTCGCAATAACCAGATCGCCTTCATGCTCTTCAATGATTTTGCGGCTGATCATTAACCCAAGACCTGTCCCTTTTTCCTTTGTACTGTAAAAAGGTTCCCCCATATGCTTCAGACGGCTTGCTTCGATCCCTGTGCCATTATCAGTGATAAAAATGCTGACACTATCTTCTTTCATCACTGTAGAAATACTAACGATCCCTTTCTCGTCAACGGCTTCAATAGAATTTTTCATAATATTCGAAAATACTTGTTTTAATTTATTCATATCACCGTAAATGATGGGCCTGCATGAATCGAAAGCAGTATCAATTGTTACATTCGCCAAGCCGCCTTCAATTTCTCCCAATTTCACGACTTGTTGGAGGATGTCATTAATGAAATGATACTCGAATTTTGTCACATGTGGTTTGGCAAGAGACAAAAATTCATCTGTAATCATTTCAATTCGATCGATCTCGCCAAGCATGACTTGCAGAATATCTTTATTTGTCATTCGCATTTCATGAAAGAGCTGTAAAAACCCTTTTAACGATGTAAGAGGATTTCGAATCTCATGAGCTACACCTGCTGCCAACTGTCCGATAATGGCTAGTTTCTCCGATTTTCTTAACAATTCTTCCGTATTTTTTTGATCCGTAATATCACGAATAATGGAAGAAATCCCGTATATGGCCCCTTCTCCATTTTTGATGGGGCTTGCCGTAATACTTACATTCAGGGGCGTCCCATTAGCATGATATCGTATGGTCTCCACATTCTTGAAGCTTTCTCCATTTCTAACGCCGTTAAACAACATCGCAACTTCATCTTTATAGTCATGAAAAACGGTAATGATATCATTTCCAATCACCGCCTCTTTTTTCCATCCGTATAAATTTTCAAATGCTTGATTAACACGGAGAATACATCCGCTGTCATCCACAAGCATAATGGCGTCTGATGTGTCTTCGATAAAAGACTCCAATAAGTTTTTAACCGCAACCAATTCTTGTTTCATTTCGTCTTGAAGAACGTTATGATAGGGTTTCGGTGATTCCTTTTTTAATGTGAGTGATTTCCTTTTCCTCTTATGAACCATCATTCCAATCATCACTTCGTTATGTATAGGATAAGGCGTAATGCTGACCTTATATGTTTTTAATGGATCGAAAAAAAAGGACAATTTTATCTCCATGGTTTTCAATGAATGGACAGCTTCCTCTACTTTCTCCTCCCACTTCCTTTGATAGCCAGGCTCTACTAGAGACGAAATATGCTTTAGTTTTCGTTGCTTTTGCAGCGGTTGGTAAAATCGTTTTGCACGTTCATTCATGTAAATAATTTCACCGTTTCTCCCTACTAACAACATCGGGTATGGAACCACTGATAAAATGTCATACTGAAACGAGTTTCCTAAGATGTTGGCAAGCATGAAAACACCTCTTCCTACTCCTAGATAGTCTTTTTGTCCCCTCATCAACAGGCAGTAAGACCTCTGATGGAAGTTTCCTTTTATAACTATAATCATACAATTTTTCTGAATATTTTCTCTACATTTTTTTTGAAAAAATTTGAAGATATTTAAGTGATTTATCGTTTTTTCTGTCGAGAATCCGCAAATTTCTGCGTCAGCTATGAAAATTTAAAACATGGTTGTGTTAAAGTTCGCCATTGATTAAATAAAGTCTAGAGCATTAAAAAATCTGCCATGCGGTTTACTAAAATAATCTTTTTTCTCCATAAATGAAATGTTTTACGCCATTTGACGCAAACTAAGATTTATCCTGATTCATAAGGAGGCTTAGTAATGGATAAAAAAGAATCGGCGCGCCAATTTCAAGATGACCTGGAACAATATAAGATGGACAATGTCGTAAACACGCCTAAAAATTACGTGTATCGAGTCGGATATGAAACAACGACTGGAAATGCGACGACTCCAGAACATACTGTTGTGAAAAAAACAAGGGAATTAAACGAGTAGAACCTTCAATCACAGAATTTCCCCGGATTGAAGGTTCCATTTTAAGAGGCTGGCTGATAAGCATAGTTTCTATGTTTTCAAGACAGCCTCCTGCCATAGTTTTTGCAATTCGTCTCTCGCTTCAGAAATGAAGGGATGAAATTGAATGTCCGCTTCACGCCTCGCTCTTTTTACGTCATCAATAGCCTTTATTATTTCTTGTTCCTGGACACGACCGATGCCTACTTTTCGGCAAATCGTTTTTCCTGCAACTACGCCTTGGGCCATCGCCACTTTTGCCCCTTCAATACCGGTGATGTTTCCTGCAACAAATAAACCGGCCGCGTTCGTTTCCATCGTTTCATCATGGAGGGGGACCATACCATTTAATCCGTCAAGGTATGCAAATGAACAGTCCGTATTAACCGCCAGCTCATAAAGAGGTGACAGTCCTCCCGATATACAAACAACATCAACTGATTCTTTATAAGGAAGACCGACAGCATCTCCTTTAAAATCAATTTTTGTCAAAACTGCTTGCTCCACCTCATTCTTCCCTTCAATCCCAATAAGGGAGCGGCGGAAATGAACCGGAATTCCCCATACTTTAAACCCCCATGGCGGATAAAGAACGGAGGCTATCTTGCGTCCGTTTTCTGTTTTCAATAAGTGTCCTCCCATACGAAGCAGCGGGGAAGGGGCATGATGAGTGAAGGATTTAAGTGAATCCATCAATTGATAAGGAACAGCCGCTTCTTTGGTAAACTCATTTTTCGAAAGCATAAACAATCCAATTACATCCACTCCCGCTAGTTTCATCGCTCTTGCTATGCTGAGTGATAAAATATCAATCCCCGCAATCGCCGCTTTTTGACCAGGTTTGATCCGATATACATTCGTCAATACTTGTGCCGCACCGATGGACATAACTCCAGGCAGCGTCCATCCAGGTATCGGCACCGGCTTTTCCACAGCACCGGTGGCGAGTAAAACTGCTTCCGCTTCAATCACGAATCCGTTGGAATACTGTTGGTGAACGTCCGATACAAATACATTCCATCCTTTTTCCAATGCCCACACTTGTTTGCCGGAAAGGATTTTTACATTCGCAGCTAATGCTCGCTGCACTAGCTGTTCTGCTTGTTCATAGCCTTTCCGCCATGTCCCGCTTACTAGTTCTTCATGCAGCTGACCAAGCAGTTTTCCTCCTGGTTTAGGATGATCATCGATGACAACGGCCGATCCCCCTCTTTCTCCGATTTCCCTTGCAGCCGTCAATCCTGCGGGACCGCCTCCTATAATTGCAACCTCTACTTTCAATGCTTTCCCTCTCCTTCTTCTGAAAAGAAACAGGCTCCTTGTTTAATTGGGGTCACACATGCCCGGACCATCCCGAATGTTTTTTCATAGATGCGGCAATCGTAACAATGCCCGATGCCGCAGTAAATCCCCCGGCCGCCCCCTCCTTTTTCGGTGGTTCGCAATGTCTTGATCCCGTTTGCCCATAGTGCGGAGGAGATAGTGTCACCTTCCATTCCTTTAATGACTTGTCCGTTAAATTCAAAGGTGATTTCTTTACCTGAAACAGAGGGAAGAATGGGGTGCTGAAATATTCTCATTTCCCTCCCCCCTTTCCTGTTACCATGGACAATGGCAATGGACGTACGGGAGCATGAATCGTCAGCTTGCTTGGTATCTGTTGGATCCCTGCATTCCGTTCCCGTACCATTGTTTCAAGCAGGGTACGGCATACGCGCCCTTGACACATACCCATCCCTGCTCTTGTGGCCATTTTTAGTTCCTGAGATGTACAGGCTCCGTTTGCTATCGCTTCTTTCAATTGACCATAATTAACCTCTTCACACCGGCAAATAATGACATCATTGCGGCTCATACGGCACTCCCCCAATCACTTTCATTGTTTGCAGCCGTTTTGGAGAAATGAATGACAGCAACTCTTCAATGTCATCGACTTGAACGTTTCCTGTCTCGTGGTCAGTAATCAGACACGAAAGCAGTTTTCCCATCACCGCTGACATTCCGTAACCATGCCCATTATAGCCGGCTGATATATAGCTGTTTTCATACTTACCTATCCTTCCAAAAAACGGAAGGTGATCAAGCGTAATTTCAACTGTTCCCGCAAATGCCCGCAATAACTGCTTTGAATGATAAGATGGGAACAACTCTAAAAATCGCTCTGTTAATAACTGAATAGCAAACGTTGTATTTGCTGTTTCAAAACCCGTTTGTTCCCAGGCACCGCCCCCGCCGTACAGTAAATTTCCGGCATGGCTTTGCTTTAAATAAAGCCCGTTTCCTGATACAAAGGGTTGGATTCTTCTTTGTTTGACGATTTCGGTCACCATGATTTGCGAGCGTCGCGGTGTAATGGTTATATCCATATGTAGATATTTCGCCACCTCGCTCGTCCATGGCCCCGTGCAAAGAACAACGGTATCACAGCCAATGTTCCCTTTATCGGTCTTCACTTTTCTGATGCGTGAGCCTATCGTTTCAAACCCCGTCACATCCGTATGACTTAACAGGGCCACACTGTCTCTATTCAAGACCTTGAGAAGGCTTGCCACAGTAGTGAAAGGATAGCTCTGACTGTCAATGGAGCTGAAGATTCCCCCGACCATTTGTGCTCTGATATCAGGAAGCACCTCCTGTACTTCCTCCTGAGATAACACATTTGTCTTCAAACCGCTTAACGTATATAGCTGGGCTGCCTTCTTGAGCTTCTCCAATTCATAGTCGTTTCTCGCCACCATCAAATGACCATTTTGTTCAAACTTTGTGTCGATTCCAAATGAAGAAAGCGCTTCCCATAATTCAATGGACAAACGGGCAAACGGAATTTCTGCCAATTCCCGTCCCATTGCCAGCACTCCGCCCCCATTTCTCCCGGAAGCGCCTCCTCCAAATGACTTCTTTTCGATCACAGTCACTTGAAAACCTTGACGCCGCATATAAAACGCACACATTAGTCCAACAATCCCTCCGCCAACGATGACGATATGATGTTTCCGCTCATGAGAATAACGATTGCAATCCATGTATTGCTTTAATATTTCATATCGTTTCTTTGCCTCGATCGCCTCTCTTTGCGATTCCTTTTTCATATCCAAACTGAGCAATGTTAACCGGTCTCGTTCTTCCGCCACCTTCGCTTATCCCCCTTAGACCTTTTCTCCATGACAGAAGCGTTCATCGCAGAGGTGAACGCTTCTATTACAGAGTCATTTCTTAATCATTTAGTACATCGCTTCTTCTCATCCTATTATGGAAAACCAGCATAATTCTCTATTTAACGATACGCAAAAAGGAGGATAACCGTTCGCTTGTCGGATTCGATAAAATGACTTTAGGGTCTCCTTGTTCTTCAATTTTTCCATTATGCATAAATACGACCCGGTCTGCCACTTCTTGTGCGAAGCCCATTTCATGAGTCACGACGACCATCGTCATCCCTTCTTGTGCCAGCTGTTTCATCACTTGCAGCACCTCTCCCACAAGCTCCGGATCAAGGGCGGATGTCGGTTCGTCAAACAACATGATTTTCGGTTTCATGGCAAGCGCCCTTGCAATAGCTACACGCTGTTGCTGACCGCCTGACAGCTTCTTCGGGTAAACATCTTTTTTATCAGCAAGGCCGACTTTTTCCAGTAAGGCAATCGCTTCTTGTTCCACTTCTTCCTTCTTCCTTTTCAATACTTGAATCGGAGCGACCATCACGTTTTGCAATACGGTCATATGGGGGAATAAATTGAACTGTTGAAACACCATGCCTACCTCTTGCCTGATTTTACTGATGTTTTTGACCGAATCATCCATCACAATTTGATCAATGATAACTTTTCCGTCCGATATCGTTTCAAGGCGATTCAAACAGCGAAGCAGCGTACTTTTCCCTGAACCGCTGGCACCGATCAGGGCCACTACCTCTCCTTTGTTGACCGTCAAATCGATTCCTTTTAACACTTCTAATTTGTCGAAGCTTTTGTGAAGATTTTCAATTTGAATAATGGTCTCTGCCTTTTCTGCTTTAATGGCTTGAACTTCCATCACAGCCACCTCCTACTGCTCGCTTACAGATAAACGAAGTTCGATTTTATTTAGGATAAACGTAAAGATCGTTGTTAAGAACAGGTACAGCACAGCTGCCGCGATGTAAAATTCAATGAAAGCATAGTTTGTCGAAGCATAACGCTGCGAGACCATCATTAACTCGGAAACCGTCACCAGAGATGCCAAAGATGAATCCTTTAACATCATGACAGCCTGATTTCCAAGGGCCGGAACGCTTACTCGAAACGCCTGCGGCAGTACAATTAATTTCATGATGCCTGTATAACGCATTCCTAATGATTGGGCAGCTTCAATCTGCCCTTTCGGAATGGACATGATGCCGCCGCGGTAAATTTCTGCAATATATGCAGCGGCATTCATTCCAAGAGCAATGACAGAAGAAACAAACGGCGACAGTTCAATGCCGAATTGCGGCAATCCAAAATACACAAGAAATAATTGAACTAGCATCGGCGTTCCGCGTATGATCCAAATATAAAAGTCCGCCATCCATTCGAGCGGTTTAATATTGGAAATTTTCATTAGTGCGATAAATAATCCTAACACCAACCCGACAATAATGGAGACGACAGAAAGTTCGAGCGTGACGATTGTCGCCTTTAACATAAAAGGAACAAAATCAGTAACTAAGGAAAAATCCAGCATCGTATCACCTCTTAACGAATGTCTTCACCAAACCATTTCATACTGATTTCTTTGTATGTGCCGTCCTCTTTCATTTCTTTTAAATGTTTGTTGATTTCTTCTCTCAGCTCATCTTCGCCTTTATTAAGAGAAATTCCCGCCGCTTCTTCAAAAAGGACATCTCCAACCGGCTTAAATGGATATCCATTTTCTTTAATGATACGAGCCCCTACCGCTTTATCTGTAATAACACCTTCCACCCGGTTTGCCGCAAGGTCCTGGAACGTGAGCAAATCACTCTTATAGTTTGACACTTGAGCACCAAGCTCTGTCGCTTTCGCTTCAAACGTCGTACCGATCGCTACGGCTATTTTTTTCCCTTTTATATCTTTTTCGGGATCTTTTATTCCGTCATACCCTTCGTTCACAAATACTTGTGCTCCTGTATGAAAATACGGATCTGTAAAATCTACTTTTTGCTGGCGTTCAGGCGTAATGGCCATGCTAGAAAGGATAATGTCATATTTTTTAGAAAGCAATCCGCCGATAATCGTATCCCATGGTGTTTCGACGAAGTTCGGCTTGACTCCCATTCTCGATGCAAGCTCGTTTGCGATATCAACATCAAAACCTACTAATTTATCTTCTTCATCATGATAGTTAAACGGAGGATATACCCCTTCAATCCCGATATTGATGGCTTTTTCTTCTTGAATGCGGGCTAGTACATTATCACCTTTCGTTCCTTCTTTGGATTCCCCTCCGCTGGCTGTTTCTTTGCTTCCACATGCCGTCAGCATTATGACCACCACAATTGCCATAAAGATACTCATCCATTTTCTCATTCTCATCCCTCTTTTCACTTTTTGACCATGCTTTTTCAAACAAAACCCATTCTATCTTTTTCTTTTTTCGGCCATCCACCTTTACGTGAGTGACCCTCCTTCTTTGAGCCCCATGATTTCACGTTAAATATGTAGAAGTCATATGATGTTCCCATCACCACCTGCTTTTACAAGAACCCCCTTCACCTTTTCTCCCTATTCATCACCACCTCTACGGTTATATGAGCACGTTACTTTTGTTTTCTACTATATACTTAATTAAATATAGAGCTTTTAATTCTCCATCCTTCTTTTAGCCGCTCCCTTACAATTATCAAAACTATTTTCACATAGTTTAATACGTATAAAAAAAGCCGAGCAAAATCATGCATCACCAAATAGAATGTTCGCTTAAACATTCTTAAATCGTGTTCATGTTTGCCCGGCTTTAATGAGACCATGGGAAGAGGTTGTCTTCCCACTTCATTTTAACCAAACGTTCTTGTGGGTGTTTTCTTCTTAATTATTTAACAAGTAATCTCATTCTTCAAAATGAATCTTCAGACCTGTTTTGGGATATTTTTCATAATTAATTATATTTTTCTATTTTTATATAGTCAACATAAAATTTAAAATATTTAGAATATTTTAAATTGATTCGTTATAAATCCTCTTTTTCCCATTTATACCCTCATATTATCCAGCTCGTTTCATCCGATTAAAAGAATCATTTTCCTTACACCACGTGCAACTGAAAAATCATTGCTTTCTCGGAACGATAAATGCCCGCTCACATTTTTCCAAGCCGATGCGAGGATAATAACTCATCGCTCCTTCAGCAGAAATTAAAATGAGTGTTACCGCATCGCCGATTTCACGTTGAATGAACGCTGTCAACTCTTTACCAATTCCTTGTTTTTGATAACTCTTGTCTACGGCTAAATCCGATAAATAACAGCAGTACACAGAATCCGTCAATGCCCTGGCAACTCCAACCACTTTATCGCCATCCCATGCTGTTACAAGCAAATCCGCTTTCTCCAGCATTTGCTCCAGACGGGGCAAATCATCTACAGGGCGTCGTATTCCGGAGTTTTGGAACACCTCTGCCAATTGTTCAGGTGCAATCCTTTGATTGATTTTATACACGATACTCATTGTTCTCTCTCCCTTTTCCATTTTTTTCAGTATACACTTTACTCAATGAACGAAAAAGAGGATATTCCCATAAAGGAAACATCCTCTTTTGATTCATCTATAATACTGTCGATATGACTGTAAAAGATGATCGGCTTCATGCTGATGAACATGGACAAAATAATGTTCATGACCGTCTCCCCTTAACTCCATGACCGTATCATGCTCAGGCCCCGTTAAAATTGCATATTTTTTCCCGTTTATTTCATACATATCATGCACGGAATATCTCATCTCTTGTCCATCATCATTGATGAAGGTCAATGCCGCTCCTAAAACATCGCCATCTAAATAGTTCGCATCCATTCATCTCACCTCATTATGATGTATATGATTAGCGTATCCGATTTTATCCATCATTATGAAAAGCTCTGTTATGGAAAACTTGCAAACCTCTATAACTTTTTAACGGATTGTACTTTTGATGACTGATTGAAAATTTAGGAAAGCCTCCTTATTTTCTTCGCTGATATTGAATTGCTTCATTTCGTTCCCCGCCATCAGCCAGTTCCTCCGAAAATTCGTGCTCTTTATGCGTGGTTTTTGAAACAAGTTTTGATGAACGGATAGTGGAAGCAGGCATATTTTATGATGAAGAGGTTAGCTTATACGTTTCCTCTGACGATACATGAATTCCGTTCCGCTTCAACAATGCAGCAGTCACTCCATTCCCCGTCACTTTACAGGCCGAAAAAGTTCCATCATATATTTTCGCCGATCCGCATGATGGACTGGACTCTTTCAAAATCGCTTCTTTTATCCCGGCAAGCTTTGCTGCTCGCAATGCCTCATAGGCTCCTTTTATAAACTTGCTTGTCACATCTTCTCCTGTGTTTGTGATTACTTTCGCTTTTCCGTCCAATACATCCTCTCCGTCTCCCCCTACAATTTCAGCAGGAGGCCGCGGAGTGGATAAACCGCCGATTTGTTCAGGGCAAATGAAGACAGCTTCCCCTTGCTCTACCATTTCCACAAAGCTCTGTACTGTATTGGATTTACCGTCATATCGGCATTCACAGCCTGTCAAACAAGCGCTTATTAATTTCATTTTTCCTCGTTCTCCCCTTTAGAAATTCTTCTTTTACTTTAAGTATAGCGAGGGAATAGAAAAAAGCCCAGCTTATTGGCTGGGCTTTTTTCTTACATATTTATACGGCCTTCCGCCTGTTCACAAGCGCGGACAGCTTCTTCATAAGAACTATGGACAGCTTGAATATTCTCGGGCTGCTTCGCCGCATTGCACGCATTATGTACAGCATTATAGGCATTTTGAAGCATGATAGCCTTATCTCCTTGTGTCATACCGATACAATCTTGGAGATTTTGAGCTACTTGCTGCAGTTGTTCCTGTGCCAGCTGCGGGTTTTGCAGCGCCTGTTGAAGCGCTTGTTTCGCCTGCTCTAACACTCGTTGTGCGTTTTGCATCCGCGTTTCCTCCTTGAGAAATAAAATGGCAACCAAAATTAACCTGCTCCAATCCAGCGCCATTTATGTGGAAAATCTTTTTGAAAGTCTTAATACCAAACTCCATCACAAAAGAAAGTGACATAGTATGTGCAATTTTCCAAGGGTGCCTTATTGATTAAAAGGAACACTATAATTGTCGAAAGATGACAACTACAGAAAATATAAAGGGGTAAAAATAATGAAGAATTCATATATGGCGAAAACAGCGATGACTTTCGCTCTTGCTTTATCTGTCATAAGCGGATGTAACAATGCAGCGAACGAAAATCAAATGACACAAACACCTGATACGAAAAAGGTTATCAATACGAAGAATGGCTACATTACCGGAGAACCTGTTGCTTATCGAACAGAAAATAATCGTGTAAATAATGGCATAACAGGAGAACCAGTCGGTTATTACGGAAATCAGAATTATTATCGGCCTCAAAGGGGTTTCACTAATGTTCCAGATAATAATCGGATGGATAGAACTCCAAATTTCGATCAAAATACCGGCATGTTGGATAGAAATGCCGATTTCAATCAAGCAGCTCCTTCTCCTGCAGCACCGCCAACACCAGAAACGGCTCAGCCTTCACCTCCTAAACAAACGCCATCCACATTTGCAGGTGATGGGATGATCCAGCAAGTCGTTCAGCTTACAAACGAACAGCGCCGAAAAAATGGAGCCCCTGATTTGCAAATAGATACGACATTAGCAAATATGGCTCAAGAGAAAGCGCAAGATATGCTAGAGAATAACTATTTTTCTCATACAAGTCCGACTTACGGTTCTCCTTTTGATATGATGAAAACATTTGGCATCTCTTATAGAACTGCTGGTGAAAATATTGCAAAAGGGCAGCAATCCGCCCAGCAAGTGGTAACTGATTGGATGAACAGTCCCGGCCACCGTGCCAACATTTTAAACGGCAGCTTTACTCACATCGGAGTAGGCCATACAACAAGTGAAGGCTATTGGACTCAAGAATTCATTGCTAAATAAAAGAGCGTGGGATATCCCACGCCTTTTCATTTTACTCTTTTATAATTTTTGTGATTGACTACAGTACGGATTGGTTCACCCGTATTGGGATTTTTTCCAACTTCAACGATAACCGAGTTTTCACGGACAACGATGACTTTCGCTTTTTCGCCTTTTCGTTCTCCTTGTTTAAACTGAATCGTGTCGCCAACTTGCGCTGCCTTCACTTTTTTCGGTTCTTTTTCCTGTGTTGTTTCTTCCTGCAGAAGCTCTTGTGCCATATATCATCTCTCCTTCGTTGGTTCCTTGTTAGTTTTGTTATCTCAGCCTTCATTCATTCGATTTTGTGTAGTTTCTGTCCATCCTTATATTGACATATAAGGAAGCAAGATAGCCAATACAAAGGAACATAAAAAAGCCGGCCATTTTCGCTAAATACTCTTTTGAAGCAACTTCCTTAATAGCGGGAATAATACATCCGGCAGTTCATCCACATTGGGGACAAGAATGCTGTATTTTCCGTAAATATTTTGAATCGTTTTTTGCTGGCCCTCATCAATATAACCGTTGGATAAAAAGACATTGATGACTTCAATCCCTTTTTTTCTCGCATCTAATACCGCTTCATGCGTATCGATGATCCCATTTTGTTCATAATCCATTGCAGCGGGCTCTCCGTCGGAAAAGACGAGTAAAAATTTTTGGGTTTCCGAACGCTTCAGCAATCGATTCGTCATATGACGGATCGCATACCCATCCCGATTGTCTTCTTCCGGTTCAAGCTGCATAATTTCAGGACCGCTTTTTCGTTTTAAAGAAGACGTAAAATCAATGACCGTCTTAAAGTAGTTCGGCTGCTTTGTTTCTGTTGCCTCGTTCGTATCTTCCCAAAAGCCGACGACTTCATGCGGGACACGTACAGAAGATAACGCTTCATGGAATAACGTGATCCCTAATTTCGTTTCATCCATTTTATCGAACATCGAGCCGGAACAATCGACAAGCAGCGAAAAGACAGCATCAATTTCAATAGATGGCTGGTGCTTTTTAAAAAACAGCCTTGGATTTTCATCCGTAAAAAGACGAAGAAGTTTTTTATTCAAACGGCCGAAATGCAAGTCTGTTCGCGGCAAGGTCTTTTTATGTTCTAACGTTTTTTCAATCATTTGTTTCAATTTCTTTTGATATGGAGCGATCGCTTTTTTATTTTCTTCATAACCGCGAACATGCTCAGGACCCGGCACGTCCGGTGTTTGAAAAACAGGGTAGGCATATTTATTGTCTTTCCCGAACTCGCTCTCGCCCCCGCCCTGTTCCTCATCACGGTTGCTTTCCATCGCTTCCATGTGAGAATAGTCATTTTGTTTACTTTTCCTTGCAGCTCCTTGGACCATTCCAAGAGCCTGGTCACCGTCTTCTCCTTCACGTCCGCCTTCACCCATTAAATCGGTTTTGGAGCCGTGCTCAATATCAAATTGTAAAAAGCTCTTGGTGGCTCTGCTCGTTTCACGGTGATGCGTTGGCATATCATTTTCATGAATGTCTTCATCGCCTTTCTGGATTTTTCCGAGCGAATCATCATTCTCAAGCTTCGCTTGACGCTTAAGGTCATCAAACGTCAGCCCCTCTTCCCACTCATCATAATCAAGTTCGGGCAAATGAAAATACATATTGAGCATATCACGTTCCAGCACTTCATCTAACACATCTGCAATCTCCATGACCATTTTCGTCAAATCCTGTGTCGCTTTCGCTTCATACACCTTTGTCAATTGATTGCGTACATATGGCAAGACCCGGTCAATCGGATCAGAAATCGATGGAATTTCCTCAAACGGATTATCGGTTGTCAACAAAAGGTACAAACCGTTAAAAAAGGCATCGGTCTGAACACTTTTGACAAGGTTCACATTCAACTGATCGTGAAAATATTTCCGGTACACATCTCTCCGCAAGGCAAACGCTTTTTTCGTACCTGGACGCTCTCGTTTGCAAAGCTCTTCAAGACGCAAATCTTCACACACCATCAGAAGCTGTTTGGCAAAGCTTGATACAGACAGCTTTCCTGCCTGCTTTAAAAAAGAGCCGATTTCTTTAAAATGAGTATGCCGATAACTCCCGATGCTGCGAAGAAACACATCTGTCTTCAAACCGGCGATCATTTCATGTGCGGGCCGGTTATCCCAAAAATGGCTCACAAATACTTTGCCTGCAAAGGGATCATAGTACGATTTAAAGGCATACTCCACCTGGATTTCATCTTGCTTTGTCAGCGTTTTAGCCAAATCGGCAAGCTCCATAAATAAAAAGGAGTCGATATTTTTATCGTTAAATTTAATAAATCTCATTGTTTACAACCTCACTCAAACAGCGTTTCCGCAATGTTTCGAATGGCTGCCTTTTCCCTTTCATCTTCTAGCTTTTCAATAATTCCGCGCTGGATTGCACGCATTGGCGGCAAGTAAACAGCCAGGTCGCACGTATCAATAAGAGCACGGATCGATGCCGCCTCCTCCGAAATTTGCCCGTTTTGTACTTGAATAATCAAGTCAGAAGAAAGATTCACAAATTTCTCTATTAACGCCTCGTCTTTCAATTGTGATTGGGAAGTTAATACGCTTTTTAAACTTTCCCCTTGAATATACGGAACTTCAATGACGACAAATCGGTTTTTCAGCGCTTCGTTTAACGGGACGGTTCCGACATATCCTTCGTTGATGGCTGCGACGACGCCAAATCCGGCGGAAGCTTTCACCACTTCTCCTGTAAATGGGTTCGTAATCATTTTGCGATAATCGAGCACCCCGTTAAGAACCGGAAGTGTCTCAGGTTTTGCCATGTTGATTTCATCAATATATAGGAGATGGCCCTTTTTCATCGCTTGAACGACAGGACCTGCGACAAATTCAATGGTCGTGTTTCCATCACGTTCACCAATCGTTTTAAAACCGAGCAGGGCTTCTGTATCCAAGTCCACGGAACAGTTGATGGAATGCATCGGCTGCTGAAAAATCGCCGACAATGTCTCTGCCAATTTCGTTTTCCCCGAACCGGTCGGGCCTTTCAGCAAGACATTTTTCCCTAGAGCCAATGCGATGACCGCATCGGTCAAAACCTCTTCCTCAGCTGCCTTATAGCCGCCTTTTCCAATTAGCATTTCATCTGCAGCAGACAGCTGAGCGCCCGCTCTATTTGAAAGTAATGATTTAATTTCCTCCGGTAATGATAATGCGTTTAAATCGAATGCCATAAAAACAATCCTTTCTTTCTCTCTCTCTCGTTGTCCAATTAGTCCACTTATGTATTCTACTATATAAATCCACATAAATCATTCGACATGGGATAAAAAACAGATTTACGCATAAGCGGCTGGCAAGCTCCCTTACGGGTTCTTGCCAGCCGCTTATACAATATAAAAGAACAGAAAATCATAGATAGGATAAAAAATCAAGAACATTGTTAAAAACGCGGGAAGCTTATTATAGAAAGCCAAAATACTCTTTACTGCACACTATACATGAGACTCGCGTAGCAAGCCACCACTAATAAGAGACTAAATAGAAAGGCCGCGGCCGCTGAAGCTCTTTTTAAAAAGAACACCATCATCAAACATGCGAAGACGACTGCCGTCATTCCAAAGGCGAGAGATAGTGCATTTCCATCCAACTCAACGTTCATGTCCGTGGGAATCGTCCCGCTGTAGAGGCCATCAAAAATTGGAGAGGCTCCTTCCATTCTTAACGCTGTTTCCAAGTCATGCGGCGGAGACTGCTGTCCCAACAAGCCTGTTAGTGCAAAAATAATCAGTAACAGTAAAGCCTCTGCTTTTAGCCATGGCAATGGCTTGAATCCTTCCCCTTCTCTCACCGCTTTTTTGGCCAATATGCCATTCATGACGGCAAAGAGCAGAATCGGTATGAAAAATAAATGTTTAAACAGCAAGGTTTGCCCATAAGACACAAGCCATATGTCCGCGTATTGCTCGTATGGAACAATCGTGTCCATAATGATAAATCCTGAAATCGACAGAATGATGACACATCCAACGGCAAGCGGGGTAAACCATTTCAGAAATGCCGCCCAGTTTGTAGAGTCTTTCGCAAAAAAGGCAACATTCAATAAAATGCCGGTCCAAATGATAACCGCTAAAAAGTGAAGCGTGTGCCCGACAAACCCTTTCCAAAATGAAAGTGAGCTTGCATGACTCGACCATCCGACCGCAAGAACTAGACATATCATACAAATAATAGAGATGTAAAATAATTTCGTTCTATTTTGCTTGACAGCAATGAATGTAAACATGAGCAGCAAAAGAGTGAGCAAAGCTGTCAGCAGCCAAGCTTGCCCGATTTCAAATGTCCCCAAAACAGATCCCAGCGTGGACGAAAACCCTATTTGTTCACTTAAAAATAGAGCAATGCGCAAAATCGGAAAAAAGGACAAAACCGGAATCCCGACGATTGCCAGATACAAAAAAGCAGGCGGCATCGAAATGTCCGGCCGCTGCTGTACCGGCCTTGTTTGCAAAATGAAATAACCCATTAAAATCGAAAAGAAAAAATATAAAAGTGCTTCGCTAACCACTGTGGCATAAAACATTGTATTTAACCCTTTCTTTTTCGTAAAAAGAAGAGGCTGCCAATGGCAATGGCCGCTAAAATCGCAACAAGAACGATTGGAAAGGATGATGTTGATTCATCTGCTGTTTGTTCTTCAACGACTTCATTTTCCTCCGTCGCCGGCGCTTGATCCACGTTGCTTTCTTTCGCTTGTTTCATTTCTTCCTTTGCAGGCTCTTCAGCTGCTTGATCAGACACATCAACTTGAAATGCGATTGATCCTTTAATCGGATGGCCGTCTGCTCCGATAATGTTCCAATCCAATGTATACTGGTCATTTGGAAGAGGTTCAGCTGTTACCCCTTTTAGGACGTCGTTTTCGATGGTGATATTTACATCAACAACTTCATTTGTGGAATTCTTTAGTTCAAACGTGCTTCCATTTTCAATTTTTGTTGCATATGTCAATACGATTTCCTGCATTGATTCTTGAATAATGTCTCCATCTTTTGGTATAGAAGTTTCCAAAGCAGTATGGGCAAATGCCTGGTTAGTTAGGATGAAGAAAAAGACGGTAATGAGTGCTATCATTTTTTTCATATATTAAGCTCCTTTCAATCATAATTAAGTTATGTATTTTCTCCACATTTACCAAATATATCATGAAAATGTGTGAAAAGTGTGAAACGAAAAAGAGTTGGAGTTTTCTTATAATTTTATTCCCTATTGACTTCCCATTTAATCTAACATACAATCAAATCGTAACAATTACGATTTGAGAGGAGACCTACATATGCGCGTAAATATTACTTTGCAATGCACAGAATCAGGTGATCGCAATTATATCACAACAAAAAATAAACGAAACAACCCTGACCGAATTGAACTAAAAAAGTATTGCCCTCGTTTAAAGAAACATACCATTCATCGTGAAACAAAGTAATCCAGCTTCATGACAAGGCCTGTTAGAGCTTATTTTCCAGCTTTAACAGGCTGATGTTGTTATGGATTAGACAATCATCAAATTCCTTAAAATGGAATTTTCCGCCTCTTGCCAAATGGCTTTGCTTTCGATATGATAATTATACAAGCGATATATACAATAGCTCTTCACTCTAAGTAAACTTTACGGATGGTGAAGACATGCCGTACATACCTGCGATGCTCGTATGCTCGCTGTTGTCTCAAACCGATGTGATAAATAAGGGAGTCCAATATTCAACTGCCGATAACATGCCCTTGGATTTAGGGACGTTAAAAGCGGTTGTGCGAACGCCCACCTGCGAGTGCGGGTTTTGAGACACTTTGAGTTACGACAGAGCGGGGTGTTTTCATTTAACTTATGAGACGACCAATAAAATACCCATAATATACTATACCCTTAAACACCCCGTTTCGATGATGAAACAGGGTGTTTTTTATAGCAATACATACTAAGAATTTGTGTAATGACGAAAAAAGAGAAAAATCCCACTCTCTGTTTCGTTCCTATTGATTTCGTTGTTTTAACAAGCGGATAAAATTTTCATCCCGCTCCTGAATTTGCTGTTGGACGGATTGGTCATCATATGAATAAAAACCTTCTCCCGTTTTTACTCCGAGCTTCCCTTCTTCAACCAGTTTGCCTAAAAATGACGGAGTGGAGTCCGCGTTGGATAGCAGTGGAAACAGATGATCAAAGACACGTTTTAATGTGTCTAAGCCTCCAAAGTCATTGGTTTTTAGCGGACCGATAAATGCCCAGCGGAATCCTAATCCATCTTTCATGGCAGTATCTATATCTTCCGGAGACGCCACACCGTTCTCAAGAAGCCAGTACACTTCCCTTGCTACTGCAGCTTGCAGACGGTTCGCCACAAAACCCGGTACTTCTTTTTGCAGCACGATCGGTGATTTTTTGATAGACTCTATGTATTGCTTTGTTGCTTCCACCACTGTTGAAGCGGTTTTGGCATCCTGAATAATTTCAACAAGCGGAACAAGCTGTGCCGGATTAAAAAAGTGGGTAATGACAAAACGTTCTGGATGCTGCGCATGCTGACGCAGTGTCGATAGCGGAAAAGCGGATGTATTCGATGCAATGATGACTTCTTTCTCCACTATCTCTTCAATTTGACGGAAAATATCCCATTTCAATTCAATGACTTCAGGCACTACTTCAATCACCATTCCAACATCTGTGACGGCTTCTGCTAGACTGGTTGTATAGGAAAGGTTTCGTAAAGCCTGTTCTCTTGTCTCTTGCGTGATCAGTCCTTCTCTCACAAACAAGGCCATGCTATTTTCGATCAATTCTTTTGCTTTTTCCAGGCCTTGTTCCGCTACATCATATAGACGAACATCATAACCTTCTTGTGCATATAGTTGGGCGATGCCGTGACCCATCACTCCCGCTCCTAATACAGCAATTCTTTTCATCGTTGTTCTCCCCTTTTGTCGATTGAAAATCATTCATCTCCTGATATTTCGACAAATAAAGCGTTTTCTCCTCTCGAAATGGATACATGTTAATAACTCTTGAAAATGAAACAATACTTTCTCTATGAAGTCAAAAAGAAAGGAGCTTAAATATGAAGAAACGAAAATGGATTCTCATCTTTCTCTTCGTTTTAATAGGGACATTTTTATATACAGCCGGGAGCATTATTTCTGTCAGCTTCCAAAATGAACAGGTGAAAACGGATGCTGCCGTTGTTCTTGGTGCGGCCGTCATAAATGACAAGCCCTCTCCGGTTTTAAAAGAGCGGATCAATCATGCCGTTCTGCTCTATCGTAAAGGAATGGTTGAAAAAATCATTTTTACAGGTGGAAAATCAGAAGAAGATACATTGGCAGAATCAGAGGCAGGAAAACAATATGCACTTTCAAAGGGAGTCCATCAAGAAGACATGTTCATTGAAACACATTCTGCCATCACCGAAGAAAATTTGCAGCAAGCGAAGGAGATAGGAGAAAAACAGCAGCTTCGTACATACACCATCGTAAGTGACCCCCTTCATATGAAGCGGGCCATGGTCATGGCACACGACTTCGGAATGGCTGCTTACCCTTCTCCTACCGGCACATCTGCCTATCAAAGCTGGAAAACAAAGCTGCCTTTTCTGGCCAGGGAAGTCTTTTTTTATACAGGCTATATGCTCACCAAGCCTTTTAGAGGATAAAGAGAAAACGGCTGTCCCCCAAGACTGTAGAAATCATATTTTCCTGAAAGGCCCAATCACAGAATCCTTGATTTTACTGGAGTTTCACGACGGGCACTTTCGGTCATCCTCCTTCTTCTTTGTTAAATAATCATGAATCAACGTAAAGACATCTTGTCTAATTTCATCACGTTCGTTCAACAAATGATGTTTTCCTTCTTCTACAAGACGAACAGATGCAAATGGAAACTTTTTCAGCAGAAATACAACATTATGCTGCCAATCCACGGTTGTGTCATCTTTTCCTTGAATGATGAACACATCTGCCCCGCTCGGAGTGGCTTTTTTTATATCATCATTCCATCTCATTAATGCTTCGGCCCAACTAAG
Organism: Priestia abyssalis; assembly: GCF_002019595.1. Classification (GTDB taxonomy): domain Bacteria; phylum Bacillota; class Bacilli; order Bacillales; family Bacillaceae_H; genus Bacillus_BA; species Bacillus_BA abyssalis. The sequence goes on along the minus strand of NZ_KV917369.1, from coordinate 2,278,450 downwards.
CGGGACTTTATCATGCTGTAAGGGATCGTTTTTTATAAATCTTAAAAACGCTTCATTCGATGAATTTGTTCGAACGACTCTCTTCAATTCGGAAACAAGCGGCTTAAGCAATTTGATACCGATGGTCGATGCATTCCAACGATAAGAACGAACAAGAGGACAAATGAACACCGCTTTTTGTATGACGGAAGCTTCTTTATCATACAAAAGATAATGCATCGCCGCTGCCGCCCCTGTACTGTGGGCAATGAAATAGACAGGAGAATCCGTTTTGGCCAAATGTCTCCGCACGATTTCCTTTACGCTTTCTGCATAGTAGGAGAATTCCAAAATGGACGCCCTCTCCCCTGTCGACAACCCGTGACCGGGAAAATCGATGGTCCACACATGAAATCCTTTGTCAACGAAATAACGAATCGTTTCATTTAACACTCCTGCATGATCGTAATAGCCATGCAGAAGGAGGATATGGCCTTTGACATCTTCTGGGCGAAAAGATTGAACGAACAACCTCTCATCCCCGACTCGTTCGTATCCATAACGGTATAAAACTTGTTTAATTGGAAGCCTATAATAGGCAGCATACCGTTGGACATTTTCATTCAGTTCCGATGGTGCATCAGTAAAGAGCATGTGGTGATTGTTGCGGATGCTATCCATGATTTGTTTCATAATCCATCTACCTTTTATGAAAATAATTGATATTCTACAGCGCCTATTTTCTCCCGCACTGTTCAATAATGCGAGCCAGTTTTTTAATGCCGCTTCGTAAGTTTTCCGGTGATTCATATCCGTATGAGAGACGGATATGAGTGGAATCCGCCTGATTATACAGGCTGCCCGGGTTGATTAATAAATGCTGTTTGAACGCCTCTTCAAACAGCATGGACAAAGGAATGGTTTGATGAAGCTTGACCCAAATGAAAAACCCTCCTGTCGGTTTTCTCCACGTCCCTAGATGAGGCATATATTGCTGTAACGCTTTTAGTGCGGCATCTCTTCTAATTTTTAACGATTCCCTCATCTTTTGCAAATGTTCTTCATACAAGCCGCTTTCCAACAGCTCAGCCACTGCCCATTGCGAAAGAGAGCTCGTTCCATAATCGATTTGCATTTTCAGATCGGCCAATCGGTTGATCACCGATTCAGGACCCGCGATCCATCCGATACGCAAACCGGCTCCGAAACTTTTGGACATGCTGTTTAAATAAAGAACAAGACCATTTTTGTCCATTGCTTTCAAAGGAAGCGGTGCCTCTTCATCAAGCCAAACATCACGGTAAATATCATCTTCTACAATAGGAAGGCGCTTTTGTTCACATATATTCAGCAACTCTTTCCTTCTCTTCGCTGACATCGTAATACTTGTTGGGTTATGGAAGCAAGGAATCGTATAAAGCAGGGAGGGGGTAGCTATCGCTTCGATGCTGGAAGGTTTCACACCTTCTTCATCAAGAGGAATGGCCGCCATCTTCATACCTGCCGACTGAAAAATGGGCAGTGATTGTAAGTAAGAAGGATTTTCCAATAAAATCGTCGATCCTTTTTTCAACAACCCGATAGAGATGAGCTGCAGCGCTTGGAGAGCACCCGATACAATCAGGATACTCCCTGGTGACACATTGATTCCCCTTTTTCCTAAATGAATGCTGATTTGTTCTCTTAGCGGCAATAGTCCCTTCGGCTCCTCATAACCGATTGAACGTATTTTAGCAGGGATACGCGTAAGAATGGTTTCTATCGTTTTCGCTGAAAATAGTTCAGGGGGCGGCCCTCCCAGGCTAAGACGAATAAAATCCGCTTTCGATTCTGCTTGATTGATGGCCTGCATCATGGAAAAGTTAGGACGATAAATTCCCGTCTTAACATACTCATCCCAATCTGGAGGGGCCTCATTCGACATAAGTGACCACGTATTGTTCACGACTCTTGTGCCGCTCCCCATCTTGGCTTCAATTAACCCTTCTGCTTTCAGTTCGTCATATGCTGTTCCGATTGTGCTTCGGTTTACCTGGAGCGCTGCGGCCAGCGCCCTTTCTGTCGGTAATTTACTGCCGATCGGCCACTCCCCGTTTCCGATTTTCCCTTTAATCCAATCGACGATTTGTTTATAGATGGGAACATCGCTATTTTTGGCCGGTTGCCAATCCAAACTAATCATCCTTTTCCACCTTTCAAATTGGTTGGTTTTTATTATCATCCAATTGGTTGTGTACATCATACCATTTCAAATCCATAATGAAAACAAATAATGGGAATGGGGGAAATTTTCATGACACCAATGTATTGGGCTGTTTTAATGATTTTAAGTCTTATTTGGGGTGGATCCTTTTATTTCATTAAAGTGTTACTGAATGCATTTGAACCATGGACCATCACTTTTTTCCGCTGTCTATTTGGCCTGGTGACGATTATTATCATAATGATGATATTGAAAATTCCATTCAAAGCTGGAAAATTCCCGTTAAAATCGATGATAGCCGTCAGTCTGTTCAATACGGCCATCCCTTGGATGTTCATCGCTTACAGCGAACAGCAGATTTCCTCAGGTCTTGCCTCCATTTTGAATGCGACTACCCCCATTTGGACCATTTTAGTGGGACTGATTTTCTTTAAAGCCGCAACGACAAAGCAGCAATGGATCGGCATTTTAGTTGCATTCATTGGTTTGATTATCCTGTTGAACGTTGATACAGGTTCTATGATGGAAGGGAATCTCCAAGCTTTCGGAGCGATGATGCTGGCAGCCATCAGCTATGCGTTTGCTTCACAAATCTCAAAACATGGTTTAGGTGATTTATCTGTGTATCACATTGCGCTTGGAACATTATTAGGTGGAATGATGGGGAGCGGCATCATGGCCTTTTTGTTTGAAGAGGTATCTGTTTTACCTCTTGCGAATAAAGAGATTTTACGTTCTTTAATCGGTATTGGGGTATTTGGTTCCGGAATTGCCAACATCTTATTCTATTACTTAATTAAACACGGAAAACCTGAAACGGCCGAAATGGTCACATACTTAATTCCAGCCAGTGCCCTCATATGGGGAGCATTACTTCTGGACGAACATATTACAGTTCGATTAATAACTGGCCTATTATTCATTCTGGCAGGGATTTTGGTCTCTGAAAGTAAGCTATCTTTAAAAAAGCAAAAAACAGCTGAAGAACTGCAACAATAACAAGAAGTCTTCCATAGTGATGGAAGACTTCTTGTTATTGTTAATGATTATTCTTTTTATTTCATAAAGATAGCAACTTAAATACCTGCTGCAGTAAAACAAGGATCATTAAAGTAAACCACTTCTGAAAGAATCTTAGAACCCTTGATTCCCTTGAAAGCTTCTCTCGCTTCCGTCTCCGTATCAAATTCAAACATTTGAATACGTTCCTTTTCATGAACAGTGATTACCCACATGCATAAATCCTCCTTAATAAAATAGTTTTCACTCTTTTCTCCCAATACATTGTAGCCAGTTGATGAAATCCATTAAGATAGTTTTTCTAATAAGGATGATTATAGCATGTCAGTTACACTTTAGTTACAAGAACCTCTCGACATTTTCCTCACAAATGTGACATACAAATTATGTTTGACAATCCAATTGTGACATACTATTATAGTGTTAAAGATTTAAAAAAAACGTTTACACCTTAAAAATTATGAATCTTCTACATTCAAAAAGAAGGGAGCCTTACTAATGGGAACTATCATTTGCCAAAACTGCAGCAAAACAATCGATCAATTTGAACATGAAAAGGTGTCTACTTTATATGGGCAATGCACTTGCTGTGACAAAGAAAAAGAAAAGGGCTCCAAATAATTATAATATGAATCTATATTGTGACATACTATTATAGTGTTAAAGAATAAAAAAGCACTTACATTTTAAAAATTGTGAATCTTTTACATTTAAAAAGAAGGGAGCCTTACTAATGGGAACTATCATTTGCCAAAACTGCAGCGAAACAATCGATCAATTCGAAACAGAAAAGGTGTCTACTTTATACGGTCAATGTAATTGCTGCAATCAAGAAAAAGAAAAAGGCTCCAAATAATGAACATATGAATCTATTATGACAAAGAGGATGGCGCATAAGGGAAAACTACCCTTTGAGCCATCCTCTTATTCATTTAATACCAGCGGGTTTTCGTATAAGTTTGATGAAAATGTTTTTGTATCCCTCTTCCCAATATGTGGAACGATATGATTGCAAACAACAAAAAACATAATGGAATAAGGAGCATGTATTTCTCACCCCAATATAAGTACGGGCGTGCCTGTCCAATTAAACCGGCCTACTCTTTTGTAATCGAAATATATAGTTTGAAATCCGGCTGATAAAAAGTCTTCCCGATGTTTTTGCATGCAGCGTGCCTCGAAAAAGGTCTTTTTTCGAGACACGCTGATAACAATGACAAGTCGCTTTTACCCTTGATGAGGGCGAGATTTTTCCGTTTGTTTCGCTTGTTTGCTTGCCGGGTTGGCAGCAAACTCGCTTGCAAATTCAGTAATGGCTTTTGGACTTTGCGCCCCGGCTTTTGTTTTACGGTTACGTTTTGTCATGATAAAACCCTCCATGCTGAAGTCATTGTAGGATGGCCTACATGGTTAATATGCCCGGCTTGTTTTTGTCTGTTACATGGTTAAAATCTCCTCTTGTCGACTTATTATCAAAATTTTTATTTTTCTTTTAGAACATAGTTTAATTAATAATATGGAGATTAAGTTCTAAAATGTAGTGAATGTAATGACAAACACAAAGAAGTCAGCCATTTCATTAGCTAACTTCTTTTTATCTTAAACAACCGTGTGCTTTGCGCTGGAAGAATACAGCTTCAATATCCCATTCCCCTGCTCGTTTCGATTGTATTCAACCGGTACCGTTCTTTTGATCAAAGCGTCATATAGCTCGGGTTCCGTCATCTTTTTTCCTGTCGTTTTTTCGTATTGGCCGAGCAAAAGAGCTGCTGCGCCGGACACATGGGGTGTAGCCATCGAAGTACCTGACAACTTGGCATATTCTCCGTTCAAATAGGTCGAGAGGATGTCTTCTCCTGGTGCAACCAAATCCACTTCATGATTAGAGTTGCTAAAAGGAGAAATTTCCCCTTGTAAATTCACTGACCCGACTTGTACTACTTCTGGATAGGAACCTGGATATTCATATTCGTTTGTTCCATGTTCTCCGTCCCCTGCATTCCCTGCCGCACAAACAACAAGGACATTTTGCCGGACCGCTTTTTGAACAGCTCTATGAAGCCTTTTGTCATCGACACTGCTGCCAAGCGACATGGAAATGATCCGAACTTGCTCTTGATTTGGACCGCGCCAGCAAACGGCATACTCGATTGCGGCCGTTACCGCTTCAAGCGTGCCTGCTCCTGTACCCGTTAACACTTTCAAGACAAGAAGCTTTACTTTCGGTGCCACCCCGATGACACCTTGATTATTTTCGATCGCTCCAATCGTTCCGCATACATGAGTACCATGTCCATTGTTATCCGAAAAATTATCGATATCTCCATCATAATCTGTCGTAAAATTACAGCCGCCTATGATTTGAGATTTGAAATCCGGATGATGAACATCACAGCCTGTATCGATGACGGCTACCACCACCCCGTCACCTCTGCCCCCTTGTTCCCAAATCATCGGCGCTTCGATGAATTGCACACCTTGTGGTATTTCTATCGTCTGCCTCACTAAAGCTTGTACCTTGTACGGAATTAAATGAACGTTACCCATCTGCCATTCCCCTTCCTTCATTAAAAATGACATATATTCCGCCTTTACCCTTTTCACGAAAATGTCATAAAGCAACGGCAAATAACGGTATCTTTTAGTGAGAACTCGATTATAATAGACGTATAGTATAGAAATATGTCGGCGTTTTCATTACAGGAAACGTCTTTTTCTTTTTGGCTTTTTCTTGATTTCTTTTATATTTTTAACTCCTATTGTGATGGTCGTAAAGATGGTGGCGGTTAAAGCAAACAATTGCAACAACTGTTCAAGCCACCCCAGCACACTATCTCCTCCTTTCTATACAAAAAGGTCCTATTCAGTTATGCGCAAAAACTGGATAGGACCTTTACTCGCTCTGTAAAAAGTATTATAGGATAAATTTGGAATATATGTCTTGAATTGATTGTAGCATGTCCAATATATGGATACAAGCCTTTATAATAAGAATGGGAAAAAGGATGTGTATTTCTCATTTCATTCAAAACTATTTTCCTGGCATAATTATAATTATACGAAAAAGGTACTTAGATGGAACAGTCTCATGAACGTTTTATAGTGAAACGCACGATATGATTCCCGTTCATCGATGGCCCCATTCCTACAGTTCCGGAAAATACAAAATGTTAATTCCGTATGTTTTCGACACATTTTTCCCATTCCCGTCAAATAGGGGTTCGATAATATGTTTCATGTTTAAAAGCAGACTTTAACCACTACATTAATTATTTAGAACATATATTAATTAAATCAATTAGTCTTCTCTTCTAGAAATTATAGGTTTTTAAAAGACGGTCCAGCTGTTTTCCAATAAAAAATGCATGTGCATCAAATCAGCACATGCATTTTTCGGTCCGCCTTGAAATCGTTGATTATTGGGCCGTTTCTTCTGCTACATTCACTTTCCCACTCTTCGCCATATCTTCAACATCCACATTCGCCAGCTGATCCAAAAACTCTACCTGAAAGCTGCCTGGTCCAAGATCTGCCGTTTTTTCCGCTGCCTTTTCCGCTGCCACCCCATAATAGACGAGGGCCGATACTGCAGCAGCCATCAAATCGACGGAAACAGCAGCAAAAGCACCAATGACAGATGTTAACAAACAACCCGTTCCGGTCACTTTCGTTAAAATAGGATGGCCATTTTGAATGAGTACAGTATTGCCTCCAGTGGAAACGATATCTTCTTTTCCTGTTATCACGACAAGGCAGTCAAGCTGTTTTGCGGCTTTTTTCGCTAATTCGATTATATCTCCCGCTCCTTCTCCTGCATCTACGCCTTTTACTTGCCATTCTTCTCCAATAACATTGGCGATTTCACCTGCATTTCCACGTAAAATAGAAATGTTGACTTCCTTTAAAAGCTTTCGCGCTGTTTGTGTACGATACAGCGTTGCCCCTGCACCAACAGGATCTAGCACAACTGGAACACCGTGTTCATTTGCTGATTGTCCCGCGATGATCATTGCTTCTACTTCTGTTTCATTTAAAGTCCCGATATTTAACACAAGTGCACCGGCGATTTTTGCCATATCCGCCACCTCTTCCTTCGCATAGGCCATGACCGGAGATGCACCAAGTGCCAGCAAACCATTCGCTGTAAAATTCGTGACGACCAAATTCGTAATATTATGTACGAGCGGATTTTTTTCTCTTACTTCTTTTAATAACTGCTCATATAACTTGTTTTCCATTTAAATTTCCCCCTTTAAATAAAAAAAGCCACTCCAACTGGAGCGACTTTAAATGAAGTATTTAAAACCTGCTCCACTTTCCTCCGCTGGCATCACCCAGATCAGGTTCAAAGGGTCCGGAATTTTATACTTCCGTCTCAGCCTTACGGCTCCCCTAGTGGTATTATGGTTATTCATTTTCTTTTACTATACTATGAATTCTGTAAAGTGACAATGTCGTTATGAATGCAAAATCAACACTAATTCCGTCTATTTTTGATAACCTTTGTCGCCTTGCAGGAAAAAAGAGGAAGTCATGCGGAATAAAAATCATTAACAAATTATTCATTGATGCTGAAGGGGTGGAGCGTTTAATGGTGCAAACGAATACAGTAGGAAAATTAGCTAAAAAATTGAAAGTAGAAAAGCGGATGATTTTACAATGGGAGGAAGAATTTCGCGATTTCCTTGAAGTGAAGCGTGGCGCCAATAACACGCGCATTTTTTCGGAAAATGATGTGCAGCTGTTACGTGAAATTAAACAATTGACACTCCAAAATATGGAGAGTAATAAAATAAAAGAACATCTGCTTCAAAAAACAGCTCCTGTCGAACCAGAGACACCCGCTACAGAACAATCGCTGACCGCTCCAAGCAAACACGTTGAAAATGTCGAAGCAGAACTGGTTCAGGTTATTCAGAACTATAAAGATGTATTTGAGGCACTTGAGAGTTTTAAGCAAGATTTACTTCAAGAAGTGCGGGAGGGAATACGAAATGAAGTACGGGCAGAAGTGTTACAAGAAGTGAAACGGGAGATTTCAAAAGGCGTCCAGCAAACAGCGGAAACCGTTGAAACCTTTGCCTCTTTTATGACACAATCCTCTGAACAAACGGCAAAAGAATTGCATCAAATTGCAAAAGGGAACGAGCAAACCGTAAAAACCGTCGAAAACGTTGCTTCTGCCGTTAAAAAGTCATCCGCCCAAACAGCGAAAGAACTAAGCCAACTGGCAAAAGGGAGCGAACAAACCGTGAAAACGGTTGAAAGCGTTGCTTCCGCCATCAAAAAATCATCCGAACAAACCGTGAAAGAGCTGAACCAACTTTCAAAAGAAGCAGAACATACTACTAAAACCGTCGAAGAGTTCACATCTTTCATGATTAGATCATCCGAACAAACAACAAACGAACTTCAAGAAATTTCAAAAGACACCCAGCAAACATTTGAGACGATAGATGTGTTATCCTCCTTTTTGGCCAAATCGTCCGAACAGACAGCCAAAGGCATCCATCAAATTTCAAATCGACTCAATCAAAATCATTCGACCGCTTCGAGTGAAATTAAAGAATTGCTCGAAACGATGAATCAGGAAAGAGACTACTATTTGAAAACACTTGAACAAGAACGCCAATTTTATCGCCAGGATATTACAGAGCGTGAAACGATTTTTCGAGATTTTGTCCAAACGTTCCGTGAGGCAGCCGCTGCCGAACAACCGAAACAAAAGAAATGGTGGAAATCTTGGCTTTAATCATCACTAAGAAAAGAGATGCTGTCTCATAAGACTATAATAAATTACAAGAACTGATTTTTACTGAAAGGCCCTGTTACGAAATCCTTAATTTTGCTGTATTTTTATAACTGGACCTTTTAGGGGGATGTGCCAAAAGGATTGCTTTTTGCCCTTTTGGCACATCCTTTTTCATTTATTTAACGATTTACAAAACGGCTGAAATGACCATTACTTCATTAAAGCGGAATAACCGACTTCATCGGAATCAGCCTTTCTTCTTTGAAGTGTTCCGTGTTCGTCCACAAATTCATTTTCGATATTTTTAAGAGTTCTTTCAAAAATATCCATAAAATCATGCCCATATATATGACGGACAACACTCATCAGTTCTATCATATCAGGAAACCTTCCATATACCTTTTTTAATGGCAGCGCTCCGTTAAATACGGTATTTTGTATTGGAGCGTAGTCCTGGAAAATTTCTAAAAGTAATTCTTCCCCTTTTTCTGTTAACTGAATATATGTGTTTCTCCTATCATTTTCTTTTTTGGAGAACCGTAAGTACCCTTGCTTCTCTAATTTTCGCGAGAAATTAAAGGCTGTTGATATGTGCATGACTGCGAATTTCGCAATCTCCGAAATGGAAGCCCCCTTTAACTGATAGGCAGTCAATAAAATATGATGTTCATTAATTGTTAGGTTATACGGCTTGATCCATTGCTCCCAATCTTTTTCAATCGATCTCCAAAGTGCTTTACTTAAATACATAACCTTTTGATTAAATAATAATGCTTCTTTTGCTGTGTATTCCCCCAACATCCTTTCCATATGATTCCCCCGCCTTCAACTATTAAATTATTATCTCTATTATTAAATTATTATCTCTATTATGCCAATAAAATTACTATTAATAAAGGTATAAATATAAAAAAAAATAAATAAATTTTCAAAACACCTATAAAAACATACGAATTAAAATATTATTTTCTACTAAACAAATTATCCTACTGTTTTTTAATTTACCTTTAATTATTTCATTTTTATTCTATTTTTGAAAAGTTATTTATAAAAATACATTGTATGTTTCTTTTTGTCAGAAAATTTATATACATACATTTATGTATACTTTATACATTTTTTAGTTAACATAACAAACTATATAGATCGATTTAAGTTTTTAACCTCATCTTGGCTGTGATTCCTCTTTAGGATTTTGGGGCCTCTGCATCTTGAATAGGCTCTCAAAGGTTCTCGTATAAGCGGCTGACAAGAGCCCTTAATGTCGCTTGGCAGCCGCTTATGCGTAAATAATATGACATGGGCGCTTTTTGCCCATGTTAAATTATTTATGTGGATTTATCTATTATAGTTGAGTACGCTTGTATAAATTATCTTAGATTTGCAAAGTTTAATTAACGCTAAGTTTCATTTCAAATACTTACCAACATTTATACTTAGGGGGTTATTATTTATGACACAACAAAATCAACAACTACAACAATCCATTCAAGCGGCTCAACAAGCTATCCAACAAGCTCAAGCAAATACAACTCCACAACAACTTCAATATGCACAACAACAACTTCAATACGCGCAGCAAGAGCTTCAACGCGCTCAACAACAAGCAGGAGCTCAAGCTCAAGCTGCTGCTCAACAACAGCAACAATTACAACAAGCTCAACAACAGCTTCAGCAGGCCCAACATCAAGTTCAGCAAGCCCAAGCCACAACTCAAGTACAACAAAACAACTTTCAATAAACGAAACTTCCATCAGTGGACGCTTACTCCCATAAAAATAAAGTGTTGTGTTCATTTACATCATGTTTAGCTTCCCCTTACTGCGGGATAAACACAAGGAGCGGCTTGTGCGTAAAGAATATGGCATGGGCGCTTTTCACCCATGCCATATTCTTTACGTCGTTTTAAATACTGTATACAGTAAATGTTCAAGCATATCTTTTAGTTTCACGAATGCATAATCAACATGAAGGCGCTCCGTTTGTTGATGGGCGTCTCGTCCAACCGGACCAAAATTCAATACGGGTACATCAAACTTTTTCAGCTCTTCAAATGGAATGCTGTAGGTAATATCCCAAACCGGTACATTTCCGGTATAAGCAGCAATTCCGCTTAACTCTTCTTTTAATCCAACATAGCTTAAATCTGAAATGCCGTTAAAATATTGAAGAGATGTAAAGGATATTTCGTGTGTACGCTCGGCATAATTCGTCATTTCCTTCGTCAGCCCCTGAATGATTGGATAATGGCTTGTTTCCACTGCCGGATAAAAAGGAGGAGCGAAAAATAAGACAATCATCGGCCCCAGCTCATTGCACAATACCGCATATTCATCAACTAGTTGAATGGAAAGCTCCCTGTTCCCTAATTCTCCTTTTCTCATCCAAACTCTCCCTTCCAGCGCCTGGACATGTTCCTTTCCAAATGTTGAAATCGCATAGTTTCTCAACTGATCAAATGTATATACGCTCACGCTGACTTTTTTGCTGATATCCTCTTTTCCGTGCAATTGTGCATATTGCTCTGCCCGTAGAGCGTAAAATTCTTCAATTTTTCTGGCAGCCGTGCCCGCTGTCTCCAATAACATGTCTACCGTTTTTTCAACAGAGCGTTCCATTAGCAGCAAGTTATATAAACTTACCGACCTGTGAGGAATTTGGACAGAGTAGTCTGTTTTTAAATCTCTTTGAAACTGGGCTGTCGGCGGTGGACTTTCCTGTGATGGAGCCATTTCACAGAAGCTCGTGTTCAACTCCATTTCCATTGCCACCATTGCACTCATTAAAGTTGCATTCAATCCCGAAAACGGCTCTCCTACATGTGTTTCTTGGCCATAGCACAAAAAACCTGGTAAAAGCTTTCCAATCGATCCCGTATACATATAATGATTTTCATCTCCCGGATAAAGGGAAAAGATTGGTTCGGAGTTCAGTACAAGTTCATATTCCAAATCATATGTTTCAGCCATTTTCACTAAAGCCGGCACCGCCGCACGCATTCCGACTGAATTAACTTCTTCATCCGGTACAGTTAATAATAGAAGGTTTCCGTCAAATTGCCCCGAGCACGCTCGCTCTATAAGCGACATATGAACCGTCAAACCGCATTTCATATCCATCGTTCCCCGTCCGAACAGCCATTCACCTGACTCCAAATCAGCCTGAACGCGGGGATCATACTCGTCTTTCCGCTGTTTCATCAATTCCGTTAAAGCTTTTGGATTAAAAGCATATTCCTTTAACGGTCCGTAATCTTCGACATCCACCACATCAAAATGGCTAATGAGAATAACCGTCTTTTTTACATTTTCTTTTTTATGCAGCGCAGTGACAAAAAAGCGTCCATCCTCCGTCGGATGAAGCTGCAGCATATCGGGGTTCTGCTTAAAATAATCGAGCTGCCCCAACTTCTCCTTTACTTTTTGGGCTATATCAATTTCTTCATGCGTGCCTGTGATGCTTTTCACTTCCACTAGCTCGCACAACAGGTCCACTAACTGCTCTTTTGTCTGCATGATAGGTTGTGTCATAGAAAATCTCCTTTCACCACATGAGATGTTTCAATGAATTGCTCCATGCGGTTCAGCCCTTCTCGTAGAACAGAAACGGAATACGCATAGGAAAGACGCACATAGCCTTCACCATAGATTGAAAAAGCACTTCCCGGTACGACGGCAACCCCTCCCTTTGACAGCAGTTCAAAGGCGAAATCATAGGACTTCCTGCCAAGAGATTGAATGGATGGAAAAATATAAAAAGCCCCCTCCGGTTTAACTACATCGAGTCCCATCTGTAAAAGGCGGTGCTCAACATAATCACGGCGTGCCATGTATTGTTCGTTCATCATCGCCGGATCAAGGCGTCCGTTCGTTAACGCTTCTATAGCTGCATATTGACTCATGGTCGGAGCACAGACTGTATTATATAAATGCACCTTGACCATTTCTTCTGTGATATCACTAGGGGCAAACGTAAAACCAATGCGCCATCCTGTCATCGAATGGGATTTGGACAATCCATTGATAATAATCGTCTTTTCTCTCATCCCTGGAAACGAGGCAATCGAAACATGCTTCTTTCCATAAATGTTTTCGCTGTAGATTTCATCTGACACAACGAACACATCTTTTGATTGCAAAAACCAGGCCAGCTCCCGGAGTTCTTGTTCCGGCATGACAACCCCTGTCGGATTGGAAGGAAAGTTCATGACCACACACTTTGTTTTAGCGGTCCAATTCTCCTTTAACAAATCGACCGAAAGTTTGAAATCATGTTTTGTCGTATCCATGTAAACGGTTTTTCCCCCGCACAATTCAATGAGCGGTTCATATCCAGGATAGATAGGAGCTGGAATAAGAACTTCATCTCCTTCTTGCAAAATGGTTCGAAAAGCTGCATCCAGTGCCTCACTCGCTCCGACCGTCACCAACACTTCCTTTTCGGGATCGTATTCCAATCCGTATGTATCACCAATGAAGTCGCTGGCTGCTTTTCGCAGCTCCAACAAGCCGGCATTATGGGTATAAGCTGTATGATTTTGTGAAATGGCTTTTGTGCCTGCTTGTTTGACATGTTCAGGCGTTGGGAAATCCGGCTGTCCGATGGTTAAATTCACTGCACTTGGATATTGGCTGACTAGATTAGAAAACTGGCGAATGCCAGGAACTTGCAACTTTCTTACTCTCGGATTCAATAACTCTTTCATTTTTAATCGTCTCGCTCTCTCTTTAGTTTTAATCATTCTTAAAGCCGGTTTGACCTTTTAACAGGATTGGCTCATTGTCTATGACGAACGCCACAGGCAATGAGCCAATCAATATCAAACGACTATTTTGTAAAGCCAGGCAGCCATGTAGACAGCTCCGGTACGTACGTAATAACAAGTAAAGAAAAAATCATTACGAGTAAGAATGGAATGATGCCTACTATAATTCGTTCAAGCGGAATCTTACTGACGCTGGAAGCCACGAATAAGTTGACTCCAAGCGGCGGTGTAATAAATCCGATCGCAAGGTTGGCTACTAAAATCACTCCAAAGTGAACCGGATCTACACCTACTGCCGTCACAATCGGCAGCAAGATTGGCGCCAGTACGACTAGGGCTGAAATCGTATCGATAAACATACCCACCACAAGCAATAAAATATTGATGACAAGTAAAATCACAAATTTATTGTCCGATAAAGAGGTAATGAATTCAGCAATGCTTGCAGGAATCTGTTCCAATGTCATGATGTACGCAAATGAAATAGACAAGCCAATGATAATCATCGTGGAAGCGTTAATGAGCACCGCTTCGACCAAACTGTTGTATATATCTTTCCACGTCAATTCTTTATAAACGAACACTCCGATGACCGTCGCATAAACAACCGCCACAACCGCTGCTTCTGTCGGTGAGAATACACCTCCGTAAATGCCGCCTAAAATGATAACCGGAATCAAAAGCGCCCATTTCGCATCATACGTCGCTTTGGCCACATCTTTGAAACGGAATCTTTCAGTGGTCGCTGCCGTATAATTATTCTTTTTCGCTATAAAAAACGATACGACCATTAATAAAAAGCCAATTAACAGCCCCGGAATAATCCCGGCCAAAAACATGCTTCCTACAGAAACACCCGCTACAACCCCATATAAAACAAATGGAATACTCGGCGGAATGATAACTCCGATCGAACCGGCCGCTGCCGAAACCGCACCGGCAAAACCTTCTCCGTAATTTTTCGCTTTCATGGCTGGAATCATGAAAGAGCCAATGGCTGCTACCGTCGCGGGACCCGATCCCGAAATAGCCGCAAAGAACATACATGATACAACGGTTACCATTGCCAAGCCGCCCATCATCCAACCAACAAGAGCTGTTGCTAAGTTCAACAGCCTTTTTGACACCCCGCCTTTTCCCATTAAAATACCGGCCAGCATAAAGAATGGGATAGCCATTAATGGAAAGGAATCCAGTGACGTAAATGCTTTTTGGGTAATAATATTAAGGGGAAGCGTTGTAAAATAATAAATCGTAAAAAGTGCTGAAACGCCTAATGCAATCGCTATCGGCACCCCAAGCAGCAAACAGAGAAAAAGTGTTCCGAATAAAGCTGCAACTGTCATGTTTATGCCCCCTTGCTGATGGCTGAATCAATTGTATTAGGTGTTTTCCAGATGATCACAACCTGCTGAATCAGACGAATAGACATACCGATACCGCCTAATGGAATGGCCGCAAACGGCAGCCACATTGGCAGCTGCATGGCCGGTGAAGTTTGTCCATTTTGGAAACTCATTAGTACAAGGTCTGTTCCATAAATGGCTAAAAAAATCGATAACACAAACCAAATAGCGATAGAAAGAGTATCCATAATCTTTCGGCCTAATTGATTGAATAAATTTCGAAATGCTTCGATGCGAATATGTTCCCCTTTTTTCACTGCGAAGCTCGCTCCCACCCAAACTTGCCAAACGTGGATATAGCGGGCCAGTTCTTCTGTCCAACTTGGTGCAGCCCCAAATATATATCTTCCGATGATCTGCATGAAAATCAATAGTACCATCGCGACTAAAGTGAAAACTAAAAATACTTCTTCTGCCTTTTCATCGACTATCTTTGCTGCTTTCATCGTCGTTGTCCCTCCTTTAAAAACGTTTCACTTTATACAGGCAGCTTGATGCGGCTTTCAATCAATGAAATCCCATCAACTGCCTGTGAAATGAGATGGTGTAAATCCTTACTCGTTTGCTTTTTTAGCCATCTCGATTAAGTCTTCTCCGATTTCAGATGCATATTTATCGTAGATAGGAAGGGCCGCTTGGCGGAATGCTTCCTTTTGTTCAGGTGTTAATTCGTTGACTTCCATGCCGTTTTTCTTTAATTCATTTAAAAACTTCGCATCTTGCTCTGCGGACAACTGACGCTGGTACTCGCGAAACTCGATACTTGCTTCATCCATTATTTTCTTTAAGTCATCCGGAAGAGAATTATAGAAATCGAGATTCGTTAAAAACATCGTAGATGCATACACATGGCCGCTTAGCGTCAAGTATTTTTGAACTTCATAAAATTTATTCGTGTAGTATAAGGAAACAGGACATTCCATGGCATCAAACGTATTTTGCTGCAAAGCTGTGTACAGTTCTCCAAAAGCGAACGGCGAAGCATTCGCGCCAAATGCATTGAATGTATCGGTATGTACAGGAGTTTCCAGCGTTCTCATCTTTAATCCTTTTAAATCAGCAGGCTGTGTAATAGGCTGCTTGTTATTGGACATGTGACGGAATCCATTTTCTGCAAAAACAAGTCCTTTGAATCCATTTCCTTCTAAATCTTTCAACAGCTCCTGACCAAGCTCTCCATCAAGTGCTTTAAAGGCGCTTTCTCTTGAATTGAACAAAAACGGCAAATCTAGTACCATAAACTTTTTATTGAATCCTGAAAGAGCTGCGACTGCTGGAATCGTCGCTTCGACATTTCCTAATTGAACAGCTTCAACCGCCTCACGATCAGATCCGTATAAAGATCCATTCGGATATAATTCCACTTTGATGCGGCCATCCGATTTCGTTTCGATCGTTTCTTTCATTTTTAAGGCTGCAACATGGGATGAATGTTCTTCAGGTACTAAGTGGGCGATACGCAATGTATAGGTTTCTTGCTTTTCTGCCTCTCCACCTTCGCTCTTTTCTGATAAAGCCCCTCTTTTCCCGCATGCCGTCATTGCCAGCAGCAAGACACATGCTGTTATCACCATCATCCATTTTTTCATTCTATTTCCTCCTTTATTTGATAGAGCTTAACTCTCTCCTCCACTTGTGTAATATGATGAATCATTCTTTCTTTAGCCGCTTCCTGATTTCTCTCTTTCAATGCTTCTAAGATGGAAAGATGTTCAGAGTAAGCTTCATGAGCACTGGACTCAAGTGATCCTGACAAAATGAGAAACCGGCGATTCAAATTGGTATTCAGCTGCTCAATGAATTCACCAAGTTTGTGATTTTCACTGCCTTTTGTCAGCAGCAAATGAAATTCCATATCTTTGTCAATAAAAGCATAAAGGTTTTTCTCTTGGATAGCTTGAAGCTGTTCTAGGAGGTTATGTTCCAGTTCACGAATGGTATCCGATGAAATATTTGCTGCGAGTTTCCAAACGTTGTGGGGTTCAAGAAGTTGTCTTAATTCCAAAAAGTTTTCATGATCATGCTCTGTAAAAGCGGCGACTCTCGCTTTTTTGCCTTTTTCTATCTCTAGCAGCCCTTCATATGCGAGGCGATTCATCGCTTCCCTAATCGGGGTGCGGCTAATTCCGAGGATAGAAGCGATATGTTCCTCCGCCAGCTGTTCGTGTGGTGAAAACGTTCCTTGAATGATTGCTTTTTTTATAGATCGATAAGCTTGGTTAGCGAGTGTATCAGGTTGTTTCAATTTTCGAAGCAAATCAAGCACCTCCTGTTCTGTATGTATATACTATATTCTGTATACAGTAGATTATAGAAGAGATTACATATAATGTAAACAATATTCTAAATATTTAATATATTAGAACGACAGATAGAGTAAATCCATGGCCATCCACTTAAGTCTAGACACTTCGACATGGTGAAAGAACGACCATATCGAAGTGTCTAGATGGAATCTATCTCTTATTCGTTTGCTTTTTTCGCTTGCTCCACTAAGTCTTCCCCGATTTCCGGCACGAACTTATCATAGATTGGTTGAGCAGCTTCACGGAATTTTGCTTTTTGCTCTGGTGTCAATTCATTGATTTGCATGCCTTTTTCTTTTAAACCTTCCAAGAACTCAGCATCTTGCTCAGCAGATAGTTTACGCTGATCATCGCGGAACTGTACAGATGCTTCATCCAATACCTTTTGTAAATCTTCAGGGAGAGAATTATAGAAGTCTAAGTTGGCTAATAAAATAGTTGCAGAATATACATGCCCTGTTAAAGTCAAATATTTTTGCACTTCATAAAACTTGTTTGTTTCATAGATCGAGATTGGGCAATCCATTGCATCAAATGTATTTTGTTGCAGCGCTGTGTATAATTCACCAAAAGCGAATGGCGATGCATTTGCACCGAATGCATTGAACGTTTCTGTATGAAGCGGATTTTCCAATGTACGCATTTTTAATCCCTTCATATCTTCCGGTTTTGTAATTGGTCCTCTATTATTGGAAACATGACGGTAGCCGTTTTCAGCAAATGTTAATCCTTTAAAACCATTGCTTTCTAAATCCTTCATCAAACCTTGTCCAAGCTCGCCATCCATCGCTTTGAAGGCATTTTCTCTTGTATCGAATAAGAATGGCAAGTCAAACACCATAAACTTTTTATTGAATCCAACGACTGCCGGTGCTGCCGGAATAGTTGCTTCGACATTCCCTAATTGAACAGCTTCGATTGCTTCACGGTCTGATGCAAATAGGGTAGCATTGGGATATAGTTGTACTTCAATGCGCCCGTTTGAATTTTTCTCTACAGTTTCTTTAAATTTTTCCGCTGCAATATGGGTCGATTGCTGCTCAGGCGGCAAATAAGCAATCCGCATTGTATATGTATCTCCTTCTTCTTTAGAACCTCCATTTGATGCGGCGTCTCTCTTTCCGCAAGCTGTTGCCAGCATCAACATACAGGTCACAAGGACCAGCAGCCACTTTTTCATCACATATTCCCCCTACTTTTTCTTTACGCTTTTCTCTCTTTGTCTGAACTCCATTTGATAACGCTTCCAAAATAAACTTATTTACTATATTTCCCATCTTGTCCATTTGGTTTTTCTATGACTGTTACTTCACCTCCGACGCATCCATCTTATAATTCTGTATGCATTATTTTGTATACAGTTGATTATATGTTATGGTAATATTTATGTAAATATAATTTTCTAAAAATTTTATATTTTTCGAAAGGTGGTCATTATGAATCTAGTAAACGATTTAATCTCATTACTTGGGAAAGAACAAGTCTCCACAAATGAAACAATCCTTCTGCAGCACAGCAAAGATGAGTCTCATCATGAGCCGGTTTTACCTGATGTCGTCGTGTTTCCAACATGTAAGGAAGATGTTCAGGCCCTTGTAAAATATGCCGATGAACAAAGCATTCCCGTCGTACCATTCGGGGTAGGATCCAGTCTTGAAGGACATTCCATCCCCATACATAAAGGTATTTCCATCGATTTTCAAAATATGAATAGAATCGTGGACATCCGTCCTCAAGATTTAATTGTGAAAGTTCAACCAGGTGTGACAAGGCTCCAGCTAAATCAGGAGTTGAAAAAACACGGATTATTTTTTCCGGTCGATCCAGGGGCAGATGCTACGATCGGCGGGATGGCGGCTACGAATGCCAGCGGCACGACATCGGTTCGATACGGGGTCATGCGTGATCAAGTGCTTGATTTAGAAGTGGTTCTAGCAGACGGACGAATCATTCATACAGGGAGCCTCGCAAAAAAATCATCATCCGGCTACCATTTAAACGGATTATTTGTCGGTTCAGAAGGAACGCTTGGAATTTTTACGGAAATTACATTAAAACTCCATGGAATCCCTGAATCCATTACAGCAGCGAGAGCTTGCTTTCCTGATGTGACCAGCTGTGTCGAAGGAGCGGTTTCCATTTTAACAGCGGGCATTCCCATTGCACGCATGGAATTGGTTGATGCCCGTTCAATTGCTCAAGTAAACGGTTACAGCGGAACCGATTATCCTGTTCTCCCTTCTTTGTTCTTAGAGTTTCACGGAAATGAAGCAGGTAATGAAGAGGATGCACAATTCGTAAGGGAATTGTTGAAGGAACATGGCTGCTCGGAATTTATATTCGAGTCTGATTCCAACAAGCGCGCGCTCTTATGGAAAGCCCGTCATGAACTTTCTTTTGCATTCCGTCACAGCGATCCGAAATTACAGGCGATGGGAACAGACGTATGTGTCCCTATCTCTACACTTCCAGATATTGTCGACTATACGAGAACGAGAATCGATTACTATGGATTGGATGGTGCCATCTTAGGGCATATCGGAGACGGGAATTTTCATACGCTCGTCATGTACGACCCGGAAAATGCCGAGCACCTTGAGCAAATAGACAAGTTAAATGAAGAAATCGTCAAATATGCCTTTCAGCTTGACGGCACCTGCACGGGTGAACACGGTGTGGGAATCGGAAAAATGAAGTACCAGCAAGAAGAGCACGGAGAGGCTCTCCAACTTATGGTGAATATGAAAAAAATGCTCGATCCAAACAACATTCTGAACCCTGGAAAACTTCTTCCTTCCGCTGCAGTTCAAGTTAAGTAAAAAACTCATAGTTTGAACGGTTTCAGTTGAAAGGAAAAAACGTTAAAAAGATAATGGAGCAAGCAAGAGTGAAAAACGATATTCGATGGTACAGCAGCCAATTTTGTGAAAGAAAAGCCGACATTTGAACTTTTGTTAAAAGAACCAATCACCGCTCATTATATGTATGGATTTGAAAAAGGGCGATCGCTTTTTCTGAAGATAGATGAATCTGATACCTTTTATCATACGCTAACATCTCAGTTGAACCATATTTAAAACATCCGCCCCTCCTTGTCGGAGAGACGGATGTTTTTCGATGATTATAACTGCTTTTTCACAAACATCGGAAGGTTTTCCAATCCAATCATGCGGGCATATACAAACAGTTGGCCTTTATGATGAATTTCGTGATCGCGCATCACATGAAGTACCGATTTTCCAGGCATTTGAGTCCCGAACAGTTTTGTTAAATCGACTAAACTGGAAAATTGATCTTCAGATAAACTTTCCATTGTCTCTCTTGTTTTTGCCGTTACTTCATGCACAAGCTGCTTTAGTTCTTCCGCCGTGTTTACTTCCGGTTGAGATCCTGCTGGGGGTACAAATGCCCCTTGTTTGACTGCTTCTGTAAACATATCGGCAGAAAACAGCATATGTAACACTAGTTCCTTCAATGTCATCGCCTTATCCCATGGACGAAAATTCAAATGTTCATCTGACACCATATCAACAATCTCATTTCCTACCAATCGATGGCGAAGCCAGCTGTTTGTAAAGTTTTGTGCTGCACTCATGTTTTTTCCTCCCTTTTTCACTTACCAAATATATCTATATTATTATAAAGAATTCGGCTTCTAACTTGCAAAAGATTTGATTGATCACACTCATGCTAAATTCTTTATGTTCATTCAAATACCTCGGCATATTTGTTTGATTTCTTGAATTTTATGCTCATCAATTGGAAGCCGATAGTCGTGACTCTCCCTTACGCCTCTTCCGAAATGAATTTCGTTTACCTGTGTTTCTTTCAAAAATGTTTCCAGTATCCCGGCTGTTAATCCAGCACCCGCCATAATGGCCAAGTGACTTACTTCCGTTTGCTTAACGAGCGCGCTATAACGTTCAAGGGCATCCATTGCTTCCCCTTGACCGCCGGATGTTAACACCCGTTGAACCTGGGGGAATGTTTTCAACATCGCCAAGGCTCCCAATTGATCCGTCACCTCATCAAAAGCACGGTGAAACGTAATGCCCAATCCGTCTGCATGCTTCGTCACGATATGTAAAAATTCCTCGTCAACCTCTCCTCTTTCATTAAGAGCTCCTGTTACGATTCCAGAGGCTCCCAACTGTTTGGCAATATGAATATCTTCCATCATCGTTTTCACATCGGCTTCTGTGTAAATAAACGAGCTGCTATGAGGCCTAATCATGACATATACAGGAATTTCTACTGCTTTCAATACTTCTTTCATCAAGCCATAGCTTGGCGTCAACCCGCCTTCGCTTATAGCAGAAACAAGTTCTAAGCGGTCTGCTCCCCCTTTCTCAGCTTTGATGGCATCCATTACACTCGTAGCAATGACTTCAACTATCATCGTAAATTTGCTCCTTTTTACTAGGTAAATATAACATTTTTTTATCGTTATTCTATATTCTATTTAAAACACAAAAGACCCTAAAAGCAAATCTTTCGCTGCTTTTAGGGTCTTTTGTTTTCTTAAATGTTTGAATAAGAGATGGTCATGAGCTCATTAAAATACACATTGTAAAGGGCTTTAACCGCTTTTTCAACACCATCTGCTTTTACTCCGAACATCATGCTCACTTCTGAAGAGCCCTGGTTAATCATCTCCAAGTTGACATTCGCCCGCGCAAAGGCCTCTGTTGCTTTAGCCGCGATCCCGACTGATTGATTCATTCCTTCTCCTACCACCATGACAAGGGCTAAACCACGCTCAACGTAAACGTTATCGACTTCCAATTCTTTTTGAATGCGGTCAAATACACGCTGTTCGACCTCTTGATCAAACTGGTTTTCACGGATGATAACGGAAATATTATCGATTCCTGAAGGAGTATGTTCATAAGAAATGCCTTCATCTTCCAGGATATGGAGCAGCTTGCGTCCAAATCCGATTTCACGGTTCATCAAGTATTTATCGACATGGATGTTGCAGAAACCATCATCACTTGCAATCCCGACTACAGGCGAATCATGATAGTTGCGTTTGGCTACAATATATGTTCCTGCCGCTTGCGGGTTATTCGTATTTTTTACACAAACAGGAATACCCAATTTATATACCGGCTCCAGCGCTTCATCATGGAAAACGGAAAATCCGGCATATGAAAGCTCACGCATTTCGCGGTATGTCAACTCTTTAATTTCATTCGGATTTGGAACGATCATCGGATTGACGCTGTAGATGGAATCTACATCCGTAAAGTTTTCATATAGCTCTGCTTTTACACCTGCTGCTAAAATAGAACCTGTAATATCCGATCCGCCCCGTGAAAACGTGACGATTTTCCCTTCCAATGAATAACCGAAAAATCCAGGAACGACCAGAACGCCCGTGCGTTCGCGAAGCTTCCAAATTTTCTTGTAGGATTCAGGCAGTACACGCGCATTGCCCGGCTCGTCCGTAACAAATATCCCCGCTTCTTTCGGATTTACATAATGAGCTTCAATTCCAAGCTGATTTAAATATGCCGCCATTAGTTTCGCGTTATTATCTTCACCGCTTGCTTTAATCGCATCAAGCAAACGAGTTGGTTCTTCATTATGTAAAGAACGAATCAATTCCTTTACATCATGCTCAATCCGATCAAGAATAGACGAATCTAGTCCTAACTCGTTCGCAATGGAAGCATATCGGTCAACAACACGACGCAACGGCTCCGTTATATCCCCGCCTGTTTTTACTTCCTCTGCCAATGAAATCAGCATATCGGTCATTTTAATGTCTTCTTTAAAACGTTTTCCCGGTGCGGAAACGACAATTACTTTACGCTCCGCATCCTCCATAACAATTTTTGCTACTTTTTCAAACTGCGCAGCACTTGCTACAGAGCTGCCTCCAAATTTTGCTACTTTCATGATAGACACACCTTCTTTTTGAAAATCATTCCATTGATTCTCTTATAATAGCACAATTTCAGCGGTTTTAAAGGGAAAATATCGAACTTTTCTAAAAATTAATGCTTGAAAATAGCATTAATTTGTGCTTCAGTGAAGAACATTTGTGTTTCAGGCGAGAACATTCACGGAAGAATTATTGTTTTTTTATCTTTTTATTTTGTCCAGTCCTCCCTCATATTGTGCATGTAAAAAGACAATACGGTTCTTAAGGCTCGCTTAAATTGATGCTGATTTCTATGTTCCAGTCGTGTTATTGAATCATCTTTTATCCAACTCGTTTCACGGTCTATATTTATTAATTACACATAACTTATAAGGCTAAGCTTACAATTCGTTCTCTAGACATCCGGGATCCGCTTGCGAGTCCATAAATTTCGACACAACCTTCTTTCATCATGTCGAAGTTTCTAGATGGATATAAAAAGGATTCTCCCTATAGAATCTCGAATCTACTACAAAAGTTTCCAAACGCGGTTAAGGGGGTATCGGTCATGAACTGTTTATTATTCGTAAGCGTCTTATTTGTTATTTTAGTTTCTTTATTGAAAATGAATACGAAAACACCCCATAACGAATAAGCATCGTTGTTGATTAAACATAAGGCTTTGTTAAACATTAATGTTGATAAATCGAATAAAAATATCGGGAAACCTGAACTCAAAAGGTTTCCCGATATTTTTTATAATAACGTACCGTTAACATAATAAAAAGATAACTTACACTTCAATTTGTTTCATTACTTTAGCTGGATTACCACCCACTACAACGCTATCTGGCACATCTTTAGTAACTACTGCACCTGATGCAATAACAACATTGTCACCTATCGTGACTCCTGGATTGATTATTGTACTGCCGCCAATCCATACATTGTTTCCAATGATAATGGGTTTTGCGTACTCTTTTCCAGAGTTCCGTTCAGTTGGATTAAGAGGGTGAGTTGCTGTATAGATATGTACGCCAGGCCCAAGCATACAATTATCTCCAAATCGAACTTCACAAACATCTAGGATAGTGCAGTCAAAGTTTGCAAAAAAGTTTTCTCCTACATATGTGTTATAGCCATAATCAAACCTTATATTTGGTTCCATATATACGTTTTCTCCAGTCGAACCCAATAACTCTTTTAATAATTTAACTCGTTTGTCACCTTCGTCTTCTAAAGTTTGATTATAAATTCTAACCAGGCTTCTAGCATTTTTTCGATCCTTTGATAATTCGGGGTCGGCAGGATTATACATTTCTCCTGCTAACATTTTTTCTTTTTCAGTTTTCATTCAACTACCTGCTTTCATTAAGGTTGATAACATATAAATCAACCTTACATGTATATACAAGTTTCTTCAAGCTTTTCTCCTGTTAACCTGCTCCGTTCATGAAAAAATTACATTGAATTTTGACAAACGCAAACTATCGAAGTAATAAATAATCAAAAATCAACAATTTTATCATTAATTCATGAAACAAGTCGCAAAACTATTTTTTTACTGAAAGGCCCCGTCACTGAATCCTTAATTTTACTGGATTCTCATGGCGGGGCCTTTCAGGAGGATGACTCAAAATGTGTGTGTTTTACACCTTTTGAGTCATCCTCTCTATTTTAATTGTCCATATAAGGACTGGCTGTCTATCGTCCAGCGGTCTGTCATTCCATCTTTCCTAAGAATAAAGCGAATCGTTGTGCGTTCTTTTCCGGCGTTCTTTCTATACATCTCCGCTTTCACCGGCATTTCCACCACAAGGATACCCTCACCATTTTTCAACGGATTCACCGTTGTATCGCCAAGTGCAATATGTTCAATCTTTTTTATGGCTTTTTCTAACCGCGTTTGCCCGTTACCGGAAGTCGTAAATCTGAATAACGCCGAATCCCCTTGATTGATACTTTCTGCAAATACCTCGATTACTTCGTCTGGTCCAGCCCCGTTTATATACTCATCCAGCTTTCCTGCTGCTTTTAAAATCATCAGTTCATGGGAGAAATCAGGATTTTTCGAGCGATGTGTTGTACTTCCAGAAAAATGAATGCAAAAATGGCCCGGGAAACCGTTTTGCAGTGCCCCCGCCCCATGCGGCATTCCATGCATCGATCCAGCAATAAGCTGATCATCAATCAATACGAGGGCAGCTCTTCTTTTCCAGCTCCATTTTCCGTTATAAACCTCTTTCATAATTTGAGTATCTTCATTTGTGAGCGGCTGTACATCCGCATGCTTGCTGCCCGCTCTTCGCTGAACGTTAAATTGTTTCCCTGTTTCCACGTCAATAACCGTAAATTTTGTTTTGTTTGGAATAATCTCATCAACTTTTTCCCAAGACAGCATTTCCAGGTTAAAGCTGATGGGTGAATCATCATCATCCAATTTATGGGCATAAGTGAAAGGAGGATCGGCAACCATCCCAAATAGAAGAAATAATACTAGTATGTATAGGTGTTTCGTTGTCATATGAATTCTCCTTATTTTTTTCTTATTTTTCCAAATGAGGCCCCTTCACATGACAACCAATATATGGTGTTATAGAACTCAGCATTTCGTGTTATACAATTTTTTTCTATTCGGTGTTACCATGATTTTTCGATTCTTTTTGCTTCTCTTAAATGGTTGAAGTGCTTCATATTCTCTTTTTGGAAATAAACAGAGGATCACACCCCTTATAAAGTTATTTCAAGAAAGAAAATTAAGGTTGTTAATCAAAATATTCCCAAGATTATTAAAGGTTAATTACTGTTTTATTACAATTCCAACAAAACATCTCTAAACATTCAGATTTATTTTATTATGACTGTATAGGATTTGACTATCATTTAAGGAGAAGTGTATGAAAAAGTTTTTCTTTATCTTCATTTTGGCTTTACTCCCCTTCGCCTCTACGACTGTAAGTGCCGAATCCGACTTACCTCTTATTAGTGAAGCCGGGATCATTATTGATGCGAAAAGCGGGATCGTATTATATGGAAAAAACGCAAACGAAAAAATGTATCCAGCCAGTCTAACGAAAGTCGCTACTGCTATATATGCTATAGAACACGGGGATATGAACGAGCTAGTGACTGTGAGCAAAAAAGCGGCTGAGGCAGACGGCTCTTCGGTATTTATTGAACCCGGGGAGAAAATAGAGCTTTCCAAATTGATTGCAGGAATGCTAATCAACTCCGGAAATGATGCAGCTATCGCAATTGCCGAGCATATGTCTGGCAGTGAAAAACGGTTCATGGAAAATTTGAATGAGTTTTTACGAAAAGAAGTAAACGTTACTAACACTCATTTTACGAACCCCCATGGATTGTTTGACGAAAACCATGTCACCACGGCCAGTGACCTTGCAAAAATTACCCAATATGCGATGAAAAATGAAATTTTCCGTGAGTATTTTGGAAAGAAGGATTTACCATGGCAAGTGGAAACATGGGATACTACTCTAGTTACCCATCATAAAATTCTAAAAGGCGAACTTCCCTATGAGGGAATCACCGGCGGAAAAACCGGTTTCGTTAGTAAATCCGGCTACACCCTGATTTCTACTGCTGCTAGAGGGGAACAGGACTTGATTGTCATCACTCTTAAAGCGCCTACAAATAAGGATGCCTACTCTGATATTGAGCTTCTATTCAACTATGGCTTTAAAAACTTTAAATCAGCCAAAATTGATAAAAAGAGCATACTTTATTCAGCAGATCATTCTCATTCCTACACGCTGAACGAAGACTTATACTATACTCATTTAATTAGTGATGAACCTAGTCTAAAAACCAGTAATAAGGGTATCCTCTCCATCACAAACCAAGAAGGGGCCGCCATCAAATCGTTTGACCTTAAAATGGTCGCTGATGTCAGGAACACAGAAGTGCTTCCTTCGATTAAAGAAGAAACAATCAATGAGGAAGCTACTACATTTTCTGTCTCATCTCTAGGATGGATAACCTGTGTCATTTTTATTATTGTGATAACGGTTTTTCTAAAAAAAAGCAGAAAAAAACGAAATGATGTTAGAACTCGTTACTAAAGGACCAAAACGGATGGATTCGTATGATAAGGTCAACCAGTAAAATTTGATTGGCCTTATCATACGAACCTCCACGTTTGTTTAAGAAGAAAAGGAGATGCCCTCTTTTTTTCGAGCAAAAAAGAGGGCGCCAGTAAGTCTTCTTTCGTGTATTTTTCTTTATCCGGCAGTGCCCTAATAGGAGAAGCAGATGTGCACAGATTCCTTTGATCCAGCTTCTTACAATCGTGACACAAAAGCTTTCACCATCTCATTAAATTCCTGCCATCTTCTTGTCGGAACTTGATGGGTAACACGCGGGACAATATGGTACTGCACGTCTTGTACATATTTTTGATAAATGGAAATGTATTTATTGATATAATCGGAACGGCTTCCGTAAATTAACAGAAACGGACATTGGAGCGATGGCAAATGAACACGCCCGTCATATTGATAAGATATCTTGTAGAACTGTTTCCAAACCGATGGATTCGCTTTGTTCATATGCTCTTTCAACTGTTCGCGAAAAAACGGATCTTTCGTATGGCTCGTTGAAATGACATTGGCGAGGAAGTAAGAGCGTTTCGGTAAAAGCTTTATTCCAGATACATGTTCCATCTTTAAAACAGCCGTGCTTACCATTGGAAACCCGCCTGATAAAATCAATGCCTTTGTTCTCTTAGGATACGTAAAAGCAAATTGCTGAGCAATGATGCCTCCCGCTGAATAACCGCATATGACGGCTTCTTCAATCTCCAATTCATTTAATAATTGTCTCACTTCTTCCACATACATTGGAACGCTCACTTTTTCTGTTCGTGTATCGCTGTCGCCGTGCCCGCTTAAATCCATGGTGATAATTTGAAAATCGTCACATAATTGTTTTTGCTCCCGAAACACCATTCTTCCCATTCCGGGAGGATGAATGAATATAATGGGTGTGCCCTTTCCGTGTTTTTCATAAGCGATTTTTTTGTCGTTCATCCACATTTCCAGCATATCATTCTCCTTTCTGCCGCTTTGACAAACAATCAACCACCCACAAGTTCAATTTTATACGTGTTGCAGATGCCTCTTTTTTTTCGGATCAATAGCAAAAAAAGAACATAATAGAGCAGGTACACAAATAAGAGCTGCGGTAAAAAAAAGCCATTGGGCAGACTTGTCCATTAATACTGAAAATAATGGCGGTCCGGCCGCCACACCAATAAATCGCATTGAACTGTAAAGTGAGGTAATCGTACCTCGCTCTTCTTGTTCCGTCCCTTCTGTAATAAGAGCATCTAATGCCGGCAAACACGCTCCAATGCCTATTCCGCTGACAAACATGATCGCTAATAATCCCCAAATATTCTTGATAAAGGCTGCTGAACATAATGTAACGGCTAAGACAGCAAGACCAGTGACAATAATCCATTTCATCAACACTTTGTTTTTCTCAATTTTTTCTCCTGTCACATACGAGGCTAAACAAAGACTGACAAGAGGAATCGCCAAAAACAACCCTTTTTTCACTCCGGTAACAGCCTGCTCTTTTTCCAATGTACTGGATAAATAAAACAGAACACCAAATAAAACAAGCATCACAATACCCCCGATGGCAAAAATGGCATACAACCACCGGCCATCTTTTTTGAAAACCGCTCTTAGTGAATGGATAAACTCACCAAATGGTATGGGTTTCTGGTTTGTCTTGGGCGCTTTCACAAAAAACAAGATCAACAAAATGGAAAGACCGGATAAAACGGGAATTGCATAAAAAGGTAAATACCAAAACACCCCGGCTAAAAAAGCACCTAATATAGGACTTAATACTTTTCCAAATGTATTGGCTGTTTCAATTTTCCCAAGGCTGCTGCTTACCTTTTTTTCATCTTCGCCAAATAAATCTCCCACTAACGGCAAAACAATTGGAGCTGCCCCCGCAGCGCCTATCCCTTGAAGAGCCCTGCCTATCATGATGAACATATAAGCTTTCCCTCCCATTCCGGCTGCGAATCCGCATATGATTCCGCCAACCCCTGCTAAAATCAGGCTCGGAATAATAACCTTTCGTCTGCCAATACGATCTGATAAATATCCGGCAATCGGAATGCAGAATATGGCAAAGATAGAATAAATCGTAATAATTAGACTCGATTGAAACGAAGAAATGCTCATTTTTTTCTCCATCGTAGGCAACACAGGAATAAGCATTGAATTGCCAAGTGTCATCACAAGAGGGATTGAAGAAAGAGAAATGACAGCCAATGTACCGCTGCCTCTCTTTGCGTCTGTACTCTTCATCGCAATACTCCTTTTATTTTCCATTAATGCAATCTTCTTTATTGTTTCCACTACCTTAAAATATTCTCTTGGAAAAAAGAACAAAAAAAGAAGGTTTTCCTGCAAGTCGCTCAAGATAAAAATGAACTTTGCAAGAAAACCCTTTCGTGCCCCGCTATTTTTTCTAAATGGCTAAGGGCATGAAAATTAGATTCTACTGTTATATTTTTGGTGGCTAATTACTTTTAGTCAAAATGGATTTTAGTTCTTCGATCGAGCCCAAAAAACTCCCTTCATGAACCATCCGAATACATTCCATGATCTTTGAGCCGCTTATGTTGTCCGGAATCACGGCAAATTTTTGACTCTTTGCTTCCTTCATCATAGCTGTTAATAACTTTTGTACATTGCTTTCATTTGTGGCCAAAAGGTTCTCCCACCGAAGGTCAGGAGAAATGTAATACGTTTTATACAGTCCCTCATCTTCGAGCAACCCATCTACTTCCTTTACACAAATGCCCCTCACTAAAAAATCCGTGCGAATAGTCTTTCGTTCGGCTTCAAATAACTCGTTCATCTTCTTCAAAAGGAGCAAATTAATAAGGAGAGGCGCCTCATTTTCTTGAAGCAGGACTTGCCATTCTTCCATTGTATACTCCTCACTTTTCGGCAAGGGCGATGCGGATACCAATCAGTGCAAAAAGCCCCGCTTTTCCTTTATTTATGTAACCATTCATCTTTGGATATCGAAGAAGTCTTTGGCCGATACTCCCTGCAAACATGGCAACGAGTGAGAAAATGACAACCGCTTGAATCATGAATACGAGCCCTAAAACAATCATTTGCAGCACAGGACTTCCCGCTTTTGTTGATACAAATTGAGGCAGAAGCGCTAAAAAGAACAGCGATACTTTCGGATTTAAAATATTCATTAAAATCCCTTTTCGATAAAGTGACGGCAAACTCCGTTTCTCCACTCCATCGGCCGCTAAAGGCGCATTCCCTTCTTTAAACGCCTGCCACGCCATATATAGCAAATAAACAGCACCTGCATATTTAACGATTTGAAACGCCGTATTTGACTGGTATAAAACGGCTGAAATGCCTAATGCGGCTGCCATCGTATGTACCGTAATCCCCGAACAAAGACCAAGAGCCGTCGCTACCCCCGCTCTTTTTCCGTTCGACATGCTTTGTGCCATCACAAACAAAATATCCGGTCCCGGCGCTAATGTCAGGACAATGGCGACCATGAGAAAAGAACCGATTAACGAATAATCCACCTGTATCCCCCGCTTTCATTTGATACATCATCCATCATATTAATCATACTATAATCTATTTACAATTTCTCCTTTCCCCCATCAAATAACATAATATTTTGAATTTAACAATAAAAATTTCAAACGAAAGAGAAGGATTTTGAATAAACCATTATCAAATGAGAACGTTTAGAAAGTGGAACCATTTCACAATGGAAGACCCTTTCCTGCTCTAGGAATGAATGATTCCTCCAATCAGTGAGAAACTATTTTTCAGTACCTCTGTGAAGAAAAATCGTACAAAGAACGTCTTTTCTTTTGTTGACAAAACAGAACGTTTGTTTGTATTATAATAGAGTAATCATAAATACAAAAAGAGGAGGAATTGGATGAAAAGCTGGACAGAGGAAGTACAAATCAGCACCCCGATTGAACATGTATTTTCATATTTCAATGGGTCGCTGGATCAATTGCGAAAAGTGATGCCTCAAGTAATTGAGAACAGGCCAATTAAAGAAACCGATGAGGTTATTGGAAGCATTTATCGCCAAAAATATAAGGAAGGCGAAGAAATACAAGAGTATGATGTAGAGACACTTGACTATGTAAATACACCCGATTATAAAACATTAAAAATTGGGTTCGTCCTTGCTGACATGTTCGATATTACCGCTACATACGATTTGAAAAAACTCGATGAACAGCACACATTATTTACATATACAGCTACGAATGCAGCGTTAAACGAACAGGCTGAATCATTCTTGAAATTCGCTACGAACCAAGTCGTGATTGATTTTGTCAATCGAGTAAAAACGATTGCGGAATCTGAATATAATAGATAATTTTTTGTACATTCAAAAAACATTACAAGGAGTGTTGAACATGAAACAGCAAGCAACCCCCTATCTTACATTCAACGGCAATGCAAGAGAAGCATTAGAATATTATAAGGACGTATTCGAGGGAGAAATACTCGGAATCCAGACTTTTGGTGAAGCAGACTTTCCGACCCCTCCAGAAGTAGATGATCGAATCATGCATGCGCAATTCAAAAAAGATGGTTTATTCCTCATGGTATCTGATGCATTTTTGGGCCAGTCGATCGAAGCCGGCAACCATATTTCATTAGCGCTTGAAATGGAAAGCGAAGAAGAAATCCAAAAATTATATGGTGCATTGAGTGAGAAAGGTTCTGTATTAATGGAGTTGCAGGATACATTTTGGGGCGCGAAATTCGCCAAAGTGAAGGACTGCTTCGGAGTCATCTGGGATTTAAATTATACAAAATCTTAAACTATAAAATCAGCTGATGCGTATAAACAAATACGCATCAGCTGATTTTATATTACTTAACATAATTTTATTATCGTTTATAGGTTCTCATTACATCTAAAATGCATCCTGCTCTCTTTCTAAACTTGATGTTGTGAGTGTATTTTTTCGTTGAATCGTATCGTTATCCAACAACTTTTGCATATTTTCCGCGTATGTTTGTTCGTTCGTTAATCCATCCATTTGGGCTTGTTCATACTCCTCCTGCGCTTTAGCAGTACGTTTTGCATATGGCAATGCCTCTAAACGCTCAAATGGGATTTTCTCCCCCGTATCGACACACACTCCATACGTTCCTTCTACCATTCGCTCCAGGGCTTCCTTAATTTCATTTAATCGCTCTTCATCGGCCGCTTCAAGTGTTTGTTCTTTTTGACGTTCATATAATTCGGTTGATGAATCAGCCATGTGATTATCTATACCAGTGTTCAATTCCCCTGTCGCTTCGTCCATTGATGACAAGCTTATCTCTTCCCGCCTGTATGTTAATTCATGCTTCATCTCTATCAATCTATTTTTCAACTGTTTCATTTCAATTTCTGTTAGTGTCATGTAAATCCTCTCCTTTTCGTATATCGCTATCATTCCCCCTCTCGATTATTCTGAAACATCGGGTAGATGATTACACTCAAAGTTCTTTACCGTGCTTTTGTATAAATTATAGATTGTCAAATATTTACGTGTAGATAGGAGCATATGAAAGAGAATCTGAATACACTAATTAGCGTAACCGCAAATCTTTTAGATATCCCAAATCCACATCCCATGGCATTTACCCCCTTGTCCCCTACTATTCATTATTAGGGGATTTGTCTATTTTTTTGACATAACCTTAACAAATTCTTATTTTTTACATACCTTGTTATTAGTAATCAGAAAGGGGGATTCAATATGTTTGGATTTGGAGGCGGCTATGGCGGCTATGGTGGCGGATGCGGTTATGGTGGTAGTTATGGCGGATGCGGTTACGGTGGCGGATTTGCCTTAATCGTTGTATTATTTATTCTTCTCATCATCATTGGAGCAGTTTGTTGGAATTAAAGATAAAACGCAACTCGAGAAGAAAATCTGAAAGACGATGAATCTTGTAGATAAAACAGACAATCCGTATTAAATTCATAAAAGAGCCCCTCTCAAAGAAAGGGGCTCTTCTTATGTCAAATCCTCTTCTTCATACCACATTGCCGGCACTCCCGAATAAATTCAAAGTTCTTTGCCGTACTGTTAAACAGTGCATGATTACAGTTGTCACAGCGCCCGCCGATGCGATCTGGTAAATCTTTATAATCATAAACCTTTGCTAAATCAATGTTTGCGTACTTATCCTCACTCATGATCTACACCTCGTTTTAATTCTGCTTTTCTATAATAGCAGAAACCTTAACCAAAGATTATTTGTATTTTTTTCCCGCTAAGTGGCAAGTATAGAAATGAACCAAAAGGAGGAAACAAATGGAAACTAGTATGAGTGTTGATGAAGTTGTGAACCAAATTTCTGAATTAGTACAAAAGGAAGGTAAGTCCCCTCGGAAGAAGGAGGTGAAAAAATCCAATCCAGAGCTAATGAAAAACGCATTGTATTATTTTCCTAACTGGGAAGCTGCAATAGAGCAAAGTATTAATGCTTAACCTTAGATAATACATAATAGGCCCTCACTCCATATAGGAGCAAGGGCTATTTTTAGTGCGCCCAGCATGGGCGCACTAAAAAAGCCCCGATACCAGAGGTACCAAGGCTTTGAATGATTAGAATTTATTTTGATAGTTTACTAATTCCCACGTATGAACCGCTGTACGATTTTCATTCATCAACATAAACAGCACTCAAAGCTCTTGGAAAACCCGCTTAATATCACGATTTAACAAATGTCATCATTGAAATAAATCAAGATGAATCATGTAAAATCGGGCAAATTTCGGGCGATTTACCTCCTGCGTATCGGGCAGTTTTTAAACTGCAAACAAAAGAGCACAGCGTGTATAAGTAGTGTTGGTAGCACTCTTATACCGTCCGCCTACTCACGATAGGCAAACACTTGCTGTACCCTTATGCATAATTTTACATTATGTGTTTGGACAAAGCAACGGTTTGCTATCACTGGTGAATCGTTGCTTTTTTGTTTCCAAGAGGAGACGAAATACAAATGAAGAAACGCATCGACGTAATTGCGAGTAAAGAAGCGTTCGCCAATCTATCATCCTTTAAAAATATTGAAGAAATGAACAAGACTGTAAGAGCGTACAAAGAGGTTATCTGTGCGTCTATTAAGCGTGCTGACGTACAAGCTAGACTTGTTACTCTATTAGAACTTTTAAAGCGTCACAGCTGCAAGCAAATCGGTGTGAGCTATATGTGTAAGAATACGATTGCTAAAAAGATGGAGATTTCTTATAAAACAGTTCAGCGCCTTATGAAAAAGTTAGAGGACCTCGGTATGATCCGCCAGGTGGCGATGAAGCGCAAAAGTGACATGCTGCAGACAGCAAATGCCATTATCATTCAGCCTGTAGAAGATATGTCCGGCAAGACTCCTGCTCAAAAGTCCGAGAAGTGTCCGGCCATTAAGACAACTACTTCTTCTTTAAAACAAAATATTAATAATAAACGTAATAGCGCTCCAACTACATCTCATGTGGATAAATCTATTGATTACCAAGAACTGAATTTTGTTGCACACTGGGTTCCAGAGCGTTTTACCGGTTTAGTTAGCTGCTTCTACAAAAAAGCTGAAACTATTCAGGAGTTTTGGAAAGTCGTTAGACAATGCAATAAAGTCGTAAACCATGTGGATGGAGAAAGAGCCTTTTCTAATGACCAAGAACTAAATATTGCTATCATAGCATTTAAAGAGTTTGTGATGAAAGTTAAATCTGGCAAAAAGATGCACAAAGGTATCTTTGCTTATTTCAATGGAATTGTGAATAAATTGATGGATAAGTTTTATTTTGATGCAGACTTCATGGGGGATTCAATTCATTAAAACGATGATTTATGGGGTATGTAAAGAACCTCTTGAGTGAGAAGGGCTTTATTTATAGTTCGCACAACAAATATTTCACCGAGCAGCTGAACTCCAATCTTAGGTAAAAACATAAATCTAAAAGGTATTCCCTCTAACAAAGGAGAATTATGTAAATTATAAGGACATTTTACCTATATAGGGGGATACAGAATGAAAAAGAAATTAATAGCTGGTATTGCAGGAATCTCATTATTATCCGGTGGCATAGGCGTGTATGCTGGGGAAGTTATTAAGTCATATAAGACGCCCCGGGGAAATATCGCTACCGTGGAACAAGAAAACATACATAAAAATCGTATTGGACTTACGGTGAATGGAGAAGAAATTAAGCAACCAACATGGTATCATGATCAAGAAAAGACATATGTTCCATTGCGCGCCGTCAGTGAGGCTCTTGGTGCTAAGGTGAACTATAATCAAGAAACCATGTCGGCTGATATAACATTAAAAACTACCAATGATTTAAAAGCATATGGCAATTTTTTAGCTTTGTATGGAGATTATCGCACAGTAACTCGTGATATTCATAATTTGCATGATAATTTATTGAATGCTGCGATTCGTCTAAATAATGGTGACTCCGCTCAATATATCGTCACATCTTCCGACTTCAAATCCATTAAAACTCAATTAGATAACCTAATGATTAACATCAATGCTGTCGTTAAATCAAGCTCTGTTAATGGATTTTACACAGTTAATGAAGAAAATCAGATATCACTAATCTTAGATAACATCGATAACGCCATGTCGGAATACGAAAAGGTATTTAGCATGTTAGATAACTTTGCTCAAACTGGCAACATAGACACACAATCTTACATAACTAAAAATGATTATGCTGTGTCGTTCGCTCGGAAAGCTGCCGATTTAGCTGAACAAAATTTTAGCAGAGTGGAGAACATGATTAATTCTTATTAAGTTCTAAAAATCCCCTCTCGGCTGAGAAGGGATTTTTCCATTTTTCACATAAACAGTGACATGTCTTTAAAGTTTAGGGAATATAATTCCTAAGGTGGTAATCTATTCTGGGATAAAGGATGGATTTTATCATGAATGAGTACGTACAACACATTATTGAAAGACTTAATGAATTACCAAATTTGCTTTTCGACAAAAGAATGGAGTATCAAAAGTACTGCCGCAGAATACAGGAAATAAAACTTGAAATTTCAAAGATTGAAGTAGACCTATACAATAACGATCAAATCGAGGTTAGAAATGAGTTAACAAGAACAGCTTCCATTCTCCCCCACACTCAAGAACTTCACGAACATTTAATCTCAATCGAGTATTCAGCACAAAAAAAGAAACACGAGTACGATCTGTTGAAACATGAAATGGAAAACTTAAGGTGCATTGGCCAATTACTTATATCAAGAGGTGAATCTATATGAGGGAAAGAAAACAAATAAACGGTCTTCTTGAAATGTGCAAAGATTTACAGTATAAGGTCCATATGGGTGATTATGACTGCAGCGAGAGCTCAATACGCTTTTCGTGTGATTTACTTTTAAGAAATATGATTATGATTTTAGAGTTAGAAGAAAACGGAGAGAACTTTACTAAAGAATTAAAGTATCTAAAATCAAATATAGTTGGGACCTATAGACATATAACTAAAGATTATAGCGAAACTACACTTAGCAAATACAACTTAACTCATTCCTAACTATAAATAAACAGAAAGAACCCTTCTCAGGTGAGAGAGGGGCTCTTCTTATGTCAAATCCTCTTCTTCATTCCACAATTACGGCACTCACGAACAAATTCGAAATTCTTTACCGTACTTTTGAATAGCGCATGATTGCAATTGTCACAACGGCCGCCGACTTTGTCCGGCAGCTCATTGTAATCGTAAATTTTACTTAAATCGATATCTGTGTACTTATCTTCATTCATGATCTACACCTCATTTGAATTCTGCTTTTCTATAATAGCAGAAACAACGAGGCTTTGAATCACTACTTTTTCTAAATAAAAAAGCCCATCTCGAACAAGAAGGATTTTTCTTACCTGACAAATTAGAGTCGGGAACAGATAGGTACCTAGCATTAAAAAAAGTTGTGGATATTTTTTATTAAGACTATAATGACTTTAATGTTATTTTGCAGGAATCTAGAGTATAAATACCGTATATCTCAATAAGATTTACTAAAGAAAGGAGTGAAATTTGTAATGTTTAAGGGGGTATTAAATATTAATCCTATGTTAAAAAAAGTTTTACACTATGTCTCTATGTGCGGAACCTATATGATGTTGTTTGGGATAATATTTCTACTTCAAAAATATACAATAGGTATCATTTTTTCTTTAAACCATAGAAGTTTTCTTAATGTTCCCTTAGATATACTCTTTTTCACTCCATCTACCCTACTCTTAATTAAACGCTTTTTTAAAATTTCCTCACCATATTCTAATGATTAATCTTCTCGGATTTTTTCTTCGAGAAGATTTTTTAATTCTGGCGGTAGGTCAGCCTTTACTTTCGCTAAAGTTTCGATATGGCTATTTTTCAACTTTTCATAATCATCTATCTGCTCTAAGAGCTTGTCCTCAAATAGACCTTTAAAATGAGCTTCATGCTCCTCGTTTGATTTTGATACACCTTTAAATTTGCTTCCGGTAAGGAACACAATTAGCAAGCCGATACCCAAGATTAGATTTGGAGCATTTGAGAAGAATTCAGTAAAACCTGGTGATTGAACGTTTAATTTTAAATCTAAGTCCTTTTTATCATATTCCTCTTCTATCCCTGCGATTTTATTAACCATAGGAACTAAATCAACAATACTGTTCACAAAATTAACCAAGTCGTAAGCTGGAATATCTCCTTCTTTTTCAACAGGTAACACTAAATACGCTTTACCATTCTTAATAAAGAAGGAATGTAATGTCCTGTCAATAAAATGGGCGTAATCATTAGCATTACTGATGGTTTGGTGAGATTGCATCATTCTAAATAGATAGGGATCCAAGTCCAGTCTATTTACAGTTTTAATCCACTCAACAGTTCTTGCTTTGACATAAGGGCAGGCACCCTCGTCGATTTTTGTTTCGCTCACTTCTCTAATCTTTGGTCCACTTTGAATAACTCCAAATCGAATCAATGTTGAACTTTCACTTGGAATCATTACTACATCGCCTATTTGCATTTCATACAAAAACCGGTGAATTTGTCCATAAATTCTTCCAGGTTGTTCCTCTGGATAAGCTACTTCAATCTCTTTAGCGATGGTATCATTTTTTCTTTTTTCCTTGAACTTGCTAAAATCCGTAAATTCATCCCAACCAATGGCGATATAATTGCCAATAAAGAATTCATCAAAATAAGCTCCAGCTTTTGTCCGAACTAACCAATAATTTCGATCATCATCAATTTCGACTACAGGTAAATTGTACTTTTGTATAAATTCTCGACTTTGTGCTTCCATATAATTGTAATCCCCCTATTTTAATATTTTTTTATTATAAAAGAATAATGCAAATAATGACAATGCCTGGAAATGTGGTAAACTTTATATTATTTAAAGTTTGGTGGGATATTATGAGAAAATATACAAATGAAATCGTTATGTTTTTAGGCATTTCTATAGCCATCGGAGGATTATTTCCTGACTTTAGGAATAATCAACAATTAGTTGTTTCAATCACCTTTTCTGCAGTAATTTTTGCAATTTTTGACCTTGTAGTCAGCTTACATAAAGAGTCATATAAACTTCAACAGTTTTTATTATTCATTGGTATATTCTCAGTTGTTGTAGTTCCATACCTAGGATCTTTAGCACCATTTTTAATAGAACAAAATAATTACTTCACTTTATTTGGACTGGCAGTAGTAATTTTTTTAATCGGCTTTAGACAAAATGAACAGGAGAGAGAAGATTATCGTTCTTTAAGTGATAAATTCAATCGACAAACCGACATTATTGAAGAGCAAAATAAAGTCATCAAACAGCAAGTTGAAATAATACGTTTATTAAACGAGAAGAAAGACGCGGAGAATAATCCAGAATAAAATATTTTTACTATTTGCTCACTGTTCGGTACAATACAAAATTGACTTGCCCACAAATCCACATTTTATTAGTAGTCCTCTTTAGAAAATCCTTTCTTCACAGACAAAAAGCCCTCACTCCATATATAGGAGCAAGGGCTTTTTTATGCTTCTTCGATATAGACAGTCCATCCGTATTTTTGTTTTAATTCAGCTACCATACGTTCAGCTGTAGTATAATCATTAAAGGTGCCAGTACGCAAACGATATTTCTTGCCGTTCACAACGTTTTGGACCTGTGTTTTCGGCTTTAATCCCAAGAATTTAGCAAGTCCACAAGCATATGCCTCTGACATGTCACGTAAAAACTGATTATTCTTTAAAAGAGCAGTATCTTTCGAATCAATGTAAGCTGTCTCCATCAAAATGGCTGGCATAGCTGTTTCGCGAAGAACAGAATAGTTTGCTCGTTTATTTGCTACGCCACCATGAACACCTAAACCGTATTTCTTCGCCGTAGCCAACGCTGCTTGATTTACTACATTCTGCAAAGCAACAGAAGCTTGGGAAGGCTGGCTATAAACAAATGATTCAAACCCGGTACCGCCCCCGGCGTTGATGTGAAGGCTCATAAATACATCAGCTTCCCAGGCATTAGCACGACGGGCACGCCCCTGCAACGTTTCAAATACATCCTTTGTACGTGTAGCTTCTATAAGAAAACCTTCGTAATGAATTCTTAAATAATCAATCATATAGCCTTGCATTTTGAGTACTAATTCTTTTTCTAATAAGCCATTAGCAACTGCGCCCGGATCTTTGCCTCCGTGGCCCGCATCTAGCCAAATTTTTTTCATCAGTTACACCTCCCGTAATTTCGCGCGAACATCTTTCATTTCTGCTTCCAATCCGTTCAAGCTGCGTTCAATTTGCTGTAAGGTAATAGTGTTCTTTTCAAGCTGATCCGCCATTTTGTCATTATGAGCCATCAATTTATCTTCCCGTTCTTTACCTTCTTTTCGGGTAGACATGAATAACCAAATGAACAAAATAGCGAATATTCCTTGTTGCACAGCCTCTTTAAATATTGTTTCTTCCATTATTTCCAACTCCTCTCCCAAATAAAAAGACGAGCCGAAGCCCGCCTTTTGAACTTTATCACCTTAGACTATGTTTGACTCAACATAATCAAATCCAACATACGACGGTGAAGATAAGGTGTTTTTCACAACCTCGTATATTGACTGCTTAGTAGAAGAAAAGCAGCGAACATCTCTGCCTTTTTCCCTAACGTGAATAATGCGCCTATTTAACCAGCTAGCACTCGACATAGGACCTTGTACATTAATTTGTTTTAGGTCGTCGTCGACTACCACTACATAAAAGCTTTTAGAAGCCATAATATAGCCTCCTCTCCTAGAATGATATTACTAGTATAGGAAACTTATAAAATAATCTAACGCTTCTTGGTAAAAATCATAAAAAAATACACCTACTGTTTAATGGTGTTTGTTGCGCATTTATTAAGACATAAAAACTTGCCTTTTTCCTGCTATTATTTTGGTTGCAAAACAATATAACCATGCTCTTCTTATAGCAATTTTCCCGTATTCACACGAAGTTGCAATGCTGATTCATCTGTGTAACCACCTTGCCATGCTCTTAAACAATATTCACCATATGCTGAAAGTCCCATATTATAGTCCTCCTTTTTTATTTTATAAAAAAGAAAATAATATGACTAATTTGATGTAGATTCATCTGTAGGTTTTGAAATAATTACAGTACCATCGGTTACAGTAATAAGAAGTTTATCTTTTGATAACTCTTCCTGCTGTTTTGCTTCCTTACGTTCTCTAATAATATCTGCTAGTGTTTTTGACATTCTAGTACCCTCCTAGACCTGAAATTCGTCCGAATGCTCCTGTTGTTTGCTCGGTAAACTTAAGAAATACATCGGCGACAGTTATCCCATTAAATATAATGTCGACGTTTACCAATCCAGTCAAATCAGGAGCGAGGGTGAACGTATTAAGGATATTCCCATTCACGATAAAATCCACGCTGTTTTGGATGGGTGTAGCGGTACCGTCGTACTTTTCCTTGTAAATAAATCCCGAAACGTATACATCAGTATTCACCTGTTCAAATGTTAATTCGCTTTTTAAGGAGTATTCAGCTCCCATTGCCGATTTCGATGTCATAGAACCATCTTCGATGATGCGGTATACTATGCCGTTTTCGATTTCAATACGTTCTATCATGCCTTTTATGCCTCCTTAACTATTATATTTCTGATGCGTATGTGACGAATCCACGAATGTAATCAGAACCAGTATCTGATTCCCTTGCCCTAATCTCAAAACTAGTCTGTATCGGTAAATTTAGCTCCCACTGGACATATACAGTATAATTGTAGGAATAATTACCAGTATCGTCCCTAAACGCAGTAAAATGCTTGGTTTGTTGGACAGGTAATAAAGTTGCTCCATTAGTCCCGCTTATATAACCAGAACCTGACCCCCTATTAATAAAATCCATACCCATACGGGATACGAAATCATTCATCGTAGTACTAATAACTACTACCCCGTCAATAACAATATCAATGTACATCAAGTATTCTGCGTAAAAAGTGACTGTCTTAATGATTCCTTTTCCTGTAATGC
This sequence comes from Priestia abyssalis, assembly GCF_002019595.1. Classification (GTDB taxonomy): domain Bacteria; phylum Bacillota; class Bacilli; order Bacillales; family Bacillaceae_H; genus Bacillus_BA; species Bacillus_BA abyssalis. Next base: position 2,236,535 of record NZ_KV917369.1, on the reverse strand, counting down.
TTACAACCGATTGTGTCAATGAATTCAACGTTAGGTCAAAATTTGTCATTTTTCCTTTTAGCGCCATTAAAATCCCCCCCTTTTTTGATTACCTATAATCCCATCATCAGCAAATAGGATATATTAGTAGTTATACCGCTTATGATTCCATCACTTGAAGCATCCACTGCTTTTTGCTCCGCTGATACAGCTTTATCATACGCTAATTTTACTGCACTTGACGTAGATGCAGTCGTCGTGCTTGTACTGGATACAGACGTTGATAACTGTACAACACCTTGTGCAGATGTACTGGCACTTGGTAAATCGGTGGCGGTATGTGTATGCGTTGCTTTTGCAAACTCTGAAGCATGGTATCCATCAACCGTATCAGCATCAAGACCCGCGCCTGTGCCTTCGTCTGCTGTTGTTAGTACACGGGAACCACCTACGGTCAAGCTTCCTGTGATAGCCCCACCTGCTGTACTGAGCTTTCCATCCAAAGTTGCCTGCAGTCCATCAATGTTACTGATAACGTGATTATGGCTACCATCTACAACCGTAGCCGTAAGTGTCACGTTTGCAGAACCGTCAAAGGATACAGAACCCATAAGGTCGCCGCCTAATGTGAACGTTCTAGCTGTTGCCAGCTTGGAAGCTGAAGCCGCGTTTGCTGTCGTACCCAGCTTCCCGTCAAGAGCAGCTTGCAAACCGTCGATGTTAGAAATGACGTGAGCGTGGCTGTCATCTGCAACTGTTGCAATAATGGTGAGGTTGGCTGAGCCGTCAAAAGACGCGGAACCTGATAAGTCCCCGCCCAACGCTATGGTTCTAGGCGTTGCCAGCTTCGAAGCCGAAGCTACTTTATCAGAGGTTGAAGCTATTGGCGTCCATTCTGTCCAAACGCCACCATAACGGCTTCGTATACACAGCGATGTACCGTTATTGTACTGAACAGCTATTTGTGCTCTGTTATCGGTCTTTGTACTATAGAACAGCGTCAAGATATGCCAATAGTTGCCCCCACCAGGACTGTTTGCATGATTGGTCAGAATGTATGCTTCTTGTGTAGTGTTTGGGTCAGATGATGAGCCCGTTGCTACCATATTCATGGCGTATGCTTTCGCATTTACTTCCGCTTGATCCGCTTTCGCTTGAGATCCGACCGTAGTTTCTAGACCTGACACTGTAGCGATTGTCACCTTATCGTTTGCTGTGTCTAATGTAAGTGCAATATTGCTTCCGGCGACAAGCTCTAGTGTGTCTGTCGTGCTATCCGCCGATACCGTTGTTGTTCCCACCTTTACATTAGAAAAAGCATTTTGGTTTACTTGCGCTCCTGCTGCAATGTTATTCAATTTATCCTTGTCGGCCGCACTCATTAAACCGTTTGCAGAGGGTGTCGCAACGGCTGTAGAAGCTTTTCCATTCCAGGTCGCTTTTTCTGTATCTGTTACAAAACGATGACTAGAATCTTCGGTAATCATGGCAGCTGGATGAGATGTTGGATGAGTGTAATTATTTGCATTCTCTGCAATCCCAGCTAATTTATTTTTTTCGGTTGTGGTGTAATCGTTGGTGGATAGACCTTTACCAGGCACGACTGTTACTTTAGTGTCATTCAAACTTTTCAACTGGGTATCAATTATGTCAGCATTATCATTAAAATCTTGAATATTGACAACGTCTGTGCCTTCAGGCTTTTTCAGATTATAGTTTCCCGTATATTGCATATCCCAATCTCCTTTCTAGTAAACTCTTAAATCATTCCACGTTTTAGGACGAGCATCTTCCCACGTTAATTCCTTTAATTTCTCCCACCATGTATATGTGTACTCAAAATGGTAAAGCAGGTGAGCAGGCTTAATATTTTCAATCGTTTCCATTAATCCCGCCATGTTGGGAGGGATACCCTTTATACCGATGAATTTGATAGTAAAAGAATATTCAGAGGGATGCTCAATCACGTCAACTTCGGCATTGGCGAATGACTCTGCCGTATTCTTGATTAATTTTTTGGTGACAGTGCCTCGTCCTCGTAATTTCGCTTTGATGATTTCTCGCCTGAATACATCGGGCTTAGACAAATCTGTTTTGATTCCTAAATCTCTTTCCCACCATATTAATCCCCGTGTAGCTGTATCAATAGATTGCTGCAACTTAACATTGTTTATGGTATAGCGCACCTTGGCTATTTCCTTCGCATTCGATTCTTGTATGGCTTTCATTAATCGGCTGCGGTAATAATAAGGCGGTAAGTACGGCATTAGAGTAGGGATAAACTGGTTAAGATCCTCGTCTGTTGGAGTGTCACTGTAGGCTAAAGTTCCGTATAAATAGTTACCGTACAACGTTTACACCCCTTTCAGATCGTTCCAGGTGATTGCTTTTTTATCGGTGAGTATGGCTTCCCAAGTTCCCCATGAAGTTGCATCTAAACTTGCTCGCCTAATAAATAAACCATCAGAACTTGCAAATATTTGGGTAGCATGGCCGCCAGAGCCATCGCTCCATGGAGCTAAGGTGATTAAACCACCATAAGTCGCAGTACCTGGAGCACTAATAGTCGAACGATATTTAAATTCAACTTTAAGCTCTTTATCATAATCAGCAGGGGCAGTATTAGCACTTCTTGTATCAGTAACAGCTAACCTATCATGCGTATGAGTGCTCGGAGGAAATGTACTGGGCTTCCCTGTAACACCGACCCATGCAACGCTATCTGCACTTTCTGCTACATCAACTTTTCCGTTATTACTAGTGTCGTAGATACTCTTTAGCATATCCCCTACCGTCTGTGCAGCGACCAACAGGACATTTCCACTTGTAGTACCAATATAAAGTTTTTGCGTATCCGTACAAAAGCCAAGCTCCCCTACAGCAAGCGTATTAATGTTCGCTTCCGGTCCGCGCCTTACTTGTATTAAAGCCTTTCGCGGCATAAGTCACACCTCCTAGAACGAGCCTCCATCAACGGCGCCGACCATCAGCCGATTCCCATTTGCAGAATCATACACAATGCTTACCCCGTCAATGTTTGATTCAATTCCGGTTGAATTGACAACGATTCCTTTCCCCGCTTTGGCACTTACACTAGTGGAAGCCACAGTGATGCCGTTCCCAGCACCTACTGTCAAAGTGACAGAGTCCCCTTGCCCGCCTCCAGTCAATCCATTGCCGGCAATGATGTTCTGATTCGCTTCTCCGCTCCGTACCCATGCTGATCCGTTGTAGACATAGTTCTTATTCTCACTATCAATATAAACGCTCCAGCCTTTTGCTGGCGAGTAGTATTCCCAGGCTGATCCATTATAATGGGCAATCTGATCAGCTTTTCCGGACCATGCCCCCGTTGCATTGGATGGGATTAAATAACGATCATTGGCCACAGGAGACGTTGGAGGTACCGATGTTGTTTTTGATATAACACTGTCTTGCCACTCTAACCCTCTGATAGCATTATAGATCTCTGTATTTATTTTTTGCGCGGACCATAAATCAGTTGTACTTGTGGAAGAGTCGTTGATTTTCCTGTGTTGTGTAACATCATCAATGTGATCCTTTATTTCTTTTGCCGTCTTAGTATTGGTACCGTCAGAAACCTTATTGACGCTTCCATTTGATAAATCTGCTTTTTTTACTCGGCCATATGTTGCACCATCCGGTAAATCATCTAGGGTTAAGACATTCATCTTTTTCCACGCCGTACCATCATCTAAAAAGATATAACCGGCTTCTGAGCCGCTTGTCACATAATATATCCGTCCCTGTACACTTGCTGTTGGTCGAGCTGCCAATGTGCCCGACATCACTCTTCCTACGAGAGTATTTAAGGAACCATCTCCTATAAAGATTTCTTTTGTATCCGTACAAAAGCCCATTTCTCCTTGCAGTAAAGGGCCATATGCATCCAGTTGCGCCTTTGTGCCGCGTTTGATTTTAATCGTTTGAGGCATGTACAAAAGTCCCTCCATCTATAATTCCATGTTTTTTGTATCGTTCAACCTCTGCCTGGGTTGCCACAACACTTTCTTGTAATAGGTTAATATCCTCCGCTTCAACTTGATCGCCATAACTTTCGTAAGTGACATATAACTTTTCAGCATTTGAAAAAATCTTGATTGACCTTTTCCAGTCCGTATTAGCCGGTATGGACAAGATAAAATTATCAATCTTTTCGCCCGTCAACTTACTTCCCGTATACACCCGGACACTCGAATCGATAATGTTATCGTGAATAAGCATGCCCTCATATATCCCGTTAACCAGTGTAACTTCTTCCTCGATGACATACGGAACATCACTCTTATTTAATTTTTCGTTAAACTTATCTATTTCGTCTGGATAAGGCATTTATTACACCCCCAATGTTACGGTGTTTAAGACAGGGATTTCTTCGTCACCCAATAAAATATTGGCTATGCCATTATTCAAAAGAAGATCAGAATAATCACCAACACCAGGGGTATCTAATAGGAGATTCCCTATTTTTGCATAGGACGCGTATGTTTCTTTAAAGGCGATATCGGCAAACTGCTTAATTAATGACTGTTCAAAGGCTGCCTGAACTTGACCAATTGTAAAGGTGTTAGCCAGGACGATGTTCGCAGACACATCAATCGGCTTTTCTGTAGCGCTTATAACGGTTACGGACGCTCCAATCGGCCTGCTTTCTTCGATGTGATTGTAAACGGCTGTTATCAATTCTTCGGATGCCGCCCGTTTATTAGCATCAATGATAACAACTTTGACAGTCCCTCCACCGCTCCATGTAGGAAATACCTTAGCATCCCCCACGCCGACTACTTCTTTCGCCCAAATACGATAGTGCGCTTTATTTCCACTGGTGGCCGGCGCTTGTAGATATTCGTAGTAACGATTGAGTAAGGCTTCATCAGTTTCAGCGTTATATCCATTTGTAGCATCCTCTAGATTCGTAACAGACGTCAAACCCTGCAGTGTAACGGGGAAGCTCGTAATGGTATGGGCCGGTGTATTCCCGATAGTCCCCGGTATATCGCATTCAACCAAGACAGTAGCCTGTCCCGTACTATCAATCACTTTCGATTCTACGAAACTATAATAAACAGATCCGGCCGCAACTTTATCACCTATATTAATAGGTGCCCCGACTTGCCCTTTGACGATGACAGGAGTAGTTGTTCGAGTGGCTTGATGCCTTCTTTGCCCTGTCCGCTCGTATACCCGTTGTTCCAGTTCATCACCCGACAAGTTTTCAATATCCTGTTTGGCTTCAACAGTACTAATTTCTTCGTACACCTTTTCCAATTCAACCGCCGAGGCTTTGGTTGTATCATACACAAAGCTTCCTGGTAGTTTCTCGTAATCGTCCGATACATCGTTCAACATATCACTATGGATTTCTTCTTTTGTTTTAGGCAACTAAGTTCACCCCCTGATCAAAGGCCCCATCAACGGTGATGACTTGGAATTTCACGCTCATCCGTTTACCATTCCTTACAAATTGCCAATTTGTAATGTCTTGTATATAGGGATGAGTTTCAAGTGATGACGTAACCTCTCTTTTAATCTCTGCTTCAATAAAGGCCCTCGGTAAATTGGACCCGATTAAATCCTCAATCGTTACCCCATAATCGATTCCCTCATAAATTTCAAATCGGAATTTTTCTGTTTGAATCACTTTTTCAATCCACATTTTCAAGGCATCAATTCCATGCAGCTCAACCATTTTTCCATTTTCCAAAACAAACTCGCCTTTTTCAAAATCAAATAAAAAAGACTTACCTATTTTCGGTACAGTCTCAGTTTGTTCGATATTAAATTCCAATTCTGTTATCTTAGGTAGCATCATACCATCCTCCTAGCCTTGTCCAACATAAAATACAGTTGTTCATCGACTGTGGGTATAATTATGACTTCATCTCCGATATTAAGCCATCTCAAAGGATTTTGATGCTCATAGTGACTATAAATATGCTCTGCAACAATGATATTATTTTTATACAACGTAATGAAATCATTCAATTTCACTATAATATCTGGAAGTGGAGATAATACAATCCCCGTTGTAACGGAAGGTATCCCAGGATTGTCTCTTTCTTTGAACAGTAACGCTAATTCAGTTATAGAGTCACTCATCCTGCCACCTCCAATCCCACTGTCATTTTGTGAATCCCTTTAAAAACGGTGTGATTCACATCTTTGATTAAGTAAGTACCTTTTAATCCGGTAGTGGGTTCAGCAATCTCAAATAACCTCCCTGCCCGAAAATTATCGTCACCAAGCAATTCCACACTGCTCTCTTCCAGTACCTTTGCTAAATTCTTCAAATGGTTTTGAGCAATGTTTTTCGCTTTAGAAACTTCATTTTCATCAATAGATATAACCTCTTGCAATCTCCCGTATTGATTAACCAGAACATCATTAGAAACTTGTGTAATCAATTTGTCCCCAGATACAATCTGAATGATATTTTTCATGTCAACAATGCTTCTTCTCCGACTCGGATCGGACACGACCCTTGTCACATCTTCAATGGTGTAAGGAGGGAGTTGAAAAGAACCCTTCACGATTAAATCCCTCTGCTTTTCAATAAACAGCTTTCCTCGTCTCATTTCCATGAGGTATTTTTGTCCCTGATCTTGTTCCACCAATGTTTGGATGTCCTTAATAATTTCACTTACTTTTTTACTGTTGTAAATCTTATTGATTATAGTAGGCATTGAAGTAACATTTCCAACAGGGACATTAAAATCAGATGCTATTTTCTTAATCGCCTGATCAGCCCTCATTTTATTAAATTGATAAATGGCATTCGATTTGTTTAGATAAAAGGCATAATCAAAAGCTGCATACTGAATAGGACTTCTTCCATTTCTGTTTTCCTCTACAAGAATACACCTTGTAATTTCTTCTTTATTTTTCAAGACCACTACGTCTCCTAATTTACATGGGTTTACAGGAAAATACTCATCATTAATGGCGATATTAAAAGAAACCTCATCCCCCAGCTCATCTTTATTGCTTCTCCAACTAAGTGAACCAACTAAAGGCGTAATATTGGTCATGGTACTATTTTTCACTACCCACAACTCATGAGCCATCCTTACACCTTCTTTGTCTCCAAATTGATGAATCTAAATTCGGATAAAGAAAGAGAGTAGTAAACATCACCTGAACCATCACCATCTTTTGGACCATACTCAAAGTTTTCAATCGTCATTGGTAAATTAATGGGAGTGTTGGTAATAATCAATCGAATAGGACGACGAAGGTCCCTCCACGCCTCAATGATTTCGACATATTCCCATCCTTTATGTGTCCGATCTCGTAAAAACGGATAATCTTTAGCAGGAAAGTATGATTCTAGCGTAACGGCTTTTAGGCCCCTTTGACCGATTAATTTGATATCGCCCTGATTAATCGTAGAATAAACTTCATTATTCATCGGACTCGGTATTTTAAATGCAGGTACAACGGGAAGTTGAATGACTTGTTCCCGGTTATTAAAGCTTAAAAAGATATCCATCATCCAACCTCCTTATATGTTTGCTAACCGTTTTTTCAATTCCGGAATAAGTTCATTAAGTATTTCATTTACTGATTTATTGCCGTTAATGTTAATAGTAAAGTAGTTTACAGTTCCATTACCATTAGTCATTCTCATGCTATTTCGGTGATTATGCACTCTCGAACCACCCGGCAATTCTACAAGCTCCGGGCCTTCTTCACCAACCCATGCGGTTTGGGTAGAAGGAACAAAACCTCCCTTTCGGTAGCCTCTATAAGCCCCGCCGCGCATCATGGACTTGATGCCAGGAGTGTTAAATACTGTTCCGTATCGGTCCTTAATATAACGAATGGCAGCTACCGCGTTATGGACGGGATTCCAAATATCATTCATGCCCTTCATTTTATAAGCGTTGAATGTCGGATCAATAGTCTGAAATAGTCCTTTAGATGGCGTCCCCCTTTTGGCATTGATATCCCATAAGTTAATGGCTCTCGGGTTAAATCCAGACTCTTTTTGTGCCTTGATCAACATGGCAGGCATCCAACTCATCGGTGTACCTGTGATGGCTAAAGCTTGAGAAATCCACGCTTTCACTTGCGAAGGAGCAGCTATTCCGCTTTTAAAATTTCCAAGCGAACCAAAATCGGACATTTTCTTCTTTACGAATCCAATTGCTTTCTCTTTAATCATGCTGATTGATCCGGAAAGTATGTCACCGAATACGCCATTTATAGACGGCATCTCAGGGATGAACTTTTCGTACACTTTTCCCATTAAAGCAGACGGATTGGAAAGGTACGACCATACATCTAAGGTCATATCTTTCACTTTGTCTACAGCTCCATTTACAAAGGAACTTGCCTTATGCAACAATCCATCCTTATCCGTACCGTTTTTGTAGGCTGGCAACATACCGGAAGCTAACAGCATTTGAGTTTCTCTATGAGGCAAAACCTCCGTCCCACTTGGTAGGTTTACTAATGTATCGGTAGATGGAGATAAGCCAATTTGACCGTTCGGTGTGCGAATCAACTCAGGTCCGCCTCCGTCACCAACAATCGCCAATCCGCCGGGATGATAGTTCGTTCCTTTTGCATATTTTTTCGGTTTCCATTCAGGGATTTTCTTTTCTACTCCAATTTTCCCTAAAACCCAATTGATCCCGCCAGTTACACCATTGATTCCTCGTGCTAATCCACCAATCATCATATTTCCGAGATAATCAATTCCGGCAATCGCAAACTTCGCTGTCCCTTTAATACCACTTCCGATTTTGCCTGGCAACGCTTTGGCGCCCTCTACAATTTCATTAAATTTCTTGGTTCCGCTATTTTTCATTTCGCCAAACCAATTGACCACGTTATTTTTTAAATCACCAAATTTTCCTTTGACATTGGACCATAGGGCAGAACCTTTAGCTGAAATGGTGTCCCAATTACGATATAAAACAACACCTATGGCAATCAAAGCAGATATGCCCGTCACAACCCAAAATGTAGGGTTTGCGGCCATCGCTGCATTCCACAGCCATTGTGCACCTGCCACTAACGCTACACCTGTTTTGACAGCACCTAATACACCAACAAATGTCCCCAATCCAATGGCAACATTCTGGATAACATCGCCATTTTCACGAACTGCTTTAGAAAATCCCATCGCCGCATCGGCTAGATCACTTAGAAATTCTTTTCCGCCATTATCGGTAAAAACTTCTGCTATGCCTAATTTGAGTTCACGCCATGCTTTGAGCATTTTTGTACCGAAGTTGTCTTGCATTGACGCGGTAGCCTCTGCCGTTGCTCCTTTAAAATTACCGACTGCATCCGTACCGTCACTCATTGCTAACACAACAGTTTCCCGCAAATCTTCCCACTGTGTTCCAAATAAAGCGACCCCTGCAGCATTTTGTTTAACAGGATCTTTCATGGTGGCCAATCCTGCCATCGTTGCAGCAAATGCTTGTTGTGCTGTTTCCACACCGGTTGCAAAGTTATTTGTCATTTTTTCTGCATCTAACCCAATTAACTTGAATCCGTCGGCGGTTGTTTCACTTGCATCGATGCTCCGAATTCCAAATTCCTTAATGGCATCCGCTGCCTTATCCATCGTGAATGCTCCGGCCTCTGCACCTTTAACAAGGACATTCGTAAATCCTTTTGCATCAAAGCCTAATTTCTCAAAATAAACCGAGTATTCGTTGAAAGTATCTAATAAATCATCCGAATAATCTCCAGTTTTTTTGAACGCGGTCGTTACTAGGTCCATAGCATCCGTTTCAGATAAACCTTTAAACGTTGCTGTCATGGTTTTTACGGTTTTTCCAACCTCTTTGACTTCTGCCCCCCACAAATCGCTGATTGTGTAAGCACCTTCAGCTAAAGTTTTCATTTGAGACTTATTCAAGTCACTAAACATAGAATTCAAAGTTGCTATATCACCACTGACCTGGCCTACACTCTCGCCAAATCCGCCGGCAAAGACCTCTTTTACCGTGGACTGCAGTCCTTTTAATTCCTTGCCTGTTGCGCCTGTCTTTGCCTGCAAACGACTAAAAGCACTCTCCATCTGAACAACCTCTGAAGCTACCGCTGTACCAAATCCAGCAATCCCCACTGCAGCTAAGCCTGCCGCACTAGCAGCTACTGCGTTAAAACTTGCTACAGAGCTATTTTTAAAATCATTGATATCATTTTTAGTCTTTTGCACTTTTCTTTGAAAATCACTTACCCCGCCGGAAGCTCGCTTTAGGTTTGAAGAAAAGTCACGGTCTTTTAAGGTTAAAACAGCAGATATGACCCTACTCGCTATTTTTCTCACCGCCTTTCAAATAAAAAAAGGCTATTTCACGGAGAATTTAGCCTTTTCTTCCTCGAGATATTTTTGCATGCTTGCCTTCATAAAAAGTTTTTCATCCACTCTTAAATTCAATAAATCCTCAAGAGTACGCCCTCTTTGTACATAGTGATGAAGAAAATAAAATTCGTCATCACTATCTATTAGTTTTTTAAATCTTTAACTCTATTGATACCTTTTTTGTAGCCCGCCAATTCAAGTCCTGCCTGGGCAATTGAAGCAATTTCACCAGCTTCAAAAATCTTTTCGACAATATCAACCGGCTCCACGCAGCCAAATTCCTTTTGTAACTTGATATCTTTCAAATCAGGTTCAATCACAGTGTTATAAACCATGAACGGATCTGCTTTTCCGTCTTGGCTTTCATCATTTGCCATTTGGAACGCTTCAAGACACAATGATCTTTCCGGCTTCCTAATGATGATGCTTGCGTCCAATCGGTGAATATACAACTCTTCCGTTACATCAGCCCTTACTTCATATTTCTCTTTATCTTTCATCAAGTCTGTTAATGTTAATTTTTTAATGTGGCTCATATCCTTATATCCTCCTTATATTTAGGCGCTAATCAAATCAATTGGGTCATAATCTGCAAAGTTAAACGGTAATTCCTCTGTTCCAAGCGTTTTTTGTTCAAATTTCATGAGCATAAATTCATTAAATGTCACTTTATTTATCGCTACGCGTTCGGCTCCAAATGCGTCCGGATCAGCAAGCTTTCCGACCAATGAAATATCCGGTAATTGACCGATTTTAACAGCATTAGCCATTAGGGATGCGCCTCGGCTATATACTTTTTTTACAGTCAGTGAACCTTCACCAGACCATCCTGTCATTTTTTTATGTGTGGCCAAGTCTTCCGGCATGTTCACATCTTCATAGTTAACCGTCACTTTCGCTTCAAAACTTTCAACATCCATCCATTTTTCACCATTCACCCATACAGCACCGAATGTACCATTGATTTGTTTGTTACTTGCTACTTTCCCCATCGTCTATCCCCTCCTTAAATCGCAATCTGGAAGTCTAGGTCTTCCATTGCATCTACGATTTTTACGTTTGCAGCAGCAAACACATTTTTCTTAAAGGACATTTCTTTCACCTTTTGATCATCCCAAGCAGTGGTATCTGTCCCAATACCTTCCCAGGCAAGACGTTGAGCCTCTATATTGACTCTGGCCTTATTATCAAAATTAGGGTCCAAAATGTCATCGCCGGCCAAACCTTTGAAATATGCATTCACAGAAGTAAAAAACAAAGCTTGATTGTCGTATGTGTTATTGACTTTTCCAACATAGTGATTATTAAAGGTATCTCGGATATCATCTTTCATCATATCCATAGTTTCGATAATTTTAATGCTCTTGAAGTCTTCTGTTTTCTCAGTAGTAGTTGTGGTTAGGCTGTTTACACCTCTACCAATCTTAATTTTCTCACCATCATTAATGAGAATAAGCTTCCCAGCATCAATATCACTGTTAGGGTCCACACTTTCAGTAATGGTGTCAACTTCATCCAGCACATAGTAAGTGGATGAACGAGTAAATGGTAGACCTGCCAAAATCCCGGCCATACGCACAGAATATTCAGCTGCTGAATACGTTTTTTCTCCAACTTTGATGTCTTCTGTAGCAAAGTTAATGATCCCCTCGTGGTCTCCTTCATGATTAGGCAATACAGCTTTGTACGTTTTCTTATCATTATCACGCTTACCTTTAATCCATGTAGCAACATCTAATACTTGAGATGTAGTAATTGATGGGATAGCCAGGTAATTAAATTTCTTACTCCCCAAACGTGCTAATGCTTCATTAAGATTGGTTGCATCCGGATCTAAACGTTCGCAAATGACCTTTGCCGGCGTTCCTTTGAATGCTAATTTAATATAATCAACGTTTTCCGCTGCCCAATCAGTATCTTTAATTTCATCAATGCTCTTATATTCTTTCGTGTTAAATGTGCCTGTATCATCTAATAAAATAAGTGATACTATCCCGCGAGCACTTCGAGCAACAGCGCTAACGGCTTTACCTTTGAACTCAATATTAATCTCCGGTAATCCCATTTATTTCACCCTTTCCTAATATCTAATGTTTCCATTAATTCAGCATCTGGATTGTCACCGAAAGTACGGTACACAGCTTCTCTTCCTTCAGAAAACTCAATATCGAAAGAGAATTCAAGGACCCCATCAGTTGTAACGCTGGAGGCTTCAATTATATTGAAATGCCTGTCTTTCACACTAAGTTTTAAATCGAATAAATTTTCAAGTTGTTCCTGAACGTCCAATAATTCGATGGAATAATCGTTTCGATCACTTGGAAAATAATTAATTCGAATAGTAAAGGATTTCTCAACTTGCTCGACAGTAGATGAACGACCTAGATTGTCGAAAGACACAAAAAAAGAAGGCCTATTAAAACCCTCTTTCACATCATTGCTGTTAATTTCAATGTTAAATCCACTTTTCAATAAGGTATTTACAGCTTTTTTGATATCTTTATACGTAATCACAGTTTCCCACTCTCCAGCATGTCATCCAGCCATATCGACAGCATGTCCTCGAATTGGCCACTATCATCAAAATCCCTCATGCCCTTTTCAAGCACCTTTTTCCCTGGCACAAATCCTACTTCTTTTCCATCATGTGTCACCATTCTGTGCCCATCCTCGATTAAATGGGCGTGTGGGGAAGAGTTAATAACACGAACAACCCATTCACCGTTCTGCCCTTTAAAAACTTTCCCACGCTTCCATCGTTTATGATAATTACCAGTGACTTTTTTCACTTCACTACGAGCCTTTCTAGCCACCCGTGTACGTGCTTTGCTCCCAATTTTACGCATGATCTTAACACTCTCTTTTGGAAGCTTCGTCTGGGCCATTGTCAATAAATCCTTTTGAAACTCCGTTAATCCCCTGGTATCCATCATTCCATCACTTCCGTACAGAAGATTTCCAACGTCTCATTTTTAAAGTATGGATTGAGAATATATTTAATTTCAAACTTGCTATTACGAAAATGGATTTGCATATCCTTTGTGATGTCTTTTCCAGCTGCATAACGCACAATGATCTTATGAGTGACATTTGTCAGGATAGTTTCAGCTACTTGCTTTTGTAGGCTCCCCGTTTGTGGAACGATTTCAGCCCAAATTGATTTAAGTTTTTCAAATTTATAAATTGTTTCATCGAGTTCATTTACCGTTTTGATATTACCGAAAACATCGATTCTATGCCGTAACTGTCCTGAATTCAGCTTAGGTTTATACTTAAACGGCTGCATCTGTATCATCCTCTAGCTCAATTTCTTCAAGTGCCTTACCAATGGCTAAGCTATTAATCCGGCTTAAGAAGTTTGTATCAAAAAATTCTAGCGCATCGTTATAGACATATCGGGACCGTTCAAAAACAAGTTCTTTGAATTCTTCATCTGTATTTATGTCATAGTCCCCACAAGATCTTATTAATGCTTTCATAGACACAGAAAGGATGCGTCTTAGGTTATCATCTTCATCGTCACCCAGACGCACCCTTTCTTTAAATTCCCTTAATATTTGTTCCGTGATGTTCATTCACATCACCTACTTTTCTTCTGATTCTTCAACTCGAACTAAAAAAGAGCTGTCGAGATTTTTTTCAACCTCGTTAGCTCTTTTCACTGTCATTTCAATTTCAGAATCAACTTTGTAAATTTCATTTGTGTGTATATCGCGAAAGGTTTTCAATACTTTGTATTTAGCCATTCAAAACCCTCCTTATCCAGCTGGAACTGTTTCAGTTAGTGCTAATGTATAAACAGCTGCTGCTTTATTATCGCGTGGCTTGCCAAAAGCGAAGGTTTTTGCAATGTGTAAATTGCAATCTTCAATTGCTAATGTTTCTTTGTATTCACTCACTTCGACACCACCACCGCGATAAGCATCATAACGATCTGTAACAAATGCAATGACCTCACCTGTTGTTGCGAATACCGATTCAATCAACTTGAAATTGAATGGCAGTTTTGTAATGTAATCACCTAATGAGTTTTGAGAAGTAAATTCAGCTTTTAGATCCCAAGAGTCAGATGGATTGATAATTAACGCTACCTTACCAGTAACGTTTAAAGGTTTGCCATTTTGCTTAGTAGATAATAATTTACCGATGCCGGCAAATTCACGAATAGTTGTTTTTGGATCAGCTAATGTTAATGAACCTGCTGCATTTTTCTTAGCATGTCCATTTGTTGGGTCAACAGCCGCTTGTAAATCACGAACTAAACCAATGGGTTGATGCTTAGTTGGTCCTGCACCATTGATAACAGCATCTTCTAATGCAACAGCATAAGTTTCAGTAATTTGGGCACGCACATAAGCTTCAATCCATTCTGGACCAAATTTCTTTAAGTCTTTTGGTAATACAACGAATGCAGTTAATTTAGATTGAGCAATGTTCTCTTGATTGAATGCAGCACCTAATTGACCTTTGATGTCACCAAAAATAGGTCCCCATACAGCTGCACCTTCATATTCGGAAGTAATTGCAGTTAAAGTAATTGTTCCAAGGTTTTGGAAATTAATCACTGATAATAACGGGTGGTCAGTTGTTAAGTCGTCATAAATACGTTCAACAATCGTTTCAGGAAGAATTAATTCATCAGTAAAACCTTCTGATTGAACAACTTGATTGAAGAAAGTACGTTCTTGAGAAGTTAAAACATTGGCACCACGAGCAACCAAGACATTGTGATCGGTATTTGAATTGCTAACTGCTTCAGTGATTTGGGTTTTTAAAGATGAAACTAAAGCATCTTGCATTTCGGTCCAAGCTTTCTCGATTTGCTCCGGTGTTGATTCTTCATTTTTCACGACCGCAGCATAATTTAATTTTGCATTTTCATAAACCTCTGTATGATTGTTTAATTTCATAACCATAATTTATTTCCCTCCAATATTTTTTAAATTGGCTCTGTTAAACGCTAGTGTTGATATTTGATCAAAAGAAAAAGGAGCATTCTTTGCTCCTTTTGTTTATCCCTTCTTCAACTATGCCTCCGTTAGTTCAATAAAGACCTGTATAAATATATGGTTAAGTAGCTACTTTACTCGACTGGTCCAGTTCTTAAATTCCGTCCATTTATGTGAATAATGCTTTTTGCTATCAAAGTAAACATAGTCAACATGGAAACACGGAGTGATGTCTCCATCTAAAACATTCGTTTCTGGAAAGACAAAATGTTTCAAATTAGTTAATGGTTCAATAAATTCTAAGGATGGAACTTCCCCACATTTAACGAGAAACAAAAATTCTAGCGAATGTAAAGCTCGGATACGAAGTAGATCCTGAATATTTTTGCAGGAAGTGATGTCTAATTTTTTTAACGAGGACCCTAAACCTTCAATGTCGCCCAAAGACGTTAAGGTTCGTAAGTAATTCAATTCTAGTTCTTTTAATTGATTTAGCTTTCCAATTCCTTGGAGTGAACGAACTTTTGATTGTGTGATGGTCAGTTCTTCGAGCTTTTCAAGAGTAGCCAACTCCTCCAGGTCTCCTTGTTTAGGAGCATATTTCTCCAACAATAGTCCCTTTAAATTGGTGAGGTGATGAAGTCCTCTTATCTTTTTACTCCAGCACAGAAGAAGGGATTCAAGCTCTGAAAATGCCTCTAGGTCAACTTCGATCCCCCCATCAATAACGGTTGTCTCTGATAAACTTAGCCCCTTTAAACTTTTCAAGTACCGCAATCCCGAAATATCTTTCAAGTAATTACTATCCAGGACTACCTCTTCAACGCTCGGGCATTCATTTAAGAATTCGACATTTTCACCTTCATAGTACCAATCCATTACGACTATCTTAGTAATGCGGTGAAAATTTATATATTCAATGCATTCATTTAGATGCTCGTGGGATACTAAAACCTCTTCTGCATCACCGTCTATTCTTACTCTAACATTATTTACTTTTTTGTTCTTCATTCCGCCACCTCTCATCAAATTTTATCTTATTTCTATCATTTAAAGAAGAGGTTCTTTATTGCACTAAACTGCCCTGTTCGTATTATAAGGTCAGCCAGATAAGAAAATATTTCTGGTTGACCATTTTTTATATGGTCTTATTATAACGGTAGCCGGGGTAAAACGTAACTGCCCGTGGGACCTAGATCCCGTCAGCTAAACAGTTTGCCCCCTACTTGTAGAAACATGATTGAGGCTGGTTGGGACCTAGATCTCGTATAACAAGCGAAGCTGTGACACTGCAAGAAGGAATTAGGGGTACCGGCAAATAAGAGATTAGGAGATGATGGAGGATGAATCCAGTCGTTGGTCTGGATATTTCAAAGGGAGAAAGTCAAGTTCAAGCTTTTGTAGATAAAGGCAAACCTTTTCGTAAGAGCTTTAAAGTATCTCATACTCTTGATGGGCTTGGTTTACTTGTAGAGTTCTTAGATGATGTGCAGAAAGAAACAGGTCAGAAGCCTCCTGTGATTCTAGAAGCAACTGGACACTATCAGACACCAGTTGTCCAATATCTAGATGAACGTGGGTATTTATTAATTATTATTAATCCTTTAATTTCGTATAAGGCAAAGAGTTCAAGTCTAAGAAAAGTAAAGACAGATGCAGTCGATGCATACCTACTCTGTGAATTGTATTATAAAGAGGAATTAGAGCCATACAAAAAGCGAGGGATTCAGTTATTAAACCTTCGTAATCTTACGAGACAACACGAAAATATTACAGGCGTTATGATTCAGACTAAGCTTCAATTTCAGGCTGTACTTGATCAGGTATTTCCTGAATATCGAGGAGTTTTCGGTGATTTGTATTCTGTGGTATCACTCTTAACATTACAAGAGTTTCCGTCATCTGAAGACATATTAAAGGCTAGTGATGAAACAATCTCGAATAAGATCAAAGAATTATGTCAAAGTCGCTCAATCAGATGGGCAAATGAAAAAGCTCTAAAACTAAAAGAGGCGGCAGCTCGTAATCCTTTTGAAAAAACAGTCTACCAGAGTCATATATTAAGCTTAGGTATGTACATTAACATTATTCTTCAATACAAAGAGCATCTATCAAGATTAGAGTCAGAGATAGACGCTCTCGCTAAAGAAATTGAAGAATATAATATTATCAAATCCATCCCCGGCATTGGAGAAAAAATCGCTGCCACGATTATTTCTGAAATCGGTGAGATAGATCGATTTAACCACCCTAAAAAGCTTGTCGCTTTCGCTGGTGTTGATCCTAGTGTATTTGAATCTGGTAAATTTAGAGCTACCCAAAACCGTATTACTAAAAGAGGATCAAGTAGACTTCGCCATGCCTTATATATGGCAGTTCGTTGTGCCATTCGTGATTGTCGTAAGAAGAAAACCACAGATGAAATACTCCCTAGAAACAAAAGAATGCGGGAGTTTTATGATAAGAAACGCGAAGAAGGAAAGCCCTTTAAGGTCGCTGTCATTGCTTGTGTAAACAAGCTCTTACATTGGATTTTTGCCTTATTAAAAAACAGAACAATTTTCCAAGATATAGCTTAATGACTATATCTAACTAAATAAAACAAAACCTTCCAAAATTAAGGTAGTGGAAGGTTATTTGGTGTGCGTATTTTTAGTATAGCATGAAATAATTTAAGTTTTTATTGAAAAATGTTGACAAACTATTAGCTGGTTTAGTTGAACAAAAAAATCAACAGCAACGAACAGAGCCTTTAAATTAAAAAATGAACCCTTTACGTTTCGTCTGCACTGGTGCAGGCCATGTAGGTTCATTTTGTTGATTTGTATTCATTTGTGCTAGATTATTTGTTACAGTATTGATAATTTGCTGCATTTGCTCATCGGTAATACCACTTTCTGTATCCTCTTCTTGGTTTGATTCTACTTTATCAGCAAATCCTTCTTTAACTGCTTGCTCAGCTGTCATCCAAGTTTCATTCTCAATTAACTTGGCAATTTCATTGCGACTTTTACCTGTTTTTTGTTGGTAGATAGAGACGATTGATTCATCATAAGATTCAAGAGCGTTGAGTGTTTTCTTAATATCTTGCTTAGTTCCCCATGCAAATGTTGCTGCTTCATGAATCATCATTCGTGAACCAGTACGCATGATAATTTCATCGGCCCCCATTGCGATTATCGATGCAGCTGATGCCGCTAGTGATGTAACCTCCACAACGACGTGTTTATCTAGGTCTTTTAAATAATTGTAGATTTCGACACCTTGATCTGCATCGCCGCCGCCGCTATTTAATTTAATACGTACTGTAGAAGCAGTAACATCTTTCAACGCATTTCGAACGTCCTCTGCGCTTGTAGCAGTATAAAACCATCCACTCTTACCAATAGCACCGGATATAACCATTTCGTGTTCTTCACCATTGACTTGATTATAAAATTTATAAGGGATAGACTGGATTTTATTTTTCACTCATTATCACCTCCTTCAACTGTACCAGCAGATTGATAATTTTTCGTAATAACAAACTCATCTAATTCTGGGTTGTCCGAACGCTCCGCACCAAACAATTCCCTCACCTCATTTCTCGTGAATGCACCAGACGCGACAAGCTTGTCTACTGCTTCAGCATGATCAATTAAGTCTTTTTCGGTTACTCCTTTAACTTCGATCCGGGAGCCATTCAAGTAAGCTTTTTTCTCAATCAATTTAGCATTTAGCTCATCACTGATTTTTTTTACTAAAGGACCAATGCAAAATTTCACATAAGCTTTTATGCTAGTTTCATAATCAGACAAGTCGCCATGTATTAATGCATTGGGAATGCCTAAGATATTAGCAACATCATCAATGAGAGATTTCTTTAATTTTGTAAGTTCGTCTACTGACTGCCCATTGTTTTCACCGCTTGCTACTTCCTCGTATTCGAAGCCCTTTAATTTCGGCACTAAAGCAACAGAATTATTTCTGAACGAAGTAAACAGTTTGTCAATAAATTGCTGTAACTTCGTTTGATTTTCTTTTGTCAGAGATTGTGTGGAATCGATACCCACAGTTCCTCGTATTTGATTTTTTCTCAGACTAACTTCTATCATTCTGCTAAACAAATTAGCAAAATCATCAAACATACCGGCCATAAACTTTGTTAATTTCTCATTGTTGTATGTTAGATAAATAACTTCATCCATTCTGAAAGACCGTTGGAAAGTATAGTCCTTAACGGTTACATCCTTAAAAATGTCTGGATACACCGCATATTCTACACGGTTAAAACTATCGGCAATCAACAAATCATTATTATCCGTCAAGATCACCAACACTTCATTCTCATGAATTAATTCATAAATAAATTTTTGCCAAAAGTCCGCAGCTGACTGATCCGTGTTCGGCCTAACATTCAAAAGATAATGCCAATCGTTCAGCTTCCGCTTTCCGCCATTCATGATTCTAAAATCAGACTGACTAATGGTGCGACCAATAAAATTTATGCATGTTTCCAGAGCCATCTTCTTTAAATATGCTCGGTTCGATGTCTCATAGGTTATATCTAAATCAAACAACCATTCTAGCTCGCTGTTACGTCGTAAGACATCGCTTAAAAATCCCATTCCTTTTTCTCACCCCCTTAGAAATTTAGTGCATCTAACATATCTAATGAATCTTCAATATTGGCATCACTTATCTCATCAACTCGATATAAGCCATAAATAAAGCACTGGAAACCATCTGTTTTACGGCGAATAGGTTCTTTCTTTTGGTACTCTTTATTTCCGTCCTTCTTGATTACCACGAGAACATTATTTGTGTACCAACGCATTAAAGGGTTATCATCAAATATAAATAGCTGGTTAGCAAACCCCAACTCTACACGAGGCGCTAATAAGCTATGAATAGCTCGTGGATTTCTAATGACTTCCACCTCAAACCCTTTCGCTTCAAATAAGGGTTTCAGAACTTCCATTCGAAAGTTATCTCCAACTATTTTTTTAATATTGTAGTATTTGCTCTTTTCCACAAACCAATCAACGATTTTGTGAGGATCAATAGTTTCACCATGAAGGATTGTCATAAGCCCTTGTTCTTCCCATTCACGAATCGGTGCAAATTTACGCTTTCCTGCCATTTCAGCGTCATGTTTTTTGGAATAGCTATAATATTTATCGACAAACTCTTTACGTGCAAAAGAATGAGTGATAAATGGATATTTCCCCTCATGCTTAAATACAAGTCCACAAGCTGCAAAATCTCGAATACTTGCAAAGTCTAAGCAGCCAATACATTCTCTGTTTAGCAGATTCGGCATAGGTTGTTTTGTAGCAAGAATCTCTTCCCATTTGGCTACAGAACGTTCAAGATCTGTTACCGGTAAATTCATACGTTTGGTCATGAATTCTTCCCGGTTGCTCGGATCATCTTCTAGGGCCTCGAACTCTTCCATAATGGTGTCAAATAAACTTTGAGCATAGCTGCTTCGCGGATGAGAAAGCATTGGGTTAGCCAGCTCCCAATTATCCGGATTGTTTACTTCTTCTTCATCGTTTAGCTTGCAGATAAATGGAAAGATAGCGTTCGGACGTGCTTCGCCTTTTAACACCTTGATTGCCAATGCTTTCATATTATCCAAGAATCCATCCCGGACATATCCGTCAGTTCCAATATAAAATTCCCTTGGATTCGGTTTTTTACCTAAACCAGAAATATGAACGCGAACATCTTTGTTGCTTTCAAACTGATGAATCTCATCAAATACGACAGCTCCATCACGCAAACCATCTTTTGTTTCTCCGTTTGAAGTACGGAACTTTAAAATAGCAGCAGTCTTTTTAGATGTGATTTTTTCTTTAGTTCTTGCAAACATAGCCTTCAAAGTTCCGCTTCTACCAATCACATTGTATGTCTCTTCGAAAGATGTTTTTGCTTGCTCTTCCGAATTGGCAACGATTGAGACGTTATACTCTTTAATTCCATGTAAAGGGCTGATTAGAAAATGAGTAACAACAGAGATTAATCCGTTCTTCCCTCCACCGCGTCCTAACATCCACAAATGTTTTCTGTAAAAGACGCGATCATTCGATTTGTAAAATAAAAAAACGAAAGCAACTAAGAACTTTTGAAAGGATGAGATTGGAAAATACCACTTCTCACCAAACCTGATGCAGTTCTCAATCATTTCGTCATCAAAATACAAATCATCACGACTCAGTACATGCTCTTGTAAATATTCAATAAGCATGATGCGTTCTTTATTCAGCTTTATCTTTCCAGATTTCCAGAGATTAATATATTCATCAACGTATTTGTTTAAAATCAAATTAAATCAGCTTCCGAATATTTTTCTTCTTTAGATGGAGGGTGGGTCCCCTCACTAATAAAATTAAATGATTTTTCAATTGCTAATAATTGTGCGTTAACTTTCATCTTGTCAGTAACAGCTGGATGACTTTTTACAAATCGTTGTGAACCATTTTCAGTTACAACAGTTGCACCCTCACGTTTTATATCTTTGTCCAATTGCTTGTTTAATTTTACTAAGCTTATATATCGTTCAACCTTTTCTACTTCCACAAGATCATCAGTATCTATTCGACTCATTAACTGTTTTTGAAGTTTCGATATATTAACTGGCACTCTACCCCACCCCCCTTACGTGAGAATTCCCTCTAAAAATCTGGACAAAACAGGCTGCATACGGTCAAGGGAAAAATGAAAAATCCCAAACTTTTTGACCCGGGGGGTCTACCACTTCTCATCTTTCCATTTCAATTTCTTTGATTTAAACTTTTCATGAATCTCATTATGACAACGTAAGCAAAGCGTGATGGTGTTATCTAATCGTAAAGCTAATTCTGGATGATCCTCAATCTCCTTAATGTGATGGACGTTTAGTTCAATGCTCTTACGTTCACCTTCAACTTTCTTTGAATCAACATGAACATAACCAAGTTCCTTACATCGTTGACATTCCCAGTTATCACGCTTCAATGCTTGCTGACGTATTCCATTCTTACCTGTCCACTCTTTTGAATTATAAAACCTCTTCTTTTGTTCTTTGGTTTTGTACTCAGCCATTACTTATCCTCTTCACTTCCTCCAATAAAAAAAGCACCTCAATTGAGATGCTAATTCCAACTAATTCTTTGTAGATCTATTTGCTCGACTTTTTTTCTTAGATCTTCGTATGCTTCATGTATTTCTTTTATTTCAAGTTCATTAAAACCAAACAATTCAGGAATATTTTTTATTTTCCTAATAGCAATCTCTAATTCTCCTAAAGGTCTCTCCATAAATTCCATGTCTTCTTTATTTAATTTGTGCGGAAGATGTTTCGACATATATGCTATACTACCTCGAACTCTTTCAATAGCATCTAAAACATCTTGTTTATCCATAAATCTCCGCCAAATTTCATTTACTTCTGCTTGTTTCTTGAAATATCGATTTGAATATCTATTATCCATATTGCTCACTCCTTTCGACTATCAATTCTATAAATAGGAGGATTTTCCTCTTTCATTGCCGAATTTTGTAAAAAAAGGAGGTGGAAAAGTTATGTCAAATCAACATGTTACTCCTCATCCTAATGGCGGATGGCAAGTAAAGGGAGCTGGTAATTCAAAAGCTACATCTAGGCATGATACACAAAAAGCAGCAATAGATGCAGCTAGAGATATTGCTAGAAATCAAGAGTCAGATGTTGTTATTCATAGACCTAATGGACAGATTAGAGATCGTGATAGCTACGGAAATGACCCTTATCCTCCAAAAGGTTAATGTTCCGAAGGACACCTTTTCCTAAGAAAGGTGTCCTTCGAAACGCAACACGGTTTCGTTTATAGATATCACGTTTAATACCCATTAGTTCTGCTATGTCAGCAGCTGTCAGCTTTTCGTTTTTACGTCCGATGGTCTCAAGTTTCTTCTTTTGCTGTTCTTTTAATTTGTCATGAAGCTTTATCTCTCTCCCTCTAATAAAAAACACCTATGAACGGATGCTTGCGGTATATAGCTACCTATTGCTACTAAAATATTTCTTGTAAAAAGAATTAAAGTTTTAATAAAATTATCTACTAGGAGGTGAATCAAATGGAAAAAAGACCCTTGGATAAACCCTTTAACAAACCAAGTCTTAACAAACCAAGCTTAACAATTAAGCCAAATCAGCAGAATTCCGCAGATAAACCGTCTATGACAATTAGACCTGCTGGAGGAGGCGTAACACCTAAGAAATAGATCCATTGTTAACTCTTTCATTATACAAGTCTTGAGCTTCTAAGGCCTGTTCTGTATTATATATTTTTATAATTGAACCATTACTTGTATCTATGAAAACATTGTCTATTTCCACGTTATAATACTCCATAACGTTTGCCCAATGATCTGTTGCCTCGAGTACAATGCCTTTATCAGGTTCATGTGCTCGAGGTACTTTTGTTAAGCAGCCAATTAACCTAAAATTAGGATCTTCCACCTTAGTATACTCAACAATTTGCCCCGCATTATTTAAAAACATTTCGTTCCATACAGTAGTCTTTTCGGAGAAAGGAGCAATTCCATTTCTTTCTCTCACCCGGTTTACTTTTGCTAACATAATTTTATAACCTGTATTTGATATAAATTGTGCTACATAGAAACTGGTTATAATACTCAGGACGACATAAAATAGTAGAAACCATATGTTTTCGGACAGCTTATTAATATCTGTTACCTTACTGCTGATTAACATCCAATCTTTTTTTAATAACGGAACATCAAAACTTGGATCAATAGTTTTCCAATTGGAAACCCAAGCCAACGTTTGATAGATAAATAAAACTATCGATACAATAGGTATCCATAATAGTGCACTAATCGCTACGACTTCACTATTGTCTCGCTTACTTGTTGGAGTTAATCCGAATAAGTTTATCCAAAAGTAAGCCAGTAATCCCGGCAATGTAAAAATTATTAAAGAAATTAAACTCTTCACTTTATCACCCCATCACTTATTATATGTATTTTGATTACATAGAACCATATCATCTCTCTCCCTCCAATAAAAAAACACCCGATTATTCGGATGCTTTTTTTGATATCTGTTTAACTGAGTTTTTCACAATCATTTCTTGAAGGAAATAACCCATAAAATTTATAGTGTTTTTAGAATAGTAACTATAATTAACAAGAGCCATTACAGCTAAAAAAAATGTTACTCCTGTACTAACCCCTATTAGGGTGTGGTTGAAATACAAAAATGCAATAATATTAATGCTAAAAGCTGTTGTTAAACTGTAAAATAAAACCCCTAAACTATGAGTGGTTGATAATAAATGACGATACCTCCCTGCTATATAACTTCTTTGATTTTCCTCTAATTTGACAAGTTCATTTTGCCACAAGAACTCTATATAATAATAATCCTCAATCTTATCTTCTCCCCAATTTCGTGGATAACGCTTTTTTATTTTATTAACAACAGGAGAAAAATCTTTTGATATACCTTTTTTCGATAAATCCCTTATCCATTCGAACGCAAAATATACTTGATGAAATAAATATCCTATGACTATCCCAATGGCAGTTGACGTTATTAAACTGCTTATTAATTTTATAGAATTCATTTCTCCTATTACTTTTTGAGCTTCTGTAGGATATTGGAAAATAAAAGGCAGTACACTTAGAAATATAAACACCCAGCCTGGTATTCCCCATCTAATTAAATGTTTAGTTTCAAATTTCATTCATTCATCTCCTCCGCCACTCATTATATGACAGAAGGAGGTATTTTTCCTCAAATTTATCATTTTTTTAACAAGTTATTACAAGTATTTATTGTATTATATTTCTATAGACCTATAAGGAGCGATTCAAATGGATGATATGGAACAATTAGTACAGTTCATTTTTTCCACCGAGGAAAGGCTGCGCCACTGCAAAAAGACTTATGGCCTTCATCACAAGAAAAGCCGTTATTTAGCAGCACAACGGGACCTTCTAATGGATTACTGGAATGAAATTTCTAATAACCAACACCAATAAAAAAGCGCCATACAAAAGAAGAACGCTCAATGTCTTACCTATCGTCTTATCGCTTAATACCATATTAGCACCTTTAAAACCAAATGCTCATTCATCATTCTTTCAAAATTCTTTTATTTGTCTTTCATACCATAAAAATAAAAAAGACACCTACTTGTTAGGTGCCTCCTCGTCTTTATAAACAACAAGCTGTAAACTGAATGCTAATTTATAAAATGCTTTCTCACGAATCCTATAATAAGTCGTTTCACTAACTCCCATTTCATTATAAACATCATAATCGTACACATCCTCATGAGTCATGTAGCTCTTAGTGATGAGCTCACGTTCCCTCATGCTTAATCGATTTACAGCTTGATGAGTACGTTCTATGAATGTGTCACGTTTTAGCTCAAAGTCAACTCTCTCAATGGCGATACTCTCAGTGGTAGAGTGGAATGTATTTGTATTACTTGGTGGAACCAAAGAGTAAGTTTGTGTAATCTTAGGCATCAGCTCATCTGGAACGGTTAACATATACATACGATACTTCGCAAAATGCTTTTCCACTTTGGCTTTTGTCTCTTCCCCATCTGTATCGCGAAGGAATGATAATTGTTGTTTACCCACCAGAACCCCTCCCGTGATATACTTTTTCTTAGACAATGCATTGCCGGGAGAATTCCTGGCTTTTTTTATTTACTTGGAACTTTCCTGAAAATAGTTCGTAATATATTTATCACATACATAACTATAAGGAGTGTTCTAATTGATAAATTGGTTTTTTGGCGTGTTAACAGCCTTGGCTTTTTTAGCCACTGTAGCTATAAATATGGGTTTTATAAATTTATGATAAGGTATTAACATCATTTTTTATTGAATGTACTCTTTATTGTTACATTTAAATTTTCACCCTCCCATCCGATATAGGTATGGGAGGAGATTGGTAATGTTTGATAACGTAGATAAAAGTGTAATTAATGGTTTAGCTTTATCGCTTGGAACCCTTTTTGTAACAATCCTTGTATTTTGTTTGGTTCCAGCGTTAATACTCGATCGTATCGGAGTGCCTAAAAAAATAGTCGATAGCAGTATTGGCTTGTTCGGTCTTTTAGGATTTGCTTGTTGGATTTATGCCATGTTTTACTTAAATTTATCTAAGCTATTTATTTGAGAGCAATTCCATTGCTCTTTTTTTTGAAAACAGAAATGTTATTTTAAAGCGTTTTTACAAGTTCTTTTAAAAGGTCTTGATTAACATTCATATCTTCTTCTAAACATGCTATTGCTTCTTTTACTGAATAACCTAACCCAACCATTTCATGAAAACTTTCTTCAATGTATTCTCTATCCATCATTTAACCCTCCATTTACTCCATAAAATCTACATTTGGTTTATACCACCAAAAATATTTGGTATTAACAACCATTTTTTGAATAATCCCTTTCTTGATTCATAAAATAATATGGAGAAATCATTCAAAGTACCCAACCTACCCCAAGGTTACGAATCTGAATGCTAAAGGTCTTTTGATCTTTAGCATTTTTATTTATGAGTCACAATTAACCTTTGGCTTATCGCGCTTCTTGTTTTAGAAAACCATTTTTAATCCAAATATTACGCCAGGCTCTTTCCACCCGTTCTTCCTCTTCCTGCTTTCGCTTCTTGCACTCAGCTATACTGTCATTTCCACAGACCGGGCACAGCCATAGAATCTTTAACCGAAACCAATGATTGCATTTTTTGCAGTGGTACCCTTTCATTCTCTATCATCCTCTTATTTTTGGAATAATATCTCCACCGAACTTTTTACACCGGTTGCCAATTCCTCTTGTTGTACATTTTCGGAAGAAAGGACAGCGTGTTCGGCACGCCATCCACTCATCTTCTTTTTTCATCCAATCAGGGCGACTATCAACAACAACGACCCGATCGCTCTCCATTAATGCATGCTTTCTTCTAACTCTTTTTCTTTTGTTTGTTCTGCATCCTGTTCCACGTCATCCATGGACAACTGGTCCGGATTCAGGCTCACGGTTCCGTCCTTTTCGACTTTATATTCGATGCCTTCATGATCATCGTCATAAAACTCATCAATGCTCATTTGAGATTCAACAATGTTTAACGTCACATCGGAGCCGGCTTTTTTGTAAAAATTGAATGACTGTTCTGCGGACGTATCACCTTTAACGATGAATTCCAAAGTTGTCTTTTTGCTATCCTTGGTTGTTTTACTGAATTCGCAAGTAAGCTTCTGATCTACACCTTCAATCTCCAGCTCTACCACTTCGCGAGTCATTTGATTAAGCTCTTGTTTCTTTTCGTCCTCACCTTTCACATAAAATTGAACGAGCTCTTTCTTGCTATCCTTGGCCTGCTTATTGAAATGCGCCTTTACAGTTACTTGCATATTAAATCGCTCCTTTTAAAATCGTGTTTACTACTTCTAATTGATACTTATAGCGTGTGATATTGCTTGCTCCGAGTTGGCAGCACCTTGCTATTTCAGCCAAGATATATGCATCCACCACGTTATCGCTCTTATGTGTAAATCCAAAGTGTTTTTCGACTGCTGCCATTACTGCTTGTTTCTTTTCTTTGCCTGTGAGACGTTTTTTATTGCCTGTCTCACCTATCCAGCCGGTTACATTGACAAATTTTTTTACCGCGTTAGGTGCTATTTCGTAGTAACGCAATTTACGTTTATAAAGCTCATTTCGTATCCCGTGATGAAGGCCCCCAGCAAACATCGCTTTTTGAGTGTCATAAGGGAAACCCTCTATGCAAATGACATCACCTGGTTGCAGATGAGCAACTACTTCGTTAATGAGAGTGACCATGCGCTTTGGGTCCTCAGATCCGACACCCGTTAATTCTTTAGCTCGAAGCACCTCTCCATATTCATCAAGAGCAACAAAACCAGTTTTAGTTGATGGATCTATACCCACAAACCGAGTCACTTCTATACCCCCATTGCTTCTTTAGAAAATGGCATATACTTTTTCCGAGCTTCCTTAACAACTTCCGCTGCTTCTTCTTTAGTTTCATATACTCCTAGATACGTGTACTTGCCATTAATCCTTAAATTTGCTTGCCATTTCTTTAATTTTTTATGAAAGCATACACCTCGATAACCAGACGTGTTATTAGATTGCAAACTTCTATTTTGAAGATTTTGTGCCTTTGTGACTTCTCTTAAATTTTCATCAGTATTATTTAATGGATCGAGATCGTAATGATCTACTTCTATAGACTTATCTTTAACACCCAAAATCCATCTATGAAGAGATGTGTTTTTCATTTCCCCGCCATTCCTAGGTAGATGACCCGCAACATAAAACGCCTTTCGTAAAGGGCACCATGATGCGTACCAGGTGTTGGGAAACTCTTTAGCCTTTTGAAGTCTGTGCGTACTAATTAATGCTTCGTGTGTTACACCCTTATTCCTAACAAAAATTGCTGTAACATCACCGCGGATTTCGTATTCGTTTTTCATCCTATAACACCTGCCTTAAAACTTTAGCTGCATATTTTAACGCCTGTCTTTTTCCAAGAAAGTAAGCTTCACTAACATCGTGAATCGGTATTGTTTCTAAAGTTTCACTGTCTCCATCAGCCTTGGTTTCAAAATCGTCTATAATTCTTTCAATCTCTTTGGGCTCAATGTTGATCACTTCTTACCCTCCGATTCAAAATAATCTTTGCCAAAATGCTGAACAATTAACTCCATTGTCTTTGGGCCGATTCCTTTAACCTTCTCCAAACCCTCAAACTTAGATGCAAAAGTATATAAAGCAGTGTGTTTACCATGTTCAAATCCGACCTTCTGCCCTGCAAGGAACCCTTCCTGTCTTGCCTTTTCAATGACCGGATTTCTCTTTTTACTCATACTGCTTCATTTCTTTCCCGAATTTACATTTCACTTCAATATGAGTAAGCTCAAGCTCTGTTAACGTTAGTTCATACAACTGTTTGCCTTCTGGTGTTTTAAAATAGCCGTAATTCATCAACTGATTAATTAAATGATTCTTACGATTTTCAACTGCTTGATATAGAACTGCCATTTCCATCCCCCTTAACGTTCATTACATTTTTCCGTGATAAATCCAAAATCTTATTTTGTTCTTTCAGATAAAGAAGCTCTACAACACCTGTCGGTCCGTTCCGTTGTTTGGCAATGTCAACTTCCAAAACATTTTTCTTACCTGAATCTTTGTTGTAATATTCATCTCGATAAAGAAAAGCTATGATGTCAGCATCTTGTTCAATGCTTCCTGATTCACGAAGATCAGACATCATCGGACGCTTATTCGCTCTACTTTCAACGCCACGTGATAATTGGGCCAGCGTAATGACCGGATTTTTAAACTCCTTGGCCATTGCTTTAAGTGCTGCTGAAATCTCTGATACTTGTAAATGAGCATTTCCGCTATGATCATGCTGCGGCCGAATCAGTGTAAGATAATCAATCAAAATAAGAAGCTTTCGACCAGGAAAATCTTTTTTCACTTGTCGTACCTGGGCGCGCATTTCATTTACGGTTTGCCCTGGCTTGTCGAAAATTTGAGGATTCACTTTCGAAAGTAGCCCGATAGCTTGAACCCATCTTGTACGATCATCGTCATTAAAGTAATGGTACGGATTTTTCATCTTGTTCCCGTCAATTCCACCCAACATGGACAACATACGTTTAATTAAACTATCTGCACTCATTTCAAGGGAAAAGATGACAGGAATAGCACCTTTTAAACCTGCATTGGCAGCAAGATTGAGAAGGAAAGCTGTTTTCCCCATACTCGGACGAGCTCCGATAATAATTGAATCCTCATCTTGCCAACCATCCGTCATATCATCAAGGTCCTTATATCCACTTGGAACCCCAGATAGTCCAACAGGGACCGGAATGTCTGGAAGCTCGTATAGGTTAGCCAATCGTGACGTCAAATCAAATTGTTCTCTTGTGCCTGTAACATCAATTCGATTTAGTTGCTGAATAATTGCCTGAATATCAATTTCCCCAGCTGAAGTTCCTTCCTCCATGGACTTCATCACATTCTGAACAGCCCTCTGTTTCCACATTTTCATGATGACGTCAGCGTAATATTCATAGTTTGCCGTGGTTGGGACCGCGTTGGTAAGTTTCATGAGGTATGTAACACCGCCGATATTTTCCATCTTTTCATTGCCGGCTAGTTCGACCATGGCCACAAAATCAATAGGCTTCTTTTTCTCATCAAGCTGCTGCATCCATTTGAAAATTTGACTGTTTCTTGGATCGTAGAAATACTCTGGTTTTAATGGAATTTCCTGAAGGATACTGGGTTCAAGAAAAATGCTTCCCAGCAAGGTGCATTCAGCTTCAATGCTGTACTTAGCCTCCAAAGTTTGCTTCATAGTAGGCTTCACCTCGCAATTTCCGCATTTTTTTTAGGTGTTCATGATTAATGCGCGATTTTTCTGGTTCAACGTAAACTTCTGCAATGGTAGGCGCAAATTTACATTGCGACACATGTTTTTTCACTTTAGCGAATGCCGGCTCATATTCAACGGAACTCAGCTGCTCAATCCATATAGCGACACGTTGCTCCGTTACTTCGAAATTTGGATAAGCTTCAGCGATATAGCGAAGAATGCTCAACACTTGCTTACTTGTCATCAAGGTCACTCCGTTTCATACTTGCTTGCAATTTCATCTAAGACATCAAGGTTGCTTCTTTTCTTCTTTTCATTGTGATAACGATCCAGCACACCTTTTTCCACGTATTCAAACTTTGCTATATAGTCCAGGCGATGCTTTGATTTATATTCATCAAATACCGTATCGATTAAGAAAAGAATTTTATCTAAAGGAATGTCATCTTCTAGCAATCTATTAATAGACTCTTCATCTTTTTTAGACAAAACTAATCCTCTTGCTCTTCGTTGAATAAATTTATCTGCAATTTTTTGAAAAGCATCATGATTGTTCAAGCTCTCTTCCTCTTCTTCTTTATTTATTTCTTTATTTATTTCTTGGGGGGTAGAATTACCCGGGGTTCCTAGGGTAACTTTACCCGAGGTTCTTAGGGGAGTTTTACCCAGGGTAGAATTACCCGGGGTTTCCTCATTCAGCCATTCATCATAATTTTTATTAAAGCTGATTGTCCTCGACCTCCCTGGAGAGACTATTTGAAGGATAATTTTTCTCCGTTCAAGCCTTTGAAGTTCTCTTCTAATTTGCCTCTCATCATACTCTGTCGCTTTACTCAAGAATCCTGAAGAAAGAGCATGTTCTTTTCTATTGAATCCGTAAGTAAATCGCCAAATCACAAAGATAATTC
Organism: Priestia abyssalis; assembly: GCF_002019595.1. Taxonomy (GTDB): domain Bacteria; phylum Bacillota; class Bacilli; order Bacillales; family Bacillaceae_H; genus Bacillus_BA; species Bacillus_BA abyssalis. The sequence continues at coordinate 2,204,945 of NZ_KV917369.1, read as the reverse complement.
GATATTGAATTGGGCTGAGCTTGGTCAGCGCCATTCGCTCTAATAACTCATTTGCTATTTTCGTATATCCATGTTCAAGCTGAACGTCAGCCAAGCCCAACACCACCTATTTCCTCTCACATATTGCAAAACCGTTCTTCACAGCCTTCACCCTGTAATGTGGGTAACGTTTCATATATTCCAGGATTAGTCGTTTTAAATGTGCTTCATCCTTTGCTTCTTTCCAGATTTGCTTTGGAAGCAAGACTGAATATGGAGATTTATCTGTAAGCATTATTCAATGTGGAAATTCTCTTGATCAAATGCACTCGCTTTTTCTTCAGCCGGCACATCAATCACTTCAGCCTCAATATAGTCCACTTCCTGAGCCTCTTCTGTGATGTCTTTTAATTCTCTTGGCTCTTCATCCTCTGAATAGGCCTTCTGCATCTCGATGGAGAGAATTCCCCACTTAGAGAGCATCGCTTTAAGAACCGTCTTCATAGCCATTGCATCGTAATCGTTTTTCCATCCAAAGTCCGATTTAGCGAATTTCTTACGATGCTTTTCAACTTGATTTTTTGTCCAGTAGACTGTTTTGCGGAAACCGTTCAGCAATTCGAAATAAGCAGCGTATCCAATAATGACGTCAGATTGACGAGCATCAAAATCAATTTCAATTTCTTCAGTAAGAGGATTCCACTTCATCAACTCCCCTTCATGTACTGGAGTGACATTGATAAAACGATATTGTGATGTTCGCAATGCCAGCTGGATGTATCCTTTATAACCCAGTTGAAATGAAGCTGTATTTTTGTAAGGAACAATCCAGGCATATCCTAAATTTTTATCAACCGGCAAATCCAAAGTAGCCGCCACCATAGCTGAGGAAATGACACTCATTGGTTCACATTTTTGAAGCATCTTCTCGCTGTTGTACAAGTTAACAATACTAGTCATGAACTGGGCCGAACGTTTATCAAGAACTTCCTCGAATCGCTTTTTCACTGTTGGACTCGACAATAAAGCTTTTAACGAATTCGACTGTTGTGCCGGAGTACCAGCACTTTGTCTGCTTTGCAATTGATTTTTCAAAGATTGATTTGTGGCCATTCAGAGACCTCCTAGTCTAATTGTTTTATAGAAAAGTAGCGTGATATACTTTGCTTCACTACTTGTCGATACACATCGGGAAATTTTTCTTTCAGTATTTTGCTATCTACCCGACTCGATGCTCGAGGCTTCCAAAGGACTTCATAACCGTTTGCAAAGCCAATCTCCGCATCTTTTAGTTCATTTTTCATTTCGTTCTCAAGTGTCTTTTTCTGCTGCTCGAGTTGAGAAATAGTAGTTTTTAGCGAGTTATATTCTTCGATTTTTGATTTAAAGTCTGCTCTTAGCTCTACCATTTTCTCTGGAACTGTTTCTTTATATCGCTCTTTCAAAAACTGCTCGGCTGCCGATGAACCATCAATAGCCGGCGGTATATTTTGCATAACATGGTATTCCCAGAAGTGTTTTTCCTGCTCGATAATGTATTGAATAAGCTCTTCATCTCGATTGACCGGCTTCCACTCAAACTGATTACCACCCATCAATACAGCGATATATCCTTGTTGATAGCCGGTAACAGCAAGATAGTGTTGCACTTGCATAAGATAAGGAGCAGGAATTTCGTCACCTTCCCATTCCTTTTTCTTGAATTCATTTGCTGTCTTGCATTCAAGAACTGCTTTTTCACCAACTACCTCACGATCAATATTTGCTAGCATAAATGGATGCTCTAGATGCTGAAGGATGCGATTACAACGTCTAACTTTCTTATTTGTACGACGGGTAAACTCCCGTGCAACCACATCTTCCATTTGGTTCCCCCAGTATGCTGCTTCACTCTGAATATCCTCCGGAATAAATTGACCGGTCTTTTCAAGCCATAACTGAAAAGCTGTTTTATATGGATTAAGTCCTAGAATAATAGCTGCGTCTGAACCGCCAATTCCTTTGGTACGGGCTTTCAGCCATTCCTCACGACTCATTTCAGCCGTTGAAGTAAATATTGAGGATTGCATATATTCACTCTCCAATTGATTAATAGAGGCGATTTATGTAAAATGAATTTGAATTTGGTTTACATGAATCACCTTTGTGGTAGGCTCCTGCGCCAACAGGAGCCTACCATTCTGCTTCCTTATCTGAACCCACAATGATAACCTCAGCCCCGAGAATACCTATTAAAAACTCACAGGCTGATTCACTTAAAACTTCTGCTAAAATGATTTCTTCATCGATTTTGATCAGTTCATCACCTTCAAAAATCTCATTACCTACCGAATCAACTCCCCAATGCTTAGGCTCAGGTTGGTCACCCAAAACCATTGGATTTTCAACTGGCATTTTTATTCATCACCTCCCTCAATTTCTTGATGGTCAACCAAATAGTCGCAGTCACACTTTAATTTAGGAATGACTTCGACGTCCATTTGTAAAAAGTCACACGTTACACACTCATAGACGTACATGGAACACCCACCCTTTCGGCTTTTATAATTACTGGAGCATTTTGATACTGGAATTCATATCGAATTTCATCAATGCGATTGGCAAGGTCCAAATATAGTAATTGTTCTGTACGCTTCCTCATCTCCATAAACACACCAGAACGCCACGTCAGGGCCGTCACTATACAAATCATTTCCATCCCGTCTAAAGACGGAAATTGAGCTTGTTGCACTTTGTTAAGAGTCATTTCAAACAATGGCTTGTAAGGCCCCTTCACGTTTCGTATGTAGCTTTTCATAGCTGTTAAAATCACGCCGCGTTCCGCCATGTTGAAGAGTAAACGCTGCTTCATTTTCCCTCACTCTCCCCTTAATTCCGACTAAATTCTTCAGCATTTTTCGCGATATTCGGCAAAAAATGATCAATGTGTATTCTGTTCCCTAATCCACATTAGTAGAAATGCTTCTGCATCAGCTGCTGGAAAGTACCATTTTCCACCGATTTTGTATTTCGGAAATCGTTTATCATAAAAGAATTTTTCTTTTATGGTATTTTCACTCATGCATGTTTGACGACAGAGTTCTTTCATATCCCAAAGAGTGCGTCGTCTCTCAATGTGTTGGAGACGTTTTTGCAACTCTTCGATAAATATTTTTTCAATTTCCTTTTCATCCAGTTGTACTGCAATCACGAAATCCTACTCCCCTTTTTTTTAAATTGTTGGTTATCTTCCTCGAATAGATATTCAAGACTTCGATCAGGAAAAAAATGATCTTTGATTCTCAAGGCCTCGTCATAGTAAAAGCGATATTTACCATTTACTTTGTCGTTGACTGTTGCATACCGAAGATTTAAAAAGTCTGCAATATCAACACACGTGATGCCTTCTCTTGCCATTTCAGCGCGTAAATTTCTGTGCATTTTATTTAGCACCTCCCAAAAGAACGCAATTTCGTTCTTGTGATATCTAAAAATATAAACGCAATTTCGTTTGATGTCAACTAAAAAACTGACCTAAAAAACGAAATTTCGTCCTTATTTTCTTTACATACTCAATTTCATAGTTTATTATTATGTCATGAACGATATTTCGTATATAATGGCAATAAAAGGAGAATTAGCAAAGTGGATAAAAGAACTGAAGTGATAGAAAGTTTAATAACTGAGACAGGATTAAGTAAGAAAGCTTTTGCTGAAAAAATCGGATTGCCACCTACGACTTTAAGATCAATGTTACAGAGGGGTGTTGGAAATGCCTCTGTAGATAATGTAATTAAAGTATGTAAAGGACTAGGAATCACTACTGAAGAATTAGAAAAAATGGCTGAAGGGGAAAAATTAGATAAAAACGTAGATTCACTTCCGGAACTAAATCAAAAGGATGAAAAATCTATCCAAAAAGAACTTCAAAAAATGATCGATGGTTTATCCAATAATAGCGGATATGCTGCTTTTGATGGGGGAACTTTAGATGACATGGATGAAGAGGACAAAGAACTTTTAATAGCAAGTCTCGAGAATTCTTTAAGGTTAGCAAAAAGATTAGCCAAAGAAAAATTCACTCCAAAAAAATATCGTAAATAGAGAGAGGTTATATTGATGGAGTCGGTTCTTGAAAAAATTGAAGAACTTATTAACAAATATGGTACCAACTGCCCTTTTAAAATAGCCAAACACTTGGATATCGAAATAGTATACGAAGATTTAGGAAAAGTGTTTGGCTATTTTAATCAATTCTGCAGAGTTAAAATTATCCACATTAACGAAAAAGCCACAGACTATCAAAAAATGTTTATTTGTGCTCATGAATTAGGCCATGCTATTTTTCATCCTGACGCAAATACACCTTTTTTGAAGAGAAATACCCTATTTTCAACTGATAGGATTGAAGTTGAAGCGAATTTATTTGCAGTACACCTGTTATTTTCAGAACATTTCTTCAATGACCAACTAAGTCTACGTGATGCTGTAGAATTATACGGGATTCCAGAAGAATTCATCTTAAAACAATTTGAAAGGAGAATAATTTATGGCAACCTTTCACAAATATAAAAAAAAGGGATCTAATAAAGATTTTTGGGAATATCGAATATATTACCAGGACCCTATAACACGAAAAACAAGGGAAAAATCGAAGAAGGGATTCACCAGTAAACCGGAAGCAAAATTAGCAGCCGAGGAAATGGAACGTAAATTACGAGAAGGTATACTTGAAACAGACGAATCATTAAAAACGTGGTTAGATACATGGCTAAAAGAATACAAAAAAGGTACAGTTGCAAAAGGTACTTTCGATAAGCACGAACTGAATATTAGAACTCGAATACTCCCCTATTTTCAAGACATTCTTCTGAAAGATGTTAAGCCAGTATTATACCAAAAATTTATTAATCATCTTGGGGAACGATTTAGTCGAGAAACTGTCAAGATTGTACACAGTACAATGCACAATGCACTCGAAAAGGCTGTAACACTTGGAAAGATTTCTAAAAATCCATGTAATGGTGTAGAAATTAGAGGAGAAAAGAACAAAAGAGAAATACAATTTATTGAATCCGAATATATATCAAATTTTTTAAAAGAAGCATATCAATATGGATACATTTATTGGATTTTCTTTAAAGTTCTAATTGAGACAGGAATGCGAAAAGGTGAAGCCGCTGCTCTTCAATGGACGGATATCGACTTAAAAAACAAAATGATAAACATTAATAAATCTTTAGACTTTCAAGCAGCTGCCAAAGATCCAAAAGAAATGTTTATTGGAACAAAAACATCTAATTCTGTGAGAAAGATTACAATAAGTCAATCCCTAGCTAATGACTTACATTTTCACAAAAAATATCAAAATCAAAATAAACTTTCCCTTAAAGAGAATTATCGTCACGATTTAAATTTAGTTTTATGTCGTAATGATGGTAATTACATGCCTAAAACAAGTCTTTTTAATGCTTTTTCTCGAATTTTAAAGAAATGTGAATTACCTTCTCTACCTATTCATTCTTTGAGACATACCCATGCAGTTTTACTCTTAGAGGCTGGAGCAGACATGAAATATATACAAGAACGATTAGGCCATGGCAGCATTCAAATTACTTCTGATGTTTATTCACATATTAGTAAAAAGATTGAAGAAAGCACAATGAACAAATTTGAAGATTACATGAAAAACGTACTTGAATAATTTTTTTGTAAAAAAATCGGGCGAAAATCGGGCACCCATAAAAATAGGCGGAAAACTATTTAGATCGCCCGACATAAAAAAAGCCCCGATACCAGAGGTACCAAGGCTTTGAATGATTAGAATTTATTTTGATAGTTTACTAATTCCCACGTATGAACCGCTGTACGATAGCTGTCCCACTCTGCTTTTTTCATGTCGACATATTCGCCGAATACGTGATCGCCTAATGTGTTACGTGCTAATTCGCTGTCTTTCAATTCGTTTACAGCTGCTTCCAAGCTGCCTGGAAGATTTTCAATACCAAGCTCTGCACGGCGCTCTTCAGACATATGGAAAATATCTTCGTCGATTGATGCTGGTGCCTTCAATCCTTTTTCAATACCTTCAAGACCCGCTGATGCGATTACTGCAAATGTTAAATAAGGGTTAGAAGATGGATCTGGACAACGAAGCTCAACACGAGTTGCCATTCCTTTCTTCGCAGGAATACGAATCAATGCAGAACGGTTTGATGCAGACCATGCGATATAGCAAGGAGCCTCATAGCCAGGTACTAAACGCTTGTAAGAGTTTACAAGTGGATTCGTAACCGCCGCAAAACCTTTCACGTTTTCAATTAAACCACCAATAAACTGATACGCTGCTTCAGAAAGTTGAAGCTCATCTGTTGGATCAAAGAATGCATTCTCGCCGTCTTTGAAGAAAGACATATTCACATGCATTCCAGAACCGTTAATGCCGAATACTGGTTTTGGCATGAATGTCGCATGTAAACCGTATTGGCTTGCAATTGTTTTAACTACCCACTTGTAAGTAGTAGCTTTGTCCGCTGCACCTAAAGCGTCTGCATATTTGAAGCTAAGTTCATGTTGACCTTCAGCCACTTCATGGTGAGATGCTTCAATTGTAAAGCCCATCGCTTTTAATGCACGGTAAATTTCTAAACGAACGCGCTCGCCAAGGTCCTTTGGAGATGGAGCAAAATAACCTGCGTTATCGCCAAGTTCCATTGTCGGATTTCCATTCTCATCAGCTTTGAAAAGGAAGAATTCTAATTCTGGTCCGACAGAGATTGTGTAGCCGTGTTCTGCAGCACGATCAACCGTTTTCTTTAATACGTTACGAGTATCACCTTCAAATAACGTTCCGTCCGGGTTTGCTACAGAGCAAAGGAAACGAGCTTCAGCATATCCCTCTTCTACTGTCCAAGGCAGTACAGCAAATGTATTTAGATCCGGCAAAAGATAAAGGTCCGATTTATTGATTGGAGAGAATCCTTTAATAGAAGAACCGTCAAACATTTGCTTTCCTTCTACTACATCATCTAGCTGTTCAACCGTTACAGTGATATTTTTTAAGATTCCTTCGATGTCAACGAATTGTAAATGAATTAATTCTACACATTTGTTTTTAATCGTTTCTTTAATTTGCTCAAGAACCGCTGTGTCATTTTTCATTTCAGAAAGCATTGTTTGTCCCATGTTAGATAACCTCACATTCAACGTCGTAATTTATAACATGTGTTTATTATATTGAATGTTTTATCATTTGACAATACTTTTTCTTTATTTTCTCTTAAAATTTTCTGTATATTTATAATATTAAATGAGAAAACGCTTCCAATGTTCGGGAATTACGATAACCTACCAATAAACGACTTTTATCAAAGATTATCATTCGTCTTTTACTTCCGAAGTTATTTTTTCTCTCTATCATTACTTGTCATTGCATTCATTTTTATCCAGTTAAGCGATTGAAAATTTACTTGATCACGAAAATACGTACTTTTTAGCAATGAAGATATATCATATAAAACCCCCATTATTTGAAACCATTTCCAAAATAAAACGTATATCTTATTATCAGCTTTCAGATAAGGAGAAACGGAAATGAAAAAAACAAATAAAATGATGAGCGGAGTCTTGACCGCACTGGTCGCAGGCAGCATGGCCGGATGCAACTCCAATTCAACCATGCCAGATGAGTATAATTTAGAAAAACCTTCATTCGAGGCTGAGATGACATTTGAATCCAATACATCATACGAACAAACGGAAAGCCACCTTTTTGAAGAAAATGAAACCACCCATCCCCCAGCCATTGAGGAATCCTTTCCAATAGATATAGAAACAGAAGTGGATGATAACGAAAGCTTCGAGATAGAGTATGAAGAGATAGAACAAACAGAAAACGATATGTATATGGAAGAAACATTAACCGACCCTCCAACGGACTCGGATTGTTCTTACTGGGAATGGGATCAGGAAACAGAGGCTTATTATTGCGAAGATATGGACTCTTCATATGCAAATCATTATTTTTACGGCGGACATTATTATGCAAACCAACACGCCTTAATGAGCAACCCCAACTATCAATCATCTATGGACAGCTACCAATCTAGCAGCTCCAGCTCTTACAAATCTGGCATCGGCAGCGGATCTCCGGGTGGATTTGGAGGTTGATGTGAACATACAAAAAGGTCAGCCTTTCAAGCAGGCTGACCTTTCTTTAGATGACCATCTTTTTATCGGAATTTAATTGTACTTCCTGTTCTTGAATATCAAGCTTTTGGTTTTTTTTGATTCTAAAATGATAGATAGCGTAACAAGCAAGCATGAACGGGATACCGCAATATAGTGCCATGCGTTGTTCTGCATCAAAAGCCAAGCTAATTAATACAACGCTGTTTAATGTTAAAGCTAATCCAGGAAGGAACGGATACAACGGTGTTTTAAACTTCAAATCTTCCACCCTTCCACCTTGACGGATGTATTTTCTTCTGAATGCAAGCTGTGAAGCTGTAATGGCAATCCATCCGACTTGCGCTCCAAGTCCCGCTACCGACAGAAGCCATACAAATACGGTTTCGGCAGCAACAACACTTGAAAGAAGCGATAACAAAGCAATGCCCAATGTCAAAAGCAATGCGTTCATCGGAACGCCGCGATGATTCACTTCTCCAAGCTTTTTCGATGCCATTCCTTCTTTTGAAAGAGAGTAAAGCATACGTGTCGCTGCATAAAGTCCGGAGTTTCCAACAGACAAGAGTGCCGTTAAAATAATAAAATTCATAATATCAGCAGCATATGGAACACCAATACTGTCTAACACAACTACAAACGGGCTCTCCACCACTCCCGCTTTTTCCATCGGAATCATTGCTGCCACAATCGCCACGGATAATACGAAAAAGACAAGCGTACGCCAAACCGTTTGTTTAATAGAACGCGGAATCGTTTTTTCCGGATTCTCACTTTCTCCTGCAGCGATCCCTATCAACTCCGTTCCTTGGAAGGAAAAGTTAACAGTAATCATCGTAATCAACAGCGCGGTGATTCCATTCGGAAAAAGACCTTCAGAAAAGAAATTGGAGAAAAACGGTGCTTCTTGCCCGTCTTTCATGTCGATTAATCCAAACATTGCCGCACCGCCAAGAATGATGAACATAATAATAGCCACAACTTTAATGCTCGAAAACCAAAATTCCGCCTCACCGAATGCTTTAGCCGATAAAGCATTTAACAAAAACAACAGCGAAGCAAACAGCGCACACCACATCCAAATCGGCGAATCCGGAAACCACCTTTGCATCAATTGCCCTGCAGCTAAAAACTCTAGCGCTACCGTCACTGCCCATCCGAGCCAATAAAGCCATCCGATAGCAAAACCGGTCGCAGGACCGATAAACTTCGTCGTATACGTTTGAAAGGAACCAGATACCGGCATCGCCACCGAAAGCTCTCCTAAACACAGCATCGTTAAATACATAATAAACCCGCCTACTAAATAGGCAATAATGGCACCAATAGGACCCGCTTCGTTAATGGTATAGCCTGATCCGAGAAAAAATCCAGTTCCAATAACTCCCCCTAATGAAATCATGAATAAATGCCTTGATTTCATCGTTCGCTTTAATTCATGCGTTTGATGCTGTTCGATGTTCATTGAATCTCTCCTTTTCTGACAAAAACAAGAATGCGCTTACACAAAGAAAATGAATATACTTTTCAGATGATTCTTTCTACACTAAACATTTATGCAAGTTTTATGCCAGATTCAAAAACTTGAAATGTTAACATTCTTTGAACAAATCTGCCAAATAAATAGGCATTTCGCCAAATTTTTTGGCAGGGAAACGCCAAATTTTTAAATCGTAATATCTTCCATAAAAATCGGGGCTTTTTCACCGCTCCACGAAGAAACGGCTTGCATACTATAGAAGAAAATCTTATATACAATGGAGAGAAAAAAATGAAGAAAGATTATCAACGATGGACAAAACTGCCTTATGCAGGCGAATCGTCTCCTCCCTCAAATCCAGAGGAACCACTAGCAAACTCGTGGAATCTATTTTTCTTCAAACTGCGTAAAGACGGAAAATTAATGACCCTTGATGAAAAAAAGTGACTTTAACGATTCGTCACCCTAAAAAAATCGATTGGAATAAGGAACTTGAGGTCGTTCAGCAAACCTTAACAAAGATTACTCCGTCTGAAACGCAAATCGCGAAATATTGGGGAACTGGAGCACCCACGAAACAATTTACACCCATTATTGACCGACTCATTGACACATATGGCGTCCCCGCAGCAAAAGCAGCGCGGATTTTAGCATGTATTCACGCTGCTATAAATGATACGCTGGTCATCACATGGTATTACAAGTTCAAATGGATGGTCGCCCGTCCCAATCAGCTCGATGCTGATTTAGAAACGATCGTATGCACCCCGCGCCATCCTTCTTATCCGGCAGGACACGGAACAGTGGCGGGCTGCTGCGAAGAGATGTTAAGCTATTTCTTTCCAGCCGAAAAGCAGCAACTGCGCAAACTTGCCGAAGAATGTGCCGACTCCCGTTTATATGCCGGTGTCCATTTTCCAAGTGATAATACCGAAGGACTTGAGCTGGGGAGACAAATAGCAAAATTGATCATTAAACAACTAAAGAAGCAAAAGAACAGTAAGCATGGCGTAATCGACACTCCGTATTCAAACAACCTTCACGCCGAGTTAATGCCTCCTCCATATGAACAAGTGATTCCCTTTGACTTCCAGACAAAATGCCAATCACGGGTAAAAAGTGAACCAGCTTTACTATCTGCTCAAGATGACGAGAAACCGCATGGGGTCGACGAGGAATAAAAAAGCTGCACCCCAATTGTTAGTGCCTAACAATTGGGGTGCAACTCATTTACCCATTATCTATTATACCCAGCCTCTAAAACGTGATGCCTCAGCTACTTTACGAATTCCAACCATATAAGCCGCTAAACGCATGTCAACTTTATGGGATTGGGCCGTTTGATAAATGCTGTCAAAAGAGTCAACCATCACTTTTTTCAGCTTTTCTGCAACTTCTTCTTCCGGCCAATAATACCCTTGGTTATTTTGAACCCATTCAAAATAAGATACGGTAACACCGCCTGCGCTCGCCAAAATATCTGGTACAAGAAGGATGCCTTTTTCAGATAAAATCTTCGTCGCTTCCAGTGTTGTCGGCCCATTTGCCGCTTCCACGACGATAGATGCTTGAATGCGATCCGCATTTTCTGCCGTAATTTGGTTTGAGATAGCTGCCGGAACTAAAATATCACAATCCAATTCCAGCAACTCTTCATTTGTAATCGTGTTTTTAAAGAGCTGTGATACTGTCCCAAAACTATCACGTCGGTCTAATAAATAGTCAATATCAAGACCGTTCGGATCATGAAGGCCGCCGTATACATCTGAAATCCCGATGACCTTCGCTCCTGCGTCATGCATGAACTTGGCCAAGAAACTTCCGGCATTCCCGAATCCCTGGATAACGACACGAGCCCCCTGCAAATCGATGCCCTTTTTCTTCACCGCTTCTTCAATACAAATGGTCACACCGCGTGCCGTTGCTGTTTCACGCCCATGAGATCCACCCAGCACAAGCGGTTTACCTGTAATAAAACCGGGAGAATCAAACTCGCGAAGACGACTGTATTCATCCATCATCCATGCCATAATTTGTGAGTTTGTATAGACGTCCGGTGCCGGAATATCTTTTGTCGGCCCCACAATCTGACTGATGGCACGTACATATCCACGGCTTAGACGCTCAAGCTCACCGAATGACATTTTGCGTGGGTCGCAAACGATTCCGCCTTTCCCGCCCCCGTATGGAAGATTGGCTATTCCGCATTTTAAGCTCATCCAAATCGATAAGGCCTTCACTTCATCTTCACTCACTTCCGGATGAAAACGAACTCCGCCTTTTGTCGGTCCTACAGCATCATTATGCTGGGATCGATATCCTGTGAATACTTTTACCGTTCCGTCGTCCATGCGTACCGGAATGCGAACCGTTAATAAACGAACCGGTTCTTTCAGCAATTCGAATACTTCTTCTGTATAACCTAATTTATTCAAGGCGTTTTCAATAACCGTTTGAGTGGAGTAAAATAAATTTAGTGATTCTTTCTCTTGTTTTTGTTCTTTTGACATCGTATTTAATACCGTTTCAGCAGGCATCCTTCACACCTCATACATTATGATAGAATATTGGGTTCAACCAAGACAAAAATCTCCTTTTACATTAAGCAGATAGGACGCGGTTGATTTTTTCAATCGCCCAGTCTAAGTCCTCTTTCGAAATAACTAGAGGCGGCGCGAAGCGAATGACCGTATCATGTGTTTCTTTGCATAATAGGCCTTCTTCTTTCAACTTTTCGCAATATGGTCTTGCCGCTTCAGTTAATTCCACTCCAATGAATAATCCTCTTCCGCGTACTTCTTTAATAATTGGGTTATTGATTTCTGATAATTTTTGTTTGAAATACTCTCCTAATTCTAGTGAGCGCTGTGATAAGCCCTCTTCTTCAAGAACTTCCAACGCCGCAACAGATACAGCGCAAGCCAACGGGTTTCCTCCGAATGTCGAACCGTGAGACCCAGGGTTAAAGACGCCTAAAATATCTTTATTTGCTACGACACAAGAAATCGGAAATACACCACCTCCGAGCGCTTTTCCTAAAATCAGCATGTCAGGCTCTACACCTTCCCATTCGCATGCAAACATTTTCCCTGTACGTGCAAGCCCTACTTGAATTTCATCTGCGATGAATAATACTTGCTGCTCCTTACATAATTCGGAGGCTGCCTTCAAAAATCCTTCTGGAGGTAAAACAATTCCCGCTTCTCCTTGAATTGGCTCGATTAAGAATGCAGCAGTATTCGGTGTAATTGCCGCCTTCAATGCCTCAAGGTCTCCATACGGAATTAATTTAATACCTGGAAGCATCGGACCGAATCCTCTTTGATATTCCGCTTCTGACGATAAAGAAACCGCTGTCATAGTACGGCCGTGGAAGTTGCCGACACATGCAATGATTTCCGCTTGATTATCCGCGATTCCTTTCACTTCGTAGCCCCAGCGGCGAGCTGCTTTGATGGCCGTTTCAACCGCTTCTGCACCTGTGTTCATCGGAAGAGCCATATCCTTGTTTGTTAATTGACAAATTTTCTCGTACCAAGGACCAAGTTGATCGTTATGGAATGCACGCGATGTTAATGTCACACGGTCGGCCTGCTCTTTTAATGCTGCAATGATTTTAGGATGACGGTGGCCCTGGTTGACTGCTGAATATGCACTTAACATATCCATATATTCTTTTCCTTCCGGATCTTTTACCCACACACCTTCTGCTTCCGAAATAACGATTGGCAGCGGATGATAGTTATTCGCACCAAATTTTTGAGTTTGATCAATAATTTTTGTCGTTTTTGTAGTAGTTGTCATTTTTAGTTCCTCCCTCAAAGTCTTTTGTTTTGAAGAGAGGGAGCATCAAGAGCTCCCCTCTCAAATTCATATATCACTTTATAGATTATAGCATTTCAGACGTTGTTTTCGCTTGCATATGAAGAAGCAAGTAATCAGGGCCGCCCGCTTTCGAATCCGTACCGGACATGTTGAATCCGCCGAATGGCTGGTAGCCTACGATGGCGCCTGTGCATCCGCGGTTGAAGTATAAGTTTCCGACATGGAATTCTTCACGTGCACGCTCGATGTGTTCGCGGTTGTTGGACACAAGCGCACCAGTTAATCCGTAATCCGTGTTGTTGGCGATTTCCATCATATGATCAAAATCACGTGCTTTGCAGAACGCCACAACCGGACCGAAGATTTCTTCTTGCATTAAACGAGAGTCTTGGTCAAGGTCCGCAAAAATCGTCGGCTGGATGAAGTAGCCTTTGGAATCGTCTCCTTCACCGCCTGTCATCAGCTTGCCTTCTTCTTTCCCGATTTCAATGTACTTCATGATTTTGCTGTATGATCTGTCATCAATCACTGGCCCCATGTATGTGTTCACATCTTCCGGGTTGCCAAGAGTTAATGTTTTCGTTAACGCGACCGCTTTTTGCAGCACTTCATCATACACGTCTTGGTGAACGACTGCACGGGAACCTGCGGAGCATTTTTGACCGGAGAAGCCGAAAGCCGAGTAGACGATCGACGATGCCGCTAAATCCAAGTCTGCATCTTTATCGATCACCATCGTATCTTTACCGCCCATTTCAGCGATGACACGTTTCAACCAGATTTGACCTGGATGTACTTTCGCCGCACGCTCATAAATACGGCAGCCCACTTCACGGGAACCTGTAAAGGATACGAAACGTGTTTTCGGATGATCGACTAAGTAGTCACCAATTTGGGAGCCGCTTCCCGGAACGAAGTTTAAGACGCCTGCCGGAAGGCCCGCTTCTTCCATCAATTCCACAAACTTCGCCGCAATGACCGGAGTCGAGTTAGCCGGTTTTAACAATACCGTGTTTCCAGACACGATGGCCGCTACCGTCGTTCCCGCCATGATGGCTAACGGGAAGTTGAATGGAGAAATGATGATTCCAACACCAAGCGGAATGTAATGGAATTGGTTGAACTCGCCTTCGCGGCTGTTGACTGGAATACCGTCTTTCAATTTCAGCATTTGGCGTGCATAAAATTCCAAGAAGTCAATCGCTTCCGCCGTATCAGCGTCGGCTTCCTTCCATGGTTTCCCGGCTTCTTTCACCAGGTAAGCCGAAAATTCATGTTTGCGGCGGCGCATGATGGCAGCGGCACGGAATAAAATGTTCGCACGGTGCTCAGGCTTCCACTTCTTCCATGTTTCAAATGTCGTCAATGCTGCCTGCATCGCTTTTTCCGCCAATTCTTGATCCGCCATCGAAACACTTCCGATTACTTCCTCTTTATTGGCAGGATTAATAGATACAACTTTTTGTTCAGTCGCAATGTATTCTCCGCCGATCACAAGCGGGTATTCTTTCCCTAATTGCGTTTGTACATATGCCAAAGCGTCCTGAAACGCCTTTTTGTTTTCTTCAATTGTAAAGTTCGTAAATGGTTCGTGTTTGTAAGGTACTGTCATGATTTGGTTCCTCCTAAACGAATTATGTTCTTCGCTAATATTATTATGCAAGTTACGTGCCAACTTTTTGAATTTCTGGTGACAAAATAATTTTTACATACAGAAAAACGGCTATTTATCGCTTATAATCCTTGTTATTACACGTTTTTTTCTAAAAAAATAGTGCAGAATCAGCAGAAAAAATTTTAACCTCCTTCTAATATGATCAATTTTTTGGCATTTTCAGTATGTAAAGTCTGTATTTTTCTATAAAATACAGCAAACTTTATTTGCATATGCATAATTTAATTGCACTAATTAATGCAAAATATGTTTGCAGAAACAAAAATATTATGCTAAAACTAAAAAGAAGACGTTGATATAAGGGAGAAACAGAATCATGGGAGAACATCAACAGACGCTTGAATACTTGCAATATGTTAATAAAATTTATGAAAGAATCTTGAACGAGGTAGACATTGGCCTTCACGCAGTAGACGAAACAGGAAAAACCATCATTTATAATAAAAAGATGGCAGAAATTGAATCGATGGATATCCAAGACGTATTGAACAAAAAGTTGATGGATGTATTCATGTTTACGGAAGAACAGGATAGTACGCTTGTACAAGCTTTACAAAACGGAAAAGAAGCGGTCAACGTAAAACAAACCTATTTTAATAACAAAGGAAAAGAGATTACGACCGTCAACCATACCTTTCCGATCATTGAAAACGGGTCCATTCAAGGAGCCGTTGAAATCGCCAAAGACGTGACCAAGCTTGAACGCCTCATTAAAGGAAATATGAAACGAAACGGCAATACGAGATTTACATTCGACAGCATCATCGGGAACAGTCCTGCTATTTATGAAGTAATCGAAAATGCGAAGCGGGCGACCAGAACTTCTTCTTATGTATTGATTGTCGGAGAAACGGGAACGGGAAAAGAATTGTTTGCACAAAGCATCCATAACGGGAGCAGCCGCTCTGCCGCTCCATTCATCTCACAAAACTGTGCCGCTCTTCCCGATAATTTAATCGAAAGCCTTTTATTCGGTACAAAACGAGGTGCTTTCACAGGTGCACTCGATCAGCCCGGATTATTCGAACAAGCAGAAGGCGGCACCCTTTTACTTGATGAAATCAACTCCTTAAACCCGGGGCTGCAGGCAAAATTGCTGCGGGCCCTGCAAGAAAAAACCATCCGACGAATCGGGGATACGAAAGATACTCCTATCGATGTAAGGGTCATTGCCAATATGAACGAGGATCCGATTGACGCCATCGCCAATAACCGAATGCGAAAAGACTTATACTACCGTCTTGGCGTCGTCACCTTGTTCATTCCCCCGCTTCGGGAGCGGAAAGAAGATATTTTACCGCTTGCGCAGCGTTTTATCGAAAAATATAATGTCCTATTTCAAATGGATGTAAAAGGAATGAATGAAGAGGTCCTCCAATCGTTCCTTTCTTATGATTGGCCCGGTAATGTCCGGGAACTCGAGCATATCATTGAAGCAGCGATGAACATTATGATGGATGAAGATATGATCATGTACGCTCATTTGCCATTTCAATACCGAAATAAATCGCAATTTAAAGAGAACGTTTCCCCTGCCTCAAACGTTCAATCATTCATTAACGCAAATGCGAATTCACCTGTCGACTTAAAAGCCCAAATGGATTCGTTTGAAAAATACTATATTGAACATGTTCTGAAGCAGCATCAATACAACATTTCCAAAACCGCCAAGCTGCTTGGATTAAGCCGTCAGAGCTTGCAGTATCGGATTAAGAAGCTTGAAATTGATGTCCATCACAAATTCTCTTAAATTATCTCTCAAAAAGAAGCGAACGGGTCAAACTTTTATCGTTCGCTTCTTTCCTATCTTGTTTTGCACGTCATTTCAGAAATCAATAAAGCGAAAATTTCTATTGATACTTCCTTTAGTTCCGCTATATTTTTACATTAAAATAAAGATAAATCAATTAAATGTATTAGTGGAAAGTATGTAACTGGAAGGAGAGATAGTAGCATATAAAACCAATCATGGCATCCTACAATATAAATTTTTCGGGACAATGTCTCGAATTAAAGAATTATGAATATAAAATAACAGAACTAATTTTATCAATCACATTTTTTAAGGGGGACCATTCAAATGATGGATTTAGGTTTATTATTAATACGGTTGGTCATCGGATTGGCGTTCATAGGTCATGGGACTCAAAAATTATTCGGTTGGTTTGGCGGTTATGGACTTAAAGGAACGGGAGGTTGGATGGAATCCATCGGAATAAAACCTGGCGTGACGATGGCTCTTTTAGCCGGTTTATCCGAGTTGATCGGCGGTGCGTTGTTTGCTGCAGGTCTTTTCACTGCCCTTGCCGCTGCATTAATCACTGTTACGATGATGGTCGCTATTGTAAAAGTTCATGCTCCAAATGGATTTTGGGTGTCTCAAAACGGTTATGAATTCAATCTTGTTTTAATCGCTGTTGTTATCGGTATCGCTTTAATCGGACCAGGGCAATACGCTCTTAGCGCCGTCTTGTTTTAACAATTTCCACATCAGAAAAAAGTCCCCTTTTTGGCTAAGGGGACTTTTTCTTATTTCTAACAAGTGTATCGATTTTCACCGTTTTACTCTTTTCCATACTTCTTCATTGGAATGACAATATCCATATTTTCTGCTGTTTCTAATGCTTTTTCGTACCCCGCATCCGCATGACGAATGACCCCCATGCCAGGATCTGTTGTCAGCACACGCTCTAATCTTTCTCTTGCCAAGTCCGTACCGTCTGCGACTACGACCATGCCCGCATGAAGCGAGTAGCCCATTCCGACGCCGCCGCCATGATGGAATGAAATCCATGAACCGCCGGCTGCCGTATTAACGAGTGCGTTTAAGAGTGCCCAGTCGCCCACTGCATCACTCCCATCTTTCATCGCTTCCGTCTCACGGTTCGGTGAAGCGACCGATCCGCAGTCCAAATGATCGCGGCCGATGACGACAGGTGCTTTCAATTCACCCTTTTTCACCAATTCATTGATGGCCAGCCCCATCTTTACGCGCTCGCCATAGCCGAGCCAACAAATACGGGACGGCAGACCTTGGAAACTCACTTTCTCTTTGGCCATCTCAATCCAGCGCAGCAGCGGTTCGTTATCCGGAAACAACTCTTTCACTAATTGATCGGTACGATAAATGTCCTCCGGATCTCCCGATAGAGCTGCCCAGCGGAATGGTCCTTTCCCTTCGCAAAATAACGGGCGGATATAGGCAGGAACAAAGCCCGGGAAATTAAAGGCATCGGCTACTCCTTCATCTAATGCCACCTGGCGGATGTTATTGCCGTAATCAAATACGATTGCACCGCGTTTTTGGAATTCGAGCATCGCTTTGACATGCGCCGCCATACTCTGTTTCGAACGGCGAACATACTCATCAGGCTGTTCTAATCGCAGGACGGCCGCTTCTTCAAGTGTCATCCCCGCCGGTACATAGCCGTTTAACGGATCATGCGCAGATGTTTGATCTGTCACGATATCAATATGAATGCCTCGTTTTAATAGTTCATGATGAACTTCCGCTGCATTTCCGATCAGCCCGATTGACAGTGCTTCTCCTTTTTCTTTTGCTTCAAACGCCCATAACAAGGCTTCATCCAACGAATCGGTCATCCGATCACAATAATTCGTATCCAAACGTTTTTGGATGCGTGATGGATCCACATCGACCGCCAGCACGACACCTTCATTCATCGTAACTGCCAGCGGCTGCGCACCTCCCATGCCTCCTAAACCGGCTGTCAACGTTAACGTCCCTTTTAACGAACCGCCGAAATGCTTTTTCGCTAACGCCGCAAACGTCTCATATGTTCCCTGCAAAATCCCTTGCGTTCCGATATAGATCCAGCTTCCCGCCGTCATTTGGCCGTACATTATCAGCCCTTTTTTATCGAGTTCATGGAAGTGCTCCCAATTGGCCCATTTCGGTACGAGAACAGAGTTGGATAAGAGCACTCTTGGCGCATGCTTATGTGTTTTGAACACTCCGACCGGTTTCCCCGACTGGATGAGCATCGTTTCATCGCTTTC
Organism: Priestia abyssalis; assembly: GCF_002019595.1. Lineage (GTDB taxonomy): Bacteria > Bacillota > Bacilli > Bacillales > Bacillaceae_H > Bacillus_BA > Bacillus_BA abyssalis. The sequence continues at coordinate 2,185,800 of NZ_KV917369.1, read as the reverse complement.
CAGGTCACGCAATGTCCGAACAATCGCATCAAACGATTCCCAATTGCGGGCTGCTTTCCCGATTCCGCCGTAGACGACAAGGTCTTCCGGTTTTTCGGCGACCTCCGGGTCCAAATTGTTATAAAGCATACGCAATACAGCCTCTTGCTCCCAGCCTTTACATTCAATCGCCAATCCCTTTTTGGCCTTTACGTTTCTCATTACTTTCTGATCCATTCTTATTCCTCCCTTAAATTTTTTTCGCGGGTAGGCTCCGTGAGACGAAAGCATGCCAGTCTATTTGCTGCAACCAGCTTGCCGCAGCCTCGATATCTTTTGAAAACACGCGGTCTTGCGTAATGCTTGGAATAACCTTTCTCGCTTCTTCAAACAGCGATTGTGTGAAGGGTGCCATTTTATCCTTTCCTCTATATTCGACTGCCTGCAAAGCGCAAATGAGTTCAATCGCCAATACCCTTCGGACGTTTTGAATGATTTGATGGGCATGCCGTGAACCAATTGTCCCCATGCTTACATGGTCTTCCTGATTCGCTGAAGATGGAATGGAATCAACGCTTGCAGGATGGGCGAGCGTTTTATTTTCAGAGACGAGTGAAGCAGCACAATATTGCATGATCATCGCCCCCGACTGCAACCCTGGTACAGGGCTCAAAAACGGCGGTAAATCATTCAGCTGCGGATTGACGAGACGCTCGATGCGTCGCTCTGAAATATTGGCAAGCTCAGCCACGGCGATTTTCATGAAATCCATCGCCAAGGCAATCGGCTGGCCGTGGAAGTTGCCCCCTGAGATGACCTTTTCACCGTCATCGAAAATGAGCGGATTATCGGTTGCCGCATTCATTTCAATCTCAAGCTTTTCTTTTACATAATCAAGCGCCTGCCATGATGCTCCGTGCACTTGCGGAATGCAGCGGAGAGAATACGCATCCTGCACCCTCAGCTCCCCTTGCTTTGTAATAAGCTGGCTCCCGCTGATCATTCGGCGAATCCGTTCCGCTACTTCCGATTGCTGGCAATAACCGCGTGCTTGATGAACATCCGGATCGAAGGCATCCTCAATCCCCTGAAGCCCTTCCAGCGTCAACGAAGCAATTGCCTCCGTTTGATAAGCAAGCTGTTCAGCTTCGATGTAATTGACAAGCCCCATCGCCGTCATCGCTTGCGTACCGTTAATTAATGCTAGCCCTTCCTTTGCCTTTAAAGTCAGCGGCACGATGCCTTCTTTCGATAAAGCCGTGATGGCTTCCACTCGCTCCCCCTTATAAAACACTTCACCTTCTCCCATTAATACAAGCGCCAAATGGGAAAGCGGCGCCAAATCTCCACTCGCACCAAGGGAACCTTGCTGGGGGATGACCGGATGGACATGCGCATTCAAAAGTTCAAGCAAGCGGTCAATGACAACCGGACGAACTCCAGAAAATCCTTTTAACAACGCATTGGCCCGAAGCAGGACCATCGCTCTGGACACTACTTCCGGAAACGGCTCACCCACTCCGCAAGCATGGGAGTGAATCAAATTCCATTGCAGCTGCTCCACATCATCTGAATCAATCAGCACATCACTGAACTTGCCGAAACCGGTTGTAATACCATACACGACTTTCTTTTGCTTCACGATGTTTTCAACCGCTTCCCGGCTCTTTTCCACTTTCTTTACACTATCGGCAGAAGCCGTCACAAACACATGATCAAACAACACTTTCTTCGCTTCTTCAATCGTTAAAGACTGACCCGTTAACACAATCATTTTTGACACCCCTCATCCCGCTTATTTAGAAGAAAACATAAAAAGGGGCCATATTGACAGACGTATCCCGTCGTCAATACAGCCCCCTATTACACTAGTAAACTATAGGCTTACATTATTTAAATGTGATTGATTCCAAGCCCGACTGCTTCATGTTCAAATCCGCGGACAGGCGCTCCAATTGTTCCATACACGGCGACTGCAATCCATTCGCCTTCTTCCTCATTTTCAAACGGTTGACCGCGAACGATGGAGAAACGAAGCCCTGCCGTCCTCAGCATCCCGCCAAGCTCCACTTGGCCGCGTGTCACTCCATGCATCGCTTCGATAATCGCGTGATACAGAGCATGCATTTCACGATAAATATCTGAATTGACCAATCCCTGTCTTTTCGCCGAAGTTTCAATCGCCGCTACAATTTTTTGCAGCTCCATCGAACCGACTTTTCCTTTCCCATAGCGCCAATTCATTCGCGCCAGCTCGCTTGTTAATGAGGATTCTTCCTCTTCTTCCGCGAACGCGTACATAATTGCATGGCGCCCAATTCTTTTATCAAACTGTTTCGTCATGATGCTACCTCTTTAAAATTTTCTAAATTCACTAATAACTTAATCTTATTTTAAGGTCACATGTGACATTCAGTCAATATTTTTTTACCAGATTTTACAAAGTTAGCAGAGCGCTATAGTAGTAAGATAAAGAACTAAACTATATAGATCGATTAGAACCTTTGTGAGCTTATTCAGGATGGAAGAACAGAAAGGCCTGCATAGAAGAAAGTCCGATAGAAAAGGTTAAAAAATTAATTTAGATTTATATATACAAAAAAGGCAGACGGGAAGGTATTCCACCTTCCCGTCTGCCTTTTTTATAGTTTAGTAAACAATATTAATATGCGAAATCAGAGAAACACTCGTCATTATAGTAAACAACTTGTGAAAGGATTTTGCACCCCTCCATTTTTTGAAATGCTTCTTTCGCTCCCGCTTCTGTGTCATACTCAAACATCGTCGTGTTCCCTTTTGAATACAATGTGATTACCCACATACAATATTGCCTCCATTTATTTTTCGTTTTTCTCCGCACACTGAATATATGATTCTTTTAAATGCAAGCGGAGTTCAAATCCCATATTCTAACAAATAAATTTCTTTACCTCAGTCATTCTAATCCATTTCGTCTCTAAATGTAAAGCATGTAAAAGCAACGTTCATAAAATTGCCTTTATTTCATTTTTATCCTATCACCGAACCAATCTCAGCATCTGTTTTCTTTGAAGCATTTGGTAATCTGGCCGGTCATTATTGTGACTGAACCTTTTGCAATACCTCTTCTTCTGTATGCCCTTGCTGTGACATTTTTGCCTGTTTCCATTTCCCGGCTCCCACTACTGCAGCAACGACCAATGCCTCAAATCCGTATTTAATCAAATCGTTTGCAAAAAAGTCTTGCATGAATGGTTCGCCTACAATCATTTTTGACGCCGTCCAGGCCAATACAGCAGAACCAATCGTGATGATCACAGGGAAACGTTCGACCCACTTTAAGATCAATGTACTTCCCCACATTACGACAGGTACAGAAATCAATAATCCTAACACAACAAGCAAAAAGCTTCCATGTGCTGCTCCTGCAACAGCCAGTACGTTGTCAAGCCCCATTAACGCATCAGCTATAATAATCGTTTTAATGGCCGCCCAAAAGCTGTTACCTGCCTTAACATCATGGCCTTTTTCTTCGACAAGCAGCTTATAAGCGATGAAGACTAAAAGAACTCCCCCCACTAAAAGTAAACCTGGGATTTTCAAGAGCCATACAACAGCCATCGTTGCAACGATCCTAATTAAAATTGCTCCAACTGATCCCCATATAATAACTTTCTTTTGCTGATGTTTCGGCAAATTCCTGGCAGCCAGACCAATAACAATCGCATTATCCCCCGCAAGAACTAAATCAATGACAACAATCGCTAAAAGGGCGGATAAAAACTCTGTGCTTAAAATTTCCATTCCTATTCCTCCTCAAAATATTGTTTGTACTATATAGACTAAAGAAATGATGGCGAAAAAAGCGGAACCTTTTTCTTTGAAGAGATTACTATAATAAGAAACACAGCTTAATGGGCCGATCCCCCTTCCGGTTTCCGGCAGACATCTTAAAAAAACGCAAAAAGACCCCTGCCGTTAATAGGCAAAGGTCTTGCTGAGCATAAATATGTATTATGCCAACAAAGCCGATGGATGTTGAATCCATGTAATGACGACTTTGTTTCAGGACGAACCTGACGCTACTCCCCTTCACGTGAGTACTATTTATATGATATGTGTATTTTAAAACAGACGGAATAAATTGTCAATCGCTATTCTGTCTATTTTACATCTCTTCAATCTCCTGATGAATTCAATTAACAAGTTTATTGTAGTAGAAAAAGAGAATCGTTGTAAAGGATAGATCTTTAAAAAGGATAAAATTCATTTCGTTCATTTTGTTTATTCACTTTTCCATGGAATCTGTACATCCATCAATGGTGCATGATGCTGAGCAGCGTGCATATCTGTTTCTCCGATACTGCCCTGGGCTCTTGGTCGTGGAATGGTTGCCTTGATAGCGTTTGCTGCATCAAAATAAACAAATGCAAGGATATCTTCTGCAGGAAGACTGTATAACTCGGCAATGAGTTCCTTGGTGATGACCCCCGCCGCTTTTACTGCTTCGTAATCTTCATTGCTTTTAAAAATAATGTCCATTGTTATTTCGAAAGGACCTGCATTTTTACTTCGGACAATCTTAGCAATATCTTTTAACGCTGCCACCTTAGTTGTTTCTCTTACTGCTGTCATTTGCACCATCGTCATACCTCCACATATTGAATTGGGAAAAGCTCTGTTGGGTTTTCAACTTCCATTAAGTGATATACATTAAACTTACAAACTTCTCCAAGCGGTATTTCCAATGGTGTAAAAGGGAGGGCAATATTTCCAGCTGTCGCCATTCTTCCCTCATAAGGACAATGCAGCATTTCTGTTCTGGCCCTGCTGCAAATAGCTGTTGCCATCTCCTGTGTTGGCGCAGCTACCTCTAAGATGACACACAGTTCGTGCGGGTTAGCATCTTTTATTGGCTCTAACTCACGCATCACACCATTTTTACCGAACTGGTGGAAAATCATTTGATAGCTTTCCCTTGAAATATCCGAGAAATATTCTTGAACCGTTCGTTCCACATGTGCAATAACATGATCGATTTGTCCGATAAGAATCGGGTCCCTCACACCTGCTATGTAAATGGATCTGTACCCCACACGCTTGGCGCCTTCCATTTTCACTGTATAAGCGGGCGCCGGGATAAACCTGCTTCCCGATACTTTAACACTGCGCTCTGTCAATTGTTCAAACTTCGCTTCGGATAAGTCCAGTGATCCCCCAGGCCCCGGAAGGATATACGGATGTGTTTTCTCATACAACGTGTGCGCAGACACGGAGTAAACCGTACATCTTTCCGCTGGATTTAACGGTTCAAGTACAAAATGGTCTCTTCTGAGTATACCCATGATGCTTTTGCCAGAAGGTTCCGCACAGATAGCGCCGCATTCCATTACTTTCCCCATGTGCCAGCATAAACCCGGATCAAATCCCTCTTTTATTCCAAGCGCTGCAAACGGCACAGGATCATAAGCACGGCCTGATATGATAATATCAATATCTTCATGTTCTTCCAATACTTTCAAAAAAGGTTCTACACCCATTTGAGCTACGATATTGGAGGCGGCAAGTACTTCTTCTGCTGTAAGAGGTTCTACCGGACCGCAAGGAGTCACCCTTCCGCCTTCGATTTGTTTTACAGCATACTCTTTTTTTACATCACTATAGATAGCCGCTATTTTGAAGTGATATCCCTTTTCCTTCGATATATCATGAATGATATCGATAAAAGCATCTACATGGTCGTTCGTTCCATCTCCGCCCGCCGAGCTGATAAATATCGGAATTTTCTTTTCATAGCCTGCTTCAAGCATAAAGGAAAGATCCTTATAATATGCTTCACGTGAACACGTCATAGACCCTAAACCAAGTTTGTGCGGCCCGCTGTCCGTTGAACCGGAGTCAATGACGATGACATCAGGATTCATCTCTACCCCTTTTTGAAACAAATCAATAGGAAAGCCGTAACCAAGCATACCTGCCGGCGTTAAAATTTTAATTTCCTCTTTCATTTTCCCATCCCCTATTTGTCTTGTTTTTCGCATCTCCCTAAGATGAAAAACCATGTTGACCGCCTCATTGTAACAACAAAATATACATATTGATAGATTATGGAATTTAATGAAATTAAAAATAATATGTTTTATTGTGTCTTTAAAATTCACGCATAAAATTGTTAAGTCTCTCCACTCTTGAATGTAATATTTGGTTTAGAAAATCTAATCTTTCCTTCCCATTATCTTTGGTTACAATGTCTACTCCAATATCAATCCTTTTTTCTACGTATTCCCCCTTAATCGCTTTCTGTGCTTGCTCCACACTTAGATATCCCACATCATAAGGATTTTGCCCTATAGTAGCACTCACTACTCCTGATTCAATGGCCTTTACCATTTTTCTACTACCTTCTGTTCCGATGACGGGAATCTTTAACTCTTTTTCTTCTATTACTTTTAATGTATCTAGAGCAATTCGATCACTAGTGGCAAATACACCTTTAATATTAGGATAATCCTGTAAAATACGTTCCATTACAGGTACTGGATTTTCGAATCGGTCTTCTCCTAACTGCTCCGTAACAATCTTAATTCTAGCATTCCCCAAAACTTCCCTCGCTCCTTTTATCCGATCTAGCTCAGCTTGATCCCTTAAATTCCCATAAATAACAGCTACTTGATCTCCAGGCTGCAGCGTGGAACCTAATAGCTCCCCTGCTTTTTTTCCTAACAGGGAATGATCAATCCCAATATAAGCGGTTTTATCCTTCCACTCAGCATCCCTGTTTACAAACAATATGGGAATGTTTCTTTTCTTATATTGCTTCAATACAGGAATTGTAACGGATGGATGAGCTGGACTAATGATTAGCGCATCCGGATTTTGCTTTAGAACGCTTTTTAACAGATTAGGTTGGTTTATGATGGGATATACAGCCTCAGGCGCTATCACTTTACCATCTATGTCAAAATCATCAAATGCCTTTTGGGCTCCTGATTCAAAAGCTCTCCAATACTCTACGTCTAATCTTTTTAAAACAACGAAAACTTTAGGTTTATCATCTTCTTTCAGAAAGTGAACTGCAAAACTTAGTAAAGTTACAAGAAAAATTGAATAAACTAATCGAACGATCCCTTTCTTTTTCAATGTTCTTATCCTTCCCTATAAAACTATTGGTCCATTAAAAGGCTTCTCGTGCTATGCTGGATTGAAACTCTATGAAGCAGCCGCTTGCCTATTAGAACCAATACCATCATCACTGCAATAAGGGGCAAAGTAGATTCTGTTTTTATAGTTACATCGCTTCCTATATTCCTTGCTACTATTTGAGAGCCCTAGTATTAATATGCCCCATTTCAATAGAACTCTTAAATCAGAACTATTTATCATTTTAGACAAGAGAACTCCCACTTAATTTTCGTCAAAAAATTAAGTGGGAGTTCGTTCAATAGACTTCAACAAGAATACCATGCTTCCCAAATACTTGAATCATTGCAATTTTTGCATCTTCCTCATCTGGACCATGAATTTCAAGCTTATATGTTTGAGAACTGAATAGAGTATACGTTAAACCCAGAAGACTTTTCGCATCTAAGTTTTTATCATCCGTTCGAATGACAATACTTGATTCGAAGTTATTGGCAGTTTGATTAATATCCAGGATGATTCCTGCATTCTTTTTAGTGAGCTCCATCATCTTTAACCACTCCATTCTTCAAATTTATCGATCATTATCCTGTTTTAGAAAGAAATGACTCCCACAGCAAGTGATATAAGCAACATCACAATTCCTGTTCCAACTGTCCATTTTAGAGTAAATCGTTGGTACTCTCCAAAATCTACTTTGGACATTCCTACTAACAAATAGGTCGATGCTACAAGCGGACTGAGTAAGTGTACAGGTTGTCCCATAAGAGATGCGCGAGCAATTTCCACTGGATCGACCCCATAAGCAGCCGCTGCTTCCGCAATGATTGGAAGAACGCCAAAATAAAATGCATCATTAGACATGAAGAAGGTAAACGGCATACTAATAAATGCTGTAATAATAGGCAGCTGCGGCCCTAACGCATCTGGAATAATGGAAACTAAACTATTCGCCATCGCATCAACCATCTTTGTACCTGATAAGATTCCAGTAAAAATACCGGCTGCAAAAACTAATGATACGACTGCTAACACATTGCTTGCATGGGCTGCGATACGTTCTTTCTGATCTTCTAGTTTTGGATAGTTAATTATGATAGCGATTGCAAATGCAACCATAAATAAGATTGGAAGAGGCATGATCCCCATAATGAGTGCCGTCATAAGAGCCGCTGTTAAAGCAAGGTTAACCCATAACAATTTTGGACGTTTGACATCTATTTGCTCTACAGTTGCTGCCTGTTCTGCAAATGCTAATTGCTCAATACTTGAATATTGGAAATTTGCTACTCCAAGCCGCTTACGTTCTTTCTTTCCAAACATATAAGCTACAAAGATGACCCATAGAGCACCACCAATCATCGCCGGAACAAGAGGGATAAACACGTCTCCCATATCAAGACTTAATGCACTCACAGCTCTTGCAGTAGGGCCGCCCCATGGTGTAAGGTTTGTAACACCGACTCCCATCAGAGCGATTGCCGGTAACATAAGAGGGTTTATCCCAAGTCGTTTATAAAGCGGAAACATGGCTGAAATCGTAATCATATACGTAGTTGTTCCATCGCCATCTAAGGATACAATCAATGCTAGAACAGCTGTACCGACGAGAATCTTTAACGGATCTCCTTTTACCGTCTTCAAAATTTCCCCTACAACAGGGTCGAATAAACCAGCGTCAATCATAATCCCAAAATACAAAATAGCAAACATCAGCATAACACCCGTAGGTGCCAATTCCTTAATTCCCTCTAACGCCATCTCGCCTATTTGAGTCGTAAACCCGCCCATTACAGCAAAAAAAACCGGTACGATCATTAAAGCAATTAATGCTGACATACGCTTTGTCATGATTAAAGTCATGAAGGCTACAACCATTGTAAATCCTAGTATAGTTAACATCTTAATCCTCCATTCTTTTTTTGAATACGCTTTCAAAAATGAAACTAATTAAATCTTCTGACTAAGTGTTCGTTAATTATATTAATTAGTGATTTCTCATGAGATAACTTTCTTGAAGTAATCTTAATTCAATAGAACAACCTGTGTATATAATTAGAAACATAATTTTATAAAAGACTATTTATTTATTTTGTTCATTTTGTCCATTGGCAAAAAAGCGCCTACATTACCAAAAAACAACCTGTTACAACCTAAAAAAGGCGATTCCCTAAATTTTTTAAGGAATTGCCTTTTTTGATTTGTCCTGCTATACAATCGCGCCTAATTTTTGAATAACTTACAAAGCCTGTATTTTACCGACCCCAAATATGTCGTATTAGAATGTATAATCTTGGATTCAATGTACAAATTAACTAGCAAGGTGATATAAAATGTGGAATAAGTTTGTTCCTATCTCCCAGAATGAAACATTATATTTGGTGCATTGATCACTTTCTTCGTTCCTTATAGTATTTCAAATTTATTTAGTTGGATTCGCTCGTGAGGGAAGAACATTATGTTTGAAAAGAAAAAATTAAATAAACTTTATCAAAAGAGTAAAAATCATGAACAAATTAAAAATGAGAATTTGAAAGAGACTCAAAATCAACATTTATCAAGTGATTTGGATTATAACCTGCAAGTTATAAAAGACAAAATAGGTTTCAACTCGGACGTAACAATTCGAACGTTCAATATCGGACAGAGCCATATACGGGCATCAATCATTTATGTCAATGGTATAACAAATAAAGACTTAATTAACGAACATATAATGAAGCCATTAATGTTACATTCCCTTGAAAAGGACACCATCCAGTTAAGCTCTTCAGATCATTCTGGTTTCAAAGAATATCTCAAGAACCATGTTTTATCCGTTAGTGCGATATCAGAAGTCCATACATTGGAAGAGTTAATTTCTCAAGTGCTTTCTGGGGCAACAGCTCTATTAATAGGTGGTTTTTCCGACATTTTAGCCCTTAAAACACAGGGTTGGAAGTCACGAGGGATTGAGGATCCGCCAACTGAATCAGGTATACGGGGACCAAGGGTAGGATTTACGGAAACATTAGAGGATAATACAGCCCTTTTACGCCGATCTACTTTGGATCCGAACTTAACAATACTTGATTATACAGTTGGAAAAAGAACTAGAAAAACTGTCAATATCGCTTATATAAAAGATATTGCCGATCCTGAACTAGTTAAAGAAGTAAGCAGACGAATAGAAAAGATTGATATCGATGATGTACCGGACTCAGGTTATATCGAACAACTAATCGAGGACAACTTTTTATCTCCATTTCCCCAACTTATAAATACTGAACGCCCCGATCGTGTAATTGGAGCGTTAAACGAAGGACGAGTCGCCATTTTATTGGACGGATCACCTTTTGCTTTACTTGCACCTGTTACATTTTCAATGTTTTTACAATCACAAGAAGATTATTATATTCGCTGGATTCCGGGGTCATTAACTCGTATGCTGCGTTTTTTTGCAGCTTTTCTTTCCTTATTCCTTCCGGCCATTTATATTTCATTCGTTTCTTTTCATCAGGGACTAATTCCATCAAGCCTTGCATTTTCAATAGCAGGAACAAGGGACGGTGTCCCATTCCCTACCCTTATAGAAGCACTGGTTATGGAGATAGCGATTGAAATATTAAGAGAAGCAGGTATTCGGTTACCAAAACCTACAGGGCAAGCAGTAGGAATCGTCGGCGGGTTGGTTATCGGAGAAGCAGCCGTTCAAGCAGGTATTGTAAGCCCTATAATGGTTATCGTTGTTTCTATAACGGCCATCTCTTCCTTTGTTTTACCACAATATGCGATAGGAATCACCTTGAGATGGCAACGTTTTATTGTGATGCTTTTCGCAGCTGTGTTGGGGTTATACGGAGTCATTCTTTATTTTCTAATATTTATCATTCATCTCGCAAAACTTAAAAGTTTTGGTGTTCTGTATATTAGTCCTGCTGTCCCCTCTAGTTTGAGTGACTTAAAAGATTTCATCGTTCGTATGCCGCTTATGATGATGAAAAAGCGTCCAACCATGTTGAATCCACAAGATCAAGTTCGAAAAGGGAGCAAAGACTGAATGAGGAAGTGACACTCGTGATGACGAATCCAAAGGACCGAATTTCAACACTGCAAGCAGTTGTTGTCTTAACCTCTACGCATATCGGAGTTGGGAGCCTCATCATGCCAAGAACTGCCGCTGAGGCAATGGGTACACCGGATGGATGGATTTCAGTCATTCTAGGCGGTTTGCTTGCAATAGTTGCTAGTATGATCATCACGAAACTGAACCAATGGTTTCCCGGACAAACGTTCTATCAATATAATCAACAAATCGTTGGAAAATGGCTCGGTTCATTACTTAGCTTAAGCTTAACGATTTATTCAATCGTTTTCGCCGCTTTTGAACTTCGGATCGTAGGGGAAATCACCCAATTCTATTTATTAGATGGTACACCCATCTCGTTCATCACCATAACGATGATGTGGGTAGGGGTATATCTCATTGTTGCCGGTATAAATCCCATAGCTCGTGTGTTTACGATATTATTTCCTATTACTTTAGTCATTTATTTCCTTGTTCTTTGTTTAAGCTTGAAGATTTTTGAACTCGATCATTTACGCCCCGTGTTAGGTTTAGGTATTCTACCGGTTTTAAAAGGAATACCTTCTACTTTTCTTTCTTACAGCGGTTTTGAATTTATGTTAATATGGTTGGCTTTTATGCAACAACCTCAAAAAGCGGGAAAAGCAGCTCTACTTGGAACTTTAGTCTCCATGATTATTTATTTCATAACAATGGTCGTTGTAATCGGCGGATTATCAGTAGATGAAACAAAGACATTACTTTGGCCAACCCTTGAAGTTGTTCGAGAGTATGAGGTAATGGGGTTATTTATAGAGCGTTTCGAAACTTTTCTTCTAGCTGTATGGATCATGCAAATATTCACTACCTTTGTAATATGTTATTATATGGCTTCACTTGGTTTGGCCCAACTCTTTCGAAAAAAATTGAATTCTTGTATTTACTTTTTACTACCAGTCATATTTATAATTGCGATGTATGCAGAAGATATTAATGGCGTTTTTAGACTTGGAGATATCATCGGCTATGTGGCATTTATATTCGGTGGAGCACTGCCAATAATTTTACTGTCTGTCACTTTTTTAAGGAGAAAAAAGCATGAAAAAGCTTCACAGTAAAAAATATTACATATTGCTTCCTCTTTGCTTAATCGTATTGACTGGTTGCTGGAGCAGTCAAGACATTGATGAGCTGAACTTTGGCGTGGCTAAGGGAGTCGATCTTGCAGATAAAGAAAGCCTTGAACAAGAAGTAGATGAAGTAAGCGACGGATATCCAAAAAGGAATTTAATTACGTTGACCGATCAGATCATTTTGCCCGAGGTAACCGCGGCTGAAGGTGTACCACCGCAGAAGGCTTATCTCAATGTTTCCCATACCGGAGATTCTATTCATGAAATGATAAGAGAAAATCGCTTAGAAAGGAAATCAGTCACCTCCCACCATCTAAAAGTAATCGTGATCGGAGAAGGTGCTGCACGGAAAATAAGTCTACAAAATTTGTTAAATGAATTTCTACGTGACAACGTAGCCAGGAGAAGTGTTCTTTTACTAATTGCTAAAGGAAAAGCTAGCGAAACACTGGAAACAAAGGGAAAGGACCCTCCTGGTGAACTACTTAAAGATGTCATATCTAATGAATCAACAAGGCTTATACAGCCAATATCGATTGGGAATGCATCATCTGAGATGACATCTAATAGTAGTTTTCTTCTCCAAAGTGTTGAAGCAAAAAATGGAGAGAATAAATTATCTGGTGCTGCCATTATTAAAGGGGAGACAAAAAAACTTGTTGGTTTTCTATCGGAGGAAGAGATAGAGGGGCTCACTTGGTTAACAGGTAAAGCCACACAAAAAGGGATACTCAAAACCTATCATGAGGAAAAAAAACAAGTGATTGTCTTTGAGGCCTTATCATTAAAAAGCCGTATCAAACCTATTGTCAAAAGAACTGAAATATCTTTTGACGTGGAAATTCAATCAGAAGGGCGTTTAACAGAAGATTGGATGTATGCTGATAACGCTATTTACAACGATCGTTTTCTTAAGGAAGCTGAAAAGGCAGTAGAAAAAAGAGTGCGGCAATTGGTAGAAAAAACCCTAACTAAAATTCAAAAAGATTATCAAGCTGATGTTGCCGGATTTGGAAGTCAACTACGGATTCATTACCCGAGGTTATGGCAAAAGGTAAAAAAAGATTGGGACAAAGAATTTAGTCAAGTGCCAGTGAACGTCAAAGTGAAAATTAACATTCGTAGTTATAGCGCTAAGGGATCAAAAAAATAAACACATCATGTATCTAAACATATCATGTATCTAATGAAAATTTCAGATATTAAAGTTATAAATAGATGATCATTAAAAACAAACTGCGTTAATGATTTTAGGCAGCTGATATTATCCCCTTATAGTCGACACAAAAGAAAGCTCTGTACTGTCTAACTATGAAGGGGATAGTTTGATGGGGAAAACTAGAACAACGTATACCGAAGCATTTAAAATATCAAGCTGTACAAAAGTATTTACATCGTGACATGGAGAGCGGTCATCTAATAGCTCTTCTTTCTTCATTTTTCCACCTAATCGATCGAAATAAATATCAAGAAAATTTTTCACTTAAAATTAGTTCGCTGAAAATGAGCATTTAATTGACCTCTAATCATATTTTTCTTTACATTAGCATCACTTTCTCGCTTTTTGAAATCTCTGCGAATCTCATCGGTTTGAACACCATCTTCAACCTTTTCTGCAATTTCCATTAGCCTTTCTATATCAGAAAAAGAATACTTACGGATACCTGTAGAGGTACGATCTGGAAAGATAAGTCTTCTCTCTTCATAATAGCGGACTTTTCTTTCAGACAAACCTGTCATTTCGGTTACAATGCCCATCGTCATGACTTTTTTATCACGATATGAATTATTATTGATCACCAAAATCACATCCTAACGTCCTTTAATGTATTTTCATTGATGTTCGTAAATACCTTTCCATGAATTTAACAACAGGAAGCGTTTCTGACAAGTTATTTTTTTTGGAAATCTAAATTTATTTAGAATATTTACATACTTATTCCGAATAAAGCCCCTTCTTGTATCTATGAAGAACTACATTAGCTCCAGTCTGGCTAAGTACCCATATGTAATAAGGAAAATGACTTGTTTATTTCGCATTTCACCTAATATATAGCCCCATTTGTATATCGATATTAAAAATTTGCAACGTCTTTAAGTGAAAAATAAATGAGTCAGTTTTAGCTGACTCATTGTTAAGAAAAATATCATAATTTTAGTGCCTTATAAAAATGATTACTTGAGCATCTCTGATTTGCTTTTTTAAATGGTTGTTTGTTCTGCATATTTTTTGAAATTATTTAGGATTGCCTGCCATCCTTGTTGTTGTACCTCAATTGGATTCTCAGTTTCAGCATCAAAAGTTTCAATTACTTCGGTTTCGTTTTCTTGACCTTTAAAAGTGATTTTAACTTTTCTTCCATCGTCCATTGTATAAGTGATAACCTCATGTAACTTCCATTTCTTCCCTTCCACTAATCTCCCCCATTCGTTTAATAAAAAAATCAACAACATTCTTTAGCAGAGCCAAACAAAAAGGTTAATCAAAAGAAAATCGTAATGAAATAACAGTACGAAAAAACGAACTATTATCTCTGAAAGTGGAGCAAAAAACTTTTTTTGAGATTTTCCTAGATTTTAAAAAGAATTTCGGTGAATATGCTAAAATGTTAATTTAGTATGAAAACACATCTATAAATCAAAATACATACTTCAACCGTTTTTCAAACTTTTTTATCAGGACTATCTATCTATCTTTCTTTTGAGACTTCCGTCCTCTTCAACAAGTTCTTTTTCAATATTATCGAAAGAGCGTTCAAAAAGTTCTATAAAGTCATTACCATATATGTTACGAATAATGGTCACCATTTCAATCATGTCAGGAAATTTGCCGTATACATGTTGTAATGGTAATGCCGCTTTGCATACAACATTTTGTAACGGTTCATAATCTTCGAAAAGCTTTAAAAACAATTCTTCTCCTTTTTCTGTCAATTGAATATATGTGTTTCTTTTATCATCCTCCTTTTTGGAGAATTGTAAATATCCCCGATCCTCCAATTTTTTCGAGAAATTAAACGCTGTTGATACGTGCATGACTCCAAATTTGGCAATCTCTGAAATGGAAGCCCTTTTTAAATAATAGGTAATACACAAAATATGGTGTTCATTAAGATTAAGACCATAAGGCTTAATCCATTGCTCCCAATCCTTTTCGATTGATTTCCAAAGTGCTTTGCTTAATTGCATCATTCTTTGACTGAATAATAGGGCGTCCTTGGCTGTAGAATCTTTCAATGTCCTTTCCATATTTCTACCCTCTTTTCGAAATTTTCTGAATGTTATTTGTATTATGCCAGTAAAATAAAAAATAATAAAGTTATTAATACAAAAAAAAATCAAAGTAAATTTTCCCAGCATTAATAAAAAAGGAGTTAAGTAAGGATATTATTTAGAAATGAAATAAATAACTATACGGCCTATCCAGTATAATAAATACTCCTGATCATACTCCAGGATCATTAGTAGTCTTTTAATTCATTATATTAAAAACAAAAAAATCAAACAGAGGCATGGTATGAATTTACATCTTCAACTACAACAAGCCCTTCAAGAATGCGAACGATTAAAGAAAGAAAATAATTATCTAAAACAATTCATCCAAAAGATGACAACCCAACAACAGATAACTGAAAATCAAATAGATTCAAATAAGGTCATTACAAATCGATCTTCTCCTGAGGAAAAAATACTCCTGTTTCATGGAAAGGAACATTACAACAATATGTGGGTCGCTTACATCAGATTCATTCCAATAAACAAGAAGTTAGAGTGTACGACTATGTCGATCATAATGTTCCTGTGTTAAAAAAGATGTATGAAAAACGTTTAAGAGGTTATAGGACTATGGGATACATCATTGATGAACAAGCTTCTTCAAAAGCAGAACAAATGAAATTGTTTTAAATTAGGCTACCATGAAAAAGGTAAAACTACTAATCGGAACAGTAAACAGGGTTGCTACTCTAGTCCGTCGATGGTTTACGTAACGATGAATTTCGGGCAATCAAAAATCCCTTGAATTCATAGAAAATTCGAGGGATTTTCTGTATAACATAATAACTATCTATCATTGGGATTTAACAGGGATTAAAAGAATAAAGCCACCCTTAAATCCTAATTTTACGCATACTTTTATAGAGATTATAAAATAGCGTCCCTCTTAGCCTAAAATACTAGGTTAACAATATTATAGAAAGCAAAAAAGCCTAATCCTAATGGGATTCAGGCTTTCTATTTGTTCACAAAATGGACTTTTACGAATGATACAAGTTTCAATAAAGTTTACACTATTGGAATGTTCACTTTATCGCTAAACTCTTATTCTTAAAGGATAAGTAAGAGACTGTCTCATAAGCTTAAAATGTAATAGAAAAAATACTGATATAGGCTTTTGGAGCATCTATATAGATCGATTTAGAAAATTCGACATGGCCAAAGAACGGCCATGCCAAATTTTCTGAACCTTTGAGAGCAAATTCAAGTTGTTTGGGCCGCCGATTGTGATGGCTCTCGATTGAATGAAGATGTGTCGAACTATTAAGTGGAATGTATATACCTCATTGTAAACAGAATCTTTCTTAATCTAGTTCTTGATAATTTCTCGTTCGTTTAAAGGCTGAACAGGGCGATGGTTATCTGGAAAGATTCGCTGGAATGCTTGAATTTGTTCTTTTGACATTTCAATCGGCTGTTCAAAAACAATCCATTTTACCTCTTCCGTACAAGGAGGCGTCGTTAACGAACCGTTGTAATGGAAAGATGTTTGATCTTCAGGGAGTAAAGCTTGTAAATCAACCGGCTCTTTTACGGAAATATCTTTTTCTGTTTCTTCCTTCGGTAATAGATCCCAAACAGATGCCAGTTTTTCGTTTTCTTTTCCTTCTTGAATCATCACGCCGAGGACGGCAAGCTTACCGTTCGCATCTTGATGCACAAGATGCAGTTCCATATCATACTGTTCACCATTAAACTGATGTAACGCTTTTTCTTTAATGTGATTTTCATTCACTTCTACCATCCCCTTTTATCATCGGTATTCAATAATTTTTTCTCTTTTTTAACTTTCCTAAGGAATCATGATATTCATTTTTGAAACAAATCAATAGGAAAGCCGTAACCGGGCATGCCTGCCGGTGTTGAAATTTTTATTTCTTCTTTCATTTCCCCATCCCATTTTTTCATGTTTTTCGCATCTCCCTAAGATGAAAAAACATGTTTGCCGCCTCATTGTAACAACAAAATATGCACATTGATAGATTATGAAATTTAATCAAATTAAAAATAATATGCTCCATTGTGTGTATAAAATCCACAAAAAGAATGCGACATGAGTAAAAGCACTCATGTCGCATTCTTTTTGCATAAAATGAAAATATTACATTACCGAAAACTGCTTGTTACCTTTTTTCCCGTCTGCTGAAGTGATTGATCGTTTTTGCCAAAAATCCATCTTAATATTAATGGAATGATAAAGAGGATGAAAAAGACCCGAAAAAGCTGATAGGCAGCGACCATAGAAACATCAGCATTGACCATATGGGCAGTTACCCCCATTTCAGGAAGGCCGCCCGGGGCTATGCTTAAAAAAGCCGTAACAAGATTCATAGGATAAATGAGGCTTAGTACATACGCAATGACAAGCGCGAAAGCAACAATCAAAAAACCTGCCGCCAGCGAAAATGGCAGCAGACGCCGCCAGTTGCCAAGCGTGTTAAATTTAATGCCAAGTCCCAAATAAATACCAAGACTGCACTGGGCTGCAATAATTAGTTCCTGCGGCAGATGCGGCGGCGCCCAGCCCGTTACAGTGAAAACAGCAGAAGTTATAAGCGGACCAAGAATCCACGGTGTTGGAAACCTATATTTTGCTGCAAGGACAGCAACAATTAACACAGTTGCAGCAACAATCAGAACACTCGGTATGGAAAAAACGGCAGATGGGCCTTCGGCAGAAACCTCCATTGCCATTGAGTTTCCACTGACAGATCCGGCCAAGCCGTGTATAGCGAGAGACGGAACTATGAAAACAACTGTCAGCATGCGGATGGTTTGCATGAATGTAACGATGGTCGGTTCAGCCCCTTTTATTTCTTCACTCAACAAGACCATTTGCGATAAGCCGCCAGGGGTCGTTCCCATCACGCTGCTAGGCAGGTTGATGTTGGTATAGCGGGATATAAAATAAGCAACGGCTAAACCGAAACCAATCATTAAAACGGTCGAGAAAAACATGAAGGGCAGCTGAGCGGCGATTTGACGGGCACTTTGGGCCGTAAAAGACAGGCCCATACTGTAGCCCAGCAATAATTGACCACCATTTCGGCAGCGAATCGGCCAATACAACTTACGTTTTGTCATTACCTGCCAGAAGAGAACAGCAGTCAATGGCCCCAGCATCCACGCGAGTGGAAAATGCATCACTGTAAATATTTCTCCTCCGGCAAAAGCGATAAGAATCGTTTCAATTAGCTTGAACAAATCGCTCTTACTTATCCAAAAGCTCCTGCTGGACGAATGGAGCATGATACAAACCTTCTTTCGTCATATACGTAAAGTCGATGATTAACATAATAGGATAAGGATGTACCTTTTCTTACTATCTTTATCCCAAGGAAAACTCGTAAGAAGCACAAAAAACTGCAAGGCTTCTGATCAGAAGCACTTGGCAGTTTTTTGTGCGAAACCTAGTATACTTTATAACCGTTACAATCACTTTAGGCTAAACGGAAGATTAGCCCATATTTTGAATTAACGCATCGCCAAATTCAGAGCATTTTACTTCTGTCGCTCCATCCATTAGACGGGCAAAGTCATAAGTGACAACTTTAGAAGCAATGGTTTTCTCCATTGAAGAGATGACTAATTTAGCCGCTTCGTGCCAGCCAAGGTGTTCAAGCATTAATACACCAGAAAGGATAACCGAAGATGGGTTTACCTTATCAAGACCTGCATATTTTGGTGCAGTTCCATGAGTTGCTTCAAAAATCGCATGTCCCGTTTCATAGTTGATGTTGGCTCCTGGAGCGATACCGATACCGCCCACTTGTGCAGCCAATGCATCAGAGATGTAGTCACCGTTTAAGTTCATGGTAGCCACTACGTCAAACTCGCGCGGACGAGTCAAAATTTGTTGTAAGAAGATGTCTGCAATCGAATCTTTTACGATAATTTTGCCTGCTGCTTCCGCTTCCTCCTGCGCTTTGTTAGCCGCTTCTTTCCCTTCAGCTTCTACGATACGATCGTATTCAGCCCATGTAAATACTTTATCTCCAAACTCTTGTTCCGCTACTTCATAGCCCCAGTTTTTGAAGGCACCTTCTGTAAACTTCATGATGTTTCCTTTGTGCACAAGTGTTACGGATTTTCTGCCTTCGCTAATGGCATAATTAATCGTCGCGCGAACGAGGCGTTTCGTTCCTTCTTCTGAAATAGGCTTGATTCCGATACCAGATGTTTCAGGGAAACGGATTTTATTAACACCCATTTCCTGCTGCAAGAAGTTGATGACCTTTTCTACCGCTTCTGTTCCTTTTGCATACTCGATACCCGCATAAATATCTTCCGTATTTTCACGGAAGATGACCATATCTGTATCCTCAGGTCGCTTAACAGGTGAAGGTACACCTTCAAAGTAGCGAACAGGACGAAGACATACGAATAAATCTAACTCTTGGCGCAATGCAACGTTCAATGAACGAATACCGCCGCCAACAGGAGTTGTAAGCGGGCCTTTAATCCCGATTATGTATTCACGAATGACATCTAATGTCTCTGAAGGCAGCCATTCGCCCGTTTGGTTGAATGCCTTTTCTCCGGCTAACACTTCTTTCCAAACAATTTTCTTCTCGCCATTATATGCTTTTTCAACAGCCGCTTCCAATACACGTGAAGCTGATGCCCAAATATCTGGACCTGTGCCGTCACCTTCAATAAATGGAATGATAGGGTTATTTGGTACATTTAATGTACCGTTTGCTACTGTAATTTTTTCTCCTTGTGTCACAATGATTACCTCCTCGATTGCTTGTCCAAACTTATTGCATGAGCCAGCCATAATAAAAAATGGTTTTATTATGCACAACAAACTTCGACATTTACGGTTATTGTATAGATTTTTCGACAATTTCATAACCAAGTTCCATCTTAATACCTTATTCATAATAAGTAAATAAAGTAATTCATTGTCTTTATCATAAGAAAAAGTTATTAAATGAAGTGATCCTTATTTAACTACTACATAATTAGCAGTACGTTCATTTTGAGGGAGAACAACTAAGAAAAGAAAATCTTGATTTAAAATCTTTCTTTATAAAGCATCTTTAATAGCTCCAATTTGCTTTTAAACAATTCTTTTCTTAGCTAGTAAACGCACATTAATGGAGAAAATCCTGCATTTTAATGTGTTTTACAAGACTCGTAAAGACCTTGTTCTTTTAAAACAGAGATTAACGTTTCACCCATGACAGAAGGTGTTTCCGCCACTTTAATGCCGCACTCGTTCATCGTTTTGATCTTTTCAGCAGCTGTACCTTTACCGCCAGAGATAATAGCACCTGCATGGCCCATACGTTTGCCTGGAGGGGCTGTTTGACCGCCGATAAAGCCGACAACCGGCTTCGTCATGTTGGCTTTTATCCATTCAGCCGCTTCTTCTTCCGCTGTTCCGCCGATTTCACCGATCATGATGACCGCATACGTGTCTTCATCTTCGTTAAACGCTTTTAATACATCGATGAAGTTGGTACCATTCACAGGATCTCCACCGATACCAACAGCTGTCGATTGGCCGATGCCCGCTTCTGTTAACTGATGAACGGCTTCATATGTTAACGTACCAGAGCGTGAGACAACCCCTACATGGCCTTTTGTATGAATATAGCCGGGCATGATGCCAATTTTACATTCTTTTGGTGTAATGACACCCGGGCAGTTTGGCCCTACAAGGCGAGTCTTTTTCCCTTCCATATAACGCTTCACTTTCACCATATCCAACACTGGAATGTGTTCGGTGATACAAATCACTAAATCTAGTTCAGCGTCTACCGCTTCTAAAATCGCATCTGCGGCAAATGGAGCCGGAACATAAATGACAGAAGCACTCGCACCTGTTTTTTCGACGGCTTCGGCCACCGTATTAAAAACCGGTACACCTTCCACTTCCGTACCGCCTTTTCCTGGCGAAGTACCCCCTACGATTTTGGTGCCGTACTCCAACATTTGTTTTGTATGGAATAAAGCGGTTGAACCCGTGATCCCTTGGACAATAACTTTTGTATCTTGATTAATAAATACGCTCATCGATAGTCCCTGCCTTTCTTATCCTACGAGTGAAACAATTTTTTGTGCGCCGTCTGCCATAGATTCAGCAGCTGTGATATTTAAGCCGGATTCTTGTAAAATTTTCTTTCCTAACTCCACGTTCGTTCCCTCTAAGCGAACCACTAATGGAATCTCTAAGCCCACTTGTTTTGTGGCTTCTACCACACCTTGAGCAATGACATCACACTTCATAATGCCGCCGAAGATGTTAACGAAAATTCCTTTTACATGTTGATCTGAAAGAATAATTTTGAATGCTTCCGTTACTTTTTCAGCTGTCGCACCGCCGCCCACATCAAGGAAGTTAGCAGGTTCTCCGCCGTAATGTTTAATGATATCCATGGTCGCCATTGCCAGACCGGCACCATTGACCATACAACCGATGTTTCCGTCTAATGAAATATAGCTTAAATCATATTTAGAAGCTTCGATTTCTTTTGGATCTTCTTCTTCTAAATCACGATATTCTAATACATCTTTTTGACGATAGAGTGCATTGGAATCAAAGTTCAATTTTGCATCAAGCGCCATGACTTTCCCGTTTCCCGTTGTCACGAGCGGATTAATTTCTGCAATGGAGCAATCCTTTTCTACAAATACTTGGTATAAACCCATCATGAATTTAACGGCTTGTCCCACTAATTCTTTTGGGATGTTAATATTAAAAGCTAATCTGCGAGCTTGGAAGCCTTGTAATCCGATAACTGGATCGATGACTTCTTTGAAGATTTTTTCAGGCGTTTTTTCTGCTACCTCTTCAATCTCTGTACCGCCTTCTTCTGATCCCATCATAACAACACGTGACGTAGCACGATCCAATACTAAACCAATGTAATATTCTTTTTGAATATCGCAGCCTTCTTCAATAAGTAAACGCTTAACTTCTTTTCCTTCTGGACCCGTTTGGTGAGTCACAAGCGTCTTCCCTAAGATTTCCTTAGCATATGTCTGAACTTCTTCTAAGTTCTTTGCGACTTTTACACCGCCGGCTTTACCGCGGCCCCCTGCATGAATTTGCGCTTTGACAACGCATACCTCAGAACCTAGTTCCTTTGCCGCTTCTACTGCTTCTTCTACTGTAAAAGCCACTCGACCGTTTGGAACTGCTACCCCATATTTTCTAAGGAGTTCTTTCCCTTGATACTCATGGATATTCATGAACCATCCCCCTATTTTTCGTGAAAATTTGCATACTGCTAACCCTAAAATGAAACTTGCATTGATTTTTTGCGAATAAAATCTATTTGTTGATAGATACTCGAAAAATTCGCAGCGACTGTAATCGCTCTCAAAACCATATATCCTATTTTTAGTTTTGGCTGTTCATTAAAGCAGGATACATGATATCGATGCGGCAATCATACTCTATTATTGCCCTTTTTGTAAATAATCAGGAATTTTATTTTATTAAAATCAATTTGTTTATTTTGTTCAAAAAAAATTATACTTTTCTTCAAACGAAAGGCTGAGAAACAAACATAATGTATACGTTTGCTTCCCAGCCTTTTTCATCCCATGTTTAAGGCTTATATAGCTGTAAGTACTAACCCTGGATCATTAAAATAAACAACTTGTGAAAGGATTTTGCATCCTGAAATTCCTTTGAGTGCCTCTCTTGCTTCTTTTTCGTTGTCATACTCAAACATTTTCGTGTTACCCTTTGAATAAACAGTGATTACCCACATGCACCTTTTCCTCCATTTAAATATATTTTCCTTTTCTCCCTGGACAGACAAGCGAATATTTGAAAGCGATGTCACTTTTATGTACCCTCTTTCTATCCAATACAGCAATCGAGCCGGCACGGTCCAAGTTGTTCATTAATGATGAAGGTTTGTTTCATCTCTTTTGCTGATGCAGTCATTCTAATACACCACATCTACCTCTGTAAATAATTAGAATAGTAAATTTATAAAATCTTAATAATTCATTTTGTTCATTTCGTTCATTGCTTCAAACCTGAATCATTCATCAGTTCTTCATACATCTTACTCTGCTGTTTGAGGAAGAGCTCCGTTTGCCGGCTATTTTTATAAAAAGGGCTCCAACTATATGTATTAAGTACCTCTTTCCATTCATCGGTTACGACCATCTTATAGATAACCTCATCCCAATACGCCACTTCTTCTTTTGTCATATCAGCAGGCCCCATGACACCCCTCCAGTGCTGAAACACTAAATCAATTCCTTGCTCCTTCCAGGTGGGCACTTCTTTCAGCCCTTCTAATCGTTTTTCAGAAGAAACCACTAATATATTCACTTTTCCCTCTTGATAATACTTTTCCGCCTCTGAAAAGGACATCGGAGCTGCACCGATTTGTTCATTAACCAAGGCATTCACCAGGTCTTCACTATTTCTATATACAAAAAATTCAAGTTCTGCAGGATTAATTCCAAATGCTTTACTTGCTTGCACGAAGGATAAATGGTCATCATTTCCCAGCTTTACAGAAACGCCCATTTTAACCATTTTCGCATCTTTCTTTAATCTGTTCATCAATTCTTCAGCACTCCGTATAGAAGAGTTTTTAGAAACGACTACTACCTCCCACTCAGTAGCTAATATAGCAATGGGGGTAAATTCCTCATATGTTAACTGACTTCGTCCCAATAAATGATTCGTGATCAGTAAGCTTGAATTCACAGCCAGTACATTTCCTTGCTGCTGTTTAACATACTTCCATCCCACTTCACCGCCGCCTCCTATTTTATTGGATACCACGATAGGATTTTCCACAATATTTTCCTCATTCAAAATGGATTGCATAGACCGAGCAGTCAAATCCCAGCCTCCGCCGACAAAATTAGGGGCGACGAATTCTATTTGTTTACTATCTGATTTTAGCTGATTTTCTTGCGGCTCGTCATATGAGCAGCCCGCTGTCATTCCTGTTAAAACGCATATCAAGCCCCACAGCCATCTAGTCCGCTTCTTCATGGTTGTTATATCCCCCGTTTTTTGTGTATTACAACTTCATTTGACTACGCTTCAGCGGCATGTAAAATCGATTACTCAAGCTAAATAATATTTGCGTTCCGGTCGTCCGACAATTCCGTATTCAAGCTCTGCCGTACATTCATTAGTCGATACTAAATATTCCAAATATCTTCTTGCTGTCGTTCTTGAAGCACCCATTTTTTCTCCCATCCCCTCTATGGTGATACCTTCATCCAAACTTTGCATAATCTCTTTTACCTTTTGCAGCGTAAAGGCATCAACCCCGGAAGGTAACTGCTTTTGGTCAAGCTCTTTTTCTTTTATTTTTCCGAAATATGTGTCAACTAACGATTGATTGACTTCCGCATGACTCTCTAACAGCTGTTTCTTTTTCTTGTAATCTTCAATGGTCTGAATAAACTTTTCCAATGTTACCGGCTTAATCAAATAGTGGCATACACCGTTGCGAATTGATTTCTCCAGCATGCTTTTTTCAGTGGCTGCTGTAATCATGATAATGTCGACATGGGGAAAACGATCTCGAATCTTTGGAAGTAAATCTGTACCAAGTTCATCGGGCATATAAACATCCAATAAAAGCAAGTCTACTTCCTTTTCTTCCAGCATCTCCATTGTTTCTTTCGCATTTAGAGCTTTTCCTACAACTTGTATTTCTTTTATTTTCATCAAAAATTGTTCCTGCACTTGTGCCACCCTAAAATCATCTTCTGCAATAGCAACTTTTAACATATCAATCCTCTCCCTCTCATGTATTGTTCTCAAGTGTCTTTGGAAGATAAATGGTAAAGATGGTTCCTCCACCTTTACGATGAGCGATTTCAATGGACCCCTTTAATATATCAACCATTTCTTTCACATTAGCTAGACCGTAACCACGATTTTCTCCTTTCGTTGAAAATCCTTTGCTAAAAATGACATCTATTTGCCCATCCGATATTCCTTTTCCGCTGTCGGCTATCTCAATAACAATGTCATGACCAATATCCGTTACGAAAAATGAGACGATCTTTTCTGGTTGATGGGCAACAGCATCAAAAGCGTTATCAATAATATTTCCAATAATAGTCACAAGATGAGAAATGCCGATATGTTCTGGCAGCGGACTGAGCGTACTGTCACTATCAATATCCAGCTGTATTTTCTTTTCGGATGCTTTTCCAAGTTTCCCTAACAAAATAGCCTGTACGGTCGGATCCAAAATCTGATCGAATAAAATCCGATTCTGGCTTTGATGTACGTTAGATTCCTTTTGAATAAACTCAAATGCCTCGGTATACCTGCCTAATTGGAGCAGAGCTGATAACACATAAAGCTTATTGGTAAATTCATGGGTTTGGGCCCGTAAATCTTCTGAGTACTTTCTCACTTCAGAAAGCGTATCAATTAACCTTTGCAGTTCCGTTTTATCACGAAAGCTGGCCACCGCTCCGACCATTTGTCCGTTTTCTAAAACAGGCGTCAAGTTAAGGATGAACACTTTTTCGTTAAACGATATTTCCTGGTCATTTTCTACTATCCCCGTTTTTAATACTTTTTCCATGTGAGAGTGAGGAAGAATATCGTTAATATGTTGGTGAGAGTATTCCTCTTTTATATCCAGCATATTTTTGGCAGAATGATTCATCATGGCTATGAAGCCATTTTGATCGATGGCGATAATTCCCTCTTTTATAGATAATAAAATGGCACTTCTCTCTCTATATAAAGAAGCGATTTCATGTGGTTCAAGCCCTAATGTATCGTTACGAATGTTTCGCGCCAAAAATACTCCTCCGACGATTCCCACTACTAGAACAGCCATAGAAACTAAAATAATGGTTTTTATTCTATTAAGTATATTGATTTGTATTTCCCTCTTTGAAAACTCCACCGTTACAACACCAACTACCTGATTGTAACCCTCATGTTCTAAAATAATCGGGGCTTTTCCCATCAGGGCCGGACCAATCACACCCGTTCCCTCTAATGTATAATAGCCGCCAAAAATCAAAGCCCTATAGCTTTGGTCATCTACTATTTTTCGCCCTATCGAATTAGGGTGGACATATGAGTAGATAATTTTTTCCCGGTTCTCCACTAGTACATTTGCCGCTCCCGCCTGTTCACGTGCTTGTTCAATGATTGGCTGTATATCCCCTTGAGGATTCGCTGTTTGAAATGCTTCTTTTATTTCCGGCATGAAGGAAATAGACTTCGCCGTCTGCAAAGCCAGCTGCTCTACTTGACGCTTTGTCTCAACTGATTGAATGTACGCAAATATAGCTGCGAGAAGAAAAACGACCAATAAAATTAAGATAATAATTAAAGTGAGAATCTTTGTTTGCAATGAAACCTTGAAAAACTTTTTCATGTTTGCACCCTTCAGCTATATAGATCGATTTAGCAAATTTGACCTGACCAAAAAACGATCATGTCAAATTTGCTAACCCTCGAGAGCACATTCAAGTTGTCTAAATGACTGATTGTAAATGCCCTTGTTGGAAAGAAGATGTGTCAAGTTATTAAGTAAAAATTTATCCTGCATTAACAAGCAGTAAGATGAAATATTTGTTATATTCCCAAAACAACTACAGCTAAATTTTACACTTGTTAATTCTATATATCAACGTCTATCTCCCATTGTATGAAGAAGAGCTGTCTTGCAGATTCCCAACAGACAGCCAAAGAAGTTTTTGCTAAAAGAACCCGCCTTCCCCCAAGTTTTATCGGGAGTGACGGGTTCTTTTAGTCAGTTAAATCATGTGTCACATCTTTTAAAAGATTTCTAGAAAGAAATAATGCCCGTAACGAGTGCAACAAGCAACATCACCATCGATGTGCCTACCGTCCACTTTAACGTGAATCGCTGATAATCTCCAAAGTCTACTTTAGACATTCCGACTAATAGATAGGTAGATGCCACAAGCGGGCTTAATAAGTGAACAGGTTGGCCAAGGAGCGAAGCACGAGCAATTTCTACCGCTTCAATGCCGTATGTAGAAGCTGCTTCCGCAATAATTGGCAGTACTCCAAAGTAGTAAGCATCATTAGACATGAAGAAGGTAAATGGCATGCTTGTAATGGCCGTAATAATTGCTAAATGCGGACCCAAAGCATCCGGAATAAGTGAAACTAGACTATTGGCCATGGCATCAACCATTTTTGTACCTGATAAAATCCCTGTAAAGATACCGGCTGCAAACACTAGAGATACAACTGCGAGCACATTGCTCGCGTGAGCAGCAATTCGTTCTTTCTGGTCATCTAGATTAGGGTAATTAATAATGATAGCAATGGCAAACGCGATCATAAACAAGACTGCAAGAGGCATGATTCCCATAATAAGCCCTGCCATCAAAGCAACCGTCAAACCGAAATTGACCCATAACAATTTTGGACGTTTCGTCTCCGCTATTTCTACGGTAGCCGCTTGCTCGGCAAATGCTAAAGATTCCTTTTGGATGGAGTCAAAATGGAGCACTCCAAGGCGTTTTCGTTCTTTCATTCCCAAAAGATAAGCTGTAAAGATAACCCAAACCGCACCGCCAATCATCGCCGGAATAAGCGGTATAAACACTTCTGACATATCAAGACTTAAAGCGCTGACTGCTCTTGCCGTAGGGCCGCCCCATGGAGTAAGGTTTGTTACCCCCACACCCATTAAAGCGATGGCCGGTAATATAAGTGGATTCATTCCAAGTCTCTTGTATAGTGGAAACATCGCTGAAATCGTAATCATATACGTCGTCGTTCCGTCACCGTCTAAAGATACCACAAGTGCTAAAACAGCAGTACCTATCACAATCTTTAATGGATCTCCTTTTACTGCTTTCAAAATTGTATGGACAATAGGATCAAATAAACCCGCGTCAATCATAACACCAAAATAAAGAATGGCGAACATTAACATAACTCCAGTCGGAGCCAATTGTTTAATCCCTTCTAATGACATTTCCCCTAGATCACTTGCAAAACCTCCGATGATGCCAAACAAGACTGGTATGACCATTAATGCAATCAATGCCGATAGCCTCTTTGTCATAATTAAAAACATAAAGACAACTACCATCGAGAATCCTAATATAGCTAACATAATACCCCTCCCATTACATTGGATACGCTTTCAAACGACCGCGAACATCTTTCACATCTAAGCCAAAATATCCCCATTGCTGCTTTTTTGAGTTCTATTTATCCCGCCTTAACGGATAGTAAATCCCACTGATGGAAATCTGATTTGTTCTATCAGTATGTACATGAATGCCCCATCACTCCGTTAAATCATGATCAGCATGATGAAGGTATTTCAAATAGATTAATAACGGTTTGAAACAACTGATTATGTTTTCCTTCCCCCTTCTGCCAGCTCTTGTTAACGCAAACTGACTGCTTGATTGTTATGCGCTTACAAAACTTTTTTTACAATTTTCTGTTTCTTATGAATTTAATCATAATTTAATAGAGGGTCATCGTAAATAATTCGAAAAATAAAACCTTAAAAAACGATTGGTTCGATTAATTCATTTTGTTTAATTTCGTTATTTCGTTCATTTTGTTTATAGAAGAATGGGCCATAGACTTAAAAACATCTATGGCCCATTTTTTACGCAAAAAGACCTTTGCCGTTGCGGGCAAAGGTCTTTCTAAGCATATCGTTAATTACTTTACAACCTTGTATTAACCTTCTAACAATAAAGATTCTGGATCTTCCAGCAAGTCTTTGACCATAGCAAGGAAGCTCACAGCCTCTTTCCCGTCTACGATTCGGTGATCGTATGAAAGGGCGATATACATCATCGGACGATTCTCCATACGCTCTTCATCAATGGCTACAGGGCGTAATTGGATTTTATGCATACCTAAAATCCCCACTTGCGGGGCATTTAAGATTGGCGTTGACATTAACGAACCGAAAACGCCTCCGTTCGTGATTGTAAACGTACCCCCTTGAAGCTCTTTTAGTGTCAAGTTATTGTCACGCGCTTTTTTGCCAAGCTCTGAAATTTCACGCTCGATTTCAGCAAAATTCAATTTGTTGGCATCACGTACTACTGGAACGACTAAACCTTCAGGTGCTGCTACCGCAATCCCGATATCGTAATATTTCTTGATAATGAGCTCATCCCCTTGAATCTCAGCGTTCAGCAACGGGAATTGCTTTAATGCCGCCACAACGGCTTTTGTAAAGAACGACATGAAGCCAAGACGTACATCATGCTTTTCATAGAAAGCGTCTTTTCGTTTCTTTCTTAAATTCATGACTGCTGTCATGTCTACTTCATTAAATGTCGTTAACATAGCGGCTGTATGTTGAACTTCAACAAGACGCTTCGCAATCGTTTGACGGCGGCGCGACATTTTAACGCGCTCCTCTGGTTTTGCCGGATTTACTTCCGCTTGTTTTGGCGCAGCTGCCGCTGGAGCCGCTTTTTCTTGCTTCACTTCCGGCTTCGCTGATGGTGCCTCTGCATGCGCTTTTACATCGTTCGGACGGATTCTGCCAAGCGGGTCACTGCTTTGCACCGCATTCAAATCAATTTTTAACTCTCTCGCCAATTTTCTCGCTGCTGGAGAGGCAACCGGACGTTTTCCTTTTTCCAACTCTTGTACCGTCGATTGAGCACTCGGTTGGTTAACAGCCACCGGTTCTTCCTGTTTCTGTTCAGGGACCGGCACTTCTTCCTGAGCAGCAGAAGCCGTTCCCGCTTCTGACTGCACATCTAAAACCGCGATGATATCGCCAACCTCCACCGTGTCACCAGGTTCTTTCAAAAGTTTCGTTACAACGCCCGAGTCTTCTGCCGTCACTTCTAAGTTGACTTTATCCGTTTCAAGCTCTACGATGCTTTCCCCTTTGTTGACTTGATCTCCCACTTTGATCAGCCATTGCAAAACTGTTCCCTCTGAAATGGATTCCGCTAGTTCAGGTACTTTGATT
This sequence comes from Priestia abyssalis, assembly GCF_002019595.1. GTDB lineage: Bacteria > Bacillota > Bacilli > Bacillales > Bacillaceae_H > Bacillus_BA > Bacillus_BA abyssalis. The sequence goes on along the minus strand of NZ_KV917369.1, from coordinate 2,155,327 downwards.
TCAATCATGTTCTATATCCTCCCTGTTCCTTAAGACTGCAGCGACATTGGCAGCTTATATATATGTTTTAGAGGTTGTTCAAAAAGTCCGGGAAAAATGACTGTCGAATTTACTTGTACAGGACGTACTGATCCGACGTTCGCCACAGGACGTGGCGGTCTTTAGTCGGGCGGCGTCAGCTTTCTCCCTTTTGAACATACATTTTTTTAGTAGTTGGTTAGATTTTGTTCGTTTGTTTGGATATCCCAAATGCTGTTTTTGCTAAGAGCTTCGGTCACAATTCGTTCTTGTTCTTTTTTATGAACATTCGGTTCTCCGCCTGCAGGACTTGAACGGTCTGGACGTCCAATATAATGAGCTTTTACGTTATCTGGAGACAAATCATATAAAATTGGTGCAAGGTAATGCCATGCTCCCATATTCTTCGGTTCCTCTTGAACCCACACGATTTCTTTTACATTTGGATAGCGTCGAAGAATGGCATCGATTTCTCCCATCGGGAACGGATATAACTGTTCGACGCGCACAACGTGCACCCAGTCCAGATTTTGTTTTTCTTTTACGCGATCAATTTCTACAGCAAGATCAATCGCCACTTTACCTGTCGTCAAAATTAAACGCTCCACTTTTTCAGGATGTTTCCCAAGCTCAGGCTGCTCGATCACTGTCTGGAAGCTTCCCTCGCTTAATGATGTATAAGATGAAGCCGTCAGCGGATGGCGCAGTAAGCTCTTTGGTGTCATAATGACTAATGGTTGGGCATAATCGGTTCCTGTAATCGCTGCTTGACGACGCAAAATATGGAAATACTGGGCAGCACTTGTCAAGTTGGCTACCGTCCAGTTGTTTTCCGCAGCGAGTTGCAAGAAGCGCTCCAATCTAGCACTGGAATGCTCTGGCCCCTGACCTTCATACCCGTGCGGCAGCAGCAGTACAAGACTCGATTTTTGTCCCCACTTGGCACGGCCCGCAGAAACAAACTGATCGAATAAAGCTTGAGCCGTATTGGCAAAGTCCCCGTACTGAGCCTCCCAAAGAACGAGCGTTTCAGGTGCAAAAACGTTATAACCATATTCAAAACCGACCACTGCTGCTTCAGAAAGCGGACTGTTATGAATGGAAAAGGATGCTTTTGCTTGAGGCAAACGATGAAGCGGCGAAAACTTTTTGCCTGTTTCCGTGTCATTCAACACAACGTGGCGATGGGCAAACGTGCCGCGCTCGGAATCCTGGCCGGTTAAACGAATTGGTGTACCATCTTGTAAAATGGCGGCAAACGCTAAAGTTTCAGCAAGTGCCCATTCCACTTTCCCCTCACCTTCAAGCGAGTGGATACGACGCTCTAAAATCCGTTTTAACTTTGGATATACATTGAAATCCTCAGGCCATTTCAACAAATCGCTGTTTATCTCACGCAGCGTATCAAGCGGCACCTTTGTATCCATCTCCGGAATTCCTTTAGCGATGAGTTCTGGTACTTCCGCTTCTTTTACTTGCCCATCCTTGCCTTTGTCAGAGATTCTGTCATATTCACTTTGAAGTTTCGTTTGAACCTCTTGATTGATTTTTTCTGATTCTTCCGCACTTAAGATTCCCTGTTCTTGCAATTTCTTTGCATACAACGTTTTGACCGTTGGATGGGCATTGATTTTTTTGTAAAGCTGCGGCTGGGTGACAGCCGGGTCATCCATCTCGTTATGACCGAAACGTCGATAGCCGACTAAGTCAATCAAGAAATCTTTTTTGAAGCGTGAACGATATTGATAAGCAAGATCGATCGCCGCCAAACAAGCTTGCGGATCATCTGCATTGACATGAATAACCGGTATTTCATATCCTTTAGCCAGGTCACTCGCATATTTGGTCGAGCGGGAATCCGGACTGTCTGTTGTGAAACCGACCATATTGTTAGCGATAATATGGATGGTTCCCCCAGTATGATAGCCTCTTAAGCCCCCTAAATTCAACGTTTCAGCTACAATTCCCTGACCCGGGAACGCTGCATCACCATGAATCAGAATTGCAAATGACTTCGATACATCTTGCTCCGGATATCCGGCTTTGTCTCTTTCCTCCTGGGCCGCTCTAGCAAATCCAAGAACAACAGGATCGACAAATTCCAGATGACTCGGATTGTTCGCCAATGTAATGCGTGCATGGATCGTTTCCGACTCTTCAATCGAACGGTCTCCCCCTAAGTGATACTTTACATCTCCCGTCCAGCCGTAATTAATGCCTCGTGAGCCTTCGGAAGGGAAAAGATCCTTGTTCGGAGAATGGTGAAATTCTGAAAAAATATTTCCGTAAGGTTTACCTAATACGTGCGCTAACACATTTAAGCGGCCTCTGTGGGCCATGCCGATCATGACATTGTGCACCCCGTCATGCACACCTTCTTTAATAAGTTCATCAAGCATCGGTACAAGCATATCGACTCCCTCAATCGAGAACCGCTTTTGACCGACAAATGTTCGATGCAAAAATTGCTCAAACCCTTCAACTTCTGTTAGTCTTTTTAAAAGCTCTTTTTGCTCTTCCTTAGAGAAGTCACGATGAATAGCGCCGGTCTCGACCATTTGGGTTAGCCAAGTGCGCTCTTCAAGGTCATGCACATGATCAAATTCATAGGCTAAAGAACCTTTATGAATCTCTTTTAAGCGTGCAATCGCTTCGTCCGCTGTTTGAACCTCATCCGGCGAATGCTCCCATATTGCTTTAGCGGGAATCGCTTTCAAATCTTCTTCTGTTAAACCGAATTTTTCAGGGTTCAATATATAGGCTTCATCAACACTCTTTTCTAAAGGATTGATTTTGGCTGCTAAGTGGCCATATGAACGAATATATTCAGCAAATTTTACTGCCTTTACGACCTTGTCGATATTTAGTGCATTGGCAGGGGCAACAAACGAATTTCCGCCGGCTTCGTTGACGCGTTCTGCTTCAAAAGAGGGAGCTCCCCAATTTTCAAACAGCTCTTTTAATTCCACCTCAACAGAGTCTGCATTAGTCAAATAACGCTCATATTGCTCCATCACATAGCCAAGGTTTGGACCATGAAAATTGTGCCATGGATTTTGTTCGTTGTTTTTCATCCCCATGTTTCATACCCCCAGTTGTGCTTGGTAATCTCTTCTAGTATACAACTACAGTATACAGTATTTCTAATAATCTGACTTTCGAAAATTCACCCAATTCTCTAAAACATGCTTATTTTTCAAAAAATTATACTGTAATCGTTTTCAAACTTATCTAAAGTTCGACGATTCCATTATACCTTTCCTTGCTGGAATGCGAAAGCCGAAAGTCTTACAACACACTGTAAATCAACTAATTACTCTCTTCTCATTTATGTACCTTCCTTTTACTCTTTATACTTGAAAAACAGTGCTGAGTTAATAGTAATCCATCCTTTTCATTATGTAAATAATTGAAAAAATAATTTTCCAAAAAATCTTTTTGTTCATTTTGTTCATAAAAAATCTACATAAAATAACTGGACATGGATCCAAGATCCCTGCCCGGTTATTCAGAGGTTTAAACTAGAAAAGCATAAAATAAGATAAAAATAACATAGATTCCTCAAAAATCTCACGAGGAGCTGCTTTTGCTCTCTTTTCTGTTTCTTTCCAGGAGCTTTTGTGCACGGATTAAAATCTCTCTCGGCTTTTCTTGGCGCTTTAGACGAAGTTTCTTTAAGATGTTAAGTTTGGTCATTCTATTTCCCCTTATGATTTACTGTCTACTCTTTTTACAAGGATGTGAAAGGTGACCGGCATGCGCTTCTCTTTCTTATAATCATCAAATATCTTACCCTCTCCTAATTATATCGAACATTTGTTCTTTTATCAACAAAAAAAACAACCATGGAGAAAGATCCCATCGTTGCTCAGCGTACCTTCATTCTATAGGCTTAACCGGTATTTGAATCTCTGTTAAAAACTCTTCTTTATTTTTGGAAATGTAATCATCAATAATCGTCCTTTCAATCGCATCCCCAATGATGGTATAACCATTTTTTTGTATAAAATCGAACAGCCGGTCATAGTAAGCGGATGCTTCAATGCGTCTTTCGTTGCAATACATGCAAACATACGTCCCTTTCGCCAATACGGCGACTAAATCATTTGATACTTCTTCGTCTTCCACTATTAAAAAAATGGAATTGTATTCGGAGAACTCCCTCTTTTTAATGTTTTGTATCGAAATGGTGACACCGACGCCGCCTATAAAAATAGAAGCTGTTCGTTTCGAAATGTTTTCCAGTTTCCTTAAGGACAGCTCCAGCTCCGGGGTCGAACGAATGGGTTCTTTTAAGCGTAATACACGCCTCTCCTCAAGCTGTTTAAAAAACGGCACCCCTATCTTATCCAAGTTTCTGGACTGTTCCAGCTCTTTAATCCGATTTTCAAAACGATGATTGATTTGCTGAAGCTCTTTTATTTTTTGAAGCGTATTTTCTTGCTGCTTTTTTAGAATGGTTAAGAAATAATTAATATCCCTTTGTTCGAATTGCGCTTTGATTTCTTTCAACGGGATACCTAACTCTTTTAAATAATTGATCGTATTTAAATGTTCAAACTGCTCCGTCGAGTAGTACCGATATCTACTCTTTTCATCTACCTTCATCGGCTTGAATAAACCAATTTCATCGTAATAACGAAGAGTTTTAACTGGTATATTATGAAGCTTTGAAATCTCCCCGATGGAAAATTGATTTTTCATTTTGCTCACCTTGCCTTATCTGTTACTTTCTACTCCTGCTGATTTTCACCCTACTTTTGCCTTTCTGTTCTTTCATTGAATAGACTTCCTTATGGTTTTCCTGACCGCTTATACATAAATGATGGAACAAGGGCTCTCTTTGCCCATGTTCCATCATTTTTTATACCTTCTTCCTACTTCCTTCACCATCTCTGCCACGGAAACTAGACCGCCGGCATTTTCATACGTTGAATCTTCATATTTTGAAAGGATTGTTCATTTAAATTGATGGTGCTGCAAAACTGGAAAAGAAACTCCATAAAGTTCAGTGTATAATCTTTAGTACGTAATGAATCGCAGTGTGAATGACAATCATTATGGGGAGACGCTCCATATAAGAATGGAAAATCACCTGATCATACACCGTTCGTCTATTTTGCAGCACCAGCAAGCTAAACCTGATTGGATGCTTGAGGAAATCAAGCAAAATAAACACAAATTTTGTTTTCGTTGATATTCTCGATTTCAATGTCCATATCATAAATTTCTTTTAGGATCGATGAATCGATGATGTGATCAGCAAGACCTTCCTTTACGATTCTCCCGTCTTTCAATGCAACGATATAATCCGAATAACAGGAAGCGAAGTTAATGTCATGAATGACGATAATGACCGTTTTTCCAAGTTCATCCACAAGCCTTCTCAATACTTTCATAATTTGAACCGAGTGTTTCATGTCCAAATTGTTCAATGGTTCATCCAAAAGCACATACTCCGTATTTTGGGCAATGACCATCGCGATGTAAGCCCGTTGCTTTTGACCTCCGCTTAATTGATCCAAATATTTATGCTGAATATCCTGCAATTCCATATAAGCAATGGCCTCATCGATGTATTTCCAGTCTTCTTTTGTCAAATTTCCTTGCGAGTATGGAAATCTACCGAATGAAACTAACTCCCGGATTGTTAGCCGGATATTGATATGATTCGATTGCTTTAATATTGCAATCTTTTTGGCCAAATCATTGCTTTTACATTGGCCGATTTCCTTGCCGTCTATGAAAATATTGCCATCATCCTTTGCGAGCAAACGGCTGATCATCGACAGCAAGGTACTTTTACCCGCTCCATTTGGACCAATAAAAGAGGTAATTTTCCCTTTTACTATGTTAACCGATACATTGTCTATTACTTTTTTGTTTCCATATTGTTTTGAAACCCCGATAACTTCTACCATGACTTATTCTCCTTTAATAGAAGATAGATGAAATACACTCCACCCACAAAATTGATGATGACACTTAATGTCGTGGAGAAGGTGAATACACGTTCAACGATTAACTGCCCTCCGACCAGGGCAATGATACTGATCAGAACCGCCCCTAAAATGAGTTGTTTATGCTGATACGTTTTCAAGAACTCATGGGTCACATTTGCCACAAGTAATCCTAAAAACGTTATGGGACCTACTAAAGCGGTCGAGACTGAAACAAGGATGGCGATAACGATTAACAACCTTTTAACGACATAATCATAATCAATCCCTAAATTGATCGCTTGCTCTTTTCCAAGGGAAAGCACATCCAAATATTTTGTGAATCTCCTAACATAACCGATGGTTAAGAGCACGAGGACAATCGCTATGATCAACAAATCTGTATTCACATTATTGAAGCTGGCAAACATCTTATCTTGGACAAGCAAAAATTCATTCGGGTCGATGAGGACTTGCATAAACGATGATAGACTTCCAAAGAACGTTCCAAATATTAACCCGATTAACAGTAGAAAATAAATGTTTTGCTCTTCTCTTTTAAAAAGAATTTTATACAGCAATCCTGCAAACACGACCATCATCCCTACCGATATGATAAAGTTAATGTTTTTATCGGAAGCTGTCAGGCTTGCAGATCCGAATACGAAAATAACAAACGTTTGAACTAATAGATAAAGAGAGTCGAGTCCTAGTATACTCGGTGTCAATATTCGATTATTTGTGATTGTTTGAAATATCATCGTTGAAAAAGCGATCACTCCGCCTGTTACGACAATGGCCAATATTTTTTTTCCCCGTCTAGGAAGGGCGTACCCCCAATTACTGCCGAGATCAAGGAATAAAAACAGAAGAACTAAGATTACAGATACAATAGCTAGAACACTTAACTTAACATTATTACTCATATGCCTTTCTCCTCATAATTAAATAAAGGAAAATTCCACTTCCGATGACTCCGACTGTCACACCTATCGCAATTTCATATGGATAAATAATAAGACGTCCGAGTATGTCACAAGCCAATACAAATACGGCTCCGAGCAAAGCTGTATGAGGAAGGCTTTTCTTCAAATGATCCCCCTGATACATCGTCACAATATTTGGGATAATCAGACCTAAGAAAGGGATGACCCCTACCGTAAGTACGACTATGGAGGTGACGAGAGCAACGATGATCAGTCCTATATTAACGATTTGCTTATGATTGAGTCCCAGATTGATGGAAAACTCTTCGCCCATTCCTGCAATAGTAAACTTATTCGCAAACAAGTACGCGATGATGACAACAGGAATGCTAATATATAAAAGTTCGTATCGGCCTTGAATGATCATTGAAAAATTCCCTTGCAGCCAGGAAGACATATTTTGAATGAGATCATGTTTATAGGCAAAAAATGTGGTGATGGAACTGATAATATTCCCAAACATCAACCCGACAAGCGGGATGAAAATCGCATCTTTATATTTCACTTTTTCTAAGATCTTCATGAAGATAAACGTTCCGAGCAAGGCAAACGCAAATGCCACAAGCATCTTTACCAATGGACTGGCCGAAGTGAATAGCATCAGCGAAACTAAAATTCCTAATCTCGCAGAATCCAACGTACCGGCAGTGGTCGGTGAAACAAATTTATTTTTGCTTAGCTGCTGCATAATTAAACCGCATATGCTCATGCTCATTCCGGCAATGATGATGCTTATTAATCGGGGGAACCTGCTGACTGCTAAAATCTGAGCCTGTTCGCTGCTTAAATGAAACAGGTCCAAAGGCGTTAAATCCTTTACCCCGATAAAGATTGAACAAATGGATAAAATAATCAGTGCAATGAATAAATATCTTTTTTTCATAATTCTTCCTTACTCTTTCACATCCCGAGAATTAGTTTATACTATGTATGGACTTTCAATGAAAACGATAATTATTATCAATATTTAATAAAAAATAAAAGAACGATTTCTTTATATAATTCGCCTACTCCCCCTGATCCTCCCTTATCTAACAACATTAATGGATAATCAATATACGGAGTGATATTGATTATCATTACTATCAATAAATTAAACCCTCCAGTTACTGGAGAGTCAACCTTTTTATAAAAAATTAATTTATATTCAAAAGCAGCCTTGTTAAAGACCACTCTTTTCAAATGTCTAAATCTCACTTTAGACTTCACAAATAAGCCGGTAACGGTTCCCTTAAAAACGATTGGACATGGGCAAAACAACCCATGTCCAATCTTATACGTAAATTCGTATGTCCCGTCCTTTATACGTTCATCTTGTCTGCTGTTTGAAGCTCTCGGTTTCTCAGTTCCACACGGCGGATTTTCCCGGAATCCGTTTTTGGCAATTCATCCACAAATTCAATCAATCTCGGATACTTGTAAGGAGCCGTCATGTTTTTAACATGATTCTGCAATTCTTTTGATAGGGCTTCCCCAGCTGTGTAACCCTCTTTTAAAATGACAAATGCCTTCACTACATTTCCTCTGATCGGGTCTGGACTTGCAACAACGGCGCACTCTTTCACACCCTCATGTTTCATGAGTGCATCCTCCACTTCAAAAGGGCCAATCGTATATCCCGAACTGATGATGATATCGTCCGCTCGCCCTTCAAACCAAAAATAATGATCTTCATCCTTACGCGCACGGTCTCCCGTTACGTAATAATTTCCTCTAAAAGCGGCTGCTGTTCGTTCAGGCTCTTTGTAATAACCTTTAAACAATGCCCCAAAGTCTTTTCGAACGGCAATATCCCCCACTTCTCCAGCTGGAACTGGTTCACCGTTTTCATCAATAATGTCGATGAACTCTTCTAAAATCGGTTTCCCCATCGACCCTTCTCTGAATTCCGCTCCCTTTAATGTCCCAATCAATAATGTACTTTCTGTTTGCCCGTAGCCGTCCCTTACGTGAACACCGAAATGGCGCTTAAATATATCTACTACTTCCTGATTAAGGGCTTCACCGGCGGAAACGGCACTATGAAGGCTTGTTAAATCAAATTCTTGCAAGTTATTAATCTTCGCCATCAACCGGTATTCGGTCGGTGTGCAGCATAGCACATTGATTTTTTCATCCTGAAGAAGCTGCAAATATTTACGAGGCTCGAATCGACCATGATAAACAAATCCTGTTGCCCCTTTTCCAAGCACGGAAAGAAACGGGCTCCATACCCATTTTTGCCACCCTGGACCCGCCGTCGCCCACACGGTATCCCCTTCACTAATATTCAGCCATCGGTCCGCAGCGATACGCAAGTGGGCATATGCCCAGCCGTGACTATGAATAACCCCTTTCGGCTGACCTGTCGTACCGGATGTATACGGCAAAAACGCTATATCATCTTTCGTCGTATCTGCTGCGGCAAATTCATCAGATTCACCATTTATCATTTCTTCCATTGATATCCAGCCGTCCGTTTTGTTTCCAAATGCAATCTTAAACATCAAGGAAGGCGTTTCGTCTTCGATGTTGTCTATTTCCTTACAAAAAGGAGCAAACGAAATAACAGCTTTCGCTTCCGCATGATTAATCCGATAACTAATATCTTTTGCCCGCAGCATTTCTGATGACGGAACAATGACAAGTCCCGCTTTCAAGCAAGCAAAATAGATAATATAAGATTCAATTAGACGCGGCACGGTGACCAGCACCCGGTCTCCTTTTGTCAGTCCCTTTTTCATCAATCCGTTTGCTAATTGATTACCTTGTCTTATAAGTTGATCATATGAAATGCTCTTTTTATCTCCTTGTTCATTTTCCCATTTCAATGCCATTTTTGGTGAAGCGTGCTTTTCAATTTCTTCTGTTAAATTGTACTGTTCAGGTGCAAGCAATTCTTTTACGTCCATAATTATTCTCCTCTCTTTTCTTTTAGCATCATTATAATATTTCTTGATGCAGGCACCCATCCCCTCTTCAATGAGTTATATTTCAGAAAAATTAGAAAATAAAACAGTATGTAAATCATCTTTTAAGAAATCCCCTTGTATTCATTTATTATATACCTAACAATTAGCATCAGCTACTAATATGTATTACTATTTTTGAACATTTACATTTCGACTAAAAGGAAAGAACAATGAATGACAAAATTGTGGCGTGCATCACAGCGCAAAATCATGCTTCCATTTTATATAGATGAAATCAATTTATATCACAAAAAGGCAATTTTCCGCTTTTTAATAAAAAGTGAAAAATTGCCTTTTTTTAAATTGGCCTATAGGATTCATATCTAATCGCAGTTCTCACGCTCTTTATCCCAAGCCTCCACAACTTCACTGACAGCCAATACTCTTTTGCCTTCCGTAATGTAAAGAGAGTGGTCATATATTTTGAAGTTTTCTAAATTCCATCCTTCATAAATAATAAATCTCCCGCGTTTAATCCATTGTTCTAACTCATGCTCCGTCACTGAGAAATACTTCATAATATCTTTTGAATCATACGCTTTGCTCATAAAGCCTCCTCCTGATTTTTATGTATTGATCGTACGGTAAATGTAAATTCCCCAGGCAGCATAAATACTAGACTTATGTAAATAAACCTGACCGCCGAAAAAGCCGTCTCACTTTTAGAGTTAGAGACAGCTCATTCATGCACATGTTGTTATATCTTTTACTATATAAGGGAGTCTAACTTATTTTTTTAACATACACTATGGATTCTTAGCATATTTGTGTGTTTCCTTCTCTTCCACTCAGAATAAACTTACAAAGTTTTTCTTATATACTATATACATTCCACATAGTTGTTTACAATCGAATTCATAAACCGCTCAAAAGCTTGTTGCCCTCGATCATCCCGTTTAAATACACCAGCATGCTCCAAGATCGCGGCGAATACCATTCCGATTTCTTCTTTTAAGATTTCATGCACATTTTCGTCCGAAAGTTCTGTATGCTTTGCTTTGACCTTTCTCGCCCATTCTAAATGTTTGATGATGTCTTCGTGCTTTTCTATTTCTGTTTCAAATTCATCAGAAACGAGACAGTGTGCCAGCAAGTTCATTTCCTCTTTTAACCGCCCTGGCAACACCGCAAGCCCCATCACTTCAATTAACCCAATATTTTCTTTTTTAATATGATGCACTTCTTCATGCGGGTGAAAAATTCCCATCGGATGGTCATCGTTTGTTCGATTGTTGCGAAGAACCAAATCCAGTTCGAAAAGTTCGCCCCTTCTTCTGGCAATCGGTGTTATCGTATTATGCGGCGTCTCATCCGTAAAGGCCAAAATCTCCACATCTGCATCGCTATATGTCTTCCACTCTTGTAAAATATAATCCGATAGCTTCACAAGTCCATCGCGCTCGCTGCTTTGAAGGCGGATAACAGACATCGGCCATTCCACGATACCTCCCCGTACATTCGGATAATGTTTAAACGTAAATTCTTTTTCGATTTCCGCCTTTGCCATCGGAAACTGGTGATGACCGCCCTGAAAATGATCGTGCGTTAAAATAGAACCTCCCACAATTGGCAAGTCCGCATTGGAACCAAGGAAATAATGTGAAAATTGGTCCACAAATTGCAGAAGGCGCGCAAACGTCTCTTTTGATATCTTCATCGGTGTATGCTCCGCTGAGAAAACGATCGCATGCTCGTTATAGTAAACATATGGCGAGAACTGCAAAAACCATTGTTCATCATTGAGCTGAACAGAAATGATACGATGGTTTTGTCTTGCCGGATGATTCACGCGGCCCGCATAGCCGGCATTTTCCTTACACAACAAGCACTTCGGGTAAGAGCTTTGCTTCATATTCTTTGCCGCCGCAATCGCTTTTGGATCTTTTTCCGGTTTTGATAAGTTAATCGTAATCTCTAAATCACCGTACTCGGTCCGTGCCAGCCATTGTTCGTTTTTCCCAATACGGTCTGTCCGGATATAATGAACATCTTTCGAAAACTGATAGAACGCTTTTGTCGACGCTTCTGCTCCTTCTTTTTCATAACATTCAAAAAATCGGCGATTTATTTCAGAAGGAAGCGGCACAAAGCATGCCATGATCTTCGTATCCAACAAATCACGATACGTGACGGTATTTTCCTTCAGACGTCCGTTCTCGGCTGCCCAATCTACTATTTTTTCTACTATTTCTACAGGAGTATGAGCCTGTTCCTTAACTGTTTCTACTGTTTCAAATTCATCGAGTTCCAGTACTTCCAACAGCTTATTTCGAACAACTTCTATATCCCATTTTGTAATTAATTCTTTATTTAAACCATACTGAAGTAACCGTTCAATTTGTTTATAAATATTGATTGCCATGATTGCCCCTCTCCTTTAGTAGAGAATAGAAGCAACATGATGACACGATTTTCCTCCCTGTCGGTCACCATGCTGCATTTTTTTATTTATCGTAGCCGTTCGGATGTACCCGGAACCAGTTCCATGCGCTTTCAATCATCTTTTCAAGCGAAGTATAGCGCGGCTGCCAGTCCAATTCTTTCATTGCTTTTTCAGAGGAAGCAACAAGTTTGGCAGGGTCGCCCGCACGTCTTGGCGCCACTTCTGCCGGAATGGGGTGTCCTGTTACATTACGTGCTGCATCAATCACTTCTTTTACGGTAAATCCATGTCCATTTCCTAAGTTATATGTGCCGCTCATGTTGTCACGGCGTAATTTATCAACCGCTAAAATATGAGCATCCGCCAAATCAGTTACATGAATATAGTCACGGATACAGGTGCCGTCATGTGTATCATAGTCATCTCCGAAGATGTTTATTTTCTCGCGCTTGCCTAACGCCACTTGCAAAATAATCGGTATTAAATGTGTTTCAGGAGTATGATCCTCCCCCAGCTTTCCGTCAATATGGGCACCTGCCACGTTAAAATAACGCAGCACTACGTATTTTATGCCATAAGCTTGCTCCGACCATTTCAACATCTTTTCAATCGTCAATTTAGTTTCTCCATACGGGTTTGTCGGTTCTGTCGGGTCATCTTCCAAGATTGGAAAGTTTTTTGCTTCCCCGTATGCCGCAGCAGTCGAGGAAAACACGATTTTCTTCACATCATGCTTCACCATTGTACGCAGCAAGCAAAGGGTTCCGTATACATTATTGTCATAATACGTTAACGGATCGTCTACACTTTCGCCGACAAGTGAATCTGCCGCAAAATGAATAACCGCTTCGATATCGTGTTTTGTAAACACATCACTTAAAAATAATTCGTCTCGCAAATCACCGACATAGAGCGTCACGCCTTCTAATACGGCTTGTTCATGCCCTTTCTGCAAATTATCGACTACAATCACTTCTTCCCCTTTATCGAACAACTCGGAAACGGTATGACTGCCAATATACCCAGCGCCCCCGCAAACTAAAATAGCCATTTGATGCTCCTCCTTTTTCCTTAAACGATTTCACGAACTAACTCTTTTGCACCATCGCCTACTTGTACGACGTAGAAATCGGCTGTTAAGCCTGTTTTTTCTGTATATCTCCGACCTGCATGTTCAATGAACGAATCGATTTCACTATTTTTCACAATGCTAATGGTGCATCCTCCAAAGCCGGCACCCGTCATGCGTGAACCAAAAACCCCTTCTTCCATCCAGGCTGCTTCCACTAATGCATCCAATTCTTCTCCTGTCACTTCATAGTCATCTCGCAGCGACTTGTGAGACTGCTTCATCAATTCACCAAATCCGGCAACATCTCCCGCTCGAAGCTTTATGACTGCTTCTTTTGTCCTTGCATTTTCATAAACGGCATGTTTCGCGCGCTTGCGGTCAGTTTCATCTTGAACTAAATATTTATGCTGTTCAAACTGCTCCGGGGTTATATCCCCTAACGATTTAATGTGAAGTTCTGTTTGCAATTGTTTTAACGCCCTTTCACATTCCCCGCGTCGTTCATTATATTTGGAATCTGCCAGCCCTCTTCGTTTATTTGTATTCGCAATGACTAATGAAGCATCCTGAAGCTTGAGCGGACTGTATGTATAATCTAATGTCTGGCAGTTTAAGAGAACAGCGTGATGTTCTTTTCCCATCCCAATCGCAAACTGGTCCATTATGCCGCAGTTAACACCGATAAACTCATTTTCTGCTCGTTGGCTCATTTTCACCATGCTCATCATATCTGCTTTTAGACCGAATAGTCCTTTTAATAGTACTGATGTTGCCAATTCAATGGAGGCCGAAGAAGATAACCCCGCTCCGTTTGGAATATTTCCGTAAAACAGTACATCAAATCCTTGATCGATGACATAACCATGTTTTTTAAATGTATCGATAACACCTTTCGGATAGTTCGCCCAATCATGAGCTGCTTCATATCGAAGATTATCTAATGAGCATTCGACAATGTCTATATTTTCAAAATTTACAGAATACATTCTGACCATCTTGTCAATCCGCTTTTGCACAACGGCATAGGTACCAATGTTTAAGGCACATGGAAAGACATGTCCACCATTGTAATCCGTATGTTCACCAATTAAATTGACGCGTCCCGGCGCGAAAAACACTCGGGTTCGTTCATCTGATACATGAAATGTTTTTATAAATTGTTTGATTAAATTTTCAATCATGGTTATCCTCCATCCCTTTCTTGCTATCTATTAGGCTATCGTTTGAAGCAACGATATAAGATTGCTGCTTCTACCTCCTTAGATCCGAATCCAATCATTATGATCTTTTATCAGCTTAATTTTATTAAAAAACGAAGTAAAATAACTAATATTTTTCGATATTTTTACTAAAATTATATATGTAATATAACAAAAAAACCGCTTTCATTCAATGTTATTTTTGAATTTATATGTATAAAAGCTCATAAATCCAGTAAAAACTTAATTTATTTTAGTAATTTTAACTAAATATAAAAAGCCACATAATAAATCCCCCAAAAAAATGGCGGTCTTCTATTAGTATTCAAAAACAACCTCAACCATAATAAGAGGAAACATGCACGAGGAGTGACGATGCCAAGAGAAAAGCAAACCTATTTTGTCCAAACGAACGTTAATAGATGTTTCGTATACGCTAAAAATGGCGAGAATAAAATAAAGAAAAGCGGATTTTAAAATTAATATGAAAAGTAAGCGTTTTTTTGCTATATTACATATAGGAATTAACATAAAGTTAAAATTAAATTTCCTATGGTTTGGTGATGAAATGACGACAATAAAAGATATTGCGCGTGAAGCGAATGTATCGACCGCTACTGTATCGAGAATATTAAACGACGATCAAACGTTATCAGTAGCTGAGGACACGAGAAAACGAGTATTGGAAGCAGCAGATTTATTAAATTATAAGCCTTCTAGAAGAAGGAATCCCAAGAATAGAAAAGTTGAACAAAATGATAGATACACGATCGGTCTAATCTTAAGTTCTTCCCAAGAAGATGAAATACATGATCCTTATTTCTTGTCTCTGCGTCTGGGAGTAGAGATGGGTTGCGAACAGCTTTCATTAAATATCGGTGCAGTCGTTAGAGTAAACAAGAAAGGTTCTGTAACAGGATTAAACGATTTAGATGGTATTATCGCAATCGGTGCAATAGACCCTCAAGAACTAAAAGAAGTTTATTATCAACACCAAAATATTGTATTCGTTGACTATTTGCCTGAAGAGGACGTTTATGACGCGGTGATATCAGATTTAGAAAAAGCGACCTATAAGGTGATGAATTATTTATTTGAACTCGGCCATGCAAACATCGGTTATATGGGCGGCAAAACAGGGATTAAAGGATTGAATGGAAAAGAGTGCGCAGAAATGGATGACGTCCGAAAAAGTGCGTATCAGAAAGTGATGCAGGAAAAAGGTCTGTATCAACCGGAAAATGTATTAATAGGCGAATGGGGACCAAATGGCGGATATCAGTTGATGAAAGAAGCCATCGAGAAAGACTGTTTGCCAACTGCAATGGTAATCGCAAGCGATCCGATGGCTATAGGGGCGTTACGCGCATTACATGAAGCAAACATAAAAGTCCCTGAGGATATTTCAATTGTCAGCTTTGATGATATTGAAGCAGCTCCATTTCTCAACCCTCCACTCTCGACAGTGAAAGTCCATACAGACGAAATGGGAAAAACAGCAGCAAAACTTTTATATGATCGATTGAACGGGAGAAGTATACCGGTAAAAGCCGTACTGGCGACTGATCTCATTTTAAGAGAGAGCTGCCAGCCTAAATCATAATTATATATCCATCTAGAAAATGGGACATGGTTAAAGCGACCATGTCCCATTTTCTAGACCTTTGAAGGCAGACTCAAGATGTCTAGATAACTATTTGTAAACTATGTCCAATCGAATAGAGAAATGTTGAGTTATTCCGCTAAGCCTTCTTTTTTCATCGTGTCTCCTAAAGCAGTGATGGCATTTGCCGCATCAGAGCCTTCAGCAATAATTTTGATCATAGCACCTTTTGGTATACCTAAAGACATAACGCCCATGATAGATTTTAAATTAACGGTTCTACCATTATACTCTAAGTTCACATCCGCATTGAACTTGCTTGCCGCTTGTACTAATGTTGTGGCCGGGCGAGCGTGAACTCCGGAATCTGCTGTTACTGTAAATTGTTTTTCTGCCATGTTTATCAATCTCCTTTATTTACTGTTAATTTCTATAATGTTTTCTAAAAAAATCCCCTATATATTAATATAATACTTTCCCCTGAAATCTCAATTTATCTTTAGCATGATCCTTCGTTATAATATCAATACCACTATCAAGTTGCTTTCGCGATCCTTTTTCCCCTTAATCGCCTTTAGCGCTTGTTCCACGCTCATATATCCGAACATCATAAGGATTCTGCGCCACGGCGGCACTCACCATTCCTTTCAGGATAGACTTCACCCTTTCCTCCGTTTCTTACTTTTTCTTTACGTTACTTATAAAAAAGAAAGCGGCCCACATATAACTAATTGTGTTGCCGCCGATTTCCGTCTATTTAGAGGCTGTCAGCCGCCATACACAGCTTTGGAAATCCCCTTTCAATTCTGCCGGAACACTTAAGCCCACATATTCAAGCTCATCACCGCCAAATACTTTATTCGTTTCCTCCACTTTGTATGTTTTGTCAGGATCAAGCCCTTTTACTTTAAAGCTGTTAAATGGAGCGTTCGCTTCTGCCAACACACGGAAATAAAAGACAATGGCTTCTGTTTTTTCTTTATTGACAAATAACCAGGCTGTTTCATTCCCTTCAAACGGACTAAGCAAACGATAGAAATCGCCGAACTGGATAAGCTGCCTCATTTCTTTATATTTGGCCACCTGCTGCTTCACGGTTTCTTTCTCCTCATCCGTCAACTTCGTTAAATCTAGTTCGTATCCTAAATTTCCTGACATCGCCACATCTCCGCGCATGTCCAGCGAAGTGATGCGGTTCACTTGATGATTCGGAACAGCCGATACGTGTGAACCCATCGAAACGATTGGGTATACAAGGCTTGTCCCGTATTGAATCTTCAAGCGCGAAACGGCATCTGTATTGTCGCTTGTCCATGTTTGCGGCATATAATAGAGCATTCCCGGATCAAATCGTCCACCTCCGCCTGAACAGCTTTCAAACAGAACATTCGGGAACGAAGACGTGATTTGCTCCATCACCTTGTATAAGCCAAGCATATAGCGGTGTGCCGTCTCTCTTTGCCTATCCGGCGGAAGTATTGCCGATCCGATTTCGGTCATATGGCGGTTCATATCCCATTTCACATACGTAATCGGTGCGCTTGCTAAAATATTAGATACCATTTTAATAATGGCTTCACATACATCTTCTCTTGAAAAATCAAGGATCAGTTGGTTTCGGCTTTCTGACCGGGTATGGTTCGGCACATGCAAGCACCAATCTGGATGCTGACGATACAGATCACTGTCAACCGAAATCATCTCAGGCTCGAACCAAAGTCCAAACTGCATATCCATATTCCGAACCTTGTTTGCTAAATCATCCAGACCATTTGGAAGCTTTGCTTGATCGACAAACCAGTCCCCCAGAGATGTCGTGTCATCGTCCCGTTTACCGAACCAGCCATCATCAAGGACAAACAACTCAATTCCTAATTCACGTCCGACACTGGCGATCTCTAAAATCTTCTCAGCATTAAAATCGAAATAAGTCGCTTCCCAATTATTCACTAAAATCGGACGTTCCCTATCCCTGTATGCCCCCCTCACAAGACGGGTTTGGTAAAGCTCATGAAACGTTCTGGACATCTCTCCTAATCCATTTGATGAATAGACCAGTACTGCTTCCGGTGTTTGAAACGCTTCTCCCGGTTCCAGCTTCCAGTTGAAATCAAACGGATTAATCCCAATGGTGACGCGGGTATTCCTAAATTGATCGACTTCCGCTTGAGCAAGAAAGTTCCCGCTGTAAACAAAGTTAAACGCATAGACTTCTCCCGCCTCTTCATTCGTTCCTTTTCTCAAAAGGGCCATGAACGGATTATGCTGGTGGGAGCTTGCCCCTCTCGTGCTTTCAATCGACTGGACTCCATGACGGAGCGGCTGTCTTTCAATATATCTTTCCTTTACATGCCCCCCATGGAGGTGCAAAAAGTCAAAATCCGCATCACGGAAATCAACACTCATGCTTAAAGCGCTTAAAAGTTTTAACGATTCTTTCCCTTCATTTATAAAGCGGGCTGAACGGGTAATTACATTCAGCTGTTCAAAAACCGTATACGTTAGCGCAACTTTTAAGCCCGATACAGCATCCTTCATTATAATCTCAAGCGTTTCTGCTTCTTCATCGTTCTCTGCATATGTCGCGGGCAAACCTTCCAAAGAACACTTTCCTTTAAAAATCGAATGAGAATCATATCTCAAGTCAGACACTGTTGATCCGTTTTCCAGCTGAGTTTGGTAAGCCGGCTTCCTAAAATCTGTATTGCCGTATTGCGGATATTCCTGCGGCAAAGTATCGAGCGAAAACGTACGGTCTTCCTTATGCTGATACGGATTTCCCGAGAATCCGCGGTCGGCAAACTGCAGCTGATTAGAATGGTTATACCGCTTTACTTTACGTCCCCAATACAAGTGTGATACATACCCATCACGGATAACTTGCATGACATAGCTCGTGTCCTTCGCTTGCAAGTGAAATATTTTTTGTTGTTCATCAAACATAATGCCCATAATAAACTGCAACCTCCTATTTTCTCTTTCTCTCTTTACTTAATCGCCCCTCTTACAACACCGCCGATGATCCATTTTTGTGCCATGATATAGACAATTACCATTGGTGACAATGCTAATAAATAAGAGGCAAAAGCTAAGTTAAAATCCGTACTGAATTGACCCTGGAAGACATACTGCACTAACGGAAGCGTGGCATCTGCCGGATCATTCAGAATGATCAGCGGGAGCATAAAGTCGTTCCATGCCCACAAACAAGTTAGGATGCCAACGGTTGCATTAATCGGTGATAACAGCGGGAAAATGACCTTCCAGAACACCCCCCATGTACTGCAGCCATCCACAATTGCTGCTTCCTCGAGTTCCATTGGTATAGAGCGGATATAGCCGACATAAATAAAGATGTTTAAAGCCGCACCATAAACAATGTATAAAAAGATCAGCCCGCCCGGATTATCCATCCCCAGTGCAGAAGTTTGTTTTACAAGCGGAAGCATGATAATAGGAAACGGAATAAACAAGGCGCTGACAAAGTAGTAATACAGCCCTTTAAAAAACTTGCGATGCATGTTTCGTGCAATCGCATACGCAACCAATGAGTTCGTTAAAATCGTAAATACCACGGTAACAATCGTAATAATTGCACTGTTTTTAAATGCCGCAAAGAAGTTTGTTGCTTCAATGGCATTTGCAAAGTTTTCAAAATGGAATCCCAATGGAAGCGCAAAAACAGAATCAGCCAGCTCTGCTGGTGTTTTTAACGCAATCGATACGGCAATATACAAAGGCAGGAAGATAAACAGGGATCCTAATGCAATTAAAATTGTAACCGGCCAGTTTGTCTTTTGTTTCATTACATATCCATCTCCCTTCGTTGGAGGACCTTAATTTGAAATACCGAGATGATGACAATGACGATGAAGTACACAACCGAGTTGGCAGATTGGTAGGCAAATTCCCCGCCTGAAAACCCACCTTTATAGATAAGGACCGAAATCGACTCTGTTGCACGGCCCGGTCCGCCTCCTGTTAAAGCAATAACTTGATCAAATACCATTAAAAAACTCTTCATTGAAAGCACCATATTAATCGTGAAGAAAGGAGCGATCATTGGGAACGTAATTTTCCAGAATTCCTGCCATTTATTGGCTCCATCAAGGCTCGATGCCTCATATAATTCACTCGGAACGGTTTGTAAGCCTGATAAGTATAAAATGACATTAAAAGCACAAGCTTGCCAAACAGCAACGATTACAATCCCAATCCAAGCTAAATTTTCACTTCCTAAAATATTGGTGGACAAGAAGCCGATATGCAATTTTTCTCCCATTTGCGGGATCACATTCGCAAAAATATAGTTGAAGATATAGCCAACGATTAACACACCAAGTACATTGGGAAGAAAATACACTCCGCGAAAAAAGTTCTTCCCTTTAATTTTTGCATTTAAGCCCACAGCAATAAGCAGACTCAAAATATTTACGAGAATGGTAGCAAGAACAGCAAATTTAAAGGTAAATAAGTAAGAGTTTAAAATGTTTGCATCTTTGAAAAGATTAAAGTAATTTTTAAGTCCAACAAAATCGTAAGTAAAACTTAACCCGTCCCAGTTTGTAAACGAATAATATACACCTTGCAAAGCTGGTAATGTGTGAAAAAAAGCAAAAAGGAGAACAGCAGGTACAGTCATTACATAAAAAGCGACATTTTTACCTTTTATCCTTTTTCTCTTTTTTTCCGCTTTCATCGCAAGAATACTGCTAGAGTTGGCTATGACAAGATTATCTTTTTTCATGTCTTTTCACTCCCTTTTTAGAAAACGGAGAAACTGGGGATCCCCAATTTCTCCTTGATCGTTATTGACGGTCGGCTACTTTCCCCCATTCTTTATCCAATGTTGTCAAATACTGCTTCGCATCTTTTTTCTCCGTCAATACTTGCAATTGTTTATCCAGCCCTACGGCAGACGGTACATAATGATCAGGGAAGTCAACTACCTCACCTTTTGCAAAACTTTCCTTTAAACCTTCCACTTCAGGGGCTTCTTGTACGATGCCTTTTTTGGCTGAAAATGCGTTTTGCTGTGCAATGTATTCTTTCGCGTTTTCGTCAGCTAAGAGAAACTCGATGAACTTCTTCGCTTCTTTTCCATGCTCTGTTGTGACAGATTGGGCAAGCAATAAGTCCACTCCTGATACTACCTTTGATTCGCCCGGAGTATTTGTTACTGGGTAAGGAAATACACCAAGCTCGATGTCCGAATTAGCTTTTTTAACCTCTGGAATCGCCCAAACACCTTGGAGATACATGGCGGATTCACCTTTCGCAAAAGCCGCGTTTCCGTCATTGTACGCTTTACCGGATTGATTTTTATGGCCATATTCCAGAAGAGTTAAGAACTTGTCCACCGCTTCTTTATGTCCTTCGGCAAATGTCGTGTTTCCTTTGTTTAACTCTTTAAAAAAGTCTTCGCCCTGTGTATTGGCTGCCAGTACGTTATAAGAAGGCAATGTTGTCCATGAATCTTTAAAAGTGAAGTAGAATGGGATTTTTCCAGCTTCCTTCACTTTTTCTGCTGCTGCGATGAACTCATCCCATGTTTTCGGTACTTCAATACCTAACTCTTTGAAAATCGCTTTATTATAAATGACAGCATTTGCGTTTGTTGCATACGGAATACCATATACCTTTTCTTGTTGCGACACGTCTTTTAACATTTTGGTATAGGCCGGTTGAATATCCTTTAACAAGGCATCTTCAGAAACGTCTTTAAAAGCTCCCGCTTTTGCAATTTCTTTAAACGCTGAATCTCCACCCATTCCAATTACATCAGGAAGATCGCGCTTCGCTACACGTGTTTTTAATACTGTCGTAGCATCCGGCGGATTGGATTGAACAACATCAATTTCCGGATTTTCTTTCTCAAATTTCTCTATTAATTGATCAAATGTCCCTTTTGCTTCTGATTTATATTGGAAAAACTCGATTTTCACTTTGCCGCCAGATCCACCTGCCGCCTCTTCCTTACTGCCACAGGCTGATAAAGTTGAAACAGCTAATACACCCGTCATCAATAATGCCATCGTTTTGTTCATCTCATTATCCCCCTCATCATTTCACCCAAATTTAGTAAACGCTTTCTTTCGTCTATAAAAATTTTTTACACTCGTTTATTGAAAACTATTGGATTAAGACTAGTTTAATTGGCCACCTTTGTTATGTACCACTCACCCCCTTTACATTATGCACATGCTCATTTTATCTCGATTGACAACTTTCTCTAACAACGAGTTCGGTTCCAAGAACAGCTTGCACCGGTACACCCCTTCCGTTCAATCGATCCCATAAAAGCTTTGCTGCCGTTTTCCCCATTTCATGTGTGTGAATCTTTACTGTTGAAAGAGGAGGGTTCAAAAATGCCGCTGCCTCAATGTCATCAAAACTGATGATTGAAATGTCTTCAGGAACTTTGATGTCAGCTTCATAGAGCGCTCTTAGTGCTCCGATGACCATTGGATCACTCGCTACCACCATGGCACTCGGCAAATTCCCTTTCTCTATAGCCTGTTTCATCAATTGATACCCGCCGCCTGGCCCCCATTCTCCTATGAGCACATTTTTAGGGTTGTATAACCCTCTTTCTTTCATCACTTTTTCATAAGCAACTTTTCGCATATCATCAGGCTCTTCTATAATTTGGCCGTCATTAATGCTCTTAACGTTATCCCTGCCGCCCATATAGCCAATTTCTTCATGGTTCAGCTTGAATAAATGATTTAAAACATTTTTGGTAGCTTTCTTTAAGTCAGAAGCAACCACATCGTAACTTCCCTCATGAGACAAGTGATTTACAAATACAATATTGTTATTTTCATAGTAAACTTTTTTGATTGAATCCGGATCGATTCCTCCGATTACGATAAGACCATCTAAAGCCTCCAATCCCATAATCAAACCACTTTTGCCGATCCTTATCACATTTACAATATTGAGGGAAAGCTGTTCACAGGCAAGCTCGACTCCGAGACGGATAGATAAGAAATACGGGTCATTTATTTCATCTTCTTGTGTAAGGGCTAAAACAAGACCGATATTATATGAAGTTTTTTGTTCAGCCGTATAATTCTTTGGAGTTCTTCTTCTAGAAGGTTTATAGTTTAACTGCCCTGCTGCTTCCCACACTCGCTTCCTTGTTTCCTCCGCTACCGAGAGTGTTTGATCGTTATTCAATATCCTCGATACAGCCGCGACAGATACATGCGCTTCGCGAGCAACGTCTTTTATCGTTGTCATTTCATCACCACACTGTAGTAAAATACATTTCTATATTTACTAAAATATTTTATTATTTTTACTAAATTTATAGATGTAATATATCAATAAAATCATTAAAATACAACATTTTTTTGAAAATTATCTATATTTAAAGTAAAAAAACAGGGGAAATTCCCTGTTTCCTTCATAAATTTAACTAAATTTTTTTCGACACTCATCTCACCCCCATACATTCACAGTAAAGAAAACAGCGAGATTCTAATTGAATGCTAGTAAGAACGACAAACAGCCAAGGCTACTAAAAAGTGCTTGACTGTTTGTTTATCTCTTCATTCAATTAGTTCTCTTTTATTCATCCTTTAATATAAGGTCAATGGCAACCCTCTCTTCTTGCGAGAAATCAAGATTTTGAAGTGCCGCTACGTTCTCGTCGATTTGTTCCGGTCGGCTTGCACCTATTAAAGTCGAAGTTACTTTGTCATCCCTTAATGTCCAGGCAAGCGCCATTTGAGCCAAAGTTTGTCCACGCTCCCCAGCAATCTTATCCAATCTTATTACCTTTCTCAAAAGATTTTCCGTAATATCTTGAGAATTTAGAAAAACACTGGCACCAGCCGCTCGGGAATCTTGAGGAATGCCGTTCAAATACCGGTTCGTCAACAAACCACCCGATAAAGGCTTGTAGGCAATCGAACCAATTCCCTCTTTTTGCAGCAACTCTTGAAGTCCGTCTTCAATCCATCGATCAAACATAGAATATGATGGTTGATGAATCAAACAAGGGGTTCCTAATCGTTTTAAAATATCTATGGCCTGCTTCGTTTCCTCCACATTGTAGTTAGATAAGCCGATGTATAAGGCTTTCCCTTGCCGGACGGCATGATCGAGTGCCCCCATTGTTTCTTCCAAAGGGGTTTCTGGATCCGGCCGGTGGGAGTAAAATAAATCTACATATTCGATTCCCATTCTCTTTAAGCTTTGATCCAAGCTTGCCAGTACATTTTTTCGGGATCCCCATTCTCCATATGGACCCGGCCACATATAGAAACCAGCTTTCGTTGAAATGAACATTTCATCGCGATAAGCTGAGAAATTTTCCTTCAGTATTCGCCCGAACTGTTCCTCAGCAGAACCCGGAGGAGGTCCATAGTTGTTAGCTAAATCAAAATGGGTGATACCTAAATCAAATGCGCGCCTCAGCATTGCCCGGGCATTTTCATAGGAATTTATCCCGCCAAAATTGTGCCAAAGACCTAAAGAAACGGCGGGTAACTTTACACCGCTTCTGCCGCAGCGGCGATATATCATATTGTTATACCTGTTTGAATTAAAACTATAAGTCATATCTGTCATCCTCTCCTATTTTACTATGAATAATCTTATCATTTTTACTAAAAAAATTACTAGACAAAGATGACAGATTATATAGACTTTAACCAAAATCAAATTTTCCTCTTGTTTAAATAATAAGTAAATTTTACTTTTTAGCTATACTTTCCTGCAGCCTGTGTTCAAGACCTTTTAAATCTTCCCTTCATGCCTAAAAAAACAGTCCTCTCATGACGAAAGGACTGCTTACATACATTATGATTATCAACTTTTCGTAAGTGAGCATCATGCCAGCGATTAAATGCTCATGCCCACTGAAAGTGGTCTCCGCAAAATGGGATGAACATTAATTTGGTTTGACCCAATTCAATCACATCATACGGTTTTAGCAAATCGGATACGACCACTTCATCATCATTTAAGTAGACGAGCCCTCTTGAGTCCCCGGGATAAATGCGGAATTGCTTTTTCTTTGGGCTATAGCTTATAATTGCATGGTTCTCCCTTGAAACGGCTTCATCTCCAGAAATGTTAATATCCATTTTTTCCGAGCGGCCAATGAAATTCCGTTCACTTCTTATCCGGTAATCTCTTCCTCTATCCGGGCCTTCAATACAAACTAACCAGCCAACGACCGGGTCAAGTCCTGTTTGCTTGCGGACGATGGCCACCGTTTTCCCATCATCATTTCTTGGAGGAACAGAAGGTGTTTTCGCTTGGGTTACACCCAGTTGGTCGTTTCCAGTCGAAAACCTTGCTTGGGTTTTCTCCATATCTCCCCCTTGGTTTGGCCTTTTTGGCATCGTCACACCGAGATTCAAGTCGATATTCACCCCGCAATGGGGACATAAACTATGTTTCGTCTCATCATAATAATGCCCTTTTTCACAACGTTTCACTTTAATTTCCCTCCTTTTCACTTTGTTGAATCAGCCATTTAAACACACCGTCTGAACGTATTAGTGTATGAATAAATGTACTGCTGGATTCATAGGTTTGTGTCCCGTCGCTATATGAAAGTTTTTGGGCGACTTTTACTTTTGCCGTATTGCCGTTAATCTCTAACACTTCGATACTCTCAATGTTGACCTCAAACTGCTCATATGCATGAAACAAATCGGTCAGCATCTTTTCTGTTCCCGAATAGACAGGGCTTTGAGGATCAATTGTACTCATGTATCCAGCAACATTCTCTTCTTCCATTGAAATGGCATTGGCATGAATCGTGACTTCAATTTCTCCCTGGTCGCCGCTGCCGCCGGTCAATAGCGCTTCGATCTTTTCCATATCCGGATGGGTGATTCCGGCTTCCTTCAACCGTTTAAAGTCATCAAGCACATAATCTTTAAACGTTTTGCCGTTGTCCACTGCCGTATCTTTATAATTCATATACAAATCAGCGGCTATTTCATAATCACCGTTCAACAAATAGGCATGAGCCAAATCAAGTTGAAGCCATACTTGATTCGGGTCAATTCCGAGCCCCTTTTCCGCTGAAGCGATCGCTTCTTTTGGCGATTGATTAAATATTTGCAAATACGACAATGTCTCATATGCGGATGCCAGCTCTTTCGGATTTTTTTGGAACACAGGATCTTTGGCATACAAATCCTCTAAGATGACAATGCTTTCCTCCGCGTCTTGAAGGCCATAATAGTAATAGCCTAAATCTCCTTTAATTGATGCGATATTGCGAGACAAGACCCCTTGAGCATATTGGGCATCAAAATCGCCGTCGTTTTTCACCAGTTCAGCAGCCATATCCCTTGCCTGAATGTACAGAGTGAGAGCCCCATTCAAATCATTTTTCTGATCAAGCTCATGTCCCTTATTCCAATATTCGTTTACTAACTCCATTTTCTTCGTTTGAATGGCCGCAGCGTCAACCGGCAATTGAATCCCTTTGCTTATTTCCAAATTCACCGCATCATGTTCTTTCGCTTTTTGTTCCGGTTCTATCGATTGCTTGACGACATGCCCCGTTCTCACGATGGCACTTTCCACATACACGACATTCCCAACTTTCAATCCTGCATTCGTTAAAAAGGTTTTCGCTTCTTTTTCCGTTGAATCCAGAACATTTGGTACGGTTACTTGTTTAACGGCATGATCCTTTCCTGTCTCCTGCTTGGTGTGGTTATTGTTATTTGGCTGGGCTGGTTCCTCTGCTGCTAATCCAATGAACATCAACATCAGCACAAAGCCAACTGACACGATTCCAATAAGTACCGCCCCTCCTGCAATCCATGCCCATTTGGCTCCTCCATTTTTCTTTTTCGGTTGTTGGGGTTGAACCTTTTTTTGATGAGTGAGATTGAGAGTTTCCTTTTTTTCCACTTTTTCAGGTTTTATTTCCCCCTTTTCCTCAAAAAGCTCTCCACTCCCCTCCCCGGTTGACTTTAATAATGCTTGCTGAAATTCTCCGATGATTTGATACCGGTCTGTTTGCTTCACAGCGAGTGCCTTCATTAAGGCCGCTTCCGCTTCCGGCGGAATGTCTGCTCCCAGCTTCGACGGCCGTTCGATGGTGTCTTCTTCTAATCGATCCAGTGATTCCGGGGGAACATGGCCGACGATTGCGCGGTAAAAGGTGGCCGCCGCCGCATAGACATCCGTCCAGGGTCCTTGCTTTCCTTTCGAACGATACTGCTCTTCAGGTGCATAACCCGGTTTTAAAATAACCGAGATGCTTTTGCTGAATTCGTTCATGGCATGCCTTGCAGCCCCAAAATCCAGCACTTTTACTTGCCCTTCTGCTGTAATATAAATGTTGTCAGGGCTAATATCGCGGTGAAGAGTCCCCGTTCCGTGAACTTCTCTTAACGCATCCATTACCGGTATCATAATCTTAAGTGCTGTTCCAAATGGGATTTTTCCACCCTGCATTTCCAAGTACTGTTTAAAATCAATGCCTTCCAGATAATACATTACTAAATAGGCGGTACCATTTTCTCTAAAAAAGTCCCGTACCCCGACAATTCCCGGGTGAGCATTGAATTGCGCCAATGTTTTCGCTTCATCCAAAAATTTCTTCAGTCCATGTTCAAAATGGGATTCAAGCTGTCCTGTAAAGACGGACACGGCGGTATGTTCAGGGGATCTTGTGGCAAAATCCCTTGGCATATACTCTTTGATCGCTAGTTTCATGTCTAAATTCAAATCCCAGGCTAAATACGTGATCCCGAATCCGCCATGCCCCAACACACGCCCCAATACATACTTTTCATGCAAAACAGTGCCCGGCCGCAAATGCTGAGGAGCTTCTGCCGGGGTACCTTCCACCCAGCCGCAAAACGGACAAACCTGTGCCTCTCCTTTGTTCTCCATACAACCAAAACAAAGATGGCTGAAATCGCTCATGATGACACCTCTTTCATGATGAAAATGTTCCTGCTTTCATAAGAAAAGCGCAAGCGCCTTGATGAGGAAGGCCGACTAAGACCGCCGCGTCCTGCGGCAACGTCGGCATGACCCACATCCTGTGGCCCCAAGGAAATAGGGATTGACCCATAAGGCGCTTTTTGCCTTATGAGGGCAATCATCTTTTCCACAACGAGCTAGGCGCTGGAGCTAGACACCAGCACTCATCGAATAATTCTTTCTTATTTCTTTACAAAGACAGCCAGTGCTGTGAAATTATCTTGATTTCCCTGCACACGTTTTTCAAGAATGGCAAGCATGCTGTTTAACCAATGGTCTGGAGAATGTGCCGCCATTAATGCATTTTCCATTTCTTCTTCCATCACATATTCCCAAAATCCATCTGTACATAGTAAGAAAGCATCACCATGCTGCAATTGTACTCCCTTGTTCACGGCCGCTTTTACGGAACCGTCCGTTCCAAGCACACGATAAAGCCGATTCCGATCCTCATGAAAACGGATTTGTTCCATCGTTAATTCACCCGCATTCACGAGTGCTTGACAAACGCTATGATCCTTCGTTCGAACCGCTATTTTGCCGCGGCGAAAATGATAAAGTCTCGAATCTCCAATATGTGCCCAATTCGCTGTCTTCTCCGAACAAACGAGAGCGACCATCGTCGTTCTCATGGAAGATAACATCCGATTATTTTTCTGTTCGGTCAGAATGGCTTGCTGAGCTTTTTCCATACCTGCTGCTAAAACATGCGGTGCAACACCTTTCGTTTGCTCGTAATGAAAAAGAAAGGTTTGAACGGCTATTTTAGAAGCAATGTCCCCGGCCTGATGCCCTCCAAGCCCATCAGCAACCACCCAGCATCCGCCGCCTCTTTCCATGTAAAAATCAGCAAAATCTTCATTTACACGCCTGCCTCCTTCATGCGAAACGATCCCTGTTTGAAACAGCATTCAGCGATTCTCCAATCGAACTTCAAACATATTTTGCGATGAACTCAAGTAAAAGCGATCTCCTGAACGGAGATGATAAGTTTGACCAGCTTTAAGCCTTTCACCCGATTGTAAAAAGGTTCCATTTGAGGAATAATCCTCTACTATAAATATTTGACTTAACTCATTATATTTGATGGAGCAATGTTTTCTGCTTATATCCACCGTATTCATTGGATAGACGAGCTGACAGAAATTAGGATCCCGGCCAATCGTAATTTGTCCCGCTCCTAATTCAATAATCTGATTGTTAAAATATCCATTCACACCGACCATCAGCGGTTTTTGTTTTGTTACAGAAGCGGCAGACGACTGCTTCTTTACCGGCGGAGGAGGACTTGACGATTTTCCTTTCTTTCTAAAGATAACGGCCAGCAATACAATCACAACTAAAAGGAATAATGCAGCGGCACCGCCAATCCCTACAATCCACCATATTCCATTTGATGTTTCTGTCTCCGCTTGCACAGGAGCCGGTGCATTTGCCGATGAAGCCGTCAAATATGGAATACCGCGGGACTCTAATATAGGGATAAGCTCATCAATTTGAACGGATCCGTTGATGCCTGAAGCTGTCGTCACCCCAAACGTATTGATTCCCACCACTTGACCTTGTTCATTTACTAAAGGGCCGCCCGAGTTGCCTGGATTGATATCTACATCCACTTGAAAGATTTTACGTCCTCCCTGAGTGGAAATCTTACTAATAATTCCTCTTGTAATCGTGACATCATCCGGTTCGCCTGACGGAGTATCATCAATTAAATCCGCATCGCCTGGAAAACCGAGGGCATATACTTCTTCACTTGCCTTAACATTTGCGCTTGTGCCAAGTTCCATTGGAGGACGTTTATATAAGTCTTGTGTTAACTCCAATACAGCAATATCTTTTACTTTATCGAAGGCAAGCACATTCACATTAATTTGATCCTCTTTTGACAGCAAAACGGTAACTCCGTTTAAATTGGGCTCCACCACATGATAGTTTGTTACGATATAACGAACGGGTTCGGTATCACCGACCGCAAAACCGGTTCCTATATACATCCCTTCCGCTCCATAACAAAGAATGCGAACAACACTGTTCCGCAATTGATCGATTGACCTTGTTTCAGCTTTTGTCGGAAGAAGATAGGCAAACACTAAACTAATCGTAAGTAAAAAGATGAAACAATAGCGCACTTGTTTCGTGACTACAGCCATCACTTTCATGCATTCTCCCCCTTTTGATCATCACATTAAGCAATCGTTAACATCGCTGCCGTTACATTATCTTGATGTGGTTTTTGTTTCGACAAAGCGATCTCCACCATTTTTTCCGCTGCTTCTTGGGTATCCAAGCGGCAGGCAGCAATCATTTCAGCTTCAGAAACAGAACCATAAAGACCATCGCTGCAAAGGATAATTCGATTTCCTGTAAAAAGCGGGACCGCTTCAACGCTGTAATCGACTTCCGCCATTTTCTCTAATCCTATGAAACTCGTTAAACTGTTTCGTTCTGGATGTAAGAAAGCCTCTTCTCGTGAAATCTCTCCCCATTCGGCTTTCGCGTCAAGTTCTCTCGCGTATACATGATCCGTTGTCAATTGATGAAGGGTACCGTTTTGCAGCAAATAAATCCGGCTGTCTCCAACCGATAGCCAAAATAATTGTTTATCATGTACGACTGCAGCTATTAAAGTCGTCCCTACACCTTCTTCTAAGCCCATTCGTCTTGCCAGTCCTACTACAGCGGAATTGGCTGCCTGACATGCCAACAGCAGCTTTTCCCCAATTGACTCAACAGATGGGGTAGACATGTAAGCATCTAAAAATGTTTGGACCGCCAACTGGCTCGCTTCTTTGCCGCCGGCCAATCCGCCCATCCCATCGGCCAGTACAGCCGCTGATCCGAATTTGTGAACGAAAGCACTGTCGCTAATATCAGAAAATCCAAATGCATCCTGCTGCTCAATCCGGCTGCCAATGTGCTGGGCATTGCCGGGAATGACGCTCATTTTTCCGTCAGCAATTACACTGTCGCGTTGATTTTTCTTTGTTTTCAACAAAAAGATGGCAATCGAAAAAACAAATAAGAAAAAGATTACATAACTCCACCAAGGGAGGCGTTCAAAAAAGGCCGGAACCACTTCCAGCCATTCTGTCCACTCCTTGGATGGTGCTGACTTTTCAGCTTCATTCTCCGCTTCCGCAACTCTATCAAAAGGTGTCCACACAATAAAAAACAGGAACAAAGCAAATATGGCCTGGAAGATTCGCCTCATACATACACTCCTTTTACAAGAATGATGATTGCCAAATGCTGCAACGCTTTTTCTGAACCGAAAAGGGAGGCAAGATGCAAGGAGCATAAGAAAAACGGTGTTTCTCATACTTAAAAAACCTAATTCGTCCAATCGTGAATTAGGCTTCCAATAGCGTGTAATATCCACTATAAGTCGGTATGAGAGAAAAAGCTGATAATGCAAACCAACAAATACAACTGAAAACAAGGGGAATAATAGTGATCAGCAAGCAGTTTTTTCTAACTGATTTTTTATCCAAATCAACATCATTCATCCAAACGATTCCGACAACCGGAATAAAAAAGGATAATAGATAAAACAATGTTAGTTGTTCACCTGACATGCCTGCTCACCACCCATTTTCAAAAATATGGACTTACTGCATAGTAAAAAAGTTTCATTGGAATAAATGTATGTATGAAAAATTTTAAAGTTGCTTGACCTTATTTTTATTTTTTGTCTCATTTGAACGGAACATCATCCCGCAGTTCTTATTGCCAAGCCTCTAAACTAGTTCCGTTTAAGTTAAAGCCAGATTGTGCATATATTTGAAATTGCTAATTGATTTAACGTTTAATATGCGGTTAACTATAGTAGAGAGCTAAAGGAAACTTCCGTCCGTCGGGGCTTCCTTCCTGGTCATGCGGGATGAAAAACAGCGTTTACATACATAAACGTCCAATATAAGCTCCATACAACGCCGATATATACACTTAAGGAGAATCAATTAATGACAAAACAAAATAAAATCGCTTGGATTACAGATAGTACCGCTACTCTTTCAAACGCATTCATTGAAGAAAATGACATTTACGTCATTCCCTTGAATATTATTTTCGGAGAGACTTCGTACAGAGAAAATATTGATCTTTCCGCTTCCGAGTTTTATCAAAAATTAGCGGAATCAAAGGAACTTCCGAAAAGCTCGCAGCCCGCTATCGGAGATTTCGTTGAGCTGTATAGCAAGTTGAAACAAAACTATGAATATGCGATCGCCATACATGCTTCCAGTGTGTTAACAGGAACGTTTCAGGCTTCGGCGACCGCTGCTCAAATGGAAGAATTCAATGTGGAAGTGATTGACTCAAAAATCGGATCCTATCCGTTAGGAAAAATGGTGGAAAAAGGGGTAGAGTTAGAAAAACAAGGGAAGTCGTACGAAGAAATCGTCTCCCATCTTCGCACACTGCCAGATAAGGGCCGACTGTATCTCGTTCCCGGAAGCTTGACGCAGCTTCAAAAAGGAGGCCGACTTTCAACAACGCAAGCGATAATCGGAAGCTTGATCAAATTAAATCTAATCGTTAAATTTGAAGACGGGAAAGTAGTGTTATCCGAAAAAATTCGGAAAGCAAAAAAAGTGAAAGAACGCCTGTTTCAAATTTTTGCCGAAGAAGCCCACCTTATTAAAGAAGCAAGTATTGTTCATGGAAATGATGAGGATCAAGCGAACGAATGGAAGAAAGAATTGGAAGAGCTTTATTCACATATTAAATTTACGACTACTACCTTAAGCCCTATTGCTGGAACCCACTTGGGTCAAAATACACTCGGATTAGGGTGGGTAAACGAATAATAATCCATTGGAATTCGTAATAGAATTGTCTATGTAACGACCATGTCAAAAAAATTGATACAGAAAGCCCCTTTCACCTTACTTGAAAGGGGTTTTCTATTATTAACTCCAATCATTTGTCGAAAGGCCTCTCCTTGGTGTACAAAAAGGACCAATTACATCCATAACCACTTTTGCTTTTATTTTTATATCTGCACATATAATGGCATTGACAAAAAATTGGTTTCCAAAAATGGTGTTTTCTCGTTCACAGAATGTCTGATGGATATTTACTTTTATATTGTCAGCTCCCAGAGGAGACGGTAAGCAAACGATGACCTCTTCCTCCATAAGCAGCGTTTCATCGAATTGGCATATTATCCGATTTAATGAGGTATTTCGAATCGTAATCATTAAATGCAAGAACCATTGGATGGTTATCCTTCCAGGATTTCCGTTCATGATGTTTGTAATCGTATAGCTTGGATTCCCTACCGCCTTACATTCTACTTTTATCGTATCGCCATTCATTATCGCTTCCCTTACGAATTCTCGGCAGCAGTCCTCGTTATCACCATCACATGGATAAGAGATGGACGCTCTTTCCCTCGTTTTGATTACTATCCAATCATAAACCTTGTCTGCTTCTATGCATTGAAGGCCAAGATTAGAAAACCTTTGGGTAAGTTCGATATTTAGAACAAGTGTCTCGCCGGCCTCAAGAGTTATCGTGAATTCAGCTGGCAAATAGTTCGGGGTATTCGCGATCACTCGATAGCTTCCGGGAGGCAATCCAATGATGATATAACTTCCATCCGGAAGTGTAACGGTTGACCTGATCGGAACGCTAGATCCTAATGGATAAACTTGCACAACCGCTCCTTCTATAGGCTGATTCGTTCTTGCATCAGTCACTCTTCCAACTAAGGATGCAGGTTGATCGTCGAGAACAAAGTTGAGTTCAGTCGTCGTTCCCCTGACTAGAGTAACGGTTTGAATCTCGGATTCAAAGCCAAAAGCAACGGCACTAACGGTGTAAGTTCCAGAATTCAACCGAGGAATCGTGTACTCCCCATTTTCATCCGTTAAAGTAGAAGTAATGAATTGACCATCGGAACTGAATACACGTATTACGCCCCCTTCAATAGGGTCCCCCGTTCTTCCCGACAAGACTGTTCCCGTCAAAATAGCCGGATTGGATAATAAGTTGGCATTAAGGGTAAGGGATTGCCCCGCTGCAAGAGTAATATCGCTTGTTTGGGAAGCATAGCCATCTGCCGAGAAGCTGACTGTGTAGTCTCCTGGAGCAATCCCTGTCAATCTATACCTTCCCTGCGAATCAGTCAAAATCGAAGCAACAATAATTCCCGTTCCTGTAATGGAGACGATGACGTTTGCTCTAACTATGGGTTGACCTGTTTCTGCATCTCTTACTGTCCCTTGGATAACAGCTGGATTGGATGCTAATTGTACATTTAATATTCGGTCTTCATCTGGAGCCAATACCACCCGGAATACTTCTGTTATATAATTTTCTTTCGAAAACTCAATCCGGTATTCCCCTTCCGAAAGTCCGTTCAGAAGATAACGACCCATTGGGTCTGTAATAGTTGATCGAACAGGCACCGTCGACCCCACGAAAAACACTTGGACTAAAACTCCGGAAATCGGCTGCCCGGTTCTTTCATCTGTTACTGTTCCCCTTAATCTTGCAGGGTTCGGTGGCAATTGGAAGTTGACTGTCTCTTCTTCTCCCGGAGTCAACGTAATGACCATCGTTTGAGAAGCATGGCCCTCAGCTAAAGCGGTAACAGAGTATGTGCCTTGCGCCAAGCCGGAAATCGTATACTGGCCATTCATATCCGTCAGCGTACCGCCGATTAACGACCCTTGCAAATCGAACACTCGAATAAGGGCATTTGGCAGGACAGCTCCAGTTGCAGCATTGCGAACTGTTCCGTTAATTTGAGCTGGATTCCCTACTAACGCGGTATTGACTACCTCTACCTCTCCCGACGCGAGAATGACCGGGACTGTCTGGGTAACATACTCGGGGGCAGAGAAGACGACATTGTAGCTGCCCAGTGCCAGACCGGTTAACACATACTGCCCATTTTGATCGGTTTGTGCAGACGCGACTATGATTCCTGTTCCCTGGATGACAGTCACCACTCCGGCCTGCTGGATTGGAAGGCCGGTCGCTGCATCCGTAACCTGGCCGCGAATCGTGGCTGGATTCGGCGTCAACTGGGCATTCAATGTCCTCACTTCATTTGGAGCCAGCATGATCCGGAAAACTTCTGTACTGAAATTATCGGTGGAAAAGACGACTCGATATTCTCCTTCACCCAACCCCGTAATGACATAATCACCATTTGGATCAGTGAGGATCGTTTTAACTGGAACAACTGTGCCAGGAATAAATACTTGGACCAATACTCCTTCAATCGGGTTATTATCGGCCGCGTTCGTCACTCGTCCTCTTAACGTCGCCGGATTCGGTGTCAGCTGGAAGGTGACCGTCTCTTCCTCTCCCGGAGCTAAAGTGACGGGTAACGTTTGAGAAGAAAATCCATCTGTACTAGCAATAAGGGAAATGGTACCTTGCGGCAAACCCGTTAATACGTAGTTCCCCGTTATATCCGAAAAGGCACTTCCTAAAAACGCTCCCTCCAATGTAAAGGCCTGGATAAGTACATTTGGAATGAGATTTCCGGTTAAAGCATTCGTCACAGTTCCTCTCACAGCAGCCGGAAACGTATCTAATGAAGCATTCACAGTCTCCGTTTCTCCTGGAGTCAAGATAACCGGAACCGTCTTTGTTTGGTAGTTATCAGCGGAAAAGACAATAGTATAGGAGCCTTGCGGCAAATTAGGCAACATATAGGAGCCAGCAGGCTCTGTCAGGATGCTGGCCACTACAATTTCCGTATTTGGAATGACAAGTTGGACTAACGCTCCGCCAATCGGGCTGAATGTGACCGCATCTGTTACCGTACCCGTAATAGCAGCTAGGAATGGATTTAATAAGACATTGAGAGTTTCAGTTTCATTCGGACCCAATATAACATTGTGGACAGAATTGGCATACTGATCAAAACTGACGATGACTCTTACGGCCCCTGCCGGCAGCCCATCCGCTATATAAAAGCCATTCTCGTTTGTTAACACTCTTCGAAGCAGCACTTCGGTTCCTTCCTTGAATATCTGGACAATTGCTCCGACTAATGGAATCCCCGAAACGGCATCGGTCACGGTTCCTTGAAGGGTGGCCGGAGAACCTATTAGTGCAAAATTTAAATTCTTGATTACATTTGGCACAACTTCGATGTTCTGGATTTGTGGCTGGTAGTCTAAATTAATAGCAGTCACCGTATAATTACCCGGTGCAAGGCCAGTGATCACGTAGCCTCCTTCCATATCAGTCTGTATGCTCCCAACAATCACTCCCTGAGAATCCAACACCCTTACAAGAGTATTCACTAAAGGCACTCCGGTTGAAGCGTCTGCCACGGTTCCTTGAACACCGCCCGGGTTTGAGGTTAATTGAAAATCCACTTGTTGGACCGTATTGCTGATGACTTGAGCAGAAACACTGGCAGAGCTAAAGTTGGGTTCACTTGCCACCAATACATAAACGAGGGGAGCCAGCGTCGTTGTTTGGTAGAATCCACTTTCATCAGTAATAGTCGTATATACGATTGGTCCTGTGCCTGACAGCTCCCTAACAAGCACTGTCGCTCCTTGTATGGGAGTTCCTGTTAGAGAGTTGGTGACAAACCCTTGAATAATACCGGGATTTGGTGTCAAAGCAAAGCTTAAAGTAGAAGTTTGGTTAGAAGATATAATCGCCCCTGCTGATTGCTGGCCAAAATCTGCTGCATTCGCCACTACAGTATAAGTACCCGGTGAAATTCCCGAAAAAGAATATTGACCAAATTGATCGGACACAGCAGCCTGAACGAGGGTATTGGTAAAGTCAAATAATTGAACGACAGCGTTAGGAATCGGATCACCGTTCACTATATTGGAGACAAAACCGTTCAAGTTTCCAGGATTCGGTGAAAGGCTTAATGTCGTATTCAAAACGGCTCCTCTGTCAGCAAATACACTCATTGAATCTGTTCCAAAGTTAGAGGCATCTGCCGTAATAGCCAAACTTCCTGCAGGTAAATTCGTAAACACGAACTGCCCGTTTGAATCAGTAACTCCAGTTCCAACAATAATGCCATTCTGCTGCCTAACGCTTACGTTAGCCCCGGCGATCGGCGCTTCAGTTGCACTATTTTGAACCGTAACCGTCAACGTAACAGGATCTGGTGTGACGACATTAACAACATTGGTTGTCGTATCTGATGTGACTTGAGCCGAAACGGTAGATGCGCTGAAACCTGGAGCGGTTACCGTAACAAAGTAATTTCCCGGCGGCAGACCAGAAATCGTATACGTACCATCACTATTGGCCAATACACTTGTTACCAACACTTTATTTTCATTGAAGATTTGAACTTGAATATTGTTGCCTGTTACAGGATTTCCATCTGTATCTAACACCGTTCCGCTGATCGCACCCCGGTTTGGCGAAAGAGCAATATCTGCGGTCGTTGTCTGATTGCTGGTAATAAGGGCCCCTATGGTAGTAGATCCAAATCCGGCTCCGGAGGCAGTGACTGTCACCGGGCCTAGCGGTAAATTATTGATTGTATAGTTTCCAAAAATGGTCGTTGTCGCCGCAGCAAGAATGGTTTGTGTCACCGCATCCCGAACAACAACCGTTGCTCCTCCAATCGGTGCCCCTGTTTGCGAGCTGGTAATCTGCCCATTAATAGATCCGGGGCTTGCTTCGAGTGAAAGGTTAACACCCGTCAAATCTTGCCCTGGATTCAGAACAACTCCTACGAAGGATGGGATAAAGTTTTCGGCACTCGCTTTGAGGGTATAAGACCCAGCTGGTATATTCGTAATCGTATATTGCCCTTGTACATCGGTAAAAGCGAACCCGATGACAGTCCCCGTCGAGTCCGTAATATGAACAAGGGCATTAGCCAATGGCTGGCCATTAGAGGATGTAATGACTCCAGAGACCGTTCCTGGATTCGGCACAAGGTCTAGTGACACGGAAGAGGATTGATTGGCTACTACCGTTACCCCTGCATTTGTTGTACCAAAACCCGGGGCGGTTGCGGATACTGTATAACTTCCGGGTGCCAAGTTAGAAAATTGGAACGCCCCATCAGGATTGGTGACAGCAGAGTCGATAAATCGTCCATTATTGTCCAATAAGCGAGCGACGGTTCCTGTAACGACTGGATTCACCGTACCTGTAATCTGTCCTGGCTGCGGAACAAGTGATACCGTCACCGGCGTTGTTACATTCGATTGAACAAAAGCTCCTACTGTTCCGTTTTGAAAATTATCCGCAAAAATGGTCAACGTATATTGATCGGGCGGAAGACCATTGACGACGAATGTTCCATCCTCGCTCGTTAAAACGGTGGTGATAAGGGCTCCTTGACTATTAACAACGTTTACGGCCGCCCCTGGGATTGGGGTTCCTCCCTGCGAGTTTAACACCGGTCCAGTGATCGAACCAGGAGATGGGCTCAACGAGACATTGGCTGTTGATGTCTGCCCCGATACGACCATTTCTGAAACCGCAGCCGTCTGGAAATTACCCGCAGATATAATGAGCGTGTAGGAACCTGGAGCCAATTGATTGACTAGATATTGACCGTTTGGATCACTGAAAACAGTGGCCACAATTGCTCCGCTTGAGTCTACCACTCGGACTTCCACATTGGCTCCTGCAATCGGGGTTCCTGTTTGAGCATCCGTAATTTGCCCGGTAATGGCACCCGGGTTCGGTGCTAAGGCGAAATTGACCGTTGTGGTAGCATTCGGTGAAATCACAGCCCCGGATATAGCTGTTTGAAAATTAGGTGCTGTCGCATTTACCGTATACGTACCGGAAGACAATCCGGGAATCGTATATATTCCATTGGAATCCGTTACAGCCGAAGCAATAATAATGCCGGTCCCTGTACTAAGCTGCACGCTCACTGTAGCACCGATAATGGGAGTTCCATTACTATCCGTCACTTGCCCCGTCAGCGTACCGGGATTTGGCTGCAAGGTGAAATTTAATAGTGTTATCTGGCCATCAATGATCATGGCCGCTAACGTTTGAGCAGCAAAGTTTTCGGCACTTGCCACTACCACATAATCGCCCGAGGCGAGATTCGGAATCAAGTAATCGCCGTTGCTGTCCGTGACGGCTGTCGCGACAGGTATATTATTTTGAAAAACCGTTACTTGTGCACCTTCAATTCCTACATTACTGTTATTAACAACGGTCCCAGACAAAGCACCGGCCATTCTGCTTAACGCTGCATTAATAACGGTCGTCTGATTAGAATTGACGATAGCCCCTACTGTGCTGCTTGAGTATCCATTCGCAGTAAAAACTACACTGTATGAACCGGGAACAACACTCTCAAAAAGATAGGTACCATTCCCATTTGTTATGGTCGTATTAACAACCGTACCGCTCGAATTGATTAACTGAACAGTCGCTCCGCTTATTCCAGTGCCGGTTAAACTGTCGGTTAGCGTTCCTGTAATTCTTCCTGGATTTGGCTGCAGAGGAATATTAGTGATCGTCGTGGCATTGCTTATAACCGTTGCGCCCACAGTGTTAGTTCCAAAGTTAACGGCACTTGCCCTCACCTGATACTGTCCGGGTGCCAAACCTGAAAACATGTAGGTTCCAGAACCATTCGTCACCGTGGAATCCAGAAATATTCCCTGATTAGTTAACAATTCGACGGTCGCACCAGGAATAGGTGCTGAGGTCACATCATTCGTTACCATACCTGTAATCGCTCCCGGATTCGGCTGCAGCACAAAATTAACCGTGGAAGCTTGCCCCGGCTGTGTAATCACTCCCTGGGTCTGAGATTGGAAGGTTGGCGCCATAACTGTCACCGTATATGGACCGGGAATCACATTGGTAAATGAATAGCCCCCTAAAGCATTCGTGGTCGTTTGAGCAATGACCGCTCCCAGATTATTCGTTAACGTGACAGTCGCATTTTGAACAGGATTGGAATTACCTGTCACAGTACCTTGAATCGTACTAGGTGCCGGTGTGAGAAAAATATTTTGTGTGAGTGATTGGCCGCTCGCAACAGTGACATTTACGGAAGCAGGTAAAAAATTGGGCGAATTGCTGACGGAGATCGTATATGAACCTGGGGTTACATTAGTGAAACTGTAGAAACCGGATACGTTAGAGGTCGTTACTGCTACGGGATTGCCGTTTTGAAGTAACGTTACATTGGCTCCGGGAACAACCGTACCGTTGGATTGATTGATGATTGTTCCGCTAATAGTGGCGGCACGCTGGACATCGATATTAACAGTAGACGTATTAGATTGAATACCCTTTCCCGTAAAACTATCGAAACCTGTTGCCTTCACTCGATCTAACAAATACTCGGCATTTTGTTCATCATTTGTAAAACTCCCTGTAACCGTAAACGTAAGAGTGGCCGTAATACTTGGATTCAAATTTCCGACATTCCATGTCAATGTACGGTTGCTTGAATTATAGGTGGTCAGTCCCTGGCTTGCAGAGTTCACAACAAAGCTGGAAACAAAGTCTAATCCTACTACATCGGAGGCAAAAATGGTGGTCGCTTGCGATAGTCCCGTATTCGAAACGGTCATCATCCCCGTCCAAGTGGCAGTTTGCCCCAAGAGAACTGAAGTTGGTCCCGATGTTAATATTTTATCTGTCCGTAATTGAGCCCTTACATCTACTTCACCTGAAGAAGCCGGCTCACTTAATGCATTGGCGAAACTGAAGCCTTCAACTGCACGTAATGAATCTTTATTAAAGTTATTTGCATTGGTAGAGGTAAAGTAAATGGCTCTAATTAAGGAGCTTTCAGTAATATTCAAGAAAGAAAATACAGTGCTTGCCGGTAAAAACCAGTCCAAAAAGTAGTCGGGGTTGCCGCCAAAATTTGAGTCTGCTTGCGTAATCCGAGCAAAATCGTAATTCGTAATGGGCTGGCTGAAGTTCGGGTTTCCTCCGCCCGTCCCTTCCGCCGGATCATTCCAGGAATTAACGAGTTTGTTCGTATTTTGAATAAGGTTTACGGTATTATTTAAACCATTTACATTAAACAACCAATCATACGTACCCGGCACCCCGCTTGTGTTAATAAGAACCCCCCATGCAAAGTTATCAAATCCAGTCAGCTTGCTATTTCTGGGATCTGCATTTAGACGCAGCCGAAAATACACATTTATGCCATCATAGGCAAAAAAACCTGCAGGGGAAGTAGAATTTCCTACAATATCCGTGGCTGCAGGACTTTCATCCCCTGTCGTATCAAACAAAGGGACACCGTTGACTAATATCGGGGTATATTGAGTATTACTTGGAAACGGCACACTTTTTCCCCTCCTAATAACTAAATGTTCCTTTATCATATGCTAATTGGTAATTTTCGCCTGAGTAAAATGCTTAGCAAATGCAAGCTTCCTCTTTTTTAGTCTCATTAGTTTGTAAGGAATTGTTTCAAACAATTGAAAAAGGGAAATAAACCAATAGACAAGTTTTACAAGGAAAGGAGAAAACACAATGAAGACGATTACAGTACAACTCCAGATTGATGAACAAGCCATACCCGAAGATAAAATACAAGTAAAATTGGCGGAGCATTTAAAAGGGACGGAATTTGATTTAATTTCTTTTACAGAAAACGATGAACGAGAACAAACTGATTCTACCTACGCAAAAATGCATGCTTCTTTACCATCAAAGCCTGATGGAGTCGACCCTGATATCAATTCTGCCGGAGCAGGAGGGCAAGTTTCTCCTGATTCAAGCGGTTATCCCAAAATAAAATAATATTTTGGAGCAAGCCACAGGAAAACAAGGGAGAAACAATACCTCCTCCTTTGTTTTCCTTTTATTTTGCTCAAACCCCAAATTCATATAGCCCAATCAATTTCTTCCTTAAAAATTTTTTACTGTGCTCTGTCACCAGCACCCGTCCAAGTGAATATATCCTTTATTATTGGTGTAAGAAAGGATGAGATCATTGGCAAAAAGCAATAGAGGCCATTCCCTTTATAAACTGCCTTCAAAAGGAAGAGGCACTTGTCCCGTTTGCAGTAGAACGAGAATCAAACTTCTTTACCCCGCCAGCAAATCGGACGGACAGAAATTCAAAATATGCAAGAGGTGCCGTAACGCCTCTCAAGAACGAATTGACGCAGCGAACATATGAAGAAAGAGGAGGACTCAAAGGCATGAAAAACACCTTTGAGCCATCCTCTTTTCTCTTTAATATGTATTCGTTTGAATTTTCAGTTTTACAGATGCACGCTCATCTTCCCATTGAACCGATACCGGATGTTCAAAAAAATGAGAAAGATACTCTTCCGTTAACACTTCTTTTGTGTTTCCGGTCTTGTATATCTCCCCGCGGCGAAGGAGCAATGTCCGCGTAAACACAGGCATAATTTCTTCTAAATGATGTGTAACATAGATGAGGGTCGGACCATCAGGCCGCTTTGCCAATTCATTGACGCTTTGAAGCAATCTTTCTCTTGAGAACAGATCAAGTCCGTTACATGGTTCATCTAATATTAAGATAGCCGGTTCAGCCATAAGCGCTCTTGCGATGAGCAGCTTTTGCTTTTCCCCCTGCGAACATGCAGCATACGTACGATTGACTAAATGGCTGCAGCCCATGATCTCCATGAGGGAAAGAGCCCGTTCCAACTCTTCTTGCATCACATGCTCATACAAGCCGATGGATGCATGCTTCCCGCTGATCACGACTTCTTGCGCTAAATCGTGCCCATAAAGCTTTTCCTGCAAAGAGGAACTGACCCACCCGATGGATTTCCGCAGCTCGGGCAAATTAACCGCACCAAAACGCTGACCAAGAACGTGAACGGTTCCCTTTGTCGGCCAAATGTATCCGTTAATAATGTTTAACAGCGTCGTTTTTCCCGACCCATTCAGGCCAAGCAGCGCCCAATGTTCGCCCTTTTTGACTTGCCAGCTTACATCATGAAGCAAATTGGTCTCTTCTCGCTTCCACGATACTTTCTGTAAATCAATTACATATTCCATAGAATGAACACCTCTCCGATTCCCATCATCACTTTTTCCATAAAATATTAAAAATAGTTCTTATTTTTCTCTCTTGTTCATTATACCAAATATTGGTGCGAAAAAGAGAATTCACTGCATGTTTCTACTGCAATATACAACTTTAGTTTGACAGCCATTTAGACTGACAGATAATGTAGACACGCAGTCGAACCGGAAAAACCCTAGTGGGCACATAAAGGGTTCTCACCTAAGCGGATGACGCCACCCCCGCAAGGGGGGTGTCATCCGCTTAGGTCTAGAAAATTCGACATGACCCCCTTTTGGTCATGCCGAATTTTCTAAATCGATCTATAAATATTTTTTCTCCAATAATGCCAGCAGTCTTTCACTAAACTTTCCAATTTCAGAAGAAGGTTTTCCTTTTAGCCCGTGAGGATGGGGAACTTTTTTCCCCTGATTCCATATTTGCTTCAATAATTGTGGGGTTTGTTTAGCAGATTCAACCACTTCATTAACTAATTGTTTCTTGTGTTCGATATCCATTTGGATCTCCCGCTGTGTTTGCGTCAGCTTGTTCATTTCACTATTAATCATATCTGCTTTTCGCTGAATCCGTGCCGTTGTTTCTTGGACACTCATTAAATTCGGCTTCATCTCTTTAATAGCCCTAAAAATTGAATAACCCAAGTAAATAAGGGAAAGAACAAAAAGCGCAATGCTCGCATAAACGATAACCATTGTGTCAATCTCCTCCACTTCGAAAATAAATGTTTGTTATATGTTATGTACCCACTTTTTTTGAAAAATAACAGTTGTCTTCATTCTATATGTTTTGGTGAAGCATTTAGTGTCCGTTTTCCGGTAACTTTACCGGTGCTTTTATTCCATGATGATGGAATCTCGATGAAAACATGTATAAGATGAAACTTAGTTTAAAAGTGGGTTTAAACTTGCTTCATACGGGGAAACAAACCCTTACATCAAATATTAAAAGAAGAGGAGGCAAAACAAGATGGAATGGATTTTATACGTAAGTGTTGCATTAATTGCCGTAGCTTTTGCGGTCGTATCTATTTTTCTAGTAAAGGCATTAAAGTCGCTTGATCAAACATTGAAACATACAGCGGAAACAGTCGAGCGCCTTCCGGGACAAATCGATGGTTTGACGAATGAGGCCACCATTCTTCTTCACCAAACAAATCA
This sequence comes from Priestia abyssalis, assembly GCF_002019595.1. GTDB lineage: Bacteria > Bacillota > Bacilli > Bacillales > Bacillaceae_H > Bacillus_BA > Bacillus_BA abyssalis. The sequence goes on along the minus strand of NZ_KV917369.1, from coordinate 2,111,069 downwards.
ATTGGCTGAAGACATTCAAGAAAAAACAGGGGCTCTGAATTCAACGTTTCATGCAGTGAGAGAAGCCGGAGATTCTTTGAGAATGGTAAATGAAACGGTGAAAGATACGACTGAAACAGTATCACATCAAGTAAGAAAACAATCGGACAAGATTACCGAGGCCGTACGATGGGGAAATACCTTATTCGCCTTATGGAACAAATGGCAGGCTCAAAAAAGAAACAAACATACTTATAACCAGGTAAAGACTGAACAAACCTATTAATATCACCGAAAATGAAGCCTCATCAGGGTGAAAAGCATGCCTGTTGAGGCTTTATCCTGCCTTCTTATAAACATGACTTGCAAGTAATGATACGCAATCTTCTTGTACGATATAGAGAAAAAATGCACTCCTTTTTTCCGTATCTATAAAAAATCTTTTATGAAATAGAAACCAAAAACATCTCTCTTAACCATAATATTATTATGTAAATATTTATTACTAAACAAGAATAGCCTGCCCTTTCCCCTGACCGGTTTTATTCCAGTCTTTTCGGAAAGTGACAGGCCCTATGAGTTCAAAACAGGATTTCAAGCAGCGCGCTTAAATCCCCCACTCATGTAATTCAAGTCGACGTACGCCTTCTTTTACATAAGGGTCTGTTTCGGCTAATTGTTTGGCTTCCTCTAAAGAATCAGCTTTGTATACCACTAAACCTCCCGCTCCATCCACAAAAGGTCCTTTAGCGAATATTTTCCCTTGTTCATCCAATGTCGATAAATAATCCAAGTGCTGAGGACGGTATTGCTGATTGAGTTCCGGCTTTTCCATATGTAAGATTGCTGCATAATAAGGCATGTTCATTTCCTCCATTATAAGTTATATGTATTATCCTTATTTAATTCTCTCAATGAATAGGATTTTCCTTTATTCTAGCTCCTTTTTTTCAAAAACGAAAAAATCTCGATCTATCTCGAAGTTGTTTTCGTTAAAGCGGAATAAATGAGGATTCAACAAGCGTTTTTACTGAAAGTCCCTCCTTCTTATTCGTAACAGTTTCCCATTAGAGAGTTCATCCACTCGGATCTTAATTGGTCATTGATGCCCAAAAATTTTTAAAAACTCCCCCATGATTCTGCAAACTATTGCTGTAGAATCATAGGGAGTTTCTGTGTCGTCAAAACAGCTCAATCTTATTTATCCCGCATTAACGGGCAGTAAGACTCCTGCGGCTGGAAGTTTCCTTTATGATACCGCTGCCATGGAATGAAAGGACTTGTTACAGATCCCACCTTACCAATACACCGCATTGTGTAAGGCCTCCACCAAACCCGTACAATAACAGCAAGTCGCCGTTTTCCACTTTTCCCTCTTTGATTCCATTATCCAACGCCAGCGGAATGGACGCCGACGAAGTGTTGCCCATATACTCCACACTTGTAAGTGATCTTTCAAGTGATAGTCCCGATCTCTCACAGATGGATTCAATGATTCGCAAATTGGCGCTGTGGGGGACAAACCAGTCTACATCCGTTTTGTTCATTCCCGCCTTAAGCAAAAGCTGTTCAATCCCTTTCGGAACAGATCGAACGGCCCATTTGTAAACTTCTCGTCCGTTTTGAACCATCTTACCATTCGATTGAAGTTCCACTCCGTTCATTGTCTCTCCAATAATCGTTCGGTATAGATGAATGCCGCCTGCACCTTCCGTTTCGAGATGGGAACCGAAAAATCCCGGGTTTTCCTCTTCTCGCTCCACTACCATAGCCCCTGCGCCATCACCAAATAAAATACACGTGGCCCGATCTTCGTAATCGATTACTTTAGACATCGCCTCAGCACCAATCACCAGCACTTTTTGATGAGCGCCTGAGGAAACCAAGCCATTGGCGACATGTAATCCATATGTAAACCCTGCACAGGCAGCACTTAAATCAAAAGCTGCGGTATGGGGAATATTAAAATACTCTTGTACTCGGCATGCAACGCTTGGAAGAGCATATTCAGCCGTAGTCGTTGCCACGATGATGCAATCCACGTCTTCTAAATATAAACTGCTTCGTTTTACCAAGTCTTCTACCGCTTTTATCGCAAGCGTTGATGTCGATTCATTTTCAGCGGCAATTCTTCTTTCCTTCATGCCTGTTCGCTGTACAATCCACTCATCACTCGTATCGACCATTTTTTGCAAATCTTCATTTGTTAACCTTCGTTCCGGAACATATGTCCCGAATGCCGTTATCTTTGCTTGTGATTTCACGATAACGAACCACCCTTCTCTTATTTGCCTTTATACTGTATCACCTAATATTATCACCTGGTACTAAAACCTTCAACATTTTTTGTCCTCCCTTTTCTTCAAATGATTGTAGATTAACATACACTTTCTAGAATGAAACGAGATATTTGAGTATAAAAAACAGCGATTCATCCCCCACTTTCACTCCGTTTAGAAGTGGAGGTCTTCTCTCTTAAAATGATAAAAAAGCACCAGTTTTCACTGGCGCTTTTCTTTCTGCCTATTCAGAATACTTCTTTTCACTGGAGGATGTATCTTTCGTATGATACCCGTCTTTTTCCTCGCGCTTTTCTTCTTTTAAATCTTCCATAGGAATCGGATCGACATATTGTTCGCTCTCAAAGCGGTCAAACAAACTTTCTTTTTCTGTTTCATATTGTTCCGGATGGTCCATGTTTCCTTTTCTGTTCTTTTCAACAAACCGCTCTTTCCTCTCAGTCATAAAAGCCACCTCACTTTTGGAATGTTTGATTTACTTATCCCCCTTTTAGGACATTGCAAAACATCGGTGTCCATCTATGTTAAATGAGAGTTGCCAAAGCAGGCGAATCATCAAAAAAGTGTTTTATTGCGGAAAGTAGGAAACTCTATAGTTGATTTTCCATTACAATTAGGAGGTAATAATCATGGATCATGTTCACGATAACCACTTGGACAATACATTTGATGATACTTTTCTTCCAATCACATCTATAACGGACGGGATGGGCCAAGCCGTCATGCCGGATATTTTTTGTCTTCCTATTCAAATAGTGAATATTATATTTATCGGAAATCCTGCTAATTCCAAAGAATTCGTGCTTATTGATGCCGGTATGCCGCATTCTGCAGGAGCTATCGTTTCAGCTGCCCAAGAACGCTTTGGCACAGACTGCCAGCCGAAAGCAATTGTTTTGACTCACGGGCATTTTGATCATGTAGGGGCACTCGTGGAATTGACAAAGCAATGGAACGTTTCTGTTTATGCACATGAGCTGGAGCTTCCTTATTTAACGGGGCAGCAAAATTACCCAAAAGGAGACCCTACCGTTGACGACGGCTTCGTCGCGAAAATGTCTCCGATGTTCCCGAATCACGGCATTGACTTAGGGGGTCGTATACAGTCATTGCCTAATGACAGCACGGTCCCTTTCATGCCGGGATGGCGCTGGATTCACACACCTGGGCATACACCGGGACATGTCTCGCTGTTTAGAGATGAAGACCGTTCACTGATCGTCGGAGATGCGTTTGTCACAGTCAAACAAGAATCCCTTTACAAAGTAATCATGCAAGAACAAGAAATAAGCGGACCTCCAAAGTACTTCACGACAGACTGGAAAGCAGCGAAAGACTCGGTCGCAGCGCTCGAAGCATTGAAGCCGGCAGTTGCCATTACAGGCCACGGACTTCCGATGAACGGAGACGAGTTGACGCAATCTCTAAAAAAACTGGTAAACCATTTTGATGAAATGGCCGTTCCGAAAGACAGCCGCTATGTAAATTAAATTCCGCTCTATGAGTGCGGAAAATATGTTTAATGATTCTTTCAGAGAGGGACGTGAGAGCATAATGGAAGGCGTACATGCACGGACTCATTTAACCGCAGCCGAACTAGAAGCCATCACCGATTTAGCCAATACATGCAATCAATGGGAACAAATTAATCTCACTATTCCCTTGAACCTTTCCATATTGCAAAGTCGTGACGGAAAAGAAACAAATGATTTCTTATATTATTGTCACGGACAATTGACGGGTTTTCTTGGCATGTACTCATTTTCAAATAAACACGAAGCTGAAATTACTATCATGGTCGACCCTCATTTCCGTAAAAGACATATCGCTTCCACCCTTCTGAAAGAAGCGAGCCAGCATTGGAAACCAAGGAGCATCCAAAGCCAGCTGCTTATTACAGACCGCTCTTCGCTTTCAGGCAAGGCGTTCCTGACAGCGATTAACGCCGTCTACCGTTTTTCCGAATACAGCATGATTCTCATTCCCGATAAAGTATCGATGACGAACGAAAAGGCAGTCCAACTTGTACGTGCCACTCAAGCCGATCATGTACATATTCAAATCATTTTATCGGAAAGCTTCTCTTTTTCGAACGAAACAGCGAGTGAGATGATCCGACAAACAATTTCTGATTCAAGGCATATACTCTATGTAGCCCGAGCCGGCCCTTCTTATATCGGAACCGTCACCGTCAGCGAACACCCAGAAGAACTGTATATCCGGGCTTTCGCGGTTCGATCATCATACCAAGGGAAAGGTTATGGGAGGAAAATCTTGATACAATTGATCGAAACACTGAAAAATCAAAGTAAAAAAGCCATTATGATTGAGGTTGAGACTTCTAACAAAAACGCCCTTCATTTATACGAATCGTGCGGCTTTCGAGTCAGCTCGGCCTACGATTATTATTCTTTACAGCCAGCAAAGAAGGCGTAATCAACTAAAACGGCATGGAAACCCGCTATTTTTTGGTTCTCCATGCCGCTCCCGTGTTATTTCTTTATTTTCACTTCCACGTTTCTCAGACCATTTTCCTCAAACTCTTGCTCATACTCCAGTTCCCTTTGTACTACTTGTTCTATTACATCCGATGAAAATCTGTGGCCTGACTCCATTGCCCGATGGACATCCCTTTGGGCAAGAAGGCTTGCAAGCTTCATCCAAAATGCCTCTTGATCGTATGTATCTACGAGATTCATCATTCGATCTTCCAGCCTCTGCGTAAAAAACGAATGCGTTTCATAATGCTCGAAATGCTTAGGCAAATCAAAATGGCGCGAAACATTAAAAATAGTTTGTTCCAGTTCATTATAGGGATTGCGCTCCGGTTCATTTTCATATGACGAGTTGGTGACCCATTTCCCTAAAAACACCAACTCTGTCAATTTTAAATACTCTTCTTCTGATAACGTCAGCTTAAGCTGATCTTGCTCCTTTTCAGCTTTCATTGTTTCGCTCCCATTCTGTCATACGTTTTTGTTTCATTATACACTAAAGTACCACTGTCACCACCCGTATTTTGTCGATTCGTTTGACAATATGCGAATTGTTACAGGCAGTTACATGTCATTTCCATAAAAAAACTCCCCTTGCCTTTGTTCAAGAGGAGGTCACTTTATCAACTATTATATTTACAGATCGTCAATGTCTATTCATTCCTGCTATCAGGAATTTTCGGCATATCACCATTTTAGCTTTATTCAGCATGAAAACCATCTACAAATTAAATTTCTGAAGCCGCTTGTAAAAAGTACTTCTTGGGATATCCAATAATTTGGCAGCCATTGTCACATTTCCCTTTGTTTTTTGTAATGCCTCCATCATCAAGTCCTTTTGGATTTTTTCACGCAATGTCAGTTGAGTTGAAGGCTCGGTTTGTTCCCCGTCCGAAATAGATGAAGCCGGCCATCGGAGGCGGGTATTCAGCTCAGGCAGCAAGTCGGATATTTGCAATGGAGTTATGGACCCGTTTGGCGATACAATTTGCAACCGCTCCAATACGTTGAATAATTCCCGGATGTTTCCCGGCCACTCGTACTGCATAAGTCTATCAAAACATTCATCCGGCCATTTAATGGTCCAATTGTTTTTCTGGCAAAAATAACGTACTAAGCGGGGAATGTCTTCTTTCCTATCACGTAAAGATGGAACATACATTGGATACACATGGAGGCGGTAGTATAAATCTTCACGGAATGTTCCTTCGTGAACGAGTTGAAGAAGATCACGATGTGTAGCTGTGATGATTCGAATATTTAAAGAAATTTCTTTTATCCCGCCAACAGGTGTCACCTTTCGTTCTTGTAAAACACGCAAAAGGGCCACTTGCATAGATGGAGGAATCTCACCAATTTCATCAAGGAAAAGGGTCCCGTTGTTTGCCTGTTCGAATTTCCCCTTATAGCCCTGACGCTTCGCCCCTGTGAATGCCCCTTCTACATAACCGAACAGTTCGCTTTCCATCAGCTCTTTAGGAATAGCACCGCAATTCAAAGCAATAAAAGGGCCGTCTTTGCGTGAACTGTTTTCATGGATGGCTTTTGCAACCAGCTCTTTTCCCGTCCCGGTTTCTCCCAATATATAAACGCTGGCATCCGTCAGGGCCACACGCTTCATGTCATGTAAAGTACGCTGAAACGCTTGGCTCGTACCGGTCTCCCCTTCAAAATAAAATGACTTAGAAGAAAAAGCGGAAACGAACGGTTCATCTGGTTTTCGGAGCATTTCTTCCGATAAATGCAAGCATGTTCCGATTACATTCTTATGATTCTCTGAAAAAACGGGGCTTTCCGTTTCAACCCGAAATCCGTATGGCAATAGTTCATTCACTCTCATGCCAACAACGTTTGGGATTCGCTGACGAACAGACTTACTGCTCGCCACCACCGTCTTTTGATCATCACAAATAATTAACGGCTGGTTTATTTCAATGAAGTCGATGCATTTATGAATCAGCTCCATCTTATGTTTATGAGCTCGTACACTTAATTCTCGTTCAATCGAATGTGCAAGAGAAGCCACCATTCCAAGCATAAAAGGATGAGTACTATTTACAGGGCAGGAAACATCAATGATTCCAAGAAGCTTCCTGTCATCACTGTAAATGGGTGCTGCCGAACAGCTCCAATGATGGGAAGCGACTGAGTAATGTTCTGTCCCGCTGATCATGACCGCTTCTCCCGTTTGGAGAGCTGTTCCGATTGCATTCGTTCCCACTTCTTGCTCCGTCCAGCGAACCCCCTCAACAAAATTGATTTTCCGCGCATCATGCAAGACGCCTTTATTTCCTGTTAAGGACAAAACATACCCCTCAGGATCAACTAATAAGGCCATCATTTTCGACTCCTCAATGACCTCTTTCATTTTTTCCAAAGGAGATAAAGCTGCATTGAGAAATAACGAGTTTTTCTCTTTTTGAGCGATAAGTTCCCCATTTGTTAAAATATGCTGCCCCTGGCTTAAATACGGATTCACATCCTCCTGCTTGCAGCGGTACCACGACTCCATGATTCGTTTGTTTAGCCTGGATGACTCAAGGATTCCCTCATTTACAAAGCGCTTCCATGTATTCATATAACAGGTTGTACCAAACATTAGATCCCCCTCAAAATTTCGTTTATCATTTGGCATAAATGTTCATCTGCACTGCTTTTAAAGGTTATGTCATGATGTGTAATTAAGTGGAAAATGAAAAAGGGATATTGCTGAAGAAAAAAACAAGGTGTTTATTCGGAGTATTTTTTACCATTATAGTTGATAACAAAAGCGCTTTCAATATATATAAATCCACATAAACCTTTGTGAGCATATTCGAGATGGAAGACCAAAACATGCGTAGATAGTGTAAAACTCAATAATAAACGTTGAAAAATTAAGTAATACTTATATAGACGTTTTCATATTTACCAAATTATCGCAGAAAACACACAAAAAGCTTCGCGCAAGGTTTTGGCGCAAAGCTAAATTGAAAGGCTGAAAGATTTACAGATTTACTAACATTGAATGTTTTTATAAAAAACACGTCTTAAAGAGACGGGTTTACCAATATTTTAATTTGGCTTTTGCTTTGTGTTAAAGCCTCAAATCCCTCAGAAACGATATCATCTAATCCAATATGTTTGGTCACTAACTCCGAAGCTTGGATTTGGCCGTTGGCAATGAGCTGGATAACCTGTGGGAAAATGTTTCGATAAGCGATGATGCTAGTCATTTTCCGTTCCGTTAAGATAAAATTATTCAACGGGATTGAGGCCGGCTTTTCCCATATACTGATGTTGACGACATTTCCTTCTGATCGGGTGGATTGAATGGCTGCATTAATGGTCGGTTCAATACCGGCCACCTCAAACGCTACATCAACACCAAGTCCATTTGTATGATCTTTAATGGTTTGAACAGTATCCACATCCAATGGATTGACCACAATATGTGCACCGACTTGTTTAGCGATTTCCCTGCGCTCGGGAGATACTTCAACGGCAATAATTTGACTTGCCCCCGCTGCTTTGGTTGCTTGAATAACTCCACACATCTTCATTCAATCGAAAGGTATCATAATCACCAATCCAGACAACTTGAATTTGCCCTCAAGGGTTCACCTATGCGGATGGCGCCAACCCCGCAAGGGGGGTGGCATCCGCATAGGTCTAGAAAGTTGGACATGACCGTTCTTTGGCCATGTCCAACTTTCTAAATCGATCTATATATTAAACATGTACGGCATGACCAACGGCACTGAGCAGCGCTTCATGAATCGCTTCTGACAGCGTTGGATGGGCAGCGATGAAATCCTCCATCACATCCGCAGTCATTTCGGCATGCAGCATGACTGTTCCCTGCCCGATTAATTCTGTCGCATGCGGTCCGACAATCGACAACCCAATGATTTCATTGTATTGCGGTTCCACCATTACTTTTACCTTTCCAACCCGCTGATTTAGAATGAGCGATCTGCCGTTTGCAGCGAATGGAAACTCTCCGACTCGAATATCACCGTAATGACTCCTCGCCTGTTTCTCGTTCATCCCGACACTGGCAATCTCAGGCGATGTGTAAATGCAGCGGGGAACGGCACGGTAATTCACTTTTACATCATGGCCGCCGGCATGCAGTGCAGCAACGCTTCCCTCATGAAATGCAACATGGGCAAGTTGTATCCCTCCGGTTACATCTCCGCACGCATAAATATGGGGTAAGTTCGTTTGCATATGTTCATTGACTTTAATTCCTTTCGGAGAATAGTAAATACCTATGTTCTCTAAATTCAAATCTGCTACTCTCGGCTTTCTTCCAACAGAAATGAGCACGTAATCGGCTCTTTGTTCATGAACACCATCTTGGTTTTCAAATACGGCCTGCTTTTTCTCTTTATTCAATTCTTTTAAAGAAGTGGAGGTATACACCGTTACGCCATCTTTCTCAAGCTCCTTATGTAAGACAGAAGCAATATCCTCATCCTCACCAGGCAGAAGCTGGTCCGCCATCTCAACGACAGTGACTTTTGTTCCCATACGGCTGTATATACTCGCAAACTCGCAGCCTATCACTCCTCCTCCTATAATGAGAAGGGAAGAAGGAACAACAGGAAGGGACATCGCCTGCCCGCTGTGAACTACCCACTCACCATCAAATGGAGCAAACGGTAAGCTAACAGACTCTGATCCCGAGGCAATTATAAAACGATCCCCTTCTATGATTTCTTGTGTTCCCTCGTGCTCCACACATAAACGGTGTGCAGTCAAAAAAGAAGCCTTTCCTTTTATCACTTTAACTCTATTTTTCTTCATTAAATAACCTATACCTTGAACGAGTGTTTGGATGACCTCATTCTTACGCAGTTGAACACGGCCCCAATTAATTCCTACTCGAACGGATGAAAGATTAATTCCAAACTCTTCAGCATGTTTGACTTTATCGTACACTTCCGCACTCTCCAATAATGATTTCGTCGGCATGCATCCTTCATTTAAACACGTTCCGCCTAAAGGCCCCTGGTCAATGAGAATGACTTGCTGTCCCTGCTGGGCGGCAGTAATTGCCGCCACATATCCTGCAGGTCCTCCTCCAATAATAACTAACGTTGTCATCTTCTCCACCTTCTTTCTATACGAGCATCATAAACGGTTCTTCTAAATATCGCTTGATGGTACGGAGAAAGGCTGCAGCAGGCGCCCCGTCCAATACACGGTGATCAAACGTTAAGCTCAGCGGCAAAATCGTTCTTCGCTGCAATTCTTCCCCTTTATACAGGGGTGTGTCATAGGCGGCTCCAACCCCTAGAATACCTGCTTCCGGTGAATTCAATATTGGCGTGAAGTGCTCAACCCCGTAAGCCCCAAGATTGCTGATTGTAAACGTTGAACCTTTCATCTCATCGCTGCCAAGCTGCCCATTTCGCGCCCGCTCAGCAAGTGTCTTCATGTTTTTCGCCAACTGGACGAGCGAGTCATTCTGCGCATGCCGGATAACGGGTACAACTAACCCTTTTTCCAAAGCAACAGCCATCCCAAGGTGAACGTGATCAAAAATATGGATTTGATCATCGATATATGCACTGTTCATCTCTTTATGCTGCCCGAGTGAGAGCACAACTGCACGGGCAACAAAGTCTGTAACAGTCAGTTTTGTTTCATAGCGGGCTTGAACCGTTTCTCCTATTTGTTTTTGCAGGGCCATAAGATCTGTTACATCCACTTTCATCGTCAATGTTAATTGGGCGCTGCTTTGCAAGCTTTCTTGCATCCGTTCGGCAATGACTTTTCTCATACCGGTTACCGGAAGCTTCTGTGCTTGCTCTACACTGTCAGCTAGAGAGTTCACCATTTCATTTTGTTTTGGGGGTTCAATCGAACAGCCACCATCAATTGCCTGCTGAACATCCTCTTTTGTAATCCTTCCTCCCGGTCCGGTTCCTTGGATCGTATTAAGATCGAGACCAGCGGCTTCGGCCATTTTCCGTGCGACAGGAGAAATTTTCAATCGACCGTTTGATGCTTTGCCCGCGGAGGACTGCGGCTGCTTGGTAATTGTCGCCGCTGCTGCCACTTCCGTTTTCGCTGTTTCTAAATTCTGTTCGACTCTAGTAATTTGTTCTCCCGCATCCCCGATGTAGCAAATGACAGTACCAGGAGGGACGCCTTGTCCCTCTGGAACGATAATATCTAAAAGGGTCCCTTCTGCCGGGGACTCAATTTCCATTTCGATTTTTTCTGAATTGATGCTGGCGATAAGCTCCCCCTTCACAACAGGGTCACCAACCTGCTTGTTCCAAATCGAAACAGTTCCTTCTTTCATGGCCATTCCCAATTTCGGCATCACAATTTCTACAGCCATTTAGTTCTCTCCCTTCTCTTTTACCGATTCACACGCCTAGCAGCGAAGCATCCCCTAATAGCTCTGATACGGCCGCCACCACTTTTTCCGGTGTAGGCAGATAAATATCTTCCAAAGGAGGAGAAAAAGGTACTGGCGTATGCGGTGCCGTAATTCTTTTAATCGGTGCATCGAGTGTATCAAATCCTTTATCTGCCACTAAAGCAGCGATATCCGTTGCGATGCTGCATCTCGGGTTGGCTTCATCGATAACGACAAGACGATTGGTTTTCGCCACAGAAGAAAGAATCGTATCTTCATCAAGCGGCGACAGACTGCGTGGATCAATGACTTCAATTTCAATTCCTTTAGCTGCAAGCTGTTCGGCAGCGGTTAATGCGGTGTGGACCTGTTTGCCGATGGCGACGATTGTTAAGTCCGAGCCTGCTCGCTTAATGTCTGCCTTTCCTAATGGAATCGTATAATGTCCTTCAGGAACATCGCCTGTCATATTATAAAGAGTCTTATCCTCGAAAAAGATAACAGGATCATTGTCTTCGATAGCTGCAAGCAATAGCCCTTTCGCATCATAAGGGGTAGACGGAACAACGACTTTCAACCCCGGGATGCTCGTGAACAAGGCATATAAACTTTGGGAATGCTGGGCAGCTGCCCTGAATCCGGCTCCGTGCATCGTACGGATCGTAACGGGCACCTGGGCTTTTCCGCCAAACATGTAACGGAATTTGGCTCCCTGATTCAGCACTTCATCAAGGCAGCTGCCGATGAAGTCATTAAACATCAGCTCGGCAACCGGCCGTAATCCGGTGGAGGCAGCTGCCATAGCCGCTCCTATATATCCGGCTTCTGCAATCGGTGTATCTAAAATCCGATCACGGCCAAATTCCTGAACCAATCCTTTCGTAACCCCAAGTACGCCGCCCCATGCTTCATCATCCTGCAAGTGGTCCACTTGGGCGCCGCCAGCTACATCCTCTCCCATCAAAATGACATTCTCGTCATTTCTCATTGCAATTTTCATCGCTTCATTGATTGCTGCGGACATGCTTAAAGTTCTTGCCATCTTTTTCTCCCCCTTAAATTGAATTAATAAGATACATAGACATCTGTTAATAATTCTGATTCACTTGGATACGGACTTTCTTCACTAAACTTAACCGCTTGTTCCACTGCCTTTTCCACAGAATCTTCTAAAGCCGTTAATTCGTTTTCCGCCAACAATTGCTGACTCAATAAATAATTTTTAAATTGGACAATGGCATCCTTTTCCTGCTTATGTTCCACTTTTTCTCTTTCCGGTTTATATTTTTGAGCATCTCCCTCAAAATGGCCGTAATTTCGGTATGTTATGCATTCAATTAACGTCGGGCCTTCACCTCTGCGAGCTCTTTGAACCGCTTCTTCCGCTGCTTGATAAACAGCTAGTACATCTTTTCCGTCCACACGAATACCAGGAATATTATAAGCAATGGCACGATCGGCAATCGTCTTGCAGCTGGAAGCATACGTAAACGGTGTCGCTTCCGCGTATCCATTATTCTCGGCAACGAAAATCACCGGAAGCTTCCAAATCGCAGCCAGGTTGACCCCCTCATGGAACGTTCCATGATTATTGGCGCCGTCGCCAAAAAAGCAAACGCTTACATTATTTGTCTTTTTGTATTTGGCTGTCAAAGCAGCGCCGCATGCAAGCGGAAAACCGCCTCCTACAATCCCGTTCGCTCCCAACATTCCTTTATCTAAATCCGCAATATGCATAGATCCGCCTTTTCCTTTACACAATCCCGTAATCTTTCCGTATATTTCGGCCATCATTCCATTTAAATCACAACCTTTAGCGATGCAATGACCATGTCCTCGGTGTGTGCTCGTAATGCTGTCCTTGTCATCAAGATGGGCACAGACTCCGACAGCCACTGCCTCCTCACCCGCATATAAATGAACGAAGCCAGGCAAAATTCCTTTCGCGAACTGCTCATGCACCTTATCTTCGAATTTGCGGATTTCCAACATCTTTTCATACATCCATCGAGCTTTCTCCCGGGTTAATGTAACCCCTTTGCTTTGCGTAACTTCCATCCTTTTCAGCCTCCCGTCTTTCCTTTTCTTTTCCTCACTCTTATTTATTGCAAGTACCATGCCAACATTTAAACTGCGAAATGATAGAGTTTTATCGATCCTTCTATAAAAAAAAAACGAGACAAAACGAGACAGTCGTCTCGTTTTGTCTCGTTTCGTCTCCATAACAGCTGCACACTCTTTTGACTTAACCCTTAATCGGCCGCTCAAGAGCATATAAATCCTCTTCAATCGAAAGCATTTTTTGCTCTATCAACTCTTTCGTATCTTTGATTGCTTGATTGTAAAAGTGAGGGCCAAGATGTTCCTTTACAAATTCTAAAACACTCTCTGCGGCCAGTTCCCCGATTTCTTCCCCTCTTTCCTCCTCAAAAAAACGCTGTATATCCGCTATCATTCGATTCTTTTGTTCTTGTGAAAATTTGATAAACAATGAAAACACTCCCTTTGATTAAGTGAAACCTTACAGATTACTATGAGCTTATCAATACAAACCTCTCATTTATAGTCTTTATTTTCTTCTTATTCTATGTACACATATGAAAAGGAAAGCAAAAACCATTCTCTGTTATGTCATATATTCCCTAAATAGAGACTGGATTTGTATAATAGATATAAACGATAGATAGAAAGAAGAGATGGCATGATAACCCTGACATACTTCCAGCAAACTAAGAAGATATGGAGAAAGCAAAATGGATGATCGCGATTGGCTTATTTTAAAAGTTCTTTACGAAAAAAAGAACATCACAAAAACAGCTCAAAGTCTATACATCTCACAGCCGGCCTTGACGAAGCGAATTCAACAAATGGAGAAAGAATTTCAAGTCGCCATTATCGAACGGGGAACGCGCGGGGTTCACTTCACCCCTCAGGGAGAATATATCGCCAAATGTGCCGATGAGATGCTTAACCGCCTTCGTGAAATTAAAGAAGCTGCCCTTAACATGGACGAAGAAGTCGTTGGAACATTAAGGCTCGGTGTTTCTAATTTTATTTCCAAACACAAACTGCCCCGTCTTTTAAAACTTTTTCGCGAAAGATTTCCGAAAGTCGACTTTAAAGTCACAACAGGATGGAGCCGTGAGGTGTTCAATCTCATATACAACCAAGAGGTTCATATCGGAATCGTAAGGGGAGATTACCAATGGGCAGAATCGAAACTCCTTCTCTTTGAGGAAAATATTTGCGTCGCTTCTAAAGAGAAAATAGATCTTCGCGATTTGCCTTCCCTGCCAAGAATCGAATACGAAACAGATACTCTCTTAAAACCGATTATCGACAATTGGTGGAGCGGAACATTCTCACAGCCTCCTTTAATCGGAATGGAGGTTGACAAAGGGGATACGTGTAAGGAAATGATCATTAACGGGCTAGGATATGGAATTCTCCCAAGCGTTCTGGTCCAGAATCACGATGATTTGCATCGCATTAATCTTGCGGATGCACAAGGAAAGCCTATCATCCGACAAACATGGATGTTTTATCACCAAAAATCGCTTGAAATAAAGCTAATCAAAGAGTTTGTTAAATTCGTAGAGAAATTGGACTTTAAATACGATATATAAGAAATGCCGAACAGGCTCGTTCATTCCCTATAAGTATAGCTTGTGCAATTGAACAATAAGAAACGCGGGAGAATACCCACGTTTTTTTTATTAGGCGAACAACCCCAATGAATACGTTACCATTCCTTTTCTATATATCCAGCAATAAATAATCGGTATTTCCATTAAACGGCCATTCATTTTATCATAAAAGCATGAATGGAGGCGGATAAATGAATAAAGTGACAAAGAGGCTGATCCATATTTTTAAAAATCACGAAGGCGATGACTTTGATGCGACTTTGCAAGATGAGGTCCACGGAGTTGCCGGATTTCATTTCATGAGCTATATCAAAACGGCCAAAATTCATACCGGAGTCGAACGATTGACCGTGAGTGAACCCTTAACGGGAAAATACTTTTGCTTGCCGCTCATTGATATTGCGGAAATCCATGACGAGACCACAGGAAAATATGACATAGCTTATACGGTGAAATACCATAATGGCTATCATGTCTTTATCCAAATATTCAAACCGGATGAAATATATACAGGAAACTTCTATCAGAGGGATTCTTATTATCCATTCATTCGGGAGGAATGTAATACACTGAAATTTCCGAATATCAATAACAGCCTCGCTATGCTGAAAAGAAAGGAAAGTCTCTGATGGATGTTTTAGCCTTGATCGTAATGAACGTTATCTTACCTGTATTTTTCCTTATTGGGGCGGGTGTATTTCTTCATCGAAAATTTACGTTCGATATGAATACCTTATCAAAATTGAACACCTACTTTTTATTACCATGCGTGGGATTCGTCAATATTTATGAAAGCAGCATTGGCGGAGCCATCCTGTTGGACACCCTCGGCTTCTTGTTGCTGCAAAGTGTTTGTTTAATCACTCTCAGTACAGGAATGGCGAAAATGGCCAATTTTGACCAAAGCCTTTCCGCTGCTTTTAAAAATAGCTTCGTCCTAAGTAATTCCGGGAACTTCGGACTTCCCGTCAGCCAGCTCGTTTTCCACCAAAATCCGCTCGGCCTGTCGATCCAAGTGGTGGTGACCATTTTTCAAAATCTCCTTACCTACACTTACGGATTGATGAATTCAGTATCCGGCCAGTCGAACGGTACAAAAGTTCTGCGGGAGTTGTTGAAAAACCCCATGATTTACGCGCTGTTGCTCGGTTTGCTGTTCAATACGACAGCGATTAACATTCCTTCATTCATTTGGGCACCGATCGAAAACAGTTCCAATGCGTTTCTGGCCATTGCGCTTGTTACACTCGGCGCCCAGAGTGCTTATTTGGAACTTAACCGTTTCTCATTGCCGCTCGTTTTGAGCTTGAGCGGCCGCTTAATTCTTTCTCCCGTTATTGCCCTTCTCTTGATTTTATCATTAAAACTTGAAGGGACAACCGCCCAAGCGCTGCTTATCGCAAGCTCATTCCCGACTTCAAGAAACAGTGCCCAGTTTGCCCTTGAGTACGGGAATCATCCCGAATATGCGGCTCAAGCGGTTTTGATGTCGACTGTATTCAGCAGCATGACCGTCACCATCGTTGTATATGGATCGAAAATGTTATTTTAAAGCTCATGGGCCTGCACGAAAAAAGCTTGCCTCAAGAAAAAGATACCCTTTTCTCGAAGTAAGCTTTTTGTTTTTCATTTCCACCCGCAACACAAGGATGTATTATTTGATAACCTCAGGCTCACCATATTCTTCTCCGAACGTTTCGACTGTTACTTTTTTCATCTTTTGTTCTTTTAATGGCTTATCCTGGCCGTCACGCTCGACTTCCACAATTTGTTTGACAGCCTCTATGCCCTCTGTCACTTTACCGAAAGCTGCATATTCGCCATCCAAATGCGTAGCATCTCCCGCCATGATAAAAAATTGTGAACCCGCAGAGTTCGGATCATTCGTTCTTGCCATTGAAATGACACCAGCTTCATGTTTTAAGTCGTTTTCAAAGCCGTTAGAGCTGAACTCTCCCGCAATGGTATATCCAGGCCCGCCGCTTCCATTTCCTTCTGGGTCTCCCCCTTGGATCATAAATTCTGGAATAACACGATGGAACGTTAATCCATCATAAAATCCCTTTTGGACTAAAGAAACGAAATTCACGACTGTATTTGGAGCGATGTCCGGATAGAGTTCCAGTTTTATTTCCTGATTATCCTCCATGACGATGGTCACAACCGGGTTTTTCTCCACTTGAATTTTTTTCACACTTGGGGTTTTCTGTTCTTTCTCTGCTCCGCACCCTGATAAGAGGAAGCCAAGAATAAAAATAACAGCCAAAATCGGATACATGGACATTCGAAGTTTCATTTTCATTAATCTCCTTCCTATAGTGCTTGTCCCAATTTGATTCACTTAAAGTTTTAGGACTATCAAGAATATCTCTATATGATGGTAACATTTAACACCCAAAAATGGGAGAGAGGATGACCCAAAAGATATAAAAATAACTTTTGAGCCATCCTCCCGAAAAAACTTACTCTATCGTTTAAACAGCATGTAAATTAAAAGTAAACAACGTAAATGATTGCAGCTAAAACAATACGATAAATTGCAAACGGAACGAGTTTAATTTTGTTGATCAGCTTCAAGAAAAAGCGAATCGAGATTAACGCAAATACGAAGGCGCTAATAAAGCCAGCGATAAAAAACGGCAGCGCATCCAGCGTAAAGTATTGCCAGTTTTTCAGCAATGACAGAAAGCTTGCGCCAAACATGATTGGAACGGCCATAATAAAAGTAAAATCAGCCGCTGCACGGTGGCTCATTCCAAGCAAAACACCGCCGGAAATGGTAGAACCGGAACGGGAAAAACCAGGCCATAACGAAAGACATTGAATGAGTCCGACTGTCAACGCTTGTTTATACGTAATTTGGTCGACCGTTTGAACTTTTGGATCTTTCGCACCAAAAAAGTCAGCCAAAATCATAAAGACCGCTCCTATAACCAAACCGATTAACACGGTAGCTGTCGAAAATAAATGTTCATCAATATAATCTTCAAATAATACTCCTAAAACGCCTGCAGGAATTAACCCAACGATAACTTGGGTCAGCTTAAGACGATTCGGCTGCTGAGCGGCATTTTTGTTGAAGCGCCCCAATCCCAGCATATCTATAAAACGGTCTTTAAAAACGAAGACAACCGCCAAAATCGAACCGAGCTGAATGACAATTTTAAATGTATTGGCTGTATATTTGCCTAAAAATTGTTCTGAATGCAGCCACATATCATCCACGATAATCATGTGACCTGTTGATGAAACGGGCGCGAATTCTGTTAATCCTTCAACAAGGCCTAAAATAATTGCTTTTAAAATCATCAATAAGTCCATCTTTTTTAATTCTCCTTGTGCCAATTTGTAAAATTTCAATTCTTATAGTTTAATTGCACTTCAAGTACATCATTATACCGCAACTGCTATTTGTTTGTCTTGTACTATATAGATCGATTTAGAAAATTCGACATGACCAAAGAGCGGCCACGCCAAATTTTCTAGACCTATGCGGCTGATGAACCGATTGTGAATGTCCCTCGATCGAATGAAGAGAAATTTTCATCCATTGAGGCTATTGAAAACCAGTTGCCAAACGGGTATAAAATCCATCAAGAAACCGAAACAATGGAGTGAGCCGCGGAACATTCCCGCGGCTCACTCCATTGTTGAAAACTCCCTTATCCATTAAAGGATTCGGCTATTGTCCCAATTGTTTAATCTGGTCGATAATGCTCGTAATTTCTTGTATGGACTGAAAGATTTCTGTATTCTCCAGCAGGGACGGGTCAAGCTTGCCTTCTTCCACATTGTTTAAGTACAAGTCAATTCCCTGTACGACTTGATTATTTTGTTCCACAATTTGCTGGTGCAAATCTGCAGCCATGTCCGGCGGCTGAAGTGCGTTGAAGTCTTCTATATCTTGCTTCATCTCTTGCAGCTTCGTCTCCAACTCTTGTGCCGCTTGCTGGTCACTAACAGCTTGTTCGGCAAGAGCCGGAATCTCATTCGCAAACGTACTAGCTTCATTGACATAGTCCGTCGCTTCATTGACATACGTCAATGTGTTGTTCACACCTTCTAAGGAAGAACACCCTCCAAGAAGCAAAAAAGGAACGGCAGAAACAGCAATCAGCCATTTTTTCATTCAAATACCTCATTTCATAAAGATTGGTTGCATACGACACTTTCTATTTAACGAAATTCTGACATAAAATATCACTTAGCAAGCTTAGAATGTTTATCATCAATTCGCTGCTCAATTTTTTTCATTTCTTGTTCGTTGTTCATTAACTCTTTTTTGTTTTCCAATACTAACTGTTCGAATGAAAGTTTAATTGTTTTTCTCATCGTTACTCACCTTCTTACCAGCAAAAAAGGCTTAAAATGTCTTTTTGCCTTTTCTCTTTTTGATTTTGTTCATAATGATAGGGACCAGCCGTTTTCTTGCCATCTTCAATCCTTTCTTAAATGCAGTGCTTTTGAGTACTTTCGAAAGTTTAGACATGATTGTGCTCCCTTCTCATATTGATTTTCACAAATTCTTAAATCAAAACTACGTGCTTTCCCGTAAATGAAAAACGCCCCTACCATTTTCAATGGTAAAGGCGTTAAGTACAAAAGACCTTTACCAATATACATTGGCAAAGGTCTCGCTAGCAATAAACATTGCCAACAAAGCCGGGGATTTGGATCCCGTCATGACGACTTTGTTGTAACAGCTACTCCCCTTTGGAGAAAACACGTTTCATTTATTTGAATTCATCATAACCCGAATGGAGTCATTACGTCAAATAAAAAACTAAAAAATAGCGTCAAACAATAAAGAACCTTTGTAGAACTAACATAAAACAGTGTTTATGTATAACTTCACGATTGGGAAGAAAACTAACTAAGAGGTGATCGACATGGAAAAGGATACGTTTGACCAATATACCGATCAAATAGAGAACTCAAGCAAAAAAGGCGCAAACGAAGATATTATTCACGTAAGTGCAGAAAGCGAAGGGTATGATTTACGCATTTCCAACCTATTTGGATCAGGTAAAAAACAAGAAGCAGCCGAAAACAAACATACATAATATCTACTTCTTGTTTTTTTTCATACAGAATTTCCTGCACTCCTAAAAAACAAGATAGAATTTGACAGAAAACGTTCTTATTTCTTTATTTAGGATGAGAAGATTAGGCACATTATATTCCATCCACTTGAGCAAAATAACGTTTGTTCCTATATTGAGTAAAAAGGAGGATTAAGATTATGAACCAAAAAGGACAATACCAACCGGAAGATACCGGGAAGCTGACAAATTTCCATTATGGCACTCAAAAGGATAGACGCAAGCCGGAAGCTCTTACTCCTGAAGGTACAAAGGAAATGAAATCTAAATAAAGGTGCATCCATTACCGCTAAACGTGCGAAAGGGCCGGTACTACATATCGGTCTTTTCTATTTTGCATATCACAAATACTATCTTTATATCCTGATCAATAAGGAGCAAAAATGGATGAAAGTATTAGCAGTTTTCGTATTCATCTTTTCATTAAGCATTTCACTTATTTTAACAATGGACATTCTTTTAGGCTTTAAACTCTCTCATGCATTGTTCAATTTACTTAGTCCATTTTGGGTAATCGAAACTGGAGAATATGTGATGTTAATATTTTTTCTCCTTCTTACAATTGGGCAGCAAATTGCCATCATCATAAAAAATAAATCACACAAACAAAAGGGTTCTAGCTAGCTTTATTTTTGAAGCGATTACGAATCATGGCAACAAGCAGCATGAGCAATGGAATAAGGATAAGAAGAGGAATACCAAGGTAATAATGGACAAAAATAAATCCTTCTTCCGTCATTTCTGCAAAATCTGAAGCGATCATCATGGACAAAAAAATAAGAATACCTCCGATTGGTAAAAGTATGGGTTGATGATTTTTCAAATGAAACAAATCGGCCAGTCCGATAACGGCACCATATAAATAGATAGACGCTTTAAAAAACACGGTTATGAGGAGGGTAAACACAACAATGGCATCAAGCCTTTGGATGAACTCAAGAAGGTTGACTTGTCCCACTGTTGCTAACGTAGGAAAGGTAGCTCTCTCCATTACACCAACACTTAGAACAGCTATATTTAAGCTTGCTGTCCAACTTAAAATAAGACCACTTGAAATTAAGGCAGACAGCCATACTTTTTTTACTAATTCAGGTCGGTTTAAATATGGAAGCAGCATCGTAAAAACAAGCATTTCTGCAAAAGGGAAAATGACTATGTGCGGAAAGGCTGTCGTGACGATCGGTTTCCAGCCATGTTCAAGAAACGGCTGTAAATTATGAAAATCAACATTACCTGAAATAAGGACCAAAAAGTTACCCGCTCCCCTCTCCATTACTTGTTATGGCCAGGTTTCATTTATTTTGTTATACGTTTTTATCCAAATCCTCTGTTCAAGGAATAAATAAAATGAGGCTAATTAGCTTTATTCTTGAAACGATTACGAACCACGGAAACAAACAGCATGAACATAGGAATGATTACCATGAACGGCATGTGAAGGGGGTACTGTATCACATTTAGACCTTCTTCAATATGCTCCGCAAAATCTGAAGCAATCGTCATGGATAAAACGGTAAGAATGATGCCGGCAGGCAGAAGCATTTGTTGGTGACTTTTTAACTTGAATATATCGACCAGTCCGATGACGGCACCATAAAAATAAATAGAGATTTTGAAAAACATCGTAATCAGAAAGGTAAGGACAACAAGCGCATCCAGGCGCTGGATAAACTCAAAAAGATTCACCTTTCCGATGGTTGATAACAATGGAAAAGTAGATCTTTCTACTTCTCCAACACTGAGAACGGCTATATTCAAACTTGCTGTATAGCTTAAGATAAGACCACTTGAAATCAAGACAGACATCCAAACTTTTTTTACTAATTCAGGTCGATTTAAATACGGAAGCAGCATCGTAAAGATAATCGCTTCCCCGAAAGGGAAAAAAGTAGTTAACGGAAATGCGGTTGTCATAATTGGCTTCCAGCCATTTTCGAGAAATGGCTGCAAATTATGAAGATCAACATTACCCGAAAGAAACACTAGCAGATTTCCTGTAAATCCCAAGAAAATGGTAACAACAATAAATACCTCTGCTGTTCTCCCTAACACTTCAACCCCTAGAGAAAGTACATAACAAATGGCAAGAACCAACAATATATTGATGGCCAATAACGGTGTTTTGGGCAATGTCGATGAAAGCAGCAAATCACCGAAGTCACGCAAATTCCGGGCAGCAGCGTACAAAAAATAGACGGTGTATAATAAGCCGATCATCCACCCTATATATTTCCCGAATATTTTCCTGGCATATCCGGTAAGCGGCAGATCAGGATATTGACGAAATAAAAAGTAGTAAATGAAAAATAAAACGATCCCTCCGCACATTCCTAGAAGAATTGCAAGCCACGCATCTTTTTGGGCACCAACTCCATAACTCACAACAAGCGCGCTTCCGAGTTCAAATAAAAACATCATGGCAAATAGTTGAATAATACTAACCTTTGCTTTCTCCAACAGCTGACCTCCCTTCGCTACTTGTCATGACTAGACTTCTCCTTATTTTATATACGGCTTTGTTCGCAACCCTGAACGCCGAATAAACGCTTGCACATTTATTTTGACTTCAGTCTCGGGGAAGATTTCATCATCCCAATTTTTCTTGATTCTCTTCCACAATTTTGGGTCCTCACGGTTAACTGTTTCACCAAAACGAAAAATATCGCTTTTTTGTTCTTTAGCGGCGTCTACGGCCATCCTGATTTCCTCTTTTATTTCCTTCTTCATCTGTTTTTCAAGTTGTTCAATGGTTTCATGTTTATCAAGATCGGTTGGACAATGGACTTCTGAAATGTGACCTTCTGATCGGACTGTAAGATGAATAACAGGTTTTTGGTTCTTTATTTCTGCTTTCATCTTCGTATTGGAGCGCATCAGGTCAACGGCTATTCCCTTTTTTTTCTTTTCACAATCAAGATTCATAACCGTTTTGGTCACTTCATTATTAATCCATGTCGCTCCCCGTGCCGCATCCCCTTCTAACCATTTTTTCAGTTTTCCTTTTTTAAAAATGGCAAGTCCCTTTACCTCGATATCTGTATTGGGAGAGATTTGTTGAACGTTTGTTAGCTTGTTCCCTTCCATTGGGTCACCTATAATTTGAATCCCCGTTAGATTGGCCCCTTCTCCGCTTAATTGCTGAATGACTTGATCAGCACGAGTACTGGCATACTCGCCCCAGATTTTTTTAGTGGCTTCCAAACCTCCGACAATTTTGGCAGCAGGAACGGCCTCTAAAGGTGTCGCAATTTGAAGAAGAGTCTTTGCTGTATTATCTCTTACGATTAAAATCGGAAAAAGGGTACGAAATTGTGCATCACGTTCAATCCAATCAAATAAATCTTGAATTCCTTTGTTTCTCGCCAGTTCCTCCCCAATCACCATTAATTGGACATGGGGAAAAAAAAGCTCTTGAGGTGACTTTGGCGCAATTTTTCGGAGAGCTTCCGCAACAGTACTTCCTGCAGCCGAATAAGTCGTAACAGGAGCCATTTCTGCTTTTCCTCCCCCTTGCCCTGCCGCACCGGCAATTTGCCCTTCATTCATAATTTGGACGGTTACACGATATCTGTTTTCCACATCATCACCGCCTTCGTCAATACCGATAGCACTTACAATGTCAAGGTCTTGTAATTCGGCGCGATCCCAACAGCCTGACAACAACCCCATACATAAAAACATAAAGAACAGGATGAATGGTTTATGTTTCATTGAAATCCCTCTTTGATTCGTTGTCCTTGTTTTGCTCTTCTCTCGGTGACGGACCGAGATCCTTAGTATTGCCGGTCCTCTTTATTTTCGTTTGGTTAATTAGTCGAGGCCGTGTGGACAAAAACGGCTTCGGGAAACGAATGATGGTATCTTTCCAATCAGAAAGAATGAGTGGGGCGAAGGGAGTCAAATAAGGAATACCAAAAGAACGCACACTGCAAGTATGTGCCACTAACACAATGACTCCAAGTCCAATTCCGTAAAGTCCGAAAGAGGCTGCCAAAATCATCATTAAAAAACGAAGTAAGCGCGTCACATCCATCATCGCATAATGAGGGATCGTAAAGCTGGCAATGGCTGTCCCTGCCACTACAATGACCATGGAACTTGAAACAATTCCTGCCGCAACAGCAGCTTCTCCCAATACAAGTGCACCCACGATTGAAACCGCCTGCCCAATAGGCCTTGGCATGCGAACACCCGCTTCCCGCAAGACCTCAAATGTTAATTCCAACAATAGAGCCTCTATAAATACCGGAAATGGAATTCCTTGTCGCTGTGCGGTCAAGCTCACTAATAAAGGTGTTGGAATCAATTCCGGGTGAAATGCAATAAACGCAATAAAAAGCGACGGCCCAAACAGGGTGATTAAAAATGAAATAATCCTTAGAGACCTCAAAAAACTGGCAATATTCCAACGCAAGTAATAATCTTCGGCCGTTTGAAAAAATTGAATCCATGTGGCTGGTAAAATTAAAGGATTAGGTGTACCATCCACAAAAATAGCGACACGCCCTTCCAACAACTCTCCTGCCACCACATCCGGGCGTTCTGTTACAAACATGGTCGGCCAAGGTGTCCATGTGTCGTCATTAATCCATTCTTCGATTGTGTTGGAACCAAGAATTTCATCTGCTTCAATTTTACCGAGCCGCTCTTTGACTTCAGTAAGAAGCTTATCATTGACAATCCCTTTTATATACACTATAGCGATATCGGTTTGTGTAATGTTCCCGAGCTTCATCGTTTCAACCCATAGATTAGGGCTCTTAATTCTGCGCCGAACCATGGATGTATTGGTAATAAGCGCCTCAACAAAGCTCTCTTTAGGTCCTCGGACAGCAGGTTCTGTCGCAGGTTCTGTAATTGCCCTTAATTCCCCGCCTTGTGCAGAACAACCGATGGCCTGACTTGAACCGTCGATAAAAACAATTGTTTGGCCAGATAAGAGGGAAAGGTACAGCTTTTTCCAATCCTTTATGTCCTCAGTTGTCCCGACTGTTAAAACATTTTCTTTTATATGTGTGAATAATTGATCCTGCGATTGCAAATCATTGCTTCCAGTATCGGAAGCGTCATTCATCAACCTTTCTATGATCGAACTTCCGATGATATCTTTATCTCCCAACCCATTTATATAAACAATCGCTACTTTATGCAGTGAAGATTTTCCGAGTTTAAATTCACGGATCATTACGTCACCGCTATTCCCTAAATCTTCTTTAATATTTGCAAGGTTTTCATCTAAATGTTGACTGATTTCGTCTTTGTTTGAAATAATTTCTGTTTCTTCATATTTCTCCGTATGTCTTCTTTTTTTTCGCTTTTTGATTAATCGGTTCCATCCACTGTTCATATTCCATAACACTCCAAATCTGCATTGTCATCGAATGAAGTGTTCGATGTTTCATCTAAATATTCATTTTCTCCTTCTTTCCTGATTTAATACCTTTTTCTTCCTCCTCAGAGTTTCTTCATCATTTGCCTATTGGCTGCTGAACAGCCTCATATCTGTTTAGATTGGGGGCCCATACACATCCTCCTTTTCTGAACCCCCAAAAAGGAAAAGAGGCTTTTGAACAGCCTCTTTTCCCTTACAGCATATAATATTTTAAGTATTTTTATTAAATCGCAACCGTTTCCGGCCATTAAATCCACCAACTACTTGCCCATCCGGACGATACACTTCTACTTTCATCGAATTAACCCACTCCGTTTTTTACTTATCATTTCGTTTTATTAGATACTGAAAGGACCCGTTACTGAATCCTTGATTTTACTGGATTCTCATGACGGGTCCTTTCAGTAGGGTGGCTCAAAAGGCTTGATTTCCAGGCCTTTTGAGCCACCCTATTTATTTTTTTCTTCCTTTTCTAAATCCCATATAAAAAAGCAGACCGCTGTAGGCAACAAATCCTAAAATCGAGAACAGCGCCTGTTTGTAATTGCTCCATATATGCTGAATCCCTGTTATCAACACCCCTTCTGTCTGCAGATAATATAGATAGAAGATAAGCAAACCGATCGAAATCAAGAAAATGGATCTCAATGTCCGGGCGAAGTTGATGCTCTGAAGCATATTTCCTTTCTTTTTCACCTTTTTTTGCTTCCCTTTTTTCACTGGTGTCTTCGTTGTCGAGGGGGCTTCTTTCGGCTCTTTTTTTACCTTTCCGCCCCTTTTTTTGACTGTTTCCTCAGGCTGCTGCTTGTCTTGATTAACCTCTCCCTGTTTCTTCACTTTCCCCGTTCTTCTTTTCACCTTTGTTCCTTCCATTCTTTTCATCCCTTTTATTCGTTTCGTTACTATTAACTATAACGAATATGTCCATGTTCTGTCAGCCTTTTAAATTAAGACTCTTTTAAAGATCATGGTTGGATTTTCTAAATCAATCTATATAGCCAATTGAACTACTCACCGCTTAACCCCCTTATGGGCTGTTTGAAGCGGGAGATTCCTAAGAACACCAGTGTATCCACCAGTTATGGATTAGGCGATCCCCGCAGTCCCTGCGGTTAGAAGTCTTACGGCTTCGTTTTTTAGGTTGATTCCTGCGTTAACATCCCGATGATGATGGGTATGACACTTAGGACATTCCCATTCACGCAATCCGAGATGTTTAACGTCTTTGTTTTGGTGGCCACAATCGGAACAAAGCTGACTGGAAGGAAAGTTTTTCCCTACCGTTATCACTTGTTTTCCATACCATTTTGCTTTGTATTCCATCATCGTTTTGAATTGTGACCAAGATACCTCGCTGATTGCTTTAGCAAGATGGTGATTTTTAAGCATATTACTTACAGACAAGTCTTCCATCCCGATGATGTCGTGGTTTTTGACAATCTCAGTGGAAATTTTGTCCAAGTAATCTTTTCTCCTATTCGCAATCTTTTCATGAATACGGGCGACTTTCCTTTTGGCTTTGGACCAATTCGCACCGCCTATGGTTCTTCTGCTCATCACTCTTTGTGCTTTCGCTAACTTTTCTTCTAACGCGCGGAAAAATTTTGGATTCGAGTAGATGGTTCCATCTGAAAGAATGGCAAAATCTTTTAAGCCGACATCCAGTCCAATAGCTGAATGGGTTTTTGGTAATTCCGTTACCTCCGATTCGGTAGCTAAGGAAACAAAATATTTATCGGAAGGATTTCGCCTGATGGTCGCACTTAAAATTCGTCCTTCAACTTCACGACTTTTCGCAAAACGGACGAGACCGAGTTTGGGCAATTTTATATAGTTGCCTATAACCGCTATATTTCCATTGGTATGTTTGGTCGTATAAGATTGAACCGGATTCTTTTTGGACTTAAAACGTGGTAGCTTATTTTGTTTTTTGTAATAGCGATCATAAGAATCAGCTAACTGTTCGACTGATTTTTGGAGGGCAATACTATCGACTTCCTTTAAAAAAGAGTAGTGTTTTTTTAGTTCGGGAAGTGCTTTCACCGTTTCGTATTTATTTAAACATGTCACTTTCCAGTTATTGGTTGAAAACTGTCCGTTTTGAACCATTTCTTGGACGATCGACCAATAAGCATCTTTTTCTTTTTGTTTACCGAGGAAAAAATTGAAGACGAATCTTGAACAGCCAATGGTTTTATTCATTAGCTCCATTTGTTTTTTGTTGGGGTAGACACGAAACTTGTAGGCTTTGTTCACTAACATGTAGTTCACCTCACAAATAAGAACATTTGTTCCTATTATACCATCATAAGGAAAATTTTGTCTACCGCCAACCGACATTCATCTCCCACCTACTCATTGGGCTACGCCCTTCACCTTCCTTGAGGTGGGAGTCTTCTGTCGGTAAATGATAAAAAAGTCGATGTTTTCATCGACTTTTCTTATGTAATTCATTATAAATCGTTTCTCGGTAAACGCTTCCAATTGTTATAAAAATGAACCCATAGCTAAAATCAATTTATTCCTTGGATAATATTACTGAACCTGTTTTGAATGACCCACTCATAGTTAAAGCGGCTTATTTATCAAACCTTTTTATTTTAATGATTTTCTTCTCATCCATTGTGTCGCAGCCCACTTATCTCCATTTATAACTGGTGCTCCACCATGTAAGGTTAGCTCGTTTAAAGTCTGATCATGATAAAAATATTCGAAGTACACTGCCATCCCCTTTTGTGGAGAAACTGAAAAATTAAGCTTAGGAAAAAAGGTTTCTCCACCCTGCTCTACATCGTTTAAGTACATGACGAGTGTGCTAATTCTAGGATTATTAACTGATTTATTTGCTGACGAAAAAAAGTCAAAATGTGCTTTATACTCTTGACCGATTTTATAATTAAGCACTTGAAGACCCTCTCCATGTTGGGCAGGTACATTCATGATAGACGATATTCTTTTTTCAACTCTTGTGATAATGTCGTTTTCGCTTTCTTTCAAAAACGTACTGCTACTTGTTCTGAGTTCATTTACTTCACGTACATCTCCAATTTTTGAACGCTGAAGATTATCTTTTGACAACCTAATTAGCTCATCACATTCTTCATCACTTAACACATTTCCCAGAATGACGATTAGTGGTTCTTCTAATCTAGCAATTATATTAATTTCTCTATCTTCTGTTTTAATTTTATTGCCAATGTGATTAAAAATAGTTTGTTCTTTAATCGTTAATTCTTTAGCATCCATTATCAACGTTCATCAACCTTTTCGAATATTTTTATTTTTCAAAATAATTAGCTGAGTCTGTTACTGAAAGCGTCCATTCATTAAATAGTATAAGCGCTTTCATCTAAAGGGAAGATCGTGATAGCTTTTAACTTCTATATAAGGTTTTATTTCCCCCTCCTTTTCAAATGATGTTCATTTTCTTACTGATTTCGGTATCAAATTTTACACCTTGCATTAGTGTATATCTATCATTTTATTACTATTTTTTATAAAAAAGAAGAGTTATTTTACGCTCTCAGCCATGCCTAAAGAGATGGCTCCTTTAAGCCTTAAACCAAAAAGGCCCTGTCCGGAAACCCCAATTGAATCGAAAATTCCGTGACAGGGTCAAATAACCGTTCTGTCATATATTCACGTTCATTGAGACCGGGTGAAACGATCAGACCGCTTTAATCAATTTTTGGAATAATCCCCGTATCTGTTTGATACCCTGCAACCGGATAGGCCGGAATTTCATACCAGCGCTCTTCCTCCACGTCAAACACCTCTTTCGAAGCAATTCCATACAAAATAGCTTTCAGTGCTTGATAGTTTTGCTTTGTCAAATAACCATTCGATTTTTGCCCCAATCCGCCCTCTCGGGAATTCCCTTTCGTCTCAAAGAAAATGGCCGGATTACTGTGTTTTTCTGGATTCAGCCCGTCATAGTCCAATCCAAGCATCATACCGGAGACGACCCCGCCTTTAATATCAATATCGTATTTTTGCTCTCCCGCACCTACTTGATAACGGTCGATATGTGTATAACCATACTTGTTTAGTTCGTCATAAACATATGTGACCATTTGTTTCGTCACCTTGTTATACAGGCCATCATAGATGTTTGGCAAGGTCGGTCCATCCGGAGCCAGTGATACCCCTAAGGAGAACGATGTAGACTCATTTGTCCCATAAACCGTTTTGAATCCTTGGTGATGGAGGTCAATCGCATAGTCAGGCTTAACCTCCACCCAATACTTATAAACAGTCAATGATTCTTTTGCTTCAAATCCACCTTCTTCTTTCCAGTCACGGTTCAGGTCGACGTATTGACCAGTTTCTTGTACTAGTGTCTGACGTTTATTCATAATGGAGCCATCGGGATTATACATTGGAATGACATAAATTGTGAGCTCTTCTAAAATGGTTTCAACATCCGCATTTTGGCTGCTGCTCAAATTTTTCAGAATTTGCAGCGCTGCCTCTGTTACAAGCTTTTCATCGCCATGAATTTGGGCCTGTATCCATACTTTCGTTTTGCCTGTTCCGATGGTTGCGGCATAAATACTTCGATTTTGTTCCGTCTTTCCGTACTGATCGAGTGTAAACACCTCAACTTTTCCAAGACCGTGGCTGCTATGCTCGATTTTATGTAAGGTTTTTTGCATATCCTCATAGGTTACGATACTATTTAACGTATCATTCCCATTGGTTGATGGTCCTCCCGGAGTTGTTGGCTCTTGCGCAACCCCTGGAGAAGCGATGGCCATGCATGCGGCTAAAGGTATCAGTACCTTCTTTGTGAATTTCTGTTTCAACATCAACGATTCCCCCTTATAAGAATAGGGCACGAAGTACTAGTTGTTTCTCAAGCCCTTCCTGATTTTTACCAAATCTATTAAATAAATTTGACAAACTTATCCAAAAACCTTTAAATAGGCCGAAAATTCGATATATTTATCTATAAAAGAAACTCTGATCATACGATAGCCTCACCCTACACGGATTGAATAGCAGGTCTATCGTACGAACAGAGTTATTTGGAATTGTTTTTTCGCTGATATCGATAACGATTAATGTTTGCGAAGCCTTAAAAGCAGAGAATATATGTATTCACCCCATGAGAGCACAGCGAAATGAATAGGAAGAAAAATGGTCCCAAAACTTCTTTCGAACCAACCGTGTTCGATATAAAAATGTTTGAAATAGAACCACCAGAAAATAATAGACGATTCCCATTTATAAATGATGTTGTTGACAATACTTATCAACAAGCTCTTCGATTTGGTCATGTTCTGGAAACTCTCCCGAAAATGTAAATGTAATTTCCTCTATGAACTCCCCATTTTGATATACATGAACTGCTCCATTTTGATTAATAACACTAAACTCAGGTTCAAACCGATAACCGCTTCGTTCAATTGCGCCCATGATGTCTACTCCTTTTTCAATGGCTCTATTCTTTTTGATCCTTCTTTATTATGAGCCAAAATAGGAAAAAATAAGTATTACCCGAAAAAGAGAGATTAAAAAAAGCAAACTCCAACACCCCATTGGGTTTAGAGTCTGCCTTTTTAACAAGATTTCCTTTATAAACTGTTTCATTCGATGAGAAACTTGTGGGCCAGGACCATTTTGTCATGAAAGCCGTTTAACGCGGCCGTTGAATTTCTGCTTCCAGTAGCCGTGGGACATGTCCGCAACCGCGACACCCGTTGAACTTTGCGATCCTATGAATTTACCATTACCTACATAGATTGCAACATGTCCATCTTTTTTATAAGTATCAAAGAATACGAGATCTCCCGGCTGCATTTGGCTTACCGGCACTTGTGTTCCCATTCGCTTTAAACTTTCCGTACTGACGGAGCCAACCGATCCTAGTTTAATCCCTACTTGTGAAAAGGCCCAGTGCACAAACGCAGAACAATCAAATAATCCATTGGCTATATCGTATTGATTTCGGCCGCCGCCAAACACATAAGCAGAATTCCCGATCCACTTATTACCGACCGTCACGACATCCCGAATATTGCTGCTTACAGGAACTGTAGCTTCATCTGAATATGTTTCTTTCATGGCTGCTTGTCTTCTTGCTGCCTCCAATTCTCCGCTCCGCTTTAGTTTCTCTATAATATCTTGCTGGATGGAAGACTCTTGCAGAGCCAAACTTCCGTCTTTTTTCTGCAGCTCAGCCTTTAAGCTTGCATTTTCTTTTTCCTTCGCTTCCAACTCTTCGATTAACGCATCCTTTTGGGCTTTCTGTTCCTTTAATTGGGCCATCATACCGTCAAGTTCTGTTTTCAAGCCTTGTAAATCGGCTAACTTTTTCTGGACAATTGCTTGCTTCTCTTCTAATTTCTGTTGGTCTTCCTGCGTTTGTTCCAGTATATCCTGGTCGGCTTTTGCGATGGTGCTCACAGCAACCGCCCGTTCAATAAAGTCTCCAAAGGTTGAAGAGCCAAGCAATACTTCCAGGTAATTAACTTTCCCGCCGCTTTCTTGAAAAGAGCGTACGCGTTCTCTTAATAATTCATGACGCTTTTCAAACTGTTCTTTTAATATCGCAATCTCACTTTCCAGCTCTTTAATTTCAGCTGATCTTTTTGTAATTTCTTCCTGCGTTTCTTGAACTTTTATCTGATTTTCATTAAATGCTAAATCAAGGCGCTTAATTTGCTCAAACATTTTCCTTTGTTCCTCTTGAAGACGGACAACTTCCTTTTCCGCAAGTTGTATACGTGACTGTGCCTCTATGCGCTGTTGTTGAATGGCCTCTTTTTTCATTTTCATCTCATGAATCGATTCAGCAAAGGCAGCCGGACCCGTAAACAAACTTCCCAATCCAAGCATCATTGTTGTATTTAATACTACCATCTTCCGTTTCAACACTATATTATATCCTCCAATTTCCTCTCCCGGTCAAACCGTGAATCTATATGTGATGTAATCAATAAATGAAAAATAAGCATCGATTAAACATTTGAAAGTCATTTCTGGCAAAATAGGAAAATAGATACAACTCTTTTTCCCTCCAAAATTATACCATGAGTTAACGGTTAAAAAGCATCGATTATATTACAACTACATTACATTTTACAAAAAACCCCTCTCCCCCACCTGGATTTTGTTGATTTGACGAATAACGGAATGACACACACTCCATTTATTGAATTCCATCCTAAAAACCTTTTTACTTCCATCGATTATGTACTTTTTTAAAAAATCACCTATAGGCTATTCAATCTGAGACTCCAAAAAATTTCGAACAAAGATTAGAAAAACTGATGTTGCAAGAACAATAAAACTCCCCTTTCTACTCGTGAAAAAGGGGAGCACAACAAAAGTCTTCTAGAGCTTTAAAGCAATATTTTTCAATTGAGTGTAGTTTCGCAGTGCCTCCAATCCCTTTTCACGGCCGATGCCGCTTTTTTTATAGCCGCCGAAAGGCATCTGAACCCCTCCTCCGGCACCATAATTGTTGATGAAAACTTGACCGGCTTTAAAACGCTTTGCCATCGTATGGGCGCGCTGTATATCTTTCGTCCACACACCGGCGACAAGGCCGAATTCCGTACAGTTAGCAAGCTCAATCGCTTCTTCCTCATTTTCAAACTTGCTTACAACAAGGACGGGACCAAAAATCTCTTCTTGAATCAACTTGCTGTTCCAAGATAATCCTTCAATACAGTCATGCTCATTCCTCATCATCCATTCAAGAAAGCAAGGGCAGCTGATCGATAAATTTCCGTTACTTCCGCCAGCTCATCCAAATCGATATATTCATTGATATGGTGAGGGATTTCCCGGTCTCCTGCGCCGATCGTAATAATCGGAACGCCTGCCAGGTGAAGAAATGTCCCATCCGTTGCCCCTGGAACTCCGTAATAGATCGGCTCTTTTCCTGTAACATCCCGGTAAGCTTTATCGACCGCCCGGACAACGGGATCGTTTCGATCCGTTTTCGTCCATGGGCGGTCTTCGATCAGTTCGGCCTCTGCCCGGAAATCAGGATCCGTTTTTTTGAGATTCGCAAAAATGTCTTGAATTTGTTCAAGCAGCACCCCGTGATCTTGCCCTGGAACCGTTCGGATATCGAGCGTTGTCATGCATTGATCAGGCATGACATTAATCTGGGGTTCCCCCTCCACCGGAGCCCTTAAGATGGTCGGGGTAATACTTGGCCAGCCGAGGTAAGGATGCTTGCCCAGACGCTCTTTTTCCGCATTTTCCAGCTTCTCCAGCTCTACGATGATTTTTGCCATTCTTGTATTCGGATTAATTCCAGATAAAGGCATGGCCCCATGCGCCATTTTTCCAAACGTTTTGACGATGACCCGCATCGCCCCTTTTTGAGTGATGCATAAATTGTTTTCCCCCGGCTCACATATGATAGCGCCGTCCACGCCTTCAGCCCAGCCGCGTTTAATGAAATGTTTGATTCCAATCATCAATCCTTCTTCATCACATGGAATGCACAAAATAATTTTCCCCCGGAAGACTTCTCTGTCTTTAATGATGGAATGGACGGCCGTAACGGCGGCAGCTAAATTTCCTTTCGTATCGTTCGTTCCTCTTCCATACATCCTTCCATCCACAATCTCCCCGCTAAACGGCGGATATTTCCACGAAGACAGGTCGCCTTCTGTCACCACATCTGTATGCCCTTCAAACAACAGCGTTTTCCCCGGCTTCCCTGAGTCCAAAATCCCGATGACATTCGGCCTTCCCGGCACCACTTCTTCTACATGCACGTCCACCCCCATTTGCCGCAAATAACCCGTCATAAATAATGCCACCTTCTGCTCGTTTCCATCGGGATCGTTCAGCTTATACACACTTGGGATTCTCACCAGTTTCTGCGTAAGGGAAATCACTTCCTGTTTATCTCTTGTTAATCGTTCGGATGCTGCCGTTTCTCTCATTTTCGTTCCTCCTTTATCTTTGATTAAGAGACTTCCATCAGGGGGAACCTTTTCACCCCTGATGGTTGAATCTGACCTTCTGTCCGAGCCCGCTCCGGCTTTTTGGTGACCTGTTATCCTTTAGAGGAAGACACAGGGCGTGACTGCTTCTGGAATACCACTTCACCGTCTATGATTGTCATGTGTACGGACAAGTCCTTTATGTTTTCTGGATCGGCTGATAAGATACTGGAATCCAATATCACAAGATCGGCGAGCTTTCCTTTCTCAATGCTTCCTTTCATGTCTTCTTCAAAACTCGCATATGCCCCGTTCCATGTATAGGCGCGGATCGCTTCCACCACCCCGACCCGCTGGCGGCCGCCAACGAGCTGGCCCGATGCGGTTTTCCGATTCACCGCAACATGGATTCCGAACAGCGGATCATAGTGCGTCACCGGGCAGTCCGATCCGGCAGCGGCTATGATTCCATTGTCGATATAATCCCTCAGCGGGTACATCTCATTAACGCGGCTGCCGTAATTTTTCACATAGCTTTCGCCGAATTCGTAGAAAAACGGCGGATTAGGGATAGGAATCACACCCAGTTTTTTCATTCTTTCCTGCAGATCCGCAGAAGCAATCCCAGCATGCTCGATTCGGTGACGGTGATTTTTCCGCGGTTGTTCATCAAGTGCTTTTTCAATGCAGTTCAAAACCATTTCGATGGCCCGATCCCCCTGAGCGTGCGCCGTGATTTGATATCCTTTTTTGTGCGCTTCCCCTAAAATGCGGTCAAGCTCCTCCTGCGAGTAATAAAGGATTCCGAAATTTTTGGAATCGCTTGTGTATGGCTGACGCGTAGCAATGGTCGGTCCCGTGCTGCTTCCATCTGTAAATACTTTTGCCGGCCCTATTTTAAAGAACTCATCACCAAGACCTGTCACAATTCCCGCGCTCATTATATTGTCTACAAAACGGGCAGAGTCGTTCAGCGTGCAAATCACCGCATACACCCTAACGCGGATGTCCTTGGCCTGGACCGCCTGCTGCATGATGCGGAAATTATCCGTATCTAATACGCCTGCATCATGCACGCTTGTTATGCCGGAGGAGATAAAATGGTCGGAGGCCGTTTTCATGCCTTTTCGCAACTCTTCTTCTGTATAACTCGCGATTTCATTCATTGCCATGTTGGCCGTCTCGACAAGCCTTCCCGTCGTGTTCCCATCGACATCGCGTTCGATGAACCCGCCTTCGGGATCAGGGGTAGTCCGGTCAATCTTTGCGATCTCCAGCGCTTTGCTGTTGACGATCGAAATATGCCCGCAAGTCCGGAGAATGAGGATCGGATGCTCGCTTGAAATGTGGTCAAGCTCCTCTTTCGTCGGGTAACGTTTTTCCTTGATTTTCGTCTCATTGAATCCCCAGGCCCTCACCCACTGGCCTTTTGGAGTTTCCTTCGCTTTGTCCCGAAGATCCGATAAAATGTCTTCAAGCGACTTGATATGATCCGCTTTACAATTGACGGCCTGCTGATTCACCCCGTACATCGTCAAATGCAAATGTGAATCGATAAAGCCCGGAAGAAGGCTTTTTCCTTCCAGGTCAATTACTTTTGTTTTTTCTCCGATAAATACTTTCACCTCCTCATTCGTTCCGACCGCTTTAATGCGGTTTCCTTCCACCGCAACCGCTTCTGCTATCGTATTGCGCTCGTCGACCGTGACTACCTCACCATTCAAAAATACTAGATCTGCGATTGTCATGTTTTCCTCCTTCTCTCCCCTTGCGTTTTTTGTGGGAGAATATAAAAATTTTGGCTTAACAGAAATGCCCCGCTCCAACACCCGGCACCTTGATCAGCACTTGTCAGGGCTGATCAAGGTGCTTTCCCTCTATGGCATCTTACAAATTAAATGATCCGCAGAAAAGTTCCCAGGTTCGTTTGGCGATCGAGAATATGAACTCTTCTACACATCCAAAACGAGGAGCCTGTTTCATCTTACGTTTCCAGCTGGTTTACTTCTTTTCTGTTCACAACGGCGCGGCTTGTGATAACGCTTACAATACTCATAACGATGATATTGACCAGTACAGCTACAAAACCAGTATTGATATCTTTGATAAACTGCGGAGCAGCAGGCAGCAATGTACTCATGGTCGTACCCGTCATATTGATGTAGATGACCATAACTTCACCCGCTACAATCCCGGCGAACGCCCCGTATTTCGTCACAAAGTTGTTTTTCATGAAGCTCAGGAATAAAGATGGAGCGATTTGAATGACAAGACTGTATGACATAATATTCAATAAGGCGAGCGCTTCTCCGCCGGTGAGCGCAAAGTAAAACGATATGCCCGACAATAAAATGAGAAACAGTTTAGAAGCGACCGATACTTGCCTTTCTGTCGCACCAGGTACAAACACCTTATACAAATTACGCGCCAGACCCGTCGATGAGGACATCAGCATAACAGACGCAGGGACGAGTGCCGTTAACAGTCCCGCTGCACCGATAATGCCGATAAACCATGGATCAAATGTTTGAACAGAAAGTTTCAATAAAGAGAGGTCCCCCTCCGGTCCCTGTAATCCCGGAATTTGCATGAAAGCCGTAAAGCCGACAAAAAAAACGAACAGCAATAATAACGTGTACAAACTTAAGGTCATTGTATTTTTCCGAAGCTGCTTTTCTCCTTTTGCAGTTAAAACGACAGCGAAAGTAGTGGGTAAAACGTAAAAGCCCATGGAAGTCATTAAGACGGTCGAAATGAACCATGAAACACTCAAGCCTTCATCAGCCAGTATCAGCATTTGAGGATTCGTCTGCTGGACGGCCTCAAACATCGGTTGAACACCCCCAAAATAATGGAAAGGGAGGTAGATGCCGATAAAAATGACGACAACCAAAATTAAAAAGTCTTTGACGACAGCTGTCCATGCCGAGCCGTGAATGCCAGAGATCAGAACGTAAATCGTGACCACGAGCGCTCCAATGCAGCTCGCCGCCGCCGGTGAAATCGTTTGATAGGAAGCTTGGGAAACAATGATGCCAAGCCCCTTGTACTGCAAAACAATATACGGAACCATCGCAATGGCACCGACCACCGAGACGAGGACTCCCAAATAAGGGCTCTTATATTTGGATTCATAAAAATCACCTTGCGATATTAAATTATTCTTTGTGGCGTAGCTCCAAATTTTCGGTGAAAGCCAATAAGCGAAAACATAGGCAAGTGTAATGTATGCGATTACATAATAAGCAGCCGATCCTTTTGAATACGCCCAGCCGCTGCCCCCGAGAAAGGTAAAGGTCGTGTACACTTCTCCAGCAATCAGCAGGAAAATGAAAATCGTCCCGAAATTCCGGCCCCCGACGGCCCATTCCTCCATGCTCATCTGTTTTCCTTTTCTTGCCCTTACACCGAGATAAAGCGAAAGTAATAAAAACAGAAGCATAATCAGTAAAGAAATGTTCATTCTACTCCCCCCTCCTTGTTATCTGGATCCAATTTATAGACAACAGCCAAAATAACGAAAGAAAGCAAAATCCACAGAACGATCCAGAAAAGCAGGAACGGCAAACCGAATACGTAAGGTTCAATTCGATTGGCCAGAGGAAGAAACCCCAGCATTCCAATAAAAGGGACCAACAGCAGCCATTTAATATGTTTCAAACGAACACCGCCTTTTCAAATATAGGTTAATTTTTTATCAAAAGCGTGATGTATTTTTGAATAGTTCTAATAGTTGTGTCGAGAAAACGCAGGATGCGTGAATGGTATGAATGATGCCGCGCGAGTTTGATAGAATCGAATGGAAGTGTTTTGAGTAAACTAACCATTTTCATGTAATTCATAGGGAGCATAGTGCATATAGAGGTTTTTTCTGCGCTGACGATCTCTGTATGTAGTAGCAAACCGTTTCGCCTGTTTTCATGCAAAATGTCGAGATGAACAGAACCAGTTATGACAATCTGTTTGTTTTGTTCCGCTTCGGTAACCACGCCGTTCGCGATCCATGGAACATAATTCCGGAAATACTACATAATCGGAGTCATGCGGCACTTCCTTCATCAATGACCATACATGCCTCTCAAATTCTTGAAAGCTGCCCACAGGAGCGGCTTTCATCTAGCAAACTGAAATTTTTGCGTGTCTCATGTTAGCCTCCCTTCTCTTTCACTTAATTTAAAGACTATTTAAAGACAACTTTTTCATCCCTTGAAGGAATCACTATTTCGTTGTCTAATATTTAAATTAATGACTTTTAAAGAGAATGTCAATTGAAATTTTCTAAATATTTAAAATTATTTTCATTGAAGATATTTAAAATAAAGACAAAAAAGAGACATTACATTTTTGATATAATAAAGGAAAACCATCCTCTCATTATGCTTTAAGACAGAGGCTCACCTTTCCGCTGAAGCGGGATAGATAACTGGAACAAATTTTACATGAAAGGTGAAAAACATGAAGTATAAAATCGGCATTATCGGACCACAGGTTTTAGTAAAAGACATAAGCGAGGTCGTTTCGGAGTTTCACGAGCTGGAGGCCGTTCCGCTCATTTACGAATCGGAATATAATGCACCCAAACTTATCCAACAAGCACCTCACCTTGATATTTACATGTTCAGCGGATTAGCTCCCTATTATTCTTGCAAGAAAATGTTAACAGATGCTCATTTATCCTATGTGATTCCGTTTGAAGGAACCGATATTTATAAAGCCATGCTTGATATTTATATGACCTATCACTTTTTTCCTATCATTAGCTTTGACGGCATCCACAAGCAGCATCTCAAGGAAACGAGAGAAGAAATGGGAATTTCCCATATTCCTTTCCACTTGCAGGAGCCAAAAGAAAAATGGGATAGAGATGCGTTTTACGAGAAACATGTTTTCTTATGGAAAAATAAAAAAACCCAGATTATCGCCACATGTGCCAATTCGGTATATCAAAAACTGAAAGAAATAAATGCTCCGGTATATTTGATCAAGCATACGAAGCAAGTTATCCGCGAGTCGATTCAGCAAGCGCTTTTGCTTTGTTTGAAAAGAAACAGCCACGAAACGCAAAGCGCTGTTTTGCTTCTGAAATGCGAAAAGGCTGAGACAAATGAGCTCTTACGGTATTCAAGCGATATAAGCGGCCTGTTCTCAGGCTCCAGTGCGCTCAGCGGACAATTGCTGACGATCTACACGACCCGTGGAATCGTCGAACGCGTTACCGATCATTTCGCCGATTTTTCCATATTTCAATCAACCGCTCGTTCAAGAGTCCTGGCACTAGGAATCGGTTACGGACAAAATGTGGACAAAGCGAGGCACAATGCGGAAAAAGCAATGAAGTACGCTGATGGGGAAACCTATCATTCTGCCTACCTCCTTGATGATGATCAAAGAATAAGCGGTCCGTTTTCTCTAGCGGGAGAATATCCTTCTCCATCCCTGCCGGTTTTCGTCCAAAACCATAACCTCCCGCTGTTATGGAAGCTGCATTCATGGCTAAAAGGAACAAACATGAAGGTCGTCACCTCACGCGATGTAAGCGCCGGATTAAACACGACGATCCGACATGCAACAAGGGTGCTAAAAGATTTACATGAAAAAGGTATTGCCCGGATTGAAGGGCTTGAGCATCCAAGCGGCAAAGGACGTCCAAGGACGGTTTTTCATATCGACATGGCAGAATTGGAAAATTTATTAAGATAGTAAATGCCTCCTGCACCGTATCGATCCTTCGATAACATGCAGGAGGCATTTTCTTTGTCAATTTTTCATCTCAATGTGAGGAAAAGGCTGTCAAAATATCGGAAGACGTGTATGATTATAGTTAAAGAACTTTAAATAGGATAAAATTAATAAAGAGGTGGTAGATATAATGAAAGACCGAGATTCAAATATAAAAGTTTTCGCATTGAACTCCAATCCTGAACTTGCACAAGAGATTGCGGATTTGCTTGGAATCAAAATGAGCACAAATTCAATCAAACGGTTCAGTGACGGAGAAATTCAAATGAATATCGAAGAAAGCATTCGCGGCTGTGATACATATTTGGTACAGTCTATTGCTCGTTCAGGCAATGAGTATATGATGGAACTTTTGATTATGATCGATGCCTTAAAAAGAGCATCCGCTAACACAATTAATGTAGTACTTCCATACTATGGTTACGCCAGGCAAGACCGAAAGTTGGGTGCCAGACAGCCTATTACCGCGAAATTAATAGCGGATCTACTAGAAACTGCAGGAGCAACGAGAGTCATCACCATTGACTTGCATTCGTCTTCAATTGAAGGATTTTTCGATATCCCCGTTGATCAGCTATCAGGAATCCAAACATTATCCGCTTATTTCAAAGAAAAGAACCTCTCAGATGTTGTCGTAGTAGCTCCAGATAACAGCGGGGCGCTTCGCGCAAGAAAAATGGCCAGTTTTCTCGATGTGCCGATCGCGTTTATGGACCGACGTACCTTTAATCCGGAGGAGCCGAAAACAGTTAACGTTATCGGTGATGTGGAAGGGAAAACAGCGATTATCATTGATGATATGGTCGATACAGGTGAAAATCTGCTTCTTACCACAAATGTTTTAATCGAACACGGGGTAAAAGAAGTATACGGCTGCTTCACACACGCTGTTCTTTCCGGTTCTTCCATTGAAAAAATTGCCCGTTCTATCATTAAAGAATTGGTTGTAACCAATACAATCGCACTGCCTGAAACAAACTATGGAGAAAAAATTAAGGTTCTTTCCATAGCACCGCTATTAACAGAAGCAATCGAACGCACTCAAAATAAATTTCACTCTTAATAAAAAACCATTTTTCAGGTCACAAATACTAATCATCAGCATTTTAAAGCGAATAAAAAGTGCCTGCTACCACCAACGGAGCAGGCACTTCTTATATCATTTCCATTACGGTCTGTTCAAGATTTTCCCCCAAAAATCCATTCTCTCTTGTACATTCTCTTCCGTGATAATGTCGATACCGACGTCGACCTTTTTTTCAACGGTTTTGTTCTCTATTGCTTTCAATGCCTGTTCAACACTTATGTATCCCATATCATACGTATTTTGGGCGATCGCAGCATCCATTTTTCCTTTTTTAACCAATTCTAGCATATCCATAATACCATCGGTTCCCGTAACG
This sequence comes from Priestia abyssalis, assembly GCF_002019595.1. Classification (GTDB taxonomy): domain Bacteria; phylum Bacillota; class Bacilli; order Bacillales; family Bacillaceae_H; genus Bacillus_BA; species Bacillus_BA abyssalis. The sequence goes on along the minus strand of NZ_KV917369.1, from coordinate 2,069,742 downwards.
GGAATTTGCATCTCTTTTTCTTCTATCACCTTTAATGCTCCTAAAGCCATTTCATCATTACTCGCAAATACTCCGTCAATATCAGGTGTCGTTCTTAAAATGACTTCCATTGCCAACTGGGAAGAATTGACTCCTCCAATATCATGCTGTTCAACTAAAACCTCGATGCCGGCTGCTTTGAACGCCTCTTTGGCACCCTTTATCCGTTCAATCATCACTGGGTCATGTTTGTTCCCTCCCAAAATGACGACCTTGTCCCCGGACTGCAGCCTCGAAATCAGCAGCTCAGCAGATTTCCCCCCCAATACGTAGCTATCTGTGCCAACAAAAGCCGTTTGTTTACTCCAGCCAATGTCCGTATCGACCATAAGCACAGGAATATTCTTTTTCGTATATTCCTCCAGTATCGGTATAGCCGATGATGCATTCGGTGCGACAATAAGAGCATCCGGATTTTTGCCCAAAGCCTGTTTCAACATATTTAACTGTTGTTGTTCGTATCCATTGTATTTATAAGGAGCGGCTATAATTTCCCCGTCTATCCCAAAGTCCTGAAACGCTTTTCTTGCTCCTATTTCAACCATTTTCCAATATTGCGCACTTCCTGTTTTCAAAACAACAGCCACCTTAGGCTTATCCTCTTCCTTAGGAAATACAGCGACAATTCCTATTAATATAATAAGTGCAAACAATCCGCTGCTTATAAGCAGGAAGTGCGGGTTCTTTTTCACCATTGGCCACCTCCTCTTACCCATTTCCAAAAGAATTAGCATTTGAAATGGATGGAAAAGACTGTTCCTTGCTGATTTGTTTTCACTTTGATGACCGCATCGTGGCGGTCAGCTACACTATAGCAAATGGCTAAACCCAGCCCGGTTCCATTCTCTTTTGTCGTGAAGAAAGGGGTTCCAATTTTATCCAGTAAATCCGGATTAATTCCTCCACCTTGATCTTCTATCTCCAGCACAACCCCTGTCTCTTCCGCATATGTCTTAATCGTAAGGGTTCCCCCGTAAGACATAGCCTCGAGACCATTTAAAGAAAGGTTCAACACAAGTTGGCGGATTTCTTTTTCATCTAAACACAATTCAGGGCATGTGCCTAAATCCAGCAAAACACGTTTATCCGAAAGGAGGGCTTCTGCTTGAATGAGTGGAAATAACGCTTCGATAATACCATTAAGCTCCTGTTTCGTCTTATCGCTTGTCTTATTTTTTGCTAAATTCAAAAACTCTTTAATAATGCTGTTCGCCCTGTCAAGTTCTTCCATCATTAAATCAATATGCTCAGGCGATAAATCACTGCCGCTATGCTTCCCCATTTGTAAAAAGCCGCGAACGGTCGTCATCGGATTTCGAATTTCATGTGCAATTCCAGCTGCCATCTCCCCGATTAAATTCAAACGGTCCAGCCGGGATATCTCCTTCTCTAACAGGACTTGTTCCGTAATATCGGTCATGGCAATAAGGAAACATGCTTCATCTTGAATATGAATGAATTCCGTTGACAGTAAAGCGTCCCTCTTTTCTCCCTCTTTTGTTATATAACGAATTTTCTCATTACGAACCGGTCTGTCAAGTTCAAGAATACGAATATAGGATTTTCCTCGATGAGAATTGGAGACGAGCTGGACGATGTCGGCTGCTTCACCTTTTACCTCATCATAATGATAACCCGTATGCTTCAGCCAGCTTGAGTTGACATCAATATATCTTCCATCCTTTGCAGAACGAATGGCGAGCGAACAAGGACTGGACTCGAACACTTTTCGAAAACGTTCCTCGGATACGAGAAGGTTTTCCGCTATTTTTCTTCGTTCTTCCACTTCCTTTTTAAGCATCGCATTGGCAGTCGAAAGTTCGAGCGTTCGTTCTTCCACCAGCATTTCTAAATGATTGAATTGCTGTTTTTGCACTTTCTCCATCTGTTTACGTTCTGTTACATCTCGAATGGAACAAACAAAGATTTGATGGTTCTCAATCGTCGCTTCCCCAATTTGGATATCCGCAGGAAAAGAGCTGTTGTCTTTACGCAAAGCAAGTGTTTCAATCACCATCCCCTTAGAGGTGATTGTCCCATCTTCCTCCACGGCGGGAAGCAAAGCGGTCACATGCTGATCCAGCAAATCATGCGGGATATAGCCAAACATTTGCTCTACTGCAGGGTTAACAGATAAAATATAGCCCTCTGCATCAAACGTAATAATCGTATCCATCAATGTTTCGCTGATGACCTTGTTTAATGCTTCCGTCTTACGCAAATTCAAGGTCGTCCTGCTTAGTTTTCTGTTTATTTTTTCAAGCTCAAGCGTTCGTTCCCGCTCACTTTTAGTCAGTAGCTGCTCATGATTTTGATGAATCTTGACAAACTGTTCGATTTTCCGTTTCAACGTATCTGGATGGAACGGTTTGAATATATAATCGATAGCCCCCACCGAGTAACCGTGAAGCACATGTTCCATGTCCTGACTGATGGCCGTAATAAAAATGATAGGAATATTTTTTGATCTTTCTCTTGCCTTAATAAGCTTCGCTGTTTCAAAACCGTTCATTCCCGGCATTTGCACATCCAATAAGATGACAGCAAAATCTTCTTTCAATACACATTTCAATGCTTCTTCTCCAGAATTCGCACTGACCAAATGATAGTGGGGAGACATAAGGACCGCTTCCAAAGCCAGCAAATTCTCCGGGCGGTCATCCACCATTAAAATATTGACTTTTTGTTGTTTTATATGATTATTTGCGTTTACGGTATAGCCTTTCGTCTGAATCGAACTCTTCATAGTAGTCTGCATTACTTGTAAACCGAACCCCCTCTCTTTTACCTAACCCAAGAAACCCCTGTAAGCTAAGACTTTCATATAACAACCCGTGTACATGATTTTGTAAGCTTTTATTGAAGTAAATCATGACATTTCGGCAAATGATGATATGAAATTCATTGAATGTATGATCGGTTGCCAAATTATGCTGGGCAAACACGATATTTTCACTTAAAAACGGATGAAAGACGACTTCTTCCTGTTTTGTCGTGTAATACTCAGAAAAAGCCCTTTTCCCGCCAGCCTGAAAATAATTTTTGGTATATGATTGCATGCGGTCCAGCGGAAAAACACCTTGCTTCGCTTTTTCCAGAATACCCGGATTAATATCCGTTGCATAAATTCTTGCTTTATCGTATAGCCCCTCCTCCTGTAAAAGAATAGCCATTGAATAGACTTCTTCTCCGGAAGCGCAGCCAACATGCCAAATCCGAATATACGGATAGTCCTTAACAAGCGGAATGACTTTGTTTCGAAATGATAGAAAAAAGGAGGGATCACGAAACATCTCTGTGACATTAATAGAGAAATCGGCAAACAGTTTTTTCATGATGGCATGATCATGAAAAACCCTTTCCTGTAAGCCGGATATACTTTTTAACTTTTCAGCATGAATGCGATGCCAAATTCTCCGTTGAACAAATGGGTAAGCATAGTTTCTGAAATCAAGGTCGTAATATCGGTAAATACCTTCCAGCAATAACCCGATTTCAATTTTTTCTAACTCTGCATCTTCATTTTTTCTTATGATACCGACTGAATCTGTAATGGCTTTTCCCACCTATCTATACAACCATACTTGCATGAGCGAGAATAGTTGATCTAAATTGATTGGTTTGCTTATATAATCCGAGGCACCTGCCTCTAAACATTGTTTCTTGTTTTGTTTCATCGCCTTTGCGGTCAGTGCAATGATAGGCAACGTTTGAAACGGAGTCATCTTTCGAATGGCCTGAATCGCTTCAAGTCCATCCATTTCAGGCATCATGATATCCATTAACACAAGGTCGATATCCTGATTTCCCTGAAGTGCTTCAATCCCTTCCCTGCCATTTTCTGCAAAGAGAACTTCAATTCCGCATTCCTCAAGCGCTGTCGTCAAGGCGAATATATTACGCATATCATCATCTACAAGAAGAACCTTCTTACCTTTAAGCAAGGCTTTTCCATGAGGTTCAAGACCCCGTTCTTCATCCGGCTGTTGAACCGCCTCAACGAGCTCCTCTGAGAAGCTTTTTTCTTCCATGTATGCTGCCGCTACTTCTAACTTCGAGGATAATACTTCTACTTTACCGTTAGACTGATAGCTTGGTAAATAAAGAATAAACGAGCTTCCTGCTCCTTCTTCACTATGAACCTCAATAAATCCGCCCAGCAGTTCAGCCAACTCCCGGCTGATTGAAAGACCTAATCCTGTGCCGCCATATTTACGGCTCGTCGTGCCATCTGCCTGTTTAAAAGCTTCAAAAATCATCTTCTGTTTTTCCGGCGAAATCCCAATACCGGTATCCACAACCGAAAAAGCCAGCACCGGTGCCGTTTGGTCTCCAAAGACTCGTCCATCTACTTCTTCCTTGTCCGCTTTGCGAACAAATAAGGATACACTTCCCTCTTCCGTAAATTTAAGGGCATTGGATAATAAATTTTTTAAAATTTGCTCCAGACGATGTACATCCGTATAGAAAGTCTTTGGTAAATCAGAATCAAGCTGAATGTTGAGCTGAAGTCCTTTTTGCCGCACAAGATGGGAAAAGTTTCTTTTTACAAAGCCTTCTACATTCGAAAGTTTCACTTCTCCCGGAACGATGTCTATTTTTCCTGACTCTACTTTCGCCAAGTCTAACACGTCGTTGATCAAGTGCAAGAGATCGTTGCCGGATGAATAAATCGTACGAACATACTCCACTTGTTTCGGAGTCAAATTTCCCTCACCGTTCTCAGCAAGCATTTGGGCGAGAATTAATAGGCTATTGAGCGGCGTTCGAAGTTCATGGGACATATTCGCTAAAAATTCTGATTTGTATTGGGAACTGAGTTCGAGCTGCTGCGCTTTTTCCTCAAGTGTCAAACTGAGTTTTTCTAGTTCCCGCTTTTTCTGTTCAGAGTTTTCATATTGCTCTTCCAACTTTTCATTAACCGTTCTTAATTCCTCCTGCTGCAACTGCAGTTCTTCGGATTGACTTTGCAGTTCTTCCGTTAAAGCCTGTGATTCTTGCAGCAGCTTTTCCACCTTCATGTGGTTGATCATACTATTAATCGCAATCCCAATATGACTCATGACTTCATGAAGCAGTATTTCCTGAAGAGGAGTAAACGCTTCAAAACAAGCTAATTCAATGACACCTAACACCTCTTCTTCAAACATGACCGGCAGCATAATAATGTAGTTCGGAGTTGCCATGCCGGTCCCAGAAGCAATCTTCACATAATAATCATCCGGAATTGGAGTAAGCACAATTGGTTTCTGGTCTGCTGCACATTGCCCCACGAGCCCTTCTCCAAAACGAAAACGATCAAATCCGCCTTGATGATGGTACGCAGCATAGGAGGCCAGCTTTTCTAAACGCCGCTGGTTGCCTTCTCCCTCCTTGATGTAGAAAATGCCGTATTGGGCTCCTACCATTGGCGTCAGCTTTTTGATAAGCAATTGAACCAATGTCTGTAAATCTTCTACCCCTGGAGAAATGATGGCAATCTCGGCAATTTTGGACTTCAGCCAGCCATGCTCCTCTGCCTTTTCTTTTAACTCTTTCTCCTGCTTTGCATGTTCTTCGAGAGAGTGGGCCATTCCGTTAAAAGCTTCCGCAATAGCACCGATTTCATCTTTGGAAGTGACTTCAATGCGCGGCAAATGGTCGCTCTTACTTGAGGAAACCTGCGTCATCACGGTAGCTACCCGATTAAGATTCCTTGTCATGTTCCTGATTAGTGTCACAGCAATGATTAACCCAATGAAAAGCGCAATGGTGGCATACGTGTAAGTCATCTTAACAGCCAGACTATGCGTGTCACGGCTTCGATAAAGCTCGTCTTTCATCCGCTGGTCCTGCAATGTATACAGTAAACCTGCAATTTGCCGAATTCGTTCTTGATTTTGTTTCATATCGTACCAAAACAGCTTTTCAAATTCTTCATTCTTTCCTGTTTTTTGAAGCGTTATAATCTCTTGGGACATATTATCGTGTATGTCGTAAAGAGTCTTGAATTTTTGAATGAGTTCCTGTGACTTCTCCCTTGTATCCGCCTTCTCAAGAGATTCCACTGCCGTCTTAATATTTAACTTAGATTGTTCGATGTTGTTGTTAATGGCTTGAGCGAGATCATCGGGAGGGTTAGACGTAAGCTCTTTCAATTCTCTGTCCAGATTAATCATTTCGTACTGAATGGTGGAAGCCATCCTGACCCTCTCTGCTAATTCCTTAACGACCAGATTCACTTTCACTGTTTGTTGGTTGAGCATATTCATTAATAGCACCAATAAAATAAGGGCTAAAACTAATATGGAGCCTAACCCTGTGTAAAGCTTTGTTGTAAATTTCATACAGCCTTCTTTCAACCCCTTTAAATAAACATGGACAGATTAAATGTATATACCCGTTAGGCAAATAATGATAAAAACAGCATTTTTTTCCATAACCCTATTATTAGACGAAAGCCAAAATTCCTATTTTTAACGATAATTCACCTGTATAGAGGGGATAAACACTTATTTAATTCTAACTTTTCTGAATTTTAACAGAAAAAATGAAAGATAGACAGAAAGTCATGATGGAGAACGAAAAAAGAAACCTCTTGTATAATCATGCAAACACAGTTTATTTTTTCGACATGCTTTCCGCTTTTTCCTTGTCCTGTCAGACTAATTACATTCTGCATAAAGATTATTTGACACGATTGATGGTGACCCATGTCAGATCTAGTAGTTTTATATATTTGAGGCTAATTATATTATATAGGGACACAATGGGCAATAACATGGGGGAACATACTCATATATTTCACTGTACCTTCATATCGATTTGGGTTGAAAGTTCACTTCGACTTCATGTCAGCGATTTGCTCGAATATACCTAAAACGTGACGGACACAAAAAGAAAAAGACTGCCGGAAACAGTCCTCCCCTTCACCACTCCTATTTCTCGGAAGCACACTTTATGCTGGGAGGATGAAACATCCCCTTATAATAATAAAGGCAGCGTGATACAAAAAGTGGTGAAACGATTATCTGATGTACATCCGATTTCACCATGATGTTTTTCGATAATCTTTTTACATACATATAACCCAATCCCTGTCCCTAATTCCTTTGTTGTAAAAAACGGTTCAAAAATGGTGTGGATGGTTTCTTTCGGAATGGCAGGGCCATTATTCGTTATTTTAATTTCGACTCGTTCGCTCAGTACCTGGCAGTCAATGTTGATTTCTCTATTATGTCTGATTTGCTGCAAAGCATCAATTGAATTTAATATGATGTTCAGGAACACTTGCCTGATTTCATTTTTATTCGCATATATTCTTATATCTGGCTTTACATTTAAAGAAATTTGGACATCCCCGTCAATCATACTCGGATAAATGAATTCAAGAAGTTCATGAAACAATTCTTCTAAAGAGTGACTGTCCTTTTCACCAAGATTGACTTCTTTTTTGGAAACATGAAGAAACTGTGTAATCCGATAATTTAACTGATTTAATTCCTGAAGGATAATATCCATATATTTAATATCCGGATATTCATTTTTTATAAGCTTGCTAAAACCAAGAATGGACGTCAGCGGGTTTCTGAACTCGTGCACGAAACTAGAAGACATTTGTCCCAAAATGGCTAATCGTTCTTTATGGGTTTGGTCAATAAATGAGATTTTTTCTTGTAATTGCTCATCCTTTATCTCTGTATACTTTGTTACAGCATGATAAGAAAACCGATCGAACAAAAAGTTAATATCTTCGATGATGGATTGGAGCTGTTCCATGGGAAGACCCGAACCATTCACCCATTTCATAATCTCACTTCGTCCCAAATTCACATTATATACAAACTCTCCAATATTTATATTGGCTTCTACCCTTTCATGCGCAACTTTATAGGCCAGTTTCCTTATCTCTTCCTCACTCAATGGCTTCTCGATGTTTTTGCGGATCAATTCCAACATTTGCACACCATTACTCATTACTTCCTCTTTATGTATATCATTGGAGGAAATCATCACTTGTTGTCTCCATGACTCTAAAAAAGTAACACTATTACTTTCTAAAAACGTGATTAAATTATGTGAGGCTGCCTTCATAATAGCACCTGCCTTTCAGTGTCTTTTATAGAAGATCACATTTCTCATTGTTTCGAACACTTTTAATCCTATTTTAACACATCAAAAGTGCCTGTCATCATCCCATTAACTCAAATCATGACAGGCACTTATATCAAGCTTCCGAAACCGGCTGTTTCTTGAGCTTGGACAACTCAAACAGTAAAAACAAAACTGCAGAAATATATATGAACATGGAAAAGAAATAAATACAGTCACATTTACAGGCCAGCTTTTAAATCTGCTCAATTATAGAAAAGAAATAGAATAGAGTCCTGCCCCTTCCTCCAACTGATCTATACGAGCTATTGAACCGGTCGTCACTTGAACGACATAAATAATTCCATTCTTCCCTGCAAAAGCGATTTTACTGCTGTCAGGCGACCATATTGGTTTCGAGAAGGAGTCGCCCAATCCGTTAGTTAACTGCACATTCCCTCCATTACGCGGGTTATACAACCAAAGATCGTAAGACCCGCCGTGGTCGGATGTATAGGCAATGAGCCCGTGATCACCCGGAGGAGCGTAAGGGATCACGAGCTTCATTCCTGGGAAAAGGTTAAAGGACGGAAGTTGGTTTACCTGCCGAATCAGCTCGTAATTATTATTCCCTCCCGTTACCACGTTATATCTTCCGGCAATCTCAAACAACGTATCTTCCGGTTGAACAATATAATACGGAACACCGGGCGACACTTTCAACAATTGGCCAACCTGAATGACATATGGGGGATGAAGCTGATTCGCTTCAATGATCACAGATGATGGCACTCCATACATTTGAGAAATCTGAAAAACTGAATCTCCCGGCTTCACGCGGACTACATTTACCCCTGGTGGAATCGACAGCTGTTGGCCCACAAGAATTGTGTAAGGAGGCTTCAAATTGTTGGCCGCAATGAGAGACTCAACTGGAAGTTCCCATCTTCTTGCCATCTGATACAATGTATCTCCGGGACGAACGGTGTAAAAAAGCTGCATGATTATCACTTCCTATATGTTTCGTTATAATCTTTGTAAAGAAACGAATTTTTTTGAGATGATGCCTTGCTAATCTAGCTATCTTGTAACCAATGTCTTATTGCACGTTAAACAAGCAGATAACCAGGACTAGTATCAAGTCACCTCTATCCGATCGCAAACACAATATCCAGCATCTGTCTCCTCTTCCTGCCCATATCTTATTCGTTTAGGCGGTGCGGGGTTCAAAGTAGAGGGGGATAGATAAAGAGTGCCTTCCTCTTAAATCAGTGAAAAGCATCCCCTTTGACATCTCCTAAAACAAAAAGAGACGTGGACGGAACGTTATCACACGTTCTGTATACACCAAATACATACCTTCTGAAATATCTGTTACCAGAAAGAACTTTTTATCCTTTCGATTCTACACGTTTTTTACTCAATTCTTTGAATCCTTTCTGACATCTACAATTTCTATACAAAACTTCTAAACTTTTATTAATATTTGTCGAATAATAAGATATATTAGCGAACTTCGCGTTGTTACATCAAGATGAGGAGAAATGATATATGAATCGGTTAAAGAATAGAAAGAAATCTACCTTCTTCCCCCAAAAGTCTTTAAGCACAAAACTGCTTATCATTCTTTTAATAACCTCGATATTGCCCTTGGTTTTATCCACTAGCATGATTTACACCAATACAACCAAAGGATTTACATCATTAGTGAATGAAAATAAGGAAGCGGTTGAAAGCGCCGTTACAAACAAGTTTGATTCTACTTTCGAACGACTATTAGAACTCTCAAACATTTATGCTGCTGACCAAGAGCTTATCACTGCTTTCAAGGCCGGGAATCAGAGCAGTTTGGCCGAAAAGGTGCAACCGGTTTTTGAGAGACTGCAGAAGGAACATCAACTTGAAGTATTGGAATGGGGAACGACTGAAGGCACCGTCTTTTTTAGGGGACACAATCCTGAAAAATTTGGAGACGATAAAAGTGACATACCAGCTGTACAGCAAGCATTAAACGGAAAGGAATCCGCAGGGTTTGAATTCGGGAGCAGCGGATTGGCTGTACGCGCTTTTGTTCCTATTAAATCCGGCAGTGAAATCATAGGAACCTTACAAACCGGAGTGGACGACAGCTTTTTAAAAGATTTAAAACATACCCTGCACGGTGTTAATCTAGACTTATATGATTCAACTGGAAAGATTGTCGTTTCTTCAGAAAACACGAATATCGGCAAAAGTTTGGCTGACCGTTCCCTCATTGATACATTACAATCGGGGAAAAAGGTGTCTACAAAAAGCAAGGAAGCCATCCAAACGTTCATCCCGATGTATGACCCGACCAAATCAGAAGTCATTGGCTTCATTAGCATTAGCCAGGACGTCTCTTTCCTTAACAAGCTAAGCAGTAAGATTACTCTTTTGTCAATTTTTCTTACAGCTGCTGCTATGATCGTGGTGATGATTGTCGTGATCATATTCAGCAGAAGCATTACCCGCCCTTTAAAACAGGTCACTTCATTTATGGGTGAATTTTCAAAAGGAAACTTAGCAGCCTCCTTTGAGGGGAAAGAGCGGCAAGATGAAATTGGCCAGTTAAGCAGTTCAATCACTGAGATGAAAGAACGATTAAAAGATATGGTTGAACAAATTGCAGACGTCTCTGTTGTTATTAAAAGACGCAGTACAAAACTTAATCAATCTTCCAAAGAAATCAAAGCAGGAAGCCATCAAGTCGCTGTAACGATGCAAGGGCTATCTGCAGGGTCAGAATCGCAAGCCCATACAGCTCTGGAATTAGCGCAAATCATGAAGGATTTTACAGCAAAGGTTCATGAGGCAAATGAAAACGGGAATGAAGTTGCAGCCACGGCAAATAATGTATTTCACTTAACAGCAAGCGGAAAAGACCTAATGGATTCTTCCGTTGGTCAAATGAAAAAGATTCATAGTCTTGTAGAAGATTCAGTCCTCAAAGTTCAACGGTTGGACGATCAATCAAGAGAGATATCCAAACTCGTTCAAGTGATTCAAAGCGTTTCAGATCAAACGAACCTCTTGGCTCTCAACGCCGCAATCGAAGCAGCACGGGCGGGTGAACATGGAAAAGGATTTGCTGTTGTGGCAGATGAAGTTCGTAAACTGGCGGGGCAGGTTTCCCATTCCATTGTTGATATTACCAATATTGTAGAAAGCATTCAAGAAGAATCCAAGCAAGTAACTACCTCTTTACAACAAAGCTTTGAACAAGTAAAAGCAGGAACAGATCAGATGACATCAACCGGGGAAACGTTTGAGCAAATTAAACACTCTCTTTCCCTTATGTTAAATAAGATAAAGGTTATTTCTATCAACCTAACAGATATCACGACAAACACCGCAGAAGTACATACGTCAATTGAAAATATTTCATCCATTTCTGAAGAATTTGCAGCCGGTGTCGAAGAAACGGCTGCCTCAGTACAACAAAACAGCAGTTCCATGGAGCAAATTGCCAGTCATGCAGATTCCCTGGATCAACTAGCGAAAGAACTCCAAGTACTTATGGAGCAGTTTAAAATCAATTAAAAGTGCCAGGCACTATCCGAATTCGGAAGTGCCCGGCACTTTTCATTTATATAGATATCCATTACCCTGTTGCTTCCAATGATTCTTCTCCCCTCTTTTTATAGATGATCTTAGAAACAGTAATGCTGAACTCAAATAAAAGAAGCAGCGGGACCAGAACAATGATGGCTGAAACGAAATCTGGAGGTGTCACCAAAGTCGAAACTACCGTTAATACCACATATGCCACTTTCCGGGTTTTAGCTAATCGAACTGGGTTTAACACACCCAATCTCGTTAAGAACATAATGACAATCGGCATTTCAAACAAAAAGCCCAGCGGCAGTGTTAAATTGAATAAAAACTTAAAATATTTATCAACGGTATACATCGTATTCATTTGATCAGCCACCAGTGTGCCAAGAAAAGAAAGGACATTCGGAAAAAGCACAAAATATCCGAACGAAAAACCAATGGCAAAACATAATAAAAGGGCGGGAATGAAAAAAAAGACGACTCGTTTTTCATCTTGTTTCAACCCTGGCTCAATAAATCTCCATATTTGAAAAACGGCCACTGGAGTCGTTGCAACAATAGCAAATGAGCCCGCAATCACAAAATAAATCCATAAAATGTCGCTTGGTCCCAAAATGGTTAGTTTTTGCTCTGCTGAATCAACAATCCAATTATATATATCCTCTACAAATACAAAAGCCGCACAAAGAAAAAGCAAAAAGCAAATTAATATAATAATAATTCGCTTTCGAACTTCTTCTAAATGATCCATTAGGCGCATCTCTTTTACTTCCATAGATTCACTTCCTTCATGCGTTAAGAAGATGTAAACAATTGTTTACATCTTCTTTGTTCCAATGTAATTTAATTCTTTGCTTTCTTTGCCTGTTCTCCTTCATCCTCACCAGCGACTAAATCTCTTGTAGCACTTTTAAATTCACTCAGTGTACGTCCAAATGCCCGTCCAATTTCAGGCAGTTTAGACGGTCCAAAAATGACAAGTGCTATTATTAAAATGAGAATTAATCCTGGAACACCAATATTTTGTATCATTACCATCCACCCCCGTTCAATAATTGATAAAAGTTTATTTTTTATATGCGACAAATGCTTCGATCTCAATCAACCAATCCGAGTTTACTAAACTATCAACACCGACCGTGGAACGGGCTGTCTTAACCGGATTTTCTTTTGTATTAAAAAACTTCGCATATGCATTGAACCACCCTTGATAGTCTTGCTTATTCCCCTTGTTTGAATCTGGGGTAAGATACACACGAAGATAGGTAACATCGGACAGCGAAAGTCCTTTTTCTTCAAGCTGTGCTTTTAAATTATTTAAAATCCCGATAGCTTGTGTTTCCGTATCACCGTATCTTTCATAAACTGTTTTTCCATCTTTATTTAAAAGCGGAGGGACAGTTCCGCTAAACATGAGCTGATTGTAATTACGCGGAACCACCACCGAATTAGAAATTGAAGAAGTCGGGCTTCCGAAGAAAGTCACCTCTTTCAAATGTATCGCCGTTTTTTCGGTACCTGCCGACGCAAATGAAAACCCCGCCATCAAGCTGGCTCCTACAACAGCCGAAGCCGTCATCATTTTGATTGATTTTTTCATATATTCATCTCCCTATGTTATAAATTGGATGGCTTGTTAGCCTATTTTAGCGGCAACCGCATCACTTTCTGTTAATACTTTTTCATGAATTTGGCTAACAGCAATTCGTGCCGATTCAAAAGCGCCTGCCATCCATCCTGTTAAATAACTGAGATGCTCACCTGCAAGATAGATTCGTCCCTGCGGTTTGTTTAAGATTGGATAGTAGTTTCTAAGATCCGATTCGGAGTATGAAGCCCATCCGCCTTCATTGAATTTAATTTTATGCCAGGCAACCGAAAAGGAAGTTTCAAACTCCTTCGCATACTGCGGATGGATTTTTCCTCCCTGTGCTAAAGCTTTGGCTTGTCTCTGGGCAAGTGACAAATTCCCATACTCCACAGCATTTTGGCCAAAGTTATAATAACCAATTAACACACCTTTTTGTGATAAAAAGTCAGAAGAGGGATACCAGATTTGTGAAATATCCATATTTGTCGTAGTAATTCCCCCTAGAATACGATCCTCGTTCTCCCAAAAACGATTTTTAAACTGAAGACCTATTTTTCCTGTCGTCGCATAATTAATACTTTTAATCGCATTTTTCATTTGTGAGTCGAAATCTGCCGGGATATTTTTTAATACAGGAAGGGGGATCGTGCATATACAATAATCCCCCGTTATTTCCTTCGCTCGTCCGTTAGCTTTTGTCTTATAGGCAATCCGTACACCGTCTGCCGATTGTCTAATTTCTTGAACTTCGGCTCCAAACGTAATTTTTCCAGGAAGCTTTCTTTCCAGCGCTTTTGGAATTTGGTCCATTCCTCCAACAGGCTGGAACATCATTGGCTGCTGCTGGAAGCTGTAATCCCCGCTTATACTGTTCATCATTCCTGATTGTAAAAGCTCAGTGAAGGAATAGATTTGATCCAAAGTCCCAGGCTTATGGGCGCCTCCGGGCAGTTCCTTATATCCGCGGCGACTTGAACCTTTATATGTATAATCTGAAGATAAGTCCCCTTCACCTTTTAAATAATTCTTTAATCTTTCAATATCTTCTTTTGTAAGAGAGGAATCAAGTGCTGATTGATTTGCCTTTGCCAATAACTCTGATACATAGCCGCGGGTATCCGCTTTGACCGTCCCTTTGCGAATTTTTTTCCCTGATAACGGCCCGGCATTTTCCTGATAGTAATAGGAGAATTCATTGACATTACAAAACACTTCGAGTTCAACACCAAGTTCTCTACAATAATCAATGGTGACGTGATGTTGTGGAATGCGGGCAGGTCCGGCATTCATATACTGTCCTTTATCAAATTTGGCCACTTGTTTTACCCCATTAATTTCTGTTTCTTCTGTTCCTCCTCTTATCGTCCAATTTCTGCCGCCAGTTCGATCTCGCGCCTCGAGAATATGGCAATTATAGCCTGCTTTGCCCAATTCATAAGCGGCTGCCATGCCCGCAATTCCGGCCCCTAAAATAATAATTTTTTTACCATTTTTATTCGCCATGACTAGGTCACTTTTTTTAGGAGCTTCAAATCCTTTTGCACTTGCCAATAGCGGGCTGCCTACTAAACCTAAAGATTCCATAGCCCCCCAAACCGCAACTGCTCCCCCAACTTTCCCAACTTGATCGAGAAAATCTCTTCTTGTCATACTTTTTTCTTGCTTCTCTCTCATTCGTACACTCTCCCCTCTATTAAATAAGACAAGTTCATCATATAGAATAAAATTCCAATACAGTATATATTTGTAATATTTTCTTACACAGTTTTTATTTAGTAAAATCAAAAAAACAATAAAAAAGCCTGCTGTTAAGAAAAGAAAACGTAACTTTTCCTGTACAGCAGGCCTTTCCCATCCTTTACTATGCAGTTAAACGGTCTATTAATAAAAAAGAATCCTTTACCGTATTATGAAAGAAATAGCTTTTGAAGTAAAATCATCATAGAAACATCTTCCTATAAATGTGATTCATCATTTCATAAAAACGGTCACTACTTGATTAGAAATGATGGGTATTCCCCTCGTTAATCCTCTTCCGGTTCATTTTTGACCACAATCACTTTGTTTCGAATATCAATGCTGTATTTCAAATTCCAGGATGTTTTATACACTTCAATCATATGCTCGTGAACGATAAATCCAAGGACAACATCGTCATCCCAATCGAACAGCACATAATCATTGCCATTTGAGTACAATCGATGATCTTTATGTGCCGTCATCGTCCATCCGTTCCATAGCTTTTGTTCAGTTGGTTTCATAATAAAACCCCTTTACGTTTTCTTTTAATTTTAACAGTTTGAACATGAATGTGATACAAATTACAGCCTTTCCCATTTAAAAGATTAATAGTGATTCCCATCATCATGAAGACCCAGCCGAAAAAAAGGCCTCATTTCCTCATCCAAAAGCACTATTCCCCGTTTTTTGTCGATCTATTCGACAATCTTCGTCTAGTGACAGGCCTCACATGCTAATGGTAGAATGAATTATACATGGGAATCGCTTACAAACATGGGGAAAAGGGGTAGTAGTCATGAAACGAAATAAATTTAGAATTTGGGACACAAACGGGATGTACAACGGGACTCCAGGAATGCTGGAAGATGGGGCAAGCATGGAGATTGGACAAGAGATTTGGAACCATCATAATTACATAAAAATGCAATATATCGGCATTCAAGATCATAAAGGGAACGAAATTTATGAGGGCGATATTATAAAAGGCTTTAAACAAGTGCATATTCCAAGCTGGGATGGGTTCGATTCGTCTGATGATAACTGCTACGTGGAACTGGATGATGAGGAAATCGGAATCGTTGTTCACCAAACAAGAGGCTTTAAATCGGAATTCGTGATTCAGAGTCTGCATGAAGAAAAGAATTTCACCTTTCAGGAAATAAGCCGGATTGAAGTCATTGGAACTGTTCATAAAAATCCTGAGCTTCTTCATGGACAAGCTGTTTCTTTTCTTAAAGAAAAGACAGCGATGTAAGCAGCAAAGACTATTTATCACTTTTTTAACTGAATATTCATACTCTTAAATGAAAAGAGAGTGAGACAAACGGATGATTTCCTATCCGCGTGTCTCACTCTCTTTCTTTTTCAAAATGGCTTCGGGATGTGTGCTTATTGAAGAGTTCATGAAAGTGTTCCAGCCTTTCTTTATTATGCTTCTTAATAAAAGCTTTACGCTTTCTTTAAATTCCTTTAAATTTCCAATGGTACGATGAACGTGACACCTAGAGGAGGGATCAGAAGATGTATATATTTCGAATCCTGTCACCCATGCTGCTGTTACTGTTCATCTTCGGAACATATGAATACGCCGCTCCCGCATTCCATCATTCTAAAGCAAACAAGCATATTCAAGTTCAGCTCTTAGGCGTAAACGATTTCCACGGTCAGCTCGACCAATATCAAACCGTATTCGGAAACAAGGCCGGCGGCGCTGAGTACTTGGCGGCGTATTTAAAAAAATATAGACAAGAAAACAAACACACCTTGCTTGTCCATGCCGGTGATATGGTCGGAGGAAGTCCGCCTATCTCCTCTCGATTTCAAGACGAACCAACCATCGAATTTCTAAACCTTTTGAACTTTGATGTCGGGACACCTGGAAATCATGAATTCGATGACGGGGTTCATGAAATGAAACGCCTTTTAGATGGAGGATTTCATAAAAAAACCGGTTCTTTTTCTGGTTCCACTACTCCTTATTGTTCTGCAAATGTCATCGATAAACAAAGCGGCACCCCGTTACTGCCTCCTTACATCATTAAGCGAATAAACGGAATCGATATCGGATTTATCGGTATCGTCACTACTGAAACCAATCAGTTCGTACTGCCTGAAAATCGAAAAGAAGTTGAAATTATTGATGAAGTGAAAGCGATTAACGACACGGTTAAGCTATTGAAGAAAAAAGAAGTCGAATCCATTGTCGTACTCGCCCACGTGTCAGCTAAATCCGATTGGACAGGAACGAATCCTCATGAAGAGTTAGTAAAGATGGCCCCTAAAATCGATGATGAAGTCGATGTCATTTTTGGCGGCCACAGTCATCAATATGCCAATACTGTAGTCGATGATAAGCTGATTGTTCAATCTTATTCCTATGGAAAAGCTTTCTCTCAAGTAAAGCTAAGCATTGACCCTCATACAAAAGATATCGTAAAAAAGGATGCAAACATTATCCCCACATTTCATCATAAAATAAAACCCGACCAAGAAACGATCCAGCTTTTGACAAAATATAAAGAAAAGATACGCAGCTATGAGAAGCTAGTCACAGGGAAAGCGCCAAAGGACATCACACGGAAGAAAGATGAGAATGGAGAATCTCCCTTGGCGCAAATGGTTGCACAATCGGGTTTGACTGCGATGGATGCAGAAATTGCTTTTGTCCATCACGGCGGGATTCGATCCACTTTACAAAAAGGGAACATTACAATGGAAGACCTTTATACCGTTTTGCCTTTTAACCATCGTTTCGTAAAAGTAACCTTGACTGGAGCTCAAATCCACGCGGTGTTGGAGCAGCAATGGACAAAAGAAAAAGAAAATCTGCTTCAAGTAATCGGTTTAACGTATACGAAGGATAAAAACGCACCAGCCGGCAGCCGTATTCTTGCCTTAAAAGATATGCACGGACACGAACTTGCGCCTGATAAGGAATATACCGTTGTGATCAGCGATTATCTGGCTTCAGGCGGCGACGGTTTCACCGCCTTTCAACAAGGGAAACTGATTGAATCAGGCCCTTTGATCGTCAATGCGCTCGTCCATTATATTCAATGGAAGTTCCCTGCTGATATGGTTCACGGGCGATAAGGAGGAGGCGTTCGTTATTCCCCGCTGCAGTTCCATCATTACAGGAAAATAAGCAAACCCAAAAAGGAGCTTACTTCGAATCCATCGGTCAGCTCCTCTTTTTAATCTTGAGTTCTGCATTTTACTCCATTCTTCCCCCTTCCTTAGCCGCTCCCTTTCATCGTGATTATTTTATATAATGGTAGCTTCTAAGTCTTAAGCCGTATAAAGATTTAAAGCTTGAGTGTGTATCATTCTAAAAGATATGATTCTAAAATAAAGAGAGCGTAATGAGCATCTCGATTTTATCTTTATTATAATATTTATTATAAAGGAAACTTCCATCGGTGGGGTTTTCCTTCATCCCCCACTTTAAACTTCCGCAATTACACGAAGTGTTGAAGGGGTGTTTACTGCCCGTTAATGAGGGATAAAAAGTACAGAGAAGGAGCACTGATTTGATAAAAGAAAAATACAAATGGACTTTAGAAATCCTGTTGCACTTATTTTTATCGGGAATCACCATCTATTTATCATTTGCCTTTTTACCCACCCTCCTGCCCATTTATAAAACATTGTTCGGTGCAGCTGTGGCAGGCATCCTATTGTTGGACCTTTATTTTGTCTTATCCAACCATAAAGAGTACTTAAAGGTCACAAAAATAGCGTTAATTCTCTTATCTTCTTCCATTTTCGTTGTATTGTTGATTTTCTACGGAACCAAATTTTTAGTATTAACCGATACGTATGGAATGGAAACTGTTTTAAAGGAAAAGACGTCTTTTGCCACATTTCTCTTTTTCCTTATTTGCTTTTCACAACCTATTATTCTACCAATTCCGGAAGCGGTAACCGTTCCTGCCGGGAGTGCGGTTTTCGGTCCTTTTATCACCGCTATTTTAAGCTTCTCAGGAACCGTTGCAGGGATAATGGTCATGTTCTTTATTGCAAGAATAGGAGAGCAAAAATTCGTTTCAAAACTGGTAAAAGAAAAACACTTAAGAAAATACCAAGAATATGTCGGGAAAAATGAAACAACCATCTTGGCGCTTATGTTTATGATTCCAATCCTTCCAGATGAAATTATTTGTGTTGGAGCGGGAATCAGCGGAATCTCCTTAAAAAGATTTTTCATTATCGCTTCCATCTCAAAGTTCATCACATCTTCGTTGTTAGCCTCTTCTGTCCATTTAGCAAAATTACTCTCTTTAACAAGTTCACAATTAATGATGTCTTGTTCAGCAATTGTAGGCATCATGCTTGCCGTTTCTTTGATCTTTAAACGATTTCTAGAGAAAAACAAAACCAGGGAAAGAATGAATGAATAGCCAATCAAAAAGCTGGGATTCCAAGCTTTTTGATTGATTGTTTTTCATAAACAATCACAAGGAACCATGAAATCCGTAACAATCGTTTTCAGTTTTTTTTTAAACGATGCCTCCCCCTCTTCTTTCTCACATAGATTTTAACTGTCACTAATATTAATAAATATAGGTCTTAAATAATGGATGAAAGAAGTGCGGCACCTTGCCAACTGCGGATATGTATGAACTGACGCGATAAAAGGGGGGCGTATAGATCTGTCAAACGAAAAGGAAAAACCATTTCAATATATACCCGGCTTGGATGGACTGAGGGCGTTAGCCGTTTTACCTGTTATCGCGTACCACTTAAATATTCCGTTTGCTGCGGGCGGATTTTTAGGGGTTACCGTATTTTTTGTCCTTTCCGGCTTTTTAATTACAACCCTTTTAGCATGGGAATGGGAGCATTGTCAGACAATTGATTTGAAACATTTTTGGATTCGACGGGCAAAAAGACTCTTACCCGCCATGTTTCTCGTGTTACTAGCTTTGAATGTATTCATCCCCGTTTTCCAGCCCGAGTTAGTCAAAAACTTACACAAAGATACCATTGCCGCTATTTTTTATTATAGTAATTGGCATTATATTTTTCGGGATTTGTCCTATTTCGAATCGTTTGGAATCACTTCTTTGCTCACGCATTTTTGGTCGCTGGCAATTGAGGAGCAGTTTTACATCATTTGGGCACCCATTATTCTCTGCTCGTTTAAATGGATCAAAAACCGAAAAATCTTCATCTTTCTCATGATGATTGGAGCCGGTTTATCCGCTGTATGGATGATGATGGTGTACGAACCGCATCTTGATCCGAGCAGAGTGTATTACGGAACGGATACAAGATTGTTTTCCTTATTAATCGGTTCAAGCTTCGCACTCCTCCTTCCCCGCCGCACGTTAACTACTCATGTAAGCAAAGCTGGAATATGGGCACTTGAAATAACGGCAATTATAGGAATTCTTGTATTTTTGCTCATGGTTGTATATACGAATCAATACGATAGCTTTGTATACCAGGGCGGGATGGTTTTACTGTCGATAACAACAGCTTTGTTGACCCTGTCCCTTGCTGTGCCATCTACTGTTATGGTGAAAAAAATCCTGGAGTGGAAGCCATTAAGATGGATTGGCATTCGCTCATACGGAATTTATTTGTGGCATTATCCAGTGATTGTGTTAATGAACTCAAACGTCAATACAGACGGTATCAATTATCTAAAAATCACCTTCGAAATAGCGCTTACTTTTATATTGGCCTCTCTATCGTATACCTTCATTGAAAAGCCCATTCGTCACGGCACATTTCGATTTAATACGAAAAATTCGATTACACTGGTCACAGCCATCTGTTTACTTGTTGGTGCAGCGAATAGTGTACCTAAATTCTCAACCCGCAAAATGACTGTAGCCTTCCACGGAGAAGTTAGTCATCATCCTGTTCAGAAGACGGCTGCAAAAATCGCTTTCTCAGAAGAAAAAACCGGTGCTGAAGCACAACCGAAGCCCGTTCCATCCATTACAACCGGAAAAATTACCGCTATCGGAGATTCTGTCTTGGTCATTCCTGCTCCATTTTTAAAAGAAACGTTCTCAAGTATCATGATAGATGCGAAGGTCAGCCGCCAAATGCGGGATGCCTTTTCCATTGTCACTCAATTAAAAAAGGCAAATAATCTAGGGGATATTGTGATCATTGAACTCGGTACAAACGGCCCTTTCCCGGAGAAAACGATAACGGATCTTCTTAGAAACATCGGAAAAGAGAGAAAAGTTCTTTTCATCAATGTAAGGGTACCTCGGCCTTGGGAGGCGATCGTGAATAAAAGCCTTGAAGAGATATCAAAAAAACACTCGAATATGTCCATCATTGATTGGTACTCGACCAGTGCCAATCATAATGAATACTTTGTAAATGATGGAGTTCACTTAAAGCCTGAAGGAGCAAGAGCTTTCGCGGCCATGATTGAAGAAGCCGTCCAAAAAGCTATCAACGCCTCCCCTTGATATTGGAATAGCCACTCCACGCTAATCCTTCTAACCCTTGAATCCATAAACCGTTGAACGTAAAAAATAGGATTCATCAGTCAAATGGTATAAAAAAGGCCTGCTGCGGGAACATGTGACCTGCAGCAGGCTTTTTTTGCAGCTTAAAACTCCCGTTTTCTA
The DNA here is from genome assembly GCF_002019595.1 of Priestia abyssalis. GTDB lineage: Bacteria > Bacillota > Bacilli > Bacillales > Bacillaceae_H > Bacillus_BA > Bacillus_BA abyssalis. The sequence goes on along the minus strand of NZ_KV917369.1, from coordinate 2,048,127 downwards.
AAAAGGCAACTCAATTTCCTAGATCTATTAATTTTCATATAGGCTATTATCTATATAAGTCCAACTAAATAATTTAACATTAACTTGGTCCGGGCTCTTTTTTAGAATTTTGGGGTTTCTCATCTTGAATCATCTCACAAAGGTTCTCGTATAAGCGGCTGACAAGAACCCTTAATGTCGCTTGTTAGCCGCTTATGCGTAAATAATATGACATGGGCGCTTTTTGCCCATGTTAAATTATTTATGTGGATTTATATATTTCATTTACCTTTTTTTACTACAACCGAATGATAGCTGTTAAACAATTGTAACGATAAATTTTTTGTGTATTCTTGTGTCTCATGAATAAAAGCAGTTATTACAGGACTAATGTAATCTGTTGAACGTATCTCAAGCCCTAAATTTTGATACACTTGCGGACTTAAGTAAGCGGCGTTGACTTTGGTCAATGTTGCAGGAATTGCCATCTCCGGGAGTATCGTATTTCCAACCCCTTCTTGAACCATTGCTATAATAGTGGCTATGTCACGAACTTCAAATTGAATAGCCGGCGATACTCCTTGTTCCTTAAAAATTGTATGAAGTATACTATGACATTCTTTTGGCATGATGAAAGGTTCATTAGCTATTTCCTTTAAATGTATGGATGACTGATTACTCAATCGGTGATTTTCCGGTACAAAAACGACCATTTTATCCTGAAGCAGCGGAATAAATTCAAGTTCATACTTTTCCTCAGTGACAATACCAACATCAACAACTGACAATTTAATCCAATTTCTAACTTCCTCATAATTTCCTTCATAGAGAATGACTTCCACACCGGGAAATCGTTTTTTAAACGAACTGATCATTCCTGGCAGCAATTTAGCTGACATACTTGAAATACTGCCAACTCTTATTGTCCCAGTTTCAATTTCGGTGATTCCAGTTGCTTCATTTATTATTTTTGTTTTAATCATGATCAAATCTCGAATAAGACCCGTGATGCGTTCTCCTATTTTTGTTAAGCTGACACCATTTCTGTTTCGGTTTAATAATTTAATATTTAACTCTGATTCCAAAGCGGCCACTGCTTGACTGACTGCAGATTGTGAAAGGCCGATTTGCTCTCCAGCTTTCGTAAAGCTTCCCGTTTCAACTACCTTTAAGAAAACTTCTAACTGAAATAAGGTCATGGAATACCTCTTTCTATTCATTAGTTTTTACTTATAAATAACATTAAAAGTATTAATTTTACTTATATTATAATCCATCATATACTACAATCAAAACCAATTACAAATAGAAAAAGGGTGAGGAAGTTTGATAATAAATGCAGATGGACAAGAAATTTTGAAAGAAATCGAATCAAGTAATTCAGTGCTTATAGATTGCTGGGCCCCATGGTGTCCTCCGTGCAGGATGTTAGCTCCCGTTTTGGAGGAAATTCATCAAGAGTTTGGATTAAAAATTGTAAAAGTGAATGCAGATGATAATGAGGATTTTATAAGTAAGTTTCAGGTAATGGGACTGCCTACATTATTGCTTTTTCAAGATAACCAACTTGTGAAGAGGATAACTGGTTTTCAACCTAAGGACGCACTGATCGACTCATTAAAAAAACATGGATTAGTTAAATAAACTTAAAAGGCAGGAATCCCCAACAAATTCCTGCCTTTTTAAACTTTCTGCACAAAATGCTATGAGCCTGTCACCGCATTCAGACACTCAACCGTTTAATCCTTGCGTATCCCCGCCGCGTAACCGGGGCCAAAAAAGGTCATTTTCGCCAGGGTGAGCGCCATTTCTTGAGGGGATTGCTTCATATCACCCGCTAACCATTGCTGTATGACTCCAAGGTGGGCTGAAGTCACGTATGCCATTAAATAATCGACGGGCACAAGCATGTCTTCCTTTGAAATTGTTGCGATCTTTTGATGAAAATTGACTTTCATGAACTCCTTCAGTTTCACTTGAAAAGCGGGGTCTCCTTGCGGCCCTAAAATGAGTTTCATAAACCGGCCGTTTTCCTTGATGTATTCAAATAGCTTCACGACAAACGACAACGGCTCATCAAGCATATTGGCATTAACAATATCATTTGGATTCGCTTCTTTCATGAACTCTTGAATTTCTTGAAGAATTTCATTTTCACTTTGCTCCAGCAAATCATACTTATCGCGATAATGTAAATAGAACGTGCCGCGATTAATATCCGCTTTTTCCGTCAGGTCCCGGACGGTAATGCCCTCAAACCCTTTTTCCTCCATCAATTCCGTCAGCGCGTCCCGCACCATTCTTTTCGTCCGTACAACTCGTCGATCTGTTTTTGAATCCGACATAAGCACCGACCTTTCTTCATATTATTTTTATCATTAATGAACAAAATGCACGACTGTGTTAAGTAACAGACATTCACTCATTTATTGTTTATTGCAGTTCTCTCTTTAATCATTATAATTTACATTGTGAACATTAATCAACACATCGTCTATTACATGTCCGCATAAAATGAAGGAGGATAAACATGAAATTGCTAAAGAACAAATTCGTTCTTCTCTCACCGATTATTGTGTTAGCGGTTGTTTTAATTTTTGGATTAACATTGGCTCCATCTGTTAAACCGACACCAAAAGACTTACCCGTTGCGTTTGTGAATGAGGATGAAGGTGTCGACATTCCCAATCAAGGAATATTGAATATGGGAGACAAAATGGCAGACATGATCGAAGAAAAAACACCGAAAGAGTCGCCTGTGAAATGGGTTGCAGTGGATAGCGAGGAAGAAGTAAAACGAGGGTTGGACAATCAAGAATATTACGCAGCGCTCGTGATTCCGAAAGATTTCAGCGCAAAGCAGGCATCCCTGCAAACACCGAAGCCTTCTTCACCTGAGGTGCACATTTTCATTAACCAGGGAATGAACACGATGGCGTCAACCGCGGCGGGCCAGATGCTAAACAGCGTCGTTGACACCATTAACCAACAGGTACGAACACAATTAGTAGAAGGATTGGAAAAACAAGGCGGAACCTTAACAACAACACAAGCATCCATGTTGGTTTCCCCTATTACCAAAACGGTAACGAACATCAACGAAGTCGGCACAAACAGCATGAACGGTAATGCGCCTGTCTCTTTATTCCAGCCGCTTTGGATGGCAAGCATTGCGGGATCTGTTATTCTCTTTCTTACGGTTAATAAGCTCCCAACCGCTAGTCGCAAAGAAGCCGTTGCGGTTCGCTTCATTCAAGTACTCGCTGGAATCGTACTCGCGCTGGTTGCTGGATTTGGCTTAACATGGATAGTGGATGTATTAGGAGTCGACATTCCAAACTTTATAGACATGGCTCTCTTTTTAACACTTGCATTTTTCAGCTTTTTCTTAATGATCTCAGCAGTGCTGTCATGGCTGGGCATGAGAGGCATTCCGCTTTTCGTTCTTATTTTGTTTTTCGGCGCGCCATTACTAGCGATGGCTCCGGAATTCATGTCGCCTTTTTACCGGAACTGGGTGTACTCGTGGCTGCCGATGCGCTTCATGGTGGAAGGCCTTCGAGAGCTCATGTTCTTCGGCAAAGGCCTGAGCTGGAATACCCCTACGACTGTATTAGTCAGCATCGGGGCTGTTAGTCTTGTTGTACTGGGGGCTTCCTCGTTTAAACCAAGCAAGGAAAAAGATGCGGTATCCCAGGTGAAGATATAAATCGTACTTAAGGTCTATACTCTACTGAACGAATGAGATCATCAAGTTTTCCACACAAATAAAAATAGCCATTTCCTTTTGTTCAGACAAAAGAAATGGCTATTTCATTTGATCTTAAAAGTGAGGATTCAAATCACTTTTTATCTTGTCGATATAAATCCCGACTCTTGTAACCCGCTCCAAGAATCATTTTCATTTCCTCACGGCGTTTTGTTTTTGTCGCCTCTTGTTTAGCACTGTACACATAACGGGCCCAATCCTTGCGGTACCCTGGGGTGAGTGATTGATAAAAAGCAAGTAAATCCGGTGTATCCTGTAAATCCTTTTCCACACTCGGAATCAACTCTATATAATCGTCTACGCATTGACTTGCTTTTGTAGATGTTTGATTCTTGCTTTTAGAATCTTCCTTCAGACCGACAACGGTAAAAACCTCATCTAACCCAACCATACGCGCAAATTTAATGTTACTTGTCCCCACATAACCATCTTTATCTGCACCTAACCCTGCTAATAAATCATCCCGATGAATAAACGTTGGATATACTTTATTCCCCTTTTTCGGATAAGCCAAAAAGAGATAGCCGTTTTGATTGAGATAATGATTTTCGATCACCTTGTTTACGAGCTCTTTTAAAGATTCCATATCTAATACAAAAGCAAAAATAAGATCATACGTACTGCCGGTTAGCTCTGTATCATAATCCGTCAGGTCTGCAAAGTAATCAGTACCATCCGGTAAATTCAATACCGCCGCTTTTTTATATTTTTGTAAGTTCAGCTTTTCTACTATTGTTTTAGCCATCGTTAATCACCTGTAAAATTTATTCTGTTGCTCCTTCAGTGTAAAAGTTCTCTTATTAGTTAGCAACTTTTTAAATGTTGAAAATCCTAAAAAAGAGCCTGGACCAAATTAATTTTTTAACCTTTTCTATCGGACTTTCTGCTATGTCGACCTTTCTGTTCTTCCATCCTGAATAAGCTCACAAAGGTTATGTGGATTTATATATTTGTAAAAGGATTCTATTTTTTTACGTATTTCGACTTTATGTTTATATGAATTTGTTTGATTTTTGTTTGGGCATTCTCCTTCGTTTTCTTCGATATCTTTTGGATTAAATATGTATAATAATTACTTATCTGCTTATTGCGCCACAGGTCATTTTGCCCCCATGCAATCACTAGAAACATAATTAAATGAAAAAAATATACTCCTGTTGGATTGACTAAAAAAAGGATAAGTCCAGGTATTAATGCTATTAAGCTACATGTTAGCCCTTTAAAAAATCCTGACGAATCTTTAAAACTAATTAAAGTATATATTAATGAAAAAACGAAAGGGAACATAAAATACGATGAATCGTTATCTGAAAATAATCGGCCTACTAAGATATTAACGAGAAGAGAAGCAATAAAAGTGATGATCGCTCGTATGAATATTTCTTTTCTTTCTCTTTTCTTTTTTTCGGTTCTTGTTATCACCTGTGACACAAATGATCCTCCTCCAAGTTATATAGATCGATTTAGAAAATTCGACATAACCAAAGAACGGCTATGCCAAATTTTCTAGACCTTTGAGGGTAAATTCAAGTGGTCTAAATAACCCATTGTGAATGTCCCTCAATCGAATGAAGCTGTGTCGATTTATTAAGTGGAATGTATATAGTTTATTACATGAAAATTTTAACATTTTTATCTTGTCATTATCAATTTAAGTGATTGTGAACGAAAACATACTGTTTCTCCTGAATTATTAAAGTATGATTTTAATGGTTTAGAGGGACTCATAAAAGTACACAAAGGTTCTAAGGACCACATTTCTCAGACTTCGAAATTGCAATTGCTTCTTTAAATAAGATTACTATTTACTTATTATAATAGATTATTATTCCTCAAGAATCCTGCTCTTTAGTTTAGGCTCTTTTCTAAAAGATTGTTGTTTTTAGATAGGTTTCTTAAAAGATAAGCGTTTAAGGTTGGTTGGTCACCATCTCTTCTATAAAATTTAACATAAATATCCATTAATTTTAAGGATGAGTTCCTCTACAATTTGACTCGTTTATTGAACAAGAAAAAACCTGCATTTCAAGCAGGATTTTTGATCAAACTTCTTTATAAACAGTGCAACTTTATTTCAAACCTACAACTTATGGATCAGTTCCTTGAAAAAGAACCGTCATGAGCATCCCGGGAAAATCCAGGGTTTTCTTGACGGTTCTTTTATTTACCGAATCAATTATATAGATCGATTTAGCCCTTGAGAGCGAAATCAAGTTGTCTGAATCCCCGTTTGTGAACCCCTTTCGATGGAATGAAACGTGTCGAGTTATTAAGTGGAGTATATATAGATAAAAAATGATCTAGTTACTAACGGTTATTTCATTTATCGTGACAGCGGCTTTTTCAATATCCTTCTTATCGAATAAATAGTTTTTAAATGTCCAGTTTGCATATAATTCAATTTGATCATCGTAATGATCGCTAACCGTTCCGTCTTTTTTGACAAACCCGATTTGACCTGGCGGTGTCACGTTAAAGCCTTCTGGTCCTTCAGGGGTCATTTCGATATAATGGTTTTCACTGCCCCGGTTCATTTCAATAATTGGAGGAGGAGCAACGATGCCATGCGGCACACCAATTAACGACTTTCCGCCAAATGTCATCATTTTAATCGGCGAACGCCATTCTTCCACTTTCTTGTCTTTTCCTAACTTATCGAGCGCTTGATCTACACTCTCTAAAATAATTTTTTCAGGATCTTCGTTCACCCAATCAAAATTTGTTTGATCTTCATTTAACACCTTATAGGCCAGTGTAGCTCCATAACGATGATCGGTGATTTCTTTCGTTAACCCATACATTTCTCCCAAAGAATCTTGAAATAGTTGATTGTGAACAATTTTCCACCATTCATCAAAGAAAGCAGCAATACCAGCATCATAATATCCGTCTTTATTCACATCTTCTTTTAAATTATTCCAGCCTTCTAATTGGTCAATTAAATATTGATAATCATTGTTAGTATCTTTGTATTTGTCTAACGTTTTGATTAATAGCGGTTTAAAGTAATGGGTACGTAATTGCGCAAAGCTGGCAGTATAATTGATTTCATTAAGATCTTTCAATGTAACTTTCTCTCCCGCTTCCATTCCATTTATAAATTGCTGGACCCGATTATCTTGTCCCCAATACATACTAAGTTCCCCATTGGTCCACGTACCAGCAGGCTTATTGTTCCAATTGACTACATATCCGTTCTCAGGATTGATCACATGCGGGTTCTTTTGAAAAGGCAAAAAGCCCTTCCATTCATACTCGCCAGTTCCTGGTGTAGGAATCCTTTGATCGATTTTATCGTTTCTAATCGGGTATTTTCCAACATGGTAATAAGCAATATTACCTTTTTTGTCAGCATAGTACCAGTTTAATGACATGGTATATTCACTTGCTGCCTTCTCAAACTCTTTTAAATTTTTTGCCCAATTGGCTTTCATGTAGGCCGCAATACTTTGTGCTTCAGTGCCTCGGAATGACCATGATTTGCTGTACGCGATATGTTTTTGTTCATCCAGACTGATGACCGGCCCATGCACTGTGTGATAATAGTTCTTTTCTACTTTTTTCTTTTCGCCGTTAGCGCCGCGTACAATAAAAGTTTCGGTTCGCTTCTTCATGTCTTTCCATGTCCCGTTATAAAGATATTGATAAGAGTTTTTAGGGTTTAATTTTTCTTCAAAAATATCCGTTACATTTCCGTATCCGGCCGTAGCACTTAAAGCAAAGTGCTTATTGGCACCAAACATGATGAATGGGTAACCGATGAAACCAGATCCTGCTATATCAAAACCAGGGGCATGTAAGCCTACTTCATATAAAAAGCCCGGAGCTACAAAGCCTACTTGGGGACCGCTTAGTAATAAAGCATTACCTGTTTTCGATTTCTTGGAACCAACAATCGCTGCATTGCTTCCGATCTTTAACGGCAGGCCAAGTTCTTCCGATGACTCGATAAAATTTTCTCTTTGCTTCTCAATTTCTTTTGAAGCATTTACCACGCTAGAAGAAATAGATTGATGAGCAACAGAAGAAACCGAATCGTCTGTTGCCTTCTCCCCGCTTACGATACTTGTAGGGGCATTTGGATCATTCTTCCACACTAAGTCATTGAACATTTGCATAGCTTGTTCTTTTCCATATTTGTCTTCCAACTTCGTCAATATCTCGGCATTTTTTAATTCTTGGTGATTATCCATGAAGAAAGTCATAGAAACCATATAAATACGGATGACATCTACTGAGGTCCATTCTCGGGGTAAAAACTTGTAGTCATGAAATTCTTTAGATAGTTTCTCATCTGGGTCTTTACGGGCTTCTTTTACATACATCGTAATACCTTGGGCAAATTGATCGATCAATTCTTTCGACTGAGGATCTAAACTTTTAATCATTTTTTGAATTTCCTTATTGCTGTACCCATCCCTTCGGCTTTGCTCATCCTTTAATAAATATTCTTCTCCAAAAATCTCTGAAACAGTTCCTTCATTTCCGCGCCGGAACATTTCCAGCTGAAAAAGGCGGTCTTTAGCCATTACATACCCATATGCTTTATATAAATCTTTTTTATTTTCAGCATATAAATGAGGGACTCCGTATTGATCACGTATGACCTTGACCTCTCCTATTTGCTCATTCTTTCCTGCATGCACCATACTTTGAGGAAAAATGAAAGCAATGACTACAGACAATAAAATTAACACCTTACTCCACATGTCCAAAATCCACCTCCATAATATAAAACACCAACAAAACGAATTATATGTTTTATGTTATATTAAATCAATATATTAGTTTGAATATTTTAAATATTCAGTATAAAAGTATGATATTTTCCAAGGTAATTACTAGTTCATTAGCGATATAATACCTATTTTATGAGATAAATATTTCTTTTCCCAAAGTTACTTGTAATCTTTAAATTCCCCAAAAATATAACAAAATAAAAACGAGTTATGAATAATTGTTTTATTTTTTATCTATGCTCCGATTTATTTGGTTGCTATAAGGGATGATTCAACGATATACACAGACTCATCCATGTTTGTAATCATAATAACGGTCCATCTCTGTTTGTGAGGAGCGAATCGAATTTATCATTTTTTGCAACATAATAATTTTTCTATCTAATCGCTCGCTGATTCTTATGACTTCTGGATCAGAAAGACCTTTAATCTTTGTCAATTCATACATATCCTTTCGATCTTGAGTTATACCCCTCATTAAGTCTTGTGCATTTTTCAAAATCATTCACGATCTCTCCTTCTATTGTTTGTGGAGTATTGTTAATTTAAAAGTCGTAAGCAAACTTTATAAAGGAATACAAGTTTTTATCGTCCCTTTTAGTGGTGCATCCCACTAATCTCACAAAATTGATACCGCTTTCAAAATAAGATTTAGATTTAGATATATAAAACGAATATATAACGAATTTTTCGTTATATTAATTTTACAAGAGAGTTTTTTATTTTTCAATATGTTTTTAAGCGCTTTCAAAAATGTCGTACTACTGTCTCTGCTTGCCTAATGGCCAAAGTAAATAACCACCATCTTTTAGAAAAGACTAGACTAAACTAAAGATAACTCTCCTTCCCTATGATTATTTGAGTTCTTTTATACAAAAAATAAATAAACTGAATCTTTATTTAGCTGGAATGTAGAATGAGAGGGAAATAAAAAATCCTTTGTGCACTCAACATAATGCGCACAAAGGATTTCCTTACTCTATTCTTTTTATACATCACTTAACTTGATCACTATGGTAATAAAGAAAACTTCCATCAGTGGAGGTTTTCCTTTATCCCCGCTTAACTAAATGATCAAAGGCTAAGAACGCATCGTCCTGTTGCAACGCCTTTGCTAGTACATCCTGTACGTCGGAAGTGGGGGTCTTACTGCCCATTAATGCGGGATAAATTTGAAGGTATGCTTTTGCAAATCCAGGTCAGCTCTCTATTTCAAACGGTAGATTTTGCTCGGTCTTCCCCGACCAGAACGCACTTCTTCTCCTACAGCCTCGGCCAAATTAAACTCACAAAGACTTGCTATAATACGCTGAGCATTTCGAAGCGTCATAGCTAAGTGTGTAGCTAAGTCAGATGCAGCAAAACTGTCCCACCCCATTCGGTTAATAAGCGCTTCAATTTTCTTAAATGTCTTTATACTTATATTCGCTTTGTTCAAATTCTCAATGACATCCTTGTCTTCCGAACGGTAGGAATACACCAATTCTTCCTCTTTACCTACAGATTCCACCATCAAACCGTTTTCCTGTACAATAAAGATCTCGCCATTTCCTTTCATTTTTGACTGTTGAACGGCACGGCGGGCATTCAGTTCTGCCGAAAATGCCGTCTCTCCAAAGCCAATTCCTACCGAAACGGCCGTATCAGTTTCAAGTGACAACTGTTCAACCGTCTTTTGCAGCTGCGTGATTTCCCTTTCAATCGCACCACGCGAACTAAAAATCACATATCGACCATTTCCCTTATATAAAAATGAACCATTTAATCTTTCACAAAGCTTAAGTATGGCCTTATTTAAATCAAGTTCCAAATATTGAGGATGGTAAATATTATTTGTCTTTTCAATAATTTGATCAAATTGCTCAATCTCGATGATTTCGATGCCGACTTGTGTAGATTGGAAGTAGAAAGTTTTAACTCGTCCAGCAAGCATTTTTAACGTTTGTTCAACTTCTATGTCGGTTGGAGATAGCCGATATACTGGAATTCCCTCTTTTGTTAAAACATCATAAACCGCAGGCAAACAGGTGAAAGCTCCTTCTGTCTTTCCTTTCTTCCATAAATCAATATGGAAGTGGATTAATTCCTCGGTATTAAAGTCAGCCGTGAAAGATTTTATGTAAATGTCAGCTGGCGCCTTATCCAATTGTTTGAATGCTTTTGTTACTAGATTTTCCTGCAGCACATCGATCATATCTATACTTGCTCTTTCTATAATTTTCCCTAAAGAATACGACATCTGCAAAAAAACCTTATAGATACTGGATTCGGTCACCATAATATAATATAGTTTTTCGTCTGAATCTAACACTTGTTTGGCAATTGCATAGGGAACAGGTCCAGAAAGGAGCCATGCATTAACTTGTTGACTATGCTCCAAAATAGTGTTTTTCATTTGCTTAACATCCTCGGCGGGGTAAGCTATACATTCTATTCCCGTTTCAAGCTCTTTAGCCAAATTGATGATTCGCTCTACGGACATATTCGGCCCAATAATCCCGACTTTATACATCAATTTATTCCTACTCTCTATAGACTACTATTCATATTCGATACTTTAGCTCTGTAAAATAATTTTGAAAAAAGATCTATTAATATTATATTACACCAAAAAGTATTCTGCTGTATAAAGGAAACTTCCTCTTACTATTCGTTAATGGGGATAAACCTTAAACAGTTAGTCGCTCGAGAGCTTAATTAAACGGACAAAAAAGATACGGAGATGGGTAAATCGATCATGCAGAGCGGAATAAAAATAAACAGGGCCGCTCTCCCCAAAGGGTAAAATTTGCTCAAGCGGATTTATGACTCATGCTATGATAATACAATTTTTTATCCAAGATATCTATCACATTTATGATACAATTCACCGTGATTTTTATGGTAAATCAAATAATCAACGCAAAAAAAGACAGGTATGTAAACTTAACCTGTCCCACTCACATTAACCCTTTAATACAAACTCATTACCATCTTCATCACTAAACTGAACAAAAGTCCCCCACTGCATTTCTTTCGGCTCTTCTTTAAATTGAACACCATTTCCCTTCATCATTTCATAAGTTTCCATTACATGATCACATTCAAATACAATGGATGCTTTCATACTTTCTGAACCTTGCATCATTCCTTTAGGATAGAGCACTAGACGTGTTTTAGCATTTTTAGGGGCGACCTCCAGCCAGAATGCATTTGGTCCCATTGGAAATTCAGCCGTCACCTCAAAACCAACTTTCCCTGTCCAAAAATCCTTTGCCTTTTGCTGATCTTCAACATAAATTGCTACAGTTCCTAAATTTGTTATCATATAAATCCTCCTCAATAGTTTGTACTATGAGTTTATCAATCATGATCTTATTCTTCTTGTAAAAAAACGACATTATTCTTATATATTCCACTTGATAACTTGACACATCTTCATTCCACTAAGAAGCATTCACAATCAGTGATTCAGACAGCTTCAATTCGCCCTCAAAGGTTAGAAAATTTGGCATGGCCGTTCTTTGATCATGTCGAATTTTCTAAATCGATCTATATCATCTTTTTAAATGGGTTTATTTTTTCTAATAACCACTTTTTATATTCTTTAGGGGTCAAACCTATACATTCTTTAAAATCCTTTGAAAAGTGGGCATAATCATAATATCCATACTCATGCATGCAATCATATAGATCTATTTCTCTGTTGCGAAATATTTTTAGCCGCACTTGATTAAACCTTGCAACTTTACTTAATTTTTTAGGAGACAGCCCAGTAAGTTCAATTGTTTTTCTTTGAAATTGCCTTTGAGAATATTTGCTTTTTTCATGAATAGCTTGCAACTCTTGGCCAACAGGGTTTTCATAAAGTTCTGCTAGAAATGTTATAAACGAACGGTCATCTGTGGTAGTTTGCTTTAATATACCTAGTAAAAATTCAGTTAAAATAGTGACTCCCTCTTCCAATTCCTTATCCTTTAGAATAGTCTGCAAGTTCTCTACATTACTTTTACAAAATATATTGGAAAGAGGTATAAATTTATCTCTTAATACTTTTACGTCTGTATCTGATAACAATTTTAATCCCCAAGGTTTTAAACGGATGCCGAATAATCTTATTTTTCCTTGAGCCTTTAATTGATGGTAATGAGTTAATGAACCTATTAGAAACGAATTATCTAGAGGCTTACCATTTACTTCATATTTAGCACCATAATGAAAGATAATTTCATAACAACCATCTGGCCAAAGAACTTCACCATCTTCCAATTCTTTGTACTCTCTATTAAGGTACCAGAAGCATTTCACAAAAGGCTCCAATTCGGCTGGTGGTTTTAATTCTTTATATCTCATATTAACTCCAAAAAACACGAATTTTTTATTTTTATGCTCTGTTAAAGTATAGTGTTGACTTTTGACTCATTTGACGAAAACAATCAACATTATTATTTAAGACAGAAAGGCCCGGCCTCTTCCTTTCATTATCTAACAGTTAAATTACTTATTCTATAATAATGAAGTTCCAAAGTGAATACAATTGCATTTCCTTGACAAACATCTATTCATCTAAAACATTTAAGCATTTGTGAACAAAAGAAAATCTAGATAAACAATCATCGGCAATATAAGTTAAGGTTAAAAATAACAAAAAGCCGGGGAAATTCTCCCCGGCCTTTTCTAAAAAGTGAATGCAGCTATTAAAATGTAAGGTTTATTTAAAGTCGACTCCTAATGACGGGAGTTCAACCATATTTAATCGTCCTGACTAGCGTATGCTTAAATAATACGTGTTGTTACGATACCTTCGATTTGGTTGATTTTTTCCTCCAATTTAGGTACGATATCGCCGTTTACTTCATTGTCAATGTCAATTAATGTGTACGCGTACTCACCGCGGCTTCTGTTCACCATGTCAGCAATGTTTAAATTGTAGTTTGATAAAGCCTGCGTGATTTGTCCAACCATGTTTGGAACGTTTTGGTGGAAAGCTGCCACACGTTTCTTACCTGTGTAAGGAAGAGAAGCGTTCGGGAAATTCACTGAGTTTTTGACGTTACCTGTTTCTAAAAAGTCCTTCACCTGGCGAGCTGCCATAATCGCACAGTTTTCCTCTGATTCTTGTGTAGATGCACCAAGATGCGGAATTGGAACCGTATTTTTCATTTTCAATACATTTTCATTCGGGAAGTCTGTAATATACTTACCGACTGTTCCCTCTTCAAGTGCAACAGCCATATCAATTTCATTCACAAGCTCACCGCGTGAGAAGTTCAAAATATGAACACCCTGCTTCATGATGCTGAATGTTTCTTTGTTAAACATTCCTCTTGTATCATTTGTTAATGGAACGTGTACCGTAATATAATCAGCGTTCGCAAATAGCTCCTCAATCGTCATCGCGCGCTGCACTTTACGTGATAAGTTCCAAGCTGTATCGACAGAGATGAATGGATCAAATCCGATAACGTCCATGTCTAAATCTAACGCATCATTTGCTACAAGCGCACCGATTGCGCCTAAACCGATCACACCTAAAGTTTTACCTTTAATTTCTTTTCCAACAAATTGTTTCTTTCCTGCTTCTACAAGCTTCGGAATTTGATCGCCTTCACCGTCTAATGTCTTTGTCCAAGCGACACCGGCAAAAAGGTTACGAGATGAAGCCATTAATGACGTAAGAACGATTTCTTTTACAGCGTTCGCATTGGCACCAGGAGTATTGAATACCACAATTCCTTGCTCTGTGCATTTATCAACTGGAATATTATTCACACCAGCACCCGCACGTGCGATGGCTTTTAAATTGCTGCCGAATTCCATTGAATGCATATTAAAGCTGCGAAGAACAAACGCATCAGGATTTTCACTATCATTGTCGATTGTAAAGTTACCCTTATTAAATACATTTAGCCCGCTTTGTGCAATATTATTTAACGTTTTGATTGTTTTCACTTTGTCTAAAGTAACTGTGCTCATATGATTCTCTCCCTTTTCGTAGATGATGGTTTTCAAATTTTATAAAAATATGAAAATGCGCAACTGCTATAATAATGAAAGTAGAATGAGCTATCCCCTCCCAGTAAACAGAAAGAGGCAAGGAGTACTTCCTTACCTCTGCCCAGGCGAACGGCTACGACACTATGTGCTCCCTCACGGTTCTCCGCGTTTCGCCAGTTACACATAGTCTTTTGATTTATTTCATCTTATCAAATTCTTCAGAAATCTTCAACATCTATTATTTAAAAAATTATGTCAGTTCAGTGAAGTTAGCTTTTTATATCCTACACTGCTGTCGATTCATCCTCTGATATTGTTTCAAGAGAAACAATAAGTGTAAAAGACGAACGAAAACATTGCTATTCACCACTCCCGCTCATTCTACATAAATTATATAGGATATTAGGGTTATGTTTAAGATCGCGATGGAGGTAAACGTATGATAAATTTTAAATCTTTTCATGGTACCATCACCATGATTAATGATTTTATGATAGGACAAAACGGGGAAGCGGAAGGCTGTTATAAATTAATCTCTGTGGAAAACGAATTCGGCGTATTAGTCAATTTCGTCGCGTCACCCGCCACTTACTTTGTGGACCATGTAATGGTGGCAGTTGGAGACCGAGTAACCGGGTATTATGATGGAAATGCGCCTGTTCCCCTTATTTTCCCGCCGCAATATGGAGCGCTTGTGATGGTAAAAGATAATCCATATCAAAATGTAAAAGTAGATTATTTTAACGGGCAATTGGTGAGCAGTGACGGCCTGTTAAAATTAAATATATCCCCCTATACCCAAATATTATTGACAAACGGGCAAGCCTTTTCAAGAAATCCTGCAAACCGAAATTTAATTGTCATCTACGGTCCTTCCACAAAAAGTATCCCTGCACAAACCACGCCGTATAAAATCATCGTTTTGTGTTAAAGGTGACAATGGAAAAGGTGCCAGACCCCGCTAAACAAAAATATTCATACGGGGACTGACACCTTGTTTATAAAATTAACTGGACAAACCTCTTAGTCATCAAAACCGGTAGCAATGACGGTGACCCTTATCTCGCCTTTTAAATTTTCATTAATAACTGAACCGAAAATCATGTTTAATTCCTGATCCGAAACAGAAGCGACAATATCAGCTGCCTCTTGTACTTCAAATAGACTTAAATCGGCACCGCTGGTAATATTAATGAGCACACCTTTAGCACCCTCAATGGACCCTTCAAGAAGCGGACTAGAAATCGCTTTCTTGGCAGCTTCAGCCGCGCGGCCTTGACCTGTTGCACTGCCAATCCCCATTAAAGCAGATCCTTTATTAGCCATTATCGTAGTCACATCCGCAAAATCAAGGTTAATTAAACCCGGCACTGCAATTAAATCCGAAATGCCTTGTATCCCCTGGCGAAGAACATTATCCGCTTCACGGAACGCTTCAAGCATCGGTGTCTTTTTATCGATAATTCCCAATAATCGATCGTTTGGAATGACAATCAATGTATCTACCGCTTTCTTCATCAAATCGATTCCGCCTGCCGCTTGCGTTGCACGCTTTCGGCCTTCAAATGTGAAAGGGCGTGTAACCACACCGATGGTCAGCGCACCGAGATTTCGGGCGATTTCAGCAATGGCAGGAGCGGCGCCTGTTCCCGTACCGCCTCCCATTCCGGCTGTCACAAATACCATGTCTGCGCCTCTTAATACATCTTCGATTTGTTCTCTGCTCTCTTCTACCGCTCTTCTGCCCACTTCGGGATTGGCCCCAGCTCCTAAACCTCTTGTCAATTCTGCACCAATCTGCATCCTGACCCCTGCTTTTGATAAATTTAGCGCCTGGGCATCCGTATTAACAGCAATAAATTCGACACCTTGAACTCCATGCTCGATCATGCGGTTAACAGTGTTGTTCCCACCGCCGCCAACGCCGATTACTTTAATCTTAACCAATTCTTCCATGCCTGCATCAAACTCCAGCATCATAGTTCCTCCTTATACAGTAAAATGATTCTATCTCGCACTCTTTAAATATCCGAACAGTTTTATTCATATATAATCACCTTCATCGCTCTTCAAATAAGTACAAGTATATACGCTTATTGTATCACTTAATTTTTCATATGAAGTGTAATAAAAACAACTTATTTCCTAATAAATAAAAATAAGTTAAAACATGTTCACAAAATTATATTATAGGAGCTTTTTTTCAAAAAGTACAAAAAATGTGCGCCCCTATCTGTTATAAGAGACATACACTTTTCATATTTTTTATTGATACATTGCCCCTAACCATCTATCTTTTTAAAGTGAATTCATACTTTCAGCCTCTATCCCTTTGAGACAGAGGCTGTATCCGATTTATACTGTTTATATACATTCCACTTAATAACTCGACACGTTTTCATTTTATAGAGAGATATTCACAATCGGCGCTCTAGACAACTCGAATCCGCCCTCAAAGGTTCACCTATGCGGATGGCGCCAACGGATGACAGCCGCTTAGGTCTAGAAAATTTAGCATGGCTGCTCTTTGGTCATGTCGAATTTTCTAAATCGGTTTATATAGTTAACTCCTTAAAGGTCACCTTATTTTTCCCGGTCTCTTTTGATGTGTAAAGGGCCATATCTGCATGGTGGTATAGCTCTTCAAATATAATGTCCTTCCTTTTTGTATAGACTGTACCAATACTGACCGTAACAGGAATTTGTTCCCCTTCATCTAGAAAAAAACGGCCGTTCTCAGTAAATGCCCGCAAGCGTTCGGCTGTCTCCATACTTTCTTCCTTCTCTATTCCTGCTAAACATACTGCGAATTCTTCGCCTCCAATTCTCCCTACAATGCCTTCACTGGCACATGATGTTTTTAATATATCGGAAAATGTAATGAGAACTTGATCTCCGCCCATATGGCCATATCGATCGTTAATCCGCTTAAAATTATCAATATCAATCAGTAATAAAGAAATGCCCGATTTTCCTTCAGCCAACTGCTCTTTGACTCGATCTAGAAAATACCTGCGATTAAGCATTCCTGTCAATCCGTCAGTCGTCGCCAGACGAAACAATTCTTCATTTTTTTCTTGTAATTCTTTTGTTCTTTCTATCACTTTTTCTTCTAATGTATGATTCATTTTTACTAATTCCGCCGTCAACATTTCATTCTTTCCAAATAATTGAGAATATCGATAAGACACGATGACAGCTTGTAATAATAGAAAAAGGAGAACACTGTACTCCAGCGTACTAAATGTATCTATCACTTGAGTATAGTACAGCGTGTCATGGCACATGCTGACAACGATAATCGCCAGTGCAATCAAATTGACCTGTGCTCCTTCTCTTTTTCGCCATGCAGCTACAATGCCTACATAAAAAACAAAATAGAAAAGAAAGATGGACATCATTGTAACATGTATAAACATTGTCTCTGTAAATACATGTACGGGAGTAAGCAACACATAGGCACTGCATGCAGCAACAAAAACATAGGCAAGACGAAGAGAGATAGTATGTACCTCCTTAGGATACATATGCTTCATTAGAAGAACGACAAATGTAAAGCCTGCAATTTCGACTAAATATTCGACCTTCGTCATAAGTTCCCAACTGATTCCAGGGATCAACAAAAACATCAGGTACTCATTAAGCAGCAGCGTGCGGATCGCTCCTGCCATCCCAATTAATCCGATCAGAAGGCTGGGCAAGTCTATTTTCCTTATGCCAAAGATCACTATATGGTACAATCCTACGAAGAAAAATCCCCCAATAATAGAAATTTCTTTAGCAAAAGTCTTTACGATAGAAGGAATAAGCGCTGTCGGGTCACCATATGATACCTCACCGAATATTCCGCCTTCCCGAAAAGAATGATTAGAAACTTGAATGACGATTTCGACCGTTTCATATTTAGGTTCAAAAAAAGCAAGGTTTAAGCGCAATTTTGGAGTCTCTTCATCGCGGCTCTTCCCTACGACTCCTATCCCCTGTTTTTTTTGGCCGTCTATCCAAAGTTGATAGGCAGTTCCCACATATTCCAAGTATAAGGCTTTATTTCTCCCTATATCTTCAGGGGGAACTTTTAATTGAAGTCGATACGTTGCATATCCAAAGTTAGGAAGCGTCTCTCCATTGATCATATTTTCCTGCCAAGAAGAAGGGACCTGGATATAGTCAGGTTTGATATCCTCTTGTTTTATGGCCTTAGGATCCAATAATTGATTCCAGTAAAATTCCCATTCTCTATGCAATGACATTTTTTTCTTTTCCGTTGAGTAGCTTTCATGTTCAAAACGGCTGTTTGCTTGAACCATCATAGAACCCATCTCTGTTCCACCGAGATTCATCCATAAGCATCCCGATAATGAAAATAAAAAAGTAACCATGATTATCCTCTTCATGAATGACCCCATTATATTAAAGTTTTCTGAATTCTCTACTTTATTATATCACTTCTTAGAAGCTAGTCATTGAACGGATACCATATTTCCTAGTAAAAAAGACTTAGAAATGATTTCTACGTTTTGTCTGGTAACTCATTTTCTTTTACTTTTGGAGACTGCTATCAATGAGGAATGAAGGGCTGGACACCTTCTTTCGGCATCCATCCCCTTCTTCTTTTCAAGGATACGGCACCAAATTCGGGATGGCCTTTCGGATACCGCCCCTCGGATCCTCTATATCTCCTTGATAACGAGGAATAAGATGAACATGCAGATGCATCACCGTTTGGCCGCCAAACTCTCCTACATTGACACCGATGTTGTAGCCGTCAGGCTGATATTTGGCGTCCAGCATTTGTTTTCCCTCATGCAGCAAAGCGTGTATCGCTGCCACTTCTGCCATGGAAGCATCAAAATACGTTTTAATATGACGTTTCGGTACAATGAGAAGATGCCCTTGTTGAACAGGGTATTTATCAAAAAAGGCAATGGCATGGTCATTTTCAAGCAAGATGCTTTCTTTTGGTAATAAGCAGAATGGACAAGACATGTGCTTCCTCCAAATCACAAATTTCACAAGATATGGTATACTCCATAAAAATTATAACAACGGAAGATAAAAGAAAAAAGCATCAACTCGGTTTAGTCAGTGCTTTTCATTCAGAGATGACAGGTGCTTATGTCTCATATGATGACCTCAACATTCCATATGAACCTTTTCTAACTCTTATTGTGAAAAAATATCATTCACCGCTTACTGCCTTATCAATGCCTGAAGCTCCTCCACCGTCAACACATGGTCTCTCTTGCGATGCATCATACGATGACATTCACTAAAATCTCACTAATTTTATAGAGAAATTTTGGATTCATTAAATTAAATGAACATCAGCATATAAAAAAATACCTGCCATCCCCAAATCTCGGAAATGACAGGCATAAACCGTACTACATCGCTAATTTCTTATCAGAAGATTTGACAACGGAGTTCAAAATGAACGCCCCCAGTCCTTGGATAGCCGTTTTGACCAGCACTTGGCCAATAATGGCTGCCGGTACGGCTTCCCAAGGCAAAAAGTTCGCTCCAAGCGGACTCAGCGCAATCACGACAAAGATGATGGAGTCAAGCAGTCCTCCCACAATCCCGCTGTAGAACACACGCCACGCCATCGGCAGCCGCAAACGAGTATAAATTTCCGTATCCGTCGTTTCCGAAACCGCGAAGGAAACGGCAGAAGCGGCTACAATCAATAACGTATCACCATGCAAGTATGATGCAACGGCCGATAACAACAACGCCGCTCCAATGATCATATACGTCTTTTTTCTGCCATACTTATTTTGCACGAGGTCACGCAAAATGAACGTAGCCCCTATCAGCAAAGTTCCCATCGGAACGATAAACATACCAACATGCAGCGGTGCAAAGGCTGCTGTCACGAAGTTCGCCATGACAATCGACAAAAGATATAATCCTATTCTCATAAAAACCTCCAATTCATATACAACAAAAAATAGACACCCTATCAAAGGACGCCTTCTGCATTTAGAAAGGGCATCGAACTTCCCTCTCCTATTCATCATATGACCTAAATAAAACGACTATAACACTATACCATATCCTAAGTTTAACGGTAAAGAGGATGACCCAAAAGGACAAAATACATCCCATCCTTCTGCAAGGCACATGTCGCTGTTGCTAAAAGTGCCTGTCACCATCCAATTATTAAAAGCCCTGAGCAGACTGTTTTGAAAATTAAAAAATGCGGTGTGTAGCAGTATTTACTTCGTATATGAAATAGGCCGGAAAGATTCAAGTTATGAATATTTCCGGCCTTTTAAAGTTAGAGCATTATTATGTTACAGCAGCCTAGCACTCAATATAAGCTTTCTTTTTGCTGAACCTGGAATTCAGAATTCGTTAAGTCAGCTGCATGACTGTGACCAGGACCAAAGAGATTTAATACGACGACTCCGGCAATAATCAATAAGATCCCGATGACACTGCCAACCGTTATTTTTTCTTTCCAAATCAACACGGATATTAACACGGTTGCGATTGTACCTACCCCTGACCAAATGGCATAAGCCATATTGAGCGGCAGACTCTTAAGTGATAGGGATAAAAAGAAAAAGGAAAAGGTAAAGCTTATAATAACTCCTAACACTGGTAATAACTTTGTAAACCCTTCAGAGGCTTTAACCATGGATGTGCCAATAAGCTCCCCAATGATGGAAAACAACAAATAGATATAGGCCATTATTCATTCTCCTCTTTTGTCCACATAACAAGTTCATTTAATACACGTTCTCTCAGCCCTTTTTCTAAAGGGGCTAATCCAAATATTTCTGCAAACCATAAACCATCAGCAGCAAGACGTGCAATGGCAGGACGTACAGAATCCGTGTTTTCAGCTTCTATATGGTCCTGCCAAATTTTATATTGCTTTTGAAGTTTTTCAAGCAATTCCGGATTGGTAAAGACCGCTGCCAATAATCCAGAGCTTATTTTTAATCCATCTTCAATTTCTTTAAACGTAGCTTCTACGTAAGCCCTGCTCCATTTTCCAGATGGATCATCATCCCCATTTACTCTTTCCTCAATTTCATTCACATATTGATCTGTTAACTCATCAACCAGCCCTCTAATTAAGGCTTCTTTCGTTGGGAAATGATAAAGTAAGCCCCCTTTGCTGACACCTGCTTTATGAGCTGCGGCTTCCAGAGTTAATTGCGCTGCTCCTTCATTTCGAACGATTTCTGATGCTGCCATTAATATTAACTTACGTTTAGAAATATTTTCTCCCATTTCTACAAACCTCCAAAGAGATAACAACTTTCACATTTTTACTGTACCGTCCAGACGGTTTTTTGTCAATTTACTAAATCTTAACTAACACCTTAAATAAGGGTGTCATAATAAACACTGATTAGTATGCATACCGTAAAACGTACATTGTTTGATTGCCACAAATAAATAGCCGCTCTCTAAATGGTACTGAACAAATCAAATTTTAGAAATAATAAAGGAATTGACTTTCTATCCTGTTTATACTGGGAGTTCGACAAAAATTCCTTGAGAGGTTCACATATAAACATCGAACAGTACCTTTTAACTCATGAAAGAAGGCAGTTTGCGTGATTCGCAAACTGCCTGATAGATGACCCGTACGCTCTAGCCAGCTGAGCTACGCCGCCGTATATATGTTATAGGATAAAAACACCGTGCACCCATCGTTGATACGACCACCTAAGCGTTACTTGTGCAGTTAGCTCGATCAGGCTTGTCTGCGGCACACAGAAGAATCCACTTATGGCTGCTTCCTTCCGGATCTGACCAGGTTCATGGGTTTCTGTTGCGCAGGACCCGATTGTCAACACTACTTGCACAAGGCAGGCCTTACATGAATCGCACCGCGGATGGGAATTCAACCCCGCTAAGGCGGATTGCGGGTTACAGGGCACCGCCATCTCCCCATCTAGCACGGTATGTATCATTATTTTATCTGAAGATAAGTCCCGCCTATGCCGTCCTTCCAATCTGTTTTGTGAACCCGCGATCTCGCAGGTGGGTTTCCGCATATCGACGTTCCTGCAATCCTCGCTTACAGGGAGGCATGGCATCTGTCCACAAATATAAGAATCCCGATCAAACAGTACGGTTCAAAACAAATAGGAATAACGTACACCGCAGGATATATTGGTCAATCAGTTCAAGCGCGCCCGACAGGAGTCGAACCCATAACCTTCTGATCCGTAGTCAGACGCTCTATCCAATTGAGCTACGGGCGCATATTTCAGTTTGGATATCTACACTATTTTATTGAATATACAAAACCTCATAAGCCGCGTTTTGTTCACCATGTACTGCAAACGAAGCGCACTTCTCGTACAAGGTGGAGAATCATCTATCTCACCGCATGAAAGCGATGGTGTCTGTATCGGTTGTATTCCCTCAAGACACTTCCCCTACCATTGTTTGGGTTTCTCGCTCGTGGGGTTTACCTCGTTCCACCTTCAAGGTTTCCCTCGAAGCTCCGTCACTGTGGCACTTTCAAGGTATTCACACCATATCCAGCGGACTTAGGTGCTTTCCCTGCCGTCAGCCTGATGTACAAGCTGCCCTGACTTATCATTTCGCCAGGCACGAACACTACAGACATCTCAGTCTGTGCGAGCACGGACTTTCCTCACAGATCGAAATCTGCGCGATTCTCTCCGGTTTTGTATAGAGTAGTAAAAAAGTGCGGGTGAAGGGACTCGAACCCCCACGCACGAAGGCGCCAGATCCTAAGTCTGGTGCGTCTGCCAATTCCGCCACACCCGCATAGTATTAATTTTAAATCTTTAACTTTCGATCGTGCTCTCTTCACGCCACCACTTTTCAATAATTGTCTTGCTGGCGACAAAATCTATCTTACCTTATAACTTCGCAGAAATCAATATCTACGAAGTTAGTATTTATTGGAAATGAGCGCACAAGAAGAGCGGTCGCTTCTGTTACAGTATGAGAAATGTGCCAAAATCTTTTTCTGCTAACGCTCTATCCAATTTTAAATAAAGGCTGCGTTTTGATTTAAGGTAAAAAATAGAGTTGACTTTACTTACTAATAAAGCCAACTCTATTTCCTTGTGATATTTTAAGAATTGAATGATAAACATCCACGATAACTGAATATACAAATCATTCTTGTCTAATTTATTTTCTTTTTCTGTCGAATGAAGGCAAATACACATAATAAAATGCCAATTAATCCTGGTATGAATGGATATAAAATCGGAATAGTACCCCATTTGCATTAACTCAGTCCCGGAAAAGCCAATTAATCGAACTGCAAGTGGATGGTCACCCCGTGATGAATACGAGATTTGCTCTTCATCAGCAAATACTTTCATACTTCGTTCGTTTGCATCAAAGGAAATCGTGTCTAAGAAATGAAAACGCAAAAAAAGACAGCTTGCGTTATCTGCAAACTGCCTGGTTGATGACCCGTACGGGATTCGAACCCGTGTTACCGCCGTGAAAGGGCGGTGTCTTAACCGCTTGACCAACGGGCCGTGGCAGAGAAGAAGGGATTCGAACCCTCGCGCCGCGTTCGCGACCTACTCCCTTAGCAGGGGAGCCCCTTGAGCCACTTGGGTACTTCTCTATATGAATTTATTTGGTTGCGGGGACAGGATTTGAACCTGCGATCCCTTGGTCCCAAACCAAGTGCTCTACCAAGCTGAGCTACTCCCCGTTATGATCTAGCTATGGCTCCTAATCTCTCTGTCATTTCACTTCTATCCATGAAACCAAAGAGCGGTTTCCCGGTCAGAAGCCCAACGCCTTTCAAGATTGAACAGTCGCTTTCGCTTTTCTATAATATGGCGCGCCCGGCAGGAGTCGAACCCACAACCTTCTGATCCGTAGTCAGACGCTCTATCCAATTGAGCTACGGGCGCATATTTTATCATTTTGGCAGGGGCAGTAGGAATCGAACCCACACTGGAGGTTTTGGAGACCTCTGTTCTACCGTTAAACTATGCCCCTATTTTAACTGGCGGAGAGCAAGGGATTCGAACCCTTGAGACAGCGTTAACCATCTACACGATTTCCAATCGTGCTCCTTCGACCACTCGGACAGCTCTCCTAAATATAAAAGTGCGGGTGAAGGGACTCGAACCCCCACGCCTAAGGCGCCAGATCCTAAGTCTGGTGCGTCTGCCAATTCCGCCACACCCGCAAATTGAATTGTCTAGCGACAGCTCCATACAATGATCAGTTTTTGTTGATCACCGTTTCGCTGGCGACAAGAATTATCTTACCTCATGTTTTCGTAGAAATCAATATCTACGAATGAGGTATTTTTTGGAACTTATAATAAAGAGCATTGAATCCGCTACAGAATGATCGTTATTTAACGGCCAGAAACTACATTGACATCTCTTATCTTATTCAAAAGGCAGGTTAAATGGAGATTTTAACGTATTATATAGCATAGTATAGATATGTGATTAAGCTAACTTTTTTAAGTTTAGGGGGAATCTAATTGTCAAACGAACACATTAAAGGATTAAGTATTATGTCATCTTTATTAGCGATAGCGGGCTTAATTCTCATGTTTTCAAGTATTTCATTCGGAACTTCTCTAGGCGATTCGTGGCTTCTTAACCAAGAAAACGGCGTCGCTGATACTAACCGATACAACATGATTGTGGAAACATATAAAAATAACTTTGTCATTATCGGCAGCATACTGTTCGGTGCAGGTCTGCTAACAGCTATCCTCACTTATTTTACATCCTTATTATTTGTAAAAAAGGAGAACAAAAATATCGTCTAATTGTTCTTCAATAAACACCTAGAAATGTTGAAAACAATATATCACATTGATTTGGAATTAGAGTTTTATCAAAAGACTAGGCGAGAACACTCTCTTCTCAAGGGATGAAAAGGCATATTCTAAAAAGGAAATCTCGGATGAGTCGATTTCAGATAAGGGATGGGCGACTCGCCATTTCCATTGGCCTATCCTCCGAAAGCGCTTATCATGTAACTTTTCATTATGGACATATGAGTGCTAACTACTTCTTTTCAGTCTGAATAAGAACATATGTTTGATTTCTTTTTTAGAAATGGTATAATATAGGCAGTAAAAGAGGATTGAATAAGCTAAGAGAATTATTAAAGTAAAAAAGAGACATTCATTTTTAAGGAGGTCATTAAAATGTCAAAGGTAACACCATTTTTGATGTTTCAAGGAAATGCAGAAGAGGCTATGAATTATTACACTTCTTTAATAAAGGATTCCGAAATAATCAACATTGTTCGTTACGGAGCAAATGAACCAGGCGAAGAAGGAAGTGTCATGCAAGCTGCCTTTTCATTGAAGGGGCAGGAATTTATGTGCATTGATAGCAATGTGAAGCATGAATTTACGTTTACTCCATCCTTTTCAATCTTTATTACATGTGACACAGAAGAGGAAATAGACAACCTTTATGAAAACTTAAGTAAAGGTGGACAAGCTCTTATGCCGCTTGGCGATTACTCCTTCAGCAAAAAGTTCGGATGGATTGTCGATCAGTTTGGCGTTTCATGGCAATTTAATCTTCCCCTCTAAGTGACAGGATAAAGATCTTAATTGGCAAGCCAAACATGTAAATGTACATAACATCAGCTCTCCACTTAACAAAGACGAACTTTTAATAAGGGTTCGTCTTTCTTGTTGTTAAACGAACCATGCCGCGACAACTTCTTCTGGAAGAGGGAAAACTTCTCCATCTTCTTCGAAAATAACATAACCTCGTTCAATTGCAAGAACTTTGAATCCTATATCTTCGCAAAGCTGCTCCACTTGATGTTCCCACTCCACAATCAATCACCTCAAATTTCACTTTGTTTGGTTGTTGTTTCTAAGGTTATTTTTGATGAATGGACCAAAATATAAAGATGAATTCTTTTTTATTGTTCATTTCCTTTAAGTTTTTATACCATTTCAAATCTTCTTCCAGTAAGCTCCTTTCAGTAACTCCATGATATCATCATACAAAAAAAATCCTCCGGCTTTGATACCGAAGGAAAAGTCCAGATGAAAATTCCAATTTATCTTTTTAGGAGAGAAGACTCCCACTTCAAATTTTCGTTAGAAAATGAAGTGGTGGGTAGTTCAATAATATGTAGATACAACGACACGGTTTCTGCCTGAGTTTTTTGCTTTATACAAAGCTTCATCAGCTTTCCTGAATAATTCATTAGAATTATTGGTTTCAGGATATGTTGCAACACCGATAGAAACCGTAATGTTTATCTTTTTATTATCAGATAACTGAAATTCATATTCTTCTATCGTTCGTCTTATACGGTCAGCAATACTTGCGGCATCTCTTTTCGAGCGATCAAGTAAGACTACCGAAAATTCTTCGCCGCCATTTCGAGAAACAATATCCCCCAATCGGGTAGATTCCAATAAAATGTTCCCTATCTGCCTTAAAATCTCATCTCCACTTTCATGACCATACGTATCATTAACTTTTTTAAAATGGTCAATATCAAGGAGCAAGAAAGATAAACTTTTTTGCTGCCGCTGTGCTCTGGTGATGTACGAGTCAAATAATACATCAAACTGACGGGTATTGTTCAAACCGGTTAAGAAATCTGTGGTGGATTCCTCTTTTAATTTTCTGATCATAGCATTATTTTCTATAATATAACCAATCGTATAATGAGCTAACCATGCTGTTAAAAAGGAAAATACCCAGTGGTAAGGGGTAATTTCGAGAAGAAGTGAAAAATTATATTCCAACATGTCCAGCAACAAAATGGAGATTGCGGCCATGCAACATAAATTCATTATCATCCATCTTTTAAAAAAAGATAGTCGAAAAGAATATCGATGAATAAGACCGCATCCGATGCCTAATAAGAACATAACTGCTGCAGCTTTTATACTATCAGGGTTTATGTCAAAAAAGGCTAATCTTCCAACCGCGATCATCGTTGAAGCGACAACTGTTGGCAAAAGACCCAAATATACAGCAGGTATAATAACAGCAATATGCCTAAGATCAATAAGAGCGGTGGGTGACACATGCAATGTAAACTGCATGAGTATTAAACCTAATCCACCTGCTAAAAAACCTATTTTCCATTTATTCATTTCCTGTTGTGAAAATGGATTACTTACAAAACGACTGATTAAAAATATATAAGAAACTATAATACAAGCATTTATAAATAAGTCTCGAAACATAAATAGAACACCCAGACTATATAGTATTAGATTTGGAAACAAATATAAATTATAGGTTTTTATTCCAATAAATTCAAGAAAAAAGTTTGCTAAAACATAACATGATGAATCATAAACCTGTTTATTTTCAAGGTTTATGATTAACTGCCTTTTCCTAATAACAATCTAAAAATAACCTAAATAAGTTTTCTATTCTCCTTTACGTTCCCATATTATAACTTATGGTCTAATGGATCTTTGGTAAAGGAGGGTACATAAATGAAGTATTTCATTGGTAAAAACCAGAATAATCATGCCCCTGTTTCTAATGGCAGCGTATTAGCCTGGCTCCAGCAGTATGATAAGGGGTGCCGCCCAGTCGATAAAGTAAGCCAATTCTTTTATCCAAACTTTGATTTATCAAGCTCGTTATTAGAGGAACCAGGTTCTTACGTACTAGTAAAAGATCACCATGAAAAGATTTGGTATGACCCGTATGGAATGGTTCAAGAGAGTTTGGGACAAGTCGGAGAAATTGTATCATTAAATAACACTCGGTACATCAATGGCTGCGGTATATATGAAGCAGTCTCTCACAAGGGGAATACAGTTGTTCGGACAAAAACTTGGGCCCCTCCTTCTAAAAATACACTTATACGCTCTATCGAAGTCAAGACACTCCGCAATCATTCTTCAGCGGCATCCATTTATCCCGTTGTCCATCTTCGAAACATTGTCCAAAGAATAAACAACACGTTTATTTCTCGAATTTCTGCAAATCAATGGCTGGCAATAGCTGTTACGCCTACTGCTAAAGGAGTTACGGGAGATATTGCTAAAGCTGTCACAGGAGGTCAAACAACCATTTTTGAACATAGTTTGCTTCCAACTTCTTTAACCTTTATTATTCCTGATCAAACCATTCCCAGTAAAGCGTATAGCCCGCCCGTTTACCAAGTATTTGCCGCTGGTGATTCTAAAGAGGAGGCCCTTCAAGAATTAGAGGATACATTAGCAACCATTCGACAAAGCGAACAGCAAACATTACAAATGTGGGAAACATGGCATCATGAAACGATCGATGTCGGTTCACTGCCGTCACCACTTGATTATTACTGGAAACTTAGTAACACTGTATTAAAAATGAGCTTGCAGAAAGATGGCACTCCCATACTTATTGGATTCAGGCCATATCAAGGAAATGTGTGGATTCGTGATAGTTTGTGGATCGTATCCACTTTAGCGTTATCAGGCCATCTAGACGATGCTGTAAAGGCTTTGTACGCAACACTTAGTTATTTAATCGAGCGTCCTGACGGGAACTATTATTTTGCCTATAATGCTGTGACCCATTTACCTAATGAGCATGCATTTGAAAATGATACGACGGGACTCATTTTATACGGGATTTGGCAGGTTTGGTCCTTAGTTAAAGATCAGAAAATTTTACGCGACCTGCGACAAATTATTAACGAATCCGCTGATTGGATTTTAAAAAACCGTGATGATACTGGACTGATTTTACCGGATGCGGGAATTTGGGAGACCTTTGGCCCTCATTTAGGAGAAGCCTTTGAACATATGACATGGACTTCTGCCATTTCCTCGTATGGATTAATGAGGGCTGCTGAAATGGTGGAAGCTCTTGGCGAAAAGGAGAAAGCGGCTCAGTTTAGACAAGGAGCATATGAATTGCTCCAGGCTATCCATTATCATAATGTCCACGACGGCATAGTAGCTCGCTCAAAGGAAACAAAGCGATTGGATGCATCCGTTACTTTGTTCTTCTCTGAATTTCCGATTTTCCCAAAAGAGTGGCTTGCTCCTACTGTTAAAGCAATACAACAAAGATTAGAAGATCCCTTCATTGGAGGAATTTGGAGACACGAAAGCCTAACAACAGAAGAAGGTGATTTGAAACCGTGGACCGGGCCTACTTTTTGGTTAGGCGAAGCCTTTTTAGTTCAAAACGATGTAAACGAAGCCTGGAAATATTTCAACCACAATTACCGTAATAGTTCCTTTTGCGGTCTGTTGCCGGAATTATGGTATAGCAAAGGCCGCGCGAGAGGAATTGCCATGCCAAGTTACTCCCAATCAGGTGTAATAAGATCCATCCTGTTACACCAAAACTTATTCTTTCGAAATGGTTAAAAGTGCCTGTCACCATGACAATGTATAAAAAAGCATGTCTCCCTTTTACAAGAAACATGCTTTCTCTCTTCTCATAGTCCAAGCTAAAAGTATTGGCCAACTTAAAGCTTGGACACGCCCTGTTCATCCATACAAACAGGGAATGAGATCGTGATGGTTGTTCCTTCATTTAAGGTACTTTTTATATCAAATGTCCCCTTCATCGTTTGAATGATCCGAACCGCAACCATTGAACCTAATCCCGTACCTTTTTCTTTGCTGCTATAATAAGGCTCGCCAAAACGGTTGATTTGTTCTTTCGTCATTCCAACCCCGGTATCACTTATCTCGATGGTCATATGAGTTTTATTTACAGCTGAAATGACAGAGAGTTCCCCGCCGTCAGGCATTGCCTCTATCCCGTTTTTAATCAAGTTCAAGAAACATTGCTGAAAATATTTCGTATTGCCAAGTACCATTCCCGGTACCAGTTTATCTGATATCGTCACTGAATTCATGTTAGCGAGCGGCTTGATGACTTCCATGATATTTCTTAGTTCACGATCGATTGAAATATGTTCTACTTTTTCAGCTGCGGGTTTTGCAAAGGCTAAATAATCACTAATAATGGACTCTGCGCTCTTAAGCTCTCTTGCCACATGTTGAATGTACTGATCCCTCACTTCTTGAGACAGACCAGGATCTTTCAGCAGTTCAATAAACCCTTTCACAACGGTTAAAGGATTCCGGACTTCGTGTGAAATACTTGCTGCAAGCTGGCTGACGACCTCCATTTTTTCGAGCTTTACTACTTTTGATCTTATAAAAAGCGCGTCGCTTAAAAGTTCTATGATCGACACAGCGAAAAACATAATGACTGGAGGAAGAACGATAAAATAAAAGACATAAGCTTCAGTCACTCGAAAAGAGTCAGACATCATAACAGCGATAAAGGTTGTGACAACAGCAAGAACGAAAGACAGTAAAACGGATGCGGTAACCTTTCTCTTTCTATTCAGCGTATTGAATCTTGTTGAATAAAGCGCCGTTGCGATAAATATCACAATGTAAACAATAACCGTCAGGAAATTAGCTCCATAAAACACGAATCTAACGGTTAATAGAATCGTCAACAAAGCAGCCCCTACAGGCCAGCCGCCATAAAGGGTACCGATTATAAAAGGAATTTGCCTTAAGTCATGAACACAATACTCATCAATATAAATCGGGAATCTCATGCTTAAAATCATCGGTAAACTCATGCATATAGTCATAAGGGTTTTTTTATAACGTTTGAGCCTCTTCACATTCTCATATAAAACAAAATAAAGAAAAAGACTGGCTAAAATGTAAAACAGATTATCTAGTACATTTTGATTAATATAAGTAAAGTTCACCATGAAGTCCCCTAACAGAATGTATTACTGGCTTTAGTATAAAGTAAGGGACCTTCATCTGGGAAGCTTTTTTATGAAAGCAGGTAAATTGGGAACTCCATGAAGCGGTATGGTTGTTATTCAAGAAAGGAACATTTGTTAACATAACATTTTTATTGAAAATTAACCTGTTCTAATACTTCCGACTGTATTCTTAACTAGCGATTGACAAAGGCAGCTCTTTCACAATGTCTGCTCTGACGATTATTACCACATTCCGATCATAATTGATTTTAGAATGAAATCAGTGCATAGTTATCATAATAATCAATGGTAACTACAAAGGTACTTACAAAACGTGCAAAATCGGTGATTGGAGGTTTGAAATCATTTTGCAAATATTCCTCATTTCTCTTGTGCTCTTTATTCTCAGTGTTTGCTTTGTTATAATCATGGATCTGCTGGTGAAATTACCTTTGCATGTATCCCTTACAAATATCCTTTCTCCTTTTACATTCATGACAAAAGATGAATTAGTCACCATTTCCCTGGTTATGCTTTATGTATTAACAAAACCGATCGTTCTTCATTTCATCGAGAAAAAGTAACCATCAAACAGCCTGCATCATTCGCCGGATCCAAACCGTTTTTTCAATCTACCCGCTATCAATAAAGCTACGGGGATGGCCATTCCAAACAAAACAAAAACCGTCCGCAGGGCTAAATTCCCCTCCTCAATATGCTCAGTAAAACTGCCGCTGAGCATCATCGAAATAAGCAAAATGAGAAGCCCCATGGGCAGAATGAGCTTCCGATGATCCCCGATTTGAAACACATCTGCAGCTGCCATCACACCGGCATAAAAAAAGATCGCCACTTTAAAAAAATTACCAATAATCAAAGTCGTAACAACAAATACGTCCAGCCTTTGGACAAACTCACCGATATTGATCAAACTGATCGTGTACAACAGGGGGAAAGTGGCCCTTCCGACGATATTATTCCCAAGCACAGCGATATTCAACGCACTGGAATAGCTGAGAACGAGTCCGCTGATCAACACAGCTGCCAACCCTGCCCGAACTCCCGTTTTCGGTTGATTCAAGTAGGGCATTACCATAGTAAAACAAATTACTTCACCGTGAGGGAACGCGATTGTCTGTTTTAATGAGGTCTTAATCACCGGTCCCCAGCCATTGCCCAAGACCGGAAACAGTCGTTTAATCTCGACTACTCCGGAAAAAAATAAGAGCAAGTTACTCAACAGGCCCAATATAACCAAAACGACCAAAAAAATTTGGGCCGTTCTTGCCAACACTTCAATTCCTTTATTCAAGACGTAGGCGACCGACATAACCATAACAGCATTAATCACGATTAGCGGTGTTTGGTCCAACAGCGAACTGACAAGCAAATCTCCTCCATCACGCACATCCCTTGCCGCTCCGTAAAGAAAGAAAAGAATGTAAAGCAGCCCTAACGGCCATCCAATCCATTTGCCCAAAATCGCTCTCATGTAACCGGTAAGCGAAAGCTCTGGATAAAGGCGAAAAAGTGAAGCGTAAACAATAAAAAGGAGTAATCCGAAAGCCCCCCCCAGCAGAATGGCCAACCAAGCGTCTTTTTCCGCCATTATTCCCAAGCTGACCACCAACGCAGTCCCAATGTCAAACAACATCATTAACGCAAACAGCTGCCCTGGACTAATTCTCGCGTTTTCCACTTTATCCACCACCGTTTCGACTACACATTATTTCTTTAGATCGAACAAAGCAGGCTTTGTTATCTTCCCCGAACGCCGTATCTTCGACTCAACCTTCACCTCCACCTCACATGTCGCGAAAATTTTGTCCCATTCCTTCACCATCTTCTTCCATGCCTTCGGATTCGCCCGTTCAACGGCTTCGCCAAACCCAAAAATATCGGTCTCTAGATCTTGTGCCTCCTTGATGGCCCTTGTCACTTCATCCTTCACTTTTTCGTTCCACTGCTGTTCCAATTTGCGAAGTTCCTTTGATTTTGTTAGATCAATCATACACATCGCTTCTCCCACTCCGCCGATTTCACGAATATGTATGTGTATGAATGGTTGCTCTCCCTTAACTTCTGCTTTAATTGTTGTCTTGGAGCGAAGAATTTCAATCGCGATGGCATCCTTTTTCTTTTCGCAGTCCAGGTTAACAATCGTACCTTCCACTTTATTGTTAATCCATGAAACCCCTCGGGCTTCGCCATCTTCCACCCACCCCGCCAACTTGCCTCCTTTAAAGAGAGCCATGCCGCTGACGATCAATTCAGCAGGCACATCGCTTTGCTCCAAATTCGATAAGTTCGGTCCAACTCGGGTATCTCCTGTGAGTTGTATTCCGCTGATGACGGGACCCCCTCCTTTGATTAGCAGCCCCCGAATGGTATCATCGATATCTACTTCGTAATTCTCTGCATATACTTTTCCTGAAGTTTTCAGTTTTCCGAGAATAGCATTGGACGGAATGTTTTCGAGCGGCGTGAGAGTCTTCATAATCGTTTCCGCATCTGAGTCTCTCGCAATAAACACTCTCGTTGTTAAACGCGGTTCAGGATCCCGTTCCATCAAATCAAATACCTCTTCCATCCCTTCCCTTGCCAATTCTTCCCCTATGATCAAATCCCGCATATGTTGCCCATTGATTCTTCGAGGCACTTTTTTCGATGCTTTTCTGATTGCTTCCAGCAACGTTTTTCCCGTGGCGGAGTATATAACAACCGGTACAGCTCTACCTCCTCTTTCTTGCCCCGCGATTTCTCTGGCGTTGACAATCTGAAACGAGAAGCGGTATTCGTCTTGATTTGGTACTTTATCGATTCCCATAGCCGTGGCAAATGCCAATTCGTTTAACTCCCGGTAATTCCAGCAGCCTCCCAAGGGAAATAGGCAAAGAATCATTAGAGAAAGAAAACACGCTTTCATTTTCACGATGTTCTCATCCCTCCTGATGTTTTATCTTTTGATCCGGCAAAAGACCCTCGTCCTTTTGGAAGGAGGTCCTTTGCTTAGTCCCTGCGCGTAATCGCCGTCTTAAAAGGTGAACGCCATATGGTATCCTTTTGGTGCTGGAGGCCAAACGGCGCGAATGGAGATAGATACGGAATTCCAAAAGACCGCAAACTAGCCATGTGAGCCACTAGTAGGATTATCGCCATGATAATCCCGTAAAAACCCAGGGTGGACGCGGCAAGCATCATAGGGAACCGGATCAATCGTGCTGTGGTGGAGAGGGTAAAACCCGGCATTGTAAAACTGGCAATCCCCGTTAAAGAAACAATGATAACCATCATCGCGGTTACCACACCTGCTTGGACCGCGGCTTGCCCCAGTACTACGGCGCCGACAATGGAGACCGCTTGTCCTACGGCACGAGGCATGCGAGTGCCGGCCTCCCTCATGATTTCAAACGCAGCCTCCATCAGCAGAGCTTCAATAACAACAGGGAATGGAACCCCTTCACGCTGGGCCAATAAGTTGATGACCAGAGGCGTCGGAATCATTTCATGATGGTAGGAAGTCACTGCGATATAAATAGACGGAACCAATATCACAAGAAGAAAACTGAAATATCGGATCATGCGCATAAATACAGCAAAATCAAACCGTTGGTAGTAGTCCTCTGCCGATTTAAAAAATTGGGAAAAAGTAGTCGGTAAAATCAAGGTATTCGGAGTCCCGTCAACCAACACCACGATTCGCCCCTCTAGTAAATTGCCGGCCGCCACATCTGGCCTCTCCGTATTAAAAACGGTCGGAAAGGGTGTAAATGTCTGATCCTGAACCAACTCTTCGATGTATCCCGATTCAAGGATGGCATCAATTCTAATGTCTTTTAAGCGTCGTCTCATTTCTTCGACAAGTCGATCTTCTGCAATCCCTTTAAGGTACATGATGGCAACTTCTGTCTGTGATACATTTCCGATTCGCATTGATTCCATCCAAAGTTTCGGACTTTTCATTCTACGGCGAATCAAAGAAATATTGGTCCCGATGGATTCGGTAAAGCTATCTTTTGGTCCCCGAATGTTTATCTCCACTTGGGGTTCCGATATGCTTCTCTGCTCTCCGCCTCGAAGATTTCCGATGATGCAGTTCGCAAAGCCGTTGACCAAGACGATGATGTCTCCTGATAAAATGGCATGCATCATGCCGTTCCAGTCACTTTGAACTTTTACATCACCAACGGTCAATGCCCTAGTCTTGATAACGTCAAAGATACTC
Organism: Priestia abyssalis; assembly: GCF_002019595.1. Taxonomy (GTDB): domain Bacteria; phylum Bacillota; class Bacilli; order Bacillales; family Bacillaceae_H; genus Bacillus_BA; species Bacillus_BA abyssalis. The sequence goes on along the minus strand of NZ_KV917369.1, from coordinate 2,012,756 downwards.
AGTGAATGACTCGATTGGAGTAATACATCATCCGGTTCGGTTAATAAAGAACGAGCAACAAAATCATTGATTTTCTCCTTATCCGTTAGCCCTTCCATGTAGACGGCCGCAACCCAATTTTGTGGGCCGTTCCCTATTTGAAAGGTACGGACAATAACATCTGGACTATTCCCAAGTTCGTTCTTGATCCGGTGTAACACTTCATCCAGGTCTTGCTGAAGCTGATGGTTTTCCTCCTGAAACCCCATCTCATGGACGATTTCTTTTTTTCTATGTTTCTTTTCAGTTCGAGGAGACCACTTAAATGACATAAAAATACTCCTTTTAAAACTGTATTATTTATCATTATTTGATAATTTTTTGAAGTTATTCCAAAAGAAAAACCAGGCATAAGACTTGTCGTTCCCACCAACACCCTATCCTTACTAAAAAAATGGCGTATACGGCAAATAGCATCGAATTTAGCTAACGCAATTACTGCTGAGGCCAATATGATGGTTTTTACTCAGGATGACGATGATGAAATAAGATTAGCTATGGTCAAAATTTGGTCAAAAGCACTTTTCAGACATTAAAAAGACCCCCAACCAAATCGGCTGAGAGTCTCACATAAAGTACTGTCATCACCCGCATTTTGTCGATTCATTCGACAATCTTCAGATAGTGACATAGGCAACAAATACAATATTTTTTATAGTTGTTTTTTTAGCCAATCAAGTAAAGTTTTATGCTTCCACCAAAAATGGGCATTGTCCGCAGCATAAATAATCGCTTCATTTTCATCTCCCAATCCATAAGCATGCGGCATGGATTTCGGAATTCGTTTTTTACGCAACAAATAGTCCATCACATATGGATTTTGTTCAATGGCCTGCATGAATAGATTTTTCGCCTTGGTGGTCGGGCCTTCATCAAGAAGTTCCAGCAAGAGTTTGCTATAAACATAATAAGCTGTCGTATCTTCTCCATACGTTTCCAAAAGGTTTAAAGCTTCCTTTGTTTGTCCTGCTGCTATATAGACCGAAAGCAACGGATACCTGACTCCTTGATTATCATTTGGATTGAGCTCAAGCAACTCTTCGAAGTGTTTTATGGCTTCATCATAATCAGAATTGTCATATCGAAGCTGTGCATACTGGAACTTGGAACGCATAAAGGGCCTCGTATGGACCATCATCCAAAAATGGCCTTTATTCTCTTGAAAAAAACGTTTTCCTAATGCTTTTTCTCCGCGAACCATCCCTTCATGATAGTAATGTAAAGCTTCTTCAAACGTGGATGCTTCTTCCCCTAAAATGTTGTAAGCATCCGAATTGTCGGGATCAAATTTAAGAGCTTCTTTGGCCAGTTTCTTTCGCTTTTTCCCGGTTGTCTCATAGGCATCAAACACCAATTCCTGTGCTTTTTCTTGCATCGATGGCGGCTTTGTCGAAACAGAAGGATGATTCATTCTCTCATTCATGAATTGGTTGATTTCATCAATCGACTCAAACTCCAGCCCTTCCATTTCCTGTTCCATCCTCCGCAGCTCACGTTCCATCAAAAAACGTGACTGGATGAACGGATTTTCCTCTTCGTCCAATTCATCTCCAGGGAAAACATCTTCCGTAAACATTTCACTCATCAATTCATCAAGGTCCTTTTCTAAAACGCGTTCCATCTCCCGGCAACGCGACGAAACAGTATTTGCATTTACCCCGTAACCTTCCGCGATTTCCTTTAATGAAGCCGGCTCCATTAGCGGCATTATACGCTCAACTAAGCAATGCAGCGCTGCAACGTAAATCATTTTATTTCGAATGCGAGGGTTTCGCTGTTCACAATATTTATACCAGAGTACGATTCCAAGAAAGCCGACAACATCATCATACCGTTCATCCTGCATCGCTCGTTGAAAAAGAACCGCAACTTCAGCATGATCATTCGACACCCACTCAAACCGGTCAACATCCAGCTCGGCACTGTCACCAAACATGGCCATATCAAGAATTTCCGGAAAGAAGTTTTGGATATATCTCGAAGGATTTACCCCATCATTTTCCTCATATTTTTGAATGATGCTTCGTTCAATAGAATCCGCCATATCACTTGGAAAATCAATGAATAGCGTAAAAAACGCTGCCTTATCAGCAAACGGAATCAGGATTCCCGCAACTATACTATCCTGTTCAACCATGCGATTTTCTTCCAAAATATTTACGGTGATGAGCTCGTTTGTCAAAATATCTTGAACAACGATAGTTTGATTTTCACTCGAAACAACTCTCGTAATAGAAGGTGTCCCCTCTCTCCATGATTGGAGAATGTCTTTCGCTTTTTGTCTTTTAATGGAGGAAAGGTTTCCATCGATGTAAAGATCGATGACCTTTTTGTCCTGCTTGACAGGTAAAGTAAAGAGACACCAATTGATCATCATAAACTCAAAAACTTCCATCATTTCATCCGGTATGTAAACATTCTCTAGTCTATCATCCAAGAACTCTGTGATTTCATCTTCATAATTCGTTAAGGCAAAGGCTACTATATTTCTTTGCAGTTCAACTATTTCCTCGTTTATAACTTTGTTTATCGAAACAACGGCTTTTTTATCACAGCATTTTTTATGCTTTTTCCCGCTCCCGCACGGGCACAAATCGTTTCTCCCGACTTTTAACATTCTATAACGACCTTTCATTTTTTCTCTTATTATACCTTAACCTCATTACTAGTTTTTTATTCTGTTAATATAGTGTGGAAAGCACCTGTCACCTCCCGGATTATGAATGGTCCCTTTTTGGATTATCATTCCTTTTTCCTTATTTTAACACCAATAAACCTTTACAGGAATGGTACCCTCGAAGCTTTTCACACAAAGATCACGTATAAAGTAAACCTTCATTCAGCAGGAATTTTACTGCCGATAGATTCGGATAAAAATGGTTTCCTAATTTATAGTATTCCGGCTCCTACGACGGGGGAAGCTAGTGTGGTTTTCTCGGCTAATTCTCTATAGCAAATGGAAGATACAAGAAAAAAGCACCAACTCATTTGTAGTTAGCGCTTTTGAATATTGACAAGTTATAAGCTCAGTATTTTAATTCCGAAGCTGCTCGATTTCTTTTTGCGTTAATTTCCTTTCGGAGTTGTTTCTCTTCTTCTTCATTAAGTTCCAGGTATGATTCGAAAAATCAAGTAATGACCATTTAGAAAATGCAAGGCCTTATTTTATCATTGACTTTCGGTATTTAAGCCCCTGTTCTTTTACAAAAAATTCACAGAAAAAAACAGAAGAAACACATCCAACTATCACCAAAAATACTTGTCACCAATCAAGTTGGCTGACTTTGATCCATCGACATTCTTTAAGTTAACCGGGCAAACCAACTTCTAACCTCGGCATATGCATCTGTATGCTCTAAAATCCCATCGTGGTCAGCGTCGTTTATGATTTTCACTTCAGCCCCATTATATCGTTTAAACAACGGCTCGTACTGGGAATGATCAAATTCCTCATCCTTATCCCCAATTAACACCAATGTTGGCTGCTGTAAAGCTCTCAGTGCATCTTCGTATTTTTCAGCAGTGCGGGACATGAGCAGGCGGTATGAGAAATGCAAGGTTTCTGTCCCATGGCACTGCTCTTTTGGCTTATTGACAGAAAGAACACGCCAATGGTTGAAGCGGGTCACTCCTGCTTTATTCAGCAGAATAAGCGGGATTAGCCTGGATAAATAAACCTTCATCCGGTTGTTCGAATTGCTCTTTGGTGTCGTCGGCGCGTCTGGATGTACAAAAGGTGCCAAAAGCAAATAAGCGCTCACATCTGTTCCATACTTACTTGCCGCAAATCGTATCACTGTTCCTCCCCCTGCCGAATGACCGGCCATAATAAGAAAGGCTGTTGGATGATCATGTTTAACAAACTCAATTAAATCCATTACATCATCCTCAATCTGACCGATATAATCCACATCTCCCCTTCTTTCTGGATGCTGTCCATATCCTCTTAAATCAAGTGTATAAACATGCGCCAGGCGCTCCCCAGAAATAAACTCCGCCATAGGCATTAAATACTTACTGTCTTCGCAAATTCCATGGAGAAGAATCATAACATAGTTGGATGGTGCGGGATAATAACGATAATATAATGTACTTCCATTTCTGGCTTGAAACGGCTTAAGCTCCCGATAAATGGACGGTTCCATCTCGACACCTCTTTCATACTTTCTTTGTCAAACAGGCCTGTGACTTTGATGAAAAACTCCCCAACAACCTTTCTTAATATGTATAGTTATGGTTATGTTAGAAGATGAATATTAAAAGTGCCTGTCACTAACTAAAACCAGGAAGCGACAGGCACTTAATATTAATGTTCAACAACCCTTATCTCGTCCAGAAATGCTCGTTTATTTTTATGCTGCATCTTTAATGCTGCTAAACGACTTTGCCACACATCACTTTCTGTTAAGAGATTTTGATAAATATTTCTTACTTTTTGTAAGTATTTTGCGGCTTCTTTATATGTTTTACGGTTGCCATCCGGGATGAAAGAGCAGCCTTTATTCCAATAGTATTCACTAATTTGCCTTGGGTACCTTTCCGCAAGCTTATCAGCAAAGCGATCCCAACTTGGCTGCATATAACCATAGCCATATGGTCGCCTCTCTTGCTGGAGAATGATGTTCAGCACTTCATCATAATTTTCTTCTTCATAACAAATTGTCATATAATCTGTTACATTCTCTTTTTTGGCAATCTGCAATAATTCTCCTTTGACTTCATCCCAGTCTTCCGCAGTCAAATAATTTTTCAGCACTTTGTAATATTCATAATGCTTTTTTCGAAAATAGCTCGTACGGAACATCCGAAGCAGCTGATTTTTCGCTTTTTCATAGTCACCTTGTTGTTTGAAATAATCAAAAGCACGTTCACCTACCAGAGTGATCTCTTCATTTCGTTGGAAAGACTGTTCAATTAAAGCATCAATTTGCCTATCATCCTTTTGCTTTTCATAATAATCGAATAGAAAAAGAACCAGCTCTGTGATCCTTCCTTTCCCTTTTTCCATACCTGATTGGGCGACCTCCACCGCCTTACTCACCTCACACTTTGATACATAATATCCGACTAAATCCCAGTAGTCCATGCCGTATTCCAAAGTCTGAAGCCGGCGCTCCAAATACGCCTCATCATCGTGCAACTGATTTTTGTAAATCCCCATAATCAGCTTTTCATTCCAAGAACGCGGTTCTGTTTTCAGCAATTTGATGACATGCTCCCAATCGGAATTAGAGTCACACAGCTCATAAATAAAATCAATTAAAGCATCATCAAACCCTGAATTTCCGATTGCATATTGACTAAATGCCCGGTTCATTAACGTCCTTTTTTCCTCAAGAGACAGCGTGGATTGCAGTGAAAGTTCTCTTATTTTCTCTAAATATTCGGCCGCCTCATATTCCAAATGCTCCGGCCCTCCGCCATAATCATTAAAATCGCTAATAATCTCTTCTGCCCGCTCCCAATATTCCCAAAGCAATTTATTAGGCAAAGTTGACGATTTGTTCAATCCTTTTTGAGAAGCATACCACTCCATAATCGCCATATCGATATCTGCATATTCGTCAGATAAATGTGTGACTAATTGTATGAGTTCTTCTTTCTCTAAATCTTGACACAGCTCTTGTATTGATAACTCTTGTTTCATTTTTTTATTCTCCTTACGATTTAATACGGCACTTTCAGTCTATTTCTTCTCTCTTATTCTCGCACATAATCATTCAATCTCTGCTTTTTACCGTATCATCATTGCCGCAATAATTCACAACCATTCAATTTTTTCTAATTATACCATTTTTTCAATTAATTTCCTTTTTACTGAAAATGCCTGTCACTACCCAATTTGGGAAATGACAGGCACTTATTTTTCATATTATTTTTCAACATTCTATATTAACCTTCCCTGACAACAACGCCTTTACCGTCGGAATATCCGCAGGTGCCCATTGTAAAGAACTCAGTTCTTCAAGCGCCATCCATTTTATTTCCGCATGTTCTTTTGCCGTCGGTGTTCCGTTCACGATTTTAGTCCTATATGTAAGTAGATGAACAGTGATATTCGGATACTCATGGACAACATCTTCAATCAGCTCATATACCTTAACCGTGCAGCCAAGCTCTTCCTTGATTTCCCGGACAAGCGACTCTTCCGGACTCTCGCCCTCTTCGATCTTCCCGCCTGGAAATTCCCATACATTTGGCTGGGACATGTTTGGGGAGCGCAGCGCACATAAAATTTCGCTCTGCTTGTTGATTGATACCGCTCCGACGACTTTCACCGTTTTTTTCATGATAAACGTGACTCCTTTCACCACCAGTTGACTTACGCTTCAAGCTGCTCCAACACTTCTTTGAAAAAAGCGGATGTATTTTTTACCATTGCAGATAGTGATATTTCTTTTAGCCTGCCTTCTTTGCCCATGATGACAACCCCGCGCTCATAGTCAATCGTTATACGTACATTTTGAATTTCGTAACTTTTAATCGCAGAGGCCTGATCCAAATACGAATGATCCAGTTCAATCTTAACCCGTTGCGTGAAACGGCGCAGCGTTCGCCAAAGAATTCGTTCTTCTTTGGATTTCATAAACAACTCGGGAAGTTCTTGAACATCTTTTAATAAAGACATGGTTGTCATCGTGTACACTTGAATACCGTATCCTACTGGGCGAATAAGATGATCAAGCTTTTTCCACGGTTCCAGTTCAAAATATGCATAATCATTTGTTCTCGAACTAGGTAACTCGTGAATTTGATTGCGCTTTTTAATTTGGACATTCTTAATTCTCGCTGCATATTGAATCCCGCCATTTTCCCCATACCATTTCTTCGGGGCATATAAAGCCACATATTTCGCTTCCTGCCAGCCAGGTTTTAGCTGGGAAACGGGGATATGGTAAAAGCCATCCTTCATATGTGCATCATAATGTTGCTGATTTTTCACAACACCCACTAACACTTTTTCCTCTAAAGAAGATTGCCATTCCTCCCGTGTTCCCCTTGGAAGAATGCCTTCTTTTACGATTTCCTCTGGACTTTTTTCAATGAGGTGATCAAGAAATTGCTCGACAAGTCTCGTCGCATTCGGTAAAAACGGAAAACCACCAATATTTACTTTTTCAATGCTTTTATAAAAAGGATGATGCTCATATTCCTCTTCTTGATTCCAAGGAAATAACACATACGCTCCGTAAGCACTTCGTTCAAACGGACCATCTTGCTCGACTACTAACGCATCACGGTAACGATGCATTGTATTAATATCTTCTTCCATCGGTCCGGGAGTTTTGTATTGCTTTTCATAATAAGAACCAGACTTCGCAAAATCAATGCGGTATTTCGCATCAAAAATATATTGATAGCGGTACTCCTTCCCTTTCTTTTCAATCGCCAGCATTGTATCAGGTCTTTGCGAAACCGTCGGCAACTTGCCGCTTTTCTTCTGAAAATAAAGCTCGATTATTTCCCCTGTTTGCGGATGGATAAACGTTCTTTTGGCCGACGCACGCTCATCCAGCGTGACATATAATCCATCCCTTCGCACCTTAATGATGTCTTGCTCAACCATGGAATACTTTTTAGCCAAAAGCTGCCCGAGCTTTAAATAGGTCCAATACTCATATAACCTCGCCACATCTTTCACCGACATCTTGAAGATTTGCCCGCGTAACGTCAGCCCTCGTGACAACATTAAAAAGACTTGATACGCATCACGATAGCCAGCTGCCATTTGAATCACAAGGGAGAAAACGGAGCGATCGAGTTTTCCGATTCCGTTCCAGAAAGGATCATTCCATTCACCTTTCAAACGGGATTTCATTTTCTTCACTTTTTCGACCAGCTCTTCATCCATCGTCAGTTGATGGGATCCCGCTCTAGACTCCAAAGCCTTCTGTAAATCCTCTATTTTATGTATGACCCTTGTGATCATCCATTTGACGAAACGATTCTCTAATGTATCATAAGACACTTCTTTACGAGCGGTAATTCCCTTAGAAGGAACGATAGTGGCTCCTGCCTCTTGAAACAAATGCGGCCGCTTTCGCAAATAGTTCTTCCCGACAGAATCAAGCCGGCGAATCTTCTCTCCCCGCACAAGCTGATGCTCGGTCACAAGCGCATGATGCGGCTGCCTTTTAATATGGGCGATCGCTTTTAAAAACCGATCAAATGAATCATGTAAAATACGGTAAAACTCACTTTTCGACGGATTGGATGCATTGATGGTTGAAGCCCCTAAATACGTTCGCTTCAACATGTGAAACGCTAAATTGTAAATTTCATCATTCACTTCTTCTAATAGAGCACGATAATCCTCTTTGTAATCAAGCTTGGATGGAAAAATTTCAAACGTAACCGTCAATAACGACGTTTTTTCATCGCGGACCTCAAAGGATGTATGACCGACTTCATTTGGAAACGAAAGACTTCCCATCAGTATCTTCAATGGTCCCATCTTCGTGGGGCTAATGGCCTGGCGAAGGAGCGGATGCTCATGGTAAAAATGAAGCTCTCGATCAGTCTTTGGAACGACCACCAGCTGATAGCTTCTGTTTTCAAAAAAGATCGGAGGGTGCTCCGACCAGTTTACAAGCCCTTTTTCCCGAACGTCATACACCAAAACAGACTCCACTGCCCCCGACACATGAAAATGCATCCTCTCATCAGAGGACATCGTCTGATACTCTCTTAAGCTCTCGTATTTTTCGTGATACGGTTTTCCTTTGATCGTTAACGAAAAATCATCTGTCTCAATTTTCACAAGCTCGACTTCATCATTAGAGCCAGAAGGAAGTGAACCCATCATATTCGAACCTCCTTAACATTTGAGACAGTTTCTTTGTACAGCGAGGGTATTTAGCGTAGCTCATGTCTTCATGATTCCAATCAGCCCCGTCGAACTCTTGATTCTTGCACAACAGATACAGCTTCTTTAGCGCCTCTTCCGTTCGCCCGTCGCTGCCGGCAATACGCGGTAAAATCTTTTGATAAATTTGATAATCCAGCGCTTCTTCAAAAGACAGGAGATGGGCTTGTTCGTTATATGCCATGTAAAAACAAATCTCGTCCCGTACACGATACCCCACTTGTCCACCAATTGGTTCAAGTATTCCATTAATCTCAATTAGAACATTAGTCACTCTCTTCACAAGGTCTTCATGACTATTAAAGCAATCCTTCAAATGAAGAAACTCCGCTGTCAGGGATTTATTTGAAACACGCTTAGCCTCCACCTCTTCCAAATCTATTAAAAATTCAAATGAATCCAGCTTCACTTCATTGAATTCAATCGTATTCGCCCGATCCAATACCTTCTTACTTAACGGATGGGTCGTTTCATCCATATTGACCGTTCCAATGACATACACGTTCGCTGAAATGGTCACCCGCTTCCCGACAACGGACTGCGGCAGCACAGCAGATGTCACAATCTCCCCAGCCTCCCACTTCCGGCTTTCAATGACACTCAGGAAATCACTGAAATAATACTCCACACGCGCCAAATTCATCTCATCCAGCACGACAAAATAAGGCTTGTCCGGATGATCCTCAGCTTCTTCAAGAACTTTAATCAGCGGCCGCTCCTGAAACTTTCCTTGAATATCGACGTATCCCAATAAATCAGAGCTGTCACTCCAATCCGGACGAACAGGAATCAGCACGAACTGGCCGTTCTTTTCGGTTGCTCCTAAGCTCTCCGCAAACCATTGGACAATCTTCGTTTTCCCTGTTCCCGAGATGCCGGACAGAATGACGAATGGTTTTGTTTTTAAGGATAGGAAGAGGTTAATGATGTCTTGTTTATTGTAGTAGAAGCCTTTGCTTTGGATGTAGGAGGAGATGTGGTTGATGATTTCTTTATCTGTTAAATGAGCATCAACTCTTTCAGAGATGCCATCTACCTCCACAGCATGTTGCTCATAATCGGATTTGTCGTCTCCAATTTCATCAATATATGTTTGCAAGGTCTTATCTGCCAATTCCGTTTCTTTTTTATATCTTTCTAATATGTCTTTGACGACATTCCTTAAATCCTGTTCACTAAAATTTTCATATTTTTTCACTACTTCTAAACGACTGGGAGATAGGTCTCTTTGATACCACCCAACTCTCTTATTCGGATGTAAAGGATCGAATTGCTCTCTCATATTTTTGATTGTGTTTGGTTTCAAATCTAAAATTTCACCAATGTTCTTAAAAGCATCCGTAAAATTTTTATAACCTAGGTTTTCGACAGCCTTTTGATCGAACTTGGAAAGATAATACGAAATGATTAAAGCCAGTTTACGATTTTGTTCCATTATGAATCCCCGTTTCCCACTTGAATTATCTATTAGACAAGCCAACTTCCAGTGTTGAATTGTGTGACTTAAATTTTTATGAATCAGTTGACTAAACCTCACCTTTTAATATAAACATATACAGTTTATCCTTTTCAATAAAACAGGGATAGACTGGAAATCAGCCTATCCCTGTTTTATTTCAGAAGAAAGTAAGTTGTATGAAATTCTTCACTTTTCTTTCTTGCTCTTCGATTTCAAGAATTCTTTTTCCTATCTCTTCAATCAATCCGACGACCAAAGCATTTCCCATGCAGAAATACCTGTTTCTCTCCGGCATCCCTGTATTTGTCCAATCCATAGGAAAGCCATTTAACAATTCACATTCCACAGGTGTCAAATACCTCAACCTACCTGTGATTGGATCCTTCACCACATGTGAACTCCGATTCCGCGTTCCTTCACTTGTCAACATGGTGCGGCCTGGTTTATCAGGGTCATCGGAGAAAGCCATGCCCCCCTCGGTGTAAAAATATTTATGCCCTGTTAATTTTGACGTTCTTTCTTCCTTTTTCGGTCCCTTCAAGGATTGCATCTCTTCCAGTTCCGTACGTCCTTTTTTATTGAGTTTATCCATCTTTAAATAATAGGATTCATCTGCTTTTCCAAGATATTAGGATGTTTTCTTTTGGTAGTGAGCAAAGTGGGGAGGACACGGAATTACTCCACAATAAAGAATTAAATTAACTCTACTAAGTGTCAAAAATAATATAGAATAAGCAAATTATATCAAATAAGGGAGAATTATTTTAGCCCTGGTCACTATCATCTTTTATTGAAACAAATATAAGTCAATGAAATAGAAGTGAACCTTGCTAATACTTGAGTCAATACTTTCAGCAATGAAAATCTTTGTATTTGACAATAATTACATTTTGAGTCACTCCTATTACATAATCGTGAGCCGTTTCCAATTTCAAAAATGGAAAAATGGGAGGACATACAAAAAAGGCAAGAATTTATCCTGCCCAAGGTACTGATTAACCATTCGTAACAAAGAATCCTTATACCCTTATAACCTTTTTAAGGAGTTGATATAGTCTAGCACTAAAAGTTCATGTTTAATACTAGTTTTATTTTTATTTTGAAGTACTTTCAAATCAGGTTCAACTGCTTTTACATCCCATTCATCGCTGTGCTGATCGTCTAAACCAATAACCAATATCGGGAAGTTGAATAACAATTTTCCAGATTGTATTTCCTTTATTGTTTTTTCGAAAGATGCTACCCCACTGTCAATTCGTCTTGAAAGTGTTTCAGTCGGGGTTATTATAATTCCTATATCACATAATTGATTTAAATTAGACATTTGTAGTTTAAAATAGTTTCGGTAAGTGCTGGCTACGTTACCGAATTCAACTTCAATTTGTAATCGATAAGTATGTTCACTTTTGTGAATCTCTTTTAAATAGTCAAATTTTATAGAGTCACCATCGCTAGAAATAGGCTTATTTACATTCCAACCTAAAGTTTTGAATTGTAAAGTTAAATATGAATCCATTATTTGTTGGACCACATCTAACCTTTTTTGCATTTTCGACTTATTCTTAAAGACAGGGATTGGTGTATTCTTACAAACCCAGCATATTTCGTTAAAAGTTTCGATAAAGTCATTATGGTTAAGTATTTGCTCTGCAAACTTATGAGAATAAAATTTAAGATTCATAAGTCCTCCTCTAAATAATTACCGATAAATAAACAAACCTTCAGTTAATATGCCTTCATCACTTAAATTTTCTATATTTTCCATGGATAACACTTTGTTCATAATTTTTGTCAAGACATAGTACCCTAAAGCTATTGAGAATGGCAGTTCGTTAGGTTCTTCTTCTATCTTAATATTTTGCTCGTTTAAATTGTTATCTTCTCTTAGAATACTATCAATAAAATTCCTGACCCTCATTAAAATTTCATCAGGTCCCATTAATCCTTGTGCATCTCTCTCTTTTTGTGTCATGCAATATATCTTCTGAAGTTCTAACGAAGGGACTAGCTGACGTTCAATCGTCTTTAGAAACATACCTACTTTCTCTTCCCAAACACTTCCCAGCGGAAAAGCATCAACATTTTTTGGCTGAAATACCTTTTTATTTTGCACTCCCTGACTCTTGTGTATTTCTACATCCCATACAAATTCACCTTTCTTAAAGTCAGAATGATGATTAGTCAACTCTACTCTAAAAGTATTTACTTTTAGATAAGGTATATGATACTTGTACCTAGCTTTATCCATTTTCTTTCTTTTCTCTATGTTCATTGGCAATTTACTGAAATTTAACTCTTTAAACTCTTTGTCTTCTTCAAACCTTAATGTTAACTTCGGATACCCCTCTGGTATAGGAAAACCTTCTTTTTCAGCAATCGCTCTCGCAAAAGCAAACGATAATTTTGGTGGGACCGCATTACCAACAAGCTTATATTTTACGGGCATAGAATCGCCATAAAATCTATAATCCAAAGGAAAGCTCATTATGGAAGCTACTTCACGTATTGTTGGTGAACGAAACCTATTGTTATGATTTTTATACTGGTATATCAGCGATTCTCTTGCACTACTTGATAAAGTTGCCATTATTGTTCTCGAGGGCTTGTTCAAATCTTCCGGAAACGACATTTTCCCCATATATCCTTTATCAGTTTTGGCTCTTTCTGCCTTTTCCCATTCAAACTGTGCAATTTCCTTAATATAATGATGATCAGTAATAGAAAATAAAGACATTTCTAAATCTTGATAGTTAGGATCAGTAATTGTCCGATTTCCCTCTTTTTCTTCTTTAGGATGGCCCAAAGATTCCAGAATGAATTTTAAGGGTATTACTTTTTCATCAGAAGAAATAATTTCCTGAGGCGTCGGAAACTCCCCACAAAAGAATCTTTTTCTGTTCTGGGCTACCCCATAATATTTTGAATTATACTCTTTTGAATTTTCATTTCTTACTTTCAATGTGAAATCGCCTTTTAACCCTAACTCTTCTGCTGTATATTCGTCTTTTATATAATTTTGTAGATTCGGTACATTCTCTAGTATCCAATACTTCAGAATCGAGTTTTCTTTAAATTTTTTTCTGGCGACAATCCTTAAATAGGATTCCATAAGCCTAATTCCCAGTGATTTATCTCCTTTACCCGATCTGTTGGAGTTCGAAAAAGCAACACAAGGAGGGGAACCGATAATAATCTCGGTATCCGGAATTATAGAATGGAATTCCTCATCAGATAAATTTGATAATTCTTCAACATCCCCGTAGTATACTTCCCCATCTGGATGGTTTTTTTCATGCGTAATTACAGCCGGTTTCCATTTATCAACACCAAAAACCACATCAAATCCAGCTAAGCGAAAGCCTTCACTGAATCCCCCGGCTCCACAAAAAAAATCTGCAACTTTCATAATACTTCACCTTTTCTATCTTAAATCTCAACTTAATTGTACTTAAAATTATACCATAAGAAATTTTATTATGCTCTTATAACAAATTCACGCCTTTTAAATCGAGTTAAATGACCAGATACGTAAAAGTATATTATTTTGCACTTCTCCAGTGCTGCAAAACAGTTTTTCTATTTTTCACCATTGTGAACTGAAAATAAAAAAGTATATCAACCACGAATTACCTATATAAATATCATTATCTATTAATTGCAAGCATCGTCTTTTTTGTCGACTCCCATAAGAAAATAAGAGCAATAACAAAAAGGTGCACGTTTTTGCACACCTTTTTGTTGTTATTTATTATTAAGTCTGTCTTGTAAAGAACTAATATTTATTAGAAGAGGTACTCCTTGTTTCAATGTATCATTTTCTTCAAGGATTGGACCAAAAGCAATGCACTGCCCCTTCTTTAATGTTGCCAGCCTCTTTTCCCATTCTTTGCGGGCAGAAGCATCTTGGGCGAGATTTGCTGCGATCGAACTGATTTCATTTTCAGGTGGCATGAAATAAACTTTTTGGCTGGAATTCTGGAGCCTAGAGATTTCATCCGTCGTAAACTGACCTTTCAACGATTGAGTCGCATACCACCCGGACCAACCGAACTTTCTTCCCTCAGTCAAAATCTTGGCGCTCGGTGATTTTTCCCTATGGTCAAGGTTTTGTGCTTCATCAAGAATGACAGGGAATGGCTTATTTTTGTCGCCATGATGCAATTGATGATTCCAAATGTCCCAAAGGATGAACTCGGTAATCATCAGTTGGACGTCCCTGTTGAAACCCGTCAATTGAACGATGAATACTTTTCCTTTTTCGTTCAGCAACTCTCCCCAGTTATATTGGCTCTCATGGTTGAATGGACTTTTATCGATGAGCGGCTTGATTTGAGATTTGGCCGTCCTTGCCGGACCAGAACTATCATCATCCAACTCTTCCAGCAGCAATTCTAGGCTCATGTTTTCACCATGTTTATCAAGCCCTCGGATTACAGCTTCATAGATGGCATTTTGCTGTTGGATGCCCAAATCTTTATAAATGGCGGAAAACACACTCTTGATGCGTTCGGCAACGTCAGTATTGTCCTCATCTATATAGATTCCCTCATCAAGTTCCTTTTGATTTCGCTTGAACGGATTGATTGGGAACTTATCCTTTGCTACCAAGAATTGTTCGATGTTTCCTTGAAGTTGCTCTTTAAATTCCGGCTCCAATTTGGAGTTTTTGAACCCATCCGTATAATCAAAAATGATACTTGAAATGCCGTTTTGGGCCAATTCGAGAAGTAGGCATTGAATGAAATAGCTCTTGCCCTGCCCCGATTTTCCCGAAATCAAAATATGACGATTGGCCAATTCACGATGCCCGAACTCCCAATATATTTTCTTCATGGACCCTTCAATGGTTCCAAGCAACACACGAATGTCATTCAAGTCATTTTCGACGGCGGGAATCGGTGGCTTCACGACGGGCTCGGGTGGTTCCATATCAGACACTTTCTTTTCCTCATTATAACCACCGTATCGGTTTCCCAATAACACCTCAGGATTGATATCTGTATTCCCTGACTGGATGTTCATTTTAAGCTCTTCCATTCCGACAGCAACACCTGAATATCCATCCTCTTCTGTCAATTCCAGCAACAAAATATCATCCTCATTTTTGATGGATCGCCATGTTTGTTCCGTTTTGAACGATAAAATGGCACCTTTACCAATTATGGGATTCAAATGTTGGCTTATTTCATAATCGTCGTTTAGCAATCTCGCTTTCAGCGAATCGATTTTTCCATAGTCTTTTTCCGGCCATATTCTATTCGCAATGAATTTCTCAGTGTTCGATAGCAACAATTGCACAAAAAAGTTACGGAAGAATTTATGCTTAAACACCTTTTTCCCATCTTCGTCCACTTTTGAAAGTTGTGTATCGAAAAGAAGCCTTGTACTACCAATTTGCTCTTTGGCCTTTACGATGGTACTCTCCTGATTCAAGCCAATTTTCACTTCTACCGGATAATAGTGAACAAATAACCTTCCATTGCCGACTTCGACTCCAATCAACAAAAGATCATCACTATGGGCTCCCTTGACTCCAAGGTTCTTCGCCGAGAAAACTCCTTCACTTTTCGTCAATTTCACCGTACCAGCCACACGTAACACTTCTTCCAATGAAATTGGAATCCATAAAATGTTTTTATGATCCAATGTACTTAAAATATATTTGATGGCTGAAATGATGCTCAATTTTTCACGCGAAAACTGGCCCTTGCTTCCGATTATCCGAAGGAGCCATTCTCCATTCAAGCTATTGAATGCCCTAATGGCCGTATCTATCTTTTCTGGAGTGGCAACGATGGATTTCTCCGTTAGATACTGCTCGATGATGGCTTGATATTGTTTCGTCTTATCGGTTACGGTGATGGCATCGTATTGGGTCGATGATGAATATTGGTCACTGTAGTGGATGATTAATAAATCGCGTGACGAACTTTGGAAGAAATCCAATCCCACACTTGGCTCAATGAACGTTACCCAATATGACGAGTCATATAACTGATTCAAAACCCGTTCATCGTAATTTGATGTTCTTGTAACTATTGTTTCATTTTTTCGATAAGGGTTCGTTCCGTCATTGTTCAAATTGCTGGCCAATTCGTTCATGCCCCATGCCGTTCGAATCAACAGGTGTTCTGTATCCAATACATTCTTTACCCCGAACCCCGTGCGATAGTCTTCCTCCGTCTTGACCGATGACAAGGAAGATAACAATCCATTCAACGATAGGCCAGTTTCGATGTCATCCATCGTGTTTTTGGCGTGTCTTTCATTTGAAACCATTTTATAAAAAGAAATATGGGCGTGACCGTACTCTTCCGAACCTACGCTTTTGTAATACAGCACATTTTCCCGAACTAACCTCAACACATCGACAGCATCCAAATTCTTCGTTCCAAGCGACATATCGAAAGCCTCTTCAAATTTTTCGACTTCATCATAGATTGAGAACCTTTCAAAGTCGCTGAAAACATCGCTCTCTTGATATAATGTCACCTCTACCGGAATAATCTTGGAAAGGCCTTTTTTCTCGAGTTGTTTCCTGATGAAATTCATCAACCCCCGGACCACTTCTTTGTCGTTGTTTATATTGATGACATTGATCCTTATCGGGGATTTGGAATCCTCAAGAAACAAGTATTGAAAATGTTCTACGAATTGATTAAGCTTTTCCTCTACCACACTTGAAAGAAATGCGTTTGATTCGCCAATGGCCACTTGTTGCAACGGTTCATAAACCATCCACTCCGGTGCATCACTTTGGACGATGGGACGATATAAACGGTCGTCTTCCCCGTAAACATATGGCAGTAAATTGTTGGGGTGCAACCGATTGAGGATATGCATGTCGATTTGTTCACCTTTGAGTTCATCGTTGATTGTCAACTGATATGCGACATTCAGCGGATGGAGCGGCGTCAGAAGCGTCCTCTGCCCTTCATGGATTACTCCAAGCTTGAACAAATTTTTCTCTTCCCGTTTCAACATCGTGTTTTCCTCGATATGAGCGATACTGGCATTGAACTCATCCAAATACCGGATGGACAGTTCGCGCAACTTATCGTCCATGAACGCAAGGCTAGGAACCGTATCATTCACTTTATAATAAGAAATCAGCGCTTCATAAGCCGCCGCCAAGGATTCATTGAGGGGCAATACGATTTTTTTGAGCCCCGACAGACCTCTTTCAGCGTAGGCTATCTCATTCTGAATCCATTCTTTTTCATCCATTAAATACTTTCTAAATTCTTCACGTGCTGAAAATTCTCTTGCTCCTTGCTTTAACTTGTTCGTCTCTTCGTTATATTCAAAGCTTTCCTCATATTCCCTTTTAAGTTTCCACACGCGATTACCGAAGACAGGGACTGTTCTTGCCACCTGTTCTTTAATGAGAATCGGAATGGAAGTCTCGCCCAACCGGAGCGTAAATGACAATGTATCATCGTTCCAAGCAGAAGAAGATCCCGATATTTCCATACTCCCACTTTGGTACTGGACCACCTGTTCTTCCTCTTCTATGAATACTTCTTCCGGCTGGCTCACTCCATCACCGAGGACGATGCTTTCCTCCCTTTTATTGAGGATAAGTTTCTTTTGACTTACATTCACTTCATAGAGCGTCTGAATGCTTTGTAAAAGCGAAGGCTCGCATGATACTACGATTATATTGAATTCGTATTTTGATTTCGATTGCATCTTATGCGTGTAGACAACCTTATGGAACGATGTCTCTTTAGGCTGATGGGATAAGGACACAAATAGTTTTTTTCCCGAAACTTCACAAACGTCTTGGCAGTTCTTGTGGATATAATCTTTTTTCAATCTTTCATTGAATTCGAACCCGATATTGATTTGTTCCAAACCTGAGAGGTTGAATACAATCAAATGACGTTTGCGTTGACCGGCTTTCGTGTCCCCCTGTGCCTTTTCCCAAAAAACGAGTCCCTCTTTGGATTTCTTCTTTGTGGATTCAATGTATTCCAGAGGCTTATCTATTACTATCAGTTTCTCATGAGAGTCTTTGACTAATGTATAGTCCGCTTCCTTCCAATCATCTTTTTTCAGTCGCTGGACCCCTTTATCATCGAATAGCTTTTCGAGTTGATTCTCTAAATATTCGTACTCATGCAGATGCTGGACTTTCTCGTAGAAACCGTAATTCTCTTCCAATCTTTTTTTCATCTGGGCTGATGTATACTGATTCAGATTCTCATCATAGAAAAGTCCCAAATTCGGATAATCGGCTTTAGCAATTTCCTTTTTTACCAAAAAGCCCAAGATTTCCTCATAATCCCATAAGGAGGGTTGCAGGACAACGTCATCTAACTTTTTGCGCAAATAAAACGATAGGACTTCCTTCTCCTCTTTCTTCAGGGAAGAAGCCTCTATGTCTTCCTTTAACGTCTTCAATATGGATTTTACGTTGAATGGCATTCCTTCTTTTTGCAAATCACTGCTTCCGCCCCGGATACTATCCAATGTTTCATGACAAATGCTCAATAATGCGGTATTTTCCCATACTCCCTTTTGCTCTCCCACCTGATTCCGGAGCGTCACCAGAAAATCGGGCGTCACGTTTTCCGATGTTGCCGCCACTACTACCTTGATGTTTTCCGAAATTTTGATGGAAATCGTCGAATAAGGAGATCCATGCTCATGTCGGTAATGAAAAGGTTGTGATGCTTCACTTTCCTCCAAAACACGGTAGAAGCTTTCAACCTGTTCTTCATTGTCAAATTGAAGATAAAAACGTTCCCCTCCCCTAAGAGGCTCGTTTTGCAAGTATCCGATGAGCTTCTCTGAAAGGTAATTATAAAATTGGTTTAACATATTGTGCATCACCACTATCACTTTTTTTGTCTATTAGGTTCAATTTGTCGAATAACTGTACGATTTCCTCTTTTGAGTAGCGGTCAAAGAATAATCCTCTGGACTCCAGGTTGGCAAACACTTGCTTCAATGATTTACGCTCATCTTTCAAACTCAGCGCAGTGAGCAATAACAACATATCCTGGCTGATATTCAGCATATATCCGAGAGAACCTCTCGTTTTTAAGAAATATTTTCTCCCGATTTCTTCTATCGAGAGAGAGTATCGGTGCCTTGGCCCTTGCATCGTATCTTTCTGGTACGCCTCTTCTATGCTATTGAACAGGGCTTGCACGAGGGTATCATATTCCAGTTCCAAATTCTCTTCCACCGTTCCCAAAGAAAGATGAACGCGGTATTCCATAATCCAATCTCGTAACATTTCCAAGAAAATTTGTTTATCCCCATTTTCGGATTCGTCATACACTTCCTTCAACCCTGGATACCCTTGAGCCTTCTCTACACCTATCAAAAAATTCAGGTGCTCCAGACAGTTGATGTGAATCAATAAATACCGGGTTGCATCCTTAATCATTTGGTAACCCTGTGCATAACCTTTTCGATTTTTACTTGTCCCTTCCCAGTCCAAGGTAAAGTAAACTTCATTGTTACGGTCAAAGGCTGCTTTCGAACCTTGTGCCAGCTTCAAAGTCAGTTGGATGATATAAAGGAAGTAGTAATAACTCAAAAACAGATGATAATGAGTCTTAAAATAATCCTCATGCTTCATCAAAAAACGAAAATCTTCCTCGAACAATCGGGAAAGATAAGGAAGCTGATTTACATATCGTCGCTCTCTTTCGGAACGCTCCAGATGATCTAACCCGTTAAGAATTAAACGTGATATCAAGTCGTCGGAATCTTGCTTTTCAAAGATTTCTGCCATTCCTTCTTTTCCATCCAAGAGGACATCCATCAGAAACATCGCAATGTCCTGTTCCCCTTTCTTATCTGCACCGTCGCTGAGAGGTAAATATTGAAACAGATGGGGATGGAACACTTTGATGGACCCTTCCTTTTCCTGTAAAAACATTCGCAAAATCTGTTCGAAATGGGGACGGTTTTCTTTCGACATTTCCACGGACTCGCTCGTCTTTCCTATCAATTCTTCTAGACTAAGTTCCTTCTTCAAACGATTACCGCTTACAAGGCGACTGAATTCTCCCAAAACACCCTCAAAACCGTTTCTGAATTTCGCACGTTCTGTTCCCCTTGTTGTAAAGGGCAACAAGGGAGCTTTTTTATTGATTGTATGCTTTAAACCGACTTTCTCTTTTTTTATTGATAAAGAGTTCCTTAAAATATCTAAATTCTTCTTATCGATCATTGCCTATTCCCTTCTAAATGTGAATTCTTCATAGTCCTCGTCATATGTCAGCCTGAATATCGCATTTCCATCCATTCGGACAAACAGCAGTTCCTCCTCTTTATTTCCCATCTTCATCACCCTGTCGATGAATTCGACGAACTGGATGCAATCTTCCTTATCCTTTTTGTTCGGTCTGTAACCTTTTGAAAGTTTTACCATCATTTCGTATAAAGGATAATCGACTTCCAGGAACACCGTATTCGTCTTATCTTTGCCTCCGAATGCAATGAGCAGATTCAACTTGAAACGATTCAGGACTCGGTCTTCGGATGTCGATAAATGGGCAAAGGAAGGCTTGATGATGAGCGACTGTGCAACTTGGATGCCACGATTGGATTTGTCCATATACACATACTCGTCTTTTGGACTGCCATTCCATAAGAAAATTGATTTTTTCGTCAAATCATACATACTTTTCAAACCAGAACGGTTTCCTGCGTTGAACGCATATAAATATTGCATATACTGTTGATAGTTCGAATCTAAGAAAGTTTCCTCCATGGTTTTTGACAGAAACAGAGCCATGCGAATCAACGTTTTATTGAAAAGTTGCCTCGATGCGCCGCTCAATTCGAAAAACGGGCCCAGTTCCTCCAGCCCTTTTATCCACCCTTCCAGACACTGTAAATCCAGATGACGTTCGAACGTGTCTCTTATATTCAAGGAGTTGTTGAGTTCAATCAGAATCTGGTCGATTATATTGGAACGAAGGTGAATCGGATCCATCTTACCCACTATAGCCAATAGGTGGGAACGGTCTTGTCCGGCAAAAAGTAGGTTCGGCAATAATGCTTCCGTCTTCTCAATCATTCCTGCAGTCAAGAAATCGCCATTCCCATGTGCGGGAACCAAAATATCGTGAATGAAGTTAAGAAGCGCACGAGTGGAGATGATGGTCTTATGCTTCACGATGGCTGCCACCAAAAGACTGACAATCCCTTCACGAATTTCTCCCATTTGAATCAATTCATAATTCGTCATGAAAAATCCGCTTATGCCCCGTTCTTTGTCCTGTTGATAAGCCCGATAGAATGGATTTTCTTCCGATTTGACCACCAAACGGTCAAGAATGGTTGAGAAATAAGCAGATTTTGGCCCATCTTCCGTCAGTTCAAATGGTTGATAGTCGCTAAAACTAATCAAGTGGAAATAATCATCCATTTGATTCCCAGCAAGGACAGATGCTTCAAAGATTTTGGATTCTCTGATAAATTCCGTCAAGGTTTGATAATGTTTTTTTGCATAATCCGATTCGATGAAATTATGCAACACGCCCAAGTTGATGGCTAAAATAAGCTTATGCCCGGATGTCTCGATTTCGTCATCGCGAAATGGCTTCAATACTTCCGCTAATGTATCGAGCGAACTCTTCTGCGGATCAAAACTTTCAGTTGCATCGTTGTGTATCGAAAAACTCTCCATCAACTGGGAATACTTATTGTTCATATAGGCCAGTAAGTGGGATTTTCCGTCTCCTACGCTGCCACATAAAAAAATCAATTGCGCTTCACTTGTCTCGGCCGCATTGTTCAAAGCGGACATCAAGTCATCTTGTATCGTTCTTTTCACATGCAAATATTCTTTAAAAGAACTGAATTGATTGGAATTTTCAATCGCCTCTTGTGAAGACTCTTTCAATTTTGAAAGCTCAGCCAATAAATAACTTTCTCCTTCTTTAAGAATGAAGCGTTCCTCAGATTGTTCTTTCTTATCGGTGGAGTCCATGGACTCTGCGTTTTCATCCTTCTCCGCCTGATTATCTTCCTTTTCTTGTTCTTCTCCCTTGGAGGCTTCTCCTTCATCTGCCGCCTTCAGGTTTGTTCTTGTATGTTCCAAGATTACCTTTAATTTTTCTTCCAGACTGGAATTAAGTTTTTCTTCTAATTGCATGAAAGCATCCATATTCGTTTTAGGTCGCGGATGCCTATACTTTTGTGCGACAAACTCATAACTCCCGTACACTTCCATGAACCAGACCGCAATCTGGAATAAATGTTTATGGACCTTGAAAGCATTTTCCAGATCCCCTTCCATATGTTCATGTGCCGCTTTATTCCCCAAATATCTTACAGTATCGAACGAACCCGCGATTTCCCTTGGCAAGATATCCTCTTTTTCTAAACGCTGAATTCGTTCCACTTGTTTTAAATAGTTCAATTCATGAAGATCTTGTTCGACAGCAATTCTTTTGGACAATTTTTCCGAAAAAATCCGACCTTTAATTAATACCGTTTGTGGATCATGATAGAATACATCTTCGATGCTTCTACCAAGCTCCATCAACTCAGGAAAAATATCTTTTAAAAAATCAAATGTATGATTGCTCAATGAAAAAACACCTCTTAAATTATAGAAAATACAACTTAATCAATCCTATCAATTCCATCTCTCATTATACATTATATGCATAAAATTTGGGAATTTAGGACCTGTAAATGTTTGTAAAATCCACTGGTAACTTTGATGTCAAAAAAAAGCCTGTCCCCGAATTTTTCGCGACCTGTAAAACAAGTCAATTTGTCGAAAGGACAGACGTTAGTGAGTGCATAGAAGGTTACATAGAGAAACCGAGATTTTGAGACACCTTCCCTTAAACCACCGACTTATTGCTGTTTCGTTTTGCATCCATGATGAATTTTTCCATCTTATCAATGGCGGCATCGAAATCCTGTCTGACTTCATGTTCCCAAATCCTTAAAATATTCCAGCCCCTTTCTAGATAATATTCCGTTACTTTCTTGTCTCTCTCTTTATTCTTACTGAACTTGTTTTCCCAAAACTCGGTGTTTGATTTAGGGATATTTCCGTGTATTTCGCAACTGTGCCAAAAACAGGAATCCAGAAAGATCACTACCTTATATTTTGAGATTGACCAATCCGGAGTTCCCATCAGTCTTCTTGAATTTCTCCAGAATCTTAGCCCCCTTGCCCATAACGCACTACTTATTAAGTCTTCCAGCTTCGATACAGCTCGAATCGAGCCCATTATCTTACTTCTCGTTTCTTTTGAGACTTTATCTACCATGATAAGTAACCTCCTGCCGTTGTTTATTTTCTCCTGTTCTTCTTTTACCCTTATAGCAGAAAGTTTAAAAAGGAACTTGATCATAGAATCGCTTTTCTTGTACCCAAACGAAAAACACCTTCACTTGCTCTGCACACTAAATATGCAAATCAAGTAGAGGTGTTTTTTCATGTATATTCATAAACATCGTCTACCCTGTCAGCGTAGAAATCAGGGGTTCGAGCCCCCTGTGCTCCATACCATTTACTTGAGAGAGAAACCTTGATATATCAAGATTCATTTGTAGAGAAAGGGATATTTTTTCTCTATAAGATTTTTTACTTTTTAAGATATTCAGATAGTTTCTCTCGAGAAAGATTGCCACATACCTAGCCAGCTTGGCTGGCTAGGTGTGTGGTGATTTTTTTCATATTCTGGCAGACTGCCGTGAGTAAGACTTGTTCCCTCCCGTTCTGCAATCCCCGTAAACGGCAGTAGCGAAGCCCATGCAGTTCTTTTGAGTCTGCGGAGCTTCGCTCGACGATTTCTTTCCTTAATTTATAAAGTCCTTTTCCTTCTGGAGAGGGACACTGACGCCGTACTCTTTCATCTAATTCCGGTCCATATTGATGAACCCAACGCATAATCGTTGTGTGAGACATCGATAGGCCACGCTCTTCCATCATTTCCACCAACTGACCAAAGCCCAAGTTGTACCGTAGGTACCATCTTACTGTTAATAAGATAATGTCAAGCTGATAATGCTTCGAATTCTACTGGTTTCTTCGTACCGGTACGCACCCTTTTTATATTAATAATATCAGTATGTCCAAGACTAAGAGATTACTTGCAAGTGTTTAAAAGTTTTTATACCAGAACCCCTCACTCACTTTTAAACATGCAAACTACTTTGATTATAAACCTTCATAATTTTTCCTGGATGCACCATAAATGTTTCGGAACTAATACCGACGATTCGCTCGACGCTAAATGTGACCCCTGGAAATTCCGGGATACTGAAAATTTGATATCCTTGTGAAAGCAGATTCTTTAAGTCAGAATTCTTGATGACTTGGTTAGCGTATTGCCTGACCAAACTCCCGGCGCGGCGGTGAGCAGCCAAAATACGGTTGGAAGCTGTTAGGATTTGCTGAACCGCATCATCGTCATATTGAAGCGCTTTTAATAACTGCTCCATATTACGAGGGAAAATCGTTGTGTCTCTTAACCAGTAATTTACATTATGTGGCTTCGAGGAACTCATGTTGTATTTGTTCGAGAGTATATGACAGGCTTTGTTTATACCTTTATTATTAACCCAACTTCGCAGCCGATTCTTCCATGATTTTTGTATACGTCTAAGTTTTTGAGATTTTTCCTTTAAAATCTCAGAGTCCGCAACAGTCGCTAGCATTTCTGTTTCACTTTCATGGAATACGAGCAGACAGTCATCAAGCTCAAGCATGTTCAAAGGTTTTGAAATAACATGTTTGGCTTTTGAATCAATCTCAACAACTTTATATCTCCCATCAACTTGAAGGAAAAGAACATGATCATTTTCTAGTGTGACTAATCTAGCTTCCACTGGTTCAATGGAATCAGCACCATTTTCGTCCAAGTCTTCACTGGCAGCTAATTGCTTTCCTAATAACGATAACGAAGGTGGGTCTTCTTCTAAAAGTAGCTTCGCTGTGGTAATCGGTTTTCGTTCTAGTTTGTTTTTAATGCCTTTATATACAGTCGAAACCGGCTGGAGTGAATGTAAAACCCCCATGTTCTTAAAATAATTAGGAAATACATCATAGGAGATGAAGTACGTTTTTTCCGCCCGTGGACAATTGTTCGCGTACGCTTCAAACAGGTTTTGACTGCCGATAAATAGGACTTCATCAAAGGTATCGGAAGATTTTCTGAACGCGGAATCGTTGAAAAACCTTATATCCATGACATTCGTCGTGAACCTTCCAAGCAGTGCGTGTCTCTCCTCATCCTTTAAGTGTCTTTTTGTGACAATGGCCCTTTTGTTAGGTGTTTGTGTGTTGACCAAATCAAGCACTTTTTCCATTAAAGGATTGTTTTCCTGTTCCAGCAGCTGCTTTATTTGCTGGGCACCTTTCAAAAAATCTTGGTAGATGTTCGGGTACAGCACTTTGAGTTCGCGAAACTTATACCGTAAGTCCTGCAAATCAATCGATTTGATTTGATGAAATGAAATTAAACTAGTTGAAAAAATCATCAAATCCCTCTTAATTGTAAGGTAAATCCCATTCAAAAATTCATCTTCCAATCCGTTTTCGTCCACTTTTTGTTTTAGGATATTACATTGCTCTCCCAAATCTGAAAGTAATGGATCATGAATTGAGAGATAATATTGCTCATTAGAATTTGCAATATTGAAAATCTCATTGTCTTTCCAAAGGTCCATTATTTCTCCCTCCATGCCAACAATTCAATCCCGTTAGGGAATTTTTCCATTCCTCCAAGAGAATCGATTACCGAGCCTGTAATGATTTCCGTTTCTTTTTCTAATGTTCTTCTTTTAATATCTAAAACCACTTCATTATTTCGGTCCCCTGCGTCTGTCCGATTTAAAAAAATAATGGAAGGGTTCTTTGACGATAAATGGGCTTTGTTCAAGTAACTTAAAGCATCCGTAAAGATGACTGGTACATTGGGTTCAAGCTGTTCCTCTTTTGTCCCCTTCCCCACATTAGAGATAATTACTGAATGGTAGTAGGCGCTTTGTTTTCCCTTAAAACATAACAAATCCGCGAATGTCCCTTTCAATGCCCGATAGCTTAACGTCTCGGCACTAGACAATTCCAAAATTTTCGCATTATTACCAATGATATAAAACTCCGTCGTATATTCGCTTGCTGCTCTAAGTAATTTTTCTTTGCCGTATAGTTCTTTAAGAAATGCTGAACCAAATCCGAACCCTTTCATTTGCCTTCTTTTATATTGCTGATCGGCTGACGCGATTTGCAGCTGCGACCAGCTTCTTTCTGGAATCATCGTCGTCATCCCCTTTGAAACTAAACGGGCACATCTTTCATTTTCAAAAATAGGAACAGGATGTAGGATAATATCCTTAAAAGTATAAATCTCTCTTTTATTTTCTCTTGTTAAAAAAATCGTTTGTCCCTCCGTTAAAGAGGTGATACGATTTACAATCGTCTTCTTCAATAATCTCCGGTTGAAAATCGTATCTGACATGCCAGCAGCCGTTACCAAAGGTGCAAAATCTGCACCCGGTAACGACACTGCAATATGGGTTTTGATGTGTTTAGTGCCCGGATTCCTAATTAAATAGGCACCCAATGAAGAGAAAAATTTAAACCAATCTGGAATTTGAAATATGGACCTTGGTCCAATACAATAGAGTTCATCGATGTCCATCTTTTCTTCCCCCATTTTTATTTCTCTATTATTCCTTTCTTAAGTAATCAAAAAAGCCAATCTCGGGTTGTTCAGGAGTTCCGGCAAGCATTGCACGATCAAGGATCATATTAAACTCTTCACAAGATGTTTCTGGAAGATAAGAACAATTATGGCAAGCCGAAAGATTCATGTGATGGTATCCTTGCCCGGATGTTTTTCCAATGTCACTGCAGACTGGATCGGAGGAGCACCACGAAGATTTGCGAATGGCCCTGTCAAGCAAGGAAAAAATCGAATCCTTCTTCCCCATTCTTACCAACCCACCCATTGTTCCTTCGGAATCACCGGATGAAGTGTAAATCATAAATCCATTCATTTTGTAGTTTCCGTCCGTGTTCACATAAATCCTTTCTCTCAGGGAAGCCGCGCTATAGCCGCATTCAAAGACAAGTTCATTGATTAGCATATGTGCCAGCGTATGAACCAGTATATACCTTGGGCTAATGCCCATTTCCTTGATTGCTCCTTGGTTCACCAAATTATTATATCGTGCTTCAAGCTTATGAAACCTGGCATTCATTAAACCATTGGACTTTTCCCATTGTTCTAGAAGGTCATGGTCAAGTTCGATAAAAATCCCTTCACCAAAAACCGTATTGACAGGCAGCCAGGAATTTTCGGGAGAGTCCGGGGTGCCGAATAATAATTCCCGACCTCGACGAATGGATTCCTTTGTCAGCCCTGTTTTACTTGCTTCAAATCGTGAAAACCCGTATAAAACCTTTGTTTCTCTTAGTTTCGTTATAAGGTTTATAGAGTTTATATATTTGGCAAGGATATTTTCACCTTTATCCGATTGCTTCCATTCACTTATGACCTTCAGTTCATTCGTGTCCTTAGGATGGATTAATGCTAAATGTTCTTCTAACCGAATCGATTTTTCAATCCCATCGAAATTAATATCCTCATCGTCGTCCTCCCCGTTCGACAGACGAATCCTCAAAGCTTGCAGGATGCTTCTGTCTTCGAAGTCATCCAGTTCAATGGTAAATAGGGCTTTGGCTGATTGAAGTCGAATCTCTTCGTCCGGGATATTCGAAAGAACCATTAACGTGCGCTTCCCATGGGGAGTATCTAACAATGTCAAAATTTTCTCAACATCGGTTGAACGTTTTCCAGGTAAGTAAATCGCACTTAATGTTTCTGGGAAATATACATTTGAAGAACTTTTCAAGGCTGCAATAATTGGCAATTCGCAAGACTCTTTTTTGTCACTGGGACCAAACCATGGTCGAGAACCATCACAGAGAAATGGTTGACCCGATTTAGTGTCGAGCCGTTTACTTAAGACTGTCATTTCCTCGCTTTCTTTTGCATTTACCCCCATAAGACTGCGATGTTTGCCACATGTAAGACATTTAACATTCATCGTGGAGAGAGTTGTCCCACCAACAGAAACAAGCTTTAGTTCTCCGTTGCAGCGCGGATTGGCTGATTCATGTACCCATTCTCTCCACGGAAAATCATTTAAATGGCCATCTTTACAGATTATGACGAAAGGGACCTGTATCAGGCGCCCTTTCTTATCGCAGTCACATCTCCTCGTGGTTTTATCAATCAACGTAAGCTGTTTCATTTTTTTACAATACTCGCAATAATTCCAAGTTGGGAATCGAACCATTGGCAAATAAAGATCTTGATTAGGTGCAGGTTCTTCAGTCTTATAACCGGCCCGGTAATCGGGTGGAAGCCTTAATGATTGAACGTCTAAGATTTTTTTCAATCTTGGTTCCTCTATTTCAAACTCAGAAAGATGTTTACTTTTTTCTCTAGTACCCGGATTGATATACCATTTATCTAGGCCGCCCATCAGCATCGTAACGCCATCATGGGAAATAGAAAGAGAGCCAGTGCCAAAAGGAGAAATAATTTGTGCACGTCTGATAGGAATATTTGCCATTTAAAAATCATCTCCTTGATCTTCTATGTCCATAAATAGGCTTGAAATCGTTCCAACGCATTGCGCATCAACGGACCGCATGGACATTAATACTGGTGTTCCTAATCTTTTTTGTTCATCACTAACGTACGAGCCTGCCAGGTACATGACTCCGATATTCAAATCATCGTCCTTCTTCTCCCAAATGATAAAACCGCTGTTTAAACGTCTGACAAACCGGTCAAATTCAGTCTGTACCACATCTTTTTGCATCGGATCAATAAGCTCAACCCGTTTCAAAAGTCTTTGCTTGAATGATTCTAATTCGCTTGCATACTCAGAAATTGTTTCCGGTGAGTTCGCTATTTGGGCATCAAGCATCTGCCTGAGGTAAATGATAATTATCGCAGGCAAAACCTTTTTGATTGATGGGTCTGAAAAAGGTGTTACGCTGGTTGGTTCAACTTGTGCATATAGTTGTTCATGATACTCACGGAAATGTTCAAAATGGGATTTATCTCTTGAGCGTCCGTTCGCAAAGAGACTGACAATCAAACCTGGACGCTCCCACCACCTTCTTCCTACACGTCCACTGACTTGAATGTATTGCGCAGTAGTTTTAGGCTGTCCGACAATTGTCATTAAGGAAAGCCTATCAATATCGACACCCACTTCAATAATATTTGAGGCAAGACATATATCAATGACATCCCTTTCCTTTATATCCTTTTTAAGCTGCCCAATCGCGCCAGCCACTTCCCCACTTTTCAAACGCGAGGTCAATTCTGTTGCTTGATTAATCCATCGGTACAGCTCTTTATCACTGATTGCCTTTTTAAAGCGAACTTGGTTGAAATAGTTTGGGATGTCCGTTTGGGTAAGTGTCATTCCGCCGCCAAGTTCCCTGATTGAATTATAAAAAGACAATAAGGTCCAGAAAGGATCTTGTTCTTCCTTAGGCAGCAGTTTTACACTTTGTAATAAAGTTGCGAATGTCTTAACCTGCAAGGTCATTAGTTGTACAGTCGGGCTATAAACCCCAGCATACAATCTTCCAGGTCTGTTTTTCCCGTGTTCATCCTTTGCTGTTTGTGCAAAAAAAGAGTCGTCGAAATCGAGACCTGAGCTTGGGAAAAGCTGTGAACCAGTTCTGCCATAAAGGTTACGAATCTGCTCTTCAAATCTGCGGATAGTTGCTGTCGCACACACAATTTTAGGCTTTTTCGGCTTTTTGGAGCGATAGTCTGTGCAAAGCTCTTCAATCACCGTTTCGTACAGTCCTGATATGGTTCCTAATGGTCCTGAGATTAGGTGCAATTCATCCTGAATAATCAGGTTGGGCGGTGAAACTTCCCGTTCCCCGTTTTCATCCAATCCGAACAATGCCCTCGCTTGCGGCCTCCAGGCTAACATTGCAAATTTATCGATGGTCCCTAGTACGAACGTCGGTTTTACTTCATATATCATTTCATCTACGATATAAATCGGCAAGTCATCATAGAATTCACATGTGTTGTCAGGACAATGGATGACCATTTTTTTGTTTACTTTTTTGTAACCATGGTAAAGAGATTTGATTCCTCTTCTTTTTTTCTGGTTATGTTCGTCATACTTCCCAAGTGAAGCACCACACCATGGGCAAAAGCGCACGATAAAATCTTCCGTCTTTCCGCCAAGGTTCAAGGTGGTTAACTGCTTTAGAGCTTTATCATTTGTATTCGGGGTAGTATCGCCACCGAGCCATATTCCTATTGAATATGGCTCTAAGCCAAGCAGATTTGCACCTTCCTTCCTCCTTATATGCTCCATAGCACAAATAAGGCGGGATGATCGCTGGAATTGATCTGCGGTTAATAGCCTTAATGTGTATCTCATGAGGATATCTGTCCCAATATCATTTGGATCCATAATCCGGCGATAGAACATGGAAAAAGCTGAGAGCCCCAAGTAGGCTTCCGTTTTCCCTCCCCCCGTCGGAAACCAAATTAAGTCAACCACTTCTCGTTCAGGCGAATCACCGCTTACAACTGAATCAAGCGCCATGAGAATAAAGGCAATCTGGAAGGCCCTCCAGTTTCCTTTACCAGCGCTTTTTAGTTCATTTAGGTTATCCAAGGTCAACGTTTCCTTAGGTTTATCGTATACTAAGCTGCCTTCTTTTACATTGCCTGTCCGAATCTCGGTGCCATTTACCTGCTGAAGAATCATCGCTTGGTTCGCAAGTTGAAAAGCTTTCAAGACTTTCGGGTTTTCTAGAAGTTTTAAACCCTTTCTCATCCGATTGAGGGACATCCTGCATTTTTCCATATGACCCTTGGCAATCGGCTGATAATATGTATCGAGTTCGGGTATGGTGCTTTCTTTTTGGCTAATCCAATTCTCATAGGAATAAACAACCTTATTTAAAGACGATTTCGCTTCTACTTTGTTTCCGAATTTCCCCGATAATTCCAACATTGATACAGAAAAATCTTTTCCGTTTTCATCCTTAATATCTGGGGTCATACTCTGCGTTTCATACGTTGGTAAAAATGTTGATTTTAAACTTTTAATCTCATAATCTTCCTCATTCCAATCACAGGAACAATTATGACCGAGTCCATAGATAGCAGCATTTTTGTATAAAAGCTGATTTGATTTTTCCTCATCGTCTTCAAGCCCCGTTTGAACTCTT
This sequence comes from Priestia abyssalis, assembly GCF_002019595.1. Lineage (GTDB taxonomy): Bacteria > Bacillota > Bacilli > Bacillales > Bacillaceae_H > Bacillus_BA > Bacillus_BA abyssalis. Next base: position 1,981,160 of record NZ_KV917369.1, on the reverse strand, counting down.
GGATATTTTAAAAACCTCCCTTTAGATAGTTCTACCTCCATTTCACTTTGGAACAAAGCGAATTTGTCCATTTCATCATACGTCTTAGATGTAATTTCAGTGCGATTCGTTAAGCTGGTAGTAATTAAAAATTGACCATTTTCAAGTTTCCGACTTAGAATCTGTATTTCGAGTTTCATATCATTTATATTTTCGGCTTGAACAAGTTTATTGAATGGTTTTCGATTGTGGCTTACCAACTCATCGAAGTTTACGATTACTTTTGCTTGTACCTCGCTGCGGAACCACCATCTTTGTTTTTGACTATTATCAAGTGTGAATATTGTTTGCGGCAGGTAGCGCCCGCCTCTAACATAAAACGTGATAGAACTTTGTTCTGGCAGCTTAATATAAAAACTCAACCCTAAACTGGATGGAAGAAACTCATTTTTTTGTGGGATTAAATCATCGTCATCATTGTTTTCCGAACCCTTTTCAAGTCGTGCTTTACTCTTACTTAGTTTTTTGACTACTTCTTCAGAAATATTTGTTTCTCCGCTTTCATCCTCTTCTTGCGTAAGGTTTAGTTCATCCCCCACACTGGATTCATTCATTGAATTTGTTGGTTTGGTATAGGGATATAACATTCCTGAAACATAGTGTGCAGAAGGGTTGTTTCTTTGGATAATTTCCTGCTTCGATTCCTTTTGATAGTATCGTTTATATAAATTATCTTTTGTTGGTAGTTTGATATCTCCTATAGTCGAAAGCGGCAACATGTTTTCGTTGATTGAAATAGGGCCAATGACATCTTCCTTCAGTGCTTGAATGAGCTCTAGTCTATTTTCAAGATGCTTTTCCAGCTTAAGCAACGTAATTCCTCCCTTTAATATGTATCGTAAAATCTTCTATTTATCGGAAAGAGTTGAATTTTGAAACATTTCAATTCACTAATATTTTATCCAATATTTAGCACTAACTCTATAGAAATAGATTCAATAGTAAAATTATACCACTACACTAGATTTAGTTGTAGTTATACCATGAATTTTATGTATAGTTGTATGATTTATTTTAATATTATACCTTCTACATATCGATTCTTCTTATCTAAAAAAATCTTTCTCTATACTATTATAATTCAATTTTCATCCATAGTTTTTCATCTTTAATTTCAAAGTGTTGAATTTTACGTCGTATCTTTTCAGATAGTTTGCCTATTCGTTGAAAATTAAATTTAGAATTGGGTATTTTATATCACTAGTGCGAAAGCATACAAAACTATTCTTTATCAAAGGCGTTAATTAAATAATACAGATACAACAAATTAACAATTTATCGAATCCTTCAACCTATATCTAAAGAATTGTTTCTATACTGTGTTTTTCATATCTGTATTAGAGCTTGTCTTTTATTTTGTACAGTACTATTAACTTTTTAATTAAAGGTGCCTGTCACTTTTGCAAAGGGCAAAAGTGACAGGCACTTAAGGATGGATAAGACCCTTTGCTACAGTTAAACCATCTTGTACTGCAAGCACTTGCAGAAATCGAGTCGCATTATAGCCGCACTCTTTTTAGCATTTTGGTAGATCGTAATCATGTCTTTATGAAATTCCTTTTTCAGCCCCGTGTTTATTTCCCCCCTAAGTTAAAACACCACATCAATGCATGAGCATACCCAAAGTCAGGATTTGGCGTATGCCCTCCTAGCCCAAAATAAGGAGTGATCTCCGGCTTGAAATTGAAAATGACCTTTTATGCAATTCTCTTCTTCGGTTCTAATCCAACCACTTCCAAAGACTGGTTCCCCCTCATCATCACCTTCCCAAGTAAACTCAATGATACTCCCTTCTGACCCATCGACTAGCCGTCCATCAACGCTGCCTGAAACAAAACCAAATTGAAAACATCCATTATGCTCTTCATCCAATTCAATAAAGGCTGGAACCTCTATATTAAAATAGTCTTCATTCCACATTTCCATTTCGTAAATATAAAATTTACCTATAAGATTCATAAGCTTATCTCCTTCTAAAAAATAGCTCATTCATGCAATCTAACCATATCAATTCAGCCTTCCTTACCCCGATATCCCCTTACTCTTAACAACCACATCCCGCTTCTCCATAATCCCATCAAAATACTTCGTAAACTCCGACTCCCCCGAATAAGACAAACACAAATATTCCTTCGCACGTGTCATCCCAATATATAATAGGGAAACTTCCCGTTCTTTATCCTCTTCTAAAGCAAACGGCATGTTGTCTACATTGACAATGAAGACGGCTTGAAAGTCCAGACCTTTGCTGCTGTCGATGGTGCTGATTTTGACGGAGTCTTCTTCTTTTTCGAATGAGCGCTTGGATTCGGTATTTTCTGTGAGCCAGTAGTAGTTGATTTGTTCGTCTTCCAAGGCGCGTTTTAAAACGTCTATGTAACTCATTTTGAATGTCTTTTTTACACGGTATAGAATGAGTATTTCTGACAGCGGAACGTTTCTTTGTTCGTTCAGCTTTTTGATTTGTTTGGCGATAATTTTGGCTTCTTTAAAGAAGCTGTCCGTTTTCACAATGGCTGGATCGGGACCTTTTCTTCTTGTACTTTGGGGAGCGATGATTTCTCCTTCGTGTTCACGGGTCACGACTTTGTTTTTTAAGGCAGAATGCGATTGATAAAAATCCCATGCGAACTTGACTATTTGAGCCGTATTCCGGTAGTTGATGCTTAATATTTTCGAGCGGCCTTGAAAGCTTAAACCCGTATCCTGAGCATATGACCGTTTTCGTTTGTAAATGGTTTGGGCGCGGTCTTCTACTAGCAGCAGTGACTTTGTTTCAGGGTTTAATAACTCACTGACCAGCTGGAACCATTCTGATTCAAAGTCTTGCCCTTCATCGATCAAAATCGCATCATACATTGGAAGAATGGCTTCCTTCTTTTTCAGTTTTTCCAGCAGTGATGGAATGTCCCGATCTGAAATTTTTAAGTCATTTTTCAGCCATGAATGAAAATTGCGAACCGTAATATTATGAGATTTAGATGTTATAGCTTGATCATCAAAATCGAATAAGCTGTCGGGCTCATGCATCATGTGATGAATCATGAGTTCAATATTGCGGGCGAGTGAAATATTGTAGCAAAGAATTAAAATTTTCCACTCCGGATGCTCCTTCGCCAGGATTTTCGCCCGACTGCCTAAAATCAATGTTTTTCCACTGCCGGCGACTCCGCGAATCAAGCGATTTTTATCCCCAATTTGCTTCGCGAGATTTTCCTGATGTAGATCCATAGTCTTAATATCATGCAGTGATAAAAGGAGCTGGTCTTGATAAGGAACAGGCTGCTTGAACTCGGCGCTTATTCTTACCTCAGGGAAAAGGTGATAACGAATGGAGTCCATTTCTTCCTTCGTTAATGGTATGCGCAAGCGATAAGGAACCGTAAACATATTACTGATTTTTTCAAATAAGTTTTCTTCGGAAAACGCTTCATGATCTGGATCGATTTCATCCCTTGCCAAACAAAGATGCGGCTCAATGACGGAGTATAACCCTTCTTGTATAAAGTCTTTTTGATATAAGCGGGTAAACACCGTGCCATATCCGTAAGGAAACTTTAATTGGAATTGATACTTCCCTTCCAAATGAATCAAATTTTTGTCCTTTTTTAACGCATCAACAAGATGGAACATATACTCCTTCGCTTGCTTCATCGGACTTTTTGTCTTTGTCTGCTCACCCGAAGAAGTGATGAGCGTCCATTCATCCTGATTGATTTGGAATAAGGTGTTTTTCGTATAATCTTTTACTTCCAGCACTAATAACCCGAGGTCCGGGGCGATAATGACAAAGTCCGGACGCCGCCCATGAATCTCAGGTTCATAATAAACAATATAATCTTCAGGTAAATACGTTTTTAATGTTCGAAAGAGCAACCTTTCACCTGCAGTAGCAGTGGATCGAATTGTCTCAGGAATTGTGTATGCCATAGTACCACTCCACCATACAAGGTTTTTCCTAATTATACCATAATATAGGTATTTTGGATTAATAAGGTAAAATACCTTTATATTAGATTGATGGTTTCTTCCCTTGCTGCTCGACTTTTGCTAATTCCTCTAGAACTCTTAAAAAAAGAGTCAGCCCCCGCTAAGTTAACACTTAAACTTAGCAGAGGACTGACTCATGAAGGATTTTAACTTTTCAGCTATTTCCGATCCAAAACGATGAACTATATATTTTCACTACACTATTTCATTCTAAAAATATTCTTTTTATGCCACTTCAAATACACTTTGTTTTCGGAATGAATCTGTATCTTAGTCATTGGTTTTAATCCATACATCAAATAATCTTCATTACTAATTATTGAAGAAATGTGCAAACGCCCTTGCCCGTCAAATGCAATTAAGCCTTTGTCATAAAGCGCATTATGATTAGCGCAAAGCAGCACGCCGTTGTATGGATCCAAACGTTCTGCATTTGTGCTATCCTTCCAAGGTTTCGAACGACTTGCTCTTAGTAATTCCGGTAAATGTATACCACATAATGCACACTTACCTTCCCATAAGGGCATCAAGTCCCTTCTGAACTTCTGTTGACCCAATCGGATTTTCGTTTTCGCTTGGGATTCTGTTTCAGCAATTACTGGAATGAGTGTATTATTTTCAGTTCTTCTTACCTCATCAACGGATAACTCTAATTGCTCTTCATTTATTTGATAAATATTCAATTCGCTAATTAGTTCAAGTAATTTAATCGCTAGTTCTTCGTTACATGGATACAAATAACCTGAATTCCCATTTGTATCCCGGTGAAATGGTGAATACTTAATAGGTAAAAGCGGCAATATCTCATCGAACCGATCGCGCACATTTACTGGTATATCTAATTCATGATACTTTACATTCACTATATACCCTTCGTCTTTCCATCCATCATGAGCTTGCATGATAGATGGTTTACTAGCTGCTTTACAGTCTTCAGTTGCTATGCTAACAGCAACGATATTTCCTTTTACGTAGTGAAATACTTGATCTCCTTCTTTTACTTCTGTCATTCGTTTCCATGAATGTGGTACATTGCCTCCTTTATCTTGTTGTGGAGACCAAATAATTCCTAAACCTTTTTCTTCTTCGTAGGTATGACCCTGCATAACGATAAAACTATTCAATTTGCTCCTCCTCAGCCAGGTGCCTGTAGAAATATCCCTAATTCATTATAAATGTATTTAACCTATTCGATATGGATCTTCAGAGAAGCTTATTCTACATATTTAAGGCATTATATACTTTAGATTTTCTCTGTCACAACCTATAGACCGAATATCCCATTTAAACTTATGATAAATTATTTTTAACGAGAGTAAAATAGTATTTTATATACCATATTTTAACGTTTGGCATACTACCGGATTTTTAACTTATATATGTACCATCTATCTATTCTAGTAACCGCTCTTGATATAAAAGAAATTAAAGCCAGTTTTCTATCATTAAACGTTTTTGGAGTAAAATATATGGGTCGCTCGAGAGACTTAATCGAAAAATGGTACCAGTTCCTCCTTCTTTAATACTTTAATTCAGCGGGGGACTGGTACCAAATTTTCCTATAAAATAAAAATAGCGCCAACTTCTCCTTAATAGAAATCGGCACTTCGTTTATTCGCTATACGTTTAGCGTGACGCTTTTGGCGGTTGGCACACTTCACATTTACGTTGATTATTATTTTTAAATTTCGTAAATGTTTTTTCAAAGTTGCTGCCACATGCACATTTAAATAGTAATTTTTGAGAAAAACCGTGATATTCGGTCGTTAGCAACTTACTTTCCGAATTGTTCTCAACAAATTCTTTGATTTTACCAATCGTCCATCGTTTATTCATTCTCTTACACCTCCATATTTTATAGATAAGCGGAGGCTTTTCTTGGCATCCGTTCATTATAGGTAAAAGTCGTAATTATCCTAAGTTTCTTATTATAACATGAGCTGACACACAATTAAACAGATGGAAGGTATCTTATTAAACTCCAGAATAGTGGACTGTTTAGTCGGCGGTGCCTGCCACTTTTGTATAAGGGCAAAAGTGACAGGCACTTTGTGTGTCATGTACCCGCAAATCCCTGCATATCATTTTATATTGAGAATAAAGAGGCAGGTGGACTGAATATGGACACGTATTACCTTAGAGAAGCCATCCATTACTATCACACAAAAATACAAGAAACGAATGATCCTTATTATTGGTACTATCTGGCTGATGCACAGGCAAGAGCGGGATTAACGGATCAAGCACTGCAAACGATTGATCATGCTTTATCGTTTCCAAATCCGTATCCTTCAAAACAAGGGCTGCTGGAAATGCAGGCGAAGCTCCAGCCTGTTCTCGCAAGACAAATGAATCCAAACAGACCTTCCGTTGTGGCTGCAAAGCGGGGGGATATTGACGGGGACGGGATTATTGATAATGTCTTTCTTACCGCAAATAAAACTCCTGATAGTCCTTTTTGGCAAAATATAACTCTAGTTATTCAAAATGGGCGAACACACCACTATCAGCAAATTGCCTTGAAAAACAACGCCGGATACAATCCAACACTCTTTCTTGGTGATTTTACAGGCAACAAGGCGGATGATATTTTAGTGGTCATTGATACAGGAGGCAGCGGTGGCGGGATATATGCGTATGTATTTTCTTATATGGACGGTCAAATGAGGCAAATTTTTAATTCTGATACATTCAACGAACACTATAAATACGATGTGTCCTATGAAAATCAATACAAAGCCACCGTGATCAGCTATAACCTAAAAGAAAAATATATTCTTGATCTTACTTATAAAGGTAAAGAATATTTATCTGAGATTTATAACCAGGATGGTATGTTAAAGGAACCGATAAAAGGCTGGGTAAATCCTTTGTCCGGTTTATATCCAATTGATTTTAACAGAGACGGCACCTATGAACTCGAAGCATATCAGAGGATAGCTGGGAGGTACAATGCTGACGGACTCGGATATGTACAGACCGTTTTGAAATGGAACGGACGGACGTTTAGCCCTGACCGGCAGACTGTGGCCATCTTTGGTGGAGAAATATAGATGCTGGAATCATAGATCTTTGTAAGAACGGTATGGAAAAGTAGAGAAACGGGGTCAGTCTCCGCCGGGTTAACCATTTAACTCAGTCGGGGGCTGACCGCAGACTTCCGATTGTTTCGGTCTAACCCATCGGGAGTTCATTTAACGAATACTTATCATTATATTAAAAGGTCACGAAGTACTTGAAAGTATCCGCACCCCAAGCCATCATGAAGGACAAACCTTTTCTATTATTTCGTTCTATAGACAATTAATTTCTACTTTTGTTCATTTAGAACATAGTTTTACTTTTTCACTGATGAATAAATCCACCAATCCTCCTTCATTTTTTGTATTGCGCTAATTCCTCCATAAGCTTTGCTTTCTCTTCCTCAAAATTGGTTTCAGGTTGAGATAACGAGGGTTCTTGTTGTTCAGGTTGGTGCTGTTTATCGAGCCAATCTGGAACCATTTCTTTTCTTCCGGTTCGGCCGCGGTATTTGGACTTCGGGGAAGGATTGAAAAAATCGATGCGGCCTTGTTCGCTTCCGTGCCGGCGCGCCTGTTCACGCTCCCGCTTCAAATAGGCCCGGTGAAAAATGTATTGCTTGATGTACACAAATGAGTGGATTCTGTCACCCGAATATTTAGGCTCATAGAAGTCAAATGCTTCGTTCAGCCACTCCGCAGCCTCTTCAAATGGGATTTCACTTTGCACCACTTCCTGAATGGCCTGGAGGTCTTTCGCACTTGGATGGATCCCGCGGCCTCTTCGCTGCAGAAACAGCTGCTCCAAATTTGATGCATCTTCTTGTTGCTCCGGCTCCGTTTTTGTTTGTATTTCTTTGCTGGCATCAGCCTGTTCGACTGTTGATAGACGCGCGCTTTCATCATCATCTTTTTCTATGCTTGTATTCTCTGTAGTAATCTCTGGTATTGGTTTGTCCAAATTGAATAGTTCATCTGTTCGATCTGAGCTATTCTTCTGCTCATGTTGAACAGGCCGCTCACTAAAACTCTCCAGCTTCGGGTAATGGATTCGATACCATTTTGTTTGATCGCTTTTCATTTGATTAAAACGTGAAGAAATAAGATAACCATCCTTCTCAAGCTTTGCGATGATGCGTCTAATCGTGCTGACCGACCAAAATGGAAACTGCACCTGCCATTGCTCGTATGTGTTGTACACCCATTTGTGGCCAAAGTATTCATGCCTGCTTTCCTGCATCCAGTAATGCAGCTGTTGGAGGAAAATCGCTTCATTCAGCCCCACTTCCCTGGCAAGTGATGGAAGAATTAAGATTGGTCTATCTTCTACTAATAATCGACTCATGATTTACATCCCCTTTTTTAATCCGCTTTTATTATTAAATAGTCAAAAAGAAGCGTTAGGGGGAGTTTCTTTTCAAAAAAATGAACTTTTTCAATCAGATAAATGATTTTTAGTGAAAGAGTCCGTCAGTGAATTCTTTCGTTTTGCTGGAGTTTCATGACAGGTCTGAGAGAACAGAAACAGTCCCCCGCTATACTCAGCAGAGGACTGTCCCTGAATTTCTGATTAGATGTTGAATCCGCCTCTTTCATTAAGAAAGAATAGTACTCATGGTGATTTCAAATTCGGGGAAAATGTAAGAGCGGAATACATCTTCTTCATTATAAATGTGAGGTGTTCCATACATGCCGTTTTCTTCAAGAATGTATTGTTCTACAATCTTCTCATTGGGGTAAATCAATAAATATTCTCGAACTTTATGTCGCTGATACTGGTTCAGCTTTTCGATACGGTCTCTCTGCCAGGTAGAAGGAGACAGTACTTCTACGATGAGATCTGGAGCACCTTTACACCCTTTATCATCTAATTTTCTTTCGTCGCATACTACGCTAATATCAGGCTGTACAACCTGGTATTCTTCTTCATCCTCTGCGGCAGATAATCGAACGTCAAACGGAGCTGTATATACTTCGCATGTTTTCCCTTTAAAGAAGGTATACAACTCACCCGTTAGTTGCGTGACAATGCGCTGGTGCTGCCGTGATGGTGCAGCTTGCATATAGGGAATGCCATCAATAATTTCATATCGCTGTTCATCAGACCATGTTACATATTCAGCGTATGTTACTTTCTTACGATGAGGTTGATTCATACTCAAAAGAAACACCACCTTCATTATCGTTATTTTAACACCCGCTTTGAAAAAATACTATGTGACGGTGTCAGCCCCCCGCTATACTAATACTTTAATTCAGCGGGGGACTGGTAGCAAACTTTAATGACATTCTTCTATCCTCCCTTTTTATCATTATATTCATATGAAAAACGCTCGTAAGGAGTATGTTTAGATACTGGTTCCACAAAGAAAAAAATAGATCTATTAAATATCCGTTTCTCAATCGGCCGTAAGGTGTTAAACTTATTTATTATACTTGAATGCCATTTTTGCTAAAGGAATGAATCGATTAAAATGACTACTAATTTCAAAAGCAATGATAACATCGTACAAGATATGAATTCTATTGATTATTTTCCAATCAGTTTTGAAGAGTTGGAGAACAAAGCGAAACAAACATTGTCTGCACCTGCTTTTAGCTACATTTTTTCCGGGGCTGGCGGCGAGGAAACGATGAGAAAGAACGCCGCTGCCTTTGAAAAATATTCAATTGTCCCAAGATTCTTACATGATGTGTCCAATATTGACCCTGGTATCACATTGTTTGGCCGTACTTATCCCTCTCCGCTTCTCCTTTCTCCAGTAGGAGTGTTGAAATTAGCCAATGAAATGGGAGATATTGCTGCAGCAAGGGCAGCGGCCAAACATCAAATACCATTTATTCAAAGTACAGTTTCGAGCTACTCGATTGAAGATGTAGCTCAGGCAACAAATGGAAGCCCTAAATGGTTTCAGTTATATTGGTCTAATCAAGAGGAAATTTCCTTCAATATGGTGAAGAGAGCGGAAAAAGCTGGGTATGAAGCAATCGTTTTAACGGTGGATACCATTACACTCGGCTGGAGAGAAGCGGACATGCGCCATGGCTTTTCTCCATTAGCGCTTGGTTATGGTCAGGGGAACTACGAATCAGATAAAGTCTTTTTATCGACTTTAGAAAAATACGATTCAGAAGCCATTCTCCAAGGGATCATTGACAACATTAACCACCCTGCCCTCAATTGGAGGCATGTAGCCAAGTTAAAAGAAAGAACTTCCTTACCGATCTTATTAAAGGGGATTTTACACCCGGAGGACGCCTTACTTGCGATGGAACATGGAGTGGACGGTATTATTGTTTCAAACCATGGCGGGAGACAGCTGGACGGAGTGATCTCTAGCATTGACGCTCTTCGAGATATAGTGAAATCAGTGAATGGTAAAATTCCTGTTCTATATGATAGTGGAATTCGAAGAGGCATTGACGCGCTGAAGGTACTTGCGCTGGGAGCGGATGCAGTATTAATCGGCAGGCCTTTTGTTTATAGCTTGGCTGTCGGTGGAGAAGCAGGAGTTCATCAATATTTAACCAACTTTCTTCAAGACCTGCAAACTTCCATGATGCTGGCAGGCGTTTCAACTCTGAAAGAACTGCGCAATCTGAAAATCGTTCGTTCTTAATATGTATTTTTTCCAAAGGAATAGCGCTTATGCTATTCCTTTGTTTACCCTTTACTTTCAGATTTTGATGTACAGAGAGCGGACTGACACCGAATACCCGAAACAATTTATTTCAACTTGATAATCGCTAGTAAATAAACATAACCATTGCCCCTGAAAAAAGGTAGCTTTTTTTGAAACAAACTTTTATTTGTTATATCCAAATAAAGGTTTGTGATTCACTCTTAAAATAAAGTATAGTTAAGTATCTAATAAAACAATGCTCTGATTAAGGATGTGTCAACATGCGTATTAATAAATATATAAGCGAGGCTGGAAAAGCATCTAGGCGAGGTGCGGACAAATTGATTACCGATGGGAGAGTTACTATAAATGGTAAACGTGCAACAATAGGCAGCCAAGTTGAACCCGGGGATGACGTTCGAGTAGATGGAAATCAAATCGGAATAGCAAGAAATAATGTCTATATTGCCTTAAATAAACCTGTAGGCATTACTAGCACAACAGAAAAAGGGGTAAAAGGAAATATTATTGATTTGGTCAACCATCCATTAAAAATATTTAATATCGGACGCCTGGATAAAGATTCAGAAGGCTTAATACTTCTTACGAACGATGGCGACATTGTTAACGAAATTCTGCGTGCTGAAAATAAGCATGAAAAGGAATATATCGTTTCAGTAGACAAGCCAATTACTCCTGAATTTTTGAAGAAGATGTCAGAGGGTGTCAAAATATTAGGGACCAAAACACTTCCTTGTAAAGTAGATCAATTATCAAAATTTGATTTTCAAATCATTTTAACACAGGGGTTAAATCGTCAAATTCGCCGTATGTGCGCCGAATTAGGATACGAGGTTTACAGATTGCAAAGAACCCGGATCATGAATATTCATTTAGGCAGTCTTCCTCCTGGACAATGGAGAGATTTATCCAAGAAAGAGCGAACTCAATTATTTAGAGAATTAAACTATGAGCCAAAAGAATGGTAAAAACTGCTGAACACAAAAAACGGGGTTATCTCCCGCCGTGTTAATCATTTAACTCAGCGGGGGGCTTCCCCGAACATTACCTACCTATTTAATTGTTTCACTTTGACAGGCTTGCTTTCCCCGCTTACTTTAATGATTTCTCCGATAATACTAATGGCAATTTCTTCTGTTGTTTCCGAGCCGATTTCGAGTCCGATTGGAGAATGGACCTGCTCCAACTGTTCTTGTGTGACTCCTTCATTTTTTAATTTTTCAAATATGGTTATGACCTTGCGTTTGCTGGCGACCATCCCAATATATGCAACCGGAAATTGCAGTGCCGTTTTTAATACAATATCATCACGATCTTTTGTCACAATCACCACATATGACTTTTCAGCTGGGTTAGCTTCTCTCAAAGCCTCTCCAATATTCTCATTCACAAATAGATTGGTTGCGTTAGGAAAGCGCTCCTTCGTGCAATAACCAACGCGATCATCGACAATACAATAAGGATATTGGAGGAAATCAGCGAGCTTTGCCAACGCATAGGCTAAGTGACCGGCTCCAGCCAGAACAAGCTCAGGCCGGCTTGTATAGACTTCAATAAACACCCGTATCGTTCCGCCGCAGTTCATTTGAATTCCGTCTTTTGCATGTTTATTTAATTTATATTCCACGATTTTCGATTGGCCATTTTGAATCGCCTTTACACTATCTTCGATGATATAGTATTCAGCCAAGCCTCCTCCGACAGTACCTTCAATCGTCCCATCATGGTAGACAATCATTTTTCCGACATGGCTGGGAGTCGAGCCCTTTGATTCAATAATCATGGCTAAAGCAAAAGTTTCGTTTTGACGTGTCAGCATGGCCACTTTTTCCATCAGCAGCATGAAAAGCTCCCCCCTTTTTTAAACATTAATTCGGTTGATATTGCTTCCTGCTAAGAAAATAACGTAAAAGGTTTAACGCAACGGTTTTTCTGTAAGCCGCCGTGGAGCGCTGATCGTCGATTGGTTTAATGATTTGATCGAAGGCGGCCACAACCTGAGCGATGTCTGCACCGGCTAACGGTATCGTTTTTCCAACGAGCTTCTTCTCAATATCAATGGAACGAACCATCGTAGGTCCAACTGCCCCGAAGGCAAATCGAATGTCGTCGATTCGATCTTTGTTGATCCGGATGAAACCCGCAAATGATACTTTGGCGATGGCATCTGCGTTGCGGTTGCCGACTTTCTCAAAAACGACATGAGCATCTTCTTCTAAGACGGACGGCAGAATAATTTCGGTTAATATTTCATTGTGAAAGCGCCCGACCCGTCGCGGACCTTGAATAAAATCGCTAATCGTAAGCGTCCGCTCACCATTTACCGAGCGCAGCAGAAGCTTTGCATTGTATACATATAATAAAGGAAGCATGTCACCGGCTGGAGAGGCGTTGCAAATGTTGCCGCCTAATGTTCCCCGGTTTCGAATGGCCGGGGCAGCAATGGTTTTAATGGCGTTCTTTAAGGCAGAAGGAATCAACGAATGTTCAAGTAATTCACTATAGGTACAGCAAGCCCCGATGTGAAGATCCTTCTGATGTTGATACACCTGCTTTAATTCGGAAAGATGATCAATAAACACAATCGGTTTAGCGATTTTTGGAGGTACTCCCCTTCGACTTTTATGAAGAACCATCACATCGGTGCCGCCGGCTATGATGGCACAGTCTTCTTGATTTAATTGGCTCAACGTTTCGTCTAAACGCTCGAAGCGATACGCCGTTATTTTCTCTGCCATAAGCCATCACCTTTTTTAGCTGCCAGGTTAATTGCCTCAACAATCATATTGTAGCCGGTACATCGGCACAGATTTCCAGAGATGCCTTCACGAATTTCAGCTTCTGAAGGATGAGGATTTTTTGATAACAAAGCTGCACTTGCCATAATCATCCCCGGAATGCAAAAGCCGCATTGCACTCCCCCGGCAAAACTATAACTCTCATCTAAAATCTTAAATGGTTCCGTTTCCATGATCCCTTCGATCGTTTGAATATCGGCACCGGCAATCGACCCAATTGGAATAAGGCAGCTGTTTTGCAGGAGGTTATTCACAAACACACTGCAGGCTCCGCACTCCCCTTCACCACAGCCTTCCTTTGTTCCGATTAACTCAAACTCCTCTCTTAATAAATCTAGCAATCTTGCTGTAGCAGGGGCGTCAGTTTCTACCGTTCTTCCATTTAGTGTGAATTTAATCAATCCTCTTCGCCTTCTTTCATCCAAAGACTTTCCATAATGACTTCCGGTGTAATCGGAATTTGCTGAAAAGCAGTTTGCAGTGCATCCTCGATTGCAGCTTGGACTGCTGGAGCGCCTCCGATTAAAGTTAATTCACCTGCGCCCTTTGCCCCATATGGACCATCCGCATACGGGTTATCAAAGACCTTGCTTTTGATTGAAACAACGTCCAATGAAGTCGGCGGTCCATAATCCGATATGCTTTTTTGTTGGATCCTGCCTTGCTTTGACGTCATCTTTTCTAAATAACCGTACGCTAACCCTTGTGCCAAACCACCGTCAATTTGGCCTTTCATAATCCGTTCATCGATGACCTTCCCGACTTCATAATTGCCGTATACGTTTTCTAACTTTACATTTCCTGTTAACGTATCCACTTCTAGTTCGACGATATTAGCGCCCCATGAATAAGCCGGGTAGGCATCTCCAGTGAAGGTCGACTCGTTCCAAGGAATCATTTCACGGTGAACATAGTGCTCCACTACTTCCTGTTCCACCCCTGTCTGCCACTGAGCCTTCAGTTTTTTTGCGGCCCGTTCAAGCAATTTTCCAACAATCATCGTCGTCCTGGAGGCTACGGTCGGACCGGAGTCGGGAACCTCTTTTGTATCGGGATCAGGGTACAAAACATCTTCGTACGGGAGGTCAAGTTCTTTGGCGACAATTTTACTCAGCGTCGTATAAATACCTTGTCCCATATCAGAATTTGAGATTTTGAGCATAACCTTGCCGTCCTTTGATTTAACCAACTTCACCGTTGCTTTAATATGATCTCTTTCGCCGCTGCCTGTAAATCCGCAGCCGTGGAGGAACAGCGACGTTCCTATGCCTTTTTTATAGCGCTGATTTTGTTGATTGAAGCGCTGAAAATCTTCTTTTTTCTTTTTGTATTCTGACACGTTGAGCAGGTGCTCAATCATTTCTTCCATTAATATCGGGTCGCGGAATTCTCCTTTTGTGATGGTGGGGTCTCCTTGTTTGACGAGGTATTTTCGTTTATATTCAAGCGGGTCGATGTTTGCCAGTTTGCTAAGATGCCCCATATGACTTTCGATTCCAGCAAAGCTTTGCGGCGCACCGAAGCCTCTGAAGGCGCCGTTTGGAACTGTATTGGTTTTTAGACAAAAGCCTTTTGCATGAAAATGCGGAATGTTATAAACGCCGGCACTGTTTATTAATGCGCGCTGCAGCACGACAGAGCTTAATCCCACATTCGCTCCGCCATCGAGAAAGATGTCCACACACATGCTCAAAATATTTCCTTCCTTATCAAGGGCCGTTCGATATTTAAGTTTGGCCGGATGCCTCTTCGTTGTAACCAGCATATCCTCAGAACGGTCGAACACGAGCATCACCGATTTTTTGACTGTTTTTGCCGCAACGGCTACGTGACAAGCCATCATCGAAGGGAAATCTTCTTTGCCGCCAAAACCTCCTCCGGTAGGGCTTTGAACAACCCTCACTTCATCGTCACCGCAAGCTAATGCGCTTACCAAGGCATTTTTTATATAATAAAGGCATTGCATCGATCCCCGGACGACAATTTCATCATCCTTATAAACGGCAAGCATTCCTTGCGGCTCAAGGTAGACATGCTCCTGATAACCCGTATCATATTCTTCTTCGATGATTTGATGGGCTCCCTGTTCGATAGCCGAAATGTTTTTTAAGCTTTCTCCAAATTCATAGCTTGCCATAGTAATCCCGGGTGCTTCTTTTTGTTTGATTGCTTCCTCTAATGTATAAATAGCCTGATGTTCTTCAAATTCAACTTTCACTTCATTTAACAAACCGTACAGAATATCCAGGTCTTTTCCAACGAGCATAAGAATCGGCTCCCCAATATAATGGACCCACTCATTGGCAAAAATGGGCTGATCTTCTTTGATAATTTTGACATAATTCGGTCCGGGGATGTGCTCTGCTCCAACCGCTTCATATCCTTCCGGCAGGTCAGGCAATTGAATGGATATGATTTTTCCATAAGCAATGGGCGACCGATACAAAACACCATACACCATATTTTCCACTTTCACGTCACTAATATAGGGCAGCTGGCCCGACACCTTACCTTTATGGTCCTTTTTGGGCACTGAGGTGCTTATGTCTTTGAGATTCATTGCAACAACACCCTTCGACTCATTTTTCGTATTATTAATAGAAACCTCTTCTTACGATTTTATAAATAAGATAGATATTTTATGATGAACTTTTAATAAAAACGCAGCTTCATTCGACCTGGAAATCTGAGCGAATGAAGCTGCGTTGATAAAAAAATATGGAGAAATTCAAGCTTTATCATAATCAATGGCTTTTTGATAATCCTCCGGCGTATCAACATCCATTAATACTCCCGGATCATCTACATTCAAGTATGTCTTTTCGTAACCGCCCAGGACCACACGCAAATTACTTTCTGGATTGGTTTCGAGGATTTTCTGTTTCACTTCGCTTGATAATTTGATAGGGTGGCCGCCTTTATAGTGAAAGCTCGGAATCACGACGTTCCCTTTTTGTTTTGCGACGAGCTGAACCGTCTCTTTTTTTACAAGCGGGCAATCTCCGGGTGTGATAAAGAAGGTTGGGGCATTTACTTCATTGCAGCCCTTTTGAATGGAAGTAAACATTCCGTCGTTAAAGCTTTCATTATAAACAAACTTGATTTGAAATGAATAGGCATTTTTACCAATGATGTTTGCCATTTCCTCTTGGATGATTTCCGCTTGAAACCCGGCTACAACGATAACCCTGCTGCATAATCCTTCAAATTTAGAGATCGTTTGCTCTAACACGGTCATTTGCCCCAGTGGCAACGTCATTTTAAATGCATTCGCTCGGCTGGAATATCCAGCAGCCAGGACGATCGCTTCCATCTTTGTCACCTTCTGCATATCGTTTTTCTACAAGAAAAACCCCTAATATATTAAGAGATCACTAATTGTTTATACTTTGAATTTTCATTAAAGAATCTGGTTAGTATTTTTTCTTTATATGCGTAAAAGCCTCATTATATTACTTATAGTACGCTTCTCCGTGATGTCGCTAAGTGAGGTTCTTAACAACTACTAATCCTTCCTCAAACGGTGCATAGTATTTACCTTTTGTTGCAATACAATCACTTTTTTATTGACGTTTTTCTCCATTAAACAGATTACCTCATTCCCCCAACCTTACCCACTCCCATCCTTTTGGAAGTGTATATGATTTAACTTCATCTGTAATTTTGGCTAAAAGTTTTTCTTTTTTCAGATTCTACGTCACCATGGACACCCTTGTGTTACGCTAACCGTTACTTCTACCTTTACGGTTTGGAACTTTAACCCTATAGATTTCCCCCATGCTGGGTTCACATGTAAAACAAAAAGGGACAATTTACTGTCCCTTTTTGTTTTTATTAGCCTACAGTCATAATAGATCTAATATAATTCACGTAATCGAATTTGCTTTGCTCTAATTGCTCGTCAGTTACATTGGAAACATCGCTGAGTGCGAATGGCGACAGGTAAGAGGCACTAATAAAATGGCAAAGTGCTTCGATTGGTCTCACGATCTCCTCGATGGTAAAACGGTTTGCTCCTCCTCTCTGATAAGACTCCGCTGCACCGTACGTTGAAATCGCTACTCCTATTTCTTTACCCTTCATTTTATCCCCACCAGGCCCGTAAGCCCAGCCATGCTGAAGTACTACATCAAACCATTTTTTCAAGAGTGGCGGGGTGCTGTACCAATAGAGGGGATATTGAAAAATAATACGGTCATATGCCTCCAAAAGCTTTTGCTCAGACACAATATCAATCTCTTCATCAGGATATACCTTATATAATTGGTGCACATCAATATTATCGTGCTTCTGTAATTCTTCAATCCATGCTTTATTAATACGAGATGCAGTCAGGTTTGGGTGAGACACAATGACTAACGTTTTCATACTAATCTCTCCTATACAACTTATTTTAAGCAAAGAAAGAAACCTTCTTTAAATAAACGATGTCAATTTTTTCATAAAAGTGTTTTACAATATGTATCATACATAACTGACTTCAGAATGGTAAGTACGCACTTTTTCGGTCAATACTTACTAAAAGGGGAGCATTGCCTATTTAAATACACCTAAAAAATCGCTCTTATTAAATATGAATTTCAAAGATATCTAAAAAAAGAAGTTATTCAACTATATCCATTAGTTGAATAACTTCTTTTTCATTTTTAATAGTTTTCAAATGTTTTCCAGACAGAAAAAATCCATCAATTTGCGTCATTGCCATTTACACTATCACTTTTATTTACGTTACAAATACTTCAAAAGGATTGCTTAAGAGCGCACAACTAATTATTTCGCTTCGTTGGCCATAGACTGAGCTTCTTCATCTGGTAATTGGAATTGTTTACCCCATTGCTGCAAATATTCAATCGCTGGTCTTAACCCCTCTCCAAGAGCGGTCAATTCGTATTCAACCTTTGGTGGAACAACCGGATACACGTGCCTTTTGATGATCCCAGCTTTTTCAAGTTCTCGTAATTGTTCTGCAAGCATTTTATGATTGATGTTTTCAATCAAGTTTTTGAGTTCACCATATCTTTTCTTACCGTCAAGCAATTTACAAAGGATCGTTGTTTTCCATTTTCCAGAAAATAAAGAGACCGACAACTCGATTGGACATTGATAATTTTTACCGTTCAGTTCATACATGGCTTTCCTGGCTGCCATAATGACACTTCCCTTCCGGTAAGTATAGAACGAAAAAGTGCGTTCTTACATGAACCAAATATATTATGTATACTCCTTATTGTAAACAAATAAGCTTAAGGAGACGACGAAAGTAATGCGCAAAACTTTTTTGGTTTACCTGGTCTCTACGGCTGCGTTTTTCGGTCCGTTTACCCAAACAATCTACACGCCGATGCTGCCTGAAATCGCAGAGCAATTTAATGCTTCACAAAACTCCGTCAATTTGACCGTTTCAATTTATCCAATTTTCTTTGCCTTCATGCAGCTAGTGTACGGTCCCCTAATCGACAAATACGGCCGACGACGAATTTTGTTAATTGGATTTATGTTCTATTTGTTGGCGACTGTTGGAGCAGCATTATCGTATACGGTTCCGTCACTCATTATTTTTCGTGCGCTACAGGCAATTGGGATTGCGGTAGGCTCAGTTGCCGCCATTACAGTAATTGGTGATTTGTTCGAAGGAAAAATGCGCGGACGTTCTATGGGTATCTATCAAATGCTTGTGGCGCTCGGACCAGGCCTTGGTCCCATATTCGGGGGTATTGTCGGACAGTATTATGGAATTAACCATTTATTCTGGGTTCTTCTTGTAATCAGCTTAGTACTTTGGCTAATCCTTTACTTCAGTCTGCCTGAAACCAGCACAGGCAAAAGCGGGAGCGACCGATTCCACCTTAGTCAATTGACAGCGGTACTGACTCATCGGATTGGCTTTGGGGTTGTCATACTTGGTTCAGTACAATATTCTGTGTTCTATACATTATTAATATTGCTGCCAAATATCCTTATTGATCTGTATGCACTGACTCCGAGTCAAACCGGTTTAATGTTCCTTCCAATATCTGTCTTCATCGTAATTGGAAGCTTCATAGGGGGACGTATACAGGAGCATTTTGAAATAAAAAAATTGCTGCTGGTGATGACTTCGTTAAATGTGGCATCCGTGTTTTTATTTGCTTTGGTCTCTTCGATATCCTTATCTATTCTAATCGTTAATATATCTTTATTCGGTATGTTTCTAGGCTTATCACTACCTTTGCAAACAACTCTTCTCGCAAATGAAATGCCTCTTTATCGGGCTATATCTACTGGTGTTTATAATTTCTTTCGTTACGTATGGATGACGATTGGCCCGATAGTTGGTACATCTTTTTACTGGTTCGGTTACGAATTGGAGTTCTTTGCTTTCGGGGTCATCTTTTCAATTGCCCTTCTATTTATTTATCGTCAGTTTTTTTCTGAGAGCAATAAAAAAGGAAAAATCGTGCAAAATGTGGAAAGTCGATAATAAATTCATGATAAAAGGACCAGTCCCCCACCGAGTTAAAATGCTAACTCAGCGGAGAACTGACCCTCTTTTTATTTCGAACTAAAATGCTTCTCTAATTTCCGAACAATTTCATCATTGGCCGCCTCGATCACTTCCAGGTATTGTGGTTTGTCAAACAGTTGACTAATTTGTTCAGGGAATGTCTGTTCAATCTCACAACGTTCGATGGATTCATTGAATTTTGCCGGATGTGCTGTTGCGAGTGTGACGCATACTTCACTCGGATCATTACAAATTTCGTAAGCAGCGACTCCGCAAGAAGTGTGCGGATCAAGTAAATAATTCGTTTCAGCATAGTACTTGCTGATCGTTTGCAGACATTCTTCTCCCTCTACTCCATGTGCCGCAAAATCTGCTTTTACCTGTCGAAGCTGCTCCTCATTCACAACCATTTTTCCTTCTGATTTAAATTGATCCATTAAGGCAGTTACGGCGCCTGGATTTTCATCAAGTAAGTAGTACAGATAACGCTCAAAGTTGCTGGCTACTTGAATATCCATGGAAGGGCTGTACGTACTGCGGAACTCACCAGGCTGGTATACTCCATCCTTGATAAAACGTTCTAAAATATTATTCTCATTCGTTGCAACAATGAGCTTACCAACTGGAAGACCCATTCTCTTCGCCAAATAACCGGCAAAGATGTCCCCGAAATTTCCTGTCGGCACACTGAAGTTGAGGCTCTTGATGTCTTTCTCTTTTGCCACTTGGAAATACGCATAGAAATAATAGACGGTTTGCGCTAAAATACGAGCAAAGTTAATGGAATTAATGGCACGCAGATGATATTTGTTTTTGAATTCCAAATCTGCGAATAATTCCTTGATGATTCTTTGACCATCATCAAACGTTCCTTTTATCGCTAAATTCAAAACACTTTCATCATGAACAGTCGTCATTTGCAGTTCTTGTACCTTGCTTACTTTTCCATGGGGGTGCAAAATACAAATACGAATCCCTTCTTTTCCTCTTACACCCTCAATAGCTGATGCACCTGTATCCCCTGAAGTAGCACCAAGAATATTGATGGTTACACCTGTCTTCTTTGCTATATAGGAATACAAATTTCCTAAAAATTGCAGGGCCACATCTTTAAAAGCAAAGGTTGGGCCATGGAACAGTTCCAGCACATACATGTTATCCTTTACCTTTTGAACAGGAGTTACCTCAGGATGGCGGAAAGTTCCATAGCTTTTCTCAATTAATTCCTTGAGTTCATTTTCTGGAATTTCCCCATCAACATAATAGGAAATGATTTCGTATGCCAATTCAGTATAAGTCAACTGGGACATTGCCTGCAGCTTTTCCGCAGGAATTTGTGGGATTTTTTCCGGAACTAAAAGTCCTCCATCCGTTGCCAAGCCCATTAAGACTGTATCAATAAAACCAATTTCACTTACATTCCCGCGTGTACTAATATATTTCATAACATCCTCCAAGAAAAATATAATATATTACTATCGTTACCTAGAATTCGCTGTGAGTCAATATAGAATTGAAATATTTGCTGAAATATCAGACTTTTTTTGTACTGCTCTTTCAACAGTTTGATATTTGTTTGATTAATAGATAAAAGCGACTTGGAAAATGCAAGTTTTTGCTATAAGAAAAGTCCATGCGGCTCAAGGACTTTCCACATGGACTATCTGTTTACGGACAGTTATCCTCCACTTAAGCTTTGAAGTAGGGGTCTTACTGCCCGTTAATGCGGGATAAATAACATTTCTATATTATTCTCTGAAAAATCATCTATATTTGATATTTGTTTAATCTCAGATTGAGATATATAATAAAAACAAGAAAAAAGAAAACGTTTTCAATATTTAAATACTTCGTTACTTCTTATACTATAGGGAGGATTTAAGATGAGCCAAGCAGAAAGAAATTCCAAAGCGCAGAAATTAATTGAGCAACAAAAATTCAATGAGAACGAGATTTCCAAGATGACAGATCCACAGATTGAATATTATCACTGGCTCTATTTTGATGATTCTGTTTATGATTATATGTAACTCAAATATAAAATGATAAAAAGCGGGGAAAACTTTGATAATTTAGGGTTTCCCGCTTTTTATCATTTCAGAAGTAATTTCTTGCAAACCCGTTCTTTTGTAATAAGTGGATTTCAGTTACTTTTTGACCTTGCTGACTTTCAGCTTCCTTTCTTTTCCCGCCACTACATCACCCTTCCGGATCAATATTATGGTTATGACGGAATCGATTATGCGGATCATACAGTTTTTTTACTTCCATTAGGCGATCATAATTTTCTTGAAATGCACTCTTCGTTGTATCTTCGCTTGTGCCAATCGCATTGAGATACGACGCATGTTTATGGGAAGATGGCAGCAATCCTGCATAGAAAGAGTCTACCCATTGTTTACATACATCGTCGTCACCTGCCATGGCCATGATATCAACCAATAGGACAAATTTTGCATCTCGAATCGCAAACGAAGTTTCCTTGACAGGTACCCGGTTCATCTTTCCGCCAAGTGCCCATAGTTGAACGAGTATACTTGGGGCTGGTGCATTATCTATTTTATAAAGAATCTGCTCAATTGCTTCGTCCGTTAAGTCATCAAAGTAAAGGGAAGTCCCGTAAACAGGTACGTGATCCGGCACCATTGGATCCAGTTTCTTTTGAAGCGCTGTAAACGGTACAACACCTGTTTGGTCAACGATTGGTTCTGCTAACTCGCGCAGAGGCTGCATGACCGCTTCTCCTTCTTTTGCATCACCCGCATACATTCCTAAAAGCATGATTACTTTTTTATGGTGTAAAAATTCAGGTAAAAATGGTACAGGCGGCAATACAGCCGCTGTGAAATTAAGGGAAACCGCTTCATCCGGGGCTTGAGCTAAAAATTGCTGCGCCTTTTGTAAAACTTGTTTGGCATCCTTCAAATCGTACATAACATCCAAAGCCCATACTTCCGTCCCTACAGCATGCAGGGCAAATTCGAATCTGGTCACGACTCCAAAATTGCCGCCTCCGCCGCGGATGGCCCAAAATAGATCAGGATGATTCTTCTCATTCACATCAAGTAACACGCCTTCTGCCGTTACGACTCTCGCACCAACGATGTTGTCACATGTTAATCCGTACTTTCCTCTTAAATAACCGATGCCGCCGTTTAAAGCCAGCCCTGCGACACCCGTTTCAGAAACCGTTCCAGTAGGAGTGGCCAGGCCGTATTTTTGCGTTTCAAGATCAATGTCTCCAAGAATGGCCCCACCTTCTACAAGAGCTACTCTCCTCTCTTTATCCACGGTTACTTTTCTCATTTGCGATAAATCGATCATCAATCCATCATCACAAACAGCAAGACCGGCTACATGGTGTCCGCCGGCGCGAACTGAAATGGACAATTGATGTTCCTTCGCAAACTGTACGGCTGCCATCACATCATCTTCTGACTCACAAACGACGATTGCGGCTGGTTTTCTGTCGATGGCAGCGTTCCATACTTTTCTCTTCTCATCATACAACTCATCATTTGGACGTATTAATCGGCTGCCTACATGTTTTTCAAGTGTACTAAACATTTCCTAACCACCCCTGTTTTCGATATTCAAAATAGTTCATTTAGACTATTTCATTTTACCTTGTAAATGGTTAAAATTTCAATTATTTTTCTGTTTTTTCTAAATTTTTCGAAGGGTGGATTCTTTAGAACATAGTGTCTACTACTTTATTTCGCCTCAACAAGCAGCTATTATAGAGATGGCCCCTTTGCCAATTACAGAGCAGCACGGCTCAAGTGGAAGGGCCAGTCCCCCGCCGGATTAACTGCCGTAGTGAATATTCTATTCTAAGTACAAAAAAAGACTAGTTACTAATTCGTAACCAGCCGCTACCCATTACAGAGGACGATAGATAAAATGCCTGCTTCCATCCGAAACCCCTTAATATCAAAACTGTTCTCCTTTATCGACTTCGCTGGAGTTGTCTAAAATCGAGAGGTTGTTGTTGCTCTCTTTATTCCGGGTTGTTACAAGAGGAGGCTCTGGCCGATTTTGGCCATACAACCGTACATAGATTTGATCAATTTGCTCACCAGTCAAATCTCCCTGCTTTAGTAACTCCTCGGCAATCGCATGGACAAAATCGCCGTGTTCTTTGACCAGTTTTTTAACTTGCAGCATTTGGTCATGCAGCAGCTCATTGATTTTCGGTCGAAGTGCCTTGAGTGCCTCAGAGTAAGATCCTATAGAAAGCCAGCTGAACAGTTCGTCGCCCATTCCGACCATACCAAGATAGGCACCGGCCAACAATGTAGCCTGACGGAGATCAGAGGTAACGCCATTTAATTTCTTGCCAAGGAATTCTTCTTCTACCGCTCGCGCTGCCAGACAAACTTGGATGCCCGCCAGGATTTCGCTGTCACTACGATTATACCGCTCCTTCGTCGGCTTAGTGGCAGCGAGACCAAGAGCACCGCCCCTTCGGATAATCGTGACCTTCCAGACACGATCGTGAGGCTGCAGCAAGTATTGGGCAACTGCATGGCCGGCTTCGTGGTAAGCAACGTTCCGCTTCTCGTCCTCGCTCATGGAGCGAAGCGGTTGTTTGAGGCCCCATTCATAAGTCTCCATGGCGTTCCGAAAGTCTTCATAATTAGCAAGCTCCGCACCCCTCTGATGGGCGATCACAACCGACTCATTAACGATATGTTTGATCTGCGCCGGGCTGTAGCCAATCGTGTCAAGTGCTGCCCGCTCTGGTGTTAAAGTAGAATCCCGTTTAACCTTTTCGAGGTAGTACTGAAAAACGTCCAATCGTCCATCATAGTCTGGGGCATCGACCCACAGCTTCCGGTCAAAACGACCTGGGCGGAGCAGCGCAGGGTCCAGTACATCTGGCAGATTCGTAGCTGCAACCGTCAGTACAGCAGGACGTTCAGCCTTTTTACGCCGCAGTCCGAGTGAGCGAAACAACTTGGCTAACTTGGAGTTATCAAGGTTTGGCGGGTCCATCTGCAGAAGCAGTTCGTTGAGCAAACCTGCCCCTCCCATACCGAACAATCCTCCGCCACCCCCTCCAGCCTGACGGGCCATACCGATTGCATCAATCTCATCGATGAATATGATGCAGGCCCCATACACACGTGCAAGTTTACGAGCCTTCCTGTAAAGGCCCATCACCTTGAGATTGCCGACGCCAAAGAACATGTTTTGAAAGCTAGGAGCAGAGGCGTAAGCAAACGGCACCTGTGCTTCATTCGCGATTACTTGGGCCAGATAAGACTTTCCTGTACCCGGCGGTCCGCAAAGCAGCAATCCCCGGATCGCCTCGCCGCCCATCTCCTTAAACTCCTTGACCCCCTTAAGCAGGGTAACAATGCGTTTGGCATTTTCAACGATTTCGGGATTCCCTCTGTAGTCATCCCAGGTAGAACCAGTTTCGCCGGGCAGAATCCAGTACGTACGCCCCCTGGCCAGAAACCAAAAGAGCGCAACAAACTGAATGATCATAAACATCATGGCGAAGAGGAGTCGCAGAACAAATCCGAGAATCGTCAAAGTGATTTGCCAATATGTCGGGCCGCCAGCAAACAACAGGACGCCGATAAAGATAAGAGCCGCTATCCAAAGTATGAGTTTGCGCCACTTGATCCACTGATATTTCTTCATGGCCTCACTTCCCTATTTAACTGAAATTTCAGAATATTTTATGATTAATTTGCCCTTATGGTACCTGGAATAGTTGGCAGTACTTAAAAATATTTTTCTTTTGTACGAATCTGTTATTCTAGTTTTTGAATCATTCCGCCATCTTTTTCACAGTTATTTTTGAATAAAAAAACCTTCATGTATAGAAGGCTAAAAAATGTTTTATTAAAATTTCCCTTTAATATCCATTATATATTTGATAATTACAGCAAGACCGCCAATGAAATAAAATATGACAAGAATCCAACCAGTAGGATCGAGGGGAATCAGGGATATAATAATGTTCAACGGGAAGACGTAATAGAGGATATCCTTTAAATAGTCCAATACGATCGTCGGGCTGAAGGAACCTATCCAAAATGATTTGAAAAAGGCAAAAAGAAAATCAATAATCATTAATCCCAATACAGCACACATTGTGTACATCATCCAGCTTGAAAGTGTAAAGGCCATTCATCATCACCACCTTTATACATACTATGCTTGTAAAGTAGACAGGTGATGACAGCTATATAAATTTTAAAAAAGGATGGTACAATTTGTTACATACGAGAAAAAGGACCAGTCCTCCACTTTATTAATCATTTAACTTAGTGGAGTCTGATCCTATCAAGGCACTTTCCTTATCTTATAATCTATAAACTTCCTCACATTCTGCGGCTTTTGGTTCATAAAAACAGTGAAGTTTGTAACGTCCTACGTGAGGCTGATTATACCATGTTGGAGGACAATCGCCTGGCGGCCTAAAATACCATAAACTAAATTTTGCAGGCCAGATTCTCTCTCCTCCAACAACCCGCCGTGCTAAGCGTCTTTCGCTTTCTCTTGCCCTTTGATAAAAATAGCCCTTAGTCGTAGCTTCAAAGGCATGAGGTTGATAAATCATTTGCGGAATGGTACGAAGTCCTTTAAAATCGGAACAATTTGCTCTTATTCGGTTAATGCCTACATTGCCAACCATCAGCATTCCTTGAAGTCCTTCTCCCTCAGCTTCAGCCCTAAGCAATCTGGCCAAGAGGTCAATATCTGCTTGCGTATGTTTGACAACCGCCATGACTTCACCTCCGTTGTAGTTACCTTCTATAATATTGTTGTTTATTTACAATCATGACGATAAAAAGAGTGTTAGAAAAATATCCTAACACTCTAGATTATTCATAATTAATATATTATTTTATCATTGCGATTTACTTTTTACTGATTGCCCATTACTTGCAAAGAAACAATCATAAATTTGATAAAGTGCAGATAATCCCACTAACCAGTAAATTGTATTCACTAACCATTCCCAGGATCCAAACCATGCCTCTACGACATTGACACCTAATGCTACAGCAAGCCAGTTCAAACCACCAATAATCAAAAGAAGACTTGTTAAACCCGATAGGAATCTCATGTTGTCACCTCCTTGCTGCCTACTTCTAAAAGAAGTATTTCTTATTACAGTTTATGCTTGTATGTGGTGGCTATATGAATAAAATTTATTGTCATTATTGATTATTTAGAATACGATTGATCAATATTGTCGATGATTGGATTTATTTAAGAATACAATATAATGGTGAAAAATTGTTACGGATGAAAACAGATAAAACACAAGAAGAGATTATTGGGGCTTAAAGAAAAATATCATCTATTATCGCTTTTCCGAATTTAAAACCAAGCTCGGAACTCAATTACCTGAGAGTTCTAATGAATTCTTTCTCTCAATATTAATGCCGCATTCTTATGAAGCTAAAAGTCAAATGACTTTTAGCTTTTTTATTTGCTTATTTCTTATCCGATGATATTATTATAAACTACCTCAAGCTCCGTTAATGTCAACTCGTACAGTTGCCTGCCATCCGCCGTCTTCGTATACCCAACTTCAATGAGCTGATTAATAAGATACTCTTTGCGCATTTGAACTGCTTGGTTTAAGAGACCTCTCTGCATATTCGAAACATAGCTCCTTTCTTTTTAAACACCACATTTTCCTTTTTAAATCGTCAATGACCAACACATCAACAAATTTAATTGTATGCAGCAATTCCGAAGAATTGACTTTAAAATCATCATTAAATGTCTTTTTTATTTTCGATCATTGGCGGAAAAATAGAAGGGTGAAGAATACTCGCTATCTTATTTAAACCGAGTAATAATCTGGGCGAAGGACGGCAAAATAACGGTTCCTCTAATATGTACAATTGATTGTTTTTAATCGCCGCCATTTGCTCTGACTCAGGGCGTTTTAGGATCACCTTCGGATTCACTTTTTCCTTCTGTACCCCAACCCATACAATGCATATCACATCGGGATTTCTTTTTTTAACTTCGTCCCAATCTGTTTGGACACTTGCTTCAGTCTTATCTTGAAATACGTTTCTCCCTCCTGCAAGCTCACTCATTTCGGTTAACCAATTATCGGCACCAGGGGTAAAAATAGGTTTAGCCCACCATTCCCAATAAAGTGTTTTCGGCTTTTCTATTTGCTTAGATAAAAAATGGTAGTTTTCAAGGATAAGATTGTATTTCTCAAATAATCGTTTTGCTTTGTCATAAGTATTCGTCGCTTGTCCGACAAACAGCAAGCTTTCTCCAACCTCTGTTAATGTCTTAGGGTTAGGTACGATGATATATGGTATCTTTCTCTTCTTCAGCTCTTCGATATTTCGTTCCATTCCAGGTACTGTGAGAGATGCCAGTACTAAGTCAGGCTGCAGTTCTTCGACCTTGTCCATATCAATGTCTAAATCAGGACCAAGCCTTGGCAATGCGTTCACACTCTCAGGCCAATCTGAGAAATCATCCACACCTATTAAGGAAGAAGTTAAGCCTAAATAGGCCAATAATTCTGTATTACTTGGACAAATGGATATTAATTTCATCTTAGAATCTCCCTTATCCTTAAATATCGTTCTTTCATACATGCATAAATGTCTTGCGGAGAATCTTTTATTTGCTTAATAGATTCTCTCCGTGTTTGATCAATTTAAATGACGGAGTTTCGTATCCCCGTCTAAAATCAACTCGCCTTCATTCACTTTTATGACGTGCTGACCCGTTATCTTTTTACTATCAAGAGGCTCTTTGCTTCCCACAATCGTCAAATTTTGTAACCCCTTCTTCTCTCCTTTTGCAAATATATATACATAAGGATAGACGCTTTTTAATGTGGTGTTCATCGATTCGATGACTGCATCCTTTTTCGGGTTTCCGATGGCATTAATGATGAGAATTCCATCATCATTCAATTTTTCGCTTGTTAACGAAAAGAATTCCCTCGAAATTAAATGGAAAGGTACATGATGTGTGTTGTTATAGGCATCCAATACCATTACATCGAATGTATCCTTTGTTTCTTTTAATAATTTTCTGCCATCTCCAATTTCAACACTGTTCCCTTCATACTGGAAATAATCCCGGCTTACCTCCAAAACGCCCTTGTCTAGTTCCACAACTTTTACTTGCTTACCCTCTTGTTCAAATTTTCTAGTCAGTGTTCCTATTCCATGACCAATCATGAATACCTTTTCACTTTTTGGTGCAAAAACATCAGAAATCTGCCATACACTTTTGGCATAATCGACCACTAATCTGTCAGGGTCGTCCAAGTCGATGACCCCTTGAATCGTTGTCTTATTGCCAAAAGTGAGATATCGATAGTTCCCCTCTTTTCCATTAAAAGAAGTAGATTGATATACGTAGATGTCATGATACAGACTCGTTGTCTTATGGAGTATTTCAGAGGTTTTTACTTTAGCTGAAAAAAAGGGCAAAAAAACAAAAAGAAGCGCAGCCAGCACTAATAGAATTTGTGAGGCGGCTTTCACTTCAACATAGCATAAGTAAGCGAAAAATATCATAAAGGCAAATACACTGATCACTGAATGAATGTGTGTTAATGGAATGAGAAAAAACGTCGTCACCAATGTCCCCAATACACTGCCTATTGCCGATGCGGTATGGAGAGACCCAATGGCCTTCCCGCTCACCTTTTCATCCAGGCCGTCTTTCATTAGTATAGTGCCCATGCTGCTGAATATGATATTGGGAATAAAGTATAAAATAGTAACCCCCATAGTTGTTCCTAGAGTACTTGAGAAGGATTCCAAATAAGGAAACATAAAATCCTTAATCATTGGGATGAGAGCTACTGTCATGATTCCAAAAACATAAAGAAAATGCATCATTTTATGACTGTAACTCTGGTCTCCAATAAACCCGCCAGCCATATATCCAATGGATGAGCCAATGAGAAAAATGGAAATAACGATTCCCCACGTGTATACAGTGTTTCCAAACGAGGGTGCAATAAAGCGAGCGGCCGTCATCTCGAGTCCCATGATGACAAAACTAACAATAAAAAGATTAAGATAGATTCTCTTATTCATCAGCAAACTCCATTATTAGCGCTTTATTAGCATTTGATCTAATTCACGTACTTTATCATATAAATCTAATAGCTGTTCGGGCACTAATGTTCTCCCATATTCCCAGGCATTCATTTCTATTTCAGCTTTAAGACTTTCTTTTTCTTCTTCATCACCATACATTAGAATTCTTAAGTCATGTTTGTTTTTCTTAAAATCTAAATAATAACCAATCTCATGATACAGAATGATTTTAACCACATTTTCATCTGTCTCTTTCATTCTAATGTTACCTATATAACCGTTAACTTGAAGATAATTAAATTTGATTGTATTTGTTGAGACGTTATAGCTCATAGGTGCAGGTAGATGATTGTTAAATTCATAATTAATATTTAAATTGTGCTCCTGTAATGTATTTTTAATGATTTTCTCGATATCCCATGTATAAAGCATCTTATCTAGCACACTCCCCTTCAAGTATATAAAACATCTGTCATTTTACTTTTATGTACATCTACTATCAACAGCGAATTTACAACCGTTGATCACATCTAAATTCTGCGAAAAAATAAGAATGTCTTCATTTATCTTATCATGCAATGTTTACCATTCCATTGGTCTACCTCACTATTTCATTTAAAAATATTTCAGTTTCTGTCTTGAATGTCCTACTACTACTCTACCATCTGGCTCAAATCAAAAAAACATGTACTGTGAAAAAGGACCAGTCCCCCGTCAAGTGAATACTTTTACTCAACGGGGGACTGGCCCTAAATATGAAAATTAAACAGCCTTCTACTTATAGGAAGTGACTTATTTCTCCATCCATTCAGGCTTTCCAAATCCTTCAAATTCTTCATCAATCACTTTCTCAAAGTCTTCTGATTCTACAATTTCTTTTAGGTCTTTTGTTAGTTGAGAATCTTCATTTTCTGCTTTGACAGCTACGACATTGCGGTAAGGATCCATCATATTTTCAAGAGCCAATGCACTAAGCAAGTCCATCTTCGCTGCCAGCGCAAAGTTTCCTGGTACGGCTGCTAAGTCCGCACTTTCTACTGAACGGGGAAGCTGGCCTGCTTCAATTGGCTGGAACACTAAATTTTTCTTATTTTCTACGATATCTTTTTCAGAAACGGTAAGCGGATCTGTCTTCTCATCGAGTTTGATTAACCCCTCATCTTCCAATGTATTGAAAGCACGGGCTGCATTCGTCGGGTCATTTGGAACCGTAACAGTTGCTCCTTCTTTTACTTCATCTAGAGACTGGTACGTGTTCGAGTAGATTCCCATCGGTGCTGTTGGAACCGAAATTAATGCCGTTAAGTCCATATTATTTTCTTTTTCAAAATTCTCAAGGTAAATCGTGTGCTGGAACAAGTTCGCTTGAATATCCCCTTGATCCAATGCCATATTAGGTTGGATGTAATCGCTGAATTCTACAATCTCTACTTTATATCCCTTTTCTTCTAACTCTGGTGCAATGGCTTTCTTCACCATATCACTATAAGGACCGGCAGTCGCACCAAATTTAACTTCTTTCGTATCCGTGTTTGCCTCTTCATTGCCGCCTGTGTTACCACACGCTGATAAAGCTCCCGCAACAAATAATGGAATAAAAGCTTTAAGCCATTTTTTCATCATCTTCTCCCTCTTTCTCTTTATCTTTTATCTACAACTTTGGCGATAAAATCACCTAAAAGCTGAACAACTTGAACTAGAACAATTAAGATGACAACTGTTGCAATCATAATTGTATTGTCATATCGATAATAACCAAAGCGGATGGCCAAGTCTCCGATTCCCCCGCCGCCGACAGTACCGGCCATGGCCGAAAACCCAATTAAACTAATAAGGGTTAAGGTAATACCCGAAATAATTCCGGATTTGGCTTCCAGCAACAATACCTCCTTTATGATCATCCACGGAGTGGCACCGGCAGCCACAGCTGCTTCAATGACTCCGTTATCAATCTCCCTTAAAGCAGTTTCCACAATCCGGGCAAAAAATGGAATGGCCGCAACGGAAAGAGAAACACTTGCTGCGGTTGGCCCAATGGTTGTACCTACCAAAAACTTTGTAAATGGAAGTAACGCCACCAATAAAATAATAAATGGAATCGACCGTACCATATTTACTACAAAATCTAATACCGATTTGGCTAAACGATTTTCAAAAAACAAACCCTTATCAGTGACATATAATAAAATCCCGATTGGCAGCCCGACTACCACTGAAACTGCCAGAGAGATGGTAATCATATAAATCGTTTGAATAAATGCCTGATTTATATCAGGAAGTAGTTCTATCAAATGATTAAAATCAAAGCCCATTACGTAACACCTCCACTATCGCTTCCCGTTTTTCAATATACTGAAGGGCGGTGTTAATTTCTTCTGTTTGTCCTTTTAGTTCCATAATGAAGATACCAAGCGGCATTTCTTGAATATATTCAATGGAACCGTGAAGAAAGTTGCCTTTCACATTAAATTGCTGAAGTGTATCTGAAATAATCCCTTCGCCGGCGACTTTCCCTTTGAACATGATTTTCACAATCGGTCCTTCACAGCGGCTGACAATCGCCTCAGGTACTTCAAAGGAAACGACGCTTTCGATAAACTCTTTTGTTAATTCGTTCTTTGGATCGGCGAAGATGTCATAGACAGAACCTTCTTCAATGACCTTTCCACCTTGCATGATCGCCATTCGGTTGCAAATTTCCTTTACAACATCCATTTCATGAGTAATGAGGACAATGGTAATGTTGAATTCTTTATTGATCTTTTTCAATAAATTCAAAATGGACTTGGTCGTCTTTGGGTCCAAAGCAGATGTAGCTTCATCACATAAAAGCACCGTCGGGTTATTGGCAAGCGCCCTTGCAATGGCAACCCGTTGTTTTTGTCCCCCGCTCAGCTGTGCCGGGTAAACATCTCTTTTATCGGAAAGCCCAACCATTTCAAGCAATTCTTCTACCCGCCCCTTTATTTGATCTGCCGGCATTTTTGCAGCTTTTAATGCAAAAGCAATGTTCTCAAACACGGTTTTTTGGCTAATTAAATAAAAATGCTGGAAAATCATCCCGATTTTTAACCTTGCCACCCGCAAGTTTTCACCCTTTAAAGATGTTAAATCAGTCCCATCCACCGTAATCGTTCCGGATGTAGGTCTCTCCAATAAATTAATACAGCGAAGCAAGGAGCTTTTTCCGGCACCGGAATATCCTACAATCCCATAGATTTCTCCTTCTTGAATGGTGATCGAGACTTCATCCACACCTTTCACTAACCCGTTTTTCGTTTTGTAAATCTTTGAAAGATTTTGAATTTCAATCATATGATGACCCCATTTTCTCTAAAGCTAGTATTTCCGAGCGAGTTGTTCTCGGGATTATGACATACACAGGAGAGCAGTGTCTTTGAAAATATGTTCAAATCTATATATATACATTCTAATTAATAGATTTGTTCAAAGAATCAGCTCCCAACCCATCATTCAAATAAAAAAATGCCCCTTTCAACTGAAAAGAGCATCGAAACATAATCTATATTTCGACTTATCTTTCAGAATGAAAGCCATTCTGCAGGAATTGGCACCTTCCCAATAAGGGGGTTGCCGGACGTCATAGGGCCTAATCCCTCGGTCTCTCTGGATAAGTATTATGAATAATTGGACTCTTTAAATAATACAAGTATATTATGTCTTTGTCAACCAAAATATAGCATTTTGTATTCTGTATACATTTCACTTAATAACTGACCCCAACTTGAATGTGACTGCAAGCTTTATCCTCGAGAGGTTTAATTTATTCCCCTCCGTGTAAACTAAAAGAAAAGAAGACAAAACAGGCAGGAGGAAAGCTAAATGAATGAAACGACCTTTTTTTTGAAAGAAACAGCAACAGATCAGTCCATCATTAATGTTGAACACATTTTGGCTGGCATGAAAGGAATCGAAAAGGTGTCAGTAGATACGACTGATGGCGAGGTAAAAGTCGAGTTTGATCATACGAAGATCTCAAGAGAACGAATTGCCATCACTTTGCAGCAGCATAACTTCAATATCCAATAAATTTTCTTTCAACGCATACTACGCTAATATCAGGCTGTACAACATGATATTCTCCTTCATCCTCTGCAGCAGATAACCTAACGTCAAATGGAGCTGTATATACTTCACGTGTTTTCCCTTTTAGGAATGTATATAGTTCACCTCTTAGT
The DNA here is from genome assembly GCF_002019595.1 of Priestia abyssalis. Classification (GTDB taxonomy): domain Bacteria; phylum Bacillota; class Bacilli; order Bacillales; family Bacillaceae_H; genus Bacillus_BA; species Bacillus_BA abyssalis. The sequence goes on along the minus strand of NZ_KV917369.1, from coordinate 1,946,916 downwards.
TGAGTGACAATACGTTGGTGCTGCCGTGATGGTGCAGTCTGCATATAGGGAATGCCATCAATGATTTCATAGCGTGACTCATCAGACCATGTCACATATTCAGCGTATGTTACTTTCTTACGATGAAGTTGATTCATACTCATAAGAACAGCACGATATTGGCAAACCTGCTCGATGGGGAGAATATGTATATATAGTGAAAAGAAACGAGCCAAGTGAACTTGCTTTCTCATCTTACTAAAACGATTTATTGATTAGCTGGCTCGTTTCCATTAACCAACGCTTTCCATGTGTCTAAATAATGAATGGAGATGCCTTCGATATACTTTTCCTGTTTCAACGTTTCTTGCAGCTTTTTCATGCTTGAATAAAATTGGTCTTTACCTTTTCCGTAAAAAGATATTTTCTCAACTTCCGATTTTCTCGTCTCTACGGCAACTATGAGAGATGTTTTATATTTTTTTGACCATTCTATTTCGGCTTCTATGTGTTTTAATAAACCATCCTGACCAAATAACTTATTGCGATAGGCCATTATAATAATTCCATTGGTCTCTTTAAAAATAGCCTCTGCCAACGATAGGCCATTCTCGCCTGGTATATTATCAAACCAAAACGGGACAGTCCACTTGATTGGCAACTCAGTTTCCATGCTCTCAATCTTCCGTATGAATGATAGAAATTGAACAGAGATACTTTTAGCATCCCTGTCCCATTCAGGCAATAAGTATGGTTCAACATCAAATACAATGCCTGCAAACGGAAATGCTGACTGTTCATTATACTCCTTCACCGAAGACAGCCATTCAACCACCTCTCCGTTTTCATATATCCATGTTGGATCTCCTTGTAATGCATAAACCTCCATATCCATTTCATTTGCTCTTTTAATCACAGATGAGACTTGTTCAAAATTGATATCCTTCTCAATGTAATAGTACAATTGATTTACATCATTTTTTTTGGCAAACTGTAGATCAACGTCAGCACGACCGTCCCATATCCATGTACTTATTACCTTCTGTTGGTTAACAGCATAATCCTTAACAAAGTAAAGTGAAGCAAATACAATTAATAGAATGAAAATTCCAAACTTTATTCTCACTACCATTCAACCCTGTTCTTAATCAGATATCTGTCCTATAATAAGGTCCTTAAATGCATCAGGTACGATTACATAGGTCGTGTCATCCTGTGATGTTAACTCCTCTAACAGATCTTTCTCATAGCCTTCAAACATATCAATTTTTTCAAACGGTATGCCATATTTGTTAGCCAATGACATTTGCATTTGTAATTCTTCTGAATGAATACTTGCTGCATACACCATCACAACCTTTTGGACACCCCGCGCTACTATATGTTCTTCCCATTCCCCTTCAGCTAGGCTGGGGCCAAATACCTCTTTGCGATTGACGACTTCAATTTGGCCATTTTGAGTGAGAGTGTCATCTAATTTCTTTGGATATCCGAATTCAAATCCATTTAAAATAGTTATCAACTGTTCATTTGAATGTAACCCGCTGTCTTCATAAACATATAAAGGAGCATCCTTTTTGTATATTTCACGCGCCGCTTTATATAAATCACCAATACTTGTGCTGTCAATTTTCACAAAAGTTCCCTGAGGTTGGGCAGGAACTTCTTTCCCATATTGAATTTCGTGGATACCAGCTTGAAGTAGTCGAGACACATCCGGCCTTCTATCCCCGACCGCCATCCAATTTCCTATCACAGTTGTATTGGGAGGAAGAGCCGTGTGGTCGATTGGGGCTAAACCTTTCTTTAAATATAAATGCAGTTTCAGCATTCTTTCGTCAGTTGTAAAGCTGTGAACGTAAATGGTATGCTGGGCCGATTGGAGATACGCCGCCAATTTTTCTGTATCCTCTTTGTCAAAGGGCAAATCCGCAATAGGAGTAAACACGATGTCATTCTCTAATGCCAGTTTTCTCTCTTTTTGATAAGAATTGGATTGGGGGTCGACAAGCGATACGATTTCTTTCACTTCTTTTCTTAACAAATCAAACCATTCACCATCTGTCGGATAGGGGCCGACGATGATTCTTTCGCTCTCATGAGCAAACACGAAGCCCCGTTCGAAATCATCGTCCAATATAACATCTCGTTCCTCAGCCTCCACTCCAGTCACATTCATCACTAACCGCTTAATATAATCAACGCGGTGTTTTCCCAAATAACAGTGAACATAATAGCGCCCGTTTTGATCTTTGTTAATTAACTCCAAAATTCCATTGATGGATTGTTGATTATCGCCAATCCATGGCAGCATGGGAAAAGAATGGATCGACAATCCAACCTCTTTCCCATTCGCCAGTTCATCAGTCAGCAGCTTATTTTCAAACACAATTGTGGGGCTCAATAACGTAATAATGCCGTCATATCCTTCTTCCTTAATCCGTTTCATATCTTCAAGCTGGGGGTATGGCCCGAATGTAAATCTTTCGCTTGATTCTTGAATCTCCCCGCGGCTCAAGGCTACAAGTGCCGTGTCTGTATTCACGAACATATAGAACACAAATGATGCATTGGCAGCTGCTATGCCCGCAATCACATAAGCTAGAATCTTTCTTTTTTTCTTGACAATGAATCTATAAAACAAGTAAGAGACAAGGAAGCCAAATATCACCCATCCGTACACAAAGTATTTCATCATCTCATCAATTTCTTTCTGCGTTTTGCCAAGCTGTACGAGCCACTCCTCAAAGGGAACCATGAAAAACAGAAGAAAATAGCCTCCCCCTGAAAATCCGAAGGAACCAAGAAATAATAATGTAATGATTACCTTTACATACTTGGACATGTCATCCCTCCTCTGCGAGCTGCTCTCGAATAATATGGTTCATTAACGGGACATACACTTCCCAAAAAAATCGATCCATCGGATTAAAAAAAGCGTTTACAGAGTAAAACCAGGCAGGCAGACGCCAATGAGTGTAATAGCTGGTATTAACATCCGCAAAATCTCCGGCAAAATAATACGTTTTCTCGTCCTTATTAAGCAAAATGGCTGGATATTTCAGCGGAATCCCGTTTTTCGCCAAAACCTTTTTGGCCTGTTCACTTATGTTTAGTTCGTAGTTCGCTTCTACGGTTACTTTTTCAGACGGGATGACAATATCAAACCAATAGCCGTAAGCCGAGTCCTTCACATGTTCATATGTTCCTGCCGCCTCTTTCGACCATCTGAAGTCTACTTGGCCTTCAAAATCTTGTTCGCGAATGATGACGACTTTATCTGTTTCGTCTGCAAAGACTAACCCTCTACCGGTCAAATCCCATTGTTCCCCTGTTTGGACTTCCCAATTTTTTTTCAACCAAACCGGGACCTCTTTATCTTCCAAGTCGGGAAAGTACCGCCCGATCCATCCCGACCATTCTATCCCTAAATTTTGCTCGACAACCTTTCTCGTAGGAACTTCCGTCGGAGAAGCGAGAGAATTGAATTCGACGATCAATGTATTGTCACTCGTCTTTTTATCCATGATCCTGTTCCATTCAAATATCGTCAATCCGCCGTAAATTAAGGGGGAACGTTCACCTCGCACATTATCCTGCAAGTCTGCCTCATACACGCCATACGTATCGGCAACATATAAAATATCAACGGCGTCCGGCATTTCAAACTCCGTATCCCCTTTATAGTCCTCCGGATCATATCCATAGTAATCTTTCATCAACTCATATTTGGTATGTTTATCTTTGCGTACCTTATTATGCTCCAACACTGTGAACAAGCCCAAATGCTCTCTATAATCGTTTTTCGGTACAGTTTTATCAATGACGAAAAGTTGCAGCCCTTTTTCCTCCATCAAATGCCACATCAGGAAAGGATACACCATGAGATAAAGAATAAACGCTGCTGTTCCATATATGACTATCTGCTTAACCATGTCTATCTTCCGCCTTTTCTATCGAAAATCCTTTTCGCTCCATATTTCCCCACCGTTGCTGCTTTAACGGATATTTCAGGAAAGCGATCGTCCTCCATAGGGCGTTTACTTGGCGATACCAGAAGTTCTCTACGACGCTGTAAAATAAAAGAAGGAGGAATTCTTTTATGCTTGTGTACTTTCGAAAGCTAAGCTCCTCCAGCAGTACGGCACTCATGGATAAAAACACCCCGAGCACAAAAGTAGCGAAAATGAACAAAATTGCAAACGAAATATTGACTATGTCCAAGTATAGTCCCACAAGCATAAAGACAAATCCGATCAATTCAATGGTCGGACCTAACAATTCCACAATAAAGAAATAAGGAATGGCTATAAGTCCCATGACTTTATATTTTGGATTTAAAAATAAACCTCGATGCTTGATTAAGCTTTGAAGCAGCCCCAAATGCCATCTGACACGCTGGTTGTACAACACTTTTAATGATGAAGGTGCTTCCGTCCAACAAATGGGGTTAGGCAGGAAGACGACCTTTGCCTTGCTTTTAATGTCGTACAAATGTTTTTGAAGGCGGATCACAATCTCCATGTCCTCGCCGACTGTTGCAGTGTCATATCCGCCGATGTCGATTATCTCCCTTTTTCTAAATATCCCGAAGGCCCCCGAAATAATCAGCAATGAATTGATGCCGCTAAACCCTAGACGTCCCATTAAAAAAGAACGCAAGTATTCAATAATTTGATGGATGACGATCGGATTCTTCGGCATTCCGACATTCAATATCCTTCCATTTTCAATCGTGCATCCGTTGCCAATCCGAACAATTCCGCCGCAAGCGACAATGTCTTCTTCTTCTTCTATGAACGGCTGCACGGTCTTTAACAAGGCGTCCCTTTCCAACACAGAATCTGCGTCCACACTGCATATATAAGGATATGTCGATGCATTAATCCCTGCATTCAACGCATCCGCTTTTCCACCATTGTCTTTGTCGATCACGATAAGATGAGGGTATAGAACGGAGCGGTACACTTTTTTCACTTTTTCCGTTTTAATTTGGTTACGAATCGGAAAGTTCAACTCATGAAGTGAAAACTGGTCGATTAATGTTTCCAATGTCCCATCCGTACTGCCATCATTAATCACAATCACTTCATATTCAGGGTATTCAAGCAATAAAAAAGAAAGTAAACTGTTTTGGATGGTCACTTCTTCATTATAAGACGGGACAATAATAGAAATCGGTACCGTTAGTTGGGATGTATTGATTTCTTTATATGTTTTATATACGCTTTTTCTCATATGATATCTGATTTCAACTAAGGATAATACCAATAATGTAATATAAAACATATCCACTAAAATGACATACGAGAAAATAGTTCGATTCACTAGGTTGAAAAAATCCACGAAAAATGTATTCAAGATATTTTACCTCTTAAGTTTTTTTCCTGAAGTACTTTGTTCGCTATATCGCGTGCATATTTATCTTCATGATGTTCACTCGCCCATTTCAACCTGCTTTTTCCCCCGGTCCCCAAATCATAAAGGGCTTGAGCCGCTCTTAACCTAACCCACCAATTTGGATCTTTTAACGAATGATTTTCAAGCATAGGAATGCCGCGCTCCATTTTGCATTTATGAACCACATATACAGCCAGCACTCTCTCTTGCCACTGTTCCGATAATAAGGATGCTAAAATGGGCTCTTCTACAAGGTATATACCGATGTTGCCAATTGCCCTTAATGCTTGAAGGCGAATTTCATTTGAGGGAGAATGTAATGAAAATGTAATAAGCGGAAGGTATCTTGCTGCTTTCTTCTTCCCTATGATTTCGATAAATAGCTCTTGCAGCCTAGGGGAAGCTTGTTTAAACTTGCTGACGATATAATCCAGATCGTCGGTCGCGTTCGTTCCGCGAGTCATAATATCACCTAAATGTACAACCGCTTTCTGTGGTAAACGCTGGTCATTTTCCAGTAAATAGTCGACTATATATTGGGAGCGGCCCATTTGACAAAGAGCCTTTGCTGATAAGTACAGCAGGTCAAATTCTTTCGCATATAAATGTTGTTTGATAGAAGGAGTAAATTGAACCAAATGCAGTTTACCAGCGATGGATATTCCTTCTGCAGCAATCCACCATCTTTGGTCCTCGATCATTTCCTCCACTTCTTGAACCATTCCATTGGCATCAGCAATCGTGATGAGCCTCTCTCGTGCCTCATCACTATCAATCACTTCTGCGATTTCCAGAATCGTCGATTTAATCACTCGTTTTTTCCAGAGCGCATCGACAGCTAGAAGACCAGCGGCTTGTCCACTGTCCGACGTGACATAGGCAGTCATGTTTAGCAGTATACTATGGTAGTAGGTATCAGATCGCTTGGAATGGTAATTCAAATACATTTTGCGAAGAAACAAATAACTAAATAAAATAAAGAGCGCTGCTGAAAACAACGTTGTCAGCAGTAACATAAAATATACTGTTATAACCATTGAAAGTCTCTCCAAACCACGTTAATTGCGTGCTCTTTTCATTTTAGCCTCCAACACATCCAGAGAAAAAGGCTTAGTGATATAGTCATCAGCCCCTACTTCGTAGGCACGAAGGACGTACTGCGGGAGTGTTTGTTCTGTTAGAAAATAAAACTTTACATTAGTAAGTTGAGGGATTTGTCGAATTTGTTGACAAAATAAAAAACCGTCAAGGTCATTCATTTTAGTCTCGCATAAAATAAATCCGGGTTTAAAGGAAATGGCTTTTTCAACTGCATTTTTTATATCTATACAAGTTTCAAATTCCCACTCCTCATCAGAAAAATGATTCATAATAAGGGAAGTGCTAATACGGTCATCATCGACAATTAAAGCTCTGGTTTTGTTGTTATCCGCAAAAAAATGCTCCTGCTTTTCATTTAATAATGGAAATACAGCTAAACCATATGCAGAGGTTCCTGTTTCTACCTTTTCTGTAAGCATATTTAGCATTTTTTGTTCACTTTCTAATGAACGTTCACTTTCCATTACCCCTGCTTTAACATGGTACTGAAGCGTTTCCCTTGCTATTCGATCATCTATTAATTTAATGAGCCTTCTCGCTACAAGCTTGCCGCTTTCAAGCTGCATTTTCGGCAAGAGAATAACCATTTTATTTGGCCCCCACATCCTTATATCATCGCACTTTCTTAATTTGTCCTGAAGGAATATGTATAATAAATTAATACTTTTATGAAACTTTTGAATCCTCTCCTCGTTCATTTCGGATACTGCTGATTCAAAACACATATATACTAGACAAAATTCCGACTGAAACCGAATAAAACGATCCCATTCTTTCTCTAGTAATAAACTCATTTCGTTTTTATGCTCAATAAAAAGGGAAGTCGTTCTCTTATTTTCTTTGCCCTCGTACTTTACCATATTGGCTACATAACTCAGCAACGCTACATCTGTAAAAGGTTTACATAATATATTGTCAACTTTATTAGATAAAACATCTAGATGATGTTGTTCATCGAGCCGATTCGTTAAGGCCAAAATAGGCAAATTTTCTAACTTTTGATGCATCCTTATTGACTTAACAAGTTCAAAACCCTTTTTATCTGGTAAAAGCATATTTATTGCTATCAAATCAGGATTGATATAGGCTATTGCATCGAGATCTGTTTGTTCTGTATATATAAAACGCCTAATTTCATTCCCAAGCAGTTCTTCATACGTTACTTGAGCAAATGGATAATCATCATCAACGATAATAAATGTAAGTTTCTTTTTACTGTTTTGAGGAAAATCATTATAATTAGGAAGGTTAGTTCCGGCCTTCTGTTTATTGAAAAGCTTCAACAAGGTAATAAGACATTTAATCAAGGTTTTTTCTCCACCCTTTTTTATAAAAACCTTTGATTCCTTATTGTTGAATTGTTTTAACATAAACATAGAAATATCACATAATTCTTTTTCATAAAAGGTTGTACTTATTTCTTGTAACTTTATTAGTTTGCAGTAAAAATCCTCGACGTGCTTCACATCTCGAAAGTACGCCCATTTAAGTTCCGCCATTGTTTGGCGTATAGCGAAAAATGTTCCTTTTACCTCATTCAAATAACTCTCTCGATCCTTGTTCCAAGAAAGACTATAGGTATGACCGCTGCTTTCTTCTTCCCATTTATAGAAAAACTTCAATAAGTTAAAGAGACATTTAATCAGTTTTTTTTCTCGACCTTTTTTTATCGAAATCTGCAATTCCTTTTTGTCAAACTGTTTTAACATAAACATAGAGATATCACATAATTCTTTTTCATGAAAAACAGCACTAATATTTCGTAACCTTATCAGTGTGTAGTAAAAATCTTCAATATACTTCTCACTTTGAAAGTAATCCCTTTTAAGCTTTACCATTGTTTGATATATAGTAAAAAATGCCCTTTTTAACTCATTAAAATAGATCCGTTTATCATGGTTAAGGTTCACCTCAGTCAATTTCTCCGCCATCCTCTGTAACTTTTTTCTTTAAGACATATTTACTATTATAGTAGATTAAAAGCAAGAAAATAAGAATTCTCTAATATTTTTTTTGAAATGCATACTTCCATCACAATAGTTTTCCTTTCTTCTTCTCTCCTTCTGTCAATAGGCTTTTCATACTGATAACAGTTTAAAATGGAATAACACCTATTCGCAAAAAACAGTACACAAAAAAATTAGTGCCATAATGAAAAGCTTAAAGAAGGATGTTTTAAATAGGTAAATTCTTTTATCATCAGCAAATCTTATCACATCCAGTGTGACATCCCTCCACACAGATTTAGGGCTATCATGATGGAATTTCGCCGCCATAAAGAAATGGGCAAAAACATCGGAGAATTTATCAGCTTCATGAAACAAGAATTTGGTGAAAGATTCCAACTGTTTGAGTATGACGATATTGTCCAAGTATGGTGCAGACCAAGAGAACAGCACCCTATTGGCAAACCATTCACATTCTTATATATTCAGCTTTCAATAGTGCTTTAAGATAATCATGAAATTTTTCATTCCCTGCATGAAAGAATCTAAATATCTTTCCACCCCAAGTCCATCTCCTCTATTTTCGATCCTGTTACAATGGACCGTGTCTCTCTATTTTCTTCGTTACCAACGCAGTCACCCACTCATCCGAGTGAACAATTTGATCAACATCATAGCCCTTTTCTTCATATTTAATCCAATTTCTAGATCATTTCCACAAGGAAGATATTTTTACCTACTCATTGCGGGTTTCGTCAATATATAGAAAAAGCCTTCACCTCTCGTTTCCAACAGGTAAAGACTTTTATGTAAATCATATTACGCTGTCATTTTCAACTCAAGTAAATCGAATTTTTCACCTAACATATCGGCTCCAATAAAAATACTATAACATAGTGGACTAGTATACAGGCAAAATAGGAGTTCGAAACTATATTATTAGTATATTAAAGTAAAGGAGAGAACAATTTTGGGAAACAACAAAGATGAAAGAAATAAAATGAAGAGTGAATCAAACGGACCTAAAGAAGAAATTTCCTTTAAACATGAAAAAGATGGCCTTCATATTCATATCAATATTTACAATAATAATAACCTTGCAAACGAGGGCGGTAATGCCGGGACAAAACAACACGCGTCTGAAGGTGGACAGAACCTTACAGGGAAAAATGGGGAAATCGCTGGTCAGGGCGGACAGATTGCCGAAGAAGGCGGTCAAAATGCGAATCAATTTGGACAGGTAGCTAACAAAGGCGGAGAGAATAAAATCAAAGATGCCGAAAATGAACCAGGTGCTAGTGAATAAACAGCTGGGGGTGATCCAACTTTTTAATTTGAATTGAATATATGGTTGGATGTTACACTCACATAAAAAAATCCTTCATCCCTCGTTTTTAAGGGATAAAGGATTTTTTGCTGGTCTGACTCTATCCGTAAAAAAGCGATTTCTTCCTCCTACTCCATTCATCATCAATTAAAATGCTTGATTGTTATATTTTTAAATACCGCTGTTCCGCCTTCGGAGAAGAGGGTGATGTCCTGATCCCTTACATCAGGAAAGATTAAATTTGAATGAACAATCTTTCCGTCACCCACAAAGACTTCAATACTGGATGTATCAACAAAAATCTTTAAGTGAACCTTCTGTTTGCTGGCATCGAAGAGAGCTTTGCTTTCCACATACCGCTTGCTTTTATCAGGGTGACCTGTAAACGCTCGATTGACATAGGAGTATTGCTGCTCGGCAAAAATACCGATGTCAACGTGGCTGCCTTTGTCGGCGGACTCTCGAAGCCTTATGCCTGCATTTGTAAGTTCCGACCAGGAAATCTCTGTTTCCAGTTGATACACATCACCTGATACTTTCAGAGTTTCAGAGCCCTTTACGTTCATCTGTTTAATATAATCGGTTGAATATGCCAGATCATCCATCGCTTCAATTGGCTTTGAAGCTAAATAATATTGATTGCCGTTCTCATGCTTAAGTTCAATTTGGCGGACAATCGAGTCCATCCCGTTAAAATCCTCTTCCATTGTCGGGGTATGGTGGGCATAATCCCATTTATTCATCCAGGCAAAGGCATATCGCCTTTTCAATTTATCGCTTGCTTTTCTATCTTCAAACGTTACCCCGCCATACCAGTCAAAGCCATAATCCAACCATTTTGGTTCGTCTTGATCAGGGGAGAATTCCTTTCCGTTAAAATCTCCAGTCCAATAGGCATAAGTGTTTGGCTTATCAATTGCTTCCCCGTTTGCACTGACCCCCAGCACCCATCTTAATGTTCCGTTATTTGCCTTCATCAAATAAAAATCCGGGCACTCCACAGTCCCAATATTTTCTGTAAAAAAACTGCTGGTGTAATGCCAATCTTTCAAATTATGAGACTCATAAAACCCTATTTTAGATCCTTCTGCCATGACCATTACCCATTTATGACGGCTGCTGTCCCAGATGATTTTCGGATCTCTAAAATCCTTTGGGCCGGGATTTGGCATAATCGGATCATCACTGTAAGATGTAAACGTTTTGCCGTTGTCTTTGCTGTACCATAGAAATTGCTCCTGCTTTCCGCCATTGGCTGATGGCTGGGTGACAATCGCCACAATGGCTCCTTTTCCGAATCCAGCTGTATTTTCGGAGTCGACAACGACAGACCCTGACCACGGATCTCCATTTCGGTTCGTATATTTTGGAATGGCAATCCCTTCATCCTTCCAGTGCACTAAATCTTCGGATGTGGCATGCCGCCATTCCGTCCCATTTCCGTTTGGATAGTCCCGATTGTAAAGATAATAATAATGGTACTTTCCCCCATAATAGATGGGCCTTTGAGGATCGTTTTTCCATTTGTCCGGCACCGTAAAATGATATTGTGCCCGGTACGAATGCTCTTTAGGTGCTGTTGTTGATTTCTGCGGCTGATTTATAGGCTGTTCTTTATTTGACTCGTAGCCTTGGTAGAAGATTAACCCAATTACACTCGCTAGGGACAAGCAAATCATCCATAACCACAACAGCTTATAACTTTTCTTTTTGTATCTTCTTATGTTCATCGATACTCACCACGCTTATCAGCATTTCTGTCGTATAGAAAAAAAGAAAATGCCTGCTGAAATAGGGGCATTTTCTTTTTTCATTTGATCTTTATTATTCGTTAATCGTTAATTGTCCTTGTTCAAGGATGCTATCTTCCACAACAGAAGTTTTCGAGCCTTTAATGTTCAGTAAAAAGCTTGGGGCAAAAGTAGAATGGTGATCTTCAAAGTAACCTCTATTGGTCATATAGCTTGTGATAACTACATTATTACCTTTCACCTGCGGGATCGCAAAGTGAGCATACGTCCAAGTAATATCATATGGATTTAAATCCTGATGCAGTACAAGCCCTGTTTTGTTTAATGGCTTGTATGGACCAGTTAAAGAATCAGATACATAACCTAACATGTAAATGTCTTCTTTATCAATTCCATCAACGAACATTTTAGACCCTCTTGAGCTTGTGAACAAATACCATTTGCCATCCTTTTTAAATACATTCGCCCGTTCAATTTCATCTGTTACTGTATTAGAAGCAATTAATGGTTTCATGACTTTTTTCAACGTATAATCATCATTTAATTCAATGATACCTAGTGCACCATTTGCTAATGAAGAACCATATTTGCTTGGGCTTTGAAGCAATTTAGCTCTTTCTGCTTCGAAGAACTTTTGGCTGCCGCCATAAAATGCTTTATTATTAAACTGTTCTTCACCTTGGTAACCCGTTTCCGTTCCTGTATTTGCTTCAAACACAAGGTATTTTTTGCCTTTGTCTTCTATATAATGAGGATCTCTTAATGTATGGTTATCATCAAAGTTTCTGTTACCAAATGCTTGGTCCATAGTTTGATAGTATTTACCGTCCCCATCAAAGATTGATTTGAAATCTTCTACTCCATCCACTTTAAGTGTATTAGCGTCTGGTTGAGATACATTGATTTGAGCTGTTGTTAATGTTTGTTTACCAAAATATCCTTTTGATTCATCCCAGATTGAGCGATTTGTATAGAATAAGCGAACTTTTCCATCAGAAGTTAAAGTTGCAGATCCAGACCATTCTTCAGCTTGATTATGAAGAAGAGGATCATTTGTATTATATTTATCGCTGTCTTTAAATACTCTTCCAGCACATTTCCAAGCGTCAATTGAATTATCGCCTATTTTTTTATAGAACAAGTAAACAAATGTGTCCGATCCTCGTTTAGGGTCTCCTGCTAAACCAAATACAATTTCGTAGCCATTATAGTTTGCCACTGTGCCATCAGCGTTTTGCAGCGGCCAAGTATCCCACACGTCTAATTCAATTTTGTTGCCATTCTCATCATACTTGATGGCTGAAGCAACGTTCTTGATTTTTGATGCATCGAATTGAGGTACTTTAAACTGTTCATTTGTTTGTTGCGCAGGTATTTTCAACGCATCAAAACGTGTAATGTGAGAAAAACCATAATTTTCTTTGTAATCCATGCTGTCTTTTTGCTGCGCCAATATTTGCGGCCCGCCCGCTCCTACTAATATAGCTGTACTGAATGTTACGGCTGCTGCTTGTTTAGCCAATCTTTTGAAATTCATCGTCTTCCTCCTATAATATGTATTAGTAGATAAGAAATGCGTTGTGATAACTAGTAACAGTATCACTGCATTCCCTTTATTAATTAGAATTATAGAGGAGTGCCAAGTTGGTGGGTATGTTATAGATTGATTGGAATCTAGTCTTATATTGATTTCGATCAGTTGGCATGGCTAAAGAACAGCCATGCCAACTGACCGAAACTTGAGGGTCTATTCAAGTTGTCTGGATGACTGATTTTAAAAGGGTCTCGATGGGATTAAGATGTGCTGAGTTATAAAGTGAAAGTTATAAAGGAAACTTCCATCAATAGGGGGTCTTACTGCCCGTTAATGCGGAATAAAACAAAAAGCCCCCAAAAGGAGGCAGAAAAAATGTATGAAATTAGTAGGAACCAAGTTGCAGAGTTATATTAGGATGCTCTTGGAACGGACAGATGTCAAAAGAGGCTATTCCATATTTGACTTAGCCTTGTCCCAAGACTTTTGAAACTCATGCAGTAATTGCTGACGGTTAAGCTGTTTTCCTACGTACAATTGCATGGCGAGTCCGAACTCTTCTCTAACGCCAACCGGGAAGTTGAACCAGTTGGAATCGAGCGTTTTTCCTGCTTTGTAGTAGGTGATCGTTTCAGTAGCGAGCGGTCCTAAATTGGCCGCTTTTATGTTTTTAAACGCAGGGATAAATTTGAACTCCTCTGTCATAAACCTTTTCCCCTGCTCGGAAGAAACCATCCAGTTTAAAAATTTTTTCGCTTCTTTCTTCTTCTCGGGTGTCGTTTGTTTGTTGACAACCCAATAGTTCGGTACGTTTACGACTAATGCATCATTCTTTTTTTCGTCACTAATCGGCAGGGGGAGAAATCCGATATTCATATTCGGCGATAGTTGGTCAATCATCGGCTGAACCCAGTTGCCTTGCTGAATCATCGCTGCCTTTCCCTCAGCAAATAAGTTGACTTCCATATTGTAATCCGTTGTGAGCGGATTATCGTTTCCATATTTTAATGTTACGTCCAGCAGCTTCATGGTGTCTTTGAATGTTTGATTGTGATGAATCTTTTTCGTCCCGTCATTTAGGCTTTTTATAAAAGCGTTCGGATCTTCTTGCTGCGCAAAAGCAATATTCAACAGATGGACACCGAGTTTCCATTCCTCATAATATCCGGTGGCGAAAGGCGTTATACCCGCTTTTTGCAATTGTTCGGCTGCTGCAGTTAATTCAGTCAACGTTTTCGGGAGGGTTTCAATGCCTGCCTTCTTAAATAAATCCTTATTATAGATGAATCCATATCCTTCGAGGTTAAGCGGCATTCCGTAAATTTTATGATTAAATGTCATTGGTTTTAAAGCATCCTGATAGGCATGTTGAACCCATGGCTGGTCCGAAAGATCCTCCAAATAGTTCTTCCACAGTAAGGCATTCTCGTATCCAGTATTGGTAAAAATATCCGGGCTATCGCCGGCAGCAATCTGTGCCTTCAAGTCCGTTAAGTCATCAGCAGCACCGCCTACGGTGTGAATCCTAATATCAACATTTGGATGTTCCTTTTCATAAACGGCGGCCATTTGTTCAAACTGCGTCGAAATTTCCACTTTTGGATTCCGAATATCCAGCGTTATCTTTTGTTTCGGATTTTCTGTTTCTTTTGAGGCAGTCTCTTTCTTTACAGGCTCACAGGCCGAAAGAGATAAACTCAGGATGGCTGCCAAAACCATTCGTAATGGTAAAGTCCCTTTCATTCCCTCACCCCGTTTGTGTGATATATAAATTCTACTTAATAACTCGTCATCTCTTTATTCAATCGAGAGGTATTCACACTCGGTCATCCAGATACCTTCAATAGCCCAGCTTAGGTCTAGAAAATTCGGCATGGCCGTTCTTTGGTCATATTGAATTTTCTAAATCGATCTATATAGATTAGCAGATAGGGCGTATATGTCAGAAGCTTCCCGTTTTTTGCTTTTTTTCACTGTTTCGGTACTCAAAAGGTGTGAGTCCAACGACTTTTTTGAATAGCTTTGAAAAGTATTTTTCATCCTGGTATCCAAGCATGAAGGAAATGGAGAGTATACTTTCATCCGTTTCTCTTAGCCAATATTTTGCCCGATTAACTCTTAGTTTCGTAATGTATTTAGATAGAGTCATGCCCGTTTCTTGTTTAAACTTTCTCGAAATATGTTCACGACTCAGGAAAAAGCGGTTTGAGAGTTTTTCCAACGTCAATTCTTCCATATAATAGGTATCCACGTAGGCGACAATATTCCGCATGCGGCAAGCATTATCCAAGTCGTTCAAACGATGAATCGCTCTGAAGTTTTGGTTTTCCACTGCCTCTTGCAGAGCTTTATATGAAATAGGAAGCTCCTCCAATGACTTCAAGGACTCACCATTCACAAGGCGGACAGGAATATCAAACTGTTGGCTGATCCATTCTTCGACGGATAGCCAGATCCCTTTTACGGTCATCACGAGACAAAGACTATGATCGTTTTGAAGCGCAAATGCATTTCCCCATTCCTGATGATCCAGTTCTTCGGCCAATAGCTGAATATATGGGGCGGAATGGTGCATTTGATAAAAAGAAATGAGTGTAAGCTCATATTCATCAGCCGGCGGAAGACAGGAAGCCATTTCGGCCGGATCAAAAAACTCCCCTATACAGGCTTCTGTTACGATTTGATTGATACGAAGCCTTTTCATGTCCTCGTAAACACCTGTTTCTTTGTATCGGCGATCTTCCTCTTCATTTGCCCAGGACTTCACAGCTTCTGCCAAAGTGTTATTAAAAGGTTCATCCTCAATTGGTTTTAATAAATAGTCAAAGCTGTTGTACTTGATTGCTTTTCGCATAAAAGAATAATCGTCAAATCCTGTAATTAAAATGACTTTACCAGGATAAGAAATGCTGTCAAGCCACTCCATCATTTCGATCCCGCTCATGCCAGGCATTTTGATATCGGTAAAAATGATTTCCGGATTTTCTCTTTGGATCATTCTTTTTGCTTCCTCACCGTTACTCGCCTCGAATAAATCGGTAATACCATATTTCTCCCACTGGCCCAACTGGCGTATAACATAACGTACATTGTATTCATCATCTACAATGAGAGCCTTCATAATTTGATCCTCCTTACTGCTTATATAGATAAAAAAGGTACCTATTTGGGATAGCTAATCACCAGCAAGCTTTGAATCCAGCGGAATAACCAGCCGAACTAAAAAACCTTGTCCCTGTTTCGTATCGATTTCTAAACCGGCCTCCGGACCATAATTTAAGACCAACCGGTCATGAATATTTTTGAGACCGATATGCTCTTTTGAATAGGATCCTTCATATGGTTTCGTATAAATATTTTTTCGTAATGCTTGTAATTCCGCAGATGTCATGCTTGGTCCGTTATTTTCGACTATGAGGTGAAGCGTTTTTCCTCGTATTTCTCCATAGATGCTTAACTGGGCAGCATAGAAGCCTTCTTCATAGCAGTGTTTAAAGAAATTTTCGACGAGCGGCTGAAGGGTCATACTTGGAATCGTCATAGTAAGAATCGTCTCGTTCACATGTATCGTATAGTTCAAGTCGTTCCCAAAACGCTCCGTTTGCAGAGACAGGTATGTTTTTATATAATCGATTTCCTCTCGGACCAAGATCCATTGATCCGCCCGCATGGAGTATCGCATCATTTTAGATAAGGAGGTTACCAATTGGTACACCTTTGGAGAATTGAATCTTAGGGCAACGGCACCTATTGTTTGCAGGGCGTTGAATAAAAAATGTGGATTGACCTGAGACTTTAATGCCCTTAATTGATTGTTTCTGTTTTCAATTTCCAGTTTGTATTCACGTTCAATATGGAGATTGATCCGGTTCATCATTTCCTCCATATGTTTTTCCAGGTGTCCAATTTCATCTTGCCTATTGTCATGAAAAGGGACATCCATATTGCCGGCTGAGATGCTCTGCACTTTTCTGCTGAGAAGCTTAATTGGGCGGGTAATTTTGTAAGAAATAAGACCAATCATTAATAAGCCCAATAGTCCGACCCCTATCCCAACAAGTATGCTCGTATAGGCGGTCTGCCTGACATCGTGAAACAATACGTGTTCGGGTGTGATCTTCACTAGCTTCCATTGACTTAGAGGCCCTGACAATGTTTTGGACAGGATGATATTATCGCCCGTTTTAATGCCTGGTGAATGAATTGACTCCAATAAATCGGCAGGGACCGGCTTGCCGATAAGGGCACGATCACTTGCATACATAACCTGGTCCTCCGCATTAATCAGCCATACGGATTCTTCCGCCTTCTGAACAAGGCTGTTACAGAGGCGGGCATAAGCGTTTAAATCTATATCAAGAGTAATGATGCCAAGAAATTCGTTCGAAAGCACATCGATTACTTTATGGTGAATGGTTGTAACCACCGTGTCCTCTGACTGAGGAACAATCGCAGCGTCATTATAATTCTCAATCGGATGCGGCGGCTCAATCAGATATTTTGAATTAGAATGATAAAGCTTTTTTATCGAATCTTGCTTTAATAACCCCGGCTGAGGTTTACGGGCACTGACCATTGCATTATAAACCGTAAATGATTCTTTATTTTTATCAATATAAAAGCGGATCTGCCGGATTTCCCTGCGCATAAGATAAAACGTTTCGATGCTGTTCTCCACGGCAATGGGATTAAAATAAATAGAATCTTCAAACCCATCTTTAAAGATCCGGATCAAATCAGGATTGCGGTATGAAACAATTGGAAGGCTGACTACATCATGAAAATACTGCTCCAGCTCTGTTGACGCTTTCTCCATTTGATTGCGGCTGACTTCCAGCTCATGCTGTTCCACAAGCTTTTTTGTATGTCCATATATGAAGAAAACAGACAAAAAATACGGCACGATGATAAAAATAAGAAGCATAAGAAATAAGCGGCTTTGGATGCTTTTCATGTGACGATGCTCCTTTTGTTATGACATGCCATTTACTTAGAGCGATTTAGAAAATTCGACATGACCAAAGAACGGCCATGCACTCTTGTATTTAAATCTAATTCTATTTGATTATGTCGTCAACATCGCAGGATTGGATAAAAAAACAGACAGAGAAAGAGTCGCTTTCCTATTATTACACGGTTTGGCAACGATTACAGAAATGAAGGAAAACGCTCACATAAGAAAACAAAATGAAGCTTAGGTACTAGCAAATAAGGGATTGTTACAAAAAATGGGTATATACGATTAATTTTTATAACAATCAGATATTGATTTCTATTTATATCAGGATAGAAATCATTCATCAGCAGAAAATAGAGGAAATGGGATAAACGGGAGGGGACAAGGATGTCTTCAGAAATGAAGGAAAAATGCGGGGTGTTTGGAGTTTTCAATCACCCAAAAGCAGCCGATTTAACATATTATGGACTGCATGCTCTTCAGCATCGTGGTCAGGAGAGTGCAGGAATCGTGGTCAGCGATGGTAAAACATTTAGACATCACCGCGGAATGGGATTAGTTACCCAAGTATTTTCACGTGATATTCTCGATGGACTTAGCGGAAATATGGCAATTGGCCATGTTCGGTATTCCACTTCTGGTGAAAGTTTATTGCAAAACGCACAGCCCCTTGTTTTTCAATACAGCGGGGGAGACTTAGCTGTCGCCCATAACGGCAACCTCGTAAATGCAAGAATTGAACGAAATGTGTTACAGCAGCAGGGAAGCATATTCCAAACAACAACCGATACGGAAGTCATCGCTCACTTTATCGCCCGCTCCAGTAAAAATCGATTTGAAGAGGCAGCGCCTGATATTCTTACGCGCCTCGATGGTTCATTTGCCTTGCTTGTCATGACAGAAAAACAAATGCTGATTGCGCTGGACCGTCATGGTTTGCGTCCCCTCAGTCTTGGGAGAATCGGTGAAGCCGTCGTTGCTGCTTCAGAAACATGCGCCTTGAACGCAGTTGATGCAAAGTTTTGGCGGGATGTAGAACCGGGAGAATGGCTTCTTGTAGACGAAAACGGGATTCAAACGGGACGATTTGCTCCAAAGAGTGATCTGTCCCTTTGTTCTTTTGAATTTGTTTATTTCGCCCGGCCTGATAGTGTCATTCAAGGAAGAAGCGTCTTATCGATTCGAAAAGAATTAGGTCAAATTCTGGCCAAGGAACATCCGACGCAAGCAGATGTGGTGGTCGCCGTTCCTGAATCGAGCGTCCCGGCCGCTATTGGCTTCGCCCAACAATCAGGAATTCCTTATGAGATGGGGCTGATCAAAAATCCATATGCAGGCCGTTCATTCATTGAACCTACCCAGGAATTGCGCGAATTGGCCGTTCGCCTCAAATTGAGCGCCGTTCAAGAAATTCTCGAAGGAAAAAGGGTCGTGCTTGTCGATGATTCGATTGTAAGGGGAACAACCAGCAAGCGAATCGTCCAATTGATCCGGCAGGCAGGCGCCAAAGAAGTCCATGTACGCATTAGTTCACCGATGGTTCGAAATCCTTGTTTTTATGGAATTGATATGCCGACAAAAGAAGAGTTATTTGCCAATAGGCTCGAACATGAACGGGCAATGGGAGAGGCTATCGGAGCGGATACATTGGCCTTTTTAAGTACCGAAGGGCTGTTAGAGGCAGTAGATGTAAATCTTGCAGAAACGAGTAATCGGTGCATAGCCTGTTTCAGCGGGGCTTATCCGACGAAATTGTACCTGAAGTAACTGCCTGACAAAATTCCATAATTACCGGCTGTCTCATAATTATCGGTCCAACAAGGCGTGTTCTTATTGATCGCGCCTTGTTGGACTCTCACTACTAGCAATTATGATTCAACTAAACAATCCTCATGAAAGTAAATCACTTCGGTAAGGATTTTATAACCTTGAATTCTCTTGAAAGCTTCTTTTGCCTCTTTTTCATTGTCAAACTCAAATATTTTGATGTCGTTCTTTAAATGGACAGTGATGATCCACATGAAAAATTCCCTCCAATTAAAAGATTCTTTTTTTACCTCTTTTCCATAGATTGATAGAGAATTTTTCCTTTTACACCCAGCCGCGGAAACGGGAAGCTTCAGCCGGCTTTTTGATTCCAACCATATAAGCCGCTAAACGCATATCCACTTGATGAGCCTGTGATGTTTGATAAATGTTTTCAAAAGAATCGACCATTACTTTTCGCAGTTTTTCTCCCACTTCTTCCTCTGACCAATAATAGCCTTGATTATTTTGAACCCATTCAAAGTAAGAAACAGTGACACCCCCTGCACTTGCCAGTATATCCGGCACAAGGAGGATTCCCCTTTCATCTAAAATTTTGGTTGCTTCAAGGGTTGTGGGCCCATTTGCTGCCTCCACCACAATCGATGCTTTAATCTGATGAGCATTTTGTGCTGTAATTTGGTTTGAAATGGCAGCCGGCACCAAAATGTCACATTCTCTTTCGAGTAATTCTTGATTCGTTATGACATCTGTAAATAAATTCGTGACAGTACCAAAGCTATCGCGTCGATCCAGCAAATAATCGATATCAAGCCCTTCTGGATCATAAAGAGCACCATGGGCATCCGAGACCCCAATCACTTTCGCCCCGGCATCATGCATGAATTTCGCCAAAAAGCTTCCTGCATTCCCAAAGCCTTGAATCACGATGCGTGCACCTTGTAAATCAATACCTCTTTTCTTAGCCGCTTCTTCAATGCAAATCGTGACGCCGCGCGCCGTTGCCGTTTCACGACCTTGTGATCCCCCTAAAACAATCGGTTTGCCCGTAATGAATCCAGGAGAATCAAATTCCCGAAGGCGGCTGTACTCATCCATCATCCACGCCATAATTTGAGAATTCGTGTACACATCCGGTGCTGGAATATCTTTGGTAGGACCAACAATTTGGCTGATGGCACGAACATACCCGCGGCTTAACCTCTCCAGTTCCCTAAACGACATGTCCCTCGGATCGCAAATAATCCCGCCTTTTCCCCCGCCGTAAGGAAGATCGGCAATGCCGCACTTTAAGCTCATCCAAATGGACAATGCCTTTACTTCTTCTTCATTCACTTCTGGATGGAAGCGGACACCCCCTTTTGTGGGACCTACTGCATCGTTATGTTGAGAACGAAAACCGGTAAACACTCGAATGGAACCATCATCCATTCGAACGGGAATACGTACCGTGAGGATTCTAACCGGCTCTTTTAATAACTCGTACATCTCATCGTTATACCCTAACTTCTGAACCGCCTCTTTTATAATAAGCTGAGTGGAATGTAATAAATCTAACACTTCGCTTTGCTTATTGTCTGGCTTTGGATTGTCATCACTTTTAACAGGGACTGCCACTTTCATTCGTTACACCTCTTATATTATAAGTCGTTTAAATGGATTGTTTTGAAACATCATTTCTCACAAAAAAGCGTAATACTCGGAACAATTACGGTAAGTTCTTATGATTAGTAGATCTTAATCACTTCTTGCCAATCCTTTCAACCTCCTTGTTGTACTATGTTCATTCTATGACAAAAATTTTGAGATTTAATTTATAATTTTATGATTTTTTTATAAATAATTTTTGTATTTTTCTTTCATTTTGTTACATTTATAAATAATATCGAAGTTTTAGTATAGACATTCATGTCACCTAAGGAACTCCCAACAATCATGAATCCTGTAGATAAAGAGAAAGCAGGGGAACGCTTTACGCTTCCCTGCTTTCTCATAAAGTCTCGTTTTCAAATATCATTCATTGTTCAGTCTCAATATGTCATCTGTCCTAATTCTGAAGTCTCAAAATAGCGTCTATAATGTTTTGATCAAGATGCTGGCAATAACGACTGACCCTGCTGTTACAGTTGTAAATCCGCCGATTAACATTGGAGTCAATATTTCATTTAATATCATTTCTTCTTCCTCTTTATTCCTGCCGACACTTCTACTGATTTCCTCACAAACAAGGTAGTCACCGGGGAAACCTACTGTAGCTGTCAATGCAACAGGGAGGCCTTTTAAAGGATCCCATTTAAACAATTTTGAACCTATAAACCCACCGATAAAAATACCCAAAATTCCGACAAACATAATTAGAAAAGTTTCAGGGAGATAACTAATAAACATATCGAATGTAATGTCATTCATAGTGGCGATAATTAAAAATACAAGTCCAGCCATCCCGACTGTAAAAGCATTAGCACGCTCCATAACACGGTCTGGATAAAAACCGATTACTCTCCCGCCAATTCCAAGAGCCAAAGCCCACAAACTATATGGTATGCCGGTAAATTGATCTAAAACCACGGCAATTGCGCCACCGATAAATAGCTGAAAAAGAAGAATTAGATTGGTTTGATATTTTTTCGGAATCCAAGCAGCATTTCGTTCCTCTACTTTTTCTGTATCCATAACGTTTTCTACTCCTGCTTCCAACGCGGAAGCTGTATATGTACCAGCGTCTACCGCGTTCCGAAACTTTAATGCATAACGGCGTAACAAATTTGCAGAAAGAGGCATACCAAACAGTGATTGCAATGATAATATTAAAGCTGATATTGCCACTAGACTTGTCAATCCTACTTCTTTTAGTCCTTCCGAGGTCACAAGAAAGGCTATCACCCCTCCGGTTAGCGGTCCAGTTCCTGCAACGGCGGTTTTATAGTCATACATTAGTGGAATCAAAAGAAGAATTAGACCAGCGCCAAAGATAATTCCCATCAAAGAAATAGCGACGGCTTTCCATTGACTGCGAATCGCTTTGAGAGGAATCAACGTACCCATATGAATAATAATTGGAGCGGTTCCTAATACAATACCAATTTCAATAAATTTCGAATCGCCGACCAGACTCTTTGGTATAATTCCCGTCCAAATTAACAAAAGATACCCTATCAAGGCGACTAGGAACATAGATACCCTTGCTCTTGTAACGATAGAAATAATTTCACCCAAAGCGATTAATGCCATGATAATCATGGCTGCTACGACAGGTTCATGTATCATTTTCTTTACACCCCTTCGCTTACCTATTTTTCGTTAGAAGTAGATTACGAATTTTCTAAATCGATCTATATATTTCCCGACTCCCCTAATAGTCTAAAAGCTGATTGAACAAACAACTCCACACCCATTTCTAAAGCATCTTCATCAATGGTAAAACGCGGATGATGGTGCGGGTAAATAATCCCCTTGTTCTGATTCCCTGCACCAACAAAGATGAAGCAGCCTGGCACTTCATTCGAAAAGGCAGAAAAATCTTCACCGCTCATAAGCGCCGGCAGCCTCATCAAAGTATCTTCTCCCCATACATCCATTATCGTTTCCTCAATTGCTTCTCTTACCTTATCGTCATTTACAACCGAACTGTAGCCAAAATGATAATCGACTTCAAATGACGCATGATGTGCTTCTGTAACTCCTTTAACAATTCGTTTAATTAAACTTGGAACTTGTTGACGAAGTTCCGGATCAAGGCTTCGTACAGATCCGCTTAAAATAGCCGTATCAGGAATTACATTGTAAGCGGTTCCACTTTGAAATTTCGTCACGGATACTACTAGCTTTTCGAGAGGATCGAGATTTCTTGAAACGATGTGCTGAAGGTTGTTGATCACTTGTGATCCGATTGCAATGGGATCAATGGTTAAATGAGGCTCTGAAGAATGACCGCCTTTTCCTTGAATTTTTATATCAAATGTATCACTCCCAGAGGTAGCTGCCCCATGACAAAGCCCAATTTTACCAACCTCAACCGTGGACGCTAGATGGATTCCAATTACTTGATCCACTCCTTCGAGTACGCCTGCTTTTACCATTTCTTGTGCACCGCCCGGAAACAACTCTTCAGCATGTTGAAATAAAAAGCGCACCTCCCCTTTAATTTGATCCTTTAACTGTGTAAGAATCTTTGCCGTACCAAGCAGCATCGCCGTATGCCCGTCGTGTCCGCAAGCATGCATCACGCCTGAATTCTGTGATACAAAGTCAAAATCATTTTCTTCTTCAATTGGAAGCGCATCCATATCTGCCCGCAATGCAATAACCTTCCCAGGTTGCTGACCAATCAGGCGAGCCATCACGCTTGTTTTTGTCGGGCGTGAAATTTCCAACTTACCAAAAGTTTGCAGCGTTTCATAAACAAATTGAGCTGTTTTTTCTTCTTGAAAAGACAGCTCCGGATACTTATGTAAATATCTTCTCCATCCAATCACTTCGTCTTTAACATCCTCCATTAAATTGTGCATCATTGTCATTTGAGACACCCACTTCAACTCCCCTTTTAATTTTGCCTGCGTAACAACTTTTATTTTCGGATACTTTAAGGAAAAAATTCCTTAAATGAAGTATAATATTTCGTGAACTTAATTTCAATGACTTTTTTCGAAATTTCTGAAATATTATCCATCTACTAAATCTAATATTTTCTCACAAAATAAATAAGCACCCTAACTCATGGGTGCTTATAACAATCGATAAATTTTACTTGGCCTTCCACGAGTGGCATAGGCCTCTTTGCCAACGCATTGTGCCAAATCAACTTCGCACATATCGGTCACAATACGCCGTACATTGCGCTCTGTCATCTCAAGATGTGTCGCTAACTCCTTTGTTGTAAAATCGCTCCACCCCATTTTTTGGATGAGAGCCGCTATTTTTTTATACGTTTTTACACTAATATTCCCTTTTTTTAACTTCTCAATAAGGATTTCATTTTGGGTACGGCTGGAAAATTGCAGTTCTTGTTTTTTGCCTGGTGACTCGACGATCTTGCCATCATCTTGAACCATGACAATTTCGCGCTTCTTCATCTCCTTTGAATGTTGAATAGCACGAAAAGCATTGATTTCCGCCGAATAGGCCGTCTCGCCAAATCCAATGCCAACGGCAACGGTCGTATCGGCTTCAAAAGCCAATTTTTGAACGGTATCTTCAAGCGTAGGAAGTTCTCGTTCAATTGCGCCGCGCGAACTAAAAATCATGTACCTTCCGTTTCCTTTCTCTGAAACAGAACCATTTATTTTTTCACCCAGTTGAATCAACATTTCTTTTAGCCGCAGCTCCAAGTACTGTAAATGATAAGGTGTTTTCATTTCCTCTGCCACTCTGTTAAAATATTCAACTTCAATGATTTCCACTCCGATTTGTGTATCTTTAAAGTAGGCAGCCTTTACTTTTTCGACAAGAATCCGAAGCGTTTGTCGTATTTCCATTTTACTCATCGACATCCGGTAAGCTGGAATTCCTTTTTCCCTTAAAGCTTCACACACTGACGGAAAACAAGATAAAGCACCTTCTATCTTTCCCTCATTCCACAAATTTAAGTGAAAATGCAACAATTCATTTGGATCAACATCCACCTCAAACGCTTTCGTATAAATCTTTGGGATGTTCATATTTAGCTGTGACAAAGCTTCTTCGCTAATATTGTTTGTTGACATCGTATCAATACTTAGCTGTTCAATCATTTTTCCTTGTTCATAAATCATCTCTAAAAAAGATTTATAAAGACCCGATTCCGTAGCAGGAACATGGACCATTATTTTATCCGTACGTACCGTTTTTTTCGCGATTTCATATGGAAGTGGACCGGTAAACAGCCATGCATGTACGTAAGAAGTGGTTTCTTGTACAAGATTCTCTACCTCTTCAGTTTTTACATAGGGCAAAGAGATGAATTCCAACTCATGTTTATATTCCTCTGCCAAGTCTAAAATCTGTTCGATAGAAGTTTTTAGACCGACTAATCCGATTTTATACATTATGTATTCAACTTCCTTTATCAATAGAATCTCGGTAAGGATGAGCGAGTGGTTAAAAGATTCCTTAAACCTTAATATTTAGTTCTTCTCCCTTTGAACGATTATTACTATCTCATCGATATTTAATTCTATCTTAAACAATTATGAGGAATGATTGAATCCTTTTCTTTGTTATATTCTCTCTATTTACAAACAAATTGCAAAAAAGAGCATAAACTTCTATAAAATAAAAGGTTATGCTCTTTCTTTAGTAATGATTCCGACTGGATTCGAACGAGCGACCTCTACCCTGTCAAAGTAGAAGTCGCTGCTTACACCTCTATCTCCATCTCCAGCAACGCATAGCTCAAGCTCTTCCCGTGAGTGTCCGTGCTCAAGGAGGTGGTGACTCCTCCAAGTAATGCATGGTGGCAGACGAACTGGAGAGCGGCTATATTCGGGACCTCGTAGCGGACGACATGGCCTTCGACTACTTCTTTTAAATGTTCTTTCACTTTTTCAGAGGTGACTTTTTCACACAGCTTCGGGTAATCCTGTTCATTATACGGGATAAGGGACAGGATCAATGTATTCCCTTTGTCGCCGGCCCGGCTGTGAGCCAAATCATATAACTTTTTCTTCATTCTTCTCACTCTCCCTTATCGTAACAGACGTGTTGATATTGTTTCTTTTGATTAGCGTAGATACAATCCCGACGATTTCATTCGTATATTTGCGGGCTCCGCCTCCCCCGGCCGGTCCGTTCGTATAAAGCGCTTCTACCTCTTCGCCGATTTTGGCCGCCATTTCTTCTGTCAGCGCCCTTCCTGCCACACGAAGCCGGATTTCATAGGCATCATGCTGTCCAAATGTTGTTCGATGAACAGAAGAACTGCCGATATAATCGATTCGAAGATCGGAAAAGTCATCCTTTAGCCGCTCGTACATGACTTCACCGGCAAGCTTTGCCCTGCCCAATGCATTCGTTCCGGCATAAGAAATCTCTCCTTCTCCCATGAATCCGGCATGATAGCCGACACTCACCTTCAGCTTGTCTGGTTTCTCCTTCCCGATACAGCCGGAAACTTCAATATGGTTCGGTGCCGTTTCCCGCAGACGAACCGTTGTAAAATCGGCAATGACATCCGGTGTGATGTATTCATTCGGATTCGTTACTTCATATAAAAGCTGTTCTTTTGCCGTTGCCAGCGAAATCAATCCTCCAGTCCCTTCGATCTTGCTGATGACAGCTGTTCCATCTGAAGCCACATCCGCATACGGGAATCCTAAACGGGCAAAGTCCGGTACATCTTTTTTCCCCGGATCGGCAAAATAGCCCCCGCATATTTGACCACCGCATTCCAGCAAGTGACCGACTACCGTTCCTTGTGCCATCCGGTTCACATCTTCCAATGACCAGCCATAATGATGAACCATTGGGGCGACGAATAAGGAAGGGTCAGCCACCCGACCTGTAATGATGACATCAGCACCCGTCTCTAATGCCGGCAAAATGGCTTCCACCCCAAGGTACGCGTTT
This sequence comes from Priestia abyssalis, assembly GCF_002019595.1. Classification (GTDB taxonomy): domain Bacteria; phylum Bacillota; class Bacilli; order Bacillales; family Bacillaceae_H; genus Bacillus_BA; species Bacillus_BA abyssalis. The sequence goes on along the minus strand of NZ_KV917369.1, from coordinate 1,919,612 downwards.
GCAGAAATCAATCGTTTAAAAGAAGATAAAGGCTCATTCGTCTCTAACGTTGTTTTATCATTTGAAAGATGCTTTAATACATCGTCACCGGTCACGGCGGCCACCTTTACCGATACTCCGAGACGTTGGGCTATTTCTGTCACCTTTTGTGCGGCACCCACAGGATTGGCCGCCCCCATGTTCGTGATGAGACGAACGTTATTCTTCTTGATAACAGGTAAAAGAAGCTCTATTCTCTTTTCCAATAAAGGATCGTACCCCAATGAAGGGTTTTGCATTTTGCGTTTTTGGGCCAATGCAATCGTTCGTTCGGCCAGACACTCCAATACAAGATAGTCTAATTGTCCTTTTTCTGCTAATACGACGGCAGGCTCCAATCTGTCTCCTGAGAACCCTGCTCCTGATCCGATTCTAATCATGATTATCACCTCAAATAGTTATAGCTCCCGTAATTAGTGCAATAATGGTCATTACAATGGTCGTTCCGAACGCCCATTTAAAAATAAAGCGTTGATGCTCCCCTAAATCGACTCCCGATAAACCGACGAGAATAAAAGTGGACGCTGTGAGCGGACTTAATGGAAACCCGGTCGTCATTTGGCCTAGTATGGCGGCACGTCCGATTTCAATCGGATCAATCCCGAAGCTGACAGCCGCTTGACTTAGAACAGGCAGAACACCAAAATAATAAGCATCCGGCGTAAAGACAAGGCTAAGCGGCATGCTTGTAATGGCTACAAGGAGCGGTAAAAATCCCGCAAGCTGTTCCGGAATAACGGAAACCATGGATGATGCCATCGCATCAATCATTTTTGTTCCCGTTAAAATCCCCGTAAAAATACCAGCAGCAAATATCATCGTCGATACCATCACAACGCTGCTTGCATGATTAGACAGCCGTTCTTGTTGTTCGCTTAAGTTCGGATAGTTTACCAGTAACGCGATGACAAATGCGATGATGAATAAGACCGGCATCGGCAGCCACGTTAAGACCAATGCAACGAGAAGTAAAATCGTCAACATCAAGTTAAACCAAAACAGCTGGGGCCTCTTTCCTTCCACAGCGGCGGCATGTTCCGTCATAAAGTCTTCGTAACCGCCTTTCATATCCATAATCCCCAGTCTTGCACGCTCTTTTTTTCCAAGCCAATAAGCTGAAAACAAGACCCACACAATACCGCCGAGCATAGCAGGCAGAACCGGATTGAATAATTGCGCCGAATCTGCATGAAGTGTCGTCATCGCCCTTGCTGTCGGGCCGCCCCACGGTGCAATGTTCATGACACCTGCCCCTAACGCAACAACGCCTGACAGGATCAACGGATTCATTCCGAGTCTTTTGTAAAGCGGAAGGAAGGCTGAAATGGTAATCATGAATGTCGAAGCTCCGTCACCATCCAAAGCGACAAGCATTGTCACAAGGACGGTCCCGATGACAATCTTCAGCGGATCTCCTTTCACGATGCGAATCATCCGGGAAATGATGGGATCAAACAATCCCGCATCCATCATGAGACCAAAATACAGCACTGCAAAGCCTACCATAATTCCTGTCGGCGCGACTTTTTGGATTCCTTCGAGCATCATGGCTCCGAGATCTGTTCCAAATCCGCTCAGAAGACCGAAAACAACAGGTACAAGAACAAGCGAAACGATAACGGACAGCCGCTTCGTCATAATCAAATACAGAAACGTTCCAATCGTTAAAAAGCCTAATAATGCCAACATCTACTCCAATCCCCCCAATATCCCTTTGTTCATTACCCCTCTGTGTAACCCATTATCTTTCCTGATGCGCATGTTCCCTCCTTTTTCTCCCCATCATGACCTCTACACCCTTTATTAGTTGCAAGACCCATGCCAAAAAAGTCATCATTCCTTTTTCCAGGCCTAATTCATTCAAGATTTCCTTCTAAAACCTTGATTTCTCAAGGATTTTCAAAAAATAAAAAAGAAAGCGCTATCAAAAGATGCGCCCTTTTTTCTCGCTATTGCTTCTTCTCTATTTCTAACTTTTTAGAATAGCAGATTCCACCATTTCACTTATGAAGCCTATTGTTGCAGTACATTTCCTGTGTTTCTAAGTTTTTAGAAATGAAATGAATCGATTTCTAAAAATTTAGAAATCGATTCTATAACGTTTAATTTTGTTATATAACGTAGCAAGCGATATTCCTAACGCCTTTGCCGCTTTTTTCTTTCCTTCAATGTCTGTCCCGAATCGTTTTAACGTATTTTGGATAAATGTACGTTCCGCTTCTTCCATCGCTTCTTGCAAAGTTTGATCGGAGGGACTTTCAGCAGCATCCATCAACTGAATTTGTTTATTTCGTAAGAGCTCGGGCAAATGTTCAATGTGAATTTCAGTTCCTTCCGCCATGCAGGATGCATAATCAATGACATTTTTTAATTCCCGGACATTTCCGGGCCATTTGTATGCCTGCAAAAACTTCAAGGTTTGCCTGTCAACCGTATAGACATTTGAAGAGTGATCAAGCAATATATTCATAGCAGCTGAGTGAAGCAGCGAATCGACAAGGTCAGGGATATCTTCCTTTCGCTCCCGAAGCGACGGAATTTGGAGACGTATGACATTCAGCCGGTAAAGCAAGTCTTCGCGAAATCGATTCTTGTTGACGAGCTGCTGTAAATCACGATGTGTGGCAGCAATAATCCGCACATTAATGCTCCTCTCGATTGTTTCACCGACTCTGCGTATCTTTCTTTCTTGCAATACCCTTAACAGCTTCGCCTGAAGATCGTAAGACATGTCCCCGATTTCATCAAGGAAAAGCGTTCCGTTGTTTGCAATCTCAAACAAGCCGACTTTTCCGCCCTTTTTCGCATTCGTGAACGCTCCATCTCCGTGGCCGAATAGTTCACTCTCCAATAGAGAAGAGGGGATAGCCGCACAATTGACAGGGATAAAGGGTTTGTTTTTTCGGCCGCTTTCATTATGGATCGCTTGAGCAAACAGTTCCTTTCCCGTGCCGCTTTCTCCCGTGATGAGAATGGGCAAATCCGATTCGGCTACCCTTTCTGCCACATAGACCGCTTCTTTTAATCCACCATTTCTTCCGATGATTTGCTTAAACGTATATTTCGCTTGATAGAGAGAGTTCATCTTTTTCTGAAGCTGCTCTAATTTCTCCCCTTTTTTCTTTAACTCCTGTGATAGCTTATGTACTTCAGTCATGCTCTTGCAGACCGATACAGCTCCGATGACTTTTTCATTGACAATGATGGGAGCCATGTCTACGATATATTCCCGATTACTCGTTTTTCGGTAAACACCCACTCTAAACTTTCGATCTATTAAGGTCTCCGGCAATTGGGCACCCGGGCGATAATCCTTCAGCCTCTTTCCAATGATATCGGGAGTTACGCCTGTAATCTGTGTATACTCGGGGTTAATGAACCGAACAATTCCCTGATGGTCGATCACCAGAACACCGTCATGGATGGAAGAAACAATCGCCTTCCACCACTCTATCTGTTCTTCTAAAGGAAAATCCGTTGAATATGTCTCTGATAATTCAGCCATCATTTTGTCCACCCTTTCTGCTTTTATGATCAGCACCATGTTTTTACTGTTCTCGTATGTATTTATCCCTTACCCCATAAATATACAGAATATTGGATTACTTTTGAAGGTGATAAAACCGCTTTTAAGCAAAAGAGTTGGTCATAGTCTTTCTAAAACTCATCACATAACTTTTTACGGACGAGTGAATGGTGATAGGGCTTTACTCCCCAGTGAACCCGATACGGTTTAAAGAAACTAAAAGAAAAAGCCTGTCTTTATGACAGGTCCCTGTTTGGACAATAGATTTTATTACATGTTTGGGTTCATACTTTCGACTATGCTGTAACCATTTTTCTTTCTATAAGCCTTCAGTCCTTTTTTGAACTACTCACGACTGAAGTCACGAGTGTGCGGGCGGGGTTCATCAAAAAAACAAAAAAAAATTACAACAAAAGTTGCAATCTTTTCTATCTAAAATCCTCCCCTTCCCCTATATCTCTTTTATGTAGAAGATTGAATAACGACCTTACATTCTCCTGGTACTCGAACTTGCTTTGCACCTCCCTTTTAATTTGAATATCTATATACATTCCACTTCATAACTCGACACATCTTCCTCTCATGGAAGAATACCACAATCTACCTTATTTAATTATCTGCATTCCACTGCTAAAGATTCAATGGTTCTGCTCTTGGAAGCGGAAAGAATTGATCACCTGGACCTAGGAATCGTAATGCGGCAAAACTTTGAAATCCAGATGTTCTCGAACCGCCATATTGTAGTTTGTTTAACGTCTTGATTCCAAATTCCTCTTCAAATCGAAAAGCAAATCCTCCTTTTTCACCTCGTGAGATTCCTTTTTGAGGGACTCTTTTACTATTTCCCTCCTGTTGGAATAGTTTCCGTCCTTTTTCTTTAGCAGGGCGAACATGAAACAAGACAAACTCTTGCTTCACGGTGTCTTGGAGAGATGACCCTTCCTTTCTTCGTTCTCCTAGAGCAGCGATTTCTTTTTCTTTGATCACTAAGACAAATTCGATTCCTTTCTTCGATTTTCTTTGAAGGATGACTACTTCATCTGTGATGGAAAAAGATTGCAGGGGTTGCTTGCCATTTCCTTTTTTGATTCGCTCAGCTTGAAAGACTCGATATAACGCTTTGCTGCCATTTTCGTCAGAAGAAAAATCGAATGGCGAAATGGACTTCTCAGGTACAAAGTAAACGTCGTGCATCTCCTCGTTTTCATCTAGCTGCACACATAAAGCTAGCGGTTGTCCTCCTCCTTTTCGGAATTTGTCTGATACGTTCAGTTTCACTCCAGGAAAGCTAACAAAGATGTAAGTATGATGTTTCTCTGGTGTTACCGTCAGAACTTCCATACTACCCACTACCTTTCTGGAAACTTACAAGTAACATTTACATCTTTTACCTGTTTTGTACAAATTCCACAAAAGAATGTGATCTCCTACTTTTCGGCACAGAGATTTTATCGCCACTATCTTGTACAATTCGACTGATACTTCTTTCATAGCAAGACACCGGACCCCCCTCCTAAGGTAAAGAACAAAAACTAACGACGTGACGAATGAAGGATTAAAAGCTAAAAAATTAAATTGTAGAGTATGCGACACTAAAAAAAAAGAGGCATCGCACCAACATGCGACACCCCTCCTTAGGAAAGTAAATATGTATCTTAAACGAGCTTCGAATAACTGAAGAAAACCCGAATTCATTTTTATATTACATTATTCGACACGAAAAGACAATATTATTTTGGAAAAATTCCTTTTTTCTGACGAGTTATTCCTCTTTAGAATCAGAGAAATCGGCCTCAAGCCTGCTCATGAACTCCTCTGCAGCGCTGTATCCTTGCTGCCTCAAATACCAGTTATTTGCGGCAGCTTCAATTAAGCCTGCCACATCGCGTCCAGGAACGAGTTGGATTTCAATGGAAGGGATTTTAACGCCCATATATTCCGTATACTGAGGTTCATGTTCCAATTCGTTATTCAAGGCATCTTTCTGCCATTTCGTCAAATTGATATCGAGCGCAATTCGTGTTTCCTCTTGAAAAGCCTTTCGTCCGTATAAGCGGACCACATTCAACAACCCGATACTGCGAAGAGCCAAAAATTCCTTAGTTTTCTGATCATGAGTACCGAGAAGTGTTTGCGGACTAAGCTTCTTTAGGACGACGATATCATCTGCTACCAGCCGGTGTCCCCGGCCAATTAACGTGTGCGCCGTCTCGCTTTTTCCTACTCCTGAATTACCGCGAAGCAAAATACCAATGCCAAATACATTCACACAAACTCCATGCACGGCAATTTCCGGTGCCAATTCCTTTACCATATACGCATCCAATTTGGGAATGAATTCTGACGTCGTCTCAGGTTTATTTGTGATCAATAAGGGTATTTTCTCTTCTATACAATGATGGGTTAAATATGTAAGGTCCTCATCACCAGCTGTCACGATAAAACACGGCGGGTGATAATGGACAATATTCCCGATCCGGATTTTCCGTTCCTCTTTGCTCAACTTATGTAAATAGTTAATTTCTTTTTTCCCTAAAATTTGAACTCGTTCTGTCGGGAAAAAATCAAAATGACCGACAAATTCCAAACCTGGACGATGCACCCGTGGTTGTGTAATCGTTTTCTGCAGCTGATCTTCCCCAGCCAATACTTTCAATGAAAACTTTTGAACCAAGTTTTCAACTGTTATTTTTTTCACTTTCATCCTCACCGCCCTAATAGCCTTCTAAATTTGAATTATACTGAAAAATCATAAAATCGTCATCTTTTTTATGTACTTTCGTTAAATTCATCTTTTATCATCCTGCTCATTTTATGCTCCATACATAAAAATGAACAAACACTTCCTCAACAAAAGTTTCTCGGACCCAGAAAATAAAAAGAGCGGATGCATCGTTTACATCCGCTTTCATTAGTTGTACCTATTTACAATTCTAAAAATACAATCTCTATATCCTAATCAAACGTAATTGACAGTTCGTTTAATGTTCTAAACCCCATCAGCTTTCGCCATGGAAGATCAAAAGATGCTGGTTGGGGATTGTCTATCTGTTGCAGAAAAGTTTGAATCGCAATTTGTGCTTCTAAACGTGCCAACGGAGCGCCTAAACAAAAGTGCGTGCCATATCCAAATGCAAGATGAGGATTCGGATTTCTAGTGATATCAAGCAAATGGGCACAAGCAAATTGATTCGGATCTCGATTTGCAGCCCCCAACAGAATATAGACTTGATCGCCCTTTTTGATCGTTGTTTGGTCAATTTCGATATCCTCTGATGCAACGCGAGCAGTCATTTGTGTCGGACTCTCATAACGCAAAAACTCTTCTACGGCATTTTCAATAAGCGATGGGTTTTCTTTTAGCTCCATCATCTGATGAGGATGTTTCAATAAGGTAAAAATCGAATTGCTGATGAGGTTAACCGTTGTCTCATGACCGGCAATAACAAGTAATATACATGTTGCAAGTAATTCCTCGTCTGTTAGTCTATCCCCTTGCTGCTCCTCTTTTATTAGCAGGCTGATAAGATCCTCTTCAGGGCATTGTTTCCGTTTTTCCACCAACTGCTTAAAATAATCACGCAAGGTGACTGTAATGGCATTTCCATTGTCTAAGGCCTTTCTTGAACGAGTAAAATCAATGGTTTGGATTAAACTTACCGTCCATTCTCTAAATTGTTGCCGTTCTTCCCCGGGGACTCCTAATATTTTCGCGATAATGAGACTCGCTAAAGGAAAGGCAAAATCGGAAATGACATCCATTGATTTCTTACTTTGGACTTGTTGCAGTAAATCGTTTACCGTTTCTTGTATGTAAGGGCGAAGACGTTCCACCATTCTAGGTGTGAATACGTTACTAACAAGAAAACGTAACCGCTTATGGTCAGGTTGATTTTTAAAAAGCATCATATCATTTTGGATATTTTTTAGCTGCTCATATTTTTTGGAAGTCTGGGGCAGCGGGATACGATTTTTGAATCGAGTATCTTTAAGAATCATTATCGCTTCTTTATAACCTGTCACGTACCATCCTGGATATTTCAACAGATTTCCCCAATAGATAGGGTGTATGGATCGAAGCTTATCATAAAAAGGATAAGGATTTTGAAAAAACTCCGAAGTAGTAAATGAAAGTGGTATAGTTTGATTTACATTCGTTTTCATGTTAGCCCCCTTGTCATACAATCACACTCTTTTTAGTCTGCAAACTCTATCCATTTACAAAAAAACATTCATCCAATCATGTTTAACTCTTTTCCGATAGAATGAAAGCATTCTAGCAAGTAGTCTATTTCTTTTGAAGCATGGGCAGAGGTGACGGTTAGCCGGATACGGCTCTCTCCATTTGGTACGGTTGGCGGACGGATCGCAGGTGCGTATATTCCATTTTCCCGAAGCTTTTCCGCAAACATCACAGCATCTTGGGAATCTCCGATGATTACGGGAATAATCGGGGTTAGATCTCCCTTCACAATAAAGCCCATTTCTTCTAAACTATTTTTTATTTTTTTTACATTGGCAAATAGCAGCTGTCGTTTTTCATTACTTTCTTCAATGACTTCCAATGCGGCATGTGAAGCAGCACAGATTGACGGCGGCATGGCTGTTTGGAAAATAAAGGTTCTCGCATTGTTGAGCAGAAAGTCAATCAGCACCTTTGAACCCGCAACAAAACCGCCTTCCGTCCCAACCGCTTTACTTAAGGTTCCAATGACAACATCGGGACAGACACCGAAATATTCACTTGTCCCCTTGCCATTTTCTCCTAAAACTCCTGTTGCGTGTGCATCATCCACAATCACGTAAGCACCGTACTGTTTCGCAATTTGAATGATCCGATCAAGAGGAGCAATCGTCCCATCCATACTAAAAACTCCGTCTGTTACAATAAACCGCCGTTTATATGAGACAGTTTCTTTCAATTTGCCTTCAAGATCATTCATATCGATATGGTTATAAACAACCGTATCCGCTTTTGAAAGCCGGCACCCATCGATAATGCTTGCATGGTTTAATTGGTCGCTTAAGATCACATCTCCTTTTTCAGGTAAGGAAGAGATCACACCGACATTTGCTAAAAATCCGCTGGAAAACAAGAGAGATGCCTCCGTTTGCTTAAAACGAGCGATTTTTTCTTCAAGCTTTTGATGCCAATCAGTATGGCCCGTCGTTAACCTCGACCCGCTGCTTCCTACTCCAAATTCGTGCAGGATGGCTTCTGCTGCATAAATTAAGCGCCGATCATTCGCAAGCCCTAAGTAATTATTGGATGAAAAAACGATTTGGCTCTGCCCATCAACCAACATCTCAGGAAGAGGAGCCGTATTCATGGTACGAAACTGCCGGTACAAACCTGCCTCTTTTGTTTTTTCTATTCTCTGGCTTAACCATTCATCAAGCATCAACAATTATCACCCCATTGAACGAATATTGGCTGTTTTTCCAGGTAATCTATGTATGAATGAAGATCGCTTAAACCATCCACAAAGAAGATTCGGCAGCCGAGCTCATCCCCATATTCTTTTAGCTTCGTAATTCGCTGATAGCCCTGCTTTTTACTGGCAACATAACCTGTTACATATTCAGGATCATCCGACCAGCATAACTCTGCGACAGTAGCGGGATGCGCACTCACCTTTGTTGCAAGTACAAGCGCCTCCTTCACTCTTTGGCTTCGGGGCATTTCGTAATGGTCAGCCCATTTTTCAAAATTCGTGGTCAACCAGTCCATCCTCGAAACTCGAATACCTTTTTCATTTTGGCCATCGATTCGTAAACCGGAACGAATATCAAACAAAATCGCCCCTCTCAATTCTGAATATTCCGCTATTTTTTCGTATGCCTTTTCAATGATTTCCATTGGGACTCCTGCTTTCTCTAAAAGATTCCGAGCAACTGCTTGCCCTTCTTCTACAGATTCCACTTCATTTGTCCCAATCGGTAATGGCCTCAATTTTTTTATTGGTTTATCAATCATTTCAAACTGAATTTGCATAAAATCCGGGTTACCTCTTGAATGAGCTAACGCTTTTTCCAGCAGGACATTTACAGCATTTTTCAAATTGTCATATGTTGAAAGTTGTTCCCCGCCAGATATATGCTTTCCACCTTTTTCGTGAGGCCCATTCTGTGCTGCTCTCATTCTGACACTATAAAACTTTTCCTCACACAAGATTTCTATCATCCTTCCATTTTTCCAATATTCTTGTCAGCGGAAAAGCAGTAGTGATATTTATCCCGCATTAACGGACAGTAAGACCCCCACTGATGGAAGTTTCCTTTGTAAATATTTTTCACCTCTGCCATCCTAGTCATCGTTTTCTACTGGGTTGGAATTTTGTACAAAGAAAGTAAGTGAAATGTATATACTCATAAGCATTTAAATGAATCATTTAAACTAAAGATTAAACTGTTTCCTTTTTAAATGTTAACCATAATAAAATATCAGTTAACATTTAAAATATTAAATTTTCTTATTTGCTTTGTCAATATTTTATTTCCTGCAAAACCTTACTGACCTTACATGCAAACTTCACTTTGCTTGCCCGCTGCTATTTAAAAATAGGGAATGTCGGAAAAGCAAAACAATGCCTAGAAAAAACAAAAAAGTACCCCTATCCATAGAGGTACCTTTCGTCATTCGATCTATTTCGTTGCTGGAGCCAAATTAGCTTCAGGTGATGTTACTTTGTCATAAAAATCTACGAATTTATCGCGATCGTCGCTGTCACGGTAAGCCATGGCGACACGCGGATGTTCGTTCAATGTACCTGAAATCATGTAAGGAATGATATAGCCCCACTCCCACTTTTGACGCATTTCCAGCATGTGCTTTTCAATGACACCAAGAACTGGCTTAATCTCATAGCTTGCCTTTTGGATGTAGCTGACGAGAAGCTCTGTGTGACAGTTACCGGCTGCACGACCCATGCCATAAACAGATGAGTCTAGGAACGTAACCCCATTTCGCATCGCTGTTAATGTATTGGCGAAAGCCAGCTGCATATTGTTATGCGTATGGATTCCAAGCTGTTTGTTTGGAATCATCGCTTGGAACCTTTTCACTTGATGCTCAATGTCCACAGGATCCAGGCTTCCAAAGGAGTCAACGATATAGACAACATCTACAGGACTTTTCTTCACCATTTCAAATGCCTCAATAAGCTGGCTTTCAGGTACACTGGACAACGCCATAATATTAAGTGAAGTCTCATATCCTAAATCATGGAACATTTGGACAAGCTCCAAGCCTTTATCCACTTCGCGGATGTAGCACGCCACCCGAATCATATCTAACACACTTTGCTCACGCGGCAAAATGTCATTTGGATCTACACGCCCAATATCTACTAAGGCAGAAAGCTTCGTGAACTTTTTCTCGGGGATAATTTCTTTCAGGAAGTTATCATCAAGAAATCTCCATGGATTGGGTTCAGTCGCTTTTAGAAGCTTAGGAGAATTTTTGTAGCCAATTTCCATATATTCAACACCGGCTTCGCTTAAGCCATTATATAAGTCTTGAACAAATTCCACGCTGAAATCCCAATTGTTGACCAAACCTCCATCACGAATGGTACAGTCTAAAATTTTGCTGTGATGTGCCATGATAGTAACGTCCTCCCGTTTATACTGCTTTTTAGCAATTTTATTTTTCGTCTTTGATGCTTTTTCACTTTTATGCTTTTATGTATTAAAATGTATTATTATGGTTATATCACGATTCATTTGAAGGTGTCAATCTATTTTCAAATATTGGCTTTATCATTTTAGGCGAGAAGACTCCTACTTCCATTTTGTGCAGGGCGCAGCCCAAAAATAAGGGGGAGATGAATCGCCTTTTTGCGTAGCGAAACACTTGTTCTCATGGTATAATCTTCCTGTACAGGTTGTTCTTTGAAAACTGAAGATATAAGGTTGTGACAGGTAAAACGTCTGTCACGTAAAATCTTCAACGTTCAGTCGCCCCGCACGTATCGAAGTAACGAAAACCAAGCAGAGTAGAACGTGCGGTGAGTTCAACGTACAAGATGCTAAAAAGTGTTCACCGTAGGGACTACGGGTAGAGCCTGCTCCATAACTGGTGGATACACTGGTGTTCGCAGGAATCCCCCACTTCAAATTTTCGTTAGAAAATTAAGTGGTGGGTAGCTCAATTAATAGCAACCACTGCAGCAGACCATATCTTCAATTGACACAGCTTTTTTTGTTTTTAGCCTTCTTTATTCATAATTTGCTCAAGGGTTTTGTATTTTATCATGAAGATCGGGTTATAAATCTCTCCTACTTGTACAAAATATTGTGTATCTTACTGAAAGGAGAACTTTCCATGACAAATAAAAATGATAACCGTGAACGCAAAAACAAATATCCAAACAACTTAAAAAATGATGCAGAGTTTTCTAAAGAAACAGGTATTCGAAGTGAAATCACGAAAAAAGATTTAAAAAAGTAGCAACAGCGCACGTTAAAAACCAAATAATTCAGGCCCGCACGATGCGGGATAAAGAAAAAACGGGCCAGTCCCCGTCATGTTAAATACTTTAACTCAGCGTGCGACTGCCCCGTATCTGCACATAAACAACACCTAATAAGGTATGCCTATCGATCACCTACTATAATCACTCTTCCTCATCCATCATTTCATCAAAGGCATTGGATACTTTTTCGAATTCTTCATCACTCTCGATGAATGCCAGGTCACCCTCATGATCGATTTTCAAAAAGAAGACATCGATATCTTCTTCGCCCCCTTGTTGAAGATCTTCTACAAAACCGACAGCGGCATATTCTGTTCCTTCAATATTGACCGTTCCTAACACTTCCACTTCCTGTTCCTGTTCATTCTCATCGGTAATCGTAAAGATTTCGCCTACTTCAAGTTTTTCCATGTCATCTTTCTCCTCTCATATGTCTGAAAACAAAATGTTCAAATGGTCAATCTACTAACATATCTTCCCTAAGAGAAACAGATTCATGCGTCAAAAACAAAATATTTTTGAGCTTTCATGGAGCATTCTAGTTTGTTTGACCAGAATCAAAGGTGACCGGTTACGTTTTTATCTTTACCACAACAACTTTTCTAAAAAAGCAAGCTTTAACTTCGCATTATCTTTAGTGATAATGTCTACTCCCGTATCGATGTTTTTTTCAACTTCCTTTCCCTTCATCACCTTCGATGCAGCTTCAACACTTACATATCCCATATCGTAAGGATTCTGTGCTACAGTATCCTTCAACGTTCCCTGTTCAATGGACTCCACCATTTTGATAATCCCATCTGCTCCTATGACCGGCATTTTATGTCCCTGCCTCTCAATAGCTTCTAGTGCACTTAAAGCCATAATATCAGTAGTGGCAAATACCCCTTTAATATGAGGATGATGCTGCAAAATGGATGTCATCGCTTTTCTAACAGGCGAGGGTTTATTCGGCAATGATGCTTTTTCTGCCGCAATTTTGATTCCTGCGGCTTCCAAACTAAATTTAGCCCCTTTTATCCGTTCACCTGAAATGGGGCTGCTTACATCCCCGGTAATAAGGGCCACTTCATCTCCCGGCTGCAGCTGCGAAGCCAATAGCGCCCCTGCTTTTTTGCCTAAATCAAAATTATCTGTACCAATATAAGACGTTTTACTTTCCAACGGAATATCTGTATCTATCAACAATACGGAAATCTTATTTTTGGCGAACTCTTCTAATATGGACATGACAGCCGGCGATTCAACTGGAGAGACAACCAATACATCAGGGGGTTCCTTAAGAATGTTTTTTAATATATGGACCTGGGCGTCTTCTTCTGATTCGGAAGAGGTGCCAACTACTTCCCCGTCTATCCCAAAGTCTCGGAATCCCTCTTCTGCTCCTGCCTTAACAATTTCCCAATACTGTGTATTTAGTTCTTTTAATACAACGACTACCCTTGGTTGTTTGCCTGCAAATGGTTTAGATATAATGCCAAGTAAGGTGGCAGAAAAAGCAAAAAGTATAAGAACAGCTAGTAAGCTTGTCTTCAACATTCAATCTCTCTCCCGTTTCTATGTAAATATCAAAATAAAAAGGATCACATATAAGCCAACCAGGATATCTTATAGAATCCCCAATCATACTGGCTGCGGATCGTTCCTTTTTTTATATTTTTTCATTATACCAAAAATTGCGCAAACGATTGTTTTTATTTTTAAGAGATAAAATAAAAACAGGCTGCAGAGTCGAATCATAAGCACTCTACAGCCTTTTTTATTTAGCTAACTCGCGATTTTTTCGTTAGAATCCGTTGATTTTTTTGCTTGCAGGAAGCGGTTTGTTTCTGCGACAACCACACCGCTTAATCCAATCAGGCCGATTAAGTTCGGAATGGCCATCAGACCGTTTGCGATGTCGGAAAACGTCCAAACCAATCCAAGTTTTAAATTGGCACCGACCGCAACCATTCCAACAAAAATACAGCGGTAGTATCGCACCGCATTCTGGCCGAATAGGTACTCCACACATTTTTCTCCATAATAGGACCAGCCAAGAATCGTTGAGTAGGCAAAGAAAATAATCGCAATCGCGAGAATGATGCTGCCTGTGCTGCCAAAAACAGATTGAAAAGCGATTGTTGTCGCTTCGACACCCGTTTTGCCAGACTGCCACGCTCCTGTTGTGATTAGCACAAGGCCGGTAATGGTACATACGACAATTGTATCAATGAATGTTCCTGTCATCGATACGAGTGCTTGCTTCGCCGGAGAATCGGTTTTTGCCGCTGCGGCTGCAATCGGCGCACTTCCCAATCCAGCTTCATTGCTGAACACACCTCGCGCTATACCAATTTGAATCGCAGTTGCCACCGTCGAGCCAACAAAGCCTCCGGCTGCCGCCGTACCGCTGAATGCTCCTGAAAAAATAAGCGAAAATGCCGCTGGAACTTGATCAATATGATAAAAGATAATAATGAGTCCAGCTATGATATAAAAGACGGCTTTCACCGGAACAAAAAAGCCGGTGACTTTCCCGATTTTTTTAACTCCTCCTAAAATGACAGCCGCACTAAATACAGCCATCAACACACCGCTGACGATTGGAGATACGGAAAAGTTGATTCGCATGGCCTCAGCGACCGAATTAGACTGTACCATATTTCCAATTCCAAAAGAAGCCGCTATACCAAATACGGCAAACATGACAGCGAGCCACTTTTTCTTTAAACCATTTTCCAAATAATACATCGGTCCGCCGGAGTATTCTCCATTGGCACCAACAACTCGGTATTTTACCGCAAGAATGGCCTCTGAATATTTGGTTGCCATTCCAAAAAACGCGACGATCCACATCCAAAATAATGCGCCGGGTCCCCCGATGGTCACTGCCGTGGCAACCCCAGCTATGTTCCCCATTCCAATCGTGGCCGCCAGGGCGGTCATCAATGACTGAAAGTGGCTGATATCCCCATCTGCGGAACTCTCTTCTGATTTCCCAAATGCCAGCTTAAGGGCATATGATAGTTTAGCAAATTGCAAGCCTCTAAGGCGAGCCGTAAGGAGGATTCCTGTTCCTACAAGAAGGATTAGTGTAGGCAGCCCCCATACATAATGATTGATTACTTCTAATACTTTACTTACTGTCTCCATCTCCATTCTCCCTTACAAAAAAATAAAAAACCATTTCATTCAAATGAAATGGTCTCTGGAGATACAAGGCATAGAAAAATAAACCGATCCGGAATCGGCATTTTCTGTCGCTTGTCTCTGTCCTTTTACCTGAGAGATTATCCGCCGTTACTGACGGATTTGCTCCTTCGGTGCTCTGTTTCCTCCGTGCCGTTTGGCAATGGAGGGAGTCTCTCCAGAGATTCGTCCCCATACAGTTCTACTCGTTACCCAAGACCTGAGAGTTTCAAAGCTGTCCGACCAGCTTTTTGCCCCATCGGTAGATCGATTGATCTTCTCCTGTATGGTTCATCCGAATGCTATGAAATTAACAAGTGCTATTATAACCACTTATAAAGAAATGTGTCAAGATTCATGTTGTAAAAGATGAAACAAAAAATAGGAAGCTCAACGTTCGAGCTTCCAAAATCCTACTATAATTGCCCTGCAATCACTTTTCCTTTAAATATAACAGCTTCACGTTTTGGTGTTCTGGCTACTGCTTCCGCTGAGCAGGATGCATTGACGAGAACTAAGTTTGCATCATCACCTTCAAGCGGCCACGTGACTTCTCCCTCATGGTTTAATGGTGTCGGCCCTCCTGTCGCCCATTTAAGTGATTTGGCTAATGAACGCTCATCACTTTTTCGATAAAGTTCACCATATTTCGTTACCTTTTCTAATAAATCTCCCGTGCCGAAAGGTCCCCATGAATCGTAGAAACCGTCGCAGCCTAAATAAACATTTACTCCTTTACGGTCTAAAAGTTCGATCGGCGGAAGTGATTTTGTGAGCGGAATGGTAGACATAATTGACATTCCGAGTTCGCTTAACTTATCGGCGATATCTTCTGCTTGAGGTTCGGGCACTTCACCTAAGCTGAATGCGTGGCTAACGGCAGCGCGGTTGTGCCACTTCGCCTCTTCCACCATTTCTGCTAACTTATCAACCGTGTAATAACCGACATGCCCGTCATCATGTAAATGGATATCAACATCAGCATTAAATTCTACAGCAAGATTCATCATCTCATAAAGTGATTTCTCAATATTACGGTCAATTCCAGCAGGGTCCAACCCGCCAACAAGATTAGCCCCGGATCTCATCGCTTCTTTCATTAGCGGAATCACATGTTCTCTTAAAAGACCGTGCTGCGGGAAGGCAACAATTTCATAGGTCAGCTTATCGGAATACTCTTCAAGCGCCGCTTTTACGCCTTCTAAGTTTTTCAAGCCGATATATGGATCAATATTGACATGTGTGCGTATATGGGTAGAGCCTTTTGAAAGGATTAACTCAATCATTTTGCTTGCCCGCTGCTTTGTTGTAGGAGCCAATTCTTCAAGCTCCATCGCCTCGTAACGTAAGCGTTCTCCTAAATTTTCCGCTGGTTTACAAGCCTTCCAATCAAGAGAAAGATAGGTTTTATCTAGATGATTATGCATTTCTTTAAACGTTGGAATCGCTAAAAACATTTTGCCGTCAACCGCTTTTTCACCGTGGGGAATCTCAAAGCTGTGACTCTGCTTTTCTACAATTTTTCCGTCTTGAATTTTCAAATGGAATACCTCTGTCTTTGTTGTGTAAACGCCTTTTTCATCTTGCAAGTATCCTGTTTCTAACCGAACATTTTTTAACCAGTATGGTGTTGACATTCTACTTCCTCCTTCGCAATTTATATATATTCCACTTAATAACTCGACACCTCTTCATTCAATCGAGAGGCATCACAATCGGCGATCCAGACAACTTGAATTCGCCCTCAAGGGTTCACCTATACGGATGGCGCCAACCCCGCAAGGGGGGTGTCAGTCGCTTAGGTCTAGAAAATTTGGCATGGCCGTTCTTTGGTCATGTTGAATTTTCTAAATCGATCTATATAGAGTTTATACTCGAACTGTATCCGATTCGATTAATTTACTTTCAACCTTTCTCCCTTTAAAATATAATGTTTCAACAGTTGCCCGTCTCGCAATGGCTTCTGCTGAACAAGTAGCATTGACTAACATCATCGTTGCATCATCGCCGACTTTTGGCCAAACCTGCTCTCCTTTTTCATTTAATGGAGTGATTCCGCCAGTTGCATATTTCAAGGCAGAAGATAAGGAATATTCATCAATCATCCGGAATCTTTCCGCCAGCATTCCAAGCTTTTGAATCGTATTTCCTGTACCGAAAGGAGACCAGTGATCGGTGATGCTGTCATGCCCTACCGACACCGGAATGCCAAATTGATCGAGTTGTGGAACTGGAATGGTCGGACGATTAACCGGGATGGTAGTCGTTACATCAATCTCTTGATCTTTTAAAATCGCGGCTATGTCAGAAAGTGCCTCCCCTTGCAAGTCACCTAACGCCATTCCATGGCTTATCGTTGCTTTCCCTTTAAGACCTGCTTCCTTCGTATAATGTGCCATTCTCTCAAATGTAAAAGCACCTAAAGAGTTCGGATCATGAAGATGGATATCCACGCCTTTCTTATGTTCAACGGCAATGTCAAAAATCGTGTGCAGCGATTTTTCAATGTTACGGTCTACCGTCGCCGGATCCACGCCGCCAACCAATGTTGCACCATTTTTCATCGCCTCACGAATGAGTTTTACTGAGTCGCTTCTAAGCAGCCCATGCTGCGGGAAAGCGACGATTTCATATGTAAGAACATCTTCATATTTTTTTAAAGCATTCACAGTCGCCTCTAAGTTTTTCAGGCCAATTACCGGGTCGACGTTACAATGTGTGCGTATATGGGTATGGCCATTTTTTAAATACAATTCAATCATTTTCTCCGCACGCTCCTGAGCGGTTGGCAAAAGCTTGGGCAGAAGCTCTACTTCCTCTTCCAATCTAGTAAAAATTCCTTTTGTAATGGGCGTACAAGCTTTCCATGGCCCGCCATAGTATGTTTTATCAATATGAATATGCATATCTCTTAATGAAGGGAGCAAAAGATGCTGATTTGCATCAAATTGATTTTCAGCGGCATTTGGAGCAGTATAAGTGATTTCAGTGATGTTTCCATCTTCAATTTTCAAATGGCAAATTTCCGTTTCAGTACCGGCAATACGATCATTTTCGTAGATGAAGCCTTTTTCTAAGCGGACATTCGTGATCCAGAGAGTAGTCATTCAAATTCCTCCTATATTTAAAGTTCTTTGTAACCGTCATGATCAAATATTAACTTTGCTGAATCCCTACTTAATTACTACATCATCGATCATCAAGTAGTTTGCAGCGTTGATCCAAAAATCACTTACATTTTTACTATGAACGGCCATATGTTCATAGTTACGAATTGGAATATAAACAGCATCTTCTAATTCCATTTGCATAACTTGCTCATAAAGTTCTTTACGTTTTGTTTCATCTGTTTCACGGCGTGCTGCTTCAATCATTTCATCTACTTTTAGATTACTATAGTAGAAGTGGTTTCCAGGAGGTCCCTGTGACGCTGTGTGGAATAAGTTATATTGGTTGTAATCGCCATCACCTGTTGCATTCCCCCAGCCGCCGATAAATAAGTCGTGCTCCGATTTATCAATCGTGTCAATGTATGCACCATATTCCATCACTTGAATTTCCACATCAACGCCAATTCCTTTTAATTGGGATTGGACGACTTCAGCCATATTAATCCGCTCTTTTCTGTCACTTGTCAGCAATTTAAGTGAAAGCCCTTTTTCGTATCCGGCTTCTTTCAATAACTTTTTTGCTGCATTTAAATCATAGTCATACGGCTTCACATTATCACTATGTCCGAACACTTTCGGACTCATTGCAGCATTTGCCAGTGTCCCTACATTGTTATAAACGCCTTTAATAATCGCGTCTCTTTCAAGAGCATGGCTAATAGCTTTACGGACTTTCACATCATCTAATGGTTTTTTCTTTGTATTAAAACCTACATATTCAACAGCAAGGCCTTCTGTCCTGTAAAGACCCATCGTATCAGATGCTTCAATTCGCTCAAGTTCCGTTACAGCTACTTGGTCGTTTATATGGGCTTCACCCGTTTCAATCATGGCTAAACGCGTAGCATCTTCAGGAACGACTTTAAAAACAACACGGTCAATATTCGGCTGTTTCCCCCAGTAGTTCTCATTTTTCTTTAAAGAAATTTCCTGTCCTGTCTTCCATGCCTCAAATACAAATGGACCTGTTCCAACTGGATGCTCCGATAATTTTTCAGGATTGCCAGTCAATGCTTTTGGACTAATAATGCTTCCTTCATTACTCGCCAAAATAGAAAGAAGCGGAGCATAAGGGTAATCAAGCAATAACTGTACTGTATAATCATCAATAATTTTGACTTCCTTAATCATCGCGAACTTCTCACGCTGCGGTGATCCTGTATTTGGATCAAGCAATCGGTCAAATGTTGCTTTTACTGCTTCCGCATTAAACGGTGCGCCGTCATGGAATGTTATGCCTTCTTTCAACTTAAATTCCCAAGTCGTATCATCAATAACCTTCCACTCTGTCGCTAAAAGAGGCTGAATTTTCATGTCTTTATCCGGTTCAACCAATGTTTCATATACTTTTTGATAAATGATATTGGCAGATGGTATATCTGTAATAAAATGAGGATCTAATTTCGTTGCGTCCGAAAGACGGACAACCGTTAATGTCCCGCCCTCTTTTGCACCTTCCGATTTACTTTCAGCGTCTTTTGATGTGTTCGAATGAGTCGAACATGCTGAAACAAACAACAACATGAATCCAATTAAAGCAAACATTATCCCCTTTCGAAGGGTTCTTCTTTTTTTCTTCAATGTTTCTCTCCCCTTTGATGTTTTTAAACTTCCTTCCTTGCAGCTTAAAACGTCTCTTCACCCTCCCTTCCTAATTACTTATCTGCATTATAGAAGATGGTGAATTGAAATATTTACAGAATATTTACTTATTTTTTAAATATTTTGACAACTATCTTGAAAAATATTTACTTTACCTTAAATTTTGATAATTTTAATAAAACATCATTCATTTTTATACCATCTCTTTTATTGAAAGGAGGAACAAATCTTTTCATGCAGGTCCATCTTCGTAAAAACTGTTTTAGGGAGGAAATATAATGTCACTTGAATTAAAAACGGAACAGCCAAATGTTGTTACAAAAACGTTAACTAGCCCAAAGGAATCTAAGGTAAAAGATTTTTTTTCTCTATTAATGGTCAATAAAGCGGCAATGGCGGGAGCCGTTATCATTCTTTTCTATATTTTCATCGCTTTATTTGCACCTCTTCTTGCTCCTTATAGTCCTTATGAGATCCATTTAGAAAATAAATTAGTGCCTCCATCCGCAGATCATTGGATGGGAACAGATGATAAAGGAAGAGACATTTTAAGCCGAATTTTATACGGTTCAAGACTTTCAATGGGAGTTGGATTTGCTGCAGTTTTATTCGGAGCATTTTTTGGAATTATTTTCGGGCTAGTCGCTGGCTATTATGGAAAATGGGTCGACTCTATCATTATGAGAATGATGGACGTCATGCTTGCATTCCCGGGGATTCTATTAGCACTTGCGATTATTGCTGCTCTCGGTCCAAGCCTTATCAATGTTACGATCGCTGTTGGGGCTTTCTCCGTTCCTTTATTTGCAAGAATTGTTCGCGGATCTACGTTAGAAGTAAAACGCCTTGAGTATATTGATGCAATTCGTTCACTCGGGGCAAACGACTTCACCATTATTTTTAAACATATTTTTCCGAATATTCTTTCACCTATCATTGTTCAGGGGACGCTGCGACTGGCTACAGCCATTCTCTCGGCAGCTGGATTATCCTTCCTCGGGCTTGGTGCACAGCCACCGTCTCCTGAGTGGGGAACGATGCTGAGCAGCGGCAGAGATTTCTTGTTCTCAGCCCCTTATATTGCCTTATTTCCTGGCCTGTCCATTTCCATTTTAGTGTTAGGATTTAATATTTTCGGAGATGGATTACGAGACGCGTTTGATCCAAGAATGAAAAAATAAATGATCCATTTAGAGGAGGTTAGCAATCGATGCTGATGTTTATGTTACGCCGTATTTTACAAACCATTCCCGTAATGATTGGGGTTACATTTGTTGTTTTCTTCATTATGCAGCTTGTTCCTGGTGACCCGGCCGTTTTGCTTGCAGGTGAAGGCGCTTCAAAAGAAACCATTGAAGCACTTCGTGAACAACTTGGATTAAATCAGCCTTTATATATTCAGTATTTCGAATACTTAATGAACGTTTTTAAAGGAGATTTAGGTGTCTCATTAAAAAATAGCCAGCCTGTGCTGGATGAAATTTTAGTTAGATTGCCGATTACAATAGAGCTCGCTTTTTTCAGTATCATTATCACCATTGTTCTAGGAATGGCTGCGGGGATTATTTCAGCTGTCAAACCATATTCTTTTACAGACGTTAGTGTTATGCTCATTGCTCTGTTTGGAATTTCACTCCCAAGTTTCTGGCTCGGTTTAATGCTCATGTATTTCTTCTCTGTAAAACTGCAAATATTGCCTGTTGCAGGATGGGACAGCCTGCTGCATGTCATCTTACCAGCCGTTACCTTAGGGGCTGGCGGGGCGGCAATTGTAGCCAGAATGACAAGATCGAGCATGCTGGAAGTCGTTCGCCAAGACTATATTCGAACGGCGCGGGCAAAAGGGCTCCGTGAAAGCATCATCATCTATAAACACGCACTAAGAAATGCATTAATTCCCGTAATCACCGTTGTCGGACTGCAGTTTGGAGCTCTGCTTGGCGGAACGGTCCTTGTGGAATCAATATTCGCGATTAATGGACTGGGGAGAATGATTGTCGATGCTATTCGGATGCGGGATTTGCCAATGGTTCAAGGCGGTGTACTATTTGCCTCGCTTATCTTCGTAGTCGTGAATTTATTCGTTGATGTTTTTTATCGATTCTTTAATAAACGCATTGAATTAAATTAAATTAAATTAAATGGTGGTGATTGGTCGTGAACGAAAAAAATAGGCCTATTTTAGAAGTAAAAGGTTTAAAAACACATTTCACAACAACACGCGGTGTGAGTAAAGCCGTTGATGGGATTGACTTTACATTGCATAAAGGAGAGACTCTGGGAATTGTTGGCGAATCCGGCTGCGGCAAAAGCATGACCTCCCTCTCTATTCTTCGTCTCATTCCTTCTCCTCCAGGAAAAATTGCAGGCGGGTCGGTTTTATTTAAAGGAAAAGATTTAGTGACAATGTCAGAGACTGATATGAGGAAAATCCGCGGAAATGAAATATCGATGATTTTCCAGGAACCAATGACCTCTTTAAACCCTGTCATACCAGTCGGAGAACAAATAGCGGAAGCGCTGAGGATGCATCAAAATATGGGAAAAAAGGATGCATGGGGAAAATCCGTTGAAATGCTGAAATTGGTAGGAATTCCTTCTCCTGAAAAAAGGGCCAAACAAGAGCCCTTTCAGTTAAGCGGCGGAATGCGTCAGCGGGTAATGATCGCTATGGCCCTTGCCTGTACACCCGAAGTATTAATTGCTGACGAGCCGACAACCGCACTCGATGTTACGATTCAAGCACAAATACTAGAGCTTATTAAAGAATTGCAGACAAAGATCGGGATGGGTGTCATCATGATTACACACGATTTGGGCGTTGTTGCAGAAACATGTGACAAGGTAGCCGTCATGTATGCCGGAAATATTGTCGAGCATGCTTCTACCGAACAGATTTTTGCTGATCCAAAACATCCATATACCCAAGGTTTGCTGAACTCATTGCCTAACATTTATGAGGATCAAGACGAATTGGCCACCATTGATGGCACTATCCCGAGTCCATACAATTTACCGCCCGGCTGCCACTTTGCCTCCAGATGTCCTTATCGGCAAGAGATTTGCACAACACACCACCCAGATCTCATTGAACAAAACGATGGTGCTAGGGTAAGATGCTGGAAATATACAAACCAATGGATTGGTAATACGGAGAGCGAGGAG
The DNA here is from genome assembly GCF_002019595.1 of Priestia abyssalis. Lineage (GTDB taxonomy): Bacteria > Bacillota > Bacilli > Bacillales > Bacillaceae_H > Bacillus_BA > Bacillus_BA abyssalis. The sequence goes on along the minus strand of NZ_KV917369.1, from coordinate 1,896,462 downwards.
GTTATGTAAGAATGGAAACATCTGCACAAAAAAAAGTAATCTTACAAGTAGACCATTTAAAGCAATATTTCCCTGTCAAGACAGACTCCATCTTTAAGCCAAAAACATATGTAAAAGCGGTAGATGACGTTTCATTTCAGCTTTTTGAAGGCGAGACTTTAAGTATTGTTGGCGAATCCGGCTGCGGCAAATCAACAACTGGTCGTGCCATTTTAAGACTCGATGAACCAACAGACGGAAAAGTTCATTATTCCGGGAAAAATATTTTAGACCTCAATAAAAAAGAGTTGAGAAAGCTTAGAGGAGATTTACAAGTCATTTTCCAAGATCCCTTTGCTTCTCTTAACCCCCGTCAAACGGTAAAACAAATATTAAATGAAGCGATGGCGATTCAAGACGTAGTAGCGAAACCCCAAAGAATGGACAGAATGCTCGAACTGCTCCGCTATGTCGGGCTGCCGCCGGAATCATTGGATCGTTATCCACATGAATTCAGCGGTGGACAGCGCCAGCGAATTGGGATTGCGAGAGCGCTTGCTGTTAATCCGAAACTAATTATTTGTGACGAAGCTGTTTCTGCTTTAGATGTATCAATTCAAGCGCAAATTCTTAACCTATTAAAGAAGCTGCAAAAACAGTTTCAGTTGACCTTTCTCTTTATCTCTCATGATTTGAGTGTAGTCAGACATATTTCTGACCGTGTTATGGTCATGTACCTGGGAAAAGTGGTGGAAATCGCGGAAAAAAAAGCTTTATTCGATTCGCCGCTCCATCCATATACGAAGGCATTATTATCCTCCATACCTGTCCCTAATCCAACTTTAAAAAGAGACCGTATCACATTAAAAGGAGATGTGCCCTCACCTATCGATCCGCCCAGTGGATGCCGCTTCCATACACGCTGTCCATTCGCGGTAGAAAAGTGTAAGCAAGAAGAACCCCCGTTAAGGGAACTTCATAAAAATCATTTTGTCAGCTGTCATATCACAGAAAATTTACCGAATTAAAAACCATTAAGATATTTCCAAAAAATAATTAATTGTTTAAAATATTTATATAAATCATTTAGCATGGGCAAAAAGCGCCCATGCTAAATGATTTATGTGGATTCATCTATATTCGAAGGAGAAACTCGTCCCATGTTAGCCATTGAAACCTTCTCCATTTACATTATGTTTTGCGTTTTAGCACCGCTGCTTGGTGCCTTTACCCTACTGTTTTTGTTCATTTTTGAAAAACGAATTAACCTGCTTGAAAAACAAACACGTGAAATTGCTTTAGAGAGAGAATTGCAAAAGGCTCTTTATAATCAATTGAATCAAGAAATACAACCGCACTTCTTTTTTAATACGTTAAATTCAATCTTAGGCCTGGCAAGACTGGATCGCAAAGATGAATTGATACGTTCGATTGAAACGCTATCTAAACTGCTTAAATTTAAATATCAGACAAATAATACTTTTATCACACTTGAAGATGAATTGACTTATATCAATTACTATTTAGAAATACAAAAAACAAGATTTAGAGACAGGCTTCACTATGAAATTTCAACAGATCCAAATGTTACAAAGGCTATTATTATCCCTTTTTTAATTCAAACACTTGTAGAAAACGCTTTCAAGCATTCGTTTGAAAAGCATATTGGTGAGGCCCTTTTAAAAGTGAAAGTTATCAAAAAAGAATATGAAGTACATGTAATCGTATGGAACAACACTTCTGATGCACTTGAAAAAGATCCGCAAAAAGGGGGACTCGGATTAGACAATATTGCGAAAAGACTGGAGCTCCTGTTCCCAAACAATGAAACGTTTGTCCAATTAACGAATTCACATAACAGTACGACAGTTTTAGCTGTTTTTCCTTTTGTTATCAAGTCAGAAAAACTGGAAGGTGAAAAAACGAAATGAATATCTTGCTTGTAGATGATGAACCCATTGAATTAGAACAACTCGAATATTTAATTCAAAAAAAGTTTCCCACTTGGAATATATTCATGGCACAAGATGCCTCGCAAGCTCTTAAAATAGTCAGCCAGCATGATATCTATATTGCTTTCCTGGATATTCAGCTTCCAGGAAAATCAGGGCTTGAGTTAGCGACGGAGCTTTCTCGTATTCATACAATCGATATTATTATGGTGACAGCTTTTCAAAGTTTTGAATATGCTCAAACCTCACTTAGACTCGGAGTGATCGATTACATTACCAAGCCTGTCATTGAGGATGAGCTCATGACCGTATTATCAAGATATGAACGTTTAGGCAGGTACTCAGAACAAATCATTAAAGCTTTGCAAATCATCCAGCAAGAGTATAGTGAAAAATTAACGTTAAATTACTTAGCTTCTAAAATTCATATTAATTCAGCCTATTTAAGCAGAAAATTTCAAGAGGAAGTCGGGATGGGCTTTTCCGAATACTTGAATGACTTTCGGTTAAAAGAGGCACAGCGCATGTTAATAGAGTTTCCTGATTTAAGTATTAGCACGATTGCAGAAAGATGCGGATTTAACAGCCAGCATTATTTTAGCCAAATGTTTCGAAAAATGACTGGACAATCTCCTCGGGATTACCGTTTAAAGGAGACAGCCCGTTGAAAAGAATGGATTATCAATTTTATATTAATGGGACAATTAAACTCGGGGTCGGTTTTGGAATTGTCAGTTTATTGGCAAGATGGGTAACAGGGAATACCATTCTTTCCTCTCCGGAAACGTTAATCAAATACGGACTAACTGGCGGTATCGGCTACTCCTTAATGGGTGCTATTGCGCTTATCTTATTTGGATTTTTAGCAAAAAGGATCCGTGAACGATTTCATGACCACGAAACGATAGGAGATGTTTTACGTCAAAGGTTAACTCCCGCCGGTTATTGGTATATGATCTCTATCCTTCTTTTGACAAGCTTGGATTCTTTATTTGTGCAAGCCATGGGTGCGGGAATTTTATTGCATATGCTTTTTCCGGTTCCGATTTTTGCTGGAATGTCCATCTTTTTATTATTTTGCTTTTTTATCGGCGGTATCGGCGGAATGCAAAGGCTTCATCAGCTTGCAGGCGTTAATGTCACACTCATCTTCGCTGCCGTTATCGTTATTCCTGTTTATTTTTATATTCAAGAAGGGGTTTATCCGGTTTATGAGGGGATTAAGCTCTACCACCCCTATTTATTGTACATAAAAAATACGGATGCGTTCTGGTTTATTTTTACTGCCATATTAATTGGCTTTGGACAAGTGATCATTGACCGCGCAACTTGGCAGCGGGTTTTTATCATCCAAAAAGAAAAAGTACGAATGACCTTTACTTTAGCTGGGTTAATATGGGCAACCATCCCGCTCGCATTATCCTCTTTATTGATGATTATTATTTTTGGAAGAAGCTATAATACGATTTATTCTTTGCTCTTTGAATTAGTCGATAAAATTCAATCGACGATACTTATTATTTTGTTTATTCTCTTTTGCTTCAGTGCAATTTCATCTGCGATTAGTGCAGAATTACATGCTACCACAACATTAATTGTTAAGAATATGCTGGAGTTGGTTCGCACTTTAACGAATAAAGAAAAATGGAACTACACATACATTCTTTCCGGAATGATATGCGTACTTTTACTAGCCATCGTAAGTATTCTCACTCCAAATCCTCTCGAGTTATTGTTTTTCTTTGGGAATATTTACGTTTCGATGATTGTTCCAATGGTTTACGTCATTCTTGGCAAAAAAACGCTGCCTTCCATCATTCCTTTTGCATCTTTAATTGGAGCAACAGCAGGATATGCTTCTTTACCAGTAGTGGAAAATCTTATGGCCATTTGGATTAGTTTTGCTATATCAGGCTTAATCTGTTTCATCTATTTCATTTATAAATCCTTTCTATATAGATCGATTTAGAAAATTCGACATGACCAAAGAACGGCCATGCCAAATATTCTAGAGGGAATTTTCTTTGGAACGAAACGAATTGCTAGTTGATGATGACTCTTCAAAGAAAGTGAATATTCCTGCCACTGATCAAATAACAAAGGAACCGGAGCCAGTCGCTCTGATTCCTTTGTTAGCCCCTCAAAACTACCTTAGTACAAAAACTATGTTGTCTGAGGATATTCGCTTAATTTTCCGTAGGCTAAGTTTCCCTTGTAAAATACGGCTTGACGTTTTGAGCGTCTTGCAATGGCTTCTGCAGAACAGCTGGCATCAACTAAAACCATGTTTGCTGCATCTCCAGCTTTTGGCCAGACCCGGCTTCCCTCTTTGTCTAATGGTGTTTTACCGCCTGTAATATATTTAAGTGTTTGCGAGAGTGAAAATTCATCCGTCCACCTATAACGTTCGACTAGGCGCCCCGCTCTTTCTAGAACATCGCCATTTCCTGTAGGCCACCATGAATCAAAGATATTATCGTTTCCTACCGCCACTTCTACTCCACATTCATCCAAAAGTTTAATGGGAGGAATGGTCCGGCCGACCGGAAGACTGGTCACTATCGAAATACCTGATTCTCTTAACATCTCTGCCGTTTCGAACGCTTCTTCAGTCGAGACATCACCAAGTCCAAAGGCATGACTAATAGCAACTCTCCCTTCCCAACCAGCTTGTTTCGTTAGAAAGGCGAGCCGTTTCATTGTAAAAGTCCCAAGGTGGCCTGGATCATGCAAATGCAAATCGATACCAGCATCCCCCTCAACAGCCAAATCCATTAATTGTACGAGCGACGCCTCAATATTATGATCTACCGTGGCAGGATCTACTGCACCGACGATGCCTGCCCCGCTTCTAATCGCTTCTCTAATCATCTGCGGCGTACCAGAACGCAGCAAGCCATGCTGGGCAAAGGCAACAATTTCTGAACTTAGTTTACTAGAATACGTTTCTAGCGCTTTTTGAACTCCCTCTAAATTTTTCAGTCTTACTTCTGGATAAATGTCCACATGTGTTCTTACATGAGTCGATCCATATGATAATAGCTGTTCCAGCAATGCTTCTGCTCGTTGGCGAGTATTTGTTGAAATGGATGCCAGGATTTTTTTTTCAATTTCACATCGTTCAAGCACACTCGAAGCCGGACTGCAAGCTCTCCAAGTCTCTCCCATATACGTCTTATCCAAATGAACATGCTTTTCAATAAAAGACGGCAGAAGAAGCAGCCCTGACGCATCCTTCACAGGTAAATCGTTAGTGATGGATTCTCCTGCTTTTATGATCTTTGCCATTTTTCCATCCGCTATTAATAAATGAAAAAGCTCTGTTATTGTCCCTGTTACTCTTTCATTCTCTTTTCTGTATCCACATTCTAAACGTACATTCTTTAGCCAGTAACTCTCATTCATATCGATCCACCCTTTGAAAAGATTGTCATATAAGAAGAAAAAGGGATACTCCAAAGGAATAGCCCCCCTTTTTGAAAGCAGCTTAATCAATCGAAACATCATTAATTTCTAAATAGCCAGAAGGGCTTATTGAAAAACCTTTTACCCCTTTTGCAACAGCAGCCATATTTTCGATAACTCTAACCGGAATATATACTGCATCTTCCATTTCCAATTCTTGAGACTTCGCGTATAGATCTATACGTTTTTCTTGATCTTTTTCAGCACGGGCAGCCTCTATTAAACGGTCTACTTCTTTATTGCTGTAAAAGAATGTATTTCCTCCCGCTCCATGAGAATTCGTATGGAAAAGATTATATTGATTATAATCAGCATCTCCTGTTGCATTTCTCCAGCTGAGGATAAACATTTCTGAGTCGCCCCGATTTACTTGTTCTACAAATGTGCCATACTCCAAGACCTGTATATTTACTTTTATGCCAATCCCTTTTAGCTGTGATTGAAGTACTTCTGCCAGATTGATTCTTTCTTTGCTATCCATTGTTTTTAATGTTGTTTCAAAACCATTTGGATAACCTGCTTCAGCGAGCAATTTCTTTGCTTCATTCAGGTTATACTCATAGGCTTTCATATTTGCGTTATATCCGAAAACCTTTGATCCCAATGCTGAATTTGCTTTTTTTCCGATATTATTAAATACGCCTTCAATAATGGAATCCATTTCAACAGCATGAGCGATTGCTTTACGTACCCGAACATCATCAAATGGTGTCTTTTGTACATTAAAGCCAATATATTCTGTACCAAATCCTTCGCTGCGGTAAACCTCCGAATTTCTTGACGCTTCCACCGAATCCATCACTGTGACAGAAAGAGGTTCAGCTATATGGGCTTCGCCTGTCTCGAGCATTGAGATTCTTGTTGTTTCTTCGGGAACAATCTTAAATACGACTTTATCTGTCTTAGGTTCAGAACCCCAATATTTTCCGTTTTTATTAAAGACAATTTCTTTTCCTGGAGTCCATGATTCAAAAATAAACGGGCCTGTCCCATTTGGTTCTTGGATAATATTTTTCCCATATTCCTCAATGGTTTTTGGACTGATAATACCGGCTTCATGACTGGCCAAAATGGACAGTAAAGGTGAAAACGGCTCCGATAAAATGAATTGAACCGTGTATTCATCAACTGCTTTAATTTCGTTTATCATTTTAAAAACACTCGCTCTAGGAGAACCCACATTGGGATCTAACAGTCGATCAAATGTCGCTTTCACCGCGTCAGCAGTGAACGCTGTTCCATCATGGAATAATACACCCTTTCTAAGCTTAAATTCCCATGTCGTATCATCCAACTGCTTCCACTCTTCTGCTAACAAAGGTTTGATTTCGGCATTTTTATCTCGCCCTACAAGCCCCTCATAAATTTTGCCATGGGTAACACTTGCAGCATTGATCGTAGACATAAAATGGTGATCCAAATTTTCGGCGTCTGACAAACGGGCGATAACTAAAGTACCACCATCTTTGGGTGTTTTCCCCTTCCCATTTTCATCTGTACTTACTCCCTTATTTGTAGAGCAGCCAGTAATAAGTATTGTTATCACCATAACTAAAAACAATCTTGCAATTCCTCTTTTTACTTTCATACAAATTCCCCCCTTGACCTTTATTAAAAACTTTTAATATTTATCTAATTATAATGAATTTTCAGATTTTTTAACTTTAAATATCTTTACTATTTTTTTCAGTATTTCTACTTTTTTAAGTTGTATATTTCCCCCTGTTTACAACAATGATTGCCTAATATGTATAAACCATTTAATGCTGCTTGGAATATGATATATGAAAGAGAGAGATGTATAATCTGCCTTATATATACAACTACCTTCACTCTACATGACAGCAACATTTGAACAAGCCTCCAAACCACGGAGGCGTTGTTAAAAGTGCCTGTCACCGTTCTCTGGCTTAATATTTTCATTTATCCAGCAAAGGACTGTCTCTACATTCCACTACTATAAATCAACTACCTTACATAACCGATACAGATAGAAAAGCCCATGCAATCGTTTTTGATTACAGGTGTCCAAATACGATTGAATATCGGAAGCAATCTTTTTTGCTTGTTGAAAATCATGTCCATCTAAGGTTTTAATCGCTTGTTTTAATCTTACCGTTTCATTTGAGTAAATAAGATGTTGCATGCTTTTCATTAACAAGATTTTAATAAACTGATATTGATCAAATAAACGGTACTGATTGTTTTCATGTCTTTTACATACAATGATTCCTTCTTTTTCCCAGTATCGCAGAGTAGTTGTGAGGACTTGGGCTTCAGCCGATACTTCTCCAACCTTCATGTACATTCGTTCTTCACACATTTCAGCCGCCACCTTCTCGATGTATGAGTGAACCTTTTCCACACTCTTTTTGCTTTCATAATTTGATACTTCTGCTTGATTGATGATCCAAAGGGCATCGTTCAGCTCTTTTCGTTGCAGCTTTTTCAAAACGGCTGAGGTAATATCCATACCAAATCCCGAAGACATCGCCACGATACATTCAAAATAGGCGATGTGCTCCTCTGTATAAATCCGGTATCCAGCAGATGAACGTGCAGGAGGCGGAACAATTCCCCTTGCTTCGTATCCTCTTAACGAGCTTGTACTAATATTCAGCTTCTTTGCAATATCAACAGGTCTTATATTTTTCATTCCTTCTCCTTTAAATCCATATATGTTTTCACCTTATAAAGTTTACCAAACAAAATTCCTTTAATTCAGCTTTTATTTTTAAAAAGCTTACAATTTGCTTTAATGTTGTAAGATGAATTTGTACGATAAAAAAACACATGGAGGGATTCAGATGTCAACACTAAACATTACACCTGATATGTCGATTGAGCAATTAGGAGAAGTCGTATCGGATTATCTACAAAATCATTGGAAAAAGGTCCTGGATGAAAATGTTGAAGAGCTGAAGAAACTATTTCCTGAATACGAAGACGCAACGTACGGGATGTATGCAGACAAACTCCTGCCACCGGTGTGGACAGAGATTGAGAAAAATGGATTTCGTTCTGCAGCTGAAACACGAGAAGATGACTTTGTCATTGCCGGTTGCTTGCATTTTCGAAATTCGATAGAAAAAGCGAAGTGGGGAACACCCGACCACGAGATCCGTGTCTTTTGGATTGTCATAGAAAATCATCATAATGAGCAAATCGGTACGTTCCTTTTCGAACTATCTCATTCACATACTCGTTTTCAAATCCCAGCCCCTCCAACTTTGACTGTATTGAAAGAGACAGATCGAAAAGACATTACATCAAAAATTCTTCAGTTAAAAGAAAACGCATAAGTAACTAGGATAAAAAGCAGCTATTGTACAAACTAGATAAATACGATTTCACAACCTTCTAAACGCTTCAAAAAAGGGCTGCCCCACTTTATAGCAATTATTCTGCAATAGTTTAAACCATTTAACGCTGCTCGGAATATGATATATGAAAGAGAGATATGTATATTCTGCCTTATATGTCCAACCACCTTCACTCTACATGACAGCAACATGTGAACAAGCCTCCAAACCACGGAGGCATTGGAAGGGGGCTGCCCCGCAAGTTCGCTAAAAGCGAACTTGCGGGTGTCAGTCTCTTTTTTTATGTTACAAGTGCTGTCACCATCCTAAAAAAGACGATTATGGTTGGCATAATCGTCTTTTTTAGGATTTTATTACTTAATCGCCTTGCTGACTTTCAGCTTCTTTCCTTTAATGGTGGTATTCTCCATCGCTTGCAAGACAAGCGATCCTTTTCCATTAAGAATATCAACATATGTCAGATGATCCTGAATGGTAATAATGCCAATATCATCCGCGGTTACCCCAGGAATTTTTGCAATTGTTCCAACGAAATCGACTGCTCGAAGCTTTTTCTTTTTTCCACCGTTAAAATGGAGTTTCGTGATATCTTTGTTGATGCGGGCGGTTTTATTGTTTCTGACGACCCGGCGCCCGCTCATTTTTTCTTCAAAAGCGTCTCTTCTTATGACAACTTCCTGATGACGCGGAGCTTCCATTGCAGAAATCTCAAAGCCAATGTATCTTTCGATTGCTTTAATAAATTTCTCTTCATAGGATGTCACAAACGTAATCGCCTTTCCTTTATTGCCAGCACGCCCGGTTCTTCCTGTGCGGTGGACATAGCTCTCTTTTTCCATCGGAACGTCATAGTTGATGACAAGTGTCACATTATCAATATCAATTCCTCTCGCAGCTACATCTGTGGCTACAAGATAACGAAAATTCCCCATTTTGAAACCATCCATAACGGCAAACCGCTCTTCTTGTTCTAATCCTCCATGAAGCCTTTCGCACGAATAGCGGGATTCTTCCAATTCAGCAAACACGGTATCGACATGTTCTTTCGTTCTGCAAAAGATGATGCAGCTGTCTGGATTTTCAACAACGGTCACATCTTTAAGAAGTGAAAGCTTTCCTTCCTCTTTCACTTCGATTAAACGATGGTCAATTGTATTGGTCGCGATACCGGCAGAATCAATCTCGATATGAATGGGGCTGTTCATATATTCATGGCAGAGATTTTCAACATCTTTAGGCAATGTAGCTGAAAAGACCATCGTTACTCTGTTTGAAGGGAGTTCTTTTATGATCGCTTCTACTTCGTCGATAAACCCCATATTCAGCATTTCATCCGCTTCATCGATAATGAGGTACTTGATTTGGTCTAAAGCGAGGGTTCCTCTTTCGATATGGTCCTTCACACGGCCAGGTGTACCGACGACTACATGAGTTTTTTGTTTCAATTCTTCTTTTTGTTTCGCAAAAGGTTCTTTTCCGTAAACAGCCATCGCTTTAATCCGCTTGAACCTTCCAATATTTGTGATATCTTCTCGGACTTGAACAGCTAGCTCCCGAGTTGGTGTAAGAATTAATGCCTGCGGCTTTCTTTCCTCCCATTCCATCATTTCACAAACAGGTATACCAAAGGATGCGGTCTTTCCGCTTCCTGTTTGAGATTTTACGACAAGATCTTGATTTTCCATCGCTTTCGGTATAACTTCACTTTGAACTTCTGTGGGAGTTTCGTATTTTAACACAGCAAGCGCTCTTCTTATTTCATCACTTACATTAAAATCCTCAAAACTTCTTTTACTCATGTATGGACCTCACTCTTTTTGTATTATCCGACTTCTATATAGGATTCTCACAATGAAGTATCATATGCAAAATCTGACTATCGTTCATTATACTTGAAATGCCGGGCAAATCGGATTTTATTTTAAATTTAGTACCTGATCCCTTCTAAATCATCAATATCTCCCGAATGTCCTCTTCCGTCAGAGCAGTTGACGCTTTCTTCTCGGAGTCGATGACTTCTTCAATCAGATGCCTCTTTTTCTCTTGCAATTCATTCATTTTTTCTTCGATTGTGCCGCGGGCAACTAGCTTGATGACCTGGACTGCATTTGTTTGGCCCATGCGGTGTGCACGGTCAGCCGCCTGCTCCTCCACAGCAGGATTCCACCACATATCATAAAGGACCACGGTATCGGCACCCGTCAGATTGAGACCAGTACCGCCCGCTTTCAAGGAGATGAGGAATAAATCCCGTTCACCTGCATTGAATCGAGTGCAAATTTCCACTCGTTCTTCTGAAGGAGTTTGTCCATCCAGATAGAAAAATGGCAGTCCCTGAATGGCCAACTCCCTGCCTATAAGCTCAAGCATTTTCGTAAACTGGGAAAAAACCAGCATCCTCCTTCCAGAAAGCTTGGATTCTTCTACAATTTGCAGCAGCTGTTCAAATTTTGCTGAACTGCCTTTATAGCCATCCACAAACAAGGTCGGGTGACAGCAAATCTGTCGCAGGCGAGTCAAACCCGCCAGGATTTTGATGCGATTTTTCCGAAGTGTATCCTTGTCCAGATGCTTCAATGTGTCCTCTCTTAGTTTCGCCAAATAGGCGGCATACAGCTTTTTCTGATCGGGAAGCAGTTCCACCGATTTCATGGACTCGATTTTAGCAGGAAGCTCTGATAATACTTCCTCTTTCAGCCTGCGAAGCAAAAAGGGCTGGATTCTCCGGGCAATCGCTTTTCTTGAAAGGTGACTGTATTCCTTTAACCCTCCGAATAGTTCAGGAAAGACCACGTTAAAAAGGGACCACAGCTCCTCCAACGAATTCTCCACCGGTGTACCGGTAAGGGCGAAGCGATGGTTCGCCTGTATCTTCTTTGCCGCTTTGGCTGTTTGTGTCATAGGATTTTTAAAAGCTTGGGCCTCATCAAAAAACACTGTGTGAAAGGCTTGTTTCTCAAACCACTTTATGTCTTTCAGTAATAACGGATAGGAAGTAATGACAACATCCTGATTCATTGCATCCTTCTGTATTCTTAACCGCTCTGTTTTATTGCCGTCCACGACAACAGCTTGGACATCTGAAGCAAATTTCATCATTTCACTAAGCCAGTTATACGTCAAAGATGACGGACAAACAATAAGAACCGGAAGCTTCTTTTGACGGATATTAGAAAGCTCTGAAAGGATGAACGTGATGCTTTGCAGCGTTTTTCCCAGCCCCATATCATCTGCAAGAATGCCTCCAAATCCATAGCTTGCAAGTGTTTTCATCCATTTGTAGCCGCATTTTTGATAGTCCCTTAATAGCGGTTCCAACCTGTTCGGTACATCGATGTCCAAGCTGCTGGGATTACGGATGATTTCCAGAAACCGACAGAATGATTCTTCTAATGTGAATGCCTGGCTGTCATCCAGTGAATCCAAAAGCTGAAGCCCCTTGACGATAGGAACATCTATACCGTTTTCTAATTCTTCTTTCCGGACCGGAGCTGCATTCAAAAAACGATTGATTTCTTCAAATTCCCTTGTTTCCAAAGAAAGCAGCGATCCGTTCCGCAAGCGATAATACTTCCTTTTTTCTTCTAAAGCCAATAGAACCTCGCGTATATGTTTGTCAGCAATACCATCCATTTCAAATTTGAATTCGAGCCAATTGGTCCGTTCTTTTTTGACCTTCACCCTGATTTTCGGACGAGCATTCTCTCTAAAAATCCGATTTCTCACGGCCGTTGTTGCATAGATTTGGACAAGCTTTTGAAGATTCGGAACCACATGATACAAAAACTCATATTCCAACTTTTCATTATGCAAGAAATAACCGCCGTCCGTCTTGGCAAATGAACTGTCCTCCATCAGTTTTAAAATTTCATCTTCTTTTTCTGTATCCCTAATCACGACCGAGCCTATTTGGGATTCACGGCTTTCCAATGGGTTCATAACGATATTTTCATAATGAAACTCAAGACCTGCGAGCAGGCGATTGTTCACTCGATCCAAATATAACTTGGCAACCAGCGGCGTCTTCATAAATTTCTCCGCAATCTCTCCAGACAGTTGAACATCCCCAATCTTTTTCAGGCCCGGCACCACTTTTTCCATGAAATAGCCTATTTGCGCCGGAGGAATCAAAATTTGATTGGTTCCCGAAGCCTCCAGCATCTGTTTTAGCTCTGACAGGCGTTGACAGTCCTCCCTTTTCAGCGTCACTAGTTTTCCTTGAGACAAAACATAACTGTATGAATCCATTACCCTCACATGTTCCAGTCCGTCAATCGTCAGCTGAAATCCTTTGACTTGTGCAAAAATAAACCGTAAAGGAAGCGATTCATCGGATATGTGAAGACCATTATATCTATTTCCGTCAACCTCCAGCTTTGCCTCAGCTTTTGCCAATAAAGGAATAAGCTTTTCAAAAGAAGATGGGGGAATTAGTAATAGATGGTCATATCCTAGATCACCTGATTTCGCCGGTAATTCGCCTATGTACACCTTTTCATCACCGCTCACTTGAATAAGCTGCTGAATGACGGCATCGGTCTCTTTTTGAAAACAATGGAGGCTTGGATCGTACGTAAATGAAACAGAAAGCTTGCTTGGATTCCCTTCTTTCACCCGCTCCAAAAAATCTCTTATATGTTGCACACGGGCCGGTCCAATTTTAATTTCTATTCCAAACATGTTTCGTTCTTGTCCAATGTTGACTGGTTTACACGTAAACACTGCATCCAGTACTTGTCTGTTTTCAAAGTGAAGCTGATGGCCGCTTGACCTTACAGGCCGATGATCGAAAAGAGTCAGCAAACCTTCTGTAAGCCTTTGATTTGTTGAAGAATCCGACTGGCATTCGTTTTGGGAAACAGGAACTGTTCCTTGACGCTGATGTTCGTAAATAGACAGCAAAACAGCCGCAATATGCTGGCAATCCTTTTGAAAGGAAGCGAGCGTCGGACAACTGCATGCCGTTCGGAAGCCCCCATTCCCATCCTTTTCGATGATGACCTGGAAATCTTCCGTTCCTGTAACCGTCGCATGACAAACATCGGAGCTGTAACGTTCAAATGTTACTTTATTGGCGCGGTAAAAAGCGTCACCTCTTTTGAAGGAGACTGTGCCGCATAGGTCTTTAATGATTTTTTGATTGAGTGTTATATTCAAATGCCCCTCTCCTTCCTGAGGATGTATGCGTTTCTGTTATTATGATTGCATGAAAAAGCCATTAGGCTCACAATGAATCTAACGGCTTTTAATAGCATAATTGTGTTACTGCATTGTGTTTGGTACAGCATCCTGATAAAGTGCGTCCACCCCTATTTGTCTAGAAATCAATCTTTTCCAAGTGCAGCCCGCCTGCTTCTGCGAAACCGGCCTGGTCACGTTCTTTTGATTGGATGATTTTTGGAATGGATTCAGCTTCTAGTTCACCCAACCCTACTTTTATCAACGTTCCGACAATTTTTCTCACCATATTATAAAGAAATCCATTACCTTTTACTCTAATTTGGATGAAGCCCTCATTTTCGTCTATATCGAGAGAATATATTTTACGCACCATGGACTTTTTCTTTGATTTGGCATTTGAAAAAGCGGTAAAATCATATTCACCTATAAAATGTTGACATGCTTTTTTCATTTCTGCGGTATTCAGTGTTTTCTCTACATGCATGCTGTACTTTCGCATAAAAGGATTTGTGTATTCTTTGTTCCAAATTTTATACACATACGTTTTATCCTTGGCATTATATCGGGCATGAAAGCGTTCGTGGACTAACGTAACGTCCACAACGCTGATATCATGGGGTAAATATCGATTCAAATAATTCATCACTTCAGATTCGGTGAAATTCTCACTGATTTTAAAATTGGCTACTTGAGCAAGAGCATGAACACCCGCATCCGTTCTGCTGCTTCCAATAATCTCAATTTTTCTTCCTACCATTTCTGATAATACATTTTCGATTTTTCCTTGAATCGTATTGTCACTATTACCGAGCCGCTGCCAGCCCTTATAACGCCCGCCGTCATACTGGATGACCAATTTATAATTATTCATTTCTTTCTCCTTACTTTATTGTTCTCTAAACGGAAACTTGTTGATCCACGCAACTCCTGTTACTCTTCAACGGCATGGTCAGAAAGTATCCGTTAAAAACTACTCTACCATATAAGTCCAGGCAAAAGCAGCTAGACCCCCGTTTAAGTTAACAACCATACCAAACTTTAACCTGGCTTCCGCTTTTACATTCTACCATGATAAGAAACAAAAAAGAGAGGAATACTTTTAAACGCTGATTATGGAAAATTAACGCTGGAATCATACAAACAGAAGAGAGAATAATCACAAAAAACTCTTGACATAAAAAAATCCAGCATTTATATTAATATTTATTATTTTAGAACTATCCGATATATTTAAATTATATAAAAGCAAAGAATGGGAGTAGTAAAAGCTGATTGATAGAGCAGAGAGCTGCGGGTTGGTGCGACGCAGTCTATGATCACTTTGAACTCGCCCTGGAGCTTCATTGCAGAAGGAATAAATAAGAATTCCCTATGTCTTGACGATTAACCCCCGTTAAAAGGTTTGAAAGCAGGGTTCAACAGAATCAACAAGAGTGGTACCGCGGTTAGCTAAAGGCTTATCGTCTCTTTTCTCATTTCATGATGAGGTAAAAGACGATAAGCCTTTTTTTATTTTTTACCCAACAGGAGGTAAGCATCCTGTGGATGAAAGCTTTTTTATTTATTAGTGGAGGTAGATTTATGGGACAAGACAACCAGAGTTTGCAGCGGACGATGACTTCGCGCCATATCATGATGATGGCTTTAGGGGGAAGCATTGGTGCCGGATTATTTAAAGGAAGCAGTTCAGCCATTGATATGGCAGGGCCTTCCGTTGTGATCGCCTATCTGATTGGCGGGATTATTTTATTATTTATTATGCAGGGATTGGCTGAAATGGCTGTGCGCAATAGTAAGGCGAGGACTTTCCGCGATCTTGTCCAGTCGACATTGGGACATTTTCCAGCTTATTTTCTCGATTGGATTTATTGGAAGATGTGGGTGTTAAATATTGCAGCCGAAGCGGTAGTTGCTGCGATTTTCCTTCAATATTGGTTTCCTGACTATCCGATTTGGATGCTGGCTTTATCGGTTTCAGCTTTAGTTACCATCGTCAATCTGCTGTCGGTTAGAATTTTTGCAGAAACAGAATACTGGCTTGCTTTAATAAAAATTAGTGTCATCATCATTTTTATCTTGGCTGGTTTACTGTTATTATTTATATCGTTTGGCCAACATTCGGCTCCCGGCCTTTCCAACTTAACTGAGCATGGCGGATTCTTTCCTCAAGGGCCGGGCGGATTAATTACAGCAATGCTTGTTGTGATTTACTCTTATGGAGGAACAGAAATTATTGGCGTAACATTGGCAGAGACGAAAGATCCCGAGAAAGTGGTGCCAAAAGCAGTTCGCAGTACATTAACACGAATTATCGCTTTTTACCTTTTTCCTTTCTTTATCATCGTTAGTTTAATTCCATGGAATCAAGTAAATGCGGTTCAAGAAAGTCCGTTCGTTTTAGTGTTTAAAATGATAGGCATTCCAGGAGCCGATCATATTATGAATGCTGTTATTTTACTGGCGATTATCTCATCGATGAACTCTGGCTTATACGGTTCATCACGTGTGCTGTATACCCAGGCTGTGGACGGACGGGTTCCGCAAATTTTTTCCAGATTATCAGAAAAGAAAGTGCCTGTTTATTCAATTTTAATGTGTACATCTTCTTTATATATAGGTGTGTTAATCTCTTTATTTGCAGGAAGCAAAACATTTGATTATCTCATGGGTTCATTAGGCTATACGGTTCTATTCATATGGCTGATTATTGCCTTTGCCCATCTCAAATCGCGGAAATCGCAGCCAGCCGTTTCAGGCTATCATGTTAAATGGTTTCCTTATACAACCTGGTTTGCCATCATCGCTTTGATTTCCATTTTAATTGGTGTCATTTCCACCACATCTATCGTAATCACAAGTATTACACTGGGAATCTACCTTTTTATTACCTTAACGTATATTATAAAAACTCGCTACCTTCATACAATCATTGAATCGTAATGAAGTAGTTTTAATGGATAATGATGAAAGAAATAATCCACCAAAAAAGCATCTGCTTCACTTGAGCAGATGCTTTTTCAACAAAGGGAAATAACCTATCTGTTAAATCATAAAGGTTCTAGTACAAATAAAATTTAAACGAGGACATCCTGTATAGCCTCTTTTATTCAAGTTTATAATGTAATTTAAATAATACCAACCCTTTGTTTTTGAGAATTTGTTTTTACATCTACACCCTTTTGATTCACATTGTCCCAATAACGCTGGACGGCGGCTTGAAGAGCTACAATAATAGCTTGCTGGGAAGGAGCAAAGTAAAAGCTTTGAATGCGTTCAATCAACGGCTCCACCCCATCTTTGAGACAGTAGCCTATCAGCAGTTTTTGAAAATAATTTTTGGTTAACTCTGCTACGAATGTGAATTCGGCGCCGACAATTTTATGTTCTTTCAAATCCACTTCCAGTACAATTCCCGCATGCTTATACATTTCATACATGGAAGTTCCCTGTGGAGCTTTTGCATATCCTGTAACAATTACAGTATTCAACATCTGCATGCCCCTTCATCTCCTTTCAAAAACTAACTGATTACTTTACAGCCCTCACCAATCAGTAAGCGTTTACAAAACTGTTTTATATTATTGAAATTTGTTAGAATCTCCGTCAAACTTTTCATCAGCTACACGTATAGAATCCGTTGGGCATCCTTCGAATGCATCCATCATATCTTCTTCTAATTCTTCCGGCACTTCAACCACGCCTTGATTATCATCTAATAGGACAAATGCCACCCCTTCATCGTCATAATCATATAGATCTGGTGCCGTTGCGCCACATGCACCGCATGCAATGCAAGTTTCTTTATCAACGATTGTGTATTTAGGCATCATAAATCTCCTTCCATTTTTTCATTTCAATATAACTGGAAAAGCAAATAGAACTTGATATGCTAATACGATCAACCTAAAAAATATGTATTAAGCATAAACAACAACGTGTATTCAAGAGAATGAGTATTTAGATTTTCATTCCTTTACGAATCACCCTATTTTGCATTTAGACCGGATGAAGATTTTACCATCCGCGTTCCTGCATACGATGTTCCGGCAAGATTGTTGAAATCTCTATTCCTTTCATCGCTGTTCCTAAACCTTTTGAAAGCTGGGCAATCAACTCATAATCTTCAAAATGAGTCGTTGCTTCTACAATGGCACGGGCAAATTTTTCTGGGTTTTCTGATTTAAAGATGCCAGATCCAACGAAAACACCGTCTGCGCCTAATTGCATCATAAGTGCAGCATCAGCTGGTGTTGCTACGCCGCCTGCTGCAAAGTTGACTACTGGTAAACGGCCTTCTCTTTTAATTTGAAGTAATAATTCATAAGGCGCTCCTAAAAGTTTCGCTTCTGTCATCAGTTCGTCTTCGTTCATCCCCACTACTTTACGCACCTGTGCATTGACTTTGCGCATATGGCGAACAGCTTCCACAATATTTCCTGTGCCCGGTTCACCTTTTGTCCTCAGCATAGAAGCACCTTCACCAATACGGCGAGCAGCTTCTCCTAAATCACGACAGCCACAAACAAACGGAACCGTGAATGTACTTTTATTTAAATGAAACTCCTCATCGGCCGGCGTTAACACTTCACTTTCATCAATATAATCCACACCAAGCGATTCTAAAACACGAGCTTCTACAATATGGCCGATACGCGCTTTCGCCATAACAGGAATGGACACTGCCTTGATGACTTCTTCTACAATTGTAGGATCTGCCATACGAGCAACGCCGCCTGCTGCACGAATGTCAGCAGGAACACGCTCTAGCGCCATAACAGCTACCGCTCCTGCCGCTTCTGCAATCTTTGCTTGTTCTGCATTGACGACGTCCATAATGACTCCGCCTTTTTGCATTTCTGCCATCCCTCGTTTAACACGTTCTGTTCCATTTCTCACCATCGTTGTTTCCCCCCATAATTGATTTTCAATTGATTCTCAATTAACTTATTATGCAACTTTCATGCCATCTACAACAGAAAGGAAGATTCACGTAATTTTACATAAAAACGCCAAAATATTTGGCATCTTGTTTGAGAAATTTGCATAAAGGTGCAAAAAAAATGAGCTAACTGCAATAAATTTTTACATCTTACACAGCCTTGATCCGGACGATGGTGAAATAGAAGACAATCTATTATTTCATCCTACAGACGATCATTTTTTATTAATTTTCATTTAGAATATAGTTTTATTTAAAATATTTTTATTAATTTGCGGATGAAGGTCGTACAAAGCCTTCGTTTTTATTATTAAATAGTTAAAAAGACGAGATAGGGGGAGTTTCATTTTATATTTTTCCATTTTTTCAGAAGGCTCTGTTTACATTTTATTACTAATTTTCAACAACAAAAAAAGACCATAATTGGCCTTTTTGTTTATCCTATTCGATTGGTTTGATTCAGCCTTTTTTTATATAAACAAGCTCTCCTTGCCGAATACCTTTATTTTAATTGTCTTACTGAACCGTCAAGTATGGACCACCAGGGAGAACCAACAGAGTTCCCTAACGTTTTATTTAGAAAAAAACGCGTGATTAGGGTTTGGACTCTTCCGTCGCTCAAGAGAAGAGCATGCATGTCTAGGTTATTCCACTTCCTCTTTACTGCCAGCGTTAAAATGACATCCTTATAGATGGCCGCACTTTCTAGCGGAACTGCCCCATCTCCATCGCCATCTGCATCAAGGGAATCAAAATTAAAGAAATTTCTTGCCCGACCATCCGGGCTTTGAGGCTGGACAATGACTTTCTTTTTCGTTTCTTCACCCTCACCGGCAATAATTAGAAACCTTTTCCTGACCTCTTCCGGAAGATTCCTTAAATTCAACATCACTGGATTTTTCCTATCTCGGAATGTTTTCATCTGGCTGAGCCTATCAAGGAACAATCCCCTGTCATCATCGCCGATGTTGGATTGCCAATGGTCAGGATTGAATAAATCAAAACTTGGCCCTCTTTCGAATACAACTGCATCCTTATAGGTGGGACACATCTCATAAACTGAAGGAAACGTACGGGCAATCTTTCGGAATTCATCATTAGAATTGAACATCGGGAAACGGAAACCTCCCTCTCCTACAGCTAGAGAAATCATAGCCCTGACGGAACCTTCAAAAGGACAAGTTGCCAATACGGCATGGTCGATGACATCATAATTCCCTTGTAAATTCTTCAAATAGCAGCTGAACACCATTGCACCCATGCTGTGCGCAATGAAGTTAAAAGTTTTTACGGAAAGCTTCTCCTTAAGATATTCAATATAGTCAGCTAAGCGCTTGGCTGTTTCTGCTGAGGATTTTCTCCAGTCATAGCCAAAAATATAAATCGGCATTTTTGTCTTGTGTTCCAAAACGTATACTGCTTCCCGATAGGCCAAATCCTCTACATCACTCCGCTCTATGATCGATTTCGGCATCACTTCAAAACGACTATCCTGCTTCAAAGCCAGGTCATAGATCGTTTCATATTTGTTTTGGACAGCTGACCATATTATATCGAAATTTATTGTGTTCGAATTAACAAGTTTCGTGCCTTGTATTCCAGGTATTAAAATGGTAGGGACTGTCAAATCTATACTCCTCCTTACTAAGGTTAATGGCTACTATTAGTAATACCCTAAAATTACATGGTTCACTGTGAAGCAAAAATCACTGCGCAATACGGTGGTTCAGGAGTTTTTATAATCCCACTCCTATTTTGTTACCCATAGAGTAATTGACATATGGCAACACTTCAAAAGGATACTTTAAATCTATAAAATTATCCGTTCATGTTATCCCGTTCTATAGGAAACAACCTATACAAAGTTAATAGTTTATGAATACTTGTATAGTATAAGGAGGTGACATATGATGTTTAAATTGTATTTAGATCCAGGGCATGGAGGATCTGATAGTTGGGCAATAGGAAATAATTTAAAGGAAAAGGATGTTGTTTTAGATATTGCACTTCGTATTCGAAACATTCTCATTAATGAATATGAAAATGTTGATATCAAAATGAGTCGAACAACAGATGTTTATCGAACATTAAATGAACGTACTGATGAAGCCAATAGTTGGGAAGCAGATTATTTTCTTTCGATTCATGTTAATTCATATAATGGGCAAGTCCAAGGATATGAATTAACATGACAGCTTATCTGATTCTTCAATAACAGCAGCATACCAAAATATTATGCATCAAGAAATTATGAAGGTAAATGGACTTTTGGATCGCGGCCAAAAGAAAGCAAATTTTCATGTATTACGTGAAACAAAAATGAGTGCTATTTTAACGGAGAATGGGTTTGTTGACAATAATAACGATGCTGTTAAACTAGCAGATCCAAACTGGCGCGATAAAGTTGCACGAGGGCATGTAAATGGTTTAGCACAAGCATTTAATTTAACAAAAAAAGTTACGGAAGATATACATCGGGTGATTGTTGATGGTATCCAAATAGGAGCATATGCAAATGACGAAAATGTGTTGAATGAAGTTAAGCGCTATCTTAAAACAGCTAAACAAATTATTATAGAAAAAATATAAAGAAAGCTTCCATCAGTAAGGGGTTTCCGGCACACGGGATGTACTAGTGAAGACATTGCGTTCTTAGTCTTCGTTCCTTTATACCGAGTGCCTGTCACCGGTCGTCACCACTTACCGGCAACTACTCAGGATTTATGGGATACCCTCCTTCTGCTTCAGCTTCCTCCCTTGTCTTCCTCTTGTCCTTTTATCAGCATGTCCAACCATTCGGGGGGATGTTCATTCTGTCCCTGGCTAAATACTTCTGTGATATCCCTTTCCTCTAACCATGACAGAATATCATGAATATCATTATGATTGCCTAAAATGTTGCCAAATCCCTGATTGTGCTTTTTGTGGCTTTTAAAATCTGTCGGGAAATTATTGCCGAAGTTTACGCATGAGGCATCTTCAATAGTCCCAATATTAATATCCCCAATAGTAAAGGTCGAAGGTAAGGACTTCTCAGGCTTTCTACTGGCTTGTATATTGATTAACTTGAAAGGGATACTCTTCCCGTTGAACTTCACCACAATATCTGAAGGATTCTCTTCTATATTTTTAGCTTCACGATGTTTTTTACTCTTCCCGCCTAATTCATCAGCCGGCTCTTCCTCTTGTTCCCCTAATGAAGTCGGATTTTTTTTCACTGATGAAGCAGGAGGAATTTTCAATTTATTCTCCAGCTCGTTTTGGTTAACTTCCGGAGAAAAGGTATGACCTATGTTCAGCATTCCGCTAAGTTCCTTTACATCGAGTGTATCCAAATGGTAGGACAGTTCCTCCAACTTCAATGTTTCAATATTCTTTATATTTAAATAGAAAGAATTTTTCACGGTCTTTTCGGATGGATTATTAATATTTTTTTCCAAATTTTCGAGTCTTTTTTCCATATTTATGAGCATTTCCATTAGCGTCTTTTCATCCAATTGCATACTGTTTCATCCTTTATCAGATTTAACACTTATGACTGATTTGCCACATACAATAAATGTACATAGAAACTGAAAAACGTAACTTTTATGGTCATTCGTAACTACAAGGAGGAATTATGAAAATACATCTGCGTTCTCCTCAAATTCTCTTTGAAAATCTGACTGTACATGCGATTGAAAACAATGGAGGGGTTTTTATCGGAAGAAATCATCAGTTTTATTGGGAGACTACTATTACCAGCAGCAATTGTGGTTTTGGAGTGATCAATGGAAAAAACAATCAAACATCCTATAATGCCCACCTTGTCCTACTTGATGATCAAACAGATAGCGCTAAGAAGCCTATCATTAAAGGAGAAAATGCTTCCCATAGTGATTAGATCACACACACTCCTTCTTTACTCACGGACTAACTTTTCCTGACCCCTTTACGATGGAAGTATTATTTAAAATTTTATTTGAATGACCGTTCACTCTTCCAAAACCGTCTGAAATACGGCCTTTATTCTTCCACTTAGATTGAAGATTAACGCCGTAAAATAAGCCTGAGCTGTTCTGGATCATATTTACGTTAATTGAATGGAATTGAATTTTCGCCAACTTCCTTTACCACCTCACGCTCATCGATGAAATTCAAGTTTAGTATTTTTTACTCAATCCATCACGCGTTTTTGAACTTTTGTCTACTATTACTATAACTATTGCAGGAATCGGAAAATATACCCCGTTTTACCGTCCCTTCAACTTGCGAAAAATTCCATAAGCCGAGGATGTCCCTTACACATCAACTGATTTTTTCGCTCGAAATAAAAAACCACCTGTAAAAAAAGGTGGTTTTCTCTGCTCTTACTTGAATGAATATATCCGTACAAAACTGACTGAAAGTGAATGTCTTTCCGCTGCAAAGGCAACTTTAATGTGCCTTATCTTAGCTTTGGATCACAGACTGATTTAAAGAATCCTGCTTCTGGGTAAAATCTGAATCCATGACATCGTTATCATTTACGATATTAATATTTTGTACCGCTATATGATGCGAACCAATCATTTTGCCAAATCCTGTGTTGCTTTTTAAACTTATTTGCCAATTAGATTGTGAATTTTCTCCTGTGAAGATTCCTGAGTTAGAAGTCATGGAAGAAATATTCATATTTGAAAAATGAATGGATAGCGTTTCGTTTTGTTTCATCTGCTTTTTCCTCACACTTGAGAAACTGGTTGAGAGTTAATGCCTTGCGGGTTGCTTACTGGGGTGTCACATAAATCTTGATCATTAATAACATTAGTACAGCCCAGGACAGCCGAATTTAAGTAAAAGCCGTTACCAGCGTTAACTTTCCCTTGTGTACTCCAATCCGGCTGGCTATTCTGCCCTGAAGCAATAATGGAGTTTACAGATATATTGATCACATTGATTTGATTAAACACAACAGAAACAGGCACAATCGATTCCTCCGTCTCCTTGAAATATTACTATACTCTATGCTGCTTTTAGGTGGATGTGAATCAACTTCTTCCTTCATCAATACCGACAACGTATATATACCACTCATATCATTAATATCCATTCAATGATCCTGATTTATGATTTTTAATCCTCTTTAAACGTCCAATAATTATTCAAAATGAAGTTAATAATCGGAATCACGAGGGTCGTGACAATCTCTCCCACTGAATAATGGAAAGAATAGATATGTACAATGACATACATGATTGTACTGTTCAATACAAAACCAAGACTTGAAACAGCTATATATTTCATGAACGTTCTTCTTGATGAATCTCCGTTAAAGGTGAACCTTTTATTCAAAAAATAAGAAATGATGGTCATGAGGATAAACGCTATTGCTGAGCTTAAAACCGGTTCTTGGCGGAAAAACTCGACAAGAATAAAAACAGCCGTAAAATAAAAAAGGACGCTGACACAACCGACCAAGCTGTAGGTCGAAAATTTCACGAGAACTTCCTTACTTTTCATCATATAACCATGATTCCTTTCTAACCTTTCTCACTCACATAGTGGATAAAGCCTTTTCTATGCTCTTCCTTATTGATGATTTTGCGGACATAGTACGGATCGTTCAATAAACCATGTTCTTTATGATAGACAATATTCTTCTCCATGTTCGGATTTTGCAGCAATTCCTGATACCATTCTTCTTTATCCAGCTCCAGCCAAAGCTCCTTGATATCCGGGTCTTTTATCCCGAAGATATATTTTTGGATCAATCCGATGAAAAAGGCTCCTGCACATAAACATAACAATAAAAAAATCATTTATTCTTACTCCCTCCAAGCTCATCGAAAAAAACTCGAACAAGAGGGATTCATTTCCCCCATAAAATCATACCATCTTTTTTCATTTCAAAACATATATTTTCGGGTCGTACGTTGAAGTGAAACATTTTTCAACAGAGTGCTATCCTACTTGCGCGTAGATTCATCCTTTTCAGGTGAAAAAGAGATTTCTACTATTGTTTTCAGTAGGAGACCCGCTCTGTTGAACCTGTATAAAAATAATCCCCTTGGCTGCCGCGCCAAAGGGATCACATTCACTTTACTTCTTTTTCTTCTTTTATGTATTTGAATCCCGTCAAACCTGCGACGTGCAGTTATTTTTCATTCATTGAAACTGGAAATACAATATCAACTGTTGTTCCCTTATCAATCTCACTTTTTATATTTATGCTTCCTCGATGCTCTTCGACAATTTTATAACTGACCATTAAACCCAAACCTGTTCCTTTCTCCTTTGTTGTGTAAAATGGTTCACCTAACTTAGGTATTAAATCACTTGGAATACCACGCCCATTATCAATAAAACGAATCAGCACTTTATCTTCTTTCAATTGTTTAATCTTAACATCAATTTTCCCGTTATTCGGAACAGCTTCTATTGCGTTCTTAAAAATATTTATAAATACTTGCTTTATTTGATTCCCTTCACATTTGATGAGAGGAATATTGGCTTCAAACTCTCTTGTCACTTCTATATTTTTCATAATAGCTATTGTTTCAAGTAATGTTATTACATCTTCTAATAAAGAGGTAATATTCTTGTCTTGATAGTTAATAACCTGCGGCTTGGAAAGTATCATAAATTCGCTGACAATTGAATTTATACGCTCTATTTCTGATAACATAATGTCATAATACTTTTTATCCTTTTCCTCTTTAGTACTATTTTGAAATAATTGGAGAAAACCTTTTAGAGATGTTAGCGGGTTTCGCACCTCATGCGCTATAGCAGAAGCCAATTCACCTACAATAGAAAGTTTTTCAGATTTCCTTATAAGTTCCTCTTTTTCCTTCAATTCTGTGATATCCCTGGCAATCACAAAAATTCCTACCATTTTATCATCCAGCCTAATTGGTACACTCTTTACATCTAATATTATACATTGTCCATCTTTTCGAATACTTCCGACTTCTATTATTGTGGACTTCCCTTTTATTACTTTCAAAAAATGCTTTAAAATTCTATCCAAATCTTCCTTGACTACAATGTCTTTAAACGATGTTCCAGTCAGCTCTTCTTTACTATATCCTGTAATTTTTTCCGTTGCTTCATTAGCAGATACAATATTGCCCATTAAATCTAAACGGACGATTGCATCTGTATTATTTTCAATAAGACTATTTAACTGCCGTTCACTATCTTCTATGCCTTTCATATTTCTTTGAATTAATTTATATAATAAGAACCCTGTCGCAATAACAAAAAGACTTCCTTTTCCGGAATTTATCCAAACAACATCAAGTATATCGAAATTAAATAATATCCAATCGGTTATAAAAATCCAAATAACACTCAATAAAATATAAATGGCCGCTATTTTAAACGAGACTTTCTTGCTGCAACTAACATTTTTCCGCATAATAACTCCTTAGTTAAACAAAGTTTATTATTAACATCTCATAATCTCAAATTCTCTTTCTTTTGCATATCCTATTAAATAGCCTATTCATTATTCAATATTATAAGATTATAAGTCTACAATAAATAGAAATTTAAAGTAAAAAAGCTTAAAAATGACATAAATAAAAGCCCATGCGGCTCAAACACTTGCCACATGGACTATTTTGTTCCAATTATAACATTTCACCATTCGATGCAATGACGTCTTTATACCAGTAGAAGGATTTTTTCTTCTTGCGTTCCAATGTGCCGCTGCCATCGTCATGTTTATCGACATAAATAAAGCCGTAGCGTTTGGAAAACTCTCCCGTTGAGGCGCTCACGAGGTCAATGCAGCCCCAGCTCGTATAGCCCATCAGCTCCACACCATCTTCAATCGCTTCAGCCATTGCCTTGATGTGGTCACGGAGGTAATCAATACGATAGTCATCATTGATCGTGCCGTCTTCCTCAACCTTATCGATCGCCCCTAAGCCGTTTTCAACGACGAAGAGCGGAACTTGGTATCTGTCATACAGCTCGTTTAAAGAAATCCGCAACCCGATCGGGTCAATCTCCCATCCCCAATCACTCGCTTTTAGGAACGGATTTTTTACCCCTGACAGGATATTTCCTTGTGCTGCCTCTTCCGCTGTTTTTACTTTCTTCTCTGTCCGTGACATGTAGTAGCTGAAACCGATATAATCTACCGTGTTTTCTTTCATTAACTCTAAATCACCTTCTTGAATCTCCAGCTCAATGTTATGTTCTTTAAAGTAGCGTTTAATGAATGCCGGATATTCTCCGCGCACTTGAACGTCAGCGCAGAAATAGTTAAAGATGCGATCTTCCTGAAGTGCATACATGACGTTTTCCGGGTTGCAATCATACGAATACACCGGTGCATAAAGAATCATGCAGCCAATCTGAGCATTCGGAATGATTTCACGGCACGCTTTCACCGCTATACTGCTTGCGACGAATTGGTGATGATAGGCTTGAAATGTCGGCTGATATTTGTCTTCTTCTTGATGAATGGCAAAGCCAAGGCCCATGATTGGCATGATTAAGCCGCTGTTGATTTCATTGAAGGTCATCCAGTATTTCACTTTATTTTTATAACGATTGAAAATGGCATTAACATATCTTTCAAAGAAGGTCACCACTTCACGGCTTCTCCAGCCTCCGTATTCTTTTACAAGGTTTACCGGCATTTCATAGTGAGAAATCGTGACAACTGGTTCAATTCCATATTTGTGCAGTTCGTCAAACACACGATCATAAAATGCCAAGCCATCCTCGTTCGGTTCTAATTCATCTCCTTTTGGGAAAATCCGTGTCCAGGCAATCGACATACGGTATACTTTGAATCCCATTTCTGCAAACAGCGCAATATCTTCCTTATAGCGATGGTAGAAGTCGATCGCTTCGTGGTTTGGGTAGCTGTATTTCTCTTTATGGATTTCAAAATCAAAGCCCGGTGATTGTAAGATTTTAAGGCGTTCTTTTCCACCTGGAAGAACATCCGCGATATTTAACCCCTTGCTGCCTTCATGAAATCCGCCTTCCATCTGGTTGGCCGCTGTAGCACCGCCCCATAAAAATCCTTCTGGAAATTTCTTTTCGATTTTAGTCATCATTTATTCCTCCCCTATAATTATTTAGTAAAATGGATAGCAGGCGGGACACAACACCCCTCCCGCATTCTGCCAGATGGCAGCATTTAAATGACCAGTGTCAATAAACTCTCTTTTGCCTCAACAGTCTGTTTATTTATTTCGACCACATCGAGATAACGGTCGGTATTGGTGATAATGACAGGTGTTGTAACTTGATAGCCGGCTTCTTTAATTTTTTCAATATCAAAATTGACTAACAAATCACCTTGTTTCACTGCATCTCCCTGTTTTACCTGAGCAGAGAAGTATTTTCCTTCCAGCTGGACTGTATCAATTCCAATATGAATCAAAATTTCTGCCCCTTCTTCTGAGGTGATTCCAATCGCGTGTCCTGTAGGAAAGACCGTTGAAACCACACCGTCAACAGGTGATACAACTTGTCCGATGGCCGGTTCGATCGCGATGCCTTTCCCCATTGCTTCTGATGAGAAAACCGGATCAGCCACCTGTTTTAACGGTTTTACTTCACCTGTCAGCGGACTGACAATCAATTCTTTTCTTACAAGCGGTTCATTAACGAGCGGCGTGCCTGCTTCAACTTTATTATCAGTTGTTTCTTGTTGTTTATTGCTTTCGTATCCAAATAGGATTGTTAAGAGTGCCGCTCCCCCGAAGGCTACAGCAATACCAACTACGTACAGTGCCATCGGTGAGTATGCTGGTATCGTCAATAAACTGTGAAATGCAAACACGTTTACTTTGACGCCGAGAGAACCATTAATGGCTCCACCAAGAGCTCCGGCAACAGCGACATAAGGGATGGTACGCTTATAGCGCATTAATAAACCGTAAATAATCGGCTCGGTCACACCGGATAATAGCCCCGGTAACAATGTAGGTCCAGCTAATGCTTTCAGTTTTTTATCTTTTGTTTTCAAGAAGACGCCAAATGCTAATCCCATTTGCGCAAAAGTGGCACCGGCAGCCATTGCTAAGAGCGGGTCGCCGCCATTGGCAAGGTTAGCCAGAGCAATCGGTACAAGAGCCCAGTGCAGTCCGAGAACTGTAAGAAACGTCCAAGCAGCCCCCATAACTGCACCTGTCAGTATACCGCTTTTCGAACTAAGGAAGGTGATCGCTGTTCCAATTCCATTTCCAACATATACGCCAAAAGGTCCAAAAGCAATGACCGTTAACGGTACAATGATCATCAATGACAACATCGGTACTAAAAACATTTGCACATCTTTATGAATCACTTTCTTCAAGAATCTTTCCAAGACAGCATAAATGCTAACGGCGATGAACACCGGGAAAACCGTGGATGAATAATTCATGAGTACGACTGGAATACCTAAAAACGAACTTGTATCACCTGCATTTTGCATTAAGCCTGTGAAATTCGGCTCTAAAAGTGCTGCTCCAATCGTCCCGGCGACATATGGATTCACGCCAAGTTTCATTGCCAGTGTGATACCAAGCATGATTGGCAAGAAATAAAAGACAGCGTTTCCAGCCGCGGACAAAATAAAATAGGTTCCGCTCTCTGCCGACAACACCCCAGCCATTGTAAGCACTGTCAATAATGCTTTTAGCATACCCGCTCCGGCAAGCGCCGGGATTAATGGTGAAAAGCTTCGTGAAATGGTTTCAAAAATTCTCGATGAGATCGTTCCTTTTTCTTCATCGGCTGAATCGGAATGTGCTCCGATGTTCCCGACTTTCGTGATTTCTTTATACACATCAGCGACATGGCTCCCGACAACTACCTGGAATTGCCCCCCGCCTTCTACGACACTCAAAACGCCGTTCATCTTTTCAAGCCCTGCTTTATTCGCTTTTTTATGGTCTTTTAGTTTAAACCGTAATCGTGTGGCACAGTGAACAAGACTTGATACATTTTGTTCACCGCCGACTTGCTGCAAAATGTCTTTTGCCAATTGATTGTAGCTCATGATTTTACACTCCCTTTGCTCATTAGAATAATCTAGTAAAATGATTTTATCCCGCATTACCGGGCAGTAAGAGACCCGCTGACGGAAGCTATGAAAACGGTTAAAAGCCTTATTAAAAAAGAAAAACCTGAATTAATGCTGTAGAATTGGAAAATAGAATCCAATCATTAAGCATCAACTCAGGTTTTGCCTGCCGAACAGTAACAATCCTTTACAGTTAGTTTTCTATTCATTTTTCGTGTCAAAATCACGGCATCACATCCTTTTTTGAAATAAAAAAAACCTAAATTACCGCAGCACAAGAATACACATTCCTGCCCTTTCAGTAATTTAGGTTTTGCCTGCTTGACCAGTAACAATCCTAAGACCGATTGCTATTTAATTTATACAGATAACTTATCACGCACTCGACTCATTGTCAACGCTTTCTTTTGCTTTAAATGAATTTTTCGAATATAAAACCGAACATATTATTTTCTATTTGTGACTCTTTCAATATGAATCGTTAAATACAGTTTTTCCTCATCCGTTAGTTCATGGTTATATTGTTTGTTGATGTAGTCGCTTATTTTTCTTGTGCATTCATATGCTTCCGGATGCTTATTCTTCACTGCTTCAAATAAAAAGTCGTCTTTGTTTTCCATGTAAGTCTCGCTAAGCAGTCTCTGGGCAAAAAACTTTAAATGGGTGACAAAGCGATAATAGTTTAAAGATTCCTCGTCAAAGGCTATTTTAAAGTGGTACTTGACGATGTTTAAGATGTCTTGCATTACTTTCGTTATATTGACGATGTTTGGCATTTCTTCATTTAATTCCGCATTTACAATGTGCATCGCGATAAACCCTGCTTCATCCTCCGGCAGAGTTACTCCTAACTTGCTTTCGATTATGCTCAAAGCCTCTTTGCCGACAGAAAACTCATCTTTATAAAGCCTTTTGATTTCCCACAGCAAAGCATTTTTTATATCCAGCCCTTTTTGATTTCTTTCGACGGCAAAGTGAATATGATCGGTCAGGGAAACATAAATGCTTTCATTCAGTTTTTTGCCGAGTTTTGTTTTTGCCCCATTAATGATTTCTTCTGAAACTTCCATATACTCCATCGGGACCTCATATAGAAGCGTTTTAAATTTTTCCGAAACATCCTTATTGTCTAACTTGAAAACTTTCTCTATTTTGTCCTCATCCACCGCATCGCCTGGTCTCTTCTGAAAAGCAATCCCTCTGCCCATTATTACGAGTTCCTCATTGTGCTCGTTAAAAACACTAATAACATTGTTGTTTATTACTTTGGCTATTTTCATATAGATCACCTTTATTATATTAAAGTAAATAAAACATAATGGTTTAGGTTTTGCCTGAATGACCAGTAACAACCCTGCACATTTATCATAATAGTTTAAATGTTATCACCTTAAAAATGAGATAGCAACTATTTTTCGACACCGTTTTCATACTCTCATGTAAAACCATGATTCATTCTCACCCCTCTTTAACGCTGGGAAAAAAATCAGTCTCCTAGCACGCCCCTTCTTTCGTTCAGGATGGTTTCACTTCTATAACCATATTTCAGGACTGTCTCTATACCAAAAAGAATGCTGACTCAAACCAACAAAACAAGATTTTTTTGTCAATCTCCTGAAAAACCCATGGTAATATATGCCTGCATTTCGCAAATGATGGATCGATTATGACAAAGTTACAGGAATAATGTCACATTCGCCTCTTGACTGTAATGTTGTTCATCAAATTATAAGGAATGTCATGGAATCGTTCGGTGAAGAAAGTACTAGCCTATGTTACAGTATTCACATACGCATTTTCAGGAGGTAAAACATCCATGAAAAACACACATATGAAAACATTCATTGCAGCATTTGCCGCTGCATTTGCCTTTATAGGTGTACAAACTGGTCATGCCGAAATTGGTACAGAATATCCATTTATTAAAGAAGATATTGTTTGGAAGCTTGGACAACCATCTGGTGCAACCATTAATCCCCTACAAGAAGAAAATTCGCTTGTCAATGATTGGACTTATATAAAAGCAATGTCGCTCATTCCTGATAAAACGAATATATTAGCTGTACAACTATCAAAACCCGCATTCGAAATCCCCCACCAAACAACAGCAGTAGTCACACAGTCGTTAAAACCCGTACTTGAAATCCCCCATAAAACGGCATCAGTAGTAGCAGCAACACAACGATCCAAACCTGTTATCGAAGCTCCTCAAACGAAGGTGTTGGGAGTACAAGCATCTAAACCTGTCGCAGAAACAACGGAAAAAGAGCCGATAGAACCAGCCATTTCTATTTCAGCCGAAGAGAAAGACCTATTTGCCCGTCTAGTAGAAGCTGAAGCAAAAGGTGAATCATATGAAGGAAAAACAGCCGTTGCAACTGTTGTATTAAATCGAGTAGATTCTTCTGAATTCCCGGATACCATTACAGGTGTTATTAAACAAGTCGTCGGAAAAAGCTATGCTTTTTCACCGGTTCAAAATGGTGAGATCAATAAGCCGGCATCCGATGAAGCAAAACGAGCGGTAGAAGAAGCCTTAACAAGAAAAGACCGTTTAAATAACTGCATTTATTTCTACAATCCGGACATTGCAACAGATGATTGGATTCGCAGCCGTGAAGTGGTGAAAACCATCGGCAATCATGTATTTGCTAAATAATAAAAAAGAGCTGTCACGTGTGCAGCTCTTTTTTCGTGTACTAAAATGTCGGTCTCCCTCTCCTATAGAGCATTGGGACTGACATTAAAATCCATGTTTTGCAGCATAATATCATTCAAAAGTATATAGCACAGGATTTAACAAGATTTCGTCATTGAGATTCTAAATAGATCCGCTTCGCTTCAAAATAGAGAATTTGAATGAATTTTTTCGTATCAATTCGAGAAGTAGATGTTGAACATGTTGAGTCATTGTCTAATTCCGTCATCTTTTTCCTTACCGTTGCAAAATCAAAAAACTTAGAAGCATAATTTTCAAATTTCGGGTTTAAATAATCCGTAAGTCCAAGGGATGCCAAATGATTCAACGACTCGTAAATAGCTCTTCGGACACGCTGTTTCGATGCTTTGATCTCCCTTGTTAATTCCGCCTCTGCAGCGGATTGTCCAAGTCGATTTTGGGCTAAATGTACAAAAACTTCTTTTAAAGAAGGAAATCCTTGTGTAAATGTTTTATCTTGCTCATATTGATATAAATAATCCAACATATCCAGTAAATCCTTACTTCCGCTTTCCGTAGCGATTCCCAATTCGGATAAAAGAAAATGACTGGACGTTCTGATATGTTTTTCACCGGAAGATTTCTCCATCATCACTTGACGATTATCCAATTTAAGCACGGTATTGAGGGATTTCTGAATATCCTGTATTGATTTTTCCAATTGGATTCGTTCAATAACTTTCCGGATAACCGTTAACACTTCAATTCTATTAATCGGTTTGATTATAAAGTATTCAACGCCAAGCAAATAGGCTTCACTAATCAATTCTTTCGATTCCACTTGAGAAATCATGATGATTTTACCTTTGAATAATGGTTTGATTTGACGAATCGTTTTAATGCCATCTCGAATCGGCATTAATAAGTCCATAAATAAAATATCTATATGTTTCAAAGTCAGCATTTGCTGATCCAACAACGAACCGTCCTCAGCTTCTCCCGCCACTTCCCCAAGA
The DNA here is from genome assembly GCF_002019595.1 of Priestia abyssalis. Classification (GTDB taxonomy): domain Bacteria; phylum Bacillota; class Bacilli; order Bacillales; family Bacillaceae_H; genus Bacillus_BA; species Bacillus_BA abyssalis. The sequence goes on along the minus strand of NZ_KV917369.1, from coordinate 1,862,949 downwards.
TCTTCATCTTCAATGATTTGGGCCAGCATGGCACGAACCGTTTTATCGTCATCAACTATATAAAAAAGCATCAAATCACCCTTTCTCCACTAAGTGAACAACCCGCAATCGAATCTTGAAAATCGTTCCTTTTCCTTCCGGCCCGTTCTGAAACGTAACGTCCCCTTGAAGTTGCTCGACCATTTCTTTTACGTAAGATAGACCAATGCCTGTCGACGGGTTACCAGCATCATCATATTTAGAAGTAAAACCAGGTTCAAAAATCAACTCTTGATACCTCGATGTAACACCGGGACCGTTATCTCCTATCCGAAATTCAAGCGAATCTTGCTTCTTATCAATGCCGATTATAATGCTTCCCGTTTCTTTAATAGCTTCTACAGCGTTTGCAACGACATTGTTGATAATCGATAGAATCGTGTAAATATGATAATTCGGATGCATGCCCTTAATTGCACATACAAACTGGATATCCTTCCCCAGTAAATGGGCGTACTTCTCGTTTGCCTTTATGACGATGTTGACTAGTTCATGTATGGGCATATAATCAGTGAAACTTTCATCCGAGATCAATTTTGAGAGTCCGGCGAAAATACGTTGATTATCCTTTTTAATCTCGTGAACTTCACCGGCTATATTCAATACACGTCGTTGTAAATCTTCAATTGGAAAGTTCACCTCTTCATTTGTTAAACCATCTAAACCTTTGTATAGATCGTATGTTTTTTTCGTTATATTTTCAGCATCTTTCAACGTTTTTTTTAAATGAATCGATTCTTCATATAAATTGGAAATGAGCATCAGCATATGTTCATTTTGTTTTCGGGTTTGTCTTTCCCTCGACTGTGCTTCATACAGCTTCATCATATTGAAAAAGCTTAACACGATAAAGCTATGGGAAAATGCGATGACGATGATTTCATTCAGTGCGGCGATCGTAATCGTTGTCTCTAACACGAAATACTGGACGATTAATTCTATACCATCAGCTACTATTTCAATAACGAAACCGCTCGCTCCAATTATCAATGGCCGATGGTGAAAGCGATTAATTTTCGCTATATAAAAGAAACATGCATAACTGAAATAAAAGAAAAAACTAGGATAGTGAGCCTCAAAAGAAGATACCCAGTCAAAGTCTTCCTGTACAATGAAATCTAGTAAAATCCGAAATTTCACAACCACTATCCCTGTCAAAAAGCCTGGTAGAAAAGCCGGCATTTTCCGTAACAATAACAAAAAGAAAAAGAATGTTGGTGCACCAAAACTCATTCGAAACGTTTCATTTAGGGGAAAAGACTTTATTTCGCCTGCTAATGGAACTGTAAACATCATTAAAACAAGAATATAGATGTCTTTTTTGACTAAAGAGCTAAGATTCAAAATAATCACTTCCCCATTTTGACTAAAAAACAGTATACAGTCTTGTTGGCTTTAATACAACGCTTACTTTACTTTTTTATAAATGAAAAATAAAAACTAATTGCCAATCGAACTCCCGATTTAAACGGATTCACATTCGTAATCCAACAAGCGACCATTAACATCATTGTTTAACACAGCGTATCTTTAAAAATTTGTACATGAATTTGTGAAGCAACACTGTTTTTATTTTTTGAAATTTTTAATTTTTTCTGTAGTTCTTTGTAGTTTTCTGTATCATTATGTAGCTCTTATTATAAATTTAAGCTACGTTTTTGTTAGGGGATATATGAAAGCGCTTTACATAATTTGCATTTTTCTAATTTTTAAACTGGTTTGTCAGAAGGCTTTCATTCGAAATGATGATAGGCAGGCTTGACGACATTGGATGAATGACTCACATGGACTTTAAGTTGAGCTTTGATTATAAAAGTGCATTAGCTGCTTTAACAAATACGTATGTACGGATGAAAGGAGTGATATAAGACTGGTACCTAATCGATAATTCCAACAACAAGCGGCACCATCGCCAAGGTTCGATCTACTTCGATTCAAACCATCACTATCAAACCGGTGTCCTAATTCTGAAGCAACTTCTGTAATCCGTTCCGACACGAAAAGATCTTATGTACATCTCCGCTGAGCAGTTCGCACGTATCAATTCAGAAGCGACACTTCAAAAATCCTATTTTACTTTATGACTATGAATGCATTTAACAAGGTCTACTTTGACGTACAAATCTTACAATCAAAAGAGAAGGTGAATCAATGAAAAAAATTGGACTAGCTTGGCAAATTTTATCGGGCTAATAGCAGGGATCGGCACAGGGGCCATTTTTTATGGAAACCCATAAGTAGTAGAGTTTCTTTAGCCAATTAGAGACATTTTTATTTGCTTCAGCATAAACTACTAAACTTTAACAAGAGGTGATAATATGCAGCAATTACTGCAGAGTATGGTTGGTACAACGAATGATTTTCTTTGGTCAAAATTATTAATTATTATGCTTGTCTCCATAGGGTTTTACTTCACATTTAAATCGAATTTTTTACAAATTCGCCTTTTAAAAGAAATGGTCCGTGTTTTAAAAGAAGGAGCAACGGGTTCTAAAGACGGCATTTCACCGTTCCAAGCATTTTGTATTAGCATGGCAGCCCGTGTTGGGACAGGCAATATTACGGGAATTGCCATTGCCATTGCATTAGGCGGACCAGGAGCGATATTTTGGATGTGGATCATTGCGATTATCGGCTCAGCGTCCAGTTTTGTTGAAAGTACGTTAGCACAAATTTATAAAGTGAAAGATAAGGACGGTTTCCGCGGCGGCCCGGCATATTATATGGAAAAAGGCTTAAATAAACGTTGGATGGGTGCCCTGTTTGCCATTTTGATCACCTTGTCTTTCGGTCTTGTATTCAATGCTGTGCAATCAAACACCATTACCATTGCATTTGAAAACTCATTTGGTACAGACCGCTTCACATTAGGAATTATTATGACCATTGTTTTTGCTGCCATTATTTTTGGCGGTGTTAAGCGGATTGCCAAAATGTCTGAGTATATTGTAATTGTTCTGGCCGTGTTATATATTGGGGTAGCGTTATTCATCGTTCTCACAAACATTACAAAAATGCCGGAAGTACTTTCTCTTATCGTGAAAAATGCCTTTGGGTTGGAGCAAGCTGTAGGAGGCTCACTTGGCGCCGCCTTAATGAATGGGATTAAACGCGGATTATTCTCGAATGAAGCAGGTATGGGTAGTGCACCAAACGCTGCCGCAACTGCCATAACGAGTCACCCGGTAAAACAAGGACTCATCCAGGCCTTTGGGGTATTAACAGACACGTTAATTATTTGTACGAGTACAGCCTTTATTATTTTATTATCCGATGCTTATAAACAGCCGGGACTAAGCGGTATTGAACTCACCCAAGCTGCCTTAAGCACACACATCGGTTCTTGGGCATCAGGGTTTCTCGCCATCATGGTTTTATTATTTGCATTTAGCACGTTAATCGGTAACTACTACTATGGAGAAACAAATATCGAATTTTTAAATACCAATAAAGCATGGCTAATGCTTTATAGAATCAGTGTTTTAGCGATGGTTATATTCGGATCAGTCGCAAAGGTACAGCTTGTATGGGATTTGGCTGACTTATTTATGGGCTTCATGGTTATCGTAAATTTGATTGCCATTCTTTTATTATCTAAAGTCGCTTTTGCTGCTTTAACGGATTACATGAAACAGAAAAAAGCCGGTAAAGATCCTGTCTTTTATAAAGATAGTATTGGAAATCTTGAAAACATTGAATGCTGGGAGCACTCCCAAGCTGCTTCGACTTCTAAAAAAGAAAATGCTATATAATATATAAACAAGAGAACATGGGCGTTTTGTCCATGTTCTCTTGTTTATTCATAAGCTTCCCCCTTTCCTCTTGCAGGCCCTTGCCGAAACCTTACCGGCATAAAAAAAGAGGTTTAGACACAAGTACATGGTCTAAACCTCTTTTCGTTAGTTCTAGTTCCAAAACATCTATTCAGCTTCTACCTAATAACTCGACACTTCTTCATTCAATCGGAAGGGATTCATAATAGCGTTCAGACAACTTGAAGCCGCCCTCAAAGGGTTAGAAAATGCTTAAATCCCATTCTTGTGCAATATGCTCCAATAACTTGACGCCTGCCAGGCTGTTGCCATATTCATCAATAGCCGGTCCATATATACCAATACCACATCCACCTTGAAACGGCAGTTCTCCCCCTACTCTCGAAGGAACAAGTGCCATAATCCCTCCTGACACCCCGCTTTTAGCCGGCAATCCGATAAAAGCGGCAAATCTGCCGGACGCATTGTACATTCCACAAGTAAGCATTAACGCTTTCGTTAATCTAGCTACCTTTTTAGGGAGGACTTGTTCTTTACGAATCGGATGATAGCCATCATGTGCCAAAATCAACCCAATCAAAGCAATATCCTCTGTATTGATTTCGATCGAACATTGCTTCAAGTAAACCTCTAAGGCTTCTTCAACATCTGACTCTAAAAAGCCAGTCTCTTTTAAATAGTAGGCTAACGCTCTATTGCGATGAGCTGTTTGCCATTCAGATTGAAACACTTCCTCATTGATGGTCGGACGCTTCCCGATCATTTTTTCGATTAAAGCAAAAAGAAATTCCAGCTTTTTATGCGCCGATTCTCCCGGCAGAAGTGACGCTACCGTAATCGCTCCAGCATTGATCATCGGATTAAATGGTTTTCCCGATTTATGCATCTCTAACCGAATGATCGAGTTGAAAGCATCTCCAGTCGGTTCCACATCGACCCGCTCTAATACATAAGGAATACCTCGGCTTACACATGCGGCTATAAAGCTGATCACTTTCGATATGCTTTGTAGGGTAAAAGGGACTTCCCAATCCCCTGACGTTATCATGGTTCCATCTGCCCCCATTATGCTAATACCCAATTGCGATGAATTTATCTTTCCCAAAGCGGGAATATAACTGGCATTTTTGCCTTCAGCTGCATATGAGCGATAATGCATGACCCATTCATCTACGCAAGCCTTCATGTCATAATCAACCAAAGCGTTATGCCCCTTTGTTGTTCCTGTAACCATACTCCTCCACCCCATTGATATTATGTAATTAAACCCCAACTAAAGCGAAACGGGGATCATTAAAGTACACAATCTCAGAAAGAATCTTACAGCCCTGGATTTTGTTGAAAGCTTCCCTTGCTTCAGTTTCCGTATCAAATTCGAACATTTTTGTATTTTCCTTAGAATAGACAGTGATAACCCACATAAAAAAATGCCTCCAATTAATAGATTAATAACTCATTTCCTAAAGCTATTTATGCTTTACTGAACATACTGGATCTATATATTCCACTTAATAACTCGACACGTTTTATTCCATCGAAAGGTATTCATAATCGGTCATCCAGACCACTTGAATCTGCCCTCAAAGGTCTAGGAAATTTGGCATGGCCGTTCTTTGGTCATGTCGAATTTTCTAAATCGATCTATCTAATTCATAACGAACCATCCCGATCCCATAGATGATTTATCGTTAAAAATGCAGCTAACTCTTTACTTTTTTGTTTTCTTTCTTTACGCATTCTGGCTCGCTCCGGCGCCGTTTCATGTAACTTTTTCTCTTCCGCTGTTTCCGGAATGACTTCAGGAACGCGCGTTGGGCGTTTATGCTCATCAAGTGCGACAAACGTTAAAAGTGCCGTCGCGGCCATTTTACGCTCCCCGCTTTTCAAGTCTTCTGCGATGATTTTTACAAATACCTCCATTGATGATGTACCTGTCCATGTCACATACGATTCAAAGCAAACAGAATCGGTTGTTCGAACCGGATGTAAAAAGTCAACTGAATCAGTGGAAGCCGTGACACATTCCCTTCGGCTGTGGCGTGCTGCAGAAATGGATGCGACTTGGTCCACATCACTCATTAACCGCCCGCCAAATAATGTGTTGTGATTGTTTACGTCGTTTGGAAATATACGACTTGTTCGTATCACTCGGGATTCTTTACAATACTTTGCTTCCATAAGTACATCTCCTTAAATCAATTCAATCTCTTATCGTTATAACCTTTTATACCCAACCACGGAAACGCGAAGCTTCTGATACCCTTTTTATGCCAACCATATAAGCAGCTAAGCGCATATCTACTTGATGTTTTTGGGCTGTAGAGAAAACCCTTTCAAAAGACTCCACTATTTTATCGCGCAATTTCTGAGCCACTTCTTCTTCTGTCCAATAATAGCCCTGGTTATTTTGCACCCACTCAAAATAGGAAACCGTTACACCGCCAGAGCTGGCAAGCACATCCGGAACAAGCAGGACATTGCGTTTTGTTAGTATGTTCGTTGCTTCAAGTGTTGTCGGCCCGTTTGCGGCTTCAACTACAATTTCAGCTTTAATATGATTCGCGTTATCACGTGTAATCTGATTGGAAATCGCAGCCGGAACAAGAATTTCACATTCCTTTTCAAGTAATTCTTGATTCGTGATGACGTTCGTAAATAAGTTGGTTACGGTTCCAAAACTATCGCGATGGTCAAGTAAATAATCAATATCAAGTCCGTCTGGATCATAAAGGGCACCATAAGCATCCGAAATACCAATTACTTTTGCACCTGCATCTTGCATGAATTTGGCTAGATAACTTCCTGCATTCCCAAACCCTTGGATGATTACACGTGCATCCTTTAACGGAATTCCTTTTCGTTTTGCCGCTTCTTCAATACAGATAGTAACCCCTGTCGCTGTAGCGGTCTCACGCCCTTGCGAACCCCCAAGCACTACCGGTTTTCCAGTAATAAATCCAGGTGAATCAAACTCTTGAATTCGGCTGTACTCATCCATCATCCATGCCATAATTTGCGGATTCGTAAATACATCCGGTGCCGGAATATCCTTCGTCGGTCCAACAATTTGACTAATCGCACGCACATATCCTCTACTTAAACGTTCTAATTCTAGAAATGACATATTGCGAGGATCACAGACAATTCCGCCTTTTCCCCCGCCGTAAGGAAGATCAAAAATGCCGCATTTTAAACTCATCCACATGGACAATGCCTTTACTTCTTCCTCATTCACTTCCGGATGAAAACGCACTCCGCCTTTTGTCGGGCCGACTGCATCGTTGTGCTGCGAGCGATAGCCGGTAAAAACGTGAATGGAACCATCATCCATGCGAACCGGAATACGTACCGTAAGCATTCGAAGAGGCTCTTTTAACAACTCATACATATCATCGTTATATCCTAATTTTCGAACCGCCTCTTTGATAATGGATTGGGTTGAATTTAATAAATCAAACGTTTCACTTTGCTTATTGTCTTGATTTTGAGTATGACTTTCAACAGGAACTGCCGCTTTCATTCTTTACACCTCTTTTTTTATAGTTGTTTACACTAAAATTAGTGTGTCATTGTTTAATCATCGAGTTTAATTTATAGTAGGGGCTACATAATTAAACGAGAAACTACAGAAAGCTACAAAAAAATTATTAAAAGTGCCTGTCACCACCCAAAAAAACAACGGAAAAAAGCCTCCTTCGATCATCGTTCCCCTTTATATCCTTTGTTCCGGCAGACAATATATGACTTTTGGATAATGATTTTCATTTTTTTGAATAGTTCTTTTCAAATACAAACGAATAAAAAAGTTATACGTGAACGAAAAACGAATTCTACAGAGAGTAGACACCAAACAACCAGTCGCTGCTAAGTGCGACTGGTTGTTTGATTTAACCTTTCTGTTTCATCTTGATAAGACTCAAATTGGAACAAGCGGAGGTACCTACCGCTCATTGAAGTTTCGCTTTATAATCTTGGATCAACCGGCTCTGCTTCCAAAGCTAAGATAGCTAATACACATTCATGAATTCTTTCAACAGAGTCCTTATGAACAAACCTCTCGATACCTTCTACCCCTAAAGCAAATTCCATTAAAGCACGTCTTTGTTTTTTGCCTACATTTCGCTTTTTCAGTCTTTTAAGGTTTTCTGGAAGCAAATAATCCATTCCATAAATCATGTGTAAATATTTGCGTCCTCTTACCTTTATCGCAGGTTGAAGTAATTTCCCTTTTTCATTTCTAGAAATAAAATATTCAGGCTTAACAACAAATCCCTCATATCCCTCTTCAGTCATAGATTCCCACCAACTGATTGCTTGTTTCATTGATGCTTCGTTTGAAACAACCATAAATTCCGTTTCAATAAACAAATCAGACAGCGAACTAAATTCCTGACTTTTTTCCATATGCCATAGATGAGACTTATGAAAAAACGTTTCTCCACTATGAGCTAAAAGATGGAATGGGGCAATTTTAATTCCTGTGATTCCCTCTGTATTCCAACAATATTTTTGGAACATTTCCCTAAAAACCTTCACATTTTCCAGTTTTGTATTTAATTCAGATAACCATGGTTCTACGTCTCTGCCATGATCAAGTGCTGTTTCTAATTTTTCTTTTAGTTTTGTGCGGTCCATTAAAGCGACTTCCCCTACATGGGCATATTGAGTACCAATAAGTTCTTTCGCCTTTAGATTCCAAGGCATGATTTCTGCATCAACTAAAATGAAATCTGTATGATACTTTTCGAAATAGCCATTATGTGTCAAGTCTCTATTAAGTTTTTTTATAATTTCGTTTTCCATTTCCTTTGCAAAAAACGGTCGTCCCGTCCGAGTATAAATGGTTCCCAATGTTGGTCTTCCCACATATTGAACGGCTGTATTCTCATCCTTGAACAGAAGTAAAACCCCTCTGCTCCCCATATGTTTTTTCTCTACAACCATCGTTTGGACTCCATTAGATTGATAATAGTCAAATGCTTCAACTGGATGCTCCAGATAATCCGCAAGCTTCGAAGGTTCAGGAGTCGGGCTCATGGTCGGCGGTATATAAATCAACTCTTCAATTGGTACAGTAAAATGAGAGACTGCATCGATAGTAGATTTGACGACACCTTCCTGCACTTTAATTTCACCGTATTGTTTAGTTAATACCGAGTACCCGTTAATAAACCTTTCGATATTTGGCGGACTTAATCTCTTTTCCTGCCATTCTTTTAAAGGATGATCTCCCGTTCCCGAATAATCCTGTTTTGCTTTAACGAAAATAAACCTTTTTTCAGGGTATCGAAAAGCCGTTAGATTTCCGCCAAAAACAGCCCCCTGGTCAATATTTATCGTGTTATTGATGATAAGTGGTTGGATTTTAGGATCATGTCCCCAAATAATGAGTTCTTTGCTTTGATGATCTGTATACCAATCTTTGCGAATAGGCTTTCCTCTTTCATCTAATCCCTCTGAATCCCCATAACGGCAAAAATCAGAGATAGCATGTGACTGTTTTCCGATATAACCGTCTTTAATTCCCGCATGAGCAGCGACTGCAACTCGCACGCCATTTTTCATAAAAAGGTAGTGAGAGGGAGCCCTTAGCAAGAAATCTTTCAGTTCGTTTTTTAGTAGAATCGCTTTTCCTTCTCCATAAGTTTCCTCATATTGTTTAAACTCTTCGGCTACTTTTTCATCACCATGGGATAAGGTCACGTTTCGTCCATCAAGCCATCTTGCAATTTTCCATCCATGATTGCTGTCAATCATATACGCTAAACCAGCATCTACATGCTTTTTAAAAAAGACCATACTATCTATGGAACGGGGTCCCCTGCTCATCACATCTCCAACGGAAACAAACTTTCTTCCATCGGGGTGAACATATAGTCCTTCTTCATTTGCTGTATAACCTAATTGATTAAGTAATTCAAGCAGTTCATCATAACAAGCATGGACATCTCCGATGAAGTCGACACCTTGTCCTACTTCAATTTCTAATGGATTCGTTTTGCGAATAAACTGGACTTGATCCATTTCATCATGTTTCAACACATACTGATGACGAAATCCTTCTTTTTTGATAAATCTTTTATTTTTTAAAAAGGTTTGAACTTGTTGTTTGATTCTCCGCTTTCCTCTTGGGAAATCTCGTTCTTCATCTCTTCCGATTAAAACCTCTTCAGGGATGTCTAACACGATCGCCATAGAAGGGACATAGTATTTTTTAGCGATATCTATATACTTTTTTCGATCTTCCGAGTATAGGTGAGTAGCATCAATGACGGTTAATTTTCCAAGCTGAGCTCTTGTTTCAATCATGGAATCCATGGCTTCAAATGCTTTTTGGGAGATTAACTGATAATCACCCAATAATATATCTGCTTCATCCTTCGGTCGATTTCCCCACTCGATAAAATCGCTATCTCCTACGAGTAAACGAAATTGATCAGAGCTAACTACCTCTGATGGTTTTAAGACACCTTGCTCAATCCATTTTTGAAGGAACGTTGTCTTTCCACTATTGGACGGACCCACTAATAAAACAATTCCTGCATGAGGTAAAAATAGTTGATGCTTCAAATTGCTCCCTCCTTTCGTACAAATGTACACATTTGTGTGGGAAAGCCATATTCTTCGTATTCTTGTCCGATACCTTGAAGATGCATCGAGTAGGGAAAACTCGAAACCCATGTTTCACACCAATCTTTGAATTCCCCTCTTGTCCATTCAAAGCGGTGATCCGCATGCCTTATGTTCTCATCCATGTCATAAACAGCATTATATTCACGATTGGGTGTCGTGACAATGAGAGCATTCGGTTGGTACTCGCTGAAAATAGTCTTCATGATATTGGGCAGGCGAAATTCGTCAATATGTTCAATCACTTCACATAAAATAATAATATCCTTGCCTCTTAATCTTTTATCATAGTAAAACAAGGAGCCCCAAATCGGAGTAGGACACACAAACTGATCCTTTCCCGCAGCTTTCTCAAAACGCTCTAAAGCTCTCAATTGAGAGGATTCAGAAGGTTCCACAGCAAGAATTTCTTGGACATTCGGTACCATTCCTAGCCGAACAGATAGTTTTCCTTCACCAGAACCGAAGTCTACAATTTTTTGGTGAAATGGAAGAGATTCAACTTTATCTATAATAGCTTGATAGCGCAGCTCATTTAAGCGAATCTTTGGTGGTGCAGACACATCATCATTCACCTTGTTTTCGGTAGCAATTGATGGTGAAATAGGTACTTTATTTATTAATTCTTTAAACCGGAGTGACTGCTCAATAATATAGCTGCGTAAAGGATGTTCGTCCAACCACCCTTCACCATACCTCTGTATCTTCTCTATTTCTTTTTCGTCTATAAAATAGTGTTTATAATTGTCTAAAACAGGGATTAAAATAAATAAATGCCGCAATGCTTGTTGAACGGTGATTCGACCCTTTAACTTCAAATATCTTGCTGAGCTTTTTTGTTTGAGGTTAAATGAGTAATCGGCCTCTCCGCGCTCGATTTCAACAAGATATCCAAGCGGTTCGAATAGTTCATGTATTTTTTGATCTGATAAACGAGAGGCAACCGGCCCGAAACCAATTTCCATCTCAAAATGATGATCCACCCATTGAATAAATTCTTCCTTTGGTTTCCCATTTAAAGCTGTACCTAAAGCTGTGCGAATATATGAACAAAATAAGCTGCTAACCACAAATTCTCTATCATTTATATATTGGGTAATATCAAAAATACCCGGACTGTTTCTCACCAATTCAACTGGGTCAGGAGTAACAAAAATAACGGCTTCTGCTTCCTTTTCATTGGAGGAAGTAAATACTAGCCTTATACGATTTCCTTTCTCTTCACGGTCGTAAAGATTATTTGGATTTTTGGCCAGCAAACGTGATAAATTTTCTGCTCCCTCTCCTAACACTTTAATACTTAGTTGCATAAACTGAACGCCCCTCCGCTTTTTCATTCTCCCATCAATATGCTATTAATTGAGGATAAATTATTTAATTCTCTACTGATAAAGTGAAATTCCCATTATTACAATGTAACTATATGTATTTTATCATTTTTCTGCCCATTAATCCCCCATTTTCCCATCCCACCATCCCTTCATCGCACTAGAGATTATAAAGAGAATTCCGATCCTCGATGAAAGGTGAGGGAGGAAAGAAAACCAATATGATAATCTGTTTTACTAGACAAAAATCACCATCTCATTTAGCGGCCTTTTCATATAACCACGCCAAAAACTATTTTTTACTGAAAGGACCCGTCACTGAATCCTTGATTTTACTGGATTCTCATGACGGGTCCTTTAAGGAAGGTGACTCAACGGGCAGGCTTTTTATACCTGTTGAGTCACCCTCCACAATCGTATTTATTTGTTAAGAAACCTATTATGGAAGCAGCAGTATGGCATCTGCAATCGGGCGTTCACCTGTTTGATCGGACGGCCTCGTGACTAAATCATTTCCGACAGTCATGGCAGTCGACCCGCCTCCATCAAGGTTGAGAGCATTCACTCCCCCCAACGATTTCATGATTCTCGCGCTCTCTTCAAAGTTTGCCCCAACACTCCAGCCCGGGGCTCGTCCATCTATTGTGACGAAAAGAAGATTGCCATTGGCTTTGATTCCCGCGAGCGTTCTCGGGTTACGGCGTTCTCCAAAGCGATAATAAAACTCCGGGTTTTCCTCCCAATGAAAGCCTTCCGCCACTGCGTTTATCGAAATTTTTCCGTTTTCGAGCAAGCGGGGGCCTCCGTTAATAATGCCGGCTGTTTGTGAGAGTGATAATGGTTTTCCGTCTGCTGTTATTTCACTTTTAACCTGAATGTTCATGCCCACTTGTGCATGGGCGCTAAGCCACTGTGCTGCCTCTCCTGTTCCTGACAACACGGAGCCCTCACTTGGAATTTCCCCGCCGCGTTTGCTGCGAAACTCGACGACATCTCCGGACTCATTTAACACCACTTCAACACCATCACCGGATTCTGTTCGATCACCAAAAACCGGTGAAAATTGGATTAGTTCACTCTCGTCTTTACAAGTAAAGTCGTGCTTCGGCTGTTCTGTCATGGTATCTCCTCCAGTACCGCCGCAGCCGCGAATCAATCCTGACTTACGATTTACCCCATCAACTTCCCGTACTGCTCCGTCAGACGAAACAGCTTTTTGATAAGAAGAGACTGAAGCGATGCCCGCATCCGTTCCTGCAGAAGGGAGAATCAAACTTGAACGGCCATTTACCGCTTCACTTACAAGCTTTCCGTCTATGACCGAAATACCGGCCAAATCACCGGGTGTCCCATCATTGCTGCCCACAACAAAATATCCTCCATTTACTCCAGCCAGGGCGTGATTCCGTTCGGCCATTCCGGTTAATGTTTCTTTTCCTTGAACGATATCATTAGCTAATTCAGGTACCATTTTCCCTTTAAAAGTGTCGGGATCCACTTCAATCACATTCACAACCCATGGACCTGTAGTCCGCTGCCCGTCCTCTCCCGTATAGACAACACGAAGGCCGGTATATCCATTCTCAGCTAATCTTTGCTGAAGCTCTTTTGCATCTGCTTCCTCCTGAAAAACTCCAACACGGACGAGAAATCCGAGTGGTCCCTTTTCTTTATCATCCATCGCCCTTTTCGTTATCCGATCGATACGCGGTTCACCAAATCCGTCTGATTGAAGTTTTTTTGACAACGATTTTGCCTGGTCATACGTTTCAACGAAATCGACATCAACTGTAAAAAAATCTTTTTCTGATTGTTCTCCGCGGCTTATTTTTGTATAAGTGACTCCAGGTGCTAAACTCACCGTTGTTCTCTCTTCTCTTAAACTAGGTAACCCAAGAGGAAGAGCTTGCTTTTCCGATTGCTTTAGTGACTGTTCTTTTGCCTCCGCCTGAACCGGCAATTCCGGAACCGTATTTATAAACAGAGCAGAAGTTAAACTAATGGATGCGATAGTCGGGAAAATAACTTTTTTCAAAGAATTCTTCATTTTGTTCTCTCCTTTGTCCAGGTCTGCTGCAAGCTGCATTAGTGTGGTAAAGTAAATTTACAAAACCAGCTTTTCTATTATTCTTTTAACTATCGAAATTATAAAAAAAGGGTATTAAGCAAATGTTAATGAATCATTGCAACAGTGTTAGAATTTATGATGTTTTTGTAAATTAGTAAATGTTTCCCCTTAACCAGGGGCGCTGTTGATAGGGACCGATCGGAACTTGGACTAGACTGGTGTTTCCTTGTGACTCCATCTTGTAAATCTCATCACACGTTCGCATCAAACCCGAGGAGCGGATATCCCCCATCCCGATGGCTGACGCCGCTAACAGTATTCGCTGCACGAGCATAACCGCTTCCATCTGTTGGATGCGATATCCTCTTTACCCAAGAGCCGGATTCTTCAATTTCTCATGACACAAAAAAACGCTGGCCATAATACCAGCATTTATTGAGAGGATTCATATATATTTTCTCTGTCATTATTTCTTATTGGCAGAGCTGAAATGTACTGACATCTATTTCTGTAGGCATACTATACGTAACTGAGAAGGAATATATTATTACAAAGCTTCGTTACTAAAAACAAAACGAAAAAGCGAGGAAAAACACATGCAAAAAAAATGGTTCATGTCAATGGGTCTACTAGCAGTAATTACTCTAACAAGCGGCTGCCAACAAGGAGATGAAACGGTTGCCAAACCGGCTTCGGAAGACCAACACCAAACTAACTCGGAGACGAAAGATCCTGCAGATCATAACGAGCAAGAGGAAACAAAAACTGTAGAAAATGAAGCGTTTAAAATCAGTGCGCCAATTCCCAATCAAACCATACACGAAGATTTCACATTAAAAGGAACAGCCCGTGTATTTGAAGCAACGTTTCACTATAAACTTGAAGATGATCAGCATAATATTTTAGCGGAAGGTTTTATCACGGCAGACAAAGGGGCACCCGAATGGGGAGATTTTGAAGTGAAGATTTCCTTTAAAGAAACAACGAGTACAAACGCGATGTTAACAATATTTGAAGAAAGCGCGAAGGATGGTTCCCCGCAACATGAATTATTCATTCCATTAATAATAGAAAAAAATAAATAAAGTTTGAGGGGCAGCCCCTTTAATCCTTCCCGGACTGCCCCCGACTTTTCATAAAAAATAAGTTTTTGAACCAACCTCAGAAATAATCACGTTGGAAAAACAGCAAACAGGCTCCGAGTTTTCACGCAATGCCGCTGAGCGAAAACGGCTTAAGTACCAAAAGTTCGGCCGGACGATTTGAGAGGTCAAAAAGGCCGCTCGATCGGAATTTTCCTTTCTTTTTGTATTTAAAAAAGCAATGATTGCCTCTTTAGTGGTCACCCCAATCCCATGTCCATAGTAAAGATTCTCATCTAACATAATCGCGTTTTCCCCTTGCCATTGCGGAGTTTTAGGGTTGTAGTCAGGATTTTCGAAGTACACGCAATCACCCGGCAAAAAATCGTTCCCCTCATGGCTATCAAGTCCAAGATCCTTGTCATACTGCCAATCGTATAGAAAAAGTCCTGAAAAAAGACGATTGAATTTCTTCCTGTCAATTGACTCTAAAACAGCCTTATAAAATACGATGACCATGGCTGTAGCACATTCAAACGCATACTTTTTTCCATTGCGAAAGATGTCTTCAATCCCCGTTTCAGGCAACACATTCGGCTTAAGAATAAAAGCTCCTCTTTCCGTAAGTATCCAATATTTTTCGTTGCATTTCGATGTCTGGAATGTAGCAAAGCCGACCCCGCTGTTATACAACGAAACAGCCGCTTCCATGATTTGAAGCCTGAGCGCCAGTTCAAATTCAAGCTGTGCCATTGTCTCATACTCATAAACCTTACTGTAACTCTCCATCGATTGGAGGATTTCAACTGCTTCTTTCGATAAAATCCCCGGACCGATTTGACTAGCGTCTATCCATTTTTGATTAACTTTTATCACTTATCCACTCACCCCTTTGTAGGGATTAGGCACCAATTGGCTAGAATGAATGACAGCAAATCCATACACCGCCTGCTAAATTATATGATGAACAAAGGGAATACTGACCAATTAATAGTAAATGCGGCATGTTCCATTTCTAATTCCAATAAGTCAAATTCACTTTTGACCGATTTTATTTGTTTTATTTAATTTGGCCCTGGGAAATCATAAAAGAGCTCGAATAAAAGTCACACTGTACTATGCACCTTGAACACAAAAGCTTGGAACAATCTTTTTTCTGTCAAAAATGATCTAGTAGATGAAAGGGTGAAGGATATGACGATTGACCGAATATGTACTATTGGTCCAGCGAGCAACAACAAAGATATGTTAGCGAAACTCATTCAAAATGGCATGACCATCGTGCGCTTGAATTTATCGCACGGTTCCCGCGAAAGCCATCGGGAAGTCATTCAATTAGTGAGATCATTGGATGATTCCATCAAAATCTTAGGCGATTTGCAGGGACCTAAAATTAGATTAGGCGTAATTGAGGGAGATCAAATTACACTTCAAGAAGGAGATTCTTTCACTTTATATACCAGCACTGTCACGGGTAATCAAGACGGGGCCAGTGTGGACTATTCCGGCATCATTCATGACGTGAAAGAAGGCAGCCGGATTCTCATTAATGATGGGCAAGTGGAATTAGTCGTCAAAAAGGTAGAAGTGGCTAAAATTGAAACAACGGTGAAGGCAGGAGGTGAAATCGCATCCCATAAAGGCGTCAATTTACCCGGTACGCCTGTAAATTTGCCGGCTATTACAGAGAAGGATCAACAAGACATACAATTTCTTGTACAAGAAGAGGTTGATTATATCGCTTGTTCATTTGTTCGAAAATCCGCTCACATCCAAGAGGTACGTGATTTTATCAAACAGCTGACAAAGGATTCTCCAATATTAACGGCTAAAATTGAAACAATGGAAGCACTCGAACATTTTCAGCCTATTTGTGAAGCGGCTGATGCCATTATGATTGCGCGGGGAGATTTAGGAGTTGAAGTACCTTATCATTGGATTCCTGTGTTGCAGAAATCGATGATTAACGAGTGTAATCGAATGAATACATATGTTATCACGGCTACTCAAATGCTTCAATCGATGGTCGACCATTCCATTCCTACAAGAGCTGAAGTGACAGATGTCTTTCAGGCTGTACTCGATGGAACGAATGCTGTGATGCTGTCTGCTGAAAGTGCAGCAGGAGATTATCCTGTACAAAGTATCGAAACCTTGCGCCTCGTTTCCCAGTTTGCAGAATCCATAAAAAAAGAGGCTCCCTTCGATATGGCAGATATGTTAAAACTGATAGAGAAAGTGTAATGCTCACCAGCCTTCTCTGCGGCAAGCTATGAAAACAGTAGATTTATATGTCGGGACTACTTTGAAAAAAACATCAATAAAGGAGCGGGCTAAACAAGCCGGCTCCTTATCAAAAAAAAGACCCCCGGCCAAGAAAAACCGGAGGCAAAGGTGAAGCAACTTCAATAAAGGGGAGTGTTGCTTTTTACTTTTTCCCCCAATGGAAGTTTCTCAAACTAGTTTTTTTAGTTTTCCGTTTTTTCACTCCCCTACCCTTTCCCCATTTATATAATATGCCGGCTCGGAAAAAGGAATAAAGACGACCTCTACCTCGTCAACACCTGTTGACATGATCTGTTTAGTTACGGCTTGCGCAAATTTGTCTCGAGCCTCTTGCCCGCGCTCGAACCATTTTACTTCAATAAGCGGGAAAGAAGGAATTTCCTCTCCGTCAAATACAAATGTGGAATGGGGCACCTCGAACGTGAAATTATCCGTCCCGCATTCACAGATTTTCGCAAGTTCACTCACTAACGGCTTGCTGATTTTCTTCATTTCTTCTATTGATATTCCTCGAATCACTAAGTGCGGCAATTGTATTCCCTCCATTATGTATGATTATCATATAATAGCATGAATCCTCATCTTTATAAAATCAAGGCTTGACTCATTCTTCTTCAATATAAACAAGCCATCCATACCTTTGTTTTAATTCGGCTGCCATGCGTTCAGCTGTGGCACGGTCACTGAACGTACCGGTGCGCAAGCGGTACTTTTTGGCGTGAACGGCCGCTGCCGCTTGGCTTAATGGCTTCGCCGCCAACTCAAATAGCCTCGGAATCGCTTCATTGATATCCACATTTCCGCTGATCCCGTTTACTTTCCCGGAATTTGTATACTGGAACATATGCCACTCATTCCATGTATGGTTGGCCATCGGGGCTCTCTCTGTCGTATAATGAGCTACCCACAAAGGGAATTGCCCTACCTTACTTTTTAAATAAGAGCGGGCATAACTGGCACTCGAATAAATCATCACGGGGTGTCCCGTTTTATTTCTCACATCCGTCATCCACTCATAGGCAAAGTTTGTTAATCGGTCTGCACCTAAATCTGCGGCGACCTCTAAATCAAGGCAATACGGCAAATCACTTTCAAGTGACTTCGTGACTTGGATAAAATGGTTCACCTCATCTGCAGGTCTGTTATTATCAGGTCTGGCAAAATGGTAAAAGCCGACCTTTAGTCCCGCTGCCTTCGCACCTTCATAATTGATTAAGCATTTAGGATCCGTAAAGGTTCTTCCCTCGGTCGCCTTTATGTAGACACCATTCACTCCGTCCAAAGCAACCTTTTTCCAATCAATCGCTCCATTATGGTGTGAAACATCAATGACTTTATAATTGCCGGCACATCTCGCTTGCATGAATATCATCTCCTTCTTACCGTAGCGGCTATTACTCAATAAACATCTTGTCTTATAAAAACGATGAAGGAAACCAACAACGCTGCCGCTCCCCAAATCGATAGTACCGCAAGAGAAAAGCCTAAAGACATACCTTCAATAGGGGGAGCCGCCCCTCTCAAATAAGAGGTCAAATCCAAATTAACCATGAAGAGATATTTGGCTGACTCCCAGGAAGAAACCATGCTGCTTAATATCGTTCCGGAAATGAGGCAAGCTAACATCACGCCCATTCCGGCGGCTGTACTTCTGATGAGAACGGACAGCATAAACGAAAAAGTGCCCACCACCAGGGAAACAAACCAGGCTAAACCTAACTCCATTAATAAATATTGCCACTGGGGAATAAGATGGACGGCGGAAGTATCCAATTCTCCTCCTTCAATGGTAAAACCCGTTAAAACAGGGGCCTTCCAACCCGTGAAACCAAACACGATACCGGATATCAAATAGGCTAACAGCCCAAACAGTAAAATAATCAGGGAAACGGAAAAAACGAGCGTCATATATTTACTGAGTAAGATTTTCCACCTTTTCACCGGTCTTGTCAGCAACAGTTTGACCGTCCCCATACTATGTTCCGAGGAAACGAGATCTGCTGCGACCACCATAATCATTAACGGCAGCAAAAGCTGAATCGAATTTTCCACAAAGCCTCTTACAAAGGTTGGGGCACCAGGCTCTGCCGGATTAATATTATGATCCAGATAATATTGCTGTTGGGTCACTCTGATCTGCAATTGTTTTTTCCACTCTTCAGAAATTCGGCTTCCGCTGAGCCTGTTTTGCGTGTCGACGATTTGCTGCTGCAAGGAGGTCCGCCAATCGGTCGTTCCCAGCCTTTCCTTCAGCCTTTCCGTTTCTTTATATTGAGCGTAAGTAAACATGGCAATCAACGCAGCCATGATCATTGTTACGACCACGATCCTTTTTTTCGCTACAAGCTTAATCAATTCATTTTGCAGCAAATTAATCAATGGAATGCCCCCCTGTCATTTCAAGAAATAAATCTTCCAATGTCGGGAGCCTTCTATTCATTTCCTTTACCGTTACCCCGGCTTCAAGGAGCCTGCGATTCCACTCTCCCGCCTCATTTTCCAAATAAGGGGTGATGAGCATTTCGCCTTCCTCTTTCACAAACTCCGCCAATTCTTGCAATACCCTTTTCCCTTCTTGAAGGGGAGACACTTTCCATATAAGGAGCTCCTGGCGGGAAAGGAGCGTTTCAACAGATTCGGTATGAAGAATTTGACCTTTCGCGATAATGGCGACACGATCACACATCAATTGAATCTCGCTGAGCAAGTGGCTCGATACAAGCACACTCAAGCCTTCCTCCTCGGCCAAAAAGCGGATGAACTTGCGCATTTCGCGAATACCAGAAGGATCCAGGCCGTTTGTCGGCTCGTCGAGAATGAGAACATTCGGTTTTCCAAGCATAGCTTGGGCGATCCCAAGCCTTTGTCTCATCCCTAAAGAGTAGGTTTTCACTTTATCATGAATTCTTTCCTGCAGACCCACCAAACGGGCCACTTCCATGACACGATCATCTCCTATGCCTGGAAGCATCCTTGCAAAATATTGAAGATTTTCCCATCCGCTTAAATATGGATATAACTCTGGATTTTCTACAATACAGCCAAGATGCTGCATCGCTCCCGTAAAATCGTCCGCTGCATCCTTACCGCAAATGCGAATGGTACCGGAAGTAGGCCGTATCAATCCGACAAGCATGCGAATCGTCGTCGTTTTTCCAGCTCCATTTGGTCCTAAAAAACCGAAAACCTCTCCCTTTTTTAGTTCAAAATCAATTCCCTTGATGATTTCCTTTTTGCGAATCGTCTTCCGTAATCCCTTGACGGATAATGTCACTTCACTCATTCTCTTCCCCCTTACCACGTAATTAAGGATGCTACCCGCTCTGCTATTAATTGATAGCCTTCCGCATTCGGGTGAAACTTGTCCGTATACAGGTAATCATCGACCTTCAGCTGAAACAAATCAAATGTAGGCACAAACACAGTCTTTGGATATTTTGCACTGACCTCTGCACTTTCGTAATTCCAGTCCCTGACGATTTTCGAAGTAAGCTCTGCGTCATCCAGTTCAATAAAGGGATTATATAAACCAATAAGAAAGATATCGGCTTCAGCATTTACGGAACGAAGATTCGTTAAGATGCTATTTACATTTTGCACATATTTCTCTTCTGATTCTTTTACTTCATCCGTATTTAAGTTGACAAGTGCTTGACCGCCGCGAAAGAGATCGTTTCCTCCAATCGTGATGAGGATCACATCCGCTGTTTTCACTTGTCTTTGCACTTCCTGCTGCTTCACCTGGTCAGCCAGCTGTACAGACGTTTGTCCTTTAATCCCTAGATTCGAAAGGAAGATTCTCTGATCTGATTTTTCCTCCAGATGATCAATTAAAGCGCCAACATATCCTTTCCCTTTAGGATCTCCTGTTCCTCTCGTGAGCGAGTCTCCCAATGCTACTACATCAAATTGGTCGTTTTCTTTCGCTGCCGTCTCTACATGTTTCGTTTCCATACCTGGAGGCTTTCCCGGTTTATTGAAATAATCGTACATCGACCATCCGAGGCCGGCTATCCATAAAAGGCAAGAAAGCCCAGAAATCACGGCAATAAATTGAACCCACTTTCCTCTCAATTGTTAGCCCCCTTTTCTAATTTCTTTCAGGAGAATTATAGCAAATAGCTGTGTACAAGCGTTAATGTTTAACAAAGTAAAATCAGGTCTTGTGATTTACTAGAGACTTATGGGACAGCCTGTTTAAACGAAAATACTCAACAAAACAGACCCTTGCTTACATTCAGCAAGTTACCTGATCCATCTATTTTAGATTGAGAGATTCTTTTTTTAAAAGGATCTGGTAAAAAATTGTAGAATTCATAGATGATAAGACAGCATCAAAGTGAATAGTATAGTTCTGAGTGATTAAATTCATTTAAGATGGAGGTTATGTTCATGAGTAAAAAAATACTGATTATTACTGGAGATGCGGTAGAGGCGCTTGAAATTTTTTATCCGTATTATCGTTGCCTGGAGGAAGGATTCGATGTAACCATCGCTTCACCTTCTGTGAAAAAACTGCAGACGGTAAGTCACGACTTTATAGAGGGAATGGAAACATATGTAGAAAAACCGGCATATGGCATTGATTCTCATGTCGCCTTTGCCGATGTTGCCCCCTCCCAATACGATGGGTTGATTATTCCAGGAGGACGGGCCCCTGAATATATTCGGTTAGATGAATCGGTGCCGAACATTGTCCGCCACTTCTTTGAAGAGAATAAGCCGGTTGGGGCAATCTGCCATGCGGCGCAAGTGTTATCCATCGTTCCGGACTTAATGAAAGGCCGGGAATATACAGCATATATTGCCTGCAAACCTGATGTATTAGCATGTGGAGCTACATATATTAATGAAACGCTGCATACGCATCAAAACCTTGTATCCGGCCATGCTTGGCCTGATTTACCCGGTTTTATGCGTGAATTTATTAACTTGCTTAAATAAGTGATACCATTTAGAAAATGGCCCTCTATCCAGCTGAGGGTCATTTTTTTAGGTTATCCATTATTTTTAGAATTACTCTGTCCTTTCGTAGCTTTCCGAATTGTTACAAATGCCTGTCACCCCGACTATTCGGCAAAGGCCAAACATTGATTGGCCCAAACGTCATGTTTTTCCCAGAACTGTTTTCTTAATCTGATTATTTTTAATGAGTTTAGAGAAAATAAGATAACCATTTAACATTATTTTCTCTTATGTAAAAGTGATCAGAAATTAGGTGCTGTAATGGAGAAAAGAAAGATAGCGGCTATGACAATGGTCTTATTAATATTCTCTTTTATATTGCTTGATGTTTTAAATGGCACAAGGACAAAAGAAACACCACCGGCCACCATCCAATTAAGAATCATGGAAACGAACGATTTACATGGGAATATGTTGGACTATGACTACAAAAAAGACAAAAAGACCGTAGAATTTGGACTTGCAAGGGTTGCCTCATTAATTAAGCTTTCGAGAATGGAAAACGCAAATACTTTATTGTTTGATGTTGGAGATGTACTTGAAGGAAATGCCCTTGGCAAATATGCTTTAAAAAGCTTTAAACTGGATCAAATGCATATTCATCCTGTTTATAAAGTAATGAATTTACTGCATTACGATGCTGGTACAGTGGGGAACCACGAGTTCAAGTACGGCCTCAGATTTATGCGTGAAAGTTTAAATGGAGCGAATTTTCCGTATGTAAACGCAAATATTTATATAGATGATCACAATGATTTTGCGATTGATGATATTAACTTTTTTAATCCATATACCATTATGGAGAAAGAATTCATCGATACAAATGGGAAAAAACAAATTGTTAAAGTGGGAGTAATCGGCTTGATAAGTCCCATCACTGAAAAATGGAATAAAAAATTTTTCCGCGGCAACTTGAAGATCAAAAATATGCGGGAAACCGCAGAGCATTTTGTTCCGATTATGAAAGAACAGGGAGCGGATATCATTATTACCCTTGCCCATGTTGCCCTAAAAGCGGACAAAGGACTGAAACATAAAGAAGGAAATTCTGTTTATTCCCTAAGTAAAGTGCCGGGAATCGATGCCATTCTTTATGGACACAGCCATTTGCTGTTTCCCATTAAAGATTCAAAACCAGTTAAAAAGGGTGTCAACCCAAATGAAGGGACCATCAATGGAAAAGCTGCTGTTCAAGCAGGTTATTGGGGTAACCATCTCGGGATTATTGATTTAACGTTGGAGAAGGAGAATGGTGTGTGGGTAGTTAAACACAGACAATCATCCTTGCAGCCGGTTTGCAAAACGGTTAATGGTAAATTAAAACCAATAGTGCCGGTTGATAAAACGATTGTAAAGATGATGAAACATATTCACCTGGATACTTTAAAATATTTAAGAAACAAATAGTGGAATACTTAAAAACGAAAAACGGGTTCAGTTCCCGCCATGCTAATCATTTAACTCAGCCGGAGACTGAACCCATACTTTCCGAATTCAATTTTGTGTAAATATAAAGCACTAATCAATTTTGAAGATTAGTGCTTTATTGTTAAAAATCCTCCATGTTATGAAGCATCCATGCGGTCCATCCATTAATGCAAGGCTGAACGTTAGCTTTTTGATTCACATCAGCAGGCCGTGAAGACCGCCCAGCAGTGAGAAAATAATGAGATGATCTCCGATGGCAATCAAAAAAGAGAGAATCTAATACTTTACGATTCTCTCTTTCTTTTGCCGGAGACCATTCGGCCCCATTGTTATGTTAAAGTCATTTGATGGGCATGCAGCTTAGCAAAAACCCCTTCTTTTCGTGCAAGAAGCTCTGAATGCGTACCGTCTTCTGCAATCCCCTCCTCGGTGACGACAAGGATACGGTCCGCTTTTCGAATCGTGGCCAGCCGGTGTGCAATGACAAGGGTTGTACGGTTTTTTGATAGATCATTTAGCGTTTCCTGAATAATGGCCTCTGTTTCCGTATCCAATGCTGAAGTGGCTTCATCTAAAATCAGGATAGGCGGATTTTTCAGGAACATACGGGCAATGGCCAGCCGCTGCTTCTGGCCCCCTGATAATTTTAGGCCCCTCTCTCCGATTTCTGTGTCATAGCCGTTAGGTAATGAGTCAATAAGCTCCGTTAAATGTGCTTTTCTTGCTGCTTCTTCAATCTCCTCTTGAGTCGCATGCAGTTTTCCATACGCGATATTTTCTCTTATCGTTCCTGTAAATAAAAAGACATCTTGCTGCACAATGCCAATCTGGGCACGCAATGATTCTTTTGTCATATCGCGGACATCCATTCCATCAATTTTTATAGCCCCTTCTGTCACATCATAGAATCGCGGAATTAATGAGCAGATGGTTGTCTTTCCAGCACCGGAAGGACCAACAAAGGCTACCGTTTTACCTGCTTCTATAGAAAATGAAAGATTCTGCAAAATGGTCCGGCTGTCTTCATATCCAAAACTAACATTCTCAAAATCTATATTGCCTTTTAAGAAAGGCACTTCAATGGCATCCGGCTGATTTTCAATATCTGGATGCTGGTCCATTAACTCCGTAAAACGTTTAAAGCCCGCCATGCCTTTCGGATACAGCTCTAGTAATGCACTTATTTTATCGATGGGCTTAAAGAGGATGTTAACGTATAAAATAAAAGCTACCAATTCTCCATAGGACAGGCTGCCGGCAAAACTCAGCCACGCCCCGTACACTAAAATGACAAGTGTCATCATACGGGTCGTCATATAGATTCCGGATAAATTCCAGCTCATCACTTTATATGCTTTTAACTTGGACTTGCGGAAAAACTGATTGTTTTCATTAAAGCGGTCTATTTCATACTGCTCATTCGTGAAAGATTGGACAACGCGCGCACCTGAAACACTATCTTCCACCCGCGCATTCACATCGGCAATATTGCCGTACATTTGTACCCATGCCTGGTTCATTTTAATGTTTGAATACGAAATTAACCAAACAAGGAACGGAACGATAATGATGGCTACAAGAGCAAGCTTCACGTTAATCGTCAGCATGATCCAAAAAGCCCCGATAAAGGTTATGATGGCAATAAAAAAATCCTCCGGACCATGATGAGCCAGCTCGCCAATGTCCATCAAGTCATTGGTGATACGGCTCATGATATGCCCTGTTTTCGTATCATCGAAGAAACGGAAAGACTGGCGCTGAACGTGGTTAAACAGTTCCCGCCGCATATCCGTTTCAATATTAATCCCCAATTTATGCCCCCAATAGTTCACGACAAACTGCATTCCAGAACTCATTACATACAGTGTTAAAAGCCCGGCACTCACTGCTGTTACTGTACCCCAATTACCTTCCGGGAGCAATTCATCAATAAACCAGGAGACAGCAATAGGGAAGCCCAACTCTAAGAGACCAACCAGCAGCGCACAAAAAAAGTCTATGTAAAATAGCTTTTTATGAGGCCGGTAGTAGCTAAAAAATCGTCTTAACATTGATATGGCACACCCCATTCTCATTGAAAATCATTCTTAATTATTTTTTTTAAAAAGTACCATATAAAAAGATTTTACGCCATAAAAAAAGGAAAATACCTGTCACCCTCCCCTTCTGTCGATGCATTCGACATAATCCGAGTGGTGACAATGCACTTAATTAAAAACTGTCGCTAAGAAGGCTTTAAATTGCTTCACTTCATATGTTTCTGTTTTCGTCACAACATATGTAAAGGAAACAGGCGGAATGATTTTATCCGGCTTAACCTCCATCAAGGTTTTATTTTTCAACTCCTCTTGAACCATGGATACCGGTAAATATGAAACGCCTAGTCCTTGCTCGATAAATCGTTTTGTAATTTCAACTTGGGTAACAGGAATGGTGCGGATTCTTGGGTAGCATCTTTTAATTTCAGAAAGAAGGGTTTCCCAGTAAGATGGGTGGTTATTCGTTAACAGTCTGTATTGCCGAAGGATTTCCTTTTCTTCGATGAGAGATTGTTCTGTTTTCTCGATAAATGGTACGACTAGTATAACAGGGTCTTCGTGGACAGTCTCATAATCTATGTTTGTTTGGAGCGGCTTCATTTTCGTCAAGCCAATATCTGCCTTACCGAGGCTGATTTCTTCTCCTATTTCAAAGGAGCGGACCACATTGATGATGACCTCAATGTCTGGATACTCCTCGATAAAACGGCGTAAAAACGGCGGGAGCATGGAAGCTGCGATTTGCGGAGCAGCCGCAATGGTCAGCTTGCGATGGTACCCCTGCTTCCATCCCTCGAACTCTTCCATTCCCTTTTCATATTTTTGTAAAATATCCGCAGCATATGGAAAAAACTTATATCCGGCTGAAGTAAGAGCTATGCTTTTGCCTGTTCGTTCAAACAAAGCAGCGTTAAGATGCTGCTCCAGCCTTTTTATGTGCTTTGTCACAGCAGGCTGTGTTAAAAAGAGCTCCTCGGATGCCCTGTGAAAATTTTCATGCTTCGCTGCAGCAATAAACGTTTTTAGCCACTTTATGTCCATTTTTATGACAGTCCTTTTCATTAATAACGAATGGTTATTAATCATCTCATTTTTTGTTAATTTCCATTATATACTAACTGCCTTATAATTCATATTACAGTACTCAATATTTAGGGGGCTATATAAAATGACGACAACCAAAAAAGAAGTAAAAGAAACATTTAATAAAAATGCAGCTCAATATGACCAGCAACGAAAAAAGTTAATCCCTTGTTTTGATGATTTTTATTCGATACCGGTTTCCATTATGGAGACAGAAACCGTCGCTCCTTCTGTATTGGATATAGGGGCAGGTACAGGATTATTTTCTTCTTTTGTCAGAGAAAAGTACCCGAACGCCTCCATTACTCTGATTGATCTTTCCGAAAAAATGATGGACATCGCCAAAAAAAGATTTGCAGATGATCCAAAGGTGGATTATATCGTTGCAGATTATACCGAACATGAATTTGACAGAACGTTTGATATTATCATCTCTTCCCTTTCGATCCACCATTTATCCGACGAAGAAAAAAGAAACTTATATCATAAAATTTTCTCTTTGCTCAACCAAGGTGGCATCTTCATTAATGCCGATCAAGTTCTTGGACATACTCCTTTTATTGAATCTGTGTACAAAAATGACTGGAGACAAAAAATCGAAAACAGCGGGTTAACGAGCGAGGAACTCAAGGCAGCTTACGAACGGACCAGCCTTGATCAAATGGCGCCGCTTGTAGACCAAATTCAGTGGTTAAAAGAAAGCGGCTTTCAGGATGTTGACTGCCTTTATAAATACTTTAATTTTGTCGTGTTGTTTGGCAGAAAAATGTAATGAACAAGGGACGTAAAAAAAGGAATAGGATATCCCTTCGATATCCTATTTCAATCCTCTTGCTTTTCTCGATCACTCATTACTTAAATGATGTTTAGGCAGATAAATCACAGCCTTAAATAAATCTCCATCAACGAGTATGTTAAATTTCCCCTTTTGTATCTCAATAAGGTTTTTCGCAATGGATAGTCCTAACCCGCTGCCTTGGGTCGTTCTGGATTCGTCACCTCTTTTAAAACGTTCCATTAATTCGTCTGCTGAGATGTTTAATTCATTAGCTGAGATGTTTTTGAAGGTGATCAGTATTTCGTTTCCTAAATCCTCAATATCTATATATACCCTTGACCCTTCGAGAGCATATTTGAATATATTAGATAACAGGTTCTCTATGGATCTCCATAATAATTTTCCATCCCCTGTAACATAGACCTTATCCTTTGGATAATTCATCTTAAAGTCTAAATCCATCGCTTCGATTTTGTCATTGACTTCCCCCAGCCCCTGAGTGATTAAGGATATGATATCAATTTTCTCAAATTCAACGGGGATATTTCCGCTGGAAGCCTTTGCTGCTTCAAATAAATCATCTGTTAAAACTTTTAATCTTTTCGATTTTTGATCCAGAACTTCAATATATTCTTCTGTCTTTAATGGATCTCTTTCATTTTTCAATAGATCGACATAGGTAATAATGGAAGTTAAAGGGGTTCTTATATCATGCGATACATTGGTGATGAGCTCTGTTTTTAACCGCTCACTTTTGAGTTCACTATCAACTGCTTTTTTCAAACCATCCGTGATGCTGTTTATATTGGAAGCAAGTCTTTCAAACTCTCCCTTTCCATCTACATCAATCCGATGATGAAGGTTTCCATCCTTTATGATCTCTACCCCTTCCTGTAGAGCATGGAAGGACTTGACCTTTTTATAAGCAAACCAGGCTGCTATGCCAATCGTTACCGGAAACATGAAAAAGGTTAATGCAACCACTATCGGATAGCCGATGACAATTAGTATCGTCTTTACACCAACGCTTCCACTCCTATATACATCTCCTGCAAATTTAACGAACCTGTAGATAAGACGATAGATCAATGTATGCTTGAAAAGTGTTTTGTTTTTGAAATGCTTGATAAGTGACAGTACCAGGACTAATCCGGCAATCGTAATGGGAATGGTAATAGGAATGATCAATTGGTCGATATTTTCAAATAGATCACCTACTAGCATAATCCAAAGCGATATAAGGAATAGGCATATCGCTATATTGACATCATTATATAATTTATCTACTCCATGTAAGTGTAGCTCTTGATCCTTAAATGATTTTCTTCCCATTACGATTACAAGATAGATAAAAGAAAGAGTGAACCCTGCCAAAAATCCTGCTAAATTATATACGTTTTTTGCAGCAATGGATTTGTTTTCTTGCCATTCTTTTATTTTTTGGTCTAAAAACTCTTCCGTAAAAGCAACATAAATCACCGTGTTTGCTGGATCCAGCCCATCCAGGTATTGGGTGACCCAATGTAAGTATTCATTTTCTTTTATTTCTTTTGGAAAAATCTCTTGTTTATAATTCTCAAATATCATATAAGAGGGATAGGTTTCAAACTGCTTTTTTTCTGTTATCGTTGTGTTTGTAAACACGTTTTTACCATCACTGGCATAAAAAAGCGGTGCCTCATACTCCTCTAGATTTTGCACTAGCCCATGAAACTCTCTTAAATCATCCTTAATCATCTTATCCTTTTCCTGAGAGATTTCGTCAGCATATTCTTTTTTAAACGTTTCATAATTTTTTGCTTCACCTAACGCAGGATTATAGCTTCTCGATTGGATTTGATAATCTGAAAATAAGGTTTCTTCTGTGTTTCTCCATTCATCCTCACTAATGGTTCCGCCGCTTGAAATATGTTCTTCATTCTTATATTCCCCTACTAGTCTTGTGAGATTGCTTATGAGATTTTCACTTTCCTGTACATAGGCTCTGCTTTGAAGATAATGATCTTCAAATACGCTATGAAAATCCCCTTCATTTACGATTTCAACCTCTACAACTGCGTTAATGACTCCCGTAAAACAGCTGATCGCAATCATAAAAACAACGATTTTCGTTATGATTGAATGACTATATTTTTTCAACTTTATATCCAACTCCCCATACCACCTTCAAATATTTTGGCTCTTTCGGATTTATTTCTATTTTCTCTCTGATTTTTCTTATATGAACGGATACAGTATTTTCAGGATTAAAAGCCGTCTCATTCCATACCTTCTCATAGATCTCCTCTATCGAGAAAACCCTTCCAGCGTTTACAGTCAGAAACTTTAATATTTTATATTGTACCGGTGTAAGATGGACCTCTTCCCCATCGACAGTGATCATTTTACTTTCATCATCAATCATAAGTCCCCCAGTCTGATATACATTGCTCCGAGTTTCAAGACCTCCTAAGGTTGTATATCTTCTCAGCTGTGATTTTACCCTAGCGATCAGCTCCAAGGGATTAAACGGCTTCGTAATATAATCATCCGCTCCTAAATTTAATCCGATTATTTTGTCCGAATCCTCAGCTTTAGCAGAAAGCATGATCAATGGGATGTTATTTTCTTCTCTAATCTTCATGGTTGCCCTGATCCCATCCATTTTAGGCATCATAATATCCATAATAATAAGATGGATATTATGCTCTCTGATTACTTCTATGGCTTCTATTCCATGAAAAGCTTTCAATATTCTATAACCTTCATTTTCTAAATAAATTCCGATAGCATCGACAATAGCCTTATCATCATCACAAATCAATATGTTCATGAAAATTCACTCCTCAATGTGCATTTCAACATTTATATCACCTCTTTGTTATTCTTACTAAGAGAATGATATCAATCAAATCTTAACAAATACTTTATGCAATTCTTAAGATTTTCTTAGTGTTTTAAAAGAATCAGCAATAAGACGGTTAAGAACTATAACAAAATGATTGTCCCATAAGTCATAAGGAGGCCGCAAAAAACTATTTTTCACTTGAAAGGACCCGTCGTAAGAATCCTTGATTTTACTGGATTCTTACGACGGGTCCTTATGCTTTTTATGCCTATTAAGTCAACCTCTTTCAACCCATTTCTATGTATAAATCATTATGAACATCTTACAGTATTTTTTACCTGCAAAGTCAAGAATTTCAGCCTAAAAAACGCCCCATCAAGCGGTTTTTTGCCAACTTTACTTCTCCCTCTCCCTTATAATCAAACTGACGATAAAGAAAAAATCTACTTTTCTATTGAACTTCATTTATGTATATTCCACTCTAATTATTACATAATTTCCCTTTGATTTTAATCCGATTAAAAAATAAATCAGCATTCAAATCCGTAATTAAATCACATTTGTCCTCAGACATAAAAAAACGGGGATATCCCCGTTTTCATGACATGTTTTCTTCACCTGCTAATTCATACACCGCTTCTTCTAAAACGTCGATAAATGGCAGCATCGAACGTTTTTCATCAAAGAGATGGTAAAGACGAGCAATCATGGATGGACTCTTATCAAATTTTTCTTGCATCCGTTCTATCAAATACTCATTGAGCGGCAATCTATTTTCAACAAGAGATTTTAAATCTTCTAAAAATACTCTATCGTTGTTCATCATCTCTTCATTCCCCCTTTGATACTTCTATTCTATCATATTTTTATAATTTTCAGAATAATTTTCGAGGGAATTATATAGATTAAGCTAGAAAATTCGACATGACTCAAGAACGGCCATACCCAATTTTCTCAACTTTTGAAGGGACACTCAAGTTGTCTGGAACCCCTCTTATGACTACCTTTCGATGGAATGAAGATGTGTCGAATTATTCAGTAGAATATATAGACTGAATAAGCATCAGCGGGGGATAAATGCCCCCACCGATGGAAGTTCCC
This sequence comes from Priestia abyssalis, assembly GCF_002019595.1. Taxonomy (GTDB): domain Bacteria; phylum Bacillota; class Bacilli; order Bacillales; family Bacillaceae_H; genus Bacillus_BA; species Bacillus_BA abyssalis. The sequence goes on along the minus strand of NZ_KV917369.1, from coordinate 1,831,522 downwards.
TTTATTGAACAATATTTAACACTGTCACTTTTTCACGTGTCATCGACTCCAGGCTTTTTCGAATCCCTTGCGCTCCCATCCCAGAGCCCTTTACGCCGATAAATGGGAAATGATCTGGACCGCGTTCTGTGCGCCCGTTTATTTGAACAGAACCTGTCTCAAGTTTGTTTGCAATCGTAAATGCTTTATTTATATCTTTTGTAAAGATGCTTGCCTGCAAACCAAATTCAGATTCATTGGCAATCTGGATTGCTTCCTCATCAGATGACACACGGATAATCGGCAATACAGGTCCAAATGGTTCTTCCCATGCTACACGCATGTCCTCTGTCACGTAATCAAGAAGCGTCGGGTAAATTAAGTTGCGCTCGCGCTTGTTCCCAGTTATAACGGCAGCTCCTTTTCCAATTGCATCGGCAATTAAAATTTGAACAAAATCAGCAGATTGCTCATCAATTAACGGAACAACTGTACTGCCGTTTTCCGGAGAGCCCACAGACAACTTCTCGATTTCTTCTTTTAATAGTTCAACAAGCTGATCCGCTGCATTTTCATGGACTAATACACGTTTAATGGCTGTGCAACGCTGACCTGAATAAGAAAATGCGCCGCTGACGATTTGTTTGGCCGCTTCATATAAATCAGCATCTTCTCTCACGATCCCAGGGTCTTTTCCGCCAAGTTCAAGAACAAGCGGAACCATTGACGCTTTTTTTGCCAAATGAAAACCGGTCGTAGTGCCGCCTGTAAAGGAAATCATATTAATTCCTTTATGCTCCACAAGATAATCTCCGATTACAGAACCCCGGCCTGTCACAAGGTTCACAAGACCTTTTGGCAGCTCCGCCCTATGAAGTGCTTCAATCATTTTTGTACCGCTTAAGGCACCTTGCGTAGCAGGTTTGAAAATAACAGAATTTCCAGCCATCAATGCAGGTGCTACTTTCGCTGCAGCTAAGTTTACAGGGTAGTTGAATGGAGGAATCGCTAATACGACACCCAGTGGAACCCGCTGAATAACGGCAATTTTATTTTGTGATCCGCCCGGGAAGCTGTCTCCCCTCATGCTTTCCCCATGCATATGCAATGCCTCTTCAATCGTGTAACGAATGAAATCAGCTGAGCGTACAACTTCATTTTTCGCATCTTTGTAGCTTTTTCCAACTTCTTTCATAATGATTTCTGCAATTTCATCTTGCATATTAACTAATTCATCAGCCCATTTATGTAAATAATTCGCCCGTTCCTGCAGAGAAGTCTCTGCCCAGCTTTTTTGTGCTTGTTGGGCAAAGTAAATAGCCTCATCCACTTCTTCTTTCGTAATCGCTTGAACTTGTCCAATCACTTCATTAAGGTACGGTGATTGAATGTCAATTGTCTCTCCTGATTTGCTCTTTTTCCATTCCCCGTTTACATAGAACTCATACGCCGTTAAAGTTAACACGTTTGTTGTCATAAAATAGCCCCCTTTAATAATGAATAGCTTTCAGTTCAATAGAGTGAATTTTCAGTTTATTAACTAGAGAAAACAGTACCGTTCGCTCTTGTCGGGTCAAATTAAGTCCCGGTTAGACATATTACGTCCCGATTAGTCTAAAAAAAATTCACTCCGATGATTTTTTATTCTAGCAGGTTATACTTTTCACGACAACTACTTTTTAGATATTTCAGAATATTTTTCATTGTTTTTATTTTTAGAAAACGCTTTCATCTATCCTAATAAAGATGAATAAACCGATCGTTAAGTTTAAATCAAAAGGTCACTTTAAGGCCCCTAAATTATTATTTACAGATAATAATACAAGATCTTGTTTGCTCAATTTCGCTTTTCTTGATTTTTAAAAAATTTATCTCCTAAAATGCTTATCTTTTCATTCTGATATAAAAAAATATGGCAAGGAGTTATCTGTATATCCCTTCCCAGAATAATATACAGTAAAAATTTATCTCTTATAACACGTTCAGCCCCCCGCCAAGTTAATCATTACACTTAACGGGGGACTGAACATGAACTTCAAAATATTAAAGCAGACTCTTTCCTTTTTGTTTCAAACCTTCCTGCATCATGACCAATTCTTCTGCCAATGCTCGAATACGGGCTAAAACATCTTCATCCGCAATTTCATTATCCAGGTTGTAATGGCTCGTATGTGCATAAACAGAGCTTGGGGCCACAAATGAGCGGAAATAACCTGCGATTGGCTTCAGCTGATTTTCAATGACAAGATAATGCTGATAGGTGCCGCCATTGGCTGCAAACCCCATCACTTTCCCACGAAAAACATCCGGCGGGACTAAATCAAACACATTTTTTAACGGTGCCGGCATGGAACCATTGAAAATCGGAAAGCCGATAAGATAAACATCCGCTTCCGTTACAGCTTGGATGATTTTTTGCGTATCTTCATTGTATTGGTCCGTTTTTCTGCCATCACAAAATTGCATCTCATAGTCTCTTAAGTCGAGCAGATTTGTTTGTATCTCCGGATCGACGTTTTTCACCTCAGCAAGGATTGCGTTTACAAGGGCTGCTGTCTTTGCCCCTAGAATAGTTCCTGAAATTCCCAATATTTTCATGTTAACCTTTTCCCCTTTCTATTCTCGTCCACATAATCTATTAGACATTTATATAGTACTTTCCTCTTTTTACAGCATTACCTAATTCAGCTGTTAAATAAGCCTATCCCGAAGGACAGACTTATTCAGCAGATTGTGTTCTCTTATCCTGGGGTAAATCATGTTTGCACGTGAATGTCTAAGTGATATGTGAGTAGGCTGAGAGCAAGAAAATTTCAACTAATAGGAATGAATGATTTTGATCAGACAATAGCCCCGGCCACATCATAGAGACTGAGGTCCAATTCCGTTGGCTGGCCAAGCGCAAGCCTTGCCAGTTCAGCACCGAGATAAGGTCCGGCCGTCAATCCCGAAGCACCGAGTCCATTTGCCACCAACAGTCGTTTGAAACCTGGCAGTGGACCTATGACAGGAAGGAAACCTGGAGTGAATGGCCGAAACCCTACTCTTGTTTCAAGCACTGTGCTGTTGGCCAAACCGGGAGCCACTGCCAATGCTTTGTCAAAAATTTCATGAAGCCCCCCTGCTGTTACCCGGTAGTCGAGCCCGGTATCATTTTCATGCGTTGCCCCCGCCACTACTCTGCCGTCTTCAAATGCGAGGATGTACTGGTCATTCGGAGGCATGACCACCGGCCAGCTTCCGGTATCCGTATCTGGCATATGGAGATGAACGATTTGCGCTTTTTGATAGGTCACTAAAAAATTGATACCGAGCGGCTCCAACAGCTCGTTTGCCCATGCACCTGCTGAGACGATCACCTGATCAGCCAGCAGAGTCTTTTCCTCTAGTTTAATGCCAATGACTTCGTTACCTTCATAAACTAATGCCGCATTTCCTTGAAGAACGGCGGCCCCATGTTTTTTGGCCCCATTTACGAGAGCCTGGCGGAGAGCCCTTCCGTTGACGCGAGCCGCACCACTTATATGAACAGAAGCGTATTGCTCAGATAAAGCCGGAAATAACTTTTTCGTTTCAGCCGGCGATAAACGGCTAATGTCGCCCATTTCCGGAGCGTCCTCACGACGTTTGTACGCCCTTTCCTCCATTTTATCCAACTTTGCATCATCTGTATGAAGACTGATGGCCCCAACTCGTTTATAACCTGTGTCCGTTTCACCATCCTCTTCCAACTGCTTAATCAAATCACCGTAGTATTTTGCCCCGCCTTTTGCCATTTGGTACCAGGCTTGATTACGGCGCTGCGAGAGCCATGGGCAGACAATACCCGCTGCCGCATCGGTAGCCTGTCCCACATCTCCGCGATCAACCAATGTAACATTCGCCCCTGCTTTTGCGAGGTGATAAGCTGTAGACGCTCCAAGAATTCCAGCTCCAACTACAATGTATGTACCCATAAAAACATCCTTTACGTTTTAATTCTTTTACTGCATATGTACTTCCCCATTTAACTATAGCGGTGTTGAATAAAAAACTCCACATCAGAAAACCATTCGCCATGACCTTTCATTGGTCATGGCGAATGGTTTAAATGGACTATCATATAGCTCACTTCATAACTAGACACCTCTCGATTCAATGAAGAGGCAACATAAACGGTCATTCAGACAACTTGAATTCCCCTCAAAGGTTTACACCTATGCGGATGGCGCCAACCCCGCAAGGGGGGTGGCATCCGCTTAGGTCTAGAACATTCAGCATGGCCGTTCTTTGGCCATGCTGAATGTTCTAGATCGATCTCATATATCGGTAGGACATATATCTCTCTTGTTCATTACTAAAGCGGCTTATTTGTTCACATATTCTTAGAAAGTTCTTCGCTTCATAAAAGGGAATCGCTTTTTCATTCCCTTTCGCAACAGAAACCCACTGTTTCGTTAATCCTTTTCCAGTTTGAATATCGGTTAAATGATCTAACAGCAATGTCCCAATTCCTTCTCCCCTGCGCTGATAGTCAGCGTACAAGGTGAAAATTTCTCCCCTGTCTTTTCCGATTTGTCCTCCGGCAATTGCTCCTACTACGTTATTATTTTCTAGAGCGACATACCAGACATAGGGGTTGGCATCACCTTTCATTACTTCACTATATATACGCTCGTATGCATAATAGCTTTTCGTGACCCGATCTATATATTCAGGGCTTCTAATGTCTCCATAGGTAGCATGCCACCCTTCTACACAAACATTTATAATTCCAGGAACATGCTCAGCAGCAGCTTGAACAATAGCAAACTTTGAAACCGCCGTTTCCTCATTCCTCATTACTTTTTCACTAACTAAAACCATTTTCAACCCCTCCAGTATTGGAAGCCCCAAAATAGATGTATTTATCCCTCATTAACGGGCGGTGAGATCCCCCACTTCAAAACAGGACGTAATCGCAGAAGTTTAAGTGCGGGATCACTTGCCCGTAAAAGCCCGATTAAAGGAACACAGACTAACATCGCCGCGTCCTGCGGCAACGTCTGTGTGACCCCCGCCTCGTGCGGGCCTAACTAACCATCAGCGGGGGATGAAGAGCTCCCACTGATGAAAGTTTCCTTTATTAATAATCATTCATCACAATTTCATTTATAATGGATATTATAAATGATTTTTAAATAAAAATACACATATTTAAATAAATATTCAAACAAAAAATTCTTATGATTACTAAAATTTTCACTCTGAATCAGCCGCTTAGGTCTAGAAATTTTGACATGGCCGTTCTTTGGTCATGTCAAAATTTCTAAATCGATTTATATAGATATTGACACAAATCACGATAATATGTTAATTAAATAGTGATTAGCACTCTAATCGACAGAGTGCTAATCACTCAAACATCTTACAAAGATCTTGACTATTATTTCTTGCTGCATTAATCCCATGTTCACGCAGCAATTAAATTGAAAGGAGAAAGTTTGATGGCTAAAAAACAGTTTAAAGCAGAATCTAAAAGACTATTAGACATGATGATCAACTCCATTTACTCTCAGCGGGAGATTTTTTTGAGAGAGTTAATTTCGAATGCAAGTGATGCAATCGATAAAATTTATTACAAAGCATTAACGGATGATACGTTAACGTTTGAGAAAGATCATTATTACATAAAAGTGGCTGCGGACAAGGAAAAGCGTACATTAAAAATTTCCGATACCGGTATTGGAATGACGAAGGAAGAGCTTGAAAACAACCTTGGAACCATTGCCAAGAGCGGCTCTTTAGCTTTTAAAAATGAAAACGAATTAAAAGACGGACATGAAATCATCGGCCAGTTTGGAGTCGGCTTTTATTCCGCGTTTATGGTCGCTGACGTCGTAACTGTCATCAGCAAAGCGTTAGGCAGTGACGAAGCCTATAAATGGGAATCTACTGGAGCAGATGGATACACCATTGAATCGTATGAAAAAGATTCGGTGGGTACAGAAATTATTCTAAAAATCAAAGAAAATACAGAAGATGAGAACTATGATGAATACCTCGAAGAATATCGATTAAAAGCAATCATCAAAAAATACTCTGATTTTATCCGCTACCCGATCAAAATGGATGTAACCGGAAAGAGACCTAAAGAAAGCAGCGAAAACGAATTCGAGGATTATCGTGAAGAACAAATCATCAATAGCATGGTTCCAATCTGGAGAAAGAACAAAAATGAGCTCACTGCTGAAGATTACGAGCAATTTTATAAGGAAAAGCATTACGGTTTTGATAAACCAATCAAACATATCCACATCAGTGTCGATGGTGCGGTCAGATATAATGCCATTTTATTTCTCCCGAAAAACATTCCGTTTGACTATTACTCAAAAGAATATGAAAAAGGATTAGAGCTTTACTCCAACGGCGTATTGATCATGAACAGATGCGCGGACTTGCTTCCTGACTACTTTAGCTTTGTTAAAGGAATGGTCGACTCCGAAGATTTGTCCCTGAACATCTCAAGGGAAATGCTGCAGCATGACCGCCAATTGAAGCTGATTGCCAAAAATATTAACAAAAAGATTAAAAGTGAATTGCAAAACTTATTGAAAAATGAACGAGATCAATACGAAGAGTTTTTCCAATCCTTTGGCAGACAATTAAAATACGGGGTTTACAGTGATTTCGGAAGTCATAAAGATATATTGCAAGACTTGTTGATGTTCTATTCTTCCAAAGAGAAGAACATGGTGACATTAGACGAATATGTATCAAGAATGCCTGAAGATCAAAAATATATTTATTATGCTTCCGGAGAATCCCGCGAAAGAATCGAGAAGCTGCCGCAGACGGAGTTATTAGTAGAAAAAGGCTATGAAATTTTATACTTTACAGATGAGATTGACGAGTTCGCCATCAAAATGCTCATGACATACAAAGAAAAAGAATTCAGATCCGTATCAAGCGGTGACTTAGGGATTGAGACAGAGGAAAACGAAGATCAAAATGAGGAAAGCAAGTCAGAAAATAAAGAACTCTTTGACTATATGAAAAACGTATTGGCGGGTAAAGTAAAAGATGTACGAGTATCAAAACGATTAAAAACCCATCCCGTCTGTTTATCTACTGACGGTGAAGTAACGATTGAAATGGAAAAAATACTGAAGTCCATGCCGAATAACGAAAACATCCAGGCCGACAAAGTATTGGAAATCAATATTAATCATGAGGTGTTCAACTCATTGAAAGATGCTTTTGAACACGATAAAGAGAAATTAAATCTCTATACAAATCTTTTGTACAATCAAGCCCTTCTCATTGAAGGATTGCCAATCCATGATCCGGTAGAATTTACAAATGATATATGCAAAATCATGGTATAAAGAAATGGAGATGGATGAAAGACATCCATCTCCATTTCTTTACTCTTTGGAAATTCATAATCGATTACCATGCATGCGATTCTTACTCCATATTTTTAAACGTATCTCCCCCTTCGATCGTTCCATTTTCAAATCCTTTATTAAACCAACTCTTTCTCTGCTCGGATGTTCCATGCGTAAAACTTTCAGGGACAACATATCCTTGAGCCTTTTTTTGGATCGTGTCATCACCGACCGCACTTGCTGCATTCAATGCTTCTTCCAAATCGCCCTCTTCAAGCAAATCCATCCCTCTTGCATGATAGGCCCAAACACCGGCATAATAGTCGGCCTGCAATTCAAAGCGAACCTGATATTTATTAAACTCCGTTTGACTGAGTTTTTGACGAAGAGGCATCACCTTCTCGGTTGTCCCCAAAAGCGTTTGCACGTGATGTCCCACTTCGTGAGCGATTACATAAGCCATCGCAAAGTCCCCGGGAGCCTGAAACTTTCGCTGGAGCTCATCATAGAAACTCAGATCAATGTATAGCTTGTGGTCACCCGGACAATAAAACGGCCCGACTGATGAACCGGCTGTTCCGCAAGCGGATTGGACGCTGTCCGTATACAATACAAGGGTCGGTTCTTCATAAACTAAGCCTTTCTCCTTGAAAACTTCTGTCCATACTTCTTCTGTATCTGCAAGGACGACCGATACAAATTCCGCGAGCTCCTTCTCCTGTTCTGTTTCCTCATAAGGCGCTGCCGTATCTGAACCTGTGTCCGTCATATCGTTTAACAAAGCTCCAGGATCACCGCCAAGCAGTGTCACAATCAGCAAGATGATAATGCCGCCGATTCCTCCTCCAACGAGCGTTTTCCCCCCCATTCCCCTCCTATCCTCAATGTTTTCGCTTCCTTTTCTCCCTTTCCATTTCATCTCATTTCCTCCCTGATAGTATGTAGAATAAATCATGGTAATTTTAATCGTTCTATACCCGCATTTGGCTGGTTTAAAGCTTATATGTATTATTTCAAAATGAAGGAAGATTACTCATTTCATTCCAATCATAGATTTCAGATTACAGGCTGATAAAAGCAGAAAAAAAGAACACCCTCCAATGAGTTTGTTCTCCACCATTAACGATTAAGTTAACATGAATTTCTTTCTTTGATTTGGCCCTGCTTTGAATCATTTTCTCCTTGGCATCATTCATCTATTCTTAATTAGATGAAGCTCTGTTTATACTTTTAAAATAAAGAATAAATACCGATAATGAACCAACAATTAAAATGGTTAACAGCCCAAAAGTATTACGATAAATTACTTCAGGGAGGAACTCTTTTTGCCATACAAGCAATAGCCCGGCAAGTGCCACACCGAACGCACCGCCAAAAAATTGAATTAACTGAGCCATGCCCATTCCTGTTCCAATCTCCTGCTTCGGCAAAATTCTAGATGCTTCATTTGCGATGCTTGAAGTCAAAGCAGAAAAACCTGTACTCATAAACATATAGGTTACGAGAATGACGTACGGTGACAAGCTTGATAAAAAGGAAAAAGACATCGTTGCGATAAACAGAAAGAAATGGCCAAAAAAGATTAACGGAACATTGCCCAGCCGGTCAATTAAGCGGCCGATAAATTGGGCGGCTGCGGCTGACAGCATGGCACCCGGAAAAATAATCATTCCGATTGCGGCCGGTTCTTTATTAAACATGACTGAAAGCATGATCGGCATTAAAAACAGCGTTGAGAAATGAATGATAAAAGCAGTAAATCCAACAAACAACAGCTTCGTATATTGCCGATTTTTCAGAAGGTCAGGCTGAATAAAAGGCATTTTCACATGGTGAATATGTCGCCACAAAATGGCCATTGCCAAGAGACTTCCGAATAAAACAGGATACGAAAATGTCGATAAAAATAATAAAAGGCCTGTCACGCTTAACCCTGTCAGTACTCCTCCCAAGGTATCAAATTTGACTTTTTGTCCCCCCTCTGTCGGAAGGAGCTTTTTAAATAACGGAAATAATAAAAACACTAAACTAGTAATCACAAACAAATAGTGCCATCCAAACAACTGAATAATGGCACCTCCGATAACCGGTCCCAAGCCGAATCCTAATGACGCTGCCGACGCGATAAGCGACATGGCTTTTCCCCTTCTTGATACCGGAATATACCTTCCCGCAAGTACCATGGCGAGTCCGGGAACAGCTCCTGCACCGGCCGCTTGCAGTAATCGTACTAGTAATAACAAATAAAATTGATTCGCAAAAAGGCCTGCAATAGAAGAAATACCTAATACCGTCAGCCCAAATATCAACAGCCTTTTGATCGGAATGAAATCGGATAAACGGCTGTATGTTAACGTTGAAATGGCAAATACAATGGAATACCCCGATACAATCCACGATGCCGTAGATGATGACAGCGTAAAGTCGTGTAACACACTCGGCAGCGCAACATTAAACATAGTCGTGTTCATTACAACAAGCCACACGGTGAAACTCCATAAGAGAATGACTTTATTCTCCTGAAATGCTTCTTGATCTTTATTCATTGTCATCGAAGAAGACAAACTTGACATGCAATCCCCTCTCTTTACTATCATCCTTCATTTTTATGATTCTGCTCTCACAACGGGCAGTAACCCTCCACTCATGGCAGGGTTGTATTAAAGGATTTGACTTGTTGATTGAATCCAAATAATTATCTGTAATTGTAAGGAGTCCCGTTGGAAAAATCAAGGAATTCGTCTTGCGTTTCAATTCTTCCTCATCATTAACATTGCACTTCAATGATTCCATGTACATAAAAACACCCGTGTCCTTAAACACGGGTGGAGGAAGTATTACTCTCCTTCGTTGACGACGATTTTGTAATTTAGCGATTGAAGTGTGTTGTCGTATGCCTCACGTGACACTATGTAGTACGTTGTATCATTATCTGTTACCACGAGCTCCTCAGGGCTTTTATCAACCTGTGCAGCCTGCAGGTTGGAGTAACTTGCTCCTAACATTTCGGAAATATTCATATTCTTCACCTCCTCCCCTCTTATTGTAACGATTATTTTAAGGAAAACCATACGAAATTTTCAAAACTCCCTATCATTTCTGTACTTTAATTTACATGATAATTTAAATACGTTTTTATTTCACCCGGTAAAACAGTTGTATCCCATGGATGCCAAAAAAATACTTTTCCATCAAAGTGCAAAGAGAAATTATACGCAATTGGGGAATCTGTGTAAAATACCATTTGGAATATGACAGGGTCACCTTCAGATGTATTCGGAATAAAGTTGGATTGCTGTTCTCCCCTGTTGAGCAAGGAAAGGAATTCGTCCATTTCCTTTCTTTCCGTTAACTGCTGCAAAAGGTCATATGTTCCCGCCGCATCGCGTTCATAGAGTTCAATCTTCTTTACTTTTTCTTGAGGCATATCCTTGAAGTGCCAGCTTTGCCCTTTTCCATCCTCTCTGACATGGTACAATCGATAACCGTTAATTTCATTTTCATCTTTAACAGCTCTTAAAGATTCTTCGTTCTTAACAGCGTAAATTTTTGTTCCTTTTTCCCAAAAAGCAGCGTCACCATCTTTTATTTTGTAATGGGGATTTGTGACCTGGTCTGCCACCTTAAATTGAACTTCCCCAACCGCCTCTCCAATATCTGTCGGATTGGCAATCACTCCCGTGTATATTCCGTCATACTCTTTTCCATCCAGTTTAATAAAATCGACCCAATCAATTTCTATATGCCTTTCAAATGTATCCAGCTCTTTTTGCATAAAGCCGCATCCTGTCAACAACATAGCCGTCATAAACACAAAGATTAATCTTTCCACAAACTCACCCCTTTACTAATTAGACGGTAGAATCACTCCATCTGTTACCCTGTTTTAGAATTTTTTGGTAATTTTATCCATTTAGATTATAGTGGCTTTCCGGCTGTCATAATAGTTCTTAGTTACAATAAAAAAGCTTGGATTCCACTCCAAGCTTTTTTATTAATTAGAGCAGTCTCTAAGCTATTATTTTGCCTGTGAACTTGTTCATAACAATTCAAATTTTCCCTTCACCTTTAAGCACCTGCCGAAAATAAAATCGGTATGTATTTCGTAAAAACGTTTCGATTGGGAGCTGCACGTCGAGCTGGTATTTACTGATGATAAATGGAAAACGTTCCATTCCTTTTTGGCGCAGGAGAGTTTCGGTTTCTGTATCTTTGTTCTTGGCTAGGTCGAGAATTAATGGTTCCACCACCGGCCAGCATGTCTCCATCAAGTGCTGAAGGGCTTCCCCATCTTCTTCGTTCTGATAGCGTTGCATCCATTTTTCTAAATTTGCATCCATGTTCTATTATCACCTGCTTCTTATTATAAGCCCTTATCTTTGTCATACCGATCGTTAGTTTTTCTAAGCCTATGCTTTTAGAATAAAAACGGAGAATTGTGTTCCTTTCCCTTTTGTGCTCCTCACTTCAATTTTCCCTTTGTATTTTTCGATAATGTTGTAGCAAACCATTAACCCAATTCCCGTTCCCCGGTCCTTCAACGAATAGAAAGGGGTTCCCAATCGTTTCATCTCCTCCGGTGTCATCCCTATGCCTGTATCCGCGATGTCGATAATGACAAATCGATCATTCTGCCTTGAATGAACCGTAATCGTTCCTTCCCCTTCCATTGCGTCCATTGCTTCAATTGCATTTTTCATCAAATTAATTAATACTTGCTTTAATTCAATCGTATTGGCCCGAACATGAAGGGATTCTTCCAAAGTGGTTTGAAATTCAATATTATTCAGCAGGGCATATGATGACAGCAAATCAATGACTTGCTCTATTTGCTGTTTCAAATCAAGCATTTCAATATGATAAATATCCGGCTTAGCTAAAGATAAAAAATCGCTGATAATGGCTTGTGTATGATCCACTTCTAAAATCATTTGGCGGAAGTATTCTTTTTCATTCTTCGTAAAAGAGGACTTCTCTTGAAACAATTGTAAAAACCCTCTTACGACCGTAAGGGGATTCCGAATTTCATGTGCGATGGATGCAGCTAATTGACCAACCGAATGCAGGCGCTCCGTTCGTTGGATTTCCTGATGGTATTGTCTTAATTTTTCCATTCTTCTTAAAGTGATAAAAAAGATAAAAGCAAGAAGGATTTGACTGGTCCAGAAGTTAATCAAGTTTCCGATTACATCTTCAGACAGATATGCGTACTTTTTTTCGAAAGAGCCATATTGGGTCACCCACAATATTAAACTTGTTCCTCCAACGAGATTAAACGCAGCGAGAATCCAAAATATTTTTTTATTAAATATGATAATGGCAGCCGCAGGAAGAATCGAAATTAACGTAATCATAGAAGACGTTTGGGGGAATAAAAAAAAGAGTGCATAAAAATAAACAGTGACAGAAGAAATAAGCACTCCTTTTAATAATTCAGATTCCCTTTTAGGAAATACGATCAAGATACCGAAAACGATTGCCGCAAAAAAAGCATGAATAATGAACGGAAGCTTATTTGTTTCTGCTTCAGAAAAGGTGATGGATAAACCAGCTAACATCAACAGCCCGATACCTGATATAAAAGCTTTATAAAGTTTTAGATTTTTTTCATCCTTAACGCTAAATTCTTTCATGTTTCTTATACCTCTCTGCCTCTATCACTAAAAATCCGTTACTCTTAATCGGACCCTAAAAATGCTTGCTGTCTCTCAAAATGGTTAACAGTTATTACCGTTTTTAGTATAGAGTATGTTTCTCCTTATGGCAACGTAAAGAAAAGGTTCAGTCCCCTGTTCTGAATGTGTTCATTCAAATTATCAGCCAAGTCCCCTTCTTCAAAAAGCTACATGCCGCTTTTCACTTTCTTTTCATACATGATTCCTTTTAGTCTGTTCAAATTTTCTGCAGAGAATAAAACAGTATTTGATAAAACAGTGTTGCTTACTGCACAAGCTGCGCCCATATTCAGCCTCCATCATCTTATTTTTCCGTTCATTCAACGTATGACTCTATTGTAAGCCGGTAAGGCTGGTAAGGCTTTTTTGGTTATCGGGGAATTCTCCTATTTCTTTGCGGGAATGCTCCTAAACGTTTTGAAAAATGAAATGTGAGGATGCTCACATACATTTGGACGAAGTTGCTTTATATTTATAGAGAGATTTTTAAATAATCTAGGTGATGAATAGGCTAATAGGTGTTATTTTGGCAGGAGGAGAAAAGGATAGCCTGCACGGCACCCTAAAGTCTTTTTTGCCTCTTGCAAATATGACCGGTATCCTGTAGTATATGTATACAAGCTGCGTTGTACGTGATCATAATAAGTTTTAACCTTTAAGCTGTTATAGGGAGTTTTATATTGAAACCGGAATGCCATGCCTCCCATTATGGATAGAGGACGGCAGAAACGTTTCTGCAAACACCCACTTTGAGGAGTGGTGGTTTAAAACTTCATTATACTACATCAACGGCAAACGCGGCCCTTTCTATGAATGATACGAACAATCCGGTCCTATTTCGGACCGGATTTTTTTATATTATTTGAAGTGCATATTCGCAAATACTTCCCTTTTATATTCCTGACTATTTAGAAAATTACGATTTTCGTTCATATGAAATAGTGATAAAATAATTTCATACGATGCTTTAAGGGAGAAGGTTCTTTTGAAATATAAACAGATGATCCAGTCACAATCTAAAAGATTACTTATCTATTTGATGATTACGTTGGTACCATCCATAATCATTAGTTTCATTTTGGCCCATCAGAAAACGCAAGAAGTCGAAGCTGATTATAGAAGCCAAGCACGATGGTACGCCGATTTTCATGCTAAAACGATTGAAAATTTCATCGGTGAAACGGTTGGCCGATTAGACATGCTGGCTACCGTTATCAATATTCAGCGCAATAATTTGGATGGTGTTGAAAAAATACTAATAGAAACACAAGAGAAAGATCCGCGCTTTTCCGGCTTTTATTGGGCCAATCCAGAAGGAGATTTGCTGATCAGTTCTAACGAACTCTCTTCTTCTGTGAACGTAAGTGACCGTCCTTATTTTCAACAGGCCCTTAAAACCGGACAAACGAGTATTTCAGAAGCGCATATTGGCCGGGTCACAGGACGTCTTATCATTACAATAGCCACACCCATTATCGACGATGGACAAATTAAGGGTGTCCTGCTGTCCAGCTTACGATTGGATGAAATCGGAGATTCTATTAGAAGCGTCATAAAAGATGAAATGATTGTCGTCAAAGACGATACAGGAAAAGCTTTGATCATGACAGGTTGGATCGCTCCTGAAAAACGCTCGATACAATCCAGTATAGATATAGCAAAACTCCCTTGGACAGCTACAGCTAAAATCGCTCTTGAAGATGCTCATTTATATCGACATACCTTTTTTCAATACATATTCGTTATTTTCACAGTTGCCAATATACTACTTTTACTAACCCAGTATGTACGTTTAAAACATAAAGTAAAAAAAGAAGCGGCACAAAATGAAATTCAAAAGCTTGAGTTGGTGGGCAACCTGGCCGCCAGCACCGCTCATGAAATCAGAAACCCTTTAACCGGCATTAAAGGACTGGTGAAACTATTAAGCGAAGAATATTCGGATAAGAAAGCACAGTTTTACTTTGGAATCATTCAAGAGGAAATCACTCGGATTAATGCCATTGTCGGTGAATTACTTATGCTTGGAAAACCTTCTTCTCATATATTAAAAACATGCGATGCGAATGACATCATCATAGAAATAGAACCGATTATTCAATCAGAAGCCAATTATATGAATGTACAGCTGTCTGTGCATCATTCGAACGATAACCTGCCTATTTCTTGTGTGAAGGATCATATTAAACAAGTCATTCTCAATTTAGCCAAAAACGCTTTACAAGCTATGCCCAATGGTGGCTGTCTAACCATTTCTCTCGAACAAAACGATGATTTTTGTCTTATTACGGTAAAGGATAATGGAGAAGGCATGCCAAAAGAAGTGTTAGACCAAGTATTCAATCCTTTCTTCACGATGAAGAAAAACGGCTCAGGACTAGGATTAAGCGTCTGTAAGCGCATTATCGATACGTGCGGTGGCAATATTTCTATTCAAAGTACGCCCCATAAAGGAACACAGGTGGAAGTTCGTATCCCTCTTTTGCCCGAATCCAATTAAAAAAGGACTGAGCCGAAAATCTTTCGGCTCAGTCCTTTTGCTGTTAATTCTGATCTGTTGAGCAATTAGGAAACGACAGATGAATGGGAAACCTCACTGAGAATGTCTTCAATTTCCTTAAATACTTGATCAATGGGTCTCGAGCCATCAACACTTCGTAAATATCCTTTTTCTTGATAAAAGTCAAGAAGCGGCTGCTGCTGGCTAATGTTCACTTCCAATCGAGTTCCTACCGTTTTTTCATTGTCATCATCACGTTGATAAAGTTCTCCGTTGCACTTATCGCATACCCCTTCCACATCTGTCGGATTAAAGATGGTGTGATAAGTCGCGCCGCAATCACGGCAAAGGCGGCGGCCGGTTAGCCTCGCCATTAATTCTTCACGGGCAACATCTATATTCAGCACAAAATGAATCGTTCGTTCTGTTTCCGCCAGCATTTGTTCAAGCGCCTCGGCTTGAGCCGTCGTTCTCGGAAAACCGTCCAGCAAAAATCCTTTTTTACAATCACCTTTTGCTAAACGATCACGAACGATTCCAATGGTCACTTCATCCGGCACTAAATTGCCAGAATCCATATATTCTTTTGCTTTCTTCCCAAGGAGAGTCCCTTCTTTAATCGCCGCACGAAACATATCTCCCGTTGATATATGCGGAATATCATAGCTTTCAGCCAACCGCTCCGCCTGCGTACCCTTCCCGGCCCCCGGCAAACCCATCAATAACAAATTCATCCATCATCTCTCCCTTTTCTATTTGCAGTTTTTTACTATTTTCAATTTTTCTATTCCTGCATCTTGAATAAGCTTACAAAGGTTCTCGTATAAGCGGCCGGCAAGAACCCGTGAGGGAGATTGCCGGCTGCATATGTTGGATTTTTAGTCTTCCATGGTAGACAAATCGCCAGTCGGCAAATTAAGCTCCCATGCTTTTAGAACGCGCCTCATAATTTTTCCGCTTCTCGTTTTCGGAAGAGTATCACGGAATTCGATTTCTCTCGGTGCGGCATGTGCGGCGAGTCCCTCTTTCACAAAGACCCGGATTTCTTCTTTTAATGCATCTGACGCTTCGTATCCGTCTCTTAATGAAATGAACGCCTTAATAATCTCTCCCCGGATCGGATCTGGTTTGCCGATAACCCCGGCTTCAGCGACTGCCGGGAATTCCACCAGTTTACTTTCCACTTCAAACGGACCGACGCGTTCGCCTGCCGTCATAATGACATCATCGACGCGCCCCTGGAACCAAAAGTAACCATCTTCATCCATGTAAGCAGAATCTCCGGATACATACC
The DNA here is from genome assembly GCF_002019595.1 of Priestia abyssalis. Classification (GTDB taxonomy): domain Bacteria; phylum Bacillota; class Bacilli; order Bacillales; family Bacillaceae_H; genus Bacillus_BA; species Bacillus_BA abyssalis. Next base: position 1,814,725 of record NZ_KV917369.1, on the reverse strand, counting down.
AGTCATTTGGCAGGAAGTAAGATTCATATTTTTCTTGATTGTTCCAAATCGTTCTCATCATAGATGGCCAGCCCTTTTTAATTGCCAAGTTCCCCATGCGGTACGGAGGCAGCTCTTCTCCCTGATCATCAACAATCGCTGCCTGAACACCCGGTATCGGTTTCCCCATCGATCCCGGCTTGATTTCCATAGATGGGTAATTGCAAATCACTTGCGCTCCTGTTTCTGTCATCCACCATGTATCATGAATGCGCAAATCAAACACTTTCTTGCCCCAGCGAACGACTTCAGGATTTAACGGTTCCCCTACGCTTAAGATATGTCTTAATGAACGTAAATCGAAGTTCTTTATAAGCCCATCTCCCGCTCCCATCAGCATACGAAAAGCGGTTGGAGCACTATACCAGACGGTTACTCCATACTTTTCGATCGTTTGATACCATTCTTTCTGACTAAAGCGGCCGCCGCGGATGACATTTGTCGCCCCTGTCAGCCACGGGGCAAATACGCCGTAAGATGTTCCTGTTACCCATCCGGGATCAGCTGTGCACCAATATACATCGTCCTCTTTTAAATCCAATACCCACTTAGCTGTTTGATAATGCTGAATCATTGCATTATGAACATGGAAGACCCCTTTTGGTTTCCCGGTCGAACCAGATGTATAGTGAAGAACTAAACCGTCTTCCCGGTCCATCCATTCGATTTCAAGATTTTCACTTGCAGCAGCCATTCTCTTATAAAAGTCGATATACGGTCCTTCTTCTTCTATACCACTGCCCACAATGACCACATGTTTTAAGTGCGGCAGCTCATCTACGGGAACACGCCCCAAAAGCTCTGGCGTCGTGACGAGAACCTTTGCCTCACTATCTTCCAGGCGATCGCGAACAGCGACTTCCATGAATGCTTCGAATAATGGTCCTACAACAGCTCCTATTTTAATGGCACCCAACAAGACGAAATAAAGTTCAGGAGAGCGCGGCATAAAGATGAATACACGGTCGCCCTTTTCCACACCTGCTGCCTCTTTGAGAACATTGCCAGCCTTATTGGAATAATCCTTCATATCTTGGAAAGTATATTGTTCACTCCGTTCTTTATCAGAAAAATACAGGGCAACTTTATTCTTTTTCTCTGAATGGGCATGACGATCAATTGCTTCATATGCCATATTCACTAAACCGGTTTCGTTCCAGGAGAAATGTTTTTCGACTTGCGACCAATCAAATGACTCATATGTTTCCTTATAGTTTTCCAAGTTAAACTGCCCATTTTGCACAGAAAGCGTTTCTAACTTCATCGTTTCCCATCCCCCTTGTTTACTCGATATATAAAGCACTTCATCCCCTTGGATTTTTCCGTTCAATGCCGGAAACTGTTTCAACGCACCGACAACGGCTTTTATAAAAAAGGACATGAATCCAATTTTCACACCAGTCCGAATGCCTTCCCCTAGCTTTTCACTAAATTTCTTTCTTCTATTTGATGCATATCGTCTTCGTGACGATCGCTTAAAGCTTCACGAAGAATACGTTCCTGTTCTTTCTTATGAACATTTGGTTCACCGCCTGCAGGACTTGAGCGGTCAGGGCGTCCAATATAGCGTACTTTTCGGCTGCCAGTGGAAAGATCATACAGAATTGGCGCAAGATAATGCCAAGCTCCCATGTTCTTCGGTTCTTCCTGAACCCAAACGATTTCTTTCAGGTTTTCATAACGACGAAGAATATCATCAATTGGTTCCATCGGGAACGGATACAATTGTTCAACACGTACAACATGAACCCAATCCAAATCTTCGTTCTCTTTTATTCTATTAATTTCTCCAGCCAGATCGATCGCCGCTTTACCTGTCGTCAAAATTAAACGTTCCACTTTTTCCGGATGTTTTCCAAGCTCAGGCTGCTCAATCACCGTCTGGAAGCTTCCCTCGCTCAATGATGTATAAGGTGAAGCGGTCAGTGGATGGCGCAGCAAACTTTTAGGTGTCATAATAACTAACGGCTGGGCATAATCCGTTCCGGTAATGGCTGCTTGACGACGCAAGATATGGAAATATTGAGCAGCACTTGTCAAGTTGGCTACCGTCCAGTTGTTTTCAGCAGCTAACTGCAAGAAGCGCTCCACCCTGGCACTTGAATGCTCTGGCCCCTGACCTTCATACCCGTGCGGCAGCAGCAGTACAAGACTCGATTTTTGTCCCCACTTGGCACGGCCCGCAGAAACAAACTGATCGAATAAAGCTTGAGCCGTATTGGCAAAGTCCCCGTACTGAGCCTCCCAAAGAACGAGCGTTTCAGGTGCAAAAACGTTATAACCATATTCAAAACCGACCACTGCTGCTTCAGAAAGCGGACTGTTATGAATGGAAAAGGATGCTTTTGCTTGAGGCAAACGATGAAGCGGCGAAAACTTTTTGCCTGTTTCCGTGTCATTCAACACAACGTGGCGATGGGCAAACGTGCCGCGCTCAGAATCCTGACCGGTTAAACGAATCGGTGTCCCTTCTTGTATAATGGAAGCGAATGCCAGTGTTTCAGCAAGAGCCCATTCCACTTTCCCCTCACCTTCAAGCGCGTGAATACGACGCTCTAAAATCCGTTTTAACTTTGGATACACATTAAAATTCTCAGGCCATTTCAACAAATCGCTGTTTATCTCACGCAGCGCATCAAGCGGCACCTTTGTATCCATCTTCGCGATTCCTTTGGCAATAAGTTCCGGTATTTCTACTTCTGCAGGAGACTCGCCCCTAGCCTTTCCAGAGACTTTTTCATATTCAGCTTTCAGTCTCCCTTGAACTTCCTCATTGATTTTCTCTATTTCTTCTGTACTCATGATATCCTTACTTTGCAATTGTTTGGCATATAAGGTTTTAACGGTTGGATGGGTATTGATTTTTTTATAAAGCTGCGGCTGAGTAACAGCCGGGTCATCCATCTCGTTATGACCGAAACGTCGATAGCCGACTAAGTCAATCAAGAAATCTTTTTTGAAGCGTGAACGATATTGATAAGCAAGATCGATTGCTGCCAGACAGGCTTGCGGATCATCTGCATTGACGTGAATAACGGGAATTTCATAGCCTTTGGCAAGATCACTCGCATATTTCGTCGAACGCGAATCATGGCTGTCCGTCGTGAATCCTACCATATTATTGGCAATAATATGGATGGTTCCTCCCGTTTGGTAACCTTTTAAGCCTCCTAAGTTCAACGTTTCAGCTACAATTCCCTGTCCCGGAAACGCTGCATCTCCATGGATCAAAATTGCAAACGATTTGGAGACGTCTTGTTCCGGATATCCAGCCTTCCCTCTTTCTTCCTGAGCTGCTCTGGCAAATCCAAGAACAACAGGATCGACAAATTCCAGATGACTCGGATTGTTCGCCAATGTAATGCGTGCATGGATCATTTCCGATTCTTCAATCGAGCGGTCTCCGCCTAAGTGATACTTTACATCCCCTGTCCAGCCGTAGTTAATTCCCCGTGAACCTTCAGAAGGGAAAAGATCTTTATTCGGAGAATGTTGAAATTCCGAAAAGATATTGCTGTACGGCTTTCCTAATACATGAGTCAGTACATTTAAACGTCCTCTGTGTGCCATCCCGATCATGACATTGTGCACCCCGTCATGCACACCTTCTTTAATGAGTTCGTCAAGCATCGGTACAAGCATGTCGACTCCCTCAATAGAGAACCGCTTTTGTCCAACAAACGTGCGATGTAAAAATTGCTCAAAACCTTCCACTTCCGTCAGCCTTTTCAAAAGCCCTGATTGTTCCTCTTTTGATAAAGAACGGTGAATCGCACCAGTCTCTACCATTTGGGTTAGCCACGTGCGCTCTTCAAGATTGTGTACGTGATCAAATTCGTAAGCTAAAGAACCTTTATGAATTTCTTTTAATCGTTTAATCGCTTCATCTGCCGTCTCAACGCCATCCGGAGTATGTTCCCAAGTTATTTTTGCAGGAATTTCTTTTAAATCCGCTTCCGTTAATCCGAATTTTTCAGGATTCAATACATGAGCTTCATCCACATTCTCTTGTAAAGGATTAATCTTGGCAGCTAAATGACCGTATGAACGAATATATTCAGCGAACTTTACGGCTTTTACCACCTTGTCAATATTTAATGAACGATAAGCGGCAACACCTGATTCCTCGCCAGTTTCTTTGGCACGTTCCGTTTCAAAAGATGGGGGAGCCCCCCAGTTTTCAAACAGCTCTTTTAATTCCATATCAACAGAGCCCGCATCATTCATATAACGTTCATATTGCTCCATGACATAGCCAAGATTTGGACCTAAAAACCTTTGCCATGGATTTCCTTCATTTATCTTTTCAATCGCCATCAGGAACACCTCCGACTGCTCTTCTGTGCATTTGAAGCTTCATTATATTTAGACGCTTACAACTTCTGATTGATCACGTTCATTAATCGGGATATAGGTTTGATGTTTAAGCCCTATATATTCTGCACGAGGACGAATCAAGCGATTATTCTCGTACTGTTCCAAAATGTGTGCAATCCAGCCCGACACACGGCTGACCGCAAAAATCGGCGTGAAAAGATCATGTTGAATCTCCAAGCTGTGATAAACAGATGCCGAATAAAAGTCAACATTCGGAAGCAAGCCTTTTTCACTTCGAACAATTTGTTCCACGGCAATCGACATGTTATACCATTTGTCTTCGCCCGCTACCTTCGCTAACTGTGCCGACATTTCCCTCAAGTGCTTCGCTCTTGGATCTCCGTCCTTGTAAACTCGATGACCGAATCCCATAATTTTTTCTTTGTTTTCAAATGCTTTTTGAAGATAAGGCTCCACAGCATCGACTTCATTAATTTCAGCCAGCATTTTCATGACACGTTCATTTGCACCGCCGTGAAGCGGCCCTTTTAAAGCACCAAGAGCAGCCGTTACCCCTGAATACATATCTGATAACGTGGCAACACAAACACGGGCCGTAAATGTCGAGGCGTTCAGTTCATGGTCGGCATGAAGAACAAGCGCTTTATTAAAAGCTTTCTCTGAGACTTCATCTGGAACTTCTCCATTTAACATATATAAGAAGTTAGCTGCAAAACTTAAGTCTGCTTTTGGCGCCAGCGGTTCTTTTCCCTCGCGAATTCGTGCAAAGGCTGCTACGATGGAAGACAATCTGGCCTGCAAACGCATTGCTTTACGATAATTGGCTTCTTCGGTTATTTCATCAGCTTCTTCGTCGTACATGGCAAGTATTGATATACAAGTGGTTAAGACAGACATTGGATGGACTTTCTCGTTGGGGAGGTTTTTGATCATTGCAGCCAATCCTGAAGGTAAGGAAGCGCTTTCAATTAATTCATTTCGAAATTCTGTTAATTGCTGTAAAGTAGGAAGGCTTTTATACCAAAGTAAATATATAACCTCTTCAAAACTCGAATGATCGGCTAAATCGTCAACATTATAGCCTCTATACGTTAACACGTCATCAATAATGGAACTGACAGAAGATGTCGTAGCGACTACTCCTTCTAAGCCTTTTGCTTTTACCATAGTTATCCCTCTTTTCTAACAGTATGATTTTTGGACGAACATTCATTTAATATAACTAGGACTACACTCTCCTAATTCCCTCACCGTCCATCGGTTTTATGACTAAACTTTTAATTGGTTTTATTATAAAAAAATTTTTTTCGCCTGTCTGGAATGTCGGATATAACGTTTTATTTACGGATGAAAGGGAACATGTGGATACGAAGCAAGAATTTAAGATATAATAATGTTGAATATTCGGAAAGAGGTGAAAATTTAAAAAATGAGTGTGCTTAAAATTCCAAAATTCATTGAAGACTGGATTCCCCCAGAAGCCTCCGTGGCATTCGCAGGTAAAGATCAATATTTGGATTACTTTTCAGGTATTCATGATATTCAAATTCGCCCTGGTCAGCCCATTCCTTCCGGAAGTATTACAGAGCGTGTTTACCGGCAGAAATCTCGGGTAGAATCTTTAGTTGATGAATCTGTATTCGGCATTCCATATTACGGGGTAGGATATCCGATAGAGGGACAAGATGGATTTCATGGTGCTTTAACCGTCATTCTGCCCCCCTCGTATTCATTTAAAAGACAAGCACCCGTTTCTTTTATAACCGGAAAACAAGGTGAAATTTGGAGCCCGATTTCCACTGATCAAATTGCTTATATTGAAAGCAGCCAAAAGAAAACATGGTTTTATACAGCAGGTGGCCAGTACAGTGCCATCCACACTCTTAAAACGCTCGAACAACGGCTGCCAAGTACATTTCTCCGGATTCACCGTTCTTACATCGTGAATATTTCGTTTATAGAGCACATTTCTCGTGATTTGTCTTCTAATTTAATTCTCAAACTAAAAACACCCGATCAAGCCCTTTTAACCGTCAGTCAAACTTATGTACTGAGTGTAAGACGAACTCTCGGTTTTTGATTAAAAGTGCCTGCTGCCTGTCCTCTATAGACAAAAACAAGCGACCCCTTTATCGATGTCAAAGGTCGCTTGTTTGGTTAATTTGGTTATTTATATAAATAGAATTTAAGTTTTTAACATAACCCTGGCCGTGATTCCTCTTTAGGATTTTGGGGTCTCTGCATCTTGAATAGGCTCTCAAAGGTTCTCGTATAAGCGGCTGACAAGAGCCCGCAAGGGAGCTTGTCAGCCGCTTATGCGTAAATAATATGACATGGGCGCTCTTTGCCCAGGTTAAATTATTTATGTGGATTTATATATTTCTATTCACTAGCTTTTCTAATAATTGCTTTGCTTTTGCCTTTTCGTTTTCTATTTCATCAACCAATCTTTCATATCTGGAAATATCGCCGCTTTCAGTGAATAGGATATGAACAATGTCGCTTTCTTGAACGTCCGGTAAAAATGCTTTGTTGACCAAAACTTGAATTTTTTCATCGTCTCTTAATAACAAAACCACTTTTGTTTTTTCAATCCGATCAACTGTATACTTACCTGATTTGTTCAACGACTTTCCCCTCCGCATTGATTAATTTTGCCGGGTCTCCCTTATCATTCCACATGTAAGAACCTGTCCACTTTAAATAAGCCGGAGGTTGATTTTTCGCATTTCTGCCTGAAGTCACATACACAATCGCTCCCGCTTTTAATACATAACCGCTCGGGAATTCATACGTTTGATTCCCTTCCACGCTCACAAGTTTCCAGCCCGTCATATCTACATTCACAGTCCCAATATTTTTAATCATTGCAGTTTCCGTCTGCACATTTACACTCACTAAATCAATTTTAGCGGCTGGCTGCGGTGTCGGTACAGGTGCAGGGGTAACCGTATTACCTCCTGTCCACGGCGCTGCTGAGGCACTGTACGTTTTGCCGTCCGTTGTAACAATAATGTCCCCTGAAGCTGACGTTGAATAAATGTTAGAACCGATGGCTTTTAGACGATTGACTACTACGCTGTCCGGGTGTCCGTAGGAATTGTCGGCACCTACTGATAGAACCGAGACTTTTGGTTTCACTGCACTGATAAATACCTGAGAAGAAGACGTTTCTGATCCATGATGACCTACTTTCAATACTTCAGCTTCTACATGGTAGCGAGATATCATATGAGCTTCCGCTTCAAGCCCCGCATCTCCCGTATAGAGAAAATCTACCGTACCATAAGAAATTTTCAGTACGATTGAAGCTTCATTATTATCTTCCGCGGCATCCCCGCTGTTTAACACTTGAATGTTAATAGCGTTATCCACATTTATGTTGTTACCTGTTTTGGCAATTTCAAAAGGAATTGCTTTTTGTTCTATTAGATTAAGGTATTCCATATACGTCTGAGTTGTATGAGTTTTACCGCTGTCCAATACTTTTTTTACATGAACGGATTGTAACACATCAAGTAATCCGCCGATATGGTCTGCGTCCGGATGTGTCGCCACCACTAAGTCGATTGATGCGATCCCGTTCTTCTTTAAATAGGCTACGACTTTTTCGCCCGCAGATTGTTTACCGCCGTCGATTAATATTGTTTTCCTATTAGGAGTCACGATTAATGAACTGTCCCCTTGACCTACGTCAATAAAGTGGGCCTTCATCGCTGGCATCGGCTTAAAATTAGGATTTAAGTGCCTTGCTAGAAATAAAGCAAAGTGCTGTCTTGAAATCTTTGTATTGGGCCTGAATGTATGATCACCATACCCGGTCGTGATGTTATTTGCCGCTAGTGCGCCTACATATTCATACACCCAATTACCACGCTCAACATCTTTAAAGCTGCCTTTATATTCTCCTTGAATATGATAAGCCAAGACTAAAATCTTAGCCATTTGACCTCTTGTCAACGTGCCCCAAGCATCAAAGGATTTTCTGCCTGTTTCAGCATCCGTTTTCCCGCTGATAATCCCGAGCTGAACGGCTTTTGCAATTTCTTGATAACCGTAATCTCCCGGCTGAATATCCATAAAGTTGGGGTTTGGTGCTGTAAAATCGGTAATGCCTTTTTCACGAAGAATCATTTGAACGGCTTGTAATCTTTTAATTGGGGCATCCGGTCTAAAATACCCTCCTTCATACCCCTTGATTACCTCTTTAGTCGTTAAATAGGTAATTTCATCTTCGTACAGTTTTACATCCTTGAACGGTCCAGCTGCCTGCGGATTCGAAAAAGGTACCACCAAAAAGATGAATAAAGCTAACACTGCTGATAAACCAAGTAGTTTCCTCAATTTCAAATCCTCCTGCATATTATTTCACAAACACAATTGTAGCACTTCTCCAATTGCATACGCAGCAGCCAAATATTTGAAATATGGTGAACTACTCCCACCACTTATCACCCTTGCGGGTTGCTTGAAGTGGGGGCTTCTCGACTTATCGTTGCTTTTATTAGCCAACGAAAATTGACCGAGCTAACCCTCTTGTTCCAAGAGTTTTTGTTTCTTATATTGCTAATAAGCGAATACCTTCATTTTTTATATTGATTGCAGAATTATGGTCACGACAACCTGTATAACCACAAGAACATTGGTAAGTGCGTTCTGAAAGCATCATTTCTTTTACTGTTCCACAATTTGAACACATCTTTGTAGAGGGAAACCACTTATCAATTTTCAAAAGCTGTTTCCCTTGTTCTTTTAGTTTGTATTGTAGAAATGTCGTGAACATTCCCCATCCATTATCAGCTACACTTTTACCGAATTTAAGAGAATGTGACATGTTTTGCATGTTTAAGTCCTCAATAATGACAGCATCATAAATGTTTGCTAAATTTTTGGATTGATGATGGAGGAAGTTCTTTCGTTGGTTTGCGACTTTTTCATGCAATTTTGCAACCTTAATACGTTGCTTGTTCCAACGTTTAGAATCCTTTTTTCTGCGTGATAAAATGCGCTGTTCTTTTGCTAATTTTTCTTCTGTTTGTCGATAGTATTTAGGGTAATTGGCTTTTTCACCCTCACTATCTACAAACAATCCATCCATAGCAAAATCTAAACCAACGACATTTTTGATTTCTATTTTAGTTATCTCTTTTTCATATTCAGTAAGAATTGAAACGTAATATTTTCCTGTTTTTGTCTTGCTGATTGTGCAAGATTTAATCTTATGAGCATCAGGAATTTCTCTATGCTGTTTAATCTTCACCTTTTTTAGTTTCGGTAATTTGATATATCCATCCAACAAAGCGATATTTCCGTTTACAACATTTGTCGTATAAGATTGTTTCGCTTTTCTACTTTTGAACTTAGGAAACTTTGCATTGTTAGAAAAGAAATTCTTATAGGCTTTTTGTAAATTCATTTGTGCATTAGCTAATGCAAGTGAATCGACTTCTTTTAGCCATTCAAATTCTTTTTTGTATTTAGCAGGTGTAGGAAATTTTAAATTATTCAATGCTTCCTTATCATCTTTGAATTGTTCATATTGTTCTTTTCGTTCAGCTAACATTTTGTTATACACAAAACGAACACAACCAAATGTTTTAGCAAACAAAATTTCCTGTTCTTTTGTAGGATATAAACGAAACTTGTATGCTTTGTTTTGTTTAGACATATCAAATCACCTCACTTTTCACCTTGATTTTCAATATATTTTTTAACTATATTTATTGGAGAACCTCCAGTAGTTACTAGGCAGAAGCTTCTCGACCAAAACATTTCTTTCCATAACTTATTTTTAACTTTAGGGAAATCACGTTTAATCAGTCGAGAACTTGCACTCTTATACGCATTGATGAACTTTGTCATTTCTGTATTTGGATGCGCCTTGAATAAAATATGAATATGGTCTACGTCATGATTCCATTCAATTAATGTGATGTTATAATTTTCAGACAATCTCACAAACATATCTTTTGCATAATCTGACATCTCATTATCGAACACTTTTCGTCTGTATTTCACGACTAAAACAAGATGGTAATACAACAAGAACACTGAATGATTATTGCTATCTAATTTCATTGATACATCAACCTTTTTGTTTTATAAGACTGATTATATCAAAAATAAAGAGCAAATCCTTTTGGCTATCGCCAAACCGAAATTCATCTCCCACCTAAAATTGGGCTTATCAGCCCTTCAAAAATTTTTGAGGAAGGAGACTTCTTTCGGACAATGCGTTAAAAACACCTGTCATCAACACCCGGGAGTTTTCTTCTTAGATTGCTAGAATCACTTTTGTTCGTTTGCTGTCGATAATGGAAGGTAGATTTCCACTTTCGTCCATTTTCCCTTTATGCTCTTATATTTGATCGTTCCATCCATGTCTCTAATAATTTTGTTGACAACCATCGTACCCAACCCTGTTCCCTTTGTTTTTGTCGTATAATAAGGCAGGCCGATTTGTTTAATTTCATCTTCTGTTAGGCCAATTCCATTGTCTTTAACAGAAATCACGACCTTGTCCCTGCTCGTAACTTTTTTAATGCAGATTATGATTTTACCTTTTTGTTCTATCGCTTCTATACTATTCTTTATAATGTTTATAAGAGCTTGTTTCAAGTACTGTCTGTCACCATGGATGAAATGTTCACCTTCTTCATGATAACCTATAGAAACATTGTGTAAATGTGCAGTAGGGTTTAAAAGTTTTATCGTCTCTCTTACAGCTTCCTCAACGATAAAGCATTCGTGCTTCATGTCTCCCGGTTTAGCGAGAGATAAATATTCCGTTATGATCCTATTCGTTCTTTCCAATTCTTCGAGAATTAAATCGGAAAACTTATATAGCTGGTTATGATTATCCCCTTCTTTTAAAAACTGTATAAAACCTTGGACGGTTGTTAAAGGATTTCTTATTTCGTGGGCAAATGCTGCGGCCATGTGTCCTACTGTTTTTTGATTTTCAAGGTATACGGATTCATCTAACTGTTGATTATTGCTAATCATTTTTTCTATCGCAAAAATCATCCCTACGAATGAGATAAAAAATATTAAATAATAAATGACATAAAAAGAGAAATTTAAAAAAGGAATGAATGTCTCTAACAGCACAACCGAAATCAAAAGATACATTGTAAATACTACTACAGAAAAATGGACTCTATTATTTGATTGTACAAATCCTCTTCTTAGGAGAACACTGCAAATCAACGCTATTAAATTAATCACAACCCCTATCACTACAAAATCACCGCCAATAAAGTAGCGCGTGATTGAAACAGAGACCGTGCAAAAAACACCAGCAAACACTCCGCAATAAAGGGTTAATATTAAAATAATAACCATCCGGAAATCAAAATGCGTATCTTTTAAGACTTCGATAGGATAAACCATGCATAAAAGCGCTGCAAAAGTGCCCATTAACGAGTAAGCTGCCCGTTTTTTGTAGTTATCAAAGGACGATCGGCTAAAAGGGATAAACATATTTGCATTTACTACCAATGATATAAGGATGGTGTAATTTACAATTAAGGGTTTAATAATATTAATAAACAAAAGATGCACCTCCTCAATTGCCCAATTCAAGTCATCAACTTTTGTATGTATCCGGCAGAAAATGAGCCTTCCTCAAGCATAAGTAAGCGGTTGTCAAGATTTGAATCATTTCTTGGCAACCGCTTATGAAAAGATCTTACACATAAAAGACCATAATATTGATTCATATTACATCATATCTGTTTTTCCTCTCAATGGGAAGGTTTCTAAAGAAAATAGACAAGTAATATTGATTATCTTTTAATCTATTCGACCAATTTCCCCCTCATATACTCAATCGTTTGTTTCAACCCCTCTTCATAGGAGGTACAAGGCACTGGGCCCATCAGCTTTTCATATTTTTCGCCGCTCAATACGACCGGTTCCTCATTTAAGTAAAACATTTCCACCACTTCCCTCATATTTGGATTGAATAGACCGAGAAATCTGATCATATTTTTTGTAACAGTCGAAACTCGTTGCTTATAATCGGTGATGGTTCGAATCGTTTGAACGATCTCCCTCCCCGTTACGACTCCATATCCAGGAATATTCCAGTTTTGGCCATATGCATTCTCGTTTAATGCCAAGTTAACGATGGCCTTTGCACCATCCGGGGTAAAGATAAACTCTCTTGCAATCTCCTGGTTTCCGACAAAACTTGCTTTCTTATTTTTTACTACACCTTGAAGTGTATAGTGCAAAATCGTATTTTCAGCATTAGGGCCGTAAAAATCCGGGAAATGGGCAATTAAAGCCGGCACACCTGACTCTTTCACCATCTTCTCCACTTGTAATCGAATGTTTCCTTTCTTCGTATGCGGATTTTTAGGCGTTGTTTCACTTACCTTCTTACCACTACTCCGCCCGTAAGCGTAGATATTTTCTACAATGGCAAGCTTTGCCCCCTGATGTTTCGAAACGTTTACAATATTGGACATGAAGACAGCTAATTTCTCTTCCCATTCTGAATATGGGAGATTTGCGGCCTGAAAAATGACATCCACTCCTGAGGCTGCCTCCCGTAAATCGTCTATCTGAAATATATCACCCGTAAAAATGGTAACATTCGGGTCTCCCTTAAACAATTTTTCCAATTTAGCCTGTGTACGCGCGAAAGCAGTAACGGTTATCCCCCTTCGGGATAACTCTTTTACAATAGAATATCCCATTCCACCTGAAGCCCCTACTACCAATGCTTTTTTCATTTCAACTTCCTCCTTTTTAATTAACCACTGGTCAATAATTTTCAAAAAAAATTAAATGACGGATTTTAATAGAAATTGAACATGGGAAAGAGCTAAATCCTTTACATCATCATAGTCGGTGACATGACGGCTATAATGAGTGACAAACCCATGAAGAGATAAAAAGATAGACCATATTTCTTGGATCGTTATGTTGTTTTTGCATAAAGAGTACACGCTTTGTGCAAACTTTTCATAGCTTTTATCAGGACCTTGATTCATACAGTTTCTGACTTCCTCGTCTTTAATTAAAAACATAATTTCATAATGACTTTGATGTGTCAGCCCAAACTTGATGAAACCTAACAAAACCTGTTTCAGCTTTTCCTCCGGCTCCAAATTCTGCTTCAAAATATCATCCAATATTTGATCCAGCATGTGAAAATGTTCTTCTACCATCGCATAGAATAATTCTGCTTTATTTTTAAAATGATAGTAAATAGCACCATGACTATAGTTTAATTCCTTGGCAACTTGTCTCATTGATACATGCTGATACCCTTTTTTTACGAATAAATCCCTTGCTGCACCCATGATCATTTCACGTGTTAATTCTTGTTCGACAGATTTTCGCGGTGACATGAGATCCTCCTTTATTAACCACTGTTCAATAATATATTATGTAATTAAATTCCAGTTGTCAACTATAAAGAAAAGGATGGATCAAATGGACAAAAAAGCCCTTTTGATCCATCCCCTTTTTACATTTTTCTCATCCAATGACGATGTCCAGCAATAGCATCAATGAATGCTTCATTGAACGCATCCATATTTTCAGCATCTCGGCTGAATACTACTCCTGACGTTGAATACACTTCTTTCCCGGTTACTTGTGCAGCTGTTTCAATACCAGGAATATTCGCAGCAGCAAGCAGTTCTCTTCCTTCACCGACGGCTCCAATCGCTTTGTAATGACTGAATGCTTCACCAATGAAATTCATTGCTTCTTTTTGCCCCTTTAATTGATCAACACTTTGTTGGCCGCCTGCTACATAGACAGCGTCAAATAACACGGAGTCGCTTGTGAGGAATGTATGGGTCACTTCAAGCTGTTCACCGTCCGCACTTGTAATCATACCTAAATGACTGCTGATAATTTCTGCGGTTACGCCGGCTTTTTTCAAAGCATCTATGACTTCATTTACTTCTGAATCATTAAATCCATTTTCGGCTAGAACGGCCACCTTTCTCGTATCCGGAACCTTAATGGTATTCTCTTGACTCAAAGCCGGAGAAGAAAGGGTTACTCCGCTGCCTTTAGCATTTACCGGCGGTTTGGCTCCAATCCCAACAGCAATTTGCTCTGCAAGATATTGGTCTACGTTACTAAACATGTCTACTACTTGCTGTTGAATATCTTTGCTCTTTACCTTTCCTAACTCAAAACGAAAAGCTTTAATAATGTGCTGTTGTTCTACTTCCGACATACTATTCCAAAAGAGAGTGGCCTGAGAATAATGATCCTTGAAGCTTTCACTGCGCCGGCGAACTTTTCGTCCGTCTATTTTTTCTTGATAATGGACATAACCGCCTTCTTCTGCTGATGCAGGACTCGGGTCGTTCCCCTGCAAAGAGTTTTTATGGTAGGCGACAGGGCCTCGGTTGATCGTCATACGATGCATACCGTCCCGCTGATGATTATGAAACGGACAAACCGGGCGGTTGATCGGAATTTCATGGAAGTTAGGGCCGCCTAGTCTTGTGAGCTGTGTATCGGTATAAGAAAAAAGCCGCCCTTGAAGCAATGGGTCATTTGAAAAATCGATCCCAGGCACGACATGCCCTGGATGGAACGCTACCTGCTCCGTTTCAGCAAAGACATTGTCGACGTTCCGATTCAACGTCATTTTACCGATAATTTGAACCGGTACCATTTCTTCCGGCCAAATTTTTGTCGGATCGAGAATATCAAAATTAAAGTTGAACTCATCTTCCTCCTCAATCATCTGGACGCCAAGCTCAAATTCCGGATAATTCCCCATCTCGATCGCTTCCCAAAGATCTCGGCGGTGGAAGTCTGGATCTTTTCCGGCTAATTTTTGCGCTTCGTCCCAGACAAGTGAATGAACGCCAAGTACCGGTTTCCAATGGAATTTGACGAAACGTGCCTTCCCTTCCTCATTGACAAATCTGAACGTATGGACCCCGAACCCTTCCATCATCCGGTAGCTGCGAGGTATGGCCCGATCAGACATCGCCCACATAATCATATGGGCCGATTCTGTATTATTGGCCACAAAGTCCCAAAACGTATCATGTGCCGTAGATGCTTGAGGCATTTCATTATGCGGCTCCGGCTTAAAAGAGTGGACTAAATCCGGGAATTTGATGGCATCTTGAATGAAGAAAACAGGGATGTTATTGCCGACAAGATCATAGTTTCCCTCTTCTGTGTAAAATTTGGTCGCAAATCCTCTCGCATCCCGTACCGTATCACCCGAACCACGGGAACCCGCTACCGTGGAGAAGCGAACAAATACTGGAGTTTTAACAGACGGATCTTGAAGAAACTTTGCCTTCGTATACTCTTTCATAGGTTCGTATACTTGAAAATATCCATGGGCAGCATATCCCCTTGCATGAACAACCCGCTCTGGAATTCGCTCATGATCAAAGTGTGTCATCTTCTCACGGAAGTGGAAGTCCTCCATGATTGTGGGGCCTCGTTCCCCCGCCTTTAGTGAATGCTCATCATCGGAGACACGCAGTCCCTGATTTGTCGTCAGCTTTTGACCGCTGTCGTCAACACGAAAATCATCCAGCTGCTTTTGTTTGCTTTGTTCGTATCCGATAGTCTTTTGTTCTTGTTTTTTGTCCATTTTTTATTCCCTCCTATTAATCCCGTACTGACGGGCAGTAAGATTTCCGGTGCTATGTACTTTTTAGCAGTTTCACACTTTTCCCGAGTATTGGCCATGAATGCGGCTCGGCAACTTTTTTATACATCTCTTGCATGTTATACCACCATGTTTTAATACCTAAACTAGCGATTCAAAACTTTTCTACTATTCTTTCAAAAAAGGGCTGGCCCCCGTTGCATTCTTACATTCATACAACGGGAGACCAGCCCTAAACATAAAGCCTCCGATTCGACGCAGAATCGGAGGCTTTTCATATATCTTTTTTCTCTACTAGTTTTCTAGATTATGTCGAAACGATTGGCCATTTCTGCCATTATTTTTGAGCGATATCCACAATGCGGCCTTCTACAGCCGGAATGGCGGTCGGGTTCGCTGTGAAATAGTCTTTGAACATTTCCCAGTCGACAAATCCAGGTTCGCTTAGTCGCCCTTCTTCATACGCTTTTTTGAATACCGTATAGCTGTCGCCGCCTTTAGCCGTAAACGTGTTTGTTGCTACAAAGTATTTCTTTTCAGGATTTAATGCCACATACGTTCGGCCGTCTTCTTTCACTTCAACAGCTACTACTCTTTCACCAGCCTTTTTTCCGCTGTCATACGTGAATTTCAAACCGGAAACCTGCAAGAAGGCTCCAGATTGCTCCGCCGGTACCGAAGCTACGCTATGCTCAAGCGCTTCAATGATTTCTTGCCCTGTTAACTCCATAATTCCTAAAGAGTTCCCGAACGGCAGGACCGTTAAGATTTCACTCAACGTCATGTCGCCGCTGTCAATGGACGCCCGGATTCCGCCGCCATTCTGCAGGGCAATAACCGTATTCGGATTGATTGTTTTTGCTTTTGCCAGCATTCCATCCGTAATGAGATTCCCTAAATTTGTTTCTTTTGTACGGACATTTGCACGCTCACCGTCTAATGCAACCGCTGTTGTACCGACAATTGTTTGCTTAAATGCATCAACGGCCGGCTTATATTTTTCTGCAAGGATTTTGGCTGCTTCCGCATCATCTTGAAAAACGTACGGTGCATCTTTTTCATCACTTGCTTTTTGATCGATGTCAATCAACTCTCCATTATGTTCCACTACTTGTCCATTTTCATCGAATTCCACATCCAACACGCCAAGGAACTTGCTGTATTCGTTCGCCTGGACGATGACAGTCGGCTCTTCTCCTGTCATATCAACAACAGGAGCTTCTAACTTATCATGGGAGTGGCCGCCGACGATGACATCAATTCCTTCCACTTCCTTCGCTAATGTTGCATCATTGTCTCCGCCGCCATCCTGGTAGCCGATATGCGTGAGAGCAATAATCTTATCAATTCCCTGTGCTTCGAACTGCTGAACGGCCTTTTGTGCCTCTTCAATATAGTTTTCGAATTCAACATCATCTCCAGGGCTTGAGATATCTTTTGTTTCTGCTGTTGTTAGACCGAAGATACCGATTTTTTCACCGTCTACCTCTTTCACGATTCCATTATAAATTTCACCATCGAGCGGATCAGTCGATAACTCATCATTGAAACGGTCTTTTAAATTCCCATCCTTTGAAAAATTGACATTTGCACTGACGAATGGGAACTTGGCATTTTCAACGAATTTCGCCAACGTTTCAGTCCCAAGGTCAAATTCATGGTTTCCGAATGTCATCGCATCATAGCCGATATAATTCATGAACTCCAAGTCTGCTTGTCCCTTATATTCATTGAAGTACAATGTACCGGAGAACACATCACCTGCATCCAGCAATAACGAATTAGCGTGTTCTGCCCGCACTTGCTTGATCGCTGTAACCCGTCTCGCAATGTTGTCTATATGAGCATGAGTATCATTCGTATGCATTAATGCCAAATTGAAATTGTCATCTTCAGAGCTTTCTGCTGCCTTCTCACTGCGGAAAATGAACGAAGCCATTTGACCGCGGGTCACTTTGTTATTCGGCGAGAAGGTCGTCGATGTCGTTCCTGTCGTAATGTTATGGTCAAGAAGCGGTTTCACAAATTCCGTGTACCAATCATCTTTGTTCACATCCGTAAACGGCGAGTTCTCTAATGTCCCTTGCTTAAACTCAAAAGCCAGGGCAATAATTTTTGCCACTTGAGCTCGACTTAACGGCTCATTTGGCTTAAATTGGTCACCGTATCCTTTTACAATGCCTTTATTGGCCAAAGCGGCGATATAACCGTAAGACCAGCCATCTTTCGCGACATCTGAAAATCCAGGGTCTTGTACATTTTTTGTATCTAAATGTAACGCAAGGGCAATAATTTTAGCTGCTTGGGCGCGTGTCACTTCCGTATACGGGCGGAATTCATCGCCATATCCCGTGACGATACCGCGATCCTGCAAGCTTTTGACCGCTTCATAGAAATGATCCTGCGGTTTTACATCTTTAAAACTGCTAGATTCAGAGCCTTCCGCCTGAGCGTTCGGGACGAAAGCCACCGTTGCGCTCGCTGCAACAGCGGCAGACAGCGATACATGCAACATTTTTTTACGATAATTAGAGTTAACCGACATAATGATCCCCCTTTAATTCTGGTAAAAGCGAACAAAATGTTTCTAGTACAAAATTATTATAGCAAAAGAGCCATACCCGAACATTAAGAAATTGTAAAATTTTCAAATTCCCATGTGAATTTGTGTTAATATTCCATAAAACTACTGCTCTTCGACAGATAAGAGTGAGAGGAATTGCCGAATACTTCAATTCAAGGCTTTCACGTTATCCTTGATCAAACCCCAAACATTTTTTACGGAAAGGCGGCTGTCCCATAATTCATAAACAGACTACAAAAATTATGTTTTTACTGAAAGGACCCGTCATTGAATCCTTGATTTTACTGGATTCTCATGCGGGTCCTTTCAAAAGGATGAATTAAAAGGGGGCTTCCCCCCCCCTTTTAATTCATCCTCTTAGATAGATTCATATATTTTTTCCGGAAACCAAGATAATCTTCCTGATAATCTCACGACTTCCCCAATAACAATCATAGCGGGATTGGCAATCTGTTCATTTTTGACCACTTCCACTATAGTTTCAAGCGTAGCGGTCACCGTTCGCTGATAACCGGTCGTTCCTTGTTCAATGACGGCGATAGGAGTTTCAGGATTTTTTCCGCACAATTTCAGTTCATTACATATATAAGGAAGGTTTTTAATTCCCATATAAATCGCCAGAGTGTCCACCCCATGGGCTAAGTGATCCCAGCGGATGCTTTCCGGCTTTCCGCTCATACAGTGGCCTGTGACGATGGCAAAAGACCGGCCCAGTTCCCGGTGAGTGACAGGAATTCCCGCGTAAGCCGGGGCCGCAATTCCGGAGGTAATGCCAGGCACCACTTCAAATTCGATTCCGTTTTGGACGAGTACTTCCGCTTCTTCGCCGCCGCGGCCAAACACAAACGGATCCCCGCCTTTCAAACGAACAACTGTTTTACCCTCCAGCGCTTCTTCCACCATTAATTGGTGAATGACATCCTGGGAAACACAATGTTTTCCGGGAGCTTTGCCGCAATAGATGAAATCGGCTTCTATCCTTCCATGTTGCAGCAGTACCGGATTGACCAGCCGATCATATAAAATCACATCTGCCATTTCCAAACATTTAACCGCTTTAACTGTTATTAGATCCGGATCACCGGGACCGGCTCCTACAATATAGACTTTCCCCTTTTCTCGTCTCATGTTCGTTTCTTACTCCTTCCTGATGCCGATTAACTGGATGCCAGTCAGCCTGTCCAAAAATAATGACTCTACAAAAGAATTTTCTGTTAAATTTCCATCGCTTCAATCCATTAATGCAAACATTCCTTTGAAGGAAGATATGCGGATGATCCGTTGCTGGACCACCCGCATATCCTCTTGGCTCACTAACCCTCGATAAGAAGATAAACTTCATCGCCTTCTATCGATGTTTTATATGTTTTGACACATCCCGTATCCGGTTCTTGTACCTTCCCATCATCCAGGCAAATCTTCCAATCGTGCATCGGGCAAAAAACAAATTCTCCGCTCACCACTCCCTCAGTTAACACTCCGCCTTTATGCGGGCAGCGGTTTTCAACCGCACGGATGCTGCCGCTTGACAATTTAAATACAGCAATTTCTTTATCACCAATACAAACCGTTTTCCCCAAGCGATCTGGAAATTCATTGGTTGAACCCACTAATACTTTCGTCTTCGTTACGCTTTTGTTCACCATGCCGTCATTTCCTCCTTTGAATAATCCTTCCAACATTACGACATTACAACATTTTCAAATAATTCTTTTTTCTTCTTATCGTCTTTAATAATCGTTTTCCATGGATCTTTGAAAATGGATAATGTTTCTTCCATACGAGCGTTCAGCTCTTTCCGTTTTTCCTTATCATCTAAAATCGATTGCACGTGCGCTAAACCAACGCGCTCAATCCACGCGGATGTACGCTCTAAATAGTTGGCCGTTTCACGGTAATATTGCAAATAGGCACCTGTAATTTCCATTACTTCTTCGTTTGTTTTTACTTTGTATAGCAAGTCTCCGCCGCGTACGTGGGTTCCGCCGTTACCGCCGACGTAAATTTCCCAGCCGCCGTCGATGCCAATGAATCCAATATCTTTAAAGCCGGATTCAGCGCAGCTTCTTGGACAAGCGGATACCGCCATTTTCACTTTATGAGGCGTTTGGAGACCCTGGAATTTCTTTTCAATTGCGATTCCAAGAGCCATTGAATCTTGCGTACCAAAACGGCAGAACTGTTCGCCGACACATGTTTTAACCGTACGAAGAGATTTTCCATAAGCATATCCAGACGGCATATCCAGATCTTCCCACACCTTTGGCAAGTCTTCTTTTTTGACCCCAAATAAGTCGATACGCTGGCCGCCTGTCAACTTAACTAATGGAATCTCATATTTGTCCACCACATCTGCGATTTTTCTTAAATCCTTTGAATTGGTTACGCCGCCATACATGGCAGGCACGACCGAGTATGTTCCATCCTTTTGGATGTTCGCATGCATCCGTTCGTTAACCAAACGGGATTCTTTTTCATCGTCGTATTTTGTTGGATTGACCATTCCTAAGTAGTAGTTAAGAGCCGGACGGCATTTAGAACAGCCTTCCTCTGTGCTCCAGCCAAGGACATTCATGACTTCTCTTGTATGAGTCAATCCTTTCGCTCTAATTTCTTCTACCACTTCATCCCTTGATAATGTGGTACAACCGCAGATGGCTTCTTTTTGAGCATTCACATCAAATTCTGACCCAAGCGTATGCTGCAGGACTTCTGCTACAAGCGGTTTACATCCGCCGCAAGAACGGGAAGCACTTGTACATGCTTTAATTTCATCAACCGAGCAGCAGCCTTGCTGTTGGATTGCCTGGACAATCGCACCTTTTGACACCCCGTTACAGCCGCAAATGATTTCATCATCTGTCATGCTGGCAACTAAGCTTCCTCCTGCCTCTTCACCAATCGGCTGCAAAATCGATACCTTCGCTGTCTCCGCAATATCTGCCTGTTTTTGAATCATAGAGAACAAGCGGTTGCCGTCACTGCTGTCACCGAATAACACAGCTCCGACGATTTGATTCCCTCGTAAGACAACTTTTTTATAAATACCGTCCTGTTCATCGAATACCTTGATCGCTTTTTTGTCATCTCCCTCTGTGAAGTCACCGGCAGAGAATACTTCTACACCGGACACTTTCAATTGAGTAGATAGTACCGATCCCTGGTAAGGCTTTGTTTCCACACCGCAGATTGCCTTCGCTAATACTTTTCCTTGCTCGTACAACGGGGCAACTAACCCGTAAGCAATTCCATTATGCTCGGCACATTCTCCGACAGCGTAAATATGCGGGACATCTGTTTGCAAATAGTCATTGACGATAATCCCTCGGTTAACAGAAAGACCGCTTTCTTTGGCTAATCCGATGTTTGGTTTGATCCCAACCGCCATAACCACTAAGTCCGCTTCCAGTTCCGTTCCGTCGTTAAACCTCAATCCTTCTACGCGATCATCCCCAAAGATTTCCTGCGTTTGTTTTTCTAATAAAAATTTCATTCCTTGTTTTTCTAATTCTGTCTGTAATAGTTTACCTGCTGTTGGATCTAACTGGCGTTCCATTAAGTATGGAGCAAGATGGATGACCGAAACATCCATTCCTAGATTTAAAAGGCCCCTTGCCGCTTCCAGTCCGAGCAGCCCGCCTCCGATCACGGCCGCTTTTTTATATCGTTTTGAAGCAGCCAGCATTTCATCCGTATCTTTAATATCGCGGAAGGCTGTCACTCCTTTTTTATCCGCTCCCGGAATTGGAAGGATAAATGGAAGAGAACCCGTTGCCAAAATCAATTCATCGTAAGGTTCCGTTCTTCCTGAATCGGTTATGACCACTTTTTTCTCGGAATCGATCTTTATAACCGTTTCCCCTGTATATAATTGAATATTGTTTTCTTTATACCAATCCCAGTCATTTAACGTGATATCGATGACTTTCGTATCTCCTTGCAGCACCTTTGATAATAGAATTCTATTATAATTCGGATGCGGCTCGCTTCCGAAAATCGTAATCTCAAATTTTTCCTTTGATACATTTAATACTTCCTCGATGGCTCTAACACCAGCCATTCCATTCCCTACAAGAACCAGTTTCTTCTTTTCCACCTGACGTTCCTCCTCTTAAAAAACTGCCTTAGTTATATAAGTTTCCTACACTATACCATGGCTCGCTAAATACGTGACTCATCGTGTGAGATTTCCTCACATAGTTTTCGCAACATTTCAAATCCTCTAATAAATATTTTGTTCCATTTCTCCTATCACGGTAATCTAGTTTCCCAAAAACTCAAAAAGGGCACTGCCTTTACGGCATGCCCTTCTTTTCCCATATAATTTCAGGTGTCAATCTCTTTTAATTGGACACCAAATCCATCGTGGAACTCACTTTCACTGCACTGACTTTAAATCCCGGCATTCGACATGTAGGGTCCAACTCCTTCGACACAAGTCGATTGACATTTTGAGACTCATCCCAGTGAAAAGGAACAAAAATCGTGTCCTGGCGGATCGCTTCCGACCATTTGCTTCTGACCACAATACTTCCCCGTCTGGATTCAATCTTCACCAATGAATGGTCTTGAATATTGTATTTTAATGCTGTCGTTGGATGAATTTCCATGAATGATTCAAAATTTCTCGCTGCTAATGATGGACTTTTTCTTGTTTGTACGCCTGTTAAATAATGTGACATAACTCTGCCCGTCGTTAAATAGAGCGGAAACTCTTCATTCGGTTTTTCTTTCGGAACAGCCGGGTTATTTGAAACAACAACCATAGACGCCTTCCCATCAGGATGCGCAAAAGATGTTTCAAATAATCGTTTTGTCCCTTTATGTTCAACGTCAAGACACGGCCATAAGATGCCGCCTTCCTTTCTCAAGCGGTCATACGTAATACCGTAATAGTCAGCAATTCCGCCGCGGCTTGCCACCCTTAATTCATTAAAAATCTCTTCCGCAGATGAAAAGGAAAAATAGTTCTCTTTTCCAAGAACACGGGCAATGTCACAAATAATCTGCCAGTCATGTTTCGCTTCTCCCGGGCTTGGATAGCTTGCTTCCCGCAGCGTTACTCTCCCTTCCAGATTGGTCATCGTGCCCTCATCTTCCAAATAGGATGTGGTCGGCAAAATAAGATTGGCTAGTTTAGCAGTTTCTGAAACAAATAAATCGACTGCCACAAAAAACTTTAATTTTTTTAATGCCTCTTTGACGAAGTTTGCGTTTGGATTGGAAACAACAGGGTTGGAACACATTAAAAGCATGCCCGTAATCTCGCCGTCATGAATTTTCTCCATCATTTCGTAAGCTGAAACCCCTTTTGTTGGCAGCTCATCTTTGTTAATTCCCCATACGCTCGCAATATAGGCCCGGTGTTCTTCGTTTTCAATCAAACGATATCCCGGAAGCTGATCCGCCTTTTGGCCATGCTCCCGGGCCCCCTGACCATTCGCTTGCCCTGTGATTGCTCCGTAACCGGAGTATGGCTTTCCAATTTTACCTGTAGCAATAAGAATATTCAGGAAATTTCTTACGGCAATCGATCCGTCTGTTTGTTGTTCCACTCCCCTGGCCGTAAAAATCATGCCCGTTTCCTCCCGGCCGAACGCCACAGCCGCTTTGCGAATTTGTTCGATCGGGACACCAGTCATTTGGGCAATTTCTTCTAAATCCAAAGAAGATACATACTCGTTTACTTCCTCAAAGCCATTCGCTCTTTCTTGAATAAAGGTTTCATCGATGTAATTTTCTTCAATGATCACTTTTAATAGTCCATTCGCTAAAGCCGCATCCGTTCCCGGTTTCACTTTTAAGTGTAAATCGGCTATTTTCGTTGTTGCCGTTTCACGGGGATCAATGGCGATAATATACGCCCCGTTTTCTTTTGCTTTTTCAAAATACGGCATGATGGTCGGCTGACATTCCGCAATATTTGTGCCCGCTAATATGATACAGCGTGCAAACGGAATTTCCGACAAGCTATTGGTTAACCCCCGGTCCATCCCAAACGTTTGGCTGGCTGCCGAAGCAGCAGCGGACATACATAAACGCCCGTTATAATCAATGTATTTTGTTTTTAGGGCGACACGTGCAAATTTACCGAGCAAATACGCTTCTTCATTCGTGATGGAGGCACTGCCATAAACAGCTAATGCATTCATTCCGTCTTCTGATTGAATTTTGGCGAAGTTTTCTTTAATATGCTTTAACGCTTCTTCCCAAGAAATACGAACAAATTCACCGTTCACTTTCAATAATGGATACTTGATTCGATCACTATGCAAAGCATGCTGATGTGCATTCATCCCTTTAATGCATAAACGCCCCTCGGATGTTGGATTATCCTTTCCGATTGTCGTGTACTTTTTTCTTGAGACGATAGATTGTTCAATCAATTGCATCTTACATTGCATGCTGCAATATGGGCACTGCGTATCATACGTTTTTTCCGATTGCACTTCCTGCTGCTTGGTCCGAAAGTATTTTAATAATAAATCAGTCAAGTTACTTCATCCTTTACTTATTTATTTCCTTCATCCTCTTTTCTGCTGATAAATCTTCTATAATAAGTTCTGCTTAATAGCTCAATACTTCTTCCTTCCATTCAGGAGGTTGACTCAAAAGGTATGTTTTTTCATACCTTTTGAGTCAACCTCTTTCGCCAAGACTTATCTTCATTTAACCGCTCTAACAGCTGCTGGCGAAGCTCCCTGTCAAATAACACTTCCCTTACATGGATTAAACCAATCCGTTCCAGCCACTGCCATGTACGCTCCAGGTAATTGGCTGTCTCACGATAATATTGAATAAAGCCGCCGATAACCTCCATTGCTTCTTCATTTGTCCCGGCAACACACAGCAATTCTCCGGCTCTTACATTGCGCCCGCTGCTGCCGCCTGTATAAATTTCCCACCCTCTATCAGTACCGATTACTCCGATATCCTTTGTTGTTGAACCCGCTCCATTATGCATGCAAGCAGATACACCAACTTTGACGCGATAAGGAGTTGTTACGAATTCAGATTGCTTTTCCAAGTCGACAGCCAGCTTGAGAGATGGATGTTTATCGCACTGGCAAACATGTTCACCGATACATGTTTTGACATTTTGGACCATATTTCCATAAGTAGAACTTAACGTCATGCTTAAATCAGCCCACACTCCTGACAGGTCTTCTTTTTTCACCCCCATCAAATGAATTCTTTGCTCACTTGTCACAGCCACATTCGATATACCGTATTTTTCGGCAACATCAGCAATTTTTCGTAATTGCTCTGCAGTTGTCATGCCTCCGTACATTTGCGGAATAACAGAGTACGTACCATCATGTTGAACAGTCGCATTCATCTGTTCACTTATGAAAAGGATCTCTTGTTTACTTTCATACTCGGGATAAATCATTCCTAAATAATAGTTTAAGGCAGGACGACATGTTGAACAGCCTTGCTTGTTTTCCCAATTAAGCATATCCATCACTTCTTGCACAGAGGTCAAGCTTCGCATCTGCATCTCATGAACTACTTCATCTTCCGTTAACGATGTACAGGAGCACATCGACTTTTGTTCAATCACCTCATTAAATTCATCACTCTGAATATATGATAGAAGATCTGCTACTAGCGGCTTACAACCTCCGCAAGAGCCTGATGCTTTTGTACACTTTTTGACTTGTTCAACGGTCGTTAACCCTTGCTTTTGAACCGCCTCGATAATGGCCCCTTTCGAAACGCCGTTACAGTTGCAAATGATTTCACTGTGTGCCATGGAAGCAGCCGAGTGTCCGGTTCCATTTGATGATTGAAGCAAAACGACTTTTTCCACATCTGACACATCTTTTTGCTTCACGATCATATCCAGCAGCCTTGTACCATCCTTCGTATCACCAAACAATACAGCGCCAACCATCTTATTGTCTTGAAAAACGACCTTTTTATAAACACCGTCTAATTCATCAAAGATGGTAATCGCCTTTGTTGTTTCATCTCCCGCAAACTGGCCGACCGAAAATACATCAACACCCGATATTTTTAACTGTGTAGATAGAACTGACCCTTCATAACCTCTACAGCTCATACCGCAAATGTGTTTGGCCAGCACTTGCCCCTGTTCATAAAGAGGTTTTACCAATCCGTATACCATTCCCCTATGCTCCGCGCATTCTCCAACCGCGTAAATATTTGGTATATCAGTTTCCAAATAATCATTAACAATAATTGCACGGTTTGTATCAATACCACTTTCCTTAGCTAACTGAACATTCGGCCTAACCCCTACAGCCATCACGACCAAATCGGCTTCCACTTCCGTTCCGTCCTTAAAACGCAGACCCTCTACACGATGTTTTCCAATAATCTCTTGTGTCTCTTTTTGTAAAAGGAAGTTCATCCCTTGATTTTCCAACTCTTTTTGCAGCATTTTGGCTGCCATTGGATCAAGCTGTCTCTCCATTAAATAAGGAGCAATATGAACAACATTCACTTCCATTCCTAGGTTCAACAGCCCTCTTGCTGCTTCTAAACCTAATAATCCGCCGCCAATCACGACCGCTTTTTTATACTCCTTCGAGGTTTCAATCATTTTCTGGCAGTCTTCGATTGTGCGAAATGCGATAACCCCTTCCTTATCTGCGCCTGGAAGCGGAAGAAGAAACGGAACAGAACCGGTTGCTAAAATGAGTTTGTCATAGGAGACTTCCCGATTTTTATCCGTTCTTACAACTTTTTTCTCTTTGTCGATTTTTATGACCGTTTCCCCTGTAAACAGTTGAATGTGATGCTCTTCATACCAATTACGATCATTTATCGTAATATCTTCAAGCGACGTACTTCCTTGCAGTACGGTCGACAATAAAATTCGATTATAGTTGACATGCGGTTCGCTTCCGAAAATAGTAATCTCAAAGGCATCGGAATCATTTTTTAAAATCTCCTCAATACAACGTACACCTGCCATGCCGTTCCCTATTAACACTAGTTTTTGTTTATTCATTTTAAAACCTCCAGCCGATTGTGAAAAATAACAGCCAATACCAATACCGTTTATACAATTCATTATTCCATAAAATTCACTTTAAAAAATTAATCATGTTATGTTTCCTTACATCATTTGTGACAAAACAAAAAACAAAAGACTATCCTTAAACCAAGAAAGAAAACAAAAAACTCGCAACCAGGGAGGGTATGATGATGAAAAAAACGATCAGTCTATTTTCATTTTTAGTATTAGTGGGTAAAGTCGTCTTTTCGAAAAACCAAACTATCGGCTGGTAATAAAAGAAAAAATACGATTGTTTACCAGTGCACTTACTCACAAGCAAAAATTTATTTATTAAAAGGAGATAAATGTTATGAAGTTAGCAGATCTTAAAAAAAGCGGTCATGCACCGTCATTGTTTGCCTCATTTCTATATTTTGATGTTAGTTTCATGATTTGGGTCTTACTAGGAGCACTCGGGGTGTATATTACAAAAGATTTCGGCCTTTCACCCGCCCAAAAAGGGTTCATTGTGGCCATTCCAATTCTGAGCGGTTCATTCTTCCGTCTCATCCTCGGCGTCTTAACCGACCGAATAGGGCCTCGCAAAACAGCCATCGGCGGAATGAGCGTAACAATAATCCCTCTCGTATGGGGTTGGTTATCCGGACAGACATTAACCGAACTTTACTTCATCGGTATTCTTCTCGGGGTAGCAGGGGCAAGCTTTGCCGCTGCCATACCGATGGCAAGCCGCTGGTATCCGCCGCATTTGCAAGGATTAGCGATGGGAATTGCGGGTGCAGGGAACAGCGGAACATTATTCGCGACATTATTCGGACCGCGCCTTGCAGAGAATATTGGCTGGCATAATGTGATGGGACTAGCTCTTATTCCTCTATTAATTGTTTTCGCCCTTTATATCTTTATGGCGAAGGATGCCCCTTCCCAGCCTCCAGCCAAACCAATTAGAGACTATTTCAATATCTTTAAACTAAAAGATACATGGTATTTCTGTCTGCTTTACAGTGTCACTTTCGGTGGTTTTGTCGGTTTAGCCAGCTTTCTAAGTATCTTTTTTGTGGACCAATACGATTTATCAAAAGTAAGAGCAGGTGATTTTGTTACACTATGCGTGGCGGCAGGAAGCTTTTTCCGTCCAGTCGGCGGATTCCTTGCTGATAAATTCGGCGGCGTTCGCCTTCTCACCTTTTTGTTTATCGGGGTAGCCCTCACCATGCTCGGCGTAAGCCAACTTCCATCGCTACCTGTCGTAACCACTTTATTATTTTTAGGAATGCTTTGCCTTGGCATGGGAAATGGAGCGGTCTTTCAACTAGTTCCACAGCGATTCCAACAAGAAATCGGAATGATCACCGGAATTGTCGGTGCAGCCGGTGGAGTCGGCGGATTTTTTGTACCAAATATTCTTGGAACACTTAAACAGACGACAGGAACCTACGCTACCGGCTTTATGGTTTATGCAGGAATTGGAATAGCAGCACTATTAGTACTGATGATTGCACAAATTTCATGGAAGAAAGCTTGGTCATCCAAAGAAGCTGAAGCTTCTATTAAAATGTAGGGAACCTGGATCCATCCGCAAAAACGGACTATCATCTTCTCTAATTAAATAGTGAAGATGATAGTCCGCATTTCAAATTTCAGGGAGCATAAAGCGAACCTTCTCATCAGTAAGGAAGCCGCCCGTTAGAACGGGATAAATCATTACGATGAAAGTGAGCATTCAATTGCCCTTGAATCATTTTTTTCTTTGACTTAGCTTCTTCTACTTGTTTTTCGCGTTTTACGAATTCTCTGCGAATATCATGTGTCTGAACGCCATCTTCTATTTTTTCAGCAATGTCCATCAGTCGTTCAATATCAGAAAAAGAGTACTTACGAATACCTGAAGATGTACGTTCGGGAAAAATGAGCTTTCTCTCTTCATAATATCTAACTTGCCTCTCTGATAAACCTGTCAATTCTTTTACAATTCCCATTGTCATAACTTTCTTATCAAGATAGGAAGACTTATTCTCCAACACAACTTCTCACCTCTGCACAAAATTTTTAACGACCTAAAGCTTCGCCAGCCTTTCGTATATATCACTCAATGTTCTACATCCTAATTCTTGAACTTTGTTTATATAAAGACACCATAGCTTTGCGGTTAAAACAGCATCTCCCAACGCATGATGCCGATTTTTTATAGGGATTGCATTATGTTCACAAAAATCTTCTAATCTCACAAACTTTACATCAGGTTCAGCAATTCGATAGAGAAATGAAGTGTCGACGATTCGAGGCTTAAACGAAGTACGGAAAAGCTTCCAGCTTGCGTGCTGCAAAAATCCTTTTTCATGATTCGCATGGTGGGCAACGAGGGTAAACCCTCTCGTATAATCAAAGAAGCGAACCAGCACTTCAGAAAGCGGCGGGGCATCTTTCAATTCAAGGTTTGAGATTCCTGTTAATTCCTCTATCTCAGGAGAAAGCGTATGTTCAAACCGAACAAGGGAGTAAAAAGTTTCATTCTCTAGAACTTCTCCTCCACAAACCTTAATGGCCCCGATCGAAATGATCTCATCTCCCTGATCAGGAAAAAATCCGGTCGTTTCGATATCAAAAACGACGACATTCAACTTGTGGAGCGGAATTCCCATCACGTCTTCCCCATTTATTTCTTTTTGCATTTGACGCAAAAAAGCCATTTGCTGCATGTTTTGTCCTGTCACTCCACCAAACACACCCGAATTAACCTTCCCTGAAAGTCCTCTCATAAATTGGATAAGCGGTTCAAAGGCCATTAGCTAACACCCTTTTCAATCATTCCTTGAACATATTGATGAAGCTTTTTTCCATCTTTCAAAATTTGCTTAATCTCTCTCTTTTCAACCTTGCTTAAATTTTTGATATTTAAGTAGTGTGTATCATCATATGTTTTTATCTGACTAAACAACGAAACCCGATAGTCTAACAACATCAGGAAGTTTGTTTTATAGTTCATTAACTCCATTTCGTACCCTTTTACCATTAAACGATCCATACGATCAAGGGTCGATGTCTCCACAATACCTTCTTTAATGGCAAGAAGCCGAATAGCATTTACATATGGAAGAAAAGCAGCATGTTTTAAATCGATCGACCCCTCATGCATTCCTTTGTCCTCTACAAGAATTTGACCCAAAGGACCGATCGCCTTTTTCAAGTGCATGACATTTTCCATAAAACGTTTCAACAATGCCGGTTGTCCCTTCTGGAAATCATGAATAAAGGATTTGAGCCGAGACACCATTTGCTCCTCCCCCTTTACGCTCCTGGCATCGTAAAAAATTTGCAAATAACGGATCGATTCCCAACTTTCTTCTTTCATCCATTTCAAAAGCTGATGTTCCCACCCCTCCAGCGACTGACACCAAAGGGGGTTGGAACTCATCACATTTCCTTCGCAATACGGATAGCCGACGATGTTCAACCCATAAGAAAGCTCTTCCCCCATTGCTCGGAAGTATGCTCTCGTCTCATGATCCGCTCCCTCGAAAACAATTCCATGGTCTTGATCACTAATAAGCCCTTGTTCAAATCTTCCCCCGCTTCCCGTGATAAACCAGGAATACTTTCCAGGAGGGTCCCCCTTCTTCAGTCTACTAATAGATAAATCGAAAACTTTCTGCATGACCGTGTCATGAAATTGATTCAACAAATACGTATTTGATTGATACCGAGAAATATGTTCATCCTTCCACCTTTTAATAGATTCGTAAGATGAGCAATCATTACACATATCAACACTTCCTTTACTTAAGAAAAGCGCAAGCGCCTTGATCAGCTCGTGAAGGAAATAGGGATTGATCCATAAGGCGCTTTTTGCCTTATGAGGGCAATCATCTTTTCCACAACGAGCTAGGCGCTGGAGCTGGACATCTCCAAAAAAGCAAAAGCCTCCTTTCAGAGGCCTCCGCTTATGAACTAAGCTTATTATCTTCTTTTGCTACAAATGCTTCTGGATATCCATAACTGCCGTGTTCACTTATATCCAATCCCATGATTTCTTCCTCTTCTGTTACACGAAGTCCGTTCATAACTTTTTTCGCTACAGCTAAGATGATGAATGACACGATGAATGCATACGCACCAGAAACGGCCACTCCCATAAATTGTACTCCCAGCTGTGTGAATCCTCCTCCGTAGAATAACCCCGGCAAACCAACCGTTGCAAGTTCCGGTGTTGCAAAGAAGCCAGTTGATAGCGTTCCCCAAATACCTGCGGCTCCGTGAACGGATAGAGCGAAGATTGGGTCATCAATTTTTCGTTTCTCAAAAAATCTAACACTATAGAATACGAGAATACCAGCAACAAACCCGATGACAATAGCTGCCCATGTATCAACGAATGCGCAAGATGCCGTGATGGCAACAAGACCAGCTAACGCTCCATTTAACATCGTCGGAACATCCGATTTACCTAATACCATCCAAGAAATAATAAGTGCAGCTACCGCACCGGCTCCGGCAGCGAGATTTGTATTCAAAGCGACAAATCCGAAAAACCCATTATCGACAGATACCGTACTGCCGGCATTAAATCCAAACCAGCCAACCCATAAAATTAGAACTCCCAATGCCGTATAGACTTGGTTATGACCGTAAATATTATTTGCCGAACCATCTTTGTTATACTTTCCAATACGAGGTTTAAGCAAGATGGTAGCCGCTAACGCAGCCATCGCACCTGTTAAATGAACAACCGTCGAACCTGCAAAGTCTTGCTTACCATGTTCAGCTAACCAGCCGCCGCCCCAAATCCAGTGAGCAACAACCGGATAAACCAATGCAGAGAATAAAATGGTAAAGACCAGGTAGACCGATAATTTAGCACGTTCTGCAAAACCGCCAAGAGCGATCGTGATTGCGATTCCTGCAAATGCAAGCTGGAAGACAAAAAATACAGATGATGAAAGGCTCATGCCTTCAAGTTCGTATCCTGAATAAAAGAAATGTGAAAGCCCAACCAAGAAGTTTGCATTATCACCGAAGATAAATCCAAACCCGACTGCCCAGAATACCAACGACGCTAAACCGAATGTAAAAATAGTTTTACCGGCAATGTGACCCGCGTTTTTCATTCGAGTTGAACCGGCTTCAAGTAAGATAAATCCACCTAACATAAAGATAACTAAAATTGCCGCTAACATGACCCACAGACTATTCATTAAATAAATCGGATCCATCATCTTTCCCCCTTTAGATTCACCTGTCTCACTTCCTAACATTATAGTGTTAGGAAATATAACACGTTGTTGTTACTCTTTATTTTAGCGTATGTTTTTCAAAATTCAATACATTTTTTAAAATTTCTGATAAATGTGTGTAAGAAGTTCTTACATACTTACAACTGAAAAGGGGAGATAAGGTCTATAAAAACCTTTACTAAAAGGGGCTTTACGACCCATTAGAGCAGCAGAAAAAGACAAACCATCTTCTTCCATTGCTTCCGCCGAAATAAGATGGTTTGTCTGAATAACGCGAAATGAATATCAATCTTTTTTAAAGCTTAAGAATTTTTCATGATTAAATCCATCGTATTATACACAACGAGATAGGTAGACAAAGAATACATCGTTTCATAAACACCAAATACGAAAAACGCACTCCCCAGAATAAAAATGTTAAAGAACATCACATATTGCCCAATCGAAAAGCGGCTGCGTTTATTTAATAAAATGGCAACAATTTCTGTTCCATCTAATGATCCACCGCAGCGAATAATGATGCCAACACCCATTCCTAAAATAATCCCTCCAAGCACCACGACTACAACTGGATTCTTCGTTAAAGCTGGAATAGGTTCTAGTATAAATGTTCCCATTGCCAGTGCCAAAATGGCAAATAGACTTAAAAATACAAAGTTTCTCCCTAAATACCGATATCCTAAAAGCAAAAAAGGTGTATTCAATATTAAAAGTACATATCCTACTTCAAGCCTGGTAATATGAGAAATAACGATGCTCATTCCAACAATACCACCATCGATCACATGATTCTTTATCAAAAACAGTTCGAGGGAAATGGCTACAAGCAGGGCCCCGCACAAAATATAGAATACTCTCTTATAAAAAGGCATTTCTGCTGATCTACTATCATTTATGTATTTAAGACGTTCACTGTACATATAACCTCCTCCCCCTCATCAAACACCAAATAAAATAAGATGAGACTGTCGCATAAATCTCAATTTAACGATAAAGAATGATCGTATTGAAGATTGAAGGGTCCTGTCACTAATTACTGCGTGCTCTTTAATATATTCCTTGAATCAATAAAACTTGTCTTAATTTATCATGCGGGATTTGTCCAACAGAAAGAACATGGCTGATAAATATTTTTTAAGCCGGTTAAGAGCACACCAAAAAATCCCTGCTCTATAAGAGCAAGGACACCGTTAATGCAGGATAATTGTTATTCAACACCCGGAAACCATCCCGGTGTATGAATGATCGCTTGCCAGAGCGGATCCGGAATAACAAGTTGCTGTTGATGATCTTTATTTAACTTTGTTACGATTTCAGACTCTTTGCCTTGTTCCACTTTCTCTACCCAGTCCGGGTCGATAATGAGCTCACGTCCCAATGCAATCAACGGAACTCCGCTTTGCAGAGCTTTTAACGCATCATCCGCTGTATAGATGGACCCTACCCCAATTACAGGAACCCGGTCGCCAGCTTGCTCTTGAATGAGCTCTATGCGCGGTCGTGTATCGTCCACTCCCCGTCTAGGCGTGGACCAGAAGTCCATCAGTGAAGCATGGAGATAATCAAGATTTTTATCTGCCAGCGCCTCGACTAATGCTAATGTATCCGCCATTGTGATTCCTGGTGTTTCAGGCTCCTCCGGTGAAAAGCGATAGCCGACGATAAACGGTGATTTCGCATGATCAGCGACCGCTTTTTTCACTTCATCCACAACCGCCAATGGAAACGCCATACGTTTTTCCAGACTTCCTCCCCACTGATCTTCGCGGCGATTTGAATGAGGTGAAAAGAATTGTTGAATCAGATAGCCATTGGCACCGTGAATCTCCACCCCGTCAAAGCCTGCTTCAATGGCTCGGCGAGTCGTTTCACCAAAATCACGAATAATAGTCTCTATCTCGGAACCGCTTAAGGCTCTTGGTATGACTCCTTTGGCAGATGGTGGTGCTCCTTGTTCAGCAGGAACCGCACTCGCACTGACAAGCTCCCCGTTTGGCACCAATTCCGGCGGGCACATACGTCCGCCGTGGAACATTTGTAAGATGGCTTTTGCTCCCTGCTCTTTAATGGCTGTCGCTAATCGTCGCAAACTTGGAATCATGTCATCGCTGTCTCCGCCGAATTCACCATGAAATCCTTTCCCATTGGCTGTTACATATGTACAAGCCGTAATGACCATACCCACTCCTTTTGAGCGGCGAACATAGTATTTAATTTCCTCATTTGAAACGGTACCGTCCTGATTGGACGAGAAATTCGTCATCGGTGCCATTACGATACGGTTTTTTAATTCGATTCCTTTTGAAAAGGTAAATGACTCAAATAACGGTGCATACTTTGGATTCATCATGTTTACATTCCTCCCCTATGTTTTTAATGATGGTGATTTCCTTTTGATGGATTGTTGATGACAAAACCTTCTTGAGGTACATAAAAATACTGTATCCAGACCCCATCTAAAAAGTCTTCCCGTTTATCCAATAGAACATCAATGTCTTTGTCCGTCTTCACGATTTCATCATGCTCAGTTGGTATATCAAGCCTTAAATCATAGTGAGCATGATCACCATGCTGACCTGTCACGAATACACGAATCATTTTTCCTTCTGCTTCTTCACTGCTCAACATCTTTTTTAACTGTTTTGCAGCATTGCGATTAATTTTACATTTCACTTTTATTGTCTCCCCTTTTACATTACTTACAGCACCTATAATCATTTAACCTAGTTATTCATATTTAAAACAGCAATCTAAAACTCGCCCGTTCAAACCAAAAGCAATACACTTTAGTTTCGCAATGACGGAACAGGACATTCTCGTTTTAAAACAAAGAATGGGCAATCTTGAGAACCACCTCCCCTAAAACCTCTTTGAACTCGAAATCGATCACTCCTACCATTCCTTTTCCATCTTTTGAAGTTTTTTATATCGTTCTTTCACTTACTCTCAGCCTTTAGCATCAGAGTTTTCAATACCTTTTCTATCCATTGGGTGAATAATATTTTTCTTCATCTCTACTCTGGAAGTTTTTCTAAGTGATGTTAGTTTCTCCGATAATTCCATAAACCACTGCTCGTCTTTCGTTGACAGGGCCAAATCAATTAAATTCAAAATTTGTTGCTCACTGTTCATTGTCGCAACAGGTAATTTTTCAACCCTGTTGTTCAATAACCAAATGGTTGTTCCAATCATATCTTCATTGTCACATTCCACAATGTTAACTTTCACTGCTTCTTGCAGTGAATCAATGTTCTCGATGTAGCCGTGTATTAACTCTCCCTCCCTCGACTTTCCCTTAATCCAATCGCCTGCTTTCAAAAGGTATTTTTCCATTGCCGCCATGAATATTTCCTCCTTAGAATTGTTAGAAAAATAGTTACAGTTTAGTGATAAAACACGGGTACATATATACTGAACTGAAGAACATAATCTGTACTAAAAAAAATTACAGTATGGGTAAAGAGAAAAAATTAAATCAATATCAGCGACACTGTTTAATTTTTTCCAAAACAGAATGTATTGTAATCTTTTCTAAATATTTTTCGAAATACTCTTCCGCCTCATTGAAAATCTGATCCATGACCACCTGGGTGTTAGATGAAACCGGACAATTTTCTTCCGGATCTCCCGTGCACCAGTTTGGCTTAAACGTTCCACATGCAACCGCTCGATAAATCTGGGCCAATGTGGTTTCTTGAGGATGACAGTCTAAAATATAGCCTCCCCCAATGCCTTCTTTTGTTTTTACAAACCCTTTTTTGCGCAAGCTGCTCATGATTTTTCGGATTCTTGCCGGGTTTGTAGAAACATTTTTCGCAATGAGTTCACTGCTAGCCATGTGGTCCGGTACATAAGCCAAAAAAACCAGGCTGTGTACGGCTATGGTAAATTCACTATTCACCTGATCCATATCCTCCTCTATACTGTAATTTTAATGAATACAGTTTAAAAAGTCAACGAAAGTACCTTAAAGGAAAACAATCATATTTTCATCTCTGAACTTTCTGCGGTATAGCAAAGCTCAAAATAAAAACTTTTCCCTAATATGATAAAAGCCCCTCTCTATATAAACAAAGGAGGCCCGCTTACTCATATAACCTTTAATTATCAAATGTCAGCTGGTAGAATAACACACTTTGCCATTCACCAAATTTCTGTCCGACTTCCTTCAATTCTCCGCAAAATTGAAAACCGAATTTTTCGTGCATTTTAATGCTTATATCATTTCCTTTTGTAATGCCAGCCATAATCACATGATAATCCAATTCCTTTGCCAGCTCCAAAATCGCTGTCATCAGCTGGTTTCCGATACCATACCCTTGCTGATCCTTATCAATATAAATGGAAATTTCACTTGTACTTTTAAATGCTTCCTTTTCGCGAAACATCGATAAAGAAGCATAGCCCGCTGTTTTCCCTTCTCTTTCGGCCACAAGAAGCGGATACAACTCATTTTGATCGTGCAGGTCAAACCATTGACGGCGCTGTTCGACTGTGACAGGATTCAAATCAAAGGTGGCCGTATTATTTAATACGGATTGATTATAAATTTCAACGAGACCAGGTAAATCTTGTATGACTGCTTTTCGAATCGTTACCATTTCATAAACTCCTTTTAAACTATCACTATTCATTATACTACGTTCAAATGGTATATACGCAAAAATACCGAAACGAGATAAAAATTCAGAAAGCTCATATTTCCATCTCGCCTCGGCTAAACCGTAAGTTTCACTGGCTATTAGACTACAATAAAGTCAGCACTCACCTGTAAACAAGCTAAAAAGCCCCTTACTCATGAATAATAGTTATGTGAGAAGCCGCTTCTTCCGCTCGCTGGCGTGCAGCTTCCGGAGATCCAGCTGAGTTCAGCACAACAGCCATCCGGCGGCCAATCTTTGTTTCGGGTTTCCCGAACACCCTCACTTGTGTGTTCGGAACAGATAAGCTCTTTTCTACTCCAGAGATTTGATATGACTTACTTTCTTCCCACGCTTTAATCGTACGGCTGGCACCTGGAGTGATTAACTGAACAGCCGGGATAGGAAATCCTAAAATCGCCCTTACGTGGAGCGCGAATTCAGAAAGATCTTGCGTGACAAGAGTTACCATACCTGTA
Source organism: Priestia abyssalis (assembly GCF_002019595.1). Lineage (GTDB taxonomy): Bacteria > Bacillota > Bacilli > Bacillales > Bacillaceae_H > Bacillus_BA > Bacillus_BA abyssalis. The sequence goes on along the minus strand of NZ_KV917369.1, from coordinate 1,776,808 downwards.
TCATGCGGCCTTGGCGACACCTCGCTAAAATAAATACGGTCCGGCGCAATAAATAGCTCAACGCCAAAAAGGCCATATCCACCAAGGGCATCCGTGATTTTCCGGGCAATTTGCTGAGCCTCTTCTATTTGCTCTTCTGTCATTTCGTGCGGCTGCCATGATTCAATATAATCTCCATCTTTTTGAACATGTCCAATCGGGGCACAATACGTCGTTCCCGAAACAGAACGTACTGTTAATAATGTAATCTCGGAGTCAAATTGAATGAACTCTTCTACAATGACTCTCGCTTTTTTGCCCCTTCCTCCTTCAACTGCCTCATTCCATGAGTTTTCTGCATCTTCAAAAGAACGGCAAACCGTTTGCCCCTTTCCGGAAGAACTCATAATCGGCTTAATGACACATGGTGTTCCGATTTCTTGAATCGCTTCTTTCAGTTCGTCTAACGTATCCGCAAAGGCGTATTTGGCAGTTGGCAGCCCAAGTTCTTCACTGGCCAATCGGCGAATTCCTTCACGGTCCATCGTTAAATTCGCTGCATTTGCTGTAGGTACGACATGAAACCCTTCTTTTTCGAGCTCTATTAACGTTTCTGTCGCAATCGCTTCAATCTCCGGCACAATCAAGTCAGGTCGTTCCTGCTCGATGATGCCGCGAAGCTCTTTTCCATCCAGCATGTCGATGACATAAGACCGATGTGCAACCTGCATAGCCGGAGCATGCCCATAACGATCCACAGCGATTGTTTCGACGCCTAGACGCTGTGCCTCAATCACCACTTCCTTTCCTAACTCTCCAGAACCAAGCAGCATCATTTTTTTAGCCTGTTTACCATAAGGTGCTCCATACATATGTAACTCCTCCTTGTTATCCGTTATTTCAACATCTTAACGTAGAAATAACACATATTCAAGAATAATTTCGATTGATTATCGAACATTTCGAACACCAATAAAAAATATAATTCGTATTTCAGATTACAAATCGGTATATATCCTTTTGGCCGTTTGATTTTCGGGCAATGAAAAAACTGACGGCCATATAGACCATCAGTTTTTTTGACTTTACTTAATGAATGAAATCACAATCATCAGCACAAACAGAATCGTCAGATGATTGAGGGAAACAACAAACATAACCGTTGCCCATTTTGTATCTTTCATTTTATTAAATCCAACGAGACCGACCAGCAGCCAAATCAGAGTCAATCCGAACATTGTAAAAACAATGATTTTGCTGAACGGCCAGAATAAAAAGGATGACATTAACAATACGACTAGATAGGCAATGGTTTGAACTTTCGTGCGGTGAATCCCTTTAACGACCGGTAACATTGGTACCCCTGCCGCTCTATACTCTTCCAATCGTCTAATGGCAATCGCGTAGAAATGAGGCGGCTGCCACAGGAACATCAGCACGAATAGTCCAATAGCAATCGGATGAAAAATATCCGAAGAAACAGCTGCCCAGCCGATAATTGGCGGTATCGCACCAGAAAGGCTTCCTACCTCCGTATTATAAATCGTTGTACGTTTCGTTAACATCGTGTAGGGGAATACATATAAGAAAAATCCTAAAAAGCCCATAAGTGCCGCCATCTGGGAAACAATCCATAAAAAACCGATCCCGCTGGCGACAAGCAAGATGCCAAGCCATAAAGCAAATTTCGGGTTAATGGAACCATCTACGGTCGGCCTATCCATCGTTCTAGTCATTACCATATCAATGTCACGGTCATAAAAATTGTTAATAGCACCCGAACCGCCGACGACTAATGATGTTCCTACTAAGGCTAAAATAATCATAGGGATTTGCTCAAAAAAGCTTAAATCATTCGCATATAAAGCCAAACAAAGACCAGCAAGCATTCCCATCACGTTCGATTTGATAATGCCGGTTTTTATAATAGCGCTTATCACTTTCCATGAAAGATAGTGTTTCATAGAAAGGGAGTCCTTTGTTATTACTTCAGAGTTTTTCACAACCATTCTCCTCTTTTAATTCATCTCTTTGCAATATATCTATTGAGAGATAAATATGTTCTTCTCTAATCCACTATGCTATTTTAGCAGAAAGTTGAGGGAAATACTTCTCATGGAACCGTTGAATTTTGTCAAAAAGTTGAACGAACGTGCAAATATCATTGAGTTCCTTTGATTACCACAAGAAATCTCCAAATATTTCCCACTATACTCTTTCATTATTTGGATTTTTTGTTAAGTATTTCAACCAAAACCTAATAGGTAAAAAGAGGGAATAGACTGTATTCGCCTATTCCCCGCTTTTTACTTACCTAAATTCAATCCATCTAAAGCCATGCTGGCAAAAACCCCGCTCACTTGGTGCAGCGATTCAGCAGCATAAGCTGGTTCTGCTTCAAAAAACAAGCTTGATGTCTCATTATTTTCTTTGTTCGCGAAAATAAGTAAAAAATGTGTTTTCATGCGATTCGCAATCAGCACCGATCCGTATGTCAATTCCATGTTGCGGATACGCTCGATCGGATCTTGAAATGAAGAAAAGCGCTGAACATAAGGCGGGACCACTTGTTTAAGGTTTTCTTTAATGCGAAACTTCGCTTCATACATTGATGATTCAAGAGAAACAGAAGTTGGAATCGCCTTACCCGCAAGAATTGTTTCAAATATTTGCTGCAGGGCTCGGTTTTCCTCCGATACATAGGCCACGTTTGTCACGAGAAGATTCATATATTCTTCAACTGTTTTGGCATGATTTCGCTGTTCCAAAATTTTGTTCTTCACTTCACCTTGAAGTTCTTCCTGTTTCCATCCTTGCGTTAACTGTTTCATTAATGCCGCTGTGATTTTATGGATCTCTTCTCTTGAAATGGTCATATGGTAGTCAAAAGTCCCTTCTTTTCAAATTGTCACATCACCATGTGATTTCTCAACTCATATTTCTATTATACATCAGCAAGGGAGATAGATGGTATGTTGTTTCCTCTTATAATCGCTTCAAAAGGAAGACTCCACAACAAAAAAAGAGGCCATTAAGACCTCTTCTGTCATATATAGGAAATAAGACTCCCGTCCCCTTTATATAGCGGGTGCATTTCTTACTTATGCCGTTTCCCAGCCCATTTTGTATTCGTAAACGGCAGATTCAATATCATCGATAAATGGTAAAATGTGACGTTTTTCTAAAAAGAGCTTATAAAATTGTTTAATCACAATTGGAGTCTGATTAAATTCTTCCTGCAATCGTTTCAATCGATATTCCGTGAGCGGCACTTCGCATTCAACGATACATTTCAACTCTTCTAGAAATTCTTTAGTCATGTTCATCACACCCTCACTCCCATTTGATAATCATATTTTATCATTAATTCTCTATTTTTGAAAGCGCTTTCTACTAAATATTATTCTAATAAAAATGTTTTCTATCTTATTTTTCATATATGCATTAAAATCATTAAATATGTATATAAGTATAAAAAATTTAATTCTGCTCATCTAGCAACTTGTCATATAACCTAACATTCATTTCGCACTAGCAAAAGACAAAGGCTATTCCAACAAAAATAGCACGATATTTACGTGCTATCTCCTTATTGGCCACTGTATATGCTCTAATATCGACCTTATCTATTTCAATCGAGCCGAATAATTTTTAAATCCGATGTTAAGACCCATATCCCTCTATCGAAGGGATTGTTTTGTAAACCTAACAATCTTTTAATCTGTTCAACGTCTTGGTCCCATGATCGAGATGACATATGCCGGACGACTAAAGCAACCTGCCTGCCATAATCCTTTAAAAGTTTTTTCGTGACGGCCTCGACCAAAGCGGGAAGGCTTTCATCTTCATTTTGCCCTGTTAGACGGACAGAGGCGCGGTTTTTAGGCTTTTCCTTCGTTTGCCCCAACAAAAAAGGGATTTCCCCTTTTCGATCTTCATGCAAAGTGATTTCCAAATAAAGCTCTTCGTTCGTTAAACGGTCTTTGCATATGACATCTGGAATATCGGATAACTCGATAATTTCATAGCTTGTTTTTAATGCTTGATTATACAAATGTAAAAAAGCGACAGCGGTATCATACTCAATGGCTTGTTTCCTATTTTTCGGCTTCAACAAATCCCCCTCTCTAAAACCGACTTGGCCCTCCACATGCAAATAGGTGACTATTTTCTTAAGCCTTATATTGTTATTAATATAGTATGTAGGAGGATGAGATTCGACCATCTAAAAACGCAAAAAAAGAAGGCATTGATCATACCTCCCTATTTCTCTATATATTCCATTTAGTGACCCGGACAACTTGAATTTATTCTCAAGGGCTTCGAAAATTTGGCATGGCCGTTCTTTGGTTATGTCGAATTTTCAAAATCGATCTATATATGTTCTATGTATATCTTCTACCCTATAATTAAATTTTTGCTCTACTCTTGTTAGAAGCTGCAGCTCGAATTTGCTGTTTCCCTTTCTTAAAAGCCGTTTTGAAGTACTGCTGCAATAGAAGCAGCGTGGTATCTTTGAATTCATATTGTTCTGTTAGGTTCTCCCATGTCTCGCTGTTCATGAATGTGTCCCACGAAAGAGAAGAGCGGCGGCTTTTCTTTAGCTCTTTAACGATCCATCTTTTCATCATTGTTTTCCCCTTATCAGTGAGTGCACCGCCTTTGACGAGTACGTCATCAAGTATTCTTTTATACGAATGATGAATATCCTTATCTTTAGCCGCGGCAAAGAAAAGGTTCGCAGTATTTTTGGCGTCCGCGAAAGCGCGGTGCTGTTCCCCTTCCCATTCTAAGCCAAGCTGTTCGACCGCAAACTTCAAACTTGGTTGATTCGGGAACAACTCTTCATAGGCACTAAAGACAAATCGCTGCAAATCAAACCTTCGTTCTTTTGTTAAATCCGGTCCTTCTACATCGTGAAGCATGCAGTCTTCCGTCAAAAAGCCATAATCCTCCTTCCCCCATGTTACGAACACATACTCTTCCCCGACAAATTTTCGAAAGCGGGCGATGACTGCCGGAAATTTATCTGCTCCTTTTACCTCTTGCTTTGTAATTCCCGTTAGTTTCGTTGTATGCCGGGACAAAGATGCAGTCGGTTTTACAAGTGAAGAAAAAATCTCGACAATACTCATTGTACCTGCCTCAATCTTAACGGCTCCAATATCTACAATTTCTGTTGGCGCCTCTGACTGATAAGGCCTGAAATTCCGTTCAATATCAAAAACAATATAATATTTAGGTTCATGCATATATGGCGTCTCCCCTTCTGTTTCCTATCGTAACATGATTTTGCTTATTTGGAGCGGAGAAGGTTACAAAGTTCCTTTTCATAACAAAAATCATAACACCCGTTTCTGTTTCAGTATGCTAAAAAGAGGACTTCCTTCCACAACAGGGCTGAGTCTGTTTCTTTGATAAGAACCATCATGTTTAGTAAACTATAACAAAAAACATAAAGGTGTGCTCAACTTGAATGAAGTTATTAAAACATTAACCAATCACCGTTCGTTTCGCCAGTATTTGAATACTCCGGTAAATAAAAAAGAACTTGATGCCATTATCCATGCTGCCCAATCCGGACCATCCTGGATACATGGTCAGCAGGTTTCCGTTATCATCGTAAAAGATTCTGCTCGAAAAAAGAGGTTGGCCGAACTTTGCGGCCATCAGGACCACATCAATCAGGCGCCCGTCTTCCTTATCTTTTGCGCTGACTTCCACCGTGCTAAACTGGCGAGTGAAATCGAAGGTGTCTCCTTTGAAGTTGCAGATGATGCAGACAGTTTATTAGTAGGAGCTGCAGATGTCGGAATTGCTTTAGCTAATGCCATTGCAGCGGCAGAATCGCTCGGATTGGGAACCGTGCCGATCGGTGGAATTCGCCGATCGCCTTTGGAGGTCATTGAGTTCTTGCAATTACCAAAGTATGTAATTCCCATTTCCGGATTATGTATTGGCTACGGAGGCAATGATCCTGGCCTGAATCCCCGCCTTCCAAAAGAAGCCTTTTACCATGAAGAAACCTATAACGAGAATCAAATGGACATGTTGCAGCATTATAACGAGACAATGGCGGAGCATCGCAATAAAACGACGAACGGGAAAAGCGATGCAAACTGGACAGAGCGAATTGCAGGCTTTTACAGCCGCTCCCACTACAACAATGCTTATCCCGACGTTCCGCGCATGCTCCAACAGCAAGGATTTACTTGTAAGGATATGAAGGACGAGAGCTAGATTATTAACGATACGGCAAGAAAGGACCCGTCATGAAAATCCATTATGATGATGGATTTTCATGACGGGTCCTTTCAATGACAATGTTTTTGGTGTTTATTCAAAACTATAGATCAGTCGCTTTATTAAGAAAATAATACTCTTTCTATCTACTAAACCATTTCGTTTCTATTCCCCATCCAATCTACTTCACTTCTTGCGGTACAGTTAAATCAAGCCCCTGTGCAATGCGTGTTCCGTACTCTGGATCTGCTTTATAGAAATGCTGGATTTGGCGAAGCTTAATTTCTTCTTTCGCCACAGGCTTCATCGAATCCACAATATTTTGAACGAGACGTGTACGTTCTTCTTCACTTAACAGACGGTATAAATCGCCGGCCTGTGTGTAGTGATCATGATGATCATAGGCAACACTCTCTGCTGCCCCTGATACTGGATAGGCAGTCTGTTTGTTTTCAGGTGATTCAGCCGGTCCTCCGAAACTATTTGGTTCATAATAGACGGAGCCTCCGCCATTATTGTCAAACCTCATTTGTCCGTCACGTTGATAATTATTCGCTTCTGTCTTTGGACGGTTAATTGGAAGCAGATTATGATTTGCACCTACACGATAACGATGGGCATCCGAATACGCAAACAAGCGTCCTTGAAGCATTTTATCCGGTGAAACCTCGATGCCTGGTACAAGTGTTCCAGGAGAGAATGTCGCTTGTTCCACTTCGGCAAAGTAGTTTTCAGGATTGCGATTTAATACCATACGGCCTACCTCGATTAGCGGATAGTCTTTTTGAGACCATACTTTCGTTACATCAAATGGATCAAAACGATACGTATTCGCATCTTCCAATGGCATGATTTGAACATATAGTGTCCAAGCCGGGAAGTCACCGTTTTCAATCGCATTAAACAGCTCTTCTGTATGATAATCGGGATTTTCACCAGCAAGTCTGGCCGCTACATCCGTGGTCATATTTTTAATGCCTTGTTCTGTTTTGAAGTGATATTTCACCCATACGCCTTCTCCTTCTTTGTTCACCCATTTGAATGTATGGCTTCCAAAACCGTGCATATGACGGTATGTAGCAGGAATGCCGCGATCAGACATTAAGATAGTTACTTGATGTAAAGATTCCGGTGATAAAGACCAGAAATCCCATACGGCAGTCGGATTCTTTAAATGAGTTTTTGGGTCCCTTTTTTGTGTGTGAATGAAATCAGGGAATTTAATGGCATCGCGAATGAAGAAAACCGGTGTATTGTTCCCAACCAAGTCATAGTTTCCTTCTTCCGTATAAAATTTCACGGCAAATCCGCGCGGGTCACGCACCGTATCTGCGGAACCATTTTCACCGGCTACCGTAGAGAATCGAACGAATAATGGTGTACGCTTCCCTACCTCGGATAAAAATTGAGCTTTTGTATATTTCGTTACATCATTTGTGACTTCAAAATAACCGTGTGCTCCTGCACCTTTCGCATGAACCACACGCTCTGGAACACGTTCCCGATTGAAATGTGCCAATTTTTCAAGAAGGTGGACATCCTGAATTAATGTCGGGCCGCGTGAGCCGGCTGTCATGGAATTTTGATTATCGCCAACCGGTGCTCCCCAGCTAGTCGTAAGATTATTCTTATTTGTACTCATAATGAAATCACCTCATTAAATTAATATGAATTAATGATAACATTTATCAATATAAAATCAATACTTTTTTATAATTATTATAAATAAATAAAGAGTATAATTTATGAAAAGTATTTGAATTACCGCTCAAATCACTATTTGGAAATAGACAATGAACGTTAAAAAGTGAGTAACGGCATGGATTTTCCCCTGTTCGTTCCTAGCTTCCCAATCAATACTCTTCTTTCTTTCGATGATCAGCTGTAAAAGAGCGCAAGGAAATTTTATCCATATTATTTTTTATGATAAAATTGCCTTGTATTATTCATATTCAATCGGATTGTTTTACAAATAATACCAAAACTCTTTTTCTACTTTAAAATGTGAGTACTAAGGGTAATTAATGCGTGTTGAAAATTCTAAAAATACGGAGAAAAGCGATGACAGACTATAAGATTTTATTTCTAGACATTGATGGAACGATTTTAAGGCCGGATGACACTATCGAAGATTCCACGAAAAAAGTGGTGGCTGAAATGCAGCAAAAAGGCATGGAAGTATTTCTCGCTACAGGCAGACCGCTGCATGAAATATCTGACCTTGGAAAAGAATTAAACATCCATTCCTTTATTGGTTACAACGGTGCTTATGCGATTTATAAAGGGAAAGATGTATTAAAAGAACCGATGGATTCCCATACGGTCAAAGATTTTCTAGACATCGCCCAGCAGCATGGACACGAGGCGGTTATGTACACACATGATAAGAATGTGGTCACCAACCTGAATGCTCCGATTATGCAGGAGTTCCTGGAAAAATTCCATTTACAAAAAAACGAATTATTCAGCCCCGAAATTTTACACCATGTATTAGGCATGACTCTTGTCAATTTGAGCGAAAACGAACCCGCCCTTTATGAGCAAGACCACAACGTTCATTTATCACAAGTGAATGTAGAGGGATTCCGTCATAGCTATGATGTCATTAGAGACAGCGTCAACAAAGGATTTGCTGTTGAAATCATTTTAAAACGGCTTGCCATCTCAAAAGAACAAGCGATTGCCTTCGGGGATGGGATGAATGACAAAGAAATGCTTAAGGCTGTCGGTGAAGGGTTTGCGATGGGAAACGCGCACCCCGATCTTTTTGCTTATGCCAAACATAAAACAACAACCGTAACGAACTCCGGCATCTATAACGGCCTAAAAACACTCGGGCTCGTTAACTGAAAAGAATTGGCAGCTTAAATAATCGAACATGGGCATGATTACCCTGTTCGATTATTTTTATAGAGTTATTTAGCTAACATGGTCAAAACGGCATCTAATAACACGTTTACTCCTTTTTCACAATCTTCCCAAGCAGTAAACTCTTCTTCGCAATGGCTTTTTCCGTTTACGCTCGGAACAAACAGCATGGCAGAAGGAATGAAGCTGGCGATGAACTGTGCATCATGCCCGGCTCCGCTGACCATTCTTTTATGAGAATATCCCAATGACTCGGCAGATTGTTCGAATAGGTTGCAAATGTCTTTTTCAAACCAAACTGTGTCCCGTCCCCACAATTTGGTTGCTTTTATTTCACATCCTTCATTTGACCGAGACTGCGGCAATGCTTGAATTATTTCCTCAACCGTGCTGATGATTTCTGGGTCTTTATGCCTCGCTTCCAGTGTGAATACCACTTTATTCGGAATGACCGTATGAATATTTGGAGAAACGTTTACCCTTCCAATCGTGTATACCAATTCATCATCAAGCACACTTAATTTTTGGCGTGCTTCAGTAATTAAATGATTGGCTGCAAAGAGAGCGTCTTTTCTCATATCCATTGGAGTTGTGCCGGCATGGTCAGATTCTCCCGTTATTTCAATCTCATAACATGCCATCCCAACGACACATTCAACGACTCCAATTGAAAGCGACTCTCTTTCAAGAATAGGCCCTTGCTCGATATGGAGCTCCAAAAAGGCAGAAGCCTCTTTTAAGCGATTCTCGACATCGCCTGCATACCCGATGGAATGCAACGCTTCTTCAAATGTAATTCCATTTGAATCCCTTTTCTTCAGCATAGCCGTTTTTTCAAATTTACCGGAAAGAACGCCCGATGCCATCATAGAAGGCTCGAATCGGGCGCCCTCTTCATTTGTAATATTGACGATTGTAATAGGGATTTGAGGTTTAATATTATTCTCTACCAGCGTTCTAACCACTTCTAAACCGGCCACTACCCCGAGTACCCCGTCAAAGCGCCCGCCTTTTTTAACTGTGTCCAAATGCGAACCGATTACAATCGGCGGTTTATTTTCAATGCCCTCAAGAGTGGCATACATGCAACCCATATCATCAACCTTGACCGACATTCCCAACTCTTCACAACAAGAACGAAAATAATCTCTAACCAGGCGGTCTTCCTCTGATAGAGAAAGCCTCGTAACCCCATTGTTTTCTGTACGACCATAGTTTGCAAATAGTTCAAGTTCATTCTTTAATCTCTCACCATTAATCAATACCTTTTGCCGCTGCATTTCAACACTCCTTTTTCAACTATTTAGGGTTTCGTTCGATCTGTCCTTCTTTGTTCGCTATGTAATACTTATTATATAAAAAACGTTTTAATCCTCCTTCTTTGTCAGTTTATCTTCCATAATTTTTCAAATGATTCTCTGCGCTTTCCCCATAAATGTTCATGCCGGTTCTAGATGATCCTTCCGCAAAGGGTTTAAAATCCTTCAAAAAAGGGAATCACACTAAAAAACTGGTGAGCGTGTCTTCTGCAACTGACGAAGGATGAACTACTTAACGGGATTATGCTAAAAAATGGGGTTTTCATTTATAAAGGGGAAAAGATATGAAACGAAATCACACAATGATGCAATTTTTCGAATGGCATGTAGAGGCGGATGGAATTCATTGGAATCGTCTAAAAGAGATGACACCCGAACTGAAAAAAAGAGGAATTGATTCTGTATGGATTCCCCCGGCAACAAAAGCTCTCTCATCAGAAGATACAGGATATGGAGTTTATGATCTGTATGACCTTGGGGAATTTGATCAAAAAGGAACAATCCGTACCAAATACGGAACGAAGCAAGAATTGCTTGACGCTATTTCAGCATGTCACGAACATGGAATAAGCGTCTATGCTGATGTTGTCATGAATCATAAAGCGGGAGCGGATGAAACAGAAGTGTTTCAAGTCATTGAAGTAAACCCAAATAATCGGGAAGAAGAAATTTCAGAACCATTTGATATAGAAGGCTGGACCAAATTTAATTTTCCCAATCGGAATAATCAATATTCCTCCTTCAAATGGGGATTTGAACATTTTAACGGTACCGACTATGATGCTAAACGCGATCGAACAGGCATTTTTCGAATTACTGGTGAACATAAAGCATGGAATGACCATGTAGATGATGAATTCGGAAATTACGATTATTTGATGTTTGCGAATATCGACTACAATCACCCAGCTGTCCGAGAAGAAATGATTCGGTGGGGAAAATGGTTTGCCGATACATTATCATGCGACGGATACCGATTAGATGCCATCAAACATATTAATCATACCTTCATTCGTGATTTTGTCACAGAAATCACGAATCACCGCGGGCAAGACTTTTACGTTGTAGGCGAGTTTTGGAACCCTGATTTAGCGGCATGCCAGGAGTTTTTGAATCACGTAGATTACAGTATCGATCTGTTTGATGTAGCCCTTCATTATAAATTGCACGAAGCCTCCAAAAGCGGGCGCGATTTTGATCTCACGACGATTTTTGACGATACCCTTGTTCAAACACATCCCCTCCACGCGGTAACATTCGTTGACAACCATGATTCACAGCCTCATGAATCACTCGAATCATGGGTGGAAGATGGGTTCAAACAAAGCGCTTATGCCCTCATTTTACTGCGAAAAGACGGGTATCCATGTGTATTTTACGGAGACTACATCGGCATTGGAGGTAAAGAACCTATCAAAGGAAAAAAGGAAATGCTCGACTCTCTTCTTTATGCCCGTTGTCATAAATCGTATGGAGAACAAGAAGACTATTTTGACCATCCGAACACCATTGGCTGGGTCCGTTACGGTGTACAAGAAATAGAATATTCAGGCTGTGCGGTTGTCATTTCCAATGGAGATGAAGGAGAAAAAAGAATGTTTGTAGGGAAAGAACGCGCCGGAGAAAGCTGGGTTGACTTAACGAATAATAGAAGCGATCTCATTTCAGTTGAAGAAGACGGGTTTGCAACATTTCCTGTGAATGCAGGCAGTGTATCTGTATGGGCATTGCCTTCAAATCAGGAATAAAGCAGATATTGTAATGCAATTCGCTTCTTTACGCGAAGATTTCCTGGGTAAGCGCAAAAAGCGACATGATATCTGTCATTCCGCGAAATCCGATTCCAGGAAAATAGAAAAAAGACACTCAAGCTAAGAGTGTCTTTTCCAATTCATCAAATGGCTGAATATACCCCTTATGCACAAGATGGCCCGTTTCACAGTCTGAATCTGGACAAACTGCCTCGTCTTGAATACATCGTCTGCAATACATTTTTCGGCAGCTATTACAACGATAGACTTCCACTGTAAACTTATTACACCCACAATTCATACAAATCCCATAAGCTGTTTTGAGCATCTCTCTTCCTCCCTTTATTAAAATATATCAAAAAGTCTGAAAATTTAATATGTCCAAATAATGGAATTAAAAGTGAGCGGTCCGCTATTTATATTTCTTTAAATTAGTTAAATAAAACGACAAAAAAGATGTTTGTCCATTGGAGGCAAACATCTTTTTCTTCTATTATATATACTAAAATATTTTAAACATCACTCTAGCTCGTCTTTTGTAAATACAAACTACGGCATTGATCCACTTTGCATTTCACATACGTTTGAGTTGTATCAAACATTTCAGCTACAAACAATGTTGCACCGTAGAATGTTTTCTTTTTTGTCATTTCCTGACTGACTATGTAATCATACACAACAGCTTCTATATCATTAATCAATGGCAATAGGTGACGATTTCTAACAAAAAGTTGATAAAGTTCGGCAATAAATGATTCGCTTTTGTCAAACTTCTCCTGCATTTGCTCTGTTGCATATTCATTAAGCGGCAATCTGTTTTCAACCATATATTTTAAATCCTCTAAAAACAATTTATTAGTATTCATCTGTCATCACTCCCCTTTGATGTTTATATTTTAACATCAAAGAACTTATTTTGAAAGCGTTTTCAATTTGTTTTTTAGAAAAATTTCCATTTTAGAAATTGTGTAGATTCAGTGAGATTCATGGCTGATAGAAACGCTTCCAATAAACAGGTTCCTTTTGTTTCCCCAACTTCCCTCCCAGCTGTTTTTCTCATAGACCCGTTTTTTGCTCTCACTTGTAAAATCGTATTGCTTCATATAAAATTCCTCTCTTTTCTTCATCGGCATTTTAACATATTAATAAGAGGAAACACACAGGATTAGCTTGCCCCTATATAGGGATACCAAAGAAAATATATTGAATAATGAGCTACTAATGTAAGTATTTAGTCGTTTCATATGATATATTTTGAGGAAAGAAGAAGTTTTGGAACTGTTGAAAAGGAGGCGGCAATCAATGATAGATGCCCATATTCATCTTGATCAATACGATGATATAGACCTGAAAATCGAACAGTGGCAGGCTGCGGGGGTGACAGGAGTTGTCGCTGTGTCGACCGATTTGAATTCGAGCTATGACACGCTTGCACTCAAACAAAAGTATCCTGATTTTATTTGGGCCGCAATCGGCTTCCACCCCGAACAACCGCTCCCGCCAGACCAAGATGTAGCTGAATGGCATAGCCTTTTATATCAGGAACGCCGGCTCATCTCAGCAGTGGGTGAAGTTGGACTGCCGTATTACACCCCACATACATCAAATATGGAACAATACATTGAGTTGTTGGACAATATGATGATTACGGCAAAAAAAGAAAATCTTCCCATTGTCCTTCATGCCGTCCACTCCGGTGCACCTGTCGCCTATAAGCTGTTAGTCAAAAATCGAATAAAGAAAGCTCATTTTCATTGGCTGAAAGCACCTGCTTCTATTGTCGAACAAATTACGACGAGCGGATATTATATCTCAGTCACTCCGGAAGTTTGCTACCGGGAGCGGGACGAAATACTTGTTAACCACATTCCGCTGGATAAACTGCTTATTGAAACAGATGGTCCCTGGCCCTTTTCCGGACCGTTTGAACAGATGGAAACCACTCCTCTGCTGCTAAAGGATGCTACTAAAAAAGTAGCCTCCCTAAAAGGAATAGCTCTGAAAGAAACGATAGAAGCATTGACAGCGAACACCTTATCGCTATATGCGAGTGAACAAAAAATTCCCTCCATGTTTAAATGAAGGGAATTTTTTCGGCTCTTTTTTATTTATTATTAAGCGAAGCTAAAATCGGATAAAGCTCTTCTAAGTGGGTAATTTCATAAGTTGGAATGACTTCATTGCGCTCCTTGTCATGGCGGTTGATCCAGACCGATTTGATACCGACACGGGACGCACCAAGGATATCTGTCATTAAGTTATCGCCGACCATCAGCACCTCATCTTTATTAAGTGACATTAATGTTAAGGCATGCTCGAAAATGGAAGGATCCGGCTTTCCTCTGCCAAATGCACCGGAAATAACAATATGGTCAAAATACGGCACAAGCTCAGGCGTGATGTCGAGCTTCGTATTTTGCAAATCAGGAGACCCGTTTGTTAAAAGCAAGAGCTGATATTTCCCCTTTAATTCATCGAGCACGTTGAACGTTTCGTCATAGACGAATGGGCTGTTGCGTCGTTCCTGAGGAAAACGTTCCGCTAACTCAGCGCCAAACTCTGGATCATCAATTCCCAATGCTTTTAAACCTCTTGTCCATGCTTCCTTTCGATAGGCAGGTACAATGTCTTTCATTTTTCGGAAATTCTCATCATCATCCAAAAAATTGCCCCATAGCCCTTCAAATGGGTTAATGCCAATCATCTGGGTGAACTCATATGTTTCATAAGAAGAGTAAAGTTCTCTCGCTTCTTTGCGAACCGCTTCTTCAAGCTCCTCCACATCAATATCATATTTTTCAGCTGCCGCCCGGCACGTTGCCGCGAAGGCTTCCTTTACGCTTCTCTGGTCCCAAAGCAGCGTGTCATCAAGGTCAAAAAAGATTGCTTTAATCATTGCCGAATTCCCCTCATTTCATCTCTAGTTGTTTTCGTAAAAATTTTATTATTCAAACAACAGATTACAAGGAATTGTCCGATAAGTAAATATAAATTCACATAAATCATGTAACGACATAGATATTTTTATCCATGTCGTTACATGATTTATGCATAAGCAGCGGGCAAGTTCCCTTACGGGCTCTTGCCCGCTGCTTATATAAAGACAAATAACCTTCTAGCCAATTCAAGAGGAGAAAAATAAACATGCCAAATACTGTAATGAAATCTAGAACTTTTCCTACCAGTTCAAACTCTCTATGAACTGGCATTTTGTGCATTGACGGGTGTAATGGTTTTGTTCGAATTCATGATCACAATTCAGTTGGAAAATGATGAGTTCTTCATTTAACTGTTCCAGCTTGGCTTCCAACTTTTGTATTTCTGCTTTTAGTTGAATTGCCTGATTCATCCAACCATCTCCTCCTCTACCAGTGGATTTATATATTCTAGAACATTAGACATGGCCGTTCTTTGGTCATGTCTAATGTTCTAAATCGATCTATTATGATAGAGATTATGCCTTGTAGATTTCTCCGCCCGCATGTCTAAATTCATCCGCTTTTTCTTTTAAGCCTTCGTCAATGACAGAATCGATCCCCAGTCCCTTTTCTTTCGCCAAATCGCGAATGTCCTGAGAAATTCTCATGCTGCAAAACTTCGGTCCGCACATCGAACAGAAATGAGCTGTTTTGGCTCCTTCTGCCGGCAATGTTTCATCATGATACTCGACTGCTCTTTCTGGATCAAGAGATAGATTAAACTGATCACGCCAGCGAAACTCGAACCTTGCTTTTGACAGGGCATCATCCCGCTTTTGGGCACCTGGATGGCCTTTGGCAAGGTCAGCAGCATGAGCCGCGATTTTATATGTGATAACCCCTACCCTTACATCCTCTTTATTCGGCAATCCTAAATGTTCTTTCGGTGTTACATAACAAAGCATGGCGGTACCGAACCAGCCGATCATTGCCGCCCCGATGGCAGACGTAATATGGTCATACCCAGGTGCAATATCCGTTGTCAGCGGGCCAAGTGTATAGAACGGTGCCTCATGGCAAATTTCCAGTTGCTTATCCATGTTTTCTTTAATTAAGTGCATCGGAACATGTCCAGGCCCTTCAATCATTACTTGAACATCGTGCTTCCAGGCAATTTTCGTCAGTTCACCCAATGTCTCCAATTCCGCAAACTGCGCTTCATCATTTGCATCGGCAATGGAGCCCGGGCGAAGACCATCTCCTAAAGAAAACGCTACATCATATGCTTTCATGATTTCACAGATTTCTTCAAAATGTGTGTATAAGAAGCTTTCCTTATGATGAGCGAGACACCACTGCGCCATAATGGATCCGCCGCGGGACACAATTCCAGTCACACGCTTTGCTGTCAGCGGAATATAGCGCAATAGAACGCCTGCATGGATCGTAAAGTAATCGACCCCTTGCTCTGCCTGTTCGATTAACGTATCCCGGAACACTTCCCACGTTAAGTCTTCTGCGATCCCATTCACTTTTTCAAGCGCTTGATAAATCGGAACAGTTCCGACCGGCACAGGAGAGTTACGAATAATCCATTCACGGGTTGTATGGATGTTTTTACCTGTAGAGAGATCCATCATCGTATCGGCTCCCCACCTTGTTGCCCATGTCATTTTTTCCACTTCTTCTTCAATAGAGGAAGTGACGGCAGAATTCCCAATATTCGCATTAATTTTCACGTGGAAATTTCGTCCAATAATCATTGGCTCACTTTCAGGGTGATTAATATTAGACGGTATGACGGCACGTCCGCGCGCCACTTCATCTCGAACAAATTCAGGCGAGACATTTTCTCTGATCGCAATGAATTCCATTTCAGGCGTAATAATTCCTTGACGTGCATAGTGCATTTGCGTAACATTTTTCCCCTTCTTCGCACGCATCGGTTTTCGCTTCAATCCTGGAAAGACATCTAAGTTCGCCCGTGGATCGCCGCTCTTATAGCCATTATCTTCAGGCTTTATTTCACGACCTTCGTACTCTTCCACATCTCCGCGTTCCACAATCCAATCGCGTCGTATAGGCTGGAGCCCTTTACGGATATCGATGTCACAGTTGGAATCTGTATATGGGCCGCTTGTGTCATATACCCGTACAGGCGGGTTTTCCTCTTCGCCAAATGAGCCGGTAGTCGGACTCAGTTCGATTTCACGCATTGGAACTTGAATATCCGGTCGGGATCCTTCCACGTATACTTTTTTGCTTCCTGAAAAACTGGACATGATGGAAAGGTTCATGTCATTAACTGATTTGTTTACCATAATTCGTTCTCCCCTTTTTAAGTTAATTAAAAAGGACGAAATCCGACCCACTTACAGCATGAAAAAAGCCAGGTCTTATTTTAAGACCTGGCTGATGTTAGCATAAATATACAATGACGTGACGTCACTATAATAGCAGATTCTAACTTCCCCACGCTGGTATGAACCAGATCAGGTCCTGAGGGTTAAGAAACTTCAGCATGCTTCTCTCTCAGCCCAACTCATTGGACACCCCTAGTTCAAGATATATTGAGTTTTTGAAATTACAAATTTAATATAAACCACATATTTACCGTTGTAAAGGGAATTTTTTCACTCTTTTTTGAAATTCACTCAACTATTGATTGTTTTTTTTCTATAGCAAGATAGATAACTTTAGCAGCTTGTGCCCTCGTAAGAGAATTTTCCGGTTTGAATGTTCGGTCTGGATAGCCGTCTAAAATTCCAGCATCAGAAACAGCCTCCACCAAACCTGGCCGTTTCATTTGATAATAGTCTGTAAATTTCTCTGGACGGCTCACAGAAGATAATTCCAAAGCCCTTCCGATCATGACAGCCATCTCTTCACGGGTAATCGGCACGTTTGAATGGAAGTGTGTACCCACTTCCTCTTTCAGTAACAGGCCGTTTTGGACAGCTGCTTCTATGTATGGATTCGCCCAATCCGCTTTCGGCACATCTGGAAAGGATTGGTGATTGAAGACGAGCTCATACCCCATTGCATTGATGAGGATTTTAGTGAATTGAGCTCTTGTCAACGTATGATTCGGTCTAAATGTACGATCTGAATACCCGGAAACAATATTATTCTGATATAAATTATTAATATAGGTTTCTGCCCAATGTGTATCCGTTACATCCTTGAAATTAACGTAATTTTCATACTCTTTAACCAAAGAGGTTCCTTCATAATAAAAAGCTAAAATATCTTTATATTTTTTTCCCAATTCCGCTGCTTTTTTAGCACCGTATTGACTCATCCCTACACCGTGCCCATCACCGCATCCTTGTAATCGAATCGTACTGCCAGTATTACTTACACGATCCACAAGATAGCTTAAGATGACTCGATTCCCTATAATAGCTCTTATTTTAGATGCGCTCGTATTGGTGAATTGCAACGTTTGCACAGCCAACTTTCCCTCTGAATCTCTTAAATCTTTCACAAGGAATTCCACCGTGATGCTGCCTTTACTGACACGTCCGCCCGATGTTGGTGCATGTAAAGATAGTTGAGGAATGTTCACGATTTTTATCTCTTTATTTGCAAAGCCGTTTTGTTGGAGCCACTTTTTGATGTTGGAAGCAATGACAGTGTCTAACTCCTTAGCCGAAGACCACCAGGTGTCTGATTTGACTAAATCTTTGCCCTCTAAGTCGATTTGCTTTTTGTTGAATGAGGCGCTCCATGTCATTTTTGGGTCGAACGGGTCCTCTTTTATTCTGAAATATGGGACAAAGGTATTTCCCCATGCATTCGCATTAGACTCTGTCTTCCCACCGTTACTTGCAGAGAAGACGGCACTAATCAGTTTACCTTTATATTTCAGCACTTCCCCGGCCGTCTCATCGACAGCTTTCGTACTGTTCGGGTGCCAATTCTTTCCGCCATACACTTGATAATTGATGGTATCATCAATTACTTTATGAATATAGCTCATGGCATATGTTCTCGCTGCTACCGCTTGTACTTTCAATGCTTCGCCATTCCACGTAGCAGGCATTTCATTTGGAACGACCCCTTTTACGTAGTTTTCCATTGAGATAACATTAATCGGTCTTATGTAGATTTTGTTTTCCATAACAAAATGAAAGCTTCCCAAATACGGACGATTATTGATCGCTAACGTATTCTCTGCGGAGGCTGGCTTCACTTCAAAACTCTCAAATTCTTTTAAACGTCGCTTGTCTTCGTATAAAACGATTTTTCCGTTTTCTGATTTCAACGTATACAACACATCGGATTTCAAAGAAATATTCCCATCGCTCACCGCATAATTCCCGGAAGGTTTAAGCGATATTTCGGTTTTGTTGCCCAAATAATTCACTAATTTTACTTGCATGACCGGCTCATAGCCCGCTTCTGTTTTCAAACCTGGAACACTAGTAAAAATAAGAGCGATCACCATTAAATACACAATAAATCTCTTCATCTCTTTCCCATCTTTCTGCCCGCAAATGACATTTTTCTATGAAGTTCTTCCCAATCATCAGCTACAAACATTGCCTCTGAGCCAAGAATGCCTAAAATGAGCACTGCTTTTTAGCAAAGCAAGTCAAAACCACCCGTGATAACGGGTGGTTTGCTCTACGGCTGGAAGCCTTTGTTACTGACCAAACCCTAAAGGGCTACTGAATGGTTCGCCAGTTGTACTACTTCTACTGGCCAGACCTCAAAGGCCTCCTCCTTACTTTCGTTTCTTTTTCTTTACCTCTTCACCTGTAAATGGATCGATGTATTCCATCATACTTAATTGTTCTGCGACTATATCATCTTGTATTTGATTGCGTATATATTCTTCTATCACCTTCTTATTTCTCCCAACGGTATCCACATAATATCCTGTACACCAAAATTTTCGGTTTCCGTATCTATATTTTAAATTTGCGTGACGATCAAAGATCATTAAACTGCTTTTTCCTTTTAAATATCCTACAAATGAAGAGACACTGATCTTAGGCGGAATACTTACCAACATATGTACGTGGTCTTTACACGCTGTTGCTTCGATAATCTCCACACCTTTTCTTTCGCACAAGGTACGTAGTATTTCTCCAATGTCTTTTTTAATTTTCCCATAAATCACTTGTCTTCTATACTTCGGTGCAAATACGATATGATACTTACAATTCCAAGTTGTATGTGCTAAACTATTAGTGTCTTTTTTAGACATAAAAACTCCTCCGTATGCTGATATTTTGGTTGGCGAACCAAAAATATTTTAGCACCACAGGGGAGTTTTTTTAATACCATGCTGTAAGCTTTTTAGAACCCTAGGCCTAGCCTAGGGTTTTCTTTTCGATAAAAAAATAACCCCGCTTTACCGAAAAGCGGGGTTACATATTTACAGAGTCTACAGAGGAATAGAAAACAAGCTTTAGAGTCTCAGAGTGATCCTCTTCGTCCCTTGTTGTTTCCGAGCCTTTTATGGTAGATTTTGCTGTACCCTTCATCTTTCGGCAGCTGGCAGACATAATGTTCATAGAACACCTTAGTCCCTGTAGCTTTGCGTCACGGATTTTCATCCGCTTTGCTTTTATCGAGATTCAGGCGACAGAACGGCCAATTAATCTCTTACTCTTATAATAAAACGCTAGCAGAAAAAGAGAAACACTAAAAAACTTACCTATTATTCCATATTTTTCAGGTTTACTCTCTATAAAAACAGGTAATAGAAAAGAAAAAGCGTATAATATAATTAACCGGCCATGAAGATTATTTTCTTCGATCAAGAGAAAGCGAAGTGAATGACCATCCAAATCTTTTTGTTTTATGATCATCAAATCATCGAAATATGATTAGTATGAATGAAGGAGAGGATTGTTATGTCAACACAAAACAAACAAAAAAACGATTTCCCCCCACAAGGAAAGCTGATTAAGGGGATAGCCGCCCTTGCCTTAGGGACAATCATTACAGGGGGGTTTTTATCCTTTCATCAAGCAGAGGCACAAGAAGCAAACGATAACGTTCTTGCAACTCAAGAGTCTACTAAAGATGTTGTCGGAATAGTAACGAAACATGTTGACAACGATTCCATCGAATTCAACGTAGAAGGGGATGTTAGCATTTATCGCTGCAACGGTGAATTAACATGCCAGGAAGAGATTAATAACTTCAAACTCGGGTCCGGTTTGCTCATACAATTCAGTGAAACAAAGGATCATCAATTTATCATTAAGAACATGGAAGCTTTATATGAACCCGAAACCGACGAAGTGGAGAAAGTAATAGAAGCTGACTATCAATCTATGGTAAATGGCCAAGAGGTCAAAGTTTACATAAACAATCAGCCAAAAATCCTTCCGCTGCAGGAATATCTGCAAGACCAGGATTATGACTCGCAGTTTTCACCTGGTACGAAAGTTACTCTTTTAGTCCGGGAAGATATGGAAGGAAATATGACAGTCGGTGCAATTAATGAGCTTTGAAAAAGAGGTCCCGTCATGAAACCCCTTTAAAAAAGGATTCATTGACGGGTCCTTTCAGTAAATATTAATCTTTTTAGAATATACGGGACAGTCACTTTAAGGTCTTGGTGCGATAAGCCAGGACCCATTTGTACGCCGGCTTTCATTCCTCTGAGTAATATCTTAACTTCTAAAGTCTTACTTCATCTTCCCGTTCAACCCTTCTCAACTCCATTCAAATGTACTCCCATGTCCCCTTTTCTCTTTCATTCTTATAAGCGCCTATATTGAACATAACCGAAACTGATTACGCCTCAGGTCTTAGATTCAATTAATCCTGAAGTTCATGGCAGAAAGAAAGAATTTTATTTATGATGATTTTTGTAAGAAAAAAGCTGAAAAAAGGAATTGAATGAATAATGCCTGCTGGCGAAAAAGAGTAAAACCAAAGAAAGATGTCATCATCAAATTGAAAGAAAGAAGGTATTCCGTTGAAGAATTTTCTCATTATTTTATTGATTATTAGTGGGATAGGCATTGTTATTTTCAACTCAAATGCACCCTCTTGGCTGCCGTTCGGTAAACAACACACACACGCCCCTGTGTCCAAAGAAATCAACATGATCGAAATTGATGTCTCGGGCATGGACACAACCATCATTCCAGAAAAGAGAGAACATGTAACCGCTGAGTTAAAGGGAAAAGGAAAGGTGAAGGTCGAGCAAGATAAAAACAAAATAGAAGTATCTGTCAAACACAAATGGTTCGACTGGTTCTCATTCGGAAAAAAGACTGAACTGAATGTTTATATTCCTGAAGACTACAGCCGGGATATGGAGATTGAGCTTGGTTCCGGAAACTTGACATTCTCTGGTCATTCCAAAAGTCAGCCGATGACTTTAAATGAACTTACAGTAGATATGAGCTCCGGAAATCTCACGCTGAACAATTTATTAGTGAAGCATTTTAAACATGAAGGCTCCTCTGGAAACACCCATGTAGAATCGTTAACGGCAGAAACGGGAACATTTGATATTAGCTCTGGGAACATTAAATTGCGACGCTATACGGGAGCATTGAAAGCTGAATTATCATCTGGAAAGTTAGATGCACAACTGGACGAACTGAAAGATGCGGTTGACATTGGAGTAAGCTCAGGTAAAGTGATACTTGATTTACCTGCAGATGCTGACTTTACTTTAAATGGAAAGATGAGCAGCGGCCGCATTCATTCTAGTTTCCCGCTGAAAAATAAAAAAATGGATGATCAAAACATCATCGCCGGATCCCATGGCTCGGGAAAACACAACCTTGATCTAACTGTATCCAGCGGAAGTATCGATATTCATTAATGGTTTTGCCAAGTAATCAAGCAGCATACGTAAAAGACCCATTCTCATTTCAAACAATTTTGGCCCCCTCATTCCAAAGAGAAAATTCGAATGAAGGGGCCAAAATCGACCTCAATATTTAAAAGAAAAAATCCGTTATCTATGGCAGATGGGCCACCTTCCCAACTGCAGCGATTCATTCGACAACCTTTGGATAAGTGACGAACTGAAAGATTATTGCTGCGTCAATACTAATGGACCTTCCTTCGTAATCGCGATTGTATGTTCATACTGAGCGGACAGCTTTCCGTCAGCGGTTCTTGCTGTCCATCCATTGGCATCCATTTTACTTTTCCATGTTCCAACATTCAGCATTGGTTCGATGGTAATAACCATCCCTTCTTTTAAGCGCATTCCTTTACCAGGTTTGCCATAATGCAGAACAGTGGGATCTTCGTGCATTGTTTTGCCGATGCCATGTCCCGTAAATTCCCTCACAACCGAGAACTTTTCCGCTTCTGCATAACTTTGGATCGCATGGCCGATATCACCGAGTCTATTTCCGGCCACTGCTTGTTCAATCCCTTTATAAAGAGCATTTTCCGTCACCGTTAATAATTTTTGGGCTTCTGCCGAAATATGGCCCACCGTATGTGTCCAGGCGGAGTCGGCAAGCCCTCCTTTTAGGTTTACGACCATGTCAATCGTGACAATGTCACCTTCTTTAAGCGGTTTGTCACTTGGAAAGCCATGGCATATTTCATCATTGACAGAAGCACACGTCGCATATGGAAAACCGTGATAACCCTTCTGCTCTGGTGTAGCACCGTGTCTCTCCAAATAATTTTCCACAAATTGATCGATTTCCAATGTCGTGATACCGGGTTTAATGATTTTGGCAATTTCTTTATGGCAGGAAGCCAATAGCTTCCCTGCTTCATGCATTAACTGGATTTCTCTTTCACTTTTTATTGTAATCATCGATGGTCTCTCCTAATGTTGTTGAATGACCACTTCATCTCTGCTATTCAATGGACCAGCTTTATGTCTCCCCTGTTTCGGGACTGCAGTATCTTTTCAACAACCAATTTTGCATTCTGTCTTTATTATACACATTGAATCTTATTTATTTAAAGAAAATGACTTCCAGCCTATTTAGCATATAACAGGAAGCCTTATGTATAAGACGAAATAGAGGACCCGTCTTGAAACTCCTTTAAAAAAGAATTCATTGACGGGTCCTCTCAGCAGATTCATTTAAGCGTTCTTTTAAAAGCTTCTATATTTTACTTCTCTCCTGTAAATGTGATTCCTTTTACAAAATAGCGGTTAAAGAACGCATATAAAATCAAGACAGGCATTGTAAAGACCATTGAGGCTGCCATAATATAGTTCCAGTAACTGATAAACTGTCCTTTAAATGTATTCAGGCCCAGCGGCAATGTGAACATCTCCACATCTGACATGACAATGAGCGGCCTCATAAAATCATTCCAGAAACCCATAAATACAAAAATCGCTTGTGCCGCTAAAGCAGGCTTCGCCAATGGCAAGACGATTCGAAAAAATGTTCCGAGTCTCGTTAGTCCATCCAATGATGCAGCTTCTTCCAATTCTTTCGGGAAGTTGAGGAAAAATTGGCGCATCATAAAAATGAACGTAGCATTGATCATTGATGGAACAATCATCCCTTGATATGTATTCAACCATCCAAGAGTTTTCAGAATCAAGAAATTCGGTATCATCGTCACCTGTGCCGGAATCATAAGAACCGCCAAAATAATGATAAATAAACTTTTCTTTCCGGGGAAGCTTAATCGTGCCAGAGCATAACCTGCCATAGAATTAAATAAGAGATTCAATATCGTTCCTACAACAGCAATAAATAGACTATTAAACAACCATCGCGGAAAATATTCTTGTTGTATAAAAATTTGTTTATAGTTATCAAGCGTAAAATCCTTCGGCCAAAAATTAATCGTTCCTTGCACAATCTCCTCTAAAGTTTTAAAGGAAGATGAAACCGCCCATAAAAACGGGATGAGTGTGGCAATGGCATACAAGACAAGAACGGTATATAAAATGACTTTTCCAGCTCCGTTTTTCTTCATTCTGTTTCCCTCCTAATGTAAGTTCTCTTCCTTTGAAAACTTTCGTTGCAACAGGGTGGCGATAAGAATAACAATAGCCAATGCAAGAGCCATTGCTGCGGCATATCCCATTGTTCCTAAATTTTTGAAAGCATATTGATAGATAAGGAGAACAACGGTTAATGTGGAGTTGTTCGGGCCTCCTGTGCCTTTAGAGAAAATGTACGATTGATCAAATAACTGGAATGTTCCAATAAGCCCCATAATCACGACGAACGATGTAACAGGCTTCAATTGCGGGACCGTAACATACCAAAACTTCTGCCAAAAGTTAGCTCCATCAATTTTCGCTGCCTCGTAAACAGTGTCTGGAATATCTTGTAAAGCTGCCAAATAAATAGTCATAAAGAAAGGAGCCGTCGACCAAATATTCATGATCATAATGGCAGGCAAGGCTGCATTAGGATCTCCAAGCCAGTTGTAACCGGGCAGACCCATCATGCCTAACAACTTATTAATTAAGCCGTTTTGATTATACATCCACATAAAAATGAGTGTTAGTACAGCAGAAGACGTTAAAGTAGGCAAAAAGTAAACAATGCGGAAGAACTTCTCCCCCTTTAATCCTGCATTTAAAGTAGCTGCCAAGACCAAGGCCAAAAGAGTTTGAGCAGGGACCACAATCACTACATACTTTACCGTGTTCCAAAGAGCGATTTTCGCCCGTTCATCTTCCATCAGTTTGATAAAATTATCCAATCCCCTAAAATCATAAGATGAACCACCCAACAGTTCTACCTTATGAAAAGATAAGAAAACAGCATAGAGAATGGGGGCAATGATAAAAACGGCCAATACAAAGATGGCAGGCAGCATAAACGTGTATCCCTGTCCAATCTCATAAAAGGTATATTTTTTTTTCTCTTTGTTCATATTTATCAGCTCCATTGTCCTGTGTGGTGCAGTGAAGTAGAAAAAAGAATTATGTAGTAGCTGTTCCATAGGTCCTAAGCGAACTATCAAAAAATTTTACTGAAAGAGCTCGTCCTTAATCCTTGATTTCACCAGATTTTTATAACGACTCCTTTCAGGAGGATGACAAGTATGGTTTTTATGCCTTTTAGGTCATCCTCTTACTACATATTCTCATTCATTAATTCGGATTTCCTTGTTTGCTTGTTTTTGAGCTTTTTCCAATGCCCCTCTTAATGACTGCTGCCCTAAGAAAGCGCTTAAAAATTGATTATTAAAATTTGTTAAAGCAATAGGTAAGTAAGGACCATCCTGCCATACCGTTGCATAGGAAGCCCCTGCCACTAACGCCCCGCGCAGAGGGTCATCTGCAAATTCAAGCTCCTTGGCTACCGATTTTCGAGTCGGCAGCGCATACCCTTTGCTCGTCCATGTTTTCATTCCTTCTTTCCCCGTTAAATATTCAATCAATCTCCATGCCGCCTCTTTATGTTTCGTTTCTTTATTCATCACATAGGCAACGGTAAAAGCCATTGTATCCTTCTTTCCTGCAACGGTCGGTACCTCTGCTGTCCCGTAGGAGATATTTGGAAATGTATCTCCTAAATATGGGATGGCCCAATTCCCTTCTAAAACCATGGCTGCCTTTCCTTGCCCGAACATTTCAATTCCAGAATCTGCCCCGACCTCGTTTGGCTGTGCGGCCGATTTATCTTTCAACCGCATGTCGAGGATGGATTGCAGACCTTCTGTCACTTCTTTGCTCGCAAAGCTCGCTTTGTTATCTGTCATGACCTGTCCGCCTTTTGACTCTGCCAAATAGTACAATCTCGCTAATTCAGGCATGACGCCAAAACCGTAGACGCCAGCTTTCGTCAGCTTTTTGGCTGCTTCCTGCAGCTCACTCCACGTTTTTGGCACCTCTACTCCTGCTTCCTCGAACATTTCTTTATTATAGAAGAGCGCAAGTGTGGAATAGTCTTTCGGAAAACCATATGTTTTCCCATTCTGCTGAAAAGCTTGCAGAAGCGGCTTTTCAAAATCCGCCGTATCAAAATCCTTTTTCACGTATTTGTCCAGCGGCTCGAGTACTCCCGCGTCAATTAAACCGGGAGCCTCGAATGCATCGAGATAGAAAACATCTGCCGCTGTCCCGCCAATCAAACGTGTTTTCAAAACGTCCATATATTGATCGGCAATGACATCATGCTTTACTTTTATATCTGGATTTTCCTTTTCAAAATCACGAATGGTTTGTTGAAGCAATTTCGTTTCAGTAGGATTTCCTCCCCATCCGCTTAACACAATTTCCGTTTTTCCGTCTGCTGTCTTCGAACTCTCCTCCTGGCTGCACCCCGCAACAACGGAAGTGGAAAAAAGGGTGACAGCCAAAAACGATTTAAACCACTTTTTCATTGCGACTCCCCCAGTTTGGCATTATCTCGTTACAATCTCATAACCAGTCGTATTCTCCGTAATATTTATTGTAACCTCGTTGTTTTCTCTCCTCACAGTAAGGGACAGCTTGCCGCTTCCAACGGCGATTCCTTCTAAAGAAAGTTCATTCATGAACGGCAGCAGCTGCGGGCGAATATGGATTTGTTTTTTCATGCTGTTCGGAAACATTCCTAAGATGGATTGAACGAACAATAATGGTGTTCCCGCTGCCCATGCTTGCGGTGAGCACGCAACCGGATATAAAACTGGCTTCCCTTGCTCTTTGGAATAGCCGCAGAACAGCTCTGGAAGACGATCATATTCAAAATGGACAGAGGCATCGATGAGTCCTTGAATCACCTCATTAGCCTCTTCCTGTTTTCCTACTTTACTTAATCCAAGTACAATCAGACTGTTATCATGCGGCCAAATGCTGCCGTCATGATAGCTCATCGGATTGTAGCCGGCTTCATTCTCTCCCATCGTACGGATGCCGTAACCTGAAAACATTTTAGAAGAGAGAAGTGTCTTTGAAACAGCCTCTACCCGCTCAGAAGAAAGCATACCGGACATTAAAAGGTGGCCTGGATTTGAAGTAATCGTCCCTACTTGCTGCTTGTTGCCGTCAAGGGCAATCGCATAGAATAACACATCGTCCATCCAAAACTCTTGATTGAATTTATCCTGCAATGCCTCGGCTTCACCCCTAAGAACCGCTGCTTCTTCCGTACGGCCCGCTGCTTCATAAATATCCGCTAAACCAGTCTTTGCTTGATACACGTAACCCTGTACTTCCGATAGGGCAATCGGTGTATCGGCATAGTCACCGCTGCGGTGAACAATTGAATCACCAGAATCTTTCCATCCTTGGTTAGCAATCCCCTTACTTGACTCCTGGTGATATTCCAAAAACAAATCTCCATCCCTATCTCCATACTCGTTGATCCAATTTAAAGCCGCATCGATATTTTTCTGCAATTGCCCAACAATCTCGTAATCTCCCGTCCATTTGACATATTCAACAAGGAGAACTAAAAACAATGGTGTCGCATCAATGGTTCCGTAATAAGGCGTGAACGGAATCTGGTTCGTGTTGGCCAACTCTCCAAAGCGAATTTCATGCATGATCTTTCCAGGCTGCTCATCGCGCCATGCATCTTTATTTTCACCTTGGTAATGAGCCATAGTAATCAATGTTCCTTTTGCGACTTCCGAATTGAACGGAAGCATTTGCAGGGCTGCAATTAAGCTGTCACGCCCGAATGGGACACCGAACCAAGGTAGACCCGCTACTGGAAACTGTCCGTATCCAACATCTGTCAATAAAACCCGCAAATCCGTTATTCCTCTTTTTACTAGCCTCTCAAGGGGCTTGTAATCGGTTTGGATGATTGGAACGTTCTCTTCCCACGTTTTATAAGAGGTTGTCAACTTTTCTAATGCTTGTTTGAATGGAAGAACTTCTTGTTTTCTTTCCTCTCCAATTTGAGGTACAACCGTTATAATGACTCTGTCTTCTTCATTATAATTTAAAGAAAAATGGAACGTTATATGATTGTCTTCCGCTCTCTTTGCTTCTTTATCCCATGTAATATGAGTATAGCGATTGATTTCATCAGCCCCCATATATGCTAATGACAATGCATGATGTTCCAGCTTTTGCCCGGTACGCTGCCCTGCTTTGCCCGTTTGAAAGCCGCGAACAATGAACATATCCTGAAAATCTGCATCCACTTCCATTTCCAATTCGAAACTAACCGGTTTCGGATAATAGTTTTTTACACTTAATTCCTCATATAACACATCATCATAAATAAAACGCTTACGCTGGATTTGCACCGATTCTCTCCACAAAATTAATTCTCCATCTTCTTCCATGTGAGGATTGGTGAGAAGAATCGTGGTCAAATGATTTTGATCCGCATCTGACGACAAAAGCACCGGATCCTTTCCATTTATCCTTACATCCCATTTACTTAAAAACCTTGTATCCTTTGTATATAACCCAAGGCCGTATGGATGATTTTCCGGAATATTTCCACTTTTATCCGTTAATAAAAATAAATCGTTTTCTTTCATCACTCGATAATCCATTTTCATTCCTCCATTTTTATATATCCGAAACGTTTCGGATAAAGGGTAAAAAAAGATTTAACTTCCTGCCGAAAAGCAGGAAAGTTAAACATTTTAAATGCGGGCACAGGATTTCCTTTGTACAAGTTGAGTTTCTAGTATACGATGGCGCTTCTTCGCTTTTCCCTCAAGCATATTAATCAATAAATCTGCAGCTTCATAGCCCATTTCAAACATATCTTGGTTAATGGTTGTCAAAGGCGGAGTGACGTAGGAAGCAAGCAAAATGTCATCATAGCCAATAATCGAGATATCGTTCGGGACAGCGAGGCCTTTCTCTTGGCAAGCTTTTAGCGCTCCTAATGCCATCAAATCACTGGCACAGAAGATGGCTGAAATCTCTGGGAAGGAAGACAATAAAGATGAAACAGCTTCCTTTGCCTTTTCTTCTTTAAACTCCCCATCTGCAATCCAATTTCTTTGCACTTTGATTTCATTTTCTTTTAGAGCTTTCTCATATCCTTTTAACCGCTGCTTACTAACAAAAGCCTGGTCAGAGCCATTTACCATGGCAATGTTTCGATGACCTAATTCAATAAGGTGTTCCACCGCTTTTTTAGCTCCCAGCACATTGTCTGTAGTAACATACCCCACCGTATTTGTTTCTACCGGAATATCTACTAACACACACGGTATATCGCTCTCCATTACTTCCTTCAAATACGGATCATCCAATTTAATTCCTTGGATGATAGCACCGTCTACCTTCCGCTCTCGGCAAAGCTGTGTATACGTTTTTTCTCTTTGGCGCGAGGAATCTGTATTAAACAAAATCAAATCATAATCTCTGACGGAAACACATTCATTAATTCCGCTTAACACCTGAAACGTAAGGTTATCCTTTACGCTTTCTCGATTCATGCCCGACACAAGCAGCCCAATCGTTTGAGATTTCTTCATTACAAGTCCTCGAGCCAGCGTATTCGGACTGTAATTCAGTTGTTTAGCCACTTCGATGATTTTCTTTCGTGTTTCTTCATTTACATCAGAGTAGCCGTTTAACGCTCTCGAAACAGTCGTAACAGAAACACCTGCCACTTTTGAAATATCTTTAATAGTAGTCAAGATCCCTTCCTCCAAAACGTTTCGGATAATCTTATGAACCTTACTTTACAAGATTTAGAAACCGATTTCAAGTTTTTTTTTTCATAAACCACTTTTTCATCATTTATTGCGGCAGCTTGAACTAGAAATATATCCATAAAATGGACTGTCCCATAAGCCTGAAATCATCTACAAAACCGATTTTTAATGATAATGAGCCAAAAAGTCTGCGTTTTGACCTTTTGACTCATCTTCGCTTTCCCTTATTCTTTATTTCCTGTTTTATCTAATGTAACCACCGCTTCGCCTGAAGCCGTTTGATGGCCCGTTTCTTTCGTTTTCTTTTCAAACTTTTCACTAAAATACGACCAGTATCCAATTGCAATAAAACCAGCAATACCGGCTAAAGCTAAAATGACCTCTATAAAAAGATTCATTTTTTTGCCTCCTTTTAGTCACCATAATTTTCGTTGTCAGAAGTTAAAACTCAACTTTTTCCGGTTACATTTTTAGTAAAATGAATTATAGTAAATATATGTAAAATAATTCCTTGAGCAATTTACGGAGGTAAGAATGAATTTCTCTAAAGTCTTAACTGTCCTTTTATTGGCTTTATATTTAACATCCTGCAGTAACCATAAATTTGTTGAATCTTCTGTTGATCCCTCTTTTCCAGTTCCTGAAAAAGCAGAATTAATTATGAAGGAGCCAAGCGAAGAGGCAAAACATATCGAAAAATTTGCCAAGTATAAACAAAAAAACGTACAAAATGGTACCCATTTATATGAAAACTTTGAAGAAGAAATTAAGGCAAAAGGATGGAAAGAAATAAAAACCGTTGAGTCTCCTAAAATCAGAGGTTTCCAAAAAGGAGATAAAATTATCTACCTAACCGCCAATAGAGACAATTTTCAGCTCATAAAGTTAAAAGATAATACCCAATGGTTAGAGTAAAAACTACCAGGTAATCATGTATATACTATACAAAAGTTTACATAACAGTTCTTAGCTACAATCAACAAAGCCTCAGATTCCTAGAATTTGAGGCTTTCACGTAAGAATAAGGGAGATATAGTCTATAGACATAAAAAACGCCTTATATACAAATATAAGACGTTTAAACCTATTCCACTGTTTAGATCCCCATAAATGAGGATTATCGGCAGTTAGTCCGCTAATGCTATCTGTTCATTTCTGAATGTATGTTTCTATCTAAATTCATACATTCGATAAAATGAAAAAGCCACCTAAATAGGCAGCTCACTATAGTTTAGCCTTTTTATGAACTTTTAACTGAAATCTTTTTGGTATAGTCTGAAAGCACTTATTGCACCTACAAGGAATACAATCGCTTGGAATAATAATAAGAACTGGCGAAAATGGTGGATATTACCGTCAACTAATGAAATAAAAAAACCAGTCATAATCAATTGAGTAGTAAACATGCTAGAAATGATTTTTAAATATATGGCATTCGTTCTTTCGTCCGGTTTACCAAACTTCTTTCCTATAAAAAATAGAACTATATAAGTTGAATTTATCTTTTACAATCGAATGCACAATCGATCAATCACTTTTCTAGGTGAGTCATTTAACTCACGAATAAAAGCTTGCACATTTCTTCGGATCTCTTTAACAGAGGAATAAAAAAGGTTATTAATCACGTCTGATTTGAGCCATTTCCATAATCCTTCAATGAGATTTAACTCAGGACTGTAAGGTGGTAAAAAGACCAATTCTAACCGATGTTGGTGGTTACGTAAAAAAGGTTCAATCAGCTTCGCATGATGAATACGGGCATTATCTAACACCATGACAATTTTCCCGGTTGGATCATGTTTCAATACCTTTTGAAGAAAACGAAGAAACGCTTCGGCATCGTATCGTTCTTCTTCTACACAAAACACATCCCCCGTTTCATCATTAAGTGTACCGATGAGTTTGACACCCTGGTGCTTTCCATAAATCGGAATGATTCGCTGCTTGCCTTTTAAAAACCATGTGTATTGAAGAGCTTGGTAATCCCGAATCATCGACTCATCTTGAAAGAGAAGATGGTCAATCTCCTCATTTAAGAGTTTTTTTATAGGCAGGGAACGTCTCTTCCACAAACTCTTTTTGTTTCAACGGATCCGCTTTTGCCAGCGTATAAGTCGGTTTAGTATAACTAAGGTCTAAATCGTGTAAAAGTCGAGAAACACCACGAAGAGTATACGGTTGGTTCCATGTTTTCTCGATAAATGAAGCAATGATCTTTAACGTCCAATTATACTTAGCTGGGAAGCCAACATCCACGGGAAGTTTGGTCGCAATCACTTGAGCCAATTCCTGTTCTTGTTCGGGTGTTAATTTGCGTGGCGCTCCAGGTGATTGTCCCATGTTTAAGCCATCTAGTCCTTTTTCTTCGTAGGCATTCACATAGTTATAGATGGTTTTTTCGGAACGCCCAATCATGGTTGTGATGTCTTTTTTAGAGTAGCCTTGTAAATAAAAGTAGATCGCTTGATAACGTTCATACATTCGTTTATCTTTGGTCGTTTTCATCGCGGTAAGCAGGGGTGTGATTTCATGTTGACGTGAATGAGTCATCTAGTTCCTCTCTGTTCGTTGGTAAGTGTTACCCTTATACTTCAACAGAGAGTGATTGTAATCCTTTAATTCGACTTATATAGTTCTATCCCTATTTCTACAAGAAGATCCGTATCAAATATCGTCGTGGCACATCCTGTATCTAATAGTACATTTTCCAATATCATTGTTTTTTCAGCGTGTGTTATTTCTATCGCGGCGATGGGAAGGCCATTCTCTAATCTTACTTTCATACTCGGCCCCGGACACCAATAAAGTGTTGCTCTTCCACTTCAATTTGTTCTTTGCTTGTATGGAAAATGTATAATTCTCTCTCAGGTAGTTCACGATGCAGCTTTTTATAACCACTCCATGCTGAATTTGAACTGGTATGTTCCTCTAAGACAGACATTTCTTCAATGATTCGTTTATTTTCTTTTGAGTAAGCAGAGACAGCTTCCACTAATACAAACTTGTCAGGATACCGTTTTCTTATTTCCGTCCACTTCAAAATCACTATCTCCTCAAATGTTCTTACACTTATCTTAACATACTACATACAACTTTATAAAAGAGGCCTTTTTATTCAATTCCTTTCCTCATAAAAGTCACGATTCTGTTTCTTTTAGAATAGATGTATATCAATCTGTCAAATTGGAAAACCTTCTAATGGATGTGTTATGCTATCATTCTACATACTATCTGAAAGTAAAAGAACGAGGTGCTTGAATATGAATAAGACAGAATTAGTGAATGCTGTAGCTGAGAGAGCCGAATTAAGCAAAAAGGATGCTGCTAAAGCTGTGGATGCGTTGTTTGAATCCATCTCTACTACACTTGCTAAGGAAGAAAAAATCCAGTTGATTGGGTTTGGAACGTTTGAAGTACGTGAACGTGCAGCCCGAACAGGCCGTAACCCACAAACAGGCGAGGAAATACAAATCCCTGCTACTAAGGCTCCTGCTTTTAAACCGGGTAAAGAACTAAAAGAAGCTGTAAAATAAGTAACCAATCAAGAACGCTAAGGAGGCTGGGTGCCTTTTTTAGACACCCAACCTCTTGTTAGCTGATAATGATTATTATGTTAAGTTCATTTTATTTCAAAATCATCTCGATATATACAACAGCTTTAAGAAATATTCTTCAATTGCTCTGTTAATCGTAGGAACTCTTCTTTGTTTCGATTCTGTAACGACTGGTCAATCTCTTTTTGGATTTGTTCTTTTCGGAAATCACGAAGCGCTTTGTTTAACACCATTTCAGCCCATTGAGAATCCATGACGTTTACTTCAGGTTGTGGTGATGTATTAAGCAAATTCCTTTCCATCGGAAATCAACTCCTTGACCTTTTTTCTATTATACTAACAGTTTCCAGACTATTCAAACATTTAGCTTGGTATTGCCATTGGATTTATAGGCAATGAGTTTATACCCGGAAATGTAAACTCATTGAAATTTTTGGTTATGCCCTTTCAACAAGAATATGTTTAGCTCATCTAAAAAATAGTATTTTTTACTCCTTCAGTTTCCTTTTATGATTAATCGATTGTTTGACCATTTTATCTTTTGATTGGACTGACTTCGAGCATTCTTATTACATTGATCAAATAAATACATAAGTATAGTAAAAGCCCGTGAAATTTCACGGACTTTTTTGATTGCTTCTAATCAGTGTTATGTAAATAGAAGGTGATTCCCTAGATGAACTACCTTCTGTTTACATATATTTTTATAGTTTTATACTTTCTTTTTTCTCTTCCATTTCTACGTTAGAACCATCCATTTTGCCAGTTTGATGGATTTCTTATACTAGAACCCAATTACCTTCCTTAGCTCTAAGCAGTATATAGCAACAATTTTTCGACCAACCAAAGTGTTTATAATTCTTTTAATATGTTCCCAGAAATTCCGTCGGTTCCTATTACACCAATGTTTCAAATAATAATCATGTTGCCATGATTAAACTTGTTTTGTTTGAACGGTAACCTGATTTAAATCCGCCTGGTCACCTTGATCATCATAGGTGCGGAAGTAATGTTCTAGCTCTTCAAGTGTGCGGCCTTTAGTTTCCGGCAAATATTTTTTCACAAATGCAATAGACAGAAGTCCCATAGCTGTGAAGACAAAGAAAGTTGTGGACAAGCCAATCGTTTCTAATAATACAGGGAAAGATAAACCAATGAAGAAATTTGTTATCCAAAGGCAAGACACACTGATACCCATACCGAGACCTCGTAACTGCAATGGGAATATTTCTGCAAGCATCAGCCATGTTACTGGTGCAACAGCCCCTTGCATAAATGCTAAAAACGTGACTGTCAAGCTAAGCACAACATATGGAAGCGCTGCAGATCCTTCAAGTACATTGGAGAATACCCCAATTAGCAGAAGTGACGTCGTTGTTCCAATCAGTCCAATTAGTAGCATTAGTCGACGTCGAACTTTACCAATACCATAAAGTAAATGCATATGTTTTAGGGCGGTATTTCCACTAAATATTTGCGGATTAGTTACTATACATAAATTCTCTCAACGCTACCATAACCGTCCACCCTTAATTGGAAGCACTTTCATTTTTGACAATGTGTATAATACTCCCTGCTTCTTAGCATCTTTTAAGAGCGTTTTTAATTCTTCTAACGTACCGATAAGTTTTAGCTCCGTATCCTTCAGCTATTTTTGTGCAATCGATATTTAGGGTTGTGCTAAAAAACAGCTCTGTTATCATTTTTATCTATCTACATTAGAATTTCCATCTACCCAGCACTTTCGATATTTGATGGGAGACATGCCAACGATTCTAGTAAAAATAGTGTTAAAATAATTGGAGTTATCATATCCTACCATTGATGCGATTTCGGTAGCACTATACTGGGTATTAATCAGCAGAGACTGGGCCTCTCCAATTCTACGTCGCATAATGTATTGCATGGGAGCATATCCAGTAGTTTCCTTAAAAATATGACACAAGTAAGACAAGCTAATATTCAATGCCTCACTTATGCTTTCCAACGTATGAACCTCCGAATAATGATCATCAATATACTTTTTAATGCGTTCTCCCACAATAACTTCCTTATTTTCCTCTGTATCTATCCTTCTATCAATTTGCTTGACAAGCATCACAATGAGAGATTGTAGAAGATGATGACAGATTTCCTCAGCCCCAGTATTTTCCGAACAAATTTGGGTGTACATCATACGAAATAAATGTTCAATATCCTGGCTAAAAACGTTACTATGTAAAACCGGACTTGCACTGTCAGGCAATAGACAATTCTCCCTCATCCCCTCTAGCTTTAAGTTGCTTACTCCACAGCTGTACACACTCATTTCTGCATCTGGATTCGTACGTTCGTCATGGATAACCCCACTGTTATAAATGAGAATGTCACCTTGTTTGGTATGATACTGTCGCCCTCCAATAGTATGAATTCCTCTCCCATGTCTTATATACAAAATTTCTAGACGGTCCTTATGAACATGCATCACACACGGTAATTTGGTATGATCAGCTTCAGCTTTGCAAACATAAAGCAGTTTGGGAAGTCTGCCATTTTCAAAAGTTGGTGTGAAGTCTTTTTTTACAAAACTCTGTACCATAAACTCGCCTCTTTTTCTGTAGTGTGTAAGTATTTAGTCAATTATAGTAATTGACTGGGCGTTCATCAACCTCTTGTTAAGAGCTTTGATTGAATGATACTTTTAAAACTCATCTAGGACAATTATGAAAGAAAATTGTACATAGATGAGTTTTAAGTTTGTAATTAAACTCTATCCAAACGGTACCGTTCTAACACAGTCTTCTATCCAGCGCACGCTCTCAATACCAAGATCAGGGTATAAGGTTTTTTACACTAATAGTGTCCTTTTGTTCTCAAACTCTACCCAAACCGCTCCATTGTCTGCAGAACGAACACAATTTTCAATCCAGCGAATACCATCCAAGCCGGCATCAATATCAGGGTAAACTAGATTCTTTAATGTTTCCTCATCATTCCGGTTTTTGGCATCAATCGCAATGGCAAATTTGAGGTAAATATTGGCCCAAGAATCAGACAATCCTTCTACATGTAGTGCTCCTAAACGCTCGTCAGCATTACAGCTATCATCTAAATAAGGCATGGCACGAATCAAAGTTTGGGCAGGTTCTCCCTGAACTTCATATCTTAGTTCTCCACCTTTGCTATCCCACCATTCTAAACTTCCCTTAGATCCTACAATGCGAATTCTATGGCCATCCATACATCCCGTATTGATAGAGGATGTCCAAAGCCTTCCTACCGCCCCGTTTTCATATTTCATAAGAACAAACGCATTATCCTCTAAAGGAGCGCGACTTCCCACAAAACTCTGCCGGTCACATAACAATTGTTTAATTTTCATATGTGGCATAATCAGCTGGGACATATAATAGGTATGTGTGGACAAATCACCTAACACAAAACTTGGTCCTGCAACCTTAGGGTCAACACGCCACTTTTGCGAATCACTTGTTTTATCTGCTTGATCATTTGCACTAAAGCCATGAGTATACTGCAGCTCAACCACACGAATCTCACCAATTTTTTCTTGTTCAATCATTGCCCTCATTTGGAGCAACATTTGATTTCCAGAGAAACCATACGTTACACCAACAATTTTTCCTTTTTCCTCTGCCAGAGCTTTAATCTCTTCACCCTCTTCAGAGGTAAAAAACAAAGGTTTTTCACAGATAACGTGCAAACCAGCTTCTAATGCTGTCTTAGAAATTTCATAATGAGTCCCGTTAGGAGTGGCAATGGAGACAACCTCAATCCCGTCCTTCCTCTTTGCTTCTTCAGCAAACATTGTTTTATAATCAGGATAGCAACGGTTCTCATCGACGCCTATATTTATACCAAAGTCTTTACCCCTTTCTGAATCAATATCAAAGGCTCCTGCTACTAAGGTAAAGGCTGTATGATCTCTTAATGCACCAGTCCGGTGTTTATAACCAACCTGACTAAGTCGTCCACCTCCGACCATCCCCCAGCGTAGTGGTCTTGCCATTTTCTTTTCACCATTCAACATAATAAACACCTCTTTTTAAAAATTCTGATTTTTTCTGGAGAATTTTATTTGTAAGCGCTCCCTGTCGCTATAGTTAAAATTATAGTCTTTTTGCCCATAATAACCTCCAGTATCCTATTTTTGTAGAGGGCGAAAAACCGCAGTTTGTCCGAATTTTATCAACTTTTTTTAAAAAAACTTCACAATCTTGCACTAAGAATTTATATATTTAAAAGAGAGGTGTGATCATCTATAGGGTAACGATCACTAAGTTGAATCTAGCCACAAAAGCATATATTACTGACATGAATGCCTAACGTACGCTTTTAAAGATTTATGAACCTGTTCACAAAATGACATTTTTATAAAAAGCGAAGAAGCCTGTATCCAATTAGAACCAGACTTCTTCGCTTTTCATAATACTTCTTAATGTAAAGTATGCGTAAAATTAGGATTATACGCATACTTACATACTTGAAAATAATCATAAAAAGATTTCTCACCTTGCCTTCAATTTGCTCCCTTTCTTATTCAAACGGGGCAAATTAGTTGATCAAGTCGGATATCTTCATATGTTTGACCCCAATAAAAAAGCACCCGGTTATTCGGATGCATACTTAATGATTCCATGTAAATAAACGGAGTATTCTCGCGGTACACACTCTCTTAATTTGATTTTTCCTTCCCTTTCTAATTCTTTAACCCATTCTTCAATCTTATTTTCATCTTCTTTAGTAGCCTTAGGAACTTCTATTGAAAAAAAATTACCTCGACTGGCAGTCTGAAATTTTTTTAAAAGTCCATCTTTATTCATTGGGTCCTCCCCTTATCTACAATTGGTTCCTCTTTGTCATTATCCATTTCGTCCTTATTAAACCATAGTGGATCTTTGTCATCCACATCGCCATTATAGTTGATTAGTATCTCTTCTCCTGCTTTTATATCTGTGTAAGCATAAAAGTCAAACGTGTGGTTCGTAAAGTTAATATCATAAGTGGCATTCGGCTTATACGAATGGTTAAACAGCATACCATATCCTAAGACGACCGCCGTGTGGTTTTTACCATACTCAAACACATAATCATCAAGTATGGTTTTTTCTATAAAAACATGTTGCTTATTAGGGTAAGGAATGACTGGCGCTTCATGTATAAGCTCACCTTTTGCTATATCACATGTCGCGAATACCCCTCTATTGAACTCTCCATTGCTGAGTGTGGAAGTCTTTATCTCAATCATGTTAGTCACCTACGCGTTCTTTTCTATGAAGTCCCTTATCTTCTTAATTTTGTCAGTTGATAAGGATGAAAGCAACTGTTTTAACTCATCAATCTAAGAACCCGTGTTTATCAAGAGCATCTTTGCCTCTTGGGAAAAATATAAAAATCATTAATAAAAAGGATCCTAAGACAAGCTTACAGTAGGGGTTGCAAAAAGCTCAATACCGTTAAGTAAAATGGTTCTTTGAGTGCTGATAAGACCAACTGTGGTAGCTAGAAGTAATGATCATAAAAGAAGACTCCCCATATGGGAGTCTTCTTTTATGATTACTTTAAATTATGCTTTGCGAACGTTAGCAGCTTGTGCTCCACGTTGACCTTGTTCAATATCAAAAGTAACTTTTTGACCTTCATCTAATGATTTGAAGCCTTCGCCTTGAATAGCACTGAAATGTACGAATACATCTTCTCCGCCTTCGCTTTCGATAAATCCGAAACCTTTGTCTGCATTAAACCATTTTACTGTACCTTGTGCCATAATGTTTCCTCCTGTTGTGGAATATTCCACAATTGTATTACTACCCTTGCCCAAACATAATATTTCAAGACGAAACCTTCTTTTTAAGACAGTTCTGCTATCCATCCTATACCGAACAAAAATAATTACCTTTATTATAACAGATTCACAAAGCTAATAGCAATTAACAGAAAAGGTAGATTATTAATGATCTTTTGCTTGTTAAGGTATAATAGATGAAAGGAGTAGTGATGTTGTCATGTATTATCGTAAGAAAAATGAAGAATTATTACCTAAAGAACAAATAGAGGTTTGGGAATGTGAATCAGAAGATTGTATTGGTTGGATGAGAAAAGATTTCTCCTATGAGAATCATCAAAATTGCCCTTTATGTGGTCATAAAATGAGGGCTGGAGAGCGTCTTTTAGAAAAGTTACCACCTAACTCCCATCGAAACTGATTTATATCCAAGGCTTAGCTTATATAACGATCTAATCTTTAATTGTAGATATGTCTATAAAGTGATCATGAGACGTTCCATTTAGATTTTAAAAAAATCCTATCTGTTTCTTTAACTAAAAACAAGATCATTACAAATTAATGTTCGTTTATCTTTGCTATCTGCTTCGGCCGTATCTTATAAATATTGTAATCAAACGCAACCATATTATAGAACAAAGTTCAGACTATTTTAGCTTCCTGTAAGATTCATTATAATATGAACTAAAAAATTGAATGAAGTATATAATTAAACTGAAGAAGAGGTAAAAACAGAAATGAAGCCAAAAGGACCAGTAGGAACTGAAGATTTTATTTTACTTGAACAGATTGTGATAATGGAAGGTTTTTCAAATTCAAGACCTAGTCCTGAAAAAATACAGAAAGTTGCAAACTATTTAAAACGAACAGGCCATTTAGATGAGCCCATTACAGTTAATCGAGATACAAAGATTCTCACAGATGGCTACACACGCTATATTGTGGCTGAAAGGGTAAAAATGAATCTAATCCCTGTTGCGTACGAAAAATGATCAAGGAAAGCCTACATAGGCTTATAGAGGAATAGTTATTTTTCATCTAGGCATTTACCTTCTTCAGAAAACGGACAAATTAATTAATCGATCCTGTATATCTAATAAAATAAAAATATGAACAAAAAGAAAAAAAGAGAAGGAGCCCTTCTCTTTTTTATCGATTAAATATGATCAATTATATTTTACGTACGTTAGTAGCTTGAGGTCCACGTTGGCCTTGCTCAACGTCAAATTCAACTTCTTGGCCTTCATCTAAAGTTTTGAATCCTTCACTTTGAATAGCGCTGAAGTGTACGAATACATCTTCTCCACCTTCCACCTCGATAAATCCGAAACCTTTTTCACCATTAAACCATTTAACTTTACCTGTTGCCATTAAAAATCCTCCTAAAATGCACCTTATGTACATATTCATTTTCGACCACTTTACAAGTAATAAAAGGATTTAAAAAAACTGCAACCTCTAAGAAGATTTAACTTTGCTATCTCCCTTAAAGTTGCAGCTCCTTTAAATATTTATTGTATTAAAAGTAAAATGGTTTAAAGTCACTATATCATTCGACCAATCTGAAAGCAAATAATGACTATAAAACAGGTAAGACTTTCATAAAATATCCATTTTACGAATAAACAAAAGACTTGCATCCATAAGAACGGATGTCCCAATAAAGTGTACCCTTTTGAGATAAGTATAAAAAATTTTCTTAGCGTTTTTAGCGTTTTTTTGGACAGGATCCCTTTAAGCACTGTGAGCGGAGACTTCTTGCTCCTCTTTTCTTAAAATTTGTTTTCTTAAGAATGGGATGATCCAATAATCTAATCCAATTTTAGCTGCGTTAAAGCCAGCAACAAGGATAAATATCTCAACGAGAATCATTTGAGGATTCGTACTTGTAGTTCCAGAGAACATATAAGCGAAATTGGTGCAGAAATGCAGATTCCTGCTTGTAAGGCTCCAGCTTTTAAACCAGGTAAGGAATTAAAAAAAGCTGTAAAATAAACGTAAATATTAGTGGTTATTTTACAGGAAGGGACTCTAAGGAATAATCCTTAGAGTCCTTTCTTTTTTTTATAAGTGTACTTTTACGAGCGTATATAGGGGTACGGAAACGATTCGAAGGATGAGGGGCCACTATGGGGGTAAATACCATTTAAACATTTTTGATAAGTGTATTTGAGACGCTTTAAAGACTTGAAAATCAATAAATCGCAATCTTCCCAATAGGGTAGACCTTATTGAGAAGAAATGGACTAATCGGTTTTTACCGTTCAGTCCATAAATATGAATAGGCTACACTGAGTTGGACAGAAAAGTTAAGGTCAAGTAGAATACAGTAAATACTGCAGGGGAGAATCTACTATGACGAAAAAAACCAGAAGAATATTTACACCTGAGTTTAAAGAGCAGATGGTTCAACTTTATCTTAGCGGAAAGCCAAGAAAGGAAATCATCCGGGAATATGACTTAACACCTTCTTCATTAGATAAGTGGGTGAATCAAAGTCAGGCTTCCGGATCGTTCAAAGAAAAAGATAATCTGTCCCCTGAAGAACGGGAATTAAATAAACTCCGAAAAGAAATTAAGCAACTTCAAATGGAGAACGATATTTTAAAGCAAGCCGCGCTGATACTAGGACGAAAGTAAACGTGATCAAGAATAATCAACATAAATACTCGATATCAGCAATGTGCAAAGTCCTACAACTGCCTAGAAGCACCTACTATTATGAATCTAAAGAAAGAGCAGCAGTGGATGACGTGACCTCAGATGTCATCGATATTTTCCAAGCGAGTCGTCAAAATTATGGAACACGCAAAATCAAAGTCGAATTAAAAAAGCGTGGGCGCATCGTTTCTAGACGGAGAATTGGGCGCATTATGCAAGAACAGGGCCTTGTGTCTACTTACACCATAGCTCAATTTAAACCACATGCGAAATCCTGTAATGAATCCGAACAGAAGAATGAACTAAACCGCAAGTTCGACCAAGAAGAAGAGATGACAGCGATCGTCAGCGATTTGACGTACGTAAGAGTCAAACAAAAATGGCATTACGTATGTGTATTTGTCGATCTCTTTAATCGGGAAATCGTGGGTTACAGCGCAGGTCTGAACAAAGATGCGTTACTCGTCTATCGTGCCTTCGCCTCTATCAAGGGTGATCTCCGTAACATTCAGCTTTTCCATACGGATCGCGGGAATGAGTTTAAAAATAAGCTAATGGACGATGCGTTAGAGACGTTTAACATTCAACGATCTTTAAGCATGAAGGGCTGCCCATATGACAACGCCGTCGCTGAAGCAACGTTTAAAATCATTAAAACAGAGTTTATGAAAGGTCAACATTTTGATAGTTTAGAAGAATTAACAAGGGAATTACATGACTATGTTCACTGGTTTAATCACATTCGAATTCATGGAACACTTGGTTATGTGAGTCCAATTGATTATAAACTTGAACACCTTAAAAAATTTGTCTAGTTTAGTGTTGACATACCAATAATTACCTTACTCCAGAAAGCGCCTTTTAATGGAATAACTAAATATGACTTTAGTTAAAATCACTTAATTCTACTTCAACTAACGTATCCCCTCGATAGTGGAATAAGAACCTTTCTAAAAAATGACTACTCGATTAGGAGCAGTCATTTCTAATACTTCTATACGTTTATGAGAAATGGGAATTAATTGTATCTTCAACTTTCTTTAACATCCCTTTATATGCTTCTTCATCAAGGTATCCAATACTTCCGAATAGTAAATGTTCCACAGGCTCAATTCCAGTAAAATCAAATATTCCAATATCAGACGTGACTTTCAGACCTGCTGTCATCCCAATTTCATCATAAATCTCATTAGGAGTGCCATGAGTATTGATGATAAGACCTTTTTTACCTTTCAACAGTTTAATGATCCCTTCTTCACCTGGAACATAAGCAAATCCGTATGCAAATACTCGGTCTACATATCCTTTAAGAATGGCTGGAAGACCTGTCCACCAAATAGGATAAATAAATGTTATAACGTCTGCTTCAGTAATAAATTCTTGTTCCGTTTTAATATCATTAGGAGTTTGTCCTGCTTTCATAGCTTCCGTATCTTCTGGTTTCAGTACAGGTTGAAAATCAAGTGCATATAAATCACGCACAACAACTTCGTGACCGTTTTT
Source organism: Priestia abyssalis (assembly GCF_002019595.1). Taxonomy (GTDB): domain Bacteria; phylum Bacillota; class Bacilli; order Bacillales; family Bacillaceae_H; genus Bacillus_BA; species Bacillus_BA abyssalis. The sequence continues at coordinate 1,732,732 of NZ_KV917369.1, read as the reverse complement.
CTTTAATGTATTAACTGTTGTATCTAAGATAGAATGATTTAAGCTTTCAGGGTTGGGATGTGCATAAACAATAAGGTGTTTCATTTCAAAGAACCTCCTGTTATTTAATAATTTTTCATTTGATTATTAAGCTTAATCTAATATTATAGTCTTAGATATTTTTTTAAAAGTAGTCATTTTTTTATAACATAGTCACAAAAATAGTACCATTAAGAAAGAGAGGTGTTTATTATGGCACGAAGTCGGTTCAGTGAACCTCCAGAAGAACAGATAGAGGTTTGTCCAGTTACACAAACTCAAGACATCATTGCGGGAAAATGGAAAATCATCATTCTATGGCATTTAAGCACACAGACAAGAAGATTTAATGAACTTCAAAGGTTGTTACCTGGTATTTCAAAAGGAATACTGACACGTCAGTTGAGAGAATTAGAAGAAGATCAAATGATTCACAGAGAAGTATATAAAGAAGTCCCTCCAAAAGTAGAATACTCGCTAACACCTTTAGGAAAAAGCTTTATTCCTATATTGAATAGTATGGGCGAGTGGGGGAAGAAATATAAAGAATATATAAAAAGCTAAAGACTAGTATAGGCTTTAGCTTTTTAATTACGTTTACATGGTGCATCCTCAACTAACCCGTTTATTTAAGTGAAAATCTTCACAATTTTGATGCTATATTTTAATATAGTCTCCAATTGTATTGAAAACGTTCCTCAGCAAACTGGCCTTAAAATGAAAAATGAACGCTTATCCTTGTTCTAGGATAGCGCCCTTTAATGGAATAACTTATTATTACTCAGCAGTTCCTTAATCGATAGGTCAATTCAGATGTTCTTATCCTTTTCACCATAAAAACTCCCCTTTAGATAACCCGTATCCAAAGGGGTAAAACGGTGCAGCTTTTTTATAAACGGGATAACTTTATTTTAAATCCACAGGCAAACTAAGCTCCTTATTCAACTACCCTGCGTCCAAAAAATCATATTAAACAGGATTTTTAATCAATCAATCATGTTATCGCGTGGAACTGACCTTTATGACTGATTCGATAATCTTGCCCCAGTCTGCAGAATGAATTTCATGCCCCGTTCCTTCAAGAGTCACTAATTCTGCATGAGGAATAGCTTTAGCAAGAGCCAGGCCATGTTCAAACGGAAGCGCCGGATCATCTGTTCCATGAATGATAACTGTCGGCACGTCTATTTCTCCCATACGATCCAAGTACTCTTCTCCGCCACCAAGCAGAGTATAATTGAACCGGCTTTGTATTTGTTTGGCGCGGCTATATTCTCTTTCAGCGAGAAGATACATTCTCTCTTTTTCAAATGGTTTGGCACCAGATAGCGTCTTCCAGCCCTCTGCAAGGTAAGTGATGGAAGATTCCCGGTCTGACCAATCGACTAAAGCACTCTTTGCATGATGATCCAATATGCGCTGGTTCATCTGCGGAAGTTCGGCCTGCGCTGTTCCGAATACACTTGATGCAATAATCGACAGGCTCAAAACGCGTTCAGGATTCTTTACAGCCATAATCTGTCCGATCATCCCGCCAAGAGACATGCCTGTGACATGAGCCTTCTGGATCGAGTAGGCATCCAGGACACCAATGGCATCGTCTGCCAGATCTGTGATCGTATAATTGGATGTCCCTTGTTCGTAAACCGTTGATTTTCCCAGATCACGATGATCGTATCGGATGACGAATCTCCCCTCCTCAGCAAGACGCTGACAGAACTCCTCATCCCACCAGTCAAGTGAGGACATTGCCCCCATGATCAAAAGTACTGCAGGATCCTCGGGGTTTCCAAAGCTCTCTGTATTGATTTCCACTTGGTTTATTTTCAGCAATTGTTCTTTCATGTTCTATCTCCTCCGTTATTTTTATGTTCACATCGCGCTTTGTGAGGCGCAGATCAATAACCTCTCAACGGAGTATTTTGGCCTGCACCTTTAATTATCTTAGTTTGATCCACTTGATAATCATGGCGTGACGGCCTCCTTTTCATTATTTAATTATGGTATTACCCACACATGTTGATTCTATCATGTTTTCCTTAATTTTACATCACTCTTTATAGAACAATTCATTTAACGCTATCCTTAAAATTTGCGAGATAGGGAGAATCCAAATGCAATGAGCTCTTCCTCCATCTTTGATTTCATAAAAAACATTCAATAGCATCGTGCACTAGCAGTAATCTAGATTGCCTCTCAACAAAAGGCTGCATCTTCTTTCACACCCAATCATTCCAAATACAAAAAAATCGTTCGCTTATTAGTCTAATAAGCGAACGGATGCTGATCTTTCATAATAAAACCTAAAAATTTTAAAAATTCTTTTTGTAAATAAACAGTTTATTGTCACTTTACAAAGCTGTTGGGTTATAAAAAAGCTGAACTAAGGGATTAGCGTTTGTTCATTTTTATCCACTAGTGTCGCATTAAAATAATTCAACACAAATGATAAATCTAAATGTTCTGTCATTATATCTGTGCACAAAAAAATCCTTTATAATGGTTTGGCGGTAGTAACCTATCCAAATCCAAAATAAAGGACAAACGCATGGATAAGTTTACACGAAAAACATCATTTGAACAATGGTTTTCACCGATTTCCATTTCATTATTTGAAGAACAGGTGAAAATCCATCAATTAGACTACTATACAAAGAAGCTTCATATGGCTTCATTTATGAGATTACTGTTGTATGCGCAGCTTCATGAAACAGAGAGTTTACGCGCATTAAGCGATTGCGTTTTTTTCGAAGAATTGCAGAACGCAACGAACCTCGATTCCATTAGCTTCTCTCAATTAGGAAGACGATTAAATTAGATTCCGATTGAGTTCCTTCAACACATTTTTCTTGATTTGGTAGGACAAATTCACGCCAAGGCTGATTTTCCAACAAGACGAAAAACGACAACGCCACTGAAAATCATTGATTCGAGTACATTACCATTGAACTTGAACCATCATAAGTGGGCAACATTCCGTAAAACGAAATCTGGTGTTAAGCTCCATTTACGACTTGTCTTTATGGAAAAAGGCTACTCTATCCAGATCAAACGGTGCTTACCAATGCGAAAGAACATGACCGTGGTCAGCTTGAAGTACTAGTCGATGACAAAGAATGCATGTACGTGTTTGACCGTGGATACTTGGATTATGATCGATTTGATCGCATGACAGATGAAGGCTATTTCTTCGTCTCCCGTTTACGTAAAAATGCGGTTGTACGTCAGCTTGAAGCATTCGAATTACCAGAAAGTTCGTCAGTCTTATCAGATGAAATGGTCGTCATTGGCACCACACAAAATCGGTCTGAAAATGTGTTTAGCTTGATTAACGTACTGGATTCAAAAGGTAACGAGCTCCATTTACTCACCAATCGCTTTGATTTGAGCGCAGACGAAATCGCTGAGCTGTACAAATCAGTCGTTATTTAAAAGCTGCTTTATGGAAACCAGCACACATTTGGTTACGCAAAATCAAAAATAATAGCGTTCCATAAGCTTTTTATGTCTCTGTCGCATTTGCCAAAGGTTATAGTAAAAAAATGGATGTTCACTACCTTTGTTTGCCTGTTTTCATTTTTTCTCTTTTTAGAGAAAAAATGAAAACAGAAAATTTAGAACTTATTTATGCGACACTAGTGAGATTTTATATAAACTACATTTTTATTAAGAAGGAGTTATTATAAAAAGACTTCTCTTAGATTTTATTTTGGAAAAATCACTCATGATTTCATACATATGGGGAACGATAAGCAAAGACCTAAAGGTCATGTATAAATTAAGAAAGGGGAATGACCATGAGTAAAAAATGGTTTCTTATGCTAACAGGTACCTTTTTATCCACTATGATGTTAGTGGGTTGTAACTTTAATCAGGAGCCTCCTCCAGAGGAAGAGCCAAATGAGGAACAAGCTCCAGTAGATGAAGGTACGAATGATATGAACGGAACAAACGATAAAAATGATCTGAATGGCGATACAGATCCTGAAAACGATATGGCACCTGGCGTCGATGAAAATGATACGATGAATCAAGATGACGAAAAAGATGCGCAGCCAGATCCGGAAGATGCAATAGAAGATGCAAAAGATATAAATGATGCGGATAATAAAGATGAGTAATTCAGAGGGTCGGTACCAATAAAGGGACCGGCTTCTTTAATTGCGAGAAAAAACAAATTTGCACAGCAAAATCCCAAAAAGGGGTATCGTTTAAAACGGTGCCTCTTTTTTATTTTGACGACATGAAAAAAGTTGCTGATCGTTATTAAGACCAGCAACCTTTTGAATAGGGCTTACAGTGAGAATTTGCAATGAGAATAATAACAGGATGCCCAACAGTTTAAGAAAAATTACAAGGTTTTCACAGAAAATCACATGAAAAGGTGCTTGCTGTAGATAATAATACTCTATATGAATATATAAGAAGTTTATTCGTAAAAGACAGTTTTTAACTTCCTCTACCGCATGTTCAGTTGCAAAAAGAAAGAGATGTATCATGTATGTGTCTCACCGTTTATGATATATTCCTCTTGTGTATCGCTTACGTACTTAAGGTAGGGTAATGGTTAGACAGTAATTGATTTAAATCCTCCCAACCATAGGAGATTTCTTCTAAGTCCTGCTCCCCACGTTTAATTTGAATACTCTCAATTACTTTGGCGTCGAAATGCTCATAAAAAGACCGAGAAGGATTATTCGCTAGCACCCATACAGACATGGACCTAATATTATCAGCAAGGAAGTTTTCCACCACTGCTTTTAATAGGTCTTTTCCAACGCCAGTTTGCTGGTAATTATTCAGAATATAGATAGCATACAGTTCTCCTTGATAACGAGAACGTTGCTTTTCAGATCGGTTGGCTCCATACGAAGCGAATCCCACAATCCCATCGTAAACATCAACAGCTACATATGTGTTTTGACTTTTATCCGCTAAAGACTTCCGCCAGCTATCATATCGGCCTTCATAAGAAATCTTTTCTAGATAATCATCAAAGATAATTCCTTTATATGTCGCTTTCCAACTATCTACATGAACACGAGCGATTCCCATAACATCGTACTCGGTAGCTTTTCGAATAATCATTTGGCCTCCCCCCTTTTAAATAAAAAGATATTCTGCAACCAGGTGTAAAATACCTTTAACTTAATCCCTCCGCCACAAAAAGATGTACCAATAAATGTAAAAAAAAAAAAAACGAATATTAAAACAGATTAAAGCATTCGATTAACATAGCTACAAATCTATTCATAAAAGTACACTTTTATAAACACAAAACAGGCTTAGATTCTATTAAATCTAAGCCTGTTTTGATTGCTTCTAATCAGCGTTATGTTAACTAAGGGTAAATAGGAGATGCATTAGCAAAAAAGCGCAAACCCTACCTTTTTCTCATTAAGGTAGGGTTTTTATTTTTTAGAATCACAGTATCCGTATGTCCAAGATTTAGAGATTCACTGCAATTGTCTTGCAGTTTTTGCACCAGAACCATTTAATATTAAGCTCATTAACTGCTTTTATCAGACACTTCTTGAAGAAGATTGCCTTCTCGTCTTATTTTAATTTCGGCTAGAATTTTATTATAGAAGGTTTCTGTCAGTTCGTATTTTATTAAAGGTAGAACGGCGACCAGCATGAAGATGCCTGGAATAATCGTAAAGAACAAGTGCATCCATGACATCGTTGTATCTGTTTGTGCTTGGTTCGGAATGTAACCGATAAATGAAAGGGCATATGCTCCCATTGCACCACCTAAAGCATCTGCAAACTTAGAACGGAACGTATTGGTGGAAAACACCGTCCCTTCCGCTCTTTTTCCAGTTCGCCATTCTCCGTATTCAACACAGTCTGCAACCATCGCACTCATCGCAATCATGGAAAGACCAAAAAATAAAGTACTTAAACCTGAAATCACAAATAATAACACAATGTTTTTGCCTAAGAAGAATAAAAGAATAAAGCCACTACCATAAGCTGCATTCCCACCGATTGCCGTCATCCTCTTGCCGATTTTCTTTGAGACAATCGGGGATAGTAACGCACCTATTAGGATTGGAAGCATCGTCACCAATGAGTATAAAGGAAAAAGCTTTTCTGCGTTCAAATAATATTTAAAATAATACAATGAAAAGGCACCACGAAGGTTCATAGTTAAATCACCGATCAATAACGTTAAAAGGATTAACTGCAGAGGTCGATTGGATTTAAGAATTCGTCCTGCATCTTTTAACGTGTATTTCTCTTTTTTGGTGATGTTTACTTTTTCTTTTACGTTCCAAAAAGTGATCCCAAAAAAGAGAACACATATAACTGAATAGATAAGTGCCACAAGTAACCAGCTGTTTAATGCCTTTACAAGGGGCAGTGTTATTACGGAAACACTGATAGCTGCTATGATGGCCATCACTCTTGGAACCATGACAACTTTTGTTCTTTCCTTTGGATCATCTGTAATGGTAGCTGTCATAGACCAATACGGAACATCCAAAATGGTATAACTCATCCCCCACATAATATAGGTGACATATGCATAAATAATTTTAGCTGTAGAGCTTAAATCCGGTTGTAAAAACAGGAGAACAGTAAAGGCCGCCATAATAACTGGAGTATAGAGGAGATAGGGCCTAAATTTACCGTATTTCGATTTGGTATTATCAACGAGTAGCCCGATGATTGGATCGTCTAAAGCATCCCATATTCTTGCAACAAGAAACAGTGTTCCTACTGCAGCAGGAGCCAGTCCAAAATAATCTGTATAGTAGACCATTAAATAGCTAACAACTAGAACATAAATAAAATTTTGACCAAGACTTCCCAATCCATAGAAAAGGGAGGTTTTTACAGAAACCTTCATAATGAAATCCTCCTGAAACATTCTCGTTAATATAATTTGATCGCACCAAATGAAAGATATCCACGAATTTGTTCAAAAAACGCTAAATATTTGATGCTTCTAACCTCCCGTTGTCTTCCAAAGTCACTTTGAAGATCAAACTTGGACCTCCTTACTCGAATGATTTTGTATACAACTAGTATGTGAATTGATTGTAAAAGCAATATTAATAGATTTTAAAGTTCACGTAATTTTCGTTTTTAAGTAACACATGCATAGAAGGACTCAGCGACAAAGCGATATTTAAAAAGCCAAAACAATGTAGACACTTTTTTATAATTGTCCGTAAAAATACACTTATTTAGGTTCTGGTGCAAAAAGACTCAGACAGCTAATCCAGCAGGAATATTACCTACTACACGAGCAATTTTCATTCGTAACGAAAAACTTTAAAGCGAACATTTTCGGTATACAAGAACACAATATTTGGAATTGGCCTTATATTTTTGTTTATATTTTGATGAAATTCAAGGTTTGTACCATAATCCTATTTTCTTATCAAATTATTTCCACACCAGAATCTTAATCCTTCATAGTGAGAGGTTGTGGATTAGAAATCCTTTCCTACTCGATAGCAATAAATTTTAACAAAACATTAATACTGCATTTACATAATCAAAATGAACAAGTGATAAAATTTCCTCATAGATGTTTAGATGTCTATACATCTAAGTGACGATGTAGGAGGGAGATAAAGAGAAGTCCGTCATTCCCAGTGCATAAGTTTCTTAATACAAGCTTTGTTTTTCGATAAGTAATCAAATTTTATAAAAAGGATGGAATTAAAATGCTCAAAAAAATGAAAAAAGAAAGAAGGAAAAAACTATTAATTTTGTCCATAACTTCGGGGGTCATTATGTCAGGATCAGGATTTGACACAACGGTTACAGCTAATACATCCTCTCCTCAAGTGGTAAAGTCACAGTCAGAAGGACAATCATCTGTACATTCAGAATCAACGGCAACTCCTAAATTAGTCGATAAAGCATCCATTGATGCAGTAATAGCCGCAATGACTTTACAAGAAAAAGCCTTTCTTGTGACTGGTGGTAATAAAGGTGGCTTAGTGGACGAAAATGGGGAACTAATTGGACAACAACCAGCAAAGGTACCAGGAGCAGCTGGACAAACACAAGCCATAGATCGTTTAGGCATTCCTTCAATTGTACTAGCTGATGGTCCAATGGGCGTAAGAATAAGTCCAACGAGAGCAAATGATAGCAAAACATATTATGCAACAAAGTTTCCAGCTCCAAATGTTTTGGCGTCAACTTGGGATACCGATTTGGTAAAAAAGGTTGGGGAAGCCACGAGCCAAGAATTAAAAGCATATGGAATCGATTTACTTTTGGCTCCTGGAATGAATATTCAAAGTTATCTTTTGAATACTCGAAACAATGAATACTTTTCAGAAGATCCCGTTGTTACTGGAAAGTTGGCATCTTCCTTTGTTAATGGAGTTGAGAAAAACGGTGTAGGAACAACCGTTAAGCATTTTGCTGCTTTTAACCAAAGAACAAACAATCAGGGAAATAAGGAGTGGCTTCCTGCCGACAAAACAATAGGCAATAACGTGATTATTAGTCAAAGAGCTCTAAGAGAAATTTATTTAAAAGGTTTTGAAATAACAGTGAAGGAGGCACAACCTTGGTCAATCATGGAGTCATATAATCGAATCAATGGTGTGTATAACACTGAGAATAAAGAACTTTTAACTGATGTACTCAGAAAAGATTTGGGATTTAGTGGATTTTCTATGACTGATTGGGAAACACCACGAAATATTGCTAGGCAATTAGAAGCTGGAACAGATATGTTAATGCCTGGTGGTGCTGATCAATCACAGAGAATTATTGATGCTGTGAATAACGGAACCCTTGATGAAGCAATCCTTGACCGAAATATTAAGGAAATACTTAGTATTGTTGTGGACACACCGACGTTTAAGGGAGCTGTTGCTACAAACAATCCTGACTTTGAATCAAACGCAAAAATTGCTCGGAAAGCGGCAGCTGACGGCATGGTACTTCTCCAAAACAAAAAAGGAGCATTACCTATCCATAATAAGCAAAGCGTTTCTTTATTTGGTGTTCCTGTTAGTGAAATCAACACAGGTGGTAGAGGAAGTGCTCTAGTAAATGCTCCATATCAAGTAGGAATAGCCGAAGGTTTGAAAAACGCAGGTTGTTCACTAAATAACACTCTTTTAGAAAAATATAATAAATACGTTACAAACATGAGAAGTCAAGATGAATATAAAAGTAAAATTGAAAATTACGACTTAATTGTCCCGACACTACCGGAAATGGATATTACCGAGGATGTAAAAGCAGCAGCAGAAAATACAGATATAGGGATCATCGTTTTAGGAACAGATTGGGGCCAATATCGAAAAGACCGCGAAAAATCAGATTTCTACTTATCGGACGCTGAAAAAGAAATGGTAAAGAACGTATCGAAGGCATACAGATCACAAGGTAAAAAAGTGATTGCCGTATTAAATGTTGAAGGCCCTATAGAAACAGAAAGCTGGAAAGATCAAGTCGACGGAATCTTACTTTCATGGCAACCTGGTCAAGAACTTGGAAATGCGGTAGCAGATGTGCTTACAGGAAAAGTGAATCCGTCTGGTAAACTTGCACAAACATTCCCTGTTGACTACAATGATCTACCCTATGCAGATAGATTCCCTGGATTAGGTAATGAATTACCATATGAAGAGGACATTTATGTTGGGTACCGTTATAATACGACATTTAATGTAAAACCTGCATATGAGTTTGGATTTGGATTATCTTATACCAATTTTGATTATAGTGACATAAAGATAACAAAAGGTAGAAAGTTTAAAGATAAAATTATTGTCCAAGCTACTGTAAAAAACATAGGAAAAGTAACAGGAAAAGAAGCTGTTCAGGTTTATGTTTCTGCCCCAGATGGAAAACTTGAAAAACCAGAACTAGAATTAAAAACATTTGCGAAAACAAAGGAACTACAACCAGGGAAAAAAGAAAAATTAGAGTTTGAGCTTGATGCTAAAGATTTAGCATCATTTGATGAAGAATTATCAGCTTGGGTACTAGAAAAGGGCACATACAAAGTCAAAGTTGGAACTTCTTCTGAAAATATTAAAGGAACCGTAACTTTCACAGTTGAAAAAGATAGAATCGTCGAAAAAGTTAGTGATGTATTGAAACCACAAGTTGAATTTGAGAGATTATCGAAACGGTAAACCTACGGTAGACATGTTCAAGACACCTAATAAGCAATCTAAAAGTGAATCTACAATTTTTTTCATTCGTCTTTGTATTTGCACCAAAATCCTATTATTTTTATTTAAGCAAAATAAAAGACCAAAAGGCGGCAAAGTGCTTCTTAAAGAAAGCTTTGCTGTCTTTTCATGTTTCCAAGCTTCATGTCATCACCACCGATAAAAGTCTAGCGTATTCATTAGCCATTCAACAGCTAAAAGACAAGAAAAAAATGCCTAAAGGTATCCAAATAAGACAGATTCGTTATCTAAACAATATCGTTGAATAGGATTATCATTTCATTAAGAAACGAGCTCTATATCGGGATTCGAGTCATTTTAAACGGCCACTTGCATATTAGGTGGTGTTGAAATCAAGCATATGATAACATAAGGCAAGTTCACCAAAGAGGTCAGTCTGCCCAAAATCGAAAAGAATTCATTGATAAACTGTTCGACATCACATCATAATCCGTAAGTTAACAAGAAACTCATATCCTATGTTTTTTTATAGTTATCTTCGTACCAGAACTAATTTCACAATTTACTTTATTTGATTGGCGATTAAACAGTAAGCTATACTATTACTAGGAATTAGTAGTAGATATATGTCAGGGCTTTTATAAAAGATTTTGAAAATGGACTTACAATGATTTAGAGTGTAAACATATCTTGGGAGTGTAATAGGAGATGTCTAGTTACCTAAATATTAAGGAAGAGCTCGAAGAAATGATAAAGGATGGGCAACTTAAAATAGGAGAAAAGCTTCCCTCAGAATATAATATGGCTAAATTTTTCGGTGTCAGCAGAGATACGTTTCGATCAGCTGTTAAACTTCTAGAGCAAGAAAGAAAATTGTTAGTAAAGCATGGGGTTGGAACTTTTGTTATTAAACCACCCTCCAATATTCCGAGTAGTTTGGAAAAATTACAAAGCATCGGAGACTTAATTAAGTTTGCCGGCTTACATGAGGGGGAACGCCAGGAAAGTATTAGCTTGGAAAAATGTCGAAAAGATTGGGCAGAGAAATTAGGAATTAGTGAAGGAGATCCTGTATATCTCTTAAAGCGTATAAGAACTGCGGATCATGAGCCCGTGGCATTTTCCATTAATATACTACCTAAAGCTGTTGTAGGTAATATATTTGAGGAAACTCAGTTTTCAGGCTCCTTATTCCGTTTTTTGCAGATGGAGTGCGGTATCTCGATCTTACATGCGGATACAGAAATTGTTGTTCCTCTATCTTCTGATGAAAATGTACAAAAATTAATGTGCACACCAAATACCACCGTCTTATTACTTAAACATCTCAACTTTAATGAAAAAAATCAACAGGTGATGTATTCCTTAGATTATTTAAGGAACGATATTTTTAATTTTTGGATTAGGAGAAAAAAATGTAGTTCTCAATTTTCGTCGAGCCCCGTTTTTATAATAGAGTTTTTTGACTGTGTTGAATAAGAATTCTATTTTCTTATTAGAAGCATAGAATTAATGAATGCAGCTTCTTTTCCTGTTCACAAAAGTACACCTTTGCGAATAAGAAAAGAAGCCTGTATCCAATTAGAACTAGACTTCATTGCTTTCCATAATGTTGCTCATTAAAATTCCCTCCTATTTTAAACTAACAGAAGCTCCTTTTTTATCAGCTCTATAAAGTATGCGTAAAATTAGGATTTTACGCATAGTTACATACTGAAGAATGAATTTAATAATGTTCCTCCCCTTACCTTCGATTAGCTCCCTTTCTTCTTCAATAAAAAGAAAAAGCCATAGAACTACATGGCTTTTTGATTATTTTTAATCAGTGTTATGTAAACACAGAAGATAAGCTACATGGATTTTTAAGATTAAGATAGAACATATAGCTTATCTTTTATTCTGCTAAAGAAACCATTTGAAAATGAATTATGCAAGTGTTACTATTTTGTTTTCCAATTCATCTAGCTCAACTACTTTTCTGAGAAGTGGATTTTCTGGATTTGTATAATATCTATGAATTTCTTTATAGAATTCATTTAATGTATCAACAAGTAACTTTAAGTTTGAGGTAATCCTTTGTTGATCCTCTTTTTCTATTAGTGTAAAGGTATTAAATAAATGTCTAGTTAAATTCCCATGTCCATGACCTTGATTTAAATCTGCATGACTCACTTGAGGGGAAATAAATCCCTTAGGTAGGTCATATTTCGTGGAAATTTCCTGAATAAATGTATCTGGCTCCCAATCTACACCTTCTAGAATATACAATGAAGCCATAAATGATAAAGGGTCTTCATTAGACCAAAGATTTAGCAAATTACAAAGACCTTCTGTATAAACAAGGGGTACTGACTTATTTAGTTCTTCACGTGAGATACCAATATTGGTTAGCGATTTGAGGACTAATTCATCATGTCCATGCTCTTCTTTATAAAATTCATGCAAGATTTCCCGTCTCTCTAGGTTTTGTTCGAACGACATAATAGGTCCGTCAAAATCATATTCTTTTTCTAATATAAGATAATTTTCGATGGTATGACCTATAATTGCATTTTTAGCCAGTGTTCCTTCCTTTAGTTCGATCCAAAAAGGATTAGAATCTAATACTTTCATCCAATCAGATACTTTATATTCAAGATCAATGATAAATTCTAATCCAGAAGTGAAAGGATTTTTTTCGAATTCTCCATCAGTGATAAGAAGTTCTCGATCTAAAAAAGTGACGTATTCTTTCACTTTATCTAAAGAGATACCTGTTTTATTAGATAAATCTTCAAATGTATTTTTACCATCCAATAAATCAATAAACTTACTTATAGTGTCTAAAGACTCATCTTCGGGAGTAATTTCAAAAGCATCCTCATTAAATTGGTCTGTAATTTTGATAGCAGTAGAGTTTTTTTGTATTACACATGATTCTCTAAGTTTAGGATATTTAAATAAATCAATAGTATCTCTGCTGGACATAAAAGTTACCTCCTTTTTAGTTAACTAGTCGAACAGGTAAATCTTCATTTTCATAGTATTTATCAACAAGGTCATCATAAAAGGCATATAAAGTATTTATTAATAAGTAGAGGTTTTTAATAACCCTTTTCTGATCATCTAAGCTTACATATTCAATATGTTTAAGTAAGTTGCGACTGATAGCTCCATGGTCTCCATCTTCATTTACATCAGAATGATCATACATAGGTTTTATATATTCTTTTGGAAGATCATATTGTTCAAGGCTTTGTAGGTATTCATTTCCATCTGAGGCTTCTTCAAATATGTATAGGGAAGCCATATAGGATAGAGGATCGTGATGAGACCAAAAGCTAAGCAGATTAATTAATGCTGCAGTGGATGGAAGTGGAATATGATTATATGCATCTTCTCTAGAAATGCCTACTGATTCTAATGCTCTAACCATAATTCGGTCGTGGTTAAATTCTTCCATCGCAAACTCTCTGAGTTCTTGTTTAATTTGCGGACTTAATTGAAACATTGTCGAGGGCATTAAAGTTGTAAATGCTCTTTTTGTAACATAAAAGTATTCTAATGCAAAACCAACTAATAACGATTTGGTAGCCTTGTTACTTTTTACTATATCATTAAAAGGGTCTGTCCCTTTTTGGTTTGTCCAACGTTGGACATACTCTTCTAATTTAATCATAAAGTTTTTTCCAGAAATGCCCTTTTCGAAATTTTCTCCTCCTTCCATAATAAATAATTCTTTATCTAATGAATTTACATAAACAACTACTTCTTCTTCAGAATATCCTGTTATGTTAGAAATTTCTTGAATACTATTAGTTCCATCTAAAGATTTTAAAAAGAGTTGGATACTGTCAATTGACTTATCATCTGGCTCAATCGATAATGAATCCTCTTTATAACTTAAAGTAATTACTTCATTTGAATTGTTTATTTGTGTTTCAGGCTTAAGAAGTGGTTTATTAAAAAAACATGCTTGTGACATGTATTATACCTCCTTTAAGTTGGGCATAGAGTAAGCTCAGGGTCTATAACCTTGAGCTTACCTTTTACTTCTAATGTGTACTGAAGACATTAATCAGTCCTAAAACATGAGACCCTATGATTAAAGGTGAAGAGAAGCTGGACGATTAACTTTAACTGTTAGACGTTTTACTTTCATGAATATCACCTCCTTTAAAGAGTAATTTGCTAAGGCCTGTATTTTTCTTATATTTTGTAAAATAAACACCACTAAGAATGATGACTCCAGCGGCTATATCAATTGGTGATATAGTTTCGCCTAAAAGAAAAACAGCTAAAATTATAGAAAGGAAAGGAGTAATAAACGTAGTACTTGAAAGAGTTACAGCAGAAGCGTATTTAACTGCATAAAGTATTAATCCGTTAGAAATTAACACTCCAAAGATTCCAATATATATAACTCCTACCCAACTCTTCCAATCCATTATGTAGAAATAACTCCAAAGCTTCCCAAACATAAATACTAGTGATAGAGTAATACCTCCTATTAATACGCTAAAGCATATAACTGAGTAAGAGTTTAAAGATCTTACTAATTGCACACTAGCCACATATGAAATACCAGAGCCAACTGTAGCCACTAAAACAAGTATGTCTCCAATCCAGTTTCCTTCTGATAGGTTACCTAATGAGGGATTAATAATAATAATTACTCCAACTGCAGCTAGTGCTACACCGATACTTCTTCTTATAGTTAATCTGTCATTTAAAAAGAAATGACATAAGATAATCGTAAATATTGGTGAAAAAGAAAAAATAAGAGATGCTTTTGACGCTGAAGTGAGGGATAAACCATAAGCAGAAAGTAAAGGAAACCAAACAAAGTTCCCTAAAGCACATATTGCTAATAGTCTTTTATCCTTTGATGTGGTAGCTCTTAGAGGTCTTTTAAACAAAAATAATAAGGGAATAGCAAGTGCAGGAATCATTGCACGAAGGCATGCAACTAGATAAGGATTTAAATTATCCACCATGGGTTTCATCACTACAAAATTACTACTCTGTATCAAAAGTGCAAATAACACAGCTAATATTATAAAAATTGATTGTTTCCTCAGAGTAACACCTCATTCCAATATCTGTTTAAAAAGTAAAAATAATACATATTATGTCTTTTACACGTTAAATATTGTCATTATTTACAGAAAATTTCAATATCTATTTTTAAATTCACAACTACTTTACTATATTAAATAGTTAATTTTATCTAGTCTTAATTTAGTGAAGCGCTATCAATTTATTTGATAAAATAGTCTCCTCAAAAATTGAGGCAAATAGATGTGCTTATCTTAACCATAAAAAAACAGGCATTTTAAAAAGGCCTGTTTTTTTATGGTTGAGATTTTAAGTTTTGAATAGTATTGAAATAAACCCATATATATTTCAATTAATAAGATTGTTTCTTCTTCAGTTCCATGAATAAATTAGTATCACTAATTTCTCTGAATCCAAATTTTTCATACAATTTGTGAGCATCTTTCGTGGCTAGCATGGCTCTTCTAATATCAGTTAACTCTGGATGTTCAATAATTGTTTGAATAAGTTTTTTTGATAATCCTATACCTCTATGATCAGGTAATATAAATACATCTGCTATATATGCAAAGGTAGCTAGATCAGAGATCACTCTCGCAAATCCAATTTGCTCCCTGATTTGACTACTTTTGCTTTTTTTGTAAACACCAAAGCACAGGGCACTGTTATCAATTGATTTTTGAACAATTTCTTTAGATATTCCTTTAGCCCAATAAGAATTGAAACAAAGAAAGTTATGTATAACCTCTATATCTAGTTGCTCTTTATCAGATGAAATCATATAACTATCGTTCAAAATACACTCCCCCTTTTTACTTTTTAGATTAATCCCCTAATACTCGGTTAAACACGTACCGACAATACCCCATCGTCTTAATTAATAAAAATGGCTGTTCATTTGATGGATACAAACAAAATTTATAGGCTTTATGAATGTTCAGTTTCTCACCTCCCTTTATAAGAAAAGTGTACTAAAAACGAATATACGTTTCCAATTTAATGTTTTTTGCAAGCAGAATGTACAGAGAATTGCAGCGAAAAATACATAGGCTTGCAGCTCTTGATTTAACTTTAAATTTCCTCTGGTGATTTCACAGAAGAAAGAGCGTTCTTTAGTCGATAACTCTCTCCTGTGAAAGCTACAATGTGTGCGTGGTGGACCAGACGGTCCACCAGGGCAGAGGTCAATCGGTTATCGCCAAACACACGGTTCCATTGGCCAAATTCCAAGGTAGATGTCACAATCACGCTTTTATGTTCATAACAGTCGGCAATTATATGAAACAATAATTCCGATCCTTGTTTTTGGAAAGGCACATACCCAAGCTCGTCTAATATCAATAAATCACATTTTTCAATCTGCCTTTTCAACTTTTGTAGGGTTCCTTCCTTCAATGCCTCTTCTAATTGTCCTACTAAGTCCGCCACACGAAAGAAACGTACCTCATACCCTTTCTCACAGGCTTTTACTCCAAGAGCTGTTGCTAGGTGTGTTTTTCCTGTCCCTGGGGAACCGAGGAGGAGTAAGTTTTGCTTCCCCTTTAAAAAATGAAGATCACTGATTTCTTCTTTCGTGGTCGTAGAAGGGAGATGCAACTGTTCCGTCCATTCATAGTCTCTTAACCATTTAAGTTCTCTAAACTTTGCTTTTTTCATGAGTCTAGAGATTTTCATGGTTTGCCGAGAATTTATTTCTTTTAGTAAGACATCTCGCAAAAACTGCTCCTTATCTTCAAATGTAATTTCCTCATATGCTTCAGCAATATAACCAAGGTGAAGTGTCTTACAAACTTCTTTTAACGTAGGCATCAGGAAATCCTCCCATCCAAACTAGGACACAGCTTTTTATCGTATGTTTGAAGATCTGTCTCATAATCAAGTAGCACCAGGGGCGTGTGGGTTTCTGTTATCTTTTCAGGATAGGTTGCTGCCTTAGCTTCAAGGAGATAACCGAGTTCATGTGGATCTCTATCAAAATGATTTTCTACTTCTAACAGTTCATGTATAGCTTTCAAAGTATGCTTCTCCAACAAGATCTTTAAGCCTCTTACTCTTGTTTTAATTTCATCGGGTTTTATCGTAAGATAAAGTCTTACCCTTTCGGGTAAGTATTTGAAAAACCTGGAATATTTTACTGCACGAGGCTTCCTTTCCCAATCACCCAAAATATCGTTCCAGGGAATAGCTCTTGTGGTATTCATATAGGGTCGTGATTCCTCATAGATTATTTCACCATCACTTGTAAAGCAGGTAAAGGAGTTCCATTCTTTTTTTATGACTAACGAATGTTTAATCTTCCCTTTATAGATAGTGAATTTCTCACCATCGACACTTATTTCCCCGTATTTATTGATGCTGCAAGAGTGAACTGAATAGATGGGAAGATCACTAATTGGCAATACTTTTAATTGTTTTTGGTCTTCTGCCCAAAGTTCCTTAATATCCACTCCTTTTTCATAATGCACACGATTCTGGTCTTCCTGCATCTTCACCTGCAGCCAGTTTGCCAGTTGAGAAAAATCCTCCATTTCTGGCGGTGTAACAAAAAGGTTATTTCTTGTGTAATCGACTTTCTTTTCTACGTTGCCTTTTTCATGTCCACTTGCGGGGTTACACGCTTGAACTTCAAAACCATAATGGGACTGGAAGCGTAGGAAAGAATCCGTATAGGTTCTTTTATCTCCTTTGCCGATAGCCACAACGGCAGCTGTAAGGTTGTCAATTCGTAAATGTGTAGGTACACCGCCAGCTTGTTTAAATAGCTGTTTCAGTCCTTCAAGAAAACATTCTGAGTTTTCGGCTGGAAGAGGATAAGCAAATCCTGCATTGCTGTAAGGGAAGCTTAAAACTAGTGTCTTGATGTCTTTATATGCACCATCCTTCACAACCGTCATATTTCCAAAATCCACTTGTGCTTCACCCGGAGGGTGTTCTAGTCGTTCATATCTTGTCATTTTTTCTTCTTTAATCGCTGGTCTTCTATGTTGAATGTACTCACACACAGTCCGATAGGACCCTCTGAAGCTATATTCATCCCTGAGTTGTTCAAACATCTTCTTGTTTGTTCTTCTGTCTTTTTTCTTGAGTTTTATGTCTTCCTCAAGCCAATAATCTATAATCTCACCGAATCCTTCTTCATACATCATTCCCCTTTTGTTAAAGGTAAGAGTTTGATAGGGAACTTCGCCATCGGCATATTTCTTTATTGTTCTCCAGTTTTCCCCTGTCCGTCTAACAATTTCGGTAATGGATAAATCTTCGTTTTCCCTTAGATGTTTGATATAATTAATTTCAGGCATTGCTAGCATCCTTTCATTTCCTCCCACTGTTAAGATCTGCACAATCAAAACAGTAGGGGTTAGTAAGAGGGCTGGCAAGCCTTTTTTTATGCAGTTATGTTCTGCACATTTTTCCTGCAGAACTCTGTACCTTTATTTTGCAATAAACAAATTAAAACCATTTATTATATAAAAAACGAATCGTTAATGTGCCAAAAAACACTCTCTATTTGACCTCCCTTTCATCCCATGCATAAAGCCAATAGGCTTTCTCACTCGGAAAATCTGTAAGTTAAAAGATTTAAAAACTACTTTACTACAAAATAATTTAATTTTTAAACTTTCTTTAATTTTGTTAATTTTCCATAATTTAATTGACTAAATTTGGTTAATTGTTGTAACATAAACCCAGGATTTTTAATAGGAGGTAAAAAATATCAATTAAAACAAAAGAGGAATGTTATGACTTCAAAATTTTCACGTTATCATATTTATTTTCTTTTTACACTTCTATGTATCATAGGAGGGACAACATGGGCTTTTCAGAAAACAGGCTTACAAGGTAGTCTCCCTTTCTGGTCAGCTGGTATGCGATTTTTAATTGCCAGTTTACTAATTGCCAGTTACCTTTTTATAAGAAAACAGTTTTCCTTTTCAAAGGGAGTACTTATTATTTCTGTTTTAAATGGACTTATGTATTTTTCTATACCATTTGGTTCTGTTTATTGGGCTTCTCTTTACCTGCCTAGCGGCATGATTTCTATTTTAGCAGCTAACATTTCTGTTTTTGCTTTGCTAGTTAATAGAGTGTTTAGGGGGACCCCTCCATCTAAAGGACAAAAAATTGGAGTGGTATTATCGTTGTTCGGCATCATTTATGTGTTCGGACACCAGCTTTTCATTAAAGTAAATGCTATGGAGTTAATTGCTATGGCTATTGTTTTGGTGGCTATGTTCGGTTCTGCCTTTATTACTGTACAAGTACAGCAAAAAATTAAGACACTTCCCATCTTGACATTTAATTCTTTATCCATGTTCAGTGGTGGCACCATTTTATTGCTATCGAGCTTGATTTTGGAAGATGGCAACAGATCTTTTTCTGGTATTAGTCTCTTCTCCTTACTCTATTTAGCTGTTGTTGGGTCTGTATTAGGATTTTGGATTAACGTCTACTTGCTAAAACATTGGCACATTTCTAAGGCAACTGCTCATCTCTTCATTTCGCCCGTGTTAGCGTTATATGTAGGATTTCTTTTCTTGAATGAAACATTACATCAAAACGTCTACCTTGGAACAGCATTCGTACTTGCAGGCGTCATTTTAATCAATTTAAAAAAGAACGGAAGGAGTAGTCCTGTTGAAAGAACCAAACAAACATCTAGCAATTATTTGTCAAAATAAACATTTACCTTTTATCTTCGAAGAAGCAAAAGATTTAGATGTTCACGTAACTTTCTTTTACGATGATAATGATTCAAGGCCTGAAAATCTCGTAGGTGTAGATACATATATCCCTATCGCTTTATTTGATAATCCTGAGGAATCTCTTGAAGTAGTGAAGCAATTACACAAGGAGCACCCTATTGATGGGATTATTACTTTATTTGAGCCAGCATTGGATTTTGTAGCAAAAGTAGCAGAAGTTCTTAAACTCCCTTATCTCCCACCGTCTATCATCAGCAATTGCCGCAACAAAAATAAGACAAGAAAAATATTAGAAGAGAACAAACTTAATACACCCATCTTCTATGAATTATCTTTGGATGAAAACATTGAGGATATAGATTTTTGTTTTCCCTTAATTGTTAAACCAGCCAACGGATTTTCTAGCCAAGGTGTTATCCGAGTTAATAACAAGGAAGAACTCTCTGAAGCTATAAAAAAAGTTAAAAAAATTAATGAACATGATTTAAGTAAATTTGTACAAGACAATCACGGAATAGTAATTGAGCAGTTCATCGATGGTCCGGAATTTGCTATAGAAACATTTTCAATACAAGGAGATGTCCACGTTCTGTCTATAGGATATAAGGGAGATATTAAAGGTCCTTTCTTTGAAGAAGGCGTATATATTGCTCCAGCCAAATTAGATGAAAAAGTGAAGAATGCAATAGTGGAAGAGGTAACTCGCGCTGTAAAAGCATTACATATTGAAAATGGGCCTGCTCATACAGAGTTACGTCTCAACCAGAACAGAGTGCCTTATGTACTTGAAGTAGGAGCAAGAATTGGCGGTTCGGGCGTCTCTCATTACATTGTAAAAGAAAGTACAGGTATTAATTATATAAAATTAGCAATTAAAAATGCATTTGGAATTTTAGAATTGGACAGTATACCAAGTAAAATTGTCGCTACAAATGTAGCGGGTAACTATATTATTCCGGTTAAAGGATCAGGTATCTTTGAAAAAATAAAAGGATTAGAAAATCTAAAGGATGATAAGCGGGTCAAAAGAATTTTTCAGTTTATTAATGAAGGAACAGAAATCCTGCCTTATCCACATTTTTCAGGGTATCCTGGTTTTATTTTAACCAGCCATGACTCATATCAAGATTGTGAAGAATTTTACAAGGAACTAGATGAAGAAATTGAAATTATTTATAAAAACAACATCACCGTTTAGGAGGTCAAAATGGTACTAACTGAGGCGCTTTATGTTCAAGAGTTAAAGAAAAAGACAACAATAGTCCATACATTAGGTCCTCAAGGAACTAACTGCGAAAAAGCCGGTTTATTATGGCTTAAAAACCAAGGAGTTAAAGGTGAGGTTGTCTTACATAAAACTTTAGAAGAAGCCTTGCCACATGTTAATAAGACTGAAAATTCAGTTTTGCTTGGCTGTGCTGTTTATCCTTACCTCCACGACTTAGTATTCAAAAATTTATCTAGCTTGAAAATGATAGATAGCTTTATTATGCCAACATACAATATGGTTTTAGCGGCACGAGAAGAAATAATTTGCTCCAAAAATATGAAGATTGCTTGCCATCCTGCCCCTGTAGAGCTTGCTCAGTTATTTAGTAACCATGTAAAACTTGTAAGTAGTAATGCTCAAGCTGCATTGGATTGTGCATTGGGTATAGTAGACGTGTGCATTACGACAATTAAAGCTGCGGAACAAAATAAATTATTAGTTATTAAAGATTTTGGTGAAGTCCCAATGTGTTTTACTATACATGCAAGAAAGTTGGATTAAGGGAGGCTAAAGCTTTGTTAACAAGGACGAAAACAATTGATTTAATAAACAATGTACAGGACACCATTGTATTAAAGGCGAATGAATTAAGAAAATACCAGAATCCAACTGGACAAATTGTAAAAAATGAGAACCGAGCAAAAGAACTTCTAATCCAACTAATGGAAGAAACTAAAACAGTTTATAAGGAACTTAATCTAAATGAAGTGGGGATAGCATTTGAACAAGATATTTTAAATTGGTTGGAACGTGGGCTAAACCAACAACCTTTCTTTGATCACACGCTGGCTGCTTATCGTCCTCCAAAAAATGGAGAAATGACTTTCTTTATTGCACCTATCATTACACCAAATGGGCCGAACAATAGAGGCTTTTATTTTGAAGCTTTTTTAGCAATTCGTGATGAGCCAGACATTATGAAACCAATTGAAAAGGAATTACCTCATCCTAAAAATGGATGTCAATCGTTAAAAATCTTAACTGGTACACAAGGATTCATGGAAGAAAAATGCATTGTCTTCTTTCCTGAAAATGTACAGACGAGAAAAAAAGTAACAAGTCAAGCATTTGCTATATTCTTTTTTAATAAATTTCATCGAATCTACCATAAAGATACATTAAAACGGGCCAAAACAATTTTTAAGGACTTGAAATTTAAATCTGAAAATATGAATGAAAAAAGCACTTATGAAGCAAGAGTCATATGGGGATATTTACACGACTATTATCATCATTGCGGTAAAAAACCGTTTGATCAACATATTCCAGCAAAAATGAATTTCTTTGCTGGAATATTGGAAGAAATAAAAGTAGATTGCCAATCGATTATAACTCTACATGAGCGTAAGTATCCTTATTGGGAAGAAATTATTGAATTTATTTTATTTGAGCGTCTTTTAAGATACCCTAGTCAGCATAATGCTACTCGAAATTTTGATTCTGGAACAGGATTCTTTCTATTTAGTTGGTTAATGAAAAACAGTCAATCAATCCAAAAAAACAAAGGGCATGTTAGTCTAAACTTACAATTGTGTATCCAAGATTTAAAGAAACTCATACTGGAAATTGAAGAGCTTGAAACAATTAAGAACGACTTGGAGTACAAAAAACATGCTGAACAGTATGTAAGAAAACATTTACTTCCTGCGAATAACGGAGATGATAAGTTTTTAATTCCTGATAACTATTTTATTTATCGTGACAATCTAAATATTGAAATACCCTATATAAAGTTTAGTAATTAAGCAAATTTAGGGTTCTGGTGCAAATTTTGAATTTTGTTAAAATACAAATAAAAATATAAGGTTGACACTGACCATTTCCGGTTTTTATACCATGAAAATTCGGTGTCAATTTTTTATTATGAATAAAAACCTCTCATAGAGTAGGTAATATTTATAATAGTTTGTTTGTCTGCCTGATTCTTTTTGCATCAGAGCATGTATTCCCCCCTTTGTTAAAAAAGCATCTGCTCACATCGGCAGATGCTAATTTTTTGACGAGTTTCTTCCTATTATATAGGTCTTATTCTTGTGCTACCTCTTCATACTCCCTGACAAGTGTATAAAAGGTCGTCTTTTTTAGACCTACTTCCTGCATAGCCTTAACAGCTGTCACCTCTCTTGCTTTCCATCGATAATACACTTCTTTAAACTCGTCTATTACCTCAGCTTTTGGTTGGCCAAAAGCTGCGCCCTTTTACTGTGACTTTCTTTTTTATTTGTCGTAATTTATTAGAAATTATATGTCACCTCTGTCAGGGTCATTTGATTATTTCGTTTGCAAAGATATACCTTTGTAAACGAAACCTATGAAGCTATCAAACTCAGTAAAATCAAGTTTAAAAAGGTGGTAAAATTATTTTATAAACGTTTATATTTTTGACACACCTTTTTAAACGAAAATAGTATAAGGCCCAATTGCTGGTTTATAAAAAAGTTTGATCATTTTCTACCTGTGTTGTTCAACAATAGAGCCCTATTCTGGAATAGGGAAATTTTGGTTATTAGTACAGTGCCAAGAAATTATCATTTTATTAGAACTAACTGCTTATTTACCCTGAAAGCTAAAATTTGATCCGATAACGACAGTAGCATCCAGTTCCTCGTCTCTGATCACTTTCGTAGTCAACCCAACACTATCAAAGATTTCAAAGGTTTGAGGTGTCTGCATTTCGCTCGTTTCTATCAAAAGATGTCCTCCCGGTGCTAGCCAAAGTAATGCTTCTTCTGCTACTCTTCGCTGAATGTCAAGTCCATCCTCTCCTCCGTCAAGCGCCACCTTCGGTTCATATAGGCGAGCCTCCTGGGGAAGTAGCTTGATTGCCTTGGTGGGAACGTAAGGTACATTTGCTACTAGGATGTTCACATGGCCTTTAAGTGAGTCGGGTAAGGCCTTATACAGGTCACCTTCAAAAACGTGACCATCGAAAATCGTTACGTTGCGTTCAGCACATCGTACTGCAACAGGGTCAATGTCAACAGAGTACAACACAACCCGTCCCAAAGCTGCGGCCAGTGCTACACCCACAGCACCTGACCCACAACATAGGTCAACGACGATATCACCAGAACATGACGACAGGGCTTCTGCCTGGTGAACAAGAAACTCGGTACGCTTGCGTGGAACGAAAACGCCATGATCCACTTCTATCCGTAGACCACAGAACTCTGTGCATCCAACAACGTATTCAAGAGGTAAACCGTTAGCTCGCATTTCCACCATTTTATTGAGGTCCTCTGGAGTCCGTGCCTCTGAGATAATTAATCGGGTCTCATCTTCTGCGAAAACACAACCAGCGCTTCGAAGTCTGTTAATAATATGTTTTTCCGTTTTACAGTCCAAAAAGAAATTAATTTTTTTTCCTATCTATCTCACCACTTTTGATAAGTTTATTTTAATTCTGTATTCGTTAAAAATTGGAAATATCCTTTCTTCAAGAAAATGGCCTGTTTGTTGAATAACGAATAAGACATGATCTATCTCCTTAAACTTTCTGTACACGGATTATTACCGACATACAGTGTTCAGAAAGTCACTATTTTCTGGACAGATGAATTTCATTCTTAGTTTCGTAGATTTTCCCCTGTAAATATGTCCAAAAAATCTGTTCATAAATTTATGTTCAGATAATCTCCCTAAACTTAAGTTATATTACAATTATAGGGAGATACATATGGTAAAGGATGGATAGAAATGAGAGTAGGATACGCCCGTGTATCAATATCTGGTCAAAATTTAGATTTGCAGATGGATGCATTACATAGTCATGAAATATTTACAGATAAGGTAAGTGGAGCAAAAGATAAACGGATAGGGTTAGAAGAGGCTCTTCGTTTTGTGCGTTCTGGAGATACACTAGTTGTCTGGAGACTGGGCAGATTAGGTCGTAATATGAGCATCTCATCCAAATTGTCAATAATCTAAATGAAAGAGGAATTAGCTTTCATAGTCTTCAGGAAAACATTACGATGGATAAATCAAGTGCAACTGGTCAGTTAATGTTTCATCTATTTGCAGCGTTTGCAGAATTTGAACGAAACCTTATTCAAGAACGTTCTGCGGCCGGCCGCGCGACTGCAAGAGCAAGAGGACGGTTAGGTGGAAGGCCAATAACAAAAAGCTTTGCGATGTCTTTTAACGGCATACCATTCTTATGCATACCACGAATTAATTCGATTTTTCCTTGTTCAACGCCTTCTTCACGAGCATGAGCCAACTTAGCTTGTTCATCGAGTAAAAGTTTTTCACGTGCTTCATATGCAAGGCGGAAAGAAGAGTCATGACTCATATGTTCCCATTTATTCATTGCTTTTTGCAAAATTGGATCTTGATTCATCGCAATCTCCTCCAATATTTGAGTTAAATGTTCGTCTTCATGTGCCGGTAATAATAGCATCCAACGAACAAATGCACTTTCCCACGGATTCACTTTTTCTTCGCGCCACTGTTTCACAAGCTTTGGAATCTCTACAAAATGAATTTCAACGTCATCACTTAATACTTGCTGCGTTTTCGTATTCCATAATTGCCCGATCGTATGAAATGATTCTTCATTAGAAAATAACATGAAATCCAATAAGTTAATCGTGATTGTTTTTCGAAGTGAACGATACGGCATCCCTTCTTGCATTTGGGATGTATAGAGTTTGCTCCAATAGTATAAAGATCGCTTCACCATATCATGCGTATTACGAAGTTGAATCTCTATATTCACTTGCGTTCCGTTATCTAATGTTGCTAATAAATCTAAAATAGATAATTTATCATCTTCGTAAGCTTTATGAAGGTGTGGATCTTCCAATTGTAGAGATGTAATGGGTGCATCTAAAGATTCTTCTAAAATGGCATTGAGAAAGCCAGTTAAAATCTCTTCATTCCCTTTCGTTCCAAATAACTGCTTAAAAGCAAAATCAATTCGTAAATTGACTAATTTAGTGGACATGGATTTCCTCTCCCTGTCTTTCTTTTCCTTATTATTATTTTACAAGATAAGCTGATTTGGATGCAAATCGCCCTTTTCGCATAAACGGAGAAATAAGATTCTGGTGCCAAAATACCGAACGAATTATTCTCCTTTAGATTAATGTAACAAACATTTTAGTTATCTTTCTTATTTAAATACTTTACACTAAAAGATACAAATGTAAGGAGGAAGAAAAATGGCAGAACATCGTTTTCATTTAAAAGCAACCTGGCCTGGATTACGTAATGATGTAGGAGAAATCGAAACCGGCAACTTAATAACAAAAATCTCTATTCCATCAGAAATGGATGGTCCCGGTATAGGGACCAATCCAGACGAAATGCTTCTTGGCGCAGCAGCAACCTGTTATATCATTACTCTAGCTGCTATGATGGAACGCAGTCAGTTGGATAAGGCTGGTTTAACGATGACATCTGAAGGAATCGTCGATGTGACCAAAGGCATCATTACGTATAAGAAAATTATCCATCGTCCTGAAATTGTATTGAAACAAAATGCCTCCGACCGAGAGAAAAAATTGGCACATAGACTTGCTGAGAAAGCAGAAAACTCCTGTATGATTAGCCGAGCAATTCAAGGCAATGTAGAAATTCAATTACAAACAACCGTTAAAATTGCTTCTGAATAATCTATATGCAATTAAAGAAGCTAATAAAAACCACATCACAGAGAGATTATAAAGCATCTGCTCACCGGCAGATGCTAATTTTTTGACGAGTTTCTTCTTATTATATATATTTATTTTTGTGCTCCTTCTTCATACTCCCTAGCAAGTTTATAAAAGGTCGTCTTTTTTAGGCCTATTTCCTTCATGGCCTTCACAGCTGTCATCTCCCCTGCTTTCCATCGATGGTATACTTCTTTAAACTCATCTGTTACCTGAGCTTTTGGCCGGCCAAAAGCTGCACCGTTTTGCAAAGCCACGTCAATTCCTTCACGTTGCCTTTTTCGAATTCGTTCTCGTTCTTCCTCTGGCATCCAAGAAAGGATCTGTAGAACCAAATCTGCAATGAAGGTACCAAGACTATCTTTAAATTGAGTGGTATCCAACAACGGCATATCCAAAACCACGATGTCCGCCTGAATATTTTTCGTAATGTCATTCCACTCATGAAGAATCTCTTCTTTGTTCCTTCCAAAGCGATCAAGTGAATGGATATAAAGAATATCGCCTTTACGAATAATTCTTTTAAGCAATTGATACTGAGCACGTTCAAAATCTTTTCCACTTTGTTTATCCGTAAAAGTGTCCCGTTGGTCAACTCCCATTTTTTTCATAGCTTCAAGTTGCCGACCTTCATTTTGATCTTTGCTGCTAACTCGTATGTACCCAAATTTCCGAACGTCCATTTTTTACTCCCTTTCCTGCTCATTCTATCTCTTATTCTACCAAAAACGTTCGTAAAAGTGATTGAAAAATCACGGACGTTCATAAAATTTTTTCGGACTTAAACGAACGTAAAAAATGGTGGTTTTTGGGCAAAAAAGAACCGTTCATAAAAGTGTACTTTTACGAACAGCACAAGTTTCAATGAAGTTTACCGCATGCCCATGTTAGCTTGATGGGCATGCGCTTTACCCTTTAGCAGTTGAAGAATTAAGGAAAGAAAAAAGCATGCCATCAGGCATGCAAATCAAACAAAGGAACTATTTAAATAATATCGTGCAACGAGATAACTTTTTTATCAAGAAACGTGTTCGTTCTATGTTAGTATTCAAATCATTTTGTACAGCCACTTACATACTGAGAGAATAGAAGCGATGCATATGATTAAAAAGAAGCAGGTTCACCAGAAGGTGAAATCCGCCCAAATGCCGACATTTTTTCTTACCATCATGATACCTCCAAGCATAAATGGAGCAGTTTAACTCTTCCGATCCCACGCTTTCAGATTCGTGGATATTACCTTTCGGATGAGCTCGGTTAAAATTGTTGAAAAAACAATATTTTGAATCACTTTAGATTTCTCCATTAACTCAACAAAATCAAAAAATTTGATTCAAATATATGATTTAGTAGTAGAAAAAGCGTTCCACTTCCTCTTCTCGTACATCTGCTAATGAATTCGGCTTCCAATTAGGTTTTCGATCCTTATCTACCAATACCGCCCGAACTCCTTCGTAGAAACTATAATTTTTCATAAAGTTCATACTTAAGGCAAGTTCCATATTAAAACAAGAAAGTAGGGACTGGTTCTTTCCCTTCTGTAATTGGCGTAAAGTCACTTTCAATGAAGTTGGAGATTTAGATTGGATCGTTGATCTAGTTTTTGCTGCCCAATCATCTCCTGACTCAGCTGCTTTGCCTAATGAAGCGACAATTTCTTCCACTGTTTCATAAGCAAAGTGCTTATCGATTTTGGATTGAAGCAGGGATATGGGCGATTCATCCTCTAGGGTAGAGCAAAAGGCATCTAGTATATCACCCATTTGTTTGCTCGCCTTGTCCAAGTTCCAATTAGTCTTTTGGATCTCTTGGATGAATTCCTCCCAACGATTGCTTTCCATGTAACGATTCGCTGCACCTACATAAAGGACATCGGCTGTCAGTATGGTTTCTCCAGTAAGCGCAAGATAACGTCCGACATGACCTGGCATTTGATTGAGAAAGTAACTCGCCCCTACATCCGGGAAAAAGCCAATACTCATTTCAGGCATGGCCCATTTGGTTCTTTCCGTGACAATCCTTTCACTTGCCCCGACAGATAGCCCTACCCCTCCCCCCATGACGATTCCGTCCATATAAACAACAATCGGTTTAGGGTATTCATGAATCATCAGATCCACCTGATATTCCGTGGTAAAGAAACGACGGGCGCACTCTTCTACATTAGAGTTGCGGTGATCATAGAAGAATCGCATATCTCCTCCAGCACACAATCCTTTTGTTCCTTCGCCTGAAATACAGACAAAAGCCACACTTGGGTCTGTTCTCCACGCATCTAATGTTTCATACATTTTCTCTACCATTTCTGCATTTAGAGCATTAAGTGCCTGAGGACGGTTTAGTTTTAACCATCCCGCCCCTCGGTCAACATAAGATATAACGTTAGACTCCATTTGATGAACCCCCTTTGAAGTAAGAATATTGGTCGATTAATAAAGAGCCGTTAACATCTTTTTTCGGGTGTAGAACTCAACCCCATCTCGTCCATTCGCATGAAGATCGCCATAGAACGATTTTTTATATCCTGAGAAAGGAAAGAAGGCCATAGTTGCCGTAACACCAAGATTGGCTCCCAACATGCATGCATCTATTTCTTCTCTGAATTGGCGAATTGCCTTTGCGCTATTCGTATAAATGCATGCCCCGTTGGCAAACTCGGATTGATTTGTAATTCGGATGGCTTCTTCTAGGTTTTCCGCTCTTACCACGGATAAAACCGGTGCAAATATTTCATCTAACCATATCGTCATTCCTGGTTTCACGTTATCAAAGATCGTTGGTCCAACAAAATATCCTTTATCGTTTGCCTCAGGGTCTAGACGTCCGTCTCTAACAAGCGTGGCTCCTTCTATTTCTCCCGTTATCAAGTTCTTGACTAGTCCTCGCTACTCCTGGATCAGTAAATCCCTTTCTCATAGTCATTTCAACCATTTTCTCCTGAGCATTATACATCTCCTGAGACAGATATGAGACTTGGTATAATAACATTTAGCCACCTACTTTTAGTGAAAATTAACCTGGATGAAACTTTAGTTTCTAACAACCTACTTTTTTAAATTGCTTACACTCTTTAACTGTTTTATGTCTCTTGATTTATTCAACCCTAAAATTTCCCTTGCTTCATTTGGTGTAGCGATTTCCCTACCAAGTGTTTTAGATAAATTTACAATTCTTTCAACAAGTTGAGCATTGGATGTAGCTAATTCCCCTTTACGATAATAAACACTGTCTTCCATTCCTACCCGGACATGGCCTCCCATCACGATACTCATTGTATTGATTGCTAATTGATCTTTACTTGCTCCTATCGCTGACCAGGTCGAACCATCTGGGATACTTTCAGTCAAAAAGAGTAGATTTTTAGTCGTTGCCGGCATTCCGCCTTGTACACCCAAAACGAATTGAAAATGAAATGGAGCCTCAATGAGTCCCTTCTTTGCAATACGTAGAGTATTGTCGATCATTCCAACATCGAATATTTCAATTTCTGGTTTTATCTGATACTCTTTCATTTTTCCTGCTAATCGCTCCAGAAAATTAGGCGAATTTAGAAATACACCAGATCCAAAATTCGTCGATCCAGCATCAAAGGTAGCCATCTCAGGACACAGTTCACATACCCGAATCCGATCTTCATCATTCATATCTGTTCCACCAGCGGTCGTTAAGTTCAAAATGATATCACACTTATCCTTTATCCGATCAACAACCTCAGTATAGGTAGATAAATCAAGGGAAGGATTTCCTTCTTTATCTCTCACATGGATGTGTGCTATAGCTGCTCCTGCCATCCACGCATCATAAACTGAGTCTGCTATTTCCTTTGGAGAAAGAGGTAGATAAGGGGTATGTTGACGAGTTGTCTGACCTCCCGTCGGCGCGACCGTAATCATTAATTTTTCCATGATCTTGCCTCCTCTATTTTTTGATGCATATGGGGGCTTTATAGAGTTGTTCAGATTATTCTCATTCCTACATAGCCCCTCTATATGTCAACATTCATAAACCAATGATAAAACCTTTGCTAAAATAGGTTTAGTCTATTTATTTCATTTTGCAGCCAATACCGTATCGGATTGATTCTGCTTTGAATTAGTAAATACGATGTCTTTAGTTTCAGGTCCGATCAATGCTCCAATGGTTGTAAACACTCCTCCGATAACCAAAATCACAATAGGAGTGTATACATAAGGCATAATGTTACCTAATGCCAACATAAAGAATGGTGTAAACGATGGAATTACGATTGCGAGACTATAACCAATTCCATATCCTGAAGCTCTGACCCCTGTTTGAAAACGTTCGGCCAGATACGAAGTCAATATTCCATATATAGATTGTGCTAGAATGTTGATTATGGTAACTAGCACGATTAGTAGAGCAGAATTTTTATAACCGTTACTTAATAACCAGAAATACAGGATGGGTGTAATGGTAAAACATACTATACCGAAGAACGACAACATGGTTCTTCTACCCAACTTTTGACTAAGATAGCCTGCAAGGATATACATAGGTATACATAAAGCATTTGCAACTAATTGCGTATTAGTAATTTGCTGTATTTCTACATCTAGTACCTTTAATATACCAGGCAGAGAAGAAACCACCGCGTTTAGTATAAACCAAACCCCAGTCATCAAGACGAAAACTTGCTTTAAATTCTTAAAGTTTTCCCCTGTAAATAAATCTTTTAACGGACTTTGATCACTATTTGAAGTTTTACTTGCATTTTCTTTCCATACTTTTGATTCCTCAACTTTACGAGCATAGTAAATGAATAATCCTAAAGAAAATAATGCTGATAGTACAAAAGGAATCCTCCAACCCCATACGGAATACACGGAATTGGCATCACCAGAAGGTAATATTGAAAGAAGTAAAGTTGTAATGAGTGAAACAAATAGAAGTCCTGTTGGACCACCTGCGTTAATCATCGCCCCAAATAACCCTCTTTTGTTAGGCGGAGAATATTCCATCGCAAGCGGATTAGCAGCTGTGTATTCTCCACCCATGAAAATACCTGATAAAAATCTTAATATTCCGAATATTATAATTCCCCAAAGCCCCCATGTACTATATCCAGGCAGTAAGGCCATTAAAAATGTTGAAACAGTAAGTCCTGCTAATGTAATCAAAAGGGTTCTTTTTCTACCGATTTTGTCACCATAATGTCCAAAAATAAACGAACCTAAAGGACGGCCAATTAATGAGAGTACAAACAACACATAATAAATAGTGATAGAGGCTGTAGGAGATATATCTTCCGGTTGAAAGTAAATCATGGCCGGTGCCAAAGCAATGATAGGTAGATAGACATCAATCATGTCAATTGTGAACCCGATATAGGCACCGAACAGCGCTTTCTTCCCTTCTGGATTTAATCGGGTAGCTTGGTATTTTACTTGGCTCATTTAAACACCCCTCATAGGTTGAAATAACATAACGGAACTTGCCTTCATGCTTAAATTTATATCTCATAATCTAGCTTCGACGCATTTCGTTTCCTCTATAGGCGTTTCTACAAAGAAGTGAAGAGTCCATCTCACTTGTAGCATAGATCTCCCTTTAAAAACACCGCCTTCAAGAACATTAGAACTCTTCAGCATTGTACGCGTTTCCATTTTCGAGTATAATTTGTTCATCAAACATTTGTTGTATGTGCAGTTTACATATTAGACTTTTAATCCTCAACTAGGAATGATGTATTTTGAGCAGTCATTCTCTTCACTTCTTCTTGAGAAAAACCGTTCTCCATTAGATTGGTAACAAAGGTAAGAAGCCCCTCATCAGGATACGGGTTATTGGTCTGGCCAAGATCGGAGGAAAGGATACAATTCTCTGGTCCTACAAATCTTATTTGAGGGTACAGTTCCTCCCATGTAATGCCATATTCAGGACTAATACAGCCAAAACACTGATCCATGATAGCCCCTAATTGAGCCAGTTCCTTTTGTTCCTCTTTCGTAAAAGCAATGGATGAAAAAGTCGGGTGAGTCACGAGTACCTTTTTAATGTTATGTTCCTTTGCCGCTTTGGCCAGTGCATAGATCTCTTGTTTACCTAAATGGCCAGTTGCCAGGATCAGCTTGTATTCTGCAATTAAATCAAGCACCTCTCGAGTTTGTGTTGTAAGGTTTCCATCCTCCAGGATGCTGATGCCCAGTTGACTTTTCCCTTGTTCTTTACGTTCCATCTGCACTTTCGCCCAAGGCGGTAATTCTGAATACCCCGTTTGACTAAACATATATTGAATCTCATTGGCTGCATCGAACGTCGGCATCCAAACAATTTTTGCCCCATCTCGAGCGGCCATCTCGACAGCAGATGGATTAATCCCTCCTACTGAGTTATTTAATGTGATCGCTCCGATTGGGTTTACATCCGGA
The DNA here is from genome assembly GCF_002019595.1 of Priestia abyssalis. GTDB lineage: Bacteria > Bacillota > Bacilli > Bacillales > Bacillaceae_H > Bacillus_BA > Bacillus_BA abyssalis. Next base: position 1,699,534 of record NZ_KV917369.1, on the reverse strand, counting down.
TATAACTTCTTTACTAACCTTGCCCTTTCCGCTGAACAAAAGTAGTGCGATTTTATCCCAAACCCCTTCATCCCGAGCTTTCGGGTACGTTCCGCATACTCCAAGTCATCGAGTTTCCTTTGGCTAATATCTGGACCTGTATGAACATGTAGATCATAAGCGCCTTGAAGCAGTTCTTCGTACATCATTATCTCTCCCAACTATAACTTTATTAGAAACCGACTAATGCTTTTGCATGTATGTTTGAAATCAATACTAAGGCATGGGATATTCATCTTCGTTTAAAACCCATCCATTCTGTTTGGAAAAATCTTCGCGTGGCGGGCAAAAGATGTCAACCAGCTGATTGATTCCCAAGTCCATGGCCTGCGTGGTGTGGATCACTCCTGCGGGAATAACAGCAACGGACGGACTTCCACATGTTTCATGCTGATCTTCCCGCCATTGAGCCATATCTGTTGTCCAAGGCCAGCGAAGATGGTGCACAAACTCCCCTTCCAACGCTAGGGAACATTGTTCAAAATCGTCATGGGAATGCGGGGATAGTTTGGAAGGATCCCGTGGTCCGTCATTCGGTTCCAGGTAGTTTACCATAAATGTAGAGCAACGCCAGATGCGTCCGAACCTTCCTTCTTTTTTGGGTACATCGAGGCTATACACCCGGACTTTCGGTCCGGTCGGCGGATCTGGCCAGGGCTCAAACAAAGCCACGTTCGGATCGTTTTCTTCATAAGTAGACTTATTGATGGGCAAGTCAGCGAGATCCTCATTCACCGTACTAAAGAGCCGAACCACTTTTCCACCACGGCTCATTTTTACCTCACTCTCCCCTGCGGGAATAATGACGAGGCTATAGCCATCCACAGGAGTCTCTTTCTCACCGAACGAAACAACCGCACGGCTGTTCCGTTCCGGAAGTAAAAGAACATATTCATCCTGTTGCTTTTCCCGACTTAATTTCCCACCTTCCAATACCTCGGAGTAGGCAATATAGAAATTTTGTCCCCTAAACCACCAAGTTTTTGTTGTTTCATCAGATTCCATGGGGGGCAACTCGTAAAACTTCCCATATTTAGCTTCAGTAAATTTGATCGGCTTCGATTTTGTCGCTTGGGCTTGACTGCTTAACTTTGTACGCGGGTCGTTCTTGTCAAACATAATCTACCTCCATTAGATGAAAAATTAGTCAATAATTCTTACAGACATTACTTGTGCGTTAAAGATTCTTCATAGGTTTCACGTAGCTGTGAAATCAAGGATTTCGCTCCCTTTGAAAAAAGAGAGATATCTCCACTCACTGCAAGGTAACGATAACCTGCCCGCAAATACCGTTGCACTTCCTCCATAGTACCGGCGAAGGCTCCCATGATGGTTCCAGTTTTGGCCGCTGCCTTCTCAATTTCAATAATTCTGCGTTGTACGGCAGGATCATTAAAATTTCCAGGTACCCCCAAATCGATACTCAAGTCCATCGGCCCGATGAAAGCCACATCCAGACCGTCGAACATAGGTTCACACGGTTGTTCCATTTCCCTAGTTTCGAATTGCCCAATGGTGAGCACACGTGCGCTTTCCTGTTCTAAATACTGTGGAATGGGAACGGAACCATATCCGCCAGGAATGTTAGCGTTTCCAAACGACCTTGTTCCAAATGGCGGAAAATGCATCATGCTATGTAACCTACTCGTATCCATTCCACTTTTTAATCGAGGCATCTGAATACCGGTTGCTCCCGCTTCCAGAAGTCGATTAACTAACCCCTGAACCGGTTCCGGCAAACGCACTACCACCGGCAGATCGGCTGCGACGCATGCTCGGATTACCTCCCGAGCCTCTCCTTCTGTGACTTGAGCATGCTCCATATCACAGACGACAAAGTCAAACCCAGCAAGTGCCAAGATATCTACAATTTCCGGGCGCGGCAATTTAAGAAAAGTACCAAAGCATGGACCCAATTCCAATTTTTGCTTTAAATCCGTTCTTCTCATGCTTTAACCTCCTTGGATTGTTTATTAACTTTTCGAAAAAATCTTACCATTTTCTTCAAAATTTTGCAATATGAAATTTAAAATTTCAATATGTGAAATTAAAATTTAAACCCGCTACTAAAAAATAGAGCGGGTTTAAATTTCTATATTCAGATGCATTATTTATTAAGTAACTCATGCTTCTCTAGCTCTTTCGAAATGTGTTGAGACACTTCTTGCATGCGACCTATAATAGATGTCGTTTCGTCCGGTGAATAACGAACGCTTGGTATCGCTAATCCCAAACTGCCCTTAATCTGTCCAGATACCAGAATAGGAACCGCAAGTGCCACTACTCCCGACTCCACCTCTCCATTACTGATGTCATAACCGTCCTGCCGAATTCTATCCAGCCGCAGATGAAATTCATGACTATCAACGATCGTACTTTCTGTATGCGGAATCCACTTTGTATGTTGGATAATGGACTTCAACTCTCTTTCTGGTAAAAAGGCTGCAATCGTTCGAGAAAATGCCCCCGAGTATATAGGCATGCGTTCACCAATAGAAAACGTTGTACGCAAAGTCAATGAGCTTTCTACGGCATAGATACAAACGACATCATTGGCTTCCAGTTTACACAAGGCGATCGTTTCGTTCAGCTCATGAGCAAGGATAGAAATCGACTCTTTGGCAAGAGCGGCCAAATGGTCTTGTTGCCAAAACAAATTCACAAATCGAAGAATCTTGGCGGATAAATATACTCGTCTTTCGTCCAATATCAGAATCCCAGCTTCAGATAACACTTTGACATATCGATAGGCTGTGATAGGAGAAATCTGAACTTCAGCGGCGATCTCATCTAACGTAAGGACCGGTCGTTCTGCTGAAAATAAATCTAAAATCATCACACCGCGTTTAAATGATTGGGACACCCACTTCATCCTTTCATATTTTGAAAATTTAAAATTCATATTGCGAAACTTTATAAGATAATTATAATATTAAACTATAGTCTGAGTAAATGTCAGAAAACTACTGTTTTAACTTTCATCGCGATAGAAGTGTACTCGGTCTATAGTAAATTAAATATTGTTTACGGAGGAACCCTGACATGAATGTTTTAATCGTTTATGCCCACCCAGAGCCCACTTCTTTCACAGCGGCACTGAAAGATACGGCAGTGGAGACCTTAGAGGCCTTAGGTCATTCGGTCGAACTGTCCGACTTATATGCTGATGGTTTTAACCCAGTTGCCGGCAGACATGATTTCACAACCATAGCTGACCCAAGTCGATTTCACTATCAAACTGAACAGCTTTATGCAAGCAAGAATAAAGGCTTTTCAACCGAACTCACCCGTGAACAGGAACGATTACTGAAAGCTAACCTAATGGTATTTGTATTCCCTATTTGGTGGGGTGGAATGCCCGCCATTATGAAGGGATGGTTTGAGCGAGTTCTTGCTTACGGTATTGCCTATTCCGATGGGAAACGATATGAACAAGGTTATTTCTTTGGGAAGCGGGGAATTTTGTGTTTAACAACCGGAGGTTCGGGGAAACGATTCTCTTCTGAAGGAACCTACGGGTCGATAGAGGATGTTTTGTATCCGACTCAACGTTGTATGTTGGAGTACATTGGACTAGAAGTGATGGAACCCTTCGTTGCCTATGCTACTCCACGGCTAGATGATGATGCTCGTAAAGCTTATCTTCAAAATTGGGCGGTACAACTACGCTCTATTGTGACTGACGCTTCCTGGCAGGACCGTTTAGAACAAGCCAAAGACATCCAAAAGAGAAACAGAGTGATCAGCGAAGAACAGGGATGGTCCATCCCACGGTAGATTCATCTGAATTGATTTCCTTTTGCTAATCTTAATCAAATCAAATCATATTATTCGTTTTCCTCCAGATTCATTGGGTGCATTCCAAGTGTAAGAGGTATAGCCATCTTTTGAAATCGGTATCATCAAGTTGGATCAGTCTTTTAAGGTCTCGATGAATTCCCCAATGCACCTGAAGCTATAGACCTGGTTCATGGAGCCAAACGGGTCATCATCATCATGGAACATGTAAACAAGCATGGAGAGTCTAAGATAAAAAAAGAATGTTCACTTCCTTTAACCGGTCAAGGAGTGGTGCATCGATTGATTACGGATTTACCTTCACCTCCTCCTCTTTTCCGCCCAACTCCAAACTTCTTGGTTTATATCGATAAAAACCCCACTATGATAAGAATTTGGGCGGCAATAGGTTATTAAATTGATTGTTACATGGTACCTTGTCGATTTCCTATTCCATTTAAGATCGTATTGCTACTTAAGTTACGTTCATTATAGCTAATTAATTTGTGGTAATTAAACTCTACAATGATATAATTTTCTACGAACATACGATTGGTAGATGATCTAGATGATGACTAAAGATGTATCAAAATGCCTCTATCCTTCTTTTCCTTTATAGAATGCATTGACTTCATTTTTTATCTTTTGGTGCTTTTTAACCTATGGTTTATTTATTTTGATGATCTAAAAAAGCATAAACGAACTGAATTTAAAAGAAGTCCAGTTATATATTCGATACATTTTTATTCATTTTATAAATGTATTTGGCAATTAAGAGATGTTATTTATGGCAGTATATTTTTTGTATAGAAAATAAGGATTTATATACAAGTTATGCATAGAATCTTGTATATAAATCCTTATTTAGAATATATGCTTGTTGCATTAAAGCCTCCGTTCGTGAAACAAGCTTCCTTACTTTTTCCAATAGTATTTAAACTGCTCTTCACCAATAAGATTAAAATAATCCATTCCAGTTTTATGAGGTTTAGAAGGTTTAATACATTCATCAGAATGAAGTGGTCTCCATTCATCATCTCTTGAAAAATCCTCGTAATCTTTAATTGTAATTGGTATGGTTCTTAAAATTTTAGCTTGCCCTTCACATAAGCTGCCATCATTTGGACCTAAATCTAATGCTGGATATTCAAGTTGTGTAGGGTCATCTTCCCAATGACAAACTTTACATATATGATAACTAAAAGGTTCATCTAATGTTTTAAAACCACAACAGGGACAAGTATATCTCAAAAAGTTCATCTTCCTTTCTTATTGTGTTCCGAATTGGATTCTTCTTAGTGAAAGAAGGAAAGTTATTATTGTTCCTCTTCACCACATAGCTCTTCTGCAATCTGCTTTATACGCTCTATTGTTATACCTTCTCTTTGTTCTATGGCTAAGGGATGTTCAGTTGGTTCTAACTTGATATAAGGACGTACTCCAACGGAACGAGTATGAACCATCGTTTTTAAATTTATTGTTTCAGGATAACAAGGAATGGAGGTTGATAACCATCCAAACATTGGCTCTAGTTCTTGTTCTCTTCCTTCCACTTCCTAATAGTCGTTGGTTTTATCGAAATTCACTTCGCTTAATGAAACCCAGACATCCCAAATAAATGCTCCCTCTTCATCTATTACGGGAATTTCAATACATCCACGAATAAAAAAATACTTATCGTCAATAATGCACCAATCTTCGTTCATCTCTATTTAGCTTTCTTGTTCTTCTGATGGTATGTCGTAACAATAATCAGGAACAGGACTTCCATAACTCATTGGAAGTTCATTGTGATACTTTCCGCAACATCTACATAAATAACCTTCTCGATAATTGCTCATTATATAATCCTCCGCAAGAAAAATAACTCTTTCTCAATTTTAATCCTAAAACCCAGTAAATGATTAATATTTTTTCTTATTTAACGCCCTCCGTTCGTTTAAGCAAGACCAACTTAAAAACCTCCCTTAAACAAGGGAGGTCAACATAATGCAGGATTATCGGAAATATTAAATCCTTTCTCCTCGCATATATTTGAATTAATGACAACGATCAATAAGGAGAATAAAAGGATGAAAGATTATATATTTTATATGGTTTTGTTTTGTTTCTTTTTCCCTCTTTGCCAAAAGGTTGGGTTAATAATCCAGTTGTCCTTATACGGATCCCATAATAATTTTGCCCTGGTTTCTTACTATCATGACTACGGTCTACTCAGTATGAAGAATTTGATTATTTCTTCAATAGCTGCCAGTTTTACTTACCTTTTTCATCGTATATTTAATAAATGGAAAACTAACAAGAAATAAAAAATATGTGATTTATATAGCTTCGGTTTACATAACATCCGATCTAAGCAATCAAAAAAACTTGAATCTCATAGAATTCAAGGCTCTTTCTATGTAACATAAACGTTCGTTTTTGTTACAAACAGAACAAAAAGTTATCCTACTTAAAGTAACAATGTTTATGACATTTATTTTACGTAGTATTTAACCAATAATGAAAATATTTTCCTTAAACAACCTTCCTCCGCAATCAGGCCATTTAATTGAACAAGAGTCTCAAACAGAATTGAATATTTATTTTAACATTAGTATGGAGAGTTTGTGAAACATTTTCTTATATTCAATATGGAAAATTCAATTATGGTTAAATTAGAAAGGTTTCGGGACAAAAAGAATCACTTATGAAATATTACTTCTATGGCTATACTGCCTTATAAAAAGATTTCTTCTTTACCAATCAAACATAATACAGGTTGAATACTATGATACAGATTACTAAAAGTCAATTATTGTCATTAATGTTATTATATGAAATTGGCAGTACAACATTATTTGCATTAGGGATAAGGGCCAAACAAGATGCCTGGATTGCTGTTTTATTTGCTACACTTATCAGCTTAGGTTTACTGTGGATTTACACCGAAATTCAAAAACAATACCCTGGTAAAGATTTTGTAGACATTTTACAAAGCCTGTTAGGAAAATGGCTTGCAACCCCATTAATTCTCCTTTATGCTTTGTATTTTTTTTCGGACGCCAGTTTTAACTTCTATGAATTTGGCGAAATTATTCGTACTTCGTTTCTAACAGATACACCCCAGTTCGCCATCCTAGGTGTTTTTATATTTACAGTGGTTTATATGGTTATTTTAGGGGTGGAAGTGATAGCACGAACAGCTGAGATTTTGATGCCTGTTCTAATCATCTTTCTCCTGTCAACGTATCTTGTAGCGAGTATGTCGGGATCACTTGAGATTAAGGAATTATTTCCTGTCTTAGGAAATGGAATACAACCCATTTTAAAAGAGGTTTTGCCTGTCATCAATTTTCCGTTTGGAGAGAGCATTGTATTCCTTATGTATTGGCATTTCATGGATAAGAAAGAATCCGTTCGTAAAATCTCTTTACTCGTTATCGGCATTACAGGAGTATTGCTTATGCTATCTGATATAATCATCATCATGATATTAGGTGCGGAGCTTGCGGCGAAATCGGAAATTCCGCTATTAAGAGTCCTCTTTGATATTAATATCGCTGACATTCTTACAAATCTCGATATTATTGGGGTTACTATCATGTTTATTGGAGGATTTTACAAAACCGTTCTGAACTTTTATGGTGCCGTATTAGTGGTTACAACATTATTTAAATCTGCCAATCAAAAATGGGTTGCCATTGTGATGGGAATCAGCCTAATGGTGTATTCTATGATCTATTTTCGAAATATCACGTTTCAACGCTGGATCGGCGGTGAAGTCTGGCTACCTTATATCGTTACCATTTTTCAGGCAATCCCCATTTTAATTCTGATCATGATTTGGTTAAAAAGTAAAACAAGGAATCAACTAACAAGATAAAGGTGAAAACAATGTTAAGTTTACAAACATTATACGAAGCAGGGATTGTGCCAAGCATCCTTTACATAGGGGGATCACTATACATCGTGATCCTCCTCTTGCTAAACCTCTATTATGCCATTTTTTATCTAATCAAACGCCTCTTCAATAAATCGAAAAGTTTACCTTAATTTTTTGATTTCAAAGGTTCTTTTAAAAGCTCCCGCGTGTCAATGTTTGCATGAACCCTTACTTTTACACCCGCATTCTGAAATTGGTCTTCCCATTGGTCCTTTACTTGATTCCATTTCTTTGGATCTTTTCTATTTAATGTACTTCCAAAACCAAAAATATCTGTTTTTAATTCTTTTTGCGCCTTTTCGATGATGTTGTCCACTTCTCGTTCGATAAGCTTTTCAAGTTCTTTTTCTAAGCGTTTTAAGTAGTCGAGCTGCTCTTTTCTAGTTTCAAGAGCTCCTGCACCTTGTTGTTCAACAAGGGCTCCAGACGATTCAATTTCAATGTTAAAGGAAACCTCATCTCCCTGTATTTCAGGCTTGATCTTCGAACTTGCCTCTCTAATTTCAATGGAAACTAATTTTTCTTCTTCAAGTAAAGAGGGAAGGGAAAGAACACCGCTTTTCACCTCACCAACTATCCAATTATACCCCCGTGCTTCTGTTTCACTAAGAAATCCGACTAACTTGTCTTCTTTAAATACAGCCCCTCCGGACAGTTTTACATGTTGGGATGTTTTCTCCGACATTTCTTCGACAGGACTATTCGATTTTTCCATCATTTCTAATGCTCCGGTAACAGGATGGATACCGCCCTTTAATGATTTTTTATAATAATCGTTTAGCTGTAAAACGGTTGTGTCAAAATTGAATTGTTGGTTTTCAAGAATACGCTCTAAGTAATTTGCCTGTACATTTTCAACCCCATGCTTTTTCACGCCAAGTATATCTTTCGCTTGCCGATCTTTTGTAACACAAAGCCATACATATCCCCTCGCTTCTCTTCCTCTTGTAATTCCATCAAGAACAGGCAGTATCCCTTCTCTTGCCAGGTGCTCGCCAATGACAACCACTTTATTATGGGCATAAAAGTTTTTGCGATCAAACTCCTGCTGGGCATTTCGAATCGCTTTAAAAACGGTATCCCCTTTCGTCGTAATTAATGTAACAGGAGCTTCTGTCCCTCCGCCTTCGGGTTTTAATGCGGAGGGATTCAATACTTGCGATGTAAAAACAATATCACCTGTGTCTGGATCTTTATCTATTCCAATTGCAACAACGATTCCAAGTTCTTTTAACTCTCTTCTATCCCAACATCCTACTAACAGAAATAAGCAGCATATACAGAAAACAACACGTTTCAACTTTCTTCACTTCCATTATCCTGCCTTGGGGGCTGCGGCATTTGATTAAAGCCCTGACGCTCAGATCTATCCCAATTAATCGATTGCGGCCTTAAGTTCATTTTCCAAAGCGGAGCCCTTATTAAGGTATCTCTCCATTCCCTCAAGATAATTGGTGCATGAGGAGCTAAATATGGGGCACCAAAAGAGCGCAAGGAACACATATGAGCAAGAATAAGTAAGAAACCGATTAAAACACCGTATAACCCTAGAACGCCAGCTAGTATGACAAAAAATAGCCTCGATATCACAACAGCATCATTAATCGCAGGAGTAATAAAACTAGAAATACCTGTTAATGCCATCGCGATGACCATCGGAGCACTGACAATCCCTGCTTGAACAGCTCCTTCGCCAATAATTAAGGCACCCACAATCGAAATCGCCGAGCCAACCGGCCTTGGCAATCTAACTCCTGCTTCCCTCAGCAATTCAAAAGCGGTACCAATTAATAAGGTCTCCACTAAAACAGGGAAAGGAACAGGCTCTTCAGACGCTGCCATAGTTGTTAACAAAACAGTGGGAATCATCGCATGATGGTAACTGGTAAGCGCTACATAAAACGCCGGTGTCGTGACCGTAAGAAATAAGGCCAAAAGCCTTAATAATCTAATCATGGATGCAAAATACGGACGTGAATAATAATCTTCACTAACCTGTAAATTCTCAATAAAAAGATGAGGAACCGTCAACACAAATGGAGTACCATTACATAAGATGGCGACTCTTCCTTCTAATAGTTTCGCCGCAATAATATCGGGCTTTTCACTGTTCCCTACTGTAGGAAAAATCGAATTAGGATGGTCTTCAATCAACTGTTCGATATAGCCTGACTCTAAAATGGCATCAATATTGATATTTTGTAATCGTCTTTTCACTTCTTCAACGATTTTCTCATTTGCAATGCCTTCTATATAGGCAATTCGAATCTTCGTTTTTGTCTGCTTTCCAAGTGTAAGCTTCTCGAATATTAAATTTGAATTAATAATTTTTCTTCGAATCAACCCGGTATTAACTTCAATATTTTCAGTAAATCCTTCTCGTGGTCCCCTTACAACTGATTCGGTGTCAGGTTCTGTGACATTTCTTGCTTCAAATCCTTGTGCTTCGATGGTAAGCACTGTATCATACCCATCAATAAACAGTGCAGCCTGACCGGACAAAATGTGGGTTAACACATCGTCTACTGATGAGACTTCTGTCAGACTTCCAACATCCAACACATGGTTTTTTACAACTTGAAGCAGATTCTCTGTTGAAACGGACTTATGATTATTCGTAAAATTCGCCTCTAATAAAGGCTTTGCAACATACTGGTTAATGTATTCGCTATTTGAAAGTGTGGATATGTAACAAAGAAAGACTTTGGTCGGCCTCTCGATAAACGTTTCAAATTCCCTGAAAACAACGTCATCATTCTTCCCAAGCAGGTTCTTTAATGCAGCAATATTTGTTTCAATACTTTTCTTAATTGTATGATGCTCACAAATCTGTCCTGCTGTTGGTTGGACAGATGCTTTTTCCGATTGAGTTTTGCTTGAAAAGCGAAATGATTTGAACACCTTTACCACCTTCTAAAAATGGTCTTTCAAATAGTATTTGTAATACATGGAAATCTTATCAAAAAAACACCAGTCAACCTCGTATGAGTTTCAGCAAATGGCCAAGCCGGCAAACACAGATATCATACCTAAACTTGAACGAAACGATTTAAGTGACCCTAGAACAATAACCTCAAACTAAACACGCAAAAAAGACACTCATCTTAAGAGTGTCTCCTCTGCCTCGTCAAAAGGTTGAATGTAACCTCTGTGCTCAAGATTTCCTATTCCACATTCTACATCGGGACAAACTTTTATAAAATCCTGAGTACATTTTCTACAACACCACTTTCTACAACTTGGACATCGGTAAATTTCTATCGAAGATTCATTACACCCACAATTTATACAAATAGCATAGCCGACTTTTTCCACTGTTTCCCATCCCCTAACTTCATTGTGTTTTGTCTAAAATTGAAACCATTTATCTAAAGGATTATTAACATACGCTCTAATGATTATTGTTTTTTTCGTTAGAATAAATTGATATATTAAATCTTCTAAATATGTAAAAAAACATCTTCCTATAATAAAAGCGCTTTATTATGTAATTGATAAAATCTTTTTATTTTTTATTCTGATATCGTTTTTAATAAATTATTTTATTAATCTAGTGATATTTCTTGGGTAACTAAAAAGAAGACTTCCTGTTCTTCCCTTTTTAGTTACCCTCTTATTATAATGCTCTTTTAATAGTTTCAATCGCAGCTTTTCGGTCAGCTTGATTATAAATAGCTGAGCCAGCTACTAGTACATTTGCTCCTGCTTCGACACATAATTTAGCCGTGTCTGCATTAATCCCACCGTCTACCTCAATTTCAATTGATAACCCACGAATTTCAATCATCTGTGAAATTTGTTCAATTTTTGGCAATACACTATTAATAAACTCTTGCCCGCCAAATCCAGGATTCACTGTCATCAATAGAATTAAATCAATATCATCAAGAATGTGTTTGACTTGGTCAATCGGTGTAGCAGGATTTAATACAACACCTGCTTTGGCGCCATGTTGTTTAATTAACTGAATGGTACGATGTAAATGGGAGCAAGCCTCAACATGAACAGAAATAATGTCTGCGCCAGCTCTTACAAATGAAGGAATATATTGATCAGGATTTTCAATCATTAGATGAACATCTAACGGTAATGTTGTGACAGGACGTATCGCTTCTACGATAAGTGGACCAATGGTGATATTCGGCACAAAGTGGCCGTCCATCACATCAACATGAATATAATCTGCTCCCCCTGCCTCTACCTCTTTAATTTCATCTGCTAGTCTAGCAAAATCCGCAGACAGGATAGAAGGTGCTATTTTAACCATTTTTTAATACCTCCACTTTCTTCATCCCATGCCTTCAGTAAAACGAACATACTAACAATAAGAAGAGGTTACTTAAACCGAGGAATGAGATAGGACAGACATCAATGCCCATCCTTTATCTGAATATTGAAAGGAACACCATATAAAAACGAATGTTCTTTAGATGTTACTGTTACGCTTTGTTTGAAGAACCAAATTCACGAATTTTGCCAATAACGGTTTCTTTAATCGCCTCACGACCTGGGCCTATAAATTTGCGTGGATCATATACATCAGAGTCTGCATTTAATACTTCACGCACTACTTTTGTAAATGAAATTTGATTTTCTGTATTTACATTGATTTTAGCCGTTCCTAACGAGATGGACTTTTGAATTTGATCCGTTGGGATGCCCGTACCACCGTGTAAAACAAGAGGTAAACCGGTTGTTTTACAAATTTGTTCCATTTCTTCGAATCCTAAGTTCGGTTCCCCTTTGTAAGGTCCATGAACAGAACCTAACGCAGGTGCCAAACAATCAATACCAGTAAGCTTCACTAACTCTTCACATTCTTGTGGATCTGCGTAGATAACGCCCTCTGCAATCACATCATCTTCTTGTCCGCCAACAGTACCCAACTCAGCTTCAACAGATACCCCACGCTCATGGGCATATTCCACTACCTTTTTGGTAATTTCCACATTTTCTTTGAATGGATGGTGAGAAGCATCAATCATCACTGATGTAAACCCAGCTTCAATGGCAGCTTTACATTTTTCAAAACTAGAACCGTGGTCTAAATGGATGGCGACAGGAACAGTAATCTTCATTTCCTCGATAAGAGCTTTCACCATCGCTGTTACGACTTTAAATCCGCCCACATAACGAGCCGCCCCCTCAGATACACCGAGGATAACTGGAGATTTTTCTTCTTGAGCTGCAGTTAAAATAGCCTGTGTCCATTCCAAGTTATTGATGTTGAACTGGCCAACCGCATACCCTTCTACTAACGCCTTGTTTAACATCTCTTTCATTGAAGTTAAAGCCATATTAATATCCTCCTTAATAAGTAAAGTAGATCTAAACTTTTTATTTCCTGTAAGGATCATTATGTAAATCAATTATATATGTCGTGTATAACTTATATACGGACTTTACATAGATTATAATAACAATCACCAATACTTTATTAATACCTTTTTAAAGACACTTGATTGTAAAGCTAATTCAGATCTAATTAGTTCTTCATTAGAAAATATATGGGTAACAGGGCATATAAACCCTATTAGTTCTTCCCAAACTGCATTCATAACTATTGACAAACTTATTAAATTTCATTTTTATTTCACGAGACCCTGATTCATGTCCGTTTTCCTTTCTTGCATAGCATACGTCATTATTTAACTCATGAGTCGCTTCATATGTTGTTACTTTATTGACACGAGCTTCGTGTCTACCGCCTTCAAAAGGTGTTGTTAACCATATTTTTGCAATATCACGAGCTAATCCCGGACCAATGACACGCTCTCCCATAGCTAATATGTTTGTATCGTTATGTTCTCTCGTTGCCTTAGCACTAAACATATCATGCACAAGTGCACAGCGAATTCCTTTTACTTTGTTGGCTGCAATGCTCATTCCAATGCCTGTTCCGCAAATTAAAATACCACGGTTTACTTCACCACTTGCTACCTTCTCAGCTACTGGAATTGCGTAATCTGGATAGTCAACAGAGGTGCTACACTCACAACCTAAATCTACATACTCAATATCCATCTCTTCCATCAATGAGATGATTTCTTTACGAATATTCATGCCACCATGATCAGATGCAATAGCTACTTTCATTTTTCTTTCTCCTATCCTCTACTTTATTTTACTGGTTTACTATCTTTAAACTAGAATCCCCCTAATTTAATGTTTTTTCTAGAAATTCTAATTTATCCTGAGCATTATCCTCAGTTATGATATCAACCCCACTATCGACCCTTTTTTCTACATTTTCTCCCTTAATGGCTTTTAATGCTTGTTCAACGCTTATATAGCCCATATCATAAGGGTTCTGCGCCACAGTAGCGTTCAATATTCCACTTTCAATGTACTCCATCATTTTTGTAACACCGTCCGCTCCAACAACGGGAATCTCTAACCCTTTTTCCTCTATTACTTTTAACGCATCTAGTGCCAAATTGTCAGTGGTGGCATATACACCTTTGATATCAGGATGATTCTGTAAAAGAGTTTCCATTACTGAGTTTCCATTTCCGAAATCACCACCCCTCTGCTGTTCCTTAACAATTTCAATTCCAACAGTTTCTAAGGCTTCTTTTGCGCCTTGTATCCGCTCTCTCGCGACTCTACCACTCGCTGATTCATTACTAATGAGGGCCACTTGGTCTCCGGGATACAGCATCGAAGCTAATAGCTCTCCCCCTACTTTTCCTAATAGAGGATTATTGGTCCCAATATAAGACGTTTGGTCTTTCCAACCAACGTCTGTGTCGGCGATCAACACAGGAATATGTTTTTTATGATATTCCGTCAATATAGGAATGACAGCAGATGGATGGCTTGTAGCAACAATAAGGGCATCTGGATTTTGCTTCAAAACGTCTTTTAATATATTAGTCTGTTGTGTGATTCGATATTCAGAATCAGGTGCCAGTACTCTGCCATCTATATTAAAATCCTCAAACCCTTTTTTTACACCTTCGTCAAATATTTCCCAATATTCTGCATTTAATGATTTCAAAACCACAACAACCTTAGGCCTATCATCTTCTCTAAGAAACTTTACTGCAAAACCTATTAGGACAGAAAGAAAAATCAGACAAACTGTCGTAATCATCCATGTCTTTTTCATTATTCATCTTCCTCTTCTTCCTTGTATTCTACAGTTTTGGTGCAAAAAGTAGAGTCTAATACAACAAGTCTATAAACCTTAGACATACTTCTACTACTAATCTAATGAAAAAGATGTATATCCGTTACTGTTGTCTATTTTATAATAAGACTTTTTTGTCTTCAGTGAGCGCCAGTAAGCTATCTTTAATTTCTTCTGTATTAACATTCTGTTGTGAAACACCTGTTTCCATCGCAGCATTGGCAACAGCTGCCGCTACATATGCCGCCACTCTCCGGTCAAACGGATTCGGAATTACATACTCGGCATGAAGGTCTTCCTCCGAAATCAACTCAGTAATAGCATAAACAGCTGCCAGTTTCATTTTTTCATTAATTTCTTTTGCCCGAACGTCTAACGCACCACGGAAGATGCCCGGGAAGGCCAGTACGTTATTAACTTGATTTGGAAAATCAGATCTGCCTGTCCCTACCACCAGTGCCCCTGCTTCTTTTGCCTCTTCAGGCATAATTTCGGGTATTGGGTTGGCCATGGCAAAAATGATAGGATCTTGGTTCATAGAACGAACCATCTCTTGGGTGACAGCACCTGCAGCCGAAACCCCGACAAACACGTCAGCTCCCATAAGGGCATCTGCTACTGTCCCTTTTTTGTCCTCATCGTTGGTAATCCGGGCCATTTCTTCTTTGAATGGATTCATTCCAACAGGACGCCCTTCATAAATGATCCCTTTTGTATCGCATAAGATCACATCTTTTACGCTCATATGAAGCAAGAGCTTTACAATTGCCACACCTGCTGCGCCAGCTCCATTTACCACAACGCGAATATCTTCGATTTTCTTGTTAGCAAGCTTAAGAGCATTGATTAACCCAGCAGCCGTTACAATGGCTGTCCCGTGCTGATCGTCATGAAAAATGGGGATCTTGCAAGACTTTCGTAAGCGATCTTCAATTTCAAAACATTGTGGTGCAGCAATGTCTTCTAGGTTCACTCCACCAAAAGTCGGCTCCAATAATTGGACCACCTCCACAATTTTATCTGGGTCGGTTGTATCCAGACAAATCGGAAATGAATCGACATCTGCAAATGATTTGAATAACAAGGCTTTACCTTCCATTACGGGCATAGCTGCACGCGGTCCAATATTTCCAAGACCAAGTACGGCTGTTCCATCAGAGACAACAGCAACAAGATTACCCTTCATTGTGTAATCATACACTTTACTTTCATCTTCATGAATGACCAGACAAGGCTCTGCAACACCAGGTGAATAAGCAAGACTTAAATCTTTTGCATCTTGTACTGGAACCTTCGAATGAACACCAAGCTTTCCTCGCTTTTCTTTATGCATTTTTAATGATTCTTCACGTAAAGTTGGCATATAATTTCTCTCCCGTTAATAAATTTCTCAATCACAATAAAAAAGGAAGAAAATTTATGATAGATTAACCTTGCTACTTGTATTTTATTTTGATCCTATTCTCCTCTTTTGGTAAATGTGGACTTTTTGATTTCTGAGAGAAGCCCCATTTTGAAACCTGTCCTTTTCTAATCAAACTTATCAGACTCTTCTTTATTGGGATTTATTAAAATTGGATTTTAACCATTTCAGCCACATTCTAATGACCAATCCTCACTAGAATTCCTATGTGGAATAAGGAGAGTTTTCTGATGGCAAGGATGAAGTTCATAGATTATTTTTTGTAACATAGCAATTTTCCTGTCCAATTGTTGGCTGATTTTTATAACTTCCGAATGGGAGATGCCTTTATTCTTTACTAATTCATACATATTCTGACGATCTTCCTCTATGCTATTACTTATATCTAGAGCAGATTTTAAAATCATGAACCTCACCACTTTCCCATTAATGCTAAACTCTACTTAATTGATCCATTTTTAAGCAACTATATTAGTTTCAGGCACCTTTATTATTAGAAAAACCATGAAAAGCCTCAAAAGAGCCCCTTTAATTCTGCTACTTGTACCTCTGATAAGGAATCCACAATCCTATCTGCCTGCGATAAATCCATGTTTATTAGTTTATGCCTTACACCAATACAATACATATTGGCTCTTTTAGCAGCTGTTAAACCATTGTAGGAATCTTCTATAACTACACAGTTGGTCGCTGAAATCCCTAGTTTTTCTGCAGCATGGAGAAAAATATCGGGATTAGGTTTTCCTCTTTCAAAGTCTACTCCGCATACAATCTCGTTAAAATACGATCTTAATTCACATTGGTCTAACACGGCTTGTACTCTCGTCTTGTCAGAAGAAGTTGCTAACACAGTAGGAATACCCTGATCTTTTAGGGATTTTAAAAGGGGAATGGCTTCAGAAAACAAAATTTGTTTAAAATCCCACCCTTTTTGTGAAAAGATACTGTTTTGTAAGTGAATTAGCTCTTCTACACTTTGCGATAATAAAAATTTTTCTTTTAATATCGTCCATTTTCGTTTAGTTGTTCCGCCCATAAAACTAAGTTTAGTAGTCTCGTCTACCTGTATCTTCAGTTCCTTAAATATCTCCTCATTCAAACTTCTATAAATTGGCTCGCTATCTACAATTACACCATCCATATCAAAAATGACGGCTAGTTTCTTCACTATTTCAACTCTCCTTCCGCTAAATAATATATAAACCAAATCTAATTGTTTAACATCATTTATATAGGCATGCCATATTATTCTTAATGATCGACCTTTTTATATAACATGACCGTAAACAGGGAGCCCGTTCTGCATTGGCAGTACCATTTCCCCCTGAATAATAGGGCGAACATACTCTTTAAATTCTGTAGACATTGAAAATTTATCTTGATCATACCAATCTCTTGGAACAAATCGTTCTTTTCCCGCAACCTGCTCTAATAATACTGCTTCATATGAAATTTGATATTCATTTGTCTCATTGTTCCGTTTCAATCCGATCATAACTCCCGAATAATTTTTCATTGCAAAACACCATGCTTTTTGTCCAACTTTATATGCTTCCATCACATCTGTTCCTGCTGCAAATAACATACTGCTGCGTTGCCAAGTACTTGGCAAAATATATCGGGCTTGCATTCCTGTTTCTTCTTCTATGACTTCTTTTAAGTATGATGAAACCCCACCAAGCTTTGGACGTCCCAAGATGTCTTGATCAAGGTTATTTTCTGAAATCACTTGACCTTTGTCATCACGAATCCCTTCAGATACCACTACAATGGCACTTCTCTTTTTGTCATTTAAAGATTGCATTTTCTTTAAAAAGGAGTTCATATCAAATGGAATTTCTGGAATATAGATTAGATGTTCACAATTATCGTTTATACCTTCTACCAATGAACAAGCCCCCGCTAACCATCCTGCATGACGCCCCATTGTTTCTATAATTGTAATACGATTGCTTGCCATATAACTTTTCATATCCATCTTAATATCAAGCATACATGTAGCCAAAAACTTTGCAGCACTTCCAAATCCCGGTGAGTGATCCGTTCCTATTAAATCATTGTCTATTGATTTAGGGACTCCGATCACTTTTAATTCATACCCAATTTTTTTTGCTTGTTCATCAACCATTCGTGCTACATTCATTGACCCATTTCCACCAATAAAAAAGAAATATCGAATATCTGCCTTTTTCAATATTTCTACAATTTTCTCTATATCATTTAACGTTAGCTTGTAACGCCATGATCCAAGTGCAGCACCAGGGGTCCAACGTAAACGATAACGCTCCTCTGTTGACAAGTGATGTAAATTTAAAAAGCATCCATTAAGTAGTCCATGCAACCCTCCAACCGCCCCATAAATTTCCCCTGTAAAAGATGATTTAAGAGCCTCATCTACAATTCCAATTAAGGAATTATTAATAACAGCCGTTGGACCTCCAGATTGAACTATCAAACAATGACCATTCATTTTTATTCTCCTTTCGCTATTAATTTCAAATTATTTGATCAAGTATAGCTAGGAAATCCATATGCAGCATTTTTTGGTTAAGCGCTTTAATGAATTGGTAAAAAAATATTGGAGATTCTAATGAATTTTGCTGCACTCCACTCTAAAAAATTCCTCTATGAATCACTTCTCTTGTTATCTTGGCAGTAGATTTTCTTTCAATTAATTCAGGCATTAATGTAATTCGTATTTTGTCTTTCTTCTTATTTTCAATCATATCTATCATTAACTTCATGATTTCCCTACCCATAACTTGTATAGGCTGAGCAATAGTTGTTAATGGCGGATCTATAACACTGGCAATCGCAGTGTCATCAAAACCAACAACGGATAATTGCTCTGGAACTAAAAGTCCGTTCTCTTTTGCGGCTTGAATTGCTCCAATCGTAAGTAGATCATTACATGCAAAGATAGCAGTTGGCACATTATTATTGTTCAAATACTTCTTTGTAATTCTTTTCCCCCAAGCTATATTTGACTCCTGAGCGTATTCAAAATAACTTGGTGCTTTTAAATTATTTTCTTCTAAAGCCTGTTTATACCCTCTTACTCTTTCCCTGTTGCTCCAAACATCGCGTGCTATTATTCCGATATTTTCATGACCCAAACCTATTAAATATGAAGTTGCTCGATATCCACCCACAAAGTCATCAATTGCCACTGTATTTACAGGAACCGTTGGAAAATCACGTGCAACGATTGATACAGGAATTTCTTCTTTTATTAAATCCTCTACCTTCTTTAAATCCTCAAATCCAGAGGCTAGAATAAAACCATCCACATTTTTTTGTCTTAAGAGTGATATATATTTGGTTTCTTTCTCTGACAAGTAATCTGTACTACAAATAATTAAATTGTATCCCAGTTCCTGCGCGCTATCTTCAATGTTTCTTGCAAGTTCAGAAAAAAATGGGTTTGCTAGGTCCGGAATCAATAAACCAATTGTCTTTGTTTTTTTTCCCATAAGTGCGGAAGCCATTAGATTTGGTTGATAATTCAAATTCTTCGTTACACGCAATACATTTTGTCTAGTCTTCTCGCTAATTCTCCCTGTATTATTAAGAACCTTGGAAACAGTTGCAATTGAAACCCCGGCTGTTTTTGCAACATCATAGATGGTAACTGTCACATTCCCCCTCCTCACCTCAACTTTAAATAATCAAAGTTACCCAAACACATTATTCTATTTGAAATTAAAATGTAAGTTTATTATATAGAAGAAATCCTTGAGATTTATGTTCCCTTATTCACTTTTTTAGAGGTCCTGTTGACTTTCGTACAACAAGCTCTGGTAGCAACATAATACGCTGTGCCGCTCTTTTTTTCCCTTCGATTTCTGCAACAATTAAATCAATTGCTTGATCCCCAATATCCTCAAGTGGTTGTGCTATAGTTGTTAAAGGAGGATTAGAATAACTAGCTAAAAGTGTGTCATCAAAACCAATAATGGATATATCTTCAGGAATCGAAAGACCTCGTTTACGTACAGCCTCCATAGCACCAAGTGCTAAAATATCATTAAAAGCAAAGATAGCAGTAGGAGGTTCTTTTAACTTTAAAAATTGTTCAGTTGCTTTTTCACCATTTGCTACTGTAGCTGCTATTTCTATGCAAAGGTCCTCATCATAAACCAATTCGTAATCTTTAAGTGCATTATGATACCCACGAATCCGATCGACACTACTTTGGACAGTTTCTGTAATTACTGCAATACGCTGATGACCTAGTTCAGCTAGATGAGCCGTCGCTTGATATCCTCCTATATAATCATCAACCGAAACCGTATTAAGAGAAAATTGGCTTATATTATAAGCAACCAATATAATAGGAATCTGTTGGTCTATTAATTCTTTTATTAAACCAACATTATTGAACCCTGAAGTTATAATAAATCCATCAACCTGCTTTCGTAGGAATAAAGAAACGTACTTTTGTTCCCTTTCTTCCTTATAATCCGTACTACATACTATAACACTATACCCTAGTTCATCCGCTCGATCCTCCATGTTTCGTGCTAACTCTGAATAGAAGGGATTCGCAATATTAGGCATTAATAATCCAAGGGTGCGTGTACTTTTCCCTGTAAGAGTTGATGCAGCAGCACTTGGATAATACTTTAATTCATCCATTACTTTTAATACTTTATTTCTTGTTCTGGTACTTATCCGACCAGTATTATTAATAACCATGGAAACGGTTGCAATTGAAACTCCTGCTGCATTGGCTACATCATAAATTGTTGGTTTCATGTTCTATTCCTCACTTCGTAAACTTCATTTACTTTGTATTATAGCATTTTAATGTTACAAAGTTAAAAGAACAAAGTTTTTTTAAATGGGAATTTGCCGAACTTATTTATAGATTGACCCAACGCAACAATACTTTTGTTTGTTTACATCCTTTATCTCTTATGGCTGCAAGCTTTCTAGATTGTACAAAATTTCAGATAACAGGGAAAGTACGTAAACTCAAATTAAAAACGTTTATCCTGTGCAGCTACCTTCTTTAACACCTTAACGCCCTTTGAATCTTTTTCTATACAGGAAGATTCATTGTAAGAGCTACAATGAATCTTCTTTCAGTCACTTTCTAATGTTATAACTTACTCTGGTATATGACTCTTATCATAAATAATATGTTTTTTACTCACATCAAACGGTTAACGAATTAACCTTCTATATTTACCACAACTGTAACTGTTTCAACTAATTCCTGAATTGCGTAAGCTGGCCCTTCCTTGCCATTTCCACTTTCTTTTACACCACCGTACGGCATTTGGTCCGTCCGGAAGCAACATGTATCGTTAACAATAACTCCCCCAACTTCAAGCAAGTAAGGAATTTTAAAAGATAAATTTAAGTCTTTTGTATATATCCCTGCTTGTAGCCCATATTTAGAGTCATTAACCAATTCAATTGCTTCTTCAATAGTGTCATAGACTGTGACGGATACAACTGGTGCAAATACTTCCTCATCCACAACCTTCATGCCTTTCGCCACGTTGGTGAGAACAGTTGGGGAGTATATGTTACCATTTCGCTTACCACCTATTACAACAATGGCACCTGCCTCCTTAGCCTCATTTACCCACTCTTCAATTCGGATTGCTTCTTTTTCACTAATCATCGGTCCAACATTTGTTTCAGGATTAAGTGGATCACCAACTTTAAGTTCTGCCACATGTTGGAGAAAAACTTCCATGAAACGCTCTTCTACTGATCTTTGAACAAAAATACGCTGAACGGAAATACAGATTTGTCCTGCATTTGCAAATGACATTTTCGCCAATTTAGCCGCCGCTTGTTCAATATCTCCATCATGATGAACTATTGTTGCAGAATTAGAGCCAAGCTCTAATGTCGCTTTACGCAAACCAATCGTTCTTTGTATATGTTTCCCCACACCTGGTGAACCTGTAAATGTGTAATGTGCAATGCGCTGGTCGTTTAACAGCTGTTCACCTACCGTACTCCCACCACCTGTTACACATTGTACATAACCTTTTGGAACACCTGCTGTTTCTAAAAGCTTACATAATTTTAAAGCAGTCGTAGCTGTATCAGATGCAGGTTTTATAATTACTGGATTTCCCGCCGCAAGTGCAGGAGCTACTTTATGAACTACAAGATTTAAAGGGAAGTTAAATGGTGTAATTGCGGCAACAACACCAACAGGTTTTTTCACTGTATATAGGAAGCGACCTTGAGCATTGTAATTTGGGATGATTTCCCCCACTAGTTTTTTTGCTTCATCAGCTGCCATTTCAAAGGTCGCTATAGAGCGATTTACTTCCAAATTTGCATCTGTGATTGGCTTACCACCTTCTTGCGCAATCGTCTCTGCTAAATCATTACGATTTTGTTTAAGTAATTCTGCTACACGTAATAATACAGAGTGACGGTGTTCAGGTGTAAATGGAACATTTTTATAAGCATACACCGCTGCTTCCACTACTTTGTCAACAAGCTCTGAACTTGCCTTAGGAACCTCTGAAAAAACCTCTCCAGTGTATTTATTATAGATTTTATACGTATCATCTGTTTCTACCCATTCACCATTAACAAATAGTTTTTGCTTTTCAATTAGCTGTACCATCTTATATCCCTCCAATTACTCTCAGCTCCTAGAGGAAATAGTTTAAGCGCTTAATCAAGTGCTAAAATAATTCCTCTAGTGCAAAATGTATATATCACTTCTTCTTTAAGACCTCTCTTACACGAGCTGCAATGTGATCTGATGATATTTCATATTTTTGAAGAAGTGCCTCGTTCGGTCCAGACTCTGAGTTACGGTCTTTAACACCAACTCGAAGCATCGGCACTGGCTTTTCTTCTACAAGGACTTCCGCAACTGCACTTCCTAGACCCCCATAAATACTGTGTTCTTCTGATGTTACGATGGCTCCTGTTTCCTCGGCCGCTTTAATGATGGCTTCCTTATCAAGCGGTTTAATGGATGGCATATGCAAAACAGCTGCGTCGATTCCTTCTTCAGCAAGCTTTTCCGCTGCTTCAAGAGATCGGCCTGTTTGCGTGCCTGTTGAGATGATTGTTACATCTTTCCCCTCTCTTACTTTTACCGCTTTCCCAAGTTCAAACTTGTAATCCTCCGAAAAAACTAGTGGAAGCGGATCCCTTGCAAGGCGGATATAAACAGGTCCATAATGATCCTTTGCAAATTCCATCATTTTCTTTGTTTCTACACTGTCAGCTGGTGCCAGTACAACCATGTTGGCAAGACTTCGGAAAATCGCAATATCTTCTAGGGCTTGATGCGTCTTGCCTGTTAAGCCCGTTAAAAGCCCACTGTACGCACCAATCATTTTAACGTCCAGATTTGGTTGAGCGATTTGCACTTGAATTTGGTCGATGGAACGTTTTGAGAGAAACGCCGCAAAAGTTGTTGCCCATGGTTGCAAGCCAGTTGTTGCCAGTCCTGCTGCAACACTCATCATATTTTGCTCCGCGATTCCCATTTGCAAAAACTTTGGTGCGTTTTTTTCTGCAACACCATCTACTTTTGTTGAAGTTGCTAAATCACCGTCTAAAGCATACACCCTTGGATCAATTTGTGAAAATTTAAGTAATGTTGCACCAAATTCGTCACGCATCGCTGCCTTTTCAACCGTTTTTACGTTTCCCATCTATTAAACCCCCATTTCAATTTCTTTAATTGCTGCTTCTAACTCTTCAGCATTTGGTACACGCGCATGCCATGAGTAAGAATTTTCCATGAAACTTACACCTTTTCCTTTAATCGTATTGGCAATGATAATAGTAGGCTTACCTTTTACTTCTTTCGCTTCTCCAAAAGCTTTAATGACTTGTTGAACATCATGACCATCGACACTGATGACATTCCAGCCAAATGCTTCCCAACGCTTTTCCGGAGAAAATACAGGGTTTTCTCGCTCTGTTACTGATCCGGCCCAGCCATATTGTTGAAGTTTGTTGTAGTCCATAATAACAACCAGATTATCCAGATGATACTTCGCTGCAACATCTGCCGCCTCCCATACTTGCCCTTCTTGTGATTCTCCATCACCAATCATGCAATAAGTACGAAAAGTTTTATTACGTAATTTTCCGCCAAGTGCCATCCCGACTGCTGCAGAGATTCCCTGCCCTAATGAACCTGTTGACATGTCAACACCAGGCAAAATTTTCATATCTGGATGTCCTTGCAAGCGAGAGTCAATCTCATCAAATGTTTTTAATTCTTCAATTGGGAAATAACCACGCTGTGCAAGCACCGTATATAAGGCAATAGCTGAATGTCCTTTTGATAAGACAAAACGATCACGATTATCTGACTGCGGGTCTTCCGGATTAATATTCATTTCTTCAAAATACAAGCTAACTAACACTTCAACAGCAGACATTGGCCCACCAACATGACCCGCTCCCGCATGGTGAATAGTTTCAAGGATGAGTTTTCTTGTTTCAATGGCTTTTTGTTTTAATACTGTCACTTTTTCTTGATCAAGTAATGTACTCATTGGTTTCCTCCTTAATAATGATGAAGATAAGTTTCGAATTTATTAAAATAAAAGTTATAACCATAATTAGTTCATAGACACAAAAGATAAAGCGCTTAATCTTCCCGTAAAAAAAATTACTTGACTAACATATACCTTATTTTTCTCTTTTGATTTTTACTGGTTTCTTTGTTTCAAAAGATTCTTTTGCTGCTTTTGCGATTAATTCAGCTTGCAACCCATCATTTCCTCTGCAAACAAGTGGTTTATCATATAATACTGAATCAATAAATGCATGTGTTTCGTTAATATAAGCATCTTTATAACGATCTAAAAAGAAATGTTTTAATGTATCTTTAAAAACCCCATCTGCTGTGCTAATCTCTACATTTGTTGGATGTTCATTTTGAGCTGTTACACTTCCTTTTGATCCAAACACTTCAAGGCGCTGGTCATAACCATATACAGCTTTTCGACTGTTATCAATAACACCGATGGCCCCGTTTTCAAACTTTAATACAGTAAAAGCAGTATCTATATCACCCAGTTCCCCAATGACGGGATCTACTAAATTTGCGGCTTGAACATAAACCTCTTCGACCTCGCTACCTGTTACGTAACGAGCCATATCATAGTCATGAATAGCCATGTCGAAAAACAAGCCTCCAGAGTTCTTAATATACTCTGCGGAAGGAGGTTCAGGATCACGCGATGTGATTTTTACAATATGAACTTCTCCAATTACATCTTCCCTTACAGTATCATGCACTTTTTTGAAGTTTGGATCAAAACGTCGGTTAAATCCAACCTGTAGCTTTACTCCAGCTTCTTTTACCACTTCAAGTGCTTCTTTTGTTTCTTCAATCGAAAAACTAATAGGTTTTTCACAAAAAATATGTTTTCCAGCTCTCGCAGCTTCACAAATAATCGTGATATGTGTGCTTGTTGGGGAACAAACCAAGACTGCATCAATTTCCGGGTCATTTAAAATATCATGGTAATTTGTAGTTACATCTTCAATCCCAATTTGATGGGCCCATTCTTTTACATTTTCTATAAAAATATCAGAAATTGCCTTGATTCTGACTTTTGGAATATGCATGAGATTTTCTGCATGCAATCGTCCAATTCTTCCTGCTCCAATAATCCCTATTGTAATTTTTTCTCCCAATTAAAGCCACCACCTAAACATTAATCTAATTATCAAATCGCTTTGGAACTACCTTTTTGATTAAGCCCTTTACTACTTGGTTTCATTATAGTCTAAAAAAAGTTTTTTTGAAAGGGGTTTCTGTTAACTTTTTTTCGTAGTATTAATTTTTTTATCAGAAAATATACAATTAATCAATAAATTTAATTGCATTATCAATTTAAATAGTTTAAAATTCGATTAATAGTAACCATTAGGTTAAGCGCTTAAGTTTTTTGGTTAATAACTATGAAACTTTTAAAATTTCTAACGTCTAGAAACATAGAGAGAACTATTGCTCACTTATTTTTAATGAATACTACAATAAAAGAGGAGGCACTAACAATGGGAAACTTTCCATTCAATTTAGGAATTCACCCTATCAATTGGGTTGGAGAAGATGTTTTAGAACACGGTGATCATTATTCTTACGAGCAGGTTATGTCCGAGATAGCATCCCTTGGCTTTAAAGGCACAGAAGTAAGTAGAAAATTTCCAAAAGATGCAGAAGAGTTAAAAGGAGCTTTATCAAGTCATGACCTTCAATTAACTACTCAATGGAAATCAGTATTTTTTTCTGATTTAAAGAATCATAAAAATGAATTACAAGCGTATCGTGATCATGTAGAATTTTTGAAACAATTTGGTTGTAAAGTAGTGAGTACCGCAGAAATTGGCGGATCCATTCTCAATCAGGACCCAAGAAGAGGTCAAGATGAAACTGAGGTTATCCGTTTAGACGAGGACGGGTGGAAATACATGGTTGAAGGATTAAATAAAGCAGGGGAAATTTGTCGTGAAAATGGCATGTACCTTGTTTACCATCACCATGCAGGTACGGTGGTTGAACAGAAAGAAGAAATTGACCGGTTAATGGAAATGAGTGATCCGAATCTAGTTTATCTGCTATTCGATACAGGCCATGGCTATTATGGAGGAAATGATCCATTAACTTTATTAAAGAAATATTACGACAGAATTAAGTATATTCATTTAAAAGACGTACGACAAGAAATATTAAATCAAGCAAGACAAAATAGTTACAGCATTAGAGAGTGTATTAGTAAAGGAATGTTTACTGTTCCCGGTGATGGTTGTTTGGATTTCAAACCAATTTTTAAAGAATTACTTGTTCGTGGGTACAACGGCTGGGCTTTAATTGAAGGGGAACAGGATCCTTTAGTATGTAATCCTTATGAGTATGCAAAAAAATCAAAGAAATTTATTGAGGATACTATATTAAATCTGCAAGCAAATAAGTCTCTTATTTAAAACATAAAAAAATAGGGATTGATTTCAGTAGTACTGATTATCATCCCTATTTTTTTATGTTTTTACTTTTTAGAAACGTCTATTCTCATTATAGTTTTTTTAGTTGATATACAATTTAACTATAATGGCCCAGTACCAGCGTTCGTGTAACCAGGGGCAAAGTAAATCTTTTTTTATTGATTCAGTCCTGACTCTAGGGGCTTTTTTTATATTCTGAATTCCTTTAAGATTTTGTTGATATGTATGATAAGGAGGAACAACACAGTGAAGCAAAATTGGGATATAGAAGAACTCATTGAACATTTTACCGTTATTCCAGAAGAAATACGCTTACTTGGAAATAGACATGGAGGAACACGACTTGGATTTGCCGTTCTCCTAAAGTTCTTTCAATATCATTGGCGTTTTCCAAAAGAGAAACAGGAAATAAGCAAAGATATGATTCAATACGTTGCCAAGCAAGTAGCTGTACCTAGGGATTTATTTCGAGAGTATGATTGGGACGGAAGGTCTATTAAATATCATCGTGCTCAAATTCGTGATTACATGGGATTTAGAGAATGCACCCTTAATGATATGGAAGAAGTAAAATCCTGGCTTCAAGCTAACATCCTACCACAGGAACTACAAATAGACAGAGTAAGAGAACATGTATTACATCACCTAAGAAAACAACAAATTGTCCCCCCAGCTCTTGACCATTTAGAGCGAAACATCAAGTCAGCCATTTATCAGTGTGAGGAACAGATTTCTCAATCCATTTTCTCTCAACTTTCTGATCACTCCCAATCTAAATTAGACACGTTTATACGTACTTGGTCCCATACAGAACAACAGATTGAAGAAGATCAAACTATTCTCAGTTTCCGAGAGCTTGTATCTGATCCTGGAAGGATCGGGTTAGACAGTTTATTTCAAGAGATAGAGAAACTACGAACAGTACGAGATATACAGCTTCCACCTGATTTATTCTACGGTGTTTCACCCAAGATGATCCGAACATACAGACAGCGAGCTGTCTCTGAAGACATTAGAGAATTACGAAGGCATCCTAATCCGATCCGTTATACTTTATTGGCAGCTTTCTTTTGGTGTAGAGGCAGAGAAATTACGGATAACTTAGTTGAGCTCATCATCCAAATTGTTCATCGAATCGGTGCTCGGGCAGAACGAAAAGTAGAAAAAGAGTTTTTACGCGATTTTCGTAAAGTAAATGGGAAGACCAATGTATTGTTCCGTATGGCTGAAAAGGCAGTGGAACAACCAGACGGGATTGTGCGAGATGTTTTATTTCCTGTCGTAGGCGAAGATACATTAAAAGATATTGTGAAGGAAATGAAACATACAGGTCCCGCCTATAAACAAAAAGTACATACCGTTATGAGATCCTCCTACGGTACTCATTACAGAAGAATGGTTCCAGCTTTACTAGATATTCTAGAATTTCGATCCAATAATGACGTGCATCGACCTGTGATAGATGCGATTGATTTACTTACACAATATAAGCTTACCAATCAGTATACATATAATGAAACAGATTATATTCCAATTGAAGGAATCGTTAAGCCAGGTTGGATTGATACGGTCATTGATAAAGAAACAAACCGTGTAAACCGTATAAATTATGAAATCTGTGTACTCCAAGCTCTTCGAGATCGATTACGTTGTAAAGAAGTATGGGTAGTAGGAGCTGATCGGTATAGAAACCCAGAGGAAGATCTACCAAAAGATTTTGAACAAAACAGAGAAAAACATTATGAAGCGCTTCGTAAACCTCTTGAAGTACAAACACTCATTCAAGAACTGAAACAGAGTATGAATACGGCTCTCGAGAAATTAGATAAAAGTGTAAAAAATAACTCCCAAGTACGTATTTTGAATAAGGGAAATGGCTGGATTTCTGTGTCACCTTTACAGGCACAGGCTAAGCCGGTTAACCTCAATCTCGTAAAAGCAGAGGTCATGAAGCGTTGGCCCATGACCAATCTTTTGGATATTTTAAAAGAGGCAGATTTACGTGTACATCTGACAGATGTGTTCCAAACGCTAGGAAATCGTGAGATCCTTGATAAGGAAACATTGCAACGAAGACTCATTCTTTGCTTATATGGATTGGGAACAAACACAGGATTAAAGCGAATTGCGGCTGGCGATCATGGAGAAAGTTACAAGGACTTACTCTATGTACGGCGAAAATTCATCCATAAAGAGAACCTACGGCAAGCCATTTCAAAGGTAACCAACTCCATTCTAGATGCTCGTGTAACAGAAGTATGGGGGGAAGGAACAACTGCATGTGCGTCTGATAGCAAAAAATTTGGGGCTTGGGATCAGAACTTATTGACTGAATGGCATATTCGATATAGAGGACGTGGGGTAATGATTTATTGGCACGTGGAAAAGAACTCTACATGTATTTATTCGCAACTAAAATCCTGTTCTTCTTCAGAAGTAGCTTCTATGATCGAAGGGTTACTTCGTCATTGCACAAATATGGAGGTAGAAAAAAACTACGTGGATACACACGGTCAAAGTGAAGTTGCCTTCGCTTTTTGTCATTTGCTTGGCTTTCAATTAATGCCGAGATTTAAAGCCATTCATGCACAAAAACTGTATCGTCCGGATGTAGGCATGCAAGACTCTTATCCAAACTTACAGCCTGTTTTAACAAGAGCGATTAATTGGAGTTTAATTGAACAACAGTATGATCAAATGATAAAATATGCAACTGCTTTACGATTAGGTACAGCTGAAACAGAGGCGGTTCTCAAACGTTTCACTCGTAATAGTGGGCATCCAACGTATCGAGCACTCAGTGAATTAGGAAAAGTGTTAAAAACGATCTTCCTTTGTGAGTATTTATCATCAGAAGAAGTCCGAAGAGAAATCCATGAAGGGTTAAATGTCGTTGAAAACTGGAACTCAGCCAATAGCTTTATTTTTTACGGAAAAGGAGGAGAAATTCAAACAAACCGAGTGGAAGATCAAGAAGTCGCTGTACTTGCTCTCCATCTTCTTCAAAACTGTTTGGTGTTAATTAATACACTGATGATTCAAGAGGTACTTATGGAACAAAACAAATCTCTTCTTCAAAAGTTAGCTCCTGAGGATTTTAGAGCCTTAACACCATTAATCTATGCCCATGTAAACCCGTATGGGACATTTAAGTTAAACATGCAAGAACGTCTGCCCATTCAAAGATCTTCCTAAGAATTAAGATATATCTTTTCTTTTATGTAAAGAGAGACTTCCCGTCTGCGGGTAGTACCAGCGAATGTCACCACCCGCAATAAGGAATAGCAAGTTAATTCCAAATATTTTTTGCATAAAGAACAAGCCATAATATACATGAATGAATTCAAGTATATTATGGCTAATTTATTTAACTCCATCTTCGCCAATTGCGCCCTATTGGGAACAACTGGACACCAAAGTTAAAAAGACGTATTCCTTAAGGAAAGTACCTGGTATTGAATTTTCAATAATAATACTGATGAAGTTCCACCAACATTTTTCGGGGAATTTTGTACGCTAATTTTTTTCGACATCAAAGCTGACTTTTTATCCTCATAGTCGCTTTATTACATTTTTAATTGTATGCTGCTTTTTGTTGAACTGAAGAGAGCTTATACAATAATAAGAAATGTCCAGAAATCAAGAGAGCAATTAAAATGAAATTTAAGCTATAACTGTTTGTTAGTTCCATCATTTTACTCGAAGCTGCTGGACCAAATGCCATACCTACAAAATTCAATAAATTATATAACCCGAGACCTACTCCAATTTTAGCTGGATTTAAAGTTTGTGGAACAAGTGTATTTAATGAGACTTGGATTGAAAAATAGCCCATCAACGTTAAAATTACTGCGATTGAAAGAATGATTACATTCGCATTTGGAATTAAAGCAAGCATGAGAAAGCCAATAATCATTACGATAGATGCTATATAAACCATTTTAATATCCCCAATTGTCGAAATGATTTTTCTTGTTACAAAACTTGATAAGATGCCAAATAAAGACGCAATAAATACTACGATACCGATTAAAAATGGTGATAATCCATTTCTTTTTGCTAATAACAAAGGAAGAAGAAATAAATTTGCCATTAATGCAACATTAATAATAAAACCAATCGCAATAACGCGTAAAAATGTTATATTTTTAAATAGCTCAATATCAACGAATGGATGTTTTGCTTTTGTCATCCAAATCTTTAACAAGATCAAGAGCACGATTGAAAGAATAAACAGCATCTTATTTATATTTACTCCTAATAAAGTAGAAGCAATTAATGCAAATAACAATCCAGCACCAATAAAATCAAAATGAAGTGGAGAAGGATTAATCTCTTCCTTCGGCATAAATTTCAGAAGCAATCCGATCCCGATGATACTAACCACCATAATCAAGAATAAAAAAGGCCAGCCCAGTGAATAGGTAATCGCTCCGCCAACCAATGGACCAATCCCAACAGCCAACGCGATAGCCGCACTAATCATAGCTAAAGCAGTCGGGCGTTTAGTTGATTCTACCATTTTTGCTACTGAAACCATGGCAAGTGCAATAAAAGCACCCCCACCACTTGCTTGTAAGAGCCTTGCAAGAATAACAATTGTGTAAGTTTGATTACTAAAACCTATTATTGAACCTAAACTAAATAATATAATGGCTATAATAAAAAGTTTTTTAATACTAACATAATCAGCCAATTTTCCATATGTCATGGAGCCAATTGCAACCACCATCGAATACCCAACTACAATCCAGCTGACCTGAGACGGACTAATGGATAAATCCAACGAAATGTTTGCTAAGGCTACATTAAATAAGACAGCATTCATGACACCCAATATTACTAAAAAACATAACGTTAAAACTAACCCTATATGATTACTTTTCTCTGTATTCAAAATCCACACCTCTTAAAATGTTATAGTTTTAAAACAATCAAACACTTAATCAAAAATTAAGGTTTTTTGGTACTTATAATGTTCCCAAAAAACCAGGTAGAAATTCGTGGAAAGTTTCCTCCTTTATGGTAATGAATTTATATTGACCATGTCGTTTTAAATCAATTAAGTCAGCCTCCTGCAAAATCTTAAGATGGTACGAACGATTGGACTTATTCATTCCGAGAGATTCTTCGACATCTCCGCATGTATGTTTATTTTTATCATGATAAAGATAACGAAGGATTTCAATTCGCTTTACTTCCGCTAAGGCTTTAAAAATTTTTACAAGTTGTTCATCTGGGTTAAATTGTTTGATAGTCATAGAACTATATTAATGCTGAATTTTCATTATGTCAAGCTTCAAAAAATTAAAATGAAAAAGTAAAGTCATTCAAATATCCTTGCCTTCTTTTAACCCACAATCTGGCCCTTTAAATGTAAATTGGACACAACTCTTATTAAGGATTGTGCCCTATTCTTGAATCTCTATAATAAATTATGCCCAAAGTTATTTTAATTACCCCGATTTAAGCGTTCTGCAATTGTGCTAACACAAGATCGGCAACTGGGCCCCCCGATGCTGGGTTCTGCCCTGTGACGGCCATCCTCAATTGCATACGGATCATATGCTTTATCTGCTTTCTTGTAGTGGGCTCCTCTTTTAATCAATTCATCTTCTGTTAAGAATGGAACATATTGATCCAACTGGGCAAGCTGCTCTTCTTCATTCGAAAATCCTGTTACTTGTTTGTCTTTAATAAGGTATTCACCATTGTCGAGTTTAATATTAAGCAGACCAGCTGCACCATGACAAACCGAAGAAACAATACCACCGTTTGCATAAATTCTTTGGCTAATTTCCTGTAGTTGGGGTAGCGTCAGGAAAATGCGGATTTACAACGTTAAGGAAATTACAATATTAAAAATCCCAATTTCTCAGTATTAAAGTTGAGAAATTGGGATTTTTTCGCTACTCCAGAAAAGCGCCCTTTAATGGAATAACTATTATTGGATTGTTTTAAGCTTATATACCACTCTAGTTGAAACCATTTCAGTGATGTTTTCTCGGTATTCTTGGTAATGCTTGGACTGAATATGGCTATCTATCGCTTCATTGTCTTTCCATACTTCATATAGAACAAAAGTATGATCTTCAATAGATTGATGAACGTCATACTTTATACAACCTACTTCTTCTCTGGAAGCCATTTGGACCTTTTTCAGTTCCGATAATAACTGTTCTTCAAAGCTTTCTTTCGACTTTAAAATGGCGGTGATAATTATTGGTTCCATGCTTTATTTTCCTTATTAATTTCTTTTTTCAAGGGCTTTTACCAATTCCTTACCCAAAGCTTCAGAAGAAAATGGATCACGTCCAGTTACTAATTGATCATTACCCCATACCACTTTTTCCTCTGAGGTATACTCTGCTATCTTTCTCATTTCACCTTCTAGACTATATGGTAAAATGTCAGGAAGTCCTGCAGGTTCTACAGCTTCTGGATAGCCTGTTACTTTCAAACCAGCAATGATACTTTTACCATCAGGACGTTTTGTCCAAATTAAAGGAGCAGGTCCATGACACACGGCAGCAACAATGTTCCCGTTATCATAAATGGTATTAATAATATTATGCAACTCTTCATTCTTGGCTAGGTCATACATGGCACCATGACCGCCAACAACCAAAACTGCATCGTATTCGTTTGGATTGACTTCCGAAATCTTTTGCGTTTTGTCAGCTCTTCCAGATTCATACAATTCTTTATATTTACCTTCAGGGTCAAACTCTTTACTAATACTATTTTTGTCAATTTCAGGTTTACCGCCTATTGGTGAAGCCAAATCCACTTGATGACCCGCCTTCTCCAATAGCTCCATGGGTGCAAATAATTCTTCACCCCACCAACCAGTTTCATAATTGTTTTCTACATCTTTGAATCCACTTGATAATACTGCTAATACTTTAGCCATTTTATATTCCTCCATTATATTTAATATCATGTTCCAAATATAATTATTTTATTAAATAGGCTAATTTATTCTTTTAAGCTACGCATTCTTCCTCGCTCAAAACTCTTATTCCTTTTACCTTTTGCTCACTCTATTCCGTTTTAGTATTATTTATTGAAACTCATATTATCCTCCACTCCTTAAAATTTTTTATTGCCAATAAGCTTGAACAATTTTATTCTATACGTTAAAGTGTGCTTTAACGCAAGTGTAGATAATCTGGAAATTTTAGGAGAGTTAAAATGAAGTTTTATTCTATTAATGATGTTTCCTCTTTTACGGATGTTTCTCCATCCAACCTACGTTACTATGAAAAAGAAGGTTTGTTACCTCCAATTGAAAGGGATAAAAATGGGGTAAGAATTTATAATGAAACAGATTTGGAATGGATCCAGTTTATTAAAGCACTTCGTTCGACAGATATGTCAATCGCTAACATTAAAAGATACGTTCGTTTATTTAACGAAGGCAAAGAGACTGTTCAAGAAAGAAAGGAATTAATTCAAAACCACAAAAAGAAGGTGGAAATAGAAATTGCAGAAAAGCAAAGACATTTAAAAAGATTAGAACGAAAAATAAAATACTATGATGCTATTGAGAGAAGGATGCAAAGAATGAAATTTTAGCTTTAATGTGGAAGAAAATACAAGTCGAATGTTAAGAGAGAGTGCACTTTTGTTGAAAAATCAACAAATCCTAACTAGATATTGTGACTTCTAGATGTCGAATCGACGGAAAACACACTTGTATCTTGAAGAAGAACTAATTATTCTTTGTTCTGTTTGTAACAAAAACGAACATTTTTGTTACATGTAGTGATGATCAACTTTTAGTCTAGCTAACTCGTATAATGAGTGTAACAAAAATATGTAACAATATTATTCGTAACAATATTTATCACGAATGGTTTTTGGTACAATATTTGATAGAGGAGAGGATGAACATGAAGTTTGGCTATATGCGTGTTTCTACATTTGATCAAAATTTGGATCGCCAAAAGAAACAACTTGAAGAATTTGGGTGTGATCGCATTTTCTTTGAAAAAGTAACCGGTACGAAACGAGAGCGACCGGAGTTGAATCGTATGTTGGAATTTTTGCGAATGAACGATACGGTTGTTGTGACGGATCTGACTCGTCTATCCCGTTCTACGAAAGACCTTATTGAAATTACAGAACTCATCTCACAAAAGGGAGCGCATTTAAAAAGTTTAAAGGAATCCTGGCTTGATACAACTACAGCACATGGGAAAATGTTGTTTACTATCTTTGCGGGTATTGCTCAATTTGAGAGAGATTTAACTTCTGAACGGACAAAAGAAGGGATTATGGCTGCAAGGAAACGAGGAAAATATCCTGGAAGACCTAAAACCGATGAGGAAAAGGTTAGGTATGCCTTGTATCTTATGGATCAAGGGTTGAGTCGTACTGATGCTGCTGAGAAGGCTGGTATTTCTCGCATGACTTTGTATCGTAAGATGCATAAGAACAATGAAATCGAGTAGTATCCATCGGACAAAGGAATTCTTTCGATTATTTCTCAGATTTACTTTGCCCCTGGTTGCATGAACGCTGGTATTGGGCCATAATGCAATGAATGAATTCATCCCTCTAAACCCCTTAGTTACTAAGTAAGTTCTTTACTTCTTCCAATTTTTCCGCAGCGTTTTCTTTCGTTACAATGACGTCTTTGCCAGTTGTAATTCTTTTATCAATCTTCTCCCCATTCATAACCTTTAATGCATTTCCAATACCTCTATACGTCATCTCATGTGGTTGTTGAGCAACTGTAGCTGTTAATCCACCTTTGCTGATTGATTGGATAGCTTCACTAGTATCATCCACACCGATAATCGGAATAGACATATTACGCGCAGTTGTGGCCTTCAAAGTCCTTAATGCCATTTCATCATTTGCTGCAAAAATACCTTTAATGTCAGGATTAGCTGTTAAAATATTTTCCACTACCGAAACGGCTTTAACCCGATCGAAATCTGCTGTTTGTATAGCAGCAATTTTAAGGCCTGCTTTTTTAATCGCATCTTCTGCACCTTTTACTCGATCTTCACTTACTGGTTTCCCTAAAACTCCTTCAATAATAGCAACTTTATCTCCTTTTTTAAGCTGGTATGCTAATTCTTTTCCTGTCTCTTGCCCGGTTGTGTAGTTGTCGGTACCGATGAATGTTGTTTTTCCATCCCATTCCATATCACTGTCTACAAGAAGAACAGGAATACCTTTGACTTTATATTTCTCGAGTATAGGAACCGCCGCTTCAGATTGGCTCGGCATTACAACCAAAGCATCAAGATCTTTAGTCAGTAAATCTTCGAGCATATTAATCTGCTTTTCCACTTCTGTTTGACTAGAAGGACCTAGAATTGTTCCATCTACATCAAAGTCTTTAAACCCCTGCTTTGCTCCACTCTCCATTAACTTGAAATATTCTGCTTCCAACGACTTTAAAACATCAGCAACTTTCGGTTTTCAACCGCTGCCTTGATTGTCTCCGCCACTACTATCAGTTGAAGTGGCTGTATTTCTTTGACCACATCCCGCTAATAGTAATAAAACAAGAGTAAGCGAAGTAAATATTGTGAGAAACCCTTTTCTTTTCATTACATTTCCCCCACTTTTAGATGCAACAATATCAGTACAGTTTGTACACCACATTTTTTGATTAATGATTTTTTAAATCAGCAGTTCATCGTTGAAAACGAATTTGCAAGCCAAATTCAGGAATATAGTTTTCTGTTAAAAAAGAGCCACCTCTTCTTAAGCTTTACAAGAGAGGTGGCTTTTTTACATTCTTTATGAGTTGTTCTATGTTAATCAACACACATACTAAATTATTGTTTTTCCACCAGCAATAGTTATTGAGATTCCCGTAATATAGTTTGCTTTTTCACTGCTTAAAAATAGCATAAGTTCAGCTATTTCTTCAGGCTCTGCTAACCTTTTCATTGGTACCTGACTTGTCAGTGATTCCTCATATTCTTGTGGTGTCATTCCTTCAATAGGTCCTCTTTTTTGGAAAACTTGCTGCATCATTTCTGTATTTACATAGCCTGGACAAACTGAGTTGACCGAAATTCCATACTCTGCTAGTTCCAAGCCAAGTACTTGGGTTAATGAATTTACTCCTGCCTTAGAAGCACAATAAGCCCCGTTCCCAACCTCTCCAATCTTTGAGGCTTGAGAAGAAATGGAAATTATTTTTCCATTTGCAACCTTATTTTTAACCATGTTCTTGGCTACACGCTTACTGAGCAAAAAAATAGATTTTAAATTCACATTAAAAACTCTATCCCATTCTTCTTCTTCAATATCAAGAATTAACTTAGAAGTAACGATACCAGCACAGTTTGCTAGTACATCGATTTTGGTAAATTTGTCTTCAATCTCCAAAAACGCGTTATTAATCTCCTTCGAAGAAGTTACATCTACAGCAAGCGACAATGCCCTCACTCCCAATGATTCTATTTCTTCGGCAATTCCTGCAATACTTTCCTTATTTAAGTCTATTAATACTACATTCGCCCCGTGCTGGGCATACTTCATAGCTGTTGCTTTTCCGATGCCTCTAGCTGCACCGGTCACAATGCATACCTTTCCTTCTAATAACTTCTCCATGCTAATCCCCTTTCCAACTAAGTACTTTGGAGCAAAAATATTTACTGTCCTAAATATGATTTAATTTTTTCTATTTCTTCAGCGACACTTTCCTCTGTAATAACTTTTGCGCCTGAGTCAATTCTTTTTTCGACTTTTTCCCCTTTCTTTGCTTTATAAGCTGTTTCCACTCCTAGATAACCAATCATATATGGATCTTGAGCAACATTCGCCAACATTTCTTTATTTTGTAATGCCGCTAATCCGTTTGGTGTTCCATCGAATCCGATAACCGGAATATCAGTATGTCCTTTATTCTTAAGCGCTTTTATAGCTCCTAATGCCATTTCATCAGAAGTAGCATAAACCGCTTTCACATCTGAATTTGCTGTTAAAATATCTTCCATAATATTTACTGCTTTCTCTCGGTCACTTTGAGCATCTTGAATAATGAACTTAAGTTTTTTATCTTTCAAAGCTTTTTTAAACCCATCAACACGTTCATCATGCGTTTTACTTCCCATTTGTCCACGAAGAATTGCAACCTTTTCACCATTCTTTACCTTATTACTTAAAAATTCTCCGCCTAGCTTTCCTGCATCAAGATTACCTGTTCCAACAAAGGAAACTTTATCTTCAAACTTTGCATCAGTGTCAACAAGTACTGTAGGGATTCCCTGTTGATGTGCACTGTTTAAAACAGGTAAAACAGCTTCCGGTTGGCTTGGCGCTACAATTAGCGCATCTACACCTGTAGCAATTTGGTCTTCCATCATCTTAATTTGTTGTTCATATTGAGTTTCTTGAGGAGGCCCTAAAAATTCAACCTCAACATCATACTTCTTTGCAGCATCTTTTGCTCCAGCCATAACTATTTTCCAATATTCTATATTTAACTGTTTTAATACAATACCAAATTTATAACTATTTCTTGTTTCACTCTTTCCATCTTCATTTGCAGCTTGCTCGCCAGTGGTACTGGAAGAAGAACAACCAGAAAGAACTGATACAAAGGCCATCATTGCAATTAAAATTAAACCGCAGTATTTTTTCATTACTATCTCTCCCCATTTGTTGTTTTATAAAGGCCTATGACCGTAATATCTGTTTCCTAAACACCTTCAAGTGCTTTCACCAATCCTAATACGGACTCGTCCTAAATAGTAAATAATGATTTTAACTCCAGCTTTGCTGTTAAAATGTTTTCCATGGCATCGACCAACTTCGCACGGTCCTACTCAGTATTTTGTATAATTTATACTCCAAAGGGTTTTTGATGCCATTATCACGAAGTACACTTTAAATTAGTATATTTTACATTGAATTTCATTGTTAACTGTTACCCATTTTCCTGACCTCATCGATTCATAACACGCTTCAATGACTTTCATGTTTTGCAATATATTTTTGCCAGTATAGAGTGGTTGAACACCATCAATCACACATTGGGAGAAGTGCTCAATTTCAAGGGTATATTCATGCCCGTATACCTTTTCAATTCTTTCCACTCCATTTTCTTTTTCCACGATAACCGTGCCCTCACCATCAAAACACTCAGGCAAATTATAAGCTTTGGGAACGACTATAGTCCCATAAGTCCCGACAATTTCATATCTTTCGCGACGCACCATATCAAAGCTGCAATCGAAGATAGCCATCATCCCGTTA
This sequence comes from Priestia abyssalis, assembly GCF_002019595.1. Taxonomy (GTDB): domain Bacteria; phylum Bacillota; class Bacilli; order Bacillales; family Bacillaceae_H; genus Bacillus_BA; species Bacillus_BA abyssalis. The sequence goes on along the minus strand of NZ_KV917369.1, from coordinate 1,660,042 downwards.
TCCAGTTCGAACATGGCGATAGCAGTCATATCTACTTTAAAATCCGGATCAGCAGGTGCATGGACATATACTCTAGTCGGCTCGCTCTTTAGGATATTCCGAATCGAATGGATGCAGTAACAGCCTATGTCGTATACGCTTCCTCCACCCAAATTAGGATCAAGGCGAATATCTTGTGCCCTATCTTCAACCATGAAAGAGAAATTCGCCCGCATGAGCTTAGGTTGTCCAATCTCTCCGGAAGAGAGAATATCTCTCACTACCTGATGCTGCGGGTGAAATTGGTACATGAAGGCTTCCATTAAAATCACTTGTTTGCTTTGACAATGTTCAATCATTTCCCTGGTTTCAGAAGCTGACAGGGCAATCGGCTTTTCACACAAGATGTGCTTCCCTTTATCAGCTGCTTTCATTACCCATTCCTTATGAAGGCTGTTAGGCAGTGGAATATAAACCGCGTCCACCTCTGGATCATCTAGCAAGTCCTCATAGCTACTATAGAGGTTAGGAATCGCAAATTTAGCTGCAACTTCTGAAACTTTGGGATTTCGGCTGGCGATTGCCATGATTTCTGCATTATATGCTTGCATGATAGCCGGAATCATCGTGTTCTGAGCGATTCTAGCCGTGCTCAATACTCCCCAACGAATTCGCTGTTCACTCATACTCTTCACTTATCCTCCTTGAGTTGTCTGCACCAACCAAAGTTTTAAGAAAGGCATAGAAATTTCTATGCCCCTTTCATTCATTTTTTTGCCTGAATCACAATCTACTCATGTTCCTGATCATGAATAAACTTCCAAATCTCGATTTGTCAGTCTATCTATTTCATGAATTACTACATCTTACCACTCGATTAATATCTTTCTCTTTCATAAAGATATTTCATTAGATCATACTCTCGGAATATTCCTCTCTAATTCAATACATTTTTTGATTCTTCATTGCCATATTGCAAACTTGAGAGGATGCCTTATCTATATAGTGGAATAACTATTTTTCTAGCAATTCCTTTAACTCCCCAAGCTTTTCTTGACTGTTTTCTTTTGTGATAATGTCAATTCCACTGTCAATTCTTTTATCAATCGTTTCCCCTTTCATCACTTTCAAAGCATTTTCAACACCTTTATAAGTCATATCATGTGGCTTTTGAGCAACAGTAGCTTCCAATTCATCATCATAAATTGATTCAACAGCTTCTGTAATCCCGTCTACACCAATAATTGGAATATCCATATTTCGTGCTTTAGTTGCCCTCAAAGCACCCAAAGCCATTTCATCGCTTGCAGCAAAAATTCCCTTTAAATCTGGATTAGCAGTTAATATATTCTCCATAACTGAAATCGCCTTCACTCTATCAAAATCTGCTGCTTGAGAAGCCACTATTTTCATTCCTGCTTTTTTAAAAGCTTCTTCGGCTCCCTGAACACGCTCTTCACTAGTAGGGGTGCCTAAAACGCCTTCAAGTATTGCAACTTTATCTCCAGAACCAAGCTTCATCGCTAATGACTCACCAGCCTTTTGACCAGCTGTGAAATTATCTATTCCAATAAAGGTTGTTTTTTCCTCCCAATCCACATCAGTATCAACGAGAAGAACAGGAATGCCTTTTTCCTTATACTTTTTTAAGACAGGAATAGCCGCTTCAGGCTGACTCGGCATGACTATTAATGCATCTAGGCTCTTATTGTTTAGCAAATCTTCAAGCATATTAATTTGTTTTTCAACTTCAGTTTCATTTGAAGGGGACATTACTTTACCATCTACATCAAAATCTTTAAATGCCTTTTCTGCCCCGGCTTCCATTAATTTAAAATACTCACTATTTAGTGCTTTTAAAACAACTGCAACTTTAGGTTTTCCTTCGCCACTTCCCCAATCGTCAGTTTCAGAAACCGAACTAGATGAACTAGCTGGATCTGTATTTTGCTTTCCACAAGCAACCATTAATAAAAGAAGAGCTGCTACCGGTATCATCATTAAAAAGAGTTTTTTACATTTTTTCATACTATACTCCCCTTTCGTATTATTGAAATAACCTAAAAGCACTTTACATATTGTGATAACTTATTTTTCTTAATTGGTGATGCAACTGAATTCTTCAATATTTACATAGGTTCCTTTTTTGATAGACTCTAAGCATGCTTCAATTAAGCTCATATTCCGGACTGTATTTTCTGCGTAATAACCAGGGGAACATCCTTCCATTACCCATGTTGAAAATTGTTCAACCTGAAGAATGTATTGATGTCCGGTTACTTTCTCTTCCCTCTGATTGTCATCTTCTGTGTTAACCAATATCAAAGCTTCACCATTATATAAATTTGGCAAATACGCTCTAGGAACTTCGATTCTACCTTTTGTCCCGACTATTTCATATTGATGGCGCAACGTTTGCTGCATTGAAGCGTCGAATACTGCTTTTACTCCGCTATTTAACTCCATAATCCCCTCTACGGACATATCTACCCTATGCTCCGGGTGTATCTGAGCAGACGCAAAGACTTTGTTCGGTTCAACGCCTAGAATATTTCTAACTGAATGAAGGCAGTAACACCCAACATCATATAAACTACCTCCACCTAATTCCGAATTCATCCGAATATTTTCATCCAGACCTTGGAGATAAAACGAAAAACTAGCTCTCATTAATTTCACTTCTCCAATTTCACCTGAAGCGATAATTTCTTTAACTCTTTGATGTTGTGGATGAAATTGATACATAAAGGCTTCAAGAAAAATCACACCGTTTCTCTTACATGCCTCAATCATTTCTTCTGCTTCCTTTGACGTCAAGGCTGCCGGCTTTTCACAAAGTATATGTTTTCCTTTTTCTGAAGCCTTTATCACCCACTCCCGATGCAATCTATTTGGTAAGGGGATGTACACTGCATCGATATCTGGATCATCCAGCAAATCTTCATATGTGAAATAAATTTTTTGTATTCCAAATTTCTCAGCAATACCATTAACTTTTTTATTTGAACTTGCAATTGCCGTTACTGCCGCATTTTTTGCCTTTGTAAAAGCTGGTAATAATTGATCCTGAGCAATTTGTGCCGTACTTAATATTCCCCATCGAACATGATCAGTCATAATACTTACGCCTACCCTTCAATTATTAGTTTTTCTTTGAAGATTTTCGACGAAGAACGTCGACATATACTGCCGCTATAATTACTAATCCAATTATGATCGTTTGCAAATCAGATGAGGTACCTAACAAATTTAGCCCATTACGTAAAACGGCAATAATCAAAGCACCAATTAGTGTACCCCATACAGTACCTACACCGCCAAAGAAGCTTGCTCCACCAATGATTACTGCTGCAATTGCATCTAATTCGTACGATAATCCTGCTATAGGAGAGGCAGAATTTGTTCGTCCGATTAACACGAGTCCAGCTAATCCGGCCATTAAACCACTCAATGTATAAACCAGAATTAATACTCGATCTACAGGAATACCTGCAAGTCGTGCTGCTTCCTTATTACCGCCTATTGCATAAATATATTTACCAGTTGAAGTACGAGTTAAAAAGATATGAAAAGCAACATAAATCACAATGACTAACAAAAAACTAACAGGAATAATACCAACATTTGCTTGACCAGCAAAGTTCATAGCATATGAGAAACCAAAGATAGGTGAGGCACCTGTAACAATTAAAGCTAATCCACGGAAAATATTCATAGTTCCTAATGTAGAAATAAATGGATGAGGCAAACGTAATTTGGTTAGCAAAATTCCATTTAGCCATCCTGCCAGTGCTCCAATTACAAGACAAACAAGAATTCCTAACACTGGACTCATGCCCCAGGTCACTGTTACTATACCAGCACTAATAATTGCAAAGGCAAGAATAGATCCGACTGACAAGTCAATCCCTGCAGTTAAAATAGGCAATAACATTCCTAATGATAACAACGCGTTAATGGATGATTGTCGCGCAATATTCATTAAATTATCCGCTTTCAAGAAACTTGGCGTAAGAATTGAAAGGATTACACATAAGCCAACTAACCCAAAAAGTGCACCAAACTTGTTAATAATAGCTTTCCAACTTCTACCTTCATTTACCGTAGGGTTTGTTTTTGTACCTATTTCTATTGAAGTTGAACGTTGTTCCATTATCAATCATCCTCCCGTTGCAGCTTTCATAATAACTTCTTGACTTGCTTCACCACGTGCTAAATCACCCGTTATTGTTCCTTCGTGCATGACTAGAATACGGTCACACATACCAAGGATTTCAGGCAACTCAGAAGAAACAATAATGACACAAGCTCCCGATTCCACCAATTCATTCATAAGATTGTATACTTCAACCTTTGCCCCAACATCAATACCACGAGTCGGTTCATCAAAAACGAAAACTCTAGCTTCAGTAAATAACCACTTTGCAATAACAACTTTTTGTTGATTGCCCCCACTTAAATTTCGAGCCATAAGATTAATATTATTGGGCCTTATCTTTAAATCTTTAACGTATTTATTTGCTACTTCTTTTTGCTTTTTATAGCTGATTAGCCCTTTCTCTTTGACTCTTTCTAGTTTAGCTATTGTTTTATTAAAGATAAGAGATTGATCCAGGAAAAGTCCTTCTCCTTTTCGATCTTCTGTAATAAAAGCAATTCCAGCATCAATAGCATCTTGCGGCTTTCGAATAACCTTTTGTTCACCAAATACATAGATTTTTCCAGAGTCAATGAGATCAGCTCCAAAAATCCCTCTCATTAATTCAGTTCGTCCTGCTCCCACTAATCCAGATATACCAAGAATCTCTCCCTGATAGGCAGTAAAATTCATCTCGTTAGGTGAGTCTTTTAGTTTAAGATTCTCTACTTTTAATCCTTCTTTCCCTCGCTTAAATACTTTTTTCGGATATTTTTGATCAAGGGAACGTCCTACCATTAATTCGATCATTTGATCTACAGAAGTGTCTTTTACTGGTACAGTAGTAATTTTAGTCCCATCTCTTAAAACTGTAATCCGATCGCCAATACGTTTGATTTCCTCTAATCGGTGAGAAATATAGACAAACGTCATTCCTTGTTCCCGCAGCATTTCAATAGTAGACAACAGTTGTTCAGCTTCTTGTCCACTCAAACTAGCAGTGGGTTCATCCATAATTATTAGTTTGGCATTCAATGAAAGTGCCTTCGCAATTTCAACCAACTGCTGTTGTCCAACACCCAAGTTACCTACTAATTCATCTGGATCTACTTTTTGACCAAGCCTTTCCATCAACTCTTTTGCCTTTTCTTTCATCTGGACACGATCAAGGAGAGAAAAACGTCCTCCTTTCTTTCGTTCATGACCCAAGAAAATATTATCTGCTATCGAAAGTTGAGGGATAAGGTTTAGTTCTTGATAAATGGTGGCAATCCCAATATTGATAGCATCTTTCGGTTTCGTTATGTTTGCTTTTTTTCCTTCCCAGCTTAGCTCCCCTTTATCTTTTGAGTAAGCACCAGTCAAAATTTTAATAATCGTTGATTTACCAGCACCATTTTCACCAAGCAACACATGAACTTCACCTTTTTGAATATCCAGGTTAATATCATGTAAGACTTGAACACCAGAAAATGATTTACTGACATCTTTCATTTTTAGTAACTCCATTAGCTTCCCTCCTAACTGAAATTTTAATATTTTATTAATTCTGACTATTCATATTATTCAGACATAGATTCACGTGAGTACTTAATAATATTAGCAATTTCAATTGACTTGCTAATAAATCCAATGTTAATAAACTCTAACCATACAAATACATCATTAAAATAATGAAAAACACTATTATGTTATTCAACCTATCAAATACTTAATTTATATAAAAACAAGAGGGTTTTGTTGTCTCCTTTCACTGGATAATTAATCATATTGCAAGATCATCGATTGAATGTTGTTGCGAATAGTCTTTTATTAAGCTTAAATAATTCACGAGAAAGACTATTAAGAGGTTGCCTGCAACTCTAGCTGTGTTCCCTTTAATACCGTGATAAACTCCTCGAGGCCCTACTCTTAATATTTGCCCCTAAACAATTTAACAGACACTGAAAAATTGTTTATTTCTTCAATTGTATTAACTGTATTAACACAAACATTAAGTGAAGGAACGCCAACAATTCTTTCGTTATCCACTTTAAAAAGAAGTACTAAATCTTTTCTTTTTTGGCTATATCCCTTTTCATTACAGAGTAAAGATAACTATTTCTCTATTTTTGCCCCCCTACTTCTACTATTTTTCATTAATAAAAGCTATTTTATATGCTATGGCAACACCCCTTTCAAGGCTAGATCTAATACTATTTTATTATTTCAAGTGAAACACTTATCACAAATTCTATTCTTGTATTAAAATATTCTCATTTCGATTCCCCCATAAGTTCTGAGGAGAACGCTCACTTAAATCTGCATGGTGATAGTAATGTCTAGTTAGGAGAAAATTATTTTATGAAAATTCTAGCTGTTATAGCTACTTTGGAAGTGATAATTTGTAGATATCCTAATGTCATTTGTAATATTTTGATTAAAATTAGATTGAAATATCAAATGAACCCTCTTCACGAAGAGACCTGAACATCAGAGGAGTTGAAAATGTGACCAAGAGGAAAAACTTCAAGAATTCGAGAGTCATTTTTACAAAGAGAAATACAGAAGTAGTCAATATTTCAAATTAATTCTGACTACTTCTTGAATTAGGAATTATTTAGGCCTGCGTTGCTAGCATCTCAACCTTTTGCCCCCATACCTCCTTAGTATATGTTTTATAAATCTATCTTTCTCCTGGAAAAATCAGTAGCCACTTTTGGTTTCCAATGTGTTTCAATTTCTTCAAGTGTTCTTCCTTTTGTTTCAGGAACCAATTTCCATACAAAAATGAACGATAAAATACACATGACACCATAAAAGCTATAAGCTACTCCAGCGTTTATTTCCAATAAAGAAGGGAATGTTGCTGATATTAATAAATTACTTCCCCAGTTAGCAACAACTGTGATCGCCATCACTTGACCTCTGATTTTATTAGGGAAAATCTCAGCAGCTAACACCCACACAAGCGGACCAAAAGATAAATTAAAAAACGCTACATATACTAAGATAAATAGCAAAGCACCTAACCCCATCGAATCAACAAACGATAAAGTAGCTACGCCAAACATTCCTACAGCCATCCCAACTGATCCTATTAAAAGTAAGGGCTTTCTTCCTACTTTTTCGACAAGTATTAGAGCGATTAGTACAAAGATAAAGTTTACTACCCCGATTAATATCGTTTGAAGCATAGAACTATCAGCACTTGCCCCCATATTCGCAAAGATACGTGGTGCATAATAGAGAATAACGTTAATCCCTACAAACTGTTGCGCAGCAGCTAATAAAATCCCTACAATAACGACCAGCTTTCCATATGAAAAGATACCCGCTTTAGGAGCGTTAGGAGCGTCCATCGATTGTTTTATCTCTTGATAAATTTCTTTTGCTATTTGAGCTGACCCATTAACTTTCGTTAAGATGGTTATTGCTTCTCCATCTCTATTTTTCGATATTAAATAACGAGGAGTTTCTGGAACTAGAAATAGAAGGCCAAAGAATAATATTGCTGGAATTGCTTCGGAAGCAAACATGTATCTCCAACCAATATCGTGGATCCAACTAAGACTTTGCCCTGCAGCAATTCTCCAGTTCACAATATAAACGGCCAACATCCCAAATATAATGGCTAGATTATTTAACGTTACCAATTTTCCTCTAATATTTGCAGGAGACGTTTCGCTAATATACAATGGCCCTAATCCTGAAGCCAAACCAACACCTATACCGCCGATAATTCTATAGATGTTAAACATAATGAAAAGACCAATCGTTGGTTCGCCTTTTGTAAAGAATAAAAATTCAGGATAGCCCGAAAGTACCGCGGAAATAAAAAATAAAACAGCCGCAACAATAAGAGAGTTTCTACGACCTATGCGATCCGAAAGTATCCCACTGATTAATCCACCTACAATACAACCAATAAGAGCACTAGATACGGTTAACCCGTGGAATAATGTACTTAAACCAAGACCATCTATAAAATATACTTGTAATGATTGCTCTGCACCGGATATCACGGCTGTATCGTAACCAAATAAAAGTCCACCTAGTGCCGCAACTACAGACAGAAATATAATATATCTCATATTTTGTTTCATTTTTATAGAGCTTCCTTTCATGGTCGATTTACCTGAATAAAAATTTCTAAAAAATATTCTAAATATTATTCGTAACTAGCCAACGCCTAGATATAATGCTGGCGGTGAGTAGTTTTAGCATGCACATTTTATAAGCGCTTACAATAGACTCGTATATAAACCAATCAATCTAAGTCGTGCCAGTCTAGCCACCTACTCTTAACACAACCGACCTTTAAAAAGTTAGATTTAAAACTTATGCATTAACCTTAACCGCATCCCATTCTCTTAGTTGTTTTAGAGATTCTTTGTAGCAACTCATAACTATATCTAAATAGTTTCTATCCTTAGCCGGTGTGAATGGATTTGGTCCTTCATAGCTAATTTCATGTAAAGCTGTCACTTGACCTTTTAGATCAGAATGTCCGTCACCTACACCTTGCCTGTTTGAATCAGCCACATGATAAACACCTAACTTATCCCCATTTAAGAGCTTGAATCGGACAAGCCACTCCCAATCTTTTGATGAATCTCCACTACCTTGTGTTTTCCCAACATCACCATGTAAACAAATTCTTTTCGCTTCTAATTCTTTTGCCCAGTCCAATAGGTCTATAAAATATTGAGCAGCCCTAGAGCGTACATTTTCATCAGCACTTGAAATACCTACATTATCTGGCGTCACTGATCATACTTTTCACTCACACCTTTTTTAAAGCGCTTGCAAATTAGCGGGATTTTGAGATAAGTCTCCTTGAATCTCTACTCCGTCAACACCAATCTCCTTCGCTAGTTTGCACTTCTTTTCTAAAGATATACCACCAAAATTCTATAAACAAAGACCCTACTCTCTACTCATTTTTTTCTCCTCCATGCACGATTTTATTAGCGATTTAGAAATTATAATGACTTATAATTGCGATTTTTCAGTTAGTTTTTCAGAAAAGTTCTTTACTATCACTAAAAAGCTTTTATTTTTGCAAAGTAAAGTCTAGTTAGTTTAATTTAGTAAAGAACTTTTCGACAACCAATATAACGGTCTTTCTATTTTCTGTCTTACAATGTTATTAATTTGTTATTTAACTGGACAGTCTCACCTGATACAAAGGATTTCGTGGCAGCCGCTGCAATTTCTAATGCAACTTTTCCATCAATTTCTGTACAAATAGGTTTAGTACCGTTTCGCACACTATCAATAAAATGAACCATTTCTAGTAAATAAGCATCTTTAAATCGTGTTGGAAAGTCAGGGATCAAATCATGTTCGCTTCCTTTGGAAGTTAATACTTTTACATCATGATATCTCATTGAACCAATTTGAATGGATCCTTCTGTTCCCACTACTTCACCTCTTATGTCATATGCATAAGGAGCAATTCGCATCGTTTCAATGTCTCCAGCAGCACCTGAATCAAAAGTGAAATATGTCATAGCCTGATCCACATCATTATACTTTTCCATAAATTTATTTGAGTTCATTAAGATATTTCCTGTTGATGTCACAGAAGCTATTTCTTGACCCATTAAATAACGGGCAATATCATAATCGTGAATAGCTACATCTAAAAAGATGCCGCCACTATGTTTGATAAACTCTTCTGGCGGGACGTTTCCATCGCGACTCACACCTTTAAAATAAATCGGCTGTCCAATATCACCAGCTTCAATTCTTCTTTTAGCTTCTGCATATGCTGGGTCAAATCGTCTCATAAATCCAACTTGGCATGAAACATTACTTTCATTAATTACTCGGATTACGTCATCTGCTTCCTCTAAAGTATGTGTTAATGGCTTCTCTACAAATATTTGTTTACCATGTTTCGCAGCACGTGTAATCATCTCCGCATGAGTACTTGTTGGTGTTACAATGACAATAGCATCAATCGTGTCATCTTCGAATATATCATTAGGATTTTGAGACCATTTTTCAACACCTAATTCTCTTGCTACTTGCTCTGCCCTTCCTTCAAGAGGATCCACAACGCTAACTAATTGTGCTCCTTTGATTTTAGAAACAAGATTTTCTGCATGCCAGTAACCTAATCTTCCTAACCCCAATACTGCTGTACGAATCGTCTCTTTCATTTCATTCATCCTTTCAATTCATTAAATTTTTTTGAAAGTAAGCGCTTTAATGGACTTTTGAAGTAAAATCATAGCTATAGGGGCCTACAGCTATGGTTTTACTTTACTGTGTAGTTATTATTTCATTAACCATTCATGATCTTTATCATTTGTGAATTTCCAGGTTCTCACAGGTCCTGCCATAACATTTAAGTAATATAATTCATAGCCAGGAGGCGCTGAAACTGGATGATATCCTTTAGGAATAAGTACAACTTCGCTATCTTTTACAACAATCGTTTCATTCAGTGACTTATCATCCGTATAAACTCGTTGTAGAGCAAACCCGCCCTCAACTGGATTCATTTTGTGATAGTATGTTTCTTCTAAGTATCCTTCTTGAGGTAAATTTTCCTCATCATGTTTATGAGGCGGATAGCTTGACCAGTTACCAGCTGGTGTAAATACTTCGATAACGAATAAGCTATCTGCCGGTTTATCCTCTGGTAAAATCGTTTGAATTAGGCGTTCCATACTGCCAGATCCTCGAGTTGCTACATCCACATCTTCTGGAGCGATAAGCCTCGCTTCGTATGTTCCTTTTCCTGGTGCTTTACAAACAGCAATTTCAAGCTCTGTTAATGCTTCTACTTTATATTGATCGTCATTTGGCACGTATACAGAATATGCCGGAGTTTTTTCAAATACACTCATTCTTTTTCCGATATTGTCCCAGGATTTATGTTTCGTCTGTACATTCGCGCGGCCTGATACCAATACAATGACTGTTTCTTGGTCGAGCGTTTCATTTTCTATAGTTTGACCTTCTTTTAGCTTATACACATCAAACCCAACATATTTCCAGCCAGCAGATTCAGGTGTTATGGATAACACTTTACCATCTTTATCACCTTTATGTTCTGGTGTTACAAGCAGATTACTCGCAAGCAGGTTACTCATTTCCTTTATCTCCTTTCGATTCGTTAGTTTATATTTTTAATATTTCCTAGCTTCAGCCACTTTTCTTTCCATATTTTCATAGGCTTTTCGAACTTTTTCACTAGTTGAAACTTCGGCTACACCAAGGCGCCACCATGCTTCATATCCAGTTGTGCATGTACCAGGTAATACCTTTATGTCAATTAATGTTGAGACTGTTTCCTTCTTGGCCTGTGCCAATGCCTCTCTTAATTCTTCTATTGTATGAACTGTATAGCCTTTAGCCCCCATGCTTCGAGCGTTTGCAGCAAAGTCAATTGGCATATAATCCCCTGTTAAACGATTACTTTCTTGCGAACGATAACGGAATTCATTTCCGAAGCCATCACTTCCTTGCCCTCTTTGCAAATTATGGATACATTGGAATCCATGATTATCAAATAAAAGGATATTAATCTTTTTATTTTCTTGAAGACTAGTAACTAACTCTGAATGAAGCATTAAATAACTACCATCACCGACAATGGTATATACTTCTTGGTTCTCTTCAGCCATCTTAATACCTAGAGCACCTGCTACTTCATAACCCATACAAGAGAATCCATATTCCATATGATAAGTTTTAGGGTGAGAGCTTCTCCATAATCGATGTAAGTCACCTGGCAAGCTTCCAGCTGCGGCGATAATAATATCTTTTTCATCAATCGATTTATTAATCTCACCTAAGACTTGAGTTTGAGAAAGCCCTTCTTCTCTTTGATCTGCATAATATTTATCAACTTCTGCATTCCAATTTTCTTTCAATGATTGAAGATAACTTTCATCATATGATGTTTTATAGCCTTGTTTCTTCAATTCTTCTGTCAAAATTTCAAGTCCTACTTTTGCATCTGACACAAATGATTCTGCATCCAGTTTCAGTGCATCATAAGAACTAACATTAATACCCAAAAACTCTACATCTGGATTTTGAAATGCAGTTTTTGATGAGGTTGAAAAATCAGTTAATCTAGTCCCTACTCCAATAATTAAATCTGCTTCTTTTGCTAAGATGTTTGATGCTAATGATCCTGTTGATCCAATACTACCCATGTTTAAAGAATGATCCCATGCAAGAGCGCTTTTCCCGGCTTGTGTTTCACCAACAGGAATTTGGAAAGCCTCAGCAAACGTTTTCAACTGATCGGTTGCTAATGCATAATGGACTCCCCCACCTGCAATAATAACCGGTTTTTTCTTTCTAGAAATCAACTCAACAGCACGTTTAACAGCTGATGGTGCAGGATTTCTTCTCTCAATGTGATGAATTCTCTTTTTAAAGAATTCGACCGGATAATCATATGCTTCACTTTGTACATCTTGAGGTAAAGCTAATGTAACTGCACCAGTATCCACTGGGTCTGTTAATACGCGCATTGCATTTAATGCTGCAGTCATTAGCTGTTCAGGTCTTTGGATACGATCCCAATATTTACTTACTGGTTTAAATGCATCACTTGCAGCAATGGTGTAGTCTGTAGGATCTTCAATTTGTTGTAAAACCGGATCAGGCTGACGAGTAGCGAAATTATCACCTGGTAACAACAATACTGGAATTCGATTCACTGTTGCAGTTCCAGCAGCAGGAACCATATTTAAAGCACCTGGTCCGATTGATGTCGTACAAGCAAAAATTTCAAGTCGGTTTTTGTGCTTTGCATAAGCTGCCGCTGTATGAACCATACCTTGTTCATTTTTCCCTTGAATATAAGTTAGGTCGCCAGTGTGTGTTTCTAATGCTTCTCCCATCCCTGTCACATTGCCGTGACCAAAGATTCCAAAAACGCCTTGGACGAATTTTCTTTCTTCTCCATCAAATTCGATGTACTGATTATCTAAAAATTTCAATAGTGCCTGCGCCATTGTTAAACGGGTTGTTTCCATCTGGTGTTTCCTCCTCTTTACGTAAAATTAGCAATCTGATTAAGCATTACAGTTTCTTTTGTTTTAAAAGACTCTGTAGCAGCTACAGCAATTTCTAACGCAACCTTTCCGTCTATCTCTGTAACTTGCGGTCTTTCATTTTTTTGCAAACACTCTATAAAGTGAGCTAATTCATACTGGAAAGCATCCTTAAATTTAATAGGGAAACTTGGAATATTGTCGTAAACGCTTCCTTGAGAGGTCAAGATTTTTATATCATGATGTTGGAGAGAACCGATCTGAATAGATCCTTCAGTTCCAACTACTTCACCCCTGATATCATAACCAAATGTTGAATTACGACTAGCTTCTATATCGCATGATGCTCCATTTTGGAAATTCATAAAAGTTATTGATTGATCTACATCCCCGTATTTGTTCATAAATGGATGTACTAGCACATTCCCAAATGTTTTAACTGATTTAACCTCATCTCCCATTAAGAAACGAGCAATATCATATTCATGAATAGCTAGATCTAAGAAAATGCCACCGCTTGTTTTAATGTATTCTTCTGGAGGCGAGCCTGGATCTCTACTAACTCCTTTAAAATAGATGGGTTGCCCGATATCACCATTCTTAATTCGTCTTTTTGCTTCCGCGTATGCCGGGTCAAATCGTCTCATAAATCCAACCTGACAATAAACGTTATTCTCCTGGATTTCTCGAATAACACTTTCTGCTTCATCTAAATTTTCTGTTAATGGTTTATCAACAAATATATGTTTTTTACTTTTTGCCGCTTGGATAATTAACGGAGCATGTGTTTTTGTAGGTGTAACAATCACAACAGCATCAATTGTTGGATCCTCAAATACCTCCTGGGGATTAGTTGTCCACTTTTTAGCCCCTAATTCACGTGCTGCTTTTTCAGCACTTTCTTTTCTTGAGGCTACTACAGTAACTAATTCAGCACCTTTTATACGAGTGACTAAATTTTCAGCATGCACATATCCTAATCTTCCCACTCCAAAGATTGCACATCGAATTTTTTCTCTCACTTTTTTGCTCACCTACTCTTTAAAAATATAGTTTTTGTTTCAAATGCTTAAGTTGAGGCAAACGCTTTCTTACAAAACCAAGAACTTTAATCAAATAGAAAATTGTGCGCTATACAATCATCGTAATCCCGTTTACTAAGAGAGAATTCAACCTTAAAATTCCCTAAAAATAAACTTAGTATCCCATATAGCTTATATCTTGATTATTTTAAGATTGAAAAAGATTATCTTGCTTAAAACTTTTTCAAAACTACGACCTTTTCCTCTCCAAGTATCCAGATTAATTGAAGCGCTTAATCATTTTCCAAAAAAATACTTAGATTCTATAAAACTACTCATATTAATTTAAAGTGGTTTTATAAGGTTAATAGGAAGGTGATTGAGTTTTTAGAATCAAAGATAGTTATTACTTAAAAATTTTTTAAGTATACGGTTCTATCACTCCGAGAAACAATAATTAACTGAAGCGCTTAACCAATTACCAAAAAAATATCTTATTTCCTTACAAGCAACTCAATTAATTTAGAGTATATTACAAAGGGTTTCATAAGGCAATAGTTAATAATTGAATTTTTAGAATTCAAAAAACATTTAAATTATTACTTATTTTTTAAGAAAGCCTTTTCTTCATTATATCCTAAACAAGAAATACTGCAATACTCTTTTAAAAATTATGAATATTTTTTGTTTACCTATACAGATTTAATCTATAAGAACTTAGTAATCAGAGTATTCTCTTCAATTTATCAAAACTTAAATAATATTGCCTGTTATCTCATAAAATAAAAATTCCAGATTCACCTAGCTTGATCAACTGAGTTAACTTTTTTACTTCTCTTTTGTAATTGATATCCTTGTAATCTTTCTTGTTTATACCATACCATTGATAATCCTGTTCCAATGATTGCTAAAAGTGCAGCTAGGTAAAACACAATTTTAAATTCGGTTTCATTACTAAAAATCCCAGCAATAAAAGGACCGAAGAAAATCCCTAATGCGTAGATAGCTTGAAAAAAACCCATTGCTGTTGCACGTTTCCTATTTGAAACCTGCTGAATAGCCATTCCCATCAATAGTGGTATTGTCATCCCTTGGAAGAACCCATTAAAAGCTTGTGTAACATAAAGTAAGTCCAACCGAGATATTATTGGAATAACTATTGAAAATATACTGGTACCTAAAAAGCCAATACACAAAATGCTCCATTTATTAAAGCGAGTAATGAGGTACTGTCCCGTAAGAATGGGTGCAATAGCATGAGGTACCATAAAACTAAGCACAAGAAATATTAAGCTATCCTTTGATGCACCTATATTTAATGCCTGATTTGGAGTAAAGCCAAACATTGTAATAAACAATACAGCGTGGGCAAGCGTAGATAATAATGATGCTTTTAAATTTAAAGGATTTCTAAACACATTATAAAAATTTCTTATTTCCATCTTGTCCTGGTTCACTTTCTTATCACTGGATTCCTTAATCCAAAACGACATAAAAAGACCAATTAATCCGATAATTGCTCCAAACCAAAACGGTGCTTTCCACCCCCACTCACTAACGAGGTAACCACTTAAACTCATGCTAATTAACTGAGCTGTCACGGTAATAAATTGGATATTCCCCATTGCTTTGGTTGAGTCTTCTCTTTTAAAGTAACTTGCATATAAAACTGTGAAAGCCACCCACATTGATGCTGTAATTCCAGCAATCACTCGAGAAACAAAAGCAAATTCTACACTTTCAGTAAGAGCAAATCCTAAGCAACTTATAAAGCTTGTTGCAAGCCCTAAAATAATAAATGGTTTACGAATTTGCAACATATCCGATAAAATGCCAACTGGGAGTCTCAATAAAATCTGCATTATGCCATAGCTCCCTACAATCAACCCTGCCAAAGCATAAGACCCGCCTAAATAGTTAAGGTATGGTACAAAAACAGGTACATAAATATACATGGAAAACCAATAAATGAATGTAACAACAATAAACAAAAGATGATAGTAAATCGGTATTTTCGGTTTCAACTGATTAGCTTTCATTTTTCACCCCTTACCTGATAGTTAAGTTCTTAATTTAGATATTTAAATTCACCACTGTTCTAAACATAATAAAATGTTTAAATACGTAAGCCAATCTAAACACCTACTAATATGAATTATAGAAAAGAAAAATCCATAATTGCAACTGTTGTTTTTGGATTCTAATACAAAACTATGAAAAAATAGATTTTTTTGAAATTATTAGTAATACTATTTTTTTGAAATCAATTATACGTTTTATGTTTGACATAGAAATAAGCCAAAATCTGAATCAGTTATTATTAGCACGCTTGCGACTAAACTGCAAGGTTTCTTAACTGACTTTCAGTTTACATAATGCTCGATATCGGAAGTACTTAGGCTTAAAATCTACATCAATGAGAAATCAAAATATTTATATTATGTTGCATTAGATTCCAATCTGATCTTTTCATCCTTAGCTTTCTTTTTGAAACGATTACGAATCAAGGTAACAATTAACATTAGTAATGGAATAATAATATGAAAATAAGGGTAAATGTAACGATCAACATATTCACCTTTCTCTATGTGTACTGAAAGATTGGAGGCCAAAATCATTGAGAAAAAAATAAGAATACAACCAATTGGTAAAATAATCTGTTGATGATTTTTTAGCTTGAACAAATCTACGATTCCAATTAGGGTACAATAAAAAAAGATGGATGCCTTGAAAAATACTGTAATCAACAAAGTAAAAACAACAATAGCATCAAGTCGTTGGATAAACTCAAAAAGGTTTACTTTTCCGATGGTTGATAACAAAGGAAAAGTAGATCGCTCTACTTCCCCAACACCAAGCACAGCTATATTTAAACTCATTGTATAACTTAAAACAAACCCACTTGAAATTAAGGTAGACAACCATACTTTTTTCAGTAATCCAGGACGATTTAAATAAGGAAGCAGCATCATAAAGGCAACCATTTGACCAAAAGGAAAATTGCTAATATCCAGAAGGCCCGTCGTTAAGATTGGTTGCCATCCATTTTCAAGAAACGGCTGCAAATTATGAAGATCGATATTACCTGATAAATAGACGAAAAGATTTCCTGTGAGTCCCAAAATAATCAGAATGACAATAAAAACTTCTGCTGTTCTCGCTAATACTTCAATCCCTAGATAAAGTACATAACAAATGGTAAGAACAAATAAGATAATGATTGCTACTAACGGGGTTTCGGTCATGGTCGATGAAAGCAGCAACTCCCCGAAACTACGAATATTATGAGAAGTGGTATACAAAAAGTAGAAAATGTATAACAGGCCAATGGCCAACCCCAGGTATTTACCAAATACTTTTCTGGCATACCCGGTAAAGGGTAGATTTGGATATTGACGAAATAAAAAGGAATAAATGAAAAATAAGATAATTCCCACGCACATTCCTATAAGAATGGCAAGCCAGGCGTCCTTTTTAGCATCGATTCCAAAAGGTATGACCAATGCAGTCCCCATCTCAAACATAAACATCAAGGCAAATAGTTGAATGACACTAATTTTTGCTTTCTCCACTGTCTAGGAACTCCCCCTTTCCTCAATGGTTTCATCCGCACGCTTGAATATCTCATCTAGTTATTCATCCTATCCTACTTTCCTATTTTCAATACTTTTAAGGAGCGATGAATGCATACCCTATACAAATTTAGTTTACATAACAGTTCTTACAAGAAATGGACCGTGTTTAAATTCCTTGAGCCACAAGAGATTTAAACACGGTCCATTTTATCGTTTATACCATTTTTTTATACATCGTTAATAAATCAATGTTTTCCGCTTCTGAAGAAACCTAGCAGCTGTATAAAAAAGTGGGGTTTTATGCAATGTATCGTTGAACTAAACTCTCTTTGTTTAAGTGCCACCTTTCACAAACTCTGTATACTAATGTTAATAAAAATAACGAAAATGCCACAAATCTCCTAACTAATAAGAAGGTTTGTGGCATTTTCATATAATCCAGCTCATTCTTATCTGATTATATAAACTAGAGTGGCGTCTGATGGTAGAATAATCAAACTGGTGCTAAAATGTCTTTTATAGCTAACACTCCAAATTAATTTAAAGTTTTTATCGTGATTTTATACGATGATAGGTCTACTTTTTTTCAAACTCATTCTCATCGTTTACATCATCAGTTTTGTCATTACCTGAGCGATTTTCAGGTAAGACTGCAACAGCACCTTGATTTATATAACCATTGGACCTGGATGCATATGACTTTAACAATTCTGCTACATCAATACCCGTCATTTCTTTTAAAGGTTCTTGCATTTCAAGCATCGTTTTAGTGATACTCTTTCCGAAAGAAGGGACACCCTGGCCGTTACCGGAATCAATAATCTTAACCGATTCAATATTGTTAAGCGGCTGAGCAATTTTTTCAGCAAATATAGGGAGCATTTCAATTAATTTTTCAGTGATAATGACTTCACCATGTTTTTCCATCGCTTCAGCTAACAGCTTACGAGCCTCCGCTTCCGCTTTACCGCGTTCACGGATAACGTCTGCTTCGGCAGAACCTTCCTCCCTGCGAATCTTCGCTTTCGCTTCCCCGTCAATCTCAGCTTTACGGGCTTCCGCTTCCGCTTTACGAGTTGTTTCATAGTATTCTGCATCGGCTTTTGTTTTGCGAACTTTGCTTTCCTCTTCCTCCAGCTTAACGGCACGTTCACGTTCCAGGAATTTAAGTGTTAATTCCTCTTCTTTTACTTCTTTTGCCAGTTTAGCTTTTTCTAATTCGTAGGACTGTTCTGATTTTGCACGAGCACGTTCGGTTTCCTCTTTGAAGGCTGCGTCTTTAATGTCCTTCTCTTTTTTAGATTCTGCAATCGCAATTTGGCGTTTGTATTCTTCTTCTTTCGCCTCTTGATCCGTTTGTGCTCTATGGATACGAGTCTCACGCTCACTATTTGCTTCAGCAATTTCTGCTAGTTTACGAACCTCCGCAATTCGTGGCCTTCCCAAGTTTTTTAAATAGCCATTCTCCTCGTCCGCGTCACGTAAGTCTGTAAGACCTAATGACGTAATTTTAAAGCCCATTAAGTCGAGCTGCTTTTGGGCAACTTCAGATACATCTTGATTAAACTCCTCTCGATTACTATTAATATCTTCTACCGTCATTTTCGAAAGAATGGCACGTAGATTGCTTCCCAGTACCTCAATGATTTCAGCTTCAATCTCTTCTTGTTTCTTACCTAAAAACTGTTCTGCATAGTTAGCGATTCCATTTAACGTATCTGCGACCTTAACCATCGCTACTGCATCAGCAATAATGGGTACGCCGCCATTTGTATAGACTCTTGGCGTTGATAGCTTTAATTGAAACGATGTAAGGTTAACAGGTGTTGATGTTTGGAAGCGTCTTAGACGGTATCCGCCACCTCTAATAATCTTCATTGAGCGTCCTTCTTGATCTGTGAAGATATTCGTTTCCTTTTCAGGATCACCCAGCTTCGGTCCTGTAATAATTAAAGCTTGATTGGACTTTGCTGTTCGATAACGATGTCTTACCCAAAAGAAATATCCTGCACCTCCAAGAGCAGCTATTATCAACACTGGAGTTAAGACCATAAGTACTCCAATAAAATCAAACATTCTCGCTTCCCCCTTCTGAGATCATTATTTGATTAAGCCCTACACATACGAGGGATTTAATATAAAGCCTTCGTATATTTTCAACTGCTTAAAAAGCAAATCATTAAGTTATTACTTTGTACAAAGCTCTTTCAAACCATGGCTAAAAATATGAACTCCACTGCTGATCAACTTATATATTATTACGGATCAAATAATGAAAGGTTTCAAGATTTAGAATATTCACTATAATTGAACGGTGGTGTTTGTTCCTTAACAGAGCCTTTATACAAAACCCTTGAGCTTTTTTCTTTGGTTTTATTCCCACTTAAATCATAGTGATTTGGGAAATACTACAACTGGAGGTGAAGAAAATGGGCAATCAAAATAAAGGAGCTATTCAAGGTCAAAAAAATCCAAGTGTTAACCCGCAAGGCCATGGAAAAGATGTTGAATTCTCGACCGAACCGAAAAGCGAGCTTGAAAATAGAGCCAAAAAGTCGAACACCAAAATTTAATATAAAAAAACACCAGAGGGCTTTCGCTGTCCCTCTGGTGTTTTCACTTTTTAGCTTTAATTTTAATGGAACCGTTTGTTTGGTTCCGGGTAGCTATTATTCAAATACAGTCACATAATAATGCCAAACACCATCTTTTTGTTCTTTTCCGATTTTCTTTTTCGTTTCCAGCCAATCCAGCTGACCGATGATTTCCGACATAACCAATGAGAACTGAGTTTCATATTTGTCTCTGTAATAAACTTGAGCCAACTGAGCAGCCGTTGACATCCCGCTGTCTATCAACTCTAATAATCTTTCTGATTTTTGCTGAATTTTTTCCAGCCTGTGATGGATCAACTGCCGATGATTGTGAATGAAACTGCCATGCCCAGAGAAGATGGTTTCAAGATCAAGTCCGATGCATTTTTCAAGTGAGCGTATGTATTCTACCAGCGTCAAAATCCGCTTTCCTTCTTGGTCAGGTTCTACGATGGCATTACTCGATATGTGTCCGATCAGATGATCACCGCCAAAAAGCTGCCGTCTTTCTGCATCAAGAAAAACAAGATGGTCAGGGGAATGGCCCGGTGTTTCAATCACTTGTAGACCAACAATCGTATCGGATTCGGCCAGTGAAATAATCTCCGATTTAATTTTATCTTTCTCGTTTTTCTTCACGGCTGCTTTCAGCTTTTCAACTTGCTTCTCCCCTGCAGCCCCGCACCCCATTTCCTGATACAGCTTGCGGAAAAACTCTACCCTTAACGCAAAAAAATCCTTATCCCTTTTCAAGCGGTGAATGGCTTCGGTATGGGCATAAACCGGAACCTCTTTTACAGACAAAATCCGATTGACCAATCCGATATGGTCCTCATGGTTATGGGTCAAGATAATGCGGTCCAAATCATGAAGAGCAAACCCGGTTTCCGCCATCGTATTCATGAAAACATCCCAACATTCTGCTGTATTCACACCGGCATCTATGAGGGACAAAGACCCATTGTCCTCTCTCAAATAAAAGTTAAATGTTTTTAATCCATGCTTTGCGGGAACTTTGATCGGATAAACGGAACAGTTTTCTTTTGTGATTATCAATAAATCCACCCCCTATTGTCCTATCTTGTCTAATCAAGACTTTTATCTTCTTAATTATAACACCTTGTTTTTAGAAAATAGGGAGAATAGAACTTTATATATTGATTTAAAAATTTAAAAGTTCATTGCATACTACTTAGTTGCTCCAATATTATTTAAAGGCCATATGCGAAATTCTACTTTACCAACTACAGATTCGATAGGGATTAACCCAAAATATCGGCTGTCTTTACTAATCAGACGGTTGTCTCCCAATACAAATAGATAACCCTCCGGTACTGTCTTCTCATTTGTAAGTTCTATTAAGGTGAAATCTTCTGTCAGTCTCTGATTAGGAATAAGCTTCTCTTTATGCGTTTTTAGATAAGGCTCATTACGGACTTCACCATTCACATATAAGGTGTCATTTTTCATTTCAAGCGTATCACCCGGTAAACCTATTACTCTCTTTACATAATTTTCATCTGCATCTGGTGCCCTAAACATCACCTGATCAAATCGCTGAATTTCACTTATTTTGCTTACAATCATTCGGTCGCCATCTTCAAGACTAGGCATCATTGACGCACCTTCAACTTCAGAGGGAACAAATATAAATTGCTTACAAATAAAAGTAATAACAAGACCAAACGCCAAAGCTTTAATCCAGCCAAGAACTTCTCTTTTAATGATAGTATTCATTTCTTTCCCACCTCCTTTTTAATCCTTATACAATTATATATACCATTGGTTATATATTCCAATATTATCTTTCGCTAATGTTTATATGAACTCTTTCCGTTTAATGTACGCACAAGACCACTGTCTAAGAAAGTGGGGCGGCTGCTTCTAATATCTATCACCGATCCCAACAACAGTAGCGGCCGGTCATCGCCTGAATATCAGGCACACTAAAAAACTCCTCTTGTATTGCAACAAGAGGAGTTCACATAAGAAATAATTCAATTAAAGCTCACATGTCGTTTCAATCTCATGGATGAGCGATTTCAATAAAGACACCGATTCACTGAGCGCCAATGAATAGTAGCGCTGTGTTCCCTTTTGCTCAATTGTGACGAGTTTGTTATCCCGCAGCACTTTTAAATGATGGGAAATCGCCGGTCTTGATAAATGAGATTGTTCGGCAATTTCCGTCACCGTTAATGCCTCATGTTCTCCCAATAATAAAATGATATCCTGCCTTGCCGAATCTCCGAGCGCCTGAAAGATGGGCGTACATGCGCGGAAAATATCTAATACCGTTTGAGACATTGATTTCTTCCTCTCTATACGTTCAGTTTATCTTATACCCACATTGTACAGTACCTTGAAAATTTTTCAATGTTCTACTTTTCTCTCTCCTGTACATTACGGACAACGGATGTGACCACTTTTCGCGGCATGAACCTTACAGAATGAGCTAACAGCTTGTTTTGAGCACCGGGAATAACGACTGTTTTGCCCGAGTGGAAGCCTTTATACCCGACACTCGCCACCTCTTTTACATCCATGACCCCGCTTTTAAATAGCTTGGATTCCTGCAAATTGGCCCGATTGGAAAATCCAGTTTCCGTCGGCCCCGGACATAAAGCGGTCACGTTAATTTTCGTGTCCTTTAACTCGTTCGCCAATGCTTCTGTAAAGGACAGCACATATGCTTTCGTTGCATAATAAACGGCCATGAGCGGTCCCGGCTGGAAAGCCGCAGTGGAAGCAACGTTCAACACGCCTCCCCTATTGTTCGCTATCATACCAGGCAAAAAGCGTTTCGTTAAATGAGTTAAGCTTTTTATGTTTAAATCGATCATATTGAGCTCATCATCCAAGCTCGTGTCGGTAAATTCACCGTACAGGCCAAAGCCTGCATTATTGACAAGATAATCGACTTGAATGTTGCTTTCCTGCAAATATTCATATACCTCTTTCACGGACTCCTGCTCTGAAATATCTTTGACAATAATTATAACTTCTGCTTGATGATCTTTTTCCAGTTCTTTTTTCACTTGCTCCAATTTTGTGCTGTCTCGCGCAATTAAAACCAGTCGATAACTGTCACGAGCGAAATGAACCGCCAGTTCTTTCCCGATTCCCCCTGAAGCTCCTGTAATTAATACTGTTTTCATATATATTCTCCTTTAGCATCCAATTATATCAAATGTTTAAACACTTGAACATTTAAACTTTTAAGATGACTATAATCTATACTCCTTATCAAGTCAATAGATTCCATAAGGGAAAAGTTGCCTCACCCAACCTTTTCCCTTATGAACAACGGGTTCACGGGCGTTTTCACTGGAACTGATCTACACACATTTTTGATTCTTCCGTTCATACACCAAAAAATAATGCTCATACACATTCCGCTCGTCCTGTACTCCTTTTTTTTTCGAAACGACTACCCAGTCATCTTCATTGAAATCAGGAAAATACGTATCCCCTTCAAATGTTTCCTCAATCATCGTGACGTAGAGCCGATCTGCAATCGAAAAAGTTTGCTCAAAGATTTCTGCTCCGCCGATTACAAATAGTTCATCATCTCGCTTTTCTTCCAGCTCCTTCACTTCTGAAATCGAGTGAATGATGGTGCATCCTTCAGCGGTGTACTCCTCGTTTCTCGTGATAACAATATTTTCTCTTCCCGGCAGCGGCCTTCCAATCGATTCATACGTTTTTCTTCCCATAATGATGGGATGCCCCATTGTTAGTTCTTTAAAATATTTTAAATCAGCAGGTAAATACCAGGGCAGTTTATTGTCCTTGCCAATCACCCTGTTTTGATCCATAGCGACAAGAAATGAAATCATCTCATCCATCCTTTCATTCAACAATATGCTCGCCGTTATTATGGAATATCGGCTAAATCCTAACTATTAAGTAGAATTTAAAGCCAAACAAACGAACTTGAGAAAATGCCTCCTCTTTATCCGTAGATACCCTGTTTTAAACCTTCCCCAACATCATAAGGTATATCCTTTCAAAAAAGCATGATTGGTTTAATAGTATGAAAAAAGACGAATCATAGTGAAATGATTCGCCTTCTGTGTTAATTAAATAAGTATTGATTAAAGCGCGTTAAACGTATCTGTCAAAACAGGTACGATTTGCTTTTTGCGTGACACAACGCCTTTTAGAACGGCTGTGTTGTTTTCCAATGTCACATTGTAAGCTTTCTCCACAACGTGTGCCTTGTTTCCAAGCGCTAATGCAACAGAGTCACTATTTAAGATATCTGTTACAACTAATAAGAAAAGGTCTAGTTCCTTCTCGGCAATTACTTGAGAAAGAGCGTCTTCTAATTCTGCTTGGCGTGCCATTACATCGTTCGTGTCCACTGCGTTTACTTGAGCGATTTCAACTTTACTTCCGCCCATTTCAAATTCTTTTGCGTCAAGAGAAATAAGCTCTTTCACGGTTTTGTCGCCTAAATCCGCTCCTGCTTTCAGCATCGCCAATCCGTAGCTTTCAGCATCCACTCCTGCAATTTCAGCCAATTCACGTGCTGCTGCCACATCTTGCTCTGTGCATGTAGGAGATTTGAACAATAAGGAGTCGGAAATGATTGCTGATAACATTAAACCAGCGATTTCTTTTTCGATTGCTACTCCATTTTCTTTGTACATTTTGTTTAAAATCGTTGCTGTACATCCAACCGGCTCACAACGATAGTATAAAGGATCGCTTGTTTCGAAGTTAGCGATACGGTGGTGGTCGATAACCTCTAACACGCGTACTTCTGTAATATCCTCTGCGCTTTGCTGGCGTTCATTATGATCAACTAAAATGACGCTCTTCACTTCGCTGGCAACCTTTTCAACTAAACGAGGTGCTTTTGTTTGGAAATGATCAAGCGCATATTGAGTTTCTCCATTAACTTCACCTAAACGAATAGGCTCAACATCCATACCTAATTTTGTTTTTAAGTCAGCGTACGCAATAGCAGAACAAATTGAATCTGTGTCCGGATTTTTGTGTCCTAAAATAAATACTTTTTCCATTTCTCTACTCCTTGATCGTTTCTAGGGGTATGACGGAAATCCTTCATCCTGTTAAATGAGGAAAGTTGTCCATACCTAAAGTTTATTTTATCAGAAATCGGGTGTTTTTCACCCCCAAATATACCATTTTATTATCCTTTTTTCTATGTTTATCGTACGTTTAACGGTAACCCTTTTCCCATGGATCTTTCACAAGACGGGGACCATCCATCGTTCGAAGCAGCAGCTGGCTCTCACCGCGTGCGTATTCAATTAACGAAATCGCACCGCTCGGAGTCTCGATCTGAGCATCTACTCTCACCGGCAAAGTGCTGAATTCATGAAGAATCCGCTCGGCCTTTTCTAGAGATAAAAAACTTGGGGGACGAACGACAATATCCAAATCACTTGCAACTGTCACTGTCGCTCTCCCGCTGGCAAGTTCAAATCCGACACTTCCTCCCGGTCCCCATGGAAGCTGATAAAACTGTAAAATTTCATCAACCCGATCAAGACAGCCAAGTGCATGCACTTCATGTTGACGCGGACTTTGCCTCCACACTTTTTGTGCAACAAGGTTTTCAGGCGTGATGTGCTCTATGATCGACTCCTCCAGGATAAATGCCGCAAACCGTTCGCTCCGTGAACTCCCTCTTATGCCTACAGGTATGTTTCCATTTTTGATGGGAGCCCTTAGGACGACTGCAAACGGGGCTAAAGTTAGTGATTCATGGACCCATTTCGGCTCTGGCCGTTCTGTTATGAGACTGGAGATATTGTTAAGGTGCAATAAATCATGCGCTTTTATATCCATTGTTCCGCCATTTTTTTACGTACTTGAATAGAAGCAGCACGTCCGCCATTTTGAGCCTCAGGAGATAAAAGCCGATTACTTAAATCTCGTGAAGCGGAACGGACGCTCATAATCGCTTCAGATAATTTATCATGAATCCTGTCACAGTCCCCATCTCCAGGTGTGTCGGCATTAACCCCGTCAATCAACTCATGTAAAGCTCCAAGGGTAGCGAAAGACTGAATGTCATAAGCCATGGCCGGTACCTTTTTCGTCGCTTCTTCCAATTCCTGAATGGTACGGCGAGTAATTCTGGCAGCAGATTGCTTGGACATCGCCTGCACGTTCACATCATGATCGTTCAACGCAAGTATTCGATTCGCTTGAAGACCGTGTGATAAAAATGCCCCTGATATCGCGTTTCCAACAATAAGCGCAATGACAGGATGACCGACCAAGCGAGCAGTTGCGTAAGCATCCACCGCGGCGGCACACGCTTGATGGATACCCAGCAATTCCTCACGATATCCATATGCCTGACTTGGGACATCGACAATCGCCACAATCACGCGGCGGTCACCATCCTCGTCTTCTTCAACGGCTTCCCGGACATATTGGGCAATGGCCCATCCTTCTTCCAATCCGACCTCTCCTTGACGAGCACGAGGAAATCGGCTGGATGGATTCGGTACAACGGCGATATAACGAACACGCTCTTTTCCCAGCATCGTATCGGCACATAATACAGACAGAACCTCTCCTGCTTCTGGGCCAGATCTCCCTGTTAAAGCTTTAAACCAGGTTCTTCCTCTGCTTTCTGAGCCGCTTTCATCACTTATTAGTGCAGTTTCTGTTATTTCCACCCTATTATTTTTATCCTGTAATTGTCTCCAAATTTCTTGAAGTCCCGCTGGAGTTAGCGGCTGGGACGGATTGACTGCCTTTAAAAGAGAGCGGTAAATCTCTACTTGGGAACTGCGCGGCTTATCGTTGTTTCCTTTTTCAAAAACAACCTTAAGCGCTTCTGTAATCGCTGTTACGTCATCTTCCACGAGCTCGTCTACAAATCCCGCAGCTAAGCGCTGCGCCCCTCCGATTGTATTCCAAATAAGCTGCCGATCAGCGGAATCAAATTCTTCAATTCCTGCTTCTTGTTCAATCACCTCCGGACCGTTTAAGCCAAGACGGCCTTCACGCGTCATAATAAGGGCACTGCACAATCCGGCTGTAATGGACATCCCTCCAAAAGAGCCGATTTTTCCCGGAATGACCCCGGCGACAGGGACATATTTTCTTAACGCAACGATGGCTGCTCCAATTTCAGCAATAGAAAGTAAGCCGTAATTAGCCTCCTGGAGGCGTACCCCTCCTGTATCAAACAATAGAACAGGCCGGGTCCGAATACCGGCTTCGTTGTCACGAAGAGCCAATTCAAATGCACCAGCTATTTTGGAGCCGGCTACCTCACCGATGCCCCCTCCCTGGAAGTTTCCTTCAATGGAAACAACAACCGCAGATTGTCCTCCGATTGTCCCTCGTGCTACAATGACGCCGTCATCGCTTTGCGGGACAATGCCCTGCGGTGCCAAATGCGGTGATTCAAGCTGGTCGAACGGTCCGACGATTTCCCGAAACGTCCCCTTGTCGAGTACAGCTTTCGCTCGGCTCCGTGCATCAAGTTCAACAAAGCTTTCCTTAATAGTTTTCATCATTTTGACTCACCTCCAGCGCTTGAGCTAACCGTAATGACACCACTCCTGGTGTTGCACCAAAATCATTTACTGTTATGTTCGCAGCCACATCATGAACAGTGAAAAAACGTTCTAACACCAGCCTCCATGTCTCATTGAATCCTGTGCAGCCAGTCCTTACAATGATTTTAGCACGCGATTCTTTTGATGGTTCCATTAAAACCTCCAGATCTCCAGAGCCAACCACACCTACATGTGCACGATTATGTAACGTCTTTGTTGCCGGATATTCAAACGTTAACATTTCCAATTTCAACACCTCCGTATAATATTCTTTTTGAGTTATGTTGCTGACTTCACATATCCACCGGACACTAACTCTATAGCGGATTCCTTAGAGAGATAATCAAGAAATAAGGCCGCAGCCAGCAAATCAGCGCTTCCCCCTGGTGAGGCATTACGTGCCAACAGCTCTGCATCCAATTCTTTAATGGCGTTCCATCCTGACAGAGTAGACACTCCTCCGGCTGCCAAAACCTTCATTGCTTTTTCTTTAGCAATCGTCAGAGCTTCCAATCCTCCTCTATGCAGCACACATGTGTCATCAAGATGCGCGATAAGAGCGGCAAGGGCATCTAACCTGGCGTAAGACTCTTCCATCCCCTCATCTCGGGCACGGTACAAAGCCGGCAAGGCAATGTCTATGACATGTGGAAATCCTTGCTGTGCTTCTCCTCTTGCGCCGCTTACCTTATATCGCTGCTGTACACGGGTCCCATTTGATTTTTCTTTCGGAGCATAACGATCGGGATAACGGGCAAGCTCTCCGGCAGTAAAAGCAATTTGACATGCTGCTGTTCCAGGTGGATGAATGGCGGCACTTGCCGTCAGCAGCCCGAGTGCCCAAATGGCTCCTTTATGTGTATTGGTTCCGCCTGTCGCTGTCAGCATGATTTTTTCGCCATGACGTCCGATTTCCGCAATTTCTTCACGGAGACGCTGACTTGGTTTTCGTTCAAAAGCGGTATAGGCGATGTCAGCAAACGTTGTACGCAATGATTGTGCCGAACGAATCATAAGCTCAATAGTAAGATCGGTATGGGCTCCTGTATTTTGTTTATCGACGAGCCCCGGCTTTGGCGTGAGCTCCGCTTCCTCCATGAGCGCTGTGACAGCCAGATTGGCAAGATGCTCGCTGCATTCCATGGCGTTGTTCCAAACCATTTGTTTTCCCCCTTTTTACCAGCTGCGAAATTTAGCCGGCGGTTCATATAACCCTTCAGACCAATCCACAAGTTCCTCTACGCTTTTGGCTGCGAGCAGCGATCTTTTCGCATCTGTACGCCGTATGCCTAAGTCCTCTGGCAGAGCGATTAATCCATCTCTTCTCAATTGATCTGTACGTTTTGGGTTGTGCTCCAGCCCGATCGGCGTTACCCCAGCAATGGCCGCGATTGCTTGACGGCGTTCTTCCAGGCTGTTTGCTTTATACAAATACGCAATGCCCTCCTCCGTTACGACATGCGTTACATCGTCCCCATAAATCATGACTGGTGTTGTCGCCAAGTTCGCATCCCGGCCTACTTGAACGGCATCAAGCGATTCAACGAATACAGGGCTGTTACCTGTTTGATACGTTTCTACCATCTGAACAACAAGCTTTCTCCCCCTGGCAAGAGGGTTATCGGACGTGATCATGCTCAGCCAGGCCGGGGTGGAGTGGCGTCGTCCGCGAGGGTCATGTCCCATATTCGGCGCTCCGCCGAATCCCGCCAGTCTTCCCGCTGTCACAGTGGATGAGTTTCCATCCCGATCCATCTGAAGAGTGGAGCCGACAAAAAGGTCTACAGCATACTGGCCCGCCACTTGTGACAGGGCACGGTTGGAACGCAAGCTGCCGTCTCTTCCAGTAAAGAAAACATCCGGCCGCGCTTCAATATATTTTTCCATCCCCACTTCTCCGCCAAAACAATGGATGCTTTCTACCCAGCCATTTTCGATAGCCGGTATGAGAGTCGGATGAGGATTCAGAGCCCAGTGTTTGCAAATTTTCCCCTTTAATCCCAGCGATTCTCCATATGTCGGAAGCAATAATTCAATGGCCGCTGTATTAAAGCCAATGCCGTGATTTAAAGATTGGACGTTATGACGCTCATAAACGCCTCGAATCGTCATCATGGCCATGAGGATTTGAAGTTCTGAAATATGTCTAGGATCTCTTGTGAATAAGGGCTCCAACTGATACGGCTTGTCAGCAACCACTACGAAATCCACCCACGAACCTGGAATGTCCACTCGAGGCAGCTCGTCTGTCAGCTCATTGACCTGAGCAATGACAATTCCATCGCGAAATGCTGCCGCTTCAACAAGCGTAGGCGTTTCTTCCGTATTAGGACCTGTATACAGATTTCCGTTTTCATCCGCTTTATCCGCTGCCACTAAAGCAACAGATGGAATTAAATCGATAAAGAGCCTTCCGTATAATTCAAGATATGTGTGAATTTCCCCCATCGTAATCTTTCCATCTTCCAGCATTTGAGCAATACGAAGGCTTTGAGGACCAGCGTAGGAAAAGTCGATTTTTTGAGCGATACCCTTCTCAAAAATATCGAGATGCTCCGGTCTTGAAATGCTCGACATGATCATATGCAAATGGTTCACTTTACTTGGATTAACCTGTGTTAAAGCTTTTGAGAGAAACGAGGCTTGTTTCTGGTTATTTCCTTCGAGTACCACCCGATCTCCCGGTGCAATAAGCCCTTCCAGCGCTTCTACAATTTTGTCGGTCGGTATCACCCGTCCCTTCACAATTTTCTCGACTTTGGCAAGCCGCTTTGCTTTTGCATCCCGTCTTGTCGTCCATGAACGTGCCTGGTTAGAACTTACATTTAATGAATTCATATTCATTCTCCCTTCCCCTCTTTTTTCAAGAACTAATATGCGTTTATGAGTTATATGGATTTAACACGATTTGCTAGAATACAAGTCGTTTTGATTCCGCTGTCTGATACGGAAACGGCGCGTGCAGCTGGAAAAGCATTTTTAGCAAGGTCCGTCAAAACATGTCCAGGCGGCATTTCGATGAATAATCGCGCTCCTAATTCATAAAACAAGGATGTCGCTTCATGCCAGCGAACCGGATGGGAAACGCTTAGAGCTAAATCTTCTTTGATGGCTTCCGAATCGTATAACGCACGAGCAGTACGGTTTCCGGCATATGGGATTTCAGGAGTACGAAAGGTGATTTTTTGAAGTGCCGAAGCAAGTTGTGAAGAGACAGATTGAAGTAAGGCACAATGGGAAGGGACACTGACGTTTAAAAGTTCTGCCTTTCGTGCCCCTTCCTTTTGGGTTATTGCAAGAATCCTTTTAATCCCGGCAATTGATCCGGCAATCGTCATTTGATCAGGAGAATTTTTATTTGCAATAAACATGGTTTCCCCATCTTTAGAAGCGCTTTCAATAATATTCAAAAGCTTTCTTTCCTGAATACCGATTACTACCCCCATCCCATGCCCATGCGGATAGGCTTGTTCCATCAATTCACCGCGCAATTTCACCAAGGCTACCGCATCGCGAAAATCTAATGCATTAGCGGTGACGGCGGCCCCAAAAGCCCCTACGGAATGACCCGCTGCCATATGAGCCTTCACACCTTCAGCCTTTAATACGCGAGCGGCAGCCACACCCGCTGTAAGCAGTGCAACTTGAACCGCCACAGTGGATTTCAGCGCCCTATCCGTATCCCATAACAAAATATTTTCGTTTAACACTTCACTTGCTTCATGAAGAGTCTTCATCACGGCCGAATGATCGGGTAAGGTATGGAGCATATTCGGCTGCTGAGAACCTTGGCCGGGGAATAAAAAAGCAATGCTCATAGAATTTCTCCCCTTTCTTTCAATCTAGTAAAAGCAACCATCATTTTAGTCGTCAGTCGACTGAATTTATTCCCTGCAAGCTAATACTCAAAAACTAAGAGTCTTAACTTGCATTTTTAAAAAATTGGGGGAAAAACTTCTTCAAAATAATTAAAGATTTCTCTCTTTCTTTAAGCGCTTTTGAATGCTTGTGATAACGTCATGATTATGTTTATTCAATATATCAGCAGCTTCCGTCACGTTCCCGCTTCGCAGCAATT
This sequence comes from Priestia abyssalis, assembly GCF_002019595.1. Taxonomy (GTDB): domain Bacteria; phylum Bacillota; class Bacilli; order Bacillales; family Bacillaceae_H; genus Bacillus_BA; species Bacillus_BA abyssalis. The sequence continues at coordinate 1,628,092 of NZ_KV917369.1, read as the reverse complement.
GGACAATGACCGAATGTTCCGCCACTGATTTTTCAATGTTTCCTTCATGTGCAAAGGAAATGCTTTGAATCGTTAAAAGCGGCAGCTCCAATCGGGAATACATATTTTTAATGACGTCACTCCTGCTCATTTGGATCAGGCACATATGAAACGAGTGATTCAATTGAGTGTAGTTGCTCACACCTTTCTCCTCTTTCATCTCTTTTAAAATGTTGACCATTTGAGCAACAATCTCAGACTGTACCCCGTTTTCTGCAATTCGTTTCATCGCCATGGATTCCAACATGGTACGGATTTCGAGCAAGTCGTATATTTCTGTTTCGGTGTATCCTTTTACGACAGCACCTTTTCTTGGAATTCTTTCAACAAGCCCTTCAAGAGTCAGTAAAAAAAGCGCTTCTCTAACCGGAGCCCTGCTCGTTCCGTATTCTTCCGCGTATGTATTTTCAATCAGTTTTTCCCCGGGCTTCAATTCGCCGGTGATGATTTGTTCTGTAATATGTTCTGCGATTCGATTAGATAATGCGTTCTTGCTAAAATCCAGCGTGTTCATTGAAAGACCTCCTCTTCTTTGAAAGAAACAATTCAAGATTGTCGACTGTCGATTAAATTATACAACCTCATTTAATAATATTCAATATTTTTAGAAAATTTAAAAAAGTAATTGATTTTTTTAAAACAAGAATTTATGATGGAGCTTAGGTAGATTGTCGACAGTATATTGACGTCTATGTTGAAAGCGCTTCCTAAAAATGAGTACTAAAGGGGGGGATTCCATAAATCAGTTTCTTTAACTTTATAAAGAAACTCTCATTGCTTCATGAATAGCCAACTAAGTGAGAACAAGCTGTACAATCATATGTTAGTCTTGTCTTTTTTGTATGTTGACATCTCAGTGTAGACGATTCTGCTTTTGTTAAATTCTATAACGGAATGACGAGAGAATCAATTTTTAATAGAGAGGTGTATAAAGTTGGTCATTTATGGAGTTTCTTTATTGTCCATTTGTATGTTGGTCGGAATTTTCTTTGGAGATTTGCTGGGTAAACTGATTGGGGTTGATTCAAATGTCGGCGGCGTGGGAATCGGGATGCTGATGCTCGTATTGTTGGTCGACTATTTAAAGAAGAAAAACAAGTTAAACGCGACTTCACAAGAAGGATTGGCTTTTTGGAGCTCCATGTATATTCCAATCGTAGTGGCCATGGCGGCCCAACAAAATGTAGTAGCCGCTGTCAAGGGAGGCCCTGTCGCTATCTTAGCTGGGATTGGTGCCGTTCTGATTGGCTGGGTCCTTGTCCCTGTGTTAAGCAATATTGGGAAAGAAAAAGCAAACACCTACAAAAGCGAAACGGTTGGAGGTGAACAGCTATGATGGAAATGATGGCTGCTATCCTCGAAAAAAACGGCCTCATTATGTCCTTTGCCTTAATCGGGATCATCATGTATATTTCTTATATCATATCGGATAAGCTTACCAAGGGAAGGATACACGGATCAGCCATTGCTCTTATTGTCGGACTAGTATTAGCCTACTTGGGGGGCATAAACTCCGGTGGTGAGAAAGGCCTCGCCGACATAAGCGTGTTTGCCGGTCTCGGCATAATGGGCGGCGGGATGCTTCGTGATTTCGCCATTGTTGCTACGGCTTTCGGCGTTAGTTTTGACGAAGTAAAGAAATCGGGCATCAGTGGTGTCGCCTCCCTTTTCATAGGTGTCTTTGCCTCCTTCATCGTCGGTGTTATAGTAGCACTGGCATTCGGATACACCGATGCCGTAAGCTTAACCACAATTGGTGCAGGAGCGGTTACTTACATTGTCGGTCCCGTAACTGGAGCAGCGATTGGAGCCAGTTCCGATGTCATTGCTTTGAGCATTGCTGCTGGATTAATTAAGTCCATTTTAACAATGATCGGAACACCGTTTGTCGCTAAATATATAGGGCTTAACAATCCCCGATCAGCAATCGTTTACGGAGGATTGATGGGTACGACAAGCGGTGTTGCAGGCGGTTTGGCGGCAACAGATCCAAAGCTCGTGCCTTATGGGGCGATGACGGCCACATTCTATACAGGTCTCGGCTGTCTCTTAGTTCCATCTGTTTTATTTTTGATCACAAAATCTATATTTGGATAATTGCCTCCATTTATCATAATACTTATCGGGCACTCAAGCCCAATACCTTCGAATGTCATACTCATCTTTCAAAAAGGCAGAAATCATGATTTGATTTCTGCCTTTTTATTAACTTATGTAGACATTTTTTCATAAAGTAAGAGTAAGGCTTTCAGTCTACGGGATAAAGAAAATTTCACCAATCTGGATTTATACTGCACATTGAAGCGGCATAAAGTCAGATTTTAGGACAAGCTACAAAAAGGGAGGTATTTCACATATGAAAGGGTGATTATGTTGAAAGAGAAAAATCAACAGGAGTACAGCGATTTTGCAGCTGTCGAAAAAAGCCATGAATACGTCATTCCCGAGGAGTTTCCAGACGGACCGTTCGGTTCACCCGTTAATCGGGAACTCGGAAAATCCACACCTTGGGAAGAAGGTCAAAGAACGTACAGCGCGTTTAATTACGAATACAAAAACTTGCACGAAGAAACACAGCGGCTCGACCCGGGCTCCCATCCGCCCCATGATAACCCCGATGCGCATGAAATGAATGCGGAATAGGAAAAGCGGAGGCGACTGTTCAATCTTGAGAGACATTGGCAATTCTGACCGGGAAACCGCTTTTTGGTTTCATGGGCAGAAGTGAAATGGCCGAAAGATTAGGAGCCGCAGCTGGACACCAAGAAAAGCAGAACAAGCTCGTTCATGCTCATAGGGAATTTTAGCCGCCGACGAGAAGTCGCTTTTTGACTTCGTGGGAGGCTGCGAAATCACCGTAGAGCATAGCTTGTGCAGCTGGACACCAAGAAAAGCGGAACAAGCTTATAATCCTCCACTATAAAAAGGCCGCAACGACAAATACTGTCATTGCGGCCCCCTTATACATATCACCCGGCTTTAATGCCTTTGTGCATGTTTGTTTTACTCCGTAATATCAACAAACAGCTCATCCGCAGCCGGTTCTTTTTCAATCAATCCTGATTTTTTCAGCCATCCGCTCGTCTCTTTCCATGATTCTTCACTTTGGCTGCCGAAGCCTTCCTCCGATTTCATTTTCGGCAATAGAATTTCCAAGCTTTGCTTTTCCACTTCTTCCACTAGAGGAAAGTTAGCTTTATCTTGATTGCTTAAAAGAATTTGAAGGGCCTCGTCCGGCTGTTTTTCCATAAATTCAAAGCCTTTTGCTGCACCGCGCCAGAATGCTTTAATCGCTTCTTGTTCTTCTTCCCATGTTTGATCGCTCGTGACAGCTACTAATTCATAGTAATTAGGAACACCATAGTCGGTTGGATTGAAATAGCGCGTTTCATAGCCTTTATGCTTCAATACCGGCACTTCATGGTTAATATAAGCTCCGACAACCGCATCTGCCTTTTCGCTTACAACGGATGAGCCTAACTCGAAGCCAACATCGACCATATCCACTTTATCCGGATTTCCCCCATCATGTTCTACCATCGTTTTCAAGAGCGATTCATTCAATGGAATTCCAGGGTATCCAACCGTTTTGCCTTCCAAATCTTTCGGTCTTTGAATCGGGCTGTCTTTTAGGAACACGACATGATTTAACGGTGAACGAACAATCGCTCCAACTGATTTGACCGGAACATTTTCATTGGCACGAGCCATCACGACATCCGGCTGGTAGTAAAATCCTAATGTAATCTTCCCGGCAGCCGCTAAATTCAACGGATCGGTCGGATTGGCAGGAAACTGGATGTTTACTTTCACGCCTTCCTCCTCAAAAAAACCTTTTTCTTGTGCTACATACAAAAAGCTATGAACAGCATTTGGATACCAGTCGAGCATCACATCCACTTCAGCAAGCTCTTTTCCATCCGTTTTTTTCGTTTCGCCTTCAGATGCGGACTCTTGGCTTGTTTTATCCCCCCCGCATGCGGCAAGCATCATAATTAACAATACGCTTATACTAAGTGATAACCACTTTTTCATTCTGTTTTCCTCCATTTTAATGATTTCTTTTCAAACCATATAGCAAGTAAAAATAATAATATTCCAACAGCCGATAAAAGAACGATCGGTGCGAACACACCCGCTCCATCGAACTGCGTCATCATTCGGCGGCTAAAGTAGCCTAACCCTGCTTGAGCCCCGAGCCATTCTCCAATAGCGGCACCGATGACACTTAACGTTACAGCTACCTTCAGGCCCGAATAAAAATATGGTAAGGCAGAAGGGACATTCAATTTGAAGAAAATATCCTTTTTACTGGCCCCCATCGTTAAAAGCAGTTCTTTTAACTCTTTGCTGCTTGAACGGAGCCCGTCAAACGTGCTGACGGTAATCGGAAAAAAGGTAATCAATACTGTCACCACTACCTTGCTCCAAATGGTGTATCCGAACCATAAAACAAAAATTGGAGCAAGGGCAATAATGGGAATCATTTGAGAAGAGATAAGAATCGGATAAAAGGCTCGTTCCGCGACTTTGCTCATATTCATCCAAACTGCCAGACCAACACCTAATATAATGGAAATAACAAGACCGATGATAATGATCGATAGCGTTGCCGGGAGATGTTCAAAAAACAAAACATCCTTTAACTCCCAAAGCTTTTCCATGATGCCAACTGGCGAAGGCAAAATGAACGCCATATTGATCGTCCTTGCCGCAATCTCCCATATTATTAGAAAAGCAATGATCAGCATGGATGAGAAGAGGTAGTCTTTCCATTGTTTCATATCTTCACCTTCCATCGCAGCTGATCAATCAGCTCGTCCTTTAGCCTGAGAATGGCCGGATCATTTAAATCCCGGAGGCTCCTTGGCCTGCCAAGCGGAACCTTTACCTCCTCAAGCGCTTGTACCGGCGTGTTTGTCAAAACGAAAATGCGGTCTGACAAAAACAACGCTTCATTCACATCATGAGTAATAAACAAAATCGTTTTTTTCCGTTTTTCCCATTGATCCAGCAGCCATTCTTGCATTGATAGCTTCGTAATCGCATCAAGGGCACTGAACGGTTCATCTAAAAGCAAGACGTTGGACCCGCTCAATACCGTTCGCAAAAATGACACACGCTGTCTCATTCCGCCTGATAAATCAGCGGGATAGCGATGTTCGAACCCTTTTAATCCAAACTCCTCTAACAAATCGAGCACCTGTTTATGCGCTTTGGCTTTCTTTATCCCTTGTAGCTCGAGAGGCAAAGCTGCATTTTCGACAATGGACCGCCACGGCATAAGCAAGTCTTGCTGCGGCATATAGCCAACGCGACCGGAACGGTTATGGCAAACCTCACCGTCAATGCAGATTTCTCCCGAAGAAGGGTGCTCAAGGCCCGTGATCAGCCGAAAAAGAGTACTCTTTCCAGATCCGCTCGGCCCGACAATGCTAATTAACTCGCCATCAGCAACTCGTAAATTGAACGAGTCTAAAATGTGAACAATCCGCTCCTTTTTTCCCTCTTTATAGTGGAAGGTCACCTCTTTAAACTCTAAGACGCTCTTACTCATCGATCGGCCACATCGCCTCGTTATAAGACATGTCCCAAAACATATATTCAAATCGGGTAGTGTTCAAGAAAATGTCTTCCAGCTTCGCAAGCTCCTCTTCCGGTTTTCCATCTGCCAAATCGTCCAAAAGGTTAATGCACCATTGCGCGTGATTTCCAAACCCTTCGGAACTGTACATTTTCACCCATTCTCCGTAAAATTCATGGTCACTCGCTCCCGGCAATTCATTCAACTCTTTTCCAATTTCCCAATAGCTCCACGCACAAGGGAGCAGGGCCGCCATCAGTTCGGCAAGCGTGCCATTTTGACCTACATGAAGCATATAGTGTGTATAGGCCAATGTAGTAGGAGACGGCTTCGCATTTTCAAGTTCGCCTTCCGTAATACCAAACTTCTTCGCATATTGGCGGTGAAGTGACATTTCTTCGTTTAATGTAGAATCTAGTAATCCCGCAAACTTCGCCATTGTCTCAACATTAGCGGCTTTCACTGCACCGATGGCGAACAGCTTGGCATATTCAATTAAATATAAATAATCTTGAATCATGTAAAAACGAAACTTCTTTTGATCTAAAGACCCATCCCCTATTCCTCTTACAAACGGGTGAGCATGATTTTTCCGCCAAATGGGCTGCAATTTTTCATATAGACGTTCACTAAACTTCATTAATTGTCACTCCCTGGAGTTATTTTGATTTTGTATGTCCCCATTCGTAAATAAATGTGAGCATAACTTTCGTATAATCTACCAACTGTTCAATGGATACTTGTTCGTTAACAGCATGAGCGTTATGTAAATCGCCGGGTCCGTAAATCGCGGTCGGAATGCCCGCATCTCCCAGCCACCCTCCGTCTGTAACGGTTGGCGAGACATCAATGACTGCATTTGTATCTAGGACCTGTTCATGCGACCTTGCAAGCAAGCGCACTCCTGGGTAGTTCGGATCGACTTCCAGCGCCGGGAAAATCTCGCCTCGATCTTCAATCATCGAAGTTCCTCCCCACTCGAATGTCGGTGGATTTTCCTTTAGCCAAACATCTGCCCTTGCGACATTTCCGATATGTTCTTCAATCTCTTTGGCTACCTGTTCATACGACTCATTCGGATAATAATGGACCGTAATCCACAGCCGGCATTCATCCGCGATGAAGGCGGCATGCCTTCCTCCCTCAATCACCGCCGGATTAATCGTATTCGTTCCTGGAAGAAATCCCGGATAGCTTTTTGTAACAGCCCAATGGCGTTCTAGTTCCTGCAAACCTTCTATTACTTTCATCATTTTTTCGATGGCACTTGCCCCGAACAGCTTTCCGCCGGCATGGATCATGTTTCTTCTCGTGGCATCATGGAATGTTTGATTGCTTTTAACGGTAATCCATCCTGTGATGACGCCGCCTTGTCCTTGAATATGTAAATCACTCGTATCGACAACTACCGCAAAATCGGCTTTATATCCGCGGTTGCAGCATTGTAAAGTCCCGGCTTCCCCTACTTCTTCTCCGATCACGGACTGAAAAATCAAGTCACCAGGCAATTCAATTCCCGCCTCACGGAGAAGTCGAATGCCAAATAAAGCCCCGGCGAGACCGCCTTTCATATCCGATGCACCGCGTCCAATCACTGCCCCGTCTTTTACGATCGGCGTAAATGGATCTTCTTCCCATTCTTCATCCTCGCTTACTTCAGCAACGTCGATATGTCCATTGACGATCAGGCTTTTGTAATGTTCTGAATCGGTGCCTTTTAACACACCGACAACGTTCGGATCATTCGGATAAACATCCCACATATCAATGGCGAACCCGAGATTTCTTAAAAAATCAGCGACATATTGTTGTGCTTCAGATGTATTGCGAGCAGGCGGTGCGGGTGTTTTAAACGAAATGAGTGTTTTTAATAAGTCAATGAGCTCTTCTTTGCGCTCATCCACTTGATTGATCAATAATTGTAAAGGCTTTTCCATCCCAATCCCTCCTTTTGTGACAATAAAAAAACCGCTTCTGTTGGAAAGAAGCGGTTGTACAAAACAAATGATTTCATTTGCCAAACAACAAAGCGGATGATGATGACATTGTTGGATTACAACACCTCTTCCCTACGCTAGTATTACCTAGTTCAGGTGATAAGGGTTAAGACACATACAGCCTCTCTCAGCTTTTACAAGCACCCCTAGTGGTGATTATTATTCTGTTTATGGAATCTGGTAATCTGAATTTTAACAATTGTTATCTTCATTATTTTTATCATATTCAATTCATTAATTCAATAAGAATATTTTTCAGTTAAAATCGCTTTTGTTATTTGTCAAAGATTTGTGAGAAACTCTCCCTGCATCCATAATGCACATCTCCAAGCCTTTGCCCGTATATTGTAAGGAGTTTTATGCAAACAGGAGGGATTTGTTTCATCATGTTCATCTATCCATATTCCTATGTACAGCCTCAATCATTGTCTTGGTCTTGCCCTTATTATTTGCCATACAGCGAAGCCGTCCAGCCGATGATGTCCGTACCGGACACACCTTATCGTTCATCAACCTTGGCTTATCCAAACTCTTTAAGACCATATATGCAAGTAGATCCGACCTTATTTAACCAATCAGCCATTACCATGCAGGCACTCATGAAAGAGGCAAGCATTCTTTTAAATAAGCTTGCAGAATCCAAGGAATTCGATTCCAAAATCATGACAGCAGCACAGCAATCCAACACAAAAGAAGTTGACAAATTGATCAAATCAACGGGTATTAAATCGAAGGTTAAGACTTCATTCAACCCTGATGGAATCACCCTTAAACTATCTTCAAAGGTCGGCGGCACGGAATGCTGTCATTTAACCATTGCGCTGCGGTGGATGTAAAGATAAGCAGGGTTTTCTAGTCATAACTAAAAGAAAATCCTGTTTTATCAACCTCGGCCAGTTTCTAAAATATCCCTTCTATTGTTTTCATTTTAACAGAAGAGAAAGATTGGAAACATCCTAGATTCAAACAAAGGAAAGCATGACGACAAGGTGAAAAGCAGACGGCCGCTACCTGCTTTCGACTTCCACTGAAACGATTTGTTTGAATTTTTTCAAAGACATATAAATATCGGTTGTATATAGCTTTTCAGAAGCAAGTATGACCATTTCCAGCTGTTGTCGGCCACTTTCCACATCTTTGATTTTGACCCGCTTTACTTTCATATTTAACTGCTTAATTTCTTTGAAAATTTGATTTAATTCTTGATTTTCCTCCACTACTATTTTTATGGATAAATCCCTTTGCCTCAAGGATCGTGGGCCCATTATCTTAATGAAGTACGGAAATATACTAACGGCTAGGATAATGAGTGCCATGGCAGCAATCGCTTCTAAATAAAAACCGGCCCCGACCGCAATTCCGAGACCTGAGGCTGCCCACACCATGGAAGCCGTCGTCAACCCTGAAATGACGTCATTGCTTCTCCTCAAGATCACACCTGCACCAAGGAAACCAACCCCGCTCACAATCTGTGCCGCAAGACGCATCGGATCCATATTCGTATGCCCCGGTATCGAATACTGGCCGACCGATTCAATAGATACGATCGTGATTAAACAACTTGCTACCGAAATGACCATGCTTGTTTTAACGCCAAGCGGCTTATTTCTTAGCTGCCGGTCAATTCCAATCAACAACCCAAGAAAAAGAGCCATGATGAGCCTTAATAAAAATTCTTCTTTCACTTTTGTTTCTCCTCACTCAATGTTGTTATTTTTCAAATCAATATATGTATAGTAGTTTACCATGATAACGATAAAATTTTTTATGTTTTATAGATTGATTTAGAAAATTCAACATGATCAAAGAGCAGCCATAGACCTAAGCGGCTGGCAAGCTCCTTTGCGGGTTCTTGCCAGCCGCTTATACGAAGACCTTTTGAGCCAGTGACCTAAAAGGACCCCGCACGAAATCCTTGATTTTACTGGACTTTGATGACTCATCCTCTTGTGACACAAACTTATGGATTTTCTTCTATCATCCTCTTCACCGACCTGATGATTCCTCCGTAACCGGTGCAGCGGCAAAGGTTTCCTGACAGCGCCTCTTGGATTTGTTCATCGGTCGGGTGCGGCGTTTCATCAATTAGCGCCTTCACCGCCATGATCATGCCCGGTGTGCAGTAGCCGCACTGAAAGCCCCCCTCTTCCAAAAAAGCCTTCTGAATCGAATGAAGTCCTTCTTTTCCTAATCCTTCAATCGTTGTAATGAAAGTTCCATCAGCTTGATATGCCATCGTTAAACAAGAATTCACGAGCTTACCGTCCATCAGGACAGAACAAGCACCGCAGCGGCCGATCCCGCAGGAAATCTTCGTGCCTGTTAAATTCAAGTTTTCCCGTAAAATATCAACAAGACGAATGGCGGGATTGACCTTTACTTGTACAACCTGATCATTCACATGTAAATGAATGAAAATTTCCTTCACTGGAGAATGGGGAACTTGCACTTGTACCACTTTTTTCATCTCCATGTTTTCATCTCCTTTAACCCGACAGCCTTTACAATCACTTCAGCTGACACAGGCAGACGGGAAATCCAGCATCCGGCAGCATTATGGATGGCTTTGGCAATAGCCGGAGCCACCGCGACCGTTCCGATTTCCCCCACTCCTCTTGGTCCATAGGGGTCATCTTCATATAATATTTCGATTGCCTCGACTTCCATCTTAAAAGGAACATCGCAAATGCTCGGAATCAGATATGAATCCAAGTTTTCAGTTATATAACTACTTTCACTCATTAAGGCTTCTTCCATTAACGTATAGCCCAGCGCCATTACACCGCCGCCTTCTATCTGGCCAAGATAGCCGAGCGGACTGACCACAGGTCCAGCCGCTACCGCATGATCCATATCGACCACTTTCACTTTCCCTGTCAACAGATCCACTTCCACACGGACTATCACAGCGCCAAACGAATACAAGAAATGACCGCCGTTGACGGCATCCGGGGTTGTCGGGAAATGAAAATGGGTATTCACTACAACGGGGTGTTGCTTCCCTAGCTGTTCATATGTGACGCAAGGCTGGCTCACCACATCTCCCTTGTTCCTCCAAATTCCGCCTGCTCCAAGACGGAGTTGGCTGGATGGTATACCTGTAAGCTGTTCGGCATGTACGAGGATTTGCCGACAAAAAGACCCCTTCATCCGCTGGACCGCCTGCCATACCATGCTCGTTCCTCTTGAAGCAGTCGAAGAACCGGACGGTGGCACTAGCGCGGTGTCGCCAATGACGATTCGGATGTCTTTAGGAGAGCATCCGATTTCCTCTGTCACGATGTGTTCAATAACAGACAACAGTCCCTGCCCGCATTCTTCAAATCCAAATGCCGCTTCAATTTTTCCATTGCCGCTTAAAGAAAGGCGGCCGCCGGCACTATCCAACCGTCCAAACCCAAGGCCCCCGCCGTGCATTGTAATTGCAATACCTGTACCCGTCCTCTTCCAGTCTCCTCCAGAATCTTGGGCATTACTCTTTAAGAGCGGAGAACGACTTATCGCTTCCAACACTTGGGCAGCACCGTCCGTCGGAGCAATCCTCTGCCCTAAAGGCCCCAGGTCATTCACCTTTCTAATGTTTTTTCTTCTCAATTCAATGGGGTTCATTCCAAGTTTCTCCGCAAGACGGTCGATTTGCCCTTCAAGCGCAAACGTGATTTGATTCCCTCCAAATCCCCTAAACTCGCCGGCTACTCCGTTATTCGTGTAAACGGACACACCTTGGACATTTATATGGGGAATGATATAAGGCCCCGCGGCATGCTCCACTGCAAAATCCAATACAGCCGGACCTAACGTTGCATAAGCACCCGTATCTGCAATAATATGGACGTCATGCGCAAGGATGTTTCCTTGTGCATCTGTACCTGTTTTCATTTTGATTTTCATCGGATGCCGCTTTAACCCCGCTCTCACGGATTCCCGCCTGCTATGGTGGATTTTGACCGGATATCCTGTAACAAGAGCCAATAACGCCCCGTACGGCTGAATATTCAGCTCATCTTTCCCTCCGAAAGAACCGCCCATCGGACTTGATACGACACGTATACCGGCTTCCGGCATCGCCAAGATCCGAGCTAATTGAAAACGATCTTTATAGCCGTGCTGGGTTCCGGCATAAACGGTAAGACCGCCTCCTTCTTCCGGAACGATGACACCGCCCTCCGTTTCCATATAAGCATGCATTTGCCGCGGCAACTCGTACGTTTCTTCCACCACAACCGTACTTTTTTTAAACCCTTCTTCCATATCCCCTTTTTGATAACCGGAACGATGCAATACATTTCCTCCGGGATGAAGCTGCGGCGCATCGGGAAGAAGCGCTTTTTCCGGATCATCTATCTCGGGAAGGCGGTCATATACAACCTCAATCAGCTCTAAGGCCCGTTCTGCTATTTCTTCCGTTTCCGCGGCTACAGCTGCAATGGCATCACCTGTATACCGTACTTTTTCTTCACAAAGCACGGGCTGATCCGGAATGACGATTCCGAACCGGTTCATGCCCGGTACATCCTTATGCGTGATTACCGCCCGTACACCGGGAAGCTTTCTCGCCTGTTCTGTACAGATGGAAAAAATGTTGGCATGCGGGTAAGAGCTTCTCAATATTTTTCCGTATAACATGCCGGGAAAAGACAAATCCGTTAAATATTTCAGTTCACCGGTCACCTTTCCTATACCATCGGGCCGGCTTCGCTTGTTTCTTTCTGTTAGACGCACATAGACCCCCTCCTTTTTCTCTATTAACCTTTTAACCTCGTAAGCTCTGACATGATGACATTCGCCGCCGTCCATTTCCGATAATCCGCAGAAGCGAACGCATCAGAAACAGGCTGAAATTCCTCTGCAATCTCTAAATAGAGTTTTTGCCAAAGGTCCGGATCAGGAATGGACCCTTCCAGAAGCTTCTCACAGTCTGTTAACCGCTGCGGAGGGTTGTCTCCGCCTCCCGCAGCCAGCCGGATTTTCTCTACTTCTCCTTTTTCATTCCATATGCACAAACCGGAAACGGCAATAAGAGAAACCGAAAAAGCTTCTCGGCGACCGATTTTTTTATAAAAACGAACGGTTTTGGCAGCCCTTTTTTCTTCGGGAAGCAAAATGCTTATTAAAAGAGGCGGTTCAGCTTTTGATTTAAGCCATTTCCATAATTCTTGCCTTCTCCTTTTTTTTCCGTCAAACGAGATGATTTCCGCATCCATCGCTAACAGTGCCGGAATGCTGTCTCCAAAACGACTTGATATATTTCCCCCAAGCGTTCCTCTATTTCTTACAGCGGGGGCTGCGATTGACCTGATTGATTCGCCCAGCAGCGCCCAATCCTTCTTTATGATAAAAGGATGGCCCTGACAAAGAGACAGAGACGTAAGCGCTCCGACCTGAAGGACTGTACGATTGCCATCAAACTCTTTGCTGACTCCCCGCATTTCTTGAATCCGCTCTAAACTAATGAAATTCCCAGGACACGGCACCCCTTTTTCCCATTGAGTTTGCAGCAATGTCCCTCCTGAGACGAAACAAGCATCCGAACCGAGCTTTTGTTTGGCCTCCCATGCCTCTTCGACACTAGAAGGCATCCACACCTGCGCTTGTAATTCTCCTGCCGTAATCATTTCCTCTTCCTCCTTTCACCCGTTCATAATCTTCCTTTGTATCAATATCATAGAATGCTCGTTCATTCATGTATTCGATTGCCATCCCCTTCATCACCGCTCCCTGGCGCAGCAGCTTTCGCGCCCCTTCATCTCCCTCAAGCCTCATGAGAGATGGAAAGACTTCAGGAGAAAACAAAACCGGAGGTCTGAGTATACTCCGGAAATTAGCAGTGATAAAAGGAATATTCTTATGTGTTTCATAACCATCTATCAGATCATTGATCATCTGTGCTGAAATAAATGGCTGGTCAGCAAGCAAAATCATGATTCCGTCTGCCTTCATTCGTTTTCCTTCCTGCAGGCCACATCTTAATGAATAAGCCTGCCCTTTTTGGGCTTCGGGACATGGAATGCAAGTCCAGCGTTTTCTTATTTCACCGGAGAAAAAAATAGGGTCCATCCAGTCAAGTGTGTCTTCTGCCTTTGCCACCACAATGACATGGTGGAGCATTGATTGAAGAGCGGCTTGAAGCCCAGAGCTGCCGACTGTTGTTTCTCCTAACGAAAGGGAGAGCTTATTTGTCCCCATCCGGCTGCTTTTACCCGCCGCCAAGTAGACCGCGATAATACGTTTTCGGTTCATGCACTTATCACCTTGCCAACATCCCGCTTCCTGTAAATTTGAATCAATTGGGAAACGATACTGACCGCAATCTCCATCGGCCCTTCTGCCCCAATCGGAAGACCGACGGGGGTATAGATGCTATCAGGAATTTCCTTTCCGCCGAGCAAGCGGGAGGTCCTCGACTTCGAACCCAATACTCCCAAATACCGGAGCTTTTGTTTCACCAAGAGCTGAAGCAGCTCTTGATCGCGCTGGAATTGATGAGTAAGGATCATGACAAAATCATCGGGTGTTAATTGGAGCTGGTTCACGGTTTCTTGCGGGAAACCGATGACGAGTTGATCCGCATCCGGAAAATGACTTTCACGACAAAACGCCGGCCTCCAGTCACAAACAATGACAGAAAAGCCTGTTTGCGCTGCAAGCTTTACGAGCGGCACCACATCCATCCCCGCCCCAAAAACGATGAGTCTCGGCTTTGGACGAAAACAATGGAGGTAGAAGGATTCGTCTAATTCCGGAATAAAAGCAAGGCCGCTCTTATGTCTGGAGTTCTTCCATTTCGTCTGTAAAGTCTTTACTTCATTCGGTATGGTCCCCTGCCATTCTCCAAACGGCAGCTGGCCTTCCACAAAAAACAAATAACCCGAAACGGCAAAGCCGTCGGTTAATTTTCTCACCATCATGACCGTTTTTCCGGCTTGGAGATAGAATTTGAGTACAGACAAATGCTGACGCAGCCGAACATCGACCGGTTCCAGCAATACATGAATAACACCATTACATCCTGCCCCCTGTCCCCATGACAAATCATCATAGCTTCTCATATCAAAGATCGACATTTGCGGCCCAGCTTCGGCCCGCATTTCCTGTACGCGGATGGAAAGATCTTCTTCAAGACACCCGGCACTTAATACCCCAACTTGGGTCCCGTCTTCCCGGAACAACATAGACGTTCCTTCTTTTCGATATGCCGAACCTTCTACATGGATAATTGTCGCCAAGATATCTCTTTGAACTGAGGAGTCAATGTGATCTAAAATGCGATAAATCTCTTCCAACAGCACCCTCTCCTTTGTAAATGTTCCTCCATCGAATGAAGCTGTGCCGAGTTATTAAATGAAATATATAGTTAGATTATGTTACATCCAAACATATAAATCTATTTTTATGTTACATTTCCTAACACCAATAATCCAAAATATGTATTTGGATTTTCTAAACAACGAAGGTGATATCCTTACTGCTGGCTGACCTTTAAAACTCTCGGAAGCCCTCGAGAACTAAAGAAAAAAGAACCGTCAAGAAATCCTTTTTTGGATTTTCTCAACGGTTCTTTTCCCTTAGATAGAAGCCGATATCTTGAATAGGCCTATACAAGGTTTTTTCTTATATCGAATTCATTACATCGATTCATAGCGCTGGACTGGCCTGTAATAAGATCGATGCAGCATATGTCCGTAAAAGGAAGCCAGTATTTGTTGAAAAAGAATGCCCAGCACAACAGGAACCGCAACAGGGGGAGGAAAATAAGCAACAGCCACGACAGCACCGGCACTAATATTTCTCATGCCGCCCGTAAATGTCAACGTTACAATCTCCTCTCTATCTCTCTTAAACATTTTACTGATCAGCCATGAAAATAAATAACCGGAAGATGACAGCAGGAAGACAACGGCAGCGATAGAAATCAGCTTTTTATCGACGATTTTCAAATATGGAGCGACCACGGCACTATTTAACATGACCACCACCACTAAACCCATTTTGGAGAAAGGTGCAAGCCTTACTCCTATCACATCTTTCACTTTGCCATCCGTCATCTGATTTAACAGCATACCCAATACTGAAGGAAGGACAATCATTAAAATCAGTCCCTGCATCATCCCCCATATATCCATTTGAACTTTCTCCCCCGCTGTTAATGTCAGGGCATATGGCACAATGAACGGAGATAGGAATGTATCGATTAAGATAATCGACAGTGCGAGGGGAATATTTCCTTTATGAATGGAAACCCACATGAAACTTGTAATTCCCGTCGGAATCACCGCCGCTAAAATGAGGCCTGTAATCGTGAACACATCGCCGGCGAATGCCACATGCCCAATTGTCCACGCCCATACCGGCATCAATATATGTAAAATAAGTAATGCAAGGAACATCGGTAATGGGTGGGCCAGCACTCGCTTAAGCGCTTTAAAATTGGAACTTAGGCTCCCGGTAAATGTCATAAAAGCAAAGATCCACGGCACTAAAAAGGCATAGGATTTAACCCCATCCGCAAGTAAAACCCCCAACAATACACTCATTGGGGTAAGAACGGGCATCGTCTTTTCAAGGAAACGGTTCGCTTTTTGCAGCATGTCTTTTGACCTCCATTGTGCTCTTCATGTAATAACTGCTACAAAAAAAGCGATTTCATACAATATATCTATTGCTTCTATTTTATCACGATTGTTTTCATTTTGCCGTAATCTGCCTAGTCATTATTCGGAACTTCTCTTCCCATTTATGACACAGCCAATAGAAAAGACTGACTAAAGAAATAAAGTTTACCTCCAAGTCAGTCCTCGTTTTTAATTGATTAACGCTCCATTTTCCTATCTTCTTTATCTTCGTTCATCAATAAACAGAGCGGTACGATGTACTATGAATATTGGCATTTCCTTTGAGGATTGTTCTTCTTCTCTTTCTTTTTCGCTTTCTTTTGGCCTCTATTGCCGGTGAAGATTCACTGCTTTCAATAAAATCTTTTTCTTCCGCTTTTGCCTGCTTCTCTGCCAATACCACTTGTTCTTCTGCTTCTTTCTGTTTATTTTTAGATATAGCTTTTTCTTCTGCTTCTGTCCGCTTCTTTTTAGATATGGCTTTTTCTTCTGCTTCTGTCCGCTTCTTTTTAGCTGCCGCTTTTTCTTCTGCTTTTGTTTGTTCTTTATCCAATCCCTTAACCATTTCCAATACAGCCTGTTTTCCAGTGTCTTCAACAGGAACTGCGGATGATTCAGCGACTCTCGCTTGCTCCCAAACTTCAAGCAATTCAGAGGCTACTCGATCCCACGTATATAAAGAAAGCGCCAGTTCCCTTCCTTTTTGCCCCATCTTTTTCATCAATGATGGATTGGAAAGAATCTCGGAAATGTTTTCAGCAAAGCAGTTTGGATCTTCCGGTCTTTCAACTACAAGACCGTTCTCCCTTTTGAGGATCACTTCCGGATTTCCTCCTCTTGCCGTCGTGACAATGGGAAGACCTGCCGCCATCGCTTCATAATGTACGCGGGCCAGCGGTTCCTGCCATTGGGATGTACATACAAATAAATCGGCAGACGCGAACCACTTTTGGATTTCGCTCGGTGACACAAATCCTGTTGCAATAACCGGAACGGTCAGTTTCTTAGACAGTGCACGTACATACGCGATATAATCCGTCGTATCTTCTTGGCTGAACCATTTACTTCCCATAATAACTAATGCTAAATCCTTAAATTTTTTCGAAAGCTCCGGAATCGCTCTTACTAACTTGTCAACGCCTTTATTATGGGAAAGCCTTCCGGCGAACAATAGAACCGTCTTATTTTCCAAACCGTTCGCCTGTCGAATGTCGTTTCTTGTTCTTCTCATATTCGGATGGTTTCCGGGTAAAAACCGATCGATGTCTACCCCCGAATAAATCGTGCGCACTTTTGACGAAGCTTGCGGATATAAAGTCTTTATCACGTTTCCAATATAATCGCTGACCGTCACGATATTTGAAACCTCATTTATCGCTTGTGCCGCTTCCTCCTGATCAATTTTTTCGGGGTTGAACATATCATTATGCATACTTAACGTAATTTTTGCTTGAGCGGCAGCCTGACGGACAGGGATGACAAGTCGGGGACGATTGAAGATGTGGATAAGGTCAAAGCGATTGGATTGGACGTAATTGACAACACCTTCCCTGTATATTTCAAATATCTTTCCCGGTATGCGTACGTAATGAATTCCATTGATGGTCTCTTGATCAGGAAGCGATGGATCATCCGTTCCTAAAATGGTAATGTCGTGATGGCGGCTTATGTGCGGGAGTACACCGGAGATATAAGTTTGAATCGCTCCTCCCAATACCGGAGGAACAGGGAGTTTTTCAGTACAAATCATTAAGATTTTCATATTTATCCCCTTCCCTTCCAATCGTTTGCAATTTCCTCTAACGCAGGCCATTTTGACTGGTCCGTGTCGACAATGATTTGAACCATTTGTTTTGTTTCTTCATTTAGAAACATTTCCGGTTCATAAACCATTTCTTTTATATTTTTATAAAATTCGTTTGGAAGCGACAAATCAATCATTAAAATGTCATACAGTTCAGTTGAAATCGGATTCGCTTCATGATATGCCTTGATCATTTCCCGAATCCATGTGACATCCCAATTAAATAGATCGGCCATTGTACCGGTAATCAACTTCCTTAAGTCCCGAATCGGCAGGTCATAGGCGACACCATCCAAATCAATGACCCACATGCCATTTGAACCCATTTGCCCATTCGACCACCCATAATCTTGGTGAACGAGCCCCCAATATGCATTTCCATGCTTTGTTAAGTCCAGGTAACTGGATTGCTGGAGCCTTTCCAGACTTTTTCTTGCCTGTTCCTCGAATTGGTCTACAACACTTAATACAGCGGAACTTGCCGGCATTTCATCATATGCCTTCGCAATCGTTCGGAACCAATCCATCTTAAAAATGATCTTTTCATAACCTTTCAGCCATTTGTATAGTCTTGAAGCGTTCTCCGCTTGCTTCGGGGGCACGTATCCTTTCGTCAGGCGATGGAATTCACCCAGCGCATAACAAAGATGTTTTGCCCCTTCCAAGTCTTTTGTCACAGGTGCCAATGATTCAATCCATTCCGCTACAAACCACAACTTCCCTCCCGCTTCCACATAATTGATTCCGTCTTTTGTTTTAACAATTGGAGGCACTCTCGCTTTCTGGACATCGACTAAATATTCTTGCGCCCCCAGACTGAATAAACTTCTTGTTGGCCTTCTATGGAGAAGTTTCAAACTTTTTGGCCCCTTATTCGTCTCAAGCTTCCAGATGGCCCCGCCCTTATCCGCCTTTGTTGTCACGATTTGGATATCACTAACGGAAAAGTCGTAATGATGAAGAACCTCCCGTCCCATTTGCTCAATATATTCTGGCACATAAAACTCATCATGAACAAGTTCATCCACATCCCATGGTTCGATTATCTTTTTATCCACACTACCCCTCCTACCAGTTTGTAATTATTTTTATGACAGTCTATGAAAAAAGTTCACCATGGCGGATGACTCCACCCCCGCAAAGAGAGCGGCAGTCGCTTAGGTCTAGAAAATTTGTTATAGCCGATGTTTGGCCGTATCGAATTTGCTAAATCGATCTATGATAGATTTCGTTAATTAATTTAATATAGTCAGCTTCTAAACCAATATCGTACCTTTCTCCCCCCACCACTTTTCCATAACACTTGTCCTTGCTCAACATTTCTTTAATGGCATCTGTTAATTGAATTTCTCCCCCTACACCGGGATTTTGCGTCTCCAAATATGACATGATATCAGGCGTAAATACGTACCGGCCAATTACGGCAAAATTAGAAGGGGGATGTTCTTTCGGTTTTTCGATAATGTCAAACAACTCAAAAAGATTGTCATCAATTTTTTTCCCTTTGATGACCCCATAATTCTTTAAGCGTGCAGAATCTACCTCCGATAGGCCAATGACACTGCGTTGTTGTTTCTCGTACACTTCAATGAGCTCTTGTAAACCGCTTCCGCTTTGGTGAACGATAATATCATCCGGAAGCAATACCGCAAACGGATCGTTTCCGACAAATCCTTTCCCAAGACGAATCGCATCACCAAGTCCTCTTGCATACGATTGGCGTGTATACAATATTTGAACATCAGGAATATTCAGTTTTTCCAATAACTCCGTTTTATTGTTTTTTTCCAAAAACGCTTCCAGTTCAAAAGAATGATCAAAGTAGTCGACAATCAAATTTTTGGAACGCGAGACGATCATTAATATTTGCTCAATCCCGGATGCAAGGGCTTCTTCCATCACATATTCGATAGCCGGCTTTACCCCGATGGGAAACATTTCTTTTGGAATGACCTTTGTAATCGGAAGACTTCTTGTACCGAAGCCGGCTGCTGGTATGATTGCTTTTTTTATCACCATTTTCTCTTCCCTTCTTCCGTTTATCCCTCATTAACGGGCTGTAAGGCCCCCACTTCAAAACTTGGCGTAATCACGGAAGTTTAAGTGGAGGATAACTGCCCGTAAAAGCCCGATTATAAGAACACAGACTAATACCGCCGCGTCCTGCGGCAACGTCTATGTGACCCGCATCATGCGGGCCTAATTAACCATCGGTGGGGGATGAAGGAACCCACCACCGATGGAAGTTTCCTTTATCTCTCTAACAGGTAGTAAGATCCCCCTGAATGAAGTTTCACTTTACCTATATCGTATTCTTTTCTATAGAAGTAGAAAGTTGTCCGGAACCAAAAAATGGCGATAAATACGCATATTTTTTACTCAATGGGCTGTTTCTGTTATCACAAGATACGGTTGTACCTTAATACGATATAACGCGTACAAAGTTTGCCTGAGAAAGGAGCAACATAAAGATGAATGTATGCATCATAGGAGCGGGATATGTGGGATTAACGACAGCTGCTGTTTTAGCCAATCTTGGGCACACAGTTTGCTGTGTAGACAAGAATGCCAAACATATTCAAACGCTGCAACAAGGAAAGGTTCCCATCTATGAGCCCGGTTTAAAAGAATTATTTGAAACGAACCGTGAACGCTTAACCTTTAAGACATCATTAGAGGAAATGATGGAAAAGGCATCTGTCCTGCTCATTGCAGTCGGAACTCCGTCTCTTCCAGATGGGAAAACGGATTTAACATATGTTAGGTCAGTCGTAGAGGAGATTGCAGATAACCTATCATCGTATAAAACGATTATTACGAAAAGTACGGTGCCCCCCGGAACAAATGAATGGATTCATAGTATGTTCATCAAAAAAGGAATCCCCTCCCATTTATTTGACGTTGTTTCAAACCCGGAATTTCTAAAAGAAGGCACAGCCATCTATGATATGGAAAATCCAGATAAAATTGTTGTAGGGATGCGAAATGATGATAAGAAATCCCTCTCCATCATGAAAGAGTTGTATAAAGGGCTGGATGCTCCCTATATCGTTACAAGCTTAAGTGGTGCCGAAATGATTAAATATACTTCCAACGCATTTCTAGCAACGAAAATCTCTTTTATTAATGAGATTGCTAGAATTTGTGACAAGTACGGCGTAAATATTAAAGATGTGGTAAAAGGAATCAGCACAGACCCGCGAATCGGCCCTCACTTCCTTCAATCTGGAATCGGCTACGGTGGTTCATGTTTTCCGAAAGATGTACGTTCGTTAGAGCACAGCGCGTTGGCCAAGCATGTAACCCCGCTTATTTTACAGGCCGTTCAAGCTGTTAACACAACACAAGTAGACCTCTATATTGAAAAACTCCATTCAGCTTTTGAACAATTGAACGGAAGAATTATCACCGTTTTAGGCATCGCCTTTAAGCCAAATACAGATGATACCCGCTCGTCTCCAGCCGTTCACCTAATTGAAAGATTGCATGAGCTTGGCTGCAATGTTCATACGTATGACCCGAAAGCGACATTGCCCATTTCCTTAAAAGCGAATGTAACTCAGCACCCAACGTTGGAAGAGTCCATCATCGATTCCGATTGTCTCGTCATTGCGACAGATTGGCCTGAATTTGTTCATTTAGATTTGGCAAAAGTGAAAAAGCTTATGAAGGGCACTATCATTTTAGACGCCCGCAACTGCCTTAATCCGCAAATGGTTCAACAACACGGTTTGCAGTATATAGGGGTGGCACAGCCATGAACATTCTAGTCACAGCCGCAATCGCTTCCCATTTATGCGAAAAGCTGACAGGTAAGAAAGTGAACATCCATTATTCCGCCAAGGTGAGCGGAGAACCTAAACATACTTGGGCTGACTATCCAAGGCCATGGATTGCTTCACTATGACTCTAAAATCTCTTTAAAAGAAGGTCTAATCCGAATCAAATATATCCGTTCCGTTTATAATTTATAAAGAGAAAAGAATGAGGGTGACTCACAAGCTATTAAAAAACATACCTTGTGAGTCACCCTCCTATATTAATTCAACCATCTATTTTGAATCTCCCGACAGTACCTTGGAGCACGTTAGCCACGTCTTTCAACAAATGGTTCTGATATTTTAATGTCTCAACCGTACTGTTCTGTTGAACGGCGGCGGCTGCAATTTCTTGAGCTGTCGCCACACTTTGCTCGGTAATAGCCGCGATTTCTTGAATCGAAGAAAGTGTTGCATCTGATGCTCTCGCTATATCGCTTGAACTTGTAAATATAATATCAGATCTTGATTTAAGCTGTTCAACTGATTGGAAAATTTCATTGAAGAGACGACCATTGTCTTCTACAATTTCTACACCTTTTACGATATCCTCAAAATCTTGTTGGTTAAGATGCAACACTTTATTCGTTTGTTTATTAATTTCATCGATTGTATCAGAAATATCCTTTATCGATGCAGCTGTTTGATTGGCTAGTTTTTGAATTTCTTGGGCAACTACAGAAAATCCCTTTCCGGCTTCTCCGGCACGAGCAGCCTCGATGGACGCATTTAACGACAACAAGTTCGTCTGAGAAGAAATCTCGCGAATTAAATCAATGATCCGGTTAATATGTTCCAGCTTGTGATTTAATTTAGATAAATTTTCCTTTGTAGTTGCTCCATTATGTTTAATTTTATTAATTTGGTCCGAAATCACACTCACTTGCTCATAACCTTTTTCAGATAGCTTGCTTGTATGATGAGTGAATTCTTTTATTTGTTTAGTTTGATTGTCCATGTTCTCGATTGCTGCAGACATTTCAGTCGTCATATTGGATATGTGTTCTATATGTTTGGCTCTTTCTTCCGCTCCATGAGCTTCCTCATTTGTTCCCGTCACGATTTGTTGGGAAGCTCCTTCCAACTCTTCAAAAGATATAAGAAGATTATTACTTGTTTCATTGATTGTTTGTGATTTTTCTCTTACGCTATCAATAATAAGACGCAAATTTTGACGCATCTCTTCAAAACTATTAGACAATAAACCAATTTCATCTTCTCGCTTTATATCGATGGTTTGGCCGAGATTTCCGGACGAAATGACTTTTGTGAAACGAACTAAACGATTGATCGGATTAGAAATCCTACTTCCGATATAAATCGCCAAAAGCCCTCCAATAAATACGGCTGCAATTAAAAATAAAGTCGAATATAGAAGGACTTGTTTTTGTAATGCATCGATAAAGGCGGCGTCCATGTCAATTCCGATGATTGCATTTGTATTATCTACCGGTGTGAAAAAAGACTTATGTACTCCCCACTGATCTGTATAAATTGAGCTCAACACTTCGCTTTTTTGCTCAAAAGATTGTTTTTGCTCTTTTGTAAAAGGCGATTCAACCATAAAATCATCACTGCCGTTTAATGCGACGATAACATCTTTATCATTTTCTTTCGATAATACATAAACGTATTCGATGCCTTTGCGCTCTTTTATGAAAGAATCCAAATATTGCTTTAAATCCTCACCGTATTCTGCAGGATTCTCCATTGTATGATTAATAAGTTCGCTATCAACAGCGCTCGCTAACGTTTTTCCGTTTTCTTGGAGTCTATTATCGAATTGAGAAAGCACATGATCATTTATCATAGAATTCATCATATTAACAAAAAAAACGCATATAACCATTGAAAAAACTAAAAATGGCACTAAAAAGCTAACAACTAACTGTGACTTAATTGATTTTTTAGGATGTAACAAACTGATTTTTATCATATTTCCCTTTCTTGAAGGACTTTCCCCTCTTTTACTGTAATAAATTGATTTAAGTCTAAATGCAGCAACCGATCATTTTCTTGTAGATCAAGACTCTTAAAGAAAACAATCGCAAACGTTCGATCATTCGCTGCATGAATTTCTCTATATTCCAAAATATGGTTAATTTGTTTTTGAAACTCGTTATGGTTGACTTTTTCCACAATGGACATTGACAAGTCCAAGGGAACTTCTGCGCAGCAAAAACTGTAAACAGCATCATCCATTTCTTTTAAAATCGCGTCCCAATCTGGGCTTGTCCCGAGGAAGTAATGTTCATACACATTAGATCCATAAGCGTGAAAACCTAAGTCGGTCGTACCTGCCCCGGCAAATCGCAATGGATTAATTTCAATAGGAACTAATCTGTCTCTATGTTTCTTCACTTCAAAATGAACCGGATAATTTTTTAAGGGAACTAGCTCTTTCAGTTTCAGCATAAATGAAAGAATATCCTCATAAATCTCGGTTATCACTTGTTTTGATGTAAAATAAATGCGATCTGACGTGTCGTATTCATCTTTGAATAGTCTCTTAAACATATTCAAGATGACAGGATTTCCTTTGTTATCGAAATAACCGTCTACCGCATACTCTTCGCCCTGTATCCATTCTTCTATTAAAACGTGATTAACATTAATCACATTTTGATTGTAGAGATCTTTAGAAAGAATGAAATCCACATTTAATTTATGTAATGCCTGTTCCCATTCGCCGGCATTTTTCACTTTATAAACACCTACGCTTGAATAACCTAGTGTCGGCTTGATTACGACCGGAAACGGAATGTCGTCAACATTGATATCAAAAAGTTCGGAAATACTGACGACTTTATAAAAATAGTCGGGGTACATGCGGGAAAGAAGACTGCGTAACTTCCCTTTATCCTTTAATAGCTTTGACCACCGGTTTTGTTCGCTTTCAGGCTTATGTAACTCGAGTAAAGATAAGCAACTTTCAGAATTGGTAAGCAGCTTTTGATGTTGATCGAACATGTCAAAGAATGCCTTTGCTTGTAAGGCGGACAATTCCACAGAAGCCCCCTCATGCGGTTCTTCCTTTAAAACAGGAATTTCAAGGTTCTTTAACGTGTCAATTAAAAGCGGTGAAATAATTTGTTCATTGATGATAATCATGCAAATGTTCCTTTCATAATTGATTGACAGTTATTTGAGAAAAACAGCTGTCAATATAATGGATTCGTCTATTCTTCCTTTCACCACTATTACTTCCCGCCTAAACCGTTTTGTTTTATTTTCACTTTAAGGTTCGGTTTCTCTGACATAAAAAAAGCCACCCCGAAAAAGGGTGGACATGTGCATCTTTTAAAAAGACGTATTCCAGCTTCTTCGGTAACCCGGCTGCCATTGCAGTATGCGTTAGGCCCGTGGCTTTGCGTCCTTGTCTTTCAACAAGTTTGCCCTTATCGGAAAATAATAGTGAAATTAGATACAGGACTATTTTAGTATAAATAATGAAGAAATTCCATATTTTTTCTACAAACTCGATATTTTTCTACATAATTCACAATTTTTCCAAAGGATTAAAAAATGTTCTTTTCATCATATACATGAAGGTGGTCCGACTAAATACAATAACTTCAGGGAGGCAACCAGTTATACCCATAGAAAATCAATGGCTGTCAATACATTATTTTACTCGCGCAGGCTTGGAATCCCCAAAAATAAAGTGTTATTTGCTAATATCGAAGACTTCCGAAATATTTTTATTAAGACAGAAACATTTCTATCGTTATACTTTAATCCATCAGCTGCCTCGCTTGCATGAACAATGCCTGGACAAACTTCTTCATATTAATACGGCTTTGGTTTACACTTTTTTCATTTTGGTTTTCCAGCTCCAACATTTTCTTCCGAACTTCCGAAAAGTCAAAAAACGTGGAAGAATACGCTTCGAATTTTGGATTGGTATAATCGGTCAACCCTAATGAAGCAATATGGATGAGCGCTTGATAAAGGGATCGGCGCACACGCTGTTCGGACGCTTTCATTTCTTTCTGGATGTCGGCCTCCTTCGCTTGTTTCCCCAGCTTTTCGGCAGCGATGCCCGCGAATATTTCCTTTAACGGAGGAAAAGTGTAGCTGGAGCCAAGCCTTTGCCTTTCATATTGAAGGAATTCCAATATCTTCAGTAAATCCTCGCTTCCCCCTTCTCCAATCATGCCAAGGTCGGAAATGAGCGTTCTTCCGGCTTCCGTAATATTTTTCGTATGGGAAGAAGGCATAGCAGACGATTGCGGCCGGCCTGTAAATAAGGTCAATGATTCTTGAATGCCCCGAATCGATTGTTCCAGCAATAACCGCTCGTTCACCTTTCTTAAGATGCCCGCAATTTCAAGACGGTTTAGCGGCTTCGTGATATAGTACTCCACTCCTAAACTGTACGCCTCTCCTATAAGCTCTTTTGTTTCTACTTGTGAAATCATGACAAACTTTCCGTTAAAGCCGTCAAAAAGGGCCCGAACCGTTTCAATCCCATCCCTTATGGGCATAAGCAAGTCAATTAAGACAATGTCCACTTTCTTTAAAGACAGTAAACCATTGTCCACCAATTCTCCATCCTCTGCTTCTCCGACCACGTTTCCTAAATCCTCATCTTCAATCATCTCTATCAGCATCGCCCGAATGGCAGGATCATCGTCTATAATAAAATAATTCATCTTGCTATTCCTTTCTCTACCATTGCCTCTGTCGGAATTTCCACAACAAATACGGTCTCTTTATAATCATCCATAAGTCTAATATGTCCTCCCCACTTCTCGACAGTTTGCTTTACATACGTTAAGCCAATTCCCGTCGAAGGATTCCCGGACAAATCAAACTTCGTGGTGAACCCCTCTGTAAAAATCACTTCTTTCAGCTTCGGCGGAACACCAGGCCCGCTGTCGCTGACGCGAAATTCCACACATTGATTTTTTTGTTTCACATGCAGTGAAACATATCCTGTTTTCTCAATGGCTTCCACGGCATTGGCCAATAAATTATTGATGAGCGACAATACCATATACACATGGTACGGCGAATGATTTCCTTCTACATACAGGGAAAAAGACACATCCTTCCCCAAAGACTCCGCATACCTCCTATTAGACACGAACATAATGTTTGCAAGTTGTTCAATATTCATATAGTCCTGGAGGTTTTCAGAAGACATAAGCTCCGACAGTCCCGCATAAATCCGCTGATTATCTTTTTTGATTTCATGCACAAGCCCGGCAATCTGCAAGGCGGTTTGCGCATCATCCTTTTTGGTTTCTGACAATTTTAATCGGCGATAAAAATCATAGCACATACGAGTGATTTCTTCCGCATTTTGCATCGTTTTCTTTAACTGTACCGATTCTTCATACAAATTGGAAATAAATATGAGCATTTGCTCGTTTTGTCTTCGCTGCTCTTCCTCCGCCAATTTCGCTTCCCTTAGCTTAAAAATATTGAAAAAGCCAAGAACGAAAAAACTGCGGATAAACGCAATGAAAATGATTTGTTCAATGGCAGTCAGCGATATTAGATCATTTGCCAACGAAGAACGGATGGCCATTTCCGAAACACTGGCAAAAAACTCAGTCACCACTCCTAATAGCCCGATCATAAATGGCTGGTCATGCCGTTCGTTCAATTTCGTCCAATGAAACATGAATGCATACGTGACATAATAGAAAAAAGCAGGAAAATGAAGATACACGGCTTCTTCAATCGCTATATCACGGAGACCCACAGCCACTAAAAACCGAAAAGCCAGCACACCCGTCCCCGTTACTATTCCTGAAATATAGGGATGAATTCCTCTTCCCCATAATAAAAACAAGAAAAAGACAGGTGTCCCTAAACTGACCCTGAACGTATCGCCAAACGGGTAGAACTTAAATTCACCGGCAAGAGGCACCGTTACCATCATCAACAGTATAACCCACATTCTTTCTTTCAACATGGCCCTCCTCCATCGCTATGCATATTCCTAAAAGCCGTTTTCTCAGCTAAAACTCTATCACACATTGTAATGAAATCATTAATAAGAGGAAATAGTTTCGAGTAATATTTTTTTCTTTTTATTTTTCATTGTAGGTTTTCGTAGGTTTCGGTAGGTTCTTGTAGGTAACCGCTTACAATCAAATTGTCAAAACAAATAATCACAAAGAGTTTGACTGTCCGTTAAAACGGGCCAAACACTTTTAAGGAGTGGAGAATATATGAAAAAATTCAAGCTTGGCTTAGCCTGGCAAATTGTAATTGGTCTTATCTTGGGGATAGCAGTCGGAGCGGCTTTTTATGGAAATCCGCATATCGAAGGCATTCTTCAGCCGATTGGAGACATTTTTATTCGATTAATTAAAATGATTGTTGTTCCAATTGTCGTTGCAACACTCGTTGTCGGTGTAGCTGGAGTTGGAGATATTAAAAAACTTGGGAAACTCGGCGGTAAAACGATTTTATATTTCGAGGTTATTACAACGATCGCGATTCTCGTCGGTTTGTTAGTCGCAAATATAGCGCAGCCAGGTGCAGGCATTCACATGGATGAATTAACGACAACAAATATCGATCAATACGTCGATTCAGCTCATGAAAAAGAAAGTCACGGAATCGCTGAAACGTTTGTACACATTGTACCAGCGAACATATTCGATGCACTCATGAGAGGCGACTTGCTCGCTATTATCTTTTTCTCTGTCATGTTTGGTCTTGGTGTAGCTTCACTTGGTGAAAAAGGAAAACCTGTTTTAGACTTTTTCCACGGTGTAGCCGATGCAATGTTTTGGGTGACTAACCAAGTCATGAAGTTTGCGCCGTTTGGGGTATTCGCCTTAATTGGCGTCACTGTTTCAAAGTTTGGCCTTACCTCTCTCATTCCGCTCGGCAAACTCGTATTAGCAGTTTACTTTGCCATGATCTTCTTTACGATTGTCGTTTTAGGAATGGTAGCTAAATGGGCTGGCATAAACATCTTTACAGTTATGAAAGTATTAAAAGACGAGATGATTCTTGCATTTTCAACGGCAAGTTCTGAAGCCGTATTACCAAAAATCATGCAAAAAATGGAGAAATTGGGTTGTCCAAAAGCCATTACATCATTCGTTATTCCGACAGGGTATTCGTTTAACTTAGACGGTTCCACCCTTTATCAAGCAATCGGTGCCTTGTTTATCGCCCAAATGTACGGGATTGATATGTCTATTCCTGAACAGCTAACACTTGTACTCGTTTTAATGGTGACATCCAAAGGAATGGCCGGGGTACCAGGTGCATCGTTTGTCGTGTTGTTAGCAACATTGGGTGCGATGGGGCTTCCACTCGAAGGGTTAGCCTTTATTGCTGGAGTCGATCGCGTATTAGACATGGCACGTACAGTCGTCAATGTTATCGGCAACTCGCTTGCAGCCATCGTTATGTCGAAGTGGGAAGGGCAATTTGACGAGCAACAAGCTAAAAACTATATTCAGTCCATTAATTCGAAAGAACAGACAAACGCCGCATAATCTGTGTAGACAAAGGGCATGAACGGAGGAATACAGCATGAAACATGAACATGTTCGAATAGAGAAAGACTTTTTAGGAGAAAAAGAACTGCCGATTGATGCGTATTATGGCATTCAAACATTAAGAGCCATGGAAAATTTTCCGATTACAGGCTATCGCATTCATGAAGAATTGATTAAAGCATTCGCCATCGTCAAAAAGGCGGCGGCGCTTGCAAACATGGATGTGAAACGTTTATATGAAGGTCTTGGGAAAGTCATTGTTCAAGCAGCAGATGAAATCATTGAAGGCAAATGGCATGATCAGTTTATCGTGGATCCGATTCAAGGCGGCGCTGGTACATCCATGAACATGAATGCGAACGAAGTTATTGCGAACCGCGCCCTTGAATTGCTTGGAAAAGAAAAAGGCTCCTATGTTGAACTAAGTCCAAACAGCCATGTCAATATGTCACAATCAACAAATGATGCGTTTCCAACCGCCATTCATATCGCAACTCTTCAATTGATTGGTAAATTACTGGACACGATGAAATATATGCAAGAAGTGTTCAAGGCAAAGGCAAAGGAATTCGATCATGTCATCAAAATGGGGCGTACACACCTCCAAGATGCGGTACCGATTCGTCTCGGCCAGGAGTTTGAAGCATACAGCCGGGTTTTAGAACGGGACATGAAGCGGATTGAACAATCACGACAGCATTTATATGAAGTGAATATGGGAGCGACGGCTGTCGGCACAGGCTTGAATGCAGACCCGCGCTATATTGAAAATGTGGTCAAGCATTTAGCTGATATTAGCGGCCTTCCGCTTACAGGCGCTGAACACCTGGTCGACGCCACACAAAATACAGATGCTTACACTGAAGTGTCCGCTGCCTTGAAAGTATGTATGATGAACATGTCGAAAATCGCCAACGACTTACGCTTAATGGCATCAGGTCCACGTGCCGGACTTGGAGAAATCAGCTTGCCTGCCCGTCAGCCTGGTTCATCCATCATGCCAGGGAAAGTGAACCCTGTTATGCCTGAGATGATCAATCAAGTCGCATTCCAAGTCATCGGAAATGATCACACGATTTGCCTGGCTTCTGAAGCGGGGCAGCTTGAACTGAATGTGATGGAACCTGTACTTGTATTCAACTTGCTTCAATCGCTCAGCATCATGAACAATGCATTCCGAGCATTCACCGACTACTGCCTTGCAGGCATTGAAGCAAATGAAGACCGCCTTAAAGAATATGTGGAAAAAAGCGTAGGAATCATTACGGCAGTGAATCCGCACATCGGATACGAAGTGGCCGCCCGCATCGCACGCGAAGCCATTTTAAAAGGAAAATCAGTGCGCGATCTATGTCTGCAGCATGATGTACTAACGGAAGAAGAACTTGACCTTATTTTAAATCCTTATGAGATGACGAAGCCAGGGATTGCAGGCGCTTCTCTTTTTGAAAAACAATAATTCCTATAACCTTTTAATGCCATTCAAGATGGAAAATTAGAAAGACTAGAAAATTCATACTACACATTAAAAACTTAAAGTCGATTTAAATAGAGCTGAGAAAAGCCCCCTTTCTCAGCTCTCCCTTATTTTAGCTATAACCGAAAGGAGAAACAAATATGAACAGTCTACGTGAAAAAGCGTTACAAATGCATAGAGAAAATAAAGGAAAGCTTGGTGTTCATTCAAAAGTTCCAGTACGTGATGCAAGCGACTTGAGCCTTGCTTATTCCCCCGGGGTCGCCGAGCCATGTATGGAAATCCATCATGATGAAGCGAAAGCGTATGATTATACGATGAAGGGAAATCTTGTAGCTGTCGTATCGGATGGGACTGCCGTGCTTGGTCTTGGAAACATCGGCCCGAAAGCTGCGATGCCGGTGATGGAAGGAAAGGCCCTTTTATTTAAATCATTTGCTGATGTAGATGCCTTCCCTCTTTGCCTTGATACGAACGATGTCGATAAAATCGTTGAAACCGTAAAGCTGATGGAACCGACATTCGGAGGGGTTAATCTCGAGGATATTGCCGCCCCAAAATGCTTTGAAATTGAAGAACGCTTACGTAAGTCGTGCAGTATTCCTATTTTCCATGACGATCAACATGGAACAGCCATTGTAACCGCTGCTGGGTTAATGAATGCCCTGAAATTAGCCAATAAAAAAATCGAAAATATTCGTGTCGTTGCAAATGGAGCCGGTGCCGCAGGTGTAGCCATTGTTAAGCTGTTGCTGCATATGGGTGTTAAAGATGTCATCTTATGTGATACGAAAGGAATTATTTATGAAGGCCGCCCTGCCGGCATGAATCCATTTAAAGATGAAATGGCGCGCATCACCAATAAGAAACAAAAACAAGGAACATTAGCCGACGCCCTGGAAGGAGCGGATGTATTTGTCGGTGTATCAGCAGCGGGAGCGGTCACGCAAGAAATGGTTCGTTCGATGAATCATGACCCGATTATTTTTGCAATGGCCAATCCGACACCGGAAATTATGCCGCAAGAAGCGAAAGAAGCGGGTGCACTCGTAGTAGGTACAGGCCGCTCTGATTTCCCTAATCAGGTTAATAATGTTCTTGCATTTCCAGGCATCTTCCGCGGCGCACTCGATGTCCGTGCAACGGAAATCAATGAAGAAATGAAACTTGCGGCAGTGCATGCCATTGCCGAACTTATTGCAGACAATGAACTTCATGCCGACTATGTCATCCCAGATCCATTCGATCACAGAGTGGCAGCATATGTCGCGGCAGCTGTTGCCCAAGCGGCCATGGACAGCGGTGCCGCCGGGCGGTTCATTGACACGGAAGGAATCAAACAACGCCTGCTTTCAATCGCCCAGAAGAAAGAGTCTGTACTCGTTTAATTCTTGCTTACTTCTAAAAAACAATGGTATTTTTGTATAGAGAAAACTTCTATCAGCGGGATTTTCCTTCATCCCCTGCTTAAACTTCTCCGATGACTTTAAGCTTTGAGGTGAGGGTCATACAGCCCTTTCATGAGGGCCAAAATCTTTTTACTGAAAGGGTCCTTTTATCAAATTTCCAGCATCACTGATTTAATGGAAAGGACCCTTTCAAGAGCAGGAACAGAGAGGGGGATAATCCCCCTCTCTGTTCCTGCTCTTTTTCTAGAAATTACTGCTTGATTGTCACTTGGAAATAGAGTAATATTTGAAATTGTAAACGCTTCAAAAAAGAGGTCTGACGACTAACAACTAAAACTAATAAAGAAAATTTCCATCTGTCGGCATGACAGCTCAACTATCTTTGAAACGAAGGAGATTATTATATGAAAGAAAGAAGCTTATTTTTTACTATTGGATTATTGATTTTAACGATGGGCGTCGCACTCATTATCAAGTCTGGCCTGGGAGCGTCCGCTTGGGATGCATTAGCAGTCGGAGAATCAAAGATGTTCGGCTTTACGGTCGGGACAGCCGTGTTCGTCAATGGAATCATTTTAATTTTTATAAATGCAGCATTATTAAAGAAAAAACCAGAGGTACTTGCGGCAGCTACCATTTTTGTCATCGGTGCACTCATTGATTTCTGGCTGTTGATTGTGTTTAAAACCTTCTCTCCTCAAGGATTAATTAGTCAATCGACAAGCCTGGTTTCAGGGATTTTGACGATGGGAATTGGTATCGCCATTTATTTACAGGCGAAGTTCCCGGCAAGCCCGATGGACACCCTTATGGTAGCCATTCATACACGCTTTGGATTAAACTTGCGTACATCCCGAATTATGAGTGAAGGATTCGCCTTGGCACTTGCCTTTTTATTTCAAGGCGCTATCGGGGTGGGAACCATTATTGTGACCCTGACATTAGGATTGGTCGTTCAATATTTTCATCCTCGATTCGAGCAATTATTCAAAACATGGGGACGCAGACCATCCCTTCGATAGTAGTGAATAGAAAATGGCCTGGGAAGCTTCCCAGGCCATTTTCTATTCACTTTCGGTATTTTCTTGATTTATTCCCATGAAATAGGCATCTAAAATTCGTTGTCCAATATACTTATTAATCGGATTTTTATCGCTATCCAAATAAGGAACAACAATGGAAAATGCGACTTCCGGATCGTTGTGGGGCGCATAGCCTACAAGTGTGAGATTATACGTTTCATATGATCGCTTTTGTTCAGGATAATAATAAAATGATTGCGCAGTTCCTGTTTTCCCTGCAGGTCTATACGGCTTTGTACCAAAGTACTTCGTTGCTGTCCCCCCTGGTGCCTGCATAACTCTTCTGAATCCTTCCTGTACACGTTTAACCTCTGAATCATCCATGGAAATTCTGTTTAAAATGGTTGGTTCAAACTGCTTTAAAACCGAACCAATTTCATCAGGCTGACGGGAAGGATTGCGAATTTCATTGACAAGTCTTACCTTCATTCGATATCCATCGTTGGCGATGGTTGAGACATATTGGGCAAGCTGCATTGGCGTATACGTATCATATTGCCCGATGGCAAGGTCAAGCAGAAACCCGGGACGAACATCCTTCCCTTGAAAGCCAACCGCTTCCATCGGCAAATCGATGCCCGTTTCGACACCAAGTCCAAATTGACTAAAATAATACCGAAATGTTTGGAAAGCTTCGGGACTATATGGCAGCTTCATATTTGGATAATAGTCTCTCCCCATAATTTTCATCGCTGTTTTAAACATATATACGTTAGAAGACATTCTCAGCGCATCCAAGTCACTAATCGTTCCCATTGCTTTATAGGACCCTTTAATAGGTGTACCTTTTATTTGAAGGGGTTCATCTCTCAAATATGATCCCGGCTGAATAACACCTTTTTCATATCCCGTTAAAACGGTCGCCCCTTTAACAGTAGATCCCATTGCATAAGACGTCGTGACCGTTCCTAACGCAAAATCGTCAAACACGAGTTTCCCGTTTTCTCTTTTCACTTGCTTTCCCGCCATGGACAGCACTTCGCCGGTTTTAGGATTAAGCATGACGACAAATGCCCGATCCAGAAACCTCGTCCCCCCCATGCTTTTCGCTTTTCTTAACTCTTCTTCAATAATCTTTTCAACTTGTTCCTGCAAGTGGATATCAATGGATAAAACGAGATCTTTCCCCCGTTGGCCGTCCACGATTTTTTCCGTCCCCAGCACTTTCCCTGAGCGATCAACGACGTTTTTTATTTGAGCCTTGTCCCCACGCAAAACATGTTCATATTCGGCTTCCAATTGGCTCTTGCCCACTCGGTCGTTTCGGCTGTATCCCCTTGCCAGGAAATGGTCAAGCTGATCTTTTGGAATCCCCTCCCGGTCTGATGTTACATTCCCCATTACCGAACGCAGAATCAGCGGATATTTATAATCACGC
The DNA here is from genome assembly GCF_002019595.1 of Priestia abyssalis. GTDB lineage: Bacteria > Bacillota > Bacilli > Bacillales > Bacillaceae_H > Bacillus_BA > Bacillus_BA abyssalis. The sequence goes on along the minus strand of NZ_KV917369.1, from coordinate 1,593,417 downwards.
TCCCAACTCGTCGTTACATCTACACCCGGCAATTCACTTAAACGACTGCTGACTCTTGCATATTCCTCATCTGTTACGCCTTTATTTTTAACTACTTGCGGTGTTAAAGCGTATCCGCTGTCCAATTCCCTTTTAATGGCTGCAACTTCCAGCTCGGCCTTGCTTATTTCTTTTAAATCTTCTGCTTTAATACGTTCAAGAGTAAGTTCATAAATATTTTTATCGGACAGTTTTTCCTTTTCTGTCTTCATCACTTTTTTCTCCGCTTTCTCAGGGCGCGTTAACATCCAATAGTCCTTTAAATCCCGCTCTGTCACATGTTCCGTTTCCTTTTCGATTAAAGCAGCAAGCTTTTGGGCTACCTCAAGCTTCTCTTTTTGGCTTGTTTGCTGTGCTTTCGTATATGTAATCGCATTCAACGGAGCATTGCCCACAATGACATTTCCATTACGGTCATAGATGTTTCCTCTTGGAGCCGGTGTATTGACGATGACGTTTTCCGTTTTCGTTACTTCCCGTTGATATTCCTCACCTTGAACGATTTGAACAAGTCCTAACCGAATAATTAAAGTAGAAAACAGAAGGAACACCAAGAGGAAAAAAATATTAAGCCGAAAAATAAGCTGCCTTTTCTGTTTTTTTCTCTTTTTTTGTTTGTTTCGTTTTCCGTTACCCATTAAAACATCAATCCTTCAATAAATATATATCCACACAATTATTTCCATAATTTCCTTTTATTATCTCAATATTTTTTTGTTATTTCAATCTATTTAACTATTCTTTCTAATGGTGTAATCTCTGGATATTACAATTAATTAATGCCAAATGAAATATTCCATGCACACAAAATCAAGAAAGCTATGTAAAAAAGGTGATTTACAAAATATGGTTCATATGCCAAACTGAACAAGGGAAAGGCATTTATATCTTTATTTGTTCATCTCGCATGTGAAATCAAATAAAACTTCAATAGCTGCAGATCTTACTGTCCGTTGAAACACATGCCGCTTCACGGCACGATTACTGAAAGAGTTAGAAAGGAGAAACAACAAATGAAATCAGCTCCGATTTCTGCCAAGGAAAGGATTATAAGCATCGACATCATCCGAGGCTTTGCGCTGCTCGGTATTTTTCTTGTAAATATGCCCGCTTATCATTCCCCCGATTTTATGATACAAATATACGGCATGCATAAAGAACATACGGGAATCGATTATTGGGTGGATTTATTTTTTCAGCTCTTTATTCAAACGAAATTTTATACGATTTTTTCCTTCTTGTTTGGATTAGGGTTTTACATCTTCATGAATCGAACGGAACAAAAAGGATTACAAACAACACGATTATTTACAAGACGACTTGCTGCCCTGTTATTATTCGGAGCAGCCCACCTCGTCCTGCTTTGGTTCGGGGACATTTTACACACATATGCGATAGCGGGAGTTTTGCTGTTCTTCTTTTATAAACGGAAAACTAAAACATTGCTTATTTGGGCCTTCAGTTTATTATTGATTATTCATGCCCTCATGAGCGTTCAATTGCTCCTCCCGTCCTCCATGTTAGAAGAGATCAAGACGGCAAATATACAAACTTATTCTGATAAACTGCCCGAATATATAAACGTTTATGAACATGCATCCTACTTGGAATGGATCGCTTATCGATGGGACACAGAGATCATTCGAATTCTATCCAATTTGCCGATTACGCTGATACCTGTACTTGCCATGTTTCTATTTGGTTTATGCGCTGGAAGAATGGGTCTTTTTCAAACTGACACACCCCATTTGCGCCTCATAGCCAAAACACGGCTCACAGCTTTTCTTCTTAGTCTTCCATTTCTTGTCTTATTGGCTGGTTTAAAATTAGACTTTTTAAATGCAGGAATTTATAAAGAAACAGCCGTTCAGCTATTTACAAGCTTAAGCGGCATAACGTTATGTTTCTTTTATATTTCTTCATTAGTATTATTGCTGCGAAATGAGCGCTGGCAAAAAAGACTTCGGCCGCTCGGGTATGTCGGGCAAATGGCTCTTACCAATTACTTATCGCAAACCATCGTTTGTATTTTCCTTTTTGTCGGGCTTGGCTTTTACGGAAAAGTAGGATTGGCATCAGGAACGATCATCTGTTTAGTCATTTATATCATGCAAGTGATATTCAGTTATATGTGGCTGAAAAAGTATCGCTTCGGTCCCCTCGAGTGGCTGTGGCGCTCCTTCACATACGGACACTTTCAGCCGATGAAAAAAGAGCAAGATGTTAAAAAAGATGGAAAAGAACTTTCTATGTAAAAATGAATCGTCATGAAGCGGCTGTCCCATGAGCCTCTAATCAACTACAAAAATAGATTTTTGCTAAAAAGCAACATTGGAAAAGAGGTTAAATTGATGCTAAAAGACACAGTAAAAAATAAATATGCGTATGTCCTTTTGATTTTGGCCAATATGATATGGGGCGGCAATTTTGTCATAGGGAGGATTGCGGCAGATTACTTTCCTCCTGTCACCTTTTCTTTACTTCGATGGACCATTGCTTTTGTCGTGCTCACACCTTTTATGTACAAAAAGCTGAAGACAGATTGGAGAGTCCTTTGGAATCATAAATGGATTCTACTTCTTTTAACCGGAACAGGCATTGCAGGATATAATACGATCGTTTATTTTGCCCTGCATTTTACAACCCCGATTAACGCTGCGGTTGTGAATTCAACGACTCCATTATTTATTGCTATATTCTCTATTTTCTTATTGAAGGAAAGGCTCACATCGATTCAAACAGCTGCAATAGGTTTATCCATTATAGGAGTCGTTTTCATTCTCTCCCAGGGCTCTCTCGACGTATTAAAAACGTTATCGTTTAATATGGGAGATTTGTTTGTGGTCATTGCCGTTATTTGTTGGAGCTTGTACTCCATTGTCGTTAAAAAATATTCAACGATATTACCGACCCATACAACTTTATATGTGACCTCTTTTATGGGAATTCTCATCCTGATTCCATTTAGCATGCTTGAATTAAGCCGACCGGGTGTACACGTTGTATTCACTGCATCCTCTATCTCTATCTTGTTTTATGTCGGGATTTTAGCTTCTATCGTTGCCTTCCTATCGTGGAATACCGGAGTGCCAAAAGTAGGTCCTGCAAAAGCGGGAATCTTCTTGAATTTACTCCCCGTTTTTGCCACCATCTTTTCGACCATGTTTACAAACGAAGCGCTGCTTTGGTATCAGCTTGCCGGCGGTCTTATCGTCATCTCAGCGGTATTACTTTCGGCAAAAGCTTCACCAAAAAGCATTCAACAACAGCAGGAAGCTTCACGCTCCTATTCGAAAACTGTTTAACGGCAAACTAAAAGAGCCTGCCCTCCTGATTTTCAAGGAAGGCAGGGCTTTTTGATTCTCGTCTTGTTCTAACAAATTGTAAAAATGGGAAATCAAACAAAATAAATTGTAAAAAATGAATAATGGTGATAATTATTATCAATACTCTATAATGTAAGCTTTGCTCAGTGGAGTTTTTACTGCCTATTAGGATATAAAAAAAACAGGCAGCCACGCAATTGGCTGCCCTTGTTTACGGATTAGATGTCACCCGGTTCAAATGTTTTGCAGTCCGTCTCCTGGCTGCTGTCCGCCTGCTTGCCTTTATGGCTGACTACATAAATTTCAGAAGCACCGCATCGATTTCCTTGTTTATGATGAACGCAGTTGATTACTTCACATAATACATCTTGTGCCATGATTAAACACCTCCCTCGTTATTAAAATAGACAAATGAAGCAGTCTTCATACAAAGTCTTATATAGAAAATTGTATTGGCACTGAAGAAATAAATGTATATGAACTGGCTGGTTTTTCAAGTGAAGTCATACTTCCCATTTTCCCCGCAGCATGTTCTGCCTAAACTTATTGTTCAAAACAACTGCCGAGGCTGCACCGCTTTTTCGCATCGCGGACATTTAGCGTAGACGTGTCCATTTTCCGAAATCGATTCCAGCTCTTTCCCGCATGGTGCACATCTTATATCCGCATATTGGATATATCGCTCTAATATAAAACGGGTCACTCCTCCTGTATTTCCGCAATAGTGGCAAAGAAGCCGAACCTTTCCCTTTGCGGTCACTTCTGCTTCCCGACGGCTATTGCATTCGGGACATCGCTCCCATATATCCAAATACTTTGATAAAGGATAATCTGCCTTACCCGCATTTATTGACCGATTTTCTTGTTTTTCCTCTATATCACTTGATGTCCAGTCCATATATTCGATTAACAAATCGATTGAATCCGGTGCATACAGCCTGGCAGAAGGAAAGCCAGGATTCGTATATGGTTGATTGATCCAGCAGATTTTTTCATCCAGGATTGAAAAGGTAAGAGGATTTCGCGAAGGAATGACGTTTGCCCGGGTGATCGGCACAGCGGAAGGTTCCTTTGTCAAAACCGTCAATGTACCTTTTATCTCATTTAAAAGCTCCCATTCATCTTTCGTGACCTTACTAGCATAAGGAACACATATCATCATCGATTTCTTCACATTCTTTATATCCTTTTTCCATTGTTCAGTATCAATTGCTTTATACCAAACAAGATGCTTATTTTGTATAAGTTGAGACAAATAATCATTCTGTTCGTATATTTTCCCTTGTTCCGAAAAATGATCAATCATTTTGGAAACGGCTCGCTCTTTTGGTACACGTTCTTTCATATAATGGGCATCGGCCATCACAAGCAGCTTTCCACGTGCCCTCGTCATGGCGACATTAACGAGCCGATCTCCTTTTTTATCCGTTAATAAAACGCCCGGCCTGGACTGAGGAAAGCTATCGACAAGATCAAAGATCATCATATCGCACTCAGACCCTTGAAATTTGTGAACCGTCGCTGCCAAAATCTCTTTTCCCGGCAAAAGCTCTTGAATGATACTGTTGACAAGACGGGCCTGTGCTTTATACGGGGTAACGTAGCCAATCGATGTCATTCCGCTTTTTTGGGCGCGAACAATATAACTGACAGCGAGCACTGCCGAAAACAAGTTAAAGCGGGAATCTGTTGAGATGTCCTTTAGCGCAAATGCTCCTATCCCCTTCATATTTAATAAAACAGCCGCTTCATTCGGAAACGGAAGGTGCCTGGCAATGCTTTGCTTTGTATGGACAGATGGGTGATTCGACACTTTATTTTCATAAATATATTGATTTGTAAACGCAGCAATTTGCTCATGCATACGCCGCTGTCGGGTCAGCATGAATAAGTTTGGATGTTCCTTTTCTTTTTCTGTCCTTCCTGCAATACCTGCTTGATGGAACAAATCCTCTTTCAGCCATTCATTGACATAGGCATGTTCCGACATGGCAATTGGAGGAAGCTGTTTAAAATCGCCGCACACGACCGTTTTTCTCCCCAATGAAGCCGCAAAGGCAATTTGAGGAACATATGCCATACTCATTTCATCCACCACGACCAAATCGTACTCTTGCTCATAAATCACCCGATCTGTCGCCGCTTTGGACAAAGTGGCGCCTACTACTTTTCCTTGCCCAATCAATTCTTTTTCAAGCTCGGCTATCGCACTTCGAACACGTTGCAACTGTTCATCTACACGAGCGAGCTGATGAGCAGATCCATACGTAAGACGCTTTCGTTCTTCCTCTAAAGATTCTTTCTTCTCGGCAAGATGAGGGTTCTCTGTTTCCACGAGCTTAGAGGAAAGCAATGATGCATGGGCCTTGACTTGCTCATTACGACTTGTACCGTAACGAATAACCTCTCCAGGTTTAAATAGCTTTTTTGTTTCCGCATAAGAAGTAAAGGCAAGCATTAACACATCGACCGCTGCATTGCTGTGAGCCAATACGAGCACTTTCCGTCCTGTTCGATAATGGCTGGCGATAATTCGGGCCAGTGTATATGTTTTTCCTGTTCCAGGCGGCCCCCAAATATACGTCGTGGCATTATAATGCGACCGAAGAATGACCTCATGGAGAGCATTTTCTACTGGTTTTCCGATATGTTTCACCGGTGCTTCTCCCGACATCAGACGCTTGATGCGACTGCGTTTTTGCTTGATTTCTGCTATTTCATCCAGCCTGATGACCAATGACTCAAGGAGCTCCCACGGTTCGCTGTATATGTCCATTTCTTCGATACTTCCGCCGAGATAAAGAGGAAGCTTTAACATAAGTTCCTGGCCTTCTGTCGCCACGACCTCCCCTTTATCCTCTTCTCCCTGAAACACAAAACGGACGGGCGCGCCGTCCGGCAGATAAAGATCAGATGACAAGTGAAATAAATAAAGGAACTCATCCTGTCCTCGGACGAGCAGCCTTCCGTCCCTTAAAGTATGACGTTCTCCACCATATTCTTTTAAATGGTCGATTTCAATCATCAATGCGCGTTTCCACTCTTTTAAATACCCTTGAACGGACCGTTTCATGCTGTATAACTCCTTTTGTCCCAACGGTTTATAGGCCTTCTATTTTAACATATCTCCAACAGCAGAATATACCTTTATACATTTTCCATCCATTTGTCAATTTGTACAACATTCATAAATTATCCATAATATTTTTACGTTATTTAACAAAGAAGGAAAAAAAGATTATAATGACTATAATGGCATATACTTCTTTAGGAGTTGAGAATAAGATTGCGCACACTTTTTCGGATTAAGCTATTTATTATTTGCTTCATTGTGTTTTTCTTGTTTGCCGCCTGCGCATACAAGGAAGAACAACCAAAAGTGACACAACCAGAACCGCCTGTGGAAGAAAAAACAGAAGCGGCTGTTATTTCTCCTTATGACTTAAGTGAACGCGAGCTTCATTTATTGCGTGGATCTGGTGTTGATACGAATGATTTTCTTGCGTTTGTAGTCAATTGGAATGGAGAAGAACCCCTGCCTTTACAAGCCAAGGTTGATGTATATGAAAACGGTCAATTTAAACAAGCTATTTTTGAAGATGCCCTTTTAACGACCGACAATCCAGACAAAGAGCATCTGTTAACATTTGCCAAACATGAGGATTCCAATTCTGCCCTCGAAACGGAATGGATTGTATCCTACCAGCCTGGAAGCTCCTTTACGTCTGTATATAACACAAATCCTGAAATGACAGGTTGGTCCCTTCAAAGAGCAGAACGTGAGTATGTGATTGGAACTAAAAAAAACTATATCCTGGGGGCCCTTATAGGCGGGCGCGGCGGGAACATTAAAAGTGACTTTGATTTAACGGAAGGCGGAGAGCTTTCTCTAAAGACACTCGAAAATGATTTTGTTTACGTATTCAGTGTGGAAGTGATGGAATAACATCTGAAAGCGAGGCGGCTCCAGTAAATGAATACTGTCACATAAGGTCAAATAATGAGAGAGAATCTTTTTACGACAGTTGTATTAAACAATGACGTTAATTTCCGTTTTTTTGACTCATTCTTGTAAAATGGGCTCTCACGAAAAACATTGGTACTGCTGTTTTTTCATGAGGGCCCATTTTACGTAGTTTGTATGGAACGGTCAAGAACCGTTCCATACAAACTACGGTGTTTTATTTAATGATTTGCAGTTCTTTTGGATACTTAGTTAACGTTTCGAAACCTTCCTTCGTTACCACGACATCGTCCTCGATTCTTACGCCACCAACGCCCGGCACATAAATACCCGGTTCGATTGTGTACACCATGCCTTCTTTTAAAATGCCGTCATTGTCTTTACTCATGGACGGAAATTCATGAACACTGATGCCAAGCCCGTGTCCAATTCGATGAGGAAAATAATCCCCGTAACCTGCGTTTGTAATAATATCTCTTGCCGTCATATCCAAATCGCCAATGCGTGTTCCAGGCTTACTCTTTTCTAATGCCGCTAATTCAGCCTTTAAAACCGTCTCATAAATATCACGCTGCTTTTCGTTTACATCGCCAAATACAACAGTACGAGTAATATCAGAGCAGTATCCATCAAGCACAACACCGAGATCAAATAAGACGAAGTCCCCTTCTTTTAGTTGGCGAAGGCCTGGATTTCCGTGTGGATCTGCCGATTTCTCGCCAAACAAAACCATTGTTGAAAAGGACATTTCACGAATACCTTTTCGTTTCAATTCGTATTCGATAGCCGCCAGCACACCCATTTCCGTCACGCCCGCTTTCAGCGCTTCAACCCCTACTTGAACACCGTAATCCGCCAATTCCGCGGCTTGTTTTAAAATAGCAATTTCCAGCGGTTCTTTCACAGAACGCAATTCATTCATCTTCTCTTCCGCTGCATGAAGCACCGCTTGTGGAAATAATTGAAGCAATGATTCAGCACGTCCATATGCCAGCGCTTCCTTTTCAACGGCAATAGCCGATACTTTCGAAATGCCGCGTTTATGTAAAGACTCTTTAATCATGTTCCACGGGTTTTCATGGTCATGATATCCGATGATTTCATGTTCCCATCCTGCCGCTTTAGCCTGTCCCATTTCCATAAACGGACAAACAAAAAATGGCTCGGCCTCCTGGAAGGCAAATACACCCATCAAGCGTTCATGCGGGTCTGTATAAAAATTAGTCACATAAAACACATTTTCTGTTGAATGAAGGAATGCCATATCATATTCTTTTTCTTTTAACCAATTGGTCACATGTTCTAAACGTGCTGATGCCATATAAAAAACCCCTCTCGCTAACGTGAACAAATATAGTATGTTGCTCTTTTCACTTCCATCATACGCTAAAATATCTCATAACGAAAGTAAGATACTTCTATGCTTATTGAGCAGTGTAGCCGCCATCGAGAACAGCCGCTTGCCCTGTGATGCCTTTTGCTTTTTCACTTGCTAAAAATACCGCATAATCTGCGATTTCCTTTACATCGATTAAGCGTTTTTGAGGAACTAAAGGGAAGATTACTTCCTCAAATACTTTTTCAATAGGAATTTTCCGAGTTTCCGCGATTTCAGCCAATTGATTTTGAACAAGCGGTGTATCCACATAGCCCGGACAAAGCGCATTCACTGTAATTCCATGCGCAGCACCTTCAAGAGCTGCCACTTTTGTCAACCCAATGACGCCGTGCTTGGCACTATTGTATGCCGCTTTACCGGAAAAACCGATTAATCCGTTAATGGAAGCCATGTTAATCACACGGCCGTATCCTTGTTCCTTCATAATTGGGAACGCTTTCTTAATAGCTGTAAAAGGAGCTGTCAGCATCACTTTAATCATGAATTCAAATTTTTCTGTCGGAAAGTCTTCAATGTTGGACACATATTGCAGTCCTGCATTGTTCACTAAAATATGTAAACCGTCGAACGTATCCATCGCATGTTTAATCGCCGCCTCAACCTGTTCTTCGTTTGTTACATCACAAGCGAAAGCGGTTGCTTCAAACCCTTCATTCATAAGTTTATCCGCCGCAAGTTTTGCTGCCTGTTCATTTAAATCGGTAATTACAACCTTTGCCCCTTCTCTGGCCATTTCACGTGTGACTTCTAATCCAATACCGCTTGCTGCACCTGTCACAAGCGCTGTTTTTCCTGCTAATAAACCATTCATTGATTTTCCCCCTTGTTCATCATATATACACATTCCTCTTTAATTTTTCGAGAAAACAGACTGATTCCCTGCAAACCGTTGCTCAAATAATTTCTTTAAATAAATATATGAAGTGCACATGGCTTATCACATAGAAAGAAATAACGGAAATAGGTACATTCTCCCGTTGTTATTTCTCCATTTCTTGCATACAATACCTCTTATCACAAGATTGATAGCTTTACTTTTTAGTAGAACAAAAATAGTGGATGTGCTATTTTATTAACATCTATTGATTTAGGGAGGTTTTTTGTAAGGTGATGGAAATGATCCTTTCATTGGAAGAATGGAAGAATCTTGGTATTGCAATTGGGATTTTTCTGATTTTCTTAGTATTGCGAAAGTTGTTTACAACCTATGTATTTAAGCTGGTTCTTGGATTTATGAAAAATATAAAAATTGACTTTGCAGCTAAAATTTTGGAGTCATTTGAAAAGCCGCTTCGTTGGCTGTTCGTCATTATCGGTATTCAAGTCGCTTTGCCATATTTACCGTTTGAACTAATAGCGCACGACACAGAAAGAAAAATCTTCCGTTCCCTTTTCATTTGGCTGGCAGCATGGGGAATTTATGACTTAACAGCCTCAACATCGGAGATTTTTGCCCATTTTGTCAAACGCTTTGATTTCCAAATTGATCGTATTGTCATTCCATTTGTGGAGAAAATGGTGCGCCTTATTATAATCGTACTCGCCTTTTCCATCATCGCAGAGGAATGGGGCTTTAACGTAAATGGATTCATCGCTGGTCTGGGTCTTGGAGGTCTTGCCTTTGCATTGGCAGCAAAAGATACGATCGGAAACTTTTTCGGCGGTATTGTCATCGTGACGGAAAAGCCATTTACCATCGGTGATTGGATTAAAACACCAAGTGTAGAAGGAACGGTAGAAGATATCACATTCCGAAGTACAAAGGTCCGTACATTTGCTCAAGCGCTCGTTACCGTGCCGAATGCAACTCTTTCCAATGAGCCGATTATTAACTGGTCGAAAATGGGCAAGCGGCAGGTAGCCTTTCATTTGGGAGTGACTTACAGCACTTCCCGTGAACAGTTGGAGACTGTCGTGTATCGCATCAAGCAAATGCTAATTGCTGATGAGGATGTTCATAATGAAACCATTCTCGTTAACTTTGACCGTTTCAATGAGTCAAGTCTGGACATTTATCTATATTTCTTTACCAATACCATTGCTTTTAATGACTACCTAAAAGTGAAAGAACAAGTCAACTTTAAAATCATGGAAATTTTCGAAGAAGCTGGTGTAGAATTCGCCTTCCCTACGCGCACTCTTGTCATCGATAATCAAGGGGAAGCGATAAAGGAAGAAGAATTATTTGAAAAAGCACGAGGATAAAAATGAAACAAAAAGAGCTCCTTTCTGGGAGCTCTTTTTGTTAGGCAGACACTTCTGATTGCTTTAAATTCACTTTCGCAACCGATTCGTTTCCTTCCACTACTTCTCTTTTTTTCGTAATTTCAACATATTGAATATGATGGCCTTCCATCTCTGTCACTTTAAATTGATAGGAATCGAGCGAAATTACCTGGCCTTGTTTAATATCATAGTTTTCGGTTAACAACCAGCCGCCGATTGTATCTACATCCGTATCGTCAATCTCTGTTCCTAATAAATCATTTACTTCCCCAACTAATACTTTAGCATCGAGAATATAATGGTCGTCTTTAATTTTTTGAACAAGCGGACGCTCATCTGCATCAAATTCATCGCGAATTTCGCCGACAATCTCTTCTAAAATATCCTCAACCGTTACTAATCCCGCTGTTCCACCATATTCATCCACTAAGATAGCCATATGAATTCGTTCTTTTTGCATTTTCAACAGCAAGTCATGGATTGGAATGGATTCAATCACTTGAATCACAGGACGAATATATCCTTCCAACTTTAATTCCTCTTGCTTTTCATCAAATACGAAGTCCGTAAACACTTCCTTCATATTGACCATCCCGATAATATGGTCCTTATCTCCATCCACAATCGGATAGCGCGTGTATTTCTCTTCCCTCACGATATCCAATACACCTTGAAGTGTATCTTCTTTTGAAAAGGAAACGACCTCTGTACGCGGAACCATAATTTCTTTTGCGATACGGTCATCAAATTCAAAAATTTTATTTACATATTTAAACTCGGATTGATTAATCTCCCCGCTTTTGTAGCTTTCTGATAAAATGATGCGTAATTCTTCTTCTGAGTGAGCCAATTCATGTTCGGACACTGGTTTAAGTCCAAATATGCCTGTCACTAAACGTGCTGATCCGTTAAGCGCCCAAATGAACGGGAACATAATTTTATAAAAGACAATCAACGGCGGCGCGAATAACAAGCTCACTCGCTCTGTTTTTTGGATCGCTAATGTTTTAGGCGCTAATTCCCCAATGACAACGTGGAGAAATGTGATAGATGCAAAGGCGATTCCAAATGATAGAAGACTGGCAACTGAGTCAGAAAGGGAAAGTTTTTCAAAAAGCGGATGAAGTAATCGTTCCACTGTCGGCTCTCCCAACCAACCTAATCCTAATGCAGTGATTGTAATTCCAAGCTGGCATGCCGATAAATACTCATCCAAGTTCGTAATGACTATTTTGGCAGCACGTGCATTCTTACTTCCTTCTGCAATCAACTGATCAATGCGAGAACTGCGAATTTTTACAATCGCAAATTCTGACGCGACGAAAAAGGCGGTTAAGGCAATTAAAATCGCCACTAAAACCAAGTTAAATATGTCCAAAAAAGTTCCTTAGCTCGCACAAAACGAGTAAGGAGTCACCTCCTAAAAAAGTTAGTTATTGTATATTTATTATGTTTACCTTCATCTAACCTTTGTTCTGTGACACACGTTCATATTAAGCCTTGATTCTATCAAATTAAGAGTACAAGCAATGATTGAATAAGTGACATGCTTTGATTCGATAGTTGTGTGGATAAGAGGCGCTTTTGATCATCGTCCAACTTTTCCACAATGGGCATGAATCCCGAAAGTTCTTGATTTAAATGTTCCAAATGTTTGGCAATAACTTTTGCTTGATCCAGCATTTCTTCTTCCTCTACATGCTGGCTTTTAACCAATTCAATTTTTTTTCGAATCTCATCCAACGGCATATGAAGCTTCTTACAATTTTCAATGAACTTCAAATCCTCTAATGCTTCTTCCGAATAGTACCGGTAATTGGACGGGGAACGTTTTGCTTGCAGCAACCCTAATTTTGTATAGTAATCAATCGTGCGCTTTGAAACATTGGCCGCTGAAGCTAACTCGCCAATTTTATACACTGCCCCATTGTATCACCTCATGGTTGTTTCTTATTTCTATTTTAAATCGCTTCAAAGCATACAGTCAATCGTTTTGGTTGTCCGTTTTTAAAAACGTCCTTTCTTTTTTTCAAAATTCGGAAAATAAAAACTAAAAATAATGAAGGCAAAGCCGATGGTAAATAAAATGAAAGGCATCCTTACTGCAAAGGCTTGCGCATAGTGCTCCACTGTTCTTGTATGAATGGGCAACAAGTTTAATTCAAACATCAAATCCAGTGCTGCCACAGATTGAAACAATATCCCAATGAAAAAAAGACTAAGACGAATCATAAATGTCCGCATTGAGGCATTCCTTTCTCACATGATAATGTTCCTTTCTTCTTTTAATTGAAGGCCCTTTTTGGAAAACCATTTCTCGTTTCTTTCGGCCGTTTCTCCTTTGTTCTGCGCTTACAAGGAGGAAAGCTCATTTTCAGCGTACAGTTGGTAGTTTCCTTTATTACAACCTATGCACAAAACCATGACGTTATACGTTGAGCTTCACTTAACAGCAGAAGCTTCCTTACCATTATATAGATGCAATAAATCATTCCGACTTCCATAGATACCGCTTTTCGTTTCAAAACATGATATACCTCCAAATCTCTAATAGACCACACAAACTAATTTTTTAATAAAAGGCCTCGTCACGAAATCCCTGATTTTTCTGAAATTTCAAGACGAGGCCTTTTATGAGGATGATCCAAAAGGGCAGGTTCTTGCCCTTTTGGATCATCCTCTATATTTTAAAGTTGAGCTTTAAAATATTGGCTCGAATAATCGTCTCGATTACAATCACAAGAGCCGGTCCTGCAATCAAACCGATAACCCCAAGCATTTTAAACCCTAAATAGATGCTGATAAGGGAAGCGAGAGGCGAAATGCCCAAGCTCTGAGAAAGCACTTTCGGTTCAATTACCCTTCTTAATACGGTAATGACTACAAATAATATAATTAAGCCAATCCCTGTTTTATTGTCTCCGTTTATAATCATAAAAACAGCCCATGGAACCAGCGCAGAGCCAGTTCCCAAAATGGGAAGCAAATCCACAATGACAATAATAAGAGAAATAATAGCAATATATTTGACTCCTATAATCCATAGTCCAATAAAAGAAACCATATATGTGATAAAACTGAGTAAAAACTGGGCTTTCAAAAATCCGATTCCGGCACGGCTCAATTGACGCATAATAAGCTCGACTTTCGCCTTTGTTTTATCGGTAAGAAAACTCGTCGCTTTACGCTTTAATGATGGCAGTTCCAGGCTGAACAAGAACAAAGCGATAAAGTAAATGATCAGCTCGATCATGAACGTAGGAACAGTCGCCAACAAATTCAATGTTAATTCTGCTACGTTGGAAGCAAACTGAATCAGTGCTTGTTTCGATGAATCAATAGACGATTCAATTGATTCGACCAGCTCAGGAGGCAAGTTATCCGATACTTTTTGCCATTGAAAAAGATACTCTTTAATTGGTTCCACATTAAAGTTCCTCACCCATTCAGGAACACGCTTGGAAAAAATAACGATTTGGTCTATCAGCAAGACGATAACAAAATAAAAGAGCAAGCCGATTGCCGCCAAAAACATACAAAATGTCATGGTGACCGCATAGATTCGTTTCAGACTAAAGCGGTCTTCAAAAAACTTTACGGCTCCATCAAGCAAGAGGGCCGTAAATAACCCCAGCACTAACGGCATGCTGTATGGTAAAAACCATGCGAGCAACGCACCAACAATAATAAGGAAAATCCATTTTTTATTTTTCTGAAACCACACAAGCACTTCCCCTTCTTACCGAAAATTCAAAGATGTTTTATAACATTCTATTGTATATCATTTTCAATGAACTTGCTTGAAAATGAAAGGTCTCATCAGATCTGCAGCTTTGACACTGTGTGTCCAATCGAATCGGAAATCACCAAGTCGAAAAGATGATCAAAATGGGTTGCATCACGATTAATGATAACCATAGGGATAGTCCCTTGTTTATGGACGAGCTAATGGCCAAAACTCTTTTGGACGTCTCTCAAAAAAAGGACGGGACACTACGTCAACAAAGCTCATGTTTTGTTTATATAGACCATTTTGAGAACAAAATCAGGGATACCAGATTCTGTACTAATACCAGCACCCGTAAAAAAGGTAATCGTTTTAGCTTGATCGATCCATTGTTGCAATTGAGCAATAGCTGGCTCCACCGATGTCACACCCTTTCCCATTTGATTTATATTTTACCATACAAAACCTTCCCGGCAGGAATAAAAGACTTGAAAATTTACAATGTTTTATTTCTTCCATTAAATGATGAAAACACGGATAAAAATATCCGTGTTTTCATCATTTACATGTACTATAGTAGTCGTTAATGCTCTCTAAAATACTTGGGTATTCATCAATCCATTCAAACTGCTGAGACTGTTCCTGTTTCTCTTCCTGCTGAGGCATAATATCCTCTCCTTTTCGAACTCTTCTTGTTATATAACATATGCTCGATAAAACCAATTGTTTCATAACAATTCTGTTTTTTCCGAAAAAAATAAAAACCGGATGGGAAAAGAGGTATTCTCTTTTCCCATCCGGTTCAATTCAAGTGGTCTGAATAACCAATTGTGAATGTTTCTCGATGGAATGAAGCTGTGCCAAGTTATTAAGTGGAATGCATATAGTTAACATAATAATATTATGGACACTTAATCTTTAAATAGCTATCTATTAAACCTCTGGAGTCGGAGTTGGCTTTGCATAGCCCTCTTTGTATTTTGTATCGATCATTTGACGAATTTCTTTAATCGATTTCCCTTTACTGTAATCAATAATCGACTCGGCTGCAATCTCTAGACAAACGCCGCATCTTGTGCCGTGATCATCCCATACGACCGCTCCGTTTTCTTTATTGTCATAAACAAAACAATCATAATTGCTCGTGTGACCTGCTGATTCCCCGCATCCGCAATAACAAGGAATGTTCTCCAGCAATTTTTGATGATTTGCGGCAGCTTGATACAGCACTTTCATGTCATCGGATTTGGCTGTCAAAAACTTGGGCAAGCTATCCACACTTGCTGTTTCTTCACGCAAATCCCCCGTCACATGTTCTGCATGCTCATGACCTTCTTCTTCCCTTGTTGCCTGATTATCTCCGCAAGCTCCTAGTATAATCGTTGAAAATGCAACCATCGTTGTAAGCGCTGTTTTTAATTTCATTTCTTCGTCCTTTCTTCTTTCTTATTCCTATAAGAATTTTATACAGAACAAACCAATCTAGCAATCTTCTTCACGGAGATGTCAGAAACCATCTGATTTTTTACACTGCTCAAATGAACGGACACGAAGCTGGCCCATACGCAAAATTGATTTTCAATGAAAGGCCCCGTCAAGGAATCCCGGATCTTACTGGATTCTCAAGACGTGGACTTTCAGTAGGATGACCGAAAACGGCTGATTTTCACCCTTTTCACTCATCCTATTTGCATTAAGCTTGTATATTCGGATTTTCCGCGTCTCCTGTTTTATCCTGAAGCTTACGGATAATCATGTATGTGTAAATGCCGAGTAAAATCGTAAAAATCCAGTTGATGACTTGCATCACGATAATCATCTTCCCATAGCCTTCTACTCCATACTGGTTAATCAGCCAGAGCTTCACAACCGCTACCGCACCATAGCGAACACTAAATAATACCGTCAAAATGCGGAGCATTTTAAACATATCTTTTTCTTTCAAGTAAGTCATAATGTCTTTACGCTCATAACCCATAAGCTGAGCTGTATCCCCAAAGAAATACATCCCCATCGGCTTATTAACTAAAACCGTAGCCAAAAAGAAAAGAGCCAGTCCGAACATAAAATAAACTTGGTTATACAGCATTCTTTCTGCTTCACCTGATACCAAATCGATAATTGTACGCGCCAATAACGATACAACAATAAAAATTCCCGTAACATTGAACTGACGCTCTTTGACAAATTTATAAATGGTATAAAAGAAGGCAGGCGCAGTCGACAACAAGATTGCATAATAATCACCGATGAAGTCTCTTCCTTGATTCCATATTAAATAGGGCAACGCAATGTAAAAGATCAAATCAAATAATACGTTCGTCTGCTTTTTCGGTGTTTTTTGTTCTTCCATAACCGTTCCTTTCCGTAAAACAAATATCAGGAGCCCCATACATGTGAGTAAGGACACCTTATAGTTAGCCTTTATTCCTTATTATCTATTAAACCGCGGTTTTAGGGATAAAGTCAACTTGTTATCCTTCGAGCCTCTGAGGAACCAGTCCCTTCATGGACGCTTCAGCATAGTTTCAAAACCTCCCGGGTACATTAATTTTCATGGAGGTGATGATCATGTCAAACAATCAACAACGAAACAAACCGGCATTTAGAGCAAACGCTCAGAAAGTAAATGAGAAAACGCCTGTATCTAAACCATTTGAAACAGAATTCGCAATTGAGACAGATACACAGGCAGGAAAGCCATCACAAGCTCAAAAAGAAGATCAAAATAGCTGGTATGCTGGTGAATAACGAAATGCACAAATGGCAGTTCCGCTGTCCTTTTTAATATGACACCTTATTATTAGCTCACTTTTATAAGCAGCCGGGAAGAAACCCGCAGGGGAGCTTCCCGGCTGCTTATGCGTAAAGAAAATGGACAGGGGTATCCCCTGTCCATTTTCTTTACGTGCATTTATATTATTTGCTGATGAACATTTGTGTCCAGTACGTTGTACCTTGAGCGTCTTTCACAAAGCCAACTCCGATGTGAGTGAAGCTGCCGTTTAAGATATTTGCACGGTGGCCTTCACTGTTCATCCAAGCATTCATGACTTCCTGCGGTGTTTGCTGGCCTTTAGCAATATTTTCACCTGCTGATTTGTATGTGATACCAAATTGCTTCATCATGTCAAATGGTGAACCGTACGTTGGAGATTGGTGGCTGAAGTAGCCTTTGTTCATCATATCTTTTGATTTTTCACGAGCTACGTCGCTTAATTTTGTATCTAATTGTAATGGCTGTAAACCTGCTTTTTGTCTCTCTTGGTTAACTAAATTTGCTACTTGCTTTTCAAACTCGCTCACATTTGAAGCAGTTGTCGCTGCCGGTTTTTCTGTATTTGTTGCCGGTTGTTGCGCTGCTGGCTTGGCTTGTTGAGTTGTTGTTTGAGTAGGCTGTTTTACAGCTGCTGGCTGTGCCTGTTGTGTCGTTTTTGCAGGCTGTGCCGTTTTATATGTGAAACTGTATTTATTTAAAAGCTGTTGGATAAACGCACTGTCGACAGATTGTCCATTAACTGTATAAACATAAGTTTTGCAGTTAGTTGGTGCCTGTGTATTTGCACTTG
The DNA here is from genome assembly GCF_002019595.1 of Priestia abyssalis. Lineage (GTDB taxonomy): Bacteria > Bacillota > Bacilli > Bacillales > Bacillaceae_H > Bacillus_BA > Bacillus_BA abyssalis. The sequence continues at coordinate 1,575,167 of NZ_KV917369.1, read as the reverse complement.
CTCCTCCAGCAAAAATTGTCGTTGCTAATGCAGCTGCTGCTAAAATTGTACCTGTTTTTTTCATGTCGTTTTCCTCCTTGGTTTTACCTTGTTGGTTGACGACCCCCTGCAACCTATCATCCTAGAATTCTAGCAAAATCTCAACTCTCAATAATTTCCATCTATAAAAAAAGCAAAAATAAGAGCAGAAATCCGTTGGGACATCTGCTTTTGTCTTTGCTCAGGTAATATATAACATTATATAGATCGATTTAGAAAGTTCGACATAACCAAAGAACGGCTATGTATGGGAATAGAAGTTGAATTTACTGCATTTCGTTTCACTTAAAGAACAAGAAATGTTTGACATGAGAAAAAAGAGATCTACTTCCATATACCGGTAAAAAATGGGGTGCCTTTCTTGTTTCTTTACCTGCATCTGTTTATTGGACTTCCAATTTTATCTATCCTTTCTGGATTTTTATATCAATGGCTTTTTAAACGGACATGGCGGTGTTTAACCCCTGTCTATTTTTGATGCAAATGAAAGTGAAAAAAAATTTATTAGCACAGACCTCATCCTCCATTAATATGGGATAAAAGTAATTTTTTGTTTATACGTATATGTTTTTCCAATACTACACAAGATAAAGGACGTGCAACTAATACATCCAACTTTTACCATCAATTAAACAACAAAAGGAGAGATTGATGATGAAAAAGATATTTTTAACCTTACTAACACTTTTAGTCACTTTACTTCCTTTAGCGACTGTTCATTCACATGCTGAAATGCAAATGGAGTCACTCGTGCGCATTGTTCACGCTTCCCCTGATGCATCAGCTGTCGATATATACATAAATGAAGAACAAGTCGTCTCTGGAATCGTTTTTGCAGATGCAACCGATTACTTGAGTGTACCTGAAGGATCCAATTCTGTTGAAATTTATGAAGCCGGCACAAAAGGCGAAAAAGATCCCCTCATCACTGCATCTGTTAATGTACAGGGCGGAATGGCTTATACAGTCGTGGCAGCCAACACATTACAAAAACTGGAGCTGGAAATACTAAAAGATGACATGGAAGTGACGAATGGCAAAGCAAAAATCCGCATGTCACACTTATCCCCTGATGCTCCTGTCGTCAATGTGGGATTGCAAGGCGGAGATGTATTATTTAATAACTTGTCCTTTAAACAAACAAGCGACTATAAAGAACTTGAGCCAAATATTTATGATTTAGCTATTGCAACCGCAGATGGTCAGCAGCAAATTCTGGACCTTTCCGATACGGCATTAGCGCAAAATACCATTTATCACGTACTTGCCATCAATACAGCCAGCGATCTCGAAGTGTTAATTTTAGAAGATCAATCCGTGATGCCGCCTGAAGTACCGATGCCGTCAGAGATGCCAAAAACCGGAATGGGAGGAACTGCTGCCAGCTACTCGCTTGAAAACTTAGTTTATACGTCAGCCAGCGCTGTCATCCTTATTTTAATCGGTGTCGCCTTTCGTCGTTCCCGTGCTTAAGCGCATATGCTCCATTGGCTTATTGCTTCTCTTCTTTAGTTCAGGCTGTACGGCAAATGAATCTGCCTTACCTCTGCACCCGACACCAAATCAAGGAGAAACAAAGATTTCACAGCCTGTGTCTTTAGACATTCCAAAACTGGCTCTAACCGCTCCAATTGAAGCAAAAGGCTTATTGAATACAGGGCAAATGGCTGTTCCCGATAATCGAGATACGGTTGGCTGGTTTTCACCAGGAACAGTTCCAGGTCAACAAGGAAACGCGGTGATGGTCGGTCATGTCGATGATAAAACCGGACCAGCTGTCTTTTTCTATCTCAACCGCTTAACAACAGGCGACTTCATTCACGTAAAAGATAAAGACGGAAAAAAGCTTACATTTATGGTTAAGAAAAAAGAAGCATACGATCGTCAGCATGCCCCGCTTTCCATTATTTTCGGTCCAACAAATGCGAAACAGCTCAACTTGATTACATGTACCGGATCATTCAACCGGGAGCAAGGCACCCATGAAAAAAGGCTCGTTGTTTATACCACTCTCCTTGAACCGATTGGTCACTCGCCGAAAAACAAAACATATACATCGCAAAAACAATCGCCATGACATCATGGCGATTCTTTGTCATATCTTCCCCACGAAATGCCCATTTCCCCGAAACAAACTAAAATACTAAAACACCAAAACCATCATTGTTCATAAAACCTTTAACAACAAAATGGCAACTTTGTGAATGGGATGCATATTGAAGGCAAATCCTATTTGAAATATGATAATAAGTTGATGAAATTTTAGGAGGGAAACGATTTGACCATTTACCGGACATTACTCATACTCGCAGCTGCCGTATACTTTGTATTTGCTCTTTTCTTGCTCCCTTCTTCAGCAGACCATCACAATTTGCTCATCATTGCTCATCGGGGAGCCTCTGGATATGCGCCCGAGCATACGATTAAAGCTTATGAACTTGGTATTGAACAGGGCGGGACATATACAGAGATTGACTTGCAAATGACCAAAGACGGAACATTGATTGCACTACATGACGAAACTGTAGAGCGAACCACCAACGGAAAAGGATTGGCTAAACAATTGACACTCACTCAAATCAAAAAACTGGATGCTGGCTCTTCGTTTAATCATTTGAATCCAAAACGAGCCAAAAAGGAATATGAAGGATTACAAATACCGACACTTGAAGAGATTTTTCAAACATTCGGAAGCGGCCATCACTATTATATTGAAGTGAAAGCCCCTTCCCAATCCGGAGAAATGGAAGAAAAGCTCGTTGAACTACTAAAACGCTATGATATTAATATAAACCATATATATATCCAATCGTTTAGTAAAGACAGCTTACAAAAGCTGAAGCGATTGAACCCTTCTTTACGACTCATTCAGCTTCTTCCATCACACCTCTCTGGATTTATTACAAAAAAGCAATTAAAAATGATCAGCACATATGCAATGGGAGTGGGACCGAATGCCCGTCTTCTGACAAGTCAATATGTCCAAACGGTAAAAGCCGCTGGTCTTGACATTCACCCGTACACCGTCAATGATATAAAACAAATGAAACGGCTCATCAAGTGGGGAGTAGATGGAATGTTTACGGATTACCCTGATCGATTGGCTCATATTGTGAAAAATATTAAAGCAAAATAGGCGATTAGGATGACTCAAAAGAGAAAAAAACAGCCCTTTTGAGTCATCCTCATGAAAGTTGTTAATAAAACTTTATACAAAAAAGCCAGCCATAAAAGCGGCAATCATCAAGGCAATAATTACATAATTAAAGTAGCTGCGCTTACCATTTACAATATCAATAGCAAGAGACCCGGCGACACAAAATGGAAACGCACTTGGATGCGGGATGTATACTTTTGTTAATTGCAATATGAACAAAAGTAAAAAGGAAAACGAGAAAATTCCTTGAAGCCATATAAGTTTTTTCATTGCTTCTCCCTCTCTCATAAGTTCTCTTATTGTTATACGAGATTGCCCTCTCTTTTGTTTCACTCTCGCTTTGTAAATTCGATAAATAAAAAAGAGACCCGCTCTATATAGCGTAAGTCCCGTTTCGCTTAGTTTTATTTTCTCCATTTAATGTGACGTTTTCTCATATACAGCCAGTACTTCACTCCAATTATATTGGTCATAGTAAGGAATGGGGACGTCCAAATTCCGAATCCAGATTCGTTTATAACGGCCGTTGCTGCTCCCTAGCCAAACGAACGCTTTTTTGCGGTCTGACCGTATCCAAGTTAATTGATTGGCAGCTGGCAGATAAATAGGATAAAAATCTCCAGCCGTTTTTGGAGGAGCGGTGATTCTTGTTTGTTCGTGTGTCTTTAATGATAATTGATAAAGCGAAGGAAGGGGACGTTTCACTTCATCATTGTTCCATTCCGTTTCTTTATCCCTTGAAACCGTGATGGTTTCATTATTATGCCATGTAAAATCCCAGTCCACGTATCCCATTGGTGTGACAGCTCCTTTTGCCATGGCAGCGAGTTCCTTAATCGTCAATTTCTTATTTTGAGTAGCAATTCTTCCTTCTCCATCAATAAATCCGATGGTCGCCCCCTTTGGCGCCCAATGCATCCATTCTTCGTTATTCACCATCTTTCCAAGTTTTTGAAATTTTTTTCCATCAGCAGACAGCAAACAAAAAGTATTGGAATCGGCCGACCAGGAAGCCGTCGGAACCGCAATGAAGCTAATCCACTTTTGATTGGGAGACCATTTAAAGCGGCTCGTCGTAATGGCAAAAAAATCATCAGATGGTTTCGGAAGCACAAAAAACGACCGGCTCTTTTCAAAATTCAAATTAGCATCAATTGGAACTTCAAAAAGCTCTGCCTGCCCCCAGCCGTTCGGTTGGATTTTTGCACTGCTTGTCACCAATAACCTCTTTCCATCGGGGAACCAGGAGAACTGGTCAGCTCCAGTCGTTACCGGAATAGATCGCTGCTTCTCCGGATCGTATACATAAATTATCCCATTAGATAAAAAGGCCAGCTTTTCCTCTGTCGGCGACCATCTGGCCAACTTCATGTCCACAGCAACCCGCTTATTATAACGGCGGCCTGAGAGATGGCGAACATACAATACTCCCTTTCGATCGAACGATAAATACTTCCCGCTTCGGGACCATTGCGGATTGGACATATTTCCTGTATAAGAAAGACGGTATTCCCGATCATTCATTTTCACCCAAACATCACCGCTTCGAATAAAAGCAGCATGCAAGGAAGTTTCCTTTGCCTCTGCAGGCTGCTGATGCACAAACAGTAATGCAATAAACATTATTAGGCATTTCTTCATCATCTTCACCTCTTCCGGCCTCTTCTTGTTATTTTGAGACATTGGAAAACGTTTCATGTATGATTCTTTGAAAAACAGCCGCAAAAAAAGAAGGGCGACTATCAACGTCCTTCTTTACAGCGCCGTCACGCCTCGTATGAGATACAAGTAACGCCGGCTAATTAATGGTACTTTATGGGGTTATTTATAGTTTATGGTATGAAATGGGTTTCATGTCAAGGCATTTTATCCGATTTTTTCATTTCCTCTAAACGGTTTTGAAACCCATTTTTCCAAGCCTCAGCAAGTTCATTAAGCTGAACGAGCTTTAACAGACCCTCCTCATTTTGCTTATCTTTATATTTTATGTGGTTGGCAAATGCAATTGAAATCGCATCCTGATGGCGCTTCACTAATCGAAGCGTTTCCCCCGGTTTAATGACGCCTTCCTGCAAAACCCGAAAATAGAAACCGGAGTATCCCGTTTCTTTTATCATCACCGGTAAGGACGGTTCGTCCCATTTGACCGAAAGTTTATAACACGGCTGCCTTGGCAGACTCACTTGAAAAACAACTTCGCCCATCTGATAGATATCCCCGATCATAATTTCTTCTTCTGTTGCACCGGATATCGTCAAATTCTCTCCGAACGCTCCTGCGCTCAGCTTTTGTCCCAATGTTTCTTCCCAATAAGGATAATGATCAAAACAATACACACAAACAGCTTTATCGACACCGCCATGGACCGTTAAATCGGCTTGCCCGTCTCCTTCCATATGTAAATGTGAAACAAATACGGGCCCGCTTACTGGATTTTTATTAATACCGGTTTGAATTCTTTTATTCTGAAACGGCATTTCCTGCGGCATCCCAATATTAATTGATAATACATTTATTTTCATTTTCAACACCCACCTTCCTTTCCTACCATTATTATACAAACTCCATGATTCTTTCACATATAATTTTTTGTTTATCCCGCATTAACGGACATTAAAACCCCCACTGATGGAAGTTGCCTTTATATAAAATCAATCATTCCTCAATAAAAGAGTAGTTCCATATCAGAATGTACAATGAAAAAAGGACCCCAATAATAGAGGTCCTTTTTATTCATTATGCGCTCTTTTGCAAAAGTGCCATTCTTTTTTTCAAATAAATCCCCTGAGCAATACCGAAAAGGTTCCCGATTACCCAATACAAAGCCAATGCAGAAGGTAATGAAATACCTGCTATTAAAACGAAGAATGGCATAATATACATCGTAATTTTCATTTGCGGCGGCATTTCGTCTGTCATACCAACTTTAAGCTGAATGAATGTCGTCAAGGCTGCAACAATCGGTAAAATGAAATATGGATCCGGATTGCCTAAACTTACCCATAAAAATGAATGATCTGCAATCGCCTCTGTACGTCCAATTGCATAATAAAACGCCATAATAATTGGAAATTGCACTAAAAGCGGTAAACATCCGCCAAGCGGGTTAATATTGTGCTTTTGATACAGCTCCATCATTTCTTTTTGCATTTTTTGCTGTGATTCCATATCTTTCGATGGATATTTCTTGCGTAAATTTTCCATCTCCGGACGCAGCACCTGCATGGCCATCGTACTTTTTTGCTGCTTCATAATAAGAGGAAGCAGCACTAATCGAATGATAATCGTTACAATGATGATGGATAAACCATAGCTTCCGCCTGCCGTTTCTGCCACTTTTGTCAACAGCAGCGACATAGGATAAACGAAATAATGATTCCACACACCAGTGCTTTCTGATGTAATTGGTTCATTTAAATTACAACCGGATAATACGACTAACAATAACGAAGCTAGAATGAGCAATTTACTTTTCATCTGTTCTCTTTCCTCCAACATGTTTAGTTGTTTATAAACAAGATCCTGCCTGAAGGAAAGGGCGTTCTTCACCATCATCTTGTTTGTCCATTTCTTTTGTTGGCTTTTTCATAAATAAATACGTGAAACGCCATAATTGACGAATTGATACCCATTTACTTTGTTCGTATACGTTCATTTCCCGTTTTTGATAGCCAGAACTTGCCGCCGGGCGCACTACATAAATATGGCGGCACAGAAAGAAAATCAGCATAATCAAAACAACCGGGCTTGCATATATTGCGTACAACAATAGTAAATCGCTGTATATTTCCATATATTAAACGCTCTCTTTCAAGATGGCTTTTTTGTCCAACATTTTCTATTTTAGCACAACTCGGGGTCATTTGCGCAACAAAACTCTCTTCCTTCTTTTCCTACGCTTAATTCCCTAAAAAGTTTCATTTGAATTCTTACGGAACGCCTTTCATATGGGGAAGCCAAAAAGGCTGTTTTTCGCCTTTCTGGCTCATCCTCAATATAAAAAAACCTAAGATACGCACTTTTTGCGCACCTTAGGCCTTGGTTTGTTATACGTTACACAATGTGACAAAATACTTGTTAGCTATATTATATGCACTTCGACATATTTCGTCAACGTTTTATTTTCTCACTATTTTGCTACCACTTTCAAACAAGGTGTAGAACCTTTTTCAGTGGAACCGTTTGCTAACATTTCAAAACTTTCCATGTTATCGGTATTTGTAATCACGACAGGAGTAACCGTGCTTTTCGCTTTTTCTTTTACAAGATTTAAATCGAACGTCACAAGCGGTGTACCTACTTTTACTTTATCCCCTTGGCTTACGTGCGCCTCAAATCCTTCTCCATTCATCGCTACAGTTTCAAGCCCGATATGAATTAACACTTCCACACCTGCATCAGTTTTTAATCCAATCGCATGTTTTGTGTGGAATAATTGAATTACTTCACCATCTACTGGAGAAACGACTTGACCATCTGTCGGTTCAATGGCAAATCCATTTCCCATCATTTTTTGTGAAAATACTGGATCTGGTACATTTTCAATTGGCACTACTTGTCCTGTTAAAGGAGCTACAATCGTTACATCTTTTTGACTTGATTTTCCGCCGAATAGCTTTTTGAACATGGCTTTCACCTTTCCTTTTCTATGTAATCACCACTATAATACCCATCCGCCCCTTTGAAAAAACAAAAAGCATGAACAATGAGGAAACGCTCATCTGCCACGCTTTATTGTTCAACATATTCCATTAAATCATAGCCAAAAAGTGTTTGCAATGAAAAAAGAATGGCGGTCATGTGAGTTGTCGCTGTCCCATAAGATCGAAAAAGTGATGTTTTTTCTTTTTGCACAACATGGGCCATCAGTTTAAAGCCTCGATACTACTAATTTTGCGATGACCCATACTGCGCGGAGGTTAACCCAAAGAAACACAATCACGCTTCCAGATCAGTGTTGCAAACAGGACTTTATCATGAACTATTCATCAGTTAATCTAGTTTTGTGCATACTGCGAGACCTCTCTTATCAATGAATTAAAAGTTTTTCGCAGCTGCTTTTGCTTTTTCAGCCGATGCTGTAAAAATTGCTTCTGCTTCCGCTGGAGCCGCAGCCATTCCTTCCGCAACAACTAATGTAAAATCTTGAATTCCGAAAAAGCTTAAAACGGCTTTCAAGTAGCTTTGCGTATGCTCCATAGGTGCTGCTGGACCTTCTGAATAAATGCCGCCGCGTGCTTCCAATAAAACTACTTTTTTATCCCCTGCTAAACCGACCGGACCATTTTCCGTGTATTTGAATGTTTTACCGGCTACAGCGACCGCGTCAATGTACGCTTTCATTAATGGCGGAAAACCAAAGTTCCACATTGGAGCAGAAAATACTACTTTATCCGCTGCTAAAAACTGATCGACCAATTCTCCTAAACGAGTCACTTTTTTCGTCTCTTCTTCCGTCAATTCAGCACCAGTTGCTAGTTTCCCCCAGGCACTAAGGACCTCTCCATCGATTAAAGGAAGATATGTGTTGTACAAATCTAACGTTTCGACTGTATCTTCAGGATGTTCTGTTTGATACCCATCTAAAAACGCATTAGCCAATCTTGCTGAAAAAGACATATCATCCGTTTTTGGGTTTGCTTTTACATATAATACTTTTGCCATATTTCTCATCCTCCAAAAATTAAAATATTTTTATTTAAAAATATAAAAATAAATAAATTATTAATTCAAGATAAATAACTAAAAATTTGTTCTCATTTCATAAATCATTAAATTATTTATCTCAAATTCAAGATTTATTATAACTTCCCTTTTTCAGTTTCGTCAACTATTTTTTACTTTTCTTATACTCTCCTTCGCTTTCGATTAAATTCCTCTGCAAAAGGACATTCACCCAATATCCCCTGATTGCATAAAGTATGGTAGTTGGTAAAAGAAAGGAGAAAAAAATGTATCGTCAAAACATTCCTGGATTTGGTTTTCCACCTGGGCCTCCCCCTGGTGGCGGTTTCCCCGGTGGCGGTTTCCCCGGCGGCGGTTTCCCCGGCGGCGGTTTCCCCGGCGGCGGTTTCCCCGGTGGCGGTTTCCCCGGTGGCGGTTTCCCCGGCGGCGGCTTCCCTGATGAAAGTGGAATGGGTCAGCAGCCTCCGCTTCAGCCTCCCCCGTCCTTCACCCCTTCCCTTAGTGAAGCTCAAACTCTTCAAGGAGGGGTTGGGGGCCCCAGCACATATGCAGTAGATTCCGGGGCGTTTCGCGGATGCTTATACCGTTACACATATGTATGGCTTCGAAACGGACGTTCTTTCTGGTTCTATCCTACTTATATCGGCAGACGCTCTGTCGCTGGATATCGATGGGATGGATTTAGATGGAGTTATGTCGGATTTGATACAAGAAGAGTCGTAGCGTTTCGTTGTTATTAAGGAATGACTCGACAGGTATAAAAGCATACCTGTCGAGTCATTCTTTTGAAAACTTTCTTTTATAAATACAATTTAAGTTTTTAACATTACCTTGGCCGTGATTCCTCTTTAGGATTTTGTGTCTCTGCATCTTGAGTAGGACCTCAAAGGTTCTCGTATAAGCGGCTGACAAGAACCCTTAATGTCGCTTGGCAGCCGCTTATGCGTAAATAATTTAACACGGGCGTTCTTTGCTCGTGTTAAATTATTTATGTGGATTTATATATATTTGGATCCGCGATGACTTTCTATTTTTTTGGAGCGTTGGAACAGTCTTTTTGAAGACAAGCTCCTATCTAGCAATTCGTATACATGGAATATAAAAATCAGCGGTAAGCCGATTGTCAGTGGATTGAGCGCCCACTTTCGAAAAACCACCTCATAGTAAGATGGGATTTCCGCAGTCATGATGCCGAGCAATACTATGATAAAAATAATACAAAGTACCAATAAAGAAGTAATAAAACTCTCAGCCCTTTCAGCAGAAATAAGTAAAGCAACCACTTTACCTAAAGGGGCGCTAACAAGTCCTCCACAGGCTCCTGCCACCCATGCCGAAAAAGAATGCGGAACACCGATAATCATCCCGGCTAACATACTAATAATAAGACTTAAAATCGTACTTGTATCATCGTGTGCCGCTGCATTGATACTAAAAAAAACCGAACTTAAAAATCCAATCATCATGCTGGATGCAAGAGCCGCTGTTATCCCTGTGTATTTTGTAATAAACAAGCGATAACGGTACATATACATAAAAACCCAGATAAACAATAGCCCAATCGCACCCAATAATAGATTCATCTGTTTCTCTCCTGTTCTCTAGTATTTTATTTGCCTCTATCAAGCGGTATGTTCTACTTTTATAAAAGTCCGATTAAAAGAACACAGACTAACATCGCTGCGTCCTATAGTAACATCTTCGTGGCCCGCATCGTACGGGCCTACTAATCATTCCCGATGATAAAGTATCCCGGACGATGAAAGTTCCATCTATATAAATTAGACTTGATTATTCCACATGCCTTCATTCAATAGAACATGTTCATAAATGGTCACATAAATATCTTGAATGGCTCTTCAAGGGTTTTACCTAAGCAGCTGCCACTCCCGGAAAGGGAGGCAGCCGCTTAGGTCTATAAGCTTCAACATGGCCGTTCTTTGGCTATGTTGAAGCTTATAGATTGTGTATAGTTCTACTATATGCAAAGATTAATAGATTTAGTCTTATTCTTTAACAGTTTTCATTAGCATGATTTCTCTCGATATATAATAGATTAGTGTTTGACTTCACATTTCCGAGTTATTGACAAAATTCTTGTCATACCTTTTATCTTAATTCACTCCATAGTGCATAAAATTGTTCGCGTTCGGCCTATTTATGGTGTAAAATATTTGAGGTATCATAATATGCTGTACACACTCCAAGTTGTTAGGTGGGTAAAATGAGTAATAACGAACAAAACGTTAGTAGATTCGATTTAAATTTAGCTTTCATTCTGTTTTTATTTTTCTGTGTCAGTTGTATTGCTATTTACAGTGCGCAAACAATCGGGCAGTATGGTGAAAACTTTTTAGTCAAACAAATTGTTTGGTATGTAGTTGGATCAATCATTATTTCAGCCGTCATGCTTTTAGATTCGGAACAATTCCAAAAATTATCTTGGTATTTATATGGATTCGGAAATTTCTTGCTTGTCTTGTTAATCGTCGCTCCTCCTGCGATCGCACCTGTCATTAATGGAGCGAAGAGCTGGTTTAAATTCCCTGGCATAGGTTCCCTGCAGCCATCGGAATTCGTTAAAGTGTTCCTCATTATTGCATTGAGCAATCTCATTGCTAAACATAATGAGAAATACCGTATCCGAACATTGCGTGAAGACTTTTTCCTTTTGTTTAAAATGGGACTGACTTTATTCGTTCCGCTCATGCTCGTCATGCAGCAACCTGATTTGGGAACGTCACTCGTCTTGCTTTCTATTTTTTCAGGACTTGTATTTGTATCGGGTATCTCATGGAAAATCATTGCTCCTATTTTCCTTGGAGTTGCCACAATTGGGGGATCCATTTTAGCGATGGTCATTTATTTCCCTGCGGCTCTCGAAAAATACTTGGGAGTGAAGCAATACCAGCTTGGCCGCATTTACTCCTGGCTGGATCCTTACAGTTATAGCGGCGGTGAAGGTTATCATTTGCAAAAATCCCTTCTTGCCATTGGTTCTGGAATGGTGAATGGAAAAGGATTCACAAATGGTGAAGTATATTTCCCTGAAAGCCATACGGACTTTATTTTTGCCGTGATTGGGGAGGAGTTCGGTTTTATCGGCTGTAGTATTGTCATTAGTTTGTTCTTTGTTCTCATCTATCATTTAATCAAGCTCGGCCTTGAAACAAAAAATGATTTTAACTCTTATTTATGTGTAGGAGTCATTTCCATGGTCACGTTCCATGTTTTCCAAAACATCGGAATGACCATCGGCGTCGTTCCGATTACAGGTATCCCGCTTCCATTCATTTCTTACGGGGGAAGCTCGCTTATGGGAAATATGCTCGCAATGGGCTTAATGTTTAGTGTTTCATATCATTATAAACGTTTTATGTTTAGTTCTGAGTAGACAAAAAGACCTGCATCAATACAGGTCTTTTTGTCTACTCTAGTGATTCTCCCATTTTACCTTCCGGGTCACTAATTGTGCCATTTTTCAATTCAAAAATGGCCTCTTGGTGTCCTATTTCCCTTTCTCCGGACGTTCGTACATTCAAAATATCTCCTTCTTGGTTTCTTCGAACCGATTTAATTGTCTCCACTGGCTTTTCCATTGAATCAGCCCCTTTCCTTCTCGTAGTATGGCTGTTCCTTTGCCGTTTATACTAGGCAACCCATATATCCGATGTTTACATTTTGGACAGAAGGGTAAAGCATTTAAAACAGCTAAGAAGAAAGGAATACGATATGCTTAGTCCAAAACAGAAAGAAGAACCAAAAAACTCAGCTCCTGCGAAACCGCGAATTGCTTTACTCAAATTTGCCACGTATTTAGTCCTATTTTTTGGAGTGGTTTGGTTTTTGGCCATTGTAGTGCGATTTTTATTTACAAGCTTTTTTTAAGGGAGGATGTACCAAAAGGGTAAAAAGCAACCCTTTTGGTACATCCTCCTGAAAGGCCCCATTATTAAAATCCAGTAAAATCAAGGATTTCGTAAGGGTGCCTTCCAGTAAAAATCAGTTCTTGTGATTTACGAGAGACTTATGGGACAGCTACTCTTTTACGGTTGGCAAAATTTATGATACAATAAAAAAAGAAAACGCTTACACTTTAACTATTCACTCTTTTGCAAGGAGATGATTGGCATGATGGATTATCAATACCGCCTTATCGCCTACAAATTAGCAGCAGAGCAAAGAGATGAGATAATAGCGGAATGTAAAAAAAATTATGAAAAGAAAAAACAGGATAAATTTTACTATTTCTTAAAAAGGACTGTTGTAAATATCACATCATTTTTCCAACATTTCCATTAAATGAATGAAAACGACCAGTTCTCACTATAAAGAACTGGTCGTTCTTTCCCCGACTTTCTCTTTTCACTTACATACCCATAAGTCCATCAATGACCTGATACAGAATCCAGACCGATACGGTTAATAAGATGCTCACTTTCCGCATTCAATCCAGTCACAATGACTTCTTTATTATAACGTTTATATTTTTGCATGACTTTGGCAATTGCCGTCACCGCTGAATGATCCCATACATGAGAGTTTGTAAAATCGATATGGATTGTTTGCGGATCATGCTGATAGTCGAATAAGTCGACAAAATGAGCCATTGTACCAAAGAATAACTGCCCAGAAATCGTATAAATTTTTACATTCTCTTTTTCGACTGTCGATGTTTTTATTTGTGCCATTCTCCATCCAAAAACGAGTGCACTTAAAACAACTCCCAATCCAACACCTAGAGCCAAGTTATGTGTATATACTACAACACCAACGGTCAAAAGCATGACAATTGCATCCGACACTGGATATTTCTTCAAGTCTTTAATGGATTGCCAGTCAAATGTACCAATCGATACCATAATCATAACACCGACCAATGCAGCCATCGGAATTTGTGTGACAATGTCGCCTAATACCATGATTAAGAATAATAAAAATGCACCTGCAGTAAAGGCAGACAAGCGGCCGCTTCCGCCTGATTTTACGTTAATAACCGACTGTCCGATCATCGCACAACCAGCCATACCGCCAAAGAAACCTGTTACGATATTAGCAATCCCTTGTCCCTTTACCTCACGATTTTTATCGCTTTTCGTATTTGTAAATTCATCGACGATGGTAGCTGTTAACAATGACTCTAAAATACCTACGATGGCAAGTGGAAAGGCATAGGGCAATACGATCATCAACGTTTCCCATGAAATCTCCACCATTGGAATATGGAAAATCGGAAGTGCTTTCGTGATTTCTCCCATATCACCCACCGTTTTCAAATCGAGTCCGCCAAAGATCGCAGCGGCCGTCATAATGATAATGGCTACAAGCGGCGATGGAACCGCTTTTGTGATAAGTGGAAACAGATAAATGATGGCAAGCGTTCCCGCTACCATTGCATACATCATCCGGCTTGCTCCTGCAAAGTGCGGAAGCTGTGCCATAAAGATTAAAATAGCCAGCGCATTAACAAAACCGATCATAACTGTTTGCGGTAAGAACGTAATAAATCTTCCTACCTTTAAAACACCCAGTAATACTTGAATGATGCCTGTCACGACAGTTGCCGCAAACAAATACTCGATACCATGGTCCTTAACGAGCGTAATCATTAGTAATGCCATTGCTCCTGTAGCTGCTGAAATCATTCCGGGGCGTCCACCTGTAAAAGCAATGACTACTGCAATACAGAAGGAAGCGTATAATCCGACCATCGGGTCCACTCCTGCAATAATCGCAAAGGCAATGGCCTCGGGAATAAGAGCTAACGCTACAGTCATTCCTGCCAATACGTCACCTTTTACGTTCGAGAACCATTCTTGCTTGAATGTTGCTATGTTCACTCACATCACCTCTATTTAGTTTTTATGACTTTCAACTCTCATGAAAGTCGGGGCCGTTTTTAACAATGAAAGAATAACACAATTTAAAAATAATGAAAATCCGAGTGAAAGCGGATAATTGTCCTTTTTTCACCCCTGTTCTCTATTTTCCTCACTCATTCTTATACAGACATTATTTTTCGATATACGGAAAATATTCTCCAAAATCATCCCGTGGCTCCACTCATTCATCGCTAGCTTTAATGATTGACTACAAAAAAACTGCCGGAGCTTTTAGCCCCGACATTTGCCCTTTTCATCCGCTTCTATCACTGCACCTTCTTCTATTCGTTTCAATGACGGATCATAGGTCACTTCAATCCAGCGGACATGGTGCCCATCCAGCTCTTTCACTCGGAATCGGTAATTATCTAAAATAATAGTGTCACCTTGCTCCAAATCATATTTTTTTGTTAATACCCATCCCCCGATTGTGTCGACGTCTTCATCGTCAATCTCCAAGCCAAACATATCGTTCACTTCAGAGATTAATACCTTCCCATCAAGAAGGGTTTGATGCTCATTCAATTTTTGGATCATCGGAACTTCGTCGGCGTCGAATTCATCGCGGATTTCCCCCACGATTTCTTCTAAAATATCTTCAACCGTTACCAATCCCGCTGTTCCACCATACTCATCCACTAAAATGGCCATATGAATGCGTTCTTTTTGCATTTTCAAAAGCAAATCATGGATGGCGATGGACTCAATGACTTGAATGACCGGACGTACATACTTTTCCACTGTTTTTGTTTTATCTATTCCATGTACAACCACATCGGTAAATACTTCCTTCATATTGATCATTCCGACAATATGATCTTTATCTCCGTCAATGACCGGATAACGTGTATATTTTTCTTCTTTAATGATTTCCAAGTTTTCCGCAATGGATTTCGTCTTATCCAAAACGGTCACTTCCTTGCGCGGCACCATAATTTCTTTTGCTACTCGATCATCGAATTCAAAAATATTTTCTACATAGTTGAACTCCGATTGGTTGATTTCGCCGCTTTTATAACTTTCAGACAAAATAAGGCGAAGCTCCTCTTCGGTATGGGCTAGCTCATGTTCACTTGCGGGCTCCAAACCGAATATTTTCGTAACAAAACGAGCCGAACCGTTCAAGAACCAAATAAATGGATACATGATTTTATAAAACCAAATGAGCGGCTGTGCCGTCCAAAGACTGACTGGTTCTGACTTTTGAATGGCTAAAGTTTTGGGGGCAAGTTCCCCTACCACCACGTGTAAAAAGGTAATAACAGAAAAAGCGATGGCAAATGATAGCACACCGGCAAGCGTTGGACTTACATTTAATTCTTCAAATAAAGGATGTAATAAATGCTCCACAGTCGGTTCACCAAGCCACCCCAATCCGAGTGAAGTTAACGTTATTCCAAGCTGGCAGGCTGATAAATATTCGTCCAGATTTTCAATTACTTTTTTTGCAGCTGCTCCCTGCTTGCTTCCTTCCGCTACGAGCTGATCGATACGAGAAGAACGCACTCTTATAATAGCGAATTCAGACGCTACGAAAAATCCGGAAATCGCGATAAGAACAGCTATCATAATCAAATTAAAAGCTTCCAAATCGTCAATCATACAGTATTTCTCTGTATGATTTGCACCTCCCCTATTCAATGTAGATTTAGTATGTACGAATAGGACTAAAAACACTACGCGTACGATTTTCCTGCAACATATAGGATATTGATATCGTTAAAGCTTACATACCCAAAAAAGCTATTGAGAAAACTTTCTCAATAGCTTTTTTCCGTTTATTTAACTGAAGCTTCAAGCGCGACTTCAATCATTTCGTTAAATGTGGTTTGACGCTCTTCTGCCGTCGTTTCTTCGCCGGTTAAAATATGATCGCTGACGGTTAATACAGATAATGCATTTCGCCCAAATTTAGCAGCTAGTGTATAAAGAGCAGTCGTTTCCATTTCAACAGCCAGCACACCGTAACGCGCCAACTTTTCAAATTGGGAATCCTCATTGTAAAATTGATCGGCCGTAAACACATTTCCTACTTTTAAATTTAAGCCTTTTTCTGTTCCTGCATCATATGCTTTCTTTAATAAATCAAAACTTGCCGTCGGCGCATAATCAATACCGCCAAATGCGATGCGGTTCATTTGCGAATCCGTTGATGAAGTCATTGCTAAAATAACATCGCGAACATTTACATCTTTTTGAATCGCTCCACACGTCCCGACACGAATTAAGTTTTGAACATTATAACTTTGAATCAATTCATTTACATAGATTGAAATCGAAGGAACTCCCATCCCTGTTCCTTGAACAGAAACACGTTTTCCTTTATATGTACCCGTGAAGCCAAGCATGCCTCGAACTTCATTATAACAAGCAGGGTTTTCTAAAAAAGTTTCAGCAATATATTTCGCACGAAGCGGATCTCCCGGCAATAAAATCGTTTCAGCAATATCACCCATTTTTGCTCCAATATGTACGCTCATTTTTTTCCTCCTAAGCTAATATTTACTGCCATTTCACTATACCACAAAAGCGGAAAGCGGAGAAAGCCGTTTAAACCGATAGGATGTTACAGCTTCTGAGAAGGAGTCGCTTTTTGACTCCGCAGGAAGAAGTGAAACATCCGTACGGTTTGGCTTTCGCAGCTAGACAAAAGCGGAAAGCGGAGAAAGCAGTGGAAATCGCATTTCGACTAAAATCCACTGTGACAAATATAGCTTTGCCGAACACCATGTTTTTCATTACTTATTGTAAATCATCCGCCCATATTTAAAGATGCTTGCAGAATCTGGGTTGTCTATTTCATCAAAAAAAGGCCATGCTATTTAACGAAAGAGGTGATGAACCATGGCAAACCAACAAATGAGCAAAAAGCTGGCTCAAGCCGTTCAACACGCAAATGAAACTAACCCAAAATCAAGATCTAGAAATAAGCCAGTAACGTCCAAATCGGATAAAAAATTATAATAAAAGGTGATATATATATGGGAAAAAAACATCGTAACCGCATCAATGCACCAAAGAAAAATAATCACATTCCGCCAGAAGCCATCATTGCCGAGCAAGAGGCCCATGGCAAAGAATACAGCGCCGTGAAACGCAAAAATGGTCCAGGCCATAACGGCAAGGACTACTAAGGATTATGTCATGTAGTTGAATTAGTATATAAAGGAAACTTCCATCAGTAGGGGTTTCCTTTATCCCCCACTTAAGCTTCTCCGATGACTCTAAACTTTGAAGTGGGGTCTTACTGCCCGTTAATGCGGCATAAAAGTTTTTGTACAAGCCTTCAGCAAAAATCATTAAGGAGTTTGTTGAAGGCTTGTACATCAAACGATTTACAAGGATTCACTCGATCATCGAACGTGCATCCGGTTAATGAGTTTCCATCCTCCCGGCAGCAGCTTATAATAAAATTGACCTCTTGTTCCCTCATCAATTAAAAGAATGTCTCCTGTACTAATATATCTTGCATTGAAATCTTCTGGAAGAGTGTCTGCAACATTGAACATCCGAAATATTTTATGTACCGTTTCCTTATGACATGACGCTAAAATTGATAGACGGTACACTTGGCGATACCCTTTATCTTCTCCTTTATTTGGCGTTTGCATAATGGTTACATCATATGCCGTTACTCGCTTTACAACTTTTTTCACATCCATCAGCCTGTTGAACATCTCTCTTCCCCCTTGTCCCACCTTTTTAGACTATACTTTAGTTACAATAATTCGAAGTACTCCTTGTCGATTCCTTTATCAAATTGCCATAGGTTTTGTCGAATTAGAAAATTAATTAAAAAACCCAAAGACAAATGTCAACCTGCCTTTGGGTTTTCTGCTGCATGTTCATATTTATTTAATTGCTTCATTAGCCTTTGTCGGACATGCTCACAAATAAGGCGCAGGCTGGAATCGCAAATTAAATCGTATTTCGTGCAACGGACGGAAATAAATAAAACATTTCCCTTTGCGCATGTAATCGATAAGTCTGCAAATAACTCCAGTTCTCCGTCAGGGTTCAATTGATAAAAGCGGGGACCGCATAACATAGATGGTTTCCTTACCGGGGAATATCCCAGCTCCTGTAAAGACTGTAAAACAAATGTCTCAGAAGCATATCCCAATGTTTCACTTAAAACCGTAAGCAACTCCGTATGGACATGTCTGTAAAACCTTGGGATTTGTGCAAATAACATTCGAATTTGTTCGTGAAATGGCTTTGCCTGCATTTCGTGACTAAGTTGAACAATCTCCGCCGATTGCGATTTGGTCATTTGCATATGCAGCCGGTTCATAAACAGCGTTCTAAATGATTGAATCATGATGATTGCCTCCTTCTGATGCTCTAATGTTATATATCCCCCCCACCTTCTTTTTAACCCTGTTTTTATGATAATTTTTGTCGAAACAGCCGATACAAGCCATACACCAAGGCCAATCCTGCACTGTACCCTGCCAATATATCCGTAAAATAATGTACGCCTAAATAAATCCGACTTGCTCCAATGAACAAAATGAGTCCCATTAAGAAGATAGCGATGGCTCTGCTCAAAGCTGGTTTTGCCCTTGTAAATAATGTACCAAGCAATAAAAGTGCACCATAAAAAGCCATCGAGTTCATGGCATGTCCGCTCGGAAAACTGTAATGCGCCGCATGAACGAGCTGATCAATGTCTGGACGAGCGCGGCCAAACACTTCCTTCAAGAACCAGTTTAACGTTCTGGAGCCCCAAAACACGATGGTCAGAAAAAGAGCTGTCCCTCCTTTACGAACCATCAGTAAGAGGGCGCACAAAATAAACCAGACAGGCGCTGTCACCGTCCATGATCCAATATTTGTTATCAGGATAAAAAATGAAGTCCAGCCATTTGTCCTCATGTCCATCATAGCAAGTGTGATGGCTAAGTCCAGCCTCTCAATAAGGGCTGTCTTATACATAAAAGCAAGAAATAAGAACAAGATAATAGGAATGATAAGAAATAAGATATGTTGTCGTTTCATATGTAACACACGCTTTCTTCGGAATAGACTTTATCAAACAATAATAAGGGATAAGGGCCTTAAAAATGATTTTTCACTGAAAGGGACCCGTCACATAATCCTTGATTTTACTGGATTTTCATGACGGGTCCCTTTCAGGAGGGTGATTCAAAAGGTCTGAAAAGCAGACCTTTTGAATCACCCTCTTTTTATTATTTTTCAGTTGATGTTTTATAATGCCCGCTTTTTGGAGCCTGATTGGCTACAAATTCATTCGAGAACTCCGGTTGGGTTCTATGTGATTTTATAATTGCTTTTTGTTGGGTTTGGTTGCTATGTTTATGTGCCATATATTCTCCTCCTTTCTCGTACTTTTAATATGTGTGAAAGCATGAGAATTATGCGGAAGCCCTTTAGCTGTATCGTTGAATCACATCTTGAAACATCTGCTTTAATTTGGGAATCTCTTGGTCCGTTACATGAAAGCGTACAATCGACTCATCCATGTCAAGCGCTTCGGCAAACAAACCAGCTATGCCTCGGGCGCGTCGGTCCACTTCCATAAACACTTCAAAACGATTGGGACCATCCGGCAAGAAGGTTAACTCGACTTCATCTAATTGACCATAGAAGGCCCCTCTTGTCGGGACAAATTCAAATTCCTGCATAAATGGCAAACGGCGGCGAAGGCGATGAGGTGCTTCTTCACACTCTACTTGGCGAAGGCGAAACCCAATTTCACTCATGGCATTGATAGAAGCGTGGATAATCGGATTCGGCAGCACTTCCACGTAATCAATATCACGTGGATCAATTGCATTTTTAATATCAAGGCCTGTCGTTACCCAAACACGGGTATTCCCCATCGTAACAGGTGTATCGATTGGCAAATCAAAGGCGAATGGAATGGCTTTTGTTTCTCCAGGCTGGATTGTAAACGGATCATTGATTTTAAAACTGTTCAATACGATATTCTCTTTTATTTTTTTATCGTCTACTTCCCGAACATAGGTCGTGTACAAACGCAAATAAATGCAGTCAATGTTTTGATCCGTATTCCCTCCATATACTTCTATTGTCCCTTCAATCTTTTCACCTGCTGTTAATTGAGCTTTAACGAGTTTTGTATCAACGGTCGCTGCTCCAATCCCGATTTGCGCCAATACTTTATTAAATAATGCCATCGAATTTCCTCCCAATCTTTATATCGCTTTTAAATAATGAGTAATATCTTGTATAAGTGAATCGACCTTATCGTATGGGGAATCCAGCTGCAGCATTTTTCGAATGATATTCGTTAAATCCCGAGATAAATTCAGCTCTTCTTCCCAGCTTCGTTCCACCATGGACTTGGTTTCATAGCTTGAATAAAGCAAAAATAACATAAAATGGCCGAGTGCATACATATCACTTTGAACATTGACCGCTCTCATCAGCTCTTTTTCTATCCATCCTTCTTCTATTTCCTCTGGTTCATCATGTAAAAAGCGGGCCAGCCCGAAATCAATGATGAAAATATCATTATCTGACCTTAAAATGTTCGGAATTCGCAAATCACGATGAACGATTCCTTGTTTATGGAAATAAGCTGTAATGTGTAAGATGCTTAGAACAATATGTAGTGCTTCTCTTTCAGAAAATGTTTTTCCTTCCCGAAAAATCAAATCTTCGAAGTTCATTCCCTTCATATAGTCCATCACGATAAAATGTCCTTGTTGATTTTGGATAACTTCATGCAAAGATGGAATGCTCGGATGGGAAAGAGCGCGAAGCAATTTCGCTTCATACTCGAATGCTTTTTTCCCTTTCGCCAACTTCATTTTCGTTTTCCTGGCCTGCTTCAGCACCACATCGCGATTATGGATTAAATCGACGACTATATAAGAAATTCCGTAGCTGCCCATTCCCAGTACTTGCTTGACCATATATTTTCCCGCGACGACCGTTCCCTTTTTCAAAGGACGGTCGACCACGGCGGCATAGGTTCGTTCGATCAAATGATTCATCATCTTGCATTAACTGCTGAAAAAGCTTGAAAAGAAGCTGCCGCTTTTATGTTTTCTCTTGTAATGATGGTGACCGTAGCTCCCGTGATGCGGTGTTTTTTTATAGGAATGATGCCTCTTGTAATCACTGCTGCTGTAGTGACGGGCCTTTTTATGTGAATAATGTCTTTTATAATCGCTGCTGCTATAGTGCCCATGGCCTCCAAGAATGGATTTCAAAATTTTTTTAATCATATTTTCCCTCTTTCCGTTATAATGAACTTTTTTCAATAGTGGTTCATTGATTGTCTGTATGTAAATATACGCGCATTTTTTTCGAAAGTTTCATTTTTATGCTTTTCCTTCAAAATTTTTTTACCGTTATGAGTTAAGAAGGAGAGGTTACTGTACGTACTCAAATCCTTTTTATCTCCACTTCAATCCCTGTTTCCCAAATCAAAAGAGTAAGCTGAAGAATGAATCATAACTTCTGAAGAATACGATGTATTGCAACATGTATTCTTTGAGAAAAATAAGTTAGTGCCTTCTTCTCCGACAGCGATTATGCCCCTTGTTTTTTCACCTCAAAAAAGGAACGTACCCGTCAAATTTACAGCCCGTCCCTTCACATGGCCTGGAATCATGTGGACCATACATTTGTTGATCGTTCTGATTGGTTTCTCGATAAAGAGCTATGTAAAAGTTGGTTTGCAGTCCCCTCTCCCGGAAAAACGGATATAACAGAGGACTATTTTAAAGGACTTCAATTACTCTTACTCCTAAAAGACAGTCTGTCTGCATTCTTGCCCCTTTAAAAAACAAAACGACGAGTCACCCTCGTCGTTGCTTTCTTTTTCATTAATCCTGATCTGGTTCTGCTTCTTCATCGATGATGCATTTTTCAAGCAAATAATCGAAGGTAATGTCCGCCAGTTCTTCCAATTCGTATTCTGATGGTACAAACCCTCGTTTCACTAGTTCATTGTAAAAGAACTCTGCGATTTCTTCCGTATCGATCACTACTTCGATTTCTTTCACAACATCACCCCTTTATTAAGATGTATGTTAAAAATCCGTAATGTATGTCTAAAACATAGTGAACATTTTATCTCGCATTAACGGGCAGTAAGACCCTACTTTAATCATCGGAGAAGCTTAAGTGGAGGATGGAAGAAAACTCCCACTGATCGAAGTTTCCTTTACATAACTTGTCCTTTTTTAGTTCTAAACCCTATCAATTGTTTCATAGATTCTAGTAAAACAATTAATTTCGGGGGAATGAACAATGAGATTAATAGAAAAGAAAGTGGCCTTGCAAGAACCTGCACGCTTTGAGGAAAAAAAAGAAAACCAATCCATCATGTCACTCATTGCATATCTTCTAGATCACGACGCGATTGATGAATGGCTGGAAAAGACGTTGCATATTCTTTTATACGGGATTGCCTGCCCATTTACTATTTATTTATTGTTTCAATTTTTCTTTTCATGACTGCGTATCTTTTTTTGATTGGTCGGTCATCTTTTTTAAATGTTTCAATACAAGATTCATCACTTCTAAATATTCATCATCCTGGAACATGTTATACAGCGTCTGATAATCGTTGTACACATCCAACAATCCATTTATGATTTCACTTCTCTCTTTAACCATACGATCTCGATCTTTTTGATGTTCATTAGCTTTTTTCATGGTTGGCAGCAGCTCCGTTTTCTTGATTTCTTTTCCTAAGTACAAAATCCCGACACTTTGAAGATATTTTTCCGCTTTATCGTGCGGAGCGACAAGAATTAACTCTTCTTCGCTAGCTTCTAACCATTCTCCATCACTAACTCTCGAAAGTTCATACACGACATCTTCCCATGCATCTTCATGATAGCGCCATATTTCAGTGCGGATGCCGATGATTTTAAACAAATCTTCCCCATAATTGGATACTTGCACAATATCACCAAAGAAAAACTGATATTCGATTTCCACTCTCTCTTGTAGTAAAATCTTACCCTTATAATCTTCTAAAAGTTGAATGGTATGTTCTAAGAAGAGTCCATCATTTTCATTAATTTCATAGACAAATTTTCCATCCATTATTTTAATATCCGTAATGGTGCCTACTGTTCCGTATATTGTAATGACAACTGTATCACCAATCTTAAATTTTGGTTTTTTTCCTTTCGCCATCAGTGCACCCCCTTCGCAGCCATAAACGTATACTAAAGAAGTTACCATAGTATATGCAGCAAACGAAAAATCGCCATAACAACAAAGAGAAAAGTGCATAGAAAGAGGATGTCCGGAAAGCCCAAAATGCAAGGCTTGCCAAACATCCTTTTTTTACAATAGCTATGTTAGTTAACATCTACTGTTCATTTTTGTACATATCCCATGCTTGATCAAAAACGGACATGCTCTCCAAATAATATCCGTTCATTTCCAAATAGGAGCTGAGTTCATGATAATCGGTTGAGGACTTTGGAAAACTGTGATCTTCATATGCCCCCCGTGCAAGTTCTCCTATCGGGTCTCCTTTTTGATTATGCCGATGTTTCATCATGTAGTGGTAAAATGACTTCATGTGTATCTCTCCTCATTTTTCTTCCATGTTACTACGAGCCATTTATTATTTGGACTATTTTCTGAAAAAAAATTGTTACTTTTTGTTTTGAAACGCAGGCAACCCATTCTTGAGAAAATAGCTTTTTATTTTAAACTATATACTATACATCTATTTAGTGACACGAGAAAAATTTTTTTATTCCCCACCTAATCGAGAGCGGTTTCAAAGGTTTATTTTTCACTTCGTTCCTTCTTCATTTCAATCGTTACAAAGCCATTAAAAATGGATAACATTTATTAGGAACTTACGGATGCCCTTCCTCTTCTATATCGTCTCTACCAATTGGTACAACAACATTCTTAAGAATGCTGCGCTCACAAAAGATACATTGGACAAAACTGCGTCTTCGCGTTATATTATATAATCGTTATGGCTATACTTTTTGTCAGGCTTAACAAAATGATACGAGTAAAAAAAGTTTAAAAAAGGAGGTTTACATTTTTAACCTTCGAGGTAATAAATGACTATTATGAATACACGAAATGCATATTTTGATAACGCTAAATTTATCTTGATTTTCCTTGTGGTGTTCGGCCATACGATTTCACCTTACCGAACGAGCAATGACCAAGTTTTGTCTCTTTATCATTTTATCTTCATTTTTCATATGCCTGTCTTTATTTTACTGGCAGGATATTTTTCAAAGAATTTCAGAAAGAAAGGCTATTATAAAAAGATTCTCACCAAAGTATTGGTACCATATTTAATTTTCCAAACCATCTATACATTTTACTACAATGCTATTTACGATGATCAAAGTTTTGATTTGCAGTATTTTGTTCCAAGATGGGCAATGTGGTTCTTGCTGAGCTTGATGTTTTGGAAATTGATGCTTCCGATTTTTGCCCGCTGGCCGATGTGGCTTGGAATGAGTATCTCATTGGGATTAGGTCTTGGAGTAGGGTATGTGAATTTGGAAGGATTCGAAAAAGTATTGAGTATTAGCCGTATGCTTGTCTTTTTCCCTTTTTTCTTATTGGGCTACTATTTATCCCAAATAAAAAATCCTTTTAAAAAGCTACTAAATCCAAAAGGAAGAAGCATTTCTGCAGCCGTGCTGTTATTGACGCTCATCGGATCTTATTATTTTCTTCAAGATACAGTATACACAGATATGTTGTATGGAACGAACACATATAACAATCACGGAGAATTTTTCATTCGTGCCGGACAATACGCCATTTCCATTCTAGTATCCTTTGCTTTCATGGCTTTAATACCATCTAAGCCTTTGATGTTTACGGATATCGGGCAGCGTTCCTTGTACGTATACTTGCTTCATGGCTTTATTTTAAAATGGTTTTTCACGACTGAATATGCCAAAGGTCTTCATACGTCATGGGATTTCATTCTGTTGACCATCATCGCGGTCCTTGTGACTTTATTGACAGGCAGCAAGCTCGTTGACTATGGTTTAGTCGCCTTTAAGTTGCTCGTGAAATTTATGATTCCAAAAAACAGCCTGACAAAACTGTCGATGGCTTTCAAACGAACCTTGCCGTAAAACAAAGGGGATGACAGATGTCATCCCCTTTGTTTTACGGCAAGTCCTTCAGAACTCTTAACAAAACGGCAGAAAATAAAAATATTTTATTTTTTTAAAATATATGATAAATTTGTTCTGTATTTTCATCCATCTTCTTTGCAAGAAAATGACTTACTTTATAAGAGCTTGATTAATTAAGCCAATCATCAGGATACTCAAATTATAGAAAAGAGGAGAAAAATATGGAAGTCGCTTACTACGGGGGAACATTTATTGATATTGACGAGAAAGTCATTCCCATTCAAGAACGCGGGCATCAATTTGGTGATGGCGTATATGAAGTGATTCGAGTGTATAACGGGAAACCATTCATGTTGGAAGAACATCTGGATCGTCTTGAAATGAGCGCAAAAGAAATCCTTTTAAATATGCCGCTCACACGTGATGAACTAAAAGCAATTACAGCTGAAGGTCTGCAAAAATCCGGAATCAACGAAGCGGAAATATATATTCAAATTACAAGAGGCATTGCCCCTCGCAACCATATTTTCCCGGATGTCCCTGCCCAATTTGCCATGACCATTCGCCAAGCAAAGCAGTTTTCTTCTGAAAAACGAGAGGATGGCGTATCCGTCACTTTACTCGAAGATGAGCGCTGGGCCAACTGTTTCATTAAATCATTGAATTTGCTGCCGAATGTTATTGCTAAGCAAAAAGCTGTCACCAATGGTCATGATGAAGCGGTTCTTGTTCGAGACGGAAAGGTAACGGAAGGCTCGAGCAGTAACGTATTTGCCGTAAAGGACGGCATACTATACACTACTCCTGCCACTAAAAAGATTCTTCATGGCATTACAAGAGCAGCCGTTATCACATGTGCTCAAAAGCTTGGAATTTCTGTTGTCGAAAAAGATATGGATGTTGAGTTTTTCCTATCAGCTGATGAAGCGTTTTTTACAAGCACATCAGTCGAAATCATGCCGATTACCCAAATCGATGACACGGTATTACCGGCAGACCGTCCGCTTACCAACAAATTGTACGAAGCATATCAAGCCCTTTATCAAACAGTGAATAAATAATATGCAGCATCCCATAAAAAGGATGGCCTTTTCCGCCATCCTTCTTTCATATCTTGATCCAGTTATCCAGCTTTACTTTAAATAGTTTTTCTTGAGGCATCTTGGCATTTTTATGAAATCTTCGTAATTCACGGAAGATGGCAGTTGTTTCGTTTCCACTAACAGGAGCTGTGTTTCAATTTTTTCGATAATGTCTTCCTCTTGATAATCTACGCCGCATGCTCTGCATTTTACTGATGGCACATTTTTTAATTCAATACTCCGCGAACCGTCAGGGAGCTCCCAGTACACGGTGTTCAAAAAAGTTTCTGCCCCTTCTTCTTCACACCATAAACACTCCATCTTGCCGCCTCCTCTTAAGACGATGGTTGTTCATTATCCTCTTCCTTTTTCTTTTGCTCTTCCTTTTTTATTTGCGCCTGGTACTTCTTTTCTTTCAATTCATCACGTTTTTCTCGTTTCTGTTTTAATGTGGCATGCTCCGGATCACGCTCATATACTTCGCGGCGTTTCAATCTTTGCAGCCCTTCTGGTACTAGATTGAATGCATCGTCGGTCATAATACCTGAAATGCCTGTTCGTGACCTTTTTTCTTCCATATTTGGATAAATCGTTTTAAAATAATCATCTGCTCTTCCTGATATATAGTTCTGAGGCTCCGGATAAGCCGTAATCACCCCTTCAAAATTACGAAGTACGACTTTATCAGCACTTTGGGAAATCACATAATTGGGCTGAAGGGCAATTTTCCCGCCTCCCCCAGGCGCATCGACTACAAATGTAGGTACTGCATAGCCAGACGTATGTCCGCGCAATCCTTCCATAATCTCTAAACCTTTGGCGATGGGCGCACGGAAATGACTGATGCCCTCTGACAAATCGCACTGATAAATATAATAAGGGCGCACGCGAATTTTCACTAAATCATGCATCAATTGCTTCATAATCGCCACACTGTCATTTATACCTGCCAGGATCACGGCTTGATTCCCTACCGGAACACCGGCATTTACCAATCGCTCACATGCCTGTTTCGCTTCCTCTGTAATTTCAATTGACGTATTAAAATGGGTATTTAACCAAACAGGGTGATATTTTTTTAAAATGTTGCATAAATTTTCAGTGATGCGCTGCGGAAAGACGACAGGGGCCCTTGTGCCGATTCGGATAATTTCTACATGCGGAATGGCTCGTAAATTTTTTAAAATATATTCTAAAATTTGATCGTTAATCAATAATCCGTCACCTCCAGAAATCAGGACATCACGGACTTCCGGTGTTTGACTGATATATGAAATAGCTTCATCCAACTGCTTTTTCGGTACACCCATTCCAATCTGTCCGGAAAAGCGTCTTCGTGTGCAATAACGACAATACATCGAACATTGATTCGTAACTAAAAATAGTACACGGTCAGGATATCGGTGCGTTAAACCTGGCACGGGAGAATCTTCATCTTCATGGAGAGGGTCTTCTAAATCGTACTTCGTTTTATAAATTTCTTTTCCAACGGGTACAGACTGCATCCTGATCGGGCAGCGAGGATCATCCGGATTCATTAATGAAGCATAATACGGGGTAATATTAAGCGGGATCGTTTTGATGGATATTTTGACTCCCTCTTCCTCTTCTGGTGTCAAATGAATCACTTTTTTTAAATCATCGAGAGTTCTAATCGTGTTGGTCAATTGCCAAATCCAATCATTCCATTGGTTTTCACTCACATTTCTCCAAAGCTCCACTTCCTTCCAATGGCGTTTTGGTTTGTATATACCATGCTGCAATGAAACCGCCTCCTTAAAGCCTTGGAAACATAAATGCCCAGGGCGCTTATTACCTTTATATGTGTGAATAAAGAAATTTGCTATTCTTTTTCTTTAAGGCAATGGCTTCATTGTTCTTCCTCTGGCAGGCAATAACCGTTCAGTAAAAGAATGGTTATTGCTTTTTTACATGCTGAATTTGTTAAAAGAAATGATTATATCTATATTTATATTGAAAAAGGGGAGTTTATAACAAGCATACATGCCATTGTTGAAAAATAATCAGGTGAAGCGAGGAAAGGGCAAAACTTGAAGTCACCGCTTGTTCCTATATAATAGAAAGGTATATCCATACTTATTCTCACTATGTTCGGAGGTATTGATAATGTGGCAAGAATTTAAGAAATTTGCTGTAAAAGGAAATGTGATTGATTTGGCAGTCGGTGTGATTATCGGAGCGGCATTCGGGAAAATCGTAACATCGCTTGTGAATGATTTGATTATGCCGCTTGTCGGTCTGCTGCTTGGCGGGATTGACTTTTCCACTTTAAGCGTAACAGTCGGAGATGCCGTGGTTAAATACGGAGCTTTTTTACAGACCGTCGTCGACTTTTTCATCATCGCGTTTTCTGTTTTTCTTTTTGTCCGCTTTTACCAAAAACTGCAGCGGAAAGAAGCAGAAGAACCATCCGCCCCATCTGTCCCGCCCCTTACAAAAGACCAGGAATTGCTGGCGGAAATTCGGGACTTATTAAAGCACCAAAATAAGGACGAAAGAGATTATTCTTAACTTATAAAGTGAATATTGGTTTTTATCGAAGAGGATGACCGAAAAGGGCAAAATACAGCCCTTTTCGGTCATCCTCCTGAAAGGTCCCGTCATGAAAATCCTGTAAAACAAAGGGCCTATGTGACGGGACCTTTCAGTAAAAATCGGTTTTTATGATTTATCAGAGGCTTATGGGACAGCCCTTTTGTTCTATTCATCAGCTGTGCCGCACCAGTTTATCACTGTCAAAGCGATAATTTCCGCTGCTTCGAATACATGATCCAATTCAATATATTCATCCGGAAAATGGGCCGCTTCCGCTTTCCCTGGACCAAATAAAATGACGGGAATATGCCCTATATTGCTTAAAATGCTCCCGTCTGTTCCGCATGTAGAAATTCCTATACCTAGTTCCTCTCTTTTAACGAGCTTATATTGAGTTGTTAAAACCTTGACCAATTCGTGACCTGAATCGACTTCACAAGGCTGGCATTCAACTCCAAACCACTCCAACACAACAGAATGTTCCTCAAAACAAGGATGTATTTCTTGCAGTGCACCAAGCCACTCCTCCATTTCATGGCGCGCTTTTAGTAACGTTTCCCCCAATCCCACTCCCATTCTTCCTTCAAGCGTCACCGTATCCATAAAAGAAGAGGGCCATGTGCCTCCCCCGATTTTCCCGATTGTGATCGAAGTTGGCATCACTGTTCCTTTGGATAAAGAACCTTGAAGGCGGCGATTTCGTACCTTGTCAAGTTCACGCAAATGGTCAATGACCATAACTGCCTTCTCAATGACATTTTTCCCTTCAACACTTATCCTGCCATGTCCGCATGGTCCTTTCACCTTAATTCGAAACCACATCGAACCTTGTTGTTTCAAAACCATTTGCATATTCGTCGGTTCCGGAATAAGAGCTGCGTCCGCTTGATATCCTCTTAATAGACAGGCAGCCGTACCTGCTCCGACACCTTCCCCTTCAATGACGCTTTGAAAAATAAGATCTCCCTTCAAAGAAATTCCCAGTGATATTATGGCCTCTATCGCCAACAATAGTGCCGTCTGTCCCCCTTTCATATCACTGGATCCCCGCCCGTACAATTTTCCCTCTTTAATGTATGCACTGTAAGCATCATACGTCCATGAACTTTCATCTCCCTCAGGGACAACATCAACATGTCCGTTTAATATGATGGAACGCCCTCCCCCCGTCCCCTTTAACACCGCTGCAACATTTGGGCTATCTTGAAAAGACATCCTCGTTGCAGATACTCCTGCCAGCTGCTGCAGCTGGCGAGTATTAGGTGTCCAAATATCAATAGGCAGACCAAGCTGCCTTAACTTTTCCACAATCAAAGCTTGCGCATATTTTTCTGCTCCCTGAACGCTTGCTTCCTGTACAAGGCGCTTTAAAATCCGCGTTCCCCTTGAGCGATTATCGAGTAACCATTGGTGAATGCGTTCTTTATACTGCTCCACTTCTTTCTCTCCCCTCTTTTTCTGATGAATTGACGAATTAAAAAGAGCAATGTCTATTCCTTCGTAAACCAAAGAGAATAAAGCAGCTTGTTGATTTCCTTTTACTATTCATTTCAGAAGGCTGATTGAAACGCACACTTGTGCAGCTTCAACCAGCCTTCTGTCCTCAACTACCTGGTCATTTGCCTTGTGATTCAACCTTCCAAAAAATTGAAATAACCTTTAGTAAATAATATGATATAGCATTGCATTTCTTTCCTCGGAAATGTTGTACATAAGTGTTGATCATGGGAGATACGTCGGCAGCGAAAAAAGTCAAAACCACCCGTGATAACGGGTGGTTTGCTCTACGGCTGGAAGCCTTTGTTACTGACCAAACCCTAAAGGGCTACTGAATGGTTCGCCAGTTGTACTACTTCTACTGGCCAGACCTCAAAGGCCTCCTCCTTACTTTCGTTTCTTTTTCTTTACCTCTTCACCTGTAAATGGATCGATGTATTCCATCATACTTAATTGTTCTGCGACTATATCATCTTGTATTTGATTGCGTATATATTCTTCTATCACCTTCTTATTTCTCCCAACGGTATCCACATAATATCCTGTACACCAAAATTTTCGGTTTCCGTATCTATATTTTAAATTTGCGTGACGATCAAAGATCATTAAACTGCTTTTTCCTTTTAAATATCCTACAAATGAAGAGACACTGATCTTAGGCGGAATACTTACCAACATATGTACGTGGTCTTTACACGCTGTTGCTTCGATAATCTCCACACCTTTTCTTTCGCACAAGGTACGTAGTATTTCTCCAATGTCTTTTTTAATTTTCCCATAAATCACTTGTCTTCTATACTTCGGTGCAAATACGATATGATACTTACAATTCCAAGTTGTATGTGCTAAACTATTAGTGTCTTTTTTAGACATAAAAACTCCTCCGTATGCTGATATTTTGGTTGGCGAACCAAAAATATTTTAGCACCACAGGGGAGTTTTTTTAATACCATGCTGTAAGCTTTTTAGAACCCTAGGCCTAGCCTAGGGTTTTCTTTTCGATAATAAAAACGGCTGCTCGTTTGAGCAGCCGTTTTTACTTCTTTGCTTTCATACGTACTAAAAACCGAATTTTGTACTAACACCGGTTCAAATACACTCCTTTTCATACCGTTTTTCAACTGATCAACAATATCATGGGCAGTCCAAACACCGCATGAACTTGTCTAAGCTAATCCACGTGTAACACTCGCTCCGCCCCCGCCTATACTAATTTTTTCTTCTATTTATTTTCTTTTCATTTATTTTTGTTTTTATTATTTTTTGACCATGTATCACTATATAAGATAAAGAAAAAACCGCCAACAATAAAACCGAATATCGAAAAGAAAATAAAAATAAATGTTCATATTTTACCTCTATAAAAGAGAAGGAAAACGTTACCGTCTTTTAGACTTGAACGTTTTCCTTTATAAGCGGCAATAATACTTCCACTTTTGTTCCTTCTCCCAGTTCGCTGGAAAATGCTATACGACCGCCATGCTGCTCGATAATCCGGTAACTTATCATTAAACCCAGCCCCGTTCCTGAAGGCTTCGTAGAATAAAAAGGCTCTCCGAGGCGCATAAGATCTTCTTCCTTAATCCCGCATCCTTCATCTTGAATGGTGATTTTCGCCATATGTCCCACCTTCTCCAATATGACAGTTAATGTCCCTTTTGTCATTGATTCTAATCCATTTTGAATAATATTAATCAAGACTTGCTTCAGGCCATTTTCTTCACAATGGATATCTACCGACTCTTCGGGTAAAAAGGTGTTAATTTGGCAATCTTTATAGCTTGCATGTGTCGCCAGTAGTAACGTGACATGATTTAAAATTTGCTGAAGACTTTTTTTCGTATAATTACTCTCTTTTTTGGGCTTAGCAAGCGTTAAAAATTCATGAATAATCGACTCTACCCGATTCAATTCCTCCAACATAATATCGCTGTATTCTTCATTATATTGCTTAGATGCCTTCAAAAGCTGAATAAAGCCTTTAATGGCTGTCATCGGGTTACGAATTTCATGAGCCACTCCCGCCGCCAACTTACTGACGATTGTCAGTTTTTCTGATTGATTCACCATCTCATCATAATGTTTCCGGTCGGTAATATCCCTGATAAAATACTGAATGGCATCCTTGCCTTTAAATTTTACTCTTGTAGCAGATGATTCAATGGAAACGATGCCCCTACCGGTTACTAAGTTCACTTCCGCTCTTGATTCAATAGGTAATCCCTGCATTAAGCGGTTCATCCGTTCCTGGACAAACGAAAGGTGTTTGGGATGAATAAAATCCAAAAACGACTTTCCGATATATTCTTCTTTTTTTGTTCCGCCTAAGAGGTTTGCACCTGCGGGATTCATATATTGAATGACCCCATTAATTGTGACGATAAAAGCATCCTGGCTTTGCTTGATAAACTGTTTATACTGTTTCATTTTCCGGATGATTTCTTCTTGTTTTTCAATGTTATGTGAAAATTCTTTCCATTGCAGGACAAGCAATGGCTCTTTGTACTCCTCCAAACTAAGCCGCTGCATATAAATATGTAACAAATGCTGATGAACGTTCGTTTTGATGAGACCAAACTTTTCGTCGCTCTCCATCATCTCCACAATTTCTTCTTTTTTCACTGATAATAAATGATAAACATCGTTGAAAATTTCGCCGATGATAGACGTCTTGTCGAGTCGATGCAATGCCAAAAAAGCATCATTTACAAATAAGATTTTTCCGCTTTGTTTCATTACAAGTGCTGGTACAATCGACACATTAAATAACTCTTGAAATAAGAATTTATCCATATATTCACCCTCATTTACGAGTTCCTACCTAATAGTATAATATGGAAATCAGTGGTTTTGTATCATTTTTATTAAAATATTAATAAAAGTTTATTTTTTCAGTATTTTAAAATGGACAAGCTGTCTTTTTATAGACCGAAAGAAAGGCAGTCTTAAATGACTGCCTCAGCCTTTTCAGTATTTCACACAGCAAGCTCCGATAATAATCAATAAAATAAACAGGACAACAATTAAAGCGAAGCCATGGCCGTAACCAGGCTCACAATGTGTATAACCTCCATATGGGTAAACATAATCGCATCCGCATGGGTTGTAGTGTCCGTAATGCATAATCATAACCGCTCCTCACATATTAGATTCATTTGTTACAATGATACAGTATGTAGGCAAAGGTTGGACTGTATGTGTATTCGCCCATTTTTTCATCTTTTTTAGTCATTCACCTAATAATCATCATTTGCTCTCTTCATTTAGCCATTGCTTTCATGCCGTTCTCTCCATATACTTAGATGGATAACGATTTTCAATCAGGAAAGAGGAGTTTTCCCGTGAAATTTTTCTTAAAAAACTTTATTAATGGATTGCTGACAATTGTTCCTATTATTCTTGTCCTTTACGTGGGGTTTCGAATTTTTACCTTTTTGGATAGTCTTCTCGGGAACGTCCTAAAACCTTATTTACAGGAAGATTATATCCCAGGTATCGGGATTCTGCTCACCCTTGCCCTTATTACGTTACTCGGCTGGTTATCAACGCAATTTTTAACCGGAAAAATCATTAGCTTGATTGATCGTCTCTTGGAACGTATCCCTCTTATTAAAACATTGTACTCTGTTATCAAAGATACTTTTCAATCCTTTCTTGGGGAGAAAAAATCTTTTTCAAAAGTGGCCCTTGTAAAACTGCCTCAAACGTCCATGAAAGTGATTGGCTTTGTTACATCAGAAGAGGTTGAAGCGTTTGCAGACCCCCTGAAAGATCACCTTGCCGTATACATCCCTCAGACGTTTCAAGTAGCGGGATTCACCTTTTTAATCCCAAAAGAAGATGTAGAATTTCTTGACGTTAAACCGGAAGATGCGATGAAATTTGTCTTATCTGGAGGAGTAACAAGCACAAAAAGTAAAGAAAGAGGGTGACTCCAAAGGTATGAAAAGCATACCTTTGGAGTCACCCTCCTGAAAATGAACCGTCATGAGAAATTCAGTAAACCCAACAGTTACTTGACGGTTCATTTCAGTTTAAAACCCATATAATTCTCCTTTTTTAGACTTATCGGTCATCCTTCTAAAGGATCCGTTATACCCTTGACGGGAGTTTTCTTTATCATTTTGTTTTTTTAGGCTGGTGCAGGGTGTAGGTGAATAAATAAAGTAAAATACAACACATCAATAAAGGCGTTACGGCTTGTTTGAGCGGTTCGATCATATACCCTACAAATGGAATATGATATAAATAAGCTCCTTTCCATAGTTCCTCATTTGTTCCTGGCCATGTTGACTTTGTTTCAATGAGAATAGGCATCCATTCCTGATTATGCTTCTGGTGATCTCCCATACCTTTTTGCTTTAAAACCAACTCTGTTGAAACGGCTTCTTCATTTTCCAATGGCTTAGAAATCACGATAGAACCGTTTGGTACCTGACTGTTTATGTTTCTTTCCTTATGGACGATACTCACCTGGAATCCAAATACCACAGGAATAAGAGCAGAGAATAACATAGCGAACAAGACCGCATACAAAACGAGCAAATATCGAAAGGCCGAAAATAACCGATTAGTTTTTGGAATCGTCATTTTGCTCGCCTCCATTCTCTTGTATCGAAATTTGTTTTTCTTTTAATTCATATAAAGATGGTTCCATATGCTTAATGGCGGCAGTATACGTCGTAAAATGGCTCATAATTAAGATAAGAAAGGATCCTATTATCATCAAACGAATCATCGTTAAGTAAAAGGCGCGCATATCCTCACTCCTTTTTCTCTTCTCTTCCTCCTATCTTATGTTCATTCCACTCAATTGGTTATTCTGACCAGACTCAAAAAAGCATCATATGTCCGCCGTATAGGCCATATATTTGTTACGTAGATGTAGCAAGTATGTGAAGTCTTTAACTT
Source organism: Priestia abyssalis (assembly GCF_002019595.1). Lineage (GTDB taxonomy): Bacteria > Bacillota > Bacilli > Bacillales > Bacillaceae_H > Bacillus_BA > Bacillus_BA abyssalis. Next base: position 1,539,268 of record NZ_KV917369.1, on the reverse strand, counting down.
CCACGCTTCTCTCTAAATTTATTTCTTTTTTCATTTAAACCGTCACGCTTGAATGGATGGTCCAAAAAACCTGCACTTACGAAAACAGCCTTTGTTTTTATTTTAAAATCATATTTGATTCAGCCTACTATAAAAGGAGTTGATCCTATGTACGATAAGTATTCCCGTAAGGCAGCCATGTACGATTTGCTGGCAAACTACTATAAATACTTAAATCCCCAGCTTCATATTATGTATTATCAAAAACATTTAAAGTATATGAATAAAATGATGATGACCGCAAATCGTACCCAAGAAGAACCGAAAACTGGTGAGCCAATGGTCCGAATCTTCCATGCCTCTCCAGATGCCTCATCAGTCGACATATATTTGAATGGAAAGCGCATCATTCGCAACTTGACTTTCAAACAAGAAACAGATTATTTGCCGCTCCCTGACGCCGGTAAATATCGGATTGACATTTATCCAGCTGGAAAGACGGATAAGCCTGTCTTAACAGAAACCTTCACATTTAATAATGGTCACAAGTATACAGTGGCCGCTGCTGGAAAGCTTGATAATCTAGATTTATTGTTTATTTACGATAATCAGGAAGTTCCTCCGGGTGAAACAAAAGTCCGTTTTATTCACTTATCTCCTGACGCACCAGTCGTTGATGTAGCTGTGAAAAACGGTGACGTCATCTTTTCGGATGTCACCTTTAAAGAAGTAACGGACTACTTGCCTTTAAGTCCTATGACAGTGAGTTTAGAGGCTCGGCTCGCCGGAACAAACAAAGTAGTTCTTGAACTCCCTCCCATACGCTTGCGGCCTAATCGCTCCTACACAATCTATGCTGTAGGCCTTGCAAATGGCAAGCCTCCTTTAGAAGCATTGATTGCTCAATATTAATAAACACTATTTTTAATTGTAAAAAAAGATCAAGCCTGATTTCAGACTTGATCTTTTTTAAACGAAGGATGAACCTCCATATAATCACTGAATAAAGGAAACTTCCATCAGTGGGAATCTTACTTCCCGTTAATGCGGGATAAGCTTAATCAGTAGATGCTAAGGTGAATTGGATATCATTTTTTTCTAAATCGAATCTCTTTACTTTGACGCGGAAGTCGCTTTTCATTTCCATCTCTTGTAACGCTACATACACCGATTCTTCTTTTGCATTGATTTGCACCCATTGTGGCAGCGAAAAATTATTATTCACATATTTCAAGACGGTACGAACAGGCAGACTCAATTTGCCGACGGACAATGATTCCTGCTTCAATACAAGATCTCCGTTTGGTTGAACTTCCGGCTCAAAATCCATACTAATATCAAGATCGTTTCCAAACGCCTGAATCGTCCCGTACACTTCAACTTGATCAGACAATATAATTTCGTAGTTTAGCGGCTGATGATTGAACTCTTTCTGTAAGTATTTATTAATCAGTACCGTCAAATCTTCTTTCTTTGCTATAATGCCTAAAGATACATTCTCCTGCCCTGTTGTTTGTCGTATGGAAAGTTCCTTTTCTTTTGATGGCTGCAAAGCTAAACCTGCCATAATAACTAAAAAAACTACATTGATTGCTAAAAGACTAAAAAATAACCATTTCCACTTCTTCATCTCACTAGCTCCTTACTCCGCTTCCGGCTTTGCCAACTCAATGGAGTTCATTTCCTCTTGTTGTTCCAACACGTATTCATTAATTCTTTGTGCAATTAACTCATACCCTTTTTTATTCGGATGAAACTGGTCTTTTGCTAATAAAGACTCTTGCACTTCAAATACATCTTCTACATTTACATACGTAACATCTTTATAGCGTCCCGCCACTTTTTCGCTTGCCTCATTCCATTGTTTAACAATGATATTAATTTCATTCACTGATTTCAATGAATGCAAAAACGGATTATAAAAGCCAATTAAATAGATGTGGCCGCCTGGATTAATTTCACGAATCCGCTCCAATACTCGCGACAATCTTGCTTCATATTTACTTTGTTCTTTCTCAAACGTTTTAAGGGAAATGTTATAAAAAAAGTCTCGAACGACCTTCATCATATCATTTCCTCCAATGGTCATAAATACAATATCTGCACGAGAGACTTTCGCTACGACTTCCTCTTGTTTCAGCCGTTCAAGCAATTGATCTGTCCGATTGCCCCGCTTTCCTAAATTGCTTACCCGTACATCGTCAACCGCTTTATGCTCTGAAATGAATTTCACTACATATGGTACGTAACCGCCTTGTTTACTCGAATCTCCAACCCCTTCTGTCAAAGAATCACCAATGGCCACGATATTTAAATCAACTGGAAAAAAACCTTTCGGAATATGAGATTTAACTTGAAGGTTTGTCTGTTTGGCTTCGATCTCCAGCGGCTGTTTCATCAAAAAGGCAGGCGATGAACAAGCCGTAAGAAAACAAGCGCAAACGAAACAATAAAACCATTTTTTATTCATTTACAAACACCTACTGTTTTGTCTAAGCTTCACTTTATTTTTTATGTTATCACACCATGTCAAGTATCCATACGTTTAATATCAAGAAATACAAGGAATTATTTGTAATTATCGTATGCAAAAAGTCTTGTATTCTTGCACTCCTATACTTTAAAAAGCCTCTTTCTTCAAAAATTTTAGAGCATTGCATAATAAAAAGAAAACACTATTTACACGATGGTCATTTTCCTCACTCATCGGCATAAATAGTGATTTTGAAAAAACAGACCGAAAAAATCTATTTCAGCTGTTCTTGTATATAGATCCCATTTAATCTTTAACATTCGCCACTGATTCTTGCTCTACTTATTCTTCTATCTCGAATAAGCCCACAAAGGTCTTCGTATTTAGTTTTGAAGGGCTTTTACGTGCTCAATAATTTCATCATATGGCGTATCCGATACACCACTATATGATTTGATGACTTTCCCTTCTTGGTCGACTAAATAAAAATCCGTTCCATGAATAACCTGGTCGCTTTGCTTGGGCATTTGAACGATGGTTTTAAATTGCTTCATCGCAAATTGCTCAATCTCTTCTTGATCGTATCCCGTTAATAAATGCCAATTCGACAAATCTGCGTTATACTTCTTGATATATTCGGTCAAGGCTTGTGGAGTATCGTGTTCAGGATCAACACTAAACGAAACAAACTCCACTTCCAATCCTTCTTCTTTCATTTTTTGTTGCAATTTTGCCATATTGGCCGTCATCGGTGGACAGACGGTTTCACAGTTTGTAAAGATAAAGTCAGCAATCCATACTTTTCCCTGCAAATCAGACAAACCAAATGACTGGCTCTCCTGGTTTGTATAAGTAAAATCATCTAATTTCCAATTCAATGGATCGGGAATTTTCGAACCGCATGCTGTTAACAGAACAACCATTATACCTATTGTAAACCAAGCTTTTATTTTCTTGTTCTTCAATATGTTCAAACTCCCCGCTTATTAAGTTCATGATTCCTTCGTCCATTTTAACAAACTATGAAAATCGTGAAAAGCGATTTCACTTTACTGTCACATCTAAAAACATGAAGATGGCTGCAGAACAGCCATCTTCATGTTTTTAGACCTAAGCAATTGCGTCTTCGTTGGGCGAGTTTGTATGCTGACGCGGCAATGAAATGACAAAAGTGGTTCCTTTATCTTTTTGACTGGTAACCGCTATCTTTCCCTTCATCTTTTCAATGATTTGATAAGAGACCATCATGCCGATGCCCGTTCCTTTTTCTTTTAATGAATAAAAAGGCGTTCCGAGTCGCTGTAACTCTTCATGCGACATGCCGATGCCCGTATCCGCAATGGTTATATGTACAAATTCCAGATCTGTCGACAAGTGAACTTTCAGTGTGCCCCCATCTTTCATGGCCTCGATTCCATTTTTTAGCACATTGAGCAGCACTTGATTTAATTCATTTTTACTCCCTTTTACATATGCCTTTTGTCGAACGTCCAAGTCTATTTTAATATTGTTCGTAAGCAGCGCATAAGAGGACAATAGTTCTACAAGATTTGTCAAACATGATGTACAATCTATCTTCTCATTATGCTCCATATCAGGGCGGGCCAAGGAAAGATAATCGTTAATGATGAGCTCGGCCCGACTTATTTCACTGATCATTAGTTGTACATATCCTTTCTCGTCTTCGGATAAATTTTCCTTTTGTTGAAAAATTTGCAAAAAACCTTTTACGACCGTCATCGGGTTTCGGATTTCATGTGCTACAGAGGCAGCCAATTGTCCGATCGCATTCATTTTTTCAGCACGCTGCAGTTCTTTTTGCAGCTTTGTGCGTTCAATAATCATTTCCATCTCATCAATTGCTTTTTCAATTCCTTTTAACGGCTCTTTCGGCTTCACTTTTTCACCGAAGTGTTCCGTCGTTGCCGCTACTTGATCAAACAATATTTGCAATTTTTTCGTCATCTCGTTAAATTGCCAACTAATATCTCCAATTTCAGATTTATCGATTTGTCTCATGCGCACTTGGAAATTCCCCTTGCTTACCTGCTGTATTCCATTCAATAACTCTTTAAGGGGGGCCATTAGCTTTCTCAATCCCCAATCCTGGAAAAAAATAATAATGGTGAACAGCAGGATACAGCCGACAACAAGAGAGGCAATAAGCTTTCGCTGATACGTAGCTAACAAACTTGCATCGATGTCAATAGTAAATACGGCGGCTACTTTATTGCTTTCTTCCATTATGGGCACATATCCGGTAATCCATGTTCCAAATTGGTCCGTATATACTTTTGAATAGACAGGTTTCTTTAATGTAATGACTCTATTGTAAGCACCCATATACTCGGGGGGAGCTTCATAGATTCCCGTTTTTCCAAGCTCTTTTTCTACTCGTTCATTACCCGTAACTAGAACTCTTACACTTTCTCTGCTTGTCTGTTCAGCTGATAGTATAGACGCCATTAAATAGGAAGATTGATCTGTATTGATCATCTGAATGGATTTCTTTAATCGTTTAATGTAAGGGTCTGATTGGCTTAGAGCCTGCTCCGCCATTTTTATATCCTCGATAGATAGAGTGTTTTTCCATAAATTTGCCGTTCCTACCGCCTGATTGGATAGCACATCTTGAATGGCGTTCCTTTGGGTTTGATAACTGATATAGGCTGTCCCAAGGCCAACCAAAATAACGATGAAAGTGGAAAATAATACGGTTTTGTTAAATACACTTAAGTTTCGTAAATAAGTTCTCATTTCTCCCACCACTCAATCTCCTATATCTCTTCTCATTTTAAAATTATATCATATTCCCTAAAATTAGAAATATTTAACTATGTGAATACTCTCACCACTTACCTTACGGCTGAAGTAGGGGGACTCTGGGCAAAACTTTGATAGAGAAAAGCAAAGAGAGGTTGATCAAAGAAGGCCAACTAAGATTAACACTCATCTTTAGCATCCACAACAAAAAATCCCCTTGAACTAAGGAGATTTTCTTATTCCGCATAATACATAAAGCCAATAGCCCTATCCCTTGCAAAAAGGACTAAATCCATACAAAAAGAAGCCGGAAAGAAGATATAAGCAACATGTCTTCTTTCCAGCTTCTAAAATAAACCATCTATATCGGCCTTTAAACGAAGACCGATTGTACTATGCATTATGTTTTAAAATATCTTCTTTAAAAACCAGTTCATATTGTTTCCATTTCAATACTCGCTTTAAGTATTCTTTGAAAGAATATACTTTTTTCGGGTTCTGATTGTTGTAAATTTTGTTTATAAATGCCTCAAGCCGAATAGAAATCATGAATCGATAAGGGTTATCGTCCTCCAATACCGGAATTTCAATCACTTTTACCTTCTGTTCATTTAAATGTTTGAATTCTAGGCTTTTGAATAACAAGATATCAATCCTCTTTTTCACCCGTTTCTTTTATTATACCTCTATTCTAGGCTCGAATGTTGTCTTTTTATGTTAAGATTATATATTTTTTCACAAAAATCCTTGAACATAGGCAAAGAGCGCCTTGTTCAAGGATTTACGCCTTACGATTGGGTATTTAGATAAGCAAATGAAATAGATTGCTGTCTTTGTTAACTTCTGTAAACGGAAACCCTTTTTTGTTCAATCGCTCAATAAGCGAGAAGTAGTCTTCTTTATTTTTTAATTCAATACCGACTAAAGCCGGTCCGCTGTCTTTATTATTTTTCTTCGTATACTCAAATCGGCTGATATCATCATTTGGACCAAGAACCTCATCTAAAAATTCCCTTAATGCACCTGCACGTTGTGGGAAGTTTACAATAAAGTAATGCTGCAATCCCTCATAAATCATCGAGCGTTCTTTAATTTCCTGCATACGGCCAATGTCATTATTTCCCCCGCTAATAATGCAAACAACAGTTTTGCCTTTAATTTCATTCGCATATGCATCTAATGCAGCGATAGGCAATGCTCCCGCGGGTTCTGCCACAATGGCATTTTCATTATACAAAGATAATATCGTTGTACATACTTTTCCTTCTGGTACTACAACAATATCATCAACAATTTCTTTGCTGATTTCATACGTAATCGATCCAACCTTTTTAACGGCTGCCCCGTCCACAAAAGGGTCAATTTTCTGCAGCGGTACCACTTCGCCTTGCATAATCGATTCTTTCATACTCGGAGCTCCTTTAGGCTCCACTCCGATTAACTTTGTTTGAGGAGAAACACTTTTGATATATGTTCCAACACCGGAGATCAGCCCCCCGCCGCCAATGCTGGCAAAAACATAATCGATTTCCTCTTCACAATCATTCAGCATCTCAACCGCTACCGTCCCTTGTCCCGCAATGACGTCAACATCATCAAATGGATGAATGAATGTTCGGTTTTCCGCGTTACTGCACTCAATGGCTTTGTCATAGGAATCATCAAATGTATCCCCGATCAACACAATCTCCACATTCTCTTTTCCGAGAAATTGAACTTGATTGACTTTTTGTCTCGGTGTGGTGCTTGGCATAAAGATTTTCCCTTGAATGTTTAACTGTCGGCATGCATATGCCACTCCTTGGGCGTGATTCCCTGCACTTGCACACGCAATTCCGTTTACAAGTTCAGCTTCGCTTAGCTTTTTAATTCTATTATACGCACCGCGCAATTTGAATGAACGAACAGCCTGTAAATCTTCTCTTTTTAAGTAAACGTTACACTCATATCTTTCAGATAATAGATTATTTCGCTGTAAAGGAGTATGAATAACGACATCTTTAATCATTTGATTTGCAATCAAAATGTCCTCTAAATGAACTGCTTTTACTTTGTTTTCAACTTGTTGTCCCATATTCAACTTCCTTCCTCTGTTTTCCCTTATGATTTGTACATTATATCACGAAATAACATTCAATTAATTATTTTTTCTAATTTTTTAAACAATTATAAAGATATTTCAATCATTTTATCACTTGTTAGAGCGGGATAGAACTGTAGAATTAAGTAAAAAAAGAACGGCTCCATTAACATGAAACATCGTTTTTTGTTAATCGAGCTGTTCTTTTATTTAAGCGAGCTTTTCTCTAAATTCTGAATGATGGTTTCCCTGATAAAATGGGATAATTCTTTTCCATCCGTTTTTTCTTCTATATGTTTTACAAAAGGTTGGCCAACCATAACTTCTACATGGGCAGGCGTAAACCCAAACTTATTTTGTTCCATGATTTTATATGTACCATTAATCGTGACAGGAACAATCGGGACTTTCGCATCCAGTGCCATTCGCAAACCGCCAGCCTTAAATTCACCAACAGCTCCTCCCTTGCTTCTTGTTCCCTCTGGAAAAATGACAAGGGAATGTCCCTCTTTTAACGCTTTGGTACCCTCTTTAATGGATTGGACAGCCTGACGGCGATTGCTTCGATCAATGAAAATGCAATTCATGACTTCCATCCATTTTGGTACAAGCGGAATTTTCTTTACCTCTACTTTTGAAATAAACCCAAATGGCTTTTCAATTGAGCTCATCAGCACAGGAATATCAAAATTTCCTTGATGATTACTCACAAATAAAACCGGTCCCTCTGGCAAATTCTCTGCCCCTTTGACCGTCACGGTCGAACCGGTTAAGTTGACTAAATCTCGCGCCCACCGTTTCGGCACCTCATGGATTTTACGATCTCTTTCAGCTGTACTCATTGAACTCGGCAATGATTTGACTTTGCGTAAAGAAGGCAGACTGTATACTAAAAAACCGAAAAAATACATAAACCAATAAATAGAGCGTATCATGCCGTTCCTCCGAATTTCTTATATTCATCCCCAAACATGATCGGACATGAATAAGCAGCTATTCATGTCCGATACGTTCTTTGTCTCTATAAAAAGTGATTATTGCACCCGCTCATAGACAGTAAAAAAGTATGTGTAAGGGTTTTTCTCGTCTTTAATTCCTTCTGTCTTAGAAATCATGTTCCACTCACGCTCGTCCACGCTAGGAAAATACGCATCTCCCTCGAATTGTTCCTGAATTTCCGTCAAGTAAAGGCGATCCGCATGTGCCAATGTTTGCTCATATAAATGGGCTCCGCCGATAATAAATATTTCCTTTGAATCTTCATCCAAATGAAGAAGCTCCTCTATGGAATGGACAATAGATGCTCCCTCCACCTTGTAATCTTGCTGACTCGTCACAATGACATTCTCACGGCCGGGAAGAGGCTTGCCAATCGACTCGAACGTCTTCCTGCCCATGACGATGGCATGCCCCATTGTGATTTTTTTAAAATAGGCAAGATCTGCGGGCAAACGCCACGGCAAGTCATTATTTCTCCCAATTAAACGATTGTTATCCATCGCCGCAATCAATGAAATCATACGCTCACTTCTCCTTTAATGTGAGGATGTGCCTCATAATTGACGAGCTCAAAATCTTCAAACTTGAAATCAAAAATCGATTTCACGTCCGGGTTCATTTTCATTTGCGGCAACTCTTTTGGCTCGCGCGTCAATTGCAGTTTCACCTGTTCCACATGATTCGAGTAAATGTGCACATCGCCAAACGTATGAACAAACTCACCCGGCTCTAAATCACATACTTGTGCAATCATCATCGTTAATAACGCATATGATGCAATGTTGAATGGCACTCCTAAAAACACGTCAGCTGACATCATCTTCGATTAAGTTCGCTACACTTAACCCGCCTAACTTGGCTGCCCTATGTCACCATAGGGATGAGACTATATCACGATCTCTTTTAGAGACCCCTTGCATTTCGAATCCCCATCGCTTGGATTCTACTCCCATTATGGGATAGTCGTTCGGCATTTATTTATTCTTTGTATTAATGACTTTGTAAACTTCCGACTTATATTTCATTACATCACCTACAAAGAATAAAATTTAGCACGGGATTGTCTTTGAGAAAGAGTTTCCCCGTTTAGCAAGGTTTTCGATACAGATTTCTCTGTAAAGGCGCTCATTATTAACGCTGGTAAAGCTGACAAGAAAGTTTTCCATCTGCCACGTAAAACTGGAATAAACAGTGACATGGCGGCAATGCCATATTATCGACATCCGCTACATTCCATGCACTGACAATATGACGGCGGGAATCGGGATTGTTTTTAATCTGCTCAATCAAGTTGGACATCTGGTCAACATGGCCCCCATTCGCCGTCGGCCACGAGCGCCATTGGTATCCGTACACAGGGCCTAATTCGCCATTCTCATCAGCCCATTCGTTCCAAATCCGGACACCGTTATCCTGTAAGTATTTTACATTCGTATCTCCTTGCAAAAACCAAAGCAGCTCATGAATAATGCTTTTCAAATGGAGTTTTTTCGTCGTCACAACCGGAAAACCATCCTGTAAATTAAAGCGCATTTGATGACCGAATGTACTAATGGTCCCTGTTCCGGTCCGGTCTTCTTTCTTTGTTCCGTTCTCTAATACATGCTTGCATAACTCTAAGTACTGCTTCAACACACACACATCCTTTAATTAACGTTCTTTTCTATTTTAAACGAGATTACTTTTTTGGCATAGGGGGTGATTGTATATTTAAAACAGCTCATCCTTCCCGAGTGAGGGGAATATAGAACAATACCTTTTTCACCAAAATATAGTAGATATTTGTCCATATAATCAAGCTATATAAGTGAGGCAAATTGAAAAAAGCTCCTTAATAAATAGAAAAAAGACCTAAAAAGGCCTTTTTTAATTGAATACGATTGTCTTATTTTGATGAACGATGATTCGGTCTTCCAAATGCCATTTGACTGCTCTTGCCAATACGCTTCGTTCAATGGAACGGCCAATTTTCTTCAAGGATTCTACATCGTCACGATGGTTTACACGCTCAATCCCCTGCTCAATGATCGGTCCCTGGTCAAGCTCGTCCGTTACGTAATGTGATGTCGCTCCAATCAGCTTCACTCCGCGCTCATAGGCCCGCTCATAAGGTTTTGCTCCTACGAACGCCGGAAGGAACGAGTGATGAATATTAATGATGCGGCTTGGATGTGCAGCTACAAAGTTTGGCGTTAAAATTTGCATATAACGGGCCAGCACAATTAAATCGATTTTATAATCTTTTAACAACTGAAGCTGTTTAAGCTCCACCTCTTGGCGATTTTCTTTACTAGCCGGGATATAATGGAATGGAATGCCCAGCGATTCGACGACTTCACGTGAATCCTCATGATTACTGATTACTAGGGCAATATCTGTCATTAAATCCCCGCTTTGCCATTCCCAGAGCAGCTCCAGTAAACAATGAGGCTCCTTTGAAACAAAAATTGCTGTGCGCTTTACTTGATATCCATATGTGAAGTTCCATTGCATCTCGAATTTTTGAGCAATTTCTTGAAAATCGGCTTCCAACTTCTCTTCACGTTCTTTTAATTGTTCACATTCGAACTCCACCCGAATAAAAAATGTTCCGCCCTCAGGATTCGTAGAATATTGGTTTGATTCCACAATGTTGGCTTCATGTTCAAATAGAAATTGGGACACGGCAGCGACAATTCCCGGCTGGTCGGGACAGCTAATTAACAGACGGCCGCGGTTTTGGTAATTTTCTTGAAATGATTTGATTTTGTCTTGTATGAATGTGTTCATGAAGAAACTCCTCTTTTTTTCACTTAGTTTTCTGACTATTAAAATATTATAATCCATCCACTATCATTTTCAACCCTTCCTCTATACTTATAACAAAATAAGAGGATAAAGAAAAGACAGGATCCCTGCCTTTTCTTTATCCTCTCAAAAGATTTTTTTACGATCGCGTTCTTCTTTTAATATTTCGACCGCCTCACGGAAACGCTGTGAATGAATGACTTCTCTCTCCCTCAAAAACCGTAACCCATCATTTAAATCCGGATCATCAGACATATCGATAATCCATTGGTAAGTGGCCCTCGCTTTCTCTTCGGCCGCTATATCTTCATAAAGATCAGCAATCGGATCACCTTTTGCTTGAATATATGTAGCTGTAAATGGAACGCCGCCGGCATTTTGATAGAACAAGGCTGAATCATGATTGACATAGTGAGGTGCCAACCCCGCTTCTTTTAATTGTTCCGGTGTCGCATCTTTTGTGAGCTTGTAAATCATCGTTGCAATCATTTCAAGGTGAGCGAACTCCTCTGTTCCAATATCTGTAAGAAGACCCACTACTTTATCGGGAATCGTATAGCGCTGATTAAGATAGCGCAAGGCGGCGGCTAATTCGCCATCCGCTCCTCCGTATTGTTCAATTAAATATTTAGCGAGCGTCGGATTACATGTGCTTACCTTTACGGGATATTGAAGCTTCTTCTCATAAATCCACATAATATTCTCCCCTTCCTTCTATATTTGCCATGGCCATGGACTCGTTCCCCAGCTCCAATTAGCATCCGTATAACTGTTTCCATATTGCTGCAAAGGGCCAAATTTAGACTCGAAATCCCGCTTAAGCTGCATGCTCTGCTGTGCAAATTCATTAAATTGCTGCAAAGCCTGGTAATCATCAGGGTGCGTGTCTAAATAAAGAGTCAATTCCACCAGAACAAAATCAACAGCTTGAATTTCTTCTAAACGTTGATAATACTCATCAGGCAGCTGTTTCACACCTCATCCCTCCCTTTCCCTTTATACGGATTTTCGTAGAAATCATAAAAAGCGGGCCACAGCGTTCCTTTCATTAATGCCTCTTTCGGTGAAAACTGCTGTAAATTCGGAGGCTGGAATCCTATATAAAGCTGTGGAGGAGTCGAATAAAACTTGATTCCGATCGGTGGACATGGATCAAATCGACTGTGAAACGGTTTGTAAGCCTTCATTCGAGTAAACGTTTTTTTCTGTTTATCCGGCACGTGAAACACCCCTTTAAATAAAATAGACATTTATCCCGCATTAACGGGCAGCCAATCATGATGCAAAGCTTCACCAATCACAATGAAAATCAGATGTACAACCGTTTATTTTCATGGGAGTAAGACCTTGATTGACGGAAGATTCCTTTATATCACCTTATTCGTGGGAGGGTTGTCCACATACCAAAAAAGAGGGACCGAAAACGCTTGTGCATTTTCGGTCCCTCTTTTTTTCATATTTTATTCACATACGATGCAAAAGTTTTTTTGGCTGCTCCAGCACTTTTTGAAGAAAACGGTACGTATCAGGAGCCTTCTCTTTTAATTGATTTCTTGTTAGCTGACTCAAATAAAACATTGCGAACGTTTCAGCAAAGTATTCCTCTGGATACATCAGAAAGTAACCTTTGCCTGGAAAAAGCCTCTCTCTCTCATTTTGCCAGGCATTCAAAAAATCAGGGTGGGACCGGATTTCGTTTAATACGTATTTATCGATTGTATGAGCAGTCTCGTGAAGCTCCAAGTTTACCGAACCATGCCCTTTCCCTTTAGCACTGCTTCCAATTTTCACATAGACGATTTCTGACCCGCCTGCCCCCGGTACACCGTCCCATGTTGGTCCATTTTCGCTATACCCTCTCGGCTTGACACCTTTCAGGTGGGAGAAAGCGTATTGATCCGTCAACTTTCCAGTAAATAATTTAATGCGAAGCTGCTTTTCTGCCATAACCTTAAGAATAGACGGGTTGATTGCCGAAAGCGCTGTAACCATATTCATTGCTTCTTTCGCCTGAAATGCCTCTTTCGGCACATAGACAATTTCTCCCAATAAAGAAGCATTTTCACTTCGCTGAAACACAATTTCCCGAAAAATCGGACTTTCTTTTAAAGGAAATCCATCTTGTTCATACGAAGAGTACGTGACCGCAGGCAATAATAATAGAAGCAGCAATGAAAACAGCACGTATCTCTTTTTCATGATATACTTCCTCTCTTACTCTATCATTTTTATTATTGTATCATAGTAAATTAAAAGTAAGAGATTGTAATATTTAGAAAAAGAGGATGACTCAAAAGGACCAAAAAACAGCCCTTTTGAGTCATCCTCCTGAAAGGCCCCGTCATGAAAATCCATTAAAACCAGGGGATTTTGTGACGGGGCCTTTCGTAAACATCAGTTTTTATGATCGGTACGAAACTTATGGGACAGCTCCATGCTCCATTCTTTGTGGATCTTTAGTTCAGCCATTTTGGCGGTGTGTTTACATCCCAGTAAATGTTACCTAAAGGATAATGTTTTTGGAATTGATCCTCCCATGTATGATAATGGAAATTAAACCAATAACCGTCTTGGGGCGGATGATCTCGCCGTACATGAAAACGAAGCAAATCCTGGCCTGTTTCCTGGTTATAGACATGGAAAATCTTCTCGCCATATCCTCCTGCTGGCTTTTCACTAATCTGTAAATGGCGAAATTGTTCTTCTGGCCATTGGATGACTAAATCTGCAAGAACTCGTTCAATCTCTGGTAAAATGGCATCTTTAAATTCATCTTCTATGACCGGGGCAATTTTGGATCCGAATTTTTCCATTGACTGACGCTCCGCCTGTTCCATGGCAAAATGAACAAACGTCTCGGCGTCATAAACCGTTTCTTCCTGTCCATCCTCTTGTTCAGCTTCCAAGGCTTGTACAACGATAGGATGCGGATCATGTGGACGTATGTATCCTTCTTTTGATGATTTATCAGCTTTTACTTCATCAATGTATAAGTAACTGGGCGGCGTCACAAGCCCGAATGTACAAACCGTGATTAACGTAATTAACGTTTTTCGTAACCATTTTGGCATATGGTTTCATCCTTTCTAACCTATCTATCTTTGCCTCTATCATATTCTTATTTTCTTTAATGTTATATTAACACGCTTACATATTTTCAAGCCTTAAATTGATAAAATGTTCACAAACGTTCACAAATTTCTTTCCAGGTACAGCTGACACAAGATTTGCACTCTATCTCTCCCGTGCTATTCTGTTACGTCCCTTCTCTTTCATATTCCGAATTGCCTTTAAAAAAAAGAAGAAAAAAGCATATAAGGAAACTTGTTTTCTGCTTATATATATAGACGAGCTTAACGTAAAAAGGTTTCAAGCTTTTTTAAAATTTTAGAATAAAGACGACTTCTTTTGTGTACAGTTTAAATAGAAGAAAGACGGCCTGAAAGGAAGTGAATGAAAGCAGTGTCTACTGTTTATGTAGTTTCCAGTCTAGTATTGCTTATTTATTTCATTTTTTTAACCGTTACGGACTAGAAAAGCGGGATACATCATTTCTATACAAAAAACACTGCCGGTTTGGCAGTGTTCTTGTGCGCTCGTTATGCTTGATCTGTTTGAGGTTTTTTCATACGTGAAGAATCTTTCATGACAGCACCTGTTTCTGTAGTCGTTGTTCCTTGTCCCTGTACATTCGGTGCATTTAACTTTGATTTAGAATGATCTTTTTTCTGTCCAGCCATGTTGTCACCTCCGCTGTTAGCATTCCCTTCTCTTAGGAAAACTATGAAGGATAGCAATGGCCATATTAATCAAGTTCCATGACGCCAAAATGAAATTTAGCCGTTTTACGCCGATATACATTAAATCCGAATTGCTCAAAGCGCGGACTTTGCCAATGATCCTTTAAAACAATTCGTTTTTTGGCCACTCGCTTTGCTTCTTTTAAAACAGTCTCCGTTAACGTAGAATAAAGAGCCACTTGTCTTAATCCTTTAATTCCATTTGACTCTTCAATTTTTTCAGGGAACATCGGGTCAAAATAAACGACGTCAAAACTTTTATCCGGACAGCAGTATAAATACGTCTCATAATTCTGATTGACAATTTGAATGCGCTTCATCGCTTCATTCATTTCCGGTAAAGCCGTTTCCCATTCCAGCAGTCCTTGTTTTACAAGATACGCTAGAAAACGGTTTCCCTCAAGCCCGATGACTCTCCCCTCTTTTCCCGTTACAAGACTGGCAATAATACTGTCAGACGCCAAACCTAACGTACAATCGAGCATGCTCATACCGCTTGTTAATTCAGTTGCTTCTAAAAAGGGGTCTCCTTCTCCACTTACGATGCGTTTTGCACGGAACATCGCAGAGTTCGGGTGAAAGAACACAGGCTCCGTGCCGCCCTTTGCATGAATTTCCAATCGATTTTTCCCCACTACAAGAACGTCTGCTTCTACACGCTCCTGAATATCTTTAATAGCCTCTTTATTTCGCTCTATATAAGGTATATGCAATTCTTGAGCAACATTCCGTGCCTTTTCCATCATTTCTTTGTTCGTTCGTCCCGCTGTTGTGACAATCATATTTTCCCTCCTTAATGTCCGACCCTCACAGGTGTATGCGATGTAGAGGAAGTTACACAACGTTATGGTCAGACTTTCCGTCGCATAGAAAAAACCAGCACGGTGCTGAGTTTTTTTGACATGGTTTTATCATTTCCCGACAGAAAAATCCCACCTCAAGAAGTGTGCAGGGCGCAGCCCCATGAGTAGGTGGAAGATGAATGTCGGTAAGCGATAGCTTAAATCTTTGAATGAATCGAACAAACGTGCCATCTTATTTCTGTAGGTTGTTCTTTGAAAACTGAAGATATGAGGTTCTGGCAGGAAACGTCTTCCAGGTAAAATCTTCAACGTTCTAATCGCCTCCACATGCGCCCAAATGGCGAAAACCAAGCTAAAGTGGTGAGTCAACGTACAAGATATGAAAAGCTTTCACCGTAGGGACTACGGGCAGAGCCTGCTCCATAACTGGTAGATACACTTGTGTTCGCAGGAATCCCCCACTTCAAGCGTTAGCTAAGTGAGAGGTAGTTCAATTTCCAGTACTAAAGTATACTGTTTTCCTTGTAAAAAGTCCATGAACAGTATGTGACGTTCTTTTATGTAACTATTTTTTCTCTTTACCTTTCTGTTCTTCCATCTTGAATAGACCCGCAAAGGTAAAGACGTTGGCAGGGGCGTTCTTTGCCCCTGCCAACGTCTTTATGTGGATTCATATATTAGCAATGTTGATCGAATGCCGTCATAATGTTTTCAAAAATGGTTTCAATCGGCTGTCCTTCGATATCGTGTCGAGGAATGAAATGAACAACTTCTTTCCCTTTCAATAAAGCCATTGATGGTGAAGATGGCTCTATTCCTGTGAAATACTCACGCATTTTAGCTGTTGCCTCTTTATCTTGACCAGCGAAAACTGTCACGATATGATCCGGCTTTTTTTCTGTATGCAAAACAGCATGTGTCGCTGATGGACGAGCTAACCCAGCCGCACAGCCGCATACGGAGTTCACAACGACAAATGTAGTACCTTCTACACTTTCCATGAATTCTTCCACTTCTTCAGCCGTTGTTAACTCTTTAAATCCACCGCGTGTTAATTCCTCACGCATCGGCTTAACTAATTGACGCATGTATTCTTCATATGCCATTGACATAATCTGCATTCCTCCTATTTCCTTTGACGGTAAAAGCATACTACAAATCCATAAAATAATGCAACGATCTACTACTGTTTTCGAACCCTTTTCTAAATCGATCTATATATAGTCCATTCGACTCAAATCAACAGAAACAAACATATTTTGTCAAATCTCACTAGGATTATAGTAGAAAATATACTATGATTTGAGTATAAAAGGTTGTTCAAAAAGTCCGGGAAAAATGACCGTCGAATTTCGGCGTCAGCTTGTCTCTCCGCTACTCACGTATTAACAGCATACGCTCCGTTGCTCCAGACGGCGCTTCCTTGAACTTCTCGGTCCTTTTTGTCCTCCTTTTTGAACACATATTATAAGATATTTAACATTAGAGAGGATTTTTTCCAATGAAACGGGTCATTAGACCAAAAAAGCCTTTTTATGCAGTCTTAGGAACTATGATTTTAGTGACATTTTTTATTTTGTCTCCCAATAGCAGAAACGGAAACTCAAAAGAACAATTGTTTATCCACGCTTCTTCTTTGCCGCTGAAACAGATGTCTGAAGTCGAACAACTAAAAAAAGAGATTAATAGTATGCGGCAACAGACGTTTTTGTCTATTACTTTAGATGCTCATGAACACTATATTCAAAAACCCGTTTATCTTACATTCGATGACGGTCCCACAAAGGATACACCTTATATTTTAGATATCTTAAAACAATTCAATGTAAAAGCAACTTTCTTTATGCTGGACGGTCAGATGAAACGGTTTCCTGACATCACGAAACGTGTCGTAGAAGAAGGACATGCCGTCGGCTGTCACGGTGTTTCACATGATATTCGTAAAATATATGCCCATGATAGATCCGCTTTACAGGAAATGCAGCAGTGCAGCGAAACATTAAAGGCCTTTACAAATGTAGACAGCTCGCTTATCCGTGTTCCTTTCGGGAGTGTACCTTATTTAAAAGAACCGCATCGATCTCAATTGAAACAGGCTCGCTTTCAACTATGGGACTGGAACGTGGACAGTGAAGATTGGAACTCAAAAACCCCCGCTCAAGTCATTCATAATGTCTTGCCTGCGTTGAATCGTTTAGAACGCGAAGGAAGAACACCCATTATCCTATTTCATGATAAAGAAGTCACAGTTCACTCGTTAAACGAGATTCTGACGTTCACTCAACAATCCGGCTACCAGCCTATTCTCATCTCAGAAGCCATGCGGCCAATGGAATTTCGTGTCCGTTGAGGAAAACCCAAAAGGCGAAAATCAGTCCTTTTGGGTTTTCCTCATGGAAGGCCCCCTTGAAAATCCAGCAAATCAAAGATTTTGTTACGGGGCCTTCCACTAAAAATTAGTTGTGTTAATCTATTATAGCCTTATGGATCAGCTTCTTCTTTTACTTTCTTGACTCCGTCATCTGTTTCCACACGGAACCTTTCGCTTCTTCTCCGCCTTCAATTCTCGCAATTGCCATTTTAACTTGCAGGCTCACTTCAAACTCAGAATCATGTTCTGCTTCTTTTAAAGCAGGTAAAGCGGTCTTATCTCCGACTTCATATAAATACATTGCTGCTCGCCATCTGACTAGTTTGTTTTTATCCTTCAACGCTTCACACATCTCTGGAATTGCTTCCTCATACCCCAAATCCGACAGGCAATCACCAGCGGTACGGCGAACCGTTACCGATTTGTCTTTTAGGGCTTTATATAAATAAGGAAGGACCTCTTTCGTTTCCAGCATCCCTAAATAAACGGTAGCTAATCGTCTGATTGAAGCTTTTTCGTCATGAAGGGCTTTTTCCAATACCGGTAAGTCGTTAACCGCCGGATTCATTTGTTCTAAATGGGCATATCGCTTTGACCAATCCTCTTCGTCTAACATCTCCGGCGTTACATCATATGATTGACGGGGCTGAATGTTTTTTTCGCCTTCTTTTTCCTGTTTCGCTGCGTTCACAAGCCGATCCAAACGATCTTGCGGATACGCAGCAGCAAGTTCATCGACTACTTCCTGGCCAATATCTTTTAAGTCGCCGTAACGCACGCCTTGCTCTTTCCACTTACGCTCTAATACTACATTATCGGACAAGGCTTGCATCTCGACGATCGCTTTTTTAAAACGCTCTGGCAGTCCGAACCGCTCCTCCGTTAAATCATCGGTCAATTTTACCTGCATCGGAATGTTTTTGAACATTTGCACAAACACCTTCACTTCACCAAAATGATCGTTCACTGTGTTTGGCTCGCCGTTCGTTTCAGAAAGTTCTTCTCCGAATGTGGAGCGTACTTGCGGTAAAATTTGTTTCCAGTCATATTTGGCATTGCGCTCTACCGCTAAAAAATCAGCGACGTGGTAAACGCCTTTTACGCCTTCAATCTTTAAAATATCTTGAATGACGGGAGGAGCTCCCTCGGCGTTTTTTTCATTATAATTGTTGCTTTTACCGCCGGATAATTCTTCGTCTAAATTAATTTTCATTGTATTTGGACTCGGAGTCGGCTCAATGGATTTAATTTTCATGCTGACGTCTCCTTTTCTCTTATGATTAATAAATTGTAGCATATATCAAAATTTCAAGTCTAACACGGTGATTAAAGAAAAGCGCAAACACCCTGTCCAGCCCCTTCATACGCTACAAGCTGGAACTGAACATCTCTGCATTTAAAACCTTGCCTATTAAAAAAGGATGTCCGCTCACAACAAAAGCATGTTGATTTCGGACATCCGTAAAACACGAAAGATAGGGATGTTAACTTATGGATCAGCTCTGCATTTCTTCCACAATTTCAGACAATTCTGCCCAGCGATCCATCATTTTGTTCAATTCTTCATTCGTTTGTTCTTGTTCAAGCGTTAAGTTATGCGCTTTTTCATAGTTGCTTCCCGATGCTTCGATATCGGCAGCAATTTGTTCGAGCTTTTCCTCCAGCGCCGCGATTTTGTCTTCGATTTCATCCCACTCACGCTGCTCATTATAAGACAATTTTCGTTTTTTCGGCTTGTCTGCCTGCTGTGGTTTCTCTTCCTTCACTTTTGGCATCGCTTCGGTTTTTGCCTGCTTTTGAAGCCTATCTTCCAAATAATCGGTATAGGCGCCAAAATACGTCGAGACCGCGCCATTCCCCTCAAACACCAACAAATAATCCGCTACTTTATCCAAAAAGTACCGATCATGTGAAACCGTCAATACAACACCCGGAAATTCCTCCAAATAATCTTCCAATACCGTTAACGTCTGCGTATCCAGATCATTCGTCGGCTCATCCAGTAAAAGAACGTTCGGCGCCGTCATCAACAATTTCAATAGATAGAGACGTCGTTTTTCTCCCCCTGACAGTTTACGAAGCGGTGTCCCATGTGTATGAGACGGAAACAGAAAACGTTCAAGCATTTGTGAGGCCGACAACGTTTTCCCATCTGTTGTATGAATGACTTCCGCCGATTCTTTAATGTAGTCAATCATGCGCTGGTTCAAATTCATGTCATCATTTTCTTGTGTGTAGTACGCGATTTTAACCGTCTGCCCTGTCTCGACCTCCCCGCTGTCCGGATGGATGCGGCCTGCAATCATGTTCAACAGGGTTGATTTTCCGCTGCCATTGGAGCCGACAATCCCAATACGGTCACTTTTTTTCACGATATGGGTAAAGTCTCTTAAAATGACCTTCTCATCATAAGATTTATATACTTCTTTAAACTCGAACACTTGCTTTCCTAATCGGCTTCCTGCCAGACTCATATCTAACTTTTCAGATTGGGATTTATCAAGCTTCGTTTCTAATTGTTCAAAGCGCTGAATTCTCGCTTTTTGCTTTGTGGTTCGCGCCTTGGCTCCGCGGCGGATCCATGCGAGTTCATTTCGGTATAAGTTGTGCAGCTTCGATTGGGTCGCTTGCTCTTGCTCCTCCCGGATTGCTTTCGCTTCCAAAAAAGCACCATAATTCCCTGTATAACTGTACAATGTTCCTTTATCCAGCTCGAAAATGCGATTGGTCACCGCGTCCAAGAAATAACGGTCATGCGTCACAAGAAGAAGCGCTCCTTGATAGCGTGCCAGATATTCCTCCAGCCATTTGACCGTTTCATAATCAAGGTGGTTCGTCGGTTCATCCAAAATGAGCAAATCCGGTGTTTCAATTAATACTTGGGCAAGTGCTACCCTCTTTTTCTGACCGCCGGATAGCTCCCCCATCTTTTGGCGCATGTTCGTAATGCCAAGCTTTGTTAAAACCGCCTGGGCACTTGAATTGGTTTCCCATGCATTCATAACATCCATTTTTTGCTGGAGTTTATATAATCTCTCTTGATATTCTTCATTTACAGAATCTTGTTCCAGATCATATAAAGCAAACTCATAATCTTTTAATAACCTGAGCAGAGGGGTGTCCCCGCTGAATACTTGCTCGATCACCGCAAGATTTTCATCGAATTCCGGCTGTTGTGACAAGTAGCTGACGTGATAATCTTTTGAATGAGTTATGTCACCCGAATCGGCAAATTCCAATCCCGCGATGATTTTTAAGAGAGTAGTTTTACCGGTTCCGTTCACCCCGATTAAACCGGCGCGTTCCTGGTCCGAAATCGTAAACGTAATATTTTGAAAAAGCTCTTTTTCACCGTATGTTTTCGTCACGTTTTCTACCGTTAACATCTTCATTGCCAACCATTCCATTCTTTCATAAATTGTTGTAAAAAATGCTCCATGTATTCATGGCGTTCTCCCGCCAGTCGCTTAGCTGTATTCGTATTCATCAAGTCCTTAAGCTTCAATAGCTTTTCATAAAAATGATGAACCGCCGTACTTTTCCCCTGTCGGTATTCTTGTTCGGTCATCGTTTCCCGTACTGATACATCTTTGTCATACATTAAATGCCCTTTTGCACCGGCATACATGAATGTGCGAGCAATTCCAATTGCCCCAATTGCATCGAGACGATCCGCATCTTGAACGATTTTCCCTTCGAGTGTACTCATTGGAAGGCGGTTTCCTCCTTTAAAAGACATTGTCGAAATAATATGTATGACTTGTTCTGTCACTCTAAAAGCGATTCCTTGTGCGTTCAGCCATTCCTCCAGCTCCTGATAGGCGGCTTCCACGTCCTCGACCACTTTATCGTCTACTACATCATGAAGCAAAGCTGCGAGTTCAATGATAAGGGAATCTCCGCCTTCTTGCCTCGCTATATAAAGGGCATTATCCCGCACTCTTCGTATATGTTCCCAGTCATGGCCGCTATGATCATGAGCAAGTTTCTCTTTTACCCATTTTTCCGTTTGCCATATGATTTCATGATTCATGCTCAAACCTCATTCTCTTTTTAAAGTTCAACGTTATTGTATCATGAAAGAATCATTTATTGGAGACATAGCGGATAATGGTTTGGCCGCTGGCAGCCAGCAATTTAAAAAGAGACAGGACTCTGTCTCTTTTAAATCAATGCTTCAATTTCCTTTTCCAGGTCAGCCGGTGAAGTCTGGGGAGCAAAACGTTTTACGACTTCTCCCTCTTTATCCACTAAAAACTTCGTGAAATTCCATTTGATTCCTTTTGACCCAAGGAGACCCGGAGCTTCGCTTGCTAAATGTGTAAATAACGGATCCGCATGGTCGCCCTTGACATCTACTTTGGCAAACATCGGGAAGGTCACCCCATAGTTCAGCTCACAAAAAGATTCAATTTCTTGCTCGGAACCCGGCTCTTGCCCTCCAAATTGATTGCAAGGAAAGCCCAATATTTCCACGCCCCGGTCTTTATACTTTTCATACAATTCTTGAAGACCTTTATATTGCGGCGTGAATCCGCACTTGCTTGCCGTATTGACCATGACGAGTACTTTTCCTCTATATTGCTCCAGAGACACTTCTTCTCCTTTAATCGTCTTAACAGAATATGAATAGACGCTCATCTTTTCTTGCTCCTTCCATGAGCAAACATACCGAAAAACATCCGCCCGGCTGCATACTTGCTCCTTTTCCTCTATTGTAAATGGCTTTGACGAAAAAGCAAAAAAGAACGCTCTTAGGCGTCACTTATCTGTATTCATTCTTTTATTCCATATTAACAGACATTAAGATCCACACAGATAGAAGTTTCCTTTATCCATGTCCATGATTAAATTTCTGAATCGTCTCCAACATATAATCAACCATTTCAATGATGTCATCTACTTGGTCTTCATAAATATAGCGGTTAAACTTAATCTTCATTTCATTTTTATACTCATTTGTTCCGATAAGATGACTGACTCGCTGTTCAATCATTCTATCTGCTCCCCAAATGGCCCTCAGTTGTTTCTCATAATTCGCATATTGTATGTCGGTAAACTTACTCATTTGCGATAAAACAAAATCAATTTCAATTAAACACCCCGGTTTTACTTGTTTGTTTCCGGATAATTCAGCATGGATATGATCGATATGGGTTGTTAATAGTAAGGAAGCCACTATCGCACTCGTTTGTTGAAAAGAAATGCGGTATACACGAGAAAAGCGCGCAAGATCGACGTAATCTTCACGATTTACGACCGACACATGCCCCTCTAAATCAAGGTCATACACTTCCCCTTCAATCACTACTTTTAAATTATCAAACACAATGGGATCAAACATTTTTATCGTTCCTTTTCCTTTTCTTCTATGTATGAAGCATAATCAAACAGCTAATCATTTGCAAATTCTTCAATCGGCACATCAAAAAAGAATCAATTTTCCAAATAAACATGATTGCTTAATTTTCTGTATATTTTTATAATGGATATATTATTTTACACGCTACGTATAGAAGGAGGTTTTTCTAGTGCCCATTAATATCCCGCGCGAACTGCCTGCCAAAACCATTTTAGAAAATGAGCGGATTTTCGTCATGGATGATCTTCGAGCCGTTTCTCAAGATATCCGTCCATTGAATATTGTGATTCTTAACTTAATGCCTGAAAAAGAAAAAACGGAAACACAATTGCTGAGATTACTAGGAAACTCGCCTCTTCAGGTGAATATTACATTGTTATATCCAGCAACACATGAAACAAAAACGACAAGTCAAATCCATCTTGATCAGTTTTACAAAACCTTCAATGAGATTAGACATCGCAAGTATGACGGCATGATCATTACAGGCGCACCTGTCGAACAGCTGCCTTTTGAACATGTCGACTATTGGCCCGAGCTATCCGAAATCATGGATTGGTCAAAAACGAATGTGACCTCTACTTTACATATTTGCTGGGGAGCACAGGCCGGCCTGTACCATCATTTCGGAATTGAAAAATATGATTTACCCGAAAAATGTTCCGGAGTTTTTCGCCATCACTTGCTTGATGAACCGATTAAACTGTTGCGCGGATTGGATGATCAGTTTTGCTCTCCTCATTCACGTCATACGGATATCCATAAGGAAGCAATCGAACAGCATCCTGACTTGATGCTGCTGTCACATTCCGATGAAGCGGGTGTATACCTTGTCATGTCAAAAGATGAGAGGTTCATCTTCATTACAGGACATCCGGAGTATGATGCTGAAACATTGCAGCAAGAGTATATCCGCGATATCCAAAGAGGCATGGATGCGCAGGCACCTGTACATTATTTTCCTGAAAATGACCCCAACAATAAGCCAATCAAAACATGGCGCTCCCATGCGTACTTATTGTTTATGAACTGGTTGAACTATTACGTTTATCAAGAAACTCCTTACGTTTGGGAGTGAGAGGACCGCTGCAATCCCGCAACAAATTCTTCACCCTAAAAAACCTTTAAACACCGAAGCCTTACTGCCCGATAGAACGAGATAAAAATGCGACCACACCTCATCTATCAAGGTGTGGTCTTTTTTGTTTATATAGTTTGTCCATGTAATTCAAAGAATAAAAACCATTAAATGAAACTTATTTCTTTTGCAGCATAAACACCCACATGAACGTCAATGATTGCTGCAGTTCTTTTGGCAAACTCCCCAGCAGCTTCTCATTGACTCCACGTTTATAAACGCCGTGGCCATCCCTAACTGTCCATCCGTTTTCCATTGCCAGCTGCTCAAACTCCCACGGCATCATCGTGTTCATGATGACCTTTTCTGCATAAAGACGGCGGTAGCTGTTCACACGAGGATGTGCAGTGGGACCTAATATGCCCACACAGGCATGTCCTTTATCTTTTACGATTCGCTTTAATTCATTCAAAGCATCAATCGGTTTTTCCGTCCATTCCAATGAGTTGATGGCCATGACCGCATCTGCGGACTTTTCTTCTAACGGAAGGTTCGTCAAATCTCCTTGTACAAACGTTAAGGAATCTAGATCAGTTCTTGCCTTCGCCTTTTCAATCATCTCATTCGATAAATCGACGCCTGTGACACGATAACCTTTCTTTGCCAATAAATAAGACCCGAGGCCGTCGCCGCATCCTGCATCCACAATAAAACTTCCTTTTTCTATGTATGGTTCCAAAAACGGAATAATTGTTTTTCTGCTTCCTTCTATCCACATTTCCTCGCTGTTTTTATTCCAAAAGCCCGCTCGGTCATCCCATTGTTTCCTTGCTTCTTCATGCCACTCGAAATTGCTCATTGTCTATCTCTCCTTTCCATGTAGTGTATTCGCCTCAGTCCCTCTAAATCCTTTTCATGCATAATTTAAGGCGGAGAATCTCAACCTAACGTTGAAAAGGAGGGATCACTCTTTATGGATACAAAAGAAACATTTATTGCCGTTCGAAAAAATGCTGACGGTGATTTGAAGGAATTTAAAACATCATCAGGACGCATTTTAACGTACGAAGAAGCTCTCCAGCAAGTACAGTCGGGAATGATTGAAGGTGTCAATACGTTTACCGGCAAAGACGGTGAAACGTATATTCGCAGCAATCCTGACAGTGATCGCTCAAACAATTTAGATTCTTTGCCAACCTTCGAAGAGGAGTGAGTTCATCATGACGAAAAAATATAACCGCGGAAGCCAGAATCAAAGCAACCCGAAATTACAGCATCAACTAGTAGAGATGGGTGCGGAAATCACAAGCGGGGACAACAGCAAGGGCAACAAGCACAACAAAGATCAAAACGATAAAACTGAACTAAGAGGGTGACGAAAAGGTTTAAAAAACCTTTTCGTCACCCTCCTGAAGGACCCGTCATCACGATCCAATAAAATGAAGGATTTTCAGTGACGGGTCCTTTCAGAAAAAAATGTTGTTGCATATTCAAGGCATAGGGAACAGCCATTTGAAAAGATTGCCACTAAGATGTAAGAAAGCGGCAAAGTATCTTTATGATTCATTTCCATTGTAAAGAAGAAAAAATATGGACCGTCAACTGATGAATGGGCCTATTTCACTCATAATATTGGTACCGAACAGATAAAATCCTCCCAATACAACGAGCAGTAATAAGTAGGCAGCCAAACCGAGCCATTTTTCTTTTGTCGTTGTTAAATAATATGTTTTTAGCTTTTCAACTTTTTTCTCTCTCTCTTCAATCTCTTTTTGGATATGGCTTAGCTCTTCATAATCTTTATCCCATTCGTCCTCGTTCTCCAATACACGGACCAATCGCTGATACTGTTCTTTCTGGAACTGCAAAAGCGCTTTTTCTTTTTTCTTGTCATCCTGGAGGAAAGGAAAATAAAAGGATTTCGTCTCTTCAGATTTGAGTAGAACCTGCTTTCCTTTTAATCGATAAGCAGTTGCCATTCGTTCTTTGTATTCGCTCCACTCGGCAGAACGAATCGGTTCATATACACTTTTATTCTCTTCCATCGATCCATAAACCGATTGCGCCTCTTCCAAAATGGACAGCTCTCCTTTTGTGACGGAAAGTTCATAGTTTTCCCGTACGCGCTGCCACCATGTAATAAGCCCGATGATAAAAATCAATACCAAAATCGCGCTCGGATCGATAATCATGAGCGGAATCAAAGCAAGAAGTCCAACAAACCATATTTTCGTAGACAACACGGTGACAATCCGGCCTCCATCAAGCGGAGAAACAGGGAGAAGGTTAAACAAGTTCAACAATGCCCCCAATCCGACGACCATTCCCCAAAAAGGATCGTGTGTCCATAAATACAGGGGGACCGCAGGCAAAAAGGACAATAAACCAAACAGCGGCCCTCCATACGCAATGTACGCTTCATCTTTTGCATTTTTCGGCAATTCCTTCATGCCAATTACCGCTCCCATGAACGGAATAAATACAGCTGGAGAAGTTGCGATGCCTTTTCTCTTCGCCGCAACCAAGTGACCCATCTCATGAACGAATAAAAGATAAATGAGGGCTATCCCGAATTTCCAACCGTAAAGCATGGCATATGCACCAAAAGATATGAGCATCGAAACTAAAGTTGATAGCTTCGCAAACTTAAAGAGTGCAAGAACCCACTTCAGCTTGCTCGCCAATAATAGCAAAAGCGCGATAATTCCCGCAGTATTCTTTTTTAACACAGTCATATTCTATGCTTCCTTTCTATGTATTTCTTGATTACTTTACGAACGAACGGGCTGGAAAGTTTCATAAAAAAAGCTGGGATTGAAGGTGCACCATACACTCTTCAATCCCAGCTTCCTTCATTTTCGCTTACGTTGAAAAATCAAAATAGTTACGCTTCAATAAACGCGGCGCAGCCATAAGGGCTTCATGCGTCACACTTTTTCCGAGCTTTGTTGTATCGATTAAAAACAGCTGGTCCTCAATTTCTTTGACCGTTTCATCCGTTTGATACGTCATTCCGCATTCCAAACAATGAATGGATGGTGTGTCCTGAATTTCAATCGCTTTCGTTCCGTCCGGAAGCTCCCAATAAACCGTGCTGCTCGTTTCACGCGCCGTATCAGATTCGCACCATTGACAAGTCACCATTATTCCTCCTTCGCTCCTGCTGTTTCGTACTTACTCATTTGCGCCTGGAATTTTTTCTCTTTTAATTCATCGCGTTTGTCGCGCTTATCCTTTAAAGAGCTGTGCTCCGGATTTTGAGTATATGTTTTACGGCGATCTAAACGCTTCAAGCCTTCCGGAGTAAGATTGAATTTCGTATCGTCGATAATAGAAAGGACACCATTGCTTTCAAATTTTTCAAATACTTCTGGATACACCTTTTTGTAGTAGTCTTCCGCGCTGCCCGGCTGATAATTTTGCGGCTCCGGATAAGAGGTAATCACACCTTCAAAGTTACGCAGTACAACCTTATTTGCACTTTGAGAAATGATGTAGTTAGGTTGTAACGGAATTTTACCGCCCCCTCCAGGCGCATCGACAATGAACGTCGGCACAGCGTAGCCGGATGTGTGACCGCGAAGTCCTTCCATGATTTCCAATCCTTTGCTGATTGGTGCGCGGAAATGGCCAATTCCTTCCGATAAATCACATTGGTAAATGTAATATGGACGAACGCGAATTTTGACAAGATCATGCATAAGCTGTTTCATGATTGGTACACTGTCATTGATACCCGCTAAAATAACCGCCTGGTTACCGACCGGTACACCCGCATTTGCCAGCATTTCACATGCGCGTTTTGATTCTTCGGTAATTTCGATGGATGTATTGAAATGCGTATTCAACCAAACTGGATGGTACTTTTTCAAGATGTTACAAAGGTTTTCGGTAATACGCTGCGGGAACACGACAGGTGCTCTCGTACCGATGCGGATAATTTCCACATGCGGAATTTCACGCAAGTTCTTTAAGATATATTCTAAAATATTGTCATTAATAAGGAGACCGTCTCCTCCAGAAATTAAGACGTCGCGAATTTGCGGGTTAGAAGCGATGTAGTTGATCGCCGTGTCCAGTTGTTTTTTCGGTACACCCATTCCGATTTGACCGGAGAATCGTCTTCTTGTACAGTAACGGCAATACATTGAACATTGGTTTGTCACCAGGAACAACACGCGGTCTGGATAACGATGTGTTAAGCCAGGTACCGGAGAATCTTCATCTTCATGAAGCGGATCCTCTAAATCGTATCGCGTTTTGTGCAGTTCTTGTGAAATCGGTACGGACTGCATGCGAACCGGACATCTTGGATCGTCCGCATCCATTAGCCATGCATAATACGGCGTGATGTTTAATGGGATTGTTTTTGTGGAAATTTTAACGCCTTCTTCTTCCTCCGGTGTTAAATTGACGACTTGCTTTAACTCTTCCAAGCTTTTGATGGTATTCGTCAATTGCCAAACCCAGTCATTCCACTGCTCTTCCGTTACGTCCTTCCAAAGCTCGAACTCTTTCCAATGTCTTTTTGGTTTGTATAAATTGTTTCTCATTACATACCCCTCCAAAATGTTTTTATTTTTTGATTGACCGTTTTAAATCTTTTCTCCCCTTATTGAATATCCTCTATAAAACAACTCATTATGAAATAGAGTACTCCATATAATAGCGATCTTCTCCCTGGCCAAACTCATTGACTCTTGTCTCTTTCACTGCAAATCCAGCTTTTTCATATAACTTGACTGCGGCAGTATTTTTTGTGCTGACTGTCAAACAAACTTTCTTAAATCCGTCTTTCTTTAAAATGGGAAAGATTTCATCGAGAAATAATTTTCCAATTCCCTTTCCTTGCTGGTCTGAGCGGACATAATAGCCGAAAATATAGGCTTTGTGAATATCATGGTAATCTCTCATTAATTCACAAATAGCGATTGGCCTTGGATCATTTTGCTGCCGATATTGAATGATTTTTCCATACCGGACCAACGGAACAAGTGTCTGCTCATCAATCGCTCCTAACCCTGGAAACGCGTCTTTTTCAAGTTCCATCATCATTTTTTGCTGTTCTGGGCTCAATGAGGTCGGCACTTCGACATAATAGGATTTGTTCACTGTTTCCATTTTTCTTTCCTCCTCTGTTTTACCTTGTAGTCAATGTCATCTAACGGCCATATCGGTGTTGGAATGTAACGATATGTAAACGTCGTTAAACGATTCGACGCCACACCGGGCGCATCCACATAAATGATGCGTCCGACAATCGGTTCAAAGGCTGCCCGAAAATGGTTTTTTGCCTTGAGTCCAAGAATTCTTTTCGTCGACGGCTCAAGACCGATGTGACGGAACATTTCCGGATCATTAGCTGACATCGGCCTCCCGATAAGCAAAACATCCATTTCGCCGACACGAATATGTGCCGCTCCTTTTAAATCAACCCTCAAATGCTGATTGAACGGTCCTGAATTGTGAAATACACCGTCTGACAGGGCCACAACCGTCGCTTCGACACAAACCGGCTCCCCAAACTCAGGCGATATTTTTCCCCCAAGGGCCAGTGAAACCTTATTTCCGGCTCCCGCCTGGCGGCAAACCTCAATCGATTCCGGATCGTAAAGCCCCCCAAACAGCGAGTTCGGAATGTTTATCCTCACCATTTCCCGCAGCAGTTCTGTCGTATCCCCGCTGCCGCAGCTTAACGGATTATCCGAGATGTCGGCAAGCACGACTGGCTTGTCATCTGCAATCGACATCGCCAAATTCAGGCCTTCTCTTACATCCGGCAAATCCATGATAAATTCTTCTCTTACATTCCAAAACAAGGATGCCATCTTTCGGGCTGTTTCTTCTCCTTTTTGCGAGTCGAGCGCAATCACAAGTACACTCGCTCCAACCATCGGAATATCCGAGTATGGAAACCCGCCGAAGACGGACACATTACAGATGCCCTCTTCTTGTTCAGCTTGTTTCGCCCACTCTATCATTTTATGCATCGGTCCTTCTGCCGTTCTCATGTTGATCGAAGGCGGCATCATCGGCAATTTTTCAAAAGAAGCGTAATACTTTACCCCCTCTTTTAATTGCTTCAATAAAGCGGCCGCGGCGTGAACGCCTTGCTCATACATATCAACATGCGGATATGTTTTAAATCCAAAATGAAGCGGTGTGTAATCAATCATTTTTTCACTTAAATTCGCGTGCATATCTAGAGTGGTTGCAATCGGGACATCTGGACCGATGAGCCCGCGAATTTTTCCCAGCAAATGCTCTTCAGGATCAAAGAGGTGCTCGACGACCATCGCTCCATGAAGGGCGAGCAATAAACCATCCAGCCTTCCTGCCTCCCGAATGGATTGCAGCATTTGTTCTTCTATGATGGTATATGCCTCCGTAGATACGACACCCGATGGAATGGCAGCGGCACAAAGAAGCGGTACGATTTCGACATCCTCTTCTTGCCTCAGCACATCCAAAAACCCACCCACTTCCGTTTTCGTTCCTGTATAGGCATCATAAATCTCATCGCCTATGAAATAGCCTTCATTTCGGAACTGTTCGATTTCCGTTTTCATCGGACTGAAACTGTGGGATTCATGGTAAAAGAATGCTATACCGATACGATAACTCTTCATGCGATCACCCCTTGTGGCTGTTCAAAAAGGACGTCTTCCTTGATTCAGCCCTTTTTGAACACACATTTTGCATCAATCATCAATAGTTCGTATAAATCGACTTCCACTCTGTCATGACATCAAATGCGTGATGGGACACTTCTCGGTGACCGTTTCCTGACATTTTCATACCGCCGAATGCGACACCCATTTCGGCATTGGACGTGCCGTTATTGATATAGACAAGTCCACTTACAGCCTCTGCTGCAGCACGGTTGGCATAATGAAGGCTCTCTGTATAAATAGAAGTGGATAGTCCGTAAATCGTACCATTATTCACTTCCATCGCTTCTTCATATGAATCTACTTCAATAATTGCAAGAACCGGACCGAATATTTCTTCCTGTGCAATTGTATGGTTACGTTTCACATTTTCAATAATGGTCGGCTCATAATAATAGCCGCCCAATTCTTTGACACGCTGACCGCCTGATACCACTTTTCCGCCTTCTCCAATTGCGGTTTCTACGTACTTTTCTACGGTATGAAGCTGTTCTTCATTCACGAGAGGGCCAACTTGGTTCCCTTCTTCAAGGCCGTTTCCTATTTTCATAGCTTTCGTTAGCTGTACAATTTTTTGGACAAGCGGCTCCTTGACCGAACGCTCGACGATTACCCGGCTTGCTGCTGTACAGCGCTGTCCTGTTGTCGTAAATGCAGATTTGACAATTCCGTCAGCCGCTTTATCTAAGTCCGCATCTTTCAGCACGATGACTGCATTTTTTCCGCCTAATTCCAGCGAAATGCGTTTTAGCGTTTTGCTGCTCATTTCAGCCAGTGTTTGGCCGACTTCCGTTGAACCGGTAAACGAAATAACCTTTACATCAGGATGCTCGGCAAGTGTTTGGCCCACCGTTCTCCCTGAACCGGTAATTAAGTTCACGACCCCTGCCGGTAACCCTGCTTCATCGAGCACTTCGATAAAAATTTTTGCTGATAACGCGACTTCCGAAGCCGGCTTCCATACCACAGTGTTTCCTGCAATGAGTGCCGAAAAGATTTTATAAGAAGCAAGCGCCACCGGGAAATTCCAAGGCGTAATACACGCCACGACTCCGAGCGGCTCACGCACCATTCTGACGTTTCGATTCGGAAAACCGGCAGGAACGGTTTCACCGAAAAGGCGTCTTCCCTCTCCTGCCATGTATTGAGCAGTGGCGCTGACCACTCCGACCTCACCCAGCGACTCAGCCAGCACTTTCCCCATTTCCATCGTCATGACACGAGCCAGCTCTCCTTTACGTTTTTCAAACAATTGGGCCGCTTTCGCTAAATAAGCTGCGCGCTCTGGAATCGGCGTGTTTTTCCATTGTGCATACGCCTCATTCGCTTTTGCTACCGCTTCGTTCACTTGCTCCACTGTGGCAGCTGCACATGTGCCGACCAGCTCCCCCGTCGCCGGATTTAAACTTTCAAAGTAAGACTGGTCCGGATCGCTTACCCATTTTCCATTTATATAAAGATCTCCTTGGAGAATCTCTGTTTTGATTTGATTAGACATAAATGCGGCCTCCTTTTCTTCCTAATTTCAGGGAAACGTCATTTAGTTCCCTGATATCGTTTCTGACATGACATCTTCTAAAATCGTTAATCCTTTATCCAACACATCTTCTTGAATATTCAGCGGCAGCATTAAACGAATCGTTTGACCGCTGACGCCGCAGTTCATAATCAGCAAGCCATTCTCCAATGCCTTCGCTTTAATTTTCGGCACGAATGAAGCGGCAGACTGCTGATCAAATTCGATTCCGATCATCATCCCTACTCCGCGTACCTCTACAATACCCGGTAAATGTCCGACCGATTGTTGAAGGCGGCCGACAATCTCCGCACCGAGTCGGGCGCTTCGTTCAACCAATTTTTCTTCTTCGATCACTTCAATATTCGCCAAGGCAGCCGCGCAGGAAATCGGATTCCCGCCAAATGTAGAACCATGGCCTGCCGTCGGCCATTTTTCATGAAGCTCACGGCTTGCCACGATGGCACCAAGAGGCATTCCTCCTGAAAGCGCTTTTGCCAGCACTAAAATATCCGGAGTCACATTCGCATGCTCTGCCGCGAACATTTTGCCTGTACGGCCAAATCCTGTTTGTACTTCATCGAAAATAAGCAAAATGCCATGTTCTTCCGTTATTTTTCTTAACGCCTGCAAGAAACTTGGCGGTGCTGGATAATAGCCTCCTTCACCCATGACCGGCTCAATGATGATGGCTGCGACACGGGAAGGATCCACTCGTAAATCAAACAATTTTTGAAGCTGATTTAAACAATACTCTTCCACGTCATCTTCTTGAATGTTTTTCAATTGGCTCGGGTACGGGTATGGAACGTGGTGCACTTCACCTAAAATCGGTTCATAATAACGGCGGTATTTCGAGCTTGATGCCGTGATGGCCGTTGCTCCCAGCGTCCGGCCGTGGAACGATCCTTCAAATGCGATGATGGCCGGTCTGCCTGTAGCTGCTTTCGCTAATTTTAATGCACCGTCAATCGCTTCAGCACCTGAATTGGAGAAAAAGACTGTATCCAAATTTCCCGGTGTAATTTGTGCAAGCTTTTCGGCCAAATTAGCTGCCGTTTCATAATATCCGTAGTTCAATCCAAGATGAATCAGGTTTTCTGCTTGTTTTTTAATCGCTTCAACCATTTTTTCGTTCGTATGACCGACCGCATTAACAGCCACTCCTGAAACGAAATCGATATATTCATTGCCATCTGTCGTCCAAAACTTGGCACCGTGTGCCTTATCAATCACAAGTTCCGTTACTCTCGTCATGACAGGCGATAAATGTTTACGCGCTTTTTCTCTGATTTCTTCTGTTTTATTTTGTAATTTCATATGTCTCATCCTTTCTTAAGCGACCTTTAAATAAGATCAGCGATTCGTCCAGCATTCTCACAATCTCATCTAATTCCGGTTTGGTAACAGTTAAAGGAGGACTGATGATGAGGTGTTCTCCCTTTATTCCATCAATTGAGCCGGTACCCGGGTAAAAAACCGCTCCAAGCTCCATTGCAATAGCATTCAACGTTTCAGCGGCTTTTTCAGATGGATCAAACAGCTCATCGCATTCGCGATCTTTCACAAGCTCGATTCCGATTAAAAGCCCTCTTCCTCGGACATCGGATATATAGGAATGTTTTTTCTTCAGCTCTAAAAGCCGGTCGAACAGGTAGTTTCCTTGCTCCTTTACGTTTTCAAGCACCCGCTCATGCTCATACACATCCAATGCGGCAAGACCGGCAGCGACAGCCACGGGATGCCCGCTGTATGTGTAGCCGTGGACGAATTTTCCGTCGCTGTTTTGAGTGAGTCCATCAATTAACCGGTCATGGACAATCATTCCGGCAAGCGGGGCATAGCCAGCGGAAACCCCTTTTCCGAACGTGATGATATCTGCTTCGATTCCAATTTGTTCGGTTGCGAAGTTCGTACCGGTGCGGCCAAATCCCGTCATGACTTCATCGATAATCAAGATAATGTCATAACGGTCACACAGCTCACGAACCTTTTCGAAATACCCGGGCGGCGGCGGCACCGCGCCTTGTTGGCTTCCGACAATCGGCTCGGCGATGAATGCCGACACATTCTCAGGACCAAGTTCTAAAATGACTCGTTCAATATCCGTCACACACGTCCAGTTTTGCTTCGCCAGGCAATCATCTTGTTGACGGTTATATGGACATCGGTGACAGTACGGAGAATACACATGGGCATAGTTTAAAAGATTGGGAGTGTATACATGTCTTCTTTTTACGTCTCCCCCTGCTGATAAAGAGCCGATTGTATTTCCGTGATAAGATTGCCAGCGCCCGATTACCAGGTGCTTTTGCGGCTTTCCGGCATCTCTATGATATTGTCTTGCCAGCTTCAAAGCACTTTCATTTGCCTCTGAACCTCCGGTTGTAAAATAAACTTTGTTTAAACGGCTTGGAGCCATTTTCCCGATTTTTTCAGCCAGTTCATGCAGTGCTTTTGTTTCGAAGCGCATTGTATGGACAAAAGCCGCTTTTTTGGCTTGCTCTGCCATCGCTTCTCCAATAGAAGCAATCCCATGGCCTAAATTCGCTGCAACGGCCCCGGAGCAAGCATCCAAGTATTTTTTCCCTTCCTCATCCACAAGGTAGACTCCTTCCCCATGTGTGATGATCGGGTACTCTTTTTTGAAATCACGATGAAATACATAGTCTTTTTTTATTCCGTCCATCTTTCCACCACCATCGCCATTCCTAATCCGCCCGCCACACAAATCGTCGCAAGACCGTATTGCCGCTTTTGTTTTTCAAGCTCGTGACATAACGTCGTCACGATTCTTGCCCCTGAACACCCCAGCGGATGCCCTAAGGCAATCGCCCCTCCGTTGACATTCACATTATCCCCTTTCAAGCCCCACTCTTTTAAGCAGGCAAGGCTTTGGGCAGCGAACGCTTCATTCAATTCAATCAAATCGATATCTTCTAAACGAAGTCCCGCTTTTTTCAATGCTATTTGAGAAGCAGGCACCGGCCCGATTCCCATCTCTTTCGGCGATACACCCGTCGCGGCAAAGGAACGAATTCTTGCCATTGGAACAACTCCAAGCTGTTTCGCCTTTTCTTCGGACATCAACAGCAGCATCGATGCACCGTCATTTCTGCCAGAGGAGTTTCCTGCTGTTACCGTTCCATCCTTTTGAAACACCGGCCTTAGTGTTGCTAATGTTTCAATGTCCGTCAACCTTGGATGTTCATCGATCGCAAAATGACTAATTCCCTTTTTTCCTTCTTTTACCGGAACCGGAATGATTTCATCTTCAAACAGACCGAGTTCAATCGCTCGTTTCGTTTTCAGTTGGCTCGCATAGGCAAATTCGTCTTGTTCACTGCGGCTGATGTTATATTTTTCAGCCAGCCACTCAGCTGTTTGCCCCATCGTAAAATGTCCGTATATGTCCTCAGGCTGCGATTTCGGCTGACTTTCGGTATTGGAATCATAGAGCGTCATATCTCCCATCTTTAGGCCAAACCTTGTGCCGACCGTATAATGGGGTGCCTGTGACATGCTTTCCACTCCACCCGCTAATACGACATCCGACTGCCCCGTTAAAATGGACATCGCTCCGTTCACAACTGCCTGCATGCCTGAACCGCATTGGCGATGGACCGTATAAGCGGAAATTGACTCCGGAAATTGGGCTTTCAATGAAGCCACCCTCGCAATATTGGGGGCATGTGCGCTCTGTTTCGTTTGACCGACGATCACTTCATCTACAATATGGGCACCATGACCGGAAGATGAAAGATTATTTTTCATAAGAAGAGATACGAGCTCTTCGGGCAGTGTATCCGCCAGTGCTCCCCCGTATTTGCCGATGGGAGTCCGGAATGCATTCACGATTACAACCATTATGCTGTCACCTCATTGCTTTTATTGAATGTTTCAGCTACATAAAATGGTGCATCCGTTTTCTGCTGAACTTCTTCAAGAGAAACTCCTGGTGCCAGCTCAGTAAGAAATAATCCCTCTTCCTTCACCGCAAATACTGCTAAGTCGGTAATAATTAAGTCAACTGCCCGCTCTGACGTAATCGGATAAGTCAATTCTTTGACAATTTTAGACTCGCCCTTATTTGTCGTATGCATCGTTGTCACGATGACCTTCTTAGATCCTTCCAATAAATCCATTGCTCCTCCAACACCAAGAACACTTTTTCCAGGTACGGCCCAGTTCGCGATTCGCCCCTTTGCGTCAATTTGCAGCACTCCGAGAATCGAAACGCTCACATGACCTCCGCGAATCATCGCAAAAGAAGAAGCGCTATCAAAAAAGGAGGAACCCTCTAATACCGTGACAGGCAGCTTTCCAGCATTGACAAGGTCTCGGTCAATGTGTTCTTCATCTGGTGTCGGCCCTACTCCGAGAATCCCATTTTCGGAGTGTAAAAAAACTTGCACATCTGATGGAATGTAATCAGCCACCAGCGTAGGAATTCCAATACCTAAATTGACGATATCTCCATGCTTTAATTCCTTTGCGGCCCTTGCCGCAATATATCCTTTTACATCCATGCTAGTTACCTCCCTTCACTACAATAAAATCAACATATAAATGCGGCGTCACAATTTCTTCAGGAGAAATATCGCCGACTTCCACGATTTCATCTACTTCTGCAATGACTAATTCTGCAGCTGTCGCCATCATCGGATTAAAATTTCGTGCCGATTTACTGTAGATAAGATTTCCGAGACGATCCGCTTTTTTCGCTTTAATTAAAGCGAAATTCGCCTTCAGCGGCTCTTGCAGGACATATTTCTTGCCATTAAGCGTGCGCTCTTCTTTGTTTTCAGAAATTTTCGTTCCGACGCTGACCGGTGTATAAAACCCTCCGAGTCCAGCACCTCCGGCTCGAATGGCTTCAGACATCGTTCCCTGCGGCAAAAGTTCCACTTCTAATTCTTGATTCTGATAGGCCTTTACCACTTCCGGATTGGATGTGAAATAGGAACCTATCGCTTTTTTCACTTGTTTTTGCCTGACTAATACGCCAAGCCCTCTTCCCGGTTCTCCAAGGTTGTTACTAATAATCTCCAAGTCTTTCACTTTTTCTTGAGCCAATGCTGCTACTAAATTAAGAGGGCATCCTACAAGGCCAAATCCCCCCACCATAATTCGTGAGCCGCTTTTAATTTTTTTTACAGCTTCCTCGCATGTAATCAGCTTGCTCATCTTCCATTCCCTTCCTCTCCATATTCTTATGGTTTAACAGCTTGGATACATAAAAAACCGAGCAAAACATGTATCCTTCATAAAGAATGTCACAGTAACGAACATTCCTCATAAAGAGTTCATGTCTGCCCGGTTTTAATAAGACCATGGGAAGAGGTTATCCTCCCACTTTATTATAACCAAACGTTATGTATTCTTTTGCTTCACATTATCCCAGTATCGTTGAACTGCAGCTTGAAGGGCCACAATGATTGCTTGCTGGGAAGGAGCGAAATAAAAGCTTTGAATGCGTTCAATCAACGGCTCCACCCCATCCTCGAGACAGTAGCCTATCAGCAGTTTTTGAAAATAATTTTTGGTTAACTCTGTTACAAATGTGAATTCGGCGCCGACGATTTTATGTTGTTTCAGATCCACCTCTAGTACAATTCCTGCATGCTTATACATTTCATACATGGAAGTTCCTTGTGGAGCTTTTGCATATCCTGTAACAATTACGGTGTCCAGTATTTGCATGCCCCTAAACCTCCTTTCAAAAACCAACTGATCATTTTCCATTTCTAACTCGATTATATGGGTCAGAAATGGGGATGTCAATACATAATATTCTAAATTTTCAAAATAAGTGACATTTCGTCATGTTTCACCAGTAAACGCTTTCAGTTATACATTAAAGTCTGAAACTCTATTAATGATACATTTCTCCTTTTTGCACTAAATTCCTTCACAAACGATAATTTTTTTTGTTCCATTACAACCCGTTGATTTAAAATTTCGACTTCAGACCCCACGGACTTGCGTCTCTCCCATAAGTCATAAGCAGGCCGCAAAAATTATTTCTTTACCGAAAGGACCCGTCACTGAATCCTTGGTTTTACTGGATTCTCGTGACGGGTCCTTTCAGGAGGCATCCTCTAGTTCAAAGAACAGGCATCCTCTTTTTTTGATAATATAGCTTCCATTGAGGGAACGCAATACCGAGCAAAATAAGGACAACCCCCATCCATTGAAGCAGCGTCACCGTCTCTCCTAATACAACGCTTGACATAAAGACGGCCATCGGAAGCTCTGCCGCTCCCAAAATCGTTCCTAATCCAGATCCGATTTTAGGCACGCCTATCGCAAAAAATAATGTCGGAATGAACAATCCGAATAACCCGAGCAGCAAGCCGTACTTCCATAACCCTTCCTGAAAGGTGCCATCGACAAGAAATGAAGGCCGTAAAATAAGAAAGGCAGAAAGGAATGAGCCTGTCGCAATGAACGCACTTCGATTCAAAGACGGAATTTGGATTGATACTCTGCCGCTAAAGAAAATAAATAATGCAAAAGTTAAAGCAGATAAAAGCCCAAGCACAACGCCTTTTATATCCAAATTGGCTTCACCATGTTCAAACACCGCTCCTGCCAGAAGAGTCCCTGCCGTTAATATTCCAATCGAAACAAGTTTTTCCCGTGATGGAAAAGCGCGTTCAACAACGGCTTCCAACACTACTCCAATCCACGTAAACTGAAATAAAAGAACAATCGCGATCGAAGCAGGAATGGTTTGAAGTGAAATATAGTAAAAAATGCTCGTCATGCAAACAGTCAAGCCGACCAGCATCAACTTCACAATAGCTTTTCCATTTACTTTTATTCTAGAAAAACACAAGACCGCGAACCAAAGCATTAAACAGCCCAAAAAAAGTTGGCTCCCAATGACCTCACTCGCTATAAACCCTTTTGCATACGCCAATTTCACGAAAGTAGATAAAATGCCATAGCTGCATGCACCCAAAAAAACCAATATGATATAAAGCATAACAAAGACCTCTTTTTTCTGTAAAATTAACCTCTGTTATTCTATCATATTTCATCGATATTAATCATATTGTTGAATGGCTTGTTGTGCTTCTTGCAAATGCCTGAGATGTTCTTTCGCTCTTTTTAATCTTTTTTCCTGTTCTTCATCCATATCATGAGATTGTGCTTGATGCAATGCCTCTTGTGCGAGTTGCAATTGCAGCTGTGCCCTTTGCATCCCCCTTGGAGTTACATTGGCCTGAAGGTGCCCTACAGCATCATCCGCTTCTTCTACTGCATGGATCGCTTGCTGAAACTCTTGGTTTTGCTCCATATTCGTCCATTCTCCTATCCTCATTCATTAATTTTCCCGGATTTTCATACGCTTAGAATTCCCAAATTCACTGTTTACTATTCCTTTAAAAGCAGGGCTT
This sequence comes from Priestia abyssalis, assembly GCF_002019595.1. Taxonomy (GTDB): domain Bacteria; phylum Bacillota; class Bacilli; order Bacillales; family Bacillaceae_H; genus Bacillus_BA; species Bacillus_BA abyssalis. Next base: position 1,499,180 of record NZ_KV917369.1, on the reverse strand, counting down.
ATTGTCTATCGGAGCGGGACCACTTCAATTTTCAGTCGTACAACTCCATCGCTCTGAATAGAATGTACGAGCAGTTTTGGTTTAATCAAATGAAAAGTAAGACGGGGGTTATACTCATGAGTGTATTTTTAAGCTATATCTTTCTAGGTTTATCATTGGCGGCACCAATTGGACCTGTAAATGCCGCTCAACTCGATAAAGGCATTCGTAAAGGCTTTCTGCATGCATGGATATTCGGGCTGGGAGCTGTGGCTGCGGACGCCATATATATGATGGTTGTATATTTAGGTGTCGTCCGGTTCCTTGACACCCCCTTTATGCAAACTTTTCTCTGGCTTTTTGGCTGTTTCGTATTGACCTATACAGGCATAGAAAGTTTATTGAAGGCCGGCCAAATTGAAACAGACAGCAAAAGAAGAGACGACTCCCATTTTAAGTCATTTCTTTCTGGTTTTTTCATGTCCATCTCCAATCCTTTAACGATTCTCTTTTGGCTCGGCATTTACGGATCTGTTCTCGCTAAAACCGCTTCATCTTACGGTACCAGTCAGCTTGCTTTGTACAGCACAGCGATATTGATCGGGATTCTCACATGGGATATAACAATGGCAAGTGTGGCAAGCGGATTCCGCAGAATGTTAACCGCTAAACTCCTTACGGCCATTTCCCTCTTTTCCGGCCTTTCCTTGATTGCATTCGGATTTTACTTTGGCTTGCAGGCCGTTAAAGTATTGGTACAGTAGAAAAGACAGACACCTGCCGTTCTCTCTTCCCTTTTGCCGTTTCAAAAACAGGCAGGAAGCTATATTAACGTTCCGCTTTCTTCCAGACAGCCTGCATTTTAAAAACGACCAAGCCAATAATGACAACAAATAAAAGGCTTACCCAAAATCCCGGACGGCTTGTTTTTTGTAATAAAGTGCCGCTGACTGCAAGCGTTATCAACATCATGCCTAAAATGCGTTTTGCTTTATCCCAGTTTGTTAGCTGAAGCAGCCTGCCTGAAGACAACAAAATAAAGAACCAGTTATATAACAGCATAAGTCCTGCCGCTGTCGTCATATATTCATAAATTTTTCCCGGTATTAACAAAGCCAAAACAACAGAAGAGGCAAGCCCTGCCGCTGCGAGCCCTATTGCCGGCCATGGCGGTCTCTCCTTGCCCGTTTCTCTTTGACTTGTTTTTTTCTTTTTAGCGAAAAACGATGGGGCATCGCCTTCTTCAGCCAACGTAACGAGAAGGCTCGTTACCGCAAATAAAGAAGCAGCCATTGTGGAAAAGCCCGCAATAATTAATGCACCATTAAAAACATGAGGGAAAAAATCCAGATTGTATGGTTCCAATGCAATGACAAATGGACTTTCTTTCGTATTGAAAGAACGCCATGAAACCATAACTACTGCCAGCCCTATGGACAAAACGTAAATAATCGTCAGAAGGATCAGCATGATTTTTCCTGATTTCGGCGCATCTTCTTTGTTTTGAAGATTGATGGCCATTAATGCCATAATCTCAATACCCCCAAAAGCGTAAAATGCATAAATAAGAGAAGACAAAAAACCTTTAAAGCCACGCGAAAAAAGCTCATGGGCAGTATCGGGGATTTTTAGATCAGGCTCTCTTCCATCAAGAACTCCAAAAAGAGCCAGAAGTGCAATAATGATAAACATAAGAATGGCTGACACTTTTATAATGGCAAATAAGTTTTCTACCCGCTCAAATCCTTTTGTGCCTGCCAATACGACTATAAGACCCAGTACGGCATATCCAGCCGCAAATACCCATAGCGGCAGATTCGGAAACCAAAACCGCGAAAAAATGGACAGTGCCGTCAACTGGCTTCCGATAATTAATATTTCTGAACTCCAATATACCCATCCGCAGCTAAACCCGGCCCAACGGCCATATGCCTTTTTCGCATAAGCACAAAAAGAGCCCTTCTGCGGATCGGAAGCAGTCATTTTGGCAAGCGCATCAAATACAAAATATGTACCGATAGCAGCTAACATAAAAGATAGAACGACGGCAGGCCCCGTCATTTTTATGGCTATGCTTGATCCGAGGAAATAACCCGTTCCGATAATACAGCCTACTCCGATTAAGGATAGCTGCCACCATTTCAAGCTGTTCTCTCCCTGTCCCCCGACGCACCCCATTTTACTCATTCACTGATTCCTCCTTTTGTCTCGCTTTATTGTTCGATACACGCTGGTCGTTTATGTATTCAACCATCTCATTCAACAGGTTGGAAAAATAAGCAAAGGCTGAAAGGAAAACGAAACGACAGAGAAAATCATCTCAGCGCTTATGCTTACTCCAAACGGTGTTCAAACGATTCGTACATGGGACTACCTTCTTGCTGCACTGAAATATATATAAAACATTGTAAATAAAAGAATGGGGTGTATACGTTTTTTGTATACACCCCATTCTTTACACATAAACCGTTGGCAAACAACGTGCCTTACTTATCGTTGAACAAAAACTTAATTTTGTCTTCTGCCCATTCCAGTTTCGCATCAAACGTCTTCTCGCCTTTTTTAAACCCTTTAATCAAATCCGTTTTTCCATCTTTAAACAATTTCTTCATATTCGCTTGTGAAATCGTTTTTCCTAAAATCTTTTTAGAAATCGTAAAATCACACTTTGTAGCAGAATAATTGGCGCATCCGTAAAATGTGCCTTTATCCACGACATCCCCTTCGCACTTTTTGCATTTCCCGACTTTTGTTCCGGTCGTTTTCCCCTTTTTCCCGCCTTTTTGTTTTTTAAATTCGCTGAGGTCAAACCCATCGAAAGACCAGGTTGCACTTTGAGCCGTCGCATCTTCAATCAATTTAGTGGACAATTTCTTCGCCTGCTCCATGAATTCTGTAGGAGAGGCCTTTCCTTCTCCGATTTCATGAAGGCGCTGCTCCCACTTGGCCGTCATTTCCGGCGATGCCAAAATGCTTGTACCTATTGATTCAATAAGCACCTTGCCTTTATTGGTCGCAAATACTTGATTCTTTTTTACATCAATGTATTTCCTGTCTTTTAACACCCCAATAATCCCTGCCCGTGTTGCCTCTGTTCCCAATCCTTCGGTTTGGTTCAGCACTTTTATCAGCTCTCCGTCTTCCAAATGTTTACCAGCCGTTTTCATGAGCGTAATCAATTGACCTTCAGTGTAACGTTTTGGAGGCTGTGTTTTACCGGCCTTTACCTCCGCTTCTTGAACAATTCCTTTTTCGCTCTCTTGCAGCGAAGGCAAATCTTGTTCATCCTCTTCGGACTCTTGATCTTTCTCTTTCTTGCCGCCATATATGACTTTCCGCCACCCTTCTTGTATTTGCTCTTTTCCTTTAGAAAGAAACGTAGCTCTGCCCTCAACCAATGTGTGGATTGTTGTATAATCAAAGATCGCTTTATCATAATGGGCGGCGATTAACCTTTGAACAATCAACGTATATATTTTCTGTTCCTCTGCCGACATTTTTGCCGGATCTGTCACTTGCTCGGTCGGAATGATGGCATAGTGGTCTGTTACCTTCTTTTCATTTACATAGCGTTTATTATTGATAATTGATGGAAAAGGCAGCGGAAAGTATGATTTAAACTCATCCAGCTGACTGATTTTTTGTAAAATCTCCGGAAACATCGCGGCTTCTTCCCTCGTCACATAGCTCGAATCTGAACGAGGATACGAAATGATGCCTTTCACATATAATTTTTGAGCGATTTCAAGCGTCTTTTGCGGAGAGAACTTGAACATTTTGTTGGCTGTCGCTTGCAAGGAGGATAAGTTGAACAGAAACGGGGGCTGAAATTCTTTTCGTTCCTTCTCGATCGAATCGATTGCTGCCTCCTTCCCTTTACAAAACTGCATGATTTTTTGAGCCATCGCTTCTTCATTCAGTCGTGTTTCTCCATCTTTATGCCATTTACCTTTATATACTTTCCCGTCCATGTTAAACGTAGCCAGAATCTCCCAAAACGGTTCTGATTTAAAGTTTTCAATTTCTTTCTCCCTTTTTACAATAAGAGCAAGAGTCGGGGTTTGGACCCTGCCTGTGGAAAAAACATCTTCGATTCCTTTTTGGCGCAAAAGCAGCGTATACGCACGGGAAGCATTCATTCCGACAAGCCAGTCCGCACAAGCTCGGCTTAATGCTTCGTGGTAAATCGGCTTCGTCTTCTTTTCATCAAGCAGCTTTTCAAAGCCTTCTTTGACTGCCTTTTCCGTTAAAGATGAAATCCAGAGCCGTTTCATCGGCTTGCGGGCACCGCTTAGCTGAATGATGGTCCGGACAATCAGTTCACCTTCGCGCCCCGCATCGCCTGCGATGATAATCTCGCTTACTTCCGGTCTTTTTAGCAACTCTTTGACGACGTTGTACTGCTTTGCTTTCGCCCTTGTTACCTTAAATTGAAAGGAATCCGGAATCATCGGCAGTGCGTTCATCGACCAGCGCTTCCATTCCGCTTTATATTCCTCCGGCTGCTTCAGCTCACATAAATGTCCGATTGCCCATGTCACATATGCTCCTTTCGGGAACAAGGCATGGGGCAAAATTTCAATATATTCTTTATGTCGTTTCATTTGAAAAGGAGCGGCTAGTTTCGCCCCTTGGTCTGGTTTTTCAGCTATGATGACTTTCATTTTTAATCTCCTAATAAACTCATTATTCTACAGCTCTGTTAAAACACATAATATGGATAACAACAAAATAGCAGATAGCGAAAAAGATAAATGCTTCGTTATCTCCGACTCTGCGCACGCAATAAACAGATATAAATGTTTATTTTAATAAACTCTGTGTATGTATCTCTGCTGTTTGGTTTTTAATCTACATTTGAATTATAGAATAATACGGAAAATACATCAAAAAATTGTGATACGTTTTCCAGCTCCAACTACTCCTTATCCCGCTCGCTATCCAGATGAATTGAAAAAACGAAAAGGAGCTGCCGCAGCAACCCCTACCTTAATACATTATGACATAATTTTTTACCACTTTCTGAATCCTAATAATTTTTCTCCTAACTCGGTCAGGACAGCACGATTATACTTGGTTTGTTCCCAGTTTCGCGGATCTCCAGGAAATGCCTTGCCGCTTGGCGGGATTCTTTCGCTCCAAGACGAGATTCTCGTTTGACGCAGCGCCTCGTTATGCTCCTGTGCCGGGAACATCGAGATATATTGGGCAAGACGCGGCTTTGATGAGTGGTTTGGACGGATGCCGTGTGGCTGCATGCTATTGAAAATGAGCAAATCGCCTGCTTTTGTCACTACTTTCGTAGGAGTATAGCCTGTTGTATCAGGTTTGTGCGGGTCTCTGTCAGCCGGCTGTGTCTTGACCCACTCATCAAAATCTCTGTACAATTCCGGAATACACTGGAATCCGCCCATCTCTGTATCTGTATCAACAAGGGATAAAACCCCCTGTACGTTGACCGGAATCGGATCTAAAGATGTATCTACATCCCAGTGGATAAAACTTTCATACTCATGACCCGGCCTTAATGGAAGATTCAGATTACATCTGTCAATGCTTGCCCATAATTTTTCTGTTCCCCATATATCGACAAAGGCATTATATACTTTCTCGTACATACGGTTATCCCATAAGTATTGATGATTATATAACTCTACCATTCCGGTATTCATCAATTCTTTCATTTGAATTTCGCGTCTTGGAGCTGTATACCAAGTCGAAGGATCATTCGGTTTTTTTTCTTCAAATTCCCAAATTAATTCAACCAACCGGTCAATATGCTCTTTCGGAACCGCTTCCTTAATCACGACATATCCGTTTTCTTTCCAAAACTTCCAATCTTCTTCACTCAATACTCGCAATGGCTCATGATTGACGCGTTCATTTAATGGAATTGTAATCTCAAGAATGTTATTTAACACTTTTTCGCTTTTCATTTTATGTTCCTCCCTTTAATTAGATCAATCGTTATTTAACTTCTACATCTACAACAGCGACATCCGCTACAATTTCTTTAACGAGTTGAATAGCACTCAAATGATCAGGATGCAGCTGATAAGCAGCCAGCCTTTCACGATTTGCAAACAGCATCCTCATCCCGAATTCATAGTTGGCAAATTCATGCTCGACCGTCGTATTCAATCCTGCGGACACAGCTTCCAGGCCCGCTATTTTCCCTTCAAGAGAGTGGAACCTTTGCACTAGCTCCCTTTTCTCTTCTTCCCCAGTTCCTTCTTTAAATGTGAAGAAAACAAGATGTTCGATCCGTGTTTCCATTGTATCCCTCCCTCGCTGAATAATTAATGACTGTCTACAAACTTCATGTCATGAAAAAATTGATGACCAGTAAATTATCGTACGCCCGCTGATTGCGTAAAGAGAGAATCAAGCATTTGTAAATGATCAGGTCCCAACGTAATTCCAGAACCTAAGCAGCTTTCCTCAATCTGGTCCGGCCGCTTTGCTCCGATAATAACAGAGGGAACATGCTCCCAGCGCAATGTCCAAGCGATTACGAGCTGACTGACTGTGCACCCGCAGCTTGCAGCGATAGGCTTTAATTGGTCGACCCGTTCTAGGCTTTGACGCAATTGATTTTTTTGGAAAATATCCTCCTCACTTCGCCAGTCTCCCTTTTCAAATTGAGAGATTTCTTTAAACTTTCCAGTAAGAATGCCCCTTCCAAGCACTTTATAAGGAAGAATGGATACTTCGTTCTCATAGGCATGGGGAATAACTGTGTTCTCTGCAGTCCGATCTAGTAAATGATATTCGATTTGATTGGAAACAATCGGCATGCATTGACTTGCTTCCTCAATCTGTTCAACCGAGAAATTAGACACTCCTACATAACGAACCTTTCCCGAATCGACGAGCTTCCGCAACGCCTCCATCGTTTCTTCAATGGGTGTATCCGGATCAGGCCAATGCAGCTGGTAAAGATCTATTTTATCTGTCTTCAACCTTTTTAGGCTGTCCTCACAAGCACGAATGACATAATCGGCTTGCAAATTCCGCCTTAAATTTCCTTGATTATCCCATTCCATTCCCACCTTTGTAGCAATAATCATGTCCTTGAAAGAAGAGGTGACGAAACGTCCTACCAGCTCTTCTGCATAACCAAAACCATACATATCCGCCGTATCGAAAAAATTAACACCCATTTCAATGGCGCGGAATATAGTGTTTTCGGAATCCCGTTCATCGACCTTCCCCATCCCATGACCGGAAATTGGCCATGTGCCAAAACCAATTTCTGATACTTCCAGATCGGTTTGTTTTAATTTTCTATATCTCATATACTCCTCCCGCTTCATTTATTTCTAATTCCCATCAGCCGTTTCAGGCTCATCACAACCTTTCAAAGAAATCACGGCTTTGATCAACGGAGTGTTAATAGAAGTGATAATACGCCCTTTGACTACAATAGCCGCATTGAATGTTCTTCCCCGGGATTTTTTTGACATGAGGAAGATATAGGGTCTTCAATACATGAATGACATGTTTCTGACAACAGAACATAAGAGTCCCCCTTTTCATCTTCCAGGAATCTTTTCCATGATAAAATCATGACTCATCTTAATTGTCTGTAAAATCTTCAATATTTTCCTTGCTTACTAGTTGGAACGGAACAAAATTGTCTTTCTCCACTTTTTCTCCTTTTGCGGCTTTCAGTCCAACTTCAATTCCAAGCCTTCCTTGTGATTCCACATCCTGGAATACAGTCGCGGAAAGCTCTCCCGACTCAACTGACTTAAGAGCATCTGGAATGGCGTCAATTCCAATTACTTTCGTTTCATTTAGTTTTCCTGCTGCTTTCAAGGCTTTTAGTGCACCTAATGCCATTTCATCATTTTGACCGATAATGGCATCAAGCTTTTGTGTCTGCAGCCAGTTTTCCGTTAAGGCCAATGCTTCCGCCCGGGACCAGTTCGCGGTTTGTTCAGCGACTACTTTCATATCCGGATAGTTTTTTAGAACCTCATAATTCCCTTCCGTTCTATTAACCTCGGCTGATTGGCCGTTCGGACCATGAATAATTGCGACATTTCCTTTTCCTCCCAACAAGTCCGCAATATGCTGCATTTCGATTTTACCGGCTTCAATATCGTCAGATCCCACATGTGCCGTCACTTTGTCGTCATTTGCGACAACGGAAAGAATCGTAATAATCGGAATTTTAGACGCAGACGCCATCTCTACAGCCGGAGCACTTCCATTTTTATCAACAGGGTTAAGAATGATCGCATCGACATTTTGATTAATGAAGTTTTCAACCTGGCTAATTTGATTTTCAGCTTTTCCTAAACCATCTGATTCTACTAATTTAATACCTGAATCTTTTGCATTTTTTCGTAATGACTCTTGAAGGGCTACAATGTACTCATTTTGAAGATTCTGGTAAGACACCCCTATTGTTACCTGCCCGTCACCTTCTTTCGAATCACTGGTTGCCTTTTCATCTGAACAGCCTGTTACATATATAAGCATCATGATCATTAATACAGATAACCACTTTACTTTTTTCATTTAAACTATTCCCCCATTTTTAATGAACTTTGTGATGGAAATCTTCAATATTATTGATGGTTCTTTTTATCAATTAGAACCGCAATGACAATAATTGCTCCTTTCAAAATTTGCTGGTAATAAGAAGAGACATTTAATAAATCAAGCCCATTATTCATGACACCGATGATAAGCACGCCCATCAGGGTTCCAACAAGACTGCCCACCCCGCCAAATAAACTTGTGCCGCCAATGACAACGGCTGCTATTGCATCGAGTTCATATCCCTCTCCTAAAACAGGGGAACCTGACATAATCCGTGAAGAGAGCACGATTCCTGCAATGCCTGCTAGTAATCCGGCAAGCGAATAGACCCCTATTTTGATAAGTGTTACATTAACACCAGACAACTTGGCAGACTGTTCATTCCCACCTGTCGCAAAAACATACCGGCCAAATACCGTAAAGTTAAGAAGTAAAATTCCAACTATCGTAACCGCAAGGAATACAATGACTGGAATCGGAAGTTTCAAAAAATAGCCGATACCGATATAGTTATAAGCATCGCTAAGCCCAATGACTGGACGTCCATCCGTATAAACCATGGCCAGCCCTCTGGCCGCTGTCATCATTCCTAGTGTCGCGATAAAAGGCGTCACTTTCCATTTCGCAACCATCACACCGTTTACAACACCGCAGCTCAACCCGACCAACATTCCAAGGAGAATCGGGATATAAAGAGCATGATCATGATCGACTTGGGCAAAACTCGTCGCTACAACGGCGGAGAGCGCCATAATTGATCCGACGGAAAGATCAATTCCACCCGTCAGAATCACAAATGACATTCCGATGGCGATAATGCCAATGATGGATACTTGTCTCAGTATGTTCAAAATATTGGACGTCGTTAAAAATGATTCAGAGGTAAACGATAAAATTAGAAATAACACAGCAAATGCCACATAAATTCCGTATTTCGCCAGTAAGTTTCCTGCTTTCCCGCCATTCATCTCCCATTTCGCTTTTACAAACGGACCCAATACACTTTTGGCTGCTTCTTTTTGAACGCTCATACCACTTTCTCCCCCTTCATATATCCCGTACAGCATGCCATGATTTTTTCTTGATTAAACTCTTCTCGCAGAAACTCCCCTGTCACTTTTCCCCCACTCATAACAGTGATGCGGTCACACATTCCAATTAATTCCGGCATTTCTGAAGAAATCATAATGACAGAATTTCCTTCGTCGGCAAAGTCTTGAATGATTTTATAGATTTCTGCTTTTGCGCCAATGTCAATTCCCCTTGTTGGCTCATCTAAAATCAGAATTTTCGGATTATTTAAGAGCCATTTCGCAATCACAATCTTTTGCTGATTTCCTCCGCTTAAATTTTTAACGAGCATATCTCTCGTTGGCGTTTTAATTTTAAGTGTCTTTATTTGTTCATCTACAGCCTGGCATTCTTTTTTTCTGACAATAATCTTATTGAACTTGGCCATTTTCGATAGATTCACTAAACTGATATTATCTCTGACCGTTCCCGCTAAATTGAGCCCTGTTTGTTTTCTATCCTCTGTTACTAATGCAATCCCATTTTGTATAGCGTCTTTCGGATGCTTATGGACGACCCGCTTATCATCGATATAAATATCGCCGCGGTCAGGGGGATGAATGCCGAATATGCTCTCCACCACTTCTGTCCTTCCTGCTCCAACCAATCCGGCAATGCCGAGAATTTCTCCTTTCTTAACAGAAAGGGAAACGCTTTCAAATTTACCTGCTAAACTTAAGTTTTCCACTTTCATAAAGACATTTTTAATAGTAGGAACCCTCGTTTGAAATACTTCTTTCAACTCTCTTCCCACCATGAGGGAAATAAGCAGATCATCATTTAAATCAGAAGCTTTCCGGCTATCTACATATGTACCATCTCGTAAGATCGTAATCTGATCAGCAATTTTAAAAATCTCATCCATCTTGTGTGAAATATAAATAATGGATTTGCCCTGTTCCGTGAGCATGTTAATGATAGCAAACAGCTTTTCTACTTCCCTGTCCGTAATCGCTGAAGTCGGTTCATCCATCACAATGATATTGGCATCGTTCGAGAGCGCTTTCGCAATCTCGACCATTTGCATATCAGCGACAGAAAGAGCAGACATTTTCTTGCCTGGATCAAGCTGTATATGCAGACGCTGCAACAGCTCAAAAGCCATTTCTCTTTGCTTCCTTTTGCGAATGAGGGCGGTTCTCCCAAAGCGAGGTTCCCTTCCAAGGAAAATATTTTCTGCGACCGTCATCTCAGAGATAAAGCTCAATTCTTGATGGATCATGCTGATTCCACGGTGTAAGGCATCACGCGGATCATGGAACTCGACTTTCTCGCCATTCAAAAATATTTCTCCCTCGTCCGGTGTGTAAATTCCCGCTAATATTTTCATGAGTGTCGACTTTCCCGCCCCATTTTCTCCCATCAGAGCATGCACTTCGCCCTTTTTCACATTTAGAGAAACGTTTTCAAGGGCTTTCACTCCTGGGAATGATTTGCATATATCTTTCATTTGAAGAGCATATTCTCCCCCTTGATTCATTCCATTTCTTTGTTCTTCCAACTCCATCTCCTCTTCCTTATTTAAGTTTGAAAATTCAATCTTATTTGAATTCAATATTAAGCTTATCGCTATGCCTATACAATAAACTATCTTGTTATCCTCATAAAAAAACTATCATATCTTGCTGTTGGATGGAGTTTAAAAGATATAAAAGGGTGGGACAAACAGTTCTCAAAACATGAAGAAAACCTCGCAAAACATTGATAAATAAAGCTTTTGAAAACCCTTATAACGAAGAAGGTATCAACATCTTGCTCTTCTTCACAAAAAACTATCATATCTTGCTGTCGTATGTAGATATAAACTGCCGTATCATATAGACTAAAAACAAGAATCTTTTCAAAACGAGAGACGATCCAGCAGCAACTATGTCCATAAGAACAGCCAATCATAAGGATGGGAGGTCATTATTATGAAAATCTTATTAAACAAAAATTTTACACATACTCTCCCTGAAAGAAACTGTATGAATGAAACCATAAATTTCAAAAACCCCCCCTTTCTTGTTTACGCTGGACAAATCAGCGACAATCCTCATTGGAGGTTTTCGAGTCATAAACATGATGATTTAAGTGAAATTATTTATATCAGTGAAGGAGAAGGAACGTTTATTATTGAAGGGAAAACTTACGTGGCAGCAAAAGGGGATATCTTGATTTACAATAAAGGGGTTATACACGAAGAATGGTCCAACCCTGAAAATCCGCTTAAAACTTATTTTTGCGGGATAGCCGGCCTGTCAATCGAAGGACTAAAAGACCTTCACATCATTCCTTCAGATGTTGAGCCTGTCATTCGCCGAAATAAATATTCTGCTAAAGCAGAAGTATATATTTCTGAAATATTTCAAGAGTCCGCTCTTCAAGCCGACGGATATCAGGTTATTTGCCAAAACTTGCTTACATCCTTAATCACCGTAGTCATTCGTATTATTAAACTGCAAAATATAAATGCTTCCTCTGAGAAATCCGACTCCCTGTCCCATCAAATAAAGGAATATATCGATAAACACTATACAAAAAATATTTCTTTAAACGACTTGGCAGATACACTTTTTGTAAGCCCTTACTATCTTTCGCATGTGTTCAAAAAAGACATGAATCTCTCACCCATTCATTATTTAATCACAAGAAGAATGGGTGAGGCCAAAAGGCTGCTTGTCTCGACAGATATGAAAGTGAGAGAAGTTGCACAAATGGTGGGATATGATAACCCGAATTATTTCACTATGTTATTTAAAAAATTTACTGGTGAATCTCCTAAAAAGTTTAAAGAAAAGCATACAAAAAAGTTAATTTATCATAAATGAATCATTCAAAAAGGGATGCCTCAATACAAGGCACCCCTTTTCATCAGTCACCGTTATTTTATTATGCAGAAAATCTACTCATCAACCTGTTAGCATCAAGAAACTGGCTTATTATTTTAAGGGTTACTTTTCTACCACTTCATCCTCATGAGCCGGGAAATGGAGCAACACTTCTTCACCTCATTCATGAATCACGTCTTCAACCGGGCGCTCACTGTCGAACAAGGGAAAGAAAAGAGGATTGGCCTCTTATTTCGCTTTCTTCTCCAACGCACCAAGCCATGCTGTCAGCAATACTGCACCAAACACCATCATTCCGCCAATCCAAGGTGTATGGATCAACCCGATGGAATCGACGATCAAGCCGCCGACGAACGCTCCAATGGCAATCCCTACGTTAAACGCAGCAATATTCAAAGCAGAAGCCACGTTTACCGCTGATGGAACATAGCGCTCTGCAAGATTCACGACTAACACTTGGAGGCCAGGGACATTCATAAATGCCAATAATCCCATAAAGAAAATGGTAATGGTTCCAACGACTTTCAATGGTGCTGTAAAAGTTAAAATAACTAAAACAATTCCTTGAAATACAAACATCCAAAATAATGCTTTCACCGGATTTTTATCCGCTGCTTTTCCTCCTACTGTATTTCCAATGGCAACAGCAATACCATACACCAACAAAATGATACTGACGGCACTTGGAGCATATCCTGTAACTTTTTCAAGAATAGGTGCTAAATATGTGAAAGCCACAAACGTACCGCCATAGCCTAATGCTGTAATGGCAAAGGCTAAGAGAAGGCGTCCATTGCCCAACACCTTCAACTGATCACCCAATTTCGCAGGAGGCGCTTCTTTCAAATTTTTCGGAACTAAAATGGCACTGGCAATAATCGCTACTACACCGAGTAAAGCTACACACCAAAAAGTCGCTCTCCAGCCAAATATTTGGCCGATAAATGTTCCTAATGGTACACCTGTCACCGTAGCGACGGTTAAACCCGTAAACATTAATGCAATAGCACTTGCACGCTTATGTTCGGGAACAAGATCGGCTGCGATCGTTGAACCGATTGAGAAAAAGACACCATGTGAAAAGGCCGTAATAATACGTGCGACCACTAATAATCCAAAGCTTGTTGACATAGCCGCTACGGAATTACCTGCAATAAAAATGACCATTAGCAGCATAAGCAATGTCTTTCTGCTCATTTTGCTTGTTACAGCTGTTAAAATCGGGGCACCGAATGCTACCCCCATCGCATATCCAGAAATTAATAAACCGGCCAATGTAATCGAAATGTTTAAATTATCCGCAATGGACGATAATAATCCGACCGGAACGAATTCTGTCGTTCCGATTCCAAACGCACTAATTGCTAAAGCCAGCAGGGCAGGGGTGCCTCCTTTGTTCTCTTCCGCTTTTGTTTGACTATGTGAAAGTGTGTTCACTGAAAATCCTCCTTAAATCTCCTATTTTTTTCTTCACTATCATTCCGCCGCTGATTAGATCAGGCGCCTTTACATATTCACTAACGGGCGGCCATGAATGTGATGATGAAGCATACAAATTATATTGAAAAGTACGTACTTTTTTGTGAGATAGGTACTTTTCGGTAACCTACATAGTTGATGCTCCTTACGACGATATGAACCTTTACAGGCCGTTGAATCATCAACTGATTGCCATTATGACTCATATCCAACTCTGTGAGAAGTACGCACTTTCAAGTAATGTAGGAACCTGCAGGTGATACAGGCACCAAAAAGTTCCCTTCAGCCTGTGTAAGCTTTTTCCTTGATGAAGTACTGGGGATCTGTTGAATAAAAAAGAGAAAAGTCCGGGCAAACCCACTGCCCGGACTTTTCTCTTACATGCCTCTATTTATTTTTGTAAAAAACCCTTGAAACCATCAACCCTGCAAACCCCAGCGCAATAAATAAAATGGCCCGGATGAATAACGGGATATATGGGATATCCAATAACACCAATTTTAACAACGTAAGAATCAGAAGCACTACCCCAATATATTTTGCTTGTTTGTTTTCTTTTATCACTCCCGCTCCAATCGAAGAAAGAGATAGCAAAAGCCATACAAACGTCAAGATCAAGCGCTGGCTGTCATCGCTCATATGATCGATGCAAGCTAACGTGAATTGGGTTGTAAAGATAAGGAACAGAAGCGCAAATACAGCGCTGCTGATGGTAACAAAAAAATCTCGCTTTATATTTTCATGTATACATATAAGTTTCGCTCCTGCCGCAAACGTAATAAGCAGCACGATCCAATCAAGCGTCTCCATTGAAAAAGCTTCGTAAATGACTCCTTCACCTAATACCGTCAATCCTGCAGCAGCGTATATAAACAGAGAGATTACTTTCTTCAATATATTTGGATATTTGAACGAAGAATAATATGCCGCTGTTCCCTGTATTATTAACAAGCTTGTAACGAACTGTTCATCTACTGCATGAATAATGAGAAATGCGGTTAAAACAATGAAATGGATGTGGAACATCGGCACTTTTTCAGAATCACTTTTCCTTTTATACGAAAGAGCTGCATAAATCAATATGAATGCCAGTAAAAAAAACGTAGTATATCCCTCTGTAAATGTTCCATTCACCCATGCATAGGTGATCAATAAACTCGCCAATAATGTGTTGGCTTGGGCTGACACTTGTTTATTTGTTTTAACAAAATAATACAAGATCAAGACATATTGAATGATAATGGGAATAGCAACTAAATAGTCCTGTATAATGCCTCCCGCGAAACTGTAGAAGAAGAACAACGCCATATTCAACAAAATAGAAGAGCCATAATAAACCTTTCTATAATCGAAGCGAACAGCGAGCGATAAAAACCAGACATACAAGAATGTTTCATACCCTAAAAAAACATACGGATTAGGTGCTTCGCTCTCGATTAAGAAAGGAACGAGTACACCGCCAACCATGCTGATGATGCCCAATGTTTCAGATTTATATGTTTTTGTTAAAACTAGACCCGCCATAATCCATAATACATTCAACACAAAAGCAACAGCCGGTCCTACCATTCCATATAACGAATGCATCGCAAATGTCGTGAGCATAAGCATCGGAATGGCTCCGCCTAATAAGACATGGCCAAACTTTTTTCGTTCCTGCTTCATCTGCTTATGGCCAACATATAAAAGCAGGCCCGATGCCATAAAACCAAGAGCGATTTTAACCGGTTTATTAATGAGGCCATAATCCGAAGCGGCTTTAAATCCCCACAATACACCTATAATGAGCACAAAAATAAACAGGCGGGGCATCCACACTTGAAGCAAGAGTTTTTCCCAATCAATGGGTACTGGATCTTCGTTTCTTCTTTCACCTGGATTAACCTGGCTTTTTTTGGGTACTCTGCTGACGACAACCTTTTCGGGTTTGATGTTTGATTTTACTGTTTGTTGAATGCTTTGTTCATTTCCTGCATATATGCGCCTCTCTAATTGATGAATTCTAAGTTTCAGTGTATCGACTTCTTTTTCTAAGCTTTGTACTTTTTCTTCCAGTTGATTTTGATCTGACATCCACACCACCCCCTCCATAATTTACCATTATTTTCAAAAGCGTCAACCATTTTCTTCAGCAAAACGGATTGACTCTCCCTGAATTCCTTAATATTACCATCGCTTTTCATCCTTTTGTTTCTGACGCCTTATGTAAACTGCTTAAAAACCAATCAATTACAAATGCTATATAGTAAATATTATATTCTTCATCATTTTTTGTTTCTTTTATATGAAAAGCTAGTAAAATGGACAATATGCATATTTAGTAAACGAGGGTGGAACATGTCAAAAAAGAACATATTGTTAATTTATATTTTCTTCAGTGTCGTGTGGGTTTTTCTTACAGACGATTTAGTGCTTCTAGTACGCAATGATATCGGTCTTCTTTTAATGTGGCAAAAAATTAAAGCCATCGTTTTCATCATATTATCAAGCATCTTTATTTACTACCTTATTATCAAAAAGGAAGAGTTTCAAACCGTCCAGGAAGAAAAAGAGAAGCTCCACACCCTTATTAATTCAATGGTGGATTTCGTCAACTTCAAAGATGGGGAAGGACGCTGGATTGAAGCGAATGATTTTGGCTTGAAGCTGTTCCAGCTGGAAAATGTGGCGTATAGAGGCAAAAAAGATTCAGAGCTCGCCGAGTATACAGATTTTTATCACGAGGCCTTGCTTTATTGTGAAAGTTCAGATGAAGAGACATGGAAAGCTCGAAAAATCACCCGAACAGCAGAAGTCATTCCATTGCCTGAAGGTGGAGAAAAAACGTTCGATACGATTAAAGTTCCGCTATTTCATAAAGATGGAAGCCGCAAAGGACTTGTCGTCATCGGAAGGGATATTACAGAACGAATCATGATTGAGAGAGAGCTGTCTGAAAACCAACAACGCTATCAGTCTTTAGTCGACTATAATCCTGAACTGGTGTATATGGTAGACTTACATGGAAATTTGACCAATATGAACCCTCAATTTGAAAGGATTACAGGTCAACCGAGAAGCGCCTATATGGGAAAATCCATTTTGGAATTTGTCACAGAAAAAGACCGGCAGCAAGTAATCGACGCTTTTTGTAAAGTGATTCGAACCGGAAAAGCGCAAAACAACGAAGAAGTTGAAATTATTCGCGCCGACGGCAAACACATTATTTTAGCTTGTACTATGGTTCCAATGGTGATTGATGATCAAATTGTAGGTGCCATCGGCTACGCAAAAGACATTACCCAAATAAAAGAAACAGAAGAACGCTTAAAAAGAACCGAAAAACTTTCGGTTGTAGGGGAACTCGCCGCAAGCGTGGCACACGAAATCCGGAATCCGCTCACTTCTCTGAAAGGATTCGTGCAATTAATGGAAGGCGATGATCCAACGAGACAAATGTATTATAAGGTCATGTTGGAAGAACTCGATCGAATCAACGAAATTGTCAGTGAATTTTTAATGTTGGCCAAACCTCAGAAGTTGGTATTCAAACAATCGGATTTGGTCCATATTCTAAAATCGGTTATGTCCCTGCTGGAATCGCAGGCAAATCTTTACGGTGTTGAAATGTCTCTTGAAGTAAAACAGGCACTGCCCCACATCGAATGCGAACCGAACCAATTGAAACAATTGTTTATCAATATCATTAAAAACTCGATTGAAGCGTCTTCTCAAAATGTAAACGTTGTTTTGGATATAAAAGGCTCACAATATGTTTCAGTAAAAGTGGAAGATAACGGGTGCGGCATTTCTGAAGAACGAATGAAACATTTAGGAGAACCTTTTTACTCTTCTAAAGAAAAAGGGACAGGCCTTGGTTTGACAGTTAGCTACCGCATCCTTGAATCGCACAGGGGCCGGATTCAATTTGAAAGCGAAAAGTATGAAGGAACCGTTGTCGAAGTACTGCTGCCCTTTAATAAGGGCTAAAATTAACAAGAACAACAAAGGAAACTTCCATCGGTGGGGGTGTTCCTTCATATCCCACCGATGGTTAGCTAGGCCCGCACGATGCGTGTCACACAGACGTTGCCGCAGGACGCGGCGATTGTTAGTCTGTGTTCCTTTAATCGGGCTTTTACGAGGTACGAATCCCGCTCTCATTGTAGCGGCTATTTGATGCCCGCTTCGGCCGTAAACATTTTTATGTCTGTATCAATCGTTCCTTTTACGCCTATTGGAATGGCGATATTAGGGGAGCAATGCCCGATTTTAAAGCCTTTCATCGTTGGTTTTAAAATCGGCTTAAGATAATCTTCTAATACATAATCAAGCGTCCATGAATCCTTTCCTTCTTTCGGTACGCAGTTGTTAAAATCACATACAAGAATGCCTGCTGCATCTGTTAATTTCCCCGCCATTTTCAACTGGTTCAACATCCGATCCACTTGATAAGGTTCTTCATCAATTTCTTCGATAAATAAAATCTTCTCTTTTGTATCTATTTCAAAAGGTGTTCCAAGCGTACTCACAAGCAACGATAAATTACCGCCGATGATTTCTCCTTCAGCTTTCCCCTCATTCATAACTTCCAATGGAGAAATGGCTTCTGTGTACTTGATTGGCGCAGCGAAAAACAATTGTTTAAATGATTCTTTCGTTAAATCATGCACCTCCTCTACACCAATATCAGAACTTAACATAGGACCATGAAATGTCACTAATCCTGCTTTTTGACGGATGGCCGTATGTAAAAAAGTAATATCACTGTACCCCCAAAAAATTTTAGGGTTGTTTTTGATAAGATCATAATTCAGCCGGTCTGCAATTCTTGCTGTTCCGAACCCGCCCCGGGCACAGATAATTGCTTTGATCCCTTCATCAGCGAACATTTCATGTATATCCTCGATACGTTCTTCATCTTTTCCCGCTAGATACCCATTAAGAGAATTTACATGCTTTCCAACCTTTACCCTTAATCCAACCTCTTCTAAAAAAGGAATGGCATGCTTCAACTTTTCCATATCAGGAGGACTTGCAGGTGCAATCACCCCTACCGTATCCCCTTTTTGTAATCTTTCCGGCTTTATTGTCAATAAATCCGTCCCCTTTCTCTCACCTCTTTTCTCATATATATGAATTTTGCTTAGTTTTTTTCCAGCTACTTCATCAAGACTTCAATATTTCGTTCCATAACGTTTTTTGTTCGTATCCCCTTAAATCTCCATTATCGCTTAAAATATCCTGTACTTCACATGAGTGAGAGAATTTAACTAATAATAATTTAGAAATTTTATCAATGAAAACGTAATAATTGGAAATAATAAACATGGTGCAGAAGAAAAATTCCTCTTTATTTTTTCGACAAAAAACGATATATTACTACAAGAGACGTTGGATGTCAGACGACGATGTTTTGGTATCCAAAACTATTTTTATTTAAAAGGTGGTATACTATGAACTTTGCTTGGGGCTTACTCGGGGTTGTATTCGTTTTCATCGTCGCTTTTTTATTTTCAAACAATAAAAAAGCCATTAATCCTCGCACCATTTTAGCAGGGCTTGGATTACAAATTTTATTTGGTCTCATCGTATTAAAATGGGGACCTGGGCGGGCTGCGCTGCAAGCCGTTTCAGAAAAAGTGCAGAACGTGGTGAATTATGCCTCCGACGGGGTTGGGTTTCTATTTGGAAGTTTAGGTGATGCATCACAACCCACCGGCTTTATCTTCGCGTTCAATGTACTAACCATTATTATTTTCTTCTCTTCTTTAATTGCTGTTTTATATTATTTAGGAATCATGCAAATCGTCATTAAATTCATTGGCGGTGCATTATCGAAGCTTCTAGGTACTGGGAAAGCAGAATCATTGTCTGCAGCAGCGAACATTTTCGTTGGACAGACAGAAGCTCCCCTTGTGATCCGTCCATATATCGGAAAGTTAACTAATTCTGAGTTATTTGCTGTAATGACCGGTGGGCTTGCCTCTGTTGCAGGTTCTGTTCTATTCGGTTATGCCGCATTGGGGGTACCGATTGAGTACTTGCTTGCAGCAAGCTTTATGGCCGCTCCTGCCGGTTTAATCATGGCTAAAATGATCATGCCGGAAACAGAGAAAAAAGAAGTAGATGAGCTCGTTGAAATGGAAAAAGACAGCGAGACGGTTAACGTCATTGACGCTGCAGCCCGCGGGGCGTCTGACGGATTAAATCTCGCCTTAAACGTCGGTGCTATGCTTTTAGCCTTCATTGCAATTATTTCCTTATTAAATGGAATGCTCGCAGGAATCGGTAACTGGTTTAATGTTGAAAACATGACACTTGATACGATTTTAGGATATGCTTTTGCACCGGTTGCCTTTTTGATTGGCGTTCCTTGGAGTGAAGCCGTTACAGCTGGGGGATTCATTGGACAAAAGATTATTTTAAATGAATTTGTCGCTTATTCTTCTTTTGCACCTCAAATCGATAATTTATCAGATAAAACAGTTGCCATTATCAGCTTTGCGCTTTGCGGATTTGCTAACCTTTCTTCATTGGCCATTCTTCTTGGCGGTTTAGGCGGAATGGCACCAAGCCGTCGTTCGGATATTGCTCGCTTAGGCGTGAAGGCAATCCTTGCCGGTACTCTTGCTAACTTATTGAGTGCTACGATTGCTGGTATGTTCTTTTAATTAAAGAGTATGACCCAAAAGGGCAAAATACGGCCCTTTTGGGTCATACTCCTGAAAGGCCTCGTCATGAAATCCCAATAAAATCAGGGGATTATGTGACGAGGCCTTTCAGTAAAAATCGTTTTTTATGATTTATCCCGCCTGGTCCTCTTCTCTTGATGCGTTATACATAAACGGTTTTTCAATAATATGCTGGACAAATACAGTAACTAAATCATGTTTTTTTACTTCTGCTACAATTAAACGATTTGGTTCAGCCACTGTAAAACTTGTTCCATCTTCAAAGGATAAGATACGTTCACCAACAGATAAAATTTGCTTATAAACGCTATCTTTTTCTTCTTTAAAGGACTTAGAAATGGCAGAAGAAAACAAAATAAGAATTTCCTGATCTCCCATTTTACCACGAAACATGTCAATCAACTCCTCTTGAGCTTCTACTTAAAGTATTCACCATTTTTCTATGAAATACCTTCTATTTTTCGTAAACGCTTATGTTGAAAATATATAGAAAACCTGGAGGATTATTGATAACAGAGTCTTTCACATATAATTCAGACTGTTTCATTCGTTACGTTAAAAAAGGGGGTTTTTACCTTGACGCTCTCATAATGATTGTTGTATATTTAAGACAATCATCTAGCTGAATATTATGTGAATATACAATTCGATGATTGCGTCATGAACGACTTATTCGCTGTACACTCTGCTAGTTGATAATACAGTTTGTAAGCGGTTCAACAGGACTGCGAAGTATTTAGGAGGATTCAGGAATATGCAAAACGGTAAAGTAAAATGGTTCAACAATGAAAAAGGTTACGGTTTTATCGAAGTTGAAGGCGGCGACGATGTATTCGTGCACTTCACTGCCATCCAAGGCGAAGGCTTCAAAAGCTTAGAAGAAGGCCAAGAAGTTTCTTTTGAAATCGTAGAAGGAAACCGCGGACCTCAAGCTGCTAACGTTGTAAAATTATAATAACAACTCGCGCATTGATATAACGAAAACCTCCTGTCCTCACAGGAGGTTTTCTAATGTTAGGGACGGCTGAAAAGGAGCGTAACTCCTTTTCAGCCGTCTTTTTCTTTTATCAATTACTTTTTATTTATTTATCTTCTTCTTTGAAATAACTCAATAATTCTTACCTAAGCAAGTGGCAAGAACCCGCAAGGGAGCTTGCCACTTGCTTAGGTATAAATGACGGGATACGAATGCTTTTTATTCGTATCCCGTCATTTATGTCGATTCATTAGTCGAATATTTTTGGGCTGATTAAAACACTCTATTACTATGGAGGTGTTTATATGGACAGATTACCAAATCAAGAAGTAACAACAGGATATAACGATTTACAACAAGTTGAGGTCTTAGTCCAAACCGCTCAAAAAGTAGTCGGTTCCGCTACAATTACGATGGATCCGGAATTTCTTCAACATGCCCAAAACGCTGTCAACATTGCGAAAACTCAGCTCCAAAACGCAAAAGCCAACATTGCTACTGGAGCAGATCAGGACTTTTTAGCCAAATGTGAAAGTTCTCTTTTTCAATGTGAGCATCAATTGCAGGAAGCTTTACGGTAGCCTATAATATCAAAAAATGAGCCTTGCTTTTATTGCAAGGCTCATTTTTTGAGGAGCAACCTTCCATACTTTTGGATTTTTTCCCCTATCGTACATTGATTAATGCAAAAAGACTGGGCATAGTTCTTCCCCTTCTCTTTATTAAATGTACGTTTGATAAAACAATCTTGACAGTAATAATCTAACATTTGGGTCACTTCTTCGAGTAACTGTTTTCGTTCCAAGTTTTTCATCTCCTGTGCTTCAATCTTCTATCTGCTTATGACTGCTGATGTCCGTACCTTGTAGAGCCTGTGTGGCTAATTGATCCGCTTCCTGGTTTTGTTTTCGGGAAATGGATTCATAAACAGGATGGATTTTTAATTCTTTCATCTTTTCTTCAATACGGTCTAACCAACGATTAAACTCTTCTTCAAAACAAGGCCATTCACCGGATAGCTGTTTTAAGACCACTTGGGAATCTCCTCGAAACACAACAGATGCCTTTGATACCCCCATTGCTTCAAGCTGCTGCAAAGCGAAATAAAACGCGGCATACTCTGCTTCATTATTCGAGTTCAATTGTTCGACACGGGTGTTTTCGCGAATCCTGAATTTCTGGCGATTTTGCATATAATAAATAGCAGCACCCAGCCCGGCCTTGTTCAAATCAAGATCAAAACCTCCATCAAAATAAACCGTAATATCATCAGGCTCCGTTTCTACTTGTTTCACTAGCTTTTTCGCTTCTTTGATGGTCCATATATTTTGCTGTTCGTCCAACAAGAAGATTTCTTTCGTCCGACCTGTTTTTTCTAAATCCTCTACAATTAAGAGCGCTTCCTCAGCGTTCGTATATTCAGACAAGAACGTCAGTTCTCGGCTTTTTATTTTATAATGCCATTCGATTTGAAATTTCATCGTTTATAATCCTTTCTTCTGCAGTATGAATGGATTTTTTTCGTTGCTTTTTTAATATCGGAAACCATGGTACCACTACTTATTATATACAATCAAGCAAACACCCCTTCCCTGTCTATTGCAATGCGAATTAAGCATCTTTTTGTTTTTTTAAGTTTACACCTAAAAGCCTTCTCATATGATAAAATACAAGCAGAAAACTTATATAATGGGGGTGCTGAATTGATTGAAGTATACATAGATGGTGCAACAGCGGGAAATCCCGGTCCATCGGGAGCTGGCATTTTCATTAAAGGAAATGGAGAAAACCTTCACTACTCCATTCCATTAGGAACGATGACAAATCATGAAGCCGAATACCATGCTCTTATTAAGGGACTGGAAATTTGTCTTGAAAAAAACTTCTCCATTGTCTCTTTCCGAACAGATTCACAGCTCGTTGATCGGGCAATCGAAAAGGAATTTGCCAAGAATCCCGATTTTGCCCCGCTGCTTGAAAGAGCATTGGAGCTTTCCAAACAGTTGGATTTATTTTTTTTGAAATGGATTCCAAGCAGCCAGAATAAAGTGGCGGATGAGCTCGCAAGAAAAGCCGTGGTCCGGCAAAAAGCTGATGGGAGGGTGCTATGAAGAAAATTTGGTTAGCAGATGGTGCTTTATTATTTGTCGCGTTCATATGGGGAGCCACGTTCGTTATTGTACAGCAAGCCATTCAATACCTGCCTCCCCTCAGTTTTAATGGAATTCGCTTCTTCCTTGCTACCCTCTTTTTAGCAGCATGGCTGCTTCTATTTCAACGTCAGCAGCTCAAAGCGTTGACCAAAAACACTTGGCTGCATGGAGCCGCCATGGGAGCATGCTTATTTGCAGGATATGCCTTCCAAACGGTAGGGCTGATGTATACCACTTCCTCAAAAGCCGGATTCATTACAGGCTTAAGTGTTGTGCTTGTTCCCCTATTTTCTTTTTTACTGTTGAAACAAAAGCTGAAAGTGAACGGGATTTTCGGGGTAGCAATCGCAACCATCGGACTTTATTTTTTAACACTCGGTGATAAGTTAACGATTGATAAAGGAGATTTCCTTATTTTATTGTGCGCTATTTCGTTTGCACTGCATATTTTGGTGACCGGCTTGTTCAGTCAGCATCATCCTACTTTATTACTAACGATTATGCAATTGTTCACCGTCACTGTTCTTTGTTCTGTTTTTTCGTTTTTTATGGAAGATTGGCGGTTAGTCCTTCAACCATCTTTATTATTCAAACAAGAAATCTTAGTTGCTTTACTCATTACTTCCCTGCTCGCCACAGCACTTGCCTTTTTATTGCAAACCTCCGTGCAGCAATATACAACAGCAACCAGAGTCGCGCTCATTTTCGCTATGGAACCTGTTTTTGCCGCGCTGGCCGGTTTTTTCTGGGCAGATGAGCGATTGTCAGGTTTAGCGGTCATCGGCTGTTTATGCATCTTTATCGGTATGATCATTGCCGAATTGCCCCCTCTTAAAAGAAAGGCATCCATTGAAAAAGGAGCAGGACTGTCCTAGATTCATTTACAGCAGAAGGGCGGCTTCGGTAAAGTAACGAAACCGCCCCTCCCATTGCTTAACGATGAAAAAAACTGCTTGCATTCTTTCCTGCTCTATTCAATCATTCCTTTTTTCTTTAAAAACGAATGAATTTGTTTCCTTGTTTTAACATTTTGAACGATTAAGCTTTCCAGTAATAACATAAAGAAGCTGCCGTCAAATTCTTTTTGGACTTTCAACGTCCATTCAATGGCACCATTCACTATTTCATCGGATGCTCCTGTATAATGTTTTCCAAAGGAAATGAATCCTCTGGCATCTTCTTTTAAATGAAACCCCTTATCTTCTAAATAAAGAAGGTAATCCTCAATCTTTTGCAAAGACATATCCACCCATCCTTGTTGATTCAGAAAATTCCTTCCTTATCTTAGCGTAATTTTTAAGATTTGACTATGCTTTTTCACCTAAAAAGTAACCGAATGCTCCCATTACAATACCTAATAAAGCCCCTCCTATTACCTCTTCCGGCTGATGACCAAGCATTTCCCTCAACCGGGCATTTTTAAGGTCGATAAGCTGTCGGTCAGGCTCGCCCGCAAGTCGTTCAATTTCTTCGTCCAGTGTATTGACCCTTAATGTAATTTCTCCTGTTTGTCTTCGTATCCCCTGGGCATCGTACATGACAATCAACCCAAAAACGGAAGCTAGTGCAAAGTCTATAGATGAAATCCCTTTTCTTAAGGCCACGTATGTCGCCAGTGATGTGACACCGGCTGAGTGGGAACTGGGCATTCCACCGCTTGCAACGGCCATTTTCCAATCCCACTTCCCCGTTTGGTACTTTTTAATAGGGATTTTTAAAAGCTGCGCCAAGCCGATGGATGTAACGGAAATGGCAACCCCTTTATTCATATGCTTCACCTCTTTCTTAGTCTCTATTTTGTTGAAGCGAACTATTCACTGAATAACAAGAATAGCATCAGTTTCCTATTAGCCGCTCCTCACACCTACCAAATAAAAAAGCGATAAGGGGATTCCCCTCATCGCTTTTTTATTATTGGTGATTTCCTTGCTTAACGTTTGTCCGCTGTTTCCGATTGCTCATTTTAGTTGCCTCCAACTCTGCATAGGAAGCAAATTCTTGTCCATATTGTTCTTTCATCGCTTGAGCATTTCGTTTCATTTTGTTTGACTCTGCCATTGATTCCTGGGCAAACTCTTCATTGAGCTGATTTTTTTGCTTTGCATTATTATTACGCTGTGCATTAGCGTTTCCTAATTTTGTTTTACCCATTGCAATCTCCTCCTTTTGCACCTTTAAGGTACAAAGTTAGTATGAGGAGAAAAGGTTCAATTTAGTCAGCTTCTGCAGCGATTAGGTTTCCTTCGTAGGAAATCCAATCACTCCAGCTTCCCGCATACAGCTTCACATTCTTAAAGCCAAGCTCCGTTAAAGCAAGCACATTGGGACAAGCCGTGACACCAGATCCGCAATATACAATCATTTGTTGATGATTATTTGCTTCTAAAAAGCGCTTGTTCAACTCTTCCTTATCTTTCCACATGCCCTTTTCGTCTAATGCTTCACGCCAAAATTTATTGATGGCACCTGGAATATGCCCCGCAACCTGATCAATAGGCTCCTCCACACCGGCGAAACGCTTTTCTTCCCTTGAATCGATCAATAACATAGATGCATCGCTTAAACGCTGTTTTACTTCGTCCATGGATGCCAGCATCGATGGCTGAACAGATGGCTCATAAGACTTGGCAGCAACGGCGGGTTTCTCTGAAGAAACAGGATAAGAGTGCCTTTTCCAATTTGGGAAACCGCCGTTCAATACGTATACCTTCTCATGGCCTATGTATTTCATCATCCACCAAAAACGAGAAGCCATCGCACCAGCTTGACTGTCATATGCAACTACTGTCATCTCTTTCGAAATTCCGATGTTCTCAATAAAATGGATAAAATCGGCGAGACGAGGGAGCGGGTGCCTTCCGCCATGTTTTTCAACCATGCCCGATAAGTGTCGTTCAAGGTCCGCATACACCGCTCCGGTAATATGCTCCTCTTCATATTCTTTATACCCTTTTTCTTTTTCTCCTAGGTAAAAACGGCAATCGACAATTCGTACATTGGTATTTTGCATATGTTCTTTCAGCCAATCAGCTTCTACAATATGCTGAAACATGTCCTGCTCCCCCTTTTTAGATTTACTTTAAACGATTTACGTACTCTTGAACCATCTCAGGCGTCACAATTTTGCGTGTCGGCACGATTCCTTGGCGTGCTAACTCATTGATTCTTTTCGTAACTTCATTGATTTTCTCTACATTAAACGCCTTTCCTTCTTTACAAAGAGAAACGGCTTCTTCAATATACTGTTCTCTTGCCATGTCTAATTGAGCGAATGTTCTCACTCGTTGATGTTGTCTGTTTGAATGCTGACTAATTTCTTTATGTACGCTCATGTTCGTTATTCCTCCTAGTTACCTTGTAATGATATAATCCATTGGTTAAGCAATTCTTCATCCAAAGCCCCTTCTCCCAGCTCTTCCAGCTGTTCTTTAAAAAAAGGAAGCTGCTGTTCGGCAAAGTTCATGATGGAAAGACAAACCTCTTTCTCAACTACTTCATCATGTCTTTTTGCCTGTTGTAAAGAAATAGTATATTCACTAATGTCTTTAGGCAGCGTGCCTTTCATCACCAGCTCCTCAAATGAGAGCGGGGGCAATGCATGATGTGTCCGCATGGATTGAACAGACAGATATGCACGCATCACATGCAGACATACTTTAATGTCTCCTATACTAATAGGGGATGAAAGCTTTTTTTTCAGATTGGACTTCATCAATTGCCAGTAATGGAATCCAAGCTTTTTTAATGCATATTGAGACTCGATATACCTTCTTAATTGGCTGCTGAATGCCTGATCTTCCTGATAGACAACGGGTGAATGCAGCCATTCATATAAAGAAGGATTTGACTTTGTAAACAGATGCATTGCTTTGTAGAGGTCCCACCCCTGTATGTCCGCTCCTCTTAAGGATTGATCGTTTATCACCTCCCGAGGAGCTTTCAGCTTCAAATATTGTGTAACATCATATTTGAAAATAAACCGGACATCATAATCGCTCTGTTCTGTATGAAGGCCGTAAGCACGGCTTCCTGCCTCACAAGCATATAAAATTCGAATGTTATGCATTTTTTCAATGTGCTGCAATCGCTGTTTGATTTCCTGTTGCATCGCTGTCAATCCTTTGCTTTAGGCTATAGGTCCAGTGTTGAAAGCGTTCAAAATAGCCGTTTTGCACGAATGAGTTAAAATGTTGAAAATCAACCTCATTTTTTAACAAAGTCTTACTTTAAAGATGACAAGGTACTAATCGGCTAGACTTTGCTGCAGGATTTGTTTTGCTTTTTGCAGCTGATCCATGCTGATTGGATGAGTAATGGCTTTTTCTAAGCCTTTATATGTTTGTTCAATGTCTGTCAACAAATGATGCTGATATTGTTTGATGATTTCGGCAAAGACAGACGTGAAAGTATCAGCCAATCGTTGTTCTTGTCCTTTTACATACTCTTCCACAACCGGAGACAGTCTCTCTTTCAATTGCTCGCCCATTTTTTCTTTCTCATTTTTTTCAAAGAAACTTTTGCTGTTTTTGTATAAAGACAATGGCTTTTTGAATTCTTGGACATCAATTCCTTCAAACGGCGAAATAAATGTCAGATCCGTTGAACGAATGTCGCTTTTGAAGCTCCATTGAAGCGAAGCATCTATTTTGCCTGCATCCTTTATAAAGGATGCGTGAACATCTTTACCTAAACGTTTAAGCAATGTTTCCATTCGAAGCGAGGTCGCTCTCATTTCTTGGGCCACATCGAACCCTACAGACTGGATCAATTCTTCGAAACAAGATTGAAGCTGCTCTTTTATCCGCCCTTTATCATCCCTTAAATTGGCCGGGCTGAATGTTTCTCTAAAAAAGTCCGTATATCGAAGCATCGCACGCTGCTTCACATAATAAAGCAACTCTTCTATTTCCTGGCGCAGTCGCTGCTGTTCCTGATCAATATTCAAAGAATTCACCGTGTATTCCAATTGCTGCTTGGACCTAATGATGCTTTCAAGACGCGCTTGCTTTTCCTCTTCGCTCTGTGTTTGCCATTTCAACAATTCCTCTACCATATAAAGCGCCCGCTTTATTTCCTCATATGCGGAAGTTGTTACTAACTGTGTTAATTCGGTCGAAATGAATCGGTCAAACGCTTCTTCAAATGGCGTAAAACCCGCTGCTTCTTTATCTGTTAAAGCAAGGAGACTCGACAGCGGAAACAAGCGAGGAAAACGAATGCCGTATTGCTCGAGCTGCTGTCCAACATATTTCACGACCATATTCAATTCTTCATTTGATGAAGCCAAATCCGCCGCATTGATGATAAAAAACATTTTATCGAGCGTGAACAAATCTTTGACGCGCCCTAGCTGAATCAAAAATTCACGATCAGCCTTGGAAAACGCATGATTATAATACGTAACAAACAAAATGGCATCCGCGTTTTTAATGTATTCAAACGCTACATCCGTATGCCTTGCATTAATCGAGTCTGCTCCTGGTGTATCAACTAATGTAATCCCTTTTCTCGTTAGCTCGCAGTCAAAATACAGCTCGATGAACTGTACGAAACAAGCCTTTTCTTCCTTCGCTACATACTCATGGAATTCCTCAATCGTTACCGTCACCGCTTTGCCCAGCTGTTCAGAAACGGTACGATAGCCTTTCCTTACTGCTTGCAAAAACGATAAATGAAGCTTATGACGTACATCCATATCGTCATCATAGCGCAAATTGGCAATGGCGTTCAATGCCTCTTCTAAACTGTCCACTTGATGTTGGAATAGCTTTAACGAAGCTTGCAAATCAAGGAGCAGCTGCTCTTCAGATTTCAAATAGACATTTGCCGTACGATGCGGATGTTCCGTTGTTGGCGGCATGATTTTATTGATGGTCGCCGTCGTCGGGTTAGGCGATACCGGAAGCAATTTTTCCCCGATCAGCGCATTGGCAAAAGAAGATTTCCCTGCGCTGAAGGCTCCGAATAAAGCAACGGTAAACTGATGATCTTCCAGCCTTTTCGCTTTTTCCTCTAAACTGCCGATAATGCCTTGCAAAGACTCGAACGGAGAGACCGCTTTAATAGCTTTATGAACATCTTCAACAGCTTGCGGTATTCGTTTGCCGTCATGATGAATGACAACATCTTCTTGTTCTTCACTCACGACACGTTCTTCCTGTACGGATACGGAACCTAGTTCTTCTCCTTGTTTGACAAGGAACGTTTCATCCGCCAGTGCCCGCAAATGCTTCTTCGTTTGTTCGTTTACCTTAATATCGTGACCATTCAAAATAGACTGCAATGCTTTTTCGGCTTCTTCTCCCTTTTTTTGAAGCTGGGCAAGATGCTGGAGTTCTTTTTCATATTGTGCATAGCGTGCCAGTTCTTCTCTGTGGGATTCGATTTTCCCTTGTGAAGATTTTCGCTTATTGAAAAGAAGATGAGTCAAAATACTTTGGAGCTGTCTTTCTGCCTTTTTTTTGATGTCAGTGGCCGTATCATCGGCAAACGTCAAGATGTAAGTACCCGTTACCCCAGCACCGCTCTTCACCAATGAACGCAGCTCTTCTTCTTCCACCACTACTTCAAATTCACTTGCTTCCTTGAGCAACTCGCTGTCTTCTACATCATACTCCTTAAAAAAGCGGTGCAAAAACTGCTGTAAATGCCAGTTTAACTGAGAATTCACTTTTTCGTTCAATTCCTCGTGAAATCTGGTTAACCGTTCCTGACGCTCTTGTTCGGTTTTTTTCTTTGAAAACAAAAAGCCGACTTTAAAGTCACTCTGACAGCTTTCAATGAACAGTCCCGCCTTTTCCCGTGTTTCATACGGCATAAGGTTGGCATTTTGCAAAATATTTTTCGCTCCAGACCAAAATGCTTTCTCCATTTTAGTCTCTTCTTGCTCTATTTTTTGTGTTTCATGTTCAAGTGCGGAAACCGTTTGGAGCAGCTTCTCTCTTTCCTCCAAAGACAATTCCGTCAGTTCGTTGGCATAAGCGGCCATTTCCTCTTCCTGCTGCCGCTCTATCCATTGCAGATGATGGCCGAGCAGTCTTTTCATTCCTTGTAAAAGATGTTCTTCCATATACTGCTTTTTTTCTTGAACATATGTGGCCAAAAGCTCTTTTACTTTATTAAGCTCATTATATGTATGATCTCTTTTCTTTAACGTCGTATAAAAAATATCATCGGGCTCTACTTGCCAATTCGCAAATGACTGCCTGACAGATGCTTTAAATTGAGGAAAGGTCAGTTCTTGTTCTTGATGTTTATCGATTTGGTTGATGATTAAATATACTTTCTTCCCTTGTTGCTTCAGCTCTTTCGTAAACTGAAAATTCAGCTCTGATTGTACATGGTTATAATCCATGACATAAAAAATGATATCCGCTAAATGGAGCGCCGACTCCGTTGCCAAACGGTGAGCATCGTCCGTAGAATCGATTCCCGGTGTATCCATTACCGTAATTCCTTGCGGAAGCTGGTCCGTCTTCACGGAAAGGTGGATGGATTCGATTTCATCTCCATCAATCGCAAACGCTTTAATCTGTTCATAATCGTACGGAGCTAAATACCGGATCGGTTCACCTTTTTTGAAATGCACGGTCGCATGTTCTTCTCCCGCCCTTACCGATACTAAATTTGCGCTTGTAGGAATCGGACTGGAAGGCAATAAATGATAGCCTACCAGTTCATTGATCATACTTGACTTTCCCGCTGAAAAATGGCCGCAAAAGGCAATGACAAACTGTTGCTCTGACCATTTTTTATATAGTTGTACAATTTTTTTCGCATTTTCCGTATCCTGTGCCTTCGTAAACTGATCGTATAATGCTGCTAATTGATTTTCCGTCTCCGGTGAATGGCCTCGCTGTTTCACATTCAACATGATTTATACCCCTTTTTTGTTCCTGATTTATCCCTCATCAACGGGCAGTAAGCCCCACTGATGGAAGTTTCCTTTATAACAGTCCTATTTGACTTTTGGCGTCATTATAGTTTGTTATTTTTTTAACGCTGTATGACTCCCGCCCAGGGAGCCGAAAAAGCGCAAAAAGCATTTAAAGCATATGCATACATTTTACTTGATTTTGCCCCTATTTCATATGATAAATGTTTGAATTGTTTTATTTTTTACTCATGAATAAAAAAGGAAGTGCTGTTTAATCAGCACCTCCTTTTTTGCACGAACTCTATTCATTTATGCCTTTTGTGCACTATGTAAACCTTTTAAGACATATTTTCCTACGGCTGCATAAACCGCAATTGTTCCGATCACGAATAAGCTTACCATTATTTTCACCTCGTTATTATTTGTGAAAGTGATAATCTTTATCAAGTAATTACATCTTATCACGAAAGATAATCATTTTCAATGAGAATTTTTATCATTTTTTACCGGCAAAAAACGAGAGTGGCATTCAGTCACTTCCTTATAGTTTGTGAAAGCAGACAGCGCTTTTTCTTCCGCTGGGATACGGATAGATAAAACAAGAATATTCAGCAGGCTGAACAGCACCATTGTTGTATATGCTTCAAATAATAGCGGAATAATCAGAAACTCAAGCGCAACAATCACGTAATTTGGATGTTTTAAAAATTTATACGGGCCTTTTAATACGACGTCCGCTTTTGGGAGCACGAGAATTTTCGTGTTCCAAAACCTTCCTAACGAGGCAATTGTCCAAAGGCGTCCCAGCTGTGTAAACAAAAAAATTGCCGCCAATAACCCCCAAAACGAAGATAGCTTCCTTTCCATCCATACTACTTCGCTAATGAGCGATATAAAAAATAAGAAATGAACGAGAACGATCCACTTATAATGTGATTGTCCGATTTCCACTGCTCCTTGCTCACGCATCCACTTCTCATTTCGTTTGGCGACGGCCAATTCAAGCAGACGCTGAATGATAATGAACGTGAGCACTGCATAAAATAACATCTTCTCACCTCCACTTCACTAGAAGAAGCTCGGAACTGAAGCCGGGACCTAGCGCTGTAATGAGTCCATACTCGCCTTTAGCAGCTCCCTTTTGCATAAATTCGTGCAAAACATAGAGAACAGTTGCCGAGGACATATTTCCATGCTGTTTTAATATATTAAACGAGAGCTCAATCATTCCAGGATGAAGGTTCAATGCTTCGACATAAGCCTCCAGCACTTTTTTCCCTCCAGGATGCGCGATAAAATGCTGAATATCTTTTGTCGTGAGATCATGCCGTTCTAAAAAAGGATTGACTTGTCCTCCATACCAGCTTTGGACAATAGAAGGAATGTCCCGTGAAAAGATGACATAAAGTCCATCATTTTTTATATCCCATCCCATCACATCTTCTGAATGGGGCATAAGGGTAGAGTGGGTATCGAGAATAGCAGGATGCTCGAAATGCTTAGAAAAGTGGTGAACATTGACTTTATCCCCTGCCAACAGGACACATGCCACTCCATCCGCAAATAACGACGTTCCGATCAAGTTACTTTTGGAGTAATCATTAGGCTGAAATGTCAAACTGCAAAGTTCCACACATAGAACAAGAACCTTGGCATCAGGAAACGCCAGACAATATTCGTACGCACGGGCCAGTCCAGAAGCTCCTCCCGCACATCCCAACCCCCAGATAGGAATGCGCTTTGTATGCGGGGAAAAAGGCAGACGGTTCATAATTCGCGCTTCAATGCTTGGAGTAGCAATTCCTGTAGTCGAAATGTAGAAGATAGCGTCGATGTCTTTATGTGCAACGGGCTCCGCCAAATAAATGTCGGACTGCAAGCATTGACCCACGGCTTCTACTCCTAACTCGATCGCCGCTTCAATGAACGCACCGTTTTTTTCTTCAAAGGTATGTTCCTTTTGAAACCAAGATAAGTCTTTAGCAAAATGCCGTGTTTCAATTTGTCCGTTGGAAAATACCCCCAAAAGTCGTTCGATATCTTTGAATCTTTCAGAAAATAGGCGGCGGGCAAATTCAAGCGTTTCTTGCTGCTTCAACTTAAAAGGAGGAATAGCTGTTCCAACCGATACAATTTTAGGCAATGCCCTCACCTCGATTATGACGTTATCTATAAAATCTGTAAGAAGCGGGAAATTTATACATGGAAAAGTGAAGGCGACTGTTCAGCTCGTGAGGGAAATAGGGATTGATCCAGAAGGCGCTTTTTGCCTTATGAGAGCAATCATCTTTTCCACAACGAGCTAGGAGCCGTAGCTGGACAACGAAGAAAAGCGGAGCGAGTTCGTTCACACCCATAGGGCATTTATAGCTTCTGACAGAGAAACCGCTTTTTGGTTTCGGCGGAAGGGGCGTAATGACCGTAGGGTGTAGCTCGCGCAGCTGGACAACGAAGAAAAGTGAAGGCGACTGTTTAATGAAGATAATAAAAAAAAGCTTTCCCGCCAATATCGGGAAAGCCTACGTCTTGAAGGAGTAATTTGTTGTGCCTCTTTATTATAACGCAAATCTCCGTCTACTCCACAAACAATATCTTCCAAATAAGAATATTTCTTTTCAAACATTGCATGATTTTGTTTGATTGGAATATATTAAGCATGCGTAAAGAGGGGTAATTATGATGCATCAATCAAAGAAAATGGCCATAAAAATTTCATCTACGTACTCGCCGTTTAAATGGGCTTGCTCCTTCATAATTCCTTCCTCATGAAAACCCGCTTTTTTATAAAGCTCATATGCAACCGGATTGGAGGCAAATACCGTTAAACACAGCTTATGCAATCGTTGTTCACGGCACCATTCCAGTGTATATTCCATCAGCTTTTTTCCAATTCCCATTCCTTGTGCTTTAGCAATCAGCCATGTGCGGAATAATCCTGTATGGTGTTTCATTTGCAAATCACCGCGCAGCACACGGGCAATTCCCACCACTTCATTATCGACTTCTGCCACCATATACATATTTTTCTTTTTTACGATTGAACGAATAAATGCCTTCTCTTCTTCAACCTCTCTTGGCGCTTCTTTTTGAATATATTGACCGGCTTCAATGATTTCCTGAACAGCAGAAGTAATTTGCTGTGCATCTCGTTCTTCTGCAGGACGAATCGTCACTATCTTGCCGTTTTTCGCTTCAAATGTCATTCTCTGCATTGTCATTGTTGTCATATTTCATTCCACTCCATTTCCACTTCGTCCATTATGTATTTAGTGTGAGCGTTCTTCAAAAATTTATCAATCTTGAAAAATGCTTTTACTTGCGCCTATTTGTGAAAAAACACACAAACAGGCATGAAAGTATATTTTGACACAATACGAAAAACGAACGCAACTATTTCACATCAAAAAGAGCATCCAATCCAAAAGGATAGATGCTCTTTATAATTAAGAAACTTTATGGTCTGCTAAATGAGTAACATTCGATACTGTTTCTTTCTTCTTCAACACATTAAAGACCATATTCAACACGATTGCTGTCATGCTTCCTGCTACAATCCCGCTGCCTGTTAAAATTTGAAGGGTTGGAGGGAATTGAGCGAATGCTTCAGGTACAACCGTTACACCTAAGCCCATACCGACTGAGCATGCAATGATCAATAAGTTTTCTTGTGAAGTAAAGTCTACTTTGCTTAACATTTTAATACCGGAAGCTACAACCATTCCAAACATCGCAACCATGGCACCGCCCAGTACAGGACTTGGGATGATCGTCGTGATCGCTGCAATTTTAGGAGCGAATCCAAGAAGGACCAGAAGGCTTCCCGCTACGACAATGACATTGCGCGTTTTGATTCCTGATAACTGAACAAGACCTACGTTTTGTGAATAAGTCGTATACGGAAATGCATTAAATAATCCGCCTAAAATAATGGCCAATCCCTCTGCGCGATATCCATTCTGCAAATCTTTTTCGGTTAGTTTTCGTTCACAAATATCACCCAGTGCAAAATAAACGCCTGTTGATTCGACTAAACTTACAATCGCTACAAGAACCATCGTTAAAATCGCTGTTGCATTAAAAGTCGGCACTCCGAAGTAAAACATTTCGGGCATGTGAAACCATGATGCTTCACTGACCGCAGATAAATCTACTTTTCCCATGAAGCCGGCCACAATCGTTCCTGCTACTAAGCCTAATAAGATGGCCACTGAACGGATGAAACCATTGAAAAAGCGATACAGTAAAAGAATAAACGCTAAAACGCCAAACGCCAGTGCAATATTGCTAAGGTTACCAAAGTCCTTGCTGCCTTGACCGCCGGCCATGTCATTCATCGCTACCGGGATAAGCGTAATTCCAATGACTGTCACAACCGAACCTGTTACGACAGGAGGAAAGAATTTTACCAATTTACCAAAATACTTCGCTGTTAGAACGACAATCACACCTGATGCAATTATAGCTCCGTATATAGCTGAAACACCATAGGACGTCCCAATGGCAATCATCGGGCCTACCGCTGTAAACGTACAGCCTAATACGACAGGCAAACCAATTCCAAAAAAGCGATTTTGTGCGACTTGCAATAAAGTAGCCACTCCGCACATTAGTAAATCAATGGCAACTAAATAAGTGAGCTGTTCTGACGTTAACCCTAACGCCCCCCCAACAATTAGCGGAACGATGATGGCACCGCCGTACATTGCCAAAACATGCTGAAATCCTAATGAAAACACTTTTCCTTTATTCATAGTTACACTCCTCCCGCCACTGCTTCTTTGACAAATTCCACTTTTCCGTTTTCCAATGACGCAATACGCGCAAGTGATTCTACTTGAACCCCCAGATCATCTAATCGCTGACGGCCGTCCTGGAATGATTTTTCAATCACGATCCCAATTCCAGCTACGGTCGCACCCGCCTGCTTCACGATTTCCATCAACCCTAATGCGGCCTGGCCGTTCGCCAAAAAGTCGTCAATGATTAAAATCTCATCGTCTTGCGAAAAGAATTTCGCCGCAACTGTAATGTCATTTTCCTCGTTCTTCGTGAATGAATATACTTTCGCCGTAATTAACCCTTCTTTTAACGTTAATGACTTGCGTTTGCGGGCAAAGATCATGGGAACTTCCAATTCTAAAGCTGTCATAATAGCTGGAGCAATCCCTGAAGACTCAATGGTCAAGATTTTTGTAATCTTTTTATTGCGGAAACGTCTCGCAAACTCTTTTCCCATTTCTTTCATCAACACCGGATCCATTTGGTGGTTAATGAATGAATCCACCTTCAAGACCGTATTTGATAATACGATTCCCTCAGCTAAGATTTTTTCTTCTAGCTGTTTCATGTTAAATTCCCCCACATCTTTCATTCTCTATTTCAGCTTGATTGGCCTTGTTACAAAGAAATCATCCAGCACTAGATCTACAGAACCGGCCTTCCTGTTCTTATACAATCAAGAAAAGAATTTTCTGTTTTCTTAGCAGCCAAAAAAAGCCCAAAAACATTACTGCACCCGATATGAGTGGAGCAATGTCTTTGGGCTTATTCCATAAACACAAAGAAAAGAACGAAAAAGACAAAAGGAGCCTTCACGATTCTTCACCGCTCACTCATAGTCGAACCGTTTACGGCAGTTCGGTAGAAACTCTCGGGCCCTATTCCCGCAATTATATGAGTGCGTTTATTAAGTTACTTGAATTATAGCAGGAAAAAAGAAGAATGAAAAGAGAAAATTAGGATTAACACGAACATTCCTAATGAAAAATATTTTAAATATTCGATTTTTACTCTTATCTATTCCTATATTTGCTTTTTTGCACCTAACTCAATCGTATTATTACTTGCCTTTTTCATTATACACAAATATGTGTATCACTTCACAAAAACTTCATGTTTCCCATTATTTTCTGGCTTATTAATCACTTTAATATATGGCTTAAGTAAATAACGGGGCATAGGTATTTTCCCCATGCCCCGTTATTTATGTCGATTGAATTTGATAAATGCGGCGATACTTCTCTTCCAGATAATCGATTAAATATTGTGCGTTTAACACTTCTCCTGTGACATCTTGAAGGATTTCCAACGGTTGCTTCGTCTTGCCGTATTGATGGATATGATAGGTGAGCCATTGACGGATTTCATCCACTTTTCCTTGCTCAATTAGTTGGTCAAAGTCAGGAAGATCTTTTAAAATTGCCTGTTTGAATTGCGCTGCGTACATGTAGCCGAGCGCATAAGAAGGAAAATAGCCAAAATCTCCGCCCGACCAATGGACATCCTGCAGTACCCCCTCGGCATCGCTTTCAGGACGAATGCCCAAATACTCTTCATACTTATCATTCCAAATTTGCGGCAAGTCTTTGACTTCCATTTCTCCGTTAATAAGCCCTTTTTCAATTTCATAACGAATCATGATATGGAGAGGGTAGGTGAGTTCATCTGCTTCAATACGAATGAGAGAAGGTTTGGACTCATTGACCGCTCGATAAAAATCATCCAATGACACATCATCAAACTGACCTGGCGTATATTGTTTTAACACATCGTAATTACGTTTCCAGAATGAATAGTTTTTACCGATGAACTTTTCAAAAAATAACGATTGGGATTCATGAATTCCCATCGATGTTCCATCACATAAGTTCGTGCCGATTAACTCTTTTGAAATGTTCTGTTCGTAAAGCGCATGACCGCATTCATGAATCGTTCCAAAAATGGCGGTACGGAAATCGTTCTCGTCATATTTTGTTGTAATCCGAACATCGCCGGGATTCAATCCTGTGGCAAACGGATGTACTGTTTCATCAAGGCGCCCCGCTTGAAAATCATATCCAAGCTCCTTTAAAATAGCACGGCTGAACTCTCGCTGCTGTCCTTTCGGAAAAGAGCGATATAAAAAGGATGTATCTGGTTTATTCGGTGAGGTGGCGATTTGTTGGACAAGCGGGACAATACGCTCACGCAGTTGTCCGAACACACGATCAATGACTTCAACTGTCACACCCGGCTCGTACATATCCAAAAGGGTATTGTATTTATTCCCTTTATATCCCCAATACTCTACAAACTTCTTTTTATATTCCACAATTTGTTCTAAATAAGGCTGGAACATCGCAAAATCAGATTGATCTTTCGCCTCTTCCCAAGCTGATTCGGATTTGGATGATAAAATTATGTATGCTTTATATTCTTCCGCGGGAATTTTTTTATTACGGTCATATTCTTTTTGGCATTCAACCAGCATTTTCTTTGTCAATTCAGATGTATGAAGCTTAGCTTCTTCTGTATTCAACTCAGTAAGGAAGGCCGCCATTTCATCTGATGTGGACATATTGAAAACTTCCGATGAAAGCATTCCAATGACTTCTGAGCGCTGCTCCACTCCTTTTTTCGGAGCACCTGTACGCAAATCCCAAAACATCACACCGATGGCTTCATTATAAGCCGTCATTTTTTTGACATAATCCATAAATTGCTTTTCTGTTAAAAATATGGTTTCTTTCGTCAACTTACTTCCCCCTATCGAAAAGTTTTCTAGATAATTTTACCATATCTTTTATTTGAACTAAAAGAAAACCGCTGCACATAAGCAGCGGTCGGTGATTATCGCATTTAGATCACTTCTGGCGTTGTGGGCAAGTTAGAGGTGATGATGTTCAATACTTCTTCCTCAATGTTAGAAGGAACAAAGATTGTCACATATCCTTTATCGTTATGGGAACGAACTAAACGCCCCACGCCTTGCTTCAAGCGAAGCAGCATATACGGCATCTCCGCATCCCAGAACGGGTCGGCCACTTGGTTTCGCTTCGCTTGGAATACCGGATCATTCGGTGGATATGGAAGCGACCATATAATCACATTGGAAAGAGACGGTCCTGGAATATCCAGCCCTTCCCATAAATGAACAGCACAAAGAATCGTTTCTTCTTGCTGCTGGAACCTCGATACAAGCTCACTGATTTCCTGATCGCCCTCAAACAAGAACGTGTATTGATTCTCATAGGCAACTGCCATTTTAAACTGCATTAATTCCTCTTTACTATTAAATAGCAAAAGAGCCCGTCCATTTGTTTTCTCGATCATCTTCATGCTCATATCAAACTTATCGGCAAATGACATCTCATCATGTGCGACTCGCTTGATGGTTAAATTCATCTGTTCCTCGTAGTCAAACGGTGACTCGACAGAAAAAGAAAGATAATCAGAGATACCTAAACTATACGCTAAATAGTCAAACGATTGATTGTCTGACAGCGTAGCAGACGTAAATAAATAAGGAATTTTTTTAGAAAACACTTTTTCTTTCAGAATGTCTTTCACCGCTTGCGGCATGACAACAAGCGTTAACTCTCCCTCATGCTCTTCGGCCCAGTAAATGGCATTTTCGTTCTCTAAAAAGAGGTGAATGGAATAATCGATTTGATCCAAATACTCGTCTACAATTTTCAGCGCGTAGTCTTCAATCGTATACGTTTCACTTTCAAATACCATTTCATTCCCTATTTGCTCTAGTAAAGCAAGCAAATGTCCAGCTGCATCGGAAAGATCTTTATTTAATGTAATTTCTTTACGATTGGACCCTGGAACAGTTTTCGCCGAAGCATTTAACACATCAAAAAACTTGCCGTACACTTCAATGGCACGCTCCACCTTGAACGCAAACTCTTCCCTCACATCGTTTTCAAGCAAACGTGTCAGCAAATT
The DNA here is from genome assembly GCF_002019595.1 of Priestia abyssalis. Taxonomy (GTDB): domain Bacteria; phylum Bacillota; class Bacilli; order Bacillales; family Bacillaceae_H; genus Bacillus_BA; species Bacillus_BA abyssalis. The sequence continues at coordinate 1,458,876 of NZ_KV917369.1, read as the reverse complement.
TTCCAATGTTCGCTCCTGCACGCGATATGTTAACGCTTTTTGAGCCGCAAATTCCAATAAATGCCCTTCGTCAAACACGACCGCACAGCTTTCAGGAAGCAATGGCAATTGACCTTCACGCTTACGGGCCTCGTATGTCCATACATGTTCCATATAAAAATCATGTGAACAAATGATCAAATCAGCCGATTTACGATAATGATCACGTGACAATGTTAAACCACAGCGATGACGCTGGTCACATGAAGAACAATCCTGGAACGAATCCCAGTTTACTTGCCGCCACTCGTCATCTGCTAAATGAGGATATTCTTTACGGTCACCATAATGATAAAACGCCTGCATCGCCCCATGCTCATGCACAAACGGCGGAAGCGAATCATAGATTTCTTCGATGTTGTCGTTATCCGTACGCATCGTGACATCATCCAATTTCTTTAAACAAAGATATTGTTCTTGAGATTTAGCCAGACGAACATCAATATTCAACCCTAAAATAGTAGACAGCTTCACAATGTCCCCTTCTTTTTTTACGAGCTGTTCAATTAATGTCTCATCCGCACAGGCAATAATAGCCGGCTTACCTGTATATCGGGCGTAACAAAGAGCATACAGCAAATAGACAAGGGTTTTTCCCGTTCCAACCCCTGCTTCTGCAAACATAATCTTTTTCTCTTTAAACGCTCGCTCGACTTGGAACGCCATGAAAATTTGCTCGTCGCGAAGCTCTAAACCCGCGTCCGGCAGTAAATCATAAAATACATCGCCAATCCATTCATTCAATTTATCAAAAAAGTTTTCTTTTGGTTCAAGTGCAAAAGGTAACCGTTCTCTAATCATGTAAGGATACTCCTTCATTAAAGTCGAATTAAACAAAACATAATTATCCATCATTACGCATTAGTTGTCAACATCCCTGCGTAACCTCAGACTATATTATAGACGATTTGTTTTAAGTAAAAAAACGTTAAGGACGTATGTACCTTCATAATAAGAAAAAACTAATGAAAGACAGAAAGGAGAGATGAAAATGTCAAAGAACCAGCACATCCCAGAAGACAGAATGAATTTCACGAATACAATCGCCCACGCACTTAAAAATGTGGCCAATGGAGGGACTCTGACTGGGGTGGATACAGAAAAAATGAAAAATGCTGAACAAGAGCTTTCAAACAGAGAGAAGTGAGAAGGAACAAAATAACTGTTTTAACCAGCAAAAAGAAACTGTCCTGGCGCAGCGCCAGGACAGTTTCTCATGCAGTTGTATATGGCAGGTATTTCTTATCAACGTTTGTCGCTAACGACATGGCGGATTGCAAATCTTCTTGCGCTTGTTGAAGCTCCCCTAAAATGGACGGAGAAACTTCATCCCCTGACATTAAAAGATGTTGATAGCTATGCTGCAATGCTTGATGAATCATTGAAAAATCCATTTGTCCTTTTGTCATCATGTCATCCTCCTTTGCCATTGTAACTTTTTCTAAATACTATCAATATATACTTGTTCCGTTCAGTTTATTCCTTTTATTTCTAATCCTAAAAAAATAGATAAACAAGACACAGGTTTTTATCCGCGCCTCATTTACGAATGAATATATTCCATGATTAACTGTCCATATTCATTTTCTCAGCCATAACAAAAAAAGGAAACTCCCTGATATGGAATCTCCTTTTTCAATCATCATTTTACATGATTTTATTCGTCAGCCCTCAAGCCCGCTCCGCATCCGTTTTCCTCGCTGGACGTTTTCCCCAATACTGATAATAATCCGTTTCGATGAATCCGTTAAAGAGCTTGCGTTTTTTCGTCGCCTGTTTGCCGTAAAATTGTTCGAAACCTTTGTGAGACGTCAGCATGTAAATGGACCATGTATCAAGCGTAGCAAACGCCTGACCCATTTCTTGATACATCTTTTCAACAGACGGGCGGTCACTCAAACGTTCCCCGTATGGCGGGTTCCCGACAATCACGCCGTATTGCTTATCTGTTGTAAAGTCTCTTACTTGCATCTGCTTAAATGTGATCAAATCTCCCAACCCTGCTTCAAATGCATTCTCTTGAGCGATTTTAACCATACGGTGATCGATGTCATGCCCTGCAATATCAAGCTCTTGATCATAGTTTGCCAGACTCTCGGCTTCATCACGCGCTTTATCCCAAATGCCCGCAGACATCCACGGCCATGCTTCTGAAATGAATTCTCGATTAAATCCCGGCGCAATGTTTTGACCGATTAAAGCCGCTTCAATCGGAATCGTTCCAGAACCGCAAAACGGATCAATGAACGGACGGTCCGGGTGCCAATTCGTTAACATGACAAGGGCTGCAGCTAATGTTTCTTTGATTGGCGCCTCTCCCTGTCCAGCACGATATCCGCGCTTATGAAGACCTGCTCCGCTAGTATCAATCGTTAAGGTGGCCACATCCTTCAATAAAGCGACTTCGATTTTAAACTCCGGTCCAGTTTCTTCAAGCCAGCCCGTCGTTTTTTTATAATGCTTTTTCACACTTTCTACAATCGCTTTTTTGACAATGCTTTGGCAATCTGACACGCTGAAAAGTGTAGACTTGACCGATTTTCCGCTGACAGGAAAATTGGCATCGACCGGTAAATACTCTCCCCAGTTCAATGCCTTTGTTTTTTCAAATAACTCATCAAATGTTTTCGCTCTAAATTCACCAACTTTAATTTTCACACGATCTGCAGTACGCAGCCAAATGTTACTGCGAGCAATCGCCGTTTCGTCTCCTTTAAAAATTACTTTACCGTTATCAACTGTACATTCGTATCCTAAATCCCGCACTTCCTTGGCAACCAGAGCTTCAAGCCCCATCGCTGCCGTGGCGATCAATGTATGTTTTTTACTCATATTTCTACCTCTTCAGTTTCATTATGTATATCAACTGTTAACTTAACATAAAAAAGCCCTTGGATGCAATGTTCTTCCACACTCATCTTTCTCATCACAAGAAAACGGCCTAAGGAAAATTCCTAGACCGTCTATAAAAAACGTGCAACCGATTGCTCATTTACTCGTTCGTCAACAAATATACACGCGTTTCATATGGCTTTAACGTAAACGAATATACAGACTCGATGCTTTCACTGTCATAGTTACGAATCAACAGCTGCTGGCGATTAAATGCAATATCTTGCGGAAGTTCAAATTGCTCTTCACGACGGGACATGTTACAAATCACAACTGCCTTTTCATTCTCTAGTGTACGCGTGTAAGCATAAATTTTTTCATGTTCCGGCAAAATTAAGTCGTACGTTCCATATACAAACACTTCATGTTCTTTGCGAATACGAACCAGATTTTTATAAAAATTCAAAATCGAATTCGGATCGTGTTGCTGCGCTTCGACATTAATTTCTTCATAATTAGGGTTCACACCTAACCATGATGTTCCAGTTGTAAAACCGCCGTTGGCTTCTTTGTTCCATTGCATTGGCGTGCGTGAGTTATCTCGTCCTTGCTCCCACACAACTTTCATAATTTCTTCATGCGGACGTCCTTTTTCACGCTCAATGCGGTAATAGTTCACCATTCCAACATCATTATACTGCTCAATGGAGTCAAATTTGACATTTGTCATGCCGATTTCTTGGCCCTGATAAATGAAAGGCGTTCCTTGCATGTTAAAGTATAGGGCCGCTAAACATTTGGCACTTTCTTCACGGAATTCCGGATCACCGAATTTGTTGACTGAACGAATGTGGTCATGGTTTTCCAAATACAGTGCGTTCCATCCACCGTTCGCTTCCAAGCCTTTTTGCCATGATGTTAAAATTCTCTTTAAGCTGCTGAGGTCTAATGGGTTCGTTTCCCCTTTTGCCCATAGACTCATATGCTCAAATTGGAAAATCATATTAAATTTCCCATTTTCCGTTCCAACCCACTCATCAGCGTTATCCGAAGATACACCGTTCGCTTCGCCGACTGTCATAATATCATACTTTGCAAACGTTTGCTCTTTCAGCTCTGTTAAAAAGTCTTGAATACCTTCACGGTTCATATGACCTTCAAAAGACGGGACATAATCTAAGCCTTCCGGGTTTGGAAGATCAGGGAAACCAGCTACTTTTTTAATATGGGAAATAGCATCTACACGGAAACCATCAATTCCTTTTTCAAGCCACCAATTGACCATTCCGTATAAATCTTGGCGCACTTTCGGATTTTCCCAGTTTAAGTCAGGTTGTTTACGCGAGAATACATGAAGGTAATACTCCCCTGTTTTTTCATCATACTCCCAGGCAGATCCACTGAAAATAGATTCCCAGTTGTTCGGCTCTTTTCCGTCTTTTCCTTCACGCCAAACATAGTAATCACGATACGGATTATCTTTGGAAGAACGAGATTCAATAAACCATGGATGCTCGTCTGATGTATGATTGATGACTAAATCCATAATCAGCTTCATTCCTCGTTTATGAACTTCACCTAACAGTTCATCGAAATCAGCCATCGTGCCAAAATCTTTCATAATGTCTTGATAGTCGCTAATATCGTAACCGTTATCATCATTTGGTGATTGATAAATCGGACAAATCCAAATCACATCAATTCCTAAATCCTTTAAATAATCTAGTTTCGATATCACACCTTGGATATCACCAATTCCGTCACCATTTGAGTCCATAAAGCTGCGCGGGTAAATTTGATATGCAACGGCTTCTTTCCACCATTTTTTCTCCATAAGATCAACTCCTCTTACTGCATACTGCTCCGATGCTTAACTTTTTTCTGTTTTGAGCATCTCTCATTATTTTAAATGAAAACGCTGTATGAATCCACACAATTCATGGAACATAGAGAAAAAAACAGCCATGTTCTATGATTTACATATAAGCGGCTGTCCCATAAATTCTAAACAAAAACTACAAAGATGATTATTTACTGAAAAGACCCGTCACTAAATCCTTGATTTTACTGGATTTTCATGACGGGTCCCTTTCAGGAGTATGACTCAAAAGGTATGCTTTTTTATACCTTTTGAGTCATACTCTTTTATGTAGCCTTCTCCCTATGGATTAGGGAGAGCTGGTGTGGATTGATTTAATATTGTTCGGTCTTATGTTGCTTAAGGATAATGTTCTGTAAGCCATGTTTTGTTCCTTCGTACTTCAAACGGCAAGCAAAACCTCGTACTCCGGCGGCAATCATCTATCTACAAATAGGATACCTATCTGTCCTTCCCTCCGTTCAGTTCCTTTGGGAAGATGCCCCTACCATTATTTGGGTTTCTCGCTCGAGGGGTTTACCGCGTTCCACTCTTGCAATTTCTTACAAGACTCCGTCACTGTGGCACTTTCAGGATAATAGGACCATATCTAAATTCGACTTAGGTCTGTTCTCCGCCGTCAACCAAGCATCACTGCCCAGCTGCCCTAGCTTATGAATTCGCTAGGCACGAAACACTACAGGCATCACAGCCTGTGCGAGCATGGACTTTCCTCTGAATTGTCAAGCAATCCAGCGATTACCCGAACATTATCTACTCATCTCGAAAGACGAAATTAAGCATAACAAAAAAACAAACAAGATGCAACCTTTTTTCTAATCAGCATGTAAGTTAAGAAAATCTCCAGCTTTTTAATCTTTTGGCAACATGTGTCGATTACCCGGATAAAGTGGTAATCATGGCAGTAGATCGTGCTCGTGTTACAATCATTATTTAATATCGCTTCCTATTTAACGTTAGCGCTTACATTTTTTTAAATCAGTAAATATACTAATGGTGTGGCAATGATAAGAGTAAGAATAACTCGCTCAATCCAAATAATAACGAGCGTTCTTATAGAAAGTGGGATTTCTGTTGAAACAATACAAGGAACAAGTGACGAAAAAAAGATAATTGCTGATACAGAAACAACAGCCACAACCACTTTCACTTGAAGAACAGCCTCTGTTACCAAAAGGGCAGGCAAGAACATTTCAGCAATACTAAGAGCACTCGCCTTTGCAACAATCATTGGTTCAGGCAATTGAAGCATCACTGTAAAAGGATAGAAAATATATCCAATCAAGTCAAATATCGGAGTATGTTCTGCCAGAATCAATCCGAGCAGCCCGATAGATAAGATAGATGGAAGAATAGCCATTGTCATAAGAAGACCATCTTTTATATTCAGCCAAATGTTATCAAGTAATCGCGGGGATTCGGCTGCAGTTGCCTTCGCTTCCCTCCAAGCCGCTGAAAACAGATTGCCGCTGACTTCTGTTTCCGGTTGAGGAATAGAGCCTTCGTAGTATTCATCTTTTATTTTAGCCAATGGCCAAATTCGCACTGTAATAGCTGTCACAAGAAAAGTGACGAAAAACGTTAACCAGAAATATGTGTTCCACATTTCCATTAAACCTAGTGTTTTCGCTACAATCACCATAAAAGTCGCTGATACCGTAGAAAAACCTGTTGCAATAATGCTGGCTTCTTTCGCCGTATATTTTCCTTCTTTATATATCCGATTGGTGATTAGAAGACCAACAGAATAACTACCAACAAATGACGCCACCGCATCAATGGCCGAGCGGCCCGGTGTCTTCCAGATTGGACGCATAATCGGCCTAGTCAACACACCAATAAATTCCAGTAAGCCATACCCTACTAAAAGTGCTAGAAAAACGGACCCAATCGGCACAAGCAATCCAACAGGAATAACAAGCTTATTGAATAAAAACGGACCCATGTTAGGATCAAATAACCAGCCAGGCCCTATATTGAAAACGAGCATCATTCCGACCACTAAGCCGATTAATTTGAAAATAGAAAAAACGGCATTTACAGTTGATTGTTTCCATTTTCCTGATGCAAAGGGATAAACAGCACCGGCTGCAATGATAACCAATGCATAATAAGGCAAAAACGGGCCGGCATGAAGCTGAATATAGGTAACAATATGGTCAATGATGATTGATTTTTTGTCTCCCATTGTCACCGGGACGAAAAAAATGAAACCACCAATAAAGCTATAAACAAAAAACTTCCAGATTTGCGGCGGCACTAGTTTTTTGTCCGGCACCGGCTGCTCCTGTATTTGTTGTTTTATATCCATCCTATCCTCTCTCTTTCTTTGCTGAATATACCACATATGAAAAAATATTCATTTTAATCATTTTGGCGATTTTAAAATCTTTACTCGGGTTTAAACAGATAAAGTAAAATTGCATTTCTGGAAGAAGATTAGCTGCGTTACCGATTAAACCAATCAATAATGCCGTTCTTTTTCTTTTCTCTTCTTCTACTAACTCGATCACTTCCTAATAATGAATCCGTCTTTACATCTGTATAGCGAGTCTTGATTTATTTGTCTATTTTGTCCTTATCGACATGCAGATTACAGCCTCTTGTTGCCAGCTGCTTCATGACGAATAACCTTATTTTTTGTATTCGCTTTCATTTAACTCTACCCCCTTTTCCTTTAAATTCATTCTATAATGAAAATTCCAACTTTTTATTACGATTTAATTATAATTTTATAAATTATTTACATAATTCATTTTATTTTTTTATTTTTATAAATAATCTCAAACTATTTCTACTTGTCGTCACATTAAAGCGATTCGGTATAAACTGAACTGCTTTTTTCTTCATCCAAACTGATAAATCTCATAGAGTGCATGCTTCAAGCTACTTAAAATCAGTTTGGAGACAATAGCCCGTTAATTGTGCAACTTCTTGCAATGATAAATGACAGCTCATAGGCAATTTGCTGAAAGACATGATAAGTCGAAAAAAAGCGATGCCTGCAAAATTGCGGCATCGCTTTTTTTAGTTGTCCAGCTGCGCGAGCTACACCCTACGGTCATTTCGCTCCTTCCGCCGAAACCAAAAAGCGGTTTCTCTGTCAGAAACTATAAATGCCCTATGGGTGTGAACGAGCTCGCTCCACTTTTCTTCTTTGTCCAGCTGCGCGAGCTACACCCTACGGTCATTTCGCTCCTTCCGCCGAAACCAAAAAGCGGTTTCTCTGTCAGAAGCTATAAATGCCCTATGGGTGTGAACGAGCTCGCTCCGCTTTTCTTCTTTACTCATACAACTTGCTGCCAAACACGTGCTTTTCAAGATTGGATAGACGTTTTAAAATATCGAAGTTCGTTGTGCCAGCCGCTGCTTGCTGTGGAGCCGAATAAGAAGGTTTCTTCTGGACGTCCTCCATTTGCTTTTTCAACCGCAAGTTTTCCTGACGCAACTCTTCGATTTCTTGATGGAATGTCTCATAGTCTTTAATAATTCCATCCAAAAATTTGTCTACTTCTTCTTGGCTGTAGCCTCTCATGCTTGTTTTAAAATCTTTTTCCAATATGTCTTTTGCTGTGTAACGAATTTTATCAGAAAGCATTTTACTCACCTCTACACGGTAAACCCATTCTCTCATTATATTTTTTCAAAAATATAAGCAATTGTCAATTTATCTTAACGAAAGGTTTTCGACATTTTTATTTTTTCTACTCGAATTGTCCTTCTTCCACGATTACTTGTAAATCATATGATGTGATCGACACAATCGTGTAGTCTTCTGCCTCGGCTCTCATTTTAGCGGCCTCCAGCATATATTTAGGGCTTCCTTCATGTTCCTCATCATATACGATTAATAAACCGTCGCTTTTTGACACAAAAAATTGAGTTTTCAACCGAAACTGGGCAGGACTTTCATATTTTTTCTTTGTAATACTATCGACGAAATCCGCTTGGCTCAAGATCAAATCATATAACTCCCTGTTCGCTTCATTCCATTTTTCTTCTTGATCGAAAAAAGGAGTAATGACGGCCAGCTGCAGCTGTGGATATTCCATTTGCAAATCGAATACCACTTCGGCTGCCCATAGCTCGACACCAAGCTGGCCGCTTATCATCACCCATTCCAACCCTTCTTCAATCAAGGATATTAAGCGGCGTTGTAACGCTTTTTTTATGTACCCGATGCCTGGATGGTTCCCTTGGAAAATTCCTAGCTCAAACGGTTTGTATCCGGTAATGGCTACTACTTTCAACACGTTAAAACCCCTAACTATGTAGATAGGAACTGACAATAGTCAGTCCCTACCGATAAATTAACGGCAGCAAGGGCCTTTCATGAATGGTTTATTTTCCATTCCCGGCATGTATGCCCCTGCCACTTGGCCTGGCATCATACCTGGTCCTGGCATTCCTCCTGGCATCATACCTGGTCCTGGCATTCCTCCTGGCATCATGCCTGGTCCTGGCATTCCTCCTGGCATCATGCCTGGTCCTGGCATTCCCCCTGGCATCATGCCTGGTCCTGGCATATAAGCGCCGGCTACTCCCGGTGCTGGTCCTGGTCCCATATTAACTTGTTGGCTTGTTACTTGGTTTACAGCTGATTGAGTTTGTGGAAAATAGTGTTGATGCTGAACATTCGTATGATTGACGACAGTTGTGTGCGTCGGATGAACGTGAGGTTGAACTACGTTTGAATGAGTGTGCTGCACACAACACTTAGTAGGATGAACAATCGCTGGCAATACGCATGATGGTCTTGGTCTGCAATGCATTTTTCATTCCCCTTTCTTGTACTTGGTACACTAATAAATTATGAGAAAGGAGGTATACATGTACTAATACAAACACCTATTTTTGCCAACTTTATAGAAACGTGTAATAAGAATTCTTCAAGCCGCTGAAAACAATCATTGTTAAACAAACAAGGGCAAAAAATGAAACGAGAATGATGTTTTTCATGAAACTCTCTCCACCTATTTTATATTTCAAATTTTTAGTCATTACAATGCACTATTTTATCAAGGCATGAATCGCATCACAATATAAAAAGTGAGGTAAAATGAAAATTTCACTATTTCGAAAAATCAGAATTATTTCTAAGATGTTCAATCTGTTTCTTTCATTGCTGTTTGTTGTTTTTGCAGTTTTCTCTTCAGCCTCTCTAACCGCTTTTTCAATTCACGTTCGTGTGCATCATGACGGGTCAACAAACTTTTTCGTATCTCTTCCGCTATCGATGCATAGTGGATGGCTTCATTCAAACTTTTCACCTGATGCTCGTATACTTTCGCAAGTTCGACGGCCGCTTCCATTTTAACCATACCCGTTGCCTGTTGAACGATTTCTTTCCAAAACTCCATCGCCTTTTCCCAATCGCGTTCCCGTTTACATTGAAGCGCAAGCGCCATTTTCGCCCGCAAATGTTCGCTGTCTTTTGTGGCAGCTACAGATTCATACCCTTTAACAGCCGTTTGGCGGTCGCCCAATGCTTCATACCATCTGGCTACTTCAAACCGCTCTTTCGCTGTGGCTTCAAGCGAACTCAACAATTGCTTGGACATATGGATATATAACGTAATTAAAGACAAAATATCATGTTCATTATGCTTGATGACTTCAAAAATGCCTTGCGGCTGTTTGGACTGGACATAATCAAAATAAATCATCGGTGCCAAAAAACCGGGAACATCATTGATTCGATCAATTTGTAACACCTCTTTTTCAACGAGGGACAGTTTCACCGATTCCAGTTTATGCTTCCAAAGCCTTCTCGCTCCGTGCAATAAATCAAAATGACCGAAAGAAGGAAGCTTCGGCAAATGTTCACGGAGTAAAGTGTGACGCGTTTTCACCTGCGGCCAGTCAAACGCTTTGCCGTTGTACGTAACAAGAGTCGTGTAGTCCACACGCTCTAAAAAGCTTTCATAAAAGGCAATTTCTCCGCTTGGATCGGGCAAAAAATGCTGCCTGAGCACGACCTTGTCATCAAACACCTGCGCATAACCAAGCAAAAAGATGGTCGTACCTGCCCCTCCTTTCAATCCCGTCGTTTCTGTATCGAAGAAAAATAAATCGCTGGACTTATACCCGGCCGAAGAAAGCGGGTGTTCCGCCGAGGTATCGCTCCATTCTCCTACAACCTGATGTAATTCTCCGAAGGCATGGATGCCATATTTATGCTTAAGCGGATAGACCACTTCCCGAATCAAACAATAGCCGCCTTCAGCATAATAAGGTACTGCCCCTAATTCATTCCACTCTTTAATAAAAGGAACATCCTCAATTTCTTTCTTCTCTTCCTTTTTTTCCTTTATTTCTTCTGTCGAAACTTGTTTTTTTACATTTAAATGTTGCTTCATTCGCCGCAATTTATTTTTCATTGACATCTTCTCTCACCTATCCGTATGAATACAGGTTTTTTATAGCTAATAGAACAAGGTCATTCTTACCCCGCGTTCCATTCGTTATATAGATTTTGATACAAGAGCTTTTAGTAAGGTCAAAGCGTCTTGTTTTGCTTTTTCGGTTTGAGCTTCCGTTCCAATGCACGAAGGACAGCCGCTCTCGCACGAACACCCTTCAATTAGCAGATGTGTTTCTTTTAATACCTCATCCATCATTACATATACTTTATCGCTTAAGCCAATCCCTCCCGGATAGCGGTCATATAAGAAGATGGTTGGTTTCTCATTATGCACTGCTTTTACTTGCGGAACAACATGCAAATCAGATGGATCACACATCACCATGAGCGGGGCAATAGACTGCAGGGCATGGGCAACGGAGACAAGAGCCTGTTCCATCCGTTCCTTCGAGTTATCAAATAAACGCTCATGAAAGCTAAACCAAACCGCATTTGTATGAAGCTCTTCTTCCGGCAAGGAAATAGGACCTGAACCGATGTTTTCATGGGTCTCAAATTTGATTTTCTTAAAAATGGTCGCCATCGCCGTTACCATGACGTCCCCATACCCCATATCAAAATCTGTTGCTTCCTTGGATTTATCGGTCTCCAACACTTTCAGCTCAACCGCCAGATTTGCATCCGTGAAATAATCGACATCCACTTCTCTGACGAATGCTTTCTTTTCCTCCCAATCGAGTTTTTCCACTTGATATTGAATGCCTTGATGCAAATAAATCGCTTCCTCATGCAGCAGCGTCATCGCACTGAACCGATCCATCTCTCCAATGACTTTCACGTTCGCAACATCCGACTGGTCGATGATCACGACATTTTCCTGTGAAGCAGAACGGAGACTGATGTTATGGGCCGGAAACGCATCGCTCATCCAATACCACTTCTCGCCGCTCAAATGAAGGACTCGTTCCTCCGTTAAAAACTCGAGCACATCTTCTACCTCTACACTGCCAAACATATCGCCTCGTTTAAACGGCAGTTCATAAGCCGCGCATTTGACGTGATCAACTAAAATGACCAAATTATCGGGATTGATTCGAGCCGTTTCCGGATTGCGGTTAAAAAAGTAATCGGGATGCTGGATCATGTACTGATCGAGCGGCCCCGAACTTGCCACCATCACGATGACCGCTTCCCCGTGCCGTCTTCCGGCCCGCCCCGCTTGCTGCCACGCGCTGGCAATACTTCCGGGATAACCCGTCATGATACATACTTGCAGCTGGCCGATATCAACTCCAAGTTCTAACGCATTCGTACTGACGACCCCGAAAATTTCACCTTCACGCAGCCCTTTCTCAATTTCACGCCGCTGTTTCGGCAAATAGCCGCCCCGATAGCCCCGGATGGACTTGGCAGACAGCTGATGCTTCACTAACTCCTGTAAATACGTCAAAATGATTTCAACTCGGACACGGCTCCGTGCAAAGACGATAGTTTGAATTTTATTCTTCAAAAACTCGCTTGCCAGTTTCCTAACCTCTAGTGTCGCACTGCGTCTAATATTAAGGGGCTTATTAACGATGGGCGGATTATAAAAAATGAAATGTTTTCTCCCGGACGGTGCCCCGTTGTTATCAATGAGGACCATTTTTTCTTCTGTCAGCTGTTCAGCCAGCTCTTTCGGGTTAGCAATGGTCGCTGATGTACAGATGAACGTCGGATGGCTTCCATAGTAGGCACAGATACGCTTTAAACGGCGAATCACATTTGCCACATGACTGCCAAATACTCCCCTGTATGTATGCAGTTCATCGACCACTACATATTTTAAGTTTTCAAACAGGGATACCCATTTTGTATGATGCGGCAAAATCGCAGAATGAAGCATATCCGGATTTGTGATCACCACATGTCCAGCTTGTCTTACTTTTTGCCGAATGTTGGCCGGTGTATCGCCGTCATATGTATAGCTATTAATGTGTACACCCATTTCTTCAATGATTTCATTGATTTCACTTTTTTGATCTTGGGCGAGCGCTTTTGTCGGAAATAAATAAAGAGCCCTTGCCTGCTCGTTTTCTAAAATGGTTTGTAAAACGGGCAAATTATAGCAAAGTGTTTTCCCTGAAGCAGTCGGAGTAACCGCAGTAAAACTTTGCTTTTCATAAGCGGTCGAAAAGGCCGTTTCCTGATGAGTGTAAAGAGAACCAATCCCGCGGTTTTCCAATGCTTGTTTTAAGCGTTCATCCATAAAAGAAGGGAACGGGGCAGTTTTTGCTTCCTTCGGTTCAATCGTATGCCAGTGTACAATGTTTTGTCGGTAATTAGGATTGTCTTTCAATACATGGATAACTTCCTGCAAATTTTTACGCACTTTCATTTTCATCACCTAATATCTATTGTAACGAATAAGCGTTCGTTTTCAAACGGTATGATTTAGGAGAAATTGGGGATGGTAATTCATAGGAGGTGTTGGATGTGGCACATGCTTATCTATGTCCAAGCTGCAAAACCAATCGTTCACGTTTTAACATTCTAGAGCAGGTCGCGAAACCAGTCAAAATGGATCCTCGTACCGGAGACATTACAGAGGAGTATACGAACGATAATTTAGATCCATTTCACAATCCTTACCGCGGCCCGGAACGTCGTGTTCAATGTGCAGCCTGCGGCCTAGTGGAAGATGAAAAGATGTTTATTAAACACGCAGAACATAACCGGCTGTCATAAAGGAAACTTCCATCAGCTGGAGTTTTACTGCCCGTTAATGCCGGTAAAAGTAGATGCAGAAGAATCACACGCCTCTTCTGCATCCACTTGAATTTGATTGTTCACAAGCTTTTGCATACTTTCACTAATCGTGAAGTTTCTTCCCCCCAATGCCTGCAGCATTTCCCTTACTAAACATATGTAAGCGATCTAGAGAATTTCCATCGTCTTTGGAAATACGTTTTCATTTCATCGAAAGACATTCACAATTGGTGATTAAGACGACTCGAATCCCCCTTTCAAAGCATGGCCGTTCTTTGGTCAGGTCGAATTTTTTAAATCGATTTATATAAATGGTTAGCAATAAATTCAAAAAGTTTAGTAGATTTCTATTGTAGGTCTATGGTAATCTTTGGTTGATTACTTCAGTTGGCAAGCAATACTTTTAGACTAGACACCTATTAAGGTACCTATTCTTCTGACCAACTTTCATATTATTTAAATTGCAGACATCCTTATGGAAGGAAATGGATTATTATGAAAAAAAGTTTACAAATTAAAATGCTTTTTACCTTCTCCATAATCGTTTTAGCCAGTTGCTTAGTTTTATCTTTTATCAGTTATCATTCTTCTATTAACTTAGTCAAGGATTCGATTAGTAACGTAGCAGGAACTATTGTTCAACAAGCAGCCAAAGTAATTGATATAAAGAAATATGAACAGATTACCCTGAAATCAGGTGAAACAGAGTACTATCATCAATTGAGGGAACAATTAAATGAATTACGTGAGAAAACAGGATTGACTTATTTATATACGATGTCGCGAAAAGAAGTGAATGGAAGTTATGAGTACTACTATATGGTAGATGGAATGCCTAAAGGGGCTGAAGATGCCTCTTCTTTAGGGGACAAAGAAGACATTAGTGATTTCCCTGTATTGGTAAAAACGTTTGAAAAAGAAACGATGCAGGTTGACATGACCTATTCAGAAGAATGGGGCGGAAACGTATCTGCATATGTTCCAATAAAAGCTAAATCCGGTGAAGTCATTGGCATTATTGGAGCAGACCTTGATGCGACCCAAATCTATGAAACAATCCATGCAAACAAACTAAAATTGTCTATCATCACATTAATTATATTACTCATTAGTGCAGGTTTAATTTCCTTCTTTACATACTATTTATTAAAACCTTTAAAAGAATTAACAAACCAAGTGAAAAAAGTAGGAGACGGTAACTTATCTTCAGAGATTCAAATGAATCGGTCAGATGAAATTGGTGTTTTAGCGATCGCCATTAATAAAATGCAACAAAGTCTCCGGGATGTGATTTCCAACATCTCATATGCGGCTGAATCTGTTTCCAGCCAAAGTGAGGAATTGACACAATCATCCAACGAAGTAAAAATAGGAAGCCTGCAAGTGGCCTCAACTATGCAGGAGCTTAGCAGCGGAATGGATTCTCAAGCCAATACTTCAGGAACATTAGCAAAGGAAATGGCTACATTCACCGTTAAAATAAAAGAAGCAAATGAAAACGGGGAAGAGATCACAAATGAATCGAGACAAATTTTAGGACTTGCCGACGAAGGCAGTCAGTTGATGGAAACCTCCATGATACAAATGGTTGTCATCAACGACATTGTAAAAGATGCCGTTCATAAAATTCAAGGTCTGAATCAACAATCGCAAGAAATTTCAAAACTAGTAGATGTGATAAAAGCAATAGCTGACCAAACCAATCTACTTGCTTTAAATGCCGCCATCGAAGCCGCACGGGCGGGTGAATATGGAAAAGGTTTTGCAGTTGTAGCAGATGAAGTGAGAAAACTTGCTGTTCAAGTTACAGACTCTGTGCTTGATATCACAGGAATTGTAGACAACATTCAAACTGAAGCGAAAGATATGGTTCTCTCATTAGAGAATGGATATGAACAGGTGCAAAAAGGCAGTACCCAAATCAGTCTAACAGGAGAAGGTTTTAGAAAAATTAACCATTCGGTGACTAACATGGTTGAGAGAATCACTATTATTTCTAAAAACTTAGAAGAAATAACAACAAATTCAATGAAGATGAATGTATCAATAGATAAAATTGCAACTATCTCTAGGGAGTCGGCCACTGGAGTTGAACAAGCATCCGCTTCCATTCAGCAAACAACTACATCAATGGAGGAAGTTGCAGGAAGCGCCAATCAACTTGCCGAGTTGGCTGAGGATTTAAATAACCAAGTTAGAAAATTTATACTTGAATAGGTAACGCTCTTCCAACAGCCGTCAGAAGTCTTAAATGAATGCACGAGAAAGACCCGTCATGAAAATCCACAATCAAGGATTCAAGGGCGGGTCTTTCAGGAGCATTTGTCATCAGCGGCACTACCCATTCTTAAACGATTATCTTATTAGTAAAGCTATCTGAAATTCTCTCTATTCAAAAGGCAATCACATTCCTAGAGTGCTCAGCATATCCTTAGTGTATCTTCTCCAAATCATATGATCACATCCCTCACCCCAATAATTCTTCAGCAAATAATCAGGCTCTCCAAATTTCTTCTTCCATATCTTCTGGGCATAGGTATATCCGCTATCTAAACAAAATTCTTCGATTCCCCTATTCTGCAAGGTAAGAAACATGGCATTTAAAAGTAAAGTCCCTATACCGCGTCGTTGATAATCTGGATGAACAAACACCGTTCCTACCTCATACAATTCTTTCCATGCTCCCTCTGTACAAATATTAATCAGCTCGCTGGCAGGACCATATTCAATTGTACCGATAACTTTATTACTCTTTTTATCTACAGCTATTAAAAAATAGAAATTATTCCCATTACTATCAAAATCACATTTCAAGTATTTTTTCTTCGTTTCAATTTCATTTTCTATATCATCAAGCAACTCCGATAAACCTTCTCTAGCAAACGTATCTTCAATAACTGCACTAAAAACTTGATTCAGCTCTTCATTGTCCTCAAGTCGGGGTCTCCTTATCTCAACGTTATACACCCAAAATCACTCCCCTCTAACATCTCATTGGCAACTGGCGTATGTCGCTTCCTGTTTTTTCAGGACACAAAATCTTTCATTCTCATGCTTATGATTTTCTATTTCATTTAAAGAGGTGATTCATGACATCTTCAAGAGTTTTACTGTTCAATTCTCTTTCCGTTGCTAATTGAACACTCTCAAACTTTGCATCCAGTGTATCTTGATTTTTTCCCAACCGGACAATCAGGATTCGGTTTATACTAGTGGTTTTTAGAGTAATGGTTAAGTAAATAATTCTTTCATCCGCTTTCTTTAAACACTCTAATTACTCGGGTAGGTTTCTTTCAAAAATATTACCGATTGGTGAATTAACATTTTTAAAACAGCAAGGTCAATATCTGCTACTTTATTGATGTACACACACGCTTTTCCCGCCGTATGTTTTCCAAAGTTCTTTAACAACTCTTCTCGGTTTGTGTCACCGACAGCAAAATACAAGCTAATTTTTGCTTTTCGAGGCGAAAAGCCTACCAGTGGTGCATCGCCTTCGTGACCGGATTCATATTTATAATGGTATGAACCAAATCCAATAATACTCGGTCCCCACATCTTCGCTTCATAACCTGTCGTTTCCGTAAAAATATCTAATAATCTATATGCATCTTCACGTTTTTTCGGGTTTTCCACATTTTCAATAAACTCAATAACACTACTGTCGTTTTCTTTTGTTTTTAATTCGTACATAATGACCACCTCTCCTATTTTTTAGTATAAGTTTAACATTTAAGGATAAGGTTTTACATTTTCCTTTATTAAAACCTCACCCAAGTTAGTGAGATATGGAGGTAGTTACGTTTTAAGAAACTTTCTTATCAACTCATTCCCAAAAAGCAATACGATGGCACAAATGATTAAAAACCACCAACCAAAACCTTTCCAATATGTTGTTGCTATAACGGTAATGACAAAAATGCCATCCTAACTTTACTACCCAATATAAGAACCTCATTTCAGCCCCCCTCCCAAAAGATATTTTCTATAAAGGAAACTTTCATCAG
Source organism: Priestia abyssalis (assembly GCF_002019595.1). Taxonomy (GTDB): domain Bacteria; phylum Bacillota; class Bacilli; order Bacillales; family Bacillaceae_H; genus Bacillus_BA; species Bacillus_BA abyssalis. Next base: position 1,441,007 of record NZ_KV917369.1, on the reverse strand, counting down.
CAGGGGGTCCTTCATTCATTCAAATCTACTTCAACTCCCGTTCGTTCAATAAAAAAATCTAGTACATGTGACTAGATTCTCTTTTTAACCTCTTCTCTTATAGATTCAATCATATTGTCTGATAAATCTGCCGGAATAGATGTATCTTCCTCAAAAACCCAGCTATTAATCATTTCAAGATCTGCTTTTTTAAAAGTAATGCTGTAATCTTTATGTTTGTAAGTAAAATCAGCCGTCACCGATTCTTCTCCATGAAACTCGTCGTCAATAATCATGTGCTTTATTTCATATGGTTTCACGATGCAATCTCCTTTTTGTCATTCTTTTACTATGTATATAGAGTAAACTATATATGGCTGTTTATTCACTTTTTCCAATCCATCTACCCACATTCTCAAACAGAAAAGCAGCCTCATTTAATGAAAGAACGCCATCCACTCATTGAACAGAAGTCTTCGATGCTGAGTTCACCTTAGGGAACATACTCGATTAAATATGGTACCCAAAGTAAGATTTCCTTCACCTAATTGTACTTATTTTTTGATTCTCGGAAAAATATATACGTTAAAACAGTTGCTTTTCCCCTCATTAACTGTCAAGCTTAAAAACGCAGGCTGTTTTCGTAAACATGGCTGCGTTTAGAAAAATGTGAAAAAAGTAAGAAACCTAATAAAAAGAACGTGCAGGTGACCAATATGATTGAGATAAAGACTTCTACCCTCAGTGATGGGGAGTTCAATAGAGGGGTATTTGCCACCCGAGATATAACAAGAGGCGAGCTTATACATAAAGCTCCCGTCATCCCTTATCCTAATGAACAGCATGCTTTTATAGAGAAAACGCTGCTTGCTGATTATGTGTTTGAGTATGGTAAAAATCACACTGCTGTCCTCTTAGGATATGGTATGTTGTTCAACCATTCATATAAGCCTAATGCCACTTATGAGATTAACTTTGCGAACCATACGTTTGACTTCTATGCCTATAAAGATATAAAAGCGGGAGAAGAAATACTCATCAACTATAACGGTGATGTTGATGACAAAGATCCGCTATGGTTCAATAAGGACGAAATCGATAATGGCAGTAATGGAACAATGAAGTATGCATCCGAATAATCGGGTGCTTTTTTTTAGATAATCTTCATATAAGCCTTCGGCAAGAGCCCGCAAGGGACATTGCCGAAGGCTTATGCTTAAAGATTTTAGCATGGGCGCTTTTTGCCCATGTTAAATTATTTATGTGGATTTATATACTCCACTTCATAACTCGACACGCTTCATTCCATCGAAAGGGATTCACAATCGGGGGATCCAGACAACTTGAATTTGCCCTCAAGGGTCTAGAAAATTGGGCATGGCCGTTCTTTAGTCATGTTGAATTTTCTAAAAGGATCTATATAATACATTTAAAAGCTAATTTTTTTAACTGGATGGTTTAGACAATACATATAAAGGGTATTAAAATATTTGGGGAAGTATATATGAAAGGGGATTATATATATGGAATTCATTTTTGAAGATTCATTTAATATAAAAAATTTCATTGAACAAAATAAACAACTATTTGAAGATACATTACTACAAGAGGCCGTTAATGTAAAAGATAAAATCCATGATATTCTAACAGTCGGCAATATTGACCTCGTAAATAATGCCCATAAGCTCGTTGTTTATATCATTGATGAGAGAGAACAAGAACTTCAAGCTTTTGCGAAGCAAGAGGGTATAGCTTGGGCGACACATTCACTTGCATTATCATTTAAATTAGAGTGGGTCCAAGCCATTCGCAGAACCTTATGGAACTTCATAAAAAAGTATTACGAGTTAAAAAAGCTTACTAATATTGAAGATTTTTTTCTACTGGAACAACAAATAAATAATCAAGTAGATCAATTTTTAAATGTTTTTTTTATTAATTATTCTACATACAAGGATTCATTAATAACGGCTCAAAGACAATTAGTGGAAAATCTATCCGTTCCTATTATTCCAATCACTCCTTCTATCTGTATTTTGCCTTTGATTGGTTCAATTGACTCGTTTCGAACGGCCATCCTGGAGGAAAAAGTTTTAACAGAGATTGGAAGATTGCGTATTCAAACATTAATTATGGATTTATCCGGAATTGCAGATATGGAGAACGAAGTAATCGACCATTTAATGAAAATTATTGATGGAACTTCACTAATGGGGTGTAACACCGTCATTACAGGGTTACGAGCGGAAGTTGTAAGAAAAATGATACACTTTGGAGCCCATTTTGATAAAAAGACAAAAACATTCGGAACATTACAACAAGCATTAAAGGAATATTTAATATAGTAAATAAGCAGAAAGCTGAGGAACATAAAAAGAACTCGCAAATGCGAATCCTTTTTATGTTCCTTATTATTTTGCAAATACATGGTTGCCAATAACAGTTGTTACAGGGCGAGACTTAATCCATTGGCTTTGAGCAGTTTTCGGATTATAGAAAAATAATGAACCGCTTCCCAATCCCTTCATGGCAATGGCTTCATTTACTGCACGTTTAGATTCTGCAGATGCAGATTGGTTAATTGCACCGTTTTGAACAGGTGTGAAAGCATAATGTCCATTCGAAATTTGATAGATAACACTTTTTACCGTATTAGGGAAATCTTTAGATTCTACACGATTTAGCACAACCGTAGCTACGGCTACTTTCCCAGCATACGATTCGCCTTTCGCTTCCGCATTAACTAAACGCGCAAGCAAATCTTTTTCATATGTCGTTAACGGAGACGTCGGAATGGTTATATTTTCACCAATATAGAGCATGTCATTTTTTTATTATTTACTTTTTTAATTTCAGTCACGGGAACGCCATACTTATTTGCGAAACCCCAAATAGATTCACCCTGTTGAACTTTCTCGATAGTAGATGCTTCTGCAACCCCTTGAGCAGCCATAAATGTAAAAGCAGCAGCGGCAGTTGTTAACCATTTTTTCATATTATGTAATTTCATCATTTCGTACCTCCAAAAATATTATCTGAAAATACGATAACATATGAATCTATTAAAATCAGTAACAAAGAATGTAACAATATTTTAGAGATGTTAACTATATTACAGGTATATTACAAATAAAAGATATTATCAAGAGATAATGCTTTTTCACATAAGAAGACTTCCCTTATCTAACAAGGAATTTCACCAACTTTTTAATTTAAATGGCAGGTGACTTTATTGAAAAAGAAAAATGAAAAATGGATGAAATTACCGAGTGGAAAACATTTCTTTCATCTGGAGGAATAGCTGGAAATGGCAAAGGCAGGTATAATAAGAGTGTACCGAACATAATCGGGCATTGAAGGGAGGGTGACTTTCCATGAAAAATCGTGAGAAAAGGCGAAAAAAGAAGCTTGAAACGTTAAAAGACTTCTTAAAAAACAAGCTAAAAAACTGGAAGCCTAAGCCTGGCAAAGCACCTGTGTCCAACCACCATAAACTGGCGGCTTAAAAAAGAACATTCTATACGAAATCGGATGGATCCCCTGCAAGCAACAACAAAAGCTTCTGCCAGCAGGGGATTTTTTACACTTAACATGTTATCCCATGCAAAAGGAAGATCCGCAGTGAGCAACAGTCCATTTAAAATGGCGTTTCACCCTTCTTTTCTAGCCGCCAAGAGCATGGTTTCCCCTTGAAAAGATTGAACTTGATTCCTTTCTATATGAATGGAAAAAAATTCGATTATATGCGAGGGAACAGATGTCATATATGTGTTTAATTCCAATTTACCGCTTTCTGAAAGTCCCATCATCTCACACCATCCATCAAATATAAATTTCTTTTTAAAAACAATGAAACTTTCAATCCGAAATCTATTTTTCTCCAGCAACGAAATCCATTCTGTTTTTTTATGCGCCCGATAATGACTCGGATCTCTTTTTTTCTCAATATCATTATAAAATTGATCATATTCATCTAATTCCGCTGCTACATTATCCACCAGCAGAAACAAACCGCCTTTTTGTAATACTCGTTCTGTTTCTCTTACAAAATTCTCTACCTTTGGGAAATGGTGAGGGGCAATTCTGCATGTGACCGTATCAAAAGTCTGATCTGAAAATGGCAATGCTTGAGCATCTCCTTGTACAAATGAGACATTTTCATGGCCATTTTTTCTGATAAAATCTTTTGCTTTTTCTAACATCTCAGGCAATAAATCAAACGCGATTACTTTCTCGAATAAAGGAGCCAGTTTATTGGCAACATGTCCCCCGCCAGTCGCAATATCCAGCAGATACCTATTCTGGTTTTCTTGGACCATCTCTAAAAGGATATTCAAGTCTTTTCCTTTGGCATGGCCTTTGCTTGTTACATATTTTCCGGCGTTCTTTCCGAACTGGCTTGCGACAATCTCTTTATTGTCCATCTTATTCCTCCATTTCCACTTTTATCTCTTATTGGGCAGTATGGCCCCCACCGATGGAATTTCCCTTTATAAAATCACACATTTACGCCCTTTTCTATATAACGTATTCAAACAAGAAAGCGAGAATGAATATAAGCATTAGAAAAGAGAAACGAGTTCATGCAGGAGGATAACAAGAAAAAGCCAAGCGCTTTATTAACACTTAGCTTTTCTCATCAATCATCGAGGAATTTTCCCAAAGACGTCATCTATTATTGAGCCGTATAACCGCCATCCATGACAACGGCTTGTCCTGTTACGCCTTTTGCTTTATTGCTTGCCAAGAAAATGGCATAATCTGCGATTTCACTTACATCTAATAATCGTTTTTGCGGAACTAATGGATAGATCACTTCTTCAAGTACACTCTCCAATGCGACATTTCTTGTTTTCGCTAAATCTTCCAATTGGCCGCGTACTAAAGGAGTATCTACATATCCCGGGCATAAAGCATTCACTGTAATCCCGTGCGCTGCTCCTTCTAACGCCGCTACCTTCGTTAATCCGATTACCCCATGCTTTGCGCTGTTATAGGCCGCTTTTCCGGCAAAACCGATTAAACCGTTAATAGACGCCACATTAATGATGCGGCCGTAGCCTTGTTTTTTCATAATAGGAAAAGCATGTTTAATCGCCATAAAAGGAGCCGTCAGCATAATTTTGATCATCAGCTCAAATTTTTCTGTCGGGAATTCTTCAATCGGAGAAACGTGCTGTAACCCAGCATTATTAATGACAACATGCAGTCCACCGAAATGTTCATTCGCTGTTTCGATTAAATGTTTAATGTCCTCTTCTTTTGTCACATCGGCTTTTACACCCACTGCCTCATAGCCCAGCTTTTTAAGCTCTTCAGCTGCCGCTTCTACACCTTCTTGATTAATATCAGACAGGACGATTTTGGCACCGCTTTCAGCGAAGTGTTTCCCAATCTCGAATCCAATTCCTCTTGCAGAACCTGTAATAACAACCACTTGCCCTTGTACCATTTATACTACCTCCCCTTGAATTTAATCCGATAGCTCATCCTTGGAAACTATTTTTCAACTGTAATAAAGTTGCTCTATGTAATCTTTACCCGCTATATAACTAATCTACTTTATTTACGTCTGTAGGTACAATGAATAAAATTCATAAGAAGTATAGATAAAATCTATAGATATATAAATCCACATAATGAATTTGACATAAGCAAAAAGCGCCTATGTCAAATTCATTACGCATAAGCGGCTGCCAAGCGACATTAAGGGTTCTTGTCAGCCGCTTATACGAGAACCTTTGAGAGCTTATTCAAGATGCAAGGACCCCAAAATCCTAAAGAGGGATCACGGCCAAGGTTATGTTAAAAACTTAAATTGTATTTATATATAGGTCCTATTTAATTTTTTAACATTCGCCATCGCTTTTTGCTCTATTTACGCCTTTCTGTTCTTCTATCTCGAATAAGCCCACAAAGGTCTACATATAAGCCTTCGGCAAGAGCCCGCAAGGGACATTGCCGAAGGCTTATGCGTAAAGATTTTAGCATGGGTGTTCTTTACCCATGTTAAAATCTTTACGTGGATTTATATATGGATTGTTTTAGAAAATCAGCCTTTCCCCTTTTCTAATCTGCCTCTCCTTTAAATTTCTTCTATACTAAAATATGTTATAATAAAACTGAAATTTCAATCATATAACTTCCATAGCTTAAAGCAAGAAAGGAATAGAGAAAAAATGCAGCGATTTAATGAACTTCTTTCAAAAAGACTGCCCCTGCTCATTGTGTTAACCGCATTCGGTACATACCTTTCACCAATTTATTGGAAAGTATCTTCGTGGCTTCCCAGCTTTCTTTTAGGTGTAGTGATTTTTTTTACAGGTCTATCGATGAATATCGAAGCCCTTAAAGAGATTCGAACGAAAAAACGAGAACTCATTTTAGCCACTGTGCTAAAGTGGACACTAACTGTTTTCATCTCTGTTGGGCTGGCATATATGTTTTTCTCATCTAAGCCCGATATTGCAGCCGGCCTCATTCTATCAGGAACTGTGCCCAGTGCGACAGCTGCAACGGTTTATACGTTTTTAGCGGGCGGGAACACATCACTTGTCATTGCCTCCTCATTACTCGATGTAGTCATTAGCCCTATTGTTACACCTTTTTCCATGATGGGAATTTCCAGTGAACAAGTAACGATTTCATTCCTGAGTTTACTGCAATCATTTTTACTTATTGTCATTTTTCCTTTAGCAATCGGCCTATTTTTTCAGCGAATGGCGCCTCAGTCTGCCGCTTATTCAAAATCCATTACGAAACTCGGATCCTCCATCTCCTTGCTGCTAATTGTCCATACCATTACAGGGAGTGGAAAAGAGGCCATTTCCTCCGAAATTACGTTACTCCCTTTGATTGCACTTGCGACGTTCATTCAAGTTACCCTGCCGATGGGGGCTGCTTATTACATCGCTAAAAAATTGAAGGTAAAAGAAGAAGACGCCCGTGCTACCTTATTTCAAGTTGGATTATGCAATACAGCCCTTGCCGCCATTCTAGCTTTTCAGTTTATTGGGGAACTTGGCGTCATTGCCCCCATCCTGAATATGATTTTTAATTTATCTCTCGGGGCGCTTATCGCAAACGTTTTTGCTAAAACGGGCAGCCATCCATTAAATACCGTATCTTCCTAAAAAATCGATAATTGTTTCTTCTTCCCTTCATGATGAAAAACAGATTCACTTTCCTGAGCAGCAGGCAATAGGATGGAAAATTTTGTCCCTTTTCCTTTTTTGCTGTAAACATGTACTTTTCCATTCATCGTTTCAATGATTCGATAAGTGACCATTAGTCCTAACCCTGTTCCTTTATCTTTAGTTGAGTAGAATGGGTTCCCGAGCCTTTCCAGCTCTTCTCTTCTCATTCCCACTCCAGTATCCGTGACATCAACAATGGCGTAATTGTCTCTTTTATAACTATGTATTTGAAGAGTACCACCCTCCGGCATTGCTTCTACCCCGTTTTTCAGTATATTAAGCAAAGCCTGTCCTAATTTTTTTGAGTCTCCTTTGACCATTAACCCGCCTTGTATATCATGGTTAATTTTTACATTTCCCATGATAGCAAAGCCCTCTATGATATTACTAATCTGCTTTACAAGCTCCCCTATTTCAATCGTTTCGTTTTTTTCGATTTGAGGCCTGGCATATGACAGATAATCTTCAATGATAGACTCTGCCCTATCTAACTCATTAATGACCAGTTTCATATAATCTTGATTTTTCTGCTCTATTTCTTCACTATTTAAGAGCTGAATAAATCCGCGAATAACGGTCATCGGATTCCTGATTTCATGAGCGATGGATGCAGCAAGTTCACCTAATACATACATTTTTTCAGCCTGTTCCATCTCTTTTCGAAGCATGAGATTTTCATGCATCATTTCAATTATGTATATGGTTATCCACATGGCTACAACATGCAATAAACAGTACATAACAAAAAATGTTACGGTATCTTTATCAAAAATGACTCCTAAATCTGACATTCTAATATAACTAATGACTGTCACTAGAAAGGAAGCAAAAAATGCTAAACTTAATCCAATTAAAAATTTTTTCCCAATGGTACCTCTTTTGTAGTTGGACATGACAATACCCGCCATACATACGATAATGGAGTAAGCATATATCGTTGTAAAAAATCCATCTCCTCCCAAATAATATCGATACAAAAACAATACGACCGTTAATATTCCCCCTACTAAGTACCCTCCGTATAACATTCCAAGCAGCAGCGGAATGATTCTTAAATCATACACGTACCCAGAGAGCACAGAAAAAGGAAAAGACATGCACAATATAATCGTAAAAGCTGCTAGAAAGGTAATCACGAACTTTCTTTTCTTTTTAATACGGGCAATACCTCTCCTTTGATTTAAAACGATCATAAAGCTCAAAGAAATGGAGCATAAAATTAAAACTATATTTAGGAGCAGCCCTTGAATACCGACCAATTAACTCCCTCCTTCTGTATTAGCTTTCATGTTAAGAGAGATCATTTTTCAAACTTTCAAATAATTATAACATCTTTTTATTATTGTAGGGAGAACGGACTGGCCACAAAAAGATTCCAGCTGTTATCATGAAACGAATTTTTATGGAGTAAAAAACTTATCTTATTGATTATTTGGTTATTGGATTTGTAACTAATATATAGTTCTAAATAGAAAAAAGGATAAGATTTCTTTATAAAATCTCATCCTTTCATTGCAAGAAACTGCTTTTAATAGAATCTGTAAAGCCCTCAACTTTTTGAGGGAGCACTATTAGTTTTTTACACCAAACCAAAAATTTCTTCATACATTTTGAATTCCTGGTGCCATTTTTCTTTTCCATATACCTTACATTTTATTCGGTACTTTTAACCCTAAAATGGAAAGGCCATCTTGAATAATTTCCCCTACAGCTTGGGCTGCCATCAACTTCGTTTTCATCTCTTGCTCATTCTCGACAAGGATACGGTTCTGTTGATAGAACTTATTGAACTGCTTACAAAGGTCCAGCAAATATCTCGCCAAAATAGAAGGTTCATTTTGAGCTGCGGCACGCTCCAGGATAGATGGATACTGGATAACTTCTTTTAACAAACTCCATGTTTCTTTTTGATTTAAATACTGTTCGCTTATAACAGCAAGGTTTTCTATTCCATAGCTTTTCAACGTCGATTTTTCTTTTATACTTTGGATTCGGGCATACGTATACTGTACATAAGGACCTGTATCCCCCTCAAAGTTAAGAGCTTCCTCTAATGAAAAATTCACTTCATTCAGACGATTATGCTTTAAATCTCCAAAGATAATAGCACCGATTCCCATAGCCTGTGCTACTTCTTCTTTATTCTGTAAATGAGGATTTTTCTCTTCAATCAGTTCTTTCGCTCTGTCTACAGCTTCGTTTAACACTTCTTCTAAGGTAATGACACGTCCTCTTCTTGTTGACATTTTCTTACCTTCTAATCTCATTAAACCGAATGGAATATGCTCACAATCTCTTGCCCAAGAGCGGCCCATTTTTTCTAATACACTGAACACTTGTTTAAAGTGTAAAGACTGTTCTGCACCAACTACGTAAACTAAGCGATCTCCCTTAAGCTCATCATGTCTATAAAGAGCTGTTGCGAGGTCTCTTGTTGCGTAAATAGTCGAGCCGTCAGATTTTAGAATCATGCATGGAGGAATCTCTTCTTCATCCAGACGTACCACATAAGCCCCGTCACTTTCTTCTAATAGCCCTTTCTCTGTTAATTCTTCCACCACCGCTCCCATTTTATCGTTATAGAAGCTTTCCCCCAAATAATACTCGAACTCCACACCCAGCTTTTCGTACATTCTTTTAAATTCCTTAAGACTTTCTCTCACGAAGTAATCCCAGAGCTCACGCGCTTCTTTATCCCCTTTTTCCAGTTTGGCAAACCATTTTCTTGCTTCATCTTTTAATGCCGGATCCTTTTCAGCCTCCTCGTGGAATTTAACATAAAGATCAAAAAATCGTCTGATAGGGTCTTGTTGAATGAGTTCTGGATTTCCCCATCTTTTATAGGCTGACATCTGTTTCCCAAACTGAGTTCCCCAGTCTCCCAAGTGGTTGACTCGAACAGGTTCGTAGCCTACTTTTTTATATAGATGATATAAAGCATTTCCAATCATGGTAGATCTTAAGTGCCCAATTCCAAATGGTTTAGCAATATTTGGAGAAGACATATCGATGATAATGCGTTTTCCTTGTCCGACATTAATATGTAAAAAGCTTGGGCTGTAAGCATTAGAAAGCAGTTTTTTCCCATATGTACCTTTATGGAAAAAGAAATTTAAATATGGTCCCATTGCTTTCGTTTCAACATCAGGTATACAAACGTTGTCCGCTAACTCTTGAGCAATCAATTGAGGAGATTTTCTCCACTCTTTTGCAAGAAAGAAACAAGGGAAAGCTACGTCCCCTAATTCCTCATTTGGAGGTATTTCTAAAAGCTCTTGAATTTTTTGTTCCGAAATAGGTACATGTTGACATAACCCCTTCACAATATAATCTTTTAACATTTTTTGCTCCTCCAGTCTTTATTTAAATAAAAAAGCTCCCGCCTCTTCAAAGAGACGAGAATCTTCACTTCCCGCGGTACCACTCTTGTTGCCTATCGATCACGATAAGGCCGCTTGCATCATGATAACGGATGTTCTCCGGGCATTACTTACTTTAGTTTTCAGTAATCCTTTTCATGGGTGCGCTTCCTTAACGATAAAGTTCCGGCTTTCACCATCCCGGATCGCTAAACCTTTACACGGATTAAGTACTCTCCCAATCACCAAATCTTATATTTTTTGAATATGAAAATAATGATCAAGTGAAACCTTCTATATATACTCCACTTAATAATTCAACACGTTTCATTCCATCAAAAGGGATTCACAATCGATTATCCAGATCACTTGAATCAACCCACAAAGGTCTAGAAAATTTGACATGGCCGTTCTTTGGTCATGTCAAATTTTCTAAATCGATCTACATAGCTTTATACAGCGTTATTTTGAATACCTTCTAAGTTCAGAAGCTGTTTCCACGTATTTTTGCTTTTCGTTTTCAGTTGTTTTTCAATGATTTTAACTAACTCGTCCTTATGTTGCAGCCGGGCTGAATTTGTTTTAAAACGCTCCGATTGCACTAATTCCTTTTTATCAAGCAGAACAGCCAACCTCCAAAACTGTTCATCGTCTCCAAGCTCTATAGCCAGTTTGCCATCACTGGCGTTGAACACTTGCAGATTCACCATTTTGGCTCCATGCACGGATTCTTGCAATCCTGTCTCCCCCTTTTCTTTATATAAACCCATGAAGGTTTTAACATTCATTATTTCATTTTATGTTGATTATGACCTTTTTGCTCTGCAACTTGAATAGATCACAAAGATCGTGAATTCGACATAGGCTTTTTTGCTCATGTCAAATTCGTAATGTGGGTTTATTCAGCTTTGTTGTATCGATTATCTTTCTTTTCCCTCCCTAGTCGGTCTTTTCATTTTTATATATGCAAATTCTGTGCCATTTTTTTAAAACTATAGGGATTATCGCTAAAAAAGCATGCTGAACAATGCTCAGCATACCTTCTCCAACTCATGAAAAGTGCACAATTTTCCTCTCAAATTTTTGGCTGTTCCTTACGTAAAAAAGGTTTTGACTGTTTTTATTGGATCCGCGAAAATTGAATGTAATGAAATACAACGAACCATGCAACCTTATGCCGATTCCCTATATCTTTTCCGCGTAGTAACTCATTGGCTATATGGAAAGACGTCAAAGTCTATGCAAAAATGCATAAATTATTAAATCCTGCATTAGAATCTTTCAATGTACTCTTTTTTCCAGAAAATCTAATTTATCTTTCTCATTATCCTTCGTGATGATGTCGATTCCACTATCAACTTTTTTTCCTCTATTACTTTTAATGCTTCTAAAGCTAATTGATCAGTGGTGGCAAATATACCTTTAAGATTGGGATATGTTTGTAAAATCGTTGTCGCTGCTTCTGATGATAAATCGGCTTTTTAATACCGATCAACTCCGCAATCGAAATCATGACCGGCACTCCGACGCCAATCGTTGCGAAAATAATATGGAAATCCAGCGTTAAAGTCGTTAACATGCGACTCTTTTTTCCAGTAACTGGATAACTTTATAAGACATATCCAGGAAGTAATTAATCCTTTGAGTGAATCTTCATTGGAACGAAAAAGCTTCTAAAAATCCAATATGTATTGATTTATTAAATTAAAAAGCTGTACAATATCTTCGTTCGCAATAAGGAAAGCGATTACATTTTCTATTTCTACTTTCCACCTCCAATCAATATTTAGATGTCACCATAAAATACTCGCAATATCTATGCCAACAAACTCTATGAACATATAAAAACGCCTTAAAAATTAATTTAAGGCGTTTTTATATATAGTGTGATCGGTCACTGTTTGGTTATTACCACCCGCGCTCTTGCATACGGTGTTCTGGTAACAATGTGGAAATCTCAATTCCTTTCATGGCTGTTCCTAAGCCTTTGGAAAGCTGGGCAATTAACTCATAGTCTTCATAATGAGTCGTTGCTTCTACAATGGCACGGGCAAATTTAGCCGGATTCTCTGATTTGAAGATACCAGAGCCTACGAATACACCATCAGCACCTAATTGCATCATTAAAGCTGCATCTGCAGGTGTCGCTACTCCGCCTGCAGCGAAGTTCACAACCGGCAAACGTCCTTCGCGTTTAATCTGAAGTAAAATCTCATATGGAGCACCCAACAATTTTGCTTCGGTCATAATTTCATCTTCGCTCATATGTACTAATTTACGCACTTGAGCATTAACTTTGCGCATATGGCGTACTGCTTCTACGATATTGCCTGTTCCAGGTTCACCTTTCGTACGAAGCATGGATGCACCTTCTCCAATACGGCGAGCAGCTTCTCCTAAGTCACGGCATCCGCAAACGAACGGAACGGTAAATGTACTTTTATTAAGATGATACTCTTCATCTGCGGGTGTTAATACTTCACTTTCATCGATATAATCAACGCCAAGCGCCTCTAATACACGCGCTTCCACGATATGACCGATACGTGCTTTTGCCATTACTGGAATAGAGACTGCACCCATTACTTCTTCTACAATTGTAGGATCCGCCATCCGTGCAACTCCGCCAGCTGCACGGATATCTGCCGGAACTCTCTCTAGGGCCATAACTGCTACTGCTCCTGCTTCCTCTGCAATTTTTGCTTGTTCTGCATTGACAACGTCCATAATAACGCCGCCTTTTTGCATTTCTGCCATTCCACGTTTAACACGATCAGTACCTGTATTACTCATTATCCATTACCTCCAAAATAAGATTAAGATCTTTTAGGTTTTTAATATTTCCAGCAAGAAAATAACCGATTTATTGCTGGTACCAGTTATTCTTAACATTATTAGCTTTTCTACAGATGGCTCGTTTTATCACTTCCTTTTTAGTGTACCAAACAAAAAATGACTGACTATCATTCATTTTACACTGGAGATTCGGAACTTTCAATACGAATTTATGTCTGAAATGAGGGCAGTTATCCCTCGCTTAGACCTCTCAAATCTTGAAGCGTGGGTCTTACTGCCCGTTAATGCGGGATAAATTAGGATAGCGACCTGTGTAAAAACCTAAACAATTGATTTTGTGACTCTTCAAGAGTGATATCCTGATCCTTTGCAATATAAAAGCGTTCAGCGGCATTTTCCACGAGATTAATGATCGTCTTCGCCGTCCATTTCACATTAATATCAGGTGTAATATCATTTTTTTCAATGGCTCTGTGCAATATCTCTTCAAACCATTCATAATATGGCTGATAAACGTTTTCCCATGTTTCCATTGAATAATCAAAAGCAAATCCAGAATAGCAGAGAATCAAAACATCTTTATATTCATCGGTAATGCTATATGTCTCATCGATATAAACTTTTAATTGACTCCAAAAATCCTCCTTACCCGTTACCCTTTTCTTTATCTTTTTTAATGTAGTGGTAAGCAAGTTTTCAGCTATTGCAGGAATTAAAGCATTTTTAGAGTTAAAATATAAATAAAATGTACCTTGAGCCACTCCAGCTTTTTTCACAATATCAGAAATGACTGTTTTGTTAAGTCCTTTTTCTGATATAATCTCAATCGCAGCTTGCAGAATTTTACTGTACTTATCATTTGCGTTTGTTGTCAAATTCCTACCCCCATCAAAGACTGATTATCATTCATTTTACTATAAATACCGAAACCTTATCAAATGAGCATTCAATCATTTGATAAAATATCGTAATGATCACTTACTTCATTAAAAAATTTTATTTAATTACTCATGTCTGCCTGTGTAAACCCCTAACTTGTACTTTTAAGTATTTGCTGAAGAGCTTCTTCTATATTATTTAATTTAAACTCATATCCTTCTCTTTCTAACCCAGCAGCTTTTCATTCCTGCGCAGATGCGTATCATGAGGTGGCTGAATACATGGATTTCTACAACAATCGAAGAATCCATTCGAGTATTTTAGATTTCGCACCAAATGAATTTTATCAACGAAACCAAACAGAAGAGCTAACGATTAAAGAAGTGAGAGTATGAGACAAGATGATTTTCTTGCCTCACTTAAAATAAAAAGCAATTCTATGAAATAATGAGCCGAGAGTAGTATGTATCCAAAATTAGGGGCCACTTCAGCTGCTTAATCTCTTTTTTTATAGTGTCCTTGACATAGGTGCCAGTTTAGTCTGCCCTCCTCCAATATAGAAATTCAAGACTGTCAATCTACAAGATGTTTATTTAAAGAAATTTGAAATACCGTGAAAACAAGAGAAAAAACTTACTTTAATGAGGAAGCTGTTTGGGATGGCATCATAATCTGTCATTGAACAGGCCATGTAGGTTCTATGTCTCCATCAAATAGTTTTTGCACCAGAACCATTTTTCGAGCCTCTTTCCTACATACTATTTTCCTTCCAATTAAATGATTTCATTTCTTTTAGTACTGAAAGGAAATATTTCCAATTATTCATCGTAGAAGGTATATTTAAATGTTCATCGGGAGTATGAACATTGTACATATCAGGACCAATCGAAATAGCATCTAATCCAGGAATTTTCTCGATAAAGATACCGCACTCAATTCCAGCATGCACTGCGATAATCTCAATATCAGTACCATGTTTTTTCTTATAAATTTTTTCAAATAACTTTCGGATGTTTGAGTTAGGATTATATGGCCATTCTGGATAATTGCATTCGGTAGTAAATTGGCACCCCAGTGTATCTGCTACTATTTTGGCTTTATTCACTATATTGTACTTTAGACTTTTTACCGAACTTCTCGTATCACTTTCAAACTTTATTTCTGTATCTACTGTTGTAACAACTCCTAAGTTAGTTGAGCTTTCGACCAACCCTTCTATCTCCATACTCATGCTTTGAATACCGTTTGGAATTAACATCAGAGAGGTAATTGCCTTATGCATTGTTTCTTCTGAAAAAACCTTGGTAAAATCAAACTTTATGTTTTCAAGCCTTATATATACATCCGGGTCAGAAGTTTGCAGCTCGTTTTTTAAAATAACATTCCACTCGTCAATTTTATTTTCTAGTTTCTCAACATTATCTGAATGAAGCAAAATAATTGCATCAGCTTCACGAGGAATGGCATTTACTGCTACACCACCATTGATTTGTTGAATAAAATAAGGGCATTTAGCTAACAAATCGTATAATAACCGACCTATTATTTTATTGGAATTACCCCTTCCCTTATTGATAGATATACCAGAATGTCCTCCCTTTAATCCTCTGACGCTAATACAATAAGCCGATACGTCCTTAGGGGCCTCTTGCCAAACTATCGGAAGAGTTTGGATTACTTTTATCCCGCCTGCACTGCTTACTAATAACTTATTATCTTCTTCTGAATCAATATTAATGAGAATTTTACCGTCAAGGTTAGCAGGATCAACAGCTAAAGCTCCCCCCATAGTGGTTTCTTCTTCTGTTGTGATAACAACTTCAAGGGAAGGATGAGGGATTTCATCTGAATCTAATAAAGCAAGGGCATAGGCTACTGCAATTCCATTATCAGCACCTAATGTGGTATCTGTTGCATATAGCATATCTCCTACAATTCTTAATTGAAGTGGATCTTTTTCAAAATCATGAAGAGTCCCTTTATTCTTTTCACAAACCATATCCATATGCCCTTGGATAATGACGGTTGGTATATTCTCATATCCAGGTGCAGCTTTCTTTTTTATAATGACATTGAATGCTTCATCCTGTATGACCTCTAAATTGCGTTCTTTTCCAAAGCTAACTAAATAATCGCTGATCGCTTTCTCATTGCCAGAACCTCTAGGGATATTTGATATTTCTGAAAAATAGTAAAAGACTCGATGTTTTTTTAATTCTTCTAAACTATTATACAAGTTGATCATCCTTTCACCGTTCAATTACGGTCCATAATTAATAGCTACTGCAATGATAACAAATATGATCTCCAAGCTCAGAATTAAAAGGAAAAGCGGCCATAAAAATTTATACCAACGATCAATTGGCATGCAGGCAATCCCGCATATAACAGCAACAGTATGAGGCCAAAACATATTTGCAAATCCGTCTCCAAATTGAAAAGCTAGAACGGCAATTTGGCGATTCAAATCGACAAGATCTGCTAGCGGCGTCATAATGGGCATTGAAATCGCTGCCGCGGCAGTTGCTGAAGGAATAAATAAATTAAGTAAAGTTTGTCCAATGACCATAGAGCTTGCAGAAATCCAAGGCGATAAGTCCTTTATAACATAGGCCATAGCATGTACAAGTGTATCGATAATGTGCCCTTCTTGAAAAACAACTAATATAGCATTAGCTAGACCAATAATGAGAGCAGCAAATACCATAGTTTTACATGCTTCTATAAAAGTATCTGCAATTTGAGCAAAAGTAAGCTTGTTTACTAAACCTATGACAATCATCATCATAATGAGGACAGCTGATAATTCTGGAAGATACCATTTAAATTTAACTGTTCCCATAATTAAAGTGAGAATGGTACCTATAAACAATTGAGGTATCTTGAAGAAAATAGATCTACACATCGGCTTTACAGAAAAGTTCTTACAAGCAATTAAAAAACCTCATATTTCTAAAATGTGAGGTTACACGAGGCTATGCAAAATATAAAAACGTCTTCCTTTACTACGTTTCCAAAGCTATACCTTTACAAACACAACTTATGAAGCTATCAAACTCAGTAAAATCAAGTTTAAAAAGGTGGCACCACTTATTAAAGTACTGCCACCCGTTACTTTAAGTATAATTATTCACAAATCTGCTTTATGAATCGAACCTGAAAAGGGCCAACCCAAAAGTTCAAATAATGTAAATTTATATTGGCATCATCCAATCACTGGATTCCTTTGACTTCCCCCAGAGGGTGATCCTCCGTATTAGAACACCATTTGTTTCACCTGTTCTTATTTTATTTCCATGTAATGAATGCGGAGAATCCCTTCTATTTCCGTCCCTTTTTTTGCTACCAGCTTACCCTTATACAATTTCTTGCCTGTCATTAAATCGGAAACTACCAGCAATCCCGGTGGCTGTTGCGTCTGGCGGGGATAGCTTTCATCCGCGGAATATAAGTAAATCCGATTGTTCTTTATGATTACCCTAGTGTTAGTGTCTTCAGGCATTTGGCTAGGCACAGTCGGAAATTCGAATGTATTGGTCAATTGCTTGCTTTTTATATCATGCGTTTCAATTTCCAATTTCTCAGTATCCCGATTAATGACATAAATCGAGGAATTATCGTAAAACGACTCGTATCCTGTATAACTAGAATCATTGATAGTACCCGCTTGGATCGTTTCTTGTTTACCTGTCTCCAGGTTATAAGCGATCAACTCGCCGCTCTGTTTATCCATCGTCTTGTTCCCATAGCTGTCGGTGCCTTCTTCAAGATGATATTTTTCATAAACGACATACTGATTTGGATTCCTTATATTGATTTCGTTTAATTTTTGATAATTAATAAAGCTGCTGCCAGCCTTTTCATTTTTAAAAATAAGATTGTCTGCAATGATTTTTTTGCTGGACAAATCGATGCTGTACACATGGACTTCTTTTGGCTGAAAGTCTGAATTCGTATAGAAATCTTGCTCTGTGACCACCTTCAATGTCCGGCCTATCAACTGAACGTCGACTTCACTCATGAATAAGATCGATTTTTTCAGCGGAATTTCAATTTTAAAATCATTCCATTCTCCCTTTTTCTTATCCAGAAGTGAAATGTTGAATGAATACTCTTTCTTTTCGCTGTTTCCTTCTTCCTTAATTGCAGCATACGCCAGAACATCTTTATCTTCATAAAAAGAGGCTGGATCCCACTTTCCCCTCATGAAGGAAGGATATTTCTCCTGAAGATCTCTAATTCCATATATATGTCTATATCTCTCGGTGATTTGTTCGAAAAACGATTGCTCACTGCTGTATTGAATCCGATTATTTGATATATGCAGGCTTTCCGCACTTCCAAAATGGCCAGAACGGTCAAAGGAGCCTTCCAATACGATTGGCATTATTTCACTTTCATCACCAGACTCTTTGACAAATGTAAATTGCGGAAGGCTGCTTGCAGATACTGCATTCTTGACATAAAAAGAACCTATGCTAAGCAAAACCGCTAGAACAATCACCAGCGTCTTCCAATATTGTTTCATACGACCACCCCTCTTACACGGTTATCTTTTTATTTAATAAAAACCTGCTGATGATGATTGACAATACTGTAATCGAAATAAGCAGCACGCCCTCCAACAGCAGCAACTCTTTCGGGTACAGAACATCCTCCACTAAAAACGGTGTTAGAAGCAGCAGGCCGACAAAAATGATAAACAAAATCCCTATCACAATTCCCTTCCACCGGAAGCTTCTCTCGAATAATATCGCGGTAAACAGTAGGAATACAGCCATGATGCCAATGCCATATGACACCAGGAATTGATCGAATGAATACGGTATAATCAAGGACAAAAACCAGAAGCTGTTCAGTGCATGATGATAGTCCGAATAGCCAAGAAACTCTGCCGGCACCAGCGACTCAAAAAGAGTCTGCTGCAGCGGCAGCAGGATCAGCTGAAATGCGATCAATCCAAATACCAACAGGACAATCGCTGTAGCCTTAGCGAAAAAAATGTTGATTCGTTCTGTAGGCAGCATCAGCAGCCGGTAAATGAACGTATTTTTCCCGAACCAGTCACGGTACCAGATCAAAAAGATATACAAAATCAATAAAGCCGAGCTCAACGCGATTGGACCAAGGAACCAGAGGCTAGTAATGATTTGTGAAAAGCTGATCGTGCCATGGCTATTAAGGAATTCTGCCTGTGTTACTGGTTGCTCCCGCATGACCCTATTTGCTTCACTTAAATAATTCTTTGACCTTACAACAACACCGGCGAATTGTGAAACTGCCACAATCGCCAACAGTGATGCAAATAGTTTTGATGCCCTGTTTATTTCGAAATTTACCAATTTAAGATAACGGTTCATCGCAAATACACCTCCCTCATTACATCAACGACCGATTTGCCCTCCTGCATGCGGATTTCCTCAGTGTTGAATTCTTTCAGCACTTTCCCATTTTCGAGCAAGACCGCCTTGTCTATCAAATGTTCAATGTCACCGATTTCGTGCGTAGTGATAATTACGCCCCTGTCTTCAATCAAATGGCTGGCAAAAACGTCAGCGATTTGTTCGCGGCTAAACATGTCAATTCCTGAGAACGGTTCATCCATCAGCACATAATCCACGTCAATGGACAGTCCAAGCAGCAGATTGATTTTAGCTGCGTTTCCCTTTGACAGTTCTGATATGCGGGTATCTTCATTAAGCTTAAAAAATGACAGCAACTGAGAAGCACGATCCGCATTCCAAGTGCTGTAGAAGTCCTTCATGAACATCATCGACTCCTTGATCGTCATGTTCGGCAGCATGGTGATTGTGTCTGGAATGAATGTAACTTTCTCATAGCTGCTTTTTGAAATTGGCGCTTCATCAATCAAGATTTGCCCTCCGGAAATAGGTGTCAAAGCCATAATTGCTTTTAATGTCGTCGTCTTACCTGAGCCGTTGATTCCAATCAAGCAAGTTATTTCCCCTTTGTTTGCGTGAAAGGATAGTCCGTCAAGTACTTTTTTTCTGCCGAATTTTTTTGAGATATTCTTCACTTCAATCACGTTGCCCGCCTCCTACTCCTCCATGCTCACCACATATTTTTTCTTTATCAGCTCCAGCAGTTCATCAACTGGAACATGAATTGGCTTAACCAATTCCAGGAATACATCGATTGCCTGGAGAATCAGCTCTTCCCTCACACCGTTTAAAATCGACTGGTCCGTAGTAATCCGGCTTGGATGATTTCTTTCTGTATGAATCAAACCTTGTTCCTCCATTTCCTTATACGCTCTCTGGGCCGTGTTTGGATTGATTTTCAAACTGGCCGCAATCTCCCGTCGTGACGGCACTTCCTGCCCTGCAACAATTTCACCTGTCGCGATCTGCTCCTTAAAATAGCGGACAACCTGCAAATACACCGGATCGCGGTTATTAAAGGTAACATTCATTTCAACATCTCCTATGCACCCGCACTTTAATATAGCTTAATTGGTAATCGTTAGTGTATGTATTAATCAGTTCATACACTTTATGTGTGTACTATACACTTAATACACCTTTGGCGTCAATAGGTTGTTCCATTTTTTTACACATTATCTTGTGTTCACAAAAGAAAACATGCATAGATGAAAGTTGCTAAATTTACATTAATTTCGATATTTAATCATAATATGGAGATGGGAATTCCAATTTTCTACAAAGGAGATGATTTTTTGTATCCTTACTATTTTTATCGAGTTAACAACTGGGGACAGATTTTAAATTTGTTACATCAAAGTTTATATGCTGAAGAAATGGTATGTGCTATGAGCACTCAACTTTTCCATATACCAAAAACAAAAGATTTAAAAGGGAATCGTGAGATGCATAATCATCTAGTCCCTGCTTCTTATCATCGTGTTACAGCAGTAGGTTCAGCCCAAAGACTAGTAAATGGTGAAGAACAGCAATCCATTATAGAAACAATGGTGGATTGTATAAAAAATGCTGAAAACCAAGATAAAAAAGTGCATGAAGGATTAAAAACGATGGAGGAAAATGCAAGTCCTGAGTTTATAACGTTTATTAAAGTGATTATCAAATGGCAAGAACAAGCAGAATCCTATTTAAATCAAGCAAAAGAATCTTTGCAAACTATGGGAGGTTTATTTCCTGCTGAAAGTGAACAGCAGAGTGAAGAATACAATTTTTATTAAAATATGATCAGGTTGGTCCTAGCAACCAAATACAAAAAGGGGAGGCAGCATGAATGCTGTCTCCCCCTTTTTGACAAATATTTTTTTAATAGGCTATTTACCCAACTCTAGAAACTTGTTTAATCAATAGCTGCGATCAACTGTGTATAATTATGTTGCATTCTCAATCGGTTATCCAAACAACTTGAATCCGCCCTCAAAGGTTAGAAAGTTCGACATGACCGCTCTTTGGTCATGTCGAACTTTCTAAATCAATCTATATCTTCCTTTATCTTTAAAGCAATTAAACTAGCAAAATCATGGACAATCGTTGCGGCTAAAAGTGTCGTGATTTGAGTAGGATCATATTGAGGTAAAACCTCCACCACATCAAACCCAATATAATTAAACCCTTTAAGGGATCGAATCATTTCCAGTGTTTCTCTACTGCTAAATCCTCCCACTTCAAGTGTCCCTGTTCCCGGAGCACATGAAGGATCCACAAAATCAATATCAAAGGTTAAAAAAACAGGCGTGTCACCAATTACTTCTCTCATTTTATGAATCACTTTTTCAAACCCTTGTTTTTGCAAATCTGATGTTGTAATGACGTTAAAGCCTAAATCGTGACTGCCTTTTACATCACCAGGATGATTTAATGTCCCTCTAATGCCTATTTGAAACACTTTTGATGAATCCAATAATCCTTCTTCATGAGCTCGGATAAAGGGGGAACCATGCCAATATTTCTCTTCATAATAAGTGTCCCACGTGTCAGTATGGGAATCAAAGTGAATCATCGCTACAGGTCCATGTACTTTTGCGGCTGCACGTAAACTTGCCAATGTTATAGAATGGTCGCCGCCTAATCCAATTGGAACAATGCCTTTTTTCATTAACCCAATAACAGCCTCTTCCATTAGGTCATAGCTGCGGTGGATATTATGGGGAATGACGGATACATCCCCTATGTCAATCGCATTTGTATCTTCAAATGGATATACTTCATGAATCGGGTGATATGGAAACAATGTCATGGAAGCCTGTCGAATCGCCTGCGGCGCAAATCTGGCGCCCACACGAAATGAAGCGGCGGTATCAAATGGCATTCCAAGAATAGCAACTTTGGCATTAGCTTTTTCTTGCGGTAAACGAGCAAAGGATCCTATTGTACAAAACTCAGGTTTTACTTCTGGCGAAAGTGGATATTTCATAGTATCTCCTCCAAGTGTTTTTTCAATTGTTATGAATATTCGATGATACCAAGCGATAAAAAATCTAAAATCATCGAGAGTAAGACTGCAATTAAAAATGTTTTTCGGAGCATACTTAAAACCTATCCTTCCTTTAATAATTATTTGAATGATAAGGATAATAAACCAGAAATGACTGACTATCATTCATTTTATTATAAAAACCCCTTGAATTCCAGTTTTTTTCTCAAAGAATTAAAATAATCTGAATATTAAATGGAAACTTCATTTTCCTAATGGGCTTATTGTTTGTATTTATATAAAAGTTGAAGCAGCTATACTTTATGAACAATAATGATGTCACTCCTGCTGCTTTAACCACTTCAACTTGAAAATACGATTTTATTGAACCTCTTCCATATAATAATCTTCATCTTCATTTTCTCTCCAAATAAAATGCTAAAGGCGTCTGCTTAAGCATCCTTTTGTACGTACAGCTGTGTTTTTTCCATCTCGAATTGGGGCGGTGCCGAACGAAATGCTTTTGTGATATATAAGAGATAACAAAAACCAATGGCAGCCCAACTAAGCCCCAGTATAAATGAACTGGTCTCAAGATTGACCCATAGTACTCCGACTAAGCCTGCACCAATTAACGGCAATACAAGATAGTTAATAAATCCTTTTATTGTTTTATGTTCCTTTTCACGAATCACAAAGTGATTGATAACAGACAGATTGACAAAGGTGAATGCGATCAGGGCTCCAAAGTTAATAAGTGAAGTCGCCATTACTAAATCCAAAAATATAGCGGACAAAGAAACAATCCCGACCAATATAGCGTTAAACGCAGGGGTTTGCCACTTTGGATGGATATAGCCAAACCATTTCTTCGGAAATACATTATCACGTCCCATAACATACAAGAGCCGTGAAACGCTGGCGTGGGACGCCATCCCTGATGCAAGTGTATTGATGAACGTTGTGCACAGAAAAATCGATTGAAACAGCTTGCCACCTACATAAAGAGCAATTTCCGGCAAAGCGGCCTCCGGATCATTGAATCTGGACATGTCCGGAAAGAACAATTGGATAAAAAAAGAGGCTGTGATGAAAATGACTCCGCCCCAAAGTGCCGTGAGAAAAATCGCACGCGGAATCGTCTTTACTGCGTTCGGCGTTTCCTCCGCAAGAGTGGTAACGGCATCAAACCCTAAAAAGGAAAAACATAGAACAGTTGCGCCGGCCACTAATGCCGAAAGCTGTATATCATCCGTAAAAAATGGCTGTATCGTCAACACCTCTCCTGTACCTTCTCCGTTATGAAGCCCCCTTACAACCAAAATAACGAACACTGCCATAATGGCGATTTGAATGAGGACAAAAACCGTGTTGAAGTTTGCCAGTACTTTGACACTCCTTAAGTTTAAAAAAGTGACAATCCCTACAAAAACAATGACCCAAATCCAGGAAGGGACTTCCGGAAATAAAGCAGAAAGATAGAGCTTTGTCAGCAATGCGTTAATCATGGGCAAAAATAGATAATCCAGTAAAGATGACCATCCTACAAGAAAGCCAAGATGTGGATTTATCGCCTTCTGTGTATACGTATAGGCAGAGCCCGCTGTCGGGTAAACTCTCACTAGTTTCCCGTAACTAGCTGCCGTAAACAACATGCCGATTAGGGCTATCATATACGCTGTAGGAACATGTCCTTTAGTCATCTCTGAAACAATACCGAATGTATCAAACACAACCATTGGTGTCATATATGCTAATCCCATCATTACAACTTGCCATAATTTTAACGACTGCTTCAACCGATCCCCATTCCCCATATATCATTCCCCCTTGGTAATTTAAATTGAAGAAACTTTCGGAAAATTTTTGTCCTTCTCCTCTGAAAAGCTTTTACAAAACACAATATTGATTAACTCCCCGTTATGATAAGTTTCTCTTTATTAACTGAATGAAATTCATTCATTAAACAAACATAACAAGAATGATAGCGAGCAGTAATATCGTTAAAATATAGAAAAGTCAGAAAATTTACTAGTTAAAATATAGACATGTTTTTGATTTTATCCCACCACTTTGTAAGATTTTCTAACACATATTATTATCTGTTTCTTAGCTATTCGTGTCTTTCCTTATTTATCAGCAGATACAAAGCATAGCCAGTCATAGTGAATCTTAAATGCTTAATTCCGAAAGGCTTGGAAATATTAGAGGACACACCTGTACCTCACCTGTTGCCAGATTAACCACTTTTGTAAAATCTTCATTTACATCGCCTATCCACTTTCCATCAATCTACATTGGAAAAAGCTTATAGTTTTGTTCTATTTTACTCACCTCTTCCCCTCCTCTGCATTACGTATATTGTGGTGCTATCACGGCTTCAATCGATTCCTCGAGAATCGTTAATCCTTCCTCGAGCTGCTCATTTGTTATCGTGAGAGGCATCAAAATACGAAGGACATTGCCAAATATACCGGCACTTAAAAGAAGCAGGCCCCGCTCATTGGCAGTTTTGACGATTTTCCCTACGGTTTCTTTATCTGGTTTTTTGCTGTCTCTATCTTTTACGATCTCCATGGCACACATCGCTCCAAGCCCCCGAATATCACCGATTTGCTCAAAACGGTTCGCCATCTGCTCCATCTTCTCTCTCACTCTTTTTCCTATTTGTTCCGCTCGTTCGTTCAACCCTTCTGTTTCAATGATATCCAAAACGGCAAGAGCAGCACGGCACCCCAGCGGACTTCCTGAATAGGTGCCGCCCAATTCTCCTGAATCGGCTGCGTCCATGATTTCTTTCCTTCCGATCACACCGCTGATTGGTACTCCCGCTCCCATCGATTTAGAGATGGTGATCAAATCAGGCTCAATCCCAAAATGGTCAATCGCAAAATACTTTCCTGTCCTTGCAAATCCGGTTTGAATTTCATCGGCGACAAATAGAATACCGTGTTCCCTGCAAATTTCATGTACTCGTTTCACAAAAGCCTGATCCGGTACAATAAAACCGCCCTCTCCTTGTACAGGTTCCATCACAACCGCTGCAACCGTCTCTGGTGCCACTTCCGATATCAGAAACTGTTCGAACTGCTCAATGACAAAAGCGCTGTACTGCTTTTCACTCATTCCCTCGGGACGTCTATATACATAAGGGTAAGGGGCTTTATATACTTCAGGAGCGAACGGACCGAATCCATATTTATAAGGCTTCACCTTGCTTGTCATCGTCATGGTCATTAATGTTCGTCCATGGAAACCTCTTGTAAAGGAAATGATCCCTTGACGCTTCGTATATTTGCGGGCGATTTTCACGGCATTTTCCACCGCCTCAGCACCGCTGTTAAAAAAGGCCGCCTGTTTCGGAAAATCTCCGGGCGCAAGCTCTATCAACTTTTCAGCAAGCTCAATATAAGACTCATACATCATGACATTAAAACCGGTATGAATAAAATTGCTTACCTGTTCTTGAAGAGCCCACACTACCCTTGGATGAGAATGACCGACATTGAGGGTTCCAATCGCAC
Organism: Priestia abyssalis; assembly: GCF_002019595.1. GTDB lineage: Bacteria > Bacillota > Bacilli > Bacillales > Bacillaceae_H > Bacillus_BA > Bacillus_BA abyssalis. Next base: position 1,414,901 of record NZ_KV917369.1, on the reverse strand, counting down.
CTGCAAAATCGATATACGAGTTTCCATCCACATCCTCCACACATGCTCCTTGTGCCTTTTGTACAAAAGCCGAGCAGTTGTTGCTGATTCCTTTTGGAACAACTCTTTTTCTGCGCTCCAGTAAATCCCGGGATTTCGGTCCGGGAATAGCTGTATTTATTTCTGCATGTTTTTTCGTCACCTTGAATACACCGTCCTATAACTGATCCATTGAATTGGTTTCTAAATCGCAGATGGACCGGTAAAAAGTCCATCTGCTTTCTTTTATTACAATCTTTCTATAGCCTTACAGGTACAAAATATTAAGGAAACTTCCATCAGTGGGGGACTTACTGCCCGTTAATGCGGAATAAAATATAAAATCATCAAATCTATCATTATTCAGCTGTCACTTGCTCCAACACTTCTTTAAACGTATTGATGACGGTATTGACTTCCTCATAACTGATGGTCAAAGAAGGCTCAATACGAATAGTTTTAGAATTTATAAGAGTACCAGCCACAAGAATTCCTCTATCAAACATCCCTTGAGATACTTGGTAACCAATCTCATCCTTATGGAATTCAATTCCAATCATCAAGCCTTGCCCGCGAATTTCCAGAACTTTGTCTTCATGTCCCTTTGCTGCATCCCGTAATCCGTGCAAGAAATAGTCTCCTACCTCTGCTGCCCTTTCCGGCAAGTTTTCTTCCAGCAGCACATCAATCGTGGCAATGGCAGCTGCGCATGCAAGCGGATTGCCTCCGAACGTAGTCGTATGCATGAATGGATTTGGGAACCAGCTCTTGAATACTTTTTCCTTCGCGACGATGGCTCCGGCCGGCATGACTCCGCCTCCAAAAGCTTTCGCCAGACAAAGAATGTCAGGTACCACATCATATAATTCAGCCGCAAACATTTTCCCCGTACGCCCCATTCCGGTTTGTACCTCATCAAAAATCAGTAACGCTCCGTACTCATCACACAGCTCTCTTACTTGTTTCAAATAGTTTTCCGGAGGGAGAATGATTCCGCCTTCCCCTTGAATCGGCTCAAGGATGACAGCCGCCACATCTTCTCCTACTAACGCGCATGTTTCAAACGTTTTTCTCATCATCTCGATATCGCCGAATGGAACATGGCGAAAACCAGGGATCAATGGTAGGAACGGCTTACGGAACATTCCTTTTGCCGTACCCGATAAGGAACCGAGGCTCTTTCCGTGGAAGGCCCTTGTTGTTGAGATGAATGTTGTACGTTCGCTGTACATTTTAGCGAGCTTTAACGCTGCCTCTACACTTTCCGTCCCGCTGTTGGTAAAGAACGCATATTTTAAGTCACCAGGCGTGATGTCTGCCAAGATTTTGGCCAATATCGCACGAAGAGGATCCAGTAAATCTTGGCTGTGAAGCGCTTGACGTTTCAATTGATCCGATACGGCCTTCACCACTTTCGGATTGCGGTGCCCCACATTGTAAATGCCGAATCCCCCTAGACAATCAATATATTTCTTGCCGTTTACATCGGTAAAACAAGAGCCCTCATCCGACCATTCCACCGCCGCAAATTGAGTGTCCTTCGTTACCGTTTTTCTATACTCGAGGAAGCCCGGGTTCACATGCTCGCGGAAGCCGTCTACCGTTTCTTTTGTAATCCATCTTGCTTCTTCTTCCGTCACCGTCTCTTTTTCAATTAAACGTAACACCTTTTTAATATAATCGTTTACACTTTGAACCTGTTTTTCTTTTTTTACATCAATACTCATGCTAATCGCTCCTGTCTATTTTTTATGTGGTTATATTTTGATAAACACTCTTCTTTATTTCTCAAACCAGCCAATCGGCTCCACTTGTAAATTGATATTGATTTGCTTAATTTCCTGAAATTCTTCCAATCCGAATGTTCCTAAGCTGCGTCCGATTCCGCTTTGCTTATATCCGCCCCAAGGTGCTTCATTGTAGGTCGGATGATAGGAATTGATCCACGTGATTCCGGCACGGATTTTTTTGATGACACGCAGCGCTTTTGCCCCGTCAACGGTGAATACTCCGCCGGCAAGTCCGTAATCCGTATCGTTTGCAAGCTTAACTGCTTCTTGTTCATCCTTGAATGTTTGAATGACGACTACAGGGCCGAAAATCTCTTCTTGCACAATGCGCATATCCGGTTTTACATCCACAAATACGGTCGGCTCCACGAAAAATCCCTGATCCAGGCCGTCTTTCGTAATGCGATTGCCGCCGCATACAAGACGGGCACCTTCTTCTTTTCCAATCTCAATATATTTCAACACCTTCTCCATATGCTGCTGGCTGACAAGCGGCCCCATTTCTGAATGATGGTCATCTCCCGGTCCTACTTTGATTTGGCTGGCACGTTCCACAAACCGTTTGACGAACTGATTATAAATTGTTTCTTCTACGAGAATCCGGGAGCCCGAAGAACATACTTGCCCGGCACCTGCATAAATGCCAAACAACGCATAATCGACAGCTGTTTCAAAATCGGCATCAGCAAAAATGATATTCGGCGATTTACCGCCAAGCTCCAACGAAATCTTTTTCATATTGTCTGCAGCTGTTCTCATGATGTGCTTTCCTGTTTTCGTGCCCCCCGTGAAAGAAACCATGTCCACATGGCTGCTTGCCGCTATTTCATTTCCAACAATAGGTCCTGCCCCCATGACCATATTGGCAACACCCTTAGGCAGTCCCACTTCTTCAAATATTTCAAACAGCTTGGTCGGTGTGACCGGCGTTACTTCTGATGGCTTAAACACAATGGTGTTTCCTGCTGCTAAAGCCGGCGCGATTTTCCAGACGCTCATAAGCAAAGGATAATTCCATGGAACGATGAGTCCGCACACGCCTACCGGTTCACGAACGACCATCGCTTGCATCGGATCGGCGACGTGATACGTATGTCCGTCCGGCTTTGTAATCAGGCCGGCATAGTAACGAAAACAAGCAGCTGCATCTCCTACATCAAATCCGGCTTCCCGCAATGTTTTACCGTTATCCATCGTTTCTAGGCGGGTAAGCTCTTCCTGATTTTCTTCGATTTTATCGGCAATCTTTAATAGGTAAGAGGCTCTTTCCACAGCAGGCAGTTCTGACCACACACCGCTTTCAAACGCCGCCTTCGCTGCATCGATTGCTTCTCTTGCATCTGCTATCGTTCCTTCAGCTGCATAGGCGATCACATCACTGTTGGCAGGATTCACAATGGGCCTTTTTTCTTGATTGCTGGAATCTCTCCATTGTCCGTTAATATACATCTTTAAATCTAATATTCTATTTTCCCCCTTATTCTGGACACCTTGCTTATTTGTTGTATCGATCATCTTTCTTTCTCCTCCCTCGTCGATCTTTTCATTTATATATATTTGCAAGTTCCATGCCAATCTGGCAGTGTCGTTATTCATCGTTTTTTTGCATGAAAGGGATGTAAAATCTATGCAAAAATGCATAATCTATTAAACAGTGCATATATAGAGCTTCTTGGTAATAGATGAGATTTTGACTTATTCTTGTAAAACAGCTGTTTTATATCCTTTCAGCTTTAGCTGAAAGGATATAAAAAAAGAGTCCAGCAAGCAGTTGCATACTGCTTGCCGGACCCTTTTGTAAAAGATTCTCTCATTTATTCGCAATGAGAGAGGTGATTATTTATAGAGGTTTCCTTATCAAAATGAACGGTTATCCATTTTCATTTCCTTTTCACTTACAATCTTTTGATATTTTCGACTGACTGAAGATTGGCTGATTCCGAGAGCTTTAGCTGCTTTGGTCGTCGTTTTGTATTGCTTCATCGCTAACTCAATCAATTGTTCTTCCACATGGTCGAGAGCCTCTTGAAGAGGAATTACTCTTGTGATGACCGGCTTGGATTTTTTAAAGTCATAACCAAGTGTAAGAAATTGGCTGACAAATTCAGCATTAATCGTTTGATCATCAGCTGAAACGACCAGGCGTTCTATCATATTTTGCAGCTCCCTTACATTTCCCGGCCATGGATAAAATTCCAACACATTAATGGCGTCAGGTGTCAGATGAAAATTCTTATTATATTTTTCATTTAATTGCTGGAGGAAATGAAATGCCAGCATTGAAATATCTTCAATTCGTTCTCTTAAAGGCGGAATCTGGAGAGGAATAACATTTAAGCGGTAAAATAAGTCTTCGCGAAAAGTCCCTTTTTCAACCATTTTCTCTAATCTTTTATTTGTTGCTGCAATAATTTGCACATCCACTTTAATAGGCGTTGTACTTCCAATTGGAATAACTTCCTGTTCTTGCAGCACTCTGAGAAGTTTTACTTGCAGATGTAAAGGCATTTCGCCGATTTCATCCAAAAATAAAATTCCCTGGTCCGCTTGTTTAAAATAACCGTCTTTTCCCTGCTTGTCCGCACCTGTAAATGATCCTTTTACATAACCGAATAATTCGCTTTCTAATAAATTCTCAGGGATCGCACCGCAATTCAGTTTAAGAAACGGTTTGGAAGAACGTCCTCCTAATTGATGTATAGCCTGTGCAATCACTTCTTTTCCGACGCCGGATTCTCCGTTGATCAGAACCGTTGAAGAGAACTCTGCTATTTTTTTAACTTGATTAATAATTTGTTCCATTTTCGGACTGCAATAAATCAATTTTTTTAGGAATCGATCTTTATTTTTGAAATCGTCTAATTCCTTTTTATATTGCTCTGATATTTTTTTCATCTCTTTCAGCTCTGTTCGAAGGCGTGTGGTTTCCGTAATATCCCGCGAAGCAATGATAATGCGGTCAATCTCTTTTTTTTCATTAAATACAGGATTGCCGACGGCCAGAATCTTTCTCCCGCTTTTCGTTTCTTGGACAATCGATACTTTTTTCTTCTTTTCCAATACAAGGCGAGTGACTGACGGAGTAAATAAGCCTTGATCCTCTAATTCCAGAATATTCTTGCCGATAAGCTCTTTTAAATCGACATTCCAAAAATCAGGAATAACCGTTTCGCTAAAACGCAATAGTTCTCCCTTCTGATTGACCACCAATATTTCATCATAAATACTGGATAAAATCGCATTTAAATCAGTATTCAAATTTTTGATGTATTCAATTTCCATCGCCATTTCTTCCACCATCGGCAAATCTTGGACAACGATGATAATTCCTTCTACTTCCTGTTCAAGATTAAAAATGGGGCTGTAATCAACCAGTACGCCCATTTCATCAGTAATTTGAATTTGATTTAAAATCGTTTTTCCTGTCGTAAACACATTTTGAATATGGTTGCCCTTAAAAATCGTTTCTGCTGACACATTCATGACCTTTTCTGATGTTGATTTAATCATTTTCAAGCCGGCATCATTACAATTAATAATTTGTTTTTCACGATCAACAACGAAGATTCCCATCGGAATAGAAGTTAAAATGATTTTAAGTAAATCTACGCTTTTATTTTCTTGTTTAAACAGTTCGGCAAGCACATCTTCCCTTCTTATATAACCTGATGGCTCTCCCGTTTCTTCTTTTACAATCGCAATAGGTTCTCCAATAATCTGGAAAAGAACAGGCAACGATATATGTTTACTAAGCTGGCATACATGATCAATGGAAATGGCATTGGAAAGCAGCGTTTCCAACTCCAGTTTCTCTTTCCCCCCATCTCCCTGCAAAAGATTATTCACATGAACGTAGGCAAATAATCGATTTTGTTTTTTCAAAAATAAAAATGGTTCTCTTATATTACGGATTTCTATATAATCTTCTTTCTCCATCTGATCGATGGCCAAAGCTGTAATGGGTCTAATTTTTTCTTTTTCGATTGAAAACATCTGTCATCCCCCTCCAAGCTGCACACACTTCTTATATTACCATTTTAACAGAACTTTCGATCAAGTCTAAAATCTCTTTTGGCATTAACATTCAAATCTCAATGGATGTACGTTGAAAATATGACAAGAACAAGGGTGATTCTCGTCACATTTTCAACGTATAAAGGATTGACAATCTCCCTTGCGAGTTCTTGCCAATCCCTTATATATAGCTGTATAAAGTGAATGTTTAATCAGCGGCCCACTTATTAAGTTCTTATAGGCAATGATTCCCCGCTTTTAGATACTCAATCACTTGCACTTATGACCATCTCTTCTTTTATATAGGCTAAAACCATTCCCGGAATGACTTGGTCCCCTTCTTGTACTTCCAAAGACTGGACCTCTCCGCTGACACCCATTTTAATAATTTCTGTGCCCCCATCAATCGTTTTCACATAAAAAAGCGGCTCCCATTCATAAACCCTTGAATGTTGATTGATTGAGACTTTCTCAATCGTTCCATGACATGGACTTGTAATCATCTCATAATACAATTCGGACCCTTCCTTTCTTAAATTTTAAAGGATTTTTTAGAAAACAAAGCACATACTTCTATACTCAATCTTGTTATTTAGCAATATTGCTCTACATACCCTTGCGACTGAAGAATTAAATGAAAAAAGTTCCGAAATTCTCCAACATCTTGCTTTTCAATTCCGAGCTTTTGCGCCCAATATTGTTCCGCTTCAATATCTTCTGAGCATAAAAGAACCATTTGGCCATTTTGAAGCGAGGTGACCACCGCTTTTCCAAAAAAATGATTTGAATAAGCGACCATTAAGTCGTAGCGGTAATAATCCGTTAAAAGGCAGTAATAATGGATAGGCTGCTGCTCCCTTTTCTCTGATACAATCTCCATTTTCAATTGCTAAACCTCCCTTTGAATTGTTATATAAGCTTGACCAATGAGTCAAAAACAAACTAAAAACGTACCCACCCGCGGAGACGGGAAGCTTCCGTTATTTTACGTATTCCCTCTATATAGGCTGCCGTTTTCATATTGACTCCAAAATGATTGGCTGTATGGTAAACGTTTAAAAAGCTCGTTGTAATCTTTTCTTTTAAACGTTCATCCACGAGATCTTCCGACCAATAATATCCTTGATTGTTTTGACACCATTCAAAATATGACACAATGACGCCTCCCGAATTGGCAAGAATATCCGGTACAACTAAAATGTCTTTCTTATCCAATAGTTTGATAGCTTCTTTAGTAGTCGGACCGTTGGCAGCTTCAATGACAATTTTACACTTCAGGCGATCTGCATTGTGTTTTGTAATGACTCCGCCAATTGCCGCCGGTATCAATACATCACATTCTTTCTCAAGCAGCTCTTGATTAGGAATCTTTTCAGTAAATAAATTGGTAACAATGCCAAAAGAGTCTCTATTCTCCAGCAAGTAAGGAATATCCAATCCATTTGGATCATACACGCCTCCAAGAACATCCGACACCCCTACAACTTTCGCTCCCAGATCATATAAATATTGAGCTAAATAACTTCCTACATTTCCAAAGCCTTGAATAACCACACGCATATCCTGAATAGGAATATTCTTTAGTTCACTCACCAACTGAAGGGTATACAAGACCCCTTTTGAAGTAGCCGTTTCCCTTCCTTCTGACCCGCCAAGCACAAGCGGCTTCCCTGTTATAAAACCCGGTGAGTCAAACTCACGAATATGATCATATTCATCCAGCATCCATGCCATAATTTGAGAATTCGTGTACATATCGGGAGCAGGAATATCTTTTGTTGGGCCTACAATTTGACTGACCGCTCTGACATATCCTCTGCTTAATCGTTCGAGCTCTTGTAAACTCATGTTTCTTGGGTCGCAGATAATCCCGCCTTTTGCACCCCCATAAGGCAAGTCTGTAATGCCGCATTTTAAACTCATCCAGCCGGCCAAAGCTTTTACTTCTTCTGGTGTAACATCAGGATGAAAGCGGATTCCGCCTTTCGTAGGACCTGTCGCATCATTATGTTGAGCCCGATATCCTTCAAAAACTTTCGTTGTGCCATCATCCATTTGAACCGGAATACTTACTTCTAAAAATCTCATCGGTTTCTTTAAAAAATCAAATACCTCCGTGGGGTAATTAAGAATACCACTCGCTTCTTTTAGGCTTTCCTGAAATTCTTTTAAAGGATTATCCTGAGCTATTACCTCTTTCTTAGATTCAGTATTTTTCATTTTTACAGATTGATTTGTCATTTTAACACCTCATTTTTTATTGTTACTTATGTAATAAAGCAAGTTTCGTGCCAACTGTTAAAAATGATAAACAAATGCAAGGAAATAAAGGGTTTATCGATCATACAACCTATCCGTCTCTCTTCGAAAAACGAAATTTGAACTATCATGCGTATGAAAAAATGCATGACCTATTCAGTTTTGCATGAAGAATCATATGTATTCCCCTAGTATTGGACATGAACACAACAAAAGAAAGGGCTGCTCTTAGAAGAAGTACCATTTCAGGGCAAGAATAAATAAAAACGCATCTCTTTGGCTCTCGAGATGCGTTTTTATTAATAAATAATCTATTTTCCGCTTTTATAAAGGAAACTTCCATCAGTGGGAGGCTTGCTGCCCATTAATGCGGGATAAACAGTTTCATAGACTGGTATTTTCGATATTACACCTGTACCTCTTCCGTTTGGAACTGCGGCGGTACAGTTCGAAATGCTCTTGTAAGGTATGTCAGATAGCTAAATCCAAAAATAGCCCAAACAATTCCCACTATCAATGAACTCGTTTCAAGGCTTATCCATAATACTCCCACAGTCCCTGCACCCATTAAGGGCAACACGAGATAGTTAAAAAATCCTTTTATCGTTTTATGTTTCTTTTGACGAATAACAAAATGACTTATAACAGATAAGTTTACAAACGTAAATGCCATCAATGCTCCAAAATTAATGAGAGAAGTAGCTGTTACTAAATCTAAAAATATGGCAGATAATGAAACACCCCCGACTAACACAACATTGAGCGTAGGAGTGTTCCAACGCGGATGTTATATCTGATACAATCCCAAAACCATGGGAGCCATAAATGCTAATCCCATCATTACAACTTGCCATAATTTTAACGATTTATTCAGCCGTGCACCATTCTCCACATATCATTCCTCCTCTTTCATTTCATTTAAAACGCTTTCAATTTTATTTTTCTGCTCTGCTCCACCCGATAAAGCATCTCCTCTTTTCAAAAAACGACTCTTAACTAAATATTCTTTCAATTTTCGTGCCAATTTTTATATATAAATACTTTTTTATAAAATGACAATCTATTAAATGTAATAAAAAAGGCGAATTCTGTCGTATTAAGTATATATTTAAAAATAAAAAATTCATATCATTAAAATATTTCTAATTGTTTAACACAAATATTTAACTAAATCTTAATGTCGATGAGGTTAATGCAATAATGCATAGGTTATTCTTTACTTCATAGATTATGGTAAGACAAGCACAAATTCCTTGGTTAAAGAAGGCTGATGTCCTGCAGGCACAAAAAATAGGGATTGATCGCTATTTTTTGTGCCTTATAAGGACAGTCAGTTTTTCACTTACTAAGCCAGGCGCTGGAGCTGAACATCATAGAAGGGATCAAAGTGTAAATTTTAATAAATGGCCCCTCAAATTCACTAAATGATTATAGAGTAAATCAAACAGCCCCATCCTCTTGAGCTTCTTCTATGATGGGGCTGCTCTTTTATGTTTTTGCCAATTGCATGGGTAGTCTTCATTAAAACCAATTCATTAGTCCAAACCATTTTTTAAATTTTTCATATGCTACATACAAAGGAAACAACAATCGTTCCTTTTAATCTTCACAAAGAGGTGAATGAAATGTCAGAAGGACGCAACAACGGCTTTGCATTAATTGTTGTATTGTTTATCCTGTTAATCATCGTAGGTGCCGGTGCTTTAGGAGGATACGGCGGAGGTTACGGTTACTAATCATCAAATCTATGATTTTTTATGACAGGAGGTGAAAAGGATATGGGCTTCGGAGGATGCTGCGGAGGTTACGGATACGGCGGTTATGGTTATGGCGGATACGGAAACGGCGGCGGCTTTGCGTTAATCGTTGTATTGTTCATTTTATTAATCATTATCGGTGCTGTTGCTTTCGATAAAAAGTGTTAATACACTAATTTTCACAACAGCAAGCCGCCTGCATGGATTTCTTGGAGGCGGCTTGCCATGTATTTCTCTAACAGGCTTTCAGGTCATGTTCTGTCTCTATAGTCGATTTTTTTAATGTAAATCGATTTCTTTTTCTTCTCCATACCCTATCATCAACACTTTCGTTTGATTATTACCTTTTAATAATTCAACTAATTCTTTGTCTTTATCCATCATATTTTCAATAATCGGGAAACTGCCCATTAACTGTTCCATCGCTTCTTTAGAAGGGGCATTTTCTTTTGTAGGGAAAGTATGACTTGGAATCACGATTTTAACGTTAAGAGGAATTTGAATGGGGTAAGCATATGGAGGGAAATTTCTATTGAAACACTTTTTCACCAGCTTCAGAAAAACGGTTCAACTTTAGAGCAATGCTTGTTTTACATACCTCTCGTTCCCCACAAAAATTTTGTTTGTTCAATTCTCGACTCATTATTATCAAAAATAATAATATTATATAAAACAATATCATTTGAAAGGAATGATGGTTATGGCATTTACGGAACAAGAAGGAACCATTGCAGGCATAAATAATATGGCAGGGGACTTTTTCCCCTGCCATATTATTTGTGGAATTTTTTTATAATAATACTACTAATACTTTGTAATTTTATTTTTTTCAAAAAAATAGTTGTGATATTGATAAAAGTGTTTTAAAATACAGATTAATGAATATATATAAATTTTTTAAATGTTATTTCAAAAATAATATTTTTATTTTATAATATTAATAATTTTCAAAAAAATGAAGAGAGAAAATGAGGGGGAAAAACATGAAAAAGAAAAAATGGTTTTCGTCAATTTTAAGCGGTATGCTTGCTGTCAGTCTATTAACAGCATGCGGAACAAGCGGTGAAAAAGAAAATGGAGCTGCGGAAGGGGGCGCAGAAAAAGAAGAAAAGAAAGTATTAACGATGGGCACATCTGCTGACTACCCGCCGTTCGAGTACATCGATACAGCTAAAGGTGATGAAATTATCGGTTTTGATGCTGATTTGGCAAAAGCAATTACAAAAGAACTTGGATACGAAGTAAAATTGGTAGATATGGATTTCAACGGCCTAATTCCTGCGATTCAAGCCGGCAAAGTAGATTTTGTTATGGCAGGTATGACTGCTACTGAAGAACGTAAAAAGAGCGTCGATTTCACAGAACCGTACTACATTAGCAACAATCTCATTGTCACGAAAAAAGACAGCGGCATTGAAAAACTTGAAGATTTAAAAGGAAAAACGGTTGGTGTACAAGTAGGAACCATCCAAGAAGGAAAAGCAATGGAGCTTCAAAAAACAATTGATATGAAAGTTGAAAATCGCAACCGCATTCCAGAAATCATTCAAGAAATGAACTCCAATCGTTTTGATGCAGCAGTAATTGAAGATGTCGTTGCAAAAAACTACTTTAATAAAGATGAGACTCTTGTAGGCTTTCCAATTCCAGATGCAGAGGAAAAAGGATCGGCAGTAGCGTTCCCTAAAGACAGCGAGTTGACTGCTGAGTTCAACAATGTGTTAAAGGAAATGAAAGAAAGCGGCGAATTGGATAAATTAATCGAAAAATGGTTCGGCGGCGAGCAACCGGCTGAATAATACAACTATATAGATCGATTTAGAACCCTTGAAGGCACATTCAAGTTGTCTGAATGGCCGATTGTAAATGGCCTTGGATGGGATGAAATGTGTCAAATGATTAAGTAGAATGTATTAGAAAAGAGAAACGATGGCGCAAAATTCGCATCGTTTCTCTTTTTGTCTTTTTGTATGCCAAAAGATCGATTTTGATTTCGCTATGTTTGGCTGAAGATGATCGTTACGCCGTTTCCGTATTTAAACCTTTCAACTTTTGGATTTCCTTTTCTACCTCGTCTTGCATGGCCACATCCATATAACGGGGATTAAAGGCGTTTGAAGACTTGGATAATTGGTGACCTGCTTGTACCTCAGCCTCCTTCATTACTACTCGTTCTTCCGCTCTCGCTACTCCTCTCGCTACATTCTCTGTGCTGAATGATATAAAAGTATTGTGCATTTGTTTCATTGAGTGAGCCACATTCGCTCTTGAAACTAGCAGAAGTCTTTTTTGCTGTAACTCTTGATATTTTTGTTTCAATTGATTCAACTGTTCCCATAGAGTTGTCGTCTGGCTTTTGATCATTTCATACTGCTCTTGATAGACGTGCAGCTGCTTTTCTTGAATCAATTTCTCCTGTACAGCCAGTTTGGCTATTTGCTCTTCCCCTCGTTCCACTGCTAATTTTGCCTGCCTGTTCCTTTTGCTGATCAATTCCTCTGTCTCTATAATTAAAGTTTCTTGTTTCTTTTCCAAAAAGATTTGGTTAGAAAGAGCTTGCTGTCCCTTGTTGATTTCCTGCTCCATTTCTCTTACGTATTGATTTAACATCTCGATTGGGTCTTCTACCTTATCAAGAAGTCCATGTGTTTCAGCCATCATAATATTTTTTATACGTTTAAAAATTGCCATATGGTCCACTCTCCTTTTTAGTTGTTTGATTTTCTTCCCACTCATCCAATACATCTGCATTCCTGGTGTTTACATGAGCAGCTCGATTAATAATAGACGCTTCCATAATGGAAGATCGGAACGAGCGATTCGCTTCTTTCTTTTTAAGCCATCTCCATAAGATAACGGCAGCAGCTACTCCTAAAAACAGAAACACAACCCATCCCATTAAATGAAAGCCTCCATGATGCGGTCCATGCATTAAATGGTGGTGTCCAAAGCCCGGGCCATGTCCCCTGCCTACTAGCTGGTGACGCAGCGGGGCATTATAGAAAAAGAAACCTCCTAAGAAGTTCATCAGAAACTTGATTACGGTAAATGCAAGAATTATCCCAGCGATCCATAATATACCTTTTCGTACTTGAGCATTCATTCTTTCCCCTCCTTCCATCTCCTGATACTTGAATTTTAGTAAAGTAAAATGAAAACTCGGTGAAAATGAACGAAGCTTAAAAAAACTATTTAAAAATTTTTTCATAAAAAAACTCACCTATCAATAGGTGAGGCCTCTTCATTTCTATTCAAATTAATTTCCGTCTTTGACTGTTCATGAACGACGAGTTGACCGTCTAACCATGTGATTACATATTCGCATTTATAGCTTTGAACTTCCATCGTTTCATTACTGCCCGGGAGGCGGTATTCCTCATAGACAACCGCTTTATAACTTGACTCATCCAGTTGTGTAAGATCACCAATACTGTACGTTAGCAGTATTTCTGGAATATTGTCGCCGTTTAAAGACTGAATATGATTTTGTACCTCTTGATACGCAGAACCATTTCGGTCAAGCAATTTCTCTACATAAGCAAAATCGTCCTGCTGGATGGCTTCTTCTCGTGCCTTTATATACTCTTCCATAAATATAGCCATATCAGATTCTGTTACGGTTACTTCATTGTCTTGTTCCTCTTCACTGCTTTTCAGTGGATTGAACTCTTGTTCATATATCCTCTCATTGACAGCTAATTGCTCGTCCTTTACTATTTTCACGATATAAACACTATTAAATCTCTTCGTTTCCTTTTGAGCATCCCTGTAGACAACATTATACTCTTCATGTGCTGAAACCTTATATGTTGATTGATCAGTTTGTTCAATATCGATTACGTTAAAGATGGACATTTCCTCTATTATCCCGCTGTTTTCTGCATTATTATAATAATCGAGCTGTTCTTGATAAATGGAGCCGGCCGGATCTATTAAAGGTTCCACAAGAGAGAAGTTTTGCTGTTTCAATGCTTCTTCACTTAAGACAGCATACTCCTTCATAAAGGCTTCTACCTCTTTTATTGTATACACGACTGGAGCTGGCACTTCCTGAATTTCTTCCTGTACTTCGATTTGTTCTTCATCCTGATTTCCCCATATCCTCTCTTCAGATACTTCAGTTAGAGGTTTTTGCTCCTCAAAAGAGGGTGATTGTTCTACAGCAACAGGAATCTCCTGTTCTTCCAAAGTCGGAATCTTCTGTAACTGCAAATAAGAAAACAGCTCGTGAATCAATAATATAGCGAAGATTCCCGCCATGCCGGCAACAAATCTCCGCATCCATGGAGATGTTCGTCTCCTTCGCTTCTCCGCTCGTTTTCGCGTTTCATATGGAAAGGCTCTTTTGTCTCTAAATGATCTACTCGGCTGCTCAGACTTCTCTTTTGGCCTGTTAGAACGAAGCGGCGGCTTTTCCTTTTCAGCAGCTAGAACCGATATTTCTTTGAATAAAGTCAGCTCTCCTTTTTCCACTAAGCCTCCGCTTTTCTTCTCATTTTCTGTTGTTTGCAAAGACTCTGTCTTCCATACAATGGATTCTAATTCCGCAATGGTGCTTGGGTTCTCAATCTTTAAATGTCGAATTACCTCTTTATCTAACACGGAGTATTGACAAATCACATCTACGAGCTGTTTGACATCTGCAACTACATCATGTTGTTGACTTCCATTTATCGCTGTTGATTCCCCTGCACCATACAGAACGACACGCCCTTTATTCGTAAGCCAAATATTTTCAGCATAAATGGATCCATGAACCACTTTCTTTTGATGAAGATGGTGAACGGCATCAATTAGCTGTAAGACTTGCTCTAATCCAATTTGGCCCTTGCTCTTTAATATGCGTCCTTCTTCTCCCTCCAATATCGTATATGATCGAAACTCGTCTATCATATTAATGGAAAAAACTCGAGGTAAATATTTGAAATTAGTGATAGTCAATTGATACTTCTCGTAGACTTCATACCATTTATCTTGCTGAAGCCCTTCTTGATGGCTGGATACATCCAGCAGCCTTAACATATGACGTTGACCATTATTCAAGCTGGTCACTTCATACACAGCCAAACCGTATTCATTCGAGAAAATCTCTCTTTCTATCTCATAACCATCTATTCTCAATGTGTATCACACACCTTTTAAGTCATGCATTTTTACAGTCATTATGTTAGCTTTACGCTTTCAACCTTCCGAATATTGCTTTCCTTTTGCACGATGGTTACCGAAACGCTTTGCTGCTGATTAATCCGAAACGTAATGTGAATATCCAATTCCCCTGCAGGATACTTCTTTAACCCCGAGACGTGAATGGTTCCGATTTTTTTGTTATTTTTCGTGAGTTTTGAGGAACCTTGATACACATCAATATCCACTTCCTCGCAATCATCAGCATTGGTTGTAAATATGCGGGTTGCTTCACACGGGGTTTGGCGATTGCTTGGGATTAACACGCTGAACCGGCCGTCTCCTAACCCAATACCGAGCGCATGAGCAGTAGCTGTTTTAATTTCAATTTTTTTAGACCATTCAATCCGCTCATCCAAAAAAGCTGCATATACACTCGCTCCTTCGGCAACGCAAAGATCTGGATCGATATTGCCAAAAATTTTGTCCGTCCCAATTTTTTGAGAAAGCAGTTCATCAATTTTAGGAATACGGCTCGAACCTCCGACTTTAATCACACGGTTAATATCATTTCTTGATAGCGAAGCTTTCTCAATGACGGTATCAAGAATCATATCCATTTTCTCGAAATAGTCTTCTATACATTTCTCGAACTCTCCCCGCTCAACTTCAACTTCAATATGCTGTCCCGGCAATATGTTCGGTTTGATAATATCCGTATATTCTTCGTATGATAATATTTCCTTTGCCTCTTTTGCCGCTTCCATCAAAGCCGCTTTTACTTTCATCTTATTTGCAGAAGAAAGTCCTGAAAAATTCAATGCTGCTTTCTCTCTAATCAACTCTGCGAGACTTTTATCGAAATCAAGGCCGCCAAGACGGTCATCTCCTCCTGTTGCGAGTACTTCGAATGTTAGTCTCTCTTTACTGTTTCGTAAACGGAAAATAGTCAAATCAAAAGTGCCGCCGCCTAAATCAAATACCATGATGACTTCATCACTCAATGTTTCCTCTTCATGAATTCCATAGGCAAGCGCCGCTGCAACCGGCTCCTGAATGATACCAAGCACATTTAGTCCTGCTAATGAAGCTGCTTCCGATGTGTTCATACATTGGAGCGCTGTAAAATAGTATGGAACAGTCACCACAACGCCTGCAGGATCAAATCCGGGTGTTGTTTTTTCTGCATATTCATACACATCACGCAAAATCATAGAAGAAATTTCAATCGGTGTATACTCCCTGTTTCCTAAACGGATTTTTTCTCCCCCAGCATCCATCATTCGCTTCACACCGATTACAGCATTTTCAGGATCGATCAACGCGCGCTTTAATGCAAGGTTTCCAACCAATGGCTTGGCTTGACGCTCATCATGATAAACAACTGACGCCCACGTATATTCTCTTCTCGGATTCTGGTATACTTTCGGCCCTTTCTCCGTCCATCTGGCAATCGCCGAGTAAGTGGTACCTAAATCAATACCAAGAACCGGTTTCTTTTCATTGTCCATTCTCATGATTCGTCCCTCTTTGCTCTTCTATCGTGTTTTGTATCTTGTTTTTCACCACAATCACCTGCGCAGGCCGAATGAGAAACGAGTCCTGATTAAATATCGGTTTCTTATAAAACAAACCGTATCGAACAACCTCTTTTATTTGTTCACTTTGAAAATGTAAATCGTCTACAACCCCAATCGGCTCATGTCTATGTTCATCAAAACTATCACCCGCAGCAGGCGCGAATAAGGTAATGGAAAATTGATTAAATAGAGTTTGAATCTCTGATAGTAATAAACTATAAATCACGAGCCACTCTTCCACTTTTTCCATTCGTTCATAACGAGCGTCTCTCAGCTCCGCTATTAATTCAGTTGCATAGCACTTTCCGCTGTATAAACCGTCCATGATTGGGGCCACACTTTTTTCCATGAATGTCACAAATCTTTTTTCCGCTGCTTCAATAGACTCGTCCAGTTCCTCAATTATGTTGCGATTAGAAAGAAGGGTTTCCTCCATAATTTTGTTGCCTGCCTGTTCATTCTCTTGTTCCACGGTTAGTTCGCACCGATCTAATTCCTCACCCTGCACATTTTCATGATTGTTTTCTGCCGCTTGTTCAGCTTTCATATCACTTGCAGTTTCTTTAAATACCCCGTCTTTTCCTTTGTTTAATTGGGAATCTTGTAGATTGATTCCCTCTTTTAGCACTTTCCAAGTGAAGATTGATAATTTAACTGCCAGCTCTTCCTCACCTATGAATACAGAGGCGCTCCCTTCTAACGGCTTTTCAGGCTTAAGTTTGCGGAGCAGCCGGCTTACGCTTTTGACTGATAATCGAATACCTTCACGCCGATTTTCTAACTTTTCTTTCACCTCATCCCCAAACTGTTCGCTAACGATCCACTGTTCATAATGCTGCTCAAAGGACATTATGAGTCTTTTAATTTCTAGTTCCAATTGCTGAAATTGATGTTTCCAATTATCTAATCGTGCTCTTTTCCGTTTATATAATATTTGAAGATCACCAAATTCTTCGATAAATTTTTTTAAGTGTGTCATGCTAAAACTCCTAGTCTCTTTGAATAGTCATTTGACTTGTGATTCCTTCTTCCCCTTTCAATGCAGCTGTGACGATGACCTCATTTTGCTGATTCACTTCGAATCGGACCGTGATACGATGTGTGCCTTTTGGTGCCGGCGGGATTCCAGTCAGAAAGAACTCTCCAATACAAACACATTGTTGATCACTAACGTATTCAACGATGTCGGAGGTCTGGAAAACGGAAATTCGCATCTCTGTCATATCATCTTCCGGTGTGCTGTAAATTTTCTCCATCGACACAATCGGATGTTCTTTCGTTAGCTCCACTCCTTTTTCAATAATTGAATTGAAACGCCCGCCGCGAATTTCAATACCGAGATGGTGGGTAACAATATTATTCATTTCAATCTCGGTATTCGGCTTATCTTCTTGTTCAACCTCATTTGTTTCGTCCAGCTTGTCAGTCGGAACTCCAAGGCTTGCCCCGAAAATGGCTGCCCCTTGCGCTACTACCGTATCTGGATCGATATTGGCATACGGTTCTTTATTCAATAGCTGTTTAATTTTTTGGCTGACTAAAGGAATGCGGGAAGACCCTCCCACTAAAATGACTCGCGAAATATCACGAATATCAAGCTTCGCATTTTCAATCGCTCGCTTCACTGTATGGATGGTCTGTTCAATTAACGGATTGATGGCTGCTTCAAATGCCTCTCTTGTTAATTCATACTCGATATGATGGATAACGCCAAATTCATCTTTAATCACATTGGCGATCTCCAGCACCGCTATATCCGTTTCAGACAACTCTTTTTTCGCCTGTTCACACGCTTCTTGTAATTTTTGCTGCGCTTCCAGCAAGTCTGCAGCGGATACTCCCTGGTCTGCTTCTAAATCAAATAAATCAAGCTTGCTTTTTTGTTTAAAATCCTCTGCTGCAAGTTTCATCATGACTCTGTCAATATCATAGCCGCCAAGCTTTGGTTCCCCTTCTTTTGAAAGGATCGTAAATACAGCCTGGTCTTCCTCTGATACACTATCTACTTTTAAAATAGATACATCAAACGTACCGCCTCCGAGATCATACACCATAATCGTTTGGTTCCGCCCTGTTTCCATGCCATAGGCAATGGCCGCCGCAACAGGTTCCTCCAATAAATACGTAACGTGAAGACCGGCTAACTCAGCTGCTTCTCTTGTAGCGCGCTTTTTATTGTCATCAAAATTGGCGGGAACACAAATGACGGCATATGCTGGTGTTCCTTTTAAATCTACCTCTTCTTGATCCATGACATATTCTTTCAGTTTCGATAAAATTTCTGCTGAAATATCTTCAGGACGATAACTTTTACCAAAGAACTCATGTCTCCACTCTGTTCCCATTTCACGTTTAATGAATGAAACTGTATGCTCAGGATCAATGAGAATTCTTCGTTTTGCAGCTTCTCCGATTTGAATATCTTCTTCAGAACGAAAACCGACAACAGACGGAATCGTGCTTTCCTTCCCCAATTTGATAATATGCGGTTTTCCTTTACGATATATGGAAACCGCTGAATTGGATGTGCCTAAATCGATGCCCAATACATATGGGCTATTTTTTTCAATAATCGTCATTCGTTAAACCTCCGTTTTTTTGGTATCAATTACGATTTTTTGGGGAACAATCTCCCCTTGATGAATCATCGAGTGCAGAAGCTGTAGGTCGACTTCTTTGTTTTTCCTGTAGGAAGAAAGAAGCGGAGAACCTTTTGCGATTTCAGCGGTTGAAAAGGTCAAAATACCATCTTCATCCAGCTCAAATAATGAGACAACACTTACGTGATACGGACGAATACTGACAGGCAAATGTAATTCTCCAAGCTTCGCTTCCTCAGCCGGCATGATTGACTCTGTGCGGAATACTCCTGCCCGAATGGACGGCTGGTAAGGTCTTAGCGTTGAACCAATCGTAGCACCTGTACAAGGGAGCCTTGTATTCTTCTTGATTAAATGGAACACCTTTAATCGATGATCACTTGTGTCAATCATGTCCACTCCAAATGAGTGGGCCGTCACTTCTTCTACTATGATTGGAACAGGTGTCGAATCTAAATCAGGTACCGATAAATTAGCCGCCATAATAGCTGCACCATATGCCACAACTTCATCGACATTATCTGCGATATATGGTTTCTTTATTTGTTCTGTCACCGCTTCCTGGACAGCCTTCATTCGAGTTGAGCCGCCTACAAGAATCACTCTGCTGATCTCTCTTTTGGTCAATCCTGCTGATTGCAGTACTTCTTCGATTTTATGAATGGTACGATGTAATAATGGCTCAATCATGTGATTGAAGATTTCAATGTCCAGCTCTTCCTCAATATGAATGCCAAAGATATCAGGAAGCGAAATGTCCACTACATCACTTTCCGACAATTCTTTTTTGGCTTCTTCAGCAGCTTCCTTGATTCTCTGCAGCGAAAGGGAGCCTTGAACGGATTGATTAGATCCTGCTGCTGTCTTTATTTTATTGAGCAAATGCTGCACAATCAGTTCATCCACATCATCACCGCCAAGCATGGCGTCTCCGTCCACCGCGATGACTTTAAATGAATTGTTTTCTACTTTTAAGATGGACACATCAAATGTGCCGCCTCCTAAGTCGTATACCATGATGGTTTGATTACGCTCTTTATCGAGGCCATAGGCAATCGCTGCAGCCGTCGGCTCTGCAAGAAGGCGAAGTACATTTAACCCGGCTCGTTCACCCGCTTTTTTTGTCGCCTCCCGCTGCTCCTCCGTAAAATAGGCGGGAATTGTAATCACGGCATCTGTTACCTCCTCCCCCAAATAGCTGCTTGCTTCTTGTTTGATTTTTTGAAGAATTTCTTGTGCTATGTCAACAGGAGTCAGTGTTTTATGTTGAATATGGTAAACTTTACCCGGATCACCGATAAACCGCTTAGAGGAAGCCACAGTGTTTTCTGGATCTATATAAAGCCGGGATTTTGCTGCCCCTCCTACCAAAATGCGGCCGTCATCTTTGCAAGATACAACGGACGGCAAAATTTTTCTTCCTTCAATCGGAATGCTTTCTATCTTCCCTTTACGGTAAATAGCAGCGGTACAATTGCTCGTTCCTAAATCTATTCCAATGGCCATACCCATACTATCACCCATCCTTTTTCTATTCTTACAATAAGGTAAGCCTACTGTGACCTCTTTTGTCATACGTTTGGCTTCACTAGGAAAAGCTTAATAGGTTTCAATGAAATTTCAGTGAAAAAAACGAAAACCTCCCTTCGAAATGTATGGTAAAATACGGTAAAAATAACTTGTAAATACGTGAATAAGCAGCGCCAGGAACAAATACCTCTCATGCATGCTATATAAGTTGAATTAAAGGATTACAATCACTCTCTGTTGAAGTATAAGGGTAACACTTACCAATGAACGGAGAGGAACGAGATGACCCATTCACGTCAACATGAAATCGAAACCTTGCTTACAGCGATGAAAACGACCAAAGATAAACGAATGTATGAACGTTATCAAGCGATCTATTTTTATTTACAAGGCTACTCTAAAAAAGACATCACAACCATGATTGGGCGTTCCGAAAAAACCATCTATAACTACGTGAATGCCTACGAAGAAAAAGGACTAGATGGCTTAACCATGGGACAATCACCTGGAGCCCCACGCAAATTAACTCCCGACCAAGAACAGGAATTGGCTCAAGTGATTACGACCAAACTTCCCGTAGATGTTGGCTTCCCAGCTAAGCATAATTGGACGTTAAAGATCATTGCTTCATTTATCGAGAAAACATGGAACCAACCGTATACTCTTCGTGGTGTTTCTCGGCTTTTACACGATTTAGGCCTTAGTTATACCAAACCGACTTATACGCTGGCAAAAGCGGACCCGTTGAAACAAAAAGAGTTTGTGGAAGAGACATTCCCTGCCTATAAAAAAACTCTTAAATGAGGAGATTGACCATCTTCTCTTTCAAGATGAGTCGATGATTCGGGATTACCAAGCTCTTCAATACACATGGTTTTTAAAAGGCAAGCAGCGAATCATTCCGACTTATGGAAAGCATCAGGGTGTCAAACTCATCGGTACACTTAATTATGAAACGGGAGATGTGCTTTGTGTAGAAGAAGAACGATACGATGCCGAAGCGTTTCTTCGTTTTCTTCAAAAGGTATTGAAACATTATCCAACCGGGAAAATTGTTATGGTGTTAGATAATGCCCGTATTCATCATGCGAAGCTGATTGAACCTTTTTTGCGTAGCCACCAACATCGTTTAGAATTGGTCTTTTTACCACCTTACAGTCCTGAGTTAAATCTCATTGAAGGATTATGGAAATGGCTCAAATCAGACGTGATTAATAACCTTTTTTATTCCTCTGTCAAAGAGATTCGAAGAAATGTGCAAGCTTTTATTCGTGAGCTAAATGACTCCCCTAGAAAAGTGATTGATCGATTGTGTATTCGATTGTAAAAGATAAATTCAACTTATATAGATTACGAAGAAAAATAAAAAAGCGTAAGGTGTTATTGCTAACCTTACGCTTTCATTACAAGCTATATTAAAAAGTTTTTCATTACAAAATACCCGGCATAGAGTGATTGACCAAAAAATACAGTTCCCCAGACTGCTGCAGGAATAAGAGTCGTTTGCGCAAGACTTGTGGCATCTCCAGCATCTTTACGTTGAGTGAAGCTTAGCTTACATACGGTAAAAGCAGTAAATATCGATTGAAGGAGCACAACTGACGATAAGAAGATACTCGTATGCATAATCACTATTTCATACTTTTTATAAACCATAAAACCTAATAAAGAAATAAATGATATTGCCCATAAAAACCCATAAAAATTGCGTACCCATAATAATACTGAAATGACTGCGAGAGTGATGAAAAAGTAAATGATGGTATTAAAGTGACCTTTGTTCACTAAATAAAACAAGGCTATCGCCGTTAACGAGGAGCCTGTATAGCCGGCATAAAAGATCAGTACTCTTGCGAATCTGGAATTTACACTAGTTACCGCCAGCCCTGAAGCATCCTTGTTTAATGTAATTTTATGCACTACCCTCCCACTTAAACAAGCCGCACAAATTACATGAAACACCTCATGAAGCAGCGTGTTGCAAAGGGCAGTATAAACTCCCAGAACAGGCATTTGGCTAGTAACCAACGCTATAGCCAGATAAATATAGATAAGCGTAGTGCTTTCCACTGTTAATTCTCCTTTGAGTTTTTTACATTATACATTTTTTTTAGAATTAAATTAAATTCTTCTAATTATTTGATGAGTAAAATCTTAGTAAAAGAAAATGAAAAATTGATGAAATAAAGCTCTGATTCAAAATTTAGCACTTACGAGTATATTTATATACATTTCACTTAATAACTCGACACAGCTTCATTCGATCGAGGGACATTCACAATTGGTTATTCAGACCACTTGAATTTACCCTCAAAGGTTCACCTATGCGGATGGTGCCAACCCCGCAAGGGGGGGTGACAGCCGCTTAGGTCTAGAAAATTCGACATAGCCGTTCTTTGGCTATATCGAATTTTCTAAATCGATCTATATAGCCCCCTTTTTATCCTTTATATTTATACACTTTCATTGTTTGATTCATATTGAATGGCTGCTGGCTGTCCGTTTGCTGTTCAGATTGCCACTCACTACTTGGTACTTCTTCACAATTCTCTTTAATCCATTCGGTAGCTGATTCGCTTTGGCCCGGTCTTCCGTCACCACCAATTAAGAAATATTTTACTTCTCCGTTTTTCGTCATTTCTTCTAGTTTTTCCGAAGTGAGGACCTGATCCGATCCTGAAAATCCGCCCATTGCCATGACTGCATAATCTGTATTCAGCATAAATGAATAGGCTGATTGTGCACTAGGTACGGCTAAAAACCATTTCTCTCCATCATAGTTTTCCTCCAGATAGGAAAGCAATTTAGTATCCAGAGTTTCCATTTGGCCTCTGCCTTGGCCTCCAGGCTGACTGTTATCCGGCCTTGTTACTGAATCTGTATTTTCGTCATTTTGACTGTTGTTCGAGCCGCCTTCTGAAAGGTTTGCACCGCCGTCTGATTGTCCTCCAGGTCCACCGTTCGGCATTTGCATATCTCCATCTGGTCCTTCGTTCGATCCTCCCATATTAGCGCCCATCATTCTTCCAAACTCATTGCTTGGACCGGCAATTGGTGTCATTGAATTTCCTTCTTTATGAATGGTAATCCATGTCCAATATAAAGGAATGACAAGAAGGGCAAGCACCCCGGCAATGGAAAGATAATAGGACATTTTTTCTTTCTTTTTCATGACAACTAAAATTACAAAAAAGAAGATTCCTGCAGCTACAGCTCCCGCCAGCCAGCCTTGGGAAACAGAATCTTTATTTTGGTAAATAATTAAGGCTTCAAACAAGAAGGTTGCCAAGACAGAT
Source organism: Priestia abyssalis (assembly GCF_002019595.1). Classification (GTDB taxonomy): domain Bacteria; phylum Bacillota; class Bacilli; order Bacillales; family Bacillaceae_H; genus Bacillus_BA; species Bacillus_BA abyssalis. The sequence goes on along the minus strand of NZ_KV917369.1, from coordinate 1,390,933 downwards.
ACAGGAAGCAACCAGCTTTCCCAGCCTTTTTTCTCCTTAAATTGATTCCATAAAACAGTCCAACCGATTCCAACGAGTGCTGCAATAGCAGGCCCCATCATGCTTAAGTAATATTGGTGGAAAAACTTGGCCACACTGAAAAATACCATCATTGGAATAAGCCATGTTACCCAAAACAGAGCGAATTTATGCTGTATGCTCCATTCTCTTTTTCTAAAAAACTGTACCGAAAGCGCAATTACCCCAAATAGGACAAAAGGAAGTAAAAAGCTGATTTGTCCTGATAACTCTGTAGAAAAAAGCCGCAATACTCCGGGATCTCCTGTTCCAAACATGCCGCTCATTCCCTGACCTTGGCCGCCGCGGCCGTCATCTCGCATATTTCCAGGAGAGTCGCCATTCCCAAACTGTCCCTGCAATTCTTCTAATTCATCAGGATCCATGTTTTGCAAACCAGGAGGAAGATTCCCCTGCTGATTTCCATCTAATTGGCTTCCGTCTTGTTGATTGTTATTTTGTTGGTTACCTTGTTGACTGTTATCCTCTTGTTGATTTTGTTGCTTATCATCCTGTTGGCCCGTTCCCTGCGGACCGCCGCCACCAGGTCCATTTTGCCCCGTTAGACGGGAAATCCCATTATATCCAAGGGCAAGTTCAATAGCGGAATTGGTCTCGCTTCCCCCAATATAAGGACGTTCATCTTCAGGTGTAAACTCAACGACCAACGGCCATGACAAGGAAACCGAAGCCAATACAATAGTAGCCATCACCAGATGAACAATACGTTTTGTCCACTTGACCTTTACAGCAATCAAGTAAAAAAGATAAAAAGCGGGCAATACCATATAAGCTTGAAGCATTTTTATATTAAAGCCGACACCGACAAGTGCTACACTAAGAATCAGCCATCCAACCTTTTGTTTTTCCACCGATTTCATTAAAGCCCACGTGGCAATCAATAACGTTAAAATAAGAATGCTGTCTACATTATTTGTACGGACAACGGCAACAAAGATCGGCGAACATGCTAATACCAAGCTTGATACTAAAGCAGCTATACGGCCAAATTTAGGCTTAACAATGACATACATCAACCAAACGGAAATCACACCTGCCAGCGCTTCAGGCAAGAGAACACTAAAATCGCTCAATCCAAAGAGATAAGCACTGATGGTTTGAACCCATAACGCTACAGGAGGCTTATCTACGGTAATAAATCCAGCTGGATCAAAGGATGCATAGAAAAAGGTATGAAAGCCTGTTAACATACTTTTAACTGCTACGGTGTAGTACGTGTTTGACCCTGCATCTTTCAACTGATAAAAGTTCAGAAAAAATGATAAAATAATAATTCCGACTAAGAAGAAATCAACCCTTCCCTTAACCTTCATATTCATATTTCGCTTCTACTCCTTTTCAACATATTGGATCCTAATCTTATATTTTCATTCATAGTCTGATAAAATTTGAGAATTATACTATATACATTCCACTAAATAACTCGACACAGCTTCATTCGATCGAGGAACATTCACAATCGGTTATTTAGACCACTTGAATTGGCCCGCATAGGTCTAGAAAATTTGGCATGGCTGTTCTTTGGTCATGTCGAATTTTCTAAATCAATCTATATAGAACCAAGCTGTTTTTATTTAAGCTGCACTTCTTTTAATTGCTCGTAATTTCTTCATGCCAAAGTAAAGGATAATGATGACCATGGAAATGATCACACTGGGTGTAGTATAAGTTCCTGCCACTTTTTCGATATTCTCCCAGTGACTTCCCAGTTTTGTACCCAGGTAGACAAACAAAATAGACCATGGAATGATCGCCAACACCGTCAATATTGTAAATTTCATAAAAGGCATCTTGGCTGCACCGGCAGGAATGGAAATCGCGTGTCGAACGACCGGAATAAAACGAGCAGTAAACACGACTCCGGCTCCATATCGTTGAAACCACTTCTCCGCCTTTTCGATATGATGCTTTTGGATGAATAAATACTTTCCATACTTATCTAAAAACGGACGTCCTCCATAGTAACCAAGCCAGTAAAGAAACCACTGGGCAATCGTTCCCCCTATGACTCCAGCTATAATGGCTCCGATAAAGCTGATCGTTCCTTTTGAAACCATATAGCCGCCATAAGCTAATACGATTTCGCTCGGAATCACTTCGATCATTAATCCTATGGCAATCCCTGCATAACCTAAGCTGGTGAGCGCTATTAATATATCATGTATGACGCTTTCCATAAGCGTTATCACCTTGCCTTCTCGTTTTTTTATCTCTCGCTCTATAGATAAAACGGTAAAAGCACATTCGCCCTTCTACCGCTTAGCGATGATATATGAGCTCTAGTAACCTATTTAAACAAACTGCTTTTTTTCATAGCCATTCGGGTGGGCCAAATGCCATCTCCAGGCACTTTGGATAATTGTTTGTAAATCGCTGTATTGCGGTTTCCATCCTAATTCCTTTTTAAGATTATGGCTATCTGCTACAAGTACAGGAGGATCCCCCTCTCTTCTTCCATCTATCTTCCTAGTGATACCTCTTTTCGTTATCCGCCGGGCAGTATCAATGATGTCTATCACAGAATGACCGAAACCCGTTCCTACATTATAGATATTTTGTTTAAGGGAGCCTTCATCAATGGAATGGAGAGCCAATATATGGGCATGAGCTAAATCCACGACATGGATATAGTCCCGAATGCAAGTTCCATCAAGAGTGGGGTAGTCGTCACCATAGATTGAAATGTTTTCTCGCTGGCCTAACGCTGTTTGTAAAACAAGAGGAATAAGGTGGCTTTCCGGCTGATGATCCTCTCCAATGGTTCCTTCGAGTGAAGCTCCAGCTGCATTGAAATAACGAAGGGCCGTCCATTTTACATCATGAACACTTCCTACCCACTGTAAATATTTTTCAAGCATGAGTTTAGATTCTCCGTATGGATTTACAGGCTGCAGGAAATCCGTCTCTTTAATCGGCTTATGATGAGCTGAGCCATATACAGCTGCGGTCGATGAAAAAACGATATTCCTCACCCCCTCACGAATGATATTTTCAAAGAATGAACAAGATTTCATCGTATTTTCCCTGAAGTAAAGCTCCGGCTTTTGGACAGATTCTGATACTAAGCTTTTAGCTGCAAAATGGATAACAGCATTAATCCGATGCTTTTGGACAATGTCCTTAACCAGTTGGTGGTCCGCAATATCGCCTTCATAAAAATGTGGTGCTTGAACTGCCTCCCGATGCCCTGTTGATAAGTTATCCAGCACAACGACGGGAATGTTTTGTTTTTGTAACTCTAATACGGTATGGCTGCCGATATAGCCGGCTCCTCCCGTTACGAGAACAGACTTCATTGTAAAATTCCCCTTTCCGCTTCTCTCTTTAGCACACTCTCTAAATACGACAACAGCTGCTCCCTCATTTCTTCACGCTGCAGCCCCACCTCTGTACTTGCTTTCAAGTAGCCCAATTTATCGCCAATATCAAAACGATTTCCTTCTAGTTGAAGAGCGTGAATCGCTTCATTTTTGCAAATGTCTCTTAAAGCATCGGTTAGTTGAATTTCATTTCCGGCTCCCCTGCCGATTGTTTGCAAAATCGGAAAGATAGAAGGCTTTAAAATGTACCTTCCCATCACCGCGATTTGGGACGGAGCTTCCTCAAGAAAAGGCTTTTCTACTAAATCCTGAACTTCATACACATTCCCGTTTTCCCTGCGCGGATGAATGATCCCATACTTGTTTACTTCAGTTGGTTCAACAGCCTGGACACCTACCACTTCTGTCTTGAATTCTTCAAATACATCCATTAACTGTTTTAATGCCGGTTTCTCCGATACCATAATATCGTCGCCTAACAAAACAGCAAACGGTTCATCGCCAATAAACTGCTGGGCACATAAAATCGCATGCCCTAACCCTAACGGCTCTTTTTGTCTGATGTAGTGAATGTTAGCCATATTCGCAATTCCCTGCACTTCTTGTAAGACATCAGACTTTCCTTTTTCTGATAAAGTCTGTTCCAGTTCAATAGATCGGTCAAAATGATCTTCAATGGATCGCTTGTTTCGACCTGTCACGATAATAATGCTTTCGATACCGGATTGAACAGCTTCTTCCACAATATATTGAATCGCCGGTTTGTCGACAATCGGCAGCATTTCTTTTGGCTGAGCTTTTGTTGCCGGCAAAAACCTTGTTCCTAATCCCGCTGCGGGAATAACCGCTTTTTTTATTCTCATCATGATTCACTCCTTTTATTGATTCGTTCTTGAAACACCCAAAGACGGCTTCCAATAAAGGTAATAAGGATCCCTCCAATCGTTGCGATCACTTTACTTACAACAAGAGATAGGCCAGCACCTTCCTGAAGAATATACAGAATAAGAAACGTCATGCTTGATGCTCCTATGTTGACGATGGCAAATCGGACCGCCTCCTGCATATTCGCTTTTTGTTTCACTTGAAATGTCCACACCCGATTCCATACATAGCTGTTTACCATGCCCGCTGCATAGGAGCACCCTTGCGCGAAAAGATAAGGGATTCCTCCAGCAGTGAGAAGGAAAAACACTCCAAAGTCAATGAGCGTATTTCCTACCCCCACTGTACAAAATCGTAATAATACGTTGACCTTTTCTTTAATAATTCGCATAGCGAGATACCTTTTCGCTCTCCCGTTCGACTCTCCGACTGTCCTGAAGAATGTATAACGGCCGGTCCTTCGCCTCATCGTAAATTCTTCCGATATACTCACCGATTACCCCTAACATCACGAGCACAACTCCATTGAAGAAAAGCATGGTCATGAGAAGGGAAGACCAACCGGTAACGGTCGAGTCCGTAAATAATTTTAAATATAAAACGATGAACATCCAGATCACACTTGAAAATGAAAGCAAAACTCCCAAAATACTGGCCAGTTTTAATGGCTTATAAGAAAAGGAAGTAATTCCATCCATTGAAAAGCGAAGCATTTTCTTGAGCGGATACTTTGTCTCACCTGCCAAACGTTCATCCCGCTCGTATTCAATTGCGGTTTGCTTAAACCCTACCCAGCTGACGAGCCCCCGGACAAAGCGGCTTCTTTCCTTCATGCTTACTAACTGGTCGCACACCTTCCGGTCAATCAAGCGGAAGTCGCCTGTGTCCAGGGGAATGTCAATCTCCGTTGATGCCCGTAAAACACGATAAAATAAATGGGCCGTTTGCTTTTTAAAGAACGTTTCTCCCTTCCTCTTCGTCCGCTTAGCGTACACAACCTCATAGCCCTCCTTCCATTTTTGGATCATATCCAAAATAAGTTCAGGCGGGTCCTGCAAGTCTGCATCGATAATGACGACAGCTTCTCCTGCCGCATAATCCATTCCTGCGGTAATGGCAATTTGATGCCCAAAATTCCGGGAAAAATCTAAATATTTCACCGTCTCATCTCTAACAGAAAGCTCTTTTAAAATATCGATGGTTTTATCCTTGCTGCCGTCATTCACAAACAATAATTCATAAGTTCCGTCCGTTTGCTCCATCACTGCTTTTAATCGTTTATATGTTTCACGAACCACTAGTTCCTCATTATATACAGGAATGATAATAGAGTATTTGACCATGCCGTTTGCCTCCTATCTTTCGTATTGATAAAGCTACATTCCCTTTTCACTCATTTTTACAGATACATTGATCTTCTTCCCGTCCCGATAAAGCTCCACTTTGATTTGATCTCCAATCTTGGCTTCGGTATAAATGTATTTTCTTAATTCTCCAATACTGTTCACTTTTGTACCGTTAACGGTTGTGATTAAGTCCTTGATCTGGAGTCCTGCTTCTGCCGCAGGAGAAGCAGGTTCGACCGATGTAACGATTACTCCACCCTGTGTATCTTCAGGCAAGTTTAATTGCTCTTGGATAGTTGACGGAAAATCACTCAGACTCTGCAATCCTACCCCCAAGTATGGGCGCTTCACTTCCCCGTATTGCAGTAAATCCTCTATAACCGGTTTGACATCCTGACTGGGAATCGCGAAACCTAAGCCTTCCACTCCGTCTTCTGCAATTTTCAAACTGTTTATACCGATTACTTGTCCGGCACTGTTAATTAATGCTCCGCCGCTGTTACCCGGGTTAATAGCTGCATCCGTTTGGACTACATTTAAGTCCCATTCCCCTCCTGACGTGGAAACAGGAATGGTGCGATCCGTATTGCTCACAATTCCTTGAGTAACCGTACTTGATAAATCCAAACCAAGCGGATTTCCAATCGCTGCTACTTGCTCACCAATACGGAGCGAAGAGGAATCTCCAAAATCTGCTACCTTTGTCGCGTATTTACTCTCTATTTTCAACACCGCTAAATCGGTTAGCTGGTCAGCCCCGACGACTTCTGCAGCAATTCTCTCACCCGTGGAAAGAGAAATTTCTACTTTACTGGCCCCTTCAATGACGTGGTTATTCGTAATAATATAAGCATCGTCACCAGATTTCTTAAAAATGACTCCCGAGCCCGTACCGCTCTCTTGCTCAGTCCCTTGCTCTTGAGAGCTTTGAGGGCCGTGAGAAAAATAATTGGTTTGTTGTTGGATATTGACTACTCCTACTACTGCTTCCCTTACATTCTCGATTGCATTGATCATGCTGTTCGAAGTTGTTGACGTTTGTTGAAGCTGTAATGTATTTTCGGAAGCTTCGCTTTGCTCCACTATCGCTGTTTTCTCCTGATCAATACTTTCGGTAATCGGAGAAATCCCGCTCATCCCTAATGCTGGGGCTAAGTAAAGAGTAGCCACACTTCCGACAATAGCTCCTGTTAAGGATGCAAACAAAGGTGGGAAAGATCGTCTCTGTTTAGGTGTTTGTTTGTTATTTTCATATTCGTGTAAGTTCATTTTATCTATCTCCTTTTTACGAGTTTCCTTTTGTCTGAATCCTATTGTAGAGAAGAATGATGAAAACACGATGAAAAGCGACTACCAAAGACAAAGCGCAAGAAGACTTCTTATCCCTTACACTTTCCTCTCCCTTACTGTCCCTCTGATACTTTTAAAGCACGTTTTTTTCTGCTTTTCCTCTGGACTGCTAACAATTTTACAGATAAATAGATGCCCGAACTGGTTAAGAAGATCATGCTGATAGCGGCCACGTCAATTACCCATTTAATATCCATGGTTCCTAACCTTCCTTTATGAAGACCTTGGATGATGCGGGTTAAAGAGTTACCTTCACCTTCTCTCGCTTCAAAACTTCTTTGTTGTAAATCCGAGGATGCCGCGTTTCCACCTTGCTCGATAGTACCAGCGTCCGATTGTTCTTACCCGGCACCAGTTACTGATTGTTGTCCTTGCTCTCCATTTTGCATAAACATAGGCTGCTGTTTCGACTCCTTTCCTATTAACCAAGATTCCGCCAATAATAATCCTGTAATTGCTTGCATCAACAAGAAAACCGATGTAATTAATCCAATCCATAAATGCGCTTGTCTCATTTTCAGACAGGATTCTAAAGAAGAATGATGAAAATATGGTGAAAAAAGAAACTCGAATAAAAGAAACTGCCCACCAACGCGGGATAAATAAAAAAGCGCAAGATGCTTTTCAGCAGCCTTACGCTTTTTTTGTATTGGAGGAAAAAGGAATTCTTATGGTAAAGGTACTCCCCTTGCCGATTTCACTGGAAACTTGAATCGTTCCCCCATGGGTTTCAACAATCCACTTAGCAATCGACAAGCCTAATCCATGTCCTCCCATCTTCCTTGTCCGTGCTTTATCCGATCGATAAAATCGGTCAAATATACGGGCATAGTCTTCCGGCTTGATTCCTATTCCCGTATCCTTTACTTGAATGCACATGACGAGACGATGCTCGTATGATTCAACCGAAAGAGCCAGGTAAACATCTCCCCCATTCGGAGTGTATTTGATCCCGTTATCCAACAAAATATAGAGCAATTGCGTTAACCTTTCCGGATCTCCATTTACGACCATCGCCTCAGGAGCACTCAAATGCAGCTTAATTTGCTTTGCCGCTGCCAGCGGCTCAACCGATTGAATGGCTTTTTGTGCAGGAGGCCGAAAATCAAACGTTTCATTAACTCGTTCGATTGTACCTGAATCCGAACGAGCAAGTGTCAGCAAATCGCTCACCAATTTAGTCATCCGCTTCACTTCATTTCTCATATTGACTAGCAGCTTACGAGAAAAATCATCTTCCTCCGTATCTACAGTCATTTCCATCGCATCGATTGAAGACAACATCACGCTTAAAGGAGTCCGGAGCTCATGGGAGGCATCCGCCACAAATTCGCGTTGTCTCGTAAATGCCCGGGTAATCGGCACCATCGCCTTTTTAGACATCAAATGACTCATATACAGGGCAACTCCGGAAAATAGAATAGCTAGTCCTGCTAAAATAATAAGGAGCAGCTTAAATAATTGGTAAGCAAATGAAATATCTTTTCCGATATAAAGCATCCCGATTAATTGACCTTTATAGAAAATCGGGCGGCTGGCTATCATCAGCTGAATTTCGTGATGTTGTGGAGGAGAACGCAGTTCATCATCCATTCCCTTGCCTTTTGCTTTTGGTCTCCACTCGGAGTAGGTGGCATGCAGTGTTTCCTGACGAATTTCTTTTCGCTGCGGATCCCATCCTCCTAGAAGGGTGAATAAATCCTGACGCAGCTCAGGAACCTTTTCATCTCCCATGATTAATTCACCTTTAGGATTCACTACATAGTAAAAAAATTGATCTACGCCTGCTAACACTAACTCTTGATTTTGAATCCCCTGAAGGCTGCGGTAATTGTTTTGCACCAAATAGCTCTCGAAAATCCGTGCTTCCTGAGCGGCCATTTCCTCCAGTTCACGCTCTTGGTCCTTTAAAATTACTGTATAAAGCAATGAATAAACAACGACAATGAAAAGAACGAGAAAAAGCATAAGCAATCCGCTGTACAGAAGAGTTAAACGATTTTGTGTACTTTTAAATACATCCTTCTCTCCACCATTCCGCCAAGCACGTATGAGTGAAAGAAGATTAGATTTCAAATTTGTATCCCACCCCTCTGATACTTTGAATCCATTCTTGCTTTCCAATGACATCAAGCTTCTTTCGGAGCAGTTTAACCGTCGCATCAATGGTCTTAATGGATACATCCGCATCATATCCCCATACGCGATCTAAAATGGTCTCACGCGGCAAAACTTGTCCTTTATTTTGAATGAGTAAATCCAATAACTGAAATTCGCGCGGACTCAATTGGATAGTCTCTTCTCCTTGGCAAACCGTTTGGCTCGTCCGATTCAACATCATATCATGAATACGGACCTCTTCCTCTACAATAGGTGCATAATTTCGGCGGGAAAGGGCCCGTAATCGCGCAAGAAGTTCGTCGATTTCAAACGGTTTGACGAGGTAATCATCCGCACCCGAATCCAGGCCTGCTATGCGGTCTTCAACGGAGTCCTTCGCTGTCAGCATCAAAATTGCCCCTGAATATCCTTCTTTTCGCAAGCGGCGGCACACATCCACTCCGTCCCCGTTTGGCATCATCCAATCCAGAATGAGGATGTCATAATGAGAGGCGACGGCATAATCATAAGCATCCTCTCCCTCCATCACCCAATCGACCTTGTATCCTCCTTTCTTCTTTAACATAAACCCGATTAATTCACCAAGCTGCAAATCATCTTCTGCCAAAAGAATATTCATATGTAAAAAACTCCTTTCCTCTTTGTCCATACTTACAAGATAATGAAAGAATATACTAGAGTAAAGCCTTCTTTTGCTTACTATGCTATATGCGCTTCGCTTAAAATGGCAGCCTTCCATACGAGGCTGCCATTTTTCAGCATACATATCATCAGGACAAACAGAACTGACTTAAATGTTTTTTCTACTGGATTAACCGAACCTTTATCTCTTTCATCTCTTCCTTCATTATGATAGTCGGTTTCTTACACAATTCAGCACGAATTCCTTTTTCTTTTAAAAGTGCAACAAGTTGTTTCAATCTGTCTGCACCTTCTTTTGGCTTCATCCATTATTCCCTCTGTTTCTTTATGATGTCGAAAACTACTTCCTCTAATTTTTCATGCAGTTGCCGCTTTACCGTTAATTGGCAAAAACCAAAAGGGTATTAGAGTCGAAGATTTAGCTTATCTATAAAAAGCCGCTATCAATCCATTCTAAGAAGTTCTTCTTCACTCTCCATCTTCTGTAAGAAAATTCTCGATGTTATATTCTTCTTTTTTCTCTTCCAGCCACGTCGTATATTCGGTTTGCATCTTTTCACTGGTTAACAGCTCTTTAATTTCACTTTTGCTTTCTTCATAGTTCGCTTCTTTTGCTTCTTGTTTCTCGACCAGCTTAATAATATGATATCCATATTCTGTTTTGACCGGCTCACTAATTTCATCTGGCTTTAATGAAAAAGCAACTTCTTCAAATTCAGCTACCATTTCCCCTTTTGCGAAGAATCCAAGATCACCGCCCTGTTCCTTTGTCGTTGTATCTGTTGAATATTCCTTCGCTAATACGGAAAAATCTTCACCGCCTGCCAGCTTGTCTTTCACTTTTTTCGCTGTTGTTTCATCTTCTACTAAAATATGACTCGCCTTCACTTGCTCCGCTGTGGCAAATGACTCTTTGTTTTCATCAAAATATGTTGTCATTTCCTCTTCGGTTACTGAGATTCTAGATTTAAGAAGCTTTTCAATTGTTAAATTCAAAGAAAGATCCTTTTTAACATCTGCCAGAGAGATGCCGCTTGTTTCCATTGCTGCCTTCAGTGCTTCTTCGCCGCCATAAGATTCTTCTAATAGTTTTAATTCATTTTCAATCTCTTCGTCAGCAATATCAATCTTTTGCTTCTCCGCTTCGCTTTCAATAATGGTTTGATCAATAAGAGCATCCAAAGCTGCTTGTCCGCCTTGTTCTACTAATAAATTGTATAATTGATCTTGGCTAATGGCTTTCCCATCTACACGCGCAATGACTTCTTTATTTGAAAATACAACACCGATTGACACGACTACACCTAAAATAATTAAGATTATTAAAAAATACTTTTTCTTATTACGTAACTTTTCTATCATTTTCCATTCTCCTCTCACCTAACATCCAAAGGCCTCATTGAATTCATTTTTGCAGTTTTATACGATAAGCGCCTGCAACCGCAGGATAAGACTTTAACGCTCCTTATTAAAGCACGCTTCATCAGTACTTACTATATAAAACAAAAATGAAAAAACGGTGAAAAAGGTTGGTATGTTCCAGGACTCTTTTTTTCAGGTAAATCATCATTCTATCGAGAGTAGGGAAATGATAAACTCCTCTTTTAAAACATTCACTTTCTGTTATAATGAGTACGGTACTAAATTAAATATTGAGGAATGTAGGGGAACCGGTTTTGCTGGTTGAGAGAACATCCGTAAGGTGTTGACCCTTAGAACCTGATCTGGTTGATACCAGCGTAGGGAACATACTTTCATACAAAATCATGATTGTTTGATAGTGTGCGCCCGGGTATCGTATCCAGGCGCTTTTATTTTTATTCCCAGCTTTTGTGGAGGATGTAAAGCGTATGCGTTTTTTACCAATTACATAAAACGACTTAGGAGGATGATTTATGAAAAAGTGGTTAACAGTTCTCTGTTCACTGTTTCTATTTTCGGGCTGCAGCAACAATAATGCCGCACCAGCTGAAGAACAAAAAGAAAAAAAGGATTCTCTCACAAAAGTTTCAGTTGTTCTGGATTGGACACCAAATACAAATCACACAGGACTATATGTCGCAAAAGACAAAGGCTACTTTGAAGAGGAAGGATTAGATGTCGAAATTATTACACCTGGGGAAACAGGCGCAGACCAGCTTGTTGCTTCAGGCAAAGCAGAGTTTGGAGTAAGTTATCAAGAAGGAATTACCCAGGCTAGGGTTCAAGGTGTTCCTCTTGTTTCAATAGCTGCCATTATTCAACACAACACTTCCGGATTTGCTTCACCTGCAGAGAAAACGATTAAGTCACCTAAAGACTTTGAAGGTAAAACTTATGGCGGCTGGGGGTCGCCAGTAGAAAAAGCCGTTATGTCTTCCTTAATGAATCTCGAGAAAGCAGATGTCGAGAAAGTAAACTTTGTGAATATGGGAGACACTGACTTCTTCACAGCGGTTAAAAGAGATATTGACTTTGCATGGATTTATTACGGCTGGACAGGCATCGAAGCTGAGCTTCGAGGGGAAAAATTAAATATGGTTTATTTAACCGATTACACAGACAAACTCGATTACTACACACCGGTATTAACTACCAGTGAAAAAATGATCGACGAACATTCCGATACGGTAAAAGCCTTTGTTAAAGCAACTTCAAAAGGTTATGGGTTTGCAATTGATAAGCCGGAAGAAGCAGCCAATATTTTACTGAAGGCTGTACCTGATTTAGACTCAGATCTTGTTAAAAAGAGTCAAGAGTGGCTGTCTCCCCGCTATCAAGATGACGCCGCACGATGGGGTGAACAAAAGCTTGAAGTTTGGGAAAACTATGCAAGCTGGATGCATGATAATAAACTATTAGAGAAAGAACTTGACTCCAAAAAAGCATTTACGAACGATTTCTTACCTGAATAAGGAGGCAAAAACATGGCCAATTCATTAGTAAGCATTCAAATAATCCCAAAAACAAAAGATGGGGAAAGTGTCATTCCTTATGTAGATGAAGCAATTCGCGTCATACAGGAATCAGGCATCAAATATGAAGTTCATCCTCTTGAAACGACGATGGAAGGCGAATTACAGGAATTATTGGAAATCATTGCTAAAATGAATGAGCGTATGATTGAAATGGGGAGCCATAACGTAATATCCCAAGTAAAAGTGCTTTATCAGCCTGATGGGATTACAATGGAACAATTAACGGAGAAACATCGATAATGAGCAAGCGTGTTTTAAAAAGGTGGAGGCCAATTTGGATACTCCTCCTTTTCTTCATTGTATGGGAAATAGCAGTAAAACAAGCAGAGGTCCCGGAGTGGCTGCTTCCAGCTCCCACTAAAATTTTTTCGGAAGCGCTGGCAGGCTGGCCGCATTTTTATCCAGATTTCTTTTCCACTGTCAAACTGGCCCTAATAGGGTTTGCAGTTGGTACTGGAATAGGCCTTCTTACCGCTGTGCTGTTGCATTTGCTTCCTTTTATAAGGGAATCCGTATATCCTTTATTAATTTTATCGCAAAATATCCCGATTATCGTACTGGCTCCCCTTTTAGTTGTCTGGTTTGGATTTGGCCTTCTGCCAAAAATGATTGTGATTACTCTTGTTTGTTTTTTTCCAATAGCAGTTGCTTCGCTTGACGGATTTAGACAAACAGATCCTGAGTTAAAACATTACATGATGATGGCCGGGGCATCAAAAAGACAATTATTTTTAAAATTAGAGCTTCCTTATGCCCTTCCCTCCATTTTTTCCGGCTTAAAGATATCAGCAACCTATAGTGTGATGGGAGCCGTTATTTCAGAATGGCTTGGAGCAAAACAGGGAATTGGTGTTTATATGACATTAGCCTCTTCTTCCTTTAGGACGGATCGTGTTTTCGTAGCGATTCTTTCTATTATGGCATTAAGTTTACTATTCTTTGCAGTAATCCTGCTGGCGGAACGATGGCTGGTAAGATGGCAATTAAAGGGGGATAAAAGGAAATGAGTCATCTGACTGTTAAGGATGTTTCCCTTCGCTTTGGACAAAATGATGTAATTAAACACCTCAGCTTAACGGTTGAAAAAGGAGAATTTGTCTCCATTCTAGGTCCATCTGGAAGTGGAAAAAGTACGCTCTTCAACTTAATTGGCGGTATTTTACCACCTGATAGCGGACATATTTATTTAGATAATCAAATAATTAACGGGAAACGGGGTTCTATTAGCTATATGCCCCAATCCCCTTCCCTTTTGCCGTGGAGGACGATCTTAGCAAATGTCATGCTTGGACAAGAACTTATTGGAAAAAAAGATAGGGAAATGGCTAGAGAAATGATTCAGAAAGCCGGTTTAGGAGCTTATGAAAATGCCTATCCCCATGAGCTTTCAGGGGGAATGAAGCAACGTGCAGCTTTTATTAGAGCTTTATTAAGCCCTCAATCTGTCATTTGTCTCGATGAACCATTTTCAGCCTTAGATGAGCTGACAAGACTTGAGATGCAACAATGGCTTTTATCCATATGGGAAACATATCGTAAAACAATATTATTCGTGACTCACAATATAGAAGAGGCACTGTTTTTATCAGATCGAATATTAGTTTTGTCTAAAAAACCAGCCCATGTCATTGCAGAGTTTAAGGTTCCTTTTTCCAGACCGAGAAAAGAAGAATTTTTACTGGAAGAAGAGTTTTTACAGTGGAAAAGAAAGATATATTATACATTAATGAAACCGGGTGAGTAATTCACTCCACCTCAACATCTTGAGATGATATGAATTACAGCCAGCAAAAGAATTTGGAAAACCTGATGAATGTGGATTTTTTGATAAAAATGGTTGATTAAAAGTATTTCTTATAACGATAGTTTTTTTATATTAAAGAGCCCGTTTTGAAAAAGAATTGATCGAAATGGGCTCTTTATATTTTTTTAAAATTATATATAAGTCCAACTTAAGTTTTTAACATTAACTTGGTCCGGGCTCTTTTTTAGAATTTTGGGGTTTCTCATCTTGAATCATCTCACAAAGGTTCTCGTATAAGCGGCTGTTTAGACCACTTGAGTTCGTCCTCAAAGGTTCTAAATCGATCTATATAGTAAAATATTTTCTATATTTCAATCACCTATTTAATCAACCCGATTACATACTAACTAAACATCTAAAATCAATATTTCCGTCTGAGCTGTCTAGTGTATTTTCATTTCCCAATTATAATGAGTCTCTAAAAAAAGAAATATGTACTTATAGCTTTCAAAATATCCTATGCGGTTACAGTTGCTCTAAACCCAGTAAACGAAATTTTACTAAACATCAAACTATTTTACTAAACACCATATTATCTTCTTTGTTTATGTTGTTTCTATATATTTTGTTTTTATGTTTATTTGTTTAAATGATTTCTTGTTTTTATGTTTTAGGGCTTGAAAAAGCCTGATATGACAGCCTTTGTTAAGGTTAATCCTCACATTTTTTATCCGAACTATCACAGATTTTGTTCGAGTTATCACATTCTTTATCTTTAATCTCACAAAATTTATTTTAACTATCGCACATTTTATTTAAATTCTCACAGATTTTATCTCTGAAAGATCACACTTTTTATTTGTAATATCACATCATTTATTTTAATTATCACACTTTTTATACGAACCCTCACAGATTTCATCTTGAATTATCACACTTTTTATGCAAACCCTCACAGATTTTATCTTGAACTATCACACTTTTTATGCAAACCCTCACAGATTTTATCTTGAACTATCACACTTTTTATACGAACCCTCACAGATTTTATCTTGAACTATCACACTTTTTATACGAACCCTCACAGATTTTATCTTGAACTATCACACTTTTTATGCAAATCCTCACAGATTTTATCTTTTAACCATCACATTTTTTATCTTAATCCTCACAGATTTTATCTTTTAACCATCACACTTTTTATTTTATAACTATCACACTTTTTATCATTCCTTTTTCTAAAAAAAATCCTATTCTAAAAAGAAATATCTTAAGCTGCTAGTCGTTTTATGTAATCTTTTGTAAAATTTTATAGGTAGCAAATGTAAAAAATTCCATGATTTTTATTCCATCGTCCAATTGGGATGGAAATTATCACATTTCTTATAACTAGAAAAATCAACTATCACAAATTTTATACGTTTTTTAAAGGATATTTTGATTGATGGAATTATCACAATCTATTAGAATTAGTGATAGTTAGGAGGCAGTTAAATGCAGGATGTCGTAAAACAGGAGAAGAAAATCAGTCCTAATCACAAGGTAACCAAGTCCAATGATTTAATAGAGACCGCTTATAAATTATCTCTTCAAGAGACGAGGATTATACATACACTTATTAGTATGGTTGAACCTGATGATGAACATTTTCAAGTTTACAAATTTACTGTAAAAGAATTTGCCAATATGGTCGGAATTAAGGGGAATATTTATCAATATATCCGTGAAATTATTACAGGGCTCCAGGAAAAAACGATTCCCATTAAACAAGACAAATCAACGCTCGTCGTCAATTGGCTGGCCAGTGCGGAATATTTTCCGGGTGAAGGTTATGTTGAATTAGAGATCTCCTCTAAATTGAAGCCCTTTTTGCTTAATATGAAAAAACGATTTACGTCCTATCAGCTCAAGTACATCTTGCAGCTTAGTTCGTTTTACTCCATTCGAATTTATGAACTGTTAAAGCAATATCAGTTTTTACGGCACAAAACCCGGACGATTCCTCTTGAAACGCTTCGGGAATGGATAGGACTTGAACCTAATACATATAAGCAATACGGTCATTTTAAAAACCGAATCTTATCAAAGGCGCAAGAAGATATCAATGAAGTGACGGACATGAACTTTGAATTTCGGGAAGTGAAAAACGGTCGTAAAGTGACAGCGATCGAATTCCGTATTATTCCGAAAGATAACGAAGAATTGCCTTTACTGGAAGTAAACAATGAAGTAAAAGAAGAAAATCTCGCCGTATTGACAGATGAGAACGAGGAGAAAAAATGGGACAAAGCGCAAAAAGATTTATTGGATCAGCTTTTACAGCACAATATGGAGAAAGCAACAGCAGAGTCCCTTTTCATGCAATACGACAATGACCGTATACAAAATGCTCTCGAATATACACGACAGCGCCTTGAGACAAAAGAGATTGATAATGTTCCCGGCTATTTATTATCTGCCGTCAAAAAAGGATGGAAGCCGAAAAAACGCGGTGTTATCCGTAAAGAGATGGTTCCGGTATTTATGAAGCAGCAGAGTGATGACGAGAAGCGCTCTCTCTATTTGGAACGTTTCGGATCACAAGCCGACTTTGAACATCACTGCCTCGAAGTATACGAGTTAAAGAAAAGCCTATCCATGGAAAAAGAGGATTCGGAGAAAATCGCTGCTGCAGAAGTACGTAATACCATTCGAATGGACATTATGAAAAGGAAAGAACTCGGCCTTCCAATAAGATTATTCGATGATTTTCAGCATGATCTTTTAAGAAGGTTTTACCAGGAAGTCATTTTAGAGCACTTATAAATGCCAAAAGAAAAAATCCCTTATACAAACGATAATTTCAGTTTGTGATAAGGGATTTTCCATATAATTTAGTTTACTGATAATACCGTCTACGGCCCTTTTCAAACATTTGATCTACTCAAAAGACAAAGGAATCGTCATATTAACGGTTGTCCCTTTATCCGGTTTGCTTTTGATACGAATGCTTCCTTTATGATGCTCCATAATACGGTTAATAACCATATATCCAAGTCCTGTTCCGGTTTCTTTTGTCGTGTAAAAGGGTTTTCCCAAGTTTTCGATGTGTTCTTGCTTCATACCGCAGCCATCATCTTCAATTTCGATGACCGCCGATTCCGCGCCTTTTTTCCACGCGCGTACCGTAATAGTTCCCCCATATGGTAAAGCTTCCATACTGTTTTTCAATAAATTCATAAACACTTGTTTTAATTGATTCTCATCGCACTCGACGGTCAGCTCTGAATCCCTTAAATCCGTCTTTACTTCAATATTATTCATAATTGCCTGAGCTTGAAACAAAACAATTGTTTCATTTAACGTTTGTAATACATTCTTTTTTTGATAATTTAATACATGCGGCTTTGATAAAATTAAAAATTCACTGATGATAAAATTGATGCGGTCCAATTCTCCTAAAATGATTTTATGGTAATCGTGATTAGAAAAATTCTCTTCTGTAAATTGAATGAACCCTCGAATCGTTGTAAGCGGATTGCGAATCTCGTGAGCGACACTTGCTGCCAACTGACCTACAACCGCAAGCTTTTCTGAATTTAACAATAAGCTTTCTGTCTGTTTGCGTTCTGTAATATCCCGGAATTGAGCGAATGCTCCCACTAAGTGCTGACCATCATCGAAAATGGGGAGAGCGTCAAATAAAAAAGTGAGAATATGTCCATCTTTTCGGGTAAATGATATTTCAATATCAGTATAAAGCTTTTTTTCTCGAAGCACATCTTCCAGATACATTCCAAAGGGTTTTAACTCATTGATGCTTTGATTAAAGACACTTGCTCTTTCTATCCCCGTCAAATGCTCTGCATAAATGTTGTATCCAATTAGCTTCCCATCTGGATTTGCAATGATAATGCCATTCCGTGTCGTATCCATGATAATTTGATTCAATACATTTAGTTGCTGGTTTTGTTTTAATAGCTTTAATTCTCTTTCAATCGAATCATTGACGGTCGATAGCAGCGTTAGTAGCAGCGGATTAGCAAAATCTATAGAGGTCATAAGGGAGATCGTTCCAATCACTTTGTCTTCCGTTTGGTCTTTAATGGGTACAGCGTAACAAGCAGATGAATGTAAAAAGCGGTGGTAATGCTGTTCCCCAATAATTTGCACCTCTGTTTTATGTTTTAACGTCAAACTTATGGAATTAATTCCACTATCCTCTTCGGTAAAACGAATCCCTTCTTGAATCCCGAGTTCGTTCACCATATTCTTGATACTTTCATCCCCCATCATTTGTAAAAGATAGCCTTTTTCATCACTAATCACTGTTAATATAGGGACTCCTTTTACAGACAAATGGAATTTCCTTAAAAAATGGGTCACGACCTGCAGCATTTCTCGGTATCGTAAACGTCTCGCCTGCAATTGCTCTTTATTTAAATATTGCTGAAAGGCTGGGAGACCTGAAGGGTCCATCCCTCTCTCTTTACATTGTGTTTTTAGGGAATCAAAACATAGAATGTTATCTGCCATAATTCTTGCTCTCCTGTCACACCTGTTATATTGGGCGACTGCCCATCGTCACAGTTTATATCTATATAAATATTATAGGGTAGAAATGAAAAGCCGTTAAGAGTAAAAACTCAACTCTAACAGCCTCTTCTTGAAATTCACATAACGGTTAAGAATATATTCAATGTTTTGAAACAGGATCATTACCTTATAAAAGATCATTATTTACAAAACGTATATTCAATAATCATTTTCCCCAAACTATCTTGTGTGACTTTTAATTAAGAAATGGAGTGATAATGATGGCACAATCAAAACGAGGATCTCAAAAAGGGAAGCCAAATTCGGATACAACAAATCCTGTGATAGCCGCTGAGGAACTGGAAAAAGCCATTCATCCGACAAAACGTCAGAATGCTAAACAGTAACGGATCCATCCATCGAAGATACACACAAGAGAAATGCAGTTAGAAAGAAAGCAGGCCAATTCATGAAAGACAAGAAAAGCGAACCGCCATTTCAAAGCGGGAACCTCGTAAAAGATGAGCTGAAAGGTTATTATGCGATGGATGCAGACATAAGTCTTCAATCTGTCAATTTTGCGACAACCGAAAACGCTTATTTAAACGAGCATTATCAGGAACAATCACGGGAAGAAAATACAGAAGATTAATTTTTGCAATGAGATGTGGCTCTTCAGAAAGTCATAAAAGACCGGGATATGTCTTTATCACCGGTCTTTTAGCATTAAATTTAGAAAAAGTTATTTTAAACTATTCAACCTTTTTTAGGACAGCACGCACCGGACTCCCATCTCCTTCAGCGAGCGGCAGCGGTAGTGCAGCCAATTCATAGTCTCCTTCTGTGATGCCATCAAGTACAAGTCCTTCTAAAATATGCAGGCCGTGGTGCGTAAGTTCATGATGGGCAGACAATTCCTTGCTGTCCAATGGGTCGACTGACGGCAAATCAAGTCCGATTAGCCGCACACCTTGCTGGGACAAATACTCTGCCAGTTCCGGTTCAAGATGGGGAATGGATTCCGGAAAAACGGCTCGTTTTTCCCATGCCCCTGTATAGATTAATAAACGAGTCACTCCTTCTAAGTCAAGATGACGTAGATCATTTACTCCAATGCTTGTCTTGTTCGGCAAATGGATGACACGTGCCGGCCCGATATACAAATTAATGTCCAGCTCTATCACCCGTTTGCCTTCATTATCGAAGTGGAAAGGAGCGTCAATATGTGTGCCTGTGTGGGTGCTCATCGTGATTTGTCCTACATTGACCGATCCGCTTTCTTCTTTGCTCCAATTGACTTTATACGCAAAAGGCGTATCTCCGGGCCAGACAGCTACGTTTCCATCCAATGGTTGTGAGATGTCAATCCATGTACTCATATGATTTTCCTCCATTTTATGTTTAGATTTTTACTTTCAACAATCTGTGCCGCTCAAATACGGCTTATATGTAAAAATATGCACTTGAGGAGAATGACGGCAGCCACATATTTTCCGTGGCTGCCGTCATTCTCCTTTAAAGTTTCGTTCTTAAGCTCCATAGTTCCGGGAAGAAATGATGGTCAAGCGCTCTCTTTAAATACGTGACGCCTGATGAACCGCCTGTTCCCTGCTTATGGCCAATAATTCGTTCGACTGTGCTCATATGGTTAAAACGCCAAAGCTGCTGCTGGCTTCCGATATCCACGAGCTTTTCTGCCAATTCATATAAGTCCCAGTACTGATCAACATTGCGGTAGACCGTTAACCAAGCCTCTTCTACGCTGGCATTTGGCTCATAATTCTGTGACCAATCTCTTTCAAGCGCTTCTTGGTCAATCGGTAATCCTCTTAAGGCGAGTGCCCGGATGGCAGCATCATAAATACTAGGTTGATTTAACGCTTCGTTCAATTTTTCATAAAGCTCCGTTTGATGCTGATAAACTAATAAAGTATGAGCATTTTTGTTTCCAAGAGCGAATTCGATCAGACGGTTCTGGTAAGACTGGAAACCGGATGAATGCCCGAGTTTATCGCGAAATTCCATGTATTCTGCCGGTGTCAACGTAGACAATACACTCCATGATTGGATCAATTGCTGTTGAATTCTTGATACACGTGACAGCATTTTAAAAGACGAATCTAAGTCATTGCGGCGAATGCATTCAGTCGCGGCTGTAATCTCGTGTAAAATGAGTTTCATCCATAGTTCGCTTGCTTGATGGATGATGATAAACAACATTTCATCATGATGATCTGATAATCGGTGCTGACTTGATAAAATTTTGTCAAGGTGAAGGTAATCCCCGTAAGACATATCTTTTTGGAAGTCTGTCCGAATTTCTTTTTCTAAGCCGGGCTTTGTACCATGCTCATTATTGTTTGTGTTTACCATTTTGTAATCCTCCCTTTTTCTTTTACACATCGATGTTCTTTAACAAGGAGATGATCTAATCAACTTTCATATCGTTGTCAGACATACTTGAAGCTTTTTGTAATGCACCATGATTCATGTTCTTCTTTTTCCACACCATGTAAGCGATGGACAGGAAGATTAGCCACGGTACGCCGAACTGAAGCATAATTTTAAACGGTGTAACCCAAGTTGTTAACATCAGACTTAATAAAAGTACAGCCCCTGCGATTGTTAAATAAGGAAAACCTATCATTTTAACCGGTAACTTCCGCCCGCCGTTTCTCTCCCACTGTTTACGGAAAAATAGATGCGAAATGAACACCATAAACCAGGTGAAAATGGCCCCGAACATGGAAATACCCATCATGAATGCATAAGAAGAATCTGGTACGATTGCACCTACTGCCGCCGCCAAGAAAATACCGCCTGTTGAAACAGCGAGTGCTCTCGAAGGAATCCCTTTTTTGCTTATCTTTCCAAAGAAAGCAGGCGCATAGCCTCCCCGCGATAATGAATACATCATCCGGGTTGAAGCGTAAAGCTGACTATTCATCGCCGATAAAGCAGCCGTCAAAATGATAAAGTTCATAATTCCAGAAGCGCCTGGAATATTTAAAATTTCCATGACTTTAACGAACGGGCTCTTATCTACACCCGCGGACTGCCACGGAACAATCATCAACATGATGGCAATTGTCAGTACATAAAACGTTGATAATCGAAATACGGTTGCTTTCAACGCTTTAGGTACCGCCACATCCGGATCTTTTGCTTCACCAGCTGTAACGGCTATCATTTCTGTACCTAAGAAGCTGAATAAGGAAATAAAGATTGCGACCCACATTCCCCACCAGCCAAACGGCATGAAACCGCCATCGTTTACAAAGTTTTGAGGTCCGATGCTTGATTGATCCGGCCCTCCGAATAAAACATAAGAACCAAGAAGTATGAAAAGCACAATTGCGCTTACTTTAATCATGGAGAACCAATATTCAAATGTAGCGAATGTATTGACGCTTGTTGCATTCACATAGATGAGGACGAGAGAGAAAAATAAAATCCACACGGCACCCGGAACATCGGGGAACCAATATTTCATGTAAACGGCAATGGCACTTACTTCTACGCCGACAGCCAGAACGTTTGCCACCCAGTATGAGTATCGGACAATGAAGCCTGACCAAGGATTAATATATTTTTCAGCAATCGTTCCGAACGAGCCGGAAGTAGGATGGGCTACTGTCATTTCTGCCAGACATCCCATTAAAAGCAACACGATAAATGCTCCAATTGCATAGCTCAGCAGTACACTCGGTCCTGCGGTGCCGATGGCAAGACCGCTTCCAAGGAACAATCCTGTTCCAATGGCGCAGCCCATCGCAATCATTGTAAGCTGATTTGTCTTCAACTCACGTTTTAATCCTGATTCCCCATTATGATTCCCCATGTTTCATCCCCCTTGTTCTCCCAAAACTTTCAGCTTTATGCTACTACTTCACGTTCATTTTCAAATTTTTCATATTGCTTTTCAGTCATGATGGCTTTGAGGGTTTGAACGACTTTCCACACCTCTTCATAAGAAGTATACAATGCTACTGGCGCCAATCGAATAATATTTGGGGCACGGAAGTCCGGAACGATTCCATTTTCTTTTAAAGATTTGCAAATTCGTGCCGCTTCCTTGTGCTCAAGACTAATATGTCCTCCGCGGCGTACATCATCTCTAGGGTTTCCAATGATAAAGCCCATATCCGTCAACTCATGTTCGATTAAATCCATTAAATATTGATTGATCAAGAGTGATTTTTCTCGAATATTTTCAATTCCCGCTTCTGCAAAGATTTCAAGAGAACCGATTAAAGGTGCAAGACTCAATACATGAGGAGTTCCGATTTGGAAAGCTCCTGCATTTTCAGCCGGAGTCAATGTATGTTCCATATCGAATTGTTTGTCTTTTCTTGAACCGAACCAGCCGGCCAATCCTGGGTGTGTACCGAAATGCTTACGATTGACATACAGCCCGCCGACACAACCCGGCCCCCCGTTCAAATGTTTATAATTGCACCAGTATGCAAAATCAACTCCCCACTCGCTGAATGAATGAGGAATAGCTCCTACGGAATGGCAGCCGTCAAAGCCGATTAAAATTCCTCTTTTATGAGCCTCTTCTGTCAAGCGTTTCATATCTAGAATTTGACCGCTTCGATATAAAACAGTTGGTAAAACGATTAACGCAATATCATCAGTCATGGCAGCAATGATATCATCTTCTTCCAAAAAGCGTCCATCTCGGCTTTTCACACGAATAAGATGTGTTTCTGGATCGTAGCCATGGATGCGAAGCTGACTTTGAAGCGCATAAATGTCCGACGGGAACGTTAGCTCATCAGCTAAAATTTTCGTGCGTGTTCCTTCCGGCTTGTAAAATGATGCCACAAGCTGATGCAAGTTCACAGTCGTGGAACCGGTTACAATTACTTCTTCAGGCGAAGCTCCGACGATTGGCGCACTCATTTCACCCAGCTTTTCGGACATGAAATACCATGGATGATTGCCTTGTGTCCAGCCGTCAATCCCAAGTTCTTTCCAATCCGCCAAAGACTCTAAAAGCGTCTTTTCCGCTCGTTTAGAAAGGAGGCCCAATGAATTTCCATCCATATAGATGGAGTTCGGTTTTAAATAAAACTCATGGCGGAAATGCGAAAGCTTATCCTGTTGATCAAGGCTTTGAGCGAAGTCCACTGTTGGTTGAAAAGAATATGAAAGCATCATAATCCCCCTTGATTTTATTATTAGTAATGTACTAGCGCAATCGTATCAAAGAATATGACATGATGTCAATAACGAATTCGAACATTCTAAAAATTGATGAAAAGGTTAGAGATTCTTCACAAATCCCCCTTTAGTTTTATCGGAAATACCTATATGCTAGAATTAATGAAAAAATTTTAGGGAGGGTTAACGAGTCATGAAAAGAGATGAAGTCGTGGATAAACGCCATTTGCGCTCCATCATGACAAGAGAAAAACTATTAGAAGCCGCAAGAGCAGTATTTCTTGAAGACGGCTTTCAAAAAGCGACTATTTCTCAAATCATTAAGAAAGCAAAGGTCGGGTATGGAACCGCATACGTTCACTTTGAAGGAAAAGATGACATTCTAATCGTGTTAATGGAAGATGTCATGGCACAATTTTATCAAATTGCCGAGACTTCCTTTTTCCCAAAATCTAAAATGGAAGCGGAACAAATTATTCAGAAACAGGCATATTCCTTTTTAAAATTGGCAGAAAAAGAGCGGGGAATGATGCAAGTTTTTGAACAAGCAATCGGCATCTCCCCTGTCGCCTCTCATAAATGGAAAGAAATCCGGGAAAAGTTCATCCAAAGAATCGCCAAAGATGTTGCCTATTCTCAGAAGAACGAGCTGGCAAGGCCCGGGCTGAATCATGAACTCGTGGCACGGGGCTGGTTTTTTGCGAACGAAATGTATTTATGGGAAATTGTCCGCGATGAACATCAATCTCCTGTTGAGGAAATTGCCAAAACCATTACAGCGGTTTATACGGCGGGGCTTTATTTGTAAAGGAAACTTCCATCAGTGGTGGACTTGCTGCCTGTTAATACGGGATAAAATTGCAGGCGCTTGTTCAGCTCATTCACAAAAAAAGATTTCCAGTAAATAAGGACAACCTTTACTGGAAATCTTTTTTATTTAACAGACGTATGTTCCCCGCTGATGAACGTTTCATTTATTTGAATTTTGTCACTCGAAATACCTGTGAGGATTCTGCATACCCATTATAATGAATGTCCAAATCGTGAAAATAGCGGTGCAGTGTTTTTACATTCGATTTATCTTTTTCATTGTTCTCGATCTCCTGCACCAGCTTGGCGATGTTCTTGAAATCTTTTGCTAAGTCTTCGTTAGCCGGCTTTAAACTCGTGAGTGAATGAAGGATAGCGGAAGCGGCTGCGGCTTGCTCTTCCCAATTTAGTGAATTCACTCTTCCATAGCAAACTGTTTCGTTATAAAAATGATGGAAATAAGCAATGAACTCACCCTCATCCGTAAATTCCTCCAGGTCCTTGACGGAATCAAGCATGGTGGCTTTCGTCGTCTCAGGCTGTATCGCTGCGTCTTTCCCGCTCCGCCACGAGACGGCTGCATAGCTTACGGTTAAAAGCATAACGATAGCAAAACCGATGATTAATCTCTTGACTATTTTATCTGATGTTTTCTTCTCTTTCTCCATCCCCGATCCCCCTCTTCTAATTATTTCTATTTTAACATGGAAATCGTGGGATATTATGGATTTTCATTCGCTTGATATTGAACTATTGGCTTGTATTACCGTTAAAAGCTTCTGGAAGCATAGTGAACCCTTCAATTACGGTATCTTCTTCCACTTCAATCATAAGGTAACGTTTACCGTTAAAATTGACCTGCCTTACGTATCTTAAATCTGGTGGACTAATCGAAATGTTTGCTACTTTCGTGTTAATTTTGATAGATTTTGAGTTATACTTTGGCACGATGCTGCTTGCTTTTAGCTCATAGTTTTCGTCATCGAGGACTCTTTTGAAAGCTGTTTCTACCTTTTCTGTATTTACATCTTCTAGTCCACTCATCTTTAGAACACGTTCTATGTCTTTGTAATCTAGTTTTGGGGTTTCTTCATCTTCATTTTCTTCGATTACACGGTTAATTTCTTCATATACATTGGAGAGTGTTGACGTGTTTAGCTGGTCGCCTGTTACGTTTTTTACAATTTCCTCAAAAGCGATTTTATCGTCTTTTGCCGTCATCGTCTCTTCACCATTTAATACTTCCTCTATGAACTGATAATCAAGCTCATGCGCCTTGCCTGCTGAATAGAGAATGTGGTTGACATCCGCAGCATTATCTGTGAAACAAGGAAAAAGAAACCCTGCTACTGGAGCGTCAAGGTTGATGACAGGATCTATCACAACATTGTACTTGAATTCCTTCTCGACATAGTCAAAAAGTAATTCTTTTTTTGGTTCTTGTGTCTTATTTATACTGCATAGAATAAATGAATGAGAATAAACGGCATCTCGTTCATTTTCCTCAGCCTCTTCGATTGCGCGTTTCATTGGCTTCAAATATTCTCCTCGAATGAACGTTACGACAATATCCATTTCATATTGTCGGTCTTTAAGCATTTTTTCAACGATGAGAAGCATTTGTTCTTTCCAGCCTTCCACATCACTGCTTAACAAGCCTTTATGCAAAATAAGCTGACTGTTATTTTCAGCATCACGCTGAAATTTTAATTCAAATAACTTTTCATCTAATTGCCCTGTCAATAATTTTTTAAAGTTATTCATAAACAACTCTTGCTGATCTTGGTCTAACATTTCAAATGGTTGACTTTGATGATGATAGATTTCACTTGTTTCCTTCATGATATAAACATTGAAGATTTCGGTGATTTTAAGTAAATCATTATCTACTTTAAATTGTTTTCGAATGCTTGCTATGTCTTTTTTGTTCATATGTATTCCCACTCCTAAACTATTTTGATCGGCTATTATATAGAGGTCCGACTAATTACTTTCCATCCTTTAAAATATTCTTTTATTTTAACATAGGGTTTGATCGGATAACCTACTTTAGGTTTTACATAATCAAAATCAGAAATAGAAAAAAGAAAAAAATGAGGATAGAATTAATAACTGGTTAGTGGATATAAGAACAGATGCACTAACTATATAAATGCTGGAATTAGTGTCGGAGTAGGCTTCATTTTGACTGATCAACTTAATGCTCTTTTCAATCAAATCGGCTGATACTTGGACATTAGTATCAAAAATATTATTAATGCGGATTAAAAAGTTTACCTCGCATTAATTCCAATTGCTTTTCCATCGAGGAGATTCTTATTCAGCGGCAAGGAACTGTTGCGAACATTCATCGCTCGGAAACATCATGCATTTTTATTTTTCTCCATATTTTTCAATCTAAAGCAACAATATATATCCAATTTGAAGGATGTAAATCAGCGTCTTTTTTCTTTGATTATGGACACAATATATTTAGCCCTTATCACATCATGAAAGAAGTGCTGGGAGGTTTTTATGCTATTCAAATTATCCAAGTACCAGAAGGAAATCGAGTACTTTCAGGATTGGAAGTCTAATTTTGAGCAAGAGCTAAATGATTATAAAGTGGATTTCTCAAACATTAAAGGGGAAGCAACGAAGGAATTGCTATCTAAAGAAATCAACAAGCTTCAAACGTTTATAGACATAGCCGATAAACGAATAAATGAATACCGCAAATAATCCATAAGTCTTAATGGGACTAAAAAGACGGTGTTTTATCGAAAGGCCCGTCAATAAATGCTTAGTTTTTATGGTGGATTCTTTCCAGAGGATGACTCGTAAGGTATATTTTTCATACCTTTTTCGAATCATCCTCTTCTTTATTCTTATCATTACTTTCGTAATTGTAATCAAAATGTAATACATGGCTTCTATTGGAGAAGAGAAACCTATTCGTGAACATCAATCGAGCTTTCAAACAAAAAAGGTCGTACCACTTGCGAACATTTAGAAATCGATGAATAAAAAGGGGGTATCTATATGAACACATTGCATGCAAGGAGACGGATGCTTCTCTCCCTTGCTCTTCTTCTCATAATCATGAAAATCCCTGTTTCTCTTGCTCAGACAGAATTTCCAACCAATCATGAAGAGGATAAAGCATTTCATAATTCATCGCTTATTCTAAAAGAAACTTCAAACTCAACAATTCAAGATCACTTTTTGACTCAAAAAGAATATAAAAAAATGATTAGAGCCTTTAGCTCCATCAGCCCTGCTTCTCATGTATTGCCAACTGAAGAACAATATATTGCTGCATTGCGCCGATTGTTCCAAAAACATTCTATATACAGTTCTTGAAATGATAAATCCACGGCATAATACATGAGTACACCAAAGAAATAAATCATGGACTGATGATATTTAATACAGGATCATAAAACAGAAACGTTGTCATGAACCCTTCCATTCTGCACATGCTTGAAGAGCGAAGAGGTTTATAAAAAGCGGGTTTCCCCCCCGTATACGTTAGGAAACCCGCTTTTTATAAACTCACTATCAATATAACACCGGCAACGGCTGATTTCTAAGCAGGGGCTTCCCCCTTTACTTTTTTTCTTCCACCTTTTGCTCCTGATGGCAACCACTTTTACAAATATACGCTTTTTTTACATATAAACTCGGAAACACTTTCAAATTGTCTTTTGCCCCGCAAATATGACATTTTTTCGGTTTACTTGCCAACAGCATCTCCAGCACCTTCCCTTTGCTTAGTTTTTATTAAGCAAGGTCTAAGATGAATGTGTTCTAGTCTGTTCGACTATGATTCGCTCTTGAATTCATTTCGACTTTCTGTGATCCAATCCCTTTCTTCTTAAGGAATCTTGGTTTAATTTTTATCCCGCATGAATGGTTTCTTCGAGAACTAAAATCCCGCATGAAAAATAGGGCTCCTCATTTCTTCAAAATTTCTATTTTTGCAGCCGTTGCCCTTGCCGGAAATGAGTATGTAACACTCTCTTCTTCCTTTAGCCATGCCTTTACTAGTTGACCGGTTTTATAATTTTGGATGTTATCAGGGACCGTTATATAAATAGGCTGAATATCATTATCTCCTAAGATTTCTTTTGTCGTATAATTCAGTGCCACATCTTTTGGAACGACATTGGCCACTAAAATTTCATTCCCCTTTACCTCCATAATCCGACCTTGAACGGTATAAGAAAGTAACGATTCATCATTCTCTGTTTCTCCACTACAACCGACATGGATGATTAATAAAAATAAAATCATTGCACACTTTAAAATGGTAGATTTCATTTGTTCTCTCCTTATTTTTGCTGATTTCTTCATTGTAACCTGATTTGCCGTCCACTTTCCAAGGTTATGCAAAAAAGCCTCCCGGCAATTGTGCAGGAGGCGATCGTTAAAACTCAATCTTGATTTTTTGAGATTCACTGATTTTGTTTTCAGTTTGATCAAATACGTCACTTGTCGTTATTTCAATCCACTTAACATTCTTTGCTTCATTATCATGTTCATCTTTCTCGCTGTCGCCGCCTGCATGCTCGTCGTGTTGCTCTTTATGAGCATGGCCGTCTGTGGCGTTCACAATAAAGCCAATGTTTCCGGTCTTTACAGCATTACCTTGTATTTCACCGTTCAGCTCTTCAAGGTAAATATCTTTTTCCCAATCAAATGTTTCACCCGTGTTCGTTTCAAGTAATGCCACTGGTGCAAAATTCACTTTCTCTGAAGAAGTGTTTTTAATTTCCACAAACACTTTAACAAAGTCAAACTCCTCTTCATGTGTTAACACATGAAAATAATCGATCATCCCGTAGCTTGGCCTTAAGTGAACGAGTTTCATCTCTTTTACTGTCAATTCAATCGGTCCAACTTTGTAAGTTTGATTGACGTTATTAATGGCTTTTAAAGTGGCTTCTCCTTTATCGTCTTCATACGACTGACCAACCTCCAGCAATGAACGGTCATCTGTCACTTGAGGATTGGGCTGATATTCAACGGTTTGGTTCTCCGTTTGTTCTGAATCCTTTTGTTTTGACGTTTCAGTATTTTTTTCGTTCGTAGGCCTTTCTGTCTCGGTTGCATTTTCTTTATTCGTTTCATCGCTATCAGGAGCAGCATTTGCGGAACAGCCGACAAGCAACATGATTAAAAATAACACGGAAAAAGTTTGTTTCATGAAGATTCCCCCAGATGACTTTTTATTTTTAGTTTGAACAACCTCTTTAAAAAAGCACCCGCTGCTCTTATTGCAACGGGATACCTTTTCGTCTACAGTTAATTTTTACTTATCTTCAATTTTAATATCATAGTTTAATGCATCGAAAACATTTTTCGCGATTTCAATGTTATCGATTTGTCCAGCAAATTTTTCGCTTGCCGGTCCGAATGCATATATAGGAACGTCTTCACCTGTATGTCCGCCTGTTGTCCAGCCAGTATGAGAACGCTTATTGAAAATGTTCTCAATCGCATTGTCGATATCAACGACTTTCTTTGTTGCCGCAGCATCTTTAACTGATTGGATTTCTTCTGCTGTTAAGGCTAAGACATTTTGATCGATATATTTTTTCAATGTTTCTTCAACATCGGCACCTTTAGCAATTTCTTGAGCCATAAAGTCAGGTGTGCGCTTTGCCGCTTTGATTGGTTCGCTGAACCAGTTGTAAATGCCGTCCGCGCCGATAGAATATCCGCCTGTAGAATGGTCTGCCGTTGCCACAACTAATGTATGCTTATCCTTCTTCGCGAATTCGATTGCTGCTTTGAATGCTTGTTCGAAATCTTCCATTTCACTCATGGCACCAACAATATCATTGTCATGCCCAGCCCAATCGATTTGGCTTCCTTCTACCATTAAGAAGAAACCGTCTTTGTCTTTGCTTAATTTAGAAAGGGCAGTGTTTGTCATTTCTTTTAATGAAGGAATCTCTTCTGTACGGTCAATTTTCTTTGGAAGTCCGCCTGGAGCGAATAATCCAAGGATTTGATCGTTTTTGTCGTTCAACATCTCTTTACGATTTGTTACATAGCTGTATCCGTCTTTTTTAAATTCTTCTGCCAAATTGCGGTCTGTACGTTCAAAGTTGCTTTTACCGCCGCCAAGAAGAACGTCAACTTTATGTTCACCGTTTACCATTTCATCAAAGTAGTCATCCGCAATCGAGTTCATGTTTTTACGGCTGTGGTCATGCGAACCGAAAGAAGCTGGCGTTGCATGCGTAATTTCAGAAGTTGCCACAAGGCCAGTCGCTTTTCCTTGTTCTCTGGCAGCTTCAAGAACCGTTTTCACTTCTGATCCGTCGTTGTCAACGGCAATCGCAGCATTGTAAGTTTTAATCCCTGCAGACATCGCAGTTGCTGCGGAAGCAGAATCCGTTACGTTTTGTTCAGAGTCTTCCGGATAAGTCATTTGCTGCCCTACAAGGTACTGATCAAATGCTGTTTGTTCAGCGAACTTTGTTGTTGGATCATTTTTCATATAACGATGTGCAGAAGTGTAAGAAACACCCATGCCGTCACCGATTAAGACAATGACATTTTTAATTTTAGCGTTATTATTTGCTTCCTTTTTATTATGTTCTTTTGCATCTACATGCGAGAACCCGCTCATTAAACCGCCAAAAGCAACCGTTGAAAGAACAGCCACTGGTAATAACTTTTTCGCTAATTTCTTTTTAAACAATGTTGTTACCTCCTAGTTATTGTCGTATTCAATCTCACAAAATGAATTATATTCAGAAACTATTAAGCTACTTTTAACAGATTGTAAATTAAACGTTAAGATTCTATATCTATTAAAATATTAGTCTTTTAATGCTTTACCCCTTCAGCATATTCTGTAGAATGAACTACTTTTCCAGAGAATGTCTGGAAGAAAAAAGAGTGCTTCAATTTAATAAAAAAACTGAAAAAACCACCCGATTATAATAAAATCGGGTGGTTTTTCAACTTTTGTTAAAGGTAGAACTTGCTTTCTTCCATTGTTAGCCATTTCGCATAACCAGTATTTAAGATTTCCGCGTTATTCCTGCAGTCTATCATGATTTCATTAAGCGACCTTGATGGCTTTGCCAAATGGAACCCTCGGCAAATAATCGTCAGGAACGAGCCAAAATACTTTATAGTTCACTTGAAGCTCTTCATAAAAATGACCAGTCACATCTGTAATATAAAACAATGTATCAATTTTTTCTGCCTCAGCCCATTCCAATACTTCCGTATAGGAAGCTTTTCCATGCTTAAAATATTTGATTTCCGCCTTATCAATAGGTGTTGTACTTCTGATTTTAAAGTCGGCTTGAACCAATATGGCGTCTTTTTTTAATTCTTGAAATAATTTGATGATATTATTTACGAGGTTTGGATCCTCAGGCGGATTCGACGTATCAATCGCCAATGCAATCGTTTGGTCCTGCCGCTCTTTCAATAGCGTAAGGAGAGCCATTTGCCATTTCATTATGATCGCCCCCATCTTTTTTTTCGAACAACTTTTATTTTGTATCGATTTGATCTAAATATAAGAAGAGTTGAAATAAAAATTATGTATAGGAGATGGATCAAAAGGGTAAAGAGAAGCCCTTTTAATCCATCCTACTGAAAGACCGCGTCATTCAAGCTCAGTAAGACCAAAGGATTTCTTGACATGGTCTTTCAGTAAAAAAGTGCTTTGATAAGTAATTAAAGACTTATGGATAACTTCTTAAATATTATTTCTTGAAAATACCGAACGGTTTCCCCACAGGCAGCACAACTTGACCGAAATGAACATTCAAGACAGCTGCTGCGCATCCGTAAAACGAAAACAAAGCAATTAACAGCTCGGATACAGCAGCTAATAAATGCGTAAATTCATGCATGATGCCAAACGTACTTAAAGACAATCCGATAAATAGAAAATCGATTAAAACGAAAATAATGAACAAGACCTTGTGTGTTTCCATCGCCCCGATGGTCATAAAGATACTGAAAATCAAATAGCCGACAAAGGCAAAACCAAGTTGTTTTGGATCGGCAGCTGCCGCTAATTCTTCTCCAAGTGCTCCCATTTGAATGAGCCATGTCATTCCTACACCAAACCAAAATAAACCAAAGGCGCCAAATGCTGTCGCACCAAATGTATTATTATGTTTTGAATCTTGAATGGATGCGATCAATTGAGCCAAGCCGCCTAAGAAAACTGCCCACGGCAAGACTAATGAAACTCCGTCAGTTAGTCCAAGCTTTTGAAAGGATGCTACTAATGTGACCATAGCCAGTCCGAAAAGACCCAATGCCGACGGATCTGCCGTCACGATTTTAACATGCTGTGTATTTTCGTTGTTCATGATGAATAATAAACCTCCCTGATTTTAAACACATACTTGAAAAAGATACAGAAATGAGCGGAAAGTGTCAATGCTTTTTTACCTTCTTCTTTCTTTTTTCTGCTTTTTATGAGTCCTCTATACTGGATAAAAGTAATAACGTAAACGCTTTTTCATTCATGTTTTATTTTTTCTTTTATGGAATGGTTACGGAAAGACCGCACAAAATAGTTTTGAACAACTGTTAAAAGGAGAATTGATATGAAAACATCTATTGTTCAAAAACATGTATGTTTCGTTGCAGTATTCGCAGCTTTTATGCTATGTTGGGGATCCGTTTCATTTGCTGGGGCTTTACCTGAAAAATATGGTGCAAAAGGTGCTTTAAGCGACTCTTCGATTACATTAGATGAAGCATTGACATATGCGATTCAAGATGAATTTTTGGCACAGGCTCGCTATGATTCGGTTATTGAAAAATTCGGACCTGTCCGCCCGTTCACTCAAATTAAGGCTGCAGAACAACGGCATATTGAAGCGCTTCTTCCTTTGTTTAAACAATACAATGTGATTATTCCCGTGAATGACGCTGCCCGTTTTATTAACATTCCCCAAGCGGCAGAAGATGCTCTGGAAGCAGGTGTTTCAGCGGAAATTAACAATATTGCGATGTACGATAAGTTATTGAAGATACCCGATTTTCCTCCAAATGTCGAAAATGTTTTTTCCAGATTAGGCCATGCATCACGGAACCATCTTTCTGCACTCCAAGCGGCACTTAGATAAAAATGGGATAAGTGACGGTAAAATGGTTCGTGAAAATATATAAATCCACATAACCTTTGTGAGCTTACTCAAGATGGAAGAACAGAAAGGCCTGCATAGAAGAAAATCCGATAGAAAAGGTTAAAAGATTAATTTGGACTTATATAAACATAAAAACGGCACTTGAAAAATCCTTCCGTTTAGTGGATTTCTCAAACACCGCTCAATGGGCAAATCCTGGCTCGCAGACTGCCAACCAGGACTTTTCATTATACCTGTACCTTTTTTCCTTCTTCCAGAACGTGATGCAAAAGATGCGCCAAATGCTGGATTGGTCCATACTCCAGTTCATCCGCGTCATTTCCGAATTGCAAATCATTTAAATATAGGGCTACAAACTGATAAAAGTCTTTTAGTTCAAAACCGTAACACGCACTTGGTTCTTCATTTTCACCTTCGTAATGAAGCATTAAGTGTGAGGCCTTACCCTGTTCATCTTGTGCATCAAAAAAAATAAAAAATCCTACATCTGTATCAAGCTCGAACAGTTGTCTGGTCTCTTGTTCGGTTACTTTGTTAAAATCCTCTTCCGTTAATTTTTGAACTGTCATCTGTCCGATGGCATCTTCTCTATGTAACTGTACCGTAAAACTCTTCATCTTATCACCTCTAAGTAGTCTTCTCTCCTATCATAAACCATCTTATAAGATGAAAACAAATAAGAGAGCCAAATGAGGCGGGAGATGGTGGCAAGAAACACAAAAAGCCGCTTTGAAATTTCAAGCAGCTTCATATGTTTTATATTCATGATGCTGGAGCAGCGTTTGGGCCTGCAGCCGATCCTCGTCTGACTGAAAGCTGATGCGCAGCACTCCAAGCAATCCTTCTCTGGACTCAATGATATGAAGGTTTACAATACTGATTTCATGTTCCGCTAACAAAGTCGTGATGCGGGCAATCGCTCCAGGAACGTCGATAACGTCCACGTGCAAATCATAGTAAGCTGGAATTGCCCCTTTTGCACGAACGGGCAGTGCATCCCTGTAGTCTTTTGCATCTTCAAAAAATCGAGCAAGCGCTCGGTCATCTTCATTTAATAAAACGTTTTGAACTTGACGCATTTCCATAATCCACTCTTCTAAAAGCTGAAGAACATTATGGCGGTTTTGTTTTACGATGTCCTTCCACATGTTCGGACTGCTTGAGGCAATACGTGTAATATCACGAAACCCCCCTGCCGCTAAAAGGCTGACCAACGGATTATCTCCTGCATGTTTTTTGGCCAATTTCACCAAACCAGACGCGATGACATGCGGGAAATGGCTGATGACTCCTGTAATATAATCGTGTTCTGCTGTATCCAAAACAAGAAAATGGGCATTGGTTCCTTTCAGCCATCGCTTCAATTCTTCAACTTTCTCAAAGGAGGTAAAAGAATGGGGCGTTAACACATAGAATGCATTTTCGAATAAATGTGCCTTTGCGCTCTCAACTCCTGCTTTATGGGAGCCTGCCATCGGATGACCTCCGATGAATGTCACATTTCCTTTCCATAAATCATTGGCCTGTGCCATGATGTCTCCTTTTGTACTGCCGACATCAGAAATGATGACATCTTCCCTCAAATTGAAAGATGCCAATTTCTTCATCAGTTTCAACGTTTGTTCGACAGGTGATGCAAGAAGAATCAAGTTAGCTTTTTCCGCTTCTTCTTGCAAGCTTGAGGCCGCTTCATCAATCACTTGAAGCTCCCGAGCTTTTTTCAGTTGTTCTTTATTAATATCGTACCCGACAATTACAGCAGCCGCTTCTTTCTTGATGGCTAAAGCGATGGAGCCGCCAATAAGCCCTGTACCGATGAGCAATACCCGTCTTGTCACGATGTAACCCCTGCCTTTATTTGTTTTTTCTCCGCCATTAAACTTTTTATAATCGAAATGACTCCTGTATTTTGTTCTTTTGTTCCGATGGTGATGCGTACTCCGCTTGGAAACGGACGAACGATGAATCCTTTTTGGATAAGGTGTTCAAACCACCGTTGAGATTCATCCGTACAAATGAAAATAAAATTCGCCTCTGAAGGGTAATAATCGACTTCAAGCTCCTTTAATGCTTCTGCATATTGCTCTAATCCTTTTCTATTTTCTTCCGCACAAAATTGTAAGAAATCTTCGTCTTTCAAAGCTGTGACAGCAGCCGTTTGAGCAAACGTAGATGTGTTGAACGGCAATCTTACAATGTTAATTTTTTCGATCAGCTGTTCATTTCCGACTGCATAGCCAATTCGAAACGCCGCCAATCCGTATGCCTTTGAAAATGTCCGGAGCACTAACAAATTCTCAAATTCTTTCAGTAGAGGAATCGTTTGAGGGAAATCCTCCTTGTTCACATATTCATAGTAGGCTTCATCCACAACGACGAGTATGTTCTTTGGAACGGTCCGTAAAAAGTGAACAAGAGCTTCTTCCTTCACATACGTACCTGTCGGGTTATTCGGATTACAAATCCAAACTACTCTCGTTCGAATGTCGATTGCATTTGCCATTGTATCTAAATCGAACGCTCCATTTTTCAACGGAATTTCACGAACTTCACATCCCTCTACAATAGCGTGGTGTTTATATTGGGGAAAAGTGTTCGAAGCGGTGACGATATTATCGCCTTCGCGTAACATTGCCCGGCTGATCGTTTGGATTACTTCATCCAATCCGCTTCCAAATAAAAGCTGGCTTTCTTTCACATCTAAACGTTCAGCAAGTTTTTCCCTTAATTCGTTCGCTGCGCCATCTGGGTAGGACGAACAAAGAGAAAAAGAGTTTTGCAAAGCTCTTTCAACATGAGGAGAACACCCGAACGGATTTTCGTTTGATGCAAGCTTCACTACTTTTTCTACGTTATACTCCTTTTGGATATCCTCGGGGGATTTTCCTGGTTTGTATGGTTGCAGCATTAAAATTTGGGGTTTCATTTTCTATTCCTCACTTTCGTTTATCTATATAGATCGATTTAGAACATTCGACATGACCAAAGAACGGCCATGCCAAATTTTCTGGAGCTAAAGTAGGCTCGTTCCGCTTTTCTTGGCATCAAAACTCTCTTGCGTATTTTTTGTGCGCTTCAATGTTTTGATGAATCCATTCCATGCGATCTTGACCAAACTGTTCTACAAGGGCGTTGGCGAGTTCCCACGCTACTACGGATTCGGCGACAACACCCGCAGCAGGCACTGCACAGCTATCGGATCGCTCGATGCTCGCTTGAAACGGTTGCTTCGTCTCGATATCTACGCTCTCAAGCGGTTTGTAAAGGGTTGGAATCGGCTTCATTACACCTCTGACGACGATTGGCATACCTGTTGTCATTCCTCCCTCAAGGCCGCCTGCGCGATTTGTTTTTCTCACATATCCCTGTTCTTCATTCCATGTGATTTCATCATGCACAGCACTTCCCGGCGTTCGGGCCGCTTCAAACCCCACTCCGATTTCAACACCTTTAAAGGCGTTGATGCTCATCACCGCTCCTGCCAATTTTGAATCCAGTTTCCGGTCGTAATGCGTATAGCTGCCTACGCCAATCGGCATTCCTTCAGCTATAACTTCCACTATACCTCCGATCGAGTCTCCATTTTCTTTTGCCTCATCGATCATTTTCATCATGAGCGGTTCCGCTTCTTTATCCAAGCAGCGTACAGGGGAAGCTTCCACTCTCTCTTTCATCTCCTCCACAGATGGATAAAATTTAATGCTTGCTTGGACTCCACCAATTTCAAGTACATGTCCTGCAATTTGGACCCCCAGTTCGGAAAGAATTTTCTTTGCCACAGCCCCTGCGGCTACCCGAACCGTCGTCTCCCTTGCTGAAGACCGCTCTAATACATTACGCATGTCCCGATGCCCATATTTAATGGCACCATTTAAGTCAGCATGTCCTGGACGCGGTCTTGTGATTTGCCGTTTTACTTCTGCGGATTCGCCCTCCAAAGGTTCTGCTCCCATAATTTTCGTCCAATGCTTGTAATCATCGTTCACGACAACGAGGGTGATGGGAGAGCCAAGTGTCATGCCATGTCGGACTCCGCTTAAAATTTGCACTTGATCTTTTTCGATCTGCATACGTCTTCCGCGCCCGTATCCTTTTTGGCGTCTTGCCAGCTCTTCGTTAATATCCTCTGCTGCCAGTTCCAATCCTGCCGGCACTCCTTCAATAATGACTGTTAGCTGAGGACCATGTGATTCTCCTGCTGTTAAATATCTCATCGTATCTTTCCTCCCTTAGGTTCAACTAACACTCAGCGGGGATAACCCTCCGCTGAGTGAAGGTGCACTTTATGCCAGCTTTCCTTTAAACTCGCTCAATTCATTGATGAACTCGTTGAACTGAGGAATGTTCATTTGCTGAGCTGAATCGGATAAGGCAACTGCCGGGTCCGGGTGAACTTCCGCCATGATGGCATCAGCACCGATTGCGAGTGCCGCTTTGGCCGTTGGCAACAGTAAATCTCTTCTTCCTGTAGAGTGCGTGACATCGACGACAACCGGTAAATGTGTCTCTTTCTTTAAAATTGGAACAGCCGAAATATCCAATGTATTTCTTGTTGCTTTTTCGTATGTGCGAATTCCGCGTTCACATAAGATGATTTGATCGTTTCCTTGGGCAATGATGTATTCTGCTGCATTAATGAACTCTTCAATCGTAGCAGCAAGACCGCGTTTTAAAAGGACTGGTTTATTGATCTTTCCGACTGTTTTAAGTAGTTCGAAATTTTGCATGTTACGTGCCCCAACTTGAATGACATCCACATATTCTAAAGCGATTTCTACATCATGCGGTGTGACGATTTCACTGATGATGGACATTCCTACTTCATCGGCCACTTTTCTTAAAATTTGCAGTCCTTCCACACCTAACCCCTGGAAATCGTATGGGGAAGTACGAGGCTTGAACGCTCCGCCGCGCATGAGTGTAAGTCCTTGTTCTTTCATAGCTAATGCAACCTCTTTCACTTGCTCATAGCTTTCAACTGCACATGGGCCCATAATGAAACGCTGTTGGCCGTCTCCAATCGTTTCCCCGTTTATATCTACAATCGTATTTTCAGGGCGAGCTTTTCTGGAAACAAGTAAGGCTTTACGATGATCATCTTCCTGCAATTCAAGGCTCGCTTTGAAAATCTCCTTGAAAATATGTTGAATCGTTGATAATTCAAACGGGCCATTATGGTGCTCCGCAATCAAATCGAGCGCTTCTCTTTCGCGAACTGGATCAAATCGATTAACCCCTTGCTTTTTCTTTTGCTGGCCAATTTCTTGAGCAATTTCTCCACGCTCGTTTAACAACTTTAAAATCTGTAAATTAATTTGATCGATTTTGTTTCGTAATACCGTTAATTCATTTGTGCTCATGGTTTATTCCTCCTGAATTGTGTTAGTTTTATATTAAAATACAAGTGTTTGCATCTACAAACAAATAGAATATTGGAAATTTTCCGACTAGAAAAGTTTGTATTTCCTCTCAATCTACTGAGTTTGCCTCACCTCCTTAAAATAAAAAATCGTCCCTGCCGTATTAGATTAACGACAGGGACGATTTTCACCGCGGTACCACCCTCATTGTGAACAAGTTTGTTCACCTCTTGATATTGTTAACGATCATATGACCGTCTTTCCCTTCATAAAGATGGACTCTTTACTACGAAAAAGAAGCTCCAGGATTGTAATTCATGCTTATCTTTGTGCTGATTCGCACCGACCATCAGCTCTCTAAAACAGGGAGATAAGACACTACTCGTTTCCTTTCGTTGCTCATTGCTTATGAAATTATAGAGGGATGCTAATAAAAAAGCCCCTACTGGTTAACCAGTAGGGACGATGATTATCGCGGTACCACCCTAGTTGTGAACAAGTTTGTTCACCTCTTGATATTGTTAACGATCATATGACCGTCTTTCCCTTCATAAAGATGGACTCTTTACTACGAAAAAGAAGCTCCAGGATTGTAATTCATGCTTATCTTTGTACTGATTCGCACCGACCATCAGCTCTCTAAAACAGGGAGATAAAGCACTACTCGTTTCCTTTCGTCGCTCAAAATATATGTAAACCAGATTTTGTTAATGTTTCTTTGTTATGATTTGTATTATAAGGTCAATTTCAATTCTATGTCAACACTTTTCAGAAAAAAATATAAATCGATTTAGAAAATTAGGCATGACCGAAGCGGATGACGGTTGTCTGTATCTCCAATTGTAATGCGTCTTGATTGAATGAAGATGTGTCGAGTTATTAAGTGGAACGTAGATAGAAAAACGCAAAAAAGCTGCCAGAATTTCTGGCAGCTTTTTTTATATGGGGCAATAAAACTCTCACTCAGTGAAGTTTCCTTTATATTTTAAGAAATAATCAGCATACATTCATTCATTTTGCAACTTAAAACAACGAAAGCCCTACCTCTCTTTCGTCCTCACGGCTCCGATGACCGCGCCAGTATGAATCAAGTTTAGCAAAATACACATTTCAATAACTGGGATTTTAGAAAAATGGTAGAATAACTCATTTCGAGGAATATAAAGAAGATGTTTAAAACAGCAACTTTTAAAGTTTACACTTTTTCCAAATCGATTGCAAGTGTTTTTTAAAATTAATCCATTACTCCTGTTCGCAGGATGCTTGTCTTTACGTTTACTTTAAACGAAGCTCCTGGGAATTTCTTATGCCACTCTTCTTTCGTTAACGTTATCCCTCGTACTTTTGCATCAATTAGCTTAATGTCACCATTGCTTTTAATATCATCAACAGTAATATATACGACTTCTTCCCTCGGATTTTTTTCAAACATGTTTTCTTTTAGCTTATCTGTTTTTCAGGATTAGCAGTTTCCTCGTTCTTGTCTCTTTTTTTAATTTTCCTTTTCATTAATCTCATATCATTCACCCATTTAAAGCAATCGTTTCCAGTATAGCTCCCTACCCCTTTAGTTTTAATGCGGGATAAAAACAAGGGAATCGAGGAATGCTTAGTCATAGTGGATAATCTCAAAATTTGGAAGGGGATTTTTTTATGGGAAATCGCTCTAATTTAATGAAGACATCTCTTCTATCTATATCGGTTACCTCTCTTCTCGTTCTCTCTCCGCTGAGCGCCATACCGGCTGTAACACCTTTGGCAGCTGAGCAAAGACAAGAAAGTAACACATGGAATTTAAATGATATATACCAGTCCGAAACGGTTTTTAATAAAGAGTTGCAACATGTGAAACAAATCTTACTACCTAAGTTGAGTAAATACGAAGGTAAGCTGGACAATGCGAAAACCCTTTTGCAGCTTTTCAAATTGAATGAAAAGACAGCTCGAAAAGTAGAAAAGCTATACTTGTACGCCCACCTTATGAAAGATTTGAATATCGAAAATGAACATGCAGCCACTTTATGTGCAGTGACAGAGCAGTTGTATGCGGATTACGGAGCCGTTGTTTCATACATTGAACCTGAACTGCTTTCTCTTCCCGATCAAACATTTAAAAAAATAAAAAAAGATACTCTTTTGAAAGAGTACGCCCTCCAATTGGAAGCTTCCTATCGGCAAAAGGCACATACCTTATCCAAAAAAGAAGAAGCTTTACTTGCCAGGCTCTCTCCCCTTACAGGTGTGCCGGAACAGATTTATGACAATGCGTCGGTAGGAGACATCAAATATGAAAGCATTAAACGTCCGGATGGCCGAAACGTTGAGATATCCGAAAGTACATACCCTACAGAATTGGAGCATGAAAACCGTGATTACCGGAAAGCAGCCTTTAAAGCCTTTTTCACAAGCTATGACCGAATTAAACATACATCAGCTGCTTCTCTATTCGGGTCAGTTAAAGTCGATGAGCTGCTTGCTGATACTAGGCATTACAAATCTGGATTAGACGCCAGCCTCTCCAGTGGTTTTATTCCAGCAAGCGTATTTGACAATCTTCTTTCAACAGTCGATGAAAACTTGTCTTCTCTGCACCGGTACATTGATTTGCGAAAAAGGGTGCTAAAACTTGACCAAGTGCACGCCTATGATATGTATGTTCCGCTTGTCGAT
Organism: Priestia abyssalis; assembly: GCF_002019595.1. Classification (GTDB taxonomy): domain Bacteria; phylum Bacillota; class Bacilli; order Bacillales; family Bacillaceae_H; genus Bacillus_BA; species Bacillus_BA abyssalis. The sequence continues at coordinate 1,348,844 of NZ_KV917369.1, read as the reverse complement.
CAGTCGGTCGTGAATGATATGAAATTCCCGATCGACAAAGCGAAATCCACGATATCGGAAGGACTCCAGCCTCTTGGAAAAGACTACGTCCAAAAAGTAAATACAGGATTTCAAAACCGATGGCTGGATGTTTATCCAAAAAAGAAGAAGGCAACAGGAGCCTATAATTGGGACACATATGATACCCATCCCTTCATTTTACTTAACCATGACGGGTCATTAAACGACATGCTGACCATCGCACATGAAATGGGACATGCAATGAACTCGGTCTATACGAATGAAAAGCAGCCTTATCATCATGGGGGACAATCCATTTTCACAGCCGAAGTCGCTTCCACCGCCAACGAGCTTATCATGATGGACTATTTAATCAACAAAGCAAAAACAGATGACGAGAAGCTCTTTTTAATTAACAAGCAAATCGATACAATTCGGGGTACGGTTTATTTTCAGACCATGTATTCGGAGTTTGAAAAAAAGATCCATGACAAAGTCCGCAATAAGGAAAGCTTAACAGCTCAAGGCTTGAACGAAATGTGGTCAAATGTCCTCCAAAAGTATCACGGTCCCTCTTATAAAGTGGACGAACTGGCCGGTGTAGGATGGTCTCGGATTTCTCACTTCTATTCGCAGTATTATGTATATAAATACGCCACTTCCATGGCAGCCGCTTTTGAACTGGTTAAACAAATGAAAGAAGACCCGACAGGTGCAGCAACAAAGCGCTACTTGGACTTTTTGGCGGCAGGAACCTCTGACTATCCTATTCAATTACTGCAAAACGCAGGAGTAGATATGAATTCTCCAAAACCGATTGAACATGTATTGAATTATTTCGATTCCCTTGTTACGGAGATGGAACGGATTTTAAAAAAACAAGGGAAGATTTAATAAAAAGGCCTTCTCGCTCCATCTTTCCATAGCGAAAAGGCCTTTTTAATTTAGTTGTTTATTCTATTGAAATTATTTTAATTATATTAAGAAAAGAAAATGACGTAGTGGCTACAACAAAAGAATTATTTGATTCATATTTTGAACAGTTTTTCTCGTTGAATGTCAAAAAAGCTCCTCCGCCTTCTACTTTCTTGAAAAATGAATAAAAAGCAGGACTATACTCCCTTCTCAAGGATGCAAATAATAGAACGGAATAAATCGTTTCTCTTACAAAACACATACTCGACACAAGACTTTAAGCCCCCGTTTTCTGCAGAAGAAGTAGCTTTCCAACAAAAATCAGAACATATTTACCTGGTTAATTATAAACTTACCTATTTTTACCAAAAGCAATAATCTAGTAATAACTCATGCATATTCAAGGAGGAAGTTTATGGTCAGTAAAAAATCTATTAAAAAGCCCCTTCTATCATTGATGCTCGCTGCGAGCGTAAGTATTGGAGGGTCATCTGTTTATGCAGCACCTTCCGTTTCATCCCCTTCTGCCCATGCTTTTGATAACAAATTGATTAAGCGTATTAATGTGGACAGTATTTATAACCATATTGATTTCCTCTCCAAATCCCCTCGTGTGGCAGGAACGGATGGTGAAAAGAATGCCGTCAAGTACATCCAAAAACAGTTTGATTCATATGGATATGAATCAGAATTGCAACCGTTTACGTTTTGGGGATACAAAGAAGCCGACGAATTTTCTCTTGACGTTAATGGGGACAGGCTCTCTGATGTCAGCACTTTTACATATGGAATCAACGGTGACGTAGGTGGTAAGCTCGTATATGCAGGTCTTGGAACAGTCGAGGATGTGGCAAAGGTTAATTTAGAAGGGAAAATAGCTCTTATTAAACGGGGGGACATATCCTTTGCCGAAAAAATTGTCAATGCTGCAAAGGCGGGAGCAAAAGGAGTGCTTATTTTTAACCATTCTGCAGGTACTCTGAATGGTACACTCGGCGGTCCTGATGAAAACCTAGTTCCGGCTCTTGCTTTAACGAAAGAGCAAGGTGAAGCAATTGTCTCCCAATTAGATGCTGGACAAACCGTAACGGCTTCCATTCACATTGGAGGGGCAGAAACAAAAGAAAGCACTTCTTATAATGTTGTGGCCAAAAAGGCTGCAAGCCAAAAAAATAAAGATACAAATCAAATCATGATTATCGGTGCCCACCACGATTCCGTTGAAGGAGCACCAGGTGCTAATGATGACGCTTCTGGTACTGCCGTGACACTAGAACTGGCACGCGTGATGGCTAGCCTTCCAACAGATACAGAATTACGCTTCGTTACATTTGGGGCTGAAGAAAATGGGCTGATTGGATCATATGAATATGTGGATTCCCTATCCGATGATGAAATTAAACGAACCGTTGGCATGTTCCAAATGGATATGGTAGGCAGCAAAGATGCAGGCGATCTGATTATGTATACAATTGATGGGGAACAAAATGCCGTGACAGACCTTGGAGCTTCTGCAGGAGCTAGATTGAACGGAGAAGCTGTTGCGTATGGAAAAGAAGGGCGCAGCGATCACGAGCCATTCCATGTTGCAGGCATTCCAGCTGCCCTGTTCATTCATGCACCTGTGGAGCCGTGGTATCATTCACCGGAAGACACCATTGATAAAATCAGTAAAGAAAAACTGCAAGATGTGGCCGAAATTGTTGGGTCAGCTGTTTATCAAGCAGCTCGTCCGGATACACCGGCCTTACAACATGCGAGGGTTGCCCCTCAAAAAGTAGAATATCCTTTTGAAGAAAGAGAATTAGAATAATGAGAAGGCCCTGTTTGAAAATCCAGTAAATCAAGATTTCATGGCAGGGCCTTTCATTAAAACAATCAGTATTTATGGTTTATTGAATTATGGCTCAACCTATTATTTAAAAGCCATGGTTGCATGAATAGCTTTTTTCCAACCGCTGTATAACTTTTCACTTGTCTCTGGTTGCATAGATGGTTTAAAAGAACTGTCAATATTCCACTGTGAGGCAATCTCTTCTTTTCCGTTCCAGTATCCAACAGCTAACCCCGCTAAATAAGCCGCACCAAGAGCGGTGGTTTCATTGACGACCGGACGTTCAACAGGTACTCCTAACATATCGCTTTGGAATTGCATCAAGAAATTGTTTTTCACAGCCCCCCCGTCTACACGAAGAGTTTTTAAAGAAATGCCTGAATCCGCCTCCATTGCTGTTAATACGTCTTTCGTTTGGAAGGCTAACGATTCAAGAGTTGCTCGTACAAAATGTTCTTTCGTTGTCCCGCGAGTGAGACCAAATACAGCCCCTCTTACATCACTATCCCAATATGGAGTTCCTAACCCGACAAAAGCCGGAACCACGTACACGCCTTCTGTTGAGTCAACACGTGCGGCATATTGCTCGCTATCTTTTGCATCATTAAACATGCGCAATCCGTCTCTTAACCATTGAATGGCAGAGCCTGCTACAAAAATACTTCCTTCAAGAGCGTATTCTACTTTTCCGTTTATTCCCCATGCGATTGTCGTTAACAAACCACGATCAGATGCAACCGCTTTCTCACCTGTGTTCATTAACATAAAGCATCCTGTTCCATACGTATTTTTCGCCATGCCTTTATCAAAGCACGCTTGGCCGAACAATGCTGCTTGTTGATCTCCTGCAGCACCTGCAATCGGTACTTCATGACCAAAGAAATGGTATGTAACCGTATGTGCATATACTTCAGATGAAGGGCGCACTTCCGGTAACATCGAAGCTGGGATGGTTAAAATGTCAAGGAGTTCTTCATCCCATTTCAGCTCATGAATATTGTACATAAGCGTCCTGGAAGCATTCGAATAATCCGTTACATGGGCCTGCCCGCCAGAAAGCTTCCAAATGAGCCACGTATCAATCGTACCAAATAATAGTTCGCCTTTTTCCGCTTTTTCTCTAGCGCCTTCTACATTGTCCAAAATCCATTTTACTTTCGTGCCAGAGAAATAGGCATCAATCAATAAACCTGTTTTCTCCCTGAAAAGGTCATTGTAACCTTTTTCTTTCAACTTTTCACAAATATCGGCTGTTTGTCTCGATTGCCACACGATGGCATTGTATATAGGCTTTCCTGTCTCCTTTTCCCATACTACCGTTGTTTCACGCTGGTTCGTGATTCCGATACCAACAATTTGTTCTGGTTTAATATCCGACTCAGAAAGGCATGTGGCAATAACCGCAAGAATGGATCCCCAAATTTCGTTTGCATTGTGCTCGACCCAACCTGGTTTTGGGAAATGTTGAGTAAACTCTCGTTGAGCTACATGTACAATTTCTCCTTTTTGGTTAAAGATGATAGCACGGGAGCTAGTTGTTCCTTGGTCTAATGATAAAATGTATTTTTCCATCTTGAAAACCTCCAATTATATTTACTTTCGATTACGCAGCTAATTTTTTATTTGGTGTATTAACTGTTGATTTTTTGCTTATGAAATATAATACAACTAAAATAATTGCCATAACACCTGATACAAACCAGAACTCCTGTGTCATTTGTCCTAAAAATACCGCTTTATAAAATACTCCACCGAAAGATCCGCCGAGGATTGGCCCCACTACAGGAATCCAAGCATACCCCCAGTTAGATCCCCCTTTTCCTGGAATAGGGAGAAAGAAATGAGCGATTCTCGGACCTAAATCACGAGCAGGATTTAACGCATAACCAGTTGTTCCGCCCAATGAAAGCCCTAAGCTTAAGATTAAGAAACCGACAATTAGTGGGTTCAAGCCATCAGTAAATTTATTCGCCCCAATTGAAAGAATGCCTACAACCAAGATAAATGTTCCGATAATTTCACTTAACACGTTTGAAAATGCGTGGCTAATAGCAGGGCCCGTCGAGAATACGCCGAGCTTTGTGCCGGCATCTTCTGTTTCTTTCCAGTGTGGTAAATAGTGCAAATAAACCATAACAGCCCCGATGATGGCTCCGATAAATTGAGCTAAAATATATGATGGTACACCGCTCCAAGCAAAATCCCCTTTAAACGCTAGTGCTAATGTAACAGCCGGGTTTAAGTGAGCTCCGCTAAATTGACCTACTGCATATACGGCGATCGTTACCGCCAATGCCCATCCCCATGTAATCACAATCCAGCCAGAATTCGCAGCAAAAGATTTCTTTAACGAAACTCCCGCACACACACCTCCGCCTAAAATAATTAAAATGGCTGTTCCTAACACTTCCCCTAAAAATGGTGTCATGCTTTTTCCTCCTCTTCTTTTTGTAAACACTTATGCGATTCTATAGATAGAGACGATAAGAAGATAAAAAAAACAAAGACTCAACACAAAATACCCTATAAATAAATAATAGGAATTTTTGCGTGAGTCTCCGTTTTCTCCATCACAACTTATCAACTTGTTATCCTAACTATAAAGGACGTTGTAAGCGGTGTCAATTGATTTTTTTCAAAAAATCGTCACATTTATACTGTCCGTACAAGCAAACCTCCTCCTTCCCAGATTAAAGTACTCTTATCCTTTAATCTGATTAAATACATCTTCTAATGATGAGTAACCTTTTGATTCGTTTTGTTCCGACTGAATCGTCCATTGTGTTTCTTGTAAAGCAAGTTCTTTGCTTTCATTTTTTACATATGGCTGATGAATCATATACACATGTTCTCCTTTTTTGACCGTATATCCCATGTAATAGAGATCATTTACGCCTTCTTCCTCGTAAATTCCGATTTCATCCAATTGATATTGCTCCAACAGCGGTTCCAGCGAATGGAGCATTTCGTTCATTCTTTCTTCTCTCTTCAAAAACTGCATGGCCATTTTCTCCTTTCGTCTCAACTTCTCTTTGTTATTGTTTCCGTTTTGGGACAACTATACAAACCTCCTTTTCGATTCAAAAACAGGACGATTTTTACCGGATTAATTTTCTGAATATTTTTACTTTAATATATTTTTGCAAGCGTTTTCTTCGTCATAACCATGGGGTATACAGAGATAAAACTTAGAATGACAAGAGGTTTAGATCACTTGAAAGAGGGGGTATTTATTGTTACCGTAGATAACTGTAAGTAGTTTGAACGGTTATTCAAGCTGAATAGTTATCATTTCTCATTGAAGAGATTCTATAAAAGAAATAAGGAGAGATTTTGTGCAACTAGAAATTTTTATTTCATTAGGTATTTATTTAATTGGGATGTTATTGATTGGTTTATATTCTTTTAAACAAACATCCGATCTTAACGATTATATGTTGGGAGGAAGAGGTCTTGGTCCTGCAGTTACCGCTTTATCCGCAGGAGCATCGGATATGAGCGGATGGATGCTGATGGGATTGCCTGGCGCCATGTACGCGAGCGGTTTGTCCAGTCTATGGATTGCCGTCGGTTTATTGATTGGTGCCTATGTAAACTATTTAATCCTTGCTCCAAGACTCCGTACGTATACAGAAGTAGCCAATGATTCCATCACAATCCCCGACTTTCTTGAAAACCGCTTTAAGGACCATACGAAAATGCTTCGGTTCGTCTCAGCGATCGTTATCATTATTTTCTTCACATTATATACATCAGCGGGGCTCGTATCCGGTGGACGCCTATTTGAAGCCTCATTCGGTCTGGACTATAAACTAGGGTTGTTTGTTACAGCCGGAGTGGTAGTAGCTTATACATTGTTTGGCGGATTTTTAGCCGTAAGTTTAACTGACTTTGTACAAGGTATCATTATGTTCATCGCTCTTATTTTAGTACCGGTTGTCGCTTTTACAGATGTGGGAGGAGTACAGCTCGCTCTAGATGAAGTTCGCCGCATTGATCCTTCTTTGCTCGACTTCTTTAAAGGAACATCTGTTTTAGGAATTGTTTCTCTTTTGGCATGGGGGTTAGGCTATTTTGGGCAACCGCATATTATCGTTCGTTTTATGGCTATTTCCTCTGTTAAAGAGCTAAAAACAGCACGCCGTATCGGCATTGGCTGGATGGCTATCTCTATTATTGGGGCCATGCTGACAGGTCTAGTTGGCATCGCCTATTATTCCATCCATAATGAGCAGCTTGTCGACCCGGAAACAGTCTTCATTGTTTTTTCTGATATCTTATTCCATCCTTATATTACAGGATTCTTATTGGCGGCGATTCTCGCAGCCATTATGAGCACGATTTCCTCGCAGCTGCTTGTAACATCAAGTGCAATGACAGAAGATTTTTATAAATCATTCTTCCGCCGGGATGCAACAGATAAAGAACTTGTACTAATTGGCCGTTTGGCTGTATTGCTCGTGGCAATAATAGGTATTTTCCTTTCTTATACACCAAATGATACAATCTTAAACCTTGTCGGGTATGCATGGGCTGGATTTGGTTCAGCATTCGGACCTGCTATTCTATTGAGTCTATATTGGAAACGCATGACGAAGTGGGGAGCCCTTGCCGGTATTGTGACAGGAGCAGTTACGGTCCTTGTGTGGGTAAATATTCCTAACTTAAAAGAAATCATGTATGAAATGATTCCTGGATTCTTTCTTAGCTTGATTGCCGTCATCATCGTCAGCTTGCTAACAAAAGAACCGTCTGAAAAGGTGCAAGATACATTTGAAGAAATGGAAGAAGTGATGCAAGAAGATTAATGGAAAGGGCTGTTTTGCCCTTTCCATTAATCTTCTGAAAGGCCCCGTTATGAAGTTTGCAGTAAAATCGGGATTAAGTAATGGGGCCTTTCATTAAAAAAGAATTTATTTTGGTGATTAATTAGAGACCCATGAATGTGAATAAAGGCGATTCCTTTACATATCTTTTACTGAATGCATTACACGGCAGTTTAGAAAGGAGAATCAGCCATGAACCCATCTTTTCATCCTTACCCTCCCCACCGGAATAATGCGGCATCTCATTCTCAATCAAATCGCACTATTACCGTTTACGGGCAAGGGACGATTGAAGCGATGCCGGATACCATTATGATGACCATTGGGATAACAACGGAAAATCAAAATGTTCAAGAAGCCCTCAGACAAAATTCCGTTGCAGCATCTCAATTGATAGAGGCGCTCCATCAGCTCGGTTTATCAGATCAGCAAATTGAAACTTCTTCTTTTACCATCAATCCGAAATATGAATACAGTGAAGGAAAATCAACATTGATTGGCTATGAAGTACAACACTTATTCACGATTACTGTCAAAGACGTAAAACAAGCCGGGGAAGTCTATGCATCAGCTGTTGCAAATGGAGCAAACATTGCCCGGAACCTGCAATTTCAACTGCAAAATGCAGATCTTTATTATCAGGAAGCATTAAAAGCTGCTGTTCAAAACGCCACTGAAAAAGCATATACAATCGCCCGTTCACTAAGGGTTACCCTTCAAGAGCAGCCCATCGAAGTGATTGAAGAAACACTCTCCCCAGTTTATGAACGGTCATTCGAAGCAAAAGCCACCGTTTTAGCAGCCTCATCGGTCCCTCCTATCCAGCCTGGTGAACAGCAAATCGAGGCAAAAGTTAAAGTCGTCTTTTCATACGTGTGAGAATTGAATCTTTTTCCTCCTATTTGATATAGTTAGTGAAGGAAAAGGAGGTATATTCGTGACTTACCAGGAAACCGAGTATGTTCACCTGTTGAACGCCTATCGTAGATTGTGGACCAACCGTTCTCTTCAGCTTAACAACGATAAGAATGAACAAGATTTGTTATATGAGACCATCAAAAAAGACTTGTTGGACGAAATGACCCATCCCCGTGTACGTCAGCCAGCGAATGTGAAGCTCCAATGGGCTGTAAAGAGAATAGAAGATGCGGATTTAGAACAAGAATTAAAGGATGGGCTCCTCTCTTTATACCATTCTATCTACATTGCCCTATAAATTCACATAAATAAGGTGACATGGACTAACAACATCCATGTCACCTTATTTACGTATTAGCTATATTAAGGTGTTTTGACAGAAATTAGACTGCTTTCAAGCGCATGGGCGAAATCAGCTTGTAAATCTTCTGGCTCTTCTAACCCGACAGATAATCGGAGGAGTGAACCGGTAATGCCTCGTTCTTCCCGCGTTTCTTTCGGGATACTTGCATGTGACATCGTTGCAGGATGAGTCAAAATCGACTCAACTCCTCCCAGACTCACACCGACAGATGGAAGCGAAACGGTTTTTAAGAAATGATGGGCCGCTTCTTCATCTTTAACCGCAAAAGAGATAATAGCGCCGAAACCAGAAGCTTGTTTTTTAGACAGTTCGTGATGAGGATGGTCGGTTAAGCCCGGATAATACACATGCTCCACTAATGGATGTTCTTTGAGCCATTGTGCCAGCTTCTCTGCCGTTTGTTGCTGCTGCTCCAATCGAACTTTTAATGTTTTGATACCACGAAGCAGCAACCAGCTGTCTTGGGGACCTAGTACTGCTCCAAAAGCATTCTGAACAAACTTCACTTCTTTCCCTAATTCTTCCGAAGCCGTTACAACAACGCCTGCGACTACATCGCTGTGGCCGCCAATATATTTCGTCGCACTGTGGATGACAATATCTGCTCCCAATGCCAATGGCTGCTGTAAGTATGGCGTCATGAACGTATTATCCACAATGGTAATAAGGCCGTGCTTTTTAGCGATTGCAGACGCTTCTTTAATATCAGTGACATTTAAAAATGGGTTGGACGGGCTTTCGATATATAATCCCTTCGTATTTGGTGTTACAGCTTTTTCGATTTCAGCGAGATCCGTTGTATCTACGAACAGCGTCTTAATTCCAAACCTTGAAAAAAGTTGTGTAAGCACGCGATATGTTCCGCCGTAGCTGTCATGAGAAACAATGATTTCATCCCCGCTTTTGAATAGACAAAGGACGGACGCAATGGCCGCCATTCCCGATGCAAAGGCAAATCCCGCACTTCCCCCTTCCAACTGCGCGACTGTTTGTTCAAGCGCTTCACGCGTCGGATTCCCAGAACGTGAATAATCATAACGATTGTCTGCCTCAACATCTTGATGGAAAGTAGACACTTGATAAATCGGGACGTTAACAGCCCCGTAATGACTGCCGATATCTGTTTTCGCGTGAATAAGTTTTGTCCCAAATTGTATACGATCTTTATTTTCTGTATGCATCAAATACCTCCTTCAAATCTTGAATTAAATCATTTGCATTTTCGATTCCTACGGAGAATCGAAGCAATCGGTTTGTCACTCCGATGGCGTTTCGGATTTCTTCCGGAATGTCAGCATGTGTTTGACGTGCCGGGAAAGTAATAAGACTTTCCACTCCGCCTAAGCTTTCAGCGAATGTGATCAACTTTAAATGTTCAAGCAAAAACGGGACCAAGTCTTCTTCACGAACAGAGAAAGAAAGCATGCCTCCAAATCCGCTTGATTGCTTTTTCATGATTTCATAACCTGGATGCGTCTCAAGCCCAGGATAATATACATGCTCCACTACGTCAGTCTGTTCGACTAACCAACGGGCGATTTCCAGTGCATTTTCTTGATGTTTTTCCATCCTCAACGCTAATGTTTTGACCCCTCGCAGCAACAGCCAGCTGTCTTGAGGACCTAAAATAGCACCTATGGCATTTTGGTAAAATTTAACTTTCTCTCCAAGCTCACTACATCGAGTAACGACCAATCCTGCAATGACATCATTGTGCCCGCCAATATACTTACTGGCACTATGTACAACGATATCCGCTCCCAATTCAATCGGACGTTGATGATAAGGAGACATAAACGTGTTATCCACGATTGTAAGGAATCGATGGCTTTTGGCAATGTCCACCACTGCCGCAATATCTGTCACTTGCATTAATGGGTTTGTCGGGGTTTCAATGAATACTGCCTTTGTATTGCTTTGGACAGCTGCGTTTACCGCCTCAATATCACCTGTATTGACGTAACTTACTTGTATCCCTGAGTTCTCTAAAACATCACTTAAAATCCGGTATGTTCCCCCGTATAAGTCTTCTGATGCAATTAAGTGATCACCGCTTTTAAATAGAGAAAAAACCGCTGCAATCGCCGCCATACCCGAGGCAAATGCATAACCTTCTGCTCCGCTTTCTAATGCAGCAATCGCATCTTCAAGGGCTGTTCTTGTCGGATTGGCTGTACGTGAATAATCATATCCCGTACTTTCCCCAAGACGCGGATGCTGGAATGTGGAAGATTGATAAATAGGGGTTGTAATGGAGCCGGTGGAAGGGTCTTTTCCTACCCCTGATCGAACTAACAATGTCTCAATATGCATGTCTCTCTCTCCTTAATCTTAAAAATTCAATAAAAAACACTCTTCCGCAGTAAGAAGAGTGTTCGTTTCATTCACCGTGATAACGAAAACTCTCATCTGCTAGAACGATTTGTTCTACAGGAATTAGCACCGTTCAAATCAAACATATTGATTTGATGGTTGCCGGGCGTCACAGGGCCAGTCCCTCCGCCTCTCTGGATAAGAGTGATACAATTATTTGATTATTTTTCTTATTCTTTAAATTTAATCACAACAACAACTTTTGTCAATATAATTTTCCGAAAAATCATAATTGTATATAGATAAAATTATAAAAAAACCGCCATAAAGAGGCGCTGATGAATGAATTCGGCTCTTTTTTGGCGATTTTATTCATTAAAATATTCTCTAAGGCCTAAAATTTCTCCTCAAACCCTAAACACTTCTTATTCTTTAATTTTTATGAGATTTACTCCCATATTTTGGATTTTCTTCAGGTGTAGCATCTTTTTGAATGGAGAATTCTTTTGCAAACTCTGGTTGCTGCTTATTGTTTGGGTATTTATTTCTTCGCTCACGATTATCATTGCGGTTTGTCATAATCAGTACACGCTCCTTATTTTTTCTTTTGCTTGTTTCCTACTTCAGTTTTCGTTGATTTTCCCGTGAATTCTTTTCCAAATTCCATATTGGTTTTTTGAGGTTTGTTTGGCTTTTTGGACATCTGAAAGCACCCCTTTCACTTTTGCCTCCTTTATTTTTTGTGATTTCATTGAAAATATGTTTGAAGTAGAGCCCCAATTCCAGCCAACAAAGGGAGCCTTTAGAAATAGCGCCTCCTTTACATAAAGTGTTTAAAACAAATCCACTTTAAAGATAGGGAGGTGTAAGCAATATGACAGATAAACATGGCACAGGGAAACGACTTTACGCCCAACCGTCTTCTTCCCCTTCATTAGTTATTAAGACAAATCTGGATCCGAAAAGTCCTGAAGAAGAAAATCCATATTATACGCACAAACGTGATGAAAAGTTTAACCAGTATTTTAAATAAAGAACCTCCTATCAGCAACGGCCGTCCTGATCGGCAATGGAGAATCAAACAAATGGGGTGTTTTTTATTGAACAGCTTATCTTTTCCAAAAAGCAGCACAAATGTGGAGGAAGTCAAACGCTTGAATGCCCAGTCCGGCCTCAGTTATAATCAAGTATTTGAATTGCTGGCGGAAAAATACAAACAGGAGACAGCTCAAAAGCACAAGACAAGTACCTTCTAAGATGTCTCCATTGGAATGAACCACCCTCCTATCCGCGGGTGGTTCATTCTTTCTTTATTTTAATAAGTATTGTCCGCTTATTCAGTCGTCCATCAAAAACTGACCTTTTCCGCTTTCGGCAACGGTTCCATTCTTGAAGCATAACTATGTGCAATCATTCCAATCATTAATATCAGCATTCCCCACCAAGATAAAGGGGTTGGAATGATTACAGCTAGAAAAAGAAACTCTCCCATGAATGTAAAAAGGACTTCCATGGATTGGGTAGCTTCAACAGAAGCCAGTTTTCGCATGTCTCCTCTCACCATGTCTGTTGCTTTAAAGAAAAGAACGGTTGCGATAACTCCAGAGCAAATCGCGACTAAACCGGATTGAATGGTCTGCTCTTTACTTGGCAGGCCATTTGACATCAAACCATAGGCAGAAAGCAACAGCCAAACAGGAAGACTCGCCAAAGTCATGCCCAGCACACGCTGATAAGCATCTAATCGATTATCGCATAATTCCATCATTTTTCGATTGCCCAGCGGATACGCAAAAGAAGCGATGATAACCGGGATGATTCCGAGCCATAATTCTTTCATGGAAATATGTTGCGCTTGTTCAATCTGCATCAATACCACACCCAATAATATAATGAGAGACATGGTAAGACCTTTCAACGGAATCTGCCCCCGAAGTTTTTTCGTCCCGTTTGCGGTTTGAATCGTTTCATAAAAAAACGGAGCAAGCAGAGAGCCGGAAATGATGGTAATTTGCCATGTTCCCGCAATGAGCCACCCAGGTGAATAAGCAGCCGCAAAGCATAAAGGTGCATAAAACAACCCAAACCCGACAAAACTCCATAGCACCCATCTTCCGGGATTTTCTTTCATCACTTGCAAAAGAGGACGGAAATTCTTTCTTCCGGCTACAATAACAAAAAGTAAAGGAATCATAAACAGATACCTTAGTGAAGCACTCCATATCCAGCTGCCACCCGATAATTCCATGGCCCGGTTCAAAATGAACGTAAATGAAAAGAAAAGAGCTGCACAAATTCCTAGAAAAAGAGGACGCAATCATTTCACCTCATCTTTGTTTAATGTTAACAACTCACCAAGACTCAGCCAATTTTCTTCAACAAGGCGAGCCGTTTCTTCGCTATCTCCCTTTTTGCAGGAGAGAATGATCTGTTCGTGCTGCTCCACCGATTGTAAACCTTTAATGGAAGCAAACTGCGATATTTCCAAGCGGTGAATCTTAGGGACGATTCTTTCTAATGCCATCACAATTTCAGGATTTCCCGTTATATTTAAGAAAACGCCGTGAAACGCTTCGTCTGCTTCAATAGCATTTGCCACATCATGCTGCTCAAGTGATATTCGTAAAGCTTCATTACTTGTTTCCAGTGCTTTTATTTCCCTTTCTGTTAATGATGGGACTGCAAGACGAGCAGCTAATGAATGTAAAACAGCCACAACGGTAAAAGCATGCTTTGCCTCCTCTATATCAAGAAGAGCTACACGAGTGGCCGAGCCAGGAATGGATTGTACAAGACCCTCATCTTCAAGACGCTTGAGCGCTTCTCTGACTGGAGTCCGGCTTATTCCAAAGTCCTCAGCCAATTCCTTATCGTTTAAACGCTGTCCCGGTTCGAATTCCAACATAATAATTGCTTTTTTTAAGGTTTCATACACTTCATCTCTAAATGAGGAACGTTTAATGGGTTTTATGTTATTATTTTTCACAAAACCAATATATCGCATATCACTTTTCGTTTCAACAAGATTTTGAATTTTTAATTCGCATATTCTCACACATATCCTTTTTATATTGAACGTTATTTGCTTTTCTACTAGCGAAGTGATATAGTGGCTTTAAACCATTTTACTTTTAATACAATAAAGATTTAAGTGAGCTGTAACTTCAAAGAAGATGGCAAAGTTAAATCTTCTGCGAGGTTGCAGTTTTTCAATATCTTTTTATTATTTGTAAGATGGTCGAAAATGGATATGTACATAGAAGTACATTTTTAGGAGGATTTTTTAATGCAAACTGGTAAAGTTAAATGGTTTAACGCAGAAAAAGGTTTTGGATTCATCGAAGTTGAAGGCGGAGACGATGTATTCGTACATTTCAGCGCTATCCAAGGTGAAGGCTTCAAGTCTTTAGAAGAAGGACAAGAAGTTTCTTTCGAAGTTGAGCAAGGTGCTCGCGGACCACAAGCTACTAACGTAGTTAAAAAATAATTGACATTTAAAAGAGAAGGTAACCCCTTCTCTTTTTTGCATCTATCCAGGCTAATTTTTTATCCTCATTAACGGACAGTAGATAGAAGTTTCCTTTATTGATTCAACTCTTTATAGGCTAGAACCTTTAAAGCTAATATCTCTTCTTCTGTCAGTTTACTTTCCACTTTATTCAATATCTCCTGTTTTTCCTCTGCTGTCACTCCGTCTTTTACTTGCGACTGAATGGATTGTAATTCTGTAATTCCGATTTTTTTAATAATAGTTTTAGCAGCCTCTTCTTTAGTTGTAAACGGTAGTGTACTTCTATCAATTAGCTACTACTATACTATACCTTTGCAAAAGTTTAAAAACTTGATTTAACGTATTTTTATTTCAGCCGCTTCCTAAATCATCCCCCTTATGCTTGTCCACTTCCGGATAACGCCTCTTTTGCATATACTGGACTATCCAGAATTTTAGATAGCGAGGTGATGCTTATGTTGCCGAGGTGGGATTGGCTGTATCAATTTATTTTTTCCAACGAATCTGTGATATCTCTTTTGCTATACATCTCATCCTTAGGAGCGATTATTATCCTTCTTTCTTACTTATTTTCCACCATAAGCAAAATTTTAAAAAATAAACGTGATTAAACTAGGTACCCTGCTCCCTTATGATATTCAAAAGTTGATTTCTCCGTCTTGTTTAAAAGTGATACAATTCCACTATCATCATGGCGCATCATAAGAAAAAGAGTAAGTAAGCAAGTAAATAAAAAAGAAGGGGCAAATCCCCCGAGAATCCTTATACCTTAAAGATTCCCGAGACCCCCTTCACCATCCCGCTTAGTTGATTTACCGCGTTCATCATTTGTCCTGCGGTATTCATCATTTTATTAATATCCAGATTTCCATCAGATGTCTTGAACTGTGACATGATTGATTGCATTTGTTTTGGCTGTGCCTTTTGTGAAGGTGCCGGATATGGAGTCGGATACATATTGGCCATTGGCGGTCTCGGCCCCATATAAGGCATGTTAGGCAATTGGTTCATCATATTCATATTGCCCATTTGTGCTCCATGCTCTCCGTACATTGGCCAATAAGGATTCATGGGAAATGACGGCTGATACGAGGCAAATGGGTATGAATATGGATACTCCATGCGCTGAAGCTGAGTACCGTAATATGGTGTTGGAATCATCCTTTTAACCTCCCTGATCTTACATCTCTTCTTTATTGTATGAGCAAAGAAAAAATAGGTGTATATGGATGAAGGGAAAGGGGCAAATCATCCCTTTCCCTTCATCCACGTAAAATGGACCATGATGGAAACTTTGAATGCCAAGAGTTAAATGACGGCCCATTTTCCATAAAAACATAAAAACCAAACGATTTTAAACTTGAGTTCCCTAATTAGAGAAAAAACTTTAACAAAGATAAATTTATTAAATCCAGAAAAAATGTCACATTTTTGTCACAATTTGTCGGAAGTCTAAATTTTTCAAATAAAAGCATCCTCTCAAAATCATGATAAAATTATAGTAATTGGGGGATTAGGGGGGATTTCCATGAGTGTAAATGAACTTCGAAACAAATTTATTGCTTTTAAGCAGTATGAGCCCGAAGATGGAAATGAACTACTAGACTTTGCACAGCAGAAATATTTAAGGGGTGAAATTTCAATCACGGAGTACAAGCAGTTAATTCGTGAATTGGAATTAAATGGTGCTGAAAAGCCCTATTTTTCAATCTTAGAGGAAAAAGCTTAAGTGTTATAAGAGGACGAATGAAACAGGATTTCCTGTCATTCGCCCTCTTTTTTATTTCCATTAAAATTGTAAAATCAATCCCAAATCTTAAAATCGAAGTCTTACTCCCTGTTAATGAGGGATAAAACAGCTTAAAAATCTCATATTAAAAATGTAGTCACATCATTTTTATAGGAGGTCGATTTTCATGGGACGCGGAAAAAACTTTAATCATAAACAAAAAGGTCATGAGCCAGAAAGTCCAAAGCATGGCCAGCAAGCTCAAGCAAAACGTCATCAACAAGCTGTACTAGACATTGAGCCTGTAGCAAGTGAAAACACCCCTCCAGTATCGATTAAAGTAGTAGAAGAGTAACCCAAAAGAGGGTGAATCAACCGCATGGAAACCATGCGGTTGATTCACCCTCCTGAAAATGAACCGTCATGAGAAATCCAGTAAAACCAGATAGTTGCTTGACGGTTCATTTCAGTTTAAAACCCATATTATCTCCCTTTTCTGAACTTATGGGATAACCCTTTCTGAAAGGAGATCTTCACTTTTATTGAAAGTCCGTGTTAAATAACGACGTTGATTGTCGCTTATTTTTAACTCATTCGTGAAAAATATTTAACAGAGCTTATTGAAAAGATTCCAAAATGGATGTAAGGGTATATTTGTTGGCATGAATCATTTTTTTGATTCTTACGTTTCTTGAGCTTACATAAAAAGATTGTAAAACGACTTGCTGAAGATTGTCTGCAGCTGTTTCGATTTGCTGTTTATGAATATATTTCGGCTGTGTATCTTTAATCCATCTCTCGCACACGACACTCCAGCGATGGACTTGTTCATCAAAAACATCAACATATGGTTTGATCTGCTGATAAAAAAAAGTATCTGATGGTTCCTCTTCCTTATTCTCTTCTAATCGTTTGAACGCCTCTTCATTATACTGCAGCATTTTATTTGTCAATGAGAGAAGCTCTTCTTTATATTCATTCATTTCCGTCACCTCTACGATGCTATTGTATCATGAAAAATTAAACCGTTCGCAGAATGGCCTCTCCTGTGTGACTTCTCCATTCTCGCTTATCGGATTGTCCTTGCAGTGCCAATGTCACATTTTCGATTTCACTTATAGCATGTTCAATCGATCGAAGGCTTTCTCTCTGAGTATGTTCATGTAAAGAGACAACTTCATCAATTTTGGTGGAAATTTCTTGTTCCACTGTTTCCAAATCACCTAAAACAGCATCCAACAAATCCAGCATTTCCATCTTCCCGACCCATTGCTCTTTCATGAAAATCCCCTCCACATTTTTATTTAATATACTGATTCTCCCTTCCTGTACATCCTACCTTCACCTTTGACAAAACTAGTTTTTATTCGTCAAAGAAAGTTATAATGCGTCATAAAAAAATGGTTCGATATTTTCTAATAAGAATGAAAACCGTTTGTCAGCAAACAATAGTGATGAGGAGGTGTGGCACAATGCGAAAGTCGAATAATAATAACCTAGAACAAAAGATGCAAGAGAAGCAAAATCAGCAAGTGACAGATACAAAGGGGTACGGCGACAAAAAATTGAACGGACCAAATCGTCCGTCTACTTAATAAACCAGTCTTAGGACTTGGTTATTGTCAAATTGCCTCTATGCGAATAAGGCAGCTTTTTTTAACCAAGGCTAAGTTAAAATCTAGTGTTGATTTTGACTCATGTGCATGAAGCAAAGAGAAAACTGAAGAGAAAATGGATGTTCTCTTCAGTTTTCTTCTCATTCACTTTTAGCGTACAAAATAGCCCCTATTTGCCTCTCTTGCCTATGTGTCGAATATATTGCTCCAATTGTATTAAAAGCCTCAGCTGCATTTGCTTTTCTTTATACCATTCCGTCACATTTGCCTTTTCAGGAAACGGCGCGGACTTGAACCATCTTTTAATTTGTCGGTTAGAAGCTCTCCATTCATTTCCATCAGATTGATGATGCGCAATAACTGGATAGGTTATTCTTAAAAAAGGCGTATCCCTTGTATTTCTATTTGCCATGTACCGTTCATAATCCACACGGGAGCCTGTATGTGCAACTTGATGGGAAAATTCCAAAAAACGAGGGTATAACGACGGTTCAAAAAGGAGAAGACTCAATTTTTTCCCAAGCTCAATCCGCTTCGTTTTATTCCAAAAGTCATGAACAGAACAACCAAATATCTCCCCTTGCAATGTAGGAAAAATCACGGAGCTGAAGTGCAGCCAATCTTGAAATTTAAACATAAATGAGTGAAATACCTTCTTTTTATAAAACGGATGATCCATTACCGGTTTTTGGATAACATTTTGTTCATTGATAATGAGAGATGTGAGGAGTCTTTGTTCATTTCGTTCGTGCCAAAAAAGAAACCATTCCTTTTGAACAAACGGAGATGTTCGCCAATATGGAAGCAAATGAAAATAAGGCTTTCCATGTAATAGAGAATATTCATAAAGGAGCAGCTGAGGATACGCATCCGCAAAAATCAACCAGTTCGCCCGCTCATAAGTTAAAAATAAAATAGCCCTTGTATAGGCATCTAATGTAAGCGGCATCCATTTCCCTTCCAAATCACACATGTTCCATCCGGCATTCCGAGAAACCATGCTTGCTAAAAAGGACCATCTTATTTCGGGATGTCGACGATAGAAGTTTGCATAAGATTCTGTACGGGAAATGTTATCCATGTTCGCTTTTGCCGTTCTTTGTTGAATTTGTCGGAGGATGACCCGTTCTTCTTTTTGTAAAGGCAATTGCCCGGAATCCATCTTTGCTCCCTTCTTTCCTTAGATGTATTATATTTTTGCTTTATGGCTCTTTTCTAAGAAATGGCTTTTCCTACTTTTGAACCGTCGGCAATTGAATGTGTAATTGATGATTCTCTTCACCAAACTGTCATATATTGAACAAAATGGTAAATTCTAATGTTAGTATAGGTCCGTTCACTCATATTCATACGAAGTTCAGTCTTTTCTGACTTCATTTTATCGGTCCATTTCCTGATGATTTTTGCTATTATATAATATATATTTTTGATGGGTTGTCATCAAAGGGAGGTGGGTGCCGGTGATTCGTTATCCAAACGGGAAAAAATATCAGCCAGCACAAACGAACAAGAAGATGTCACGCCAACAGAACACGTATAGTAATCGCGGCATGATGCTTGAAGAGGATTTAAATGAGACAAATGATTTTTATCTTACACACGGAATTGCAGTGATCCATAAAAAACCTACACCCGTTCAAATCGTGAATGTTGATTATCCGAAACGGAGTGCAGCGGTCATTAAAGAAGCCTACTTCAAACAAGCCTCCACTACCGATTATAATGGGGTGTACAAAGGTCTCTATCTAGATTTTGAAGCAAAAGAAACAAAGAACAAAACTTCTTTTCCATTGCAAAACTTTCATGAGCATCAAATCAATCATATGAAGCAAGTAGTGAAACAAAATGGAATCTGTTTCGTCATATTAATGTTCACTTCTGTACAAGAACTATACTTATTTGAAGCAAAGAATTTATTTCCGTATTGGGACCAAATAAAAGAAGGAGGACGTAAATCCATCCCGAAAAATGACGTCGAAAAAAAGGGGCATTTGATACAAATTGGCTTACATCCTCGAATAGATTACATTAAAATTATAGATAAATTGTACTTTTAAGAGTATGATATATATGTTTACGGAATCATTCTCTTACATCTGTTGAAAGGTAGGAGTGTTTTATGTCAGAGAATTACACTTCTCGTGAAGAACGAAGAAGACAAAATCAAGTTCAAAATAAACACAAAGCAAAGCAGCCTAAGGACAAAAAGAGAAAAGGAGGCTTGTTCCGGAAAATTATTGTTGCTTTCCTTCTTTTGGGAATCATTGGAATGGTTGCAGGAGGAGCGACGTTCTTTGCTTTTATAAGCGGAGCACCGAAAATCGACGAATCCCTGCTCGCAGATCCCGTATCATCGAAAGTATACGATAAAAACGGTGATCAAATCGCGGAACTGGGCGTAGAAAGAAGGACACTGGTTACATACGAGGAAATTCCTCAAGTGGTAAAAGACGCGTTTATCGCAACGGAAGATGTCCGCTTTTATAAACATCATGGTATCGATTTATACCGTATCGGCGGCGCTGTCATTGCCAACTTTAAGGAAGGCTTCGGATCTGAGGGTGCAAGTACGATCACTCAGCAGGTTGTCAAAAACTCTTTCTTATCGCCTGATAAGACAGTGAAACGAAAAGTGCAAGAAATGTGGCTCGCGTTTCAATTGGAACAAAAATATTCAAAACAGAAAATTTTGGAAATGTACCTCAATAAAATTTTCTTTGCACAAAAAGCACACGGTGTAGCAAAAGCCGCTGAATATTTTTATGGGAAAGAACTCGATAAGCTAGAATTGCATGAAGCGGCCATGTTAGCGGGAATGCCAAAAGCACCAAGCACTTACAACCCTTATGCTAATCCAGAAGCAGCGACAAAACGCCGTAACATTGTCTTGAGCTTAATGGCTCAGCACGGATTTATTACAGAGGAAGAAGCAGCAAAGGCGAAAGAAGTGCCTGTTCAATCTACATTACGTACAAATGTGGATGAAGATGGAGAAAAATACAGCGCATTTGTTGACGAAGTAATTGATGAAGTAAAGAAAAAGACAGATATGGACGTGTTCTCGGCAGGTCTTGAGATCCATACAACATTAGATCCAGAAGCACAAGAATATGTTGAAAAATTGCTGAACAGCAATGACATTATCAACTGGCCAAATGATAATCTCCAAACCGGCTTCGTCCTGACGGATACAAAAACCGGTGAAGTGCAGGCCGTTGGTGGAGGACGCAATCGCGTAGCCCGTGGTCTAAGCTTTGCATCCGATTTCCCGAGACAGCCTGGATCTGCCATCAAACCAATTTTGGATTACGGTCCGGCAGTCGAGTATTTAAAATGGTCTACGGCTGAGCCCATCAATGATGAACCATATACGTACTCAAACGGTACACCGATCAACAACTATGACCGCCGCCATAAAGGCTGGATGACCGCCCGTGATGCACTGGCAGACTCCCGTAACATTCCTGCGTTAAAAGCGTTTCAAGAAGCAGGTGCTGACCGTGCCCGTGACTTTGCAGTTGGTTTAGGAATTCCATTAGAAAAAGAGATTCCGGAATCCTATTCCATTGGTGGATTTGAACATGGGGTCACACCGATGCAGCTTGCAGGGGCATACAGTGCATTCGGTAATAATGGAGTTTACATTAAGCCCCATACCGTCACAAAAGTGAAGTTTACTGACGGTACGGAGATGGATTTAAAACCAAAACCGAAAGTTGCCATGAAAGATTACACAGCTTTCATGGTCACATCCATGATGGAATCCGTTGTTGAAGATGGAACAGGACGTTCTGCCCGCATCCCGGGATTAGAAATAGCTGGGAAAACAGGAACAACGAACTTCTCAAAACAAGCGAGAAATCAATATAACATTCCAAGCGGTGGTGTTCCGGATATTTGGTTTGCAGGGTTTACACCAAAGTATACATTAGCCGTTTGGACAGGATATGAAAAAACGACGGAAAACAATTACATCTACAGTGATCGGGAAAAAGGGCTAGCCAAGGAAATTTTCCGAAAAGTCATGAGCCATGTTTCTGAAGGAAAAAGTTCTGGCGACTTTGAACGTCCTGATAGTGTTGTAACAGCTAAAATCGAAAAAGGTTCACATCCGATTCGGTTAGCGAGCGAGTATACACCGAATAGCCTTGTTTCAACGGAATACTTTGTAAAAGGAACAAGACCGACGAAAGTATCTACACGTTATAAAAAGAAAGAAATCAATAGACCAAGCGGCTTATCCGCAAACTTTGATCCGACAACCAATCATATTTATGTGAATTGGTCTTACCCTGACGATAAACGTGATGATGTGTCGTTCCAGGTATCTTTATCTATTGATGGCGGCGGTTCACAAACGATTGCCACAACGAATGATACATCCGTAACGATACCAAACCCTAATCCTGGATCGACCTATAGATTTACCGTCACGGCTGTCAGCGAAGGTGCCAGCAGTTCTTCTTCTACATCTGTAACGATTCCTGGCGGACCAGAAGAGCCGGAGGATAATCAAGAAATAGAGGAAGAAGAAGACGAAAATAATGGCAATAATGAATTACCGCCTGGCCAGGAGAACAATCCAGGTAATGGTAACGGCAATAATGGCAATGGCAATAATGGCAATAATGGTAATGGTAATGGTAACGGCAATACGCCGGAAGATGAAGATGAAGGTGAGGAAACAGAAACCCCTCCTGCTTCAGGGGAACAGCCTCAGCAGCCTTCTGTCCCGCCAACTCCAGATCAAGGGCAAAATCAGCAGCCGAACAACCCTCTGGGGAATGTAGGAGTTAACCCTGATCCTGCCAATTAATCAAAAAACGGACCTCTCAATCAAAATTGAGAGGTCCGTTTTTTCATGGTAAGCAGTTTATAATAAATCTTTTCCAGCTCTTGATACAATTCACCGAGCTGAACATATGAATGGTATTGGTTTGGTTGGTCAAGTAAAAAGCCAATCCGCTCCCCTGCATTCATTGGCTTGTAAGGTAATGTTTGAATCTCTTCTGTAAGATTACTTAATGATGGAACAGGAACGCTGTTTATCCAAAATACTGCGCTAATGAAATGTCCCAATGAAAGGACCATTGGCTGTAATGCCCGGTTTCGATCACGCTTTTTAAAATACTCTGCGATCTCACCTTTTTCTTTCTTCCAATGCTCAAATATGTGCGGTACATATATTTCCTGCTCTTCCCAGGGCTTATCACATGCTTCCCTATTTACTTCATGAAGCAAATCATACAGAAGTGCCATATCCTTTAAAGTTTCATCAAAAGCCCCTATCTCTTGGATTTCAATTTCCCTTTGTGTAAAAAATAAAGGATGTTGAAATAGACGAGGAATGCTTACTATGATGTTATTCACTTCTCCCCTTCTCCTTCATTCGTTTTTTCCCTTCTCGGCAAAACTCAAGAAGCGGACACACATGACACTGAGGTGACTGAGCTTTACAGTGGTACCGTCCAAAGAAAATCAAACGGTGATGAGTGACAGACCATTCATCTTGCGGAATTTTGCGCATTAATGTTTTCTCCACTTCAAGGACGGAATCTTTCCAGCGGCAAATCCCTAATCGCTTGCTGACCCTTTCTACATGTGTATCAACGGCAATAGCAGGAATCCCAAATGCGACCGATACGACGACATTGGCCGTTTTGCGCCCTACTCCCGGAAGCTTCGTCAGTTCATCTCGATCGGGAGGTACTTCCCCGCTATATTCATCCAATAAAATTTGGCAAAGTTTACGGATATTTTTAGCCTTGTTCCGATATAGACCGATGGAACGAATATCTTGTTGAAGTTCTTCTTCCGATACAGACAAATAATCTTCAGGTTTCTTATATTTTTGAAAAAGATTTTTGGTCACTTTGTTCACAAGAACGTCTGTACATTGGGCAGACAACAAAACTGCAATGACCAACTCAAACGGATTTTCATGATTAAGCTCGCAATGCGCATCAGGAAACATGTCCGCCATCGAATCTAAGCAATGACGAATTTCTTTTAATGTCAACATCCTTTGTCTCACCTTAACTTTCATCTATTCTATATGCAAAAATACCATACCAGTAAACCATTATAACAAATATAAAGCTAAAAAAACGAGAGGATTGCTGCCCCCTCGTTTTACTGTCATTCTCTTTATAAGGCTGTAGTCACTGCGTAAATCATTAAACATGGATACTTTTTCCCCATGTCCAATGATTTACGTTCATGAAGGTTATTGTTCGAGCCAATTGAAAAATGGGATAGTTGGGTTTTGGACCGGTTGTTCACTTGTACTTTTCTTTGGTTGTTGATGCTGGCGAAATTTGCGGCCGTAGCTCCGCGCTTGCTCGATGGTCTTAATCCCGTTCTTCTTCCATTCAAATAAAATGCGATCGATGTAGCGGAAATTCAACTTTCCGGACATGACTGCTTCACGAAGGGCTGCCTTAATAATGATCGGATCATGGTGATCCTGGTCTTGCCACATCGTTAACGTTTCACATTCAAATGGGGAGAGCGGACGACCAAATTCTTTTTCAAATACTGTATATAAATTTACTTCAAGCTGAACTTGCTGCTCTTGTTTATCCTGCTGACTCTCTTTAAAAAGGCTGTGGATCAATGTTTCCCATAGCGGCTTTAACGTATATCGTTCTGTAATAAAAGAAGCTTGATTGTGTTGTTCAATCGCTAAAAACCCTCGTTGAAGAAGACCTCTTAACACTTCCATACACGTTCCTGTCGAGATGCTCATGTGACTTGAAATTTCCTCAGGCGTTGGAAACGCGTTTCCGCCTTCGAGAGCCATATGAATATGAAGAAGGGTCATCAGCTCAGTTTCGTTTAAACCCATTTTCGCATAATGGGTCATTAATAACTTCGGAATGGAAACCGTTCCTTGCTCCATCCACTCAATGAATTTCTCTTTATCCATAATGGAACACCTCACAATTCAGTATATCACGGCAGATGATGTTATTCCTAACCATTCTCTTATAACCGGACATAAATTATTTAACATGAGTAAAAACTTTATTTTCATATTCACGCTTTTTTAAACATGACAGCATAAGGCCGAGAAAATAAATTTTCTCGGCCTATGTAAAAATGGATTTCCCATGAGCTTCTAATGAATTACAAAATGGATTTTCATTGAAAGGCCCCGTTACGAAACCCTTAATCTTGCTGGATTTTCATGACGGGGCCTTTCAAGAGAATGTGTCAAGAGGGGTGATTTTATCCTTTTGACACATTCTCTTTTATTACCTTCTTATGTTACGGATATAAGCGATTTAAAAGACGCGGGAACGGAATCGTTTCACGAACATGCTCGACACCGCTGATCCATGCTACAGTACGCTCTAAACCTAAGCCGAATCCTGAGTGCGGTACTGAACCATATTGACGAAGTTCCAAATACCATTTATAAGCGTCTGGTGATAAATTATGCTCTTTTAGGCGCTGTTCCAATAAGTCCATATCATGAATACGCTCAGAACCGCCAATAATTTCTCCATATCCTTCTGGAGCAATCAAATCGGCGCATAATACTACGTCATCACGATTTGGATCTGGCTGCATATAGAACGGTTTTAAAGATGTCGGATAATGTGTGATGAATACCGGTTTATCATAGCTTTCAGCGATAGCCGTTTCATGTGGTGCACCGAAGTCGTCACCCCATTGAATATCCGTAAAGCCTTTTTCTTGTAAAAACTCAATGGCATCATCATACGTGATGCGCGGGAACGGTGCTTTAATTTGCTCAAGCTTCGATATATCACGCCCTAAAGTTGTTAATTCCAATGAGCAATTTTTCAACACAGATTGAACCACGTGAGAAACATACTCTTCTTGAACTTTTAAGTTATCCTCGAACTCATAAAATGCCATCTCCGGCTCAATCATCCAGAATTCAATTAAATGGCGGCGAGTTTTCGATTTTTCCGCACGGAATGTCGGGCCAAATGAAAATACTTTTCCTAGAGCCATTGCCGCTGCTTCCATATAAAGCTGACCGCTTTGAGAAAGGTAGGCATCCTCATCGAAGTATTTGGTATGGAATAATTCACTTGTCCCTTCAGGAGCGCTGCCCGTTAAAATCGGCGGATCCACTTTTGTGAAACCATTTTCATTAAAGAACTCGTAAGTCGCACGAATGATTTCGTTACGAATTTTCATGACTGCATGCTGACGTTTAGAACGCAGCCATAAATGACGATGGTCCATCAAAAATTCTGTTCCATGTTCTTTTGGGGTAATTGGATAATCCACAGCAGCATGAATGACTTCTAAGTTGGTTACCGTTAATTCATATCCAAATGGTGAACGCTCATCTTCACGAATGACACCTGTTACATAAATAGATGATTCCTGCGTCACGCTTTTCGCTGTTTGAAAAACCTCTTCCGGAACCTCAGCTTTTACAACAACACCTTGCATAAAGCCTGAACCGTCACGTAATTGTAAAAATGCAATTTTACCACTTGAACGTTTATTCGCAAGCCATGCGCCGATTGTTACTTCTTTGCCCACATATTTGCTTGCCTCTGAAATCGTTATTTTCACGATGATAATCCCTCCAAAACCTTACAAAAACCTTGCTTGATATGTACAATCTTTTTTATTATACAATTCACATCTTAGAATCACAAGTGAGAATCAGCTTTTCCAATATATCAATTAGGGGAAAGTACTTTTAGTACTTTCCCCTAATTGATTAGTTCATATGATTGGTCATAAAGTTTTGAATGCGTTCGATCGCTTTTTCCAGCACGTCTAAAGATGTCGCATATGATAAACGTACATTTTCAGGAGCACCGAATCCTGAACCTGGTACCAGCGCGACTTTTTCTTCTTCTAAAATAGCTTCTACCCATGCGTCCACTGTTTCAAATCCAGTCAACTTGGCTGCTTCAATAGCATTCGGGAATAAATAGAAGGCGCCCTGCGGTTTAATGCATGAAAAGCCCGGGATTTGAATCAATTTCTCATGAATAATATTTAAACGCTCTTCAAACGCTTGGCGCATCATTTCAACCGGTTCCTGTGTTCCGTTGTACGCCGCGATTGACGCATATTGAGCAACGGATGTCGGATTAGACGTACTATGGCTTGCCAAGTTCGTCATGGCTTTAATGATCTCTTTATTTCCTGCCGCATAGCCAATACGCCAGCCGGTCATGGAATGAGATTTAGAAACCCCGTTAATGATAATCGTTTTTTCTTTCAATTCAGGAGACAGCTGAGCAATTGACACATGCTCATTGCCATCGTACACAAGCTTCTCATAAATTTCATCTGATACGATTAAAATATCATGCTTTATGCATACTTCGGCCAGTGCTTGAAGCTCTTCACGCGTGTATAACATACCGGTAGGATTGCTTGGAGAGTTAATGATGACGGCTTTCGTTTTATCCGTAATCACTTCTTCCAATTGCTCTGGTGTAATTTTAAAGCTGTTTTCTTCACGTCCTTCTATATATACGGGGACGCCTTCCGCCAATTTTACTTGCTCCGGATAGCTTACCCAATAAGGAGTCGGGATGATGACTTCATCCCCTTCGTCCAATATTACTTGGAACAACGTATAAAGAGCGTGTTTAGCACCTGAGCATACAATGACTTCAGCCGGTGTAAACGCCAAGCCCTGATCTTGTTCAAACTTTTTGATGATTGCCTCTTTTAAAGAAGCTAAACCGCCAGTCGGCGTGTATTTTGTGTGGCCTTCATTCATTGCTTTAGCTGCGGCTTCCAAAATGTGCTCTGGAGTGTTGAAGTCTGGTTCTCCTGCGCCTAAGCCAATGACATCATGACCGGCTGCTTTCAATTCTTGAGCCTTCGCTGTAATCGCTAATGTGGATGAAGGTGTTAAAGCTGATACACGTTTTGCTAATTTCATCTTGATTTCCCCCTAAAGGCATTAACGTATGACTTTTTATTAATGTTAAGAATCGTACAAAAAAGCAGCGTCGCTGGCACTGAAGTCACTATGAAGTTTGATACATGCTGTAACGTTTTAAAAATTCACCTGTCTGGAAATCCACATAATAGTATGTAAAACTGTTTTTTTCGTCTATATATGTGACTTCCCACATTGGAAGTTTGTTTTCCATGGCTAAGCGAATTGATTTAATTTTTTCAGGGCTTCGCTCTTTTTGTACAATGGATATCACTTTGTCTCGTGATACTCCACTACTTTCTTTCTTTACTATCATATCATGTTTTTTCTCATTTTTAGGTACCCAAACAATAACTTTTTCATTTTTCTTATCTTTTGCTTTTACGATATAGTACGTATGGGATCCATAGTATGTGTCAGTGCTGCTGACTTCCGCTAAATCGTAGGCTTCTCTTGCCTTTTGCACCGCTTGTTTTTCGGCATCACGTTTTGGCTGAAGCGCTTTTAAATAGAGGTTGGATGCCCCTAATCCCACCAAAATTAAAAATAATGAAATAATGATTCCCCATTTTTTCATGCTCATCGTTCCTTGTTTTTAATTAATAGATTGTATTGAATTCCAATGTCTCTCAAGATTGAACAGAAGCCTCCGCTTTTCTTCTTGTCCGGCTGCGGCTCCCAGCCCCTCGAGTCACTTCAATTTTCATTTCGAAGGCAAAGAGCGCCTTCGCTATGAAAACTGCCAGTGCTTATCGGGGCTAACCGGTCGCCTCCGCTTTTCTTTTTGTCTAGCTGCACGAGCCAGCTCCTACGGTCATTTCGCTTCTTCCTGCGGAGTCAAAAAGCGACTCCTTCTCAGAAGCTCCAATTTCCTATGGAGCTAAGCGGGCTCGTTTCGCTTTTCTTTTCTTATGTACGGTAAATGGTGAAGATGGCTTTGTCCTTGTCATTTTGATCCAATGCCAGTCCGAACATTAGATCCTGTTTTTTTAAGGTGCGATTTAAACTATCCACCAGCTTGTATAAATCCGGAGAGTTTTGAACACGAACCGTTGATAATACTTGAATTCTGCTTTCCATCTTAATCCTCCTCGATTTCCTTCCCAAAATTGTTAGTCATAACCCCTCTTGCTTTGGCCACAATATAATTACACATGCGGCAAGGAGTCGCATGATGATTACACAAAATCAAGACCTTTAAAAAAACTACTATATATACTTCCTGCCCCGCACCATCCATTTGCAGCTTTATACAGCTGCTTTTTTTTTGCGTCTTAAAATCAGCTTCTCGTTACTTATATTCCGAGACCGGAAAAGTGATGATTTCATAATGGGTATCGTTCATCTTCATTGAAACTGTCCCCATTTGATGGACAAAGTAAACATCAATCCATAGTTCATACAAATATTCAATAAATTGGCTGCCGTGTTGAAGGTCTTTAGGGGCCGTAAAAATGGCTGTTTGTGGATCCATATGCTCTACCAGTTTTTCCGATAAAGCTTCTCCCTTCGAAAGGTTGGGCATTTTGACGACATTCACATCTTCTAATTTTTCCTTCAACAGCTGTTCCTCTTTATGTTTCGAATAATTCGTCATATAGAAAATATGATTTTCTCCATACTTAATGGATAAATCTATTGAAGGAGTCTCTTCTTGTTCTTCATTCAGAACTTGTATCATTAACCTTTTACCAAACAATTGGCGATCTCCTTTTTTCCATTTGACCAATTTTAAAAAAGGGAGAGCATTTGTATAAGAAGAAGGAACATAGATGGTTTTAGGTGAAAATTGTTTAAAAAGAGACTCTAGATTGTCATCATACCCCTCTTCCTGTCTTGTCACTATAATCGTATCCAGCTTTTTTACTTGAAATAAGTCGAGCATGCTAAATAGTTCTTTTTCAGCAGAAGCATGGCCTGTGTTAATTAAAATAGAATGACCGTGGCCGTCCACCATTAAAGCGGCTTCTCCTTTTGACAAATGAAAAAATGTTAAAACGGCCTCATCTTCGCTCAGCTCAAACTCGATATTTTCAATCTTACTTGCCTGTACGATTTTTTCCATGTTAAGACAAAAAAGACAAGCTAAGAAGATTATAAACAGCTTTTTGAACATCTTCATCGCTCCATACTACTAGAATGTACCCACCACTCTTTTAATTCCCCTAATAACTGGTCAAATGGCTTTTCACTTATGTTCATCAGAGGGAGAGAGCGCAAAAAGTATTTTCCGTATTGTGTCGTTGAAATGCGATTATCCAACACAAACATGATTCCTCGATCATTCTTCGTACGAATCAAGCGGCCAAACCCCTGCTTGAATCGAATGATAGCTTGCGGCAAAGCAAGTTCCATAAATGGATTCAAGCCTTCTTGCTTGAGTTTAGCGGTTTTAGCTGCCATGACCGGTTCATTTGGAGGCGAGAACGGTAAACGTACCATAACCAAGCAAGATAAATGATGGCCCGGTATATCAATTCCCTCCCAAAAGCTGCTCGTTCCAAATAAAATGGATTTTTCAAATTGAATGAAGTCTTTTAAAAGTCGAGTGCGGTTTCTGCTTGAGACTCCCTGGCCTAAGAGTACATATTCGTCTAGCTGGTTCAATTCTTTGACATAGGAATACGTTTCTTTCAGCATGTCATAGGAGGTAAATAAAATGAGCATCCTGCCTTCTGTGACGGAAGCAATATCAATGATTCTCTCTGCTAAAATCATACTATACTCCTCTAAAGAAACTGCATTAATCGACGGCATATCCTGTGGAATCAAAATTTTAGCCTGTTTATAATAATCAAAAGGTGATGGAACCGTCAGCTGAAGCGGCTGAAAATCATAAAGACCAAGTTCCCGTATCATATAATCGAAAGAACGATTAACGGTTAAGGTAGCCGAGGTTAAAACCGCACTTCTCTTCTTCGCAAAAAATAAGTCTGCCAAATGCTCGCTTATATTGATTGGCTGGCTGTATAGAAAGGCCGCATTGGCAGCTCCCTTAGGCTCTATTTCAAACCAGGTGACTTCCTCTTCTCTTTCAGAAAGCAACAAATGATGAAGCTTTACCTTAATTTGTTCCACCTCTTCACAAGTCTCGTAAAAATCCGAGAAGACCCCTTGCTCTTTTCTAGTTAATTCTACTTTCAGCTGTTCGAGTGCCGTTTTTAGTTGATCAAATTCATGTAAAAAATCATGCAGTAAAAATTGTACTCTTGCTGCCAATTCGCGAACACCAAACCAGCCAGGATCATTCATGGTTTTCTTATTCCAATAAAAGCTGAGGCGTCCCGCTTCTTCGGTTTTCACTCGTTTTGATACAAACGCATGAATAAAACGAAATAAATCGTCCAACTCAGTTTGAAGGTCCTTTATGAGGAGATGAAGTTGATATACGTTAGGTACGGTCGAAAAAGAAGCTTTTTCGACTATTTCCTTTACATTTTTGAACAAACCATCCTTCTCTAATGTGCCAATGCGAGACAATAAAGAATTTATTTGAAAATAATCAATTTGGACACCGAACTGTTCCCCTGCAATCCCTGCAATATGATGGGCTTCGTCCATAATCACATTGTCATAATCAGGAAGAAGCGATTGGGTGCTCATCAAATCCATAAATAACAGACGATGATTAGTAACAACAAGATGGGCTTCATCTGCGCGCTTTCTGGCTCGTTCATAAAAAGAAAACTTCACCCACGGGTAGCGAAAATCCAGGGGCGAAGGATGGTCTTCGTTAATACGTTCCCAAAACAGCTTTCCTCCTGAAGGCAAATTGATTTCATCAATATCACCCGTATCCGTTTCCGTTAACCAAACAAGAATTTTTGCTTTGGATAAAATAGCATCGTAATTAGTTTCTCTTTCTTTTAACCAGTTTATAAATTTTCTTAAATTCAAATAATGATGACGCCCTTTTAAAATAGCCGCTTGGAAAGAAAAAGGAATCAATTTCCGTAAAATTGGAACATCACGGTCCATAATTTGCTGTTGTAAAGATACCGTATGGGTAGAAACAATGACCGGTTTTTGTTGCTGTTTTGCATGAAAAACAGACGGGATTAAATAACCCAATGTTTTTCCTGTTCCTGTACCAGCCTCGACTAAAGCATGCTGGTGAGTCGATAAAGCCTCATTGACCATCTTCATCATCGACTCCTGCATAGGGCGATTCTCGTAATGGGGAAGTGCCTTGGTAAAAGACTCTTCTTTCATTTCGTGAAATTCCTCAAAGGAATATAACTGTTCCTCTAGATTTTCGTCAAGAGGCGGTTTCTTTTTTAAGGCAACGCCATGGATGAGATGAAAGGCTTGCTCATTTTCCTTTAAAACGGCTTCTTTTTCTTCCATGATTTCTTCAATCAGCTCACTAATCTCACTTTTAAGATGAAGAGACAGGGCATATAGCTGTTTTAATGTGACAAGCGGCAAGGTTTGCAGTTTTTCAAGAAGAGCCAAAAGCACATAGGCTGTTACTTCAGCATCGCTGTCCGCTTGATGCGGGTTTTCATGATTAAGATTTAAATCGTCTGCCAATTGGCTCAGCTTATAGCCCTCAGCTGTCGGTAATAACATCCGGGCCAATTCTACCGTATCAATCGTGGAGTTATACAAAGTCCCATATCCGGATTCGTTTAATTCTGCTTGCAAAAATGACAAATCAAACGTGACATTGTGTGCGACAAAATATGCTTCATCCAGGAGCTTCAGTACATGGGGAGCAATCTGCTCAAAGAAAGGAGCATCTTTTACCATATCATCGTGAATATTGGTCAATTGCTCGATAAAAGCAGGGATAGGCATGGATGGATTTAAAAAACTCGAAAATCGTTCGACGATTTTTCCGTTTTCTACTATCACGGCAGCCAGCTGAATGATTTTATCCCCCTGTTTAGGTGAATGACCGGTTGTTTCTAAATCTATCACAACAAATCGCTTGTTCACGATTATCACCTCACTCATCTCTTAATTGTAGTATGAATCAGCGTGAGTTGTGTATGTATGAGAAAACGTTTGACATTGAAAATGAAACAGACCTTTTCGCCAACACTCCCGATAAACATGGGCATGTACGGAAAGGTCTTTCTCAACTTTATGAATCTTTTTATCCCGCATTAACGGGCAGGAAAGCCCCCCACTGATGGAAGTTTTCTTTATCAAATGAATCGTCAGAAAGAATCATTGGCTTCCTCATATTCTTCATGACGATTCATTTGATGCGTATATGAAAGCCCCGAAAAATACGGGGCTTTCATATACACGTTCTTAAAGAATTGTACCAGCTGGCTCCTGTTTAATCAATTGTTGAATACGGTTGTTTTCCCCCATGATCGCCACAGTAGGTTCATGGTTGGCCACTTTGTCTTCTGCAACGAGAGCATAAGAAATGATGATGACAACATCGCCCGGTTGAACAAGGCGGGCAGCGGCTCCGTTCAAGCAAACTACACCGCTTCCACGTTCACCGCGAATGACGTATGTTTCCAAGCGGGCTCCATTGTTATTGTTGACGATTTGCACTTTTTCATTTTCCGCTATGCCGACCGCATCGATGATATCTTCATCGATTGTGATGCTCCCCACATAATTTAAATTTGCTTCCGTCACCGTTGCACGGTGTATTTTTGCATTCATCATCGTTCGAAACATAAGACAACCTCCATTATACAGTCCATGTGATATTATCAATTAGACGAGCTTTTGAAAATTTAACCGCAAGGGCAAGAATCAACTTCCCTTCCAGCTTGTCCATCTCTGTCAATTGCGGATAAGAGTAAATTTGAACGTAATCAATAATTCCCGATGTATGTGTCTCAATATAGTTTTTTACAAAAGAAAGAATGGCTTGGGGGTTTTGCTCCCCTTGACCGATCCGCTCTTTTGCCGCCTGCAAACTAGCATATAGCGCAGGGGCTTCTTTTCTTTCCTGCTCTGTCAAATAAACATTTCTTGAGCTTTTCGCAAGACCATCTTCTTCTCTAACCGTTTCCACCGGAACAAGTTCAATCGGGAAGTTATAATCATGAATAAGCCCGTCTACGACTGCGACTTGCTGTGCATCCTTCATTCCAAAATACGCTTGATCGGGATTAACGATATTAAACAATTTCATCAAAACGGTGGCCACACCGTCAAAATGCCCTTCCCGTTTGCTTCCACACAAAACATCCACTCGTTTTTGAACAGAAACGGAAATAGACATTTCTTTTGGATACATCTCCCTTACATCCGGATAAAACACATAATCTACCCCTGCTTCTTTTGCGAGTTTTTCATCGCGTTCAAAGTCCCTTGGATAGGCATCAAAGTCCTCATTCGGACCGAACTGAGTCGGGTTGACAAAAATACTGAGCACCACGATATCATTTGTTTCCCGCGCCTTTTGAAGCAGCGTCAAATGGCCTTCATGCAAATAACCCATTGTTGGCACAAAACCAATCGTTTTTCCTTCTCTTCGCTCTTGCTTCACAGATGTTTGCATCTCAGGAATGGTACGAATCACTTTCATCTCATTTTCCTCCATATAAAGCTTCAAGCTCTTCTTCTTTCATTGTGAAGGAATGCTCTCTTGCCGGAAATGCTTTCGTTTTCACTTCCTGCACATACTGTTCGATTCCTCTAACGATCGGTTCGTTAAGCTGTTCGTATGCCTTTACAAACTTTGGCACCCGCTCTACCCCGTATGTGAGAACGTCATGGTAGACTAGAACTTGTCCATCTGTTTCGCTTCCGGCGCCAATTCCAATCGTTGGGATGGAAAGCTGTTGGCTGATTTCTGCTGCAAGCTGATGCGGCACACATTCCAAGACAAGAGCCATCGCACCTGCTTGTTCACACTTTTTCGCATCTTGAATGAGCTTTTTCGCCGCTTCTGCATCTTTTCCTTGCACTTTATAACCGCCGAGTACACCAACAGATTGAGGGGTTAGGCCTAAATGGGCAACAACAGGTACACCCGCTTGTGTTAAATCGGCGATTGTAAAAAGGACATCGTCTGCTCCTTCTACTTTAAGAGCATGTGCTCCTCCTTCTTGCATAAGGCGTGCAGCATTTTTCATCGTCTCTTCTTTTGAAATGTGATAAGACATAAACGGCATGTCTGTTACAATAAAAGTGTTTTTTGCCCCGCGTTTAACTGCCTTTGTATGGTGAATCATATCTTCAACTGTAACCGGAATGGTAGACTCATAGCCTAATACGACCATCCCTAATGAGTCGCCTACCAAAATCATGTCGACTCCCGCTTGCTCTGCCAGCTTTGCAGATGGGAAATCATACGCCGTCAACATGACAATCGGTTCACTTTGTTCTTTCATTTTCATAAACTCTGTTTTTGTTTTCATTCATTGCTCCTCCTTTTTTTGAAGAGGAGATGAACGTCCCGGAACAAAATAAAAACCTTCTTTTCAGCAGAAAAGAAGGAGAGAAAACAACACTATCCGGTCATGATCATCCCTCTGTCCTAGTCCTGCTTTTGGATCAAGGCAGAATCCAAATATATTTAAATAAAAAATAAAAATACGGGTGAAAGGTGCAGTTCGCGAGATACTACCCTTTCACCCGTATTATAAGAAATCTCACAACGAATGGCCAGTAAAATTTTTCAACGACGGGCCAATTCAATGTCAGCTGAATGAATTTGATGCATATTTCCATGTGCATCTTCCAGCAGCAGCACTCCGTCATCCGTAATTCCTTTAGCAAACCCTTCAATTGTTCCCGATAACGTTCTGGCGATAATATGCTTTCCGATGCTTACCGCATATGCTTCCCATAATAACTTAATTAACTTAAAACCGTTTGCTAAATACTCATCGTACAGTTGTTCCAGCTTTAAAAAAATGGTTTGCATCAATAGTGCTCTGTTAATCTCTCTGCCAGTTTCCAATTTCAAGGAAGTCGCAATATCTTGAATTGCTGGAGCAAAGTGTTCCTTCTGTTGATTCACATTAATTCCCAGCCCGATAATGACGGAATGAATTCGGTCGGAATCCGCCTGCATTTCCGTTAAAATCCCAACTGTTTTTTTGCCATTGATCAAAATATCATTAGGCCATTTTATATCCGGGGAAATAGCAGTTACTTCCTGAATCGCCTGTGCGACAGCCACTGCCGCCATCAATGTCAGCTGAGGGGCACGCTGAGGCGGCAGAGAAGGTCTTAGGATGATACTCATCCACACGCCTGTATGCTTTGGAGAATACCAGGCACGATCTAAACGTCCTCTCCCTGCGGTTTGTTCTTCCGCCACCACGACCGTTCCTTCTACTGTCCCTTCTTGTGCGAGACGGTGGGCAATTTTTTGGGTGGAGTCCACTGTTTCTTCGTAATGAATGGATTGCCCAATTCGACTCGTATGTAATCCTAGTCTTAATTCATTTTCGCTTACTTTGTCAGGTTTTTGAACAATGCGGTATCCTTTTTTTCGCACTGCTTCCAGTTCATATCCTTCTTTACGCAAATCTTCGATATGCTTCCACACCGCTGTTCGTGAGCATCCAAGCATATCGCTGATTTTTTGGCCGGACACATATTCATCTTCCGAGTTTGTAAACATGTCTAACAAGGTTCGTCTAATATCTGATTGCAAGATTCGAGCCACTCCTTTATTGCCTCTCGTTCATTCGGCAGTTCCTTTTGTACAACTTTCATTTCAATCTTTTGCAGCAACTCGGAAAGCCACGGGCCGCCCTTTCTCCTGCAGATGGCCATGACGTCTTTTCCATTTACGGCTAAATCTTTTAACGAATGGATTGGAAGCTCTTTATGTATAGATCGAATGAGACTTTCTTCATCCAGGCCGCTATGCAGCATAAGGTTTACTCTATTCACATGAAGGGCCGTATCTAATCCGTACAGATATACGGTTCTTTTATCCCATGGCTGAAGTTTCCTTTCACTGTACGCTGCTATAACAGCTTGTACATCTTTAATACGTTTGTTAGGAAGCTTCCAGGCTCTTAAAAAGGCATTTGTTTCATGAACTCCTAAAAGAATAAGAATTATGGACCAACTTTCTATTACATCAGTTGCTTTGCCCCATTGGCAGGCACAAAGCCTTCTCTTCATTTCATCATTTAGAGAAAAACCAGGCAAATATTTGTATAAACCTGTTTCGATGAGTAGTGAGAATGCATCCCCGGGTTTGCGCCCGAGCATCAACTTTTCCAACTCTACCGATGTTCTTTCAATTGAAACGTGCTGAAGCAAATGCCCGTGCTCGACAATGGCTTCTTTTGTTTTTTGTTCCACTGTAAAACCAAGCTGACTCATAAAACGAACGGCCCGCATCATCCTTAGCGCATCCTCATGAAATCGCTCCTTCGCTTCTCCAACCGTTTCAATCTTTCGATGTTGAAGGGCTTTTTGTCCGTTAAATGGATCAATGATGACACCTTTTTTATCCATTGCCATGGCGTTGACCGTAAAATCGCGCCGCTGTAAATCTTCTTTAAGTGAAGAAACGAAGGTCACAGATGAAGGCCTGCGGAAGTCTTCATATGTGCCTTCTGTGCGAAATGTTGTCACTTCATAAGAAATTCCTTCGTGAACAACGACGACAGTTCCATGCTCCATTCCAACAAGAATGGTTTTATCAAACAGATTCATTACTTGTTCGGGTTTCGCAGATGTCGCAATATCGACATCTCCAATCGGTCTATCGATGATTGCATCACGAACGGCGCCGCCAACAAAATAAGCTTCAAAACCTGCTTTTTCCAATGTTTCGATAACCGGAAGTGCTTCAAGAAAAGGCTGCTTCATCCTATTATCACCCAATCACGTCATAGTAAATCTTTTCATATTGATTGACAATTTCTTGAGAATCGAATTTTGTTTTTACCATTGCCACTGCTTGTTCAGACATTCGCTGCAAACGCGTTTCTTCAGTTAAAATATGTAATGCTTTCGCTGCAATGTCTTCCACATTGCCCAGTTCGCACACATATCCCGTCTGATCGTTTACGATTACTTCTGGAATACCGCCAACATTTGTTCCAATACACGGCACTCCGCATGCCATCGCTTCAAGCAGGACAAGCCCGAAACTCTCTTTTTCTGATAGAAGAAGTTTTAAATCGCTTATTGAATATAATTCCTCAACATTTTCCTGCTTGCCTAAAAATAATACGCGATTTTGCAGACCCAAGTTGCGAACTTGCTGGCATACCACGGTCATCTCCGGTCCATCTCCAACGAGCAACAACTTAGCAGGTATTTCTTGTTGAATGAGATGGAATGCCTTGACAACATCGGGCACTCGTTTGACTTGGCGGAAGTTTGACACATGGATGACGACTTTTTCATCTGGTAAGATTCCGTATTCTTTCCGTAAAGACTGAACTTCTTTTTGGCGATATACACGCTCATCGATAAAATTATAGACGGTTTCAATCTTTTGATTTGGGGCAATTAAATCGTATGTTTCTCGTACAAGAGCATTTGAAACCGCTGTAACGGCGTCCGATTTTTCAATACCGAATTTAATTAACTCGCTTAATGAAGGATCTGAACCTAATACAGTAATGTCTGTTCCATGCAGCGTGGTCACAATTTTGAGATGTTCTCCTGTCATTTGTTTTGCCAAAAATGCACAAACGGCATGAGGGATTGCATAATGGGCATGAATAAGATCAAGCTCCTCCCTTTTGGCTACTTCTGCAATTTTGGTCGCAAGTGCCAAATCGTAAGGCGGATATTTGAATACAGAATAATGATTGACCTCGACTTCATGGAAATAGATGTTATGATAGATTTTATTTAACCGAAAAGGCATGCTCGATGAAATAAAATGAATTTCATGTCCTTTCTCCGCCAGAGCCTTTCCCAGCTCTGTTGCTACAACACCTGATCCTCCTACAGAAGGATAGCAGACAATTCCAATTTTTAATTTCATTCTGCCCCTCCTACCAAATCATGAAACAGAAGCAGTGGTTTTTTCGTCAAAAACCCTTCCGCATATAACACACCCGCTTCTTTTCCAAATAATCGTTCTCTGCTTTCCACCGTATCAATATACCCGTTTACGAGAGGCGTGTTGACGCTGTCGTCTCTTTTTACGAACTGGCTTTCATATGCTTGCAGACTGGCCAGCTTTTTTTGAAAAGTACCAGATACGTCCACAAGAAAGTCCGGCTTATGAAATCCATTAATCATATAGTAATGAAGAGCGGACGGGCGGTGCGGAGGCAGCTCTTCATCGTCTTGATAATGGCGGATACCGGCTGAAAAGAATGCTTCCTCTACGATTTTGGCACAGTTTCCATGATCAGGATGCCGGTCTTCCGCGTAAGGGACAAATACAAGTTTAGGGCGATACTTCCGGATAACTGTCACAATCTGGCGAATATGACCTTCTGTTAAAAAGAGACCTCGATCTGGCATAGAAAGATGAAGGCGTTCATGTACCCCTAAAAGCTGTGACGCTTTTTCAGCTTCTTGTTTGCGCAGTTGGACAGTCCCGTTTGAAGAAAGCTCTGCATGTGTCAAATCGCAAATCCCTACTTTTAACCCTTCTTCTGAAAATCTGGCAATCGTTCCGCCCATGCCGATTTCTACATCATCGGCATGAGCTCCAAAAGCTAATATATCTAGC
This sequence comes from Priestia abyssalis, assembly GCF_002019595.1. Classification (GTDB taxonomy): domain Bacteria; phylum Bacillota; class Bacilli; order Bacillales; family Bacillaceae_H; genus Bacillus_BA; species Bacillus_BA abyssalis. Next base: position 1,309,327 of record NZ_KV917369.1, on the reverse strand, counting down.
TGCATTAGTTATTCTCCTTGTTTCTCATGAATGACTGAACGCCAATTCAAATCTCCGCGTTCTAAACCATGAATTAATATCTCAGCTGTTCCCATATTAGTTGCAAGAGGAACTGCGTATACGTCACAAAGGCGCATTAAGGCAGAAATATCTGGTTCATGCGGCTGGGCCGTTAAAGGGTCACGGAAAAAAATGACCATATCCATTGCATTTTGGGCAATTAAAGCACCGATTTCTTGGTCTCCGCCAAGGGGGCCTGAGCAAAAACGATGAACAGTCAGTCCTGTTGCCTCTGCGATTCGTAATCCCGTCGTTCCCGTTGCGTAAAGATTATGTTTTTCTAAAATATATTTGTATGCTGTCGTAAACTGAACCATGTCATTTTTCTTTTTATCATGCGCAATTAAGGCTATTTTCATTGGCAGGATCCCCTTTATTCAATGATATTTTCCAAACCATAAATCAGTGTATCGACTTTCATCACCGTGTCCACCGCCAGCTTGACCCCAGACATAAAGGACTCTCGGTTGTATGAATCATGACGAATCGTTAATGATTGTCCAAATCCTCCAAATAACACTTCTTGGTGAGCAATCAAACCAGGTAACCGGACACTGTGAAGGCGGATACCGTCATAATTGGCCCCCCGCGCTCCAGACAGCAACTCTTTTTCTTCAGGATGACCTTGCTGTTTCGTCTCTCTTACTTGCGCAATGAGCTCCGCCGTTTTTAATCCTGTACCAGATGGGGCATCCAATTTTCGATCATGATGAAGTTCGATAATTTCCACATCACTGAAATACTTAGCTGCCATTTGCGAAAATTTCATCATTAAGATAGCACCGATCGCGAAGTTTGGAGCAATGATGCAGCCAATTCCTTTTTCTTCTGCTGCTTCTTTTAAGTCCTTTAAATCATCTTCTGAAAATCCAGTTGTCCCTACAACAGCACGTACGCCATACTCTAACGCTTTTTTTGTATGAAAGCGGCCTATTTCAGGTGTTGTTAAATCCACTAATACGTCTGCCTGTACTTCCTGGAAGCATTTTTCAATATCGGTATAAATGGGAGCTTGAATGGAAGGTAGTCCTTCGATCTCATTTATGTATTTTCCTTCATGAATACGATCCACCGCCGCTGCTAATTCAAACTGTTCTGTTTCTTGGATGAGCTTTAACGCTTCTATTCCCATTCTGCCTCTAGGACCTGCTAATACAATACGAATTGGTTTCATCTTGTCTGCCCCTTTTCTTCATTTTCTTTTCTAGTCCAGCGATCTTTATCACGTGTATTGAATTTATGCATGACGCGATCATGCGCTTCCTGCAAATCGATATTCAACGAATTAGCAAAGCAAATAAGTACAAATAAAAGATCGCCCGTCTCCTCTTCTATTGTGCGTTCTTTTTCTGACTGCTTTTTTGGTTTTTCCCCGTGATAATGATTGATTTCCCGCGCTAATTCACCCAGTTCTTCCGTCATGCGCGCAAGCATAGCCAACGGGCTGAAATATCCTTCTTTAAACTGGCTTATGTATTGATCCACTTCTTGCTGCATTTGTTGTATAGTCTTCTCGCCCATTTATGTTCACCTCATTTACATTCTCTTTTACATGTTAGCCAAACAGAGGGTTTTTGACAAACATTTGAGTTTGTTTGCTACTATCAAAACTTTCCACTATTATATATAGTAGCCAATATAACCAATTGCAGGAGGTTACTTATGTTAAACGGGCTGAAATTATCAAATATTTTTTTCATCTTACTGGGTTCAGCAATTTTCGCCTTTGGACTAGTTAATTTTAACATGCAAAATAATTTAGCAGAAGGCGGTTTTACTGGGATCACACTGCTTTTATACTTTTTATTTACTATTGATCCTTCCATTACAAATTTAGTGTTAAATATTCCCCTGTTTTTTGTGGGATGGAAGCTGTTGGGGCGCACATCCTTTTTTTATACAATGATTGGCGTATTCAGCTTGTCTTTGTTTTTATGGATATTTCAGCGCTATCCGGTAGAAATGCCCTTAACAGATGATATGACGCTCGCAGCACTGTTTGCAGGGGTGTTTATCGGAATCGGTTTAGGAATTATTTTTCGGAATGGAGGTACAACAGGAGGCGTCGACATCATTGCTCGTCTCGTCCAAAAATATATCGGATGGAATATGGGGAAAACGATGTTTTTGTTTGACCTTGTCGTCATTACTCTTTCATGGCTTCTTTACTTAAATTATAAAGAAGCCATGTATACACTCGTCGCGGTATTCGTGGCGGCAAGAGTCATCGACTTTATGCAAGAAGGGGCCTATTCTGCAAGAGGAGCAACCATTATCTCCAGTCGGAATGACGAAATCGCTGAAAAAATTATGAAGGAAATGGACCGTGGGGTAACCATACTCAAAGGGCAAGGCTCTTTCTCGAAAAAAGATTTAGATATCCTGTACTGCGTTGTAAGCAGAAACGAAATTTTCCGCTTAAAACAAGTCATCACTTCTATTGATCCCCATGCTTTCGTCGCCGTCAGCGATGTCCATGACGTATTAGGTGAAGGCTTTACATTAGATGAAAATAAAATGCCGATCGAACGATAGAAAAGCGAAACGAGGCTGCTTAGCCCCATAGGAAATTGGAGCTTCTGAGAAGGAACCGCTTTTTGGTTCCGCAGGAAGAAGCGAAATTACCGTAGGGGCTGCCTCGTGTAGCTGGACAGCAAAAGGAACGAAGACTAAAAACGCAACGTCCTGTTGCAACGTCTTCGTTTGCACATCTATGTGCTTCAAGCTCGCTCATGCTCGTAGGACAGTGGAACCGCCGACGAGAAGTCGCTTTTTGACTTCGTGGGAGGTGGTGGAATGACCGTAGAGCATAGCTTGCGTAGCTGGACAGTAAAAAAAGCAGAACAGTTCAGGTTATCGAGAATCCTAGAGAGTTTATCGACAATCTAAAAACGCAGCCTTGGTCAAGGCTGCGTTTTTTTAGTCTTCGCTGTTGGTCATTCCTGTATAAATTAAGACAAGTCGAACGAGTTCCAATACCGCTACGGCTGCTGCTGCTACATATGTGAGGGCTGCAGCATTTAACACTTTTCGTGCACGGCGCTCTTCCTCATTACGAATCATCCCCGTTGATACAAGCTGATCCATGGCGCGGCTTGAAGCGTTGAACTCAACCGGCAATGTAACCACCTGGAACAATACAGCCGCTGCCATAAATACGATACCAAGCAGCAGCATATTGCTTAATTGTGCAAAAATCCCAATCATAATGAAAATCCATGATAAGTTTGAACCAAAGTTTGCGACAGGAACTAGTGCATGGCGGAAACGTAAAAACGCATAGCCTTGGTCATCTTGAATGGCGTGGCCTACTTCGTGAGCTGCTACAGCCGCTCCCGCCACAGAATGCCCGTAGTAATTCTCCTGGGATAAACGAACCGTTTTAGAACGCGGGTCGTAGTGATCGGATAGAAAACCTCCAACTGGCTCTACTTGTACATGATAAAGTCCATTTTCATCCAAAATACGTCTCGCTGCTTCTGCACCTGTTACACCTGTTGAATTAGCGATGCGCGAATATTTCTTATAAGCACTTCTCACCTTCATTTGTGCCCAAATCGGCACAATAATCAGCAAAATAAAATAAAGCAAATAACCCATTATACAGCCTCCAGCAAATTCATTTTGTTAGTTAATATTGTAGTCAATGTCTTCTTTTTCTGTCAATTTATAAGGTAATTGTTTTTCATAAAAATCCATCACGCCTACATGATAGGATCTTATTAGCCAATGTTTTGTATTAGTCGGTGAATCTTTCCCACACGCTCTCATACATTAAAAAGACGGCTTATGGAGTCGTATATTGCACTTTATCTCCATTATATTTTCTCCAAGCTACATATGATAATGTAAGAACAATGATACTTCCGGTAGTCGCCATCATCCATATAAGGGAAGGACTGATCTCTTCTTCTTTCATTTTATGAAATAAATTTTGCAAGTCTTGTTCCATCTGCTCCAGTTGTTTCAATCGGGACTGTTCGTTTATACTTGAAGGTGAATTTAAAAACGCCAGATGGGCATCCATGCGCTGAACGTATTCTTTTCTTATATCAACTTGAACACTTGGAAGAATCATTTCATATTGTGATAAAAAAGAATGATATTCGTCCTCAAAAGAACGCTCATCTCCAGTGGACACCGTTGTCTTTAATTGACTGAATGCCCCCATTATGGTCCCTTCCATCTCTGTCCAAAGGGGCTGATGTTCACTTTGAAGGGCATCTACCAAGAGGCGGAAACTAGTTACTTTTCTTACCTTTTCGGCTTTCTCCAATGCATCAGTTTTCAAGGCGGCTGATGCTTCTTCATGGATAACCGTTAACATTCGAATATTTTCGGGCGACAACTTTAGCCAATCATGACGAGATTGCTCTAATCTCTGAGGAAACTGCTCTAACAAAGCAGCCGCCTCTTCATATCGTTCCTGTTTTGTAAGCTGCAGCACCTCATCCGATAACTCATTGAGCACTCCTTCATTTATCGTTTCTGCATATGTCAGCGGTTGGAGGCTCAATAAAATAAGCATCACCATCACGATTATTTTCCCCTTCATTCTTGTCCCTCCTCTAAGTTCTACTAAACTTTATGTAGAGGTGGACAAGAGTAGACCTGTTTCTTTTTCATTTACGGCAATGTTCGGATAAAGTTTTGAGTGTAATATTTTTGATGCACGCCAACCCCTAAATAAGTAAAATCCTTATTTAACAATGCCTTTCGATGCCCTTCACTGTTCAACCACCCTTCAACTGCCGCTGCACTATCTTGATATTGAGCAGCGATATTTTCGCCTGCCATCGTAAAGAGAACTCCCCCTGTTTTCAACCGATTGCCAAGGTCGCCGGTTGTGGGAGACACATGAGAAAAATATTGGTGATCACTCATATCCTTACTATGCTTGTAGGCTACGGTCGCCACTTTATCATTCCAAGAAAGGGGTTTTAAGTTATGGCGGGAACGGATAACATTTGTAATATCCAATATTTGCAGCTCTGCCCCCTTCTCGACTTCTTTCCATTGATCTTCTCCCAACGGCTCGGCATTCACAAGGGAACCTCGATATGACAATTCATATGGCCGCTGCTTCAATAACGTTTCTTCATCCATTATCCGTATACTTGACAATGTATCTAAAAAGTGGTCGAAATATAACTGAACAAATACATTGCCATGGCGAATGAGGGGTCTTTTTTCGAGATCTTCTTCAGACAGTTCAAAACGATACTCTCCGCCTTTGTATTCAAATTGGAGATGGAGAGGCGAAGACACTTCACTCATAATTGCAGTCCGTTTTCCCCCTATTTGAAAAGGGCTTGCCTTCACGTCTTTACCAATGGCATATACTGTCACAACCTGACCATCTAAAACTCCCATTTGTATATATGAATGAGGGGAATTTTTATAAATCCACCATTTGTAATCATAAGCGGAGGAGTCAATTCGCTCCGGCTCGCCTAGTATTCCAATGATTTCTTCTTCGTTTTTTCCCATAAACTGAAAAATGTCGCCTGTTTCAATAGCCGTAATGTTTTTTTTCGTCTCTGGCTCCTTTTGTTCCAGGGAAAAATTAGCCTCCTCAGAGTGAAAAATAGGGAAATAATCATATGCGTACATAAAAAAGCATGTTGCTGCTACTATAAATAAAATTTGTTTCAGTTTTCAGTCACTCCTTACTGCTCATTCTAATTCACCCCGCTCTAACGGGCAGTCCCCCTGCTATTTAAAGGTTTACTCTAATATATATTCACCATCCTTCCAACTTCATCCTTACTTTTTTAGCACGATTTCCCCACTCCTATACATATAAGAAGCCAATCTTACCACTTATACGTATGAAAAAAGATTTTGTTTCAATTTTATTCACTTTCAAATTTGCTGAGAGCATGTGAAAAGATCTTTCGAACAAATGATTCAAAAATGACCAAAGCCACTATAGTTATGTAAAGAGACCCATTCAAAAAAAGATGGATCATCCGATTTCACTCAGTCAAAAGAGAAAAAGGACGATCCATCTGCTGACGAATATTTATTACTTTAATTTAGTATGTGACTTTTCTTTATTTTTAATGAAGAGGTTCTGAAATTTCCGCTAAGGCAACGCCCGCTTTTTGATCGGAATACTTATTTGTAGCTAAGTCACCTAGCGCTACAATACCAACAAGTTGTCCATTTTGCACAACCGGCAAACGGCGAACTTGATGCTGCGCCATCAGTTGAGATGCCTCTTCTACCGACATATCAGGGGAAACTGTAACTAGATGCTCACTCATCACATCTGTTACTTTTTGTGAGTTCGGTTTTCGCTCTGCAATGCCTCGAATGACTAAATCACGGTCAGTAATCATCCCCATAACTTGACCATTCTCTACAATTGGTATTGCACCCACATTAAGCTCCTTCATTTTAGAAGCAACTTCATATACATTATCAAGTGTGGTACACGCCTCTACATTAGTTGTCATTACATCGCGAACCGTCTGCATGTCATAACTCCTCCTTTTTAATATACAGTTAAAAAGACAGTATGCCTTTTCATCTTCTAGTATGAGCAAAACCGTTAAATTTGCTCAAGGAAATTGACGGCTTTTTAACAAGAATTTTCTTGAAGTTGGGGAATATTACGTATGATGTCATTGCAACTTCTTTCCATTCGTACTATTATTAAGCAAGGGAGTATATGTTTTAGGAGGGAATACATATGAAATTTGAAAACACTGGAATAGAAAACCTAACAGCGGATTTAACTCGCTTAGATGAAATAATGGAAGACCTTGGATTAGTTCGTGCCGGTCAATGGGACTATGAGCGCGTAACATACGATCGCAAATTTGAACTTCAAAAGGATGTTTATTACTTACGTGTTCAAGGTTATGCGGTTGAAGGTGATGTAGGAGCACATCATGCTGCCATTAAACTAATGACTCCGCTTCTTGGCAAACATTATTATCCACACGGTGTGGAATACGGAGAAGGCGAAGACTTCCCGAAATCGCTAGTAGATCAATGTACAAAAATTCTAGCTGAAGTAAAGGCAAAAGTGGAAGCGGTTAACGCGTAAGCAATTATCGCAGCAACCAACAAAAAGGATCAAGCCGGAATAAAATATTCCGGCTCGATCCTTTTTTGCATGCTTGTAACAGGATGGTGCGGTGACAGAAATTTTCTCATCATGGATCTACAATAACTTTTTTTATATAAATTCTTATGTCTTTAACATTCAACCCTGTCATCAGTTCGAACTCTTTCTTGACCATTTGCTGCAGTTCTTCACACTTTTTTAAAAGAGATTGGGTTAAAGAAGCCGCTACAATCAAGTCCAGGTTAACTATTGATGATCTTCGGCTCTTTCTTTGCTCAGTTGGCACACCAAAGTTATATTGTAATAACGATAAATGTCGATCAAATTTGCGACTATATTCTTCGAAGCAAATGGTTAAGATTATCTCGGCAATAGAAGGATGAATCGGCCACTCTTTTTTCTGCTTCGACACAAACGATCTCCCTCTTTTCTTTATCCATCATTATTTATTATAGTATGCTGATATTATCGAAATGGGAATGTTGATTAAAAGAAATCCAAAAAATGAGGAGTTTTTTGTGTAATGATTTCTGCAAATTTTTCCGTCTCTTGTACATCCCCTGTGATTTTTCCCATTTGACTTAATTGCTTAACTGATCGGTATCCTAACAAGACGGCAGTCAATGTTTGAATATCAAGCTGAAGACCTCGCTTCGGAGGATGTGCACATGTACTGCCCTCTGTTCCTTTTAGAAAGGCGGTCACTAGCCCGTTTTTAATGTGATACGTTCCATTATTCCATGGGCAATGTTTGTCATAAAGATGAAGGAAAACAGAATGTTCATCTACTTTAAATGGATATAATTTCAAAAAAGCAGGTGCATCTATGATTCTTCCCATAAAATATGGGAACGTCGTTTGTTTACAATGGGGGTTGTCCAATAAAAACAGCCATGCTTCATCCCCTGCCCACCGTATGGAAAGCTGGTTGACCATTGAATCGTGCTGGCAAATAAAATTCCAAAGAATCTTGAATGCTTGCTCATTTAAAGGAATAAATTCTTCTACTTCAAATAGTTTATTTTCTATTTTGTACATCATATAGCCCACTACTTGCTGCTGGTCGTCTAACGCTGCCACAAAGTGAAAACTGTGACTCTGAACATGATTCAGCCACCAAAGTTTATTACGTTTCAGCATCCCATTATAAAGTTGACTGAACTGTTCATATACATCATTAAGAACTTCCCATTCCTTTTCGATGTTTATTCTCTTTACCATGTCATTTACAGACTGAAATGGTACGAGATGCTCTTTTGACAGCTCATAGCTGTTTTTATCAGCGATCAGCTCCCAGCCATATTTACGGTAAAAACTCACCTTGAAAGGGTGTAAATAGGAAAGCATATGCCCATCTTTTTTCATTTCTTTGAGTGCATGCATGATAAGAGAAGCGACATTTCCATGTCTTCTATACTCAGGCCAAGTCGCGACTCCCGCAATTCCTCCCATGGAAACAGGTTGTCCTTCAATCCATACCTGATGGGGAAGAATGTGCAATTTTGACTCTATGTCATTATTCTCATCATAGACAGCCCAAATTTGCTGTCTTTCCAACATCCTCTTTTTCTGATTTTTTTGCTCTTCTGTTAATGTATACTGAAAGGCATATTGTGATAAAGCCAAAACATCCTCATATTCTTTTTCACCTACTGTTCTTATTGATGACATACATGTTTCCTCCTTCCCATCTTTTTCTATTTTAATATGTTATGTTCCCATTACGCCAGTCCTGGATGAAGAAGACAAAAAAATCGCTCTTGCTTTCTTTTAAGAAAGCAAGAGCGATTTCCGATACTAAAATCCTAAGATCGCTTTAATAACAGAAGTAGTTTCCCCGCCGCGGTAAAAGATGTAAAGAAGCAAATAAACAGCTACACCTGTAATTGCCGTAAAAAACCAAATGATGCTTGTAATGGGCCCTAATTTTTTATGTTTAATCAATTGGTTTTTATAGCCTGTCAGCAGCGTCACAATACCAAAAACAGCTCCCGTTGTGGCGAGGAAAATATGAAAGATCAAAAACAGTGTATAATAAATCTTCAAGTGATCGGGTCCGCCAAAACTTGTATTTCCGATAAAAATGGTTCTAGAAGCGTAGATGATAAAGAAAATAAGAGCAAAGACTGCTGCCCAAAACATCGTCTTTTTATGAGCTTCAACTTTCCCCTGTTTAATTAAATACCAGCCAACGGCTACGGTAATGGCACTTAATACAATAAAGGTTGTACTAATCGTCGGTAAAATGGGTATCATCGTTGTATCCTTTCTTCCTGTTTATCTTTCTTAAGGCTTTAATCCTGAAGGGACATCTGCAACTGAGATATCGGTCCCATCTTTTTGACGTTCCGCACGAGCCCATTGAAAGAAAATATAAGCTAACATTGTTCCATACACAAGTTCCTGAATGACTTTCATTACAATACCGCCCAACTGTTGATCTTCTACCAGTGGGAGCATATTAAACATTTCAGGTCCAATTAAATTTAAATTTGCCAACATGTCAGAAGGGACACAAAGCGCCAAAGCATTTGCCCATGCTTGCGGGTCTGTGTATGTAGCATATAGCGGATCTTTGGCAAAAATAATAAGTGCACATGCTGGAGTCAACAAGATGCCATCTCCAAAAATGTACCCTACTTTCTTAATGGGCGTCAATGTCTGATGCTCTGGGAATTGATTAAGAAGCGGCCACCACATGAAAAAGGCTGCGATAAAAATGGCAGTCGTAATCATGGAATGCAACATGCTGTTCGTTTTCATAACATCAAAAATTAAAGGAATATGATAAAGCGAAAAGATTCCATTAAAAACTAAAATGGCAATTAACGGTTTTGAAAAAAAGTTAAAGAAAGGCTTAACCATTTTGTATTCAATGATCGTTCGTATAAACCAATCCGGCAGTCCTAAAATAAGGAGAGGAACAACCACTAAATACAATACCGCCATTTGAGTCATATGGGCACTGAACATGATATGCCCTAAAAGGTCAATTGGGGATCCTTTTACCAAATATAAAAGAATCATGCTCGATACAAAAAAAACTTTTGTTTTTGTTGCAACTGGTGCACTGTTTTTAAAATGCGGACGCAAATATCCAATTAAAGTAAAGTAAAGAGCAATAAACCCAATCGTAAAAATTAAAAATACGGGACTCCACAATGCCTGAAATCCAAAAATCTGCAAATTTTCCATAAAATATCACCTCAAATTGTCAGTGACCAATTAATTATATTATACATAAAAAACTTTGAAGCCTGCAATGAAACATTATATGAACATTTTGCTATAAGATTCATTATATATTAATAGATCAACCAAATTTTCTATCCATTGGATCAGGATAAAAATAATGGAGTTGGCAAAATGCCAACTCCGTTATTTTTACCACCAAACGATAGTTACGAAAGTTAATACCGTAATCAATCCAACCATTGCACCAGAGTATAAAAATAACGCTGGAACTTCATGACCTTTATGACTCATATGCATGAAATAGTAAAGTTGGAAAAGTAATTGAACGACAGCAAGAAGAATGATAAACGGCACTGTGAACCAGCCGCTAAATTGCTCATTTCCTACTGCAAAAAACGCGATAAGTGTTAAGAAAATCATGAGAGCAAAGGAAATCACTTGCATCTTCATGTCTTCCGCATTCTTTTTTCTACGGTACTCTAAATCAACCTTTGGGTTCGCTGAAGTTGAATGATTTGTCGCCATCAGTTTATCCCACCATTCCCATTAAATATACAACCGTAAAGATGAATACCCATACAACGTCGATAAAGTGCCAGTAAAGGCTGGCTACATAAAACTTAGGTGCGTTATATAAGTTTAGGCCGCGTTTCGCATTGCGAATCATTAGAGTTAGAATCCATAAGAGACCAACTGCCACGTGTCCTCCGTGGAAGCCGACCAATGTATAGAACGCTGAACCGAATGCACTGCTTTTAAATGTATGACCATATTCATGTACATAATGATTAAACTCATAAATCTCTAATCCTAAGAAACCGGCACCTAAAAGTACAGTTACTCCAAGCCAAAGCATCATTTTTGAGAAATTAAAGTTTTTCATATGATACATTGCATACACACTTGTTAAACTACTTGTTAATAAGAGCATTGTCGCAACAAACACAAGCGGTAAATCAAAAATTTCTTGGGTTGTCGGACCATTTGCTGTATGATCCTTCAATGCTAAATATGTCGCAAAAAGCGATGCAAAAAGTACGGTCTCTCCGCCAAGGAAAAGCCAGAAGCCTAAAAACTTATTTTTACCTTCAAGGGTGGCTTTTTCAGGCGATGCCGGAAAGGTTTCGGGTGTTAATTTTTCATTAAGTTCCATTATGCCTTAGCCCCCTTGTCATCGTCTTTTAGTAAATCTTCTTTATGAATATGATAACCAAGATCATCAATCCAAGAACGCAAGAACATACTTAACAATGTGATTAGCATACCCACTGCACCGACGATATCTCCCCATGCCGCTTCATTACGATGCAAGAAGCCATATGCAGCAACGAATAAGCCTAGTGACATAACGAAAGGTATGAATGAATTGTTTGGCATATGAATATCTCCTACAGGTTCTGCTGGAGTCATACCTGTTTTACCATCCATCTTTTCTACCCATAAAGCATCCAAGCCGCGAACTAACGGAGTTTGCTTAAAGTTGTATTCAGGCGGCGGAGATGAAATGGCCCACTCTAATGTACGCCCGTCTTCCCATGCATCTCCTGCTGCTTGTTGTCCATTCATGCTTGTTTTGATAACATTGATCAATAAAATAATCGTAGCGGCTGCCATAAAGAAAGCACCGATTGAACTGATTAAGTTTCCTGTTTCTAACCCTTGTCCAGGTAAGAACTTCCAAATACGACGCGGCATACCCATTAAACCAAGGAAATGCTGAATAAAGAATGTTAAATGGAAACCGATCAAGAATAACCAGAATGTCATTTTGCTAAGTGTTTCATTTAACATGCGGCCAAACATTTTTGGCCACCAGTATGTGACACCAGCTAAGATTCCAAATACTACCCCGCCTACGATTACGTAGTGGAAGTGGGCTACTACGAAGTAGCTGTCATGATATTGATAATCGGCAGGAGCTGCCGCATTCATTACACCTGTTACCCCACCCATAACGAATGAAGGAATGAAGGCTACTGCATAAAGCATTGGTGAAGTAAATTGGATGCTTCCGCCCCAAAGTGTCAATAACCAGTTAAAGATTTTAATACCGGTCGGTACAGCGATTGCCATTGTGGCAACTGCAAAGATCGCATTCGCGATCGGCCCTAACCCAGTTGTAAACATGTGGTGAGCCCATACCATGAACCCTAAGAAACCGATTAACACAGTTGCGAATACCATTGAAGAGTATCCGAATAAACGCTTTCTTGAGAATGTTGCAAAAATTTCAGAAAAAACACCGAATGCAGGAAGTATAAGTATGTATACTTCAGGGTGTCCGAAAATCCAGAATAAATGCTCCCAAATAATCGTATTACCGCCTAAAGCTGGATCAAAGAAATTCGAACCGAATAAACGGTCAAAAATCATTAAAAATAAACCAACTGTTAACGGAGGGAATGCAAATAAAATTAATGCAGATGCTACAAATGTTGACCATGTGAATAGCGGCATACGCATATATGTCATACCCGGTGCACGCATGTTAATAATCGTAACAAGGAAGTTAATCCCCCCGATTAATGTACCCGCACCAGAAATTTGAAGACCTAATGCATAAAAGTCAATTCCATGGCCTGGTGAAGCTAATGATAATGATGCGTAAGATGTCCATCCAGCATCAGGTGCTCCTCCCATGAACCATGATAAATTCAAGAACACACCGCCAAAAAAGAATAACCAAAAACCTAATGAGTTTAAAAATGGAAACGCAACGTCACGAGCACCAATCTGCAATGGCATGACCGCGTTCATTAAAGCGAATAAAAGAGGCATCGCAGCTAAGAAAATCATTGTTGTTCCGTGCATTGTTAAAATTTCGTTGTAAAGACCACCACTTACGAAATCATTGTTCGGAACCGCAAGCTGGATACGTATGAATAAAGCTTCAAGACCACCAACGAGGAAGAAAAATCCCCCGGCAATTAAATAAAGGATAGCGATTTTTTTATGGTCTACTGTTGTCAAGTAGTCCCATATTACAGCGCCAGCTCCTTTTTTCTGAGTTAACGTACTCACGGTTTTACCTCCCTTTCATAAAACTCCCCAAGTTCACCAGCTTACTTAAGTTTCAGAGACTCTAGATATTTTGTTAATTGATCGATTTGCTCGTCTGATAACTCACCATATGTGCCAGTCATCTTGTTACCTGGTTTAAAGTATTCAGGATCTTTTAACCAAGCTTTAATATTTTCTTCATTGTGCTCTAAGACTCCCGCAACTTTTTCACGATCTGCAAATCCAGCTAAGTTTGGAGCTTGACGAGCTTGCTCTGGACGATTATCTTGTGCTTCGACTGCGTGACAGCCAATACAGCTTTTAGAGAAGAGCTCTTCTCCTGCTTTTACGTCAGCATCAGCTGCGGCCACTTGCGGTTTTGCCGTCTTCATGTCTTCTACCCAAGCATCAAATTCATCTTGTGATAGCGCTTTTACTTTAAAGTCCATTAACGCATGTGACGGTCCGCAAAGCTCCGCACATTTACCGTAAAATATGCCGCCTGCTTCTTCAGCTTTTTTCGAATCGAACTCTAACCAGAATTGGTTAACCACATCTGTATTTGTATCCATTTTTCCTCCGACAGCCGGAATCCAGAATGAATGCTTTACATCAGAAGCCTTTAGGTTGAAATAAACTTTTTGATCTGTCGGAACGACAAGATCTTGAGATGTAACAACTTTTTGGTTAGGATATTCGAATTCCCACCAATAAGCATTTGCACGAACGTTAATAATCATTGCATTTTCTTTGTTCTTGCCTTCCATCTCTTTTACATCTGCAAGCTTAAACGTATAAGCTACAGTAGGAACTGTTAAAATAATTAATAATAGAATAGGAATAACAGTCCAAATCATTTCTAGTTTGTGACTTCCTTCTACTTGCTTCGGAATCACACTTTCGTCTCCTTTGCGACGACGGAAGCGAACCACTACATAAATAAAGATAATGGTAACAACGATAATAACGAGTACCATGATCACAGTGCTAAGCAGCATAAGGTCATACTGCATGCTTGCTACTTCACCAGCTGGTTGTAACGTCGATAAGAACGGTTTACCACAGCCGGCTAATAAAAGCGCTATCATGCTGAATAAAGACATGATTCGCCATTTTGGTAGCCAGTTTTTCATAGCGTATCCAAACCCCTCTTTCCTTGATGTGTAAATTCCTTCTATATTCAATTCTATTTTAGAAGAAATTCCTTAAATTAAGGCCTTGTTAATGATTAATGGGTATGTACTCAACCCATTTTTGAGTAATCCAAAAAATGGGTTGAATCAAAATATGAATAGTTAACAGAGCCTAAATTAAAGTAGCAATAACCATCGCAACAAACATAATCGTTAAATAATTTAACGAATACACAAACATCATGCTTGCCCATTTTGTATCTTCCATTTTTTTATACTTAATGCCCCCTAGAAATAACCACCCTACATTAAGAAGAGTAGCTAACCCTAAAAAAATCGGACCCAATCCATGGAGGTAAAATGGAAGCGGCATTAAGCAAGCAATCCAAATCATGATTTGTCGCTTTGTTATTTCGAAGCCGTGAACTACAGGAAGCATCGGTATTCCGGCCGCTCTGTATTCTTCACATCGTCTCATAGCAAGTGCTAAGAAATGTGGCGGCTGCCAAATAAACATAATTAAGAATAGCACCCAAGCTACAATGTGCAGATTACTGTCAACAGCTGCCCACCCGATTAATGGCGGTACCGCTCCAGACACACTGCCCACTACTGTGTTGATAGTATATAAACGCTTAGACCACATCGTGTAAAAGAAAACATATGTCACTACACCAACAAGCCCGATAAGCGCGGCCGTTACACTTGTAATCATAAGCATGAGTAAACCTGTTAAAGTAAAACCTACTCCCATTAGAAGTACGGTCACGGGGTTAAATCTCCCTGTTACGGTTGGTCTTCCTTTTGTTCGTTCCATTAAGTGATCGATATCGCGATCGACATAATTATTTAAACTGCAAGCCCCTGCAATAATCATTGCCGTGCCAATCATCGAAAAAAAAGCGAGATCGAGCGCCCCTAAGAAACTTTTCCCATTGAAATATAATGCCAGCCAAAAGCCGGTAAATGCTGTGATAAGGTTCGAATTGACAATCCCTATTTTTATTGTTGCCAAAAAGTCTTGCCACAGACTCGTTTTTTCTATTGAATGAGGACCATTGTTTGAAGCAGATATGGTTGTTTCCTCTAATGCCCTCGTGTCATTCATCATATTCCCTCCTTTATCCTTCATCCCTCTTTATTCATCCATAGTAATCCCTGTAAATATTTTCTCATATTATCATAGTTTGAGATTAATTTGAAATGCGCTTTTATCAACCAAAACAGATGAAGGCGTTTCCAAGGTCAGCACACAAAAGGAGATACCAAAAATTGTATACTACTATATAAATATTAGAACATGTTTCACGTGTATATTAAAACACATTTTCAACCAATTTTGTGAAGAAAATATGAAAAAAATATGTATTTTTTTTGTCAAGTCCTTGAAATGACGTATTCCAGCTTGCTTCTTTTATCGTTTTAAATTTAAAATAGTGAAATGCAATAACTCTCCACATTTGTACTATAGATATAGTATAAAAATAGACCTTTACCATCATTGACAAAAAAAACCAAAATTATGACGATTTTTCGTTTTTTTTGTTGTATTTGCTACTATAATACCAAAAAAATCGATGGATGAGGGCATATTTCGAAAAATATTACATTTTTTCTCATTTTTATTATTATTTTTATTGATATAATAAAAACGCGAATGAAAGATTATATGTTATTTGTTTTTTTGCTTTTCACATTTTTACTAACGAATCGCAGCATAGGATGGTGAAATAGATTGCAACGAGGATTAAAATGGTTGGCCGTTTCAACAACACTTGTCATGCTTCTTATTTTATTAGGAGGAGCGCTCGTCACTAAAACAGAATCTGGAGCGGGTTGCGGTAAATCATGGCCGCTTTGCCATGGTGAGCTTATACCAAGTGACATTACGCCGGAGCTCGTAATCGAATTGAGTCACCGAGTTGTTTCCGGTGCAGGAGGACTTCTTGTTTTAGCCCTGTCTGTTTGGTCATGGTTTGCATTAAAACATATAAAAGAAGCTAGATTTTTAGCTGTCGTTTCTTTCTTCTTTCTGCTCCTGCAAGCTTTAATAGGAGCTGCTGCCGTCGTTTGGGGGCAATCAGATGCGGTGTTAGCTTTGCATTTTGGTATCTCGCTTATATCATTTGCTTCTGTATTTTTATTAACATTGATGGTATT
The DNA here is from genome assembly GCF_002019595.1 of Priestia abyssalis. Classification (GTDB taxonomy): domain Bacteria; phylum Bacillota; class Bacilli; order Bacillales; family Bacillaceae_H; genus Bacillus_BA; species Bacillus_BA abyssalis. Next base: position 1,292,701 of record NZ_KV917369.1, on the reverse strand, counting down.
TGAAGTTGATAAGAAATTTGATGCCAGTTCGGTTTTGCTGGACTCCAAAATGAAGTTCCACATTTACGGCATTATCATCTATAGCTATATCGTTGTTTATACAGGTGCATTGGTACGTCATACAAATGCTAGTTTAGCTTGCCCTTCTGTACCGTTCTGCTCTCAAAATCGATTCTTTCCTGTTCAAATGCATGAGTGGGTACAAATGGGCCATCGCTTTGCAGCTACCTTAATTTTTGTATGGATTTTAATTGCTTTTATTCATGCGTATAAATACTATCGAAATCAAAAAGTTGTATATTATGGATGGATGGTTGCTTTTATCCTTGTATCCTTGCAGGCAATTTCTGGTGTAATGATCATCTTTACCCGTTTAAACTTGTTTGTCGCTCTTCTACATGCCTTAATCATTTCATGTTTGTTCGGCGTCCTGAGTTATCTAACCTTGGTCGCAACACGAAGCAAAACAAAATGATTCTCCTAATTAAAATGAATAAGTTGCTCAAAAAAGAACCGCCCGCTTTTCTTTCCAGAAAAGCGGGCGGTTCTTTTCAAAAGGCAGTCCCATAACCCTCTACTAAAACATAAAAACTGATTTTTACTGAAAGGCCCCGTCACATAATCCCTTGGTTTTACTGGATTTTCATGACGGGGCGAGGCCTTTCAGGAGAATGGATCAAAAGGGTTTCTTTTTTCCCTTTTGACCCATTCTCTTTTATTATTTTGTTAACTCAAGGAGCAAGTCTCCTGTTTGAATGGCATCGCCGTTTTTCACATAAATATCTTGGACCGTGCCGGAAAACGGAGCTTGAACAGTCGTTTCCATTTTCATCGCTTCTGTAATCATAAGATGGTCACCTTTTGAAACCTTTTCACCCTTTTCGACAAGAAGTTTCAATACCGTTCCCGGCATGGAGGCACCAATATGATTTTGATTGCCAGCGTCTGCTTTCGCTCTCGTTTGGACCGTCGTTTTAATGCTTTCATCCTTAATAATAACCTCACGGGATTGCCCGTTTAATTCGAAGTAAAGGATACGTGTTCCATCTGCTTGAGGCTCGCCAATCGAAACAAGTTTGACAATCAGCGTTTTTCCTTTTTCGATTTCTACTTCGATTTCCTCCCCGAGACGCATGCCGTATAAGAATGTTGGGGTGTCGAGTACTGAAATATCTCCATACTGCTCTACCGTTTTTTGATATTCCATAAATACCTTCGGATATAGTGCATGAGCGATGACTTCATGGCTTGTGACCGGACGATTTAAAGAATGATACAATGTCTCTTTAATCTCTTGGAAGTCTACAGGCTCCAATAGTTCTCCAGGACGAACCGTGATTGGCTCTTTTCCTTTTAAAATAATGCGTTGAAGCTCTTTTGGGAATCCGCCATGAGGCTGTCCTAAATACCCTTCAAATAATTCGACTACAGAATCCGGAAAATCGAGTGTCTCGCCGCGCTCATAAACATCATCTTCCGTTAAGTTATTTTGGACCATATAAAGCGCCATGTCTCCCACTACTTTTGAAGAAGGCGTTACTTTTACGATGTCGCCAAACAGTTGATTCACGCGGGAATACATCTCCTTGACTTCTTCCCAACGATCTCCCAGCCCTACCGCTTTGGCTTGCTGCTGCAGGTTGCTGTATTGCCCGCCCGGCATTTCATGAACATATACTTCCGTGTGAGGAGCATTCATGCCGCTTTCGAAGTCAATGTAATATTTGCGAATATCTTCCCAATATTGAGAAATTTGTTCCAATCCTTGAATATTGACTTGTGGTCTGCGATTATTGCCTTCTAACGCATAGTATAAAGAGTTCGCGCTTGGCTGTGATGTAAGTCCCGCCATGGAGCTGACTGCTACATCAACAATATCGACTCCTGCCTCAATCGCCTTTGCATACATAAATACGCCGTTTCCGCTTGTATCATGGCTGTGCAAGTGGATTGGGATATCTACCGTTTCTTTCAAAGCGGAAATCAAATCATAGGCAGCCTGTGGTTTGAGTAGACCCGCCATATCCTTGATTCCTAAAATATGCGCACCTGATGCTTCAAGCTCTTTTGCAAGGTCTTTATAATAGTTTAAATCATACTTCCTTCTCGTCGGGTCTAAAATATCTCCCGTATAGCACATTGCTGCTTCCGCAATTTTCCCATTTTCACGTACGGAATCAATCGCTAACGTCATACCTTGAACCCAGTTTAAACTATCGAATATACGGAAAACGTCAATACCTGCTTGTGCAGACTTTTCTACAAATTCTTTGATGACATTATCCGGATAGTTCTTGTATCCAACAGCATTTGATGCACGAAGAAGCATTTGGAACAAAACATTCGGCATCTCTTTTCGCAAGTTCAATAAGCGATCCCATGGATCTTCTTTTAAGAAACGGTATGAGACATCGAATGTTGCACCGCCCCACATCTCAGCAGAAAATAAATTCGGCAATATTCGAGCAGTCGGCTCGGCAATGTGCAAAAGGTCATTTGTGCGTACACGCGTTGCTAAGAGTGATTGATGCGCATCGCGGAATGTAGTATCTGTCAGCAAGACTTCCTTCTGTTCTTTAATCCACTTTACAACTCCCTCTGCGCCCTGTGAATCTAAAATTTGCTTCGTTCCATCTGGAATCGGTTCAGAATATTTTACTTGTGGAATGCTCGGCTTGACAAATACAGGTTTTTTCTTTTTGGCAACCCCAGGAAATCCGTTCACTGTGACATTTCCAATATATGTGAGCATTTTCGTTCCACGGTCTTTTCGTTTCGGGAAGACAAACAACTCCGGAGATGAATCGATAAATGATGTATTATAGTTGCCTGTTAAGAAATTTTCGTGCTTCACAACATTCTCAAGGAACGGAATGTTTGTCTTGATTCCACGGATACGAAATTCTCTTAAGTTTCGAACCATTTTTGCCGCTGCCTGTTCAAATGTTAATGCCCATGTCGTTACTTTAACAAGAAGAGAGTCATAATACGGTGTAATAACGGCTCCTTGGAAACTGTTTCCCGTATCTAGACGCACACCAAAACCGCCTCCTGAACGATAGGCCATAATCTTTCCTGTATCAGGCATGAAATTATTTTGCGGATCTTCCGTTGTAACACGTGATTGAATAGCATAACCATGCACAATAATCTTCTCTTGCTTAGGAATTCCCACTTCATCACTATGAAGAGAGCAGCCGTCAGCAATTAAAATTTGGGATTGAACGATATCAATACCCGTAATCATTTCCGTAATGGTGTGCTCTACTTGTACACGCGGATTCACTTCAATGAAGTAAAATTTATCGTCTGCCACGAGAAACTCTACCGTTCCGGCATTTATGTATGAAACGTTTTTCATAAGATGGACAGCAGCCTCGCAGATAGCTTGACGCAAGCTTTCAGATAAAGAAACGCTCGGAGCTACCTCTACCACTTTTTGATGGCGGCGCTGCACGGAACAATCACGTTCGTACAAGTGAACAATGTTGCCTTCATTATCACCTAAAATTTGGACTTCGATATGCTTTGGATTTTCTACAAATTTCTCTACATATACCTCATCGCTTCCAAATGCCGCTTTCGCTTCTGATTTGGCACGTTCGTAAGATTCTTTTAAGCCTGCTTCACTGCGGACAATTCGCATTCCGCGGCCGCCTCCGCCAAGCGCAGCTTTAATCATAAGCGGATAGCCATGCTCTTTTCCAAAGGTTTTCGCTTCTTCTAGGCTGTCGATAGGTCCATCAGTTCCTGGAATAACGGGAATGTTTGCTTCAATTGCTTGATGGCGCGCTTTTACTTTATCGCCGAACATATCGAGATGTTTTGATTTAGGACCAATAAAAATGATGCCTTCATCTTCGCAACGTTTCGCAAATTGGATATTTTCTGACAAAAACCCATAGCCCGGGTGGATGGCGTCAACATCGTGCGCCTTTGCAATTTCAATAATATTTTCGATGTCTAAATAAGCTTCAATCGGCTTTTTTCCTTCTCCCACCAAATAAGCTTCATCTGCTTTATAGCGGTGGTAAGAACCTGTGTCCTCTTTTGAGTAGATGGCTACTGTTCGAATGTTTAATTCGTTACACGCGCGAAACACACGAATCGCAATTTCACCACGATTGGCAACGAGTACTTTTTTGATTTTCTTTGTTACAGAGCTCATGCTGTATATCCCCTTTCAAATTCTTTATTACCTTTTAAGTATAGGCCCCGTTAAATTCCCATATTAATTTTCGACTCCAGTTTTTTCAGGGTGGTCAACAAAGATAGAAATTAACAAGATCGTTTAACAGAACCAAAATATATATAGAACGATGGGGAGGCTCCCCACCGTTTTACACATCCGAATTTAAAGAGATTGTGCTGCCCTTTTCAACAGTGGCTTTTTGTTGCTGCATATTCGCTTGGTTTTTTTTATCTTTACGATAATTAACAAACATGGAAACATTTACAACAAGCCCCATTGAAATCATCAGCAATACAAGAGAAGAACCGCCATAACTAATAAACGGCAAAGGCACCCCTGTAATAGGAATTAAGCCGGTTAAACCGCCAAGATTGATAAACGACTGCAAACCGATCATCGTACCGACTCCGACACAAATTAAACTTCCGAATGGATCATCACATTTCTTGGCCAGCAACAATGTTTTGGCTACGATGAAGAATAATAATATCAAGACAACGGACACACCGAAAAACCCTAACTCTTCAGCAATGACCGCCATGATAAAATCCGTATGGGATTCTGGCAAATACCCGTACTTTTGAATGCTTCCCCCAAGACCCAATCCTTTAATCCCGCCGGACCCAATGGCCAAATAAGAGTTGACAAGCTGATAACCGGCATCTTCTGCATGTTTGAACGGATCGCCCGCTCCCGTGAAGCGCGATAGACGCTCTTCGGATACATAACCTGTCACCATTCCAATAGGGATTGCTACTAAAGCGAGGCCTATTGCCAGTCGAACCAATTTAAAAAAGGTTTTTAAACTGATTCCTGAACATGACATTACAGCTGCGGCTATCATACCAATAATCATGGCAGTTCCAAAGTCAGGCTGAACCATAACAAGACCTACAATAAGGAGAGTAATGGTAATGGGTCCAATAAATGCTTTTCGAAAGTCATTAATGTATTCTTGGCGTTTTGAAAAGACCATGGCCAAATACATGACAAGCCCAATTTTTGCAAACTCTGCCGGCTGAATGCTGGCTCCGCCAACTTTAAACCAACTCGTTGCATTTCCAGCTGTATGTCCGAGTCCAAATAACCCGAGTATAAATAAAAGTAATAGTGTGGCGGTAATGATCCCAATGCCAATTGGAATGAGTTTTAAATAGATTTTATATGGCAGTATCATTGTGGCGAAAAATACAAAAAAAGAAACTGTAAGCCATATTTTTTGACGATTGTAAAAATAATCGTAGGGCACATCAAAACGTGTCACACTCGTCACCATACTTGCACTGTAAATCATGACAAGTCCAATCGCACTTAAACACACGATGGCAATAATAATAGAATAATCGTAATAGCGAAACATTCTTTTAAACATCTTACCTCTTCCTTTACACATCCATTTTGGAAGGTATGAAGCAACAAGACTGTTACTTCCATCTTACTATATTTTTTCTATTTTTTGCGGAGGAAAATTGTTATATTTATGAACAATTATGCATAAATTTTTTTTTGATGAACTCTCATTTTACGCTTGAAGGCATTTTTTATAATCGCAATTTCTCCATAACACCAGTGAATGGTACATTTTTTCATAAGAAGTTATCAATCCATCCAAGGAAGAGAATCTTGTTTGTTGAACTGAAATAAACCGTCAAGCAATTCTCGATTTTAATAAAATCTCTCATGACGGTTCTTTTTCGGGAGACTGGGAAGAAAACATAAAGAAATTATGTTTCCTTCCCAGTCTCCTATGAAAAAACTCAAACTAAGAAAATTATAGTTTGAGTTAACTGAGTGTATGGTGTCGCTTACTTTTTCGTAAATGCTTCATGCAGCGCTGACAGTTCACGTTCAAGACGATCTAACAATGCTTTCCCCGTAGGCTCATCAATAAGTTCTAGACGTACGGCAAAATCAATCTCCCTCGATAATCCGAACATTTGTGTATCTAAAACTTCTTCATACAACGGACATTGCGGCATCGTAAGATTATCCATTTGTACTTGAATAAGCTTTAAAATTTTCTCTGCATCTGCTTTTAAGAGCGCATATGCTTTATCACGATGATCTATTGTAATCTCAGGCGTCAAAATCAGTCCCTCCGTTCCCGAGCATTTTCCTGATTCTATCTTTAAATAATATCGTTAAACTGTTGAAATTGCAAGAAAAAACAGGACAGCCAAATGGTGACATCTTTCCATAAAATCTTTATACTAAAAAGAGACTTGGGGAAAAGGAATGGTGACAAAGATGGAAAACATATTACCTATCGAAGGAAATGTAAAATACACAATCACGTTGGATCCGGGGGTTTGGATTTTCGATGATCGTAAAGTGGATTTAAATAATTACTTTATTTCAACTACCGAAAAAGAGGACGAGCTAGCTGCCTATACAAAGAATATCTCTGCTCACTGGGACCGAGAAATACGTGAAGGAGCGGTCTTCCCGCCAACTTTAAAAACAGAAAAAAAGTTTGAAAAAGAAAAAATTATAAACGGTTCATTTGGAATCGCCTTCAAGCATTTTTTAAAGAACGCGGAGCCGGGTGAAGATGCATCTGTTTGTTTAATTGAAACGAAAGATAAGACAATCGAAGTCCCGCTTCATGAAGCAGATACGTTCATATTGGCTTTCTCTTATAATGGCAAGCCGCTTAAAGAAGACGGTCCTGTCCACATTTATTTTGACGACGGTTCCAATCAAAATGAACCGATTAAACATATTCGCAAATTCATCATTAAATAAGGCCCCCCTTCCGCTTAAACATAATGAACGGAACCTTCCACCCTGCAGGAGGACTCGACAAGAAATTTTTCCGGGTGAGTCCTCCTCTTGTTTGGAAGGGCTTGACAGTCTTTTTCTGTATATCGCCTTCATCCTTTTTCAGTCGCTTGGAGTCCTTTCATACTCCTCAGAGCAGATCTGCTGCTAACTGTGCGAGAGCAGAGCGCTCTCCTTTAACAAGGTTGACATGTCCGGAAATCTTTTGGTCTTTAAATTTTTCTACAACATACGTGAGGCCATTGTTATATTCATCTAAGTAAGGATGATCAATTTGTGCCGGATCCCCCATTAACACAATTTTGCTTCGTTCTCCTACCCTCGTTAAAATCGTTTTCACTTCATGTTTCGTTAAATTTTGGGCTTCATCAATAATAATAAATTGGTCTGGGATGCTTCTTCCGCGAATATACGTGAGGGCCTCTACTTCAATAGACCCCATGCCTGCTAAAATGGCATCAAGTTCACCGGGTTTTTTTGTATTAAACAAGTACTCTAAATTATCATAAATCGGCTGAACCCAGGGCCTTAATTTTTCTTGCTTTTCTCCCGGCAGAAAACCGAGATCTTTGCCGACAGGAACAATAGGCCGTGCGACGAGAAGCTTTTTAAAATAACCCAAATCTTCCGTTTGCATTAAGCCCGCAGCCAATGCAAGAAGGGTTTTTCCTGTACCTGCTTTCCCGATTAATGTCACCAAGGATACATCATCCCGGAGCAAAAGTTCAAGTGCCATCGTTTGCTGGACATTCCGCGGCTTGATTCCCCATATATGATCGTATTCATATACAAGCTTGCGAACTTTTTTCCCCGCTTGATCGACAATTCCGACAGCCGAACCAGAGCTTCCAAATGCGTCTTTCATGACAATAAACTGATTTGGATAAAAAGGATGATTCGCCATCTGAGAAAGGGGCAATTCTCCTTTTTCATAGAACATACTTAACAAATCCTTTTGAATGTATACTTCTAAAAATCCTTTATAAATACTGTCATATTCTACAACTCTGTCACTCAGAAAATCTTCAGCCTCTAATCCAATGGCGTCTGCTTTTACTCGTACAAGTACATCTTTACTTACTAGAATAACTTGCCTTCCCTCTTCCTTTGTTTCTTCTTCAAGTGATAAATTTTTGGCCACAGCCAATATACGATTATCGTTCGTCTTCTCTACAAAAATCTCCTGCAGTTGGTGAAATGAACGGTGGTTCAGTTCAATCCGTAAAAACCCTCCTGTTTCCAGCGGAATTTTCTCATGCAACTTTCCATTTTGCCTTAAATTATCGATAAGTTTGGAAACATGCCGGGCATTTCTACCTACCTCATCCATGTTTCGTTTTTTAGAGTCTACTTCTTCCAAAACAACAGCCGGTATTACCACTTCATTATCTTCAAAAGAAAAAATCGAATGCGGATCTTGCAATAAAACATTCGTATCTAATACGTAAACTTTTCTCAATCTTCCGCCTCCTACCCCAAGTAGTTTTTCGAGAAGTAGTAAATGTTGGCTCCATCCACTACTTGATGGCTCCCTTTTCGCCTCCCTTATGTAAGTGAACATTGATGAAGGAACGTTTGTCTTAAATATATGAATTAACGTATAAAGATAGAAGATTTATTACACAATAAAGACAAGAATCTCAAGTGAAAAGGGGGATTTTTTCATATGGCCAAACGGCTCTTAATTTTTGCAGTCTTTTTCTCTTGTATTTTATCCGCTTGTACCGTCAATCAACAGTCAGTTGAAGAAAACGAAAACCAAACAGAATTGATTCGAGTTAAAAACAGTGTACCTGAGCAGGTTCAAAAGCGTTCCGCCAAAGATATTTCGCGTCATCTCGTCCAGCTCGCCTCCAGTATTCCAAATGTCAATGATGCAACTGCTGTAGTTGTTGGAAAATACGCATTAGTGGGCATTGACGTAAATGCAAAATTAGAGCGCTCGGAAGTCGGGTCTATTAAATATTCAGTAGCAGAAAGTTTAAAAAAAGATCCTTTTGGAGCAAACGCGATTGTAATCGCTGATCCGGATACCTATGCGCGTTTACGCGAAATCGGAGGCGATATTCAAAACGGCAGGCCTGTTACCGGTTTTTTAGAAGAACTTGCTGATATCGCCGGACGAATTATCCCTGAAGCGGCAAGTGAAATACGAAAAAATCCATCGGAAACGGAAACGAATGATGATAAACTTCCGGCTGGTGAACAAAAAGAATTAGAGAAAGAACAACAAGATCAATCGAACAATCATCTAGATAAATAAAACAGATGGGCCGAACAAGGTCCATCTGTTTTATTTATCCCGCATCAACAGGCAGTAACTCCCACTGATGGAAGTTTCCTTTATAGTCATGCCTGTCTCATTGCATCCATTACTTGTTTATCGAGCTTTGCTGCAGCCTTTGGGTCATATGTTTTTTCATATACAGGCTCTGCTGCAATTTTAGACCCATAAAACATGACATCACGTACTTCTCTAATGTTTACTTCAATTAATGCCAACTTTAACGGGACTCCCTCTAATCGTTCTTGCTTCAACGCAGCAGAACCGCTAATGGAGTAACAAGATTCATTCGCAATAATGTTAATAACTACACCGCTGTGATTTTGAATATTTGTTACAATTCTGGAGCGGTTGTCCACTGCAAAATAAATATGAGATGAATCCTTCGCTAATATCCATGAAATAGCACTGACATTTGGCGCTTTCGTTTCAAAATCCACTGTGGCTAATGTGACAAAGCGTTCCTTTTGCAAGCTATCAAATAATGGTTCAATCAATGTTTGTTCTACTTGATTAGCCAATTTAATCCCCTCCCGAATTCAATATCGCTTTACTTTTGCCCCGAATTAACAGGCAGTAGATCCCCTGCTGAGGGAAGTTTCCTTTATAATACCTATTTTTACGAATAAAGGAAACGCAGAAATTTCATCATGTTAAATATCATGACGTTTTTTCTTCATATGTAACATTCTTCGACGAAAATAAATTGACATCCTTCTTTCTTTCCGCCCATAATCAATATATCCTTTATTTTTTTATGACAATTAAAGCTTTGAGGTGGAAAAATGAGAGTAAAGTGTGTATTATGTGATAAAATCGAATCCATTGAGGATGAAACATTAATAGCTAAACGCTTGCGTAATCGCCCTATTCATACATACATGTGCTCGGATTGCCATAACCGAATTGAAAAGCGCACAAAAGAAAGAGCCGCGTCAGGTAAATTCAACTTATATCAACCACGGAAAGTAGAAGAAGATTGGTAAGATGATAAGAAAAGCGTAAGCGCCTTGGTCAGCTCGTGAAGGAAATAGGGATTGACCCCGTATACGCGCCTTATGAGGGCAATCATCTTTTCCACAACGAGCTAGGCGCTGGAGCTAGACACCAGTCCCCATCGAAAAAGTTATACTCAAAAAAAGCTTCTCCCCGGTAAGGGAGAAGCTTTTTTATTGAGGATAGTTTACATATTTATGCGGTTCTTTCTCGATTTGTTCATACATGATATCAATTAACTCGACCGGAAAGCGTGCAATCTTTTCTTCCCGGCCTATCATATACGTCACAAGATACATGATGTCATCTTTTATAAACTGCACATTCTTTACTTGATGGTCTTTCGTCAATAACTGTTCAAAAAACGAAAGCGTTTCTTGTGCAGCATGATCATCCGGTCTGGCATCCGCCACGACTTTAATCGTTAACCAGTTATATATTGTATCTTGAACCGACTTCATGCTGACAGCCCCTTTTTATAAATTTGAATTCGCTTCTTGCTTTTTTGCTTGATACAAGCGAATCTTATATATAATTAATACGAGGGCCGCTACAACTAATCCTTCTGCTACTGGCAAAAAGATACCTAGAAATGTCAAAACAGTACAACCAAGGGCAAGAAACGTATAAATGACGGCCGACTTTAAAATCGGCAGTTTCTTGGCAAAACCTAATTTGTATACAAGAACGGATAATGCAAAAATGGTCAAATACAACATCCACATTCCTGCCTCCGGGTTGTCTCCCACCTTGTAAAGAGCGGCAAAAAAGGACAAATGCTCTTTTACGTCCATTTTATCTCCCCCTCCCTTTGCTGCCTTTCAACATTATTGCATTTCTGCGTATTTCTTTTTCTTCGCGATTCTTTCACGTTCATTTTTATCAAGAATTTTCTTGCGCAGTCGAATCGATTCAGGTGTAATTTCGCAGTATTCATCTTCGTTCAAATACTCAAGAGATTGCTCTAATGACATGATGCGAGGCTTCTTCATAGTCGTTGTTTGATCTTTGTTGGCAGAGCGGATATTTGTTGCTTGCTTCACCTTACAAATGTTCACGACAAGGTCGTTATCACGTGTATGCTCACCGACAATCATTCCTTCATAAACATCCGTACCTGGCTCAACAAAAATAACTCCGCGATCTTCTACACCCATAATCCCGTAAGTAGACGCTTTGCCTGTATCCATCGAGATAAGCACCCCTTGACGGCGTCCTCCTACTTGTCCCGGCTGCATAGGCTGATAGCTGTCGAACGAGTGGTTGATGATACCGAAACCTCTTGTTAAGGACAAGAATTCAGTTGTATAACCAATTAATCCGCGAGCAGGCACCATGAAAATCAGGCGAACTTGTCCGCTTCCATTGTTAATCATGTCGACCATTTCACCTTTACGTGCACCCATCGATTCCATAACGGCACCAGTATGCTCCTCAGGTACATCGATTTGTACACGCTCAACCGGCTCACATCTCACGCCGTCAATTTCTCTTACGATAACTTCCGGTTTGGATACTTGAAGCTCGTATCCTTCACGGCGCATATTTTCGATCAGGATAGAAAGGTGAAGCTCTCCACGTCCTGATACAACCCACGCATCTGGTGAATCCGTATTGTCAACACGTAAACTTACATCCGTTTCAAGCTGTGAACGAAGACGTTCTTCAATTTTGCGTGCTGTTACAAACTTCCCTTCGCGACCCGCAAATGGGCTGTTGTTTACAAGGAACGTCATTTGTAATGTCGGCTCGTCGATACGTAAAACCGGCAGAGCTTCTTGATGCTCAGTCGGACAAACTGTTTCCCCTACGTTAATGTCTTCCATACCAGAAACCGCGATTAAGTCTCCAGCTTTTGCTTCTTGGATTTCAATACGTTTTAATCCTAGGAAACCAAACATTTTCGTCACGCGGAATTGCTTGACAGAACCGTCCAATTTCATGAGTGCCACTTGCTGGCCAACCTTCATTGTTCCGCGGAACACTCGTCCAACCCCGATACGGCCTACATAGTCATTGTAGTCCAACATCGCTACTTGGAACTGAAGAGGCTCATCGCTGTTATCGACAGGTGCCGGGATGTTTTCGATAATTGTCTCAAATAACGAAGACATGTTCTCTTCTTGTTTTGATGGATCTGAATCTAAACTTGCTGTTCCGTTCATCGCAGAAGCAAAAACAACTGGGAATTCTAATTGTTCTTCATTTGCACCTAATTCAATGAATAAATCGATGACTTCATCTACTACTTCATCGGGACGGGCAAAATCACGGTCGATTTTATTTACTACCACAATTGGGGTTAAGTTTTGCTCTAATGCTTTTTTTAATACAAAGCGCGTTTGCGGCATGCAGCCTTCGTATGCATCGACAACTAATAATACGCCGTCAACCATTTTCATGATACGCTCTACTTCACCGCCGAAGTCGGCATGGCCAGGTGTATCTAAGATGTTGATTCGAGTATCTTTATAGTTAATCGCAGTATTTTTAGCTAAAATGGTAATACCGCGCTCACGTTCAAGATCGTTGGAATCCATTGCACGCTCTTCTACTTGCTCATTCACACGGAACGTACCGGATTGACGTAAAAGCTGGTCTACTAATGTTGTTTTCCCATGGTCTACGTGGGCTATAATCGCAATATTGCGTAAATCTTGACGAATCTTCACGTTTTCACTCCTAATGTTCATAATAACTAAGATATTATATCATAATACATGTAGAAATGCGGAATACTTTTATGTACACTTATTATATTGGTCTTCGGGGGAGGGATATAGATGAAAGAATTCAAATGGATTTTTCTCGTTTACTCTATTTTAGCCGCCACTTGCCTTATGGCCGTCGGCATCTTTATCGGTGAAAAAAGTTTCATTGGCATTATTGTATCCATTATCGGTTTATTTATCATTATGGGGTTGGGATTTTCCACAAAAAAGAAAATGCGCGAGCGAGGAGAATTATAGAAAAAAGGCTGGTTCAACAGCTATGCAACGCATAGCTGTTGAACCAGCCTTCTGAAAGGACCTGTCATGAAAATTCCGTAACCAACGAATTTTCATGACAGGTCCTTTCAGCTAGTTTAAAGTTTCTCTGAAGGGTTCACTACCGCATCTCCATTATCTAATTCAAAGAGGTCTCGTCATTACCATATACGGCTCATTTCTGTTGTTTTCTTCCACCTTAAATTGTTCAAATCCGCACATGGCCCAAAATTGCATCCACTCTATTCGCTGCAAGGGAACAGAGGCAAATAAAACATCATGCCCCTCCTGTTTATATCGATCTGCAATTTGGTCTACAATCTGTTTTCCATATCCTTTTCTTCGAGCTCGTCCATCCACTAAAATGGTACCAATCCAAGGCTTTTCATTTGATGGAGCCCAATCAACCGTAAATGCTATCCCGATTGGTTTCTCACCTTTAGACCAAAGTGTCCATTGGCCATTCATCATGTCATATTTCTGCATATATGACGCCAGATCCGAAACTGAACATTCTTCCTCTTGCCAGGCAATGCTATCTTGAATAAGCTTTTCAAAAAACGGCTGATCATCTTTTTCATAAAGTCTGAAAGAAAGCACGGTTATCGCTCACGCTTTACATAATCATTTAAAATACTGGCATGCAGCCCCGGCTTTGCGATTAACACACTGCTTTTGTTCAGAATACTTAACGGTTTTCCTTCTAGTGTGGTAGCCGTTCCCCCTACTTCTTCCACAAGGATTTTTCCTCCTGCGAAATCCCATGGTGCCAAACGCAATGTAATATAAGCATCAATGCGTCCGGATGCTACATAAGCCATTTCAATGGCAGCCGAACCATAGGATCGTGTCCCGCGAACATGGCGAACAAGGGGCGTTAACACTTCACGATCAATGCGCTTATTCGGAGTAACCCATGTAGAATTAAGGCCGATGACCGCTTCTTTCACCTCTACCGGATCGAGCTTAGGCAATTGAATATCATTCATAAAAGCGCCCTTCCCCTTAAAAGCATGATACAGCTCATCATGTACAACATCATAAATCAATCCGACCTGGCCTACCCCGTTTTCGTAAATTCCAATAGAGATGGCAAAGTTGCGTTGTTGATGAACAAAATTCATCGTACCATCAATTGGATCGATGACCCAGATAACCCCCTCGTCTGATTCCAGTTCTTCTCCGAATCCTTCTTCCCCCAAAATATGATGCGACGGAAAAGTAAAGCGGATTTTATCAATCAGAAACTGCTCCACTTCCTGGTCCATATTTGTCACCAAATCGTTGGGATTGGATTTGGATTGGATGAGAAGTTCTTTGCTAAATGACTTCTTAATAAGAGCCCCTGCTTCCTTTACCCATTGCTTAGCATATGTATCAATTTGCTCCCAATTATGTTTCATCGTCTTAAACCCCTTTCAGGTTCAAATTATGTATGTAAACTAAGCTTAAAAAAACATAACTGGTAAATCAAGTATTCACACTCACAGAAAAAACGAACCCTTGTTCAAGGTTCGCGGCATCTCACACCTACAAACAATGTCATCCTATTTTACGCTTTGCAGTTTCAGCATTTCTTGGCGCAGCCTCTCAAGCTTTTGTTTGCACTCGTTTTTCTTCTGTTCATTATTCTCTACCATTGCCTCATATAAAGTGGCAAGTTCATAATCCATTTCCAATCGAATGACTGCAAGCCTTTTTTGACCGTCCAATTTCTTATACATGTTCACTACTTGTTTCATTGAATAGCCCCCCTCTCAATTTCCGCTTAGCAATTCTTCTTTTAAAAGACTAAATTTTCAGATATTTTTTGTTGATATATTCTATGATAATCGCATCCTACATGTAACAAAATTGTGTGTTTACCCATTAAGAAATGCGAAGGCGACTGTTCAACTTTGAGAGACGTTACAGCTTCTGACAAGGAAACCGCTCTTTGGTTTCAATGGCAGAAGTGAAACGGCCGAAAAGTTAGGAGCCGCAGCTAGCCATTAAATTGAACGAAGTCTTACAAGCAACTTGCTCTTTGATTTGACAAATTTCCGGCTGTTATGCTTATCATACATTTAGTGACTATACTCATTTTTAAGTGGAGGAAACATATGCAATTTACAGGATTTTCAAAAGAAGATTTTAACGTATTTGACATCGAGGGGTTAGACGCCCGAATGGAAGGAATCAAAACAGCAATTCGTCCCAAGCTTGAACTGTTAGGACAGCATTTTGTGCCTACTCTTTCGACGCTTACAGGAGATGAAATGTTTTATCATGTCGCTAAACATGCGCGCCGGACGAAAAACCCGCCAAAAGATACATGGGTCGCGTTTGCTTCTAATAAAAGAGGATATAAAATGTTGCCGCACTTTCAAATCGGCTTATGGCACACACATGTTTTTATTTGGTTTGCTGTCATTTATGAATCACCTATCAAAGAATCGTTCGGCCACACCCTTTTAAACCATCTTCAAGAAGTGAAGCAAATTATTCCTTCTCATTTTGCCTGGTCCAAAGATCATACACAGCCGGAAGCTATACCAATGGGCAATTTGAAAACTGAGGATTTGCAAGAGCTTTTTACACGCTTGCATACCATAAAAAAAGCAGAAATTTTATGCGGACTGAATATACCAACAGAAAAAGCGATCTCCATGAGCGGGGAAGAATGGCTGGCTGCAATTGACGACACGTTTAATACTGTATTACCGCTATACAAACTGTCTCAAGAAGCATCTAAAAAGATTTAAATAGTGTATATTTAGTTTATTCTGAAATCTCGTTTGTATGATAAAGTACTATAAAAAAAGACAAGAGGATGACTCAAAAGGGAAAAATGCAACCCTCTTGAGCCATCCTTCTACATTTTAATAATAGCGCCGGCCGAAGAATCTTTTGCGTTTTTTATTGCACGGTATATAGAATAGCCGCTTATCTCTTCAAACTCATGACCGATTTTTTTCTCCTCTGATTTGCTTGGCACAATTTCTTTAAAGCGGCGATAAGATAACATTAATACATCGCGTTCAATCCCTTTTTCATAAGCTTTTTCAACCATTTCGAAAAATTTGATGACATCGATGATTTCCTCTGTGTTCCAATCAAGTGAAATTGGATATTGATATTCCATGTTGATTTCTCCACCTTCTTTGTATGTATCACGCATCCACTGTTACACCTGCCATCGTAACCAGCTTGTTGCTTCCCGAATTGAAGGATGCGCTCTGTCCATGAATTAGCAATGGCTCTACCCGGTGCACCAAGCGTTTGCTTAATCACTACTGTATCATATTCAGACCCATTGACAAGCGCTTGCTTATAAAACATGGGATATGGATTGTTCTTCATCCATATCCCATGTTTTATATATATGCAAAAATTTCTTTGCAAAGTCTTCAATAGATGCTATAATTCTTTTGTTTATCAGCGGATAAAGACTAAAATTCAACGTCTTTACCAGAACATCCTGTTCACTGACAAAAAGAATTAAAAATGCAGCACCTTGCGAGAATATCCAATTCGTTGAGTCAAAGACTAAAGAAGTGGACTTCATTCAGGTGTAACATCCATCAGAATAGACGGGTGTTTCCATTTTTAATAAAGGGATATCAATGTAAATGATAAAGTGAACCTTCATTACAGGGAATCTTATGGCCCGTTTGAGCGGGATAAAAAAATATGAAATAGATAAAGAGGTGGATAGCAAAGTTGTCTTCACAATTTGAAACTCCGTTATTTACTGGGCTTGTTGAGCATGCAAAAAAAAATCCTACCCAATTCCATATTCCTGGACACAAAAAAGGAAATGGAATGGATCCCCAATTCCGAGCATTCGTTGGCGACAATGCCCTTTCAATAGATTTAATTAATATTGGTCCATTAGATGATTTACATCAGCCAAAAGGGATGATTAAAAAAGCCCAAGATTTGGCCGCAGAGGCATTCGGGGCTGATCATACCTTTTTCTCTGTACAAGGTACAAGCGGTGCTATTATGACAATGGTCATGTCTGTATGCGGGCCTGGAGATAAAATTTTGGTTCCGCGCAACGTTCATAAATCGGTTATGAGCGCTATCGTATTTTCAGGTGCCACACCTGTATTCATCCATCCTGAAATCGACTCGGTTCTTGGCATTTCTCACGGAATTACACCGGAATCCGTCGAAAAAGCACTGGAACAGCATCCTGAAGCGAAAGCTGTTTTAGTAATTAATCCAACTTATTTCGGAATTGCCGGCGATTTAAGAAGAATAGTGGAAATCGCTCATTCCCATGACATTCCTGTTCTTGTCGATGAAGCACACGGCGTTCATATTCATTTCCATGAAGATCTTCCTCTTTCTGCTATGCAGGCAGGGGCCGATATGGCTGCGACAAGCGTTCACAAGCTTGGCGGATCTATGACACAAAGTTCAATTTTGAATGTACGTGAAGGACTTGTGTCACCTAAGCGTGTCCAGACGATTTTAAGTATGTTAACGACAACATCTACGTCTTATCTATTGCTTGCTTCTTTGGATGCCGCACGCAAGCGTCTAGCTATAGAGGGGAAAGAGTTAATCGAAAAAACGATTCATCTTGCAGAAAAGACTCGGGACCAAATTAACGAAATCAAGAATCTTCGATGCGTAGGTCGTGAAATTTTAGGAACTGCTGCCACCTATGATATGGATCCGACAAAACTGATTGTCTCAGTAAAAGATCTGGGAATTACAGGCTATGATGTAGAAAAATGGCTTCGTGAAAAATTTAATATTGAAGTGGAAATGTCTGATCTTTATAACATTCTTTGCATTATAACACCTGGAGATACAGAAGGTGATTTACAAAAACTAGTTGATGCCCTTCGAGAACTGTCCAATGAGTGCAGCCATCAATCAGACAATGTTGCAAATCCTGCTGTATTATTACCGGATATCCCTGTTTTAGCTCTTACACCAAGAGACGCCTTTTATGCAGAAACAGAAGTTGTACCCTTTGAGGAATCTGCTGGCCGCATTATCGCTGAGTTCCTCATGGTGTACCCCCCAGGTATTCCTATTTTTATTCCCGGTGAAATCATCACGGAGGATAATTTGAAATATATTAAAATGAATTCAGAAGCGGGCCTTCCTGTCCAAGGTGCTGAAGATTATGAACTGAAAACATTGCGGGTAATTAAAGAACATCGCGCAATCAAATAATTTATTGCCAATTTGATTATGAAAAGCAAACCCCGGGCTTAGCCTGGGGTTTGCTTTTTATGAAAAAAATCCATTCTCGTACAAGCCGAGAATGGATCATTTATCCCCTTATTATCACCCTACATCAATCTAAACTTTCAGTATATTCGCAATCTGAACAATTACATTGTCCATATAATGTTGTTACTTTTTCATCTTCAAAATAATCAATTGTGTTATTACAAGTTTGACATACGATAGTTCCCATCTATAAACTCCCCTTTGTTTGAGTTTAATAATATAAATTGATTTCCCCTCAAAATGTAAGCGTTTAATTATCTATCTGTTATTATAATAATATGTCACATTTGTTTTGTCAACACCTAATTAGTATAACACATTTATAAAAGAAGAAATCATTATTCGCTTTTATTGAGAATGCAGCCAACAAAAAAGGCAGGGTATGAACCTGCCTTTTTTACTCATATTGTGTTTCAAAAGGAGTGCTTGGGATGCTTACCCGGAAAAATTCAGCTAAATCAGCAGCTTCTTCTTTTGTACGAATTCGGAATACAGTTTGGAGATGATCTAAATCTTCAATGTCTTTGGAATCGAGGAGAGTGGAGCGGCCTGTTTGCATACAGATAACAAGAGGTTTGCCGAAAAACATATTTGTGTAGACAATTGCAAAGTCATAGCGCGTTTCTAAAGTCGTAAAACCAACAAATCGAACTTTAGCGCCTTCCATTTCATCATACAATTTTTCAAATAAATCCATATTACTCCTCCTTTTTAATAATCTGAATTTTATTATAATTCATTTCCAGCGTTCTTACAATATATCAAAATTATCAGTCAATTATTCTTGTGCCGTATTTTTGAGAATGCTAAAATATATAGGAACATCTTTTTATAGTAAGGAAGAAAAATCCATTTGTAAAGATTGAGGGTCAAACGGGAGTTATTACAGAAAAGATGACTTTCTTTTTAGGTCAATGCTGCCTTTGGAGGGATTTATGTGATAAGCAGTGCCTTCATAAAATTAGTACCAAAGTCTTCACAGCAAGAAATCACCATAGAAGAAGTAAAACACTTATTTCATTATTACAAAGAAATTACAGCCAAGACAGGACATCAGCTTAGCTGGAATTATGCTCATAGTGCCTTCCCTTACGAAATACATGATGTACTTGACATGAAAGAAAACATGCTTTATTTAAAGGGAACAAATGAAAAGTATTTTGCGATGATTGTCAAGATTGGAGCCGACACAATACCTTTAGAAGAAACAAATGAATCTTACAATCAAACATACATCCAAATTCTCCTGCCAAAAGGCGCGACAAATGGTGATAAGGGAAAAGCTAATGAATTTTGCAAGTTTTTGGCAAAGAAGCTTTCGGGGGAACTTCATTTGTTTAATAGTCGAATTATGTATTTTTATAAAAGAGGGAGCTGACCCGCAAGTCTGCTTTTAGTGGACTTGCGGGTTGTCTTTTGATACAGCCCTATTAAGGGCTGTATCAAAAGACAGCTTGAATGATAGTTATAACTTCTTCTTTCGTAAACCCTTCCCAAAACAAGCGTCCTTTTACTAATAAATCTACGTGCAGGTGCAGCTCGGTTCCGTCTTTGTTCACCTCTCCGCTTGTTCCTGAATTCCCTACAAACCCAATCAGCGTATTCTGATCAATTTTATTTCCTATTTGAAGTTCACTTGAGATATTGCTTAAATGTGCAAAACGGGCTTGAACTCCATTTTCATACTGAATCCATACTTGCCTGCCTCGAAGTTTATCTAATATATAAAGAGGTGTTTTTCCATGAAGCTGGCAAACGTGCAAATCCTGCTCCCTTTCTTGGACTGATTTATATCCAGTATATTCATGATCGACCCTTACAACTCTTCCTTCCCCCATCGCATACACGGGAGTTCGTTCATTGATGACAGCACCCGTAGAATAACTGTACCAATCCAACCCTTCATGGAAGCCCCCGCGATAATTCCTTTTTGCCCCCGGTATGTGCGATGGATAAAGATCCGGTTTCACTCCTTTTAAAGGTGAAGATAATACTTGAAGCTGCTCTATGATTTCCTGCTTATTTTTTATTTGAGCTTGAACAGGCCGCGTATTTTGTTCCATTTTTGCTTCATTCGTAATTTTAACTTTCCCACCTTCTACCCAAACAAGAGTTGGGAAAAAACGATGAAGCCATACTGCTGAAAGATATACCTTCTTTCCTTTCACCAAAAAATCATTCTGCTGGATTGGCTCATAGTGTCCATCTCTTTCTACTACTGGAACACCCTCGATAAAGAAGAAGTTTTGTCCATCTATCGTCAAGGTGAAGGCCCGATCAATCTCATCAAAAACAGAATTTCCGTTTAATTGCTTAGTAATTGCCTCAGCTTCCACATATAATTCATTCTCTTCTAAGATAGAGGGTAAAATCACACTGTTATCACGTTTCACCGAAATATTTTTTTCATCCTGATCCTTTAATCCAAGAAAAACAAAAGATATAACGAAAATGATGGCTATTGCTGCCCATACTATTTTTTTCACCTGTCCACTCCTCTCTTTCTTCATCCAGTATCGACAGGTGTTCTATAAAGTAATCAGCTAAAGGGCAGCTCATACATTTTTCTTTTCATGGGCAGAAGTCGTTCTTGTTTTCATGGACATTTAGATATCGGGCAAAATTTTTGACACTCGGAAACACTTATATTACCATAAATGGATGGTTCATGTTATTTGTGCTCATACCCCCATTTATTTTCTCTTGTGCACCCCGTTTTTACCTATGTTCCATTCTCTTTTCCGACTTTAATGCGCATGCCGGCCATTTCAAAGCAAAAAACGACCAATTAGCCATTTGAAGGGAGTTTGATGATGCAAAAAATTACAAAAGTCTTTATTGTTTCATTCATTTTGACATTTCTTTTTATCCTTTGGGGAGTTCTTCCTGAGTCCCTCATAGGAGCAGCTCATATTACGAATGTAACGGGCAACGTGCATTCTTTTATTATTGAAAAATTTGGTTGGTATTACTTATTGGCAGCGAGCTTATTTTTAATTTTCACTTTATTTCTCGCATTTTCAAAATACGGGAATATTAAACTCGGAAAAGATGATGATGAACCGCAATACAGCTATTTAACATGGTTTGCCATGCTGTTTAGTGCTGGAATGGGGATTGGTTTAGTATTCTGGGGTGTATCTGAACCGATGTATCACTATTACACTCCGCCGATGGGAACCGGAGAAACAACGGAATCCGCACGTATCGCATTTCGTTATTCATTTTTCCACTGGGGCCTTCATCCATGGGCCATTTATTCGGTCCTTGCCTTAGGGCTCGCCTACTTTCAATTTAGAAAAGGGGCACCGCTCGTCATCAGCCGCATTTTACGCCCGGTTTTAGGTGATCGAGTTGATGGAACATTAGGAGTAATCATTGATTTTATCGCTGTCTTCGCAACCATTTTTGGGGTAGCAACATCGTTGGGGCTTGGTGCTATTCAAATTAGCGGAGGGATTTCTCATTTAGTGCCGTCTGTCCCGAATAATGCGAATACACAACTGATTATCATTGTTGTTGTCACGGTTTTATTCATGCTTTCCGCGCAAACGGGACTAAATAAAGGAATTAAGTACTTAAGTAATTTAAACGTTGTACTTGCTGTTTCACTCATGCTATTTTTGCTGTTTGCCAGCAAAACGAACTTCATCATGGACTTGTTCGTCACAACGATTGGTTCTTATTTGCAAAACTTGCCGTCCATGAGTTTTCGCTTAAGTCCATTTGAACAAAATACGTGGGTACAGGATTGGACGATTTTTTATTGGGCATGGTGGATTGCATGGGCTCCATTTGTAGGAACATTTATTGCCCGCATTTCAAAAGGAAGAACAATACGGGAGTTTATAATTGGAGTATTGGCTGTCCCTACCGTTTTTGGAGCGCTATGGTTTTCGACGTTTGGCGGTTCAGCCGTATACTTGGATCTTTTTGAAAATATTCCTGTCATGCAGGTAATCAATGATAAGGGTTCGGAAGTTGCCTTGTTTTATGTATTGGAGCAGTTTCCTTTAGGAACGCTCATGTCCATTATTGCCATTTTCCTGATTGCTACCTTCTTCATTACATCCGCAGACTCCGCTACTTTTGTACTGGGGATGCAAACGACCGGTGGAATGTTGAATCCGCCTAATATGGTAAAATTCGTATGGGGAATTGCTCAGTCGGCTATTGCAGCCATTCTTCTCTACACAGGAGGTTTGGGTTCATTGCAAACAGCATCCATCATTGCCGCTTTCCCATTCTCTTTCGTTCTTCTTTTAACGGCTTTCTCTCTTTTTAAATCGTTAAAAGAAGAAAAAAGTAAAAACAGCACGAATTCACGCTTGCATTAAAACAGCTTACAGTTATTGGGGAAACGGCTTTTAGTGGATGGAATTTAAAAAGGCGGCTTGGAAGGAAATCCTTTCAAGCCGCCTTTTTCATGTAGTTATTCGGAAGATTGATTTTCATGGATAAGTCTTTTCTCAAAGAGTGTACCTTTTGCTTTTGGAACGCAGGCAAGCTGATGCTTGCGAAAACAGCCTCATGAATAAAGCCATTTTATAATTTGCTCTATGCAAGCAAAAACGGATAAAGAAAAAATCGTCGTAACTACAGCTGTTTTTCTTCTCCCTACAATATATTCTGCAATCACATATGCTAAATATAAAAAGATAAAAAACAAAATGACTTTTGCCATTTCTTCATCACGATGTGAGAGATGTTCCACAATGACATATCCCGTCCAAATCAAAAACTGAAGAACCCATAAAACGATTGTAATGGTTATCTCCCCTTTTCAATAGGGCTAAACATAGTTACTCCTCAAAAAACGTGGTTCTTGAATGAAACAGCAGGTGAAGAAAGCAAAGGCTCTCGCAACCTGTTACAATATCAGCACTTGTACTATTATGAATATGCATGGGGAATCAACTTATTTTTCATTTTTGTAACAAATGTTTAACAACAACAATATTTGGGAAATGCCATGATAAAATATAAAAAGAAATTTGTTAGAACAGGAGAAACAAACATTCATTGAAAGAAGTGACTTGCATGACATTCAAATTGTCCGCTGTTTTCATGATGGCTGTTGTGTTGCTGACAAACTGCGGCAGCACTAAACCACAAGGGATTACGATTCAAGCGATTGAAAAGCAAGTTTTGCTATTTTCTAATGATGGCAATACAAGAGCTGAAGAACTTTATTACGATGCTTTATTGGATTTAAGAACGGAGTTTCCTGAAGAATTAAAAAATGTGCAAATCATCCACCAATCAACCGTCTTGATTAATAATGACCTGATTGAGCTGCATAGCTATCCAGCCTTACTTCTTGTGGAGAATAATAAGGTTGTGGCTAAAATTGAAGGAACTGTTTCGAAGCAGCAAATCACGGAGCAATTGAAGCAAACATTGAGTATGAATGAAAGCTACACTGCTCAGTAAAGCAAAAAGGCAATATCGAATGGATGTTTCGTTATAAAGAAAAAATATAAAAAGCTGGAGAGGCATTCTCCAGCTTTTTTATTACTACTTAATGTTTATTTTACGATGTGGATTGGGCTTCCAATTACCACTTCTGCTGCTTCCATTGTAATCTCTCCAAGAGTTGGATGAGCATGGATTGTCATTGCTACATCTTCTGCTGTCATACCAGCTTCAATAGCAAGGCCGATTTCAGCAATCATGTCAGAAGCGCTCGCACCAGCGATTTGTCCGCCGATTAACACGCCATCTTCTTTACGTGCAATAAGCTTCAAGAAGCCGTCCGTGTTGTTAAGCGCAAGAGCACGTCCGTTTGCCGCAAATGGAAATTTAGCTGCTGTAACTTCAATGCCTTCTTCTTTCGCTTGTGCTTCTGTGTATCCAACAGATGCAAGCTCAGGCTCTGCGAATACAACTGCAGGAATAGCCAAATAGTCGATTTCAGCAGCATGTCCACTGATTGCTTCAGCTGCAATTTTACCTTCATAAGAAGCTTTATGTGCAAGCGGTGGTCCAGCTACGATATCACCAATTGCATAGATGTTAGAAACGCTTGTACGGCACTGGTTATCGATTTCGATTACACCGCGGTCTGTCATTTTCACACCAACTTGCTCTAAGCCCATTTCGTCAGTGTTTGGACGACGACCAACTGTTACAAGAACGTAGTCAGCTTCAACTGTTTTCGTTTCGCCGCCAACTTCAAATGTAACGTGTACACCGTTTTCTGTTTCTTCTACACCTCTAGCCATTGCTTTTGTGTAAATTTCAACGTTACCTTTTTTCTGTAGGTTACGTTTTACGAGTGTGCTCATTTGCTTTTCAAAGCCAGCTAAGATTTCATCACCCGCTTCAACAAATGTTACTTCTGTACCGAAGTTAGCATAAGCTGTTCCAAGTTCAGTACCGATGTAACCAGCACCGATAACAACCATTTTCTTCGGAACTTCTTGCAATCCTAATGCACCAGTAGAATCTAGTACACGTTTAGAGAATTTGAAACCAGGAATTTCAATTGGACGAGATCCTGTTGCAATAATTGCATTGTTGAATTTATAAGTTTGAGCAGAGTTTTCATCCATTACACGTACAGTGTTTGCATCCACAAAATACGCTTCACCGGATACAACGTCTACTTTGTTGCCTTTAAGAAGACCTGCAACGCCGCCAGTAAGCTTCTTAACTACACCGTTTTTGAACTCTTGAACTTTTGAAAAGTCCACTGTAACGTTCTCTGCTTTAATTCCCATATCTTCAGAATGCTTTGCAGTCTCATAACGATGACCCGCAGCGATAAGTGCTTTTGAAGGAATACATCCAACGTTTAAGCATACGCCTCCAAGCGTTGCTTTTTCTACAACAGTTACTTTTTGTCCTAATTGAGCTGCACGGATTGCTGCAACATATCCGCCAGGACCTGCGCCAATGACAAGAGTATCTACTTCAACTGGGAAATCTCCTACTACCATTTCTACTACGCCTCCGTTAACAATATAATTCTAGGCCACTTAGTAACCGCTTACTATGGTTTAACATCTCGGGGGCAATGACGCCCCCAATTTATATTAATATTTCTCAATCATTTAGTAAACACAAAATTCAGTTTACTGTTTTTAGAAGCGATTACGCCTCCATTAACAATAATTCTGGATCGTTCAATAAACGCTTAATGTGGTTAAGAGCGTTTTGAGCTGTTGCACCGTCAATCATGCGATGGTCAAAGCTTAATGATAAAGCCAATACTGGAGCAATCACAATCTCGCCGTCGCGTACAACTGCTTTTTCAGCAATACGGCCAATACCTAAGATTGCTACTTCCGGATGATTGATAACTGGAGTGAACCATTGGCCGCCAGCAGAACCGATGTTTGTAATTGTACATGAAGCACCTTTCATTTCAGCTGGAGCTAATTTACCATCGCGGGCTTTTGTTGCAAGTTCATTGATTTCATCAGAAATTGCGAACACAGATTTGCGATCAGCATTTTTTACAACTGGTACTAATAAGCCTTTTTCTGTATCAGCAGCAATACCGATATTGTAGTAATGTTTTTGAATTACTTCATCTGTTGCATCATCAATAGATGTGTTAAACACTGGATACTTCTTAAGAGCAGAAGTTAATGCTTTTACCACATATGGTAAGAATGTTAACTTGATGCCTTGTTCAGCAGCAATGTTTTTGAATTTCTTACGATGTGCAACAAGTTTTGTTACATCGATTTCATCCATTAATGTAACGTGTGGAGCTGTATGTTTTGAATTTACCATTGCTTTTGCAATCGCACGACGGATTCCGCTCATTTTTTCGCGAGTTTCTGGGAATTCGCCTTCTGGTACGACTGTAGCCGCTGCAGCTTTTGGAGCCGCCGCTTCAGCTTTTGCTTCTTCTTTCACAGGAGCAGCTGCAGCAGGTTGAGCACCACCAGCTAAGAAGCTGTCGATGTCCGCTTTTGTAATGCGGCCATTTTTACCTGAACCAGGAACAGCTTTGATGTCGATGCCTTTTTCACGAGCGTACTTGCGTACTGATGGCATTGCGACTACTTTACGGTTAGGATCAACTGCCACTTGAGGTTGTGCACCTGCACCAGTTGTACCTTCTGCTTGAGCAGCTGGAGCTTCTTCTTTCTTCACATCTTGTCCAGCTTCAGCAGTAGCTTGAACTTGAGCTTCTGTTTTCGCTTCAGCAGCTGGAGCCTCGTCTCCGTGGTCACCTTTGAACTTTAAGTTTTCATAACCTGGTGCATCGAAAGTCACGATAACTTGACCTACAGTTGCAACTGTACCTTCGTCCACTTTCAATTCTAATACTTTCCCTTTAACAGGGGAAGGAATTTCTACAACCGCTTTATCATTTTGTACTTCTGCAAGTACGTCATCTTCGCCTACTTCATCTCCAGGTTTAACAAACCATTTTACGATTTCGCCTTCATGGATACCTTCACCGATATCTGGTAGTTTGAATTCAAATAATGCGCCTACTTCAGTTGCCACGAGATTCAACCTCCTAATAATTCATTCCAGTCATATAAATGATCTGGCTCTAAAAACTTTGCAAAAGAAATCAGTGTACAACTGATTCCTTTTGCCTTTGTTAAATATGATAATCGTCTTTCCCTGTCGAAAAGGAAAAACAAACTTAATTAGAATGATAAAACTTTTTTCGCAGTTTCAACGATGTCTTTGTGGTTTGGTAACCATACACTCTCAGCCTCTGAGAATGGGAATACTGTATCAGGTGCTGTTACACGCAATACTGGAGCTTCAAGGCTAAGGATTGCACGATCATTAATTTCAGCTACAACATTTGCTGCAATACCAGCTTGTTTTTGAGCTTCTTGTACAACGATTGCACGTCCTGTTTTTTCTACAGAAGCCACAATTGTTTCAATATCTAAAGGTTGAACTGTGCGTAAGTCAACTACTTCTACAGAGTGGCCTTCTTTTTCTAATTCTTCAGCCGCTTTTAATGAAGCATGAACCATTGCACCATAAGAGAAGATAGAAAGATCTGTACCTTCGCGCTTCACATCTGCTTTACCGATTTCAATTGTATATTCGCCTTCAGGCACTTCTTGACGGAAAGAACGATATAATTTCATGTGCTCTAAGAACACAACCGGATCATTGTCACGGATAGCAGCAATTAAAAGCCCTTTCGCATCGTATGGAGTTGAAGGAATAACGACTTTCAAACCAGGTTGAGAAGTCATTAAAAGTTCTAAGCTGTCAGCGTGAAGTTCTGGTGTATGAACGCCGCCACCGAATGGTGAACGGATTGTCACAGGCGCTGTCCAACGACCGCCAGAACGGTAGCGCATACGCGCAAGCTGGCCAGAGATAGAATCGATTACTTCGTAAACGAAACCGAAGAATTGGATTTCAGGAACCGGACGGAAGCCTTTTAAGCCAAGACCGATTGC
Organism: Priestia abyssalis; assembly: GCF_002019595.1. Taxonomy (GTDB): domain Bacteria; phylum Bacillota; class Bacilli; order Bacillales; family Bacillaceae_H; genus Bacillus_BA; species Bacillus_BA abyssalis. The sequence continues at coordinate 1,264,825 of NZ_KV917369.1, read as the reverse complement.
AAGACCACCGATACCTGATTCAGCAAGAGGCGTATCGAATACACGATCTTCACCAAACTCAGCTTGTAAGCCTTCAGTTGCACGGAATACACCGCCGTTCACACCAACGTCTTCACCGAAGAGTAATACGTTAGGATCATTTTTTAATTCTGTGCGTAACGCATCAGTGATTGCTTGAATCATTGTCATTTGCGCCATGGCTTACTTCGACTCCTTCTCTTTGTAGATTTCAAACTGTTCTTGTAAGTTGTAAGGCATTGTTTCGTACATATTAGCCATTAAATCCGTTACTTTTTGTTTTGGCTGTTCGTCTGCCTTCTTGATTGCTTCTTTGATATCTTCTTTAGCTTGTTCGATTGCTTTGTTTTCTTCTTCTTCGTTCCAGATGCCTTTCGTTTCTAAGAACTTGCGGAAGCGTACAAGCGGATCTTTCTTTTCCCACTCGTTTTCTTCTTCTTTCGCACGGTAACGAGTTGGATCGTCACCCGCCATTGTATGTGGACCATAACGGAATGTTAATGTTTCGATTAATGTAGGACCTTCACCGTTTACTGCGCGCTCACGTGCTTCACGAACTGCTGCATAAACCGCTAATGGATCCATACCGTCTACTTGAATACCAGGGATACCTGCAGCAACTGCTTTTTGAGCAATTGTACGAGCAGCAGATTGTTTTTCAACCGGTGTAGAAATGGCAAAACGGTTGTTTTGAACAATGAAAATTGCTGGAGCTTTGAACGCACCTGCAAAGTTGATACCTTCGTAGAAGTCACCTTGAGACGCACCGCCGTCACCAGTGTACGTAATCGCAACTGATTTTTCACCGCGCTTTTTAATACCTAATGCCACACCCGCTGTTTGGATGTATTGGGCACCGATAATGATTTGCGGAGAAAGTGCATTCATATCTGCAGGGAATTGATTTCCGTGGAAGTGTCCACGAGAGAATAAGAATGCTTGATATAATGGAAGACCGTGCCAAATTAATTGTGGAACATCACGGTAGCCAGGTAATACAAAGTCTTCTTTTTCTAACGCGAAATGAGAAGCGATTTGAGAAGCTTCTTGTCCAGCAGTTGGTGCATAGAAACCTAAACGACCTTGACGGTTTAATGAAATAGAACGTTGGTCAAGGATACGAGTGTACACCATACGACGCATTAATTCTTTTAATTGATCATCACTTAAATCAGGCATTGCCGCTTCGTTAACAACTTCGCCCTCTTCATTTAAAATTTGGAATGTTTGGAACTGCTCTGCAATTTTATCAAATTGCTTTTTTACATCAACAATAGCTTTTTTTGTTTTAGCAGCCATCTAAGTCACCTCTTCCTTTCATTTACGGTTGGGTAATTTCTTGTTGCTAGCCATGCTTACACATACATTGTTAGAATAACCAATTTAAATTATTAAAAGTCATACTTTATCGACTAGCATTTAAAAAGGAGTCGATTTCGGACTACAAGTTATGTATTCCCTGACGATTCCGTAGAAAACATCTCAGTAAAAGGAATGTTTCTAAAATATTATGAAAGAGTATCTGTATTAATCTCGCATCTAAAATGATTAATACACATTCTGTTTTCACGGATTAGTTTACACTATTACAAAATGTTTCGTCAACGCTTTTGTACCAATATTTCTTTTTATTTTGAAAGCGCCTGTCAAAAAAGAAACAAATTCTCCACTGTACTAATACAACTTGTAGTTCTGTATTATATGTTTTATAATAACCTAAATCTCTCTTGTTTTATAACCCCTTAAAAAATTACCATTCTCTTTTATTAAACAACTCACCGAAAACCTTGCCAATCATCACCTTCTTTTCGTATTCTTTCATGAAATTTCAACAAAAATCTTTGATTAGATTATGATGTAAAAATCCATTCTAACTTTTAGCATAAGCAGACAAAAAAGAGCCGGTGCATTTTATTGCACAGACTCTTTTTGATTTTCTTTTACTACCTCAAGTCCAGCTTTTTTATATAAAGCGGCCTTGGCTTCATTATACTGTTTTGTTAGCTGATTAAACTCTTCATTTGCTTTCATGATTTGTTCGTAAGTCTTATTGATCGTTGTAATTTGATTTTCTAGCTCGTCCAGCTTAACGTCTTTCTTTTTGAACATTTCATATAGTTGTCGATCAAGTTGAACCGCTTTTTCATATTGTTTATGCAGCGCATCATAACTGTCGTAGCGTTTATTCATCAGAACAATTAATGATTCTGCCTCTTTTTTATATTCTTCTTCTTCAAGGTCCTGAATAAGCTCAGTTGCTGCTTTGAATTTCTCTTTAGATTCATCCATACTCTTTTTTTCTTCCCGGATGCGCTCTTCTCTTTTCTTTACGATGTCTAATGCCTCATCAGAAAGACGCTGAATTTGTTTATGCTCTTTCATTCCGAGCGAAATGATTTCATCATACTTCTCTTTTTCTTTCTTTTCCAGCTCTACTAACGGCTGCTGCTGCTTGGAAAATTGCTTTTCAGATGTCACCACTTCTTCCAGTGCTTTGTAGATGTCAAGTTGAGGAGAAGAATTGGCGCAAGCTGTCAGCCCCAGCACGACCGCCGTCAACAAAGCCATTTTTTTGATTTTATTTACGTACCGCACAATAAAAAAGCCTCCCTTATTTATGTTACACATTATACTATAAAAAAAGGGAAATGGGTGTTTTTTTCTCTTTAATTAATTGCCTCGTGAGCTTTTTCTCTTCACCAAAAATCGCTTCATAACATATTTTATATTAGCCTGTATTATCCAGAAAAAGAATACAGGCTAATATGAAAAGGAGGCACATATCATGTACGGTTATGGATACGGTTGCGGTTATGGATATGGGGCTGGAACTGGCTGTGGAAGCGGGTTTGTATTAATTGTTGTTCTCTTTATCCTGCTTATTATCATCGGGGCAGTCGTTTGTTGAAAGGAAGCGGTCCTTTTGGATCGCTTTGTTCTTTTAATCGGGGCATTCCGCTTTCATAATGACTTTTACATACGCTTTTGTTAGACTGATTTTATATGTGAACGTTGCATAAGGAGGTTAAAAAACATGATTACCATGAAAGATATCATTAAAGAAGGTCATCCGACATTGCGTGCCGTGGCTGAAGAAGTCCCACTGCCCGCTTCTGACGAAGATAAAGCAACGCTGCGAAGCATGATCGAATATGTAATAAGCAGCCAAAATCCTGAGATTGCTGAAAAATACGGACTTCGCCCAGGGATTGGTTTGGCTGCACCACAAATCAATGTATCAAAACGAATGATTGCCATCCATGTAACGGATGAAAAAGGGACACTTCACAGCTATCCGCTATTTAACCCAAAAATCGTCAGTCATTCTATTGAACAGACGTATTTATCCGGAGGAGAGGGCTGCCTTTCTGTAGACCGTGACGTACCGGGTTACGTTCCCCGTTATTTACGTGTTACCGTGACAGGAACGACATTAGATGGTGAAGAAGTCAAGCTTCGTTTAAAAGGCTTGCCCGCCATTGTATTTCAGCATGAAATCGATCATTTAAACGGCATTATGTTTTATGATCACATTAATCAGGAAAATCCATTTCAAGCCCCGGCAGATGCTGCACCTCTCGAGCGCTAGGAAATTAGAAAAATGGAGCGAGAAAAAGGGGCTGTCCCATAAGCCTCTAATCAATTGCAAAAACTGATTTACTAAAAGGCCCCATCATATAATCCCTTGGTTTTACTGGATTATCATGACGGGGCCTTTTTAGCTCATCCTCTTCTCTATTTCTTTTCGCTAACAAACTCATAAACAGCATGGTCCACCTCTGCACTTTCATGTAAATCAAAATGGGAAACAGGAAACGAAGCTGTTTTCACCTTATCTGAAAAGCCACTCAAAAATAAAGCACTGTTTTCTGTCACTGATCCATCCCCTTTCGTTTGTCTCATTTTTTCAGAATTACCAGCTATTGAAAATATATATACATCATATTTATTTAAATGACCAAACTTCACATGAAGATCTTTTAATGCAGAAGATCCAGCTTGCAGGTCAATGGATGCAGGCGTACCTTCGTCTGTCTTTGCGTTTGGGTATTGCTTTACAAGATCCTTCATATCTAAACCAGCTGCCGGAGTTCCCAGTGTAACGAGTTTTTCTACTTTTGGATAAGCCGAAGAGGAGTAATCTGTTATATATTTTAACGCCGCAAGACCTCCCATGCTATGGGCAATAACGTTAATTTCTGTTGTTTTATAATGCTTTCCGGTGACTGCAGCGATTTGTGCAACCCACTCCCCCTGTTGCTGCAGGCTTGCTGTGTTATTTTTAAACACAACATGAATGAGAGGAATTGAGCCGTTCTTAGCTTTTTTCGCGCTGCTCCATTGCAATGTACCTTTATAGTTTACGATACATGTTTGTACATGAGTTCCCCATCCATTAGATTCAAATCGTTTAATCATCGATGCCATGGAACGTTCTGTCCCCCGAAATCCATGAATCATTAAAGTCGGCTGCTGTTTAACGGATCCTGCTCTCATGATGGGTTCTTTATAAAAGAAAACGATGATGGCAAGGCAAGCAACGATGCAGATAATCCAAATTATTGTTTTTATCATGATCCAATTATGTACCGTCCATATCAAAGAAAATTATACTGCGTATTTTCATTGTTCATCACCTGTTTATTGTATGTTTTTTTAAGAATGGAAGGCGTTGATGTAGTAGCTTTTTTTACGCGTGAAGCTAAATAAATACCGGTCAAGATAACGACCAAACCAAAAACCATTTGCCCTTAACAACAATAAGGCACTATACAGCTTTCCCATCTGCAACTCTCCTACGCTATGTATTCTATCTAACTCTCATTTGGTACAACAAAAGCCGCCCCTTCATGCTCTTTTATGTTCGCAAGCATCTCCGCTGATTCATATAAAATGTATAGAAAACACAAAATATTGTCAAATACAAGAAGATATATCATGAGAATTCACATCTACCAAATATAACCATGAAAAACTTTCAAAAAAACACACATACTAAAATATAGAAAAAATGAGAGACAGCATTTCAATAAGGAGATGAAATTGTCATGCTGAAACGTTTAAGAAAAAAACTATTAGATCGTTGGAATGAACTCCTTCGCAAAAAAACAATCGCGTAGGAACAAAAGCGAAAGCTCGCAAGGCTATACGCTGAAACTGGACAACCACTGAATCATTCACGAAGTGATTAACAAGCCAATGTTTAAAGACAGCCTCTCTGCTTAGAGGGGCTTCCTTTAACAACAGCGAATGTCCTATCATGATTTTTAGCCTGTTTGAACGGAAATGCAGCAGGCGGAGTTTGTGTCTTATGCCCCTTTATCCTTTAAAGTATTGGCACAAAATGACTGTTTTCTAGAAAAAATTCAAACATTTTGCTATTATATGTTATTCTTTAATGAAAGCTTTTTCACTAAAATAAAACGCTTATTTTATTTCTTCTACCTCTCATTTTAGGGTCAAAACGTAACCATTATAGGTTTTCCTGCATTGACTTGTTCTGGTTAGGTGACTAAAATATGTGAAAGGTGACGTTTCTTAGTAGAAAATACATGAAATACATAACCATTTTATAATATAATATAAAAAGTTACTTGAATTTCGGTAGTAAGGAGAGAATTATAATGATTTTTAAAGTGTATTATCAAGAGAGTATTTATGAGGTGCCTGTTCGTGAGAAAACAAAGGTACTTTACGTAGAAGGGGAAGCTGAGCGTGATGTTCGTTTAAAATTAAAAGAACGCCCTATCAACATTGAATTTGTTCAACCCCTTAAAGGTGCATTTTTAGAGTATGAGCAACAAAGTGAAGATTTTAACGTATTGGAGATTGGATAAACATGAAATTTGTAAAAAATAATCAAACGGCCGTGTTCGCCCTTGGCGGTCTCGGTGAAATCGGTAAAAACACATATGCTGTACAATTTCAAGATGAAATTATTTTAATCGATGCTGGAATTAAATTTCCAGAAGATGAATTACTTGGAATTGATTATGTTATTCCCGATTACACATATTTAGTGAAAAACGAAGATAAAATCCGCGGCCTTTTCGTAACGCACGGTCACGAGGACCATATCGGAGGAATTCCTTATTTACTAAGAGAATTAAACATTCCGGTTTACGGCGGAAAATTAGCTCTTGGATTGATTCGAAACAAACTCGAAGAGCATGGTCTCTTGCGTAAAGCGAAATTAATTGAAATTAAAGAAGATGATATTATTAAGTTCCGTAAAACATCTGTGACATTCTTCCGTACGACCCACAGTATCCCGGATTCCTATGGTGTAGTAGTCAAAACGCCGAACGGCCAAATCGTACATACAGGCGATTTTAAATTTGACTTTACACCAGTAGGAGAACCGGCTAACTTAACAAAGATGGCGGAAATCGGAAAAGAAGGTGTCCTTTGCTTGCTTTCTGACAGTACAAATAGTGAAGTCCCTCATTTTACCATGTCAGAACGCCGCGTGGGAGAAAGCATTCACGATATCTTCCGAAAAGTAGACGGACGCATCATTTTCGCTACTTTTGCGTCAAATATCCATCGACTTCAGCAAGTGATCGAAGCGGCTGTTATGTACAACCGTAAAATTGCTGTATTTGGACGCAGTATGGAAGCAGCTATCGAGATCGGACAAGACTTGGGCTATATTCGTTGTCCAAAAGACACGTTTGTAGAGGCTTCCCAAATTAATCGACTTCCTGCAAACAGAGTAACCATTCTTTGTACAGGAAGCCAAGGTGAACCGATGGCTGCGCTATCGCGTATTGCAAACGGTACCCATCGTCAAATTCAAATCATTCCTGGGGATACAGTTGTCTTTTCTTCTTCTCCAATCCCAGGAAATACGGTGAGTGTAAGCCGTACGATTAACATGTTATACCGTGCTGGTGCCGATGTTATTCACGGTGCTTTAAGCGACATCCATACATCTGGTCACGGCGGACAAGAAGAGCAAAAGCTAATGATCCGTTTAATGAAACCTCAATATTTCATGCCGATCCATGGTGAATACCGTATGCAAAAAATGCACGCCAAACTAGCCATTGACTGTGGTGTTCCTGAAGAAAACTGCTTTATTATGGATAACGGCGAAGTATTGGCCTTAGGTGATGAAGAAGTTGGCGTGAGCGGTAAAATTCCTTCAGGATCCGTATACATTGATGGAAACGGAATTGGGGATATCGGAAACATCGTTCTTCGTGATCGACGTATTTTATCCGAGGAAGGTCTTGTCATCGTCGTTGTAAGCATCAACATGAAAGATTTCAAAATCGCCGCTGGTCCGGATATTATTTCACGCGGATTTGTCTATATGCGCGAATCTGGCGATTTAATTAACGATGCTCAAACTCTTATTACAAAACACTTAAACAAAGTGATGGAAAGACGTACAACCCAATGGTCTGAAATCAAAAATGAAATTACAGATACATTGGCTCCATTCTTATACGAAAAAACAAAGCGTCGTCCAATGATCCTTCCGATCATTATGGAAGTATAAGAAAAGCGTAAGCGCCTTGGTCAAAGAAGGCCGACTAAGAACGCCACGTCCTGTGGCAACGTCGGCATGACCCGCATCCTGCGGCCCCAAGGAAATAGGGATTGACCCCGTATACGCTTTTTGCCTTATGAGGGCAATCATCTTTTCCCGTGCTGAGCTAGGCGCTGGAGCTAGACACCAGTACTCGTCGAAAAAGTTATACTTTCTTACCTTAAAAAAAGAAGGGCTTCCCTCCAAAAGAGGAAAGCCCTTCTTTTTTATCCCACTACTTTCTTCTCAAACCGATTAATATCGACATCGGCTCCAATGACAATCAAAATGTCCTTCTCACGGATAACTTCCGATGCTTGAGGAGAAACGATGATATCTTTCCCTCTCTTAATGGCCACAATATTGATTCCATACTTGGCGCGAATATCCAAATCAATTAAAGAATGGCCGTCTACCCGGCTGTTAGCTACAATCTCTACAATACTATGCTCATCAGATAACTCCAGGTAATCTAACACGTTATTTGATACAATGCTTGTGGCGATCCTTTTCCCCATATCACGTTCAGGGTGAACAATTTGGTTCGCACCGATTTTCGTTAATACCTTTTCATGATAATCATTTTGTGCTTTCACCGTGATGTTCTCAACACCGAGCTCTTTTAAGATTAACGTTGTTAAAATACTCGCTTGAATATTATCACCGATTGCTACAATGACATGATCAAAATTTCGAATCCCTAAACTTTTCAATACGGTTTCATCCGTTGTATCTCCTACGACAGCATGGGAAGCAATATTTGCAAATTCGTTGACTTTATCTTCATCGACATCGATGGCCAGCACTTCCATCCCTTGCTCGCTTAAAGTTTTGCAAATACTTCCGCCGAAGCGGCCTAACCCGATGACGGCAAACTCTTTTTTCACAAAGATTCCTCCAATGATAACGATATTGAGTATGTAATAGTTGACATAGAATGATTTTATCATATGTAAAAAATAAATGAAGAGAGAAATCCCCCCTTCATTTATTTTTTCCCTTGAATATAATCTGCATCAAATAAAAACAAGCGCATGAGCAAGAATAAAGATGGAATGAGCAGTAATAAACCCAAAATGAAAACGATGACTAACGTAATTCCCATCGTTTCGTTAGTATATCCGCTATAAATAGTAATATACGGATCTAAAATGTAAGGCAAATGCGACGCTCCATACCCGAAAAAGGCAAAGAAAAATTGAAACATGACGAAAATAAAAGCCGTTCCATAGTTTTTCCGTATCCAAATAAGCACGGATGCAATCAAGAAGCAAAGAAGCGATAAAATAAACATCCACCAGTATCTGTCTACAATATTTTCAAAATGTCGAACATTATGCTGCCTTAACGAAACAAATACTAAAAAACTTGCCAGAATAGTCGGCGGACTCCAGAAAAGCGCAAAGCGACGGAGTATTTCCAAAGCTTTATGATCATCCGCTCGTGCCGCATAATATGTTAAAAAACTTGCGCTGATAAAGAGCACAGAAACGACCGCTAAAATAACGACACTCCACGAGTACAGGTTTGTAAATAGTTCTTTCGCCAAAAACACAACCGTTTCTCCCCGCTTTTCAATGAATCCCCCTTCTGAAATAGTAAGAGCTGTTGAAAGCGATGCAGGGATTAACAAGCCTGTTGCACCATATAAAAACAAGTAAAGGCCATTATCTCTGGATCCATAATTGCCAAACGCATAAAAAGAGCCGCGAATGGCCAGTAATACAAGCGAAACGCTTCCCGGAATTAATAAGGCTGTTCCGTAATAATAAGCGGTATCCGGAAAAAATCCTACAATCCCGACAAAGAAAAAGACGAAAAACACATTCGTCACTTCCCAAACTGGAGATAAGTAACGGCTGATGAGTTTATTTATCACATGATCTTGCTTCGTCACTTTACCGTAGTAAGCAAAAAACCCCGCCCCAAAGTCAATAGAAGCAACAATTAAATAGCCGTACAGAAATAACCATAGTACGGTAATTCCCAAAAGTTGAATTTCCACCATTTATCCCCTCCTGTCATGATTAGTCTTTAAAACGATATTCCAGCTCTGCTTCCGCAGGATTGTTTATAAACATCTTGCGAAGAACAACCGTACAAATGACCCCTAACATGATATATAAGCCAAGGAAGAGCCACAGCATGGCTCCTACGCCGTTTGAGGTAGTCGCTGCTTCAGTTACCTTCATATACCCTCTTAAAATCCAGGGCTGCCGTCCTATTTCTGCTAAAATCCATCCTAATTCAATAGAAATAATTGACAGCGGTCCGCACAGGACAATCGCTCGCAATAACCATTGATTATGTACCCATTCTCTTCTCCATCTTGAAAATACTACAAACAATGAGGCTACCAGTGTCATAAACGCCGCAAAGGTTACTTTAAAATCAAATAGATAGTGGACATATAAAGGTGCTGTTTCATCTTTTGGAAATTCATTTAACCCTGTTACTTCCGCATTAACGTCATTATGGGCCAAAAAACTCAGCATTTTAGGCAAATGAATAGCATATTTAATTTTCTGGCTTTCTTCGTCTAATGTCCCGAATAAAATGAGATCAGCTCCCTTTTCTGTTTCGAAATGCCATTCAAGTGCTGCTAATTTTTCAGGCTGATGCTCAGCCAAAAATTTAGCGGATAAATCTCCTGCAACCCCTGTTAAAATTGCGAATAAAAAGGCTGATGTCACGGTTAAATGCAACGCTTTTTTCGTATAATCCGTAATGTTACCTTTTAACATCTGAAAGGCAGCAATCATAGCTAAAACGAAGGCCGAGGCCAAATATGCTGTTACAAGTACATGAAACGTTTTCGTCGGTGTCGCGGGATTAAACATAGCCTGGATCGGATCAACTGTTTTAATGACACCATCGACTAATTCAAAACCTTGAGGTGTATTCATAAATGCATTTACCGTCGTGATAAAGAATGCTGATAATGAGGAGCCAATAATAACTGGAATCGAGAGAAACCAATGGTACATCGGATTTTTAAATCGCTCCCAAGTATACAAATAAATCCCTAAGAAAATCGCTTCAAAGAAAAACGCGAACGTTTCCATGAATAATGGAAGCGCAATGGCTTGCCCCGCAATTCTCATGAAGCTCGGCCATAAAAGGGACAGCTGCAGTCCAATACATGTGCCGGTTACAACTCCAATTGCTACCGTAATAGTAAAACCCCGTGTCCATCTTCTCGCCAACAATGTATAATGCGGGTCATTTTTTTTGATTCCAATAAACTCCGCTATCGAAATTAAAACAGGTACACCAACTCCAATAGTTGCGAAAATGATATGGAAAGCCAATGTTAAAGTTGTTAACATCCGGCTTAACATAACGCTATCAAACTCCATCTCTCTCCACCTCTTTAATTAAAATAAATTATACCCACTCCACGTAATAACTCGGCATCTCTTCATCCAATCGAAAAGTACCACTATCGGTCATGCTGAATCTTCTAAGTCGATCTATATAGTTTATTTTCACTATAATCATATTTTAAAACTTCTTTTACTTATTGTGTTCGAGAGCGTTGAAATTTTTGTGACTTTTTTCACAAACTTTTGTGACAAAATTTCTGCACAAGACAAAACCTCCCACATATGCTTGATTTTACAGGGAAGTTTACTTTTCTATATTTATTTTACTGTTTGCACACTTATTCCTTTTCTAGAATAAAAATGAGCGAACCGTATAACGGTTCGCTCATTTTTATTCGGCTGCTTCTGTTTCTGCTAATACACGATTCACGCGTTTTTCCAGCATCTTCATTCCGCTTCCGCCTGCTTGGAAATGACGAAGTTGGCCTGTTTTATCAAACACGTAGTAAGCCGGTACATATTGGTTTTCAAATGCATCTGTTAGTTTATGATCACTGTCAACGAAAATCGGCTGAGCAATATTATGTTCTTCTGCAACTTTTTTGATTTCATTAAGGTTTAAATCATTTTCAGAGCGAGGCATATGAACTGCAATTACATTTAACTTATCTTTGTATTGGTTACGGAATTCATTCACTTGAGGCATAGCTTCTTTACATAAATGACAGCTGATTGACCAAAAGTGAATAAGAGTTGGTTTTTCACCGATTAATTCGTCTTTTGTTGCCTGGCCGTTTAGCCATTCTGTTGCACCCGTTAATTCCGGCATTTGTTCACGTAATTTCATAATGGATTCCTCCTTTATGTTAACGACGCGGTGTGAAGCACCACGCCTTGTCTGTACATCTTGTGCCTCGAAAAAAAGGTCTAACAAAAATGTTAGACCTTTTTAATTCAAGCCGAAAACTTATAAAGTAGCTTGACCTGGTTTCCAGTTAGCCGGGCATAAGCCGCCAGTTTGCAACGCTTGAAGAACACGTAAAGTTTCATCTACATCACGGCCAATGTTATTATGGTTAACAACAGAGTACATTAATTCGCCATCTGGACTGATGATAAATAAACCGCGAAGCGCAATACCTTCTTCTTCAATTAATACGCCATATTCGCGAGAAACCACATGGTTTGTATCCGCTGCTAACGGGTATTTAAGATCGCCTAAACCATTTTCTTTACGGTCAGTTTTAATCCACGCTAAGTGTGTATGGATAGTGTCTGTAGACACACCGATTACTTCAGCATCTAAATCTTCGAACTCATCATAACGATCAGATAATGCTGTGATCTCTGTTGGACATACGAAAGTGAAGTCCATTGGGTAGAAGAATAACACAGTCCATTTACCGTTCTTCATGTTTTCTTCTAAGCTTACTTTACCGAACTCTTTGTTTGCTAATACAGCATCCATTTCAAAGCGTGGAGCTTGTTTACCTACCATACGTTCTGGCATAGCTAAATCCCTCCAAATCAATTTTCAATTGAGAATATGTAGCGTGAATTCTCATTTGTATGTCCCATTTACAATTATGATTATAATTGAATGAATATTTTCGGTCAATGTTAAATGATAATTAATTTAAATAATGCGAACTGGGCATATCTCTTTAAAACTTGTATTACAGATGCTATGCTTACATAGATGTTATGCCCTTAACGATATCGGAATAAACGAAAAATGTGAAGAAAGGCTTTTAGGATACAAAGATAGAAAAACTTCTTCCATTAATAGTTTAACATGTCCAAAAAAGGGAATAAACCAATGTGCTCTTAAAAGGAGTATTTTTGAAAGGATGATTGAATGCTGGATATGAGTGTACAGAAAATTAATTGGGAAAAGCTAGCGACTGACGCCGGTGTTATACTCTTAAAACTAGGTGTCTTGTTTCTTGCTTTTTTTATTATTAGGACAGTTGGCCAAAAGATTATTGATCGATCGTTTCAACGGGTTACTGAAAAAGATAACGTCTCACGAGGAAGAGCTCTGACACTGAAAAGTTTAATTGCCAATATCTTTTCGTATGCTCTTGTTTTCGTTTTTATTGTCATGATATTTGAATTATTTGGAGTGGATGCAACGGCCCTTTTAGCTGGAGCGGGAGTGATAGGACTTGCAATCGGTTTTGGAGCGCAAGGACTTGTCAGTGACATTGTAACCGGTTTTTTCTTGCTTTTGGAAAAGCAAATTGATGTAGGAGATTATGTAACAACAGGAGGGTTTTCCGGGATTGTGGAGTCGGTCGGCTTGCGAACAACGCAGATCCGCGGCTTTGACGGGACGCTTCATTATGTTCCTAACCGTGAAATCACAAGCTTGAGTAACCATTCACGCGGTAATATGAGGGCTCTTGTAGATATTGGTATATCTTATGATGATAATATCGATAAGGCTATCGAGGTACTTCAAGCAGCATGTGATCAAATCGCAGCTGAAGATGATAATATTATAGAAGGCCCAAACGTGCTGGGTGTACAAACACTGGGGGCATCAGACGTTGTAATCCGTATTATCGGTAAAACGAAAAACGGGGAGCAATGGGAGGTAGAACGTAAACTTCGTAAAGTATTCAAAGAAACACTAGATGCAAACGGCATCGAAATTCCCTTCCCTCACCAAGTGCTTGTCCATAAGAACGGGGGCGGCGCACTGAAAGCTTCTCAACACCTTTAGAGATAGTCGCCATGTTAAACTGTAAAAAAGCGCCATGGGAACATCATATCGTGTTCCATGGCGCTTTTTTTATGTAGCCCAAAACCTCATACGGCTTTTAGCATCAATATTATTGAAGCTTGCTTTCGACTTGCTGGCATACTTCCTCAGCTGTCATCCCGCTGGCTTCAATAACAGAACCTGCTGTTACTACATTCGAAATGCCCATGATGTTATTGTCCTGACCTGTTACGACGCAGCAGTCACAACCGTTTGCATCACTTTCTTGACGCAGTTGTACAACTTCATAGCCTTTTTCCTGAAGAGCTTGCTGCACATCTGTTAAACTTTGTTCAACACCGATTTTAGCCATGATTCATCCACCTCCTCACTCTTTTAATGTGTCCGAGGAAAAGGTGAAATATACCATTTATTCGGTTGCTTTCTTTGTTAAATATTTACTTAGTAGTGCAATTGCAGCTTCGATTGCTTGTTCATCAGGCTGCAGTTTTGCATGGTGAAGCCCATATGGAGACTGAACACCCAGCCAAAACATAAAGCCTGGAATTTCTTTTAGCATGTAACCGAAATCCTCGCCTGTCATCGCTTCTTTGCATTCAATGACCTTTATGTCCGTTTCATTTTCAACGAATTCCATAAACTCTCGGGTCATTTCATGGTGATTGTATACTTGATGATACATACAACCATAATCAATATAGGTTTCGCATTGATATCCGACTTCAACACCTTTTACAAGGGCTTCAATTCTTTCTTTAACACGTCCCATCGACTCAGGTGATAACGTTCGAATCGTCCCCTCTAGTCTTGCACGCTCAGCAATAATATTTTGCACAGTACCACCTGTAATTTTCCCGATGGTAATTACCGCACTATCAAGCGGATCTACATTTCGCGAAATGACTGTTTGCAATTGATTCACCAACGAACATGCTGCAACGACCATATCATTCGTCGTATGCGGATAAGCGGCATGCCCTCCTTTTCCTTTCAAATCAATGAACAACTCCGAAGTATTGGCAAACAGTAATCCTTCTCTTACCGCAATGGTCCTAACCGGATATTCCGGAGCAATATGCAATGCCACTATCATATCAGGCTTCCATTCTTTCATGATATCACTCGCCAACATGGGCTCGGCTCCCCCTGGTCCTTCTTCAGCAGGTTGGAAAATAAATAACAAATCATCATTGACAGGATTATGTACAAAATGCGTCAGCACTCCCAAGGCAATGCTCATATGGAGATCATGCCCGCATGCATGCATAAGACCTTCATGTTCCGATTGAAAGGCATAGTCCGTTTCTTCTGTAATTGGAAGTCCATCAATATCCGCACGATAGCCAATCAGCTTTGTTGGATTCGTCCCATGCACTCTTACAAAAATACCGGTTTTCCACGTTTTAATACTTAAACGCTCCTGCGGCAATGTCTCCAGATAATGTAATAAAAAACGCTGTGTTTTAACCTCCTGAAACCCAAGCTCCGGAATCTTATGCAACTCCCGGCGAATCGCCACAAACGGATGCAATGTCTCCATCTTCACTTCCTCCTTATAAATGATTATGGTTCTTATACTTTTAAAGCCCTGCTAGCGCAGGGCTTTAAAAGATATAGTCTTTGTTTTTGCCGGAATGGCCCTTTTCTCTATACAAGTGATTTTTCACTTCGTAAACATAAATGGCCATTCCGGTATAAAAATAGGGCGGGTGCTCCCGCCCTATTTTTATAGCTGGCGAAGCTCTTGTTTGATCTCTGTTTTCGCTTTTGTTTTCTCATCGATTTCTTTAATGACGCGAGCTGGCGTACCTGCTACCACTGTGTACGGAGCTACATCGTCAATAACAATAGCGCCTGCTGCTACGACTGCGCCTTTACCAACTGTTACACCTTCTAATACAACAGCATTGGCACCAATCACAACATCATCTTCCACGACAACCGGTTTAGCTGAAGGAGGCTCAATTACCCCTGCCAGCACAGATCCTGCACCAATGTGGCAGTTTTTCCCTACTGTTGCACGACCGCCAAGAACAACGTTCATATCGATCATCGTACCCTCACCAATCACGGCACCGATATTAATGGAAGCGCCCATCATGATAACGGCATTGTCGCCGATTTCCACTTGGTCACGAATAATAGCACCCGGTTCAATGCGTGCTTTAATTCCTTTCATATCCAGTAAAGGAATCGCTGAATTACGGCGGTCATTTTCCACCACATAATCTTCAATTTTACCTTCATTTGCTTGAAGAGCAGCTTGAATGTCAGTCCATTCGCCAAATACAATTCCTGTATTTCCTGTAATGAAAGTTTTTGATTCCGCACCGAAATCAATGCCTTCCAATTGACCTTTTACATATACCTTTACAGGGGTTTTCTTCACGCTGTTTTGAATAAATGAGATAATTTCATTAGCATCCATCATTTTCATTATGTATATCCTCCTTTAATTCCCTATGTTTCATTTCTCTAATGTATCAAAATGTATCCTCGATGACAAGCATCATCATACAAGTTCTTCTGTTCCAAACTCCTTCACTACCTCTAAAAAGGCTTTTACCTGCTTTAATTGAAAAGCCGATTCATACCCGATGAGCCACGTATCCCTTGAAATTGGCTTTTGGTGTTCATCCATCAACGGAATCTTATACACGCCCTGGTCGTTTTCCGTTAATGCAATAGATGGTAAGATTGCAAACCCAATCCCATTTAAAGCCATTTGTTTACATGTTTCAATTTGATCAACTACGATTGTTCTCGTTGGTGTTGTTTGAAACTGACGATGCCACCAATCTTGTATTTCTTGATAGTAAGTAGAATCGCTCTTGAATTGAATAAAAGGCTTTTCGCTTTGCAGCACATCTTCTACACGTTCAATTTCCGTGTCCACTAAATATAAAGTATCCGTTAAGATATGCTCCTTAATTCCCTTCCAGTCGGGATTTCCGCGAATGATGCCAAGGTGGACCTCATCTTCATATAAATAGTTCACCATTTCGCTGCTCCAACCTGTTACGAGGGAGATTTTAGCGCGAGGATATTTCTTGACAAATTGTTTTAACACACGTGGAAGCCAGTGCTGTCCAATAATAGAAGCAACCGCAAGCTTTAATGTTCCGTATACCTCGGTCTCCAACGCCTCCAGTTCTTCCCTTACTTTCTCTTCTTTTTCGACTACTTCTTTAGCAAATTGAATAATTCGTTCACCGGACGGCGTTAACGACAACCCCTTTTGTGAGCGTACAAAAATTTGTGTGTTCCATCCTTTTTCGATTGTCTGCAAACGCTGCGATAAAGCTGGCTGGGAGACAAATAAACGTTCCGCCGCTTTTCTCATATTTAACTCCTCCGCTAAAACGGCGAGCATTTTACATTCAATAAGCTGCATAAACTCGTTCTCTCCTATAAGGTTTTCTTATTAAGTTTCTTTAAAACTTCTGATGTTCATTATAATGCTTTTTTCTATAGAAATGAACCTTCCCCCCACTATCGCTTCGCACTTAAGCCCAGAGGACTTTGCCATTCCATCCTAAATAAAAAAACGAGGATGATGCAAAAGGTATTAACATAACCTCTCGAATCATCCTTGCGATTGCTCTCATCGGAACAGACAGTATCACCCGTCGAATAAAATCTGGCTTTATTTTTTTTCTTTTGCGTAAATTTTTAACTGTTGATTGATTTGTTGTAAAAATGCCCGGCGTGTTAAAATTCCCTTAAATACGTGCTCTTCATTTTCTACACAAACAAAGGGATGGTTAATCATTAAGTTCAAGCCTTTATATACATTATCTTGAAAATGCAGACGAGGAATTTCCTTATTCATCACTTCTTCCACTTTCATATGTTCAAGGCGTTCAAACTCTACACGCTTCAGTCCCAGGATTGAGTCCAAAATCATCGTTGTGCTGATTAAACCATGTAATTTAAATGTTGGATCCAACACTGGAACAGCTGTATAGCCGGTCTTTGTTAAAACTAGAAGAGCGTGCTCCAAACTGTTTCCTATTTGGACATGTGCCACTTTCTCGGACGAAATCAACAAATCTTCAATGGACGCTGCAGAAAACGCCCTGCTGTAAATACTAACCATTGCGGCTTCCCCTCGATTCTCTTTTGCTTATTTCTCGAAACTGGGATAGATTAATGTACCCGCTTCTAACGGGCAGTGACCCTCATGGACAGAAAGTTCATTTTATTTTAGCGTCATTATATAATAACATCTTGTTTTGACGCTTATTAAACAGCTCGGAATGTAAGCGTTATCAATTATATAGTATACAAAAATCTTTTAAAGTTGTTTCCGCATGCTCAAGTTTCTTAGGCGCCTCTTACTATTTCCCTCATTTGCTAAAGTTTAAACGAAAATAAAACAAGCTATTACTCAAGTAAATAGCTTGCCGCATTATGTATCCTCTTTAAAATTCTCTAAGGCGACTATATAGTGAAGCTATTTGTTGATATTTCTGTGAATCTACAGATTTCAAACCTGTTTCAATATCGTACATATGACTGCTGACCACTTCTAACGCGTATTCCTGCTCAAACAGTAAATCCAATAAGAGTTGTGCCTCCTCTATAGAAAGCATGGCTGAACTGTTATTATTCATTTACTTGATCCCCCGCTTCACTCAAGAACACTTTAAATGTCTTACTTCTAGTCTAGGTTCTTTTATAGATAGTGTCAATAAAAGGAGAACGACATTTTCATAAGGAAACCTACATGTTTCGACGTTTCAGCAAAAGAGATGAAAATCAATTTAACACGTCTTACAAAAAAAAACTAAAAAATGGTGCTAAAATGATAGTGCATTCATTCGTATAAAATGGATATTCGACATACTTTAAATCCGGCCTAAAAATGGATATAAAAAAAGCCCTGAAGACACAGGACTTTAATTAATTAATTCGAAAATTTCAATGGCAATCATATCAATATTATCGAATTGGTAAGATTTTGGTTTTTCTCCGTCTTGATAAACCTCAAGCTCATACGTTTCCGTCTTGGCATGATATTTTACACTGCAAATACGCTGCCCATTTACTTCAAAAAAGCGTTGTGGTATTTCGCCGCCGTTTGCTTGTTCACGGAGATTAATAAGACGAGTTAAAATGCCTTGTAACTGTGACATATCCATACTCCTTTCAGCCATGGCATAGTAATGATCTCTATGCTTAGGTTTCACTAACATTTTCTTTCTATCCGCGTTACTTCTCTCATATATAAAAGACACATTCACAACTATATGGTACTGAGGCAAAAAATACAAGCATTTTGTCACATTTTATCGTTATAACACAAGATATTTTCTTATTTTGTGCTTTAGAGCTTACCTCCAGCCACGAAAGCATTGTCCGCCTACCCTCAAGACTTTTCATGGTATACTGTAAATAAGACAAGCGGAGCAAGCTCCGTTCCAACTCAAAACGGTTACGTCCTGTGACCAATATTGTAACCCTCAGTACCCATGGCTCTTATCCCTAGAGAACCGGGAGGAGAAAGGCGCGACGCCCTGTTCTTCAAGTTACCGCAGGACATAGCTTGCGAAGCTAGACAATCAAGAATTGAATAAAGGAGTTTAAAACATGAAACACGTAGAAGTCTATACTCAGCCAGCTTGTCCTCCGTGCCAAGTAGTCAAAGAATTCCTGAAACATTATCAAATCTCGTATGTAGAGTACGACATTTCGACAGACTCTAAAGCACGGGACAGGATGATTCATACATTTCAAGCCTACTCCACCCCGACAGTAAAAGTGGACGAAGAACTGGTCATTGGCTTTGATTTGAAAACATTAGAGCGCTTGCTTGGGTTATGTGAAGACGAAACGAATCAATAATACAAAGCTGCCACATACGCTATAATAGCTAGGAAAGCCAAAAAAACGAAAATATAAGCGATGAAAATGGGATTGCGGATATAAGGATGGGCTTGAACTCGTTCATTTAGTTTCGTGTCCATTTCACTTTGTAAATACTTTTGATTTTTCATCACCACATACGTATAAATCAAACCAACAACAGAAATCAAAAAAACGAGAACACTTAAAATCATCATCATATTCATATGGATTCTCCTTCCTTTCAACCGTTTTTTCTATTTTCCCGTTCTTGCTCCCTTCATATTCGGACAATGGCAAAATTTTGTGCTTTATCCCTGTATGAGATGACTCGTGCAGCTAAATATGATAAAAGGCGCTGAAAAATCCAGCGCCTTTTATCATGCGATCGTCCCTGCTTTTTTATCCCGCATTAACGGGCAATCCCCCCACACTTTCAAAACTTGAGAGAAATGGAAGAAGTCTAAGCGGGGGATGAAGGAAAACCCCACTGATGGAAGTTTCCTTTATAAAGCATCCCGTTCATACAAAAAATCATAAGATAAATCAATGAATACATAGTGCTGACTGTCCAACGGATAAGAGAACGTACGAATGTTCTCCCCTGTCTCAATGTCAATGTAAAGATCCGACAGCAGCCCTTTTTGCTCATGGCTCATCCGAAGAATATTTTCAAGAAAATAAGGTCGCCAGCTCCAATTTTTACTCAAATATTGGGGCTCAAACGTCCAACGATTGTCTTTTTGGATGATATTCGCGGATTGCTGAAAACCATTTTCATCACAAATGTATATACGAAAACATACATTGGATAATTCCTCTGCGATCAATTGAATCATTTCATCATAGGAATTCAGCTTTTTACATTTTGGTATTAGCTGCTGTAATTGTACTTGAAAACTTTGAGCTAAATTATAAAGTGCGAGAAGCTTTCTTTTTTCATGAGCAATAAAACTTTGAAAGCGTTCTTTCAATTTATCCTTCAATAGGTCACTGGGTACAAAAGCTGGTGCAGGCTTTTGTAAATAAAAGCCTTGAAAATAACGTCCGCCATGACGCCACGCATATTGGAGCTGAAACGAAGCCTCTATATCTTCATACAAAAGGGTCGCTCCAATTTTACGAGCAAGCAACGCCAAGGAATAGAGAACATCCTGATACGATTGTGTCATCGCTGTTTGGCGTAAAATACGCAAATCAATTTTCAAAATGTCTGGAGAAAGCAGTCCAATACGGTCTAAATTACTGCTCTCCTTACCAATGTTGTCGACAGCCACTTTAATCCCGTATGTACGATAATACATAAGCAGATGATGAAGCTGATCAATATCTCCATTAAAGTCGTGTTCTGTAATTTCAAGGACAATCCGATTCAAGGAAAGTCCTCTCTCTTCAAATGAGTGAAGCAGCGCAAGAAGTGATTCTCCGTGATCTTTCATTAACAGGTTGGCATTTTGATTTATGAAAATAAGACCGGTATGATCACTTTCACTTATCGCATATTCCAAGGCTTTTCCCAATACAACTCGGTCTACTTCAATGCGGTATTCATCCGGAATCGCATCATCATGAAAAAACGGGCCGAGACTTTCTACTTCGTCGTCTGTTTGAAATCGGGCTAATACCTCATATCCAATGATTTGATGAGCATCAGCCGAAAAAATGGCTTGATAGTATGGTACGACTTGTTCTAAATTTGTTAAAACGTCTAATGGATCCATACGAACACCACCTTTCCGTATACTAAAAATAGTATAATATGGATAAGATGATTGCGCTAGTGTTTAAGCCGATTTCGGCTTTCTTAGAAAGGATGCTGATTGAGCCATTGTCCTCCGTCCATCGTAATGCACTCTCCATTTATGTAAGCGGATTCATCAGAAAACAAAAAAGCTGCCAGCGCCGCAATCTCTTCCGGTGTCCCAAGTCTCCCAAGGGGAACAGAAGATAAAGTCCGCTTTGCCGCTTGCTCAGATTCCCACAGCTTATCGGCTCCTCCTGTGCGTTCAATCGGACCGGGCGCAATGGCATTGACCCGGATTCCATATTTTCTTCCCCACTCTACTGCCAAAGTACGTGTCATTGTCAATACTCCCGATTTAGCGCAAGCAGAATGGATAACCCCGGCTCCAGCATTCCAGGCATAAGTGGCAACGATATTTGTAATAGCTCCCTTGATCCCCTTTTCTATCCAATAACGGCCCACTGCCGAGCTGCAATAGAATGTACCGTTTAACACGATATCAATGACACTGTTCCATCCATTAACAGACAGCTTTTCAGCTGGACAAATAAAGTTTCCCGCTGCATTATTTACAAGGAAATCAATACGTCCGAATGCTTTATCGGTTTCTTTTACCATCTTTTCGACCAATTCCGGATCTCTTACATCCATGGTAATTGTTTGCACTTGTCTGGAAAAATTTTCAATTTCTGTTTTTGCAAGTTGCAGACGTTCTTCGTCTCTTCCGGTAATCACAACATAGGCTCCATCATCAGCAAAACGCTTCGCCATATATTTCCCCATTCCGCTCGATCCGCCTGTCACAATTACAACCTTCCCCTTCATAAACTATCCCCTCTCTACTTTTTGAATTTTCGGACTATTCATCTTACATTATATTCCTTATCTAGCTGGTAAATCCAACTATTCTTTTACTTTTTTAATATTTCCTTCTTTTTTACATCTGTCTGTCCTTATATTTTGAATTAATTCTAGAAACTTGGACATGGATCTTTTTTGACCATGTCCAAGTTTCTAGAAAGAAAAAAGAATGCTATAATAGGAGAACATGAATATTAAGAGAAACAGGTTGATTTATATGAACAAGACATGCACAAGGCGTAATTTTTTAAAAAAAGCCATTGCTTTTTCAGCTGGAACATTTCTTACTTCCAGCTTTGGATATATATATGCACGCTACATCGAGCCAAGACAGCTTGACGTTGTGGAACAAACCATTACCTCTCCAAACATCCCAAAAAGCTTTCATAATGTAAAAATCCTTCAGTTTAGTGATATTCACCTCGGTCTTTCCTATAACTTGCCGTTGCTTGAACGACTCGTGGAACAAATGAATATTTTAAGACCTGATATCGTGCTGTTTACGGGAGATTTGATTGATATACCAAATCAATACCTCTATATGGAAAAGGTAGCTCCCATCCTTAAACAAATTGATGCACCTCTTGGGAAATTTGCAATTTTCGGAAACCATGATCACGGAGGCTATGGTACCGAAATGTATAAGCAAATCATGCATGATTCAGAGTTTAAACTGTTGGTAAACGAAGTGGTCCATATTCGTTTAATCGATAACAGCTATATTGCCATTGGGGGGCTAGATGATATCATGCTCGGAAAACCCAGCTATGATTACACCCTTGGACAATTGTCTAAAGATATCTTTTCGATCATCATGGTACATGAACCCGATGTCGCACAAAAAGTGGCTCTTTATCCTGTCGACCTTCAGCTATCGGGACACAGCCACGGCGGGCAGATTCAAATTCCTTTTTACGGCCCATTAATCACTCCTCCGCTATCGACTCTTTACCAGGAAGGAATGTATGAGGTAGGAGATTCGAAAATGAAACTTTACGTTAATCGAGGATTAGGGACTACAAGGCTCCCATTCCGTTTTTTAGCAAAACCTGAAATAACCCTTTTTACTTTGAAAAAAGGCTTTCTTGATAGAAGCTCTTCATAATTTGGGGCTAATCAAAAAAGGCTGTTCGATATAACTAAATAGGTCAACAGTATCATATGATAAAGATCTTATAGAAAAGACCCGTCATGAAAATCCCTTAATATTATTGGATTTTCATGACGGGTCCTTTCAAGAGAATGACTCAAAACTAATGTTTTGTCTGTCTTTTGAGACGTCTCTTCGTAAAAGGTGTTCAATTGACCACGCTTTCTTTATTTATGTAAATGCTCTATTAATACTCCCTTAGGGAGCGGTCGGCTAAAAAGGAAGCCCTGAGCTTTTTCGCAGCCGACTTTTCGTAAGAAACTTGCTTGTTCTTCTTTCTCTACGCCTTCCGCTACAACCGTTAAACATAAACTTTTCGCTAAATGTATAATAGTGGTTGTAATAGCCTCGTCTTTTTCTTCGATTAAAATATCGCGAATAAATGATTGATCAATCTTTAAAGAATCTATCGGAAAGCTTTTTAAATAGCTTAATGATGAATAACCGGTACCGAAATCATCTACCGCGATTTTTACTCCAATTCTTTTTAACTCGTTCAATACTTTAATGGTTTCACGAGAATCATGCAAAGCGCCCTCTGTAATTTCGATTTCTAAACAACCGGGTGGAATGCCGGATTTTATTATACAGTCTTCAATATGCTCTACGAGGCACAGTTGCTGAAATTGTCTGGTGGACAAATTGACCGCTACCGTTTTATATCCATATCCTTGCTCGCTCCACTCTGCAATTTGACGGCATACTTCTTCGATAACCCAATTCCCGATTGGAATGATCAACCCCGTTTCTTCAGCAATAGGGATAAATTCCCCAGGAGGAATGAACCCCTTTTGAGGGTGGTTCCACCGTATTAATGCTTCAAAGCTTTCGATTTGTCCTGTCCCCAAATTCACTTGGGGCTGGTAAAACAGGATAAACTCCTTTTGCTTTACCGCTTTACGCAAGTTCGTTTCAATCCTCATTGAATGGGGCGCCGCTTGCTTCATACCAGATTGATAAAATTGATACGTTCCTCTCCCTTGCTCTTTCACTCGATACAGAGCAATGTCGGAACATTTGATTAACGTTTCCAAATTATGCCCATCTTTAGGAAACATACTAATGCCAATACTCGGGGTTATATAGCATTCTTGTTCTCTGTAAACAAAAACATCAGAAAATAAAGCTAAAATCCTTTCAGCGATCTCTTTCACTTGTTCTTCATCCGTATTTTCGACCGTCACCAGGAACTCATCCCCGCCATGGCGGAATGCTTCTATTCCATTATGTATAAGCGTCCTCAAACGCATTGATACATCCTTGAGCAACTGATCTCCTACATCATGCCCAAGCGTATCATTGATAAATTTAAAACGATCTAAATCAAAGTATAAGAGCGCAAATGATGTTTGTTCTTTTTTTGATTTTTCAATCATTTGAGATACGGATTTTTTTAACCAATTGCGATTAGGCAGGCCTGTCAAATAATCATAAAACGCCATTTCGCTTATGATTCGCTCATTGTTCAACTGTTCAGTAATATCTCTTGTAATGCTGACTACATATACACATCTGCCGTTTTCATTTAATACAGGGGTCAAAACGGATTCCCCGTGCATAATATTTCCGTCTGGAAGTGTAATTTCATCGCGAAATGTTACTTTTCCCTTTGTTGTGGCAGCTTTCTTATAACAGGCGTGTAAGCTGCTTGCCAATTCTTCAGGTAAAACCTCATGCAGCGTCTTACCTTTATATGCTCGCAACAATTTTGCATGATTTTTTCCTGCCTCGTTGACAAATATATAACGAAAATTCAATTGGTTATCGACTTCCATAATATAAACTAAATCGTGAATATGTTCTAAAATCGTTTGAATGAGCGCATTCTCAATATTGTTTATCTTTTCTGATTTTTCTGAGTATATATTTTTAAAGTCTAAGTTATACATGTCCCTCATCCTGTTGCATTTCGGCTTCTTTTTTATAGTAGCACATTCCTCCATCTGTGGCACTACTCTTCTTTCTTTTTTCACTGTATTTATAGTATTAATTTCCCGTTACTTTTGAACCTTTCATCCAAATGATAAACAACGCGCCAGAAACTCTTTGCTAGAAATAAAAAGCAGGACGCTGTCCTTCCTAATGTTTTTTTACATTTCTATATCGTACTTCCTGTCAGTTTTGCGCTTAGGCCATGCTCATTCCCATTAACATGACCATACACTATTAAGACAATGAACAAGGAGGTTTTTATTCATGTACCCATACGGTTATTATCGCGGCGGTGCCCCTTACGGAGGAAACCGCTTCATCGGATTTCCATTCCTAGGCGGATTAGCAGGAGGGCTCTTAGGAGGACTTGCGGCGGGTGCTTTCATTGGGCGGCCCGGTTTTTACGGTGCCCCGTGTTGCCCTCCTCCATTTTACGGGCCATACGGAGTTCCGCCTTATGCGCCTTATCCGCCTTACGCCCCTCCATTTTATCGATAAAATGGAAGCTCGTTCCTCATTTCACAAGAACTTTCCTGTGTCATAAAACTATTCGAGACTCGTTTATCCTGCATCATGCGGGCCTCAATTAACCATCAGTGGGATGAAAGAAGCTCCCCGTGATGGAAGTTTCCTTTATTTCTTATCCTATACCACGTATCAGACCATTTGACTGAAATCTTATGCCAAACTCTTTTAGGGCGGCGGCTCAAAGGATGAAAATGTCCTTCGAGCCGCCGCCCTATTTTTTATCCCGCATTAACAGCCAGTAAGACCTCCACTGATGGAAGTTTCCTTTATTACTCCTCATCTTCTTTTACTTGATAGGCCATATCATATAAAATGGTTTGGCTGTCAATGAGGGGTTCACCGTCTTTTCTAGTCACATAGTAATAATTTCCATGCTCATCTTGTTCTCGTGCCTTCGCATTATCTGCCAGCATAATGGACATCCATTTGTTGATTCGTTTCTTTAATCGTCCATCGAAAATAGGAAATAAAATCTCCACCCGTTTCTCCATATTTCTCGTCATCATATCAGCCGACGATAAAAACAGTTTTTCTTCCCCGTTATGATGGAAATAATAAATCCGGCTATGTTCAAGGAATCGTCCGACAATACTTCGGACTTTGATGTTCTCACTTACCCCTTTAATACCAGGGCGCAAACAACAAATCCCCCGAACAATTAAATCAATTTTCACTCCCGCGTTAGATGCTTCATACAATTTCATCATGATCGGCTTATCTGTCAACGAATTCATCTTGGCGATAATACGCCCGTTTCTATGTTTTTTATGAAATTCAATTTCTTGATCAATGAGTTCGATAAAATCTTTTCGAATATTAAATGGTGCGATGGATAAATGATGGTACGATGGCTTTTCTGTGTAGCCGCTTAAATAATTAAAAAAGTTGGTCGCATCAATACCGATTTTTTTATTTGCCGTAATGAGTCCCATATCCGTATAAATCTTGGCGGTGGCATCATTGTAATTGCCTGTTCCCAAATGGACAAAATGTTCGATTCGACCGCTTTTCCGTCGAACTACAAGCGTAATTTTACTATGTGTTTTTAAATAATTCATGCCGTAAATAACATGGCAGCCTTCCTGTTCCAACTCTTTTGCCCAGTGAACATTGTTTTCTTCATCAAAACGGGCTTTCAATTCCACTAGAACTGTTACTTGCTTTCCGTTTTCAGCAGCTCTTTTTAAAGCTTTGATAATGGGTGAGTCACCGCTTACACGATAGAGCGTTTGCTTAATAGCCAATACATCCGGATCATTTGCGGCATCCGATATAAAATCAACCACCGGCTCAAACGATTCGTACGGATGATGAAGTAAAATGTCTTCCTGCAATGTCTTTTCAAACACATCTTCATGCGAACCCAAATCTTTTGGAGGCTGTGGGATTAACGTTTCATCAGCTAAATGTTCATGTGTTGCTTCCACCGCTTTGGAAAAAGGGAATAAGCATGTTAAATCAAGGGGACCGTCCACACAATAAATGTCCTTTTCATGAATCTCCAATTCTTCCTTTAAATAATAGAGCAATTGTTCATCATACTCTTGGCCCTTTATCTCTAATCGAACCGCCGCACCCCACTTTCGCTTTTTCAGCTCTTTTTCAATTTCCTTTAATAAATCGCGAGCTCCTTCTTCATGAATCGTCATGTCTGCATTTCTTGTAATTCGAAAAGGAGTAACCGATTTTACATCGTACCCTTTAAATAATTTATTAATAAAATGAGAAATAACATCTTCAAGCAAGGCAAACACTCTATTTCCCGCTTGATTTGGTAATTCGATATAGCGGGTTAGGACAGCAGGGACTTGAACAATAGCCAATTTGCCATGCAGTCTTTCCATCTCTCCCTCTTCCTCTTTCTCTTCCTCCTCTGGATCATTCGCCAATATAATGGCTAAATTTAAACTCTTATTTAGCAGCATTGGAAACGGGCGATAAGCATCCACGGCCATTGGAGTTAAAACTGGAAAAATTTGTTCTTCGAAATATTTTTCCAAAAAAGCTGTTTGTTTCTTATTTACATCTTGGAGACCAAGAATTGATACACCTTCCCTTTCAAGAAGTGGAATTAATTGGTTATACGTTTCGTATTGTAGATTCACAAGTGTGTGATTTTTTTTGGAGATAGAGGAAAGTTGTTCTTTCGGGGTAAGACCTGCTTTATTTTCCGGTTTATTAAAACCTGCCTTCACTTGGTCTTTCAGTCCGGCGACCCTCACCATAAAAAATTCGTCTAAATTGGAAGCGAAAATGGCCAAAAATTTAAACCTCTCTAAAAGACGGTTCCGATTATCTATTGCTTCTTCCAAAACACGTTGATTAAAAGCAAGCCAGCTTAGTTCCCGGTTATTATAATTTGATGGATGTCCTAAGTTTTTTTGCTCTATTGATGTAATGGTTGTTCCCATCTTCATTGCCCACCCTTACTTAAATTCTCTATTTTTAGTTATCTTTTCCACTTCACGATACCATCGAAATGTTAATTAAGTGTAAATATAATGTAAATTTCTTGTTAGTGATATATTCAACATAAGAGGGTTTTATAATCTTAATTTTCAGAAAAAATATATTTTATTGGTGATGAGTAAATAGAAAAATTATAAGCGCTGAATGCTCTGCGCTTATAATTTCTGAAACTGTAATACAATGGGCTGCTTTGTTACTTTTTCTAAATGTTTTTTTTGTTTTTCTGCTTGATATTCTTCTGCTCGATAGTCACTGCAACATAAAATTTTGATCGTAAATCCAGTTGAATTCGCATCTATATCAAGATGTTTCACAATATTTCTTTTCGTAGCATTTAAGCTTGAGGCAAACTTCAAAACAGCCCCTAAGAAACGAAGTGTTTTTTGTTCCTCTTTTGTAAGCCAGTCTTTAAATGGTTCCATATATTGACGAAATGCCGATTTACCTTTATAAGAGGCAAGTAATGCCAGCTTCAGCCTGTCTTTATGACGTATCCCGTCAATCGTTCGGTTTGCCAATAAATAAAAAGTATGCTGACTGCTCGATTCAGAATCGATATACTCCCCAAGATGAAAAACTTGGGCCGCTCTTTTTAATAAAGAAAGGTCCTTATCCCCCATTGGAAAGTCAAGATGCATACGAAAATGTTGAAACAACAAACTGGCGATCTTCGTGACCTGCGTGACATGCTCCGTGTCAATCTCAAAATCCATCACAAGCTCTTGAAAACTTTCCTCTAATACATTGGGGTAAAGACCGATTCCAAGGGGCTTGATCAATTCTTCAAACATCAGGCCTTCTCTAAGACCTTTTCTGCTCAGGATGAATCGCGGGGCTTCTGTTAATTCGCACAGTGATTCAAATACTTCCATGGCCGGCAAAATCGTATCCGCCCGATCTTTCGACAACCCTTCCAATCTTTGAAGTTCTTGGTAATTCATACCGCTAAGCTGTTTCTTTAGCAGTTGAATATCGGATAGCATCATTTCATATTGGTGAACACCCGCCAATGGGTAATGAATAAAACTTTGATGAAGCTGCACCATGTTACGTGCACTTCCTCCAATGGCTACAATAGGTACTTGTTTTCCATGTAACCAAGGAATCGTTTCGAACTGGGATTGGACAAACTGCTTAATTGCCTTTCGCTCTTCTTCTGTCGGGGTGTCCTCTTTTACATATTGAAGCTGTAAAGATAACGCTCCGAAAGGAAAACTATGATACTCAATAAGCTGCCGATCTAAAAAGTACGTGATTTCTGTACTCCCGCCTCCGATATCAATGGTGATACCTTCTGGTATATCGGTCGAATTCACTACGGCCAGAAATCCGTAAAAGGCCTCTTCATACTCGGATAAAATGGTCATTTCGAAATCCGTCAGTTTTTGAACAAGGCGGCATATTTCTTCGCGATTGTCTGCCTGACGGACAGTTGCAGTCGCTACACACTTTACATGTTGCACACTGTGATGTCTTGTAATAATTTGAAAACTGCACAGCGTATCGATTAGTACATTGATTCCCTCTTCGCTCAACTGCTGTTCTTCATTTAAATAGTTACGAAGTCTCGCTACTACTTTTACATTTTCTAATTGTTTGAATTTCTTTCGCGAGTCATGTTCATATATGACAAGACGCATCGTATTAGACCCTATATCAATCATTGCATACTTATCGCTCAACTGTTCTAACATCCTTTACTTATGTAGTTTACTGAATATACTGTTATAAATATTCTAGCTGATTCCAATCAAATTTCACAACCATTAATATTACGCTTTTTCTGTGCCTTTCCAGTATATTCGGGCATTTTTTGAACAGCATCGCAATACAATACATTAGTTCATCATCTTGAAAAGGAGGAACAGGTGTGAACCATACTGTAAAGCCGGGCGAAACATTGTCATCCATTGCCCTTGATTATCGCCGCTCTCTTCAAGCTATCATTTCGGCCAATCCATCCATTAATCCCAATATCATTATGCCTGGGCAAATCATTATCATCCCGGGATTACCTCCGAAAGAAAGCATTCCGTATACGATCTATATATATTTGAAGGAAAAGCAGCTTGAACTAAGAAGAAACGGCATTACGGTGAAAACATATCCCATCGCTGTAGGGAAGATGCTGTCAGCAACGCCGATTGGTAACTTTGTTATTGTCAACCGTGAACCGAATCCGGGAGGCCCGTTCGGAACAATGTGGCTCAGTTTATCAAAAATACACTATGGTATTCACGGAACGAACCAGCCGAATTCTATTGGGAAAGCGGTCTCTAAAGGCTGCATTCGAATGTACAATGAAAATGTGAATGAACTGGCTTCCATTATTCCAAATGGAACAGCCGTATATATCCGACCTTCACGCGCCTATTCTTCTCCTTAACCTTTGCCTGCTTGAAAGCTTGGGTACAATGTCATTCCCCCATCAGCATAAAGGGTCACACCCGTTATATACTTTGCTTCTTTCGAGGCTAAAAAAGCAGCGACAGAGGCAATTTCTGTTGATTCGGCAATATACCCCATCGGAATCATCTTTTCTACAGATGATTTCACACTCGGGTCCGAAAATTTTTCTGTATTGATAGGCGTGTTAATAGCACCTGGGCCAATCGCATTCACCCGAATTCCTTTTGGGGCATATTCAAGGGCCAATGTTTCTGTCATCATCTTAATGCCCCCCTTACTTGAGGCATAATGAACAAAATGAGGCCATGGAATGACATCATGGACGCTTGACATATTGATGACACACCCTTTAATCCCATTCTCTAACATATAGTTAATGGCTTGGCTCGAACCTAAAAAAGTTCCTGATAAGTTAACAGAAATCACCTTATTCCAATCATCAAGCGTCATCTCGTGAGAAGGAATTTCAGTTTGAATCCCGGCATTATTGACCATAACGTCCAAACTTCCGAAAGAGGTATGAGCAGCTTCAAGCAACCTTTTCATGTCATTTTCTTTTGATACATCGGCTTGGACGGCAATCGCATCACCTCCAGCTTTTTTAATCTCGGCTACCACTTCAGCTGCTTTCTCTGGAGTACCCAAATAATTGACTACCACTTTCATTTTCTCTTGACCGAAACGAATGGCGATGGCTTTACCGATTCCGCTTGAAGAGCCTGTAATCACCGCTGTTTTCCCGGCTAAATCCTGATACATACTACTCGCTCCCTTTCTGTTATTTTTTTGTGAATCCAAGCAGGATACCGCCTGTAATAATCAAAATACTTCCAATGATTACAAATACCATTTGTCTTTTTGATTTTTTTCTCCAAGTAAAAAGATGCCGTCGAATGTTGAAATGATGATTCCCATTTGAGAATATGTATGATTTATTCTTTCTTAAAAAGGGAAGGTTCATGAAGGCTGTTTTTTATTTTCACTCTTTTTACCCCGCATTAAAGGGCAGTAAACCCCCACTTCAAGAATTGAGAAAAATCGGAGAATTCTAAGCGGGCGATAACTGCCCGTAAAAGCCCGAATAAAGGAACACAGACTAACATCGCCGCGTCCTGCGGGCCTAACTAACCATCAGTGGGGATAAAGAAAAATCCCCACTGATGGAAGTTTCCTTTATCTCTTTTAAACTTTTTTGAAACAAGTTATTCAGGAAACTGGTTTTCCGCTAAAAATATCTCTCGTTTGCAAAAGCGGAATCTGGGTATATAATATTATAGAGAAACAAACATTCGATGAAGAACATTAAATTTTTCTGTAAAAAAGAGGAATAGATAAATAAAAAGAAGGAGTGTCATTATGTCCGACTTAAACGGCCACGAACCTTTGGAGGAATCTGTAAATGAATTGGCACAAGCCATTTTTACAGTGAATCGTCATGCTAAGGCAGCACCAGACCCAAAAAAATTGTATACGTTAAAGAAGCTTGCTTTAGAAAAACTTCTCACGGAAGGAAAAGCAAAAAAAGAAGGCCTTCACTTCTCTCCAAACCCTGGAAAAAGCCAACAAAAATCTGATGTACTCGTTTCTGTTGGGGACTACTATTTTCATATGCCTCCTAAAAAAGAAGACTTTCAACAACTTCCGCACCTCGGTCACTTAAAT
The DNA here is from genome assembly GCF_002019595.1 of Priestia abyssalis. Lineage (GTDB taxonomy): Bacteria > Bacillota > Bacilli > Bacillales > Bacillaceae_H > Bacillus_BA > Bacillus_BA abyssalis. Next base: position 1,232,614 of record NZ_KV917369.1, on the reverse strand, counting down.
CACCAATACCGAAACCCTAAAACATCCATGTCTTTGTCCTACGCAAAGCGTATTCTATCCAAATATGCCGGATACTGGGTAAAGCCGCCTCAACACCCGTTGTATCTACATAGAAAAAAACAGGCCCCTGTGTTTAAGCCGCTCGGGAAAAGTTATTTTTAATTGAAAAGAGGAAGGAACCTGCACAGCAGGTTCCTTCCTCTTTTCAATTATAAAATATGTTCGTCTACCATTCGGATCAGTTCAGCGATCTCAGGTTTGCTCACCTGCCCGTTTGCTCCGACCATTTGCCCTTTATGACGTAAATCCTCAGTAATAAGAGAGGAGAAAATAATAATCGGTAAGACAGATAGCCTTGGATCCTCCTTAATTCGCTTCGTCAAATGATGGCCATCCATTTGCGGCATTTCAATATCTGTAATGACTAAATGGACTTGGTCTTCAATGGCCGCACCATTTTCTACAAGTGATTCTAAATAATGAAGGGCATCTTGCCCATTTTCAAAGAATTCCCCATTCACATAACCAGCTTCTTCTAGTGTATCCGAAACAAGACGGCGCAGAAGCGGTGAATCCTCTGCAATGACAATGCGTTTGTTCGATCTTTCTCTTAACCCTAATTTTTTAACAGAACTTATATTAATTCCCGAGTCCGGGTTAACATCTGTTACAATCTTTTCAAAATCGAGCATTAACAGCATATGGTCTTCCATTTTAATAACCCCTGTAATTTGGGTCTCTAATCCCTGGTACATTTGAGACGGTTTTTCAATCTGTTTCCATGAAATTCGATGAATTTGTGTAACGTGATGAACATGAAAGACCATTTTCTGCTTGTTGAATTCCGTTACGATAAACTTATCTTTATCTGGCGTAGAAGATGGTGCCATGTTCAAAGCTGTGGCTACGTTCACAATTGGCAGTACCTCTCCTCTCAGTTCAATAATTCCTTCTACATACGGATGGGCATGCGGGATGGGAGTGATTGGAACCGGGTTAATAATCTCTTTTACTTTAATAACGTTTATCCCAAATTTAATTTGACCTATTCCAAACTCGACAATTTCTAATTCATTCGTTCCGGTTTCCAGTAAAATCCCTTTATCTTGTGCCATAATTTTTCGTCCTTCCATCTTTAAGTCTTGTCATTTGTGTTTTCTACATTTATATCATCGGCTGTTACATATAAAAAGTTTATCCCGCATTAACGGGCAGTAAGATTCTCACTTCTTTATTCCTGTTCATAGGGTGTTCTTAAATGAATGAAGAGGCCTATGACCGCAAAAAGAAGCAGAGATGATAAGGCAAGGCGGCTTGCCAGATTGCCTGTATGGGCAAAAACGAGCGTCACCGTTCCATATACAGCAGGACCTAGTATCGCTGAAACCTTTCCCGAGAAAGCGAACAATCCAAAAAACTGGCCGGCTTTATTAGGCGGACTTAGTTCCACAATCAGCGTCCTCGTTGTGACCCACATGGCTCCCAGTGCCACACCAAACAAACTTCCCGAAATCCAAAAGGCGGCAGAACGGACGGCTGTCACCGCCAAAATAAGGGCCATTATCAAGATGAAAGCGACATACGTAATTCCTCTTCTCGCTCCCACTGACCTAGTAATATATCCAAATAGAAATGAACCGATGACGCTCGCTACCGTAGAAATTAAATAAAGGACAATAAACATATCAGTCGTAAATCCGACGACTGCTTTTGCATACACAGCCATCATTGCAATCGAGGTAGCAATGGCATCATTAAGAAAAAAATACGTTAACATAAATAAAAAAATAGACTTATGCCTCTTTGCTTCACGGAATGTTTGAATGATATCTTTATAGCCGTTGAAAAAAGAAAACCTCTCTTCCTTTTCATCGCTTTTTTCTTTTCTCTCCTCTTTTACCCACAGAATGAGCGGCAATGTGAATAAAAAATAAAGCAGCGCGGTTGGAATAAAAGCATGATGAAACTGACCGTCTCCAACAAACAAATACACAAGAAGACCAACCAATGTTCCAATATATCCAATAGCGACTCCAAATCCCGAAATAAGCGGCAGCTCTTTTTCATTTCCTAAATCTGAAATCATGCTGTCATAAAAAACGAGGCTGGAGTGATAAAAAAATTTTGCCAGGACAAACAAGAGAATGACCATCAGAAGCGACAAAGACGCATTTTCCTGCCAAAAAGCAGCTATCCCCATTCCTGCTGTACATGCAATGGATAAAAGGGCAAGCGTGACAAGAGGCTGTTTCTTCTTTCCCGTTCGATCAATCATCACTCCAAAAAGTGGAGAAAAGATGACTAGAAGTATACTCGCCAAAGCATTCGCATAGGAGATGAAAGTGCTTGCAACTTGGTTAAGCTCATCGTTTTTACCAATCGTTTCTTGTAAGTAAAACGGAAAAAAAATTGTAGTAATATTGGATGAAAAAATTGTATTGGCAAAATCATATAATGCCCATCCTAGTATGGGAAGAGAACAATACACAGCAAAAGATGACCCCTTTTTCATCTTGCTCTCCACCCTTTTCGTCTTCGTCTTCATCTCCGTCATCCGCTTCACGCCCTTTAGCAAGTTTTGATGTTTACTTCCATGTATATCCCCTGAAGTCCTGTTCCTTTACAAAATGTTTACATGCTCTTATGAAAGAATACACATTCGGAGACTCTATTATTTAATTACTATAATTCATCCATATATTAACGTATAACTGTACATTCCTTGACTAAATATATATGCGGAGTTGAATAGCCATGAGAAGAGCCCAACAAAAAGAACAGACGAAAAAACTCTTGCAGCAAACTGCCATAGAATTGTTCAAAAGGCAAGGATACGGCAAGACGACCGTTTCCCAAATTACAGCCACTGCAGGGGTTGCCAAAGGAACTTTTTTCAACTACTTTGAATCGAAACAAGCCGTTCTTCACACCATTCAGGAACAGCAAGCAGAATATATGGAAAAAGAAGCAGAAAAGATTTTTGAAGAAGAGGGTAAAATTAAAGAAGGCTTGTACCGTTTATGGGAGAACATAGCTCTCCATCTTGAAGAATCGGGCCGTCCCCTCATCCGTTCCCTTTATCACGTCCTCATCACGGATGAGTCCTTTCAACGTAAAGAAGTGTTGCAATCAAGAAAGTTTGAAGAACTGCTCATTCTTTTATTCGAAGAGGGACGAAAAAGAAACGAATTTGCTGACAATTTTTATTTCGAACAATTCGCCCTCATGATGGTTCATCATTTTACAGGAGTCCTATTTTATTGGTGCACAAGTGAAGATTCCCTGCCTTTATCAACGTTAATTCGTCAATCTATGCCTTTGTTGTTTAAAGGCATTTCAATTGAAGATTGACCATTATCTACTCTAAACTCAACGAAATCGATTCCAATTAACTGAAAAATATGAATGTGAAAAAAAGGCTGGACGTTTAAAAAGAAAAAATTTATACTACACAATGGATTGAGACATTAACATGGCTCTTTAACAAAGCTAACATTAAAGAAGGTGTACTGAAGATGAAAGGCTCTGTCATTTTATTTCATCATAATAATGAGATGACCATCTTGGAAGATGTAGATAAATCCGTTTTCTCTGCTATTCAAAAACAAGCAGGTACGGAACATTGTATCGTGACATTAAATAACCGGAAAGTTGACTTTGGATATGTCGCCTCTCCGGTCTACTGGCGTGAAGGCGCTGTGTATACAGATTAAAAATGACACGTGAACATTCACGTGTCATTTTTAATCTGTATGTTTCGGTTTCTTATTTACTCTAAACCACCCTCTTCGCTGAAAAAATACCGTCATTACCATGGCGAGGAGGAACATAACTCCTAATACGATATAATAACTGTATTTTCCTTCTAATTCCGGCATATGTTCAAAATTCATTCCATATACCCCTGCAATAAAGGTTAAGGGCATAAAGATGGTTGTAATGACGGTTAATGTCATCATCACCTGGTTCATCCGGTCGGAATTGATGGAAAGATAACTGTCCCGAATATCGGACGTAAAATCGCGGTTAGCCTCGATTAACTCGGCTAACTTAAGCAAATGATCATAAATATCTTGAAAGTAGATTTTTTGATCGCTCACTTGAGTCATGCGTTCAGAGTTAATAATACGGTATAATAAATCTCTCATCGGCATGACCGTACGGCGAAGTTTCGACAGCTCACTTCGAATGTCAAACACTTCATCCATAAGATTTCCTGTTCCTCCATACCTGCTTGTGTCATCTTCAATTTCATTTAGACGATCTTCTATGCGATAAATGGGCGGAAAATAATCATCTACCAACTTATCCATAACAGCATGAAAAACTGCCATTGGCCCTTTTTGTAACGCTTCCTCTTTTTTCATCCTTACCCATAGGTTATTGAGCCCCCTTACCGGCCTTTCGTGAAAAGTAACCAGATAATTGTTTTCTATGAAAAAGTCCACTTCTTCTGCATTTAATGTGTTTTGGTTAATACAATGTAATATAATAAATACATATTTATCGAAAAAGTCCATTTTGGGACGTTGTACAAATTCCAGACAGTCTTCGATGGATAAAGGATGAAAGCGGAAATGAGTCGCCAAAAACTTTGACTCCTCCTCTGTCGGCTGCTCAAAATCCACCCAGTACCAGGCAATATCCGGTCTTTGCAATGCCCGTAAGGACAAATCATATTTTACTTCTCCATTCTTTTTAATTGCACATGTTCGAATCATATAATCCCCATTTCTCTTTTCCATCTATGTTTAAACATTCCCTTTTTCTCAGACTAAAAACATGTCAAAAAATTCGTACACCACAGGATTAATTACAAGGAATGCGGGTAAACACGAAATAAGTTCATAGCCAAGGAGAAAGGAGCAAGAGTGATGAAACAATATGACGATAAATCAAAAACAACGAATCAAATGAATGTGTATCAAACATTAAAAACAAAATTTTATGAAAAAGAAACGGCTGCTTTATTAGATTTTCTTACTTATTCCTTTAATAAAAAACATATCCAAACCTTACTTGACCGTGCATTGGATCAAAAAGACAAAGAAGCGTTCATCCATTACAGTAACTTGTATAATCAGTTGCTTAAAAAGGAACCTTCCCCTTCATAGAACTAAATATAAACGATTAGAAGTGCGCTAGGACCATGTGTATTTTAGGGGTTTTGGTGCACTTCTTTTTTTGTTCATCGTTCTTGGCATTATGGTTATGCTAAATACAATGATCTTTTCAATGAAATGGAAAGGATGGCCAAATCATGGAACACCTTATCAATCCTCTTGTTCAAAGCATTCAAATCTCTGGTATTCGAAGATTTTTTAATATGGTCTCACAGCATGAAAATGTTCTCTCCCTAACCATCGGTCAACCCGACTTTTCGACGCCGAATCATGTTAAAGCTGCAGGGAAAAATGCCATCGATCAAAACATGACATCTTACACACACAATGCCGGTATGTTTGAATTACGTGAAGCGGCTGCTAGTTTTATGGATGAACAGTACGACTTAGCTTATGATGCCCAATCTGAGGTTATTGTCACAACAGGAGCAAGCGAAGCCATAGATGTGACGTTGCGAACCATTCTATCGAGCGGGTCCGAAGTTCTTTTGCCAGGTCCGGTTTATCCCGGTTACGAGCCGATTATTCGTCTTTGCGGAGCCCAACCTATTCATATAGATACAACAAATACGGGCTTCCGTTTAACAGCTGATCTCATGGAGCCATACATAACAGAACGCACGCGCTGTATTGTTCTTCCATACCCCTCCAATCCGACAGGGATGACACTATCGGCGCAAGAATTAAGAGACATTGCCCTTTTACTGGAGAATCGAGATATTTTTGTGCTGTCAGATGAAATTTACAGCGAATTTGTGTTTACTGGACAACATCATTCCATCGCCTCATTTCCTAAAATGAAAGAGAAAACGATTGTGATTAATGGGTTGTCAAAATCGCATGCGATGACAGGATGGCGGATCGGTTTTCTTTTCGCTCCCGCCAATATTTGCCGCCATATTCTCAAAGTCCATCAATATAATGTTACGTGCGCTTCTTCCATCTCTCAATCTGCTGCCCTCTCTGCATTAACAACAGGGAAAGCAGACCCAAAAATGATGAAAATACAGTATGAGCAACGTATGAATTATGTATATAATCGGTTACTAAAAATAGGATTTGATGTAGAAAAACCAAACGGAGCGTTTTACATTTTCCCATCCATTCACAAATTCCATCATAGTTCATTTGAATTTGCATTAGAGCTTATGGAAAAAGCCGGTGTCGCTCTCGTACCGGGTAATGCTTTTTCATCGTTTGGGGAAGGGTATGTTCGTCTTTCTTACGCTTATGCCAGCGAAACACTAACAAAAGCATTAGATCGAATAGAACAATATATGTCCTCACGCTAAACGCTTGACCATCGTTTTTTTCTATCGACCAACAAGAAACTCCCCTTCGATGAGGGGAGTTTCTTATCAGCTATAGGCCGCCTTTATACTTTCCATCATTTTTAGACGCTTTTTCTTTTTTAGCTTTATCTTTATGAACTTTATTTGCAGCAGCACTTCCAAATTCATGACTGAACTCGGAATCAATAACCGCAGAGTCAAAACCTTTTTTACTTTTTTGATCAGCATCATTCTTCTTTGTACGCTTTGCCATTTGCCTAACCCCTCTTCTGAAAAATTTCGTACACGTATAGTGTAGGCAAATAACCTTTTTATATGAATCCAATAAAGGAAAACTTCCATCGCTGGGGGGTTCCCTCATCTCCCACCGATGGTTAGTTAGGCCCGCACGATGCGGGTCACGCAGACGTTGCCGCAGGAAACAGCGATGTTAGTCTATGTTCCTTTGACCGGGCTTTTACGGGCAGTTATCCTCCACTTAAGCTTCCGCGATGAAGCCAAGTTTTGAAGTAGGGGTCTTACTGCTCGTTAATGAGAGATTAAATTTTTGGACGTCAACTCTGCTTCGGCTTCTCTTTTAAGCCTTTTTGCTTTTTGGCTTCTTAGTTAGCCTTCCAAAGCTTGTAAAGAGCTTGAGTTCCGCTGTTCTCTTCTCCTTTTTCGGCAAGTGAATCATACAGTCTTTTAGCCAGCGCCAACCCTGGAGTATCCATATTCATGGCTTCCGCTTCTTCTAATGCGATTCCCATATCTTTAATAAAATGTTTAATATAAAAGCCCGGTTCAAAATCTCCTTCAATCATACGGGGGGCCAAATTGCTCAGTGACCAGCTTCCTGCTGCTCCTGCGGAAATGGATTGTAATACACTTTCTGGCTTTAATCCTGCTTTCTCTGCATAAACGATCGCCTCTGAAACACCTACCATATTGGAAGCGATGGCAATCTGATTACACATTTTCGTATGCTGTCCTGCCCCTGCTTCTCCTTGCAAAATCACATTCTTTCCTAAAAGATGCAAAAGCGGCAAACAGTCGTTGAATGCTTCCTCGTCGCCTCCGACCATAATTGTCAAAGTCCCCTGACGTGCCCCCACATCTCCTCCCGATACAGGGGCGTCCAACGAGTACATGTTACGCTTTTTCGCTTCTTCATAGATCTTTTTGGCTAAAGTTGGAGTGGAAGTGGTCATGTCAATAAAATATGTACCAGGTTTGGCATGGTTCAAGAGACCATATTCTCCTAAATAAACCTCTTCGACATCTCTCGGATAGCCTACCATTGTAATGATAATATCCGCTTCCGAAGCCAAATCGGCAGGGTTTTCTCTCCAAATAGCCCCTTCTTCCAATAAATCCATTGCTTTTTCCTTTGTTCTTGTGTAAACATACACCTGATATTCCGCCTTCATCAAATGACGAGCCATACTTTTGCCCATCACGCCAGTACCAATGAATCCAACCTTTGTTTTCCCGTTCATTTCAATCTTCTCCCTTCTTTCATTGTTATTATTTTACTTTATAACCAGGCCAGAAAAAAGGAAAAAGAGCTGACCCCCTTATTAAAAGGCTCTTTTCTAAAAGATTGTTATTTTTAGATAGGTTTCTTGAAAGATAGCCGTTTAAGGTTGGTTGGAGCGGAAGGTGCGAGACTCCTGCAGAAAGCGAGCAACCTGGAGCGGAAATCAACCACTCCCCACTACTTGTTAAATAGCAACAAAGTTTGCAAAAACAGCCTATTAAAAAAACGGATGTTACGAAAGTTATCACCATCTTCCGCAGCACCCTCATTATTAAAAGTTCTCGTCTGAAAGAAGTAAATACACGCACCCTTCCACTAAACCGATAATCGTCGGAATACCTGTCCAACAAAAAAGCAGATATAAAATACCTTGTACCGGCTGTTTTAAATAAAATTTATGAACCCCAAAGCTCCCTAAAAAAATCGCATACAACGCTGCCTTTTTTCGTCTGCTCATTCACGCTCCCCTTCATGAAAGAGTATGATTCGGCTATATAAATTTATGATAAAAAGCGAGAATACATGCAAGAAATAGAAGTTCTTTATGCAGACTAAACATATTACTTGCTTTTCAAGGCTCTGTTCGATAAAATTTGGCTCATGCGGTTTTTTGTCGTAATCTGTCGTAACCGCCCGATAATGAATTACTTGTTTTTACTTACATAGAGGAGGTCATCATATGACAAAAGATTTTTTTGAAATCGTCAGCGAACGTGCGTCTGTAAGACATTACGATTCTTCCGTAAAATTGTCAAAAGAAGAGGTAACAGAATTATTAGAAGCTACTGGAAAGACTCCATCCGCCTGGAATCTTCAACACTGGAAATTCATGGTTTTTTTGAATGATGAAGCAAAAGAAAGGTTACTCCCTATTTCCTATAATCAGAAGCAAGTCGTTGAGGCTGGTGCAGTCATCGCTATCTTAGGAGATCTTGAAGCAAATAAAAATACAGAAATTGTTTACAATCCTCTCGTTGAAGCTGGATATATGACTTCTGAAATTAAAAATACGCTTGCAGGACAAATTGAGTCTGCATATCAAAATACTGTATATGCACGGGACGCAGCATTCAGCAATGCTTCCTTGGCTGCTATGACGCTTATGCTCGCTGCAAAAGCGAAAGGCTATGATACATGTGCGATGGGTGGATTCAATGTGCAGCAGTTCATTGAAGAGTTTCAAGTATCTGATCGTTACATTCCGGTTATGCTCATTTCAGTTGGGAAAGCTCTTAAACCTGCACACTCTAGTGCACGTCTCCCGGTAGAACAACTGTCTACGTGGTTGTAACGAAAAAGACCCGTTACTGAATCCCTAGTTTTACTAGATGTCCGTGACGGGTCTTTTTAGGAAGATGATTCAAAAGGTATGTTTTTACCTTTTGAATCATCTTCTTTTAATTTTCAATTAAACTCCATTCTAAATCTTTTTTATTTAGAATAAGGTTCGCTCTTAGTTTACTTGCTTTTTTATGCTCATCCACTTCATTATACATTTCATCCATATCTAAAAATTCACCGATTGTATAGACGGGAACTTGTACATCTTTACGGGTATGAACCATATGCTGAAAATCGATTAAAAGCCCGTCATTCGTTAACGTTAACAATGTATTCACCAATACAAGCGGCAATGGCGGATATTCCGATTTTTTTCGCAGCAATGAAAAACGCTTTTGGTTTAAAGAAGATATTTTTAATGGGACAATTCGGCTCATTAAATGCTTCATATCATATATATCTTTATAGTACGTTTTATTAAACCACCCGTCATCATGGGCCAAATAAACAAATTGATTATTTAGTTTATTATTAAACTGGCTGTTTAACGGCTTTTGGTAATGTCCCAAATATAACAAAGCAGCCAAATCATGAGGTTCAAGAAGGTTAAGCGATGAAATGTCCTCTACATCTATCCAACAAAAGTTTCCGTAACCGTATACATGATCCTGCGCCAATTTATGAATCTGTTCACCTTCCACATAATCAAGCAATGTTCCAAAATGAAAATCACTCTCATCATATTGATGTTTTAGCAATAAAATATTGGAAATTGGAGATGGAAGTGAATACACAAATTCCTTGAATTCAATACCATACGTTATAAAGCACTTTTCATTTATATTGCCATTTATATAAATAAGGTCTCGTATGCCGTCTGTTTTGCTCAACCGTTCTAACCACCTTACATGATGTTCGCTCTTCATTGATTTACTCCGCATTAACGGGCAATAAGCCCCTTTTTAATGTAACCTAAGAAGGTGAAGTAGAAATCACTGCCTGTTAATGCCCGAATAAAGGAACACAAACTAATAACACCGCGCTCCGCCGCAATGTCTGTGTGATCCGTATCGCGCGGATATGAACTACTATCTGTTAAAAATAAAGGAAATTCCACGAATGCAGTTCCCTTTATTATATCGTTAATTAAATAAAAGTGAAAGTGTTTCTCCTGCTGATCATGATGCTCTCTTGTATACTCAATAACAATGACAATGATTGTAAAAATCGTTATAATATGCTTTGTATTTATACTTACATACGACATCAAGATTAACTCTTTTGAAAGGAGATTTACATGGACGTCCGTCAGCTTCAATACTTTTACGAAGTCGCAAAACAAAAAAGCTTTACAAAAGCAGCAGAAGTATTACATATTTCTCAGCCTTCCTTGAGCAAGATGGTTAAATCTTTGGAAGATGAAATTGGCATCAAGCTCATCGACAGATCGGGAAAGCGAATCCAGCTAACGGATGCCGGCGAGATTGTTTTTCAGCAAGCAGAAGTGGTGCTTAGCTCGCTCAATGACTTATCCAACTCCCTCTATGATTTAATGAACTTAAAAAGAGGAACGATTAAGTTTGGTATCCCTCCTATCATTGGAACGTTGTTTTTTCCTCGCATCATGAAATCATTCCGTGATTCTTATCCGCTCATTCATATTCAAATGATTGAGTTTGGAGCGAAGAAAATGGAACGAATTGTGGAGCAAGGTGAAGTGGATGTAGGGGTCGTTCTTCTTCCTGTAGATGATGCAAAATTTGAATTCATTCCATTCGCGAAAGAAAAGCTTCAGGTTGTCATGCCTAAAAAACATTCTTTTTCGGGAAGGAAGTTTGTCTCATTGGCTGAACTGAAAGACGAATCGTTTATCATGTTTCATGAAGATTTTTCTATGCACGAAATCATTTATAATGAATGCTTACGGGCAGGATTCCAACCGAATATTGCCTATACAAGCTCTCAGTGGGATTTTATTGGAGAGATGGTCGCTGCCAATCTTGGCATAGCCCTATTCCCTCAATCTATCTGTCAAAAACTTAACCATGACCACGTAAGCATTATTGACCTGGATGATATCATTCCATGGGAACTCGGCTTAATCATCAAAAAAGACCGTTACATCTCGATAGCAACAAAAGCCTTTCTAGATCACCTTCGGTCCAACTTCCTTGGTTTATCTTAAAACGCTGAGAATGAATTATATATAAATATAATTTAAGTTTTTAACATTAACTTGGTTCAGGCCCTTTTTTAGGATTTTGGGATTCTTCATCTTGAATTAACAAAAAAGGCCGGCTGCCCATGCTAAATTCTTTATGTGGATTATATATAGTTTCCTTGCATAGTAACTATAACTATTATGTATTTTACGGAAAGCGCAATCTCTTATAAACTAATAAATGTAAGATTCATCATATACGTAACTAAGCGTGATACGATGAATTCATGATCTCTAGACCCATTTGCATAATCTCATGTTACTCTTTTCTCCCAAAGATGAGTCGTCTTGTCCCATGCAAGACGACTCTCTTATTTGTATACTATCTTAAACTACCAACTCCATATAAAAAACGTTTGACCTAAAAAGGCCAAACGTTTTTTATTGTTATCCAATATGGAAAGTTTCTTTAACAAATGCCATAACTTCTTCTGTTGTATTCATTGAAAGAATGGTATCTACATGTTTCTCGATTTCTGCTTTTGATAAGTGACGGATTTGAGAACGTGCTTTTAAGATGGATGTTGCACTCATTGAGAATTCGTCTAACCCCAGTCCAAGAAGGATTGGAATCGCAATTTCATCTCCAGCCATTTCTCCACACATGCCTGCCCATTTTCCTTCTTTATGAGCTGCATCAATAACCATTTTGATTAAACGAAGAATCGCTGGGTTATATGGCTGATAAAGATATGAAACACGCTCGTTCATACGGTCAGCTGCTAATGTGTATTGAATCAAGTCATTTGTTCCGATTGAGAAGAAATCTACTTCTTTCGCAAATAGATCCGCAATAACTGCAGAAGATGGAATTTCCACCATCATTCCTATCTCAATATTGTCAGAAACTGCAATACCTTCGGATTGAAGCTTTTCTTTTTCTTCCATTAAAATAGCTTTCGCTTGACGGAATTCATCAAGTGTTGCAATCATTGGGAACATGATTTTTAAGTTGCCGTGTACACTTGCACGCAATAACGCACGAAGTTGGGTACGGAACATATCTTGCATTTCAAGACATAGGCGAATCGCACGGAATCCTAAGAATGGATTCATCTCTTTCGGAAGATCTAAGTAAGGAAGTTCCTTGTCACCGCCGATATCCAATGTACGAACAACAACCGGTTTGCCTTCCATACGTTCTAATACTGTTTTATAAGCATTGAACTGTTCTTCTTCTGTTGGAAGCGTATCGCGCCCCATGTATAAAAACTCTGTACGGTATAAGCCGACACCTTCGCCGCCGTTTTCTAGTACTCCTTTTACATCTTCAGGTGTACCGATATTAGCTGCTAATTCTACATGATGGTCGTCAGCTGATACAGTCTTCTCGTTAACAAGCTTCGCCCATTCTGCTTTTTGTGCTTCATATGCCGCTTTTTTCTCTTCATATGCTTTAACCGTTTCCGGAGCAGGATCAACAATAACTTGACCGTCTAATCCGTCTACAATAACCAGAACCCCATTTGCGATGTCTGCTGTCACTGTTTTTGTTCCAACGACCGCCGGGATCTCCATTGAGCGAGCCATAATCGCTGAGTGCGAAGTACGTCCGCCGATATCTGTTGTAAAGCCTTTTACGTATTGACGATTTAATTGAGCTGTATCTGAAGGAGTTAAATCTTCGGCAATAATCACCACTTCTTCAGAAATCATGCTTGGGTTTGCGATGGTTACACCTAGAAGGTGAGCTAATACGCGTTTTGTTACGTCACGAATGTCTGCTGCACGCTCTTTCATATATTCGTTGTCCATAGACTCGAACATATTGATGAACATCGTTGCTACTTCATTTAAAGCATATTCAGCATTCACTTGCTCAGTTTTGATTTTATCTTTAATAGGATTGATAAGTTCTGGATCGCTCAGTACAAGAAGATGTGCAGCGAAAATGTCTGCTTTATCTTCGCCAAGCTCTTTACGAGCATGTTCTTTGATTACTTCAAGCTCTGATGTAGATTGTACAAGTGCTTGTTCAAAACGTGCTGTTTCTGCATCTGTATCTGTTACTGCTGTTTTTTCAACTGTTAACTCTGGGTTTTCAAGACGAAAAGCTTTGGCAATGGCAATGCCGCTTGATGCGGCAATGCCTGAAATTTCTTTTGCCATTATTCTGCTAATCCTTCTTTTTTCATTGTATCTTCTAGAGCAGCAACAGCGTCTCCTGCATCAGAGCCTTCAGCAGTGATTTTAATAACAGCATCTTTTGGAATACCTAAAGACATAACACCCATGATGGATTTTAAGTTAACCGTTTTGCCATTGTACTCTAAGTTTACATCTGCATCGAATTTGCTTGCTGCTTGTACTAATGTTGTCGCTGGACGAGCGTGGATTCCTGAATCTGCTACTACTGTGAATTGTTTTTCTGCCATGATAATCAATCTCCTTTTGTTTACTTAGAAATATTTACAACGTTTTCTTCTTTTAGGTCAACTTGACCTTTCTTTAAGATGTTAACTTTTTCATCAGCTTGTAAGTTCGTGAAAATGATCGGTGTAATCACAGAAGGTGCATTATTTTTGACAAAGTCTAAATCGACCTTCAATAATGGTTGACCTTTTTTCACCTCATCGCCTTGAGAAACAAGAGCCTCAAAGCCTTCGCCTTTTAAGTTAACAGTATCAATACCAAAGTGAACTAGAATTTCGCGACCATTCGTCGTTTCAATTCCAATGGCATGCTTTGTCGGGAATAAGTTTACTATTTTTCCATCCGCCGGCGCAACTACTGTGCCTTCAGAAGGAATAATCGCGAAACCGTCTCCCATCAGTTTTTGTGAAAAAACTTGATCCGGCACTTCAGAAAGAGGCACGATTTCTCCTTTGATTGGAGAAACAAGATCGTCACCATTGCCGCTCATAGAAGCTGGTGTGATGACTTCTTTTTCTACTGCTTTTGGTTCCTTCACAGCAATTGGCGTACGCCCTTCCATAATATCTTTGATCTGTCCTTTTAATGTATCGGATTTTGGACCAAAGATCGCTTGGATGTTATTACCCACTTCCAGGACACCTGAAGCGCCAAGTTTTTTCAAACGCTCTTTATCCACGTTTTTCGCATCATTTACAGATACACGAAGACGTGTAATACAAGCATCTAAGTGAGAAATATTTGCTTGGCCTCCGAGTGCTGCCAATACATTACTTGGAAGTTCTCCTGCTTCTACAGTACCTTCTTCCGCCTCTTCCGTTTTATCTTCACGGCCCGGAGTCTTCAAGTCAAACTTGCGAATCGCGAAGCGGAATCCAAAATAATAAATAACCGCTAATACTAATCCAACCGGAATGACCAACCACCAGTCTGTACGGTTTTGTAACACACCGAACAGCATATAATCGATAACCCCGCCTGAGAACGTCATCCCGATTTTTACATTCAAGATTTCCATGATCATGAAGGATAAACCGGCAAAGATTGCGTGAATACCGAATAAAATCGGTGCGACGAATAAGAATGTAAACTCCAGTGGTTCTGTAATACCTGTTAAGAACGATGTTAATGCAGCTGAACCCATGATACCCGCGACGTATTTTTTGTTTTCCGGACGCGCTTCATGATACATTGCTAACGCCGCTGCCGGCAAACCAAACATCATGAATGGGAACTTCCCAACCATAAAGGTACCAGCTGTTAATTCCACACCGTCTTTCAACTGAGCGAAGAAGATTTTTTGGTCACCGCGGACAACTTCACCCGCTTTATTCACATATTCTCCAAACTCAAACCAGAATGGCGAATAGAAAATATGATGCAATCCAAACGGAATTAATGAGCGCTCAATAACTCCGAAAATAAAGGCTGATATAGTCGGATTCGCGCCAATCATATTTTTTGAAAAAGCATTTAACCCACCTTGAATCGGCGGCCATACAAAGATTAAAACAACACCAAGAATAATTGCTAATACCCCTGTGATAATAGGTACGAAACGTTTACCTGCGAAGAATCCTAAGTACGATGGCAGTTCAATATTGAAATAACGATTGTACATCGATGCTGCCAGTATACCGATGATAATACCTCCAAAGACTCCTGTTTGTAAGGTCGGAATCCCTAAGATACTGGCAAATGCAGGATCTTGACCGATCATCGCCGGATCAAGCTTCCCTGTAGCAACTAAGATGGTACTCATGGTTTTGTTCATGATTAAATAACCAACGATTGCAGCAATACCTGCTACCCCGTCTCCGCCAGCCAAACCGACGGCAACCCCTACTGCAAACAACAGCGACAAGTTGGCAAAGATAATATCCCCAGCTTGTGCTAACACATTAGCAACGAGCTGAAACCCATCTCCCCCAAGAGCAGGAACACGCTCTAATAGAGTTGGATTTTGCAGTGCTGTACCGACTCCTAATAAAATACCGGCTGCTGGCAAAATTGCCACAGGAAGCATTAGTGCTTTCCCTACTTTTTGTAATACACCAAAAAGTTTTTTAAACATAGGGTGTACCTCCTTTTCTATTTGTAGTGTGCAACAAGCGAGTGAATTGATACGTCATTCTTTATCAAACGCTTTCTTTTCTCACAGAACGAAAAAAAAAGGCACAAGTAAAGACGAAACAACTGGACGGTAAAAGGGCACAAAAATGCCTCTTTCACATCAGTGTTTCACTTCTCTACTCATGCCTGATCGAATCAGTAACACGTATCAAAATGAATGAATCATGCTAATTCTGTTTTATTAACCAATCGCTGCAGATGCATCGTTAAATAAACGGCCTCTGCTTCATAAACTGGCAGTTGTAATACCTGCTGCATCACTTTTATGATTTTCCAAGACAAATTGTAGCATAGAGGGTATTCCTCTTTCAAGAGTAAAGCTAATTTTTTTGGTTCTTCTACTTTTTCTCCTGCCTTGACACGCTCAATCGCAAAATGCAGATGGCGAATGAGGCGCATATAATGAATGGATTCGCGATCAATCTCTATTTTAAACGAATGTTCAATCATTTCAATAATCGTGTGAATCAGCTGTGAATGCTTATTTACTTCTGAAATGTGTTTGGCTGTCAACGCACTATGAATATGAAGAGCAATAAAACCAACTTCCCCTTTTGGAAGATCGATCCCCATTTTTTCCTTCATCAAGTCCACCACCTCAGAGGCAATCGTGTACTCATCCGGATATAAGGCTTTTGTTTCCAATAAAAAAGGGTTCTTCAAACCCATACCCTGCTGGATACGCTTAATCGCAAAATAAATATGGTCAGTCAACGCCACATGGATATGCTCATTAAGCGGTACGTTTACCCGATGCTGAATATGAGAAATCGCATCATTCATAAGTCCCACAAAGCGCTCGTCTACATGGTTTAGAAGCTGCTTATATTGCTCCTGTTCTTGCTCGCTCTTTAGTAAAAATAGTTTTTCGACAGCTTCCGATGTAATCTCATCGCCTTTTTTCTTCCCGAAACCGATTCCTTTCCCGATCAAAACAACCTCATCATACTCTTTGTTTGACGCAATCAATACATTGTTGTTCAATGCTTTTTTTACGACAAAGGACCCTTGCACGAATCCTTCACTCCCCTATTTTTCACTTGGCACTACTCATTACTCGTCCTTACATATTACATAAGAAACGGTTTTAACGTCAATGGAAATGGCACCGTTTTTAGAAAAAATCAAAAACAATTTGTTCCGCATTAGCAGGAAGTAAGGTACCCACAGATAGAAGTTTCCTTTATTTTCTAAAAAATATATTTTTTTATTTCCTGCTATTTCGACTCTCAATACTAATTAGGGTAAAACAATCCCCTTTAATTATTCACTATAGAAAAAAGAAAGTCCAAGACGGGTTATATTGCCTTGGACTTCCTTCTTTATCAATACAACTCTTTCGTTAAATTGGCCATTTCAATCGCTGATGCTGCTGCTTCCCAGCCTTTATTTCCAGCTTTCGTACCGGCGCGCTCAATGGCTTGCTCGATGTTCTCTGTTGTTAATACACCGAAGATGATTGGAACTCCTGTTTGAAGGGTTTGGGAAGAAACTCCTTTCGCCACTTCATTGCAAACATAGTCAAAGTGAGGAGTGGACCCGCGAATCACGGTACCTAACGTAATAACCGCATCATATTTTTTGGATTCTGCCATTTTCTTTGCAATAAGCGGAATTTCAAATGCTCCTGGAACCCAAGCTACATCTACATGATCCTCTTCTACTCCGTGTCGCTTTAAAGCATCGAGGGCTCCCCCCAGCAATTTACTTGTAATAAATTCATTGAAACGCCCTACAACAATTCCTACACGTAATCCTGTTCCTACTAAATGTCCTTCAAATACTTTTGCCATCTTAATTTCTCCTCCAATTATAAATGTAATAAATGTCCAAGTTTTTCTATCTTTGTATTCAAGTAACGCTCATTGTCTTTTAGCACTGGCATTTGCAGTGGAACGCGTTCCACGATTTCCAGGTCATAGCCTTCGAGCCCGGCAATTTTTCGAGGGTTGTTCGTTAACAGTTTCATTTTTTGAACCCCCAGCTCTTTTAATATTTGCGCTCCGACTCCGTAGTCACGCAAGTCTGCTGCAAAGCCAAGCTTTTCATTCGCTTCGACTGTGTCATAGCCTTCTTCTTGTAACTTATAGGCTCTCAATTTATTTAACAGCCCTATTCCTCTTCCTTCTTGGCGCATGTAAAGTAAAATTCCTTTGCCTTCTTGCTCAATTTGGGATAGGGCTGCATGTAGCTGAGGACCGCAATCACAGCGGTGCGATCCAAACACGTCACCTGTTAAACATTCCGAATGAACACGAACTAACACCGGTTCATCGGGAGAAATCTCTCCTTTTACAAGGGCCATATGTTCTTGGTTATCCACAATGTTTGAAAATCCGACTGCCTGGAAATGACCAAATGAGGTCGGCAGCTGAATGTCCACTTCACGTTGAACCAATTTATCATGCTTTCTACGGTAAGCGATTAAGTCCTTAATGGTAATCATTTTTAAGTCGAATGTCTTGGCAATTTCCACTAAATCCGGGACTCGCGCCATCGTTCCATCTTCTTTCATGATTTCACAAATGACCCCGGCAGGCTTCGCTCCTGATAAAACGGCCAAATCAATCGCTGCTTCTGTATGACCGGCACGTCTTAATACTCCGCCTTTTTTGGCAACAAGCGGAAATACATGGCCCGGACGGCGGAAATCTCCTGCTTTTACTTCACTATTTAGCAAAGCTTGAATAGTGTCTGCACGTTCAAATGCACTAATGCCCGTTGTGGTTGTTTTATAATCGATACTAACCGTAAAGGCTGTTCCATGCGGGTCGGTATTTTCTCCAACCATTGGCTTTAAGTCTAAACTCTGCGCTAATTCTTCAGAAATGGGTGTACAAATAAGTCCTTTACCGTGTGTTGCCATGAAATTAATCGTTTCGGCAGTCGTTTTTTCTGCTAAAGCCACAAAGTCTCCTTCGTTTTCACGGTCTTCATCATCACAAACGATAATAACCTTCCCTTGCTTTAAATCATCAAGGGCTTCGTCAATACGATGGAACATAAAACCACCCCTTCCTTTAATTTGTAAATCCATGCTCGTGGAGCAAATTGTATGTGATAGAACTTTTGGGAGCCGGCTGCTCTTTCACCATCATTTTCCGTATATATTTCGCAAGCATATCGCACTCGATATTTACAATGTCCCCCGCTGCTTTTTCTCCTAAGATCGTATGTGATGATGTGTGGGGGATAAGAGAAATAGTAAACGAATGGCTGGTTAAGCCAAAAATCGTTAAACTTGTCCCGTCAACCGTTACGGACCCTTTTAAAATCATAAAATCAGCTAAATCCGGTTCCACTTCAATTTCATAATAAACCGCATTTCCTCTTGGTGATTTATTGATAATTTTTCCCATTCCATCAACATGCCCGCTGACAAAGTGACCGCCAAAACGTCCGTTAGCCGCCATCGCTCTTTCTAAATTGACGGCATCTCCTCGATTCAGCATTTTTAAGCTAGTGGCAGCAATCGTTTCCGGCATGACATCAACCGTAAATTCATTATTTGAAAAAGAAGTAACGGTTAAACAAACTCCATTTACCGCGATACTGTCACCGAGCTTTACGTCTTCCAAAATACTGTTCGCTTTAATAGCAATTTCAACCGCATCTTTCCCTTTTTGAATATGTTGGATTCTGCCGATTTCTTCAATAATTCCCGTAAACATATCATTCACCTTCTAACGGTACAGCTGTTATTTTTAAATCATTGCCGATCTGTTGGACAGATTGAATCTTTAATGGAACGGCTTCATCAATATTCGGAATTCCTTCTCCTCCGAACAAAGCGGGAGCATCCTTTCCACCGATAAGTTTCGGAGCAACGTATGAAATGACTTCATTGAACCGGCCCGCCTTTAAAAAGCTTCCATGAATGGTTGAACCGCCTTCCACTAAAAGAGATGTGACGCCCTTTTCTCCAAGGAATATCAATACTTCGTCAATATGAATGGTTTCACTGGAGAGCGGAAAAACTTCTACAAACGAATTGCGAATACGATCTGTTTTTTCAGAATCAATATTATTTCCTGTAATAATCCAAGTAGGTGCTTGTCCATCATGCAGCAATGTACTCTCTTCCGGTATTCTTAATTTATGGTCGAGAACAATTCGAATTGGATGCTTTCCCCCATTTGGGAGACGTGTCGTTAAGCTTGGATTATCGGCAATAACGGTTTGAACCCCCGCTAAAATGCCGTCATGTTCGTGACGTAATTGATGTACATCCAATCTGGCTTCCTCACCTGTAATCCACTTGCTTTCTCCCGTTACCGTTGCGGTCTTCCCGTCAAGGCTGCTGGCTGTTTTTAACGTTACGTATGGAGTTCCCGTTTTGATATAATGAAAAAAGACTTTGTTCAAAGCATCCGCTTCTTCTTTTAATATCCCCGTCTCTACAGAGATCCCCGCCGCTTTGATTCGTTCGATTCCTCGACCTGAAACAAGGGGATTTGGATCGAGCGAAGCAACCACTACTTTCGCTAGCCCTTTTTCGATGATAAGATCAGCGCATGGCGGCGTTTTCCCATGATGCGAGCAAGGTTCAATCGTTACATAAATCGTTCCCCCTCTTGCTTTCTCGCCGGCCATTTTTAATGCATGTACTTCCGCATGTGCTTCTCCTGCTCTTAAGTGTGCACCCATGCCAACTACTTCACCATTGTTTACCACGATTGATCCAACAACGGGATTAGGGCTTGTCTGCCCTTTTGCTGCTTTTGCCAGCTCGATGGCCAGCTTCATATAATCGTAATCTTTCAGCTCCATCGCCTCCCAACATTTCTCCTTATATTTTTTATTTGCCCAATTTATCCCGCTTTAACGGGCCGACAAAACTCACGAAGCGAAGTTTTTTACTTTATTATGGCCAAATAAAAAACCCCTAGTCCTTGTTTCCTAGGGGTTGGTTGAGACGAATCAGTTTTTAAGCATATTTTTCACATGCCAAATAAGCAAGATGACAACTGCTACTATAAAGGTGGATTGGTGCTAAAAAATGTATGCAAAAAAAACTTCCGTTTTAATCATACATTATACGCGAACCAAATAAACCTTTTTCACTCGTAAAACAAGCAAATAAAAGCGTCGAAACCTGCAACTCTGATCCTTCTCCCATCCAGACTATACTGTCGGCTCCAGATTTTCACTGAATCCACCGTTTATCCCGCTTTTATGCAACGGACAAACGGGTCACGGGCTTAAAAACGTTTCCGTTTTATCACCGCCGGTTGGGAATTTCACCCGACCCCGAAGGATATAAATTTATGAAGTTTGAGAATAGTGTAACAGATAAAAAGACAAAAATCACGCAATTTGTTTCTATAGCCTTTTATAAATTTTGTTATGCTTATTGGAGATGAAAGAACAGGAAGACGGAAACAGCTGTTCAGACAGATTAGGCTATTGAAATAACAAGAAAAACGAAACAATAAAAGAATGATTCACACCCCTGGTTAATCAGGGAGCGTGAATCATTCTCTTTAAAAATACATCACCAAACGAAAGAATTGAGGGAAGGAGCTTTCAGCGAACTATCCATTTGAAAGGTAGAGAACAACTGCTCTTATAAGTTTGACTTTTTTAGCCAAAGCATAAAAATGAATGCCAATCCCATATAGCCGAATAACGGATACAAGGCTGTTAATAAAGAACTGTAGCCAATTTGACCGATCGTGAAGCAAAGAAGCAAAATTACCATAATCCATGTACTTTCACGCGCAGGAAGAATCGTTTGAAATTGACGGGCCATGCCAAATACATTTCCAATAAGCGTGGTAAATATTTCTCCGTAAATGACAATTAAAAACAGCCAGTTTATCCACACGCCGACATTTTTAATCACTTCACTCATTGGAATATCAAGTTGAAAGGTATAAGGCAAATTTGAAAGGGCCAAATGGGCTGCAACCATCATAAATGTAAGTCCGATACCCCCAAGGACCGCCCCTCTCTGAATAATTTTACGATCCTTGATTTCAAAACCAAGAGGCACCAATACCGCTTGAGCCATAGCTAAGTTAAACGCCACATACAAAAACGGACTGACCATCCAATTGACATCGCCAGTTAACAATTGGACCGACGATACTTGCAGAAAAGAGAAGTGGCCGATGTATGGGACTATGATGATGACCGAAAAAATCAACATCATCGGCACAACAAGCGAATTGACCATCATAATTCCTTCAATGCCTTTCATGATGGAAAGATACGCAAGCAATACCGTTAAAATCATACCGATTTGGGGCCACCAGCCGAGCTGCTCCTTGACGATGGAGCCTGTGCTTGCCAACATAACAGAGGTGATGCCAAATAAAGTGAAGATCGTAAACAAGTTGACAATTTTCCCGATGTTTTTTCCAAATAAATAATTATTTAGCTGCTGATAGGATTCCGCTCCAATTTCATGTGCCATGACCATCATTTTTGATCCAAGCCATACAAAACATAAACCGCTGACAATAATTCCAATCAAGCCATATGTACCATATTGGGTAAAAAATTGGACAATTTCTTTCCCCGTTGCAAATCCGGCTCCTACGACCGTTCCAATATAAGTAGCGGCCACTTGCAATACTCTTTTCCACTCTTTGTTCATCGTCTCACCCTTTTTTCAAACTGCTAATACTACACTATATGACGTTGTTTTAAAAAAAGACGAGCTATTCTCATTGATGCTATCTATTAAAGCTGTTTCTGCAATGGCTGTATTCTATTGTTTTTCATCTTAATTCTCTATAAATTCCATTTAATAAATCGACACGTCTTCATTCACTTGAAAAGCATTCACAATCTGTGGTCCAGACAGCTTGAATCCGCGCTCAAAGGTCTAGAAAATTCGACATAGTCGTTCTTTGGTCATGTCGAATTTTCTAAATCGATCTATATATTTTTTGAAACATAATTTTTTAGTCGCCTCTCTATATTTTTCAATATTCATAATGTATTAATTTTTTGAATAGTCGTTCACAAGAGACTGTCCAGAATAAAAAATATGTTGTATAATTATCAAAAATCAGATAAGTTAAATATTATAATTTAAAATTTCATACATCATTCTTATCAAGAGAGGTGGAGGGACTGGCCCTTTGAAGCCTCAGCAACCAGTCACGGCGTGACAAGGTGCTAAATCCAGCGAAGCAGGGAACCATGCTTGGCAGATAAGAAGAGGGTTTTGATTAAAAGGTCTTCTTCTTAAATAAGAAGGCCTTTTGTGTTTATCATCATTCCCCCTTCCGAAAAGAATGAGTAAGTATAAGGAGGAATAACAATGGGATTATTACAAGACTTGAAGTCTCATATTTTAATTGGGGACGGAGCTATGGGCACACTTTTATATGCTCATGGTGTAGACAGCTGCTTTGAACAGTTGAATGTAACAAAGCGTGATGAAGTCTTTCGTGTTCATGAGGCTTATTTAAAAGCGGGCTCAAATATCATCCAAACGAACACATACGGAGCCAACTACCATAAGCTGGCACGCTATGGCCTAGAAGATGAAGTGAAGACTTTTAATATAGCTGCTGCAAAAATCGCGAAGGAAGCGGCCGAAGGAACGGCCTATGTTGCAGGGACAATCGGCGGAATCCGCGCTTTAACGAAGTCCACCATCACTATAGAAGAAATAAAGCGAAACTTCCGAGAACAGCTGTTTTGGCTTCTTCACGAAGACGTCGATAGCATTTTATTAGAAACATACTATGATCTTGAAGAACTGAAGACCGTTTTGACCATAGCCCGTAAGGAAACAGATAAACCAATCATCGCCCACGTTTCTCTGCATGAAAAAGGCGTCCTGCAAGGCGGCACACATTTAAGTGATGCATTCACCCAACTTGAGGCTCTTGGAGCAGATGTTGTTGGCATCAATTGTCGTCTCGGCCCTTATCATATGATTGAATCGCTGGAAGAAGTTCCTCTTCCAAACCATTCCTTTTTATCTGCTTACCCGAATGCAAGTTTGCCGGATTATGTAGATGGAAGACTTGTTTATGAAACAGACAGCAAGTATTTTCAGGAAACAGCCCTTGCTTTCCATGAACAAGGAGTTCGGTTGATCGGCGGTTGCTGCGGCACCACTCCCGCTCATATCGAAGCCATCTCTTCTGCGTTAAAGAATCAAGAGCCCGTTACCGTAAAGCAAACAAAAGAACGTCCTGTTGTCCAAATTCAAGAATCAGTCGAGGAAACGCTGCCGCATATTCATGATATCGTTCAAGAGCGCCGTTCCGTCATTGTTGAGCTTGATCCTCCAAAACAATTTGGAATTGAGAAATTTATGACCGGAGCTAAAGCATTACATGATATCGGGGTCGATGCCGTTACGCTTGCTGACAACTCACTCGCCTCACCAAGAATCAGCAACTTGGCGATGGCATCTCTTTTACAGCATAAAACGGACGTGCGACCGCTTGTGCATATTACGTGCCGTGATCGCAATTTAATCGGCTTGCAGTCTCACTTAATGGGGCTTCATACATTAGGAATCAATCAAATTCTTGCAGTCACAGGAGATCCCTCTAAAATTGGTGATTTCCCTGGCGCCACTTCTGTTTATGATTTATCTTCATTTGATTTGATCAGTCTGATTGCCCAATTTAATGAAGGCCTTTCTTACTCCGGTAAACCACTCGGCCAAAAAACGAATTTTTCAATTGCCGGCGCCTTTAATCCAAATGTAAGACATCTTGATAAAGCGGTACTGAGATTAGAGAAAAAAATTGCTTGCGGTGCTCATTACTTTATTTCTCAGCCTGTTTACTCCGTCTCGCAAATCGAAGATATTCATGAAGCAACAAAACATTTGCAAGCTCCCGTTTATATTGGGATTATGCCGCTGACAAGCGCACGTAATGCTCGTTTTCTTCATCATGAAGTACCTGGGATTAAGTTGTCCGATGATATTTTGGCACGCATGGATGCAACAGAAAACGATAATGAAAAGGGTGCGCGTGAAGGCATCGCTATCGCCAAACATCTTATTGATGCGGCTTATGATTTATTTAATGGCATTTACTTAATTACGCCGTTTATGCGCTATGAAATGACGGTTGAACTGACAAAATATATTCATGACAAAGAACGTATCAGAAAGGAAGATCATCATGAATCAATCCTCCATTCGTAATCAATTAAAAGAAAGAATTCTCGTCCTGGACGGTGCAATGGGAACAATGATTCAAGCTGCCAACTTAACAGCCGATGATTTCGGCGGCGAGCTGTATGAAGGATGTAACGAATACTTATCCCTTACCGCTCCTGATGTCATCCGCTCCATCCACGAAGAGTATTTAAAAGCAGGAGCAGACATTGTTGAAACAAATACCTTCGGCGCCACATCCGTTGTATTGGACGAGTATGATATAAGCCACCTCGCCTACGAGTTAAACGTCGTGTCAGCCAAGCTAGCAAAAGAAGCCTGCGACAAATATTCTACACCCGAAAAGCCGCGCTATGTGGCAGGGTCAATGGGACCGACGACGAAAACATTGTCCGTTACAGGAGGTATCACCTTCCAGGAGCTTATCGAGTCTTACGAAGAACAAACCCGTGGATTGATTGACGGCGGGGCTGACCTCCTGCTGGTGGAAACGTGTCAAGATCTACTGAACGTCAAAGCAGCATTCTTAGGGATCTCCCAAGCGTTTGAAAAAGCAAACAAAAAGCTGCCGATCATGATTTCCGGAACCATTGAACCGATGGGAACAACGCTTGCCGGCCAGGATATTGAAGCATTCTACCTTTCCCTTGAGCATATGGAGCCTCTTTCTGTCGGCTTAAACTGTGCGACAGGCCCTGAGTTTATGACCGATCATATTCGTTCACTTTCTGCCCTTTCGACGACAGCAGTAAGCTGTTACCCAAATGCAGGATTACCGGACGAAGAAGGAAATTACCATGAATCTCCTGAGCTTTTAGCGAAGAAAATCGTTGGTTTTGCTGAAAAGGGCTGGCTGAACATTGTCGGGGGATGCTGCGGTACGACACCTGACCATATCGCGGCATTAGCGGATGCTGTAAAAGATGTCAAGCCTAGGGGCATTCCAACGGACTCTCACCCTCATGCTGTTTCGGGTATTGAGCCTCTTATTTATGACGATTCGATGCGCCCGCTTTTTGTCGGTGAACGTACGAATGTTATCGGCTCACGTAAATTTAAGCGTCTTATTGCAGAGGGTAAAATTGAAGAAGCGGCTGAAGTTGCCCGTGCTCAAGTGAAAAACGGTGCTCACGTTATCGATATTTGCTTGGCCGACCCGGATCGTGAAGAAATTGAAGATATGGAGATTTTCATTAAAGAAGTTGTGAAGAAGGTAAAAGCTCCTTTAGTAATCGATTCAACCGATGAAGCGGTTATTGAACGTGCCCTCAGCTATTCGCAGGGGAAAGCCATTATCAACTCCATCAATCTTGAAGACGGCGAAGAGCGATTTGAAGCCGTTTTACCGCTTGTTAAAAAATTTGGAGCAGCTCTCGTCGTCGGGACAATCGACGAAATAGGAATGGCTGTAACGGCTGAGCGTAAGCTTGAAATTGCCAAACGCTCCCACGATTTACTTGTGAATAAATACGGCTTCAATCCAAAAGACATCATTTTCGATCCGCTTGTCTTCCCTGTCGGAACAGGTGATGAACAATATATTGGATCCGCCGAAGAAACGATTAAAGGAATTGCGCTTATTAAAAAAGCATTACCTGACTGTTTAACGATTCTCGGTGTAAGCAACGTTTCATTTGGTCTTCCGCCTGTCGGACGTGAAGTATTAAACGCCGTCTATTTATATCACTGTACACAAGCAGGACTCGATTATGCGATTGTCAACACGGAAAAGCTGGAGCGCTATGCTTCCATTCCAGAAGAAGAAATCAAGCTTGCCGATGACCTCCTTTTCCGTACAAATGATGAGACATTGGCGACATTCACAGACTTCTACCGCGATAAAAAGAAGACAGTCAAAGTCCAAGCAAGTAATTTAACGCTGGAAGAACGACTGGCAAACTACGTCGTTGAAGGAACGAAGGAAGGCCTGCTTCCGGATTTGGAAAAGGCTCTCGCAAAATATCCAAACCCTCTCGACATCATCAATGGACCGCTTATGGAGGGAATGGCCGAGGTAGGACGATTGTTCAACGACAACCAGCTTATTGTTGCCGAGGTACTGCAGAGCGCAGAGGTCATGAAAGCATCTGTTGCCTTTTTAGAGCCGCATATGGAAAAGAAAGACGACAGCGGAAAAGGAAAAGTATTGCTTGCTACAGTAAAAGGCGATGTACATGACATCGGTAAAAACTTAGTAGATATTATTTTAAGCAATAACGGCTTTAAAGTGGTCGACTTAGGGATTAAAGTCGCACCTCAAGAATTAATTGCCGCTGTTAGAAAAGAAAAGCCGGATATCGTCGGCTTATCGGGATTGCTCGTCAAATCGGCTCAGCAGATGGTATTAACCGCACAAGATATGAAACAAGCCGACATTGACGTTCCGATTTTAGTCGGTGGCGCCGCCCTATCGCGCAAGTTTACCGATAACAAAATTGCCGCAGAATATGAAGGTCCAGTCTTTTATGCGAAAGATGCCATGGACGGCTTATCATTAGCGAACCAATTGCAAGACAAAGAAGCGAGTAAACAGTTACTGGCAACCTTGAAGGAAAAACAGGAAATTTCTGCAGCCGCTCCTGAAAGAGAGGTAGCACAATCTGCGGTGGCCACCCTCACTCGCTCAACTGTGTCAACATCAGCACCTGTTTTTGTACCGGCCGATACAAAGCCGCATATTATTCGTCAATACGATGTCGCGCATATTGAGCCGTACATTAACTGGCAAATGCTGTTGGGCCATCATTTAGGCGTCAAAGGAAAAATTTCGCGTCTATTGAAAGAAAAAGATGAACGAACGTTAAAAGTGAAAGAAGTAGTCGATGAGCTGTTGCAGCTGGCGAAAAGAGACCGTTTAATCCAGCCTGCCGCTTTATACCAGTTCTTCCCGGTACAATCCGATGGAAATGATCTTATCATTTATCATCCGGATCAGCCGCAAACTGTTCTGGAGACGTTCAACTTCCCGCGTCAGGCGAAAGAACCATTCTTATGCTTGTCAGACTATGTGAAATCGGTCGATTCAAATGAAATGGATTACGTGTGCCTGTTTTCTGTAACAGCTGGAAAAGGGATCCGTGAACTCGCCCAGAACTTTAAAGAAAAAGGCGATTTCCTAAAAAGCCATGCTCTGCAGGCACTGGCTCTTGAAACGGCAGAAGCATTGGCGGAACGCGTCCATCAGCAAATTCGCGATCAATGGGGATTCCCGGATTCCCCGGATTTCACGATGGAGCAGCGCCTGACGGCCAAATACCAGGGCCAGCGCTATTCATTCGGTTATCCGGCATGCCCGAACTTAGAAGACCAGGAAAAATTGTTTAAGCTCATCCAGCCGGAAAAAATCGGAATTCAGTTAACGGACGGCTTTATGATGGAACCTGAAGCATCTGTTTCCGCTATCGTATTTGCCCATCCGGAAGCGCGCTATTTTAATGTTTTATAGTAGAGGACTTCTTTAAAAAGAAGTAAGCTGCTTCTGTCAAACCGTCATATGAATCTCTCAATGATTCATATGACGGTTTTTATTATTTTAAGAAGATACTTCTTTCTGTACCGAAATAATCATCCCCTCTTTCCTCCCCCATCCCAGCGATTTCTTACCTTTGAAAATGTAAGCGCTTCTAAATTGTTAGAAATTTTAATTTTTTCAGAAAAATATATTGCGGTATTTGTCGGACTTTGTTAATATATGTATATATTTTCAGAAAATTTAAATTAGTGGTACAGAAGGAGGTTTCAAACATGCTTACTTTTCTCGCGTCAATCGCACTTTTAATCTTAGGCTATATGTTTTACGGACGGGTGGTTGACCGAATTTTTGGCATGGATCCCAATAACGAAACACCTGCCTATACAAAAACGGACGGCCTTGATTATATGCCGATGCCATGGTGGAAAGGCTGGCTCATCCAATTATTGAATATTGCGGGACTAGGCCCGATCTATGGTGCGATAACGGGTGCTTTATATGGACCGGTCGCCTTTATTTGGATTGTGGTAGGATGTATTTTTGCCGGAGCGGTCCATGACTATTTTTCCGGTATGATGTCCCTTCGTCACGGCGGCGCACAATATCCGGCTCTTGTAGGACGTTATTTAGGAAAAAACGTAAAAATCATCACAAACGTCGTATCTCTCGTTTTAATGATTTTAGTAGCCGCTGCGTTCACAGCAGGGCCAGCACAATTGATTTCACAGTTAACTCCACTATCTTTTAGTACAGTACTCGTTCTTATTTTTGTTTATTTCTTGTTAGCGACCGTTTTACCGGTTAATAAAGTAATCGGTAAAATTTATCCGCTGTTCGGTGCCATTTTGATTTTTATGGCAGTTGCCATCGCAGGAGCCCTTTTATTCTCAGGCAAACCAATTCCAAATGTCACTTTGGAAAACCTTCATCCGGGCGAACTGCCAATCTGGCCTTTATTGATGGTTACAATCTCATGTGGAGCCATTTCCGGCTTCCATTGTACACAAAGTCCGATTATTGCCAGAACACTTAAAAATGAGCGTGAAGGCCGCAAGGTGTTTTATGGAGCTATGATTGGAGAAGGTATCATCGCGTTGATTTGGGCAGCTGCGGGTATGACATTCTTCGGCGGTACGACAGGGCTGCAAGAAGCCATCGCAGCAGGTGGTCCAGGAGGAGCTGTCAATGAAATTTCAACTTCCCTTCTTGGTCAATTAGGTGGAATTTTAGCCATCTTAGGGGTTATCATCTTACCTATTACAACAGGTGATACGGCTCTTCGTTCATCGCGCATGATTTTGGCAGAATTAGTTGGAGCTAAAGGTGAGAACGCCGGCCTGAAGCAAGCATTTCTTTATTCAATACCAGTCACGATTCCAGCTTTTTATTTATCAACGATTGATTATTCATTCTTATGGCGTTATGTGGGCTGGTCTAACCAGCTTGTTGCAACAGTGACATTATGGACAGCTACTGTCTACTGTTTACGTCACGGCAAATTCCATTGGATTTGCGGAATCCCAGCCCTATTTATGACAGGCGTTGTGAGTACTTATATTTTCTATGCTCCTGAAGGATTTAAGTTAAGTTACCAAACGTCGATGATGATCGGAACGGTGATTACGTTAGCCGTAACAACTTGGTACGCTTATCAAATTCGACGCCACCACCAAAAAATAGAGACAGAAGTGGCAGCTTAAGTAATGTGTGTGATCTGCAAAAAGAGGAGAGCCCCCGCTCTCCTCTTTTTGCGTCTATTCAAATGAAATGGTTCGTTTTTCGCGTGCACTTTGTTCCGCTAATTCAATGATTCTGATAACGGTGGCACCCTGTTCCGGTTTCACTTCCAGCTCTTTTCCTTCTGTTACGGCTTCATATACATTTTGGTAAAAATCTTGGTAACTTCCAGGCAGCGTCTCAATTTTGCCATGATAATGCAAACCGTTGATCGTCGCATTCAAGGTTCCCCAACATCCCTCGTCTTCTATCCCGTACCCGCTGTCTGTTGGCATGCTTCCTTGGCGAAGTGCATTTTCCTGCGGATCCAAGTCATATTTAACAAAAGACCCTTCTGTACCATGAAGAGTGAAACGAGGGCCAAGCTCCCTGACAAGCATACCCGCTTTTAACGTTACGCTTACCTCTGGATAATGAAGGCGCACATCAAAAGCATCTACGGATTTCCCGCCTTTCCGCTGAATGCTTGTATGAGCGGTGACCGCATCAGGTGTACCGAATAACACGAGTGATTGATCAATTAAGTGGGAACCGAGATCATACAAAATGCCTGAACCCGGACGGTCTTCTTCCCTCCATGCATTTTCCTTAAAATAATTGCGAAACCGGTCAAAATGAGATTCAAATTCAACAATATCCCCAAGCAAACCCTGTTCGATAATCTTTTTGACTGTTTTAAAATCACCATCCCAGCGGCGATTATGATAAACAAAGAGCTTGACACCATATTCACCGGCTAATTCTGTCAGCTCCATGGCTTCCTTAGATGTCACCGTGAACGGCTTTTCAATAACGACATGTTTCCGTTTCAAGATGGCATCCTTCACCATTGAAAAATGGAATTCATTTGGAGTCGTAATGATGACAACATCTATCTCTTCATCTGCCAGCAATTCTTCGTAGGAGGCCACAACTTCTACATACGGATAGTGTTCCTTTGATTTTGCACTTCTTCTTTCTACAACCTTCTTTAAATTCATATGGGAATGCGTATGTACAAACGGAGCGTGGAATACTTGTCCCGATAAGCCGTATCCGACAAGCCCGACTTGCAATGTTTTCATTCTGCTTCTCTCCTTTTATGTATTTTCTTATATTTTAAGCGTTTATAATGTTTTTGTAAATTTATACGTAAAAATCGATTAAGAAATTGCATATTAACTTAATATCACTTAAAATATACTTACAGATGATATTGAGGTGCTGCCATGTATCAAGAAGAACGATTGATAGAGATTTTACAACATTTAAAAAAACATAAACGAATCAGCATTGAAGATATTTGCGAGCAATTTGAAGTTTCCCGGGATACGGCACGAAGGGATCTTGTAAAGCTGGATGAACAAGGAGCTATCGTTCGAACAAGGGGAGGCGCTATTTTACCGGCCCTTTCTAAAGAAGTTTCCAGCTATGAGCAGCGGTTGAAACACGTTCCCGAGGCAAAAAAAGAAATTGCCAAACGGGCTGTTTCCCTTATAAAAGATTACGAGTATCTTATTTTGGATGCATCTACTACCGTTGAATTCATTGCTGACTATTTGCAAACGAAACAAAATTCGATTGTAACAAATTCCATCCAAATTGCGAGTACATTGTCAAAAAAAGAAGTGGCTTCCATTCATTTATTAGGAGGACAGCTCCACCATTCCCAGCAGTATATATACGGAGCGGCTGCCATTGAGATGCTTCGCAACTACCATGTAGATAAGCTTTTTTTAGGTGCATGCGGAATTACTCAAAGCGGACTGTCAACTCCTTATGAAGAGGAAGGACTGCTTGTGAAAGAAATGATTAAGCGGGCTAATCAAGTCATTGTCCTGGCCGATCAATCGAAGTTCGGAAAGCAAATGTTTTACAATGTATGTCCTTTAGAAGACATTGATATTATTGTGACTTATTGTTCTCCTGATGATTCATTTCAAAGTATTGTTGACCAATATGAGATTGAGCTTTTAACAACGAGAGGAGTTTAAAAATGATTAAATTATTAGTCAGTGATTTAGATGGAACGTTAATTGATAAAAAAAATCAAGTGGCGCCCCATGATATAGAAGCATTAAAACAATTGCGGAAGCATAATGTAGACATTTGTCTCGCTTCAGGCAGAATGGACAATGAAATTATGGAAGTGGCGAAAGCCGTTGGAGATCAATTCCACCGTGTAAGCCAAAACGGAGCATTTGTGCTGACCAATGATCATATTTCCCTTCACTCTTGCACTTTTGAACACGAACTTGCTAAAAAACTGTATGAATCAGCTTGCTCAGATCGTTACATTACCATCGTTTGCTCTGATAACATCAACTTTGTCGCACAAAAGAATGAGATTATTCAGCAAATTGAAGAGCGCTTTTTCTTTCCAATTGAAGAGCAAGGCAATATGTTAACCGAAATCGGCCAGTCACTTACCCCTTCTAAAATTACCGTATTAGGCCATCATGAGGAAGTATTGGAAATGCAGCAAGCCATTCAGGATGTTTTTCACGAAGATGTAGATACGTTCATTTCTGAAAAGGGCTGCCTGGACATTATGCCGAAAAACATCAGTAAAGGAAATGCCCTTTTAGTCTTGTTAAAACACTTGCAGCTTAACCCCGAAGAAATTGCCTGTGTAGGAGATTCCTTTAATGATATCCCTATGTTCAAACTAACACCGAACAGCTTTGCTATTTCCCATGCGCATGAAGATGTGAAAAAAGAAGCGGCTTATGTCGTTGATACGGTAAGCGAAGTCGTAAAGGTGATTCTTGAGAAAAATGCCTGTGAACAAAATGTGACTCACTCATAAGAAAAGCACAAGCAGCTCATATAGGCAATGGAGCTAGACATGAATGTCGAAAACTTTAAACTTTCTTACTAAAAAGGCAAAGGGCCAAATTAGCCCTTTGCCTTTTTTATGAGGTGAAGTCATCATAGTCATAACGAAACCCGTCAGTCTGAACAGGATACTTCATACCTGTCTCTTGCTTCAACTTCTTTAGTACACCCTCATACTGATAAATTTCCTCATAATCGGTGCTATTGGCGGCAGCTGTTTTCAGCGCTTGCTCAATAATGGCGTAATCGTGTTCATTTAACGTCATTTTCACCATTCCTCCTGTTTTTGTTAGTTTACACGAAAAAGCAAACAATATAAACTCTATTAAATTTGCTCTTATGAATGAATAAAAACATTTATGGAGGTATAAACTACATTCGTTGTCAGAAGAAAGGAGGAATGAACCATGGCAAAAAAAGGACGTCAAAACAAAGTAAGTCAAGAAACAGCCAATCCAAACCTAGCAGCGGATACGGAATTCAGTAAAGAAATGGACGTAAAATCAGCTAAACAAGCAAAGAAAAGATAATGCTGCATATGTACATAACATTTGGCTAACAGAGTTCGTTGAAAGAGAGAAACTTTCTTATTAGCCCAAAAAAAGAGGCGAAGTCCAAAGCATTTTTGGACTTCGCCTCTTACTACAAGTGAATATATATGCCGCGTCTCAAAACTTCTAGAACTACTTTCTTTTACTCCAATTCATCAAACTCTGTTTGTTTCTCTTCCTCTTGATGCCGTGATTTACGTTTGATAAAAATGGATATGAGTGATAAGACGATCATAAGCATTAAAAAGAAAAATACGCCTGAAACCAACCATAAAATAACTGTTTCAAACGAGATGTTCATGAAGCGTCACCACTTTTCTCTTTTCTTTCAATATATGGAGAAAAGAACGCCTTCATGATTATTACATCATGGTTTCCTTAGCCAGTAAACATTTTGCCTTTAAACTGCCTTTTCAATATGATTTGTTATACAACCGAACCGTTTTTCCTTTGCTGTGAATCCATCTCATTATAGGCCATTTTCATCTTACTTATCGTTGCTTTTAATGAGGTTGGAGGGTCAATGTCAGCACCAAGGTTTAAATTGGTTAAATCTACAACTGAACGAGCAAGTAATTCAGTGACATTTCGCAATTGCCATTCATCATAATGAGTACCGTCCTGCAAACCGCTTTGAATAATGTTATGTGCCAATTCACGGATACGTTTTAATTGTTCTTGTTCGTTCATATTCTCCATCCTCCTTTAAAATTAACATTACTTTATTATTCGAGGATACTTTCTGTTTTCCCTTTTTATAAATGATTAATTTTGACGACAATTTCCCCCAAAACAACCCTGTATTTTGTCCATATATTAAATAAAACGCCGGCAAAAGCTGATGGAAATCCAACTAGCTGTTCGCGGCGTTTTTTATCACTTTCGTGCATTCTTTTATTTAACGTTTTTTAACACATTATAAACGAAAAATAACACAGCAATGACTGTAATCGTTCCTCCAATTGCCGTAAACGCGACTAGTTGTTCATATCCCAGCACCACAAATGCAAGAGCAATCATCATGATAGGCAATCCGATATTATGAAGCCAAAAATGAATTTTTGCCGCTTTAGTAGCAGCTGCTTGCGGAAAAACATGATAAATGATCCCAGCTAGTGTTAAGGCCGTCCACCCTAGTAAATTAATATGGACATGAACAGGTGTGAGCGTGTAAGTATGGGCAATGGACATGTAAAAACCTAGTAACGCCCCAATCGCAAAATACACAGCGGAGACTTTAATAAGCCGAACTCCCATCGTTCCCCCCCT
Source organism: Priestia abyssalis (assembly GCF_002019595.1). Classification (GTDB taxonomy): domain Bacteria; phylum Bacillota; class Bacilli; order Bacillales; family Bacillaceae_H; genus Bacillus_BA; species Bacillus_BA abyssalis. Next base: position 1,197,723 of record NZ_KV917369.1, on the reverse strand, counting down.
TTTTATATACCATACTCTATTCATACTTTCTTCCTTAATCCGTTAGAATCAAAATCCCCTCTTTTTTTCATAAAAATACTACATAAAGGATAAAGGATCTAGGTCTTGCTGCTTCCTAATTCAGGATAAAGCGACCCTCTTCAGTTGCTGCACTCAATAAAAAAGAAGCAATCCAAGTTGAAGTGACAACTTGGATTGCTTCTTTTTTATTTATTGATTAATTCAAGATACTCATCATACGTTACTTGCTTATCAAACATTGTGCCATCCGGCTTAATTTCAATAATGCGGTTGGCGATCGTTTGAATAAATTGATGGTCATGGGAAGTGAATAATAACGAACCTTTGAAGTTCGTTAAGCCATCATTTAACGATGTAATGGATTCAAGATCTAAATGGTTCGTTGGCTCGTCTAATAAAAGAACGTTTGAACCGCTCAGCATCATTTTGGATAACATGCAGCGAACCTTTTCTCCTCCGGAAAGAACACTTGCTTTTTTCTTTACTTCTTCTCCAGAGAATAACATTCTGCCCAAGAATCCGCGTAAAAAGCTCTCGCTGTCATCTTTCGGAGAATATTGACGCAGCCAATCAACTAACGTTAAATCGCAGCCCTCAAAGTATTCAGAGTTGTCTTTCGGGAAATAGGCTTGAGATGTTGTCACACCCCATTTGAACGTACCGCTGTCGGCTTCCATTTCTCCCGTTAAAATTTTAAATAACGTCGTGTACGCCACTTCATTTGACCCTACAAACGCAATTTTATCATCCTTATTCATGATAAAGCTTACGTTATCTAATACCTTTTCACCATCAATCGTTTTAGTCAATCCTTCGACACGCAGCAAATCGTTTCCGATTTCACGGTCCGGTGCAAAATGAACAAATGGATAGCGGCGAGAGGACGGTTTAATATCGTCCAGTGTAATTTTATCTAACATCTTTTTACGTGATGTTGCCTGACGAGACTTAGAAGCATTCGCACTAAAGCGCGCAATGAAGTTTTGCAGCTCTTTAATTTTTTCTTCTTTCTTTTTGTTCGCATCCGATGCCATTCTTTGAGCCAATTGGCTTGATTCATACCAGAAATCATAGTTTCCTACGTAAATTTGAATACGGCTGAAATCAAGATCAGCAATGTGCGTACATACTTTGTTCAAGAAGTGACGATCATGGGACACAACAATAACTGTGTTTTCAAAGTTAATCAAAAACTCTTCCAGCCATTGAATCGCTTTAATGTCCAAGTGGTTCGTCGGCTCATCCAGTAATAAAACATCCGGTTTACCGAATAACGCTTGTGCCAATAGTACTTTAACCTTTTCCCCACCCGTTAAGTCAGCCATCTTTTTCGTATGGAGATCTTCTTGAATACCAAGACCTTTCAACAGAATCGCTGCTTCTGATTCTGCTTCCCAACCGTTCAACTCGGCGAATTCGCCTTCCAGCTCAGCAGCGCGCATTCCATCTTCATCTGAAAAATCTTCCTTCATATAAATTGCATCTTTTTCTTGCATCACTTCATACAGGCGAGCATGGCCCATAATGACCACTTTTAATACTTCATGTTCTTCATATTCAAAGTGATTTTGTTTTAATACTGCCATACGCTCTCCAGGACCCATGAATACATCGCCTGTTTGCGCCTCAATTTCACCTGATAGAATTTTTAAAAAAGTGGATTTGCCTGCACCGTTCGCTCCAATTAATCCGTAGCAGTTGCCCGGTGTAAATTTAATGTTTACATCTTCAAATAACTTTCGGTCACCGTAACGTAAACTAACATTGTTAACTGTAATCATAAATGGCTATTACTCCTTTATTCGTTATTGCACATAACTTTTATTATACCATAACATGATGGACTTTGAGAAAGAAACCTTTGAATGTAGGATAAAACATTATTGAGCATGTATTTAATGCTCGATTTCCCCTGTCATTGCATCAATCCCATAAATATCACCTTTTGAAAAAGCAGGCTGATAGACAAGACAATATCCATCATCTTCTCTCTTATGCCATTTTAACTTCACATCGATGTCACGCAAATAAATATCGAGTGCTTCCTGCTCCGATATAACAGGCTGAGGTGAAAAGTTTTCCGCCGCTTCTATAATTTTGTATGGGAAGGAAGCGTAATGTTCAATCAGCCCCGTCGTTCGATTGACATTGACCATCACCATCTCTAAATTCAAACGAATGCCATTTACATACGCACTAAAATGAAAGAAGGCTTTTTCCTCTTTTTCCTCTTGCTCATCATCTTCTTTTTTCCACACTCTCATGTATCGTTCATAATTCGGAAAAGCAGCCGATAAAAATTGGAGCGCCCGCTCGAAACATTCCTCGTCTGTCAGATCGTATGCACCCGTTGATGTTCGTCCGCTGAAGAACTGGAGAAGCTGTCCTGAAGATTGGTCATATGTACAAATAGCACCATTTTTTAAATAGTGAAGTTTGGAAAAACGACTTTCAAAATAAGCTTTATACGAACCTTCTTTTTCCTGAGGCACTACCCAGCCTTTCGGCAGGTAGCCGATTGTCAGTTCACCGTCTTCTTCCTTTAAAACGGTCTTATCGTATTGGTCTTCCTGCAGCTGCAAAAACGTTTCCAGTTCTCCCCTTGCTTCCACCCGTTCTATTGGAGAAGAAGGCGGTAGTTCATAATGGGACTCGTCATGCAAGTTTTCACCGGTTTCCGCTACAATAAACGCAGTCGATGGGTTCGGATCATACATCAGTCGGCACCCTTGTTCATCATGAGTATAAACAAAGTCCATTTTTTGCTCATGCTTTACCTTATTTAGCACTTGTTCTTTCGGAACGATGTGTGCCGGCATGACAGGTTCGTCTATTAACTCATAATAACTGAAGCTCTCCATCTGCCCGTCTTCAAAGAAAAAATAGCACCCAGTAAATGGAATCATCACACCCCCTGAATGCTGGCAATACGATACTTCCTCCCTTCCTGCCGCATGAGGCTCGACTATTTTCATTAACGATTTGGACAAAAGCGAAGGAGCCGCCTGTTTGATGAATTGCTGCATACATTCATCCATGTCCACACCAGCGTTACTGTCATCTCTATAGTCCGTTGCAAAATGGTTTACCTCTCCCGTATCTTCATTAAATGTAAAAGAAATGGTTTCATCTGCATTTTGTTCATTCTCCCACAGGAGATGAACAAATTTTCTCTCTTCATTCTCTGAAAGCTCTTGAACGACTAACTTGTAATGGTCAGGAATGACTGTTATCCTGTTCGCCTTTTCAATCCATTTATCCATTATTCCCCATCCCTTTTTGTTTTCTATCTTACTCATACGAAAACGCCGGGTAAAAGTTTCAGCATATTTTTGATTTCACCTTTTTCTATCCGCCCTCCCTGAATGAACACGTACTGAATAAACCATGTAAAAAAACCTCCTGTCATGTGACAGGAGGCTCTATCAGCTTATATAATGCAACACAAAGTTTAAAAAGAACAAAAACGCTACAACATACATGAATGCCGAAACTTCGCGCATTTTGCCCAATGCCGCTTTCAAGATCGGATAGGCAATAAAACCGAAGGCAATACCATCAGCTATACTGTATGTGAGCGGAATAAGCGCAATAATTAAAAAGGCAGGAAAACCTTCCGTTAAGTCTTGCAAGTTGATGTGTTTAATGTTTTGAATCATTAAACCGCCAATGACGATTAAAATCGGTGCAATCGCACTGTCAGGAACCATCTTAATGACAGGTATGAAAAACAACGATGTTAAAAATAACAAGCCCGTCACAAATGACGTCATACCTGTACGTCCGCCTGACGCAATACCCGCTGCACTTTCAACAGACGAGACAGTAGGACTTGTGCCAAAGATACCGCTTGTCACAACCGAAATAGCATTGGCTTGAAACGCACGTTGAAATTTCTCATCATGTCCCGTCATGCCCAAATGACCGTGAATTAATCCGATATTCTCAAAAACGATGACCATCGTTAATGAAAAAACGGCCGCCCAAAAAGTCATAGAGGCAATGGATGAAAATGAGAAAGCTCCAACGGCCTCGAAGAATACTTGCAAGCCTGCATCTGACGCGACTGGTTCTATTGGCTTCACTTGCCCTAATACAAAAGCAATCAATGTCCCCGCCGCCATACTTAACAAGAAGTTTCCGCGAACATTTCGAATAAACAACACAATGGTGATCACTAGAGTGATTAACGTGCTAATGACATGCAGGTCGCTTAAATTTCCAAGTGCCACAAACGTCGTCTCACTTGATTGAACGATACCGCCTTTTTGCAGTCCAATAAAAGTGAGAAAAAGTCCTACCCCCACCGTAATTGCTTCCTTCAGCGATTGTGGAATCGACTTCATCAGCAGAACGGATAAACGGGAAAATGCCAGCACGGTAAATAAAGCCCCTGAGATAAACACCACTCCGAGTGCTTCTTGCCACGCCAACCCCATTGACTGTACCATCGTATATGTGAACAACGCATTGATTCCCATACCAGGCACTAATATGATCGGGGCATTTGCCCAAAACGCCATGATTAAGCATCCTAACAATGACGTGATAACCGTCGTGAAGATCCCTGCTTCTAATGGGATTCCAGCATCAGCCAAAATCGCCGCATTAATGGCGATAATGTACACCACGGATAAAAAAGCCACCACTCCAGCCATGCTCTCTTTTCCAAGAGTCGTGTTGTGTTCATTGATTTTAAATTGTTTGTCGAAGAACGCTTTCAACATCTTATTCCTTCTTTTCCAATATCCCTCTCCCACCCGATGAATCTCAAATAATGAGTCACCGCTGATATTATAACAAATATCAAAAAGGTTTCAAGAGGGGAATATACGCATCTTTGGACTTTTTTTCTTTTTGGAGTTGCTCTAAGTTCAGCTCATTGACATAGAAGAAAACAAACGTATATACCATTCATTTCTATGTTCGTTTTTATCTATGTACTTTCAGGTTTTACTGAAAGCGTTCGAAATATCCACTTTAAACGAATCAACCAAAAATCAACAATTGACTCCGACATATCTAAAAAAGGGGGCTATCTCATAAGTCTCTAATAAATCACAAAAATTTTTTTCACTGAAAGGACCCGTCGTATAATCTCTTGGTGTGGACTATCATGACGGTGCCTTTCAGGATAATGACTCAAAAAATGTGCTTTTTATACCTTTTGAGTCATTATCTTTACTTTGAAACATTAGAAGAAAAAGAAGCCCAAAGAAATAATTGCACCGCTTACCAATAGTGTAATTAAACAAAATCCCATAATGTCTTTCGCCTTCAGTCCCGCAATAGCAAGAGCCGGCAATGCCCAAAATGGCTGAATCATATTCGTCCAGGCATCTCCCCACGCAACAGCCATGGCTGTTTTTGACATGGAAACACCCATATTTTGTGCTGCTTCCAGCATAACAGGCGCTTGTACTGCCCATTGTCCGCCGCCTGAAGGAACAAAAAAGTTCACCAGTCCAGCGCTCCAAAACACAAGCATATGGAACGTTTTTTCCGTGGAAATGGAAACGAATGCTTCAGATAATACGTTCGCTAACCCTGAAGAAACCATAATGCCCATTAAACCTGCGTAAAACGGGAACTGGATGATAATACCGCTTGCCCCTTTTACAGCATTTCCCACCGCTTCTAAAAAGCGCTTTGGCGTTCCATGGAATAAAATCCCCAAAAATAAGAACAAGAAATTGACAATGTCTAAGTTGATTTTTAAGCCATTTTTCATAACATAAAAAGCCAAAAAGAAAAGTCCGAGAAGACCTGTTACAAGAGCTAAAACCCGGCTGTTTTCAAGACGATCTGCCGGTGTCATTTCCGACCTTTCAACTGCTGCGGCCTGAAGTGAATCCGCTTCTTCGAGCAGTGAACGGTCTACAACTACCGTTTGATCTTTAGAAGGCATCATCAGACGATTTAAAATCGGCATTACTACGAAAAGAGCAGCCACAATCACTAGGTTGTACGTCGAAAACAAAGTTTCACTTGTCGGCACAATCCCGATAATATCCTCACTAAAATGACCAGGGGTTGCAATTGTAAGCGGAACGGAACCTGACAAGCCCCCGTGCCAGATAACGAAACCGCTGTAAGCGCTTGCTATTAGAAGACGATAATCTACACCATCCACTTTTTTAGCAAGCTCTTTCGCAAACAATGCACCAATAACAAGTCCGAATCCCCAGTTGATCCAGCTTGCTATGAGAGAAATAATTGAAACCAGAACAATAGCCTGCCCAGGTGACTTCGGTATAGAAGCTAAGCTCCCGAGCGCTTTTTTGAAGAATGGACTGCTTGCCAGCACATGACCTGTTACGAGCACAAGAACCATCTGCATAGAAAACGCGAGCAAGCCCCAAAATCCCCCGCCCCAATATTCCACAACCTGCACAGGTGTACTATCTGTCAAAACAAGAGACAAGCCCCCTACAAAGAAAGTAAGAATGATGACAAATAAAAATGGATCTGGTAAATACTTTTGCATTAATTTGTTGGACAATGAAATGAGTACTTTCAACTCTCTCTCCCCCTGCTCTTGTTGTATAAATTAGTATACTTTCTAAACATTCAAACATTTTATTCTTCCATTTCCCCTTAAAATCCTCCCTTTTTCTACAATTATCATCTGACAGCTTTAGACATTTTTTTAATAAACAGAGGATTGATTATGTATATGAATATAACTGGGATTTTTAAGCCATTCTTTGTATTTTTAACATTCTGTTCTTACATGTTTACATAAGACTATGAGGTTATTTAGATTCATACATATCCATTGAATGAAAGGCATATAAGCAGCAGGCAGCAAATAAAAGAAACGAACAAAGGGCACAAATGGAAAAAATTACCAACTCAACGAAAAGATGATGTTCCCATGAAAGATAAACATTCCATGCCGATCCCCCGAAAATTAACAATAAATAAAGTGAAGTAATCCAAACTTTCATAACATCCCTACCTACTTTTTCTAAATTATACCACATTTTTTACCATTAAATGTTTTGGATTAATGGACAAATTCCGCATACAAGATCAATCTACCGCTCTCTTCTAACATTCGGCTCAAATCATTGGACTTTAACAATTTATTCTCCAAAAAGAAAGGCGATGCGTTTCCTGCGCATCGCTTTTCTTTAGCTAATAATAGGGGTAATAGTATGGCGGATAACCATAATACGGCGGATAGTAATAAGGACGAGCAATTAATGCGCTTCCTAACAATCCTCCCAATACCCCTCCTAAAAATGGGGCTCCATAGCCAAAGCCTCCATAAAATGGCCGGCCAAAGCCTCCGTAAAACGGGCGTCCATAACCGAATCTTCCGGGTCTAAATCTTAGCCTGTATGCTCTTGGATTGTGATTTCGAAGGAATGGATGCTGCATGAAAACTACCTCCCTTCCTAATTATTAATCATCTTACACTGCAACATATGTTAAACGCGGAGTTATGGAGTGGGCATATATCTCCTTATGCGGAAATTTCTATATAATAATCGCAAAAATATATCTTTTTGCTCAAGAAAGAAAATACCGAAGGGAGCAGCGAGAAGAAAGCAAAATAAAAAACGATGGGGTCCCCTTCCCCATCGTTTTTTATTGCTGAACAAGCAATGTGCTGATGTTACAAGTTTGATTATTTTTTATCGTCATCCCTTTGTTTGCCGTTCAAATTCCCCTTTTATAAAACATTCTCCCCTAGATAAACCAAAAACCATATCCTTTTGTTCTCCTCCCCAAGAGTCCAAAAAGAATGTAAATCGTACTGACAATGGATTTAATATGTAAACGAATGCTGAAAGCGCTTACGAATCATCACAAAAAATAATCAAAGGATTTCTTTTTCAATAATCAAATGTAACATCTCATCACAGTCTACCTTTTTATTAAACCTTAAAATCATAAAAATATCAACCTTATCATGAAAATTTATTATTCAAATAACATAATGCGCCCTTCGACCGTTGGAATAACAGGGTCTTTTTTTATATAATCCGCCAAAATTTTACTGAGTGTGTGTCCCGAATTATGGGTAATCTTCCTGCCTTTTAACATCGTATATCCGTCTCCTCCAATAGCTGTAAAGCGATTGACGGCAACGGTATATATCTTATCCGGATTAAGCGGCCTTCCATTAATGTTTATTTCTTTTACACGTTTGCCGGCCGGCTGAAGCGGGTCAAATGTAAACGAAAGCCCTGACACTTGCAAAAATCCCCCGTGTTCCTCTGGATACACGCTTACACTATGTTCCAATACAAGCTTAATGCTTTTCCCTGTTAACGATAATTTAACAAGTGTATCACTAAATGGTAATACGGTTAGCAAATCATCACGTGTCACATTTCCTTTATCCACACTTGAGCGGATTCCTCCCCCGTTTGTAATTGCAATATCTGTTTTTACAGCCTCCCTCATAGCATCTGCAATTAAGTTCCCCAAATTAGTTTCTTTCGTTCTTACATGATCCCGCTCTCCATCTAAATCGAAACTTACTTTCCCCACCACTTCATTTAATAACACATCAGTTTTGGCTTTATACTCCTTAATGACAGCAGCAATTTTTTGATCCTCTGTTTTAGAGTCGTGATTACGATATAAAAATCCATTGATACCAATTAATGTATTATTATGAAAAATCAACTGTGTGCGACCGATTGTTTTCCCATATTCAAAAGCTTGTGCCACATAGGCATATTTAAATTTCTGCGGCCGCTCCATCAACTTATGGCTATGTCCTCCCAAAATTAAATCCACATCTTTTACTTCATTCGCAATCCTCTCATCCATTGCTGAACCTGCATGGGAAAGCAAGACAATATGGTCTGCCTTTCCCCTCAATTCCTTAACCGTTTCTTTTACGGTTTGAATTTCATCCTTGAATAGAAGACCCTCAATTCCTTCAGGGTTGGTTTTGACAGCTGTATCGGCAGCCGTTAAACCGATAAAGGCTATTTGTTTTCCCTGTACTTGCTTGATAATATATGGAAAAAAAATCGTTTTTCCTTCTTTTATCACGTTCGCGCTAATAATGGGAAATCGAGCCTTTGACTTTAATATCTTTAAATGGTTCTGCCCATAATTAAAGTCATGGTTGCCAGGAACCATCGCATCATAATTCATGGCATTCATCACATCCACTACGACTTGCCCTTTGTTTAAAATCGCCAAATTCGTTCCATGGAAAGTGTCGCCTATGTCAAATAGTAAAGTATCGGCATTTGCCCCTCGAACCTCATTGACAACTTTCGATATCTTTGCATACCCTAATTCTCCTTTTCGGGCATTGTACATGATTCGCGCATGTACATCATTTGTATGCAAAATAGGCACTCGTTTAAAATTTTCTTTATAGCGGGCTAACATACCCGTTAATTCTGCGGAAGTAATAGGTTGTTTTGGGTAAATCTTATTTCTCTTTGAAACCGTTAACAACCCTAATCGGAGAGCTTCTGCCAGTTCTTCTTTCGACCAAGTCAAGGTATGTCCATCCTCAAACTCTTTCAATATATTTGTATCAAAGGGCCCTTTTAAGTTTAACGAGCGAATCAAATAGGCATAAGCTTGTTCACGCGTCACTTTTTCATGTGAAGCAAATGTCTCCTCATTGCTCCCTTTTATTATAGTCAAACGGGCAGCTGCCTCCATATAAGGGGAAGAGAAGGCATCCGTACCTTTAAACGTCTCTGCCGCCTCGCTTGGCAAATCAACTTCCATTGCTGTAAGGAGCTGCTTCATAAACTCACCGTGTGTAACGTACTGATTGTCTTCCGCTTCAATTGATGTCCCGCCAAAGCTCCCAGAGAGAAAGAGAATGGCCAAAAAGACCAAACCGTTTTTTTTAAGCATAAAATCCCCTCACATTTCCTTTAAAAGAAAGACCATGTTTTCTCATATCCTTGCCATTGCCATTGGATTATATGTGCTCTTGCTTCATCATGTATAGCTTTTTCTTCTTTCGGGTACATAGATGTAGAGAACATTTTCAATCAGGAGTGACTTGCTGTGAATGATAATATTGAAGAGTATTTAGAACGAGGCATATACGGAGTAAAGGAAACAAAGACGGAAGAACGAACCCGTTTTTTAACAGCCCTGCGTGAGCGTGTTGAGATTGCGTTGAAAAAAGGGCAAGTAATGAGAGAAAAACCTTATCCGGAAGTAACGGGAAAAATGGAAAAGGTTCAAAACGGACATCTATATTTAAATGGGAACCTTGATTACCGCTTTCTATCTAAGTATATAAAAACAGCGAACGATACAAAAGTTCCCTTCACGATTGTGCAAAATCAAGAGGCCGACACCGATATCGGCCTAGTACTGACAGGCAGTCAAGGAAGTGAAGGAAAAGAGATTTTCATTGAGGAATAAATACTTTTATAGATAAATCAATACAGCTGTAACTTTCAAATATTATAAGTTTTTTCTTCACTAAAAATAAGGTTGCCCGCTCTTTTCCAGAACTCATTTAACCAAAACTTCCCGGACAGGCCTGTCCGGGAAGTTTTGGTTAAATTAATCTCGAAGATCTATCTCAACGACGTCAAAGAAGTCAATGACAAGCTTGACCCCATTAGTATCCATAAACGTAAACACATCTTCTTCTTTTGAAATATGAACTACATATCCATCTAGGGATTGTTCACGATTATCGTACACCGTCGTAATGGCTATTTTCTTATTTTGTGTATATGCTTCTTTTAATAGCGTATGGAGATCAAAGTCATCCTCGCCATCCGGTCGCTTAACGAGCAGCATACCGTATGTCGTATGACCTTGCTCATTTTTCCAAATGTAATCCGCAAAATAAAAAGGTGTGCGATTTTCCATCCATAATCCCTCCTCATGCAGGCACATGACATTTTCATAGCCCAGCTGGGTCATCTAGTTTAAATCTATCATGTTTTGGAACAATTATCATCTACTATTCGCAAAATAACCATTATTCATCTCGTTCAACTAAAGAGTAGTTTAGCATATGCCATCTTTTCTTCAAAAAGAACTGCTTCTCCCAGGTACGCAGGTCATCTATGCAGTCCACAATAGAGTTTGACAAGACGCTCCAAAAGCAACAATGCTTTTGAAAATAGCCAATTCAAAAAGACTCACATTAACCTTGTTAATTAACAAATGGGCCAGAAGGAAAGCTGAGCACGATGCTCAGCTTCTCGGTTCATCTAAATAATGGTATATAACTTCTCCACCATGCCCGGCAATCCCACGGAAATGTTTAAAATCTTTTTGATTCACTAATACTTGACGAAAAGGTAAGAATTGATCCTTTGTAATATGAAGCTCTTTCACTTCTTTATCTCGTAATTGTTGCAGCAATTCCATCGCTTTTTGTTCTTCCATCGACATACCCTCCCTTACAAAGTAAGAGATTTCTGCTCATCACTTTGTTCTAAACGCTCTAAAATTCGGCGCTTTCGATACAGCATTATACCAGCTTCTGCAACATCTTGCATCATGGATTTATTCATAAAGGCCCCGATAAACATACCTGCAATCGGGATCAACTGAAATAATTTTTTCCAGCCAAATTGATCGGTATACGTAACCACTACTTCACGCCATCCTTGGAGCTGAGAAACCATTTGTGTTCGACTCTCACTTCCATAATGATTGGACAACTCGTCTAATATAGCCTTCTTTCCTACAATATCCGCAGAAACGAACTGCAAACATTTGACAATAAACACCCGTTCTTCTTTTTGGTTAGGATCATAGCCGTACGCAATGGCAATTTCCTGCAATGTTTTAAGAGACAGGCCGAGAATCATGGGGATATCAATAGCTAACGTAAATATCCCTCCAAAGCCAGTCGTCGCCCCCTGGATAGTCGCTGCTTTCGCCCTGCTTTTCTTCAGTTCTTCACTTACTTGATCCATTTTAGCAAGCGGCAGATCGGCAATATGGGATAAATTCAATTCTGTTTTTCCTTCCAACTCTTCAAACTTTTTCAATATAAGGCGTTCTTGTGTTAAATATTGTCCGCCGGTTTGAATGAAATTTCCAAGTTCATCAAGAAGTAATCCAATTTTGTTTTGAACAAAAGCCGGTGTAATTTTGTCCAATAGCTTGAAAGGAAGACGACCAATCCTCTCCCAAAACCAGAGACTTTTTTGGTCCTTCTCCCACATCTCAATTTCTTTCAAGGCTGCTTGTAAGGTTTCTTTTGACTCCACGTTTGCCACTCCCTCAATTTTGTTATCTTCCATACGAAATGAAGCACTTGTAAGTTTCATTATGTATGATAGAGAGGAGTAAAAAGAATATGGCTATATTCCCTTTTTAAATCATTGAGCTATTTCTCTTTACGATAACCATTTAATAAGCTGGTCCTATTTTGCTTTTGCTTCTTCATATCCTTGTTGATATAAGCCTTCAAGTTTAACCGGATTGCGCTCCATTCTCCCGACAGAGAGCGGCTGTGCTGGACGAATAATAAAAATATTGCCTTTTTCCTCTTCCTTCTCTAGATAAGCGACCGTTTCATTATAAGTGCTGTAACGACGCTCTAATGCTTGTAAAAGTCCCGGATAATCTCTATAGGAACGCTTTGCGATCCAAAGCATATTGGATTTCTTCTTTTGATAATCCGCATTTCTCGTTAATACGACGACATTTTTTGTCATCCCATCTTGTTGAGCTTTTTTAATGGGAATTGGATCACTAATTCCGCCATCTAGAAGTTTTTTGCCTCTATATTCGACAATAGGGGCAATAAAAGGAACACAGACTAACATCGCCGCGTCCTGCGGCAACGTCTGCGTGACCCGCATCGTGCGGGCCTAACTAACCATCGGTGGAGGATGAAGGAAAACCCCTACCAATGTAAGTTTCCTTTATATTAAAATAATAACGAATCCCTCTATGATTGTCATGTATTTCACTCAAAAGCTTCTGGATCTAAAATGATTGAAGAATACTAAAAAATATAAAGCAGGATTTATCATTAAACTTCCTGATTCTCTTCTCATTTTTCATAAGAAAGGCTCAGCAGGTATGAATTTTATACCTGCTGAGCCTTTCTTATACAAAAAATTGTAAAAAAACACTTTACGATTTTATAAAATTCGTGCAAACTGTTTACAAGAAGTCTCAAAAATAACAGAGAAAATCTTGACATTTTCAATAGTATTTGTATGGTTTAAACGAATAAGAAAATAAAGGCCTTTATTTTCTTATTCGTTTAAAACGGAAAATTACGTGCAACCTTTTTCCGTTTTTCTCGTATAAAGTAAAGAGAGACTTCTGATTTATGGGTAAAGGAGAGAGAATATGAAGATTGCTGAAGTTGGAAATTTGATTGAATTTAAAGGTGGTTTACAAGGTATTGTTGAGAAAGTAAATGAAAACTCTGTGATTGTTGATTTAACCTATATGGATAACTACCATGAACTTGAGTTAAATCAACGTACGGTAGTCAATCATAAAAATTATAAGATTATTGCCCAACATGTTTAATCAAACTGCAGAAGAGTCATTGTGATTCTCTTATTAAAAAGAAATCAATTTCTTTTTAACGAAAGCGCTTTAACATCTCTTTATTACTAAAAAAGCCATGAGGTTTCTCCCTCATGGCTTTTTTAGTTTATCCCTTTTTTCGCTTCCATACCTTTACGACTATATATGCTAAAATGACAGTTGCTGCAGCAAGCGCAATCGGGCGAGTATATGCAGCGGCAACAGTTTCGATTTCTTGCCAGCGAGAGCCTAGCTGTACCCCTAACATAAGAAAGAAGATAGACCATGGGATAACGGCTAAAGTCGTTAAAATCGTAAAACGAACAGCAGACATTTTTGCAATTCCTGCTGGAATGGAAATAGCATGACGAACAACCGGTATAAAACGGGCGGTAAAAATAACCCCTGTTCCATATCGCTCAAACCAGTTTTCTGCCATATCAATATGTTTTTTGTGAATCAATACATATTTTCCGTACTTTTCTAGAAACGGGCGTCCGCCATAATAACCGGCCCAATATAAAAACAGCTGAGCGATCACTCCACCAATTGTTCCGGCTATAACAGCTCCAACGAAGGTAACGGTTCCTTGAGACACCATATATCCTCCATAAGCAAGTACAATCTCACTCGGTATGACTTCAATCATCAGGCCTAACGCAATTCCAAAATAGCCCAAATCAGTCAGCCAAAATAATACATTATTTATTAATTCACCCATACTATTTTTACTCAATTCCTTTCCATATAAATATGTATCATCTATTTTTATGACCCTCATGTACAAGAAAGACTTGTCTTTTTGTATACATAAAGGTTCATGAAATTCTGATGTTCAAGCAATCGTGTTGATTTAAAAATATCTTTTCTTCCAAAAAATAAAAGCGGTAGCTCCTGATAAACCAAATGCTATGCAAAGTACGATAATAAAAGCATGAGATATATGTTCAAGCGGTAAAGCGACATTCATACCAAAAAAGCTCGCCACAATCGTCGGAAACGACAAGACAATTGTAATGGATGTCAAAAACTTCATGACGATGTTTAAATTATTGGAAATAATGGAGGCGAACGTGTCCATCATTCCAGTTAAAATGTTGCTGTATGTTTCGGCCATCTCAATAGCCTGCGTGATTTCAATAATGACATCCTCAAGCAAATGTTCATCGTCTTCATACATCCGTAAATATTTTTGACGTAAGATTTTATCTAACACGACTTTGTTGGACTTTAATGAAGTCGTAAAGTAAACTAAACTTTTTTCAATCGCTAAAAAAGCATATAGCTCTTTGTTTTTCATTGATTGATGCAATTCTTTTTCAATTTCATTTGTTTTTCGATTAATTTGCTTTAAGTAACGCAAATAATACATGGAAATGACGTTTAAAATTTGTAAAGCAAAACGGGTCTTTTTGTAGGTAAAAAAGCTGCGGACTTTTTGATTCAGAAAATGATGTAAAATCGGATTATCCTCCAAACAAACCGTAACAAAGCAATCTGGAGTAATGATCATCCCGAATGGAATGGTTTCATAAACAGAGGACTGGTTGCTGTCGTATGATATAGACGGGTAATCCACAATAATCAAGACATTCCCGTCTTCCTCTTCAATCCTTGAACGCTCATCATCATCAAGAGGATCTTTAATAAAATCCAATGGTAAATTCAAATGACCTGCAACTCTTCGTATTTCTTCCTCCGTTGGTGAAATCATGCTTATCCAAGAGCCTTTTATAATTTCCTCCTGCTCATGGAGCCTTCCATTTATATCCGTTAGGTAAATGTTCAGCATATATCAAACCTCCTCCTTTTTCAAAGAGGAAGCCCTCATACCGTTCTATCAAAGAAGCTGATATTGTTATCGGCAGCACTATTATCTGATAAATTGGGTATCCTGGCTCCCTCTGATTGCATACTAGACCCAGGATCACTGGAACTTTGTGTACTCAACCGATACCAACTCCTCTTCTCTCATTTACTCACAAAGTCTATCATACCGCTTCTTTTTTTATTTGTACACAGGAAAAATAGAAAGCTATGAGTATCCATTTTTTAGGTATATTACAACTTTCTTTCCAAAATAAAAAGCGTTTATGCCTCCATAAACGCTACTCCTCTTTATCCTTTTTCACTTTCTCTTAACCTCATTACCATATCATATCCTAGATGCCCTCGTTATATAGAAAGAACATAAAAGCAATAAATTTTCCGACTAATCCTGTGATGATTGACCGGCTAGAAAGTCCTTAATTTCCTTCTCTGAAATACCACTGTCTAATGCTTCTAAAACTAAATCCACCCATTCCTCATCTAATAGTATTTCCCCTGTAATCATAGTCTTTCTCCTAAAATACGTTTTGTATCTCAGGCACCCAGCCGTCATCGTTAAAAAACAACTTTATACCCGTAACTTTGCGTCCTTACTTTTCAATAAGTTTGCCTTTACTCAAGAATTTCCTCTGAATTATTATGCCTATAACAAGAACAATATTCCTAGTAGGTTTTCATGCGTTAAACTACTTATGTGTTTTAATAATTTCATTCTTTTGCTGTTCCGTAATAATACCTATTTTATAAAATAAATAGGTATATTGTTGAACTTTTTGTTGACAAGAGAGCCATTTCATATCAATATCCCCTTACTTTTTCATATATTATATTTCCACTAAACAAAAATGTTTCCTTAAGCCAATAAATTTCCGCTCTTATCTCCCTTAATTCCCAATCTGCTAATCATTCATTGAATAAGTGATGGATTAATGAGACAATAATGTCAGATATTCAATAGAAAGGAGCGGTTTTAAATGGAACTAGTGTTTCTGATTATATTCTTTATTATTTTCCTGCTCGCAGCCTTCGCAGGCGGAAAAAAGCGCAGCCACCGCTCTCATCATACGTCAAACTCTTTTACACCCTTCACATATGAGAAAGATGAACATCACGATTCGGATTCTTCTTTTTCAAGTTGGAGCGACTCCGGCAGCAGTGATGGAGGCGGCGGTGGAGGTGGAGACTAACCCCCGCAGCTATTTATGTTTCTTCCTGTATTGAAACTATAAAGGAAGCTTCCATCAGTGAGGGTCTTACTGACCGTTAATGCGGGATAAATTCAAAAACAGTAAAAAAGGACGGCTCACAAAGTATACGTTTTGTACTTTGTGAGCCGTCCTCTTCTTCTTTAATTCGTTACGGCACCATGACAATTTCCATAATAAATAACATCACTTTCATGAACATGGACGCCTGAACGTTCCTCAAGTGCTGCCTCCAACATGGCCTTCGCTACATTTTCTGCTTTAATCGGCTTAAATTTACGCCATTTACCGATTAAAAACATCGAAACACTTTTCAGAGCATATTCTCCGATCTTTTCACCTAAGCGGATTTCACTACGCTGTCCAAGTAATAACGATGGGCGAAAGAAATGAGTGGATCGAATATACAGATGGCAAATATCTTCTTCTGTTTGCCCTTTTACTTTGTTGTAAAAAATAGGTGAACGAAGATCTGCGCCGATTGCTGTAATCGTTAAAAAATTGCGCACCCGCTTTTTCTCTGCCAGTTTAGCAGCTGCCAGCGGATATTCATAGTCAACCTTTAAAAAATTAGCTTTTGTTTTCGCTTTTTTCATAGTTGTTCCAAGACAGCAAAATACGTCATCTACCTTAAATTCGTCTTCATACTTATAAAGCTCATCAAAATTGACCTCGACTTGCTTTAACTTTTCATGCTGAATTAACAGCTTATTACGAACTAAAATAGTGATTTGACTATATACGTTGCTTTCAAGTAACAAACTGAGCAGCTCCCGACCGACAAGACCAGTTGCACCAAGCAAAACTGCCGATCTTTCCGACATTTCTTTCACCTTCTTAACTAAATTGTCAAAACTGGCAGCACCTGCAATCATGTTGCCTGTTTCATTTCACTTTCTTCATATCCAGTTCCACAAGCTAAGCCGTACAGCTGCTTCACCTTCTATTTACCGATTGTCTATCTTTTCAGGATATAAATCATGATTCATGAGACGGTATTCCGCCATTTTTTCATATTTTGTTCCTGGACGACCGTAGTTCACATAAGGATCAATGGAAATCCCGCCGCGCGGTGTGAATTTCCCCCATACTTCAATGTAACGCGGGTCCATCGCTTCAATTAAATCATTCATAATAATGTTCATACAGTCTTCATGGAAATCCCCATGATTTCGGAAACTAAACAAATACAATTTCAATGATTTGCTTTCGACCATCTTTTGATCAGGAATATAACTGATATAAATGGTTGCGAAGTCCGGCTGGTTTGTTTTAGGGCACAGACTTGTGAATTCCGGACAGTTGAATTTCACGAAATAATCACGATTTGGGTGCTTATTGTCAAACACTTCAAGAACTTCCGGTGCATACTCGAATAAGTATTTCGTTCCTTGGTTTCCCAGCAGCGTTACACCTTGTAATTCTTCATCTTTTCTTCCTGTCATGTTAGTTTCCTCTCTTTCCTCGCTTGTCATTCTATCAGCGAATTGAATTTTTGTGAATACATCTTTTCGTTATTTGTTTGTAAATTTTTTGAAAAGCGCTTACACGCCCCGTTTATTCCCCCATACGAGGGTATGAAGCTGCGGCAGCGCTCGGATATTATTCATCTCAGGTGAAGCGGCAATTTTATCGATTAACCATTCAAATTTTGTTAATAATTCCTTGATTAATTGATCATCATTCGTTGTACCGGCATCTTCATTGCCGACTTGCACAAAAAACGGAATAGATGGGTAACGTTTATGAACATTTACTGCATATTCGAAATCCTTGTCGTTAAATATAACAACCTTCAAACTGACAGCATCCTGTCGGCCGTTCTCATGCAATTTGAAAATGATGTCATCCAAAACGGCAAAATTCGTCTCCATTCCTGAACTTGGCGGTTTCGGTGAAATAGTCAAATCATCGATGTGCAAGAACCAATCTTGCCAGCGGCTTCCTTGTGTTTCAAGCGCAGTGAAGATATCGTTTTGTTTTAAAACATCAATCAGTTCAGAGAGCGCGGCAATTAAAGCGGGATTTCCCCCTGAGACGGTCACATGGTTAAAACAATCTCCACCAATTTCCTTTAATTCTTCCCATATCTCTTGCGCTGTCATTTGACGAATATCGTCTTTTGCCGATCCGTCCCATGTAAATGCTGAATCACACCAGCTGCATGAATAATCACAGCCGGCCGTTCGTACAAACATGGTTTTACGCCCGATGACCATCCCTTCTCCTTGAATGGTCGGTCCGAAAATTTCCAGCACCGGAATTTTTTTAGCCATGCTTTTTCACCTTCTTTGGACGATACACAACATAGCTTGTCGGTGTTTCACGCACAAACACTTGCAAGCATTTCGGCTTATTTGTTAACGTGTCGAGATGGGTTTGAATCATTTCATATATTTTGCGTGCTACCACTTCCGTAGTCGGGAAATCATTCGGATTTTGGTCATTAAACACGTTCGTATGGTCATTTAACAACGTATGATCAAACTGGCCGGATACAATTTTCTTCAACAACTGAAAATTAACTAAAAATCCTGATTCATCCAACTCATCCCCTGCAACCGTAATATTCACAAAGTACGTATGGCCATGAATGTTTTGGCAGCTCCCCGCCTCTTCATGCGGTACAAAATGGGCCGCAGCAAACTGCATATCTTTATTCAATTCATACGAATACTCATGAAAGACTTGCGGATACATTTGCTGAAGCATCATTCATTCCCTCCGTTCTTTTTCGTTAAATATTCATCCAATCCACGCTTGCGCAGGTCGCAAGCCGGACATTCTCCGCATCCATCGGCCATCACGCCGTTGTAGCATGTAAGTGTCTTTTGACGAACATAATCGAGTGCTCCAAGGTCATCAGCCAGCTCCCACGTTTCCGCTTTATTGATCCACATAAGCGGTGTATGAATGACAAACTCATAATCCATCGACAAATTGAGAGTTACGTTTAATGATTTCACAAACACATCCCGGCAGTCCGGATATCCGGAGAAATCCGTTTCGCACACACCAGTGACAATATGGCGACCTCCGGCTTGTTTCGCCAAAATGGCAGCAAACGAAAGGAACAATAAATTCCGTCCATCTACAAATGTAGTCGGAAGTTCTCCCTCTTTTTGCTCAATCTCAATATCATTACGGGTTAACGCATTTGGCGCCAACTGATTTAAAAGCGACATATCCAATATATGATGCTTCACGCCAAGTTCAGCGGCAATCGCTTTTGCCACTTCAATTTCCTTACTATGCCGCTGTCCATAATTAAACGTTACTGCTTCTACCTCTTTAAAATTTTGAAGAGCCCAAAACAAACAAGTCGTACTGTCTTGCCCTCCACTGAATACTACCACTGCTTTTTCATGCTTCATCATCTATTTCGACCTTCCTTTCCTTTATAAAAACTGCCGTAAAAGAAGAAAGTGTGTCCTTGAATGGTTTCCCCTGAGAAATAAAAAGAGACTGCGCCCTATAGCGCAATCTCCCTTTTATCCCATCATTAAGAACAGACAAGCCATATGCTTGCCTATTCTTTAATATAGGGAATAAAAAACAAAAAAGCACTTCATATCGAGGCAAATCGAACATGAAATGTGCTTCATAAGACATGTCAAATAATAGAGGCCTCTCTCATCCATTTATGATGGTTGAATGCCTCCACCAGCAAACAAACGCCGGTATTTGGGCGTTTGTTTGCTGGCCGGCTAAAAGGCTCCTCCTGCTTTGCAGGAGAGCCTTTTAGCCGACTGTCTTAGTTTTTTATAGAGGGAGTTCGCGAACCTCTCCCGTGCTGCTGCACGGATTTTCTTCTTTAGTTGTAAATAAAGGAAACAAGCGCTGAGGCCCGTTTTCCTTTCATTAATATCATGTTATGTGTAAAGATACTCAAAAATCTCTAATTTCTGCAATCCTGATTCAAATGTTATCGAATACTTTCATACTATACCACAATATTTTTGGAAAGACTATAAGCAAAAAAGAAAAGCCCGTAGAAAGCAGAAATCGAAAAGGAGCGTGCAGGGGTCATGAGGTTTATTGCATTATGGCGCAATATCCGGGGAAGCTTTTGGTATCTGCCGGCACTTTACAGTGTGGTTGCCTTTATATTGGCTCTCCTCACCATTCGTTTTGATTTTTACGTAACGGGTAATCCAATGGTTAGTGCGCTCGTTCCAAGCCTTTTACTATCTGACAAAGGGCTTGCTCAAGCTGTACTCAGCTCGATTTCATCTTCTCTCTTGACCATGACGACTATTACGTTTTCTACCATTTTGGTGGTTCTCACTACGTTTTTATCGAATTTTTCTCCGCGTACGCTGCAAAACTTCATTACAGATCACAGTACACAACGGGTATTGGGAAGTTTTGTCGGCGGCTTCGTTTATTCGGTTGTTCTTCTTTTATTACTGAGGGAAACGGATGACAAAAGTACATTCATCTCCCCGACTTTTGCGATTGCTGTTACGATTTTGTGTTTAGCTGTTTTCGTTTTCTTTGTCCATCATACTTCTTTATGGATTCAAGTAGGCAATTTAATTTTTCATATTTCTACCGACACTTCAACCATTATTAAAGAACAATTCCCTCCAAAAACAAGCAACCTTTCAGATACATGGAGCGAAACCGATTTCAAAGAAATAAAAGAGCTGCCGGCAATCATCATAAACTCTCCCTCATCTGGATACATTGATATGATCGATGAAGAAGGATTAATGGATATGGCCATCAAACGAAACTGTATCATTCGCATCGAGCGAAGACAACCTGATTTTGTCGATGAAGCTGCTCCTCTTTTTTCAGTATGGAATACAACCGAGGAAGAATTGATAGAAGAGCTGTACAACTTTGTATCGATTGGTCCCCAGCGAGCTCCTTACAAGGATGTGGAATTTGGACTTCGGAAACTGGCAGAAATCGCCTTAAGAGCCATTTCCCCTGCAGTAAACGACCCAAATACAGCCATTAACAGCATTGAACAAATCGGAAATATTTTAACAGAATTAGGGAAGAGACAATTGCCAAAGCCATTTCGCTATGATGACAAAGGGCAGCTTCGTTTAATCATGGAACAACCAATTTTTATGGATTATTTATATGCGAGCTTTTATCAAATCCGTCATTACAGCAAAGAAGATATTTCAGTCATACGTTCAATTGTCAAAGCATTGACCTTAATTGCGGAGAGTAACGATTCTGACATTCAACATACCGTATGGGAATTTTCGATCTACATTATAGAAGGAATTGATATGAATTCCCTTCTTTCCCTCGATAAACGTTACTTGAACGATTTGCTTCTTAAACTGGCCAAAGCCTGCCAAAAGCAACATGAGTTTAAACTATTACAATAAAAAAAGGATGAATCAAAAGATATTTTTGATTCATCCTTTTACTCAATAATATAAGGCTTTGACTGAAAACCATCTAAGTGCTTGATAAACCCCACCTTTGGCCCTTCCCCTGTTTGCTTCACTTCCATTCCTTCCTTAGGAAACAAATTTGCAAAGATAGTCGGCTTATATGTACTGGATGTTTGAATCTCAATTCGGTTTTCTTCATTTAAATAATGTATTTCTGAACCGACCGCTGTCCCGCCATTTTCTTCAATCAAGTCCGAAATGATTTGTACTAAACCATTAATTGCATCGTTGTTCAACGCTTTTATTAACTCATTCTCAACGATTGTTTGTCGCGGGCTATCTCCTCGTAATTCATCACTTAATACTTTATCAATAGCTTCAATCCTTGCTTCATTATGTGTAAATCTAGAAGAGGATTGCAAAATTTTATTGGTTTCTGCAACAATCTGGTCTGCCAAGCTTTTCTTCCCTACCGTTATGTCCACTTCCGCTGAGGATGCTTCAGTTGGTGCCGATACCTCCTCAGCTTCTGTCGGAGTTTTTTCTCCATTCTCCACTGTGACACTGCCAAGCTCAAACAATTTTTGATCGATTTCATTGATTGCCTCGTCTACCTTCTCATAAAAATAAGCAGTCGCTGCCAGGCTTGCCTGTTCAGCGGCTGATGATGCCTGATCCTTAATATAAAAAGCCTTCACAAAGCTCATAAGCATGAGAAACATCACGACGAGCACGCTCATGAGACAAACGTTTAACAACATAATATTCCCGCGTTCATTTTGAACATACTTTCTCATTGAATCACCCTGCTGGTCGCTTCCTGTTTAATCGGAATGGCAGGAAGGCCTTTTCTCATGTCAGCCGGTAAAAAAACAAGCTCCACCTCTGTCTGTAATACCGCCGTGAAATCAGGGCTGCCTCCTGAATAACTGACAGTAAGCGGTACGGTTTGGCGGATGCTGTCCCCAACCTTATTCATGACGTCATGGGCCTTTGCAGAAGCTTCCAATGGATCTTCCGTTACCGCATATACTTTCGCCCCTTCATGAACGGCAGAATGGGTCACGATAAGGGCATAGCCGACAATGAAAAACTGCCACAGCATCACAAAAAGAAGCAGCAACAGCGGAACCATTCCTAAAAACTCAATCGAGGCTGAGCCTTTTTCGCTGTTTATATGTTTTTTCCATCTACCCATCTTTTTCACTTCCACTATCTTTAATTACTTTGCTTGAAACACAAGTTCATTGTGCCATTTCCTTACATAAAAGGTCGTAAAAATCACAATGAACGGAAAAGCAATCATATTGAGCACACATTGGCCAAGCACAATAGCCAAATAGCTTGCTGTAACAGAGGCAATTGAATTCATGACAACAAAACCAATCAAAAACTCAACAAAAGCCGTTAACAGGATAATCAACAGTAAAGGAAAAAACTTCTTTTTCCCTAAACGAAAAGCCGTTTTCCACGCGTGATGAACAGGCTTATCAGACATCACAGTCATATACGGAGTTAAGAAAAGCAGCACGGCTGCAATCATTCCAGGAATGATGAATAAGACCATCCCTGTTACAACAATCAAGACATAGCACAGGGCAAACACAAAAACGGAAAAACCGTATTTTAAAAATGCCTGATAGGCTTTTTTCAGGCACTGCTCTTCTCCTTCTATATCACTTAGCGCATATTGGATGAATGGAATTTGTGTAATGATGCTAAATAACAACATATAAAACCCGTTGACGAAATCCCCGATGAAAAGAAATGGAGTATCGGAAACACGGATGTACATATGGTTCACTACAACCGTTTGAATGAGAAAAAACGGGAATAAAACCGTCACGGACAACAATAAAATGTGCTCGATATTTTGTGTATATAACTTAAAGCTCTCTTTCAATGGCTTCAACATGAATCACCTGTCTTAATGATTTCTAATCATAGTTAAAAATTGTTGTTCATATTCATAATCACTAATCCGTTTTGCTCGTTCCTCCAATTGTTCCAGCGTTAACGCGCCCCGCTTTTGAGTCATGCTTTTCCCATACTCATCTTTTTCAAACGTCAACATCGAATTCTCCAATCGTTTTCGGGCGGCAGCATTTGTCAATTCTGTAAGGCTGCGCTGAAGCATTTGGGCTTTATCAGCAGCCGTCCCGCTCATTCCTTTCAGAAATTCTTTCACGACTGCAGCATCATCAAAAGAATCGAGCTGAATTTTTCCCTCTGTATACATGGTGTAATTGTATTCATTTAATAAGCTGTTAGCCTTTTTGACTTGTTCTTCCGATAAATAGCCCTGCTTATCGTAAACAAGGTCATCATTCGCCAACAGCTGTTCAAAAATCTCTTTAATGTAAAGACGTCCTTTTATAAGTTGACGAAACATATCCTTTAGCGCATTCCATTGTGGTTCAATTCCCTTGACACTTTCTTGCTTCTCAATATATTCCATCCACTGCAGAGGCTCTTCCACCAATTGAATCGGCTCCAGCATTTTACGCTGTATTTCCGTAACCGCTCCCGAGGCGATCGCATTATAAGAATTCATTTGCTTATAAATCATTTGAGCCAATAAACGAGAAACAGGTTCACCTTGTTTATCTAAAATCAGAACGCCTTTTACTTTTCCAAACCGGAAAAAGCGAACAAGCTGATAATATTTTTCTTCATGTAAATAGAAGTACGTATTCAAATGAGGATCTTCGAACAATCGCTTATATTTTTTCATTTGTTCTTCAATGCGGCTTGTCTGTTCTACTTTCAACAAAGAAGAACACCTCCTTCCTAAAGAGCTTCGTTATTTTCCAAACCCAAACAATCCTTTTGCCCCATTCCATAAAGCCGATGCTTTCTCTTTAATTTTTTCACGGTTCTTAATCAGCTTCGTCACACCTTGAACTGCATACCCAGCTACAAATAGCCCTGCTCCAACAGCCATAAGCCCAGCACCCGCAGGTGTCATCATTCCCATCGTTCCAGCGCTTGCAACCATTTCACCTACACTACTGATGGTTTTCCCGATACTTTCTGCCCGATCGTAGCCATTGTCTGCATTAATAGCAGCTCCGACATTTTTAACGGTCTCATAAGTCGAGAAACCTAAGCCAACGGCTCCCATTCCTACCCCAATCTTAGGAAGAACGCGTCTGGCTCCTTGATAAAACGCTCCGTCGGTTGGTGCCATGCGCATAAACTCACGAATGCGTGTTTGTTCCAATGCGGCTGTATTACTTAAAAATTTAAAGTCTTGGAAATTGGAATACGCATCATATGTTTTATAGCCGGCTTCCACAAAATCCGCCGCTTCTTTCGCATATGGATTATTGGAGGAAGCAACTTTGACACTTGAAATCAGAAACTCCTTCCAGCTCCCCGACCCTTTGAAAGCGTTAGTACCATTGATGCTTTCACCATTTATGACTTGATAATATTCGCCTTTTACCATATCTGTCCCAAGTGCTACTTGTTTCAATAATGCATCGTTGACTGCGTATTTGATCCCATCATAGCTGGTAAATCCATCCGCATCAGGATCATAGGAAAAGCTTTTAGAGGTACCTTCTGTCCCCTCGCCGCTATGGCCTTCTCCTGCGGTCTCATCACCTTGGTGCGTATCGCCGCTATGGCCTTCTCCTGTTGTTCCTTCACCTTGATGCGCGTCCCCCCTATGGCTGTCTCCTGCTGTTCCTTCACCTTCCCAGCTTCCCTGATCGGTTTGTCCTTGCATTTGCCATTGGTTCAGCTGCCACTGCTGAAACGCCCATTGCTTAGCTTCCCATGTGGAGGCATTCGGATTCACCTTTAAATACCATTGTTGCATTTGCCATTGCTCCGATGCCCATTTTTCGGCTTCCCATGTAGAAGCATTCGGCATGGTTTGCAAATACCACTGCTGCATTTGCCATTTATCCAGCTGTTCCTGCTGCTCGATGGCTTTCGTTCCCTCTCCTTTCCATTCATCAAGTTTCCACGGAGAGATTTGATCTCCCCACTCATCTCCCTGCCACGGCTGCACTTGTGCAAACGCTAGTATTGGAGCAAATTGCAAAAATAAAATAAACATGACAAAGAACAGTGCTGCCCTTGACCTAATACGCCGTCTTTTCATCCTCTGCACAGTCTGCTCTCCCTTCCATTCTTTTTCTGTCTAGTATCAAAGGTTGAGACACTTCCGTTTCCAACTCACAGACTATTGCTTATTAGCTCGGTGTGTTTCAAAAAGCTGATCCATTTTTTCTCGATATGCTTCGTGGCTTTCGGAAACTCCTTCATGATAAATATCATTGGTCGTAAACTGAATATCCCTTGTGTAATCTAAATACCAGCGATGGATTTCGGCTTTTTGATCAAAGGTGATTTTCTCTGTTTCTAGTAAATAATCGATAGAGCTTTTATAGTTGGCAGCCTCTTCATCCGCCAACTGTTTGGAAACAGACCGATAATTTCTAAATGCATCTTTATTGATCATGCCAATATCAGAAATTTTTTGTTTGTTTTCTTGAAACCAAGCATGCCAATCCACTGCAGCCTCTTTCGCTTTATCAAATTCGTTGTTCAGCTCATCCTTCGTATTAACAGATGTATAGTCTCCTCCAGAAGCTGTCGCCACTTGTTCAAGTTGCTTTTGTCCTGCATCATCCACATCAAACCCAATGACATTCACCACAGGCGCAATGCTGGACTCTTTCAATTTTTTCGCTTCTGCCGCCGGATCCCCGCCGCATGTTTCAATTCCATCGCTAACTAAATAGATGATGTTTTTATGTTGTTCGCCTTCAAATGCATTCAAATCATCCGCTGCTTGTTGAAGAGATTTCGCCACAGGTGTCCACCCTGTCGGTTCAAAGCTGTTCAATGCATTTTGAAGATGCTGTGCATCATATGTATTAATAGAATAAACAAGCTCGCTGCTCTGACAGGATAATTCTTTATCCTTCTCTTCATTGCTGCCCTTATGTCCATATACACGCAAACCCACTTTAGTACCTTCCGGAAGTGTGCTTGCAAAATGAAGGATAGCCTCCTTCGCGAGTTCCATCTTCGTTTTTCCGTTTACTTTACCAGCCATACTGCCGCTGGCATCCAAAATAATTTCTACATTATAGCTCGGCTCTTTCGGCTCTGTTTGTTGTTCTTGCGGATTGCTCACATCTTCTTGTGCCACAATTCCTGGGGGCTTAGGGTATTCCTGCTTATATAGCTGAACAAGTTTGTTATATAAGCTCTTTATTTCTTTTTCACTCGCACTCTCAGGCAATGCCGGGAATTCATTCAATCTTTCTTCAAACGCTGATTTGTTTTCCTCAAATCGTTTACCTGCCAACTCTCCAACAGGATAGTCCAAAGCTTCTGCATAATTTTTCGGCGCCTCCGGGGCATTATAAAAAGCTTCTAATTCAGATGGTTCTTTTATGTTCTCTTTTACTTCCTCTGCAGTGCTTGGTTCTTCTTTCTTTGGCTGTACAGCTCGTTCATCACTCCCGCATCCTGCCAGCATAGCCAATGAGGAAAAAGCGATAAATCCTTTTTGCAACCATTTTCTGTTCATCTATTTTTCTCCCTTTTTCTTCATGTTTTACAAAGAATGAAAAGGGCCTTTTCTCTTGATTGCGCACTATAGCCGAATCATTTGTATATATATTCCACTTAATAACTCGACATAGCTTCATTCGATCGAGGGACATTCGCAATCAGTTCATCAGACCCCTTGAATTCACCCGCAAAGGTTCGGCAAATTGGGCATGGCCGCTCTTTGGTCATGTCCAATTTGCTAAATCGATCCATAACAGGTCCTTTTTCATCTATCAATCTTTTATTCCCTTATATCCAGAGACGTCGTAATTCTTACTCCCCGCCGCCGATTTTACCTAAAAATCCTTCCAGCTTTCCTACGAAAGTATCTCCAAAACTCGTATCCTTCATGGCAGTCGAAATAACACCAGTTAGGATAACAATGATCGCGGCAATTCCAATCCATTCTAGAGACTGTGAACCTCTTTCATTCTTTACATATCCTTTTACCATGTTCTCTAAAAAGTTATTCACCTTTACAAAAGCCTTTGTTGTAAGTTTGTTCATCCTCTTTTTCCTCCTATTATTCATTTATCCCGCATTAACGGGCAGTAAGACCCCCACTGATGGAAGTTCCCTTTATATACATACCGCTTAAACGGGAATGACTTATTCAAACATCTTGAGAATACTGTTATCACCTAGAAACATATTCAATATCATCAATCCTGCAATCATCATGATGGCTGCAGGCGTGATTACGAAGGTCGTAATCAATGTAATTTTCGGCGATGCCTTTGCCGCTTTCTCTTTTGCCTGCTCTTTGCGCATGATGCGCATGTCCTCTGCCTGTATTTTAAATGTTTGGGCAATCGGGACACCAAGCCGGTTCCCTTGAATGAGGGATTTGATCAATGACTGAAATTCAGGATTGTCATTTCTCCTTAAAAGCTCCCGGTATGCTTCTTCCCTTGGCACTCCCAACTCGACTTCTTGCAAAAAGCGGGAAAACTCTTCCTTAAGCGGGCCGTCAAAAAAGCGAACAATTTGTTTCAAGGCTTGCTCTAAATGGACACCCGCCTGCAAACTGACACTGACAGTATCTAAAAAGTCAGGAAGATCATAGCGCAGCTTTTCCTGCCGTTCCTTCCCTTTACTTTTCACATACAAAATGGGAAGAAAATAACCGATTAACGGCATAAAAATCAGCCCGAAATGGGCAAGTGGAACCCCAATGACAAATGCCATGGCTGCCAATGTCAATCCTGCCAGCGCGAAAAAGATTTTAATTCCCTGAAATCGCTCAACGGTTAAATCAAACGGATAACCGGACCTTCTGAGCCAATCTTCCACATCATGGGGCTCGCTGAAGAAATTAATGCGCTGTCCCATGGTCGAAAAATCATCAGCAAACTTGGTCAATCGTTTAATAGCCTTTTCGACCAATGGTTCTTTTTTCCGGTAACGATGTTCATTTTCCATATGTACCGTTTCTTGCACATGTACCATCAACTCTTTTTTCTGTTGTTGGAATACATAGAGGTGACGCAATCCAATGCCGACAAACAACCAAAATAAAATGACTGAAATAATGAGTAATGCATCCATGTTTTACACCCTTATATTGGATACCTTTCGAACGAGAATAAAAGCAAGTACCGTCGCTCCTAAAAAGAGAAATCCTAAAATCGCTCCAGGTACCGTCATAAGCGGCTGTAAAAATCCGTCAATAATCTGGTTCATCATCAAGACAAGAAAAACAGGTAAGATTGGTAATAGGTACGAAATATAACGTTGTTCGGCTGTCATCGTTTTAATGGATTGCAAGAGAAGCTTTCGTTCATCTAATGTTTGCGACATTTCGTCCAATACGGCGTAAAGATTGCCTCCCGCACGCTTTTGAATAAGAAGCGTCGCAATAAACAATTGAAACTCACGGGATTTATGACGCTTTTGCATGTCCTTTAACGCTTTTTCAAAGTCTACCCCGAGCTGAAGTTCCTGTGATAATCGCTGAAATTCTTCCTTTGCCGGTGAGGCCACTTCACGTGCTACAAGATCAATACCCTGATAAATGGTCATCCCTGCCCGTACCGAGTTGCCGAGTAAGCGGCATACTTCGCCAAGCTGGTTGTTTAAACGTTCTTCATATTTATTTTGACGAAGCCAAAACAAAATGAAATAAGTAGCGATAACGGTAAGAGTTCCAATGATGGCGCCAAGAGCGTATGTAAGGCCGAACATGCTGTTGGACAGAACGGTAATAGCCATAAAAGCGAGTGCAAGCATCCCTAAAAACTCTGATGGTGTAAGGGGAAGGTTCGCTTGCTGCAGCTTTTCTCTTAATGGCTCGGCGTGTTTGGTTTGATCAAAACGATCGCCCAGAACCACGAAAAAGCTTTTCCGTTTTTGACGTTCCCCGTACCAGCCTGTCACCCGCTGTTTCCATTGGCGTTTTTCCGCCCTATAGCCAAGATAGCTGTAAGCTCCCCATAGTCCGAATAAAACGGCTAAACCGTAAAAGACTGCGGCTGTCATACGTTCACCTCCACTTGTTGAAACAGGGATTCATCAATGCCTGCTCCATATGTTTGCAAGCGATGCAAGCATGCCGGCACAATACCTGTCGATGTAAAATACCCTTCTACATCCCCGTTTCGAGACATTCCAGTACGCTTAAAAGTGAAAATTTCCTGCAGACGGTTGGAGCCATCCTCTTCTGTTACAATTTCTGCAATCGATATGATTTTCCGTGTTCCGTCCGTTAAACGCGTCGCCTGAACGATGAAATCGAGAGCTCCAACGACGTATTCGCGAATGACATGGCTCGGCAGGTCCATTCCTGCCATAATGACCATCGCTTCTACACGCCTTAGTGCATCTGCCGGTGAATTCGCATGGACGGTTGTCAATGACCCTTCGTGGCCTGTATTCATGGCCTGAAGCATATCAAATGCTTCCGCTCCGCGAACCTCCCCGACAATGATTCGGTCAGGACGCATACGGAGCGCATTGCGGACAAGCTGGCGGATGGTAACTTCCCCCCGCCCCTCCACATTGGCAGGGCGCGCTTCCATTCCAACGACATTCGGACGGTCCAAGCGAAGTTCGGCCGAGTCCTCAATCGTGATGACACGTTCTCCAAAAGGGATGGCACCGGCCGCGACATTCAATAATGTTGTTTTACCACTGCCCGTTCCCCCTGAAATGAGCACGTTCATCTTCGCCTTAACGACGGCTTGCAAAAATTGCCCCATCTCTCCACTCAAAGAATTCAAGCCGAGCAAATCTTCCAGCTGAAACGGATCTTTTCGGAATTTACGAATCGATACTAACGTTCCATTTAAACTGATTGGCGGAATGACAGCATTGACACGGCTCCCATCCGGCAATCGTGCATCAACCATCGGCGAACTCTCATCGATTCGGCGGCCAAGGGGAGCTACGATACGATCAATAACATGACGTACATGTGAATCATCCCGGAAGACAACATTTGTCATCTCTAATTTACCTTTTCGTTCCACATATACTTGGTTATGTCCGTTGATTAAAATTTCAGTAATAGAATCATCATGGATTAACGGCTCAAGCGGTCCGAAACCGACAGCCTCATCTAAAATTCTTGTGAGCAATGATTCCTTGTCCGTTCTGGAAATGACCACTTTTTCTTCGGTCATGAACTGGCTGACGAGCTGTTCAATTCGCAGCCTCATTTCGCCTTGTGAGAGCCTTGTGAGTGCTTCTAAATTCGCATCACGCAATAGCCGTGCCTTATAATGCTCTGCCAGTTCCTCTAAATACGGCTGATCATATACAGATACAACATTCGTCATATTTTTTGTTTCCTTTAATATCTTTTCTTTTCGCTTTTCAAATAACGAAGCCATTTCCTCTGCCTTCCTCCTTTCCTCGCAGTTATACTTTCTTACCTTTCTACAAAGTTACTTCAACATGGAAAGAACCCATTTTTGAACATCCTTGGCGAATGGAATCATTTTCTTTTCATTGGGCTGCTTGCGAATGGGTTCTCCTTTATTCAAAGCAGCTTGGACTCCTTTTAAATCACGGCGGATTTTTGCCGCCACCGGGTAGACAACAAATTGTTTTAAATCACTCGGCTGCAATTCGTTATCCCGGCCTACTTCGTTCAAGACGACTTCCATCCGATTTTCCGTATTGATCCCAAGCCTTACAAATAACTGCTCGACTTGCTTCAATACTTTCAATGATAATGTATTAAAGTTTAACACATAGTATATTTTGTCAGACTCTTCCAACGCTGTGTACGTTACGCCATTCATATGGGAAGGAAGGTCGACAATGACAAAATCATAGCTGCGGCGGCATGTGCGCAGCAATTTCGCGATAAACTCTTCGGCAATGGTTTCGGCCACCTCTGCATCGGCAGGGCTTAACAAAATTTCTAACTGTGAATGCTTTTCCTTTTGTGATACGTTGCGAATATGGCCTTCGTTCATTTCTTCAGCGACCGGCAGCAAATCTGCCAGTGAACGGTTAGACTCGATTGTTAGCACCGTTTCCACTCCACCGTATTGAAGATTCAAGTCTAATAGAATCACTTGTGCTGTTGATTCAAGCTTTAGCGTTTGCGCAAAAGAAGACGCGACGATCGTTCTTCCAACGCCCCCCTTGCCGCTGTAAAACGAGTAAATTTGTCCGCGCCCGCGTTTATAGGAAACTGCAGCCGCAGCTTCCGTTTCCTGCTGCTTTTGCTCATTCACAAGATGAAGCAAGCTTGGAAAACGGCCTTCAAACAATGTCAATTCATCCGGGAATACGAAGAAATCCACTGCCCCGGCTCTTGTCACACTTCTTAATAGATTAAAATCTTGATAGCGTGCTACAAAAATGACGACGGCAAGCGGGTTCAACGTTTTCATATAATGAATTAGCTCAATTGATGAATCATCGTCAGGCTGAACAAGGACGACCACTTCCGGTGCAAGACGGTCCAACTCCAATGTAACATCGCTGGGTTGTAGTACATGAACGGCCACTTCAGGTTTTTCAACGGTTAAACGCAGCTGATCAGTAATGGCAGGCTGATCGCTGACAATGAGTAATTTATGATGTTGATTCATAATCGCTCCTCCAACGGGTTAATTTGTCTTTGCCGGCTGGGCAGGTTGCTGAGCTGGAGCCGGTTTGACTTCTTGCTGCTGAGCTGCAGGCGGGTTAGTCGGAGCCGGTTGTTTGGCGGCTTCTTCCGCCGGTTTTGTCTCCTCTACCGGTGCGGCCGATGCCTTCACTTGGTTTTGATCTTCTTTCCCCACATTAGCCTTTAAAATTCTGATGCTTTCCGCATAGTTTTGCATATGTATGAGCTTCGGTGCGTCTTCTTGGCTTACTTCGACTGCCACACCCGTGAAGTCTTTCCCCTCAGGCAGACGTGAAACAAGAACATCCTTCATGAACACCTCTGTTTTCGGTTGGTCATTAAAGGTATGGGATACAATAATATCCACACGATCTTGTTCCCCTACTTCCTCATCGAAGTGAACTTTTTCATTTTCGAAAATCGCCACTAGTCGATTGTTTTCGTTTTGTACATTGGAAATAGGCTTTAATACATTCTCAGTGATAAGATCCCCTTCCGACATCGGTACAACGGACACTTTGTTTACTAACCTGCTGACATCCGTTACATGGAAATCTTTTATAACAAAACGATTGGGCAGCTCCACCGTCCTTACCTGCCCCGGCTTAATAGGTGTTCTCGAAGCTATATCAGCAGCAGCAACATATACCTTCGTCCTTCCTCCAAGATCTGTGTTTAAATCTTTCACTTTTACTAAAAACAAGATGCCGGCTGTAACGGCCAATAAAAAAGATAATGATAAGAAAATAAGGGCTTTACGCTTGGACTCTAGCATGAATAAATACCTCTCCTTGAACATTTGTTCACAGTTATGTCAATTTTAATAGTTTAACTATGTAAAAAGTTACTATACTCCTATAAATAAAAGCAATGTAGCACCGACTGCCCCCATATATACGTTCTCCCTCTTTTTCATCATTTTCCATTTTTTGCTCAAGTACTAAGGTTAATAGTCATAGGACAAATTAAGGGTGAATTAACATTCCATTCGCAGGAGGCTTTTTTTCACTTCTTAGTAGAAATTTTGCTGTTTCTCTCCATTTTAAAGCAGCATTTTGCCTGCTCTCTCTCGGGAATATCTCTTATCATCTTCCGTATTGATTAACATTCACTACAAACAATTGATCTTTCTAAACATAAAAGAATACGGTTACATCAATATATTAATTTCTGAAAATTTAGCATTATTACACTTTATAGGAATTTAGCTTCCTTTTTTGTAATTTTTTATAAAAAATAAACTATTTGTTTTTTACCTTGAGAAAAAAGATTTAAAACCCATTTTTAGAAAAAAATTCCGATAACAGTAAAATAGAATCTATTTTACTATAAAAATTAAGTTTACCCTTTTTAAAAAAAGGCTATATTACCCTTAACTAGGTAATATAGCCTCCTTAAATTCATTTGGAATGTGCAGCTCCGAAATAAAGAATTGCCGCTCATCGTTTTTACTGTATGCTCAGATTTTTATCTTACATTCGAGTCTTTTAGATATAATGGGGAATGAGTGCTTTTTACTCATCCCCCATTATATCTAGCCGATTTTTGTTCCTCCTTTAAAAATTAAATAAAGCGCAATAAATAAAAGCGCCAGTCCTAAAAGACGGGAGCCATCGAGCAAAATACGCGGATTGCCAAACAAACCAAAGTGATCCAACAGCATGCTCATTGCAATTTGTCCCACTATGACTGTTACAATCGTTGTTCCTACACCAAGCTTTGGAACGGAAATCACGGACAGGACCACATAAATAGAACCAAGTAACCCTCCCGTTAAGCTCCATTTTGGCACTTGGAACATTGAGAGAATATTTCCTTTTCCAAAAAACAACATAATCATCAATAAAGCCAATGTTCCAACGGCAAAAGAGACAAATGCCCCTTCAATTGAACCGATTTTTTTCCAAGCGTTCCATTAATGGAAGCTTGAAGACTGACGGCACTGCCAGCTAAAAGCACCCCTGCTAAAAGAATCCATTTCCCCATTTTTGTTCCTTCTTTCCTTGCTGTTTGCCCCTTATGAATTCGACAAAACAGAGAAATCTCCTGTCTAGGAAAGCAGGCATCGTTTTTGACATGTCAGGAATGTGACAAAGTCCTTTCCGGAGTATGAATCCAAAGGTATGTTTCATACCTTTGGATTCATACTCTTTATTTATTTTTTAGCTGTGGAGCTGTCTCTTCCGCTAACTCTTCCAAAGACTTCACTTTCCCATGAGGATTTTGAGATTGTTTTCTTACTGTCCACTGACGTTCCTGTTGGCTTTTAGATTGTGTCATATGCTGCTCGTCCTTTCCTGTAAGATGTTTCTTCATATACTAGGATGGCACTGGGAAGTATAATTATACTTAGAAGACTAATGAAAGGATTTCCGTGAATGCTATTAACTAAACGCATTATTTTAATGTTCCTTGCGATCCACTTTTCTTTTTTTGTAGTTTTTACCAGCGATCAATGGTTTTGGATTTTGTTCCCGCTTTTATATATCATACTTATTGCCGTCTCCATGACCGTCCCCCTTCCTCGCCGTATGACGATAAAGCAATTCATAATAGGAATTTTATCGGGATTATTTTTATATGGGGTATTCGCGTTCGGATATTGGCTGCTCATTCATACGCCTCTTCCCATCAAAGAGTATGTACATGATTTATATGACTCCATTGGACCATCCGTTTGCTGGCAGCACGCATTAATATGGTTGATTATTGCTGGCGAAGAATTTTTTTGGCGCTCTTTTATCCAAAAAAACGTCTTAGGCGGATTCAGTACCATCAAACGCATTTTGCTTGCAACGTGCCTTTACACAAGCGTCCACCTCTATTCCTTTAATCCCTTGCTCATCCTTGCAGCCATTGCGGGCGGAATTTACTGGGGATGGCTATATGAAAAAACACGAAATATATATACTATAGTCGCATCCCATGCAGTCTTTGATTTATTGCTTTTATACATATTGCCTTTTACATGAGAAAAGCGGAGGCGACTGTTCAGCTCGTGAAGGAAATAGGGATTGACCCAGAAGGCGCTTTTTGCCTTATGAGGGCAATCATCTTTTCCACAGCGAGCTAGGAGCCGGAGCTAGACAATGAGAAAAGCGGAGGCGACTGTTCATTGAAATCATTTTCAATCTTTAGGTATACTACTTATAAGATGTTGACGGGCGGCTTCATTCTTTGTTCACCAAAGATTTGACTGCCCTATAAACAGGATAAACAATACAATAAAGGACGGAGAAGTTATGTGGAAAAAAGAAAACATAGAGCAAGTATTTATTAATTATAGACCACAAGCGGAAAAACTGTTGCAAAACACCGATAAAGTCAAGAAGCTCCTCCAGCAAGCGATTGAAAAAGCAAAGCAAAACGACGGAATTATTGGGGAATCAGTTCGAAACTTAGAGCTCACATTCGACATGTTTCGAGATTGGTTAAAAGGAGAATATCAGCATGTTCCAAAACGCTCCCTTATGACGATTGCAGTCACGCTTCTTTATTTTGTATCAGTTGTGGACTTTGTTCCCGATTTTCTCATGGGAATCGGACTTGTCGATGATGCTGCCGTTATTGCGTATGCTGTAAAACATATTCAATCAGACTTAGAGCAATATAAGCAATGGAAGCATGAGCAAACCCAATCACCCATTACGATTGATATCTCTGAATCCACATGACAGATTTTCAATTAATAAACTACATATAAGAAGCAGGAAATTTTTTCCTACTTCTTATATGCATGGGCTTATAGGGCAAAACCTTAATTATTCATGGGAAGTAGAGAATCTTTTCGGCAAATGGATGGCAAACCACTTTTCTATTTCTTGATTATACTCGTTAAAATGTTGGGTTAATGGATGATCGTCCCCTTCATACAATACGTATTTATACTCTTTATTTAGCGACTTCAAATTGGTTACCAGCTTTTCCGCCTGCGAATAATGAACTTTTTTATCCTTTGTACCGTGTAAAATAAGGAGGGGAGAATTGATTTTCTCACTCCAGAAGACAACGGAACGACTTTTATATTTTTTCCTCTCTGCTTCCGGACTGCCTACCATCTTCCTCAATTCTTTTTTCACGTTTGCCCCCCGTCCATCATAAAATTGAAACATATCTGTAATCCCTGACACGACTGCTGCCGCATTAAAATGGATCCCATTTTTCATCAATAAGTAAGTCATCATACCACCTCGCGAATAGCCAATCACCACTTTTTGTGCAGGGTGAACATAGGGTAATTTTTCTGCGTGATGAATCAAATTGATAATGTCGTTAACATCATTTCCCCCATACGTTTCTTTCCCTTCACTTCCACCGTTCCCGCGGTATTGAGTTGTCACCACCACATATCCTTTTTGGGCCCAGGATGATAAATATAAAAGCCTTTTATTATTGACAGAGCCATAGTCATTCATTCCGCCCCGATTATATACAAGTAATGGAAGCTTCCCTTTACTTTCTTTTGGTTTAAGTAAAAAACCTTTTACTTTTAAACCATCACTCATATACGTAAGTTTATAAATATCGACATCATGGGCGTATGGAGATCGCAGGGGCATTTTCTCCATAATCATGTCATCTGATTTTGAGAAGAAAGCGGTTAAAGCGACTGTTAGGACTGTCACAAGCATCATTATTCCAAATTTCTTCATCCAAAGTTCCCCCATTGCTGAATAAAACTTGATTTTAAGCACTTTTCTAAAAGATTATTGCTTTTGGCTTTTGGACCATAATTAAGCAGATGCTTACCATCTATTTGTATGTATGTTCCGTTTCATAACTCGACACTTCTAGATGGATACACATAGTTTATACTCACGAACGCCTGTCTTCTCTTTTAAATACTTTCCTTTACTTGAAAAAACACCCTGTTTTGAAAAGTGTATCTTTGCTTATAAAAAAATCGCCCTGCTCCATGCCAAAAGGCAAATGAGAGGGCGATTGTCGTTAAGCCGCTTTCTTATGAGGAATGTCTTTTTGCTTTACTCCAAGACCTGAATATCCTAATACAATCGAAACGATTGGGCATAACAATAAGAAGAAGGCATACGGAGCATATTCCACTACTGGAACCCCTAATGTTTGAGCGATAAACGCACCGCTCACTCCCCATGGGATAAGAGGATTAACGAGCGTACCCGCATCTTCTAACGTACGTGATAAATTTTTGGAAGAAAGATTCCATTTTTTATACAATGGCTGAAAAGTTTGCCCAGGCAATAAAATCGACAAATATTGCTCTCCTGTAATGACATTCACACCAATAGAAGACATCGCTGTCGAAAAAATGACATCTCCTTTTCGTTTGATTTTTTTCGTCAAACCATCAAGTAAAGCTTGTACAATTCCCAACTCGCGCATGACTCCGCCAAGTCCAAGAGCAATCATCACAAGAGAAATAGACCACATCATCGACTGTAAGCCGCCTCGATTCACAATACCGTTGACAATATCATTTCCTGAATCAATTTTTAAGCCATTTTGAAGCATTCCTAATAAATCAGGCAAAGCAAACTGAGGCTGAATGGCCAAAGCCGTGATGAAAGCTGAAACGATTCCCGCTATCAATGTAGGCACCACTTCTGCTCTTTTAATTGAAAGAAGTAAAACCAGCAAAGGTGAAATAAGGGACCAGCCGCTAATGTGAAACTGATTCGCTAACACGGTTTTTACCGTTTCAATTTCTTCATAGCGCAAATTGCTTCGATCTGCATTTAACCCAATAATCAAGAATATAGCTGCCGTGATCACCAGGCTCGGTACTGTCGTCCAAAGCATATGGCGAATGTGCGCAAACAATTTGACTCCGACAATACCGGATGCGAAGTTAGTCGTATCGGATAATGGAGACATCTTATCCCCAAATGCTGCCCCTGATACAATGGCGCCGGCAGCCAAGCCAGGATGAATCCCTACAGCCGTCGCAATTCCCATTAATGCCACCCCTACCGTACTTACCGTAGTGAAAGTACTTCCTGTAAAAGTGGAAACAATAATGGTAATAAATAAAGAACTAATTAAAAAATAAGTCGGCGAAATCCACTCAAATCCGATCGATAAAATAGTTGGAATAGTTCCGCTTGCCATCCAAACGGCGATGAGCATACCGATGAGAGCTAAAATCATAATCGGCTGAATTCCCAGCTTAATCCCTTCCACAATACCATGCTCTATTTCCTTCCAACGAAATTGGTACATACGCCCAATAATAGAAAGAGCGATAAGGCTCATGACCAATGGAATATGCGGTTCTACTTTTAAGAGAAATAATGAAACAAAGATAAATGAAAGAATGAGTAAAACAATAAAGAATGATTGCTGGAATGATAATTGCTTCTTCATATATAAGTTCCTTCCGTACTTTTTTACTTAAACGCTTTTACGCTTTTGTGCAGTTAAGTGATGAATATAAGTATAACGTTTCCCCCTCTATTCGTCAATGACAGACTGGCTGTTTATATGTTTAATAGATAGGATAAATTACGCGTAATTTCAGGGAAATCACTGAATGTTTAGAAATCTTTTATATAATTAAATCATTTTGTTTAAGCTATAACTTTACTATGTTAAAAAACTAACTTCGACGATTACAAAGCACTAATAAACTATTCCGTTTGATACAACATGATTTCCATAAATTTCTTATGCGAAAAACTTGAAAGTCAAAAAAGGTCAAAGTATAATGACCTCATAAAGGTCAAATAAAGTCAAAGTCAAAAGCAACATACATGCGAATTAAATATTTTAAGGAGGTTATGAGCAATGATTTGTCAAAACTGTCAACATCGACAAGCAACTGTTCACTTCACTCTTCAATTCAATAACGATAAACAACAATATTATTTATGCCCTACATGCTACCAAACATTAAAAGCTGAAAATAAAATTCCGTCTGGATTGGGAGAGGGCTTTATGAATATGTCATTTGATGATTTATTCAAACAATTGGCCGGCCAACAGATGGCAGCGCCGCATCAAGGGGCACAAGCCGCTCAACTAAAGCCAGATGGTAGCGGCCGCGGTGGTTTTTTAGATCAATTTGGACGCAATTTAACAAACGCAGCCAAAGCCGGGTTAATTGACCCTGTCATTGGCCGAGACGAAGAGGTAGAACGCGTCATCGAGATTTTAAATCGCCGCAATAAAAACAACCCTGTATTGATCGGTGAACCCGGTGTTGGTAAAACGGCCATTGTAGAAGGATTAGCATTAAAAATCATAGAAGGTAATGTCCCTTCTAAGCTTTTAAATAAAGAAGTGTATTTATTAGATGTCGCTTCATTAGTATCCAATACCGGTATTCGCGGTCAATTCGAGGAGCGTATGCAGCAGCTAATCGCTGAATTGCAAAAACGGAAAAACGTCATCTTGTTTATTGATGAAATTCACTTACTGGTCGGAGCTGGTGCTGCAGAAGGCTCAATGGATGCAGGCAACATTTTAAAACCGGCGTTAGCGCGCGGTGAACTTCAATTAGTCGGTGCTACAACATTAAAAGAATACCGTGCCATTGAAAAAGATGCTGCTTTGGAGCGCCGCTTCCAGCCAGTAATGGTGCATGAGCCGACAGTAGAGCAGGCAATTGACATTTTAAAAGGCATTCAACGCAAATATGAAGACTATCATGCCGTACGTTATACAGAAGAAGCCATAAAAGCATGTGTCACATTGTCACACCGCTACATTCAAGATCGCTTCTTACCTGATAAAGCCATCGATTTATTAGATGAAGCCGGTTCAAAAATGAACTTACAAGCTGGTGTATCGAACATCGGCGAAATTGAAGAACGCTTAAAAGAAATTGCAATTGAAAAGGAAAAAGCACTGAAGGCAGAAAACTATGAAACAGCTGCCAAACTGCGCGATGAAGAGGCTTCATTAGAAAAACGCCTTGAAAACAAAGACGAGAAAAAGGCTGTAGTAGATGTCCACAACATCGAAGCTATTATTGAGAAGAAAACAGGTATTCCTGTTGGTAAACTTCAAGCAAATGAAACGACCAAAATGAAAAACTTGGCTGAAAACCTAGTAAATAAAGTGATAGCTCAAGGTGAAGCTGTTGAAAAAGTAGCCAAAGCCATTCGTCGTTCTCGTGCCGGTTTAAAAGCGAAACACCGTCCGATTGGTTCATTCCTGTTTGTCGGACCAACAGGTGTCGGCAAGACAGAATTAACGAAAACATTGGCTGAAGAATTGTTCGGTTCGAAAGATGCGATGATTCGTCTTGATATGAGTGAATACATGGAGAAACATTCCGTTTCAAAATTAATTGGTTCTCCTCCTGGTTATGTCGGTCATGACGAAGCAGGACAATTAACAGAAAAAGTACGCCGTAATCCGTACTCCATCATTCTGTTAGACGAGATCGAAAAAGCGCATCCGGACGTACAGCACATGTTCTTGCAAATTTTAGAGGACGGCCGCTTAACAGACAGCCAGGGCCGCACAGTAAGCTTTAAAGATACGGTTATTATTATGACAAGTAACGCAGGTGTCGGTGCGAAGAAAATTACGGTTGGTTTCGAAAAAGCAAATGATGCGGTAAAACAAACATCTGTGCTTGATTCACTCTCTTCCTACTTCAAGCCGGAATTCCTGAACCGCTTTGATGCGATTATCGAATTCAATCACCTGGAGAAAGACAATCTTGTAAAAATTGTGGACTTAATGCTAAAAGATTTGCAAGAAACATTAACTGAGCAAAACATTATAATGACTGTTTCAGATGAAGCGAAAGAAAAGTTAGCCGAACTCGGCTACCATCCGGCATTCGGTGCCCGTCCGCTTCGCCGTGTAATCCAAGAACAGCTTGAAGACCGCATTACTGATTTGATTTTAGATCAAGGCGACATAAAAGAAGTAGCAGTAGACGTTGAAAACAATGAAATTGTTGTACGCTAACCAAGAAAAGCGGAGGCGACTGTTCAGCTCGTGAAGGAAATAGAGATTGATTCAGAAGGCGCTTTTTGCCTTATGAAAGCAATCATCTTTTCCACAACGAGCTAGGAGCCGCAACTAGGCAATAAAGAAAGGTTCCATCAATTCTAAATAGACCATAAAAATGACTTTTTACTGAAAGGACCCGTCCCTAAATCCTTGATTTTACTGGATTTCCATGACGGGTCCTTTTCAGGAGAAGGACTCAAAAAGTATGCTTTTGTATATCTTGCAAGTCATCCTCTTTCTCATATAATCCATCAGATATTGGACTAAAATCTCGTCCCTTACAAGCCATGCGGAATAATTTCTTTTCAAAGAGCAGCCTGGCGCCTTCGTATGGCCTCCTCCATATTGGCCCGCAACTTGAGACACATCCACATGGTCATGGATGGTCCGGAGCCCCATCCGAATCATTATGAGATAACAGTCGATCCATATTCTTCACCTCTGAACATAGTATGGTTTTAAGAGGCAAAAAATATTGAAAAAAGGCTGACCAGTAAGCATAAAAACATGCTCACCGATCAGCCTCTTCATTTATAAGTTATCCTTATGCAAATCTTAGGAGTAGATAATAATGCTTACTGCTCTGTTGATTCTTCAGCTTCTTCAGGTGTTTCCTCGGTTGTTTCTTCTTGCTGTTCTTCCATATCTGTTTCTTCTTGTTGCTCTGCATCTTGTCCGCAAGCTGTAAGTAAGAAGATGGCAAGCAAAGAACCGAATAATTTGAGCATTAAACTTTTATTCATCATCTGTTCTCCTCTCGATTCATTCCATATATTTAGCCGTTTAACATTCATATACGGCTCTGATTTGATTATATGAGATGTCTATCATTAAAAGGGGCTTTTTACCATTTTATAACATAACCTTTACACTAGCTTCATGTTTTAACATTTCCTATATATTTCCTGATTTCTATTCTCATACAAGACTGTTATAGTATACGACAGTTCTCGACAACTTTAGAAAAATAGTTTATAAATAAGGAAGATACTAATTAATGCTGGAAATAGAGGAAATGATTTCTAATGTCTAAAGTGCAATTGATTGATAAAAGAAATAAATTATTATTAAATTTACTGACCTGTTTTTATTTGGTTGATGCTGCTATTTACATGTGGGAAGACGGAGACATGACTATGTTTTGGCCTCCTGTAGGATTATTTATCTTACTATTTTTATATATTTTTCTATATAGAATAAAAGTTCTGCCCCACGCTACCATGTTCATCTATATCTTATTTTATTATGCATATATGGCTTATTTACTTACTTATTACCCATATTTAGTCAACTATTTCTTTCTTATTTTCGGAATCATCTTCTGTGCCATTTATCATAACTATATATCCATCATCTTTTCCGGTTGTCTGTGCATTCTTCTTCTTACCTATTTTTATGTCACCAATTCCACGCAAATTTTTTCGGAGATTGTGGAAACGGATTTTGTTTATTTTATCTTGTTTGCTGTTTTATGTATGTTTTTTCTTCTCTTTTATGCTAAGTTTGCAAATGAGCTCTGGGAAACTGCCTATGAAAATGAAAAAAAAGCAAAAGAAAAATTGCGTTTCACACAAGAAGAAAAGAAAGCGCTGGATCAATCACTACGTAATGCAGATAAGCTCACATTAGCCGGTGAGATGGCAGCGAGCATCGCCCATGAAATTCGTAATCCTCTCGCTTCCATCAGAGGTTTTGTTCAGCTCATCCACGAAGATAATCCCAAATATGAAACTTATACATCTATCATGTTATCTGAATTAGAGAGAGTCAATGATGTGATCGGAGAATTTTTAGTGCTCGCCAAGCCTCAAACCAGCAAAATGTCCAGCTCTTCCATCACTGCTATTTTAAATGATGTCTTAACCTTATTTAAAACAGAGTTTCGCTTACATAATATTCATTTAACGGTGGAGTCATTAGAAGATGATGTTAAGCTCCTGTGTGACAGCAATCAATTAAAGCAAGTGTTCATTAATCTTATTAAAAATTCCATTGAATCCATGCCAAATGGCGGAGATCTCTTTCTTTCGACCGTCTTGGATAATCAGCAGTGCTATGTACATATCACCTTAAAAGACACTGGCATTGGAATCCCCGAGCACTTGTTATCTATGATTCATAAACCGTTTTTCACCACAAAAGAGCAAGGTACAGGCCTTGGTCTAATGGTAACAAATAAAATTATTGAACAGCACGAAGGAAAAATAAACATTTCCAGCGGATCTAACCAAGGAACAACTGTTATAATCTCTCTTCCATTACTTACAGATAAAGCGCTCTCTGCTTCTATATAATCGTTTGAGTACGCTGCCGCCAAGAGTACTCAAACGATGCTTTCTTTCAATTAAGTAAGCTCTGTTAAAGAACCATGTTGTTTTCCACTATTTTTGACTCATTCGTAAGAAATGGCCATTTCTTACGAATGAGTCGAAAATTAACACCAGACTTTAACATAGCCTTTAATTAAGTTAATCAGACTTTAGAAGGAATTTTTTTCATGCAAAATCTGTACCTCTTCTTCCCTCTCTCCTCTCATGAATAAGAAATATTTCCCAATTATACTTAACTTACAGAATAAAAACGTTGATGGGAGTGTGAACAGAGATGTTCATGAATGATTATGAGGCAAATATGATTTATAAACTGGAATACAGAACATGGAAGGAAAACAAATACGAAGGAATACACGAAAATCAAAAACGCAACGCTATCCATTTAGGTCAGCTGCTCGTTTACATGTTGAGAGGATAATTAATCAAAAGCTTGAATCTAGACGATCACAGTTCATATTCACTGATAGAACACTACCCTTTAT
The DNA here is from genome assembly GCF_002019595.1 of Priestia abyssalis. Classification (GTDB taxonomy): domain Bacteria; phylum Bacillota; class Bacilli; order Bacillales; family Bacillaceae_H; genus Bacillus_BA; species Bacillus_BA abyssalis. Next base: position 1,153,434 of record NZ_KV917369.1, on the reverse strand, counting down.
AAACCTGCTTAAATACAAAAGAGTGAAGCGAGCTTCTTTATTAATCTTCTCGCTTCACTTCGCTTGTTAAAATAGACGTAAACGTCCGGGCATGGCGCTCTTTCGAAGGGACATTTGGAAGGGCCTCCATGATGATCTTTCCCATCTTTTGCACAAACTCCATGAATTCCTCATCTGATAAAAAAAGCGTGACTTGGCGATATCCTGCCCCGTCTTTTTCAAAATCAAAACCTTCTTGACTTACATACCTTTCGAAATCACCCATTACAGCAGCCATAAAGCGCAAAAAATAATACATATGCTGCTCTTTTGTCATATTTCGCAACTCTTCCGGTGTAATTTGTTCCTTATTTTCTGCCAATGCATATGTTTTTTCTACCGTTCCCCGAATAGGAGTTTGATTGACAACGATGATAAACCCTGCATCAGCCAGCTTTTTTATGTGACGATACAACGAAGCTTGTGGAACATCCGGCATCGCTTCACTCATTTGTTGGGCAGTCAGCCTTCCTTTACCTAACAATATTTGGATAATCCGAATCCGGACTGGATGCAATATCAAATCAGCCCTTGAATCCTTCAATTGAAAAACCTCCATCCATAATATTTATAATTAAAAGCCTATCTTCTGTAAAAGATAGGCTTTTAAGAATGCCCTTTGAAACTTTAAGCTTCAAGAGGTTTTCCTTGATTATCATTATTATTTCCTTTATAGAAAATTTGAGCTGCCAATAATAAACCGAACAATACGATGCCGGCCACATCTGTAAATCCTTCAGGGATAATGAGCATGAGTCCTGCAACGATAGCCAGCATACGCTCGATCCAGTGAAGTTTACGGAACCAAAATCCTACCATAGCTGCACCAATGGAAAGCATTCCCGTCACAGAAGTGACAACAACCCACAGCGTTCCGAACACTGTTGTGTCAATCATAAGGAGCTGCGGAGACAGAATGAATACATATGGAATAATAAAGGCTGCAATAGCGAGCTTGGCAGATTGAACCCCTGTTTTAATCGGTTCTCCTCCAGATACGCCTGATGCCGCAAAAGCTGCCAGTGCTACTGGAGGTGTGATATCTGCAATGATACCGAAGTAAAATACAAATAAATGAGCCGCTAAATCCGGTACACCCAATAAAATGAGAGCTGGTGCCGCAATGGTGGATGTAATAACATAGTTGGCCGTTGTCGGTGAACCCATTCCTAAAATTAACGCTGCAATCATCGTAAATACAGCTGTCAAAAGAATCGAGTTGCCTGCAAGTCCCACTAATCCGTTGGCCAATTTTAGCCCCAGACCCGTTTTCGTTACCACTCCGACAATAATCCCGGCTGCCGCTGTTGCCGCTGCTACACCAAGAGCTGTACGCGCTCCATCCACAAGCGCATCAAAAAAGTCACGAACACCAATTCTTGTCTCTTTGCTAAATGAACTGGCAATAATCGTTATGACTACGGCAATTAAAGCTGAACGCGTCACACTCATACCAGACATTAACAAGCCGATAATCGCTAAAATCGGAACAAGCAAGTAAATTTTCTTTAAAACTTCTTCCTTTTTCGGAATTTCTTCATCCGGTAATCCAGTTAAACCGATACGCTTTGCTTCAAAGTGCGTCATAATCCAAATTCCCGTGAAGTATAACAACGCTGGAATTGCTGCTGCTTTTGCAATATCCCAATACGTGATTCCATTCCCAATAAACTCTACCATTAAGAAGGCCGCCGCACCCATGATTGGAGGCATTAACTGACCGCCCGTCGATGCTGCCGCTTCAACCGCTCCGGCAAATTCCTTGCGATAGCCCAGCTTCTTCATCATTGGAATCGTAAATGAGCCCGATGTTACAACGTTCGCCACAGAGCTTCCTGAAATGGTTCCTTGAAGTGCACTGGAGAAGATTGCTACTTTTGCCGGACCGCCAATGCGACGTCCAGCAATAAAGCACGCTAAATCATTAAAATACTGACCCACACCTGTTTTTACAAGAAACGCACCAAATAAGAGGAACAAGAAAATGAAGGTAGAGGACACGCCTAATGGTGTACCTAAAATTCCTTCCGTTGTAAAAAACATCGTTTGCACAAGGCGTTCCAATGTTAGGCCTCGATGTGCCAGAAAGCCCGGCATGTAAGGGCCGAATAAACCGTATAATAAGAAAACAATTGCAATAATCGTAATTGGAAGGCCAACCACGCGCCTAGTCGCTTCTAACACAAGAACAATGGCCAGCAATCCTACCACAAAATCCAGAGTAGTGACTTGACCAACACGATTCACTAAGTCATTAATCATCAGCGGCCAATAAGAGCCGACTACCATACCGCCTAAAGCTAAAACGGCATCATACCAAGCTATTTGTAATTTTCCTTTTAATTCCTTTTTCTTTGAAACCGGAAACAGCAAGAAAATTAGCGCAAGAGCAAATCCTAAATGGATCGAACGCTGAATTTGCGCTGTATACACCCCGAAAATGGCTGTATATAATTGAAACAACGAGAAAGCGAGCAGACCTCCATAAGCAATCCAGGCAAGGACACCAGTAAATTTCCTTGTATTTGCCTCCGGATCATACTTTTCTAAAATTTCTTGTTGCTGCTGTTCAGAAAGGGTTTCATAGTTTACCTTATCTTTGCTCAAGTATGTTCACTCCTTCCAACATTTCCCATAAGTTGATTAAACGATAATCTATGCGAATCCATGTTCCTTCTTTTACAAAACTAGAAAGCGGAATCTGATGCTTTCTATATATAAGAGTATGATTGGCTACTACTTGTCCGATCCGCAAATCGACATGATTGAAGACACGATTCATATTCGTGATCATATATCGCCCGTCTTTCTCGACAAATGTTTCATTTCCCTGGGCGTCTGAAGGCATCCCGATTGCAAAATCTTCATACTCCAGCTGCTGTTGAACAATTTGTCCATCCTCATTAAGTTTATACGTCTCAATTACATCTGACAGATGAATAGAATGCGTATACTTTACAGCAAACGTCATCTCTTCTCCTATTTCCATATACCCGAGCACTTTTCCCGTATTTTCATATTCGAAAACGAGTACTCTCTGAATAGGAACAAACACAGCGCCTATCATGACGGATAAAAGAGCAATCCATATTTTTTTCATCATATTCCTCTACTTCCCATATCATGCCCAAACGATGACAAACCCCTTCATAAAAGAAGGGGTGTCATTGTTTCTGACTGAAACCGGAAAGATTATTTTAATACGCCTTGCTCTTTAAAGTACTTTTCAGCACCTGGATGGAATGGAATACCCGCACCTTCCACCGCATTTTCAGCCTTAATCAATTTACCTTTAGCATGAGTAATTTTATCTGTGTTTTCAAAAATTGATTTCGTAATATTATAGACAAGTTCTTCATCCAATTCGTCTGTTACGGCAAGCATCGCTTGAACAGCTACTGTTTTCACTTCTGCAGGCAGCTTGTATGTGCCGGCTGGAACAGTATCTTGAACGTAATAAGGATATTTTTCAATCAATGCTTGGATTTTATCGTCGGCGACTGGAACGATGTTTACTTCTTGTGTAGCCGATAACCCTTCAACAGCTCCTGTTGGCGCACCTGCTGTAATAAACGCCGCATCAATGCTTCCGTCTTGGATCCCTTCTGTTGACTCATCAAAAGAAAGGTTGCGCACTTCAACATCTTTCATTGTCATGCCATGAACTTCTAAAATTTGCTCGGCATTTGCTGCAGTACCGCTCCCAGGAGCTCCGATAGATACCGTTTTGCCTTTTAAATCTTCAACCTTTTGAATGCCTGTTCCTTTTAATGTCACGATTTGAATCGTTTCCGGATAAAGCGTACCGATTGCTTTAATATTTGTAATCGGTTTGCCGTCAAACATTAGTTTTCCTTCAGTCGCATAACTCGCAATATCTGTTTGTGTAAACGCGATATCCGCATCGCCGGCACTCAATGTTTGCATATTTTCCGCTGATGCCCCGGACGCTTGTGCTGTTGCCTCAGCATCAGTATTTTCTGAAATAATATTTGCCATGGATCCACCAAGTGGATAGTATGTACCGCCTGTACCTCCTGTTACAATGCTAAGCTGTTGCTTGGCACCGCCGCAGGCAGCTAATACCATCATGACACTCAGCATTAAAACAAAAGAAACAATAAACTTTTTGTTCTTCATGTTTTTTCCCCCTTCTAAATAGTATATTTTTGTTTTTGGACTTTCTGGTATTAAAGGAGAATATTACCAAAAAGTTGTTATACAATAACAATAAAATTCTATTATTGTTACATAACTATTGTCAACTGTTTTGAGGAATTTTTTTCTCCTGTGTGTCATATTTTCTTACATCATTTAACGAGATAATGATTGCAAATCCTTTGATTTCCATGGGTTTTCAGACTATTTTTTCCTTTAAGATTTTTTTCTATTATTTTAAAATTTTCTATATCTATACTCATCTTTTATATTCTGTACAAGAGCGTTTTATTTTACGAAGGAAACTTACATCCGCGGGAATCTTCTTCCCCTCTCACGGATGGTTAGCTACTTATTACTACCCGCTAATACGAGATAAATGTCGATCATCTATTCCATTTAAGTACGATTCGATCTCACCTATTACCGACTGGACACACCCCTGTTCAAATGGAGAAATGAGGCCTGCGTCTTTTACAAGTTGGGTAAAAGGCTTGGTTCCGCCTTGTCGGCAAAGATAGAGATAATCGCTCCAAGCTGCCTCGTGATTTTCCCGATTGCGCTTCCAAAACTGAAAAGCGCACATTTGAGCTAATGTATAATCAATATAATAAAATGGATCTGTAAAAATATGAATTTGACGATGCCAAAATCCGCCGTTTTCTAAATAATCAATCCCATCATAGTCTTTATAAGGCATATATTTTTGTTCAATCTGGCGCCACATTTCTTTTCTCTCTTGCGGCGAGGCCTGCGGATGCTCATAAACAAAATGTTGAAATTCATCCACACAAACCCCATATGGTAAAAATACAACGGCATCACTTAAATGGCTGAATTTATATTTTTCGGCATCCTCTTTAAAAAAACGCTCCATCCATGGCCATGTAAAAAACTCCATGCTCATTGAATGAATTTCTGCCGCTTCATAAGTCGGCCATACATATTCGGGAACGTCTACATGACGGCTCGAATAAACTTGAAAAGCGTGGCCTGCTTCATGTGTAAGTACATCAATATCCCCAGATGTCCCATTGAAATTTGAAAAGATAAAAGGTGATTCGTAATTTTCGATATATGTACAATATCCTCCGCTGGCCTTTCCTTTTTTGGCTGTCAAATCCATCAATTCTTTTTCAAACATATAGTGGAAAAACTCTTTTGTTTCTGGTGACAGTTCTTCATACATCTGCTTTCCATTTTCAATAATCCAATTCGCATCTCCTTTTGGTACGGCATTGCCGCTTTCAAACATGAACCCGTCATCGTAATGCTTAAGCTGGTCCACTCCAATTCTTTGTCGTTGACGTTCTTTTAATTGAACGACAAGAGGAACGATATGCTCATGGATTTGCGCCCGGTACATCTTGACCATTTCAGCATTATAATCCGTACGTGCCAGGCGTGCATAACCCAATTCCACAAAATTGTTGAATCCAAGCTTTTTCGCTATAGCCGTGCGAACTTTCACCAGCTTATCAAAAATGTCATCAAATCGATTTTCATGTTCCTTAAAAAAGCGGATTCTCGCTTCTGCTGCACGTTTTCGCATATCGCGGTCCCTCGACTCCAAAAAAGGGCCCAGCTGCGCTAACGTGCGCTCTTCCCCCTCAAACGAAATTTTGGCCGAAGCGACCAGCTTGGTATACTCAGATCCCAATTTATTTTCATGTTGCAAATCTTTCACAATCTCAGATGAAAACGTTTTTAATTCCATTTCTGCCAATGCAAAAAGGTGGGCTCCCCACTTTTGTTCAAGCTCTGTGCGAAAAGGGGACTTAATGAGTACTTCATAGTAGCGGCTAACAAAACTTTGCACATGAGGTTCTGCTTCATCCATGAAATCTTGCTCTCGTTGATAAAACTCATCATCCGTATCTACCGTGTGACGAATATGGCATATGTTATACATTGTATCGAATTCAGCCCGTATATCATTTATCGTCCGAATTGCTTCATGCTGTCCTTCTGCATTCGCAGCTTGTTGAAATTGCTGGATGGCATCCTGGATCTGCTGTTCCATCAGACCAAGGTCAGGGCGCTCATATTTATAGTCTTGAAATTTCATTACTTTCCCTCTTTCTTATTTATATTTGCCTTACTATATGACTTAAAGCTTTGAAAATGAACTCCTAAAATAAAAGAGCCCAATGGGCTCTTTTATTCGGAAGGGACGTATTGGTCTGCATAATGACCGAGTTTTTTTAATAACTCAATCAATCCGGCTTTTTCATCATTCGTTAGGACAGACATTAATTCATGGATGCGCTGCTCATGACTTGGAAACATGCTCTCAATCATGTCTTTTCCTTTTTGCGTAATTTCTGCATATGTCACACGGCGATCATTTGGACATGCAACACGCATCAAAAATTCTTTTTTCTCCAGCTTGTCGATGACATACGTAATGCTTCCGCTTGCAAGCAGAATTTTGCCGCCGATTTGCTGCAGCGGCTGTCTGCCTTTATGATACAGCAGCTCAAGTACCGCAAATTCAGTTGGATTCAAGTCGTGTTGCTGAATAAATTTATGAACGTGATCATTGATAGAGCGATGAGCTCTTGATAACACAATAAATAACTTTAATGATTGATCTAATTCTTCTCTAGTCATTTGTTCACTCATTATCTTTTCCTCATCCTTTAAAGAAAACTTGGCCAATGTAGAGTCTTTTAGGGAGAACCCCTTTTTTCTAAAATACTCTGTCATCCCCATTTGAAGAAAGCGAGAAAAAAGCCTTTGATTAGGCCCAAAACCATGTATCTCGACTTCAAGATAATAGTACTAAAAACGCTTTTATTTGTCAAACCCTGGGTGCAAAGAAAAGCGGAACGAGCCCAGTTACAGCTAAGAACGGTCACGTCCTGTGACCAACGCTGTAATCCCCGCCATCCATGGCTCTCCTCCATAGGGCATTAGAGTTCCTGACAAAGAAGCGCTTTTTGCTTCTGTAGGAAGGAATCAAATGACCGTAGGAGCTGGCTCGTGCAGCTGGACAACAAAAAAAGCGAAGGCGACTTGATTAAAGAAGGCCGACTAAGATCGCCACGTCCTGTTGCAACGTCTTCATTTGCACATCTGTGTGCCTCAAACGAACCGAACAAACTCCTACCTCCTTGTACGTTCATGTTTGAATTATGCCGATTTTGTTATAATAAAAAGAAGCTTTTCTAAGGACCCATTTTATAAGGAGATTTACTTTATCGATGATGCACTCTTTTGCTTCTCAATCAAAAATGAAAACGATACAGCTCTATCTATTGATCGTTCTCCTTCCCTCGGTTATCATAAGCGGTATATGGACTCAATTTCGGATACATCAGCTCGAGGCAGAACGAATGGCGGATGCACAGCAACTGGCCAGTTTTCATAAAAATTATTTGGACCGTTTTATCGGAGAAACCGTAACAAGCATTGAAACCATTGCTCTTACGTCTAATCCTAAAAAAGAATCCCATCAATATATCGAATCCATTTTGGCTAAAGCCCATCATAACGACTTACGCCTATCCGGCTTATATTTTTGTGATATTAAAGGAAACATGCTGTTCGGTTCCCATCCCTTGCAAAAACAGGTAAATGTGTATGATCGCGATTTTTTCCAAAGCGTTTTAGAGACAAAGCTAACAACTATATCCAATGCATATTATGGGCGGCTCACAGGCCGCTATATCGTCACAATTGCCACTCCTGTCTTAGACTCGAATAATCATATTCAAGCGATTCTGCTTGCTGTTCTGCGCCTGAACTATTTGGCAAGCGTTATGACAGAACTTACTCCTGAAACTGATATTCAAGTATTTGACCGAAACAGAGTGAACATTTTGGAGTTTGGCAAGACCGTGCATGTACCTGCTGTACGCAAAGCCGAAACTTATTTAGATCGGATTCCATGGTCAGTTGCCGTGGCTGCCCAACCCATTTCTACTTTAACTATCGCCACAATTCTTATCATTTCTTTAATTTCTTCGAGTATCACAACCAGCATTCTATTTTTAGTGCTAAAGATTTGGCTATTAAAACGGCAATCATTAAAGGAACGCATACAAACGGAAGCACAAAAGATTGAACTTGTGGGAACATTAGCAGCCAGTACTGCCCATGAGATAAGAAATCCGCTTACAGGAATTAAAGGACTTATTACGCTTCTGAGCGAAAAACACCAGGACGAAGAAGATCAATATTATTTCTCGGTCATCCAAACCGAAATCAATCGCATCAATCAAATCGTAAGCGAGTTTCTCGTTCTCGGAAAACCTACAGCTGAGCATCGCCAAAATCACAACATCAGCGAAATCATTAAAGAACTTCAGCCTATTATCGAGTCAGAATCCCATTTGCATAATGTCGAATTCATCGTCTCTCTTCCTCTAAAGCCGCTTCTTATCCACTGTACAAAGGATCAAGTGAAGCAAGTATTGTTGAACTTAACAAAAAACGCTCTTGATTCTATGCCAAGAGGAGGGAACCTCACGCTTTCGGTTATCGCCCAAAATAATGAATGTATCATTAAAGTAAAAGATACGGGAGAAGGGATTCCAAAAGAACGACTGCATAAAATCTTCCATCCTTTTTATACATCAAAAGACACCGGCACCGGCCTCGGCCTCGTCGTGTGCAAACGAATCATTGAAATGTACGATGGTACCATCTCTATCGATAGCATCGTCAAAAAAGGAACAGAAGTTACTATTCACTTACCGCTTATACATAAATAATATGAGGTGAGTAAAAAGCACTCACCTCATAATTATTTATGTAGACTTAAATCTTGACAGATTTGTCGATAATCAATATCCACTACCGGTCGTTCCGCTTCAATTCTTCCTTTCACCTCAGCAATCATTTCTTTTACGCGCGGCGTCAAATCTTTATCGCTTAACTTTAAGCGCAAAGCGGCATAAAAAGTAATGTCGCGAAACATTAAAAAAAGCGGCAGCTTCTCAAGCCACCATTCGTCCAACTCGAAATGTCGAAAATAACCAACCAAAAAAGAACGAAAGAAGCGTCGTGCAAATTTTTGTCTCTCCTGTTCATCTTTTGGATGTCGATAAAAAGATGAATAAAACAGCGGAATGGCTAAATCATTAATGAACCAATGATAACAGCAATCATCGAAATCAAATATGGTCATAGTTTCTCCATCAAAAAAGAAATTCCCCGAGTGGACATCTGTATGGATAAGACCATATACATTTTCATTTACAGGCAATATTTGAATTTGCTTTAAAAGTTTTTCTATTTTGTCAGCTAAGAACGGTTCTTTTTCGGCAATCCTCCATGCCGTTCCTAACTCTTCTTCCTGCCAATCCATCCGTTTATTTACACCAGCACGAGGTGTATATGCACGAGTTGCGTTGTGCATTTTACCTATCATTTCTCCCCACTGAGAAAATAATGATTCATGAAACTGCAGGTCATCATCCACACGAATTAAACACCCCGGCGCCTTTTCAAACAAGCTGACAATAAACTCTCCTTCGGGTACGGTAAGGCGCTCAAGTAACTGTCCACGAGCCGATAAAACAGGTGCTGCCACCTCCACTCCTTTTCTTTTCAAAAAGAGAATCCAGTCAAGTTCCGCTTCTACCTGCTCACGTGACCGATGTGAACTGTGCGTTAAACGAAGCACATAGGAGTTCTCTCCTCTTGTCACTTCATACACATAATTTTCAAAGTCGCCCAACATTTTTAAGGTGTCTTTCTCTGCCCCGAATTGGGAAGCAGCTTCATTCAAAATCTCTGTACTAAAAAGCTTTCCTACTGCTTGCTCCATCTCTTTTTCCCCCTTTGTCCAAATTTTAACACAAGTACAAAACGAATAAGTTGGCTTTTTATATTGGGGATGAGATAATGTTAAGAAAAGTGATAAAAGGTGAACGTTATGAAACAGTCCCATCTCATTTTCAATTCATCCATCGCGGGTCAAAAGCCTGAAACGATCATTAACCGCCAGCACCCTTGTCCGTTTTGCGATATAAAATCCTTAACCGACATACTTGATCAAGACGGTCCGATCATCTGGCTGAAAAATAAGTTCCCTGTTCTTCAGGAGGCATTTCAAACTGTCATTATTGAAACCGATGAATGCCTATCTGAACTATCCATCTATCCAATAGAGCATTTACAACGACTTCTTTCTTTCGGTATTAAGCATTGGCTGAATATGATAAACAGCAAAGAATATGAATCTGTTATGTTCTTTAAAAATCATGGCCCAATGTCAGGGGGGTCCCTGCGTCACCCGCACATGCAAATTGTCGGCTTAAAAAACATCAATGCATACGAACGGGTCTCACGCGATCAATTGGAAGGGTTAATCATAGAAGAACGCAACTCTGTACAATTTAATCTGTCGACGAAGCCGCGCATCGGTTTTTTTGAGTTCAATGTTATATTGTCTGAGTTAAAAGACTTATCTATTTTCGCGCAATATCTTCAAATGGCTGCTCACTATGTACTGAATCATTTTCACCGCAGTTGTACGAGCTATAACTTGTTCTTTTATTATATGGACGGAGACATCATGGTTAAGCTTATCCCCCGCTTTGCCACATCGCCTATTTTTATTGGCTACGGCATTCCTCAAGTATCCAATAAAGTCAGTGATCACGTTCAGCGCGTTCAAGAATTATATTTAACGCAAAATAAGCAGGAAGAACCTGCTGAATAAACCGTATGAATTTGAAGTAAATTTCTTTGATCAAATTCCATAGGATGAAGATTTGTGCACGAGAACGGCTTTTCTTCTTTTAAGCCGTTCTCGTGCAAATCCACGTTTTTCATACATATCTTTATAATATTAAGGATGGGAATTTACTTAAAGGAGAAGAAGTATGAAGGAAGTTTTAATTGGAAGCATTCTGTCTGCGTTATCGACAGGCCTGGGCGCCTTGCCTATCTTATTTTTGCATAATTCATTAACTCACCGCTGGCGTGATATTTTGCTAGCTTTCACAGCTGGCATTATGACAGCTGCCTCTACGATGAGTTTAATTCCAGAGGCTCTACAATCAGGAGGATTTACCGCTCTTGCCATTGGATTAATGCTCGGCGTCGTAACTTTGACATTATTGGAGCAAAACATTCCTCACATCGATTTAGAGCATTCTAAAAGCGGAATTCAATTTGATGAAAAAGCCATGCTGATCATCGCAGCCATTACCCTTCATAACTTACCGGAAGGGCTGTCTGTCGGGGTAAGTTACGCTTCAGACGCGGCAAACACGGGAAATTTAATCGCCCTTGCCATCGGACTGCAAAACGCTCCTGAAGGATTGCTTGTTGCCCTGTTTTTAGTTCAACAAAATATTACCAAACTAAAAGCCTTTCTTATCGCTACCTTAACCGGGACTGTAGAGATTTTCACCTCTCTTCTCGGCTTTTATTTAACATCCTATATCAGTTCCCTTGTTTCATATGGATTATCTTTTGCGGCCGGGGCCATGTTATTCATTATTTATAAAGAACTGATACCAGAAAGTCATGGAGATGGAAATGAGCGGTTTGCTACCTATTCTTTTATCATTGGATTATTGTTTATGATTTTCCTTATTAATCTCTTTTAAAACGAAGGTGTAAAAGGACAAATTAGAAGCAGAAGCAACATATGGTGAAGTGATTTGGATGCAGAATATCAACCGTTCATAGCTTTTCATGTATTTAGAAATCAATAGAAAGAAGTCTCGTCTGTATGGGCATGTGAAGGTTAATCCAGAGCCGTCATGAATCCTTGCTTTGTTTAGACGGGACTTCTTTTTCATTTAACCAAGCTTTTGCATGGCAAACGGTTTGACTAGAAATGAAAAAAACCTTTTTGTTTTTCCTTTTTTGCTAACAGCTGTTGATATATATTTAAAAGTTCGTCAAGTTCTTGACTGCACTTAATTGTTTCTATGTTTGTAAACCCTTTTTCTTCCGCTATTGTCATCATTTGTTGGCGTTTTTGAACAATTTCAATCAGTAAAGTCTCTGCCTTACTGTGTTTCTTATAAAAAAACACATGGATGTCCTCCCTTATTATTAATCAGAAAATAACCCCCTAACGCATTATTACAAATTCTACTAAATATGTAAATAGACTCGCAATAATAGACATTTTTTTTAATTATTTTTTTAAATAGTTGTAAAGTGATTGGTGAAAAAACTTATTACATCAACATATTTTAACAACAAGAAAATTTCACATAAATTTCAAAAAATTCCACTCGACAAAAACTACTCTATCATCCGACAATAAAATCTATCTCGAAACGTCGACAGGGTTGCTCTGCAACCCTGTCGACGTTTCGAGACCTAATTGGACAGCACTCCGTTAGCGCTATCCAATTAGATAAACCTTTGTAAGTCAGTAGCTCCAGACGGAGAATAGAAAGCATAAATAAGGTAAAAAGCTATCATGCTAGAGAGAGTCAATTTTACTTTTAACATTAACGGCCCCTTCTTCCTTGAATCCTTAAAAAAGGCTTATACGTAAAGAATGTGACATAGCGTTTTTTTACTTATGTCACATTCTTTAGGTGGATTTATTTAGGGTTTCGAAGTAATATGGAAGGGAGATAAGGGGTGATACTCGATGCAGCCAATGTATTACATATTGTTGTTGATTACCAGTATGTTATGGGGAGGAAATTTTGTATCAGGCAAGTTTCTCGTGCCACATGCCTCTCCATTATTACTGACAGAATTACGATGGGTCATTGCTGTGCTCTGTTTGTTACCGTATGTATGGTGGAAAGAAAAATCGCTTTCGTTTCCTAAACAAGCATTATGGCCCTTGATTTTAATGGGTCTGACGGGCGTGCTATTATTCAATTTCTTTCTGTTTCTTGCATTAGATCATACAAGTGCAGATAACGTGGGACTACTTTCGACGCTAAATCCGATTTCCATCGCCATTGCGTCTTTCTTCTTATTAAAAGAACGCTTAAACAAACAGCAAATTATGGGAATGGTCCTTTCACTAGGAGGTGTCCTAATCGTCATGACACACGGCGATATCAGCCGTGTGCTGCATCTCCATTTTAACATTGGTGATGTTTATATGATTATCGCCGTCATCATATGGGGCCTTTATTCCATTGCGTCCAAAAAAGCAATGGAGTACGTTTCCCCCTTTAAATCCACTTTATGGTCTGGTATATTCGGTGTTTTCATGACCCTTCCTTTTACTCTTTCTTCCATGACCATCCAACATGCAGGAACGCATTTCTACATTGCCTTGTTATATTCGAGTGTAGGGGCTACCGCATTGGCTACTATACTTTGGAACATTGGCGTACAAAAAGTCGGCGGAACAAAATCAGGGATATTCTTAAACTTCAATCCTATCTTTACCGCCATTCTCGCTTTCTTTCTTTTGGGAGAAACACTGAATACCGCACAGCTTTTTGGCAGCATTCTCGTTATCGGCGGCGTCTATTTATTTACGGTTAAACCGCTTAAAAGGGCAAAAAGAACGTATGTTCATTCAAAAGGATAAGTTTGAGCCAACAACAAAAGGTGCGGACCGTCAAGTCTCTGATAGGCCGCACAAAAACCGCTGTTTGCTGAAAGGCCCCGTCACGAAATCCTTGATTTTACTGGATTTCCATGACGGGGCCTTTCAGGAGGATGATCAAAAGGGGATTTTTCCCTTTTGATCATCCTCTTTATTTTGCTTTTCTTGTCGCAACTTGAACCGCGTCCCATACTGTCGCAAATGGGGGTGCATAACTCAAGTCAAGAAGGGTGATGTCTTCTGTTGTCATTCCGGCTGTAATGGCAGTGGCAAAAACATCGATTCGCTTCGCCACTCCCTTTTCCCCCGCCATTTGAGCTCCGTATAATTTAAGAGTTTCCGGATGATAAAGCAGCTTGATTACCATCTTTTTGGCACCGGGATAGTAAGACGCGTGGCTGTTGGCGTCAACAGTAACCGTTTTATATGGAATCTCCGCTTCTTTTGCCTCTTTTTCAGATAAACCTGTTCTGGCGATTTCCAACTCCATCACTTTTACTACACTTGTACCCAGCACCCCAGGAAATGGTCGGCGCTGCCCCGCTAAATTATTACCAACGAGCTTTCCTTGTTTATTCGCAATCGTTCCAAGCGCTATATTCACCGGTTTTCGTGAGATTAGGTGGCGGCTGGTTGCACAATCACCTGCAGCATAAATAGAAGGAAGATTCGTTTCCATCCATTCGTTGACGATAATCGCCCCGTTTTTTAACATATTAAGCCCTATATCTTTGACAAATTGCGTATTCGGACGAACACCGACATTTACGACGACTGCGTCTGTTTCATATGTTCCTTCATTCGTTTGAACAGCAGTCACCTTACCGCTATCGTTTATCAATCCCTGAACCTCTTCACCTAGCCGGAACTCTACACGGTCTCCCAATTCTTTCTGTATAATTTGAGCTATATCAGCATCAAAGGGCGGAAGAATCTGTTTGTTCAATTCAATGACCGTCACCCTTTTTCCAAGCTCCAGCATCGTTTCCACCAGCTCCAATCCGATATAGCCGCCCCCGATGATCGTCACATGTTGAATATGTTCTTGCTGAAAAAACACTCTCATCTTTTTTCCGTCTTCAAGTGTTTTTAAAGTAAAGACATTTTGAAGGTTTTCTTTCATAAAAGGAGGGATAATGGGTGTAGTCCCGACAGCAATTAACAATTGATCGTATTGATACGTCTTTTCTTTGTTATTATGTATATCCAGCACTCTTATTTCTTTTCTTTCAGCATCCACTTGCTGCACATCATGGTGAAGGTAAACGTGAATACCCCGTTCTTCAAACTGATCTACAGTTCTCGCGATTAATTCTTCCTCCGACTCTGTCACACCAGAGATATAATATGGAAGCCCGCATGCCCCGTATGAAACATCTCCTCCTTTTTCAAACACGAGAATTTCGACATCCTTACTCAATCTCCTAAGCTGGGAAGCAGCGCTCATCCCTGCTGCCACTCCTCCAATAATGATCACTTTTTCCATATTTATTCCTCCAGTCGTCTTATATTATTAAGTTATCCTCTCCTGCCCCTTTTCTAAACCCCAAAAATAAAATACAACATTAATGCACAGAAAGTTTCATTTTATCCTTATAACCGTTTGGCTCTAGGAGATGCTATGATTAAATGATTATTTTCGGAGGACTTATAAATGGCAGTAATTCCAGAAGAAGGCATAAAAGCAGCTTGTAATAGTGAATACGATAAATTGCATACGGTAGTTTTATGTGAACCTCAATATATGACAATACGCGAAGTTATCAACGAAACTCAAAAACATTTTAAAGACGTAGGTATTCATATCGCAAAAGCCATGGAGCAGCATAAACAGTTTGTTCAAACGTTACGTAATCATGGAATCCATGTAATTTTGCTTCCATCCCTTGAGCGATATCCGGAGCAGGTGTTTACACGTGATATTGGCTTTACACTTGGAGAAACAGTTTTTGTCGCTGAAATGGCGAGTGATATTCGACAAGGAGAAGAAGGAATATTGAAAGAATGGCTTGAAAAAGAGCATGTTCCTTTTTATAACCTGAAAAAAGACCAAATTGAAGGCGGGGATGTCATCATAGACCGCAACACCATTTATGTGGGTGTCAGCAATCGAACAAATGAAAAGGCCATTCATCATTTACAAGAATTGTTACCCGATTACGAAGTGATTTCGGTTCCCTTCACTGAAAAATATTTGCATCTAGATTGTGTATTCAATATTTTATCTCCGGACGAAGCATTAATTTTCCCTGGAGTCATTGAAGATAAAGTGGCAGCTTTGTTATCATCTCGTTATGATTTAATTGAAGTGACAGAAGAAGAACAATTCACGCTCGGGACAAATGTCCTTTCAATCGGCCATAAAAAGATATTAAGTCTGCCCGTCAATAAAAAGGTGAATGAGCAACTGCGAAACCGCGGATACGAGGTAATTGAGGTAGATATTACAGAAATCATTAAATCCGGCGGATCTTTTCGCTGTTGCACACTTCCAATTATGAGAAAAGCGGAGAAAGCTCCTTTAAAGCAATGGGAGCTGGAATCTTCTCCTGAAGAATCGTTTTTTGGTTCCATAGGAGAAAATGAAACACCTGTACACCTTGGCTTTCACAGCTAGACAATCAAGAAAAGCGGAACGAGCTTGTTCACACCCATAGGGCATTGGAGCTTCTGACAAAGAAACCGCTTTTTGGTTTCGTCAGAAGGAGCGGAAATGACCGTAGGGTGTAGCTCGTGCAGCTGGACAAACAAGAAAAGCGGAGGCGACTGTTCAGCTCGTGAAGGAAATAGGGGTTGATCCAGAAGGCGTTTTTTGCCTTATGAGAGCAATCATCTTTTCCACAGCGAGCTAGGAGCCGCAGCTAGACAATCAAGAAAAGCGGAGGCGACTGTTCAACCTCCAGAAGCACTGGCATCCAATAATTTGATCTCCCGCGCTTTAAAATGGGTACTAAAAAAGGCTGTGGAACTTTCTTTCTCCACAGCCTTTAATATTTTTCTAAGAATGAGATTTTTGGCGATAATACGTAATCGCCAACGCCCCTGCAAGGACGGCCCCCTTAATAATATCCTGTGTATAATAAGGAACATTCAACATCGTTAACCCGTTTAGCAAGACACCAATTAAAATGGAACCGAACAATGTCCCGATGACATTCGGTTTCCCGGCCCCAAATACGGAAAAGCCGATATAGGCCGCTGCCACTGCATCCATTAGAAATGGTGCACCGGCATTTACTTCGCCCACTCCAATTCTGGCAGCCAAGACAACCCCGCCAATCCCGGCAAATAACGCTGAAAGAACATACGCATACACACGATACTTATTGACCGGCACACCGGATAAGCGTGCCGCTTCCATATTTCCTCCCGTCACATAAAAGAAACGGCCATGTTTCGTATAGGTTAAAAAGATGTGCACGACAAGAACCGCAAGCAGCATGATCAAAACCGGAATAGGGATTCCGAGTATTTCGCCTTGACCGATATGGATAAAAGAAGGAATGAAAATCCCCGGTGCACGTCCGCCGTCTGCAAGCGGCATATTCGTATAAATCGCGTATCCTTTTGTATACGTCAATAAAGCCCCCTGAACAATGAACATCATCGATAATGTCGCTAAAATATCTGGAATCTTTACTTTGACGACTAAAAAAGCATTAATCAGCCCTATCAGAACGGCGGCTATAATTGGAACGATAATAGCTACAATGAGTTCCTGACGATGCAAGACGAGCATGGAAGCCGATAAAATGGTCGCAAGACCTGCAGTCGACCCGACAGATAAATCCAATCCATTGATCGTTAAAGACAATGTCACTCCGACCGCAATCAAGGTAACGATTGAAATGGATCGTAAAATATCACTAATGTTATCAGCCGTTAAAAAATTCGGTGATAGCAAGGAAAAGATCCCGATAACGAGAACGATCGTTAATACCGTTCCATATTTATAGAAGAAATCGAAGATGCTTACCTTTTGCCTGGCGGGTGTGTTAATGTGTTGTTGCTCTACTATTTGACTGTTCATCGCGTTCTCCTCCTGCTGCATAATAAAAAGTGTTTTCTTGTGTTGCTTCGGCTCGTGTTAATTCTTTTACGATTTTTCCGTCATACATGACGTAAATGCGGTCAGCAATACCAAGAAGTTCATTGAATTCACATGTTGCATACACAACGCCTTTCCCTTGTTTCGCCAATCCATTGATCAGCTGAAAAATATCTCGTTTTGAACCGATGTCCACCCCTTTTGTCGGTTCGTCGAACAAATAAACATCCGCATCTTGCAGCAGCCATTTACCGATGGCCACCTTCTGCTGATTGCCTCCGCTCAATGTCCCGACCTTTTGCTGGATGGATGAAGCTTTCACTCCCACTTCTTGTACCGTTCGCTTTGCTTCCTTTTGTTCTTTGAAACGAGATAAAAAAGAGAAATTGGTAAACTTGGAGAGACTCGGCAGCGTCAAATTGGAGACAATAGATTCTTCTACTAAAATTCCCTCTTTTCTTCGTTCTTCCGGAACGAGGGCAATTCCATGTTGAATATAGTAATAAGGCGGCTTATTAAGAGCGAGACGATGATCGCGGACCGTTACTTCCCCGCTTAATTCATCTGCTAAACCAAATAGACTGCGGCATAACTCCGTCTTTCCTGCTCCTACAAGCCCTGCAATCCCGACAATTTCCCCTTCGCGAACCAAAAATGAAATATCTTCAAGCTTCCCTTCCCATGATAGATGTTCCACAGAAAAAAGCGTATCGCCAATCGGAACGGCTTCTTTTGGAAATTCCTCTTCGAATGATGTTCCAAGCATAAATGTAATAACCTCTTGGACTGTTGTTTCAGAAACAGGCTTCGTCGCCACATGCTCCCCATCCCGCACAACCGTCATACGATCTGAAAGCTCAAATACCTCTTGAAGCCTATGGGAAATATAAATAACGCCCACACCATTAGCTGCCAATTGACGAATCACCTTGAACAAGTGCTTCGTTTCTTCGACGCTAAGAGGGGCTGTCGGTTCGTCCAAGATCAAATATTCCACTTCCTGCACAATCGCGCGTGCAATCAACACTTGCTGTTTTTCGGATAAAGTAAGCGTCGAAACTTCCCGCTTTACATCAAGTTCCACCCCGAGCTGTTTTAACGCTTCTTTTGCCTTCTGTTGAAGACCGCCCCAGCTGATAACACTCTTTTTAGCCGATACTTGAGCATCGAGCATAATGTTTTCCGCGACCGATAAATAAGGGATAAGCGCGACATCCACTTCTTGGTGGACGACTTGGATTCCATGCTTTTTGGCATCTATTGGCGAGTGAATGTGAATGTTTTCTCCATTTTTCGAAATGCTTCCTTCATACTCCTCATATACACCGCACAAAATTTTCATCAGAGTGCTTTTTCCCGCTCCATTCGCTCCCAATAACGCATGGATTTCCCCGCTTTGAACGGTAAAATTTACTCCTTTCAGCGCTTTAAAAGAGCCGAATGACTTTTGAATATGACTCATCTTTAACGTAACCGCTGCACTCAAATCTCCACACTCCTTCTTCTCATACAAGAAGCAGAAGAAAGCGCTCCTTCTGCTTCTTGTCCATTATCGGTGTTCTTTACTCGTTGTTGCCCCATTCTTCTACGTACTCCTGCAATTGATCCATGTTGATTGGGCTTTCCGGTAAATCGTCTTGTGTCACAAGCACAGGATCAAATGAGTAGTAACGAGGTGTTTTTTCACCCGCCAATTTTTGAAGCAGCAATTCTACTTGTTTTTCTCCTACCGCTGCCGGATTAACGGCTGCCGACGCTTTCCAAGGGCTTCCCTCTTCTTGCATCATTTGTAAATCTTCATCTGATAAATCGATGCCGTATACTTTAATTTCATCACGACCCGCTTCTTTAATTGCACGCGTAGCCCCTTTTGCAAATTCATCCCAAGGCGCCCAAACTGCTTTAATATCACCTTTATTCGGATATTGCTTTAAAATGGCTTCCATTTTTGTTTGCGTATCCAATGATGTGTTGGCGGTAGCATTTCCGAAACGGGCAATTTCTTTAATTCCCGGGTATCGCTGAAGCATAATTTCATATACACGATTTCGTTTTTCCATCGGTGCAAAGCCGCCGACGAAAATGTTCACGATGTTACCTTCACCGTCAATATCTTGAGCCATTTGTTTCAATGCCAACAATGCCAGCATGTAATCATCTTGATCGATTGTCGTAACCCCATCGACATTCAATTCGACGTCAAACGCCACAACAGGGATTCCTTTTTCCACCGCACGTTTCACGCCTGGCTCCAATGTTTCGGTACGGCCGTGTTTAATCACGATGCCATCCACATCCTGGTTAATCGCTGTGTCCAAATATGAAGCCATTTTGGCTTGGTCATTATTCGCATCGGAAATGACAAGTTCAATGTCCTTTTCCTCAGCCGCTTTCTTTACCCCGCTTACGTATTGAGAAGCATGCGTTCCAGTCGTGAATTCAGCCACAAGGGCAATCTTCAACTTTCCATTTTTCCCTTTTGGAACAGGTGTTGCTTTCTCTGTTTTGTCTTCTTTTTCTTGATTTTGATCTTCTTTGCTTCCTTGTTCCTCTTTAGCCGGTTCCGCATTAGAAGCGGTCGGTTGTTCACTCGTACAGGCAGCCAAAGGCAAGACGAGAACAAACGTTAAAATAGTGAATAATAATGTTCGAACGATTTGTTTCATATAAAGACTCCTTTTTTCCTTGATCTTTTATCTTTTTTACAAACTATCCTTATCGAAAAACTTGGTTTTATAACTATTAACAGGCAAATTACTCATTGATGAAAAGTTCACTTGATTTTTGCATAGGCAGCGGGCTATTGGCCGCTGCTTATGCGTAACCTTTTATGATGGATGCTCCTTACCATCATAAAAGGTTACGTGGATGGAAGATTAGTAGATTGGTACCCAGCCTTCTGTTGTAACAAAGATACGAACAGCGACGACTTTACGGTCATCCATTAACGTAAAATAATGACGAACGTTTTCAGGAACGGAAATTAAATCCCCCGGCTCCAATTCTACATCAAAGAAATTACCGTCTTGTCCTTGAATGACGAAAATGCCGTGACCGCTTACGATGAAGCGTACTTCGTCATCTGTATGATGATGCTCCTGTTGAAAGTTCTTCAACAATTGATCCAAGTTCGGTGTTGTTTCCGATAATGAAATCACGTCCGCCGTTTTATACCCCCGGCGCTCGGAAATATCGGCAATTTCCGATTGGAAAGCCTCTAACACTTCATTTTTTTGATCGTCTGTTAAGGCATAATTTTCACGTAGTGCCTCTGGAAGTTTAGTGATGTCCCATTTCTCATAAATAACTTCGTTGCTTGCTAAGAACTCTTCTACCTCTTGTTGATTTGCGATGCGCTCATTGTTAACATGTAAACGAATTTCTGCCATTTCTTTTTCCCCCTAGTATTAGATGTTTTATATATAAGTCCCACTTGATCACTCGACATTTATCTATTCAATTGAGACAAGTTTACAAACAGTGATCCAGACATCCTGAATCGCCCCTCAAAGGTTCACCTATGCGGATGGCACCAACCCCGTAAGGGGGGTGACAGCCGCTTAGGTCTAGAACATTCGACATGGTTGCTCTTTGACCATGTCGAATGTTCTAGATGGATTTAATATAATTGTGATTTTAATGAAAGTACTTTCAAATGATAGCTAAATAAAAATTCATAAGCTTCCAAAAACTTTTTCGCTTCGAAAGCATTTCTGCCCCAGACGGTAATCCCGTGATTGCGAATAAGAACCGCACCCTGGTCCTCTTTTACATACTTGCCAAACTCCTGTGCCAAGGTCGGTATGTCAGCATAGTTGCGGATAACCGGAACACGAATTTCCGCATCCTCTTCCCAAATGCCAAACGCCTTGATGATTTCCTGACCTTTAAACACGACCTCTCCCTCATCTCCGTAAAGCTCGGAAATGACATTGTTGTCAAGCGTATGTACATGAAGACTGCACCCGGCATCCGTCTTATTATAAATTTCTACATGAAGCAGCGTTTCCGCCGAAGGCTTCAAATCCGTTTCCTCGGCCTTATTTCCCTGTGCGTCAACCAGCAGGAAATCTTCATTCGTGCGCTTGCGTTTATCCTTTCCGCTTGCCGTGACAAGAAACGTAAGCGGTTCGTCCGTTACTTTAATGGCCAGGTTCCCGCTTGTTCCCGGGAACCAGTCGCGTGCTGCCAGTTCATCTTTTACATCTGCCAGTTCGTGCCATCGCTTCGCCAACGTACTCATGATTTCACCCCCGTCAGTTCTTTTATATGGTCAATCACATCGTAAAATGTCGTAAATGGAAAATATGGAATTTGCAATTCTTCACATTTTTCGCTTAAGAAATCGCGGGCAATGACCGCATCGGCCATTTTAGCTGCCTGTAAATCGGTGATGGAGTCACCAACTACAATCTTAAAGTCCTCTTCCCGTTCAAGCTTTCGAATGAGGGAAGGCTTGCAGCAACCGCAATCATTACTGCACTTATCATCGCATGAATGCGGCCATGTAATCGTGATAGTATCACCGCTAAAATCAGAGCCGTTGCAGTAAATGTTCTCTTTTTCTACTAATCCATCCAGCATAGGATGAACGAAAAAATCGATTCCTCCGCTCACGATATAAAGGGGAAATCCCTCCTCTTTCGTAAAAGAGACAAACTCTGCAAAACCCTCTCGAATTTTTGCCTTTTCAAGCAAAAACTCGATAAGCTGCTGTTTCAGAGTTACCGGCAGAAGGGAAAACATCTTTCCGACCCCTTCTTTGATCGAGATATTTTGAGCAAGAACGTCATCTTTAATCGCTTCCCATTCGGGAGGGGCGAACTCTTTCATGAGGGCAATGATGTTATCGCTGTGTGTGATCGTTCCGTCAAAGTCGCAAAAAATAACGGGCTTTTTCATGATGGCACCTCTACTGTTCCCCATAGTTCAATTGCTTTTCTGAGAGGCTCGGATTGTTCAGCAGCTTGTTCAAGTGTTTGACCATTCAGCACGGCATCGACTGCATCACGGAAAGCACGTCCTCCACCGGCCGCTCCATCCGGATGGCCGTGAACGCCGCCTCCTGCATTAATAACTGAATCAATGCCAAAGTCATGCATTAACACCGGAACCATGCCCGGATGAATGCCGGCTGACGGAACAGGAAACGCCTGTTTAAGCTGTTTACTTGCAAATACCAATTCATCACTGATACTGACCGCATCCTCAAACGGCAAAGCGACGCTTCCGTATGGAGACGGGAATAAGGAGAAGTCTGCTCCCGCTATGCGCAGCAATTTTCCGAGTAAAAGAGAATACGAGAATCCGTAAAATTCAGATGGTGTGGATGCCCCGCTTACCGCCGGATGAGCCATGATTGGAAGCGCGATGTCATCATCTTCACGCAACGCTTGAAGTACATCCAATCCGTAAGCGAATACGTTGAACAAAAGGGCATCAGCTCCCAATTCAGCAGCACGCTTCGCCTTTTCTTTCAATTCAAACGTGCGCCCCGTTAAATTCACAGCGTATAACGTGCGATGTCCTGTTTGCTCAAACACTTCATCCAGCACCCGTTTTCCTTCCGTAATCCGCTTTTCAAACGGTGTCAGCTCGTTATCGAATAAAATTTCATCGTCTTTTACTAAATCGACACCGCCCAGTGCTTGTTCGCGAAGCTGCTCGGTTAAGTACTCAATGTCGCGTCCGATAACTCCTTTGAAAATACTCATTACAAGCGGGCGATCATACACACCGAGCTTTTCGCGGATTCCCTCAATTCCAAACCGCGGACCCGGAAAGGCTTGAAGCAGCTCGGGATGAAAATCCAGGTCAATTAGTTTTACTTTTCCATCAAGCGATAATTTTCCGAAAACCGTAGTTAAAACAGCTGGTAAATCGGCTGAAAAATTCACCGCCGGATAAGCGATTTTAATAATGGCTTGTGTCATTTGTTTATCTAAGTATTGATTGACTCTCTCGCAGTCTTGTAAAGGGGAAACCGACACAACACGCCCTTTATGTTTTTGCAATTGTTTTTGCTCCAGCAGCGGCAAATTCGTCCAGGAACCAACCGTCAGTCCAAGCGCGATTCCTTCTGCCTTTTTTTCTAAGTCCCCTGATGGGTCGTGAATCAAATAGCTTGCAATCACTTCACTCATATTCCGATTCTCCTTTGTTGTATATTCTACGGTCTTAGATTTTCTTGGCTGTTGAACCATTCATTTAAAACTGTTTCACTTTATGCCTTTACCATGCCCCTTTTTAGGATTTATGATAAAAATAAACAAAAAGCCCCTTCAATTAAGAAGAGGCTAATTACTAGCACTCTTCTTATCTCTCAGCGTATTGCTGCAAGAATTAGCACCGTGCTTAACTCGTTACGATCGTTAAGTCGGTTGCCGGGCTTCATCGGGCTCGTCCCTCCGCCTGCTCTTGATAAGAAAGTTGCTTATATATGTTATTTTTCAAAAAGTTCATTTCCAGTTAATCTAGTATGGATTATGACAGGAGTTTTTTTCTTTGTCAATTATTTTTCGGAAAATAAATTCAATTTTCCAATTCGCGCGACAGCTTCGCGTAAACGATCTTCATCCGTCAATAAACCGACACGAACATATCCTTCTCCATATTCACCGAACCCAATTCCCGGAGCCACGACCACTTTCGCTTCTTCCAGTAAGAAATCAGCAAATTGCTCAGAAGAGTATCCGTCGGGAACCGGCAGCCAGGCAAAAAAAGACCCTGCAGGCGCTTGTACATCCCATCCGATTCGCCGCAACCCATCAATTAGTACATCCCGACGCGCTTCATAAAGTCCGACAAGCTCATCGACACAGTCTTGTGGTTCCAACAGGGCAGTTGCTGCCGCTGCCTGAATCGCTCCAAAAATGCTGACATATAGATGGTCTTGCAGCAGGTTGATGGCTTCAATGACGCTTTCGTTTCCAACGGCAAAGCCAACACGCCACCCCGCCATATTATATGTTTTAGAAAATGTATAAATTTCAATTCCGATGTCTTTTGCCCCATCCGTTTGCAAAAAGCTAATTGGTTTTTGTCCGTTAAAACCAATGGCGCCATAAGCGAAATCATGTACAACGCAAATATCATGCTTTTTAGCCAATTCGACTGTTTCTTCAAAAAAAGCGGATGTGGCGGTCGCGCCTGTTGGGTTATTCGGATAATTCAAAAACATGAGCTTCGCCTCTTGCTTCACTTCTTCCGACAATTCTTCATAGTTTGGAAGAAATTGATTTTCCGCACGAAGAGGCATTATCTCCATTTTAGCGCGTGCCAGTTCCACACCCGACCAATAATCTGGATATCCTGGATCTGGAACTAAAACCGTATCACCAGGGTTCAGCAGGCATTGTGGAATTTCTACCAAGCCGGCCTTGCCGCCGAATAAAATGGCGACTTCTTTTTCCGGATTGACCTTTACCCCATATTCCCGTTCATAAAATGCAGCCACAGCCTTTTTCAAAAAAGAATGGCCTCGGAAAGGCGAATATTTATGATTCCGAGGATCTTCTGCTGCTTCTTGAAGTGCCTTTACAATATGAGGGGGTGTTGGCTGATCAGGATTCCCCTGGCCGAGATTGATCACATCATGGCCCTTTGCCATCACGTTTGCCACTTTATTTACAAGCGAAGCAAAAAATTGCTTCGGTAAATGCTTCAGTAACTCAGATTGCTCAAAATTTTTCATTTTTTGCACCTTCTCAAAAATTTCTTGAAATTCTAGTCACAAATAATATATCGTTGTAATCAACTTGTAAAGCTATTTTTTATTTCAATTGGAAGGCAGGAATATGCATATGGCATTAAAAGTCGCATGTATTCAGTTCGACATCGCTTTTGGCGATCCCGAAAAAAATTTTTTGCGTGCAGAAGAAAAAATGAAGGAAGCCCTTCAAAGCAATCCGGATATTTTAGTTTTACCGGAGCTTTGGTCGACAGGTTATGACCTGGCTCGCTTACAAGACATTGCAGATGAAAACGGTGAAAAAACGAAGCAATTTTTTTCCTCATTTGCCCAAAATCATCAAGTTGCCATTATAGCAGGATCTGTTGCTAAAAAAACAGAGAGAGGCATTACAAATACGATGTATGTATTTAACCATGAAGGAGAGGTCGTCTCTGAATATAGTAAACTCCACCTGTTTAAGCTCATGGATGAACACGTTTATTTGCAGGCAGGAGAAACGCAAAACCTATTCACTTTAAATGATACTTCCTGTGCGGGATTCATTTGTTATGACATTCGTTTTCCGGAATGGATGCGTGTCCATACAAGCCAAGGAGCGGAAGTATTGTTCGTTTCAGCTGAATGGCCTCTTCCTCGTCTGGCACATTGGCGCGCCCTTTTAATTAGCCGCGCGATTGAAAACCAGTGCTATGTCGTCGCCTGCAATTGTACGGGCAGCAACCCGGATAATGTATTTGCCGGCCATTCTCTTATTATTGATCCATGGGGAGAGATAGTGGCTGAAGCAACGGAAGAAGAGGAAATCATCACAGGAGTCATCGACAGCGAAAAAGTGCGGCAAGTACGTTCTCAAATTCCAATCTTTTCGGATCGGCGCACAAATTTTTATTCATAATTCATAAAAAATGTGTTGACAATCATGTGAATCTCCTGCTAATATTCACATCAAGCGATTAAAACATTCGAACTTTAAAGTAAATTCTAAATTTTCAAATGTACGTGGTATGTTCAAAAAGGACGCAAAAATTTTATCGGATTTGTTGAACAGCCGCTATAACCGAATATGTATGTCTCTTATCAAGAGTTGGCTGAGGGAATTGGCCCTATGAAGCCCAGCAACCGACCGTAATACCATCGCAAGGTGGAGCGCATGTTTCTCGCGCTGTTGAACATAACACTTGTTCACGAAGGCACGGTGCTAAATCCAACAGAAAGATATCTTTCTGGCAGATAAGAGGCTTGGACTCATCGTCTTCAAGCCTCTTTCGCAAAGAAAGAGGCTTTTTTGGTGGGCTTTGCCTGCCTAGGCAGGCAAAGCCCACCAAAAGGCAATGAAAAAGATAAAATCTTTTTCATTGCCTTGATTAAAACCTCTTTCTATTAAGTTAACTATAAAACTCATTAAACAGATGAGAACTCTTAGAAAAAACGATGGAGGTTTTTAACATGTCATTATCCACTCAAGTTGTTTACGAACCGCTAACAGAAGAAAAAGCGATTGCATTAGCTGTAAAATTACAATTTTTTAAAGAAGATGCTGTATTATTTTCCCGTGAAATTGGTGATGGAAATTTAAACCTGGTCTTTCATATTACAGATGAAAACAAAAAGGGCATCATCATCAAACAAGCGCTTCCATACGCGAAAGTTGTGGGAGAAAGCTGGCCGTTAAGCCTTAACCGGGCCAAAATCGAAAGTGATGCATTAAAGCGGTTTGCGCAATATGTTCCACAATACGTACCAAAAGTCTATTACGCGGATGAAACGTTGGCGGTAACGGTTATGGAAGATTTATCACATCTTAAAATTGCACGTACAGGACTTGTTCAAGGGGAAGCATACCCTCTTCTTGCTAAACATATCGGGGAATTTTTAGCACACGTTTTGTTTTACACATCAGACTTTGCGCTTGATCCGGAAGAAAAAAAGGAATTGGCTAAACAGTTTGTGAATCCCGACTTGTGTAAAATTACAGAAGATTTAGTCTTTACTGATCCGTTTTTTGATCATGAAACCAATGATTTTGAAGAAGAGCTTCGAGAAGACGTCAAGGCTCTTTGGGCGGATTCTCAAGTAAAACTTGAAGCAGCGAAGCTCAAGAAAAAGTTTTTAACAAACAGCGATGCGCTCATTCACGGGGATTTACATACCGGCAGTATTTTCGCTGATAAGGACACAACGAAAGTAATTGATCCAGAGTTTGCCTTTTATGGTCCGCTCGGTTTTGATCTCGGCCAGTTCATTGCCAACCTATTGTTGAATGCCCTCTCTCGCAGTGAAGAACAACAAAGTGAATTATTCGCTCAAGTAAACGATACATGGGAGATATTCAGTGAAACATTCACAGCACTATGGAAAAAAGACAGCCTGGAAGCTTTTGCTGGCGTCAATGGCTATTTGGAATACGTATTAAAAACAACATGGCGTGATGCCGTCGGTTTTGCAGGCTGTGAAGTAATCCGCCGTACGATCGGATTGGCTCATGTAGCCGATTTAGACGGCATCGAAGAGTCACAAAAACGCATTGAGGCAAAACGTCATGCACTGCGCCTCGGCAAAGCTCTTCTGCTGAATCAGCAAAGCATCACCCCTGATATCGTAAATGAAATTGTAAAAGTTACAGCTTAATAGATACGTTCAAGTTTAATATAGAGGTCCAAAAAGGAGGATAAACCCGGACTTTTTGAACAACCTCTTAACGAAAGGAAGTATTCACCATGACAACAACATTACCTCTACCACGCTCCGTACAATGGAACGATACACATATAACTTTATTGAACCAGCAAGCTTTACCTCTTTCTATCGAATATTTGGAGCTTCAAACATTGGAAGATGTGTGGGATGCAATCAAAACATTGAAGGTGCGTGGGGCTCCGGCAATCGGAATTACCGCGGCTTTCGGATTGGCTTTGGCTGCAAGCCGGTACGAAGAGGATAACATCGATGCATTCAAAGCAAGGCTGAACAAAGAACGTGACTATTTAGCCAACTCACGTCCAACGGCTGTTAACTTATTTTGGGCGCTTGATCGCATGGTTGGAAGCATTCAGGAAGTTACTTCCGTGAACGAAGCAAAAACAACGCTTGTTCATGAAGCTATTTGCATTCAAGTAGAGGATGAAGAAGTATGCTACAGCATCGGCAACTATGCTCTTTCTCTATTAAATAAACAGGATTCCGTCATGACCATTTGCAATGCTGGATCCATTGCAACTGCATATTATGGAACAGCGCTCGCTCCATTCCATTTGTCAATTGAGAAGGAAATTCCACTAAAAGTGTATGCATGCGAAACACGCCCTGTATTACAAGGATCACGTTTAACCGCTTGGGAATTGCAGCAATCCGGAGTCGATGTCACTCTGATCACGGACAACATGGCTGCCCACACAATTAAAACAAAAGGGATTAAAGCGATTATTGTAGGAGCTGACCGCATCGCAGCAAATGGTGATACTGCCAATAAAATTGGGACATACGGATTAGCGCTGCTTGCCAAATCATTTGAAATTCCATTTTATGTGGCCGCTCCCCTTTCCACTTTTGACCCTGCGATTGAAAGCGGTGCAGAGATTCCCATTGAAGAGCGTGCAGCAGAAGAAATCACACACCTGAATGGAAGCCGCATTGCCCCGGAAGGAATCTCGGTCTATAATCCGGCTTTTGACGTAACGCCTAATGAACTGATCACTGCCATCATCACGGAAAAAGGAATTTTAAAAGGAAACTATAAACAAGAAATTCAAAAGTTATTTCCGCAACAATGAATGGAGGGTGTCCTAAATCGGACACCCTCCATTCATTGTATAGCTTCATTCGTTATCATTTCTGTTAATAAGAGAAAAAATAAATTTCCTTCCTAAAATTTCGACAAATCATGATATGATAGTATTATTACTTTCGACTCAGACGAGGTGAGATTATGACATTGGCCAATTCAATGGAACATCTTTTAAAATCTGCTATTTCATCTTTCCAAACAATGGTGCCAGTTAGCATCACCATTGAATCAACATCCGACCCTTCTATGAATTCGATTCTTACCATTCAGCATGTTCATATCGGATTGACGGGAGATGTTTCAGGCTCTCTTATTATAAAAGGAGAAGAGAGCACGTTTTCCAGCCTTGCTCAATCTATGTTTGGAATGGAAGTAGAAGGCGCCATGCTCCAATCCTTTACATGTGAATTAGGCAATATGATTGCTGGCAATCTGGCCACTGAAGCAACGAATGCTCAGGTTTCCCTGGATATTACCACTCCTTCTCTTTATGAAGAACCCATTGCCCATCATACTGCCGTATTAGTAAGCTTACCATTAAAATTTCAAAACAGCGGTTATTTGCACGTGTCCATTTCTGCTGATTAAGGACGTATAACAATTTATTCTCATGTCTATGTTATTAATGGCGTCCTATATTTGTCATGAAAACGTAATAAAAAAGACCAACCTTAAAAGCATACAATGTAATGGTCCTATCATCGCCACCCTTCGTTTTCTTAATCAAGTTTGCACCAGCTTCGAAGGGTTGGGACACCGTATTCCTCTTTATGATTAAGAAAGGCCTGCTCACTTTCTTATCAACTCATGAAGGAGGCATTCTTTATGACGATGGACAATGCGAAGGAACCACATCTTTTGAAGAAAAGTAAGCATAATGAAGAAAAAAGAAAGATGTATCACAACATGAGGGACATTTCAACAGAGTACACGGAAGCCGAAGTTGTAACATCTGTAGATTTTGTTTTTATTGAAGGAGAAGGTTGGAAACTGGAAAGCAAGCAATAAGTCCTTTCTAGTTTCCAACCGGAAGTCTCCTTTAGCTCGTTCATTTTCTATCCTCGAATCAACATACCGTTTTGTGCATTCATTCCTTCGAGCTGTAAAAGCTCTTCTTTCAATCCGATTTGTTTCCCTGCATAACCTGTTAATTTTCCGCTTTTCCCGATTACCCGATGACAAGGCACGATAACTGGAATAGGATTGGCACGATTTGCCTGTCCTACTGCCCTTACAGCTTTTGGATTATTAATAGCTCTTGCTACATCGGCGTAAGACCATACTTCACCGTATGGAATGGTTGACAGCACCGCCCATACTTGCCGCTGAAATGGGGTACCTGTCATAATATCAAGAGGCACTTCAAAATTCGTTCGATTTCCCGCAAAATAATCCAACAGCTCTTGTTCTGCTTTAGCCGCCCATGATTCTGCATCTCCTTCTTGTACATAATGCCTTAGTTGAAATTGGGCAAACTCGCTTTTTGACACTAAAATATGAGAAAGGCCTTTTTCCGTTGAAATTAAATAAACATTTCCAAAAACAGGTACCTTCACGTTTCGATAAAATGTGTTCATAATAGTCCTTTCCTTATGAATATATCGGCAGATAGATGAAGAAAGTCGTCCCCTCTCCAAGCTTACTTTTTACATCGATATATCCTTTATGTTCTTCAATGATTTTATATGAGACCATCAGTCCCAGCCCCGTTCCTTTTTCCTTCGTTGTGTAAAATGGTTCGCCGAGGCGTTTAACCCGATCCTCCGGCATTCCATCCCCTTCATCTTGAATCGATACGACAACATAATCGTCACTATGCCTAAAAGCGGAAACGAAAATTCTGCCTCCTGACGGCATCACTTCGAGGGCATTTTTTAATACATTAATAAAGACCTGCTTTAATTGATTTGGTTCACAATAAATAGACGGAAGGGCATCGATGAATTCTGTCACGAACTGAACATTTTTCAAGGCCGCTTCTGCTCCGAGAAGGTCAGTGGTATCCTTTAAAATTTGGCTGACATTCCGCTCTTCATATTTTACCGCTTGCGGTTTCGCCAATACGAGAAAATCGGTAATAATGGTTTCAATTCGTCTCAGCTCAGATGTCATGACATCAAAATACAGAGAATAATCTCCTTTTATATTTCCTTGCAGAAGTTGAATAAAGCCTTTTAACGCCGTCATCGGATTTCGAATTTCATGTGCGATTCCGGCGGCAAGCTGCCCAACCACTTGCATCGTATCCGATTTTCGAATTTGTTCTTGCATGGCCTTTTTTTCTGTCACATCTCTTATCATCGTCATGTAAAGGCCAGGGATAAGATCTTTTTGGGTCGAAAACTCAATATTCTTTGTCCTGCCGTCTCTCATTTGATAAGTTAGTTCCCCGTCTGCCTTTCCTTCTATCTCAAGTGCCATATGATATTCATACAGCTCATCATAATATTCTTGCGGAATGAAATTCTGAAGGGGCCGCTGGCAAATTTCCTCTTTTGCCATTTCCGCAATTTTGCAGGCAGCCGAATTGACGTCCAAAATATTTTTATTGCCGTCCCACAATACAATTCCATCAAGAGATCCGTCAAAAATTTGGCGAAACTTTTGTTCACTCTCTCTGACCTCCTGCTCGATCCGCTTTCGCTCACTAATGTTTCGGTAGATGGTCAAATTATATCCTTCAATAATACCTCTTTTTGAGGTGAATTCCAGCTCTTTAATTTCTCCGTTTGGCATATAAAATGGAAGTTCAGCACGAATGGCTCCTTTTGCATAAAATTCATTCGTGACACGTACGGTTTCCGGATTCTCCATGTCTACGAAACGTTCCAAATTGCAGCCGATCAAATGAGAAAGAGGCAATTCGAACGTACGGGACGCTGCCAGGTTCGCGTCGATAATATTCTGGTAATCATCCCAAATAATAATAGCATCAATGGCATTTTCAAATATTTCTCGGAATTTCCGTTCACTTTTAGCCAGCCTCTGTTCCATTTGCCGCTTTTCTGTACTATCACGCATAATGGACATATAATATTCATTATAGATATTAGAGGTCGTTGTGCAGTCAAAGCACCTGCTCTCCCCGCTCTTCAAAGAAAGAAGAAGCTCCCCTTTTGCACATCCTGCTTGATATAGACTTCGCCACAATGTCGTCAGCTTATACCGATATGTTGGGTCGACCAGCTGTGCTAAAGACATTTCCAGCAATTGCTCTTTTTTATACTGAAGCGATCCGCATAACGAATGATTCACGTCGATGATTTGCCCATTTTTATCAAAAATAACAATTCCATCAATAGCCTGATCATACATATCCCGAAACATCCTTTGACTGACAAGGCGCTCTTCCTCCAGCCTTTTCCGCTCTGTCAAGTCATGAAATGTGCATATCAGCATATTCGTTTCGCCTGTATATTTTTCTGAGACAAATTTTATGTACTTCTTCAGCCCGTTGTGAAGGGTAATTTCTCCCTCATAGTAAAAGTGTTTTTTTATTTTAATAGATTCATAGTATTGTTCAATGACTTGATAAGGAAACATGATCAGAACATCTTTTATATGCAGTGACATCATTTCTTCTTTTGAGCGTTCCAGCAATCCGCATGCCGCATCATTCACTTTTATTACTTCAAACGAGTGATTAAATACAATAATGGATTCCATCACTCGATTAAAGATAATCTCTAATTGTTGTAACTCTTGATGTTTGGAATACTCCTCTTTCCCTTCGACTCGTTCATGCATAACTGTCATGATGAGACTACTACCCCTTTCTAATCAACCCTTTCTCCGATTTTACATATTCTACATCTTTTTGCTTTTTACCTGCCGCTATTTGTCGATTTTTATCATTGTCTATATAGATCGATTTAAAAAATCGGGCATGACCAAAGAACGGCCATGCCCGATTTTTTAGACTTAAGCGGCTGTCCCATAAGCCTCTAATAATAAATTACAAAAACTGATTTTCACTGAAAGGCCCCGTCACAAAATCCCTTTGTTTTACGGGATTTTCATGACGGGGCCTTTCAGGAGGATGACCGAAAAGGACTGTGTTTTACCCTTTTCGGTCATCCTCTTTTTCAAAAGCATGGTGCTATTTGTCATTGACGATGATATACGTTGCTTTAATGGGACCATGTACTCCAACAACCAAGTTCATTTCGATATCAGCAGAGTTACTCGGTCCCGTGATAAAGTTAATGCATGAAGCGATGTCTTCACCAGATTCTACGAGTCCATGCACATACTGGGCAGCTTGTGTAATACGCGGCACAATTGTGCTTTTAGGAATGATGGCAATGTATGTTGCCGGCAGCAGGCTGACAGAACGCCCTTTCCCATTTCCGCTAAATAATACCACTGTCCCGGACTCAGCCAGTGTCATATCGCTGAACGTAATCCCCACATTGGCTTGTTCGGCTTTTCGGACGTTTTCCTCTCCAATTTCCGGATTCCATACGTGAACATCTACCTGTTTGCTTTTCCACTCTTCCTTCATTAAGTGAGATAAGCCGTATTCTTCAAAGCGAGGATCGTTCCATGTGACCACCGGACCGCCGCCATAGCCCTCTACGACTCGTTTTAATGTATCCACAAGTCCTGCAGCCGACGTTTCCTCATAATCTGTGTAAATACGCGGGCAGTAATCTTTTAATTGCTGGGCCAGCTCATCTTGTGTCCATCCCTTGTATACATCATGCTGGGGCTGATGTTTCCATACTGGACGGGTGACTCCTTCTGTACGACGGCTTCTTCCAAGTTGCTCGGCTATGTTATTTAAAAATGTATCGCGATTTTGAATGGTACCGACTGTCATTTTACTTCTCTCCTTTTTGGTGGTCTTTAAACCACGAACGGAATGTTTCTTTGTTTGGTGCCGGAAATTCGCGAATTTCCGTCCATGCTTTTAATGGTCCTGGGCCTTTTGAGATTTTATCACCGGTTGTAAACGGATTCATGGCAGTTGGCGCAATTTTTGCTCCAATCTTATATAAAGATGACGAAGCAGCACCTAAGCCGAAAGCCTTCATAGCCAGCTTTTCTGAAATCGGTGCACGGCCTTCTCGTTCAACAATCACTTGACGATGTTTATGCAATAGCTCATGCAGCGGAATTTTAACCGGACAAGCGTCTGTACATGCCGCACACAAAGTGGACGCATACGGAAGCTCTTTGTAATCGTCGTATCCACCTAACAATGGTGATAACACCGCACCGATCGGGCCTGAATAAATCGAACCATATGAATGTCCTCCGACATGTCGGTAAACCGGACATACATTCACACAGGCTGCACAGCGGATGCATTGTAGAACAGATTGAAACTCGGTTCCTAAAATGTTGGAACGGCCGTTATCAACAATAACGAGGTGAAACTCTTCAGGACCATCTACATCACCAAGCTGTTTCGGACCTGTCAATGTCGTGACATAACTTGTTAGGCGCTGACCTACCGCACTGCGCGTCAACAAACTGACAAGCACTTCAAATTCTTCATAAGTTGGAACGATGCGCTCCATTCCCATTACCGTGATTTGCGTTTTTGGCAAAGCAGAGACGAGACGGGCATTCCCTTCATTTGTGACAAGAGAGACAGATCCCGACTCGGCAATACCGAAGTTACAGCCTGTTACACCCACATCCGCCGAAAGGAATTCCTCGCGCAGCATTTTACGTGCATGCAGGGCCAATTCTTCTGGTTTTGAACTACTTTTATACGCTAGCTTCTCTTCAAAAACGTCCCGAATTTGCTCTTTATTTTTGTGAAGAGCAGGAGCAACAATGTGGGAAGGTGGATCATGGTCATCTACTTGCAAAATATACTCTCCTAAATCCGTCTCTATTACCTCACAGCCGAGTGATTCAAGCGTTGCGTTCATATTGATTTCTTCTGTGACCATCGATTTGGATTTCACAATTTTTTTGGCGTTTTTTTGCTTAATGACACCGGTAATGTACTCATTGGCTTCTTCTGCTGTTGAAGCAAAAAATACGTGGCCGCCGCGCTTTACAACATTTTCACTTAATTGCTGTAAATAATAATCCAAGTTCTCAAGTGTATGCTGGCGGATTTCCTCTCCAAGTGAACGCCACTCCTCCCAATTGCCAAGCTCTTCTGCTGCATCTAACCGGCGTGTACGAAGGCGCTCTTGTGCCCCAGCAACCGCCATGCGCATAAATTCATTATTAATCCCTTTATCAACACGGTCTTTAAAACCGTCTGTACCAATTTTCATTGCCATCTTTCTCAGCCCCAATCTTTTACTTGCTATTCAATATCTTCGATCCCATTTTCTCTTTACTTACTATTCAATACCTCTGCAATGTGCATGACTTTCACCGGCTTACCTTTACGTTCCATACGTCCGCCGATATTTATTAAACAGCCGCAATCCGCCCCGATTAAATAGTCAGCTCCTGTATCGACTGCACATTGAACTTTTTCATCGACCATTTGTTCAGAAATTTGTCCCATCTTAACAGAAAACGTTCCGCCGAATCCACAGCAATTATGCGCGTTCGGAAGCGCTTCAAATTCTAGCCCTTCTACATTGCTTAATAATTTAAATGGTGCTTCTTTCACCCCGAGAAGGCGCGTCATATGACAAGATGTGTGATAGGTCGCTTTGCCATTAAGCTTTGCCCCGACATCCTCTACTTTTAATACATCTACAATAAATTGAGTTAATTCGTATGTTTTATCAGCAAGCGCTTGCGCTTTTGGCTCCCACACAGGATCACCTTTAAATACATGCGGATACTCTTTAAACATCGTTCCACAAGAACCAGAAGGCGTTACGACATACTCAGAATGTTCAAAAGTC
Source organism: Priestia abyssalis (assembly GCF_002019595.1). GTDB lineage: Bacteria > Bacillota > Bacilli > Bacillales > Bacillaceae_H > Bacillus_BA > Bacillus_BA abyssalis. Next base: position 1,117,383 of record NZ_KV917369.1, on the reverse strand, counting down.
GTAATCATATTTTTCATCGCTTCTTTTGATTCTTTGACATAGCCGCTATTATAAGCAGGCTGCCCACAGCACACTTGCGACTCAGGAAAATCAATTTCACAGCCAAGACGCTCCAGCAATTCTACCGTTGCTTTTCCTGCACCTGATTGGAACATATCTACTAAACACGTAACAAACAATGAAACTTTCATATCTTTTCCCTCCATATACAGATAGACCTCGTCATACTTCCTTATATATTATGAAACTGCGCTGATTTTATCGTACCTATCATTTTTATTCCGCCGAAAAGGTTCTCTTATAAAGAATGTAGCACAAAGAGCATTGACACATGTTGAAATTCTTCTACCAATCGTATGTCGACAGGTCATCTGATGACTATATTTATTATACTCTTTTTTCTGCAATTTTGACAGCCTTCTTTTTATCTGAACGAATGTTTTATACACGAAAACTTTGACTGACAGTGCAAAATAAATGAAACTTCCATCAATGGGTGTCTTACTGCCCGTTAATGCGGGACAAAACAACTAAGCTCGATGACAACCTTTTCCGAGGATGAAAAAGCGATTGTCATCAAGCTAGTATGTTCAAAAACTATTATTACGCACTCTTTTTAATATTTTGACCAGCATTTTCTTGCTTTCTTCCTGCAATAATCGCCGTGACAATCGCCACAGCCACAAGTGCAACCACAATGGTTCCTGGATTAAATCCTAATCCATGTAAGGTAATATAACCGACACCGCCTCCGAAAATAACATAGAAGGCCGTTGGGATCAACGTTTTTCGAATAATCGTTCCTTCATTACCCACTAATCCCGCTGCAGCTGAAGCTGCTACTACGTTATGCACACAAATCATATTTCCAGCCGCACCGCCAATAGCTTGGAGAGCGACAATCACTGCCGGAACAGCTCCGATATTTTCCGCTACACCGAATTGGAACAAGGAAAACATCATATTACTAATCGTGTTACTTCCGGCTACAAAAGCACCGATTGCACCGACCGTTGGAGCGGCAAGCGGCCAGTTATCTCCGAATACACTTGAAATCCCCTCTGCCAATACAAGAGGCATGCTTAAAAATCCTGATTCATTCACACCTGTGTTAATGAACACCTGTACCATAGGCACCGAAAATAGTAAGGCTGCCATGGCACTGGAAACAGTTTTGAAAGAGTCCCCCACTGCTTTTTTTGCTTCATTCATTTTCATTTTATGCATAAAGAACACAATTACAGCAACTGCAATAAATACAACACCTGGAATATTGAGAGGCTTGGATGAAATAACCATTTCAGTACCGAATACGTTTTCAATACTGATGACCACTGATTGAATCCATTCAGCAAACGGTAAAAACTTTACACGTGTTGCCACAAGGAATAAGGCAACCAGTACATATGGCATCCATGCTGAAATCATTGAAATCGAACGTCTAGGTTTTTCATTTGAAATATATAAGCTGCCTGTCCAGCCTTTTTCCCACTCAGATGCCGGCGCGAAATCCCATGTTGTTTTTGGCATTAAAAAGCCGCTTTTTGCTGCTGGAATAACGATTGCTAATCCAACTAGACCGCCGATCATCGATGGAAATTCAGGTCCCAGTAAATTGGCAACGAGTGCATATGGCACCGCAAATACCACTCCCGCAAAAATAGCAAACTTCCAAACTTGCAAACCTTCTTTGAATGATTTGTTTGGACCAAAAAACTTTGTAAGCATGGCAGCTAAGAACAATGGAATAAATGTTCCGACAATCCCATGGAAAATGGCTACTTGTCCGCCGATGCCAACAAGATATTGATCATATGTGACACCTAAGTTAGCGATATGCTCATTCACAAGCGGAGCATCTTTTAATCCTGTACCTACCCCGATTAAAATAGGTGTTCCCACTGCTCCAAACGAAACCGGAGTAGATTGAATAATTAATGCCACCATAACAGCTGCCATTGCCGGAAATCCGATCGCTACAAGTAACGGAGCAACAACTGCTGCCGGAGAACCCCAGCCCGCTGCCCCTTCAATGAATGAACCGAACAGCCAGCAAATGATAATCGCTTGAATGCGGCGGTCAGGCGTAATGCTCGTAAAGCCGTGACGGATGGTATGTACGGCACCGCTTTCTTTTAACATATTTAATAATAAAATAGCTCCAAATACAATGACCCCTACCTCTAAAGCAGAAATTACACCTTTCAGCGCCGCTGCTCCTATTTCGTTAACCGGTACCTGCCATACAACGGAGCTCATGACAGCGGTTACAATCAAAGCGATTGGCATTGCTCGCTTTGCGGGCCATCTTAGAATAACTAAAAATAAAAACACTGAAATAATTGGTACTATCGCTAATAACGCTAACATCCCTGTTCCCATACAGAGAGCCTCCTCCCATTATCTTCTCCCAAATTTCACTTATTTTATTCATCTCAATAAAGTCATCTGATGACTAGATTACCTGTTGTCATGATTATATGATAAAACGTTTTCATTTACAATATTATTTTTCACAAAATTGTACGGAAATTATATAAGCAAAAATAAAATGGACACAGGCGTTGACCTGTGTCCATTTTATTTATATATTTTTCCAGAAATCATCAAAAACAGTGATTGGAAGATGACGCTTATGCTGGGACTTCAAATAATGGGATTCGATTTTTGCCTGTGCTCCCGGCTTCACTTCTTTTCCTTCCAAGTAATCATCGATTTCCTCATATGTAACACCCAATGCCGCTTCATCCGGCAGCTGTGGACGATTTTCTTCCAAATCGGCTGTCGGTGTTTTCATATAAAGATGTTCCGGACATCCCAATTCTTTAAGCATCATTTTCCCTTGACGTTTGTTCAAACGGAAAATCGGTACTAAATCTGCTCCCCCATCGCCGTATTTCGTATAGAACCCTGTGATTGCTTCTGCAGAATGGTCTGTTCCCAATACAATCCCGTTATACATGCCGGCAATGCTGTACTGAACAACCATCCGTTCACGGGCCTTCACGTTTCCTTTCAAAAAGTCGGACAGTTGTCCTCCTGTCGCTTCTTCCACAGCCGCAACACTTTTATCGACTGCCTCTTTAATGTTAACAGCAATGCTTTTGCTCGGCTGAATAAAACGAAGAGCATCCTGGCAATCATCTTCATCGGCTTGCACCCCGTACGGAAGACGAACGGCGATAAATTGATACTTTTCTTCCCCGGCTTCCTCGTTCAATTCATTTACCGCTATTTGAGCCAATTTGCCCGTTAATGTGGAATCTTGTCCTCCTGAAATTCCAAGAACCATAGATTGTAAAAAAGGATATTTTTTAAAGTATGTTTTTAAAAAGTCGACACTGCGACGAATTTCTTCTTTCGGATCAATTTCAGGCTTTGTTTTCATTTCCTCCACAATTTGACTCTGTAACTCGTTCATAATAAATAAAAGCTCCTTTCAAAAATAAGCAATCTAGTAACGCAATCAAAAACTCACATCATGTGTAATTAAATATTACATAAAAAAAGACAAGTTTGGCAAAATTTTTGTATAAACCGCTACTACTTTCTTTTCACTTTATAACTTTAATATGATTTGGTAAACGAAAAGATTCGGCGAAAGTCTATTCAAAAATCATTTACTATAGGCGGCTTTTTCCTACAGTAAATGATTTTTGGCTGATTAATTTCATCTTTGTATTCCATACATCTTCACTCAAGTCGACAGGGTAACGTTCTGGATTGAGCTTTCGCAAATATTCATCCCAAAAAAACGTCAGTTGTTGCTGATGATGGTCACGAATCGTTTTTAAATCCGGCAAATCGTATGTTTGCCTACCGCTCACAAAAATAGGTTTAAGCAATTCGATTGCTTGGAAATTGGTGACGAATTTATGCAGATATATGTGAATTGGATCAAATAATTTAATTTTATCCTTGGTTTCTACTTCTTCATGCACAAAAGCAATATAATCGCCTTCTGCTTTTTGGTTGGCGTTGTTAATAATTCGATATACGCTTTTGAAACCCGGGGTTGTCATTTTCTCGGGATTCGCAGACAGCTTAATAACTGGCTTATACTCGTTCCCTTCTTTTTTTGCGACCAATTTGTACACACCGCCCAAGGATGGGTTGTCTGCTGCGGTAATAAGCTGTGTTCCAACTCCCCATGCATCAATTTTTGCTCCTTGTGCCTTCAAGTTGAAAATGACGTTTTCATCCAAATCATTACTTGCAACAATTTTCACATAATCAAGCCCTGCCTCATCGAGCATTTTACGTGCTTCTACGGATAAATAAGTCAAATCCCCGCTGTCTAAACGAATTCCCTTTAATCGGTGCCCCTTTTCTTCCAAATACTTCCCAACTTTAATCGCATTAGGAACCCCTGATTTTAGTGTATCGTAAGTATCGACAAGAAGCACCGTATTATCAGGATGAACTTTGGCATAAGCTATAAAGGCATCAAGCTCCGATTCAAAATCCATTACCCATGCATGGGCATGTGTACCAATGGAAGGAATCCCAAACATCTTTCCAGACTCCATATTGCTCGTGCCGTCAAATCCGGCAATATAGGCTGCTCTCGCTCCCCAAATCGCCGCGTCAGCTTCCTGGGCGCGCCTCGTTCCAAATTCAAATAATGTATCATTTGGAGCTACTCGGCGAATCCTTGATGCCTTCGTGGCAATAAGCGTTTGGTAGTTCATAAAATTGAGCAGCGCGGTTTCAATCAATTGAGCTTCAAAAATGCGCCCTTCTACTCGAACAATCGGTTCATTCGGAAACACGATTGTTCCTTCTTCGACTGCATATAAATTTCCTGTAAACCGGAAATTTTTAAGCTCTTGAAGAAAAGCCTCATCATATTGTTCCGGCTGCTCTTTCAAATAAGCGATATCCTCCTCGGAAAATCTCAGTCCATTTATATAATGAACGATACGCTCAAGTCCCCCGAATACGGCATAGCCATTCCCAAATGGAACTTTTCGGAAATAAGCATCAAACACCCGAATCTGGTCATGCCTGTTCAGCTTCCAATGTGCATAAATCATATTGATTTGATATTTATCCGTATGGAGCGTTAAATTATGGTCACTCATTCGAAAGATCCCCTTTCAATCCACCCCGCCTATTTTTGCTGGATGTTGTGTAAAAGATGGCTCAACAGCAATCATCTTAACAAAAACTGTCTTTGGTATCATTACCACTTACTTTCCCGCAATTCTTGTAATTTAATCTATATGAGTCCCCTTATCCCAAAAAATGCCCGAAAACCACTCTTTTTCGCAGCTCCCGGACATCCTTTTTATCGCTCAATATACTTCATCAATACCTGCTCTACCGCTGTCAAATGCGTTAGCATCAATTCTTGGGCCTTGGAGGCATTTTGTTCAGCAACCGCTTCATAGATTTGCATATGCTCTTGATACAATCGTTCAGACGTCGTTTGCTCGGAATAAAGCCAAAGCCTTCTCGTCTCTCTCATTGTTTCAAGCATCATTTCTGATACATTATTCATCAAATTGACAAGTAACGGATTTTGCGATGCCATGGCAATTGCCATATGAAAATCGAAATCTGCTTTTTCTCCAAGTTCCTCATTCCCTGCAGCCGCCTTCATATATTCAAGAGCCTCTTTCATTTTTTGCAAATCATCCATCGTACGCTTGGCTGCAGCCGCTCCGACCGTTCCCACTTCCAGCACTTTGCGAACTTCGAGCAAATGGCTGATATCTTCTTTTTTCATCAGCACAGCTGCCGTTACAGGAAACGAGATGAAATCTGCATCAAACTGTCGGATGTATGTACCTTCCCCTTGCTTCATCTCAACAAGCCCCATCGCTCTCAAAGCGCTTAACGCTTCACGAATGGCCGATCGCCCAACTTGAAAATTTTCAGCAAGCTGCTGAACAGAATCCAATTTGTCTCCCGGTTTCAATTGCCCTCCTTTAATCATACTTAAAAGAGCCTCTGCCACTTCCTCATATATTTTCTTTGGTTTAATTTGTCTATATGCCAAACACCTTCACCTCTAAACTTACTGCTTCCACATAGTATATGTTTTATTATATCAATACGTCTTCGTTGGATTCCACAAAAGAAAACGCTGCTTTTCTAAAAAATATCAAAAAGCCTCCTCTTCTATCGTATACTGCCAAGTTTACACACCGCATAAAAGGGTATTCGACTAACAAAGCTTTCCTACTTACACTATACAAAACAACCTTTTGAACAAAAGTGTTCAAATTTAAACATTTTATACAAAAATAAAAAAATAAACAAAAATGTTTAAAAAGTGATTTACAAAACTGTATAAACATTACTATAATTAATTTAACAAGTATAAAACTCTTAACTCCATAAATTCTCACAAGTTTAATTTGAAGGGGGCTATCAATGATGGAACTGTTGATGAGAAACATGTTTCAAGCCTTAGGAAAAAACCAATCAGCCAATAAACTCGCCAAAAAATACGGCTTGCAATTTGGAGCAGCCCGTTTTGTCGCTGGAGAAACCATCGAAAAAGCGGTTAAAGCAGTCGAAGAATTAAATCAAGCCGGGAAAGTCGTAACACTCGATCACTTAGGTGAATTCGTCTTTACCGAAGAAGAAGCAAACGAATCTGCAGCGATGTGTATCCAAACATTAGATGCAATTGCCAAGTCCGGTGTTCAATCGAATTTATCTCTTAAAATGACTTCGTTAGGTTTAGACATCAGCAAAGAACTTTGCATGAAAAACATGCGCAGAATTTTAGACCGGGCAAAAATGCATGGAAATTTCGTCAGAATTGATATGGAAGATTACGCCCATTGCCAGATTTCTTTAGACATTTACCGCGAGCTCAGACAAGAGTATGACAACGTAGGGATTGTCATTCAAGCCTACCTATATCGGACGGAACAGGACATGCAAGACTTGGATAAAGATAAAGCAAACCTCCGTCTCGTGAAAGGTGCATACAAGGAATCAGACACAGTGGCGTTTCCGGAGAAAAAGGATGTAGATGAAAATTATAAAAAAATTATTAAAACACATCTTTTAAACGGCCACTATGCCGCTGTTGCCAGTCACGACGAGGAAATGATTAACTATACAAAAAAAATTGTCCAAGAGCATAACATTCCAAAAGATCAATTTGAATTCCAAATGTTATATGGAATCTGCGTAGAACTTCAGGACAAACTTGTTCAAGAGGGGTACAAAGTTCGCGTCTATGTTCCATACGGGATCGACTGGTTCGGTTATTTCATGAGACGCTTGGCAGAACGTCCTGCGAATGTGTGGTTCGTTTTGAAAAACCTATTCAAATAAGATTTTTCCAAATACACAAACCCATAAATGATAACGGTTACAAAAAATTTTGGGTTTGTACCGAAAATACGATGGAACTGTTGCACAAACTATAGACATGAAGCCATTATTTAAACAGAAGCGGCCGACAGCGATTCACGGCCGCTTATTATAGGATGTTTTCTTAAAACATAACAGCGCAAAGGCTCTCCCTCGCAAAACCCAAAATGTATGCGTTATCATAATGGGGAATCTTAAAAAAAGTCGCACTATTTCTCGAAATGAGATAAAATATTATTTTCCTAGAAAAAAAACATACTACAAGGGGGATTTAACCATGGATTTCCAACTGCTTATTTCCATTTCCGTCTATATGATCGGAATGCTGTTTATAGGTTATTATGCATATAAACGAACATCCAACTTAACCGATTATATGCTTGGAGGAAGGACGCTCGGACCTGCTGTAACCGCCCTTAGCGCAGGAGCTTCCGATATGAGCGGATGGCTGTTGATGGGACTGCCGGGTGCAATGTTCGCCCAGGGGCTCAGTGCTTCGTGGATTGCAATCGGACTTACAATAGGTGCTTACGCGAACTGGCTCTATGTCGCGCCGCGTTTAAGAACCTATTCGGAAATGGCCAATAATTCAATCACCATTCCAGCTTTTTTAGAAAATCGTTTTGGTGATCAATCAAATATCTTACGTTTAGTATCTGGACTTGTTATTATCGTTTTCTTCACTTTTTATGTGTCTTCCGGAATGGTATCCGGCGGGGTGTTGTTCGAAAATACGTTCAACCTCGACTATAAAGTCGGCCTTTGGATTGTGGTAGCTGTTGTCGTTTCTTATACCCTTTTCGGCGGCTTCCTTGCCGTAAGCTGGACAGACTTTGTTCAAGGACTCATCATGTTTATTGCTCTTATTCTTGTTCCTATTGTGACCATCATGCATGTCGGTGGGATGAATTCGGCTTTTGGTGAAATTAAATCGATTGACCCGAAGCTCTTTGATATTTTTAAAGGAACAACCCTTTTAGGAATTGTGTCTTTATTTGCATGGGGTCTCGGGTACTTCGGCCAACCTCATATCATCGTGCGATTTATGGCTATTTCTTCTGTAAAAGAAATCAAAAAAGCCCGCCATATCGGAATGGGCTGGATGATCTTTTCGATAATAGGCGCAATGTTAACTGGCCTAATCGGGATTGCTTACTATTCTCAAAATGGCATAAAGCTGGACGACCCCGAAACCATTTTCATTGAATTGGGTGAAATTTTATTCCACCCTCTGATTACAGGCTTTTTACTGGCGGCCATTCTTGCGGCGATCATGAGTACCATTTCCTCACAGCTTCTGGTTACCTCCAGCTCATTGACAGAGGATTTATACAAAACGTTTTTCCGCCGTTCGGCCACGGATAAAGAGCTTGTATTGATTGGGCGCCTTTCGGTTTTGGTTGTCTCAATCGTCGCTGTTTTCATTGCATATAATCCAGGCGGCAGCATTTTAAACCTGGTCGGATATGCATGGGCCGGTTTTGGCGCTTCCTTCGGGCCGGTTATTTTGCTCAGCCTTTACTGGAAACGAATGAACAAATGGGGAGCTCTTGCCGGAATGATTGCAGGCGCAGCGACTGTAATCATTTGGACTCAATTTGACGTATTAAAAAATAACCTTTATGAGATTGTACCTGGATTTGTGGTGAGCTTAATTGCCATCTATGTAGTCAGCCTGCTCACACCGGCACCATCCCAAAACACTCAAGAACAATTTGATCAATATAAACACTCAGCTTAACAAAAAGGCTCTCCCCTATTTTTTAAGGGAGAGTCTTTTTATTGGGATGTTTTCGTAAATATGTTTGCTTTTTATACTGTTTATGTTTTTGATTCCTGCACCTTAAATATCCCACAAAGGTCTTTGCATAAACGCGGGAAGAATCCGTCCGGATTCTTCCCGCGTTTATGCGTAAATCAATGGACATGAGCGCTTTTTTGCTCATGCCCATTGATTTATAGGTCGTATTCCCTGATTTTATTGTATAAAGTTCCTCTTGATATACCTAGCAATTTCGCTGCTGCACTTTTATTTCCGTATGTTTTCTTCAACGCTTCTTCGATGGTCAGCGCTTCTTCTTTTCCTGGCTCTCTTCCTTTGGACAATGTTCCATTTGATAAAGGCCTGCTGTTTTTCGCAGAATAATCGGAAGTCATATTTTGCGGAAGATGCTCAAGCGTAACAACATCCCCCTCATTCAGAAGGATGAATCGTTCTACCACATTTCGAAGTTCCCTTATATTTCCCGGCCATTCATAACTTAATAATGCCTCTTTAGCTTCAGGACTGATGTCCGGCATGGATTTTCGATATTTAACAGCCAACTCTTGTATAAAGTTTTCGACTAATCCCTCGATATCTTCCTTTCGTTCACGCAATGGAGGAATATCTATTTTGATGACCGTCAAATGATAATAAAGATCTTTATGAAATTTCCCTTCTTGTACCATTTCTTCTATGGCAGAAGAAGCCGCTGCGATGATACGTGTACGGGCGTTTACAACTTCCATTCCCCCTACCCGGTAAAAGGATTGGTTCTCCAAATAATTCAAGAACTTCACTTGAATATCAAACGGCATCTGATCAATCTCTGCAATGAATAACGTTCCCTCTTGTGCTTGTTCAATTTTGCCCGCTTGACCCACCTGCTCTTCTTCTGTAAAAGGCCCCCCTTGATATCCGAATAGTTCGGCTTCTAAAAGGCCAGAAGGAATAGCAGAGCAGTTAATAGATACAAAAGGGCCATTGCCTCTCGGACCTCCATAATGAATGGCTTGTGCCAACATTTCCTTTCCCGAACCCGGCTCACCTGCCAACAAAACGGAAATATCCGCATGGGCTGTTTTTTGCGCGATTTGTACGGCTTGTTTAATTTGGGTACTTTCGCCAATCATCGAAGAAAAGGGACGTTCTTGATGGATGAGCACAGGAGTTGAAGCATCTATTTCTTCGTTAAGCCTTACGATTTGGGTAATGTCATGTTCGGTCGCCACTCCGCCAATAATCATATTATCCTGTATGATAGGAGAGGCATTTATAAGTACGTGGGTATCAGCGGCAGGATGATGATACTCTCCCCGGACTGGCCGCCCCTCACTTAGAATACGGTGAAGCATAACGGATTCGGCGTGGAAGTGGTCCCCGATTTTTCGGCCGATAATCTCATCGCTCTTAATTCCATATGTTCTTTCCGCTGCAGCATTCCAGCAAATTACTTTTCCTTCCTGGTCAACTGCTGTGACCGCATCATTCACGGTTTCTGCCAGTGTTTCAAAATAAGCCGTCAGCCTTTTTGTTTCCGTATGTAATTTTTTGATCCATATGTTAGCTGTCACAATTCCAATAATTTCTTGTTTTTCATTTTCAATTAGAATTGGCCGTCTCCAATCCGCTTCCTCTTCCCGTAATTGTTCCTCGCTGAAGATCGGTGAAGGAGGCCAATGCACCTTTTCAAGCCACTCATATGCAAGCATGGAATCGTGGGCTGAGGCGATCATGGGATATTCATGATTCGCAATCGTATAGCTTATTTCTCCGGTAATCACAACAAAACCGTATTGCAAAAGCTTGCTCTTTATTTCCGATAATGGGGTATCCCGCTTAATCAAAATAAAGGAGTGATCCATATTAATTTGTTCAAATTCCAGCACGCTAAATCCCTCTCTTTATATGATCTTTTTCTACTACTGTATCATGTTTATATCGTATTATCTATATAAACGCACCTAAACCATTCAACATTAATAAAGGAAACTTCCAGGAAGAAAAAGTAATCCAATTGAATTTTCCTGAGCGCCTTTGGCGAGAATGTGATAAAATAATGCTTTGTGCTAAGAGGATGAATCAAAAGGTATAAAAAGCATACCTTTTGATTCATCCTCCTGAAAGAACCGTTATGGAAATCCAGTAAAACTAAAGATTCAGCGACGGGTCTTTTCAGAAATAAATAATTTTTGCGGTCTCTTTAAGTCTTATGAGACAACCATTACCCCTATCTTTTTGAAATACTTAAATATGATAAGCATGAGTAAAGATCAAAGATTACAAAAATGCTAAAGATTTGGATTGAATTCATATAAAAGTAAAAGAATAAACCAAAAGGAGTTTGAATAAAGAAATGAATATTATTTGTGCGACGTTAAATGCGAAATACATTCATACGAATTTGGCGCTTCGCTGTTTAAAGGCCTATGCCGCTCCTGAATACGAGATTGAAATGGCCGAATATACCATTAAAGATCCTTCTTTAAATATCGTTACGGATCTATACAATAAGAAGCCTGATGTATTAGGATTCAGCTGTTACATTTGGAACATCGAAGAAACGATTAAAGTTATTAAAATGATGAAAAAGATTAAGCCTGACATGAAAATCATCCTTGGTGGACCGGAAGTCACATATGATGTAAGCGACTGGCTCGACCGTATTCCAGAAGCTGACTTTTTCGTCCTCGGCGAAGGAGAAGTAACATTCAAACACCTTCTTGATGAATTAAACGGTGAAGGGAATTTTGAAAACATCAGCGGCCTTGCCTTCCGCAGCGGCGGTCAAAAGGTTATTAACGCTCAGCGAAACAAAGTCGACTTAAAAGAAATGCCATCGCCGTTCCGCTTTGAAGAAGATGTCCCCCATCTCTCAAAACGTGTTGTCTACATCGAGACGAGCCGTGGCTGTCCATTCAGCTGCCAATTTTGTTTATCTTCCATCGAAGTCGGCGTTCGCTACTTTGATCGTGAAAAAGTAAAAGAAGATATTCGTTACTTAATGAAAAACGGTGCACGAACCATTAAATTCGTTGACCGTACATTCAATATTAGCCGCAGCTACGCCATGGAAATGTTTCAATTCCTGATTGATGAGCATGTACCCGGGGTCGTCTTCCAATTTGAGATTACGGCTGATATTATGCGCCCGGAAGTCATCCAATTTTTAAACGACAACGCGCCTGCAGGCTTATTCCGTTTTGAAATCGGAGTTCAATCAACGAATGATGACGTCAACGAGCTCGTCATGCGCAAACAAAACTTCCAAAAGCTGACCCGCACCGTCACAATGGTAAAAGAAGGCGGGAAGATCGATCAGCATCTTGACTTAATCGCTGGTCTTCCAGAAGAAGACTACCATTCTTTCAAGAAAACCTTTAATGATGTCTTCGCTCTTCGCCCTGAAGAGCTTCAGCTCGGTTTCTTAAAGATGCTGCGCGGCACAGGTGTTCGTTTACGTGCTGATCAACATCAGTATGTATACATGGACAATGCACCATATGAAATTTTAAGCAACAACGTCCTATCCTTCGAAGATGTGATTCGAATTAAACAAGTAGAAGACATTTTGGAAAAATATTGGAATGACCACCGCATGGATGAAACGATTGAATACCTTGTTTCCCATGTGTATGAAACACCCTTCGATTTCTTCCAAAACTTCGGTACCCATTGGGATGAGGCTGGCTGGTCCCGCATCGGCCATCAGCTGGAAGATCTATTCCGCCGTTTGAAGGAATACTTACTAACCGAGAATTTCAGTAAACAAGTAGTGATTGAAGGATTCATGAAAATCGATTATTTGCAAAATCAAAAATACAAACCGCGTAAACCATGGTGGGATGATGCGATTCAAAAGCAAGTCCGTTCCCACTACTATCAGCAAATTTTAGAACAGCCGGCTTTAATGGGCGATGTGTTCGCCGGAGAAAAATTGGCAGAAAAAGAACTGTACAAGCATACAGTGCTTGAATTTCTTCCTTTTGATTATAATCATTATAAACAAACAGGCCAAATCGTCCGTAAAGAATCTTTAATGCTCGTCTACTTCGATCCGAAAGAACTGAAAACGAAAATTTATACAAAACCGCTGGAAGCATTCGGGCTTCCTGTAGCGAATTAAGAAAAGCGGAGGCGCCTTGATTTAAGAAGGCGACTAAGGGCGCCGCGTCAATCACCAACGTCGGCATGACCCACCTCCTGTGGGCCCAAGAAAATAGGGATTGACCCAGAAGGCGGCTTTTGGCCGGGCAATCGTCTTTTTCCGTGCTAAGCTAGGCGCTGGAGCTAGATAATAACAAAAACCTCGGGTTGCCCCGAGGTTTTTTATTTAAGTGTAGCTTTCTTACTCTTTTTATGGGAAGAAGCTTCAGCTGCCGCCTCATACAATTTGCTTGCATTTGTGTGCCCTAATTCATGGCCAAATTCTTCTTGAAGCAGCTGCCGTGTTTCTGCTTTCTCAGACATCAAGCTTCCGTTAGCTTTACGGGCTTTTTTGAATTGTTTTTTATTCATTAGCGCCCTCCGCCGCTTCTGCCTTTACGGCCTTGTTTAGAATTGCGGTTTGCCCCTTTAATGGCGTCTTCTCCTCCATACTCTACCGAAAACTCCGTATCAGGAAGGCTTTCCTTCGGTGTGAAATTGTTTTTTTTCGCTGCATCATGTGCCACTTTTCTTTTTGCCATCGTGACCATCCCCTTATCCAACATAATTGGAGCATCTCTGCTCACCCATTAGTATGAAACGAAAGGTCTCCCCAAATCCTTTGAAAAAATTGACTCCCTTTCCTCCATTCTTAGCTGGCTGATTGTGCAAAATCCCCTTCGATTAAGTAACTTCTTTTGTCCGATAGACCATACTAATAAAAATGACTTCAAAAGGAGAGAATCAGATTTGGATAAAGAGGAACAGTTAACTTCCCCCATGATTGATGACACCATGCCCCATCAGGCAGCCGCTCCATCTTTTAAAGGCAGCGGGATTCCAATCGAAAAGCCATTCGTCAATTCACACGGTGTCGTAATTGGAGACAGTCACTACAATTCAGACCAATCACCTTTAAATAATTGGAGCGATGAAATTGACCCTGCCATTATGTCAGGCGACGAGTGGGTTCATCCGACAAATGACATCGGCTGGAACACAAGCGAAAACCGCGACCTTGTCGAACGCCAAAAAGCACCCGAAGAAGTCCCGTTTACCCATCCTGACAAAGATGTCAGCTACGGAACGGATTGAATAGAAACAGCCGCAATCCCTTTAGGGCTTGCGGCTGTTTCTGTTAACCAATAATAATGCGCTCTTTTGGATAGTGATACTTAGGTTGGCTTGTCGGTCTCCCTAACATAAAGATAAAAGGTAAAATACCGACCCGCCCAATAAACATCAGTACAATGATAATCAGCTTTCCGAAAGTGCTCAACTGAGGTGTAATTCCCGTTGAAAGTCCATTTGTACCGAAGGCCGAGCATACTTCAAATACAATTTCGGTTAAAGAAAATGGCTCGATTACCATAAGCAGCAAAGTAGCCGTCGCACAAATGAAAATAGCCATAAAGCTGACTACAACAGATTTTGCAAGATCGTCTTCATGAATTTCGCGATTAAAAACGCGAATATGTTTTCTTCCTCTCGCAAAATGGAACACAAACAAAATATTCAAGGCAAATGTCGTCGTTCGAATTCCTCCTCCGACGGAACTTGGTGATGCCCCGATAAACATAAGAATTGATAAAAAAAGCAAAGTCGCAGCCGTAAATTCATTCACATTCATCGTGGCCAACCCGGCGCTTCTTGTTGTCGCAGACTGGAAGAAAGCATAAAAAAACGATTCATGCCAACTTTTCCCCGCTAAATAGTGTTGGTGTTCAAGCAATAAAATAAGGATGGTGCCCGCAGCAAGCAGCCCTACATACATTACCGTCGTCAATTTCGTGAACAAAGAAAAGCGAAACAGCTTCTTTTTATTTAAGTTTTTAATAAACTGTTTCACTTCAATCAATACTGGAAAACCAATGGCCCCTAACGTTATCAGCAAAATATTGACCGTTTGAACAAAATAATCCGTGGCAAACGGAGCCAATGATGAACCGGTAATGTCAAAACCGGCATTTGTAGTCGCACTGATCGATGCAAAAAAACCGTGCAAAAACGCCTCTTGCCAGCTGGGATAATACTGTAGAAAATAAACACCTAACACCACAGCCCCAACCAACTCAATAATTAAGATGATAAGCAAGATGTGTCTCATTAAGTTGACAAGCCCCGATAAACTCGATTGGTTTTGATCAATCATGATAAGCTGACGTTCTTTCAAACCAATTTTTTTCCCCATCAGCAGCCAAATGAATGTACTTAATGTCATTACACCGATTCCGCCAATCTGGAATACGAATGTCAAAATAAAAATACCGGGCACACTAAAGGTGTCCACAGTAGAAACAGTCGTCAATCCCGTTACACTCACCGCACTCACGGCAACAAATAAAATATCAATAACAGCAAATTCAACCCCAGGCTTATGAGCAATCGGCAAACTCAGCAGCAAAAAAGAAACCGTTACAGCTACTAAATAAAACAGCACAATATACTGTGCCGACGACAAACGCTTCAGCCTTGATTTAAAACTTCTCATAAAAGTTTAACCTCTTCTTATTGTCTTAAAATCTTATGCGCGAGTTTGACCATCCTTCTTCCACCTTTTGGACAGTTCCCTCCCTTACACATTCTTAACACAAATTGGACGAGAATGAAAGGTTTCTTGCCCATTTTTTTGATAATGTATAATAAAGTAAAAATGATTCGGAGGTATTCTCTTGTTACTTTTACCTTCTTTAGCCAAAAAAATCATTCATGAAGTGAAAAAACTAATCGATGAGGACATCATTATCGTCCATACAGACGGCACCATCATTGCCAGCACAGATGAAAAACGGATCGGAACCTTCCATGAAGGAGCCGTTCTAAGTGTAAAAGAGCGACGGAAGATTATTATCACGAAAGAAGATGAACAACGGCTGGACGGAGTGAAATCCGGCCTGAACTTGCCCATCCTTTTCTCCCATGAGGTTATTGGTGTGATTGGCATTACTGGAGAACCCGACCACATTTTACCATACGGCGAGTTGCTGAAAAAGATGACAGAATTGCTCATCCAGGAAAGCTATCACTCAGATCAGCTGCAATGGCGCTCCCGAATGCTGGAGGCATTCGTTTTTGACTGGCTCCAATTAAAGGACTGGTCCAAGCCATTCATCGATCGCGCACATTTGTTGAAAGTGGATTTGCAAGCGAACCGGCAATTAATTTTAGTCTATTTGAACGGTCATCAAACATTTTTAGATGAGGACATATGGCAATTGATTCACGTTTGGAACGGTGATCATGATCACGATTTATTTGTGCGCTGGGGAAGCGACCGCTTTCTCATTATCCAACACGTTCAGCCAAACATGTTGAAAAAGACCATCAGGCATAAAGTGAAACAGCTTAAAGCGTTCATAGAAGAAACATGGAATACCTCTGCATCCTTTGGTATCGGACAAACAGTCGAGGGACATGAGCTCAAAAAATCGTATGAACAGGCAGAACGCGCATTAACGGTAGCCATGAGAGAAAACAGCATCATTTTCGATGCCGACTTGCGCCTCGAGATGTGTCTTGAGGATATTTCTTTACCTACGCGCAAGGAGTTTATAGGAAGGGTCCTGCATTCCGTAATGGAACAAGAAGAGCTTCTGGAAACATTCCGGGTCTTCTTCCAACAAAACATGTCCTTTAAACAAACGGCCGAAATCCTTCACATTCATATCAATACGCTCCACTATCGCATCAAAAAATTAGAGGAGTCAACAGGACTGAACTTCAAATATTTCCCTGATATTGTAAGCCTCTATTTATCTCTTTATTTTTTGGATGATCATCTAAAAAATAAAGATGAAAGCAAATAAATTTTATATATTCATCCATAGAACAAGCAAGTCGTATCCTTTATGATGGACAGTAAGAGAAACAGGACTTATCCGTAAAAAATCGGATATACTCTACGTCTTGAGAAAAGGATGAGAAACAGATGATTACAGCGAATATAAAAGCAATGCTGACAGCCATTGTCGGCCAGGAAAACTATGATGATTCCAAAGCCGAACGACTTGTTTATTCATATGATGCGACTCCCCAGTTTCAATCGATGCCGGACGCCGTCATGGCTCCCCGCAACACGAAGGAGGTCGCAGAAATCGTAAAAGTGTGCAATGAGCATAAAATACCGCTCGTTCCTCGCGGTTCAGGAACGAATCTTTGTGCAGGTACATGTCCAACAGAAGGCGGCATCGTCTTGCTGTTCAAACACATGAATCAAATTCTAGAAATAGATGAAGAAAATTTGACGGTCACGGTACAGCCAGGTGTTATTACACTCGACATGATTAACGCCATTGAAGAAAAAGGGCTGTTTTATCCTCCCGATCCAAGTTCGATGAAAATCTCGACAATAGGCGGCAACATCAATGAAAACTCCGGCGGCCTTCGCGGTTTGAAATACGGAGTGACACGCGACTATGTCATTGCGCTTGAAATCGTTTTGGCTAATGGTGACATTATCCGTACCGGCGGAAAGCTCGCAAAGGATGTAGCCGGTTATGATTTAACACGTTTGTTTGTCGGCTCTGAAGGCACGCTTGGCATTATTACAGAAGCAACCCTCAAGCTTGTGCCAATGCCTGAGACAAAGAAAACGATGCTGGCTTTATACCAAGACATTGATGCAGCTGCCCGTTCGGTTTCAAAAATTATCGCTAACAAGATAATTCCTACTACACTTGAATTTTTAGACAAAGCCACGCTTGAAGTGGTAGAGGATTTTGCTAAAGTTGGCCTTCCGACAGATGTGGAAGCTGTTCTGTTAATTGAACAAGACGGGGCTCTTGAGGTTGTTGACCGCGATATTCAAAAAATTGCTGAATTGTGTAAAACGGAAAATGCGGTATCCGTGGAAATAGCCCAATCTGTAGAACACGCAACAGCATTGGCGACGGCACGACGTTCTGCACTATCAGCGCTCGCTCGCTTAAAGCCGACGACCATCTTGGAAGATGCGACCGTTCCGCGTTCCGAAATTGCGAAAATGGTACGGGCCATTAACGACATTGCAGCAAAATATGATGTGAAAATTTGTACATTCGGCCATGCCGGCGATGGAAACCTTCATCCAACATGCCCGACTGATTCACGTAATCATGACGAAATTGAGCGTGTAGAGAAAGCCTTCGCCGAAATTTTTGAAAAAGCGGTAGAGCTCGGCGGCACAATCACAGGTGAACATGGGGTTGGCGTGATGAAAGCCCCTTATCTGGAACTGAAACTCGGCCAAGAAGGAATTGCAGCCATGCAGGGTATTAAGAAGGCATTTGATCCAAATAACATCATGAACCCAGGAAAAGTCTTTGCTAAAGAATCTCGTAAACGTGTGGTGGTAACAAAATGACAACAGTGAAAGAACGTGAAACCATTCAAAAGAAATTTAAAGAACGCATGGACGAAGACCAATTGCTGAACTGTATGCGCTGCGGCTTTTGTTTACCGTCTTGCCCGACGTACACCGAGTCAGGTTATAAGGAGTCTCATTCTCCTCGAGGACGAATCGCGCTAATGAAAGCTGTCGTCGACGGTTTAATTGAGCCTGATGAAGATGTAGAACGAACGCTGGAGCTTTGCCTCGGCTGTCGTGCGTGTGAGCCTGTTTGTCCGTCTGGTGTCAAATATGGTCATCTTCTCGAAGAAGCTCGTGATATCATCAATCAAAACAAAAAGCACTCTTTGCCTGTAAGAGCGGTGCGTAAAGTCGTATTTGAAGAGCTCTTCCCCCATCAAAAACGAATGCGTACATTAACGGGATTAATCGGGCTTTACCAGCGGTCCGGCTTGCAGACCTTTGCCCACAAAACGGGACTCATCAACATCCTGCCAGATCATTTAACATCGATGGAAAAGGTGCTTCCAAAGGTGTCACCCATGAAAGAAATGAAGAACCGCCCTACCCACCTTCAAGCAGAAGGCATAAAGAAAAAACGGGTGGCATTCTTCTCCGGCTGCTTAATGGATACGATGTTTTTAGACACGAACAATGCGACGATGAAACTTCTTCAAACAGCGGGATGTGAAATTGTCATTCCCGAAAATCAAGCATGCTGCGGCGCCCTTCACGGCCACAGCGGTGAAAAAGACGGAGCAAAAGAATTAGCGAAACGCAATATTCAAGCATTTGAAGATTTACAGGTGGATTACATCATCACAAATGCCGGGGGCTGCGGGGGGTTTTTAGTTGAGTACGATCACTTATTGAAAAACGACCCGCAATGGAAAGACCGCGCCAAAGCTTTCGTTCATAAACTGAAGGACATTTCATCCGTACTCATAGAACTTGAATTTGACAAACAGCCGCTTCGTCTTCCAGCTCAAGTCGTGACTTATCAAGATTCCTGTCACCTGCGAAACGTGATGCGAACATCAGGAGAACCAAGAAGTTTATTAAAAGCTATCGAGGGCGTCGAGTTCCGCGAAATGAAGGGAGCCGACAGCTGCTGCGGTTCTGCTGGTATTTATAACGTAGTGGAATCGGAAATGTCAATGCAAATTTTAGACCACAAGATGGAACACGCGAAAGCCACGCATGCCGCCACCATCGTTACGGCAAACCCCGGCTGCTTGCTGCAAATGAAACTCGGAATTGAACGGGAAGGTTTATCTAACAAAATGCGTGCTGTTCATATTGTAGATTTATTATTGGAAGCAGCGGAATTCGCTAAAAAAAGTTAATTAGCCATTTCCCTTTCTTTACCCTCTCTAACAAGCAAAAAAACGTTATGAATCCTTTTTTAGCTCTTGTCAGATTAAATAACCAAAGAAAGAGACAACATGGTGGATACGTATAAAGGAAACTTCCATTAGCGGGGGCCTTACTGCCCGTTAATGAGGGATAAACAAAAAAGGTGTACAAAAGCTACAGCTACGCGGCTTTTGTACACCTTTTTGATTTCTCTTATTTAGAGCGAGGTTCTAACCAATCCCCAATCGACGGGTAAGTTTCTTTTACGGCTTTTGGACCGAATACTACGGAAACGTGTCCTGTTTGCAGCAATTTGAATTCTTTATCCTTACTGGAAATTACATCCATTAAAGCTTCCACTTGATGAGGCATCGCGATATGGTCACGGCTTGCCGCAATATTCAAGACATTAGCTTTAATATTGGATAAGTCCACTTTACGTCCGCGAATAGTAAGTTCCCCATTGATGAGCTTGTTTTGCTGATAGAATTCGCGAATCCACTGGCGGTAGGCCTCACCCGGGAATGGAATTCCATCTCCCACCCACTTTTGCATCAGCTTCCAGCTCTCAACAAAACGCTGGTTTTCAGAGCGGTCAACAAGCGTCACATATGGACCGTAAAAATTAGTGATCGGCTTTAACATTTTGTTTCCGAAGTCGATCATTTCAGGAGGAACATTTCCTAATGTGTCCACCACTTTATCAACATTGAAATAACGCTCATCTAAAAATGAACCATATAAGCCTGTATCGGAAAAATCAAACGGGCTTGTCATAAAAATTAAATTCTTGATTGGAAGCTCTTCATTTAAAGCAGCAGAGATGGATAACATTGTGCCGCCCATACAATAACCAAGAATGGACAAATCAGAAGCACCTGATGTTTTCAACACTTTTTTGGCCGCTCTTGGAATATAGTCCAAAATATAATCATCAAGCTTCATGTCTGCATCTTCGAGACCCGGTGTACCCCAGTCAAGCAAATACACATCAAATCCGCGCTCAAGAAGATATTCAACCAGACTGTTTCCTGGAGTCAAATCCAAAATATACGGTTTATTAATCAATGCATATACCATTAAAATCGGAGTACGGTGCACCTGCTCTTTCTTTGAAGTATAGCGGTACAGCTGCGCTTTATTTTTCTTCCAAATGACTTCTTTCGGTGTTAAACCGACTTCCGGCTCTGCTTCTGCTGTTAAAATTTCAATTGCACGCTTAAAACGGCGCGCGGACTGTTTATATTCCTTCGGCACGGATTGCATCATTTTTTCCCATTCTTGTATAGGTGATACTGCCATGTTCCTTCACAACCTTTCAAAAAAGTCAGAGTATTGTCCCAAAACCAATACATGTAATTTACACATATATAGCAGTGAAAAAAGTCAGGGAAAAACCAGTTACATGTCCGCTCGAGACACTCCTCGTTCAACAGAGGGTGTCATCGAGCCGGATCCTTGTACTGTATATGTTGATTTCCCTAACTTAATTACATGTATAATCCGCCGTTGATGTTTAACTGCTGACCTGTAATATAAGCGCCGTCTTGGCATAAGTACACAATACCGCGGGCGATTTCTTCCGCTTGTCCAAAGCGGCGTTTTGGAATTTTTGACACGATTTGCTGACGGATATCTTCTGGAATGGCCATAACCATTTCTGTTTCAATGAAACCAGGGCAAATAGCGTTAACTGTTACATTTGTTTTTGCAAGCTCAAGTGCTAAAGACTTCGTGAAACCAATCATACCTGCTTTTGCTGCAGAATAGTTTGTTTGACCAAAGCCGCCCGCTTGACCGATGATGGAAGAAATATTGATAACACGGCCACCCTCAGATTCAAGCAAGTATGTAAGAGAAGCTGTTGTTGTATTATAGACACTGTTTAAGTTTACATCGATTACTTTTGTCCAATCTTCATGAGAAAGCTTTTTAAATGAACGGTCACGTGTAATACCTGCATTATTTACAAGAATATCAAGCTGGCCGAATGCTTCTTTTGTTTCTTCTACAAGGCGTTTTGCTTGTTCTGGATAAGAAACGTCTGCTTGGATTGCAATGCATTCGCCGCCGTTTTCTTTAATTTCGTTTACTACTTTCTCTGCTGCCTCTGCACTGCTGTTGTAGTTTACAGCGACTTTTACTCCATGAGAAGCAAGCTCTTTTGCGATTGTTGCTCCGATCCCTTTTGATCCGCCTGTTACGATTGCTACTTTACCCTCTAATGTCATCATGAAAAAAATCCCCTTTGCTTCAGCTAGTAATTTTTTAATGTATCTTGTTGTAGTAAATTTATATAATTCTGCATCTTACAGCAGGTACTACCCATTCACTTTGTTATTACAATTACTTTTGCTGCCCCTTTGTTTCTTTAACAGGTGCCTGTGCTTTAATAGGCTCTTTCGTATCTTTTGCTGCAGCTTGCTCTTGAAGCTTTAATTGTTCTTGAAAGGATGCTTGTAACTGTTTGTTTTGCTGCTGCAACTTTTGTTGAAGCTGTTCTTGAAGTGTGCTTTGAAGTTCATTTTGAAGCTTTGATTGAAATTGCTGCTGTTGTTCAATAGCTTCTAAGACTTGATCAAGCTTCTTTTCGAGAGACTTAACGTCAGTTTTAATTTTGTTTAATTCGCGTTTATAAAGTGCGCTGTTATCTTGAGTCTGTGCATCGTGCCATTCATCCAAACGGTCTTCCAATGCTTCTACTTTTTCTTCCACATTGATGACTAATGATGCAACGTTAGCAACATCATCTTTTGTCGGGATATTCACTTGTTGAAAATAACGGCCCGTTGTTTCGTTCAACGCATGATGATATTGAAGATTTAAATTGAGGACGTTCCCCATCCATTGAGAGAATTCCTCTTTATTCATGTTTTCGCCAAGTACCTTGCCCCAATAAGACTCTGTCTTATCATACATTTCCTTCCACGCCAAAAATGGATCGTATACTTTCTGTTGATCCAAAATTTCCATCTCCTTCCGTTTCATGTAAAAGTGATGGCTTGCCTCAACTTTTATACCTTTTACCATTTAGAAATGATAACAGCAAAGCTTCCTGTTCACTTTTGTCGATTGCCAACAGATGTTCCGTATCTTGCTTGTTTTCATGCTACTCCCTTATTATAAAAGGTGTAACGGGTTTAAACAATTCTAAAAATTTAGCTTTTTTTGATAAGTTTTGTTGATAATTGTCGAATTTATTTAATGAATTGTGAACTTTTTGTAAATGGTATGAAACGAGTTGACTTTTGGTCCATATAAGTGTAAATTACACATAGATTAAAAAATGCGGAGATTGAAAAATGACTCCAGTCCATTTGGATAGAGAAAAAACGGGGGGATCCACCTTGTCGGAAAATCAAGATAAAAAAAGCGGAACACAAACCAATTTAGAAAAAGCCATCACGGGCGCTCCTAAAAATTTTATGATCCCTTTTTTGCTGTTAAGTTTACGTAACTGGAATCTCCATGGCTACAAACTAATTCAGCAACTGATGAGCTTTGGATTCACTTCCGTCGATCAAGGAAATGTGTATCGCACATTGAGACAGCTGGAAAAGGATAACTTAATTAAATCGGAATGGGACACTTCATCAGACGGGCCCGCACGCCGCATTTACTCGATCACTGATGCAGGCGAGCAATATTTAAAGATGTGGGCATCATCATTAGAGCAATATCAAAACATGCTGAATTCTTTTTTCACTATGTATACTGATATGTTCTTTCCATTTAGCACATCATCCAAACAGCAAAAAGATGAGTCACAAAAAGATAAGAAATAGGGATTCGCACAGTCTGTTTGCAGCTGTGTTTCCAATATAAAAAATGAAGGCTGCTTAGCGACTTTCGTTGGAATGTTGATGGTATGGACATCTATGAACACTCTCAATTATGCATCTGTTTTCCTTTCAACATACGCTTTGCATGGCCAGTGAACCTAGGGAGGAATTTTCTAATGTCAGCAGTTAAGTATGATTCTGTAATTGATGCTATGTGGGAACAATGGTCAAAAGGTTTCAACACTCTTTTAGAAAACAACAAACAAGTCGAGCAATGGACTGTAAAAGCTTTGGAACAGCAAAAGGAATTCGTCAACAAAGCCTTGGAACAAGCTCAACAAGTAGACCATCAATGGAAGCAAGAGGTTGAACAGCTTCAAGCAAAGGTAAGCGAAAACTTGCGTAAAACAGCAGGAAATGTTGCGGCTGACTCTTATGATCAATGGGCAAACCGCGTTCATGAAGTAATCCAGAAGCTGCAGCAAGTATCTATAGATCAAAACAAAACAAGCTATCAGTTTGTTCAACAAGCGCAGGAGCAATACCAACAAACGCTCTCTCAAGTAATCGAAGAGCAACAAAAAGCTCGCGAAGAATTCCAGCAAGTATCAGACGCTTATGTCGAGCAACTAAAAGCTTTGCAAAAATCTTTTTTACAATCAGTTGAACAATATTCACTTGTAAAATAACAACCAGACTGGGACACAACCAACCGTCGTTAACGTATAATTAAAACCAAAAAATCTCTTCTATTCATAAGCATCCCCTTGCTTCATAAATAGAGTGAGAGTAAACGGAAAAGCCGCTTCTTTTCCATCACAGCAAAAAGCCGTATCTCCTGGAATTGGAGATACGGCTTTTTGCTTTACATTTATCCTGCATTAACGGATTGGGATGGGAGAAATCACCTTAACATGGATTACCAGTATGGAATATAGCCGCTCTGAAATAATATAGATACAGCGAGAAATCGTTGCAAAATCCTCTTAAGGAGATGAATAGAAAGTGGCTAGAAATACTAACAAATTGCTTGTTCCTGGTGTAGAACAATTCTTAGATCAATATAAATATGAAATTGCTCAAGAGTTTGGTGTAACGCTTGGCTCTGATACAGTTGCACGCAGCAACGGTTCAGTTGGCGGAGAAATCACAAAGCGTCTTGTAGCTCAGGCACAAGCACAATTAAGCGGAAAAACTAAATAAACATGGCTAAGCCGAAGCATACATGCTTCGGCTTTTATGTACTATAATATTTGATCGTGTTTATGCGGGCGATCTTTTTTGTGATCTTCCTTACCATTCCAACGCTCACGTTGATTCTCTATTTTCGCGGGCTTAGAATGAGATTGTTCAGGCTTTTGTTCCTTTTCTCGGAAAACAGGTTCCACACGTCCCTCTTCTCTTTTGGATGAAGAGTTTAAATGAGAGGGTTTCGGTCCATTTTTCTTTTCATTATTTTCTCGTTCCTCATGTCTTTGTCGAAATGAGGAGGGAGCAGAAAAAGCAGGCTTCTTTTCCGTCTCGTTTCTCATTTGTTTTTCTTTCTCTACTCCGGGCGTTTTTTGGTGAGAAGGATGCTTTTCCTTCTCTCTATTAGCGTTCTTGCGCTTTTCGTTCTCTTTTTTGAAGGAATTACGCCCTTCCCATCCGTCATTGCCCTTTTGTTTTTCTTTCTCTATTTCAGGCCGCTGATAAGAAGCAGAAGTCGATTTCTTCTGCTTATCATCAGCATCCTTTTGTTTTTGCTTTTCTTTTGCTTTTTCAGCAGGCTGCGGAGAAGGTTTTAACTCTTTTTCTCCGCCTTTTGGCAATTCTTGTTTATTATTCAATTTCGACTCAATCTGCTGCTTGATTGGTTTTAACGTTGAATTCGCCTTCTCTGTTGGCTGTTCCTCTTGTTTTGCTGGAGAAGGCGATAAGTTGTTTTTTCCTTTTTGAGAAGGCTGAGGGTTTACCGGCTCTTTTGAACCGCTTTTATGAACACTATTCGGTTTCACAGGTTTTGACTTCGATGCCGGCTTTTGTTTTATTTCTTCTTTTCTCAGCCATGTACCGGTGGAGACACCGAGCTCCACTGCTTTTTCCCGTACCTCTAAAGAACTTTTAACCGTTTCGATTGTATAAGGCTTTTTCTTCCACTCTTCTGTAACAGATTGGATATCTGTCTGTAATTGTTCCTTGTAGTCTTTCTTTTCTTTTTTAAAGACCGTCGTAATGAGTACTTCTTTTTCTCTTTTTAAGTACCCTTGGTGTTCGCTTGCCGCCAAAATTTTTGAAGTCACCTCTTCAACCGGACGATGCTTCCACTCTTTTATGCTGGCGACTAATTTTTTGGCATCTTTGTTAAAAGTTTGTATTTCTACTACTTCAAATTGACGATTGACCCCCAATTCCAAGCTCGGGTTAATATCAATAGACATGTACGCATACACTTGCTGCTGCAGATAATAAGGAAGGAAAAAAAGCAAAAGTGCAGCTGCAGCAACAGAGCTGAGAACAGCTCTTCTCCATGAACGTCTCTTTATCTTTGTTTCGGAGACGTCAGGTTGGCCTTCGATGAGGGGAAAAAAGAGGATTTCCTCTCCCAATTCATATTGGCGCTCTTCATGTCTACTTCGTAAAAACTCGCCATCAGGGGTTAACATCGTTACATAATCTTCTGTAATCTCCATGACAATGCCCTTTTTCAAGACCCGAGCACCCCTTTTATATAATCTTTTAAATAGACATAATCCCCCGCTAAAACGATGGCAATCGCGATAATATATTTGCGGTTGCGCTCAATTGTCTTGCGACTTACCGTTACGTGTTTCTCTACTAATCGAATTGGTATTTGTTTCTTTTTAAACAGCTTTTCGCGAAGCTCTTCATGATGAACGATAAACTGCGCCACTTCTATTGCGTTAACACGTGCGTCAGCATGCTTTGGCGACTGCTCCACAATCTCGGATAAAGTCATATCAAACTGTTGCAGCACTTGATGAAAATGAACAATCTCGTCTTTACGCAATTCTTGTTCCATCTGACGAACATATTCATCAAGCGATAAATTCGCTTCGAGCTTTGTTTGAGAGAAATCCTCGTTCTCCTCGTCACACGCATGCAAATGCAGCGTTTGCATGCGTGCCTCTTTACGAATATAGTCAATGACGCGGCGCTTAATAATGAGCTCTGCAAAAGCAAGCAATGAACTTCCTTTTTCTTTTGTATATTTTTCTATAGCTTCATTAAAAGCGATGAGACCAATGCTGAATTCGTCATCTGTTTCTTGTATATATCTTTTGCAAACGCCCGAAACCGTCTTAGCGACAAACGGTTTATATTGCTCGATGAGTTCATTTTGCAGTGCTATATCCCCTTGTTGAATCCTTAGTACCGTATCTTCGAGCGTTTTCTTTCGGCCGATTTTAAACAGTACACTAAGCAATGGTTTCACCTCTTGTCCATACATCATTCGTTCCACCTGTCGTTTTTACGGGTGTACTAGGATGAAAAAATAGTCACCTTTCTGTGGCGACTATTCATTATAACGCAAATCCCCTTAGTTTGACCATAATTCCCAAGTATGATTCCTTTTACAATAAAAAACAAGGAGCTGAATACCAGCTTCTCCATTTTAATGTACAAGAAAATCTCCCACGCATGGAAATGCTACTTCATGGCAAGGAGTGCCCTAAAGCGAACGCTTCGCTTTAGAGCACTCCCATTTAGCCTTATTCTTTATCTGCTTTGTTTTCATGCTTTTCTTTTGCTGCTTGTTGTGCTTGCTTTACTTCGGCTTTTGCTGCTTGTTGTGCTTGTTTTACTTCAGCTTTTGCTGCTTGTTGTGCTTGTTTTACTTCAGCTTTTGCCTCTGTACGTGCTTGCTTCACTTCTGCTTTCTTTTCTTCACGTAATTCTTTTACTTCCGCCTTTTTGTCTTCACGTAATTGCTTCACTTCTGCTTTCGCCGCTTCTTTTGCTTGTTTCGCTTCCGTTTTCGCAACTGGAGCAACCGCTGGAACGACGTTCACCTCTTCTGCTTCTACTGCTTCGTTTTCAACATCCTCTTGAGCTGTCACTGTTTCTTCTGCTTCCTCTACAGTCGTTGTTGTTTCTTCTGTTACAGCCTCTTCTGTTTCTTCCTTAAGATCACCTAAAATCTCTTCAATTTCCGCTTTTAATTCTGCTTGCTCTTCTTCTAACTCAGCAAGACGGGCTAATTTGGCTTTAAGTTTGTCTTTTGCTTTTTTAATATTTTTTTCTAAAGCTTCCTTCGCTGGTTTGTCTAATAATTTTTCCATATTAGCTTGTAATGCAACAATGTTTTGCGCGATACTTTTTTCAAGTTCAGTTGTTGTTTCTGCTGCTTCTTCAGTTACTTCTTGAGTTTCTTCAGTTTTCTCTTCAGTTACTTCTTCATTCTCTTCAACTGTTTCTTCCTTTTCTTCGTCTGTGGACTCTACTGTCGCTTGTGCGTCTTCCATTTGCTCTAACGCTTTTGTTAATAGTTCAACCGCTTCTGTTTCTTTCCCATCCTCCATCAATGCTTCTGCTTCAGCGATACGCTCTGCAGCAAATTCTACTAAAAGCTTAGCTTCTTTGGTATCGTCTGCTGTAATCGCCAATTGGATTTTTTCCATCATTGTTTTTAGGAAATAAAAGAAATCACCAGGAACTAAAGAAGGTGCTACTCCCTCTTCTTTGGCATCTGTGATCTTATTTGCTTCTTCAGTAACTGTTTTCTCTGTTGCAGTTTCCGTTGTAACTACTTCCGTTTCAATCGATTTTCCGTCTCCTGTCATCACTTCGATAGTTTTTGGTTCATATGTATTCTCCTCTGCATATGTTGACATCCCCGCAAAAGGTGATGCTGCCAATACAAAGGCTAATGAGCTTGCTAATGTTTTCTTTTTCAATGTAACTTCCTCCAGTTCAAGTAATGGTCATGAATGTTAGCGCTAACCTTTATTCACTTCCCTATACTTGTACGGGGCATCAATAAAATTTACGGGGGCACCATAAAAAGTTTTTTTGTGGAAATTATATCCCACATTCTAAAAGATCATGGCCGGAATGAAAAAAGAGCCGCTTGGATGCCCCTGATTTTATAGGAGCTCCACCACTGCTCTTTTCCGATCTACTTTACTTTTTGTAATGTACGTTGTTCGCGTTCTTGCTCTTCTGTTTTTTCTTTTTGTTCTTTTGATAAGAACCAGCCGCCAGCTCCAATGGCCAGTAATACAGCCCAGAAAATTCCTTTCCATAAGGCAGATTCAGGGAAGTGATGGTCAATCACTGCAAGTTCTGGATGTGCAAGCGTATGAACGGCCAGCTTCACCCCTACCCATCCAACAATTAAAAACGCGGCCGTTTCAAGACCAGGGCGTTTTTGTAAAAGCTGTACGAACATATTGGCTGCAAAGCGCATAATGATTAACCCGATAAGCCCTCCGGCAAAAATGACGAGAAATTGTCCGCCATCCAATCCTCCGATGGTTGGAAGTGTAGTGGACGGGAGTGTCACTGCAAGTGCAACAGCTGCCAAAATGGAATCAATGGCAAATGCAATATCTGCTAACTCCACTTTTATAACAGTTGCCCAAAAACCCGATTCTTTTTTCGGCTTTTCCTCTTTAGCAGGACGATTTTTCTTGGCATAATGTTTCATAAGATGATTAATCGAAATAAACAGCAAGTACGCTGCACCAATTGCTTGCATCTGCCATACATCAACGAGAAACGAAATAAGAAATAATGAACCGAAGCGGAAAATAAACGCTCCTGCCAATCCGTAAAACAACGCTTTTTTACGTTGCTCCTCTGGCAAATGCTTTACCATAATAGCCATAACAAGAGCGTTATCCGCTGCTAAAATTCCCTCTAACGCAATGAGAACTAGTAAAACCCACCCGTATTCAAGCAACAAAGATATTTCCATCATTAATCTCCTCTCTTTTTCTTTGCTATTCTTTTCCCCTCAAATGGTCTTAGAAAACATAAAAAGACCTTTGCCATAAATGGCAAAGGTCTCGCTAAGCATTTATTATGCCAACAAAGCCGATGGAAGCTAATCCATGAAATGACGACTTTGTTTCAGGTTCCCCTGACGCTACTCCCCTTCACGTGGAAGAAAAATATATAGTTGATAATTCAATTTTATGCACGGTATTCAATTATGTCAATAGACAAAATGCTCAACGTTTTTTCATCGTGAATTCTTTTACAGAATAAGTGGATGTTTTCTTTCGTTTTTTCAACAAAACGTACAACATAATAAATAAAACCATCCCCACTAAGATTGGAAGAGTGTATTGATCGGCAAGATGCCCTACATCTTCCCAACGGGGCCCAAGTTTATATCCCAGGTAGACGTACAAAAAGGTAATAGGAAACATCGCAACGAATGTATAAATGCTAAAGGTCCATGGATTCATTCTGGCCATGCCGCACGGAATCGAAATGATGGTACGAAGCCCAGGCAAAAATCTGGCTGAAAACGCGACAATTGCTCCATGCCGCTCGAAAAAATGATCGGCCGCATCTAGCTGCTTTTCTTTAACGAAGAAATATTTACCGTACTTTTCCAAAAACGGTCTTCCGCCCCATCTTCCCAAACAGTATAATGTCAACGGTCCAAATGTCCCCCCTACAGTACCGGCGAGGACCACGAGCCACAGATTCATGTCACCTTTATAAACCCAATACCCAGCAAGCGGTAAAACAAGCTCTGCGGGGACAAATTCAAATGAAAGAGCAATGACAATTCCTAAATAGGAAAGTCCTTTTAAAAATTGGACAAACTCCAAAATCAATTGTTCCATATTGTTCATTCACCACCTCATATATATCCTTCCTCCTCTGCCGCGAAGGAGAAAGATAGGACAGACTGTTATGTCCATACAAGTATACGGGCGTGATTCACAAAAGTTTCTCAACATTGATATTTTTGTTAAATATTATGGATGTTCTTTCACACTTTGCAATTTTTGCTGTACTTCTTGAATTTTCAATTTTGAAATATGGGCATATTGTTGAATATCGAAAAAGTAGACTCCTACTCCACAACCCCCGATTGTAAAATATGAACTTGTACTTGCAAATCCACGTCTAAATCTTTATAGATATTTTTCCATTCCTCTTTAGTCGAATAGCGATTGAACTTTTTGTAGCGCTCACCGATACTAAATGGATCAATTTCTATTTCTTGGAATTTTTCTATCATTGCCCTTCCCTGCTTTTCCATTGATTTCTCCATATCCGCCTGGATTTTTCGTACCGCCTTTTTCTCCTGTAAATTTTGGCGTTCTGTCAGCTCTTTGATCTGCCCGTCCATTTCAATAGAGATGTGAAGTGTCGGTTTCGACGTTTTTCCTTTAAATTTATAGTCCGTCTTGGCTACGATGTTTTCGACAACAGCATAGGAGTTCTTGTCTTCCAATTTGAACTCATATGTTCCTTTTTTATACCCTTCCACAAGCATTTTAAAAACAAACATTTCCTCGAGAGAGATTTTTTCAATGTATTTATCCCCTTTAAACAGTGCCATCCCGATAATCCTGACTTCACTTTTATTGCGGCTCAGCAAAGGCAAATACGGATCTCCTCCTTCGGAAAAATACTTGTATAAAAACACATGGAGATTATTTTTAGGTACATTTTCATTTTTGATATTTTGTTCCAGGAGATTGGATATATACATAGCTGGATTCGTATTTGGATTATACTTTTCTTTAACAACAGGGGCCGCTTTTCCTTCTACCACAGCCAGCTGTGTCGTGTTGCCGATTGACGCATCACGATAAAGCGTATCAACAATATCGGAAATTCCTTTTCTCGCTAATTCCTCCCCATACAAAGCGACGCGAAGCTGACCGCTGACAATGGGCTTCGGGGCTTCACCGCTAGCTTTTGACCGGATATATTTGCTCGTATGGCCCGTTGCTGCGTGAACATCAAATTGTCCGGTTTGCTGCTCTGAATAAACGGGAATCATTGCAGTTCCTTCAATCTGGTTGTCCTTCGCCATATCATAGGCTATCGCTTGCATCAAATCGACATCATCTAAAATGTTCGCTCCGAGTCCGCAACCCGATAACATCATTATGATTGTTAATAAAATTAGGTGTCTCATTGATTTCCACTCCCCACCTTTTTCACGGTCTTTTGTACAACATATAAAAATGGGATATAGACATAAATAAAATAAAATCCAAATCTTCCATTCCATGTATTAGCCCTATCGATTTCAGCTCGGTCATCGATATAGTAAGTGTAGATGAAAAAAAGCAGCAACATTCCAATGAGAGGAATACGCTGTTGGATTTTAGCCACATCCCGCACAATGCGGCTTGCCGCCCAAAAAAACAGCACAATATTGGGCATGACAACAAGCAGCCAAAAAGAGATGTGAACGTACTCAAAACGCTGTAAAAAAGTAAACTCGACTACCTTTGTCATCGTTAAGTACGGCCAAATACTTACAAGCAATTGCTTTTCGCTGAAGAACGCGAAAGAAACGAGACATACGACCAAATACAAAAAAGTGGTAAACAACGCACCAAACTGAGCATATTTATGGGATTTTTCAGGTTTTTGGATAAATGGATAATAAATAAGAAGCGTTTCATATCCAATATAGCTGAGTGACATAGAAATGGTAGCTTTCCAAAGCTCTTTCACCGAATGAGTAAACATCGGCATTAAATTATCGAAATGGGCATATTCCAGTGGATAAATTAATGTAATAAATAGCCAAAGCGGCAAAATGACCCCAAAATAACAAACCCCGGTAATGACCTGAAAGCCGGATGAAATGATGTAATACGCTAAAAATAGAAAAAAAAGAGCAGGTAACCAAGAGGGAAGGCTTGGGAACATCCACACTTGTATCACCTCGATATACGTCCGGAGAACCGTATAAGCAGAATTCCAAAAATGAAGAGCCAGCACAAGGTTCAATGCATTGCCAATCCATTTGCCAAACAACGTCTGATGAATGTATACAAGGTTTCCCCCGCCCTCTTTTAACAATTTGTACATGATAAAGATTGAAATGTTGACCATCGCTCCTCCAACGATGACCCCTATCCATCCATCATATCCCGCTACTTTAGCAAGAATACGCTCAAATCCAAGGATACCTATTCCTACTTGAGCGCCCGTCACCAAGAAAAAGACAAGAGAAGGAGCGACTTTGTATGTTTCTTTCACTTGTTGGCTCATGCAAAAAACCCCTTCTGGATTTAAACGTTACGGATCTTCCGTAAAATCATTAATGATCTTTTCCTTCTTTTGTTGAGGCTTAAACCGTTCCTTGCTTTCTGTCTGCAAAAAGACCGGACGATTCTTAAAGGTCGTAAATGGGAGACGGATAATCGAGTCTTTCAAATCCTTTAGCCTCGGCGGATAAATTGGCTCTAAATAAGGACGGCCGAGAGAAGTAAGGCGCATTAAATGGGATAGTACAAACAACGAACAGATCATAATCCCAACGAGCCCGAGAATTTGTGCAAACATTAAAAACGGGAAGCGAAGCAAACGAATCGTATTCCCCATTTTATACGTTGGAGTTGTAAAGGAGGCCAGTGCGGCCAACGCTACGATGATGAGCAAAATATTGCTTGTGATTCCCGCTTCGACGGATGCCTGCCCGATTACAATCCCGCCCACGATACCGAGCGTCTGACCTACTTTCGTCGGCAAGCGGGCTCCCGCTTCCCTCAGCAGCTCGATAGCGAGCTCTAAAATAACCGCTTCAATAATAGGTGGAAACGGAATCGCGGTTCGCGATGAAATTAATGTCTGCAATAAATCCTTTGGAATAATTTCATAATGATAGGTGAGCACTGCCACATAAGCAGGTGTCGCAAAAATGGAAAACGCAACGGCAAAACCTCGAATTACACGGAAAGCTGTCGCAATCATCCAATTCAAGTTATAATCCTCAAGCGTACCAAAAAATTCAGTAATGGTACTTGGTGCAATCAAAGCATTGGGCGAACCATCCGATAAAATGGCAATTTTCCCTTCTGCCAAAGCGGCTGCCACCCGATCCGGCCGTTCCGTATTGACGATTTGGGGAAACAGCGACTTCGAATTATCCTGAATCATCTGTTCCAAATAGGAACTGTCAATAATTTGGTCAAATTTAATATCATCGATTCGTTGTATGACCGTTTGCAAATTTTCTTCGTTTACGACTCCTTTTACATACAAGATTGCAACTTTTGTTTTCGAGACCCTCCCTACGCATGTCTCTTTTACTTTTAAGTCACCAATGGGAAGACGTTTGCGAATTAAGTTCACATTTAAAAGCACTGACTCTACAAAAGCTTCTTGCGGACCAACAACACTGAACTCGATTTCAGGCGACCCAACTTGTCGAAAATTCGTATTGACAGCACACACAACGAGTACCTTTTTATCGTGTTGATGGACGCGAATCACTATGTTCCCTACAAGCAAACGCTCCTTGATCTCTTTCGGATCATCCGTAATAATCGTTTGTTCAATCGGCATCTTCCCTTTTAATTCTTCAAGCGATGTGATACTCCCATCGAGATATGGCAAAATATACTCATGAACGATTTCATTATCCGTCAAAGTAACGAAATACGATACCCAAAACGGACCGTTGTTGGCGGATGTGCTAAATTCAACAAAATCATCGGACAATCGCATCTCCTGTAACAACTCTGCCAACGATCTGGGTGCATCTTTTTCCTTTTGGCCTTTTAACTCATCATTCTTGTTTTTTTTAGAAAATAGTTTTGAAAACAAGGCAAACCTTCCTTTGTTTGTCTTTTTTGTTAGTGTTTTTGAAACACTTCTTATTTATTCCTTTCCTACCGAAAAAGGGACATCCCGAATTCACCGAGCATTGTTCCAATCAAAATGCCAAGGGCAATGAGGAAAGGAAGTTTTTTCAGTTCCTTTTCTGACATGTATATTCCTCCAATTCCATTATTTTTCTTTACCGTTAGCATGACCCATTGCAAAAAAAATAAGCAAAAGGGGAATCCCTTTTGCTTATTTTTTTGCAAATAGATGTATATACTCGCTATACCCTTCTTTTTCAAGATCGTTTTTCGGAATAAAACGAAGGGCGGCTGAATTGATGCAGTAACGCAAACCGGTTGGATGCGGGCCGTCTTCAAAAACATGGCCAAGGTGGGAATCGGCTTCCTTGCTGCGCACTTCCGTCCTGATCATGTTATGGCTGACATCTGTGTATTCAGTGACCTGCTCTTCTTTTAAAGGCTTCGTAAAAGAAGGCCAGCCGCAGCCGGAATCGAATTTATCAAGCGAGCTGAACAGCGGCTCCCCTGATACGATATCCACATAAATGCCTTCTTCTTTATGGTTCCAAAACTCATTGCGAAACGGGGGCTCTGTCCCGTTATTTTGCGTTACCTCGTATTGTATCGGGGTAAGCTTTTCTTTGAGCTTTTGTTTATCTGCCTTCGGCCAATGGTCTTTTAAAAAATTTTCACGACCCGAACCTGTACGATACAGCTGGTAACGGATCGGGTTCTTTTTATAATAATGCTGATGATAGTCTTCCGCTTCATAAAACGGTTCTGCCGGTAAAATAGGCGTAACAATCGGGTTAGAAAAACGTCCGCTCTCCCCCAGCTTCCGCTTTGACTCTTCGGCGATTTGTTGTTGTTTCTCCGTATGATAAAAAATGGCGGTACGATAAGAATCCCCGCGATCGGCAAATTGGCCTCCTTCATCGGTCGGATCAATTTGCTGCCAATACAGCTCCACTAAACGTTTATATGGAAAAACGGACGGATCAAATGTAATTTGCACGGCTTCATAATGCCCCGTCGTATCGGAACAAACTTCTTCATACGTCGGATTTTCCGTATGGCCTCCCGTATAACCGGAAACGACCTTCATAATACCCGGCTGTTCATCAAACGGCTTCACCATACACCAAAAGCACCCGCCGGCAAAGGTCGCCAACTCATATTGTTTTTCATTTTCTCCCATCGAAAACCCTCCTCTACTAGCACTTGTCCTTATTATACGTATGTTCAACCGTTCTACCAAACAATCTGCATTCGAAGAAAAGCGGAGGCGACTGTTCAGCTCGTGAAGAAAACAGGGATTGATCCATAAGGCGCTTTTTGCCTTATGAGAGCAATCATCGTTTTCACAGCGAGCTAGGAGCCGCAGCTGAACAAAGAAGAAAAGCGGAGCGAGCTCGTTCACACCCATAGGGCATTTATAGCTTCTGACAGAGAAACCGCTTTTTGGTTTCGGCGGAAGAGGCGAAATGACCGTAGGGTGTAGCTCGCGCAGCTGGACAGCAAAGGAACGAAGCCTAAGAGCGCAACGTTAATCGCCACGGCTTCATTTGCACATCCATGTGCTTCAAGCTCCGGCGACTTCTTGCCTTTGCAATTCATTTATAGACATTCCATCCAATAACTTGACATATCTTCATTCCAGCAAGACACATTCACAATCAGTTATCCAGACAACTTGGATCCGCCCTCAAGGGTTCACCTATGCGGATGGCGCCAACCCCGCAAGGGGGGTGTCAGCCGCTTAGGTCTAGAAAACGGGGCATGACGTTCTTTGGCCATGCCCCGTTTTCTAGGTCGACCTATATAGTTATGATTGCGAGAGCACCCTCAATTCATCCGCTGTTTGGGCAACCGTATGGATCGTTTGGGTCGCTTCGTCAATGACGCGGGAAATGGAATCAAGTTCTTGCTTTGTCTTATACGTTTGCTGTTTATTTTCTTTAACAAGCTCAATTACACTGCCGAAGAACGAGCTCATCTGCTCCATCTGAGTGCTGCCTTTTACCGTTAAATCTGTCACTTGTAAGACGGATTCCGAAATATGTTCGATTTGCTGATGAATTTCTTGAATAAGTGTACTAACGCCCGATACAGATGTTTTCGTTTCTTCGGCCAGTTTCCTTACTTCATCCGCCACAACCGCAAATCCCCGGCCATGTTCTCCCGCACGCGCAGACTCGATAGCTGCATTTAAGGCAAGTAAATTCGTTTGATCGGCAATAGATGTGACGATAGCCGAAATTTTATAAATTTCGTTGGACGTTTGATCGAGCATTTTCATTTTGGACGAAATATCTTGCATGCTTTGCTGAATATGATTCATTAATCTTTGCTGCTCATCCAGATCATTCTTCCCCGTTTCTGCTTCTTCTTCCACCGCACTGGCCACTTCCGTACGGCTTGTGGCAAATAAGGCGACTTCTTGGGCTTGAGCATTGATTTCTTCCATGAACTGATTCGTTTGCTCAGAAACCACCGCTAATTGATAAGCGCTTCCACTAATTTGTTGAAGCAGCTTACGGTATTTGTCTTCTGCTTCCTCATGAATGCTTTCATATAGATGGCGGTACTCGTCCAATACTACCTGTTCCTCAAAATTCATGACCTTTGACACAGAGCTGATTGCCTGAACTGTATCTTCTTTACTAAGAGAATGCTCGCCAATGATTTGAACAATCGAATAAAATAAATTTTGGAACGCCAGTACATACCATTTCGGTTCAAGGCCGATTTTCACATGCATTTGCGCAATCCGTTTTCTTTTTATTAAATACTCTTCATCAATGACTCCGTTGAACATTTCTTCAATATGTATACGAAGCGTCTTTTGCAAGCGATCGATGCTGCTGTGCTTTTCAATGATTTCGAACAAAGACGGTTCGCTCTTCAATCCTTCATAAAAACGGCGGGCGACTGCGTCAAGGTCTTGCTGGATAACAGGCTTTAAAGCGGCCGCTACCTTCAAATCCTTTTCTGTCAGCGAAATCATATGCAGCTGTCTCTTTGCTTCTTCACTTGATAAGTCTATGCGAACAGGTATGGCCTCTACATGCTGCTGCCATTCTTCCCTCGTATCTTTCTCCTTTTTTCTGAAAAAAACCATTATGTTCACCCCAAATTTATAAAAATACGAAACAATACCATATTTCCTATCATATCACCTTTTCTCATTTTGACTAGATGTAACAATGACATTTGTACTACACATGACTCCCTTACTTTGCAGATTCATGCGGACTTTCGAACGTACAATAAAAAAACGCCTGCTCAGGCGTTTTTTAAAGGAGATTTGTAAGGAAGGTTCTCCACCTTGAAGTACGTTTTTGGGGAAGATGAGAAAGGGAGGATTCCGTTTGCTTTTTCTCTTCCAGTTCTTGAATGCGCGCTTCCAGTTTTTCCACTTTCTGTTGAAGATCGTCAATCTCGGAACGATGTTCTAATATTTGAAACGTCACGACTTCCCCTGCTTTTTCTTCGATTCGCCTCTCATTTTCCATCAGACGCATTAACATCTGATCTATCTGCTTTTGCATCTCCTGCCATTTTTCCGTTTCTTCTATAGTGAGGGACACTGTCCCCTCACGTTTGGATACTGTTGACGCCACACGCTGTGATGGTGAGTTTGATTGGACTTGCTTCAGCTGCTCGAGATGTTGGTCCGTAAATTCAAAATGGCCCAGTTCATTCTTTTCACAAGGAATGTCGTGCTGTTTAACCCATTTTAATACCGTTTTCGGATTGATACCAAGCTCTTTCGCCACATCGCTCGTTTTCATCATTTTTCTCACTCCATCCTCGAATTCTATATTGTCACACTTCTAGAAAAAAGGACAGACTCCTTCACACTTGACAAAACTAGTCTTCGTTCAACATTTTCTCTAATCACTCCCCAAAAAGAATGAAAAGAAAACTTGTTTTTTTAATCCATAATATGATGAAGAACAGAAAAGTAAGAGATACTATTGAAAAACAACATCATACAAAAAACGATTATTATCCTTTATCTTGAAGTTGAATATGTTCAAAAACCGAACATTTTGGTAAAGTTCCTTTAAATTCATGCATATTTCCCAAGAAAAAATGAAGATTGTTCTTGCAATTGATGAGAAATAGCCATATTATAATAGAGGCTTTTGAAATGTTCGTTATTCGGAGGGAATTATGTTTAAACTTAAAGAGTACAACACGAATGTAAAAACCGAAATATTGGCCGGGATTACAACGTTCTTAACGATGGTATACATCGTCATCGTCAATCCAATTATCTTATCCGATGCAGGCGTACCGTTCGAGCAAGTGTTTACGGCAACGATTATCGCATCCATCGTCGGAACGTTATGGATGGCGCTTGGGGCCAATTATCCGATTGCCATTGCCCCTGGAATGGGCATGAATGCTTACTTTGCCTATTCAGTAGTTGGCTCCCATGGCGGTATCGATTATCAATCGGCCTTTGCTGCCGTTTTTATAGCCGGTTTAATTTTTGTTATTTTATCATTAACATCATTTCGCGAAAAATTGATTGAAGCAATTCCCGGCAACTTAAAACACGGAATTACAGCGGGAATCGGGCTATTTATCGCTTTCATCGGTCTTCGCTTAACAGGTATCATCACGGATCATCCGACAAACTTGGTCGCATTGGGTGACCTTCACTCTCCTTCTGTGGTGCTAGCCTTAATCGGCCTTGCCGTCACGCTCGTCTTAATGGTGCTCGGCGTAAACGGAGCTTTATTCTTCGGAATGATTGTGACAGGGATTGTCGCTTACTTCACTGGAGAACTTTCGTTTAAAGAAGGGTTTGTGGCTATGCCGCATCTTCCTGAAGGGTTACTGATTGCCAACCCGATTGCAGCTTTTGGGGATGTGATTCAGAACAGCTTATATGCCGTTGTTTTTTCTTTCTTATTAGTCACTATTTTTGATACAACCGGCACTATGATTGGTGTGGCCCAACAGGCAGGATTAATGAAGGGAAAAACGATGCCGCGTGCCCGTCAGGCATTACTGGCTGATTCATTTGGTACGTCCATCGGAGCGATGTTCGGGACAAGTCCTACCTCTGCTTATATTGAATCTTCTGCCGGTGTAGCCGCAGGCGGCCGTACAGGATTAACGGGGCTGACAGTCGCCATTCTATTCATCATCGCCGCCTTCTTCGGTCCGTTGGTTGGAGCGGTATCCGGCATTTCTGCCATTACAGCTCCAGCGCTTATTATTGTTGGAAGTTTAATGATGGGCGCCGTTTCTGAGATCAACTGGTCAGAGCTGGATGAAGCGTTCCCTGCATTCCTTGTCATCTTAAGCATGCCGCTGACATCAAGTATTGCAACTGGTATCGCTTTAGGCTTCATCGCTTATCCGTTAATGAAAGTCGTAAAAGGCAAAGCAAAAGAAGTCGACCCTCTTTTATATCTATTTGCCGTATTATTCTTATATCAATTAGCCTTCTTACCACATTAAAAAAACGTGTACCCTTTAATCCGAAGGGTACACGTTTTTTATATACATTCCACTTCATAACTCGACACATCTTCCTCCTATCAAAGGATACCACCATCAGTCATCCAGACAACTTGGCTCGTTCACCTATGCGGATGGAGCCAACCTCGCAGGGGGGTGACAGCCGCTTAGGTCTAGAAAATTTGACATGACCGTTCTTTGGTCATATCAAATTTTCTAAATCGATCTAAATAGTTGGGAAAACCTACTTAAATGAACATTCTTTGGTATACTAGTAATTGACTATTATATAGAAAATTTTGTGGTAAGAGAAAAACCGCAACAAAGACAGAAGGTGACATATGAAGAAACAAATCTTTACATTAATGTTCATTTTATTTATGGTATTTGTCGGCTTTGGAATCATCATTCCGATTGTTCCGGAAGTCATTCGTGCCACCGGTGCCAGCAGTGTCAACCTGGGCTTTTTAATGGCTGTTTATTCTATCGGGTCGTTCATTACGGCTCCGTTTTGGGGAAATCTATCGGATCGAAAAGGCCGCCGCCCCGTACTCCTTATAGGACTCATCGGTTTTAGCGTCAGCTTCTTTATTTTCGCGTCTGCAGAAAATTCGCTTATTCTCATGTATGCATCACGTATCCTCGGCGGTTTATTCGCGGGAGCTGTCATTCCATGTGCATTCGCTTATGCGTCAGACATTACAACAGAAGACGACCGAACAAAAGCAATGGGATTACTTGGGATGACGATCGGTCTCGGGTTTATTTTCGGCCCTGCCCTTGGCGGATTATTATCAACGATCAGCTTATTCTTCCCGTTTATTGCATCGGGAATTTTAGCAATGATCATGACCTTGTTCGCCTTCCTTGTTTTACCGGAGTCTCTCTCTGCCGAAAAACAGCAGCAGCCATCCGATACACAAAACCAATGGCAATTATTTAAAACCGATTTCCAGGGACCTGTGAAATATCTATATATGCTCGCTTTTCTCGGCACATTCACATTGGCAGGCATGGAAGCAACCTTTCAATTTTTCCAAATAGAAAGAATCAATGCCACCCCGGCCACCATCGGCTGGATGTTCATGGCAAGCGGCTTAACGCAAGCCATCATTCAAGGAGGCGTTCTCCAGCGTTTTAAGAAAGGAAATGAAAAAACGCTCATCGCCGTCGGCGTCTTCACGTCTGTCACTGGCTTCATTTTATTGCTGTTTTCATCCAATGTCGTGAACGCCACCATCTTCTTGTCCATCTTAACGGCAGGAAACGCCTTAATTCGTCCGTGCGTGCTGTCGCTCATTACAATGAAAACCAAAGTCGGATACGGAGCAGCGTCGGGTATCAGCTCTTCTATGGACAGTCTTGGACGCATTTTCGGCCCTGTGCTTGGAGCTCTGGCTTTCAGCCTAAACAGCTCCCTTCCCTTTCTCATCGGCAGCATACTGTCTCTCATTGCGTTCTTGCTGCTGCAAGGATACCGAAAAGCCGATAGAGATTCTTATAAAACCGTGGAGGCTGTACAGTAGGTATCTATGACTTCGTATGTTCATAACCTTTGATTGGCCAGACATTTCATCGACACCTAAACAGGCCGCAAAAATTTTTTTTTAACGAAAAGCCCCGTCACAAAATCAAGATTTTGTGACGGGGCTTTTCATGAGGATGATTTAAATGGTTTGCTCTTCTAAAAAATCTAGCACTTGATCGATGAGCTCTTTGCTGTTTATCTCATTTCCGTGATCGATGGATACTTCCATGCAAAAACGCCCCTTTCTTTTCTTCTTGTTGTATAAGATACCACACTTTTTATAAATTAGAACTAAAAAATTATGTA
Organism: Priestia abyssalis; assembly: GCF_002019595.1. GTDB lineage: Bacteria > Bacillota > Bacilli > Bacillales > Bacillaceae_H > Bacillus_BA > Bacillus_BA abyssalis. Next base: position 1,075,577 of record NZ_KV917369.1, on the reverse strand, counting down.
AATTTTTTGACAATATTCGTTCAATTATAATAAAAACCTCTCCACATACGGGAGAGGTTTTTATTATAATTTGAAACGATGAATAATACCAGCTAATTGCTCACTCAATTCCAGCAGTTCCTCTGCCGAATGAGACAGTGAACTGACTGCCCTCACTTGCTCTTCTGCCGAAGCCGTGATTTCTTCGGCCCCTGCAGCAGATTGCTGGGCAATCGCCGCAATGCTTTCTACCGCTGCGGCCACTTCTGTTTTTAAATCATCCATCTCATGCATACTCTCATTCGCATCATGGATGGACGCCACCATTTTCGACACATTTGATTCAATTTGCTGAAACGCCGATTCGGTATCAGATACAACCTCGCCTTGCTTCATTGAAAGCTCTGTTGTTCGTTTCATTTCATCTGCAGCCTTGTTCGTTTCCTTTTGAATGCTTTGAATCATATCATTGATTTCACTTGTTGCACGTGCGGATTGCTCTGCCAGCTTCCTCACTTCTCCCGCAACGACGGCAAACCCTTTTCCGACATCCCCGGCTCTAGCCGCCTCGATGCTCGCATTTAATGCCAGCAAATTCGTTTGATCCGAAATGTTATCAATTGTATGCACGATACTTTCGATGTTTTTCATCTTTTCCGTTAGAGAAAGCATGACATCATTCACTTGTTCAATGACCGTAAGCGTTTCGTTCGTATGGGAACGAAGCGAATGTATTTGCGAAATCCCCGTCTCGCTCGCTGCCGTCACGACTCCCGATAATTGGTGCAATTCTTGATTTTGTTCGAGTGCATGGGCAATTTGCTCTGACAATATAATGGTTTTATGGTTGGTCACATCTGCGTCTGTTGCCTGCTGTGTCGTCCCTTGGGCAATTTCGCCGATGGCACGGCCAATTTCTTCACTCGAAGCGGTCGCCTCTTCTGACACGGAGCTTAAATGCTCAACAGACATATGAACAGACTCGACCGATTTCTCGACAGCCAAAATTAATTCTCTCATGTTCTTTACCATATTATTGAAAAAGATCGCTAATTCCCCGATTTCATCATTCGATGAAACCTTTACCTCAACGGTCAAATTACCTTCGGCGACAAGTCCCATTTGCTTTTTTAATTCCAGGATCGGCTTGGTGATTGTTCTTGAGAATAAAAACACTAAAATCCCTGCAATGATGACAATAATAATAGACGTCCAGATGATCGACTTCAATATGACGCCGGCATTGCTTAATAAGTCTTTCTCTTTATAAACGATTCCCATTTTCCAGTTTGTTTGATCAATCGTGGTAAACGGCATAATACGATTTTCATTGTCATATGTATACGCCAAATATCCTTCTTTTTTATCATACATTTGTTTAATAAACGGGAGTTCCATCAAATTATCCCCTGGAAGCGTCGGATGGACAAGCGCTACCCCTTCCGTATCAAGCATAATAGAATAACCGTTATAGCCAATCTTTGTCTCATTAACCATTTCGGTTAACTTCGTCAATTCGAGGTCAATCCCTAAAACACCTTGAATTTCATTGGTTGACGAATCAACAATCGCCTTTGAGAGCGTAATGACCTGCTTTTTCGTGATCGCATCTTCATACACTTGTGAGATGTGGACTTGATCAGGTCCGCTCACTGCTTCCTTATACCAGCCTCTCGTCGTCGGATCGAGTGTCCCAGATTCAGGAGCCCCGTAAAATTGCTTATTCGGTGTTCCTACATAAATGGCCATTACATTTTTGTATTCATCCAAATAGCGGCTAAAATCTTCTCTGACCGCTGTCCATGCAGCCAGATCCTCGCTCTCGTTAACGGTTTGGGAAAAATCTTTCAGAAGCTCTGTTTGACTATAATACTGCACCGTTTTTTTGTACTGGTCTAAATACAGCTCAATCCGTCCCTTTGTTCCGGATAAAGTACTTACAGCCTGCTCTTTTACTTGTTCTTCCATCTGTTTTTTCGAAATTTGATAACTTAATGTTGCCACTGTGGCAAGCATGATAACCATCATGACGGTTACAATGAAGTTAAGCTTAATACTGATTTTTCGAAACATGTTTCCTCCGCCTTTTCTCCCAATGTCTTAATTTAATGTAGTCATATTACTTTTCGACAAAATATGAGCGTTCTTTATAGGCAAAAAGATACATTGTAGACAAGAAAAGCGGAGGCGACTGTTCAAAGAAGGCCGACTAAGGTCGCCACGTTAATCACCAACATCGGCACCCACATCCTGTGACCCCAAGGAAACAGGGATTGACCCCGTATACACTTTTGCCTTATGAGGGCAATCATCTTTTCCATAACGAGCTAGGAGCCGCAGCTGGACCATTGAAAAAAGGAGCATGGATTTTAACCATGCTCCTCTCTTATACCCGGGCTTCCGTGCGAACACGAAGTCCGACCGTTTCCAACTGTCCAAGTAAGTACTGATCGACTGCATACGGCCCTTCTTCCTTTAATGTCGCTGCCTTATTAATATCTAAAGCAACAGCGTAAGCATGATGAAGGTGATAGACGACCACTTCATAAAAGTTTTCCAGCTTCTGAAGCGTCACTTTGCATCTCTCATCGTCCGCCCGAAAACGGCTTTCCAAACTTCCTGCTACCGTTTGTACTAGTTCATCCGTTAATTCCTGCTTACAAAGATATCCTCTTACTAATCCGCTTAAACTCATAATACCTTCACTCTCTTTCTATTTGATTTCCCTCACATTAACAGGCAGTAAGAACCCGCTGATGGGAGTTTCCTTTACCAAAAAACAAAAAAACTCTTTCCGCTTCAGATGCGAAAAGAGTTCCATTTCCGTCTTATCATCCAAAGCATATGCTTTGCTGGTAGGAGCACCTTGCTTTTGGCAGGTTGCTGTGACGTCATTGAGCCAGATCTCTCAGTCACTCTGGATAACTTATTGAATTATCTTATAATATAGCAGACTACGCTTTTCCTGTAAATACCTATTTTATATATTTTAAACCTTGAATTTGACAAGCAAGTCCTGCAAGTCTTGCGCCAGCTGACTCAAGAAATGCGTAGCACCTGAGATTTCTTCCATTGCTGTCAGCTCTTCAGACAACGCTGCAACCGCTCACTCTGTTTTTCTCACTTTCGTAATAAACTCCTTCATATTGGCGACCATGCCCCCATATCCGGTTGGTTTCAATGGACAAGATGTATTTGCGCGTAAATAGGTACATGATGAGGCTGCCCAATATAACCGATCCGAGAGTAAAAAGAAACGTCATGCATTTTAAATCCCTCATATTCTTCCCTTCAAACCCCATTGGATGAACAACTGAATTATAATCGCTGTCCTATACAAAGATGTAGCTGTTTTCTTTATATAAAAATCCCGTTTATTATCATTTTAAATCTAAGGCTGTGAATAAATTTGACTTTCATGATAACTCCCCCATACTAGAGTGTACTTTTTCCACCACAAGAAATGTAAGGCTCTTTCACCGGTATTTCCCGCAATGCCGAAAATTTTTTTTCTTACTCTATATATCGTCAAATTGTACTATATCTAAAGGGCCGAATGAAACAAGCAGTCATCTATAAGTTTTATCCAAATCCAATATTCACCATGACGTTCGTGTTATTCGCAAATTTTTTCTTCCATTTCCTGAAATTATTTCCAAAGGTTTACCTAGGCGGATGGCACCAACCGCCTAGGTCTATAAATGGGGGAATGGTTGCTCTTTGACCATTCCCCCATTTATAGATTGATATTATGATAGATTCATTATAGAATGAAGATTTGTAGAAGGGAGTTCGAATAAATCTATGTTTAGTTATGTATCTGGAAATATTTCGATTGACTATACGGTTGAAGCACGTCCGAATATACAAGAAATCACGGTACACGTTTGTCCGAAAAACGGAGTGAAACTTGTAGGTCCGAGAAGCTTGAACGAAAGTAATCACCATTTTGTTCTTGCTCAAAAAACAGAATGGATTTTAGAACAACTCGGGGAAGCGAAACCGGGGACAAAAGCGGAAAAAGCTTCGGCGGAAACAAAACAAGCAATGCCCCAAACGAAAGAAAAGGCGGCTGTCGTTCCTTCTTTTCAAGACGGAGACAAAATCCCTTATTTAGGGCGTCAATACCGATTGAATGTCGTAAAAGAAGACCGCGAAGATGCCGAGTTAACCTTCCGAGCAAAATTCATTGCTTCGCTTCCTGAATCATGGAACGATATGCAAGCAAACGAAGGTATACAAGCTCTTCTAACGGACTGGTATATGACTCGTGCCGGCGATAAACTTCAGGAATGCTTAAAAACACTCTCTAAACAAATGAACGATGTCCCGGCCCAAATTGAATGGGACGATTTTCAAAACGAGCCAAGTCGTGTAAAAGCGGACGGCACGATTGTGCTGAACTGGCGCTTGCTGTCAGCTCCAATGGCGACGATCGAGTTCGTTTTGGCACGTGCAATCGCGGGCAACAACGCAGCCGATCTTTTCGAAGATGCCGCTGACCGCCAGCAATGGCTGGAAAAAAACGAACTAGTGGTTTTTTAATAAAACATATATTTCATTAAAAAACCACAAAGGACCTTTACTGCACCAATTTGTTAATATATTAGTAATAGAGATGTAAAGGTCCTTTTTTAGAAGACTTTATAGCAGAAACCAAAAGAAGTCGGCAAGAACCCCTTACGGAACTTGCCGACTTCTTTTGTGTAACGAATGGGAATACAGAGCATCCCATTCGTTACGCGGATTTAAATGACATCGTCTCAACAAGTGTGCTAAACTTGTCATAGTGAAGGGTTTAGCGAAAAAGGGGTGAGAAGATGGAAAATGGAGTGAAAAAAGAAATTTGGTCATATATCAAAACGCTTGTCGTAGCTCTTATTTTATCTTTTTTAATTCAGCAGTTTTTATTTCAGCCGTATACAGTTAAAGGGCAATCTATGATGCCGAACTTAGAGGAAGGCAATAAAATCATTATTAACAAAATCAATTACCTGCACAGTAAGCCTGAACGTTTTGATATGGTCGTCTTAAAATCACCGAACGCCGATGAGTATTTAGTGAAGCGCGTAATCGGCTTGCCGGGAGAAACGGTAGAATACCAAGATGACGTGTTGTTCATCAACAGCAAGCCGCAAAAAGAACCTTACTTGGAGGATTACAAAAAACAACTGCTCCCCTTTGAACAATTAACCGCAGATTTTACATTAAAAGAGATTACCGATGAATCAAAAATTCCCGAAGGCTACATTCTCGTACTTGGTGACAATCGCCGTATCAGCCGGGATGGCCGTCATTTCGGATTAGTAAAAATAGATAGTGTGGTCGGCGAAGTAAATATGCGTTACTGGCCGCTCAAAGAAGTTGCCTTCATGAATTAAGAAAAGCGCAAGCGCCTTGATCAAAAGAAGGCCGACTAAGAGCGCCGCGTCCTGCGGCAACGTCGGCATGCCCCACATCCTGTGGCCCCAAGGAAATAGGGATTGACCCCGTATACGCTTTTTGCCTTATGAGGGCAATCGTCTTTTCCCCTGCTAAGCTAGGCGCTGGAGCTAGACACTAGTCACTCATCAAAAAATTATACTTTCTTATTCTCTGAAAAAACGGGTCCAATCGAAGAGAGGACCCGTTTTTTCAATTCATATGCTTTCATACCTTTATCTTAGCGCCACAGCCCCGATAATGAGAGCTCCGAGTACCCCCCATGCCGGATTGATGCCAAGATAATGCACCATGATAAAAAATGCCGCCGCCATCGCAAACGGCAAAAAGGACACGACCGAACCGCTGCTCGCCGTAAACGCGTACTTGGCAAAATCGAATGCCAGCATGGCGAGCATGACGAAAATAATGGGCTGCACACCTTTGATCATCCCTTTTATAATGGGGTTACCCTGAAATTTATGCAGTACCGAAACAAGCACAATCATTAAGATAGCAGTCGGCATGACCACCGCAACCAGGGCTACCATCGCACCGATCCAGCCGGCCACTTTAAAACCGATATAGGCCGCTAATTTCGTCGCAATCGGGCCGGGAAGCGCATTGCCGAATGCCAGCGCCTCCCCGAATTCCTTTGTCGTCATCCACTTATAATGATCGACGACCTCATTCTCGTAAAGCGGAATGGTTGACGGACCTCCGCCATATCCAAGCATGGTCGCGCGTGTAAAACTGATAAAGAGCTGCCATAATACCACATTCCTCTCCCCCTGCCCCATAGTGACTTTTTATCCATGCTCCCTGCATTATACAAGACGTGAAACGAGCGGCTTTCCGTCCCAAACGATTTCACTGCTCGCTTCCCGGCTTTTCACTTCCGGTTCCTTCAGCAGTACCCAGAAATTTTTCACGGGTAATTCACCAAGATTATGCTTGGCGCATAACCGCTTCAAATACATATTCCGTTGTTCATTCAACTGAAGCGACTGATTGTCTCCTGTTATTGAAAAAGCATACAGAACGCTCGCCACCGGAACACGTTTCACATGAAACCTCTCTGCGGCACGCAAAAAGAAATCCCAGTCCCAATAGTTATGTACATCTTCATCGAAATAGCCAATCTTATCATGAATGCTCCGTTTATAGATGCTGCCGGAAGGAACATAGGTGGAAAACTTACGCATTTTTTCAAGGCTCCACTCATAGGCAAACAATAGGCGCTGGTTCGGAATCCTCGTATGATCCTTCACCTCATAGCTGAACATTTCCGCATCTGAAAACGTAAAGTCGGCCTCTTCCATTTCCTTGACCATCCGCTCGATATGCGTATCCCACAATAAATCGTCATCATCACACAATAAAATATAGTCACCTGCCGCTCTCTGCACACCAATATTGCGGGCCTGCACATGTCCGGCGTTTTCTTTCAAATTGATGATTGTAAGTGGAAGTTCCGGATAGCAGGTTTTCAACATGTCGGGTGACGGACCTCCGTCGTTGACGATGATGATTTCAAACGGTTGATAGGTTTGCCTTGTCAGTGATTCTATGAGCTCACCAAGCGGATATAAACGATAATAAGTCGCAATCACGACAGATACAGTAGGTTGGTTCATGCGTTAAATCCCTTCCTCATATAATTCGAGCGGCAAACCATCCGGATCCGCAAAAAACGTAAACTTCTGCCCCGTTAATGGATCAATACGGATATCCTCCACTGCCACTCCTTTCTCCTGCAGTTCTTGCACCGACTTTTCAACATCCGGTACCGCAAAAGCCAAGTGGCGCAATCCCCTTGCTTCCGGATATGACGGGCGTTCTGCCGGATTCGGAAAGGAAAACAATTCGATTTGATGCCCCTTGCCTACCTCAAGGTCAAGCTTATATGATTCTCGTTCGGCGCGGTACGTTTCGGCTATCACCCGGAACCCTAGAAGCTCCGTATAAAAAGCTTTCGATCGTTTGTAATCCGAACAAATAATGGCCACATGATGAATTTGCTTTATATCCATTCCTATTCTCCCCATTTCTTTTTTGAGCTATGTTACAGCGGACTACCCAGACCTTTAAGGGCTCTCACCGGCTGTCTAAACATAAAGCCATCGTTCACATTTCGTGATTTATTTATTAAAATACAAATTTTGGCGATATGCAACTATAATTGCTCGAACGTTATGGACTGACAGAAACGGAATCATTCGAAAGAACCATCTGTCAGCGAAGTTTTTTCTTTCCTTCCGTATAAGAGGACAATCGTCGTACAAGCTATGAAGAGAAGAGAGGTGATGTCATGAAGCATGAAATGAGCACCGAAAGCACCGCCGCTTTTTATAAACAAATTGTACACATACACGAAGACTATTATGAATTTTGGAAAGAGCATACGCTATTTCATTGGGAATGGTGGCTCTCATTGGCCCTTGCAATCATTCCCTGGCTTATCTGGATGAAAGTACATCGAAAAGAAAGCAGAAACCGAATGCTGTATGCGGCTTTTTTCTTAATTATCATCTCTTCATCTCTTGATCTTGCCGGTGTCGTTTTAGGTTTGTGGTATTACAAAGGAAAAGTCTTGCCGCTTTTCCCTAGCTATATCCCCTGGGACTTTTGCTTGATTCCCGTTATCGTGACATTGATGATTCAATACAAACCCCATATCTCCCCATGGAAAAAAGCCGTTTTTTTCGGCGCCTTCACCTCTTTTATCGGCGAACCGCTTTTTGTCATGATCAATCTATATAAGATGGTCCATTGGGAGCATATCTATTCCTTCCCCATTTACATGATCCTTTATTTAGCCGCTGACCGCTTAAGCAAAGCAGAGCGCTTCTCTCCCTTAACATAACGGACAGTTCACACACTGTCCGTTAGAGCGCAGTGACAGTAGTCAAGGCGCAGGATTTACGTTCAATTTGGTCGGCTTTTGCGGCGAATTCCTCTACGGAAAGAGGGCGGCTGAAATAATAGCCTTGCATTTCATCACATTGTTCTTTTATGAGCAGCCTCGCCTGCTGTTCTTCTTCTACCCCTTCAGCGACAACCTCCAAATCAAGGCTTTTCGCCAGCATAATAATCGCCTTTACAATCGTTTCTTCCTTCTCATTATCCATTAATGCCTGCAGAAACGATTTGTCGATTTTCAACGCATGAATCGGAAGCTTTTGAATGTAGCTCAGCGATGAATAACCCGCTCCAAAATCATCGATGGAGATATAAATCCCCATCTGTTTGAGCATATGTAATTTTTCGATGACGACCTCCATATTTTTGATGGCAACGGTTTCGGTGATCTCCAGCTCCAAATATTGGGGATCGAGCTTCGTTTCTTTCAATGCATCCATTACCATCGGAATGAACGATTGTTCCCCGAAATCGACACTCGAAATATTGACGGCCACCCGCATCGGCCGCATGCCTTGCTCCTGCCACTGTTTATTTTGACGGCACGCCGTTTTCAGCGCCCATTCGCTAATGGCTAAAATGAAGCCCGTTTCCTCCGCTACCGGAATAAACTCCCCTGGTGATACTCTCCCAAGTGTTGGATGATTCCAGCGGATGAGAGCCTCCACCCCCGCAATGAAGCCGTTTTTCGAATCAATTTTCGGCTGATAATAAAGCTCAAATTCTTCATTCAACACCGCTCGGCGCAGTCCTTCTTCCAGCAGCATGCGTTTCGTGCTCTCTTCGTGCATAACCGTATCATAAAAGGTAAAGCTGTTGCGGTGGTGCTTTTTCGTATAATACATGGCGATATCCGCCTGATGGATAAGTGGATCCAGTGCCATGCCGTCATCCGGAAAAATGGTGGCTCCAATGCTCGCGCTGACATATACCTCGAAATCCTCATAGCGAAATGCGGCCCCAACGCGGTTCAATAGTTCCCCGATAATGTGGATAACTTGCTGGCGGTCACGGTTTTGAAGCAATACTAAAAAAGAGTCCAGTCCGTACCGGGAAATAAGATCTGTCGACAAAATCACTTGTTGAATGCGACGGGCCACCTCTTTCAGCAAATAATCCCCTACATGACGCCCATGTGTATCCGTCACATATTTGAACCGGTCAAGATCAATCAGCAGCAATGCAGCCGATCCCCCGTGTTTTTTCACTCGTTCCAATGCGTTGTTCGCTAATGTGTTAAAAATCCCGGCTGTCGGAAGTCCTGTCACTAAATCTTGATAGGCCATATATTGAACGGTTTGTTTCACTTTTCGCTGCTCTGTTACATCATGAAGAATCGTCTGGATGTAAGAAATCCCCTTCATTTTAATGATGCTCGATTTTGTCTGCACATACATTTCTTCTTTTTTAGCATTGAAAATGCGAAACTGGTTGTATACCGAATCTTGAGTCTGCGGGGAACCCGATAATTCCTGAACAAGTTTTTGCACCGCGTCATGTTCTTCCATCGCGATAAAATCAAACAATGATTTTCCGATAATCCCTTCCCGCTTGTCCACTCTAACCAATTTCACCGTTTCTTCATTAGCGGAAATAATCCGCCCGTTCCGATGAACCACCATCGCCAGCGGCGCGTCATAAAACAGCCGTTCGTATCGATGGGAAGTCTCGCTCAATTCCGCTTCCACTTGTTTTTGTTCCGTGACATCCCGCATGGAAAAGATATATTCCCGCTCTCCGTCCAAATCGACGCTCGTTACAGTTAATTCGATGATTTTGTCTTCTCTTTGGTTGACAGACAACTTCGTTTCAAGCCGCTTTCCCAACAGCTGATCAACCCCATCGAATTCAGACAAAAAGGAGAATATGGGCTGACCCGTTACATCCATATTAAACAGTGCATCGGCGACTGGATTCATTACTATAATTTCACTTTGTTCATTCGTGACGACAATCGGGTCAAGCGATGAATAAAAAATTGCTCGTTTGGCCTTTTGCTGTCTGCGAATTTTCCTTTCAAGCGTCGTCACGACAAACATGAGCAAAAAAAGGAAGATTAAAAATAAAAGAATGAACCCTGTCACCCATTCCGTCTGGATAGGGAGCCGGAACGAATGAAGCTCTTTGCCTTTCGCCGTCAAATCCAGGCGCAGTGCCAGCATCGCTGTATAATGAATCGCCCCTAATGCGAACGTGACCATAAGTGCCAGTATCGCTTTAGATATGACATACAGCCGGCGGAAACACATCCGGAAGAAAAGCAGCCATGTCGCCGCAAAAGATGTCAGCAGCGCAATCCCGATCGAAGCAGCAAGCCATGTCCTATCATAAGAGATCCCTATTTTCCCTACCCCAAGCAAACTGACATGACGCATAAAGAAAAAACCGCTGACAAGAACGAGATTCGCCGCTAGAAAAGCAAGCGTTCTCTTTCCCTCTCGTTTTACCAGAAGAAAGCTTACATAACTGCTTCCGACTCCTATGAAAAGCGCCAGCACCGCATAGCCATAATGGTAATAGCCATCGGTAAACACGGGAAACGCCAAAAAACTGACCGATTCCATCGCCCACAATCCACCCCCCAGTACAACCGCACTGCTCATGAGCCAAGCCTGTTTCCAATTCGATTCCGCTCCCATCATTTTAAAAGTCAATTCCAATGACGTATAACATGTCACAAACGTAATCAAAAAAGAGAGAATGAAAAGGGGGGAATGATATGTATCCGCTAATACCTGATTGTCGATCATCTATAACTTCCTTCCTAGCTATCCATCTATTCCACTTAATAGCTTTATCCAGCTTTACATCCCCATGATACTAGATGGGTCATTCAGCGTACAGACAGCACAATGCAATTTCAAGAAAATGTACTATTTTTTTCACGAATTATTACCATTTTCTTCACTTTCCATAGTATCATAGGATTACATAAATCATAGACGGAGGTCATCATCATGCAATTTAAACGACAAGAGGGTTTTCGCTATGCATTTAACCCTCCCATCAAAGGAACGTTCCAGCTTGTCAAACGAAATAACAACCCGATTGATGTTAAGCCGGGAGCGGCTGAAATTCTCGACTTCAGTCCAAACGGGCTCCGTTTTTCTACCTCATTAGACATTCCGACACAAGGAACAAAATGGGAGCTTGTAACGGTTTTTACGTTAAACGAAGCCCCGATTTCCTTATACGGTTCATTTATATGGAAGAAAACATCCGGCATGGATTATCATTATGGTATCTCCTGCCAAAACAGCATAGAAACACAGGAGATGATTATGAGAGAGATGAAACAATATATTAAATCCATTTTTTAAACATGCCATATGTCAACGTAGCGGAAAGGTGTCAACTGCTCGTTTCATCCCAAAGTTTATGCTCTGTTAGAAGAAAAAAAGTCACTATCATACAGATAAGAAAAAAGACCTTTTTATATAAAGGTCTTTTTTCTTGTTCTTAAGGCAAATGAATAAATGTACGGGCAATGGTTTTTGCCCATAACTCATGCCCCTTCTCATTTGGAAAACGCCGATCCTCTTTCAAGTACTTCAGCAAATCCGGAGAATTGACAGCCGGCCATGCCTGCCAATGGTCAATATAGTAAATCCCCTTTTCTTGGGCAAAGTTTTTCAACTCAGCCACCTCCCGTGGATATACTTCTGCGCCATAAATCGGATTAGGAGGCTGCAGCATGAGAATGAGCTTTGGATGTTCTTTTTTCAGTTGCTCGATGATGTTTGTCAAATGGGAAAAAGTATTGTAAATACCTACCAATCCATTATCATAAATCATCGGCGCTTCAAGCAAAATGATATCCGGTTGAAGCGCTGACAGCTTTTCCGTTACCTTTCCTGCATCTAAATCAGCTGTCGTTTGTCCCGGATACGACTGAATTTGCACGTGAAACATCTCTTTTCCATATGTATTTTCCAAGTTTTGTCCCAGCTTGTCCGCCCAGCTTACCTCCGCAGGTGCTTCACTCCCGGATTCCACAACCACAAACCGGATGGGCTTTTTCGTATCAGCCGCCTGATGAATCGTCTCCGCTAAAAAGGAAGGCAATCCTTTCGTATACATTCCAATATCCTTTTCCTGCTTCTCCTCACCCATCTGTGCCGTTTCGTCAGCCTCTTCGTTATTCGCATGGGCAGAAAGCTTCTCTTTCCAATGCTGTTGACCCATAACTAATACAATGGCACAAATCATGAAGGCAATCACATTGATGGCCAGTTTCAAAAAAATCCCTCCTTTTCTTCCAGTAATCTACCTACCATTATATAACATACGCATGGAATATTTACCCATTATAATCAGTGTTGTTTTGACAAAAAACGAGCACCTCGTGTCGAATCTAGCTGATTTTTCTATAAGAAGTCCTCTTTAACTCTTTATATCACCATCCCTTCTCCTCTCTTTCTCTTTTTTCGTCTTGAGTCAGCGTGTAAAGATTCTCGTATAAGCAGTTAGATAAAAATGGAAGCATCATCTCACTCAATGATTTGGGCTCCAGCTATTCCCCGCCGATACCTTCAAACATTTGCCGAGTGTGAAAATAAAAATTGATAAATCGTTTGCAGTTGGCTTTTCGGCTGCTTATGCATAAAAAAATAGGACATGGATGCATTCCCATGTCCTATTTTTTATGTGGATCATTATTCGTTGATGAACTTCAACGTTTTTAATGTCTCATCTAAAATCTTCACCATTTGTGCACGAGTTGTCGGTGCATATGGATCGAAGTTGCCATCTGGACGGCCTTCCATGATGCCTGCTTGCAACAATGTTTCGATGTCTTTACGAGACCATTCGAAAATTTTGCTTTCATCTTTGAACTTCTCCACCTTCAGCGTTGTGTCCAATTCTTTCTCTTTATCATATGACACAAACTCTAACGCACGATTAATCATAACTGCTGCTTGAGCACGGTTGACAGGAGTGATTGGATCAAATGTGCCGTCGACTTTTCCTTTAATGATGCCGGCATTCACGGCAGCCATCAATTCAGGTACGAACCACTCGTCACCTTTTACATCCTTGAAGCGGCCATCATAGGCTACATCTGTCGATAAGCCCAACGCACGAGTCAACAGAACCGCCAATTGTACGCGTGTAGTCGATACTTGCGGACCGAACGAACCGTCAGCACGTCCTTGAACGATGTATTTGTTCGCTAATTTTTCGATTTGTTCTTTGTTCCAAGCTTTAGAAAGGTCATTGAATGTTTTGTTATTTTCAACAACAACATATTGAGAGTTTGTCATGGACTTGAACTTCGCTTCATCTTCCTCAAAATAAGTAGGAAGTGCAGTAAAATCACCATCTGCCTCTAAACGAAGAGCAACAGACTTGTCAGCATCAAACGACTCGTCACCTTTGATTGTACGATCTACATACGATTTGAATGTTTTAAGCTCTTTCGTCTTCCCATTCACTTGTGCTTCTACTGTGAATTCAACTACATCAGAGACAGCTGTCAGCTTGTTATTGCCGATAACGTTCTTGTCGTCCTTGCCAACTTTAACAGTAATTTTGATTGATACCTTGTCTGCATCTCCGCCTAACTCTTTCGCAATATCCGCTAAGTTGATTTCACTTGCAGGTAAGCTGTAAGAACCAGCATCAGACACAACATCAATTGTTGCTTCTTTGTTTTTCGCGATAATAGCATTGATTACCGCAGGTGGTAATGTTACATTTTGGGCACTATTACTTATTGTTACTTGTAAGGTTTTAAACTCTTTTGCGTCTTTAATTGCTTTTGCTACTTCACTGGCTTTATCGCTGATATTACCGCTGCCGATTCCAATATTCCCCTTACCGTCGTCTTTAGGACCGCTGTCAGATGGGGGTGTAGTACCGCCACCTCCGCCGCCACCAGTGCTAGTACCACCAAGATCAACGCTTTCAGAAACAACTTGGATGTCGTCTTTTAAATATCCAGTAACGGTTACAGTACCTGTATATGAACTTGGAATGACTACACCTGTAATCTCCTGGCCATTAACTTTCCACTCTAATGCTGGTGCAATGTCAGCTTCTACTTTAACCGGGCCGGCATAATAAGGTACTTTAAAGCTTATTGTCTTATTGGAACTTACGTTGAAATCAGCTCCTTTTGAATTTAGAGCACTTGTTAGAAGTGCAGAACGGGCATCTTTATTGTCATCTAAGTATTTATCATTTAATTCTTCTTGCAAGTCAAATAACTCTTCCACTGATAAGCCGATATAGCCCAGCTTTCCTTGCATAGCTGTATGTTGATTCTTTATGTTATTAACAGCTGTACGGATAATAGCCGAATAAGAAAGGTTGTTTGTATTTTGGACAATCGCTGTTTCTAGCGCAGGTTCCATATCTTTAAGAAAAGCAATGAGTTGATCAACTGTTACTTGACCATTTTGCTCGAATACAAGATTAAATTCATCAGCAAAGTCAGCTCTATAATCCTCAATTGCTTCTGAGAATGCTATAGCACTTTCATGTTTAGTGTAAATAATCTTTGCTGTTTCTTGGATTATCGTCGCAAATGCAGCTTTTTTCTCTTGGGTGTCCAAGTTTTTGAACGTAATGTCTAAACTATCTGCTGTTGTTTCAATATTATCGTATGTTAGTTTACTAATATCATTTAATGGTGCTTCAACTTTAGACTTGCTTGCAGATTTGTAAAATTGGTAAAAACGGCTTGCAAGCTCCTGAATATCTGAGGAAGCCTCTACACTACTAGGAGCCACAATTCCAGTTGTCACAACCGGCGTTAACGCAATCGACGCAGCCAAAATGGCCTTTACTGCTTTCTTGCTAAATGGGTACTTTTTCATAAGTGTTTGTCACCTCTTAAATTTATTTGTGAAAAATTGAATATGTATAAAAACATTCATACCAGAGTAATAGAATGAAAGGCATGTCTTATATAGATCCAATTTCATTCTTTTGCTTTCATGGCTTTCTATGTTGTCTCCCTGTACAAGGCTGGAAAGGTTCTCGTATAAGCGGTTGGCAAAGAGCTCGTAAGGGTCTTGCCAACCGCTATTGAGTCCATGAAATGGCATTCCTGCCATTTCATGGACTCAATAGGACGATATTCATATATTAAACTATTATTTTCCATTATTCAACATCTTAATCTATTTTCCTGTTAAGTTTGTGTATTTGACATATGGCAGAAGGAAGCGAAGAATCTCTTCTCCTCCGTCGCCTTATTACTGTTTGCTTAGCTCGATCAATCCAAATATTTTCAGGGCCTCATACTCCTCGGCGCTCAATCGCGATTGGACGATCGATTTGATTTCTGTTTTTTCTTCTGATGTCAATCCGCCCTGTGCCATTTGCGCAAATGACGACATTTCTGACATAGAAAATTTGCTCATCACGAATTTTGTTGCTTCCGCACGTGATTCAAACATCGGGCGTTCCGAATTATCTGATTCGCTTGTCTGTTCTTTTCCGGATGAAGACTTTTCACTCGCGTTTGCAGACTGATTTTGCTCTTCCTTAACGGATGACGGCTTTTCATCCGTATTTGCCGAAACACTTGCTGATGAGTCCTTCTTTCCTGTTATGGCAGCGGAAGATGAATCAGCCGGTTCTTGTCCCTCCGTTTGAGGCGATGTACCCGTTTGTTTGAAGGTTAAATCATCGTCTGAAATGCCGGAAGTTGCAATTCCTGATGCTTCCACCTCATGATCTTTCAGCAGCTCGGCCGCCTTTTTTGTTCCCAATTCTTTTTCCATCATTTCTTGAACGGTCGGATCTTTCAGCAGCTCATTGATTTCTTCTTTTGTTACTTGCCCTGCCACTTCATTAACCAGTTTTTCGGACGCTTTATCCATCACGACTTCATAACCCATGAATCCGGGAATTAATAACAACAGCAAGGACGCTGCCAGGCCGAAACGTTTATAGCGCCAAAAAGGTCTTGTTTCCCGCCGGTGGTTTTTCCCTATTTTTTTGTAATACACCTTATTTTCAGAGTCTTTGAAATAGCGGATTCCGAACCATTTTAACGGTGTCCACACTTCTTTCATTCGAGGCATAACACCTGTCACCTGCACTTTACTTAGTCTCTCACTCTATATTTCGGCCGAGCGGCAAAAATGTTAACAGGGAAAATTCAACTTAATTCGAAACAGCTCGTTGAACAGCCGCAATTTCTTCAGCTGAAAACTTCGAATATGCTATACTCTTCAACTTTGCTTTTTCATCTGCGGTTAACCCGTCTGCCGCCATTTGGCGAACCTGATTCATCTCAGATGCCGAAAAACGGCTCATCGCAAAACGGACAGCCTCATTACGGCTTGAAAACTCTTTTCCTCCTGAAGGCTTTGACTGTTCCGCCGGGGGAGTTTTCTCGGGAGCAGGTGCCTTCACTGCCGTATCGGGATCCGTCGGCTTACCTGCCGTATTCCCATTATCACCAGCAGAAGACGAAGAACTTTCGCTCTCTCCATTTTCCTGCTCTTTTGCCGCTTGTTTCTGAGAACCCGATTCTTTCCCTGATTGCTCTTCGGAACTCACTCCTCCCCCCAATTGAGCCAGCTCTTTTTCATTTTTCTTGATTTCTTCTTCGATCTGTTTCATGACTTCCGGATTTTTCTCCAATTCCTCGGAAATTTTATCTGCCGCCAAATTCATTCCATAATGATAAGCGGCATAACCGCCGGCTCCCAATATAACAACAGCTGAGCCTAAAATTACGATCCATTTTCTCATCATATCGACTCTCCATTCTACCTAGTTATCATAACAAATAAATGAAGCACAGTAAATTAATACCATAATTATAATCTATATAACCCAAAATAAAGCGGTTGAACCCAAAATGCTTTTTGGTTCAACCGCTTTGTCTTAAAAGTATGAACGGATGTTATGAATCTTATATTACTCTTTAGCAGCCTTATGAACAAAAATATTAGTTAAAATAGCTCGCCCATAGCTGATTCCCTTTCTCATTTGAAGCTATGCGGTCTTCTTCCACGTACACTCATTGCATCTTCCATCCTTTTTACTGGTAACAAGTACCTTTGTTAGCTCATGATGAATCTCTTATAATCGAATCAAATTACACTAAATGAAAGAGGACGATTCTATATGACAACTAGAAGATTAAAGAAAAAGAATTGGCCTAAAATCTTGCTATTTACAGCCTTGGGTCTGGCCATTGCAATAGGAGCTGCTGCCTATTCAATTTATAACACTGTTCAAGAAACGGTCAATCAAACATATG
This sequence comes from Priestia abyssalis, assembly GCF_002019595.1. GTDB lineage: Bacteria > Bacillota > Bacilli > Bacillales > Bacillaceae_H > Bacillus_BA > Bacillus_BA abyssalis. Next base: position 1,058,029 of record NZ_KV917369.1, on the reverse strand, counting down.
AGCCGTTGAAACGCGATAAATCAGACAAGCGTACCGCATTTACTGAAACAGAGCCGATTTCCATTTTATTGCTTGGCGTGGACGAACGTGAAGGAGACCGCGGACGTTCTGACTCCCTTATTCTTCTTACGATCGACCCAATTGAAAAATCGTCAAAAATGGTAAGTATCCCGCGTGATACGCGCACTGAAATCATCGGAAAAGGGATAGAAGATAAAATTAACCATGCCTACGCATTTGGAGGGGTGGATATGACGATCGATACAGTAGAACACCTTTTAGATATTCCTGTTGATTATTACGTACAAGTTAACATGGAAAGCTTTCAAGATATTGTAGATGCAGTGGGAGGGATAACTGTAGACAACAAATTTGCCTTTTCCTATGGAGGAGTAGACTTTCCAAAAGGAACGATTACCCTGAATGGAGAAGAAGCATTAAAATATTCCCGCATGCGTTATGATGACCCAAGAGGCGACTTTGGCCGCCAGGACCGCCAGCGTCAAATTATTCAAGCAGTTATCAAGGAAGGTGCAAGCTTCTCTACTCTCGCAAATTACAAAAATATTTTAAATAGCATTTCCAAAAATATAAAAACAAATTTAACATTTAAGGAAATGCAATACATTCAAGCAAACTATAAAGATTCGGTCCATAACTTAAAACAAGTACAAATAAATGGAACCGGCACAAAAATGAATGGTATTTACTATTATATTGTATCGGAACAAGAACGCGATATGATTTCAAATACGTTAAAATAGCATCTTGAACATGAAAAAAGACGGCAATGTAAGCCGTCTTTTTCTACTTCGTTCCGTAATAATAGTAATATTGTCCTTCTTCTTGCTTTCTTTGATTCAATACGACACCAAGAAGCTTTCCTTTAGCGGCTTGAAGCAGTTCTTTCGATTTCTGTGCCGCTTCAATTGGTGTTTGGCCGCTATGCGTGACTAGTACTGAGCCGTCGCAAAGATTAGCAATGATTTGGGCATCTGTTACCGCTAAAATCGGCGGTGTATCAAACAACACGACATCAAACTGCGAATATAGCTCCTCCAGCAGCTCTTTCATGAAAGAAGAAGCCAATAGCTCGGCAGGATTCGGCGGAATCGGTCCGCTCGTTAACACCGATAAGTTGTCAATGTCGGATGAATGAATCGCAGAGCGCCAACTCGTCTGCTTTGTCAGCACATTCGTCAACCCAATATGGTTTTCCAGACGGAACGTATAGTGAACGGTTGGTTTGCGCAAATCCGCATCCACCAGTAATACCCGCTTTCCTTGCTGGGCAAATACAACCGCCAAATTGGCAACCGTTGTCGACTTTCCTTCCCCCGGCTTAGATGATGTCACCATTAACGACCGCATCTCTCCATCGACATTAGAAAATTGAATATTGGTGCGAAGTGTCCGGTATTGTTCGGAAATCGGCGACTTCGGCTGAAAATGAGCAATCAAAGAACGCTGCGGAGAAGGAGCTGAGACCTGTTTCTTTTTCTTAAACATGTGTCGACTCTCCTTTCACACGATTCATGGAAACCGAAGGTCTTTGACCGCGTTTTCCTGCCGCTGATTGATCGATTGTCGTAATCGCTCCTATAACCGGAAGCTCCAGTAAACGTTCCACGTCTTGTTCGCTTTTAATCGTATTATCCAAATATTCTAATAAGAACGCTAACCCAACCCCAGTCATTACCCCTACAACAAGCGCGATCGCCATATTCAATAAAGGGCGCGGCTTCACCGGGTTTGGCTCAGACGGTACATCAGCCGTTGATAAAATACTTACGTTATCGACATTCATGATTTTCACGATTTCTGTTTTAAATACATTGGCGGTCGTATTTGCAATTTTTGCAGCCATTGCAGGGTCTTCATCCTGTACCGTAATGGCGACAACCTGTGAATCCTTTTCGCTATTGACCTGAATTTGTCCTGTCAACGCTTCAATGGAACGGTCAAGCTTCAACTCGTCCTTCACAAGCTCCAAAATAGCCGGACTTTTAATAATGACATTGTACGTATTGATCAATTGCAAGTTTGTCTGTACCTCAGCCGGATTATAAAATTGCTGTTGTGACTTTTCTTGATTGACAAGAATTTGCGTGGAATTTTGATAAATGGGTGTTAGAAAAAAGAAGCTAAGCACTCCGCTCACCGTCGTGGCGATAATCGTAATCAACACAATGAGCCATAAACGTTTTTTGAGCGTCTGAAATAATTCACGCAGACTAATGGTTTCTTCCATGATGACCCTCCAAGTATTCTCGTTTAAAAAACTACATATCCCATTATAATAGACCCATTGACAGATATCTACCAATTTTTCATAGGGTATGAGAAAATTAATACAACCTTTTCACGATTTCCCGCTGTAAGAGCAGGCTTCACCAAATTACTGAAAAAGAACCTGTTTCTTCTATTATATATTGCAATCGCTTTCTTTCGTTTTTCTGATCATAAAAAAATCCCTAACAGCTCAGCTTCAGGGATTACATCTACCATCTTTTATTCACTCGGCCGCCTTTCGGCTGTACAGCATTTGCAGCTTTTCTGAAATACCCTGTACAAACGTTTCCACCTTTACATCTTTCGTTTCCTTTCCCTCCACTTCACATTGCTGGAGCAGCTGAAGAAACTCTTGCTGGGAAATTGCTGATTCTTTCATTTTCAAACTCATGATTCAAAAAATCCTCCTAGTAACATTCATCGTTACTGTTTTATTCCCTTTTTTCGAATATTTACACGTATAAGCGTCAATTTACACTGAATTATAGCAAACTATTATTCTCCTGTAAATATCAGGATTTTATTCCTATATAAATCAATGGCCACGGGTACTCATGCCCATTGATTTATATAAAGATTGTCAAGCTACAATTCTGTTTTGTCATGATAGACATCTGCACCCAGCAGGAACCCTCTTCATTGTTTTCTGTAAAGCCTCCCCTGGTGTACTGTGGTGGTACCTAATATGTTGGCACGATGATCGAGACTACTCCATGAATCATAAGATAGATTCTACTACAATCACAGACCATCCCTTCCCTTTATAAGCGTTATAGCCTTCCGTTAAACAGTAAGCATATATTTGGTTATTTTCAAGCGTATAACTGCGTGTTTCTCTTCCCGATAGCACATTTTGAACGGCTTTCAAGTGCGTGAGCTTCGTTTTTAAAATCTCTGATCGATCCTTTGAAGCAATGACATAACCTTCCGAGTTAATGACATAAAGCTTGCTTTTTTCATCAATTTTTACACGCTCAATAATGTCGTAAATAAATTCCCAGTTAAATCTCGTCGTAAATACACCAATGATTTCTCCGGCATCATTACGAACAGGACTAGAATACCCCATTGTATATCCTTCCGCAACAGAAGAATAGTACATGTCAGTCACGTGAACATCATTAGTCTGAATGGTTTTCTGAAACCATTCTCGTTCGGACATATTTCTTCCAACTTGATTTTGGTTTTGAGCTGCTGCAATGATTTCACCCGACATATCAACGACAAATAAATCAAAATACACCTCATAGATTTCGTGAATGTTTTTCATAAATAATTGCGCGATTTTTTTCGACTTTACTGTCGGATCGATTAGACAATCTTTAATCGCGTCAAATGTAGCCCATGCTTGAACATCACAGTTTCTTTCGAATAAATTCCGATCAATCTTATCAATCGTATCAAATGCAATATCAACCGTTCGCAAAGCGATAATCTCATTTGCTTTATTCTGAATGTTTTTTATAATACTTTCGCTCTCCTTGCTTGCTTTTAAGCTTTCTTCCGCGAATTTCTTAATTTCTTTCGCAACAACAGAAAACGCTCTGCCGGCCTCTCCTGCGCGAGCGGCTTCAATCCCTGAATTTAAGGCTAAAATATTTGATTTCAATGATATATCTTGAATCTTCTTCATGACACCTTCCATTTTACGGTTATCCTGCTTCAATTCATTCATTACTGCCGAAACATTCAAGCTGCTCTCTTGGGTATGCTCCACTGCTTCCATCTCCTTTTATGAATAAAAATTCATTTCCAGCCCTCTACTATAGACTGAAATACAACATAATGATATTTTGCTATGCCGGTAGATTGAAAAGTGACAACTTATTCATATATACCTATATATAATTCACATAAATAATTTAACATGGATAAAGAGCGCCCATGTCACATTTTCTAAATCGATCTATATAGGTAATTATAGCTATTAATTTAGCAAAGCAGCTCATAAAAGTAAATGATAAAGACGAACATTTCACAAAATTTAAAAAACATTGTTAGGGTTTCTGACAATCCTGTTGTGACAAAACGTTATTTTTGATAATCATTTTTATAAACAGCATATGAAAACATTTTTTTCGTATAACCTTAATAATTGGTTTAAGGGTCGCAGCTATTATTTGTTAATCTTTTGACTATTACAATCCTATAAAACATTTGTCCCTTCAGGAGAAACTGAGAGGCTTTTATTTGTATCCAACATGAAGGAAGGCCCCGCAGAGATCCTTTCTCCACAGAGCCTTCTTTTTCGTAGTAATACATTCAACAACTTTGAGCTGACAGGACCTAAAAAGGTTATAAAAAAAGGGGGTGTTTTTCCGCTCCTAATGTTAATTGGCTATTTTTGATTTCTTCTATATCTACATGCTTCCGTGAAACACCCGTTTCTATTGCAGCGGCAGCAACAGCCGCTGCTACATCGGCCGCTACCCGGCGGTCAAATGGATCAGGTATGACATAATCGGCATGAAGGTCTTCATCTGGAATCAACTCAGCAATGGCATAAACAGCTGCAAGCTTCATTTCTTCATTGATTTCTGTTGCGCGAGCGTCTAAGGCACCGCGGAAGATACCCGGGAATGCCAATACATTATTCACCTGGTTCGGGAAATCCGAGCGGCCCGTCCCCACTACAAGTGCTCCCGCTTCTTTTGCATCCTCCGGCATAATTTCCGGCACCGGATTGGCCATCGCAAAAATGATTGGATTATGATTCATGGAGCGAACCATTTCTTTCGTCACGGCACCTGCAGCGGATACCCCGGTAACGCATCTGTCAATGACCCTTGCTTTTGTTCTTTATTGGTGATGCGGGCCATTTCTTCTTTAAATGGATTCATTCCAACAGGGCGGCCTTCATAAATGATTCCTTTTGTATCACATAAAATCACATCTTTTACACCCATGTGAAGCAATAACTTAACAATCGCTACGCCTGCGGCCCCCGCACCGTTTGCTACAACTCGAATATCTTTAATGTTCTTGTCAGCCAATTTAAGAGCGTTGATCAATCCGGCTGCCGTCACAATGGCTGTACCGTGCTGGTCATCATGGAAAATCGGGATGCTGCAATCTTTTCGTAATCGATCTTCAATTTCAAAGCATTGCGGTGCTGCAATGTCTTCCAAGTTCACTCCGCTTTATACCATTCCAAACTTGATTGCTCAATACTGAGCATAAAACGATCGTTTGTAAGGGAACGACCTTGCATTGGATCGAAAACGATTTCTCCCTTGTTCTCTAGCTGGCTGTTCTTTCATTATTTTTTTCCATTCCGCTTCTTTTGTCCTTCTGCAGCAGAACCGAAAGTGAAAGGGCCATCATCAGAGGAATCAGTGAATAAAAAAACGCATCTCCAACCGCAAAGCTCGCAGCAGCCGGCATACTGTTCCCTTCCTGGACATGTACAGAAATCTGATAAGCAAGCAGCGTCGAAAAAAAGGCAATTGAAAATGACGCACTGCATTGACGTACCCAGTTGTTCATGGCCGAGGCGTATCCCGCAATTTCCAGCGGCACGGCTGACATTCCGGCATTGGTGATGGGCATATTACAAAGTGCAATACCGATATAGCGGACAGATGTCCAGATGATGATATAAACGGTCGTTGATTCAATGGATAGGCTGCCCAGCATATACGTACCAACCATCATGAGGAAAATTCCCGCAACAATGAGCGGCACTGGGCCGGTTTTATGATAAAGTTTTCCTGACACCGGCGTAAACAGCACCATCATCAGTGCGCTCGGCATCATAATCAGTCCCGTTTCAAAAGCGTCAAGCTGAAGGCCTGTCTGCAGAAAAATCGGGAGCAAGAAAGCACCGACATACAAGCCCGTTGACAGCACTGCTTTTAGCAGTAAACTATACACAAACTTTCGATGTGACAATACGCTGAAGTTAAGCAGCGGAAATTCCACTCTCAGCTCCCGTCTTACAAATAAAGCTAAAAATAGTATGGCAAAACCGGCGGTCATCAAAGTCTTCGAATAGAGCCACCCCCAGGATCCCCCTTCTGAAAAGGTGATCAAAAGCAGCATACTTCCGATAAACGAAAACAAAAAACCCGGAAAATCAAAAGGTGTTTTCGCACCGGCCTCTGTATCAGGCAAAAATTTCATGGCCGCTGCCATCGCAATGGCGGCAATCGGCAAATTCAAACAAAACATCGCCTTCCAATCAAACAAGTCGATTAAAAATCCCGCGAGAACCGGACCAATTGCAGGTGCAAGTCCCGCTGACAAACTCCAAAGACTAAGGGCGTACGCCTGCCGTTTTTTTTCAATCGTCTGATACACGAGCGTCATTGTAGAAGGCATTAATATGCCGCTGCATATCCCCTGCATCATTCGGAAGAAAATCAAGCTTTCAATCGTCGGGGCAAAAATACAAAGCACAGAGAAAACAAAAAAACCACCCAATACACTTATGTACACTTTTTTATAACCGAACCGTGTACCGAACCATCCGGCAGAAGGAGCAGCCGCCCCTGCCGCAAGCATAAATCCCGTAATCGTCCACTGCGCCATCGACAGTTCAGCCGAAAATTCCGCCATAAAAGCCGGAACTGCCACATTGACAGTAGATGTATTCATGACCGCCAAAAAATTCCCGAAAAAAATGGCGGAGATGATCGGCCAAAATGCTTTTTCGTCTTTACTTTTCATACAACCGCCGCCTATAAATCAATTCTTTACATAAACTATTTCATCAATTTGTTAAAATGATTCAGATCAATGGTTTCCTAATCAAAGGCTACTAATCTATCAAGGTCATCAGCAATTGTACTTACTCGGCTCGTACTCACTCGAATCTTATTGTTTGTATGACCGCCTTTAATTCGAGATGAAAAGCGGCGGTAACCGTATAAAAAATAGCCAAGTCGGTTTAAATGCCGTAGAAAAGATTTCGCCCGTGCTCTCAATCCCTTCCCCCTGCTGGCCCCCGACTTTCCATGAAAGTTGTTTCACTCCTTATTATGCAAGTCCAGTTATTCAGATAATGCCTTATAAACAGGACCCTATTTTTGCTGATGCTTAAATAACAAATGTTTACGCATCAAAACGCTCCAGCAGTTCAATGATCACTTTATATGTCGATGTCGTATCCATATAGGCGTATCGGCCTTTTCCGTTAAAGAAATTTCCTGTCTGAATGACCGGATAGCCCATCTCTTCCAGCATCTTCATTTTCTCTTCCATATCCTTCACGACAAACGATATATGGTGAACACCTTCCCCATACGTTTCAAGATGGTGCTTCCACGTACTCGGAGAATCGCCTGGCTCAATCAACTCGATTTGGATCAACGGCGTATCGATGAACATATATCTTGATGTGCCTTCCGTCGGCTTTCCTTCATACATCACATTTGTTAATTCAGGAGGCCCTGAATGGATGACCGGCGGCTTTTCAACGCCAAGCAATGTACAATAGGCATCTGCAGCCGCATCCAAATCTTTTACGACAAAGGCAAGCTGTTCCACTTTGTTCGTTCCTAAAAGCGGCTGTATATGATCATCTTCCGGCTGTTCCCACTCCGTTTGTCTCGGCTCTGCACTTTCAAGCAGTTCCACCAACGTTTTACACTCATCTTTTGTATCTACATACACATACCGGCCGTCACTCGAGGTAAACTCACCCGTTTGCAATACAGGATATCCATGTTGCTCCATCACAGGAAGCCTCTTTCCGATTGCATCCACATCAAACGCGATATGATGAATGCCTTCTCCGACCGTATCTAAAAACTCACGCATCGTTCCCGGATGCCCGTCCGGTTCAATCAGTTCGAATTGGACGGTCGGTGTATTGAGAAACGCCAGCTTCGAACGTGAATTCGTTGGTTCATCTTTAAACACGACTTTCGAAACAGAGTGGTCACCCGTCAGAAATGGTTCCACCTTCTTAATGCCCAGCAATTTTGTAAAAGCTTCATTGGCAGATTCGATATCCTTTACGACAAAGGCAAGCTGATTAATCGTTCTGTTACCTGCTAATGGTTCCGTCATCTTCATCAACCTTCTTTCTACCAATCTAGTTTATGCCGGAATGAACTTAACCGAGTCCGCGCACCGACAATCCGCCGTCACTGGAAATGACTTCACCGGTGATGGCACGTGCTTCGTCAGAGGCCAGCAATACATATGCACCTACGTGATCTTCCGGCATCTGGGCAAGTTGAAGAACATTTCGTTTTTTAATGCTGCTTGCTTTCATATCATTATCGACGATTTTCACAAATGGACGCAGCGGCGGAATAACCGACAATGCCGTCAGTGTTCCCCCCGGGGCCACCGCATTGACCCGGATAGACGGCGCGAGTTCAAACGCCAGCTGGCGCATCAAGCCGATTTGGGCGTGCTTGCTTGCCGTATACCAAACGCCGCCCCCATCCGGATAAAAACTTGCACCGGACACCGTAAAAATAATATTACCATTCGTTTTTTGCAGTTCTTCAAGAGCTGCCTTCGCACTGAAAAATGAGCCTTTTACGTTAATATTAAGAAGAAAATCATACGCTTCGGAAAGCGCCTCGGGCGTCACATCGGCAAATTTGGCAAATCCATCGAACACGCCTGCATTCGCAACGAGAACATCTAGCTTGCCGAATTGTTCGACCGTAGCTTGTACCGCTCGCTCATTGTCTTCGTATTTGCTGACATCTCCCTGACAAGTAAGAATATCTTCACCGAATTCTTCCTTCATTTTCTCTAACGTTTCTTTAGAGCGGCCGATGATGCCCACCTTTGCTCCTTCTTGGATAAAACGGCGCGTGACCGCTTCTCCGATTCCTGACGCGCCCCCTGTAATTAAGACAACTTTATCTTTTAAAGCCATTGCCATTGTCTTCACCCCTCCTGTTAGCTTTCATCCGTGATTAATCGTTATATAAAGATGGCAAGATTTCTTGTATTGATGGTCGTTTGATCCACAATGAATACCCGCTTGGAAAGTTTCCATTTTCCATCTTCGAATAGAAACTCGTCATGTCGTTCGCCCGAAATCAGATCATGGTGAATATCGGTGCTGCGGCTTCGGTAAATAAGCAAATAGCTCTTGACGACGGCATTGGTCCCTTCCACATAGTCTTTTACGCGCACATTGCTGACAAAGCGGCGCGTTCTGGAAGGAGGAATTTCCGCCCATGCATAATCCGTTTTCAAACGTTCTACGCGAAGCTTCAACAATTCGATATCATCGTTGAACGTAAACATCTCCATCGAATAGTCCGGGCGCTCAACCCCTTCTTTATTGACCCGTACAGGCATTTGATAACGCAAGCTCGGGTGCATGAGATTGAACCAATCATCAAACTCGATATCATCCAGTAATTGCGCTTCATGATATAACCACTGTTCAAACTCATATTGCAGCAGCATGTTTTCCACATTCATTGTTTTTTCCATGTTCATACTTTTCCCTCCTCCCGCTTATCACTTCGTCATTAATTCCAGCCAATATTGATAGAAGTTACGCTGACTCGCTTCTGAAAATTTGTCATCGTACGCGACACCCGGTCCGACAAACTCGACAGGTTCGCGGTGAAGACCCATTGTATAGTTATAAGTGAGGTTCTTCTGGAAAGGCATCGGTCCTTGAGCGGCTTCCGTAATGTCCGTGAACACTTCCGTATCGTCTTGTTCAAAAATGCCAGACGGGCTGAACGTCAAGATAAATGCATCTCTCGAACGGTCTTTCCAATCTTGCGGAGCATGTTTTTCCACAAGCATCCAGGCGATGACTTCCATCTTATCGTGACTGATCGGACGCCACATTCTGATGGATGTGTTCGAGATCAATTGATCTTTGATTTTCGTATGGGAAATTAAGAACGACAAGTTCGGGAAAATGTTCCCGATCATGTTTTTCAAGCTGGACAACACTTCATATTGCTCTTCAGACAAATTACGCTTATATTCATCCTTCAATTCTTCCGGGAAGGCGAAATCAGGATTCGGCATTCCGAGATTCAGCCCGTGTCCGTTTTCCGTATAAATTTGAAAGCCTCGCTTGGAATACGTCGCATTCGGCACCATACCCAGCTTAGCGATGGAACCATGCGTCACCATCGTATGATATGAATCGCCGACAAAGTTATCTGAACCGACCTTCCAGTTGGATTTCACAATGAATCGCTGTGGAGCACCGACCACTTCCATTTCTGCGCGTCCTGCCACGATATCCACATACCATTTGAAATCGCCGAGAAACTCTTCGAGCGGCTCTGCCTGTTCATTCCATGTTCCAAATAAAAGACCTTTATACGATTGGAGCCTCACTTGGTGAAGACCCATTTTTGAACGGTCAAGTTGTCCGCCGTAAATATCTTTTTGAAGCGGTACACCGATCAGCTCACCTGTGTTTTTAAAGTTAAATCCATGATATGGACACGTAAAGGAAGACTTGTTCCCTTTATCAGCCCGGCACAGTTTCATGCCGCGGTGTGTACACATATTATAGAAAGCGCGGATGTCCCCTTCGCTGTCACGCGAAACGATGATCGAATAGCCGGAAAGCTCACGTGTCATGAAGTCCCCTGGGTTTGGGATTTCAGATTCATGACCGACAAAAACCCATGTTTTCAAAAATACCTTTTCGTGTTCTAATTCATAGACCTTTAGATCGCCCAGAAGATAAGCAGGGATAACCCCTTCCTTCGGTTTCACCGTTTCGTTCAAATGGTTGACCATTTGCTCTTTCGACATTTCTTCTAAAGATTTCTCCGTTTTAAGCATATCTCTGTACTCCTTCCTCTACGGACTTCGCTTCATTCATTACCCGACTTGAACTGCTTGATCTTTATTTTGCAGTGTAGCCAGTACACTTAACGCCGCTAAATAACTCGTTTTCGGATTGTTTGGCATCGGATCGTTCTCTACTTCAAGCTTCAATGTTCCGAATGAACCTGACGCTTCAATAAGGTGGCTGTTTTTCAACACATCCGGATCGGCAATAATTTTGACTTTCGTCTTTTCAGAGCCAAGACCAGCCAGTGACAGCACGATCGCCACATTAATATTTCTCGGAAACTGCTTAATCGCTTCCGCCGCAGAGCCTTCAAACAAAACGGTTTCCTTTTCTAATGAAGCACCTGCCGGCAATGCACTTGGCGGTTTTCTTGTTGTAATGGAAACGGTTTCAAGTCCGTTTACGGCCTTTGCCGATTTCAGTACATCGAGTCCGCCAATTGCACCAGATGGAAGGAAAATGCTTACATTTTGTTTTTTGCAAATTTCGCGTGCACTTTCTTCAAAAGCAGCATCGGCCATCACTCCTATGCTGCTTAATAATAAATCTTTTCCACTTTTGAGCACTTTCAATGTATACTCTTGGGCGGCTTCAACCGTTGCTGCTTCGATCACTAAATCCACATCAGAATGAATAAGGGAGTCAACATCACGATACGCCTCTGTCCCGAATTCCTCGGCTAGCTGCGCTGCGACTTCTTCGCGGCGGGCATAAATGGAAACGATTTCCCCCCCTGGAAGAAGCCCATCCTTATTGATTGCCTGAAGCAGAAATGTACCGATATTCCCGCACCCAATTAGCCCTAATCTCATGTTCTTTCATCCTTTCTCAATCCGCAAACCCGTATGAATCTGCGAAAAATTCCAATCCACAATGTCTCGTTTCGCGGGAAACACCACTTTCTTTTAAGCCCGGAAAATCAAGCGCCAAATCACTGAATACGGTATGAGTATTATGGAAAACAGCTCCTGCCTCGAGACGATCGGCCAACTCCAGCGCCAACTCTTCATTTTCGGTCCAAACAGACGCCCGCAAACCAAATTCGCTGTCGTTTGCGAACTTGACCGCTTCATCCACATTAGAGAAAGGCAAGATCGGGATGACTGGACCAAATTGCTCAACCCGAACCACTTCGCTTTGCTGATCCACCCCTGTTACAATCGAAGGCAGCATATAGTACCCTTGATTCCATGTTTCCGGATTTAGTTGAATGCCGGCAGTCATCACATTTGCACCTGATTTGGCCGTACGTTCAATCAACCCGCTCACATAATCAAACTGTGCTTTATTGTTTAACGGTCCCATTGTCACATCAGGCTGAATGCTGTCACCTACCACGACCCGTTCAAATTCTTTCGTTAACTTTGTTACCACTTCATCGTAACGGGATTCATGGACATACACTCGTTTAATAGCTGAGCATACTTGGCCTGCCGCCCGTAAAATCCCCATTTTCAGACGTTTGATCGCTGCGTCATCAAGGTAGGCATCCTCCAAAATAATGGCTGGATCATTGCCGCCCAGTTCCATATACACCTTTTGGAGATTTCCCGCAGACTTCTTCATGATCTCTTTCCCTGTTTCGGTACTGCCGACAAACGCGACGGTACGCACGCGGGAATCGGAGCAAAGCGTATCACCGATCACTTTTCCGGAACCAGTCACAATATTAATGACGCCTGGCGGAAAATGGTCAGCGACCACTTTTAGACAGGTCATGATGGTTAACGGACAATTGGTAGCGGGTTTGACCACGACCGTATTGCCGGTCAACACGGCTGGGATGACCCGTTTGAATGTTAAAATCATCGGCGAATTCCACGGTGTGATGACAGCTGTAACGCCTCTTGCCCGTCTTCTCACCTGAACCTTTTGGCTTCCCGGGAGTGTTTCCGGCTTCCACCAGTTAAGCAATTCTGCTGCGCCACCCTTCATGACATCCACACAGCGCAGTAAATCTTTTTTCGCTTCGACAAGCGTTTTACCGTTTTCCCGTACAAACAAAGTGACATTTTCCTCGATGATTTTCGCCAGTTCTTCTGCCGCTGCATTCATTCGGGCAGCGCGGTCTTTCACATCCGAGCGGGACCACGTTTCATAAGCCTTTTCTGCCGCTGCGATTGATTCATGGACGATTTCCTTCGAACAAATGGCCACTTGGCCGACTACTTCTGACGTGTTAGCCGGATTGACGACGTCGGCCGTTTCTTTTATGTCGTTCCACTCTCCATTAACAAGGTATTTTCCTGAAACCATTGGATAAGTCGAAATCATATTCAATCCTCCTTTATAATTTTTTCGGTTTAAATGCTTCCACCGCTCCTGGAGGTCCGCCGAACGGCTTCGCCATTGGCCCGACCGCATCCATATCGACCACGATCATGGAAGGCTTGCGTCTTTCCTTCGCTTTTTTCAGCTCGCTTACAAATTCATCTCCAGAACTGATTCGTACAGCCTCATAATGCATGGATTCCGCCAATTTCACAAAATCCGGACTCAATAAATCGACCGCTACTTGGCGTCCATATGCCGCGTCTTGAATATTGCGAAGAACCCCATAACCTGAGTCATCAAACAAGACAATGATGACCGGTAAATTTTCTTCCGCTGCCGTCACCATTTCGCCGACGTTGACCATAAACCCGCCGTCTCCAGCCATCAGCACAACCGTTTGATCCGGGCAGCCTACTTGTGCGCCAATAGCTGTTGGAAGGCCTTGGCCGATTCCGCCCCCTGATGCATGAATAGACGTTCTCGGTTCATAAATGTCGAATAAACGGCTTCCCCAAACGTTAGCTTGCACCGTTACATCGCGAACCAAAATCGTATCGCGCGGCAAAATGTCTCTCATGCCGTCTACGAATTGCTCATACGGCCCAAGTGTCGCACGAAGTTGGGCACGCACTTCGTTTCGAAGCGAACGAGTTTCTTCTATATAATTAGGCGCTGCCGAAACAGATTTTCCTTCTAACCTTTGAACAAGGGCCGCCAGCATCTCTTTTGCATCACCCACTAAACCGAATGTTGCTTGATAGTTGCGGTTGATGGCCTGCCAATCGGCATCAATTGCGATATGCTCCTGTGGCACTGGCACCTTCCAGTTGGACGTTTCGTTTCCTCTGAAACGGACACCTACGCTGATCAATAAATCTGCTTTTCTCAAAAACTCTTTTGTCAATTCATAAGCCGCAAAATGCCCGATACATTGGTCATGGTCTTCGGGAATCGAACCTTTCCCCGATTGACTTGTAATCACAGCCGCGCCAAGAAGTTCCGCCAACTTTTGCAGCTCCCGGGAAGCATTGGCCGTGATGACACCGCCTCCTGCCCAAATAACCGGACGGCGCGCTTGCGCGATTTTCATAACCGCTTGTTCAGGAATGAAATCCGCTGATGACGGTTTAGATACTGCAGGCTGCATCCCCTCAAGTGAAAGATCTTCAATAATCGCTGATTGAAAATCGATTGGAATTTCCAAAGATACCGGTCCTGTCGGAGCAGTCAACGCCTCTTGAATCGCTTTTCTTACGACAGCCGCTGCTTGTTCCGGCTTTCTGAGCCGCACTGCGTTTTTACACGCGCCGCTCATCATCGAAAGCTGGTCCTTGCATTCATGTATGTATCCGCGGCCAGTTCCGAGGTATGGAGACGCCACTTCACCGGTCAAATGAAGAAGGGGAACACCGGCAGCCCAAGCTTCTACTAATGAACCGGCCGCATTTCCCGCTCCTGTTCCTGTACTCGTAATGACGACACCCAATTTTCCCGTCGCACGTGCATAACCGTCCGCCATATTGACAGCACCGCTTTCCCCGCGCGAACAGATGAGTTTAATGCTTCCCTCTCTAAGAATGGCATCATAGATAGGCATATTATGAATACTGACAATACCGAAAGCGGTTTCAACACCCGCTCGCACTAACTCCTTTACAACCGCATCGGCGGTAGTAAACTGCATTTCTTCATATGTTTTCATGATTTCATCCTACCTTCGCATAATAGAATTAAAGTGCTTTACCAATCGCTCCTGCCGTTTCAATCGTCGAGCCCGCGACATAACTCGCTTTATCTGAAGCGAGAAAGACGATGACGCTGGCAACTTCCTCCGCTTCCCCTACACGGCCGAGCGGAATGTTCCGTTTTTTCGCAAGATCCCCATAATACTCTTCCGGGTCCATATCAGGCGCATTCTTCACTCTTCTGCGCTCCCATTGATCGGTCCGGATCAGCCCGAGGCTGACGGAATTCACTAAAATATTGTCTGGAGCCAGTTCTTGTGACAATGTTTTGCTTAAATTCAACAGACCGGCCCTTGTAGCCGCTGTCGCGACCATGTGACGCTCAGGCTCTTTCGCCAGTGTCGCATTAATATTGATGATTCGTCCGCCGCCTCTTTTCACAAGATGCGGATGAACAGCACGAACCGCATAAATAATCGCAAAGTACTTGAGCTGGATTTGCTCCTGCCATTGTTCATCCGTAATATCAAAAAAGTAACCCATTACGCTCTGCCCGGCAGCATTCACCAATATATCGATTCCGCCGAACGTTTCGGCTGCCCCATTAATGAAGGAATCCACATCTACTTTCGACGTCACATCACAAATGGAAGCAAAAATATCTTCTTTCTCCCCGAATAAAAGCAAGTGATGTCGGGCCTTTTCCATCCGCTCTTCGCTTCTGCCGCAGATGGCTACTTTTGCGCCTTCGTTTAGAAACATCTCGGCCGTTTTCAAGCCGACACCCGATGTGCCTCCCATAATGACCGCCACTTTTCCTTTCAATCCTAAATCCATCTCGTCACCCCTTTTCAATTTTTATTTTCATGCCTTACCGAACATCAACCGCTTCACTTACCCAGCCCGGGTCCGGATCTCCGCCCATCGCTTTACGAGCCTCAGGCTTCGGTGGTCCTGCAATTCCCCATTGATCCATTAAATGCGGCACCCGTTTCCATACACGCGCTCTCCACTCGGCCTCATCCTCGATCGTTTCGAGATAGCATGTATACTCCATGACAAAGCCTCCAAGGTCTTGAAAATAACAGAAAATATTATTTCCTGGTCCATGTCGTCCAGGTCCCCACAGCTCCTGCAGCCCCGCTTTTCGAACATTGCCTATGCCGCGCATAAGTTCATCGACTGAATCTACCTCATAAGCAATATGGTTAACGGATGCGTGTTGATCTTGGTTGAAGGCGATGGAATGATGTTTCCGATTACACCTTAAAAACGCCATTTGGTGTTCGCTCCAATCCGTTACTTTAAAACCCAGTACATCTGTATAAAACTCGACGATCATATCCAAATCTTTTGTGTTCATGACCACATGATTCAATTTCACGGGATCGACGTTTTTCTTGTTCCAAATCGATGTGTGAACCTCCACCCAAGCTGAAAGCTCAATCACGCGATTTTCCGGATCCACAAATCGAAGTCCATACCCCGCTCCCGCTTCATCCAGATAACCTGGCGGCTGGATAATCCGTACTCCTTTTGACTGCAAGATGTCAGCGGCCCGATCCACTGCATGCTTATCGACCATTCCGAATGAGATATGGTGCAAACCGCGCTTTTCCCCTTTATGAAGGCTTAAAATATGATGTTCCGGTCCGGCACCGCGAAAATAAACCACATCTTCTTCAGGTGCATCCACTCGATCCAGCCCCCAAACCTTTTCATAAAATCCCGCTTGTTCATCAAATTTTGGAGTGATCAAACTAATATGACGTAAATGAGTAATGCCAAGCATCTTTCTATCCCTCCCATTCAATCGCTATCCCTCTCAATAGATAACGCTTTCATTCCTTCCCCTAATCGAAATAGATACTTTATGATTCTTCATCATGAAGCTATTCTTCTATGAATAAATCCCACTTTATAAATCAACAAATCTTTATTCCATCAAAACGTATTCACAATTGATTATCCAAACAACTTGAATCCGCCCTCAAGGGTTCACCTATGCGGATGACGCCAACCCCGCAAGGGGGGTGTCATCCGCTTAGGTCTAGAAAATGGGGCATGGCCGCTCTTTGGTCATGTCCCATTTTCTAAATCAATCCATATAGTTAGCCTTTGATGATGGCTTCTCTTTCTTTGGCGCGCTGTTTACGCAATTCTTCAAGAGCGCTTCCTTCCGGGTATGTTGGTAAGTTCGGCTTCACCGCTCCAAGCATGACGAGCATGCGCGCTTCTTCTTTTCCGTCATTTCTAATTCCGCGGTACACTCCTGGAGGGCTGCTGATGCAATCTCTTGCCTTCAGCTTAATTTCATGAACTTCACTGTGGCTGTCTTCCTGAATCAATGCGGTCACTTCTCCTTCAAGGATGAAAAATACTTCTTCTACATCATCGTGGAGATGCAATGGTCCGATGCATCCTGGAGGAAGCACCATCGTACTTAATGTAAAATGCTCCGCTGCGATGACATTTGAATCATTATTCGCAGTAGCACCACGTCCTATATAACGCATTTGTGCACGTCTATAAGCCGGATCAATTTCCTCCTGGAACTTCAAAACATTCCAATCAAGTGTGCGATCTTCCAAGCGAGCTACATATTTTTTCTCAAATTCTTTAACGGAAAAAGTTTCTTTTGTCATAATCAAAATCCTCCCCTTATTTGGTTGTGCTTAAAACTCACATTGTTTTATATACAAAACAATGTTTTACTTATAAACCAATTCTAAGATGGATTTGGTTTGATGTCAACAATTGTTTTCAGAATATTTAAAAGTGTTTTCCATTTAAAACATTTCAGAGTAAATTCTCTTCTTATCCTTGAAACAAACCATCCATCCCCAAAACCGCCGCTGCCAAGGACTGAATAAAAGAAACTTCCATCAGTGGAGGTTTTCCCTCATCCCCCACTTAAACTTCTCGATCACTCTAAGCTTTGAAGTGGGGGTCTTACTGCCCGTTAATGCGGGATAAACGACAAAAAAGTGTGGATCCCCTTAAAGATAGGAATCCACACTTTTAAAAAATCATGATTTTAGATAAATGGACACTGCTGTTTCTCAGATGTCCGTTCGACTGGCTGCACTTGGAATCCGGCCGCTGTAACCCATATAATTCGAAAGCAATTGGGACAATTGCAATAATTTCGGCAAGGCGATTTTAACCATAAACTCTTCCTTGTAAGCCGATTCTGTCGCAACAATATTCAAAGCCGCCACCACTTCACCCGTCCGGCCAAAAATCGGTGCTGCCACAGAAGAGATGCCCGGATGGAATTCTCCACTTGTCATCGAATAGCCATTTTGGCGAATTGTTTCCAGCTGCTGCTGAAACTCACCAGGTGTCGTAAGCGTCTTATCTGTATAAGGAGTCAGGTTGGAGACATGAAACATTTGCGTCAACCTGTCCTTCGGCTGGTAGGCGAGCAGCAATTTACCATTCGCTGTCGCATGAGCCGGGAGCCTCAAGCCGATGTTTACATTGACGGCAGATACCCCCCTGATCGGCGCACTTCCTACATAGACCACTTCGTGTCCATCCAAAATGGATAAATGACAAGAGGCCCCGATTTCATCACGCAATGATTCCATATAAGGCTGGGCAATTTCTGGGAACTTCAAACTGTTTAAATAACTGAAGCCCAATTCCAGCACTTTTGGTGTTAAATTGTAACGTTTTGTATGTTCATCCTGTGACAGGTACCCCATATTTTGAAGGGTAAATAATAAACGATATGGAACCGTTCTGCTTACGCCCAGCTGTTTGGCTATTTCTGAAAGCGACAAGCTTGGCTGCTCTTCATTAAAAAGCTTGATGATTTCCAACCCTCGTACTAATGAATTGGCACTATACTTTTCTTTCTCTTCGCTTGCCATCCACATAATCCTCCCGCGATTTATTCTCCCACTTTTCCTGCACTGCCAAAAAACATGCAGAGAAAGAGGGCTCCGTCGTTCAATTCTGTTTCTACCGTAAATTAAAAAAAAGGGGAAGTCAAGCCCAACAGCATTCCTTCATGGACCTGCCCATCCCCCATTTAATTTGACTCTAAATAAGAATAATCCTTTATTTTTGTCCCACTTGCTGCTTTTGTAAAAACGCCGTCACGAATTGATTGAACGTCTCCGGGTCTTCTTGATAGCATAAATGCCCCGTATTCGGAACGATTGCCAGCTCCGACTGCGGAATCGACTCGTAAAAGACTTTCGATTCGCTCACCGGCGTGACCCCATCCAGTTCCCCGCACATGACAAGTGTCGGAACGGATATGGATGAAAGAAGATCCATTTGATTTAAGTTGGATAACGAATAAGAAACAGACCGATAACCCGGCGGACGCACTTGCGACATAATGCGTTCCGCTTCTTTCACGACCGCTGCCGGCGCATTGGGTGCCAGCAATGCTTTCGCTCTTTTTTTCGCCAGCTCTGATGGGTGCATCGTGTCGATGGCGTTCAGTCTATTTTGAAGCTTTCGCTCATTTTCTTCCGGGCTTACGCCAGCTGCGCCCCTTGTCGCATCCGAGATAATGAGTGCATCGACCATATCTGGAAAGCGGCTCGTAAAATCGAGCGCAATCGCCGATCCCATGGAATGCCCGAGCAGATAGACGGATTGAAGACCGAGACTTTCCAAGAATTCTTTCAACACATCGGCAAACTGGGAAAAGTGTTGAAATTCTTCTTTTGGATCGGAACTGTCACCATATCCTGGTGCGTCCCAAGCAATGACCCGGAATTGTTCCTTCAGCTGATTGAGCTGATGCGCCCATGACTGAGAGTTGTTTCCCAACCCGTGTAAGATAATGAGCGCTTTTCCTTCTCCAGCTTCACGATAATGAATGGAGTGTTGAGCTAATTGACTAATTGGCATACTTTAAACCTCACAATCTCATTTTTTCTTCTAATGAACATAAAAAAACATGCCTTCATGATGTAAATCAATCATGAAATCACCAATTATCGTTTTATATACAAAACAATGTTTATTTAAATAAATTATAGATTTTTCTGAATTTGATGTCAATACAATCGGCGATGTACTGTTCACAATGGCCCGCTTACAAAGAGGAGCTATTTTTCCATTTTATAGGCATGCCTGTATTTCCCACTCGAAAAATCATGAAAAACACCTATTTTCACGCATTTTTATGTCATAATGAGATGTTCCCCTTTTCAATAAAAGCGCTCAGATAAAAATTTTTATTGGAAAATGACGAAATATACAATTGACAAACAATTCTTAATATTTTATCGTAAAAAGAGCTTTTAGTTTTAAAAATAGAAACATCGTTTTGTATGTAAAACAAAAAAGAATTTAAAAAAGGAGGGATTCCTGGCGAAATTCGTTCGGAGCTGAAACTAGGCCTTTTCAGGAATGATCATGATCGATCAAAACACGTAGATTCATACACTTTCTATTCTAATGTAAGCGTTTTACTTACTAGTTAAAAAGGGGAGAGGATAATATGCTGCAGAGGCAAAAAAGATGGTTATATATCGCGGTACCGATTTTTTTCTTTTGGTTCTTTGGACAAATTGATAAGGTTGGTATCTCTGTCATTCAAACAGACCCGGAATTTTTGAATGCGCTCGGCATGACAGGTGAAGACAAAAATGCGAAAATCGGCCTTCTTTCGTTCGTATTTACGATCGCTTATGGGATATCCAATCTGTTTTGGGGCTTTATCATCGACAAACTGGGAGCACGCAAAACGGCCATTGCCGGATTATGCGTTTGGACGCTTACCATGATTTCCTCAGGTCTTGCCACTTCATATGAAATGTTTTTAGTAAGCCGGATCATTCTCGGCTTTGGTGAAGGAATGATGATTCCAGTCTCCGGTAAGTTCATTTCGGCCTGGTTTAATAGACGTGAACTGGGACGAGCCCAGGCATCATGGCTCACAGGAAACTATTTGGGACCGGCGCTTGGCGCTATTGTATTGGTCCTCGTTATCTCGGCTCTTCACTGGCAGGCGGCTTTCTTTATGCTCGCCGCGTTCAACTTGTTTATTAATATCCCGATGTTTATCTTCCTGACAAGAAATACACCGGAAGAGCATCCAGGGGTCAGTCAAGAGGAACTTGCCTTTATTCGTCAGGAGGATGATGAAGAAAAAGAAGTAAAATCGGCCGAGAATAAAAGCTTTGCGCAAGATTACCGTTTCTGGATTGTTTGGTTCGGCATGCTTGTCTGTTCGTTCCTCTTCTTCGGGATCAGCATTTGGCTCCCAACGTATTTGATGGAAGCAAAAGGATTTGAACGGGAAGGCATGACAAGCATTACGTCCCTTTCCTGGTTATTTGCGCTTGGGTTTGTTGTGACATGTGGTATTCTGGCGGACAAAACGAGACGTCCAAGCTTAATGGCGACGATTTTATTTGCCATGACAGCCGTGCTTTTGACAATTGCGGTATTCGCACCAAACCCAGTTGCAGCAGGCGTTTGCATGGGTCTTGCCATGGGATGTCAAGGCGGTGTATTCCATCTGAGCAATATGCTCATCATCAAATACTCCACACCGGAAACAGCGGGACGGGCAGCTGGCTTGATGGGATTCACCAATATTATGGGCGGTTTTTCAAGCTATATTATGGGTTGGCTTCGCGACTTATCAGGCGGAGACTTCAGTACCTCCATCGCCATGTTGATTTTCGCGGCCATTTTAGGTTTAGGTGCTTATGTATTCACGATTAAGAAAGAATCGACTGAGCTTCACTTAACTCCCCTGCCTGCACAAAAGGTAAACGCATAAGCAAAAATGCTTTTTGAAAAATGTATGAAGCCGTTTAATATAACTAATAAATAGATACACTCCCCTTCTTGTAGAGACATCGAAGATAGAGTTTAATCTCTAAATAAATCAAAAAAAAAACACAAACAGCCAAGCGCTTTTTCAAGCATTGGCTGTTTTTTTACTGTGTATTTTTGCAATCATGGCCCACCGAATATATGATAAAATTATGATAATTTCGACAACTATCAACGGAGGAATGGCATGAAAACCCGATACGATTTTTTAGAAATGGAAATGGATGCGATTTTAAAAGCTTCAAAGGATAATATTGTCGTGACAGATGGAGAGGGAACCGTGTTGAGGGTAAGCCCGAACTGTGAATCCGTTTATGGAAAAGAGGCTTCTGAGTTAATCGGTAAGTCAGTAGACGAACTGGAAGCGGAGTCTATCTTTTCTCCGTCCATTACAAAGATGGTGTTAAAGGAACGAAAAGAAATGCAGGTCATGCAGCGGACTCCTGCAGGCCGGATGGTGATGGCAACGGGACTTCCGGTATTTGATGAATCCGGCTCTATCATTCGTGTCATCAGTTTTTCGCATGATTTAACGGAAATTCAGCATTTAAAAGAAGATTATGAAGAGCTGCAGGCGCAAATGGAGCGATACCAAATTGAAATTCAAGAGCTCCGCGAAAAAGATCATGATGTCGATGAGTTTGTCATTAAAAGTAAAGCAACCCGGCAAATATGGCAGCTTGTCCAACGGGTGGCCAAGTCAGATGCCTCCGTCGTGTTTCTTGGTGAGTCAGGGGTAGGAAAAAATGTCTTTGCCCATGCTTTGCACCAGGGAAGCCAACGAAAAAATGAAAGCTTTATCGAAGTAAACTGCGGGGCCATTCCCGAATCGTTGTTCGAATCCGAAATGTTTGGCTATGAAGCCGGTTCCTTTACCGGGGCCAATAAGAAAGGCAAAGCAGGACTCATCGAATTGGCCGACAAAGGGACGCTTTTTTTGGATGAAATCGGCGAACTTCCTCTTGCCGTCCAAGCAAAGCTTCTTAAAGCCCTGCAAGAGAAAAAGATTACAAAAGTCGGCGGAGTCCAAACGAAGCATATTGATTTTCGCTTGATTGCTTCTACCAATCAAAACCTTGAAGAGATGGTAAAAAAGGGAACATTCCGGGAAGATCTGTTTTATCGACTAAACGTCATTCCCATCACGATTCCTCCCCTTCGTGAACGTAAAGAAGACATCTTGATTTTAGCCCATTATTTTCTCAAGCAATTCAATGAAAAATACGAGACAGACACGTTTTTCCATGCTGCAACAGTAGAAGAACTGACAAGCTATTCGTGGCCTGGAAATGTTCGTGAGCTGCAGAATATGGTGGAACGGCTCGTGATTACAGCCGATTCGAGAACGATTTATCCCCATGCCCTTCCGTTTTTCATCCAGCACGATTCCATGAAACTGACAAACGGCTGGACAGCAGATGAACTAGAAGAAACCCATACCTCCCTGCAAGAAGCCGTAGAAGAAGTAGAAAAACGCTGGCTCAAGCGGGCCTTTAAACGATTTAAAACAACCTATGAGATGGCTGAATATCTCGGGTTAAGTCAGTCAACCGTCGTCCGAAAGCTAAAGAAGTACAATATTAATGCAAAAACAAATTAAAATTCAAAAATAACTCAAATCTTTATCACTTAATTCACATTTGCATCAGTTTGATATCACCAATTCCCCCTCCTCCCCCCCTTTTGATTTGGCATGAATCTTGCAAATATATAATGGCGAATACCTTTAATCTAGGAGGGGCGTCTATGTATCAATGAAAAGATTCATCCAAATCACCCGTTTTTACATGGTTCGAACTCTTACCGTATAAGAAAACCAGCAGCTGTTTACCAGTGACAAATCACCGCCATTAATTCTCCAGATAACGATATTTCTAATCGTGAAATAAACAAAAAAATTAAAAACAACAGAAAATATTATTTGGAAATAATTGAAAACGCTTTAATTTTATCTGAACAAAAAGCACTTTTAGTATTCTTTTGTTTATTTTTAGATAAGTCTAATTTCCGACACTTCAAAAACTCCCTTTAAAACAAAGGAATTAAACAAAACAAACTGTAAAATCCTTAACTTATTTCAAATTTATGTCATAAAGTCTAACACAATTATTGAAGATGCAGATAGGTTTATGAGTATAATAATATCCATAAAGTCCATCAAATAAGCATTCGTTAGAGAGGGTCTTTTTCTTGACTAAACTAGGAGGGAAACGATGATGACGGAAAAGAATCATGTATCTAATTTTACATTACCTGATCCAGCTAAGATGCCAAGGTTCAGCGGTATCCGCAGCTTTATGAGATTACCTTATGAACCTGAAATCATAAAAAGGGATTTTGTCATATTGGGGGCGCCTTTTGATACAGCTGCCACTTATCGCTCAGGTACTCGATTTGGCCCGGAAGCCATTCGCCGCAGTTCGGTTCTTTTACGGCCTGCAAATGTTTACCACAAAATCAGGCCAACTGATTACTTGGATGGTGTGGATGGCGGAGATATCATGGTCATTCCCGGGAATACAGAAAAAAGCCATCAACACATTATGGAACATGTAAAGGTTTGGGCTGAGAATGGAGCTGTTCCAATTGTATTAGGAGGAGATCATTCCATTTCTTTACCGGAACTTCGTGCTATCGCTTCTGTACATGGACCTTTATCTCTCGTCCATTTCGATGCTCATGGCGATACGTGGGACGAATATTGGGGAGAAAAATATACTCACGGAACCCCTTTCCGGCGAGCGTTGGAAGAAGGAATCATCGATCCGTCCCGTTCTATTCAAGTTGGGATGCGAGGCACCGTTTACGATCCTGATGACATTCATGAGGCACGGGAGCTCGGCTTTCAGGTGATCACGTCTGATGAAATAAGGGAGATTGGCTTAAATGAAACGATGAGACTCGTACGAGAGAGAATCGGCGATCATAAAGTCTTTCTTACCTTCGATATCGATTTCTTGGATCCTGTTTATGCTCCGGGAACAGGAACACCTGAAATTGCCGGATTCACCAACACAGAAGCCCAGCATATGCTCCGCCAATTAGCCGGTTTGAATTTCGTAGGGTTTGACGTCGTAGAGGTACTGCCCGCTTTGGATCCTACAGAAGTAACGGCTCTTACAGCAGCAACAATTGTATTTGAGTTTCTAAGTTTACTAGCCATTTCCAAAGCAAGGGGGAATTCAAATGTTAAATAGCTTAGATTTGCTCGTTGTGTTTCTTTATTTTTCTCTATTAATCGGCATCGGGGTCATCAGTTCCAAAAAAGTAAAGAACGGCGAAGATTTCTTAGTGGCGGGTGGAAGATTAGGCTACGGCTTATATGTACCCGCCATGGCAGCGGTCGTCTTGGGAGGTGCCTCTACGTTCGGGAGTGTAAAGCTTGGATACCAGTACGGAATATCCGGGATGTGGCTCGTAGCCATCATCGGACTGGGCATATTGGCTTTAGGTCTCTTTTTCTCCAAAAAAATAAGCCGCCTGAAAGTGTTCAGTGTCAGTGAATTGTTAGGGCAAAGATTTGGCAGCAGCAGCCGATACATAAGCGCCGTCATCATGGTCGTGTACGATTTGATGGTTTCCGTCACCGCTGTCATTGCAATCGGAGTGATGTTCTCTTCCATCTTCGGCTGGAATGACAAAACAGCCATCATTGTCGGCGGAATTATTGTCGTCTTTTACACGATGCTGGGAGGCATGTGGGCCGTTACCTTAACGGACGTCATTCAATTTTGGGTGATGACGATCGGCTTGATTTGCATTTTGGTTCCCGCCTCCATCATGAATGTAGGCGGAATAGATCAATTAACGGAAAAAGTGCCATCCGAGTTCTTCAGCATCAGCAACATTGGCGGAGAAGCCATTTTCACTTACTTTTTGCTTTATTTCTTTGGAATCATGATCGGTCAGGACATCTGGCAGCGATCCTTTACAGCTAAAAATGAAACCATTTTAAAGAGAGGAACCATTTATGCCGGCCTATATTGCATGCTCTACGGAATAGGCGGAGCCTTAATTGGAATGACTGCCAGTGTCTTGCTGCCAAATATGGATGATCCGCAAAAAGCGCTGCCGCAATTGGTCATGACGATTTTGCCTCAAGGTCTTGTCGGCTTGTTAATTGCAGCCGTTGCCTCTGCTGTGATGTCAACTGCTTCCGGAACGATTATGGCTTCTTCCACCATTATTGTGAATGACTTATTATTGGCGAAAGCCAGCAAGGAACGGATAAAAGAGAAACAAGTGAAATGGACAAGAATGGCGACAATGGTTGTCGGAATTACCTCCATTGCGATTTCCCTTGCTTTACAGGACATTCTCGTCGCTCTTGATATTGCTTATGCGTTCCTTTCAGGAAGTATCTTCTTCCCTGTATTAGCGGCGCTGTTTTGGAAAAAGGTGAACCCGAAGGTGGTGCTTGTCTCTATGATCACAAGCGGCATCGTCGTGATCGCCACTCTCATTATAAAAGGACCATCATCGTTGGAAGGGATTATTTACGGACTCATTACAAGTGCAGTCTCCCTCGGAATAGGAGGAATACTGACTCAGTCAAAAGCTTCTTCCGCAAATATTTCAGCGGAATCGGATGCAAAAACGAATTAAAATTCGAAAATGACTTTATCTCTATGATTCAAGTCATTTTTGCATCAAACGTGGATCAATCTCTCACTGTTTTCCACTCTTTTAAGTTGGCATAACTCTTGCAATATACTATGACAAATACTTTGACTCTAGGAGGTTACTTATGATGTATCAACCAAAAGATTCTTCTAAATCCCCCCGCTTTTGCGGTGTTCGCACATTTATGAGATTAGAGCAAATAAAGACAACGGATCACATCGATTTTGCGGTTCTCGGTGTTCCGTTCGACACGGCTGCATCCTTCCGAACCGGGCAAAGACTGGGTCCCCAGCATATCCGGAACTTTTCTTCCCTGCTTCGTCCTTATAATCCGGACATGGATATTAATATCTTCGATTACTGCTCAGGCGTGGACTATGGCGATATCGATGTGATTCCAGGAAACATCCATCGAACATATGACAATATGGTTTCGGAATTAACCCCCCTGCTGAAAAAAAACGTAACACCGATTATTATGGGCGGTGACCATTCTATCTCTCTTGGAAACTTGCGTGCGTTCCACAAGAAATACGGCCCTGTCGCATTGGTTCATTTTGACTCACACGGAGACACCTGGGACAATTATTATGGTGAAAAATACATGCATGGAACGCCATTCCGCCGTGCAGTCGAAGAAGGATTATTAGATGTTAACCATTCCATCCAGGTCGGGATGAGAGGCCCTCTCTATAGTCCTGATGATATTGAAGACGCAAGAAGATTAGGATTTGAAGTCATCCCGATGCGAGAAGCCCGCAAGATCGGCTTTGAAGAAGTGATCAAACGTATTCACGAACGCGTCGGCGACCATCCTGTGTTCGTTTCATATGACATCGATTTTGTGGACCCTGCCTATGCGCCTGGAACAGGTACGCCAGAAGTCGGCGGTCCAACCAGCTTCGAGGCACTGGAATATGTGCGTGCGTTAGACGGCTTAAACCTTGTCGGATTTGACTTGGTCGAGGTATTGCCGACTTACGACAGCAATGAAATTACGGCTACTCTGGCATCAGCCATCATGTATGAAATGATTACATTAACCGCCTTGAAAAAGAAAAAGCAGCTTCTTCAACCAGCGGGAGAGCAAGTTCTACAAGCATCTAAGGAGTGAGTGTATGAACGAAACGAAGCAACTGTTCATCAGAGGAAAATGGCAAACCGGCGAGGGAGCGGAAAGAGCCGTCGTGAATTCCGCGGATGAAAGCATCATTTTAACCGTGAAGGAAGCTTCCGCAAACCAAGCTGCAGAGGCCGTATTGGCGGCCAAGTCCGCTTTTGACCACACCGATTGGGCCTTCAATAAAGAAAAGCGGGTTCAGCTTCTTTATAAACTGGCTGATTTGCTCGAAGAGAAGTCCGAATCTTTTGCAAAAATTGAGTCTATCAATACAGGAAAACCGATAAGGGAAGCCCGGCTCGATGTGAGTGACTCTGTCGCCTGCTTGCGTTATTATGCTGACCTTGTAAACGAACGACAGCCGTTGGAAACACAACAGCCGGATGGGTCGATCAGCAAGGTGATCGAGGAGCCAATTGGCGTTTGCGCCTTGATTGTTCCATGGAACTTCCCGCTGCTGCTCGGTATGTGGAAAATCGCTCCCGCACTTGCCGCAGGAAACACGGTCGTATTCAAACCATCGGAGCTGACTCCTTTAACCGCCATCCAGTTCACAAAGCTGATTGAACAATGCGGTTTTCCTCCGGGTGTATTTAATCTCGTATTAGGAGCGGGGCTTCCCGTCGGCGAAACACTCGTTACCCACTCTGGCACAGACAAGGTGTCATTTACTGGAGGATCGGAATCGGGACGAAAAATCAATCAGTTATGTGCTGCCACCTTCAAGCGAGTGTCTTTAGAACTCGGCGGCAAGTCACCGCTTCTCATCATGGAAGATGCAGATCTCGAAGCCGCCGTAGAATGGGCGGTCTTCGGTTCCTTCTTTAACCAAGGAGAAGTTTGCGTCGCTTCTTCTCGAATCCTTGTTCATGAAAACATGTACGATACTTTTACCGAAAAGCTGCTTCAAAAGCTGTGGAACCTTCGCATCGGCAACCCATTAAATGAAGAAACCGAAATGGGCCCTGTCGTTAGTGCAGACCATCGCAGCAAAATCGAACAGTTCATCGAAATCGGAAAACAAGAAGGCGCAACACTTCGCACAGGTGGAGACCGTCTCGGTGAAAAAGGCTACTACCTCTCCCCTGCGGTGTTTACAGATGTCCGGCAGAACATGCGGATTGTTCAAGAGGAAATATTCGGTCCTGTCGTCACGATCCAGACTTTTGCGAATGAAGCCGAGGCAATCGAGCTGGCAAACGGAACGAAATACGGTCTAGCCGCTGGCATTTTATCCGCCAATGTCAAAAAAGCGGAATCGCTGGCTTCCCACTTAAAGGCAGGGACGATTTGGATCAACAGCTACCACACCCCCTATGTGGATGCTCCGTGGGGCGGCTACAAGCAAAGCGGGATTGGCCGCGAACTCGGGCCGCAGGGATTATCGGGATTCATGGAAGTGAAACATCTGAATACAACCGAAACTCTCCAAAAACCAGAATGGTATAAGTAGAAGGATTGGTTCCGTAAAGTATCAACAGCGGGACCTCTTCACCCGCCTTTATTATTCTGAATATTTAAAATTTAATGTAAAGGGGTCATAAAATGAGTCAATTAACTGAACGCTTTGGCCATGACAACATCAGCCCGACACCAAAAAATGAGCGAAGCATGACGTTCTTCTCCACCTTCACCCTTTGGCTTGCTGCCAATGTCGTCATTACCTCCGTCATGACCGGAATGATGTTTGTACCCGATATTTCGTTTCAGGATGCCATGATCGCCATCTTCGTCGGATCGGCCATCGGAGCGATTCCGCTTGCCTTAACCGGTGTAATCGGGACAAGAACGGGACTTCCAACCATGGTCATTACGAGAGCCGCATTCGGACAAAAAGGAGCTGTTCTGCCCGCTCTCGTCAACACGATCATCCTTGTCGGCTGGAGCTGGATTCAGGCTTATATGGCAGGATTGAGTCTCGATTATGCCGTCAAACACGCAACCGGCTACAGCAATATTAACCTCTTTGTCATTCTCACCGAAGTACTCGTTGTTGCCATTACCATTTATGGCCACCGTGGTGTGGAAAGCATCGAAAAATGGGTATCCGTTGCCATGCTTATTTTATCCGTCCTCGTTTTCTACAAGCTGTTCACGACTTATAATGTATCAGCCCTTATTGAAATGAAGGTAAGCGAAAACCCGGTCATCTCCGGGGTGATTGCCTTTGATATCGTTGTAGCCACCGCCTTTTCGTGGATGTCCACCGTCTGTGACTTCAACCGCCACTGTCGCTCCGAAAAAAGCGGAATGTGGGGAACGTATCTCGGGTACTTGCTCGCTTCTCTCATCGCAATGGGCCTCGGTGCCGTTGTAAGTGGATTTAGCATTTTATCCAATATGGAACAAACATACGATCCAACCGTTCTTCTTGCCGCTTACGGTTTCGGATTGGTCGCATCCATCGTCGTATTTTTCTCTGTACTTTCCACAAACGTCATGGCCCTTTACAGTGCCACGATGTCCCTGATGAATGTGTTTCCAAAAACGGACTTCTGGAAACCTCTTTTAGCATTGGGGATGGTATGTACACTCGGAGCGCTTTTAAAGGAAACATTAATGACGAACTTCTTCAACTTTGTCCTGTTGATCGCCACCCTTTTCATTCCGGTATTCGCCATCGTCCTTGTCGATTACTTCTTTGTGAAAAAGGGCCATTATGATGCAGAGGACCTCGCCTTTGACAAGAAAGGATTGTACCGCTATCAAAATGGATTCAATATCGCAGCATGCGTCACGTATATCCTTGGGGCCTTATTTGCCTACTACTTTACGTATGTGCACCCGCTCAGCATCGGGGCTACCATCCTTACATTTATTCTATCAGGCTTATTCTATTTTGGATTGATGGCAGCTTCCAAACAGCTATCGGCCCATCAAGAGCATGAAACAGAGATCCCAACCAAGCTGGAGGTTTAATCAATGACACTCATACCCAAAATAGCGGTCGCACAGGCCGCTTTCAAAAATGGAGACCTTTCTTACAACCAAGATAAAATGGAAAAAATGGTGAAACAATGCAAAAAACAACATCCAGACACCCGCTTGATCGTCTTTCCAGAGCTTTCCGCCACCGGCTATTTTCTTTCCCCGGAAGTGAAGGACCTCGCTCAGCATCAAGATGGATCCATTTTTGATCACATGCGAAAAATCGCGGAACAATATGAAATGTGGATGGTATACGGATATGTAGAAAAGGATTCAGAAGGACAGGTGTACAATTCGATTCAACTGATTGACCCGACAGGAAAGCTAGCGGGAAACTATCGAAAAATTCACCTGACGCCGCTTGAAAAAGAAGTGTTTACACCGGGCTCTGATCTTGTGACCGTCGAAACGGAGCTAGGA
Source organism: Priestia abyssalis (assembly GCF_002019595.1). GTDB lineage: Bacteria > Bacillota > Bacilli > Bacillales > Bacillaceae_H > Bacillus_BA > Bacillus_BA abyssalis. Next base: position 1,027,119 of record NZ_KV917369.1, on the reverse strand, counting down.
ACCATCGGCTTGATGATTTGCTGGGACCTCGCCTTCCCGGAGCTGGCAAGGTCACTCGCACTGCAAGGGGCAGACCTCATCGCAGCACCAAGTGCATGGGAAGCGCCGTATGATGCTCCCTTTATTCAATTTGCTGCAGCACGCGCCATCGATAACACCATCTATGTAGCAGCAGGCAATCAGATCGGAACCTCCGAAGGTTTAACCTTCTTCGGAAAATCCGCCATTTTCGCCCCCGATGGCACGACCATCAGCATAGCAGGTGAAAATGAAGAAAGGATCATCACCGCTTCTCTTCATTACGATTGGCGGGAGGATATTAAAAACACCTTCTTCACCATGCTGGCAGATCGCAGGCCCGACCTGTACAAATAAGGAGGAAAAACGTTGTTCATAAAAAAAATCATCGACTTATCCATCCCTGTCACCGTCGATACACCCATTTATCCCGGCGATCCTGTTCCGGATATGAAACCGGCGGTGGAGGTGGGATAAACAACTCATAATAAAGGCAGGCAAGTCAGGAAGCCCTCTTATCCGTGCATCTCAACCTCATTTTTATCTCGCATTCGGGTGGTGGCAGAAATCCCTAACATGCTACAATTGTCCTAAAAAAGATACAAAAAATCCCTTCTTTTTTGTATAATGAATCTACTAACTATTTGACAATGAGGTTGAGAATGAAGTTTATTTATCGATTTGAGGCTTCGGCTGAACAAAAGCAATTGCTGCGTCAACACTTATTCAATGAAAATATCCAACGCTGCAAGCTCTTTGCGAAAATTGTGATTTTGTTTGAAGCACTGCTGATTGCGATGAATATGGGAAGCAGCTATGCATTGAACGGATCTCTTTTCACATGGAATGTGTACATCGTGATGTACGTGCTGCTTCTTTCCGCGAGTGTATTTATGCTTTTGTATATTCGTGCGTTTGAGCAAAAAGAGACCTATACGAGCCAGCAATACAATCGCTTTCGAGCCGGCTTGCTGTCGCTGGTCGTTTTCTTTTTAGTGTGGGGAGCGGTGGTGACATTGTTTGATCAGCGGGGATACGGACATGTGATGGCATTTGCGATTAACTTTATGTGCGTCTCCATTTTGTTTCACGCTTCGAACCGAACAATCTTGTGTCTGTATATTTTGCCTGTGGCGGTCTTAATTATTGGTTTGCCGTTTTTCCAATCCTCAAGCACGGTTCTGATGGGCCACTATATCAATCTATCCGTTTTTTTATTTTTTTGTTGGTTGGCGTCTCGAATGCTGTATTGGAGCTACTCCGCAAACTTTTATAATCGTATGCTTCTGACAGAAACGAATGAAAACCTGGCAATTAAAATTCAAGAAAATGAGAAGATTAATGCACAATTGGCAGATGCGAACGAGCGCTTGAAACAGCTCACCTTAATTGACGAATTAACGAAAATCCCAAATCGCCGCGGGTTTCACCAATACATCAAACAAGCCTTTCACCATCCAAAAGGCACACGGAAGCTTTCGATTCTCATGATTGACATTGATGCCTTCAAACCATTTAATGATAACTATGGCCATCTTAAAGGAGACATTGTCATTGAATCAGTGGCCCAAGCCATAAAGCGCTGCGTCGATTCTGCCAACAGTATTGCTGCACGCTTTGGCGGAGAAGAGTTCATCGTTGCGATGTTCGATGCCGACCCATTGAAAGTTTATCAGATCGCGGAAGCCATAAGATTGTCCGTGTTCGAACTGAACATCCCTCATGACTATTCGCCGGTATCCCCGTATGTGACCGCGAGTATTGGTGCAGTGACAGAAGAGATCATCAGTGAAGAAGAAGTAGAGCAATTAATCGCACATGCAGATGATGCACTTTACAAGGCAAAAACACAAGGGAGAAATCGCGTGGAAAATTTTCAAAATTGGGTGGAAGTCTAGTAGAATGAAGCGGAAGTTTGGCACGAAACCAGTTTCTTATGACAGGTCCTTTCGGGAGGATGAGGCAAAAGGGTTTCTTTTACCCTTTCGCCTCATCCTAACATTTTCATTATTTACCTATAATCTTTAATCACTTTTTCAATTGTATTTTTTAGTTCTTCTTCATTCATATTACCGATTGGAATGTGGCCCATCTTCGTTTTCTTCGGATGGTTATCGTATTCTTTTAAATGGTCAACATATATATTAAAATGTACCCTATTGTGGCACTTAAAGTAACTTTATACTACTGGATATAAACATTGAGGCATCTTGATTCATAAAAATACGATTACCATGATAGAATGTCTTCATTTCAATTGATTTAAATCCAACTTCGGATAATATTTTTTTCAGTTCTTCATGCGAAAAACCGTTATGAACTTTCGGATGATTTATTTTATCGTTTTTGTCAAAGTCAATAATGATTAGCTTGCCGCCATTATTTAAAATGTTGAACAGTTCTTGTAAAATTTTTTTAGTATCCGGAATATGAAGAAGGACTAGTGACATTAAAACGATGTCTGCCTTAAGTTCAGGAGTTTCTTGAGTAAAATCTGAATAAAGTACTTTTGAGTTGGTCATTCCTTTGCGGGAAATTTTAGCTTTCGCAACCTCCAACATTTGTTTTGATGAATCTATCAACAAAATAGAATCGACTAAATCTGATAATTCTAAACTAATTAGACCAGTACCACTCCCATAGTCTATTAAAGATTTTGATTTACTATTTCGTAATTCTGGTCTTACTTCCTTAACTATAACTTTAGCTAATTCCATTCTTTCTTCTGTATCATATCTTTTTGCCATCTGTTCAAAAACGTTATTTTCCATATTCCACTCCGCTTCCCTTTTATTAAAAATTAAAGCTACATAGTAGTTATTATAGCAAAAATCAAAACCTTGAGGGGCATGGGGGCCTGATGGCAAAACGTGGATATTATACACTAAGAAAAACCCTGATTTCCTTAACACTAAGCAGGAAATCAGAGTCTTTTTACGTCCATAGCGGACAAAGTGAATGAGAAGTTGATGCTGCTGTTTCCTAGCATAAGGGGAATCATTCCTGAAGTTAATTGTGTTAAATCACTTCATCTTCCATGTCTGCCTTATTACTTTCTACTTTGCTGGATTTCCTTTTATTAAAAAGAAAATATGAAGCAACAACTAGAATGGCAATGAGCATCGTAAGAGCTACTTGTGAACGCATCGATTCATTGAATATCATCGTAAGCAAAATGGCTGTAATTCCTAAAATAGTGGCATAGTTAAGGTAAGGGAATAACCACATTTTCACTTTAAGCAATTCCACATTGTTACGCTCTGCCTTGCGGCGCATTTGCAAATGTGAACAAACAATAACAAGATAAACGAGCAACGCAATCCCTCCAGAAGCATTGACTAGGAAGAGGAACACTTTGTCCGGAGAAATATAATTGAACATCACTGCGATGTAGGAGAAAAACGTTCCGATCAAGATCGCACGAACCGGTACACCGTTCTTATTCACTTTTAAAAATGCTTTTGGAGCATCTCCTTGTTGAGCCATCCCATAGATCATCCGTGAAGTTGTGTATAATCCGGAATTCAAACAAGACAGAACAGCTGTCAAGACAATGAAATTCATGATTTGAGCTCCGGCTGGTATGCCTACATGCTCAAGAACCGCAACAAACGGGCTTTTTAGAAGATTAGCTGAATCCCACGGCAAAAGTGTCACAACAATGGCAATCGAACCAATAAAAAATACAAGAATTCGCCAAACGACACTATTCGTAGCGATTCGAACCGCTTTTTCCGGTTCCGCTGATTCACCTGCAGCTACAGCAACAATCTCTGTACCCATAAAAGAGAAAATAACGACTGTAATCCCTAAAAGAACAGGTCCTAGTCCATTCGGCATAAATCCGCCTGACCCGGTCAAATTCGTAAGCCCGGGCGCCTCTACTCCCGGCATCACTCCAAATATAACAGCGAGCCCCATTCCCAGGAACAACATAATCGTGACGACTTTAATTAAAGAAAACCAATATTCAAACTCCCCGAATGATTTAACGGAGTAAATGTTTGTCAATGTTAACAGAACGGTCAAGACTAGACTTAAAAGCCAAGCTGGGGCATCAGGAAACCAGTATTGAATATTCGCTGCCCCTGCCGTTGCTTCAATGGCAATGACGATTACCCAAAAGAACCAATATAACCACCCGATCGTATATCCCGCCCATGGACCGATTGCGTCACGTGCATAGGTAGAGAACGAGCCGCTGGTTGGATTGATGGAGGACATCTCTCCCAACATCCTCATGACAAAAATAACGAGCAGTCCGGCAAGAGCATAGGATATGATGGATCCTGGACCAGCGGAATGAATAATCGCGCCGCTTCCCATAAACAGTCCGGCTCCTATCACTCCTCCGATCGAGATCATCGTAATATGACGAATTTTTAAATCTTTTTTCAGGTGATTGTCATTAGGATTCATTGCAATTCCTCCTTGTATCGTCATTCCAAATAGATTCTTGGCAAAATGTAAAGTGAAATCGACTATTTCCTGAAAGTAAACGAGCAGATTTCAAGGGATATGTACATGATGTATATCTTATAATGAATATTCAGAAACATCCACTCCGAAAAAATGTAAGATAATTCCTTTGAAATCACCTTACATTTTAGATGTTACTTCATATATTTCATCGGCGGGCTTTAGAGAATAAAGCTTTTCTTCATCTCTAAAGCCCGCCGTTATTTCATGGCTCATTAACTACAGTTGAAAGATGCTTTCCTTTAACGTTTTAACAATAAACGTAAAGTCATCTTCTGTAATGCTTAATGGAGGGGAAAGCTGCAGAATATTATTGTATCCGGCAACGGTGTCACCATTTTTACCGATGATCAGGCCTTTTTCTTTACAAGCACTGATGACTTTGTTCATCTTTTCAATGGCAGCCGGTTCTTTTGTTTGCTTATCTTCCACAAGTTCAATCCCTAAAAGAAGACCTTTTCCGCGAACATCCCCTACGTTTGGATGCTCTTTTACATCCTCTAGTTCACGCAACAATCGTTCACCCAATTCCTTAGAGCGTTCGATGAGCTTCTCATTCTCCATAATTTCCAAGTTCTTCAAAGCGAGGGCGCAAGCAGCAGGGTTTCCTCCGAATGTATTCACATGGCGGAAGCGATCATAATCTTCACTGCCTGTATAAGCCTCGTAAATCTCTCTTCTGACTGCCGTTGCCGACAAAGGAAGATACGCACTTGTAATCCCTTTTGCCATTGTAATGATATCTGGTTTGACGCCATAGTTCATAAATCCGAACGGTTTCCCTGTCCGGCCAAATCCGCATATTACTTCATCACAAATAAGCAGTGCACCGTGCTTCTCGCAAATTTCTTTTACTTTTGCCATATATCCATCAGGAGGCATTAAAATTCCGCCCCCGGTAATAATTGGCTCCATGATCACGCCAGCTACCGTTTCACTTAACTCCCATGTCATAACCCGGTCGATTTCATCAGCACTTGCCAGTGTATGAACATCATCCGGATTGCGATACGTATCAGGCGGTGCTACATGCAGAAACCCTTGCCCTAATGGCTCATATTTGTATTTCCGCTGTGCTTGACCTGTCGCTGCAAGAGCCCCCATTGAATTGCCATGGTAAGCGCGGTAGCGTGAAATAAACTTAAGGCGTCCATGATTCCCTTTTTGCTGATGATATTGACGAGCAATTTTAAACGCTGTTTCGTTCGCTTCCGATCCACTATTCGAAAAGAAAATAACGTAATCATCACCAAGCCACTCATTCAATTTTTCTGCTAGTTTAATAGCAGGAACATGACTTTGTGTCAGAGGGAAGTACGGCATTTCTTCAAGCTGTTCATAAGCCGCTTTCGCAAGCTCTTTGCGGCCATACCCAACATTCACGCACCAAAGACCGGACATACCGTCTAAATAACGATTACCATCGATATCGGTCACCCATGCCCCTTCTGCCTTTGTGATAATTAAATTTGATGGATTAGGCGCTGCTCCCCTCATTGCATGCCAAAGATATTTTTCATCTGTTTTTTGCAAATCTTTTGCTTGTTCTGTCGCTTGCATAATCCTCCACTCCGCTCTATTCTTTAATGGTTTTACATCCTGACTTTTCTAAAAGATAAGAAAGGATAAAGTTTTGTACTTAGTTTTGGTGTCTAGCTCCGGGCGCCTTGCGCTTTTCTTAATAACGAGCCGTAAGCATTTTCTTGCGGGTATAGAATTCTACGCCATCTTTTCCATTTGCATGAAGATCGCCATAGAAGGATTTCTTATAGCCCGAGAATGGGAAGAATGCCATTGGAGCAGGAACGCCAAGATTGACACCAAGCATACCTGCATCAATTTCTTCGCGGAATTCACGGATGGCTTTAGCGCTGTTCGTGTACAGGCATGCACCATTTGCGAATGGAGACGCATTCGTAAAATCAATCGCTTCCGTCAAATCGTTTACACGTACAATCGAAAGAACCGGTGCGAAGATTTCATCCTGCCAGATTTTCATTTCCTGTGTCACATGGTCAAAAATCGTCGGGCCGACAAAATAACCTTCGCCGTTTGCTGCATCATCTTCACGTCCGTCACGAATAAGTGTCGCGCCCTGCTCTACACCTGATTGAATGTAGCCGATGGTCCGCTCTTTATGCCCTTCACGAATAACAGGACCAAGGAAAATACCATCTTCCAAGCCATTGCCAATGGTAATACTGTTAGCAGCTTGAAGCAGTCTATTAACGAGCTCATCTGCCACGTCTTCCTCTACGACCACAACAGACGCCGCCATGCACCGTTCACCGGCTGAACCAAAGGCAGCACTGGTAATTTCTTTCGCTGCAGCACTAAGGTCCGCATCTTTTAATACGATTGAATGGTTTTTTGCTCCCGCAAGGGCTTGTACACGTTTGCCGTTAGCTGCTGCCGTTTTGTATATATACTCAGCCACAGGCTGAGAACCAACGAAGGAGACGGCTTTCACATCCTCATTGTCAAGGATGCCATTCACAACGTCGTGTGCGCCATGCACCACATTTAAGACGCCGTCTGGAAGACCCGCTTCCGTAAATAATTCGGCTAAACGATTAGCCAACAACGGTGTTCTTTCAGATGGCTTTAATACAAACGTGTTTCCGCATGCAATCGCGAGTGGAAACATCCAGCACGGAACCATCATCGGAAAGTTAAACGGTGTGATTCCCCCGATTACTCCAATCGGATAACGATACATCCCCGATTCAACACCAGTCGCAATATCCGGAAGCTGCTCTCCCATCATTAAAGTAGGTGCACCTGCGGCAAATTCTACACATTCAATCCCCCGCTGTACTTCACCGTAAGCTTCTCCATAACTTTTTCCGTTTTCTAACGTAACGAGCCTCGCTAACTCTTCCCAGTTTTCAACCAAGAGCTGTTGATAGCGGAATAAAATACGGGCACGCCTTGGCACGGCGACCTTTCTCCATGTTTTGAATGCTTCTTTGGCCGTTGCCACAGCTCGGTCCAAATCTTCTCTAGTCGAAAGCGGTACACGGGCAATAACCTCTCCCGTTGCCGGATTTGGTACTTCTTCAACTTGTTTGCTCGTGGATTCGATCCATTGTCCGCCAATATAGTTTTTCAATGTTTGTACATCTTTGGTTACTGCCATAGTGAAACCTCCTGTTTTTTGTTAACTGTCCTATGCATCTATTATATTTTAAAAAGAAAGCGCATTCAGTAGACAGTATGTAAATTTATTAGCATAAATTTCACTACATTTTGGTAATATACAGTATAAATATTGACAAAAAGTAAAATAGAACGAAATGATAGAGTAAATATTTCACTAACCTTTATCTATATAGATTTAGACGCACATACATATTCATAGGCAGTAACAGCAAACTCGATTGCTTGTCGTTTATAGAAATCCATAAAATCTTCACCCAACAGCTCATGTAATTTTTGCAGCCGCTGGTAAAGCGTCTGACGAACGATGTATAAGGTTGCCGCGGTTTCTTGCTTAGAACCATTGCATTTAAGATAGGCTTTTAACGTTTCCATTAATTTTCCGTTATGTTGCTGGTCATACATGAGTACAGGCCCTAAATAATCGGAAATAAAATCATCCAGCGTTCCTTGTTCGCTCGCTATCAACACCAGCCGGAAAACATGCAAATCCTCATAAAAAGAATGGAAACATTCTTTGGGCATGTTCTCTTGAATGATGGATGTCTCTTGGGCCGTGTGATAGCTCTTCTTTACATCGCTTAATTTATCGATGAATGTCCCGATACTGAATTTAATTTGCTTAAAATGTTGATCGCCTGCCAATTCTTTTTGAATATGATGGATTCCCGCTTCAATTCTAGCTTTCCAATCATTGTTTTTTCGTTTATTTAACAAGATAAAAATGAGTTGGTTTTTCCTGATGGTCGATAAAAGAAAGAAACCATAGGACTGGAAAATAGAACGAAAAAGGATTTTCAAATGAGTAATGTCTGAATGTTTCTCATCTAATTGATCCGTTTTAAAAAGTAAAACAACACATCCATTTGGTTTAAGCGTTAATTCCAGATCAGAAAGGTATCTGTATATTTGTTCTTCACTATGCGCTCCTTCCAACCATTTTTGAATCCATTCTGTTTCCTCAGTCTTTCTTCGCTCTTCGACATATAAGACACGTAAAGTGTTTTGTGCCAGCGCTGTCGCACTGCGGTCTAAAATAAGCGATTCAAACTCGGTAATCGAGTCGGATTCAGAAATGATCATTAATTCGGCGAATGTCTGATTCAAGGCTTGTATGGATTGATGGGCGATATTCATATGTCTTTGTATCGTTTTCTCCTTCAAGAGCTGAAGAATGTTCTCTTGTTCCTTTAACGTTTTTTTCGATAGGATTTGGATTTCACCTTGATTTGGAATAAATAAAACGGTCATCTTTAAATGATCATGCAGCAACTTTAAGATTTTCTGCTGCGGATTCGATGTTAGAAGCAATTGGTTTAACTGATAGGAATACTCTTCTAAATCCGAAATCATTTGATAATGTTTTTTTATTAAAAGAGTATGTAATTCTTGTGTGATATCGACAAAACGCACTTTATTGTAAAAAACAATCAAAGGAAAGTTATGTAAATCGGCTAATTCGATAATTTCTTCCGGGATGCTGGGTATATATGTTCCTAATTCAATGCAAAGTCCCGCCGCCTTGGAATCGATAAGCTGCTTGAAGAATGCAAGAAAAATCTCTTTATTCTCTTTCCATCCAATCCCTGTAGAAAGGATCAATTCATTTCCGTTTAAAAGCTTTTCAACTTCGGTTACTTCCATAACATGAACCCATTTCACGGTTTGGTATAGTCCAGCTTTTCCTGCTATCACTTTTGCATCTTGAAAATTCCTGCTCTCTAATATTTCCATTATCGATAATTTAACGTCAGAGTTCATGGTTACCTTACACCTCTTTAGGATATGTCCAGTTTTTGTTCTTTCGATCATCTACTATTATTATATATTTTTAATAAAGCTCTGGTGTAAACATAATATGAGTTTGAAACAAAACATACTAAGATTAGTAGCACAGACCACGGCCATGGTCTGTGCTACTATTTTTTTATAGTAGAAGTGAAGAATAGGTCGACCCATCCTCAGGACCTTGAGTTCGTATTTTAAACTGGCCTACTTCACTTCCCTTATAAGAATCAGTTTCAGTATGTTGGATCCTGGAGATCGTGTATAAGAAAAGGGAATCGATAAGGTGATGTGAACGCTTCTACCGTAAAGTTAGGAGGAATGGATATGCCAAGTGTAATAGCTTTTGATGTTAGTATGGGGAAAAGTTATATGGTCATCTATAACGCTGACCGAGTTTGCATCTTTGAAGGAGAAATGCTTCATAAACGCTCCTTTTTTGAAAGACTATATAATCAAATCAAGGCCCTAATCCAAAAAGACGCACAGGCCCCTGATATCGTATTTGAGGCCACAGGTGTGTATTCTCGCCAACTAGAACGATTTTTCACGGAGTACGGCTTTCCGTATTGTTTACTTAATCCTTTGGAATCTAAGCTTCAAACAGCTTCCATGCGCATGCACAAAACAGACAAAAGCGACGCTCATCGTCTAGCCCAGACGCACTTTACGGCTACACGGCGCATCAAAAAGCCGCAGGAAGCTTATTATGACCAAATGCGTGCTCTTTCTCGCTACTATAAAGAACTGGATGAAGAACTGAGCCTGATTCGCAGCCGCATACACACGCTTCTGCAACTTACTTTTCCGGAAATGGAGTCCTTGTTTACCCAAAAATCAGAGTTGTTTTTGAATATTCTACAGTTGTTCCCACATCCTGATTGTGTGAGACACTTGTCTAAAACGGTGGTCCGTAATCGACTACTCACGAATACAGAGAAAAAACTAGCTCCTAAAACGGCAGAGAAAAAAGCCCTGCAACTGTTGGAAGCTGCACAAGACTCTTATCCGGCCGTAGACGCTGAGGATGTTCGCTGTGATCAATTAAGAGTCTATGCCAAGCGTCATTTAGCGATTTTAAGACAGCGTGAAGCGTTGATTAAGCAGATGGCCGAGCTTTCAAAAGAACGGAAAGACTATCAGGTGCTCATCAGTTTTCCCGGGATTGGCCCGAATACGGCTGTGAGGTTAATTGGAGAGATAGGAGATCTGACGCGTTTTGACAACCATAAACAGCTGAATGCCTATGCTGGAATTGACAT
>NZ_KV917369.1:158457-1016380 GCF_002019595.1 Priestia abyssalis | reverse complement strand
AAAAAAAAAGAAATAGCTGGGCTTATTAGCTGTGCCTAAAAATCCCCTTTTAAAAAGAAATCATAGAACTTACTAACAGTACTTTAATTTTTTAAAATCCCTTGACTAATCGTAAGAAAGAGGATGGGTCAAAAGGGGAAAAGAACCCCTTTTGACCCATCCTCTCGAAAGGCCCTTTCAGCAAAAAATCAGTTTTTGTGTTTTATTAGAGACTCGGGTGGTAACAGGCACTACTGAAAGAGAGCGACAGCCCTTTTTGGATCGGCCGGTCCCTCATGAGCGAGTGCATCAAACACAAACTTAAATGCATTCAGATCATAAGGGATGAACTGGTGCTCGATTTGATCTAAAGGATAGTAGTCCTGCAAAGTAATATTGGTGACTTTTGATGACTCGCTAAGAAAGGATGACGTATAAGGAACGACAACCTCGTCATTACGGGTCGCGACCACTGTGTAAGAGACTTGGCCCGGGGTCTCATCGCCTTGGTTGAGTTTTTCAAGAAAAGCCGAACCGCTTTGCTGCTGCCTGCAAGCGATGCAGGAGAGAACATCCGCAACAGTCCATGTAGGATTGGAGAGCCCAAAAAAGCCTTTTGTACCATGGTTGGAGGGAACAAGCCCAATTAAGTCATTGACCGTTTTATCTCCTCCAAGGAACTTAATATAATAACGCGGCATCATTCCTCCTTGACTGTGTCCAACAAGCGACACCTTATCAGCCCCTGTATGCTCAAGAACATTGTCGATAAAAACTTTCAGTTCCATCGCCGAATCTTCAATATCGCCTGTAGAATAACCAGCACTGCTGTAGCCATAGTTTAAAGAATAGACACAATAGCCCTTCGCTGTAAGTAACGGGGCAAGTCCGCTCCAGTTCTGCGCCATCGTCTCAAAGGTTCCTGGAACGAGCACGATCGGTTCTGGATGCGCTGCATCCGGTCGGCATGTTGGATCATTCGCCCCAAGCGGCGGCAATCCATCCTCCAACAAGAAATCTCCTGAAGTTTCTGCCAGCGCTTTACCGCCTCCTCCTACCAAAAAAGAAAGCGCTAACAAATATAAAAATACCCCCCTGTAAAACTTCTTCACATAATCCGCTCCTTTTGTAAATGTCTCATTCGGCTTTTTTCAATTTAAAGACACAAATATTACACCTGCAAACTTGTTAAGAACACTTCATCCCCCCATCCTTACAAAAGAAATAGTTGCGATAGAGAGTAAGTTAATAGATTAGATAAGAAAATACTTGATCATTTTACTGCAATCTATTATTCCTAAAAAAAAAACCACAGCAAATACTCCACCCCTACGGGTAAAGAATTGCTGTGGTCTCCTTTTCTCCATCACAAATATTAACTTGAATATATATAAAATAGCATATTTATGAAAACGCTGTCAAACTATTTTCCTTAATATTTAAAATAATATAAATTTTATCTCGCACTCATTTGATGAAGAATAATTGAATGATGTATCTTGTCTAAAAATCAACACCACTGAGCAGGATCGGCACCTGAAGCCATACACCTCGAACCGGCCTTGCTGGAACAAAAGCAGGCATGGTCGGTGCGTCGAAAAAGGAGAACTAAAAAATGAGAGAATGAAGATTCCCCTTCTATGTATTAGGGCGATGACATACACACAGAACTTTTCCACACGACAAATAAAAAAGACCTCCATTATCAACAAAATAATGGAAGCTTCAAAAAAATACTAATATGACATGGGTCGTACGCTTCTTATAATGAAAAGCTAATCTCTTAAATTTATTGTAAGTTATAATGTTCTTCCTCCTGCACTGACACTTTTTCATCTCAAAATCTAGTAAAGTTCGCTCTCTTCGTCTATACACTCTTCGCACTCTTCCATATGTGAATGCAACTGCTCTTCGGTTTCAAGCAAATGCCCACAGTTCGAACAGCGGTACATGACTCTTCACCTCCTTTTTGATGATGTACCCGTTAGAATAAGCTGCAACACTTCTTTTTTTATTAACACAAAAATATGTTTTTCATTCCATCAACAAAAGGAGAGCACATGGCTTTAAACCATGTACTCTCCTTTTCGTTCGACAAATATAGAGTAATATCGGGTGGTGACAGGCACTTACAAACGTCCTTTTTTCACAATAAACCACGGATTCAATAGATTCTCTTTATTATAAGACAGCCGTTCTTTCGAATCTGTTTGGATCACCTTTCCTCCCGCCTGCTCGACAATCGCTTGCCCTGCAGCCGTATCCCATTCCATCGTAGGGGCAAACCGAGGATAGACATCCGCCTTCCCTTCCGCCACTAAGCAAAGTTTCAGCGAACTTCCCGCTGAAGTAATGGTGACGTCCCCGTATTTTTTCTTGATTTCATCAATATATTCTTCTGTTTCAGGTGACATATGCGAACGGCTCGCAACCGCTGCGATTTTTTCATTTAGCTTAAGGGATGATAATTTCTCTGCTTTGGAAATCAGTTCAGCCTCGTCTTGGAAGTTGATCGTCTCGATACCTTCCATTTTAAAAGATCCCGTTCCTTCTTTCGCAAAATATAGGGTATGTAACACCGGAGCATAAATGACGCCCAATACAGGATAACCGTTATGGACTAAAGCAATATTGACCGTAAACTCACCGTTTCGTTTCACAAATTCTTTTGTCCCGTCCAGCGGATCCACTACCCATAAATACTCCCAATCTTTGCGTTCTTCATAAGGCAAATGCTGGCCTTCTTCACTCAAAACGGGAATGTCCGGGAACAAACGATTTAATTCAGAAGCAATGACTTCATGCGACTTTTTATCAGCAAGCGTCAATGGTGATTGATCTTCTTTATTTTCAACGGCAAACTCGGAATTGTATACCTCCATAATTTGTTCTCCGGCCTTCATGGATACAGCGATGATATCTAAAAGATGAATTGTATTAAGCATACCTACCCCTACCTCTTTCGCATTTTTAATAATATTGAAAAAAATCATGGCTGAAACATGCCGTAAAAGCGACCTTTTTCATTCCATTTCTAACAAATATGACAGACATTGATGATCCTTATTCACTGAAAAATGATCAAATGCCTGCTGCACTTATGTAGTTTTTGCTATTATTCTAGCACGTTCGTCCAAGAAAAGCATGTACTCTGAGCGATGAACGACCTGCAAAGGTTAACGGAGAACACAAGCCGACGTTCGTTCGTACGGTTTCTCCACAAACGAAGCACTCGCTTAGATACTGAAGGATAACAGCAGATTTAAACCAACATACACATATACCTATTAAAAGTAATTGTTTAAAATTCCCCGGAATGAATGACAGAAAGGAGCCGTTAGATGAATTTTAAGATGAACGAAGCGATTGAGGTTTTAGAGCGTACACCACAAACATTGGAACATTTTTTAGCCGGTTTATCCCATGGATGGCTGCAATGCCATGAAGGAGAAGGAACGTGGAATGCCTCTGAAGTGATTGATCATCTCATTGAAGGAGAAAAATATAATTGGATACCAAGAGTAGAAATGATTCTTCAAGAAGGTGAAAGCAAACCCTTCCCTCCATTCGATCGTTATTCTCACTTAGATGAACAGTCTGAACGATCGCTTGAACAAAAACTGGTTGAATTCAAAACGATAAGAACACGAAATATTACCAAATTGAAAGCGCTTATTGAACCCGAACGGCACCTTGAATTGACCGGTACACACCCTGCATTTGGTGCAGTGAGATTAAGAGAATTGCTGTCTACGTGGGTGGTTCATGATTTAACCCACATCTCTCAAATCGTACGGGTCATGGCCGAGAGATACAGAGCGGACGTTGGTCCCTGGAAGGAGTATTTAGGGATATTGAAAAAATGAAACAATGAAAAACAGCGGCTTTTGTTCTTTTGCGGGCAAAACCCGCTGTTTTTATGACACCTCGACATTCGATTCAATCCGTAAGGGACAAAAAAATTTCGGATTTTAAAATAAAAAATATTCTAATTATTGATTTTATTCTAAATTGACTTTATACTGTTTCCTATCGCAAAAATTTTACAGTCAGAGGTGTATCATGAAAACGTTAGAACGTATCAGTCAATTTGTCGGCAATACATTTGCCGTATGGGTGCTTTTATTTGCCGCCCTTGCCTTTTTCTCCCCAGCAACATTTACATGGATCGCTCCCTATATCGTTCCATTATTGGGTATCATCATGTTCGGGATGGGATTAACCCTTTCCGCCAACGATTTTAAAGAAGTGTTAAAACGTCCGAAAGATGTCATGATTGGAGTTGTGGGCCAATTTTTAATCATGCCGCTTCTTGCCTTTGCCCTGGCAAAAGGCTTACAGCTTCCCCCAGAAATTGCAGTCGGCGTCATTTTAGTAGGCTGCTGCCCGGGCGGAACCTCTTCGAACGTCATGACATTCCTGTCTAAAGGAGATGTCGCACTATCGGTTACGATTACATCCATTACGACCATTTTGGCACCCTTTGTCACGCCTGCACTCATTTTATTATTGGCCAGCCAATGGATACCGGTAGACCCTAGCGGCCTTTTCCTTTCCATTGTAAAAGTCGTCATTGTACCGATTGTGTTGGGCTTATTGATCAAAAAGCTCTTTTATAAACAAGCTCAAGCGAGTGTTAAAGCCCTGCCGCTCATTTCGGTCATCGCCATCGTTGCCATTGTGACAGCTGTTGTATCTGTCAGCCAGCAGCAAATTGCCAAAACAGGATTAGCGATTTTTGCCGTGGTGGTTCTTCATAATTTACTGGGGTACCTGTTGGGCTATTTATTCGGCAAGCTCTTTAAACTGGACTTATCTAAGAAAAAAGCGGTGGCTATCGAAGTCGGCATGCAAAACTCCGGTTTAGGTGCTGCGATTGCAACCGCACACTTTTCACCGTTGGCTGCGGTGCCGAGTGCCATTTTTAGTGTATGGCATAACATATCCGGGCCGATTCTGGCTACCATTTTCAGCCGAATGAAAGACACAGAAGCGGCATCTCTGGAAGCTAACCATTCTTTAAAAGGATAACTAGCGAAAGATGGGAAGAACCTTCATTCCCTGAGTAAGTATACACACATCCCTGCATACGTTCTTTCCATTAACAAAAGGAGAGTGGATTGTATTCTAGCAATCTACTCTCCTTCTTTATAACCATGAAAAAAAGACCGAAAATTACGGTCTTTGCACTAAACATTCAAATCTCTTTTTTTATAATAAACATAAGTTACGACCAAAAGTGAAAGAATCCATATTAGTGAAATTACTACAAAGATTACATCCAGACCGCCGCCATACATTACATTTTTCGCTTCAAAATATTTAAATGGTGTAAAATATCTTAAGCCTTCAATGTTCTCATTCAAATCAATAACGATTGATAAAATATACGTAAGCAATAGGATTCCAGTAGCTACCGATGCAGCCGTTTTTGGATTCTTTTTTACAGCAGCGAGTGCGCTGCCGATAACCATAAACAAGATCTGCAAAATGAACATTGCCGCCATTAAGATAGCAATTTCACCATTTACCGCCTCACCATCACTGTATTTCCCTAAAAGAATAACGGACGAAACAAATGTTATGAGATTAAAGATCACGATATTTGTGAATGCTGCCAATAGCTTTGCTGTAATGACTTTACTTCTAGATACTGGTTTTGCGAATAAAAACTCAGATGTTTTATCCCGTTCTTCTTTGGCAATAATAGTTGCTCCGAGCATGACCGCATGAATGGTGGCCATTAATAATAAATAGAGAAAAAGCATACCATAGTAGCCGCTGGCCTTCGTTACATCCAACTCACTGAAACCCAATACGGCTCGCAGCGATTTTGGAATATCTGCCATTAAATCATTTATCGATTGGCCCGATGACGAATACGCTTCATATTTAGTCATTCCTGATGCCACCATAAGGAAGACACCGATGCTCCAAAGTATGAGCGATTTTCGATGAGACTTCACTTCTTTTAAAAATATATTCATGATCAAACTCCCCCATTTATATACATTCTACTTAATCACTCGACACGTTTTCATTTTATGGAGAGATATTCACAATCAGCAGTCTAGACAACTCGAATCCGCCCTCAAAGGTTCACCTATGCGGATGGTGCCAACCCCGCAAGGGGGGTGACAGCCGCTTAGGTCTAGAAAATTTGGCATGGCCGCTCTTTGGTCATGTCGAATTTTCTAAATCGATTTATATAGCTTTCCACAAGCAAAGCCAGTATTCTTACACAGCATGGATATCCTTCTTGGTATAGACGACATAACTAGCTGCAATGGCAAGAATAATAATAGCTGCACCAACAATCAAAAATGTTGCTTCATAGCTGGAATGTTGAATGATATAGGCAGTATCAAAATAGTTAAACGGCGAAAAATAACGTTTCACTTCATCACCTGTCGTATCACTGAACATTCCCACAAAGTAGAAAGCAAAGACGGTAGCAAGCGAGACGGTCAGCACGGATTTGATCTTTTGGACAATAACGGAAATGATAATTCCTAGGGATAGGAATATCAGTTGAACGAAAAAAATTGTAAGCGAAAGCAAAAAGAAAATTTTCAAGCTGAAATCATCGGTCTTGACTTGTAATGCCACAAAGCTGGCTGCAGCATAATAAACCATATTCGTTATAACAATCGAAACCAACGCTGCCAATAACTTGGCTGTCAAAATAGTAGTACGGGTAACAGGCTTTGTTAGCAAAAAGTCCGCTGTTTTTTCACGGACTTCCTTGCTGACAATGGAAGTGCCCAGATTCATCGCCTGGATTGCTGCGAAAAGAGTAATAAACGATAATGGGAAGCTATAGAATCCTAGAATCGTAAAGAAATTTTCTTGATTAAACCCGAGTGCATTTCTTATCGCCTCTGGGTAATTTCCCAATATTTTCATAAAACCCTCTGCGTCCTTGGCAAACGAAGAATACATCGACATAAAAATAACGATAATCACAATTAACGATAGCGACCATATGATCGTAGACTTTCGATAAGCCTTCAATTCATGCATAAAAATATTCATCTTTTCTTAAGCCTCCTTTTCGTAATAATGCATAAAGATCTCCTCAAGGTCCGGCTCTTCAATCCACAGATTCGCGATTTCAATTTCCGCGATTTTTTTCATCACCGTATTGATATTACCTCTAAATAAAAAGCTGGTTACGTTATGGTTGACCTCTAATTTATTGACCCCGCTGATTTGGAAGTAATTCTTGTCTAGGGCTGATTTCGTCTCAATTTTAAACTTTTTATAGTTGTTCTCTTGTAACGTACTAATCTTTTCTACCGTTACAATTTTACCTTCTTTAATGATGGCAACACGATTGCATAATCTTTGAACCTCGCTGAGGATGTGTGACGAAAATAGAATCGCAGCACCTTTTTTATTCTCTTCCTCTAATAGTTCAAAGAATTTTTGCTGCATTAATGGATCGAGCCCGCTTGTCGGTTCATCCAAAATAATGAGTTTAGGTTCATGGAGCAGCCCTTGAATAATCCCGACCTTCTTCTTATTTCCTAAAGAAAGGTCATCAATTTTTTTATTGAGATCCAAATCCATAATTTCTGCTAACTCTTTGATTCTCTTGCTGCAATCCTTTTTATAAAAACTGGCTGAGTATTTTAATAGGTCCTTTACTTTCATATTGTCATAGTAAAAAACTTCTGATGGTAAATAGCCAATTTCCTTTTTTATTTCTGGAGCAAATTGAATACAATCTTTCCCAAAAATCGTGGCGCTGCCGCTAGTTGGATAAATGAGAGATAATAATGTGCGAATCGTTGTCGACTTCCCAGCACCATTAGGTCCAATAAACCCGAAAATTTCACCCTGTTCAACATTAAAACTAATATCGGATATTCCTCTTGCCTTGCCGTAAGTTTTGGTTAGATTTTTAATTTCTATTACGTTCATTGATAATACCTCCCTTTTTCTCCTCAATTAGTTATGCGGAATGACCAACTTTGTATACGATTGATCACCTTCTTATTCGTATAAAGAATTTCTTAGTATGTTCAGGTATTCTTCCATTTCTGCCATTGTCTCCTCCATATCGATTTGTTCCAGGGATAGGGACAATACTTTTTCTTGCATTTGATAGGCGAACCCTTCCAATGTCCAATTAATAATGTTGATCGCCTTTTTGGTATCAATCCCTTTCTTAAATTTAGAAAGATCAATATCGGAAAATAATTTATTTAAGGAACTTTCTAATATTTCCTTCCCTCTGCGGTCTATATCAATTTTCACTGCAGAGGAGGAGTCTTTATAGATCGCCTTAACGAAATTTAACATTTCAGGATAGATTTTATATATTTCAATTTTCAGCAATGCGATTTGCCGATAGCGGACAAAAATGTCTTTTTCATCCCAATTAATTTTTTCCATAATTTTTTCCATTAGAACATCGATCGTATGTTCATACAAGAATAAATATAATTGCTTTTTATTTTGGAAATAATGGAATAATAACCCCTTTGATATTCCCGCCTCCTTAACAATTTCATTGGTCGATGCCTTATCAAATCCCTTCTGGGCAAATTCCTTTATCGCAGCATTTATTATACGGTCTTGTTTTTCCTTATCCAGGTTCAAAAATTTTGAAAACATAAGGGCGGCCCTCTTTTCTTTCATTCTAAAAATTTTGATTGACCACATCAGTCAATCACATTGTACTCTTGTTGACCTATATGGTCAATGGTGGTCAAGCTATATTTTTTACAAAAAATGAAATGGTTGCATTTGTAGCTTTGGAATAATGTTTATTCAAATTGATACTCATAACCTTGATCAACGAACAAAAAGAAAGAGCGTGTTTTGAAAAAAGTTTGATTCAAAACACGCTCTTAATATATAAATCCACATAAATAATTTAACATGGGCAAAGAACGCCCATGTCGAATTTTCGAAATCGATCTATATAGATCTTTAAAGTAATGCCTGTCAGCGAAACAAGAATTAAGTATTAATTTCGACTTGTGGGGTTCCGATTCTCAATAGATGGGGCTATTACGACGATTAAGGTCTTTGAAGTATACCTCTGCTTAACTAAACCATTTGAATAGTCCTTTGCGCTGCTTTCCCTTTTCCTGCGTTTGTATGTCTAATTGTTTGAGTTGCCGCTGAAGTTCACGGGTAGACTGCATGAGTTCTCCATCACATGTATTTAGCCCTTCTTGTATAGATTTTCCCTGATTTTTAAACCGTTTCAGTAACTTTTTTTTCTTTTTATCACGATTTTTCACGAAAACTCCTCCCCATTAAGTCATCAAACAGAGCCTGTTTACCCTTTTTTAAGGAAAAATCGATTTTAACCTTCTTGACTGATATGAATAGTACTGTTTAAAGAATGGAAGAGCTTCCTTAGCATTCTTTATGTTGAATGTTCAAAAGAAAAAGACATAGCTTTGCTTTTGCTATGCCTCTGCTTAACTAAACCATTTGAATAGTCCTTTGCGCTGCTTTCTCTTTTCCTGCGTCTGTATGGTCAATTGGTTGAGTTGCTGCTGAAGTCCCTGGATAGACTGCGTGAGTTCCCCATCACGTGTATTTAGCCCTTCTTGTATAGATTTTTCCTGCTTTTCTAATCGTTCCAGTAACACCTGGTTGAACTCCTTTTGTTCCCGCATAGACTCCAGTAACACCTGGTTAAATTCCCTCTGTTCCTGTATGTATGCTTCCTGATATTGAATGATGGCCGCAGGCTTCTGAACAACCTCATAAGAACGCCTTTTTTCACTCTGTTCCTCTATTCTTATCGCAGAAACACCACTCGGGAACCCACTCTCTTTAAACTTTGATGCAATCAACATCCCGGCGTTCTCCACCGAAAAATTATTCGTCTGGACCATTGTTTGGAAAAGCTTCAAGACCACCAAGTCCTTCTCCAGGAATAAACGCTGATTTTGATCATTCCTGGTGAAAGGGTACTCGTTCTTTTCGAGGGACAAACACCATTTTTTTAACGTCGAGTCTCCAATTCCTAACGTCATGCTAATCTCTTTTGTTGTATAAGCTTTTTCAATCGTCTCCACCATGTCACCTCTTCAAAACTACATGACATTATCGTAGCATAGAGGATTAGGATTTCATTGAAAGAATAGGTAACATTTATGCTAATTCTATTACGTTTCTTACATAGTAAATGATAATGTTGCAACATTTACAGCAACCTTAAAGAAACTTACTAAACTTGACATTTGCATTGCAAATGTACGTTAGCCGATTTTTGGTTGTCATGAAGCAACTTGGCAGTAACTAGATGAGTATAAAATTGGAGATTTGATTAAATGGGAGAAAGAAGTCATCAAGCAACGACAAAAAGAAAACATCCTCTTAACAGGAGGAATAGTAAAAATTAGCCTTTCAATCTTCTCCATAACAAAAAATCTGTAGAAATCGTTTCACACAAAAAAATGAGTGGTACATTCATATACATTTGACTTTCATTTTGACTCACATTTTTAATGTTTGCGACAGGCAAAACCCGTTACGCTTTTTTGGTGTCAGGCACCAGTTACTTTTTCGACGGTAACTCTCCCAGAAAAAAAAGTGGCACCACCGCCCATGTCTGCGATACGGTCTGGGGTAAGCGAGTTGACCAGATGTTTTGTTCCTTTTACTTCCCCCCAAAGGCCTTGAGTAACTGCCACACCTGGAAGGACGCTGTCACCAACACTCGCTTTAAGTATACATTCCCCTCGGTCGTTCCAAACCCGGACCTGCTCTCCATTTTTTATTCCCAATTTTTCGGCATCGTAACGATTTAAAACCACTTCAGGCTCTTTTTCAAGCCCAACATGTGTTGACTGGTTCGCAAATGTTGAATTTAAAAAGCTATGGTTTGGCCCCGCTATAAATTGAAAGGGGTGATAAGAGTCATTTTTTAAAGGTACATAGGTTGGTAATGGAGAATATCCGTCCTGTTTCATCTTTTCTGAATATAGTTCGATTTTTCCGCTCGGTGTTGGGAGCCTGGCAGGAAATTTCGCCTTTGCCTTAAGATAATGATGTTCGGTTAAGGTTTCGTAATGTATTTCTTTCATATAAGGATTCATGGGATTAGCTAGTGATTGGCCAATTAATTCTGCTTCTGTCTCATCAAAAGCCGTTTCGGTGAAGCCCATTCCTTTAGCCAGCAGCCGGAACACCTCAATGTTTGACTTTGCTTCCTCGAATGGTTCGATTACAGGCTGTTGAAGCTGAATATAGTGATGCCAATACGATGTATAAAAATCCGTGTTTTCAAATGAAGATGTGGCCGGTAAAACAATGTCTGCGTACCTTGCCGTTTCTGTTAAAAATAAATCATGGACGACAGTAAATAAGTCTTCCCGTTTCAATCCTCTTCGAACCTTATTGCCAGCTGGCGCAACAACGGCTGGATTACTCCCATATACATAGAGCGATTTTACTGGGGGATCTAAAGTGAGCAAGGCTTCTCCCAGCAGGTTCATATTAATCACCCGCGTTTTTTTATTTTTTAACAAATCAGGCCGCTGCAAATTAGCAGTATTGTGTGCCAGGTAAGCGGAATTTCCTTTGATAGCCCCTCCTCCTTTTACCAACCACTGTCCTGTTAAAGCAGGGAGGCAGGAAATCGTTCTCACGAACATACCGCCATTGTCGTGGTGCTGCGGGCCATTTCCAATCCGAATAAAGGCAGGGGACGTTTTACCATACATCCTTGCAAGTTGAACAATATCCTCCACCGGTATGCCGGTAATGCCCGATACGGTAATAGGGTCATACTGCACAACATGTTCACGCAGCTGCTCATGACCGACTGTATATTGCTCCAGAAATGAGGAATCCACCATGTTCTCGGCAAATAAAATATGCATCAGTCCTAAAGCCAGAGCGGTATCAGTCCCCGGTAAAATGGGAATAAACCAGTCTGCTAATCTAGCAGTTTGATTTTTGTGGACATCAATAACAATGATTTTAGCGCCATTTTGTTTCCGTGCTTGTTGGGCCAGGACTGCTTGGTGCATGTTGGTACTTACAGCATTAATCCCCCAAAAAATAAACAGCTTGGTGTGGATTGTATCCTCAGGATCGATTCCATAACTGCCGCCCATTGTATATTTATAACCAACTGCACCGGCTGCGTTACAGATACTCCTGTCAAGCTGGGAGGATCCCAAACGATTGAAGAAGCGGCGGTCCATGCCTTCAGCACTAAGGTTTCCCATATTTCCATAAAAGCTGTAGGGCAGAATACTTACGGCACCCTCGCTTTGCAGCAGTTCCTTCCAGCGGGTGGTAATCGTTTCAATAGCTTCCTCCCAGCTTATTCGGACAAATTCCCCTTCTCCCTTCGCACCAATGCGCTTCATTGGATATTTTAGCCGTTTTTCATCATAGATTCGTTCAGTCATATTTCGAACCTTGTTGCAAATAAAACCCTTAGTGACTGGATGATTCGGGTCACCCTCGACCTTGATAATCTTTCCGTTCTTTTTACGAAGGAGCAACCCGCATTGATCCGGGCAGTCTAGTGAACAAACCGAAGGGAAAATACCATTTGGGCTATCAACAAAAGAGGACATAATCGGTCTCCTTTTCATTGGTGTCAGGCACCATCTTGTTAGATTTTACATTAATTCTAATTATCATATGATAGAATAAATCATCTAGCAAGCGGTACGGATATGTACCTCATACAAAAAAGAAACCAAGTATTCATTTTCCTTTGTTCTTTTAGAAAATAGCTGCTTATCACTAAGCAGGTTCTTCAACGAAGGTATCTAAGAGATCTCCCAGGGTAAGTTCATCCACTTTCTCCTCATCTATCTGCCACATTTATTCCCATTTCATCCGGGGATATTTTGGACTTTGTTTTGTTTGGCAAACTCATCCTGAAATGGGAACCTCTAATGTGATTCGTGTACCTCAGACCGAGGATTTGCCTAAGGCTTCCTTCAGATTCCACGTCACCATGGACACCCTTGCCTTCGGCTAATGGTTCGCATATCCCAACGCCCATAACGGACTCTCACCGTCGAGTTGATGAACATGCCTGGCACACCAAAAGGAGAGTGGATTGGATTCTAACAATCTACTCTCCTTCTTTTTCATCATCTCGATGCATTAATGGATTGGACACGCACCCGGGGGCTTTCTCCCAATAATCTGCTTATTTTGCCTCTTTATAAGAACCCGTAATATTTGAGAGCGTATATTGGGTAGATTCTGATACTTCCGGCTCGAAGTAAGGTTCATAAGCTTCAAGCGGAGGCTTCTTCGTACTAAATACGGCAATAAGCAACCCAATCAAAGATAACGCTATGGCGACTAAAAAAGGATTAGACGCTCCAAGTACTTTAGCGATAACATAACTTATTGAACCTATTAATATACTTGCGTAAGCACCTGCGCGATTCATCCGTTTCCAATATAACCCTAGGAACACGACAAAAAAGAACGTGGCGCCGAACCCGCCATACACATATGTGAATCCCATAGCCAGGAACCAAGGCGGCTTTAATGCACTCACTACGGCTATAATCCCGATGACAAAGACGGTTGCACGCAGCTGTTTTCTTGACTTGTCTTCCGATAGATTTTTCTGAGGGAAGAGGTTCTGATAAATATCATAATAGATGGACGTGCCGCAGTGTAACAGCATCGAATTGGCCGTCGATACAGCAGCAGCACATAGCGCAACCAGTGTCATCGCTCCAATGAGAGGCGGCGCATATTCCATAATCACAAGGGGCATAATATAATCTGCTGTTCGGCCTTCCGGTAAACTTGGTATTAATGTTTTGGAAGCTAATCCGATCGTAATGAGCGGTATAAAGATGGCAATCAAAATGATCGATGAACCCATCATCTGCATAATGGCCACCTTAACAGATTTAGGTGCCAGCATTCTCGTGACCCAATGCGGGGAAACGGCGGCTCCTAAAGAATTCGAAATAAAAATGGCAAAAAGGGCACTTAATCCAAACGATCCTACAGGTGATAACAACACACCCTGTTCTAAAGCCGGACCGCCTATATTTGTCGGAGCTGTCGTTGTCTTTAAGGCTCCATACACCTGGTCAAAACCGCCGGCAGCCCCTAATATGGATATGGCTCCCAGCACTACCCCTATCACAATAAGCGCAGAATTCAACGTATCGGTTGCAGCAACGGACCAAAATCCTCCCATACTAGTAAAAATTAAAAATAGCAAAAAGGCAAAAATGGCAATTTCATACTTCATGCCTGTTATGGTCGAAAAAACAATCCCAAAACCAACCACTTGAAGATGGGTAAAGATAAAATACCCTACAAACATCAACACCGCTACAATCGTACGTAAGTGACTTTTTTGGCTGAATGGCTCAAACCTTTGCTGGATATATTCAGGAAAGGTCCGAACCGGTGTCGCAGGTCTGCGAATCTTATACGCGACAATCGGGATGAGAGCCGTTCCAAAAAACCATCCTGCGACCCATCCAATAACCGCAGACACTCCGGAACTATATAAATAACCAGGAACCCCCATGACAGAAGCTACACTGACCCAAGTAGCCACAGACGTTCCAATTCCTATGACTAACCCCATTCGATGCCCGCCTGTCGTGAAATCAGACATCGATTCTACTTTTTTCAAACTGATCATGGTAGACCATACAATAAACACGGCATATATGCCAAAAATGATTAAATAGATCACTGAAGTTCCCCCCTTGTATTATCTATATACATTCCACTTAATAACTCGTCACATCTTTCTCCCAGCAAGAGATATTCGTAATCGGCCATTCAGACAGCTTGAATTTACTCTTAAGAGCTTCGAAAATTTGCATAGCCGTTCTTTCGTCATGTCGAATTTTCTAAATCGATTTATCTAAAAAGCTTTCCGCTTGCCCCCCAGCGTTTTACTTTTGATTTTTCAATCTTCATGCAAAGATATGTACCTAGCGCCAAGCCGAAAATAATGACGAATAGCCAGATTAATAATGCAACAATCATGTTTTCACTCCTCTCTATTTGATTACGCTTACATTATTCTGACTGCACAGTGACTTAAATTCATGAATATTCCGATCCAGGATAGGGAGTAATTGAGTTTCTTCGGATTCTTGTACAAGCTTACAAACTAAATCATTAAAAGGAGTCGCAATATTTTTCTCTCTTCCTTTTTTTGAAACATGTCCATTGATAAAATCGATTTCTGATTTTCTGCCTTTCTCTAAATCTTGCAGCATACTCGCTTTTGTATTGGCATGCGGTCCCCAGACTTCATGGTAAAATGCCATCTTTTTAGGGATATCCTCCTGACTTTCCAATTCCAAAAACTCCATGTCTTTTCCTTGCATTTTTTCCAATCGAATATGATGTGCCCTCGCAACCTTAATCGTTTCATCCGCGATGTTGGCTAAACTTTTCATTGCGTCTGGATTGGACAACACCTCTCCGAATGTGCATCCAAGTGATGCAGACATACCGCTGAATGTCGCATTCATTAAAAGTTTGGACCATTTCATCCCGATAATATTGGTCGAAATTTCGCAATAACCGACGGTATCCAACATGTCTTTTATGGTTTTGATTCGATCGGTTATTTCTCCATTTAACTCGCCGATATCAAACGCATACTTCTTCATAACATCGACCTCTGTTGCCAGCTCCGATACGCCGGGACCACTCCAAATGGCTCCAAAACCAACGACTCCCCCAACGGTTCTCTCAGCCCCAACAATAGAAGCTACCCTTTCTTCTGGTATGCCGTTTTGCAGCGTACACACAACGCTTTCCTTATGAAGGAAAGGAAGGACGGACTCCAACGATTCTTTTGTAAATACTTGTTTCGTAAGCAGAATGATGACATCATAGTTCCCGCTTAACTGTTTTGGATGTTTGGCCGTCACCGGAATCGTTTCATCCAGGAAACCTGTTAATTTCGCTCCTTTTTGATTCAATGCATCGACGTTCTCCTGATTAATATCAATTAAATCAACATCGCAGCCGCCTTTTGTGATGAACGCACCGATAATGGTTCCAAGCGAACCTGCCCCTATTACACCTATTTTCATCTATGGTCACCCCTTAATTAATTTTTTCGACTTCGATAACTTTAAAATATCTCTCGCTTCGTCTGGAGTCGCGATTTCTCTTCCTAAAATGTGAGATAAATGAACAATTCTCTCTACAAACTGAGCATTCGTTTTAGCTAATTCTCCCTTTTGATAGTAAACACTGTCTTCCATCCCCACTCGAACATGCCCGCCTAAAAGAATGCTCATTGTATTAATCATAAGCTGATCTTTACTGGCCCCTATCGCTGACCAGGTGGATCCTTCCGGAATACTATCTACCAAGAACATCAAATTTTTGGTCGTTGCCGGCATTCCGCCTTGCACACCTAATACAAATTGAAAGTGAAAGGGATCCTCCAAAAGTCCTTTTTTGGCAATACGTAAGGCATTGTGAATCATTCCGACATCAAAAATTTCAATTTCAGGCTTGATGTGACGTTCCTTCATTTCCAGAGCCAAGTTCTCCAAAAATTGCGGTGTATTATGAAAGACATCTGATCCAAAATTCATCGTTCCGGCATCAAAGGTGGCCATTTCCGGATTTAATTCACATACCCGAAGCCTGTCTTCATCGCTCATCTTCACTCCGCCGGCTGTCGTTAGATTCAGAATGATATCACATTGATCTCTGACACGGTCGATGACTTCTTTATACACATCTAAATCAAGCGTATTGTTTCCATCTCGGTCCCTCACATGAATGTGTCCGATAGCAGCTCCGGCTTTCCATGATTCAATGACAGAATCAGCGATTTCCTTTGGGGACAGCGGTACATACGGAGTATGTTCACGCGTTGTTTGCGCCCCGGTTGTCGCAACCGTAATGATTAGTTTTTCCATTCCTCTCTCTCCCTTTGCAGTCAAAATCGTTTCGATCAATAGATATTGCAATTTTCATACCAACTTCAAATCGGCATGAAATAGGGAGTTTTGAGCATAAGGGAAAACATCTTGATGAAATAAATCATCAATTTTTATCGATCCCGTGGAAAAACCTGCCTAAAAACCGATGAAAAAAATCATCTACATGATTCCTTTTTTCATCAATTGGATAGATTTTTAGCAGCTGTTAATTTGATCCCCAGTTTTTTCGCTTTTTTTACGACGGTTGATTGATTGATTTTTAGATGTTCAGCCACTTTTCGAGTCGTGCCATATCGATCAATGGCATGCTGCAATACTTTTCTTTCATAAGATTCCATCATTTTTTTGTAACTTTCCCCAGAATCTACCGAATCTTCACTGTCTGTTTCCAGATTCAATAATTTCCTTACTTTATGACTGGTCAGTACCTCAGAAGGAGCAGAGATAATAACGGTCCGCTCCAAAACATTCTGCAACTCTCTAATATTCCCCGGCCATGAATAGCAGCTCCATACAATAAGGGCTTCTTGTTCGAATGTAATGTCTTTTCCGTATTTATGGTTATAACTCGTCAAAAAATAATCGGTTAATTTTTGAATATCAGATGTTCTTAATCGAAGCGGCGGGATATGAATAGGGAAAACATGCAAACGATAATAGAGATCTTCTCTAAATAGCCCTTTTGAAACAAGGTCTTTCAAATCTCCATTCGTTGCGGCAATAATTCGCACATCCAGTTCGACCGGTTTCGTTCCGCCGATTCTAGTCACTTCTTTTTGCTGGATTACTCTTAATAATTTAACTTGTAAATCTATAGGCATATCGGCAATTTCATCTAAAAGAATCGTTCCCTTATGGGCTAATTCAAATAATCCCAATTTTCCCTTGTTGGAAGCACCCGTAAACGCACCTTTCTCATATCCGAAGAGCTCCGCTTCCAATAAGGTGGATGGAATGGCTGCACAGTTTACTTTAATAAATGGCTTATCATGTCTGCTGCTATTCATATAGATTTCGTTTGCAACCACTTCTTTGCCGACGCCTGTTTCGCCGGTAATGAGAACATTTACGTCCAATCTTGCTACTTGGTGAATCATTTGAATAATGTGTTTGATTTCCTCACTTTCTCCGATTATTTTTTTCTCTAGATTTTTTTTTCGTAAATGCTCAATTTCTTGAACATTTTTCTCTTCAATTTCCTCGACAATCTTCATTTTTTCTTTTGACTTTTTTAATTCATTTTCAATTTTTAGAAGATCTGACAAATCTCTGTTGTTCACGACGATAATTTCTACCTCGCCTTTATCATTAAATAAAGGTGTTCCTGTGATTAACACCTTCACACCGTTATGGATGGTAGCGGTTGCATTTATTTGTTTCTTTTCTTTGATGACATCTGGTGTGACCGCGTAATTAAACAAGCCGCTCGCTATTAAATCATGAACATATTTGCCTACAACTTGTTCTTTCTTTAACCCTGTAATTCTCTCATATGCTTTATTCACAAATAACGTTTTTCCGTGTTTATCGGATATGTAAATTCCGTCATATAAAATATCGGCAATTTTTTCGAAGTCGAAAAATTCCGTTTTTTCATCATACATCATAAGAACCCCCTCTTTCAAAACGCTTACATTCTAGCGATTTTCCAATTATTATATCATTAAGGACCGGCATTTATCATTACAGCATGACGACAAGTTTACCGCAAAAGCTATCCGTATTGGAGCACAAGACAAAAGAGAGTAGATCATCAGCAATCTACTCTCTTTCTTCCTTTTCCATTAACATACCCGTTTCATTACAAACGAAAAATGTTTTCCTTATCATCTTTCACACTTTACTGTTTTAAAGTGCAGTTTAATAGAGGACCCATCCCTTAAATCGGATTACTGCGGTAATACTGTACCATTGCTTTTATCTGAAATATTCGGATTCCACATGGTAAATAACCCATTTGGATTATGTTCCCATATCCAAACGTGTAAATCATAGTGCATGTTTTTTCTATCATGGGTGAGCTCGTGAATTTGCTCTTCCGTCATGTTACTTGTATCAATATGATGGTTTAGCATCGGACCATCGAAGGTTTGGCCAAAAAGGGTTGGAGCTTCGTCCACAAGGTCCGCCTTCACATGGTACTCGATTCCAACTAGTTTCATTCTGCCGTCTTTTTGTGGTTCGTATAATAAGTTTTCCGGCTGTCTAGGATCAAGTATCGCATCATTGCTAATATCAAAGTTAGTGCGATGGATACCCATTCCTCCAACTGGAATCGCAGCAAAAGGACCGTCAAATTTGTAGCCGGCGTCTACAGCGACGCTAAAATCCTTGTATTTTGCTGTTGCCGAAATGGCTGCATTCAAATCCCTCATGTCTTCTTTACTCATTGCCTTAAAAATTTTAGAATAGCTGCTTTCCTTCGGTGCTTCCACATACACAGGAGAAAAGTCCTCGTGTGCAAATGCAGCATTTGTTCCTGTAAAGATTACAGCGCTGGCCGCCAGCGATGCCATAAGTGTTTTTACTGTTTTTTTCATCCTTCTATCCCCTTTTAATATATTCAATGATCCAATCAAACTACTAAAAACCAAGTTTGATAGAGTATCACCCGTCCCTCATTTATCCCGCATTAACGGGCAGTAAAACCCCCACCACCGATGGAAGTTTCCTTTATCTGTGTTTATGCAGGTTTTTGTTCTCATTTGACGCCGTAGTCTTATTTCGTTTCATATGTATGACAAGAAGAACAACTACATTAAAAATTATGTATATAAGTAAAATGTCATAAGTATATAGACCTATTTTAAAATAGCATACCATTCCTGTCAATGTAATTTATGGTAATTTCTACATAAGGTTCTTTTAAAGACAAAGAAGAAGAGTAGATCATCAGCAATCTACTCTCCTGCTTTTTTCATCATCCTTAATTCGTTAACATACCGAGGACTGACTCCCTATTTTCTTACTTAGCGGGCGGTGACAGGTACCACGTTCATTCAGGTATATTTCCACCAGCAACCCTGTCTCCAGAATTGCCGGAAGGATCAGTTTCCCCATCATCTTCCGCAGCATGAATGATGAGTGATTTCCCTAATATACTGTTGCTCTTTCCTTTTTCAAGCGATACACCGCTAAGGAAGATCGTTTGTTCAATTTCCCCATTTTCGTCTGCTGTTAAGTTAGGCAGATCACCAAGATGGGCTCCCTCAGGGTTATCATGACCGTGCTTCTTATCTGATGGATTAAAGTGGCCGCCTGCTGTTGTGAAGTCGTTGTTCGTAATGGCATTTTGATGAATGTGGAACCCATGCTTACCAGGAGTAAGACCAGAAGCGCTCACCTTTAACATGATTTGATCACCCATTTGGCCAAATGCAGCGAAACCGATTTTCTCTCCTTTGCCATTCTTCAATTCAACAAAGGTAGTGCCAATCTTATGCTGTTCCTCATCAGAAATAAAATAAGCATGGATATCAAAATGCGCGATGTCAAATCCCAGATGACCATGAGGCTGGAATTCAATATCCGTTTGAACAACGGATGGAGAAGGCAAGCCCTTCATCCCTCCAAGGTTCGTGTGGCTTTTACCGTTAACAAAGTCGTCCTGGGCAATCATATACTCGATAAAAACAAGCGTTCCATTATGTACCCCGTAAATAGGGCCATTTGGCATTTCTTTAGGATTTGCCCAGTGTTCTCCCATAGCAGGTACGACATGAGGGTCTAATTGAATCGTTCCTTCTGGCAGTACTAACATGTAAGCTTCGCCGTTCTTTTCATCCCAGCTAATGTTTTGTGCCCCAACTGCGGTCCCAAGCTTATCAATCCATACAGTCGGTTCACCATTTACGAATCTAATATCGTTCAATTTTTTACCATTAAAGGTGACTACTTTCTTATTCTTGCTTAATTCAAAAGTCTTGCCAAATAAATCCGCAAATTCTTCCATATCGACATACACTTTAGATTGATGGATATGATTTAAGTCTGATTGAATGTCCACACCGTTAACAAGCACTGAAAGCTTCTTTTCTGTGTGGCCTGCATGCAAACCGTGAGCTGAAGCAATTCCTGCCGTAAATAGCAACACCATCATCACTAACCATGAAATAAGCCTTTTCATACCATTCCCCCTGTTTTAATTTCCTTAATCATTAAAACACTTTCATTATATAATCCAATTGGCTTATTTATGTATTTGAAATACACCTTTTATTTATTTCCTCTAACCATTTATCGATACATTTGGCTCACTTTTAAACTAAAATCCTATTTTTCCCTTGTGTGAATGGGGGTCTTGCACCAAAATCCCGTGTAGAATTCCCCATAAAAGTGCAACAATAGAAACCAAAACATCCAGGAAGTTTATTTCATCAGAAAAAGGAGAGTAAATGGCTTTTAAACTATCTACTCTCCTTCTTCATTTGACAAATTTCGTGTGGTGACCTAAGAAATTCCACTCCTATGTATAACCAAAACACCTTATCGTTTAAACGGAGAAAGATCCAAATAGCCGAACTTAGATGCACAAGCCGACGTTCGTGCATATTGAGTGTCTAAAAATCTAGCGCTTGCTTTGACACCCAGCTCTTTGCCGTTACGAAATCTGGCGATGGAATGCTGATGGTTCGCGGGGTCTGGTGAAAATTGCAGAGTATGTTCCAGAAATAACCACACACAGTCCCGGTCCCTTGATGACGCGCTTGGAAAAGCATAAATCCCAAGCAAAGGAGCAATCGGGAACGGAGTTCTTTTCCAATATTGAAGCACATGAATGACCGCCTGCCGTCTTCCCTCATAACTGGACCCATGCTTCAAGCAAGCTTCATCAATTAACTTTTCAGGAGAAGTGGACGTTAAATATGCTCCATTTACCTCAAGTATTAACGTCTGATATTGTGTATCGGGGTAATACATAACCGCCATGGTGTCTGAACAAATTCCCCGTGTTTCATCTACTATCATAGCTAACTCAACATCCTTCCTATATTTTATTTGTCTAATATAACAATCCTATTATACCTTCCGATTCGACAAGTTTTTTAAAGACAACGTAAATATTTTGTTAATAATTGTTAAAAATGTGTGTTTTTGTCACTTTTATATTTGAAAAGTAGTTTGATAGACTTATTTTTTTTGAAA
This sequence comes from Priestia abyssalis, assembly GCF_002019595.1. GTDB lineage: Bacteria > Bacillota > Bacilli > Bacillales > Bacillaceae_H > Bacillus_BA > Bacillus_BA abyssalis. The sequence continues at coordinate 994,346 of NZ_KV917369.1, read as the reverse complement.
TATAAGTCTTCGAACTCCTAAGTCATTCCTCCCTCCTCCAACCAACTCCGTCCCCAGGCAAGCAAACTTCGGAAACAAAACTCCGCTCTCCTCCCATCCTCTAAGCCCATTCGCCCCCGTCCTTTCCGTGCCGTACAGTAAAGATACCGCGGAATACAAGAAAAGCGCGCTTTTCAAAAGGAACCGAATATGTTTGACACAAAACCGGCTACATTTGAAGAAGCACTTGTCCAATACACACCCATGGTCCACCATCTCTTGAAAAGACTGCGAATCTACAAAGACTTTGATGACTATATCCAGCTTGGCTTCATCGCCCTATGGGAAGCGTATGAAAAGTTTGATCCAAGTAAAGGAACCTTCTCCGCTTATGCCTATATGACGATGAAAGGCCACCTTTTAATGGCCTTAAAAAAGCAAATCAAATACGAAGAACATAACAAAGCACTCAACGAAGAATTCCTCGACGCCATCGAAGCAGACATGAGCCGTGTACCGCTTGAGCAGGAAATGCTTTATCTTTACTACCGGGACTTGACAGAAGGCGAAAAAACATACATCCACGAACACATCATCAATGACCGCCCTCTCCAAGACATTGCCGCCGAACATCAAGTCAAACTGGAAGCCGTCAAATGGTGGGGCCGATCGGCGAAGAAGAAATTGAGAAGAGTCGCTGAGACGCTGGGGGATCACTAACCGTACCTCATACAGCAGCCATCAAAATGGATGGTCTAAACAAAAGGAGAGCAGCTTGCCGGATGAACAGCAAGCTGCCTTCCTTCTTCCTTTTCAATACATATACTTTGTTCTATCCACTTCTACACTTTAAACTTTAGCTGAATGGCAGCCTGGCACCGAATGTATGTATAAATTTATCAGAAGTTGACGAAGGTTGATAAATGTGAGAAATTATATGTTTGTAGAAATGGATAGTTTTTTTTGCATCGTACCCATGAATGGAGGACTATAAAATGGATAATAACGACATTTTGATTCGATTAAGATACGCGCTGGATTTGAAAAATACAGAGATGATTGAAATCTTCAAGCTTGGCGGGATAGAAGTAACCAAAGATGAAGTGCTGAAGATCCTCACCAAAACAAAGGACCATGACGACGAGGATGAAAATTTGGCTGACGATGAAGAAAACATGAAATGCACGAACAGTATGCTGGATGCTTTCTTAAATGGTTTCATTACATATAAACGAGGAAAACAAGAAACGAAACCAGGACAGGCAAATCCACCACAACCGTCCAGTAACAAATCCCCAAATATGAATAATCTATTGTTAAAGAAAGTAAAAATCGCCTTGCAATTAACAAGTGAGGAGATGCTGGATATCTTCGAAGATGGCGGGATTATCGTGTCAAAAGGCGAGCTGGGAGCTTTATTGAGAAAAGAAGGCCATAAGAATTATAAAGAGTGCGGAGATAATTTTTCCAGGAAATTCCTAAGAGGATTAACGGTAAGATACAGGGGATAAGACATGAAGGTGATAACATGATACATAGCTATTTAGGGGAAACCATCCTATACGACATTCAATACAAGAATCGAACCTCCTTTGCCATTAAGGTGGATGGTTATGGACATGTCGAAGTTCTAGCTCCTAAAGGAACGTCTAATGAACAAGTGATTCAATTATTAGAAGGAAATTGGGAGCTGATTCAGCAAAAATTGAACGAAATGAAGGATCGAATGCATGGACCGAAGGAGAAGGTCTATGACCATGGTGAGAGCTTTTTATATTTAGGAAAATCCTATCCCATTCAGATTCATCACGATTCAAGTATTTCACAGGACCATGTTGTGTTGGAAACGGATCAGTTACATATATATGTAACGCAGCTTGAGGATGAGAAAATAAAGCAAGCATTAAAACGATTTTATTATAAACAATGTAAAGCTTTAGTGAAGAAAAGTATCTCGTCCTACCAAACTCACTTTAAGACCAAACCGCGGTCAATCACTATTTCTGACAGCAAAACCACATGGGGAACTTGTGATTCAAAGCTGCAGCTAACCTTTAACTGGAGGCTGGCCATGGCACCACAGAAAGTGATTGACTATGTAGTGGTCCATGAAATGTGCCATATGGTCCATCTTAATCACGACCGATCCTTCTGGCGTCTAGTCGGGAAAATCATGCCGGATTATAAGGAACAGGAGAAGTGGCTCGAGATGTCCAGTTGGGAAATGACGGTATAACAACATAAAACTTAGTGACAGCGTGATCAATCATGTGAAAAAGGCATCACAGATGAAAGCATTTGGGAAGCGATGACACTTTGAAGAACCAATAACAAAGGCAGTGAAACAACAGCGGCCAGGCGAACACCCATAGAGGTTGTCTCTTGTATAAACAAAAGGTGGCGAATAGGTAATGTATGCATCCATTGACGAGAAGAAAAAGCGGTTAGATGCAATGAGACCGCTGCCCAAGTACACGTTGAAAAGTTTAAAAGAAAAAATGCTACTAGAATGGACCTATCATTCCAACGCGATTGAAGGAAATACACTAACCATGAATGAAACGAAGGTGGTTCTAGAAGGAATTACCGTTGGAGGCAAGACGATGAGGGAGCATTTAGAGGTGATTAATCATCGTGATGCCATCCTGTACGTGGAAGAGATTGTCCAGAAGAACGAAGCGTTTTCAGAATGGCAAATTAAAAACCTCCATCGACTTGTATTAAAAGGAATTGATGAAGACTATGCAGGTACTTATCGCGACCAGCAAGTACTCATCGCCGGTGCCCAACATACGCTACCTCCCCACTATCTGATAAAAGAAGAAATGGAAAAAATGATGAATTGGTATAATGAAGAGGCACAAAGTCTCCATCCAATTGAACGAGGGGCTAAGCTTCACGACATTTTTGTTGGTATTCACCCGTTTATCGACGGAAACGGAAGAACCTCCCGCCTATTGCTGAATGTAGAATTAATGAAATCGGGTTATCCCCCTGTCATCATAAAAATAAAAAATCGATTAGCTTACTATGAAGCACTGGACAAAGCTCATACAACCAAAAACTATGACGATTTTATTCGCCTCGTTGCCATCGAGATTGAAGATTCACTAGATTTATATTTAAGCGTGATCACTTAAAAAGGGGAACTGCGGACCAGATCGGGGGACTGGCCCCCACTGGTCCCTAACAGCAGCATACATTATAAAACTTGCTTTGTATACCTGCACTTTGGAAAATTGCTGCATCCATAAAAAGAGCCATACTTCCCTTTCCTCATAGACAACTCACCACCGCACTTAGGGCAAACATTTTGTTGACTGACTTCTTTTTCCTTCCGTATCTTTTCTTTACGGTTATTTTTTATATCTGCTATATGCTTTTTCTTAATCTGTTTCTTTTCGTTCTTATCTTTAATTATTAACCCTTCAAGTGCTTGATTAATCTCTTTTAACTCACGTACCAGAGGTCTGACCCCATAGCCAAAGTCTCACAAACAAACATACGTTTGAAAAATTTTGGGTGGTGACAGGCACAAAAAAAGCTAAGCAGCAAAAACAAACTCCTATTCCTCAGGTACTTGATCATCAACGCTCCTAAACACATACCTCCCCACAGCAGCAATTCCAGCTGAATGACGAAATGCGCCTTCGGCAATCCATTTCTTTAATTCATCTAAATCTACTACTTCTATTTCAATCTCTTCGCTTTCTTCCAACTGCTGTTCATGCTTTGTTAAATCTTTAGCTGCAAATAAATGAATCACTTCATCTGTTGAGCCGACAGATGCATAAATGTAACCAAGGTCCACCCACTGTGCTGCTTTGTAGCCCGTCTCCTCCAGCAGCTCTTTCTTGGCAGTGTCGATTGGTTGGTCTCCCTCTTCAATCCCTCCAGCCGGAAGCTCATATTCCCATGTTTGAAATATATGTCTGTATTGCTTGATGCAGATGACTTGATTATGTTCAAGAATTGGAAGAATGCATACCCCATGTTTCATCTTCACATATGAAAAAGGAGCTTCACTTTGGTTTGGAAGCTGCACTCTCTCTACCACTACTTCAAACCGGTCAGCTTTAATCGTTTCTCTTTGTAATACATGCCAATTGGACACTTGATACACTTCCTTTGCTTCATAATCTCAAATAGCAAGCAGCTTGAATGTTCGACCGTGATTTATATGTATCAACTTAACACTTCATTCGTATAAGCTTATGAAGTGAAGGATGCCATTTGAAACACAGCTTGTTTCAATCCATATTTATGTATAAGATAGTACCACCCGTAATTCCAGCAAGTGATAAACATCTTAATTTACCAATATATTCATTTTATAGGCTACAAGGCACAAAAACAATAAACATGCAGCATAACCATATTCAATTCCCTTACAAATCAATAGATTTACATCCATTCAAGCGGTGACAGCTGCACAAAAGCCATATTAAAATAGTAGTAGACTAAACGAAAGGAGCGGGCAATCATGGACGAACAGAATATATGGATCGGCATCGACCTTGGCGGGACGAACGTACGAGTCGCAGCCATCATCGAAAACGGAGCGATTTTAGAAGAAATCCAACAACTAACAAACGTTGAAAAAGGACCGGAAGCCATCATTGACAGCATCATCGACATGACAACAAATTTACAATCATATCCTCAAGCAAAAGCCATTGGCATTGGAGCGCCTGGACCGCTGAATGCGAAGAAAGGCATTATCTTAGGTCCTCCAAATCTGCCCGGCTGGGATGATGTTCCCTTAAAGGACATCATCGAAAACCGGACAAACCTTCCCGTAGTTGTAGACAATGATGCGAATGCTGCGGCGTTGGCGGAAGCTCACTTTGGAGCGGGCGCCGGCTATGAAAGTGTCTTTTACATTACCGTCAGTACGGGTGTCGGCGGAGGCTTCGTTTACAACAAGCAAGTCATCAAAGGTGCCCATTCATGTGCCGGTGAAATTGGGAATATGATCATTACGGATGCAAGTCCTGCCCATCCTGTTTTGAATAAGGGAAGCCTGGAGCTTCTGGCAAGCGGGACTGCCTTGCAGCAAGCAGGCAAAGAAAAGTTAAACTTAACTGACCACGCAGGCGAAGTGTTTCAGCTCGCTGCCAACGGAAACGAAACCGCTAAAGCTCTTGTTGAAGAATTTATGAACTATTTAGCGATCGGCATCGCCAACGTCATTCATACCGTTGATCCCGATATCATCGTATTAGGCGGCGGGGTCATGAAATCACAGGACCACTTCCTGACAGAATTGCGGGAGAAAGTGAAATCCTATGTATACCCTCAGCTGCGGGAGTCGGTACATATCGAACCAGCTCTGTTAGGGACAAAAGCCGGCATTGTCGGTGCGGCGATGCTGCCGAAAGAGGATCATTAAAAAAACAGCGGCTTCTCTCCACTTAAGGACAGAAGCCGCTGTTTTTTAATAAGTATCTACTTCAATCGTTCTATTTTCACATATTCATATCAAAAAATCAGTGATTTACTATTGGTTACACAGTTGCCTTTTGATAGCAAAAGAATAATCACAAAAACAGCCTGCTTATTAATCTGACCCAACCAAAGAATGCTATCCACAATGGAATACTCAAAGACGTTCCCCACATTAAACCAATCAAGAAGTTTCCTTGTTCTTCCACGGTAATCCACTCCTTCTTAAGGTTGTAGATTAATGATACTTTTTCTTTGTACATTCATTATAATTGTAAACGCTTACAAAATACAAGGGTAGAAAGAACTCCCTTACTCTATCAGTTATATATACCTAGACCATATAAATGAAAAACAACGGCTCCCACCTTCCAATGAAATGGGTGAACCGTTGTTTTTAATAAAAAGGTATATACAAACACTCTTATATACCAAAATGCTGAATATCGCTAGTTCATTCAGTACGTCTTTACACTTCTTTTTCGACGATTATTGATGATAAAGACTAACGACAAAACGATGAGCGCACCAAAAGAATCAATGAGTACATCTCTAAAAGATGCTTCCCTTCCTGGAATAAAAGATTGATGCCATTCGTCGCTCATCGCATAGATAAAGGTTAATATCCATGCCAGTATATAGGAGAACCTGTACTTCTTCACGCAGTTCCATATGAAAAAAGCTAAAATGCCAAACACGGTAAAATGAGCGGATTTCCTTACGATGAAATTGATACTAAAACCAGCTGCTTCCTTCGTTGTTGGTGCCGTTTCATTTACTGAGGTCACCGTCTTATTGATGACTGCTTCTGTATGTGCACCGTTAAAATAAGGTAACTGCGTAAACAAAAAGATAACAATCAACCATAAAAGAGTGGCAAATAACCATAGTCTATTTTTCGGCATTATCTTTCTCCTTCTCTATCTATATTAAAACTGTTTCGAGAAAGATGCATGTATCAAATCTTCCCAACGTTCTTAATTGAACATAAAAGAATCTCATGAAATTACTTACTTTGCTGATGCCACTTCCACGCACTAGAAATAATCTCTTCTAACGAGTACTCGGCTTTCCAGCCCAATTCTTCATGGATTTTGCTAGAAGAAGCAACGAGTCGGGCAGGGTCTCCCTCACGACGATCGCTCATCACCACATTCGCTTTTTTGCCTGTCACCTTTTCACATGTATCAATGACTTCTTTAACGGAATATCCCAGGCCATTCCCTAAGTTATAAGTCGCTGTTTCTTTTGTTCCAGCAAGTAATGCTTCTACTCCGAAAATGTGAGCTTTCGCTAAATCTGTTACGTGTATGTAGTCACGAATGCAAGTTCCGTCCGGTGTATCATAGTCTGACCCGAATACCGCAATATGTTCTCTTTCCCCTAATAAGTGCTGCAAAATGATTGGAATCAAGTGTGTCTCCGGATCATGCTTTTCTCCAATTTCTGCCGATACATGGGCACCTGCCGCATTGAAATAACGCAGCACAACATAGTTCAAGCCATATGCCTTCGAGAAATCTGCTAAAATATGCTCAATCATTAACTTAGAGCGTCCATATGGATTAATCGGATTTGTTGCTGTATCCTCAGTAATTAAGTCCACATCTGGAATCCCGTAAGTGGCTGCAGTTGATGAGAAAATGAACTTTTTCACATCATGCTTCATCATCATTTGCAATAACGTAAGAGTAGCAGCAACATTATTTTGATAATATTTGAGCGGATCAACGACTGACTCACCTACTAAGCTATTTGCTGCAAAGTGCATGACCGCTTCAATGTTATAAGCAGAAAAGACTTTCTCCAAATCAGCCGCATTTCCTAAATCACCTTCCACGAACACCGCACGCTCATCCACTGCCCAGCGATGGCCTGTTGAAAGATTATCCAATACGACCACTTCTTTTGTTTCGACTAATTCTTTTACTAAATGGCTGCCGATATAACCGGCTCCGCCTACGACTAGAATCATCCTTTATTCCTCCCTGTTAAACGACTTACCCTATTCCCCTTATAAATATAAAATTCATGCAACACGTCATTTCAAGATGTTAAGCTTCTTCAACAAATAATACTCCGTTGCAATGCCTAAAGAATCAATCATTAAATCATATAAACGTCCGTCTCTTCCGACAAAGAGCTGTATCACTTCTGTGAAAATAGCATACATAACAGCAATCACAATGGACATCCTATGGTTTTTTAGCCAGAAATAAAGCAATAAATTAAGAATCGCAAAACCGATAAAATGCCCAAACTTAATAAGAAACCAAGAATTGTGGATTTCCGTTAAATCAGCAAAATGAAAAAAAGACGAAAAGTCTGGAGATGAAACCCATGTGAAACGAATGGAATGCAAACTTAGTAAAGCTCCTAAATTTTCTACCCATGTATTCACACTTAAGAATAATACCCATACGAGAACAAGCAGCAGTCGTATTCGCTTCTTGCGCCGCTCTTGTTTGATTAACTCCGACCTTGTTCCCTGTAAGCGTGTTATTCGGATATTGTTGGCATCCATGATTCATCTCCTATACTTTCCATTTAACCCATTCCATTTTGATTATGCTTTCACCGCAACCATCTCATTTACCAATTTCATTACAGCTGTCTCTAATGTCTCCAGCAACTGTTCACTATGTTCAAGCGACGTTCCTTTCACCCCAAAGTAGAACTTCGCTTTCGGTTCTGTACCGGATGGGCGCAGACAGAACCAAGAGCCATCTGCTACATGGAATTTTAACACATTGGATGCAGGAAGAAGAATCTCTGTTTCTTCACCCGTTTTCACGTTCAGGCTTTTACTTGATTGATAGTCTTCAATTATTAAGACTTCAACTCCTGCCACTTCCTTTAACGGGTTTGCACGGAATGTCGCTAAAATGTTGGCGATTTGCTCCGCACCGTCCTTCCCTTTTAAGGTTAGCGATTGTAAAGATTCTTTGTAGAAGCCATACGTTTCAAAGATTTCAAGTAGTCCATCATATAGTGATTTGCCTTGCGCCTTATAATACGCCGCCACTTCTGCTGCAAAAATCGCAGACTGCACCGCATCTTTATCACGAACGAAATCACCGATTAAATAGCCATAGCTTTCTTCATAACCGAATTGGAATGTATGTGCACCCGTTTGTTCAAATTCAGCGATTTTTTCCCCGATGAACTTAAATCCTGTTAACGTATCCAGCGTCGGCACTCCAAAAGCTGCCGCAATCGTACGCCCGATTTCAGACGTGACGATCGTTTTGATGACCATACTGTTCTCCGGTAAAATGCCTTGCTCTTTCTTTTGCATGAACAAGTACTGAAGCATTAATGCTCCCATTTGGTTTCCTGTTAATACGATATATTCACCGTCAGCGTCTTTGACCGCAACGCCTAAACGGTCCGCATCCGGGTCAGTTCCCATTAAGATGTCTGCATCAATTTCTTTTCCGTATTGAATTGCCAATTCAAATGCCGCATGTTCTTCCGGATTTGGCGACTTCACCGTTGAGAAGTTCGGATCTGGAAGCTCTTGCTCTTTTACAACTGTTACGTTTTCAAAACCGAACGCCTTTAATCCGTCACGTACCGGCTTATTGGCTGTTCCGTGTAATGGTGTGAACACAATCTTTAAATCTTTTCCTACCTTCTCCACTACTTCGCGATTGATTTGAATCGTTTTTAATTGCTCAACATAAGCCGCATCAACTTCTTCACCGATATATGTAAGCAAGCCATTAGCAAGCAGCTCTTTCTCATCTGCCACTGCAACCGTTAATTCATTCTCGACTGCATCGACATATTGAATAATCGTATTCGCCGCAGCCGGCGGAATTTGTCCCCCGTCTTCCCCGTATACTTTAAAACCGTTATATTCAGGAGGATTATGGCTTGCCGTAATGACGACACCTGAAAATGCATTTAAATAGCGAACAGCAAATGATAGCTCCGGTGTTGGACGCAATTCATTAAATACATAGGCTTTAATCCCATGCTGGCCTACTGTTCTCGCAACTTCTAAGGCAAACTCCGGTGATTTATGACGGGAATCGTATGCAATAACAACACCGCAGTTTTTCGCTTCGTCCCCTTGTTCTGCAATATAACGAGCTAGCCCTTCCGATGCTTTACGGATGGTATAGAGGTTCATACGGTTCGTACCAGGTCCGATTTCTCCGCGCATTCCGCCTGTACCAAATTCAAGGTTGCGATAAAAACGATCTTCCATCTCTTTTTCGTTATCTTTTACTGCTAATAATAACTCTTTTAATTCTAAATCCAAGCCTTCAAACGAAAGCCACTTCTCCGCTTGTACTTTCCAAGACATGTTATTTTCCCCCTTATCGGATTATGGATGTGACACAATCAGTTGCAGATGTCCCTCTAACACAAAATCTCCCATGTTATAAGGTAAAATGAAATGCTGCCCTTTTTCGATTGAATATTTTTCACTGTTCACTGTCAGCATACCGTCACCATCAATGACACTCACCAACATGAATGGTTTATCCTGTCCCATTTCTAACCGAGAATGAACATCCCACTTATAAACCGTAAAATACTGTTCTTCGATAAAAGTCGTAATCGTTGCCTCTCCTGTTTTCATCACGGCAGGCTCTACCTTGCTTACCGTATGTGGAACGGTTGTCACTTCTATGGCTTTTTCTAAATGCAGCTCACGTAAATGGCCGTCTTGATCACGGCGGTCATAATCATATACGCGATAAGTAGTATCAGAGCTTTGCTGGGTCTCTAACACGAGTGTTCCTTTACAAAGCGCATGAATACTGCCGCTTGGAACATAGAAAAAATCACCAGGCTTAATCTTAATGCGCTGCAGTAAATCGCTCCACTGGCCATTTTCAACCATACTTACAAACTCTTCTTTACTTTGTGCATGATGACCGAAAATCATTTCTGCATCTTCATCACAGTCAATGATGTACCAGCATTCCGTCTTGCCAAGCTCACCCGTTTCAAACTTTCTCGCGTACTCATCATCAGGATGCACTTGGACAGACAAATCATCATTGGCATCTAATATTTTCGTCAACAACGGAAAACAATCACCTTCATAATGGCCGAACAACTCACGATGATGCTCCCAAAGCTCACTTAACGCTTTGCCTTTATAATCTCCATTGCTTCCAACACTTTGACCGTTCGGATGGGCGGAAATAGCCCAACATTCTCCCGTCAAGTCAGATGGGATTTCATAATGATATGTATCTCTTAATCTTGTTCCGCCCCAAATGCGTTCCTGGAAAACAGGGGTTAAGAAGATTGGTTGGGTCATATTTGTAACCTTCTTTCTCAGGTAAATTTAGTCAGCACAAAGAAGGCCGTTAGAGATATCTCTAACGGCTAATAAATTACTTAGTTAATGCATAACAATATTCTTCAATTTCATCCCATGTCATGTAGACACGAACGATATCTTCTTCAATCAATTGTGTTCCACTTTGAACTTCAATAAATTCTAAGTCGGAAACAGCCTTCAATGCATGATGATCACCAACTTGAATTTGAAGCACATCACCAGGACGTACAACACGTAACTGACCGTTTAAAGCAAACACGCCTTCACCTTTTACAATTGTCCATACTTCACTGCGCTGATTATGAAATTGATAGCTTAAGTTACGGCCTGCTTTAATACCAATGCGTTTTGTCAGTACCTCGTTACCCTCTTCAAACTTTGTATGATCTAGGACACGATACCATCCCCAGCGGCGTTCCTCATACATTGGACGATTGTCAAAATCACCAACTAATTCTTTAATGCGCGGGCTTGCATCTTTATCAGCAACTAAAATCCCATCGGGGCTTGCCGCAACTACTACATTAGACATCCCTAAAACAGTAACCGGAATATCTAATTCATTAATTAAATGAGTATTGACAGAATCCTCACTAATGACACCTTTACCAATCTGATTTGTATCCATTTCTTCCGTTAATGTATTCCAAGTACCAAGATCTTTCCAGTAACCGTCATATGGAAGAACAACAATATTCTCAGTTTTTTCTACTACTTCGTAATCAAAACTAATTTTTGGAAGTTTATCATATTGTTTTAACAATTCTTCATAGTTAGTTGGCAGACCTTTTTCTTCTAAAATATCAATCACATACCCTAATTTGAATGCAAAAACACCACAGTTCCAAAGAGCACCTTGTTCAATCAATTCTTGTGCTTTCTCTTCTGTCGGTTTTTCAGTGAAACGGCTTACTTGACGATATTCGGCTGCACTCATTTCCTCTGTTGGAACAATATAACCATATTTAGAAGATGGATAAGTTGGCTGCACACCAATAAGAGCTAGTTGTGCGTCACTATTGTGTACCACAGCTTCTAAATCTTTCACACGCTCAAAGAAGCCATCATGGACGTATGGATCAACTGGCAATACAGCTACTACTTCATCTACATTTGCTTCCTTTACTGTATATACATAGGACGCTGCTAGAGCGATAGCAGGAAATGTATCACGCCGGCTTGGCTCAACGATCAAGCCGACTTGCCCGTTAAGTTGGTTTTGAATCATATCTACTTGTGATTTACTTGTTGCAATAACTGCTGAATTCTCTAAGCCAACATTACCTAACTGCCCCCAAACACGTTGAACCATTGACTCTAGGACCCTATTTTTATTTTCTAATACTTTTAGAAATTGCTTAGATCGTGCATCGTTAGATAATGGCCAGAGACGCTTACCCGATCCTCCAGATAATAACACTAATTCCATTTTACTCCACCCCAATATTTACAACATCTGTTAAATTTAAATCAAATGGATTTTAGATACAAAAAAATCTCTAAAGTAAGGCTGCAAAAGCATCGTTCTTTATAATAAAAATAAAAGAGGGAATCCCCTCTTCCTAAACCACTTCAAGCAAATAGATAAATTACAACTGGCCTCAACATCAACTATTTACATATTTTTTGGTAAATTCTTCATAATAACTTTCACTTCTATACTTCTTGCTACAAGGATACTCCCTATATAATCAGCCTGGAAAGAAGAATTTATGTTTGCTCAGGACAACCACTTTGTATAATGGAAATTTTAGTTTTTTAAACACTTCTCTGTTCATTCTATAGGCTAGCAAATATTTTTGACATCAAGAGTAAATTAACATTTACTACAAATCTCCCCAAGTTTCTGATGTGTAAAGTGTCATCTCGACTGTAATCTCTAAATTTTTAAATAAAATAAACCAAACTAGTTATTAATTTGGTTTTTATACATCTCCTCATAATAATTCGCATACTCACCAGATACTATATATTCCATCCAATCAGTATTGTCTAAATACCATTTAATTGTCATTTCAATCCCCTTTTCAAAAGTGTATGAGGGGGACCAACCTAACTCTCTTGTAATTTTAGTGTTATCAATTGCATACCTTCTATCATGCCCCAAACGATCTTTTACAAACTTTATTAAATTCTCACTTTCCCCTAAAAAACGGAGAATAAGTTTAACAATCTCTATATTTTCTTTTTCATTGTTTCCGCCTATATTATAAACCTCTCCTACTCGTCCCTTATGAAGCACAGTATCTATTGCCGTACAATGGTCTTCTACATGGAGCCAATCTCTAATTTGTTTGCCATCGCCATAAACAGGAAGTGAATTACCTTTTAAAGCATTATTAATCATTAGTGGAATTAGCTTTTCAGGAAATTGATAAGGACCATAGTTATTAGAACATCTTGTAATATTTACAGGTAGTCCGTATGTCTCATGATATGCTCTCACTAACATGTCAGCTGATGCTTTTGAGGCAGAATATGGACTATTTGGGGATAAACATGTCTCTTCCGTGAAATACCCTTCTTTTCCTAGTGTTCCATAGACTTCATCTGTAGATATTTGAATATACTTTACTCCTTTTTTAAATTCCCTGCTATATTTATCAAAAGAATCAACTTTCCAATGATGCTTTGCCGTATTGAGCAAAACCTGAGTACCTAAGATATTTGTATTCAAGAATACTTCAGGATTTTCTATACTTCGGTCAACATGGGACTCTGCAGCAAAATTAATTACAACATTTATAGCAAAACGCTGAAAAATGTCGTTTAGTAATTCCTGATCACCAATATCCCCTTTTACAAAATGATAACGACTAGTCTGAGCAATTCCCTCAAGATTTTTAAGGTTCCCTGCATAAGTTAGCAAATCTAAATTAACAATTGTATAGTCATATTTAGAAAGCATATGTTTGACAAAATTTGAACCGATAAATCCAGCGCCTCCAGTTACCAAGATATTCATAGTAGACTCCCTCTAATTCTAATTATTGTATAAAAAATATAATCTTATATATGAACGATTTCTTTATTTTGAACTCCTTTAGAAATTTCCACTAAATATTTACCATAATCGGTTTTAAGTAGTGGTTGAGCCAGTTTCATCAGCTGTTCTTTTGAAATATATCCTCTACGAAATGCAATTTCTTCTATACATGAAATATATAAGCCTTGTCGCTTTTGAATTGCTTCAACAAAATTAGACGCTTCCAAGAGTGACTCATGAGTTCCGGTATCTAACCATGCTAAACCTCTTCCCATAACTTCTACCTTTAATTCACCTCTTTGAAGGTATTCATCAATCACAGAAGTAATTTCAACCTCTCCACGTGCAGAGGGGCTTACGTTTTTGGCTATTTTCACCACTGTGTTATCAAAAAAGTATAATCCCGGAACCGCATAAGAAGATTTAGGATGCTCAGGTTTTTCTTCAATTGATACAGCATTCATATTTTCATCTATCTCGACAACACCATATGCCCTTGGGTCCTTCACATAACATCCAAAGATGGTGCACCCTTTAGATAATGAGGCTACTTGTTGCAACCTATTACCAAAATTAGAACCATAAAAGATATTATCACCTAAAACTAAGGCAACTGGTGAATCCCCAATAAATTCTTCACCAATAATAAACGCTTCTGCAAGGCCATTTGGCTTCTCTTGTACTGCATATTCAAATTTTATTCCTAGTTTACTTCCGTCTCCTAAGAGATTTTTAAACCCCTCAAGGTCTCTTGCAGTACAAATAATTAATATTTCCTTTATACCAGCTAACATTAAGACTGATAACGGATAATATATCATTGGTTTGTCATATACTGGTAACATTTGCTTAGAGATTGCTTTTGTCAAAGGATAAAGACGAGTGCCCGAACCACCAGCTAATATGATTCCTTTCATGAAACAACACCTCAAATGTTTTTATAATTTCTATATAAATTTAATAAATCTCTAAAGTATACAATTATAACGATTGAGAAGAAAATAAAGCCTACAAGAATACTACCCAATAGAGTTTCATTATGGAGAGAATAAAAACCATATAAAAGTATAGTAAAAATTACAAAATATACTTTTTTTAATTTATAATTTACCTTATAGTACTTAAGTGATACATATGTTCTTAAACCGAAGAAGATAATGTATGAAAGAGCAGTAGATATAGCTGCGCCAGTTGCACCATATGGTGGAACTAATATTGAGTTTCCAACTATATTAACTACACATACAATACCAGCAATTAGTATGTGCCACTTAGGTTTTTTATAAAAGTTAATGCCAATAACTGTTGTTTCCGATAAAGTATACATTATAGGCATAAATACTAAAAATGGTATTATCTTTCCGGCCTCTCCATACTCTTGTCCAAGAAGCATAATGATAATGTCTTTAAACGCTATAGTTACAATAGCAACTATAAACATGCTAAAAGCTACTATTGTAGATATGTGTTCATAGAAAGTTCTATCTTCTGGATCCGCTTCAAACTTCTCATAACATATTGGGCTCCAGAAAGTTGAAAATGCTACTTGAATTACACTTAGAAGGGCAACAATTTTAAATGCTGCAGCGTATAAACCTAGTTCTTGAAAGTCACTCCAGTTTCTTATTGCTACTTTATCAAAGGATTCAAATAACCATGTAATAAGAGTTGTTAACACTAGTGGGTAACTATAATTTAATATCCCTGCCTTGCTATGCTTTAAATTTTCAAGTGAAATATTTCTGTAGTGCCAGAACTTTTTTGCAAACATAATGGAGACGACTGCTAATACACTTAGGGTAATAACAGTTGAATAAATTATAATCTCATAACTTGGTCCTATAAAAAAAAACAATATTATTATTATAGCAAACTGAGATAGTCTATTTAAAATCTCTAAAAGAGAAAAGAGATTCCCCTTTTTCTGCATTCTTATAACCAGAACTCCATATCTATACAAAATTTGAATGATCATTCCAAATATTAGTATAAATATAATTTTTAAATTTTTCTCTTCAAATAAGAATAGTGATATTTGTTTGCTGAAAAATAGGATTAATAGACTTATAATAACAGCTATTATAATAGGTATTTTAAGGCAATTATATAATAATCCGCCTCTTTTCTCTTCCTTCTCCTCATAAAAAAACCTAACAAATGATTGATCGTGGCCAAATATTATGAAAATCGTACAAACATTTATAGCAAGTGTAAACATTGATGCTTTACCGAAATCTTCTGGGTCCAAAATCCTGGTTGTAACCATAGTAGTAAAAAAGCCTATAATTAGCCCAATTCCACTTCCATAAGAAAAAGTTAAGAATTTTTTTAGCAAGTTATCTTCCATGTCTTATTGTCCTTTAAAATACTCTTTTACTTTCTGTACCTTGTCCCTAGCTTTATTTCATAATATTTTTACGTGTCTATTATTCTTACTAGAGAATTGGGAACGTGTTGCAAGTTTAATCTCATGAATTTTGTAGTAACGGCATTTTTTCTTTTTGAATACTTTTAATCGTTTCGCAAATCCTCAAAACTTCATCTATGCTTAGATCACTATATAGAGGTAATGTTAGAATGTTTTTTGAGACAAATTTAGCATTTAACAATTCATTTGAATTAAAATCATAACAATTGAAATCAGTACATAAAGGATAAAAGTATTTTCTAGTAAAAATATTAAAATCTTGTAATTTTTCATGTAGAGAATCCCGATTCATTCCAAAAATAGATTCATTTATTATGATAGGAAAATATGCATAATTATGTTTAACTCCCTCTTGATCTTCTAGATATCTTAATCCTTCTATATCTTTTAAGTTGTTACGATATGCATATGTTGCTTTTTTTCTCTTTTCTATTTGTTCATCAATATAGGATAAATTGACTAATCCCATTGCCGCTTGAAATTCATTCATTTTGGCGTTTAATCCAACCACATCTACTTGTTCTTCACCCGAAATCCCAAAATTTTTATATTTATTTAACTTCTCCTTTAAAGCTCCATCATTAAATGATAAGACTCCCCCTTCAATTGAATGAAAAACCTTAGTAGCATGTAGACTAAACATTGATATGTTACCGTAACTGCCTATACCTCTACCATTCAACTCTACTCCAAATGTATGTGCAGCATCATAAATAACTTTTAAATTATATTTTTGTGCAATCTTTTCTATTGCCTTAACATTGCAAAGATTCCCAAATACATGAACAGGAATTATTGCCGATGTTTTTTCCGTTATAAGTTCTTCTATTTTATTAATATCAATATTAAAAGTACCCAGTTCAATATCACAAAAAACAGGGGTCAGGCCATTCATAGTAATAGTATGAACGGTAGAAGCAAATGTAAAAGGCGTTGTTATAACTTCTCCTTTTAAATCAAGAGATTTTATAGCCACGTCTAAAGCCAAATGTCCATTTGTAAATAAGCAAGCGTTTCTAACCTTTAAATAATCGACAACACCTTTTTCAAATTGCTCGTGTAAGGGACCATTATTTGTTAACCAGTTATTCTCCCATATTTCTTCTATTTTTTTAATAAACTGTTCAATAGGTGGTAAAAATGGTTTTGTAACGTTAATTCTTTTAGTCATTATTAAGCTCCAACTCTTTTAAAAATTGATTTTCTAACTCCAACAATCTTCTAGACCTGTCTTTTCTGTAAGTAGCAGGAATCCCTACATTTACTGTCCATGGCTTTGAATCTTTTGAAACGAGGCTACACGATCCAAATGCACTACCCTCTCTCAAAGTAACATTAGGTAGAATTACTGAATTTGCCCCTACTAAAACATGTTTTTCTAAAGTAACCTGCCCAGAAATGACATTTCTATATTGATTTGGTACAGTAGGATTTGTTAAATACTCCCCTGAGTAATCATCAGTGACTGAATATATTACTACTCGGGAGGATATACCAGAGAAATCTTTCATGACTATGCCGGCAGTTCCTCCATACAAACTAGAATGCGCTGCAATATGGATATAGTTGCCCAGTTCAATTTTTCCACTTAATATACAAAAATCATCAATCCTAACATTATTGCCAATTATAATATTTTCAGGATTATAAATACTTGACTTTTTGCTAATTAAAACATTTTTTCCTAAAACTTTAAATCCCATACTCTTTAATTCTTCTTGTGTGTAAAAGCTGTTCATTTTCTCACTCACCTAAAAAAATTTTTTCCCATACGCTTTTAATATAATTATGTGAAAAAAGCTTAACAACATTCCCTTTACTTTTTGCTTTATCAATAGGAGCCCTAAACTGAGAGAAGGTTAAACCACTTATTGTTGAAATATCAAACACGTCTAAATTTAACTGGCTATTTATATAATCCCAACTAGTTATATCACTTCTTAAATAGACCTTTTTACCTAAATACAATAAGGCGAATATATTGCCTAGTGCCTGTTGCCTTTCATGATTGAATATTGCTATATCAATAGACCCCAAATATTTCGAATATTCTTCAGGCTCTAGAAAATCAAATAATGGAATGAATTTTTCACCAAAAAGTTCTCTTCCATACCTTGCTACTTTCGAGACATAAGCCAGATTACCACTGTATGATAGTGGTGCATAAATATTAATATTTTCATTCTTAAACTCTTTAAGTAAATCTAATATTTGAACATGATTATTACTAGGATCAGCAGAATTTCCAATTTGGATATTTGTTATTTTTCTTTGTCTGTGTTTATATTCATGTTCTAGTGTTTCAACTTTATCTAAATATTCTAGACTTATAGGGTTAATATATACTGCATGATGGTATTTCCCTTTTACTTTATACCACTCTTTAGCTAGACGATAGTCCCCTTCAACTAATGTAGTAACCGTCCCAAGATTTCTTATCACTAAACGCCTAAATACTTCATGTAAATTAGATTTAATATTACGTGATCTATATAAATAGTGATATAAATCTCCTCCCCAAACTATCCAATTACTCCTTTTTAACAACCAAGGTTGTAACAAAAGGAGTAGTAATATTAACTTGTTATTAATTAATCCATGAAAAAGTATTTTTTTATGACTATACATCTTCATGTTCAAAGCTAATATATTCTTTAGGTTCTTAGGTACCTTCCTTACATTTTTTCTTTCCTTAATTTTTATCTTATCTTCACTAACTCCACCTATAATCAAAAAAAAATGGTCGTCAGGATTAAAGTTGGTGTTTATAAAACTAATATATGGATCCGTGAACTTCTCATTAGGGAATAAATGCAAATGTTTCATTTTTACCTACCTTTATCCGGTAATGTATAATAATTTGTTTTAGAATACTGTATAATGGTTTATCTACAAAATAGGTTTTAGGCTAGTACTTACTTTCACTTTGGTAACTAAAAGTGAAATATTTCATCATACATTTTATAGATTTTATCCTTAGAATATTCATTCTTATAGAAGTTATAAATACTTAGTGAATATTTATTATTGACTTCAATATCAACAAGATTTTTCATATGAGAAGGATATTTGAGTATATTTTCTTCTAAAATAATATGTTTATTATCAATAGAAATACCTTCAACTCCATAACTTGTAGAAATGACAGGAAGCCCTCTTGAAAAAGCTTCAAGTGTTTTGAGTTTAACTCCTGTTCCGAATTGAAGCGGTATTAGCATAGCACAAGCATCTTTAAAAACCTGCTCTAGATTTTCTACATAACCACAAAGCTCAATGTGCTCTCCGTAATCCATGCATAGTTTTTTTAGCCTTTCACTTGGATTTTTCCCAATAATTTTTAATTTAAAGTTAGGTATTTGATGGATAATTTCAATAATATTTTTTTCTATGAATTCGCAGATGGAAAAATCATTATGAGGGATGTTTAGTAACCCAAGAAATATAAATATAGGCTCACCATTATAATTTCTATCATACGTTGTATTAAAGTCAATATAGGGTCTAATTTCTCTAATATTAGAGCAACCTGCTCTTTTTTTTAAAATATTAACCTCTTTACTGCTAATTAACAAATTATGCCTAAAATTTCTCGTTGATTGGATTTCTCGTTTATAAATTAACCCCTTCTCCGTTTCCAATAATATCCTTGTTAGACTTCTCAATTTCACAAGTCTTCTTAGACTTTTAGGCACGTACTTATAAAAGTTTCCTAAGGGATTTAAATTAACAGTGGGATATTTTTTCAGAACATCAATCATTTTTTGATATCTTACTGAAAATAAATCATCCAGATAAATAAATTCTTTATTCTTATAAGTATCATCATTCTCGAACATCTGAGCAATCCGAAGTGTATCATATACAATAATATCAATATTATTCCGCTCTACAATTCTGTTTATTTCCTTTCTTAAGTCTTTATTGTACAATAAAGCTTCTTGTATACTCTTCTTCTTTAACAACAATGTGTAAAAAGTTAGATTAAACATCTTTTGAAATAAACCGATATTTCTAAATTGGTGTATATTACTTATTTTATCAATAGATTCTGTTACAGATTCATCAGTAATATAACAGTAGTAGAGATTTTCTTTCCCAACCCTTTCTAAGAAATAATCCACTATAGACGACAAAATGATTTTCTTTCCATTATCCTTTGGATAAGGGAAAACAGCACTTACTAAAAGAACCTTCTTTATTTTAACTCACTCTCCATTTCTCTTAACAAGTCAAGTAACACTAAAGCACTTTTTTCCCAGCTAAAATAAGATAATCTTTGTTTACCCTTCTGTATTAATTCTTTTTGTAATGAGTCGTTTTTTAATAATCTATTAACGGCTCTTGATAAATCTTGTGGGGACTGTGGATCAATATATAATGCTGCATCGTCTGCCACTTCAGGAAGGGAAGTGACAGACGATGTAATGATAGGAACTTCATACATCATAGCCTCTAATAATGGAATTCCAAATCCCTCATAAAGTGACGGAAAAATAAATATCTTTGCATTTGAATAAATATAGGCTAATTCTTCGTTTGTTACATAGCCAGTAAAATATACATGCTTTTCAATACCTAACTCCTTTATTTTTTTCTTTGTTTCTTCTAGCCCATTTCCTTTTGCACCAACCACAACTAAAGGTAGTGTTTCAAGCCCATACTGAAGAGAGTAAGCCAAGGATTCTAAGATAACATTAATATTTTTACGTTTTTCCGTTGTACCCACAAATAATGAATAGTTTTTAGGCAGATGAAGAGATAGATTATTAGACGGCAAAATGTTTCTTGTTTCAATAGCACAATACGATACCCTTACGTTTTCTTCAGATAGATTAAACTCTTTAATTACATCAGATCTTGTATATTCTGACACAGTAAGCACTTTTAAGTTCTTCTTTAAAGTCAATTGAAGATAAATATTCAAATATAAAGAATGAAATCTAGAATGATCTTCCTTGTTTTTAATAAAAGCAAGGTCATGAATAGTTACGATACTATTTTTATTTGGAAAAAATATTGGTTTTACAAAGTTTGGCCCCCAGAATATATCTATACTTAGTTTTTTTAATCGTGAAGGCACAAGAAAGTTTAACCAAAACACATTATATAATTGTTCGCTTGGAAAAATCTCTCTGAATTTATTAATACAAATAATTTCCACTTGGTCTGATTCATATTTAAATTGAGGTAGAGAGTCAAATAATAGGTAATATTTGTTTATAGAATCTATTTCTAATAATTTACTCAATAAACTCTCTAAATAATTACCAATACCTGTTTTGTTCCCTACTAACTTTCTACAATCTATTGCAATTTTCAAGTAACCAACTTCCCCCTTAAACTCTAATCTTTAAAGTTTTAAATATAATCTCTAAAATAACTTCACTATTAATTGATATCATAGTTAATTTAACCGCACCAACCAGCTGCATTCTAATTTAATCATTATTAATCAAGCTTTCCTGAAGATTATTCTTGTCTAAATAGGTCGAGTGGATTTTTGTCAAAGTAAATATTTTATCTTTGAGTGCTAAGTAAAAATTTATAGCTCCTTATACAAATTCTCTTGTAAAAATCACTTAACTATCTGAATTAAGCCTCCATAAGCCCGTTTGCTTCTTTCATTTCAAAGCTTTCTTTTGTTTGCTTGACCTGATTTAATAATCTACAATGTTCCCCTAGCAAGATACCCAATAAAAGTAATAATACTGGAGACTCGATAACATTTGCTGTTGCACCAATTGAAAACACTATCACACACAAAAAAATAAAAGGATAATTATGGATTTTATTTAAATCTAATAATAAGAGTCTTAAAACTAAATATATACTTAAAAATAGACCTATTAAACCAAACATGACAAATATATATACAAAAAAGTTATCTGCTGCATTATATACATCTCTTTCGAAAAACGACTGTGGACTTCCTATTCCACCTATTCCTCGTCCTAGAGGTGTAAAGTTACTACTTTCTAATAAATTAAAAGCGTTAGGCCACATATAAGTCATTCTCACATTATAAGATTGAAAGAAAAACTTATTTAAGATGTTGCCTTCGTTCAAAATACTATCAATTGAATAATTACCGGTAAAACTAATTAGGGGTGGAAAAAAACTATAAACAAATAAAATACCAAAGCACAATTTTGTAATCAAAAAAATTAGACTGCGCATTCTACTTCTATAAAATCTTATAGACCCCCACAAAACAGTTAGCAAAATTACAGAAAGATATGTTGATTTAGACGTTGTTAAGACGATAGATATGATTCCAAGTATATAGATACCTGTATCTATTTTTTCCCAAATGACTCTTCGGATTTTTTTGGCTTCCGTAAGTGTATATATTATATACAATGACATTAAACTAATAAGTAAAAAAGCACTGTCGTATGAGCTTCTTTGAAACCCAGATAAGCGATCTAAGCCCGAAATCGTCCAACTTCTGTTCCCTTCTAGTTCTATCCCCCCTATTGAATAAGAGAAGCCTTCCCACGGTAAATCCATAACAGCATCTAAAATGAGCCCTAAGAAAATTAGGGGTACAAAGATTCTATACATTATTAATAGAATTTTTTTATTGTTCATATAGTAGAAGGAAAATGCACTTCCTGCTATTAATGGCATAAATATATATAAGCCATATCCTATTTGCATATAATCAAGATTATTCAAGACACCAAATAAGAGGCCAATAATAATAATTGCAATTATACTTATCAGAAATTTTGGTGTTTCTAAGGATTTGATAATTTTACCAGTAAGTACTATTATTAACACTAAAAAAAACATATTTTTAATATATAGAAGTTGTGGGAACCCTATCTCTACTAAAAAATATCTTAAGTTTGAATCAAAAACAACTATTAAGAACCAAATGAATAGCAATGTATTTAAAACTTTATTTATCATTACAAACCCTCTTTACATACTAACTTTCGATAAAATATTCGAGTAGAAGTCTAAATGGCTCTTAATGATATTGGTTTGGTTAAACTGTTTACTATAATTGTACACTGATTCTCTCAAAGTACTTCTTTGCTCACTACTCATCGAGTAATAATGAAGAATACACTCTTTAATCGCGAAAGAATTATTGCTCTCAAACAAAAATGAATTATTAAATATTACACTAGGTATTCCACCACGATTTGATGCGTATACAGGTGTACCTTGTCTGTATGACTCAATTATAGCCCTCCCAAATGCTTCATCACAGATTGACGGAACAACTGTTAAATCAATATCATTAAGAAGTTTAGGTATTTCCCTAGGTCTCTTTTTCCCTAGAAATATAATGCGTTTATCATCTTTCGACATCATGATAAGTTTTTCTTTTAAAAAACCGTCTCCAATAATAAATAGCCTACTAACAACATCCTCTGAAAGACTTTTTACAGCTTCTATTAGATATTCGACTCCTTTATCTTTATCTAGCCTGCCAACATATCCAATATTTAAAGGGGCCTTATTCAATTTTACTTCTAGTATAGGCTGGATCTCTGAAGAAACAATATTACCAATTACAGCATGCTCTGCGTTAGGAAAAAAGTTATTATAAATATGTTTTTTTAAAATAAAGTCTGATATTCCTATAACACCATCTACATGTTTACTGTTTTTTTTATTTAATAATTTCATTACGCTCGATATAAGAGGAATATTTGTAGATTTTGTTAACCATGTATCTCTTAAAGAATGAATAATAGGAATTCTATATATATTACCGATTTCCCACACAAAACTTCCAATACCTGACAAATTTTGAGTATGAATGATCGATGGATTGATAGTTTTTATTATATCCTTTAGAAGAAAGTACTGGGGTACATTATAAATATTTATACTATTCCAAACCAGCTTTTGAAACGGGGTCCTCTTCACAAGTTCTCCAGACCAATAAATGTTATTCTGCGGTACTCTCCACACACTTACTCCGTTGATGTCCTCACGGATAATTCCTTTTTTTTGAGGACCTGTAGTAAGAACATAGACCTTATAATATTTTGCTAGGCTTTCTGCAAGTAATTGTGTTGATACTTCTGCACCACCTATAATATAGGGTTGATAAAATGTGTTGACAATTAATATCGAATTAATCATAGAAATCTATCCTATCTAGACAATAATTTTTAAGAAAGTTATTATCACTGTATTTTTGTACGATTTACGCTTTTTCCTATTTCTTATAGAGCAACAGTATTTAATTTCACCTAAACAATTGGTTCGCCAAGTAAAGATGCAATTTACTGTTTCTTAATGCCATCATAACCAATAAAAATCTCTATTAAAATTCACTTAAAAATTTTATATCCGTGATAGTACACATGCTCTCTTTCCTGCGTTGTACAAAAGAAATAGATTTGATTGGAAGACAAACAGCACCTCTTTTTCTTACTCTACGAACAGATAAGCAACCTAGATGTACTGAAGAATCTGTAACAACTACTATAATTATTTAAAACAATGCTGGAAATTAACCATTTTTATGTCTGAAACTTTAAACAGTAATTTATTAAACAACATTTTGGACTTTATCAAGTTATATAGGACTTATTCCTATTAAATTTATCAAGAAAAAGTTAAGTTTATTAAAAAATAATCACTCCTTCCAAAGACCGTTTGAAAGAAGTGACTAAAATGTATATATAATAACACTTATCTTTTACAATTTATAATATTGTCCTTTTATACCTGAATAATTCCCCATTGCGTTTCTAGTATCAAAGATAATTTTGGAGTGCTCAGCTATTAATTTGTAATCTAAACTTGTATGATTGGTGACTATTATAGATAGATCCATTTTAGATAAATTCTCTTTATTTAAGGGAAACGAAACATATTTTTTACCATTAAAATTAAATTCACTAATATATGGATCATTAAAAAATACATTTGCCCCGTGACCTTCAAAATACTTAATAATCTCAAAAATAGGAGATTCTCTAATATCATCTATATCTTTTTTATAAGCTGCCCCTACTAAAAGAACATTAGAACCATTTAAAGGTTTTTTAACTTCATTTAATATTTTCATTGATCTTTCAACAACAAATTCAGGCATATAATTATTAATTTCACTAGAAGTTTCTATTAACCTCACATGATATTTGTATTCCTTGACTTTCCATGAAAGATAAAATGGATCAATAGGGATACAATGTCCCCCTAAGCCAGGTCCTGGATAAAAAGGCATAAATCCAAAAGGCTTAGTAGCAGCAGCATTTATTACTTCCCAAACATCAATCCCCATCTTATTACATATTATTGCCATCTCATTTGCCAGGCCTATATTGATATTTCGAAAGGTATTCTCAAGGATTTTAGCCATTTCTGCAACGGCAGGGCTGGATACCTCATGTATATTACTATTTAATACACTTTTATAGAACATAGATGTTAACATTGTACAGTCTTCTGTAATTCCACCAACTATTTTAGGTATATTCTTTGTTTTAAAATTTTCATTACCTGGATCTACTCTCTCAGGAGAGTAAGCTAAAAAGAAATCCTCACCAACTTTATGACCTTTTTCCATTAAAATTGGTAGCATTACCTCTTTGGTTGTATTAGGATAGGTTGTACTTTCTAGCACTATTAACATTTCATCATGTATATAGTTCGCTATATTCTTTGTTGCAGACTGTATATATGAAATATCCGGGTGCTGATGAGCATCAATAGGTGTTGGAACACAAACTAGTACTACATCAATTTGTTGAATTTGCGAGAAATCAGTAGTTGAAATAAACTTATTATTCTCTACTATTTTAACTAAGTCTTCATCATTTACATCATTAATATAATTATGTCCATTATTCAACGAGTCTACTTTTTGTTGGTTAACATCAAACCCAACTACATTATATTCACTTTTTGCTATTTCTACTGCCAGGGGTAACCCTACGTAGCCTAGCCCAATTATACCAATTTTCGCTGTTTTATTTTTAATTCTTGTAAATAAGTTTTCTACAGTCACATTAGTAATCGTTTTACTCATTATATCACCGTCTTAATATAGTTTAGTTTCCAAAAACTTAAGGGCTAATTATATTTCTAAACTTAAATGCCTTTCTTGACAAAAAACTAAAATGCATCTTTTGATCCAAATAAGATAAGGACTGTCTTGAAAATAAGTTTAATATCCATTAAAATAGACCGTTTGCGAATGTAATGTAAATCTAAATCTACCATTTCTTTAAACCCTATATTGCTTCTACCGCTTACTTGCCATAAGCCTGTACACCCCGGTGTCACCAACAATCGCTGTTTATCATAATCAGTATACTCACTAACTTCCCTTGGAAGTGGCGGCCTTGGACCTACTAGGCTCATATCCCCTTTTAATACATTCCAAAGCTGTGGCAATTCATCAATACTTGTTTTACGAATAAAACGACCAATTTTTGTTACACGAGGGTCATTTTTCATTTTAAACATTGCACCGGTCGTTTCATTGTGTTTAAGCAATGCTTCTAACCGCTTCTCCGCATCTGTAACCATAGAACGGAATTTATACATCTCAAATTCTTTTCCATCTTTCCCCACACGTTTTTGAGAAAAAAATACAGGACCTTTCGGATCTTCTAATTTGATTGCAACAGCTACCACTAGGAAGATAAATCCTAATAAGGTTAGACCAGCGATTGCTCCAAAGATATCCATGAATCGTTTTAAAAATAAGTAAATTACCGTATCCTTTACAACAACTTGGGGTGTACTCTGGGATGTATGAGTGCTTAGTGCTTCACTTTTCATTGATGGGGGCATTTCTCAGTCATCCCTTTCTATTACGCTGATTCTACTTTCTCTTTTTTTAATAAGGCTTCCATTACTTTAAGAATATCATCACGCAAATCTTCATGCTGTAACGCAAACTCAATCGTGGTCTGAATAAATCCCAACTTCTCCCCTACATCATATCGTTTGCCTTTAAAGTCATAAGCAAATACACGCTGTATTTCATTTAAACTCTGGATTGCATCTGTTAATTGAATTTCTCCGCCTGCACCTGTTTCCTGCTGCTCCAAAAACATGAAAATTTCCGGTGTTAAAATATACCGTCCCATGATTGCTAGATTAGAAGGAGCAGTACCTGGTTCTGGTTTTTCAACAAATTGATTTACTTGATAACGGCGGCCGTCTGCTAATAATGGATCAATAATTCCATAGCGATGGGTTTGATTATCGGCTACAGTTTGCACTCCAATAACAGATGATAAAGTTCTTTCGTACTCGTCCATTAATTGACGTAAACATGGTTTCTCTGCTTGTACAATATCATCACCTAGTAATACGGCAAACGGCTCGTCTCCAATAAAGTTGCGCGCACACCAAACGGCATGTCCCAATCCTTTCGGCTCTTTTTGGCGGATATAATGAATATCGACCATATTTGAAGAGTGTTGAACCTTTTCTAACAGTTCAGTTTTCCCTTTTTCCAGAAGATTTTGTTCTAATTCTGGTGCATAATCAAAGTGATCTTCAATCGCACGCTTTCCTTTACCTGTTACGATAATGATATCTTCAATCCCTGATTCAATCGCTTCTTCCACGATGTATTGGATTGTCGGCTTGTCTACAATCGGCAGCATTTCCTTTGGCATTGCTTTCGTAGCTGGTAAAAATCGTGTGCCTAATCCCGCTGCTGGGATAATAGCTTTTCTTACCTTTTTCACTTCCATCCCTCTTCTTTCGACGTTTATTTTGAATCCATTCTGCATGATCACAGTATGTATATATAATGAAATTAAATAACTAGCTGTCTAGCACCCCCGTAAAATGATGCTAGTTAGCTAATTATTTAATATTAAAATGCGGGCATCTAACCCCTCCTCACACCATGCCTTTGACGACTTGCGTCTAAGGTGAATATTCACCCACGGCATGACCGAGTGCCTCCATCGGTAACGGCAAGGAGACATCACCGTAAAGCATTGTTTATCTTTCATCCAACAACCTCATCTACTATATCGAACAATTCTGCTTAGTTTTTAATAAACTAAAGGGATTTTCCTTACATTACCAACAAATCACCTGCATTCTTTCATCATATTGTTCAACTTTACACATAGTAAAGCTCTTTATATATGAAACAAAAAGCCCATTTCTTTCGTTCTATATGATAGACAAGGCTATCCCTTACATACATTAAACAAGGCTGTCCATTTTAGATTGATATGTATATACAGGCTTTGCCTGATAAAGAAAACTTCCATTAGTGGGATTTTCTTTCATCCCCCACTGATGGTTAGTTGATCTTATCGGGCTTTTACGGGCAGTTATCCCCCACTTAAGTTTCTCCGATAACTCTAAACTTTGAAGTGGGGGTCTTACTGCCCGTTAATGCGGGATAAAAATCGCACTTATTTATGACCTTTGCCGCTTTCGTGCAAGCAGCCTTTGTCATTAAAAAGATGCAGATAAAATACCTCTTTTTAACTTAAAAAATTCCCAAAAACTTCTTCCGTTTCACCTTCTCCGGTTCCATTCGATCGACCATCTGTCCTTTGACTAAATACTCTGCATTCTCTGTAAAGAAGTACACCATGTCGACGCCGTATTGGTTTTCGATGAGGTCATACGCTTCACTAAGCTTAAATGTCCGGCCGTTTATATTATGGGCATCCGATGCGATGAAGTGCGTCAAGTTCGATTCGATGAGCTGCCCAGAGAACTTTTGGATTTTCTTTCCGAATAAGCCGGTGAGGCTGGAAGCGGTCACTTGGGTTAATGCTCCCTTTTTCACAAAGTTGTATAAGATGTCAGGCTGTTCCATAATTTGGGCGTTCCGTTCCGGATGAACGATGATCGGATTCAGCCCTTGCAGTTGGACGTCAAACAATAGCTGTTCTGCGTATTTTGGAACCTGACTCGATGGCAGTTCCATCATGACGTATTTGCCGCCGTTATTCAATGTAAGGATGTCACCTTTTTGATAGTCTTCGACGAGTTCTCCGTATATGCGTGGCTCTTGTCCTGGCAGGATCGTTAGTGGGATGTTGTGCTGTGTCAGTTGTCCGTTTAGTTCTTGTATCCGTTCGATAATACTACTTTTTTCATTGATGTAGCGTCCGTTTTGATGATGGGGCGTGGCAATGATGGTCGTAATTCCGTCTGCGACTGCCGCTTTCGCCATGTTGATGCTGTCTTCCATTGTTTTCGCTCCGTCATCAATTCCCGGTAAGATATGACAATGTATATCAATCAAGTTGAACACCTCTTAAACTATGAAAGTAGTATTTTAAAACATGTAGTATCGTACCACAAAAAAACTTTGTTGGGTATGGTTGTATTTTGTCGAATTATGACAAGCACTCTAGTGATAGGCATCGTTAAAATATGCCAAATCGTTTCTTTCCGATTCGAACAGGCTGCTCGCGGTGGACCATCTGGCCTTTCACGATGTAGTCTGCGTTTTCCTGCAGCATGTACAACTTCTCGATCCCTGCTTTTTTCTTGATTTCCGCATACGCATCCTTCAATGAATAGCTGTCTCTTGATTGATAAGCCCCTGATGCTATCACATGAGCGAGATTGGCTTTCAATAATTGAAACGCGAACTTTTTCACTTTCGCCCCGAATGCGCCTTGAATGCTTGCGGCCCCCAGCTGGACTAATGCCCCTTTTTTAACGAGCTGATAAATGATATCAGGCTGCCCCATGATTCGCTCATTGCGTTCTGGCTGAGAAATGATGGGCACAAGCCCTTTTAGCTGCATTTCATAAAGGAGGTTTTCGATATAAGACGGCAGCTCATGTTCCGGACAAGCCAGCAGCAAATACTTGCCGTTATCATTAATCGTCAGCAGCTTGCCTTCTTCAAACATCTCGAGCAAATCTTCCGTTAGATGAATCTCTTGCCCTGGCAATACTTTCAGCGGGATGTTGTGTTCAGCTAATAGCTTTGCATAGGTATTCACACGTTCTACTATCGCCGTTTTCTCATTTTGAAACGATTCGTTAAGATAACTCGGTGCTGCCACAATCGTATGTACTCCTTGTTTGTTTACCTGCTTCGCCATCTCCAGGCTTGCGGTCACATTTTTTGGCCCTGCATCCACATTCGGCAAAATGTGACAATGCACGTCAATCATTTTTTCCATCTCCTATCTTGATTTATACCCTGAAGTCCTAGTTCAAAAGTAACATATAGTTCTTGTTGACTACAACATATTCTAAAAATATTTTTATAAATTCCTTTTTTTAGAATATCACAGGATAAAAGAATGGGATACGGGTGAAAAATGTCGAAAATAGACTTTTTCTCCTATCCAGATAGAAGAAACTTCAAAACGCTATCATTCTAACAGAACTGGAACAGGGAAACAACCTTTCCATAAATCTTCCTTTCACTCCAAATATTCCCTGTTGATATAGGTTACAGCAGCCTATACACGAAAAGATTTGTCACAGATGATAAGTTGAGCTACAATTAGACAGATTTTGAAATAAATTCATGATGTGCGATGTGCTAATAATCTTGTTAATCAGATGATGAAAGATAGAATGATGAAATGACTATTGAAGAGGATTGTATTATGCGCAAACGACTATTAATCTTATTAATGCTTTCCATTTTTTATACCTCGAATACGCCAGGGCTGCGGGTGACGGAGCCGGCGACATGGATTTCCCTGCCGGCGTTGAAGGAGGATGTAAGTCTTTTCTCGATTTTGGAACCGGGAAGCCGTTTTTATAACCCAGTTGAATTGGAATTGGATCTAGAATTTCTCGCACGAAAACTGGTCCATCTGATATCTTTTGGATTGCTTGCTTTTTTGTTTTATTGTAACTTGCGAGATCGAAGAGGACGCTATATGTTGGCAGGTTTGCTGACAGCGATTTTTGCTTTTACGGATGAGGTTCATCAGGCGTTCATTTTGAATCGCGATGGACGATTGACAGATGTCATACTTGATACGGTAAGCGGTGTTGTGGTGATGCTAATTTTGTACCGCATCAAGCAAATGAAAAGAGACGATTGATTGTCTAAAGAGAAGTATTGAAGCGGGCATCTGTACTTACTGAAAAAGGTATACTTAAACAAAAACAGTCTTCCCATTCGGAAAGACTGTTTTTGTTTCGAAATATTATTTAAAAAAGGCTGCCTCTTTAATACGGTTAAAATAATCTGCACTTCTGATCATTGGAGTGCAGTCACGGTGATCGGAGGAACTTAGATTGATTTCGAACACAAAATCTGTATCCTTCACATATGGTTTCACCATTGCCCATTTGATGTTCCCCTCGCCTAATGGCAATGAATCATGAGTAACACCCATGCTATCGACAACGTGAAAATACTTTGCATATGGACAAAATCCCTCTAAGTGCTTTTGTAGTTTTTGGTTATCACCTTTTAGCGCGATAAACGAATGGCTGATATCAATGTTTAACGGTAACTGTAATGGATCGACCATTTCTGAAAGCAGGAATGGGTTTTCAGCCGAGAAGATCCCTCCGGTCGTATCTTCCCAAAGAAAAGACTTTTCACAAATCTGTAATACCGTTTCAATTCGCTTTCTCGTTTCTTTCCTTTTGGCCCGATCTTGATAATCCGAGCTTTCCGAGGATGCATAATGGCAATGAATGACACATTTGATCCCTTCTTGTTGACAAATGGATGCCAGAACATTGCAGGACCAGTCATAATGATCTCGCATCTCTTGATTTGAACTGATAATATCCAAGTATTGTCCTTTGTACGTCATCGGATGATGCAAGTACACACGAACATCTTTAGATTTTAACCATTGTACACATTCCACGATTCTTTCCGGGTGATACAAATCGTCTTCCACTAAGTGAAGCTCGATAATTTCTGGGTGGTATGTAAGCCGCTCTTGAATATGGTCCGCATTTAGCCCGGTTTTCAAGCGAATATAGCTCATCTTTCACACTCCTTTTTGAATGCTCCCCCCTATTGTAACCACCTTTTTTAGATCTCTAGAACACATTACATTAAAATCTTGTTCATTTTTCATGACCGTTAGAATGAATAACAACCCGTTCTTAGATTTCAATATCCACGACGATGCTGTCCACTCTTCCAACTTCTCGAATAAAAGCAGCGACAGCTTGATGCTCGGGATGCGGCCCATATGCTTCAAGCGCCTCACGATTTTCAAATCGAACAGTCAATACAACGTCGTAGCCTTGACTTTTTTCCGAAAAGTTAAGGCCCGCTTGAAGATCAATGACTCCTGATAGATGGTTCTTTAACGCTTTAAACCGTTCAACAACTTCTAGTAATTGTTCTTGCGTTGTCGTCTCACTAAATTTCACGATCACAATATGATCAATCATATTACAGCCTCTTTTCTCATTTTGATATCTTCGACTATATCAGCACCACAATCATTCTTGGCTTAGATTTAATATTTCGATTCCAATTTCAGCTATATATATATCCTACTTCATAACTCGACACGTCTTCATTCAATCGAGAGGCATCACAATCGGAGATCCAGACAACTTGATTGAATTCGCCCTCAAAGGTTCTCGTATAAGCGGCTGACAAGAGCCCTTAATGTCGCTTGGCAGCCGCTTATGCGTAAATAATATGACATGGGCGCTTTTTGCCCATATTAAATTATTTATGTGGATTTATATATTTACATATATCGACATATAACTAGTTAAGTATTATACTAAATTCTGTCAGCTATAAAGCATGCAGGCATATTTTCAGAATAATTTTCCACTCTATAAGGTATTCCATTATATACTAATAAGAGATGGACAAGAAGTAAATGCTGCGTCATGTGACAACAATTTTTATTGACAAACATATTTTCATGTGATATAGGAAGTGAGTTTCATGTTAGAACAACCGATGAGATATATGACCGTGATAAAGGCTGGCGGTAAAGGTGTACCCTCAACGATCGAGTGCATTGATTTACGTGAGGTAGACTTTATTGAAACGATTAACCGCAAAGTCATCTTCCATATAGGGACTGATCAGTATTACCAGATAACGAGTAAATCTGATTTCGATGAGTTTCTAATGAAGGAAGGATTCGACAACCTTGATCGAACAAACCTGGTAAATCTGAGGAAAATTAAAAAGTTTGATGAAGAGCTTGGCAAAGTGTACTTTACGGAAAATCCGGATAAGGACAGTAAATATGCTCTGGTGGCCAGGATTAAATATAAATTCATTTCCAGCCTTCTCAAGCGTATCGCTTCTTCCAATAACGGAACGACGCTGGAAGTTAAGACACAGTCGGAAAAGGGATGGAAACACATATTGAAAGGATTGATTGAACACAAGTGAATGGGCTGGAACTTAGCATACAAACGGTTTTTGGTATATTCGATGTACTTGCCATGCTATTTTTGTCTCTGGCTTTGTACCGTATCCCATATCGTTCCTATTTCTATGAAATGGGGATCATGTCTGTCATCATTTCCATTATCCAAACGATTGGATATGATGTCATACAATGGCACTTTATGTACAATGAATTATTACTCGTTTTTTCCACATTCGTTCTTCTGATGATGTTATGTAAAACGACGGTTTGGCACTCCTTTTTATTAACAATCAGTGGATATGTCATGACCAATTTATTCTTTGGACTGTATGGATTTTTCATTGAGCTGTCAGGGATTTATACAGTGGAAGATATGCTGCATAACACTCCCGTCACATGTACCGTTCAATTTACGCAATTTGTGGTAGCCTATGTCCTCTCGCAGCTATTTTACAAAAAGGGCTTAGGCTTTATGCTTATAGCTAAAAGTATGAGTTTTAAACCAGAAATAAAGAGATTAAATATGCTCATTATCACAACCACCCTGCTATGTTTCGTAGTAGTAGAAATTGCTATTGAATTAGTCGCTTATCACCGTGTAAAAGTTTTTATGCCTCTTATTATTGTGATTATCTTCTTTAACTCTGCTTTATGGGCGATCTATATGAGATCAAACAAAGAGTTGGAGCAATACTATGAAAAACAAGACCTTACTAAGTTTATGCCATAACGCTTTCAAAACTTGCAAAAAATGCATCAATCTTTTTGAATATGTATCGATTGCGAGTGCAAGGCTTGTGATTTCCTCAACAAAAACGGTCTTTCCGATGGAAAGACCGTTTTTGTTGAAACGTCTTATTTAAAATAATTCACGACCCCATTACTCATATTAATGGCGGACTGACGGAGGAAATTGCTGTCGCCTAAATATTTCGAGTCGTACGGACTGTCAAGGAAAGCAAGCTCTACCAATACAGATGGCACGCTGTTTTTCCTTAGTACATAAAATTCGTTTTGCTTCATTCCTAAGTTTTTCGTCGGCAGTTTGTCCAGCTGGACTTGAAGGGCATAAGCCAGCTTTTTGCTTTCTTCGGGATAAGGATTGACATCGTCCTTATACACTTGATCGTTGTAGTAGGTTTCAGTTCCGCTCGCATTATGGGAAGCGGTTGAGTTCATATGAATGCTGATAAAGATATCCGCTCTTCTCGGTGCAGAGAAAAGCGCCCGGTCATCCAGTGTCACAAACTTATCTTCAGGACGGCTCAAATAGACGGTAGCCCCTTTCTTTTCAAGCTCTGTTTTCAAATAGTAGGACGTCTTTAAATTGATGTTTTTTTCGACTAAAGACCCATAGACGGCACCGCTGTCCGTTCCGCCATGCCCTGCATCCACCACGATGACTCGTTTTTCTAAAGGAAGACCTTTTAGACGATAATATTCGAGATTATTGACCTGTACATATCCCGTTATATCTTTATAGGTAACTTTCACCCATCCTTTTGTGCTTGATGGTGTGATTTGCACAAGAGCCCTTTCATACAATGTTCCTGTGGCGGAGCTCGCTGTGTTCGGCTGGCTGCGTACATTCAATGAAGCCGTTCCCGTCCGAACCTTCATATACATCGGCGGTTTAAAGGAAGGCTCCAATGTTCGGGCCAGCATCATGCTGTAATGCTTTCTTGTTGTGTT
Organism: Priestia abyssalis; assembly: GCF_002019595.1. Taxonomy (GTDB): domain Bacteria; phylum Bacillota; class Bacilli; order Bacillales; family Bacillaceae_H; genus Bacillus_BA; species Bacillus_BA abyssalis. The sequence continues at coordinate 959,244 of NZ_KV917369.1, read as the reverse complement.
TTGCTGCGGCTTGAACGTGTTGTCCGCATACCCTGTCACAATTCCGTTAGAAGACAGTGCTTGAATGTCCGCATAAGCCCAATGCGTATTTTTAACATCGATGAACGGAATGGCAAAGTGTGTTTGATATGTAAACTCCCGCTGTAAGATGGCGGACATTTGCCCTCTCGTCAATACATGGTCAGGGCGGAATGTGCCGTCTTCATAGCCTGAAATGATTCCTTTTTTAGCAGCTTCTATAATGTAGCGGTTGTCATCGCTATTGGCGGGAACATCCGTAAAGGGCGATGTGTCCGTTTGAGAAATATCCCAATTCAACGCCCTTCCCAACATGACGACCGCCTGTCTCCGCGTTACATCGTTATCTGGACGGAAGGTCCCATCCGAATAGCCGTTAATAATATCACGTTCGTACAAATAAAAAACCTCGGCACCGCCCGCTTCTGTTTTGTTAAGATCACTAAATTCAGCATGTGCGCCTCCAGCGGCATACATTCCGGCAAAAATCCCTAAGGCCGTTACGCCCAGAATTTTCTTCGGAAAAGACCATGCCTGTTTCACTTTCTCCAAAAACCTCATTCTGTCTAATCCTCCCTTGATGGTTACATCTTCAATGCTTTCTCAAAGAAAGAGAGCATTGAAGACAAAACAGAATTCGTTCGGGTGGATTTCTTTATGGAGGTCCTTTGTTGTTTTGATTCAAAATCTCCACGTCTACGTTTTGAACACGGACAAATATATATCTTAATTCATAGAAAAAAGAAAGAATTTGTCAATGCCAACCATTCCTTTTTGACAATGACATCTCTCTCTATATAAAACTAAAGCAGTCTCTCTGAAATCAGAAAGACTGCTTTTTCATGACCATTGTAGCTATGAAGTTGTCCTCTTTTGTTATACCGGTTTAGACGTTCATAATAGAAATTGTATGTTTAATTCGTGATATCGGCCGTTATCACTTATGAAGTTATTGTCAAAAATTGTCGAATCAAAGAATAGAAGTCCTATGTTACAATGGACAGAGCCACTGGAATGCTAGCGTTTATCACTAGAATGGAGGTGTGCTTCATGAAACAAACAATGAACGAAGTGTTTTGGCTTCGCAGTATCGCCTGCTTGACGGTCGTATTGCTTCACGCGATCTCGTCAACGATATTGGCTGCCAGTCCGGATCCGGAATCTTCGACAGCCATGGGCTTGCGTTCCCTGCAGTTGTTGATGATGTACGGAACGCCGATGTTCGTGTTCATTTCTGAATTTCTCATTGCCTACCGCTACCGCGATGGTGTGAGAAAAGGTTTTTTTCGTAAACGCGTAAAATTTATTTTACTGCCATATATCATCATGGGGCTGTTTTATGCATGGGTGTACCAACATAACCACGGGTTGGACTCCGTTCTTTCCAAATGGGGAGAGCATGTATTTTTCGGTGCTTATCATGGTTATTTTATTTTGATCATTTTTCAGTTTTATATTCTTCATATGCTGCTTGACCGCTTTTTGCGAAAAGCGAATATGAAGGCCGTCCTTTTGGCGGCATTGATCATCAATATCGCCTATTTGGCCTTTTTCAATTTCAATGAACCGGAAGCTTATGATCTTCTCCCTGTAGTCTGGACGCGCTTGACGATTCTTCCGTTTTTTGGATGGTTGTTTTATTTTGTGGCCGGCTATTATGCAGGGCGCCATTTTGATGCTTTTAAGCGATTCATTGCGTCGACACGCAAATGGCATCTTCCTCTCTACATCGGGGCGGCGCTTCTTGTGCTGAACCTGTATTGGACGGAGGCACTTGTCGATATCAGCTCGAAGCGGTTCGATATGATCTTTTTGACGATGGCCGTCATGGCTCTTATCGTGTCCTTCGCATCACGTATGAAGGATATCCCAGCGTGGCTCGTCACCGTCAGCCAATATTCATTCGGCATTTACTTGCTTCACCCTTTTTTCCAGCATACACTTTCACTGCATGCCAAAGATTGGATCAAAACGGACAACATCTTTTTACTCGTCTCTATCTTCTTTTTGGCAGGTGTCGTTCTTCCGATCATCGTCACCTATATGCTGAACCGCATCCCGTACGGTCACTATATCGTCGGGAAGGTCGGAATCGGAACGAAAAAGAAACGGACAGACGAAACGACTCAGAGAACAAACAAGGCAGCGTAATGCTTTATGCAAAGAAAGGATAGAAGATCAGATCATATCTGATTCTCTATCCTTTTTTGTATTCTTAAGACTATATATGCTATTTAACGGATGCATGCAAATGAAGTAAAAAGGATCTTCTAATCAAGATGACAGATGATCATGAATTATTGTAAAGCCTTTCACTTTGTTCGTCCCCTTTTTTCGAAGCATACATAAGACTCATAATGACCAACATCGAAAAAGATCCAGCAACTACACCTTGTATAAACAGTAACATATTATTATTCCTCCCTTTCGTTTTTCATAAATCGCAGGAAGGTTATCATATTCGGCAACTGGCTGGCATAGTCAAATTGACCTTAGCCCCTGTAGTTTTGCGCCCCCATTTTTCAATGGATTAGCCCTTTCGTACGACTTATGGAATTTCTTTCATTATAATCCATTATTTTCAGTGTGATATGTGTCTTTATGCTCATTTTGTCAAAACAAGTCGAAGATAGTAATAAAGAAGGATTGTTTTGGAACAAAGAGGAATTTACATCCTCATGCTTTTCCCGTTCCCTACTGCCCCCAAACAAGCATAAGAATACGATTAATGATGACTGCTAGGCAGAATATCCAGGCCAAAGTCGGTTTGCCGGCCGTAAACAGCGCCGCCGCAGGCAGACCGAATACCAGCACCGTTAACCTGTTATGAAAAAAACACCCCTTTTAAGAGTGTCCTCAGTCTCTGTCTACAGATTCAATTTAATAGTTCAACATTTACTATGAACTCTTCCTCTGCCTACGCTTTTCTGTTCTTCCATCTCGAATAAGTTTACAACAGTCTAGAAACGTCGACATGGTTGCTCTTTAACCATGTCGACGTTTCTAGTCAGGAATAAAAACCCATTTTTGGCACAAGCTAAAGAAAAAATAGTTGAGGTGATAGTATTGGGATTGTTTCATGCGATTTCGAATTGGCAAGCAGGAAGGGAGGAAAAGCATCGGGCTCATATGGAGGAACAGGGCAAGTGCCCGGAGTGTCATGGACGCGGGTTTCCAATCACATACAGCGCGGTTTATCCTGCCATGAGTTCCGTATATACCACTCCTGCTGATTGCCTCGGCTGCAGCGGCAGCGGACTTTATTCGGATTGGGTAGAAACAAATCAAGAGCATGTTTAAGAAAAAGAACCTGACTCCAAAGATAAAAAGCACCCTTTGGAGTCAGGCTCTAGAAAGGAGGGGATGGCTAAAGAACAGCCATCCCCTCCTTTTTAGGTCGATTTTTATTTTCATACCACTCTTCAAACTGGCCGACGGCGAGCGGCTTGCTGAAATAGTAGCCCTGCACTTCGTGGCAGTTTTCGTCTTCGAGGATTTTCACTTGCTCCGAGAGCTCGACCCCTTCGGCGACGACCGATAGATTCAAGCTTTGGGCGATGGCGATGATGGCGCGGACAATCGATGTTTCCCGCTGGTCTTGGCTCAAATCGAGAATGAAGGAACGGTCGATTTTGAGCGTGTCGATCGGCAGCTTTTTCAAATAGCTCAAGGACGAATAGCCGGAACCGAAATCGTCGATGGAAATGGCGACACCAATTTTCTTCAACGCTTCGAGCTTTTCAATGACATCGTCGATATTTTTGATGGCGACGCTTTCCGTAATTTCGAGCTCCAAGTATTGCGGTTCGAGTCCCGTTTTCTGCAAGATGCGAACGACGGTCTTGACGAAGGATCTTTGGGAGAATTCGATGCTTGAAATGTTGACCGCCACTCTCACTTTCGGATAGCCTTTATCCTGCCATTCCTTGTTTTGTCTGCATGCCTCACCTAGTGTCCATTCGCTGAGCGGGATGATGAGTTCCGTTTCTTCGGCAATGGGAATGAATTCTCCCGGCGACACCATGCCAAGTTCCGGATGATGCCAGCGAATGAGCGCTTCCATCCCGGTGATGTCTCCGGTCGCAAGGACGATTTTCGGCTGGTAATGAAGCTCGAATTCGCCGTTTGCGATCGCTTTGCGGAGCCCGTCTTCCAGCAGCATGCGCCGTGTCGTATGGGCCTGCATCGATTCATTGTAGAAGATGATGCCGTTTCGGCCCGCTTTTTTCGTTTCATACATCGCAAGATCTGCCTGGCGAATGAGCGTATCGAGAGTGGAGCCGTTTTTCGGATATAAGCTGATGCCGATGCTTGCATGCAAATACACCTCATGATCGTGTACATGAAACGGTTCCGCAATGGCTTTTTGCAGACGACGGGCAGCTTCGTATACATCGTCTTCACTTCCTCTGCGGACGAGCAGCAAAAACTCATCCCCGCCGAAGCGCGATAAAATATCGGTTGCTTCAATCGCATTCTGGAGGCGGCGTGCCACTTCCTTCAAAATCTTGTCTCCCGCTTGATGGCCATGCGTGTCGTTCGCTTGCTTAAAGCGATCAAGATCCATAAACAAAATCGCGAATTCTTCCTCTTGGCCCTTTTTCTTATCGATGACCGCCTGTGCGAGCGTGTCAAACAAGCTTCGATTCGGTAAACCGGTCAGCGAGTCATGAAACGCCATATGATGGAGCGTCTGCTTTGCCTTGCGCTGTTCGGTGATATCACGGACGACCGTCTGAATGTAATCTTCTTCATTGATTTTGATGACGTTCGATTTCGTCGTGATCCATCTTTCTTCACCATTCACGTCATAAATTTTCAATTCCTTCATAGCTACTTCCCGGTTCATTTTCGTTTCCATCATCTCTGCGATGATTTGCTGGACGCTTTCCATTTCATCACATGCGACAAACGAGTCAATGCCCTTGCCGATGACCTCGTCCATACTGGAAGCCCCGATAATGTTCAATACTTCCTGGTTGATGGACACAATTTGGCTGTTGCGGTGGACGACGATCGCCAGCGGCGAGGAATGAAACAAGCTTTGATAACGGTTGTTCGTTTCCTGCATCTGCTGTTCGAACTTTTTTTGTTCGGTCATGTCACGGAGATAAATGATGTATTCCGTCCCCAGCTCTGCTTTTACTTTCGTAACGGTTACTTCGGCGATTTTTTCATCTCCGTTTCCGACCATCATCACTTGTTCATGACGATAGCCGACAAGTTGATCAATTTGCCCTAAACGTGACAGAAACGATGCAGCGGATTGGCCGATCATCTCCTCTTTTGAACGCTGTAAAAAAACAAGAGCCATATGATTGACGTTCGTAATGACACCTTGTTCACTTGTCACGATGATGGAATCCATCGCCGCTTCGAAAATCGCCCCTTTCATCGTTTGCTGCTGGTTCGCTCTCCTGTCAAAAAAGATGGTAAAAAATAAGACGGCGAACATGATAAACGTAAAAATTGCTACGATAAGGGTGAAAAACGGCGGATCGATATAATACGTAATGCTCGAATTAATCGTCGCATAGGAATCCGGCAAAAAGGAAGCCGCGTTCATGCCCATATAATGCATGCCGGTAATGGCAACGGCCATCAGGACGGAAAAACCCAATTTTCCAATGACCGAACTGCCGCCGTTATTGACGTTCGAGTAAAAGGCGAGATACAGTGCCGCAATGGAAGCCGTAACGGCAATCACCATCGAAAGAAGAACGAGGAACGGATCGTACGTAATCTCGACAGGCTCCATCGCCTCCATGCCGGTATAATGCATAAAACCGATGCCTGCTCCCATCAATTGCCCGGCTATCATGAGATGTCCGATCGTGCGTTCAGAGCGGTGAACGAAAAATAAGCCGCCGTAACAGCCTAAAAGGGCCCATACGACTGAAAGGGCCACGAGCAATAAATTATAATGAATTTCCATATCCAAGTGAAACGCCAGCATGCCGACAAAATGCATCGACCAGATGCCAAAGCCGAGCGCTCCTGCCCCGCTAATAAGCCAAAATCGCTTCAACTCCCGGTCTGACGCCTTTACCCGATTGGCCAGCTCAAACGACGTATACGCCGCCACCATCGCAATGACAAACGATAAGGCGACAACCAAGATGTTGTAAGAGCTCTGTAAGTAATGTTCATGATTCATAATAAATGCCCCTTCAGAGAGTAGAATATAGAATGTATATCGGCGGAAAAATGATGTATTGAAGAGATTATATGAAAAAAGATGGTATTAATCCCATCTTTTTCTAACAGGCCGCGGAATGGGTAATAAAAAAAGACCCCTTCACGAAATCCTGATTTCGTGAAGGGGCCATCCTTTGTCTTCAAGAAGAGGGGAAAATATCTTTGTACCTTTTCTTCCCTTATAATCCTTTAAGTGTGTGTTCAAAAAGGAGGACAAAAAGGACCGAGAAGTTCAAGGAAGCGCCGTCTCGAGCAACGGAGCGTATGCTGTTAATACGTGAGTAGCGGAGAGACAAGCTTATGAAGCCCGACTAAGAACCGCCACGTCCTGTGGCGAACGTCGGATCAGTACGTCCTGTACAAGTAATTTCGACGGTTATTTTTCCCGATCTTTTTGAACATCCTCTTTAATGTAAGCTGAAGAAATATAACCTGCTGTCTTTTGATCTGCCGTGCTGACACGGTACCATACAAATTGATTTTGACTGTTCAGGTTTTGATCATATACAACGTTTCCTTGAATGATCAAGACGGTATTTTTGGCTAACTTACTGCTAGCAGAAGAAGTGCTAGGTTGTGCCCTTAAATTTACATCATCTGTTACAACGACTTTGTCTCCTGTTTTAAAAAAGTAGGCAGAAGTATGTGTCTCATCCGTTAGTGTATATTCCATCTTTCGGAATACAATATTTTCGCTGCTGTTAGGGTCATATTCAAAGTCAGCTGTATGAAAAGGGAACTGTCCTAATTTAGGACCGTTTAATTCAAGGTTTTTATTTAAGAAACTGTCGTTTTCAATATGGGTAAAAACTTGTTCTTGGTACGCGTTTTTATTTTTCTCTCCAGTTTTCTGGACAAGAGGACTGTTTACAGGTTTGATACCGTTGTAAGCCATGACAGGGAAGTACCAGTTTTCAATTACCTGCTGCCCTGCACCTTCTATTTTAGGAAGGTCTCCTCGATTGTACATCTTGCTAAGAATGTCAACGCCTGCCTTGATATTGTAGTAGATGTCGTATTTTAATTTCTGTTGATCGTAGTTTGATTGATTGGTAATTTGCATGAGACCAATTCCGCCATCTGCAGAGATGACAGGCTCACCGTTCTCATTAAATTGTTTCCAACCACCACTTTCTTGGGCAGCCACAGCTTTTACAACTTCAGGAGGAATTCCTTTTTCTATAGCCGCATTCGTCAGTAAACAGTTCATGTGTTGGAAAGAAGGGTTGGTATTTGGCTTAATTTCACCATACGATGGGCATTTGGTAAACGTTTTTGACAATGCACGATACATAAAAGTCGCAAATTGGCCGCGAGAAACTGGTTCTGTTGGACGGAATTCTTCTACTGTTGTCACTTCGTGTTGAGAAAGAATTTGGATATACTTGCGGGAGTCAGGACTCGCTTTATCTAAATCCTTTACGATGCTTTCTTTCCCCTCAACAGCTTCTAAGTCAAATGTTTCTACGATTACTTTTGCCATTTGTTGGCGAGTTAAGTTAGAAGCGGCATTAAATTTGCCGTTAGAACCAGTGAAAACACCAGCAGCTTTCATCTCAGATGCTGCCTTCACTAATTCCTGATCAGAATGGTTGGCTGGAAGGTCCGTAAATACTTGTTCCACTTTGCCTTCACCGGCCAAGTAACGAGCAAAAATTTTCGCCACTTGACCGCGAGTGATCGATTTTTCAAGACCGAATGTACCGTCCGGAAGTCCGTTGATCATTCCTTGTTCCGTTAACGCATTGATTGCTTCTGCATGAGTGTGTTTAACAGGAACATCTGAGAAGCCTGCTGCACTTGCTGCCGTTGGAATAAGGGAGCCGGCTAAAAAAGCTGCGGTGGCAGCAGAAGCTAAAAACTTCTTCACTTTCTTGTTTTTAAACATGAGTAATCCTCCTAGCTTGTTGTTAACCTCTATGTATCTATCTCACTAGCTGCTAGAATGATAATATCATGGCGGATTATGGAAAGAAACTATTTTGACACTGAATGGTTGAAAGATAAACACCAGTCTGAAAGCATGAGGATTGTGCTAGGGGCAGGAGTTCTATTACTTCGTATTCTTTATTTCATCACATATCATGAAGGGTAGAGCATATTTTAGACACTGATTAGGATATTACTTTTTTAATCTATAATAAAATGGTGACCGAAAAAAACGGTCACCATTGCAAGGACATTGTCAAAATTCCGAGATATTCTTTTAACGCAATGCCTGTGTAAGTGGAGCTCGTCGGAACGAAATTGTTCGGATGGGCCTCAAGGGCAAAGCTCTTTTTATAATCGGTCGGGTACGGCTGTGCCTTCAGCCCGGCCTGCGCAAAATTGCGCACCGCCCGCTCCATATGAAACGCAGATGTAACGACGATTGGCCGCTCCCATTTCTGCTTATCCATGATTTCTTTCGTATATAGGGCATTTTGCTTCGTATTCAAGCTTCTCGTCTCCGTCAGGATGTTCTCTTTCGGCACCCCTAAATCGATCAGCTGACGTTTGGCGATGTCCGCTTCAAGTCCCGAATCGCTGTAAACCGAACCTCCCGACACAATGACCGGCAGTTTCGTTTCATGATAAAGCCTCGCTGCCGTCAGCAGGCGATTGGCCGCAGATCCGGATAGATGGCCTTCCCCGGTAATGTCAGGCGTATCGGACGTCGCCCCGCCCCCAAGCATGACGATGACATCCCCTTTTACGACCTCCGGCGGCTCATATCGTGCCTCCAACGAATGAATCAGCCTGTCTCCCACATACGGAGTCGAAAACACATATAAACCGATCGTCACCAAAGTCAGCAGTTTTCCTTCCCATCTCCCCTGACGATACAACCGGATACTCAACCACAACAACGCCAAAATAAAAATCCCCGGCGGCAGCAAAAATCCATAAACAAACTTCGTTATGTATAACATCAATCCAAAACCTCCATCGTCCATTATACAAGGAAACTTTCTTCTGTGGGGAGGTTTTGGTTACTAAAAAAGGGAAAAAGAAACAGGCTCGCACATAAGCCGACATGAAAGAAGATATGCGGGTGAGCCAAAAGCTCCCCCCGCATCCTTCATGAAGCTACGATTTATCGGCAATCATATCGTGGTAAGGCAGAATCAGCTTTTCCACCTTTTCGTAGCTCAATGCACTGATTTCTTTCAATAATCTTGGAATGGCTTCTTCAGGATAGCCGTAGTAGCGAAGCAATTGTTCCTTCTTCTCTGCATGATCCATGACGAACACCTCCGTTATATATCATTCCCCATTTTATCAAGACACTAGCTGGTATTTTTACGTGATGATGGCATGAATGTCATTTTTGGTAGCTCCACAGCACCTTCCATTCCCCTTTTTCCTTTACGGCAAAGACATCTTGCTGCAAATCGAAATTTCCGTATTTGCCTTTATATGTTTGGATGACCGTTATTTTATATACATGTTTCAGCGGCTTTGCACCCTTTTCGATGCTCCAGCTGTCCAGCTTCTCAGCACTATCCATCGTAAACGAAAAAGTTTGGACGCCAAAATGGTTCATGAAGACATGCGCCCTGTCCTGCAAATAATGACCTTTTGGAAATTTGGCTTTCATCTCGGTATGAAACAGCTCCCACGACTCGGCAAAGGCCCCTTCCTGTTCATATGTATAAAACTGTTGGACGACATCCTTTGCCTGGCGTTCACCGGAGAAAAAGCCGGCGATCACCCAAACGAGACCCCCTATCATCAAAATCCCCAATACGAGCGGCAAGATGTTTTTCGGAATTCCCCTTCTTCTGCGCATTCTCCCGCACTCCTTTGTAAGAGGCTGTCTCTTCATGGATATTCAGTAACCTCATCAATTATCCCGCCTGAATGGACAGCAGGTCTCTCAGTGCTTAAAAGTTCACGATTATGAATTATAAAAAAGAGCGATTCTTCCCATAATGAAGAGGAAAAGCCGGACGTGAATCAATAAGGAGTGATTTCAATGGAAGCGCAAGGGAATTTTTTCGCCGGTCTGCTATGGGGAGCATCGCTGGGCATTCCGTTATGGATTTCTTTTTTTGGGTGGGTGAAGCTGCTTAGCCGCATTTTTTGATCTTAATAGCCGGACACTCTATCCATCCAATACGTCAGCTACATAATTTTCGGAGGCCAGATAAACGAGGTAATTCTTTTCCTTGCCCAATTTTTTCGCGATGGGCAGGGCTTTTCGTTTTTCCTCCAATGAGGCTTCAAAGAGTAAAAAAATGCGAATGGAGTGCTCCTGGACGAGGCGGTCTAGCCGCGTCAGCATAAAGTCAACCCACTCTTTGCTTTCTTGAAGGGTCAGCGGCGGATTCTCCCATACGATTCCGTCAATCCACGGGGCGGTCCGGAGAAAAAGCGATTCGATCCCATTATTTTGGATAAATAAATGATTTGGATATAACAAGTCCATCGTATAAAACAGATTGCTTAGTGCATCCATTTGATCGGCTTTTAACGCGGATGGAAGCTCCGCGAGCTCCAAATCTCCGACCGTATCCAGAAAAAGCCCGTCTGTACCCATTGAATGCAGACGATATCTTGCTTCCGTCAATAAATAATCCATCCACCTTTTGGAACGAAGATTCATTAAATACGTACCGAATGAATCGTTCCTGATCTTCCGCCCATTTACGGACAAAAAGTCTTCCTTTTTCAATGAAGCGAAAATCGGTTCAGACGGGTGGACTTCGATCAGACTGAGATAAGAGAAAACGAGCGTTTTTCGGTTTTGTATAGATTGAATCTCTTCAGGCCTCATCCCTTTCGGTTCGATGATGGCAATATCAAAAAAGGAAAGCTGATCGGCCTTCCCATATCCGTAATACAACGCAAATGTTTTGGACATATGCAGTCTATCTCTGCGCAAGCTGTTGACATCCACACTTGCTTTCCCCTTTTCCTCGGAATGACTCTTCCCGTATTCTTTCCAGCGTTTCCGTACACCGAAAGCAGAGATGGGGTGCTTTTCCATAAGTACCGCGAATTGCCTGATCCATTTCCATTGCTTCTTGGTGATCGTCTTAATCGGACCGATTTGGATGATGGTCCTTTCATTTATGACCATATTCAATAACGTCACTTCTCCTTGTTGAATGACGGCGGTCTTTTTCAGATCCTCATGGCAAGGAAGGCTGAGCGGTGGATGGTACCGTTCTTTTTCATATGGTACGAGGCCGCTGTAGGATGGCCCCACCTTCAATCGGGCATCCTCTTGAATGCGGACAGACTTTAACACATATTGCCCGTTTCGCACGTCTAATCGATACAATCCATATGTCGGGGCATAAATAGCTTCCTCCGCCATTTGCAATACCCGGCTTACATGGTGATCCAGGTCGTGAAACAGACCCACCTTCAGCAGCCGTTCCATCGACTGGCCTTTGTTTTTCATGATTCGCGCTTGGAATAGATATAAAAAGGCGAGGAGCGTAATGCTTCCCATGAATACAACCGATACATACAGAATGAAGAGGTCATCCATCATCGTCACTCAAATTCCTTTCTTTATCAGCTTGCGGACATGGATTGTGCGGCGCTGACGGTTCCTTTCCTTCATGATCATAGAAGGCCATATGCTGCGCCAAATCCTTGATTTTTTTGTTCAGCTTGGTCATTTCCATCGACTGATGCAGATTATATACCCATATGACAAGAATCGATAAAAGAAATAGAAGGGACGGAGGATAATCGATTCCTACCCGCCGGGCCATATGATCCAGCATGTCCGGATTGCCCGACAGCAACAGAACGCACCCCCCTCCCAACAGCCAAACAACCGAATATTTTTCGGTGATTTTACGGCGAACCAGCAAATATAAAATCATCATGAAAGACAGCACACCGCATAGAAGCAAAAAAGCCTCCAATTTTAGGTTCATTCCGCTCCCTCCTTTTTCAGCCATTTACAGCGGAGCCAGACGATGATGATACTCAATACCACTTGGGCGACATACAAGACCGGCCTAAAGCCCGCATGCATGCTGATGCCGTGCTCCCTGTTTTTCATGTTTACGGGTATTTCCACCAGATTATATTCTCTTAAAAGCAGCTCAATGATAAAATTGCTGTCGGGATATTCATTGGGGAAAGCATGCGTAAATCGGCGGTATACATTATGCTTATAACCGCGAAAGCCGGAAGTCGGATCGGTGATCTTCGCTCCCGTTATAAGCCAAATGAGGAAGCGAAAAAAGAAAATGACCAGCCTTTTCGATACACCGGTTTCCATTCCGCTTTTTCGTAAAAAGCGCGATCCTAATACAATATCAGCACCTTTATCGGAGAAAGCATGCAGCATATCCCCCACATAGTGCGGATCATGCTGGCCATCGCCGTCGAACTGGATGACGATGTCATATCCTTTTGCTGCGGCATATTTGAATCCCGTCTGCAAAGCCGCCGCATAGCCCAAGTTCGTCGGATGGGAGATGACATATACCGGGAATGCCTTGGCGATGTTTTCCGTTTCATCCGTGGAGCCGTCGCTGACGATGAGAATGTCCGCATCCGGCCGGACATCGGTAAGAGACTGTAATACTTTTTTTAAGTTTCCTTCTTCATTGTAGGCCGGAATCAAGATCAAATGCTTTTTCATCGACTAACCTCCTTGGCATATGACGCTGCCATTCCCTTTTCAAATAAAACAGAAAAAACGTACAATTGATAACCGAGCCGACAGCCGCACCATATCCAATAGCAGCCGCACCGTATAAAGGAACCAAAAACCAATCAAACAAAATCGATGTACAGCTCGATAACATAACAGCAATCAACGGCTCTTTCATTTTATTTCGCGCGATGAAATACCTTAAACAAACAAGAGAAATGCTTTGTCCCGTTATGGAAAGCGCATATCCCGACAAAATGCTTGATGTGATCAGGACTGATTCCCTATTGAACGCCCCCCTTTCAAACAAAAGAGCCACGATCGGCTCCCCAAAGAAAAAGAGAAGCGAGCTCGCGAATATGGAGATGGGCGTACATAACCATAAAGCTTTTTTCATTTGCAGGCGAATGGATGAATACCGCCGCAATGAGGCGTCCCGGGAAAAGTCAGGCAAAATGACGGTCGTAATCGCGGCCACGAATACCCACACCGGAAATTGCGCCAGGCGATACGCATAGCTTAAAGAGGCGATGGTCCCTTCCTGCAAGCGGGCTGCGAGTAAACGTTCCACCACCAATACACTCTGCGAACATAATAAAATCAATAAATAAGACCAAAACGTACGTAAGATGACGGCCGCATATTTGCCAGCATGACGGCCGGCCTCCTTGCCGATGTTGACGCCGAAATCCAACCTCCGGACATGATGCCATGTGTACAGCAATTGACACATGGCCGCCGCTGTAATGCTGGCGGAAAGGACTGAGCCTCCCCGCTCCGGCTCCAGAGCCGCCAGGGAGCACGATAGAGCAGCCAAAAGGAACATACTGTTGAATAGAACAGGACCGGAAGACGGAACAAAAAAGTTCCGATCGGACTGCAGAACGGAAGAACCTATGAATATAAAAGGAAAAATCAGCATGAGCGGAATGAGAATGATATAGTATTGAACATGGAACGATCGAAAAGACCCGGTCAGTCCTCCTCCATATACCTCTAAAAGCGGTTTACCGAACACCAGCAGTACGATGAAAGGCGGTCCCATCACGATCACGATCCATACGGCCAGCTTTCGGAGCACCAGTTTGAGCAGAGGAGTATTTTCCTTCGCGATCAGTCTCGAAAAAACGGGGATACAGGCAACCCCGAGAGCGGAGGCCGCCAAATTATTCCCAATCGTATCCGGAATGAAATAAGCCAAAGAAAAAGCATCCGCTATATCTGATGTTCCCAAGTATTCAGCCAGGAGCACATCTTTAAAAAAAGCACTTGCCGCCAGCAGCATGTTCATGATGACAACGATGGAAAGGGCATTTCCTTTCAAAAGGCTCCAGCCGTTTTCAGCCATTATTCTCCACCGTTTCATGACGTCAAATCGATGGAAGAATAAGAAGGATTTCGTAAGCTTTCTCCCATTGTTTGAAAAGAGAAAGACTGAAGCAGCCCTTCCATTTTCGTTTTGGTCGAATCGATGTTATAGGAGTGGACAAACGAAACGAGAGGTCCTTTTTTCACGTTACAGGCAGCTTCATCGAACTCCCATGGATGCACATACACGACGCCCTCTTGCCAGCGGTTCACCCGTTTCATCGCCTGCTTCACAAGGAACAATGGCATACACCTTAAATAAAAGCCCCCGGCAAACGGGATGCGAAGGCCCGCCAGCTTCATAACCGTCGGCGGAATTTCGAGGAGCTTCAGCCGACGTCCATTGATCACGGGATAAAATGGCTTGCACGGAATTCGCAAGCTTCCTGACAGCGGTGTCCAAAACGGCTGCAAGCTCGAATCCCCCAGGTACCCCTCCTCTTCCAATATTTCCAGGCGGTCCGCTCTTTCAAAAGGGATGGACCATGAAGGCGCCCGGTAAAACAGGACCGGCTGCCCTGTCATATCCTCCAATAATGCCTTGGAAGTACAAACATCTTCCCTGAACCTTTCGTCGGACAGCGTTCCTGCCAGCTCATGATACATGCCATGCGAGGCAATTTCATGCCCCTTTCCGGCAATCTCTTTCACTAATGAAGGGTCGTTTTTCGCCACATATCCAAGAATGAAAAAAGTCGCCTTCACATCGTACCGTTCAAACAGTTCAAGGATAATGCGGGTGTTTTTCGCGACCGTCTTGTCGCATTGATCCCATTCATTCCGCGGAATCTTCAAGGCGTTCGCGTGATACCAATCCTCTACGTCAACCGTCAATATATTCTTCATCACTTCAGCTCCTATAGATGACGCTTGAACATCTTCTTCCACATTTCCTTTTGGAGAGAATACCGCAGGCAGGCCAAAAAGAAGCCCAGTGCCGGCAGCGGGTCGGAAACGGAGAGAATGTCATCATATACGTTTTTTGCCTTGCCGCTAAAAAAGGAAGGGTGCATCCGGAAACGATCAGGATTTGTCACGTAATGCAGCACGTCTCCCGGGAGAACGTTGCGGCAGCGGATTCCCTCTTTGTACCAGCATTGCTTTTGAACGTCCCCCCGTACAGCCAATTCGTATAACATATACGGAAAATCGATGCCCGCTTGGATAGCGCACTGTAAAGAGTTCCAAAACCTCGGATTGGCCTCCATGAACTTCGCGGTCCCGTCCCTCGGATCGATCATGAATTCCAGTTCGATCACGCCATACCAGGGCAGTTTGCTCATGAAGCGAAGACTCTGTTCGACCAATTCGTCATGAATGACACTTTCCTGGACGGTACTTGGGCCCATCGGAATCGGGAAATGCCGGATCTCCCGCTGGACAAATGCACTTTTCATTTCGTGATGCTGATCGAACAATAAGCAAACATCGAACCGATCCCCCTGGGGAATATATTCTTGAATCATCGGGCGTTCATATTGCAAAGCCGCTCGTTTGTATGCTTCCAGCAAATCCTTCCCCTGCTCCACGACCTGGATTCCTCTTGAACCCGAGCTTTTTCGGGGTTTGATGATGACGGGAAAGGCCAGATCAATCATTTTCACCCTTAATTCTTCCAAGGATTGCGGAATATAGGTGCCGGGAACAGCCAATCCCGCTTTTTCGGCCAGCTGAACCGCTTCGTATTTATCTCTTGCTTTCCAGTAGCTTTCAGATGGAGGCAGAACGAGCCTGCATTTTGTCTCCCATTTTTTTCGATTATGCAAAGCGATCTCTACTGCGGCATCGTCCATCGGCAAAAAAACGTCCCACCGCTGTTTCTCCACATGGGTGTCAAACCATTCCGCAAATCGGTCCGGGGCTTGTTCCGGATCGGGATAAATGAACGAGCGGCGGCAAAATTTCGAAAAGGCGCTTGAATTCCATCTCGTTTTCTCGCCTACCGTGACGGAAATTCCCTTTTTGCCAAGAGAGCGGACAGCGGCGAGCGATTTCCGATGCAAGCCGTCCGTAATGAACACCGTCATCCCATCCCCCCTTTCTTAACGCGCGGCACCGCCATGATCCGATGCCCGGTCTTTTTCTAAGCATCTCTCCATAAATGTTTAATCCCCTTTTTCTTCGGCTGCACAATATGGAAATGATAGACGATGAAATTGGAATCTTCATAATAGACCTTGACTTTATAATGATGGGACATATAGGTGTCGAGCCATTTTCGTAAATTTCGGTTATCTGTCTCCCGCTGCTCATATTTCGGCTCTAAAAGAGAGTAAATGCTGTTTGTCTCGGATACTCGAAACACCGTTTTTTCATGGAACACAAAAATATCGGGCGGAATGTTTTGATCGGGTTTTCTCTCTCCCTTTTTCGTTAACGGAGGCTTCGCCGGGTCGTATACGTTCAGAAAATCTTCCATATACATATGAATTCCGTTTCCCAATACGGTCGAATAGCCTTCATCTTGGGATACGATCATCCACGTTTTCGGGAGATAGGCATCCCGGATGCGCAAATACTGCTCCACCGAGGCGTCCCGCTCCATTTTGTAGGCGTAAATGGGAGAAGGCTTCAGTTCAACGGCGGTAAATAAGATCAGCCCGCATAGGATAACCCCTTGCATATGCCTTTTCGCGAAAACGGCCGGGGCGCACCGGCAAACGGCAAACACGCCGACCCCGAGGCATACCGGAATCGTGATGGCCCACAAATCGACGGATCGTGCACTAATAAGCACGCTTTTCGTGATGTTTCCGCCGGCAAAGTAAAGAAAGAACACGGAGATGCCGAGCAGCAGTGAAAACAGGCTGACAAGCCGTTCCTTTATCGTCCTCCTCCCGCTGATGGAAACGAGCAGGAGAAACGGGAAAAAGGAAAGGGTCACATAGTCGATCGCATGGAGCTGTGCAAATCCGATGTCCGTTTGAATGGTTTCTATCAGATAATTAGCCGACGAGCTGTGAACATTCTTTCCAAGCAAATAGCCGATCCCTAATGGCATGATGGAAATGACGACAGACAGCAACGCGTATCGGACAACGGGAACGATTTGCGGCCAGCCGTTTTTTCCTTGCACGAATAGACCGGCAATCAACAGGAGGCCTATGCTTATCCCGAGATAGGCAAAAGCAAGGGAATGAACGAGCCCCGTAACGGCCGTTCCCATAAATGCGGTAACAAGTGCCGCCTTCTGCCGCTTCAGCATATAAAGCACATAAAAATAGAGGACTGGAAACAGAAAGACGAACGCGAACTCCTGTGAATTCGTTCCAATCTGTCGTTCGACCGCTCCTAACAGCAGCCACTCTCCCCATAATCCGTAAGCCATCGCGGCTGTAATCCCCGCCAGAAAACTGCCTGTCAGGCGCGCCGCAAAGAAATAAAATCCGAGAACGATGAAAAACGTATTTAACGGCCCGGTGTATTTCAAAATGTACATCGGGTCGATCGCGGCGAACTTCAGCAAGGTTGCCAAATAAATATGGAATCCTTGCGGGTAGATGCCGTCATGAAACAAGATCCTGCCATTGATGTATTTCATCCACGCCAATGTGACATAGCTGTCGGATAAAGGCGGGGCTGCATGGATAAGTGCGTCATAAAACCGGATGAAAAGCGAATAGCCAAACACAAACAGCACAATGAGCACTTTCGGGAGCCGCCCGGCAGATGCGTATGTCTTCGCTTTTTCTTTCACCGCTGTCCGCACTTCACCTGAAGCCATCTTCTTTATTTTTTTATGGATGGAAAAAAGACCGTCCAACACATCGAAAAAGCGGAGCGTCCATTTGAAAATGGAGTATTTCCCATCCATCGCCTTTAACTGAGGCAAAAACAGTACAACCATCACGACCGTATAGATAAACAGCAAGGACAATACTTCAAACAGCTTTGTGATGACGAGGGCATACCCGAGTATGATGATAATGAAAACGGCGCGGATGAAGTTGGAAACGGTCTGTTCGACTCTACGTTCAAACTGGCTGGGAAAAATGAGAGAAGGAGCGAGAACTCCTATGACCCAAAAGGAAAAACCATAATGCAGAAGGTGATAGATGTGATTCAAGAACGATGCATACATGATCCGGCAGGCCTCCTAAGACGCAGCATAAAGATAATAATCGACATTCTTTATCACCTTGCGAACATAATAGGTTGTCACAACACTCATATAGATCGTTCCGAGCAAAAGGCCAAAAACTGCGTATTGATAATGAAACCACCTCGTTAAAAGAAAGCCTGCCAAAATGTTGATCAGCAAAGCCGGCAGGATGGCGTAAATCACCATGTTCGGCTGGGAAAGGGCGAATAAGATGACGGCATTCATTAAGCAAATCGATAAAATCATGTAGGAGAGGATTCCCCAGAACAGAACGAATTGCGTGACATCGCTCGCCAATAAATCTTGCTCTCTTATATAAACGGACCATTCATTGTAATAAAGGGCGAATTTGTAAATGCAGATGGCACTCAATACGGCCGCTATGATGATGACGGCGAACATGTTTTGGTATTTGCGGAGAAAATGCCGGTACATGTTCTCGCTCTCTATCGCCAAGTAGCCTTTTTGACATGCTTCGAGATCCCGCATTAATTTGGATACAATGACTTCGCTCACTCCCATCGGGATAATGAGAGCCAGCAAGGCAAAGTCCAAGCCAAGTTCATACGTTCCCCTGAACCAAATCACATACGGCATATACTCTTCATTGGCCGACCATGCATTTAATCGGTCTACAAATAAAAAGGTGAAATAAAGAAAGCCGTAAAAGAAATAGCCCGCGACCGAATAGATGGTAATGGAAACCCGCGGCAATTTAAGCGATATGGCCTTTTCCGACTTGCGCTCTTCTTTCTTAAAGTAATATAAAATCAGCAGCATGCTCATGACCGACACGATACAAAGGGAAATAACCTGTGAGACGATGATATCGAGACGGACGAGTTCAAAGAGAATGAACACGATGAAAATGCCGAAAATGATCAATCCCGTAAAGGCGATTTCCTTTTCCAGAATGTACATGACCGTCACCGACAGCCAAATGGCATTCAGGAAAAAGAAATAAACGATAATATAAAGAAGCATTTTGTAAGGAAAAAAATTGAATATGACATTGCTGAAGAAAATCAACAGGCTGATCAGTATGCATATGAGGAAGCCGATCCGTATAAAGAGGAACGTATTTTTCTTCGCCAGATTGTAATAACCTTGTATCATGTAGAAGAAACCTCTTCGGGCAATGGCCTGTGTAAAGCCTCCGACCGTGATAAAGCTTAAGATCGTCCCGATTGCAATGGCGGTGGCCTGTTCCAGCGACAGATGCTCATACGCCCATAGAGAATATTGCAATGTCAGCATGGAGATGACCGATACAGCCATCGGAAAGGCAAAAATCAATCCCCTTAGGAAAGGGCGAATAAGTTGAATCATGACCTGCTTTCGTGAAGGCTTTTCTGCTGATGCAAACGAGGTGTGCACGATGCTGCCTTCTGCCGCTTCCCATATTCGGGCAGACAGTTCGAAGAGATCCTCTGCCCCGAACTCTTTCAAGGCACGCTCATCGTTCCAGCCCATCGATTCTAAAATAGCTGCAATTTCATAGAGGTCCTCAGGCTGAGTGCGGCCCTTTAGCACTTCCTTCATGAACTCATCGAAATTCTCTTGTTTACCATGCGGGAAAGAAAAAAAGGTGCCATCCTTCATGTCTCCGACTCTCCCCATTCCGGGATTTTCATATGGATGATCAGCTCTGCCAATACCCCTTCCCGGCTTGCTCTTTCGACTATGTCACTCGTGATCTTCGTATGTTCGGCAACAAGAAGATGTCCATTCAGGTCATATAAGTTGGCCCCCGCTATTTTTCCGACAATATACCTTTTTTTGATCATGTCTATCTCTTGTGCCGTGGCCTGCCCTTTTGCGGCTTGGTTTTTCTCCGCTCCGTGACCTGCCGCTGAAGGCAGGCCATCCCCGATTTCCCATCCCTCCTCGGTCGTCCGCTCTCTCTTCTCTTCCGCTCTTTCCGGCACCGGAATGGGTTCACCGTTCGACTGTCCCTTTTCCACCTTCATCCTTCCTGAATCATTGCTATCGCTAAGTCCCTTTTCCGTTTGCAATAAAGCTTTCGAAGATGAAGAGAGATCGACATCACCCCAAAAGGATGGATGTGGTCCATTAGATTGTTGTGGAACAGCGGGAGGGGAAGAAACGGGATTGAATTCTTGTTCCTCTTCATCCAGTGGGCTTTTGGATTCATCCAAACTTTCAATAACCGATTCAAACTGGCGGACCATTCTATTTAACAGCTTATTTCCGTTCTCAATTTCACGTTCTAGCTGCTGACACTGCCTTAAGATCATTTCATTCCGTTCGCTAAACTCATCGTAAAGCTTTTGGATTTCGTCTTCTGTCTGCCTTTCCAGCGCGGAAATGGAGAGCGGCATGAACGTCTTCGCTTGAAGAATGAGATTGTATTTTTCTTCATTGGACATCCGCTCTTCCACGGCTCTTATTTCTTTCTCCAATTGACGGTTCTCGTTACTGACTGATTGAATGTGGGCATCGAGTTCCTTTAATTCATTCGTGAAACGGCGTTCTGTGTCCTCAAAGAAGCGGGAAACAACCTTTTTATCCAGTCCAAACAGGCATTCCGCACGCTCCGTCATTCTATCCCCCTCCTATCCTGGATAAGGTGGACTCCAGCTGCTGCAAGCCCTCCTTTAATCGTGAAAACACGGCATCCCGCTCAAGATGCTTAGCGGTCAGCATCTTCATTTGTTTGTTCCTTCTATCTTCCATATGCGCTTTTGTTTCTAAGAGCCTGTATGAAAGCTCAAGATGTTTGCGTAAAAGAAGCTCTGTCATTTCGGATTTGATGGAATGCTGATTAAAAGGCTGTTCCTCAAGGTATTTCAATGTTTCTTTTAATCTCGCATTCTCCTCCTTTATGTTAGCCAGCCGGTTTTCGCGCTCGTTTTTTTCGATTTCATGCCGTTTTTTCATTTCTTCGAAGCGTGCCTGCACATATGTTGCTTTATATCCATATAACGCCCGCTTTCTCCATACTTCTCTCGATTTCATCGCTTCTCCCTCCATTAAACGGTGAATGATGCCGTACTTTCTTATACTGATACATGCTGAAGAACAAGAAGGGCCTTTATCCGTTCCACTTCATTCATCGCTTGATCACTCCTTCCCAATGCATCATACATCCCGGCAATTTCCGATAAATAAACGGGGACGGATGGAGATGCCGGATTTTCTTCAATGGCTGAACGAAAATGGAAAATTGCCTGCTCCACATGACCGAGTTCCATGAGAGCGTATCCTTTTTGGGCGAGCAGCCTTTGCCGCTCGTTTTGATCGGGAGATTTCTTGCTGCAGGCTTGAGGCAGCTTATCCTTCCCTTCTCTCGTATAGAGGCGATTGGAGGTCTTCGCTTTCTCTCTTTCTTTGATTTCGGAGTGTAAAGCAAGTTTCACATAGCTTTTAAAATGCTGTTCGAGCACACGCCCCAATGTAAAATAACTCAGCGCCCGTTTCCTCGCCTTCTCTCCCAATTCTGCCCGCAAATTTTCATTGATTAATAGGGAGATAAGGCCGCGCGCCAGCTCCGCCTGATTGCCCGGCTCTATCAATATTCCCGTTTCGCCGAGCGCTTCTTTAATACCCCCGACATCTGTCGTAACAACCGGTTTCCCTGTCATCATCGCTTCGACGACAGAATAGGGAAACGCTTCTGAAATGCTCGACAAGGCGATAACGTCACCGGAATGATACGCCTGTTCTATATTGCTCGTGTGCCCCGCAAATATGAAGGTTTCTTTCAATTGAAGCGTATCGCATAGAGCCATGCATTCCTCATAATATTCAGGTACGGAAACAGAACCATATACGATGAATTTTACATGAGGGATTTTCTCTTTTACGATAGCGGCCGCTTTCATCAATGTCACGATGTCCTTAATCGGATCGATTCTGGCCACCGTTACGACTGTCGGATTCTCCCTTTTTTGGGGAGCCGCTTCCGTAAAGATTGTTTTATCCACCCCATTATAAATAACTTCCACCTTGTCGGCCGGAACGCCGAAACGGCTTTCCCACCTTGTGTTGTAGTGACAAACGGGAGACACTTGATCGGCAAATTCATAATTCAATGTCGTAATGGAATGAATGAAACGAATTAAAAAGGTATTCAAGTAAGAAGAGAGCTTCCTTTTTCCAAGGGATAGGTATTGTTCCCGTAAATAAACGCCATGTTCGGTCAACAAGAACGGTGTCTTATGCTCAAGTTTTGACAATACGCATGGAATTCCGCAAAATGCCGCCGCTGATGCATGGGTAACATGAACTCTTGGCACGGGTGTATTCAAAATGTTTAAAAAGCGGTACACCCATCCAAGACTCTGAATCAGCCCATAAACATCCGGCTGGGAAATGGGGAAGTTTTTTTCGTTCGCTTTCTCGATCACGAGCTTTTTGAAAACGGACCATGTAAGTTCGGATTTGAAGCTGACTTTATATTCATATTCCTGGAAGAAGCGGTGGAGCTCCAGCAATACACCCCCAAGTTCAAGCGGGTTCTTCTCCACACTCAAAATATGGACAATAAGCTCATGAAAGAGCGGCAAAAAACGAGTGCGAATGACTTTGTTTGTTGTCCGTTTTTTCTTCAAGTAAACTAAAGAAAATGGTGCAGGCAAATGCTCACACGGCTCCTCCGTTCCCCATAGAGGCATTTTAATCAAATCCGATTGTATGGGAAGACTAAACTTTTGCGTAATGAACGGATCCATCATGACACTGTAAACGATATATTCGATTTCATCCATTTTTTGGACCAAACTATCGCACCACGTACTGACGCCGCCTTGGTTGAACGGGTATGTTCCCTCTGTCGTTAACAATACTTTCAGCTTATCCATCTCTCATCACTCAGCTTTCGATTTTGGCACAAAAAAAGACCATATTATTATCAAAATAATTGGCCGGTTGCACTACTTACTCCAGGTTATTAAAGTGCCCACATACAAATAACCCTTCAACGTATCCATATAAGGGATGAAGATGCTGGCTTCACCCATTTATTATCAGAGTATTCATATAAAAAATTCAATATTTCACTTTATTCGAAAAAATACTTTATCGTTCTTTCCAATCCTTGCTCGAAGGTTGATTCCGCCTTCCAATTCAGCATTGTGAACGCTTTGGTGGAATCTAAACAGCTCCTGTAAATGTCACCATCTTTAGGACTGACGTACCGTACTTCTAACGCAGAGGGCTTATACGGTTTCAACATGGAAACAAGCTGATTGATGGAGCATTCTGTGCCGGTGCTAATATTGAGTATCTCATTATCTCCGCCTCTCATCGCCATTATGTTGGCTTTGGCCACATCCTTCACGAAAACGAAGTCCCGCGTCTGCTCTCCGCTTCCATACACGACAGGCGACTGCTTTTTTAATAATCGATCAATAAAAAGCGAAATCACTCCAGCCTCCCCCTGCATGCTCTGTCTCATCCCATACACGTTACTGTACCGCAAAATGGTGTACGGAAGCTGAAATCGGTCATGGAACTGCTTCACATAAGCTTCTCCCGTTAATTTGGATAGTCCGTAAAAAGAAAGCGGGGACAGCTCATCCATTTCTCTTATGGGAAACGAGGCAGGATTCCCGTATACGGCGGCCGATGAAGCGTATATGAACTTTTGAACATTATGTTTAGCGGATTGAAACAAAAGATTAACGGTTCCTAAAACATTTGTTGAAGCATCGAACATCGGGCCCTTTTGCGATTTCGAAACAGAAACTTGTGCAGCCTGATGAATGACAATGTCCGGCTTTTCTTGCTGGAACACCCACTCCAAATCATTACTTCGAATATCCATTTGATAAAAAGCGGCAGAAGGATGGACAAACTTTTGATTTCCCGTACTTAAATCATCAACCACCACTACGCTATTCCCTTCTTTTATGGCTGCTTCACAAATAAAGGAACCAATGAAACCTGCTCCCCCCGTAATGAGGACCTTCATATCATTTTCTCCCCTTATCCTCCCTTATGTGATTAAGCGTCAGTAGATAAAAACTCCCGAAATAGATTCTTTAGACCTATCATCTCCTCCGCTCTTATATCTAAAGTATGTGTTATTCTTGATATTAAGACATTATTTTTTATCATGAATGTGCTCTTTCATTTAAAAATTATTTTTGGGCATTCACATATAAAAAAAGGTCTTGAAGTGGAGCTTCAAGACCTTTTTATCAGCTGATCATCACACCTCCGGCCCGTTCAATACAGCCTTTGACGATTCCGTAAAGGTCACGCAAAAACGGCTCGCGGATGAAAGCTTCTTGTTCGGCAGGAACGAGTTTGGCGAGTGTTTCCTGCCAGTTTTTTTGTCCATCCTCTTTTTCTATGGCCGGACATAGCTCTTCCTGGGCATATGCCAGCAAGTCTTGATGGAGAAAAAAGCAGATTCGCTCGATGGTCCGGTCTTTTTCCGCATAGGACGCTTCTGACAGTGACCAGCCGGACGGGTCTTTAATGAAAAAGCGGTATAACGCCTCACCCATGCATGAGGCAAAGGCGGCGGCGATTTGTTCCCGCTTTTGAATTTGCCCGCAAAACCGCTTCGCCCCTTCATAAATGGCCAGCGATACGGCGATGCTGACATAAATGGGGTGAACACGGCTTTCCCCTTTTGGAATCGTCGACTTTTCCAAAGCGTGCGTCAGTCTTTGCAGCGATTGAACCGTTTGGAGATCCGTGGAACGCCCGATAATATGGAGTCCGTTTTGCCGGCAAACACGGGTCAATGTCCTCGCCGCCTGTTCTCCTAATGTATCACCGATCGTTTCAATGCGTTCATTTAGTGAACGAAGAAGATGCTCGCACCTTTCCTCATATGTGCGGAGGCGGTTCCCGCTGATGTCATCCACATCGGTGAAAACGATCGAAAGCTTTTCCGTTTGGCCGGTAATGACCATTTCGTGCCATAAAGAAGACGGGGTGAGAGCGCCGCCCTTTTCGACCAAAACGGCTGCATCTGCCGCTGTTATTTTTTCGATTTGCCAAGCGGAAAGATGGCCGCCGGTCACTCTTCGCTCCGTTATCATTAATTTCGGAAACCCCTGTTCGTGAGACAGGGGACGAAACGGCCCCTTTAAGCGCATGCCTTCCACTAAAGACGACAGCTGCTTGCCGTCAAACGCCGGATCGTCACCGAATAGCTGATACAATACTTGCAAAAAGTAAGCGCGGTCTTTCGTTTTAAAGCGCCAGCAAAGCGGCCAGTCGTCTTCATGATACATGATATTCCCTTCTTCCAGCGCTCCAAAATTCCTCTCCACTTCTTCCACTAATGCTTCTGCAAGCTGCATGCAGCGAGCATCCCGCTCCCATGTCTCCTTGAACGACTGCGGTTCGGCAGCGGCATCCGGTTTGGAAAGAATCGCTTGCCGAACCCTTGACGCTTCCGATTGAAGTGCTTTGACGTAAGGAGCCCATCGTCGCAAATGGACTTTTTCATAAGAAGCCGGGAACCACCCGTACAAATTTGAAACCGATGAAGGGAGGAAACCAATTAAACTGCGAAGCATCCCTTCTTTTCCCATAAGGGCATCAATCATTTTTTGCTCCGAGCTTTCCAATGCATACGCCATCGCCGCCTGAAGGAGAGCCTCTTCAACATAGGCTTTTATCTTCATGAACGGAACGAAGGTGACGACCGCTTCATAACATTCTTGATCGGCCAAAAGCCATTCCGCTTCATAACGGACGCTGTCAGAGTAACCGGCTGCCGGAAAGGGTTCCGCTTCCTCATTCAATCCGAGAAGCTGCCGCAGCAAGAGCGTTTTTCCCGTTCCTCTATCTCCGATCAATTGGATGTTGGCATAGCCCTCCTCGCTTTGAAACGGGAGGCAGCTGTCGCGGACTCCCTCAAACGACGGTTCTTGCCATTGCCCGTAGACCGCGGCGACAACCCGCTCATCAAATAATGTTTTCGCCTTCATTTTCGCTTTCGGTGTCCAGAAGTTTTCATCCGCCACTAAATCTTGAAGCTGCTTTCTGAGCTTTTCCGCTTCTTCTTCATCTTTCGTATTGAGCCCTATCCGTACAGGTTGTCCCTTTTTGCCGTCCGCTGCTTTGCGAAACGGGTGCTCAAACATAACACACCAGCTTTTTCCGTTTTGCGAACGGCTCTTTTTCACCAATTCCACCGCCATCTTTTCGACATCCCCCTTATCTCCTCATTCATCATTTGTCGCCTAGATTCATATAATGCTAGAAAAGCGGAAGGCGCCTGCTTATCTATGCTTTTCTGTTTTTTCTCTTGGATATTCTCCCGTATAAGCGGTTATCCAAACAACTTGAATCTGTCCTCAAAGGTTAGAAAATTTGGCATGGCCGTTCTTTGGTCATGTCCAATTTTCTAAATCAATCTATATACTCAATATATGAAGGAAGCAGAAACGGTATGCCGTAAGAACTACATTGAATTTCGTACCGGCAAAAGGGTTTTTTCAAAATTATGTAGAAAAAGTAAAGAGAGGTGATATTGATGCTAGCGAAGATGATGACATGCCACGTTCACAACGATCAAAAAGATGTATTTTCTTATAAACAGCAGCATTGGGCGGCCCTTGCCCATGTAGACGGGTTTATCGGGCAGCTCGGGGGCTGGAATCTGGAACAGCAAGAGGAAGCGTTTGTATTCGGTTTATGGGAAAACGAAAAGTCATACCAAGATTTCATGAAGCATACCCACGACTCCATTTTTTATAAAAGCGGGCAAAGGTCGACGTACCATCATTTGCATGTCGACCTTTCCAAACAAGCTGTGACGCAAGGCGGGCGCTACAACTTTTTCCGTTCGAGCGCAATTGAATCCCGTTATATGATGGTCACCACATGCCAGATTCGTGAAGGCCAGCCCTTCACCGTCAAAGAGCTTACAGACCAACTGACACACTCCAACTATCGCTGTCTCTTCCATACGGCCGCACCGGTCACCCCCGAGACGCTCACGATCGTTTCATTATACAGTGTAGCCGTTCCGGATAAAACGGCCGATCAGCTTCTCCATCCCGCTGTCTCTTCCATCACACAGCACCTTTACAAACTTGAGCGCAATTGGCTCGTGCTTAAGGATCCTTCCTGATGGTTCATCTGAAAGATCCATCTTCCTTTCATGGTAAAACGGCAACAAGCCAGGGGGATCCCCCTGGCTTGTTATGATTTTGAAATATCCAAAAACCCTTCTCCGAATACATCACGCACATCATGGATGGCGATGAACGCATGTGTATCGGTTTTCTTCACGATTTTCTTCAGCTTGACGACCTCTTGTTTGCTAATGACGATATAAAGAATGTCTTTCGATGCTTTTGTATAGTACCCGTGGCCGGAAAAGACCGTCACCCCTCTATCCATCAACACGTTGACTTGTTGGGCAATTTCGTCCGGGTGTTCCGATATGATCGTGACTGCCTTTTTCGGGTTCAATCCTTCAATGATGAATTCCATCACTTTTGTTCCAATATACAGCATCATAACAGTCAGCATTAAGCCTTCCGCCCCGATAATAAAATAAGAAGAGAACGCCACGATTAAATCGAAAAACAACAGGCCGTGACTAATGCTCCAGCCAAGATATTTATTCGTGATTCGAGCCAGAATGGTCGTACCTGCCGTCGTACCCCCGACTCGAATAATCAACCCGATTCCGACACCTGCAAATATGCCGCCGAATATGGCATTCACGACGATTTCATCTGAAACAATTCTCCAGCTTTCGGTTAAATGGAGAAATAGAGAATGAAATATGACGGCCATGATCGTATAAATCGTTGTTGTCTTGCTCAAATATTTATATCCCACGATCAATAAAATCGCATTCAAGATTAAACTGACCAACCCCGGAGACCATTCGAACAGATAATATAAAATGATCGTAATACCCGTCACTCCGCCTTCACCGAGTTCATTCGGAATAACAAATAGATTGATAGCCAATGCAAAAAGAAAAGACCCCAATAAAATAAAAAGAATATCTGTCACTATTTTTTTCATTGCTTACTTCCCTGCCTTTTTACTCTTATATACATTAAACCCAGTATTTCACCACTCTATCTTACCATGAAACCCTGTGAACTCCTGTAAACTATTTTTTCGCACTACTTTTAATCTATGGAACTACTACGGATTCTGATTATTTGTGGCACTATTGGGCAAAGGACGTCCTGTTGCTACATAACTCAAAGAAGCTGGGTCAAAAAAGTCGTTGATCAACGACCTTTTGACCCAGCTCCTTCATTTATTAATTAAAAGAGGCGGCCTAAAAGCAATCATATTAACTACTTTTCTGCTTAAACAGCCTCTAAAGCAAAGCATTCATCATTATAGTAAACAACTTCGGAAAGAATTTTGCAGCCTTTCATTTTCCCGAACGCTTCCCGCGCTTCTTTTTCGCTGTCGAATTCAAACATGGTCGTATCATTGTCTGTTGAATACAGGGTGATCACCCACATGAAAAAATCTCTCCTTCTTGTTAGCTGTTAGCCTTTAGATCCTAACTCCTAATCGCTAAATCCTGATTGCTAATAGCTATTAGCTAAATAACCTCATACATCTCTAAAAATTTCGTGTTAAAATCCCCTTTTATAAACGCTTCATGCTCCAGCAATTTCAAATGAAAGGGAATGGTTGTGTGAATGCCGGTAATGAGAAACTCGTCCAGGGCCCGTTTCATTTTTTGAATCGCTTCTTCCCGGTCTTTGCCGTGAACAATGACTTTCGCGACCATCGAATCGTAGAATGGTGAAACCGTATATCCCGGATAAACGGCACTGTCGACCCTCACCCCAAAGCCTCCCGGCGGCAAATACATGTCCACTTGGCCGGGGGAAGGCATAAAGTTTTTCATCGGGTTTTCGGCATTCACACGGCACTCGATCGCCCAGCCGTTGATGCGGATATCGCTTTGGGTAAAAGAAAGCTCACGGCCTGCCGCGACCGCCAATTGCTCCTTGATCAAGTCGACCCCTGTGACAAGCTCTGTGACCGGATGTTCCACTTGAATACGCGTATTCATTTCCATGAAATAAAAATGCCCGTGTTTATCCAACAAAAACTCGACCGTTCCAGCTCCGTGATAATGGACAGCTTTAGCCGCCGCAACGGCCGCTTCACCCATTTCCCGCCGCAGTTCCTCGTCAAGCGCGGGTGACGGCGCCTCTTCGACCAGCTTTTGATGCCTGCGCTGAATCGAGCAATCCCTTTCACCGAGATGGACAACATTTCCATATCGGTCGGCCATGATTTGAATTTCCACATGCCTTGGTTCTTCTAAATATTTTTCCAAATACACTCCCGGATTGCCGAACGCCGTTTCCGCCTCCTGCTGGGCCTGGCAAATGGCCTTTTTCAGTTCTTCCTGGTCATAGGCGACCCGCATGCCTTTTCCGCCGCCTCCGGCTGTCGCTTTAACGATGACCGGAAATCCGATCTCTTTTGCGACCGTCAGCGCTTCCTCCTCATCTTCAATGAGCCCTTCCGTCCCGGGAACAGTCGGCACACCGGCTTTTTTCATCGTGTCTCTTGCGACCGCTTTTGCGCCCATCTTTTGAATGGCCTCCGCATCCGGCCCGATAAACACGATATTGCATTTCGCGCAGATTTCAGCAAAGTCGGCGTTTTCCGCCAAAAAGCCATATCCCGGATGAATGGCCTCCGCTTTTGTGATCGTGGCAACGCTTATTAAATTTGGTATGTGTAAATAGCTGTCTTTTGAAGCCGTCGGTCCGATGCAGTACGCTTCATCCGCAAGCTTGACATGCAGCGCTTCTGAATCGGCTTGTGAATACACGGCAACCGTTTCGATTCCAAGCTCTTTACACGCTCTAATAATCCGGACGGCAATTTCTCCCCGGTTCGCAATCAGCACTTTCTTAAACATGCAGTTTCCCCCTTTTTGATTGGTCAATCTTCCTTGATGAGAAACAACGGCTGGCCGTATTCGACAATCTGCCCGTCTTCCACTAACAAGTCAACGATTTCTCCGCTCACTTCTGCCTGAATTTCATTAAACAGCTTCATCGCCTCCACCACGCAAACGATTTGACCTTTCTCAACTTTTGTACCGACTTCTACAAAAGGTGCGGCCTCCGGATTGGAACGGCCATAAAACGTGCCGACCATCGGCGAAAGAACTTGATGGACATCTGCTTCGCTTTGTTTCGAAACGGCTTCCACCATTTTTTCCTCTTCTTTTCGTACAACGGATGGCTTCGCTTCTATGTTTTCAGGTGTTTCGGCTTGCCCGGAATGATGGTGGCTGCCTGCTTTTTTTTCGACCAATACTTTCAATCCTTCATACTCCACCTTAAATGTTTCAACGGAAGACTCGTCCACCGCTTTAATGATTTCTTTCATCTCATTGACACTTAACATTTTACCTGCTCCTTTATATAATTGACGTTTATTTAGATGAATCGATATTCAACAAAATGCCAACCTTCAGCTGTTCCATTTGCTGCTCTTGCTCCAGGTAAAGCCGCTCCGCTTCCTCCAGCGTCACTTCCTTGAAGCGAATGTTTTCCCCCGGCTTCAATTGGGCCATGACGGGGAGGTCGACCGTTATGACCTGAGCGATTTTTGGATAGCCGCCGGTCGTCTGCCTGTCCGCAAGCAATATGATTGGGTTGCCGTCATTCGGCACTTGTATGGTCCCGTTTGCAACCGCTTCTGATAGAAGTTCAAACGGCTCTTCTAACTGCAAAGCCGGCCCCTCTATGCGATACCCCATCCGATCGGACTTTGGGGTAATGCGGAATTCCTGTTCAAAAAGCCGAGTTTGACTCGACTCTGTAAACCGATCGAATTCTCCGCCCCTCATTACGCGAATGATTGGATTTTTTTTCATCGGGACGAACGCTTCCGAATTCACATACCACGAAGCTGCTGTAAAAGAACCGGAACTTTCGCTTCTTTTCAGCTGCTCCATGAGCCGGGCTGCCCGTTTGGACATCGTGTTAAAGCGCAATGTATCTTCCGCTTTCAAAGCCCGGCCCTCATAGCCGCCCATTTCCCCCCGCAAATACGTGCTTTTGCTGTTCATCACTTCTTTCACCGCAAAGCCGCCCGCGAATGCCATATAGGCGCGGCAGCCCAAACGGCATGCCTTGTAGTCAATGACACTCCCTTTTTTCACATAGACGGGCCTCCATAAAGGAACACGTTCTCCATCAATTTCTGGTGCCATATCCGCTCCTGTAATCGCTATTAACGTATCTTCTTCCACCAATAATGAGGGCCCCATCAAAGTAATTTCCAACGCGGCTTCTCCTTCCTCATTACCTACGAGCAAATTAGCGATACGAAGGGAATTCCGATCCATGGCACCGCTGACGATGACCCCGTATTTTTGAAAGCCGTACCTTCCCAAATCTTGAATACTCGTCAATAAACCTGGCCGATTCATGGTTATGCTCATCTCGATCTCTCCTTATAGCTCTTATATTCTTCAAGAGAAATAGGCTTGAACCGGACAATATCACCGGACTGGAGAAGCGTCGGGGGGGTTTGTTCCGGTTGAAAGAGATCGATCGGCGTACGGCCGATGATTTGCCAGCCGCCCGGTGTTGAAATCGGATAGACGCCCGTTTGCTTACCAGCGATTCCAACGGAACCTGCCGCGATTGATAGCCTCGGTGAAGCATGACGCGGTGTGGCGATTTTTTCCGACATCCCTCCCAAATAAGGGAATCCGGGTGCAAAGCCGATCATGTAGACGAGATATTCCGCTTGTGAATGAATGCTAATGACGTCACTCGTCGATAAATCGTGATACTTTGCCACCGCTTCCAAATCCGGACCTAACTCTCCGCCGTAACAGACAGGAATTTCAACAACCCGCGGTTTCGCTTCCGTTTTCTGTTTAAGTCCCGCTGCTAATTCTTCTACGATCGAACGAACGATTTGATATGGTGACGCTTCCTTTTCCATACTGGACATAGACTTCCTTCGTTCTTTATGCATCTGCCTAATCCGCAGCGGATTATAAAAAATGGTCACGCTTGTGAAAGCCGGGACGCATTCAATCAAACCGTCAAACGGATGTGCATCAAGATGGGCTGTTAACGCTTGTACATTCAGATGTGTTTCTTGATTCATTTCGCTTCCAAATTGAACAAGAATGGCCGAATCGCCAAGCGGCTTCATCTCCATCGTTATTTTTCCCCCTAAAATGGTCTTAGACATGTCCATCCCCTCCCCTTCCGAATTTCGGAACTTAAGTTTTATTTTTCGGACTTTATATATTTATTATAATTATCTGAATATAAAAATACAACCAATCCTTTGCATAAATAATGATCGCTACGGAAAAAATCTCACAAAACATGAATCAATTTTTCTTCCTATCAAAAAGAGACAAAATGATATAAAGGCTTTTTCCCCTGCAATATCAGGCTTTACTCTATATGTCAGCCTTCCTGACAAAATTATTTGAAAATTAAGTGATATGCAGTAAGATGATTTTATGGTACCATATTTGAAACAGTAGTTCCTAATTTCGGAATAAGAGACGGCTATTTTTATTGCTAAAGCATTCTGCCTTGAAACATCGACATCATTTATGAAAGCTCGATCACTATTAGGATGCCCCACATACTCCAGATGGTCAGAATATTTTGACAAAAAATTAATGAGCAAAAAAGATGTGAGCGCTTACTTTACGATTGTTCACTTCCTGATGCACAGCCGTATTCCGAATAAAGGAGACATTCATCATCTTTTGAATAGATAGGGGGAATTCCTTTGTATCAAATTGATTTGAATTGTGATTTAGGGGAAAGTTTTGGGGCATATAAGATGGGGCTCGATGAAGAGATTCTCCATTTTGTCACCTCAGCGAACATCGCATGCGGATTTCATGCCGGAGATCCATCGGTCATGCGCAAAACCGTCGGGCTTGCCCTTCAAAAAGACGTTAAAATCGGTGCACATCCCGGTCTTCCTGACTTAGCGGGCTTCGGCCGCCGCAACATGGCCATTTCACCACAGGAAGCCTATGACATCGTGATCTATCAAATAGGCGCTCTTTACGGCTTCGTTAAAGCGGAAGGCGCCAAGATGCAGCATGTGAAACCGCATGGCGCCCTTTATAATATGGCCGCAAAAAGCAAAGAATTATCAGAGGCTATTGTCGAAGCCGTTTATCGGGTAGACCCGCAGCTCATCCTTTTCGGACTTGCAGGAAGCGAGCTTGTGCGTGCCGGTGAAAAAATCGGCCTGCAAACGGCTCATGAAGTTTTTTCTGACCGAACGTATCAGCAAGACGGCTCATTAACATCGCGCAGTCAACCAGACGCGCTCATCCACGACGATGACCAAGCCGTTTCCCAAGTGATCCGTATGGTGAAAGAAGGAAAAGTACTCTCACAGCAAGGAGTCGATGTCTCCGTCAAAGCAGACACGGTTTGTATTCACGGAGACGGAGCGAAAGCGCTCGTATTTGCCCGCCAAATCCGGAAATCGCTTGAAGCGGCAGATATCGCCGTGAAAGCGATTAGTAAGTAAAAATAAAAGGAGGACTGTTTATGGAACCACTAAAAACATCACCGAGAAATGAAGACAAACCATCATCTGCACCAAAAATGAATTGGACGTTATTAATGGGGGCCGCCTTCTTGATGGCCACCTCAGCGATCGGTCCCGGTTTCTTGACCCAAACGACAGTCTTCACTCAAAACTTGGCCGCAAGCTTCGGCTTTGTCATTTTGATTTCCATTATCTTGGACATCTTTGCTCAAACGAATGTTTGGCGCATTATCGCCGTATCGGAAAAAAGGGGACAAGATATCGCCAACATGGTATTCCCTGGACTCGGCTATTTGCTTTCCTTCCTCATCGTGTTCGGGGGACTTGCGTTTAACATCGGGAACATCGCCGGTGCCGGGCTTGGCTTGAATGCGCTGTTTGGCATCTCTACTGAAATGGGAGCCGTCATTGCTGCTGTAATCGCTGTCTTCATTTTCCTTGTGAAAGAAGCCGGTAAAGCGATGGATCGCTTTACGCAAATTGCCGGATTTGTCATGATCGGCTTAATGATTTATGTTGCTATCACAACCGCTCCTCCTGTCGGCGAGGCTGTCGTCAAATCGATTGCGCCAGATACCATTGATATCTTGGCAATCGTGACATTGGTGGGCGGTACGGTTGGCGGCTACATTACATTTGCCGGCGGACACCGTTTGTTGGATGCCGGAGTAAAAGGTGTCGATGCACTGCCGGAAGTAACGAGAAGTTCCATCGTCGGAATTTTGATTACATCGGTCATGCGTATCGCTCTCTTTTTGGCGGTGCTTGGAGTCGTTTCAAAAGGATTGCAGATCGACCCGGCCAACCCTCCCGCTTCCGTGTTCCAGCTGGCTGCCGGTAATATCGGTTATAAAATATTCGGGATCGTCATGTTTTCGGCCGCGATCACATCGGTCGTTGGAGCGGCTTATACGTCGGTTTCATTCATCCGTACATTCAGCCCGCGTTTAGAGAAAAACTATAAACAAATCATCATTGCGTTCATTGTCATTTCAACACTTGCGTTTGTATCAATCGGAAAGCCTGTAAAAGTATTGGTGTTAGCCGGTGCATTAAACGGTCTTATTTTACCGATCGCCCTTGGTACATTATTAATTGCCGCTTATAAAAAGAGCATTGTCGGCAACTATAAACATCCATTATGGCTGACGATTTCAGGTGCGCTTGTTGTCGTGGTGATGGCGTGGATGGGTACGTACACGTTAATCAACCAACTGCCGGCGCTATTTAAATAAAAGTGAGATAGATATGGCTGTTTGCTTACTCGACCACAAGCAAGCAGCCATAAAAAACGAATGAAGACATTCAAGGGGAGATGAGAAAAAGTGATGAATAATCTAGCAGACATGAAGCCGGAACAATTACGGGAAATGATTCGAAGAAACGAATTGGTTAAACCGACCGCCGGGATGGCAAACGGGTATGCACAAGCGAATCTGGCCATTTTAAAGAAAGAAGATGCCTTCGACTTTCTTTTGTTTGCCCAGCGCAACCCGAAGTCCTGCCCGATTCTTGATGTCACAGAGCCCGGTTCTCCTATTCCGCAAATGGTGGCACCAACCGGGGACATTCGTACAGATATTCCGAAGTATCGCATTTATCGCCACGGTGAGCTGACAGAAGAAGTCATAGACATCACCGATTATTGGGAAGATGATATGGTCGGTTTTCTCATTGGATGCAGCTTCACTTTCGAACATGCCCTGTTAAATAACAACATTTCCGTTCGGCATATCGAAGAGGATTGTAATGTTCCAATGTATCTCACTAACATTCCGTGTGTCAAAGCGGGGAAATTCCACGGGATGACGGTTGCCAGCATGCGCCCGCTCCCGGCTGAAGATGTCGTGCGTGCCGTGCAAGTCACATCGCGCTTTCCTGCCGTCCACGGGGCACCGATTCATATCGGCAGCCCGGCTGAACTTGGCATCACAGACATTAACCAGCCCGATTTCGGAGATGCCGTCACCATCAAAGACGGCGAAGTGCCCGTTTTTTGGGCATGCGGCGTCACGCCTCAAGCAGTCGCGATGGCAGCCAAACCGGCCTTGATGATTACGCACGCCCCAGGTCATATGTTCATTACCGACCTGCGGGATGAAAAACTCGGAGTCTTGTAATTCGAGCTTTTCTATGCGTAAAGAAGGGATATGGGCAAAAAGCGCCCCTATCCCTTCTTTACATTGGTTGAATATATCCTAGTTTTTTTGAAATCTCCTGTGCTGCGCTTTTAACCTTTTTCACCAATTCAGGCAGCTTCTCTTCCTGGTAATTCACATCAAGCCCTGCAATGCTGATGCCTGCAGTGACCTCCCCTTTATGGTTAAAAATAGGAGCGGCGATGGCGGACGTATAGTTTTCAAGTTCAGAATAGCTGACCGTATAGCCTGTTTCTTGAGATTCTTTCAGTAAAAGACGAAGCTTCTCTTTATCCGTAATCGTTCCGGACGCAATCGGTTTCAATTCGATCTCATCCAAATATTCCTCCTGTTCATGATGCGGCATGAAAGCAAGAATCACGCGCGAACAGGCGCCGGCATAAAGCGGTGTTCTCCGGCCAATTGCCGTATAAAGCCTGACGGGCTGTTTTGTGTCTAATTTTTCGATATAAATGGCTTCCTTGCCATCTTGTACAATCAGATTCACGGCCTCCCCGACTTCATCATGAAGCTTTTGCATGATGGGCAATGCGACCTGGCGAATGTCGAGCCTTTCCGCGACAAGATGCCCAAATTGCAAGAATAATAGACCAAGCGAATATTTTCCATCCTCGTCTTTATCGAGGAGCCCCATCTCTTCAAGTGACATCACCATTCGATAGACAGATGTTTTCGGGATGCCCGAAAATTGTACTATCTCATTAAAACTTAACTTTGAATGCGTTAAAAACAGATTCAAAATATCCATAGATCTTACGACTGTCTTATTTTTGCTTTGCATGGGCATGTTCCCCTTCAATCAAGTTGGAACGTCTCAGTTCCGAATTTCGGTATGTAAATAATTATACTTGCTATGGTCAAAAACGCAATAATATAAACTCGGTTTGACGCCTGAGATCGGGTTTGACCAAAGCGGGTTTTGTCTTTTGTTGTCGAATAATCGATAAATCGGGAATTTCGTAGATAAACTCGGAAATTTCGTAGATAAAATCCGAAAGTCCACAGATAAACCCAGAAAATCGAAGATAAATTTGAAAAAGGACCTGAAGAGGAGCGCTCACTCCTGACTCAGGTCCTTTTCACAACGATATTTTTATCTTCACCCAAGGTCACCAGCATATCCGCCATCCCGACAAACAGGCCGTTTTCGACGACTCCGGGAATCATGTTCAGCTTGCGTTCCAACGTTTCCGGGTACGGAATGTCCGGGAAATTGCAGTCGAAAATATAGTTTCCATTATCGGTGATGAACGGTTTTCCTTCTTTCAGCCGTATTTCCGGCGAACAGCCAAGTTCACGAATATGGCGCTCTGTCACGCTAAAACCAAATGGAACCACTTCAACCGGCAGCAAAAAGGTGCCCAGCTTTTCCACGAGTTTGGAAGAATCAGCGACAACGATAAATGTTTTGGCCGCTTTGGCGATGATTTTTTCACGAAGGAGCGCGCCTCCGCCCCCTTTCGTCAAGTTCAAATGCAGATCAACCTCATCCGCCCCATCAATGGCAAGATCAATATGCTCGACTTCCAGAAAATTCGTCAGAGGAATACCGAACTCCTTTGCGATGATTTCTGTTTGAACCGATGTCGGAATGCCTTGAATGGAAAGCCCTTCATTAACAAGTTCCCCAAGCCTTTTCAATGTATAATACACCGTTGAACCCGTCCCGAGCCCGACGACCATCCCGTCTTTTACGAATTCGGCCGCTTTTTCTCCGACCCATTGTTTTTCGTTCATTCTTTTCACCTCTCTCTTCATTTTTACCGTTTTTGCGTTTCCAAAAACCTTTGAAATACAGGTGTCAGCAATTTGTCAAAAAGTAAAAGCGACATGGAATATTACATTCTGTTATAATGAAGAAAATGACATTTAAACAAGCTTTTCATTTTAAAACTTAGGAGCGATCTACATGAGCTTAGGATTCGGAGAAGTTGCGATTATTTTATTTGTAGCTTTACTTTTATTCGGACCGAAAAAATTGCCAGAACTTGGAAAAGCGGCTGGGAAGACATTAAGAGAGTTTAAAGACGCGACGCGCGGGATTATGGACGACGATAAACCTGTCGATAAAAAATAAACCAAAAAGCGTGCAGGGAATCATCATGTTCTCTGCACGCTTTTTGTTCTTTACGATCGGTATCGCTATCTTTTCGATTTCTGTCAAGAAGGGCTTTTTACTCGTGTTACATGACTGACCATTCTTAATACGGTTCCATACAGCACGTCTGTTCCGAGAGCCAAATCTTCATACGATGAATATTCTAATGGATTGTGACTGATTCCATCTTTGGAACGAACGAAAATCATGCCATAATCACATGCATATGACAAGATAAGGGCATCATGAAACGGTCCGCTCATCAGCTCCGGGACATCCAACTCCAATGTCTCACACTCTTTGTACATCATGTCTTTAATCCAGCCTGCACAATATCTCGGTTCGATGTTGATGTCTTCTGTAATTTCATAAGATAACCGATGCTTTTCCGCTATCTCCGTAATTCGGTTCCTCAGTTGGATTTCGTAACGGTTCCGCCGATCTTGATCGATATCCCGCAAATCGATTGTCAACACAACTTCTTCCGGAACAATGTTCGGGGAATCAGGGAAAACGCTCATACTGCCGACCGTCCCAACAGTCGGGGCATCGGGATTTTGCTTCACTATCTCATTTAGCGCAAGCGTCACCTCTGCCGCTCCGACAAGCGCATCCTGACGCAGTTTCATCGGTACCGAACCCGCATGTCCCGCCATTCCCCTTAGTTTAACCGTTAACCACAACGGCCCTGAAATTCCCGACACAATTCCAACCGGCTGATGACGGCTCTCCAATATAGGACCTTGTTCAATATGCAACTCAAGGTACGCATGAATACTGCCTGGAGGGTAGACCGATTCTGAAAACCGGTCCGGGTCGCACCCAAATTGGCGCAGCGCTTCTTCTCTTGTGATTCCATCCTTATCTTCTCTTAACCATTCCCCTTCCTCAAGCCTTCCCACCATTCCTCTTGAACCAAACAACCCTTTATTAAAACGCCACCCTTCCTCATCACAAAAGGAGACGACTTCAATCGGACGTTCCGGAACAATGCCGTGTTCTGTTAACGAAGCGACCGCTTCAATCGCACAAAGGACACCAGCAGATCCATCAAATCTTCCTCCGTAAGGCTGCGAATCTAAATGAGAACCCATCATCAATATGGGCGCCCTGGAATCCTTCCCTTCCAACCGGCCGAGCAAATTGCCAAAATGATCGATGCGTGTCGTCATTCCCGCTTCTTTCATCCATTCGGACACCACTTCAAACGCCCGTTTTTCCACTTCCGATAGAGTGGGACGGCATACGCCAGTTTCCCCGAATTTTCCAATTTGACTCAACACTTCAAAATGGGCCTTAAGGCGTTCTGCGTTAATCCTCATTCTTCTTTCCTCCTTTTGCATCGTTCAACAACAGGGCTGATCGATTAGGCTCCAATCCCACCACAAATGATGGGATTAGAGGTTTCTCTGTCGGATCTATGCTAAAGAATCGTTCAGTTCATATGCCTTATTTTTCTCTAAGTACCCGACCCACTTTTCCGATTTTTCATAGACATGGCCTACTTCAAGCAATAAGCCTTCCGAGTAAGGTTTACCGATCAATTGCATCCCCACCGGGAGCTGCTCTCGCGTAAATCCACAAGGAACGTTCAACGCCGGGAATCCAAGAAAATTTCCAATTGGCGTTCTGCCTAAATTAAAAATATTAGGAATGGATTGTTCCGGTCCGATCGTCCCGATGTCATACGGAATGATGGTATTGGTCGGAGTCAGCATCACATCACATTCGCTCATCGCTTCCAATGTAGACTGAATGAACTGTTTTCTCACTTTTTGCGCATGAAGATATTCGCTCGCAGTGACTGCCCTTCCCGAAGACAACCGAATATTCGAATCATCGCCGTACATCTCCGGATATTTCGTAAACATCGATTCATGGAAACTATAAGCTTCTGATTTAGAAATCATTTTTTGAGCCTCTAATGCTTCAGCTATTCCCGATAGATTAATCTCCACGATTTCGGCACCTAGCTCGCTTAACTTTCGGATGGCTTGTTCAACGATTTCTTTCATCTCGTGATCCATCTGTTCAAAAAAGTATTCATGGACAATCCCAATCCTCACTCCCTTGATCTGCTCCTTATTGAAATCCATACTTATATCCGTTTTTCTCAGCTGATCTTGTTCTGCCAATACCCGTAACATTATGGCACTATCCTCTACCGTTCTTGTCATTGGCCCGATATGATCGAACGTCCAGCTCAATGGAACACATCCTTTGCGACTCACTAAATCGTATGTTGGCTTGAGCCCTACAATTCCGCAAATGGCAGCAGGAAGGCGGATGGAGCCGCCTGTATCCGTACCCAATGCACCGTAGCACATGCCGGCTGCGACAGCCGCCGCCGATCCCCCGCTTGATCCGCCGGGAATTTTATTCAAATTCCATGGATTGCGCGTCGGACCGTAATGAGGATTTTCTGTCGTGGCTCCCATCGCAAACTCATGAAGATTCGTTTTTCCGATGATGATCGCTCCAGCTTCCTTTAACCTCTGGATCACAACGGCATCCCGATCAGGCTTCCAATACTCAAAAATTTTGGAGCCGGCGGTCGTCACCCGATTTTTCGTTTCAAATATATCTTTGATCGCAATCGGCACCCCGTGAAGAGGGCTGCGGACGTTGCCGGCCAGCAGCTCTTGCTCCGCTCTTTCCGCCTCTTTCATGGCATCGTCGGCGAGAACGGTAATAAATGCATTTAAGGACGGTTCGATTTTCTCGATCCGCTCCAACAATTTAGCCGTCAATTCAACAGGAGAAACCTCTTTGTTCTTCAGGTATTCCGAAAGCGACGAAATCGATCGAAAGAATATTTTATCCATGTTGTTCCTCCTTTTCAAACATATACGTAAAAGACGGTGCCGCATCAACGGGTACTGCTTTACTCTCAATCTTTAACACTTTTGATAAATACTCGGTCATATTCATTCATGTCCATTCCCTTTTAGCAAACTTAAGCACTGTAAAACTTCTTTTGGACATTCCCTAAGTCTCCGTCCAGTGTCAAAATGGAACCGAGCAGCTTCTTCGTCACATCCGTTTGAGGATTACGAAACAAACTGACGGTTGTGCCTGTTTCTGCAATCTGCCCCTTCGACATTACTGCCACCCTGTCACAAAAATAGGCGACTAAGTCTAAATTATGAGCAATGAATAAATAGGTTAGTTGTAACTCCTTCTGCAGCTCTTGAAGCAAATTGATGATTTGTGCCTTCACCGACACATCCAATGCAGATACCGGTTCATCCAACACTAAAAATTCCGGCTTCAGAATTAACGATCGGGCAATACCCGCCCTTTGTCTTTGCCCCCCCGATAATTCGTGGGGATAGCGGAGGGCAAAATCTTTTCGCAGCCCCACTACTTCCAGCATGTCATACACTTTTCGATTTACATCATCCTTATCTTCATATTCTCCAAACTTCAGTAAAGGGTAGGCAATTTGCTCCCCTAAAGTCATCCGCGGGTTAAAAGCGGAACCGGAGTCTTGAAAAACAATTTGAATTTTACGGCGAAGAACAGCCATTTGTTTCGCTGATAACTCTCTTAGCGATGTCCCATTATAGATAATGCTTCCGTTTGTCGGTTCGATTAATCGGAGAATCATTCGTCCGACGGTCGTTTTCCCTGAACCTGATTCTCCAATGAGCCCGAAAGTTTCCCCTTTTTGAATAGAAAAGCTCACATCATGGACAGCAGTCACCTTTTTATTGGGAAGAAGCAACCCTTGACGTCCGCCGTACACCTTTTGCAAATTCCGCACTTCCATTAAAGGACTCTTTTCCACGATTAATCCTCTCCTTCCGCTAATAAGCACCGTACCACATGATCAGGCTGAGTGTGGCTTCCCTTTTTCAATAAAGGTTTGGTGGAATGGCATCGTTCCTCCACTGCATGACATCTGTCGGCAAAGCGGCAACCTTCCATGGCATGTAAAAGATTGGGCGGCTCTCCAGGGATTTGCCATAATGCTTGCTTCCTCTTACTCTCATCAAATATCCAAGTTAAATCAGGGATACATTTTAATAAGCTTTGCGTATACGGATGTTTCGGATTGAAAATTACTTCACTTGTACGCCCCTTTTCGACGATTTGTCCGGCGTACATAACAGCCACCGTTTCGGCAATTCGAGCAACGACCCCAAAATCATGGGTAATCATCAACACGGCGGTCCCCAATTCTTTATTCACTTTTTTCAACAAATCTAATACTTGCAGTTGGACGGTTGGATCTAGTGCGGAGGTCGGTTCATCGGCAATGATCAAATCAGGGTCACATGCCAATGACATGGCAATGACCACTCTTTGCCTTAATCCCCCGCTGAGCTGGTGAGGATAGGATTGGTAGATTCGCAGCGGCTCGTCGATTCCCATTTGCTGCAGTAAATCAAGAGCCTTCTCTTTGGCATTTTTTTTTGATAGATTCGTCTTAGACGTGATAATTTCGACGATTTGTGATCCTACCTTATAGGATGGATCCAATGAAGTCATCGCATTTTGAGCGATGAGTGAAATTTTCCTCCCCCTTATCTGTTTCATGGCCTTTTCATTTAGTGAAAGAATTTCTGTCCCTTCTACTTCCACCTTTCCTTGATAACCATTTAAAAGCTTTTTAGGAATCACTTGCAAAATGGAGTGGATCGTCATGGACTTTCCTGATCCCGATTCCCCGACGATGGCCATCATCTCTCCTTTTTTCATTGTGAGATTAACATTTTCCAACACTGTGAGGATTCCATCTGGTGTTTTGATTTGAGTCGTCAAATTCTCCACTTTCAGCAAAGGATGGATTTTCTTTTCCATAACAGATGAAACAGCGCTCATTGATATCCCCCTTTATTTCCCTCGTATGAACCGGCAGCATTTCTTTACACATCAACACTTTCTTGATTTTCTAATAAGGCAAAAATCCCTCGTTTCTATAATCATGCTAGTTTTTGTATCCTCTCTTCCGTACGTTCCTTTTTCTTCACTTTTGATCGTTCATGAGGGTCTAAGGCATTTCGCAAGCCGTCTCCTACCATGCTGAAGGCAAAAGATAGCAGTAAAATGGCGAATCCCGGCAAGAAGGTGACATAGGCATGCCCTTGCATCAATACGTCACTTCCTTCACTGGCCATTCTCCCCCAATCGGGATTAGGCGGCTGAACACCAAGACCAATAAAGCTTAGCCCTGCCACTGTGATGATCGTGACACCCGCTATGGTCGTACTGTAGACGATTAAAGAAGGAAGAACGTTCGGCAAAATTTGTTTAAACATGATTTCCAATTTGCTGACACCAAATGACTTCGCTGCTTCTATATATTCCTTTTGACTTTCTTGCAGCGTATCCGTGTACACGACACGAGTCATATACGGGATACGAACAATGATCATGGCGATAATGACATTGAGAAGCCCCGGGCCTAAAATGGCCGCAATCGCAATCGCTAGAAGAACAGCCGGGAATGCAAAGAATACATCCATGACCCTCATAATGGCATTGCCGATCCAGCCCTGGTAGTAACCGGCTATAATCCCGAGCACGATGCTAATGACCGCTGAAATCAAGACCGGTATAACCGCCGAAACAAGCGATGTTTGGGTGCCGTAAATAAGCCGGCTCACTATATCCCTTCCCTGCTGGTCTGTTCCCAGCAGGTGCCCATCTGTCCCAGGAGGAGATAAACGGCTGCTTCCCTCTGCCACACCATTTGGATCATACGGGGCAATCCATTGGGCAAACAATGCCACAAATAGCGCTCCAATAATGATCAGCATTCCGGCCGTTGCGGCTTTATCGCTGATGAATGCTCTAAATGCCAGCTTCCATTGAGATGTGGAAAACATATAAGCTCCCTCCTTCATCTTCCATTGCTTTAAAGAGAATCGCGCAGCTTTGGACTCAGC
The DNA here is from genome assembly GCF_002019595.1 of Priestia abyssalis. Classification (GTDB taxonomy): domain Bacteria; phylum Bacillota; class Bacilli; order Bacillales; family Bacillaceae_H; genus Bacillus_BA; species Bacillus_BA abyssalis. The sequence continues at coordinate 915,296 of NZ_KV917369.1, read as the reverse complement.
CAAATGTTAATCATGTCAACAAGTAAATTGACCACAACAAAGGTCAATCCGATTAATAAAATGCCAGATTGAATCATGGGGTAATCGTTAGAAGTGATGGCGGCATACAGCAATTGGCCAATACCAGGCCAGTTAAAGACAATTTCACTAAACAAAGCCCCTCCCATAATGTAGCCAACTTGCAAACCAGTAATGTTGATAATAGGGGGAAGGGCATTTCTGATAACATGAAAGAAGTTGATTTTCGCATCGGATAAACCAAATGATTGAAAATACTTTACATAATCTTGCTGTAATACCTCGATTACCGTATTTCTTGAAAGCCTTGCTACGACGGCAATTGATACGGTTGCAGTGGCAAAAGCGGGTAAAACTAGATGGTGAAGTAAATCGAACAATCCCCCCGGGTTTCTCATGTTATACATTCCGCTCACAGGGAATAATTGCAGCTTGATTGCAAATAGCCACATAAGCATGAGGGCTACCCAAAATACCGGCATACTGGCACCTATGATGGCAAAACCCATACTGACTTTATCAAACACACTTCCATTCTTTAAAGCACTGACCAGACCGAATGAAATCCCCAATAAAATACAAATGAGAAGGCTCGCTCCAGTTAAGATCATGCTGTTTAAAAACTTGGGCAACAACTCTTGAACGATGGGTGTATGAAGAGTATAAGAATAGCCTAAATCTCCTTGAATAATCTCTGTCAACCATGTGAAGTATTGCACAAAAAACGGTTTATTCAATCCCATTTCTTCTCTTAACGTTTCAATCGCTTCTGGTGTCGCTTCACCGCCTAAAATGGTCCGTGCAGGATCTCCGGGAATTAATTGAATGAGCAAAAAGACGATAATCGTAACACCAAACAATACCGGAATGGTAGAGACCATTCGAGAAAACGTATATCGAAACATTCAGTCACCCCCGCTTTGATTTAAGATAAAATGGCTGTCTCATGAATTCTAAATAGGACACCAACATTCTTTTACTGAAAGGACTCGTCACTGAATGCTTGATTTTACTGGATTCTCATGACGGGCCCCTTCAGGAGGATAACTCAAAAGGTATGCTTTTCAACCTCTTAGGCCATCCTACTGCCATTATTTTCCAAGCCAAACCGGTGCCAATGTGTACCATTCTTCTGCAGGTACGACAAAATCCTTCACTCTTGAATGGACGACATAAGGTGCAGAGTCATTTACAATCGGTGCGAAAGCCGCATCTTCCATAATCATTGCTTCAGCCTTTTTCCATTGTTCCAACGCTTCTTGCTCATTAACGGAGGTTGAAGCCGCATCCATCACTTTATCCAGATTCGAATTGATATATTTACCTGAGTTAAAGCCGCCAGGTGCCTTGAACTGTGAATGTGCCACCATAGCTAAAAAGTATGGCGTTGTTCGGCCTGAAGACATTTGATTCATTCCTACATCATTCGGCATCCCTTCATTATATTGGGAAAAATAAGAAATCCACTCTTTAGTATCCAGTTTCAAATCAATGCCGACTTTTTTCAAATCCCGTTGGATCCACTCCGCAATATCGACAGGAAGAAGTTGCCCCGAACCATCGACTGATGTCCGTAAAGTCGTCGTGAAACCGTCTTTGTATCCTGCTTCTGCGAGTAATTCTTTTGCTTTTTCCGGGTCATATTCATACCATTTTTCATTCGGATCATGGCCCATGTTTCCTGGACTTTGAATCGTGTAGGCCGGATGGACCGTTCCTTTTAACAACTCATTGGCAATGCCTTCCCGATCAATCGCATAATTGATGGCCTGACGAACTTTTTGGTTTTTCATGATGTCATTTTCAAAATTAAAGGTCATGTACCATACATGAGGCGGCGTTCCGGAAACAATCTCATATCCTTTTTGTTTTAAATTCTCGATCGCGTCCGGCGGCGGGACGGCAATAATATCCACTTCGTCGTTTTGAATCGCCAAGACGCGGCTCGCGGAATCAGAAAGCGGTCTAAACACAACGCTATCAAGATGAGCCTTCGTTCCCCAGTAATCCTCATTTTTTACGAGCGTGATTCCTTCACCTCTTGTCCTCTTTTCAAACTTGAATGGTCCTGTACCGACTGGATGTTCTCCTAAACCGTCATTTCCATATTTTTTGATTGCTTCAGGGCTAATGATTTGCAAAGAGTTGATTTGTGCGAGCATTCTAGGAAACTCTGAAAACGGTTGTGATAAGGTCATTTGAAGTGTATTTTCATCTACCGCCTTGACACTTTCGAAAAATTTCCATGTTCTAAACGTTCTTGCTGCACCTAACTTATCATAATATTCAAAACTTTTATCTGTTAATCTTTTCACATTGAACTCAACAGCCTGGGCATTAAATGGGGTCCCGTCATGGAACTTAATGCCTTCTCTTAAATGAAACGTATACACTTTTCCATCCTCTGATACCTCCCATTCTTTTGCCAAAACAGGAATGAGTTCTGGTACCGGTGCTTCCTCTGATGATTTGCTTAAATCTTCTCCGATAAGCGGTTCGTACATTTGATTATTCACTCTCATCGTTACCCATCCACCCGCTCGATGAGGATCTAGCACATCTGTCTCAGATTCGATTCCAACAATCAGTGTACCTCCATCCTTCGATGGTGGATTGTTAGAGCCTTCTTCGCTCTTATTCGTCGATTGACTGGAGCATGCGGTTAGAGCAATGGTTAGTGCGATCGCTGCTAAAAGATAGGTGATTTTTGCTTTCATAACTTCCCTCCATTATCCTTGTTTTTTCAAAATGGCAAAACATAGATATGTACGAACGTACCTTCCTTTCTCTGTATATGATTTCTTTCCTCTTTACTGCCGTAACACCTTAACACTTGAACTATTAATCAGATTATCCCACACCTAAATGGCTTCTTCACCAATGTTGTAAGGTTGCCTTACATATTTTGTAAGGTATTCTCTTGTATTTTTTTGTCAAAAAATCTCATTGCATAATTTGAGGTTTATCCTTTAGTCATCGTATTTAACATCTTTAAATTAAGCTTTATCGCCACACCACTTGTCGGTATGCTTTCATCCATTACGGGAGCCATTCCGAACATTTTAAAAGTGGCTCTTCTTTTAGCCGCAGGCTGGGTAATTGCGTCCCTTCTTGCGATGCTCGTCCGCAGAGCCGGAAAATCAGCAAGTGTCGGCAGAACATTAACGAAAGTGAATGCAGCCAAAGCGGAAGCAGATACGGATGTCATCTCTTCTTTTTACATGTGTTTTCATGCGGCTCTCCTCCTGCTGCTTTTGAACCATTTATCATAGCATACCCGCATTTATCCCAAATCTAATGAATCATGGTGATAACTAGTAAACCAATTAATGTGACAATCGATAGGTGCACCCCGTTCATACGAATTCCGGTTTCAATTCCTGAAAAACCTGAAAGCCTGCTTACCAGCAAATTCAGTGGATTTAATGGACTTAGGACCGATGACACTGACCACGAAAGCATCAAAAGCATGGCGAGTACATGAGTGGTTGTCCCCAGTTCCACAGCATTCATTTGAGTGACCAAAGCGGTAACGGTGACTAGCTGATGTATCCCTGCAAAGGACATGATAATCACAATTGCCATCACTACGATCGCAAACAAGAGGAACGATTGATGCGCCATGCTGTTAAGGAAGTATTTAATTCCACTGCCAAAGCTAGTGTCTTGCAAAGAAGCACCTAAAAGCCCTGCACTCGTAAAAAGTAAAATTTCATTGTTCATGATTGGTACACCCTTATCCCGAAAGTCGATCAACTGTGAGAGAAGCAATTTCCATTTTTTCGTTACGATTCCCCATAATAAAGGAAATGCGATAGAAAAAAGACTAACGATTACAAGCATTGACCATTGAGTCCGATATTCCACTAACAAGGTAATACTCATAAACCCTGCAATTTTTAATCCTAAACGGAGTAGATGGCTTATTCTAATATTCGACGATTGTTCGGTAACAGGCTCTTCATGACCGATAGGATGACGGCGTGACCAAATCCAAAATATGACGTTTCCTGCAAATAGGAAAAGAAAAGCCATCCCAATTCCATAGGGCAAATACTCCCCCATCGGAACCTTCAGATAGTAAAGAACCAAGCCGACAGACGCATAATAAGGCGACCAGACCATCGTTGTTGAGAAGCCTACTAAATAACTCTTAGCGAGAATAACAGAAGGAAGCTTGAGATTTTTAAGTAAATCATCGACAACGCGTATGGAGCCTAGATTTAAAATAGGCCCCAACAGGAACACTACGCTTGTAATACCTGCAAAAAGCTTTCGAGGATGGTGCTTCAAACGGCGTAACACCGCATGGATAATTTCAAAATCTCCATCGAGTTTCAAAGGAAGCGAAAGAAGCGGAACCAAAATGACAAGGGTTAGCAACGGAAGATTCATGGACATCCCCCGGCTGATTCCTTCGATTCCCCCTCCTTTTTGAAACTCTAACACCATTCCCGATCCCATCATGATCATTCCTAGCCATCTTGGCATAGAACTGGCTTTCGTAACGCTTCCTGCAAAAGCAGCAAACGCCATGACCACAACCACGTATTCCAGCCAGCGGCTTTGAACAAAATATTGAATTAAAAATAATCCGCACATCAGCAAGATCAAATAGCTTCGCATATGTATCTTCTCCCGTCCCGTTATTGTAGAAATTCCCGAGTCTATTCTTCTAAACTTAGCTTTTATTAAACAAACTTAAGTTTCATTATACATTCATTTATATATTCCACTTAAAAACTCGACACATCTTCATCCCACCGAGAGACTTTCACAATCGGTTATCCGGACAACTTGAATAGGCCCTCAAGGGTTCTCACCTAAGAGGATGGCACCAACCCCGCAAGGAGGAGACAGCCGCTTAAGTCTAAGAAATTGGACATGGCCGTTCTTTGGTCATGTCCAATTTTCTAGACAAGTATAAAAGAGGATGACTCAAAAGCACAAAAAACTTGCTTTTGAGTCACCCTCCTGAAAATGAACCCTCATGGGAAATCCAATAAAATCAAAGGTTAATTGACAAAAACAAGATTCCCTTCCTTTTTCGGACTTATGGGTCAGCGCCTTTTTAAACCGCTTATAGTTTATAAATAACTCTAACTTATTGACCTGTAAATTGCGGTTTTCTCCGTTCACTAAACGCATTAAGGGCTTCTAATCGGTCTTCTGTAGGAATTGTCAGCTCATATGCCTTTGCCTCAATGGCAAGCCCTGTTTGCAAATCCGTATTCATTCCCTGAGTGATGGCATATTTCGCTTGTTTTAATGCAACCGGACCATTTTTCATCATGTCTGCAGCCAATTCTTCACAGACAGCTTGCAGTTCGGTACGCGGCACCACTTTCAAAAGAATGCCTAAATCAAGTGCCTCTTCCGCTGTCAACTTTTTAGCAGTAAAAATAAGCTCTTTCGCTTTTGCTTCACCGATTAGTCTCGGCAGCCGCTGTGTACCGCCAGCGCCCGGTATGATAGCCCAACTTGTTTCCGTTAGTCCTACTGATACACCTTCGGCTGCTATGGCAAAGTCACAAGACAATAGCCATTCAAGCCCTCCACCCAATGCATAACCATTAACGGCGGCAATGGTCGGCTGGGGAAGCCCTGCAATACTGTTAAACACATCTCGAATGGCTTTGACATTTCTTCTTACTTGCGTTTCATTTAATGTCTTTCTTTCTTTCAAATCTACACCCGCGCTAAATGCTTTGTCACCTGCTCCTGTGAAAATAACCACACGGATGTCCTGGTTAGCATAAATCGCATCCACAGCTTCTTGAAGTTCAATAAGGGTCTCATAATTAAAACAATTCAATACTTCCGGACGATTCACTGTTACATAACCGATGTAATTTTCCACTCTATATATAACGTTAGACATGAACATTCTCTCCTTTTCATAGAACAATAGGCAATGTCCCATAACTTCAAAACATGTTTGATTTTATGCAAAATGGGCCATTAATCAAAATCCTTTGTATTATTGTCCATTTTGCAAGGGAGTGACCCAAAAGGGGATGTTTTTCCCTTTTAGGTCACTCCCTTATTTTTAATTCTCTGTGTTTTTTATGATTACTGATATACCCTGTCCGACACCGACACACATGGTGGCAAGTCCATACTGGACATTTCGCTTTTTCATCTCATGAAGCAGTGTTGTTAAAATACGTGCCCCGCTTGCGCCCAGCGGATGGCCGAACGCAATCGCACCACCGTTTACATTCACTTTTTCCGGGTCCAACTTTAATTGGCGGATACACTCAAGTGATTGGGAAGCGAACGCCTCGTTTAATTCGACAAGTCCAATATCGCCCACTCTCAAATTTGCTCTTTCTAATGCTTTACGGGTTGAATAAATAGGGCCAAGTCCCATAACCGCTGGCTTCAGGCCGGCAACTGCACCGATAACATATTGGGCTAGAGGTTTTAATCCGAATTCCTTCGCCTTTTCTGCACTCATTAACAGCAAGGCTGAAGCTCCGTCATTTACACCGGAAGCATTACCAGCCGTTACAGTGCCGCCTTCAAAAATGGGTTTTAGTTTTCTCAGCTTTTCAATCGTTGTATCCGGACGCGGATGTTCATCCCGCTCGACAACTACCTCATTCCCTTTTCGGTCTATAAAACGGACCGGTACCATTTCATTCGCAAAACGTTCATTTTCGAATGCTTGTTTTGCTCTTTGCTGACTTTGAAATGCAAATTGATCTTGATCTTCCCGAGACACCGAACAGCATTGAGCTACGTTTTCCGCTGTTTGCGGCATGGAATCCGCTCCATACATCTCTTCCAGCTTTTTATTCGTAAAACGCCAGCCAATCGTTGTATCCTGAAGTTCTATTGCACCTCGAGGAAAATCATTTTCTGGTTTCGCCATGACGTAAGGAGCCCTCGTCATGCTTTCCGTTCCGCCAGCAATGTAAATGTCTCCTTCGCCTGCCGTAATGGATCTGGCAGCATACATAACAGCATCAAGACCTGACCCGCATAACCGATTAATGGTTGTTCCGCCCACACTGACAGGGAGTCCGGCTAATAAGGCTGACATTCTCGCCACATTGCGATTATCTTCACCAGCCTGGTTGGCATTGCCGAAAATGACATCCTCAATTTGCTCTGGAGGCAGATTAGGGTTGCGTTCAATAAGTGCCTTAATGACAACGGCTCCCAAATCATCCGGCCGCACACTTTTTAACGCACCTTTATACCTCCCAATTGGTGTTCTTACAGCGTCTACAATCACTACTTCTCTCATTTTCCAACCAACTCTTCTTTCTGTATATAGTCATAGACACCTTTACCTGATTTGCGTCCAAGTCGTCCTGCTTTTACATACTGCTCAAGTAATGGAGCCGGGCGATATTTTTCACCCAACTTTTCATGTAAATATTTCAAATTGTTTAATCGTGCATCAAGACCGACCAAGTCTGCCATTTCAAAGGGGCCCATTGGGTAATTAAGCCCGAGTTTGATCGCTTTATCAATTTCTTCTGGTGTTCCAAGTCCTTCTTGAAGCATATAAAAAGCTTCATTACCAACTAGCGCATTGATACGGCTCGTCACGAAACCAGGAAACTCATTAATGACAACCGTTTCTTTCCCCATCTGTTCCGCCATTTTTTTGATAGCTTCCGCAGTTTCATCACTTGTTTCAAGACCTCGAATAATTTCGACAAGCGGCATTTTATGTACCGGGTTAAAAAAGTGCATGGCGATAGTCAGAGCAGGCCGTTTTGCATAGGAAGCAATTTCTGTCGGGCTCATCGTGGAGGTATTCGTTGCAAAAAGGCAATGAACTGGTGCAAATTGTTCCATCGTTTCAAACACCTGTCTTTTAATTTCGGCTTTTTCAGGAACGGCTTCGATAATGACATCAGCAGAAGATGCGGCTTTTTGCAGATCGGTTGAATAAGACAAGTTCGCTTTTGCCTTCTGCTGCTGTCCATTGGAAAGTTTCCCCCTTAAGAGAGCTTTTTCAAAAATAGTGTTCAGTTCAGCTTCAGCATTTTTAAGTGCAGCTTCATTGACATCAACCAACGTAACGGTGAAACCGCCTACCGCTCCAACATAAGCAATTCCGCGTCCCATAACGCCTGAACCTACTACAACAAGACTGTTCATCGTATTCCCTCCTATTTAAATGATTGTTCTCCCTGGAATCATAAGTTTTAGTGTACATACTATGTCTTCGTACTAATGAAGTAAAAAATTTATTATTAAAATGCTTACATAGAACGGCTTTCGAAAACGCTTTCCTTTTGTTCGATCGGAACACTTTCTTTATTTTCAAATGGGTCATACATTTTTTCCCGGATAAACAGTGCAGGAATAAGGGCTGCTAAGACATAGGCAATACCTAGAGTAGCTAAGCCGAATCCGATTGATTGGTATTCCGCAATGACACCGATCATAAATGGAGCCATCGCTGACCCGACTCTACCAACGTTATATGATCCCCCTACAGCTGTACCACGAATATGTGTGGGAAAACTCTCACTCATGTATGTGGCATTGACCGCATATGGCATACCATATAGAAAACCTAGTAAAGTAAGTAACAGAATGATGTTAGTCGGCGAATTATAAAGATAAACGATTGGTAAAAGAAGGGCAGTAGAGAAACCACCAACAATAAACATCGTTTTTCGACCGTATCGATCTGCCAGCCAACCTGTAACGATCTTGCCTAAGATTGCGGCTGTGTAGGTTCCTACAAGATACCCCGTCATCTTTTTAAAATCAAAACCTAAGTCAGCTACAATATACGTTGGCAGCCAGGTACCAACACCATAATAAGCAAATTGTAAGAAGGTCGCAGTAATGCCCCATAATATAAAAATCTTTCTTGTTTTTGAATCTTTGAAGATCGCAGTCCACTCGTTTTTCTTCTTACCCTTTTGTTGTTTTTGCGCTTGCGCTCTTTCTTGCCACCCTTGAGGTTCTGGAATCTTGTATCTGATATAAATTGCCAAAAGAACTGGCACAATAGCGATAAAGTAAAGAGGCCGCCATCCGTATTCAGGCAAGATTGCACCTGCCAATAAAGCTGCCACTAAATATCCTAATGAATATGCTGCTTGTAGTGTACCTAAGATCGTCGTTCTTTTTTTCGTAGGGACATATTCAGCCATAAGCATCGTAACGATCGTATATTCCGCCCCGATCCCAATAGCAGAAATAAAACGAATAACGATAAATTGCTCATATGTTTGGGCAAGTCCAAGTAATGCTGTACCGATAGAAAATAGAACCATCATCCAGGTTGCCATTCTTACCCGGCCAAATCGATCAGATAACCAACCACCACCGATTCCGCCGACGGCCATACCCACTAAGGACCATGTAGCAATGAGCCCTGCATCTGCCTTACCAATATTAAACTCTTCCATTAGACTAGGCATCGTTATCGAAAGCATGATTAAGTCCATGCCATCTACCACAAGACCTAAAAAGCAAGCGACGAAAACTAAAATCCAAGTCCGACCTGATCCTGATACACTTTTATCCATCAAAACACCGCCCTTTTTATACATACTTGTTAACAATTTAACTCGGTTATCAAAAACAACGTTTTTTGTAAACGCTATCTTTTTTATGTTTTAAACACTACTGGTTGATAGGAATGGATGAGGAGGAGGCTATTTTCATGTTAATAACCTTTTCCTCCATGAGCGATTCAATTTCTTGGCTATCATATCCTAACTCTAACAATACTTCTTCAGTGTGCTCCCCATGTAAAGGAGGATGCCTTTCAATTGTAACAGGTGTATCTGAAAGTTTGAGAGGTGAACCTAAAAGTTTAACCATTCCAACTTGTGGATGTTCAACTTCCTGTATCATTTGCCTTTCAAGTACTTGCTTATCTTCAAACACTCTATCTAACGTATTGATAGGACCACAAGGAATATTATTTTCCTGGAAAGCCGTAAGCCACTCATCTGCTGTTTTCGTTAACAGTGCTTCTTGTATCCGAGGAATTAATGCTTCCCTATTCATGATGCGTGCGCTGGCTGTTGCAAAACGCTCATCACGAGATAGCTCATCCACCTCTAGTAAGGAACAAAGACGCTCGAACTGTCCGTCGTTGCCTACTGCAATAATAATCTCATAATCTTTTGTGTTAAAATTCTGATAGGGAACAAGGGTCGGGTGTTGATTCCCATATCGTACAGGAAGGTTCCCTGTATTTAAAAACCCTGTCCCGATATTAAGCAATGAAGATACCATGGAATCCAAAAGGGAAATATCACAATGCTGGCCGCGCCCTGTATGATTTCTTGCCTGCAAAGCGGCTAATATGCTAATGACGGCATATAGACCTGTGTATAAGTCGGCCATAGCGATACCAGCCTTTGTAGGTTCACCATCTGGTGTACCATTCACACTCATAAACCCGCTCATCCCCTGAGCAATAAAGTCATATCCCGGCAAATGCTTGTAAGGTCCTGTATGCCCGAATCCTGTGATGGAGCAGTGAATTAATTTAGGGTTTAACGCTTTTAATTCTTCATAGCCCAGCCCTAACCGTTCCATTGTCCCTGTTTTAAAATTTTCTACTACAACATCCGCTTCCTTGAGGAGTTTTTTAATGATTTGAATTCCCTTTTCTGTCTTTAAATCCACTGTGATTGCCCGTTTATTTCGATTAACGGCCATAAAATACAAACTTATCTCCTCAACATCAGGAGGAAACCACGTCCGCGTTTCATCTACTAATTCCGGTCCTTCTACTTTAATGATATCTGCACCCAAATCTCCCAACATACTAGTACAAGTTGGACCAGCCACCACCCGACTTAAATCAAGAACTTTAATCCCGCTTAATGCTTTAGTCATGATACTCGCCTCTATTCTTTATCGTTGTCATACACCTTATGGTAGAGATTGATTGTTTAGAGTTTCACAGATTGTTGTACATGTTTTAACAAAGCTTCTACAGCCTGATCTGGAACTTGATCCCAATCCACAATAGCATCAAACCATTGCAATAACGATGGATCAGAGTAGCTAAAATCATCAAAACCATTCGTAAGCAAATGACGATGTATATACTGCAAAGTCATATATAATTTACGGTAGTTTCCTTGTTCTGTAATTTGCACAGAAGCTTCATCTAGTAAAAGACTTGCTGCAAAGACATGATACATACGGTTCATTAATTGTTTAGCAGGCAATTCCCTCTCCGGCTCATTCAAATTCATTATTCTTTTCGCTTGCAATTCAATTTTATTGGTAACTTGCAGAAGGACCTTCCCAGTCTGCTGCGCCAAACAATCAGAGATGCTATCTATGGAATTGTAAATGGTGTTAAAAAAGATCTCCCCTGCTTGATCTTTCACTAACGCTCTTACTACGTCTAAGGCCACCATATTTGTCGTTCCTTCCCAAATAGAACCTACATAAGAATCACGCACAAGTTTCGGTTCAACCCAATCCTCGATATATCCGTTTCCTCCTCTTGCTTCCATCCCCTCAGAGGTAGAATTTCTAGCTCGTTTACAAATGTATCCTTTTAACAATGGCGTTAAAATTCGTAATAGCTTTTCATCGGCTTTGCTGCCTTGATCGGCTTTATCATAAACAGAAGCCGTGAAGAATGTCATAGCCGCAGCTGCTTCGGAATCTAGTAATAATTCAAAAAGTGTTTCTTTCATAAGCGGCTTTTCGGCTATAGAGCTGCCAAATGCTACTCGGCCCCGAGCTGAAACGAGCGCTTCCAAAAAGCTTCTTCGCATCATGGCAGTAGAACGTACGGCGTTCGATAATCGAGAGGAATTTACCATCGACATCATTTGCTTAAAACCATTTGTAATATCCCCCACAACATAAGCGACCGCTCCTTCAAACGCTACTTCACCCGAAGCCATGTCGCGTGTTCCAAACTTATCTTTTATACGATTGATTCTGAACTTATTTAGAGATCCATCCGGTAATTTTCTCGGCATTAAAAACATTCCAAGACCTTTCGTGCCCTCAGGAGCACCTTCAGGACGAGCCAAAACTAGCGCAAGGTCTGCTGATACATTGGAACAGAACCATTTATCGCCCCAAAGCTCCCACTGATCGCCAACTTTCTTTGCCGTTACCGTGTTAGCGCCAACATCAGACCCACCTTGCTTTTCAGTCATAAATTGGGCACACGTCCATAATTCATTCATATCTGTACTCGTCATATGAGGTAAATAGGTTTGCTGCATTTCTTGGTCAGCAAACTTCCTTAAAACACGCGCAGCAGAATCTGTCATACTCATCGGGCAAGCTAGACCAAACTCGGATTGTACAAACAAATACCAAAATGCGTACTTTAGTACGTGTGGAAGTTTCGTCGAAAACCCTAGTACTGGTTTATGTGACATAGCAACGAGAGCAAATTTGCTATATCCTAAATATTCCATTTCCTTGTAAGCTGGGTGGTAGTCAACTTTGTTTACACGCTCCCCCTTCCCATTGAAAGCAATTAACTCGGGAGTATGCTTATCCGCAGTACGAGATAACTCATCTAAACGTGTTCCGGCTATTTCACCTAATTCTGTTAAGTAAGATAGGGCGCGATCATAATCTTCTTTAGAAAGATAACGTTTTAGAGTAAAAGGTAGATTGAGATCTTCCTTAAAAAAATTCAAACCTTTTGTATCTGGCATTGCACCAATTTCAGCTTTTATAGAATTAGATATTAATAGTTCTGTACTCATAAAATTCCCTCCTAATAAGTGTTTCATGTTAATGATTAACCATGTACTATGCTGCGATATGCTTGCTTTTACTTTTTCTACCTGTTTACCGAACGAGGTTCTTCATAAAATAATCAGTTTTCAAATCACTAATTCACTTCCTTTCGACGATTTCCTTGTTATTAATTCATATTATAGGAATCCGAATTCCTATAATATGAATTTAAAGGTAGTTTTCTGAAAAGTCAATCACTTTTTCGCTCAAAAAATTGGCTTTTGCTTCTTTGAAACTGATACATTTTTGTAAATATGAAAAAGGCATGGCCGTTCTTTGGTCATATCGAATTTTCTAAATCGATCTATATAGTTGGCTCATTATCTGGGTATGATATAATATTTTTAATAATTAATTTGGAATGGAATTTAATCGGAGGATTTTATTTATGAGCTCAAAAATTTCATCTACGGTGCAGCGTGCAATCAAAATTATCAATTATTTAAATGAAGCACGCGGTCCACAAGGAATAAAAGATATCAGCGAAAATCTTAATATTTCTCCTCCTATCACACATCGTCTGCTCACTACGTTGAAAATGGAAGGTATGGTATTTCAAGATATAGATTCAAAAAAATATTCACTTGGTACAGTTTTTATTGATTATGCAAATAAAGTCATTACTGATGTACCTATCATTTCTTTAATGGATCCCGAATTAATTAAGTTAAGAGATGAAACTCAGGAAACCGTAGGATTGTATATGTTAACAGGCATGATTAGAATGTGTGTGGTTGAATATGAAAGCAAGCAGGAAATAAGCAGAAGAGCAGGAGTTGGGAATAGGATTCCACTGCACCTTGGGTCAAGCGGACGGGTGATTTTGGCATTCCTTAGTGAAGATTTACAGGAACAAGTACTAAGCCTCCTTCCAGAGGGAGAAAGAAAAACACTTCGGCAAAAACTAGAAGCGATTGTCAATACCGGGTACTCAATAAATGAAGAAGAACTCACGAAGAATGTAGCTGCGTTATCAGCTCCTATCTTTGGCGCAAAAGGAAAAGTCATTGGGGCCATTTCTATTTCCGGGCCATTCTTTCGATGGAATAAAGAATCGATGGAACAACATATCCCTTTACTGTTAAACACTACTCAAATGATTTCAAAATCATTATATTAAAGCAACGCTTTGATGCAAAAATCTACAAAACTTAGACTTACTCATAAAATAGTAAAAGAGGTAACTACTCAGCATCTCTATATAAAATACAAAAAGCTTGGAGAGAAAGACATACTTTCTCTCCAAGCTTTTTGTTTTGCCGACAGATGATTCCATAACATCTTCCATTTTCCCTTCTATTCTTTTCTCGAATCGAGAGCATCCCTTAATGCCTCGCCGAACAAGTTGAAAGCGATCACGACGACTAAGATCATCATACCCGGATACAGCATCAATGAAGGGTTATTTCTAAAAAATGGCTTGCTGTCATTAATCATCATTCCCCACTCTGCCCCTGGCGGCTGTATGCCAAGACCTAAAAAGGAGAGACCAGAAACAGCTAAAATAATTCCTCCGATGTCCATGAAAGCTAATACAATAACTTGAGAGATAATGGCGGGAAAAATATGTTTAATAACAATGGCCAGCTTTGATGTCCCGCATACTTGGGCCGCTAAGATAAAGTTTTGCTTCTTTACACTAAGAACCATCCCTCGAATGACGCGAGCATAAAAAACCCATTGGACAAGCACCATCGCCAAAATTAGATTGAAAAGACCCGGACCCATGATTCCGACCAAAGCTAAGGATAGAAGAAAGCTTGGAAATGCCATGAGAATATCACACATTCTCATGAAGAGATTATCAACCTTACCGCCTCTAAAACCCGCATATATACCAAGCGGGATACTAATCATCATCGTCAGCCCCATGATAAGGAAAGCCGCACCTAACGAGGTCCTTGTCCCATAGATTAATCGAGACAGTATATCTCTCCCTAAATGATCGGTCCCCAATGGAAATTGGGAAGAAGGCCCTTGCAGTTTACGAGTGATATCAATCAGATTCGGATCATTAGGAGCGAAAAAAGGAGCAAAAAGAGCCAGTACTGTCATGAAGAAAAGAATCATACTGCTGACCATCATAAGCTTATGTGACAGCAGCTTATGTTTCACGTTTTGCAACACTATTCTCTCTCTCCTTCCCATCGTATGCGGGGATCCAGGAAAGCATAGGCAAGATCTACGAGAAGATTGCAAACTACAAAAATCACACCCATAAACAATAAACACCCCTGAATCATCGGATAATCCCTGCTTAAAATAGACGTGACAAATAAATGTCCCATGCCGGGCCAAGCAAAAACAGTTTCAACAATAACAGCTCCGCTCAGCATGTTCCCGAGGCTCATACCAAGTCCGGTCAACATCGGCAATAAAGATTTTTTTAAAACATGCCCGCCAACGATTAATCTTTCGCGCAAACCTCTCGCTCTGGCATACATGACAAACGGCTCATTTAAATTTTCCAGCATACTGGCCCGAAGCAGCCGCATATACGTACATATATAAGGAAAAGCCAATGTCAGGGAAGGTAGCACTAGATGAGCGGCGGTCCCTCTTCCCAATACGGGAAATAAGTCTAACTGTACGGAAAAAAAATAGATTAAGAGAAATCCGAACCAAAAAGCAGGCATCGAGACACCAACAAAGGCAACGATTCTGCTCAACTGGTCAACCAATTTCCCCTTATAAATAGCAGAAATCGCGCCTGCCGGCAAACTAATAACAAGAATAAGAATACATGAAGCAAATGTCAGCTGAGCTGTCGGGAAAAAATGTAACACAATCTCATCCCATACAGATTTCTTCGATACATACGACATTCCTAAATCCAATTGAATCACGTTTCCTAACCACTCTAAATACTGGACATAAAGAGGCTTGTCCAGCCCCAGCTCCACTCGAAGGGCAGCCACTGCCTCATCCGTAGGAGGAATGTGTGATGCCCTTAAGTAAGCTGTTGCCGGATCACCGGGAGTTAAGTGGATCAGGATGAAAGTAATGAAGGAAATTCCAAATAATATTGGAATTAAGCTTGTAAGACGTTTAACAATAAACCAACCCATTTAATGCTCCTTAAACATATCCCCCCTTCAATTAACATCAATTGAAGTGAAAGGCACCTCATATTCTTGAGGCAAGAAATTTACTCCGCTCAAATCTTTATGATACACTGCTGCATTGGACTGATAAGAGATTGGTAAGTAAGCAGCTTGTTCGTGCAATGTAGTTAAAATATCTTTATATAACATGTTTCTTTTTACTTCGTCTGTACTTAATAAGACTTCCTTGATTTTTCCGTCTAATTCTTTCTTTACCGGCAGCCCTAATAGAGCTTTATGATCCGGACTTCCACCTTCTGAAGCTGTCGTTATAGCAGATAAATAGGAATGTGGATCAAACGGTACACCCCAGCTTGCCGTAAATAATAAATCAAAACCGCCCTCATTCGCTGTTGTCCAAAAATTCTCTTCTTCCTTACTAATCAACTTAATATCGATCCCCAATTTTCTAAACTCACCTTGGGCATATTCGGCAATCGCCTTTTGGATGTTATCTGTGCTAATAAACATTAATTCCAGTTGTAATGTCTCCCCATCCTTCTTTCGGAATGGTTTTCCTTCTACTTGTTTCCATCCCGCTTCATCCAATAACTGTTTCGCTTTTTCAGCATCGTATTCATACGGTTTTACATCAATCTTTGTGTAAGGAATGGTAGGCGCAAACAAAGTGTCAGCCTTTTTTTCCGTCCCGTAAAAGATATGATCGATCACAGCCTGTTTATTAAAAGCATGTTGGAGAGCTAACCGTAATTTAATGTCTTTGAGCGCTTCTCTGTTCGTATTAAAAAGCATCGCCCTTGTAGCTGTAGGTTCTGATAATTTCGTTTCATATTTTCCCGATTCCTTTAGAAACTGGAATGAATCTTGGCTAATGACCCCGTTGCCAAAAATAAAATCGATTTCTTCTTTCTCAAAAGCTAAAACTCTAGACTCACCGTCAGGAATGACTTTTACAACCACCTTGTCTACTTTTGGCTTAGTCCCCCAGTACTTTTCGTTTCTTGTAAATACAGCCTCTTCATTTTTCTTATATTCGCTCAATACCCACGGACCTGTGCCAATCGGTTCTTTGAGCCCTTCAAATGTATTTTGGCTGTCTGGAAAAGCCGCTTCTCCTACAAATCTTAAAGGCCTGATGTAAGTGAGTTCTTGAAGAGTCGGGTAATACGGATTGTGCAAAGTCAGTTTAAATGTGAATTCATCCACTGCTTCTGTCACTTTGATTTGGTTTATCAATTCCATCCATTCATGCTGCGGGGCGTTAGCTAAAACAGTATCAAAGTTTTTCTTGACGATGGCTGCATTAAATGGTGAACCATCGGAAAATGTAACATCTTCCCTCAGGTGAAATACATATTCTTTCCCATCTTTCGATATATCCCAGCTCTCCGCCAGCCAAGGCTTAATTTCTCCGCCTTCACCATAGTAAACAAGAGATTCATATACCATAGCCTGCGAAAACCACTGATTAGGAAAATATGTATGTGGATTTAAGTCTCCTATATCTCCAGACCAGGAAAAAGTAACAACTTTTGCTTGATCTTTGTCTGATGCATTGTCTTGATCGTTTGCTGCGTTGCTGCAGCCAGTTACAAAGATTGCTAGAATGACTAACAGCCCAATAAAAGATCGGAATAAATTAGATTGTTTTACAAACACGTTTTCTCACCTTCAATATAGAATTTCTATTATCAAAAAAAGCCATAAAAAAAAGCATTTCCAACCAGAACAAACAGGTTAGAAATGCCTATTATTTAAGAATAAATTGGTCTCCCAGCACTCTAACACCTCCCCATCTCCCGTAGGTCTAACAGCGTTTTTAGAACGGGCAGGTTTTCTGACTCAGGTTCATCATCTCCATGCGTCTTCCCGGATATGATCCAGTGACTTTTTGCATAGGACTCCCCTTTACAGCGACGGGACCGTGCCGGATTTGCACCGGCTTCCCTTTTAAGTACTCGTTATGAAACGACTACACCAATTCCAATACCATATGAAGTTCTTCCTTAACGGAATATCCACTTTATGCCGTTCATTTAATACCGGGACAAAAAGTTTACCTAACACAAATTATATTCGTTATTTCAAATTTACGCTATATCCAATTAAGGTCTTGGCGTTTTTCCAGGGAGGGAAACATCCATTGCGGCAAGGCTGAAAAAAATTAAGGTTTAACATCTGTCTCATTTAGGGTAACAACTACCATACAACACAAACAAGGAGTGAAGCAGATGAATCAAACTTACGTGTGGACGGATTGGTCCGACTACGCCGGGATGCTCCCGGAGTTTTTATTGGCATTAGCCGTTTTGTTGATTGGCTGGATTATCGCAAAAGCGATCGGCAACGGCACGGAAAAACTATTACATAAAACGAAACTCGATAACAAATTATTTTCGGGGCTGGATAACCGAAGATATCCTCCGGAAAAAATCATCGGAAAAATCGTCTATTACTTGACTCTTGTCTTTGTATTGATCATCGTATTCAATATTTTGGAATTAAGCTTTATCGCTACACCGCTTGTCGGTATGCTTTCATCCATTACCGGAGCGATTCCGAACATTTTAAAAGCGGCTCTTCTTTTAGCGGCAGGCTGGGTGATTGCGTCCCTTCTTGCGATGCTTGTCCGCAGAGCCGGAAAATCAGCGGGTGTCGGCAGAACATTAACGAAAGTGAATGCAGCGAAAACGGAAGCAGATGCGGTAAATATCATCGATCGCGTTGCTAAGCTTGTGTTCTACTTTACTCTGTTCTTATTCTTGCCGGGTGTTCTGTCAGCCCTTGAAATTGACGGCATTGCCGGTCCTTTCGCCGGTATGATGGAAAATATACTGGCTTTCTTGCCAAAACTGCTGGCAGCTGCCCTCATTCTATTTATCGGCTGGTTTATCGCCCGCCTTGTACGCGATTTGGTGACGGGCTTCTTACAAACGATCGGGACCGAAAAATTGACGGCTAAATTCGGGTTAGGGAGATTATTTGAAGGAACGTCCCTCTCCGCTGTCATCGGTAATATCGTCTATATCCTGATTTTGATTCCGACGGTCATCGCTGCATTGGAGCGGTTAGATGTACGGGGCATTTCAGAACCAGCCATTGCAATGCTGAACGACATTTTAACAATGCTTCCAAATATCGTTACAGCCGTCGTATTAGTGTTGATCGGTTTATGGATCGGAAAATGGACGGCCCAAGTTGTAACAAACATGCTGGAACGCCTTGGTATTAACTCACTGTTGAAAAACATGGGGATCGGCAAAGGAACTCGTTCCACCCCAGTCATTACGCTATCGCAAATCATTGGGAAACTTGTTCAAATCTTAATCGTCTTCTTATTTGTCGTAGAAGCATTGCAAATTATTCACTTGGATTTCCTTGTCACACTTGGAGCCGGTGTCATTGCTTACTTGCCGCATGTGTTTGCTGCCCTTGTCATTTTAGCGGTCGGCCTGTATGTCGGCAATTTGGTGCAAAATCTTGTGGCCAACCTTGTCAGCGGACCATCTTTCCGCATGTTATCATCCGTTGCGAAGTACGCGGTAATCACTGTCTCTTTCTTTATGGCACTCGATCAGCTTGGTGTTGCCCATTCAATCGTCAATGCGGCCTTTATCTTAATCTTGGGTGGACTGGCTCTTGCCTTCGGTCTTTCCTTCGGATTAGGCGGAAAAGAATTCGCTGCGAAATACTTGCGTAAACTCGATGAAAAAATCGAACAAAACAAAAACATTTAAGTAAAGCATGAGCGACATGATTTAACGTAAAAATTTCTGCATTGTTGCATGCGCAAGCTTACATCCACCACTCTTTGCGGCTTCGCCATTGGCAGGGCCGCTTCTTTCGTTTCTTTATAAAAAGACTCTTTCTTATTTTATGGATTATTTTTATTTCCGGTATTTCCTCCTTAATAAATGGCTTTCCAGGCATCTTGAATCCACTCCGCTTAGGTCTAGAAAGTTGGACATGACCGTTCTTTGGTCATGTCCAACTTTCTAAATCGATCTATACTAATGGGTTTATGTACCATCAATCCCCACCTCCCTTTTTTGCTACAATGTTACAAGATTAAATGTTTAAGAGAGGAAGACGAATCGTGACAAAACGCAAAATGCTTCTTATGTTCGTGATCATGATGACGTTTGCCGGCGGATTTACGGCAGGAGTGCTCTTTTCGAACAATCAGGAAGACCAAAAGGCGTTAGAAGCGCCCACATCCAAAAAAGCGTTACAGGCTCCAGTATCCCAAAAAGAGCTTAAAGCGAAAACACCTCCGAAGCCCGCACAGCCAAAAGTGCTGATGGGCTACGTGCAGGAGTATCGCAACCCAAACTCGGTTGATTACTCAAAGTTAACCCATGTCATTTTCTCCTTCGCTCACCCTACGAAAGATGGGCATATATTATTGAACGGAGACACGGCTTTAAATAATTTGAAGACAATGGTCAAGCTGGCACATGAGCATGACACAAAAGCGATACTTGCTGTAGGCGGCTGGTTCCATATGAACGGCGGAGAAACTTACGGCTATTTCAAAGAGGCCATCGCCAATCCGGCTTCCCGCACGACATTAGTGAATGAACTTTCAGCCATAGCCGAGCGAGAAAATCTGGACGGGATCGACATCGATTTTGAACACCCTCGTTCCAATAAGGATGCCCTGTTATTGAGCGCTTTTACGAAAGAGTTGAGCCAAAAGCTCCATGCTCACAATAAAGAGCTGTCCATCGCGGTCTATGCTAAAATCCACAGTGTGACCGGAACGGAAGTGAATGCGGTTGTGTTTGAGCCGTCCATGTTCAACTATACGGACCATGTAAACATCATGGCCTATGACGGACAATGGGACGGCGGATATGACGCTTCGAACTTATCCCCTTATCCATTCGCGGAAAACATCGTTCATTACTGGAAAGAACTATTCGAGAAACAAGGTCTTTCGAAAGAAAAACTCGTGCTGGGTGTTCCGGTTTACGCACAGCCCGAAAACGAGTCCGCCAAACAACTTTCATATGCTGCCATCGTTGACAGCAACCCGGACAATGCCTGGCGTGATGTCGCTGTCGTGAACGGGATGACATATCATTATAACGGTCGAAGTACGATGCAGCAAAAAACAAAACTCGCACTCGATAACGGATTCGGTGGAATGATGCTGTGGGAAGCAGGTCATGACGCTCCCGGCGGCGCTAGCTTAACCGCTGCCATATCCGAAGCGATACAGCAAAAGCAAGATTTGAATAAAAATACGGCAAAAAGTAAAAAGCAGTAAGAAATAATAGAAGACGATGATTCAAAAGGTGCAAAAAACATCTTTTGAGTCATCCTCCGAAAGGCCCCGTCATGAATTCTGCGACGGGGCTTTTCAGTAAAAAATTAGTTTGGCGACCTGTTTCATGAATTATGGGACAGCCACTTCTTTTATTTTTCTTTCTAGATTTTTATATGAATTTGTCATTCTCTAGCGTTATCTGTCATAACTATTACTATTGAGCTCAATCATGTTGGATGTATCCCCATAAATTTGTCTAAAGAAAGTAGGTTCGCTAAACGATTTATTAATAATTTGTAAAATTAATTCATTTACCCTTGAAGAAATTTGTCGAAAGGTATAGGATGGAATAAAAGTTAGAATTTTCACAAAATAAATCTTTTCATTTCACTAATCATCCATTTCCTTTGCCTTATTCAAGGATAAATCCTTATTTATACTTGACTTTTATTGCATAAACATAAAAAAAGGAGGATTTTCATGAGCATTGGTTCGAAGGTTCTTTATGATGGAAAAGAGTATGTTATTATTCATATATATCACAGCGGGTATTGTGAAATCCGCGATATCAACCAAAAATTTACGATCAAACTGGTTAAACAATATGAATTAAAGCCTTGTTCTCTTTAAATATGAAAAGCCCGGACTCTATGTTCCGGACTTTTTCGTGCCGCTGTAAAATAGGGTGTAGGACAATCACAACGACTTTTTCGTATTTTACGGCATTCCCGTTTGAATACCCGTTCTTAGTATACTCACCCTTTATTACAGTTTAACGGATAAATTGTAAAAGTATTTTTACAATTTATCCGACCATTTGACTATCTTAGGTGAAAAGGCCTTTTTAATGAATGGGATACTTTGCATACAACAAAGCTCGAAGCTGCCTTTCCAGTTGTTTTAAATGATTGCAGGATTTCTGCAGCAGATGACGACGCTGATCATAATACACTTTTGCCAGCGTTTCTTCCACGATTTGCTTTTCTTCTGCAAGAACATCCATTTTGTCTTCCAGTCCTTCAAGTGTCAACATTTTACACGTGGCCAGTTGATAAATGGGATTTCCATAATCGAGCAGCTTGATCATTTCCCAGAGCAAATGCTGATCATATAAATCGGTACTGTTCAAAAAGCCCAACAGTTCTGCCAGTTCATCTAATAAACGTTGATCTACATCCGCTTCTTCTTGGAGAATCGTCCCCACATACGTAAAGCATTCCTCATTCAATTGATGATAAATTTGTTCAATGCGCTGCAGCGCTTGCCCGATTCTCACCATCCAGGTTCCCCCTTTATATTGCTCTTTTCCTTTTATATGTACAGAAACCTGGATTTATGTGTCCTCCTTTTTGAACACACACTAAAAGCGGTTGTTCAAAAAGTCCGGGAAAAATGACTGTCGAATTTCTGCGTCAGCTTGCTTTTCCGTTACTCACGTATTATCACCATACGCTCCGTTACTCAAAGCTGCGCTTCCTTGAACTTCTCGGTCCTTTTTGTCCTCCTTTTTGAACACATATTTAAAGGACAGCGACAGGGAGAAATTCCCGCCGCCGCTTGCTAGATCATATAATCATATAGATTTTCTCTGTTTTCATGGCAGCTGTGGCAAACCGATTCGCCATGCATTGGATAGTCATCGTAACACATTGTACAAAACAGCCAGGAATCTTCCTCCGCTTCCTGCTGCGGAAGTGAACGAATTTCCCGGATTTGTGGAGTCGGCTCCATCGTGTTGTATGGATCAAATGTGTTAATTTCGATCATATCTGTTACGTCAACATCATCATAATCGATAAGTGTAACCGGCTGTATATAGAAACGCTCCAGCATGACATTATATGGTACAAAAAGCGGATGGCGCGGATGGTACTGGTGAGCCGTTCCGAGACAGAATAGTCCTCTTCCTTCAAACAACGAAGGCAAGTCGTTATTCCGGCCGTGAATAGAGGAATGTTCTCCCCATGCTGCTACAATCAAATCTGCATCAGCAATTGCATATTGAATATAGCGATCATTATCATAGCCGACTGCCTCTTCTTTCGTTAATTCATCTAATATATTGTAGCGATTGGTCTGATAGGCAAACAGCGTCACAATTTCGAGCGACCCGAACCCCCATCGTCTGGCAAGTAATATGCATTTATTAGCCGTTGCATCTTCTTTATATTCATCAGCCGTTCCCGGATGAAGCAACACAAATGTCACTTTTCTGTCATTGTTCTCGTCCCACACTCTCGAAAGCGAGTAGCGGTATGTTCCCGTTTCGTCAAAAATGGCTTCTCTTTTCATGGAAATGCTCCCCCTTTATTTGCAAGCTGCATTCTCCATATATTTATTTACTAAACCTTAACTCATGACAATTTTCAGGCGCCCGTAAAGCAATTTCTCCGGCGGCTGCCGATAAGTGAAAATGACATATATCAAGGCTTTGCCGATAAATCATCATGGAAATGTTGAAAAAGGACATGGTTAAGATGTGACCCCTTTTTATGATGTGTGCTATAATTTGAAAATGAGAAATGCTTTTATTTTGTAGGAGCTGACAACGTTTTGCTTTTAAGCGAATGGCGGATTCAGTTTTTTGAAAGGAAATGATAAACGATGGCCAATACCCATACGTTCTCTAAAGGAGAAGAGATCGCCAATTCCATTACACATGGCATTGGAGCGCTCTTAAGTATTGCTGCTTTAGTATTATTGATTGTTTTTTCATCTCTTTACGGCAATGCATGGCATGTTGTGAGCTTCACGCTCTTTGGGGTCACAATGGTTGTTCTATATACTTCGTCGACTTTAGTTCATAGTTTTCCTGCGGGTAAAGCAAAAGACGTATTTGAAGTGATGGATCATTCATCCATTTACTTTTTCATTGCCGGTACGTATACCCCGTTCTTATTCATTGCCGTCAAAGGCTGGCTCGGGTGGACATTGTTCGGAATTGTTTGGGGCCTTGCCATCAGCGGAACAGTGTTTAAAGCCTTTTTTGTGAAGAAATTTCTCTTCGCCTCTACCATTTTGTATGTGGTAATGGGCTGGTTAATTGTTTTTGCCTGGAACCCGCTCGTCGAGAACGTTCCATCAAAAGGCGTCATACTACTGGTCATTGGCGGAGTGCTGTACACGGTTGGCGCTGTTTTTTACGTATGGAGAGGCTTCAAATTCCATCATGCCATCTGGCACTTGTTCGTTCTTGGCGGAACCGTCACTCACTTTTTTGCCGTACTGCTTTACTTGCTTTAAACTGTAAGAAAAGAGACTTCAAAACTAGGGAGCGAATGTTTTTTATCCGCTCCCTCATTTTTATTTGGAGGAACATTTGCTTATTTTGAATTTAGATGCTATAATTAAGTAGTTATTTTTGTTCGGTATATGACTGAAAGAAAAACTATCTTCAAAAAGTGGTTTTCGTCTTGAAAGAATATGTTTGAGCAAGGATACTATAATACAATTGTGGAAACATCCACGCAGGAGGTACATTTATTATGGTACAAGGTAAAGTAAAATGGTTTAACTCAGAAAAAGGTTTTGGCTTCATCGAAGTTGAAGGTCAAGACGATGTATTCGTACACTTCTCAGCTATTCAAGGCGACGGCTTCAAAACTTTAGAAGAAGGCCAAACTGTTTCTTTTGAAATCGAGCAAGGCGCTCGTGGACCACAAGCTGCTAACGTTCAAAAGTAATAGCTTTTGGAAAAAGACTCCCCTCACAGGGAGTCTTTTTTGATATTTTCGTTTTTGCATACTGTTCAATAACAGATTAAGAGACAAAAAAAACTGCCAGCGCACAGGCTGGCAATCTTTGCTTACATCGATATATTCACCGTTTTTTTTCTTGCCCTGATGATTTTCTCCACGACCCCGCTCCCGCAAAGAACACCTAAAATAATAAAAATAAAGCCGAGAAGCTGCTGAAGGCGAATTGCCTCCCCTAAAAATAAACTGGATCCCACTAAAGCAAAAAATGGGCTTAAGTTGACAAAAATAGCCGATTCGGCTGCACCTATATGCTGAACCGCCTGATTATACACCATGTGACCAACAGCCGTAGCCAATATGGCTGAGGCTAAAAAGATAGCCCATAAACCGATATCGCCCGTCATCATGGTGGGGAGCCCTTTCGGTTCCATTAAAAGACTGATGATCAATAAATAACCGCCCCCTGTGACAAGCATCCAGCCCGTCATCACGCGTCCGTCAATCGTGGCAGAGGCTTTTCTAATAAACACATAGCTGATCGCTTGCACGAACAGAGATATAAAGATGAATAAATCCCCAAACGATCCTGATGATAACGCGCCTCCTCCATTCAATACGACAAATCCTACACCAATCAGTCCGAGCAGAATTCCGATAAAGCGAATCCCGGTCAAACGCGTTCCTAAAAATAAAATAGCCAGCACCGTCGTCATCAACGGAGCCAATCCCATAATGAGCCCGGCGTTTGTCGCCGTCGTTTTTTGCAAACCCAGCGATAAAAAGAAATGATGGGCCACTACATTAAACAAACCAACGAACATAATGAAGCCCAGCTCTTTTAATTGGAGCTTCTTAGAGACCTTCATCGCTTTCAATATAAGCAATACCGTTATCCCAGCCGTCAAAATCCGAAACGCTGTCATCGTTAACGGAGCAAAATGAGTCACCAATACTTTCGTGGCCGAAACGTTGAATCCCCAAAACAACATGACCATCATCAATATTACATACACTCTATATTTTTTCATCGTGTCTCTCCACTCTGTTGAATTTAACCAGCACTCTCATTTTACTATACTTTTTGTATTGAAATCTAGAATTACATTTTCCGAAATATTTACATTCTCATGGGAAAAAGCCAAAGCTGCCTGAGCTCAATTATTTCCCCGAAAATTGTCGTAAGCACTTTAGCATTAAACAAAAAAAGCCCTGGATTGATTGAACATCAGTCCAGGGTAAGATGAAGACTCCTCAGAAGGAGGGCAACTTCCTCATCTTCTAAATGATTCGAAATCGCAGGAGAATCATGTGATCTAATATCATCATATGACACCTCCCCTTCCCATTCCACTTTCATGTCAGTTTTTCTAACAAAGTTTTCTAATTAGATGAAAAAATTTAAGTTGTTCTACAATCTAACCTAAACATAAAAAGTGCACAATTCTTGTTACGGAATTGCGCCCGATAGTTGAAGAATGAAATGAAAACTTTTCACTAGGTGATCTGTTATCAAATTCAAATTTAGCTGTCTGTGCAAAATTTAGACCATTAGCGAGCCACGAAAACCTCTGGCAGCATAGTAGGATTCTGCTCCATTATGATACACGAAGACGTGACCGTAGCGACAATCGCAAAAAAGTGCACCGCCAAGTTCTCTAATATCAGTGGGTGTTTGCACCCAACTCGACGTTTTCATATCAAAATTTTCAAGTTTCTGCAACGCTCGATATTGTTCTTCCGTCAAAAGTTCTATACCCATAGAAGTTGCCATATCAATAGCGTTATTTTCAGGTTTATGTTTTTTTCTTGACTCTAGTGCTTCACGGTCGTAACAAACACTTCTGCGGCCTTTAGGACTTTCCGCTGAACAATCACAAAAAATGTATTCGTCCTTCTTTTTATCATAACCAACAACATCCGGTTCACCGCCAGTTCTTTCCATTTCATTGAGTGACCACAGTTTTTCAGTATTTGCATCCAGCTTTGCTTGAACTTTAGCCCATTCAAGACCTTTATGGCGGTTCATGTTTTTCTCAAAACGGGCTTTCAATACTCTGAGTAATTCTTCACTTTGTTCTTGTGACAACTCCTTTTTATCGCTGATTGTATTTCCCTTTGTCATGTTAGTTCCCCCTTATTGTTTTTACTCATAATGGTTTAAGTATAACTATCTATTTGTTTTATAATAAATGGTACTTCTTTAAGATATCCAATGTGATGTTTTTAGCTTTTGTACCCGTACTATCAATGTTTGTTACAAAAACATAAGAACGGTTGTCCACTTTTATAAATCCAACAAACCATCCTAAACCTAAATCAGACAATCTTGTTCCCGTTTTCCCGTAAAGTGTGTAGTGATCCCCTTCCACCTGGATCATCATTCGTTTTACAGTTTTCATTACAGGTCTATCAAATGGAAGCTCTTCTTTATACAATTTCTCCATAAAATCAACTTGTTCAAGCGGACTGATTTTCAAAGAGCTGCTTAACCAGAAACGATCGATTCCTCCACTAATATCCGCGTTTCCATACGAAATTTTTTGTACCCAATCATTCATGCGCTGCTCTCCAATATCTTTAGCCATTTCCTGATAATACCAAATAGCTGATTCACGCATAGCCGACCCAAGAGTATGGTCACGGTTCCATGTATCAAATTCATGTTTGACGCCGTCCCATCGTTTTACATCATACTCATCTCGAACAGCTTTGACTTGTAATCCAATTAATGCATTAGGGACCTTAAATGTAGATTCCGGAGTTTGTCTAGTGTTAGCTCTTTCCTGATTGTAGATGAAGGTTTTTCCAGTTTTAACATCACGTAATATAAACGTTCCATTATGATCAGAAAAAAATTCAGCAACATCTAATTTTTTAACGTTAAGTTTTTCTTTAGAAGTAACTTCTTTACTTGGTGTTTGAGCCTGAACTGTAAAACCTATTATCCCTGTAAACAATAAAAAAATGGAAAGGTAAATCAATTTTCTCATTCCAGACACCTCTTTACATTATTTAACAGGTATATTCTATTATTAGTTTTTAGAAAGTTCAATAATAAAGAAATGATAATTCAATGATAAAATCAAAAAAATCATATAACCCTCTGTTTTAGTCACAATTTATTGTTTATACATCCTTGATAAATCAACGTTTGCGCACGCTCAAGTGCACCTGATGTCTGTATAAAAGTTAGTTCAACTATTGGTTGATAATATATCGAAAATTTTCGATGTATGAAGCGTTCACTCTCTCCACTCGCCGTAAATGGTCGTAAAAACTAAAAGAAAATTTAAAGGTGTGTCCAAAATCCCAATTATTCCGGCTATAGTCTTTTGTCCAAAACCTGTACTCGGTTGGCAGAAATTCCGATCGATCTGCCTTTTGTAACGGTAAATGATCAACTGGTGAGATCAACTTTATTGGATCACCTGGTTTAACGTGGCGACTACTTCGAAGAACTTTAACCAGTTTGAGAAAAGGTGGTAGTCCTCTCTTAAAAAATGAAACGTGGCCTAGATCAAATAAAATGTTCAATGCATGAGAAAAAGTAATCATATGGCCAATAAACTTACTGCACTATAAATCACGTTATGGCCAACCCAGTGAAGGTGATCGATTGTTTTATTAAGTGTTCCAAGTATGATGTTATCAGCTATTTCTAAATCGCACCCAGAATAGTGCTGTTTCCTATTCATTACACAATTTTTTTCGATCATAGCTCTCGACTGCGAAAATACTTTATGTGCTAACTTGTTAGCCAGGTTATTATCCTTAACAAAAAAATAACTAGCAATAGCTGCAGCACCAAAATGGGCGTGCCAAATGTCTCCTGTTTCCCTTTTGCATTGTGAAATGATCGAAAGCCCATCCCCCAGAATTCTATTATCCATTTCTTTTTAACAACCACCTTGCTAGTGTATTAGCTTAATTATTTTGCCCTTCATCTCAATAAAAAGATTCTAACGAAATTTTCACATTTATTGCATTCTTGCCCCCGTTTCTTGAATAAAAAAATCGCTAAGCTGAAAAATGATGATTTTGGTTATTGCTCTCATAAATTCTTGAACTACTTCCCCAAGGATGGTATCCGTCACCTATATAAGTGAATCCATATTTTTCATAGTATCCAATGTGATTAGTGCAAAGGAAAACTTTATTGAATCCTGCTTTTTCAGCGTCAGCTTTAGCACGGAACAGTAGCTCTTTACCTAAAGACCTACCACGATAGCTATTTTCAATATAAAGAGCACATATCCAAGGCCATAAATCCATACGGCTAATAAAATCATTGCTAATAAGACCTGCGCAGCCAATGATTTCACCCGAATCCTCCATTAAATACCAAATGGGAAGCGGACTGTCGGTTAGTATGCTGTGTGTAATACAGTCCTCATATACTTTTATACTGTTTTCGTTTGCCCATTTGCTCTGAAAATATTTTATTGCTTTTTCTTTATACTCTGGATGTTCTCTAACGCTAATAATCCGCATAATGACTTTCCCTTCGTTATCTCATCTTATATAAATTTTTTTAGGCGCAATCCTTATTAGAGGATCGCGCCCGATTACGGAAAATCAATAAATCCTCTATTAGCTGTTTTTGTTCATAATACTTTGGTATTTGCCATCTATAAACATCCTTTATTTCTTTACATCAATCAATTCAAATCGCTCACAAACTAACATCAGATCCTCTGTATATTCACGGCCTATTTTACTCAGCTCTGCCTTAAAAAATTCTTCATGAACATCCTTCCAATAACGATATGTTTTATCCCCTTCTCCTTCTGCAATAGCAAAATCTTCTGGAACTTTGTTCATCGGCATTATTTCGACTTCTAATGTTTTAATGATTGCTACTGGTAGATCCTTGCTGTTTAGAATGATGCTATAGTCCCCCACAGAAGGTATTTGTTCATTTTCCAATTCATAATGAATAAGTGCTGAACACGTAGCTGTTTTTATACCGTCAATTACTAATTTAGCTAAATGGTCAGGGTTATCTCCAAATTGCCACGCACTAACAGACTTTGGCTTTTCTTTACCTTGCCCCGCCCAATATTCATTCCAATACCTTTTAGCTAACTGATTCATTATTTTGTCTCCTAAACATTTTAAACATATTGTATCAAAAATTCATGAATCTTTCTGAATAATCTGTGATGTTAAAAATGACACTTACCTTATTTCAGATCAGCGCCCCTTTATAAACATCGTAACCTTATTATAAAGCCACAATAATGTGACTAGATTTTTATGTCAAATAACAACAAAGTCTACAGTTTTGTGTCACTCGCCAACAATAAAGCATTAGAAAAAATTGAACGCTAATTGACGATCAATTTTGTTCTACAGAACCTCGATTTCTTCAATTTACTTTGTGTTGCTAGCAGAGCGTGTCAGCCCCCATTCTTAATAAAATTGACCCTGACAGATAAAAAGTAATAAAATAATATTGATGGCCTGGTTTTCAACATGATCAGACCATACTATTATTTGCATATTAGAAAGGAAGTCACATATGATTGAGCCTGTAAAACGCTCTAATGTTGGTGATTTGATTGTAAACCAAATCAAAAGGCTTATTTTGGAGGGAAAGTTGAAACCTGGGGATAGGCTTTTGCCGGAACGGGAACTTATGGACATGTTTCAGGTTGGTCGGACTTCACTTCGAGAAGGGTTAAAAGTTCTAGAGTCGCAGGGATTACTAGAAAGATCCCAAAAAGGGACGTTCATCTCTAAGAATTATCATCAATTTTTATCAGATTCGCTAATGTATCAAATTGTCTTTGCTGATACGGAATTGGAAGATTTATTTGAAGCGCGCCGAATCATTGAAAAAGAATTGGTCTATTTGGCTGCATTAAGGGCATCTAATGAGGATTTGGTGACAATTGCTAAAACGATTGAAGGTATGGAAAAAGCGATTGAAGCCCATGACCAAAAAGAGTATGTAATGATGGATATGCTTTTTCATGAGAGTATTGCTAAAGCTTCAAAAAATCTTGTCATGTGTGATTTATATAACTCCATTAAAAATCTGGTTTTTCAAGCAGTTAAAAAAGCAGGGATAATGAATGAGTCTCTTGTATTCCATAAAAAAATTTACGAAGCCATTAAACAACGGCAAGCCGATATAGCAAGCCAAATGATGTTAGAGCACATGCAGTCTGTTTATACCTATTTGAAGGATTGTGAATAGAGAATTACTTTAAACTCAGGACTCCGAAATCAATTATTCAGAGTCCTGAAGATGTTGCATTTCCATGGTCACTTTGTTGGAAAACTATCATTTTTTAAATGCACCCTATTGACAAATAATTTTCTGAAAATTATTATAATTACATCCCGTTTTATTTTTCCATCATCTTTAGATTCATATCCAGACCTTATTTTTTTATGCATATGGTCTGACCATGTGACATTCAAACAATACTTCTGTTAAAAGGCGGGATAGAAGTATCCAAATCGAAACTGGGAAAGGTGGTTAGCTGTCGAAAAGGCGCAATAAGGGATCTGACGATGAAATAAAAGGGGGAAATAGAACATGAAAAATTATCGTTACTTTATTATGGGAATGATTGTATTCATGACTGTGATTAACTACGTTGACCGTGGAGCAATTTCCTATGCACAAAAGGACATTATTGACGCTTACGGTTTTGATTCAGTAGCATGGGGAGCAGTTCTCGGATATTTTGGCTACGGCTATATGTTCGGCGCTTTATTTGGAGGGGCTTTGGCAGATCGAAAAGGACCCAAGTATGTTTGGATCCTTGCAGGACTGATTTGGTCAGTCTTTGAAATTGCTACTGCCTTTGCTGGAGAAATCGGTATGCTCCTCTTTGGAGGATCAGCATTGGCGGGATTTGCAGTGTTTCGTATTTTGTTCGGTTTAGCAGAAGGACCGACTTATTCAACGGTTAATCGTACGAATGCCAATTGGGCAGCTCCTAAAGAGCGAGGATTTGCAGTGGCAGTGGGACTTTTGGGTACACCACTTGGTGCGATGTTGACCGCTCCAGTGGCTGTTGGATTATTATCCATTACCAGTTGGAGAATGATGTTCATCATACTTGGAGTTATCGGTATGATTTGGGTAGTTATTTGGTCCAAAGTATTCCAAAACTTGCCGGAAGATCACCCAAAGGTATCCAAAGAAGAATTGGACATTATCCGATCAAAATCTGATTTGCTCTCTAACGAGAAAATGGTAGCCGCAAACGATCCTAATCTAAAGTGGTACCATTTTTTTAAGAACCCAACTCTGATTTTTAATACAATCGGTTATTTTGGGTTTATGTACGTAAACTTCCTTCTTTTAACTTGGACTCCCAAATATCTTCAGGATGTGTTTCACTTTAAACTTAGCTCTCTTTGGTATCTAGGTATGATTCCGTGGATAGGCGCCTGTTTTACGGTGCTTATAGGAGGGAAAATTTCGGATGCTTTACGACGTAAAACAGGAAACTTGTGGATCGCCCGATCCGGTTTGGCAGTAGTTTCGTTATTTCTAACAGCGGTCTGTTTTCTTCTCATTCCAACTGCTGACAGTATTGTTGGAGTCATGACGTTAATGGCCATCGGAAATGCATTCAACTTTTTGCCTAATTCAGTTTATTGGTCTGTCATCATCGATACAGCGCCAACAAGAGCAGGAACTTTCGGAGGAATTACCCACTTTTTCACCAATATTGCGACAATCGTTGCTCCTACTTTAACAGGATACCTGGTGGCTATATATGGTTATACTTCCATGTTTATAGCAGCGGTTGTTGCCGTTGTGATTGGAATGGTAGCCATGATTTTTGTAAAGCCAGGTCAATCCACTCCAGTTACAGTAGAAAAACATTTGACTCAAAAAGGATAGGAAGGTGCAAAAAATGAACGCTACAAATAGTTCAAACATTTTTCATTGGGATATGTATACATTGTCGAATTCCATTAGAGGAAAACACATTTCTCCGGTGGAAGTAACACGCCAACTTCTAGAGCGAATCAATTCAATCAATCCGCAATTAAATGCATTCATTTCGATATTACAGGAAGAAGCATTAAAGAGCGCTATACAAGCAGAAGCGGAAATTATCTCAGGTAATTGGAGAGGACCTCTTCACGGTATACCTATAGGAATTAAAGATATGATTTATACTAAAAACATAAAAACCACGAAAGGGTCAAAGATTTTTCAAGAGTATGTTCCTGATCATGATGCTACAGTTGTAGAAAAATTGAAACAAGCTGGTGCGATCATCGTAGGAAAACTAAATACACACCAATTTGCTTATGGTCCTACAGGAGACCGTTCATTTTTTGGCCCAGTGAAGAACCCCTATCATTTATCTAAAATTTCTGGCGGATCAAGCAGTGGATCAGGTGCAGCAGTAGCTTCTTCGTTATGTTATGCGGCGCTTGGAACAGATACAGGAGGTTCCATTCGAATCCCTTCAGCTTGTTGCGGTATTGTTGGAATGAAGCCTACCTTCGGGAGAGTAAGCAAATATGGTGTTTATCCGCTTGGTTTTACCCTTGACCACGTTGGACCGATGACAAGAACCGTTCGTGATAACGCAATATTACTAAACGTGTTGTCCGGTTATGACAAAAGGGATCCCTATTCCGTCAAGGCAGACACGGAGGATTTTACCCGTTATCTTAGTCAAGGAATTAAAGGCAGCGTTATTGGTTTACCAACATCCTATTACTTTGATCAAGTGGATGAAGAAGTACATATAAAGATAAGAGAAGCCATTAACGTTTTTCAAAATTTAGGTGCTGAAATTCGTTTGATTGACTTGCCTGCAATGAAGCAAACTCTATTGGCTCAACAAATTACTGCAAAAAGTGAAGCGTATGCGATACATGAAGAAACCTTGCGCAATCATCCAGAAAAATATGAAGCGGAAGTTAGAGAAAGGTTGTTAACTGGTCCTGAAACAATGGCATATGAATATGTTCAGGCTCAACAGTTCAAACATACGGCCATTCAACACTTTGACCAGGCTCTTAAAGATGTAGAGGTTATTTTAACTCCTACTATTCCGATTTTACCACCTGATATCGATCAGAGAGAAGTGTATGTAGGGACCTCTCAGGAGCAAGTTCGATCCACGCTTCTTCGTCTGACTTCACCAACAAATTTTAATGGGTTTCCTAGTATTTCAATTCCATGCGGGTTTTCGAGATCAGGATTGCCTATCGGACTTCAATTAATAGGAAAACGTTTTGATGAATCCAATCTTTATCGTTTTGCTTATGCCTTCGAGCAAGAGTGTTCAATACCAACTGTAAAAATGGATATGGGCAGTGACAATAAAGTTGTTTAAAAATGAACAAAACAAGTCTCATTTTTACAGGGAATTTATTCTAGTTATGGTGAAAATCTTGAATTTTGTTAAATTATAAATAAAAACACAAGATTAATACCGAATATTTCTGGTTTTTATACCATGAAAATTCGGTATTTTTTGTTTCTAATAATAATTGTCCATAGAGTAGGTAATATTCATAATGGTTTGTCTGTCTGATTCTTTTTGCATCAGAACCCTACCACATTGATGTATTCCCCCCCTTTCAAAAAATTAGCATCTGCTCATCGGCAGATGCTAATTTTTTGACGAGTTTCTTCCTAACTTATATAAGTTTATTTTCCCCTCCTTCATAATCCCTGACAAATTTATAATGGATCGTCTTTTTTAGGCCTACCTCCTGTAAGGCTTTAACAGCTGTCATCCCCCCTACTTTTCATCGATGGTACACTTCTTTAAACTCGTTTGTTACCTAAGCTTTCGATTATCCAAAAGTTGCGCCATTTTGCTGTGGCTCTCTTTTTTATTTGTCGTAATTATATGCCACCTCTGTCAGAGTCATTTGATTATTCCGTTTATAAAGGTATACCTTTGTAAACGAAACCTGTGAAGCTATCAAACTCAGTAAAATCAAGTTTAAAAAGGTGGTAAAATTATTTTATAAACGTTTATATTTTTAATAGCACGATGAATAACGGATAAGACATGATCTATCTTCTTAAACTTTCTGTACACGGATTATTACCGACATACAGTGTTCAGAAAGTCACAAATTATCTTGCAGAATGAAAAAGACGATCTTCATCTTGAAAAAAGCCTAGGACATTGATAAAACATAAAAAATTAGAATCCATTTTCCACTAACCATTTCATAATGCTTTCTTCTCTTTCTTTAATATCGTCATGCTGCGCATCGTATTTACGCATTTTCTTCTGTGCCACAATATTTCCATCTACCATATACAATACTCTTTCGGTTTTTGCTGCCACCTTTACATCATGTGTAACGATCATTACGGTTGTCCCTTTTTTATTAATCTCTACAAGAATTGACATAATCTCTTCTGTCGATTTGGAATCTAATGCTCCGGTCGGTTCATCTCCAAATATGATATCCGGATCATTAATCAATGCTCTGCAGATGCCGACTCTTTGTAGCTGTCCACCAGAGGCCTGGGTGATATTATGATCTGCAAGCTTTTCAATTCCTGTCATTTCCAATAGTTTTTTCGCTTTTTGATGTACCGCTTTTTTATCCGTATCTTTTGAAACAAGAGCAGGAAATATAACATTGTCAATCAATGAAAGATTCTTTAATAGATTAATATCCTGAAAGATAAATCCCATGTTTTTCAGTCGGATCTTTGCCAGTTCTTCTTCTTTTAGTCCGCGGATTTCACAGCCTTTAAATTTCACACTGCCAGAAGTAATTCTATCCATGCCACTTACATTATATAGCAGTGTCGATTTCCCGCTTCCGGATGGCCCCATGACCGATACGAATTCACCTTCTTCAATCTCCAAGTTTACATCCTTTAAAATATTCAGCTCATTATCTTTTCCTAATTCTACTTTTTTGTTCATACTTATTGCTTCTATTATATTGGTCATGTATATTTCTCCAATTCAATCAAAGTATATATCCACAGAGGCACCCCGAAATATTTTATTTTTCAGGAATCTGCATTCTTATTTACACCGGTGCTTCACGCAGGGGACTTCTTCCACCTTCGCAGGTACGCCTACTGTCCGGAACTTTTTCAGCCGTTCTAACTTCTAAAAACTACAGATAAATCATCTTCTTCTGTTACCTTACAGCACACAGATATCGTATATCCAACTACTACAATGAGTGCTAACGGACAGAGCAGCCAAGTCTGCCATGCAACATTAACTAATTCAATTTTTGCGGCTCCCATAGAGGACATTGCCATACTTACAAGAAATTCTCCTAAATAATTAGAAGCCAGCACTCCAACTATGATTCCCAATATCAGTACCATCATAGTTCCTGCCATATATTGATGTTTAATATTTTTAGAAGTTAATCCCATACTTCGCATGATTGCAATCTGAGACATATCCTTTGATAATAACATCCGAAGGAATAATGCAACTATCAATACAGCAATGATTACTGCTATTGCGATTCCGCCTATAACAATCAGGCTCATCTGATCAATGATATTTCCAAGAGTCTGTTGTGTATATTCTTTGATATCATTTACCTGCGCAGAATCGTAAGCATTCTGGTAGTAGTCCATTTTCTCACGAATAGCAACGCCCGGAGCTATATCCATGCTCACAATATACCAAAGAACGGTCTCTTCATTTACCCCAAGACTCGTATGCGCCTTTGCTGTTTTTCCCCCACTTGTAATATCCTGATAAATACCCGTGACTGATAAAGTCTGTTCTTCCCCGCCAACCCTGACGGTTACTTTATCTCCTACTTTCTTGTTTAATCCGTCTTTTGCGGCATTGGCAAAGGAAAGCGAGATTTCTCCTTCACCCTCCGGTGCTCTGCCTTCCAGATATTTTAATGGAAATACGGAAAAATCTCCGATCTCAATATTAATATAGTCCCAGGAACCTTCGACGTTTTTGACCTGGTAGGAACTTGTGATGTAGGCTGCAAACTTTTCAATATCATCATCATTTTTCAACTCTTCCTGCAGTTTTATAAAATCTTCTGTAATACTATCGGTTCTTCGAAGATCGATTCTCATGTCGTATTTTCCTATTCCCATATATGTGGAAAATTCCCGTGAATTCATGGTGTTATAAGTATTTAAGGGGAGTATGACAATAAACGTACATACGATAAAAATAACAAACAGCAGCCTGTATAATTTGAATCGTTTCCATACATCCCTCAACCCCATGTAAATATTGGTGCTGAAGAATTTGTTCTTTAGCAGTGGGAAACTGTATTTTCGGTTCTTTCCGCGCTCCATGATATCTGAACGTAAAGCTTCCACCGCAGAAATCTTATCGATTCTTTGCAGTACTTGCTGGCAGTACATCACAATCATGAAATATACAAGTAATGGAGCTATAAGCGATAGTACATATTTTAAGCTTCCTGATAAATCGGAAGATATATAAAGTCTCATATTACCGTTTAACAGACTTCCCGCTGCAAAGGAAAGCAGATAACCGATAATACCCGCTGCTACTGAGATGACTCTGTATTTGTTAAGATAGACCTTTTTTATATCTTTTTTGGATATCCCCATTGCTTTCATAACACCAATTTCTCTAATATCTTCATCAATCGTTGCCAGAAATGTAAGTCTGATACAGAGCGAAGAAATCACAATAAGCAGAATACTAATAAATATAATGACAATCGCAACTGCCATATCTGACATGGCATTAAACATCGTAAATATCTTTCCTTCGATTATAGGACCGTTTGCCGGAAGACCTGCTTCGATATAGGCAGTCTGAACAGCAGCAGAATCCCCGTTTTCATTCAGCTTGAATTCGATCAGATATTCCAGTTCCCCAGCCTGCATTTCAAGCATTTCATCATAGTCATTCTGATTTATCACAAACCGTTTCGAAGAAGTAAGGGAAGAGTTCATCTCAAAATCTCTTGCATACCCTGAAATGACAAACTCTTTCTCATACCCGCCGCTTTTCACCGTAATCGTATCACCTATTTTTAAGTCATGTTTTTCCATGAAATAGATGGGAACAGCCACTTTTCCTTCCTTTACATCCAGCTTTTCATTATCCAGATCCAATATAAAATCAAATTTCTTATTCTGTACAACAAATGAAATATCCTGTATAGTTCCAGCCATCGTTTGATTTTGGCCAAAATGAATATTGCTTCCATCAATATTCTGAAGAACCATCGTCTCCTGCATCGATATATGCTCACTGTATTGTTCTGTGAATTGGTCGATTTCTGCCTGGTCATATTCTCCGGCATGCATCACCGTAATGTCAGCTGGTACTGCACGTTCCTGCAGTTCCGATATCGACTGCATCAGATTCGCAATGATATTTGTTGCACTAGCTCCCAAAAGAACTGCCATCGTTATAAATATAAACACTGTCACATTTATGATTTTCTTCCTGTAGAAATCATTTTTTACAATTTTTAAAAACAAAATTTTTCCTCCTTTCTGCATAGAAAATATTTTTCTATAAATAGATATTTATTAATACTTACTCTTACCTCTGCCAAACCCAGTATCTTTTAAAATTTCAAAAGGGGTATACTAAAATCCTTTATGGTTTACAAAAATTAACTATTTCTTTACATTCATTTTTCAACTAAACTGCCTTTTCGTAATAAGAACTGTACCTAGAGGTGTTATAAAGATGATAGAATAAAACAATTAAACGGAGCAGACGCGTCTGAATATGGATATTTCGCTAAGGACGCAGCGTCTGATTTAGACATCACAACTTCCACATTAAGACGTTGGTCCATTGAATTAGAAAAAGTCGGATATAACTTTGAACGAAATGAAAAAGACCAACGCATTTATTATGAGCGCGATTTTAAAGCGTTTAGAGAACTTAAAAAATTAATTGTAAATAACGTTGCACTAATAGACGCCACAAAGGCTGTTGTATCAATTTTAGAAGCAAATGAACGAACGCGATCAACAACTTATGTCATTCATTCGAACTATTCAAGAGGAAAAAGAAGAAGTCAAAGAACTTATAGCTGCCTCATCTGAAAATCAAAAAAAGAGCATTTGGCAAAGGCTCTTTAACCGATAAAAATTGGAATATCCGTAGCAAAGACCGCCCATTATCCATCAGCCTATAAGGGGGTCCCGGCAGAAAAATGCGAAAAATATACACTAAGCCAATTTTTGGATGGAAAAAGCCGATTTCCCTTACGCTAAGCTAAGGACGGATCGGCTTTAATTTTTGGATTTAAAATTATATATTGCTTTATGTAGTCTGGTTACACCTTCTTTAATTTCTTCATTTTTTAGATGCCCATAACCTAAAATAATTCGATTATGATGTTTTCCTTTTTTAATAGTATGATCTTCTACAGGATATACTTTAACTCCAAACTGTTCGATCCACTCAAGTAACTCTTTTGAAAAATGGGATTCATTTAATTCAACAATTAGGTGTAAGCCTGTTGAGTAACCGAAAATATTAACTTTATTCGAAAATGTTGTTTTTAAACAATGGATAAGGAAGTCTCTTCGTTTTTTATAAATTTTCTTCATCTTCGTAATATGTCGTTCCAAGTAGCCTTCATCAATAAAACGGGCAAGGATAAGCTGATTTAAAGAAGGGGTATGTAGATCCGAAAACCATTTTAGCTTGCGACATTTTTCAATAAGTTGTGAAGGAAGAATTAAATATCCCATTCTAAGGGCTGGTGATAAGATTTTACTAAACGAACCAATGTATAATACACGATCCGAATCCAATCCCTGTAATGAACTTACAGGTGGGCCTTCATATCTAAACTCACTGTCATAATCATCCTCAACAAGATAACAATTCGTTTTTCTCGAGTAGTTAATCAATTGAATCCGTCGTTGAATTGGTAACGTTCCTCCTAACGGAAACTGGTGGGACGGAGTAACAAAGATGAATCTTGGATTATTATTTAATGGTAGCAACGATGTCTTCATTCCATATTCATCAACAGGTATAGGGTAAAGAAGAGCGCCTGAAGTTTTAAATATAGTTTGAATATCATTGGTGATTGGATCTTCCATTATCACTGTATCATTCGGCGATAAAAGTAATTTAGAAACAAGTGTTAGAGCTTGAGTCGCACCAGAAGTAATCACAATTTGTTCTGGATGACAATCAACACCTCTTGTTTTCAGTAAATAGCGTGATAAAACCTGCCTTAATTCCGGACGTCCTTCGGGAATATCGTATCCAAAAGTAGAAGGTGCAATGTCATTCCATATGGTATGAGATAATTTTGCCCATGTCTTACGCGGAAATAAATCCAGTGCTGGTATCCCTGAACGAAAGTTGATGATGTTATCATCTTTATTTATATCTTCACTCCAATTCACAGAATGAAATGAAGGTGTTTTATTCTGTTGTTCTAAAAAAGTCCCTTCAGCAACAAATGTTCCAGCACCCCTTTTTGCAACTAAAAACCCTTCAGCCAATAATTGATCATACGCTTCCAAAATCACATTCCTGGATACATTCAACTCAGAAGATAGTTCACGTGTCGACGGTAGTTTTTCTCCTGATTGTAAATCCCCGTTTAAAATCTGTTCTCGTATTTGCTGATAAACTTGTCTAATTAATGGTATATCTAACGACCGGTCAATGGGTATCCAAAGCATATTGACATTTACTCCTTATCTAAAATTGGTACTTTGAAAAATCATCATAAATGGTACTAATATAAACCATTTTACCATGATAAAGTTTATGCAAATAGGAAAAAGGAGATGTAAGTTATGATTAATCCAAAGGTTCAAGTCACCCAAGCCCTTAAATCGGTTGCACGAAATGAACATATTAAATCTTATATTCAACAATCCAATGAACTCTATCCTTTATTATTGCAAGCCGCCAAACGGTTTGTTACCTGAGAGCATAGGCAAGATGGGCTTGTAACAGCAAAAGAACTGATTTCAAGAGGTTATTCTATTTCACTGGAATACATCGGGGAAAATACAACAGATTTAGAGGAATGTCGAAAAGCCAAAAACGAGTTTTTGAATCTTATTGAAGAAATGGGTTCATTCTCTATGAAGTCGACAGTTTCGTTTGATTTATCACATATTGGATTATCTGTGGATCCAGAAACAGCTTATAATCATTTACTTGAGTTAGCCAAGAAAGCAAATCTGTACGGCGTTACACTTATGATAAGTATGGAAGAATCATCAAAAACTGACGATATTCTTGATATCTATAAAAAAACGACTAAACAATATCCTAATGTAGGGATCACTATACAGGCACATTTATATAGGTCCAACAATGATATTCAGGAATTAGTTCATTATCCTGGGAAAATACGAGTTGTCAAAGGGGCTTATCAAGAAACTGCTGATGCTGCTATGTCTAGATCAAAGGAATTAAATAATTGTTATCTTAAACTTGTAGAACAATTAATAGAAGCTAACCACCCAGTATCCATAGCCACACATGATGAGATGCTTATTCAAGAAATGGAAAAACGTCAATACCTTAATCATCCCAACGTAGAAATGGAAATGCTCTACGGAATCCGTCCAGATTTGTTAAGGGATTTAAAAAGTAAGGGATACAACTGTAAAGTATATTTGACTTACGGAAAAGAGTGGTACTTGTATTTATGTCATCGAGTAGCTGAATATCCGGAAAATCTATATCGTGCAGTAACGGATATGATCAATCCATCTTTAACAGAGAGAAGTAGATCATATTGAACGAACATTTAATCCCTACTTTGAAAAAACACATAGTCCAATTTCCAGTCTCAAAAACATTAATTAATGCAATTAGTGTATGAAATACAGTTTACCTAACGGAAGCTATAAAAGTCTCAAAAGAAAAAGGGTTCTGGTGCAAAAATTTGATAGAGACATAGAACCTACATGGACTATTTAATGACAGATGCATTGCAATTATCTTGAAGTTTTCGCACCAGAACCGAAAAAAACTTTATTCGGATTTATTTGGGTCCCCATCAAAAGCCTCTTCAGCTATTTTAATAGAATTAGTTGGACACCCTTCTGAGGCATCTAGTATATCCTCCTCGAATTCATCAGGTATGCTGGCTGTTCCTTCATTATTATCTAATATGACAAACGCAATACCTTCTTCATCGTAATCATAAATATCAGGAGCTGTAGCACCACATGCTCCACAAGCAATACAAGTTTCTTTATCTACGATCGTATATTTAGCCATTTTTACTATCCTTTCTACTCTCTAAGTTCCAGTTCAACAAGTAAATCACCTGATTGAATGGCCTCCCCACTTAATATATAAATATCTCTTACGATTCCATCAAAAGGTGCTTGGATAGTGGTCTCCATTTTCATGGCTTCTGTGATGATCAGATGATCCCCTTTTGATACTTTTTCTCCTTTTTGAACGAGTACTTTGATGACGGTTCCCGGCATAGTGGCGCCTAAATGGTTTGAATTGGCTGGATCAGCCTTCAGTCTGGATACGACGGTTGTCTTGATGCTTTCATCTTTAATGATGACTTCACGGGCCTGCCCATTTAATTCAAAGTACACCGTACGTGTGCCGTCTGGTTGAGCTTGTCCAATGGAGACCAGTTTAACCATCAGCGTCTTCCCTTTTTCGATTTCAACCTCGATTTCTTCACCCAAACGCATCCCGTATAAGAAAGTAGGAGTGTCTAATACCGATACATTTCCATATTGTTCTACGATTTTCTGATAGTCCATAAATACCTTCGGATATAACGCATAAGCAATGACTTCATGGCTCGTAACGGGACGGTTCATTGTATGATGTAACGTTTGTTCTATTTGGTGGAAATCGATACCCTCTAACAGCTCCCCTGGGCGAACAGTAATAGGTTCTCTTCCTTTTAGAACAATGCGTTGGAGTTCTTTTGGAAAACCTTCATAAGGCTGACCTAAATATCCCTCAAACAGTTCAATCACAGATTCCGGGAAGTCTAGCATTTCGCCGCGCTCGTACACATCTTCCTCCGTCAAGTTGTTTTGGACCATATAAAGGGCCATATCACCAACTACTTTGGAAGAAGGGGTGACTTTGACAAGATCTCCAAATAAGTGATTCACTGTTGAATACATGTCTTTTACTTCATCCCAGCGCCCTTCTAATCCCACCGCTTTGGCCTGTTGCTGAAGATTGCTGTATTGACCGCCGGGCATTTCATGCACATATACTTCTGTATGCGGGGCGTTCATTCCGCTTTCAAATGCTTGGTAGTAGGGACGAACGTCTTCCCAATAAGCTGAAAGCTGTTCCAAACGGCGAATATCGATATTTGGTCTGCGTTCATGGCCTTCCAACGCATAATACAGTGAGTTGGCACTTGGCTGTGAAGTTAAACCCGCCATGGAACTGACGGCGACATCGACAATATCCACGCCTGCCTCGATGGCCTTCGCATACATGAAAATTCCATTACCGCTTGTATCGTGGCTATGTAAATGAATCGGAATATCCACGGTTTCCTTTAAGGCAGAGATTAACTCATAAGCTGCCTGAGGCTTTAATAATCCAGCCATGTCCTTAATGCCTAAAATGTGAGCACCCGATGCTTCCAGCTCTTTAGCCAACTTCTTGTAGTAAGTCAAGTCATATTTTCTTCTCGTTGGATCTAAAATGTCTCCTGTATAACACATCGCGGCTTCGGCGATTTTTCCGCTCTCTCTGACCGTATCAATCGCCAGTGTCATGCCCTGTACCCAGTTCAAGCTGTCAAAAATACGGAACACGTCAATACCAGCTTCGGCCGATTCCTTCACGAACGCTTTAATGACATTATCAGGATAGTTTTTGTACCCAACGGCATTGGAGGAACGAAGAAGCATTTGAAATAATACATTGGGCATGTTCTTGCGTAATTGCAACAAACGATCCCACGGGTCTTCGCTTAAAAAGCGATACGCTACATCAAAGGTAGCCCCTCCCCACATT
The DNA here is from genome assembly GCF_002019595.1 of Priestia abyssalis. Lineage (GTDB taxonomy): Bacteria > Bacillota > Bacilli > Bacillales > Bacillaceae_H > Bacillus_BA > Bacillus_BA abyssalis. The sequence continues at coordinate 871,603 of NZ_KV917369.1, read as the reverse complement.
TCTGCCGAGAACAGTTGAGGAATTAAACGTGCCGTCGGCTCTGCAATCCGTACTAAATCATTTGTACGTATGCGGGTGGCCAGCAAGGATTGATGGGCATCACGGAAGGTCGTGTCGGTTAACAATACTTCTTTTTGTTCCTTGATCCATTTGACGACACCGTCCGCACCTTCTGTATCCAAGATTTGTTTGGTACCGGTTAGAATGGGTTCCGAGAATGTTTGTTTAGGGACAGAAGGTTTCGTAAATACCGGCTTCTTCTTTTTGCCGATGCCGGGGAACCCATTCACGGTCACATTTCCAATATACGTCAGCATTTTAGTACCGCGGTCCTTACTTTTCGGAAATAGAAATAATTCCGGTGTGGTATCAATAAAGGACGTATCATAGTCTCCGTTTAAAAACTTTTCATGCTTGACCACATTTTCGAGGAATGGAATGTTGGTTTTGATGCCGCGAATCCGGAATTCACGAAGGTTGCGCAACATTTTGGAAGCGGCTTTCTCAAACGTACTGGCTGATGTGGTGACTTTAACAAGCAATGAATCATAATAGGGAGTAATGACAGCCCCTTGGAATCCATTTCCAGCATCCAGACGAACCCCAAACCCGCCGCCTGAGCGGTACGCCATGATTTTCCCTGTATCGGGCATAAAATGATTGAGGGGATCTTCCGTCGTGACGCGAGACTGAATGGCATAACCGTTGATTTGGATGTCTTCTTGAGTGGGAATCCCCATCTCCTTACTATGTAAAGAGTACCCATCTGCAATTAAAATTTGCGACTGAACAATATCAATGCCGGTGATCATTTCGGTAATCGTATGTTCGACCTGAATCCGTGGATTCACTTCAATGAAATAAAACGCATCTCCTGAGACTAGGAATTCCACCGTTCCCGCATTTCGATAGTCCACATTTTTCATTAACTGAACAGCTGCTTCACAAATTTGTTGTCGCAAACTTTCAGATAAGGAAACACTCGGTGCGATTTCCACCACTTTTTGATGACGGCGCTGGATGGAACAGTCACGCTCATATAAATGGACGATGTTGCCGTCTTGATCGCCTAAGATCTGTACTTCAATATGCTTCGGGTTTTCCACGAATTTTTCTACATAGACCTCATCACTTCCAAAAGCAGCCTTCGCTTCCGATTTCGCCCGTTCATAGGCTTCTTTTAATTCAGCTGCCTGGCGGACGATGCGCATCCCACGGCCACCGCCTCCAAGTGCGGCTTTAATTATTAGGGGATAACCATAGTCTCGGCCGAACATTTCGGCTTCTTCCTGATTGGAAATCGGCCCATCGCTCCCTGGGATGACGGGAATATTCGCTTGAATAGCCTGATGACGGGCTTTTACTTTATCACCAAACATATTAAGATGTCTGGATTCGGGTCCAATAAATAGAATACCTTCTTCTTCACAACGTTTAGCGAATTCAATGTTTTCCGACAAAAAACCATATCCGGGGTGAATGGCATCTACCTCATGTGTTTTGGCCAGTTCAATGATTCCTTCAATATCCAAATAAGCTTCAATAGGCTTTTTCCCTTTTCCTATTAAATACGCTTCATCCGCTTTATAGCGATGAAAAGATCCTGCATCTTCTTTTGAATAGATGGCGACTGTCCTAATATTTAGTTCGGTACAGGCACGAAAAATACGAATGGCAATTTCCCCTCGGTTTGCCACTAATACTTTGTTAATGCTTCTAGTTATACTTACCATGTTCCCTTTCTCCTCTCATAAATAGGACTGTTTTTTTACCACATCGCGGAACAGGATCATCGATTTATTAAGAAACGCGTCCTTTCTAAGTTAGGTTTCAAGTCTTTTGACACAGCTGCATCTATTCTTTCTGGAGTAGAAGCCATGTATATGATCAAAAGAGAACAGATGGATTTACGGATCAGTCTGTCCAAAATTAGAAAGAATTCACCGGTTCTGGTGCAAATCTCGAGTTTTGTCAAAATACAAACAAAAATATAGGGTTATTTCCGAATGGTACAGTCTTTTTTTTCATAAATATTCGCAATGAATCTTTTCATTCCGAATAAAAATTGCTCGTGTAGTCGGTAATATTCATGTTGGGATAGCTGTCTAAATCTTTTTGCACCAGAACTCTTGATACTTACCGAAAAGAAACTTCCACTTTTCCTAACTCACTGAACTCAGCAGTAAACACATCCCCTTTTTGTGCAACTACTGCTGCGGATAAAGCACCTGATAAAATCACTTCTCCAGCTTTTAAAATGACATTATATTCAGACAATTTGTTCGCTAACCAGGCTACACATGTGGCCGGATGACCTAATACATCTGCCCCTGTCCCTTTGTTCATGAGCTCGCCATTTTTATAAAGATTCATTTCGATTTTAGTCAGGTCTAAACCATTGACAGCGAATTTTTCGTCTCCTAATACATAAAGCCCGCAGGAAGCATTATCGGCAACAGTGTCTTGGAGCTTGATTTTCCAATTCAGAATTCGACTGTCCACAATCTCTAATGCAGGAATGATGGACTCAGTTGCAGCTAAAACGTCTTCTGCTGTCACATTTGGACCTTTAAGATCCTTATTGAGAACAAAGGCGATCTCCCCTTCAACCTTTGGTTCGAAAAGCGAAGCGACAGCGATGCTGCCCTTATTTGGAACACTCATACTGTCCAATAAGTGACCGTAATCCGGCTGGTCGACTCCTAAAAGCTCTTGCATGGCAAAAGAAGTTAACCCAATCTTTTTCCCAACGATTTTCTGTCCAGCCTTGACTTTCTGATCAATCGCTTTTAACTGGACTTGATACGCTTCGTGAACAGTCAGGCTTGGATACAGATCGGTTAACGGCGTGACGGATTTTTTCGTTTGCTCTGCATGGAGCAAATGCTCGTATGCATCTTGTACTACAGCTGTTTTTTGTATGCTCAAAGAAAAAACCTCTTTCTTTTAAATGATAAAAAGAACTTTGATAGTACAGGTTTCTACACTTGCACTATCAAAGTTGGGTAAAAATATCAAAACTTACTTCACAAGAATTTTACTAAAAAAATCAATAATGACCTTGTTAAATTCTTGAGCCTTTTCCCATTGTGGCCAATGTCCAGCATCATTAATGACGGTTAATTCACTGCCGGGAATCATCTCTTGAATAGGTTTTGCTTCCTCGACTGTAGAGGTTGGGTCATGATCCGTCCATGCTAATAAGGTTGGAACATCAATCTTTCCACACCAAGATGGATCCCAGCTATAATTTTGTCGATATTCAATGTCCTGAAGGGCAACAATGTGATGAACAGCTTCTTGGTACGATGGCTGTGTATAAATTTTGTAACGAGCTTCAATAAGCTCATCGGTGACTTGACTCTTATCGTACATTAACCATTCAAGTCTGGTTTTTACATTTTCATAGTTTGCTTCCAGAACAGCCTTAACGGTGGATTCCTTCAGCTTTTTCATAACTTCAGCCTTGTTGTTAACATTTCCCGGAGTATTTAAAACTAATGCTTTGGCAATTCCAGGGTGATGGGCAGCGAACCATGCTGCGACCCAACCGCCTAGTGATTCACCAGATAGATAGACTTCTTTCAAGTCTAAAGCCTGGATGACCCATAATAGATGATCACTATAGGAATCAATTCCGTAAGGGTGATCTGGCTTTTCTGTGTAACCATGCCCGAGCATATCAATGCAGATTACACGGAAATGCTCACTCAACCCTCTAATGTTCCGGGCGTAAGCCTCAATATGACCGCCAGTACCATGAAGCAAAATAAGCGGTTCCCCAGTTCCTGCTTCTAGTACTCTCGTTTTGATTCCATTTGCATCCACATAATAATTTTTAAACTCTAAATCGGCTAAGTCTGTCCAAATTGTCATCTCGTTCTCCTCCTCCGTTTTTTGAAAGTCTTATACTTTATGGAACTTGACAACGCCCATTCCCGTCACCCATTCTGGGATTGGCTCATAACAAGCAACCTCTGGTTCAAGCCCTTGAAGAATTCCTAGCAGCACAAGCCAGTTATGAATTTCCTGACCGCCATTGCCGCCATTTTCCTCGATAAAATCAGGGCCCCATTGTCTTAGTGCCTGATAGTCTTTTTCTGTAATCAATCGTAAAAATTCACGATCCCACTCTTCATTGACCGGTCCGGATTTCAAACTTGTCACACGTGTTTTGCGCGTGTTCAAATATTCGTCAAGCTGCTCAATTTCTTGACGGCCATTTGTTAGGACTTTAATTAGCTCTTGATCTTCAGGCTTTTTACTATCGATCTTTGGAATTGGAACCCAGTGAGAGATCCCTCCTGAAGCGACAATCGCTACCTTTTTATCGCTTTCCCATGATTCAATTGCTTTGCGGACGACTTCTCCGACTTGGAAACAGCGGTCCATTGTAGGCAGCGGCGGCGCTGCTGTATTCACGGCAATCGGCACAACCGGTATCTTTAGATCAGGGTTTAAAAAGTGGATGGCTTGAGTGTGGCCATGATCCACTTTCATTCTCATCGAAAAAGCAAAATCTACATTGTTCGCCAAACCTGTATCAAGAACATGCTTCGCTAATTCTTGCTGCACAGGAATTTGATATTCAGGAATTTGCCAGTCGCCCCATCCTTCACATCGATCAATTCCAATCGTAAAGGATGGCATATGATCATAAAAATAACTATTGAAATGATCATCCGAAATTAAGACGATTACATCTGTTCCAATATCCTCCAGCCATTTTTTCATATCGGCAACGGTATTTAGAAAACGCTTCCCTTTTTCTCCGCCGCCAGCTTCATTTGTCATGATCATCGGACTATGTGACATTGCTACTCCTGCTACTATTTCAGCCATGTCTTCCACCCCTCTAACCTGAATATTTTTTTTACGATTCGGGCGGGGGCATTACCCCGTTTTAATCCATTTGTCAACTCAAATTAACAGCCCCCATTACGGCAACCAAACGGTGAATTTATTCACTCAATTTTTAGATCTCCCAAAATGATACCCGCTTGCAGTGCCAAGAAAAGCTGACTACTGGTTTGTAGATCATTGATATCAGCATCTAAAATTTCACCTATTTTTTGCACGCGATATCGTAATCCACCAATCGACAAATTCATTATTTTTGCTGCTTTACATATATTTTGGCCACTTTTAATGTAATAATATAGAGTTTTGGTTAACTCTGATTCTTTCCCTCGATCGTATTCAAGTAATTTCGAAAGCATTTTGTTGCAGAAATGCCGGATATCATCCATTTTTCCTGCGCGAAATAAAATCCCCACCGCCCCTAAATCATCAAAGTACATAATTTCTTTTTGCTGAGAGTTCATGTTCAATGAAATGAGAGCTTCATTGTACAGAATCGGTATATCTTCAAGAGACTTGGATCTTGAACTCATGCCAATTTTAAAAGGTATATTAGGGTATTTTTCTTTCAGAAAACAAAGTAATTTTCTGATAAATTCATCGACGTTTATAAAATATTTCGAGAACAAGTCAATAGGCATCAACGCAGCTATGTTTTGAGAGTCTTCCGAGATTAAGATATTCAGATTACGCTCCATAAAATATCTTGAAAAAACTTCAATCAAATTCATACCGCCGATTGGATCCTTTTCATTCGGATAAAGATTTGGATCCCCTTTCAAAACTAAAAATTGATACTCTTTGCCCAAATCCACTCCAATATGTCTGGCCCTTTTGAATAATACTACAGGGTTTAAACGATTATGGATCATATCTTCTAAAAATCCGCCTTTGATGTTTAACTTCAGTTCTGTATCCAGGATTGTTTCCTTGTTATAATTACTCACAGATCCGATGAGACACATTTGCTTCATTTTCAACCAATCAACTGCATTAAAAGAAGTGTTAATAAAGGAGCAGTAACCTACAATCTTGCCTCTAGATACCATCGGAGCAATTAATCTCTTATGTTCATCAGATTGGACCAGTTCGACAATTTGCTGCTTCTCAATAAGTTCAGTCAGTTTGATGTGATTATCTCCATCGAGATTATTTTTAACGATTTTCTTTAAGTTACTGCTATATTGTCTAGCCAGTTCCGGATCTAAGCCTATTGAATAAAGATAGTTAAATCCTAGATCTTCAAGAATGATGGGGATGTTTGTAAGCTGATAGCATACGTCAGCCAATCGTGCTTCCAAAATGCCATTTAGAAACTGTCCTATGGCTTGGTTATTGAAATCTAAGGCAGCCTGCAAGTTATTTTTTTCAGTTAAAACTGTATCAAGGCAGTTCAGAAGCATTTGTGGCAGTCCCGATTCGAACTCCTTCTCTGTGAAGTTATAGTTTCCAAAATGCGACGACATTTGAACAAACATTTCCAATGCTTTAGGATAATGGACCTTATTTTGCAATATATTCACCCACTTAAGAAAGTTACAAGCTTAATTAGCTCCCCTGAAAAATTAGCATTTTAAGATTATTCTACTTCTCCTGAGTGTGCTTGTCGATTCCTTACATCATCCCGTTAATGGCGGACTTTGAGGAACTAAGCAAAGCAAAGTCTATAGGGATGAAAGTGCGTCCATCGGACCAACCCACCGTTAGCATACGGAATCCATGCGATACAAAGCTGAATGATCTGAGCCATCAACTTCTACCCTCCCTAGCATATTTGTCATGTAACTTCTCCATGCGGGCACATCCTTCACAGAAAAACCCAAATATCCCATGTTTCCAATTGCCATGCTATCTCATTCTTCACCTAAACCGCTCTGATCGGTGAAATGGAATTAATAGTACTTTTTCAATCTCTAATCCTTAATTTCTCCAGCAATCCCTGACTTCCCGTTTTTCTGCGAAGACCTCGAATGCCCCAGCCTCCATCGAAATTCAATACCGCTCCTGTAGCCGGAATATTGTCATTTCGCGAGGCAAAAAATACGTAAGACCCAGCATAATCTTCTCCGGACAATATACGCCCGATCGGAGAGGCTGACTCTACATTCTCCTTACCCGGTTCCAAGTCATTGTCTTTGTACCATTCTTTATACATGCTCGTTATGGACCTATTGTCCATTTCCAGTGAGGCAGGTCCCCTCAAATCCGTCATTGCACCGCCAATGGCAATGCCATTCACTCGGATATAAGGGGCTAATTCAAATGCCAACTGGCGAACCAAACCAACAACGGCGTGCTTGGTGGATGTGTAAAGCGGTCCGCCTCCGTTTGTGTAAAAGCCTGCATTAGAAACCGTAAAGATCATATTCCCCCGGGTTTCCGCCAATTGCGGCAGACACGCCTTGGCCGCAAGCAAGTAACCCTTGACATTGATATGGAACAATTCATCAAATGCTTGATCAATCTTGTCTTCCGGAAGATCCACCAGCGACATGTTGTAATCCCAAATACCGACATTTGCAATTAACGTGTCAATTTTCCCGAAATGTTCAGTACACCGGCTTACCGCTGACTTGAGGTCACTGAACTGACGTACGTCTCCAACCATTCCAATGACATTTTCACCATACTCTTGTTCAAGCTGATTCAGACGATCTCCCGACTTGTCAAACACTGCAACTTTGGCACCTTCAGCCACAAATCGTTCCACAATGGCACGGCCGACGCCGGATGCACCGCCTGTAATCAAGACCACTTCATTGGTCAATCTCATAATTGCAGCTCCCCACTCGTATAAATAGTCACATATAGCATGATCATAGGTTGGTTACTCTTTTTTTTCAAAGTACCCGTCTTCAAAAGCCACATATACATCGTCTCCATCAACCCGTACCGGATACTTTTTCAAAGGTTTCCAAGGGGGGGCCATCTTTACTTCTCCTGTGCGGGCACAAAACTTTCCCATATGCAATGAGCACACGATGACATCTCCCTCTAGATAACCGCCTTCAGACAGCGACCATTTGGCGTGAGAACAGCGGTCTTGTGTTGCAAATACTTCGCCATTGACATTAAACACCGCTACTGCCGTGTCTCCTTCCACTACCTTTAACCCCTCATCATCCGGTAGATCAGACAACGTGCAAACCTTGGTAAATTTCATAATGCATCTCCTTTCCACTGTAGTAATGTTTAAAAAAAGACAGACAAGTTATTTGCCAAAATCGTACCTTGATCAATCAAAATGGTTCGGCGGGCAATTTTAAAGCCCAATCCTCCTTCTGAACGCCGCAGTACATCCCGGCGTTCGCCCGGAAAAATATCTGCCTGATGTTCTGAACGGTTGCGATACACGATAAATGACGATGCCACCTCATACGTGTTCGGTTCCTCCATCTCCCGAATAATGACGTTAGAAATAATGTGCCGTGTACGCGACAACGGATTCTCCGCCCAGTTCACCCCCGATACTCTCGCTCGAATACGTCCGCGCATCGTTTCATAGGTATCGTCGTAGTGCGCACCTTTTCCTAGAGGCGCATACTCCTGCAACATTTCTCTACCTAACCGGTTCAAACGAATCGGCATCCAATAATGAATATCCTTGTCCATCAGCTCGAACCACGCTTCAAACTTCGAGTGGTCTAGCAGCTGCGCTTCCTTGTAGTAAAACTGCTCAATTTCATGTTGCAGTTCCAGACTTGTGCTACTTTCCGCCCATTTAAACGGTTTGACTAACTCCATTATTTCCATGCCCCTTACCTCCCTTGTTTTAATCCTAAATCGTATCATCCGATCCCTCATATGTGTAAGCAACGACCTCAACTTAAGATTGGGGCCTCAATGTATCCCAACTCGGTTCCGACATCATGCGGGCCCAATGGGAATAAAACCCTCTAGCTGCTTCTTCAGAAAATACATAGGAGGTTTTACCCGGAAATTCCGGATTGTTTTTTCCCGGAACATTCAGCCCCATTTGCATAGCCAGCGGTGCAGTTCTGGCCTTGTACCCACGAAGAGCGGTCTGAATTTCAACCCAGTTCTCCCCGTCATCCTGCTCGAACACTCCACTGGCACTGAACGTACGGACATTTTGACGAGCCAGTTCATCCTTGATTTCCTGCGGCGCATCCTTATCAACGACGACGAAGGCCCATACCTCAATCTGATCCGGTCCCTTCGGATGCCAGGTCCGCACAGTGTTCATACCATACGGCAAGAATGAGCAGGTTGGAAAGATAGTCATGTGGCTTGTCGCCATTCTGTGGTATGGCAGCAGAGGGGCCAGACGTTCTTTCGCCTTTTCAAAAGCCGGGCCTTCGCTATAATATTTGTCGACTATGGGTCCTACACGTACCGAACCTCTTGCTGTATCAATATAAAAGCCGCATCCATGACCGCCCCATTTGGCTCGGAACTGATGTCCTTTCATATGAGGCTCAAAACTGGATATATCTTGCTCGGGTGGCAACCCTGCAACTACAGCAGCCATATGAGATGACAAGGCATGATACATGTCACTGGCAAATTGCTCTGCAGCAAACTTCCAGTTACAGGGGATTACCCACTTTTGCATGACCCCGATGGCTTCTGTCCCTGCCTCGGAACGATCCAACATGGTGTCCATGTAAGGGGTTGCATCACTCAAATAAGTCAGCAAATCCGGCGCTTCCGGATCCCAGTTGGCAAATACTAACCCCTTGTATATCTCCACCCTAGCCTGCATCGGCCCCCACTCTTCTTTCTTGAATCCGGAGAATACTTCTTCTTCAAACGGCACATTGACCAGATTGCCTGCTGTGTCATACGCCCAGCCATGGTAGGTGCACGTGAACGCCTTGGCATTCCCGCAATCCGCCCGGCAAATCTTCATCCCGCGATGTCGGCATTGATTATGGAACACCTTGATGCTTCCATCTCTCTGCCGCACCATTACCACAGGATCTTCTCCCATATAGGTGGTCAAGTAATCTCCCCGTTTGGGAACATGGCTCTCATGGCCAAGAAGCAGCCATGAACGTCCAAAAACCCTCTCCAATTCCAACTCATACAGTTCCTGATCCGTATAAATGCGTGGATCTAACACTCCCTTCTCTTCATCGATAAGGGCACGGATTGCTTCGGGTGTCCATTTTTCTGAATTAAGGCTCATAGATTAAAACCTTCCTTTCTATTTAAAATAACAAATTGAAATCGCTTTCTTTTATCAAGTTTAAATTTTTTGACGATTAAAAAATACAACAAAAAGTGCTTTTTATTTCTGTATTTTCTAAATATTTAGTACAAATAGGTTGATAAAAATTTCCATTTTACAACACTCGGAATATAAGCATATATAACCAAAGTCCTTCCGATGCCGCGCACTTTAAGCGTTAAATACAAACCAATAACACAAAACAAAATAAAAAAAATATTAGACAAAAGATTTAAACCCTAACATGGGAAGGACTCGTCTCTTAATGAATCGATGATCGTGTTCCACGATGTTGTTCAAATATTTCACTTGCCTTATATGGATGCATTCTGACATCTTTTTTTCTTCTTTTAACTCTTCAATTGCTACTGGATAAGCTGGATTCTTATCTACAGTAATGACACGAGGAGTAGGTACACGTGAAAAAGCCAAGGCTTTTTTCAAGAAGCGCTTGGCTGATTTGCCATCCCTCGTTTTACGAAGGAAAAAGTCAATAGTATTCCCATCCGAATCGACTGCACGATACAGGTACATCCATTCTCCTTTTACTTTTATGTGCGTTTCATCTACTCTCCATGAAGCATTAGTTTGTTTGAGATGATACCGGACTCTCTTATCCAGCTCAGGACCATATGGATGGACCCAACGCATAATAGTTGTGTGAGCTATGATAAGCCTCGTTTCTCCATTATTTCCACTAAATCACGAAAACACTTACTAAACAAGATTGGCGATAATTTAACGTACAGTTGCCGGGCTCTTAGCCTTCGCAATTTCTGCTGCTACATCTAAAATCATATCCTCTTGGCCACCAACAACTTTACGTTTGCCTAATTCGATTAAAATATCACGTGAATCGATATTAAATTTTTCAGCTGCGCGTTTCGCATGAAGAGCAAAGCTTGAGTATACTCCAGCATAACCTAGTGTAAGGCTATCTTTTGTAATTTCTTGAGGCGTTTGCAAAATTGGTGCCACAATGTCTTCTGCCAAATCCATCATTTTATATAAATCTACCCCTGTTTGAATTCCCATCCGTTCAAGAACGGCTACAAGTACTTCTGTTTGCGTATTACCAGCACCTGCTCCTAAGCAGCGAACACTACCATCAATACGAGTAGCTCCTTCTTCGATTGCGGCAAGTGTGTTTGCCATCGCAAGAGATAAATTGTTATGACCATGGAAACCTACGTTAATGCCTACAGATTGTTTCAGTGCACGAATACGTTCACGAACTTGATCTGGAAGTAGATAACCTGCTGAATCGACTACATATACAGTATCTGCTCCATAGCTTTCCATTAGTTTTGCCTGTTCTACTAATTTTTCAACTGGTGCCATATGGGACATCATTAAAAATCCGACCGTTTCCATTCCAAGTTCTTTTGCATAAGCAATATGTTGTGGAGCCACGTCTGCTTCAGTTACATGAGTTGCGATACGAGCCATTTTTGCTCCCAAATTGGCTGCTTCTTTTAATTCATGTAAAGTACCAATACCTGGTAATAATAAAACAGCGATTTTTGATTTATCCGCAATAGAAACTGCTGCTTCGATTAATTCCATTTCATTTGTTCGTGAGAGACCATATTGTAAAGATGATCCAGCTAAACCGTCTCCATGTGATACTTCGATATATGGGACATTGGCGTCATTCAATGCTTTTGCAACTTTCAGTACTTGATCTACAGTATATTGATGAGAGATCGCATGGCTTCCATCTCGCAACGCTACCTCAGTGATAAGAATATCTCTTTTATTTGTCATTGTTTTGTGTACCCCTTTCTACAGCTCAAACTGTTTCTTTCATTAATAAATTTTTGGCGAATTCTTCTGCTATTCTCACGCCTGCTGCTGTCATAATATCAAGGTTTCCTGAATATTTTGGTAAGTAATCTCCAGCCCCTTCTACTTCTATGAAGATGGTTACTTTATTTCCATCAAAGATTGGTTCCGTACGAAGGCGATAGCCAGGAACATAAGATTGAACAACTTTAGTCATTTCTTCAATCGATTGCTTAATCGCTTCTTCGTCCATTTTTCCTTCTTCTACAAGAGTATAAACCGTATCACGCATAAGAATTGGCGGTTCTGCAGGATTCAAGATAATGATCGCTTTTCCTTTTTTAGCACCTCCAACCACTTCGATCGCACGTGAAGTCGTTTCCGTAAATTCATCGATATTTGCACGAGTTCCAGGTCCTGCACTACGGCTTGAGATTGTCGCAACGATTTCAGCATATTCTACTGGGCATACACGATTTACGGCATGGACCATCGGGATGGTTGCCTGTCCGCCGCAAGTAATAAGGTTGATGTTATCTTTATCTAAATGCTCTTCAATGTTTACTGCCGCACACACATATGGACCTACAGCGGCAGGAGTCATATCAATCACTTTTTTGCCTGCTTCTTTTAACACTTTCGCATTATAGAGATGGGCCTTAGCGGATGTGGCATCAAAGATAATGTCAGCCAATTCTGGTGTTTCGAGAAATCCATCTATCCCATTATCAATGGCCACATAGCCTGATTCTCTCGCGCGACGCAATCCATCCGAATTTGGATCAATCCCAATTACAGTCGTCAACTCTAAAACTTCAGAGCGTCCTAGTTTTATCATAAGATCTGTCCCAATATTTCCTGAACCAAGAATGGCAACTTTTACTTTTGACAAAATAATTCTCCTCCTACATATAAATGTATTTTTAAAATCCCTCTGGCCTCGTTTTTATTAGATAATGATCATCTTTATAACCTAAACAAGTTGAAATCTCAGATGCAGCTCTTTTAATTCCCACTATTACCTTGGAAAGCCGCTCTTCGTCAAGTCTCATTTTAGGTGCAGCACAGCTAATTGCAGCGATTACACTTCCTTGATGATTAAATATTGGGGCAGCTATACATTTGAGCCCTAACTCTATCTCTTCATCATCGATGGCATAGCCTTTGTCCCGTATAGACTTTAAATGATTTTTAATATCCGCTATATTAGTCATCGTGTACTCTGTAAACGATTCCAAAATCGCAGATGATAAAATTCTATCTATTTCTTGTTCGCTTTGGTAGGCAAGAATCGCTTTTCCAACACCTGTACAATGAATGGGAGCTCTTTTTCCTACATGTGAGTAGATTGTAAGAGCTCTGGGCCCTTCCATTTTTTCAATGTAAATAACTTCGTCTCTCTGTAACATGACTAAGTGAACGGTTTCATTAAGTTCATCGACTAGATTTCTAATAATGGGTTTAGCAATTTTTCCAATATCAAGATGATTCCCCACAAAATTGCCGAGTTCAAAAAGTTTGATACCCAGCTTATACTTCAAATCATCTGGGTTTTGTTGAAGGTACCCTCTATGTTCCAAAGTTTTGATAATACCGTGAACTGTACTTTTTGATAAGTTCAGTTTTTGACTTATTTCTTTGACACTTAGTTCTGGATGAGAAGTTAAAAACAATTCAAGGACATCAGCTGCTCTTTCAACCGATTGGATGAGGCGTTCAGCCATTACTATCCCCTCTCTTTCGTTCGTCATTATCGAATGGTGTTCGCGTTTTTTAGTGGATGCTTTTATAGTAACGCTTGTCTATAAATGTGTCAATATATTCTAACAATTTAAAATTTCCGTAAAAAAAGGTCAGTCCCCTGCTGACTTAATACAGTGAGGGACTGACCCGGGAATTACTTCTTCATTTCCTTCTTTTCCCTTGTCATATTTTAAATTTTTAAGTGTTATTTTAAATAACCTCAAATTGCTTAAAACCAGTCTGATCTGGTATAAAATCTAATTTTTTGTTACTAAAATAATGGCACTCGCCTTTGTCAATAATAAAGTGCATCCCATCTATAGATATTTCAGTATCATTTGGCTGAATAGATTCTTCAAAAGTTAATTTCAGCTTCATAAAACAACTTTTACGCATTTGCATCCGGATTATTTGATTTGAGTCCGTTAATTTTAATCTGTTTTGTAGTTCTGTTTTTGCTGCTTCTGTTACCTTAAACACGAAATCACCCCATTTATGTTTGTTCGGTCAACCTTTCTTATCAAGATAATAATAAATCAGGACCTGTTCATTGCCCATACAACTATATAAAACTGATTTCAAGTTTCGGCCTTAGGCTTAAGCTTTTTCTATCGTGTTGATTTTTGACTCGTTTATACGAAGAAAAGCGCTTCTTGAAAAAATCCTTGGCTTTTTCACATGTACCCACTCCTCGTGTCATTACTGTAGATAAAAATCCAGCTTATCCAGTAGCAATTGGAGAATCTGAGCCATCTATTTGCCTTTTAATTGGATGTATTTGTAGTTGTCTAGGTGCAGGAATTGCCCTAGGTTTAGGATCTTACCTATCTAGAATTACTTTAAAAACAACTAAATCGGTTAATAAATAATATGAATATCATATACACATCTCTTCTTCAACTAAACTGGTTAACCTCATAATACGAACGCCACCCGTTAGCTGAAGAAGCCCTCACTCTTCCAGTTTGGAAAGTCTTCGTTATAATCGTGAAGGCACTCCTTCATTATTTTTGCATCAGACGGTAAGTTTTTTTCTAACTCAGACCATCCGTGAAAAATTATTTTATTCGGTAAAGGTGCCACAAGCCCCGTTATTGCATCCCAAAAAGCATCCCAATTTTCACCATAAAAATCAGGAAATTCAAGCTTCTCTTTGAGAAGTAAATGTAATTCTTTTGCAGTTTTTATATTAGTTACATCAATAGTCACAATTGATTCACGTTCAATACTCAATTAACAAACCTCGATTAAATTATTCATCTTATATTTTATCATTCTTTTCTAAAGAAGTTTGCCTTGTTGTTAAGCTAACCTCCGCGTTTGTTCAATAAAAAAGGCGGCACCATTTATTGAAGTAGTGCCCCTGTTAGTTCAACAAAGAATTTCTTTTAATTTCTTTTATAATCGGTTCACCAAAAGAAATCACATCAATTATATGGTCTAAACACGCTATTTCATAATGAATAAATGGTTCTTCTGGAAAGACATCTGTAGCAATAGTACCCTTTTTAATAAAATCTAAGTACCTTGACTTCTTAAATATTCGAAAAGAATTTCCCTCAAAGATTTCATAATCATCTAAAACAGTAAACGACTCATTCATAACCGAATAAGATACATATGATTCAAAATCTATCTGAATTATTGGTAATTCTTCATTCACTTCGATAGGGTGTGCATCTCTAAAAATCTGATCTCCTATCTCAATATCTTCACTTTCCTGACTTACTTTACATCTGCTAATAAAAATTCTTAACGAATTTGTTTTAGGTTCTGTTAAGCTATCGAGAAGGATATAACCTTCTCGTTTCATTAAGTGCTTATATTCCATTATTTATCTCCTGTTCTTTCTTCACTGTTTTATATTATTAATTTCGCTAATTTACCAAACTTTCCTTGTTAAACAAGCCTGCATCCTTTAGTACATTTTTTCACAATCTCACGCTAATATTAACATAAATATCCATATTTATTCGGGACCTCTATTCCGTTAAATGGTCCTATAATGGAACAACAAAGTGATTTTAAACACCTTTATTTCATTTATCTGTCTTTCTTATCAATTAACACCTATTTGGTTCGTTTCACAACATATAAAAGGAGAAGAAAAACGACTTGAGTTGAGTTTCTCCTCTCCTTATTGACTTTCATTCTGGTAAATTATGAAAAACCACACAATGATGGAAGTTTCCTTTATTTTTTTCGACAAATTTAAATTGCATCGTGCTTTTTCAACAATTACATCCATGACTCTTCCCGGTCATTCATGGATGTTTTTTCTTATAGCGAAGCAACTAAAGGTAACATTTATTACCAATTAATTATTGAACTGTATTATAATACAGATTTAAAACAATTAATTATTTTTTCAAAAAATAAGGCTTTATCTGTAATATAACAAACTGTCGATGAGTGTAGAATATACAAAAATAAAATAATTAAAATTTAATTTACAAATTTTTCTGATAACTATATAATTAACTCGAATATTGAAAGCGCTTTAATTAAGAAGGGAGGAAATTGTAACTTTTCCGCGTTTTTACGCTGTAGATGTTGTTTATTTGACATTGTGAACTACACGCCACTTAACACCCTTACGGATTGTTTGAAGTGGGAGAATTCTTTTCGGAAACCTAGTTAAAAGGGGGATTCAATATGTCATTACAAGGGACACAAGCTCAAACCGAGCAGCAGCCTCAAGACATCGATTACACGGAAATCGCTCAATCCGCTCCATTTAAAAGACTATTAGCAGAGAAAAGAAAATTCATCCTGCCGCTTTCATTATTTTTCTTAGCCTTCTACTTCACGCTTCCGATTTTAACGGCTTACTCTACCGTATTGAACCAGCAGGCCTTTTTGGGAATGACATGGGCATGGGTATTCGCTTTTGCCCAATTCGTCATGACATGGGCGCTGTGCATGATTTACTCCAGCAAAGCCGCAAAGTTCGATGTATTGGTCGAAGATATTATGCAGCAAATTAAAAGTGGGAGGTAACAAAATATGAACGTACTCGCATTTATACTATTTTTAGGAATTGTCGGACTCACACTTGTCATTACCTATTTTGCTGCCAAGAAAACAACCAACACAAGCGACTTTTATACGGCTGGCGGAGGATTAACAGGCTGGCAAAACGGACTGGCCATCGCCGGTGACTATATGTCGGCCGCTTCTTTCCTTGGAATCGCGGGAATGATCGCGTTAGCAGGGTTTGACGGATTCTTTTACAGTATTGGATTTCTCGTTGCTTACCTCGTCGTCCTTTACATAGTGGCCGAGCCTCTTCGCAATCTCGGTAAATACACCATGGCAGATATGATCGCTGCCCGCTTTAATGATAAGAAAGTTCGCGGTGTTGCTGCATTAAACACCATCGCCATCTCCATCTTCTACATGATTGCCCAACTTGTCGGTGCAGGCGGTCTTATTAAACTTCTTCTTGGTATTGACTACGTCTATTCGGTCCTCATCGTTGGTACATTAATGACAGTGTACGTTGTATTCGGCGGTATGACCGCAACGAGCTGGGTACAAATCACAAAAGCCGTTCTATTGATGATCGGTACATTCATTATTTCCGTCATGGTGTTCGCCAAATTCGATTTCAGTATCGCGAATATGTTCACACATATGAAAACAGCTACTCCAATCGGGGATACCTTCTTGAACCCGGGCAATAAATTCAAAGATCCACTTGATATGATTTCCTTGAATTTAGCGTTAGTGTTAGGGACTGCCGGCCTTCCGCATATTTTAATTCGTTTCTTTACGGTAAAAGACGCACCGACTGCCCGCCAATCGGTTGTATACGCGACTTGGATCATCGGTTTCTTCTATATTATGACGATTTTCCTTGGCTTCGGTGCAGCCGCATTCGTGGGCTATGATAATATTATTGCGGCAAACGCTGCCGGAAACATGGCAGCTCCGCTACTCGCCCAAGTGTTAGGCGGAGATTTCTTATTCGCTTTCGTATCGGCAGTAGCTTTTGCCACCATCCTGGCAGTAGTAGCAGGGCTTGTTTTATCAGCTGCCTCTGCGTTCGCCCATGATTTCTACAGCCACATCGTCCGCCGCGGCGAAGCGACGGAAAAAGAACAAATGGTTGCAGCCCGTTTAGCATCCATCGGTGTGGCCGTTATTTCCATTATCTTAGCGCTGTTCGCCCAAAAAATGAACGTGGCGTTCCTTGTCGCTCTTGCATTTGCCGTTGCCGCAAGTGCGAATTTGCCCATCATTTTATTAACGATTTTCTGGAGACGCTTTAACACAACAGGAGCCGTAACCGGAATGCTTGTGGGCTTGTTCAGCTCGCTCATCCTCGTGGCATTAAGCCCGAACGTGTGGAACCCAGAGCCAGGTATGGCCATCTTAGTAGGTGAAGCCATCTTCCCTCTTACAAACCCTGGAATCGTCTCCATTCCATTAGGATTTATCGCTGCCATTATTGGTACCCTCGTTTCCAGCAAAAAAGAAGACGCGAAGAAATTCGACGAAATCGTCGTGAAGGCCAATACTGGCTTAGGCGTTTCAGGTGTATCGAATCATTAAGAAATCTAACTGACGAAAGTCCCCTGGATCAAAAATCCAGGGGACTTTCATTAGATTACTGTAAACGAATATTTCGATTACTTTTTCTAATAATATTATTTGAGATTGGAAGTACAACCCTTTTCGAACTTGGGATAAAAGCAAAACAAGATGCCTGGATTGTTGTTTTAATTGCCTCATTTATCGGATCAGGCCTTGTATGGGTTACACAATTCCCAAAACTTTATCCTAATAAGAATACTGCTGAAATCGTATTGCCAGTCTTCATTATTTTTCTTATTTTCATTTTAATATTTTTTTAAGGAAGTCCAATCTCTCCTGCGCATTCTCTTCGATAATAATATCTATACCAGTATCAATAGTTTTTTCAATTTTTTCTCCCTTCATAACTTTCAGTGCGTTTTCAACGCTTATAAACCCCATATCATAAGGGTTCTGTGCTACTGTACCAGTTAAAGTTCCATCTTCAATTGACTCAACCATTTCGGTAATTCCATCTGTTCCTATAACTGGCATGTTACGCTCATGTTCCCCAATTACTTCTAAAGCATTTAGTGCCATTATGTCGGTTGTGGCAAATAAACCTTTAATATCAGGATGATTCTGCAAAATCGTTTTCATTGCTGTTCTAACTGGCAAAGATTCATTTGGTAATTCTACTTTTTCTGTCGCAATTTTGATTCCTACAGCTTCTAAACTAAATTTAGCTCCTTTTATCCGTTCACCAAAAACTGGACTTTTTAAGTCTCCACCAATAAGAGCCACTTCATCTCCAGGTTGCAGTAGCGAAGCTAATAATGCTCCTGCTTTTATGCCTAAATTAAAGTTATCGGTACCGATATAAGAAGTTTCATTTTCCCAAGGGATATTTGTATCTATTAGCAGCACAGGAATTTTATTTTCGACGAATTTTTGTAATATAGAAGTGACAGCAGGTGACTCAACTGGAGAGACCACTAATACATCTGGATGTTCTTTAAGAACATTTTCTAACATATAGTCCTGTACAGCTTCTTCTGATCCGTGACTGGGTGCAATCACTTTACCATCTATATCAAAATCTCGAAATCCCTTTTCTGCTCCTGCTTTAACAATTTCCCAATATTGTGTGTTTAGCTCCTTTAAAACAACGACTACTTTAGGCTTTTCGCCTATAAATGATTTAAATATAAAACCTATTAAGATGGCAGAAAAAACAACGATCATAAGGAGAAAAAGTAATTTTTTCTTCAACATTCAACCCTCCTTGTCGTTTTTTCCAAACCAGGAATTTCTCATAACGAGCTCTTTTCTATAAGCCTCCATATATGGTTCAATTTAAAACAAATGGTAATATACTGATAGTTAACGATTTAAAGATTTCCTTTTCCATGTAATTTTTGATTTTACTTGAAGTGAAACCCCTTTTCTAAAACTTCGCTTAAGTACTTCTAAGCTGGAGCTGTACATTGGATTTTCCTTTAATTTATGATTCATCTCTCCTCTTCCTGTACAAGCACGATCAAAATATACCGTCATTTTATAGGACAAGTCCCCTTCTTTTTCTACAACAGCTTGATATGTTCCAACATAATGACCTGCCTGATTATACCCCTTAATTTTTCCTTCCCATACTTCCACCTTAACCATCCCCTTATAAAAAAGTAAAAATGGAATTTAAGCTCATTGGTTTGACCTCTAATATGCTATGTATTTATTTCCCTCTTAAACTATGCATAGTAGAAACTTTTCACAAGGAAAGGGAACGAAAGTTAAAATAAAAAATAATTAAGGTTTTCGAATAACATATTGGACATCCGATATCACTAAAAATTATTAATATTCTAACTATTATAATTATAGGTATATCTTGTGAACCGATTACAGAAGCTGCTTGAATTGTAAATCGACTAATCTGTCGCTTTACCAAGTTTATTTTACTTGCTGTCCAGAAATAATTGAGCGCCAGTTTAAATCACCACGTTCTAAACCACGAATGATAATTTCTGCCGTCCCCATATTTGTCGCAAGTGGAACAGAATAAACGTCACAAAGGCGCATCAAAGCAGAAATATCTGGTTCATGGGGTTGAGCAGTTAAAGGATCACGAAAAAAAATGACAACATCCATTTTATTTTTGGCTATCATTGCTCCAATTTCCTGATCCCCACCAAGAGGACCTGATTGGAAACGCTCAACTATTAATCCCGTTGCCTCCATAATCTTCATTCCCGTTGTGCCTGTTGCATAAAGATTATGTTTTTCCAAAATATATTTATATGCTCTTGTAAAATGAATCATATCTTTTTTCTTTATATCATGTGCAATTAAAGCTATATTCATGTTTAACCCCCTTGAACTCTTTTTAAAAATACCTTCTGGACCGTATTAAATCATACGCGATCCAGAAGGTGTTTTTTTATCCACTCTCAACTGTAGCAGCTCCTGAAAGGATACTTTCCTATCATTCTCCGTTGTTTAAGCTTTTTAAAATGGATAAAGGTTAGATTAATGTAAAAGAATATTTCGTCTTGGTTCTATAAACTTGATTTGCTTCTAATACAGAGGAAGGAAAATTAGGATGATTAATCATATTCGGCGGTTTTTGTGTCTCAAGACATAATCCTAAATGTTTCTGAGATTGCGTTCCTCTTATCTCATAATGATCTTCTAACATATTCCCCGTGTATAAAACGACACACGGCTCATCGGTTTCTATTTCAATTTTTCTTCCACTTTCTCTGTCCAATAAAGTTATTTCTTTTTGGTTATTAGCATTAAGCAGAAATGGATGGTCATAACCTCCACCAACGAGTTTCGTTTGCGGATGTTCAGATTCCACTCCTTGCCATATCTGACGGCCCTTTCTAAAATCAAAGACGGTCCCTTCCACAGGTAATACCTTTCCAGTTGGAATAAGAGAAGAATCCAGTTCGAGAAAGCCGTCACTCTTTAACATTAACTCATGGTGTAAAACCGTTCTTTTAAGATTACCGCTTAAATTAAAATAAGAATGGTTTGTAAGATTGACAATTGTTTTTTTATCAGATTTAGCCCTATAGGAAATGATTAACTCATTTGCATTATTGATAGTGTATATGACAGTAACTTGAAGATTACCAGGAAAACCTTCTTCACCATCCGGGCTTGTATAAGAGAAAGTTATATTTATCTCATTTTCCTGGATTTCTATAGATGAATCCCAAATGGCATTATGAAAACCATGCGGTCCGCCATGAAGATTATTTATCCCATCATTCTTAGGCAATTCATATGAAACCCCATCTAACTCAAAGGATGCATTTTCAGTTCTTCCTGCCGTTCTTCCAATGATACAACCGAAATATGGTGAGTAATTTATGTACTCATCCATGGTGTCAAAGCCTAAAACGATATTTTCCAGATTCCCTTCGCGATCCCGCACATTAATTTTAGTAATAATACACCCATAGTCTATACAAGTTAATTCCATTCCATTATCGGTTTTTATGGTATACGATTTTACATTTCTCCCATTTAAAGAGCCAAAAACACCTTCTATAACTTCCATCAGTTTGCCCCTTTATATGAATATGTTAAATTTGTACTGCCTATCTGGAAGACTCTTTTCTCTGATATATAAAACCAACTTATCCTACGATTTAGCTATTTACTTTTGCCCAGTCAAACAAGAATTGTTCTATGCCGCTTTCTGTAAGCGGATGCTTTGTCATCTGTTCAACCACCGCATATGGCATTGTACCAATGTGAGCACCTGCTAATGCTGCTTGTTGTGCATGGAGAGGATGGCGAATGGAAGCCGCAATAATCTCTGTATCAATGTCATGCAGATCAAAAATCTTTCGAATGGTCTTAATTAACTCTATCCCATTATGCCCAATATCATCTAATCTGCCTAAAAAAGGCGAGACATAACTTGCTCCAGCGCGAGCTGCTAATAATGCCTGATTAGGTGAGAAGATTAATGTTACATTCGTCTTAATTCCCATTTTCGTAAATGCGCTAACAGCTTTTAAACCATCTGTCGTCATAGGAACTTTAATCGTAACATTTGGTGCAATTTTAGCTAATTCCTTCCCCTCTTCAATCATCTCTTCTGCATTCAGAGAAAGAACTTCAGCACTTACTGAGCCTTCAGTAATCGTACATATTTCCTTAATACGTTCTTTAAAATCTACCCCTTCTTTAGCTACCAAAGAAGGATTCGTCGTAACCCCTGATAAAACACCTAAATCATGTACTTTTTTTATATCTGATACATTAGCTGTGTCAATAAATATTTTCATTTTGTCTCCTCCACTTCCTGTCCTAATCGTTTCATTCGAATGACAAAAGCTTCATATTTAAACTTTCTTAGCGTTTATTAATGATCTGTTTCATTTTTGAGACAAGATTTTCTACCGTAAAACCATATTCCTCTAAAATTTTCTCACCTGGTGCAGATGCGCCAAATTGATCGATAGCTATTACTTCTCCCTCGTCTCCTACATATTTATTCCACCCAATTGAAGACCCCATCTCAACAGCTAAACGAGCTTTCATATTTGGAGGGATTATTTGGTTCTGATATTCTAAAGATTGTTTTTCAAAACGGTCCCAGCTAGGCATGCTAATAATAGATATAAAGATTCCCTCAGCTTCTAGCTGCTTTTGCGCTTCAATAGCCAATTGTACTTCTGAACCGGTCGCTAGAATAAGACCTTGAGCTTCTCCTTTTGCTTCAGAAATGACATACGCTCCCTTTTTTACACCATCATACGCTCGCTCAGCTGTTGGCACAATGGTCATTAGATCTTGTCGACTTAGCACTAGTACAGTAGGCTCATTTTTGCTTTCAATTGCTACCTTCCAAGCTGCTACTGTTTCATTTCCATCAGCAGGACGAATGATGCTTATATCAGGCATTGCTCTTAGTGAGGCTAGTTGCTCTACAGGCTCATGAGTAGGTCCATCCTCTCCCACAGCTACACTATCATGGGTGAAAACAAATGTAACAGGAAGTTTCATGAGGGCAGATAATCGAATTGCCGGGCGTAAATAATCGGAGAATACAAAGAATGTAGCTCCAAACGGTTTCACTCCTCCGTGTAACGCCATTCCATTCATGATAGCTCCCATTGCAAATTCTCGTACACCGAACCAAATATTTCTTCCACTGTAGTCATCACTGGTAAAATTCTTTTCGCCTTTTAACGTGGTTTTATTTGATGACGCTAAATCCGCTGAACCGCCAATGATAGCCGGTATCTTTTTAGCAAATGCATTCAACGCCTCTCCACCCGATGACCTTGAAGCAATTTTATCCACTCCAGCACGGTAAAAAGGTGCATCGCTTTCCCAGCCGACCGGTAACCTTCCATTAATAGCTGCCTCAAGTTTTTCCCCTAACTCTGGATATTCGCGATTATATTCTTCTACAACAATCTGCCAGCTTTCTTCAAGTTGTTGTCCTCTCATTTTTACCTGTTCAAAATAAACAGCGACTTCTTTAGGAACATGAAATTCTTCCGAAGCGGTCCATCCATAAAATTCCTTCGTAAGCTTTCCTTCTTCTGCACCTAATGGAGCCCCATGTGAAGCCGATTTCCCCGCTTTGTTTGGTGAACCATAACCAATCGTTGTTTTAACCTCAATAAGTGTCGGGCGCTCATCCTCTTTTGCCTTTTCTAACGCTTGGTTAATTTCATTGAAATTATTGCCATCTTCCACACGAAGATATTGCCATCCATAAGCTTTAAATCTATTTTCGGCGCTTTCCGAAAAAGATAAATGAAGATCCCCATCCAGAGAGATATCATTTGAATCGTACAAGACAACTAGACGCCCCAGCTTTAAATGCCCTGCCAATGACGCGGCTTCTGCTGAAACACCCTCCATTAAATCTCCATCTCCACAAACGCAATAAGTATAATGATCGATGATATTATAATCCTTACGATTAAACGTTTCTGCTAAGTGCCTTTCAGTCATCGCCATACCAACTGCCATAGCAACTCCTTGACCCAATGGTCCGGTCGTAGCATCTACCCCGGGAGTATGACCGTATTCGGGATGTCCAGGTGTTTTACTTCCCCATTGACGAAAGTTTTTTAAGTCCTCAATTGTTACGTCATAGCCAGTTAAGTGCAATAGGCTATATAATAGCGCCGAGCCATGTCCTGCTGATAAGACAAAACGGTCTCTATTAAACCACTTAGGATTATTAGGATTATGCTTCATATGATGACTAAATAATGACATAGCCATAGGTGCTGCTCCCATGGGCATTCCTGGATGACCCGAGTTAGCTTTTTCGACAGTATCGATTGACAGTGTTCGAATTGTATTAATCGCTAATTGTTCTATTGTTCGTTGATCTACTGACATAAAAATACATCCTTTCCAAACTGCATTCACTCTATCGTTTATTACGATTAGTTTTTTCGAAAACTCTTCAAACCTGCATTTAGATCCTTTGTTTGGGTGTAAACTTTCTTATATAAATCAAATAATGTTTGATATTTTTCAACATTTTGTTCCTTTGGATAAAATGTTGAAGCCTCACGAATAAACTGCTCTGCACATTCTTCGAGGGACCCAAACCATCCGCTGCCGAAGGCGGCCAGCATAGCGGCCCCCATGGCAGGGCCTTGTTCACTCTCCAGCTTCATCACTTTCGCATTGAAAATATCGGCTTGCATTTGGATCCAAGTTTCATTTTTAGCCCCTCCGCCAATGGAAATAACGGTATCAACTGATTTTCCTTCTTCCCGGAATAAGTTGATAGATTCATGCAAGGAGAATGTAATGCCTTCCATAACAGCCCTCACAAAATGCTCTCTTTTATGAGCTCCATCCATTCCGATAAAGCTTCCACGAATGACAGAATCGGCATGCGGCGTTCTTTCGCCCACCAAATAAGGAGTAAATAACAGTCCGTTCGCTCCGATTGGGACAGATTCCACACCTTGCAGCAGTTGGTCAAACGTTTCGTTTGGAGCGAACGTTTCTTTAAACCAGCTCAAGCTGTAGCCGGCAGCGAGCGTGACCCCCATCGTATAAAAAGCATCCTCTTTTCCATGGTTGAAAAAATGCACTTTTCCTTTAAAGTCTCTCTCTTTGTCTTCCTCGTAGGAAAGGATGACCCCTGATGTTCCGATACTGCATAATGTTTTTCCAGAAGAGAGAATACCCGCACCAATGGCTCCGCATGCATTATCAGCTCCGCCGGCAAATACTTTCGTATTCTCCGATAACCCGGTCTCCGCTGCAATACCTGGAAGCAACGTCCCTACACAATCATGGGATTCAACAAGCGGCGGACAAATATCTGCAGAAATGCCGAACCTCCGGCAAATATCACGGTCCCACTCCTTGCGTGTCACGTGTAAAAGCAAGGTTCCTGCCGCATCCGAAAATTCACTGTGAATGGCACCAGTCATCCGGAATCTGACATAGTCTTTAGGAAGCAGAAAAACAGCCGTTTTTTCAAAGATTTCAGGCTCATGTTCTTTCACCCATAAGATTTTGGGCAATGTAAAACCTTCCAAAACACGGTTTTTTGTCGCAGCCAGCAGTTGTTCGCCAAATTCCTCTGTCATCTTGATACATTGAGGCGTTGTTCTTGTATCATTCCAGAGAATCGCATTACGTAACACACGCTGTTCTTGATCGAGCAGCACTAATCCGTGCATTTGTCCAGAATAACTGATCCCTTCAATATCTCCGGCTTGAACGCCGGATTTAGAGACAAGTTCAGCTAACGCATGAATGGTTTGCTGTACCCAGTCCTCTGGGTTTTGCTCGCTATATCCCGCCTTCTCCTGAATAAGCGGATAACTTTTTGACACCTCTGCACAAACCTCGCCGTTTTGATTGACCAAAATCGTTTTAACCGCACTCGTTCCAAGGTCGATTCCAATCACATACTTCATTTTTTTCACTCCTTCATTTATAAAAATAGTCTCCCTTGCAAGTCTTCAATTAACTTGAAGACTTGTTTTTTATGTAAAGGAAGACTCTAATCATATATTGCTCAATAACTCGGCACATCTTCATTCAATCGAAAGACATCACAATCGGGGATCCAGACTACTTGAATTCACCTGGGCGGATCGCAAGGGGAGGTGTTATCCGCTTAGGCGTAAAGATTTTAACATGGGCGTTCTTTGCCCATGTTAAAATCTTTAGTCTATTAAACTTCTAAAAGGTATTGATTTAAGATGGCTTTCAATCGTTCTTGTCTGCCGGACTCGTTTTTAATGGAGTCATTGTTCATCGCATATTGCTCAAGTGTGCGGAAGTTGGCTCTTCCTTCCACAATATCCAGTCCGATTCCCTCTGTATAGCTGCGGTAACGGTTTTGAATCACATCTTCAAATACACGGTCTTCGATCAATTTATGTGCGACTTTCAATCCTTTTGCGAAGGCATCCATCCCCGCAACATGGGCATACACTAAATCTTCCGGCTCAAAGGAAGCTCTTCTGACCTTCGCATCGAAGTTTAATCCGCCGCTTCCTAATCCGCCGTTTTGCAGGATTTCGTACATCGCTAACGTCGTTGAGTATAAATCCGTTGGGAACTCATCCGTATCCCAGCCTAAAAGCGGATCACCCTGGTTGGCGTCAACGGATCCGAGAAGGCCGTTTACTCTTGCCGTCCGCAATTCATGTTCAAATGTATGCCCCGCTAACGTCGCATGGTTGGCTTCCAGGTTTAATTTGAAATGGTTCTCTAAGCCGTATTGTTTTAAAAAGGCAATCGTTGTCGCCGCATCTGTATCATATTGGTGAGTCGTCGGCTCTTTCGGCTTCGGTTCAATTAAAAACTGTCCTGTATAGCCGATTTCTTTCGCATAATCCACCGCCATATGCATAAATCTGGCCAGGTTATCAAGCTCCAGTTTTAGGTCAGTGTTTAATAAGGTTTCATACCCTTCACGGCCGCCCCAGAACACATAGTTCTCTGAGCCAAGTTCCTTCGCTGTTTCTAACCCTTTTTTCACTTGTGCCGCCGCATATGCAAACACATCCGCATTGCAGGAAGTCGCAGCGCCATGAACGAAACGCGGATTTGTAAACATATTGGCCGTGTTCCACAGTAATTTCACGTTGCTTGTTTTCATATAATCTTTAATCATCCCAACGATGACATCTAAATTTTGGTTCGTTTCTCTTAACGTGCTTCCTTCCGGTGCAATATCCCGGTCATGGAACGCAAAGAACGGAGCACCCAATTTTTCATACAGTTCAAAGGAAGCTTCTACCCTAGCTTTTGCCAAATCCATCCCTGTATAGCGATCCCACGGTCTTTTCATCGTAGCGGCACCGAATGGATCTGTCCCATCTGCCGTAAATGTATGCCAGTAAGCAATCGAAAAACGCAGCTGTTCTTTCATCGTTTTGCCGCCTACTACTTCTTCCGGGTTATAGTATTTAAATGCTAAAGGATTTTTAGAATCCTTTCCTTCATACGCCACTTTGTTTACGCTTCCAAAATAGTTACTTACACCAGTAAAAGATTGAGTCATGTTATTTCCTCCTTAATTTAGGTATGATGCTGAAATATTTAACTTACAAACTAAAATGAAATCATTCATATTCAAAAATAATCTATATCCAAACAACAAATGAACAAATCCTTAAGTTGGTTTGTTGTTCGGATAAACTAACTTGATTTCATCTTATAAAAAATAATCATTTTTTTCAATAGTTTTTTAAGATTTTTTAGGAGTTTTTAGTTATAATAAAAGGAAATATGCATTAATTGCCGCATTTTAAACGAATTTTTTTAGAAGAAAATGCAGCAACTTAATTCGAATATTATACAAAGGAAGTGGAGAAAGTGGATGTTGCTGATCAAACCTTGGTCAAGAAACTAAATCAAAAGTTACTATTAAATGAAATCCTTAAGAATTCACCTATCTCAAGGGCAAAATTATCTGAAATAACAGGATTGAATAAATCAACTGTTTCTTCACAGGTAAACTCGTTAATTGAAACAAATCTTGTGTTTGAAATAGGTCAAGGACAATCAAGCGGCGGAAGAAGGCCCGTCATGCTTGTTTTCAATAAATATGCCGGATATTCTGCAGGAATAGATATAGGCGTTGATTATATTAATGGCATTTTAACGGATCTGGAAGGGAATATAGTTCTTGATCAATACTATGACCTAGAAAATTCTTCTCCCGAAAGGATAAAAGACATTTTATTTACCATTATTAAGTACTTTATTAGTCATATGCCCGATTCTCCATACGGTCTGATTGGCATAGGTATATGTGTACCCGGACTAGTAGATAAAAATCAAAAAATTATTTTTACACCCAACGCCAACTGGAATGATATTGACTTAAAGTCTTTAGTCCAACAGGAGTTCAATGTACCTGTTTTTATTGAAAATGAAGCAAATGCAGGTGCGTATGGAGAAAAGGTATTTGGTGCTGCTAAAAATTACGACAATATCATCTATGTAAGTATCAGTACGGGAATAGGAGTCGGAATTATTATCAATAATGACTTGTACAGAGGGGTTAGCGGTTTTTCTGGTGAAATGGGACATATGACAATCGATTTCAACGGTCCAAAATGCAGCTGCGGCAACCGTGGATGCTGGGAGTTATACGCCTCTGAAAAGGCGTTGCTAAAATCTTTTCAGAACAAAGATCATAAGGTTTCATATCAAGAGATTATTGATCTCGCACATCAGAATGATGTTGAAACCTTAAATTCATTACAAAACTTCGGCTTCTATCTTGGGATAGGCTTGAGCAGTATTCTAAATACATTTAACCCGCAAGCCGCCATTTTAAGAAACAACATAATTGAATCACAGCCTATGGTTTTAAATTCAATTAGAAGTTCAGTCTCGTCCAGAATTTATTCTCAACTGGACAATAGCTATGAATTGTTACCATCTTCTTTAGGAAAGAATGCCCCGGCATTGGGAACATCGTCCATTGTTATTGAACATTTTCTAGATATAGTTCCAGCTTAAAAATATCATTTATGAACTGCACAACAAAAGGCCCTACCGTTGAAGGTAGGGCCTTTTGTTTTTTGTTAAAGTTATTCAAAAACCATGTTGTAGACTATATATTTTACTGTCTTAACTTCTTATTGCTAAGCATCGAGGTCTTTCCGAAAAAACTTTTATATCATATAAAAAAGGAGACTTCAACGAAAATAAAAGTCTCCTTTGCCATATTTATATAAGCCTTACTTATTTCCTAATATTTGATATAGGTCTGCGCTTTTCTGCTCTTCCGTCTAGAATAAGCTCTCAAAGGTTCTCGTATAAGCGGCTGGCAAGAACCCACAAGGGAGCTTGCCAGCCGCTTATACATAGATCACTCGGCACGGGCGTTTTTTCCCATGCCGAGTGATCTATGTATTATTTTTCCTTGTAGCTAAAATATTTAAAATCAGCCGGAATATTTTGACCGCTTGTATCCTGACACTGCATTCCCACAAAAGCTCCTGTGAAGAATCCTCCTCCACGAATATAATCATCTGATAATCTTTTGGACTCTAACATCCTCTCGATTTTGTGCCAATCTTTTTTGTTAAAAGAATAGGAGTAATAATATTTTTCATGTTCAATATTTACCCTTAAATAAACATATTGAATTTCAGAAGGAATGACAATTTTATCTTTTAATGGTTGTGAAAATGAAAAGTTATCACATATTGTTAAATCTAGAATACGTCCAAGATCTTCATCATGCGTGACTTGAAGAGCTGTCCAATTTTCAGTGTTGTAATAATTCACCAATCCCGCTGCTTGTTGGAAACTATCGGGGTAAAATTCAATAGCTGTTTCCGCTTCAAAATCGAGGCTTTGCCAACGTCTTGCTATAAATGCCTGGGTAAATGTGGATGTTAATGATTCATGACCGAATAAGCGTAAATGATTGAGTCTTTCCGTTAACGATCCTAATTCTTCCGTAAATGGGATCCGTAATGTTTGGAAATTAATATTTAATGTTGATTCTTCAAATTCATCAACTTCTGGATATGTCGCTGGAAACTTAGTTTCGGGAATGCTGGGTGCTTCTACCTCAAGGCTGCCTTCTTTTCCACCAACTACATAAGGCCATCCATCTTTCCACTCCAATTTTTGAATAGCTGTTTCTCTACCTAAAGGACAATATCCTCTTTGTTGAATAATGGACTCATCGTCGGGATGAATCGGACGTCCCGTTAAATGAGCTAAATACCATTCATCTGTATGTGTTTGAACAATGGATGCGTGGCCACACTTTTGCAGTGGATTTCTTGGGTCATGCCAAGACGTTAAAATTGGGTTATGCGGATGAATTTCATACGGGCCTTCAATATTTTTTGAACGAGCAATTGTAGCAGCATGCTCGAATCGTGTTCCACCTTCTGCCGTTAATAAATAGTAATAATCTCCGATATGATAAAGGTGAGGTGCTTCTGTTAGTTTGATATCCGTTCCTTTAAAAATGATTTTCGGCTTATCAATTAACTTTTTCTTCTCAGTACAATATTCCTGCATCACAATTCCCCCGAATGGATGTCGATCCATTCGCTGATCCCACAGCATATTTAATAAATACTTTCTTCCATCTGTATCATGGAATAAAGAAGCATCAAATCCAGAACTGTTTAATTTAATCGGCTCTCCCCAATCACCATCAACGGTTTCGCAAGTAACTAAATAGTTATGGCAATCTTTCCAAGCTCCATCCACAACCTTTACATCCGTGTATATGAGCCAAAACTTTCCATCACTATAGCTTAAGCAGGGTGCCCATACTCCTCCTGAATTAGGATTTCCTTTCATATCCAATTGTGAAACTCTCTGTAATGGATGTGCAACTAAATGCCAGTTCACTAAATCTTTTGAATGGTGTATTTGAACACCCGGAAACCATTCGAACGTAGATACAGCAATATAATAATCTTCACCTACTCTACATATACTCGGATCTGGATTGAAACCTTTAAGTACAGGATTGATAATCTTCACCTGAATTCCTCCTCAGATATGGTCATTTAATAGCTTTACAATATACTATCAATTTTCTAATTCCTAAATTCATCAATATTATCTAAATATACTTTATCTCTATTCTCTAATTCGCGTACTATTTTGGCGTATTTTTCTTCATCTAAATTGTAGAAATTAATATCAATGATAGCTAAAATAAGGAAAATAACAGGGACAACTGTTGTCGTAATTAAAATTCCTGTCAATGCCTCGGGAGTTTGTATCTGATTCGCAATATATCCAAATTTGTCCAATACGAGCCCTGGTACAATCCCGCCGAGTGCCATACCAAACTTAAAGAAGAATCCGATAATCGCATAAATCAATCCACCCATTCGTTTTCCTGTCTTATATTCCCCGTATTCAATTGTTTCGGGAATAAGCGCCCACATATACCCCCCGGCTGTAACACTTCCTGCAGCAGCAATTAAACGAAAGAGGAGTACAAGAAACACATTGCTAGGCGGTACCATTAGAAGGGCTAAAAGACCAATAATATTTAGTAATAATGCAAAATTTAATAATGTTTTCTTCCCCAGCCATTTATTAATTCTCGGTATAAACGGTAGAATGATTAAAGCAGGTAAACTTCCCAGCAAACCATACCACTTCACTAAGTCCTCTCTACCTACGTTATACGTAACGTAATAGATTCCAACAGAGTTACTTATTGAGTTGACACCAAAGATAATAATAAAGAAAATGCTTAACACAACTAATGGACGATTAACCCGAAATTGCTCAAAGATATCTAAGAATTTAATTTTCTCCTCAGACTTTTGCAGAGTTACCCGTTCCTTTGTACTTTTAAAACAAAATAGTAATAGACAGGCACCAATTATTCCTAAAATACTCATGGTTAGCTGCCAGCCAAGAGCTGCGTTTCCAGTAGTATCACGTAAATAAGTGGATAATAATGGAACAAAAAAAGCGACTATTAATCCGCCAAGATTCGCAAAAAACATACGAACAGATGTAATACTAACGACTTCCTGATTATTTCTCGTCATCGCAGAAGTTAATGCACCATATGGAACGTTTATAATTGTGTATGTAAGCGACAAGCCAACATACGTAATATATGCATATATTACTTTACCCATATCTGAAAGATCTGGTGTTGTAAAACAGAGTATTGCCAGTATTGCGAACGGAAATGCCCCGAATAAAAGATACGGTCTAAAACGTCCAAATCTGCTATTTGTTCTATCTACTATTGTTCCAATAAAAGGATCAGCAAGAGCGTCAATTATTCTAACAACTAAGAACATCGTACCAGCAGCTGCTGCCGATAAACCAAATACGTCAGTATAGAAAAATAAAAGATATGTGGAAACGGTTGCGTAAATCAAATTACATGCTAAATCCCCAGAAGCATAGCCAACTTTTTCAACCATGCTAACCCTCTTTAAATTTCCACTAGGCATCATCTTTCCTCCTTTATAAGACCATCACTACCCGCCTCAAAGGCGAGAGGAGACAAAGAAGCTTAGACCAGGGGTCAATCCCCATAATCTGGTTGCTGCTCCCAGCTCCTCCTACATGTCACTTTTTCTGTAAGAACCCGAACAAACTTACATCGCCGCATCGTGCGGTTCTAACTAACCATCAGCGTAGATGAACACCTCACTGATGGAAGTTTTCTTTATACTGCTTTATACTGGTCAACGCTAGGTTTTTTCCATGCATCTTCCATTTGCTCAAGGGTCTTTCCTTTCGTTTCAGGGACAAACTTCCAAACAAATACAGCTGAAAGTACACTCATTAGACCGTAGAAACCATAAGTTAAGCCACTGCTATATTCCATCATGATTGGATAGGTAGATGAAATCAAATAGTTAGCAGCCCATTGTGCAGCTACGGCAATAGCCACGGCTTGTCCACGAATTTTGTTAGGGAAAATTTCAGAAATCAATACCCAGCATATCGGGCCCCATGACAACATGAATGAAGCTGTGTATATAATAATGAAGATTAAAGTACTAATGCCAATAATATTTGAAAAGGCCAGCCCTGCTACACCAAACATCCCAATGGCCATACCAATGGAACCTATTATTAATAACGGTTTACGTCCCCACTTATCAACCGTCAAGATGGCAACAATCGTAAAGACAACATTGACTAATCCCATAACAATTGTTTGCAGCATGGAAGCATCTTTCGCAGCTCCCATACTTTCAAAAATGCGCGGGGCATAATACAAAGCAACGTTTATCCCAACAAATTGTTGAAATACTGAGAGCATAATTCCCACAATAATCACTAATTTTCCGTAAGCAAATAGCTTTTCGGAAGAAACATTTACTGTTATTGTTTGCTTAATTTCATTTAAGATAGAATTTGCTTCTGAAGAGCCATTAATTTTAGTAAGAACACTTAGCGCTTTATCATCTTGATTTGTTATTGCTAAGTATCGAGGTGTTTCTGGTACAAAAAGTAAAAATAGACCAAACAATAGAGCTGGAATGGCTTCCGAAGCAAACATATATCTCCAACCTATGTCATTTACCCACTCTAATGATTGTCCATTAGCAATGCCCCAGTTAACAAAGTAAACGACCAACATACCAAAAATGATCATAAATTGATTGAATGATACCAACCGGCCGCGAACATCCGCAGGCGCAATTTCTCCTATATACATCGGAACAACCGCTGAAGCCAAACCAACCCCAACTCCGCCTATAATTCGGTACAGGTTAAACATAATCAATAAAGCGATGGATGGCTCGCCTTTTGTGAAAAATAAAAACTCAGGATATGCAGAGCCTAAAGCTGATATGAAAAAAAGGACAGCTGCTGCGATAAGTGAATTCTTACGGCCAAATTTTGACGCGAAATAACCAGATATTAAGCCTCCAATGATACAACCGATTAATGCGCTTGAAATTGTTGCACCATGCGCTAACGCCCCTAAACCTAAAGGTTTAACTAAATAGGCTTCTATTGACTTTTCAGTCCCGGATATTACAGCAGTATCATACCCAAAAAGTAAGCCGCCAATCGCAGCTACAAGCGTAATGGAAAAAATATAAAGTGAGTTTCGATTTTGTTTCATAATTTATCAAGGACAGATTTCAGTAATAAATATAAAAGCGTTTTCAAAACAGCTTATAATCATTAATATAGTCAAAGATCATTTCTAACAACTTAATTCTTTGTAGTTTGGTTTTCTGAAATCTGTCCTTATCCTCCTTTCTATTTTGAGTGAATAAATTATTCTACTAAAAGACTTTTTAGTTACGGAAAAACTCATCAAGAAGCGGAAAATTTCCCCTCTCACTTCTACAAAAGGAATGGCCTACAGGCCTCCAATCCAACTCACGTGATTTTATGGAAAAGGCCCGTCACTGAATTCCTTGGCTTTGCTAAGTTTTCATGACGGGTCCGAGGGAAAGATTCCAATCGTATCTTTTTATTATGCTTTGGGTCTTTCCCCTTTAATCTTTTACACTTCTAAGATGTATTGATTTAAAATCGCTTTCAATCGCTCTTGTCTGCCGGACTCGTTTTTAATGGAGTCATTGTTCATCGCATATTGCTCAAGTGTGCGGAAGTTGGCTCTTCCTTCCACAATGTCCAGTCCGATTCCCTCTGTATAGCTGCGGTAACGGTTTTGAATCACATCTTCAAATACACGGTCTTCGATCAATTTATGTGCAACTTTCAATCCTTTTGCGAAGGCATCCATCCCCGCAACATGGGCATACACTAAATCTTCCGGCTCAAAGGAAGCTCTTCTGACCTTCGCATCGAAGTTTAATCCGCCGCTTCCTAATCCGCCGTTTTGCAGGATTTCGTACATCGCTAACGTCGTCGAGTATAAATCTGTCGGGAACTCATCCGTATCCCAGCCTAAAAGCGGATCACCCTGGTTGGCGTCAACGGATCCGAGAAGGCCGTTTACTCTTGCCGTCCGCAATTCATGTTCAAATGTATGCCCCGCTAACGTCGCATGGTTGGCTTCCAGGTTTAATTTGAAATGGTTCTCTAAGCCGTATTGTTTTAAAAAGGCAATCGTTGTCGCCGCATCTGTATCATATTGGTGAGTCGTCGGCTCTTTCGGCTTCGGTTCAATTAAAAACTGTCCTGTATAGCCGATTTCTTTCGCATAATCCACCGCCATATGCATAAATCTGGCCAGGTTATCAAGCTCCAGTTTTAGGTCAGTGTTTAATAAGGTTTCATACCCTTCACGGCCGCCCCAGAACACATAGTTCCCTGAGCCAAGTTCCTTCGCTGTTTCTAACCCTTTTTTCACTTGTGCCGCCGCATATGCAAACACATCCGCATTGCAGGAAGTCGCAGCGCCATGAACGAAACGCGGATTTGTAAACATATTGGCCGTGTTCCACAGTAATTTCACGTTGCTTGTTTTCATATAATCTTTAATCATCCCAACGATGACATCTAAATTTTGGTTCGTTTCTCTTAACGTGCTTCCTTCCGGTGCAATATCCCGGTCATGGAACGCAAAGAACGGAGCACCCAATTTTTCATACAGTTCAAAGGAAGCTTCGACTCTCGCTTTTGCCAGATCCATTCCTGTATAGCGATTCCACGGTCTTTGCATGGTTGCTGCACCGAATGGATCCGTCCCATCTGCCGTAAACGTATGCCAGTAAGCAATCGAAAAACGCAGCTGTTCTTTCATCGTTTTGCCGCCTACAACCTCTTCCGGGTTATAGTATTTAAACGCTAAAGGATTTTTCGAATCCTTTCCTTCATACGCCACTTTGTTTACGCTTCCAAAATAGTTTCTTACATCTGTATAAGATTGAGCCATGTTGTTTCCTCCTTCATTTAGATACGATATTGAAACATTTAACTTCTAAATTAAAATGAAATCATTCATATTGAAAAATAATCTATCTCCAAACAATAAACGAAGATTTTTGTTAGTTTGTTGTTTGGATAAACTAACTTGATTTCATCTTATAAAAAATAATCACTTTTTTCAATAGTTTTTTTAAAATTTTCAGGGAATTTTAGTTGTAAATATAAGGAACTGAGAATTATTCACTAAATTCCGAACGAATATTACCTAAAAAACGCCACAACTTAATTTGAAGGTTACACAAAGAAATTCCTAACAAACCAGAATCAATTCTCCTTCTCCAGGCTCTAAACTTACTTGAATCCCCTTGCTTCTCTTGATTTTCTAAACAATAAAAGTACGATTCAAATTAGAACAAGAAACCATCTGGCTTCAAGACGCTTTTTCAGAAAAGCGAAACCATTCTTTAACTCCATTGGAAATTCCGGCAACATTGAAAACAGCTGGTATTGGTGAAGAGCACTTTGGAGAAAGGCCTAAAAGAGGACCATCATATAACTTTGTTAAGTTATAATGATGCAGATGTAGTTCAGATTTTTATTGTAGCTAAGTGGGGAGATAAAACCTCGTTTACATCATTTGCAGCGAGGTTTTACCTTATTGAAAAAAATGCTTATAACGCATGAGTATAGGAATGCTGAATACCTTACAGATTGCATCCTTCATCCGCCTGGAAGACAAGTCCGATTTGTTTTCTTGCTTCGTCCATAAGTTCGGCAGTTATTAACGAGTTGGCATAGGAATTGATAGAAGATTCAAAGTTTCCATTTTGAATTAGTTCGATAAATTCTTTCGTCTCATAATACATCGCATTACTTGCCTGCGGCTCGGTAATATCTTCAACACGACCATCGTTGTAGCGTATTTCCACTTTTTCCGGGGTGTGAATTTTATCTATGATGATGCTGCCATTCTCCCCTTGAATTTCGGCTGGCAAATAAGAGTTTGTTATTTTTGAATACATGACAACCGCATCTTGTTCTTCATATTGAAAAAGAATGCTGCCTTCTCCGTCCGCTCCCGAATCAAGCAAGACTCCAGTTGCTTTGACCGTCTTCGGCTTTCCAAATAATACGACCATCGGGTAGATGCAATAAACCCCAATATCCATTAAAGAACCATTTGAAAGTGCCGGATTAAACGCATTCAAAACGATTCCTTCCTTATAGGCATCGTATCGGGAAGAATATTGACAATAGCTTGCAGCATATCGGCGAATAGTTCCTATTTTATGTAGATGATCCCGAATGCTTTTAAAGTTAGGAAGAAGTGTCGTTTTTAATGCCTCCATTAATAACACGTTGTTTGCTTTTGCAGCCGTAATCATTTCTTGCACTTCCGCTGCATTGGAAGCCATCGGTTTTTCGCATAAAACATGCTTGCCATGATTCATGTACATAATGGCCTGCTCGGCGTGAAAACAGTTCGGGCTGGCAATATAGACCGCATCGATTTCCTTGCTTTTGGCCATGCTTTCTAAATCTGTGAATGTCGTTTGAATATCGAACTTTGCTGCAAATTCTTTTGCCCGTTCTTCTGTCCGCGAATAAACAGCTGTTAAAGCAAAATCCTCTATCTCACTTGCTGCTTGAATGAATCTCTCTGTTATCCAGTTTGTTCCGATGACACCGAATCTGATCATGTATATGTATTCCTCCATTCAATAATGCCCCCGCATTAACGGGCAGTATGACCCCCATAGTATATCACTGATGGGATAGAACACTCCACGTTCAATATTGGGTTTCGTTCTGCAGCGAACTTTCTTTAGCCCCCCCTATCACCATGCCTCTCCTTGGCATTTTTATTAACCCATGATCGATAACATAAAAAATACTCCTTTAAGCGGGAGGGATTAAAGGAGTTTTGATTTTCCACGCCTAAAGGAGTTCCTGTTCATCACTTTCATTTACTATCCATGTGTGAAATTCAATACGCTCCCCGTATATACGGATGAATTTCATTTCTATAAAACTCGGTTAAGCGATCGATTTCTTCTGCACTATATGATGGAACCTCTATCGCTTGTAAATTGTCGTTTACTTGTTTCACTGTCTTAAAACCGGGAATAACACATGTTACCGAGTCATGATCGAGAATCCAGCGCAATGCGGCTCTTGTCATATTTCCTCTATTGCCGGCAATCCATTGGAGCTGTTCACTGAGTTCGACGCCTTTTTGAAATTCAAGGCCTGCAAATGTTTCTCCCACGTTAAACTGCTCCCCATTCCGGTTAAACGAGCGATGGTCATCCGCTTCAAAACTCGTTCGCTTGCTGAATTTCCCTGTTAATAATCCGCTCGCCAGAGGAACACGCGCTAATATACCAACTCCACGTTCCTGTGCTTCCAGGAATAGCTTTTCCAATGGTTTTTGTCTAAAAATATTAAATATTACTTGTAAAGCTTTTACGTTCGGGTTCGTAAGACAAAATAGCCCTTCTTCTACTGTTTCCACACTAACTCCATAGTAGCGAATTTTGCCTTCTTGCTGTAATTTATCGAGGACTTCAAAGACCTGCCCACTTTTTAGTATTTCTAAAGGCGGGCAGTGGATT
Source organism: Priestia abyssalis (assembly GCF_002019595.1). Classification (GTDB taxonomy): domain Bacteria; phylum Bacillota; class Bacilli; order Bacillales; family Bacillaceae_H; genus Bacillus_BA; species Bacillus_BA abyssalis. The sequence continues at coordinate 833,089 of NZ_KV917369.1, read as the reverse complement.
TGGTAAAGATCAATACACTCCCTGTTTAAACGCTGCAAGCTTGCCTCACAATATGCGCGGACTGTTTCCTCTGAATATGTTTTGGAATCGTATATATCGCCTGTACGGCAGAACTTGGTAGCAATATGAATATCGTCTTCTTTTCCTTTTGTCGCTTTCGCCAATAATTCCTCGCTATGGCCATCCCCGTACACGTCTGCCGTATCAAAGAAATTGACTCCTGCTTCCATAGCCGTATGTAAGCCTCTTAAAGCCTCTTCATCATCTGTCTTTCCCCAAGAGCCTCCTATTGCCCACGTACCGAAACTTATTTCACTAACTTGTAATTCCGTGTTACCTAAACGGCGATATTTCAACTCATTTCCCCCTTTCATTTAACAGTCAAATTACCAGTATCCCCCTGAACTGCTTCGAATTGCAGTGCCTTTTTACCCACTTCTAATACTTTAATGATTTGATCGACATCATAGACGCTTCCTTTCCAGGTGCCACCGCTGACTGACTGCAATGCAGCCCACAAGCGGGTATCATCCGGTAAATCCGGATCTGGTTCTAAATCCGGATGCCGTTCTCGCTCTGCCAGAATCTTCGCGCCTTCTCCCGGAGTGAAGATTCGATTCTCTTCCCCAATAAAATGAAGACTTCCTTCCAGCTTATTGCGGTCTACTATGATTTCAATCACATCTCCAGTCCGCAGCTTGCCGACAGGACCGTCCGCTAATGCCTCAGGACCGATATGTCCTATACACGCACCCGTGGAAACCCCTGAAAATCGCGCATCCGTGATGAGAGAAACATATTTCCCGAACGATAAATGCTTTAGGGCTGAAGTCAGCTGATATGTTTCTTCCATTCCTGATCCGGAAGGGCCGCGCCCCATTACAACCATGATGTCTCCAGCTTCAATCTCTCCCTTTTTAATTGCAGAAATGGCTGCTTTTTCAGATGTAAAGACTTTCGCTTTGCCTGTGTGGCGATACACTCCGTCTTCATCCACAACAGCTGGATCAATCGCAGTAGATTTGATGACCGATCCCTCAGGGGCAATATTTCCAGTTGGGAACGTGACAGTAGACGTTAATCCGCGTGCTTTTGCTCGATCCGGATTCATAATGACATCATCAGGGTCTACTCCATCTGTTTGTTTGAGCCGGTTTCGAATTTCAGCCCGGCGTTCTGATGATTCCCACCAGTCTAATACAGTCCCCAGCTTTTCCCCGGTGACGGTAAGAACAGACTCTTCCAGCACGCCAAATCTGCGGAGATGCAGCATCACTTCCGGCACTCCGCCGGCCATGAATGCTCGAACAGTCGGATGATGTACTGGTCCATTAGGCAAAACGCTTACTAAGCGCGGCACTTCTCTATTAATACGGCTCCAATCCTGAACCGTCGGAATGTTTAACTTAGCGGCATGGGCAATGGCCGGAATATGGAGCAGCAAGTTCGTCGAGCCTCCGAAAGCAGCATGTACAACCATGGCATTTTTAATGGCGGCATCTGTTAAAATATCTCTCATCCGCAAGCCTTTCGATTCCATCGTAATCACCGCCCTGGCAGACTGACGGGCCATCTCCTCCCAAATCGGCTGACCGGATGGGGCTAAAGCGGAATGAGGCAAAGACATTCCTAAAGCCTCAGCTACCACTTGGGAAGTGGCCGCCGTTCCGAGAAACTGACATCCTCCTCCCGGTGTGGCGCAAGCTCTGCATCCTAAATCAGCAGCATCCTCTAAAGACAGTTCGTTTTGAGCATAACGGGCACCAATCGTTTGAATCTTTGCAGCATCTTCCCCATTGGTCGGCGGAAGAGTCACGCCGCCAGGAATAATAATGCAAGGCAAATCGTGCATCGCAGCCAGCGCAAGCATCGTAGCGGGGAGACCTTTATCACAAGTAGCCACACCAATAACAGCCTTGCGTGTTGGCAAGGAGCGAATTAGTCTGCGATAAACGATAGCGGCATCGTTACGGTAAGGGAAGGAGTCGAACATCCCTGTGGTTCCTTGAGACCTTCCATCACACGGGTCACTCACAAAACCGGCAAACGGTACGCCTCCTTTTTCCCTGATTTCTTCTGCAGCCGCCCTCATAAGCAATCCGACTTCCCAGTGCCCTGTGTGGTATCCCAACGCAATCGGGGTGCCATCTTCAGCGCGAATTCCTCCTTGGGTACTGAGAATAAGAACTTGTTTTCCCAACAATTCACCAGGGTTCCACCCCATGCCGACATTTTGGGTTAACCCAAACAAATCCCCGCTTGGAGAATTTAGCAGCATATCCGGCGTTAACGGAAGAGAACCGGAAGGACCGGGAGCATTTGACTGGACCCGGTACAACTCCTCCCTGTCTGCTCCCATAATATAAGTTAACTGCTCACTCATCGTATCCAGCTCCTCGCTTTTTATCTATCTTTTTATGACTTAACGAATACGGTCTTAATGGAAGTGAAAAATTCTTTTGCTGCCTCACCCTGCTCGCGGGAGTGTGAACTGGATTGCTTCATGCCGCCGAATGGAGCCTGCAGCTCTACTCCTGCGCTTTCTGCGTTAATGCGCACAAGGCCTGCATCCATGTCATTGATAAATGAAAGCATATGTCCGATATTCGTAGTGAAAATGGATGCACTTAGTCCATATTGAACATCGTTTGCAATCTCAAGAGCCTCTTTGATGGAATCTACCTTCATGAGGGCAATCACCGGACCAAAAATCTCTTCCTGGGCAATCGCCATGTCTGTGGTTACGTTTTCAAAAATTGTCGGCTGCACGTAAAATCCATGCTCGTAGTCACTCTCTTTCAATTGCTCCCCGCCTAAAAGAAGGGTCGCTCCTTCCTCTACTCCTTTTTCGATATAAGAAAGAACGGTTTTTAATTGATTATCATTCGCGCAAGGCCCCATCCAAATTCCTTCTGTTAAACCATCCCCAATGGTAATTTCGTTTGTTTTAGCCAATAGTTTTTCTTTGAATGCTTCATACACATCGCTTTGGACAATAACTCGGCTGGTAGCCGTACATTTTTGGCCTGTTGAACGGAACGCTCCACTGATGGTCGCTTCCACCGCTAAATCCAGATCAGCATCCGCTGCTACGATAACAGGGTTTTTACCTCCCATCTCCAGCTGGTATTTTGCCCCGCGGGCCAAAGCTGCCTGCCCGATTTTTTTGCCTACACCATTTGAGCCGGTGAACGTAATGCCGTTAATATCAGGGTGATCGGCAATTCCTTGTCCAATAACAGAACCTGAACCTGTCACCATATTGAGTACACCGGCAGGTAACTCGGCCTCTTCAAAGCACTCGACGATTTTAGCACATGTCACGGCCGTTTCTGTGGCCGGTTTAATCACTACAGTGTTTCCGTAAATCAAGGCAGGAGCCATTTTCCAAATCGGAATGGCCACCGGAAAGTTCCATGGTGTAATAACGCCCACTACCCCTAATGGAGTTCTTGTCGTGAACATGAGAGCTTCATTATCCGTAGCAGGAATAACGTCTCCCACTTTTCTCATTCCTTCACCAGCATAATAACGAAGAATGGCAATACCGCGGGTCGTTTCTCCTTTAGCTTCTGCTAACGTTTTGCCCATTTCACGAGTCGCGCACTCCGCAATTTCACCAAGACGCTTTTCCATCGCATTCGCCACATTGTAAAGATATTGTCCTCTCACCGCTCCTGTTAGCTTTTTCCATTCGATTTGTGCCTTTTTCGCAGCTGCAACTGCTAGATCTAAGTCCTCTTTGGAAGAGTTTTGAACATATCCAACGATTTCATTTTTATTGGCTGGATTTATACTCGCAATCACTTGATTGGTTGAAGAAGCCTCCCATTCTCCATTTATATAATTCATAAACGTTTTTGCTTCTGTTGTTACTGTCATTCTTATCCCATCCTTCTTTTAATTGTTCTTGTTAAAATATGGGGGAATCCGTCATATTGTAGATTCCCCCTTCAAGTAAATCAGCCATTTTATTAGCCAAAATGTTAGTTTACGGACAGTAATTGAATAGGTTGAGATTTTACTGGATTGTTAAGGACCCCTATTTGCGAAATTTCAATCTCAATTTCGTCTCCTTCTTCGAGTGTGAACTCATTTGGAGGCACGATGCATGTACCCGTTAGAAGAATCGTGCCATCAAACACTTCGTTATCTTTCACGAGATAAGAAACAAGCTCCTCGAACTTTCTTTTTAATTGTCCTGTGCTTGCCTCTCCTTGAACAGCAAGCTGGCCATCACGATAAATCTTGCATACGATTTGGAAGTCATAAGGATCTTTCACCGTTTCAGCTAAACGAATAGCAGGTCCAATCGAACAAGAATTTCTCCATATTTTCGCCTGCGGCAAATACAACGGATTTTCCCCTTCAATATCCCGGCAGCTCATGTCGTTGCCAATCGTATAACCTAGAATTTCTCCCTCTTTGTCAATGACCAGCCCAAGCTCCGGCTCCGGGATTTGCCAGACAGAATCGCTGCGCAAATAAACAGGGTCATTTGGCCCTACCGTGCGGGCAGAGGTAGATTTCAAGAAGATTTCAGGCCGTTCGGCATCATATACCTTATCATAGAAAGTCGTCGCATCCAGCTTTCCGCCTGTCGCCTCATAGTTTCTAGCATTCTTGCTTCTTTCGTATGTTACTCCAGACGCCCATACCTCTGGAGCATTAATCGGCGTAAAAAGATGCAATTCCTCTATCTTTTCCTCTATCGGAGAGGAAGCGGAAATGATGTCTGTCACTAACGTTAATGGTGTTGTTTGTTTTTGTTCAGCTATATGAACGAGTTCAAGAAAATCCTGATAAGGCAAAGCGTAGATTTGATTCTCATCTGTCACAGCAGCCAGGTTAGAATTCGATTGCTTATTTGAAAAACGAATAATTCGCATACAATAACCTCCTAAATTTCCCATTATATAAATCGATTTAGATAATTCGACGCATAAAAGTAAACACTATTCTGAATTCAATAGACCTAAGCGGCTGATACCCGTCTATTCCACTATCGCTATTCATCGGCTTCTACAAGTCTCCTAATACCGCTTTAGCTACTCCGGCTCCTGCAGCCTCCTTGTGATCCTTATCATTTTCCTTGTAAATAAAATAATCAAAGTCCGCATGCTTTTTTGTACCGCTTAAATCTTGAACACACATGCCTATAAAAGTCCCGGTAAATCGAATATAGTCGCTGCCTTCGTCTGAAAGATGACTGATGTCGATAGGAGTTCCAATCTTATGCCACTCGTCTTCATGAAGAGAGTAGAAGAATTGCAGCCACTCTCTTTCAATAACTGCCTTTAGCTTGCAGCATTCAGCACCGTCAATAGAAATATTCCTCTCCAATAATTCATCATATTGACCGCCTTTAGATTGAATGATTCCAAGGTACTTTCCAAGATTCTCATCGCGGCTGATATACAAATAGACATAATCTTCTGAATCATAATACAAAATAAGGCCTGCCATTTGCTGAAAGTGCTCGGGATCGAACTCCACCTCTGTCTCAGCTTCACAGTAAAAACTTTGTTGTCTCCGAGCTACCATGCTTTGTTTATGCAGTGAACTCATTGACTCTCTTCCTTTTAACCGCAAGTACCCGCGACGTTCAGTCAATGAAAGCCATGTTGGATCCGCAGGAAGTCTTAAGGTACTCCAATGAATATTTAATTCAGTATGTTCAAAATCATCTTTTTCAGGGACAGCTTCAAAAGGATAAGGTTCGATATCCGGTGCCTTGACCTCTACAAGCGGTTCTCTGCCTCCTCCTTCAATCCGCAGCCAGGAATCCTCTGTCCAGCAGCAGCGCTGAATGGCTGTTTCTCTCCCTAAATTGCAGTACTTGTCCTTAACGGGACGGCCGCATAAATGGGCTAAATACCACTCTCCAGTATGGGTTTCAACAAGACTCGCATGCCCCGCTTTTTGAAGCTCCAATTCAGGAGAGCGAGAGGATGTGAGAATGGGATTTTGCGGATCTACTTCATAAGGACCAAAAAGAGTTTTCGATCTTGCCATTGTTACCGCATGGTTATATTCAGTTCCTCCTTCTGCCGTCATTAAGTAGTAATATCCATTCGCTTTATACAAATGTGGTCCTTCTGTTAGTTTCAGTTCCGTACCTTTAAAAATCTTTCTTACTGGACCTATCAATTTTTGCTCTTCAATCGAAAACTCTTGAATGACAATTCCCGCAAATTTGTTCTTCCCTTTGCGATGATCCCAAAGCATATTCACAAGCCACTTTGACCCATCCTCATCATGAAAGAGTGACGGATCAAATCCGCTGCTGTTTAAGTAAATGGGCTCCGACCATGGTCCCATAATATCTTTGGCTGTTATAAGATAATTATGGGTATCCTTAAACGCACCCTGTCTGCTTTTCACGTCCGTGTAAATAAGATAAAAGGTACCGTCCGAATAGCTTAGACATGGGGCCCATACTCCTCCTGAATTGATATTTCCCTCCATATTTACTTGGGATATGCGGGTTAAAGGATAAGTTAACAATCGCCAGTTTACTAGATCCTTTGAATGGTGAATTTGTACGCCGGGAAACCATTCAAACGTAGATGTTGCTATGTAATAGTCCTCCCCTACTCTTAAAATAGAGGGATCGGGATTAAATCCAGGTAAGATTGGATTAGAAATCATTGTCATGCCAGTTCCTCCTCCATTTCCGTAAAGTTCCTTTTGAGAATTTGTTTGAGCTTGCATTAAAGGGGAAGTCCCCTATCTTCAGATTGAAGACTTAGATGCGGGACACTCCCCCAACATGATTCATTTATTGTAAAGAGCTGTGAATAAAGTGCTATAAATCTATCACTTTTGAATGCTTTCCAATTCCTTCTTCACGTTAACATCAGATTTTCCAACAATAGCAGAAGTGATATTCATAAACTGATCTGCACGTTTTGGATCAAGCTGTTGATCGTAGTAGCCAAAGAATCCTTGTGCATTTTCACTAATATATGTTAAATATTCGTACGCTAACGGATTCATATTTGATTGATCCAATTCAACGTTTGCCATTGCGCTCGTTACTCCAAGCTCCTCCGCTATCGGCTTTCTTTCTTCAGCACTACTTAAAAATTTAATCGCTTCGAATGCGGCATCTTGATCCGTTTTGGCTGATATTGCATAACCGTTTCCAAAACCGCCATGATAGATTTGTTGATCGCTGCTTCCGCCCTCTACTGCAGGAAATGGAACAAATCCGACTTTTTTGGCAAATGCCTCATCTTTCACAAATTCAGAAATCGCCCAGTCTCCTTGCAAATACATAGCCGCTTTTCCGCTTGTAAAAATAGATCCGGCAGCAGCATAGTCTAGTCCAAGAAATCCATTCACAAAGCCTTTTTTCTCGATTGCCAACTCTTTCAACTTTTCACCGGCTTCAACAAAACTTCCCTCTGCAAAATTTGTTTCACCCTTTTTCGCCTTGTCGAATGGCTCAGTGCCGCCGATTCGCTGTGCTAAATAAGCATACCAATGAAGAACCGGCCAGCGATCTTTCCCCGCTACTGTAATTGGAGTAATATTTTTCGCGTTTAGCTTATCAACCACTTCTAACAGCTCATCGTACGTCTTTGGCGGTGTTAACCCGTTCTTTTCAAAGATTTCCTTGTTATACCATAATGCAACGGAATTTAAAGAATACGGAATGCCATATGTCTTTCCATCAAATGTATACGCGTCCCAGCCTCCCGGAAGCATGTTGTCCTTAAAAGAAGCATCTTGATTGAGGTATTTTGTTATGTCCCCAACTGCCCCCGCATCCACTAATGTTTTAAATGTCTCTCCACTCCAGTAAGTAAATAAATCCGGCATTTTATTCCCTGCAAGGGCGACCTTCATTTTTGTTTTATATGCCTCATCTTCAAAGAACTCTGCTTTAATTTGGATATCTTTATGAGAAGCATTAAATTTTTCGATTGATTTCTCAACAAATGGCTTTCTGTCTGTTTCAACACTCCATAATGTAAGTTCCTTTACTCCTTCACCGCCGCTGTTAGAGGTAGTGGACTTGCCGCTGCTGCACCCGGCAATGAGAAATGTAAACATCAATAGTAATACAAAATACTTTTTCATCTTTGACTCTCCTTAACATATAGTTGTGTTTGAATTGAGAATAATAAATGATTTGCTTTCAACTAAACGGAACACAGCAGCTTTTAAACATCTCCTTCATCCCGTTTGTATACGGTTACAAAATATACTACCAATCTTTAAAGCATTTGTAATGAGACAATCATTAGCTGTAATAGTTCATCAATTAGAATCAATAGGGATATTTCTGAATCGTGTTTTACCTGATTTCCTCATACTGATTTTCCGCCGGCATTGGAGCAGGGCGTTTGCAAGTGCTTTGCATCATATAATGCCTGCCTTCACGTGCGGCGTCATGGAACCCATGCATCGCCTCTAATACATGATACGCCATATCGCCATGAGCTCGATGCTCGTCCCCTTCGGCGATGGCCCTTGCCAAATCGGCGATACCGATTCCGCGGTTATTATCCGTGTATCCGTGCGTGAACGAGATCTCCTCCCACTCCGTACTCCCGGCTTTGCGAAGCTTGACTGTACCACCGAAATGATTGGGGTCGGGCACAAGAAGCGTACCTTCGCTTCCGTGAATCTCAATATTCGGCAGCGTGCTGCCCGCCATTATGTCAAAGCTCGTAATCAGTGTGCCAACTGCCCCATTCTCAAAATCGATGATACCGGCAATATGTGTTGGTGTTTCCACCAAAATTCTCTTTCCTCGTTTCTTTTCACTTGTGATGGTGCGCTCTGGATACGAAATAACCGCAGACCCTGTCACACGCCGGATTGGACCGAGAAGTGTCACAAAGGCAGTTAAGTAATACGGTCCCATATCAAACATTGGACCGCCGCCAACTTCATAATAAAACTCCGGATCCGGGTGCCAGTGCTCATGTCCGCCGCAAAGCATAAATCCTGCAGCGGAAACCGGGGTGCCAATCGCCCCCTCGTCTATGAGCTTGCGGCATGTCTGAATGCCCCCTCCAAGAAAAGTCTCTGGCGCACTTGCCACACGCAGCCCTTTCTCCCTGGCAAGGCTTAAAATTTCCTGTCCTTCCTCACGGGTCACTGCCAGCGGTTTTTCAACATAAACATGCTTTCCGGCTTGAAGGATACTTTTACATACAAAAGCGTGTGCTTTGGGAATCGTTAAATTAACGGCAATCTCAATTTCAGGATCCGCAAGCATCTCATCCACCGTATAGGCTTTTTCCAAGCCGAATTCCTCTGCACGCATCTTTGCGCGTTCGACATCCAAATCGGCACAAGCCACCAGTTCAACCTCTGGATACTGCTTTAGATTGGTAAAATAAATGCTGCTAATATTACCGCAGCCTATAATCCCGACTTTACTTCTTTTCATGATTAACTCCTCCCCACTTATTAGCGAGCGGCCCATAAAAATCCGCGACGCATCATTTCCGTGACTTGAGGCATGGCTACAATGTCAGCTTGATGGCCGAGGCTATTGTAATACACCTTACCTTGCCCCCATGTTTTTGTCCAAACAACCGGCATTTTCACTTCATCGAAATTTGTGGTTGCATGAACTTTAACAGCAGGATCGATATGCATGTAATATTTCTCAGATTTCACCTCGAAATCGCCAATTCCTTTCGTAAGCAGATTCTCCAGGTCCGTCATGTTGACTTCATATAATACCCCGTCATTGCCAGGATGTGCTACCCATTGCCCTCCGACCATGTACTGGTATTCAACTTCATTGCGAAATGAATCTGCCATCCCGCCGTGGCAGCCGGCAATGCCGCAGCCCGCTTGTACTGTATCGAGCAACGGCCGCAGCTGTTCCTGCGTAATTGTTCCCATCGTCCAGACGGGGACAATCAAATCAAGAGCGGCCATCCTTTCCGCATCTGTAAACGAGTCTAATGTATCGGAAACCGTGACATCAAAGTTTTCTTCCCGCAATATACCTGCAAAAATCTGAGCAACAAGGTCTGGCTGATGACCATCCCATCCACCCCAAACAATTAATGCTTTTTTCATTGGTCTTCTCCTCACATTCTTTATAGACATTATCCCTAGTGCTGCACTCAAGATGCATAAACGTTCCTAAACCACTGTAGATGGCTCTGATTTTTTAAGCAAATCTGAGATCGAAACCCACTGTTTCGTTCGGGAAGATTGCTCGACAGCTTCCAGTACGGCCTGGTTTCTTACACCGTCGGTAAAGTTAGGCAGCGGGCTATAGCCTTTGTCCACGCCGTTTAGTAACTCCACGATCAGATTGATAAACGTATGTTCATATCCGATAATATGACCTGCCGGCCAATAAGCCCCCGCATAAGGATGGATTTCTTCTGTACAATTAATCGTTCGAAACCCCTGCAAACCCGGTTCATCATCATGAAAGTAAACTTGCAAGTTGTTCATATTCTCCATATCCCAACGGATCGAGCCTTTTTCGCCATTAATCTCAATGCGGTTGCCGTTTCGATTCCCGCCTGCAAAACGAGTTGCTTCAAACGTACCGATCGCACCGCTTTCAAACCGGGCGATGAAAACACTCACATCGTCTACATCAACTTCTCCCATTTTGTCACTAGTGGCTTTTCCGCTTAAACCGGAGCTGTCTTCTACAATCGGGCGCTGCTTAATGAACGTTTCTAATATACCGCTAACTTCTTTGAATTCACCGACTAAAAATCTTGCCAGATCAATGCTGTGAGCTGCCAGGTCGCCATGCGAGCCTGAGCCGCATACTTCTTTGCTCAAGCGCCAGACGAGAGGAAACTGCGGATCCATGATCCAGTCCTGCAAATATGTAGCTCTAACATGATAAATCTTGCCTAACCGTCCGCTTTCAATCAGTTTTTTCGCCAATTGAACTGCCGGAGCAAAACGGTAGTTGTGGTTGATCATGTGGATGACACCGTTTTTCTCAACTGCTTCTAACATACGCTTCGATTGCTCAAGTGTCATGGCCAGCGGTTTTTCACAAAACACATGCTTTCCTGCTTCAGCAGCCGCAATCGCAATTTCAGTATGGCTGTTATTAGGGGTCACAATATCAATTAAATCAATATCATCACGCTCAATTAATGCTCTCCAGTCTGTCTCATAGCTTCGCCAGCCCATCTTGGCTGCCGCTTCTTTTACAGCTTCTTCATTTCGGCCGCACACCGCCTGCAAAACAGGCTCAACATTTATTTCAAAATAGAACGATACATCTCTGTAGGCATGAGAATGAGCTTTTCCCATAAACTTGTAGCCGATCATCCCAATTCTTATTTGTTTTTTGTTTACGCCCACCACATCTCAACAGCTCCTTCTTTAATGATTTTGTCCCGTAAAAAAGCGACGGCTTTTCCAAATCCTTCTTCCACACTCATTAATCCATCTTCATGCTCAATGCTGATTGCTCCATCATAGCCGATGGTTTGAAGTGCACTCACGATTTCTCTCCACGTATCTTCGCCATGGCCGTAGCCGACTGTTCTAAAAATCCAGGAGCGGTTGGCAAGGTCGCTGTAACTCTTTGTATCCAGCACTCCATTTAACGGATTATTTTGCCCATCTACTTTTGTGTCCTTGGCATGGAAGTGATATAACGCATTTTCTTTTCCTAATGCCTTAATGCAGGCAACAGGATCCATTCCCTGCCAGAAGTAATGGCTCGGATCGAAGTTAGCCCCAATTTGCCCGCCGCATTCCGCTCTTAAGCGCAGCAATGTTTCCGTGTTATAGACCACAAAGCCTGGATGAGGTTCGATGGCAGCTCTTACGCCATGTTCCTTTAAAAACTCGTTCTGCTCTTTCCAATACGGAATGACCTTTTCATTCCACTGCCAGTTCACTACATCTGAAAAGTCATTTGGCCACGGACATGTGATCCATACAGGATGCAAAGAGTAGTCAGATTCACCCGGACACCCTGAAAACGTAACCACATTTTCAATTCCGAGCTTAGACGCCAATCGTACAGTATCCTGAAATGCTTGATGGTATTCGGCTGCGATGTTTTTGTTCGGATGCAGCGGATTTCCGTGACAGCTTAGCGCACTAATTTGAATTCCGCGGGAATCAAATGCCTGTTTAAATCGTTTTAACTTTTCTTTGTCATGTAAAAGTTCCGATGGCTTACAATGAGCATCTCCTACATAACCGCCTGTACCGATTTCCACTGTATCGAGACCGCTCTCTTTTATGTAATCCAATGCTTCCTCCAGCGGCTTTTTAGAAAATAAAACGGCAAACACACCAAGTTTCAAGAAAACCTCTCCTTTTTATTTTTATATGGAAATTGCTTTGCCAGGTTTTTATGACAGGTCCTTTCAGGTCGGGATGATTCTAGTCGTATGTTTAGGTAAAATTATATCCGCATTCTCTTCAACTGAATGGCATGGCGAGAATGCGGAAGTAGTTAATAGAATCATTGCTATTACTTTATAATCGTTCCTAATTCCTTCTTCACATCAACATCTGGCTTTCCAACAATCGCAGAAGTTACATTTAAAAACTGATCTGCACGTTTTGGATCAAGCTGTTGATCATAATAGCCAAAGAAACCTTTTGCATTTTCCCCAACATATGTCAAATATTCGTACACTAGCGGATTCATTTTCGCTGGATCTAACTCCACATCTTTCATTGCACTTGGAGTGCCGGCTTCCGTTATTTGTTGTCTTTGCTCAGCACTGCTTAAAAATTTGATTGCTTCATATGCTGCTTTTTGATCAGCTTTAGCCGAAATCGCATACCCGAATCCGAAGCCGCCGTGGAATATGTGTTCATCGTCATTTCCTCCTTCTACTTTAGGGAAGGGAATAAATCCTACTTTTTTCGTGAATGCTTCATCTTTTACAAAATCTGCAAGAGCCCAATCACCTTGCAAGTACATGGCCGCTTTTCCGCTCATAAACACCGATCCAGCTGCCGAATTGTCTATACCGAGAAATCCATTGACAAAACCTTTTTTCTCAATCGCCAATTCTTTTAATTTTTCACCCGCATCAACAAAGCTTGCTTCCGTAAAGTCCGTTTCGCCATTTTTTGCTTTTTCAAAAGGTTCGTTACCGCCAATTCGCTGTGCTACATAAGAGTACCAATGAAGTACCGGCCAACGATCCTTACCGGACACTGTAATCGGAGTGATGTTTTTCGCATTCAGCTTATCGATAACTTCCAATAGCTCGTCATATGTTTTGGGAGGTGTTAATCCGTTCTTTTCAAAGATTTCTTTGTTGTACCATAGCTGAACTGAACTTAGTGTGAGTGGAATGCCATATGTCTTTCCATCATAGCTGAATGTTTCTAATCCGCCTGGTAGTACCTTATTTTTAAATTCAGTATCTTGTTCAAGATGCTCAGTTAAATCTCCAACCACTCCCGCATCTACTAATGTTTCAAATGTTGCCCCGCTCCAGTAAGGAAATATATCCGGCAGTTTATTTCCTGCCATAGCTACTTTCATCTTCGTCTTGAATGCTTCATTTTCAATGAATTCCGCTTTAATGTGAATATCCTTATGGGAGCTATTGAATTCTTCAACTGATTTTTGGATTTGCTCTCTTTTTTCCGTTTCGAAGCTCCAAAATATTAATTCCTTCGCCCCATCGCTGGAGCTTGCAGGCTTTCCGCTGTTGCACCCGGCCAGGAATAACACAAACATTAATAGTAATACAAAATACTTTTTCATCTCTTATCCCCCTTTAGCCCATCGTTAGTTGACAATACCTTATGGTCAGCCTTTGACTGAACCGGCTACAACACCTTTTGTAATGTACTTTTGTAAAAACGCGTATAGGATGATGATTGGTGCGGTTGAAATAACAAGCGCTGCGCTTATGGTAGAATAGCTGGCACTAAAATTCCCCTTAAATGCCATAAGACCAAGCGGTAACGTTTTTAATGACTCATCTGAAGTCATGACAAGCGGGAAGATAAACTCATTAAAGATGTTAAAGAATGATAGAATTGTAACCGTTGCCAAAATTGGTTTGGCAAGCGGCAAATAAATACGAAAGAACAGTTGATAAATATTGCAGCCATCCATTACCGCCGCTTCCTCAAGTTCCTTTGGAATTTGAGTGAAAAAACCATATAATAAAAAGACTGCCATTGGAAGACCAAATCCGATGTATGGAAAAAACAGAGCCCAAAACGTATCGTAAAATCCGAATTTGTTTGCTATGTTAAAGATTGGAATAAGTGTACTCTGCACTGGAATCAGCATCGCCAAGAAGAACATACCGAGCAGAACTTTCGAACCTTTAAACGGACGAACAGCCAGGTAAAAGGCGATAAATGACGAAACAATCAACAAGCCGAGTACGGAGAAAACGGTAATATAGGTAGTATTAAAGAAGTAATCGCTGATCCCTTCATTCCATGCTTTTCCGAAGTTTTCAAAGTGCCACTCTGAAGGCAGCCCCCATGGATTGGCGAAATATTCACTATCGCTTTTAAATGAAGAAATCAGCATCCATACGAACGGGTAACCGGTGAACACTAAATGAACGAAGAGAATGAAGTAGATACTGAAACGAACAAGCGTCCTTTTAGTTAAACGTTTTTGTAAGTTTAAAAGGCCGGGTCTCTGAATCGGTTTAACAGTTTCGATCGGTGTACTTTTCACTTTTCTGCTCCTTTCTTTATTGGAATTGGGATGTACCTTTTCCTAACACCTTTGCCAAAATAAAGGCAATAACTAGTCCGAATACAAGCAAGAACGTTGAGATGGCACTTCCATATCCATAATCCATTAAAGTGAAGGCATTTTTCATCATATAGCTTGCCAGTACCTCACTCGAATTGTTTGGTCCGCCTCCTGTCATGATGTAAATAAGATCAAAGTATTTCAATGAATTAATTACACAGTTCAAAATCGTAAACGTGATAACGTGCCAGATGAGCGGAATGCGAATACGGAATAATATTTGCCATTCACTTGCCCCTTCAATTCGTGCTGATTCAAGCACTTCCTCCGGCACATTTTGCAGCGCTGCAAAGTAGACAATGACATAAAACCCGATAAACTGCCAGGCAACAACAGCAATAACTGATGCAAGCGCATATTTTTCCTCACCGAGCCAAGCATGAGTCCAATTCTCAAGACCTAATTTGATTAAAAAATTGTTAATCAATCCAAAATTAGGATCATAAATTTGTCCCCATAAAATTCCAAGTACCGCTGTCGAAAGCATGACAGGTGTAAAATAAACCGTTTTCAAAAAATTGGATCCTTTTAGTTTGTAACTAAGAAGAACAGCTAGAAACAATCCGACGGGAATCTGAATGAACAAGGCACCTAGTGTAAGCAGCGCAGAGTTTTTTAGTGAAGTCCAAACAATTTCATCTGCAAGGAGTCTTTTATAGTTTTCAAGACCGTTAAAAACTTTTGGGCTAATGGCATCCCATTCAAAAAAGCTGTAATAAATACTCATAATGATTGGGACAATAATAATAAATGAAAAAATTGCAAGAGCTGGTCCCATAAAGAACAATCCGCTTGTCCAACGCTGCAGTCCCGTTTCTCTCACCGACAACTCCCCCTTTTTTTTAGAATCAAAAGTCACGCATCCTGAGTGATTAGTTTTGATACAGCACTTATATCCCCCCATCTCCTCCTTCGTTGTATGCGTTTACAAACTTATAATATCAACATTTCCACAGTATGTAATTAGACTCTGATTGGCTAAAATAGCACATTCATTAGATGGTCAGAAAATTCAAATCATTCTAACTCCTTTTATTTGAATCTTCTCGCTAAACCGTATCTATCTCTTAAATTTCCTGCTGATTGCGAGTGCTTTCTATATAAATTCAACTTGATAACTCGATACTTCTCCATTCTATTGAGGCGAGTTCACAAACGGTTGTCTACATACAAATAGAAGACTCCTCTAAAAACAGCCTCCAAACTAAAATAAACCGTTACTAGAACCCTCGATCTTGAACGGTTCTTATAACGGTTCATTCCTTACAATTTCTATACAAATTCATTTTTTAACGGCACCATTGCTTTTCATCCTGTTTACGCTTTTCTATTCTTCTATCTTGAATATACTCACAAAGGTCTAGAACACTCGACATAGGTGCTCTTTGACCATGTTGAATGTTCTAGCTGGATATTTTACACTGATTTTCTTTTCTCTAAAAAACGATCGCGATATTGCTTTGGCGTCATACTTTCATTTTTTTTAAATATTTTGATAAAATAACTGGTTGTTTGATAGCCGATTTGTTCTGAAATTTCGTCAATCCCTAAATCCGTTATAATAAGCAGCTCTTTTGCCTTCTTGAGCCTCAACTTTGTAACAAAGTCGCTGAAAGTGATTCCTTTTTCTTGTTTAAATAAAACACTAAAGTAGCTTGAATTAAGATGAACATGCTGCGCTACGTCTTTAATTGCCAATGTTGTACGTAAATGATCATTAATGTATTTAATGGCGCTATCAATACTGAGATTACTCGATTTCTTTTGATCCGAGAAGAACTCCTGTATTTCTGGATCAATAAGAAGTTCACTTAATTTTGTCCTCTGTTTCTTTTTAGCTGTTTCCAGTGCCTTTTGAGCAGAAGCAATCAGTTTGTCCTGCTGAATGGGCTTTAATAAATAATCAACAGCCCCAAGCTGTAAACCTCTTTTTGCATATTCAAACTCTGCAAAGCCTGTCAATAAGATACTCGTCACGTCTTTATCTTCATTTCTCAATGCTTCCAGCAGCTCAATGCCTGTCATGACAGGCATTTGAATATCCGTCACCAATAAATCATAGTTACGCTCCCTCATGAGTTCGAAAGCCTGAAAGCCATTTTCAGCTACATCTACATCATACTGTCCTTTTGCCCATTTTTGCAGAGTAAGAGAAACTCCCATTCTTGCGTTACGTTCATCATCAACAATTAATATAGCAGGATGATTCATACTATCACCAGCTCCTTGATGGTATTCGTAAAATTACTGTGGTTCCTTTATTTAAAAGACTATCAATCTGTAAACCAAATTCTTGTCCAAAATGCAGTTGAAGAAGTTTATGAATATTAAATAAGCCGATTCCAGTTCCTTTTGCAATGGAATTCATGCTTGTTCCATTTTGCAGGCGTTTTTGAATTTCCTTTAGCCGCTCTCCTTCTACCCCAATACCATTATCTTTAACGATGATTTTAACAATTCCCTCTTCCTCTTTTACCGACAGCTTAACAATGCCGCCGTTGCTCTTTGGTTCAATGCCATGAGTGATCGCATTTTCTAAAATAGGTTGGATGGTTAGTTTGGGGATTTCACACATTGCTGCACGTTGGTCGAAATCTATATCGACTTGGAGACGTTCATCCCAGCGCATCCGCATAATATCAGCATATCGCTTTACCTGTTGCAACTCTTCTTCAATTGTTACGAAACCATCTTTCCGGTTTGGTTGAATGGCATATCGGAATAAATCAGCCAGCGTAACGACAAACTGTGCCAGCTTTTCTTCTTCTTTACTAATAAGCGACCAATAAAGCGAATCCAATGTATTAAATAAAAAGTGCGGGTTAATTTGTGAGTGAAGCGCCTTAATTTCACTTTTGCTTCTAATAATCTCCTTTTCATAAACAGCTTCTATCAAATAATTAATTTGTTTAACCATTTGATTATAGACGGTATTCAACTGGTTGATTTCATGATTAAAATAGTGGTCAGGATTCTCTGCAAGAATACCGCCTTTTGCTTGTTGCATTACCTTTGTCATTTTTTTGATCGAGGACGTAATAAATAAAGAAAGGTAATAAGACAATAATGCAAATAAAATGATGCTAAGAATGCTTGCCCATACTAGCACAGTCTGTAAAAAATCGATTCCTTCTGTTACCTCTTTTTTAGGAACTAAAAGAGCAAGTGTCCAATTCGTTTCTGCTACCCTTTTTTTTACTGTAATGTAATCTTTTTTCTTCTCTTGAATATCGCCAATTGATAAAAGAGGTTTGTTTTTTTCCTCTGTCGAAATATCCGTTTTTTCTGCATCGAGGAGATACATCGTACTTCCGTTCATTTCAGCTATATCTTTACGTGTAAATTCAATAAGGGAGGGCTTAACCCGGATCACTAAATAGCCGCCTTTTTGGTACTTCCTTTTCTCTAAGCGAATTTGCCGAACTGCCACTAAATAATCTGGATTTTCATGGTCGCGACCAATCCACACAAGATTCCCAGCCTTTACCTTTTCATCCGCTTCAGCAACATATGGTTTCCCAATCCTTTCCGTAATCGTTTTATTGACAACAGGGTAAATGCTGTTTGAAAGCGAAAACAATTCAATCTCCTCGATTGCTTGTGAATAGGCACTTGTATTGAGTAATACTTTGCGTATCGCGATTCTCTCATCAAAAGAAGGCTTTGAACCATTTAGTTCATCTATAAGCATCTCTTGGATACGATCATCTGTTGCAAGATGAAGGGTTAGCACATTGACCTCATTTAAAAGGGCCTCTAAACGCCCGCTCATTTGTGCAGCAATTTCATTAACATATTGTTCTGCATTTTCTTTTTGCAATTTTGAAAGCATTAAATAAGAAACACTAATCGTTAACGTCAATACAATAATCATGGCAACTATAAATCCAAAAAATATTTGCCCTCTCGTCCGGTCCATTCGTAGTTTTCTTAGTAGATTCAACACGGCCCTCACCTTTTGGCAGCACTTTTACACTAATGCCTTTATTCTATTTCTTTATACTTACTACTTATGTAACAACTGTAAATTTATTAAGCGTTTACAAAATATTCGTAGTTATTATTATATACATTGAAAGTAGTGCGTCTATACATTTACTATAAAAATATTCAAAATATTTAAAATGCGTTGAGTGAACAGATGCTTTTTCCCAAACTTTAGATATTGTTTAATTTTTATTTGCTATTTTCAAAGATATTTATAAAACGAAAAGCAGGCATTGCTCCATAAGAAAACGCCAACCCGTTTACGTTTGGCGTTTTCTATGTACATGCTGTACGCTTATTTTTGAAGCACCCGATATAAAAAGGCAGCGGCCTGCGCTCTTGTCACATGTTCGTTCGGAGCGAATGTGCCATCCGGTTTTCCGGTCGTGATTCCATTCGCCGCCAGGGCATCGATATACTCGGCAGCCCAATGGCCGGCTTTAATATCTTTGAATGGCTTTGTCGGATGGCCTTTCAATTTGAAGGCCGTTGATAATAATTTTGCCATTTGGGCTCGGGTTAACGGCTCATTCGGCTTGAAGGTACCGTCCTCATATCCCGACAGGATTCCTTGCTGTTTTAAAAAACGTACATACAGCAGGAATTCATGCTTAGCCGGCAAGTCGGTAAACACCGTTTCGTCTGTCACCTTGTCTTCCTTGAAGCCAAGTGCATTGGCCACAATCTTGGCGGCTTGTCCTCTTGTCACCTGTTTGTTTGGCTGGAATGTTCCATCAGGATAACCGTTCACATAGCCTTGTGAAGCGATTTGCTGGATTTCTCTGAAAGCCCAGTAAGACGGGGAAACGTCTGAAAACATCGCATCTTCTAGACTTGGTGTTTTTTCCCCTTTTATCCAATTTGCAAGATCTCCGATAAAGCCTTCCGGTACGTTCGCTGGGATGGCATATTCGGAAAAATTCGGCTCTCCTTCATAGTCGACAAGCAAATGGATTAAGTTAGGGTACAGTTTGTATGTAACATTTTCGCGCTCGGATAATGCCTCTTCCCAATTTTTCAGCTGGGACGGAGGCACTTGCAAGTCTTTCTCCCCCTGCATAATAAAAAGAGGGACATCTTGGGATGCAGCCAATTGTGCCGGTACATAGTCACGCAGCTCATACCACCAATAACCGTTCCCTATCTGAAACTCTTTCGGAATATTCTCTTTTGAATAAGACGGATTGTTAATAAGGGCAATTTGCTGTTCCCAAAATGCGAGATTCGCTTTTAACGCTTCTACCTGTTCAGCAGGCAAACCCTGTTTCTGCGCCCTTTCCACTGCCTGTTGCTGCTGCCATAGCATCAAGTCCTGAAATTTGCCGCTCGGTCCTGCGACGACAATTCCCCCGGCAATTTGTCTGCTTTTATCGGCTTGTAAAATGCGGGGAAGCGCGTATCCTCCCTGGCTGTGTCCCAATACATAGAGCTCATCTTGATTCACTTCGGGGACCGTGTTCAGCCGTTCAATTGCCTTGATCGCATCATTAATCGTTTCTCCTTCAATACTAAGCTTTTGATTCATTGCTGTTTTAATATGATGCTCCCGAGTTACCTTCTCATATCTCAGCACCGCAATGCCTTCGTTCGCCAGGCCGACGGCGATATCGCGAAATGGCTTCGTGGAATAAAGGGCTTCATCTTGATCATTCGGACCTGATCCATGAACGAGAACGACTGCCGGGAATGGTCCCTCTCCCTTTGGCAATGTTAACGTGCCAGGCAGGGCAAAATCCCCTTCTCCAATCTTCACATCTTTTTCCACGTAATTCTCTTTCTTTTCATATGAAGGCTCCTTATACTGGCTTGCAGGCGTATAATAGAAAGGAAGATAAAAATCGTCGATATAACCGTCCTTGTCAAAATTAATCGTGATCTCTACCGGAGATAGTTCTCCTTCATAGGTCATGACGACATTCGTATGAATACTATTCGTTTTCCGCTTGATTGACAATTGTTTTCCCAGTTTCCCAAAAGGAGCCGTTTTCGCCTGCCAAATGTTCGGCAGCATTTCAGCAGGAACCTGCTTTTTAAGAGTTTCATTTAATAGGGCATATGCCCCTTCCCAATTTTCTTTCGAAACCGCTGTCATAAATGTACTTGCCACTTGTTCGAAATTCATCGGCGCAATGGTGTTGGCCGGTTCTTCCGCCTGTACCATTAAATCGTTTGCTGCAGGCATCATGACACCGCTTGTCCCAATAGCAGCTGCCAGTACAACCGGTCCAACTTTCTTCCATTTCTTTTGTTTTTTCACTTTTTTCTCCCCTATCTCTAAAACAAGGAAATATTTTACACTTTTAATAATATAGTAGTTTTCCAATATGCACAATAAATAAGGAGGCCCGGATAAAGAACATCCGGGCCTCCTTATTTATTGTATATAAGATTCTTCACCGATTGAAAGTTTACGTTTCTATGAAAAGGCAAAGGTATTTTGACCCTTTCTTTATTCACTCTCGTTTTTCTCAGGATTCGGAACCATGATTTGGCCTTTTCGTTCGTTTTCCAATAACACTTGTAAAATATGATTGGACAGCTTGCTCGGCTGATACGGCTTCACTAAATAACCGTCTGCCCCTAAATGTTGCCCTTTTTCCTGTTCATCCAGGGCCGTCGAAATGAAAATCGGGATTTTTTCTGTCTTCGAATTTTCCTTGAGCTTTTTAATGACAGCCCAGCCATCTATGCTGTTATCAAGCAAAATATCAACGACGACTGCATCAGGGAGCTGCTCTATAATGGCCGAGACAGCTGTTTCTCCATCAGTAAAATGGCCCACATGGAAGTCATTATCTTTTAATTCTTCATAAAGCAGGTTTGCGAGGCTGCGATCGTCTTCAATGATGACGACATGGGCCTTATATTCCCTGTCAGTCGAATCAACTTGAGGAATCATGGATACATCTTCAACAAGCGGGAAGCTAACCGTAAACGTACTTCCATGCCCAAACTGTGACTGTACATGGATATCTCCATCGTGTGCCTTGACGATTTCTTTGACAATAGCAAGACCTAGACCCGTACCGCCGATTTTTCGACGGTCCGTGTTATCAATTCGATAGAATTTAGTGAACAAATGGGAAATGCTCTCTTCCGGAATGCCCAACCCTTCATCTATTACATCTACTTTTAAATGTGACTGCTCTTCTCTTATTCTTACAATGATCTTTCCGCCATTCGGCGAGTATTTAACCGCGTTGCTCAACAAATTATTAAATACCTGTGACAGCTTATCTTTATCACCTAATATCGTTAATTTTTTTGTTTGAACATCAACAATGAAATCATGGATATTCGTATTGATTTTGTTCATCGTCAGGACATCTTCCACAACGTTTTGAATAGAATAATAGTTTTTATTGTACGTTTGCTTTCCAGATTCCATTCGCTGTACGTCAAGAAAATCATTGATGAGCGCAGTTAGGCGCGATGCTTCCTGCGAGATCGTCATTAAATATTTCCGCTGCCTTTGAGGCGGAAGCTCTTTATTAAGCATCAGTTCTGTAAATCCTAACACACTGGAGAGCGGTGTTCTCAATTCATGGCTGACCGTGCTCACAAACTCTGATTTCATCTGATCGACTTCATATTGCTTCGTAATATCCCGATAGACAAAAATGGTTCCGAATTTGTGGTCCTCCCTATGCAGCGTTTCAGGGTACAGCTGAATAATTTGCGTGGACCCGTTTCTCAATTTAAAAATATATGATGCTTCTTGAGGCTGTTGGTGAATGGCTTTTCGAATAAACTCGATTAACCCTTCCGGCTCTTCGACTTTTTCTTGTATAAGTTCCACCCAGTCATCCGACGACTTTTGCAAGAGGGCTTCGCTCTCTTCTCCCATCATATCGCAAAGCGTTTCATTCACAAGCAAAATTCTTCCCTCTTCATCAAACAATTGAATCCCTTCATGAATCGTGTTCAAAATATCTTGGACGGTTTGACGACTATTCTCTGCTTCCTCATACATATGAAGCTTCTCCAGAGAAAGGGAAATTTGCTGGCAAAAGCCTGTATATTCTTCGATTTCTTTTTCCGCAAAGCCCTCTCCTGAACGGCTCACCATAATGACGGCCAGCAGTTCCTTGTCATCATGGACAATCGGAAGAATCAAATCATAATAATAGTAGGGATCGGTTACATATCCTCGCTCGCTTGATGAGCTCTCTCTTTTGATCATATATGGCTTCATCGACGTTTGCAGCTTGGCGATAATGCTGCTTTCATCCAGCGACTGTAAAAATTGATGTTCTTCTTTTTCGACCAGCCCATGACTCGCATAACTCTTTCCTTCATCCATGAGCACAATGATGCCTTTTGTCGCCTTCGTAAAATGCACCATGCTATCCATCACATTACCCAGCAGCTCGCATTTATTGAGCGTATTCGCAAGCGCACGGATAAATTGGTTACGGCGAAGAAGAGCCTCCTCGTTTTCTTTTGTTTTGGCAAAGGCTTGCTGCAACTTATCCTGCTGTTCATTCAATTCGTCTTGCTGGGCCAAAAGCTCTTCATTTTGCGCCATGAGCTCTTGCTCATTCTGCTGCAAATCTTGAATCATTTTCTCGAGAGAACGGGATAATGCCCCGATCTCATCATCCCTTTTCGTATAATCCAATGAATCGATATACGCTCCATGGCTTATTTGGGAAGCTGTAAACGCCAAGCCTTTTAACGGCAAAATTACTTGACGGATGACAGCAGTAAACAAAGCCAGCAGCACCAGTACCATCATACCCAAAAATAAAAAGAACATCGTTTGGGCAAACGTGGTCTTCTTTTCTTTTTCACTTAACGTTTGCTCATATTTTAACTGAAGTTTTTTATTTTCTTCTTCAAGCAATGCAAGAAAACTATTGACTTTGTCTGTTCCTCCCTCATCATCGGCTACCTTGTCAATCGCCGCTTCGTTCTTTTCTTTTTTATATTGGACTACTTTAGGAAAAGCATCATCAAAGTACCATTGCTTAAACGCCTGAAATTCATTGTAAAGCTGTTGTTCATCGGTTGTATCGATATGATTGAAAAATAATTTCAATTCATCTTCCAGCCTTCGCTCCTGTTCATTGACTTGAGCTATAAATGGGTCTTTGCCAAAAGCTAAGTAACCTCTCCCCTCAAATAAAGCACTATCGGCGATCTGCTCAATATTAAACAGCATCGCTTTATGGGTAGAAATATGGGAGAGCTTTTGATCATATTCATCCTTAATGTGAAGCTGATAACCGCGCAATACGGATATCCCCGCTACTAATATCACAATAAAGGCGACACCCATCCAAATGGATTTCCCTACGAAGCTCTTATTAATTTGTCTATTCACCTAATATCTCCCCTATTTTTTCTACTAAATAAAGAGGACTGAACGGTTTTGAAATAAAGTGGTCTGCCCCTGCCAGCAATACCCGGTCTTGGTCCACCTTTTGGCTCTTGGCCGAAAGCATCAAAATCTTTGTCTCTTTTCTTTCGGGATGCTGCCGGACTTTTTCAATGACTTCCAAGCCTGTCATTCGAGGCATCATATAATCGATGATGACTAAATCATAGTTATTCTGCTCGATTAATTCATACGCTTCTTCTCCATCACAAGCTTCATCAATTTCATAGCCTTCATCTTCTAACGTATCCACTACCAGCATACGCAGCACTTCTTCATCTTCTGCCAATAAAAGCCGTTTTGTCATTCTGGTTCTCCTTCGTTTTTCCTTCATGACTTATCATGAGATTAGTTTATTTATTTTTTAATACGGTATCTCGATACAGTTTTTGGACCGTGTAATAGGATTCCTTCAAACGCTCATGGTAGACCGGCTCTTCCCATGCCTTCCACTTGTATTGATACATTTGGCCAAGCGGCAAATAGCCGTTTTGTGCAGCCGGCATTGTATCCTGTATCGATGTTTGTCCCGAATCTGTTCCTTCATAGTGAATGACAGCAGCATGAAAGCTGCTTGTGTAATGCTGGCTTTTAAGGCCGCTTTTCCAGAGGTCTCCCATTACTTCATGTAAACTTGGATCCTTTACATTGAGAAGCAACCATGGCACACGCAGTTCAACGAAACCTTCTTCTTCGTTCACTTGAACATCCGCCAGGGAATTAAATTCCGGAAGCTTTGGGTTTCCGTTGCCAAATGTAAGTTTCCCCGTTTCATACGCATCAAATGGGACCGTTTTTCCATTAGGAAGGTCAAAGCCTTTATTCAATGCAAGACGAATCGGGTGATACTTGCCATTGTTTTTCTTGGAAGTATACGACTGGTGCTCAATTAATTTCAATACGTGACCATACTGATAGTAGAAATTGTCATAATAACTGTCTATGACAACCTGTGAGTCATCCTTCCCTCTTAACTGGATGACAAAATCAATTTCTGGATCGAACTTGAATGAGTCGCCGCCCGGTAAGGAAGACTGCCCCTGTCCTGAAATAGTGTCGAGCAAAATGTCTGTGTTTAGCTGTCCTGCTTTGATTTTACCTCGGTAATCGATTTTCATGTACACATAAGCAGCATCACTCGTCATTTCCAGTTGTTCCAACTTTCCGGCTGTACCCTTTTGTTTATAAACGTTTTTGTCATCAAGCTTTTCCCAGTCAAACGGCTGGCCGTCCACATAGATGGGCGAATGGAATTTGCCAGGGTCAAAGCTTAACAAACCGAAATGCTGCTCATTCGTCTGCATATTCGACCAAAACGGGCGGCGGTCCGGATTATCATAATCCATCGTGTTCCATGTTCGTTTAAACCACTCATCCTGCCATGTGAACATGAGGCCTCCTGCCATGTCCTCCTCTACGATGGAACGAAACAGCTTGGCGTTGATTTTTCCCTGCTCTTGCTCCGAATGCATCCCTTGATCCATTCCATATACGTTTTTATGCGTCAATCCCCTTGAAGCGGGGACGCCGAACTCCGCTACAAGCAGCGGCATGCGGTGTTCCTTTTTCATATCATGCAAATATCCAGCATAATTGTTTTTCTTTCCTTCATGATCCTCGTAGTTCACGTACTTCGATTCATAATTTAAGAAATCTGGATAATACGGGTAAAAATGATAGGAAGCAAACACTCCGGGATAAAATGAGTCCGTCGTATAAATGCGGTTCGGATCAATGGACACTATGTCTTCTTTTTCTAACGGTTCACTCGGATGTTCCAGTAAGTCCGTTGTCGGCCAGTTCACAAAGCTGATGGGGCGCTGCCACTTATACTTATCGGCTTCATACACGGCGAGTTCATCCATATGAGTTGCCAGCCAATGCTCAAATGGATTGGCTTGCCTCGTATAGATGTAACGCCCGTTATACTCCCCGATTTGCGCATTTTTTCGATTCGTTTCTAATACCGCTGTCGGATCCCACTCGATCCCGATCAGCCAGCCGAGGACATACTTGGAAATATCAGCTGTATACGTCCCGCCTGCATGGCCTGGAATTTTGGCAACCTCGGCATTGCCGTGCACAGCATCAATGATCCGCTTGATCTCACCGCTAAAGTCCTCCATCACTTCATTAGAAAAGGCATTCTCTGTCTTAACAAGCTTTTCTTCTGTCACCCAAACACCGTGAAATACATACAACGGTTTATCAGCCGTTTCGTTATATTCGTAGAGCGCCTCGTAAAAATGAGGAGGATGGAGCGTGTAGACACGAATCGCATTCGCATTCATCTCTCCGATTTTTTGGAACCAGCGCAAATATTCTGTTTTCGTAATGGCTGTTTCCCCTGAAAAATGACCAGGCTTGGCAATTCCCATGTTCACCCCTTTTATGAGAATGTCTTCCCATTTACCATTTTGATAGATTTGCAGATAGTCTTTTCCCGCTTTTCCGTTAAAGGTCATGCCATCTTTATTCATTGTCTCGACTTCGACGGAAGATGAAGGCTCATATTTAGAGGCTAAAATGTCTCTCATGACCGGCACATATGTGTCCCAATAAAAACGATCCTCTTGATTTTTCGAATCAAGCCGCAGCTTCTTCAGCGACGTAAATCCGACTGTTTGGTAAATGCCTGGAAGCTCTGCCTGATCCGCATAGTCACCGGCAAAATAGTATGTTTGAAATTGTCGGTTTTGATGGTGGACAATGGCAGGGAATGTTACAGGAATGCCATAGCTTTCAAGCAGCTGTTTCGCTTCCTGATTCACCTGAAATTCATAGCGGGCCAAAATTTCATTTTCTTGATTCGCCTTGACGACATCAAACCAATATTGATAAGGGGAATCATTCGCTTTCTTCCACCGTTCTTTTCCTTGTTTCGTTAGTTTGACAGTCATCTCTTTTTCAATTTGCTTATCCGGAATAACAAGAATATGATCTTGCTCGTTGACGAAAATGAGTCCTCCTCCTTTGAAGGTCCATTCTTGATCATACTGCTGACGGTAGCGGTCTTTTACCCAAACAGGCACTTCTCCGCTTTGCAGATCAGTGAACACTCTTCCAATCCAACCCGTCCATGTTAAATTGAGCATATCATACATTTTAGTACGAACATCTTCATTTGTCGGGTTGGCAAATGAGTTGAACTCGGCGATAAATGTTCCTCCCTGTTTTAATAGAGCAGAAAATATTGCATCGGCTTCTTCTGATGATAACCCGCCATACAATTGGTCAGAGCGTCTCCCATCTGTCTCTTTTTCGACATCCGCTTCATATATACCATATGTGTCCGCCAAATAAATGACGTCGTGCGGCTTTTCAAGAGACTTCACCACATCATCTGCCCGATACGTATTGTTGCCTGCGGGCTTGACGCCTTCATAGTCAGTTGACAAGCTATACCCCTTGCCGTTTCCTTTTTTATATTTCTCATGATTCAGCAGCCACATCAGTCCATTATGCTCCCGATATGTCTCATCGGGCACTGTTTTATCAATAATGAGCATATCCAGTTGTTTGTCCGGCTTTAGCTGCCACAGGAGAAAAGGACCTGTTAATAGGGCGAGAATGGCAAATAGAACAATAAAAAAATAACTTCTTTTCACGATGAACCTCCTGAAAGACCTTTTCGCTTCATCTCTCCCCACGTGTGTTTACGGCGCAGGAATTGGATGAATCCTTCCAATCGCCAAAAAACAGTAAGAGGACGGTACCAGAACGTTTCGGTTAAGGAATAGAAAAACAGGCGGATGACATCACTCACTTTCGGGTATCGCCGCATACTCCATTCTTCCAGCACTACCGCAAACATCGAGAAAACTGAACCGTAGAGGACAGACAACAGCAACAAAACAATACCGAACTCTATGTATACACCTCCCAAAAAGAGCGACAGAAAAAAGAATAGATATCCTCCCAATTCGACAAGCGGTCCAATCGCTTCAATAAACCAAAAATATGGCAAGGAGACGAATCCGATCGATCCATATTTTGGATTAAAGAGAAGTTTACGATGAGCAAGCAAACTTTCAAACAGCCCACGATGCCAGCGGCTTCGCTGGCGCCGCAAATAAGTCATGTCCTCCGGCGCTTCCGTCCAGCAAACAGGTTCCGGAATATAGACGATTTTCTTGGTTGCTTTTTTCTCTTTTATGAGCCGATGGAGGTGAACGACGAGTTCCATATCCTCGCCGACAGTGTCCCGCTTGTAACCGCCTGCTTCCAGCACCCAGCTTTTAGAGAAAACCCCAAATGCTCCTGACACAATAAGAAGCCAATTGCGATAGCTGAGTCCAATTCTTCCCATTAAAAAAGCACGCAAATATTCAATAACTTGAAGAACGACGAGCGGATTTTTGGATAATCCGATTTCAAGCATCTGCCCGCCTTCGATTTTGCAGCCATTCGCAATTCGGATACTGCCTCCAGAGGCAATGACTTCCCCATTTGAATCAACAATCGGTTTCATCACTTTCAAGAAAGCGTCCTGCTCTAAAATGGAATCTCCGTCCAGCGAGCAAAAATAAGGATAATTGGATAGGTTCAGCCCTGCATTGAGAGCGTCCGCCTTTCCGCCGTTTTCTTTATCGATAACATACAAGTTTTCGAATATTACAGACCGGTACACCCCGTGAACAGGCTGGGTTTGAATATTCGTTTGTACGGCCTTGCGTACTGCTTTCATGTTGAATTTCTCAATCATCACAGCCATCGTATTGTCTTTCGATCCGTCGTTAATGACAATGATTTCAAATTCGGGATAATGGATATTCAGCAATGAGCGAACACTGTCATAAATACCCGCCTCTTCATTATAGGCGGGCACCAAAATGGAAATCGGCTTTGTGGCCCCTTCTGTCATCAGCGCTTCATACATTTCGTATTTGTTTAGGTGCATTTCTTTGCGCAGCTGCCGGAAGGAGAATAAAAGCATCAAGCTATAAAAACAAATCATGAACACCATATATACGAATATAAACCAACCGAAAGCCTCAACAAATCTCAGCCAAGCTTGAATGAATAATTCCATTACGATATCCTCTCCAGCCATTCCAGTGCCATATCTTTTGCATATCGATCCTCCGTTTTTTCTGCAAACTCACGCAAAAGCTGCTTGGCCTGTTTGTATTTGTATAAGGAATGTCCCGCCTCATACCGCACTCTCCAAACGCGGTCTTCAATAAGCCGGTATAAGAGAGGAATTTCTCGTTCTGTACAAAGGCTGCCAATGATTTTAGCCGTCATAAGCCGCTCCTCCCATCTGGAGGAAAGGGCCGTTTCATGCAAAATGGACACATCGCTTATATACCCCAAAAAGGAGATGGCTTTTAATGCGCGAATTCTCTCTTCCCCTTCTTGTCCGCGGGCAACCTGCTCAAGCAGCGGCAAATAATCAAGACGCTTTTCAAAGCCGATTGTTTCAAGCACGGCGAACCGGTATCTTTCTTCCAGTTCATTGTAATGTGATACGATTTCTTGAAAATAACAAATCTCCAATTCTTGCAAAATCGCCCTTAATTCATAGACGGTCAGCGAACGAACATAATGTAATATAATCGGCAGAACGCGAGGGTCTTGAGAATGGGCCAATATGTTACATATCAAAAATATTTCTCGGTCTTCGATGCCTTTTTCCACTAAAAAAACAATATCATCATTTAATTGGGAGATTCGAAAATCCAGAATGCGGTACAGCGTGTTAAGGCGAATGCTTCCATTCCGATGAAAAAGCTGCTTTTTATAATAAGACAAAAAATAAGAGGTGATATATTCCGTCATCCTTGCTTTGACCTCTTCACCTTTAAACAGATCCAAAAAGTTGATAAGCAGCTTCTCCAATGCCATCCGCTCCAAGGTTGTTGCAGGGATAAGCTTCTTGCTCCACTTTCCGTTTTGCAGATAGATAAACAGCACTTGCTGCTTGTTTTTCATTATTTCAGCAATCCGTCTTTCCTTTTGACCGATTAATACCTTACGAATGATGAGATAACCGAGAAGCAAGAAAAGCAAGGTAACTAACAGAATCGTCAAAGACATCAGAAAGATCATTTCGTTTTTCATATTCACTGCATCCTTTGAATCAGCCCTTTAATTCGCGCTTCCAGCTCTGCTGTGCTGAACGGCTTTGTCATATAGTCATCCGCTCCAAGATTCAACGCTCTCACAATATCCGATTCCTGCTTCCTTGCCGTCAACATTAACACTGTGTAGCGGCGGGATTTAGGTAAAGAACGGATACGCTGCAATACTTCCAGCCCATCCATTTGCGGCATCACACCATCTAACAGGACGAGATAAGAATGCTCGGTTTGCGACCATGCATCTTGAAAAAATGAGCGGCCGCCATCAAAAAGTTGGATTTCCAATTCATGTTTTTCCAGGGAAAGTCCATTTAAAAAATAAGAGATCGATTCTCTCATAATCTCTGAATCATCAATAACTGCCACTTTCAATTTAGCGGGCTCATATTGTTCGAGCTCTTGTGTCACATAACACTCCACTTGCTTTCTGCCGTTTTTCTTTGCTTTATATAAAGCGGAGTCAGCAAATTGAACGGCCTTGGCCAAATGCATGTCTGTATCTCTTATTTCATAAAGCCCGGCTGAGAAAGTAATGGATAATTGCTGCTGATCGATCTGGATCGTCTGTGACGAAAAGTCTTGAAGCAGCTGTTCCATCAGTTCTTTCCCTTCATTCGCCTCAGTGTGGGGCAGCAATAAGAGAAACTCCTCCCCTCCATAACGGACGACCCGGTCTTCCGGGCGTGACCGCTCTTTTAAGAATTCTGCGAATCTAGATAAAACCGTATCACCTGCCACATGGCCATACGTATCATTGACACTCTTGAAATGGTCAATGTCCAAAATGGCGAGGCACAGCGGCTTGCTTGAAAGTTGATGCTCAGCTAACACACGTTCATATTCCATCGCTAAAAAGCGCCGATTATACACTTTAGTCAATTCATCCAATAAGAGAGACTCACCGATTAGTAGACGGCGATCCAGATGGCGTTTTAAGCGGACAAGAAATTCCTCCATATCGAAAGGCTTTCCGATAAAATCGTCGGCACCCATCTCAAAACTTTTGATTCTCGTTTCTTTTCGATCATCGACACTCATGACAATGGTAGAAACAAATCTCTTTTTGATTTGTGCTTGAAACTCTTCCATAATGGTCAATCCATTGTCATCCGAAACGAGAACATCCAATACTAAGCAATCTGGATTAAAATCGTAAAATAAAGAAAGGCCCTTGCGGACATCGGAAGCAACAAGAACTAAATATCCTTCTTGCTCCAATCGATCCTTTAAATAAATGAGCAAAGATATATCATCGTCCACAATTAAAATTAACGGAACATCTTTTCGTTTTACAACGGACTGTTCATCAATTTCCAAAGAAGATGGGTCTTTCTGAAGCATATAAGAAGATAACTCAAGCGCTAAAGGAAAAATAAAGTCAAGAGCTTCTTGCTTTGGCCAAACAGAACGAGTATCTTTCTCCACTTTATTCAGAAGCAAACTGGCTACCTGAGAAATGCGTCCCAGATTAATCACTCCTGACGTTCCTTTGACCGAGTGTAAAAATGTGTAGATTTCTTCTCTTACAACCTCTGCACTCTCCATATACTCCCAACTCTTGAGCTGTTGGTGTACATTGTCCAAGAGCTTGCTTTGGTATTTGGCTAAACGATTTTTCCCCATAAAAAATCTCCCTTTTTTCCATAACAGTAACTTAATCATTGCATATCTCTTTACCTAATTCAACGGCGGGTTCGACTAATTTCGACTCGTTCCCTATTCACCAAGAAGCAATACGTTAACATCCACATTCGAAACATGCATGGCTTTGTTAAGGACATGCTTGCCAAAACAAAAAGCATCTGCCTCCTCTTTGGCAGATGCTTTTCTCAATGACTTCTCCTCGCAAAATCGACGAAACGGAACTTATCGAGTCGATGTCTCGATTCCGTATATTCAAATAAGCTGGCATCTTCTAAATATACATAGTTTTTGACGACAACGATATGGTTATAATCTTTTAAATCCAAATACTTCCGGTCTTCTTCTGTCGGCTCATCCACAAAAATTTCTTTTTTCGCAAAGCTGATTTTTAGATCCATTTCCTGTTCAAGGTATTCATAAATGGAACCCTCACAAATTTCCCTTGTAAGAACGGGCACATGTTTTTTATTAAAAAAGTCCTTGTCCAAAATAATCCGCTCGCCATCTATTTCACGGGCCCGCAGCACTTTCCATACATGGTCTTTGTGTGTTACGTTAAGTTGCTGCTGCAAATAATCGTCCGGCTTGACCAAATCAAATTCGTACACAATGGTCTTCCATGGCTTCCCCATTTTTTGCGCCAATTCTTTAAAACTGACGAGGCCTGAAATCGGAAAATCAAATTTTGTCACATCCAGAACAAAAGAACCTTTTCCTTTTATTTTTTGGATATAACCGTTTTGGGACAACATCGTTAACGCTTTTCGGATCGTCTCGCGCGATGTATCGTATTGTTCCACCAGCTCATTTTCCGATGGCAATTTTGTGTTGGGCTTCAATCGGCCTGTTTGAATGTTCTCTGCCAGCTCATTATAAATCGCTAAATATTTATTCTCTCTCATCTTTATCATCACCGCATTTATTTGATCTTGTAAAAAAAGGGGCCCCAACGCATCTAAAATATAGACGTATCGGAACCCCCGCGTTTCTATTTATTTTACCGATAAAGTGAATCTTGTGCCAGTCAGATCTTATTCTCCTCTCATAAGGGGAATAAAATCTTCCGTTAGCAAAAAATGTTTTTTCACAATGAAAGGTTATTTTTTCAAATGATAGACAACCGATTCATATGGACGCAATGCTATCTTATGAATATCGCTGCCGGAGCGTTCATAGTTGGAAAGGATGAGCTCACTCTTATATCCCGCCGCATCCACTTCTATTGGCAATTCAAACGTCGTTTCTTTCCCGTAATAGTTATTCAAAACAAGAAGTTTTTCATTCTCGCCGTTACGAACATACGCAAAAATGTCAGGGTGTTCTGCAAGGATGAGCTGATAATCACCATCCGTGATAATATCGTACTGTTTGCGGAGCTGAATGAGTTTTTGATAATGGTAAAAAACCGAGTCAGTGTCTTTCAACGCCTTTTCTGCATTGATCTCCGGATAGTTGGCTGCTACATTGATCCATGGCGTCCCTGTTGTAAAACCGGCATTCCGTTCATCGTTCCACTGGACAGGCGTACGGGAGTTATCACGTGACTTTTGTTTTAAAATAGCCAAAATCTCTTCTTCGCTCATTCCTTGCTCCCGTTTGATGTTGTAAATGTTCAATGATTCAACATCACGATAATCTTCGATGCGTTCAAACTTCGGATTGGTCATACCGAATTCTTCTCCTTGATAAATATAAGGAGTTCCTTGCATCATATGAATGGAGGTCGCCAGCATTTTCGCCGATTCCACCCGGTACTTTCCATCATCGCCGTAACGGGATACAACTCGGGGCTGATCATGGTTGCACCAAAACAGCGCGTTCCAACCTCCGCCTTTATGCATTTCCGTTTGCCATGTCGACAAAATCCGTTTTAACGCCAGGAAATCAAAGTCAGCTATGGTCCATTTATCTCCGCTCACATAATCGACCTTCAAGTGATGGAAGTTAAAGGTCATGCTTAACTCATGACGTTCGGGATTTGAATAGTTGATGCAGTGATCAATCGTGGTAGACGACATTTCCCCGACCGTCATCGCATCATATTTGGAAAATACCTCACGGTTCGTTTCCCGCAAAAACTCATGCACTCTCGGGCCGTCCGTATAAAACTTTCGTCCGTCTCCCGGAGCCACTGAACCATCGTCGTCAGGAAAGCGCTGATCTTTGGAAATCAAATTGATGACATCCAGTCGGAATCCGTCCACTCCTTTTTCGAACCAGAAGTTCATCATTTCATATACTTTTTGACGGACTTCTTCGTTTTCCCAGTTTAAATCCGCCTGTGTGACATCAAACAGATGCAAGTAATACTGACCTGTTTTCTCATCATATTTCCATGCAGAACCGCCAAATTTCGATTCCCAGTTCGTTGGTTCGCTGCCATCTTCCTTTCCATCGCGCCAAATATAAAAGTCACGATACGGATTGTCCTTTGAAGAAGCTGCCTGCTTGAACCATTCGTGCTCTGTTGATGTATGGTTCACGACAATGTCCATGATGATTTTAATGCCGCGTTTGTGGGCTTCTTCCAATAAACGGTCGAAATCTTCCATCGTGCCGTACTCTTCATGAATATCATAATAATCGCTAATATCGTATCCATTGTCATGCTGCGGAGACTTATAGATTGGAGTCAGCCAAATGACATCAACACCCAATTCATTTAAATAATCCAGCTTTTCAATGATTCCTTGTAAATCCCCTACACCATTACCTTGTGTATCATTAAAGCTTTTCGGATAAATTTGATAGACAACTGCTTTTTTCCACCAAGGATGTTTCATCTCTTCCACCGCCATTTATTATTTAAGTAACTCAATTTATCATTAAAAAGCAAGATACGATACCACACTGAACAAGCTGTATGCTTTTTTGTTCGATGGTATCGTCTTGTTTATTCAATCTTACATCTGCCTTTTTTGACAGATGTTTTTCTTTCCCCCGCATCTCGGAAACCTGACTAACCATCCGCAGGGGATGAAAGATCCCCCAAGGATAGAAATTTTCTTTATTTTTCTTTACGCACTTTTCCAAGAAAAAGTGTTAACACGAATGGAACGATTAACACGATTGCCATGCCGATAAAGAATGATCCCCAGTTTTGCGGGAAGATAGATAAAAATCCAGGGAGACCGCCTACACCGATTGAAGGGGCTTTTACTCCTTGCATGGAAATGAACGCACCTGCAAGGGCTGAACCGATAATCGCTGAAATGAATGCAAAGCGGAAACGCAAGTTCACTCCGAACATCGCCGGCTCTGTAATCCCCAGATAAGCAGAAACAGCTGATGTTGCAGACAGACTCTTCAGTTTTTCATCTTTTAAGATAAGCATCATCGCTAATGCCGCTGTACCCTGAGCAATATTGGACAATGCGACCATCGGCCATAAGAATGTGCCTCCTGTACTCCCAATCAATTGTAAGTCAACCGCCAGGAACGTATGATGCATACCTGTAATAACAAGCGGTGCATAAAGGCCCCCATAAATCAATCCGCCTAAGATAGGTGCTACTTCGAAAATTCCTACAACCGCATCTGTAATAACACTACCGATTGTAAAGGTAATAGGACCAATCGCAATAAATGAGACAAAACCTGTTAATAATAAAGCAATCGGTGCTACAAGCAATAATTGAAATGCATCCGGAATCTTTTTCTTTAAAAAGATTTCAAGCTTCGCTAATACGTAAGACGCTAATAGAACCGGTAATACTTGGCCTTGATAACCTACTTTTTGAACTTCAAGACCGAATAGATTCCATGTTGGAATTTCTTCTGCCGCCCCGTAACCCCAGGCGTTTAAAAGGTCTGGATGAACGAGCATGAGACCAAGAACGATCCCGAGCAATGGATTGCCTCCAAATCGATTAACGGCTGACCATCCAATTAAACCAGGTAAAAATACGAATGCTGTATTCGCGATCAAGTTGACGATGCTTGCAAAGTCTTTCCATTGCGGATATACATCAACCAATGCTTTTTCATCAAAGAAAATGCCGGGACCCGTCAAAATGTTGTTGATCCCCATAAGTAAACCGGCCGTTACGATAGCTGGCAAAATGGGAATGAAGATATCAGCCAATGTTTTAATGGCACGCTGCAGCGGATTTAAATTTTGTGCCGCTGCATCTTTAATCTCTTGTTTTGTCGCCTGGCCAATTCCCGTCATGGCAACCATTTCGTTATATACTTTATCAACCGTTCCCTGGCCAATTACGACCTGGAACTGTCCATTTGTAGAGAATGACCCTTTTACAAGATCAATGCTTTCAAGCGCTTCTTTATCTACTTTACTCTCATCTTTTAAGGCAAAGCGAAGACGTGTTACGCAATGTGTAGCAGCTGCGATATTCTCTTTACCGCCGACAGCCTCAATAATTTGTTCTACAGATTGTTTGTTTACACTCATTTCTCTATCCTCCTGTTACCGTTTACAAATCTAGCAAAATAAACGGATTCTATTCCTCTCCAACAAACCGAGAACGGTTCCTGCTCGTCCATACTTTTTGTCAATATCTTAAATTTTATCCTTTAACTTCTTTAGTCCTTGATACCGCTTTCTTAAAAGACAATAAGTTATATTCGCTAAAACGTTCTCTTCCCGCCAACATGTATATACAAGCTGATGGTAGTTATAGATTAACCTGTATATACATGTTTGTCAACAAAAATCGACATGGCTTTAGAAATCCTTTTCCATTTCTCTTTTTCCCTATTTACATGCAAGAAAACAGGAATATCCCAAAGATTTGCATGTGCAAGACTTTGGAACATTTCCTTTACTAATAGCAGTCTAACTTTCAATTCACCAAAAATTTCCTATTAAGAGTAAAATGATTATGCAAATAAGTGTCATGGACACTAGAAAAATGCACAATCAAAAGAAAAAAGCGCGGTTAAGCAACCGCGCTTTTCTTTCAATAAAGGGCGTTATTTAATTAAAGAAGTGACCATGTTTCGTTCTCTCATCTTAATGCTGGTTCGGCAATCGTTGCTGCGGTTCTTCTTTCACCGCGTATATACTTAAATCAGCAGCAGAACCAACGGATGAAAAGCCCGCCAAAAGGGTTACTGCTAAACAAATACTTGTTAACCATTTTTTCATCTTCATCATCCTTTTCACTAATGTTTTCTTACTAATTGTTACTATTATAACTTGTCTTCTAAAATGATGTAGGAACGTTGTCACGTGTTCTATACGAAAAAACTGCATCAAATGAACGATAAACTTCTGTTTTGTTCCAAACATATAATTATAATAATATTCGGGAAGGATGGGTAGAATACCCATCCTTCCCGAATAGAAAGAGTGGGAGAACCCGTACGGGTTCTCCCACTCTTTCTATTATCTTATTCAAGTTATTTGGCATGGCCATTCTTTGGTCATGTCGAATTTTCTAAATCGATCTACATAGCATTGGTAGGCTTGCCTAATAATTTTTTCATGTGCTGTCTTACTAGTCCGGCAAATTTCTCGTTCTTTTCCAGTTCAAAAATGAAGATGGCTTTTTCTAAGTAGCTTGTTCCCTTCTCTTTTTGCCCCATTTTAATTAAATTGCAGCCGGATTGATAATGCAATTCTCCGAACAAGTAGAGAGACTCACAGCTGATGCATAGATGAATACCTCTCTCGCTGTACATCAACGATTCTCTATACTCTCCCATTTCTGTTAACGTCCGGGCCAATCCATACAAAATGCGAATTTTGATTTTTTCATCTTTGACTTGAGGCAAATATTTCAATTGGGCTAGCGCCATTCTGTAAATCTCTATCGCTTTTGTAAACTCTTTTTCTTCATCGTGAATGATCGCGATGCTGTTTAAAATTTCAATTTCCCGCTCTTTATAATAAGAATCTGACGATTGGGTAAGCTTAATGGCTTCATGAAGTTTGTCTAAGCACATCTCTTTGTTTTTATAAACATAATAATGGCATATCCCCTCATGCCACAATAAAAACTGTTTATTAGCAGGGGTTTGAAAAAGCGGACTATTACTTTCCCGCTGGATGATATGGGCAACTGCTTCATAATCTCTCTTTCGGATATATTGCCTGATCAAATGTTTCACTTCTTCTACATAATCAAGTCTTGGCGTTTCAATGCTATGAAAAAAATAATTCATGTCTACACCAAGGCGCTTTGAAATTTCATATAACGTAATGCTATAAGGATACTCATCCCCGTTTTCCAGCTTACTGATTTGGGCCTGCGTACAAATACCTTCCGCTAATTCTTTTTGTGACAACCCGACCAGTTTGCGCAGATCCCGAATAATGCTGCCGATGCGTACTTGCTGTTCCATCCTTCCTCTCTCCTCATCTGCATAATTTACCCCGTTCTAACGGACAGCATCCTCCACTGATTGAAGGTTTACTCTATATAATACTTTATACAAAGGTAGCTAAAGTTCCTTCTTCTTAGCCTCCATTCCTTGAAACACAAGAAAAGAGTGATGCATTTGCACACCACTCTTTTTGATTTGGGCTATCGGAATTTCTTCTATTTAAGCTTTTCTGTTCTTCTATCTTGAATAAACCCACAAAGGTTCTCGTATAAGCGGCTGCAAGGGTCCGTAAGGGATGTTGTCAGCCGCTTATGCGTAAATAACTGAACATGGATGTTTTTTTATCCATGTTCAGTTATTTATGTGGATTTATTTATTCAAGCTCTATCGCTTTCGTTTCTTTTCCTAATAATAAAACTGCCAAAGCCCCTATTACAATAGCGATACAAAAAATCACAAAAATAGTCGTAATCGATGTCTCCTGTGCAATAAGATACCCGACTAAAAGCGGTCCGAGAATACCGCCGATCCGGCCGAATGAGGCGGCCATCCCAGCCCCTGTTCCGCGAATTTTTGTCGGATACTGCTCCGGCGTGTAGGCATATAAACCGCCCCAGGCTCCCAAGTTGAAGAACGATAGGAAAATACCTGATGTGAGCAATAATGGCAGCGAATCCGCATTTCCGAAAAAATAGGCACTCACTGCGGTTCCGGTTAAATAAGTGATCAGTACAAACTTTCGTCCTGCCCGCTCAATCAGCCAAGCAGCGCTGAAATACCCTGGAAGCTGAGCGAGTGTCATGATCAAGACATATTGGAAACTTTTAATAAGACTGAAGCCCTTCATGACCATAACGCTCGGCAGCCATAAAAACATTCCGTAATAGGAAAAAACGACACAAAACCAAAGAACCCAAAGCATGATGGTTTCACGGCGATATGGTTTAGACCAGACATCAGCAATATTTTGAAACATTGACCTTTTTTCTGTTTGAACCGCTTCAAAGCGCGGTGAATCCGGTAAATTCCAGCGTAAATACAAGGCATAGAACGCCGGAATAGCACTCAACAGCAAGGCTGTTTGCCATCCGAATTTGGGAATAACGAAAAAGGAAATAAGTGCGGCAATCAACCAGCCTCCCGCCCAAAAACTCTCAAGCAGCACCACCACTTTCCCCCGGTCTTTGGCAGATACGGTTTCCGCAACCAATGTAGAGGCAACAGGCAGTTCTCCCCCAAGCCCCATTCCGATGAAAAAGCGGAGCAGTAAAAACATCGCAAGCGTTGTCGTGAAAGCTGATAATCCGCTTCCGATTGAAAACAATAACAGTGTCATAATAAAGACTTGTTTACGTCCGATTTTATCTGCCAACAAACCGAACAACAAGGCACCGACGGCCATTCCAATCGAGTTGACGCTTCCAATCCATCCCATTTGCTGCACGGATAAATTCCAATCTTTCTGCAGTGCAGCTATAATAAAGGACAACATTCCTACATCCATGGCATCAAACAGCCAGCCAAGCCCTGCAATGCCTAGCAGCTTCCGATTTGATATATTTTTAACTTTTGTCATTGGTAACCCCCTGATTTTACATATGTAAACTAAAAACTTGACACTTAACATATTATAAAGAGGCCTTGTTCACAATTCAATGTTTTTTTGACAGGTGTCAAGCTGTAAACTTGACTCGTTTTTCCCTATTGTTTTATTTTGACAAATTCTTCTCCTTTCTATTATTAAATTTTACAGGTTCCTTTACTTTCTCATCCTCTTTATGGGAATAAAAAAAAGAGGCTTTCCTATAAGCCTCTAATCCATCACAAAAACTGATTTGTACTATAATATTGTACTGAATAACTCGACACATACTCATTTAATCCAGAGACATCACAATCGGCAATTCAGACAACTTGAATCTGCCCTCGAAGGTAGAACATTTGACATGGCCGTTCTTTGGTCATGCCAAATGTTCTAAATCAATATATAGTTATTTACGTATCCAAACAGCACCTGCCGAGTTGTCCTTCGCTTCACCGACAACTTGGAATTTTAAGCCGTGGTTTGGAACAAGACGTCCCGCATCGTCGATATCTTGATCCATATAAGAACGAGAATCATCAAAA
Source organism: Priestia abyssalis (assembly GCF_002019595.1). Classification (GTDB taxonomy): domain Bacteria; phylum Bacillota; class Bacilli; order Bacillales; family Bacillaceae_H; genus Bacillus_BA; species Bacillus_BA abyssalis. The sequence goes on along the minus strand of NZ_KV917369.1, from coordinate 792,855 downwards.
ATGCTTATCCCCGGTAAACTCGTAAAATTGTAAATGCCTCGTACAGGATTGGAAACTGTAAACGCAGGTGTAGCATCCAATGAGAAAGCTGCATCCGCTACTTGATAGCGGGTGCTTTGCGTATATTTTCCTTCCGTATTCGCAACCGCTTCCGGATGGGCATCGACCACACCTAAAAACCCTTCACCCGGATGCATTCCGACCCAGTTGTCTGTAAAGCTTTCATCCCCGTACCATACGACTAATCCCGTATTGTACTTGGCACCGCGTGAATAGGCAAGAGATCGGTCAGCACCCGCATAGTTTCTCCACTCTAAATAGTAATAGTTATTTTTCATATACTTGCCGTTGGATACTTCAAATCCGTCAAGCTCGAATTGCGGCTCACCTTCTGCGTCATCGAAGAAGACCCTTTGTCCATCTACTGTCAGCTCTGCATCATCTAAGGCAAATCCATCCAACGCTAATCCGCCGTCTGTCACATATTCAAATACAAGCTTTACTTTTTGGCCTGCGAATTGGCTTAAATCATATGACTTGTCCACCCACTCGCTTTTTGAAGATTCAGCCCGTGCATCTCCGTCTGTATCATCATCACCAATTGTATCAATCAATGTCTTCTCCCCATTTTCTGTTACAGCGTTTACATATAAATAATCATACTCAAATTCAATATCGTAATACCCCTTGTAATTGAAAGTGGCACTCCTTGCATTCGTCAAGTCAAACTGAGGTGTCACAAGACTTGTATGGAGGTCGTCGCCTTTTGTGCTGTAATAATACTTTTGACCGAAACCAGACTTAATCCCGTCCACTGCTTTTTGCGGTAAATTCACTTTTACAACTCCTGGATTTTTTGACTTTGTTACACTTTGATCGATAAACGCCAATACCCCGGATTTTGTAATATCCTCATAATTGATTTCCGTCATATTAACCCAGTTGCCGCCCATGACCTTTTGGAAAAATTCTTTATTTTGCGGCGAAAAGCTGGATGGTGCCGTACCTGCTACTTTACCGTTCCAGCTGCCTCCGCTCATGATAGACCATGAAGCAACCGGTTCACCCTCTCCTGTGTACTGCGTATCATACTCATCCGGCAAACCCAGGTCATGGCCGAATTCATGCGCAAATACCCCGACAGCGCCATCTTCCGGCTGGATCGTGTAATCGTACGCAGCCATCTGACCGTCCCAATAGTTGACTTTCGCCTCTGTCCCTTCTACTTTATGGACACCATCGAGTGTCCAGCGGTGTGACCAAATCGCGTCATTGCCCAACTTACCGCCGCCAGCCTCTTGACCCGTGCCGGCATGAATAATCATTAAGTGATCCACTAAGCCGTCCGGCTCGTTTTGATTTCCATCTCCATCAATATCATATAAATCAAATTCATCATATTCGGCCAAGTCAATCCCCGATTCAACGGCTGCCTTCAATGCATCTTTCACCAGGTCACGAGGGCCCTTTGGATTTAAATTATCATGGCCGCCATTTGGATTATCGTCACCGTATTCTCTTGCCGTCCCGGGGACCGTCAGCCATTCAGAGACCTTCCCGTCGACCGTATAGCTTCCGCCTGACTGCTCTTCATAATATTGCTTGAAAGTCTGGATTTTTTCACCATTGAATAAAGTAAACTCTTCATCCCCGAACATTAATTTTTCATAATGCGCACTGCTAAAATCTTTCGCATACATATACCCTTCTTCTTGAACGACATTATTATGTTTAAAATCGGAAAATTCAGTTAATAAAACAAGTACTTTATCTGTACGAACTTCTCCGTTATAGCTTGCTTGTTTCGCCGAATCTACCTTAACGATGCCATTTGGCTTTCCTTTTTTTAAGTTCTTATGATTTTTATCTAACTGCTTTGCCCATTTTTCTTTTTGCTTCTTTAAAAGCTTCTTTGCTTTCTGATCCATTTTTTCATCATTATGATGATGTTCTGGAATTATATTTCCGTTCTTTTGTGCAATGTATTGTTTTACTGCTTTTTGAACAGCCTCAGCTGACGCATTTTTTGAAATAATGCCTCGTTCTTGCAGTGCCTTAGCAAGCCGTTCTTCCGGAATAATATTTGTATCAATTGGCGCAGACTCTACTGTGCTGTTTGAAGCTGTCTCAGCTTGTACAGGTGTCGATAAAGTTGAACCAAACAATAAGCTTCCTGCCAGTACAGATCCAGCTGTAACCCTGGCCAATCTGGACATTTCTTTTTTTCTTTTTTCTACAGAACGTCTTAGCTTTCTCATATATACCCCCAAAATAAGTAAGAATAAATATAATTTTCTGAATTCAGATATTGTATTTCGATTATAACTTACTATTTTTTTACAACAATAATCTGATTGACTTATTTTTTTGAAAAATTATCCTATGAAAATTAAAGATTATTAACGAAAGTTAATCGTATAACCATTACTAAATTCATAGTATTTATATAACTTCTGTTATGTAAATTGAACATTATTCTCGGCTATGCTTTTTTATAGTCGATAATTCACATCCCCTATGTAACAAACTATAAACCTTTATACCTATGTATATAGATTAATTTAGAAAGTTCGGCATGGCCAAAGGACAGCCACATCAAATTTTCTAGACCTAAACCTACAAAGGTTCTTATATAAACATTCGAGAAAAAACCGCTAGAGAGCTTCCCAATGCTTATGCGTAACGAAAGGGACACGGATACTCTGCCGTGTCCCTTTCGTTACGTGGATTTGATTTATTCATAGTTCGACCATTTTACCGCCTTCTCGCACAAGATGGCTAATAAAATCCCCATTAACAATCCATTGCTTATAAGAGGTCGAATGTATACAGATATATTACTGAATAGATTTGGAGATATATTCATTAAAGATATCCCCAATAAGGTTGGAAGTGCAATCCGATAAATTGTTTTGGAATTAAACACATATGTTTGAATACTGCGCAAAGCTGTTCCAAACAACTGCAAATAGGCGACAAATAACACCGCATTTCCGACTGTGACCGGCAATGTCGAAAACAAAGTCCCCAGTGCAGGCACAATACCAAGCATGACAAACAAAGCACCTCCAATGTAAAAGGGCTTTTTCTCCAAAATTCTTGTACTTTCCAAAAAGCCGATGGAAGAGGTAAACGGTGCATAAGGAACAAGACCGAATACAGCTGCAATACAAGTGAAAATCCCCGTAATGGTGAATGAATTTCGGTATTGGCGATTTTCTGTCACGGTTCCATGAAGCTTTTCCGATGCCCGAATGGAAGCTAATGTGTTACTCGCATTTAGCATCCCCGCCAAAAAAGCCGTGATGACGATTCCGAACTGAAGCTGCGGTTCTCCCCACGGAAAGAGCGAAAAGGTGAAGTGACTGCTGCTGACAGATTCTGCTGTTGGGAATAACCAAATATACAAAACCCATCCCACCACAATTCCAATTAAAATGGCAAAATTGCTGATTAACCCCTTGCCTTTTATACTGATGATGGTCACAAGAAGCACGATAGCCATAGAAAAAAGGCTGACCGGTAAATCCAGCTGGCCCTCTTCTGTCACCTTTAACATACCTTTAAAGAAAATAAGAATAAGCTGGATAGCTAACAATAACAAGTATACGCTCATTACCATGGGCGTAAAAATCCGTTGTAAAAGCGGAACTAAATTGAATACCCCGATGAGCGCAGTCGCTGCACCTGCCAGCAAAATCCCAAGCGCCAAGCCTCCGCCTACCTCCGCATATGTCATGCCGACAGAAGAAGCAGATGTACATAAACTAAGTATGAGCCCCCACCATATACCCGAGTGCCCTTCCAATAGGGGATAACGGTGTCCAATCCACCCTTGAAGCAAACAGGCGATTCCCGTGACGATAAACGAGCTCCGAACCGCGAACGCAATTTGCTCAGGCGGCAATTGAAACGCGTCCCCAATGGAAATGGGGACAACAACTGTATTGGCAAAAATGAAAAACAGCCACTGAATAGAAGCGAACATCGTGGCCGATGAAGATAATTTACTCACATTTTCTCCTTCTTTCTATCTATTAGGCCCTTTTCTTGAACATTGTTGCCTTTTGCTCAAGATAACATCCTTCCATTAAAATGCGACACCTTCATTATATATGAATCTCACTTAACCTTTTAAAATTTTTCATTCTTTTTTACTTTTTTCACTTTTCTATTCTTTTATCTTTAATTTTCCTTCTGCTCTAATTGTTTTTTATGTATATTCCACTTAATAACTCGACACATCTTCCTCTCATCAAAGGGTACCGCAATCGGTCATCCGGACAACTTGAATCATCCGCATAGGTCTAGAAAATTTGACATGACCGCCCTTTGATCATGCCGAATTTTCCAAATCGATCTATATAGTGCTTTAACTGTTTCATTCAAGTCAATCAGTTCATATAAGATGAAAAAAGCTGCAATTACTCCTAATATTCCCATTAAGTATTCCCCTTTGTTCGTTTGTTTTTTTACTTCTTCGACAAAAATCCCTTAAAACCCTGGACTTTTTTCACGGTTCATTCCTATCCTTTTTTATGTCAATCAGATTACTTTTTTTACATTGCCTATAACTTTCATGCCTTAGCGGCTTCTCCGTTCTCTCCTCTTGATTGGGTTCAACGCTCTTTATATAAGCATTCGACAAGCCGACATATGGCGGCTTTTTGAACCGGTTATACGCCGATCGTGTAACACGGATGCTTTCTCCGCGTTACACGATCGACGTATATTCCATATTTTGCACTATTCCCCTATCCGCAAAATTCGTCATAAACTATAGAATATCTATGTGAGACTGCAACTCTAAAGAAATTGGGTGAAAAGATGTTCTCAAACACTGAGATTGGAATTGATTTAGGGACAGCCAATGTCCTTGTCTATAGCAAAAATAAAGGTATTATTTTAAACGAGCCTTCAGTAGTGGCCATTGATACAGAAACGAAAAATGTATTGGCTGTAGGGGCCGAAGCGAAAAGCATGATTGGGAAAACTCCCGGCAGAATCGTCGCAATGCGTCCGTTAAAAAAAGGAGTTATCGCTGATTTTGATGTCACTACAAACATGCTGAAACATATTATGAAAAAAATTACGAAAACATCCGGGTTCTCTCTTCGTAAACCGACTGTTGTTGTTTGCACACCATCCGGTTCTACTACAGTAGAACGCCGTGCCATCCATGATGCAGTCAAAAACTGCGGGGCGAAAGAAGTCCACTTAATTGAAGAACCTGTAGCAGCTGCCATCGGGGCGGACTTGCCTGTAGAAGAGCCCGTAGCAAACGTCGTTGTAGATATCGGCGGAGGGACAACGGAAGTCGCGATTATTTCCTTCGGAGGAGTTGTTTCTTGCAATTCGATTCGCATCGGCGGAGATAATTTTGATGACGATATCGTCCAGCATATCCGCAAGAAGTACAATTTACTCATCGGGGAACGAACAGCCGAACAGATCAAAATGGAAATCGGCTATGCGCCTATTGAACATGAAGAAAAAACGATGGACGTACGCGGGCGTGATTTAGTAACAGGCTTACCAAAAACGATCAACGTCAATTCTTATGAAATTCAAGGTGCGATTAAAGAATCGCTCCTCCATGTGTTAGAAGCGATTCGCGCGACGCTCGAAGATTGTCCCGCTGAATTAAGCGGTGATATTGTGGACCGTGGTGTCATCATATGTGGAGGCGGTGCCTTATTAAACGGCATGCAAGAGTGGCTGAGTGAAGTAATCGTCGTTCCCGTTAATATCGCACCAAGTCCATTGGAAGCTGTGGCCATCGGAACAGGCCGTTCGTTAACCTTTATTGATAAAATTCAAAAAGCGCTGAAATAAAAAATCCACATAAAGAATGTAGCACGGGCAAAGAACACCCGTGCTACATTCTTTATGCATAAGAGATCGGGAAGCTTCTTCCCTGCCTCTTATACGAAGACCTTTGCGAGTAGGTCAAGATACAAGAAAAAAATCATAAACAGAATAAAAAAGCGATGAAGATGTTAAAAAATTAACAGGTTGCCCCTAAAAAGGAGAAACAAACTCTTTGGAGGCAACCCTTATTAACTTTTCTGCTTATTCAAGTTGTGTGAAAGAATTTCTCTTTTGATTGAACTCTGTTGCAGCTGCCGAATATTTGCATATGATGTTTCACATTTTCATACACTGCATGGATGGAATCTTGATGCAGCGCAAAATAATCGGCATAAGGCGCCGTTTCGACGGATTTGTTGACAGCATGAACAATATTATTAAAAGTAGCGGTGGCAACGTTAATTTTACGAATTCCTTTTTGAATACATGCTTTAAAGTCTTCAGCACTAATACCAGATCCTCCATGCAATACTAATGGAATATCGACTTGCTCATTAATTTCATGCAAACGATTTAGCCGTAAGTTTGGATCACCTTTATACATGCCATGTGCATTTCCAATCGCGATAGCTAACGCATCTATATTCGTTTCCTCTGCAAATCGTTTTGCTTCTTCCGTGCTAGTAAGCAGCATTTCAATATCTTCTGAGCCATCCTCACTGCCGCCGACTCTTCCAATTTCCGCTTCCACTGTTGCTCCATATTGTTTAGCGAGCTCGACCACTTCTTTTGTCTTTTGAATGTTTTCTTCCAGCGAATGGTGCGAGCCGTCATACATAACAGAGCTAAAGCCGATTTCTAACGTTTGTTTAATTTTCTCAAGAGTCATTCCATGATCAAAGTGAACTGCTACAGGAACGTTCGCCTCTTTTGCTGCAGCTACCATTAGCGGACCAATCATATGAAGCGGTGAATGATTGAGTCGAACTTCCGCAATTTGCAGAATTAAAGGAGATTGCAGCTCTTCAGCTGCTTTGATTGCTCCCATCACCATTTCCATATTCGCCACACTAAAAGCGCCCACTCCATAATTATCTCGTTCTGCTTTTGCTAAAATATCTTTCATCTTTACTAGTGCCATTAAATCCTCACCCTTTTCACTATTATATAAATACAATTTAAGTTTTTAACATAACCTTGGCCGTAATTCCTCTTTAGGATTTTGGGGTCTCTGCATCTTGAATAGGCTCTCAAAGGTTCTCAGATAAGCGGCTGACAAGAGCCCTTAATGTCGCTTGGCAGCCGCTTATGCGTAAATAATATGACATGGGCGCTTTTTGCCCATGTTAAATTATTTATGTGGATTTATATATATCTGTCGATTGACGGACAATTAACTCGGGAGAAAGAAGCAGACGCTCTTTATAGCTTTTAGGTTCTTTCATCTCCTCAATTAATAGATCCACCACCTTTGCGCCCATTTCCTTAATTGGCTGGGCAACCGTCGTGAGCATGGGGCTTGTATTGGTCGACAAGATGGTATTATCAAACCCAATGATTGACACATCTTGTGGAATGCTCAAACCCGCTTCCTTAGCTGCCTGTACAACTCCAATCGCCAATAAATCGTTGCAGGCAAAAATAGCGGTAGGTCTCTCTTTCAGCGAGAAAAGCTGTTTAGCACTTTCATAGCCTCTGGTCATCAATGCTTCTGTTTGAATCACATAGCCATCGCGTATCGGAATATTAGCCTCTTCCATCACATCCCTAAAGGCATCCAGACGGGGCTTGTTGCTTCGAACTCCTTCTGCAATAATGGCAATTTTTGTGTGACCCAGGGATAGCAAATACGAAGCAGCAAGGTATCCGCCTTTATAGTCATCAACTGTCACCGTATTAATCGACAGCCTCGGAATTTCTGACGCTACTAGAGTAATAGGGACTTCTTTTGCCACATCTTCCAGCAATCTCGCACACCGAAAAGCCGAGGCTACAATGAGGCCGTCTATTTGCTGGCGAACTAAAAGCGATAAATACCTTTCTTCCTTTTCTTTAAGGTTATCCGTACTGCACATCATTACGTTAAATCCCCGTTCATGGCTCTGATCTTCAATGCTTCTGGCAATTTCAGCGAAGAAAGGGTTTGAAATATCAGGAATCAGAAGACCAATGGTTTTTGTTTGTTTTCCTGTTAAGGCAGACGCTACTACACTGGGACGGTAGTTGAGCTTATCCATCGTTTGGAAGACCTTTTTTCTCGTTTTATCACTTATGCGCCCAGTATGATTAAGTACTTTTGACACAGTGGCAATTGAAACCCCTGCCTCTTTAGCGACATTATAGATAGTCGGTTTCACATAAAACCCCTCCTCTCTCATAAATTGCCCACCTCTTTTTGATGAAGAGAGAATGACCGAAAAGGGCAAAATACAACCCTTTTCGGTCATCCCCCTGCATTGCACCGTTATGAAAACCCAGGAAAACCAAGGAATTCAGTGAGGGACCTTGCAGTAAAAATCAGTTTTTTTGATTTATTAAGGGCTTATGAGACATCTCCATTCATAGCATCCGTTTGCTATTTTGATACTAATAATTTGCATTCTTTTATCTTTCTACTTGAACTGTGCTGCGTTCATAAGTTAAATCTTGTGTTACAGAAGAGTTATATAACGATTGATAACCCTTTTCGATATAGTGCATCACCTGCAAAGAATCCTTAACGGAGTAGTGAGGCTGCTGTCCATTAATGATGCAGTCATGCAAATGTTCAATTTGATTTAAGTATTGATCATCCTCGTATGCTTCGTACAAAACCGTTTGATTATTATGGTCTTTTACAATCACTTTCCCAAAACCATCAGGTGAAACGTCCGGGCGGAAAGATGATTCCACTAAAATCGTTCCCTTTGGACCAATTACTTCGTATCGATTGATGAATGGCAGTTCGACACTTGCTGTCACCTCAGCTGTACGCCCTTTTTCATCCGTAAAAATACAGGTCGATAATGTATCAACGTTATACTCCGGATGAATTTTACCTGCCATCGTTACTTTTGTTGGTTTCAGCCCTATAACCTGACTCATTGCATGGATGCCGTAGCAGCCTACATCACGCATCGCTCCGCCACCAAGCTCCGGTTTTAAGCGAATATCATTCGGATCTTCAAGCATCCAGGAAAAATGGGCCTTTACATGCTGATACTCTCCGATATAACCGGATTCTAATAATTCTCTCACACGCTGATGCTGCTTATGGAATTGATACATAAAAGCTTCCAGGAAGATCACGTTATTTTCCTGTACAGCGTTCTGAATGTCCTCCATTTCTGCAGCGCTAAGTGCAGCCGGCTTCTCAAGCAGAATATGTTTCCCCTTTTTCGCCGCTTTAATGGCCCATTCCGCGTGCAGCGCGTTAGGCAGCGGAATGTAAACCGCTTCAATGGCAGGATCGTCGAGCAATTGCTCATATTCTTTATAGATAGTCGGAATATTGAACCTTTCTGCGCGGCCCTCGCTTTTACTTGCAATCGCCGCTGCTTCAGCACGATCTGAACGTCTTAAAGCCGGTAAGAGCTGATCATAGGCGATATTTGCTGCACTCAAAATTCCCCACCGAATTTTTTTCATATTATCCTCTCCTTCTCTATACTGAAATCAGCCAAACTGCTGCTTCAGCATGAACTATTTGCAAATGAAACAGTTGCTGAACTGTTGGGAACAACCAGAAGCAGCCAGATGCTTTTCGAAAAAAGCTCCTGCTGCTTCCTATATTTTTAAAATCAGTCTTATTATTTAGAGATGCTTTGCAGGAAATCTAACTTCTCTTGCGCATTTTCCTTTGTAATCACATCAATTCCGCTGTCAATACGTCCTTCAATTTTTTCACCTTTCGCTGCTTTTACCGCATTTTCTACACCTTGGTATCCCATGTCATACGGACTTTGGGCAATGGTTCCTGCCAGCTTTCCATCTAGAATAGACTCAACAGCCTCAACCGTACCATCTGTACCGATTACCGGAATCGTTAATCCTTTTGCCTCAAGAGCGCGTAATACACCTATCGCCATGTCGTCATTTGCACTAAACACACCTTTTACATCCGGATTTTTTTGCAAAATATTTTCCATAACCGACATCGCTTTTGTTTTATCGCTGTCAGCCGGCTGTTCAGCTACCACTACCATTCCCGCTTCTTCTAACACTTCTTTTGCCCCTTTAATGCGCTGATCCATCGCTTCATTACCTAACGCACCTGCAAGCAATGCCACTTTATCCCCTTTTTGAAGCATGGAAGCCAGCAATTTACCGCCTTCTTGACCTGCAGTAAAGTTTTCCGTTCCGATAAAGGATGTTTTCCCTTCAAATTCAGCATCCGTATCAATTAATAGGACTGGAAGGTCGCTTTGGGTTGCTTGCTCCAATACAGGCACCACCGTATCTGGCTGTGATGGTGAAACAACAAGAGCGCTAGGAGCCTGGTTAAGAGAGTCCTCAATCATGTTTACCTGCTCCATAATTTGCGATTCAGCGGATGGACCTACAATCGTTACATCCACACCTAAGTCCTCTCCTGCCTTTTTGGCTCCGGCTTCAACGTACTTCCAATACGGGCTGCTCAATGTTTTTAACACAACGGCAACGCTCTCTTCTCCGCCTTCTCCCCCTGTTTTTTCTGAAGATCCCTGGCTGCATCCAACCGCCGATAATAATAAACCTGTTGTTGCTAATACCAATCCAAATTTTCTCATTCTTTTCTCCCCCTGTTTTCTCTATAAAATTTTCACTCAAAGAAAACGCTTAACCAAGACTCCATCATAATACTTTGAGTATTGCATTACCCCTTCTTGCTTTTTCTTTGACGAAGCACATCGACGTACACTGCAGCGATAATAACTAAACCGATCACCGTCATTTGGAAGTCAGCTGATACATTTAGAAGGTTCAGTCCGTTTCTTAATACCGCAATAATCATCGCACCGATCAATGTACCCCAGACTGTCCCAACACCGCCGAAGAAACTAGCCCCACCGATAATAACGGCAGCAATTGCATCCAGCTCATATGATAATCCTGCAAGCGGGAACGCTGAGTTTACTCGCCCTACCATCACTAAACCGGCAAGCCCTGCCATAAATCCGCTGATTGTATAAACGATGACTAATACGCGATTTACATTAATACCGGATAAGTGGGCTGCTTCTTTATTTCCGCCGATTGCATAAATGTATCGGCCTGTTTGCGTTCTTGTTAAGAAGATATGGAAAATGACATACATGACGATAACGAGCAAAAAGCTTACTGGAATTGGACCAACAAATTCTCTCCCTAGAAACTGAATCATGTATGGAAAACCTGCAATCGGTGCTGCTGCTGTAATGATAAGAGCTAGTCCCCTTGCAATGTTCATTGTTCCAAGCGTTGAAATAAACGGATGCGGTAAACGCAGTTTTGTTAACATAATGCCGTTTAGCCAGCCGAAGAAAGCCCCTACCAATAAACAAACGAGTATTCCAATGAATGGACTCATTCCCATATTGACGGTAACAACACCCATTAACATAATGGCTATGGCAAGAATCGATCCTACCGATAAGTCAATTCCGGCCGTTAAAATCGGCAATAGCATTCCTAATGCTAAAATAGCGTTAATCGATGATTGGCGAGCGATATTCATGATATTGTTAACCGTTAGAAATTTGTCTGATAAAACGGTAAGAATCACACTTAATAAGATTAAACCAATTAGAGCACCAAACTTTTCTAAATAATACCGTGCAGATTTACCCTCTTTTGTTGTTTTCGCTTTATCTACAATAACTTCAGCCATTTTTTCAACCTCCTGTAGCCGCTTTCATAATATTCTCTTGTGATGCTTCCGTACGAGACAGATCAGCTGTCAGCTTACCTTCACTCATAACAAGGATACGATCGCACATACCTAAGATTTCTGGTAAATCGGAAGAAATCATTAATACGATAGCTCCGTTTTCTACCAGCTGATTCATTAATCGATATACTTCAACCTTGGCTCCCACATCGATTCCCCTGGTCGGTTCATCAAAGATAAAGACTTTGGCTTGTGTGCAAAGCCATTTAGCAATAACAACCTTTTGCTGATTTCCTCCGCTCAGCTTACGTGCGTTTAACTCGATATTTCCCGGTCGAACCTTTAATTCTTTTATGTAGTCCTCCGCTGTATCTTTAATTCTCTTTAAGTTTATTAATCTGTTATTCTGGAAAGCTTTCATATTCGCCAGTGCAATATTGAAATCAAGCGGCTGATCCAGCAGCAGTCCTTCATTTTTACGATCCTCTGTGATAAAGGCAATCCCCGCATTAATCGCATCACGAGGGGTTTTAATATTGACTTCTTTTCCATCGATAAATATTTTTCCGCCTTCCTTCGGATCCGCTGCGAAAATGGCTCTGGCCAATTCCGTGCGCCCTGCTCCAACAAGTCCTGCAATCCCAACAATCTCACCGTAGCGAATATTAAAAGATAGTGAATGTTTGCTGTCTTTCACTTTCAGATTTTCTACGCGGAAGCCCTCACTGCCAAGCGTGAATGATTGCTTTGGATACTTCTCATCTAATGTGCGTCCTACCATTAGTTCTATCCACTTATCTGTGCTCGTTGTCTTTACTGGAAGGGTCTCGATTTTAAACCCATCACGTAAAATCGTAATTCGATCACCCATTCTTTTAATTTCTTCAAGACGGTGGGATATAAAAACAATGGCAATCCCTTTTTCTGTCAATCCTTCAACCGTCTGATACAGTTGTTCCACTTCCGCTCCACTTAAACTCGCTGTTGGTTCATCCATAATGATGAGTTTCGCATCCAATGTAAGCGCTTTAGCAATTTCGACTAATTGCTGCTGACCAATTCCTAATTCACCTAAATTGCGATCAGCCAACTCTGGACTCTGACCAAGCATTTTTAAGTAATGCTTAGCCTGTTCTTTCATTTGTGTGCGGTCTAGAGTGGATACTTTCCCGCCTTTCTTCAGCTCGCGTCCAAGAAAAATATTCTCGTACACTTTTAGCTGCGGGATAACGTTTAGCTCTTGATAAATCGTTGCAATACCCAAACTCATGGAATCTACAGGAGTGTTGATGTTGACAAGCTGGCCTTCCCAATAAATTTCACCTGCGTCTTTTTCATACGCACCTGTTAGGATTTTAATGAGTGTCGATTTTCCCGCCCCATTTTCCCCAAGCAGTACGTGCACTTCCCCTGGAACGACATCCAGATCAATTCCCTTTAAAACGTGGTTGTTTGAAAAGCTTTTCTTTATGCCTTTCATTAACAACAAACTTTTCTCTTCATTTTTCATTGATGGACTCCTTTCCCGCTTGAATAATATAAGCCCAATAAAAGGTAACTTTTGAGGTAAGCGCTTTCCTTATATTTTTAAATTATATAGAGGTTTTTAAGATTAAGCAATAGCATTTTCAAAAAAAATAAATTATTCTCAATATTTAAAAAATGTTATTTCACTCAATTTACAATCATATATCTTGGGTGTTATAACTATTGGAATGAATGATCATATTAAACTGTTCTAACCCGAATATCCTTGATTTTATAAAGGTAAGGCAAATAAAATGTTATTTTCTATTAGTGTTCTCCTTCAATACATCTCTTTCTATTTTTCTCTTTTAATATAATAAAAACGAAAAACCTCTATAGATTTCTTATTGACAAACAGAAAAATGTAAGCGTATACTTATTTAAAACCATAAGTTAAGCGCTTAACTTATTGACTGGTATTCATTCAATATTTTTATTGTTTATGCCTCAATTTGAAAACGCTCACTATATTGATATGGAACATTTACCAATGAAAAATTAATTACTACTTAGAAGGAGCAAACATAATGATTTTAAAAGAACTAACACAAAAACGCTTAGTGACCATTAACTATTACCAAGACGGGATATTACAAAAATGCAAGGGACGCATTTTTAAGCTTAACCTTGCTGAACAAACGGTCCTTTTAAAGGATCAACAACAGAAAACCTTCTCCATCCGTTTATCCAGGATTATGGAAATTGTTTAAAATCACTTTTCCTACAACGATGTATGATACAAGAATATATATCTATATAGATCGATTTAGAAAATTTGTCATGACCAAAGAACGGCCATGCCAAATTTTCTAGACCAAAGCGAATGGCCCCAATAAGTTTAACTCATGAAGAATAAATACATAGGTAACTATCTCTTGTGGTTGTAAACCAGTGAATTTCTGATGCTCCTTCCACAAGAATTAAAACAGATAATTCAAAAAAACTATTTTTCAATGCAATACTTCTTGTAGAAAATCTAACTTCTCTTTCGCATTATCCTCAGTTATAATGTCAATTCCACTATCAATCTTTTTTTGGATGTTGCCTCCTCTAATTGCTTTTTGTGCTTGTTCTACACTTAGATATCCCATATCATAAGGATTCTGCGCTACAGTAGCGCCTATCTTTCCTGCTTCAACGTATTCCACCATTTCTGTAAGACCATCTGTTCCGACGACAGGGATCTTTAATGCTTTTTCCTCTATTACTTTTAATTCCTCTAAGGCTACTCGATCGGTAGTGGCAACTACGCCTTTAAGATTTGGATAAGTCTGTAAGATCATTTCTATTACTGATTTCGGATTTCCAAAATGGTCGTACCCTGATTGTTCGATGACAATTTCGATTCCGGCATCTTCCAATACTTTCTCTGCACCAGTTTTTCGATCAATCATGACTGGATCATCTACTCTTCCAAGAATGATGGCTACTTGATCCCCTGGTTGCAGCATCGAACCTAATAACTTTCCTGCTGTTTTACCCAATGTAAGGTTATCCGTTCCGATATAAGCAGTTTGGTATTCCCATTTAGCGTCTGTAGTCGTAAGAAACACAGGAATGTTTTTGTGCTTGAATTCCATCAATACAGGATTGACAACCGACGGATAAGTGGGAGATACGATAAGTGCATCAGGATTTTGCTTTAGAACTTTTTTCAATAGATTAGGCTGATTCGTGATGGGATATAGAGAATCAGGAGCTATGACTTTCCCATCTATTCCAAAATCATGAAACGCTTTTTTTGCTCCTGACTCAAACGTTTTCCAATACTCTATATCTAACCTTTGTACAACGACTATAACTTTAGGCTTAACATCATCTTTAAGAAACCGAACTGCATGGCCTATCAAAGCTATAAGGAAAACTGTAAAAACTAATGGAATGATCCACCTCTTTTTCAATATGCATCCCTCCTATAATAAAATGGGTTCTCGTACAAAAAACTTAAGCTGATTGTAATTAATCTATCAAACTTGTACATACTGATACCACTAAAACAAAAAGGATGTGTTCGTGCCATATTGGGATTCAAGTCTTTTCAAGCAGCTACTTCTATTGTAAGTGGTATAGAAAACTTGCATATAATGAAAAAAGGACAGGTTCACCAACAGTAGGAGAAGTCTGCCCAAAATGAAGTTGAGTTTATACTAAGTTGTCTGGATTAGCTTCATAAAGAAGCAATTTAAAGGAAACAGGGAATCCATGTTTCTAATGAGTATTTTTTGCACCAGAACCCCATTACTTGATTGATCCGACTTTCTTTTGAGAAACTTCTGCCAATGGTATAGTCAAAGGAGCCTTTTCTCGTACAATAGCAACAGAGATAGCTGCAATAATTCCCGGGATAGCGAAAGCCATAAAATTAAGTTGTAATGGTAATTGTGCGCTTAGTAGAAATCCACCCATTATTGGACCTACAATACCGCCTATTCGCCCAACCCCAGAAGCCCATCCGAGTCCCGTAGAACGGATCGGCATTGGATAATATTGGGAAACATATGAATATAGAATAATTTGTGTTCCAATTGTTGTTGCCCCTGCAATTGCAACAAGAGTATAAAGAACAAACGTATTAGGGTGCGTTCCGAGTAAAGTTAAAGCGATTCCACCTACAATAAAGTAGAAGATTATAACTTTTTTCGTACTCCAACGGTCTGCTGCCCATCCTCCAATCAACGATCCTAATATGGCCCCAGCATTTAACACTAATAAGAACATTAAACTAGAGCCTAGGGCATAGCCTGCTTGAGCCATTAATTTCGGCAACCATGTATTCAATCCATAAACCATTAATAAACACATGAAAAAGGATACCCAAAATAAGAGAGTGCTTAAAGCTCGACCATCTTCAAATAATTTAGCTACTGTAATGCCCGTTTTTTTAGGAATAACCACTTCATAATGATCGTTTTTCTCAGGTGTGTAGGATGGATCTATTTTGGATAACAATTGACCAATTTCCTTCTTTTTATTCCTAGCTAAAAGAAACCCTAAAGACTCCGGAAGAAATTTGATAATAATTGGTAAAGCGAGTAAAGGAAGAGCGCCAACAAAAAAAACAGACTCCCAACCAAATCTAGGGATGAGGAAGATACCAAGCGCTGCCGCTATAATTCCGCCTACAGAATAACCGCACATCATAATCGTAACTAATCGGTTTTTGAGATGTTTCGGGGCATATTCAGTCATTAATGCTACTGTAATTGGTAGAACGCCCCCTAACCCTAAACCTGATATAAAACGATAGATACCGAATTCAGTAGGACTTTTGGCTAACCCGATTAAACCAGTGCATAAGCTAAATAGTAATACACATAGGATAATAACTTTTTTACGCCCAATCTTATCCGCCAGTGGTGCAAAAACAAAGGCACCGAACATCATACCTATAAGCGCATAGCTCCCTAAGGTACCTGCTTGAACCGCTGTTAATTGCCACTCTTCCATCAGAACAGATACGACCGATCCATAAATTACGAGGTCAAAACCATCACAAATAATAATAAAGGCACATAAAGCTACAACAAGACCATGAAAGCGATTAAAATTTGATTCATCGACGGTACGACTAATATTAATAGAACGCATTTTTCTCCTCCTACACTTTTATTAGCTTCTATAAAGCGCTTACAAATCTATCGCTTACAAATCTATATAGAAATAAAAATGTACCTTTTCAAAAGAAAACAATATATAGTAATTTGCTTGGTGCATTTTTATTGATATATATCATCCTTGAAGAAGCGCTTTACAGCCTTTATGTCTCTTGTTTCACGAGATAAAAATCAATCGTGTTTCCTTCGGAATCTACTGCACAATACAGATACATCATCTATTGACCTTTAACTTTGATATACGTTTCACCCACTCTCCATGAGTCATTAATTTGCTTAATAATGAAGACGAATTCTCTTACTCAACATAGGATCCTGTCGATGAACCCTGCGCATTATAGTTGTATAAGCTGTATCAATCCCAAGGGTGACGCGTTGTTAAATGCACCGCCCATTCCTTACTTTTTTGTTTTCTTTCTTTACGTATTCTTGCTCGCTCTGGTGCGGTTTCATGTAATTTTTTCTCTTCTTCTGTTTCCGGAATGACTTGTGGAACAGATGTTGGACGTTTATGTTGATCAAGTGCGACAAATGTTAAAAGGGCAGTCGCTGCCACTTTACGCTCACCGCTTTTTAAGTCTTCGGCAATAATTTTCACAAACACTTCCATGGATGATGTACCTGCCCATGTTACATACGATTCGAAACAGACCGCGTCTGTCGTTCGAACCGGATGTAAAAAATCAACCGAATCAGTTGAAGCCGTTACACAATCTCTTCGGCTATGCCGCAATGCGGAAATAGAGGCGACTTGGTCCAAATCACTCATTAACCGACCACCAAATAACGTATTATGACTGTTGACATCATTTGGGAATACACGACTTGTTCGCACTACTCGTGATTCTTTACAATATTTTGCTTCCATCCATATCTCTCCCTAAACCATGTAGATCTTTTAGCGTTCTTTTTTATTAATATATAGATCGATTTAGAAATTTCGACATGACCAAAGAACGGCCATGCCAAATTTTCTAGACCTAAGCGGCTGACACTCCCCTTGCGGGGGTGGCGCCATCCGCTTAGGTGTAAATCTTTGAGGGCAAATTCAAGTTGTCTGGATCACTGATTGTGATGCCTCTCGATTGAATGAAGATATGTCCAGCTATTAAGTGAAATATATAGATAAATTCATACATTAGTTATTGAAAATAGCACTATTAACTTTCATTTTACAGTTCATGAAGTTCCAGATTTCTCTCAAATGATTTTTATGCAATAATCGACTTTTCTAATATTTCTACAATATCCAGCGTCTGTACCTGTTCCTCCGCTTCCTTAGCTTTTACGCCATCACTCATCATTGTCAAACAATAAGGACAGTTGCTGCCAATCGTTGTTGGGTTTAATCGGAGAGCCTGTTCAGTTCGCTCAACATTGACACGTTTCCCTTGTGTTTCTTCCTGCCACATCATACCGCCACCAGCACCACAGCACATGGCATTTTCTTTATTCCGTTCCATCTCTAAAATTTTTACGCCAGGAATAGATTTAAGAATTTGGCGTGGGATATCATAGATGTTGTTATAGCGGCCAATATAGCAGGAATCATGATAAGCAATAGCTTCCTTGACTTCTTTCATTGGCTTAATGCGGCCTTCTTGGATCCACTTCCAAATCAGCTCAGTATGGTGATAAACCTCGGCTTCCAAACCAAATTCGGGATATTCATGTTTAAACGTGTTGTAAGCGTGGGGATCGATGGTTATAATTTTCCTCACACCATAAGCCTGAAAGTTAGCAATATTCTCCTGACATAATTGCTGGAATAAAAATTCATTCCCCATTCTGCGTGCCGTATCTCCAGAATTACGCTCTTCATTACCGAGAATGGCAAATCTGATACCAGCCACATTCATAATTTTAGCAAATGATTGCACAATCTTTTGACTTCGTTTATCAAAGGATCCCATGGATCCCACCCAAAACAGATATTCAAATTCTTCTACCTCATTTACGGTCGGAACTTCAATATCATCGCGTTCTTCACGCCACTTGATACGCTCTTTACGGTTAATCCCCCATGGATTGCTCTGCCGCTCAATGTTTTGAAAATAACGGGTAGCTTCGTGAGGCATATTGCCTTCGGTCATAACTAAATAACGTCTCATATCAATGATTTTATCCACATGTTCGTTAGCTACAGGGCACTGGTCTTCACAATTCCGGCATGTCGTACATGCCCATAATTCCTCCTCGGTAATCACATCGCCAATCAAATTTGGCACTTCAACCGTCGCCGCGCTTTCCTGAACAGCTGATTCAGCCGTTAATGAAGGGGATAATGCAGAAGATCCAAAAACAAATCCGGGCATCCACGGGTTACGAGAGGTAACGGCCGCTCCTTTATCTGTCAAATGATTCCTCATCTTCACGATGAGATCCATCGGAGATAACGTTTTTCCGGTTCCTGAAGCCGGACACATATTCGTACAACGACCACATTCCGCGCATGCGTACAGATCGATTAGCTGCTGCTGAGTAAAATCCTCAATTTTCCCGACACCAAATTCTTCAGCTTCTTCATCCTCGAAATCAATCTTCTTCAATTTCCCAACAGGGCCGCTTTTCTTAAAAAAGATATTGACCATGGCAAATAACTCATGAAATTGCTTTGACTGTGGTACAAACACCAAAAATGTGAACACAGTCAACATATGAATCCACCAAAATACGTAGAACAACACGGTTCCTACCGTTGTTCCGATGCCGGAAAACAACAACGCAATAGCACCAGAAAATGGAGCATATACGAGATTTGGTTCATGACTTAACATAATCGTTTCGAATCCCAATGTAAGCAGGATTGATAAAGTTAGAGTAGATAAGGCGATATAAACAAAGGCAGCTTTGCCATCACGCTTCCATTGCAATCGCTTTAACTTTTCACCATAACGGCGGTAAAAGCCATATATGACAGCCAACAGCATAAGGAACGTAGCCCACTCCTGGAGAAGGCTGAAATATTTATGTGCTTCACCAAAGGGAAATTCATAGCCTTTAATAAATCCTTTTATAATCAGCTCAATAAGTCCTACTTGGATGATAAAAAAGGTATAAAATAATACTAAGTGCATCAGACCGCTTTTCTTGTCTTTGAATAGTTTTGACTGACCGAAGCCGTTGATTAATACGAGATTAAGCCGCTCTTTAAGGTTTCGTTCAAACTCAGCTTTTTTGCCAAGCTTTATAAACAAATACCGAGTGTATACAAGATTGACAAACGAATATACTGCATATCCTGTCACGACTAGGAAAGCAAGGAAATTCAGCAATAATACCATCCTGTTCATCCTCCTCTGTCGAGTCTTAGTCAGTTTCCTTATATTCGGACCAAATAATAATAGAAACAATAATTAAATCTTCATGAAAACCACTAGGGAAATGTTCCATTTTTAGATTTAAGATTGTTTAGAAATACTAGATATGAAGCACTATGTCCCCTCCTGTGTTTTTTTTAAAGAGGGGACTGAAATAAACAACATATTGCAACTTACATATCCCGTAACTTGATATTTCACAGGAAACTAGTACTTTTTTAAATTCTTCCGTTAAAAGAGGAACGACTTCAAACAGATCTCCTACAATTCCATAATCCGTGTGTTCATTAACGTTAACATCGACATTTATGTCACTCCCTAGTTCAACTAGCATCTAATTTTTTATCCCTCTTATTTCATGACTTCCTCTTTTACATTCAGAACCTGTTTTAGTTCCTCTGTTAAGATTGGTACTACTTCAAATAAATCTCCCACAATCCCATAATCAGCTACATCAAAAATCGGTGCTTCGGGATCTTTATTAATGGCAACGATGACTTTAGAATTGGACATCCCTGCTAAATGCTGAATCGCACCTGAAATGCCACAAGCAATATAAAGGTCTGGTGTCACAACCTTTCCTGTTTGCCCGATTTGCAATGAGTAGTCACAGTATTCTGCATCACACGCTCCGCGCGATGCACCTACTGCACCGCCTAATACATTTGCAAGCTCTTGTAATGGTTCGAATCCTTCTTTACTTTTCACACCGCGGCCACCTGAAATAATTACTTTTGCCTCAGATAAATCCACACCCGTCGTTACTTTACGAACAACATTTGTTATGATAGTGCGAAGGTCTTTAATTTCGACATTGGCAAACGTAATATCCCCTGTTCTTGCTTCATCTTTCTCAAGCGGTGGAATATTATTCGGACGGATCGTAGCAAATATAATACCTTCTTTCACTTTCTTCTTTTCAAACGCCTTTCCTGAATAAATAGGTCTGGTAAATATGATTTCATCACCATCTTTTTCGACAGCAACAGCGTCTGAAATTAAACCAGTGTTACTCTTCATTGCAATACGTGGTGATAAATCTTTTCCAAGTGCTGTATGTCCTAAAATGATTCCTTCTGGTTTTTCTGAATCGATCACTTGTAATAGTGCTTGTTGATAAGCATCGGTTGTATAACTCTTAAGATCTTCATGATTAACGACAACAACACGATCTGTACCATAATGAAACAAATTGTTTACTAAGTGATTGACATTTTCACCCATAATAACACCAACAACTTCTCCTCCATCTGCAATCAATTTACCTGCTGCAATTGCTTCATAGGATACGTTACGTAATTCCCCATCACGAACTTCGCCCACTACCAATACTTTTTTTGCCATCATTATCCCTCCATTAAATGACTTTTGCTTCAGATATTAAAAGTGATACTAACTCTTTTACTTGACCAGAAACGTCCCCTTCCAGCACTTTTCCCGCTTGTTTGGCTGGCGGAAGAAACACTTGAACGGTCGTTGTCTTTGCTTCTACATCGTCCTCATCTACACCAAGGTCATCTAAATCGACCGTTTCAAGAGGCTTTTTCTTCGCCTTCATAATCCCCGGTAATGATGGGTAACGCGGCTCATTCAATCCCTGCTGCGCCGTAACAAGAACAGGAAGTGACACTTCAATGGTTTCTTCATCTCCTTCTACATCACGGACGATAGTTGCTTTCCCATCCGCCACTTCAAGATTAGTAATCGTTGTGATCTGTGGAATCCCCAATGATTCCGCAAGACGAGGACCAACTTGTCCGGAACCGCCATCTACCGCGACATTTCCTCCTAGAATGATGTCATAGTCCTGCTTTTTCAAATAAGCGGCAAGAAGTGCAGCTGTTGTAAAGGGATCAAGCTCCTCGACATCTTCACTATTGATCAAGACCGCTTGGTCTGCCCCCATCGCAAGAGCGGTACGAAGCTCTTTTTCCGCCTCTTCTTTCCCTACCGTGACGACCGTTACTTCACCGCCATGCTGATCACGAAGAACAATGGCTTCCTCAATGGCATATTCGTCGTAAGGGTTGATGATGAATTCAGCTCCCCCTTCATCAATTCTCCCATTGCTTATCGTAATCTTTTCCTCTGTATCAAACGTGCGCTTCATTATGACAAAAATGTTCATGTATTTTCCTCCTGTTCTTTAGTTTCAGTCAATCTATCTTTTAAAAGTGGGTTTTGCTAAAGTTTGGTGTTAATAATGTTGGTTAACCTATCACAAGTGATGCTCACTAGTACAGGGCCAATTCCCAGGGGTGGACGATAACTTCACCCTACCCCAACATACTATGCCCGCCATTTACCGAGATCACTTGTCCGGTAATCCAATCCGCCGATTCAGATAACAGAAATAAAATCATCCCCGTTACGTCATTCACTTTTCCAAGCCTCTTCAAAGGATATTGCTTCATAAGCTTATCCAATGTTGCTTCATTAAAGCCTAATGCGCCTTGATCAATCAGTCCAAGCGATACCGTGTTACATTGCACATTGTTTCTTCCAACATCCTGCGCCAATGACTTTAGAAAACTAATCGTTCCACTCCTGGCAGCGGCTGAAACAATGAAATGTCGATCCCCTGTCCTCGCTGAATCACCCACGATGTTGATGAACTTCCCTTGATTCTTCCCCATCATTTCAGGCATAAAGGTATGGACCAAATTCAATACCCCGTAAAAACAAACATCCACTTCCTTCTTCCATTCTTTCGGTTCATATTTAAAGAACGATTTCATTTGCGTCCAGCCGGCATTGTTCAAAATAAAGTCAACACTCCCAAATTCCTGATCAAGTGCTTCCTTCATCTGCCTGACATCCTCCAAACTAGCAATATCCCCTTGAACAAGGCTAACCTTCACACCATACTCGCTGATTTCCTGAGCTGTTTGCATAGCCGCCTCTTCAGATTCGTGATAGTGCAACGCAATATTCGCCCCTTCACCGGCAGCCGCCAATGCTATCCCTCGACCGATTCCTTTTGCCGCACCCGTAATCAGGATGTTTTTTCCTTTCAAACCGAGATCCATCTCATCATCCCCTCACGTACAGACCAAGTACAATACGCTCTCGTTCCCGCATTAATTTCCTGTAAAAGAAGGTTGTCTTTTTTCAAGAAAGGCTTGTGTTCCCTCTTCCTTATCATTCGTTCCGTATAAAACGGCTTGTGCTAAACTTTCAAACAGCAATGCCGTATCCATATCGACATCAAATCCCCGATTCACAACGAGCTTTGCCATTTGTACCGCAAGCGGTCCCTTTGCTAATATTCGTTCAGCCTTCTCCCTTACTGTACCCCACAACTCTTCCAAAGGTACGACATCAGAAACTAAACCAATCACTTTCGCCTCACTAGCAGTCATAAATTCTCCTGTTAAGATCATATTCATAGCCCTGCCCTTACCGACAATTCTTGCTAATCGCTGTGTTCCGCCTGCAGCAGGAATGACAGATAAGTTTAATTCCGGCAACCCAATTTTTGCATTTTCTGATGCGATTCGAATATCACAAGACATCGCCAGTTCACACCCTCCACCGAGTGCAAACCCATTAATTGCCGCGATCGTTGCCTTTTTACTATTTTCAATTCGACGATACACTTCAGACATACCGCGTGTTTTTAATGCATCCATTGAATTCCTTCTCATCACTTGGTTAATATCGGCTCCTGCTGCAAAGGACTTTTCCCCTACACCTGTAAAAACAATCACACCTATTTCCTTATCATTCTCTAACTCTTCTAAAGCCGACAGGATCTCAGTCACTGTTTGATCATTTAACGCATTTCGTACTTCAGGTCGATTTAGCTTGATGATGCCAATCTGGTCTTCTCTTTCAAGCAATATATTTTGATATGTCATATTGCACTCCTCCTTTATTGATAGTTCCGATGCATCTGGGCAGCGATAATATTTTTCTGAATTTCCGATGTTCCTTCGTAAATTCTTGTGATTCGTGCATCACGATAAAAACGTTCGATTGGATATTCTGATATATAACCAATCCCTCCATGAATTTGGACGGCTTTGTCCGCAACACGATTATACGTTTCTGAACCGAGTAATTTGACCATCGCCGCTTCTTTAATGACATTCATTTGCTGATCGACCATCCACGCAACACGATAGGTCATTGAACGAAGGGCTTCCGTATCCAACGCCATCTCAGCCAAATAATGTTGGATAATTTGTTGCTCGAAAATTGGTTTGCCAAACTGAATTCTCATATGAGCAAAATCAAGTGACATCTCAAGCAATTTATCGCAAGACCCCAAATTTCGCGCTGCCATTCCTGCGCGTCCATTCGCCAAGATTTTCAATGCATTCACATAACCTTGTCCCTCTTCACCCAATACGTTCTCAACTGGAACTTCACAATCTTCAAAGAAAACTTCTGATGAATGCGACCCATGAAGACCCATCTTCTTTTCAATTTTTCCTAGTTGAAATCCCGGGAAATCTTTTTCTACAATAAAGGAAGTAATCCCTTTCGGTCCTTTAGAAGGATCGGTTACAGCCATGACTGTAAAGATATCAGCGATTGGAGCATTCGTAATGTAATGCTTTGATCCGTTTAAAATATACTTGTCCCCTTTTCGAACCGCCGTCGTTTTGAGGTTGGTCGCATGGGAACCAGCACTCGGTTCCGTTAAAGCAAATGCACCGATTCTTTCACCTGATGCCATGTCCGGTAAATATTTGCGCTTTTGTGCTTCATTTCCCATCTCAACAATTCCAACGCCACCGATTCCCGTATGTCCACCAATGACTGTTGTATAGCCATTATGGGTTCTTCCCAACTCTTCAAGAACGGCACATTTTCCAACCATGCTAAGTCCTAACCCGCCATATTCTTCCGGAACGCTAAGAGCAAATAATCCCATTTCTTTCGATTTTTTCATAATACTCTCTGGAATTTCATTACTTTCTTCTATTAATAAGGCATGCGGATCTACTTCGTTATCGATAAATTCTCGAATTCCTTGTTTTAGAGACTTAATCTCATCAGATAGTTGAAAATTCATACTATACACGTTCCTCTCAGTTATATTTGTAAAATCCCTGGCCTGATTTTCGTCCTAAACGTCCTGCTTTTACATATTTCACAAGCAAAGGGGATGGGCGATATTTCTCTCCTAGACTGTAATAAAGGTACTCCATATTTCGAAGACGGCTGTCCAATCCAACGAGATCAGCCATTTCGAGCGGACCCATCGGGTGATTCAAGCCGAGTTTAATTGCTTTATCGATATCTTCTGCTGATGCCACGCCTTCCATTAGCATATTCATCGCTTCGTTTCCGATTACGCAATTCATGCGGCTCGTCACAAATCCAGGAAACTCATTCACTTCAACCGTTTCTTTTCCCATTTTTTCAGCAACTGATTTAATGACTTCTACCGTTGCATCTGACGTATCGATTCCGCGTATGATCTCAATTAATTTCATGCGATGGACTGGATTGAAAAAATGCATCGCCACAAATTGCTCCGGTCTTTTCGTTGATGCGCCGATTTCAGTCGGGCTCATCGTCGACGTATTCGTTGCCAAAATGGCTTCTGGTGGAGCCAATTCATTAATTTGCTTAAAAATATCAATTTTTAACTCCATCACTTCTAAGACTGCTTCAATCACTAAATCTGTATGCTCCACAGCTTCCTTCAGCTGAGTTGTATACGTAAGATTACGCTTGACAAGATCTCGTTGTTCACTCTGGATGTATCCTTTTTCAACGCTTGTATTTAAAAGAGATCCAATATACGCTCTTGCTTTTTCAATCGCTTGTTCTGAAATATCCTGCAGCGTCACTTCATATCCAGCCAATGCAGCGGTATACGCAATTCCGCGTCCCATTGTTCCACTACCGATTACAGCTATATGATTAACCAACTTTATTCATCCTCCCATCTACGCTTGGCAGTTCTCGACAATCGTTGTAATCCCTTGTCCGCCGCCAATGCACAATGTCACCAATCCATACTTCTCACCTCTTCGTTCCATCTCATGAAGAAGCTTCGTCGTGAGAATAGCTCCTGTCGCTCCTAACGGATGACCAAGCGCAATCGCACCTCCATTGACGTTAACTTTTGATAAATCTAGATTTAGTTCTCTCATAACCGCCAGTGCTTGTGCGGCAAAAGCTTCATTCAACTCAATTAAGCCGATGTCGGCCAATGTTAAACCAGCCTTTTCCAAAGCGATTTGAGTCGCCTTCACGGGGCCAATTCCCATGATTTCGGGTGATACACCCGATGCCGCTTGTGAAATAATTTTCGCTTTTGGCTTTACACCATACCTTTTTACGGCATCTTCTGACATGACCATAAGAGCGGATGCCCCATCATTTCGCCCGCTGCTGTTACCAGCAGTGACCGTTCCATTTTCTTTAAAAACCGCTTTTAAGGTGCTTAACTTTTCCAAACTCGTCAAACGAGGGTGTTCATCAACCGCAAAGGTTTTCACACTCTTACGTTCACGAACTTCATACGGGACAATTTCTTGTTCAAACCGACCGGCGGCTATCGCCTGACTAGCAAGTTCCTGGCTTCTTAATGCAAATTCATCTTGCTCTTCTCGAGAAATATCATATTGAACGGCTAAATTTTCTGCGGTTAGGCCCATCGTCAGATTTCCATATTCCTCGATTGGCTGCGAACGGGGTTGGCTTTCGGTATTGGAATCAATCAATTGAGTATTTCCTGTACCCACTCCATATCGTGCGTTCCGGATATAAAAAGGAGCCGAGCTCATGGATTCAGCTCCACCGGCGATCACAATATCCCCCAGTCCGCACATAATTAGTTGCGCAGCATTATTGATGGCCTGCAATGCGGAGCCACATTGTCTATGTACCGTGTACCCTGGAATATCAACAGGGAGTCCAGCTCGCAGCGAAGCTAAACGAGCAATATTCGGAGCATCTGCACTTTGTTTCACATGGCCGAGAATCACTTCATCGACTGCATTCTTCTCGATTCCAGTTCGTCCAACGATTTCTTCGATTACTTTTGCAGCAAGAAAATCCACTGGAACATCCTTTAATGTTCCGCCCATTTTCCCTACAGCCGTTCGAACAGAATCAACTATATATACAGGTTTCATGTTCCGCCTCCTACAACAAATTTGGATAGAACAGGGGAAGAAAACTCCCCTGTCAAACTATTAGACCATCGTTAATCCGCCATTGACGGAAAGAGTTTGCCCAGTTACATATGCCGCATCGTCAGAAATAAAGTAGGCAACCGCACCGGCGATATCATGCGGCTGGGCCAAACGACGGAATGGAATGGCTTTTTCCAAAGCCCCAGCAATTCCTTCGTTATAAGATCCAATTTCCTGGAATAAAGGCGTGTCGGCTGGACCAGGCGCAATGCAATTGACATTAAGTTTATAGCGAGCCATTTCTCTCGCTAATGTTTTCGTAAATGCAATCACGCCCCCCTTGGCAGCCGAGTATACCGCCTCACCGCTCGAACCAACTCTTGCGGCATCTGAAGCAACATTGACTACCTTCCCGTAACCATTCTCAATCATAATCGGCAAAATTTCTTTGCACGTATGAACTTGTCCAAGTAAATTGATGTCAATAATTCTCTTCCATGTACTCGGCTCACTTTTTAGAAACGGTTCTACTTTGTCCCAGCCTGCATTATTGACCAATATATCAATCTTTTTATAAATACTTACCGATTCCTCTACCGCCCTTTTCACACTTTCCAAATCCGTCACATCACAATAAACGGCAGCGGCTTCATACCCCTCTTTTTCAATTAAAGAAACCGTTTCTTGTGCATTATTAATATTGATATCAGCTACCAAAACTTTCATACCCCGGGAAGATAATGTCTTGGCGATTTCTCTGCCAATCCCGCTTCCTGCCCCTGTAATAAATGCTACTCGTTGAGTCATCATGCATTCCTCCGTTTTCTTTTTTATCTACCAGTCATTGTTTACTCACGTTTTTTAATTCAGTTTGTCGTAAGCGCTTACTAAAAACTTACTACTTCGCCACCTATTGCAAGCGCTTACTACGAACTTATACTTTACTGGTTTTCGAGAATATTTTTAGTCTGCTCTTCTCCTATACCTTGTTGCTTCTCTGCTCGTCTATCATTTCTCTAAGGAGAAATTTCTGAACTTTCCCACTTGCGGTACGTGGGAATTCTTCCATAATTTCAAGATGTTCTGGCCAGTACTGTTTTGCTACACCTTTTCCCTCTAGAAATTCCTTCAACAAATCCATGGTAAGCGGGGATTTACCCGGTTTCATACAGATGCATGCGCAAGCTTTTTCCTGAAGACGAGGATCCGGAACCGCAACGACCTGCACATCCGAAATATCTGGATGTTCGTACAACACATTTTCCACATAAGTGACTGGAATATTTTCACCACCGCGAATGATAATATCTTTATTTCGACCGGCAATTCGGATATATCCATCCTCATCCATCACTGCACGGTCTCCTGTAATGAACCATCCGTCCTGATGCTCAGCAATCGTTTCCTCTAAGCGCTTCAAATACCCGACAAACATGGCAGGACCTCTGGCAAGTAAATCGCCTTCTTCATTAGGAGCACATATCTCTCCTTCAAGATCGACTACTTTCACTTCCATTCCTGGAAAAGGGACACCGTCCGTACTCGTCAGCTTTTCGTCTGAATCTTCGAGCCGCGTCAAGGTCACCAGACCATCTTCGGTTTGTCCCCATCCTGACAATATTTTGAATGAGACTTTTTCGGCAGCTTCTTTTACGAGCTGTCTCGGAATCGGAGCTCCTAAGGCTACAAAAATACGTAACGAACTAATATTGTAATTCTCTATTCCATCCAATTGAACCGTATCTTGCAGGAATGGAGTGGCACCTGCAGTAAAAGTAATTCTCTCCTTCTCAACCAGTTCGATAAATCCTTTTGGATTCCAAATATCTTGATAAACACCTGTTCCTGCATAATGGGTCGGGAGACGTACCCCATATCCAAATCCAGTTTGATGAGCAAAAGTCGATGCTGTGAACATAACATCATCGGGAGTTAAGCGTAATCGGTCAATCCAGTAATCCGTTGAAACACAGAGAGTATTATGTGTGTGCATGACTCCCTTCGGGTTTCCCGTCGTTCCCGAAGTAAAAATAATTTCTGTCACATCATTCGGGTCATGGACAATTTCATCCAGTAAGGCTATATCCTTACGTTCTTCCCACGGCTCCTCAAGCAACGCCGAGAACGCTTTCATATTGCTTGGCACTTCTTCACCAACGACATAAACATGCTCCATCGAAGGCCATTGATGTCTGAGTCTCTCAATCATTGCCGGATAATCAAATCCCCGGAACTTATCGGGAACGACAATCATTTTAGATTCAGCCATACCTACCATATAGCCAATTTCCCGGTCACGATAAATGGGAACGAGGGGATTGCTGATAGCACCTATTCTAGTTACTGCATAATGAAGAATAATGAATTCATTCCAGTTAGGCAGTTGAAAAGAGATAACATCTCCCTTTCCCAACCCTAAATCCAATAGACCCAAAGCGACTCGATCAACCAGTTTGCCGAGCTGCCCATATGTATAGCGGCTCTTTTTATCAACAATCGCTACCTTTTCTGGATCCTTTGCTATCGCATCATTTAAATAATCTAAAATCGTTCGATTCGGCCAAATAGACTGGTATTTCTCCACATATTCTTGACTCAAAATCGTGCCTGATTTCACTAATTCCCATCCTCCTAATTACTTTCTAAATTTCTTGAAATCTACTGGCCTTTTTTCAAGAAAGGCATTCTTTCCTTCTTCTGACTCTTCTGTGTTGTAAAACATCGCTAAACTACTCATCGATAGCTGGGAAATCCCTTGGATGTTCGCACTGTCCGCATTAAAGGAGTATTTAAGCATTTTAAGCGCTGTCGGGCTCTTTTCAAGAATCTTTTCGGCCCACTCTTCAGCTGCTTGTTGTAACTGATCGGCAGGAACGATTTTGTTCACGAGTCCCATTTCTTTTGCTTCTTGTGCAGTATATTGTTCACATAAATACCAGATTTCCCGTGCTTTCTTTTCTCCGACAAGCCTAGCCAAATAAGCAGAACCGAACCCGGCATCATAGCTCCCTACCTTAGGACCACTTTGGCCGAACTTTGCCGTTTCAGAGGCAATCGTTAAATCACAAATAACATGAAGTACATGTCCGCCCCCTATCGCAAATCCATTAACCGCTGCAATGACTGGCTTTGGAATATTGCGGATCGTTTGATGCAGGTTCTCTACCTCCAGACCGATGCCGCCTCCTAAACCTCCGGAATAATCATATCCACCTTCGTCTCCTTTTTCTTTTTGATCACCCCCTACACAAAATGCCTTTTCCCCAGCTCCAGTTAAAATCACCACACCAATTCTGTTATCATCCCATGCATCGCGGAAAGACCAGATTAATTCCTGAATCGTTCTTGCCCGAAAAGCATTGTAGACTTTCGGCCGGTTAATCGTAATTTTCGCAATCCCATTTATTTTTTCATACAAAACATCTGTTAATTCCATCGCATTCGTTTTTTCATTTAAAAGATTCGTTAGTTCCATCGTAATTACACCTTCCATCTTTATAGTAGTTATAGGATTATTTGACTCATAAAGTTACTATCTACATTCTCCATACAATACATCCTGCTAGTTTAATAAGAGCGGAATTCTTTGCCGATTATATCTTTGGCAATAACCATCTGATTAGCTTGGGCTGTACCATCCCCAATTTCTAAACCAATTACGTCGCGTAAACGTTGTTCATGAGCCATTTCCTTCGTATAAGCATAATGACCATTCAACAATAAACATTCATGAATAGCTTCCATGCTGTATTTTGGACCTAACCACTTCACAGATGCTGACTCTTTCGTGTGCTTCAACCCTTGATCACGAAGCCAGAGTCCGCGATATGCCTGCCACTTCACAAGCTCTAATTGAGTATAATGAGTCACGATTGGGAATGAGACTCCTTGATACGTTGCTAACGGTTTCCCAAAAGAATGTCTCATTTTCACGTGCTCAATTGTCTCGTCAATACTCTGTGAGGCCGCTCCAATACATTGCAGCCCTATCAACAAGCGGCTAAGATCAAACCCATTCATCACTTGAGAAAACCCTTTGTTCTCGAGACCAATCAAGT
Source organism: Priestia abyssalis (assembly GCF_002019595.1). Taxonomy (GTDB): domain Bacteria; phylum Bacillota; class Bacilli; order Bacillales; family Bacillaceae_H; genus Bacillus_BA; species Bacillus_BA abyssalis. Next base: position 761,598 of record NZ_KV917369.1, on the reverse strand, counting down.
TCTCCTCTGGAACTTCTACATCCGTTAAATAGATGGAACCCCTGCCAATTGGAATATTACCCATATCTTCGTATCCTTTACATTCAACCCCAGGAAGATCTGCAGGAACAATAAATGCACTAATTCCACGGTTACCCAATTCAGGATTTGTTTTTGCGAATATAATAAAGGCATCGCCGCATGTTGCTACGCTGATTCCTGACTTTTCTCCGTTAAGGACATACACGTTTCCTTTGCGTACAGCTGTTGACTTTATCCCGCCAGCATCCGTTCCAGCGGATGGCTCCGTAATGGCAATCCCGACAATCTTTTCACCGCTGGCGATCTTAGGCAGCCACTCCTGTTTTAACTCCTCATTTGCATGATTATTAATAATTTCGCCAATCAGTGCATTCAGCATGACCGCATAGGTAAGATTGAAGTCACCTCTACCAATCTCCTCTGCGGCAATTCCCGTCATTACGCAGTCGGCACCGCTGCCGCCATATTCAACCGGAATCCGCAGACCATTCACTCCCAACTCCCCAAGCTTCTTCCACAAATGCCTTGGAGTAATCCCTTCCCGATCCCACTTTGTATAATGGGGAAGCAGCTCATCCTTCGCAAATTCTTTCAATATCTTGCGAAAATGATCCTGTTCTTCTGTGAATGTAAAATTTAACAATGTAATTCCTCCCTTTGCCTATTTGTTTATACAAGTTTCGCGCCAACTTTTTCCCTGGTAAAATAGTGGTCCTTTTTTCGATATTCTTATTAAGAATAAAGACCGATGATTATATTGATGATCAATACATAGACCGATTGGTCTCATCAGGTTAAAAAAAACAATTGTATTAGGACTAAAAATTAATGATGTTGATAATAATCAACACACAGACCATTCGGTCTCACCAGACTAAAAAAAAGCAATTCTATTAAGAGTAAAAATCAATGATGCTGATGATAATCAATACACAGACCATTCGGTCTCATCAGGTTAAAAAAAAGCAATTCCATTAAGAGTAAAAATCAATGATGCTGATGATAATCAATACACAGACCAATCGGTCTCATCAGGTTAAAAAAAAGCAATTCTATTAAGAGTAAAAATCAATGATGCTAATGATAATCAGTGAACAGACCGATCGGTCTCATCGGGTTTATTTAATACTATAACACTAATACCATGAAGTCAATAGTTTTTGTTTTTAAAATAGTAGAGAAAAACTATAATAAAGTAGCTCACTAAAAATTGAGCAATTTTTTATCTAACAGCATCATTGAATCTTACATAAGGTTTGATTCTAAAAAAATGGGGAAAACTGATGATTCTTTTTTGCCTCATCTGTCATTATAGAATTTAATGTAAAATCAGCATAAACACTTGCAATTTCTTCACTGGAATATTGTCCATTAGGTTTATACCATTTATAAGTCCAATTCACCATACCGAAAATGGACATCCCAATAATAGGTACGGGTAGGTTTGGTCGAAACTCACCAGCCTGTATTCCGTCCTGAATGATTTCAAATATCATATTCCTATACTGGTCACGCTTCCTGCTGATTGTTTCAAAATATTCCTTCGATAAGTAACTACTGTCTTGATAAAATACAGTTTGATGAGGTTTATATAAATGGAAAATCTTTGCATACGATTTAATAATATGATATAGACGTTCTGTTGGTGTAACCCATTTTCCACAAGCTTCTTTAGCTTTATCTAAAGCATGGGTAATAAAAGTATCATGAATAATAAAAAGCAACTCATCCTTTGACTTGAAATTATGGTAAAATCCCCCTTTTGAAGTCCCGCTTTCCTCGATAATTTTGTTTACAGCTACTCCATGGTACCCATATTTTTCAAAAAGATGTAAGGCAGTTTCAATGATTCTATCTCGAACCGGTTTTTCAGTCATTTTTCTTCCTCCATTCTACCACCCATTATTGTATATGATTTTCTAGTTCTGATGCAAAAATAAATTTTGGGTAATACAGAAGCTGCTTGAATCCCTTTCTTCTGCATCATAAAGCTATTGGGAATAGTTTATGTATAAACTCTAATTGATTTTGGATTTATATATAAGTTGTTTGGAATTACATCATAATCTAGAATTAAACAAGCCGTATAGCCCGCCGTACCAAAAGCCATTTATTCTCTCTAAATTATAATCAAAATGAATCTCTTTTTTATAGCATATCAAAAAATGATGAAAAATTCAGAAAATTAAATTGACTTTTATACAAGATTTCTATACTATTATTAATAATCCTAGACTTTAAAAAGATTAATTATTGAGAGTTAAATTTAAAATTAGACTATATTTATAATAACTGAAAAATCCATGGGACTTCCATATAAAGGAGCCATCAGTGGAGAAAAGCCAGTTATATCGTTTGCTTTATAATGATATAACTGGCTTTTTGTTATACCACAAACTTCATGAAAGGAAGACCCATTCTTTTACCGATGTAGAATACGTGACTCATATTGTCTACGAAATAGAAAATAGATTTGAAAGATACAGGGAGGAACTATTATGGGCATTAAAGAGACACACTTATGGGTAAATGATTATTTAGATTTGTATCTTTATGCTGGAAGTATTGGTGATACATCTTGGCAGCAAAAGATCCTTGAAAAACTGCAAGATTCCTATAATAAAACGGATGATGTTCTAATGATTAAGCGTGACCTTCCCACATACGGTTGGTTAGATAACGAAATAGTAGTAAGTCCTTCTTATGGAACTATAGAAGAAATATTTATTGAGCCCAATCACAGAATATATGAATGGGAACCATTATTTATAATTAAAACTGAAAATGGCACGTTAGAACAATTGGCAGTAGGTATAAGTGGTATTATTAATACTATTAATGTAAAAAAAGGAGATTCTGTCTTGCCAGGTACAGTTTTAGTTCACATTAAAGCTGATCATTTCATTGTCGGAAACAACTATTGAACTACCCACCACTTAATTTTCTAACGAAAATTTGAAGTGGAGGATTCCTGCGAACACTAGTATATCCACCAGTTATGGAGCAGGCTCTGCCCGTAGTCCCTACGGGGAACACTTTTTAGAATCTTGTGCGTTGAACTCACCGCACGTTCTATTCTGCTTGGTTTTTGCTACTTCGATACATGCGGGGCGACTGAACGTTGAAGATTTTACGTGACAGACGTTTTTCCTGTCACAACCTTTATATCTTCAGTTTTCAAAGAACAACCTGTACAGGAAGATTACACCATAAGAACAAGTGTTTCACTACACAAAAAGGCGATTCATCTCCCACTTATTTTTGGGCTACGCCCTGCACAAAATGGAAGTGGGAGTCTTCTCGCCTAAAATGATAAAATATCGATATTAGGCGCTGTATCTTTTTTTAATAAATGAGCTGCGTCTTCTTTAGTATTGCCTTTTTTCCGAAGCTACAGAAATATAATTTCATGGGAGTTGAAGAACAATGACCGTAAAGAGGGTGACTCAAAAGGTATAAAAGTATACCTTTTGAGTCACCCTCCCTATAATAGTCTTTATTCTAGTTTGCTTGCCTTAATAATTCATCTTCTGTCGTTTCATCTACTGTTGGAAGCGTTAGAAATTTGGTTAAGAAAGCGCCAAGGAAATATAAACCTGCAAAAATCCACATTACGCCGCCTACCCCTAAGCTTCCGATAAATAAAGTGACAATTAATGGCCCTACAAAGGCAGCTAATCCAGATCCAAGGTTCAGGACAGACATGGCTGCCCCCTTATTGTCCGGGGCCAGGGAAGGTACCAACGCTGTAAGAGGCACATAACCGGCCATTGTAACGCCATAACAGCACGCTACTAATAACATCGTCCAATAGTTATGCCCCACCAATTGAGGTACATAATAAAAAGCAAGGGTAACGATTCCGCAGCCTACTCCGCCAAACCACATAATCGTGTTCTTCCAGCCCAGCTTATCTCCCACAATTCCAAAAATAATGTTAAAAACAATATTTACAAAGAAAAGTGTACCCCAAATTTTAAGCCATTCACTAACAGAAAAGCCGAACTTCGTCATATAGGTAGGTAAAAAGATAACAAAACCAAATTTAGCCGTTGAGTTAATAATCTTAACAACTCCGCCAATACCAACTTTGGGATTTTCAAAAGCGATGGTAACCCCCTTAAGCAATTCCTTCACTTTGCTGTCGCTTGCCGTTTTTTGCCCTTCAAACTTATCCTTGTTCACGATCAAAGCAAATATAGAACCTACAACAACAAATACCAAAGCGCTCCATAAAGTCGCAATTTCTCCAATAGCCGTCACTGCATAACTAGAATAAAATGCCCCAATTACGCTCAGTCCCAGTTCAAAGACAAACCAGAACCAGCCTACGGCTCTTCCCAACATATTTTGCGGAGTTCGATAAGAAACCCACACTAAAAATGAGTAAGCAAATAAAGGATACCCAAAACCTCTTAAGGCGTAACCCAGCAATAATATAGAATAGTTCATCTGTGGAATTCCGATAGCGATAAAAGCAATCGATCCTATGATAAAAGAAACCAAACCATATGTCATCGCTTTCCTTGGGCCCCAGTTTTGCACAAACACACCGGAAAACCAAGAAGAGACAGACACAGTAACCCCATAGACCGTAAATAAAAAAGCTGACTTTTCCATCGTCAAACCCTGCTCAACCAAATATGGCGACAGCCAGCCTTGCTCCAAACCGTCTCCAATCATAAAAACAATAATACCGATATAACCCCAAAATAGATTTGATGGAATCCCCATTTTATCTATGAATGGATACTTCGGATTGTAAGTATTCATTTCTCCACCACCTGTTTTATCCCTAGTCGCATATAGACTCGATGTAATTTCGACATTAGCGCTCGTTTTCCTGTCCTATGTAAATTTTCCCCTTCTTACATAAACTTCTCATATAAGCGGCTGCTAAACTTCATGCAGCCGCTTATGAGCAAATCGTTCGATATGATAGCCTCTTCTATGTTTCGATTGATTTACGTAGCTTTTACATAAGCCGGATGGGACTCGACTTTTATTAGCTGTCCTGTTTCAAATGACTCCTTGCAAGCGTATCCAAGAATCGTGGATTGAACTCCGTCATCTACCGTCACCTTTGGTTGGCGCTGATTCAAAATACATTGAATAAACTCTTCCACTTCCGTTAAATAGGCCTGCTCAAATCTTTCAATAAAACCTTCTGAGCATTCTTTTATGGCTCCCTGCTCTCCGAAGACGGTTACCATATTTTTTTCTGGTACGGTTCCAATGCGAAGCGAACCTTTTGTACCGATAATTTCTGTTTCAATATGGTATCCATGGGCACAGTTACGGCCAGCCACAAAGATTCCCATCGTATTATTTTGAAACTTCACAAGGGCTGCACCTGTTTCAGCATCATTCAAGTCAGCGATTTCAGGATAATCATATGCTCCTCCAATGGCCCACACGGAATCAGCTTCGGATTGCAAATACCATCTGGCAAGGTCAAGGTCATGGATGCCCATATCCAAAAACAAACCGCCGCTATAATTCTTTTTAGCAAAATTCATAAAGCCGGCCATTGCTTTGGCTGGATCGAAACCGTAACAACGAATTAAAACCGGTTCACCGATCGCCCCTTCTTCAATTTTTTGCTTGGCATATACATACGACTTATCGTAACGGCGCATAAATCCAACCATAAATACTTGGGAAGAATGTTTTTCAACCGCCTCTTTTACACGAATGACCTCATCTACATAAAGTCCAAGCGGTTTTTCAGTAAAGACGTGAAATCCTTGCTCCAATGCTTTTTCAATTTGTTCGCAGTGGAAGCCCGATGGCGAAGCGATGAAAATGGCGTCCAGTTCTTTATTCTCCAGCATTTCATCGTAATTGGTATAGCCGTAAGGAATTCCCCATTCTCTTTTTGCTTCTTCTACTTCTTCGTCACTAACGCTGCACACGGCATGCAATTCACAATGACGGATGCGAAATGCCAGATTTTCTGCATGTTGTCTGCCTAAACGGCCTAATCCTACAATCCCGACTCTCACTTTTTTCATTTATATATCCCCTCTCTATTATACAAACGTCCAACTTTATGTAAGGGCTTTCTTTCGATGTATTAAAGACCGCTTTTTTCTTTTATATATTGGCGTGCTTTTACGGCATATTCAAACGGATTCGCTAACGCAGGATCCTGTTCCGCCTCCACCACGAACCAGCCTTTATAGTCAGAATTGGATAATGTTAAGAAAATTTCGTCAAATCTAATTATACCATCTCCAGGCACTGTAAATGCGCCATCCTTAACCGCCTGTAAAAAGCTTAAATGATGCTCTTTTACTCGCTCTACGACTTCTCCGCGAATGTCTTTTAAATGGACATGCTGAATGCGGGATAAGTATTTTTTCAAAATATAGATTGGATCTTCTCCCGAGAATACAAGATGCCCTGTATCAAAAAGCAATGAAACGAGCTCGGGATCTGTCATCTCCATTAACTTTTCGATTTCGGCTGTTGTTTGGACCCCTGTTCCCATATGATGATGATAGACAATTTTCATATCCTTCTCTGCAGCCAATTGTCCAAGGTGATTTAGTCCTTCAGCAAGTTTCGTCCACTCTGTTTCTGTGAATACCGGCTTTTCTTTAAATAATGGGACATCCATTAATCCTTGAATGCTTCGCCCTTGTTCCGATACTACAATCACTTTCGCACCCATTTCATGCAAAAAATCCCGATGCTCAATGAAAGGCTGAACGGTTTCTTCCAAAGGCTTCGTTGTAAGAAACGCACTAAACCATGCACTGGCAATTTCCAAATTCCGCAATGCTAACGCTTTTTTCAATACCGCTGTATCTCGAGGATATTTATTGCCCACCTCGCTTCCTGCAAACCCAGCCAGCGCCATCTCGCTAATACATTGTTCGAATGTATTCTCTCCACCCAATTCCGGCATATCGTCATTTGTCCAAGCGATTGGCGCAATGCCAAGCTTGATCGCTTTTTCTCGAAACATCTCTCAATCTCTCCTCTATCTAATAATCGTAAAGGCTTTCATTTCCCCTAATAGGCTTATTGGAATTGCACTTACCAAATGAGCCTTCCCAGCAATGCTTTTTTGGGGAAAAGGGGGAGGAAAGGCTCATTTCGTAAGGTTTCCGGAACGGGGAAACCCGTTCCGGAAAAATAACTTAAATAACCGCTTTAATACCGTCTTGCTTTTTGTAAATTACTTTCTTTATCCCCATATGCTGCTTGTATCTTTTCACTCGAAGACACTTCTGCCACTCCTACATGCCACCACGATTCATAGCCGTTTGTCATCGTTTTAGGCAGCACTTTAATATCGATCAATGTCGACACGGTTTGTTTTTTCGCATCCTCGATCGCCGCTTTTAATTCTGAAATGGTCGAAACGCGGTATGTTTTCGCACCGTAACTAGCTGCGTTCGCTGCAAAATCAATTTTCATGATGTTCCCGTTTAATTGACCCGTCTCTTTATCACGGTAACGGAACTCTGTACCGAAGCTGCCCATGCCGTTGCCCATTTGCAAATTATTGATGCAGCCGAAACCAGAGTTATCAAAAAGAACGATATTGATTTTCTTTCCTTCTTGAATACTTGTTACCAACTCTGAGTGCAGCATTTGGTAGCTGCCATCCCCGACCATCGCATATACTTCTTTATCCGGCTCAGCCAGCTTCACTCCAAGCGCACCTGACACCTCGTAGCCCATACAAGAATAACCGTATTCCATATGATACGTGTTCGATTTGCGGGATACCCACATTCTCTGCAGGTCACCAGGCAGACTTCCGGCTGCCCCGATAATGACCGCATCTTCATCAATCAGTTTGTTCACTTCTCCAATGACTTCCGTTTGAGTTAGTTGTGTACCAAGTACTTCTGCGTACTCCGCTAACGCCTCATCAAGGTGACCAGCCACTTCAGGTGTAAAGTCTTGCTCTGCATATTTAATACTGTGCAGGCGCTCTACTTCAGTTTCCCACGCATCTTTAGCAGATGCGATTTCCGTTGTATAACCCGATTGGTAACGAACCGCATCCAACTCTCTGCTTAAGGCAATAAGAGCCTCCTTTGCATCCGCTACAACTTTTACCGCATCGAGCTTGCTTGCGTGAAACTCAGAAACATTGATCGTTAAGAAATCAACTTCTTCATTTTGGAATAGTTGTTTGGATGCGGTCGTAAAATCAGTAAATCGCGTTCCGATACCAATGACAAGGTCTGCTTCTTTCGCAATCTTGTTGGCTGCCATGTTGCCTGTGACACCAATGCCGCCAAGGTTGTAACGATGATTGCTTTCAATCGCACTCTTTCCGGCTTGCGTTTCTCCAAATGGGATGTGGAACGTTTCCGCCAATTGTTTTAAAGCTTCCGCCGCTTCCGAGTAACGTACACCGCCGCCGCAAACGATAATCGGTTTTTTCTTTCCTTTGATGAGCTCCACCGCATCTGCCAGGCTGGCTTTTGTCGGCACACGGCGCTCAATGCGGTGAACTCGTTTTTGGAAGAAATATTCCGGGAAATCCCACGCCTCTCCCTGGACATCTTGCGGCAGACAAACTGTAACAGCCCCTGTATCGGCCGGGTTCGTCAAGACGCGCATTGCATTGATCATCGCTGTCATTAATTGTTCCGGACGATTGACGCGGTCCCAGTATTTACTGACGGCACGAAACGCATCGTTCGTCGAAATCGATAAATCATGAGTATGTTCAATTTGCTGAAGGACAGGATCAGGCTGTCTTGTCGCAAACACATCACCAGGCAGCAGTAATACTGGAATGTTGTTGGCAGAAGCCGTTGCTGCAGCTGTCACCATATTGGCAGAACCAGGGCCAACCGAAGCAGTGCATACCATAATTTGTTTGCGGTGTTTTTGCTTCGCAAAAGCGACAGCCGCCTGAGCCATTCCCTGCTCGTTTCGTCCCTGAAATACTTTAAGCTCTCCCGCATCTTCTTCTAACGCCTGACCAAGTCCCACAACATTTCCGTGGCCAAAGATTGTAAAGATGCCTTTAATAAACTTTTGTTGTTTTCCGTCAAACTCTACATATTGTTGATTCAAAAACTTTATCAGCGCTTGCGCCGTCGTCATTCTGATTGTTTTCATTGCTTACCGCCGCCTTTCTATTTCCCTTTTTCTTGTCATGCTTTCTATTAAAAAACAGTAGATTAAGCGCTTACTTATTTATGTAAAAAAATTAAGATATAACTGAAGGAATAAAGAGTATTAATTCTCATCCTTCCTTTTCTACCTTAGTGAACCTACTAACTACTTTTGATTTACCCGGCCTTTTTGTATTTCCCGTTTAGATAAATTCATCAGGTTTGGCATATAAGCAGTGGGCAAGAAAACCGTAAGGGCTCTTGCCCACTGCTTATACGTAACTCACTCAGCACAGTTGCTTTTTCCATGCTAAATGAGTTATGTACATAATTTTCACTTAATCACTCGACATATTTCCCTCTCATCGAAAGGTCCCACAATCGGCCACCCGGACAACTTGAATCCTCCCTCAAAGGTTTAGAACATCGATCTAGATTACCAGCGAGTTGTCACCATTTTCTTTCTTGTATAGAACTCCACGCCATCTGTACCGTTCGCGTGAAGGTCGCCGTAGAAGGAATCTTTCCAGCCAGAGAACGGGAAGAATGCCATCGGTGCTGGAACGCCGACATTGACCCCTAACATACCAGAGTGGATCGTTTCACGGAACTGACGCACACTTCCGCCGTCTTTCGTATAAATGCAAGCACCGTTCGCAAAGCGTGAATTGTTCGCCACTTCAATTGCTTCTGACAAGTCTTTGACACGGATGACTGATAAAACCGGCGCAAAAATTTCATCTTGCCAAATTTTCATTTCTTGTGTGACTTCATCAAAAATAGTTGGCCCGACAAAGTACCCTTCTCCTTTTACAGCCGCATCCTCTCTTCCGTCACGAACAAGACGTGCCCCTTCTTGAACACCTGACTCAATATAGCTTAATGTACGTTCTTTATGGCCGTCGCGAATGACCGGTCCTAAAAATACGTTTTCATCCATACCGTTACCGATTTGCATGGTGTTGGCTTCTTCTACTAATCTTGCAATCAAGGCATCTGCCACATCTTCTTGAACCGTCACGACAGAAGCCGCCATGCAGCGCTCGCCGGCAGAACCGAATGCCGCCCCGATGATTTGGGATGTTGCCACATCAAGATCCGCATCATTTAAGACGATGGAATGGTTTTTCGCACCCGCCAATGCTTGAACACGTTTTAAGTTTTCTGAACCTTTTTTGTACACGTATTCCGCAACAGGCTGAGAACCTACGAATGAAATCGCTTTAACTAATTTGTGCTCAAGAAGACCGTTTACGACATCATGCGCACCATTGACAATGTTTAACACACCTTTTGGCAACCCTGCCTCTTCAAATAATTCAGCAAGACGAGCTGCTAAAAGCGGTGTACGCTCGGATGGCTTTAAGACAAAGGTATTGCCGCATGCAATCGCTAATGGGAACATCCAGCACGGAACCATCATTGGGAAGTTAAACGGTGTGATCCCCCCTACAACCCCGATCGGGTAACGATACATACCAGACTCAATGTTTGTCGCGATGTCAGGAAGCTGCTTGCCCATCATTAATGTTGGTGCCCCGGCTGCAAATTCTACACACTCGATGCCGCGCTGCACTTCGCCATAAGCTTCTTTGTAGCTTTTACCGTTTTCGATCGTTACTAATTTGGCCAGCTCATCCCAGTTATCGACTAACAATTGCTGATATTTAAAGAGAATGCGTGCACGTCTTGGGACCGCTACTTGTGACCATGTTTGGAATGCTTCGTCAGCTACTTGTACCGCTCTCTCTACATCTTCTCTTGTAGAAAGAGGAACGTATGCGATAATTTCGCCTGTTGCCGGATTATAAACAGGTTCCGTTTTTGTGCTGATTGCGTCTACCCATTCTCCGCCAATATAGTTTTTTACTGTTTTTACCGCTGTTTGTGTCATGGACATTCTCTCCCTTATGTTGTTTTGACTATTATCATCACTGAATTGAATCTTTTTATCCATAAATGAGATTACCGCCTCAATCAACGATTCTCTCATTCTCAGCTTCTTAACGGGCTGTTTCTAACACTTCTTCTGCTGTTTCCATGAAGCTTTTAATTTCCTCGACTGTCGGCATAGCGTCAGAGCAGCTATGCTTTGAAATAACGATCGAAGCAGATGCGCCGCCAAGTCTCATTGCCTCTTGAATCGGAAGCCCTTTCATTAACCCGTAAATGAAAGCTGACGCATAAGAATCGCCTGCACCGAATGTTTTTAATACGTTTGTTCTAAAAATGCCGCCTCGGTGAGATTGTCCATCTCTTGTGTAAGCGATTGACCCCTCACCGCCATGTTTAATGACCACAATTTTAGCGTGGTAGGAAAACCATCTTTCTGCCGTTACCTTGTCATCAGATTTCTCATAGTTCAAAAGTTTTTCCATCATGTCAAACTCTTCACGCGTTCCGATGATGACGTCGCATTTTTCTGCTGCTAAATTATAGTAAACGGCTGTCTCTGCCTCAGATTCCCACGTATAAGGGCGGTAGTCGATATCAAAGAAAACAACTACATCATGTTTTCTCGCATATTCCAATGCCATGAATACTGCTTCCCTCGAAGGGCTTTTCGCTAAAGCCGTTCCTGAGATTAAAAGAGCTTTTGACTGTTTAATATACTCTTCTGGGACTTCTGTCGGCTCAAGCTTTAGATCCGCTACATTGTCGCGATACATTAAAATGCTGCAATCTGTAGGACTTTTGATTTCTGTAAAAGCTAATCCTGTTACCGCACCTGTTCGATCTATGAAAATATTATCTGTATTAATACGGTTTTCATTTAAGTATTGGGTAATAAAACGGCCCATTTGATCATTGGATACTTTTCCGATAAAACCTGTCTTCAGTCCAAGACGTGACGTCCCAATTGCAATATTGGCAGGAGAACCTCCTACATATTTCGTAAACGTTTTTGTCTCCTCCATCGGGCGTTGTGTTTCATTGGCATTCAAATCGATGCATAAGCGTCCAACCGCTATGAAATCCAAGGGACGACCTTCTGCAAAAACGAGTGGATTCATCGAATAATCCTCCTTACTTTGATAAAGCGCTTTCTCAAACAGCTAAAAAAATAAGTATTACAAATAAAAGGAATCTAAAGCGCTGTTATAATTTTAAATCTCGAAAATAGGTTAAGCGCTTTCCTTGATTTTTATTATACATGATTGAAATGAAAACGCAAATCATTTTTTAATGTTTTTAGAATATTTTTTATCTTCTTCCAAATTCCTTCCGCTTGCTTACATATCAAAAAAAAACACCTGCCAAATTGACAAGTGCTTTCCTTTTATCCCGCATTAACGGGCAGTAAGGCCCCCACTGATGGAAGTTTCCTTTATTATAATGATAGTCGCGCCGTAGAGTTTCGTATAACCAATTCGGGAAGCATAAATACACGCTGCTTAGAAGATTGCTCGTTTTCAATTTCTTCAACTAATACTGTCATAGCTTGATTAGCCATCTCCTTGATCGGTTGGGATACACTTGTTAAAGAAGGATTCGCAATCTCCGCTAAAATAGTATTATCAAATCCTATAATAGAAAGTTCCTCCGGAATCTTGATGTCAAGCTTTCTCGCTGCTTCCATCGCCCCGATGGCAAGCAAATCGTTACAGGCGAAAATGGCTGTAGGACGATCCTTCTTTTTCAGGAGTTGCTGCGCAGCCGCTTCCCCATTTTTAACTGTTGCCTTTGTGGAGATAATATTGGACTCCATTATTTTCGCTTCAGCCTGTTTCATTGCTTCCTTATATCCTTGAATCCGGTAAGAGCTTCTTGATAAATCTTCTGCAATGACCCCAATGCGCTTGTGACCTAACGAAAGCAAATAGTTTGTTGCCTGAAGCCCGCCTTTATAATCATCCACTGAAACCGCATTCACACTTAGCGTCGGGATATCAACGGAAAATAACACGATGGGAATCTGTCTTTGCATCAATTGATCTAATAAATCGGCATCCTTAATATAAGTGGTGATAATTAAGCCATCTACTTGCTTTCGCATTAAAAGGGAGAGATAGAGCCTCGCCTTTTCATCTTTTCCATCCGTACTGCAGATGACTAGCCCAAAACCCAATTTTTGTGCATAATCTTCAAAGTTACGAGCAACTTCTGCAAAAAAAGGATTGGCAATATCGGGGACTAATAGGCCAATGGTTCCCGTTCTCTTGCTCGTTAGCGCAGAAGCGACCATACTCGGCTCGTAATGCAGCTGCTCCATGATTTCCTGAACTTTTTTTCTCGTCTTTTCACTTATGCGCCCCGTGTTATTGATGACTTTTGAAACAGTCGCAATAGACACTCCCGCTTTCTCCGCCACGTCGTAAATTGTCACCTTCATATTTATTCAAATCACCTTTTTATTTGTAATATTAATTATTATATCACAAAAAAAGGAACGGCTTAGGACGCCATTCCTTTTTTTATGATATAAATGAAGTCTATTTTACAGGCTGAAAAAGCCATTCATGGTCTGGATCATTATGGAATTTCCATGTACGCACCGGTCCTGCCATTACATTCAAATAATAAGATTCGTATCCCGGCGGAGCTGATACCGGATGATATCCTTCCGGCACGAGTACCACACTGCGGTTTGGAACAGCCAGAACTTCATCCAGCGAACGATCATCATTATATACCCGCTGAACAACGAAACCTTGGTTAGGGTTAATTTCATGATAGTATGTTTCTTCTAAATAAGACTCGGCAGGAAGGTTATTCTGGTCATGTTTATGCGGCGGATAGCTGGACCAGTTCCCCGCAGGCGTAAGCACTTCCACGACAAGCAAGCTGTCGGCCGCCTTTTGTTCCGGTAAAATGTTGTGAATTTTTCTAGACATATGACCTGATCCGCGATCCTCAACACCAACATCCTCCGGCGCGATTAAACGCGCTTTATGCGTTCCTTTTCCGGGAGCCAGGCAAACAGCCAGCTCAAGGTCCGTTAACGCTTCTACTGTGTAAAAATCGTCGTTCGGTACATAAACAGAATATGGAGGAATTTTTTCAAAAACAGACATGCGCTTTCCGATTTCTAAAAAAGCAGCATCATTCGTGCGAACTGACGCTTTTCCGCTTAATAAAACAAGACAAGCTTCCTGATCACCGGTTTTATTTGTTAGTACTTCCCCGCTCTTTAACGAGTAGAGTTCAAATCCTACATATTCCCATCCTGCACTTTCAGGTGTCACAGACAGAATTTTTCCTTGTTCATCACGTTCTTGTGGGCGTACAATTAATTTTGACATGCAGCGTCCCTCCTTTTTCGGTGATTTTCTTAGTTCAATATAACCTTATCCTCCACTAACTCTGTATGTTCAATCTTCACTGGGCGTCCTGTTTCAAAAGATTCTTTCGCTGCCTTTGCAATACGTTCCGCTTGAAGACCGTCATTTCCGCTGCAAACCACAGACTGATCTTCTAATAACGACTGTGCAAATTGTGATACTTCTTCAATATAGGCTTGCGTATAACGCTCAAGGAAGAAATATAACGGTTTATCCTTTACAACGCCTTCTGCAGTTGATACTTCAACCGTTGTTGGACGGCAATTATCAGCTGTTGCAGAGCCTTTTGCCCCAAACACTTCGACACGCTGATCGTAACCATAAACTGCTTGACGGCTATTATCAATTACGCCTAATGCACCGTTTGCAAATTTCAATGTCACAATAGCTGTATCGACATCTCCCGCTTCTGCAATAGCAGGGTTGATTAAGGTTGTTCCATGAGCAGAGACTTCCACAACCTCGCTGTTCATCACATAACGAGCCATGTCAAAATCGTGAATCATCATATCCATGAACAATCCGCCTGATGTTTGAACATACTCAATGCTTGGAGGCTGAGGATCCCTTGATGTAATTTTTAAAATATGCGGTTGACCGACTTCTCCCTGTTGGACAAGATTACGTACTTTTTTAAAGTTTGGATCAAAACGGCGGTTGAACCCTACTTGCAGTTTCACGCCTTCTTCTTTGACTGTATGTAACGCTTCAATGGTTTCCTCGACAGAGAAGCTCACTGGTTTTTCACAGAAAATATGCTTTTTCGCACGAGCTGCCTCTTTAATGATTTGGGCGTGCGTAGTAGTTGGTGAGCAAATAAAAACAGCGTCTATCTCTGGATCTGCTAATAAATCTTGATAGTTTGTCGTTAAAGTTGGAATCCCCTTGTCAGCAGCCCATTGCTGCAAATGATCGACCACTACATCCGAAACTGCCTTAATCGTGATTTCCGGAATTAATTTTAAATTATCTACATGTAATTTTCCGATACGTCCAGCTCCAATGATACCGACTGTAATCTTTTTCATATTCGCTATCCCCTTTAAGAAAAGTAAAGGAAAGCGCTTAACCTATTTTCATTATTAGTATACCTGATTTGAAAGCGCTTTTCAACATAAATAACAACATTATTCCGACTTATATTTTAAATAAATAACCGTGTAAAAAAAACCTGACATCCCCCAACTCACATTCAGTGAGGGACGCAGGTTCCTGTTTCATCTTATAGTTTTCCGTTTAAAAATTGGGCTTCTCCCATTCCAAAGCTCCAATCTGCATCTCCATTCGTCACAATCGACACCATAATATCATTTGGCTCGATTCCGCAGCTTTCTCCCAGCTCTTGAACAAGCAGCTGATAAAGCTTCTTCTTTTGTTCATCGGTTCTTTGCTTGCTGGTTACACTTATGACGACTAGATTGTTGCTTCTCTCAAAGCCTAAACCGGTATCTTGAATCATCATTTCATGAGCGGGATGCTGATGAACAATTTGATAACGGTCTCTTTCAGGTACGTCGAATGCTGCCACCATTGCCCGGTGTGCAGCGTCTAATAATTTTTTCAATGATTTCTCGTCTCGTCCTTCTATTACATCAAATCTAAGCAATGGCATAATAAATAACCTCCCAAGTTAGTATTTCATTAGATGGAATCTTTCAGCTCATTTATATAGTTCACTTAATAACTCCACACGTTTCATTCCATCGAAAGGGATTCACAATCGGGTATCCAGACCACTTGAATTCGCCCTCAAGGATTCACCTAAGCGGATGGCACTCCCCCAGCAAGAGGAGTGTCATCCGCTTAGGTCTAGAAAATTTACCATAACCGTTCTTTGGCCATGGTAAATTTTCTAAATCGATCTATATATAATTATCTGAAAATACGGTCGATTTCTTGAATCTCCTCGGCTGTTAATTGAACCTCCAATGTTTTCAGGTTGTTCAGCACCTGATCGGCTCTCTTTGCACCTGGAATCAAAACATCTATGGAATCGCGTGTTAAATACCAAGCGAGGGCCACATGAGCGACTTCTGTATTTTTAGCATCTGCAATTTTGCGTACTTGTTCTACCTTTTCTAAATTTTGTCTAAATACTTTTTTCTGGAAGTAAGGCAAGTCTGCACGCAAGTCATTGAATACCATGTCTTTGTTATACTTGCCGGCTAACAACCCCGATGCAAGCGGGAAATACGGAATAAAGGAAATATTGTGCTCTTTTGTATATGACAGCAACTCTTTCTCTGCCTCTCGCTGCAATAAGTTATATTCACCTTGGTACACATCGACGTAACCATCTTTATTTGCTTCTTTTAACTGCTCAATTGAAAAGTTGGATACACCGATCGCCCTGATTTTCCCTTCATCCTTTAATTGCTTTAAAGTACCGACTGCTTCATCTTTTTGTGTATCCTCATCAGGAAAGTGAATATAATACAAATCGATGTAATCGGTTTGCAGGCGTTTTAAACTGTTTTCAACCTCTTTCTTTAAAAAAGCGGGCGAATTGTCGAACACAACATCTTGACCGACAAATTTGTGGGCACCTTTTGTAGCAATAATCGCCTCTGAACGATTGCCTCTTTCTTTTAAAACCTCGCCGATTAATTCTTCTGATCGTTCCGGTCCATAGATAAAAGCCGTATCTAAAAAGTTGATGCCATGATCTAATGCTGTTCGAACGAGTTCTTTTCCAGCTTCTTCGTCCAAGTTCGGATAAAGATTATGACCGCCAACTGCATTGGTTCCAAGCCCGATAGGATTCACGACTAAATCTGTTCTTCCGATTCTTGTTTGTTTTGTCATTTTACATCCATCTCCTTCTTAAGTATGGTGATATCAAACCGATAAATCGATTAATCATCCACTCTCAACCTTGACCTTATAAGCTGTTTTACTTACACTTCGATTCCAAACGGTAATGAGAGAGACTGCGGCTATGCCCAATATGCCTGAAAAGTAAAAGCTTGCGGCAATGCCCGCATGTGAGTTCAAAATCCCTGCCAAAAACGGTCCTGCAAACATACCGATTGCATACAGTGCCTGATACGCTCCCATTGCAGTTGCTCTTTTCTCATGGGGAATGGATTCTATTGCCATCCCTAAAAGTAGCGGAAAAAGAAGTCCGAGTGCAAATCCGTTAAATCCCTGTACGACGCAGAGCCAGCCTTTTGTGTGGATAAACGGGGTTAAAAGCGTAAAAAATGCCGTTAGCCCAAATGCCAGTTTTAACGATTTCCACTGACCAAACATTGGAACAAATACTTTCCCTGCAAAAAGGGTGGCGATGGCATGAGGAATCATAAAGGAAAACACAATCAAGCTGATATCGCCAGCCTCTAATCCAATTTCCAGTACATACGCAGGCATGAATCCAAACATGGTGGTAAAAATAATGCTGTGTGCCAAAATAGATAGCAAGGAAATTTTTAACAACAAAGGCTCCTTCATAACAGATGTCAGCTCTTTCAGCTTCACGGGTTCCCTTTGAATCCCTTCTTTCGGTTCGAAAATAAAAAGGGAAAGCGCTATCCCTATTATACCGATAATTCCCCCTATCCAAAAGGGAGCGTGCCAGCCCCATTCATTTACAATATAACCGCTTACACTCATCCCTACCAATTGTGCTAAAACAACCACAAATGAAATACTGCCCATGGCACGGTGAATTTCCCGGTCCGTAAAATAACTGGAATACAGTACTGTAAAAACAACCCACGTTGCTGCAGCCAGACCTGCCAGGGAACGAGATAAAAGAATCCACCCTAAACTATCCGTTAAGGCAAACGCCAAACAACTAAATGCACTGACCGACATTCCAAATATAATGAACGGTTTTCTTAGTTTCATAAGATCCGAGAAAATTCCAATAGGAAGCCGAGATAGAAACTGCATCAGTCCATAGCTGCTCAGTACCACACCGATATACGTGTACTTACCTCCCATTGACTCCATATAAGGAGATAAGATGGGAACATAGATAAAAGGGCAAAACCAAAAAATGAAGGAAACAATTAAAAAAATGTACTTATTTCGATTGGCATGTAGGGTCTTCAAAGCATCACTTCCTATTTAGTTGTCGCCCCTTCATTTTATTGCCATTTCTTCCTTTTTGCAAAAAATAATTCCCAAAATACAAAATTTTCTTAATTATTCTATCAAAAAAAGGGCGTTTCTCTTCTTGTTGATAGTAAAAGGGTGCCTATCAATTACTTTTAAGACACCCTTTTTCATTACGCCTTACAGCTTGTTTTAAACTCTCTCATTTTGCTTTTGACCGTCGCTTTGATGGCCTCTTTACCAGGCGTAATAATAGCCCGCGGCTCATATACCTTCTCATCAGCGGCCAAAACTTCACGAATGGCCTGTGTCCACGCTTGTATGCATTCCGTATTAACATTAATTTTGGCGTGTCCGAGTTCAATGGCTTTTTGAATTTGATAATCAGGTATTCCAGAACCTCCATGAAGAACAAGCGGTACATTGGTCAATTCAGAAATTTGCTTCATTTCATTAAAGCCCAATTTAGGTTCCCCCTGATAAGGCCCATGAACCGAACCAAGAGCAGCCGCTAACGCATCAATCCCTGTCTCTTTTACGATTCGTAAACACTCATCGGGATTGGCATATTGAATTCCGCCAACCAATCCGTCTTCCATACCGCCGACTGTCCCAACTTCTGCTTCCACAGATACTTGCCTTGGATGTGCATAATCAACGACTTGTTTCGTCATGGCAATATTCTCGTCAATCGGATGATGGGAACCGTCAATCATAACGGATGTAAAGCCGGCATCAATCGCCTTTTTACAGCGTTCAACGTTCATCCCATGATCCAGGTGCAGCGCAACCGGAACGGTTATCTCCATTTCTTTTAGAAGACCTTTAACCATTGCTGCAATGGTCTTAAAGCCTCCCAAATGATCGACAAGCCGATCGGAAGCCGCTACTATGATAGGCGCCTGTTCCTCTTGGGCCGCCTGTAAAAATGCTTGTGCCGATTCCAAGTTATTGATATTATACTGGCCGACAGCGTAATTCCCTTCCTTCGCTTTAAGCAGCATCTCTTTCATCGATACTAAAGGCATTCGTATCGCCCCCTTTCATCAAAATATTGCCTGTTTATACAGGCTGTAAATCGTAATACTTAGATACGACTTTAAGTGTTGTTTCTTTTGCCGTTTTGATCGCTTCTTCCGCATCTAATTGATAATATTCCGGACGGAACAATTCAACTGAAACAACATCAGCGTACCCGATTTCCTTCAGTGTCGATAAAATGCTGTCTAAATCAATTGCCCCAAGTCCAGGCCATACTCGGTCTTCATCTGTCAAGAAGCCGATTGGAAAATCTTCTGTATCGTCGATATGTAAAATGAAGATTTTTGATCCATCCGCTTTTTTCAAATCTTCCAAGTCTGATCCCATTGCATGGAAATGGAAGCAGTCAAGTACTAATCCAACATTCTCACGGTCAACGGTTTCAACAATATCGTAAGCCTGGCCGAATGTATTAACTGTGCACTGTGGATGTCCAATAAACTCGACGGCAATTTTCACACCATATGGCTCTGCAATATCTGAAAGCTCTTTTAGCACTTCTACACAGCTGTTTTTAATATCTTGTTTCAATATTTTCTGTTCTGTTACGAGCGGCACCGCCACCACATATTTCACACCCAATTTCTTGGCTGCTTCCATCAGTCCTTTAAATTCATTGATCATTTCTTTATATCCAGCCTCATCCCGGTTATTGAAAAATACTAAAGCGTTGAATGCAAGCGGCTTAATATGATGTGTATTGAAAAATTCAGCTAAGTCATCAATGGACTTCTCCTTTAAATACTCAGGCAATTTATCCATTGTACGGATTTCAATATAGTCATACCCATGCTTATCGCAGTACTCTAAGTCTTTCACCAAATTTGAGTTTTCTAACGTCGTAGCCTGATTGAAACAAAGCTTCATCATAATCCCTCCACTATTTTTACTTTCTATCATTTTTTTATATCTATTATGGATGTGTACTCTCTCTGCGCCTTTCTGTTCTTTCATCCCGAATTTACGCTCAAAGGTTTACCTGAGCGGATGGTGCCGGGGCATCATCCGCTTAGGTCTAGTACAGTCAGCATGGCTGTTCTTTGGCCATGCTGACTGTACTAGATCGATATATTCAATCCTTCTCTAATGGATTTCAGTGTTACTTCGTTCGACCATTCCGGCTTATCAGGATAAGCAAATACTGAATTCGTGACGATTCCATCAAACTTCATTTCTCTTAATTTACGATATAATGCCTCAAAGTTTACTTCCCCTTCACCAGGGTTCAAATGCTGGTGAATGGTTACTTTTGCATTAGGAGGATTCACAATATAGCGTAATCCAAATGCGGCTTTATGATTGAGCGTATCGGCAATGAGAACATGGGCAAGTAAATCTCCTGCCTCTTCCAAGTGTTTCTCTACATCGCCAATGCCATCATCATAAAAGAATGCATGGGCAACAGAATAGACGAGCTTAATCCAATCTTTATCGAGTGCACGAATCATGCGGATGGCTTCTGTATTCAACTCAATAAAATCGTTCGGATGGGATTGCAAATTGAGTTTAATCCCTTCTTTTTCAAAAAGCGGCATGAGCTCTTCCATTGACTTCACAAAAGCCGCTTCACTGTCAACCGGACGGCTGATGTCGCCGGCAAATTCGCTGTTCATTAGATCTACTCCTAAGTCAGAAGTGATTTCAATACAACGTTTCCAATTTCTCACGGCAGCTTGACGTTCTTCTTCAACCGGTGAAGACCATTGTTGAACAGGAAGGACAGAAGAGATTTTAACACCGGCATCTAAACAATATCTTTTTAAATCTTTGATCAGCTGTTTATCAACCTTTGGATATTCATAAAACCAAATAAAATCTTTGCGCGGTGATAACTCCACATATTCATATCCTAATCTGGCAACTGCATCGATCGTATCTTTTAAATTTGTATTATCACGATAATGTGACGGATCATATGCTAAACGCAATGTAAACATCTCCTTTTTTGACTGTTTGGATTTAACCGATTAGAGGGGGATGAAGCTCCCCCACCAATGGAAGTTTCCTTTACCATTTTCAGACTGTTTCAACTGCTTCTTTTTCATTTTTATAAAAGTCGGGCTTTTCCGCCAATTCAACAGTCTCTTTTTCTCCTGTTTGCTGTGCTTTTACACAAGCATCCGCTGTCACTGCTGCAATATAGCCATCCCATGAAGTCGGACCGTTAGGCTCGCCTGTTTTTCTGATTGAATCCATGAAATCCTGTAACTCGATGTCATACGCATCAATGAAACGCTGCTTCCAATCCGTCAATATATTTGTACTTAGCTTCGCATCCTTACGAGTGACGATGCTAGGGAACTCTGGAAGATAGGCGACTCCTTCTTCACCGATGACTTCACATTGAATGTCATAACCGTATTTGCAATTTACAAATACTTCCGACGTGATGATAACTCCGCCCTTTGTCTCCAACGTGATAAGTTGCGGATCTTTCAAGTGTGCTAATGCACGGCTTGTTTTCTTTGGAAATGCTACTTGCACAGATTTGTAGTCATCATTGATCAACCAGTGCAGCACATCGATTTCGTGAATGAGCGTATCATTGATGGCCATGTCTGTCGTATAGCTCTCAGGAACATCCGGATTTCTGTGTACGCAGCGGATCATTAATGGTTCACCGATTTCATTGTTGTCAATCGCTTCTTTTAGTTGTACGTAACCGCTGTCATAACGACGCATAAATCCAACTTGGACTAAACGCTTGCCATGTTTCATTTCTGCTTCGACAATTCTCATGCATCCTTCTGCTGTTGTCGCTAAAGGTTTTTCACAGAATACATATTTTCCAGCTTCAATTGCAGCAAGCACGCTTTGTTCATGGGCAGGACCCCAGCTTGTTACAAGTACAGCCTCAACGTTTTTATCAGCTGCAAGCGCTTTATCATCCGGGTATACAACCGCATTTAAATCGAATTGTTCCACAACGCTTTTTGCCGCTTCCTGATTAACATCAGTTACAGCAACGATTTCCCCGCCCGATAAATTATTGGTAATTCTTTTAATATGCTCCCTGCCAATTGCACCTGTTCCGATAACACCAATTTTTAAAGTCATGATCATGTTCCTCCTCATTTATTTGTCTATTGCTGTATAGTCGTTGTATTTATTTTGCTTGAGCGTTCATTTCATCCGAATAACCTTGAGCATCCTTATCATGTTTACGGAATTCCTGCTCCAGCTGCTCAAGAGTGAGTCCTTTCGTTTCCGGCAAGCATTTCTTCACGAATGTAATCGCCCCAATCCCTAAGGCCACGAAAACGAAGAACGTTGTAGACAAGCCGACCTTATCGAGTAATATTGGGAATACCAAGCCAATTAAGCCGTTGACTACCCACAGGAACAATACTGTAACACCCATACCAAGACCTCTCAATCTTAGAGGGAATATCTCGGACAGCATGAGCCAAGTTACCGGTGAAATGGCTCCTTGTTGGAAAGCCAGGAACGTGACTGTCAAGGTTAGTACAATATATGGAAGTTCAGCAGACCCTTCAAGCGTAAGTGAGAATACCCCGATGAGAAGAAGTGTCGCCGTCGTTCCGATCAATCCTGTCATCAGCATCGGCCTGCGGCCAACCTTCCCAAGAAGCCAGATTCCCACAAATGTCGCCAATACCGAGATGACACCGTTGGCAATGTTACCGATAAGTGCCGCCTTTGTTTCGAATCCGGCATCTTTTAGTATTTGAGTACCATAGTACATAATCGAGTTCACACCTGTAATTTGCTGTACGACAGCAATTCCAATCCCAAGAAATAGAATGCGGCGTACCCATGGCACAGTCAAATCCTTATAGGTTGCCTGCTTCATTCCTGCTTCTTTGGCAAAAGTCCCCTTAATTTCGTTAAATTCCGATTCAGCACGTTTTCCTTCACGTATCTGTTGAAGGACACTCAAGGCATCCCCATTTTTCCCCTTTGATACAAGCCAGCGCGGACTTTCCGGCACTTTAAGCATACCAATGAAGAGGAAAATCGCCGGGAGCGCCGCAATGGCGAGCATGTAACGCCAAACATGATCGTTATCAGCCATTGTACTGCCTAGGATGGCGTTGATGACGAAGGCCAATAACTGCCCGCTGACAATCATCAATTCATTCTGGGTAACCATTCGGCCCCGGCTCTCTGCAGGTGACATTTCCGCTAAGTAAGTCGGAACCGTTACAGAGGCACCCCCTACGGCAAGCCCAAGCAAGAAACGAAAGATAATCATAACCGTCACGTTCGGAGCGAGGGTACACCCAAGTGTCGCAATAAAGAACAAGATTGAAAGGTAAAGGATATTCGTCCGGCGCCCATTATAATCTGACAGCCTTCCGCCAAACACTGCACCGATTGCAGCTCCAAACAGAAGGGAACTTGCTACAAGACCTTCCGTGAATGAGTTAAGGCCAAGTGCTTCAGACATAAAAGGCAAGGCACCGTTAATAACCCCTGTATCATAACCGAAGAGAAGCCCGCCGAATGTCGAGACTAAGATAATCGTACGCAAAAACGATGTTTGATTTCCCTGTTTACTCATGTCCATTTCTCCCTCCCTCTTCTTATTTAAGAAGAGATCAGTAATTTTTCATCTATATACTTCCTGGTCAATAAAGCATATTCCAACGGATGAGCTACAGATGGATCCTGTTCTGCTTCAATCACAATCCATCCCATGTAATGATGATTCAGCAGAGTTGTATAAGGTTCCTTAAAATCGATGCAGCCATCGCCGGGTACTGTAAACATGCCGGATAAGAAGGAGTTAAGGAATGATTTCCCTTCTTTCTTGCATTCATCCATCACTTCACTTCTAACATCCTTAAAGTGGACGTGCTTAATGCGGTCGATATGCTTATTTAATAACGTCATATAATCTCCGTCGGAAACGTAGATGTGGCCTGTATCATAAAGTAAATGTACATAGTTTGAATCGGTATTTTCCATTAGCCGGTCAATTTCGGCCAATGTTTGGACGCCTGTGCCCATATGATGATGGTAAACTAGTTTTAATCCATATTCCGCTGCTATTTTCCCTAATTGATTTAGTCCTTCACATAATGTTTCCCATTCGGCATCCGTAAAATCAGGTTTTTCAGCAAAGACATCTTTGTCTATTCCTTGAACACTGTAAGTCTGCTCCGATACGACCGCTACATCTGCATTGACTTCACTTAAATATTGGCAATGCTTATGGAAGGATTGGGCAGCCTCATCAATGCCGTCGCGAATGATAAAGCTGCTGAACCACTGACCTGCCACTTTTAAATTTCGAAGCTTCAATTCTTTATTCAATATTTTTGGTTCAGGGAAAAAGCCGCCTACTTCAGTCCCTTGAAAGCCGGCTACGACAATATCACTTAATAGGTGTGATAACGTGTTCTCTGCACCGATTTCAGGTATATCATCATTGCGCCAGCCGATAGGAGCGATACCCCATAAAATATTTTGATTGCTCATGATCATTCAACTCCTATTAATATTGCTTCGCCTTTTTCAGTTTTTCTTGTTTTAATTCGTATGCTTTTTGAATACCTTCTCGATCGGATACTTCAGGTACCCCAAGGTTCCACCAGCTGCCTTCATAGCCGTCTGTCATTGTTTTTGGAAGCACTTTCATTTCGATTAAAGTTGATTTATCTTGTTTTTTCGCATCTTCCAACGCGGCTTTTAATTCTTCTACGGTATTGGCACGATAAGCTTTCGCTCCGTATCCTTCTGCTACTTTTGCGTAATCAATATTCAAGATTTGGTTGTCATCCGTTCTGAATTCGCAGTAGTAGCTGCCGTTTCCGAAGTCCATTTGCAGATTGTTGATGCAGCCATAGCCGGAATTATCGAAAAGAAGGACATTGATTTTCTTATTGTATTGAATCGCTGTGATGAATTCGGAATGCAACATCAGGAAACTTCCGTCTCCCACGATCGTGTACACTTCTTTTGCTGGATCTGCCAGCTTCAATCCTAATGTGCCGGACACTTCATACCCCATGCATGAGTAGCCATATTCCAAATGGTACGTATTTGGCACTTCTGAATGCCATAAGCGCTGCAGGTCTCCCGGAAGCGAACCAGCTGCACAAATGATGATGCTGTCAGGATCAATCGTATCATTGATCGCAATCAATGCCGTCGTTTGGGCTAACTCCGTATTTAAAACGTCCGCGTATTCGTTTAATGTTTCTTGTGAAAAATGATGTTTAATTTCTGGAGTAAAGTTCTCTCGATTAAATACAACCTTACTTAAACGGTCCCGCTCAGCTAACCATCCTTCTTTTAGTTCCGTAATGGTATCGCCAAACTCGCTCTTATATCCTTCCAGCATTGGAATCAATTCCTCAAACGTCGATTTCGCATCGGCTACGACCGGGAAGGCATCTAGCTTATACGCTTGCATGCGGCTCACGTTGATGTTTAAGAACTTCGTTGTTTCGAAGTCAAAAATCGTTTTCGAAGAAGTCGCGAAGTCGGTAAATCTCGTCCCGACACCGATAATTAAGTCTGCCTGTTGTGCGGCTCTGTTAGCTGCCTGTGTTCCTGTGATGCCAAGCCCGCCCAAGTTATTTGGGAAGGAAGACTCCACCGTTGATTTTCCGGCTTGCGTTTCGACTAACGGAATGTTGTATTTTTGCGAAAACTCGATTAACGCCTCGCGCGCCTCTGAATATTTAGCACCGCCGCCCACTACGACGACCGGCTTTTTGCTTGCCTTGATTAATTCGGCCGCACCGTTTAATTCACGATCATTTGGTAATTTACGATCGATATAATGAACTCGCTTTTCAAAGAATTTCTCATCATAATCGAATGCTTCACCTTCGACATCCTGTGAAATGCAAATCGTTGCGGGACCCGCTTTTGCCGGATCTGTCATCACTTCAAATGCTCGAATTAACGCGGACATCAATTGCTCAGGACGAGTCACGCGATCCCAATATCTCGACACAGGCTGCAAGGCATCATTCGTTGTAATCGCAATACTGTGCTCTTGCTCCATTTGTTGTAAAACAGGATCAGGCTGGCGTGTCGCGTACGTATCAGCCGGAAGCAATAACACCGGAATGTTATTGGCAAGCGCTGTCCCCGCTGCCGTGACCAGGTTGGCGGAACCCGGTCCGCTCGAAGTCGTCACCGCATAGATTTTTTTACGAAGCATTTGTTTGCTGTAAGCAATGGCTGCATGGGCCATTCCCTGTTCGTTTTTCCCTTGAATCACTTTTAAATGACCGGCATCTTGTTCAAGTGCCTGGCCAATCCCCAATACATTCCCATGTCCGAAAATATTGAAAATTCCTTCTACAAATGGAGATTCCTGCCCATCAATACTGACGTACTGCTGATTCAGAAATTTAATCAGGGCTTGAGCCGTTGTCAATCTGATGGTTGCCATTAGCTGTTCACCTCTACCTGAGATCTTTCCTTAATCAATTGTTCGATTTCTTCGACGGTTGGCATCGCTTCCGAAGAACTGTGCTTGCTCACCACGATAGAAGCAGAGGCACTGCCGTATTTTAAAGCCGCTTCAATATCCTTTCCGCTGATCAAAGCGTATAAGAAGGCGGAAGCGTAAGAATCACCGGCACCGAACGTTTTTAATACCTTTGTGCGGTAGGCTTGTCCTTTGAACGTCTCTCCTGATTTCGTGTAGGCGTATGAACCTTCCACACCATGCTTGATCACGATCAATTCAGGAGAGTGGCTGAACAAGTAACGGATGGTATCTTCGTTTTTCCCGCCTTGTTTATGTTCCATCACATCGTATTCGTCACGAGTTCCGATCACCACGTCTGCCTGTTCCGCAACTAATGAACAATAAACGGCTGTTTCCTCAAGCGAATTCCATGAATACGGACGGTAGTCCAATTCAAACACTACTTTTACATCATGTTTCTTTGCTAAGCTGACCGCTTTCAGCACTGCTTCGCGGGATGGGCTTTTGGATAAAGCTGTACCCGAAACAAGCAGGATTTTAGATTGCTTGATGTACTCCTCATCGACTTCAGAAGGAGATAAATAAAGGTCGGCCACATCCTGACGGTACATTAAGATACCGCACTCTTCCGGACTCTTAATCTCTGTAAAAGCCAACCCTATTTTGTGTCCCTCTTGGTCTACGACCATGTTGGACGTGTCGATTCCAACACCGCGCATATACTGCTCGATAAAGCGCCCGTGCTGGTCATCGGAGATTTTGCCGATAAATCCTGCTTTTAAACCCAGTTTAGAGCTTCCGATAGCAATGTTCGCAGGCGAACCTCCCACATACTTGGTAAATGTCATCGTGTCTTCCATTGGACGGTTGTATTCTGTTGCATTTAAATCGATGCATGCACGGCCAACCGCAATGATGTCATATGTTCTTTCTTCATTAAATTCGTATCTCATTCTCGCTAACAGCTCCTTACATTTTTTATTAACGTTTTAAGATCCATTCATGATCCGGATCGTTGTAGAATTTCCAAATACGCGTCGGCCCCGCCATCACATTTAAGTAGTAAGATGTATACCCATCCGGTACACCAACCGGGTGATAGCCTGCCGGCACAAGTACAACGTCACCGTTTTCAACCGTCATCGTTTCATCGAGCGAGCGGTCATCGGTGTACACACGCTGGAAGACAAAGCCTTGCGGCGGATTCATTTCATGGTAGTAGGATTCTTCTAAAAAGGACTCTTCTGGCAAATTATCCTGATCGTGCTTATGCGGCGGATAGCTTGACCAGTTGCCGCTTTCCGTGTACACTTCCACCACAAGCAGGCTGTTAGCCGTTGGATCTGAATCCGGTAAAATATTGTGTACGCGCCGTTTATTGTTCAAAATCCCTCTATTTTCGACGCCGTTATCCGAAGCTTTGATTAGTTTAGTCGGCAATTGTTGATGAGAAGGTGAATAGCATAAGGCCACGCGAGCCTCACCGACTCCCTCGATTTCAAAGCTGCGGTCATTCGATACATACACACTGTCTGTCGGGATACGTTCGAATACGCTTTCACGAGTGCCGATATTGCTAAAGGTCTGTTCATGATCGGTCACATTGATTTTTCCTGTCAGAGCCACGATGCAGCATTCTTGCTTCTCCAATGATTCGGAGTATTTGGCATCTGACACTAAATCCAAGATTTTAAATCCGACATATTCTAATGGAGAGTTCCCTTCTGTTACTTCTTGAACAAGGGTAACGCCTTCGGAAAGTTCTCTTTTTTCTGGTTTTCGGAGCAATTGACTCATATGTACCTCCTTATTGTTACGCTGTAAGTATGTCACCTTTGCTGCCTTTAAGCTTCAGTTCAGGCTGCATAACCAAATCTATTTTATAAGCTGGCCTCTTATCTTCCTCAGAAAAGGTAAGAGGCCGGCTTGTTGAACGGTCTAGTGAAACCTATTAATCTAATAGGTAGATTAAAGTTATTTCTTACTCAAAAGTTGGTGCCACGTAACGTGCTGTCACGACTTTTTTACGTGTATAGAAATCAACGCTGTCTTTTCCATTCGCATGTAAAGTTCCATAGAATGATGACTTCCACCCGGAGAATGGGAAGAAGGCCATCGGAGCTGGTACACCAAGGTTAACCCCTAACATACCTGCATCAATGTTTTCGCGGAAGTAGCGGATCGATGCCGCATTCGTTGTAAAGATACAAGCACCATTCGCAAATTCCGATTGGTTCGCCACTTCAATGGCTTCTTTCAAGTTTTTGACGCGCATCACGGATAATACTGGGGCAAAGATTTCCTCTTTCCAGATGGTCATATCTGTTGTGACATCATCGAAAATCGTAGGGCCAATGAAGAAACCTTCATCTAATGCGCGTTCGCGGCCGTCACATACAACCGTTGCTCCCTCTTCAATTCCTTTTTCGATGTAGCCGATCGTACGCTTTTGGTTTTCTTCTCGGATGACCGGTCCAAGCAGCACACCGTCATCTAAACCGTTACCGATTTTAATATTGGCCGTTCTTTCTTTTAGCTTCGCTAAAAATTCGTCCGCGATTCCTTCTTCTACTGTGACAACGGAGCACGCCATGCAGCGCTCGCCCGCTGAACCAAATGCTGAAGCAATGATATCTGTGATCGTGCTGTCCAAGTCAGCATCATTTAAAACGATCGTATGGTTTTTAGCACCCGTTAACGCTTGAACGCGTTTTAAGTTTTCACTGCCTCGCTTGAACACATACTCGCCAACAGGCTTCGATCCAACAAATGAAATCGCTTTTACTTCAGGATGATCTAAGACACCGTTTACCACATCATGTGCACCGTGAACGACGTTGAATACACCTTTTGGAAGCCCTGCTTCTGTAAACAACTCTACTAATTTTTCCGTTAAAAGCGGAGTTCTTTCAGATGGTTTTAAAATAAAGCTATTTCCTAATGCAATCGCCATCGGGAACATCCAGCAAGGTACCATCATCGGGAAGTTGAAAGGTGCAATCCCGCCGACAACCCCGATTGGATAACGATAGTTTGTTGCTTCAACGTCTGTCGCGATGGAAGCTAGTGAATCTCCCATCATTAAAGAAGGGGCTCCTGCAGCAAATTCAACGTTCTCGATTCCACGCTGAACTTCACCTAATGCTTCTGTAAGACTTTTTCCATTTTCTAATGTGATCAGATGAGCCAATTCTTCTTTATGCTTTGTCAATAATTGCTGGTAGTTGAATAGAATTCTTGCGCGGCGCGGAACTGCAACGTTTTTCCATTTCTCAAATGCTTTTACCGCCGACTCGATGGCATAGTCCACATCTTCTTTTGTGGAGATCGGAACTTGAGCAATGACCTCTTTTGTAGCGGGATTATAGACATCTTCGTACTTGGTCGTTTTGCTTTCCACCCACTCACCATTTATGTAATTTTTTAGTTTTACTACTTTCGTTGCTGTTTGTGTCATGATTTCTGCCTCCTTGAAAAATATGTTCTAAAAAATTTAAGGACATACATAATCAACTTTCATTGCTAACAATCTCTTAAACTTCACTTCTAAATCGAAAGGACAGCGCTTACAACACTAACACATTGATTGACTTAAAACTTGAGACATGAAAAGGGATAAGGTTGCTTTAAGCGTTTTTGTGTCAACAAGGTGAAAAGTCCTTTATACCGCTGCCCATTCATAATGAAGAAAAAATAGGGTTATCGATTACCTTAAGTAGCAAAAAATATATGGAATCCTCTATTATGAATACCATTTTTATTCTCTGCATTTTGCATTTTAGCAGGAAAACGTATACA
Organism: Priestia abyssalis; assembly: GCF_002019595.1. Classification (GTDB taxonomy): domain Bacteria; phylum Bacillota; class Bacilli; order Bacillales; family Bacillaceae_H; genus Bacillus_BA; species Bacillus_BA abyssalis. The sequence goes on along the minus strand of NZ_KV917369.1, from coordinate 730,888 downwards.
AACTTCTTTTTAGTTTTTCAACCTGGGGTTATCGATTACCTTAACTTGTTTTCATTCTATCTTATTCATTATGATATTTCAATGACTTTTTCAAAAAAAATTTATATTCAGACAAATTTCATGATAATAAGCCTATCTCTTTTTGAAAGAGAATGTTTTTGCCTTAACTGACCTTTCCTTTTTCTTTAGGCGATGTTGTAGAGCTTCGCATTATAAGCTCAGGGGATAGATGTACCCGTTGTTTAACTCTCTGATCATGCTCAATTTCTGCTATCAAAAGATCTATTACCTTTCTCCCCATTTCTTTAATAGGCATGGCAATAGAAGATAATTGCGGATTTACAATCTCACATATAAGTGTATTATCATAGCCAATAACGGAAAGCTCATCTGGAAGAATAAGCCCGCGTGCTTTTGCGGCTTGCATCGTCCCAACCGCCAATACATCATTACAGCCAAAAATCGCGGTCGGCCTCTGTTGCCTATCAAGTAATTTCCCTGCCTGCACTTCCGCTCCTTGAAAAGTGCCTGTACCATTACACATAACAACTAAGCCTTCATCAAACTCAATGCCGTTATCTGCTAGAGCCTGTTCATATCCCCGAATACGCTCTTTACAACTTGTGGCCTCCTCTGCAATAACACCAATTTTTCGGTGACCCAAGGACAGCAGGTGTTCCGTTGCTTGGTACCCGCCTAAATAATCATCGGCCGTTACACTGTCTACAAGAAGTTCCGGCCGTTCGTGCGCAATAAGTGCTACTGGAATATTCTCGTTAACCAATTGATTAAGAGCCGTTTTATTATTAAATTTAGAAGCTATAATGAACCCATCTACCTTTTTCTTCTTTAACACGGTAACATGGTTCGCTTCTTTATTCGGATCATTATCCGTGCTGCACATCACAATGCTGAATCCCAGCTCTTGTCCGCGTTCCTCTATATACTTTAAATATTGAGCATAAATGGGATTATCCATATGAGGAATTAAAAGAGCAATTGTAAACGTTCCTTTCCCTTTTAAAGCAGATGCCACCAGATTCGGCTGATAACTAAGATTGTTAACAACTTGGTTGACTTTTTTTCTTGTCTTATCGCTTATTTTTCCTTTGTTGTTAATGACCTTAGAGACGGTCGCTGTAGAAACTCCTGCTTCTCTTGCCACATCATTAATTGTAACCTTCATTCATTATCACTCTTTCAAGTTATTCTCACTTAATCAAATCTTTTATCAAGGTTCGTCCTGAAAACTTAACACAATAAAGGTTATCGATTACCTTCTAAATAATTTTTCTATATTATATCTGCTTAATCCTCCTGGTTCAATTACAAAATAAACTAGCATAACCTTTTTTGTCCTTTCAAAAAAAAAACATCCACAATCCGCTGAACAGCAAAAAACTTTCGAAAGATTCATTGATATCAAGTCTTCCGAAAGTTTTTACTATGAGATATTAATCCTGATCTTTTACGCTCCGAACATTACTGTCTGGAATTTAGGATGTATCTGTATGAAAGCAGACGGTAAAGGAAATGGACAGCTATTTATGCAGTGTAAAACGATTCTTCTAAATCCTTTATGTGAGTTGATTTAATGCTGAAGTGGAATGTCGAATCACAAGTTCTGGCAGTAGAGAAATACGCTGCTTCATATTATCTTTCTGTTCAATTTGCTGGATTAACAGCTCCATCGCCTGTCTTCCCATTTCTTGTATAGGCGGGGCGACAGAGGATAATTGAGGCTCTACAATCTCGCACATGACGGTATTATCAAATCCCATAATTGATAATTCATCAGGCAAGGTTATACCTAGCTCCTTTGCTGCCAGCATCGTTCCAATGGCCAGTATATCATTACAGCCAAAAATCGCCGTCGGTCTTTGTTCACGATCGAGCAGTTTTTTTGCATGCTGCTTTGCCCCTTCAATGGTTGGTTCCTTGATTGGAATGACAAGGCTTTCATCAACTTCGATTCCAGCATTCACCAGCGCTTTTTCGTACCCTCTTGTGCGTTCTGTTCCGCTTACGGTGGCTGCTTCTGCAATAATTCCAATTCTGCGGTGCCCCAGCGACAATAAATGTTCAGTGGCAATATAGCCTCCCAAATAGTCGTCCCCGGCAACACTGGCTACAGGAAGCTCAGGGCGCTGAAGCGAAAAAAATACGAGCGGAATTTCTTCCTCCATTAGTTGTTTTAGAGCTACTTCATTTTTAAAAATTGAAGCTATGATAAATCCATCAACATGTTTCTGTCTTAATAAGGCAATATGCTTGGCTTCTTTTTCAGGACTGCCTCCTGTACTGCACATGACGACGCTAAACCCATGCTCTTGCCCATACTCCTCTATATGTTTTAAGTATTCAGAATATACAGGGTTTGCCATATCAGGAATTAGCAGTGCGATGGTGTACGTGGACTTTCCCTTCATCGCTGAAGCCAATACATTGGGCTGATAATGAAGTTCCTCTATAATGGACAAAATTTTCTTTCTAGTCTTCTCGCTTATCCGTCCCTTATTGTTAATCACTTTAGAAACCGTAGTAGCAGATACCCCTGCTTCTCTCGCAATATCATAAATAGTTGGTTTCATCTCTCCACACTCTCTCACATGGCATATATTTTTAAGGTTAATGAAATGGCATATTCCTTCAAACCTCTCTTATTGTATATTATATCACAGTTATACTGCAGGTTTTAAGACGGGGGCTTGTAATTCTTTAGTGCAAACAAACGCTTCTCATTGCCTGGCAGGTGAGATTTCCCGCCGTTCTTTCTTCATTAATCATAAATCAGTGTGCCCCTTATGCTTTTATTGACTATATTAAAGCTTAGTGTTGATTTTTAGTGAAAAGCCCCGCCACGAAATCCCTCGACTTTACTGGGTTTTCATGACGGAGCCTCCTAGGAAGACGACTTCACGGAATCTCTCCCTGTCCTTTCAAGTCATTCTATTATTATATAGGTTCACATTAATTTTTTAACCTTTTCTATCGGACTTTCTTCTATGTAGGCCTTTCTGTTCTTCCACCCTGAATAAGCTCACAAAGGTTCTCGTATAAGCGGCTGGCAAGAACCCGCAAGGGAGCTTGTCAGCCGCTTATGCGTAAAGAATTTAACACGGGCGTTCTTTGCTCGTGTTAAATTCTTTATGTGGATTTATATATTAAGATTTTTTATTTTTACGAGAATCGATTAATACAGCACTTACAATAATGGCACCCTTTAAAATTTGCTGCCAGTAAGAAGATACACCCAATAAATCAAGACCATTATTCAACACACCGATAATAAGCGCGCCGATCATCGTGCCGGCAATCGTCCCAACGCCGCCGGCTAAGCTTGTTCCACCAATAACAGCCGCCGCAATGGCGTCTAATTCAAACATTACACCCATACTTGGCTGCCCTACACTAATTCTTGCAGTTAACATCATTCCGGCAATTGCTGCCAATAAACCTGCATATGTGTAAATCATAATTTTGTAACGGTCCACATTGATTCCGCAAATTCTCGCCGCTTGCTCATTTCCGCCAATCGCATACGTGTATTTACCGAATTTTGTTTTACTTAATAATAAATGTGAGATGATTCCCATCACTATAAACACAATAATTGGAAATGGAATGCCTGCAATCTCCCCTTTTCCAAGAAACATGAACGAGTCAGACAAATTAGGAATCGGTCTTCCATCACTATATAATAAGGCCAATCCTCTTGCCGCTGTCATCATCCCTAATGTCGCGATGAACGGGGGAATTTTTCCTTTCGCTGAAACTGCGCCATTGATAAAGCCGCATAGAGCACCAATCCCAAGACCGATTGCAATGGCTACAAACAAGGAGTCACCAGGGTGAGCGTAACTCGCCACGACGACCGAGACTAATGCAATAACGGAACCAGATGACAAGTCGATTCCCGTTGTAATAATGATCATCGTGACGCCCATTGCGACAATCCCAATGAATGAGATTTGGCGTACGACGTTCAATAAATTGTTTGCGTTAAGAAAAGCCGGGGAAAGAAAAGACATCACGACCACCATGGCAATTAAAATAAACAGAATTCCATATTTATTGAGTATTTGAGACCCTTTCTCTTTCCAAACGTTTTTATTCGCCTTACTGTTAATGGTTGTAACAGAACTGCCAACTGGATTGCTCATGTATAAACCTCCTTATGATTTCTTTAGCTATAGGCTACTTCCAGTATTTTTTCTTGGTCGGCTTCTTCTCTATTTAATTCGCCTTTTTTCTGTCCTTCATGCATGACGACCACCCGGTCGCTCATGCCCAATACTTCCGGCAATTCAGACGAAATCATGATGATCGCTTTTCCTTCTTGTGCCAATTTAGACATCAGCTTATGGATTTCCGATTTCGCCCCTACATCCACCCCTCTAGTCGGTTCATCTAGGATCAGGATGTCCGGATCATTCAGCAGCCATCTTGCCAGCAGCACCTTTTGCTGATTTCCACCGCTCAAATTCATAATGAGCTGATCGATATGAGGAGTTTTAATGTTTAATTTCTTTACCTGCTCTTTGCATGTCTTGTCCACTAATTTTTTATTGAGATATCCAAACGTTAAAAATTGATCAATACTTGAAATGATCATGTTTTCCCGAATCGAAATCGGAAGGAAGGCCCCCGTTAATTTACGGTCTTCCGTCAACAAGGCTACCTTATGTTTAATCGCATCTTTAGGAGATTTGATTTTTACTTTTTTACCATGAATGTAAACTTCTCCTGAATCAGGAGGATCAATGCCAAAAATGCTTTCAATGACCTCGGTTCTTCCTGATCCCATCAACCCTGCGATTCCTAAAATCTCCCCTTTTCTGACTTCAAAACTCACATTATGAAACTTTCCTTTTCTAGATAGGTTTTGGACGGATAAAGCCACTTCTCGAATGTCGGCTTCCTCTTTATGAAACACTTGTTTAATTTCTCGTCCCACCATCATTTGAATTAACGTGTCCTGGTCTAATTCATGGGCACCCTTTGTTCCTATATATTGACCGTCTCGAAAGACCGTAAGCTCGTCACAAATCTTGAAGATTTCATCCATCTTGTGTGAGATATAAATGATGGAAACACCTTTTGCCTGTAAGGAACGAATAATGCCAAATAATTGCTCCACTTCTTTTTCTGTAATCGCTGAGGTCGGTTCATCCATAATAATCAAATCGGCATTGTATGATACAGCGGTCGCGATTTCGACCATTTGCATATTCGCAATGCTCAAATCCTTCATCTTGGCAGTCGGATCGATATCCATATTCAATGTTTCGAATAACTTTCTGGCCTCTTCTACCATTTTCTTATCATTGACCCAGCCTGTTTTTCCGAATGAATATTCTCTTCCCAAAAAAATGTTTTCTGCCACCGTCATATACGGAACAGGACTCAATTCCTGATGGATCATGGAGATTCCTCTGTTTACCGCTTCTTTTGGGCCGGATATCTTTAATTCTTTTCCTTTAAACTTAATCGTTCCTTTATCAGGGGTATAGATGCCAAATATAATTTTCATTAGAGTGGATTTTCCGGCGCCATTTTCCCCCATCAGGCCATGAACGGATCCCTTTTTGATCTTTAATTGAATGTTATCCAACGCTTTTACTCCAGGAAATTCTTTTGTGATATTTTCCATCTCCAAAATATATTCTGTTCCCACTCAATCACCACCTAAAAGTTTTTCATACAGCACGGTTTTCGGTTTTACCGCTGGCTATAACGGAATAAAGAGGGCACAGAGTGTCCATACCTAGTCCCCCTTCTTCCAGCTTACTTTTCCCACTTTTTGATATACTCGTCTACATTTTCCTGTGTGACCAGTTCAAACGGAATGTTAATGAAGTTATTATCAAGCTTCTCGCCCTTTACTGCTTTCATGGCTGTTTCAATAGCACCTTTCCCTTGCCCGTACGCATCTTGGAAAGCGCTAACATTTAATTTCCCTTGCTTTACATACTCCAAAGCATCCATCGTACCATCAATCCCAGCGACAATAATATCGCCTCGTTTACCTGATTCCTCAAGAGCCATAATCGCTCCGATAGCCATTTCATCGTTATTCGCTACAACAGCGTCAATCTTATCACCGGCTTGAATCCAGTTTTCCATCACGGTCATTCCTTGAGATCTTTGATAGTCAGCAGTCTGCTCACGCACAATCTTCATATCCGGGTATTTTTTCAGAACGTCTTTATTTCCTTTCGTTCTTTTCACGACCGATTCTTGGCCTAAAGTGCCGTTCATGATCGCTACATTTCCTTTACCGCCCAATAACTCGGCCACTTTTTCCATTTGAATGGTACCTGCCTCAAGAGACTCAGAGCCAACGTAGGCATAAATTTTTTCCATCACGTCTTCTCCCGGCATCCTATTTACGACGACTACAGGAATGTCAGCCTCATTCGCTGCGTCTACCATCGGCTCTACCGCATCGGTCTCAACTGGATTAATAAGAATCGCGTCTACCCCTTGGGCAATCAATGTTTCAACTTGAGACATTTGCTTGCCGGCATCATTTTTGGCATCAACCATTGTTACTTCCACATCATCATGTTGGCTATCGTATTCTTTAATACCATCGTATAAATAAGACAACCATTTATCATCAAAAACCGGCATCGCTGCACCAATAACAATTTGATCTTTATCCTTGCCTGATGTTTCATTTGAACCGCACCCAGCCAATAAACTCATAGATAAAGCACAAACCATCAAACAACCCATCGCTTTTTTTAGTTTCATATGTAATCCCCCTTTAATTTTTTAAAACTTACCTTTTAGATAACGCTTACATTTTGTATCATATGGATGAATTTGAATCTTTTCATAGAAGCAAGTGGATAACATCTGTACATCGTGTCATTATCATGGAGTTAAAGACTTTCTTTGAGGAATCGGAGTAATCGATTGTCCAATTCGGTAAAAAAATAGATGAATTTCTATAAAATTCCTCATTATTTCCATTTAAAACCCTCCTTTTCTATACGAAAAACTGCTGTTAACTAAATTCACCCCTCTAATTATCTTTTTGGGTTATCGATTCCCCTATTAACTGTTTTTATTTTATCCTGTACTATATCAGATTGCAATATATTTTTTTAGAAAAAAATATATTTTCTGATAATTAATAAAAGACTCTGTGTTTCCTGCAAAAAATAAAACCTTTTCCAAGTCATATAGACCAAAAAAGGTTTTAATCAGCAAAAAGTGATTTATTGCTTATATTGCATTAATTTATCTGCCCGCCCGCATTTATATACCTTGCGTTGAACTCCTGCACAAATTGATTCACGATGCTTGTATCATGAATGATCAGCATGTTTTCATCATTGATGTTATTTCCGTTTTCACTCCAGTTTGTCGAACCTACAACGACTGTCGGATCACTGCTCGTGTCTGCATCAATAATCATCGTTTTGGCATGAAGCTTTCTTGTTTCAGCATCTTGATAAACTGGAGCTGGGTTCGCCCACCGTGTGTTTGGATTATTTACGCTTACTTGTGAAGCCGTACGCCCGGTCATGTCAACACTTGCTGACCACCATTGGTTCCAAAAGTCAGAGTCAAACACCCCTTTGACGTCAAAACCGGTCAGTTCGCCCTGCATGTCATTGTAGGAACCTTCCCACTTATATTTCAACTCGTCGACAAGCGCCTGATCACTCCAGGCAAAAATCGTAAAGTACGTGTTATACTGTGCTTCATTCTTCACCAATTCAGTCATTCTTCCAACTGCGTTGTCTCCTGCCGAAAAATAAACCTCCACTTTCTTTCCGCCAATTGTTACAACATGAGGAGTATTGTCCATTTTACGGGAACTGAAATTAGCTGTGACAGGGTTCGGCTCGTTCGTATTGCTTCCCCACATTTCTTCAAATTCCGTTTTATAAATGGAAGCAAGCTCAGGAGAATTCGTTTCAACGACATGCTGCTGATTTCCATCTAAAATACCTTGTTGCATATTCTCTTCAGATCCGTAAAGACCTGTCACCGTAAAATTCCAACTTCCCGTGAATATCCATTTTCCGTCGATAACCGCAAATTTATTATGCATTTGGGTGTCAGGCGAATAATAGCTGCTTTCTGCTTTTTCTTCTCCATCAACAAACATGTGCCCCGTCACTGTTTGGCTTCCGACTTGCACTGTTTCTGTTGGGATATCTGCCATATTAACAGGCAAACCATACGCTGTACGTTTCGCCCCATCTTCAATCGCAAACATCGGGGAGTCAGAGAAAACGCGAACATCATCAGCTGTTCCAATCACCATATCTTGCCCGCGAACCATTTTCTCCAAATACAGGCGCATCGTTTCGTACCGTTCGGCGTAATGGGGATCTCTTGCATCTTTCGCATCAGCCAGTACGCGCACTTCTAAACCTTGAGCCGCTTTCTCGATTAACTTGTCCACCACTTTTGGAAGATTCAGCTCATATGTCGCAAAATCGATGGATGTGGTTGCTTCATCAAGGCGCTTCAATAAGCGATTTTCCAAGTTCACATTGTAATTGGCTTCGTTTCCAGCTAAAGCATACTGCGTCAATGCGCTTTTATTAAAATAAATATTCATGGCTCCGGGAGCATCACTCACATTATGTAACTGTTCAGTCGTCGATGGTACGGATTTTACGACAGAATTAACAGCTTTAGGCGTGCCGTAACCTCCGCTGTAAACAGCCGTTGACGTCCCCCAATTTGTTGGGGAATTTCCATCGATGGATGAATCGATGCGTTCCATCGTACCTTTTGTTGTATTGTCTCCTGCATGCCAGCTATCGACACTATCTATCAAATTATTATTTTCATCATAAATCTGTAATGACTCTGCTTCATTCCCGAGCGTTCCACTGTAGATTTGATCCGCAGTCACATCACTTATCGTCTGGTCATCCGTTTTTTCCAGCAAGAAATAACCGTTAGCGGGAATGCTTCCTGACAACTGAATGGATGGAGAACCGTCTTGTGCCTTTAAAGTCCACCCTGTCATATTGATAGCTGTATTCGTATTGTTGTAAAGTTCGATCCACTCATCTGAATAAGAAGCGCTTGTCCCCATCCATGCAACTTCGTTGACGACAACATCCTTTACAGAAGCTGCTGTTGTCTCTTGCTGAAATCCGGGGGATAACAAGCTTACTCCCGCTATCGCGATAGAACAAAGTGCTGATAAAACTTTCCGTTGATTTCTCATGTTTGCCTTCTCCTCTTCCTGTTGGTTGCCATACCTTTTTATTATGTAATAGGAAAATCTTCAAAGAAATAGGCGCAACGGTACGTTTTTTCTAAATTATTTGTAAATAAAAACAAAACTATCGTCTTGTATTTTCTTTACAAAGTTCATATGTTCTTTAAAAATATTTACAAAAGAAATGGTTCACATTAAAAAAACGGGAAAGCTGTAAAAGCTGCCCGTTTACCTGCTTACGATTGAATGGAACGTAGTTGTTCACTTAACATGGCCGCTTGTGCCAACGCCTGCTGATCCTGCAAAATATCATCCGGCTGACTGCCTTTACCAATAATATAGCCAGCAAACTTCATACCCATGAAATCGAAAGTATATTGAAACTGCTGAATGAGAGGCAAAGCCTTAATTCGCGGATTATCTCCGCCTGTCACGATGACATAAGCCGTTTTCTTGCTCATTTCTTCCTTGAAACGGTAGCGGGTATCACGCAGGCTCTGTGACCAGCGATCCACAAAATTTTTCATCAAACCTGACATTCCATACCAGTATAAAGGGGTAACAAATACAAGAATGTCATGCTCCAGCACTTGTTCAACCGTTACATCATAGTCGTCATCAACCGGCTGAAAGCCCCCCTCTTCGTGCCGCTGATCGACAATTGGCTTAATGTTTCGGTCCCGTAAATATACATGTGTGACTTCCAAACCGTCAAACGCTGTTTCGGCCAGCTTCTCGGAATTTCCGTTTTGACGTGAGCTGCCATACAATGCCAGTATTTTCATATCCAAACTCCTTCACATTCAAAATTTTCTCCTGCCTTTTAAAGATACAATATTCAAATGTGATAAACAAAAGACCCAGCTCTCCAACCTATCTTCCTTATTTTCGTTTCGTTCCTGTTTTAAACAAATAAAAGGTTGAGTCATTGAAGTCTCAACCTTTTATCTTATAAGCACTACTCGCTTTTCCCCTCTTTTAGATGATGAAATCCGCCTTTCAAATAGAAACAATTCCACTTGTCAGAAAAAAGCCCCATCTCTTTCGCTTCGGCTGCATGGTTTGTTTTTATTTCTTTCATCAGCTCTTTTGTTGTTTTATTTTTCGTATCGATTCCGAGCTTTTCGGCAGCTTGAAATACTTTTTTCTCCCGTATTTCTTTCGCTACATCGCGAAGGTCTTTTCCTTCCGTTTCAATCCCCAACTCTTTTGCATCCGCTTTTACTTTTGTTTCGAACACTTCTTTCGCCACATCGCGGATGTCTTTTCCTTCTGTCTCAATCCCCAGTTCTTTTGCTTCTGCCTTCACTTTTGTTTCGAATACTTCTTTCGCTACATTACGAATATCTTTTCCTTCTGTTTCAATTCCCAATTCTTTTGCTTCTGCCTTTACTTTTGCTTCAAACACTTCTCTCGCTATCTGATGAATGTCTTTTCCTTCTGTCTCAATCCCCAATTCTTTTGCCTTCTCAAGAATCCGCTCAGAATTCAGTTTCATTTTGCCATGAAAAGGTTTTCCCTCTTCATGCTGTGCACCCTTTTCCGTTACCCCTGGTGCTTGGTCACTTTCAGTTGCAAAAACCGTATTTAGTCCAAGCCCTCCAAGTGATAAAACCCCTGCCATGACAAGTCCTAATACTTTTTTCTTCATGATGTTTTCCTCCTAACGTTTTCACCTTGTCCTGTGTACATGTCTTACTATGCCCAATAAATAGGGGAAAATAATGTAACAATAGGAAAAAAGGAAAGCTCTAAAAAAACTGAATACTTAAACTAACATATCAACCATTATTCCCACAGAAAGAGTTCGTGACTAAAAACTTCCTATAAAAAAAACAACTCCAAACATATTGCATGCTTGGAGCCGCCCTCTTTCGTTAATTAATATCTCCCAAATAGACAGGAAGCTTGGCATATCGATCCGGCACACGCATAAGAAGCGGGCGGATCGCAAGCGGATAGAAAGGAATGTCCATGATATCATCAAGTTCGATCCATTCTACCCCTATTTGCCTTTCATCCGGAACCGTCCCGATTCTGGCTTCATCGGCCGTTGATTTTAATTTACATTCAAACAGAAATTCAACTTGATGAAAATCCCGCTCACAGTCTAGTTTATGATGCTTCTCTATGTAATCCCGGACAAAACGAAGTTCACCGACTTCAACTTCAACACCTGCTTCCTCCTTGCATTCTCTCTTCAAATTTTCATGCAAGTTCTCTCCATGTTCCTGGCCTCCGCCCGGAAGTAGATAAAAAACGCCATTCTCTCCTTGCATTTTAATAGTCAGGATTTTTCCTTCATTGATTATGATTGCTTTTGCTGCGGTTCTAACCATTCTTATCGCTCCTTAATAGCCCTGTTTCGTTTTCACTTGATTGTAAAGGGGCTCATCGTTTTCAATCTTTGCAAGCGTGTCTAAAAAACACTCCACCGCTTCTTCCGGAGTAGTGACAGCTGATATATGGGGTGTGATGGTAATATCAGGATGCTTCCATAACGGTGATGTTTCCGGTAAAGGCTCCGTTTCAAACACATCCAAGACCGCCTGGCGAACCGTCTTCTTCTGCAGTGCTTCTAATAGAGCCAATTCATCGACCGTTGCGCCTCTCCCCACATTTATAAACCCGCTGTTATTCAGCTGGTCAAAAAAAGCATCATTAAATATTTTGTATGTTTGTTTTGTTAAAGGGAGCGTACTGATGACCCAATCTGCCTCCTTCAAAAGAAACGCCGCATTTTCCGTTTTCACGACCTGGTCAAAAAACGGAACACTCTCCCCGCTTCTCGACACGCCCGAAACCTTAATTCTAAACGTTGAAAGAACGCGGGCAATTTCCTGCCCGATTTCTCCTGTTCCGTAGATGACGATACGCTGAGAGTCAAGAAGTTTCGGCTCTTCCGGCTTCCACTGCCGTTGAGCTTTCATTTGTGCAAATGTATCATGCATTTGCATATCTCTTAATAGGTAGCTTAAACAATACTCCCCTATTCTTTGCCCGAATGAACAAACAGTTCGAGTCAATAAAACGGACTCATCCCATTCCCGTCCATATAAATATTTATCCACACCGGCTCCTGTTGAATGTACCCATTTCAAATTACCGAACTCAAAATGTTCGGTTGGATAAAAGCTTACATACACATCAGCCCACAAAACATCCTCTTGTGACACTTCCTCCTCCGCCACAAAGCGTATATTTTTAGACAAGTTCTTTTGTGTCAAAATCTTCTCCATCTCCTTATATAGATGGCCAGTTACTAAAATGTTTTCAATATTCAATGCTATCCCCCCATACATCATACATTCCATGGAAATAACTCCCTATATGAATCAGTTCCTCCTCAAACATACAATAATTAGCAACTTCCTTATAATTCCTCTTATTTTTCTTCATAACCCACACAATATAATTATGAAGGTAGCATTTATATCAGGCAACAATTTTAACACACCTAGAGAGGCTGATCGAGATGCATCCTTAATCGAAGAAAAAGGCCGATTTAAGTCGGTCTTTTTGTATGTCTTATTAACCTAATCATTAGAATAACGTTCTAACAGTTTCTTTTTATGTGACTCAAACACTTCTTCAAGAGAAATATTATACTTGTTTGCAATTACAATTAAATTACCTAATACATCTCCTAACTCTTCCGTTAACTCCTGTTTATGTTCTTCATAAGAGCCCCCTACTTCATTTGGCCTATCCCTGCCACAATGATGTTGAAAATCAACAGTAGAATTTAACATAGCCTATATAAAAAATGCCAAAGCCCTTAAACGCAATAACTATAAACCTGGCACTCATAAAGGATTTACTATACAATTTATTTATATAAAAGGGAAAATGTGGTGAATTCATTGTTTAAATTGTTGTTGATTGAAGATGATACAACTCTCTTTCATGAGATTAAAGATCGGTTAGCCAGTTGGTCTTATGAAATTTATGGGATTACTGATTTTAGTAGAGTCATTGAAGAATTTACAGTGGTAAAACCTGATTTAGTTATTATCGATATCCAATTGCCAAAATTTGATGGCTTTCATTGGTGTCGAATGATTCGATCCCATTCAAACGTTCCGATTATATTTTTATCATCGCGTGATCATCCTACTGATATGGTTATGTCTATGCAGCTTGGAGCTGATGATTTTATCCAAAAGCCATTTCATTTTGATGTGCTTATTGCGAAACTACAGGCGATTCTTCGACGTGTTTATAACTACAATACAGAACAAGTAAATCTGAAAACATGGTGCGGGGCAAAGGTGGATTACGAGAAAAATACGGTCACCAATGAGATCGGATCAATCGAACTAACAAAAAATGAAATTTTTATTTTAAAACTGCTTATTGAAAAGAAAAATAAAATTGTGAGTCGCGAACAATTAATGAATAGTTTATGGGATGATAAACGTTTCATAAGTGATAATACCTTAACGGTTAATGTAAATCGTTTGCGAAAGCGTCTCGATGAGCTTTGCTTAGGACGCTTTATCGAAACGAAAGTCGGACAAGGTTATATCGCTATTGAAGAGGTAAACATACATGATTAAAAAATATTTCATAGAAAGACTTAGCTGGATTCTTTTATTTTTTTTCCTCCATTCCCTTATCATCTTTATCGCTTATATTGATTCGTCGATTCCATTAAAGCCAATCATTTATATTGTCTTTTTATCAAGCAGCATCTTTTTGATTTTTTTGATGATCCGCTACAATAAAGAAACAAAATTCTATAAAAGCTTAGAAGAACGTGAAAACAATCTCGATGTAACAAGTGTAGCCGACCCAGAAAGCCCTTTCGAAAAAATTGTTGAAAAAAGTATCACTGACCAAGCAGAGCAGTTGAATCAAGTAGCTTCACAAAATCGAATAGCTTTAGAACAGGAGAAAGATGAACTATTGTCTTGGATTCATGAAGTTAAAACACCGTTAACTGCTATGCATTTAATGATTGAACGATTAAATGATGAAACAATGAAAGCTCATTTGACTTATGAATGGCTGCGGATTCATCTACTGCTTGATCAGCAGCTTCATCAAAAGCGTATATCGTTTATTGAAAATGATTTATTTATAGAAAATACAGATTTAACACCCTTAATTTTTAAAGAGATTAAAACATTACAATCATGGTGTATTCAAAAAGGGATTGGCTTTGACATTCAGTTAGGGATAACAGAAGTGCTTAGTGACGCCAAATGGCTGGCCTTTATCATCCGACAGCTTTTAACAAACGCGGTGAAATATAGTGAAGCATCCGATATCATCATTAAAAGCTATCAGCAAGATAAGCAAACGTGCTTAGAGGTGAAAGACTTTGGTCTAGGTATTGACCCAAAGGATTTACCGCGCATATTTGATAAAGGCTTTACATCAACGGCAAACCATCATGACAACTCTGCAACGGGCATGGGCTTATATTTAGCCAAAAAAGCGGCTAAGCCCTTATTCATACAATTACATGTTCACTCAAAACTGGATGCAGGAACAACCTTTACGTTAACCTTTCCAAAAAGAAATGAATTCGTGAATATGATAAGCATGTGACAAAAGTGTCACATGCTTTTGTTGTTTGTTCGGACAAACGAAGGAAAAGAATACCATCCCCTTTTATAATAAAGCTATCAAAGAAAAGGAGCCGATCGATATGACTATTTTAGAAGCAAATAAAATTCATAAAAGCTATGGCAATAAATTTAATAAACAAGAAGTTTTAAAGGGAATAGATATTAGTATTAAAAAAGGGGAATTTGTAAGTATCATGGGGGCATCAGGTTCAGGTAAAACAACATTGCTCAATGTTCTTTCGTCAATTGATAAGGTTAGTTACGGAACAATTAATATCGAAGGAAAAGAAATGACAAGTATGAAAGAAAAACAACTGGCTGAGTTCCGAAAAAGTCATTTAGGATTTATTTTCCAAGAATATAATTTATTAGACACGCTGACTGTTAAAGAAAATATCCTTTTACCGTTATCGATTACAAAAGTGTCCAAAAAAGAAGCTGATGAAAAATTTCATGCGTTAGCGTCCGAACTAGGTATTAATGAAATAAAAGATAAGTATCCAAATGAAATTTCCGGCGGCCAAAAACAACGGACCTCTGCAGCCCGAGCCTTTATTCATGAACCGAGCATTATTTTCGCTGATGAACCAACTGGTGCACTTGATTCAAAATCCGCTTCCGATTTATTAAACAAATTAAGCGAATTAAATCAAAGACGAAAAGCAACCATCATTATGGTCACTCATGATCCGGTTGCAGCAAGTTATTGTAGCAGGGTCATTTTTATTAAAGATGGACAAATTTATACACAATTAAATCAAGGAGAACAAGCAAGACAAATCTTCTTTAAAGATATCATGAAAACACAGGGCGTATTAGGCGGGGTACAATATGAACATTAATCAGCTCATTCTACGAAATTTGAAAAAAAATCTTAAAAATTATTACCTTTATGTTTTTGCCTTGATTTTTAGTGTTGCCCTTTATTTCGCCTTTGTTACATTGCAATATGACCCCTCAATGGATCAAGTAAAAGGATCTATTAAAGGTGGCGCTTCTATTCGAGCCGCTTCCATCTTACTTGTCGCGATTGTCTCGATTTTCCTTTTATATGCCAATAACATTTTTATTAAAAGACGCAGTAAAGAAATCGGCTTATTTCAATTAATAGGAATGACAAAGAGTAAAATCTTTCGCATCCTGAGTGCTGAGAACTTTATCCTTTATTTCGGTTCATTAATGATCGGAATCTTTATTGGTTTTTCCGTTTCAAAATTAATCATCATGGTTTTATTTAAAATTACAGGTGTTGATGCCATCGCAAAGCTTCATTTTTCTGTCCAAGCACTCATTCAAACACTTGTTGTTTTTTGTATCATCTATCTCTTTATCATGCTGATGAATTACGCATTTATAAAACGGCAAAGCATTTTATCTTTATTTAGGGTCCTTTCGTCGACAGAACAAAAAGTGAAAAAAATGTCCTTAATTGAAATCATCATCGGAATTATTGGAATTGTATTCATCGTTTCAGGCTACTATATTTCATCGAAATTATTTGATGGAGACTTTAGAACGATGACTGAATTATCCATTGCTATGATATTTATTCTTGCATCTGTTATCATCGGCACGTATCTTTTTTATAAAGGTTCCGTCAGCTTTATCTTTCATTTGATTAGGAAAAAGAAGGATGGTTATTTAAATATTAATGAGGTATTATCTCTTTCATCCATTATGTTTCGAATGAAATCGAATGCCTTATTATTAACTATTATTACAACCGTTTCCGCACTTGCGATTGGCTTATTATCCTTAAGTTATATCTCATACTACTCAGCTGAAAAAACAGCAGAAAACTATGTACCTGCAAATTTTTCAATGACGAATCTACAAGATGCTGAGCAGTTTAAAGATGCATTACATGCTAATAATATTAAATATAGTGAAGAAATGATCGATGTTATTTATGCAAATATCAATATAAAAAAAATATTGGATACGAATCTAGAGGGATTAAACTTTGATCCAGGCGTCATGGCCACTGCTGTTGTCAGTGATAAAGCAATTGAATCTATCGATCTGTCAAAAGATGAAACCCTTTTTACAGGTTATACGGATTTGCTGCAGAAGTTTATGACTTTGAAAGACTCTGGTCAAATCGAGTTGAAAGGAAAACATGAAGTCATACCACAAAAATATGTAGGCCTAAACAAGGAATACATTTTATCATGGTATTTCACGAATGGCGGTTCGCCAACAGCCATCGTGGACGAAACTATTTTTGAGCGATTAAAGAACGATATAGATCCAAAAATTCAAAAAGAATCCTTCGTTTATATCGGGATTGATATTACAGAAGAAGCAAATATTGAAAAAGCAAATAATCTTTTTAAAGAAGCAGGCTTTAATAGTAATAACTTACATCATTCACGCCTTGAAATGAGCAACAATCAGAAACAAAATATGGGCCTTATTATGTTTATCGTCGGCTTTTTAGGCTTAACCTTTCTCATTACATCAGGATGTATTCTTTATTTTAAACAAATGGATGAGAGTGAAGATGAAAGGTCAAACTATACTATTTTAAGAAAGCTCGGTTTCACACAAGGAGATTTATTAAAAGGCATTCGAGCAAAACAAATCTTTAATTTCGGAATTCCTTTAGTCATCGGGCTGCTTCATAGCTATTTTGCCGTTCAATCTGGGTGGTTCTTATTCGGAACAGAAATTTGGACACCGATGATTATTGTTATGGTACTCTACACCGCATTGTATTCCATTTTCGGAATACTATCTGTACTCTATTATAAAAAGGTAATTAAGGAAGCACTTTAATTCGAGTTGTTGTCATCGCCCGAAGTTTTTATATACATTCCACTTAATAGTTCGACACATCTTCATTCAATCGAGAGCCATCACAATCGGCGGCCCAAACAACTTGAATTTGCTCTCAAAGGTTCAGAAAATTTGGCATGGCCGTTCTTTGGCCATGTCGAATTTTCTAAATCGATCTATATATATCAAGTAGCTGATAACTGTAAAGCTCCATCTTTCCCGCTTTATTTTGACAATAGTAGAAATTTCCGCTATTTTAAAGGGAAAGTCATCATTATGTCCTATGTTTCAAAGGATTTAAAAATTTTACGATTTTTACCTTAATCTATAAGCTATTTGATTTTTTTTTGGAGGTTTTATGCTGCAAAAATTTGGTTTTTCACAATATGAAAGCAATGTATACGAAGTACTGGTTTCCAGCGGTGATCCGCTCGATGCGACAACGATTGTCAAATATTCGAATGTCCCGAAAGCAAAAATATATGAAGTCTTATCGCGAATGATTGACAAAGGAATGATCATGGATACGATATCCGAGAAGAAAAAACTTTATTCGGCCCTTCCTCTAGAAGTGGCTATCAAAAAATTGACACAAGAATTCCAGACAAATATTGATATCTTAAAAAACAACTCACAAAAGAGAACCTTTATGGATGATCGTGTGTGGACCTTAAAAGCGAATTCTTCCATTCTTGTTCAATTTGAAAAATTAATAGAAGAAGCGGAGCATTCCATCTTAATCTCAGCATGGAGTGATGATTTTACAGAGTATTTGTCCCTTTTAGAAGAAAAGGAAATGAGCGGTGTAAAGGTGGAAGGGCTTGTCATTGGCGAAATCCAATCAAATCTATCAAATATACATGTTCTTATTCCTTCTGAAAAACATCATTTACTCGAAAGATCACGGCTCATTGTAGTCGATGAAAAAGAAATCCTCTTTGCTGGCGTTGAAAATCAGCAATGGCAAGCGATGAAAACGATGTCGCAGCCGTTCGTAAAGTTTTTCACGGACTTTTTCTACCACGATCTCGCTTTGGCAAAAGTGACCGAGAAATTTTACAGTCAACTTATGGATGATGAAGAAATAAAAGAGCTTTTAATGAAATTGCGTTATTAAATGGGCATGGGTGTTTTACCCATGCCCATTTAATAACCATGCTTTTTTATCCTGTTTGTGCCCCTTCTGTTCTTCCAGCTTGAACCCACTTAAAAGGCCTCACATAGGAAGTAGGCAGTTTGTTGATTAAACCATACATCTAAATCTACTTCATTCTTTCGGTGCAATCATTTTCGCCGGATCTACAAATTGATCGAACTGTTCTGCCGTCAGCAGCCCTGTTTTCAATGCCGCTTCTTTCAGGGTGAGATTTTCTTTATGAGCAAGCTTGGCAATAGCTGCGGCATTTTCATAACCGATATGCGGATTCAATGCCGTCACCAGCATAAGCGAGTTTTGTAAATGGTGTTGAATGTTTGTTTGATTCGGCTCAATGCCTACCGCGCACTTATCATTGAATGTCTTTATTCCATCCGCTAACAGTCTTACCGATTGAAGAAAGTTATAAATAATGACAGGTTTAAACACGTTCAGCTCAAAATTCCCCTGGCTTGCAGCAAATCCAATCGCGGCATCATTGCCCATCACTTGCGTAACAATCATCGTCAACGCTTCGCTTTGCGTCGGATTTACTTTACCAGGCATAATGGAACTTCCGGGTTCATTGGCCGGAATCGAAATTTCTCCGATTCCGCTGCGCGGCCCACTCGCCAGCCAGCGCACATCATTGGCCATTTTCATCAAATCTGCCGCGAGTGCTTTTAACGCACCGTGTGTATACACGACTTCATCATGGCTTGTTAAGGCATGGAACTTATTCGGAGCTGAAATGAACGTTTTTCCCGTAAATTTGCTAATTTCTTTAGCCGCTAAGGCTCCAAATTCCGGATGAGCATTTATTCCTGTTCCGACAGCTGTGCCCCCAATGGCAATCTCCTTCATATATTGAACACTTTCCTGAATCATTCTCTCATCTTTTTCAAGCATACGGTGCCAGCCGCTTATTTCCTGTCCCAATGTTAAAGGAGTTGCGTCTTGCAGATGGGTGCGGCCAATTTTAATGATATCTTTGAATTGGTCAGATTTTTGCTGAAATGTCTCTTTCAGCTTAGTAATCGCTGGAAGTAATTCATTCTCGACAGCAATCACTCCCGCAATATGAAGAGCTGTTGGAAACGTATCATTTGAACTTTGTGACATATTGACATCATCATTCGGATGAAGATGCTCCTCGTTTCCTCCACTCTCCAGCAGTTGATTCCCGCGATTTGCGATAACTTCATTAACATTCATATTGGACTGTGTCCCGCTTCCCGTTTGCCATACAACGAGCGGGAAATGCCCATCCCATTTTCCCTCTAAAATCTCGTCTGCCGCTTGAACAATCGCACCCGCTTTCTCCTCGGATAACTTCCCAAGTTTTTGGTTGGTGAGTGCTGCGCTTTTCTTTAAAATGGCAAATGCCCGGATGATTTCTATCGGCATTGTTTCTGTTCCAATCGGAAAATTTTCGATGCTTCGCTGTGTTTGCGCCCCCCACAACTTATCTGCCGGTACATTTATTTCACCGATTGTATCCCTTTCAACCCTATATTCCATGATTTACCTCCCGTGTATGTTTTATTGGCACCACAATGACCTTTCCAACGATTTGTTGAATTAGATCCATTTCTTATAGTGCTCCTCTGCACTTCTAACTATATACCATGAAAAAAACAACAAGAAACGTGAGAATTCTATTTTGTTTCTTCACCCTCTTATGGTATGTACGCTTGTTTATAATCATCCTTAAAACACGGCACATATCTGTTAAGAAAAGGCACATAACGACAGTAAGCGACCTTGTTTCTCCTGATTAGAAAAACAAGGCCGCTCACATCATTTCTTCATTCATTTTTTTTACCCTTTCATCTGCCTTTATTGATTGTTTGTTTGGCCATTATGTTAAGTTTAACTCTCCTCCCCCAAATCATTGCTTTCCATAAAACTCTTTTAAGAAATATTTTTTAATTGCTCTGTTAATCGCAGGAACGCTTCTCTGTTACGATCTTGTAAAGACTGATCGATTTCTTTTTGAATTTGTCCTTTTCTAAAATCAAGAATTGCCTTTTTCAATATCCTTTCAGCAATCAGCGAATCCATTTCTTTTGGCTCGGAATGTTGAGATACTTGAGAAGTATAATTTTCCATAAAAAGTCAACTCCTTCTCCTTCTGGTTATTGCATATTTACTCTAAGTCAGTGATTTCAGACGCTCCTCTAAGCACTTGTTTTTAAATATGAAGATGAATGGTATGACCTTACTTTGCATTTAATGTAGGTTTGTGTTGTCTCGAATAAATCCGCTGCAAACAATGTGGCTCCATAGAATGTTTTCGCTTGATCCATTTCTCTGCTAACGATATAATCATAAACCATGGTTTCTACATCACTAACAAATGGTAAAATCCCGCGATTCGCCATAAAGATTTGATAAACTTCAATAATTAAAGATGAACTTTTATCAAGGCTTCTCTCCAATTGCTCTAATAGATATTCATTAAGAATAAATCCATTTTCCACCACATATTTCAACTCTTCTAAAAATGCTTTATTCTTATTCATTCCCTCATCACTCCTTCTTAATAGTAATATTTTACAACAAACAACCGGAAAATGAAAGCGTTTACAATAAAAAAAGATCCTAAAGAGATATCACTTTCTTTCTTAGTCTATATGTATTTCTATATTCGTTGGAGTTATATGTAGTATAGAAGGTTTTAAGGAATTCCTCTACGGAATTGTCAAAAGAGCTGACACGAAAAAACAAAAAGGTTTAGCTAGTTGTAGGATTTGCAAGGAAATCTGACAACGCAACTGTGCTATAGATGAAATAAATCAACTCAACAGGAAAAGCAAGCCCCAGAAACAGCTTGCTTTGTTTTAGACAAGAGAAGGAATCTTCATCAATACTTATCATCTTGTCTGTATTATTAATTAAAGGGTAATCTGTTTATTTCCTATACGTACTTTCTCTGTAAATATATACACTGTAAACATGCACGCTTAGGAATAAGACGGCCTTCTTAGAGAGCATTTACCAGCTTCTTTCTGTAATCGAGGAGCATAGTGACTTAACTTTTTAATAAAGTAACAGGTTTCAGGAAAATGATGTTCCAAAAATCGTAAAGTCGATTTGTTTAAAATTTTACTTTCCTTATATTTAATTACCATACTGGAGATAAACCGATTCATTTCTAAAGTTGTTTTTCCAACATCATACGCGAATTCTGTTTGGCGAGGAAACCCAGGCTCTTTGAAACGCAAATAACCTTTCAAGTGATGATTTTGTACAATAAAAATTTGATATTGGCTAATATAAGCCTCAGCTTGCCTAGTCGCAATTACTTCAATCGGATCAAGTAAATTTTTAAATAATACTGCATGCCCCAATTGATCTTCAAGCCATAAATCCATAAGATTTACTAAAGGAAGAATGGCAGGCTCTTTTCCTTGAACCAATTGTCTTAAAATTCGTAAGTATTCCTGATTTTCAGCTAACGTTCCATTTAAATATGTTGGAGATAAATTTAAATTGACTTTATTATCTATTCTAAGAGCTTGCATTTTACCCTCAAATTCAAAATAACCTTTCGCTGCCTCCCAAGCTCTCTTCGAAAAATAAATCATCATATCGTCTGTATGATTCACTGAGCGGGGAATGCCTCTTAACATAGCAATAAGATCATCAAATAAATTTACATACTGATGTGAAATGTTAACGTATTCACTTTCACTTGCAGACAGATGGTCTCTTATAAAGTAAGCGTGATCTTGTAAAATCTCTAACCAAAACAAATGCTCTTCCCATAAAGAAATCGTATTATTTGTCAAACACTTCCCCCCTTTTTCCTTTTTATCCCGTATTAACGGACAGTAAGAGCCCCACTGAAGGAAGGTTCCTTTATATAATTACGATAAGTTTAAGAAAGAAATGAATTCATTATGAAAATTTTCGCGGAAGAAAAAGCTGCAATAAAATATTTCCAGAAGTTTTCCCTTTCACTCAACTTTTATTCTCTTTAAGTAATGCTGCAAAACAATCTGTACATACTCTGATTAGAAATAGAGAAAATATACTTATTAAGATTAACCATAAGTAAAGGATGTTTATTAAATGAGACATATGAATAAATATATTATCTTAATGGCCTTATTACCTTGGCTATCGATCCTATTTATTGGTGAAAAGACGTTTAAAAGATTTCTTCCCGGAGCATTATTTATGTGTATATATGTTACTGCAGAAGGATTTTTAGCGGAAAAGAAAAAATGGTGGTGGTTCCCGTTCACGATAAAACCTAATGTACTGGGAGAATTGCCATTAATATTAGGGCCATTCTTAGTCGGATCAATTTGGATACTCAAATACACATTCGGTAAATTTAATTTGTATCTTTTAGTAAATATAGTGATTGATTCTATTTTTACGTACTTTGCGCTCAATTGGTTTAAAAAAATAGGATATGTTTCTCTCATTAGACTAACTAAATTTCAACTATCCCTTCTATTTTTAATAAAATCAGTTTTAATGTATGGATTTCAATTCATATATGAAAAGTGTTTTACTCAACAAATAACCAAAAAAGCGCATTGACTGTTTCAATGCGCTTTTTAGCAGGTTGTATAACAATATAGTATATTCCCAATCTTCGTTCCTTAATTGAAGCGGGTGATGAGAATCGAACTCACGACATCAGCTTGGAAGGCTGAGGTTTTACCATTAAACTACACCCGCATATTTCATTTCATGGGGCGATTGATGGGAATCGAACCCACGAATGCCAGAGCCACAATCTGGTGCGTTAACCACTTCGCCACAACCGCCATGGTGGAGGAGGACGGATTCGAACCGCCGAACCCTGAGGGAGCGGATTTACAGTCCGCCGCGTTTAGCCACTTCGCTACCCCTCCATTTATCTGAATAAAAGATGCTGCCAACAAGCTTCTTTATAAATGGCGCGCCCGACAGGAGTCGAACCCATAACCTTCTGATCCGTAGTCAGACGCTCTATCCAATTGAGCTACGGGCGCATATATGAAAATGGTACCGGTGGTCGGGGTCGAACCGACACTCCAGAAGGAACACGATTTTGAGTCGTGCGCGTCTGCCAATTCCGCCACACCGGCATGATAAATTAAATGATGAGCCATGAAGGACTCGAACCTTCGACCCTCTGATTAAAAGTCAGATGCTCTACCGACTGAGCTAATGGCTCTTTGGCTGGGCTAGCTGGATTCGAACCAACGCATGACGGAGTCAAAGTCCGTTGCCTTACCGCTTGGCTATAGCCCAATATGAATGGTGGAGGATGACGGGATCGAACCGCCGACCCCCTGCTTGTAAGGCAGGTGCTCTCCCAGCTGAGCTAATCCTCCACTATAATGGTGACCCGTACGGGATTCGAACCCGTGTTACCGCCGTGAAAGGGCGGTGTCTTAACCGCTTGACCAACGGGCCACATTTAAAAAAGCCTGGCAACGTCCTACTCTCACAGGGGGAAACCCCCAACTACCATCGGCGCTGAAGAGCTTAACTTCCGTGTTCGGCATGGGAACGGGTGTGACCTCTTCGCCATCATCACCAAGCCTACTGCATGAGTTTACATCTCTGCAGGCTTGCACTGAGGAATCTTTCTTCCTTGAATCCACTTGCAGACGCAAGTGCAGACAGAATATCAAAGGTTATTCCTTCAAAACTAGATAACGAGCTGCTAAGTTTCTCCGATAAGCAACTTTTAAATAATAACATTTCAAAAAATAAAAGTCAAATACTTTTTTAAATTCATCATATCGAAGCGACTCTTAATATTTTAATGATTTTTAATATAACCGTCAACTATTTTTATAAAATAATACGACACTCGTTTCTAAACATCATTTTACAATTTCAATACAAAAATGCCCCTCTCATCTAAATTGTACATAGAACAAGATGGTAAACAAAAAGCGTGAGACACTTTTCCGTTTCACGCTCTTCTTTATTGTTTGACTTATTGTTTGATACATTGTTTCCATTTACGATTTTAGAACTTCCTTTCTTTTCGAGCCAATCTTCGTTTTTAAATAAAAACCTAAAAAGTCAATTGGTTATATCCATAGATATTTGCTTATTTAGAAGAAATAGATTGATATAACCGCTTGATTGTTTCAATATGCAGTGCTTCATGATAAAAACTAAATAAAAACACTTCACCCACCGTGTAAAACTTAATGCCTAAACGATTTGTAAATGGAGTCGGCAGTTTTTCATCTAAGCGACCTTGAATAAAATCCCTAATTCTCTCTTTTTGTCCCGTCAATATCGCAGCAATCTCCGCAAATGATGGAGCCATCTCCTCCCATTCAGCTGGTTTGGTTCCAGCCCCAAAAAGCCGCTCATAATTTGTCGGAAGACCCATCTCCTCACCTAGAAGTCCAAAGACGAGTTTTTCCTGCACAAAGGCAATGTGACCAAAATTCCAACGAATATTGTTGTTAAAACCGTCCGGAATGATATCCGAAATCTCTTCTGGTATTTTTTCCATCGTTTGTTCAGTTATTTTTCGCACCGTTTCCATATGATGAATGATTGTTTGCTCCAAGAAAAAACATCCCCTTTCTATATCCTCTATATAATCATTTCTCGGCATTCACATTCATTTCCTTCTAAGCAGATAAAACACCCTTCCATCTTTTCGAATAGTGTTGAAATAGTGATTTATCTGCTTATCTGTACAATAAAATCGTTCATTTTATCCAGTGTCGTTAAATTATGATTACATTTTTGACTATCTTGGCAAATGTAGTTCCCTCTTTTAATAAATGTTCCTTTATCGGCTCCTTTTGATTCAGAAAGAAACATCCCCACTTCCTCATAGGCATTACATATAGCACAAATCCCCTTTTGATTACTATTTTCAAATGTACCGTGTAAACCTATAAGCTTATTTTGATGCCCAGCTACGATATATTTTTTATTTGAGCCTTTATCATACCAACCCAAGTATGAAATTTCTTTTAAATCCATATTCTCTAATGAAGGAACTTTTAATTTCTTTGCTTTAGGAAATAATTTTTTTAACGTTTGTTCGGTCACTTCTTTAAAAGGAATGACATACGGCTTTAATTGCGCTAGAAACTCTTCAGCCTGTGTTTTATCTTTGATTTCAAGAATTGGGTCTATTAACTGCTTCTTCTCATCGTTAAGGTCACCGAACAAATTGGATACTTTTTCTATAGCCATAGACTTTAATGCATTGATAACATCAATATCGTTAACGGTTGAATGTCCGTTTATTAGAGTTTGTGTTTGCACCTTAATAAAATTATACTGGTCACTCCTGATAAAAGGTTCCATCTTGATCACTCCTGTTCATGTATCACTTAAAACACCATTCCTTTTCACTTTAAAAGATCGACTTATTTTATTCAATGCAGAAAACGATTAGGAATCAAACTCCACATACAAAAAGCACTGATACTCTCTTCTGAAAGATCATCAGTGCTATCATGCCCGACCCTATCTATTTAGAATAAACAATTTTTTTAATCGTTTCTATTGAGAGGAAATGTTCTTCAGCTAATTGATCAATCGTCGTGCCGCTTTTAAATGCACGTTGAATAGAGGCATTTCTATCATCAATTAACTTTCTTCCTCCAGAACGCGTCCCCCATTTTCGATAAGTCTTTTTAGGTTTAGGAATATAGATTGTTTCTCCTTGAATATATTTTTGAATTTCCGCTATGAGGTTTTCGGGTAAAACAGTGGTTGCTTTTACATATTTCATTTCTGCCAGCCCCTTATTCTTTTATTAATAATAAAAATAAGGTGCAAAGCCTAATAAATCAGAAACGATAACGCTCATTTGGCGATTTTCTTTTCAATGAAAGTCCGCCCCATGCAAAGTATCGCCTTTCCAATACTAGGCTTTGCATGAGTCGCTGCAGACTCTGGCAATCTAATCTTATTTGCCATCACTTCACCTCCCTTCAGTTTTTTACACCAATCAATTTGGATATTTTATACAATCCAATTATGATTATAAAGTAAATTAACCCCCATTGTATACTGTTTATCCCGCATTAACGGGCAGTAAGTCCCCCAGCTTCCTTCATCCGAACAGCTTGAATCAATCGAAATAACTGACTGGTAGTAAAGCGTAAATTATCAAACGTAACTTTTGAATCCATCGCCTGCTCCAGGGACATCGGTGCGTTCATAATAGAGAAACAGGAGGTGATGCCAAGTCCATTTAAAGCAGACGCCTCTTCTGTAACACCACCGGCTAGTGCAATCACCGGTATATGATATCTATATGCCACTTGCGCTATACCCAAAGGTGCTTTCCCCATAGAAGTTTGCCCATCTAACTTCCCTTCGCCTGTAATAACAAAGTCGATACCTTGCATTTTATTTTCCACTTCAACAATATCTAAAATTAGCTCGATCCCGGACTGGAGCTGAGCCTGTAAAAAACCTGAAAATGCAGCCCCAAGTCCACCGGCAGCTCCCGCACCAACAATGTTATGGATATCCGTATTCATCTCATGCAGAACGACTTGTGCAAAGTTTTTAAGCCCTTTATCAAGTTCTTTTACCATCTCCATTGTTGCCCCTTTTTGAGGACCAAAAATATAAGCCGCTCCGTTTGGACCATAAAGAGGATTGTTCACATCACAAGCCACTTTGAACGTACAATCCTTCAAATTAGGATGTATATTCGTTACATCAATTTTGCAAATGTTTTGTAGTTCTCTCCCACCTAAGCCTACTTCCTTATTATGTTCATTTAAGAAACTGAAGCCTAGCGCTTGAAGCATCCCAACTCCTGCATCATTTGTGGCACTGCCGCCAAGTCCAATAACAAACTCGCGACACCCTTTATCTATTGCATTACAAATGAGTTCTCCAACCCCATATGTAGTAGTTACGGACGGATTACGTTTGTTGGAAGGAACAAGCGGTAAACCACATGCTGCTGCCACTTCAATCACAGCAATTTTTCCATCTCCTAATATGCCATATACAGCATCTACTTTTTCTGTCAGCGGCCCTGTGACTTCTTTTTGAATCAATTGTCCGTCTGTGGCCTGGACCAATGCTTCTACAGTACCTTCACCGCCATCTGCCAGCGGTAAAGTTGTAATTTGGGCATCATGATAAACATCTTTTATCCCTAAAGAAATGGCTTTACTTCCGTCTATAGAAGAAATACTTCCTTTAAATGAATCGATTGCAATTAAAACCTTCATTTCTTACCCCCCCCCTTATTTATCTTTGATTATAAGCGAAGTAAAATGCGGATGTAATGGACTACGCGCCAAAGGACTAACCTGTATTTTGTTTTCTATAACAAAAAACTCCAAACTAAAGAGTTTGAAGTAAAAGAGCAATATAAAGCTTAACGGAGTCATGATAATCTCTCGGATTTACTTTTGTTTTTTTCGCGATTTTTTCAAGACGATATTGTAAAGTATTTTTGTGGATAAACAGCTCCGCAGCTGTCTTTTTTAGAGAGAGATTATATTTATAATACGTATGCAGAAGTGTTATTTCTTCTTCTGAGAGCTCCCCGATTAATTTCGTAATATACTCTTCTCGTATATGCGGGTGCATACTTTCCATAATCATTTCTAAGTCAAGGCTGGCATACTCACATACAAATACTTGTTTTGAAAGAGCATATTTTAAAGCAAGCTTTGCGTGTTTATAGGACGTTGCGAGTTCTTCCAAAGCGCCGATACTGCCTATTCCAATTGAACAGCTTATGCTCAAGGAATCGAAATAAGCAGCAAATGACTTTATCACGCTTTTATACTGCGATTCATTGACAATAATGGCATATCGGTTTGGGAATAAATAAGTAAAAAGCTTAACCCCTTGCTTCAATAATATATCGTGCATGTGAGCAGGAAGAGAAGAGGGATTGTCCAGACCGTTTACATGAATGATACTGACAAACGCATTCTCTTCCAACTCATATTGAAAGTGCTGTAAGTGTTCCTTTAGAAAAGCATTCTCTTTTTCATTTTCAAAAATTAACATGCGTACAACAGAGGAGCGAAGTTCATCCAAAGAATGAACCTTGCCAGCTATCATTTGTTCTTTAATTAATACTTCTGTAATTTTTGTGAGCAAGAACCCCAATGATTTACATTCCTCAGGGTCACCAGATATACCGATAATCCCCAACATCTGTTGGTTTATCATTACGGGATAATTGATACCTTTTTT
The DNA here is from genome assembly GCF_002019595.1 of Priestia abyssalis. Lineage (GTDB taxonomy): Bacteria > Bacillota > Bacilli > Bacillales > Bacillaceae_H > Bacillus_BA > Bacillus_BA abyssalis. Next base: position 702,021 of record NZ_KV917369.1, on the reverse strand, counting down.
CGTGCCTTTGAATGCGTCATTTTCGGAAACTTCTACTATATTTCTCTTTTCTTTCACTCGGAAGGCTGCTTCATGAAAAGAACCAATTCGGCTTGAATCCGTACTCGCAATAATTTTTCCATCTAATTGGATGAAGTTGATATCCTTTCCAATAACTTCTTTAGCTGCATCTACAATCATTTGAGCTAACGAAGAACTAATCTCGAAATTTTCTTTCATCATTGTTTATTTCCTTTTTTATGGAGTATGTCTTTTTATTTTATCAATTGAGGAGTTCTTTTTCATCATAATCTAATCCACAGTTTTTGATTAGATTGTTATATAAAAAGTGAAGAACTGCCGGAATAATTGATAATAAAAGCAAAGAACGCATTGACTAATAGTCAATGCGTTCTTTGCTTTTTAAAACGAATATGTATAATGGGCCTAAATGGACTCGAACCATCGACCTCACGCTTATCAGGCGTGCGCTCTAACCAGCTGAGCTATAGGCCCGTATTTTCACCTGTCAAAATTTGAACAGCCGCCTTCGCTTGAAGCACAAGGATGTGCAAATGAAGACGTTGCAACAGGACGTTGCGTTCTTAGTCTTCGTTCTTTAATTGGAGCGGGTGATGAGAATCGAACTCACGACATCAGCTTGGAAGGCTGAGGTTTTACCATTAAACTACACCCGCGCTTTATTATTATTTATAAGTGGTGCCGGCGAGAGGACTTGAACCCCCAACCTACTGATTACAAGTCAGTTGCTCTACCAATTGAGCTACACCGGCAATTGCCATGATTCAACTGCGACTCCTAATTTTTCAGCCGCTCATGCTTTTTTATACTGGTGGAGCCTAGCGGGATCGAACCGCTGACCTCCTGCGTGCAAGGCAGGCGCTCTCCCAGCTGAGCTAAGGCCCCTTTATTCTCTAGTTTCTTCTTAATAATATGGCGCGCCCGACAGGAGTCGAACCCATAACCTTCTGATCCGTAGTCAGACGCTCTATCCAATTGAGCTACGGGCGCATATTTTATTCATTGTCTAGCTGCGAAAGCCAAACTATACGGCTGTTTCACTTCTTCCTGCGGAGTCAAAAAACGACTCCTTCTCAGAAGCTCCAACATCCTATCGGTTTAAGCGGGCTTTCTCCGCTTTTCTTAATTGGTGCCGAGGACCGGAATCGAACCGGTACGGTAGTCACCTACCGCAGGATTTTAAGTCCTGTGCGTCTGCCAGTTCCGCCACCCCGGCAATCTATTTATTTGATAAAGATGACCCGTACGGGATTCGAACCCGTGTTACCGCCGTGAAAGGGCGGTGTCTTAACCGCTTGACCAACGGGCCACATTTAAAAGCCTGGCAACGTCCTACTCTCACAGGGGGAAACCCCCAACTACCATCGGCGCTGAAGAGCTTAACTTCCGTGTTCGGCATGGGAACGGGTGTGACCTCTTCGCCATCATCACCAAGCCTACTGCATGAGTTTATATCTCTGCAGGCTTGCACTGAGGAATCTTTCTTCCTTGAATCCACTTGCAGACGCAAGTGCAGACAGAATATCAAAGGTTATTCCTTCAAAACTAGATAACGAGCTGCTGAGTATTGCTTTACTTTTCTTCATTGTCCAGCTACGGTTCCTAATCTTTCGGCCGTTTCACTTCTGCCCATGAAACCAAAAAGCGGTTTCCCGTTCAGAAGCTTCAACGTCTCTCAAAATTGAACAGTCGCCTTCGCTTTTCTTTAGGTTAAGTCCTCGATCGATTAGTATCAGTCAACTCCACATGTCGCCATGCTTCCATCTCTGACCTATCAACCTGATCATCTTTCAGGGATCTTACTAGCTTGACGCTATGGGAAATCTCATCTTGAGGGGGGCTTCATGCTTAGATGCTTTCAGCACTTATCCCGTCCGCACATAGCTACCCAGCGATGCCTTTGGCAAGACAACTGGTACACCAGCGGTGCGTCCATCCCGGTCCTCTCGTACTAAGGACAGCTCCTCTCAAATTTCCTGCGCCCGCGACGGATAGGGACCGAACTGTCTCACGACGTTCTGAACCCAGCTCGCGTACCGCTTTAATGGGCGAACAGCCCAACCCTTGGGACCGACTACAGCCCCAGGATGCGATGAGCCGACATCGAGGTGCCAAACCTCCCCGTCGATGTGGACTCTTGGGGGAGATAAGCCTGTTATCCCCGGGGTAGCTTTTATCCGTTGAGCGATGGCCCTTCCATGCGGAACCACCGGATCACTAAGCCCGACTTTCGTCCCTGCTCGACTTGTAGGTCTCGCAGTCAAGCTCCCTTGTGCCTTTACACTCTACGAATGATTTCCAACCATTCTGAGGGAACCTTTGGGCGCCTCCGTTACATTTTAGGAGGCGACCGCCCCAGTCAAACTGCCCACCTGACACTGTCTCCCACCCCGATGAGGGGTGCGGGTTAGAATTTCAATACAGCCAGGGTAGTATCCCACCGACGCCTCCACCGAAGCTAGCGCTCCGGCTTCCAAGGCTCCTACCTATCCTGTACAAGCTGTACCAAAATTCAATATCAGGCTACAGTAAAGCTCCACGGGGTCTTTCCGTCCTGTCGCGGGTAACCTGCATCTTCACAGGTACTATAATTTCACCGAGTCTCTCGTTGAGACAGTGCCCAGATCGTTACACCTTTCGTGCGGGTCGGAACTTACCCGACAAGGAATTTCGCTACCTTAGGACCGTTATAGTTACGGCCGCCGTTTACTGGGGCTTCGGTTCAAAGCTTCGCTTGCGCTAACCTCTCCCCTTAACCTTCCAGCACCGGGCAGGTGTCAGCCCCTATACTTCGCCTTACGGCTTCGCAGAGACCTGTGTTTTTGCTAAACAGTCGCCTGGGCCTATTCACTGCGGCTCTCTCGGGCTTGCACCCTATCAGAGCACCCCTTCTCCCGAAGTTACGGGGTCATTTTGCCGAGTTCCTTAACGAGAGTTCTCTCGAACACCTTAGGATTCTCTCCTCGCCTACCTGTGTCGGTTTGCGGTACGGGTACCTCCCACCTCGCTAGAGGCTTTTCTTGGCAGCGTGAAATCAGGAACTTCGGTACTCTATTTCCCTCGCCATCACAGCTCAGCCTTACGGTGAACGGATTTGCCTATTCACCAGCCTTACTGCTTGGACGCGCATATCCAACAGCGCGCTTACCCTATCCTTCTGCGTCCCCCCATTGCTCAAACGGTGGGGAGGTAGTACAGGAATATCAACCTGTTATCCATCGCCTACGCCTTTCGGCCTCGGCTTAGGTCCCGACTAACCCTGAGCGGACGAGCCTTCCTCAGGAAACCTTAGGCATACGGTGGACAAGATTCTCACTTGTCTTTCGCTACTCATACCGGCATTCTCACTTCTAAGCGCTCCACCAGTCCTTACGGTCTAGCTTCACCGCCCTTAGAACGCTCTCCTACCACTGACATCGCAGATGTCAATCCACAGCTTCGGTGATACGTTTAGCCCCGGTACATTTTCGGCGCAGAGTCACTCGACCAGTGAGCTATTACGCACTCTTTAAATGGTGGCTGCTTCTAAGCCAACATCCTGGTTGTCTAAGCAACTCCACATCCTTTTCCACTTAACGTATACTTTGGGACCTTAGCTGGTGGTCTGGGCTGTTTCCCTCTTGACTACGGATCTTATCACTCGCAGTCTGACTCCCAAGAATAAGTCATCGGCATTCGGAGTTTGACTGAATTCGGTAACCCGTTGGGGGCCCCTAGTCCAATCAGTGCTCTACCTCCGAGACTCTTATCTTGAGGCTAGCCCTAAAGCTATTTCGGAGAGAACCAGCTATCTCCAAGTTCGATTGGAATTTCTCCGCTACCCACACCTCATCCCCGCACTTTTCAACGTGCGTGGGTTCGGGCCTCCATCCAGTGTTACCTGGACTTCACCCTGGACATGGGTAGATCACCTGGTTTCGGGTCTACGACCACATACTCATTCGCCCTATTCAGACTCGCTTTCGCTGCGGCTCCGTCTCTTCAACTTAACCTTGCATGGGATCGTAACTCGCCGGTTCATTCTACAAAAGGCACGCCATCACCCGTTAACGGGCTCTGACTACTTGTAGGCACACGGTTTCAGGTTCTCTTTCACTCCCCTTCCGGGGTGCTTTTCACCTTTCCCTCACGGTACTGGTTCACTATCGGTCACTAGGGAGTATTTAGCCTTGGGAGATGGTCCTCCCAGCTTCCGACGGGATTTCACGTGTCCCGCCGTACTCAGGATCCACTCAAGAGGGAACGAAGTTTCAACTACAGGGTTGTTACCTTCTTTGACGGGCCTTTCCAGACCTCTTCGTCTACTCCGTTCCTTTGTAACTCCGTATAGAGTGTCCTACAACCCCAAGAGGCAAGCCTCTTGGTTTGGGCTAATTCCGTTTCGCTCGCCGCTACTCAGGAAATCGCAATTGCTTTCTCTTCCTCCGGGTACTTAGATGTTTCAGTTCCCCGGGTCTGCCATCAATATCCTATGTATTCAGATAAAGATACTGTTCCATTACGAACAGTGGGTTTCCCCATTCGGAAATCTCCGGATCAAAGCTCACTTACAGCTCCCCGAAGCATATCGGTGTTAGTCCCGTCCTTCATCGGCTCCTAGTGCCAAGGCATCCACCGTGCGCCCTTTCTAACTTAACCTTGCGGTAAAAGATTAGCGTCGAATTTCTTCGTTGGCTTCGTTTCTGCGCTGCTCACGTATATAAATACGCTGTGCTGCTCGAAACTTCGCCGCCTCGAACTTCTCGCTTCTCTTTTCCCTTTGTTCATTGACAAAGGATTTATGTTTAGAAAAGTTTTCACTTTCCTCAGCTATTACTGTTATCTAGTTTTCAAGGAACAAACATAGCAAGAGATAAAAAATATCTTATGCAAGATAAGATAAGTTATTCATCTCTATTTTGAGAGAATGAACTCTCAAAACTGAACAAAACGTTTCGTCAACGACTCTTCTGTCTAGCTGCGGCTCCTGAACAGTCGCCTTCGCTTTTCTTGTAAAAATCCTTAGAAAGGAGGTGATCCAGCCGCACCTTCCGATACGGCTACCTTGTTACGACTTCACCCCAATCATCTACCCCACCTTAGGCGGCTGGCTCCTTACGGTTACCTCACCGACTTCGGGTGTTGCAAACTCTCGTGGTGTGACGGGCGGTGTGTACAAGGCCCGGGAACGTATTCACCGCGGCATGCTGATCCGCGATTACTAGCGATTCCGGCTTCATGCAGGCGAGTTGCAGCCTGCAATCCGAACTGAGAACGGTTTTATGAGATTAGCTCCACCTCGCGGTCTTGCGACTCTTTGTACCGTCCATTGTAGCACGTGTGTAGCCCAGGTCATAAGGGGCATGATGATTTGACGTCATCCCCACCTTCCTCCGGTTTGTCACCGGCAGTCACCTTAGAGTGCCCAACTAAATGCTGGCAACTAAGATCAAGGGTTGCGCTCGTTGCGGGACTTAACCCAACATCTCACGACACGAGCTGACGACAACCATGCACCACCTGTCACTCTGTCCCCCGAAGGGGAACGCTCTATCTCTAGAGTTGTCAGAGGATGTCAAGACCTGGTAAGGTTCTTCGCGTTGCTTCGAATTAAACCACATGCTCCACCGCTTGTGCGGGCCCCCGTCAATTCCTTTGAGTTTCAGCCTTGCGGCCGTACTCCCCAGGCGGAGTGCTTAATGCGTTAGCTGCAGCACTAAGGGGCGGAAACCCCCTAACACTTAGCACTCATCGTTTACGGCGTGGACTACCAGGGTATCTAATCCTGTTTGCTCCCCACGCTTTCGCGCCTCAGCGTCAGTTACAGACCAGAAAGCCGCCTTCGCCACTGGTGTTCCTCCACATCTCTACGCATTTCACCGCTACACATGGAATTCCGCTTTCCTCTTCTGCACTCAAGTTCCCCAGTTTCCAATGACCCTCCACGGTTGAGCCGTGGGCTTTCACATCAGACTTAAGGAACCGCCTGCGCGCGCTTTACGCCCAATAATTCCGGACAACGCTTGCCACCTACGTATTACCGCGGCTGCTGGCACGTAGTTAGCCGTGGCTTTCTGGTTAGGTACCGTCAAGGTACCAGCAGTTACTCTGGTACTTGTTCTTCTCTAACAACAGAGCTTTACGACCCGAAGGCCTTCATCGCTCACGCGGCGTTGCTCCGTCAGACTTTCGTCCATTGCGGAAGATTCCCTACTGCTGCCTCCCGTAGGAGTCTGGGCCGTGTCTCAGTCCCAGTGTGGCCGATCACCCTCTCAGGTCGGCTACGCATCGTTGCCTTGGTGAGCCGTTACCTCACCAACTAGCTAATGCGCCGCGGGCCCATCTGTAAGTGATAGCCGAAGCCATCTTTCAACCAAGGACCATGTGGTCCTCGGTGTTATCCGGTATTAGCTCCGGTTTCCCGAAGTTATCCCAGTCTTACAGGCAGGTTGCCCACGTGTTACTCACCCGTCCGCCGCTGACTTCAGGGAGCAAGCTCCCATCTGTCCGCTCGACTTGCATGTATTAGGCACGCCGCCAGCGTTCGTCCTGAGCCAGGATCAAACTCTCCGAAGAAATGTTTGAACTAGCACATAGATGTGCTGACATCGACGTTGTCACAGAACGTGACGTTCTTAGTCGATGTTCCTTGCTTTAAAAATAGAATTAACGTTGACGTTTTTTGTTTTGTTCAGTTTTCAAAGTTCACCGTCGCCGATAAGCGACTTTTAATATGTTATCACTCAGAAAAACAAAAGTCAATAATTTATTTTTGTTTTTGTCGCATCGATGTGATGCTTTACTATATTAATATCATTGTAGATTAAAGTCAACTATTATTTTTAATCTTTTTCTATATATTCCATTTAATAACTCAACACGTTTCATTCCATCGAAAGGTATTCACAATCTGCCATCGGGACACCTTGAGTTCGCCCTCAAGGGTTTCCTAAGCGGATGGTGCCAACCCCGCAAGGGAGCTTGGCAGCCGCTTAGGTCTAGAAAATTTGGCATGGCCGCTCTTTGGTCATGTTGAATTTTCTAAATCAATCTATTTATTTTTTCCAATAATGAACAACATACACGCCATCACGGTTTTCCATCTGAAATCCGGACCATCCGTCGTTTAAAAGAGCTTGCTGTCCTGCTGTATCACTCATTTGAATGGTCACAATGTCTGTTCCCTGCTGCTGATCTTCATGAATTTTTTTCATAAATGTATAACGCAATAGACCGTCATATTTCTCTTTTAACGAGACGATTTCCATTCCTTGTTCAAATTTATCTTTTAAACTCGGAATATTAAATGGTGCGACTGTACAACAAACATAAACATACGGCTTGTCCATCTTTCTTAGTTCTTCCATTATGAGAACGGCCAGTTTTTTCTGCAGACCATTCCCTCGATAATCGGGATGTACATTTGATATTTCTTGATAAATAACATGGTGAAGTTCTTCTTCCATCAAGCCAAAATCCCGGCCCAAATGCCCCTCTTGATCGACTGGCGGCACAAGCAATGCTCGAAATGCTATCAGCTCTCCCTCTACAAAGGCCCCGATCATTAGTCCGTTTCCTTCTAATATATAGCGAAATTCCTCTAAAGTAAGAGGCTGCAATGTCGCCTTTTGTTCCAATGATTCAATGACCGATTCCTGCAATCTTAAAATTTGCTGCAAGTTTTCCAAAGCTAACAATCGAACACTGAACAACTGCCCGCCCTTTTCAAGCTTTCCTTCGTATATAATCTTCATGTATGTCCCCTCCTTCTGCTTTATCCCGCATTAACGGGCAGGAAGACCCCGTTGATAGAAGTCTTCTTTATTTAAAGATTAATCATTTACTGCCAGCTTTTCTTGTTCTAAAACAAGCTTTTCTGATTTTGGAAGTTTTGTAATAGTGATTCCGGTCAATGCATATATAATAGAAATTATTGGAACGACGAAATTCAACACTGCATATGGTGCATACTCAAATGCATGTACACCGAGCGTTCCTAATATAAATACTCCACATGTATTCCATGGAATAAACACAGATGTTAATGTTCCCCCATCTTCAAGTGCCCGAGATAAGTTTTTGGAATGAAGGCCCTGTTCTTTATACGCATTTGCATACATACGGGAAGGAATGACGACCGAAATGTATTGCTCAGAGCAAGTAGCATTCGTCGCAAAGCAAGAAATAATGGTTGATACAACGAGTCCTTTTGCTGTACGGGCAAGCTTTAAAATTTGCTTTACAATGGCTTCAAGCATTCCTGTATGCTCAAGAACCCCTCCAAATGTCATTGCGACAATCGTCATTGATACTGTATACATCATTGAATCTAATCCGCCGCGATTGAAGAGCCCATCAACCATGTCATTGCCTGTATCAATGACAAATCCGCTTTGTAACGCTCCGACAGCATCGGAAAAAGATCCCCCTTGAACAAACACATGGGAAAGAAAGCCGAGAAGAATTCCAACAATAAGTGCTGGAATGGCTGGAACCTTTTTCGCAACAAGTATTATAACAAGTAACGGAATGAGCAATAAAAAAGGTGAAATAACAAAGCTGTCTTTCAGAACATTAAGGGTTAGTTGAATATCAGCTGCATCAACTCCCTCTTTGCCAAATTCCCTTCCTAAAAATGCATATACCGCTAAAGTAATAATTAAGCCGGGAATTGTCGTATAGAGCATATGGCGAATATGAACAAAAAGGTTCGTATTCGTTAATCCTGATGCCAGGTTCGTCGTATCTGAAAGCGGTGACATTTTATCACCAAAATAAGCACCTGAAATGACAGCACCAGCAATCATCGGCGCAGGAATGCCCATGCTTAAGCCAATACCCATGCCTGCAACACCAATCGTTCCCATTGTAGACCAGGAACTTCCGATTGCAAGAGATACGACAGCACAAATAAGTGTAATCGATACTAAAAAGAGCGACGGTGTAATCATTTTTAATCCGTAATAAATCATCGTCGCCACAATTCCCCCGCCAATCCAAGCGCCAATCGTTAAACCGACGAGAATAATGATCACAACAGCAGGCAATGCAAGACGGATCCCCTTATACACCGCCTCTTCAATTTCAATCCACTTAAATCCTGCACGCCATGCTACTAGGGCAGCGGTCGTCGTTCCCACAATTAATGGAATGTGAGGCCCCTGTTCTAGAATAATAATGGTCACAGCCATTACTATAATCATAACGATGAGCGGAATGACGGCTAGCCAAAACGGCATTTCTTTTTTCATCTTAATCCCCCTAGTCTTTTGCATCTGCTCTCTTCTAAAAGATTGCTGCCTTTTACTTTTTTGAGAAAACGTTCCAAAAGCAGCAATCTTTATGAAAACAGCCTTCACATAGGAAACTCCCGCCCTTTACGAAGGCGAAAGTCTCCATTTCTATTTTTTATTTTCAGCCGAAAATGCACGCAAAACCGCTTCTTTTAAAATAAGGGTACCCGTCATGAGACAGCTTTTGTTAAATGTCATGTGAGGATGATGCAAACCCGGTGTTAAATCTGCTCCGAGCGCAAGCATACATGCTTTCAAGTGCGGACGCTCTATCGTATAGAAATGAAAATCATCACTTCCAGGCGTCACAACAGGATTCATGCAATATTCCTCCCCAAGAATAGAGATGATGCTCTCCTTCATGATCGTTTCTGCTTCAGAAGACACTTCAGCAGCCGGTGTATAATCAAGCCAGTTCCTGCTTAGCTCTACATCGTGAAATTCGCTTATCGCTTTGAGAGCATTTTCAACTTTTCGCTTCATATCTGCAAGAACTTGATTTGTTTGCGCGCGCAAATCAAGAGAGAAGGTCGCTTTTCCCGGAATAATATTGTAGCTGCTCGTCCCGGCATGAAAGCTTGTCATTTTAATAGATGAAGGAATAGCAGGCGGCATATGCATAGACCGTAAAAACTGTTGCAAAGAATAGCCAACTTCGATCGCATTCACCCCTAAATGCGGTCTCGCTCCATGGCTGTCCTCTCCAAGAATCATTCCTTCCATTGAAACAGTGGCTCCATGCTGTAAAGATGGAGCTGCAAAGCCAAAATTCACTTCTTCCTTAGGTCTCAGATGGACGCCAAATAAGTACACTGCGTCATCTACGGCACCCTTTTCTACCATTTTTAATGACCCGTTTCCTTTCTCTTCTGCGGGCTGAAAAATACAGCGAAGGGTTCCTCTCCACTCTTTTTGCCGCTCTTTCAGAAGAAGCAGCAAGCCAACGACAATCGTCATATGGGCATCATGACCGCAAGAGTGATTCGCTTTTATTTCACCGTTCACCTCTTGAAGAAGGGCATCCATGTCCGCTCGAACGGCAATGACCGGTTTGCCGCTGCCGATTTCAGCGACAAGACCCGGCATATCTTCGAAAGCCGTTACAGAAATGCCATGCTTCTTTAGTTTTTCGGCAAGATAGCGGGTTGTCTCGTATTCTTCAAAACTTAATTCCGGATGCTCATGAAGATGGTCAAATACGTCCATCATTTCTTTTTCAGTTGTTTGTAGCATTCATATGTGCCGCTATGTATGATTCCCCTTTGCTTTAGCGGCATATCCCCCCTTCTTCCCCATTTGCAGCCCTTCACAAATTGTTACCTTGCTGCCAATTCATCTTGACCAATACAATGATGAACAAAGGAAAGTTCTCTCAATGTATCCTCGTTCACTTCTAAGCCTAATCCCGGCTCTTCTTTCAAATTGACATAAGGAATGGCATATTCTAAATTGCCGACATCTTTGCTGAACAATAAAGGCCCTGTTAATTCTGTGCTTTCGATTACTCGCTTGGAAATGGCGAGATGATAGCCGGCCGCTGAACCAATAGATGATTCAACCATGGAACCGACTTGGCAAGAAAGTCCTGCCGATTCGGCAATTTTGGCAAGAGCAAGCGAAGGATAGATGCCGCCGCTTTTCATCAGCTTAATATTGATTTTGTCCGCTGCCTTATGCTGGATGATGCGCTGAAGATCAACAGGTGTCTGCACACTTTCATCCGCCATAATTGGAAGCCGCGTTAATTTTCTAAGCAAAGCCATTCCTTCAATGTCTTCTAAATACAGCGGCTGTTCGAGCCAGGAAAGCTGAAAAGATTCCAACACCGTCAGTGCCGTTTTTGCCTTTTCACACGTTTTCCAGCCTTGGTTTACATCGGCCCTAACAGGAACGTCATAGCCGATTCTGTCGCGTATTGCCTGAAGGCGGCGTAAATCGTCCTGCATATCATTGCCTATTTTTACTTTGATAGCGGAGTAGCCGGCCGCAACCGCATTTTCTGCTTCATCAGCCATGTTCTCCGGCTCATCAATGCTTAGCACTTTCGCATACGTTAATTTTTTATTTAACCGGCCTCCTAACAGATTGTATACAGGCTGTCCCGATGCTTTTCCCATTAAATCATAACAAGCAATATCAACTGCTGCTTTTGCTGCTGGGTTGCGGTATGTAACCGCATTCATTGTTTCGTGCAATTGTTCGATATTGAAAGGATTTTTCCCAATTACGGCAGGAAGAAGCTGATGCTGCAGCACGGCAAGCACCGTGTGGATAGACTCTCCCGTCACATGCTCATCACCAACAGCTTCTCCATACCCGACAATTCCGTTATCTGTCGTCAATTTTACAATGACAGACGGAATCGAATCATATGAGGCATAAGAAACAACAAAAGGTTTCTTTAGGGGTAAACGAATACCATATACTTCTGCTTTTGAAATAATCATAGCGACACCTCTTTTTTGTCGTTTTATTGTCGCTTATAATTATAAAAAAGATTAAAAGTTTTGTAAAGGCTGTTCTTTCAGAATATTCTTCACATCACTGTTCGGAACATACACCGCGCGTGCTCGTCCTTTATCAAATAATTTTTCTTCCCCAGAAATAAGCAAAAAGCCATGTTCATGAAAAATTTTAATGATTCGTTCGGCTGAACGCCTGGAAACATTGAGATAGTTGGCAAAATCATCTGCAGTAAAAAATTCCTCTGGATAAAAACGAAGAAAATCAATCATGCGCATTGTGTTTTTCAAGCTTGTCCCAAGAGTTTTTGACATATTTTTGATTAGATGATTGTCGTTTTTTATCATATGGGACTTAGACGATGTCTGGGTACTGGAAAAGAATGTTTCTGTCAGCTGCTTGTTCTCATCTAACTCACAGATGACCGCAGCTTGTAAGTCATGCTTTTTCGCTGCGTAAGCCAGCGCTTCTTGCGAATGAAGTTCCGCTTGTCCTAACGACCAGCCAAACCCGATACCAGCAAGGAGTCGATCTCCCTTAAAAACGAGTTTTTCAAAATCATTCAAGAGCCTTTCCTTTTTGGGTCTTCCTTCCATCATTCCTCTTGTCGTAATAATTTTCCACTCGTTTTCCGTCACGTTAAGCAGCCTTCCATTCAAACTTCTTGTAAATTGCTCCAGCTTGGACACTATGACGCTATAGGCACGCCGTTTATTCTCCTGCTTCACCTTGATTGACCATACCGCCACCTGTGATTGTTTCAAACGATTTTTTGCGATGATGGAAACAGCTTCATTCATTCCTTGTATAAAGGAATGGTGCGTTTGTATAACATACATGCTTGGGATGTTTTTCCGGCATAGTTCATCGTGAACAGCATGAATGCTCGTTAAACAAACATCCACTTTTCCAGCTTCATAGAGTTTCTTATGAAAATTCACAAACCCATCTATTTCAATCGAACGCTCTTTGACTTTATCCATCGTTTGAAAAATCCAAGGATAATCTAAAACATGCTTCATGCTGTCTTGTTCATTAAGGTGAATAAGAACAGAATGCAGCACTTCTTTATTGGGCAGATCAAGAGAAATTCGCTCGAACGGAACGTGATCATAATGAACAAGTCGGAATAGAGAGATGCTGATGCAAAGAGAGGTTAAACGAGCAACTGCAACAGGAATGCGCTCTTCCTGTATAATCTCTTTTGAATAAAAGTATGGAACACTGCCCGCCAGCAAGAACGCATCCACTTCCGCTTGACGGGATTGAATAATGACAGGAGCCTCCGAAGGTGTTTCATATATGTAAGGAATCATTGTTACATTACTAAAGTTACTTTCAATTGCTTTTATTTCTTTTTGAAAATGAGCTGAACCGATAATCCCAATTTTCATTTCAACCACTCCCTTGAAGAAGGCGATGAACATTTTCCTTTATCGCCACATCATTTTTTATAAATAAAGGTTGTTTTCGTAAACATACCACATTTACCCATCCCGTTCAAAACGCCATGTCAGTTGACGTTTGCCCATTGAGCTTTATTGAAGGACAATATTGATTGACACTATGATAAATAGTTATTTTGAACAAATAAGCAAAAAGAGAGACCTCAAAGCCGCATTAGACTTCCGAGTCCCTCCTTTTTCATTCATGTTACATAATCATTTTTTGAATTACAATTATTCATGTATAGCTTTTTCATGTACAGCAGTTGACGATCTAGTAATAGAATAAACGGCACATAATAAGGCCGCTAAAATAAACAGGACTCCAACCCATGAATTGTACATGACCGAGCTTTTTTCAATGACGAGACCACCAACGGCCGATCCGGCAGCAATTCCGATATGAGAAGCAGAGTTATTGATGCTGAGTTGGATATCGGCCGTTTTAGGAGCGATTTGAATAAGATAATTTTGCTGCGCCGGAGAAACCGACCAACTCAACGCACTCCATATAATCATCACGATTAAAAAGACCCAAAATGGTGCTTTTGTTGCAATTGGCATTAAAATCATCGCGATCGCAAACAATGGAATGATCGTCAACAGAGATCGTCCAATTCCAAGCTTGTCAGACGCGAAACCGCCCATTCCTCCCCCAACAACCGCGGCGAGACCGAACACAAAATACATGACGCTGATCATGGTTGCATCTAAATGCAAAGCAGACTGTAAAAACGGAGTGAAGTAGGCATATAACGTTAAATGCCCTGTGAGCATCAAAACTGAGATGAGCTGCGCACTTATGATTTTGGAGTTTCTTAGAGCTTTTAATTGTTCACGTAACGGAACGATCGGATTAGGCGGTGTTTCTTTCAAAAAGAGGAAAATACTCGCAGCCGCTACAACGGTCAAGGCCGAAATCAATACAAACGGAGCTCTCCAACCATATAGATTCCCCAGCATCATTCCAAGGGGTACACCCAATACAAGCGATCCGCTGACTCCCATATAAATCACGCCAATCGCTCTTCCTTTATATTCCGGCTTTACAAGATTTGAAGCAACAGTAACAGAAAGGACAATTAATAAAGAGGCAGTTGCCGCTGACACGATTCTCGAAAGCAGCAAGACGGTATAATTAGGACTGAACACAGCCATCAAATTTCCAATCAAGAAAAAGAATAATGTCCATAAATATAACTTTTTCCTCTCTACTTTTGCCGTTGCATTCAGCAAGATGGGAGATGAAATGGCAAAAGCTAAAGAGAACACAGAAATAAGCTGACCTGCCTTACTGATGGAAATATGCAAGTCAGCTGCAATTTGGTCAAGGATTCCCCCGATTATAAGCTCAACGATTCCAACAATGAACGCTGAAATGGCCAAGATGTAAACTCGAAAATTCATTGTATCATTACCTCCAATAAAGTTACTACCATTATAGTAACCTTCCGAAAATAAAACAAGAGGCTTTTTCTTTAAAGGTAGAACAAATTCTCTACATATAACTATCTCACTCTGCTCTTCTCATTATTCCTTATACCAACCCTTTCAATTACATTTTAATTGTCATCCTAAAATCTATAGAGCAAACAACAAGCTTTTATAAAAGTTAATTAGTTTGTCTATTACAAATATTCTTCCAAAAACATAAATTAATAGTACGATGTTCATGCTTTTTAAAGAAAGGAGATGATATTAATGCTACAACTTATGAAACTTCTCGTTACAGCTTCCACTACGACAAACGCTGTTCCAAACCCTGAGAAATTTTTCTATGTAACGACAGCCCCAACAATTGCTGGAAGTACATTAACAATAGATGCAGCTTCTTTTTTTCAAGATAACGGTACAGCAGCTACTGCCCTTCCTACATTAGCTACTAATAACAGTTATTTCAATGTCTACATTAACGGTGTTTTGCAAATGGAAGGAAATTCAATCTATACACCTGGAGCGACGGGTGTTGGATCACTTGCCTTCGCTGTACCTGCAGGTGGAGATCCAATATTACAAGACACACCTGTCGTATTAGAAGTAGTCAACTACGCTCCAACTTCAACTACAACTGTCGCAACATAAATCCAAAAAGTAGAGAGAGCTTATGTAATTCCCAGCTCTTTCTACTTTTTAATTTCTAAACCACTTTAATAACTTTATCCCAAGATTTTCTGTATCTATGATTCATAAATCATTATAAATTGGAGAATAATAGGCACTCCTTGCTTAGGGATATCCTGTGATGTTAAGACGAGAACACCTTCCTGAACCTGATAAAGAATGGGAGGTTGCAGCATAGCGTTTATAAATAAGTTTATATAAGACACAGAATTCGGATTAAGAATCCCTGTATTACCATATCCCGTTAATCCATCCTGATTTGTATAAATCCTTTTTACACCATCAGAGATGGTAACGTACTGCAAAGTATCTGCCTTTAAAAGCTTGGGTGCTATAGGCTTTCCTGGGTAAATATCGGGACACCCTTTTGGTGAAGCTGGCAGAACACACCTTCTCTTTTCATACAGTCTTTTTTTTACATATTGGTTGTACATACTATTAGAATTGACAATTTTTCTATTCATAACTACCCCTCCCTCCTCCTTTTTATCCAAAGATATTACTCATAATCCTATAATTTCATCTACACGATAAAAAGGAGCATAGAGAAACATATAGGATATCTTGCTGTATTATGTATTAATAGTAAATTCAAATTCACAAGATTTGTACCATCATAGAGCTTAATTATTTAACACATTTTTCACCTAAAAAATGGCCTCACACTTCTCTGTCTGCAACTCTAACTACATATTTTAGATGTTGTTAAACATTTACTACAAGAAACCCATTTATAATCAAAACCGATTTAAAAATGAGATAATATAGTGGTTTAAGCAATCAAAACAAAAGTAGGAGCTACTTGATCAGCCTCATTTAGAAATTACATAATAGTCTTCAATTAGCAATGGACGGTTATATATATATTCCACTTAATAATTCGACACATCTTCATTTCATCGAGGAGCATCACAATCGGAGAGCCAGACAACTTGAATTCGCCCTCAAGGGTTCACCTATGCGGATGGCGCCAACCCCGCAAGGGGGGGTGTCAGCCGCTTAGGTCTAGAAAATTCGGCGTGACCGTTCTTTGGTCATGTCGAATTTTCTAAATCGATCTATATAGAAAAAAAGCTATTTAAACTGGTAGTTTTAACGTTTTTTTGGTATTTGACCATACCCCAACTTTTTTAAATAGACTTCATATTATATAAGATAATGGTATCT
Organism: Priestia abyssalis; assembly: GCF_002019595.1. Classification (GTDB taxonomy): domain Bacteria; phylum Bacillota; class Bacilli; order Bacillales; family Bacillaceae_H; genus Bacillus_BA; species Bacillus_BA abyssalis. Next base: position 685,532 of record NZ_KV917369.1, on the reverse strand, counting down.
AAAAGGAGATATACCCTCATATTGAACATAGTTATCACCTTTGTATTTTAGTCTATTTAATTAAAAGAGCGAATGACTTTTTGAGAGGTCTGTTTTTATGGAGTATAATAGAACATGATATTTAGCGATTAAGGAGTTTTTTGATGGAACACGCATTAGAAATTCGAAACGCAACAAAAAAAATTGGCAAGAAAATGATTATTGACGATGTATCCTTTAGCGTAAAAAAAGGAGAAGTATTTGGGCTGCTCGGTCCTAACGGAGCAGGCAAAACAACGATTATTCGTATGATTGTCGGCCTGATAAACATGACAAGCGGTGATATTTTCGTGAATGGACTGCATATAAAGAAGCAGTTTACCGAAGCGATGCATCATATTGGGGCGATTGTCGAGAACCCGGAGCTGTATAAATTTCTTACAGGCTATCAAAATCTTGTGCACTTTGCACGAATGCTGCCCGATGTAACAGCGGACAGAATAGATCAGGTCATTGAGTTGGTCAAGCTCGAAGACCGGATTGACGATGAAGTCAGAACGTACTCATTGGGGATGCGCCAACGGCTTGGCGTCGCCCAGGCACTGCTCCATAAACCATCTGTTCTCATTTTGGATGAACCGACAAATGGCCTTGATCCAGCAGGCATTAGAGAACTAAGAAGCTATCTCCATCATTTGACGGAAACGGAAGGAACGACCGTTATTGTCTCGAGCCATTTATTATCGGAAATGGAGTTAATGTGCGATCGGGTAGCCATCATTCAAGATGGACGGCTGCTCGATGTGAAAGCAGTGAGACAAATGGCCGAAAACTCGGAAAAGCGTCGCGTACAATTCGAAGTGGATGATTGCGCAAGGACATATGATCTCCTCGAGCAACTTGATACCGAATTGGCGATAGAGAAACTTGAAACCGGTTTTGAAACGAACCTTTCAAAAGAAGACATCGCGAATCTGAATCAAAAGCTTGTTCAATACGGCATTAAAGTATTTGAAATCAAATCGATGGAAAAAACGTTAGAGGAACGTTTTTTGGAAATGACGGGAGGAATCCATCATGAATAACCTCTTCTCCCTCGTCCAAAATGAAAATATGAAGATTTTCCTTCGGACTCGCACATTGTTTCTTATTGGCCTTATTGTCCTCATCAATTTCTTAACAGCCATCTTTATGAAAAACGTACTGCAACAGGCAGCCTCTTTAAGTACAATGTGGGACTTCACCTTATCAAGCGTCAATCTGTTGTGGGTTGTTCAAGTATTTGCGGTCATTATTGCTGGAGATATCGTCGCGAGTGAATTTTCATGGGGAACAATCAAGCTATTGCTCATCCGCCCTGCCACAAGGGCAAAGATTTTGTTTTCCAAATACATTGCGGTTCTCTTCTTTACATGGACGATTATGTTTGTCCTGTTTTTTTCCTCCCTTCTTTTTGGCTTGATTTTTTTCGGCCCAGGGGGAGGCGGCCTCTTTATGTTTGGGAAAGTGACAAGTACATATTGTCTGCAATTCATTGAAATTTTAATGATGGTCACATTTGCCTTTATGATCTCAACCGTCTTTCGCAGCAGTTCGTTATCCATTGGCCTCGCCATTTTCTTGACATTTATGGGAAAACCCATTGTGGACATTTTATATCATTTTAATTTCGAATGGGGGAAATACGTCTTATTCGCTAACACAGATCTGACTCCCTATTTCAGTGGGGGCGACCCGTTGTTTTCCGGCATGTCTCTCGGTTTTTCCATTTTAATGCTTCTCATCTATTTTACTCTATTCCAAACTCTTTCATGGCTTGTGTTCATGAAAAGGGATGTATCGGTATAAAACCATGCCAGCTGGTCATTGAAAAATCATCTGCCTTTTCGAAGGCAGATGATTTTTCTTTAGACATATTTTTTGGATTATCTCCATTCATAAGGTGTCTGCTGATAAACATAATAATTTAACCAGTTGGAAAATAATAGATGGGCATGTGATCTCCATCTATTCAGCGGTACATTCTTGGGGTTGTCATTCGGAAAATAGTGCTCTGGCATTGGAATTTCCATCCCTTTTTGTATATCCCTCTCGAACTCTTCAGCAAGAGTACTTGAATCATATTCCAGATGGCCCGTAATCATAATTTGTTTTCCGTTTTCAGCGCTGATGATAAAAGGCCCCGCTTCTTCCGATGCAGACAATAAGGTAAGAGCGGAACAGCGGTTGATTTCTTCGATGTCAACATCGGTATGTCTGGAATGAGGTGCCAAATACACATCATCAAATCCTCTTAATAGTTTTTCCTCCGGCTCTATCACTGTATGTGAATATACCCCTGATCGCTTTTGGGATAATGGATATTTCCCTATCCCAAAGTGATAATAGAGTGCGGCTTGAGATCCCCAACAAATATGCAGAGTGGAAGTGACATTACTTTTTGTCCATTCCATAATTTCCGTTAGTTCTTCCCAATAGATTACCTCTTCAAATCGCAAATGCTCGACTGGGGCACCGGTAATAATCATGCCATCGAATTTTTTGTCTTTGATTTCTGCAAACTCTTGATAAAACTGCTCTAAATGATATTGACTTGTATTTTTAGACTTGTATGTCGTAGTCTTTAAAAAAGAAACGTTGACTTGAAGCGACGTATTCCCCAACAATCTTAGCAGTTGTGCTTCTGTTTTCTCTTTTTCGGGCATTAGGTTTAAAATCAGTATGTTCAACGGTCGAATATCTTGACTTGCGGCACGATCTTCATCCATGATAAAGATTTTTTCTTTTTCAAGTATCTCTCTGGCAGGAAGAAGTTGTGGTATCTTGATTGGCAAAGAATCACCTCCTTATAATCGTTTCATGACCACAAAAAGAAAAAGCCTTCTTTAAAGAAGAAGACTTTTACATTCACACACAGCCATTCCTCTTATCTCTCAAGTTTTAAAAACTTGCTGGATTTAGCACCTTTCCAATGAATTTGCTCATTGGTGGTTGCTGAGGCGTCTTAGGGCCATACCCTCGACCTCTCTTGATAAGAAATCTATTTTATTCGATTTTTCATAACATTATATTAATTTATATTATTTAACGAGAAATAGCAACATTTTTTTACTATATAAATCATGGGTCGTGTATGTAACCATACACAACCCATGATTTACGTATAAGTTTCTTCAAGGCGGAAGAACAGAAAAGCAGGAATAGAATAAAGATTGATATAAAACGTAAAAAAATTAAGTAGTGGTCTTAATGCCTTGTAAATCAAGGTCTTTTTTCAGCCAGTATACGAGTTCTCGTTCGCGTGCTTCATTCATTGCTTGCGACTGTTCACGGTACCAATGGTAAAGTCCTTTTCCTGTTTTTTGTCCGTAGTTTCCTTTGTTAACCAATTCTCTCGTTTTGGAAAGTGATTCTTGATGGACGCTTAAGTCCTTAAATAAGTAGCTGGATATGGCAATCGAATGGCCCATTGTTCCCGCACCTAGTATTGCTAATCTCTCTATTGCTGGATTCATATAGCTGTCCACCCGCCGTCCACCTTAATCGTTTCTCCCGTAATGAAATTGGCCATATTTGAAGCAAGGAACAAAACGGCTCCCGTTACATCAGAAGGTTTAGGCATTTTACCTAAAAGAATACGGCTCATCACATCACGATAAAAATCTTGGTCGGCAAACATGTTCTTCGTAAAATCTGTTTCAATAAAAGTAAGAGCAACCGCATTGACCTTTTAATTCACTAAAATACGCCATCTGCGCCCCCTCTCCTTTACTGTTTTCTGTAAAAAGAGAGACACCGACCAAATACGCCGGTGTCACCATCTATCCATCTTTTTAACTAATTACAGCTTTTTTGTTCTCGTATCCTGAATCATCTAAAAAGAACTGCTTATGCATAAAACATTGGACATGAGTGATTTTTACCCATGTCCAATGTTTCATGTGGATTTTTAATAGCGGGCTGTTACCATTTTTTTGCGAGTATAAAACTCTACTCCATCACGTCCATTTGCATGAAGGTCGCCGTAGAAAGAGCTTTTGTAGCCCGAGAACGGGAAGAATGCCATCGGTGCAGGAACTCCGAGATTGATTCCAAGCATGCCTGCATCAATATCTTCACGGAATTGGCGAACAGCTTTCGCGCTGTCTGTATATAAGCAAGCACCATTCGCAAATTCTGATTGGTTCACGATGTCAATCGCTTCATCCAAACTTTCTGCACGTACGATTGAAAGAACAGGAGCAAAGATTTCGTCTTGCCAGATGGTCATACCTGGCTTCACTTGGTCAAAAATGGTCGGTCCGACAAAGTAGCCGCTGCCGTTTGTCGCAGCATCTTGACGGCCATCACGTACAAGAACTGCACCTTCCTTCTCACCGATTTCGATGTATTTAATCGTACGTTCTTTATGGGAATCACGAATAACCGGCCCGAGGAACACCCCTTCATCTAAACCATTGCCGATTTTGATTTCCTCTGCCGCCTTCTGTAAACGCGCCACCACTGCATCACCAATGTCGCCGACAGTGACTACCACGGCACAAGCCATGCAGCGCTCGCCTGCGGAACCGAAAGCCGCATTGATGATATTGGAAATTGTATTATCCAAATCCGCATCCGGCATGACGATGGAGTGATTTTTTGCTCCTGCTAATGCTTGCACACGCTTACCGTTAGCCGCTCCTGTTTTATATACATATTCCGCTACAGGCTGAGAACCGACAAATGATACAGCCTTAATGTCCCGATGCTCCAATATTCCATTCACGACATCATGTGCACCGTGAACGATATTCAATACGCCTTTTGGCAGTCCGGCTTCCGTAAATAGTTCCGCCAGACGATTAGCCAATAGCGGAGTGCGCTCAGACGGTTTTAAAATGAACGTATTTCCGCACGCGATCGCAAGCGGGAACATCCAACACGGTACCATCATCGGGAAGTTGAATGGTGTAATCCCTCCAACAACCCCGATCGGGTAACGATACATGCCGGATTCGACTCCTGTCGCAATGTCAGGGAGCTGACTGCCCATCATTAAAGTTGGAGCTCCTGCAGCAAATTCCACACACTCGATTCCTCTTTGTACTTCTCCATATGCTTCCTCATAACTTTTACCATTTTCTAATGTAACTAGTTTGGCTAATTCATCCCAGTTTTCAATAAGGAGCTGCTGATAACGGAATAAAATACGTGCACGGCGAGGCACTGCCGTTTTGCTCCATGTTTTGTAAGCTTCTTTAGCCACTTCTGCAGCATGGTCTAGATCTTCGCGACTGGAAATCGGAACATATGCCAATGCTTCACCTGTCGCTGGATTTGGAACGACTTCTGTTTTTCCGGACGCAGACTCAATCCATTCCCCGCCGATAAAGTTTTTTAACGTTTGAACTTTTGCTTCTGTTGTCATAATGAACATTCCCCTTTCAATTTAAAAAAATATAAGTTTAGTAATTTTTTAAAAGATTGAATATAAAACAACTGCCAACAATAAGGCAATCATCGGAATCACGACTGATAGGACGAAGATATGTTTGTACGTTCTCTTATGTGTTTCATTACATACGGCACGAATGGTTGTCACGATATAGCCGTTATGCGGAAGCGAATCTAAACCGCCGGACGCCAGCGTCGATATACGATGCATCGCTCCTGGGTCGAGGCCTTTTGCCATATAAATTGGAGCTAAAATCGGAAGTGCTATTCCTAATCCCCCAGATGCCGAGCCTGTCATTCCGCAAATGACCGTAACACCAATAGCCAATCCAAGGAATTCAGGTCCTGGAATACTTAAAAGGCCGTCTACTGCTACTTGGAACGCCGGAACCGTTTTCGCTACAGACCCGAAACCAACTACCGCACATGTATTGGCAACCGCAACAAGAGCATCTTGAGACCCGTTTGCGAGCGCTCCCCAAAACTTGCGGATAAATTTAGCGTTTAAGATCCAGCAAAGCGCAATCCCCATCATAAGGGAAGCTAAACCGGCAGCTGTAGGATCAATAAACTTGGATAAAATATTTAAAAGGACAATAACGCTGGCCAACGGAAGGATGGCAAATATTATATTTGGCAGTTGACGATTGGTCATTCCTTGACGCGCCTCCACCGTCGCGGCGATTTCATGGGCTACCTCGTCCGGAACAGCGGCAGAACCGTCAGCTTTTGGAGGCAACGAAAACACTTCTCCGTTTGCTTTCGCTTTCTCGACGACACGATTTAAATAAAAAGCACCGGAAATTGCGATTAGCACACCAATCAAGATTCCAATCCAGCCTCCTGCGGAAGGAGTTGTACCAAAGAATTCAGTCGGAATAATATTTTGAATTTCAGGTGAATACGGCGATGTCATCGTAAAGGCAACGGAACCAAACACCATCGCAGGCGGAATGAACCGATGCGGCGTATTTGATTGTCGGAACAATGAAACTGCAATAGGATACACGGAAAAACCGACGACAAATAAGCTTACTCCCCCGAATGTCATAATGGCGCAAGCCGCTACAACAGCCAGCACGGCATGCTTAGCACCGAATTTCTCTTTTACCCAGTTGGCTATGGAATCAGCGCAACCTGTATCCTCCATCACTTTACCGAATATAGCCCCTGCTAAAAAGATAAGGAACCAACTTGCAAAATACCCTGTGAAACCTTCCATATAATTCTTCATTAATGCCTCTTGCAAGTTCAGTCCCCCTGCTAGTGTTAACACTACTGAACTGGCAATAGCGGCGATAATAATGTTGATACCCCTCATAGTCATGTATATAAGCAACGCTAAAGAACCGATTAATCCTACCATCCCCAACATAATCCCTACCCCTTTCAGCTTGTAAACGACGTTTCTGTTTTCTCGCTAAAGTCGTATTCATAACAAACTTGGTAAAGCTGAACAATCTCTTCATGAGTAGGAACCCGAGGATTATTTCCTGGACTTCCACTCGCAATAGCATCTGTTGCCATTTTGGACAGAACCTTTTCAAATGGTGCTCTATCCACACCCCATGTCTTAAGATTGGGAATATTCAAATCAAGACATAGTTTCTTAATTTCTTTTACGGTTTCTGCTACTACTTCCCTGTCGGAAAGATCTCTTGTCTCAGGCTTCACTAGGCGGCCAATGACTGCCAACCGTCCCTGTGCTTCCCCTTTTGTGAATTCCAGTACTGCCGGAAGGAGCATGGCATTTGACACACCGTGCGGAACATGAAACATTGCGCCAATCGGCCGGGACATTCCATGTACTAACGTAACAGAAGCATTTGAAAATGCCATACCAGCCAACATTGAACCGAGTGCCATGTTATCCCTTGCCTCGATGTCCTTACCATCTTCATAAGCCTTTCGGATATTTTCTGTAATGAGCTCAATCGCTTTTAAAGCCAGTGTGTCCGTCACAGGTTGTGAGCGTTTGGAGATGAAGGCTTCAATTGCATGGCATAAAGCGTCTACCCCTGTAGCAGCCGTGACAGCCGACGGGCATGAAAGCGTAAGCATCGGATCAACGATTGCTGCAGCAGGCATCAACCCGGGCTGTTTAAGCATCATCTTAATATCATGTTTCGTATCAGTAATGACCGTCACCGCGGTCACTTCAGATCCTGTCCCTGCAGTAGTTGGAACAGCGATAAGCGGAAGGAGCTTTTTATCAAATGCTTTTTTCCCGCCATAATAGTCTCGAATATGTCCGCCATTGGTTACGAGAACTGCCACAGCTTTGGCCGTATCAATGCAGCTGCCGCCGCCGACTGCTGCAACGACATCGCAAGCCTCTTCCCGGCAAATGGCAAGGGCTTCGTCTACATGGACATCTGTCGGTTCAGAGTCGACACCCAAGTATTTGGCATAAGGAACACCCTTTTCTTGCAAATACTTTTCGCACAACTCTACATTTCCGATTTTATCCATAATTGGATCACTAATAATGAGTACCTTTTGTCCCAACTCTTTTGCCAGTTTCCCGATTTCAGCAAAAGAATCTTTTCCGTACAAAATATTGTTTGGCATGAGTAATTGATGAAAACTCATCTCTAACATCCCCCTTTGTTCATAAACTCATATTACATGTCCCCCACCCATATAATTATGCAAGTCTCATGCCAACTTATAATTGTAAGCGATTTCAATATTTTTTTGAATATAAAGACTTTTGGATGTCGGATAAATAGACATAAACCCGACACTTTTGTACAAAAACACTACAAATAACCGACAATACCTTTCTTTTAAACCAGCTCGTACTTTTTCATTTTTTCATAGAGAGTGGAACGATGAATCCCTAATTTTCGAGCAACAGCCGCTTTATTTCCTCGCTCCTCAATTAACGCTCTTTGAATAGCCGTTCTCTCTTCGTGGGCAACCACATCCCGCCAATTGCTTTGCCTGTTACTTTCCTTTTCTCCACTTCTATTTTCGGGGTTTTCTGTCATTTCTGGCTGCCGCTCCTTATAACCAAGGAATACTTCCGGTAAATGTCCCCGCTTTATAATAGGACCATCCACGAGACCCATGAGCATTTCCAGCGTATTGACGAGTTCTCTTATATTTCCCGGCCATGAATAATCCATAAAAGCATCCATCGCTTCTTTTGCAAACTCCTTTTTTTCGATTTGGAACTTCCGGCAGATTCTTTCCATATGATAAGAGGTTAGATAGGGGATATCGCTCTTTCTTTCCCGTAAAGAAGGAATGTGAATTCGAATGATATTAAGCCTAAAAAAGAGATCTTCTCTAAATTGTCCTTTCTTTACCATTTCCTCTAAGTTTTTATTCGTAGCGGCAATAATTCTTACGTCGACCTCCGTTTTCTTTAAGCCTCCTACTCTTTCTACCACTCTCTCTTCTAAAACTCTTAAAATCTTCGCTTGCATATAGAGAGGCATGTCCCCGATTTCATCCAAAAACAAGGTCCCCTGATGAGCCAATTCAACCTTTCCGATTTTCCCGCCTTTTTTAGCTCCTGTAAAAGACCCTTCCTCATATCCAAATAATTCCGCCTCCAGCAAATGCTCCGGAATAGCCGCACAGTTCACACTCACAAAATTCCCCTTGTTATAAAGACTCGCTCCATGAATCGATTTTGAGAAAACTTCCTTTCCCGTTCCGCTTTCCCCTGTAATCAAAACGGTGCTCGGTACCCGGGATGCCTTGGATGCTAACCGTTTGATTCTTAATATTTCAGGACTCCTTCCAACAATGCCGTCAAATGTAAATTCACTGACACGGGAAGACGGCTCTGAAACCGGCAAGCGACCTTTCGTATCGACGTTTCGTGACAGATCTTGAATTCTGTTCAGAATATGATAAATTTCAGAAACCCCTTGAAAAATAAGCATCCCTATAGCGCCTACCACTTTTCCATCCCGCCAAATGGGAATACGGTGGACAATCATATCTTGGCCCATTATATTTTGGATATAGCCTCTTTCCGGAATGCCGGTTTCCACCGTTACATGCAAATTTGTATTTTCGATAATTTCTGTTACATGTTTTCCGATGGCTTCTTCTCTTGTCACTCCGATAAACTGGCTGTAAGCTTTATTGAAATCACGGATGATTCCCTTTGAATCAATGACGACTACTCCCTCATATGCTGTGTCCAATACAATTTTCAATGTTTCAAGCATATGGTTTGCTTCTTCGAACTTTTCTTTTATTTCATGCATCTTCTTAGTGAGCGCTTTTATTTTATCCTCGCTTGTTAATATACCTGACAGTTTCTGCTCCTTGTCTATGACAGGTATAAAGCCATGAGAAAAATCATCTTCTATCTCTTCTATATATGAGGCTGCCGAAACACTCAAAGGGCTCACCTTCATAATTGTTCTTATTTTTATTTCTGGTACAGTATGATTGATTAAACTATTTATTATTTCATCCTTTGAAATAATCCCTGCCAGCCGGCCTGACGTATTCACAACAGGCAGGGCATGTAAGGAACTGCCTGAAAGCACCAATATCGCTTCTGCTAAGGTTTGGTCCTCCAATAGCATTATTGGATCTTTCGTCATCCAATCCTCTACTAATAACATTCTTCTACCTCCTTACAATGCAAGTGATTAGCTTCTCCGATAAGATGGAGCAAGCGCTTGCAAAAAAACATCATCAGCTCAACTCCCATCTGATGGAAAGTTTTCTTTATTGTACCATTACATGGACTTTAATGGGCTAAACAAAAAACGCTCCTTTTTTAGGAATAGAATGACCATTTGACTTTCTTCAACCACGAAAAACGTCATCGAAATCTCAAGCTGAACGGTTTCTCCATGGCTATTCATTGCAAAAAGGCTGACTGAAAGGCGATTTTTTATCAAGACCTAAATTGTAAAAAGTCATAAAAAATAAAAGGTGATACATATTAGACAGGTTTAATATGTATTACCCTTAACTTCTTGTTCGACTAAAGTGCCTTATTGTTGAAGATCATTAAAGTTTCTATTAGCTGGTTAGTTACAGAAGCCAGGTTAGCTTTTGGTTAAGGGATTTATTGAATGTAAGTTCTTATGTAAATTCATACATTCAAGAAAATGAAAAAGCCACCTAAATAGGCAGCTTTCGATTTGTTCCTAATTGAACTCCTCAGTTATTTCAACAAAAAACGCATTAATCCATCAACTCTTTACCTGTTATTTTTCCATCATCTAAACTGTTCTGTTAATTAATACCAATTATTTCAAAACATTTTGACTAAGACAATTAATTTTTCAATAAAAAAGACACTTACCTTATCACAGATAAGCGTCCGATTATAGAAGAGAATTAATATTATTTAGGCTATTGAAGGGAGCTCGTGCTTATCAAACTATAGCCCGAGTTCAACAAGGGAATAGAAATACTGAAGCAGCTATGCAATCTCTTGAACGGTTCGATCAAAATCTCTCAACTATCCATCATCCCTGTAATCTTTATGAGATCCGTCAACTCACGGATCTCATACGTCGGCTTAATTCCTATATTGTTTTCCTTAAGATGCGGATTGAACCAGCAGGTGTCAATCCCGTAATTTATCCCTCCCTGAATATCAGAGGTCAAAGAATCGCCCACGATCAACACTTTAGTTTTATCTGTAATCTGTAGTTTGGAAAACGCATAATCGAAAATACCCTTTTCGGGCTTCTGAAATCCAGCCTCTTCAGAAATAATAATATGTTCAAAAGTATTACAGAGAGGAGAGCTCCCAATTCTTGATGTCTGCACATCCGTGAATCCGTTTGTTATAATGGCCAGCCGACAGCCGGCAAGATTGTCACATAATTCTACGGCTCCCTGTACAAGATGTGTTTCCTTGCCCAAATATCCAAGATAAATACTGTTGAACGTATCTGCGTTGATTTCAAGCTCATGCGCAAGGAACAACCTCCTAAATCTCTCTACTCCCAGTTCTGATAGAGTAGTAAGCCCCTGTTCCAAACCTCTCCATAATCCCTTGCTAATCTCTTTATAGTTGGCTTCATATTCCGCCAAGCCCGTAGGCAATCCGAACTCTACAAAAGCTTTATGTAGTGCTTCTCTTTCCGACATACTGAAGTCAAATAATGTATCATCAACATCGAATAGTATGATTTCGTATTTCATAGTTACCTCCATTAATCATTATCAACCTAATTTAGAACTTATCTTCATTACTTTTCATAACAATAACATTGATGGACTCTCTTCCTCTAGCTCAATATGTCTTATTCCATAATCTAGTCCTAAACATAAAAAAGAGTACAATTCTTCACATTCTAATTTTTTTGTTATCACAGAGAAAAAAATTGACACAATACTGTTTACGACAGCATACTGTTATTAACAGTATTATGTTACCGAAAAAAATTTTTACATTAAAATTAGGAGGTTATATATTTCATGAAACATACAGGGAGACATACAGGTGCATTTCTTTTGCTGTTTTTAACAGAGGGAGATAACTATGGAGGGAAACTTCTGCAAAGATGTGAGGAAGAGCTTCCCATCAATCCAATTGATAGTGCCATATTATATCGCACACTAAAAAAGTTAGAGGAAGAAGGTGCTGTTGAGTCTTATCTGGATACATCTCATCGAGATAAACCGATAAGGATGTACAGAATCACTACAGTTGGAAAAAGAAAATTAGAAGATTTTCAAATAGATATTGAAGAAAAAATTAAAAATTTATCGTTTTTCCAAGAAAGATATAAAGAATGGAAGGTTCAAAATAATGATTAATGGAATTATTCTCTATACTATAGCCACTATTTATTTGGGTATTTCCTTCATAAAAGACAAACATAAAACAAAGGTAGCCTTATTAAGTTCATGGAAAATGTTTCGCAATGTTTTACCGGATTTATTAGCTATTATGCTTTTTGTTGGGCTAGCATTATCTTTATTGACACCGTCCCTTATTTCTTCAATTATTGGCGAAAATTCTGGCTTACTAGGCATCATTTATTCAACAATCATTGGCTCAATTGCTTTAGTTCCAAGCTTTATCGTCTTTCCTCTCGGGCATACATTAGTTCAAAATGGTGCTGCTCTTCCACAAGTAGCAGTATTAATGTCGACATTAATGTCTGTAGGACTTGCAACTTTATCTATGGAACAAAAAACTTTTGGACGAAGTTTTGCTTATGCACGAAATATATCTGCCATAATAATGTCTCTTCTATTTGCATTGATTATTTGGGTGGTGATGACATGACAAAACTAAAAAGATATCAGTTCTTTTTCATTTTATTATTAGGGCTTTTTCTTATTGCACTTACGGATCAAGCTATTGCTATGAAAACAGTTCAGTTAACTGGTAAAAGTATTTTGGATATGTTATTCCTACTTCCTCCTATATTCATATTAGTGGGATTATTGGATCAATGGGTAAAGAAAGAATCACTCATTCGATATATGGGTGAAAAATCAGGTATATATGGTGTCTTCTTCACCTTATTATTAGCAACAGTAGCTGCAGGCCCTCTTTATATAGCCTTTCCAATTGCAGTACTTTTATTGAAAAAAGGAGCCAGTGTCCGCTATATAGTGTTTTTCTTAGGCGCTTGGTCAACAGTAAAATTGCCAGTTCTAGTATATGAATTCACTTCGTTTGGTACTGCATTTACACTTATTCACATTTGTTTTGGCCTCGTGTTTTACTATTTAACAGGAATTCTTTTTGAAAAAATTTATGACCAACAAAAGTTGTTAAAGTATGATATAACTAAGGAAGTATAGATTTAGATCAATAAGTCTTTAAGCCCCTCAATTCCAGATTATTTTGTAGCTGTAGCTTTTAAATTGATAATACTCCATTAGGAGCCGGACTTTTTACGGAAAAATACTTGAGAAATAACGAGGGAAATCAGTTGAAAAAATCTTGAGAGTATTCGCTTGTCGCTGCTGGCCTTGGCTCCAGAATTACTCATGAATAACATCATTTTCTGTTAATGCTGCACCTACAACGGACTACTGTATGCAACAAAAGATTAGAGGATACGGTATGTACTATATCCTCTTTTTAATTCCCTTATTAAATAACCTGCTCTGATAGTAAAATCTTTCACAATCTCATCTATATTCAAAATAAATATCCAATTTTCTTTAAAGATTTTGTTCCATTATATGGTCCGTTTGTTGAATAACAAGATCCTTCTTTACCTCCTTCTGCAGGCTACGTCCCTTAACTAACAAACATACGTTTTTTATTATTAAATACACATTAGACCATACTTTCAATATATGATTATGCATTCCCATATGTATGAAAAAAGAGGATATATGCCCTTATATTAGACATAGTATCCTCTTCTAATTATAGTCTGGTTAAATGTTCTGCCTTCCAGTCAGTCTTCTTACTTCACCAACTCGTGCTTAAAGGCATAAATGACCGCTTGTGTTCGATCTTGCACTTCGAGTTTACTTAAAATATTACTGACATGTGTTTTCACCGTTTTTAAAGCGATAAACAATTCATCCGCAATTTCCTGATTGGTCTTCCCTTGCGCCATCAGCAGTAAAATCTCCATCTCGCGTGCGGTCAGCTGTTCATGAGGAAGCTGGACGTTTCCTTTACGCATTTTCATCATCATTTTCCCTGTTACTTCCGGCTCCAGCACAGATTGTCCATGATATGTTGCTCTAACCGCATTCGCAATTTCACTCGCTTTTGATGTTTTCAGCATATAGCTTGTTGCGCCCGCCTCCAGTGCGGGATATACTTTCTCATCATCCAAAAAGCTGGTGACAATAATGATCTTTGCCTCCGGCCAGCTTTCAATGATTTTCCTCGTCGCCTCAATCCCATCCATTCGTTTCATTACCAAATCCATTAAAATGATATCCGGGCGAAGCTCCAGGGCCATTCCGACCGCTTCGGTTCCATCTTCCGCCTCTCCTATTACTTCAATGTCAGGCTGGGCGGATAAATAGGAAGACACACCGATCCTTACCATTTCATGATCATCAACAAACAACACTTTAATCATCTTCTTCACCCTCTAAAGACACCATCGGTACTTTGACCTCAAGACGTGTTCCTTTATTTTTCACACTGACCATTTTCATTGTGCCGCCGATTTCAACCGCTCGTTCATACATATTTTGCAAGCCGTATGAACCTGCTTTTGTTGTCTCGACATCGAAACCGACCCCGTCATCCACCACCCGCAAAATGAGAAGGTCATCCCGCTTAATCAGCAAAACTTCCAGCGATGTGGCTTTCGAATGTCGAAGCGTATTAGAAACGGACTCTTGCAGAATACGGAATAAATGATCTTCAATTCCCTTATCCAAAGGCAGCGGTTCAATTTTCCATTTAATGTTCATCGGCACTTTTTGTGATAATTCGACCAGCAATTCCTGCATTCCTTCCTGAAGGGATTTCCCTTTCAGTGCAACAGGACGTAAATGAAGCAATAAAGCGCGCATCTCAAGCTGGGATTGATGGATCATTTCTTCCACCATTTTTAACTGCTTCGTTTCGCGGTCATCAGAAAGCGGCTTTCCTTCATTAATGGCCGACATAAGCATAGAAGCTGCAAATAATTGCTGGCTCACAGAATCATGCAGCTCCCTCGCCAGTCGATTGCGTTCCTGTGACACAATTTCTTGAATACGTTTTTCCTGGTCTTCCGCTTTTTCCGTTGCAAGCTTTTGAGACAGTTTCGCTTGTTCTGTGATTTGTTTTTGAATTTTTCCGGCTTTCTCCCAAATAATCTTCATTTCTTCAAACGCCAAAGCCTCAGGCACCTCAATTTGCCGGCCCTGTTCCAAGTCTTGCAGCCCGTCCGCAACCGAACGGAGTTGTTTACGCCATAAAAAGCCAGAGACCGCTCCAACTATCACCCCAATGACGATACAGATACTTGGCACAAAGATGATAAACGGCACATCCATGATTTCCTGCTCCCACAGCAATCCCCAATTCTCTAATGGAAACATAATGAAAGAAATACCTGAAACCGTCAAAAAAGTGACTAGAGACAACCCGGCACATATAAGAACTTGGCGCTGCAACGTATTCATATGCGCTTCACCTCTAAGTCACCCACAATCATAGACGTCACAATTTTGACTTTTTGTGCGTCCGTGTCATAATGAGGCGTTTGGAATTGAAGTACTTCGTTTATCACTTTTGCATGGTGGACATTTAAAATTTTAGCCGTCCCCATCCAAGTGGAATGATGGACACTGACCTCCACCTCGTACGGCACAAGAATTTGAATATTTCCAACCAAATTTCGGATAAAAATAATCGCTTCCCCTTTAGGAAGCACGGTATAGCTTAAATCAATGACCGTATCACCAATACCCGCCTGAATGTTCACATCGTTCCATTCATAAACATGTTCAGGAGTCTGCTGACGACCCATAAGTCGATTTTCAAATAGAGGGGTTTTCTTCAGCAGCTGTTCTCCATCACCGATCTCACTTTCTGTCTGTTCTCTTATGACGGGCTGAATGGACACAGGATTTTTCTTCGATTGGATAAATTGAATGACAAGGTGGACAAGAATAGCCAATAAAAAAAACTTGAATGTCATCATGCTTAGAATATTAATGAAAAAAGCTATTGCTCCAAACCAAACCAAAAGCTTCCCGGACCTGCGCGGTAATCGCTTCCGTCCAAAATATATGAAGCCAATCGATATAAGAAGGGAGAAAATGAGCCCTGAATTAAAAAAGGAAATTTCCAGCAGCAACAGAATAACGCCGATTAAAAGAATCCAGCTTACATAATCTGTTTTCACCCTATCCAACATACCGTCTCCTCCCTTCCACTAACATTTTCATATCACTTTTAAACTCAAGTGACCTGATTGAAGAACGCTCTCCAGCCTATCTATCATCTCTTTATTTACAAGGGATTTTACTATCCATTCATTAGTTGAAAATATCCCACAATATTTACAATCATTCCTTTTCAAACTGCCTCTTTTAGAATATCACGTTTATCTTAAGGAGGAGAATCTGTTTTCTTTCCCTTTATGCCTTTATCCTAAAATACAGGCGTTCCCCTATCCCCACGGATGGAAGTTTCCTTTATCTTACCTGAATATTCAAAGGTTTATAACGAGCGCAAGCTTTAATTCTTTCTAAGACCTGCGCCCTATAACGGGCAGTAAGATCCCCTCTCTTTTATGAACTTCAATGGATTTATTTTTGCCGTTCCTCTTCCTCCAGCTTTTCCTGTATCTTCTGTACTTCCTTTACCGGGGCGGTCAGGCTCACTACCGTATCTCCCGCTTCGCCTTGTAATTTTCCTTCCGATGTAAAGAACTCCAAGTGACCGGAAGATTTGATAATAAAGAGCAGTACTACACGATTATCGCGATCATGCAAATATTGGTCATAGGTGTATTGTTCCGTAATATTCGTCTTGCGGAATACATATCCGCTTTCCACCTTATCGCTCAATTCTTCCCATGATAGACCCTCTCTAAATAAAATTCTCCCTCCAATGCCAGGACCAATCTCTTCTAAATCATCGCCCTGTCTATGATGAAGGCTGAGTTGAAACGTATTGTTTCTTCCAAACTCAGGAATGAACGCTGCACAAACAAGCGCATTGTAGGAATCAACAGGAGTAGCCGCTATCAAATATTCATAAGGAGTCATCTCTAAATGATACTCCGTTTGCTCTGCTAAAATTTCTCCCCGATAAGAGGCAATGCCTTCTCTTCGTGCTTGGGCAAGACGATACCATGATGAATCAACAATCATAACAGGGATATCGAGCTGCTTCAATGTTTTAGCCAGCCCTGTGCTGAAAGGGCTGCCGCCTACAATGAGTACACCAGGATTTGTTCCAATGGATAAATCCAGCGTTTTTGCCAGCCATCCAAGAGAAAAACCATGTGCACAAACGGTCGCAAAGACAAGAGCAAACGTAAGGGATGTCAGCACTTGGGCATCTTCAAACCCCGACTCTTGCAGAACCCCTGAAAAATAACTTGAAACGGTTAAAGCGACAATTCCCCTAGGAGCAATCCAGCCGATCAGCGTTTTTTCTTGAACCGATAAATCTGTGCCAATGGTGGAAATCCAAATCGATAACGGCCGGACAACCAAAAGCATGAGCAGCACGAACAGGATAATTCTCCAGTCAAAAATCGTTAATAACGTTTCTACTGATAGCGAAGCCGTCAACATAACGAAAATGGCTGAGATAAGTAAAACGGAAATGTTCTCTTTAAAATGGCGCATATCGTTGATGGAAGCAATACGCATATTAGCAATGGTCATCCCCATCGCCGTAACAGCCAACAGCCCTGTTTCATGGGCAATTTCATCTGAAATCGTAAAACATCCGATGACGACCGCAAATACAACGGGAGATTTTAAGAATTCCGGAATATGCCCCCGTTCAAACATCCATCCTATTCCCCGACCGCATATCCACCCTAAAATGACAGCCAAAAAGGATGCGATAAAAAAGAAAAGAAGAGAGCCGATTGTCGCTTTTTCCAATACAAAAAATTTAATAATTTCAAAAGCAAAAATAGCGAGCAGTGCTCCAAATGGGTCTACCACAATCCCTTCCCATTTTAAAATGGCGGCCGGCCTCGGCTTTAATTTTGCCTGGCGCAAAAGCGGGAGAATAACAGTCGGACCTGTCACAATAAATAATCCCCCGATGACAAATGCGACAGCCCATGAAAGACCAGCTACATAATGGGCAGCAAGCGAACCCAGAATCCAGGCAAGGAACGCCCCAATGGTTATGATCCGAAAAACGGGGCGTTCCAGCCCGCGCACTTCACGGAAATCCAAATTTAAGCTTCCTTCAAATAAAATGATGGCAACAGCCATTGAAATAATAGGTTTAAATAATTCTCCAAATCCTTCTTGCGGATGGAGCATCCCAAGAAACGGCCCCGCCAGCAACCCGACTATGGACATAATGACAATTGCCGGCAAACGAAAACGCCACGCAAGCCATTGTGAACCAATCCCAAGGACTCCGATTAACATTAATTGAAATAATAGTGAATCCAGTCTCATTCCCACCTTTAGCTTATATACTTTTAGACAAACACTGAGAAATTGCGGAGATGAACTCTCCTTATCTATTCTATTCCTCAAAATCGCCCAAACTATGATTGGCTGATTTCTACATTTCTGTTTTCTTCTCTTATTTTCCAACCAAACAATACCACTGTTTTCCCTTTTTCCTTTGGAATCAAACGAAAGAAAACATATAACCTAAATGTAAAGAAAATGTAGGTTTATCCGAGCGGAAAGCAGGGAAATAGATATTATGTTACAATGGTATAGATTTGCTATTTATAGATAAAGGAGGAAATCATGAAGAAAAGTATAACACCTGTTTTTTGGATCGCACTTTCTATCTCTATTTTATTTGTTGCCTGGGGATGGGCAGCACCGCAAAACCTCATTAAAACCATGACTGAATTACAAGGAACTTTACTGGATCAATTCGGCTGGTTCTACCAATTCTCCGTCACATTCTTTTTTATTTTCGCTCTCATTCTTGCATTTAGCCGCTATGGGAAGATTAAACTCGGTAAGGACGAAGATAAACCGGAATTTAGTACGCCTACCTGGTTTGCCATGTTATTCAGCGCCGGAATGGGCATTGGCCTACTCTTTTACGGAGTATCTGAACCCGTTTCTCACTATGCTAACCCTCCATTCGGAGACAGCCAGACGGTTGAATCCGCTAAAATGGGGCTGCGTTACACCTACTTACACTGGGGCTTTCACGCCTGGGCCATTTATGCCGTTGTCGCATTAGCGCTCGCCTATTATAAATTCCGCAAAAACTTACCCGGACTTATGAGTGCCACATTATATCCGCTTTTAGGAGAAAAAGTGAAGGGGCCTATCGGTTATACAATTGATGTAATCGCCGTATTTGCAACTATTTTCGGTGTTGCCGCTTCATTAGGATTAGGGTCCGCTCAAATAAACAGTGGATTGAACTATTTATTTGGACTGCCAATCAATTTCTCCATTCAATTCATCATCATTCTCATTACAACAGCCGTGTTCATTCTTTCAGCTGGAACTGGCGTATCAAAAGGTATTAAGTATTTAAGTAATGCCAATATGATTTTGGCGGTTGTATTGTTTTTCTCATTTTTATTACTCGGCCCTACTCAGTTTGTGTTGGAAACGTTCTTGACCACTTTTGGCAGTTACGTTCAGAACCTTCCAAGCATGGGATTGCGCTTTGCCCCTTTTAACGCTGAGAATAATCAATGGGTTAAAGACTGGACCATTTTTTACTGGGCATGGTGGATTTCCTGGACGCCATTTGTCGGCACATTCATCGCTCGTGTATCAAAAGGGCGGACCGTACGCGAATTTATCATGGCTGTCGTCATTGTTCCAACACTCGTCTGTACTCTTTGGTTTGGTGTATTCGGCGGTACAGGGATTTATTATGACTTTGTTCAAGGGTTGGATGTCGCGAAACAAAGTTTTGAAACGTCCTTGTTTTTCATTTATAACCAGCTTCCATTCGGCGGTTTATTAACGGTTATATCTCTTGTTCTTATTTTCACTTTCTTTGTGACGTCAGCAGACTCAGCTACATTCGTTTTAGGAATGCAAACGACGAATGGAAACTTGAATCCATCTTTCCCTGTCAAATTCACTTGGGGCATTATTTTGGCAGCTATTGCGATTATCTTGATGAGATCGGGCGGTCTCCAAGGAATGCAGGCTACCATTATCGTCAGCGCCTTGCCTTTAGGTGTCTTTCTCCTCTTTATGGCTTACAGCCTATTGAAGGCTTTCAGGCAAGAAGTAAAACAAAAGCCGAAAAAAAAGCATACTAAAAACATTGCATAAGTACAAAGAAGAAGTGGACTTCTAGAGGGCCCCGTCATGGAAATCCAATTAGATGAAGGATTTCCATGACGGGGCTTTCTTGAACAGCAGGGACTTACGGGACATCCTCTTCTTTCCGTTTTATTTTTTATAACTATCACCATAGTAAAAAAACGCATCTACGTATTTAAACAAGCGAAAAATTATACGAACAGATCATTCTCTAAAATTGTTATATGAATAATTCTCCCTTTGGTGTTCCCATACATTTCACACATACTTTTGGCTATGGGTAAAATATCAAAAAGAATAGATAAATGAAAGAAACTGGGCCTTTAAGTTTGCCAACCATAGTTTTCTTGTACAAAACTTCAAATGATTACTTTATAATGGATTGAGGATTAATTTGAACAAATAGACGAAAGGTATAAGGTGGTCCACCATGAGTATATTAACAGTTAGCAATTTATCGCACGGTTATGGTGACCGTGAGATTTTAAATAACGTTTCCTTCCGTTTGCTAAAAGGAGAACACGTTGCTCTCGTGGGAGCTAATGGAGAAGGAAAATCAAGTTTCATGAACATCATCACAGGTAAATTGGTTCCCGATCAAGGAAAAATCGAATGGTCAAAAAAAGTTCGTGTAGGTTATTTGGATCAACATGCCGTCTTGGAAAAAGGAATGACTATTCGCGATGTTTTAAACAGCGCTTTTCAATACCTTTTTGATCTTGAAAATGAAATTAATGAGATTTATGCCAAAATGGCAGATGTAACTCCCGAAGAGATGGAAAAACTTCTCGAAGAAGTCGGAACGCTGCAAGATATATTAACAAATAATGATTTTTATATCATAGATGCGAAAGTAGATGAAACAGCTCGTGGCTTAGGGATAACTGATATTGGTTTAGACCGGGATGTAACCGACTTGAGCGGCGGACAAAGAACGAAAATTTTGCTTGCAAAACTATTACTGGAAAAGCCCGATATCCTTCTTCTCGATGAGCCAACCAACTATTTAGATGAACAACATATCGTATGGCTTAAACGATATTTACAGGAATATGAAAATGCGTTTATCCTCATTTCGCATGATATTCCATTCTTAAATGACGTAGTAAACTTGATTTATCACATCGAAAATCAAGAATTAAACCGTTACGTAGGGAATTATGACAACTTCCTTCAAATTTATGAAGTAAAAAAACAGCAGTTGGAGGCAGCTTACAAGCGTCAACAAGCTGAAATAGAGCAGCTTCAAGACTTTGTAAATCGAAATAAAGCAAGAGTGGCGACGCGAAACATGGCGATGTCTCGACAAAAGAAGCTGGATAAAATGGAAATCATCGAATTAGCACAAGAAAAGCCGAAACCGCAATTCGACTTTAAAGAAGGTCGAACATCAGGAAAATTGATTTTCGAAACGAAAGATTTAGTCATTGGCTATGATACACCTCTTTCCAAACCACTTAATTTAAAGATGGAAAGAGGGCAAAAAATTGCCTTGGTTGGAGCAAACGGAATTGGAAAAACGACACTTTTAAGAAGTATTTTAGGTGAAATCAAACCAATCTCAGGAATTGTCGAACGCGGAGATTATCAAGAAGTAGGGTATTTCGAACAAGAAATTAAAACATCGAATCAAAACACTTGCATTGATGAAGTTTGGAACGAGTTCCCTCATTTAAACCAAGCCGAGATACGTGCGGCGTTAGCTAGATGCGGACTCACCACAAAGCACATAGAGAGTAAAATTGCAGTCTTATCTGGGGGAGAGAAAGCGAAAGTACGCTTATGTAAATTAATCAACCGTGAAACCAATATCCTTGTACTGGACGAGCCGACCAACCATCTAGATGTAGATGCGAAAGACGAGTTAAAACGGGCGCTAAAAGCCTACAAAGGAAGCGTTCTTTTAATCTCCCATGAACCTGAATTCTACCATGATGTTGTGACCGATATTTGGAATTGTGAGTCTTGGACAACAAAATTAATATAAAATATTGAAAACGTCATGTAAAAGAAGTTGACCTAAAGAGCATAGTATATGTCTTTTAGGTCAACTTCTTATTCGTTATTGGAAAAAATTTTTAATTTTCTCGATTGCGTTTGTGCCTGTTGCTTTTTTGGCATTTATGACATTCATGTACAAAGAATCAATCAAGCTTAACTGCACAATTCGAGAAAACGTATCGTCTGTCCGCAGCTCTCTGTCGCTTGAAACAGTGTTCAGTACAAGGTCTGCTTTTTGGCTGAGCGGCGACCTTTTAAAGCTTGTAATGGCAATAATTTTAGCCCCCGTTTCTTTAACCGTTTCCAACAGACGCGTGACATCTTCACCTGTTCCATCTGTCGAGATAATGACAGCCGCATCTTTATCGGTTAACTGGGAAGCCGCCCTCACCTGCAAATAAGGATCTGTATAGGCAACCGTCGAAAGGCCGGATCCGATGAATTTATGGTGGGCGTCAAGAGCGACAATACCAGAAGCACCTATTCCGTAAAATTCGATACGTTCGGCAGCCAATATGAGATTGACCGCTTTTTTCAACGTTGAAAAATCCATCATTTGAATCGTATCCTTAAATGTCCGGATACTTGTATTGAAAATTTTTTCCGTTATGGCCCTTTCCTGATCCTGTTCTTGGATTTTTTCTTCTACCATTTCCCGAATGGGTGACGCAATTTCAGCGGCAATCGCTAATTTCATCGTTTGATATCCTTTAAACCCCATCCGTTTACAAAAGCGAAATACAGTAGAAGTCGCAACCCCTATATCCTCTGCCACTTGTGTAATGGATTGATACATCATCTTTTCCGGAAATTGAAGAATATAATCAGCAATTCTTTTTTCTGTTTCGCTCAAATCCGGATAATAAGATTGAATTCTCGTCAAACCATGCTGAGGCTGTTCCATTCCCCTTTCATCTCCCCTCGAAATCTCTTTGAATATAAGTATAACGAAATTTCACAAAAAGAAAAATATTTTCTTGAAAGCGATTGCAAAGAAAAAATTTTTTTGTATAATGAACGTAGCAAGAAAATATTTTCTTCGACAGAAAAATTCCATCTAGCTTATGTATCAGATACTTACCAAACACCCATGACCTTCAAGCGATACATATTTAGGTGCATAGGAATGACTCTCCGGCGTGCTGGGGAAAGATTAAAATATAGAAAAGAAATAAGGGGGAAAAACAATGTCAGGTTCAACACTCATTTTAGTCGCACTAGCAGGGATTTTTCTATTGCTATTTTTAGTGATTCGTACAAAGCTTCATGCTTTTGTCGCCCTGCTTCTTGTAAGCTTACTCGTCGGAATTGCCACGGGCATGCCGCTAAACGGCGTCATTGAATCGATGCAAACCGGCATGGGCGGTACACTCGGATTCGTCGCCGTTGTCGTCGGGTTGGGTGCCATGTTTGGTCAGATGCTTGAAGTTTCAGGAGGTGCTGAACGTCTTGCACAAACGTTAATTAAAAAATTCGGAGAAGATAAAGCCCAATGGGCATTGGGCTTTACTGGTTTCCTTGTTGCTATCCCTGTATTTTTCGATGTAGGCTTTATCATTTTAGTACCGATTGTTTACGGATTGGCAAAGAAAACAGGACGTTCCTTACTATACTACGGAATTCCGCTCTTGGCAGGGCTTGCTGTCACACACAGCTTCATCCCTCCGACTCCGGGACCGATTGCAGTAGCTGATTTAATTGGTGCAGATCTGGGATGGGTCATTTTATTCGGTACTCTTGCCGGTATTCCGTCCATGATTATCGCAGGACCGCTATTCGCAAAATACATTTCAAAGAAAATCCATGTTACTGTACCAGATTATATGAATATTGAAGAAAGAGAAGAAAATAGAGACCTTCCTAGCTTCGGTCTTATTGCCAGCATCATTCTTGTTCCGCTTGTGCTTATTCTTTTGAATACGATTTCAGGAGTGGTCTTGCCCGAAGGAAACGGATTGCGTACAGTCTTCACCTTCCTTGGACATCCGTTTGTCGCATTGATTATCGCTACTTTATTAGTATTCTACTTTTTGGGAACGAAACGCGGATATTCACGACAAGATGTACAGGTTATTGCAAACAAAGCACTTGAGCCTGCCGGTATCATTATTCTCGTAACAGGTGCAGGCGGTGTCTTCAAGCAAGTATTGATTGATTCAGGAGTCGGAAAAGTATTAGGAGACATGATGGCCGCTTCGCCGCTTCCTCCAATCGTTCTCGCTTTCTTGATTGCAAGTATCGTCCGTGTTGCCCAGGGATCGGCAACCGTAGCGATGGTAACGGCAGCCGGTTTAATTTCGCCGCTTATCACAACGCTTGGATTAGAAGGACCTATTTTAGGATTAATCGTTATTTCCATTGCAGCCGGTGCTACAATCGCTTCTCACGTAAACGATTCCGGTTTCTGGCTCGTAAACCGCTACTTCGGTTTGGATGTAAAAGATACCCTTCGTTCATGGACGGTTATGGAAACATTAATTTCCCTTGTCGGATTTATCGTTGTCTTTGTGATCAGCTTGTTTATCATGTGAAACAATGAAAAGCGCAATCGATTAGAAAGGTACCTCCCTCGAAAGCTTAACGATGAATATAACAGCATTGCGAAATGACAACGGAAATGTTTGGAATAATAGATACTTACTAAAAAACGGCACGGTTAAAAAACATAACGGGTTCGGTTTTGGAGTACAAAACACTAAAAAACAATGGAAATAGACCCTTAAATGGTTAGGAACTAACACTAGAAATGACATATAAATTAACAGTAAAAATAACACAATAAAAAGGAACTTGGATAATCAAGCTCCTTTTCCTATGATTTTAAATGTCATCTACTTAAACTAACGCTACCCGATAGTTTAAGTAGATTTGTTCACAAACTTCTATATATTTACACTTCATTTATTACAGGAATACTGCCCCATTAGTTGGATATAGATAACATTAATATTAATATTAAAACTGGTGAGCACTACTACTGTTCAATTTGTTAACTAATAAAAAGAACTGCAAATAAATCCAATAAATCCAGTTCTTTTTATTGCGATAAGTCTACCAAATAGTTACTTATCTTCGGAAAATTAACTGGTTTTTAATATTTTATAATTGTTCTTCCTAAATGCTGACCATTTTTAATCGTTTCAATTGTTTGTGGTAATTCGTTTAGTGTAAGCTCATTTATTAGAGTAGTTTGAGAAATATTCCATTCATCAGCTATTTTCTCCCAAATATAACCACGGTTATTAATTGGTACATTTACTGAATCAATTCCTAAAAGGTTAATCCCTCTAAGTATAAATGGCAAAACTGTTGATGTTAGTTTTATACCACCTGCATTTCCACACATACTCATACTTCCACCATAAGAAATTTGAGGAATTAATACAGAAGCAACTTCCCCACCAACAGTATCTAAGACAAAGTCAAACTTTTGTTTATTAAGTGGCTTATTTTGTTCTCCTAACTCACTTGCAAAAACAACATTGGTTGCTCCTAAAGATTTTGCTACCTCTTCCTGATGTTTTTTTCTAACCAATGCAGAGATATTTTTGTAGCCAATTTTAGCTAGAATTTGGATAGCAATACTACCTACTCCACCAGTTGAACCAGTGACTAATATCCTTGGATTGTTATTTATATCCATACCTTTCTCTTCTAGAGCTATGATGGAAAGTGCTGCTGTAAATCCTGCTGTTCCAAAAACCATCGCATCTTTAAGGGTTAAGTTAACTGGTAACGGAACAATCCAATCTGCGGGAACTCTAGCATATTCTGCAAACCCTCCTGTATGGCTCATCCCCATATCAAAGCCTGTAACAACAACTTCCTGTCCTTCTGTGTAGCGATTATCCGATGTATGAACAATAGTTCCACTTAAATCAATTCCAGGAATCATTGGATAATTCCGAATAACGCCTCCATTTTTTTGAACAGCCAGCATATCCTTATAGTTTATTGAAGAATATGCCACCTTAATTAAAACCTCACCGTCAGAAAGACTGTCAAGATTAACATTCTCTAATCCAAAATTTACTTGTTCCTGGTTTTCTTTTACAACAATCGCCTTAAATGAATTCATAATTATCCTCTCCTTTGCTTTGAACCAAAACATTTTTGCACCAAAAGTATTTCATAACAAAAACTAACATGATATTATAGGTATTGTCAAATGGAGGAGATAATATGGAATTAAAAGATTGTATGAATTTTTTACTAAGCGTAAGTCAGAATAAAGTTTTTAAATATTTTAGCAAGCTTCTAGAGGACTACGGAGTAACACCAGCTCAATATGGTGTGTTGAATTGTTTGTGGAAAGAAGGACAATTATCTCCTAAACAAATTGGAGAAATGGTATATTTGGAAGCCCCTACTGTATCAGGGATATTAGACAAAATGCAAAAAGCTGATTTGATAGAACGTTCGGTAGACCCAAAAAATCGTAGGAATGTTTTAGTAACTGCTACTCCAAAATCTCATGAAATTAGAGAGAAAGTTGAATCTGCAACAATTACCTTAAATAATAAGGTTCTTCAAAACTTATCAGATATTGAAAAAGACGAACTAAAAAAAGCATTAGAAAC
The DNA here is from genome assembly GCF_002019595.1 of Priestia abyssalis. GTDB lineage: Bacteria > Bacillota > Bacilli > Bacillales > Bacillaceae_H > Bacillus_BA > Bacillus_BA abyssalis. Next base: position 658,707 of record NZ_KV917369.1, on the reverse strand, counting down.
CATAATAAATGCTGATTTTTAATTCTTCATAATGATATAACCAAATACAATAAAATTCTTTCTTCTTACCAATGGATAAAATATTGAGAGAGTTAAAAATAAATTAATATCTCAACCTCACCATTTTATTTTGACGGGGTTGAGACGTTTTTTAAGTCCGTTTGATGTCATCACGTTGTTAAACTAAACTACTCGTTGAACAAGCTCATTCAGTTCTTATATATTTATTTTAACATAAAATTTCCATTTACCTTCAAAAAGATAGTCCACTTTCTTCAAGTGAACTATCTTAGATATATAATATTTTCCAAAGAAAATTCTTTGTCTGTTATACCTAATCGCTGTGCGGGAGTTTTGACGGTTGAGTTTTTACCTTCCTTAGTTTTGAAAGGTAAGCAAAAGTTGTGGTAAGTCCTTAGTATAGTCAATGCCATTTGAGCATATTTAGGATTAAAGTTTGAATAAATATAACTTTTTCCATCTCCACGAGCCTTAGTCAGAGGTCTTTCCAATATAGATAACCTTCTTCTGATGTGCTGAATAAATGAATTGGTTGCATTATCGTTAACATTCACGATTAGTTTTGCAACTTCTCTTGGTTCAAGGGAAGTTAGGTCTGTTGTGCAATCAACTGACCGAAATCCTCTATCAATTGATGCAAGTGGGTGTTCAATTGGGTTATCAGCATACTCATTATGGCTGCCTGAACCATCACTGACTTCCTTATGGAATGTATGGGTTTCAAATAGTTCTTTAAGATATAAGTAAGCTAATTTTCGCAAAGAGTTTGTTCCTACCTCATTTAAATCTCCCCATTCGAGTAAATCCTGTTTTGCTTGTTTGAACTCCTCATATGCCATTTTGCGAGATTTAGTTTTATCCGTTTGACATAAAAAATGATGACCGTCGGTAAGGCGAATTTCCTTGGAAAACACGCGATTGATTGAATTGATTAAGGATTTGTCATCATCTGTTACAAAACGCCATTCTGAAGCATTTACAAGCTGTTTTATCAGCCAAAAATGAGCAAAGTTAGTATAGGCGGCGTGAACGTGTAAACCATCAATGTACTTTTCTCTACGCTCGAATTTACGGAGTTCCTGATAGTATTCCGATTGTGATTGTGTATCCATTTTTGAAGGAGGTTGAGGAAAAAAAGAATATTCCCCGAACCTAGCGTTCCTCTTCGCAAATTCACTTAAATGGTCTTCTTTAAACAGCCGAGTATCCCGTTCCACATCACTTAGCGATATATCCCAATCATATGCTACATCACTTCTGAATACATATCGAGAAAAGACATCGGAAGTGATGATAACACTGGTGGGGAGTTGGAGTTCTTCAATTCCATTAAATTGAGAACCACCTTGTCCTTTCTTACGCACATTGTTTAGATGATATATCATTCTATCACTGTTTAACCACATCTCATCAAACTCAATATTTTTTAATGGGCGAGTTTCGTGTTTCTCTAAAAATTCTAAACACCTGCGGTAAAGTATCTCTAATTTGTCATAATAAGTGCCCCTTCCGATGCCAAGGATTTCACAAGTTCTAGTTACAGGGGTTCGGTTGAGAAGTAGCTTGGCGAACATTGGCATAACATCATTTCTCTTTTGATGGTAAGTTGTAGATTGCCTTTGATTTGGAAGTACATTAGTGAATTTATTGCATTCCTTACATTGGTATCGTTGTGAATTTGATTTGCTTTTTCCTCTTTTGTAAAAAGCCTTTGGTTCATTGAATGGGGTTAAGTCAGAATTCGAACATCCATCTTTATGAAACTCATATTCTGGCTCTATGTCTTTTACTGTTTCAATACGAACCAGTCTTTTAATTTCTTCTGCAACAGCCCAATCCGAAATAGTTAAAGTCCGAGTTTCTAACACAGCACCCATTTTCTTTAGTGGGTCTGGGTTACATATTAACGATTTTTCACCACCAGAAGTAGCTAACTTGTACCTACTCGGTTTCCCTTTAATGTCAAACTTTTTTTGAGGCAATCCATACCACTTACAATAGGGATTTACACAATGGTTAAACTGGAGTTGGTGAGTTTGACCATTCAATTCAAGCTCAACTGGTCTAAACAGCAACTCCCTATATTTAGTGCCGAATTGTTTTGGGGTGAGAGTATCATAATTCTTAATTCTAGCAGCAATCTCTTCATCAGATAAAGGGGGATGGATGATAACAGAGTTTTCATCTTTATCAGCTAAACGCTTTAACTTAACCAATTGCATCCTCCTTCACTAAATCCTCGATTTCAAGTTGTTTGATAATCCGTTTGTTGTTTCGCTTATTTTTTATCCACTCGATAAAATCTTCGTCGTCTAGTAAATTGATTAGTATTTTATCTACTACTTCGCTTTCTGTGTACTCCGTATATTCAGAATAATAATTAACTATTGCTCTTACACGTTCAGAAATCAGCCAATCTACATTATCGGAGTTGTTATTCTTAGGTTTAATAAATTTCATCTTTATATCACCTCAACGATTTTTAACATCCATTTTAACAAGCACTTTAGTTAAAAAATAACACCATTTTTAGCATACATTTCAGATTGTTGACAGTAGATATTGTCATTCTGTTAATTAGTATGCCATTTTGTATGTTATTTTATACGTTAATTATTGCAAAGCATTGATATGAAGGCAAAAGATAGAGGTCCAAATCATATGCGATTTGGACCTCTAATTTGTTTGTTATTTTAATTTTTGTACTTAAAAACCGAACCCGTTATAAAAAACAACCATGCCGTTTTTTGATTAGGCCAGAATAAAATAATCTGACCTAATCCTTCTGTTTTTCGTTTCCTTTACATTTGAGCCTGAAATTTATTTACGTCCTGTTTCTGTTCACTTTTAATCGCAGCTTGGGCGGCCGCAAGGCGTGCAAGCGGTACACGGTATGGTGAGCAGCTTACATAATCCAAGCCTGCATCATGGCAGAACTGTATCGAGCTCTTTTCTCCCCCATGTTCTCCGCAAACTCCCATCTTTAACCCTGGCTTTGTTTGTCTGCCAAGCTTTATGCCGGTTTCTATTAGCTTGCCTACACCTTCTTGATCAAGAGAGGCAAATGGATTTTCTGGCAGCACTTTGTTTTGAATATAGGCTTGAAGAAATTTTCCTTCTGCGTCATCACGACTATATCCGAACGTCGTTTGAGTTAAATCATTTGTTCCAAAGGAGAAAAAGTCTGCCTCCCCGGCAATTTGATCCGCTGTTAGGGCTGCTCTTGGAACTTCAATCATTGTCCCAATAAGGTAGTCGTCTTCCTGACCTGTTTCCTCCATCACTTGCAGTCCGGCATTGATGACCAATTGACGCATTTCTTTTAACTCATTGACATGACCAACTAAAGGAATCATAATCTCTGGTTTTACGTCTATTCCTTTCTCCTTTACGTTTGCAATGGCATAAAAAATGGCTTTTGCCTGCATCACGTAAATTTCAGGGTGAATCATTCCCAGTCGGCAGCCTCGATGGCCTAGCATTGGATTAAATTCATGCAACTGACGCACTTTTCTTAAGAGTTGCTCTTTATCCTTCAATTCTTTAAAATTCGACTCGGTCATCTGAAGCTTTGTCACTTCAACAAGCAGTTCTTCCTTATCTGGCAGGAACTCGTGCAAAGGCGGATCCAATAAACGAATGGTTACAGGGTTTCCCTGCATCGCTTCAAAAATTCCTTCAAAATCTTCCTGTTGCATCGGTAATAACTTGTTAAGAGCAGCTTCGCGCTCCTCATATGTTTCAGCAAGTATCATCTCTTGAACGATTGGAATTCGAGCTGCATCCATAAACATATGTTCCGTGCGGCACAACCCAATTCCACCGGCTCCAAACTCCAGCGCTTTTTTTGCATCTTCTGGATTGTCGGCATTTGCTCTGACGCCAAGCTTTCTCTCTCCATCTGCCCAAGCAAGCAGTAATTGAAACTCGTCCGAAAGCTGCGGCTCAATCATCGGCACTTCACCGAACATGATTTCACCAGTTGAACCGTCAATCGTAACTATATCACCTTGGTTGACGATTATATCTCCCACTTTAAACTGTTTCAATTTCAAATCAATATCCAATGATTCGCAGCCGCATATACAAGCTTTTCCCATCCCTCTGGCCACAACGGCTGCATGGCTTGTCATTCCTCCCCGGCTGGTGATGGTTGCCTGTGCAGCAACAATTCCATGAATATCATCAGGTGTTGTTTCCGGACGAACAAGAATAATGCGCTCGCCGTCTTTTGCCAATGCTTCCGCTTCATCCGCGTCAAACACCACTTTCCCTGTTGCGGCACCTGGAGAAGCCGGCAAGCCCTTCGTTAACGGCTTTCGTTCATATGAATCATCAATTCGACGATGGAGCAGCTGATTAAGCTGATCGGGATCTACGCGCAAAATCGCTTCTTTCTTGCCAATAATTTGTTCTTCCACTAATTCAACTGCTATTCTAATCGCTGCTTGAGCCGTTCTCTTACCAGTCCGTGTTTGAAGAATGAATAGTTTCCCTCGCTCGACCGTGAACTCGATATCCTGCATATCTTGATAATGTTTTTCAAGAAGGTGGCAAGTCTCAACGAACTGCTGATAGACTTCCGGCATTTCATTTCGGAGAGTTGCAATAGGATTGGGTGTACGAATGCCCGCTACCACATCCTCTCCTTGAGCATTTATCAAATATTCACCATACAGCTTAGATTCCCCTGTAGACGGGTTGCGTGTAAAAGCAACGCCAGTACCAGAGTCATTCCCCATATTTCCGAAGACCATGCTTTGAATGTTCACGGCTGTCCCAAGATGATCCGGAATTTTGTGAAGACGTCGATAGACAATCGCACGCTGGTTATTCCATGAATCAAAAACAGCCTTGATGGACAGGAACAATTGATCCTTTGGATTCTCGGGAAAAATACTTTTTGTATGCTTCTTGACAATCTCTTTGTATCCTTTAATGACTTCTTGCCAATTTTCTGCCGTCATTTCAGGATCTGAGGAATACCCCTTTTCTTCCCTGACTTCTTCTAAAAATTGCTCAAAATAAAAGCTATCGATATTGAGCACAACATTACTAAACATTTGAATGAACCTGCGGTAAGAATCATAAGCAAAGCGCGGATTTGTTGTAAGCCTTGCCATTCCTTCCACCGTTTCATCATTCATTCCAAGGTTTAAAACAGTATCCATCATCCCCGGCATCGAAAATACGGCACCTGAGCGGACAGAAACAAGGAGCGGATTTATTGGGTCCCCGAGTTTTTTACCTGTTTTTTCTTCAAGGTTATGAAGAGCATCTAATACTTGAAGTTCGATTTCTGTAGAAATAGATTTTCCTTCCTGATAATACGAATTACAAGCCTCTGTTGAAATGGTAAAACCGTAAGGAACAGGTAAACCAATTCGAGTCATTTCAGCGAGATTAGCTCCCTTTCCTCCTAAAAGTTCCTTTTTTTCACTGTTCCCCTCATCAAACATATAGACAAATTTATTCATGATGCCCAACCCCTTTCTTTTTTAATATGGTGAGTATCAATTCCGCCGTCTCTTCCACTGCCTTATTGGAAACATCAATGACCGGACAGCCTATGCGTCTCATAATATTCTCGGCATAATCCAATTCTTCAAGGATACGTTCTAAATTTGCATAATTGGCTTGAGTTGTTAACCCTAAGTTTTTTAACCGTTCCTTACGGATTTCATTCAGCTTATCTGGTGTGATCACTAAACCCACGCATTTATTTCTTGGAATATGAAACACTTCATTAGGAGGTGTTATTTCCGGCACTAACGGTACATTTGCCACCTTAAACCCCTTATGGGCCAAATACATGGAAAGCGGTGTCTTTGATGTCCGGGAAACCCCAATTAATACAATATCTGCACGGGTGATCCCCCGCAGATCACGCCCATCATCATATTTCACCGCGAACTCAATTGCCTCTACTCTTCGGAAATAGTCATCATCTAATTTCCTCATTAATTTTGGTTCGTATTTAGGAGTTTCATTAAATTTTTCAACAAACGCTTCCATAAGCGGATTCATTAAATCAACTGCAATGACTCCTTCTTCCCGTGCCTTTCGATCAAGGTATTCCTTTAAGGATGGGATAACAATCGTGTAAGCGATGATGGCGTTACTATATTTCGAGGCAACAATGACATTTTTTACATCTTCGCTGCTCTCTACATAGGAGACTTGTCGGATTTCAACATGTCCCCCATTAAATTGAGATGCCACTGCTTTTACAATCAACTCAGCCGTTTCGCCAACCGAGTCAGAAACTACATAGACAATTTTTTTCTTATTCACATCCAGTCTCCCTATTCCTTTAAGTTTTGTTCATTTAATCATTTCAGCTGCTATTGGACCAATAGTCATCAGGTCATCTGATATTTATGAAGAGACCATCTTATATGTACTTTATTCTCTTGCAGCAAATAATGAATCTACTTGACCATTAATCAATATACTTGCTGGACCAACCATGTTTCAGCATTGTCCTTGAAAAAGTAAAGAGTATCTCCCTCCAATCTTGATCCGCAACATGCCTGTATTTATAAAATAGATAAATAGGCTGTTGCTTTAATTTTTGTAATGGTTACTTGTCAGTGACTTGCTTAACGATGCTTGACTGCCTATATGTGTTATACTTTTTAATCCAGAAAACAAATATGTGACATACTATTTTATTAAATGTATATTACCATGGGTTGTAACTAGATACAATACCTTTTTTCTAAGCAATATCGTTTAAAAATTGGTTCTATCACAAAAACTCCCAAGCAATTGCGATTAATCTATAAATCTTGAGTATTCACATATACATCCTTTTTTGATCCAGCAGTATCCGTATAGTAAGGGTTAATAGACTGCCCGCCATCAACTTAAGTTTTTGTACCAGAACTAAAAATTAAACATTGATAAATTTGTAAACAGTGATTCAACATTTTTTGAATTTTTCGTGAACAACAGCTATTAACTATTTTAGCTATGCCATGTTAAAACATCCTTATATTCTATAAATCCAGAGATTTTTGATTGCCTAAAATCGGTGTTATGTTAACTAAGAATGCGCAAGGTATATACATTTATAACTATATGTATTCTACATATATATGTTATAATTATGATTGATTTTCAGTAAATTAGCTTAATATAAGGAGAATTTATATGAGCTTATTTAATTCCATTGCCCCAGCTGTTCAGGTAAAAGTATTTGGAAGTCAATATGAATTAAATAGTTGGCTAGAGCAACAGAAAGATACACAGATTATAGATATTAAATTTACATCTATGATTATTATTGATGAGTCTGTTATAAGAGATTGTTTCTTAGTAATCTATAAATAATAACTTAACACTCTTTTTAGAATAGTGGTCTTATAACCACTTTCTTTATTCCTTCTATCACTGTTAAATTAACTACTTGTGTATAGAGAAAAGGATATTAAGGTTCTAGTTTTCTAAAAGATTATATTTGAATCAGAACCTTTAGACAAATAAAGGAAAGAAATATATATTTGTTATCAGGAAAGAAGAAGGAGAGGAATAGTAATGGATATAAAACGTCAGAACGTTGATTTTGGTAATTCAATCTTTCAAACTCTGGTGGATGGCTATTATTTTGAGATTCCAACAAATGTAGTAGAAATAACAAAGGATAAAGCAGCCGGTCACTTTCCTTCAGCACTACATGAACCCGAATTACTTCTTCAAAGTTTGCTAATTTCAACTACAATTGACGGAGTAGAGAAGTATTATCTAGTAGGGGATGCAGCAGAAAAACAGGTGTTAGGAAACATACATATAAACAAGTTGCATGATAAAACTGAATCTGAAATTCCATATGTGATGTTCCTGGCTTCAATTGCTTATTACAGTGTACTAAAAGGAAAAGACAAAGAAGATAACAGAGTTAACATAAACTATTTCTCAACCATGCTTCCAATTTGGTTACTTAAGAAAACGAACAAGTTCAGTGAAGTGCAAAATAAAATGGCCTGCCGATTTGAAGGAGAGCACAAAGTTACTATATTGACTCCAGGATTAGAAAAAGTTGTAACCATACACGTTGAAACAAGCAAATGCCGTATTGAAAGTGAAGTTGCTCGTTGGGCTATTAAAAAAGATTTTGATTTACAAGATAGGGAGGAAGCAAATTCATTCAAAAATTTTGAAACCTTAATTGTGGATTTAGGTGGAGGAACCGTTGATCTTGCATTGCTTCCTGCTGAGCTTCAAGTTCCTAAGAGTAGGGATTCATTGAACTGCTTCACAGATATTTCGTATTTGAAACACATTGAAAAACTAAGAAGTGAAAAATTGCTCGAGTATTTTGATGATGTTCGTTCATTAGAAGAATTCATTATCAATAACATCGAAAAACCAAAAATGGAGCAAAGGGATGGAAACAGCGGTAAAAAAGTAGATCTCACAGAGCAAATCCATGAGTCACTAAGGGAATATACTCAAATTTTAATCACTAAGATTGAAAATACATTCCCATCACCGAAAGATAAGATCTATAAGTATGTTTATATTGGTGGGGTAGCTCCAATCCTTAAACGATTTATCCAAGAATTGATCGATAACATGTATGGGGAGGAAATTAGAGAAGAAAACCATATTTTCCTGCCGGATACAAGAAAATTAAATTTGTATGGACTTGAAATTCTAAGCAGACATGAAACAAATGCAGTTTACGCCTAAGAAGAGGAGGAGAACGTATGAGCAACCAAAATAAACGCCTCGATGAAGCGTTAGTTGATAGATTAGACAACGTGTATTCTCATCTAGGTGTTCAGATGGCTGCACCATTTTACATACTATCTAACGTTTTTCTTACAGTTGGTAATCTTTCAACGGATGTGGTCGGATTAATGAGCAAGAAAGCAAGCAATAAATATGAACGTGAAATGTTTGCTATAAGAACTTCTGAGATGCCTCCAGAGGTTTATTCATTTCTTGAGCAAAAAGCACAAGCAAATGAGTTGCGGGATTATGTAACGAAACTTGTTGAACAGGATTTACATAAACCAGACAAAGAAGAGTTCCGAGCGTTATTTGATTCATTTCGTGACGAGTTTTTAGGTGAGATTAACTTACTTAAAAAGGAACTTGCTTTACGTCCTGTAGCTGCTGATTATAATGGATTGAAATCTGCGCAAGCAAACGAGTTGCGGGATTATGTAACGAAACTTGTTGAGCAGGATTTGCGTAAACCAGACAAAGAAGAGTTCCGAGCGTTATTTGATTCATTTCGTAACGAGTTTTTAGGTGAGATTAACTTACTTAAAAAGGAACTTGCTTTACGTCCTGTAGCTGCTAATTATAATGAGTCGAGACCTGTTGTTGACCATGAAGAAGTTGATGATTTCAAAGAAGGTCAATTACTTGAAAGCGATCGAGTCACTGGAACAATTAAAGAAGTTATAGATGTAGATTTCTAAATAACTGCTTAATCAATGGACAAATAGAAAGCCTAGATTCCATGAGTAGGATCAGGCTTTTTTTCTTTCTATGATATTGTTAGCCTATTATTTAAAATAAAGAAGAGAAAATATTTCTTAGTTTCATAAAGTATACGTATAATTAGGATTATACGCATAATTGATGTGATTAAGTGTTGATGTTAACATGTTACTGTTTTAGTTTATATTTTCTATTTTCTTAAAATTGAATTATTTAAAATGATATATTTAAGACGCCTGGATAAAATTATCCGAGCGTCTTTACATCTTCAAATTAAAAATTGAGTGATTTCTACTTCGTAAATTACCTATTATTAAATTGACTCCTTCTTTAACTGCTATTCATGGAAAACATCAAAATAACCCCAAATATTTTCCAAGGAATCTAATCGTTTATAGAAGTCTTCCTTCTTTTCCTTTCCAACAAATATAATTAAAGCATTTATCAAACCTAAAGGTGCCACAAACGAGTCAATAAATGATGGCATTTGACTTACAGCAATAAGTGAAAGATCAGCGTGTGGAATAAGAGGAGATAGTAAGTTATCTGTTATTGCAATGGTTGTAGCTCCTCTTTCCTTTGCGTAAGAGAACATTTGTATCGTGCTGTTTGTATAGCGTGCAAAACTAATAGCAATAACAACATCTTCTTTATCCAAACCATACCACTTTTCAGATAGAGTCTCCACCGAGTGAATTAATTCGACATGATCCAATATCATATTTAGATAATATTGAAGAAAGACAGCTAATGACATGGCACTCCGATGGGCCACAATGTAAACTCTTCTTGCTTTTAATAAATGTTCTATGGATTTATGGAAATTATCTATATCTAACTTTTCCATAGTTAACTTGATATTTTCAATATCATTTTGGAAAATATCATAAACTCCTGCTTCTTTTCTATAAACTTTGTCTGATAGCTTTAGTCTTTCTGATGTCGTTAACTGTTGTTGAACAGAATTTTGCAGATATTGTTGAAGTTCAACATAGCCAGAATAACCAAGAAACGTAGCAAATCTTACAATGGTAGCATCACTGACACCAATAATTTTTGCTAACTTTTCTACAGTTAAAAAAGGAACTGTATTTTGATTCTCTAAGATATACTTGGCAATCCTTACGTGAGATTTACTCATTTGTCCAATTGAGGAGGCTATATGTTGATATACGTTTTTATTCATCTAAAAACCCTCCTTTCACCTTAAAATTTTATACTGAAGGCAGCAAAAAAGCTATATAGTTATTGGACCTTTTAATATGACAGGCTGCAGATAATCTCATCATACAGCCTTCAATTTTATTAAATTTATTATTTTAATACTCTTTTTAAAGCTTTATCATGGGCTTCAACAGTACGTTGAATATCTTCTAGTGTATGAACAACGGACAAAGAATAACGATTAAGAGGTTTTATATAAATTCCTAACTTTAGTAATTCATAATCTATTTTCTTTCTCAGCTTCGTGTCCACATAACTCATTTCACGGTAATTCTGAATCGTACCTTCTCCTAAAATAATATTAAAGATACTACCCATTCCGACGGTTTGCATCGTCACACCATGATTCCGATACACCTCTTCCAACCCTGAACGCAATGTTTGCGTATTCTCAAATAAAGCATTCATGGTACCTTCTTGTTCCAACACATTAATCGTTGCCAAACCTGCCGCCAACACAGTTGGATGACCATTGTATGTACCACTATGGAATAATCCATCTGTTTTATTGGCATTTTCAGCACCTGCTGTTAAAATATCGCGTGTTTCATTAGGAGCACTAATCATCATAATTTCACGTTTTCCACCAATCGCTCCTATAGGGAATCCTCCACCAAGGACTTTCCCTAAAGCGGTTAAATCAGGTTTAATTCCATAAACTTTTTGTGCTCCTCCAATGGATAATCGAAACCCTGTTTTTACTTCATCGAAAATCAAAAGGACCCCGAGCTCCTCTGTAATCCTACGAAGGCCAGTCATAAATTCTTGCTCAGCTGGAATAAACCCACCTTGAATTGGTTCTAAAATAACTCCAGCGACTTCAGTTGCATGCTTACGAAGAATTTTTTCGGTTGCTTCTAAGTCATTAAAAGGGAGAATAATAGTATTCTCTACGTAATAGTCAGGAATTCCTTGTGATTCTGGTACCGTATTAGGAGTAAGAGCATCACCTGCTTTTTCCATGTCAGGGTTTACACTTAAAAGAACCTGATCATATCCCCCATGATAATGCCCCTCAAACTTCGCTAATTTTGGTTTTCCTGTGTAAGCCATAGCTGTACGGATAGCCAGTAGTGTGGCTTCTAAGCCAGAGTTAGTATAACGAACCATGTCAATTCCTGGGTACAATTCAACAAGTTTTTCAGCCAATGCTGTTTCTGCACGATGAGGAGTTCCAAAGATTGTTGTTCCGCTTTCTTGCATTTGTTTCATAACTGCTTCAAACACTTTTTCATGTCCATGACCTAAAATTAGGGCACCATAGGATAATAAATAATCGACATATTCATTCCCATCCACATCGTATAATTTGCTGCCGTTTCCTTTTTCCATAAAAATAGGATGTGGAGCAATGTATTTGATATTCGCTGTCACACCGCCGGGAATAACTTCGCACGCCTTTTCAAATAATGACGCTGATTGTTTCATATTTTCCGAGATTAAAGACTCGTCTTTGATCATTTTCATTATCCTCCGATTTCATCGTGAAATAAACTCTTCATATCTTATTAAAAAATGAAGCAAATATTACATTTTGTTCCCAGGATATAAACTCATATCATATTCAGCCAAATAAGGAATTCTAGCTCTTGTTTCAGAGATTTTTGCAGCGTCCACTTCACCGATGATAATATCGTTGTCTTCTCTCAAGGCTTCACAAAGCACTTCGCCATCGGGTGCAACAAGCTTAGATTTCCCACAAGCCCCTTCTTTAACGGCATTGACTCCTAAAACATACACTGTATTATCTAAAGCACGCGCTGGCAGTTGGATATCCCATCGAGTTTCAGCGCCAAAGCTCCAAACAGAAGGGACAATAATGAGCTCTGCTCCCTGAAGTGCCAATATTCGGCTAGGCTCAGGAAATTCTATATCATAACAAATCAGCACTCCAATTTTCCCCAAAGAAGTTTGAACAACTTCATACTTTCTTTCTCCATTTGTAAAAATACCTTGTTCTCTTCCCCATAAGAATGACTTACGGTAGGTATAGAGAATTTCTCCGTTTGATTCTATAACAGCTAAAGAAATATAGAGATTGTCTTCTTCTTTCTCAATAAAAGGAACAACCATGACGATGTTATTTTCTTTTGCAGCAGATCGAAAAAGTTCAATTATCGATCCAGATAGAGATTCTCCAAAAGGTAAAAATTCCTCCTTTGATAAATAATAACCACTTGGCCACACTTCAGGTAAAACTGCCAACTGAGCTCCCATGTTAACCGCTTCTTCAACCATCTTTAAACTTGTTTGAATGTTTACTTCTAATTGATTAGGCACTGAGTGCATTTGAATTCCAGCCACTTTAAACACAATGAACACCTCAGACTTATTTTTTATAGGACTTTTCTTAAAAAGGATTGTGTACGTTCGTTTTTCGGGGTTAAGAATACGTCTTCTGGTTTTCCCTCTTCCATAATGATTCCTTGATCCATAAAAATGACTCGGTCACAAACCTCACGGGCAAATCCCATTTCATGAGTGACTACGACCATTGTCATGCCTTCTTTAGCCAATTCCTGCATAACAGTTAATACTTCCCCTACTAATTCAGGATCAAGTGCAGAAGTAGGTTCATCAAACAACATAATTTTCGGATTCATCGCTAAGGCACGAGCAATAGCAACACGCTGTTTTTGTCCACCCGATAATCGAGAAGGATATTCATCTGTTTTATGTTCAAGCCCTACTTTTCTCAATAATTCAATCCCTTTTGCTTTTGCTTCTTCCTTCGAAACTTTATTAACCTTCATAGGAGCAAGCATAATATTTTCAATTACTGTCATATGCGGAAATAAGTTAAATTGTTGAAAAACCATCCCTACTTCAGTTCTTACTTTGTTTATATCTATTTTAGAATCAGTTAAATTCACTCCATTGATTAGGACTTCTCCCGAAGTGACTTCTTCCAATAAATTAATGCAGCGCAGAAACGTACTTTTTCCAGAACCTGAAGGACCAATGATGGAAACAACTTCACTGTCATTAATCGTACAATCAATTCCCTTTAGAACATCTATGTTCCCGTAACTTTTGTGTAAACTATTGACTTCAATCGTCATTGTACATTCAATCTCCTTTCAACAAAGCGTAAAACCAATGAGATGGTTACTGTCATAATTAAATAGAGGAGAGCTACCATGGTGTAAATTTCAACAGCACGGAAATTGGATGAAACAACAATCGTTCCTTGTCTCGTTAATTCCCCTACACCAATAGCAGTAAGGAGAGATGTATCTTTAAGACTGATAATAAATTGATTGCCTAATGAAGGAAGCATATTTTTAAATGCTTGAGGCCATACAATATAGTAAAATGTCTTTAGCCGAGAAAGTCCTAGTGATCTACCAGCTTCTACTTGTCCTCGATCAACGGATTGAATAGATCCTCTAATAATTTCAGCGATATAAGCACTCGCATTAATAGCGATTGTTCCGATTCCTGCTACTAAAGGATCTATCTTTGTTCCAAGAATTAAAGGGATGGCGAAATAAATATATAATGCCTGAACCATGATGGGTGTCCCTCTAATTATTTCTACATAAAGCGTGGCTAAACTAAAAACAGCTTTGTTTTTCGCCGTTCTACCAATCCCTACTACTATAGCTATTAAGAAACCTATTAATATACCAGCTATTGATATAAGAATAGTAAACTTAACACCTTCTAACAAAATCGGCAATGCATCGATGGCATAGCTCCAATCTAATGTAAAACCACTGTTCACTGTCATTCCTCCTGCTTTTTATTGTAGTGAAAAATAGTGCAGTAAAGAGCTACTACACTATTTTCTTAAAATAATGTTATTGAGCAGGCTCTTCTCCAAACCATTTTTTATATAATTCGTCATAAGTTCCGTTTTCCATTACTGCACTAAGGGCAGCATCGATTTTATCTGTTAATTCACTACCTTTAGGGAAAGCAATGCCAAACTCTTGACCTTCTAATAAACCACCAACTGTTTTTACTTTTCCTTCTCCAGCTGTTTTGATGTAATAAAGAACGTTAGGAGAATCAAAAACTACAGCGTCAGCAGAACCTTTTTCAAGCTCCATGTAAGCCTGGTCAATGTTAGGGAATGGAACAACCTTACCAACACCTTCTATTTTCGTCGCATAATCAAAGCTGGCTGTCCCTTGCTTAGTTGCAATCACTTTCCCTTTTAAATCTTCAACACCATTAATATTTTTTTCATCTGCCCGAACAAGAATGGATGTTCCAGCATTGTAATAACCACGGCTAAAATCGATAACTTCTTTTCTTTCATCCTTAATCGTGATACCTGCAATGGCCATATCAAGATTTTGAGTTTGTAATGCAGGAATAATACCATTAAAATCCATCGGTTTTAATTCATATTCAATCCCTGCCTGTTCGGTAATTGCTTTTAATAAATCGATGTCAAATCCTACATACTCTCCGGTTTTTTCATCTAAATATTCAAAAGGCATATAACTTGTATCTGTACCAACTATTATCTTTTGTGGTGTACTTTCTTCTGTAGGTTCTACGGCAGTAGAAGAACTTTCACCACTTGATTCTTTGTTTGTTCCACATCCAGCTAGACTGCCAATGCATATTAATAATAATAATAAAAATCCATACCTTTTTAAAATATGCTTCATTTTATAATCCCCCTTGATTATTTTTTACTGAAAATTAATAATATTCTTTATATTTATTAGTTTGACATACAATGATAAATCCCTCCTATTTATGAAATAAAAATTTCAAATTAATAATTGATTTGAATAATTTATTTCATAATAGACCGAAAATATTCTAGAAACACGATTTATGTAAGGTCTTCTTACATATTTTCAGGTAAATTATAATTTTTATCTTAAACAGATGGTTACTGACTTTTGGTTTTCAATCTAGAGTTTCAAAGAAAAAACCTTAGAGTCTAAAGGCCTGTAACATTGCCAGAGAGCAATTGTAATGGTCTTACTCCAACTTCCTTTTTAATTCTCAACATGTATTATCAAAAAAACGTCACTATAGATGAGAGTCATGATTCTACTAGTCCTATTCTTTATGCTATTTCTTTCTAATGTTTAAGCAGATGGTTCAAAACAGCTATCACCTCACTCCCCCTGCTTTCCATCAATGTACACTTCTTTAAATTCGTCTTGAGTATTTGGTCTTCCAAAAGCTGTACCACTTTGCTGTGACTCTCTTTTTTTATCTTTCGTAATTTATCTGAAATTATATGTCACCTCTATCAGGGTCATTTGATTGTGTCGTCCTTAAAGGTATACCTTTACAAACAAAACCTGTGAAGCTATCAAACTCAGTAAAATCAAGTTTAAAAAGGTGGTGAAATTATTTTATAAACGTTTATATTTTTGACACACCTTTTTAAACGAAAGCAGTATAAGGGCCAGTTGTTGGTTCATAAAAAATATTGATTAAAACAGGCTCTTAAAATATTTCACGAGGGCGCTTTTTTAAGAAAGCTTTGGCCGATCTCTTTTTTTTATATCTTATTAAATTAGAGCCTTCCCGTTTACTTTAAGTAAAATTCTTCACAATCTACTTCGTAAGTCTGACTAGGAAAAGGCAATCCCTTATTTACAATAGTAAGATAGTTTAAAATTCTCTTTTACCTTTTAGTTCAAAAAGGTATTAGAACCAATACAATAAAAATGCCTTAGAAAAGAAATAAAGGAAAAATTGAAAGTTATTAAATCGAACCATTGTATAATATCTAAATTTCTTTGCAAAATATGTGATTGGGTATGCAAAGATAGCATGTGTAATTCCATTGAGTAAAATAAACCATTTAAAATTTCCGTGAGTCCACTTCAGAAACCACATTGAGATTGCTAAAAATGGACCAATTTCAAAGGGCAACTCCCCAAAAAGGAAGGATTTAGGTTTATTAAAGAAAACCCACCACCTTTGTTTCTTCCCATATCTTGCATGAAGCGTTTCTACGAAAAAAATAAGGATGGATGCGAGAAGAAATCTTTTTATGTTGCGTGACCCTAATAGGGGTAGTGTTAACCACGATAGTAAGACCATAGCAACATTAACTAATCTTTGAATTTTTATTGTCATAACTTTATCATTCCTTCCTCAAAGACTTGCTTCCCTTTTTCTTGTTAAAGTATCCAATAAACAACATCTATATGTGTAAGTATTTTTCAACAAAACTCCCCCGTTTGTTCAATAAAAAAGGTGGCACGACCTATTTGAGTAATGCCACCCGTTAGCCAACCATGAGGCTATGCCTCACCACAGAAAACGCAAAAAGATTATGTTCTTACATGGTTGAACAAGATAGAGCTATCATAAATCCAAATAAATTTCCCATAATATCTATTCTGTCAGACAAACTTCAGCCTCATTACATTTGGAATTACTAATGGAAATTCCAAATGATAATTTCATTTTTCATCGGAATACTTTTGTCTTTTTTTCTAATAATAAAGTTATCTGATTTGATGGAGGGGCTTACATGCAGAGAGATTTAAATTCAAGATTAACATCTTCTGAAATCGCGGTAATCTGGAGTAGTTATCAAAACAACAGTTTTGCTATTTGCATTCTGAAATATTTTTTAGCTAATGTTGAGGATCATGAGATAAAGTCGGTATTACAATTTGCACTAGATATATCAGTTAAGAATTTTAATTATAGTAAAGAAATTCTAAAAAACGACAATCAACCACTGCCAATTGGATTTACTGATGAGGATGTTAGCCCCAATGCCCCACGCTTATTTTCTGATTCGTTTTATTTATATTATCTTAAAAACATGTCAAAAGTTGGATTATCTATTTATGGTGTAGCCTTAGCAACTAGTGCTCACTCGGATGTCCGTGCTTTTCTAAATCAAGCAATACAATCTTCAATCGATTTATATAATAAAACAGCAGAAACGTTATTATCAAAGGGATTATTTGTAAGACCACCTTATGTTACAACACCCAATCATGTTGACTTTGTTGAAAAAAAGAGTTATTTAGGCGGAATACTAAATTTAACTCACAATAATAGACCTTTGAATGTTATAGAAATTACTCATATAGAAGCAAATGTTGAAACGAACTCCTTAGGTAAAGCTCTTTTGGGAGGTTTTGCTCAGGTTGCTAAGTCTAAAAAAGTTCGAAACTATTGTCTAGAAGGGAAGGAAATTGCTACAAAACATGTGCAAGTTTTTACTACTCTTTTAACTGATGATGACCTTCCATCACCAATGCCATGGGATTTGGAAGTAACGGATTCAACAGTATCGCCATTTTCTGATAAATTAATTATGTTTCATACATCTTTAATCATTGCATCAAGTATATCAAATTATGCAACTGCTTCAGCAGCTTCCTTAAGAACAGATATTGCAACTTCTTATGTTCGCCTAACAACAGAAGTTTCTCAATTTGCCAAAAATGGTGTCGACATAATGATTAAAAAGGCCTGGTTAGAACAGCCTCCCCAAATCCCAGACCATAAAAGGTTAGCAAAAGAGTAGTGTTAATACATAGTACATTAATAGTGAAATGATGGAAGTAGGTGTTAAAGATGTGGAAAAGAGTTCGACTGAAAAATTATTCTGGTCAATAGCGTTACCAGGATTTGGGCAGATTCTGAATCAAAGATATATAAAAGGTATAACCTTAATTCTATTAGAATTCTTGGTAAATATCCAAGCTAACTTTAACCTAGCAATCCTTTTAAGTTTTCAAGGGGATATTCCTTCTTCGATTGAAGTAACCAACTATCAGTGGCTTATGTTTTATCCATGCCTATACTTTTTTTCGATATGGGATGCTTTTAAAGATGCTGGTGGAGGAAAAGACCCATTTTCTTTTCTTCCATTCGTATTTGCAGCGTATTTTGTTACTATTGGTACAATTTATTCTGGAGAAATGACAATTTTTGGGGTATTGTTTGGACCAGTTTTTTTACCAATGATATTTGTCATCCCTGGTGTTTTTATAGGTTTAATTGTAAAAAAATACATTACATTCTTCGTAAAATAAGAACGCTATAATAAGATGAGAGCTTTAGCGTTCTTTTTTGACATGGCATTTATAATAAATGTTTTGAGAATGAGTTCCTCCGCAATATGGCCTGTTTGTTGAATAACGAATAAGACATAATTTATCTCCTTAAACTTTCTGTACACGGATTATTACCGACATACAGTGTTCAGAAAGTCACTATTTTCTGGACACATCAAGTTCATTATTAGTTTCGTAGATTTTTTCCTATAAATCTGTCCAAAAACTCTGTTCATAAATCTATGTTCAGATAATCCCCCTTTGTTGAAAAAGCATCTGCTTTAACCTAAGCAGATGCTAATTTTTTGACGAGTTTCTTCCCATTATATAGATTTATTTTTGTACTCCTTCTTCATACTCCCTGACAAGTTTATAAAAGGTCGTCTTTTTTAGACCTACTTCCTGCATAGCCTTCACAGCTGTCATCTCTCCTGCTTTCCATCGATGGTACACTTCCTTAAACTCATCTGTTACCTGAACTTTTGGCCGGCCAAAAGCTGCACCGTTTTGCAAAGCCATATCAATTCCTTCACGCTGCCGTTTTCGAATTCGATCTCGTTCTTCCTCTGCCATCCAAGACAGGATCTGTAGAACCAAATCCGCAATGAAGGTACCAAGACTGTCTTTAAATTGAGTAGTATCCAACAACGGCATATCCAAAACCACGATGTCCGCCTGAATATTTTTCGTAATGTCATTCCACTCATGAAGTATCTCTTCTTTGTTCCGTCCGAAACGATCGAGTGAATGAATGTAAAGGACATCCCCCTTACGAATGATGCGCTTCAATAATTGATACTGGACACGGTCAAAATCTTTTCCACTTTGTTTATCCGTAAAAATGTCCCGTTGGTCAACTCCCATTTTTTTCATGGCTTCAAGTTGTCGACCTTCATTTTGATCTTTACTGCTAACTCGTATGTATCCAAATTTCCGAACGTCCATTTTTTACTCCCTTTCCTGCTCATTCTATCTTTTATTCTATCAAAAACGTTTGGAAAAGTGATAGGAAAATCACGGACGTTCGTAAATTATTTTTATACTTAAACGAACGTAAAAAATATTCGTTTTTGGGCAAAAAATACCCGTTCGGAAAAGTGCACTTTTCCGAACGGGTATAATAACCATCCTCATGAAGAATCTAAAACAAATCATCTTTCATGAATGAAAAAAACAGGGGTAACCCTGTTACATTTTTTATAGTTCCTTAAATTCGGTTTTATTTATCTTTGCTTGGTGTTTTAGTTTCAATATTTATTTTCCTTATCTATATTTAACAAGCTATTTGTTTTTCTGCCAAATGGACTCTAACTTGTTCACTGTTAAAGAAATTAACAGTACATCTCCATTTTTTGCAAATAGCTCCAGACCTTCACTTGAGGGATCAGGAAAAATTTGATCTGTAATCACTATCTCACCATTATTTCCGAACACTTCAACAGATGAATGGTCCACAAAAATGTGTAATTTTATTCGATTATCTACAGGATGCAGCGTGGCCATATGCTTACCTGCAAATTGTTTATTAAATTGATCTTGTCCAGAATTAGTTCTGTCCACAAACAGCTGATTGCGTACTGCGTCATACCCGATAATGGTTTCTTCATTTTTTCCTTTTCTTACTTTAAAACCAAACTCGGAAGCAGAGCCTAATTCAAATTCAGCTGTAATTTCAATCGTTTTACCGCTTATATCTGAAAGCACATTTTTACCGGGGTTTATCCTTTTATTCTTCCATTTATATGGATTTTGCTCAATTCTCTGTAACTCTTTAACAGGAGTTTGAACCAGTTTAATTCCTTCTCCTGGAAATGTTTTTAACGTTAGTTCTCTAGGAAGAGACATGGCACCTCTCCACGGATGAGTCGGGATAGATTCAGCATATTCCCAATTGTTCATCCAGGCAATCCAAATCTCCCGGTTTTTTGTATTAAACCATGTTTGAGTCGCATAAAAGTCTTTGCCATAATCAACCCAGCGAATTTCATCAGGAGGATGGTCATTGACAAATTTTATGCCGTCAAATTCTCCAATAAAGTATTGTCCTCCAGAACCGCCCGCAACAGCTCCAGGATTGATATCAACCTGCAATACCCATTTGGTATTGTTCGGATCCCCATTCACAGGGAGTATAAATAATTCCGGGCACTCCCAAACCCCTCCATGAGCTCCTTCATTTTCTCCAAATTTACTCATGTATTTCCATTCCCTCAAATTCTTGGAAGAATAAAATCTTACATGATCGCCTGCAGCCAGGATCATTACCCACTTTTTCTCTTTCTCATACCAGATAACCTTTGGATCTCTAAAGTCTTTTATCCCTGGGTTCGGAAGAACTGGATTTCCCTTGTACTTAGTCCAGGTTTTTCCCTCATTCGTGCTATAGGCTATACTTTGTTGCTGAGTATCCCCCGCACTAGTATATATTGCAACCAAACCACCGGACTTTGCTTTAAATAGTCCACTTGTATTATGCTTGTCTACGACAATGCTACCGGAAAAGATCATTCCAAGCTTATCAGGCTTTAAGGCAACAGGGAGATGCTTCCAGTGGACAAGATCCTTGCTTACCGCATGTCCCCAACTCGTGTTCCCCCCCTTGTTACCATAAGGGTTATATTGATAAAACATATGATATTTTCCTTTATAAAAAACCAAACCATTGGGGTCATTCATCCAATTTTTTTCTGAAGTAAAATGAAATTGAGGACGGTATTTTTCTGAGTAATAACCAGTGGAATGGTCTTTCCATCTTGCATCGACTTTAATCCCATTCATACTAAAAAATGTTGTAAAAACCGCCAAAATTACTATAACAGCGACAATGCTATTCATTCTCAAAATCTTCATAATTTTACCTTCCTTTAAAAAGTGTTATTTCGAAACAAAAAAAACAAAACCGTTAACCCTCAAACAAAGTGTCAAGGCAGATAGCTATCTGTTTGTATTTAAATAAATTTTCTTCAAAAATAGGTTTAACTTTTAAATTAAATTTTATTAACACATGTTCGAGCCAGCTTTATTATTAGCTCATGTACGTAAAACGATTACAAACATGAGTATTAAAACTAAGGATAAACTTTATAGTGAGGAAATAAATTCCCCTTATTACTCTAAAAAGGTGTGATCGGTATGAAAAAATAAATTTTTTTCAAATGGAATCATTATCAGCGGTGTACATACGGTACAACTAAGTTTTCATGATTTGGTGGAAATGATCAAGGAACGTGGCTTATCCGTGGCTCACACAACGATTATGCGTTGGGTACATCCATATGGTCCACAATCCATCGTCATCTCAAACAAACGAATGACTCGTGGAGAGTAGATGACATCTATAATAAATAACTCTACTGGAACAAACAATCAAATAAAAACTTACTTCAGTAAGGGGTCCCGACGTCAAAACGCGGATATTATACGTTAAGACAAATATTGTAAAAAACGTGTGTTTTGGTCTATGAATCTTACCAAAAACGGTTATCAGAGTAGGGTTTCGGTTATTTGTTTTTGGTTTTACTTTCAGTGATAGAAAAACAAATCAAAAATAGCAATGAAAAATGTACTTTTAAATTAACCAAAAACGAGGGTTTATGGTGAAAAAAGTGCTTAGCATAGGAAAGTTAACATTTCATCTTCAAGAAAATATCTTAGCGTATAATATCCGCGAAATGTCGGCGCTACCCCATGCCCATCAAGCTAACGATGTAAATGACTAGGTACGAAATCATTCTTGTTTCAAAACGAGCGAGTGATGGAAAAGTAGGCATGCCAAAGAAGCCTATTAAAATACGATTTTTTTGCTAGGCAGCTTGTTGTCCATGTTTCACTGTCGTTTCGTACACAATCCCTAGAATATCAAAGACGGTCTTCTTTTTATATCGATGACATTTACGTCCATTTTTCTTAAGCGATCGATAGAGACGATGGAGAATCATGACAAGTTCATTTGGATCACCTGTTATGGCCCGAAATAATAACGGAAAGTAATCTTTAATCATATAAATCGCTTTATATTCGCTCGGCTCTTACTTCTTCTTTTCAAGTAGAAGTTGTCGCATCTGAAACATGGTGGAAGAACAAAGAAGAATGCCAATGAGTTGTCCATATAAATGGCACTCTAGGCGTTCTTTCTTGATGGTTTTACATTCATCGATTTCAAAGAAGGACTTCCATGTTTTAAATAAAATCTCAATCTGCCAGCGTAACGAATACAACGAGTGCACATAGGTTGTCGGTACTTCTTTGGGTAGTGTGTTCGTGATATAGACGTTGATCCCCATGAGCTGCTTACTTTTGTCCCTCATGACAATGCCTTTCTTTTTCTCGCGTACAGCTTGGTTTTTCAGACGTGTTTCGGTTTGATCATTGGTTAATCGATGAATGATGACACGTGTCGGTAATTTCTGAATCTGGCCAATGTAAGCTTCCAAAATTTCCATGGTCTCACCTGGTTCCAGTTCCTTCATGATGTGTGCCATATCGAGCTGAATATATTCCGTTTGCTTTTTCAATGTGCCATTTTTGAAATATTCTGGCTCAGGGTTCTTGATGTAAATGCGTGTATTTAGCTTTAACCGTGAGATATAGTAAGCTTCCTTCCCATGAATGGCTTGTAAATCTTGCAAGTCAAAATACCCTAGGTCACGCAGACATAAATCACCTGCCTCCACACTTTCTAAACAAGTCGTGCCATAGGTTTTGTCATTATTTTTCCCCGGCCCTAGCTGTACGTTTAAAAATTGTCCACTCAGTAAATCGTATTCCAATTGGATCTTCACACCAGCCGTATTACTACTTCCACCTGAACCTTGATAGTCAGTGGAGAAGGAATCAGGTAGCTGAAACACCGTCGCATCTAAAATCCGAATACGTTCGAAGGTAGATAGTATACGGGAAGATAGCGATTGTGTCGCACAGAGTTTCTGTGTTAAAAGTAAAGTAAAGACTTCTCGGAGGAAGGCGACAGCTGCTGGATTAAAGCGTTGATTCAGACCTTCTGGGCTCATGAGTACGCCCGTCGAAGCCTCTAACCGGCTACATAGTTGCGTAAGTGATGTACGAGCGACTTCTTGGCTGAACCAAACACAAAGGGCCATGAGTTCATCTGCTTGATACTTATTCGATCGCTGTACAAATCCAACTTGTCTAGCGATGTCTTGTAGGACTATGGGAGATAGAAGACGTTGTAATTCTTGTGAAAATAGATGTAATTCTTTAGAAAGCGAGAGATCCATGAAAAAGCGTCATCCTTTTCAAGTATTTTACTGAAAGGATAACGTTTTTTCATTTTGGGGGAAATTTATTTCTTTAGCTTGATGGGCATGCGGCGCTACCCCAGTAATAAAAAGCTTAACCTTAAAGTTCAATTTTCCAGTAAGGATATAGGTCATTAATTATATAATACTGTTCTTGATCCCTGTCATTAGCTTGATGGGAAGGCGGTCGCATCCTATTTATACCATTGAGTTCACATAAAACCTTAGCATAATGGCTAAATTATGTGGGAAAACTTTGTTCTTCATTCTTACTTGGACATCATCTTTCCTTCATATTTAACGAAAAGGTATTATTTGATATCTTTCCTTAAGGGGTATGATTTTTTTGAAAGTATTATTGATCTTTCTTCTATTGATTTTACTTATTCATCTCATTGACTTTACTTTTCAACTTTTAATTGGCCTCAAGGCGAACACTGCCATTGAAATTATTGTTAATCACTACCTGATGATGAATATAGCAGAATACATTATTTTGATTTGTTTACTCTTATTTTTCTTAATGACTGTCATTTATTCTTTTTATAAAAAAAGAGCGTAAATAGAACATTAGTGCGAACTAAAGCGCTTACGAATTAATGCTACTATCAATAACAGAAAGGGTATGATCACTGTTATTGGAACATGAACATAAGGAGGGAGCAATCCCGCCCCAATCTTGATATGTTCAGCAAAGTTGCCTGCAACTGTCAGTGATGCTAATAATATGATAATTCCGACGGGAAAAACAAGCGTTTTATGGTTCTTTACCTTAAACAGATCCGCTGTTCCAATGACGGTGGCATAAAAAAAATGCCAACCTTAAAGAAATCCCCGATAATAAGCGTCAGAAGAACAATAGGATCTAAGCGTTCAATAAATTCCATGAGACTTACTCTTCTAATGGTCTCAAATAAGGCGAAATTAGATCGGGTGAAAACATCAGCGCCAAGAACTGAAATATTCAGCATAATCGTAAAAGATAAGGTGACCGCACTAAAAAGAACAGCGGACAATCCTACTTTCATCACTGATCGTGGGTTATTTAAGTAAGGTAAAATCAAGGTAAAAGTCAGCATTTCCCCCCATGGTACGACGAACAAACTTGGAAACGAATCAGAGAGTACTCTTTTCAATCCATTTTCCATAATGGGAGATAACTGATTGAGAGCTACCTTGTTTGACAATAAAACTGAAATAATCCCCGTAATGCCTAACCCAAAAATGATCACAAAAGAAAGTTCGGCAACTCTCCCTAGAACTTCAATCCCAAGGCGCAAGACATAAATCATGGTAAGAATCATCATGACATGTATGATAAATAACGGTGTTTCAGTAAACATGGATGCTGTAAGCAACTCTCCATAATCACGAAGATCCCGTGCAGCCCCATGGATAAAATAAATAATGAAGGCTACTCCCAATAGCCAGCCAATCCATTTTCCTGCTATTTGTTGAGCATAAAGGATGAGGGAGAGATTGGGATAAAGCCGATATAGGGAACTATAGACCATAAATATCAGTGTTCCTCCGAAAAAACCACCAAGTAGAATGGCCAGCCAGGCATCTCGTTTTGCTTCCGCACCATAGCTGACTACGATGGATGTACCAAGGGCAAATAAAACGATAAGACAAAACATTTGCAACGCGTTAATCTTTCCATTTTCCATCGGAATCAACCTTCCTTTTTTGACTCACACATTCGCTGGTTTATCCAACTCTCTATAGATTCCAGGTTAGAAGATACTATTTGTTCTTAAGCGGTTGGTTACGCAGGCCGGAACGACGAATAGACACATCTGCCTTCACTTCAACTTCCATTTCACTAAAATGGTTTTTCCAATCCTTCCCCCATTTTTTCCACTGTTCTGGGTGAGAACGATGAATGGCAGCTCCAAAGCCAAAAACATCGCTTTGATGATTTTGGGCAACACGGATGGCAGCTTCAGCCTCTTTTTTAATTCTTTTTTCCACTTTCTCTTGGATCCTGGTAATTTCATGAGGATCTGCCAAATCAATGAAACACCCCGTTTCCCCTACGCTTGCCTCAGTTCTTATCATAACTTGAATTCTTGGTCTTCCATTTTTCATTTGTGAATGAATCTGAGCTTTTGAACGAATTATTTCAACACTAATACGATCTTCTTTATTTTTACACTTAACATTAACAACAGTGGTTTTAACTTTTCCCAGCACCCATAATAACCCCCGGGCTGAACGATCTTTTAGCCAGCCTTGGAGTTTTCCGCCGCGAAAAAGGGCAATAGCATCAGTTGCAATAACTGCCTTCGGTTCAATCTGTTTAATATTGTCAGCCTGTGCCGCTTGAGGACTTCCCATCACTTTTACACCACCGATAAACGGCTCTTTTCCTTCTGTTCCAATGGCTTTGATTATATCGTCAATATCGGCTCGAATAGTAAAGGCCGACCTCTTTTCAGTCATCTTACTTTTCTCTAACAGGCCATTAGACGGAATTTTTTCAATTGGCGTCATAATACTAAGAACAGTCTTTGCCTCCATTCCTTTGGCAATTAAGATGGTGGTTAGAGGACGCATTTCGTGATCTCTCTCGAAAATGTCCCAAAAATCCTTTAGCCCGTCTTTTGCCACATCTTCACTAAAAACAAACAAACGCGTATGGGGGAAAAACAATTGACTCGGTATTTTTTGAGAGGCTCCACGGACCGCTTCGAATAATGTTTTTCCCTTTTGTGAAATAATGGTTACAGGGGCTTGTTCACCTCCCCCTCCTCCTTGGACAGAAGATACCTGACGTGGGATAATAATTTGGAACGTAAAAAGATAAGTATCTTTATCTGGTACTTTATCTACCCCTACACTCGTAACCATGGCAATGTCACCTAATTCTTTTTGGTTCCAACACCCCGTAAGAAATACGATGACAAATAGAAAACACAAAAATATGGACATCACCTTCAACCAATTAAGTTTCATATCAATCAGCTCTTTACCAATACTCAGGACTTCGGTAATTGAATTCTCTTTTTTATGATTCGTGGTAAGCATTTTTTCCTAACGGTTCTCCTTACTGTCTTGGTCTAGAAGTGAAAATGGAAAACGAAGAACAGCATCCTTATGTCCTGCTAAATAAAAAGGAGCAAATGGAGATAAATAATGAACCCCGAATGACTGCAAGCTGCATAAATGGGCCGCCATGATTAAATATCCTAACGCGATTCCATAAAGCCCTGAAAAGGAAGCCAATATCATGAATATAAATCGAAGTATTCTAGTAGCGTTCGCCATACTGTATGAAGGAATGGCGAAGTTTGAAATAGCTGTCAGTGCAACGACAATAGTCATAGTAGGGGAAACAAGCCCTGCAGATACAGCTGCTTCACCAATGACTAAAGCGCCGGCAATGGAAATGGTTGGTCCAATCGCTCGAGGGATACGAATTCCAGCTTCCCGCAAAATTTCAAAAGTGAACTCTAATAGCAGTGCCTCAATAATAGCCGGATAAGGAACTCCTTCACGCTGGGCAATAAGACTGATTAAGAAATTTGTCGGGACAATTTCTTGATGATAAGTAATCAATGCAATATAAATTGGCGAGCTGAATATGGAAAAATGAAAAGCTATGTATCTTAATATCCTTATTAAACTGCTGATACCATAACGTAGAGTATAGTCTTCAGATGTTTTGAAGAACTCGGAAAATGCGCTGGGGACAAGGAGCGCAAACGGTGTTCCTTCTACGAAAATGGCTACTTTACCTTCTAATAAATTCCTAGATAACTGATCAGGTCTTTCCGTAGTAAATACGGTAGGAAATGGCGTAAGCGTTTTTTCCTCAATCAATTCTTCAATATGATTGGATTCCAAAATGGCATTGGTATCAATTTTCTCCAATCGCCGCTTAACTTTAGTCAGGGTTTGGTCTTTTGCGATGCCTTCTATATACATGATGGCTACATCCGTATTAGATATGTCACCCATTTTCATCTTTTCTACTCTTAGTTTTCCATTTTTAATCCGCCGACGAACCATCACCGTATTGGAGCTAATCGATTCAATAAAACCTTCTTTGGAACCCCTTACCACCGTCTGTGTGGTCGGTTCTGATATCGCTCTATAATCACTGCCCGTTGTACTAATGTTCAATGCATCATGATAACCGTCAAATAATATAATCGTATTTCCATCCAATAGTGACGAAATAACTTCTCCCCAATGACTAGTAACTTTTGTACTTCCGGTAGTTAAAGCCATTTCTTTTGTCAAATCAAAGGTGTTTTGGATATAAGATATATGATTGTTCTCTATTTCAACGAATTCAGATGATTCAGCTATTAAGGAATGAGAATGAGTAATGAATTCATTGACAAGTTCATCATCCGCTAAGCCTTCCATGTAAATCGCTGCCACTTCGACTTTCCTCGGTCTGCCGATTATGAACTTCCGAATAATTAAGTCAGCAGTGTTCCCCAATTCATGTTTAAGAATATGTAAGTTCTCTTGTAAATCGATATTTAGTTGACCTTCACTAAGGTGGGAATCAGTTGGATTAATGAAAGGGCCCTTTTTTCTGTTTTTGTAAGATTTCTTCCTAAACATATCCAGATAGTACACCCCCTTATCTCTGTTCTATTTTTTTACATTATTTCCGATTATATACTTGTCTCTCTATAAAGTATCTTGAGTAAAGGAAAGTTGACCATTTGCCCTTATTACTTACTAACCTTTATGGCGTTACAATACCTTCAGATAAAGTGTCTGTTAAGTGATTGCTTAAACCCGAAAACAGTTACTTTAATACGTTTACCAGGAATCATTTATAATACAGGGGAGACAGTGAGACTGGACATGATATAAACAAGATACATGATGTTTTTATAATCTCGCGCAAAAAAATCTATCGAACTTGGACACAGCTCCTAGGCCACTCAGATTCTGAGTGGCCTAGGAGCTGCATAAAAGTTTTTAACATCTTACTTCCCCAATCTTACATTTTCTTTCAAAAATTCCAATTTATCTTTCGCATTCTCTTTGATAATAATGTCAACCCCGCTATCAATCCTCTTTTCTATGAGTTCTCCCTTAACTATTTTCAATGCTTGTTCCACGCTTATATATCCCATATCATAAGGGTTCTGGGCCACTGTACCAGTTAAAGTTCCATCTCCTATTAACTCAACCAGTTCACTAATTCCATCTGCTCCTATGACTGGCATTTTATACCCATGGTCCTCAATGACCTCTAAAGCACTTAATGCCCTTACGTCATTTAAGGCAAATACACCTTTCGTATCAGGATGTTTTTGCAAAATCGTTGTCATTGCTTTTTTAACAGCCAAAGGTTCATTTTGTAACTTTAGTTTTTCTGTTACAATTTTGATTCCTACACCTTCTAAACTAAATGTAGCTCCTTTTATCCGTTCACTAAAAACCGGATGGACTAAATCACTATTAGAAAAGATAATGGCCACTTTATCTCCAGGCTGCAATTGAGATGCTAGTAACTCCCCTGCTTTTTGACCCAACTCAAAGTTATCAGTACCAATATAAGAAGTTTTATTTCCCCAAGGAGCATCTGTATCTACTAGCAATACGGGAATATTATTTTTGTCAAACTCCTTTAAAATAGGAATATTAGATGAAAGAAGCGGAGAGACAATTAATACATCCGGTTTTTCTCTAAGAACATTTTCTAATATACGGTCCTGTTCTTCTGCTAATCTATTACGGGTTGCGATAACTTTACCATCTATACCAAAATCTTGAAACCCCTTTTCTACCCCTGCTTTTACAATATTCCAATACTGTGTATTTAATTCTTTTAACACAACGACCACTTTAGGCTTATCATTTTCTTTAAGGAGCTTAACTGTACAGCCTATTAAGACAGTAAGAAGAAAAATACAAAACAATAGGATCATCCATCTCTTTTTCATTATTCGTCCTCCTCTCATGATGCTGTGGATAGATGGGTATTGAAAAGGAATCCAACAAAAAAAGTTAATAGCAAAGAAAGCTAATTGTAGAATGCTTATTTAGAATTCTACTAAAAAATTGTTTTCGAAAAGTTGTTACTTCATTTTGGACAGACATCCCCTGTTGACAAACCTGCCTCTTAGTCAACTAACCTTAAAAACTAACAAGGACACAATAAGTCCTGTCGAGACATATTGTGTCCAACTCAATATAAAAAGGGAGATCTTATTCTAATTTTTATGCTAACAGGATTCATCTCTCTGATCCTATAATCCGTTAAGTACTTTCTCATACGGAGTGACGGTTATGTTTGGGTAGGATGGTCGATATTTTGATACGATGTTCGCTGTTTAACTCTAGGTTTTATTTTATAAGTAAAAGACTCTGCTAAAATTTCTTTTGCCCTTATTTTGCTAAACCTTCTTTGTACATTGTATCTTCTAAAGCAGTAATGGCATTTGCTGCATCAGATCCATCAACAGTAATTTTGATAATAGCATCTTTCCGGATACCTAGAGACATAACACCCATGATTGATTTTAAGTTAACGGTTTTACCATTGTACTCTAAGTTAACATCAGCATTGAACTTGCTTGCTGCTTGTACTAATGTTGTCGCTGGACGAGCGTGAATTCCTGAATCTGCTACTACTGTGAATTGTTTTTCTACCATGTTTATCAATCTCCTACATCTAATTTGAAATATTTACAATGTTTTCTTCATTGGGGTCGATTGGACCTTGCTTTAAAATGTTTATTTTTTTCCTATCTATCGTAATCGTTTGTTATTTCTGATTTGCCTTTTATAATGCTAAATACCTATCAGTATTATCAGCTATTAACATACACTACCTTACCTTCAGCTGATTCATCGCCGACTTCGCTTCCTCTTGTAACCACGTTATCAACTACATGGACCTTCATCATGTTCGTTGTTCCAGCTTCACGAACAGGTACACCTGCACTGATTACCGTCACATCTCCGTGCTTAATAAACTTTTTCTCCACAGCAGCCTGAATCGCTTTCCCCATCATTTCATCGGTATTGTCAGGACTTTCGAATAAAATTGGATGTACTCCCCACACTAACCCCAATTGGTTAAGTACTCTCTTATGCGGAGTGACGGCAATGATAGGGCAGGATGGTCGATGCTTTGATACAATGTTCGCCGTATAACCACTCTCAGTTGGTGTTAAAATAGCCTTCGCATCCAAAGTTCGAGCCGTTACGGTTACAGCTTTTGCCATTGCATCAGTGATGGTCACCTGACCTTGGGATGTATGATTTACCTGCTCTTTATAGATCGGAGAAGACTCTGCTTTCCTTGCGATTCTGTCCATCATTTCAACAGATTCGACTGGATATTTACCAGCAGCTGTTTCGCCAGAAAGCATAATCGCATCAGTTCCATCAAAAATCGCGTTGGCCACATCGCTAGCCTCTGCTCTAGTCGGTCTTGGATTGTTCTGCATGGAATCAAGCATTTGCGTTGCGGTGATCACTGGCTTGCCCATTTCATTGCAAGCTGCGATCAACCTTTTCTGAACAAGGGGAACTTCCTCAGCAGGAATTTCTACTCCTAAGTCACCGCGGGCCACCATCAAGCCATCCGCAACCTCTAGAATGTCAGCCGCATTAGTAACGCCCTCTTCATTTTCAATCTTTGCAATAATCGAAATATCTACCCCATACTCCTCCAAAATCTTTCTGATTTGAAGAACGTCTGTTGCCTTTCGTACAAAAGAAGCAGCAATAAAATCGACGTTCATGCGGATTCCAAAGGTAATATCAGCAACGTCTTTTTCTGTGATGCCAGGGAGTTTTGTGGCTATTTTGGGTAAATTCACTCCTTTTTGATTTTTAAGAACACCACCATCTACTACGCGACAATGAATCTCCTTTCCGTTGACTGATTCAACATGTAGCTCGATAAGCCCGTCGTCCATTAAGATTTTCGCTCCAATGTAGATGTCCTCGGGAAGCCTATCATAGGTGATACTTACTCTTTCCTGATTTCCAATCATATCTTCCGTAGTCAGGATAAATGGATCTCCTGGTTTTAGGGTGATCCGTCCGTTCTCTAAAATACCTGTACGGATTTCCGGACCTTTCGTATCCAACAGGATCGCTATATTTCTCCCTAACTCTTTGGCACAAGCTCGAATTGCCTCGATTCGAACAGCATGCTCCTCATGCGATCCATGTGAAAAATTCAATCGGGCAACGTTCATACCAGCTAAGATTAACTTCTTTAATACTTCGGGTTTCTCACTAGCTGGACCAATGGTACAAACAATTTTCGTATTTCTCATTCAACTCATCACTCCTACATAGATAGACTTTCTGCCAAATGGGTAAGTAAACATATTAATTCAGTTTATCTGGTACTTAAAAAGTTTAAGATATGTTTCTTGGCAGGTATTGCAGGTATAGCCCCTTTTACAGATGCTGTAAGGGCTCCACTAGCATTCGCGAACTCTAA
Source organism: Priestia abyssalis (assembly GCF_002019595.1). GTDB lineage: Bacteria > Bacillota > Bacilli > Bacillales > Bacillaceae_H > Bacillus_BA > Bacillus_BA abyssalis. The sequence goes on along the minus strand of NZ_KV917369.1, from coordinate 626,299 downwards.
AATTTCTTTATGCCTTGCATTCAAGAATTGAGCCAAATTTGTCACTTGAACATCCTTTTCAAGTAATTTGTATAAAAACCCTCCGATAAAGGCATCTCCCGCCCCTGTTGTATCCGCAACCGTTACTTTAAATCCTGAAGAATGATAGTTCCCTTCTTTTGTATATAATTCGGCTCCTTTTGAACCTTTTGTATATACAACGGCTATCACATCTCCTACAAATAGGGATTGGATCGCTTCATTTACATCCGAAATACCTGTGATAAATTCTAACTCTTCATCAGAGACTTTAATAAGATGGGCAAGTGGCAAGAATGTTAGAACCGTCTCTCGACAGGCTGTTGGATTGTCCCAAAGAGAAAGGCGTATATTCGGATCAAAGCTAACAATGCCTCCACGTGACTTGGCTGCTTCAATTGCTTTTCGATGAGCGTATTTCATGGGACTTTCTACTAAATCCACTGAACAAAAATGAAGAATATCTCCTCTTGAGAACCAATCTGACTGTATCTCATGTTCCGTTAACAATAAATCTGCTGATGGATTACGATAGAATGAAAAATCACGCTCCCCGTCTTCTTTAACGGAAACAAAAGCCAGGGCTGTATTGGCTTCATTTGTACGCGATATTTTGTCTACCTCCACATCGCTTTGTTTTAGAATATCAATGAGAAAGTCTCCAAACGCATCGTTACCAAGCTTGGTGATGAGTGAGGACTTTCCCCCATACTTAGCGACAGCTGCGGCCACATTTGCCGGAGCTCCACCCGGTACTTTCTCAAAAGTTGGTACATTCTTGAGTTCCGTTCCTTTTTGTAGTGCAATAAAATCAATCAGTGCTTCCCCAATACAATATAACTTTCCCACACGTTCTACCTCATTTATAGTTTAATAAACGCTTTTCTCAGTTCAAATTACATATGATTTTAAGTTAAGATTAAGAAACCAAGGCTTTTTATCAAAGCACTTGGCTCGTTGTAACATTCGCACATTATTAAAAGGAAATAAATGGTGATACCTTTTCTGAACCTATCGCATGATATAACATACGGGTATAACTTTATCCGTGTTTAACAAGTTCTTGAAACAAACTACCTTATTCACGTTCTTTCCAAATATCTTTTAATTTCCAAACGTTTAAGTCCTTGATCTGAACACCCCCGTTTTTGGCATAGAATTGAAGACCTAAACTCGATGTCTGCGGATAAATTCGACTAGTCATTACGTTAAGACCATCATTAGCAAATACTTCCACAGATGAACGATCTAGATAAAGGTGCAATGTCAACGTATCTGATTTTAGTTCCACTTTACTTTTTCGAACTCCGCTTACTCCCTTACCCGACTTTTCACGATTAATAAATAATTTAGAAGATGTAACATCAAACCCCACAACGGTTTCCTCTGTTCCCTCTTCACTACATCTAAGTTTTAAACCAAACTCGTCTGCTGTCACATCTTTTAATGAAAAGTCTACCTTAATTTCAAGTAAATCTTCTCTTATTCCGGTATCAAAGCTTTCGCTATCGAGTTTATCAATGGACAAGTCAATGGATTTCTCACGGAGCAGTTCAAGTTCCGAAACAGGGTTCATGGCCATTTTCCCATCAGGAGTTAGGGAAAGTTCACGAGGCAATGTTAAAGCACCGGCCCAGCCATGCTCTTTTGTCGGCATCGGAGATTCCCACATATCCATCCAGCCGATGGCGATACGTCGGCCATGCTCATCAAGGAGCGTTTGAACAGCATAGAAATCATGTCCATAATCTAACTCTTGAAACTCACCACGCGAAAATTCGAGTGTATCATAATTGAAATCTCCCACAATATAACCTGTTTGGAACAGATTTTGATATTTCTCGCCATCCGCTTCTATTCCCTGCGGCGAAAATAACAGCACATGTTTCCCGCCGATTTCAAAGAAATCGGGGCACTCCCACATATAGCCTTCTGTTCCATCACTTTCAGCCAAAACACCAAGATACTCCCACTTTCTTAAATCTTTTGATTTATAAAGAACAACTTTTCCGATATCTTCTTTCCGAGTGCCTAGAACCATATACCAGTGATCCGCATGCTTCCACACTTTTGGGTCCCGGAAATGTCCGGATCCTTCTTCTGGATGCTTTGAAATAACCGGATTTACAGCTTCTTTTGTAAAATAAATACCATCAGTGCTTGTCGCAATGCATTGTGATTGATCAAGTATATCTTTTTCACGATCAACAAATATATTTCCTGTATAAATTAATGTTAGTATCCCATTATCATCAACCGCGCTGCCTGAAAAACAACCATCTTTTTCATATGCTTCAGTTGGAGCAAGAGCGATCGGCAAGTGTTCCCAGTGAACCAGGTCTTTACTTTTTACATGCCCCCAGTGCATCGGTCCCCAATTTTCATCATATGGGTGATGTTGATAAAATACATGGTACTCCCCTTTATACTGTATTAAACCGTTCGGATCATTAATCCAGTTTGCAGGCGCCATAATATGGTATCCCAGTCTGTAATCTGTGCGAATCTCCTTTGATTTCTCTTGAACAGCTGTATTTGCTTTTTCTGTTTGTTGTTGTAAGTTCATGTTCATTTCAGTCACCTAACCTTCAACTTTATTTTTGGCTTGTTCCTTTTAAAATAGAACATTATGCAATAGCACTGCGATCAGAATTGTCCGACACCGGTCCAACCTCATTTTCGTTCCTCTTCCACTTATTTGATAATAGGAAGATGGAAAGAAGCGTGAATGCAAGTACGATAGCTCCTAAAATCAAATAGCTTTTTGAGAATCCGATTATGTCATACATTTTCCCGGCAACTGGTGATAAGAAAGCTGCCCCGATTTGAGAAATGAATTGAAATCCAACTAAATACAATGTAGAAGATAGTCTATTATCAAAGTTAGAAGAAAAATATTTAAAAATAGCAATTAGCATAATCGGTAATTCAAGTGCATGCAGCATCTTCATGGATGAAATGAAGATTGGACCAGTTGCTATTCCGGAACCGATTATCCTTGCAGCCATAATAAATCCAGCTAGCAGAAGCGCTTTTTTAGGACCAATTTTATTTACGATGAACGGTGCAGCAAACATCATTCCAGCTTCTACAAAGACTTGAATGGAGTTTAAGTATCCATACATTTGATTTCCTTGTTCTTGCGTCGGGAACAAAGATGAATAGTAAACCGGGAACTGCTGGTCGTATACGGAGTAAATACAGCTTACTCCCAATACGTATACCATAAATGCCCAAAGCTCTTTCATTTTTAATAATGAGCCAACATCTTTCAGCTTTATAGAATCCGCTTTCTTTTGTTCTTCTGTTGTAATATCAACTTTTGTTAAAAGCAACATGAAAATTAAGCATAAACCAGAACCAGAAGCAATCCAAAAGTTGATGTTCGGATTAATATTGAATAATTGGCCCGCAAAGAATGTAGCACTTGCCCAACCTAGTGATCCCCACATTCTGGATTTGCCGTATTCAAAATCATACTTTCTGCCGATTTTTTCAATATACGATTCTACTGCGCCTACCCCTGCAAAGAAGGCTGCCCCTATATAGGCACCGCCCACGATAGCTCCCATAACAATGTTATATTGCAATAATGGACCATATACATAGATAAAGAAAGGACCAACCAGTGTTAGCAGTGCAACAATAACCCACAGTAATCGTTTCCTTAACCCAATTTTATCTGAAATGATTCCATATAATGGCTGAATGAGCAATGCTGCGATAGCGTTTACAGAAAAGATAATACCTGTTTTTGTACCGTCTAGATTCAATGTCTGGTTTAACCAAATAGGAAATAACGACATTGCAGAAGACCATGTGAAAAAGTAAAAGAAGAAAAATCCGCTTAATACCCAATAGTTATTTTTACTTTTATTAACCATAATCAACATCTCCTTATCGTCGCTTATTGCGCTCGCTTTTCGACTAATTTGGTACTCTTGTGCTCGGGTAAATTCTATTGTCTCCCAACAAAACAATATATAAAATCTCTCTTCAGAAAATCTCCTTCTAGGTTTTTCAAACATCTCCGTAAGAGCGCTACTTAGTGTTTATGATTAAAAATAGGCGGTATCCAAACAATTGGAATGAAAATGGACTACTTGTATTTATAAATCTTCTTACACATTTATTGTAACTTGAATAAAACGCTTTCAAAATGAGGTATTCTTTTTATTTATGTTTAAATTTTTAGGATAAAGCTGTTCCAATAAGGGCACAAAACAAGGTTCTCGGATATCCTCGCAAAATGGGCCTTCCTGTTACATAACTTAGAAGTAACCATTTTGGTGTAGAGGTTATTTTGTATGTAGATCTTTAATTAGTTTTTATTGCTTGCTAGTCAATCTCATTAGCAAAAAATAAGAGCGCCCAAAAAGAGATAAGAAGTTCTCCTCTTAGGTCGCCCTCAACTTTTATTCGGCCTGCCTGTAATTTGAAAACATTTTCTCTATATTCTCAAGATACGCACTTACATTACGATCGATAAAGAACTGTTGTGAATATTTTCTAAACTCATCCTCAGCAGCAGTTCCACCCAACCAATAGTGATTAGGCCAATTTACTACTCTTTCTTGCTTTACAAGTTGGTCTATAAGTTTCACTTCTTGTTTTTTCATTTGGACACCTTTAACTGCACTAATGCTGCCTTCATAATCCGAAAATTTTTGAGCATTCTCTGTTTCAACTATAAATGCTAAAAACCGTTTAGCTGCTTCAGGATATGGAGTATCGGCTGAGATCGCAAATCCTGCATCTACCCCCCCTAACACATTGTTCTTTTTAGAATCATTTGTAGCGGGGAAGGGGAAGATTCCATAGTTTAAATTTGAATTTAATTCTTCAAGATCGGGAAGAGCCCACGTTCCCATGATATACATGGCACCCTCCCCATTTGCAAATGCCTTTTTTACTTGGTCAGTATCTGCACTAAAGGAATCTCGCTGAACATAATTAAGAACTTGCAGCATTTTTTTCGAGATTCTCATCCATCTTTTATCATTAGTGATGTTTATATCCTCTTTATTCACTTTGTCCCAATATTTACTGTCAAACTCGTTTGCCACAAGATTTAAATTAAAGACACTAATTTGTACAGGATCTTTATTTGCCATTAAAATGGGCTGTTTGCCTGCTTTCTTAATCGTTTCCAATGTTTGAATAAATTTGTCCCATGTTCTAGGAATTTCTAAGTTCAGTTCTTCAAAGATATCTTTATTATAAATAATGCCTACAGCATTTTGTGATAAAGCCACCCCGTACATTCTGCCATTTACTAAGTAACGATTTTGAATCTCGGGTTGAATATTTCGAACAAATGCTTCATTTGTAAGGTCCAACAAATATCCTTTCTCTACACGTAATAGATAATCATATTCAATAGGGTACGTAACAAAAATATCTGGTATATCACCGCGGGCAATACGTGTTTTTAGAACAGTTGAGCCGTATGGTACGTATACATGCTCAATATCAATATCCGGATTTTCCTTTTCAAACTCTTCAATCAATTCTTCAAAAATTTTCGCTGTTTCTACTTTCCCATGAAAAAATTCAAGTTTCTTTTTTTCTTTTTCCTCTGAAGTGATGCTGTCTTTTCCACCTGAAGCGCAAGCGCTCAAGAACAGGCTAATCACTAGGAAGAAGCTTGTGAGCAGAACAGCACTTTTTTTCACTTCCACTCCCCCTTGATTCAGATGTATTTACCTATTTTGCCCTTATCGAGAATTTTAGAAGCTTGTTTTTTATCTATGAATCAAAAGATTCTCCCACTCCTTCGTGAGAGAATCTTTTCCGCCTTTTTTCGATATTGACTTGGAGTGAGGTTTACATACTTCTTAAAAACTTGACTGAAATAGCGCTGATCGGTATAACCGACCATGTTGGCAATCTCATACGTTTTTAAATCTGTCGTTTCTAACAGCAGGCAGGCATGGTTCATTCTTAATCTTGTTAAATAGTCTAAAAATGTGACACCTGTTTTTTGCTTAAATAATACGCTGAAGTGGCTAACACTTAATCCCACCTGCTCTGCGACCATATCTATGCCAATATTGTCAGTAAAGTGGTCTCTCAAAAACAGTTCGGCCTTTTTGATGAAAGCATCGGGCGTATTTTTTGATTTGTATTCATTTTTAATGTCTTCTTCCGTAACAATGTTCATTTTTAAAAAAGCACTTGTTTCTATATATTGTTTGGCTTGTTGATAAGAGAATGAAAGGCGGCTTAAACCTCTTACCCATTTCCCTATGGCAATGGTACAGTTGTTCTCGAACATTTCAGCTGCCTTATGAGCAGATTCCTCTACATAATCATACAGCCTCTCGCCATCACCTGTTACATTCACACAAACAATAAGGAAACGACTGTTTTCTAACCTAAATAAAAAGTTTTGAAAGGCCGCACCATCCTTTTCTTTTCCGCTCACCCAATGTTTAAGCATTTGTTCATTCTGCTCTGTGAAATGACGAAACTGCACGATCATGGCAGCATATGCTCCTTGTTCATCAATAAAAGTTTCATCACTATTTCCCAGAATTAACAACTCATAGATTTTATGCTTCTTTAACTCATAATCACTTTTTTCTTTTTCCTTCAATTGATCAACCATTCGACGAATACATGTTGTAAGCTCCTCATGATCAATAGGCTTTAATATATAATCGAACGCATGATACTGTAACCCTTCCCTGGCATATTCAAATTCATTGTATCCGCTTATCAATAACACCTCCGGCCTGACAGGAGAGGCATGTAATGCTTTTAATAATTCAATCCCACTCATCTCCGGCATGCAAATATCTGTTACAACAATATGGGGTTGATGTATTCTCACCAGTTCAAGAGCTTCATTTCCATCTTGAGCTGTTCCTGCTACCTCACACTCAAGAGCTTCCCAATTAATAATCTTTACTAAGCTTTTGACAATTAGTGACTCATCATCGGCAATAATTACTTTATACTTCATCTTCTTCACCCTTACGAAGCGGAAATGTTAATTTGATGGTCGTCCCTTCATTCTCTTTAGAACAAATGATCAAGCCAAATGGCTCACCATAATAAAGCTTTAAACGATTCTGAACATTCATGACACCATGACTCATTTGTTTACGGGCTTGCATTCCTTGATTGCGTTCGTTCAATATTTTAAGAACATCACGTCTTATTCCGATACCATTGTCTTCAATATAAAAATATCCTTTTCCCTTATCGATTCCTCCTGTAATGCGAATCACTGCATCTTGTTGTTTACGATCGAATGCGTGAATTAAAATATTTTCGACCAGAGGCTGTAAGACAAGTTTTAATATCCTATAATTGAATAAATCTTCATCTACACTTACTTCAAATGTAAATCCATCATTATAACGAACCTTTTGAATTTCCATATAGCTCATCACATGACGCATTTCATTTTGAACAGATACCTCATCGGAAGCATTAATGCTAATACGAAGAAGTTTGCCGAGATGAATCGTCATTTTACTGATATCTTGCTGGTCATTCAAAACAGCCAATGAATTAATAGATTCGAGCGTGTTATACAAGAAATGGGGGTTAATTTGATTTTGAAGAACTTGGAACTCGGCTTTTCTCTTTAATTCTTGCTCGCTTTTTATACGCTGCAGTAAGATAACGGTTTTTTCTACCATTTCATTAAAGCTTTTCGCTAAATGATTTAACTCTAAAAAATTGAACGATGGCATTCTTGCGGTCAAGTCACCATTTTCAACTCTTTTCATTTTGTTTAGAAACTCTGTAATGAAACTGACAATCCGATTTAAAAAAAAGAGATTGAACAAAACAGCAAAAACTAAAACAATCAAAACAAGTCCAAATGTTGTTTGACGAATATATTGAGTCTCATTTGAAATAGTATGCCATGGTTTAGTGGAAACGAGAAAATACTTGGTCGCGTCACGATCATTTAAAGTCCCGGAAATATAGGTAACCAAACTTTTTTCTCCGTCTAGATAATCAATGACAGTCCCATCTTCACCTGAAAGTATCTTGGAACGATTGGCAAGATTCATCGACCTGCCAATAAAACTCCGATTACGATGATATACAATTCTTCCTTCTTCATCGACAATCATTTCCTTGGAGTCACCTTTGTGAAGATTCATAAAAATATCATCAAAACGTTCAATTTTGATTTTCATAATCACATATCCGATATCCTCAAGCGTATCAACATCTCTAATGGCACGGCCATGAATATAGAACGGAGTATCTCCTGACATAAATATCTGATTATCAACTGGAGATAACCAAACTTCTCGTCCTTTTCCATTTACTATTCGATGGTAAAACTCTGTTTCTCGAAACTCTTCTAATGAGGGAATTGTACTTTTTCGAAAATGATAAACTTGCCCCCTTGTACTATAAAGGATAAGATCCTCTAGCCTTGATTGGGTATATAGCAATCCAGCCATTGATTGTCCGCTGCTGTAAAAATTAATAATAGACTGCTCTTGATTATACCTAAGGAAATTTTCAACTTCTTGGGAAGCTATTACATAATTTGAAAAAGAATTTACCTCTGACATCACCATCTGTAAATTTATATTGGTTGCCTTCAGAGTTTGTAATGTTTCTCTCCCCACTTTTTCTTTTAATGCTGAGGACGAAACTTGATATGAAACCACCCCGAGAACGATAATAGGCACCAGGATCAAAACTAGAAATGCAACCAATACCTTTTGCTGGAATTTCATTCTATACACCTTAACTCGTCATTTTTTTATATAGTAGTTTATCATTGAAGCATAAAAAGTTATAAACATATTCTTTACCACTTTGGGCATAATTATGTTGCAATCAATCCGACGGGAAATGAGGCTACTTTTTTCCATGTATGACGTTATAATAATCTGAATTACGAAAGATAAATATATAACCTTGAAATAATTCTTCCATTTCAAGTCCATGTTTTTTATGTCGTTTAGTCTCGTTTTTTCTTCCGTCGTAAATGTTTGTTATGAATGAGGAGATTTACTAAATTAATCCTAATGTCTTGGCCCCAAAACAAAGAACAAGTGAAGAGGCACTTGTTCTTTCGTATTTTACTTTTATCGATTTTAGGGGGAAAATGAAAAAGCGGTTTATTTGCTTACCATTTCTTTATGCTTTTGTATATAGACGTTTATTGTCTCTGACTTATTCTTATAATACCTCTTTATTTGATGCCACTTCGCATTGAACCTTCCACAATATATCTTTGAAAGACAATATAAAGTATAACGATTGGAATTGTAACAATGGTTAATGCAGCCATAATATGACTTGTAAATATATTATACTTATCACTAAAAACTGCGTTCAATGCAACTTGAATTGGCATTAAATCTGCATTTGAAAGTGCCATGACTGGCCATAGGAAATCGTTCCAGGAAGCTAAAAATGTTAAGATTCCTACTGTTACATACATGTTTAAACTCGAAGGTACAACGATACGGAAAAAACAGCCGATTTCACCCAAGCCATCAATCTTGGCAGATTCAATCAGTTCACCTGGAAAAGATAAAAAGTGTTGTCTAAATAAGAAGATATTCATCACATTTACCAAGAATGGAATTAAGTATCCTAGTACTGTATTAATTAACCCCATCTCGTTCACGACTAAAAATAACGGAAGAATGGTAGCCTCAATCGGTACAATCATTAATGCAATGATAATAATTAAGATTGAGTCCTTAAATGGAAATTCAAATCTTGCTAAGGCATACCCCGCTAACGAGTTGATTGTCAATCCGAAAATAACGGTTATAGACGCATAAATCAAACTGTTCAACAAGTTTCCAAAAATATTGTAAAAACCCAGCAACTCTGTATAAGATTTAAGTGATAAATCCGAAAATTTTGGAACTATTGCATAGATCGAACTAATATCCCTGTATATCACCTCATCAATTTTTAAAGAAGAAAGCATCATCCAAATGAGAGGAACAAGGAATTGCATCGCTACAACTATAGCCAACAAGTAAAATAGTATTTTCTTTAATAATTTCACTCTGCTTGCTCCTCCTTAAATAGTTTTTTAATCCCTATTGATAAGCCAACCAAGAACACCGTAAACACTAGGGTAATAGCACTTGCATAACCGATATTTCTATGACGGAAACCGTACTCATAGATATATTGCAGGATGGTCATCGTCGAATTATCCGCTCCCCCGCCAGTCATAACCATTGGTTGTACAATCAATTTAAATGCTTGGATGGTCGTTGTAATAACAAGAAACATCGTAATTGGTTTTAAAGCAGGTATGGTAATGTATAAAAACTTATGCCGCGTATTTGCTCCATCAATATCTGCTGCTTCATATAGACTAGGGTCAATATTCTTTAATCCAGCTAAGAAAATCATCATCTGATATCCACAACCAGACCAAGCTGATATCACAATAATCGACAACATCGCTTGACTAGGGCTTGTGAGAAAAGGTTGTTTTTCCAGACCTAAATTCATAAGAATTTGATTGATCAAACCCGATGTCGGGTTAAGCATCACTGTCCAAAGGATGGAAATAACGACTAAGGACAACACGGCTGGTGAAAAATAAGCTGCTCTAAAGAAACCATTGCCTTTAATCTTCTTATTCACAATCATGGCTAAACCAAGAGCCATTGAAAGTTGAAGAGGCACTACAAGCAATACAAACTGTAAGGTATTGAGGAAACTCGTTCTTAAAACCCCGTCAGTGAGCATTCTGCTAAAGTTATTCAAACCAATAAATTGTTTATCGTTAGGTTTCAATAAATAATAATCTGTAAAAGCATACGTAAATGCTAATACGATTGGCAGCACGAGAAAGAGTAACGCTAACACCATTGCAGGGGTTAAAAATCCAAATGCTGCTGTGACTTCACTTCGTTTATAGTGTCCATTTAGGTTTCTTACCTTTACAAACCGTTTAAGATTTAGTTTTCCCACCGATCGATTATAATTTAGATTACTCACCATTACACATCCTTTGTATAAAGAGGCGAGATGGGAACTCACCCCTTTATTTTATATCCTATTTTCCATATTTTTCAAACTCCAGATCAATTTTCTTGACGGCTTCATCCAAATATTTTTTAATTGTTTCTGAATCTGTTGTTTTATTTTGAGCGATCTTTAAGATGACATCTTTTGAAAAAGTTTCAGATAGGTATGGGTACCCTGGCGATACCGGGCGAGCCTTGTTTGTATTTTCAACTTGGTACTTTAACACTTTCCAAGCTTCATTGTAGTAAGGATTATCGGTTTCTGTATCAATAGCATCAATTGAATTAACTCTAGCTGGAATAGAACCATTTTTCTGATAGTATTCTTTGGCCGCTTCATCATTAGTAATCCACTCCATAACTCCTACAACCTGCTTAACCCGTTCTTCATCTTCAATTTGTCCATTTCTAACGAATGCCCAACTGCCTGATGGTGTGTATAAGCCATTATAGCCTTCATCCATCTTCGGATATCTAACAGTTCTAAACTTAAGGTTTGGATAATTACTCTTAATTTCGTTGACATACCAGAACCCGGCTACAGCTAATGCTGATTTACCACTGTGGAACGTTTTCTCAGATTCTGAAGCGTTTGCTAATGGTTCACCTTTAAACAATTGAGCAAATTTTGTTAAAGATTCAACACTCTTCTCACTGTTCAAAACGCCATCTACAGTAACACCGTCTTTATCTACAATATTCGTGTCATTACCCCATAATAATGGTGTAAAGTAATATGTTCCTAATTCATAGGCACCAGCGGTAATATCCGTTAAGAGCAAGCTAGTTGCAATTTCATAATCCTTATAAGCAGGGTCGCTTGTTGTCTTAGCAAATTCATCAATTTTTCTGGAAAGGTTCACAAATTCATCCCATTTCCAATCTTCATCAGGGCCTGGTACCATTGCTTTAACATCCTCTGGTAGAGCATTAATCATGTCTTCATTGTACATAACAGCAACACCGGAATCTGAGTAACCCATGGCATAAAATTTATTGTCTACAGTTCCTTGATCAATCATCGCATCAGTAAAGCCCTCTTTAAATCCTTCAGTCATATAGCCATCTAACTCACCAATTACTCCTGATTCTACGTATGCCGCCACGTCTGGGCCATCGAGTGTAAAGATATCAGGCATGTCGTTAGCAGTAATGGCTGCATTCAACTTGTCAATATAACCTGAACCGGCACCAGCTCTTGTAATATTTTTTATCTCAACCTGTAGCTTGTCCGGGTTTTCTGCATTGTAGCTCTTAACACGATCTGCAAACATTTTTCCCTCCGGATGATCTGCTGCTGCTTGTGTCCAAACGACAATCTTTTCGTCAGCCCCATTTGAAGACTGAGTTGAACTACAGCCTATTAATGAAGCTATTAAAACTAAACCTGAAACTAAAGAAACTATTTTTTTCATACTTTCGTAGAACCCCCCTTTGGTATCGCTTTCTTTTTTGTTCGAAGTTTAGATTGACCACAATATGCCTTTTCATATTACTGATCTTCTGTACTTCTGAGATTGATTATATATTTTATAAAACGCTTTCAAAATGAGGGATTCTTTTTATTTATGTTTAAATTTTTATGATAAGGTTTAGGATTCCCTTCACATCCAAACATTCATATTGGGAATATGCCAAGGGGTATGGTGCAAAAACGGGTTCTGGTGCAAAAATTTCAGCTGACTTGAAACTAATCTCTAAATCTTGGACATACTGATACTATTACTCTAAAAAAGGTGTGTGATCGGTATGGAAAAGGAAAATTTGTTCAAATGGAGGCACTATCAGCCTGATATTATTTTATTAACGGTAAGATGGTACCTACGGTACAACCTAAGTTTTCGTGATTTGGCGGAAATGATGGAGGAGCGAGGCCTGCCGATCGCTCATACAACCATTATGCGTTGGGTTCATCAGTATAGTCCTGAATTGGATAAACGAATCCGTCGTCATCTTAAGCCAACCAATGACTCATGGAGAGTGGACGAAACGTACATCAAAGTAAAAGGTCAATGGATGTATTTATATCGTAAGCCCGAAATAAAAAATAGCGCACCTTCACGGTACGCATGATAAATAGCCGTATTTTTATGATTTTTTATCGGAAATACGGCTTAATTTATTTTATATTACATGATGCTTGAATCATTTTTGACCAGGGCATGTACTGATCTAGAATTTCAGGGTTTTGATGGATGCCGATATTCGGCAGGTCCGTCAAAAGTCTCTTTATGTATTCGTAGAAATCCACACCGTTGCTTTTAGCGGTTTCTGCGATACTTAAACAGATAGCGTTCGCTTTTGCACCGGCTTCACTAACACTAAAGAGCCAATTTTTTCGACCAATGACATTAGGGCGGATGGCGTTTTCGGCTGGATTATTATCAATCTCAATGCGGCCATCGTTCAAGAATGCTTTAAGCCCATTTGCTCGGTTCAACGTATATTCAGCTGCCTTTGCGAGGGCATTTTTTCCGTAGAATGGTGATGTTTCAATCCAGTTAAGAAATTTGTCAACGATTAGCTTCGAGTATTTTTGGCGTTTTTTTCTGCGCTTGCTCGGAGACAAATGTTTAAATTTCCTTTCTAGTCGATATAATTCATCACAATACTTCACACCAACTTGGCCATTCTTACTGTCGGCTTTCAACCAATAACGACGAACATGTGCCCAACAATTTGCCAAGGTAATTCCGCCAATCTTATCGTAGGCAGAGTAACCATCACAAATAATTGTACCGGAATACCCCTCCGTGAAACTTTCAAGGACGGACCGAGCCCGTGATAAAGAGCTTTGAAATAGAATAATCAAGGGACCTTGGCTTGGCACACTTCGATATACCCAGTTATAGGCATTGGATTGACCAGATTTCCCATCAGAACGATGAATAATTTGGGAATACGTTTCGTCGACATGTAGAACAGATTTAAACATCATCAACTCTTTCATTCGTTCATAAATAGGTAGTAGCCAATCATGTGCTGCACGTATGACCCAATTAGAAAGATTTTTATCATTCGTATCTAGACCATAACGTGACCATTCCTTTACCTGGCAGTAAAGGGGTAAGTATTGCGCAAATTTATCATAGATGACTTTGGCAAGCACGCTAGGGCTTGCGATGCTACGTTGAATCGGTGGATGTGGTGCTTTTCCACGCTTAATTTGTGCGGATTGTGATGCATCACTTTTGCAGTTCCTACATTCGTAGGCATGTTCAATATGCTGTACTTTCATCATTTTTGCGGGAATAAATGTAGCTTCTTCACGGACAACCGTTCCGCCGATTTCAACCATTTGATGTTGACAACAGTCACAGATGGTATTGTCTGGATGATGATGGATCGCTTCTATTTCTACATCATCTCGCAATGAATCATTTCTCTTTTTCTTCTGGATGTTTCGAACAACAGTATAAGAAATCGTCTGTTGGCTTTGTTCTTCTGTGTGCTCAGAATCAGTAAAAGACGGGTCATCCTCAAATAAGGACACTTGCCCGTCGGGCGTATTGTATTTAGATTTTTCTGTTTTAGAGCCATATAAGAGTTTTGTTAAATGTTGAAGTTGTTGCGTCAACGATTCAATCTGTTTCAATGATTGATCCAACTTTTTCGATAACTCTTTATTTTGTTGATTCGAATGAGCTAATTGTTCTTCAAGCAGTCGAATTAATTTCTCATCTTTACTTTCGTTATTAAAAGAAGCGTTCGACACAACATTCACTACTTTCCGTTCAGTTTCGTTCCTCCTATTATAATCAGTTTGAATAGTGAAATAAAGATAAAAATACCAACTTGAACGATTTTAGAACGCGCCTTTTAGTGATGGTTGAATGGCTTTTGGCTGCTGAATGGATAACCCTTCAAGTAACCATCGGAGCTCCTGTTGTGAAAGATTACGTACTTCATTTTCATCTTTTGGCCATTGAAGTTTTCCACTATCTAAACGCTTATAAAGCATGGCGAAGCCATCTCCATCAAAATACAGACATTTGTAGCGATCTTTACTCCATCCTGAAAATAAGAAAATGGAATCGCCATATGGATCAAGTTCGAAAGAATCTTGAATCAGTGTGGCAAGCCCGTCTATGCCTTTTCGCATATCGGTCTTTCCGCAAATGATGTAGATATTTTTCACACTTGTATAATCGTATTTCACAGATGTTTCAACTCCCTCATAACGGTTTGGATAACGTGCTCACCTACGCCGCCATAGAAGGATATTTCCGCGTTTGCCGTTTTGATCGTGCAAATGCTTATTGAAGGATCTTTTGAAGAAGTGGATGATAAAGAATGTTGAGTAGCTGGGTGTAGTGTGACGGGGACAATCGTTAATTTTTGTTGTGGCATAAGACATGCACCTCCTTTGATTCATACATGTATCGTACCGGGAGGTGCTGCGTGTTTATATGCGTTGTTTGAATGGGGGCTTACTTTATATCGTGCGGTGGATTCCAAAGGAAATACGATCGATTTTTATCTGAGCAAGAATAGAAACGCAAAATCAGCCAAGTGCTTTTTCAAAAAAGCCTTAGCTTCTTGTCATTCTACAACACCTAGAGTGATTACCGTAGATAAGAATCCTGCTTATCCTGTAGCGATTCAACAGTTGAAAAACGAAAAAAAGATGCCGGAAGGCATCTAGATGAGGCAAATTCAATATTTGAACAATATCGTCGAACAAGATCACCGTTTTATCAAGAAGCGAGTACGTTCCATGTTAGGATTCAAATCCTTTCAGACCGCTAAGAAGATCCTTACAGGAATTGAAGTCATGCACATGATGAAAAAAGGACAGGTTCACCAACAACAGGTGAAGTCTGCCAAAAATGAAGTTGGATTCATACATAAGTTGCTTGGAATTGCATCATAATCTGTCATTAAACAGTCCATGTAGGTTCTATGTCTCTATCAAATAGTTTTTGCACCAGAACCAAAAAATCTGCAGCATCATCTGCTCACTTTGTACTTTACCTTTTAAAAGTGAAAAGAAAGTGAAAATCAAATTAGAGTTCAGTGAGAGATGTTAAAGATTCATGAAAACCCTTACAAATAATCAGATTTTTTAGAAAATTTATAATTTTTAGTATTTACAAGATTCCTAGTTTCATATATGATAAATACAAGCAACACACACTACCTCAAAAAGAAGGTGATACCAGTGAAGTAGCGAAAGGCAAAGTGTACCGAAACGTACATGGGACAAGTCTAATAACCGATTCAGCAAAGAAAAGGGTGAAGCCAATGACATAGGTAAGGCGAAGGCATATCATACATAGGCCGGGTAACCAACAGTAAACTAATGTTTAGAAGAACTCTCTAGCCATGGGGAGATCCTCCTAATCGAAAAACGACCGAAAGGATTCTACGTATAATGAGTGAAGAAATAGTGTAAGCGACCTTGTGATTCCGAAAAGGATGAACGAGGTCGCTTACTGTGTTTTTTCCTTTCTTCTTAACGTTCCAGGGCCCATTTCATGTCTTCCAGTTGTTGTTTATTACGAATGAGCTGCACATCCTTCACCTGATTCACCTCTCTACAACCTTCCTAACATCAACGTTTTGAATGTACGATTTTTTTGATACATCCGTTATACCATTGATTTTCGTCAAAATTGAGGAAATTCAACAAAACGAATGTGCGATTTTATAACAAATCATACATTCGGTGAAGACAAAAAAATATCCTTTGTTCAACTAAGGAGCAGGTTTAAAAAAAATGGTAAAATAAAGAAAAATGGTAGGGTGATTTTGTGATTGGTTTATTTTTCAGCTATTTTATTATCTTTTTTGTTATCGCGAGATTAGTTAGCTTATTAGGTAAAATTAAATGGATGCCTATAGCAAAAACAACCACAAAACGCGATGCTGTATTAGCTATAGTCTTTTCTTTGATTGTTGTTGCGATGGCTCAAATTGGAAAATATACTTCTTAAACCTTCTTCAACGGGGGCTAGAGTTTAACAACGGAGGTAGCTGCGGCATCTCCTTTTCTTATTGAACAAACAGGGCAGGTGTGCGGCCGTTAGTTAAAGAAAAATAAGAAAGGATTCTCCTTTCTTATTTTTCAAGTAACTCAATCAATTCTCCTTCGTAAGACGCTTCAAAACACATTGGATCGCTTTGAGGATCATCCCCTACAAAAAAACTAGAATGAAAATATTGTATAAACTCTCCATTTTCATTTACATCCCCAGTTCCGCCACCCGACGCTTCCGCAAAGATCGATTCATCTGATTTGAGTTCTTTTACACGATTTCCATCTTGATCGACATAATAATATTTAACATCGTGCCATCCCGAATGTTCCTCATAAGACCAGCCAAAATCCTGAGGAGAGGAGGTTTTTAAAATGCCGTTTTCAGGAATCCGATAAGTAATTTTGTTGTCTTGAATTTTTAAAGGCGGCTCATCCTTAAAATCGTAAAAAACACCTACACATCCCTTATATCCATCCGGTATCAAAAAGACTTCATCAGTCCCAGGCTTTTCTTTAAGAGCAAAGTACACGCTTATAACAATTACAACGACTAAAATGATTACAATCCCTAAAACAATAAAACCAAATTTCTTCATCTCTACCCCCTAAACAAATAAGCATAATACCTTAAGTGAACTGCTCATATTAATAGCTTTTATTCAACTCCGTTAGTTAACAAGAACCATTGACTTTTTCTGGCCACCATTTAATGAATGTAAGTTCTTATCTAAAATCATACTTTCAGTGAAGACAAAAAAATATCCTTTGTTCAACGAACGGGTTAGTTCAACAAGATTTAGCAATATTAAATAAAGAGGGCACCAGCCCTCTTTATTTAATATCCTTAATGAAGTCTTCTAACGAACCATATAACATGGATGCTTCCCATTCACCCATACCGTGTTCAGCAGTAAAAACAGGATAATTTTTATTACTTATATCTACAAATATTGGGTCTCCAAGGTCTTCATCGTAGCCTATAACAAACCAGCTTTCTTTCCAATCTCCTTCGTTATTTCCTACAAAAGAATTTCCTTCCTCATCTTCTCTATACCCTAGTTGTCCCTCTTCGAATTCATCTTTAGAAAACAGATGGAAAGAGGTGGAGATTATGTTTCCTTCCTCATCTTCAAGGTCTATTTCAACTTCGTTAATTTCGAGTGCTTCAAGTCTACTTAAAATCTTTTCCACATCTTGATTTAACAATTTTCCGTCCTCCTTTTGATACATAGTCCACCTTTAATTATACTTCATTCTTCAACGGAGGCTTTAATTTAATAAGAGCGATTGTCATCTATGGTCTTTTTTATGTAAGAAACTATACAAATTCGTACATTCGATAAAATAAAAAAACCGCCTAAATAGGCAGCTATACTTTTGGTTCTTCAAACTACGCACCCAGTTAGTGCTTAGGATGATTGTTGTTTTTCTTTCTTATCTCTGACAATGAGACCAGCAAATAAAAAGCATCCAAATCCTATAATTTTCATAGTTATATGTCCTATATTTCCCATTTGATCAATGGTTAATGAAAATAAAAAAGCTCCACATAAAATAAATAGAATAGCAAAGAACCATCTCAAATTATTAAACCCTCCTTCTATAAAGAAAGAATAGTCGGCTGTTTCTGTAGCCCAACCTTGTTAAACTCTTGCCACCTGTTTGTTGAAGAAGAGTAGCTTATCATTTTTATAAAAAATATATTAGCCCAGCAATGCCTAAGGAGATTACTCCTACAAGACCAGAGTACAACGCAATTTTGGTTCTGAAATTTCTATGTTTGACTGTTTCTGAATGAAAATTTGCCCTTTGTTGTTGTCCATCCGTCCAAGCTCCGATAAAAATACCCGATATAATAATACCGACTACACCAACGATAAGAAACAGCTGAATCATCTACATCCATCTCCTTCCATTCCTTAACAAATCTACGTTTTTACAACTAATTTTGTTTCATTAACGCAGATAAATTGCTCACTCCATAATAAATATTGCTTATCGAATTAACCTGCACCCGTTAGAATGTAAGTTCTTATGTAAGTTCTTATGTAATTTCGTACATTCGGTAAAATAAAAAATCCGCCTTCTTTAAAGCGACCTCTCCTCTCCTCTCCTCTCTTCTCCAATCCAAAGAGGTTGGGTATCTAAAAGACGCCCAACCTCTTTACGTGACATAATGCAGGATTCTCGGAAGCTAAATTCCTTATGCCCCCACTAAAGCATCCCAAATACGATAGAGCCAGTAAACACCGGCCCATATTCCTATAGTCAATGCTGCAAGTAATATCACCTTGTACATTTCCAAATCTTTTGGATTCATTTCTCATGCCCCCTGTCATAGTAAAGCGATAATCTATACTTTGATTTATTATAAATGAAACCTCTTATCTATGACTGAAGGTGACATAACAACCGATCTAAGCAATCAAAATCCCTTGAATTTCATAGAATTCAAGGGATTTTCCGTGCAATATAATCGTTCGTTTTTATTACAAGCAGAACAAAAGTCTACCTTACTGAAAGTGATACAAGATTACTTAATTTAAGTATGCCAACTATGATTTATGGGTATTAGCCAATACATTGAATAAAAGGACATCATTCAAAACACACTAAACCATTGATAGCCTTACTTGAGGAGGAGCGTAATGGAAAATGTGTTTGATTATGAAGATATTCAATTGATTCCAGCCAAAAGCGTGGTAAACAGCCGTTCTGAATGTGATACAACGGTAACCTTTGGCGATCGTACCTTTAAACTGCCTGTGGTGCCGGCAAATATGCAGACCATTATAGATGAAAAGATTGCCATTTACTTAGCGGAAAACGGTTATTTCTATATCATGCATCGCTTCGAACCAGATAAGCGGCTGTCTTTTATTAAAGATATGAGTGCACGCGGGTTATACTCCTCTATCAGTGTTGGAGTAAAAGAAGATGAGTATAAATTTATTCAGCAGTTAGCTGATGAACAGCTTTCACCGGAATACATTACGATTGATATTGCACACGGTCATTCCAATGCTGTTATCAAAATGATTCAACATATAAAAAAACACTTACCCGATAGTTTTGTGATTGCAGGAAATGTTGGAACTCCAGAAGCCGTACGAGAATTAGAGAATGCAGGTGCAGATGCCACAAAAGTAGGCATTGGGCCAGGAAAGGTATGTATCACGAAGATTAAGACTGGATTTGGAACCGGCGGCTGGCAATTAGCAGCACTTCGTTGGTGTGCAAAAGCTGCAAGTAAACCGATTATTGCTGACGGAGGTATTCGTACTCATGGTGATATTGCAAAATCCATCAGATTTGGGGCAGCTATGGTGATGATTGGTTCATTATTTGCAGGGCATGAAGAATCTCCGGGGAAAACCATTGAAGATAAGAAAGATGGAAAACTCTATAAAGAATACTTCGGCTCAGCTTCCGAATTTCAAAAAGGGGAAAGGAAAAATGTAGAAGGCAAAAAAATGTTAGTGGAGCACAAAGGTGCCTTAGCAGATACTCTGATAGAGATGGAGCAAGATCTTCAATCCTCTATTTCGTATGCCGGAGGAAACAAGCTCGAAGCCATCCGTCATGTAGACTATGTTATCGTAAAGAATTCAATCTTTAATGGCGATAGGATATATTAGCGTTCCCACTTTATTAAAGGAGCATCTGCTCACCGGCAGATGTTCCTTTAATAAAGTGTTTTTTCTATATAGAAGCATAGAACCTCAATATCCTTTTCATCTGTAAATTATGATAATACTCCCTATCAAAATTGTCCTTTTGGGGTAAAAGCGTTTACATTATTCGAAATGTAGAGTACAATACTTGTATACAAGTACACTTGAATTTATAAGAAGGTGAATTTATGGTTTATTCAAGAGAATTTCTCTATCCTGAAAAATGGCTTTTAAAAGCTTCCGCTGGTAATCGTGTAACATGTGAACTTAGAATGCGCATTATTTCCGGTATGATTGAGAGCGGTACCATTTTATCGGAAAATAAATTAGCTGCAGATTTCGCTGTGAGTCGTTCACCCGTTCGAGAAGCGTTAAAAGTACTGGCATCCGAACATATCATTCGATTAGAAAGAATGGGTGCCGTTGTGATTGGTTTAACTGAAAAAGAAATAGAAGAAATTTATGATGTACGCTTACTCATTGAAACGTTTGTATTTGAACGTCTTGTAAGAATGGACACTAATGAGTTAGTAAAGGAACTGAGCAAAATACTAGAAATGATGAAAGTCGCAATCAAATATAGTGATGCTGATGAGTTTTCCTATCATGATGTCTTGTTTCATGAAACGATTATCCGTGCAGTTAATCATTCATACATTCTGATGATCTGGAATAATTTAAAACCTGTTATGGAAAGCCTCATTCTTCTATCGATGCGCGGGCGTTTCACGGAAAAGTTCGATGACTTTACACGAATTGTGAAAAATCATGAACTGTATATTGAAGCGATCAAAGCAAAAGACAGGACCCTTATGATTGAGTCCTTACATCAAAACTTTGATGATGTTCAAGGCAAAGTAGAAGATCTATGGATGTCACAGCAAATGCTATCTAAAGGAGTAGAACGCAAAAATGACTAACTACATGTTAGGTATAGATATCGGTACCACAAGCACCAAAGCAGTTTTATTTAGCGAAAAAGGCGATGTCATTCAACAAGAAAATATTGGGTATCCGCTTTACACACCCGATATTTCGACAGCTGAACAAAACCCGGAAGAAATTTTCCAAGCTGTATTGCAAGCGGTTTCGAATATAACGAAACACCATCCAGATAAAAAACCATCGTTTATTTCATTTAGCAGTGCCATGCATAGCGTCATTGCCATGGACAAAAATGACCAGCCGCTTACGCCGTGTATCACTTGGGCAGATAATCGAAGTGAAGCATGGGCACATAAAATAAAAAATGAATGGAATGGGCATGAAGTCTATAAACGAACCGGAACACCGATTCACCCGATGTCACCATTAAGTAAAATCACGTGGATTGTGAATGAACATCGTGAAATCGCTGCCAAAACTAAAAAATATATCGGAATTAAAGAATATATCTTTAAACAGTTCTTTGATCAATATGTTGTAGATTATTCACTAGCTTCAGCAACGGGCATGATGAATCTCAAAGACTTGGATTGGGATAAAGAAGCATTACAGATTGCGGGCATAACTCGTGGAGAGCTATCTGAGCTCGTACCAACAACCAGCATATTTACCAATTGTGATCCAGATTTAGCTAAACAAATTGGCATCGATTCACAAACACCTTTTATCATCGGAGCTAGTGACGGAGTTCTTTCTAATTTAGGTGTAAATGCCATTAGACCCGGCGAGATTGCGGTGACGATTGGGACAAGCGGTGCCATTCGAACCATTATTGACCAGCCGCAAACGGACGAAAAAGGGCGAATCTTTTGCTATGCTTTAACAGAAAAACATTGGGTCATTGGGGGGCCGGTAAACAACGGCGGGATGGTTCTTCGCTGGATAAGGGATGAATTTGCGTCTTCGGAAGTAGAAACAGCCAAAAGGCTTGGTATCGATCCTTATGAAGTATTAACTAAGATTGCTGAGCGAGTAAGGCCAGGTGCTGATGGATTGTTGTTCCATCCATACCTTGCAGGTGAACGTGCTCCGTTATGGAACCCAGACGTGCGCGGCTCATTTTTCGGATTAACGATGTCACATAAAAAAGAACATATGATTCGAGCAGCCCTGGAAGGCGTTATTTATAATTTATACACCGTGTTTCTAGCATTAACTGAATGCATGGATGGTCCAGTAACCCGAATCCAGGCAACCGGAGGCTTTGCAAGGTCGGATGTTTGGCGTCAAATGATGTCTGATATATTCGAATCTGAAGTAGTGGTTCCAGAAAGCTACGAGAGTTCTTGTCTAGGTGCTTGTATTTTAGGTCTATATGCCACAGGGAAAATCGAATCTTTTGAAATCGTTTCCGAAATGATTGGCAGTACCTTTAAGCACGCACCGAAAGAAGACTCGGTTAAAGAGTATCGGGAGTTATTACCTATCTTTATTAACTTATCAAGAGTATTAGAAAACGACTATAAACGGATCGCAAATTATCAAAGAAGCTTAACAAAACACAACTAGATAACCGTTTGGAGGAATTAAAATGCCATTAATCATTGTAGCAATTGGGATTTTAGCATTATTGCTATTAATTATGGGCCTCAAATTAAATACCTTTATTTCACTGGTCGTTGTATCGTTCGGCGTTGCTTTAGCACTCGGAATGCCATTAGACCAGATTGTCAAAACCATTGAAGCTGGATTAGGCGGTACGCTTGGCCATTTAGCGTTAATTTTTGGACTTGGGGCAATGTTAGGTAAGTTAATCGCAGATTCCGGGGGAGCCCAACGAATTGCGATGACCCTCGTGAACAAATTTGGAGAAAAAAATATTCAATGGGCTGTTGTCTTTGCTTCATTCATTATCGGTGTCGCACTTTTCTTTGAAGTAGGATTAGTATTATTAATTCCAATCGTATTTGCGATTTCAAAAGAATTAAAGGTTTCTGTATTGTTTCTCGGGATTCCAATGGCAGCGGCATTATCTGTGACACACGGTTTCTTGCCGCCGCATCCAGGGCCAACCGTCATCGCTGGTGAATATGGCGCAAATATTGGTGAAGTATTACTTTATGGCTTTATCGTTTCCGTTCCAACTGTTATTTTAGCTGGACCTGTATTTACGAAAATTGCTAAAAAGCTTGTACCTGAATCATTTACCAAAACTGGTAATATCGCTTCTCTAGGTGAACAAAAAACATTTAAACTTGAAGATACGCCTGGATTCGGTATCAGTGTTTTTACCGCTTTACTTCCTGTTATTTTAATGTCAATCGCTACGATTATTACTTTATTACAAAAAACAATGGGATTTGAGGATAATAGTTTCCTAGCAGCCATCCGTTTTATTGGGGAAGCTGGTACCTCCATGTTGATCTCTCTATTAGCAGCTGTATACACAATGGGCTTAGCAAGAAAAATTCCAATCAAAACAGTAATGGAATCTTGTACAACAGCGATTACACATATTGGCATGATGCTCTTGATCATTGGGGGCGGCGGAGCCTTTAAACAAGTCTTAATCGATGGCGGTGTAGGTGACTACGTAGCTGAATTATTCAAAGGAACTTCCTTATCGCCAATCGTACTTGCCTGGCTGATTGCTGCAATCTTACGTATTTCTTTAGGGTCTGCCACGGTTGCCGCTTTAACAACTGCCGGTTTAGTGATTCCGATGTTAGGACAATCTGATGTTAACCTTGCTTTAGTTGTACTCGCAACGGGAGCAGGAAGTGTAATAGCCTCTCATGTTAACGATGCTGGTTTCTGGATGTTTAAAGAGTATTTTGGTTTAAGCATGAAAGAAACATTCGCAACATGGACATTGCTTGAGACGATTATTTCGGTAGCTGGATTAGCCTTTATCCTTTTACTAAGTTTATTCGTATAAGCTCGGTCCTGCCATTAGACGGGATTTCATTCATCATTCATATGCAATCTCTTCAAAGGGCTACCATCTAAAAAAGCCCTTACTACACACACTTAGTCTTTCAGACAGTAAATCCCCCACTTTTTCCCTTAGTCTCTTCCAAGGTCTAAGTGGGGTTTTTACTGTCTATTAATCTGAAATAAAGGAGCAGAAAAAATGTTTAATACAATTGGTGTCATTGGTTTAGGAGTAATGGGCAGCAATATCGCTTTAAATATGGCTAGCAAAAGAGAGCAAGTTGCGGTCTATAATTACACACGTGATTTAACTGATCAGCTTGTCCAAAAAAGTGAAGGACAGTCTATCCATCCATACTACGAAATTCAAGATTTTGTTCGGTCCTTACAAACCCCAAGGAAGATTTTCCTGATGGTTACAGCAGGCAGCCCAATCGATTCGGTGATCGGTTTATTAGTTCCTCATCTTGAGGCAGGCGATATCATCATGGACGGCGGCAATTCCCACTACGAAGATACGGAACGCAGATACGATGAATTGAAATCTAAAGGAATCGGTTATTTAGGAATTGGTATTTCCGGGGGCGAAGTCGGTGCTTTAAAAGGACCTTCTATCATGCCCGGCGGCGATAAAGACGTCTATGAAAAAGCAGCTCCTATCCTGACAAAAATAGCGGCTCAAGTGGAAAGCACCCCTTGCTGTGTTTATATTGGCCCAAGAGGAGCAGGACACTTTGTCAAAATGGTACATAACGGAATCGAGTATGCAGATATGCAATTAATCGCAGAAGCCTACACTTTTTTAAGAGAAAAGTTACGTTTATCCGTTAATGAAATTGCTGACATTTTTGAAACATGGAATCAAGGTGAACTAAAAAGTTATTTAATCCAAATTACCGCGGAGATTTTGAGGAAAAAAGATGAAGTAACCGGACTGCCGCTGATAGATATGATTCTCGATAAAGTCGGGCAAAAAGGCACTGGTAAATGGACAAGTATTCAAGCAATCAATAACGGGATTCCATCATCGATTATTACTGAGTCCTTGTTTGCCCGTTACCTATCCTCTCTAAAAGAAGAAAGGGTTTATGCGGAAAGTATTTTAGCCGGCCCAGAGATGGATCACCAGAGTCTAGATAAAGATTTGTGGATTGAGTATGTTAGACAGGCATTATATATGGGGAAAATTTGCGCATACGCTCAAGGATTCACACAGTATAAAATGACTTCTGACCTTCACGGCTGGAACTTACCTTTAAAGGATATTGCCCTGATTTTCCGTGATGGCTGCATCATTCGCGCCGAGTTTTTGAATATAATAAGCGAAGCCTATCAAGCAGAACCGAACCTGAGTAATTTATTGGTCGCCCCCTATTTCGCTAAAAAGGTTAAAGAGTACCAAATCGGACTGCGAAAAGTGATATGTGAAGGCATTCATTCCGGTATCTCATTTCCATGTTTAAGTGCTTCTCTCACTTATTACGATAGCTATCGGACAGGCACTTCAAATGCCAGCTTAGTGCAGGCCCAGCGTGACTACTTTGGTGCCCATACGTATGAACGAAAAGATATGGCAGGAGTCTTTCATACTAACTGGCAATGATTGAAAGTCCAGAGTATTGATACCTCTTAACCCCTCCTTATCTTTATAAACAAAAGCTAAGCTATACATCGCTTCATTGAATGAACTTGTATAGCTCAGCTTTTTTCCTATTATAAAAACCTCACCTACTTTTTTGTAGTGCTGGGGGAATCTTTTCTTCATCTACCTTTGATTCTTGTTGTACCTGAACCAATTTATTTAAGTTTTTGAATAAAATGTGAATTTTAAGAAAGATAAAAACAAATATAGATGAAAACAAGAGAAAAATGGAGATAATTTGAGGAAAATTCATATTTTATATATTTTTCTGCCTGTTGTTTCCGTTTTCATGGTGAATGTTTCCGTTTTCAGTATCTTTGCTTGAACTAACCGAAGAATGTAATAATGAAGACAACAAATTACAAGGGGGAAAATAAGATGGCAAAAATAGTCGCATTCATCACTAATACTGGAGAAAACAAAATGACAAAAATAGCCGCATTCATAGCTAACGCAATGGAAGTCTACGGAAAAGCAATGGATAGCTACGGCACAGCGATTATAAAAGTAAAAACAAAATAAAAGGATGGTTCTAATTGAAAATCTACATTGAACATAAAACCGATCCACTAACCGATTCTCAAAGATAAAAAAGAGAATCGGTTTTTTTGTTTGAGATTAACTCCAAGCGGCTAAGGCTCCATTTCCCCCTCAATGACATTTTAGACGCGATTTTAAGTGTTCGATAAATAACTATTCAATAAAAAACTGCCCCTCCAATAGTTAGTCGAATCTAACTATTGGAGGGGCAGTTCAATCGCAAATAAAAGAAATTCTCCTTTATACTGCTTTGCGGATATCTATTTTTTTTCCTTCTTTACGCCACTCTTTAAATTCAGCTGCTGCTGTAAAAAGTACATCTGTAGATGAGTTAAGGGCCGTTTCAAAAGAGTCTTGTAAAACACCAATGATAAAGCCTACTCCAACTACCTGCATCGCAACCTCAGCCGGGATTCCAAATAAGCTGCAAGCCAGAGGAATCAGTAATAACGATCCACCAGCAACCCCTGATGCACCACAAGCACTTACAGCTGACAGTACGCTGAGAATGATGGCTGTAGGGAGGTCCACTTGAATGCCAAGTGTATGAACCGCCGCAAGTGTCAAAACAGAAATCGTCACAGCAGCACCAGCCATATTGATGGTTGCCCCTAATGGAATCGATACTGAATAACTATCCTTATTTAAACCTAGATTTTCACACAATCTCATATTGACAGGAATATTGGAAGCTGAGCTTCGTGTAAAGAATGCTGTAATACCACTTTCCTTTAAGCACTTAAAAACAAGCGGGAAAGGGTTTTGACGGATAAATACGAACACAATGATCGGATTGATAACCAACGCAACAAAAACCATACAACCAATCAAAACGGCAAGTAATTTTCCGTAACCTAGTAACGACTCAATTCCATTTGTAGTAATAGACTCAAATACTAGGCCCATAATTCCTAATGGCGCAAACTTAATCACCCATGTAACCATTTTAGATACAGCATCTGAAAAATTCGAAATCAACGTTTTTGTTGTATCAGAGGCATTTTTTAAAGCCAAACCAAGGAGTACCGCCCAAGCTAAAATGCCGATGTAGTTCGCATTATAAATTGCTTTAACCGGGTTATCAACAACGTTCAGCAGTAATGTTTTGAGGACCTCTACCACACCGCCAGGAGCAGTGAAGCCCTCAGCACCCTCTGCAAGTGTTAAGCTTACAGGGAAAATAAAACTTACAATAACGGCCGTTAATCCAGCTAAAAAGGTTCCTGCAAGGTATAAGACAATAATGGATTTCATATTTGTTTGATGACCACTCTTATGTTGAGCAATGGCCGACATAACCAAGAAGAGTACCAGCACAGGTGCAATTGCTTTCAAAGCACCTACAAATAAAGAGCCAAAAATAACAACAGATTTTGCTGCTTCTGGAACCGCTACAGCCAGAATAATACCAACAATTAAACCTACAATGATTTGTTTTACCAGACTCAGTCGGCTCCACTTTTTCAGTATATTTTTCATAGATGTTCCCCCACTAGTTTAAGATAAAATTATAACATTACTATTTCTGTTTAATTATTTTTTCGACACATGGGTATTCCTTATTACATTCCACTCCATAAAGACAACTGTCCTTCTGATAAATAGTATTATAATGATTTTCTCGATATATTACAATATTATTTTCTCTATTAAAAAAAGTTTTAATTATTATAATATTCAAATAAATAAAAAGAGGGGGCAAAACAATATATACCGACATACTCTAAAATTTCAGGCTCCTTGACTCACACAATGATTATGTATTGGTTACATCCATATGGCCTGAATCAAATGGAAATTTTACAACCATTCTCCTTCAGTAAAAGGGGTTATTAGACAAGGAATCCTGCCTTTTTTGTTGAACTAACTCTTAAAGATATTTTTCTTAGTAAAATGAAGACTCCTATTTCTTTCAGAATAGATGTATATCAATCTGTCAAATTGGAAATCCTTCTAATGGATGTATTATGCTGTCATCTCTATATACTATCTAAAAAATAAAAAGATGAGGTGTTTGAACATGAATAAAACAGAACTGATCAATGCTGTCGCAACAAAAACTGAATTAACAAAGAAAGATGCTGCGAAAGCAGTGGATACGTTGTTTGAAACCATCTCTACTACGCTTGCAAAGGAAGAGAAAATTCAGTTGATCGGGTTTGGAACATTTGAAGTACGTGAACGTGCAGCCCGAACAGGCCGCAATCCGCAAACTGGTGAGGAAATGCAAATCCCTGCCTCTAAAGTTCCTGCTTTTAAACCAGGTAAAGAACTAAAAGAAGCCGTCAAGTAAGCAGTTAATAAAAAGCGCTAAGAAAGCCTCTTTGCTTCCTTAGCGCTTTTTATTTTGATATGGTTAGTCGCATTTTCAACTGGCCAAATTAGAAATTCTTATACTCTATTGAATCTAAGAGTGTTTTAATTGTCTAAAAATCAGTGTTATGTTAACTGAGTGTATCAAATTTAGACTCTGCTAAATTCCGTACTCTTCCCCTACTGCGAAACAGGAATCTCTCTAGTAATATCCGAAGGGGTTGTTAACCGTCTGAAACAGCAGCATCACTCCTATATTTTTCTACAATTTTCCAATTATATATTAAACAGCTTCAATAAAGAATAATCAATAGTGAAATCATTCATCCATAGCTACGGTCGCCTATATATATCGATTTAGAACCCTTGAAAGTAAATTCAAGTCGTCCGAGTCACCGATTGTAATGCCTCTTAATTGAATGAAGGTGAGTCGAGTTATTAAGTGGAATATATAGAACTAGACCACGCATTCTACATCTGCACCAACTACCAGCCATAATTGAGAATGATATTAAATCAACGTACGGTAAAGTTGTGCATTATTCTTGACAAACCAAATACTTTTATATAATAATTAATATCGAATTAGAATTATTATAGTTAACTGAACCTTTCAGTGGTATGTAGTAAACTATTCATAATTCTCAAAACCCACACTTAGGAGGAATATTTATTATGGCTTTAATTGGAAAAGAAGTACTACCATTCGCAGCAAAAGCGTTTCATAACGGTGAGTTTATCGATGTTACGGAAGCAAACTTCAAAGGTAAATGGAGTGTCGTTTGCTTTTACCCAGCAGATTTCACATTCGTATGCCCTACTGAACTTGAAGACCTGCAAAACCAATATGCAACTTTAAAAGATATGGGAGCTGAAGTATATTCCGTTTCCACTGATACACATTTTACACACAAAGCGTGGCATGATCACTCAGAAGCGATTGGCAAAATTGAATACGTGATGATCGGCGACCCTTCACAAAAAATCTCTCGCAACTTCGACGTACTAAACGAAGAAGAAGGTCTTGCTGATCGCGGTACATTCATCATCGATCCAGACGGTATCATCCAAACTGTTGAAATTAATGCAGGCGGCATCGGCCGTGATGCAAGCACAGTTGTTAGCAAGCTTAAGGCAGCACAATATGTTCGCAACAACCCAGGTGAAGTTTGCCCTGCTAAATGGCAAGAAGGCGCTGCAACACTGAAGCCAAGCCTTGACCTTGTAGGAAAAATTTAAGGAGCACAATCCATGATTCTAGATGCAGATATAAAAGCACAATTAGCCCAATATCTTCAAATGATGGAGGGCGATGTGCTGCTCAAAGTTAGTGCAGGATCCGATGACGTATCCCGTGACATGTTGGCATTAGTGGACGAATTAGCCACAATGTCGTCCCACATTAAGGTAGAAAAAACAGAATTAGAGAGAACACCGAGCTTTAGTGTAAACCGCATCAGCGAAGACACTGGGGTAACTTTTGCCGGTATCCCATTGGGTCATGAATTTACTTCATTAGTGTTGGCTCTCTTACAGGTGAGCGGAAGAGCTCCAAAGGTTGATCAGAAGGTCATTGATCAAGTGAAAAGCATGAAAGGTGACTATCACTTTGAATCTTACATCAGCCTGACTTGCCATAACTGCCCTGATGTTGTACAAGCACTGAACTTGATGAGCATTCTGAACCCTGGTATTTCACATACGATGATTGATGGTGCAGCGTTCAAGGAAGAAGTGGATAGCAAGGGCATCATGGCCGTGCCAACGGTGTTCCTCAATGGGGAATCGTTCGGCAGCGGTCGTATGTCCATTGAAGAAATCCTTGCCAAAATGGGGAGTACTCCGGACGCATCCGAGTTTGCTGACAAAGATCCATTCGATGTGCTTGTTGTCGGAGGCGGGCCAGCCGGTGCCAGTGCAGCTGTCTATGCAGCACGTAAAGGCATTCGTACAGGCATCGTTGCTGAACGCTTTGGCGGTCAGATCATGGACACCATGGGTATTGAGAACTTCATCAGTGTGAAATATACGGAAGGTCCTAAGCTCGCAGCAAGTCTTGAAGAACATGTCAAAGAGTATGACATTGATGTCATGAATTTACAGCGTGCCAAGCGTTTAGAAAAGAAGGATCTTATCGAAGTTGAACTCGAAAACGGTGCGGTTCTAAAAAGTAAAACTGTCATCCTTTCAACAGGTGCCCGCTGGCGCAATGTGGGTGTACCAGGCGAAGCAGAGTTCAAGAACAAAGGTGTAGCCTACTGCCCTCATTGTGACGGTCCATTATTTGCCGGAAAACACGTAGCCGTTATCGGCGGCGGTAATTCCGGTATTGAGGCGGCCATTGATCTCGCTGGTATTGTGAAGCATGTAACCGTTCTTGAATTCATGCCAGAGCTGAAAGCTGATGTTGTACTCCAAGATCGCCTTTACAGCCTGCCTAACGTAACGGTCCTAAAAAATGTTCAAACAAAAGAAATTACCGGTACTGATAAAGTGAACGGCATTTCTTATATGGACCGCGAGACGGAAGAAGTTCATCATATTGAATTGCAGGGTGTATTTGTCCAGATCGGCCTTGTGCCTAATACCGACTGGTTAGGTGAATCGATTGAACGTACCCGCATAGGTGAAATCGTAGTCGATAAACATGGTGCAACCAACATCCCTGGTGTATTCGCTGCAGGCGACTGTACCGATAACCCATATAAGCAAATCATTATTTCGATGGGATCAGGTGCAACGGCAGCCTTAGGGGCATTCGATTATCTCATCCGAAATTAATGTATGGACATGAGTAACATGTGCCGTTGATCAACTACTATACTGCGGTAACTTCTTCGTTACAGCAGCATAAACAATCCAGTATTTTATTTTCCAAAAGTCGCTGTGCTACCTGACGGGTGGTACAGCGACTTCAGTTTTTAACTGAGCCTTTAAGTTAAAAACTGTCCCACTTCCCCGAATTTATCAATTATGAGTAAGATTAGAATTATACGCATACTTCAAAGTTAAGTTCCACAATCTTGCCCTTATACATAAAAGAGCACTCTAATTTGAATACCCTCTTTTTAACTTTAGTAATGAAAAGAAGCCAAAACTATGCAACTCTGTATAAAAAGCTGCATAATATCGGCTCTAAGTGTTTTATACGTTATAGAAGATTAGCTTTTCGTTATATTAACAGAGCCTTTCTAATTAAAAATTATAGGAAAAGTAAATGTAACGAAAGCTGCCCAAAGTCCGTAGACCGGCAAATACTTAGTAACGGCATCTTGGATAGTTGAAGGTCCAGATTTATTTTGTAGAAAACGCATATAGGAGAGCATAATCCAAATTAGATTTGCCCAAATAAGTATGTTTACTCCTAAAACAGCAAGTCTATTAGGCGTAATCCCATAAGAAGAAAGTCTGAACACGATGGCTGACAAAGCCACACTATCAATGATTAGCGCAAGAACAATTAAGGCAAAATTTATATAATCTGAAATGTTCTTTTTCTCGTCTGAGTCGCTCTCGGTTATGGAAAATATGGTAACGGCCAATACACCAAGGAGTATTCCGTTGAAGGCTATCAAGAAATTGCGGTCCAAAAATGGATTTTTCCCGACCCATATCACCGTTATAAGATAGACCACCAATGTGACCAGGACAAGAGGACTAAAAATTTTAGCTATATATGGTGTAATATTCTTAGCAAGTTTAAGATTCATTGATACCAGGTATACAGCCACAATGGCGAGAGAAGCAGCACCAAATAAAACGACATTACTAAAATAGAAGTCTTCTATATCCAAGCCAACAAAGCTAAATAACTGCATGGTTAATGCTGCTAGCACCATTCCGCTAACTGCCATGCTGGCGTAGAGAATACAATATTCCAAATTAAATTTAATATAGGCTAATCTTGTACTGCCTTTTGAATAATCATTTCCTGTAAATGCAAGCCCTACCAATACCCACAAGAATATGGGAAGGTGTAAATAAGCGAGGATCGTACTGTCTTTATAATTTAATGGCAGCATATTAAGATAAAACCCGGAAATTAGGAACAACGCTGCAAGGGAATAAATAATACTTTTTTTCGGAGTATTATTGTAAACAAAATAGGCAGCAATAAAGGGAATGATACCAAAAGCCAGGTTAATTGGAGCAATTGCTTCCTGTTCGACAAAATGGAAAATGACCCTGGTGCTTATCCCGGCCAGAATGGCTAAAATGCCCATGAATAAGAAACCTTTTTGAAGCAAGGAAGATTTTTCAGTATTTGCCGTCTCCTTGAAATACAATCTTTCATACCAAACGCCAAGAACCTGAGAATCAGGATTTTGTTCCCATGCGTGTGAGAATGACTTTTTAAAAGCTTTCTGATCTTTTCTATACATTCTCTCCAACTCATGAGGGTTAGCAATATTTTCAATAATCAAATTGTTAATGTCCATAGTCATACCTCCCCTAATAATTGTTATATTAAGTTTCCTCCACAATGTTTAACTGTCTTCGTCACTTTTGTATTCTAAAATATCTCCAGGCTGACATTCTAAAGCCTTACAAATTGCCTCTAAAGTGGATAATCGAACCGCTTTTGCCTTTCCATTTTTCAATATAGAAAGGTTCGCCATTGTTATTCCAACCTTCTCCGAAAGTTCTGTTACGCTCATTTTCCTTTTTGCTAACATCACATCAATATTGATTATAATTGCCATTGTTATTCACCTCAGACCGTTAAATCATTTTCTGATTTGATATCAATTACTTCTTGTAAAAGTTTTTGGAGAACAGCCGCAAAGACTGCGATAACCATCGAAGCAAAAGGAACAACCAATCCGACAAAGATAACTCCTGGTGCGTCGTCTACTTCCGCAAAGATATAGAAGAGCGGCCAAACTAGCAGATGCAAAATACTGATTGTGATGGCACAGTATTTGATTTTCTTTAAAGCTTTTACAGATAAATCGGAGAAAGCTTTATCTTTGTCAATATAGCGTAAGAGTTTGAAAGCCTGATACAAAGCAAAGTAAAAAGGTATCGCCGATGCATCAAAAGCGATGAAAACGAGATATTTTATAAAAGCAAACCCTGGAAGCAATTTTGCTGCAAAATTCGCCATCTCAGGCACCAAAAAGATGCACAGAGCAAGAACTGGGATTCCTAAAAGAATAACAGCTATTTTTAAAAACAACGTTGTTACTTTTTCCATAAAAAGCACCTCACCTATTTATTCTGATTTTGATTTTAATACATGTTTTATCGTTTTACAATAAATTTTTATTAATTTAAATGATTTTTTTATTGTAGTTTTTGTTTTAAGCAAAAATAAAAAGCATTCCTCATTAAAAGAAATGCTCTATAACTTTAAACCATTAAATTTATAACTTGTACAGCTAACCCGTTACTTTAAGTATATTTCTTTACAATCTCATACCGATTAATTAGAATAAATATTCCATTTTGTTCAGAAGCCTTATTCCGTTAAATGGCCTTTTAGCGGAGTAACATGACAGGGGTTTTACAACATCAATAAGAGTAAAAAATTAGTTTTGCAACCTGTTTTATAAATTATGGAACAACCACTTTTTTCAATGATATTCTATTATTTACTCAACATCCAAAGAATTGACTATAGAGCGGTTCTTTTTCGCCTAGACCAAGCGTCTGCGTTGTTGAATTATGAATTCTTTGGAAGATTTCTGGATTTTCCACTAGTGATAGGCCATAAGAAGGAATCATTTCTTTTATTTTCGGTTCCCACTCTTTTATATGTTGCGGGAAGCATTTCTCTAATACCTCAAGCATAACGTGCACGGCAGTTGAAGCACCCGGAGAAGCGCCGAGCAATGCAGCGATCGAGCCATCAGCGGCGCTCACCACTTCTGTACCAAATTGAAGGGTTCCTTTGCCGCCGGCCTCCGTATCTTTGATCACTTGCACACGTTGGCCCGCTACCACTATGCCCCAATCCTCGCTTTTAGCGTTCGGGATAAACTCGCGTAATTCTTCCATGCGCTTTTCATTCGATAACGTCACTTGCTGGATTAGATATTTTGTCAATGCTATCTCTTTTACACCTGCCGCTAACATCGTGAAGACATTATTCGGTTTTACCGAACCGATCAAATCCAAATTTGAACCCGTTTTTAAGAACTTTGGCGAGAAGCCGGCAAACGGTCCAAACAGTAACGACTTTTGGTTATCGATATATCGTGTATCAAGATGCGGAACAGACATGGGAGGAGCACCAACTTTAGCTTTACCGTAAACTTTTGCGTGATGCTTCTCTACCACTTCCGGATTGTTGCAGACCATAAATAGTCCGCTTACCGGGAATCCTCCAATATGTTTTGACTCAGGAATACCGGTTTTTTGCAGTAAAGGCAGACTTCCGCCCCCACCGCCGATAAAGACGAATTTTGCCGTATGGTATTCGATTTTACCACTATCGATATCATGCACTTTCACTTCCCACGAACCGTCGCCAGTACGTTTAATATCCTCAACACTATGCTTGTAGTTGATCTTGACATTTTCACTCTTTAAGTGGTCAAACAACATGCGTGTTAAAGCACCAAAATTGACATCCGTTCCAGAGTCGATTTTGGTTGCCGCCATCGGTTCATTGGATGTACGGCCTTCCATGATAAGCGGAATCCATTCCTTTAGTTTTTCAGGGTCATCAGAAAATTCCATCCCTTGAAACAAGGGATTGTTTGAAAGCGCTTCAAAACGTTTTTTCAAAAATGCTACATTTTCTTCCCCTTGTACTAAACTCATATGAGGTATTGGCATGATAAAGTCCTGCGGATTACGAATCAGATTGCTGTTTACAAGATAAGACCAAAACTGTCTTGAAAGCTGAAACTGTTCATTAATTTTTATCGCTTTGCCAATATCTATCGATCCGTCCGATTTTTCACTTGTGTAGTTAAGCTCGCACAGTGCCGCATGCCCCGTTCCTGCATTATTCCATTCGTTAGAGCTTTCCTCTCCTGCGTTTGCAAGCTTCTCAAACACTGTAATTTTCCAGTCCGGTACTAATTCTTTTAACAGTGTTCCCAAAGTCGCACTCATGACTCCAGCACCAATTAAGATAACGTCTGTTTTAGTTTCTTGGTTGCTCATTATAACCTTCCTCATCCACTATATTTGCAAAAAAGAGTAGGCGCTCCTGCTTAGGTGTCACAAAAAGCAAGACACTACCTAGGAAAACATCTTTTCTGAATCAATTATAACCCAATAATAGCATATCACTATTTAATTACAACCCAAAAAAGTATAACACTTTTATATTAAAACGCAAAATAGCATAACACTATAGTTTATATAATAAAATATTTATTAACTATTATTATAATAGTTATAAGCTATATAGATCGATGTAGAAAATTTGGCATGGGCGTTTTTTGCTCATGCTAAATTCTTTATGTGGATTTATATAGTATAAGGCCGGTTGTTGGTTTATAAAAAATATTGATCAAAACAGGTTCTTAAATATTTGCACCAGAACCTTATGGCCATTGTGTGCCGAAAAACACACCTAATATCCCATTTTTGTGTTATCCTAGCTATATATACTATCTTTGGAGGTTAAGAGCTATGCAACATACTTTAGAAGATACTAAAAATGCCAAAAGTGAGACACTCCCATTTTCAAGGACCAATCCATTTCAAGCGAAGATTCTTAAAAATATTAATTTAAATGGAACAGGCTCTAGCAAGGAAACAAGGCATATTGAGTTATCATTACAAGGGTCAGGCCTTTCTTATGTCCCAGGTGATGCACTTGGCGTTATCCCATCAAATGATCCAGAGCTTGTGGCTTCTCTTATTAATGAAATGGAATGGGATGAAGAAGCAGCTGTAACCGTTAGTAAGCAAGGTGAGACACTGCCACTAAAGAAAGCGCTAACAACCTACTTTGAAATTACACTGCTGACGAAGAAGATTTTACAACAGGCAGCTGTATTCACAGAAAACGAAGAGCTGCAAAAGCTTGTGCTAGTTGAAAATGCAAAGCAGCTAAAGGAATATTGCTATGGGCGTGATTTGCTTGATATGTTACGTGATTTTGGTCCATGGGAAGCTTCTGCCCAAGAAATCGTCTCACTATTAAGAAAAATGACACCGCGTCTCTATTCTATTGCAAGCAGTATTACCGCTAATCCAGGTGAAGTTCATCTAACCATCGGTGCTGTACGCTACACGGCGCACGGACGCGATCGAAAAGGCGTTTGTTCTATTTTATGTGCAGAACGTGTTCAAGATGGAGATACGCTTCCAGTCTTTGTTCAAGCAAATAAACACTTTTATTTGCCAGAGTCTGGGGACAAAGATATTATTATGGTTGGACCTGGGACAGGCATTGCACCATTCCGTTCTTTTATCCAGGAACGATCAGTAAATAAAGCCACTGGCCGGTCATGGCTATTTTTTGGAGACCAGCATGCAGCGTCAGATTTCCTTTATCAAAGCGAGTTGGAAAAATATCAACAAGATGGGGTATTGACAAGACTTGATACTGCATTCTCCCGTGATACGGCTCAAAAAATTTATGTGCAACATAAAATGCTTGAACATAGCAAAGAATTGTTTGAATGGATTGAAAAAGGAGCTTATTTCTACGTTTGTGGGGATAAGGAACATATGGCGAAAGACGTCAACGAAGCGCTTATTACTGTTATTGAAAAAGAAGGCGCGATGGCCCGTGATGCAGCTGAAGCGTATCTTAAAGATATGCAGAAGCAAGGGCGTTATCAACGTGATGTGTATTAAAATGAAAACGTTTTAAATATATAGTTATATTGTTTTCAAAAAGTAACCCTTCGTTCCGGTTAGTACGGAGGGTTACTTTTTAATTGTCTTAGTGTCAAATTATATAAAAAGACTTGTACATGAGTGGCAGACATGAAAGCTTGGCTGCTCTCTTTTTTTATGTCTTATCAAATTAAAGCGCCCTTTAATTGAACAACAAATCAGCCATCCTGTTTCATTTTAAAGCTACTCACCATTGCTTCAGCTAATTTTTCAAGGAAGTTAATAACTGTCTTCAGCCCATCATGAAAATGAGTCAACTCTTTGTCAGTTCGCAGCACCCTTCTTAATTGTCAACCCCTTTTCTTGAGGAACGGACCGTTTTATAAATAATGAAACAATCCATGCGATAGCTACTAGTCCGAACGCAAGCAAGAACGCGCTTTTCATTCCAGCAATCATCGCTAGAATTTGTAATGTAGCCTCATCTTCCTTAATCAACGTATTTTCCATAAAACGAGTAGACCTATTGGTCATGATTGATACAAGCAATGCTGTCCCGACAGCGCCGGCCACCTGCTGAAGCGTGCTGATAATAGCCGTACCGTGTGGATATAACGAAGGTGGCAGTTCGTTCAAAGCGTTGGTCATGACCGGCATCATGACCATTGAAATCCCCAACATTAACAGCGTATTGAAAATCATAATCGTGCTGTAGGGGGTTGACAATGTGATAAAGGCAAATTGCCACAGCGTATTCGCGATCAACCCCAATCCGATAAGCGCCAGCCACTTGGCACCAAATTTATCAAATAATCGGCCTGTGATTGGTGACATTATCCCCATGACAATACCGCCTGGCAACATGATCAAACCTGCCTCCAATGGACTGTACCCTAACGCATTCTGGAGAAAAATTGGCAACAACATCATTGCAGAAAACATCGCCATCATGACAATCATCATAATCAGCGTCGACATTCTAAAAATGTTGTATTTAAATGTTCTTAAATCTAGCAACGGTTGTGAAATCGTCAATTGCCTCCAAGTAAAAAGGACTAAAGAAACAACGCCGATTGCAATTGGAATTAGAACTTCATTGCTCGACCAACCCCCATGCCCTTCACCGGAACTGCTAAATCCGTACACAATCCCCCCGAATCCTAAGGTTGAAAGTAGAAGCGATAGCGGATCAATCTTCGGATTAGTCGTCTCCGTCACGTTCTTGAGCTTCACATATGCAAATATAATAACAAACAATGCGATTGGCAGAACGCTGTAAAAGAGAACCCGCCAGCTGAAATGCTCAACAATGATCCCTGATAGAGTGGGTCCAATCGCGGGAGCAAAAGTAATGACAGTTCCAATTGTCCCCATTGCCGAACCTCTTTTTTCAATAGGAACGATGGAGAATACCACATTGGTTAGTAAAGGAAAGAGCAGTCCGGTCCCCGCCGCTTGAAGCAGCCTTCCGATTAAAAGCATTTCGATCCCTGGTGCGATAGCCGCTACAAATGTCCCCGCCGTAAACAAGCCCATAGCTCCAAGGAACAAGCTTCTTGTCGTGAACCGCTGAATTAAATAAGCGGTGACCGGTATAAGTACACCTATAACAAGGAGATATCCAGTAGTCAGCCATTGCGCTGTACTCGGTAAGATTCCAAAGTCATCCATAATTTTAGACAAGGCGACGTTAAGTAGCGTTTCATTCAAAATGGCTACAAACACACCTAGAATCATAATCATGACCAACAAAAAGTTGCCTCTGCTCCCGAATGTCCCTCCATTTTGAGTCGTTTCGTTTTGATTTTTCAAATTCTTTCTCCTTTCGATTTGCAAAATGCCTCATTAAAAATATTGTTGCATCAACGTTAAGAAAGTATCAACAATATTATCGTCAATTCAGAACATTTGGCGTGTCTGTGCATTTCTTATTCGTGCAATTTTTTGGTAATGTTGTTTATGATTAACCTAATTGCACCGTCTACTTCACAATAATGCTCAGTCGCTATACTGCACCTACCTTCCGTCCATATTCTTTTATACTTACTAACTAACAGAACAAACATTCGCATTAATATTACCACATAAATGAAGCTTCTGCCAATCAATGAAACCTATTACACGTGAGTTTTCATCAATGAAATATGACCTTTCCATGTTTGTTTAGTCAATAAATCCAGCTCAATACACAAAGAAAGAGTGCATTCTATATTAAAGAATCGCACCCTTTTCTTGAATAAACAATAAGCGCCTATTAGCTGGTTTTGAGGAATAAGGTTATCATATTTCTTATAGCCTTTATCTCCTTCTCATCAAAAAAGTACGCTAAAATTAAGCTTGATCGATAAATGTCATTAATTCAGCCGCGGATTTTCTCGGTTTAGGAGCTGGAATGCTTTCTGGATAGCCCACATGAAGGCTTCCTACTACCTTCTCCCCCGGTTCAATGCCTAACGCTTCACGAAAATCTGGTTGGTGCATCAAACCGTAGCTCTCCCATACCATTCCAACGCCGTGTTCCCATGCCAACAAACTGAAATTATGGATTAAACAACTAGTAGATGCATAGTCTTCCTCTCTTGTGCTAATGACTGGATGTTCCTTCATGATTACCACAACAAACATTGGAACTGACATCATTTTTTCGTAAATTTTCTTTCCTATTTCTTTAGCCTTGTCAGGGTTTTCGGCTCTCCTGCTTTTAAATTTAGCGGCAATCTCTGCAATGCGTTTGCGTCCTTCACCATGGACAATAACAAATCGCCACGGTTGGGTCATTTTATGATTGGGAACCCAGACCGCTGTATCCAATAATTCTTTCACAAGCTCTAAAGAAACTTCACGGTCTTGAAAACGATGAATCGACCGTCTTTCTTTAATAATTTGAGTTAATTCCATCTCTTTTTCCTCCATTATAAATCATTATATTTTGCTATATGAGTAAAACAAGCTACCTGACTTCGGCTTATTACTGAAATCAGGTAGCTTAATAGGAACTTCAAACAGGTATGAATAGAATGATTGTTTTACTTTGTGCCTTCTTCTACTTCCTTCACCATCTCTGCCACTGAAACTAAACCGCCGCCTGATAAGTACCAGAAATTAGGATCAAGGTAAACAATATTACCGTCTTTATATGCTTTCGTATTTTTCACCAACTCATTTTCCACTAGCTGTTTAGCAGAAGATTCGCCTTCGGCAACCGCTGTTCCTCGATCGATGACAAAAAGATAGTCAGGATTTTTTTCGGCGATATATTCAAATGAAACATTTTGGCCATGCGTAGATACTTCAATGTTTTTGTCTGCAGGAGCAAAACCGAATACATCGTGAATGATGCCGAATCGTGAACCTGCTCCATAAGCGCTGATGTTTCCTTCATTTGCCAAAATAATTAAAGCGTTCTTGCCGCTTGCCGATGCTGTTTCATTTAATTGTTGAGCAGCTTCTTCCACTTTTGTCAGTTCCTCTTTCACTGCATCTTCTTTACCGAAAATCTCTCCAAGGGTTGTCGCATTTTTCTTATATGATTCCATGTAATTGGCTGTATCTACACCCATGAAAATCGTTGGGGCGATTTTAGTGAACTCTTCATATGAGTCTTGCTGTCTTCCAGAAATAATAATAAGATCCGGTGCGATTTCACTAATCTTTTCAAAGTCCGGTTCTTTTAAACCGCCGACATTTTCATACTTTGAATCTTCATATTTTGAAAGGTATGAAGGGATGTTCGCTTGCGGTACTCCCGTTACCTCTACACCGAGCTTATCCAATGAATCTAATGTACCAAAATCAAATACAACTACCTTTTCAGGATTTTTAGGAACAACGGTTTCTCCTAATTGATGTTTAATTGTTAGTTCTTTCTCTTCCGTAGATGCTGTTTGCTCATTTGAACTCTGAGCCGTTTCTTCTTTTTCCGTTGAACTAGTTGTACTTTGAGTACCGCATGCAGCCGCTACAATGGCCAACACAAGGGTAAGTAAAAGTAAAGATAATTTCTTTCTCATTTCTTCCACCTCTAACACTTTCTTAAATTTTTATTATGTATTTAAATTGATGGTGCTGCAAAACTAGAATAGAAACTTTATAAGTTCGGTTTAAGATCATTTTCAATATGTAATGAATTGCAGTGTGAATGACAATCATTATAGGGCAGCCTTTCCATCCAGGAATGGAAAGGGACCTGATTATAAACCGTTCATCTGTTTTGCAACACCAGCAATATAAACCCTATTGGACGCTTGATTGAGTTACGCGAAATAAACATAAAAGAAACTTCCATCAATGGTGGGGGGTTCCTTCATCCCTGCTTGGACTTCTTCGATTTCTCTCAAGTCTTGAAATAAGGGCTCACTGCCCGTTAATGCGGGATAAATTTTCTGCTCATGGATCTTCTAATCAAGTGATATTGATTATCATTATCTAATAAATAAAATAAACCCTCCAGTAAGTGGAAGGTCAATGTTTTTTTTATTTAATGAGAATTTGATAAAGGAAACTTCCATCAGCCTGGGTTTTTCTTCATCCCCAAAAAGGCTGTTCATTTGAACGGCCTTTTCTTTTCGTTTAAATATTGTAACAAGGGCCTAATTCTGATTGTTTGGCCAGGGAATGATAAAGTCAAAGATATACTGTCAGAAATTATATAAGATAATTGCCAGAAATAGCATCTATTCTGATTATCTTTCTCTTGTCAACTTATTTTTTAATTTGGTCATAAGAGTTCACTATCCAGAAGAAGTTAAATGAAAAGTAGTTGAGATGAAGTTAGAGGGATGCTCAAATCGAATGATTATGGACACACTTAGTATTAAGGATTAAGAGAGTATTGACGCTGGCATCAATACGGGATGAACGCCCCTCCACCGATGGAAGTTTCCTTTATATATAAAAAGCACCCCTCCAATTGTTTGACCATCACTAACAATTGGAGGGGCAGCTCACTAAATTAATAATCATATTTCTTTCTTGTCGTCATTACTAAAAATATAGCTGGCAACGTACACACAATCATCGATAAAAAAGAGAGCGTTGGAGAAACTTCATATAAGAGTCCTCCTGCCAGTGTTAAGACAGCTGTACCCAAGCCCATAGCAAGCGCCGAATACATTCCTTGCGCGTTAGGAATTTGCTGTTTTGGCAAATTTCTAGTGATATAAAGAATAAATGCATAATGAGCTACTCCGAACGATAGCGCATGCAAGCTTTGTGATAACATGAACACCCATACATTTGGAAACAAAAATACAAGTAACCATCGCAGCGTCGATCCTGACGCCGCTAGTAATAATAAGGACGAGGGCTGCCATTTCTTAAACAAGTGATCAGCCTTCAAAAAATAAAAGATTTCAAACATAACGGCGATATTAATGATCATTCCAATATAATATTTCTTTACACCTAAATCTTGTAAGTAAATATAGCCATAATTATAGTAGGACGCGTGTGACCCTTGTAATAAAACGACGATCAGTAACACGATTGGGAAACTTTTAACCTGCCATAACCCCCGCATCGTAAGTGACTCTTTACGATTCTTCGCTGTCGGTTTCACTAACAGGACAGCGGGTGCCGGTAGTAAGCACATAAGCAGCAGGAAACAAAGTCCCGTTATCATACTCCCTAAAATTGCCTGCTCTCCAAAATAGCCTGTTATCATACTAATGATAAGCACTGAAACCACAAAGCCAATGGAGCCATACGAACGGCTTTTCCCGTAATGTACGCCCCCTTGCTGTACTAAAACACCCGCTGTCGATTCAAGAGCAGGAAGCAGAGCAGGAAAAATAATACTAAACACCATAGTCACAATAAACAGTCCGACAAATGACGAAGATGGTATATAAAGTATCGTCGCCGCCAGTGAACCAGCTGTCAAAACAAGAATAACGGTATGACTGCTCCAATACTTAGATATCAGCGGAAAAGCAAATAACGATGATACCCCCCGTGCTAATAATCCAAATCCCATAATGATACTCGCTTCCGTGACACTTAATCCTTTTGCCTGGACGAGCCAGCCCGTCCAATAAGGTAAAAAGATACCCCATGTCATAAAAAACACAAAAAAATTCTGTGACATC
Source organism: Priestia abyssalis (assembly GCF_002019595.1). Lineage (GTDB taxonomy): Bacteria > Bacillota > Bacilli > Bacillales > Bacillaceae_H > Bacillus_BA > Bacillus_BA abyssalis. The sequence goes on along the minus strand of NZ_KV917369.1, from coordinate 582,488 downwards.
CAGCGTTGATGATTCATAATTGATTCCTTTGCATTAAAGGCTGCTTGGTGATGATTCATGATTGATCCCTCCGTATTTATTGCATCATAGCACGTAAATACATACAATAATATGAGATATCTCATATTTTTTAACTGGAGGAAAACATGCATTTCTTAGCTGAACCTTTGCGCAGTTCCTATATTGAAAAATACCCTATTCAATCCCTCTTCTCCTTTCCTATTATCCCGTATATCCAAGTTTGTCAGTTTGAACAAGGTGAATTTATCTTCAAAGAAGGCTCCTATCCTGAGTACATGTACTATCTCGTCGAGGGAAAGGCAAAACTATATACTACACAAAAAAACGGTAAAGTAGCACTTATCAATTTTTTACATGCTCCAACCTTCATGGGCGAAATTGAACTGTTAAATTCAGAACGCTATTCCAAAGGTATCCAAACAGCCACAAGAGCCGTTTGCCTTGCCATTCCTATTCATGCCTGTAAAGATAAGTTATTAACAGACGCCACTTTTTTAAAATATTTATGCATCTTTTTAAGTAAAAAGGCAACTATGCTCTCAGCCATGTATGTACAAAATCAAGCGTATCCACTTGTCAATCGTCTTGCCGCCTTTATACTTTTGTCAGCTGATCATGATTTTTACAAAGAAAAACATACGGAAGTGTGCGAATACTTAGGTGTCTCCTATCGCCATCTCCTTCACGTATTCGCACAATTATGCGAGGCAAACATTATTGAAAAACAATCAAGGGGCTACATCATTCGAGACAAAGAACACCTGCAAGAATTAGCCAAAGAGGTTTGAAAATAAAATGAAGAAATCCTTAGATTTATAGAACTTCTAAGGATTTTTTGCGTTTATAAAGTTTGGTTTTTTATGAACGATAAAATAACAACCATTCCAACTTATTTCATGACTTCCTCTTTCACATTCAGAACCTTTTTTAGTTCTTCTGTTAAGATCGGTACGACTTCAAATAGATCTCCAACGATTCCATAGTCTGCTGCTTCAAAAATAGGAGCTTCTGGATCTTTGTTAATCGCGACGATGACTTTTGAGTTAGACATCCCCGCTAAATGCTGAATGGCGCCGGAAATCCCAATCGCAAAGTATAAATCAGGTGTCACAACTTTTCCTGTTTGTCCAATCTGCAAGGAATAGTCACAATATTCTGCGTCGCATGCCCCGCGTGACGCCCCTACTGCGCCGCCCAATACATCAGCCAGCTCCTGTAATGGCTCAAACCCCTCTTTGTTCTTTACGCCGCGGCCGCCGGCGACAATGACTTTTGCCTCTGATAAATCCACACCGCCTGTTGCTTTACGGACAACATCTTTAATCACCGTACGGAGGTCTTTAATGTCAACTGTTATATTCGTAATCTCGCCTGTTCTGGCTTCTTCTTTCTCAAGCGGTGCAATATTGTTCGGTCGAATCGTCGCAAAAATAATGCCTTCCTTAACTTTCTTCTTCTCAAACGCCTTACCTGAGTAAATCGGTCTTGTAAACACCACTTCCTCTCCATCTTTTTCAATTGCAATGGCATCTGAAATTAGCCCTGCATTAAGCTTCATTGCAAGACGTGGTGATAAATCTTTTCCTATAGCTGTATGGCCAAGAATGAAACCTTCCGGGTGTTCCGCATCAATTACTTGAAGAAGCGCTTGTTGAAAGGCGTCTGTTGTGTAGCTCTTTAGATCTGCGTGGTTCACGACGATGACACGGTCCGCACCATATTGCAGCAAGCCATTTGCTAAATGATCAATTTTCTCTCCAAGAAGGACTCCGACCACTTCCCCGTCGCCTGCCACTTCCCTTCCTGCTGCGATTGCTTCAAATGAAACATTGCGTAACTCTCCGTCCCGAACTTCGCCAACTACCAGTATTTTTTTTGCCATGATTACCCCTCCATTAAATGACTTTAGCTTCAGACTTTAGCAGTGCTACTAGTTCTTTTACTTGACCAGTAGTATCTCCCGCAAGCACTTTCCCGGCTTGTTTGGCTGGTGGAAGAAACACTTGAACGATAGTTGTCTTCGCTTCCACATCGTCTTCATCTAAGTCAAGGTCATCTAGATCTAACGTTTCAAGAGACTTTTTCTTTGCCTTCATAATCCCTGGCAGTGACGGATACCGCGGCTCATTCAACCCTTGTTGTGCCGTAATAAGAACAGGCAGCGATACTTCGATGGTTTCTTCGTCTCCTTCAACATCACGGACGATGGTCGCTTTTCCATCGGTCACTTCAAGGTTTGTAATCGTTGTCACTTGTGGAATCCCCAAAATTTGCGCAACACGTGGTCCAACTTGTCCAGAACCTCCGTCAATCGCGACATTCCCTCCAAGAATAATGTCATACTCCTGCTTTCTCAAATAGGCAGCAAGAAGGGTCGCTGTTGTGAACTGGTCAAGCTCATCTACGTCTTCACTATCGATCCGTACCGCTTTATCCGCTCCCATCGCAAGGGCCGTACGAAGTTCTTTTTCCACCTCTTCTTCCCCAACGGTCACGACCGTTACTTCACCGCCATGCTCATCGCGAAGAACAATCGCTTCTTCAATCGCGTATTCATCATACGGATTAACAATATACTCGGCACCTTCTACGTTAATTTTACCGTCCTGTATGGAGATCTTTTCTTCTGTGTCAAAGGTTTGCTTTAACATGACAAAAATCTTCATTGGATTATTCCCCTTTTGCAAATGTTATTTTCACATCATCTTTTCTAAATCGATTTATATAGAAGCTTCGACTTGGCTGCTCTTTGACCATGTCGAAGCTTCCATGTGTATATAGAGAGGTTAAACCGGATATACCGGGTGCTTCCGCTCCGAGAAGACAATATCCTTTGATGAATACGCCTCAAATCGGTTTACTAACTCATCACGCAACGAATTTGCTGGAATGATTCCATCAACGATCATTTCGGAGGCTAGTCGGTAAATATCAATATCCTGCTTATATTCCTCCCGTTTTTGTTCAATGAAAGAGGCCCGTTCATTTTCCGGTAAACCGGCAATTTTGTTGGCGTACACGGCATTCACCGCAGCCTCCGGTCCCATGACTGCAATCTGAGCGGTCGGCAAGGCAAGACAACAATCCGGTTCAAACGCAGGACCGCACATGGCGTAGAGGCCTGCTCCGTATGCTTTACGGACGATTACAGAGATTTTCGGTACACTCGCTTCAGACATAGCGGAAATCATTTTCGCACCGTGGCGAATGATTCCTGCCCGTTCGACTTTCGTGCCAATCATAAAACCAGGGACATCCACAAGAAACAAAAGCGGGATATGAAACGCATCACAAAGGGTCATAAACTTCGCGGCCTTATCCGCCGTGTCGTGGAACAACACACCACCCTTAACCCTTGGCTGATTGGCAATGATACCGACCGGCTTTCCATCCATTCTAGCCAAACCCGTAATGAGTTCGCTGGCAAACAGCTTCTTGATTTCAAAGAATGACCCTTCGTCAATAATGCCATCGATCAAGTCATACATATTAAATGGAGTATTCTGATTGGATGGGATGAGCTCTTCCAGCGTTTTCTCCAAACGTTTTGGTGCCAACGCTTTCTGGATTGGCGGCTTTTCCGAAAAATTAGCAGGAAAATAAGAGAGATAGTCCCGGGCCATCGCAATGGCCTGGTCTTCACTTTTAGCCAGTACATCCCCGCATCCTGAAACGGAACAGTGCATGCGTGCGCCGCCCATCTCTTCCAACGTGACTTTTTCTCCAATTACCATTTCCGCCATCCTTGGGGACCCAAGGTACATCGATGCATTTTTATCGACCATGATGACAATGTCACAAAACGCGGGAATATAAGCTCCCCCTGCCGCAGACGGACCAAATAATAGACAAATCTGAGGGATTTTACCCGAAAGCTTGACCTGATTGTAAAAGATTCGGCCTGCCCCGCGGCGCCCAGGAAACATGTCTACTTGATCCGTAATGCGCGCCCCTGCAGAATCCACAAGGTAAATGAGCGGCACTCTCATTTTTTCAGCCGTTTCTTGAATCCGGATAATTTTCTCTACGGTCCGCGCTCCCCATGAACCGGCTTTTATGGTTGAATCATTCGCCATCACACAAACCACTTGCCCGTTGATTTTCCCCATTGCCGTCACGACTCCATCAGCCGGAAGGTCTTCCGCTAAGCAGTTGGCAAATAAGGCATCCTCCAGCTCTGAACCCTGATCAAACAATAGCTTTAGGCGATCACGAACAAACAGCTTACCCTGCTCTTGATTTTTCTGATGATATTTAGGGGCTCCTCCTTTTTGAATCCGTTCCATTCTTTCCTGTAACGTTTGCTGCATGGGCTTCACATCAACTGACATAGTGTTTCCCCCTCTATTAAACTAGTTTTTATTATTCTCCAACGAAAACGGGAGATCTTTTTTCTTTGAAAGCTTGTAGTCCTTCTAATCGATCCTTCGTCGGTATGGTTACTTCATAGGCATTCTGCTCAATGGAAAGTCCGGTGCTTAAATCTACATCAAACCCCTTGTCAATCGAGAACTTTGCCTGCATAACGGCAAGGGGACCATTTCGAACGATCTGATTAGCAATTTCTAATGCTTTTTCCAGCAGGGACTCAGCCGGCATTACATACTCGACTAACCCAATATCTCTCGCTTCCCCAGCATCAATCCGTCTGGCAGTGAAGATCAACTCTTTGGCTCTTCCCTTCCCGACTAATCTCGGCAAACGTTGTGTTCCGCCTGCTCCTGGAATGATTCCCAATGAAGTCTCTGTAAGACCGAACTTCGCTGTTTCTGAAGCAACTCGAATATCACAAGCCAATGCCAATTCCGTTCCCCCTCCAAAAGCGACTCCGTTCACGGCTGCAATGACCGGCTGTGGCAAAGCTTCTAATTGATTAATGTTTTCTCGAATCAAAGAAACGGTCTTACGTACCTGGCCCGTATCCATTCCTGCCCGTTCTTTTAAATCTGCCCCTGCGCAAAAGGCTTTCTCACCTGCCCCGGTGATCACCACGCAACGCACTGTTCGATCAAATTTACATGCAACAATCGCTTTTTGAAGTTCGTCCAACATTTGTAAAGATAACGAGTTGGCAGCTTCCGGACGATTTAAAGTAATAAGAGTAATTCCATTTTCCACTGTTGAGACTAACACAGCTTTCCCCATGTTCTTTCCCCTCCTATATACTCTGATCTATCCATCCAGACCGCAAACTTGAAGACTGCGGCTAGGTAAAGGCCTTCCTATCTTACCTTGAATAAAACGGGATGCGGCCATCAGCTTTTCCCTATTCACCCCTGTATGAATCCCCATATTGTGCAGCATATAAAGAAAATCATCTGTTGCCACATTGCCGGACGCACCGGGTGCATACGGGCATCCTCCCAATCCGCCAAGAGAGGCATCAAATGTCGTCATCCCCATGTCTAACGATACTAAGATGTTGGCCAAGGCGGTTCCACGAGTATCATGAAAGTGCAAAGCAAGTTTATCTGCAGGAAAACGCTTTAATAAGAGGTCTAACACCTCTTGTACTTGCTTCGGATTCGCCACACCGATCGTATCACCAAGAGATAACTCCCCAATTCCTATCTCAAACAATGTTTCCGATACCCTAATCACCTTTTCTATATCAACGATCCCTTCATAGGGACACCCGAATACGGTTGAAATATATCCTCGGGCAGACTTTCCTGCTTTGAGGGATTCTTGTACCACTTCTTTTAAAATAGGAAATGTATCTTCTATTGATTTGTTAATATTTTTTCGATTATGCGTTTCACTGGCTGACATAAACACAGCCGCTTCATCGATGTTGGCTTCCAACGCCCGCTCCAAACCCTGAAGATTGGGAACAAGGGCTGTATAGGTTACACCCGGCTCACGTGTAATACCTGCTGCCACTACCGCAGCATCGGAAAGGGCAGGAATCCATTTTGGATTGACAAAGGACGTAACCTCGATATGCTGCAGTCCGCTGCAAGACAGTTGGTTAATCCAAGCGATTTTGTCCTCTGTCGAAACAAACACCTTCTCGTTTTGTAATCCATCCCGCGGCCCTACTTCTTTTATCGTTACACTTGCTGGCCAATTCATCGTCATGTCTCCCTTCATCCCACCCAAAATCTTTTGGGGTTACTCCAACTCGACTAGTACATCTCCTTCATTCACAAAATCACCCTCATTGACTTTTACTTCTTTGACAGCACCGCCAAATTCCGCTGCAATTGGAATCTCCATTTTCATCGACTCTAAGATGGCCACATCCTGTCCTTCCTCTACGTGATCTCCTGTTTTAACGAGTATCTTCCATACATTTCCTGCCATACTTGATAATACTTGACTCATCTTAGTTCCTCCTATTTCACGCTGTTTGCGGTTCCTTGTTTTTCTTGTAAATATTTAGCCACAAAGCTGGTTGTCGTATTACCTGAACGGAATGCGGGATGTGCTGCTACTTCTTGCAGCATCGGAATATTTGTTTTAATTCCAGAGACCTGATAGTGGGCCAACGCATCTTGCAGACGATTAATCGCCTCATCGCGATCCTTTCCTTTTACAACAAGCTTCGCAATCATAGGGTCATAAAAAGGCGTAACAACCGATTGGCCGTGTACAGCTAATTCATGTCGAACTCCAGGACCTTCAGGTAATACTAATTCCGTAATGGTCCCCGGAGATGGAAAAAATGTTTTAGGATCCTCCGCATAGATTCTAACTTCAATCGCATGGCCCTCACGTTTAATATCAGCCTGCGTAAAGCCCAATGAATCACCCGCTGCAATTCGAAGCTGCTCTGCCACCAAATCCAATCCGGTAATCTCTTCCGTCACTGGATGTTCTACTTGTAATCTTGTATTCATTTCAAGGAAATAAAAATTTTTATCGGCATCTACTAAAAATTCGATTGTTCCAGCATTATGATAACCTAGTGACTTTGCAGCTTTAACCGCTGCTTCTCCCATCCTGGCACGAGTTTCATCATCAAGAAATGGTGAAGGAGCTTCCTCTACCACTTTCTGATGGCGACGCTGCACCGAGCATTCGCGCTCCCATAAATAAACAGTATCTCCAAATTTATCAGCCAAAATTTGAATCTCAATATGCCGTGGATTTTCTACATATTTCTCTACATACATAGCACCATCACCAAAAAAGTCTGTCGCTCGCTTTTGGTTCCCTCCAAACGCCTTTCGAATTTCATCTGCGCTGCGAACAACCTGCATCCCGATTCCGCCCCCGCCTGCTGAAGCTTTGAGCATAGCCGGGTAGCCCATGCGGTCGGCCACTTGCACTGCTTCCTCCGCATCCGCTAATGGATACGTTATACCAGGAACGACTGGAACACCGGCTTGTTCCATCGCTTTGCGTGATTCAATTTTGCTGCCCATGCGAGAAATAACTTCAGGAGAAGGACCGATGAATACAAGACCCTCTTCCTCGCAACGACGAGCAAATTCAGTATTCTCTGAGAGAAGACCATATCCTGGGTGGATGGCTTCAGCTTCGGATAATCGGGCAACTTCTAGAATTTTATCGATGTTTAAATAGCTCTCGGCTACTCGCGGACCTCCAATTAAATAGGCCTCATCTGCCATTTTGACATGCGGTGCCTCCATATCGGCTTCCGAGTATACCCCAACCGTAAAAATACCTAGTGACTTGCACGTCCGCATAACCCGAACTGCGATTTCTCCTCTATTAGCGACCAAAACCTTTTTAAACATACTTTTCCTCCCTTTATCCAATCTTTTAAATGAGAGTTTCCCTTTGCAAGTTCAGAATCCGATTTGCATCCTCACGAAGCCTAAATTTTTGGATTTTACCGGATGCAGTCATGGGAAAATCGGAACAAAACTCGATATAACGCGGGATTTTAAAGCGTGATATTTTCCCTTCACAATATTCCCGAACTTCCTCGGCAGTCGCGGTCATCCCTTCTTTTAAACGAATCCATGCCATCACTTCTTCTCCGTATTTCTCGTCCGGAACCCCAACAATCTGGACATCCAACACTTTCGGATGCGTGTAAAGGAACTCTTCAATCTCGCGGGGATAAATATTTTCACCTCCGCGTATGATCATATCTTTTAAACGGCCTGTAATTTTACAGTATCCGTTCTCGTCCATAACAGCCAGGTCCCCCGTATGCAGCCATCCATCTTGATCGATCGCGTCCTTCGTTGCTTCCGGGTTTTTGTAATAGCCTTTCATGACATGATAACCACGAGTACAAAGCTCGCCTTGGACCCCAAATGGAACCTCTTCGTTTGTTAATGGATCTACAATTTTGACTTCCACATTCGGTAAAGCACGACCGACGGTGCTTACCCTTAATTCAATTGGATCATTCGTTCGAGTTTGTGTAATGCCAGGAGAGGCTTCGGTCTGGCCGTAAACAATGGTAATTTCGCTTGCTCCCATCTTCTCTGTAACCGCCCTCATGACTTCGATCGGGCAAGGAGAACCTGCCATGATCCCTGTTCGTAAAGAAGATAAATCAAATTGATCAAAGTCTGGATGATTTAATTCGGCAATAAACATGGTAGGAACTCCGTGCAAAGCGGTGCATTTCTCGTTTTGTACGGCCTTTAGAACCGACAAAACATCGAAATCTTGAATCGGGACCATAGTTGCTCCAACACTTACACAAGCCATCGTGCCAAGTACGCAACCAAAACAGTGGAAAAAAGGCACCGGTATGCACATGCGATCCTCATAAGTCAAATTCATACACGTTGCTATATTGGCCGCATTGTTGACTAAGTTTGCATGAGTGAGCATGACACCTTTAGGGAATCCGGTTGTACCGGATGTGTATTGCATATTAATCACATCATCCGGGTCAAGAGAAGACATTCTTTCGTCTAATAGATGATTACTGACTTCTTCTCCCATTTCTAAAATGTCCGACCATAGGAACATCCCCGGATAGCGGGTTTCCCCCAGCACGATTACATTCTTTAAAAAAGGAAGTTTCTCTGATTGCAGACAACCGGGTGCGGATGTTTTTAACTCCGGAATGATTTCGTAGAGTGTTTCAATATAAGAAACCCCTCGATACGAGTCCATTAAAACTAACGTAGTAGAGTCAGACTGCTTTAATAAATATTCAAGTTCGGCGGCACGATAATTTGTATTTACCGTAACGAGAACAGCCCCCATCTTTCCCGTAGCGAATTGGGTCGTCACCCATTCCGGGTGATTAGAAGCCCAGATGGCTATATGATCACCCTTTTTAATACCTAACTTCATATAGCCCTTAGCTGCTTGTCTGCAAAGATGATCGAACTGTTTATAGGTATAGCGAATATTTCTGTCTGGATAGACAACGGCTTCGTGCTCAGGTCGCTCATTCGCTACTTGTTCCAGCAATTTTCCTAGCGTGATATGCATTACCTCACTCATACAGGAGATCCACCTCTTTAAAAGATAATATTCTGTACCTTTTTCTTAGCAGCCGATTTCACTTGCAATAACCATACGTTGTACTTCGGAAGTTCCTTCACCGATTTCTAAAAGTTTAGCGTCACGGAAGAACCGCTCCACTTGATACTCCTTCATATAGCCATAACCGCCGTGGATCTGTACGGCTTGATCGCAAACTCTCATACAAATTTCAGAAGCATATAATTTAGCCATCGCCGCTTCCTTTTTAAATGCTCGTCCTTGATCTTTTAACCATGCCGCTTTATAAACCATATTGCGGGCCAATTCAATATTCATAGCCATATCGGCCAATTTAAATTGAATGGCTTGAAATGCAGATATGCTTTTACCAAATTGTTTTCGTTCTTTTGCATACTGAAGCGATTTTTCATAAGCTCCTTGCGCAATGCCAACAGCCATCGCCCCAATTCCAATTCTTCCTCCATCAAGAGTAGCTAAAAATTGCTTAAACCCATTTCCTTCTACACCAAGGAGATTCCCTCTGGGAACGCTTACATTTTCCAACACTAACTCCGTTGTGTTCGAGGCGTGAAGGCCCATCTTTTCATAATTATCAATGACAGTAAATCCCGGAGCATCAGTAGGTACAATAAACGCACTAATCCCATTCGTTCCTTTTGAACGATCCGTTACAGCAGTGACCGCCACATTTTTAGCATAACTGGCATTCGTAATAAAACATTTAGAGCCGGAAAGCACCCATTGATTCCCGTCAAGAACTGCTGTCGTTTGTGTCCCTCCTGCGTCAGAACCAGCATTCGGTTCAGTCAAGCCAAAAGCTCCCAGGTACTCACCTGTACAAATTGGTGTTAAGTATTTCTCCTTTTGTTCATGTGTGCCAAATAAATGGATAGGTGCTCCCCCTAAAGAAATATGGGCAGAATAAGTAATTCCTGTCGATCCACAAACTCGACTTAACTCTTCAACAACGATTGCAAAGCTGATTGTATCTGCCTCACCGCCTCCATATTGTTCAGGAAAAGGAAGACCCATCATCCCCAACTCCGCTAATTTCTCAAATATCTCCTTTGGAAATTCACCTGTACGATCTCTCTGGTCTGCACCCGGCGCGACTTCAGCTTCCGCAAAGTCCCTAATCAATTTACGTATCATGGCTTGTTCTTTCGTTAAATCAAAATTCATTCATCTTCAATCCTTTCTTTTTTCACTTTTTGAAATCGATTGAGCGATTACGCTGCATTAGAAGAATAACAATACAAATCCAATATGATTACTTGGTTAAGAGGGAATTTATATCCCAAATTTTCTAATGAGAATCTAATGATGAACTTATTCGCTTGTTTTTTAAACTTTCTAACAATTCAATTATAACAACCAGAAAATGTTATACCATGTTCACCCTCATGAAAATTAACAGAAAAAATTTGTGGTTTTTACACAAAAAAATATTGTTGATATATATATATAGGTCCTATTTAATTTTTTAACATTCGCCATCGCTTCTTGCTCTATTTACGCCTTTCTGTTCTTCTATCTCGAATAAGCTCACAAAGGTTCTCGTATAAGCGGCTGACAAGAGCCCTTAATGTCGCTTGTCAGCCGCTTATGCGTAAATAATTTAACACGGGCGTTCTTTGTCCGTGTTAAATTATTTATGTGGATTTATATAGTTGCATATTTCTTTAAATCTATTAACATAGTTAATAAAGAAAGCGTTTTCTTCATATCAAAGAAAATCAAATGCCGATAGATAAGGATGATGAAAATGAAAGACACTTTAACTCACCGACAACTCCAATCTTTAATCCATGTTTCCAATGTAATAAATTCATCATTAGATATCGATACCATTATTGATTCAATTATGATTGAAACGATTTCTGCCGTAGATGCCGCGGGCGGCGGATCTTTATGGCTATATGATACTAATCAAAACTGTCTGATTGCTCAATCAGCTCAAGGCCTATTTTATCCGCAGATTTTTAGACAAATTAGACTAAAAGCTGGTGAATCAATGACTGGTATGACCTTCGCTGCCAGAAAAGGCCTTATTTTTCCTAATGAGGGAGAAATCAAAAAAGCTCTGACAACGTTATCCGCACATAATTATGATTTATTAAGAAGCTCTATTCCAAACAATTTTCATTTTACATCTGTCATTTGTTCTCCCATTCTGCTAAAAGGTGACTGCATTGGGGTTATTACTTTGGACTCTTTTCAACTATCTTTACACTTTAAACAAGAGGACATTAATCTTTTGGAAGCGATTTGCCATCAAGCTGCCATAGCTTTGGAGAAGTCCAGCCTTTATCAGGAAAAAGAGAGAACCGTATACAAGCTTTCCCATTCTATTGAGATACACCGGAATTTAGCCAATCTTGTTTTACAGGGGGAAGGCCTTCATTCAATCATTACATATATACATCAAACAATCGGTCAACACACTCTGCTATTTGATGATTTAGGCGAATTAATCGCTTCAGCCTATGATTCTTCCCTTTCCAATGATATTCTTAATTTTATTAAACAACAGGCTAAACATATCATCGGATCACTTGAAAATTCCCGCTCTGTTGCAGAAATTGAGATAGATGGAAAGCACTATCAATTAGTTGTATTATCCCTTGGACCAAAACCTAAATCTCTTGGTATATTAATCATCCTTTCCACCAAGCAAATGAGTGAATTGGATATCTCAGCTCTTGAACACGCCTGTACTGTCATTTCCCTTGAATTAGTCAAAGAACAGGCCATATTTGATACCCAACAAAGGCTGAAGGGAGAATTAGTCACTAAGCTTTTTTCAGGACAAATGGATGAAACGATTATTCAAAAAGCAAAGAATTTAAATTTTGACCCGACTCGAAACTATATCGCTCTCATTATTAATTTTGACAATATCTCAAATAAGCCAAAAAATCTTGAGGATAGTATGATGAGGAATATTATACAAATGTCTAATCAAGTATTCTTTGAAAAACATCTGCAAGGCATAGCAGTAAGGAATGACAATCAAATCGTAGTCCTTCTCTCCTTTCATTCAAAGGTATCTTCCTCTACTATTATCTCTCGAACAAAAGAGCTGGCGAAATGGTTTCAGCAGGAGATTGATGTAAAAAATGACAAAACAGATGTTGCCATTGGCATCGGAAGGGTTAAGAAAGGGTTGCTTCATGTTCATAGGTCATTGCAAGAAGCTGCACAGTGCTTAAAGTTTATACAAAACTATCATTTTGACAATAAGGTCATTAGTTATACAGATCTTGGTGTTCAGAGATTCATACTGCAAAATTCGGAAGAAGAATTGATTGATTTTATTCACGAAGTGTTAGGCCCCCTCATTGAATATGAACAATTGCGAAAAGGAGAACTCTTAACAACTCTTTTCGTTTATTTAGAACAGAATCAAAACGCGAAGAAAACTTCAGATGCCTTGCATGTCCATACGAACACCTTAAACTACCGCTTAAAACGAATTGAAGAAATTCTCTTAATAAACCTGACGGATAGTAAACAACTATTCAATATTCATTTAGCAATAAGTATATATCAGTATATAAAAAATAAAGTCAACTAACCATCAGTAGGGGGCTTCATCCCCTCTGATGGTTAGTTGACTTATCGGGCTTTTACGGGCAGTGATCCCCCACTTAAACATCTCCGACAACTAAAGAACGAAGTCTAAAAACGCAAGTCAATATCCACGTCTTCGCTAGCACATCTTGTGCGTCAGAAGCGGGGGGTCTTACTGCCCGTTAATGCGGGATAAATCTTCCTTACAAAATATATAAATTGATTTAGAAAATTCGACATGACCAAAGGATAGTCATGTCAAATTTCCTAAAAAAAATCCCTCCAACAATTCGTTGGAAGGCTAAATAGGTTATATTTAGGAATGTTGAAGGTTACATTTACTTTTATGGTTGCATGTATAATAAATTAGTTATGGTTTGATTAAGAGATGGAACGTGCTTCTTGCTTGCTCAATTCCTTTTCCAATTGGGCAATCCGTCCATCAATGGTATTGCGGTGGTAAGAGGAATTGACTTGATGTTCAAGACGGTCTAAATATGACTCCATTTCCTCAAAGCGAGTGAATGGTTTGGCAGAATAATTTGTATCCAGCACTTGATTCATACGGTGGTGGGCACGTGCGACATTCTCGCGCCCCATTAGTTCCATCCGTTTAATGTGCATATCTTTCAATTTGTGTTTCATTTCTTCGTATTTCTGCTCGAGTTCATCTAACTGCTTTGTTGCTTGTTGAAGCGATTCATTTAATTTGGCTGCACGCTCTTCGTATTGTGCCTGCTCATTTAACGCAAACTGATGCAATTCGCTTTCCCCCGCTTGTGAAGCAATCTCGGCTTGATGCTTGCGTTTCCCCGCCATTTCGCTTGCGTGGCGATATTCACGTGTGAATTCTTCTTTCAGTAAGTATTGACGTTCCACAAGCTTTCGTACTTTTTCCGTTTCCTGCTCACATTGACGTAAATATTGATTTAATAGAGCAATCGGATTTTTTTGTTCCTTTTGGTCTAATAGTTCATGAAAATCAGCAGCTACTGCATTTTTAATGCGTGTAAATAAATTCATTTTTCCTTCTCTCCTTTATTCAGATATTGTTCAAAAAATCCGGGAAACATGACGGTCGAATTTACTTGTACAGGAAGTACGGATCCGACGTTCTTCCCAGGACGCGGCGGTTCTTATCCGGGCGGCATCATCTGGCCTCTCCGCCCTTTTTAATCCTGCATTATTGATTAATTTCGTTTTAATTCCGCCCATTGTTTTTCAAAGTTTACAAACGGATCAGATTCTTCTTTTACAAGTTCTTTGTTTTCATTCCATTTCTTATAAATGACATACAGCACATAAGCTGCGACAAACCCTAAAATCGCCGGCACATTCGAAACGGAAGCCATAAGGGCAATGATTCCGATACCTGCCCATAACACTTTGCGAAAAGTCGTTTCTGCTTTTAAAAACTGTTTGGCAGTGAAATACAGAACCGCTAAACCGATTGCCAGTGCCACCATTGGAGCAAGGTTGGCGAATAGAACCACAGCCGCAATTCCTCCCAGTAAAAGCAAACCCAATTTTTTCATTCTCTTTTTCCTCCTTTCGTCTTTCCTATGTCTCTATCCTACCTGGATTTCAAAGAAGCTATAACGAGCCTGAGCTTTATTTTCATCTAAGACCTGAGGCGTACAGGTACACGGGACCTTATAAATGATAAAAAGAAAAAGGTGATTCAACGAAGGAAAACTCCTTTATGTTGAATCACCCTGCAGGATACATCGATTTCTTTTTAAATTAGGCAGCGACAGAATTTTGTCTTTGTTTCAACAAATAATGCAAAAGCGCTTTGCACTGCGGCAGCGACACTCCAATCATCGGACCTAAGAAGAAGGCGATGAAAATAGTCCCAATTCCAACAGGTCCTCCTAATAGCCAGCCAAAGAAAAATACGATGATTTCAGTTCCGTTTCGTACCCATTTAACGCTCCATCCCGTTTTTTCGACGATGATTAACATCAATCCGTCCCGGGGACCGGCTCCTAAACCCGGCGCAACATACAGCCCGATTCCATAGCCAATCACGATGACGCCGATGGTGAAAACTGCTGTTTTAACCCACATGCTTTCAGGATCGGGCAAAACGTAATTAAAAAAGTCAATAAACCCTCCTAATAGAAGCATATTTAATACCGCTCCTATTTTAGGGAGTGATTTCGTTACGAGCGATGTCATCAGCAATATGATAAACCCGGCGATGATGGCCCATGTTCCAATTGTCAACCCAAACTGTAAGAACAGCCCATAATGGAAGACATCCCACGGCCCGATGCCAAGGTCTTTCCCTTTAATGGTCAATGCAACTCCAAAAGCCAATACAATAAGCCCTAAAATAAAAAAAGACCAGCGAATGATGGTTTCTCTCTTCATCGTGATTCCCTTCTTTCACGTTTAAAAAATTATCCTTGAATACTATACCATATAAACGATCATAGAGTCAGAGATTCATCTCTATTTTAAATGTGAATTGCTTCCATAAACTTTATTATCCTTTTACCTTTCAACATGAGTAATACAGTTTCAATATGGAATATCTTGTTTTGATACCATTTATTCTCTTTTATCCATAAATATCCTGATTTATCTAAAACTGATGACAAAAACACACCTCTATTATATAATAACAATCAATAAATGATATCTGTTATAAAACACGATGAAAATATGATTGTAAAGGGCATTTCTGTAAACGTTTTACCATTTCACTTTAACTTTTATACGCATTTTGAGAAGCATTCAGCCAGCTTAATTTCAAACAATCAATGGGATGAAATTTAAAGGAGGGTTACTATGAGTACAAAAATAGTTATTAAACGAACAGTCCCTAACTACCTTCAGTTTTATAAAAATCTACCGCCGAAAAGTTGTGTTGATTGCGGCCATGTCGTTATCGAGCAGCATGAATCCTACTCGACTAAATGCGAACATTGCTTAAGTAAAGACCATGAATAGGAGAAAAATAGGAGGCGATTAATATGTCAAATTTGATTCTCAAGCATTACTTTCTCGAAGAAATTGAGAGAATTAGAATTGAAGATGCTTTATTGAATTGTCACTCAGAAAGGGAAGATGATTTCTTAGAAATGGACGACTGTGAAATCCTTGATTTATATCACAAGTATGTGAAAGGCCCTTCTCTTGCTGAGAATAGACAATTCTAATAGCTCATAATTTATTAAGAGGTTAGTGCCTTAATATCCTTTTATATCGTGGTTTTTATCTTACTGCCTGCTCTCAGCGCACCAAAAAAAAGGAGGAATGCAACCTTCTGTACATTCCCCCATATTATCTTAATAACTCGATACATCTTCATTCCATCGAGAGATATTCACAACCTTTGATTCAAACCACTTGAACCCCCTCTTAAAGGTCCACCTATGCGGATGGCGCCAACCCGATAAGGGGGTGGCAGCCGCTTAGGTCTAGAAAATTGGGGATGGCCGCTCTTTGGCCATCCCCAATTTTCTACATCGATCCTATATCAGTATATATACTCTCTCCGGCCGCCCTACAACCCCATATGACAAATCGGCCGCCACATCTCCTTTGGAGACGAGATACTCCAAATATCTTCTCGCAGTCGAACGGCTCGCTCCAATTTCCTTTCCTACTTCATCCGCCGTTAATCCGTCGGATCGTTTTCGAATAACGTCTGACACTTTTTCTAATGTTAACCGATCAATTCCTTTTGGCAGGTACGATATTTTCTCTTCAACTTTCCTACTTTTAAGCATTAGCTCATCTATTTTTTCTTGATTGACGGATTCTTTTTCAATAATCCACTTTTCTACTTTTTCACGATAGTTTTTATAGTTTGATAGCGTTTGTTCAAATCGCTGAAAAATAACTGGTTTAATGATATAATCAAATATCCCTTGACCAATCGCTTCCCTTACCGACTCCACTTCTTTTCCAGCGGTAATCATAATAACATCCGTCGAATGATGATGCTTAATATATCGAAGTAGATCCAGCCCATTCATATCCGGGAAATACATATCAAGCAATACTAGATCCGGACAGAGAATATCCAGTTGTTCTTTTGCTTCCTCTTCGTTCGTTGCAACCCCCACTACTTCATAGCCATGGATTTTTTCTATAAATCGGCGGTTAATTTCCGCGATGCGATGATCATCTTCTATAATTAACACTGATATCCATTGCTCAGTTTGTTTGTATACCATGATGCTCCCTCCGTTTCAGCTCTGCCCTATGTTTAGGAATTGCTACTGTAAATACCGTTCCTAAAGCAGCCCCCCGATCAAACGTAATATATCCCCCTAATCTTTCAATCGACTGCTTAACAAGCGCTAAACCAAAACCGCGATTTTCTTCCGATTTTGTGGAAAATCCCATTTCAAAAATGTTGTCTGCCTGTTCCTCGGATATACCAATCCCATTATCTTCTACTTCAATAATTAAGTCTTCTCCCAAATCTGTAAAAAACACTTTAACATCCCTGGTTGGTAAAGCGTTTTCAAAAGTAGCTTCCATCGCATTATCAATCAAATTACCGATAATTGTCACAAGAGAACTCCTGTCCACTGATTGTGGAACATCCTTAAAGCTGCTCTCGCGATCGATTTCCAATTGCACTTTCAATTCGCTTGCTCTATTGAATTTTCCAATCAATAATCCTCCAATCATTGGATCGGGGATTTCCTTCATAATAAATTGAAACAGGTTTTGATGAATATCGGACTCTCTTGTAATGAGTTCAATGGCTTCCTGATACGACTCTAATTGAATGAGTCCTGATATCATATACAACTTGTTCGAATACTCATGAGTCTGTGCTCTTAACGCTTCTGCATAACGCTTTACTTGAGAGAGTTCCTCTGTCAGCCTGTACAATTCAGACTTATTCCGGAAGCTTGCGACCGCTCCAATGACCTCTCCATCATGGCTGAGTACAGGGAGGCGATTGGCTACGACGATATTTTCAACTATCATCATCTCCTGGTCATATTCTGCCTGTCCTGTTCTAATCACTTCCAGCAAACGGGAGTTTGGCAGAATATCTAAAATTTTCCTCCCAAGTATCGGGTTTCCTTCCTCTAAATCAAGGAACTCCAGAGCCGTATGATTGATCATCGTAATATGTCCTTGTGCATTGACCGCAATGAGCCCTTCTCTAATGGATTCAAGGATGGCTTGTTTTTCCATATATAATCGGCCGATTTCCTTCGGCTTCAAACCAAACAGCGCCTTGTCGACACCATATGCAATCATCATGGCGCCAAAGGCTCCCACCATTAAAATTAAAAGAGCAAATAAAATGATTCTATTTCGATAAACATCCGTCGTTTCTTCAATATCACTTATTGAAAATCCAACGGACACGACACCAATCACTTGTTTTTCTTCATTAAAAACAGGGGCTTTTCCCCTTAAAGAAGGACCAAGCGAACCAATCGCTTCAGAAATAATGGACTTCCCTTTTAATACCTCCCCATTATCTCCCCCAACCATTTTTTTCCCTAGTCGTTCAGGAATCGGATGGGAATAACGAATGCCCTCTTTATTTCCTACTACAATAAATTCAGCTCCAGTCTTTTTGCGAATGTTTTCGGCAAACGGCTGGATAATTTGTGAAGGATCTGAACTGTCAAACCCCTTCTGCACTTCAGGGGTTGATGCAATGGTTTCCGCTAAGGTCAATGCCCTTTGTCCAATCTGTTCTTTTATCATTTTTACTTCCATATCATGAAAAATGGCTCCCATGATGATGACAACAGAAAATAAGAGCGATCCGATAAGCAAAATCAATTTATGATGTAATCTCAAAGTCGCTTTCCTCCTTCTCTCCTCTATTTTAATCTGAAAATTTGGTTTATTCAAAACAAAAAAAAGACACATGGCTCACTTTTTGTCAGCACGTGTCTTTTTTTAATTATCCTTCTACTGTCACGACTACTTTCTTCCCTCTTACTTTCATTAATACAGGTACTAAAATCCAGGCTGCCGCAATCAGTAAAAAGACCAGCGAGATCGGCTTTTCGATGAAAATCATAAAGTCGCCATTTGAAGCCGTTAAAGCTCTTCGCATATTATTCTCAATCATTGGCCCTAACACAAGCCCCAATACAAGAGGGGCAAGCGGATAATCATGTTTCGCCAGAAAATAGCCGGCCAATCCACATCCCATTAACAAAAGTAAATCAAAGGTGCTAACCTGTACGGCGTACACTCCGAAAACGGAAATCGCAACAATGATAGGAAGCAAGTATTTAGGCGGTGTTTGAATGATTTTCGCAAATACTTTCACAAGCGGCATGTTCAACACTAAAAGCATGACGTTGCCGATAAACATACTCGCAATCAGTCCCCATGCCACTTGTGGATGATCTTCAAATAATAATGGGCCCGGCTGGACATTGTACATGATTAGCGCTCCCATTAAAATCGCGGTTGTTCCCGATCCCGGGATTCCTAAAGTCAACAGCGGAATCATCGCTCCTCCTGATGCTGCATTGTTGGCAGATTCCGGTGCAGCAACCCCTTCGATTGCTCCTTGACCAAACTTAGAAGCATTTTTACTGATTTTCTTTTCCAAACTATAAGAGAAAAAGGAAGCGAGCGTCGCTCCTGCGCCCGGTAAAATTCCGATGAAGAAACCGAGCAGTGATCCGCGTAAAATAGGAGCGGAGCTGTCTTTTAAATCCTTTTTTGTTGGGAGAATACGGGTAATCTTATTCACTTCTCCATCATTTTGTTCTCTTTCTAAGATAGCTTTAAAAACCTCTCCCAATGCAAACAAACCTACCGCTACCGTTAAGAATTCTAATCCTTGGTAAAGAACCGGGATATCATACGTAAAACGGGCAACACCTGAGACATTATCCATGCCGATTGTAGCGAGCAGCAACCCAAACACCGTCATCATCAGCGCTTTAGTAGTGGAGTTTCCTGCCAAACCGCTCACGGCACATAGCCCTAAAATCATAAGAGCAAAATATTCGGCTGGACCAAACTTCAGTGCTACATCTGATAAAGGCTGAGCCAAGAAGACCAGGGCGATAATGGATACAATCGCAGCGACAAACGAACCGATTGCTGCAATCGATAAAGCCGCTCCCGCTCTTCCCTGTTTTGCCATTTGGTATCCGTCCAATGCTGTTACAACCGATGATGATTCCCCTGGTGTATTCAGCAAAATCGATGTTGTAGACCCTCCGTACATGGCTCCATAATATACACCCGCCAATAAAATAATCGAACTTGCAGCGGCTTCTTCAGGTCCGAGTCCGCTTGTTAACGTAGCCGTGACCGGAATCAGCAGCGCCACTCCGCTCATCGGTCCAATTCCAGGCAGTACTCCGACAGCTGTTCCAATTAATACCCCGAAAAATGCAAAAGCTAGATTGTACCATATAAAAGCCGTTTCAAAGCCATTCAACAAATAGTGAAGCGCTTCCATTCTTCTCCCTCCTCTCTATATCCCCAGCCAAATAGGAAAACCAGGTAACGAACCTTTCAGTACTTCGACAAAAAGAAAATAAATACCGTAAGAGAACACCCCTGAGATAACAATAGATGAAATCCATTTTCCTTTTTCCATCGTTTGAAACCCAATTAACAAAAATACAAATGTTCCAATAACATATCCGATATCTTCGAGGAAATAAGCATACGCTACAGCTGAAATAAAGATAATGAAAAAGCGTTTATAGTCATAAGAAACCTTCTCTTTTCCTTTTTGGACATATCTCAATGTTTCCACAAATAAACGAATGCTCAATAAAATTAAAATGATGCCAAGTCCCATCGGGAAAATATCTGGTCCAACATTACTCCCATATGCACTCTCTGAAATTTTCCGGCTCTCAAAAATGAAGCCTGCTCCGATAATTAAAAAAATAAAACTCGCATAGCGGTCAAACTGCTTGCTCATAGTCCACCCTCCTTTTGTCAACAGAATTATTTACTACCTGATAGAGCAGTATAGGTTCGCCCCAAAAGGGCAAGGCACTTTTGGGGTGAATTTATTTAACTCGTTATTTTTGCATACCAAGAGCTGTTAACAATTCTGTGATTAATTTTTCTTGCTCTTCTAAATAACTCTTAAACTCATCAGCATTTTTATATTCGCCTACCCAAGCGTTTGTCTCCAATTCTTTTTTCCATTCTTCACTTTCAGACAGCGCTTTTAACTTCTCGCTCCAGAATTTGAATGCTTCTTCTGACATGTCTTTTGGGCCGAACACTCCGCGCCAAATGATGAATTCAGCGTCGATGCCTTGCTCCTTCATTGTAGGAACCTCTTGCAGATCACCCGTTAAACGCTCTGGAGCAGAAACGGCCAACACTTTTATTTTCCCTGCCTTTACATACTCACCTACACTTGATGCATCTGTCGCAATTACATCTGCATTTCCTCCGAGTAAAGCTGCAATCGCTTCTCCGCCGCCGTCATACGATACGTATTTCATTTGTTTAGGGTCTACTCCCGCTTTGAATGCCGGCAGTACCGCTACTAAATGATCCATTGAACCAGGTGCAGAGCCGCCGGCAACGGTGAAGTTCTCTGGGTTCGCCTTTAAATCTTCCATTAAAGTTTTCAGGTCATTATACTTAGAATCCGCGGGTACGACGATGGCTCCATAATCCTTCAACAATTGAGCCAATGGAGTTGTATCTTTATATCCGTAAGGGCTGTTTCCTTCTTTCTTTAAATTATTAATAAGAATAGGCGGTGAATTGACGAACAATTTGTAATCATCCTTTGTATCCTTTGTTGCATATTCGGCCATGAATACAGCGCCGCCTCCTCCCGGTTTATTTTCAACAGTCATCGTTTGTTCGACCAGCTTTGTTTCAGCTGCCACTTTTGCCACGGATCTTGCTGTCTTATCCCAACCGCCGCCAGCTCCTGATGGTGCAACGACTACAATTGGTTTCTCAGGATACGAGCTCGTTTCAGCAGGCTTAGATGTTTCAGAGGCCCCTCCTCCACAGGCCGCTAAACCAAACGTCATTACTCCAGCCATCATTGTTAAAGCCCATCTCTTTTTTGTTTTCATTGTATTACCCCCTTGTTTTTTGAAAGCGTTTACTTCAATAACTGAATCATAGCAATCAATAGTCAGAATTTACACATTATTAAAATAAGAGAAATAAAACTCATAAAGAGGATTTTGTTCATTTTGCTCATGAGGATGACCTACAAGGGCAAAAACAAGCCCTTGTAGGTCATCCTCATAAAAGGCCCCGTCATGAAAATCCAGTAAATTCAAGGGATTTCGTGACGGAGCCTTTTATTAAAAATCATTTTTTACAATCTATTCGAGCCTTATGGGACAACCCCATGAACAAACAAAAACACTTCCCTAACTCGGAAAGTGTTTTTGTTTAGCGCTCTCATTTTTTGGTACTATATATGCCATGATAAGGCTGTATAGATAATATCTTCTGTATTTTATTCAATATCCTTCTACTGCGCTTTCTTTTGCAAACTAGAATGGTCAACCTCTTGTTCCGACTTCTTTCGTTCAAGATATAAGGATTTGAATAGGGAAATGCTTATGAAAATCATGATAACCGTAAATGGAAGCGCAGCAATTAATGCTACTGTTTGTACTGCTCCCAATCCACCGCTAACAATTAAAACAGCCGTAATTGCTGCTACCAATACACCCCAAATGGCTTTTACAGCATTTGATGGATTTTCATCTCCATCCGATGTCATGATTCCCAGTACATATACTGTCGAATCTGCTGATGTGACAAGGAAAATCATAATAAGCACAAGCATAAGGACAGATAGTACACCATAAAGCGGAAATTGCTGCAAGAAAACAAATATAGCGGTAGTAACATCTTTAGAAACAGCCTCCGCAAGCGCCGTATTCTGGAATAAATCCATATATAATCCGGTTCCGCCAAAGATGGCCATCCACATAAAGGCAATTACCGGAGGGATAATCAATACGCCAATCACAAACTCCCGAATGGTTCTTCCTCTTGAGATACGGGCAACAAATGAACCAACGAACGGAGACCACGTAATGACCCATGCCCAATAAAAAACGGTCCAGTCATGCACCCATGTATCACCTGAATAAGGTGTTAAATAAAAGGTCATTTCCACGAAATGATCAAGGTAATCGCCAACGGCAAGGACAAAGCTTTCTAAAATAAAAACAGTGGGCCCCTTGAACAGGAAAAACAGCATAAATCCGATAACCAGTACCATATTCGTGTTACTTAAAAACTTAATTCCTTTCTCAACTCCGGTGATTGCGGATAACATATAAAGCGCAAATAGGATACCGACAATCGCAACTGGCATCCATGCATGATCCGGAAAGGAAAATACATAGTTCAGCCCGGCATTAATTTGCAAAACACCCATGCCCAATGATGTAGCAACCCCTGTAACTGTCGCAATGACAGCGAGAATGTTCACGGTCTTCTTCAAAGAGCGGCGCCCCTTTTTAGGAGTCACACCCTCAAGAGTTTCACTAACGAGCAATTTGCTTTTTTTACGGAACTGAAAATAAGCAAGAGCTAGTCCAACGATTGTAAAAACGGACCACTGATGGATTCCCCAGTTAAAGAAAGAGTAACGCATCGCCACACGTGCTGCTTCTGCAGAGTTTGGTTCAATTCCAGGAAGAGGCGGGTTCGCAAAATGAGTTAGCGGTTCGGCAACTCCCCAAAAGACAATACCGGCACCGAACCCTGCGGCGAATAGCATACTAATCCATGCAAAGAAAGAAAACTCCGGCTTCTCATGCTCTTGTCCAAGTTTAATCTTGCCGTATTTACTGAAAGCAAGAAAGAGAAGCAAGGCAACAAATCCTGCAACGGATGCTAAATAAAACCATCCGAATGAATGATTTATAAAGCCCGAAATAGCAGAAGCATTTTTTGCAAGACTCTCAGGAGAGAGTGCTCCCCAAAGTGTAAAAAGTGTGACAATAACGGCTGACACTACGAAAACTGGATTATTATAAAATGTCCGTTCTTTGCTTTTCCTCAAATAAACCACCCTTTATTGGTTTTTATTCTCCATTTGCAACAGAAATTTTAAATGAACTCCATCATCTTGATACAGGTTCCCTGACTGGATATCCTTTCAAAGTAATTTGAATTTGATGAAAGGGCCTTTCTCTCTATTCAACCGCTTTTTCACCAAAGAGATATTTCTTGGTAAAATTTTCAAATTTTCAGATATTTTGATACATCTAGAAAGGGAAACGTCCCTCTATGGCGCCTTCCCTTTCTGTTTCTCTATTGATACTATATATATTCGACTTAAATAACTCGACACAGCTTCATTTGATCGAGAAACATTCACAATCGGTTATTTAGACCACTTGAATTGGTTCTCAAAGGTTAGAAAATTGGACATGGCTGTTCTTTGGTCATGTCCAATTTTCTAAATCGATCTATATAGTTACAAGTTAAAACAAACCACTTTCGGTTCTGTCATTTCATGGATTGCAAATTTGATGCCTTCTCGTCCTAAACCCGATTTTTTCATTCCGCCGAACGGCATCGCATCAATTCGGTAATCGCTGCTGTCATTAATCATGATACCACCCACATCCATTTTTCCAATCGCTTTGTGAGCTTTTCTGATATCATTCGTGAAAATTCCCGCTTGCAAACCATAATTAACATCATTCGACTTTTCAATGGCCGTGTCAAGATCGGCAACCGAATAAAGAAGAACAACCGGACCGAAGATTTCTTCTTTTGCAATCGTGCAGTCTTCTGGCACATTGGTTAAGACAGTCGGCGAGTAGAAAGCTCCATTGCGTTCTCCACCTGTTAATAGTGCAGCGCCTTTTCCAATCGCTTCATTGACCATTTTTTCAACCCGAATCGCTTCCTTTTCCGTAATAAGCGGCCCCATATCCGTTAGCTCAGATTGTTTGTCACCAACGCGATATTGTTTGGTACGCTCGACAAATGCCTTTTGAAAATTGTCCATAATGCTTTCTTGGATATAGATTCGCTGAACACCAAGGCAGTTTTGGCCGGCCGCCCAAAAAGCTCCGGAAACCGTTGATTCGACGGCATCTTCCAAATCTGCATCCTCCAATACAATAACAGGTGAATTGGAACCGAGCTCCATGCTGATTTTTTTCAAGCCTGCTTTACGAGTAATTTCTTCTCCCGCCTCAAGTCCACCGGTAAAGGAAATCATTCGAATGGCAGGATGTGTGACAAGCGTGTCACCAATTTCGCCTCCGTAACCTGTTATAACGGATAACACCTTTGGAGGAAGGGCAGCTTCTGAAAACGCTTCTGCAAGTAAAAGGGCGCTTAATGGCGTGACCGTTGCCGGTTTGACAATAATCGCATTGCCTGACGCAATTGCCGGCCCTACTTTATGTGCAACAAGGTTTAATGGATCATTGAAAGGTGTAATCGCACCAATAATGCCGATTGGAACCTGACGATAATATCCGACCCGATTCTCGCTTCCAGGCATTTGATCGAAAGGAATTGTTTCTCCGTGAATTCTTCTTGCTTCTTCTGCACTGATACGAAGCGTTTGAATACATCTTGTCACTTCTTTTGTCGCTTCACGGATGGTTTTGCTGCCTTCCCTTGCAATCGTTCGTGCATACTTCTCCTTGTTTGCCTCAATATAATCTGCAGCTTTATAAATGACAGCCATCCGTTCATGTACAGGCATCGCAGCAGCAATCTTTGCTCCTTCTTTCGCTTCTTCGATGCAAGTAAGCATATCTTCCGCTGAAGCCGCAGGAACTGTATCAATGATACTGTTATCCTGCGGATCACGAACTTTAATGACCCGATCACGACTTATCCACTGACCTGCAAAATACATCTTTCCACCAGCAACTTGTACTGTCATCAACATTACCGCCTCTCTATAAATGTGTGTTCAAAAAGGAGGACAACCTCTATAATTAAGTAGTTACTAGCTTTCTTTCGCGATTAATATTAATTAAATCGATTAAAAGAGAGAATCCCGTTTCAACTTTACCGGCACCCGCACCGCTTAATGTCACGGTCCCTAAAAGGTCGCATTCATACGTAATCGCATTAACAGCACCGTTGATTGATGCCAGCGGATCGGTCACATCAACTTTTTCTGGAGCAATTGAGGCAATCATTTCCCCGCCTTCTTTACGGGCTTTGGCCAATAGCTTCCAGCGCTTTCCTTCCGCTTTCGCTTCCTCAATATCTTTTAATGTGATGTCTTTGATTCCTTTGCATGATACCTCTTCTACTGTCAGGGGCGCGTTCATGACATAGTTTGATAAAATGACAATTTTGTATCTTGCATCATATCCTTCTACATCGCTTGTAGGATCTGCCTCTGCATAGCCAAGCTCCTGCGCCTCTTTCAATGCTTCTTCATATGACACGCCTTCGGTTTCCATTTTCGTTAAAATGTAATTGGTCGTGCCATTTAAAATACCGCGTATTTCTGTAATGTCATTCCCCGCAAGAGTCGCAATCGGCATGCGTAATGAAGGTGTCCCGCTCATGACCGTTCCTTCGAATCCCCAATAAACGCCATGTTTTTTGGCAACTTCAGAAAGCTCTTTGTACGCCAGCGCAACAGGTCCTTTGTTTGTCATGACCACATTTTTTCCGCTCTCGAATGCTGCTTTACAATGGTCGATTGCCGGCTGTCCTGTTTTGACGTCTGTATAGGAAACTTCAATAATCGTATCGGCGTTCGTTTCACGAATCGTTTTCAGGCTGTCCCATCCTGTTACAAGCCCCGGTGTTTTTGGATAGTTTTCGAGACTCCCTGTTTCTTTTAATACGTTTAAAACCGTATCGATATCCAGGCCGTTCGGATGATAAATAGACCCTTTCATTAAATCCGAAATCGCCACAATTTCAGATTCAAATCCTTCATCCTGCTTTAACGCTTCTTTTTTATCACGCAGGATTTCAGCTAATCCCTGCCCGACTACACCAAATCCAATAAATGCTAGTTTATGCGCCATTTGTTTGCACCTCCAAAGTTTTTTTATTCGGCAAAGTGACTTCCCCCGTTAAAAACTTTACCGCCGTTTGAGCAAGAATGGCTGCCCCGACCGGCAAACATGTTTCGTCAATATCAAATATCGGTGTATGTAAATCTCTTTGACTTCCATCTTTTTGTGCGCATCCGAGGAAGAACATGGAGCCTGGGAGTTTTTGTGTTACATAACCGAAATCTTCTCCGCCCAGCCCGAATGGACGTCTCGTAACCGTGAACTGCGGATACAGTTCTTCAATAGCTTCTATAATCCAGCTGTTTACAATAGCACTGTTGTTTAGGGCAGGCTCGCCTCTTTCGACCTCAAATGAATAACGGCCGCCTAAATTCTCCACTATTGAAAACGCTTTCTTTAATTCTGATGCTAATAAATTGCGAACTTCCGGTGTATAACTGCGCATCGTTCCGTCAATCGAGACTTCTGTCGGAATGATATTGCTTGCGGTTCCAGCATGTACTTGGCCAATCGTTACAACCGCCGCATCTAATGCAGAGACTCTGCGCGCCACAATGCCATGTAATGTCTGCATAACAGGTCCAAGCATCCAAATAGGATCGGTTCCAAGTTCCGGAT
Organism: Priestia abyssalis; assembly: GCF_002019595.1. Classification (GTDB taxonomy): domain Bacteria; phylum Bacillota; class Bacilli; order Bacillales; family Bacillaceae_H; genus Bacillus_BA; species Bacillus_BA abyssalis. Next base: position 554,943 of record NZ_KV917369.1, on the reverse strand, counting down.
AGGCCCCGTGTCCGCCCGTTCCATAAATTTTCCCTCTAAATACATCAACATTTGCCATGCTGTAGCCATCGTTCACTTGAACTTCCCCTACCGGAAGCCATGGGCACATGTGCAGGGCAATTGCCGCATCCACATCGTCATATGCACCTGCTTTCACCATATACGGAGATCCTGAAAGTCCGTTTTCATCCGTACTTTCCTCTGCCGGTTGAAAGATGAACTTAACGGTTCCTCTTAATTGACCCTTTTGAAAGGCATCTGCAAGAGTATGGGCAACGCCCAGCAAAATGGCCGTATGTGCATCATGGCCGCACGCATGCATGACACCCTCATTTTGTGAACAATAGCTTTCTTTATTTTCTTCTGTAATCGGCAAAGCATCGATATCGGCCCGAATCGCGATGGTCGGCCCTTCACCTGACGTCAATGTCCCGACAACACTCGTTTCTGTTCCAATTCCTATTTCAACTTTTATTCCATCTATGCTTCGTAACGCTTCAGCAACAAATCGAGAGGTCTCGAACTCCTGAAAGCTAAGTTCGGGATGCTGATGAAATGTGCGACGCCATTCAACTAGTTTATCAGACAGTTGATTTAGTTGTTCAACTACAGGATGATGGTTTGGCATCTACCGTTCCCTTCCTTCTATCAAACGATTCATGAATCTCTATTAACAAGCAATATAGCCCCCGCTTCCGACGCACAGGGTGTGCTAACGAAAACTTGTGAAGTTACACACGGATGCATGGGCAAAGACTTGATACTCTTAATCTTTGATTCTCACTCATCCCTTTTTTACTTTTCGCTTCTTAATAAGCGGGGGTAACTGCCTGTAAAAGTTCGATAAGATCAACTCCCCATCAGCGGGTGAGGAGAATTTCCTTTATTCATTGAACTTTCAAAGCATTTTCAGCGTAGCTGAATGCTTGCTCGAAATCTGCGATGATATCTTCAATCTCTTCAATCCCGCAAGAGATACGGATAAGCCCTTCGGGAATTCCTACTGCCGCACGTTCTTCCGGTGTACATTCCACGTGGCTTGTTGTACGAGCTGGTCCAACCGTTGTTTCAACGGCACCAAGGTTTGCAGCGCGGTGAGCATATTGTAATTTCGGAAGAAGCTCTCTTACCGTATCAACTCCGCCTTTAACCGCAAAGCTAAGCATGCCGCCAAAATCTTTCATTTGCTTTTTCGCAATCTCGTGATTTGGATGAGTTTCAAGCCCCGGGTAATAAACAGCTTCTACAATGTCTTTTGTTTGCAAATATTTTGCAAGAGCCATTGCATTTGCCGATTGCTGACGAACGCGAAGGTGAAGTGTCTTCATACCGCGTAAAGTCAAATAAGCTGCCATTGGATCCATTGTCGCTCCATTGATTTCACGGAAGTGATAAATTTTTTCAACAAGCTCATGTGAACCGCATACCACACCGCCTAATGCATCTGCATGACCGCCAAGGAATTTCGTTGCACTATGGATAACCAAGTCTACTCCAAATTGAAGCGGGTTTTGGTTGACCGGAGTTCCGAACGTATTATCAATCACGACAAGCGCCCCTGCTTCACGGCCCGCTTTTGCCATGCGCTCAATGTCCGTGATTTTAACCGTTGGATTTGTCGGTGTTTCCAAATATAAAATTTTGCATCCTTTCGCTACTTCTGCTTCAATTTGCTCATGGTTTCCTGTTTCACAAAGTGTCACTTCAATTTGCTGGCGAGGAAGGAATTCTGTAAAGATTTTGTTCGTTCCACCGTATGTATCTTTCATTGATACAATGCGATCGCCAGGAACTAGAAATGTGGATAATGTATTGCTGATAGCAGCCATTCCTGTTGAAAAGCTTGTTGCTGCTTCTGCGCCTTCAAGGATTTTTACTTTGTCTTCAAATGCTTGAACCGTCGGGTTTGTGTTACGCCCATAAATATGCCCTTTTTTCTTTCCGATCGCTACATCATACCACTCATCCATATCATCGTAATTGTAAGCGACGCTAAGAACGACCGGTACTTGTGTTGCCCCGTGAACTAAATATTCTTTTTCGCCTGCCCATACTGCTTTTGTACCTAATCTTGCGTTATTGTTTGTCATATGACCACTCCTCATTAGTTTTTTAGTGATAATGTTTTGTTTTCGACATTCAAGCCTAAATTGTGTTTCGTCATTTCGTTATAAGCAAACAGCGCAATCGCTGTGTCTTGAACCCCTGTTCCCGTCAAATCACAAACCGTAATTTGTTCATCATTCTCACGGCCGACTGCTTCTTTTGACGTTAGCTGACCGAGTTCAATAATGGATGAACCTTCTGTTAATACACCAAAATCAAGGGCATGATGCAGTTCTCCCAATCGTGCACATTGCGCTTTTGTATCGCATACGAGCTTATCGGCACGCGCTAATACTTCTGTCTCTAATTCTTGTTTATGCTCGGCGTCAGATCCCATTGCCGTAATGTGAAGGCCAGGATGAAGCCATTCCGCTTTAATAATCGGCTCTTTTGCCGGTGTTGTTGTAATGACAGTATCGCTGTTTCGTACAACCGCTTCAGCACTATCAACCACTTGGACTTCAAGCCCCAGTTCCGCCGACATGTCTTCTACATATTTCTTGGCACGATCGGCTGAACGAGCATATACTACTACTCTTTTAAAATCTCGCACGAGTTTCAATGCTCTTACCTGAAACCGTGCTTGGCTTCCTGCTCCAATCACACCGACCGTTTCAATGTTTTTCCGTGATAGATAGTTGGCCGCAATCGCTCCCGCCGCTGCTGTCCTTACTTCTGTTAAATAACCGTTATCCAACAGAAGAGCCTGCGGAATACCTGTTTTTGTACTGATTAACATCATTAATCCGTTGCCGCTTGGAAGGCCCAGCTTGTAATTATTAAAAAACCCGGAAGAAACTTTAATGGCAAACATGTCTTTTCCTTTGACATATGCTGTTTTTACATCCACTTCCCCGTTTTGATCGTGAACATCAACACGCATAATCGGCGGCATTTCCACTTCATTGTTTGCCAGTTTCGTAAATCCTTCTTCCACAATGGAGATGGCTTCCAGATTTAGCTGGACATGTTGTTTTAGTTCTTGTTCTGTAAAAATAAGCATGAAGTTGCTTCACCTCCTAGAATGAAAGATTACTTGATTAACGCACCATCTTTTATAAATAACTGTCTTGGAAGTGATGCAAATGTTTCACAGCCATTTTCCGTAACGTAGAATGACTCACTTGCTTCAAATCCGTATTGATCCAGCCAAATTCCAGGAATGAGGTGGAATGTCATGTTCGGCTGAAGAATCGTTTTGTCTCCTTTACGAATACTTGCTGTATGCTCGCCCCAATCTGGAGGATAATTAAGCCCCATTGCATAGCCTAGACGGGATTCTTTTACAATGCCGCTTTTTTCAATGGTCTTTCTCCATGTCTCTTCAATCTCTTCACAAGCAATACCGGGCTTAATCATATCAAGACAAGCATTTAGCCCTTCTACCACAACATCTGAAAGTGTTTGGATTTGATCTGAAGGCTTACCGATGTTAGCCGTTCTTGCAAGCGGTGAGTGATAGCGCTTATAGCAGCCAGCCAATTCCAAAATAACGGTATCTCCTTTTTTATAGCGCTCATCTGTCCATGTTAAGTGAGGAGTGGATGTTTTCTCACCTGATGGCAATAGCGGCATAATCGCTGGATAATCCCCGCCGAATTCTTCCGTTCCAGTGATTTGTGTATGGAAAATTTTCGCTGCAACATCACACTCACGAACACCTTCATCGATTAATTCAATTCCTGCCATCATCGCTTTTTCTACGATTTTAGCTGCCCGTTTCATATATTCAATCTCTGTATCTGACTTTACAATGCGCACCCAGTTTACGAGAAGGGTAGCATCTTTAAATGAGGCATTTGGCAACCCTTTCTGCAACTGCTGGTAACATTTTGCGGTGAAATAGTAGTTTTCCATTTCAACCCCAATTGAACGGTTGTCTTGGCCAATTTGCTTCAAGATGTCCGCTACAAAATCCATTGGATGTTTTGTGTCGGATTGGACATAATCATCCGGGTATGGAATGATGTTTTCGTGGTAAAGCCATGTCGTTACTTTAGCACCGTTTGCGTCCTGTCCCCGTCCGATCCAAATCGGTTGATCCTCGTCATTAATGATCACTAACATTTGATGTACATAAAAAGACCATCCATCATAACCAGATAAGTAATTCATATTGGCAGGATCTGTAATAAGTAATACGTCAATTCCTTGTGCAGCCATTCTTTCTTTCGTTTTGCGGATTCTCTCTTTATACTCTGCTGTCCCAAATGACATAGGAACAATCCCTCCTATTTCAACTCATTGTATTTTTAATTAATATTTAGAATATTTAATCTATGAGCTTATTATAGTGAAACATGAGAAAATCTATCATCTGCAAAAATGTATGAAGTTTCAAACAACTTTCTAGTCAAAATATATAAATGATGGACCATGGGTAAAAAGCGCCCATGATCCATCATTTATATATTAAGAGCTATGAACAGTCTAAAAGCGGTAATAAATGTTGAATAAGACTATATATCAACAAAAGACGGGTATGAATAATTTTCCATATCCGTCTCTTTTGTATGACTAATTTCTGCTCTTTCTATTCTTCCACCTAGAATAGGCCCAAAAAGGTTCACCTAAGCGTATGACGCCAACCCCGAAAGGGGTGGCGTCATACGCTTAGGTCCAGAAATATCGGCATGATCGCTCTTTGACCATGCCGATATTTCTGGATCGATATAAAATTACCAGCCGCGTTCCTGCATGCGCTGCGTGCTATGTAATGTAGAGATTTCAATGCCTTTCATGGCCGTTCCAAGACCTTTTGACAGATGGGCAATGAGCTCATAATCTTGGTAATGGGTTGTTGCTTCTACAATGGCTTTTGCATATTTTTCGGGATTTTCCGATTTAAAAATCCCAGAACCGACGAAGACACCATCAGCTCCAAGCTCCATCATCAAGGCGGCATCAGCAGGCGTTGCAACCCCGCCTGCCGCAAAGTTCACAACCGGAAGGCGACCGGATTCTTTTATTTGCAATAAAAGTTCGAATGGTGCCTGCAAGTTTTTCGCTTCTGTCATTAATTCATCTTCACTCATACTCGCAACTTTGCGAATTTGCGCTTGAATCAGACGCATATGACGGACTGCCTCGACAACATTCCCCGTTCCCGGCTCTCCTTTTGTCCGAAGCATCGATGCCCCTTCACCGACACGGCGAAGCGCTTCTCCAAGATTGCGGGCACCGCATACGAACGGAACTATATATTTCCGTTTATCAAGGTGATATTCTTCATCCGCAGGTGTCAGCACTTCACTTTCATCAATATAATCTACTCCCAGTGCTTCTAACACACGAGCTTCCACAATATGTCCAATACGCGCCTTTGCCATGACCGGAATGGATACTGCATTGATCACTTCCTCGACAATCGCTGGATCTGCCATACGTGCTACTCCACCCGCAGCACGAATATCTGCGGGCACACGTTCAAGGGCCATAACAGCCACCGCACCTGCTTCTTCTGCGATTTTCGCCTGTTCTGCATTGACAACGTCCATGATCACGCCGCCTTTTTGCATTTCTGCCATCCCACGTTTTACAATATCTGTCCCTACACTCTTCATAAGTTTTTCCCTCCAAATTTTTTCTATCTTTGTTTTACTATTTCTTCAGATAAACCCATTTTCCAAGTCTTAATACTTAAATCCAATAAAAACAAATCGTCCGGATCAATGAGAGAAAGCCCTGTCAGCGATTCAATCTTTCTTAGGCGATACAGCAGAGATTGTCTATGTAAATTCAATGACCTTGCTGTTTGGCTTACATTTCCATGACATTGATTATACGCACTAAATGTACCGATTAAATCCATATTACGCTGCTCATCGTATTCAACCAATGGTTCAATCGTTGACATAATAACTTCTTTCATATCTTTATTTTGCGCAAGACTTAAGAGCACCCGATCAACACGCGTATTCTCAAACAGCATGCGATGACCGCTTCCTTTTTTTCGTCTGCCGATATTTAAAGCGACTTCTGCGTTTTGATAGCTTTCACTAAATCCATCGACATCTTCACGGTAATTTCCGATTCCCCAAGATATGACGACTTCCGGGAGCAGATTGGTTAGGCGCCGTTCCACAAGATCTAAAAAATTGGCAGCGTTTTCATTGCTCTTATCTACGGAAATTTCAAGGAAGATCATCAACTTTTCTCCCTGATATGTCATCATGACTTCTCTTTTCAAAGATTGTGCCGCATAGAAAATTTCCTCTTCAATGTAGCGAATCATGTTGTCAAGCCAGTGCTCAAACGAGTCAGCATCTTGTTTCCTTTTTCGAAAAAGAGTTTTTAAGTTTTCTGGAAAGCCAACAATACAAATATACGGAAGCTTTAGATTATACCCTAACAATTTCGCTCTTGAATTTGCTTGATCCCAAGAAAGAAACTCTCCTTTTGCCAGCTCCTGTACAAAATCACTGCGCAGACGCATTTTCGTATCTTCAATCGCATTTTTACGTGAAAGCCAGAGGGCTATCGTTGTCGCTGAATGTTCCAATACATTGACTCGATATTGTGTTAAAAATGATTCTGCAGATGTATCAGGCGGCAATAGCACAAATAAATATCCTTGGGCATCCCCTAACACTTGTAGTACCGGCAGCTGGAGAATGAATCGATCTTCCAGTTCAATAATTTGAAACTTTTGAAACATCGGATCATGTGTTAGCACTGCTGCCTTTCTTGATGGGATCATGCCCTGTATCACATAGTCTTTCCATTTCTCTACCAAATTTGAATGATGACTGCTCTTTTCTTGAATCGTTCCCGTCCGATCTGTAATGACAATCGGACTTCCAACATGCCTTTCGATAAACTTGGAAATATGGCTCAGGTCGGTCTCTTGTAAAATTAACTTTAAAAGCTCCTGCTGTACTTTCTCTGATTTTTCCCGCTCTTTATAATCAATACCGTTTAATTCCCTCATGACGTCTTCAATGATATCGGCAAAGCGGACTTCCCATGGGATTTCGATGATCACCAAGCTTTTCTGCTCCGCTAATTCCATCACTTCTCTTGGAATATCATATATATAACGCCCTAAAGCAATCATAAGCGCTGACGCTTCTGATTCAGCAATATCTTGTACAAATTGTTTAAATAATTCGAGGTCATGACCGCATCCAATGGCCGTACTCAATACAACTTCATTTTTGCGAACAAAATTTTCGACCGGCATTTCCATCGCAGAAATCCATTGAACATGCCGCTCATCCAGTAACTGCTTCCCTGTTCTCACCCTTGCGTTTTTCATCACATCGAATTTTAAAACGTCCCCTATTGTTAACCTCATGTTGCCCCCCTCGACCGTTAAAAATTCAAACTATAAAAATAATACTATATATAGCAAAACACAAAAAATGGATATCGTCTACTATTTTTGCTATATTCAGATAATATTGATAGAAACAAAAAGTCTGATCGTACAATATGAGGGCAGTGACAACCTTCACTTGGAGAGGATTTCTTCTTTCCTCACGATGATAGAAAAATTATTCATTCTCTATCAAAAAGAGAAGCGCCAGAAATACCCGGTTTTGTCATCTCATAAGGATTTAAAATAAGATCCAGCTCTTCTTCTGTTAATACATCATATTGTAAGCATAACTCTCGAACAGGTTTCCCCTTTAAGATTGCTTCCCTGGCAATACGCGCTGCCACTTCATATCCGATATGGGGATTGACGGCCGTGATGATTCCGACACTCTTGTCCACGTATTCCTTCAATTGTTTTTCATTTGCCTCAATACCCGTGAGGCAATGGTCCGTAAAGGCACGGAATCCATTGTTCATGATGCTGATCGATTGAAGCAAGTTAAAGACAAGCACCGGCTCCATCACGTTTAATTCAAGCTGTCCCGCTTCGGAAGCGAGGCAAATGGTATGATCGTTGCCAATGACCTGAAAAGCTATTTGGTTAATCATCTCCGGCATGACGGGGTTTACTTTTCCCGGCATAATCGATGAGCCCGGCTGACGAGCCGGCAACGTAATTTCAGCGAGTCCAGCTCTCGGTCCCGATGCCATTAAACGGAGATCATTGGCGATTTTAGACATATTCATGGCACATACTTTCAGTGCTGCGGACACTTCTGTATATGCATCGGTATTCTGTGTCGCATCAACAAGATGCTCGGCTCCAACAAGCGGCAGGCCGCTAATATCCGCTAAATACTTGACTACATTTTCAATATAGCGGGGATCAGCATTTAATCCTGTGCCAACTGCTGTTGCTCCCATATTCACTTCGTATAAATGCTGCCGTGATTGCCGAATGCGTTTTATATCACGCTCTACTACACGGCTGTACGCTTCAAATTCTTGGCCAAGACGGATGGGCACTGCATCTTGAAGATGGGTTCGCCCCATTTTAATGACATGATCAAATTGCTGTGATTTTTTCTTCAGAACAGCCAGCATGTCTTGCATCGTATGCAATAAGCTTTCAATGGAAGTAAGAGTTGCGAGATGAATGGCCGTCGGGAACACATCGTTTGTAGATTGGGACATATTAACATGACTGTTTGGGCTTAAATGTTTATATTCCCCTTTTTCATGACCAAGTAATTCCAGGGCACGGTTAGCAATTAATTCATTTGCATTCATGTTCATGGAAGTGCCCGCACCGCCTTGAATCGGATCGACGATGAACTGCTCATGCCACCTTCCTTGGATGATTTCATCCGTTGCTGTGATAATGGCATTGCCTATTCCCTCATACAAGCGCTTTACATCCATATTTGCTAATGCTGCAGCTTTTTTTACCATAGCCAAAGCCTTAATTAACGATTCATGAATACGGTAGCCTGTAATCGGAAAGTTTTCGACTGCCCGCAACGTTTGGATGCCATAATACGCATCTTTCGGTACTTCTTTCGCCCCTAGGAAATCTTGTTCAATTCGTGCATCATTATTGTCATTAATAGCTGACATAATTCCCCCCCCCTATCTTCAATTGACTTATACGCAATGAACCTCTTTATTAATGGCCCATTCATTATGTCAATTCATAGATACTCTTGGATTAAGCGGGAGAGTACAGAAAGGTCAACATTATGTCCACTTATGATGACTGCAATAGCACCATCCTGATGAGGAATTTTCTTTCCTAAAACAGCCGCAATCCCCGTTGCTGCCGCTCCCTCCATAATCATGCGATGCTTATCCATCATAAATGCCATACTATAGCCAATCTCCTCTTCCGGTATAAGAATGGCCTTATCCATGTACTGCCGGGCCATTCGGAACGTATATTGATTGTCCAATCCGATTCCCCCGAGCAAACTATCAGCGAGCGTATCCTCTTCTTCAAGCTGCAATGGTTTTCCGGCCTTTAGACTTTCATACATCACAGCCGCACGTTCCATCGAAACACCAGTTACCCTGATATTAGAATCATTTGATTTCACTGCTAATCCGACTCCGGAAAGCAGCCCTCCTCCGGAAAGCGGTACGACGATATCAGTAAGATCGGGAACTTCCTCCAATATCTCTAACCCGATCGTTCCCTGACCCGCGATAACATGCGGATCATCAAAAGGCTGAATAACCGTCAACCCTCGCTCTTTCTCTAATTCATAACAACGTTCTCCCGCTTCATCCTGACTATCCCCATAAATTTCAAGTTGGGCTCCTAATCTTTTTAGTGAATCCACTTTCGCTTTTGGTACACGATTTGAAATACAGACTACCGCATCAATACCAAGCTTTTGCGCTACATAGGCAACAGCCATACCATGATTTCCAGTGGAGAATGTCGCAACGCCTCTTTTCTTTTCTTCTTCGCTCAAGCTTAAGATTTTATTGGCCGCCCCCCTTACTTTAAACGCTCCGATTTCATGGACATTCTCAAGCTTTAAATAAACAGGGCGCCCCACTCTTTCTGATAGAATAGAAGATTGAATCAATGGCGTTCTATTTATAATAGAAGCAATTCGTTTTCGCGCTTCCCATACATCACGGATTGTTACATCATGACCTTTCTTGGCAGATGAAATATAAGACAAATTCTCTCCCTCCCCGACGATAGACGATATAATGTATTCAATCAAAAATTTCTGTCCTCTGCTTTGGATTATATAGCATGAATTTTCTGATATCAATTGTCAAAAGTGGCTAGTAGAGGCAGAGGTTTTTCATACAGTTTTATAACGATTCATTGTAATAATTATGTGTGAATTCACGGAGAATCAAACAACCTGACCCTGTAGAATAAAGGACACAGGTTGTTTCGATGTTTTATAATGGCCCTATTTCAAAGATTTACACCAAAAGATTAAGAGGATTTATTAATCAGCACAAAAAGCAAGCACACGCAGATTACCGTGCTTGCTTTTCTTATTCTAAAATTATATCTTTTCTCCTCCCCATATTGGCAAAACTGTAGAATATTTAATTTCTCTTAATGCTAAACTAGTTTGAATCCTTGTGATTCCAAGCCTGTTTAATTTTCTAATGAAGTTCTCCAGTCCCTTCCGATCTTTGTTCGCTACTTTTAAAAAATAATCATGCTCTCCTGTTAGACAGTGACACTCCAATACTTCTGGCATAGATTCTAATGCCTTCTCCAAAACTTCGAGTTTCTCAGCTTGATGGATATTCGTGCTTATAAAAATAAAGCATAATAAATCAAATCCAAGCTTCTCTTGATTTAAGATGGCGACTTGCCGATCGATAAACCCTTCACTTTCCAAACGTTTTACCCTTGCATGTGTAGCAGGCGGAGACAAATTTACGCGCCGTGCGAGCTCCGCATTGCTTAACTGTACTTCTTTTTGCATTATATCTAATATTTGAATATCAACATCATCTAACACTTTGCTTGCGGCAGATTCCACGCAGATTCACTCCCCTTACAATTCTTCCAAAAACAGCACCTTTTCAACATGAAAATTGAATTTAATTCTCCAAATCTCAATAATCACTTTATATTATTCTGAATTTATTTTATTATACAAAATAATTAACTGTATAAGAAATAAAAATGTTAAAATTATTTACAAGTCAATAATATAGAATATTCTAAATGCTATTGTGCACAATGGCTTCAATCTTTTTCACTGCAACAGTGAAATATGAAAAGGAGCTACGTAATATGCCGATTTTTTATTTGTTATTAATGCTTTTAACAAGTTTATTATGGGGAGGAAATTTCGTCGTTGGAAAATCGCTTGTTGGCCACGCTTCTCCGATGACCTTGACGAGCTTACGATGGATGATTGCTGTTGCTTGTCTTTTACCAATTGTCTGGTGGAAAGAAAAAAAGATATTACCGCCTCGAGGTGCAATTCTTCCTTTATTTTTAATGGGAATAACAGGTGTTGTTCTATTCAATCTCTTTCAGTTTTGGGCATTAGAGCAAACATCCGCGACCAATGCTGGATTAATTTCAACATTAAATACGATTTCAATTGCTGTTTTTTCATCTTTATTCTTAAAAGAAAGAATGAATATACTACAAATGTTTTCGATGTTTCTTTCGCTTTTTGGCGTAATTCTTGTTCTTTCAAAAGGAAAGATCCACCTATTGCTTTCATTGCATTTTAATACAGGTGATCTGTGGATGATGACTGCTGTATGTATATGGGGGATATATTCCGTTTGCAGCAGATGGGCTACAACAAAGACATCACCCATGATGTCCACCTTATACTCTGGTATATTTGGACTTATCGTTCTTCTTCCATTTAACCTCTCTGATTTTACGGTTTCCAATATAGATGCTTCTTTCATACAATCCATTTTATATACGGGCGTTATTTCAACTGTAGCATGTATGGTGTTTTGGAATATTGGCGTACAAAAATTAGGTGCCACTACATCAGGTATTTTCTTAAATTTCAATCCGATTTTCACTGCCATTTTAGCGTTTTTATTACTAGGTGAGCAAATAACGTGGATACAAGGAATCGGGAGCGGTATCGTGATTATAGGATGTTATTTATTTGCACGCTTTAAAACAAACGCGATTTCAAAGCGGAAAGGTATCCATTTACAGCCTTCAAATGCAACTTTTATTCGTAATCACTAAAAATAGCACTTCTCCTGAGACGAGAAGTGCTATTTTTAATTTTTCGTTCAATTCTATGGATATAATGAAATAAAAAGAGAATCAGTGGACATAACCGTTTTTTATGGCTAATAATTTATGTAGATTTTAATCTCGCTGCATCAACTCCCGCTTCGTTTCCCCCCCGACTCCCCAATGTGTATCAGCAATTTCAGTCACTAATACCCTTACTTGTTCTGGTTTCACCTCAAAATTTTTAACCACTGCATCCGTCACATCCGCAATTAAACTTCTAATCTGTTCTTGGCCTCTGCCTTCCAACACTTGAATTTGAATAATCGGCATAAACAAACTCTCCAGTTCATTATTTTTATAAACAAACTCCTTATGCGCAACAAAATGGACATGAATGCTTTTTTAATCATGTCCATTTTATTATGTGGATTTAGATATTATTTGCAAGAAAACGATACGCTGCCCAAGCCGTCGAATTGAGCAACAATCGAATCGCCTGCTTCAAAGGCCACTGCCTCGGATAAGGCGCCGCTTAACACGATATCTCCTTTTTTCAAGCCTTCGTTTCGTTGACCAAGTTTATTGACCGCCCAAGCAACGGCAGCTGCAGGATGACCTAAAACAGCAGCGCCCGCTCCTACCGTCGCAACCTCTCCATTTTTGGACATAACCATTCCCACATTGGCTAAATCGAGCTCCTCCGGCTTCACCCACTTGCTTCCGACAACAAAACGTGCAGAAGAGCAATTATCCGCCACGACATCCGGAAGCGTAAATTTGAAATTCAAATAACGGCTGTCAATGATTTCAAGAGCCGGCGCGACATACTTAACCGCTTTTAATACATCTTCTGCCGTCACATCCGTTCCTTGAAGATCTTCTGCCATTAAGAATGCGATTTCCGGCTCTGCTTTCGGATGAATCAGCTGCTTACTTTCCATTGGCTCCCACTCAAATGCAAGCATATCATTTAATAAATAGCCATAGATCGCTTCATGTACGCCCATCATATCCTGCTTTGCTTTGCTCGTTAAACCGAGTTTCACTCCTGCCCGTTTCGCACCCTCTTTTATCTTGCGGTCAATAAGCTGCTGCTGCAGCTCATAAGCGTCTTCCATCGTCAAATCAGGGTAACGATCTGTCACTTTCGTTACTTCCCGGACCTCTTTCTCAGCAGAAAGGAGATAGTCCACAATTTCCATATCCGCACCTTTGGTCAATCTCATGTTCACACCCCCGACTTTACTTTAGCCAGCTCTGCTGCCACGTCTAAAATCATGTCTTCCTGTCCGCCCACGACTTTTCGTTTACCAAGTTCCATTAAAATATCGCGCGGATCCAGGTTGAATCGCTTCCCGGCCCGCTCTGCATGAAGCAAAAAGCTCGAATAGACACCGGCATACCCCATAACAAGGCTTCCTTTGCGGATTTCTTGAGAACCCGGTAAAATCGGTCCAACTACATCTTCAGCCAAATCCATCATCTTATATAAATCAATACCTATGTCTACTCCTATCCGATCAAGCACTGCAAGCAAAGCTTCCGTTTGGGTATTACCCGCACCCGCTCCAAGGCAGCGCACACTGCCGTCAATTCTTGTCGCTCCCTCTTCAATCGCAGCAAGAGTGTTGGCAACCGCTAACGATGAATTGTTATGCGCATGAAAGCCCACTTCAATATCAAGAGACCCGCGCAGTGCTCTGACACGTTTGCGAACTTCATGAGGCAAAAGCGCTCCCGCAGAATCAGTTATATAAACGCCTTGTGCCCCGTAGCTTTCCATTAGCTTTGCTTGTTCCACCAGCTTTTCTACTGGCGCAGAGTGTGCCATCATCAAAAAGCCGAATGTCTCCATTCCAAGCTCACGGGCCAGCTGAATATGCTGAGCCGATACATCCGCTTCCGTTACATGTGTCGCGACACGAACCAAACCCGCTCCAAGCTCGCGTGCCTGCTTTAGTTCATGGACCGTCCCGATGCCGGGAATTAAAAGAACGGCTACTGTTGATTGCTTACATTCCTCGACCGCTGCTTCAATAAGCTTCATTTCATCAACAAGGGATTTTCCGTACTGCAACGTAGAACCGCCTAATCCATCCCCATGACTTACTTCAATATAATGCATGCCTGCCTCGTCCAACGCTTTGGAGACATTTCGGACTTGTTCTTCTGTAAATTGGTGTCTGACTACGTGACTTCCATCCCTTAAACTAACTTCGGTGATTTTAATTGGCTTATCACTATTTCGTTTCATTCGTCACAGCCCTCTCTTTCTCTCCTTGTACAGCTGCATTCAGCATATGGCGAGCATAGTCTTCAGCGACTTTTGCCGCGGCAGCCGTCATGATATCCAAGTTCCCGGCGTAAGGAGGGAAATAGTCGCCTGCTCCCGTGACTTCCAAGAACACCGTTACTCGATTGCCGTCAAACAAAGGTTCTTGCTTTAAGCAGTAGCCCGGAACATATTCCTGAACTTTTTGGACCATATCGTAAATAGACTGGCGAATGGCTTCTTCATCCATTTGTTTTACTTCACAATACACCGTATCGCGCATCAAAATAGGGGGCTCGGCAGGGTTTAAAATAATGAGGGCCTTGCCGCGGTCAGCTCCGCCCACTTCCTCAATCCCTCTTCGTGTCGTAATTGTAAATTCATCAATATTCGCTCTTGTACCAGGACCGGCGCTTAGGCTGGCAATGGTCGCCACAATCTCCCCGTATGTAACATCTGCCACCTTATTGATTGCATGGACAATCGGAATGGTCGCCTGACCTCCGCATGTAATCATATTGACGTTTTCAGCATCAAGATTTTCTCCAAGGTTTACAGCCGGGCAAACAAACGGCCCTCTCGCTGCAGGAGTTAAATCAATTGCTATTTTACCCAAATCTCTTAAAATCTTCGCATGCCTTACATGCGCTTTTGCTGACGTCGCATCGAATACAATGTCTGCCAAATCCGGATTGTCAATAAGCGATTGTATTCCGTTGCTGAATGTTTGATAACCGGCCTTTTCGGCTCTTTTTAACCCATCCGATTCCGGGTCGATTCCAATCACTGCCGTTAACTCGATGACGTCACTGCGTTCGAGTTTGTACATTAAATCTGTTCCGATATTTCCTGAGCCCACAATTGCTGCTTTTATTTTCTTCATGCCTCTCCCACCTTCTTTCACTATTAGAGGTTGTTCAAAAAGTCCGGGAAAAATGACCGTCGAATTTCGGCGTCAGCTTTCTTTTCCGCTACTCACGTATTAACAACATACGCTCCGTTCCTTGGAAAAGAAAATCGCTTTTCCGGCGTGCGATGCAGAATCGTGAGAAGCTTTCCTTTATGCTCAAAGCTACGCTTCCTTGAACTTCTCGGTCCTTTTTGCCCTCCTTTTTGAACACACACTATCATCATTCAAATCGAACAGATACCGATCCAATTGAACCGAATTCAGCCGTCACCGTATCGCCGCAGGACACTTGGACCGCCGCTGATAAAGCTCCAGGTAAAATCAATTCTCCCGCTTTGAGCGAAATGTTGAATTCGGAAAGTTTATTCGCAAGCCATGCCACAGCATGAGCCGGATGGCCTAAAGCGGCTGCACCAGCACCTGTTGCAATCAACTCCTCATTTTTATAAAGAACCATACTGGCGCTGCGTAAATCAATTTGATCAATGGTTGACAACTTCTCGCCCACCACCACTTTGGCAGATGAGCCGTTGTCGGCAATCGTATCAACGAGTTTGATTTTCCAATCGGCAATACGGCTGTCAATGATTTCAATCGTCGGAACAACATATTTTGTTGCCATGAGTACATCTAAGTATGTCAAGTTAGGGCCTGTTAAATCTTCACCTAGAATGAACCCAATCTCCGCTTCGATTTTTGGTGCAAGCATGGAGTCAATTTTTACGGTCTCCCCGTTTTCCACCTTCATATCATCGAATAGGTGTCCGTAATCAGGCTCGTCGACTCCCAGCATATTCTGCATAGCCTTGCTTGTCAGTCCCACCTTTTTCCCGATGATCGTTCTTCCTTCTGCCAGCTTCTTTTTTACGACCGCCAGCTGGACGTGATAAGAATCGACAACAGATAATGTATCATAACGTTCTGTAATGGGAGCGATCGGCTGATTTGTCCGCTCCGCCTCCAAAAGCTCTTCCGCCAACTTTTCAATTAATATTTGCATCGTTTGACACCCCTTTTTTTGAGAATACAAGGATTGGCATATTAACCTAGCAAAGACTTAGAAACGTCGGCATGGCCGCTCTTTGGCTATGTCGACGCTTCGAGCTTCTAATTACAACTTCATTGTGACTGTTTTGGCTTCCGTATAAAATTCAAAGCTATGGCGGCCTCCCTCACGGCCGATTCCGCTTGCTTTTGCTCCGCCAAACGGCGTTCTTAAATCGCGGATGTACCAGCAATTAAGCCACAGCAACCCGGCATTCACTTCAGAAGCGACCCGTTGAGCACGTCTTAAGTCATTCGTCCAAACGACACCTGCCAAACCGTAAATTGAATCGTTTGCGATGCGAATGGCATCTTCCTCTGTTTTGAATGGAATGACAACAAGAACAGGTCCGAAAATTTCTTCCTGGGCCACACGCATTTTGTTGTTTACATCATAAAGAACGGTCGGCTCATAGAAATTCCCTTTTTCAAGACCTGCTACCCGCTTTCCTCCATGAGCCAATTTTGCTCCTTCCGCAAGACCGATTTGCACGTATTGATCGACTGTTTCTAAATGTCCCTTCGATACAAGAGCCCCCATATCCGTATTTTCATCCGTTGGATCGCCAACTTTAATGTTTTTGACAGCAGCTGTGAATTTTTCAAGGAATTGATCGTAAATGCTTTCCTGGACAAGTAAACGTGAGCCGGCCAAGCAAATTTCCCCTTGGTTACGGTAAATTGCCTCAATGGACCCTTTGACCGCTTCATCTAAATCCGCATCTTCAAAAACGATATTGGCAGACTTCCCTCCCAATTCCAAGGAAACAGGAATTAAGTTCTCTGCAGCGTTTCTCATGACTGTTTTACCGGTATTGCTTTCCCCGACAAATGAAATGCGGCGAACATGCGGGTGTGTTGTCATCGCCGTGCCGACCGTGCTTCCCGGACCTGTAATGATGTTTAATACACCTGGCGGCAATCCCGCTTCATTCGCGATTTCCCCGAGCATGACCGCACTTAACGGTGTATAGGATGCCGGCTTTACAACGACTGTGTTGCCAGAAGCCATGGCAGCCGACGCTTTCCACGTCATTTGCATGAACGGCAAGTTCCAAGGAATAATTAAGCTTGTGACACCAGCCGGTGCGTATTTGGCGTAGGACATGACATTGTGCTTATCATAATGTTCATGCACCATATATTTAGCCATTTCCGCAAAAAAGCGGAAATTTTGGGCAGCACGAGGGATATCAAAGCCACGGCTTTCTTTAATCGGCTTTCCGACATCAAGTGTTTCCACATAAGCTAATTCGTCGACTCTTTCCATAATTAAGTCAGACATTTTACAAAGAATATTTGATCTTTCCTCGACCGGCATTTTGCTCCATACACCGCTTTCGAATGTACGCTGCGCTGCATCGATTGCGCGTTTTGCATCCGCTTCACTTCCATCGGCAACCGAAGCAAGCTTGACATTTGCAGCTGGATTAATGGTATCGAACGTTTTGCCTGACAGGGCATCTACATATTCTCCATCAATAAAAAGCTTGGCATCTTTTACTTTTGCTTTTTCGACTAGTGCTTCTTTACTCACATTGCACCCTCCTCATCCTCAATTTCTAAAATCATTTCAATTTCAACAGCTGTATTGTTTGGCAATTGAGCCATCCCTACCGCAGACCGGCCATGCTTTCCTTTTTCTCCAAATACGTTTACGAGCAAATCAGATGCACCGTCCAGCACTTTAGGCTGGGCTGTAAAATCTTCCGTACTGTTTACAAACCCTAAAATTTTGACGATTCGTTTCACTTTGCTTAATCCGCCCAATTCATGGCTGACAGCACTTAATAAATTCAACATGGATTGTTGGGCAGCTTGATAGCCTTCTTCAACCGTCAAATCTCTTCCCAATTTCCCATGATATTGATCGACACCCTGTCCGGCCGTAAATAATAAATTCCCTGCCCGCACGCAGCTAACATAATTCCCTACAGCAGGACGCACAGGGGACAATAATAAGCCCAGTTCTTTCAATTTACTCTCCGGCGTTTGCACTGTTGGCATAGATAGCACCCCTTCTCTTCTTTTCAATATTCAAGAACTTGGCAGCATTGCCGCCGAGCATGTCCGATCTTTGCTGTTCGGTTAACTCGATTGTTTCATCAATCACTTTTCCAGGGTCGATTTCACGGAGCAAAAACGGATAATCAGAACCCATGAAAATTTTCTCGTGCCCGAAACGTTCAATCATGTACTTTATGTTTAATGGGTCGTAGTTTAATGAGTCAAAATAGAACTGCTTCGCATAGTAGCTTGGAGGATGTGTCGTCAACCGTAAATGCGGCCACACCTCCCATCCTTTATCTAGTCTCGGAAGAATGTACGGAAATGAGCCCCCTCCATGAGCAAAGCAAACTTTTAATCTAGGAAATTTCTCCATGATACCGCTCCATACTAATGTCGCTGCAGCAAGTGCCGTTTCACTTGGCATTCCCACCGTATACATGAAGTTATGATTCGGCATTCGATCACGGCCTAACGTTTCCCACGGGTGAATGAAAAGAGGTACTTCCCACTTCTCCGCCATTTTGAAAAATTCAATGAATGAAGGATCATCTAAATTTTTGCCGTTCACGTTCGTACCGATTTC
Organism: Priestia abyssalis; assembly: GCF_002019595.1. Lineage (GTDB taxonomy): Bacteria > Bacillota > Bacilli > Bacillales > Bacillaceae_H > Bacillus_BA > Bacillus_BA abyssalis. Next base: position 535,991 of record NZ_KV917369.1, on the reverse strand, counting down.
AATTCCATGCAGCTGCAATTCATTCATACAGCGTTCCATTTCTTTTACAGCGGTTGGGCTGTCCTGCATCGGCACAGTACCTAATCCCACGAAGCGATCTGGATATTTGGCAACCGTCTCTGCGATAAAATCGTTTTGAATTCGGGCCATTTCCGCTGCATGCTGCGGTTCTGCCCAATACGAAAAGGTAACAGGAATCGGCGATAGAACTTGGATGTCTACTCCTTCACGATCCATGTCGGCTATGCGTTTTTCAGGGCACCACACTTGATCGGTTACATCACGGAAGTTCTTTCCGCCCACCATGATGGATGCACCGCACGTACACGTCCGTTCCAGTACCGGCCAGCGTTCTCCCCCATATTTCTCGGCAAAATCCGGAAAACTTTCCGGAATGATATGTGTATGAAAATCTATTCGCATGTCCCTTCCTCCAATTCTTTAGACATTGCATACTAAACGTGTTGTATGCCCTGATTTTTTATCCAGCTCTTTTCTAAAAGCTGGCTGTTTGTTGCTTTTAGCTGTAGGCAAGCAAAAGCTCGCTTGGTTATCTTGCCGATGAATGTTCAAGCGGCCATCCCAATAAGGAGATGGATTCTTGCCTTTCTCCCCGTGCCATTAGTTCACGAATTCTCGTAGAAGAAATTAACATTCCGCTTGAACAACACACCGGATCAATGACAGAGACTTGAAAATGCCGAGTAAGAAGGTGAATATCTCCTTCGCGTTTTTTTCCGAAGCGGAAATCCCTTCCGACTGTCACTTCCATCGGGTTTAACTGTTTTAACTCTTCCACAAAATGAATAGGATGCCGTTTTGTATATGATTCATCAAAAGACGCCACAACAGCATGATCAACTCCCAGCTCAGCCAGGCGGTACAGCTTTTCAGGAAGCGGCGTCAAAACCTGCACTCCTTGAAAATATGACCGCGGCGGCGGATCAAACGTATAAACGACACTTGGCACGTTAAGAGCTTTGCTTTTTTCAATCGTTTTACGGATGACCGTTTGATGCCCGAGATGAACTCCATCAAAAGCTCCTATCGCTATGACTGATCCCTGCAACAACGGCACTTTCGCCATATGTGTTTCCATTTGTATCCTCTCCTTCAAGATGCGAACCAGCCTCTGACTGAGACTGGGAATTAAGAAAAGTGCAAGCGCCTTATCAAGGAAGGCCGACTAAGATCGCCACGTTAATCACCAACGTCGGCATGACCCACATCCTGTGGGCCTCGGGAAATAGGGATTGATCCAGAAGGCGCTTTTTGCCTTATGAGAGCAATCATCTTTTCCACAACGAGCTAGGCGCTGAAGCTAGACAGTAAGAAAAGCGCAAGCGCCTTGGTTACGCAAACCTCTTTAGTAATCTGTCACTTCAATAATTGTAAGCGTTATCATTAAACGTCAATATAACCCAACTCTTTTGAAATTAAGTCCGCTGTATAAATGACGCCCTGAATAATCGCATTCCTCTCGCTTCCTTGCATGTAAGCGACTGGCCCTACCATATTAAGAGCTGCGACCGTTCTGCCAGTATAAGAACGAATAGGCGCTGCAATTCCATATAATCCAAGCTCATTCTCGTCATTGCTTGTAGAATAGCCTCTTTTCCTAATTTCCTTAAGCTCCATTTGCAACTTTTGAACATCCGTAATCGTGTTTTTCGACCGTCTCAATAACCCCTTTGCAATCGTGGGCTGTATTAAGGAAGGATTGTACGAAAGTAAAACTTTTCCCGTACTTGTGCAATAAGCGGGTTTTCTCGCCCCCACGTACGTAGAGACGGCAAGAGAGCCTTTAGATGTAACCTTTAATACGAAGACGACATCTCCTTGATCGAACATTCCAATATGGACTGTTCCGCTAAATTTCCTGACGAGCTCTTCCACTAACGGAATAGCCCCGCTGTAAATATCTTGCTGGAACATAACATGATTGCTCCATTCAAGCAACTTCCAACCTAGTCTGTACTTTTTTTTGTAGTCCTGTATGAGAATTCCCTCTTCACACAACGTACGGACTAGATGATGAACAGTACTCGGATTCATTTCCAGTTTTTCAGCAATCTCGGAATTTCCCAATACAGGTTCATCATTCGTAAAACAGTTTAGAATATTGCAAATTTTCTTGACGGATGCAATCACCTTTCCCCTCTCCTTTTCCCGTACGCCCTTATTCTATAATTGAACGAGTCGTCATTATCGATTAAGCAATGCCTCTGAATGACGTGCCCCGTTTAATGCTTCATCGACCATGGAGAACGAATGGTTCCGTTTATATTGATTATAAAAAATAGCCCGTTTACGAATCGGATCTCCCGTGTAATAGCGCTCATACTGCAGTAAGCGTTGGCCGAACGCCTCTCCGCATAAATCCCAAGCCAATTTGAACAAGCGAACACGTTCTTCTCCTGAAACCCCTGCACGCCCTGCATAATATTTATCAAAATCTCCGCGTAGTTCAGGATTTTCAAAATCTGCTCCTGTTGGAGACATCAGCAAGCCGCCTGCACCAATCGTCTGAAGTACCTCAATCGCACGCGGATACATTTTCGGCAGCAGGCCTCGAATCGTTTCAAGCGGAACTGGCGCCGGCATTACCTCACCGCTGTCCGTCACTTCGTACTCATATTCGGCAACACGGAGCAATGCACGAATTGTCTCAACGGATTGAACGAGCTCTCCAAGTTCGTGTTGAACATTTAAATAGGTATCTACCCCAATGGAATCCGCTATTTTACACGCAACTTCTGTTGCGAAAGCAAGCTTGACCCATCCCCTTACTCCTGATTGGTGAGCTGGCTGCTGGGCAATTCCCGTCTTAGGATAAAGAAGGTTTGCCGCCTCGACATTGTTATAAAGGAAAACGCGGTCCCAAGGTACAACGACATCATGAAACACCAATACGGCATCCATTTCTTCAAATCGTGATGCAAGGGGATGATCAAATAAGGAGCGTTTTCCATCTTGCATCGGTTCACGGCATAGAATTCGAAGGCCCGGTGTGTCAATTGGCAAAGCAAATGCTAAGGCATAACGCTCATCTCCAGGCTGGAAACCAGGGAATGAATAAACGATGACTTCATCCGTAATCGGGGCAAGTGTGGCAAGCATTTTTGCACCTCTTACAACAAGTCCTTCCGCTGTTTCTTCCACTGTACCTAAGTGTGTAAACATATCGTTTTGTTCATGGGATGCTTTACTCCGATCATTTTGCGGATTGATAATGGCATGCGTTAAAAACAAGTCGTTATCACGAATATAGCGATAATAATTGCGGATATTTTTCGACCATTCCGGGTTGTATTTATCCAAAAACCAAGAGTTGCTGGCCATGGATGTAACGACAACGTTCAGGAAATCCGGCGTTCTTCCCATGAGACCGAATGTTGCTTTAGCAAATACTTCAAATACCTCGCTACGTGCTTTTAAATCTTCTGCGGATCTTGGTACTAAAAAAGCGTTATTGATTCGTTCGCCCGTTTCCTCGCAAATATGTGTAATTCTATTTTGATATTCCGGATCATGCTGCATATCATACAGCTTCGCAATCTCTTGAATAGGTTGTTTGAATACAGGTTCATTCACTAAATCCACTACTTTTTTTCCTTTCAGCCACACTTCCGGCTGTCTAGATTTTAACGCTTCAATATAGTCGGCACCTGTTCGAATTCCCATGTCGCTCCCCCTAGTAAACAGAATATTTTAAAAACTCTATATGCTATATAATCAATTAAGAGGGACTTTTTTTCAACGAGGTTATTTCATAATGTGAAATGACCAATTTTTTTTTGAAGGGGCCGTCAAGTGAATCCAGTAAAATTAAGGATTTAGTAACAGGTCAGTAAAAAAATAATCTGGACGGCCTGCTTAGAACTTATGGAACAGCCATACACATATAGCCTCTTTCTAGATTACTAAAAGCAGAGCGGCCAATGCGGGCGTGGCGACCATGGTTACTTTCAAAAGATTTTTCGGCACTAAGTTTGTAAACTTCGCTCCAACATAAGCCCCTGTCATCGTTCCTATCAGCACTTGGAATAATAAGAAGAAATCCAAATACCCTTCCAGAACGTAGCCAACCCCTCCTCCTAGTGCGATGGGTATAATAACAAGCATGGTCGTACCTACTGATTGGCGAATCGATAACCCAAGAAGCGTGTATAGACCAACTTGAATAAACGGTGCGGACCCAATCCCCACAGTACCTGATACTGTGCCAAATAGAAGACCTAAGAAGGCTGCTTTTCCGATAAAAAACGAATGACTCTCTTCTTCCTTCTCGTCTTTACTGCTTTTGATGACAAATAAACGAACTAAAAGCAAAATAGAAGATAAAAATAACATTCCGGCTGTTAACCAAGGTAAAATATCGCTTGAAATCATAAAAGCAATTTTCGATCCTATAAAAGCTCCAAAGGCCCCGAACAATCCCGTTATTACCCCGGCTTTCATTGCCACATTTCCTTCTCTGTAATGGCTGAAAGCACCGGATAAACTCGTAAAAATCATGGCTGCAAGCGATGTTCCAAGCGCTTTGTAAATCGGAACTTTAAATAAAAGCATCAATACAGCAATAATAAAGCCCGCTCCTCCCGCTCCTACGAAACCGAGCAAGGCTCCTAGTGCAAACATAGTCAAGATGATAAGCAAATCATTTCCTCCATTCACTAAGTGCCGGCATTCTTTTAGGGAATGTCCTAAATTTGAAAACTTTCGATATTAGAATATCTTTCTCCTTCTTTTTAACAGACAAATTTCAACAGTATTCACCTTTATCATATCAAAGCTTGAATTCTATTTTCTTGAACTATATAGATCGATTTAGAAAATTCGACATGACCAAAGAACGACCATGCCAAAGTTTCTAGACCTAAGCGGCTGACACCCCCTCTTGCGGGGTTGGCGCCATCCGCATAGGTGAATCCCTTGAGAGCAAATTCAAGTTGTTTGGGGCACCGACGTTGATGTTTCTCGATTGAATGAAGATGTGTCGTGTTATTTATATAGATGGAGGATTATTTTACTTGTATTGCAATCAAGCAGTATAGGAAAATAATAAGGATAACCCAAAGGGCAAAATCAGCCATCTAGGTTATCCCCATTATTTACGCAGATAGTTTTTCATTCTGTTTAAATTTCCCTTTTCTTGACCACTGGTAGACTGCAACACCTATCAAGATGATGAGTCCGATGATATCGGTCACTGCTCCTGGAATGATTAGAGTTATTGATCCGACAAAACAGATAAGCGCCACTGGCAACTGCATATCGGTCAAGAAATAGCGCTCAATCGCTGCACTTAGGCCAAGTATGCCAATAATGGATGTAGCTGTAACTGAAATGACTTCAAGCGGCCCTGATACGTCCATCATAAGAAGCGATGGGGAAAAGACAAAAACGAATGGAATGATAAAACCAGACATCGCAAGTCTCATAGACTCAAAGCCTGTTTTAGTTGGGTTTCCTCCCGCTATCCCCGCTCCCGCAAAGGCTGCTAGTGCTACTGGCGGTGTGACATTGGCTAAAATACCAAAGTAGAATACAAACATATGCGTTAAAAACGGTGCAATCCCCAGTTCAAGAAGTGCAGGCGCAGCCATGGTCGATGTAATGATATACGTTGGAATTGATGGCAATCCCATTCCCATGATGATACAGGCTACCATTGTGAAAATAAGGGTTAACACGATTTCACCTTGCCCAAGTACAAGAATTGATTGTGTCAATTTCGGGCCAAGGCCCGTTAATGTACTAACTCCAACGATAATTCCAACAATCGCACAAGACATCGCAACACCGAGTGAGGAACGAATCCCTTCTTCCATCGCCTGAATAATTTCTCTTGGGCCCATTCGAGTCTCTTTATTAAACCAGCTGACAACAATGGAAAGAACAATCGCAACAAACGCTGCAAACAATGGTGTTTTTCCAGCCATTAATAAACCGATTAAAACAATGATCGGAATGAGCAAATGTCCGCCTTTTTTTAATGTTTCTAAGACATTTGGCAGTTCTTCCTTACTCAATCCGTGCAATCCCAGTTTCTTTGCTCGGAAATGAACGATGAAAATAATACCAAGGTAATAAAGCAAAGCTGGCAGGATTGCTGCTAAAGCGATTTGATTGTACGGCATTCCAAGAGTTTCAGCCATAATAAACGCAGTTGCCCCCATAACCGGCGGGAGAATTTGACCACCAACTGAGGCAGTAGCTTCGACAGCACCCGCAAATTCTGGTTTGTATCCAACGCGCTTCATTAACGGAATTGTAAATGCCCCTGTCGTTACGACATTGGCAAGTGCACTACCATTAATGGATCCGAGCAAACCACTTGAAATAACCGACACTTTTGCTGGACCACCAGATGTATGACCCGCTAATCCCATGGAGATATCCGTGAAAAATTTCCCCATTCCTGAACGATTTAAAAATGCACCAAACAAGATAAATAGAATGATATAGGAAGCAGAAACCGAGATCGCAATACCAAAAATCCCTTCTGTGGATAAATACATATATGTCACAATATCCTCGACATCTTTTCCCGAATGACGTAATAAACTAGGCGCGTATTGCCCGAAAAAGGCGTAAGCTAAAAAGAGTACGGCTAAAATGGTTAAAGCATTACCAGCTACACGTCTTCCGCCTTCTACAACAACAGCAATCAAGATAATTCCAAAGAAAATGTCAATTGTACTTGGCATGTAGACTGACATACGTATCGCAATATTTTCGTAATCAATGAACATATAGGCAGTTGTCGAAAGGGCTGCCAGCATCCAAAGGATATCGAACACACTCACCTTATCTTTTTTCTTCTTGAAAAAAGCTGGATATAAAATAAACACTAGTGCTGCAATCACAGCGGTATGAAGGGAACGGTGTCTAAGTGCATCGAGCGAACCGAAAAACGATGAGTATAAATGGTAACCTGCCAGACTAACACTCAAAACTAAGATGACCCAGCGCCAAAAGCCTTTATCGATTTTTTTTGTTCTTGATTCTGCATCATATTTCTCTAAGATAGCGGTTTCATTCATTTCCTTTTTTAATGTCTCTTGCATTTCTCACTCACCCCATTTGCTTATTAGTCTAAAACACCTTGTTCTTTAAAATATTTTTCTGCACCTGGATGAAGCGGTAATGGAAGTTCCTCTACGGCCTTTTGAAGATCAATATCTTTTGCAGAATTATGTGCAGCCTTCAGGGCATCCAAATGATCGAATAGTGTTTTTGTTAGTTCATACACAGCTTCATTAGGTAATTCCTTATTTGTAATTAGTAGATTGTTTACTTTTACTGTAGGAATTTCTTTACTGACTCCCGCGTATGTATCAGCTGGAATAGTACCCATTTCAAAAGCTGGATAGGCCTCTTTTAATTTCAATGTGAGTTCTTCTGGAACTGGAATGATTTCGACATCATCTGTTGCCGCAAGCTCCATGATTCCTGAGTTTGGATAGCCTGAAGATAAAAAGGCAACATCTGTCGTCCCATTTTTAATTCCTTCAATTCCTTCTGCAAACGACAAAAAGTCTGCGTTTACATCTTTATAAGTAAGACCAACGCCTTCTAGGATGCGTTTGGCCATAATTTCTGTCCCGCTGCCAAGTGCACCAACAGCCAAATCCTTGCCGCGAAGATCTTCAAGGGTCTTAATACCTGCTGATTTAACGGTAACAATTTGCATATAATTCGGATAAAGTGAGGCAACTGCTCGAATGTTTTTTATCGCCCCATACTTTTCGAAATTTCCATCGCCGAGGTATGCATCAGATACGGTGTCAGCCATTGCAAAGCCAAGTTCAGCTTTTCCTCGAGAAACCTTTGCGGTATTTTCAGCTGACGCACCGGTTGTTTGTGCACTTGCTTGTGCACCGATTTCTTCACCATAGATTTTTGCCATCGCATTTCCCATCTGAAAGTAGATTCCTGATGTTCCCCCAGTTAAAATGGTTAGCGTTTCACCTGAAAAATAGTGGCCTTCAGCTGCCTTGTTGTTAGCGCTTCCATTAACTTGCTGACTATTCCCGCAGCCACTAAGGATGAACATTAAAATAATCGAAATAAACACCCACTTTTTCTGAAACAAATGTACCACCTCTTTTTATTAGTTTCACTACTTAATATTGCAAGAATTATGCCAACATCCAGTCCTGTAAAACACAAGGTTTTCTTTTAGAAAAAATAAAAAAACGGCAAATAGTGCCGTTTTAGACCGGAAAAAAATGCCGCCCCGGCACTTTTTTCCTCTATTTGATCTCGACCTCTTCCCGATTCTGATTAAGCTTATTTCGTAAGTTACGCTCACTCATTCCGAGTAAGGATGCTGTTTTTCTCCGGTTGCCCCCACAATGAGTCAATACCGCTTGAATCAGCATTTTCTCTGCTTCCTTGAGCGTAGATGGAATTGGAATCTCAAGCACATGTCCGTTCTCTCCTTTGCTTGTGCCTTTTCTTAACGACTCAGGTTGGATAATCGGTAAGTCATCAGGTACAATCTGTCCATTTTTCGCCATTGCAACGGCATATTCAAGGATATTGGCAAGCTGCCTGATATTTCCTGGATACGAGTATTCTTGAAGCCACTCATTTGTATCCGGTGATAAAAGGGGGATGGGACGGTTCATTTCTTCGGCATATTTTTTTAAAAAATGCGGGATGAGTAATGTCAAATCTTCTTTCCGTTCCCTTAATGGCGGAAGCGGAAGTGGAATGACATTCAACCTAAAATACAAATCTTCACGAAAATCACCTTTGTCGATCATGTCCTGTAAACTCTGATTTGTAGCCGTAATAATCCGGATGTCTACTTTAATTGGTTCATTTGTCCCCAATGGTGTCACTTCTTTTTCTTGAAGAACGCGAAGCAGCTTTGCCTGCAAATGGATCGGCATTTCTCCGATTTCATCAAGAAAAAGCGTTCCGTTATGTGCAGCTTCCACCTTTCCCAAACGACTTGCAGCTGCACCGGTGAATGCCCCTTTTTTGTGACCAAATAATTCACTTTCAAGCAGTGCTTCCGGGATTGCTGCACAGTTTACAGCAATAAACGGACCTTTTTTTCGTTTACCATTGCGGTGGATTGCTCTTGCAACCAACTCTTTGCCTGTTCCACTTTCCCCCGTAATCAGCACACTTGAGTCAATATCTTTTACTTGATCAATAATGGAAAACACTCTTTCCATCGCTTTACTTTCACCAATGATTTGATCATATCCTCTTATTTTTTCGATTTGTTCACTTAGCTCACGAACCTGGTTATGCAAATTTTGATGTTCAAGTGATTTGTTAATAAGTAAAAGCAGCTCATCAAGTTCAGGGGGTTTGGTAATATAATGAAACGCCCCTCTTTTAATTGCTTCAACGGACGATTCAATCGTACCGTAAGCTGTCATCATGATAACAGACGTTGCCGGGCTGATCTCTTTGATGTGTACAAGGACGTCCAAACCATCGTATTTACCCAAACGCCAGTCAAGCAGAACGACATGAACATCTTTTTCCTGTAGGATCGCGTAGGCATCCTGTACATCTGTACATGCTTCTGTCTTAAAGTGATCATCTAATGCAAACCTTAAGGACGAACCGATGGCGGGTTCATCATCGATAATTAATACAAACGGTTTCATCTTACACATCCCCTTTTTTGACTGGTAGTTTTACTGTAAATTCCGAGCCGTTTTCAAGTGACTTGACATCCAGTCCGCCATTGTTTTCCTCCGCCCATTGATAGCAAAGCGATAACCCCAAACCGATCCCGGTTGTTTTCGTTGTGTAAAACGGTTCGAATAAACGTGCGAGAGCTTCTGGTTCAATCCCGCACCCAGTATCGGCGACTGTTATATAAGCATATTTGTCATCACTATACGCTGTGACAGTCATTACTTTTTCCTGACTATCTGCCATCGCATCAAGTCCATTTAACATAAAGTTAAGCAAAATCTGGCCAATTTGGTTTTGATCAGCAAATGCGTAAGCACGATCATCAACATCTAATACAAGCTTGACTGCATTTTTTCTTAATGTTGGCTCCATAATCGATACAATGGACTGTATACAGAGTGTTAACGCAAATATGTCCCGTTTTGCTTCATTTCGACGTGAATACCCTAGCAAACCCTCAACAATCTGATTCATCCGCTTCACCGATTCTGGTACATATTTGAGCATTTCATCACGAAATTCGGGGTTTTCATACTTTTTAGGCAGCATTTCCACAAACATTTTCAATGTTGTAAGCGGATTGCGAATTTCATGAGCAACACCTGCGACAAGCTGTCCAAGCGCCCCCATTTTTTCCTGAAGCGCAAGCTTTCTTTCTAACATTCTTTCTTCTGAACGATCGGCAAGTGTGATCAAATAGCCTTCCGAACGTAAATCTCTGCCGTTTAGCGGGATGATACGAAATAAAATTGAGCGATGCTTCCCACTGTCATCCTCAAATGATAACTCTTCTGAAAAAATCACTTCACTCTCCTTAGCAGCTGCAGCAGCCGATTCTTCATATGCCGCTAACACTTGTTTCATCTTAGGCAAAGACAAAATATCTTCTACACCAATAGGTCCTTCACCAGCTAAGTTTAAAATAGTACGTGCTCGTCTATTAATGCTTGTTAAGTTATTTTCATTATCAAATGTAATGAGACCAGAATAAATATGATTCAAAATATTTTCCTTGAATTGGTCAGCTTGTGACAATTCGATTTGTTGATCTTTTAGCTTCCTATTTACAAATTCCAACGCAGCTGTGCGTTTTCTCACTTCATCCTTTAGCTTCTTATTCCACAGATAAATAATAGACAGTGCAACAAGAATGAGAATGAGTAATATAACTAGTGCTGCAATCCAATTTCGGAGTTCTTTCAAACGCTGATCGGTAATACCGCTAAACCAGTGAGAATGTAACTCTAAATAGTCCCCATTCGCTTTCATTTCTGCAATCGAGGTATTTATGATTTGAAGAAGCTGCCTCTCGTTCGGATGGACAATCGCCGTAAATTCAGCCGAAGTACCAGTCAATCCATCAACCATCTCATACTGAGAATCTATATTATTTTGTTTGATATAATGAGCGGCCGTCCATTTATTTGTTAAAAGTGCATCAGCACGATTAGCCATTAAATGGGCAAAAGCGTCCCTAGTATTCAGAGCTGTAGTTACTTCGGCATCCCGAATGTTCATGATTAATGAAAGAGCTGTCGGATCCTCTTGTATTACAACAATTTTCTCGCGCAAATCTGTCAATGTACGAACAGATGAGGCATCTTTTTTTGGCAATACAACGGTATCCGTAACCATAAAATACGATTCTGAAAATAAAAATTGTCCACTCAAACGACTTGAATACTTCATTCCCATTACTGCGTCGATTTCACCCTTTTTTAAGGCTTCTATCGCCTTATAGGAGGCCATTGGAATAAACTCAAATGCAACATTCTCTTGCTTTGCAATTCGTTCGAACAATTCAACGCTGAAGCCAGTGAATTTTCCATCTTCGTTTACGTACGAGAACGGCGGCAAATATCGATCCCCAGCAATACGATAAACTTTTTTACGTTCGTTCGTACTTCCTTCCGCTGAGTATGTACTAAATAGACAAATAAAGAACGATAGAATAATAACAGGAATAGCTCTCCAAACCCTTCTCATGAAAGCGTTCTCCTTTTTTATTTACTATTGATATTTTATCACAACATTTATAATAGAAAGACAATTCCCATCATTTTCAGTCCATTGCGCTTAATAATTTGTGATTGAAGATGGTTAACTGGAGAGAAAGAATCGTGGGGGCTTACTGTCTGTTAAAGCGGGATAAATGAAAAAAGACAAACTTCATTTTCCAAACCGAAGCCAGGAAAATGAATTTGCCTTTTAATCAAATCTATCGTAACAATTTTTTACTTATTCATTTCATTATTGATTAAATCGTCCACGCTGACGAAGCAACTCACGATTCAAGTTTGGATCCACCTCGAAAGCAGCACGTCCGTGAAGCCAGAAAATATTATTAACAACCACTAAATCTCCAACAGGCAGTTCAAGTTCGATAACACTTTCATCATTTTCCATTGATTGAGAAAGATCTTTTAAATATTTGGCTTCTTCAATTGTTTCGGGATAAACAAACTGGTCAATAAAACAAATACCAGGTTTATTATTATGATTAAAGAAGGTTAAACGCTCTACCTCTTGGCTGACATTTTTACTTGATGGTGCTTTATATGTGAATTTACGGCTTGCCAGCGGGTGGTTCGCAAATCTATCAAGTTCTTTCCAATCATCTAAGTGCAATAATCTTGATTCACCCCCGCGTGCATTTTCTTCCACAATCTTCATCATTAACAGCCAGTCTGTTGGCTCATCTACAAACGTACCATCTGTATGCAGTGTAAATAAGCGATAGGCTTGGCGAAGGTAAGAATCACTGTTATCTGTATGTTTCACTGTAAAACGTGCATAATATTTTCCTGACATCGAATCAAAGTTTGATGTCCCCAGCAAATATGAAACAGCTGTTGAGAATAAGACATATTCATCTGTATCTTTCGTCACACCTTCTAAGCCAATCGTAAATCCTCCTGATTCGCGGTCATGGACGATACTTCGAAGTAATTCACCAAACTCTTCACCAACTTGATCTAATAATAGAGAAGAAACAATGAGACGGGTATAAGGCGTGTATTCTAAATGCTGAACAGAATAATCCTCTTGTTTAACAGCTTTCAGAAACCCTTCAATGGCGTCTTTCGCAAGTTCAATGTGATACAAACGGTCTGTTTGCGGATGAACTTTCACCTCATATTTTTCTGTTTTTGTTTCATACTTTCTTCTTTGCTTTTCGACAATACTCATAACTAAATTCCTCCCGTTTTGTGTAAGATAGTTGAAACTGGAAACCAAGAAAGATAAAAAGCCAGCTGCACAAGCTCCCTAATCATAAATAAGGGTTCACATGTACAACTGGCTTATATTCACTTCACCGCTCTATGCGAATAGAGTCACAGTGAATTAGCAGTTCATTATTATTTACGTTTCTTGTTTCCAATTATTTATAACTATCCACGATTCTGAAAGGGTCTTTTTCAAAAGGTGGAAATGTTAGAAATATTTTAATAATTTAATTATAACGCTTACATTATAAACTGTCAATCATTCTTTTTAGAAGTTATTTTACTTTATTCTTTTGTTCGTCATGAATTTGATGAAAATGAAGATCAAGATCCTTTAATGCTGCAATTAAAGCATTTGTTGCCTTCCCTCGGTAATATGTTTGGATTTCTTGAATAGCATCCTCTACACCGTCTTTTAAGCTTGTTCCTCTTAATACACGTCCAATAAATTCACGGCCGTGTTCTGTTGCCAATGTACAAGATGCTTCTAATATAACGCCGTATTTCACATCCACTTCAGCAGTAATCGTTAATGTTTCAAAGACGCTTTTTGCTGCCATTCCTTGCGGTAAACGAGCATGTCCTGCAATAAAAATAGTTTTTCCATTAAACATGATAAATCTTCCTCTCAAAGGACATAATATTAAATTATTACGGCTTCTTTTAAATGAGACTGCTCTGGTATTCTATTAACAACTTCCTTCCCTATTTCAATTGAAGCTGTAGCAGCCGGAGATGGAGCATTACATACATGAATGGTCCGTTTCCCCATAATAATATGGAAATCATCTACCATATTCCCATCGCTTTTTAATGCTTGTGCGCGAACGCCGGCAGGTGCAGGGATTAAATCCTCTTCCGTAATTTCAGGAATCAATTCCTGGAGGCTTTTCGTAAATTGCTTTTTGCTAAAAGAACGAACATATTCATCTAGCCCTTCCTTCGCAAACTTACCAGCCATTTTCCATAATCCAGGAAAGCTTAACGATTCCATTAAATCTTTTGCACTGAAATCGGTCTTTTTGTATCCCTCACGTTTAAAGCTTAACACAGCATTTGGACCTGCATCAACCTCTCCGCTAATCATTCGCGTAAAATGAACCCCTAAAAATGGGAACTTCGGATTTGGCACTGGATAGATTAAATGCTTAACTAAATAGCGTTTTTCTGGTACCAATTTATAATACTCGCCTCTAAACGGCAATATTTTCATATCTGTTTTATATCCTGCAGCGGTAGCTACACGATCACTGTGAAGACCGGCACAGTTGATTACGACATGAGCCGTTAAGGTTCCACGATTTGTCTCGATGGTCACTCGATCTGATTGCTCATACATTTTTTCTACTTTCGTATTTAAGTGAATTTCACCGCCATTTCGCTTAATAATTTCAGCAAATTTCTCACTAACTTGGCGATAATTAACAATACCGGCTTGCGGAACACGAATAGCCCCGAGCCCATTAACGTGCGGCTCAATTTCTTTTAATTCTTCTACACCGATTTTTTGAATAGCTAGTTCATTTTGAAGCCCTCGCTGATACAAATTTTCCAGGAGCGGTAATTCCTCTTTTTTTGTCGCGACAATCACTTTGCCGCAAATATCATGATCAATTCCATGCGTTTGACAAAATTCCGTCATCGATTTACTTCCTTGACGTGCAAAACGCGCTTTAAAGCTGCCTGGCTTATAATAGATACCGGAGTGAATGACTCCGCTGTTGTGACCTGTTTGATGTTCTGCGACAGCTGACTCTTTTTCAAGAACAGCTACTTTCGCGTTCGGAAAACGTTTATATAGTGCCATCCCCGTTGATAAACCGACAATTCCTCCACCTACTATTGCAAAATCATACATTTTACAACTCCCCTTTTTATTCTGGATTTTGGCTATTTAACTGCTCCATATAACGAATTAAATTATTTTTTGTTCGTAAAATATGGTATTCTACTGCCGCTCTTAGCTCAGCAGCATCACCGCGTAAAGCAGCTTCATACATCATTCTGTGCTCTCTTTGTGTTTCAGGATAATAATCAATCAGTAAACTTGGCGCGATTGGTGAAATACCAAGCATTTCAACCATTTTTTGAACCCGAGGCCACGGACAGCCTTTACGAAGTGTTTCATGAAATAATGCATTTAACTGAATATAAAGATCATTTGTTTCATCACATAACTGAAGTTCTTCCATTTGAGTTAAAATCGTTTTTAACTCATTTTTATCTTCTTCTGTTAAAAACGGCAGCGATTTTTCAACTGCAAGCCCTTCCAATAGTGAGCGCGTATGATAAATTTCCTCAATATGTTCTCGAGTAATGGGTGTGACGATTGCCCCTTTATGCGGAACCATTTCTACTAATCCTTCAATTTGAAGCTGCGTAAGCGCTTCTCTAATTGGCATTCGGCTAACATTTAATCGTTCAGCCCATTCCTCCTGAATAAGCCGATCTCCTTTTTTCAACGTCCCATTCAAAATCGCTTTCCTGAGGCTTGCCGTTACATAATTGACAACTGTTGATTTTTCTTTATTATTTTTATCCAATATACTACTCCTCCATTAAAGATTGGATACATTAAATATAATATATCAGTAAAAATAAGCATTTTCAACATAAAATCAAAAATAATTGTATCCAATTATAATTACAATTGGATACAATTATCTAAAAGCCGTTGCTTAGGCAGTCGGAAATCGAGGTTGTTTTTTTCATATCCAAGCTACACTTCTTATGCATAAATATAAAACATACTAAGATTAGTAGCACAGACCACGGCCATGGTCTGTGCTACTATTTTTTTATAGTAGAAGTGAAGAATAGGTCGACCCATCCTCAGGACCTTGAGTTCGTATTTTAAACTGGCCTACTTCACTTCCCTTATAAGAATCAGTTTCAGTATGTTGGATCCTGGAGATCGTGTATAAGAAAAGGGAATCGATAAGGTGATGTGAACGCTTCTACCGTAAAGTTAGGAGGAATGGATATGCCAAGTGTAATAGCTTTTGATGTTAGTATGGGGAAAAGTTATATGGTCATCTATAACGCTGACCGAGTTTGCATCTTTGAAGGAGAAATGCTTCATGAACGCTCCTTTTTTGAAAGACTATATAATCAAATCAAGGCCCTAATCCAAAAAGACGCACAGGCCCCTGATATCGTATTTGAGGCCACAGGTGTGTATTCTCGCCAACTAGAACGATTTTTCACGGAGTACGGCTTTCCGTATTGTTTACTTAATCCTTTGGAATCTAAGCTTCAAACAGCTTCCATGCGCATGCACAAAACAGACAAAAGCGACGCTCATCGTCTAGCCCAGACGCACTTTACGGCTACACGGCGCATCAAAAAGCCGCAGGAAGCTTATTATGACCAAATGCGTGCTCTTTCTCGCTACTATAAAGAACTGGATGAAGAACTGAGCCTGATTCGCAGCCGCATACACACGCTTCTGCAACTTACTTTTCCGGAAATGGAGTCCTTGTTTACCCAAAAATCAGAGTTGTTTTTGAATATTCTACAGTTGTTCCCACATCCTGATTGTGTGAGACACTTGTCTAAAACGGTGGTCCGTAATCGACTACTCACGAATACAGAGAAAAAACTAGCTCCTAAAACGGCAGAGAAAAAAGCCCTGCAACTGTTGGAAGCTGCACAAGACTCTTATCCGGCCGTAGACGCTGAGGATGTTCGCTGTGATCAATTAAGAGTCTATGCCAAGCGTCATTTAGCGATTTTAAGACAGCGTGAAGCGTTGATTAAGCAGATGGCCGAGCTTTCAAAAGAACGGAAAGACTATCAGGTGCTCATCAGTTTTCCCGGGATTGGCCCGAATACGGCTGTGAGGTTAATTGGAGAGATAGGAGATCTGACGCGTTTTGACAACCATAAACAGCTGAATGCCTATGCTGGAATTGACATCAGGCGCTTCCAGTCGGGAACCTTGTTTTATAAAGATAAAATCAACAAGCGCGGCAACAGTTATTTACGCAAAATACTCTATTTCACCATTCAAAACATGATCCGTCAGCGACGCTTTGGAGGCAATCATATTGTGGATTATTATGACAAATTAAAAACGCAACCTTATAACAAACGTCATAAAGTTGCGTCCATCGCCTGTGTGAATAAGTTGTTGAAGTCCCTCTTCCACCTTATTACACACGATCTGCATTACGATTACCAGTTGGCCGCTGGTAAGTAATGTTGAAACGATTATATCACATACATCCCTGGCTAAAAAAAAAAAGAAATAGCTGGGCTTATTAGCTGTGCCTAAAAATCCCCTTTTAAAAAGAAATCATAGAACTTACTAACAGTACTTTAATTTTTTAAAATCCCTTGACTAATCGTAAGAAAAGAGGATGGGTCAAAAGGGGAAAAAGAAACCCTTTTGACCCATCCTCCTGAAAGGCCCCTTCATGAAAACCCAGTAAAGCCAAGGAATTATTTGAAGGGGCCTTTCAGTAAAAATTAGTTTTTGTGTTTTACTAGAGGCTTATGAGACAGCCTCTTTCTTACGCTTATACTCTCTATTTATTTTTTTGAAATTCCTTCTTCACTTTTTCCAGCAATTCAGGGTTTGTCAGGATATCGTACCCTGTCAATGCCATGGCTTTCGCCCCTAAAATCATGGCCTCACGCCCTTGTTCGCTCATGGCTGCTTCTCTGAATTCATGGGTATGACAAGCATAGAATTCCGAACAAATTTGAATATATGGATGAATCGAAGGCACGACTTGGCTAACATTTCCCATATCCAATGAACCATGGTCTCCCTCATCATCATAAATTTCTTTGGGATTAACGCCCAGGGCGATTAAGTTACCCGTAAAAGCCCTAGAAAGCTCTTCGTTTGTTACCATATCATCATAAGAAAACTCATAGTTAGACACTTCCAGGCGCGCTCCAGTCGCTAAAGCCGCCGCTTCTGCGCATGCCTTCACCTTTTTCGCCACTTCATTAACATAGCTGCGGCTGCCAGCCCGAACATAAAATTGGGCGATGGCATAATCCGGGACAATATTAGCAGCTTTTCCACCTTCAGGTATGATTCCATGGATGCGAACATCTGATTTCACATGCTGTCTTAAGGCGTTTATACCATTAAAAGTTTGAATGACCGCATCCAATGCGTTAATCCCTTCATGAGGAGCAGCCGCAGCATGAGCAGCTTTACCGAAAAATTCAAATTGAATGGCATCCATGGCAAGGGACGTTCCACTTCGTTGATGACAATAATAAGGATGGACCATTAAAGCAACATCTAAATGATCCAATACACCCGTTTCTGCCATTGTCACCTTTCCGCCGCGCGTTTCTTCTGCTGGTGTTCCGTATACATATACTTTCCCCCCGCATTCATGCACAACGCTGCTTAGACCGATTCCTGCAGCAATCCCCATCGTGCCGATCAAATTATGTCCACATGCATGCCCCAAGTCAGGAAGAGCATCATACTCTGCCATAAATCCTATAGAAGGACCTGGTTTCCCGCTGTCATACACAGCCGTAAAAGCTGTCGGCAGCCCGCATGTACCAACTGTAATCGAAAATCCGTGTTTCTCCAGTGTTTCTGTTAAAACTTTGCATGCCTTTACTTCCTCATGGCCAAGCTCTGGATTTTCTCCTATAAATTTGCTGATTTCATAAAACTCTTGCTGAAGTTCATTAATTTTTAAAGAAATGATTTCTTTCATGTTCACGTCCCCTTTTCTAAGCAGTTACTTCCATTGTATCGAGCCAAAAGCGGAAAAGCCATAGGTTTATCCCGCATTAACAGGCAGCCCCCCCCACTGATGGAAGTTTCCTTTATATGAACCTTGTAAACGATTTGTAACATAAATAGAAACATAATGAAACATATTTGTTATATTAAACTGTTATTGTATATTTAAGAGTTTATTAAAAGGGGATTACAATCTTGAAAAAGTTTATTATATCAATGAGTACGGCTATTTTATTATCTTTCGGAGTGTCAAGTGCGGCGTCAGCCAATACATATCAAGTAAAAAACGGAGATACATTATGGAGTATCTCGAAAAAACATAACGTTACAGTGAATCAAATTAAAAGCTGGAACAAACTTTCTTCAGACCGTATTGTTCCTAAACAAATCCTGCATGTTTCCGCCCAAAAAACGGCAGCAAAAACAGCAGCAGCCCAAGCGAAACCAGCAGCAAAAGTACAAGGCGTTACTTTTACAAAAGAACTGACAGTAACTGCAACTGCATATACCGCTGATTGCAAAGGCTGCACCGGCATTACTGCAACTGGTTTAAATTTAAAGAAAAACCCGAACGCAAAAGCCATTTCGGTTGATCCTAAAGTCATTCCTTTAGGTACGAAAGTGTATGTAGAAGGTTACGGATACGCTGTTGCGGCAGATAAAGGAAGTGCCGTGAAAGGCAATAAAATCGACGTGTTTTTCTCATCAAAACAAAAAGCTCTGCAATGGGGCGTCAAAAAAATTAAAATCAAAATTGTCAAATAAGTACTAAATCGGCCGGCATACGAACCATGCCGGTCGATTTATTACCCAAAAAGAACCCACTCCCAAAAATCTTGTATTTTGGGAGTGGGTTCTTTTTGCAGAAAATTTTAATACATCTCCTATTTAAAAATATCTGCAATTAATTGTTTGTATTGAATACGAAGAACATCAATCTTTTCATTTTTTGGGCGTTTTCCTGTCGCTTCATAAACGGATTCATGATACCATTTTTGTTTTTCTCTTCCTCGGTTGAATTTCTCCCATACCTCTTCTCCGTTCTGTTGCCAATCAAAGAATAGCGTACGCAAATTATGTATTTTATCAGCTAACGTAATGACAAGTGTATCTTCATTCGCTTGTTTCAATGATTCAATCGTATGTGTTTTTCGTTCTTCCCAAGTTAATGTCTTGTCTGGTTCACTCACGGATAAAACAAGTGATGCAACGCTCTCTCCAAACTCATATTCAATGTCATCAAGTTCCGTATTTGTATCTTCTACCGTATCATGCAAAATTCCGGCCGCTATGACTTCTTCATCACAACCAATACTTTGCAAAAGAAAGCCGACAGAAACTGGATGAACAATATACGGAATATTTGTCCCCTTTCGGTATTGCCCCTCATGTGCAACAACAGCAAATTGAATCGCTTTATCGATCAACCCTTCCACACTCCTTTTCTCTTCGTATTTGTATTTTACCGCAAAAAATAATGAAGAAGAAAACAAGCTGAAATGGAACCCAATTGTTATTTCATAGATGACGAAAACTCCCACGACCTATTTTTAGGCTATGCAGCAGCCGCTTTCCGCCTTAAACAGCAATTGAATGATTTGAATATCACCGTAAATAAGGAACATCCGTTATTTGCCCACCTTATAATCCAAACTTTACACCACAGTTGTTTCTTATGATTCAAAAGTAACGGAACATGAATGTTTTTTATCCACGCTCCGTTATTTAGTCAAATGATTCCTTGTCCGAAAGATGGCGCCCCCTTATAAAATACTCTTCTTTTTGTTACCCCTCTCGCTACCGCTTCAGCGGAACAAGAAGCGTTCACCAAAATAAAGCTTGCTTCATCTCCGTTTTTCGGCCAAAGCTGGTGTCCTTCATCATCAAGCGAAAGTTTTCCTCCTGTCACAAAGATAAGTGATTTGGCCAGCAAACGTTCGCTGATCCAATTGAATCTCTCAGCCAATCTCCTTGCTTTCTCCAGCATGTCCCCCGTTCCAATCGGGAACCAATGGTCAGTAATACTGTCATTCCCTAAAGAAACCTGTATTCCATTTTCATAAAGAAGAGGAATCGGCGGGCCGGGCAAATCAATAGGAACAGCTGACGTCAAATCCATTTTCATTTCTTGAAAGAGATGGATCATTTCAGCCAGTTCCTTTTCGGGAATATCCCCTAATGCATAGCCGTGACTAATGGTAATTTTCCCTTCCAACCCTGCTTCTTTTCCTAACGCTGCCAATCTCTTCATTGTATATATACCAAGATGCCCACGATCATGGAGATGCAAATCAATGCCCGCGTCGAATTGCATCGCAATATCGACCATTGTATGCAGAGATTTCTCAATATCTTCATCAAACGTCGCTGGATCGACTCCCCCTACAAGATGAGCTCCGTTTCTCATCGCCTCTTTCATCAGCTCTGCACTATTGCTGCGCAGCAGTCCATGCTGTGGAAACGCGACGATTTCTCCGGAGAATTTGTCTGCGTAATTTTCGAGCGCACGTTTAGTCGCTTCAAGATTATGAAGCTCACTAACGGGTTCAATGTTACAATGCGTACGTACTTTTACCGCCCCATTTTCCCCTAGCAATGTAAGAATCTTTTCAGCTCTTTCTTGTGTGACTTCACGTAATTGCGGAAGTAATTTTTGCTCTTCCCTTACTCGTTTAAAACGATTCCCGATTGTAGGGGCTTTCCACTCTCCTCCAAAATATGTTTTGTCCAGATGTATATGCTTTTCTTCAAATGCAGGGAGAGCAAGTAATCCTTCTCCATCTATCACATTCGCTTCAAAGGGGAGCGGGACAGAGGCTGGTTGTATTTGCTCAAATTTTCCTTCTGCTACCAAAAGATGATACAGCTCCGTTTTCGTTGCGGTAATTTCTCCATCTTCATATTCATACCCTGTTTCCAGCCTTACATTTTTAATCCATTGACTCAACTCGAATCACTCCTTCCATTTACCTCCATCATATCTGATTATGAAGGGTATTAGTATCGAAAAAATGCCTGTCACTACCTGAAATATACAGGTGGCGGCAGACACATGGTCATACGCTTAACAGCATATTTTCTTCCTGTTCCAATAATTTAAGCGCGGTTTTGCGAATAAGTTCAGGGAGAACATGGAACGTATATGGTTTATATACTCTTTCAGTCCACTTATGTCCGTCTTTTCCGTAAACCCCCATGTTTACGGATGGAATATTCAAATCACGGATTCCTTTAATCGGCACGGGGTAAATCGATTCCCATTCAGGAAAATTATTGATTAATGAGCGAATTTCTTCATCCGTTTCATGCAGGGAAAGGAAACTGCCATCCGCTAAATACGGGAAGAATTTCTTCAAAGCAAATTGTTCACCCGTTTGCCGCTCCGCTTCTGCCAATACTTCTTTAATGGATTGAAGAAGTTTTGCATCCCGCTCATTTTCTTCATTTAAATAGTTATGAGGCAAATAAGGAGGAGCAAAGAAAATAATGACCCTTGGCTTTTTATCTGGATCGAGATTTTGCAGAGACTCTACGATTTGAAAACAAAGCTTTCTAGGCTCCATATGCCGATTGTCTTGCTGTACTTTTTTAGCCGTCTCCACAGCAGAAATCCCTTTATTCTCCAGTTCTGCTATAAAATCCGCCAAACTAGTAACCTCCATGTACCATGAAAGTTCCTTTCCAGGTAAACCGGTGCGTTTTAAAAATTCCTGATACTGCTTTAATAAGTGAAATTCCGCATCTGCACACGCTTCTCTTGTAATTTCCGTTAACTTATCCATCACTTCTTTAGCAGTTGATTCATAAAGAAAATAGTTGAAATATAAATAGCTGCTTGTCGCTGTCTGCACCGTATAAAATTCTTTATTGTCACGCTGCTGCAAACATGTTGGCGGAAGCGTTAATTCTCCTTCAATATTTTCTGCCAAATCCAAATTATTGTGGATGCGGCGTGTAATTTCTGCCGCGATGAAATTCGGATCGAGACTTGAAAGCGTATTACCGACATGAGACTCACGCCCATATATATAAAAGCTTGGAAGAATCTTACCTGCTGCCCCTGTATAAATATATCGGTGAGAATCTCCCTCATAGAGAGGCGTAATGAAATCATCATTGATAGCGGATACATAATTCAATCCGTGCTTCTCTTTTAACCTTTTCAATTCTGAAATGGCAGAAACGATGCCTTTATGCTGGCTTTCTTCGTCAGGATTGAGCATCAATAGAACATTACCTGTAAGCCCTTCCAAATTTTCAGTAAAGTACAATATATTCGCTATATGGACGGCTGCTCCGCTTTTCATATCAACAGATCCTCTTCCAAACAGCCAATCTCCTGATTGGGCATCTGCTTGTGCGTCCTGATCCAGCTCATATGTGGAAAAAAATGCTTCTAACACATCAGGATTTAATGCTTTCGACTTTAAATGACCGAAATCTTCGATTCCTACCGTATCAATATGAGAATGGAAAATGACGGTCTTACTGGATGCCTTTTTCCCTTTTACTAAAGCAAAGACATTTTTTCTTCCAGCTGGATCATTCGGTACAGCTTGTTCCCATACAAACTGTGGATTTTGTTGAAAATAAGGAAAGCTTTGAAGCACTTCTTTAATAGAATTGGCTATTTCCCCTTCTCCTTCCGTTCCATTAATGCTTTTGATTCCTACTAAATAACGCGTCAAAAACTCAGCCTGTTCAGGTATGTCCATTGTCCGAAGTTGTTGATACATCTCCATCATTCCCCACCCTCTTTTTTCCGTATAGCGGAAGTATTTTCTATTTTCATTTCTAATTAAAATATAATCCATTCAGAAATTTTTGTCATCCTTTTTTATGGCTGCTTTTTCAAAACAGCCATAAAAAAAGGAGACATGGTTGTTTAACCATATCTCCTTTTTAAATAAAATTAGAACTTCCCTATTCTCATAGATATTTCTTCGGCCGCTTGTTTGACTTTTTCAATTAAGAGAGGAAGGCGCTCCTGCGTAAAACGAAAACTTGGAGCATTGATACTGACTGAGGCAAACACTTTATTTGCGTAGCCAAAGACGGGTGCAGATACGGAAACGGTCCCTTCAGTCCGTTCGCCTTCACTAATGGCATATCCGGCTTCTTTAATCTCAGACATCTGCATTTGCACCGATTCCCGTTCATTTCCTGTTAAACCCAGCTTTCGAAGTATTTGTTCTCTTTCTTCTTCTTTTAAATAAGCCAAAATCGCTTTATTGGGCGCCCCTACATTTAAAGGACCCCGAGTGCCCACAGTCTCAGCTATTCGGACCTTTAATGGGCTGTCCACGATTTCAATCGTAATGCCATAGGTTCCGTCTTGAATGTTTAAGTAAATACTTTCTTCTACATCCAAAGCCAAATTTTCCATTACCGGACGAGCCGCTGTTCGAAAATCGATGCTGTCAAGAACTCGCAGCCCTATCTCCATCCAAATATATCCTGCTTTATAATGCTTTGTGCTCGGATTTTGCATCACAAGCCCATGGTCCATTAACGAACTCAGTAAGCGATGCATCGTACTTAACGGTAATTCTGTCCGTTCTGCTAACTCTGTGATGGACCAATCCATTTTATGCGGATCAGAGACTAAAATTTTAATGATATGCATGGCACGGTCGATTGATTGAACCATTTGTTTTTCTCCTATACCCGAAAAATAGTTATTGAATAATTATACTATTTATTTTCGAATATATACAACCATGGTTCCATTCTTTTCCCTATTACTCAGCCTTTTTCATGGAAGAGTCCGGTGTGGATGATCCCTTCCTTTTGTAAATGCGCTGAAAATAATCCTCCGTTACGGCTTTAACTTCTTTATTCAAGAATAAAAGCGCGATAACGTTCGGTACAACCAATAAAAAACCCCTCGTTTTCTTAGTCCGAGAAAACGAGGGGTTCCATTTTTTTTCGAAATTCTAATCCTTTATCTTTACTGCTACAGCCTCTTGGACTGATTGATACAGCAGATGGAATTCTTCTGATGTCAGCGGCTTACTGAACAAATAACCTTGTGCTTCATCACAATTTCGTTTCATTAAGAAATCCAATTGTTCTGCTGTCTCTACACCCTCCGCTATGACTTTTAGTTTCATGTTACGAGCCATTGCAATGATGGTAGAGCAAATCTCTGCGCTTTCTGATTCCTTTCCCTTAATATCACTAATAAAAGATCGGTCAATTTTTAAAGTATCGATTGGAAACTCTTTAAGATAGTTCAGTGAAGAATAACCTGTGCCAAAATCGTCCATTGCAATGTTAATGCCGATACTTTTAAGCTCATTAAGTTTTGTAATAACATATTCTTCATTATGCATGGCAATGCTTTCCGTAATTTCCAGTTCCAAATATTTGGGATCGAGTCCTGTTTCCTTCAAGATTTGAGTGACGTTCTCTACTAAATTTTTTTGTTGGAACTGACGCGCTGACAGGTTAACTGAAACTGTAATGGGTAAATGGCCTTTTTCACGCCATTGCATATTCTGTTCACAAGCTTTTCGCAAAATCCATTGGCCCATTTGTACAATTAAACCTGTTTCTTCAGCGATTGGAATAAAGTCAGCCGGAGATATCATTCCCAGTTCTGGATGCTTCCAGCGTACAAGTGCCTCACTTCCTACAATGTTGCCTGTTTTCAAGTCAATTTGTGGTTGATAGCACAACATTAACTCATCATATTCAAGTGCTTTCCTTAACCCTTTTTCCATCTGAACTCTTTTCAAAATAGACTGATTCATTTCAGGTGTAAAGAACTGAAAATTATTGCGTCCTTGTTCCTTAGCCCGATACATCGCTATATCAGCATTCTTCACAAGGGTTTCCGCATCCTGTCCATCTTCGGGATAAAAGCTAATACCTATACTTGGAGTCACAAATAGCTCATTCCCTTCAAAAATAAATGGTTCAGACAACTCTTCAAGAATTTTTTGGGCTTTTTGACCAGCAAATTCAGCGTTGCAATTCGTGAACAGTAATACAAACTCATCTCCCCCTACCCGGGAAACTACGTCACGCTCTGCCATGTTCTCTAAAATTCGCCCAGCGACGGCCTTTAGTAAATAATCACCGATGGAATGTCCAAACATATCGTTGATCAGCTTGAATCGATCCAAATCAAGGAACATAACGGTAATCGGTTGTTTATTGATCTCCGAAAAAGCCAACTCCCGATTGAAGCTGCGATTAAACGACCTCACATTAGGCAGCCCCGTTAAAAAGTCATGGTTTGCTTGATATTCAATTTCTGCATTTTTCTGCTCCAGTTCCTCTGTATAACTCTTTAAATTAAGGGACATCGTATTGACTTGCTGAGACAACACACCAAGCTCGTCATTTCGGTCAATTGCCAATTGTGCACCAAAATTTCCCTTTGCTATGTCACTTACTTTATTCAAGATTCGATTAACAGGCCGAACAATATAGACAGCTAAAAAATAGCTCATGCAAATCACTAGAAGGAGGATAAGGACAGATATTATCACATTATTGAATAACTGCTTCTTCAACACACTTTTGATGACCTCATAATCTGACACGACACCAATAACGTAAGGTTTCTCATCAGGGATAGGGATGAAGCTTTTCAATACTTTCTTATCCTCTATTTCCACTTCAAAGCTAACTGATTTTCCCGTCTTCGCTGCTTTGTTTACAGCAGCCACGTCCTTCTTTTTATCTTGATAGGAATACTGACCGAACGAAACCTCTTTGTTCACGTAATCAATATATTTCTGACCATCGGTTTCCGTATAGATCGGCGGCTTTCCAAACCTTTCAGGATTAAACCCTGTAATCTCTAAAATGACGCCCTGTTTCTCCAGAGCCTTTCTTACAATCGCTTCAGGCCCTACCTTATGCTGAAAGTCTATGATTTGATTATCCCTTGCATATGGATTAATAATATAGTTCGTCGTCCCATCATGATAATATCCCCACTTGTCTACATAGTCCGGGTCAGTATAGGATGTATTCAATGGTCCCGCCCAATAATTCGGAAGCTTTTGCCCTTCGGGAATGGTGACATTTTTATCTTTCAGAAGCTGCTGAAATGCAACAAACCAATATCCCCAATCCTTTGTACTCATTCCTATTTCCTTTGGGTCTGAAGATTTAGTTCCTTTTATATCATCTCCTATCTCCTGTAATAAAGTAATGTAAGAAACTCCAACCTTTTCCGCTACTTCTTTTAGTTGAGCATCTGTCACTTTCTCGGCATCCGGATCAAGTGCGTATTGAGCCGCAACAGCTGCTGTACGTAAATTTTCGCCAACTAGATCTTCAGCATACTTAGTACTGTACTGAGAATGTTCAATAGCTATTCCAACCACTTTTCCCAGCAATTCCATTTGTTCTTCCTGGTCTTTCCTTAGTAAATCCTCTGTAAAAATATAGTATAATACATTATTTAACACGAGAATTACTGTAACAACCAAAGCGATTATGTAGGATAATTTTTTTTTTAGTGACAACGTCCCATTCCACCTTAACTATATGGCTTTATAAGGACCAGAGTATTCAAAGTAGTTTTTCTCTGTTTCCCATAGACCGATTTTAGATAATCCCGACAAATGAGGCGAGAGCATTTCCCATATTACCTTGACCATATTGTCGGAAGTAGGATTGAGATTCTTGAATTCTTCCGTATCAAGGTTGAGGTGTTTATGATCAAACTTCTCTATAACGATTTTATTAACAATCTCATCTAATTCGGCGAGATTAATAACCATTCCTGTTACCTCATCCGGCTCCCCCGATACAGATACTTCAAGATAATAATTGTGACCATGCCCATAAGGGTTGTTACATTTGCCGAACAATGTTTTATTTTCTTCATCGCTTAACTGTTCGCTATGCAAGCGATGCGCTGAACAAAAATGATACTTTCTTGCTAACGTAACCATTGAATTTCTCCTCTTCTCCGAATATAGTGTGCTATTCTCATATAATCGAATTTTATATAATTCACAATCTGGCAGCTTTCCTTCCAAACGTCCCCATATATAACCGACCATATTTTCCGTTGTCGGTATTCGTTCATGAAAATAAGGGTGTTCATAATTGAGGAATTTACTATCAAACTCCTTTTCAATCAAATCTTTTACAACCTTATTAATTTCAGTTGTATTAATGACGATACCGGACTCTTCATTTATATGTCCCCTTACCATCACTTCCAATGTATAATCATGGCCATGGCCATTCGGGTTGCTGCATAAACCAAAAACCCTCTTGTTTTCCTCTTCGCTCCACCCTTCTTTCCGGTACAAATGAGCTGCAGAAAAATAGATTTTCCGAGATAAATAAATCATTTGTTCCCCTCCTTTTAAACTGTTAATTTAAATGATATATCCCCTCTCCCGCATTAACACCCATGTCAAGACTTGAGAGAAATCAAAGACATCTAAGGGATAAAGAAAAACTCCCACTGATGTAAGTTTCCTTTATAAAACTCCTTTTGGTGGAGTAAGGATCAGTTCATCGATCCGAACACTTAATGGAGTAGACGCAATAAAAGAAACGATACGGCCAACTTCCTTCACATCCAACATATCTTCAGGTGAGAAGGCATCTACGCCTTTCCATAAATCTGTATAGGTGGCACCTAAAAGAATGTTCGTTGTTAAAACTTTGTGTGGGTACCACTCTTCCGCCAACGTTTCTCCTAAACCGTTTAATGCATGCTTAGAAGCCGTATAAATTGCATTTTGAGGCAGAGGTTTTTTTGTTGTAATAGAAGAAATATTTATAATCCGTCCACCTTGTTCCTTCAATAAGGGGAATGCTTTTTGTGTACAAGAAAAAATACCAAATACATTTGTTTGAAAGAGGGAATCCCATTCATTCGAATCAGCATTTTCGAATGGTCCAGGGGAGCTGATTCCTGCATTATTAACTAATACATCTAATTTTCCATGTTTTTCATCAAGCATTTCAAACACTTTATGTATATCTTTTTCACATGTAAGATCTAGTTGCAGCGGAATAAGGATATCTTCACTTATCTCTTGAACATTAGCTCGACTTGTGGCATAAGTGATAAACCCGCTTTGAGCAAGTTTACAACTAACTGCTTTGCCTATTCCTCGTAAACCACCCACTACAAGAGCCACTTTCTTCTCCATTCTACATCCTCCTTGAATCTCATCGTTTCCTCTATCAATCTAATTTTCATACCAATTATTTGAAAGCTGTTTACATTTAATAAAAGAGTCACTCCATCTCCCCAAAAAGAGCTCTTTTACTATTTAATATAATGTTCCTTTATTCTATTTTTCGGTATATGCTCATCATATATAAGGCCCATTTTGTTTTCGTTCGGTTTTCAGTTATAAAGAACTAGTATTATTCAAATTTTTACCATGATTGATAGCTATTATTTTTACAAACTTATTTCTATATACATAAGCTCCTGTCATTCTGCATTTTTAATTACGGACCCGTCCCATGTAATAAAAATACATGAACCAACCCAATATGAGATTCTCTCTGTTCTACATATTAATTTACATAGTTGGGCTCTTGTATTTGCTCACTTTCCATTTTTCTGGTAGAATGAAAAACTGTGTGTGTTCGCCCAATATGAATAAATGAATAGATTACGTGATGATCCGGTTAAACACCGGCACTGATCTAACTTCGACAAAAACATAAGAGAAGGGAGTTTGGATAAAATGTCACTTAGCAGACTAAGAATGGAAGACGAGGAACAAAAAAGTCCGGTTGAATTAAAAAAGGACTTGGAGGACCTTGAGTTTCAGCTCTTTCGTATGCAGGACAATTTGAGAGAAATTGCTAAAGACGGCCAAGTCGTCGGAATTGAACAATCAAAAGAAGAGAAGTGGGTCATCGTTTCGGCAGTTGACGATGGAAATTTGTGCAAAATTATGCTGAATGACTGCGAAAAGGCCTATAAAGGAACGTGGGATTTTTCCATTCATGCCACTTACTCTGATGACAATCACATCCATATTGCAGATATAAAAGGACCTGCCAATAAAGGGTTCGGCTCTATTTGCATGAAATATTTAAAAGAGATTGCCAGAGAACAAAATATTCCTTACATTACAGGTGACATTGCCGAAAGAGATTGGAATCATGTCAACCGTCTCATTCACTTTTATGAAAAACATCATTTTTACGTAACGGTTGATCAAGAAACAAAATCTGGTGAAATTAAATGGAATGATTTATATCAGTAAGGCACAAGACAGCTTCCATGTCTTGTACATGCTTACTATGTCTTTACTTCATCGGAGTCATTCGATTTGATTTCTATTCCATCAGAAGATTCCTCACCTATTAGGTCATGAGTTCTCTCCTTTATAACTCTTCGTTGGCAACCATTGCTTCCTTTTGTAAAATGAATATAAGTGAACTAGTAAATTCAAAGGGTGTAACGGAGGCAAGCAGCGCATGAATGAGCTATGGAGAGAAAATAAAATTTCGACAATAAATAGTAAACACACTTGCAATTGCTGCGCTTCCATTACAGGACTGCAGCCATTGTCTCTGTGGGATAATCCGGAAGATACTCATTACTATTGTGATCAGCATATTAAAATAGCACAACAATTCCATGCGGTAAGAAAAGTTGCTTTTCTGGAATTCTATTCGATTGAAGAATATAGAAACAGCCTTCCAGAGCCTTTGGTCCAATTGTATAACGAATGGAGCGGCAATTTTCATCATGTTGAACAGGCGAAAGTGAACCAAGACGTTACACCATTGGAACAACGCATTGATCGATTTGAAGAAAAATGGCAAATCATAAAAGCCGGGAAGAGACTTCAAAGAATGCAAGCAGAACAAGAGAGAGAAGCTCTACAAAAAGAAAAATCGAAACCATTTTTTCAAAAGCTGTTAAAAAAGAAACATGACTAAGCTTCATCATATCTTCATTACCTTAAGGAGCATTCACAATCGCTGATCCAGACAACTGGAATCCGCCTCAAAAGTTCACCTAAGCGGATGGCGCCAACCCCAGGCGGCATCCGCTTAAATCTATAACTACATCATACAAAATATCCAAAGGCAGTTCTTCCTTCTTAGCCGCTCAGCATTCCTTTTTCTCATTTTTTACATTTATGTAACATTTTCGAAAAATATATTACTCGAAACAATCCCTTTCCGCATAGGATAGACCGTTGCAACAACAAGCGAAGGGGAGAAAAAGACAATGAAAAAATGGTTGATGCTTTTGACTTTAAGCTTTCTTGTGTTTTTTAGCATGGATATGTCCGCCGGTGCTGTATCAGGAAGCCAGTTCATTATCATTAACAAATCCAACAATCAGCTGGCTTACTATGAAAACAGTCAATTAAAAAAAGTATTTGCAGTCGCAACCGGCAAAAAACAATCATACACGCCGGAAGGAAAATTCAAAATCGTCAACAAGCTCGTCAACAGGCCCTATTACAAAGGGAAAATTCCTGGTGGTGATCCGCGCAATCCGCTCGGCAATCGCTGGCTCGGACTGAATGCAAGAGGTACTTGGGGTACCACATATGCCATTCACGGGAACAATAATCCAAGTTCCATCGGCAAATATGTAAGCAACGGTTGTATTCGGATGTACGACGAGGAAGTAGCATGGGTATTTAATCAAGTCAAAGTCGGGACACCTGTTATCATCACGACTTCCGGCAAATCGTTTGACGCCATCGCTATGGCTAATGGCTATAAAGTCACCGCCAGCAACATTACGCCTATACCTTCCAAACCAGCTTTCGGAAACGGGAAATTACTGATGAAAGGAAGCCGGGGGAGCGATGTAAAAGAGCTCCAGCTTCTGCTTACATCAAAAGGGTATGATACAAAAGGCATTGACGGCTTTTTTGGACCAAACACCGAAACGGCTGTTCAACAATTCCAAAAAGCCCGTAACTTAAAAGTAGATGGAGTAGCAGGCCCTGTTACCATGAAGGCACTGGGAATGAAATAACGGGATACATTGAAAAGGATAGATAAAAAAGGGAATTTCCCCTCTTTTATCTATCCTTTTCTTTCTAAACATCTTTCAGCTTCCAGATTTAAAGCCTTTATCTCAATAGCTCCATTTTTTGGTATAAAGCTGGGCACTTAAGCTCGTTTCCCTCAGATAAATCTAGTGATCATTTTCAATAAAAGTTACTCCCCTATTTCCTTTAAGCATTCAACCAGGGAATTTACGTTCCTCTCTTTCGGTACATAATCCACCGTTATACCTGCATCTTGTGCAGCCAGAGACGTTTTGCTTCCCATGCAAACAACCTTTATGTCCTCTATTAACTTATAAGCGTCTAAGCCGCAAGCTTTCAATCCTTCCATGAATGGCTTGACGGATGCACTGCTTGGAAAAATCAGTGTATCCAAATGGGCTTCCTCGAGCATTCTCAAAAAGACCGGCATAAATTGTCCATCTATTTGCTTTTCACCGGTCATCATTATATCGTACGCCTCACCATCGCCTTTATGCTGTAAATGGTGATTTTCTCCAACCAAAAGAAGGCTTCCCGGGTGTCCCATTTCATCTGCCCACTTCGCTAAGAGACCTCGCTCATTTAACACTTTCATCGATTTTTTTGAATGAACAAAGAAATCCGCTCGAATTCGGCGAAGGTCAATTCCATGGTTGAAAAGAATCGTAAAGAAGTCCATGGCGCTTTCCGGTGAAGCAAATAGAATGCTGTCGTAAGTATGAATATTTTCAATGATTTTCTTATCGATGTTAACCGCAGTCTTTTTCCATTTCGGAAATTCAATCACATCTGCACCGAGCCTCGTTAATTGCTCGGCCACCTTGCTTTCCGTTGTACTTGTACGCGCAAGCAAAATTTGCCTTCCAAAGAGCGGCTTTTTCTCAAACCAGCTGATTTGATCCCGAACGGAAACTACCTCTCCCACCAATGTGATGGCAGGGTTTGAAAATTGGATAGCTGCAACCTTTTCGACAATCGTTGCCAATGTGCCTTCTACTGTTTTTTGCCGTCCGTATGTTCCCCATTGAATAAGAATGACCGGTGTATCCGGCGCCTTTCCGTGCTTCATCAGATTTTCGCAAATATACGGAAGGTTGGACACCCCCATATAAAAAGCAATCGTATCTATACTATCCGCGAGCCCTTTCCATTTAAGTGAAGGCTTTCCGTCTTCTGATTTGTCATGAGCCGTAACAACAGCAAAAGATGTCCCGTACTCTCTATGTGTTACAGGGATACCGGCATATGTGGAAGCCGCAATGCCTGATGTAATGCCCGGCACGATTTCAAACGGGATATTATGTTCCGCAAGCGCGGCCGCTTCTTCCCCCCCCCTGCCGAAAACACCCGGATCACCGCCTTTTAAGCGTACCACTCTTTTTCCTTCCTTTGCTTTTGCCACTAGTAATTCGTTGATTCCCTCCTGCCTTAACGTATGACGATCCGGAAGTTTGCCGCAATAGATTAGTTCGCAATCAGCTGGTGCAAACTCCAGTAGTTTCGGGTTTGCAAGCCGATCATATAATATGACTTGCGCCTGTTGGATTGCTTCTTTTCCCTTTACAGTGATAAGCCGTACATCTCCCGGTCCCGCTCCGACCAAATAAACTGTTCCTTTCTCCATCATATCGTCATCCTTCCAATCGTATAGCATTTATTTGTTTCTGGGTTGTATGAAAATCCAGCAGTAATTTTTGATTCATTTAAGTCCATCAATAATAGTTGAAATCCATTTCGTCCTTTAACTGAGTTTATCTCTAAAAATGAAAAGAGGGAAGAGGGAAGAACTAAATCCTGTCATTCCGTGCAAAAATATAAATCCACATAAAGACCTTTTTCGTCCATTCAAGATGAGGAATCCCAAAATCCTAAAAGAGAGCCTGGACTAAGTTCATGTTAAAAACTTAAGTTGGATTTATAAAATAAAAAAACCATTAAAAAGCCTACAAAAAAGAGAGCTGACATTCAATTTTAATGTCAGCTCTCCTTCTTTCTCGCACTAATCTAAGATCACTACTTTAACTGCTCTTCTTCCCCATGATAACGCTTTTGCCTTTGTTGGCATTAATACATCAATCTTATGTCCCTTAATGGCACCGCCCGTATCCCCGGCAACGGCTATGCCATATCCTTCTACCCAAACTTTCTTT
The DNA here is from genome assembly GCF_002019595.1 of Priestia abyssalis. Lineage (GTDB taxonomy): Bacteria > Bacillota > Bacilli > Bacillales > Bacillaceae_H > Bacillus_BA > Bacillus_BA abyssalis. The sequence goes on along the minus strand of NZ_KV917369.1, from coordinate 502,240 downwards.
CCTAGCGGGATAACAGACGGATCCACCGCAATCAATTTCAAATCGGGATTATTTTTAATATTGTATCCCAACGCCGTCATATACCCATTTCCATCCGTCTCTTCATAACTGTATGCCGTCGCAATAACATACATCTCCTTGCCTTTGACGGTTCCTTCGGAAGCATTTTGTGAGGAGACAGGTTTATTGGCTGCCGTTGCTTTCGCCTGTTGGGCTAAACGAGCTTCCCTGGCCGCTTTCTCCCTTTCTGCCCGTTCCCTGGCCGCTTTTGCAGCCCGTGCTCTTGCTTCTTCTTGTTCTTTTTTAATCTTCTCTTGGACCGCTTTTAGCTGTGATTCCATACTGGCTTTTTCCTTTTCTGCCAACGCCATTTGTTGAACAACTTGGCTGTACCTTTCTTGCATGGCAGCCAAGGTTTGCTGCCTCTTTTGCAAGTTTTGGTCAAGCTCCGCTTGCTGCCCTGCGAGAACTCTTTCTTCTTTTTCTAGAATTTGTTCTTGCCGATCAATTTCTTTTTTATCTTCTTCGATTTGAAGAAGATCTTCCTGCTGTGCTCCTAAAATATCCTTATCGGCATTTATAAGCGTCGTCACAGCACTCGCACGCCGAATGAAATCAGCTAAACTATCAGATTCCAACACCATGCTGATCATGAGATTCGTATTATCATTATGTTGCAAAGCGACGAGCCGCTCCTTCATAATCCCTTTTCGAGCAAGAATTTTATCCTCCAGCATCACAATTTCTTCTTTTTTTTGCTCGATGAGACGATTCGTTACCTCAATGTTCTTCTGTGTTTTTTCCAGTGCTTCTTTATTTTTGGAAATGAAGGTATGTAAAGATTCCAACTCTTTTTGAATGTTTTTTATCTCTTGATGAACAGACTGTTTTTCTTTTGCTTTTTGTTCTACTAATTTTTCTTTTTGCTCAAGCTTCTGTTCGACATTATGCAGCGTTTCTTTGCTTGTTTGTGCCTGGACCGAGATTGTCCCCGAGATACCTAACACGCCTGTAAGTATCATGAGAATCATACGCCTAATTACTTGCATACGCTTCCCCCTTTCTCTATACATATAGTTATACCATGAAATATGTACCAACCATGTTACAAAAAGATTAAAAGTGTTTCAAAATACGACAAGTATACCTATCTAGCAGTGTCAATATGGTTAAAGAACAACCACATTGACACTGCTAGACTTCAGAGAGAATTCAAGATGTCTAGATAATCGGTTAATAGTATAATTGATCCTTATTTTCAACACTCCTTTATTATCGGAAGCTGTAATATGAGAATGAAGAAAAAGGAAGCACATAAAAAGAGACTGACTCAACAAGCACAGCCTTAGAGTCAGCCTCTGAAAGGGTCCGTCATGGAATCCGTGCCGGGTCCTTTCTGTTTAATTTATTTGATCCTTACAGGTCAAACCCTTTTATCCCTCAGTAGAAAACTGATTTAAGATCCCTATCTCTCCATAGAATGGATAGGTTCCACTTCTTCACTCGCCTTTACCATCAATTCATATTGACGCAGTCTCAGTTCAAAGATGGTTAACGGATCGTAATAAGTTTCAGGATTGGCTTTCATTTCGCTTAACATTTCTTCACTCTCTTCAATTTCCTGGCGAGCTGCCGATACCATCTCATTTAAAACCATAAACGGATTTTTAAAGAACAGATTGATATCGACCGTTAATGCCTTTTCAAACAAATCGAATTGCAAGAAAAACTTATTGATGACCGACGTTGTGACGTCTTCATAGCTTTCGTTCTCTAAATATTTTTTATATTGGTTATGAAGCAACTGTTTATTTTGAGGAAGAGCCCCCAAGAGCTTCCCGGCACTTTTCAATAAAAACTGTGCCGGCTTGAATCGAAGCAGAATATTCTCTTCTTCGATTTCGATTCTGCTTGTCATTCGGTTAGCATCTCTAAGCCAATCGTCCAACACTTTCAAATCGCATTCCAATATCATTTTCTTTTCTTCATAGATTCCATTAAACGTTTCGCTCATTTCTTCCAAATAGGTTTGAGCTTGAGTGAGTTCCTCATTGGATTGCTGGAGCCACCCTTGAATGGAACTGCAGAATTTAGGAACGATCTCTTCTTGTAAATACTGTTGAAGTCTTTCATTCATTTTTTTATTTAATTCAAGATGAAGATTTCTCACGTCGCTGTCCTCATTAACAAGATTCGAACAATTGTGCAGCAGCTTCGGAATATTCTCTGTCAGCTCCTTTTTCATCTCTTCTTTGATTGTATGATAAGACTTCGTAATCACCCGCGTTTTTTCCGCTTCTAAATCTCTAAGGTTATTAATAAAACCATTTAACCTCACTAGCATATCTTCATTCCGTTTAATCGACTCTACTAATCCATTTTCCACTTCTACTCTCTTTTTCAAAAGCTTTGTTAATGTTTCTCTTATGAAAAATAGAAGCTTGGCCGTACGCTCTTTCTCTAAGTTTATACCGCTGAGCTTAAAACTCGATTGCATGAACTGCCCAAGATCGTTCAGCTGCTGACGGATAGCATATATAGAGGAATAAGGTAGAATATTGGCATTCGGGAAATACGCATTTATTCTGGTCTTTATATCATCTACAAGTCTCATCGCATCTACATCATTATGCACTACATCCATTTTATTCAATAGAAAATGGATTGGGGTGTCCGGCACATGCTCTTGCAGTTGAAATAAAGCGTCACGCTCCTTATCAGTAAACGGTTCGTTTGCATCAAGCACGAATAATAAACCGTCCGCTAAAGGTAATTGCTTGAATGCTTCAGTTCGTTGAATGCTTTCTTTACTGAATCCAGGAGTATCAATAAACGAACACTTATTTTCATTTAAAAATCTGCATGGGAGCTTTAATTCGGCAAACGCTTCTTTTACTTTTGATCGACGACTGGTTGCGGCTATATCGACTAACTCCGCAAAATCCTGCACTACTCTTATTTCGGTGTCTGATATTTCATGGATTTGCTCATGGTCATCATGGCGTATCACAACAGCAGATGCTGAGGCCCCTACAATATTTTCTCCAAGGATGGAGTTTATAAAGGAAGATTTTCCGCTTCCCCGTGACCCAGCTATTAAAATATTCTTTCCATTCATATCGGCAAGATAATGAGCCCACCACCTGAATCGGTTCCCTACTTCCAGGTCATGAGCCTGAGCCCATTTCATAATGGAGTCACAAAGATCAAGACCATACTCTAGTCCCTGAATGTTACTATTAGTGTTGAAAATAAGGTTTTCAGCCTCTTTTACTACTGATGCATCCAGTGTAGCTGGAAAGATTTCACTCCACGCAAATACTGCAGCAGAGACAAATAATGCTTGAGATGAATCCGTTGCTCTTAACCAATTAGTTAAAAGAGCGGGAATTACACCGTGCAGTTCTTCAAGTAAATGTTGCCCCTCCATTAATTCACAATAAGTTTTCTCATAAAGAGCGGAAATTTCCGGCCAAACATGGCGCGTTTCCAATTCCACATTTAGTAAAATGCCATTAACCATCTTTATCCATGAAAGATACAGTTCTTGATGTTTATAGGTATGCCAAAGCGAGGAAATGACTCTTTCAAAATAGGATTCATCAACCTTATAAAACGTAAATAGCAATTGATTAAAATAGTCTGGTGTGAAATTTTTCGTGTATCCCTGATCAATATATGTATTGAGAACATCAAACCAGTTGAGCGATTCAGTTCGGATCGATTCATTAACGGCAAGTTCAACTGCACTATTCCAATCTTCTTGTTCTTCATAAAAGGCGCGGGCCAAGGTTGTCACATTCCGATAATCGGGATGGAAGGACACAGCTCGTTTGATTACTTCATAGGCAAGATCCGTTTTATCCTGTTCAAGATAAAGTGAAAATAATTGTAAAGCCACCTCAGCGGCAAGGGTTTCACTTTCTGTGTTTATGCTTGTATAAATTTCTTCGGCAACCGACAGCAAGCCCATTTCACAATAAGAATCCGCCATATTCTTTCGGGCCCATGATTCTAGCTCGCCATTAATATTCTCCCATTTAAAAATCGCCGCTTCGTAATCTTTATGATGATAATAAACTTCTCCTTGCGCGAAACGAATATAACTCAAATCATAAAGCTCTTTCTTTTGTTCCGCTAAATAAGCTTCTCCCAATATTTGAATGGGATGGTTCGTTTCATTTTCCTGTATAAATGATTCATAAAACGTTTTTTTGATTAATTGATTTTCTAAAGTCATACAAATCCTCCGTCATCTCTATAAAGATTGGATTGATCCTAAAATATCAGTATGTTGTAATCTTTCTTCGTATCATTCTAACAGAAATATTTCTGCAAAAAATTTCATTTTCTTTTCATTTTTTTGGGTGTCTCTCTGCAGCACGTTCTAAAAACATGCAAAATTACCCCATACCCATATTATTCTTTTGAAATGGAATCCTTTTGGGGGTTGCATTAAAATAAAAAACGCCTAAACAGCTTGAACTGCTTCTGCGTTCAACTGTTTAGGCGTCTTCACCTATGCATATCCACTTGGATCTTATTATAACATTTGGCTTTCAGAAAAGATAGTTTTTTAAGTGTGCAAACTTGAATATTTCCTTTAATCTATAGAATCGATTTAGAAAATCCGGCATGGTCCTCACTTCAATTTCTGAGCGAATAATGGACGAACTTCATGTCATAAAATGTATGAAATGAACTTCGAGGGGGAATAAGAATGGACAAAATCAAATTGCCTGCGGATGTAGCAAAAGCACTGGAACAGCTCATGGAAGAGTATGGTAAGGGATGGTCAAAAAACTATCCGGCGATAGGAAAAGCGGTGAAAAAAAACAAACCATACACAACCATTGTTAATTTCGTCAAAGCAAAAGAAGAAAATTATGAATTGCTTCAAGAAGCGACGTTCAATGGTTTTGAACATGATGCCACACCTAAAGAGCAGCTGAGAGAATATTATAATTCCCTAGAAGATAATGACGTACATAAAAACATCGTCAAGGACGTGCTGACTATTTTACGTACGACAGTGAAAGGGATTAATGACTCAATGTAGGAAATCAGTTCGTTCCGTACAACACAGAGTGGAGGAATCCGTGCAGAACCGATATAACTGACTGCTGTGTTTCAGTGGAATTAAGTGTGTTAGAAAATCTGACAAAAAAGTTGTACATCTACTTAAATCTAGATAATCTATAGATAGGTTCTTGTTGCAAGGTTGAAAATCCAACTCCATCTACTTTTCGACTCAGGAAGGCGCTCACTTTAACAGTGAGCGCCTTCTTGTCAGGAGGACACTTTTTTTTCGTACTTCGCTATTAAAACAATGTCAGCAGTTCTGCCAATATTGTAGTAAAATCTCTCGCTTAACGTTAACATATAGGTGTAGGCGATAGTATAGTTTCATGATCGAAATTCCCAACGAAAAGAAGACGCACCTCATTACGGGCGTCTTCTTTTCACTGCAATTTATACAATTCGTATTGAGAAGAACGAGGTGAGGCACCATAATCAGAACGCGGCTCATATTTACTTGAGATACGGATAACCCCTACACCTTCTGCTACATAAATATAACTCTCTGTGTATCCTTCCCAGTAACCGGAAAATTCTTTTTTAATCTCTATTACGTTGTTAAACGTGCCTGCAGGAGTTTTTATAGTCTTGGTTACAGAAGTAACCTTATACGAGGTGTCTGGCATTTCCGGATCCTGATAGAACGCGCCCCAGGTTTGATTAATTTTAAGAGGTAACTGAATAAACATAGACGCACTGCCAGGGGTGGGTATATGTTCTAGGTTCGATCTATAATGTGATTGAGCCATGTACTTTCCATTTTCCGAATAGTAAGTCCGAGTATACGGGTCTGTCACCAAACTCCATCGGTCCCATCCATACTGATAATCAACACCATCGTATTTCCATACTCTCTCGGACTCCTTAGTACCATTCGTACGATATGTGTATTTTTTCTTAGTATTCGGCTTTAGGCCACCTATAATGACTCTATTAGCTGGATTCTTAATTTGTTTTAACGTTTCTGTTGCCAAAACAGTATAACTAGTTGCAGCTTTTTGTACGTAAGTGTCTCCACCCAGTCCGTAATGGGACCTGGTAATCCCGTAAACCCCTAATTCTTGTCCTTTTTTCAAGGTACTAATAATATTGAGTTTCCCTTTACTGTCTTTCTGATATTTTGGAGTATCCCGAAGAACAGTAACTTTCCCTATCATTCCATCTTTATATTCAACAGCGCCCCACATTTGTTTGGATACAGCTAAAGTATTTAAGGAACTTGAAAATATAAAGACACATGATAAAAATAAAACAAACATCAGTTTAAACATCTTACTAAACATGGAATCTATCCCCTTTTCTAAAATTACAACATTTGAATAGTATTACAGATTTTGGTTAATGTAAATATATTAAAAGTACGTAAAATAAACGGAAGCTCCCGCCCTACCTGCTGAACCAGAAATTAAATCTAATGCAGGGGCAGCTAGAGCGTTTAGAGCGATCAATCGAACGTCTTGAACGTAAACGGGGATTGTTTTGATAAGTAAATCCCTCCGACCAAATGATATAATGATTGTATTCAAAACGGGGAGGATTACAGATGTTCAAAAAATGCTTAACTGCTATTCTAGCAACTACATTTTTATCAAGTGTTCTAAATTCAACGTCGACTACTGCAGCAACACCAACTTTCTCTGATGTTCCTGCAGACCACCAATTCGCAGAAGCAATCAACGCTTTAGCAGCCGTTGGCACTTTTATCGGTCAAGATGGGAAATTTGACATCTACGGTGAAGTAACTCGTCGTCAAGCAGTATTAGTATTCTCTCGCTTAATGGATGGCGAAGGTAAAATGGAGCCAGTATTCTCTGATGTTCCTGTAACTGACGAAGAATTAACAAAAGCTGCTTACGAAGTAAACTCGGCTGGCGTTATGACAGGTGCTAACGGGAAATTAATGCCTTACGCAAAATTAACTCGTCAACAACTGGCGAAAATCCTCGTTAAGCACTTCGATTTCAAACGTGTCGAAGGCTCTACAGTTGAAATCGACGACTTAGACAAAGCTCATGAGAGCCAACGCGAATATATCCAACTCTTAGCTGAAAACGGCATTACTGTAGTTGCTGATGGAAACTTCCGCCCAACTGAAACAGTAACACGCGGCCAATTCGCTGCATTTCTATATCGACCACAGCAGCATGCACTCTCCGACAAACCAATGTAATAGTAATCTATTTGAATTGCCGCTATGTCGGTTTTATTTTGCTGAGGACGAGGCACATATGCTTCGTCTTTTTCTTGTTAAACAAACGTTTATTTACTTTACTCGACAATGCATTTAATAAATATTTACAGTTCCTTAACAAACCGAATTTATAATTATCGAAGACAGGAGAGGTACCGATTGATTTAATTCCCTTCCCCTTTTTATAAAAAACATTTTTTTCGATAAAAATGTTCAAATCCCTTTTATTTTTCGATAAAAATCCGAACAATAAACGTTTACATATAATAAAAGTTCGTTTATAATCAAATTTGTGTTTAAATAAGTTATTTAACATCATTCGTATATTCTTAGAAATATGGTCTAAGAGTTTCTACTAGGAGCCTAAAAATCCTAACTACGAATGGGTGGAATTACTCTGCCCATTTATAGTTAGGATTTTTTTGTTACTTTAAGGTTTTGACGAACATTACTATTAAAATTATCCTTTTAGGAGTGTATATCATGGAAAATGTATTTGATTATGAAGATATTCAGTTAATTCCTGCTAAATGTGTGGTTAACAGCCGTTCTGAGTGTGATACCACTGTGACACTAGGAGGTCGTCAATTTAGACTTCCTGTTGTGCCAGCCAATATGCAAACAATCATTGATGAAAAGATAGCCCTTTATCTTGCTGAACATAATTATTTTTATATTATGCATCGCTTCGAACCAGAAAGACGGCGGTCATTTGTAGAGGATATGCAGGCAAAAGGTTTCTACGCTTCAATTAGTGTTGGAGTGAAAGAAGAAGAATATCAATTCATTGAAGATCTTGCAAAGGCAGAGCTTAGCCCTGAATTCATAACGATCGACATTGCACATGGTCATTCAAATGCTGTCATTAATATGATTCAGCATATAAAAAAATACCTACCCGAGAGCTTTGTCATTGCTGGTAATGTTGGTACTCCTCAAGCTGTGCGAGAACTTGAGAATGCCGGTGCTGATGCAACAAAAGTTGGGATTGGTCCTGGTAAAGTATGTATCACAAAAATTAAAACAGGATTCGGGACTGGAGGCTGGCAGTTGGCAGCACTTCGTTGGTGTGCAAAGGCAGCAAGTAAACCGATTATTGCCGATGGTGGAATACGAACACACGGTGATATAGCCAAATCAATCCGTTTCGGTGCATCGATGGTCATGATTGGCTCCCTTTTTGCCGGGCATGAAGAATCACCAGGAGAAACCATCGAAAAAGATGGAAAGTTTTTTAAAGAATATTTTGGCTCTGCTTCTGAATATCAAAAAGGTGAAAAGAAGAACGTAGAAGGTAAGAAAATGTACGTTGAGCATAAAGGTTCCTTACAGGATACGTTAACTGAAATGGAACAAGATCTTCAATCTTCTATTTCATATGCTGGCGGAACCACTTTAGACTCCATTCGTCACGTAGATTATGTTATTGTTAAAAACTCTATTTTTAATGGCGATAAAGTATATTAATTATTTCTGCTCTGGTTATCATTCCGTTGAACCTCCAAAACAAAACTGAACCGCCGTTAACATCTTTGTAGACTTTTCTTAATACAATTCTTTTAGAGGTGATGAAAAGTGGCAAGAGTAAAATATACCGACAATGACATTGCTTTAATGGCAAGGATGATGAGGGCAGAAGCGGAGGGTGAAGGGCGACTAGGGATGCTTATGGTTGGTAATGTAATTGTAAATCGACTAAAAGCTAATTGTTTAGATTTTAAAGATTTAAGATCAGTACCACAAGTGATTTTTCAAGTGCAAGGTGGAAATTATTCTTTTGAAGCAGTACAAAAAGGTAATGTTTTTTATAACCGAGCAAGAAGTGTAGAAAAAAGATTAGCCAAACAAACCTTAGACTATTGGAGAGAACATCCTTCCAAGTATGCTCTTTGGTATTTTAATCCGTATGCTCCATGTCCACCTACATGGTACGATCAACCAATTGCAGGACAATATAAACAACATTGTTATTATGAACCAAAGGCTAATACATGCGAAGGCGCTTATAGATGGTAAAACTCCAAAAAGGACTTCCTATTTAAAGGAAGTCCTTTTTTTAACATCTAATGGATAACGGTTCAAATCCAATAAAGTTTGCGTTCTCTTTTGTTAAGTCATGATGGTCTTTATCATAAACTTTCGTACCATGCCAATTTGTGCTACTATACTAACTCCAGTTCATTTATCAAACTAATACAATGCTTATTATGTGTTTCAAAAAAACATTCGATAATTGGACCTGATGTTTTTTTACTACACTAACGTTAGCAAAAAAGCTAACGTTTTTTATAATGCAACATTATTTTTTTTGAAATATTTTGACATCTTTTGTAGAAAGGGTATTCATTTTGCTTCATCTTGCTCATAATATCTTTATCTCTATCTCTATTATTGTCTTACCATACGGACTAGAGAATGAAAAATTGTTATAAGGAGAGAAGGTACAATGTCAACGGTAGTCAAGGTAGTAGATCAAACAGAAGACTTACCACAGTGTATTGTAAAAAAAAGAAAAGAATTGATTGATCTAGGTAGAAATTATGGGCTTTTAGATGAAAAAACAATCAAGTGTAGTCAAGAGCTTGACGAACTTATAAATTTGCATATGAAATCTCATTTTGGTCCAACTAACATGTTTTTAGATAATAAAGCCGGTTTACTTAAAATCAAATATTCATATGGTTATGATAAATTTAGTGATTTCAAATATGAGGAAAAAGCTGTTGCACTTGCAAGAAGTCATATTCGTTTCTTTTTTGCTCAATTGATTACTAATTTAGGCTTAGCAACCCTTGGAACTCGGACTACTTTAGCTCTAATGAGTACTGGAACGGCTGTAGGTTTTGATGGTCTTCAGGTTTATCGTAACTTTAATGATGAAAAGTAATCTATGAAAGATTTTTACTATATCCTTGATACCCTTATTTGCGTTTATTATTCCAAACTCTTGATTAATGGTAGATGTAGACTGAGGAAAATAATACGTCAAAAAAATAAAAAATTATGTTTGATAGCTTTATAAAAAGGGTAAATATAAGTATGCTGTAAAAGCTGTGGATGCGTTGTTTGAAACCATCTCTAATACACTCGCTAAGGAAGAAAAAATCCAGTTGGTCCGATTTGAAACGTTTGAAGTGCGTGAACGTGCAGCCCGAACAGGCCGTAACCCACAAACAGGCGAGGAAATGCAAACCCCTGCTACTAAAGCTCCTGCTTTTAAACCAGGTAAAGAACTAAAAGAAGCTGTCAAATAAGTAAGCAACAAAAAGTGCTAAGGAAGCCTCTCTGTTTCCTTAGCACTTTTTATTTCGAAGTTATTAATTGTCACGTTGGAACACCTTTAAATTCCCCTAAATTCTACCACCGCTAAATTAAGACTTTATAATTGAAATTTCTTGAATAGTGATGTAAGTTAATTTTGCTTGCTACAAATGACTCGACATGTAATTAGCATGATCATAGGAAGGAGCAAATAGATGACAAATCGTTCAACGATTCGATTCCTTATTTTTCTTTTCATTTATTCGGCCCTTACAATGTTCATCGGGTGGAATGGATGGGTTTGGCTTCATTTCGAGTTTGGATACGAGGGTTTTTGGTTATATGCTTTATCAGTTGCACTTTTATCGTATTCTTATATGATTGGTCGTTCCCTAACATTATTCGGCCTTTTTAGATGGTTAGGCTCCTATTGGTTTGGGGTTCTGCAGTTTTCTATAGTTATTCTACCCCTAGCTGATATTATTGCTTTAATTATGCTCGCAAGCGGTGTTTCTACATCTACTGCCATTACCTGGGTTGGTTTTTCTACTTTGGTCTTGTTTGTCTTATTTATTGCTTTCGGCACTTTTAACGCTTATAGCCCTACCGTACGAACCTACTCAATCGTGATTCCAAAGAATGCGAACCATCTCTCTAACTTGCGAATTGCGATGGCCTCGGATATGCATTTCGGAAACTTATCTGGCTTGTCTCATCTTCGGCGCATGGTCCAGAAAATCAATGAGTTAACCCCCGACATTATCCTATTTCCCGGCGATCTGGTTGACGATGATCCAGCACCGTTTATCCGTAAGAAAATGGGAGATATCATGAAACAATTAAGTGCTCCATTAGGTGTTTATGGTGTACTTGGTAATCATGATTATTACGGAGGATCTGTCCCCGAATTAATTAAGGAAATGGAGCGGATTGGTGTAAGAATATTACGTGACGAATCATTGAGGGTCGACAATTCTTTTTATCTTGTAGGACGCCACGATAAATCACAAAGAAATCGACATCCCTTAGAAGCTTTATTGACATCCGTTGACTTAAACCTACCGATTATTGTTATGGACCACCAGCCAACGGAATTAAAAGAAGCTGAGAAGCATGGAGTCGATTTAATTTTATCTGGCCATACCCATCGAGGACAAATGGTTCCGAACCATCTCCTCACCCGTCGATTATTTGAATTAGATTGGGGCTATCTTCAGAAAAACAAGCTTCATGCAATTGTATCTTCAGGATTTGGGTTTTGGGGCCCACCCCTTCGTATTGGAAGCCGTTCTGAGATTGTTCAAATTGATATAACTTTTTCTTAAGCAGAGAACCTTATTTCTTTGACCTATCCTCACTTATTACGAGTGTCTTCATATCTTACGGTGCTTAATAGGGAAGGATTCGTCCACTTTTTTACATCGTATATTTGAATGGCATTATGCCCACAATGATCTAGTTAAAAGACAAAAAGACCTAAAACAATATAAATAATCTTCTTCAACTGGGGTGTTAGTTGAAGATCAAACAAAAAAATATTACCGTGGAAAGCCATCAGATTCTATTAATCTCATGGCTTTTTTGATTGCTTCTAATCAATGTTATGCAAACTATATAATATATAACAATTAATAGATATATGTATTTTACACATATATGTTATAATATGATTGATTTTTAATTAATTGGCTTGATATAAGGAGAATTTATATGAGCTTATTTAATAATATTGCCTCAGCAGTTCAGGTAAAAGTATTTAGGAGTCAACATGAATTAAATCATTGGCTAGAGCTAATCAAAGATGTACAGATTATAGATATTAAATTTTCATCTGTTATTATTATTGATGAGTGTGTTATAAGGGATTGCTTCTTAGTAATCTATAAATAATAACTTAATACTCTTTTTATATGGTCTATTACTAAAGTTAAAAAATACACATTTCCATATTTTTCACTATATTATTGTTTATAGCATTCCTGTAAAATCTTACTGATAGTAAGAGATTTATAGAAGAGAGGGGTTAAACCATTGAAAGCACTACGTATTTTTTTAGCTTTACTTGTTTCATTTGGGCTTTTTTCTGCTTCACCAGCATTAGCGGCAGAAAAATCCATCGATCTGTATTATATGGATGATGTGGATTATGAACACTGGGCGTATGAAGAATTGGAGCGCTTCTTATACGCGGATATCATTGATGGATATGCAGAAACAGAGACATACGAGGAAGATGGAGAAGAATATGAATATACATACGTTTCCATCAAACCGGAAAACACCATCACTCGTGCCCAATTCACGAAAATGCTAGTCAACGCGATGAATTTATCAGTAGGCGACACAGTAAAGTCGTTTCCTGACGTCAAACCGTCAGATTGGTATTACGAGTATGTCAACATTGCCAGCAGCCGTGGCATCGTCACCGGGAAAACGGACGGCTACTTCCAACCGAATGACAAAATTACCCGTGATCAAATGGCGGTCATGATTTACCGTGCGTTCCAGCCGACAGTTGATTTTTCAGCAACAGGAAAAGCATTCCAAGATGTACCAGAGGGTAATTTTGCCTATGAAGCGGTTGTAAAAACATCTGCTGTCGGCATCATCAAGGGATACGGAGACGTCTTCAAACCGCGCAATAATGCAACCCGTGCTCAAGCCGTCGTGATGATCGACCGCGCCTTGCATCAAGAGCCCGGAACGGATGAAGATAAACTTGAGATCATTCAAATCGTTGATCGTAACATCAAGGATGAGATGAAATTCACCGAACAACAAGACCTTGAGGCTTTAAAAGCCCTTTATCGTGAAACGACAATGGGTTACCATCTAGCTTATTCACTTGATGGTTTAGATATGGTAAACGAGTTTGAAGAATTGGATGTCACATTCACGATGGAACCAGTAGGTGAACATTCAAGCAGTGTCGTTTCCGTGAATAAGCGTTTAGCTCAAGTCCGCGTTGACAACTTACGCTATGAAGTATCCATGACAGCTCCAAACATGTCTTTTAACATGACAATAGACTTGTCAGGAACAGCCTACTTAAAGAAAAACGACGATGGTAAATGGAAAATTTATAACATCGTTTTTGATGAAGAGAACCTTGGACAGGATTGGGAAGAAGAAGTAGCAACTGCGATTAACTAAGAGTTTAAAAAAAGCTAGCTGTTTAAGTTTCCGCATAATTTGTTACTTATAGAAAATCGCTTTTTCTATTACTCTCACATTGTAGAACGATACAATGTTTCTTTTCTACTGAAAAAGCATCCTCCTCTTTTTTAGGACGGATGCTCTTTTTCGTTTTCTGAAAGAAAGATTTAGGAGTTCTTTGTATAAAGTGATGGATTATCTAAATCAATAATAGCTTTGGTTTTAAGTAAAAAGTCAAGACCTATGATACCATCTAATTCAAACCCATAGTTCATCGCACCAATTTCTGTTTCAAATTCTCTTACTTTTAACGAGCCAATGCTTAACTCGTCGAGGATTTTAGAGTAGACAAATTCGGAATCTCCTACATCTCGAACACGATAAATCGTGTCATGTTCTTCCGGCAGTATACCAATGGAGATAAGAGTAAACCATCCTCTATTTTCAATGGAATCATATTCGGCGTACTCCTGACCATGTTTTTTCGATGATGTTTGGCTGTTCACGGTTTGTGTGCAATACGTACAATTCACGGGCCGGATTTTCTTTATGCAAGTCTTGATAATCTTTCATGGCTTGCGATGGTTCACTATATGTGTCAATAGGAGTAATTTTTTTTAGAATACGCTCACTTTCATCGTTCGTGTATGCCTCAATGGCTTCAATAAGTACTCATCGATTGGGAAAAGCTTCCCTAAATTCTTCCCATTTCATATTAGACCACCACATTTTCTTTCTTTTATTTTATTGTACCATTTATCACTCCAAGCTAGTCGACCATACCTCTTCATATTCTTTACTAACTAATTCAGTGTTATGTTAACTATATAACTGATTAGTTTTTCGACCTTTCGTTATTATATTGCTTATCCATACTATCAATTTACGTGTGTCAATATCAATGATCTTAGTAACTTATTGTAACTTTGTTGTTAGCTTGGAACTTTAAGTCAGTTATATATGAATCTATTAGCCTACTGTTCTTTATTGTACCAAGGATAATGGTCACTTTTATTTAGTAGGTTGTCTTATCAGTTCCTAGGTATAATGATTCAAAATATTTTTAATATTTGAAAAGATTTTCTTTTGATGATATATTTCAATTGTTACCAAAAATATGCAATCGTTTGCAAAATGCGCAATCGTTTGCAAAGAAAGGGAGATGGAATATGAAAGTAAGAAAATGGTCTGCTATAGCATTATCATTACCACTAGCTATTAGTTTATCAACTGGAGTAAACGCTGAAAAGGTACATAACAATAAAGTGAAAGAAGACAATAAAAATGGTGTATTCTATGAAATCTATGTCAATTCTTTTTATGATTCAAACGGTGACGGTCACGGAGATTTGAAAGGGGTTACAAAGAAGCTGGATTACTTGAATGATGGAAACAATAAAACGTTTAATGATCTTCAAGTAAATGGCATATGGATGATGCCGATTAATGTCTCTCCTAGTTATCATAAATACGATGTGACAGATTACTATAATATTGATCCTCAATACGGAAGTTTAAAAGATTTTCGTAAACTAATGAAAGAAGCAGATAAGCGTAACATTAAAGTGATTATGGATCTTGTTGTTAACCATACAAGCAGCGAGCATCCATGGTTTGTGGATGCAGTTGAAAATGAAAATAGTAAATATCGAGATTACTATATCTGGGCCGACGAAAATACAGACTTAAATGAAAAAGGTTCATGGGGGCAGCAAGTTTGGCACAAAGCACCGAACGGTGAATACTTTTATGGAACGTTTTGGAGTGGTATGCCAGACTTAAATTTTGATAATCCTAAAGTACGTGATGAAATGATTAAAATCGGGAAGTTTTGGCTTAACCAAGGAGTCGACGGCTTCCGTTTAGATGCAGCTCTGCATATTTTTAAAGGTGAAACACCAGAAGGCGCGAAGAAAAATATTGAATGGTGGAATGAATTCAGCGATGCGATGAAAGAAGCGGATCCAAATGCGTATTTAGTCGGTGAAGTATGGGATCAACCTGAGGTTGTTGCCCCTTACTACCAATCACTGGACTCTCTTTTTAATTTCGACTTAGCAGATAAAATTGTTAACTCTTTAAAAAGTGGTAAAGATCAAGGAATAGCTGGAGCTGCATCGGCGACGGATGAATTATTTAAAACGTATAATCCAAATAAAATTGACGGAACGTTTTTAACAAATCATGACCAAAACCGGGTAATGAGTGAATTAAATGGTGATGTGAACAAAGCAAAGTCAGCAGCTTCTATTCTACTGACACTCCCTGGTAACCCATTCATTTATTATGGGGAAGAAATTGGCATGACAGGTCAAAAACCAGATGAGTTTATTCGCGAACCGTTCCGCTGGTATGAAGGTGATGGAAAAGGACAAACGAGCTGGGAAACGCCGGTATATAACGTTGGTCATAATGGCATGTCAGTTGAAACACAAGATAAACAAAACGATTCCCTTTTGAACCATTATCGTGAAATGATTCGTGTTCGTCAACAACATGACGAGCTTGTGAAAGGAAATTTAGAGTCTGTACAAGCGAACAACTCTCAGGTCGTTGCATATAGCCGATCTTATAAAAATAAATCGATCCAAGTGTATCATAATATTTCAAGCAAACCGATTACATTAACTATTTCTCACAGAGGAAAACTTATTTTCGCTAGTGAAAAAGGAGCGAAAAAAGAAAAATCAACGTTAGTAATCCCAGCAAATACAACAGTGTTAGTAAAATAAAAGAGTAAAAAAAGAGCATAAAAAATTGATACTATCCCTTTTAAATAGACAGTCCAGATAAAGATCCAGACTGTTATTTGAGAGGGATTTTTATAAAGATTTTCATAGTATTCCTTATTAAAGCTGTCTAATATTTTAAACTAAGAGAGGATTCTTTTTTATCATCTCTATAAATTATGCACATAGTTGAGGTACTTAAGTGTTGATGTTAACATATTATTGTTTCGGTTTATATTTTCTTAAAATTCAATTATTTAAAATGATGACGCCTGGATAAAATTATCGGAGCGTCTTTACATCTTCAAATTAAAAATTGGGTGATTTCTGCTTCGTAAATTAACTATTATTAAATTGACTCCTTCTTTAACTATTGCTATTCATGGAAAACATCAAAATAACTCCAAATATTTTCCAAGGAATCTAATCGTTTATAGAAGTCTTCCTTCTTTGCCTTTCCAACAAATATAATTAAAGCATTTATCAAACTTAAAGGTGCCACAAACGAGTCAATAAATGATGGCATTTGACTTACAGCAGTAAGTGAAAGATCAGCGTGTGGAATAAGAGGAGATAATAAGTTATCTGTTATTGCAATGGTTGTAGCTCCTCTTTCCTTTGCGTAAGAGAACATTTGTATCGTGCTGTTTGTATAGCTTGCAAAACTAATAGCAATAACAACATCTTCTTTATCCAAACCATACCATTTTTCAGATTATGAGAAATTTGATTATTGATTGTATCAAGGAGTAATCTTTTTAAATTATCTCTTGTGTGATCTAGGGTATCTTGTTTAGACATACTCACTCCACCTTGTCCTGTTGATTATATCAATACGGTCTTTTAGGCTTTATCAATTAAACTCGCCGTTACCACATTTTGGACATTTCAATTTAGCAGCAGGATTCTTCGGAATATAGCCTTCTTCATGTGTCCATTTGAATAGTGATTTAATGCAACGGACTATGAGAACCCTTGAAATACAAGAAAAAAAGGACGCTTTCTTTACTCAAGAAAAGCGTCCGATCAACTTATTATATAGAAAAGAGCATCCGTTTTCTTTTTAATGTCCTGCCATCATTGCAGCATTCGCGTCCTTTGTTTCCTCATCTGGTGAATGTTCAGGCTGTTGCTTTGGTCTACTAAGGATAATACCTAGAAGTGCGCCAGCTAATGCAATCCCTGCAGCTAGAAGGAACGTGTCACCATAGGCAGAAACGGCTGCTTCAATTGGGTCAGCAGTTTCTGTCATATGATCCGTAATCCTTGACGTCAGAAACCCAGTCATCCCTGCTACCGCAAACGAAACCATTACTTGTTGAGCCGCTGTTGTTAATGGTGTGACACGACTCACAAGATGTCTTGGAGCGGATTGAAGAACATGGGTATTAATTGCCATCATGGAAAGACCCATTCCTGCCCCCATCATTACTAAACATGTAATGATAAATCCAGTAGTTGTATCCATAGAAATTTGTGAAAGCATAAATAGAGCTCCAGTAATAATAGACAAGCCTGTTATGGCTAACGGACGAGCACCTATTTTATCATATAAACGCCCACCGATTGGCATCATAACACCTGATGCTAGAGCTTGAGGTAGTAGAATTAAACCAGTATCTAAAGCACCGTAACCTCTTACAGTTTGTAAAAATAACGGGACAATAATCATCACCCCAAATAAAGCAATTTGGGAAATCCATGCAACCACAATCCCTTTTCTAAAGTCAGATGATCCAAACACTCTCAGCTCCAATAAAGGCTGCTTTTGACGAAGTTCGACGATAATGAATAGAACGAGAGCAACTCCACCTACAATTAATCCGGTAAGAGTTTCCGTTGAAGACCAGCTTTTACCCCCTTCACTCACTCCATAAGCCAGACTTGCGAATGCGATAGGTGCTAATATGATTCCTAAAAAATCAAGGGATGGAACGGACTTGCGTTCAATTTTCGGCAAAAATTTCACTCCAACCAAAATTGCAATAATACCGATTGGCAAATTAATAAGGAAAATCCAGTGCCAAGTAACGTATTCTACAAGATATCCTGCTAAAACAGGCCCTAGCGCAGGTGCTAATAGCATCGGAACCCCAAGTGTTCCCATTACAGCCCCTATTTTATCCGGAGGAGCAAGTCGGAAAATAATGGCCATTCCTATTGGTGCTACCATTCCTCCCCCCAGCCCTTGAATAACCCGATAGAGGATAAGCTGCTCAGGGTTTCGTGCAACAGAACATAGAACGGAACCAAGTGTAAACAAGGTGATCGTAATTAAAAATATCTTTTTTGCCCCAAATCGGTCCGACATCCAACCAGCTAAAGGAATGACAGCTGATAATGCAAGCGTATAACCTGTTATGGACCATTGCATGGTCGAAACATCAGATTTAAAATCTTCCACAATTCCAGGCAAGGCAACATTCATCGCTGTACTATCAAGAATTACCATTATCATACCAACAATAACAGCTAGTAGTGGTCCTATGATGGTTTTAATGGAAAATGCTTCATTTTTATTTTCTGTTTTTACTGACATATGAAATCCTTCTCCTTTTCTAAATTATTTATTTTTCAAAACAGGATTCGTTGCGAAAGTTTTTCGCTACAACCCAAAAGTTTCTTTCATGCCATTTTCGTGTACAAAGAAACAAATGATTCGCATATATAACTTCACTTCAGTATCTGGAATCATGTTATCTTCTTTTGAATGGCCATTAAAATTGGGCTTTTTTTAATTTAATAATGACAAAACCACATTTCAGTCCTTTGTTAAGCTCAGAAGTAAACTCTCCGGCGCAACATCGCGCAAAAAGGGGCTCGGTTCGCCTACACTGTATAGTTGCAAGTGATGCATAGCCCGGGTGCAGGCGGTGTAAAACAATCTACGCAGGCTTTCATCTCCGTAACTTTTAGCTGATGCGTCATAAATAATAACCGCGTCGAATTCGATACCTTTGGCCAAATACGCCGGTATGACGACAACGCCTTGCTCGTATTCAATCGATCCGCTCTTCACAAGCTTAATTTCTTCGATGCCGCTCAAGGAATCATATGCAGCGGTGCTTTCCGCAGCAGATTTGCATATAACCGCTATTGTGCTATACTGCCGTTTCCGTAAGTCTGCAACTTTGGATGCTATGGAGCGATGCAATTCAGCGCGATTGGACAGTTGCGTCAATATAGGCTTCTCGTCATCACGTTCAAAAGCGGTAATCCGTTCGCCGTCAGGTACAAGTCCGCGTGTAAATTCGACGATCGGTCTTGTGGATCTGTAACTGCAGGTCAAGTTGATCGCAACCGTTTCATCCGGACCATATAAGCCAGTAAGCGTGTGGAAATCGACCATTTCGCTAGCATGGGCGAATATTGCTTGGTTAAAGTCACCGAGCACGGTCATTCTTGCCGAAGGGAATAAACGTTTCAAAAACTCGAATTGAAACGGAGAATAATCTTGCGCCTCGTCTACAATTACATGTTTGATCGAGCTGTTCGTCTGAAAGCCTTGAATCAGCTCTTTCATAAATAAAAACGGAGTAGCATCTTCGTAAAATAATTTACCTTCGTCCAGCATTTTCACAGTCGATAGGCAAATATCCGGCCACTCCTCGGGTACTTCTCGGTCCATCCACTGTTTGATCTGGACGGGATCGGTAAAAAACTTCCTGTATATTCCCTTAATATTGACGAACCGAAACGCCTTGATCCGTTTTCGCAAATGTCTTAACTTCTGGCGAACAATCAAGCGGGCTAACGCTTCAGGCTCGATTTCATAATCATAAATCGACTCTCCGTTAAAGCCGCGTTTTTCCGCTAAGTAGGTATATGCCTTATGGTAATCCTCATTGCTAAGCAGTTCGATTTCCTCCTGTACCCATGGCTTAGTCCGTTCGAGCTTCTCGGCTTCATCTATTTGCTTAATTAGCCAATCCTTCAATTTTTCAAGTCTGCTATGAAAGCGAAGCGAGGTGTCGCTGCTATAAAACTTTTCTGCGATTTGTTTAGCAGTAACAATTGTCTTTCCTCTAAAGATAATCCCTTTGAAGACCATTCCGGATAATTCCAGCGACTCCCTGTATGATTTGATTGCCTCAAAAAAACGGGTGGTAGCCTTGAATCGGATGCTCGCAATCCTTGTTCCGTATAATGGGTTATCCACTGCAGTCAAAACATATTCCAATTGATCGTAAGGATTCTCAACTTGAAACTCACTTTTCAGCCGATGATCCAAGTATTCCTGGAATGTGGCCTGTTGCATATTCTCTTCACCGAGTTCTGGCAACACATTGGAAACGTAACGATTAAACATCGAATTAGGCGAAAAAAGAATGATTTGATCTGCATTCAGCATATCTCGATATTTATAGAGTAAATAAGCTATCCGCTGCAGGGCAGCCGATGTCTTACCGCTGCCAGCAGCGCCGTGTACAATGAGCATCCGCCCTCGATCGTGCCGAATGATCCGGTTTTGCTCCTGCTGAATGGTGGCTACTATATTGTGCATATGTTTGTCAGTACCTTTACCAAGCACCTGCTGTAAAATCTCGTCACCAATGGTGAGACTGGTATCGAACATAGATTGGATAATGCCGCCGCGGATGAGATATTGCCACTTTTTCTCCAGCATGCCATGGATGGCACCTCCAGGTGTAGCATACTTGGCGGGACCAGGCTGGTAGTCGTAGTAGACACTCGAGACCGGGGCCCTCCAGTCGTAAATAAGGAAATTTTCTCCGCTTGTATCCGTGAGCGTAGAGATTCCAATATAGATTCGTTCCGCAGTTGAAGTTCCTTCTTCAATGAAATCAATTCGACCAAAATAGGGCACCTCTTGCATACGCCGCAGCGCAGATAATCTCTTGGGTGCATGTCTATGGGTGCTTTGGCTTATGGACAGAGCTTGAGCCTCTTGTCTCAAGCCGATGATCGTCTCAAGGTAATCGTCGAAGGTATCAATATTAATCTTTACTTCATCCCAAAAGTGTTTGCGGATATTCACAACTTCCATCCGACGCCTGGAAGTTTCGTCCTCCAATCTATTGGTTTGCTCTGTAATTGTCTCTAATACGCTGTCCACTCGTTCTTGCTCCTGGCGAAATTCCATGTTCATATCAAACACTCCTTAAAAAAATAAAAATTGGGGTTGACTGAAAAGGATTTTATGATGTATAATTAAAATAGGGATAATTTATACATAAAATAAAACGTTAGTGTGTATCTATATAAATTTACCATAGTATCTCATTTTTATCAATGTATTTACATGACCAACGCTATGATGGATCATAATTGTTGCAAGAAAAAACCTATTTGACAAGTCAAATTACTCACAAAAAATGATATCTAAATATACGATCATTTAGTGGTAGCGTCAGGAACCGCATATTTACAACATTAAGGAAATTCCAATATTAAAAAGCCCAATTTCTTATCATTAATGATAAGAAATTGGGCTTTTTTTCTTTACTCCATTAAAGCACCCTTTAATGGAGTAACAATTATTTTTTGGGATTTGGATGAGTAGATAAAAAAGTTTTCTATTAAACTTTTCGAGTAAATATATAGTAATTTATTTAATTACCAACCTAGTCGATTCCGAAGAGAAGTAATATGCGCAACATGATGTTGCCCATGCCAAGCATAGATCCCAATATTAATACTTAACTTAACAACACCTGATTCTGGGTGTTCGAAAGTCTTCTCTAGTTCATTTTGTTTCATAGAATGCAACAGACAAACCCATCTACTATGTAAAGCTTCTATTAGTTTTAATGAAACATCTACTGGTAACTTCGAATCAGGGAGCTCCGCCCATTTCCCTTCCTCATACAGTTTAATGGTAGGGTTGTTTTCTGTGAGAGCCAACTTAAAACGGGTGTAGCTATTTAAATGGCTGTCAGCAATGTGATGGACCACTTGACGAATGGTCCATCCTTCAGAGCGATAAGCTGTATCTAACTGCTCATCACTTAACCCACTTACAGCTTCTTTTAATTCAAATGGAAGATTTTCAATCTCTTTTATCCACCTCTCTAATACTTCTGTTGTTGCAGTCTCCTCTTCATAATTAAATTTTCCAATAGGATAACGTAAATCCATTCAAACAACTCCTTTCTAAATTATTAGTAGCAGCATTATACATGGGTTATATAACATCTATAAAATAAAGCATTGCTCTTATTTATCACAAACTTTATTATTCATATCGATTCATATTTATACCTTCTTCAATTAAATGGATCCATACGCTGAAAAGACGCGTTCCTAAATAAAGCGCCCGTTCGTGGAAGATCGCTGAAGCTTCTATTAGCTGGGTTAATGCAGGAAGGCATTTCAAAAAAAAACTTTGCTATATTCAAGAGGAGTTCACCTATGTCAGGATTATCGTTAGTAACAAAATATCAACAGCCCCTTAAAAAAATTCCTGCAATTATATTTTACCACATTTTAGAAATTCAAAGTCGAAATGTTATTTTACATAACCACCCTTCCAGAAAGTTGTTATTTCTTCTTTATACTATCAATTATTCATTCTTTTACTTTAAAAATTCTAAAAGCGTTATTAATAAAATACAATATTAATTGAAAAAGGAGGAAGGCTAACCAATGAATGTGATCGATCTTTTGCTTTATGAATTAGACCACACCTACAATCAAGATGATTGGTACTCACCGATAAAACTAGCACTTACTGACCTGACTGTAGAGCAAGCAACATGGAAGCTTGATAATGGAGGTATGAATTCCATTTGGGAAATCTCTGCCCACTTACTATATTATAAAGAGCGTTTGTTATTTAGATTACAAGGAAAGAAAGTAGAATACGCATCAAACAATCAAGATACATTTGCGTTTGAAGGAAATTCTCAAGCAGATTGGAATGCTCTCGTAAACAAGATACATGAAGTTAACCAAAGTTTAAGTGAGCAAATTAAAAACTTGAGTGAAACAGATTTAGAGAAAGGTACATCTAAGTTTTCCCTTTTGAAACATATTAATGGTGTCATACGTCATGATGCTCATCATGCTGGACAAATCATCATGATTCGAAAATTGCAAGGTGCATGGCCTGTTCATCAGGAAAATGCGGATTTACAACGTTAAGAAAATCTAAATATAAAAGAGCCTAATTTCTCGGTGTTATAAGCTAGAAATTAGGCTTTAGTTACTTTATAAAAGAGCCCATTTATAGCATAGCTAACGGCTTTACTTAAAATAATTTTCACTTTTAATGAAATGGTGATCCTATCTATTTTTATACCAATGAAGTGCCTTTTTTTCTAGTTCTTTAACAAACTCATCCTTGCCATCCATATAAGCTTCAATATCGTTAGGAAATTCCCTAGCAAGATTTTCTTTTAATTCCCCATACTGTTGTGCCTCATTAGGATAGTTTCGAAGATAGTCTCTTACTGCTAAATGCCGGTCAACTTCCTCGTCGTTATCAAACTGAAATATATGTACGTGATGAGTTCTATTGTCCCCACCTTTTCGGAAATATCTCCTTTCTTTGATGCCATACTCCCCTAAAGGCTCGTACCCAAGAGCCATCATCTCATGATTAAACGAATTAATTTTTTCAATATTCTTTACCAGAGGCATAATATCAATAATAGGCTTAGCTTTTATTCCAGGAACCGAAGTACTACCAAAATGATGAATTTCGACTATTTCACTACCGAAAACCTCTTTTAACTTTTTAGCTTCATTTTTAAATTTCTCAATCCACTGTTTATTATATTCAGTAACAATAACATTCATCAAACACTCGACCTCCGTTCTTGAAATTAGTTATTAGATTATAATAACATATTGAAATTCCATGTAACCTTATTCAACATAATGTCTCGATTGCTGAAAATCTATATTTATAATTAGGTCACCAAAATTAAGAAGGAAACTCCGGTTCCCCCATTCGTAATAAGAAGCGAATGAATAGTTCGACCATTTTCAATGGAGTGTTTACGGTTTATGGCGAAAATCCGGTCGTTTGGAAATCTTCCGCTTTGAACCTGTGACCTTCCTATATCACCTTTTCTCTCAACGTGAAGGTGATATAACCGCGAATAACGTCTTTACCAATCTCTTTTGTATCAAGTGGATGGACTTTTCTTCGTACTGTTCGGTGGTCGCTCTTAACGTTCTTCCCTTTCAATCTGTTCGTTTTAGGCATAAAAAATAGGCGCCCCCCTATCCGTTAAATTTGGAATAGAAGAACGCCTAAAATAGACCGTTATACAGTTTTGTGGTAGTCCGCAATCTAGTCGTATAAGTCAATGTTTCAAGTCACGAAAAAACCACGCTTGAACCGTTGTCAAACGTGGCTTTACGCTTAGTATATGATTCCGACTGGGTTCGAACCAGCGACCTCTACCCTGTCAAGGTGGTACAGTCAGAATCTTTATGTATCAATGGGTCAATCAACATTTAAACTGGTTGACCACTTCACGTTCATTTATAATTATCTTCATTATAATGTGGTTATAATTCCCTGTAAAGTAGTCAAATTTATTTTGACTTTACTAAAAGAAGAGTATCACCACGTGGATCGCACTATCTTTACATCTTTTTATTTTATATACGCTTTATACATCAATAACCATTCATGTTATAGTGTCTTAACTGAAACAAACCGTTATTTGACTGAATAGAAAAGATGCTACCGATAGGCAGCACCCTTTCCTTCTTAGTATTATATATCAATAAACGCCATACCCGACCGACTGTGTTTGAAATTTCACGTATTCTTCGAGTTGTCGAATATACCTTCTCAATTCATCATACTCATAATCGTTATTTTCTATCGCCTGTTTCAAAAATTTAATTTCTATTTCTAACGCTTGATTTAATTTTCTTAAGCGTTTGTTTTCCTTTATCAGCTTTTCACTAGCAGAAATAGTTACATTACACATTAGTTAATACTTCCCCCTCTTCTCTATCGATTATTGGAACTATGCCATTCTTTTTTAAAATGTCATGAATAAACAAACGCCCCTTCTGCGTCCATCGCATTTGTGTTTTAGTGAAGTCACCCTGTTTAATATGAATAGTTTTACTATCAACATATCCATTACCTTGATGCTTCTTGGTTAATATCCAGCGTTTACCCTGTTTATATTGGACACCTTTACTTCTCAATAACTCATTCAACTGTTGTGCTGTTAAATCGTAATCCTGTGCAATTTCTGTAATAGTCATAGTGCCTTTTGAATCTAGAATCGTGTCATAATACGTTATCTTAGGCTGACTTTCTGCAATTACCATTTCCATAACGTCGTTTTCCTCTGAAAGCTTTTTAACTTGCTGTTCAACTTCTTTACGCTTTTGCTGTTCTTCTTTTAATTGTGTTGCCAGTCGTATCAATAAATCAGGATTGCTTACCATGGCATCGATTGTTGCTGGTGTCATATATGCACCGTGCTTACGGATAGAAGGAAGTACTTCTTCAGCAATCCAATCAGTAAATTTTTCAGCTTCTTTTTTACGTGACTTAAATACAAGTTTATATAAACCAGCTTCACTCACTATCAAAGCGTTAGTTTTATAATTTGAACCAGTATCGGTTAAAACGATACTGGTTTTGAAGTTAGGTTTTAAACTAGAAGTTGCATCAGATACATTTCTGATTTCCAAAATATCGCACACATCTTTAGCTACAAACCATACTTCCCCATCTTTTACAACTGTACGTACTTCCTGCAACCCATAATTGAATAACTGTAATTCTGACATTTTAACCTCTCCTTTGATGTAATGTGTTTACACAAAAGTAACGAGTAAATTTTTAATTTCAGACAGCAGCTGGAATGGGTAAATAAAAAAACACTGAAATTAATCAGCGTTTCTTCTTACTTTTTCATATTTATCAGCAAGACGTAGCACTAGTTTATTATCTCTGATAAAAATTGTTTCTGCATTAATTTCAGTTACATCTGAATTTCCAAGCTTATAGATTATTTTTACGAAGATATGGTAACACCTAAAAAAATTAAAAAATAAATAAGTAGCCGGAACTAACAACAGATTATCTTTTTCTGGCCATGGCCGAGATTACAATTTTGATATGAAATTTGTTTTCAGCCCTTTTGGCGAATCCACAGGGGAGGTATCCCCCGTATGGGGGGGCTTCCATATCCTCCTTATCATTTTGATTATTAATATTCAAAAATTCTCTACCCATCATCTGTTATCCTTGCCTTTATCAGTGTCATAACTTAAAAGTATTGACACTGTTTTTAAAGTCCAGTATTATCAAGGTATCAATTGGTGTCATAACTCATATTCAAAAGTGAAGGTGGAAAAACAATGATTTATGGATACGCAAGGGTAAGTACATACGGACAGGCTAAGGACGGTAACAGCTTAAAAGACCAGCTACGAATTTTGGAAGGCTATAACTGTAATGAGATAGTACAGGAAGCCTTCACAGGGAAAACTATGGACAGACCAGCATTTAATGAATTAGTTGCAAAACTCCAAGCTGGCGACACGCTGATTGTTACTAAACTTGACCGCTTCGCTAGAACACTTATTGAAGGTGAGAAAATCGTTTCTGAATTGATTGATAGAGGTGTTAAAGTCATCATAGACAATATGGGAATAATTTTAGACAATACTTCCAACAACAAACTAATGAGACAAGTATTTTTTGCTTTTGCTGAATATGAAAGGAATATGATTGTAGAACGTACCCAAGCAGGAAAAGCCATTGCTAAGCAACGTGAGGATTTTAGAGAAGGCAGACCTAACAAGTACAGTAAGAAGCAGATAGATCACGCTTTGGAACTGTTAGAAACTCATTCATACAAACAAGTTGAGGAAATTACAGGAATATCGAAAAGTACCCTGATTAGGGCTAAAAAGAAGGTACAAGGGGTTAACTGATAGCGGTTAACCTCTTTTTTATTTTGTTAAAATCCGTGGCCCCTGGTAATGAAGTCATCTTCTGCCCACTTCATGACATTATCCAATTGCTTGAAGTATTGATACTACTGCATTTTAGTGTAAAAAGATTTTTTGTATCCTGACATTTTCCTGCCCTTTCTTGTATTACACCAGCTACCCACTGTTTAATGCCGACAAAGGGAAACTATGTCTGATACTGATACTGATACTGATACTGATACTGATACTAAAGCTAGTACTGACATTAGTACTGATACAGTTAAAATTCTTTACCGCCCTTTTCAACTTTCTTTACTACACCTGAAAAGCAAGCATATCTCATTATTTATGACTTTATATTGTTTTCTTTAATGTCTGTTTGTCATAGTTATCCCGTTATTTATGTGAGTGTATATAGTGTGTTCCTTAATGAACACTCGTATTTATAAACGACAACTATACACCATTTGTAACAAGATTCCTGAAAAAAATAACGGATGGTGAAAGAAATTGATAAAAACGGAAAACAGTAAACTGATAAAGAGGGTAACATTCAATGATTATGTACAGATGGTTTATAACCAAAAATTAAAGAAAATCAGGTGTAGTAAGGATAGGGATAAAATCATCTCTTTGGAATATCTATATATTGACTACTACACTAAGAAGATTCCTATTGATGATTTATTTGAACCCAACGCCTGTAAAAGTGAGGATGAAACGAATAAGCCTGAAATCATAAAAGAATTGATTCAAATCTTATCATACGTATTTTACAATCCCAAAAAGTATAGTACTCGGATTTCAAAGGATGACTTCATATCTGTTGCTTATGAAAAAGCTTGGCAAACTATTATTAACTACAGCTATAAGGATAAGTATTTCTTGTATCAACGGCTAAAACTTAATACTAGAAACGCTTGTATTGATTTACTTCGTAATGAAGGATTAACCAAGGATAGAAATAGTCACACTAACACCGAATTTCATCGTGCTACCATCTTAAACTCTTATAGTGAAGAAAAAGATGCGTTTGACTTAGAAAACAGCATCATCTTGCGTATCTCTTTAGAACAAGCTGTTAAAACACTAGATGAAGAAGAAATGAAAGTGTATAACCTTTTCTTGAATAGTGACAATATCGAAAAATTAACACTTGATGATATATGTCTTTCTACAGGTCTGAAATATCGCCAGCAAGCTAAACGGATTGTTGGAAGAATCCAATCTAAATTATTACAGTTTTGTGAACACTGAAAAATCTTGTAGTATTTTCGGCTTCCTGAACGTGGTTAAAGGTGACAAGGCCGATCTCATTCGGCTACGGACTTTGTGCGTGCAAAGAGAGTTAAGGTAAGTTTTTTGTTTAAAGCCATTCTTTAGATGATTACGGGTGCTTTCAAGTGAACGGCAACAGGCTTTCCCCTGTTGCCGTTTTATTTTTTATTTAGTCGGCTGTGGCCGGATGAAACTGGGGTGATTTAACGATGAATAACCAAAAAGATGTGTTGGAACTGCTAGACAGCCCGACTATCTCGGCCCTATTGAAAATCTATGATATTCAGTACTCTGCCCTGGCATTTAAGTTTCACTGCAGCAAACAGAATATCGTCTATCTGATGAAACATGATGCCTTTAAGGACTATCAACGTCAGCTTATATATGAATTGTTTAAAAGCTACGGAATGGAAGATTTAGAACTGTTTTTAATACATCATTTGTTGCATAAAAAGGGGTGAAAATAATTGATTCTGATAGATGAGTTAATCCAAGAACTGACGGATATTTCAAGCGAGTGGAACGTTGGAGATATCAGTACTGAAGAAAGAAACTTAAAGATTGATTTACTGGTGAAGCAGTTGGATCAGTTCCAACTTAACTTTGGCCACGATTCACTTCAAAATTTGAACCCCCACATTCATAACGTGTTTACCAGCCTTCTAAACAAACATAAAAGCAAAGCTGTCGTTAACTTAACCAGCTTAAAACAAGCGGATGACAAACGTAAATACAACCGTATAGCACGGATATTGATTGAAAGGAAACTTTATTTTCCGGCCTTACACAGAACGATATACCGCAGTATCAAAGGTTATGCGGACAGAGACGGAAGATACTACGTAGAAGAATTTCAAGTTTTTACTTTAGGGAGTGATGACAATGAGTAAAGAAAGATTAGAGTACGTCAAAGAGTATTATCAGAAACAAAAACACGTGACGGTACAACTCCCGTCTGCCATTCGAGTAAACGGAAATAAGACGATTGCCACAAAATTCAACGGCCACCGTTGCGGATATAAATTCGTTGATGGTATCGTTAAAAATGTTAAACGAGAAGATGTTTATACATTACAACTGCTTTATCCTGATTTAATCGTCATTGAAGAATAGGAGTGACTAACATGATTAAAGATAAGGTTTTAAAGTTCATGGCTGAATATACCGACAAAGTGAATGAAATTCAGGAACGGATCACTGCCGGAACTGAACGTGTTAAAACGTTGAAAATGGAGATTGAATATATCAAAGGCAAGGAGTTGCCTGAAGCTGTAGAACGTAGGGTGATGACTGGTGACAGTAGTCATGAAAATAAACTGCGTAAATCATTGGAGAAGGTAGAAAAGGAATATCAGCAACTTCAAGAGGAAATCATCGTCCTTCAAAACGTGCTTCAGCGTTATAAAGTGACAGCTGCAGATGAAGCAACGAAGTTAGAAAGCTTATTTCGTGATGAATACCAGTTGCAAGAACAAAAATGTTACAGCCGTCTTATGAACGTTAAATATGAATATGTCCAAGCGATGATTAAAGAAGGTGAAGCCCTTCGAGAACTCAAAGATGTTGATGTGATGTTACAGCAGATACAATACAATGCTGGACGTAGAAACGGTGTATACACCAATTTGGACGTAAAGACTGCACCTATACCGAATCATAAGGACAGATTTAATAACGTCTATCTTCAGCTATCCCTAGATGAAATTAAGCGACTGGTGGCCGGAACATACAAGCCGGATGAATTGGAATACTTAAAGAAGTTCGCTAATAAAAAAGACTTGTAGCCTACTGGCCTAATAGCTGGTAGGCTTTCTTTTTAAGAAAAATCCTCCCGATATATTCTAATTCCCTTTCGCAAACATTCTTCTTTAATTTTTATAATTAATCGTCTTGCTTGTTTTTCGTCATTTTCAAAGTAGAATTTGTGTGCTTGATTTAGTAAATCACGTAAGTCCTCTGGTAGATCACTCTGTTTCAACAAATACATATCATCGTCAATTTTAGGATTAATTCTTTGAGTCATGATAAACCCCCTCACCACCTTATTTTACAGTTTAGAGTACCATTATGACAGCTTTTTGGATTTATTAAAAACAAAAAAGCCAACTATCCCCCATGATAGTCAGCCTTTTTGTTCAAGTACTCGGTTAGAAAGAAAAGTAATCACATATATCATAACAAAAAGTTCCTTTTACAATAAGACAAACCGCATGAAGTTAACTAAATCTTTATAATTTATTTCCAACTAGCTAACGAAACTGACTCCCCCACTTACTTTTTAGCTTTAACTAATGTTCTAACTAACACAACTGCAACACCCACAAGAATCCAACTGTACAAATTACTTAAAAACTGCACATTAGCATCGTATACTTATTTTCACATGTTTCTACAAATTAGGTAAAACCAATATTGCAATAAGGATAACTATGATAAGTGGAATATAAAAAAATAGTAGTGTTGTTGAAAAACAAACACCAACCCATGAACTAACATCATTTATATAAGGTGAAGTATTCATCGAATAATCAATATTAGCTTCTTCTTTGCATCTTACATCGTCATACAGCTTTCTAAATAATCTTTCTTGATGTAGAAAAAAACCATCCAAAAACCAGAAACAGACAACTGGAATATAGGCAATTAATAAATATTTAGCATCCATCTCTTTTGTATTTGCAAAGGCAAAGATACCAACAATAATAGTTACAGACCATCCTTTTAGTAAAAAAGAATTTTGGGCCATTCGTGTTATAACATTCTGAATAAATTCAAGATGTTTAATTTTATTTTCGTTCAAGTTCTCTCCCTCCAAATCATGGTTTAACCTAGAGTAGCACCATCCATCCAGCTATGTAAACTAACGTAGTTACCCTTATCATCATATACATATAGACTGGCACTAGTGCTACCTATATCTTTAACATAAGGATACAAACCTACATATTCAGTACCTTTGTATTCATATTCCGTTCCACTTTTTACTAATGGTAAAACAGCAACCTTTCCTTCTCTTCCATCAAAGTAACCTAATTCCCACGGCATCCATTTAGAATTAACATAGTTTTCAGTTATTGCATATAATAAACATTTGCTTTGGCCCATTCGTCCTTTTAACTTGTTTGCAGTTTCCTTGGTAACATCTGATCTGTCAAGTTCTTCATCGTCTATCCAGTCAATATACACCTTATACCCCAACGAGATAAAAAATGTTCTTAAGCCTAAGATTA
The DNA here is from genome assembly GCF_002019595.1 of Priestia abyssalis. Taxonomy (GTDB): domain Bacteria; phylum Bacillota; class Bacilli; order Bacillales; family Bacillaceae_H; genus Bacillus_BA; species Bacillus_BA abyssalis. The sequence goes on along the minus strand of NZ_KV917369.1, from coordinate 470,432 downwards.
ATTCCCTATCCATATATGCATGGGAAAGAAAGATATCAAACATATTAAATTTTGCTTGTTCTGATAGAATCTCACTTTTTTTTGTAAAAAAGCCTTTTTGTGCCAGTTCTATTTTTCCTAATTGCCTAATGCGTTGTTCTGTAATTAACGGCATACTATAGTCCCCCTATCATTCAAAGGTTTTAGGTCTTTATTCTACTTTTATATATACCAAAACCCTATATATCGTTCTTCACTCCCTAAATCCTGTCCTAATTTTAAGTCAACCATACTTTTAAATTCAACAAAAAAGAAGTATCCAACTATAGTCATAAATACCTTACTGGAAGAAAGTAAACATTTTTGATTACGTCGTTATAAAATAAATTGCACTTAAAACCATTCGGATACTCATAAATGTTAGGGGGGAATAATTAATTCTTATATCCTTATACCTCTAAAATTCAACTTCTTCATGGTAAGAATGACTGCCTCCTTACTTGATACCAAAAGACGGAGAGAACAAATATCAGCAGCAATATGAACTAAACCTTTATTCACCTTCCCATAAAGCATTAAATAAGTCTCTCCAACATCTAACCCTAAATCTCTTCATACAAACGTCATAAAAGTATCGTTGTAATAACATTTCACAAGGTTAGTAAATTGGGCTTGTACTCGTTCACTGATAAAGGAAGCATCTAAACTTAATAAATTGTATAAAGCAATACCCCTTGCTTTTGTTCCGTTACTGGAATGATTAACAAGGGGTTTTATATTTTCTATGAATTTGATACTGATTCTAGACAGAAATTTGAAATTGTTTCTAACCAATGTTCAATTTCTTTTTGACCATCCATTTCACAAATTTGTTCATACGTCATTAATTTAACTACTTCATTATTCAGTAGTTTCTTTATTGTACCTTCATTAGGTTCTATCAATGATGAAATTAACTTTGGTACATCACATTCTGGTGTAAAAACAATATCAACATCCAATACTGCTTTAATCGCCGCAGGATGTATATAATTTTCCATTTCTCTCTTTTGAGTGATGAATGCCACTGAACCATCTCCACGTGCATTAATCTTATCACACCACTTTTGATATTTTGGTGGTATCTTCTCATCACGGTCATAGATATGAACTTCAGGTATACCCAATGCCTTCAAATATTGGTTTTCTACCCATCCCTTTAATGTACTTCCACCTGAAGGTAACACCAAAATTTTACTACTCCCACTTAAACTAATAACAGCTTGATTATGACGACTAATTATTTCACTCAATGTTTTTAAACATTCTACATCATGTACGCCTTCTACAAAAACTGCTACCTTTACATTCTCATCAATTGGTGGCGGTAAAACACCTAAAGCCTCTGCAATTTCATTTATTACAAAGTCACCTTCAGCAGCATTTTGAACCTCTTTGCCTGATGTACCTTCTTTAATGTATCTTAGGGATTCAGTTGGAAGTAAACCAGCAAATCCGGGAACATGTGTTGTTAAAATTACTTGTGTCTTATCGTTTTGAGAGAGTGCTTTTAAGGCATCAGCTAACAATATTTGATTGCTAGGATGTTGTGCAGTTTCGGGTTCTTCAATAGCGTATATCACACTCCTACTTCCTGATTCCGATAACTTTCGTTCTGCTTCAGCCCTAAAAAAGTTAAGCAAGATTAACCTTCTTACGCCACTTCCTCTTTTATTAATAGGTATATCATTATCACCATCTAATGACATTTTAAACACTTTATCCCACTTAGGTTCTTCAGCGAAATGTGGCGTTAATTGCTTTGCCAATGTTTCATCCATATCTTTCAACTTTTCTACTGTGTTAGCCGCAACCTCTAATGCTTTTCTTTTAACAGTTTCTTTTATTTTGGTTAATTCTTCTTCAACTGTTGTTAATGCTTCCTTTATAGCTAATTTCATTGGGTCTTGTACTTCTGAATCTCCATCTAAGCTTGGCCTATCTGATTGAAAAAGAGAATACATAGGTAATTGATGTTTCAATTTCTCCCACACAGATTTTGCATCACCTTTTGTAACAGGAATCTCCCTTAATTCTAGCTTTAAATCTTCAAACGATTTGTAAATTGCCTGACGCATACTAACATTTGAACGGAGATCAATACCTGTCTCTTCAATGCCTAGATCTGTAATTCTTCTCTTTAATTGTGCATTGGTTAAATCCAGTAGATCAGAAGCCGAATGTTCAGAAGGGTAATTGGCAACTAAGAAAACTTCGTGTGGTACAGTCTTTTTACTGCAATCAAATACTTTATGTACTTCTAGTTGATTTTGTTCATTAAGAAGATACTCTTGCTGTAAAGTAGTAATTGCAGTTGTATCAATACTAATAGGGTTCGTAGGTAAATCTGAAAATACACATCCTATCCTTACTTTAGTATCTGTACTTTGAACACATAAGTCATCTTGTCCAATCTTAACTATCTCATTGTTAAAGAATATTTCCAACGCTTCAAGAATAGTTGATTTCCCTATATCATTTTTACCGATAAAGGCTGTCAAGTCATCCATATCAACTGAAACTCTCTCTTTGTACGACCTGAAATTTTCTAATATAACCTTTTCTAATTTCAATATACACTCCCCCAAATTACCTATAATTTCCTCTATATCTACAAATTACCACAAAAAGTAACCATGTTCTACATTTAATTTCCAAATTTGGCCACTCATTTGCTTTATCTGGAAATCTATGTTTCATTGTTTTAGGGTTGTAAATATCAAAGAAAAAACTTAAACAAGAAAAGGTAGAAGTTACAATGAAAAAAGAATTGAATTAAGAATCGGATACACATATAGAGTTATTATAGATCATTGCAGTCAAAGCAATTGACGGTATTACTTACAATGAGATTATAGAACTTAAAAATTTGCATAATACTAATACGAGACTAGAGTATTTCAGCAAAATCAAAGAAAAGTATATTATCGAACTTACTATGTTGGGATTTACTGACAATATTACACGGATGCCGAAAAGTGTGTATTCTTCTGCATACGCTGTATGCTTCACCAAATACCATACTAAAACAAGAAAAGCACCCCAAAAAGGATGCTTCTTTAGATTTAAGATTTGGTAACTTCTTTCTTCACATTAAAATGTTTATCAAAAAACTCAATATTATTACTAACCAAATCAGAGATCACTTTTTCTATAACGGGAACTGAAACTGAATTACCAAACTGTTTATAAGCAAATTTATCATTAGGGTGACATTTAAAGTAATCTGGAAATCCCTGTAACCTTGCACACTCCCTAGGAGTTATGCGTCGTGGAATATTATTTTGCACAATTCCTAATCTATGTGAGTCAGCAGAGGTCAATGTAATGGAAATACTATCAGGATCAAGAAATTTAAAGACTTCAAAGGACATATTTCCTGCTACCGGATTATATTTCTTTTCACCATCATCACTTATATATCCCTTTTCAAGCAGTGAATCAATTATTTCTTGTAAATTTGGTACATCGAAGAAAGTTCGAATTTGATTTATTGTAAGTCTTTTCCCATCTTGTTCAGTACCAAACACTTTCTTTCTTCTATTTGCAATTAAAGCATTCATAAATTCAATTTCTTCCTGGCTACAATCCCCTTTGAGACCTAGTTCCCAAGAGTGAATTGATTTTCCATTTCTATAATCAATTAACCTATAACCGTGCAGTGAATTAAATTCATTACCAACGACTTTAGATAACATATTTATAAATTTATCCGTACACTTATATTTTTCCATCACTTCTTTATCAGTTTCAAGAATATTCTTAACGGTAAGATGATTATATTTATCTTCATTAAAAAGTGACAGTTGCTTCTTTTTAAATTCATGGGAGTCTGAAGAACCAGTATCACTTTCAAGCGATAAATTAGGATACTTATTTAATAAACCAACAATATAAATCCTAACCCTATTTTGCGGAATCCCAAAATTGCTACTATTCAATACTAAATAGTTTACTTTATAATTTAGTGCTTCTAACTTTTCAATTATGGTAGAAAGGGTTCTTCCTTTATCATGAGATACCAATCCACGGACATTTTCTAAAAGAAAGCCCGTAGGTCTGTATTTTTCAAGCAGCCTTTCAATTTCGAAAAATAGAGTTCCTCTAGTATCACCAAATCCCCTTTGTTTACCAGCATACGAAAAAGGCTGACAAGGGAAACCAGCTAAAAGGAAATCAAAATCATCTATCTCGTCTATAAAATGAATATCACCTTCTGGTGTTTCATTAAAATTTAACTGATATGTTTCACAAGCATTTTTATCAATTTCACTAGATAGTACACACTTAGTTTCAATTCCAAAGTTCTTCATTGCATTTTCAAAACCTAAGCGTATACCCCCGATACCTGCAAATAAATCAACAAATTTAATTACCATAACATCTCCAATCCCTTACGGTAAATTAGTTTCTATGAAATCAATTAATACTGTAAGTTCCTCTTCTGTAAATGCAACGGTACACTGGCTATTCTCACAAATAGTAGTAATTGCACTTCTTCTTTGAAAGTTCCCTGCACCATCAATTATATAAGCAATAAAATTACCACTTGAGGTGACAAGTTCATATCTAGACTCTGCTTGTCCGGCTTTTCTTTCAATCGTACTATTGGTAGTTACTTGAAAACTAATTTCTACTGCAACTGCCTTTTGATTCTTAGATACTACTACATCAAATGTTGTTTCAGTACGACCAGCATTGTGAGTCACCCCAGGAATATGGCCATTGCTAACAACTGAATATTCATCAGATAATTTGTCCTTCAGAAAGGTTATTACATAATTTTGTGCAATTTGTCCTAAAGAATTTGCGGCTGCACCACCAGTAATTCTACTTACATGAATATATCTTTGTCTAATAAATTCATCTAATTCTTCCTTTTTTCCCAAGAGGTTACTTATCATACATTTACTTAAGTTTTCAGAAGTAATCTCGCTTTCTGCATTGGAACCATATAATAATATCATAATAACGTCTTTTGTTAAATCATCTAGAGATTTTTCCTGTAATAAACCCGAACCATCAATGAAAAGTTTTTTATTGTTTAACTTATTAGCACAAGGTAAGGCTTTAAATGTATATTCGTATAAAGTTTCTTTCCAATAATATTTAAAATCACTTCCATCAGGAAATATACTTGTAAAATTGTCATTAATTCTTTGAAGCATTTCACCGCTAACGTCAGATAGGACAACTAGATGTTTTAAAAATAGATTAGCAGGAAAATTGGCAGATTCAATAATAGAAAAAATTTGTTCAGGCTGAGAATCAGCTAAATTTAAAATGGATACAAAACGATCTTGTGTTTCAATTAACTTTGGAATAATGCTTGTAGATGCTTCGAGTGCAGTTAATTCGCTTGGCCACCATAAAGATGCTTTAGAGTATAATTCTGTGTATGTTCTATTGTATTTTTCCATCTAAAAATTCCCCTTTTACTAAAAATAACATTTAAGGTAATCATACAATATAATTGCTATCTTTTGTAAAAGAGATATAAAAAAATTACGTATGCAATATAACTCTTATTTATCTATATAATTCCACCAGGTATTAAACATTTCAGTCCAATATGTCTTTTTAAACTGCCTATTTAAAATACCGAAAAAGAAGCCATAAATGTTTTTGACCTTACTAAATTTTATTTTTCTAACCAACACTTTGAAAGCTTTAATTGCCGTATTAACAATGTCACTAGTAACTTTATTTTTCTTTGCAGAAATAGTTACTAACTTCCAAAACTCTTCAATTTTTTTTGCATCATTAAAAAAGTTTCTAACAAGATCAGTAAACTGTACAGGAACTTTTTCACTCACAAAAGATACATCCAGAATTACTTCGTGTTCATTTACATTACCTGCTTCATTACGTTTAATTTTATTTTGGTTGTTAGTTTTAGAAAGGTTGTCAGTTTGTGGTTGGTTCAATTTTTTGCTTTCAGATGGTTCGGAACACGGTTCAAAAGATGGTTCAACACGTAATTGAAAACGATTGAACACATATACATTACTCGATTTAGAACCATTTTTCCGTACTGTATCATGTACCAATAACAAACCTAATTCTTTAGCTTTTGCAATCATACGTTTAAAAGTGCTTCTTGAAATTCCAACACCATTATCTTCATGGGTAGCTGAAACAACTGTTCCAATTTTCGCATTACATACACCAGCAACCTTTGCGGAAAAACGAATAAGGCGTTTTAAAGCAACCAGTTCTGACTTTGTAAACTGACCTTTAACTTCAATCATCCACTGTTCGATGTTGTTATTAAAATCTTTTATATCTCTAAATTGTGATAGTTGCTTAAAGTTTTCAATGTTTCCTGACTGCATTGTGTAGTTCTCCCCCAAATATCAACGGAAACACCGCAGTTAACTCATCCTTCAAAAAAAGGCAATACTTAATAAGCCTTGCATCATCTATTTTTTTTCGATAAAATGAAGGTTGACTATACGGTTGTCCGTATTTAGTTTGAAATTCTATTTGCAGATTCTTGGTCACGTGCTGGTAACACGTGGCTTTTTTCTTTTTAAATAAGCTTTTTTGATTAAATCTCTAACGTGTTTAGTGGATTGAATCTATCATTCTGTTCTTTCAAATCATTTCCCCACATAGCAGCATAGCGTTCTGTTACTGAGATAGATGAATGTCTCAGTAAACGTTGAACAGCAAATGTACTCATTCCTGATTGAATACAACGCTGACAAAATGTATGTCTAAAAGTATGGCTAGATAATCTTACATCTCTAAAGTTCATGATTTTTGCTAGTCGTTTAAATACATTCTGTACTGCATTTGGTGTTAGCTTCTTATTGTAACGATTCGTAAATACATAGTCATTTAAGTTCTCAATGCCAAAAAACTGTTCACAATACACCTTATAGGCAGACAATTCCTTTACTAATTTTCCTGTAATGGGAATTGTTTCGTATGTACGGGATTTTCCATAAATACTCATTGAATTGTTTTTAAAATCAATATCAGTCCAACGTAAATTACACATTTCTGATAATCTAATCCCACTAGAAATCAAGCAAACAATAATGGAATAATCTCTATACGCATAAAATGCTTTTTCACGTTGTTTAATCCGTTTGTAATAATTCAGCATTTGTTTAATGTGATAATCTGAAAACACTTCAATCTTTATATCTTCTTTAGCACGTTGGATTTTTATAGCAGGGTTCTTTTCTATTACCTCAATCTCAATCATGTAGTTTAAAAAGGCCTTTACCCTTTGAAGTTTGGAATTGGTTGTTGTAGCGTTGTTACCTTTTTTCTGATAGTGGAGTAGAAATTTCTTAATTACATTAGGGGTAATATCTTGGACATTTACAATTTCGTTGTCGTTACAAAAACTCTGGAACTGTTTAAGAATTTCTTTGTAACTTGAAATTGTAGTAGGAGATAAATTTTTAAATTCTCGGTCATCTAAAAAGTCTTGAACAGCAAATTTTAATAACATAAAAAAGACCACCTCACCTTAAATTAGTGAAGTGGTCTTCCTTGATTGTAGTAATTATCACTACAACCATTGTACAGTACCAAGTTTAAAAACACCGTTCAACCCTTGATACAATTGGTATAATGATTCCGACTGGGTTCGAACCAGCGACCTCTACCCTGTCAAGGTAGCGCTCTCCCAGCTGAGCTACGGAATCGTGATGTGATGTTGTGTAACTGTTTTTATTATATTCTTCAATACTATTCTTGTCAACTACCTTTTTATATACATTCCACTTAATAACTCGACACATCTTTATCCTATTGGAAGACTTTCACAATCGGTTATTTAGATAACTCGAATATGCCCTTAAAGGTCTAGAAAATTTGACATGACCGCCTTCTGGTCATGTCAAATTTTCTAAATCGATCTATATAGTTCTTTAAAATAGTAAATAGTCTCTTGTATTTGCTAAACTGTTTTTAAGGAATGCTGGAGGTGAAAAAGCCATGGATAAAGCGGCTTATTTGAATCGTTTTGCTGCGGAAAAGGAAAAAGAAGCAACACTTGACTATTTATACCATCTGCAAGAACAGCACATGCTTCATATCCCCTTTGAAAATTTGGATGTTATTTATCAAACTCCTATCCTTTTAGACGTTCAGCGCTTTTATCAAAAGATCGTAGAGCATCGTCGAGGGGGATTTTGCTATGAACTGAACGGATTGTTTTGCTGGCTGTTGGAACAGCTTGGATTTGATGCCCATTTAATTTCTGCAACAGTTCAAAAGGAAAACGGGTCATGGGCACTTCAAGACAGTCATGCCACCCTCCTCGTTCATCTCGATAAGCGGACGTATCTTGTGGATGTGGGATTTGGGGATTCTGTCCGCAAGCCGATTCCGCTTACAGGCGAAACCGTTGAGGATGTGCGCAGCGTCTATCGTGTTAAGCAGCTTGATAGCATGACGTATGACTTACAAAAGCAAGAAAAATCATGGAAAACGAAATACCGTTTTACGACAGACAAGAAAAAACTCGAACAATTTGCCCCGATGTGTGAGTTCAATCAAACATCTCCCGACTCTCCGTTTACAAAGACGAACTTAACGACGATCGCGACAAAAACGGGAAGAATCACGCTGTCAGGGACCACTTTAATCACGACAAACGACCAAGGCAAACAGAAAATGGAAGTGCAAAGCGATGAAATTCCCGCTTTGCTGGAAAAATACTTTCAAATTAATCTAACACAGTAAGCCTGGCCATACAGCCAGGTTTACTGTTTCTGAAAAGATAATGCGGCGGGGGTCCTACTCCCATGACAATAAACTGTTGTGTTCATTTTTATCATGATTGGCTGCCCGTTAATAAGCGATAAAAACCTTTCAAAGAAATATTGCATATAATGAAGGAACACTAATTTTTTAGGCGGGGTATGCGAATGAAAATTATATATCGTAAAGCAACCGTTTATGACTATACCGGAATTTCACTTATATTGAGCGAATCTGACGAGCTTCATTCAAATGCAATTCCGGATATGTTTCCTCCCGGCCACCCATCCATGTCTCCCTACAAGTTTCAATCGTATCTTTCAAGTCCTTATCACGTCATCATTGTAGCAGAATTGAACGGTTTAATCGTCGGCTATTCATTTGTTGAACTCCTCTATGCAACGTACCCCTTTGAAGAGGAAGAACGATGTACGGCCTTTATTGACTATTTTGGAGTAAAAAAGGCTTATCATCAGTTCGGGATCGGTGCAGGATTGTTTGAACAAACAAAGAAATGGGCCCTTAAGCAAAAAGCCTTTGCGCTGCAGCTGAATGTATGGGAATTCAACGAGAAAGCCATTCGGTTTTATGAAAAACAAGGCATGAGCTCTATCAGCCGTCTTATGCAATTAAAACTAAAAGAGAGGATAACGAAATAGAGCAAAAAGCAACTCTATTTCGTTATCCTCCCTAAAAGACCCGTCGTGAAAACCAAAATTTCAGTGACGGGCCTTTTATTAAATATCGTTTTTCGATCCGATTTTCACTCTATTCATACCATTCTGGTTTGTCGGCTTTACTATATTTAAACTACTTCCTCTTCTTCAGCAGCCTCCATCTCATCACGGTAGCGATGGGCAATCCGGCTTGCAGCGCATGCTGCAACGCTGGCGACTAAATCATCGAGAAACGTATGGACACAATTTTCCTTCTTCTCATTTAATTGATGGATAATGCCGATTTTACACTTGTCTAGGTGACCAAATGTTGTTACCGCGATACTTCCGTATGTCAAAACGGCTCCAAGCGCAATCGTTTCATCCACTCCAAATAGTCCCTCATCTTGATCTACAATGGATTGCAAAGGTTCGGACAGCTTTTTTTGCTCTGCCAGCTTGTCCAGTTCGATGCCTACTAGGAGCGCATGCTGAATCTCTCGTTTTTGCAATACACGCTCAACGCTTTGGGCACACTCATTCACCGTTAACCCTTCATTATAAGGGGCTTGCATTTCATAGACGATTTCTGCAATATCCAAAATGGATACACCGCGCTCCTCCAGCGCCAAAAACGTCGCTTTCGTTACATCCTTGCTCGGCACAAATGTTTTGCTGCTCATTTCCCTCTCCCCTTCTCACTTCTTCTTATTTATAGAATGACATATCTCATTTCCTATGCCAACCATTGCCTGTTTCTTTTAACAAAAAATTAAAAGGCCATTAACAGTTTCTATACAATATCCCGCTCCTGAAAAATGAGGTTGTAGCAGAGCCTTATTTCAATTGAATAAGCTTTATTAAAAAACAATATTAATTTTTATCATTTTAGACTCCTTCATCCGAAATGCCACTAATAAGAAAATGACCCTTTTCATCCATGTGTGAAATAGGAGAATTTTCAGACAGACATTTTCTTTCACAATATGGTAAAATGTAGATAACGCTTTCAAAGATGAGGTGATTTACTTGAACAGAAAAGTGGGACAAACCGAAGAACTCTCTTTGTATAGTGAAGAACTGCAGGAAGATATATCCTTGCTGATCTATTTACCCGCTTCTTTTTCACCGCTCTACAAATATTCATTACTGATTGCTCAAGATGGACAAGATTATTATAGGTTTGGAAGGATTCCCCGTCTTGTTGAGGAACTATTAGGCGAGAACATAATTCACAACACCATCTTTTGCGGAATTCCTTACTCTTCTGTTGCAGAACGCAGAAAGAAATACCATCCCGATGGTGAACAGCATGAAGCGTACATTCGTTTTTTAGCGCATGAGCTTGTACCTTTTTTAGACGAGCGTTATCCAACGCTTCAAATGGGGCACTCACGTGTGTTAGCAGGTGATTCTCTCGCCGGGACTGCTTCCCTTCTTACCGCTCTTACATATCCTCATACATTCGGAAAAGTCATTATGCAATCGCCATTTGTAAATGATGCGGTGCTGCATAAAGTCTCATCTTTTGAGCAGCCTTCACTGCTTGAGTTCTATCACGTGATTGGCCAAGACGAAACGAATGTTCAGATGACAGACGGGAAATTTTCCGATTTTCTAACACCTAACCGAAAACTTCACGCTTTACTAACAGAAAGGAAGTTTCAAACCTTTTACGAAGAATTTTCCGGAGATCATAAGTGGAAATATTGGCAGCCTGATTTAAAACGAGCACTAACACAAATGCTGCATATATAACATTTATGGACATCCACTGTCTTGTCCAGATTTACGTGCTAATCATGTTCCGCTTTTTATCTGCATGAGCGGCATAGGATTTATCACATATGTTTTTTTGAAAATTTGTTATAATTAGTTCAATCCACATATCCACCGAGGAGGACAAACAATGAAATATGGAGTTGTTATATTTCCATCAAAAACATTGCAAGATGCTGCAAATTCGTACCGAAAACGATACGATACACATTATGCGTTGATTGCTCCACATCTTACTGTAAAGGAAACTTTCGAAGCATCAGAAAACGAAATCAAGGAAATTTCTCAAGAATTAGAGAGAGTGGCAAACACAACAGAGCCCTTTAACTTGAATGTAACAAAAGTGAGCTCATTTTCCCCCGTCAATAATGTTCTATATTTTAAAGTAGAAAAAAATGAAGCGTTGGAAGATTTATATGAGCGACTTCATACAGGTAGCTTATCACAAGAATCTCCATATGCTTTCGTACCCCATATCACCATCGGTCAAGGACTTTCCGATGATGAACATCTTGATGTATACAGCCAATTAAAACTTGTCGATGTATCCCATTCAGAAATAGTGGATCGTTTCCATTTGATGTATCAATTGGATAATGATACATGGACCGTTTATGAAACATTTCGTTTTGGAAAGGAATAAAAAAATTGAACATTAAACAAACATCAAATGAACAAGAACTCCAGGATGCTTTTTATGTTCGTAAACAAGTATTTGTCGAAGAGCAGCAAGTTCCTCTTGAAGAGGAAATCGATCAATATGAAGATGAAGCCGTACACGTTGTGCTATACGATGCAAAAGAGCCGGTCGGGGCAGGACGCTTCCGTATCGTAGATGGTTACGGAAAGGTAGAACGCATTTGTGTCATGCCTTCCCACCGAAAAAGCGGTGCAGGTAAAATCATCATGATGGAAATGGAGCATATCGCCCTCCAGCATGGAATGGATAAACTCAAGTTAAACGCCCAAACGCATGCCGAAGGCTTTTATCAAAAACTCGGCTATGAAACCGTATCGGGTGAGTTTTTAGATGCCGGCATCCCCCATGTCACGATGGTTAAAACATTATCTTAAAGTATGTGTCTTCATCTGACAAAAGTTTTCATAACACTAAACGTTACGCTCATAGAAAATATTGGATAAATATAGGGTGAATATGGGTCTTTTACGGCTTGAGGCATAGTCGTGCAGAGCCCATTAAAGCAGGATAAACTGTAAAGAAAGAGACACGAAAATTTTTCGTGTCTCTTTTTCTTTGGACAGATTTGCATTCATAAAATGATCCATTCCGTACAAAGCTATATAGTAATTACGTCGTTTAGGAGAATGCATATGGATTTTTTACGTATAGCGCTCGAATTGTTCGTAGGCTTTTTCAGCCTGTTTTTTTTGACTAGGCTCCTTGGAAAAATGACGATTACCCAAATCACAACATTCGACTTTATTTCGGCCCTTGTTCTCGGTGAACTTGTCGGAAACGCTCTTTATGACCATGAAATCGGTTTGACCGAAATTTTATTTGCCGTAGCTTTTTGGGGGATACTGATCTTTTCAACCGAAATCATTACACAGAAGAATATTCGGATTCGGGGCTTTTTGGAGGGAAAACCGTCCCTTATCATCCATAAAGGAAAAATTCAATATGACGAACTGAAGAAAAATCATTTGGACATTGACCAACTCCAGCATTTGCTTCGAGCGAAAGACGCGTTTTCCTTACGGGAAGTGGAATATGCCATTTTAGAAACGAATGGTACGGTAAGCGTCTTGAAAAAGGCAGAGTACGCAACGCCTACAAGAGCCGATCATAATATGTCAAATAAGCCGCCCGCTTTGCCCATCACTTTCATTAGTGACGGCCGGCTTTTAAAAGAAAATTTAACCATGAGCGGACTCAATGAAACATGGCTTCAAGAAGAGCTGCACAAAAAAGGTATCCGGCACTACTCCCAAGTTTTATATGCCGAGTGGGAAGATGGAAATTCCCTGCATGTGGAAACATATTAAACGGCTCTGATTTCCCTATAAATTAAACTGTTAATGAGCAGCAATTACATAAAATGCCGCTCACTCATCTAGTAATCACGTTCCATATATACATGATCACTAGATGAATGAGCGGTTATCCTATTTGTAGTAATAGCTTTCATTTCTTTTTCATCACCTGTGCTTCCACTTCGATGTGAAACAGCACTTTTGGTTCATGTAGATGAATATAGCCGCTATTGATGATATAGGCCAAGCCATATTGTTGTATCAGCTGCATTGTGACTGCCTTCTTTCCTTTATTCCCCTTCTGTCATTTGTCAATGGAGAGAATAAATTATTTAAATCACTTCGTTAATTAAGCGCCCTTTTCCCGTTAGCTGCGCAAACATCTCTTCTACTTTCTCCCGTGTGTAAGCTGTTCTCTTCGGTGTGGTCTTCTGGACGTTCATTTCTCGTTCTTCAGTAAACTCAAAAGGGGTGTCTGGATTATTCAATTTTCCTTCTATTCTTGGTTTCATCACTTTTGTCAACTTTTGATATTGGTGTTTAACAGGAATGGTACGATTAGCATATTGAATATATTGCTCATGATGAATCGGCAAGATATAACCCATGTTTTTTCCTCCTCCATGCTTTCTTCACTTTTATTTACCCTTTATAGATTGACTAATAACAATGGTCCGGGTCTTTTACTATAAGATACGTTTTGATATGATAGTTTTTGACTGTTGTACAAACTTTTTTTACGGTGAAGATAGGGAAAACCGTTTTCATATATCTTATTTTTTTTAAGCAGTAGCTGAGCGTGACTATATCACTCGAAGCAGAGAAGCTGCCAGCCATTAAAGCTGGATAAAGGAAAGGAGGAGGATACTATTGCTGGAACATGCAGTACACAAAGGAAAAAAGATTCATTTATCCCGCCTTTCACGCGAAAAATACCAATTGATTTATGAGGCTTGTTTGCGTCAGGAAGTAACATGTCAGCATTGCGGCCAACCTGTCAGACTATATCTTGGCATTGAACAGCCTCCCCATTTTTATCATGCAGCGGCTCCGCACAGCCGTGCAGCCTGCGAAGAAACAGAAGCTGCTGCCTCCTTGCAGACGGATAAAGGGGAAGAAAAGAAGGAGGAACAGACGATACAAAATGGGTTTCGGATACCTAAATCACGCCCTATTGAGGCTCAGTTGCCCGAAAATTCCATTACCTGGAAGAATTCCACATCCGTTGATTTTCTCCCTCCTTTTAAAAAACGTATTATTACGACAACAAGCGACAACGATGCTTATACTCACTCTCTGAAGGAAAAAGGGATTGTGCTGGATGCCTATCAATGGGATGCGGTCACGACAACTGAAGGCCCCCTTCTCATTTTGGCAGGAGCGGGGAGCGGTAAAACCCGAGTGCTGACAGCCCGGACAGCCTATATGATCCAGGAGAAAAAAATTGACCCTCGCTCTATTATGCTTGTCACATTTACAGCGAAAGCCGCAAAAGAAATGAAACAACGCTTGCTTCATTATCCATTCATGTCGTCAGCTGTTGTTCAAAAACTTATTTCCGGTACCTTTCATAGTATTTTTTATAAAATGATTGCCCATTTTCAGCCGCAGGCCTGGAATATGGACAGGCTTCTCAAATGGGAATGGCAAAAAGAACAAATCGTGAAAGAAGCCGGACGAGAGCTTCTTTTAGATGAGCGTGAATTTGCTTACGACCAGGCCTTGCAGCAAATCAGCTATTGGAAAAATACGTTGACCGCTGTGCCAGACGTGCGTCCTGCAAGTCAATGGGAAGAACGGGTTCACTACCTGTATAAACATTATGAAACGAAAAAACAAAAAGGAAATCTGTTTGACTTTGATGATATGCTGTATGGGTGCTATGTTATGTTAAAGGAAAACCCTTCTCTTCTTGCACGTTACCAAGAAAGATTGCGTTATTTTCTAATAGATGAATTTCAGGATATTAACAAAGTCCAATATGAAATCATGAAAATGCTGAGTGCAGGTTCTGCTAACTTATGTGCTGTCGGTGATGACGATCAATCCATTTATGCGTTCCGCGGAAGTAATCCTTCCTTTATTTTGAACTTTAAAGATGACTTTCCCGGTACAAAAACGGTGACTTTGAGCGAAAATTATCGTTCCTCTCATAATATTGTCGCGTCTGCCAATAAAGTCATTGCTCTCAATAAAGAAAGATATGAAAAAAAGATGTTCGCCCAGTTCGATAACAACGTCTATCCAACCATGTTTTTTCCTTATGATGAAGAAGAAGAGGCAACCATGATTGTGACAGATATAAAAGAAAAAATTCAACAAGGCGCGCAGCCTTCTGATTTTTCCATTCTATATCGGACCCATTCTTCATCGCAGGCTGTATTCGAACGATTAACGCAGTCCAACCTGCCATTTATGGTGGAACAAGATACAGAATCTTTCTACCAACGTCGTATCGTCCGAAGTATGCTCGGATTTTTGCGCCTAAGTATAAATCCCAATGATACAAAAGCGATGCAGGATTTGCTCATGTCGTTATTTTTGAAACAATCCGCTTTGAATGATGTGAAAGCTTTCAGCATTTTGAATGACGTTTCCCTTGTCAAAGCCTTAGCTTTTTTAGAAAATTTGCAGCCGTTTCAGCAAAAAAAGCTAAAGAAAATTGTACCGCTCTTCGATTCACTCAAGACGCTATCACCGCTTGCCGCTCTTGAGATGATCGAAAAAGATATGGGATTTGAAGAATTTGTCAAAAAGCGTGGAAATGAAGGAAATATAATGGAAAAAGGCTCCGACGACGTGCGAGATTTAAAAGTCGTAGCTCGAAAATTCCAGACGGTTTCTGAATTAATCGAGCATGCAGACCATATGACCGCCATGAATAAAGAGATGAAGCAGCTCAGCAAACAGTTTCATGACAGTGTCCAGCTTTCGACCATTCATCGGGCGAAAGGATTGGAATATAAATATGTATATGTGTTAAGCGGCGTGGACGGCGGGATCCCTCATGACTACGCCCTCGATTCTTATCGAAACGGAGAAGAGGGAGCTCTTGAAGAAGAACGGCGTCTCCTATATGTGGCTATGACCCGTGCCCAGTATTCGCTGTACTTATCAGTCCCGCAAACACGACGCGGTAAAACGGCTTACCCGTCTCGCTTTATCAAGCCGTTCTTGACAAAGACTACCAAATATTCTCTTGTTGAAACATAAAGTGAAGCTTCATTCAGTGAGAGCTTACTGTCCGTTCGTCCTGGATAAAAGGTTCTTAACACTATAATCGAATTTAAAAAGCCATCAGTTGACTGATGGCTTTTTAAATTCGATCAAATGGGCCGTGCAGCCAAACAATCGTTTTTCCACCATTCTAATGCAAGGTTCATTTGATAAATTCTAAGAAAGCGTCTAAAAAGACGCTTTCTTAGAATTTATTTGTTGTTTAACATTTTCGCAATCGTTCCAAAGTCGATTGAATCGCCATTATTTGTGATTGCTTTCACAATTTTATCTTTTTTATCTTTTGTTACCGGTTTATTGGCAATTTGAGATACCCGGTCGACAATATTACGAACAGTTTTTTCATCTTTGAAGTTGGCATTTTGCAAAGAACCTGCGAGCTCCATCAAATCTTTCATATTGACACCCGTTTTTTTCTCAATGTTTTTAAATAAATTATTATCCATGATGACACCCTCCTTTTTTGCTTATATATGGTATGTGTCCATCTCTAAACTGGTGATTCCTTTGCCCATATTTTCTTTCTTCCCGCTTGTCTAAGAAAAAAAAAAGTACGAGTGCCAAACACTCGTACTTTATTTCGCGTCCTATCTTTCAGGAGGGAATCATTTGAGGGTATTAGCAGCAGAAAGCTGCACCAACGATGATTAATAAGATGAATAATACTACGATTAACGCGAAACCGCCGCCGTAGCCGCCACCGTAGCCGCCACCGTATCCATATCCGCAACATCCGTAACCCATGCTTTTGCACCTCCTCTTTCCTTGTTCTCTAATACAATATGAAACCGGAACGAAAAACGTATGGGCTATTTTCATAATTTCTTTTGCGTATTTTCTCTATCCATTGGTTAAGTTTAGAAACAATTCTTTACGATGAATGAAATGGATCCTCCAAATCCATTTTATCTAATAGCTCAATGCCCTTTTCTTGATTTATCCCTTGCTCTATTTGTTTAGAGATGCGTTGAAAGTTTTTTTCTTCACGCTCCATCCGTTCCCGGTGCCTACCCATTATATGGGTTTCAAAAAATTTTTCGAGTTCTTCATCAAAAGCCAATCTCCTCACCACCCTTTTTTGTATTGTATTCCTGTGTATAACTGCCAGTGCCTGCACTGCAAGGAAAGGCTTCAGCAAAATACCTTTTACCTCCGAAATCCAATAGAAGCCTTGTTTCGTCAATCTGACGAAACAAGGCTTCTATTGAGGCTGACTTAAAAATGGATGTAAACGTTCAATCAGCTTTTTTACTTTCCGTGCTTGCAATTCAAAGGCGAAGCTTCGCTCTCCTTTGAATTGCAGCGTGAGCCACTCTAGTTCTGCTTCACATTTTTTTAAGGCTGTTAGCAGAAGCTGACGATCCGTTACAGGCGGAAGAGGCAGCCGGTCATCATATAAATCAAGAAACAGTTCACCCTTACTATCGATTTGAGCTAAAAAGACTTCACTGATTTCATAGCCTTTTTGCTCAATTTTTGATTTCAGCCACTGCCTTGTGTACCCGGACATCCTCAGTGGTTCATCTAAAATAACGCCATCCATGATGACCGTTTGCGGTTCTTTCTCACGAGTATATTTCGTAAATAGTTGTTCGACGGTTACAGGCTGCTTTTCCGTTTTCAATAAAACGCTTATATCCCCATTCGCTTCTAATGTAGCGAACTCTACATCTGCCAAACGAAAAACATCCTTTTTCCGAAGCTGTTCGAGCAATTCATCTGTCGTATATTTTTCACGTTTGAGATTTTTCTCCAGAACCCGTCCTCCTTGAATGAATACAGTCGAATTCCCTTCTATAAAATCACGGAATCCCTTACTTCTAAGCGAAATTTGAGCAATAATGATCGGTGTGAGTACCCATATTAAAATACTCGTCAGACCGTTTACTATATTCAATTCAATGTCCATCGACAGCGTACCGGCAATGTCCCCAACGGTAATCCCTACAATGTACTCAAAGAAAGACAGCTTGGATAGTTGCTTCTTCCCTAATAATTTCGTCACAACAAATAATCCGATAATAATTGAAATAGAACGTATTGCAATTTGAATCCATTCTGCCATTCTGTAGACTCCTTCTATTTAATGAAAACGACTGCCGTTTGTTAGCTCATGCTCAAGCTCCTGGAGCTGTTTTCTCAGCTCTTCTACTACTTCTTCCGTTTCCGTCACAGCTTCACGAAAAACGCTTTGTACTTCTTCTTCAGTTACCTGTAAAGCATACTCCTGAAGCATAGCATGAATATTTTTCGCGTTTACGAAACATTGTTTAACTTGTAGAAATAAGGTCATGTCCGTTCATCCTTTCGGCTTGAATAGTGCGGCCCCTATAAAACCGAACACGATGGCTGCAGAAATTCCTGAGCTTGTCACCTCGAACATGCCCGTGAGTACTCCAACGACTCCATGCTTATCCGCTTCCTGTAAAGCACCGTGAACAAGTGAATTTCCAAAGCTTGTAATCGGGATTGTCATCCCTGCCCCCGCGAAAGCGATAAGCGGCTCATATAGATCAAATCCATCTAAAATTGCTCCCGCTACGACAAGGGCACTAAGGGTATGAGCAGGTGTCAATTTAAATACGTCCATTAAAACCTGTCCAATCACACAGATGATTCCGCCAACGACAAACGCCCAAAAAAACATCGCTGCCATGTTACATCCCCCCTGCTTCGATTGATACGGCATGTGCAATGCACGGAATCGTTTCTTGCTGCTGAAAGGTGAGCGGCGACAGTAAAGCCCCCGTTGCAACAACTAGTAAACGTTGAATCTTTCCTTTTTTCATTTCGTTCAACAAATGTCCATATAATACGGTAGCGGAACAGCCGGGACCGCTCGCACCCGATAATACTGGCTGTCCTTCTCTATAAATCATGAGTCCACAGTCGTTATATCGGTCTTCACTCAGCGAATATCCTTTTTCTTTTAAAAGCTCCAGTGAAACCTCCCGTCCGATTTTACCCAAATCCCCTGTTACGATAAGATCGTAGTAATCGGATGTTATTCCTCGATCTTTTAAATGGGCAATGATCGTATCAACCGCTGCCGGCGCCATTGCCCCTCCCATATTAAAAGGATCCGACAATCCCATATCGATGACCCGCCCGATTGTTGCGCTCGTCACAACGGGGCCCATTCCTTTTTGAGCAACGATTGCCACTCCTGCCCCCGTAACGGTCCACTGAGCTGTTGGAGGCTTTTGGCCGCCATATTCAGTTGGATAACGAAACTGCTTTTCTACGGCAGCATTATGACTGGAGGCACCGGTTATTACATAATTGGCTCCTTGATAATTCACAAGGAAAGATGCCAGGGCAAGACCTTCCATAGAAGTTGAGCATGCCCCAAAAAGCCCGATATAAGGAATTTGATTCGTTCTTGCAGCAAAACTCGAAGGAGTGATTTGATTGATTAAATCTCCCGCCAGAAAAAACTGCATATCCTCTTTTTGAAGGGAGGCTTTTGTTAAAGCCCTGTCTACTGCATCTTCTAACAATACACGATGTGCTTTCTCATACGAGTCCTGCTCAATCCATAAATCTTCATGTAAAACATCAAAATCATCTGCCAAATTCCCATTTGCCTCAAACGGACCGCCTACTGTTCCTGTTGAAATAATGACCGGCTTTTGCTGAAATATCCACGTTTGCTGTCCTTTTAACATTACAACCCGCCCCATTGAATAAGAATCGTTTTAATCAACCCTACTATAAAAGCACTAAATACCCCAAACAAAATAACAGAACCTGCCATTTTAAACATATTTCCTCCCACTCCTAGCACAAACCCTTCCGTTCTATGTTCAATAGCTGCCGAAATCACGGCATTTCCGAACCCGGTTACAGGAACAGCACTGCCCGCGCCTGCAAACTGGGCAAGGCGGTCATATACCCCAAATCCCGTTAAAAGCATGGAAATAAATATCATTGTGGCCACAGTTGGATGCCCGACCGTTAGCTCCGTAAAATTAAAGAAATACATGTACGTGTAAGATATGGCTTGCCCGATGATACAAATGAAGCCGCCCACTAAAAAAGCACGTATACAGTTTTTTAGAACGGGACGCTTCGTTTCTAATTTCTGCTCTAATTCTTGATATTGTTTTTGTGTAGGTGAAAATTGGTTATCTTTATTCATGCTTCTACCTCTTTACGCTTGTTCGTCTTTTAATTTTTTTAAGCTTAAAATTTTTTCTTTCATCTCTTTTTCGGATAAGTTTTTTTCATTTTTGGCAAGCTTTTGTGTTTCCCAAAAGATTTTTAAATCTCCAGATGAGATGACTTCATAGGAGGAAAATTTTTTTTCCAAAGCTTTTTGTATTTTTCCTTCAATTTGTTTAGAGCGAAAGCGATCAAAATGGGAAATCTGATAAGCAACTAGTAAATGACCCTTTCCCTCAACCGCCACTACATCCTTAATTTGCGAAAAAGAATTTTTCATTTTTTTTTCTGCTGCCGTTTCTACTTGCTGATCCCTTTCATGGGAAGAGCTTGTATGTACTATATTCGGTGAATCCATGCCCCTTGCTTCCTGCTGACATCCCGCTGCCAGCAAAGACGCCAATATTAATCCTGCTATTCGTTTGATCATACAAAAACGCACCCTTTTCTTTAAATAATGATTCTTCTTTTATGTTGTGCATTGTCTGTCATTTTATGAGCAGCCCGAGCGGGCAAAAAAGCAAAATTTCGGTGTTCCTGCCACAAAGTGCGACAAATTTTTATTGGCAGGCACAAAAAAGAATCAGGATTTCGTTGTGAAATCCTGATTCTTTTTAACGCTTTGGTAATTTTGACCCGCATCCACAACCGCCAAGTGAAGATTTTTTCGTAGAAGGTGTAGGATAAGGGTGGTAAACCGTTGGGCGTGATGTCACTTGATGAGAGTGATTCATTGCGGTTTTCGGAAATTTGCCGTTAGATGTTCTAGAAGAAGCTGGATACCCTTGATAAGAACCGGAATAATGCATATCAGTTCCACCTCTTTTCTGTAAAGGAGACTTTTCACTAGTGATTTTTTCTTCATTCCCACCGATGATTCATTGACTATCCAATTTTACGGACATTGCTGCTTAAATAAAGAAACGAAGACCATCGCGTGACTCCTTTAGGATTTTAATGCCCGTTAATGCGGGCTTAATAAAAACTCCATTTAGGAGGGAAATTTGTACTATCCATCATATTCTAAAACTAATAAGCTTGTGCTCAACTATCAGCATTTGACTAAAGAAACTCCTATCAGCGGGAGGAACCTTCATATCGAAGGTTTTACTCTCTGCTAAAACGGGGATGGGGATTCATTTTGAAAAGATTAATCCTCATCAATCGCATTTTGTTCATGAAGCACTCTCATAAACCACGCATCGCTGGACGTTCGGTTCTTTTTGTTTTGACGATGTGCCTGAAAATAAGGGGATTCAGCCGGTTTTTCCTGCTTTTTCTCTGCACTTCCTTTTTTAAGTGCAGGAGGATGCTGCTTTTTGTCTTTAATGGACGATACATCATTAATAAACGATTTTAAAACATCAATCTGTTCTAAGAGTTGATTTTTTTCGTGCTTATGTCTTTGTTTTAATTCCTTGACTTCCTCTTCGAGTTCTTCTTCTCTCCATTCTCTCTGTTGAAATTCCAGGTATCTTTCTCTATAAAAGGAAAGCTGGGATTTTAAAGTGGAGATGTACTTTTTCAAGTTCTCTTCACTAATTTTTTTGTCACTCATATGCCTCACTCCTCCCGTATTCTACCAATAGTTTATGAAGGAATTTTTCGGCTGTGACCGATAACCGTTCTCCAATAGCTGAATATCATATGACTGAGCTTCTTCCTTTTTCTTTAATGCCCTCCGTTCATAGGCGAAGATGAAGAAATTCCGCTCCTGTCACGGCACACAAATAATAGTCATTCATACAATATATTAGTCCGATACCCAGATTCAGGGCTCAGAATAAGGACAATTAAGATTAGGAGGTAACACTATGCGTGATTCAGAAAAACTTTGTATCCGCGTGCCTAAAGTTTATGATTGGGTCAACCGTCAAGTTGATTTACCTTTAATAAGCTTTACAGGTCACAAAGGTTTGGCTAAGTTAAAATTTGATTGTGAGGACACTCCAGGTACAAAAGACGATCCATGCTGCGTCCTTGGAAGAAACACAATCACAAGATGTTTTTTAAGTGACTCTGAAGGAAATCCGATTGAGTCTCTCAATTCCGATGCAGTGGAAATCAAAGAAATTGTGCAGCCGGACGGCCGTTTAAGCGTCACATCCACACTGCCAAATGGCGACAGAGTAACTCTTCAAAAAGTAAAAGTATTGGTAAAAGGATTCTTTGTCATTGAAGTTTCCAATATGCAAGGTGACGTTTGCATCTCAGCACCTCAGCCGTTTGCAGTCGCTCAAACATTCTTCTTATGTGCCCCTCCAGGAACTGATGTAGTTGGCCATATTACATTCTTTGAATGTGACGCACACTTAATCTGTGAGAATAATGAATTCCAACAATTAGATGTATCCTTAACATTCTGCTTAGATGTACAAATGGAAGCAACAGTAAAAATTGAAGTGGATGCACGCTTCTGCCGTCCTCGCCAAGAACTTCCTATTAACACTTGCAATGTTGGTAACCAACTTCCTCCACAATGTCCAGATGTTTTTCCTGGAGAGACTAACCACCACGATTGCTAAACCTTCCACTTATAGAGGAGAACTTTCTCCTCTATTTTTTATTAATCTTTTTTGCAATTTATGTATGTACACCTATATTTTTTTCACACCTCCACCGTATCCACGATCATCGGCTCCTATAAACCTCCAGGAGAAATCATGATTCATGAGTGCTTCCATCAATGAGGGCATTACAATCCTTTGTTTCTCATACATATAAGTGAACGGAAAGGAGCGTGTATGATGAAAAATAATTCCCATCCTTCGTCCGACAGCGTTCTTCAGTTAAGACAAAAACTCATTCACTATAAATCAGAGGTTAATCATTATGAACAAAAAATAAAGCAATATGAGAGGGCCTTGCAGCAGGAAAAAGAAAATACAGACTTTTGGAAAGAAAAACATGCCTCCATGATCAATCACTGGGAGAAGGAGAATTCTGCTGAAGAATTTGAACGGAAGATTAATATGTTAACAAACGAACTAGCTGAACAAAAACTCTTGAACGAGCATCTTAAGAACAAACTCTCGCAACAAGAATCAATCGTAAAAGTAGAAGAAAAACGCATGTCCAAACACGACCTTATCAGTTTTTTTATGTATTCAGTCATTAGCCCTCATAACAAAGAGGAAGATACGGTCATTGTAGGAAACGTCATTATAAAAAATCAAACATCCATTCCGCTGCATTCTCCAACCCTTTGCCTGAAAATTCTACCGCCTTTAAGCGCCAATTTGAGCGGAAAAATCATGAGCCCCGACAAGAAGAGCGCTGAATCGTTTTATATACAAGAAACTGAATCTGAGCAATGGGAATATGCTCATCCAAATTGGAAAGAAAAAATCAGAAAGGAAGGAGAATATTGGTTAAAACCCGTTCAAACCACCATACTTAAACCTGACAGCTTCCTATCGTTTGATTCCTTCCAACTCGGAATCCGGCCTGATGCTAATCTTTCTTCCTTCTTGTTGGAAGGCTATTTCTATACAAAGGAATGGCAGGAGGGTGTTCCCTTTTTAAACAAAATCGTGATTAATTTTTCCGGATAAATAAAGGCACATGGATAAAAAACATCCATGTGCCTTTATTTATATGGATTAAAGTTATCCGTGAAAATCTGAGCCCCCCGAATAAAATAAGTTATAGTGGAGAGCACATTTCATGTACCTGCGTTCATGGTCTATATTATGAAGAGGATGGTATACCTCGATTCCGTCAAATCCCATTTCCAGCAGCTCTTCTATCATATCTTGATTCGAAATGACAGCCGGATGGGCGAGCACGGCTACTCCCTTGCTTCCTTGTATCAGCTCGATTCCCTCTTTTGGTGTTAGTGCCATCTTCTCCACACTGCATGTTTTCCCGTCTCCCAGGTATAGATCAAAGACCGTCTTTATATCTTTTACATAGCCTTTTGCCACGACTGCTTTGGCAATATGAGGTCTCCCTATAGTACCCCCCTTGCTGAATTCATGAACATCTTCCATCGTAATATTCATGCCAAGCTGCTGAAATTTTTCTACAATGATTGAAGCTCTGTGTTCGCGATGATGCCTTATTTGTTTCAGTACATTTTCTAAATGCGTTGTTGCTGTCAAACCGTACCCTAAAATATCAATGCGCTGCCCTTGATAATACGTTGTCAGCTCAATGCCTGGTATGACATGTATGCCTATTCTTTTCCCTTCAGCCATCGCTTCTTCTATTCCAGCCATGGTATCATGATCCGTAATCGCAATCGTCCTCTTACCTAATTGCTTCATTTTATTGACCACTTCTTTTGGAGATAAGGCTCCATCGGAAGCTGTTGTATGCATATGCAAATCATAAGCCCCATCTTTAACTACTTGTCGAATGTCCATAGCATTCTCCCTTCAACCATTTCTTCTATCATTTCTATTGCTGCTCTTACTGCCGTTCAAACAGGCAGCAAGACTTTAGTGATAATTGTTCTGCTTTATCTTTCATTTTAAAGGAAGAAGCTGGTTCGAGAAAGAAGCTGGTTCAAGAAAGAATTTTTTATCGTCATTAAATAATGACAGCCCAAACTGACAGCGTGTTGGCCGCTTATGCCCATCTATTCACGTGGATTTTTACAGCACGGCTTGAACATACTCGCGCAAAGCCTCTTGCCATGAACGCATAGAGAAATCTTTACTTTTCCCTAAAGCAGAGTAGCCTGGCCTTTTAGCCAAGCATTCTTCCTTTCCCGAGGAAACAGGACTGACAAGTACCGGATCCGCACCTGCTTCTTGATAAATTTGTTTGGCTAACTCATACAAACTGCAGCTTCCTTCGTTAACCAGATGGTAGGTGCCGTAAGAATGTTTCGAAATTTTTACCAGCGCTTCCACAAAGTCTTTCATACTAGTTGGTGAACTGAATTCACTGTTGCTTACTTGAATTTCTTTTTTCTTTTTTGCATTTTCAATCATCCTGTTAACAAAATTCGGACTACAACTTCCATAAAGCCAGGATGTACGTATAATATAGCTTTTAGAATGAATAAGCTGTACAAAACGTTCTCCCAGGCGCTTGCTTTCTCCATAAATATTGATTGGATTCGGTTTGTCCTCTTCCAAATAAGGTGATTGCTTCATCCCGTCAAAAACATAGTCCGTGCTTATATAAATAAGATCAGCTAAACAATTTTGAGCTGCCTTGGCTATATTCAACGTGCCAAAACTGTTGATTTCAAACGCTTTTTCATATTCCTGTTCACATGCATCCACGTCCGTATAGGCGGCGCAATGGAAAATACAATGGGGATTCCATTTTGTTAATATCTCTTCTATTTGCCCTTTGTTCGTTATATCCAATTCTGCCTTTGTAAGTGCACACACTTCATCGTATTTTTCCAAACGTGGAATAAGCTCTTTTGCCAGCCGTCCGTTTGCTCCAGTTACTATGATAGTCATGCTTTTCCCCTGCCTTCACATCTTGGTGTTTTTTGATGCCAAGATTTTAAACATGTAACCCTGCCTTACTTCAAGAAGGATTCGAGAAAACCTGCCATTCCTGCAACAGCAAGAATGATAATAACAGGTAAAGCCAATTGTGGTATATATACATAACCAAGATAAAGAATAACAGAACTCCATATCCCCGTACACCAGTAACAGCTAAGCAGTTCTCCAATCCACTTTCGGACTCCTGTCCCTTTCACATGCAAATAAGTTCCAATACTGCCATCTTCTTGGGTCTCTTCTATCACTTCATGAAACGGTTTACGCAAAAACCAAGTAATTTTGTCAAATACGATAAGCCTTGTTAAACGAAATACCGCCATCACAAGCATTACTAAATGCAGCCATGTTATATTCACTTGCACACCATCCTTTAATTTTAGCCATGTTAAAGTCTAGTGACGAAAGTGTGCGAAATAGTAATTTCACACGAATAATCCAAAAATCTTAAAAATCAACACCTTTCTTTAACAAAGCCTAATTTGGAAAACCGAGTGAAAAAGGATGATCGTCGCCCGGGTTGCTATACCATATGTTTTCAATCCTTTTTGCGAAACTCGTTCGTTGAATTTCTTTATACTTTCTTATTGGCAATAAAAAAGCTAACGCAATGTGGAACATCGTGTCAGCTTTTTATCCCCCATCGTGCGAGCCTAACTAACCATCAGAGGGGGATGAAGAAAAACCCCCTCTGATGGAAGTTTCCTTTATAGGGTTTTAGTATTTTTTTGTTGTTCGGCTTTAAATCATTTTAAATTTTTATAATTGAAATTTGGGTAACCGATTGAAGCGGGATCGAAATAGGATCTTTATGCGGCGGAATGATAAACGCTAACTCTTCGCGGGTCACTTCTGTAATGGTTCCCCGATAAACTTTTTCTTTCGTTGTTACCTCACACACAGGCTGGGACATATGCTTAGGAAACTGCACTAAAAAGGACGCTTTTTCTTCAATCGTCATCTCTTGAAACATTTTATTCGCTTTCTTTGGCTCTTCTCTTTTCGGTTCCTCGTCTTTCAACGGAGAAATCAAGGAAAAGGTCGGTTCCTCTTTCGGTTCTGGTTGTTTGTTCGCCTCTTTTGCTTCTCCTGCTTCTTGTTGACTTTCTTGCAAGCTTGAGCTAAAAAAATGCTGCATTGAATTTTTCGTCTTTTTAATATTCGGCTGTACAATATACATTAACGGGGCATTTGCTTCCGTTTTTGTTTTTCCATTTTTCATTGAAGCATCCCTCCATTGATCAAATAAAACTCTCTTAAAAATGTATGCCCGCACCCAAGTAAACTTGTTCTTTTTTTTTGCTTCAACTTTTTACTCCATTTATTTCTTCACCCCGCAGATTTTTATTGACTCTTATGCTATGTTATGTGGTTCTGTTCTTTCATCTTGAATAAGCCCACAAGGGTTCTTCATTAAGCGGTTGGTAAGAACCCGCAAGGGAGTTTGCCAACCGCTTATGCATAACAAAACGGACATGAGCGTTCTTTTGCCCATGTCCGTTTTGTTATGTGGATTTATATAACTTTTACAATTGAATTAAATTAGCTTAATAATCTTATGATAATTTGGAATTACCGTTTTCGAGAATATTCGACACAGATGTGAGTATATGAAGAAGAAAGGAATTTTCTAATGGATATGATTGTTACTGAGGAGGAGACGCTATCAGAAAGACAAGTCTTCCATTCCATTCTTAAGGATAAAAGAATTCAAACATTGTTTCAGCCCATTATTTCTTTACACAATGGCTGCCCTCATGGATATGAAGCACTGTCGAGAGGACCTGCAGGCACTGTTTTTCATTCACCGCTTCAATTGTTTTCCTACGCTGAAAAGGAAGGCTGTCTGTATCTCTTGGAAAAAATTTCAAGGGAGCACGCCCTCAAAGCTGCTACACCTTTATTAGCCGATAATGAAAAAATTTTCATTAACATCAGTGCACAAGTCATTTACGATTCAAATTTTACACCTGGCCACACTCTTTCGCTATTGAGTGAATACGGGTTCTCTCCGGAACAAGTAGTGTTTGAAATTACAGAACGAAGCGCTATTCATGACTTTGACGCTTTTAGAGAAGTTCTCTATCACTATCGAAAACAAGGTTTTAAAATTGCCATTGATGATGCGGGAGCCGGGTATTCGTCCCTTCAGGCCATTACAGAACTGATGCCTGACTATATTAAAGTAGATCGCTCCCTTATTCAACATATCGATAAAAAAGAAGTGAAGCAAAATATTGTGGAGGCCTTCGTAACATTCGCCAAGAAAACAAATGCAGCACTGATTGCGGAAGGAATTGAAACAAAAGAGGAACTAAAGAAAGTCATCTCCCTTGGCATTCACTATGCCCAGGGATTTATATTGAGCCGGCCAAGCAACCCCATTCAGCAAGTGCCTTACGATGTCGTTCACACTATCCAGTCAGCCGCTTTTCAGCAACATTCAAGAAAAAAGATTACGATTACAGAGCATGATGACCTCATCATTTTGAAAGATGGAAATCCTATTCTGGAAACGAACGCCAAAAATATCTTAACTGCTTACCAGCAGTTATACCGCTAAGAGAAGGCTAAAGTGTCTGTAATCAAAGGGGTAGCGTCAGGAAATCCCTGTTTACAACGCTAAGCAAATTTTCCTGACAATTTCCCCGATTTTAACTCGGAAGGGAACTAATAATCACCTTCTTATTCCATTAAGGGCCAGTCCATCGAAATAATAAATGGGTGCTTTTTTGTTGACAAGTTTTAAGATTTAGCATATTTTATAATTAACTTAATAATCGGCAGATGTTTATTTTCACCTTTTTTAAAAAATTAGGCCTTTAGCATTCTTTTAATATTTAATATTGACTGGATGAAAAAGTATCCTAAATAAAAAAGGGAGAGTAACATAAATCGATCTATTCCATACTCAAGGGACTAAATTAAAGTTAAACCAATATTTTCTTTAGAAGGAAATTAAAACATAAAATAAATGACCTATAAAAAGGTAGCTCTTCAAAAAACTTCGCATGAAGTTAGTTGAAGTGAAGCCGACAATTTTCAAGATTCAATGATTTAAAATCATCATTGAATTATTGAAGTTGTCGGCTTTTTTTATTAAAAAATAACATTTAACCAATAAAAGAAATAAATAATCTAGAAATAAAATCACCTTCATTAAAAGGATGTTTTGTACGTCAATGTCATAAAAAAGGGAGAATTTGAAATGTTAATTTCGCTGAGTTTGTCATCATTGTTAACATTATTTTTTATTATGCTTATTGCTGCTGGGCTAAGTGGACTATTGTTTTTACATCCACGAGTACCCTTGAATTTTGTTCGCATTCATATTTGTATCGTAGCTTTACCGCCTTTGGTTTCCTTAGTGGCTCTTGCTAATACTAGTGTGAATGGAAATGTTGGTCCTTGGTCCTTGGATTCCTTAGCTTGGTTAATGACTTTCTTTGTTCTTGCAATTGGTTTAATCATTCAGCGTTTTTCTGCACGTTACTTAATGGGAGATCGCCATTATCGCAAATATTTCACCCTTTTCACATTCACTACAGGCGTTGCTTCAATTGCATGGTTAAGTGGTGATCTCCGCTTAATGGCTATATTTTGGGGAGCAACTCTCGTCGGCTTAACCTTACTTATAAGACTAAATCGTGGATGGAAGGTAGCTGGCGAAGCTGCCAAGGTTGCTGGTCGCTTATTTACATTAAGTTGGTTTTCATTATTATTCGCCGTAATTTGGCTTTTTCAAGTTACAGGTCAATGGCAGTTATCATTGGCTCTAACGAATGAAAGTTTAGCTCAACTTGGCGCATGGGAGAGAACAGGGATTAATTTATTGATTGTATTAGCAGTAATCATTCCAGCAGCTCAGTGGCCTTTCCAAAGATGGTTAATTGAGTCTGTTGTTGCGCCGACTCCTGTTTCTGCGATTATGCACGCAGGTTTAGTAAATGCAGGCGGAATTATGCTGGCGCGATTTTCACCTCTTTTTAATGGTGATATCGCTTCAATTATGTTACTTATTTTTGCAAGCATTTCTGTATTAATTGGATCTGGAATTAGTTTAGTCCAGGTTGACTATAAACGTCAGTTAGTAGGTTCGACGATTGGACAGATGGGGTTTATGCTCATTCAGTGTGCATTAGGTGCGTATACAGCAGCCATTATTCATCTTATCTTACATGGTTTGTTCAAAGCTGCGCTGTTTTTACAGGCTGGTTCGGCAGTACGTCGTTTCGAAGCACCGACCCGCGTGAACGAAAGGTCATCATCTTTATGGGTTATGGCTGGTCGGATTTTAAGCTTAGCTGTAGGAGTTGCTTTTTGGTTCATGACTCCAGGAGAAGGGTATCACTTAATTAGTGCGCTAATCTTAGGGTGGTCATTATCCGTTTCTTGGACGCAGCTCGTTGCTTTTGGAGAAGGGAGAATGGGTCGAATTGCCGGCTTATCATTTTTAGGAGGAGCTGCCATCGTTTATTTTCTCATTCATAACCTTTTCTATAAGTGGCTGCATACAAGCATTTTTCAAAGTGTTCAAAGTGTTCAACCGCCAATGCCAGTTGTCATCATTGTCGTATGTCTCTTACTAGTTGGTAGTGTTATAGGTACGTGGGCTGCTCGTAATCGTTCTTCTGTATCCTTCGCAGTACTTTATCTTTGGTTAGTGCGATTAGGTGAAGCAAAACCAAAGTCAGTAGAGAGTCATCCAAACTACCTTAAACAATACTTATCATAAAGGAGGTCATCAGTGATGGGGGTAACATCTGTATTAACGAAAGAAAATGTAAAAAAGAAAGATACAGATATTAATTTTCAAGAAAGTGATATTAACGTTTTAATTGAATCTGCCAGCCAAGTGATTGCACCACTTTGGCCTATTTCTACATTTGCAGCACGTAACCCATGGATGGGACTTGAAAAGCAATCTTTTGACCAGGTTGCAGATTGGTTAAAAAATACTCGTGATGTTGATATATACCCTAGTGCGTCTATGATCCTTTCAGCAAAGAGTAAAGGTGAGATTGATGAAGCTTTTGTGAAAAT
Source organism: Priestia abyssalis (assembly GCF_002019595.1). Classification (GTDB taxonomy): domain Bacteria; phylum Bacillota; class Bacilli; order Bacillales; family Bacillaceae_H; genus Bacillus_BA; species Bacillus_BA abyssalis. Next base: position 439,345 of record NZ_KV917369.1, on the reverse strand, counting down.
GAGGCTACAGCCCTGGCTTGATTCACAGTCCTTTAATATCCCCAGGGACGCGGCAGAGAGATTTTGTCATGCTGCCTTAAAATTAGATCCATTACCTTCTAATCTTTTATCATCACAGAAACTGGAGAAATTGGTAGATAAATTTAGTGGGCTGAATACGGATAGCATCGACAATTCTTCCATGCAACCAATCAGTTCGCATATAGAGAATCAAGATGGTGTAAAGTTAGTCAATATTCTTGATCACCATGTCATCAAGTGGTGTAAATTATATCTTGATGACTCTCAGGCAGGTTGGACAATGCCAAATCGTGAGGAAGGATTCTATCGTGCTTGGCAGCGACTCATTCAATATGATCCGGCACTTAGTAAAAAACAGCGTCAACGTTTAAAAGGTTGGCCGCAAGATGCGCATACGGCGTTAAAAGAAGCGTTATCCGCACTGGAAATCCCTGAATCAGAGATACAGCCTTATCTTGAAGGTCATTTACTTTCCTTACCTGGTTGGGCAGGAATGATGCTTTGGCGCTCTCAACAATCGAGCCGTGAACAAGCTCTCCTAACAGAATATTTGGCAGTTCGAATTTCCATGGAGTGGGCGCTTATAAAGCCTTATTTACCTTTGAACAATCAACAATCGGAGCAAAACATTTCGATTATCCCTCTTTTAGCATCGTGGATTCATTGGGGAGGGCTTACAATCGAAGAATGGTCACAGCTGTCAGCTGCTGAACAAAACGAATATTTATCATTTGCCTACAGCTTTGATGAGAAGCTTCGCAGGAAACTTTGGTTAGAAGCTTGGGAACAAACACACGCAGATCAATTAAGTGAGAATATACTCTCTAAACAACGTGAGAACAACGGTAAAAAAACAGCATTAGCTCAATTAGCATTCTGCATTGATGTACGATCAGAGCCCTTTCGTCGTCAGCTTGAAAAAGAAGGTCCGTTTGAAACAATTGGAATTGCCGGCTTCTTTGGATTACCGATTGCAATTAGTGAACTTGGCAGTAATCACAGTCATCCTTCCCTGCCGGTTATACTGAAACCTCAGCATAAAATAAAAGAGTCAGCAGATGAAAATGAACTGAAATTATATCAGCAGCGGAAGCAGACAGTTCATTCCTTAAGCAATACATTTAAAAAGATGAAACAGAATGTACTTGCGAGCTTACTTTTACCTGAGCTAAGTGGACCTTGGCTTAGTCTCCAAATGGCAGCACGAAGCTTTGTGCCAAGAAGTGCAGATCGTTTCCTTCGTAACCTTCGTGATACTTGGTTACGCAAGCCGAATACAACACTCTCGCTTCATCATGATCATCATACTGAAGCGGAGATACCTATTGGTTTTTCTGAAGAAGAAAAAGTGAATTATGCGCGCCAAGCTCTGAAAATGATGGGGTTAACAAAGAATTTCGCACCATTAATCGTCATATGCGGACATGGTAGTCAAAGCAGCAACAATCCTTATGCTGCAGCTCTTGAATGTGGTGCGTGCGGTGGGGCGGCAGGTGGATTCAACGCTAGGGTTTTAGCTGCATTATGCAACCTTCCAGAGGTAAGAGAGAAACTTTCTTCTGAAGGAATTAACATTCCTGAAGACACTGTTTTCGCAGCCGCTGAGCATAAAACAACAGTGGATGAATTACAGTGGATGTATGTTCCTGAACTTTCCGAAGCGGCACAAGAAGCATTTGATCGTATCGAAGCGGTTATGCCGAAAGTGAGTCACCATGCAAATGCAGAGCGTCTCGCTCAATTACCGAATTTCGAAAAGGAACTTAAAAATCTGAAAACTGAGGCACACCGATTTGCGGAAGATTGGAGTGAGATACGTCCGGAATGGGGATTAGCTCGTAATGCCGCTTTTATTATCGGCCAACGTGAACTAACTCAGGATTGTGACTTGGAAGGTAGAGCCTTCCTTCATAATTATGATTGGAATCAGGATGAAAGTGGTGACCTCCTAGCTAACATCATTGCAGGCCCAGGAACGGTGGCCCAATGGATTAATCTTCAATACTACGCTTCAACGGTAGCACCACATTATTATGGCAGCGGAAATAAAGCAACTCAAACCGTTACAGCAGGTCTCGGTGTTATGCAGGGGAATGCAAGTGACTTGTTAGCCGGACTACCTTGGCAATCCGTGATGCAATCAGATCACGAAGCTTATCATGCTCCTCTTCGTTTGCTGATTGTCATCCAAGCACCTAGCGAATTTGTAGAACGGTTATTAAAAAATAATTCAGCATTTCGAGAAAAGGTTCAAAATGGATGGGTTCGACTTGCTAGTGTTGATCCAGAAGGACGTTGGGAAAACTGGTAACTGCAAAAATAAACATTTATCAAATAATTTGTTACTCAATTAGAAAACTCATAAAAATAAAGAAAGGGTGTACGATATGAATTTAGATAAACCTAAAAAAGTATTATTTTTAACGGACATGGAAAACGGGTTAGAGCCTATCTTACAAGAAGTGACTAATATTCAAACAGAAAACATGCTGACTATACAAAACTATGGTATCGATATCTCACATCCTTATGGAGATATAATGAGGTCTGTTATCATTGCTATTTATCAGGAAAATGTCAAGGAGATTTTTGTTGTAGGAACAAAAGATAAGAGGACTGCCGCAGTTAATGTACTAACTCAACTTGAATCAATGAAAGATAAAATACAAACATTAGACTATCTTTTTCAAAATTGTATGCCTGAATTTTCAGGTGGTACGGTTGAAGAATGGCTAAATGGAAATGAAAATATCATTGACAGTATCGAAAAAAGTGTTGATGTTATTCGTCACCATCCTTTAGTACCGTCTTATGTTAAAGTTTGTGGCTTAATAGTTAATAATAAGGATGGAAAATCCTCAATTTTGGAGGTTCCTACTAATAAAACAGCGTCAAACCTTACCTGATCATACTTTCATTTTGAAACGGGAGGGGAAGTTAACTTCTATGCACCCATACATGGGAAAAGGCAGTTCTATCCACAATGCCCGGGAAACAGCGGGCAATTGTCTAACCTTTAAAAAAGTTCTTAAATGTTTCTATAGAAGTCCTAATAAGATCAATACAGACCTGTTAGGAACTTTTTCTGGAGAGATAGCTTTGCTCCCTTAGAAACTCTCTTAAAAAAGCAAGAATGGGAATGGATGAACTTGGTCTCCCTTTTGGAATTGCTAGTGCAGGAAGTAATAGACTAATTTTTTGTTCTATGGGGGATGTATAGTTTATGAAAATATCTAAAGGTTCTTATGAATCGGAAATAAGTAAGGCAATTACTCAATGGGAAAAAGACTTTCTTGGACGTGGGTCTGTATCTGTTAAAACAGATATATTACGGGATATGATAATTGTGAATTTACAAGGTATTTTAACACCAGCTGAATATACCGTTTGTGAAACAAAAGAGGGACTGTTAACTATAAAAAAAACTCGTTCGGAATTAGTTGAATCAGGTATAGAAGATCTTAAGAATATTATATTAACTATAACTGGGGAAAAAGTGAAAAGCTTTCATACTGATATAAGCTCCCGTACTGGTGAACGAATAATGGTATTTAAATTATTTAATGATCTTGAGAAAAATCTTTTTATGTAAAAAATAAGTGGAAGTGTTTATCAGCTTTCTCTTCTTTTGTTTACAGTTATTGCACAGTACAAAGATACTTTGTTCTTTTTGCTCATTATGAAGTTTATTAAAGGATGATAATACCTCTTAATTGGTTATCCTCCTCCTTCAACTACTAGGCAGTAACGGAAAAAGTCCAATTTCTCATTAATACTGAGAAATTGGACTTTTTAATATTGTGACTTCCTTAACGTTGTAAATCCGCATTTTCCTGACGGTCTCCCTCAAAGCATAAGACGAACGCTTTTGAAGATCCTTTTTCCTTCAGAAACGCTTGGCCGGATTCAAAGGACGATGGGTACTGGAGCCATGCAATAAAAAAACTCCCAAAATTGGGAGTTTTTTTTAGCGGGCCATAATATGGAAGCCGGAATCGACATGGATATTTTCACCTGTAATGCCGCGGGCAAGGTCACTGAATAAGAATACGGCCGTGTCGCCCACTTCTTCAGGAGTCGTTGTACGACGAAGAGGTGAACTCTCTTCAATTTCTTTTAAGATAGAGTTGAAATCGCTGATTCCTTTCGCAGAAAGGGTACGAATTGGTCCAGCAGAAATCGAATTAACACGAATTCCGTATTTCCCTAAATCTGCGGCTAAATATTTAACGCTCGCATCAAGAGAAGCTTTCGCTACACCCATGACATTATAGTTTTGAACAACACGCTCACCGCCAAGGTATGTTAGCGTAACAATGCTGCCGCCCTCTGCCATTAAGTCCTTGCTTGCTTTGGCCACAGCTGTTAAAGAATATGAACTGATGTTATGGGCAAGTAAAAAGCCGTCGCGAGTAGTGTTCATGTACTCACCCTGTAATTCTTCCTTATGCGCAAATGCGATACAGTGAGCGATTCCATGGATTACGCCCACTTCCTCTTTAATTTGCGCAAAGCATTTTTCTACTTCCTCATCATTTGTTACATCGCAAGGAAGAACTAGAGAATCATTGCGATCCAGACTTTCCGCAAGCTCTCGGACGCTGTTTTCCAAACGTTCGCCAGCATATGTAAAGATTAAACGCGCTCCTGCTTCATGAAGAGAGCGGGCAATCCCCCAAGCAATACTGCGTTTATTGGCTACTCCCATTACCACATACGTACGGTTTTCCAAGGATAAAGCTTTCATTTTTGTATCCTCCTATTTAACACAAGTTATTAGTACCTAGTCTTAAAACTAGTATATCATATTCTACCTAGCACTTGTAAAGATAAATTCGCTCTCCCTTTCTATATCCCTTTAAAAAGCGACGTTAAATCTTATGATAGTAAACCTGTTCACACCGTCTAAGAACTAGAGGCTGTCCCATCAGTCTTCATTAGACGACTAAAACTGGTTTTTAATGAAAGACCCCGTCACGAAATCCTGATTTTACTGGACTTTTGCAACGGGGCCTTTCATTAGGATGACTAAAAAGGGTTGTTTTTACCCTGTTTAGTCATCCTCTTGTTAACATTCTTCACAGAATTCAAGAGCTCTTCTTAATTCATTCACATATTCCAATGAACCGGTCACAATTAGTTTATCTCCCAGCTGCAGTTCCGTATCGCCGTGCGGGACAATGGAATCTTTGCCACGGAAAATACGGACGAAAATCACATCTCCCGTAAATGGGAAATTTCGTAACGATAAACCATTATATTTACTGTTTTCCAAATCAATCTCATAAAGAGCGTTATCTTGATTCGTTAAAATGTTAATCACTCTTGGCGATTCAATCAATGCTTTCATTAATGCTTTCGTCGATAACAGCACGGAAAATACTTCTATGCCTGCTTCTCTTAATTTTTCTTCCAGTTCCGGTGTCTCTAAGCGTGCAATGACACGTTCAATCCCGTGTTCCTTGGCAGCAAGAGCGATGTCAGCATTACGTTCTTCGCTGCCTGATGTAATGACTAACACATCCGTGTCAAAAGCGCCTTTCTCTTTTAAGACATCCAGATCATAATTATCAATTTCTTCAATATGAAAAACAGGATTGGCAATCACTTCATCCATTTTCTCTTGCTTTGGATGATAAATCGTATAGTCATATAACTCTTCATTCAGTTCACGGACAACAGGTAATGTAAACTGGTTTGCCCCGATGAATTTGACTGTAATTTTCGTTTCCTCCACTGCTTTTTTAGGAAACAGCTTCTTAAAGAAAATGGGAGTAAAAATACATGTAATAATTGCGACAAGAATTAACGCACCTGACATTTGAGCATCGATTACCCCGACCTTTTCGCCGATGGTAGCCGCAGCAATCACAAGCGATAAAGTCGACGTTAATAAAAACCCTGAAGCCAGTACGGTTTTCGTATCATACCAAATACGTAAAATGAAAATCGGAACAATTTTGGATAGTAATAAGGCAATCAATAGTAAAGGCATTAAGACAATTACTTTTGCATCTGTAAATAATGACCATACGTCAAGCTTGACCCCTACCATTACAAAGAAGATAGGAATTAAAAACCCGTACCCGAATGAATCCAGCTTATGCACCAAATCTTGGTTCGGTGATAAAAGAGAAACGAGTACTCCAGCTAAAAAGGCCCCTAAAATGTTTTCCGCCCCAATTGATTCGGATACAGCCACTAATACGATGATAAGTGTAAAAACAGCCCTCGTGCCGATTTGAATTGTCCCTTTGGACATTGTTTCCAGGAATGAACGGTGCTGAAACAATTTTCCAATAAAATAAAAGACAATTCCCGCACCAAACAACACAAGAAGCAGCCATGTGTTTCCCCCGTGTTTATCATAAATGGATACAAATACAGCAAGCAGCACCATCGTGACAAGGTCTGCAATCACAGCCACCAGCAAGATGATTTGTCCAATGTTCGTTTTCATAATTTGTGCGTCTTTTAAGGTTGGGACAACGACTCCTAAAGAAATCGTTGAAATGATTAATGTCATTAAGAAGGCATTTTCAATAAATCCTGTCCAAACGAATATATACGATAAAAATAAGGAAAGAAAAAAGATGGCCGCAAACACCAGAAGCGATGCAACGAATGTATTCGGTACTTCTTTTCCGCTTGGCAGTTTTTCTTTTTTCTTATTCCCCGCAAAAGCTGAAAAATCGATTTCCAGTCCACTTAAAAACATAAGGAAAATAAATCCGAGAGTCGACAATGTTTCTAACCACATATCCTGTTCGACGAGATCCAAGCCGCTTTTCCCGATAATCAGCCCCATAATAATCTCCGCTACAACAACAGGAATGACCCTTAGCCTAAAGCGATGAAGCAGAATGGGCGTCAAAAAGGCAACAATAATCACAATCAGCAAGGATGTTACCGAAGCTTGATGTTCCATATAAAGTCCTCCTTTCTTTAATACATAAACATAATTATTGTAAATAACCCATGAATAATGTAGCCAAGCCAAAATAAATTAAAATACTGATAATATCATTAATGGTCGTAATAAAAGGGCCCGATGCAACAGCAGGATCAATTTTCAACCGATGCATAATAAGAGGCACGAGTGCCCCGGCAAGCGTGGCGACAATCAAAGTAGCAAAAATGGAAGTTCCCACGAGCACACCCAAAAAAATTTCTCCTTGCCATACATAGACGACAATCGTCACGAGTATACCGCATATACCGCCTGTAATCAGGCCTGTGCCCGCTTCTCTTATAATCAGTTTCCACTTGCTCTCGTTTTCCACGTCCCCTGTTGCCAAACCGCGGACAGCCACAGCCAGGGCCTGTGTGCCCGTATTTCCTGCCATTCCGGCAATGAGCGGAATGAAGACAGCTAAAATAGCGACCTGATTCAGCGTATCTTCAAATCTCCCAATAAGGCTTGCCGTAAACATTCCTAAAAACAGCAAAATGACAAGCCAAGGCAGTCGCTTGCGTGCCGCACTGAATGGGCCTTTATCCAGTGTATCAACATCACTGACCGCCGCAAATTTCGAATAGTCATCTGAAGCTTCTTCATCGATTACGTCAATTACATCATCTACGGTAATAATTCCGAGCAAGTGATATTGAAAATCGACAACCGGTAAAGCTAAGAAGTTGTAGTCTCTCATTTTTTTCGCTACCTCTTCTTGGTCCTCCGCAACAGACGCTGAAACCACTCGGTTATACATGATGTCGGCTATCATCACTTCGTCATCTGAGACGATGAGATCACGAAGGGACACGACGCCTACAAGCTTTCTTTCATCATCAATTACGTATATATAGTAAATGGTCTCCGCTTCCGGCGCTTCTCTCTTTAAAATGTGCATCGCCGACCGTACTGTTTGATTTGCCTTGATGGCAATAAACTCCGTTGTCATGATACTGCCGGCTGTGTACTCTTCATAGTGAAGCAATTCTTTGATTTCTTGTGCAGCCTCGTTATTCATAATCGTTAAATAACTAGCGACTTGCTCTTTATCAAGTTCGTTCAGGACATCGACCGCATCATCGGCATACATATGTGAAAGCATGTCAGCAGCAAAGGTTGGATGCATGGCCGATAATAACTGCTGATATTCGTCCTCCGGCACTTCCAGCGTCTCAAAAATATAGGCTACTTCAGCAGCAGATAAAAAACGATAAAGCTGAAGTCTTTGCTCCTCTTCCAATTCAGCATAAAACTTAGCCTGATCGTAAGATGGAAGAACGAGAAATTCTCCCCGAAACTCATCGATTTTTTGTTCTTCCAACAACTGAAGCAAGGTCTTCTCGGTTGATTCCCACCATTCTTTTTCATCAGAACGGCCCATTTTCTCCCCCCTTTCCGATTGGAAACTCATTTAACTTTATTATGAACCAGAAGGAAAATGCAACTAATATCCTTCAATCTTAACGAACATGTAAAAATCTGCCGGACTAATTGTAACCATTTTGTCATTGCAGTTGATATAATGAGAAGCAATACGGTAACAATACTTAAAGGCGACGGCTTTTGGCATTTCCTAGATCCATTCGCCTGTTTCAACATCCTTCTATAGTTTACACAAATAGCCCGCTATTTTATTTTGTTGAAAGGACGGATTTAGATGAAATTCGATATCATTGGAGACATTCACGGATGCCACAAAGAGTTTGTACAACTAACAAAAAAACTGGGATACTCTTGGGAACAGGGGCTGCCAAAACATCCAAATGGCCGACAGCTAGTATTTGTAGGAGATTTAACAGATAGAGGGCCGCGTTCTTTAGAAGTCATTCGTATCGTACATAAGCTTGTCATCCAAGAGAAGGAGGCTCATTACTGCCCTGGAAATCATTGTAATAAGTTATACCGCTTTTTTCTTGGAAACAAAGTCCAAATTTCTCACGGATTAGAAACAACAGTTGCAGAATATGAGGATCTTTCCTCCGCCGATCGAACAGCCATTCGTCATCAATTCATGGAATTATATGAAAGTGCGCCCCTTTATTTACAGCTTGATAACAATAAAGTCATTGTCGCTCATGCCGGCATTCGCGAAGATTACATCGGAAAGTTCAATCAAAAGGTTAAAACATTTGTTTTTTATGGGGACATTACAGGGGAAACCCATCCGGACGGATCACCGGTTCGCCGCGACTGGGCACAGCATTACAAAGGGAAATCCCTTATTGTTTACGGACATACTCCTGTCAAAGAGCCTCGGAAAATAAACAGTACGATAAACATTGATACAGGAGCGGTATTCGGCGGGAAATTGACCGCCTTTTGTTACCCGGAACAGGAAATCGTGTCCGTTTCATCTTCCATGCCTTATGTCCCGGAAAAGTTTCGTTCATTTGATGATTAATATGTTCCCGGCAATATAAGACGGCAGAAAAGTTTAAGGTGATTCAAACGGGATTATAACCGTTTGAATCACCTTATTTGGACAAGACGCTTCATATCCTCCGGAATATCAGCCCTAAAAGAAAAGGCTTTTCGAAGAATAGGGTGATAAAAATTCAGCTCATGACTATGAAGAGCCTGGCGTTCAATTTTGTTCCTGCTTCCCCCATACAATTCATCTCCTAAGAGAGGATGGCCTAAATATGATAAATGAACGCGAATTTGATGAGTACGGCCGGTTTCCAGCTTTAATTGGACATATGTACAATCATCCAAGCGCTCCAGTACTTCATAATGAGTAACCGCATGCTGCCCATCTGAACGGACTTCCCGTTCAATAATGCTTTCGCTTTTTCGTCCGATTGGTGCATCAATGGTTCCATTATCAACAGGAAGAATTCCGTGAACGAGTGCCCGATAAGTCCGATGAATGTTATGATTTCTTTGTTCTTTCGAAAATAAATGATGAACATATCGATGTTTGGCAACAATTAAAAGTCCCGATGTGTCACGGTCAAGCCGACTCACTAAATGAATGGTCGAAGCAATATGTTGATTTTCATAATAATGAAGCAGCGCATGGCTCAATGATCCAGTTGGATGTTCACGTGACGGAATACTTGATAAAAAGGATGGTTTGTTAATGACTAATATGTACTCATCCTCATACACAATATCAAGAGAGATATTTTCTGCCGCTAACCCTTCGCTCGGTACTTCAGGAGGAAATAAAACAGTTAATACATCCCCTCGTTCCAGAGGATAACGGACGGTTACATGCTCACCATTTACTAAAATATCTCCGCCATTAAACTTAATATCCGTTAAGGCTGTTTTAGAAATGTCGTGCTCTTTTAAAAACTCCCGTACTAAACGTCCGGAGTCTTTTTCACTTACAGTCCATGTCAATGTAAACTGTTCACTCATTCTTTTCTTTCCTTTCATTTAAAGCTTCGTTAAACAATGATGTTGGATTTTCAATATTTTGCAGGGATGAGTCAAAAACAGCTTGAATACAGTTTTCCATTCCCCTTTAGGAAACGAGGCCGACAAGTATATCTGTCGGCCTCGTTCCTTAGTCAGAAACGAATGAATCTCTTACCCGTTGCCAAAACGGAAATGCACGGAAGCGGGCAAATCGGATTTTTTCATCTGCAACACGAAATTGAATGGATTTAACATCCTTATGTAAAAGAGTAAGATGATCAATTGTAATCTGATAGTCCACATCATTGATTGGTTTCAACATACATGTATGATGCGACGGCAAAATGAGCGGGGAACCGATTGTTCGGAACACTCGATTGTTAATCGACGCCATCTCCGCAATTTGAAAAGCTTCCAATGAAGGATGCAAGATGGCTCCTCCGAGAGATTTGTTATACGCTGTACTTCCTGAAGGAGTCGAAATACATAATCCATCTCCCCGGAACGTTTCAAACAATTGTCCCTTTATTTCTAAATTCATGACAAGTGAACCTTCTACACTCTTCACTGTACATTCATTCAAAGCTAAATAACGCGATTCGCGATTGCCGTTTATATAACGGATAATAACTTCCAATAAAGGATATTCCACCACTTGATACGGAGTTTTCGCAATCGCGATGACCATTTTTTCAATTTCCTCCGGAACCCAGTCCGCATAAAAACCTAAATGGCCTGTATGTACTCCAATGAAAGCCGTTTTATCTAGACGATTCCGATAACGATGAAACGCATACAGAAGTGTCCCGTCGCCTCCCACAGAGATAACGATGTCCGGCTGATTCTCATCATATTCCAGTTGAAAATCCAGTAAATAGGTACGCATCTTTTGCATTAGCATGTTAGAAGTTTGATCACCTTTTGACGTAATGGCAAATTTCATTTCTTCACCCCATCCCATTTCTTTCCTTACCCCTGCCTTTCAATCCTGAAACGCTGGCTGCTCGGAATGTACCGTTGCAGAATTAGCACTATGATGTTTTCTTTCGTCTATTCTTCTGCATTTTCTTGCTTACGTAAGAAAATAACTTGCGCTTCCTGAATCTCGCCTCGAATTTGAGACATTTCTTCATCTAATCGAAAGGCTGCTTCCGCTGCACGATGAAGCCTTTCTTTAATCTCTTCAGGAAAATTTCCGCTGTATTTATAATTTAAAGAATGTTCAATCGTGGCCCAAAAATTCATGGCTAATGTACGGATTTGAATTTCGATTAGGATTTTTTTCTCACCGTTAATGGTCTGAACAGGATAGCGGATAACCACATGATACGAACGATAACCGCTCGCCTTTTTTTGGGTAATATAATCCCTTTCTTCTACAATTTCAAAATCCGTTCGCTGGCGAAGCATTTTCACAACCGTTTTAATGTCATCAACGAATTGACACATCATTCGTAAGCCGCCTATATCTTGCATCTCTTCTTCCAGCTTATCAAGAGGGATTCCTTTTCTTGCCGCTTTATCTAAAATGCTTGGAATCGGTTTTACCCTGCCTGTGACAAATTCAACTGGTGAATTTGTTGACTGCATTTCAAATTGTGAGCGCATCCCTTTCAATTTCACCTTCAGCTCTTCTACTGCCTGTTTATAAGGAGCCAAAAATAAATCCCAATGCTGTACCATTGCTAATATGTCCCCCAATCTGCCAATACTAACAAAACGAATCTGCTCTTTTTTTATGATTCGTCCTCACGAGCTAAAAAAATCTCTTCCACCGCCGAGACCATTTTCTCTCCGTAGTTAGCGTTTCCTTCAATGTTCTCGATTAAATAACGAAGCTCATCTAAAAAACTTTCCAATTGTAAAGTGTGATTATTCAGTTTTAGATATACGCCGTACTCACGATCAAGGGCCTCCTTTAAATGAGACCAATTCTTTTCAGGTACACTCACGTAAACAAATTGATCGTTAACGTCGATAATATAGATAAATGATAGATTATCGGAATCTGTAATCATTTGGGCGGCATCGCGGATTTCCTGAATCTCTGCCTCAAATGGTTGTGCAGCTAAATATAAATGCTCCTGTTCGATATAACTTTCTATCACTTCAATTCGTTTTTTCATATATAAACTCCTCCCAGCAATCCAATTCGTTTTTTATTTTAACATAAGGACGGGGTATGGGATAATAGGAACAACACATACTTAATAGAAGAAAGGACAAGCTTTATGAAACAAGAATTAGAAATTGAGTTTAAAAATTTACTGACAGAAGAAGAATTTCACAGGCTCGCCTCTCATTTTTCCGTAAAAGAGGACGATTTCATTACACAAGAAAATCATTATTTTGATACACCTGAGTTTTCTTTAAAAAATCATGGGACTGCCCTAAGAATTCGGAAAAAGAAAGAGATATATACGCTGACATTAAAGCAGCCCTATAATGACGGGTTGCTGGAATCCCATCAGTCTCTGTCTACTCAAGAAGCGGCCACGCTGTTAGACGGTGACGCAGCGATAACAGGCGAAATCGCAGGCCTCATTCAACAGCTTGGTATCGATGTCACTCGGCTCGTTCATTTCGGAACATTGGCAACCAAACGGTCACAACTTCCATATAAAGATGGACTTCTTGTGTTAGACCATAGTTTCTATTTAAATAAGGATGATTATGAATTGGAATTTGAAGCCGCTGATTTCCACGTTGGCAAACAGCAATTTAACGATTTGCTTGAACAATTCTGTATTCCGATTCGGCATACAGAAAATAAAATCCGACGATTTTACCAATTGAAATACTCACAAATAAGCGAGGAATAAGCATGGACGTTCAATCTTTGAAAACCTTACTTGAATTACAAGCTCTTCGCAGCTTTTCAGGGACACCTGTTTCCCCTTCCAATGCGAATACATCAATGTTTCAAGAAGTGCTGCAGCAGCTCCTTACCGATCAGGAAGAGCCTGTAAAGAAAGCAAATATCCAGCCTCTTTCTTCATATTCTTCCTTCCTCCCCTTTAAAACAGGAGCAGTAATGAGCAAAACGGCACAGCCAACTCCACCCGCAGTTCCTGTTTCACAGGGGTCCAGTATGGAAGGGATGATTGAAAAAACAGCTCAAGCATATAATTTAGATCCTAAATTGCTTAAATCTGTCATCCGTCATGAATCGAATTTTAATCCGAAAGCAAAAAGTCAGGCAGGGGCCATGGGACTTATGCAGCTAATGCCGAGTACCGCCCGTTATCTCGGTGTAACAGACCCATATGATCCTATGCAAAATATTAGCGGAGGAGCAAAATATTTGCGGCAGATGCTTGATAAATATGACGGTAACCTCTCCTTGGCACTTGCGGCTTATAATGCCGGCCCAGGCAACGTTGATAAATACGGAGGAATTCCTCCTTTCAAAGAAACGCAGCGGTATGTTCAAAAAATTACCAATACCTATTTAACATAACATGACAATCTTCCTTTTGATTCTTATGCTTGCTGCACGCAAAGATTCAAAAGGTTTTTTTGATTGAGAAACGCTGACCATACATATCCTAACAAGGGATATCCGTTCTTTCTCCAGCCTGAAAATAAAGAAACCTTTTAGTGAGAAGCGGCTCTAAAAGATGGACGAGCTAAGCTGATGTCACAACACGACCTATTCTTGTTTGGAAGCGAAAATTGTACCATTGGTTGGAGCGAAAGAAAAGTGAGCAAGCGAATAGTTTGAGATATTACCATGGCGTTGATACAATAAAGGAAACTTTATTCAGCAAGGGTCTTATTACCCGTTAAAGATAAGAACTGTTTTCGCGAACAATAGGTTTAAAGGAGTTATCGACATGACGAATCAAATGTATACGCCCTATGATGCGATTGGTGAGAAGATGTTAACAAGGCTTGTAGATGCGTTTTATAAACGAGTAGGAAATCATCCTGAACTTATCCCGATTTTTCCGCCTGACTTAACAGAAACGGCTCGCAAACAAAAGCAATTTTTGACTCAATACCTGGGAGGTCCGTCTCTCTATACAGAAGAGCATGGGCATCCGATGATGCGCGCCCGGCACTTGCCATTTCCTATTACACCATCAAGAGCTAAAGCATGGCTGAATTGTATGAGTGAAGCTATGGACGAAGTGGGACTTGAAGGAGAACTTCGCACCCAATTTTTCCAACGTCTTGTATTAACTGCCCAGCACATGATCAATACACCGGAAGATACCGACGAGGAAGGAAACTAACCTTGAGTGTTCAAGATTTCTCTAACCCTTCTTACTCTCTGTCACAGCTCTGTCAGGGTTCGAATAAGAAACCGTTGGAAATTTATTTTTTCATCGACCCTTTATGTCCTGAGTGCTGGGCACTTGAACCAATTGTAAAGAAACTTCAAATTGAGTATGGACAATTTTTCACTTTAAAACATGTGCTGAGTGGACGTTTAACAACTTTAAATACAAGACCAAAGCAACAATTTGAAGATATGGCGCGTGTATGGGAACGAACAGCAAGTCGTTCAGGAATGTCTTGCGATGGAAATCTATGGCTGGAAAATCCGATTTCCTCTCCGTATGCAGCCTCCATTGCGATCAAAGCAGCGGGATTGCAAGGGAAGCGGCAAGGCCTTCGCTTTTTACGAAAAGTACAAGAAGTCGTCTTTTTAGAAAAGCAAAATATTTCAGATGAAAATGTACTAATGCAATGTGCACAAGAAATAGGATTAGATATAGCTGAGTTCCATAAAGATTTGCGCTCTGAAAGTGCCGCAAAAGCGTTTCAGTGTGATGGAAAAATCACAGGAGAAATGGATGTGCAAGAAATTCCGACTCTCGTGTTCTTTAATGAAGATGTGGAAGAGGAAGGAATTAAAGTGACGGGATGCTACCCATATGAGATGTATGTACAAATTCTTCATGAAATGTTGGGATATCAGCCCTCTCCTTCATCGTTGCCCCCTTTAAATATGTTTTTACAGTATTTTAAGTTCGTAGCGACAACAGAAGTAGCCGTCGTCTACGACGTTTCGACAAAAGATGCGGAACGGGAGCTGAAAAAAATGCAGCTGCAGCAAAAAGTTGAACAGGTGCCTGTTAAATACGGAACGTTTTGGAAGTATATTGAGAGCTAATAAACAAAAAAGACCCGGAAATCCGGGTCTTTTTTGTTTGTCTTAAGACAACAAGGGGATGGGAGAAATTTTTCACGGTCAAACAAAGGGGTATATGTTTGTTTGTGATAAACTTCACGTTAATAATATAGCAAATTATGTCGAGTTTTGACAAGTGATTTCCCCTAAATTCACAAATTCGACAAATAAAATCCATTTCAAGGAAAAAGATGAGGGGGTAGCTTCGTACCATTACTTTTTCAAAAGGGTACCCCAAGCTTGGAATTTAAAGAAAAAACCATTTAATATTCGCATATATATTTAGAAATAAACCAAAGAAGAAAGGTTTTGAATCCATGCACAACATTTTACTGTTAATAGGAATCATGGCAATTATCGGCTCTTTCTTATTTTATTTTTTATCACTAATGAATTTAGCGCCTATTTTCATTGCTGCTCCCCTTCTTTTTTTATCCATTTTGGCCACCCTCTGGATTTTAAATATTCGTAACCAATTTAAAGGATTTTAAAGAAAAGTGGAGGCGACTGTTTAAACAGTACCTCCTGTCTAGCAAAAAGATGCTGCAAAACCATGGTTTTGCAGCATCTTTTTGTTATAGAGAAGCTAATAATTGTTCCATTTCCGTTAACTTTTGTTCAAAAACAGCAAGTGCTTCTTCAATTGGCTGTGATGTCGCCATATCCACACCTGCTTTTTTCAGTACATTAATCGGATAATCAGAGCTTCCTGCCTTTAAGAAACCGATATAACGTGCAACCGCCGGCTCCCCTTCTTCTAAAATCTGTTTGCTTAGCGCCGCTGCAGCACTGAAGCCTGTTGCATATTGATAAACATAATAGTTGTAATAGAAATGTGGAATGCGCGCCCACTCTAAACCGATTTCTTCATCAATGTGAAGACCGTCGCCAAAATATTTTTTATTTAACTCATAATAAGCATTCGTTAATAATTCCGGCGTTAAAGGTTCACCATTTTGGGCACGGACATGAATGTCGTGCTCAAATTCAGCAAACATTGTTTGACGGAACACAGTGCCTCGGAACCCTTCTAAATAATGATTTAATAAGTATAAACGTTTTTTCGGATCCTCAATCGTTTTTAAAAGATAATCATTCAACAAGGCTTCGTTGCATGTAGAAGCCACTTCTGCGACAAAAATCGAATAATCGCCGTACGGGTATGGTTGTGTTTTACGCGTATAATAGCTGTGCACAGAATGACCGAACTCATGTGCCAATGTAAACAGGTTATTCACATTGTTCTGCCAGTTCATTAAGATATACGGATTTGTCCCATATGTTCCGGAAGAATAGGCTCCGCTTCGCTTTCCTTTGTTTTCATGAATATCTACCCAACGATTTTCAAATCCGTCGCGTAATACATTTAAATAATCCTCTCCAAGCGGCTTCAGCCCTTCTAAGATGTACTCTTTTGCTTCTTCGTACGTCACTTCCATTTTCACATCTTTTACAAGCGGCGTATACAAATCATACATATGAAGCTCATCGAGTCCCAGCACTTTTTTACGCAGCTCCACATATCGATGAAGTAGATGCAAATTCTCATTTACCGTTTTAACAAGATTATCGTACACTTCTTCTGGAATGTTGTTATTGCTTAAAGCAGCATGGCGCGCTGAATCATAATGACGTACACGAGCATTAAAATTATCTTTTTTAACTGTACCGCTTAATGTACTTGCAAATGTATTTTTAAATTGTCCATATGTTTTATACACTGCCTTAAACGCTTCCTCGCGTACGCGACGGTCTTCACTCTCTAAAAAGCGAATATATCGTCCATGTGTAATCTCTACCTCATCGCCATTTTCATCTTTAATGGATGGAAACTCCAAGTCAGCATTGTTTAACATCCCAAACGTATTGCTGGAAGCCCCTAGTACTTCAGAAGCTTGCGCTAACAGCCCTTCTTCTTCAGCAGACAATACATGCGGGCGCTGGCGGTTCACCTCATCTAACGCATGTTCATATAACTTCAGCCCTTCTTTTTCCTGTAAAAAACCCTTGAGCTGTTGCTCATCAATGGATAATAGCTCCGGCGTCACAAATGAAAGCGAGCTCGCAACCTGGGTATATAATGTTTTAATCCGATCGTTTAAACCTTGATACAATGAATTGGTCGTATCCTGATCATAGCGCATATGGGCGTATGTATATAAAATGCTCGCTTTTCTCGTTAATTCATCTTGTGTTTGAAGCGCTTCATATAATGAATTGGCAGATTCGCCAAGCTTCCCCTGATATTTAGCCATATTCGGAATAAGAGCTTTTACTTCTTCAAACTCTTTTTCCCACGCATCGTCCGTGGTAAAGATATCTTCTAATTTCCATGTATCTTCAACTTTAATCTCACTGCGGGCAGGCAGTTTTTTTACAGCAGACTGTTCAGCCATTGTTCTTCCCTCCAATAGTCGTTTGTTACATACATTCGATTTCCATCAGGCTAATCCTTTTTATTCTATGAGGTTATGGAAAAAGCATTCAAAGAATGCTTTTTCCAATCGTAATAATTTTTTAATCATTTGTCATTACATTTGCTTTAACTTGTTTAACAGCTCCGTATCCTCTATAAAAGCATCGCTTGTTGTTTTCGGAAGCGTATAGCACCGCAGCAGCTCATAGCGCCCCATTTCCACCCTTTTCAGTATTTTTAAGGAGCACAATACTTCTATATACTCGTGAAGTGCCCTATAAGGCTCCCTGACTGGATTAAGGAAAAATTGGCGAAGACTAATTTCTTTTTGCCTTATTCGCTTTGAAAAAGAAAACACGATTTCATTCCATGTTACAGTATTGCCAATTGTTCGCTTGGAGAATAAATCAATCAGCACATATGCTTGCCAGATACACGCAGGTGTTTCGATTTCATAAAGCAACGGATGGGGAATTCCTGCCTCTGCGGGAAAGTGAGAAGGGGGAATACATTTTTCGTATAAGGTTCTTAAAAAACTTTCGTATTGCTTATTTCGATAGAGCATGTATGAAAGCCTCCATCTTTTCTTTTTTCTGTTCCACGCATAAAAAAGAGCAGAGAAGCGTTCTCTTCCTTTTGGAAAAAAATGCGAAAGGTTAACATATGGAAGGGGAATAATTTTCGGAGCGGCAAAAACTATCTTGGTGGAAAAGGGGTAAATATGCTGAAGTTGAATGAGATGTTGTTCAAGAGAAGAATAATATAGAAGAAATGGGGCATGAGGCAGGTCGGTACGAAGGAAATTCCATTCGAAAGGAGATAACTCATGGAGATAAGAAGAAATCCGTTTATATCTCTTTGCTCCCAAAATCCAAATTGGAGTATATCCTTCCCTTTCGTACGTTCTTGTTCTCTTACAAAGAATTTGATCGGACAGCGCGGCACACTGAAACTCGATGGGAAACTCCCTTGTATTTGTTTTCACTAATAAATCAGGCCGTTGACGGATGGATAACAAATATGGCTCAAGCTCGGTTCTATATTGTTTTTGAAGAACTGTGAAGAGCTGCTGTTTGCCAAGAAGATGGTACTCGCTCTCTCCTTCAAACTCCCCCTCACACGCCATCGTGCTGCAGTGAGAAAAATGTGGAATGTTTTTATTCCCCACCTTCAGCTTTACTTCTTCTTCACAGATGGGACAATAAAATTTCTCCTTCCCTCTTATTTGGCGAAGCCTTTGCCTTGATGGATAAGAAAGAATTGATACAAGTTCACCTTTTACATTTTGTGCTATCAGCAATTCCATTCACTCCTTTCATTTTGTTCTTCCTGATAATTCGCTATTTTCATTGCATTTCCTGTTAATCATATTAGATGAAAATGTCGATTTCGACGTTTTTTCATCTTTCCTCTAAAAAAGTCCGGATGAACCCCATCCGGACTTTTTTAGAGCAATGGAGACAACAACCTAGAAGTTGATTCAAACAATCGATGCAAAATGGAGCGCTGTTCAAAACCTTCTAAATGAATAGGTGCCGAGTCCTCCAAATCCTGCATATATTCATATACAAGCTTTTGAGTGCTGGATGTACGGTACAAAAAGGCATTAACCTCGAAGTTTAAGTGAAAGCTTCTCATATCCATATTAGCGGTGCCAATAGAGGCCAATTCTTTGTCAACAATCACAATTTTACTATGCATGAAGCCTTTTTCGTATTCATATATTTTGACCCCAGCTTGCAGTAACTCAGGAAAATAAGAACGAGAGGCATAGAACACAATCCGTTTGTCCGGCCGCTTTGGCACGAGAAGTCGAACATCGATTCCGCTTAACGCTGCAACCTTCAGAGCTGTAAAAATATCTTCATCTGGAATAAAATACGGTGATGCAATCCAAATGGACTCTTTAGCGGATGTAATCAAGGAAAAAAACAAATGCTTAATCACTTGCCACTCCCGATCTGGCCCTCCAGCAATCAGTTGAACGCCCCCGCAGTCTACTCCGTTTATATCTTGTAAATCGGGTGATAAATAGGCAGATGTCAACAATGTCTCTCCCGTCATGTAATACCAATCCTGAAGAAAAATGAGTTGCAGGGAACGAACCGCTTCTCCTTCCACTTTTAGATGGGTATCACGCCAAAACCCGAAATAACGGCTATGCCCTAAATACTCATCACCAATATTCAATCCCCCCACAAAGCCAATGTTTCCATCAATGACTATAATTTTACGATGATTGCGGAAATTCATCGTATCATTGAAAAAAGGAAGGCGAACGGGTAAAAAGGGGACCATCTCCACTCCCGCTTCACATAACTCTTCAATATAACGCTTTGATAATTTCCAGCTGCCCACTGCATCGTACAAAAATCGGACATAAACCCCTTCTTTCACTTTTTGTATGAGCTTTTCTTTAATTTGCTGCCCGAGGTTATCGTTACGGACAATGTAATATTCCAAATGAATATGATGTTTGGCATACTGAAGAGCATCCAATATAGCCGTATACGTTTCATCACCATTTGTCAGTGCCTGTGTTTCAGATGCAAATGAGATCGGTGTTTTTCCTAAGCGATGGGCGAGGTAGAAAAGATGGCGCTGATGTTCTCCCATTTGTTCCAAATGCTCATCCCGAACTTCTTGTGCTCCTTCCACTTTTAATAAGACTTGCTCATCAAGCTTGGCTTTCTTCTCAAACAATCGTTTCTTTCGAATGTTTCTGCCAAAAAAAAGATAAAAGAAGAAGCCTAAAACGGGAAAGCTTCCCAGCACAACAAGCCATGTCAATGTCTGAGTGGGATGACGATTTTCTAGTGAAATCATAAGACCGATTAATATCACACTAATGGTCATTAAAATGCTGAGGGCTCCCAGCCATTTACCATTCCAATGATCCTTTGTAATAAATAAAAGCAAAATAAATCCTGATGCAAATAATAATAACTGTAATCGGTTTTTCAAAGTCGATTCACCTATCTCTAAATTCTTTCCATCAATACGGGTTAAAGAAACAAGCTTCTTACGCTACGCTCCCTTCCCTTTAATCTCTCCATATCTTATTCCTATTCACTCCCGAATTCCATTTTATTTAAAGATTATATTAATTTTATGTTAACCTCGACGCACCGAAAACAAAGCTGACGACAAATAAAAACCGATTTCATAGTCGAAATCGGTTTTTATCGCTGGGAAAAATATTGTTTAACTTGCTTTAGTGCCTGCTGTTCCATGATTTGATTCCCGTATTCTTGGAGACGATGAATCGTGACAGGGGACTCATTTCCATATTCAAGCAAAACACTTAAAATATTATCTAAATCATGAACCATCTCATGTTCTTCCAAAAACTCCACATATAAATAATAACGTCCCTCAAACGAGTAAAGCTGATTCATGACGTCCTCAAGTTCCAGCCGGTGACTAAGGGAAATTACGTCTTCAAAGTCACGGAAACGAATGACAAATTGAAGAGAGTCGTCTTCAGATTCCAGCTCTTCATCCTCTTTGCCTTGATTGAACTGCTGATCCAGCATCGATTCAATTCGTTCATCGACAGGAATATCAATCTTCCTGTCTTCTCCAATTGGCACCTCAAACTTCTGCCCGTCTTTTGAAAGCTGAGCTTTCGTGACGATTACTTCAATTCCTTTTTCAAGTGCCTGCACTTGTATCCAAAGCGGTCCTTCTACCGCAAATTCTTCTTCTTGATGAATTTCGTCCATCATTTCCCAAAACAGCTCTTCGCTGCGCTCACGATTGAACCAAATCTCGTTTCGATCAAAGCCACGATCTTCTATGTCAATATAGGAGACATAAAATTTCACGGTATTATCGTTAATGCGCTCAATATCCATTAAACTCTCTCCCTTCTCTAAAGTCGGTTAAGGTAATGTGATCACAAGGGCTGTGGATATTACCTCTACTGCTGAAGGGACTACGCTACCCTCATGTGTAAGCAATATTATACTCACTTTACCCAAAAGTAAAGTAATATACTCACCTGATACGAAACCCCTAAGATTTCTTTGTACCTTGTACTTACATTTTATGATAAAATTCATAAGAAGGGAAATAAAAAAATCGGTTTTTTTGAAAAACCAACATCTGTCATTTCCAAAATAATCTTGTCTATATTCGCATATTCTTAAAATGAATATAAGTTTAGACTGTGATATCTTAGGGGGATTCTACATTGGATTTAGAACTACTATCTGCCGTCCTGCTTATTGTGGGAATTGATATCGTGCTCGGAGGAGATAACGCCATTGTCATCGCGCTCGCCAGCCGCAACCTCCCTGAGCAGCAACGCAACAAAGCAATTTTTTTAGGGACAGGCTTAGCTATTGTCGTTCGTATTGTTCTGACTGTTTTAGCCGTGTATTTGTTAACCATTCCTTATTTGCAGCTAGTAGGCGGACTTTTGCTTATTATGATCGCATTTAAATTGCTTGTTGATGAAGAAGATGATACGGCCAACATTAAAGCTGGGACTACACTTGGTGCAGCCGTCAAAACCATTGTTTTTGCCGATATTGTAATGGGTCTTGATAATGTTATCGCTGTAGCCGGCGCAGCACATGGGAATATTTTTCTTGTCGTGCTGGGATTAATTGTTTCTGTTCCTATCATTGTTTGGGGAAGTAAAATCATTTTACATTTCATAGAACGATTTCCTTCTCTTGTATACATCGGAGCAGGAATTTTAGGATATACAGCCGGGAAAATGATCACTCATGAAAAGCGATTATTTTTCTTGCTCGAGCAATATCCTTCACTTTCTTATATTGTACCAGTTGTAACCGTTATTCTTGTGTTAGCGAGCGGCTATATCGTCAATCGCGTACGCATCAAAGAAAGTTACCGCTAAAAAATACGAGGGTGTCCCAAAAGGTAGCGCACAGCGCTAACCTTTTGGGACACCCCTGTTTTTTTATGTAAAAAAACAAAAAGAATCGCCTGTTTTTGATATACTGTAGTCACCACAACAAACAACACATCAAAGGAGCGATTCTTATGTTTCAACAGTATAACACAAACCAACTCATTCTTCCATTAGATATTGAAGTATTGATTCCCCCACATCACGCCGGCCGAGTGGTCGACCATGCGATTGAACAAATGGACATGAACCTGTTCTTGTCGCAATATCCTGGAGGCGGCCGTCCTCCTTTTCACCCCAAACTGATGGTAAAAATCATCGTTTATGCCTACATTAAGGGAATCTATTCCTCCCGAAAAATAGCGGAACAGTTAGAAGAAAACATCTATTTTATGTGGTTAGCTGGCCATCAAAAGCCCAATTTCCGCACCATCAACCGTTTCCGTTCCGAGCGTATGAAAGACATTATCTATGAAACCTTCTTCTCGATTGTGGATTTACTTCATCAGGAAGGAATGGTGAAGCTGGAAGATTACTTTGTGGACGGAACCAAAATTGAAGCCAACGCAAACCGATATACGTTCACATGGAAAAAAGCCACAGAACGGTATGATCAACAACTGAATGAGAAATTCCGGCAGCTGGTGGCGCACATTGAAGAGACGACCGAAGAAGACGAGCAGGCCGAACCACTCTCCACGCCGGAACAGGAGACACCGATTACGTCTGAAAGGATTGCAGAAACGATTGAAAAGCTGGAGAATCGACTTCAACAGAAACCGAAGGACCGCACACTCAAGAAAGTAAAACGCCAGCTTGAACAAGACCTTCTTCCCCGGAAACAGAAGTACGAAGAACAAACGCGAATCCTCGGTGAACGGAACAGCTATTCGAAGACGGACCACGATGCGACCTTCATGCGTATGAAGGAGGATCCTATGAAAAACGGACAACTGAAGCCTGGCTACAATGTACAGATCGGAACGGAAGAGCAGTTCATCACCGGATTCAGCCTTCACCAAAAAGCTGGAGATACGACTTGCCTCATTCCTCATTTGAACGTATTGAAAAAGTACCATCGTCCAAAACCGAAAGCCTTGACGGCCGACTCAGGATACGGAAGTGAAGAAAACTACGCGTATTGCGAAACCGAACACATC
This sequence comes from Priestia abyssalis, assembly GCF_002019595.1. GTDB lineage: Bacteria > Bacillota > Bacilli > Bacillales > Bacillaceae_H > Bacillus_BA > Bacillus_BA abyssalis. The sequence goes on along the minus strand of NZ_KV917369.1, from coordinate 415,405 downwards.
AAGGCGTATGTCAAATACAACACATTGGATAAGGAACAAACGAAAGCATGGAAAGAACAAGTCAGCCGTTTAGAAAATATGACATATGATGAAGAATTGGACGAGTGGATTTGTGCGAACGACAAACGGTTGATGTTTCAATATGAAAGTCGACAGAAAACAGACAATGGCTATGAAACCATCAAACGAACGTACCTTTGTACCGAGTGTCCAGGTTGCCCTTTTCAATCAGCTTGTGCCAAGGATAAGGAAACGAAAAGCATTCAAGTGTCCATGAACAATCAAAGGCAGCGAAAAGAGGTGTGCGAACGGCTTTCATCGGAAGAAGGCTCCCAGAAGTATCGGAAGCGAAAAATCGAAGTGGAACCTGTCTTTGGACAAATCAAACACAATCAGGGATTCAAGCGATTCTCATTAAGAGGCCTTTCCAAAAATACGGTGGAATGGGGTCTTATTTGCGTTGCCCATAATCTCAAAAAATGGGCCACACAAATAAAAATAAAGCAAAAAATGGCCGGATAAAGAGAAGGAAATCCCTTCAAATGAACGGATTTATCCAATTATAACCAAATCATTACACCAAAAAGAAAAGCTGGGTCAAAAAAGTCGTTAATCAACGACCTTTTGACCCAGCTTCATATTTTTTAACTGAAAGGGCGAAGAAGTCTAAAGACTTCTTCGCCCTTTCAGTTTATATAAAAAAACTTCTCATTCTTGGATTTTTCGGCCATCCGTAAGAATTATTCATTATGAATGAATCCTATATTAATTTGCATTTACTAAGCGCTGCGCTTCACGCAATTGGAACGTACGCACTCTACGCGGTAAGAAGCGGCGAATTTCATCTTCATTATATCCAACTTGAAGGCGCTTTTCATCAATGATAATCGGGCGGCGTAAAAGTCCCGGATTTTGTTGAATGAGTTCATATAAATCTTGAAGCGGCATCATATCAAGTTGAATATCTAATTTCTGGAATGTTTTAGAGCGAGTAGAAATAATCTCGTCTGTTCCATCTTCCGTCATGCGTAAGATTTCTTTAATCTCATCAATTGACAGAGGTTCTGAAAAAATATTTCGTTCTGTATATGAAATGTCATTTTCTTCCAACCATGCTTTTGCTTTACGACAAGAAGTACAACTAGGAGATGTATACAAAGTTACCATTTAAACCTTCACTCCTCTTTTAAAATAAGGTTACTAACATATCAAAAATAGCTACAGCGGCTTTGGCTGCTGTATACTACAATATGTGCTCGTTATTGCGAATGAAAATCGATATTAGTTTATAATAAGTTTTAAAAAGTAATATCTATTGCGTATTATACTACAAAAACCATCGGAATGATATATTTTTCTAAAAGTCAGAAAAGAATTATTTCTGACTTCTTAGGTAATAATTTCTCAATATTTTTGTACCACGGTTATACTACGAATAAACCTCTTATTTTGTTTCAAAAAAATATTATTTTTTTTATTTATAAGATATGTAGCCAAGACTAAGTACACGAACACAACAACGGGGTGAAATTCATGCAGAAATCCATCAAATTACTTGCTGTGCTTCTTTTCCTCACCGCTTGCGGACCAAAGGAGATTACAACAGAAGACCTTGAGAACAAAGCAGTTTCCGTTAAAACAGAGGAAGTTCAAACAAAAGACTTAAGCAATACCGTTGAACTTTCAGGGGTTGCTGTACCCGCCAAACAAATCCCCCTTTTTTCTCCCGCTCCTTTGACGGTGAAAAAGGTTCACAGAAATCTAGGAGATACCGTCAGACAAGGAGAATTGTTGCTTTCCCTCGATGAGAGCGAAGCAATAAAGCAGCTCGAAAGTGCCAAAAAAACGGCTTCCTCCATAAATGAAGCAGTAACAAAGGCCGAATCAGCAGCCGCATCTTCTAATGAAAGCGCAGAAAGTCTTCAGCAAGCAAAAGAAGAGCTGAATTCTGCACTTACAAAAGCAAAACAACAGTTAAATCAAATACAGGATGACAGCGTTCCGCCTTCTGATGTCGTAAAAGACAGTCTCGAAATCGTATTAAAACAAGCCGCATTGGCCCAACAAACCCTTACACAGTTTCAATCTGCCCAATCCATGCTTCCCCAATTGAAACAACAGCAGCAGCAGGCAGCCGAAGCGGTTAAACAAGCGGAAAAACTGGTCCAAGCTACAAGAATTACTTCTCCTATCGATGGAGTCGTATCAGAAATAACAGTAGTAGAAAAGGCGGTTACTCCTCCAAATGCACCTGTCATGACAGTCATTGATCAAAGTCAAATTGAAGCCGCTTTTCAAATCAACAGTTATGTCGTCTCCCAGCTAAAAAAGGGAAATCAAAGTACCGTTACATTTGACGGAGTAGAACAGTCGTTTCAAGCACAGATCAGCAATATTTCACCGACAGCTAATCCACAAACGGGATTATTTACGGTGCAAATTCCCATTCCAAATGAAAAACAGCTTGTTAAAGGAGGAATGAAGGCAACCGCAACCGTCATCGTCGATTCCTTAAAAGATGTATTGGTCATTCCTGCCAAAGCCGTTTTATATGAAGAGAATAACCCTTTCGTATTTATTGATAAAGAAGGAAAAGCCGTTAAAACACCCGTTTCTTTAGGAGTTCAAAATGAAGGAAATGTTCAAGTTCTCCAGGGAGTCACAAAAGGAGATAAAATTGTCGTCGATGGAAAAGAACAATTAAACAACGGAGATTCGCTTCGTGAAAGAAAGAGTGAATAAGATATGAACATTGTTAAACTTTCTGTCATTCGACCGATCGCAATGGGAATGGTTATCATACTTATACTGATTCTAGGAGGAGTCAGCGTCAAAAATATGCCGGTTGACTTATTCCCTGAACTCACCTTTCCAGTCGCTGCCGTAACGGCTACTTATGATGGAGCGGGCCCTAGAGAAGTTGAGAACTTGCTTGCAAAGCCGCTGGAAAATGCGATGGGTACCATTCCAAATGTAGAGAGTGTCACCTCCATCTCGAGAAACGGCGGCTTGCTTATTCTCGTTTCTTTCAATTGGGGAACCGATATGGATTTTGCTACCTTAAAAATGCGAGAAAAAATTGATGCCGTGAGAGACTTTTTGCCTTCTGAAGCACCTGCACCTCGGGTCATGCGTTTCGATCCAAGCGACTTGCCGATTATGCAGCTTGCCATTACCGCTGAAAATGAGGAGTTTTCCACATTAAAAAGAATGGTGGAAGAAGATATTAAACCCCGTTTAGACGGAGTTGAAGGGGTAGCTTCCGTATCAATAGAAGGCGGCGCGAATAAAGAGGTACAAGTAAATCTGGATCCTGAAAAGCTGGCATCTTATGGTTTAACCATCCAGCAGCTCCAGCAGATTATCGGTTCTGAAAACATTAACTTGCCTGCTGGAAACATTGAAGATCAAAATCAGAATTTGCCTATTAGGGTGGCAGGTCAATTTGAATCGATTGACGATATCGCTTTATTGCCGATTCCAACCAACTCCGGTGTATTAGTATTGAAAAACATCGCTGATATCCAAGAAGCATATGAAGAAACAACCCAATTAAGCTATTTAAACGGGAAGAATGCCATCGGTATTTCAATTTTAAAACAATCAGGCTCCAATACTGTAACAGTCGCAGAGGATATTGAAAAAAAACTTAACGAACTTGATGAATTACTGCCCAAGAACGTAAAAATGGAACTGATTTTCGATCAAAGTCAATTCATTAATCAATCCATCTCAGCCGTCTCCTCTAACATGCTTATCGGAAGCGGACTGGCGGCAGGAATTTTATTTTTATTCTTACGAAACCTTCGAAGCACTCTTATCATTGGTTTTGCCATCCCTTTATCCATTGTGACAACATTTGTCTTTATGTATTTCAGCGGGCAAACTTTAAACTTGCTTACCCTTGGAGGACTAGCATTAGGAATTGGTATGATGGTTGACAACGCTATCGTCATTTTAGAAAATATTTATCGCTCACAGCATCTCGGTATGTCCCTAAAAAAAGCTGCTATTCAGGGAACGAGAGAAGTCGGGACCGCAATTATTGCCTCGACATTAACAACAGTCATTGTCTTCTTGCCGATTGTATTCGTCGAAGGCTTGGCTGCGCAGCTCTTTAAACCGCTGGCCCTTGTCATCTCTTTCTCGCTTCTCGCTTCTTTATTTACGGCGCTCATTATCGTACCGCTGCTGTCATCGCTTTTTCTAAAAGTACAGGAAGAAAAAGAATCGTCAGGACAATTATTTTCTTCTATTTTGCGAAAATACACTGCCCTGCTTGTAATCGTATTGGCACATCCGAAAAAAACGATTCTTATCATCGTGACTGCCTTAGCTTTGTCGCTTACAGGAATTCCTTTCATCGGTACTGAATTTTTACCGGCACAGGACCAGAGCTTTGTATCCATTACAGCCAAACTGCCCGAAGGAAGCTCTTTAGATGCCACCTATGAAAAAACGGAAGAGATCAATAGTAAAATTAAAGATATTACTGAAATCGATTTAATTTACGTCAAAGTAGGAGGCGCCGCTAATTTTTCATACGGAGCCGGCTCCCAAACAAATCAAGCTAATTACAGCATTTTGCTCAAACAAGTCGGTGAACGCTCCCGCTCAGACTTAGAAGTAGCAGAAGACATTCGAGATAGGCTAAAAGATGTTCCCAACATTGGAGTGAGTGTTTCGGCCAGTGATTCAGGATTTTCTACAGACCCGATTTCACTTAGTATTACAGGCCCTGACTTGCAGGTCCTTGAACAAATTGCCAATGAGACAGTAACTCTCATTTCTGACATCGAAGGAGTTCGTGAACCAAAATCAAACTATGAAACAGGAAACCCTGAGATTGTGGTCGATATTGACCGTGAAAAAGCGGCCTCATATGGCATTGGAAGTGCCCAAATTGCTTCGGCCATTAATGATGCAACGAAAGGAGTCGTCGCCAGCAGACTGGCACGTAACGGAGAAGAGCTGGATATTCGTCTTGTTGTAGAAAGCCGTTTTACTTCTTCTCTTTCTGATTTGGAAAGTCTGCTCATTAAATCTCCTGCTGGAGCGAATATTCCATTGCAAGCCGTTGCCCATATTTCAAGAGGACAGGGTCCTTCCCAAATTGTCAGAACGGACAGGCTCCGTGAGATTACCGTCAGGGCTGATATTCTTAACCGCGATTTAGGAACGATAACAGATGAAATTGAAGAAACGTTAAAAGACCATATTTCTCTTCCGAACAATCAATACAAAATTTCATTCGGCGGACAAAACGAACAAATGAACGATGCTTTTTATAAATTGTCCCTTGCTCTCGCTCTTGCCGTTGTCCTTGTTTATATGGTGATGGCTGGTCAATTCGAATCCTTTTTCTATCCATTCATCATTATGTTCTCTGTTCCCTTGACCGTTATTGGTGTGGTTTTAGGATTACTAGTGACAGGCAAACCGCTTGGAGTTGGTTCACTCGTCGGCCTTCTCATTTTAACGGGAATTGTTGTAAATAATGCCATTGTATTAATTGACTATCTGCAACAATTAAAAAAAGAAGGATACGAGCTGAAAGAATCCATTTTACTGGCGGGTCCAACAAGGCTCCGTCCCATCTTAATGACAACATTAACGACCATTCTCGGCCTTATTCCGTTAACGCTTGGATTTGGGGAAGGAACTGAAATTCAGCAGCCTATGGCGATTGTCATTGTCTTTGGGTTAAGCTTTGCGACCATCATTACTCTCGTCTTTATTCCAGCTGTCTATTATCTATTTGAAAAGAGAATGACCGAACAGGGATAAAAAAACATCTCTGTTCGGTCATTCTCCTGCAAGGTCCCGTCATGAAAACCGAGTAAAATTGAGAATTCAGTGACGGGGCCTTCAATAAAAAATAATTTTTGCAAGCTGTTTAAAACTTATGGGGTTACTGCTTTAAATATCCGCGAGTATATCGCCTTCATCACGATTTTGATCAAGGGTCAATACTTCATCAGCGGGTTGATAGGACTCTCCGTACCATTTTTTATCTTTATAGGTGTGAATCATCTCGTACGTTCTTTTCATTCCCTCAAAGATATTTTCTTCGCTTTCTTCTGTCGGCGACCAATACAAAATTTCCATTTGATTGATTTCGTTCGTGGCCAGCGACCGGCGGCGATAGCCAATGGACTGGGCATGTTCAAACCCTTCCCGTTTATAAAAACGCAATCTTTTTTCCGTATCACTGTCTTCATAATTCACCGGTTCCACTTCTAAAATAATCGCTTTGCCTTTCTTCTTTAATTTTTCGATTAATTGATGACCAAGTCCCTGTCCTCTTGATTTATTGGATACAAATAAATAATCGATGAATACGAAATCGTCCAGTTCCACATACATTAACACATGGTGCCGCCCTTCATCTTTATGATAAATATCTCCCCGTTCTTTTAAAAGCGCTTCAATATGCTCTTTTGACTTCATTTCTTCAATGGGAAAATATTGACTTAGTTTTTCATACCAATTCATTGATGGCCTCCTTAAATAAGTGATGTTGAAAGAGGTTTATCCCGCATTAATGGTGAGTAAGACCCCCACTGATGGAAGTTTCCTTTATAAAAAATCTGTTTCCTATTTACTATTTCCTATCTCGTTTTTCCTCACGCACAGTCTTTATTTTTTCTTTCCCCCTCGCGAATAAATTTAAACCCCATTTCTAAAAAACAAATAACCAACCCCTTTTTTTACCAGCTCATTTCATCTAAAATAAGGATAAAGGGACAATTTATTCAGCAGTCATCTTAATCCCGGTAGCTCGGGTTAAACAAAGAAATGGAGCTGAGAAAATGGGCGCATTCGCATTCGATTTTGTTCTGTTATCCACCTTTATTATCGGAATCACCGCACTAATGGGAGTCATATTGAACGGTATCGGAGAAAACTTGTTTGGCGGCAAAGAAAAGAATAAATTTTTCAACCGTTCTGCCCGAACACAGACAGGATGGAAGCAAGTAGGCGGAAAAAAATAAATCCACATAAATAATTGGGACAGAGGCAAAGACACCCCTGTCCCAATTATTTATGCATAAGCGGTTGACCTTTGTGAGCTTTTCAAAATGCAAGAATAAAAAGCCATGAACAAGATAAACAGAGATGACGATAAAAAAACTAACGTGGATCCATATAAAGGAACCTTTAATCAGTAGAAAGGTATCCTTTTTAATTGTTTACTTTTTCACGCTTCTTCTCCATTTGCTTTTCGTGGGCACGTCCATGGGCACGGTGACGGTCTTCTTCTACTTCCTTCGAAATTTTCACACCTTGCGGAACTGCATTTGACGTTACTTTTTTCAGCCCCATGCCGTCTTTTTCACAAACAAATGAAGCTCTCGTCGAAACGGTTGCACCCGGTTCTGTCACAAATGGCACGACACGATAATCCGCTCGCCATTGTTCCGGAGTTACGGTACAGCGGACATAACCTCGGTAATCGTTAAAGAATTTAATATTGGGATTTTGTGCTAGTATACGGTCAGTATCTGCTCTCTTATCAGCTCCATTTCCGCCGGATGTAATGGAAGTCCCCACAAACTCCGCCCCAATGATTTTAGAGCTTGGATTATTAAAATCCGTCATTATGTTTGATGCCCAGCTTGCATGAACATCTCCTGTAAGAACAATCATGTTATTGATGTTCTTACTGCTAGCAAAGTCCGTGATACGCTGGCGCGCGGCCGGATAACCGTCCCAAGAATCCATACTGTATGTTGGTGCCGTGTCTGTTCCAAATTTTCGCTGAGCAAAGAAAATTTGCTGTGCGAGTACGTTCCAGTGAGACTTTGAATTACCAAGGTTACCAAGCAGCCATGCTTCCTGTTCCTTCCCAAGAGTTGTACGGTTTGGATTCAAAGATTCTGCTGTATGGGCTTTCGTCCCGTCCCCATTTGCCTGATCATCACGGTATTGGCGCGTATCAAGTACATAAAAAGAAGCTAAATTACCGTAAGAGAAACTGCGGTATAATTGCATGTCCGCACCGTGCGGCAAAGATGTTCTGCGAAGCGGCATATGCTCATAATAAGCTTGATAGGCGGCTGTACGGCGTTTGATAAATTCTTCAACAGACTGGCCTTTTTCAGGGATTACATTAGCATAATTGTTTTCGACTTCATGGTCGTCCCATGTTACTACCCACGGAAATGCAGCATGGGCAGCTTTCAAGTTCGCATCTGAACGGTATTGCGCATGACGGTTTCGATAATCTTCCAGCGTAACGATCTCCGGACCGCTATGAGTACGAACATTACCAGTTGAAGCAACATATTCATTCGGTCCGTACTCGTAAATATAGTCACCTAGATGGAAGACCAGATCAAGTTCCTCTTTGGCCATATGTTCATAAGCCGTATAATAGCCGTGTTCATATTGTTGACAGGAAGCAAAGGCGAATGTCATGCTGGAAACACTTGAACCGCTTGCAGGAAGTGTTTTCGTTCTTCCTACAGGGCTTAGCTCATGGCCGCTTTTAAAACGGTAATAGTAAATTTGATTAGCCTCTAACCCCTCGACCTCCACATGAACTGAATGGGCGAGTTCCGGTCTTGCTAACTCCGTTCCTCGTTTCACAATTCGACGGAAATGCTCATCTTTCGCGATTTCCCATTTGACTGGTATTGTTTGCTGAGGCATTCCGCCGCCATTGAGCGGATCAGGAGCTAACCTTGTCCACAATACAACACTGTCAGAAAGCGGATCTCCTGAAGCAACACCAAGTGTAAACGGATAGTTTTGAAATTTTGGGGCAGCATTCACCTCAAATGCCCCTACACCCATTGACTGAGCAATCGTCAATCCAAGTGAAAGGCCGGCAATTTTACCGGCTCCTTGAAGGAAGCTGCGGCGATTAAATTCACTGTTATAAAAACTGTCATTATTCAATTTCTTCATCCATCCGTCTAACGAGTTTTCATTAACCATCACTATTTCCCCTCTCCGATATAAGAACATGGAATTCACGGTTCATTATAGAGACTATTTGTTAACAGTTTGTAAATAAATGTAAAGGTCATGATAAGAGAAAAAAAGACATATGGTAGTTTTTTAATAGGACTTTAAAATGGTAGGAAAATGTAATTTTTAGGAGGATATAGTAGATAAATGGGTCGATGAAAGTCTACGATCATCTGAATATTGATAAAACAAACTATAATTAGTGGTTCTTCTGTCCTGATTTTTTTTACATTTCTTTTAAAGAAAATTAACAAAAACTAAACGTGTTGGCTTTAGGCATAAAAAGTATTTATAGAAACACATCGCCTGCAAATTCTGTTATAGACATAAAAAAAAACGACCTCCTGCGAGATCGTTTTTCTTTTATTTACGATTGTTGACCTTGTACTGTGCAAACTCAGCTTCCGAGCATGCGACAAAATGTCCTGGTTTCACTTCACGTAACATCGGTTCTTCTGTACCATAGTTATGAACGCTAGGGTCATAAACTTGACGGACACGAGTACGCTCTGAATCAGGGTCCGGCTGTGGAATAGCTGAAAGCAGCGCTTTTGTATAAGGATGAATCGGATTTCGATATAATTCGTCACTCGGGGCAAGCTCAACAATGCGACCGCGATACATAACGCCAATTCGGTCACTAATGTATTTGACCATCGATAAATCATGGGCAATAAACAAATAAGTTAATCCTCGTTCACGCTGCAAGTTTTTCATTAGATTCACAACCTGGGCTTGAATCGATACGTCAAGTGCCGAAATCGGCTCATCCGCAATAATGAAGTCTGGCTGTACGGCTAACGCACGGGCAATTCCGATACGTTGACGCTGCCCCCCTGAAAACTCGTGCGGATAGCGGTTTGCATGTTCACGGTTTAAACCGACCGTCTCTAAAAGCTCATATACTCGGTTCATGCGCTCTTCTTTCGATTTCGCCAATCCGTGAATATCAATTCCCTCTGCGATAATATCTGCTACCGTCATACGGGGATTAAGAGACGCATAAGGGTCTTGAAAAATCATTTGCATTTTGCGATTGAATTTTTTACGCTCCGCTTTCGATTTTTTACCATGAACGTTTTCACCGTCAAAAATGACCTCACCCGATGTAGCATTATATAAACCAATAATAGTACGTCCTGTTGTCGATTTACCACAACCTGATTCTCCTACAAGTCCAAGAGTTTCTCCTTTGAAGATGTCGAAGGTCAGACCATCTACGGCTTTAATAACACTCCCTTTTCCTGTATCAAAGTGTTGTTTAAGGTTTTTGATTTCTAGCAACTTTTGCTCTGCTACCATTTTACTCACCGTCCTTTATTAACACAGGCTTCGCATAAGAATTAGCCAGCTGGCGCATACGGCGTTTTACCGATTCCGGCGGCTCTACCTTTGGGGCATCCGGATGGAGCAGCCATGTTTTCGCATAATGCGTATCAGATACTTTAAACATCGGCGGCTCTTGCTCAAAGTCTATTTTCATGGCGTAAGGATTCCTGGGAGCAAATGCATCTCCTTTAGGCGGATTTGTCAAATCCGGCGGTGAGCCAGGGATGGCTGCAAGTTCTTCTTGTGTATCATTCTCTAAGCTCGGCATGGATGCCAACAGTCCCCACGTATATGGATGCTGAGGATTATAGAAAATTTCGTCCACTGTTCCCATCTCGACAATTTGGCCTGCATACATAACAGCTACACGATCTGCCACGTTGGCCACAACACCTAAGTCATGGGTAATAAAAATGATGGATGTACCCATTTTTTGTTGAAGTTCCTTCATCAATTCCAAAATTTGCGCTTGAATGGTCACATCCAGTGCTGTTGTCGGCTCGTCCGCAATTAACAGCCTTGGATTAGAAGCAAGCGCGATGGCAATCATGACACGCTGCCTCATCCCGCCTGAAAATTCATGAGGAAATTGATTTACACGTTTTTCAGGCATTGGAATTCCTACTAGCTTTAATAGTTCAATCGCCCGTTCTTTCGCTTGTGCTTTCGACATGTTTTGATGCTTAATCAACACTTCCATGATTTGCTGTCCAACCTTCATCGTCGGATTTAACGATGTCATCGGGTCCTGGAAAATCATTCCAATTTCTCCCCCGCGAATTTGTTCCATTTCTTTATCCGTTTTTTGCACGAGGTTTTGACCGTTAAAGATGATTTCCCCGTTCGTAATTTTACCTGGCGGCATGGGAATCAATCTCATAATGGTTTGGGAGGTTACACTTTTACCTGACCCCGACTCCCCTACAATGGCAAGTGTTTCGCCTTTATTCAGGTGAAAGTTCACGCCGCGAACAGCCTTGACTTCTCCAGCATATGTCTGAAATGCTACTTCCAAATCATTTACCTCTAATAAACGTTCCATCTCTTCTCACTCCCTTATTTGCGTAATCTTGGATCTAGTGCGTCACGTAAACCGTCACCGATTACGTTGAATGCGAAAATAGTTAAACAGATAAATGTAGCCGGGAAGAATAAGCGCCATGGATAATATTGCAAGGCTGGCAATCCTTCAGATGCCATCGTTCCCCAACTTGCCAATGGTGCTGGTACACCCAAACCTAAGTAGCTCAAGAAAGCCTCTGTAAAAATAGCCGATGGAATCGTTAATGTCATGGTAACTAAGATAGGCCCCATCGCATTTGGAATTAAATGTTTAAATAAAATGCGCTTCGTATCTGCCCCCAACGTTTGAGAAGCTAATACATATTCCTGGCCTTTCAACTGTAAAACTTGTCCGCGCACAATACGCGCCATGTTAATCCAACCCGTAATGGTCATCGCCAAAATCATGGTTCCTAACCCTTGGTCTAATACTACCATCAATAAAATAACGAGCAATAAGTACGGTACACCCCATAAAATATCAGCAAAGCGCATCATCGCTTCATCTGTACGACCGCCGCGGTAGCCGGCGATACTGCCCCAAATGACTCCGATCACTAGATCGATCAGTGCGGCTGATAAACCAATAAATAATGAAATTCGCGCCCCGATCCATGTACGGGTAAAGACATCGCGCCCCAATTCATCTGTTCCGAACCAGTGTTCACTAGACGGTGCCTGGTTTGTACTCATTAAATCATTCGTTGCATAATCATATTTTGTCATCATCGGTCCAAAAGCAGCCATGAATAGAAGGAGGACGAGCAACACAACCCCAAACATCGCTAATTTATTTTTACGAAAACGAAGAGATACATCTTTCCAAAATGAAAGACTAGGCTTCGAGATTTTTTCTGCTTCACTTAAATCAACCGTAGCAGGCTGAAACATATCTTTTGGAATTTGCTGCATTGTTTACTCTCCTTTCTTTCCGCCTGTCAGCTTGATTCGCGGATCGATAAGTCCGTATGCGATATCAACGAGAAGGATACATAAAAGTAATAAAATACTGTAAAACACCGTTACACCCATAATTGTCGTATAATCGCGGTTTGAGATACTTGTGACAAAGTGAGATCCAAGTCCCGGGATACCGAAGATTTTTTCGATAACGAAACTTCCCGTCAATACTCCCGCAGCGAGCGGTCCTAAATATGATACAACCGGCAGCATTGCATTTCGAATGGCATGCTTTACCGTAATGACCGGTTTACTTAATCCTTTCGCTTTTGCTGTCTTGATATAGTCATTACTCAATACCTCAAGCATGCTTGAACGTGTTAAACGAGCGATAAAAGCCATTGGTGTAGAAGCTAAAGCTAAAGCAGGCAAAAATGTATGCGCCCATGATTCCCAGCGTGCAACCGGAAACATTCCAAGTTTCATTGCTAAAAAATATTGGAGAACTGTTGCCATAATGAAGCTTGGTACAGAGATTCCGAGAACCGCAATAACCATGGCCGTGTAGTCCTGCCATTTATTATGATTCAGTGCAGCAATGACTCCCAGCAATACCCCAAACGCCAATGCTAAGAAAATGGCCTCCATTCCAAGAGTAAAAGATACTGGAAATCCGCTGTTAATTAAGTCATTTACCGTTTGTCCTTTATATTTAAAAGATGGACCGAAATCCCATTGCGCAATAGACGTTAAATAGTCTACATATTGCATGTACCATGGTTGATCTAGTCCGTAATATGCGTTTAAGTTTTTCTCAATCTCCGGAGGCAATTGCTTCTCAGATGTAAAAGGTCCCCCTGGAGCAGCTCTCATTAAGAAAAACGTTGCTGTAATAATTAAGAAAAGAGATAGAAACATATACAGCAAACGCTTGCCGATATACTTAAGCACACGTAACACCTCCATAATTTAACAAATAGATCTTATCAGAAAGAAAAGTATATGGAGAATCCCCATATACCTTTCCGTTGTGATAGCTTATTTGTTTTACACCATCTTTAAATTTTACTCAAAGTGAGCCCATTTAAATTGAGCATCGCCAAGACCGGATACTTGTACATCTTTTAAGTTGTCTACTTGTACCCAAGTGTTTGTGTAGAAGTAAATTGGAGCAATCGGCATTTCATCCATTAAGATTGCTTCCGCTTGTTTTAACATTTCCTCACGTTTTTCAACATCTTGCTCCTTGGCAGAATCAAGTAACAATTGTTTGTACTCTGGGTTTTCCCAGTTTGTATCATTATTTCCGCCTTCTTTATCACGGTAAAGCTCTAGGAAGTTGATCGGATCATTGAAATCACCTAACCAACCCATACGGCCGATTTGGTAATCGCCGCGATGTAATTTTTCAATGTACACTGCCCATTCAGCGTTATCAAGGTCTACTTTTACGCCTAAGTTTTCTTTCCACATGTTTTGAATAGCTTGTGCAATTTTCGCATGCTTATCATCTGTATTGTAAGAAAGCTTGATAGCCGGTAATTCAGATACATCTTTTAAGCCCATTTCTTCTAGACCTTTTTGAAGGTATTCTTTTGCTTTCTCTACATCATTATCTTTGAAGTAACCTTTTTCATTTTCTTCAAACATTGTCGGTGGTACAGCAGCCATTGCCGGGATGACGCCATCTTTTGTGATGTTTTCTGTAATCCCTTTACGGTTGATTGCATATGCTAACGCTTTACGGATGTTCACGTTGTCTAACGGTTTTTGCTCTGTATTAAATTTGTACCAGTAAGTACCTGCGATTGCTTGAATTTGAAGTTTACCAGAATCTTTTAATTGTGGAATCGCTTCAACCGGTAATTGACCTGTTGGCATACCTGCCCAGTCTAAGTCGCCGCTTTCGAACATGGATAATTCAGTGTTGTTGTCATTTACCATGTACATGTCGATTTTTTCCAGCTTTACAGCATCTTTATCCCAATACGTATCGTTTTTCTCTAATACGATTTTGTTGCTGTGATCCCAAGTGGTCATTTTGAACGGACCGTTGGATGTATAGTTTTCACCCGCATTTGTATGCCACTTGTCATTTGCTTCCGCAATTTTGCTGTTAACAGGCAAATATGTGTAGAACGCTGTTAACTCTAAAAAATAAGGAGTCGGGTTTTCAAGCTGTACTTCTAACGTTTTTTCATCAATCGCTTTAACTCCTACTTGGTCAACTGGAACTTTACCTTCATTTGCAGCTTGACCATTTTTCAAATAATAAAGCTGATATGAATATTGAGATTCATGAGCTGGATCTAATACCCATTTCCACGCATATTCAAAATCCTTTGCGATAACTGGATCACCATTCGTCCAAGTAGCATCTTTACGGATTTTGAATGTATATGTCTTGCCGTCTTCACTTACTTGCACATCTTCTGCCATTGCATTTTCAGGTTTATCATCTTGTCCGATACGAGTTAACCCTTCAAATGTTTGACGCAATACGCCGCCTGATACTGAATCATTCGCAAGTCCTGGATGTAATGAGAATGGCTCAGTTTTGATGTTTACGCGAAGTTCTTGTTTAACTGCTCCTCCTTCATCTTTGCTTCCAGCATCTTTTCCGTCTTTGCTTGCAGAATCATTGTTGAAACCGCATGCTGACAAGAAAAGAGAAAAGACAAGAAGCAAGCTGAACATAACAGATAATCTTTTCTTCATTTTTTTCCCCCCACATGATTAGTTTGTCAATAAATAAATCCCCACTTTTACTCAAATAATATTCCTCTTTAACAATTTCCGAATTGATAGAAATGACTGTATTAATAGAATTATCTAACTTTTTCAGTCAGTCATAAACTAAAGATGAGTGTAAAGAGATCATCCTCTACACTTGATTCGACCACGAATATGTTCTCTCTGCTTTTTGTACATATGTATCAAATGTAGAAAATATCTTTTGAATAAATAAACTAAAAACAGAGTCTTTTTCTATTTTTCTGAAAAATTAAAGGAATGTAAATTATTTGTGAAAATTTATTTATTACTGTTTATTATAAATAGTTTAAAAATTTATTGCAATATTAATTTATTAAGTTTACTTTGTGAAAAAACCTAAAAAATTATGTCTTTTTATCTATTCTATTTGAACAATAATCATTTATTATTATATAATGGAAGCGGTTTCTAAAAATAAATGTCGTATTTTGTCGAATACAAAAATATATTTTCTCTATATATTAATGATTCAATGGAATAATGTTACAATCAAAAAAATATATTTTTTCTGTATATTGATACTTTCATACAGCTATGTTGCATTTTGATTTCAGCGCGTTATAATAGCATTTAGATACCATCATATTGAAGCAAAGAAAAAGAAGAGTACATATGACGATGACTTTTCAGAGAGTTTGTGGCTGGTGTGAACAAACATTCATCCGTATGGAATGGGCTTTGGAGCTTTCAAGTCAAATGCTTGAACGTATTTTCGGCGTTAACGAATATCATGCTTCCTTCAGCATGATCAGAGCGATTTTGAGAAAACCTCAAAATAACTAGGGTGGCAACGCGGTCCATTCGTCCCTAATTTTATTAGACGACGAATGGGCTTTTTTGTTTTTCAAAAGATTTAAAACGAAAGGATGATTATTTATGAAAACTATCTTCTCCGGCATTCAACCGAGCGGTACCATTACACTTGGAAACTATATTGGGGCATTGAAGCAGTTTGTAGAATTGCAAAATGATTACCATTGTTACTTCTGTATTGTCGATGAGCATGCCATTACGGTTCCGCAAGACCGCTTGCAGCTTCGCAAAAACATTCGCAGCTTGGCTGCCCTGTATATCGCGGTGGGCATCGATCCGACCAAATCAACTCTCTTTATCCAATCAGAAGTTCCAGCGCATACGGAGGCCGGCTGGTTGCTTCAGTGTGTGTCATATATCGGAGAGCTTGAGCGCATGACACAATTTAAAGACAAATCAGCAGGAAAAGAAGCCGTTTCAGCAGGATTATTAACATACCCACCGTTAATGGCAGCCGATATTTTATTATACGGGACAGATATCGTTCCTGTTGGAGAAGACCAAAAACAACATCTCGAACTAACCCGCGATTTAGCTGAGCGTTTCAATAAAAAATATAACGACATTTTCACGATTCCTGAAGTACGTATTCCAAAAGTTGGGGCTCGTATCATGTCATTACAAGATCCGCATAAAAAGATGAGCAAATCTGATCCAAATCAAAAAGCATTCATTACAATGCTTGATGATGCCAGAACAATCGAAAAGAAAATTAAGAGTGCCGTGACGGATTCAGAAGGAATCGTCCGTTTTGATAAAGAAAACAAGGCAGGCATTTCTAATTTAATGGGTATATACTCGATTTTAGGAAACAAAACAATTGAAGAGATTGAAGCAATGTATGAAGGAAAAGGCTATGGAGATTTCAAAACCGATACTGCAGAAATTGTGGTAAAAGCCCTTTCACCGATTCAAGAAACATATTATGAATTAATTGAATCGACAAAGCTTGATGATATTTTGGATGAAGGTGCAGAGCGTGCCAACCAAACGGCCAATAAAATGCTTCGTAAAATGAAAAACGCGATGGGACTTGGACGTAAAAAATAATAAGTAGAACTTTTATCATCTCCAAGAAGGCCGCGTCATGAAAATCTTGGAAAACCAAGGGGGTATGGGACAGCCAAATCTAAAAAGACGAGCGGGTTCATCCGCTCGTCTTTTTAATTCACTTTTGATTCTTGTTCCATTTCCCATAATTTTTCGAAGAAAGGCTGTCCCTTTATTAAGTTTTCGCATAAAGACATATGCTTCTCAGACCACCCTTCTTTCGTATCCTCATATAAATTCTTCCATACTTCTTCAAACGACATTTGCTGGGTTTGTTCATACCGGCTCGGGTTCCATTCTGTATACCAGTAACGGACTTGTGCAACATTTTTCGATGTATGAAGCTGATCCAGAGCCATAAACAACAGTTGCTTTAACTGACGTTCTTTCCTCGTTAAGCCTCTCATCGTGTTTGGAGACGGCGATAAAATATGATGCTCTTTTTTCTCAAGTTCATGCTGATCAAATTCATATTCAATCACATCTTGTTCCTGAATCATTTCGTACACAAGCTGTTCTTGGCGCGGAATTAACCGGCTTTTACGAATAGGAATTTGATAGCCCATCGTATCAACTGCTATAATTCCTTGACCATCTGTTACAACAAAACAATACTCCAGCTGAATTCTCTCATGATTTTTCCGAATGTATGCTTTTTGGAACACATCGTTTAGTAATGGTTGAGGTAACTCGGATAAATCATTTTCAATGTAGTGAAACAACAGTGGGTGTACTTTCAATAAAGGAACTTGGTCAAGCAATTCGACACAATCATCTTTACGCCATTCATGGAAACTGCATACATTATAACCATTTTCCTCACCTTCAAACCAATTGACCCATACATCATGAAGATATAGCATTTTTACCCCTCACTTACTAACTGTTTATTAACAATCAGTATAGGCATATAAAGGTAATTTTATTCCAAATCATGTTAATTGTACTTATCTTTTCTCGTCGGCGGTGATGTATAAATGGCTAAGTATAAAAAAAATAATCCTAACAATGACAAATAGCATTCAGGTCTTGTTTTAATATAATGAAAATATTCTTCATAAGTATATCCTGCAGTCAGTAAATTCAAATAAGCAATAACACTGACTCCGCCCACTACAGCGAATCCAAATCCTGTTAACAACAGAAATAATCGAATCAACTGCCTTCAAACCCCATCATCTTTCATCTCTCCCTTGCCACCCTTGTCCCACTCATTTCTAAATTATATGAAACTATACAGCGCCCATATTCCCCCCCCCCATATAATTTACCGACTATCTTTAAACCTCCTCTTCTCCCTTTATCTCGTGTGTCGGGACACAAGATTTTTTTACTTGATTGGAGTCTGCGTATCCCTACTCTCACAAATGAAAAACACCAATATGGTTGTTCCCTGATCATATCGGTGTTTCTAACCTTCATATATCTTCAAACTGCCTTTTTATCTTTTAAATCCGGAATTAGCTGCTATTTCTTGACTGCTAATATGCATTAGTTTTGCAGAGGATAAACGATTTGATTTTGTATAGTCTGTAACAAGGTGGTATCCGGCGTTATATCCGACCATCTTAGGGTACCATCTCATTCCATAAAGCAACTCATCATGTGTTCTTTCTTCTTTTTTGACATGCCGGTTCGGATAGATGTACTTCTCCCAGAATTGCATAGCCCGCTCCCGACTGTAGTATTTTGTCCAAGGAGCAAGATAGGCTTCCCCCACTTGTTCTTTAACGGCATGTTCAGCCAACCCTTCCATTACTAATGTATCAAGAAGAGTCAAATCCTCTTCTTTTTTTCTCATAGCCTTCAGCCGGCAAATATGATGATACTCATGTGTTAAAATGGCAAACAGTTCGGCCTCTTCTATATCTTCCCTTGCAAATAAAAACAGTTTATCTGAAAATGCTACTCCCGATTTTCCATTAAACTCTCTTTGGATTTGGCGATTCCTTGAATCTGACGGAAATAGCAAAACAGGAATATCAGGCCCATTCCACAACCTTTGAAGTTTTTTAAAGTGAGGATTGATTTTCTTCCATAAATTTTTTTTTACAAACGCTTCAATTTGTTCTTGCGGTTCTCCGCCTATTCGAAACATTCCATGACTAATCAGTAAGCGAGTCATTTCCTTTGAGGAAAATTCCGAAAAATAAACCGCCAACTTTTCCTCGAATGAACGAGGATCCTTAAGCATATGAGTTAACCATTCATTTGTGGAAATAACAGGCATATAATCTTCCTTTCTCAAAGATCCTTTTTTCTATCATATGCCACCTCATTCTGCAATTTCCTCATAAAGCACAACTGTATCTGAAAGAAAGGATTTATGGGCTTAATGAGAAATACAAAAAACTGGTTCAAATGAATGAAAAACATTCCTTTGAACCAGTTTTGTTTAATCCAGCCTTCATGTTAATTTTCATGTTCTTAGTATTTTAATTCATTCGAATCAAATAGCATTTACTGTTCATATTTCTTTAAGATAATCGTAGCGTTATGACCACCAAAACCGAGTGAATTACTGAGGACTGCCTTTACTTCTTGTTTACGTGCTTTATTTGGAACATAATCTAAATCACACTCCAGATCTGGTGTTTCATAATGAATGGTTGGCGGAATGATTCCCTCTTCAATTGCTTTTATGCTGAAGATAGCTTCTACACCACCTGCTGCACCGAGCAAGTGACCGGTCATAGACTTGGTTGAGCTGATCGCTACCTTGTAAGCATGCTCGCCGAATACTTCTTTAATAGCCATGGTTTCATATTTATCATTATATTCTGTACTCGTACCATGAGCATTAATATAGTCAATGTCACTCGGCTGCATTCCTGCATCATTGATGGCCTGACGCATCGCACGCACACCGCCTTCACCACCCGGCGCTGGAGCTGTAATATGATGGGCATCACCTGTCGCACCGTAACCGACGATTTCAGCATAGATTTTCGCTCCGCGTGCAAGGGCATGTTCTAACTCTTCTAACACAAGAATACCTGCACCTTCTCCTATGATGAAACCATCACGGTTTTGATCAAACGGACGACAAGCCGTTTCCGGATCAGGATTTGTAGATAAAGCTTTGTTCGCACAGAAACCTGCAACAGACATTTTCGTAATTGGCGCTTCTGTTCCTCCTGTCACCATTACATCCGCATCTCCGCGCTGGATTACCTTAAAAGCGTCACCAATAGAGTTTGTTCCTGTCGCACACGCTGTAACGGTACAAGAGTTCATCCCTTTTGCTCCTAAAGCAATGGATACTTGCCCCGTTGCCATATCTGGAATCAGCATCGGTACGAAAAACGGACTGACACGGCGATATCCTTTTTCCTGAAATATTTCATACTGTTGTTCAAAGGTTTCCATGCCCCCGATACCAGAACCAATCCACACGCCAACACGCGGTGCGATTTCGTCTGTAATTTCAAGTTGTGCATCTTTGACGGCCATTAGCGAAGCCGCTACTGCATATTGTGTAAAACGATCCATTTTCCGTGCTTCTTTTTTATCAAAATAATTTTCAGGCTGAAAATCCTTTAATTGTGCCGCTACCTTCGCCGGGTATTCATCGGCATTCAGCCTTGTTAACGGACCAATTCCGGAAACACCGGCAATGGCATTTGACCAAGCTGTTTCAACGTCATTTCCTATCGGGGTTACTGCCCCTAATCCTGTTACAACTACACGCTTTTTTTCCATGCTGTCTACATCTCCTTTATTTGAATTGTCTAAGTATAAGTAAATAAGGAAATTCTTCCTCAGCAGAAACCTCACTGCCCATTCATACTAGATAAATGATTATTTACCCCAGCGAATGGCAATTGCTCCCCATGTTAGTCCGCCGCCAAAACCAACCATTACAATGACGTCATCTTCTTTTATCTTTCCATTCTCCAGCTCTTCCACCATTGAGATAGGAATCGAGGCTGCAGAAGTGTTTCCATATGATTGAATGGTTTTTGACATTTTCTCTTCAGGAAGCTCCAAACGCTGCCTTGCCGCTTCCATAATACGAATATTGGCTTGATGGGGAATGAGGAAATCTACATCCTCTTTAGATAATCCCGCTTTTTCAATGACATTAACACTGGATTCTCCCATTTGACGAACAGCAAACTTAAATACTTCTCGCCCATTCATTGCAATGTATTCATCTTGATAAAGATATTTCCCACCTGTTCCATCTGCACCGAGCTCAAATGATAATATACCTCGCCCTTCGCTCACGGCTCCCATGACAACTGCTCCCGCTCCATCTCCGAACAATACAGCCGTATTACGATCTTCCCAGTTAACAATGTTAGACAGCTTTTCGACTCCAACCACAAGTACATACTGATACGCACCCGTTTCAATGAACTGCTTTGCTGTAATCATACCGTACATGAATCCAGCACATGCCGCGCTTACATCAAAAGCTGCCGCTTTTTTCGCTCCAAGCTTTTCTTGAATCATACAAGATGCTGAGGGGAACGGATAATCAGGAGTAACGGTCGATACAATAATCAAATCAAGATCTTCAGGCCGCAAACCGGCATCCTTCAACGCCTTCTGTGCCGCTTCATAGCCCATATCTGCCGTTCCCACATCATCTGATGCAATCCGCCGTTCCTCAATCCCTGTTCTTGTACGAATCCATTCATCAGACGTATCCATTATTTTTTCTAAATCAGCATTCGTTACAATCTTTTCCGGCAAATAACGGCCGACTCCGATTATACCTGCGTTCATACTAGCATCTCCTTTATTTGAAGATTAAATCTCTTTATATATTCTATTATCAATTATTATGACTTGGTACTAATTTTAAGGTATTTTTTTTTATTTGTCTAGGTGTTTGTCTTATTCACCTTCCCATCTTTTTCATATAGTAGTATTATCGGAAGGATAAATTTAGTCACTTTTAATCAAGCTGGGGTGAATACGTTGCAAGAAAGGGAAAACCGTTTTAATCAGTTAATGTTTGGTTCTTCTCGAAAAAGAGAACAGAAAGAAGATGGCTTTTCGGAATCATCGTTAGCAAACGTGGATTGGAATCAGCTTATGAGTCAATGTCAAGAAATTGCTGTTTCTCTCCAAAGTTTAAAGCCTGTTATTAAGGAGCTGTCTCCTTTGCTTGATCTTTTCCAAAAGAAAGCTAAATAAAAAAAGCTATCTCATACTTGGATGAGATAGCTTTTTTTGTTGACCTTCCTTTGACCAAGGCGCTTACGCTTTTCTTGTTGTCCAGCTCCAGCGCCTAGTTCGCTGTGGAAATGATGATTGCTCTCATAAGGCAAAAAGCGCCTTATGGATCAATCCCTATTTCCTTCGCGAGCTGACCAAGGCGCTTACGCTTTTCTTGTTGTCCAGCTCCAGCGCCTAGCTCGCTGTGGAAATGATGATTGCTCTCATAAGGCAAAAAGCGCCTTATGGGTCAATCCCTATTTCCTTCACGAGCTGACCAAGGCGCTTACGCTTTTCTTAGTTATTGATTCGTTTCTTTTAACGCGTCTTCTTTGCCTAGCTCATATGCATCAGACATAACTTTTGTTAACAAAGCCATCACGGGCTGCATATGTTCCATGTTTAATTCAATTCCCGTTTGGTCGAGCAATTGCTTCGCTTCCGGCAAGTATTTCATTGCGATTTGCATAAATTGCATGTTCGGTTGTTCCATTTTGCCTAACCCCTTTTCAGATAATTTTTGCAATCAATATCATATCATATTTTCTTGTTATTCACCTATTTCAGGGCTAAAAATCTTGATTAGGAAGCTTACCGCTTTCTTTATAGGTTTCAATGGACTCTTCCAGCTTTTCTTGATATACCTTATCCACTAAAGGGCTGAATTCTCCCATAGAGATGACTCCATCCTGAAAATCGTAAAATAGGTTTCCTCCCTGGAGTCCCCCCACATTATATTCATTCGCTACCAACTCATACAGTTGATCTACATGTTGCACTGTACTTGTCAAGACTGTATTTTCTCCTAAATCAGACTGTTCCGATACAAACCCTATGGCATATAATCCCTTTTCCTTCAATCGTTCAATTAACGGAACATTGAATCCATCTCCAGCAGGGTAGACCACATCTACTCCGGCTGCTGTCATTTCTTCCAAAAAGACAAGGGCTGTTTCTACATCATCCCAATGTTTAACAAACCGGACTTTTACATCAACCTCAGAATTCTCATACAGCGCCCCTTCAAAGAAGCCATTGACTTCAGGCTGCCATTCAAACGCAGAGATGACTCCCACCTTATTCGTTTCAGTCATCTTTCCTGCTACCATGCCTCCAAAAAAGCCCATCGCATGTGCTTCAAAATTTAAACTGGTCACATTGTTTGCTTTTGCATCTCCATTAAAACAAACAAAGTGAATATGTGGATACTCCTCACCTATATTATTAAAATACTGTGCATATTCATCGCCATGACCGAATATTAAATTCACGCCACGTTCGTTAAACTCCTTTACAGCCTTCCTGACAACTTCTTCTGAATCCATATGTTCTTTATAGAATACATCGTTTCCAAAGGAAGATTGTATGCCCAGCAGACCTGTATAGCCCTTTGTCCCCCATACTTGATCATTAATAGTTTCAGGAACTAACAGACCGACGTTTTTTAATTCTCCCTTCATAGGTTGTCCACAACCAGATAAAAGAAGGAGAATAAAAACGAATAACCAAATCGGCTTATTCATTTTCATTTTGTCTCGTTGCCAAAACTTCATAAAAATCCATAAAAACATTTAATGTAGAACGTTTTATGTCGAGCAGCTCTTCCTCTTTTATATACGAGCGAGTACCGAGGCTCATTTTTATCATGTTGCAAGTTTTGACAAACGATGTCCCCCCTTAGGCCTCTTATATTTGTGAGAAACTTTACGCGGCAACTCACGAAGGCGTTTCCTGACCCTTTATTATGCCTTTTTTAATTTTACCTTGCTAATTCCTTTTTTGTAAAAGAAAAATTTCCCTTTACCGAAAACGATACCGTGACAGTATTTGTCTTGTATGAATCTTTTGTCTTCTAATACCCTCTTCAATTCCTGTATGAGAGGAAAAACTTCCCGCTTTTTTGTTTATTTCAATGCTTCTCATCGGTTCATAAGAAATTTGAAGCAACTGTGCTCCCTGTTCCCATTCATTCATTTTGCCACTGAAGAAATGAATAATGGAAGAAGGAGAATACTTCCCATAATTAGCAAGAGATTGTACAACATCGTCAATAAACAGTACATCTCTTCTGTCTTCCTCAATAGAAATGACAGAGTGATTTTTTATGACATGTTGAACGCATGCCTGCTGATAAGATGCTGCCAAAGGCTGCCATGGTCCATACACAGTTGGAATACGAATAATAACATGCGGCAGTTTTTCAGTTGAAAACTTGTTTACCATTTTTTCAAGGTGTAGAAATAATCTCCCTTCACTATGGTCAGGTTCAGGTATCACATCTTCGCTGGTTATTACTTGGTGACTTCCGAACACTCTCATCGAGGAAGCAAAAATCAGCTTTGTTTTTGACTGAAGGCAATAAGAAATACATTTAATGAGCACTTGATGTGCCTGCTTCATTTTTTCTCGAAAAAATGAAGCATCCTGAAAATCTCCTTGATCGAAATACGTAAAATAAATGACATCGAATTGGTCTGTTGGATCAAATAACGACTCCCTGTCTTCAACCTTGTTAACTGTAAAGTTTGAGCTTCTCCCCAAAAACATCTCCATTTCATCTTGGAGCATCATTTCCTTCTCGTGAGCTTGATGTGTATAGCCTGTTACCTCCATTCCTTCTTTTAAAAAATGATCACATAAGCAAAATCCCACAAATCGATTAGCTCCGATCACCGCTACCTTTTCCATTGTTATTGTCCCCCGTCAAAATAAAATAGCCTCTTAGATATGTATAATCAAAGAGGCACTCTTATAACACTTTTTGATTTTCTTCAAAGAAATGTACAAGTGATCGTTCAAATAAAAATTGCTTTTCCGGCAGATAAAGAGAGAGAGAGAGAGGCGCTCCCAACCTTTGACGATGTTCCTCATAATGTTTGCTGTGAAGAATTGGATAATGGCTCATATTATTTGTCATCGCCCATATTTTCAAAGAAATTACGGACTGATAGTCTGTTAGCTTTGGTAATCCTTTAATCCACTCATCAATCAAACTTTCTTCTATCCCGTAAGCTTGTTTAATTTCTTTTACAAGCCGCTTATAGAAAAACTTATTTTGTTTTTCTTGTTCCCAATATGCTTGAAAATCAAGGCATGGATTTAAAAATGCGGCACATCGAAAGCAATCTTCATTATTCTCTATCAATTTTAGTGCCAGCAGTGCTCCCATTCCTTCAGCTAAGAGATGAATCTGTTTATTCAAAATCTCTTGCTTCATGATTAAGTGATAAAGCTGTTTCGCTAACCGCAACGCTTTATCGCTCCCCCAGTGACGGCCGTATAAATTAGAATAAAATACTGTATACCCTTTGTCCAAGAGAGACTGTATAAGCTGCCTTCTCCCCGTGTGCTGAATCCATAAGCTTGTAGACCCCTCTACAAAATGTTCCTTGTCCCCCAACACTAACACTCCAAAACCATTGGGGCGGTTGGGAAGATGAACGACATTCCATTGGTTATCCAAACTAAAAAAGCGGGCATTCATCCAATAAGTCCTCCGATTCTTAAAATACATCTTTTACGGATAATAGCAGTGTATGACCGAAAAGAAAAAAAGAAAGGGGGAATGCCCATTTTTCACACTATTTCTCCCCCTCTTTTTTTTCCTTTGCTGCTTTTAGCCTTTCTAACGTCTCCATTCCTAAATCAGTTAAATTAGAAAGATCCTGATCCAATAATAAATCCAGTTCGTTCACCTCTTCTTTATTCATCCCTTCTCACCGCCCTATATCTCTTTTTCTTTATAACTGTTTTATCTCGCATTAACAGGTAGTAAGCCCCCCACTGATGGAAGTTTCCTTTATCATTTTATGCAAATTTCTCTTTAACTTTCACTGCTCATGCATTTTATTACAATCATTTTATCCTGCTTTATTAGATATTAATCCCTTTCTAGATAAAAGTTTCCGTTATTCGATATATTGCTTTTTACTACGGCATTCATAAGCTTTTTTATCTGTCCTTATTTCGAGAAAATCTCATGTGGAACTAACATATGACAACAAATAGACATTTATTAAGAAGTACTATTATGATAAAATAGAAGCAAACTGTAATTAAGCTAAGATACGAGGAGATCATGATGAATTCGGAAACGAAGGTAAAAGGCGATGCCTTTGTTACAGTACCTTTTGTTTATATAACCGTACAACTTCATAGGTTTTCGCTGGCGTATTTTGTGCAATGGAGGTGAAAAAATGCGTATTTTTTGGACATTCTTTTGGAGTTTAGTTCTTATCAACATGTCCGCATATGTTGTTAGCTCTATGCAAGGTTTTACATATGACTTTGTAATCGCTTCAATTATTTCAGTTGTTTTCTCCGTTTTTGTGATTATCCTGGGAGAAGCGCTGATTCCAAACGAACCAGTAGATCATCATTAAAAAGAAGCTGCTGAGAATTTCTCAGCAGCTTCTTTTTTTAATGGCTGTTTTTGCAAACATTGTTGCTTTTGGAACATCTGACTTTTAAAATGGTCAAATAAAGTTAGCCTTCCTCAAAGGCAAGTCAAAAAGGTTTTTAGTCACAATAAAAAGAAGCATTGAATCATTCAATGCTTCTTTTTACACGAAACCACACTGATAACGTTTCTTGCTTTTAATGGGCCTAAATGGACTCGAACCATCGACCTCACGCTTATCAGGCGTGCGCTCTAACCAGCTGAGCTATAGGCCCGTATTTTCCACCTGTCAAAGTTTGAACAGTCGCTTTCGCTTGAAATACGAGGATGTACAAATGAAGACGTTGCGCTCTTAGTCTTCGTTCCTTCAATTGGAGCGGGTGATGAGAATCGAACTCACGACATCAGCTTGGAAGGCTGAGGTTTTACCATTAAACTACACCCGCTTATATTTATCTCTATTCATGGGGCGATTGATGGGAATCGAACCCACGAGTGCCAGAGCCACAATCTGGTGCGTTAACCACTTCGCCACAACCGCCATATTTTTTTTTGGCAGGGGCAGTAGGAATCGAACCCACACCGGAGGTTTTGGAGACCTCTGTTCTACCGTTAAACTATGCCCCTATATAAAATGGTGGAGGGGGACGGATTCGAACCGCCGAACCCTGAGGGAGCGGATTTACAGTCCGCCGCGTTTAGCCACTTCGCTACCCCTCCATTTATTTACATAAAAGATGCCGGCGAGAGGACTTGAACCCCCAACCTACTGATTACAAGTCAGTTGCTCTACCAATTGAGCTACACCGGCATCAATAAAATGGTGGCTCGGGACGGAATCGAACCGCCGACACAAGGATTTTCAGTCCTTTGCTCTACCAACTGAGCTACCGAGCCATGGTAATTTGAAATTTTCTTTCTGAGTATTAGCTTTTCTCTTTGCTCGTCGTACCTTACGGTCTTTCTCGCAGCTACATTGATGACTATTCATGGATGTTTACGCTGCTCTACCAACTGAGCTACCGAGCCATGGTATGGCTTGCGATAAACGTCGAATTTCTTTGTCAGCCTCGCTCGCTCACATCCTCACGTATGCAAATACGCTGCGGTGCTTGCTCGATTTCTTCCTCGAACTTCTCGTTTCTCTCAACTCTTTTAAAATTAACATTGTATATCTTACATAGAAAATGGCGGTCCCGACGGGACTCGAACCCGCGATCTCCTGCGTGACAGGCAGGCATGTTAACCACTACACCACGGGACCACCTTAAAAATAATTTATTAAACATGAATTAGAATAAGTGGCGGAGGAAGAGGGATTCGAACCCCCGCGAGCTGTTACACCCCTGTCGGTTTTCAAGACCGATCCCTTCAGCCGGACTTGGGTATTCCTCCACATTATTATAAAATCCATAAAAATAAATTGGCTCCACAGGCAGGACTCGAACCTGCGACCAATCGGTTAACAGCCGATTGCTCTACCACTGAGCTACTGTGGAATGGTGGAGCCTAGCGGGATCGAACCGCTGACCTCCTGCGTGCAAGGCAGGCGCTCTCCCAGCTGAGCTAAGGCCCCTTTATTCTCTAATTCTTTCTTATAATATGGCGCGCCCGACAGGAGTCGAACCCATAACCTTCTGATCCGTAGTCAGACGCTCTATCCAATTGAGCTACGGGCGCATATTTTATTCATTGTCTAGCTGCGAAAGCCAAACCGTACGGCTGTTTTACTTCTTCCTGCGCAGTCAAAAAACGACTCCTTCTCAGAAGCTCCAACATCCTATCGGTTTAAGCGGGCTTTCTCCGCTTTTCTTAATTGGTGCCGAGGACCGGAATCGAACCGGTACGGTAGTCACCTACCGCAGGATTTTAAGTCCTGTGCGTCTGCCAGTTCCGCCACCCCGGCACTTACAATGTCTAGTTTCGGCTCCTAACCTTTCGGTCGTTTCACTTCTGCTATTGAAACCAAAAAGCGGTTTCTATATCCGAAGCTCCAACGCCTCTCAAGGCTGAACAGTCGCCTACACTTGACGTACATGGATGTACAAATGAAGACGTTGCAACAGGACGTTGCGTTCTTAGTCTTCGTTCCTTAATTGGAGCGGAAGACGGGATTCGAACCCGCGACCCCCACCTTGGCAAGGTGGTGTTCTACCACTGAACTACTTCCGCGAAATGAGCCATGAAGGACTCGAACCTTCGACCCTCTGATTAAAAGTCAGATGCTCTACCGACTGAGCTAATGGCTCTTTGGCTGGGCTAGCTGGATTCGAACCAACGCATGACGGAGTCAAAGTCCGTTGCCTTACCGCTTGGCTATAGCCCAATATGAATGGTGGAGGATGACGGGATCGAACCGCCGACCCCCTGCTTGTAAGGCAGGTGCTCTCCCAGCTGAGCTAATCCTCCACTATAATGGTGACCCGTACGGGATTCGAACCCGTGTTACCGCCGTGAAAGGGCGGTGTCTTAACCGCTTGACCAACGGGCCACATTTAAAAAAGCCTGGCAACGTCCTACTCTCACAGGGGGAAACCCCCAACTACCATCGGCGCTGAAGAGCTTAACTTCCGTGTTCGGCATGGGAACGGGTGTGACCTCTTCGCCATCATCACCAAGCCTACTGCATGAGTTTACATCTCTGCAGGCTTGCACTGAGGAATCTTTCTTCCTTGAATCCACTTGCAGACGCAAGTGCAGACAGAATATCAAAGGTTATTCCTTCAAAACTAGATAACGAGCTGCTGAGTATTGCTTTACTTTTCTTCATTGTCCAGCTACGGTTCCTAATCTTTCGGCCGTTTCACTTCTGCCCATGAAACCAAAAAGCGGTTTCCCGTTCAGAAGCTCCAACGTCTCTCAAGATTGAACAGTCGCCTTCGCTTTTCTTTAGGTTAAGTCCTCGATCGATTAGTATCAGTCAACTCCACATGTCGCCACGCTTCCATCTCTGACCTATCAACCTGATCATCTTTCAGGGATCTTACTAGCTTGACGCTATGGGAAATCTCATCTTGAGGGGGGCTTCATGCTTAGATGCTTTCAGCACTTATCCCGTCCGCACATAGCTACCCAGCGATGCCTTTGGCAAGACAACTGGTACACCAGCGGTGCGTCCATCCCGGTCCTCTCGTACTAAGGACAGCTCCTCTCAAATTTCCTGCGCCCGCGACGGATAGGGACCGAACTGTCTCACGACGTTCTGAACCCAGCTCGCGTACCGCTTTAATGGGCGAACAGCCCAACCCTTGGGACCGACTACAGCCCCAGGATGCGATGAGCCGACATCGAGGTGCCAAACCTCCCCGTCGATGTGGACTCTTGGGGGAGATAAGCCTGTTATCCCCGGGGTAGCTTTTATCCGTTGAGCGATGGCCCTTCCATGCGGAACCACCGGATCACTAAGCCCGACTTTCGTCCCTGCTCGACTTGTAGGTCTCGCAGTCAAGCTCCCTTGTGCCTTTACACTCTACGAATGATTTCCAACCATTCTGAGGGAACCTTTGGGCGCCTCCGTTACATTTTAGGAGGCGACCGCCCCAGTCAAACTGCCCACCTGACACTGTCTCCCACCCCGATGAGGGGTGCGGGTTAGAATTTCAATACAGCCAGGGTAGTATCCCACCGACGCCTCCACCGAAGCTAGCGCTCCGGCTTCCAAGGCTCCTACCTATCCTGTACAAGCTGTACCAAAATTCAATATCAGGCTACAGTAAAGCTCCACGGGGTCTTTCCGTCCTGTCGCGGGTAACCTGCATCTTCACAGGTACTATAATTTCACCGAGTCTCTCGTTGAGACAGTGCCCAGATCGTTACACCTTTCGTGCGGGTCGGAACTTACCCGACAAGGAATTTCGCTACCTTAGGACCGTTATAGTTACGGCCGCCGTTTACTGGGGCTTCGGTTCAAAGCTTCGCTTGCGCTAACCTCTCCCCTTAACCTTCCAGCACCGGGCAGGTGTCAGCCCCTATACTTCGCCTTACGGCTTCGCAGAGACCTGTGTTTTTGCTAAACAGTCGCCTGGGCCTATTCACTGCGGCTCTCTCGGGCTTGCACCCTATCAGAGCACCCCTTCTCCCGAAGTTACGGGGTCATTTTGCCGAGTTCCTTAACGAGAGTTCTCTCGAACACCTTAGGATTCTCTCCTCGCCTACCTGTGTCGGTTTGCGGTACGGGTACCTCCCACCTCGCTAGAGGCTTTTCTTGGCAGCGTGAAATCAGGAACTTCGGTACTCTATTTCCCTCGCCATCACAGCTCAGCCTTACGGTGAACGGATTTGCCTATTCACCAGCCTTACTGCTTGGACGCGCATATCCAACAGCGCGCTTACCCTATCCTTCTGCGTCCCCCCATTGCTCAAACGGTGGGGAGGTAGTACAGGAATATCAACCTGTTATCCATCGCCTACGCCTTTCGGCCTCGGCTTAGGTCCCGACTAACCCTGAGCGGACGAGCCTTCCTCAGGAAACCTTAGGCATACGGTGGACAAGATTCTCACTTGTCTTTCGCTACTCATACCGGCATTCTCACTTCTAAGCGCTCCACCAGTCCTTACGGTCTAGCTTCACCGCCCTTAGAACGCTCTCCTACCACTGACATCGCAGATGTCAATCCACAGCTTCGGTGATACGTTTAGCCCCGGTACATTTTCGGCGCAGAGTCACTCGACCAGTGAGCTATTACGCACTCTTTAAATGGTGGCTGCTTCTAAGCCAACATCCTGGTTGTCTAAGCAACTCCACATCCTTTTCCACTTAACGTATACTTTGGGACCTTAGCTGGTGGTCTGGGCTGTTTCCCTCTTGACTACGGATCTTATCACTCGCAGTCTGACTCCCAAGAATAAGTCATCGGCATTCGGAGTTTGACTGAATTCGGTAACCCGTTGGGGGCCCCTAGTCCAATCAGTGCTCTACCTCCGAGACTCTTATCTTGAGGCTAGCCCTAAAGCTATTTCGGAGAGAACCAGCTATCTCCAAGTTCGATTGGAATTTCTCCGCTACCCACACCTCATCCCCGCACTTTTCAACGTGCGTGGGTTCGGGCCTCCATCCAGTGTTACCTGGACTTCACCCTGGACATGGGTAGATCACCTGGTTTCGGGTCTACGACCACATACTCATTCGCCCTATTCAGACTCGCTTTCGCTGCGGCTCCGTCTCTTCAACTTAACCTTGCATGGGATCGTAACTCGCCGGTTCATTCTACAAAAGGCACGCCATCACCCGTTAACGGGCTCTGACTACTTGTAGGCACACGGTTTCAGGTTCTCTTTCACTCCCCTTCCGGGGTGCTTTTCACCTTTCCCTCACGGTACTGGTTCACTATCGGTCACTAGGGAGTATTTAGCCTTGGGAGATGGTCCTCCCAGCTTCCGACGGGATTTCACGTGTCCCGCCGTACTCAGGATCCACTCAAGAGGGAACGAAGTTTCAACTACAGGGTTGTTACCTTCTTTGACGGGCCTTTCCAGACCTCTTCGTCTACTCCGTTCCTTTGTAACTCCGTATAGAGTGTCCTACAACCCCAAGAGGCAAGCCTCTTGGTTTGGGCTAATTCCGTTTCGCTCGCCGCTACTCAGGAAATCGCAATTGCTTTCTCTTCCTCCGGGTACTTAGATGTTTCAGTTCCCCGGGTCTGCCATCAATATCCTATGTATTCAGATAAAGATACTGTTCCATTACGAACAGTGGGTTTCCCCATTCGGAAATCTCCGGATCAAAGCTCACTTACAGCTCCCCGAAGCATATCGGTGTTAGTCCCGTCCTTCATCGGCTCCTAGTGCCAAGGCATCCACCGTGCGCCCTTTCTAACTTAACCTTGCGGTAAAAGATTAGCGTCGAATTTCTTCGTTGGCTTCGTTTCTGCGCTGCTCACGTATATAAATACGCTGTGCTGCTCGAAACTTCGCCGCCTCGAACTTCTCGCTTCTCTTTTCCCTTTGTTCATTGACAAAGGATTTATGTTTAGAAAAGTTTTCACTTTCCTCAGCTATTACTGTTATCTAGTTTTCAAGGAACAAACATAGCAAGAGATAAAAAATATCTTATGCAAGATAAGATAAGTTATTCATCTCTATTTTGAGAGAATGAACTCTCAAAACTGAACAAAACGTTTCGTCAACGACTCTTGTAAAAATCCTTAGAAAGGAGGTGATCCAGCCGCACCTTCCGATACGGCTACCTTGTTACGACTTCACCCCAATCATCTACCCCACCTTAGGCGGCTGGCTCCTTACGGTTACCTCACCGACTTCGGGTGTTGCAAACTCTCGTGGTGTGACGGGCGGTGTGTACAAGGCCCGGGAACGTATTCACCGCGGCATGCTGATCCGCGATTACTAGCGATTCCGGCTTCATGCAGGCGAGTTGCAGCCTGCAATCCGAACTGAGAACGGTTTTATGAGATTAGCTCCACCTCGCGGTCTTGCGACTCTTTGTACCGTCCATTGTAGCACGTGTGTAGCCCAGGTCATAAGGGGCATGATGATTTGACGTCATCCCCACCTTCCTCCGGTTTGTCACCGGCAGTCACCTTAGAGTGCCCAACTAAATGCTGGCAACTAAGATCAAGGGTTGCGCTCGTTGCGGGACTTAACCCAACATCTCACGACACGAGCTGACGACAACCATGCACCACCTGTCACTCTGTCCCCCGAAGGGGAACGCTCTATCTCTAGAGTTGTCAGAGGATGTCAAGACCTGGTAAGGTTCTTCGCGTTGCTTCGAATTAAACCACATGCTCCACCGCTTGTGCGGGCCCCCGTCAATTCCTTTGAGTTTCAGCCTTGCGGCCGTACTCCCCAGGCGGAGTGCTTAATGCGTTAGCTGCAGCACTAAGGGGCGGAAACCCCCTAACACTTAGCACTCATCGTTTACGGCGTGGACTACCAGGGTATCTAATCCTGTTTGCTCCCCACGCTTTCGCGCCTCAGCGTCAGTTACAGACCAGAAAGCCGCCTTCGCCACTGGTGTTCCTCCACATCTCTACGCATTTCACCGCTACACGTGGAATTCCGCTTTCCTCTTCTGCACTCAAGTTCCCCAGTTTCCAATGACCCTCCACGGTTGAGCCGTGGGCTTTCACATCAGACTTAAGGAACCGCCTGCGCGCGCTTTACGCCCAATAATTCCGGACAACGCTTGCCACCTACGTATTACCGCGGCTGCTGGCACGTAGTTAGCCGTGGCTTTCTGGTTAGGTACCGTCAAGGTACCAGCAGTTACTCTGGTACTTGTTCTTCCCTAACAACAGAGCTTTACGACCCGAAGGCCTTCATCGCTCACGCGGCGTTGCTCCGTCAGACTTTCGTCCATTGCGGAAGATTCCCTACTGCTGCCTCCCGTAGGAGTCTGGGCCGTGTCTCAGTCCCAGTGTGGCCGATCACCCTCTCAGGTCGGCTACGCATCGTTGCCTTGGTGAGCCGTTACCTCACCAACTAGCTAATGCGCCGCGGGCCCATCTGTAAGTGATAGCCGAAGCCATCTTTCAACCAAGGACCATGTGGTCCTCGGTGTTATCCGGTATTAGCTCCGGTTTCCCGAAGTTATCCCAGTCTTACAGGCAGGTTGCCCACGTGTTACTCACCCGTCCGCCGCTGACTTCAGGGAGCAAGCTCCCATCTGTCCGCTCGACTTGCATGTATTAGGCACGCCGCCAGCGTTCGTCCTGAGCCAGGATCAAACTCTCCGAAGAAATGTTTGACTTGCTCATAATAAAATAGAATTAACGTTGACGTTTTTTTGTTTTGTTCAGTTTTCAAAGTTCACTATCGCTCCGAAGCGACTTTTTTATCATATCATTTACTACCAATCAAGTCAACAACTTTTTTATTTGTTTTCCCAACATATAATTTGTTTTGCTGACAGGAATATAATATATCACCTCAAATCTTTATCGTCAATAATATTTTTCAATATATCTTCCTTTTTTTATAATTACCTAATAATTGGCGCTTTGTTTTGCCTAAAACTTAAAAAGGATGTTGTCCGATAAGTAATAGATTTTCACGCAAAAAGAGACGGTAAGATCCGTCTCTTTTTACTATAACCGTTGAATGACAAAAGCATCGTTTGCCACGTCGATGATTAGTTCATCATGATCATGGATTTTTCCTGCAATCAATTCCCGTGCCAATTTAGTTTCTATATGTTTTTGAATATATCGTTTTAATGGTCTTGCTCCGTATACCGGATCAAAAGCCGCTGTTGCAATGTAATTTTTTGCAGCATCTGTCAATTTAAACGTAATATGACGATCTGCTAATCTAATTTCAAGATGCTTTAACAGTTTTTCCACAATTCCTATTATCTCTTTCGCAGCAAGAGGCTTAAATAAAATAAGATCATCCACTCGATTTAAAAACTCAGGACGGAAATGGCTCCGCAACTGAGACAGCACTTGTTCTTTCGCTTCTTCCTTAATATCCCCTTGTTCTGTAACACCCTCCAATAAATAATGCGATCCGATATTCGATGTCATAATAATAACCGTATTTTTAAAATCAACTGTTTTTCCCTTTGAATCGGTAACACGACCATCATCAAGCATTTGCAATAGAACATTAAAAACCTCCGGATGGGCCTTTTCGATTTCATCCAGCAAGATCACAGAATAAGGGTTACGACGAACAGCCTCTGTTAATTGACCTCCTTCTTCATAGCCTACATATCCGGGAGGTGCCCCAATCAAACGGGAAACAGCATGTTTTTCCATATATTCCGACATATCGATTCGGATAATATGTTCTTCACTATCAAATAGCGCTTGAGCCAATGTTTTGGCCAACTCTGTTTTCCCCACCCCCGTCGGACCAAGAAAAATAAAGGAACCGATTGGGCGATTGGGATCTTTAATACCAGCACGGGCACGTAATACTGCGTCCGTAACAAGGGAAACAGCCTCATCTTGCCCGATGACACGTTCATGAAGAATCGATTCAAGGCGTAAAAGTTTTTCCCGTTCTCCCTCCACAAGCTTGGAAACGGGAATCCCTGTCCACCGCCCTACAATCTCGGCAATTTCTTCCTCCGTTACTTCCTCACGTAATAATCGGTTTTCAGCTTGATTGTTAATAGAGGATTGTTCCATCTCTTTTATTTCCTTTTCTAATAGCGGAATGATTCCGTGTCGGAGTTCTGCCGCCCTGTTTAAATCATATTGATTTTCTGCTTCTTCTAAATCACGTTTCGTTTTCTCCAATTTTTCACGTGCTTCTTGGATTGTTTGAATGGATTTCTTTTCATGCTCCCACTGAAGTTGCATAACATGAACTTTTCCTTGTAAATTGGCAATTTCCTTATTAATAGCCTCTAAGCGTTCCTTGCTCATTTGGTCTGTTTCCTTTTTTAAAGCCGCTTCTTCAATTTGCAGCTGCATCAATCGCCGTGTGACTTCATCCAATTCTGAAGGCATGGAATCAATTTCAGTGCGAATGGTCGCACATGCTTCATCGATAAGGTCGATGGCTTTATCTGGCAGGAATCGATCAGTAATATAACGATTAGACATAGTGGCTGCAGCAACGAGAGCACGATCATGAATATTAACTCCATGATGGATTTCAAAGCGTTCCTTTAACCCGCGCAAAATGGAAATCGTATCTTCCACTGTCGGTTCGCTTACAACCACTTGTTGGAATCGACGCTCTAAAGCCGCATCTTTTTCGATATACTGACGATACTCATCAATTGTTGTAGCACCTATACAATGCAGCTCTCCTCTTGCAAGCATAGGTTTCAATAGATTTCCTGCATCCATTGCTCCATCCGTACGCCCTGCCCCTACAATCGTATGTAGTTCGTCAATGAAGAGTAACACTCTCCCTTCGCTTTTCTTCACTTCCTGTAACACTGCTTTTAAACGCTCCTCAAATTCTCCCCGAAATTTGGCTCCGGCTACAAGTGCCCCCATATCTAAAGCAAAAATGGTTTTGTCTTTCAGTCCCTCCGGTACATCCCGCCTAACAATCCGCTGAGCCAATCCTTCAACAATGGCTGTTTTACCAACACCCGGCTCTCCAATTAATACGGGATTATTTTTCGTCTTGCGCGATAAAATGCGAATAACCCGGCGGATTTCGCTGTCTCGACCAATAACGGGATCAATCTTTCCGGAACGTACATCAGCTACTAAATCTCGTCCGTATTTTTTTAATGCTTCATATGTAGCTTCTGGATTTTGACTAGTCACGCGCTGATTCCCCCTAATGACTTTTAATATTTGCACTAGTCGATCTCTCGTTATTCTATGACGAGAGAATAGCGATTTTATATCTGAAGAAGTTGAATCTGTTAAGGCTAAGAATACATGCTCCACCGATACAAATTCATCCTGTA
Organism: Priestia abyssalis; assembly: GCF_002019595.1. GTDB lineage: Bacteria > Bacillota > Bacilli > Bacillales > Bacillaceae_H > Bacillus_BA > Bacillus_BA abyssalis. The sequence goes on along the minus strand of NZ_KV917369.1, from coordinate 378,593 downwards.
ATTGATGAGCTTCTTGCTCTGACTTTATTAGCACCTGCTGCAACTGATTTGTAATATATATTTTTCCTGTTTCAGCACCAGTCCCTGTGACAACAGGACGCTTTTTTAACATTTTCAGCATCTGTTCCTTAAATGCTTCGCAGGAAATATCCATGGCTTCTAATATTCTGGGGCCAATCCCATCTTGTTGATTGACTAAAGACCATACTAAATGGGCAATGTCAATTTCTTGATGATGTTTTTGTATAGCAAATGATTGTGCCTCTATAAAGGCTTCTTGCAGTTTTTGCGTCATTCTGTTCATATCCATACAAAAAACCTCCCAAAATCATTTGACCATTTCTGACTTTTGTTTATATTATACCTACTTTTACACAAAAAGAAAACTCGTCTGGCAACGAGTTTTCTCGAAAGTTATCTCTCAGTTAGGGTTTACGCATATAGGTCCAATGGCGATTATGATTAGCCGTTTCAGGAAAACGATCGCCCGCTTTTAGTTTTATTTTTTGCGGATTTTTCACATTGCTTCCTGTTTCGCCGATTTCTATATAAACACCGTTATTCGGTGCCTTTTGACCAGGTGTAAAATGTCGGTTTTGACCCATTTTTATTGCCTCCTTTAATAAGGTGCTTCATTCAATATCATCCCCATTTTTCTCATTTTCATGAATGCATGGAAAACGACTGTTAAATTTAACATGAAAATTTCATCTTCAAATTAGAGGAAATATTTTCTATACTGATAGAGTCTGTTTTTTTGAACGTACAATCAAAAGTTGGAGAGGATATGAATGGAACAGTTATATAATGTGTTGAAATATTTATTTTTAGGATTATTCCAAGGGTTTACAGAACCTATTCCCATTTCGTCCAGCGGACACCTCGTTTTGGCGCAATATTTTTTAGGATTGGAAATAGAAGGATTAAGCTTTGAGCTTCTCGTAAATTTCGCTTCATTATTAGCCGTCCTGCTTATTTATCGTGAAGACCTAGTCAGATTGGCTTCAAATGGGATCCGATATACGACTACCCGAGACCCATCAGCCAAAGCCGACTTTCGCTTCATTATTTACTTAATTGTAGGCACCATTCCAGCTGGTTTTATTGGTATACTGTTCGAGGATTTTATTTCAGAAAATTTAAAGTCAGTTAAAGTATTGGGTGTAACTCTTCTCATTACAGGCTTTGCTTTATGGACGATTCGAAACTTGCGCGGTCGCAAGGGTGATGCCGGATTAACCATTAAGGATGCACTCATCATAGGTTTGGCTCAAGCGGTGGCTCTTATTCCTGGGATTAGTCGCTCCGGGGCTACCATCGTAGCTGCCATGCTGCGCGGTACAAAACAGGAAACAGCCCTTCGCTTTTCTTTCTTATTGTTTATCCCTGTTAGTGTTGGCGGAATGATTTTGGGCGCATCCGACCTTTTACGGGACCCACATCTTAACGAGTTGATGCTGCCATATACTGTAGCGTTTTTAGGATCCCTTGTCGCTTCTTATTTTTCTCTGAAGTGGTTTCAAGGGATCATGGAACGAGGCAACTTAAAATACTTTGCTGTTTACTGCTTTATCGTAGGGACACTCGTCCTGCTATTCACTTAATTCCTTCCCTCTAAAAAAATCAAATAAATTTTCACCTAAAAATGTTATAGGTACTTTTCACAGCTATTAAAAAATCCGGCCAGATGGCCGGATTTTTTTATCCAAGTATAGCTTGTAACAAGGCTTTTTGGACATGCATACGATTCCCTGCCTGTTGGAAAACAAAAGAACGAGCACCGTCTATAACTTCCGCCGTTACCTCTTCGCCGCGGTGAGCCGGCAGGCAATGCAAAAATAAATAATCATTTTTAGCGTATTGAACGAGTTCTTGATTAATTTGATAAGGGGCAAAAACCGCTAAACGTTCTTTCGATTCCTCTTCCTGCCCCATACTTGTCCATACATCTGTATAAAGGGCATCTGCATCCTTTGCAGCAGCAACAGGGTCATGACAAATCGTAATAGTTGCACCCGTTGCCTTAGCCGTTTCTTGTGCATATTTGACGACGAACTCCTTTGGTTCATAGCCTTCAGGACACGCAAGCGTGAAATCCATTCCTACTTTAGCGCAGGCAATCATAAGTGAATGAGCAACATTGTTGCCATCTCCGATATAAGCCGTCTTTAGGCCTTTAAACGATTTCTTATGCTCATAAATGGTTAATAAGTCAGCAAGAGCCTGACAAGGATGGAAATCATCTGTTAAACCGTTGATGACCGGGATGCTGGCATGCTTAGCGAGTTCAACCACTTTTTCGTGTTCAAAAGTACGAATCATAATGACATCAATGAACTCTGACAATACCTTTGCTGTGTCGGCAATCGTTTCTCCTCTTCCAATTTGCAAATCTTTGCTATTTAAGAAAAGAGCATTTCCTCCTAGTTGCATCATGCCTGCTTCAAATGACACACGAGTGCGGGTGGACGATTTTTCAAAAATCATTCCAAGAGTTTTTCCTTTTAAAGAAGAAATGATCTCGCCATTTTTATGCTTCTTTTTAAGCTCAAGAGCACTTTCCAACAAGTACAGGATCTCCTCTTGTGTTACATCCATTAAGGTCAACAAATCTTTACCCTTTAATTGAGTTTGCCCTTCTTTTAACGAAACTGCTCCCATCATACCGTCACTCCTTTTGCTTGTTGATCATCATATTTCCATTTTTGTAATGAACAAACATCGTATTGCTCCTGTTTGAGAGCTGTCATGAATAAGTCCACTGTTTCTTTTTCTGTCAAAACAAGTAAGCCATGTTTTAAGGCTGTTAATCGTTTTTGCTTTCCTTCTTCCCCTTTGTTGAAGCTGATAAAGAGCAGCGCCTCTGGTTTTGATACCCATTCACTTACTTCTTCCTCTGTGACAATATCTACACCATGCTCCACTAACTCGTTAAGCCATTGTTCATCTGCTGGGCCATCCACATACAACTGACCAGCAGTTGAACGAGCTGATAAGTAAGGGTAAAAGACTTTTAACGCAGCTTCTTCAATCGTTGAGGCAATGGCAATTCCTTCACCGGTTGATTTCATTTCCGGTCCGACAAGAGGGTCGACTCCTGCTAACTTATTTGTTGAAAAAACAGGAAACTTAATTGTTTGATAAGTAGGATCTGACAACAATCCTGTTTTTTCATGAATTTCCGCCAAAGATTTCCCGAGCAATATTTTAGTCGACAGCGAAATTAACGGAACACCGGTCACTTTACTGACGATAGGAACCGTACGACTCGCTCGCGGATTTACTTCTAGAACGAGTACATTGTCTCCATCCACCAAATATTGAATGTTCATGACGCCTTTATAGCAAAGTTTTTGGGCTATTTTTTCAGCATAGTCCACAATTTTTTCTTTAACCGTCTCTTTTAACGTCTGAGCTGGCAAGTAAGCATAGCTGTCACCGGAGTGAACACCTGCTTTTTCAACATGCTCCATGATGGTTGGAACAAGAATGTGTTGTCCATCTGTCACTACATCAATTTCAGCCTCTTTTGCCGGTAAATACGCATCAATTAAAATTGGATAATGACTTGGCTCAATCAACTGTACATAAGAGGCTAACTCCTCTTGATCATAAAGAGTCACCATTCCTCTTCCTCCAATGACATAGGAAGGACGAATTAAAATCGGAAAACCGATTGCATCTGCCTTTTCCATCAATTCCTGTTCAGTGTCAGCCATTTCTCCAGGTACGTGAGGAATAGCCAGCTCTTCCAACAGCTGATAAAACTTATCGCGATCTTCCAGCGCATCGATGATGTCTTCTGTGACACCTAAAATCGAAACCCCCGCTTCCGTTAATCCTTTCACAAGTGAAATCGCGGTTTGTCCCCCATATTGAATGATGACATGGTCAATTCCTTCTGCTTCAATCACATTTAATACATCTTCGACCGTGATCGGCTCAAAGTATAAGCGGTCTGCCACCTGAAAATCCGTACTGACGGTCTCAGGATTGTTGTTAATTAGAATCGTTTCGTACCCTTCTTCTTGCAGTGCGTAAACACCGTGAACAGAACTGTAATCGAATTCGACTCCCTGCCCGATTCGAATAGGACCTGAACCGATAATCGCTACTTTCGTTTTATTCGATTCCCATAATTCGCTCTCACCATAATAACTGGAATAAAAGTAAGCTGTAGTGGACTTAAACTCTGCTGCGCACGTATCAACCATTTTATAACTCGGCACAATATCAAGCTGTTTTCGTTTCTCCCGCACTGCCATTTCCTCTACATTCCAGATGAAAGCGAGATATTCATCAGAAAAGCCTTTTTCTTTTGCTTGTTTAAGCAGCGCAGGCTCCACTGTTTCCAGATTCAAGGATTTCAGCTTTTGTTCAAAATCAATTAATTGAACAAAATGAGTTAAATAAAAATAATCGATTTTCGTTACCTCATGAATATCTTTTATGCTGTATCCGCGGCGAATCCATTCGAAGATGACAAATAAACGCTCATCATTTTGCCCGCTCATTCTGTCTGCCAATTCTTCTTTTGATAAGCCTTGTAAAGCTGGAAGCTCCAATCCATTCAATTTAATTTCCAGAGAAGAAATGGCTTTTTGCAGACTTCTCTCTAAGTTACGATCAATTGCCATGACTTCTCCGGTGGCCTTCATTTGCGTACCAAGCTTGCGATCGGCTTGCGCAAATTTATCGAACGGCCAGCGCGGGAACTTCACAACCACATAATCAAGTGCCGGTTCGAAACTTGCATATGTGTTTCCTGTTACCGGATTTAAGATTTCATCCAATGTATATCCGACAGATAATTTAGCTGCAATTTTAGCAATTGGATATCCTGTTGCTTTAGAAGCAAGGGCAGATGAACGGCTGACGCGAGGATTCACTTCAATCAGATAATATTGCTTACTTTCCGGGTCGAGGGCAAATTGAATATTGCATCCTCCGATAATTCCTAAAGATGAAATGATTTTAATAGATGCTGTTCTCAGCATCTGATATTCGACATCTGTCAATGTTTGAGATGGAGCCACAACGATGGAGTCTCCTGTATGAATACCAACTGGATCAATATTTTCCATATTACAAATCGTAATGCACGTATTATTCGCGTCTCGCATGACTTCATATTCGACTTCTTTGTAACCCGCAATGCTTTTCTCAATCAAACATTGATGAATGGCACTTTCACGCAGACCGCTTGTTGCCAAAGACTTCAGCTCATCTGTATTATGGGCAATTCCTCCACCTGTTCCTCCAAGCGTATAGGCGGGACGAACAATGACTGGAAAGCCGATTTCTTCTCCAAAAGCAAGCGCTTCTTCTACTTTTGTCACAATCGTACTTTCAGGTACCGGCTCGTTCAGTTCCTTCATTAATGCACGAAAATCTTCGCGATTTTCTCCCTTTTTAATGGATTCAATCGGTGTGCCCAGCAATTTTACACCATGTTTTTTCAAAATCCCTTTTTCATTTAACTCAAGCGCAAGGTTTAAACCTGTTTGTCCGCCTAATGTTGCCAATAGCCCTTCCGGCTTTTCTTTTTCCAGAATTTTATCGATGCTGTCAACGGTTAATGGTTCGAAATAAATGACATCTGCGACGTTTTCATCCGTCATGATAGTAGCTGGATTATTGTTGACTAAAATGACTTTGTATCCTTCTTCTCTTAATGAAAGGCAGGCCTGAGTTCCGGAATAATCGAACTCCGCTGCCTGGCCGATAATGATAGGACCTGAGCCAATGACTAAGATGGTTTGTAATGATGTATCTTTAGGCATACACTTTTTCTCTCCCTGCTTGCTTCACTAATGTTAAGAATTCGTCAAAAATGTAGCTGCTATCGCTTGGTCCCGGATGTGCTTCAGGATGATACTGTACGGATAATACCGGTAACGTTTCATGCATCAATCCTTCAACAGAGCCATCGTTTACATTTTTAAAACGTACTTTTAGTTTCGTATTTTTAACACTCGTCTCATCTACCACATAGCTGTGATTTTGAGAGGTCATATATACTTTTTGCTTTAGTAAATCCATTACTGGCTGATTGGCGCCTCGATGGCCGAATGTCAGCTTTTTCGTTTTGGCACCGCAAGCAAGCCCGATTAATTGATGGCCAAGGCAAATGCCCAGTGTTGGATACGATTCAATCGCCTTCTTTAGAACCGGAAGCTGAGGAATCAATTGAACCGGGTCTCCAGGCCCATTGGATAAGACGATTCCGTCAGGCTTTAATTCTGCCAATTGTTCAAAAGAAAAGTTATAAGGAAGGACAGTTACCTTACATTGGCGTTCCATGATTTCTTGTAAAATGGATTTTTTATAGCCAAAATCAATGAGGGCAATATGCTTATCACCTTTTCCGTACGTTTCTGCTTGTGGGGTGGATACTTCTTTTACAACAGAACTCTTTTGCTCTTGGAAAGCATCCGCCGAAACAGAAGACTTAGCAGAAACAACAGCTTGCATCGTTCCTTCATTGCGAATACGCTTGACGACTGCACGCGTATCCACATGTGTAATAAGGGGAATATTCCACTTGTTTAAATACTCTTTTAATGTATAAACCGCTTCGTAGTGAAATCCTTGATCCCAGCACTCGTAGACCACTACTCCTGCCACATGAGGTTTTTTGCTTTCAAAATCTTGCTCATTGATTCCATAATTTCCGATCAGCGGATACGTGAATACAATAATTTGATTTTTATATGACGGATCTGTCAGTACTTCTTGATAACCGGTCATTCCTGTAAAAAAAACGATTTCTCCCGTCATCTCTTTACTTGTGGAGGTATCCTCCAAAGTCCCTTCAAACGACTCGCCGTTTTCTAAATGAACGTAACTTTTCATGATAGTCCCCCGAACGAATTTTTATTTACAAATAAGTATTTTTATACATTTTATTTTATAAAAAACCGCTTCATTTTACAATGAATTTTTTTCTTGAATGCATATATTTTCAATAATATTCAAAGCTTGGTCCATTTCTTCCATGGTAACCGTTAGCGGTGGCAGCAATCGAACAACAGATGGACCAGCTCCTAATACAAGCAAACCGTTCTCTCTCATTTTCGCTATAAGCTCACTTTGCTTTTCCCCGCATTCAATTCCAATTAAAAAACCTTTCCCGCGGATCGTGGAGATAAAAGGTACAGATGATAGTCGTTTTTGAAGCTCCTCCATAAAGTAAGCCGATTTTTGCTCTACCTCATTCAGGAAGCCCTGCTGGAAGATAATTTGCAGCGTAGCTTTAGCAGCCGCCAAGGCGATTGGATTCCCCCCAAATGTTGATCCGTGTGAACCAGGTCCAAATGCCTCTATTAAACGGCTTTTCCCAATAAGGGCCCCGACCGGCAAACCGCTTCCTAACCCTTTAGCTGCTGTGATGATATCAGGAGATAAGCCGTAGTGTTGATAAGCGAACGGTTTTCCTGTACGCCCGATTCCGGTTTGTACTTCATCAACAATAAGCAATGCCCCATTTTCCTGACAAAGATGCTGCACAGCTTGTAAAAATTCTGCTTGGGCCGGAACGACTCCGCCTTCCCCTTGAATGACTTCCAGCATCACGGCCGCTGTTGTCTCATCCATGGCTTTCTTTACTGCTTCTATATCGTTATAAGGTACATAGACAAATTCCTGCAGCAGCGGTCCGAATCCGTCATGAATTTTGGATTGTCCCGTCGCTGACATAGTTGCAAACGTTCGACCATGGAACGATTTTTCAAATGTAATGATTTTATGGCGTTTCGTATATTTTCGGGCTAATTTAATGGCCGCTTCATTCGCTTCCGCTCCGCTGTTACAAAAGAAAACAGCATCTCCGTCCGAATACTGGACAAGCAATTCCGCCACATCTTCTTGAAGAGAAACATGAAATAAGTTCGATACGTGCCATACTTGATTTAATTGTTCTTCGACAGCTTTTTGTACATCCGGATGGCGATGACCTAGATTGCATACCGCAATACCAGAAATAAAGTCGAGATACTCCTTATCATTTTCATCCACCAGCTTTGCTCCGCTCGCACTTTTTACTTTTACATCAAACCGTTGATACGTTGGAAACAAAAAACTCATGTGTTTCTCCCTCCGCTTCATCTTCTGTATATTGAATCGTTGTTCCGATCCATTCCCCGTTTTCATTCATGAAAGAACTTTTTCCACTGACAATTTGCACTTTTGGCAAGGAAGAAGACAATGCTTTTATAGCCGATTTTACTTTTGGAATCATCCCGCCGTATATAACCCCATCTTTAATTAATTGTTCAATATAAACAGGTGTTACCTCGTCAAGCAGCTCACCATCTTTTATAATTCCTTGCACATCTGTTACGAACAATAGCTGCTTCGCTCCAAGCGCCTGGGCGACCGCACCCGCTGCCAAGTCAGCGTTAATATTGAAAGATTCACCCTCTTGATTTGCTCCAATGGACGAAATAACAGGGACATATTCTTTTTCCATTAAATGATGGAGAAGTTCATCATTCACGTTAACTACTTCACCAACATATCCCAACTCTTCATAATTAATGGCTTCTGTTTCAAGAAGCATTCCATCACACCCGGACAGGCCCACACTATTCAACCCACATGCTTGTAAAGACATAACCAGCTGTTTGTTCACCTTTCCTGCCAACACCATTTTCACGACATCCAGTACTTCCGCTGATGTTTTACGCAGTCCATTGACGAACTCTGATTGAATATTAAGCTGTTTTAATATCCCTTCAATATCTGGGCCTCCCCCATGAACAATGACGAGACGATAGCCTTGTTCTGCTAAACGGGACAAGCTTTGAAAGAAAGAATCGTTCAATTGACTCATAACGCTGCCACCGCATTTCACGACAATGGTTTCTTGATTACCCATCATTTCTCTCCCCTATGAGCGATAGCTCGCATTGATTTTCACATAATCGTATGTTAAGTCACATCCCCAAGCCGTTCCGTTTTCATCGCCTTCACCAAGCTGAACGTGAATAACGACTTCTGGCTGCTGCAGATACTCCTTAGCTGCCGTTTCGTCAAAGGGCTGCGGCTGGCTTTTCTTCAACATGCAAATGTTCCCAAGGCTTACATCGACTTTAGTCGGATCAATTTCGACCCCGCTGTACCCAATGGCTCCTATGATGCGGCCCCAGTTAGCATCCGCTCCATATACAGCTGTTTTGACAAGATTGGATCCAACAATTTGTTTCGCAATTTTATTGGCGTCTTCTTTCGTTTTGGCTCCATTCACTTGAACCTCAATTAACTTTGTCGCGCCTTCCCCGTCTCGGGCAATTGCCTTTGCCAGGTCTTCACATGTCAGCTTCAATGCTTCATAAAACTGTGCCCACTCGGGGTGGCTTGGTGTTAACGGGTTATTTCCTGCCATTCCATTCGCCATCACGATGACCATATCGTTTGTGGATGTGTCTCCATCCACTGTAATCTGATTAAATGTTTTATTCGTAATAGAGCTTAAAGCTTCTTGAAGAACAATGGAATCAACCGCTGCATCGGTTGTTACAAAGCCAAGCATTGTCGCCATATTCGGATGAATCATTCCAGAACCTTTAGCAGCTCCGCCGACTGTCACCTTTTTGCCATCAATCATCGTTTCATAGCAAGCCGTTTTCATCACGAGATCTGTTGTTAAAATAGCCGTTTGAAAGTCTTCCGCTCCAGTTTGGTCTGCACTTGGCTCCAATTCTGAAATTCCTTTACGGATTTTCTCCATATTCAGTAATTCACCAATTACACCCGTAGAAGCGACTGCTACATAATGGGAAGCCACTCCGAATTTCTCCGCAAACGCTTCTCTCATTTCATAGGCATCTTTTAATCCCTGTTCTCCTGTACAAGCATTGGCACATGCACTGTTTGCAATAATTCCTTGCAACTTCTTTTCCTTGCTAATGCTTTCTTTTGTTACATGAAGAGGTGCTGCCTGAAAACTGCTTTGTGTATAAACCGCTGCACAGCTTGCAGGACTTTCGCTCATTACGGCTCCCACATCTTTTTTTCCGTGACTCAAGCCTGCATACACACCTGCTGCAAAGAACCCTTTTGGTGTCACTACCGTTCCGTTTTCAACCTTCTTTACCTCTGTTTTCACTTTCGCCTTAATCACATTCATTCTCCTCTCTCTACATCTTTCTCTTATGGATAAACAGGAACGAAAGTTAAGCCAGTTTGCTGTTCATAGCCCATCATGATATTGGCGTTTTGAATCGCTTGACCTGCCGCTCCTTTTACTAAATTGTCGATAACTGCTACTACCGTAATGCGTTTCGTTCGTTCATCAAATGCGAGCCCGATATCACAATAGTTAGAGCCGCATACTTCTTTTGTGGATGGAAATTTCCCTTTCTCTCTTACTCTGACAAAAGGGGCTCCTTCATAGCTTGCTAGATAAAGAGCATGTAAATCTTCAAAAGTCATATCACTTTTCGCCTTTGCATAAACCGTGCTCATAATCCCTCTTGTCATCGGCACTAAATGCGTACTGAATGTAATTGGTTTGATGTTTCCATTCCATCTTGTAAGCACTTGTTCAATTTCTGGAATATGCTGATGTTGATTTACTTTATAGATTTTAAAATTCTCATTCGTTTCTGCATAATGTGTAGCACTTGATAAGCCTTTTCCTGCTCCTGAAATGCCTGACTTTGCATCCACAATAATCGAATCTTCTTCAATCAAACCATTTTTCACGAGAGGAGCTAATGCCAATAACGTTGCTGTCGGATAGCAGCCAGGGTTGGCTATAAACGAACTGCTTGTTACTTCTTCCGCAAACCACTCAGATAACCCGTACACTGCTTGATTTAGATAAGTTGTTGGAGCAGATGGCTTTTTATACCATTGTTCATATACCTCTTCTTCTTTTAAACGAAAATCGCCTGACAAATCGACTACCTTTACCCCCGCATCGATTAAGTCAGGTACAAGCTGGCTTGAGATTCCCGAAGGTGTAGCGGTAAATACCAAATCTACATCTTTGGCTATTTGAACCGGGTCAATATCCTGAAGTTTCCATTTTTCATGAGATAAATGCGGATATACATCCTTCAATTGCATCCCTTCTTGAGATGAAGAATAAATTGAATAAATATGAAAAAATGGATGAGAAGATAACAACCTGATCAACTCGATCCCACCATATCCTGTTGCGCCAATAATACCGACTTTAATCTTTTTCATCATAATGTAATTTTAACGTCCCTTCATATCTATTAAATTATTAATCATTATAATACCGTATAAAAATAAAATCAAATGAATATTTAATTATTAAGATTGATTTGGAAAATATGGCGTGACCAAAAGACGGTCACGCCATATTTTCCAAACCTAAGCGGCTGCCACTCCCCTTGCGGGGTCAGCGCCATCCGCTTAGGTGAACCTTTGAAGGCAAATTCAAGTGGTCTAAATAACTGATTGTGAATATCCCTCAATCGAATGAAGATGTGTCAAATTATTAAGTGGAATAATATAAACGAATCCGTCACCAGGATTCAGTAAAATCAAGGAATTGAATACGGGTCCTTTCAGTAAAAAATTATTTTTACGGCCTTTTAACTTATGCAACAGTTACATATCTATGTCTATAAATTCGACATAGATTAAAAAACACTCATGTCGAATTTATAGGATTCCTTTCGAAACTTCTCGACGAACAAAGAATTGAATATCTAAATTTGATTTTATTGAACTCCTAATGCAATTTTAGCGTAACGTGACATTCGCTCTTTGCCCCACGGAGGATTAAAGGTTATATTCACTTCTACTTCTTTCACTTCCGGAAGCCCCGACAGTGCTTTTTTAACATCTTCTGTAATAGCTCCAGCAAGCGGACAGCCAATAGATGTTAAGGTCATGGTGACGATAGCCGTTCCCTTTTCCGTTAATTCCAAATCATAAACAAGCCCTAAATTAATGATATCCACCCCAAGTTCAGGGTCCTTTACTTCTTCCAATGCTTCCATCATGAGTTCATTCATTTTTTCGTCCATTCTTCCAGCCTCTTTTCTTCAAATTGTCATCAGAGCAGTTCCATTGTCCATGAAACAAAAAGGGTTCATTATGTTTAATGAGGGATAAACAGCCGCGCGACACATACATATAATTATGTTAAAGTAAAATTATCTCTAACCTCATCGAAAGGAGCCCTTATGAGCAAACAACCACATTTAATTGCACTCGACTTAGACGGAACATTATTGACCGATAAAAAAACGATTTCTCCTAAAACGAAATTGATTCTGGAAAAAGCCAAACAAGCAGGTCATATTGTGATGATTGCAACCGGACGCCCTTATCGTTCAAGCTCCATGTACTATGCTGAGCTAAAATTAGATACACCTATCGTTAATTTTAATGGGGCACTTGTTCATCATCCTCTCGAACATTCATGGGGCATCCACCATAATCCCCTTCAGCACCACACCGCTCATGACATTGTTGATGCCATGGAAGATTACCAAATTAACAATATCCTCGCTGAAGTAATGGATGATGTGTATTTGCACTACGATGACCGTGAACTGATTGATGTCATTAATTTAGGGAACCCGAAACTCCAAACAGGCGATTTGCGCCTCCATTTACATCATGATCCTACTTCTATTTTAATTCATGCTGACGAAAATCATGTAAATGACATTCGCTCGCACTTATCACAAGTACATGCCGAAGTCATTGAACATCGTCGCTGGGGGGCTCCTTGGCATGTCATTGAAATCGTCAAAAAAGGGTTAAACAAAGCAGTAGGCCTTCAAAAAGTCGCTGATCATTACAGCATTCCCCAAGAACGGATCATCGCATTTGGCGATGAAGATAATGATTTGGAAATGATTGAATTTGCAGGACATGGTGTAGCGATGGGAAATGCCATTTCCCCCCTCAAAAACATTGCTAAAGAAATCACCTTATCAAATGAAGAAGACGGGATCGCCATTTATTTACAAGAAGTATTAAAACTATAAGGAAGAATATCTGTTGAAAAATAATTTATCTAAGGTCCCATATTAATATTGAGTTCTTTTAAGCAATGCGACTATTCAACATGATGACGCATCGACACTTCAAATCAAAGGTACTCCCCTAATGAACTTTTTTCACTTTATGTCAGGAAAATTTTTATCGCTATATCCATTCTGAAACTACATAAACTACAATGGACACAAGCAATTGTGTCCATTTCGTTCATTTTGAGGAGGAATGCGTAATGGGTAGAAGCAATAAATCTAAGCGTTTTGTTAAACAAGGTGCTGACGCTGTCCAACTTCATGATCAGCGTATCCCTTACCATATGACTTTGGCTGAAGCTGAGCAGCTAAAAGCTAAACAAAATCACTCCTCTTCTCCTGGAGGTCAGATGTAATGGCAGACTCTTTATTTCAACAGGCTGTTGATAAAGTAAAAGAAGTTCTATCGCCATCTGGACAACAAACAACATCACCTTCTGCTAACAGCCAAAAAGATGATAATGCTGCAACAGGTACCTCTTTTGATATGGGAATGATGCAGTCTATTTTGACAGCAGGCATGGGAAGCTTGTCCAAAGAAGATCAACAAAAAGTCCAGGAATTTCAGCAAAGCTTTCAATCAAATACACAAAGCCAACCTTCACCGAATAACCATAATGGAAAAATGGATATATCGGGAAATGTTGTTTCTTCAGCCATGAAGCAATTATCAATGGAAGAGCAACAGCAGCTTCAACAATTCCAGCAAACATTGGGTATTGAATCTGCACAAGAAATTAACCCCCAACAGCCAATGGTAATGGGACAAGAAACCGGTTCAAGTGCTGCCAATCAAGCCGCCTCTCAAGAAAAAACAAAGGTAAATGCACTGGCAGAAGAACTGGGCGGAAAAATGTAACCAAAAAAGTCCCATGTTTCTCTTTAAAGAGGCATGGGACTTTTTCCATAAAAGCATATGTTCTTCTTAATCTTTTCGGAAGAAACCAAAAATTCCGGTTGTCTGAACAATGTTAGTAAAGGCATTTGGATCTACTTCCTTAATAATTCGCTCCAAGTCGAACAGCTCGTATCTTGTAATGACAATAATCATCATTTCCTTCTCCTCGTTCGTAAAAGCCCCTTTAGCTGGAACAGTCGTAATTCCCCGGACCAATTTGGCATGAATGGCTTTTTTCAATTCCTCTCCTTTTTTCGTAATAATCATCGCCGTGAGCTTTTCATGGCGAGTGTGAATCGCATCGATCACACGAGTGGAGGCGTATAAAGCGACAAGCGTATATAAAGCTTTTTCCCACCCGTATAATAACCCTGCCGTCCCGATAATAACTACATTGATGGCAAAGAAATAGGTACCTACCGGTTTGTCCTTCATGCGGGATAAAATCATTGCGATAATGTCCAACCCTCCTGTTGAGGCCCCCCATTTCAATGTAAAGCCAACACCCACAGCAAGAATGACTCCGCCAAACACAGAATTCAATAAGATATCTTCAGAAAGAGCATAAACCGGGATGAACCCTAAAAAAACCGTCGTCGCTGCTACGCTTAAAAAGCTATATAAAGTAAAGGACTTCCCTACTTTCATCCAACCTAAAATCGCTACAGGAATGTTAAACAAAAGGAGTAAAACACCCGTTGAAATATGAATCGGCGTGTAATCGGCCAAAACACTCGAAACCAGTTGAGCCGCTCCCGTAAAACCACTTGCATAAATATTGGCCGGAATTAAAAATAAATTCAAAGCCAAGGCATTCAATAGCGCACCGAGCAAGACAACAATAAATTTTTTGACTTCTAACCAAACCATCAAATGTTTCCTCCCGTCATGCATATACATTTACTACTAGTATAGTCGCTTCTTATTCATTAATCCGTGCTGGAGGGAAGGGAATAAGAATTCCCTTCCCTCCAGCACGGTCAAAAGAATTGTGTTTTAGTCCAACTGTCTATAAAATATTCATGGCACATAAAAGTAATAGGAAGGTGACAATGATGTCAATCAAAATTGTAACGGATAGTGCAAGCGATTTGCCTTTGCATTTTTTCGAAGAACATGACGTTCAGTTCATTCCCCTTCGCGTTCATCTCAACGATGAAGAATATTTAGATCTTCAAACGATTCAACCGCTTGATATATATAAGCATATTCGTAATGGAGCCCATCCAAAAACATCGCAGGCAGCACCTGCTGCCATCTATGATACTTTTGAATCGATTGTTAAAAATGGGGATGCTTGCATTTACATCGCTTTTTCTTCTCAGTTATCAGGTACTTATCAAACATCGGTCATGATACAACAAGAAATAAAAGAAAACTATCCCGATGCCCAAATCGAAATCATTGATACAAAATGCGCTTCAATGGGCCAAGGACTTATCGTGCATCATGCCGTTCAGCTTCTCAATCAGTCGCTGCCATTTGAAGAAATTGCAGAAAAGATTCAAACATACAGCCGCCATATGGAGCATATCTTTACGGTCGATGATTTGGATTTCCTTGCAAAAGGCGGGCGTGTAAGTAAAGCTTCTGCTTTTATCGGCGGCCTTCTCAATATTAAGCCTCTGCTTCATGTCGAAGACGGCAAGCTTATTCCAATCGAAAAAATACGGGGACGTAAAAAGGTATTAAAACGCATGGTCGAATTGATGGAAGAACGCGGACACAATTTATCTTCTCAAACGATCGCCATCAGTCATGGAGATGACGAACAAACGGCCCTTGAACTCAAACAGCTCATTCAAGAAAAATTCGGATGCCAGTCTTTTATCATTAACACAATTGGCGCTGCTGTCGGTTCCCATGCAGGTCCTGGTACGATTGCGCTTTTTTTCTCAAATGACCCTTTGTCATAACTTGCATACATTAGAAAAACGGAGGCGTCCTGCTCAGCTGCCGTGTATAAATTAAATGCTCCAGGCGAACCTTAATATCATCATCAGGTGAAAGGAGTGTTTTAATTTGGGAAATGATAAAGCACATTTTAAAACAAGCGACAATGACAAAAAGGCAAGAGATAATAACGCTAAACGACATGAAAAAAATATTTTGAGGGAAAAGAACCGTCAAGCGGGAGAGCGTTCATACTCGAAGGAAACAGATCATCTCTAAATAGAATGACCATATATGTATTCCTTCCTCAATCAAAAGGAAGGCAAAAAACAATTTCAACTGAAAGGCCCCATTACGAAATCCTCAATTTTACTGGATTTTCATAATGGAGCTTTTCAGAAGGTGGATTCAAAAGGGATACTTTTTACCCTCTTGAATCTCCTTCCTCTTCTTTTTTTATATAAGTCCAGCCTTCTTCTTGGGTAATCTTATTTTCCTTCATCAGCTTGCCAAGAGCACGCTTAAACGCGGCTTTACTCATATTAAAGCGATCACGAATATCTTCTGGAAAGCTCTTGTCCCAATAAGGCATCGCTCCGCTCCTGCTTTGTAAATACTCATAGATTTTATCCGCATCTTCCCCCATGCCTTCTTGTTTACGTGGAAGCATCGACAAATTTAATGTGCCGTCCTCCTTTACATGGATGACCCTCACTTTTACTCTTTCACCTAAACGCGGCTCTTCTCTCCGTTCTGTTTCGTGAACAAACCCCAAATAGCCCTCATCTGTGATGAATGATGTTCCTACTCTTAATACACGATAAACCGTTGCATTTATATCTTTATTGAATAAAGACTTCGGCGCTTCCTTGGAGATGCCTTGCATCACGTCTTCTGTTGCCGGCTTCCCGTACAAAAGTCCCCGCTTCGTCGCTTTTATGGTACAGTACAGCAAGTCTCCCTCTGCTGGCCATAATGACTCGAGGGCAGGCAAATCATTTTTTTCCACCAGTAAATCTTTGCTTATGCCAATATCCACGAATACCCCAAGCCCTGGTTCGGTTCCAACGACCTTGACCCATTGATAAGTTCCTGCTTCAATGACCGGCAATGTCATCGTAGACGTCAGTCTCCCCTCTCGGTCCAAGTATATAAAAACTTTGACTTCCTCTTCTTCTGCCAATGTTGCGGTTGCCTCGTTTCGATGAAGAAGCACTTCTTCCCTTCCATCTGTCAGCATATATCCTAATGGTGTTTCCCTTACTACACGAAGCACCATCGTCTTTCCAGGTTGTAATTTACTCATTCGTTTGTTTTCCTTCCTTCGTTTCAAAATATAACGTCATCCTTCAGTCAGTGAAGGCGTTACTGCCCCTTAGTTCGGCACCAACATATGGTGATTGTACCAATTCCTGTCCGCCCATTCAACTTTTCGTTCAGTTGTACCCATTCTGATATTTGTCTATAATAGTAATAAGAAATTTTTAACAAATGAGGAGGTTACTATGTCTAAAGAAAGCTCGTTCGATATTGTATCCCAAGTAGACCTTTCCGAGGTTACAAATGCGATTAATATTGCCATGAAAGAAATTAAGAACCGTTATGATTTCAAAGGAAGCAAAAGTGATATTTCCCTCGATAAAGAAGAACTGGTTCTCATTTCAGATGATGAGTTTAAGCTCAATCAACTGAAAGACGTCTTGCTTTCCAAGCTCGTTAAACGTGAAGTCCCGATTAAAAACTTATCGTATGGCAAAGTGGAGAATGCTTCAGGCGGTACCGTCAGACAACGTGCGTCATTGGTGCAAGGAATTGATAAGGAAAATGCCAAAAAGCTAAATACCATCATTAAAAACACAGGCCTTAAAGTCAAAAGCCAAATTCAAGATGATCAGCTGCGTGTCTCCGCCAAAAGCAGAGACGACTTACAGCAGGTCATTGCCGCAATCCGCGAAGCAGATTTGCCGATTGATGTTCAATTCATTAACTATCGCTAAGAAGATGACGAAAAAGGGGATGTTCTCCCCTTTTTCGTCATCTTCCTGAAAGACCCCGTCGCGGAAATCCAGTAAAATCAAAGGATTTCATGACGGGGTCTTTAGGAAACAGCCCTTTCTGTTGCATAAAATGAAGTTGAATCACTGAGGACTTAGTATCAATCAAATACGGGATAAAATCTTCCGTCCTCTCCATACTAACAAAAGAAGCAGCAGAAAGAGGAGGTAACATTATGACCAATCAACAAAATCAACAACAAACATTCCCGCCTCAGCACCAAAATAAACAGCCCGGTATTCAATCAGAGATGAATCCAATTCCGGTTTCTTTTCATAATCAATATAAAGCAGGAGGAAAATTAAAAGACAAAGTGGCCATTATTACAGGGGGAGATAGCGGAATTGGACGTGCTGTAGCTTATCACTATGCAAAAGAAGGAGCCAATGTCGTCATTGCTTATCTTGACGAACACCAGGATGCAAAAGAAACAAAAACGCAAGTAGAGCATTTGGGAGGGAAATGCTTACTTCTTTCAGGGGATATTGGCGAAGAAAATTTTTGCGAGCAAATTGTCAAAGATACGATTTCCACATTTGGAAAACTCGATATTCTTGTTAACAATGCAGCGGAGCAGCATCCCCAAGGGAACCTTTTAGATATTACAGCTGACCAACTTCAAAAAACGTTTCGGACGAATGTTTTTTCCTTTTTCTATTTGACAAAAGCAGCTCTTCCTTATTTGAAAGCGGGAAGCTCGATCATTAATACAGCCTCCATCACGGCGTACGAAGGAAATGACCAGCTTATTGACTATTCCTCTACAAAAGGTGCCATCGTCACCTTTACACGCTCTCTGTCACAATCCCTTGTCGGAAAAGGCATTCGTGTTAACGGAGTGGCCCCTGGTCCTATTTGGACACCGCTTATTCCTTCTACCTTCTCAAGCAAAAAAGTGGCAAGCTTTGGTGCCAACACACCAATGAAACGTGCAGGCCAGCCTCATGAAGTGGCACCTAGTTATGTATTCCTCGCAAGTGACGATTCATCTTATATTACAGGGCAAATGCTGCATGTAAACGGCGGAACAATTGTAAATGGATAAGGAGTTAAAAGGGAACTCGTTCCCTTTTAACTCCTTATCCTGAAAGGCCCTCCACCAATGGAAGTTTCCGTTATTCAAGACTTCTGAAACAATCTCTTCAACTAGTCGTGTCAACGGTCTTTTTAGTTAGCGGTTTACATGATTGTCGTTTGATCATTTCATGCGGCACTTTAATTTGCTTAACCATTTGATAGGGATATTCAAATTGGTCAATCAAACAACGTACGGCTTGATAGCCAAGCTCAAAAATATTAATATCCACAGATGTCAGAGCAGGGCGGGCCAGCTCCGCAATTAATGCATTATTAAAGCTTACGATGGAAATATCATCCGGAACGGAGATTTCCATTTCATCCAATGTATTTAAGATTCCAAGCGCCATTAGATCATCTGCTACAACTAGTGCTGTCGGCCTTTTTTCCAATGACATTAGTTTACGAACAGCTTCTTTGCCGCCCTCGCGTAAAAATTCTTGATGAATGACATATTCATCGCGATATTGAAGATTAGCTCCCCGAATAGCCTTATCATAACCCGTCAGGCGGTCGATTGTAACGACAAGGTCTAAATTCCCGCCCACAAACGCGATTCTCTCGTGTCCCATCTCAATCAAATATTCGGTCGCTTCACGTCCGGCACGGAAATTATCATTGTCGACAAAGGATACTCCTTCTCCGTTTTTAAAAGGCTTCCCAATCACGACACATGGTACTTCATGTTCTTGAAGATACGGTAAAATCATATCATCTACTTTTGAATATAATAGGATAATTCCATCCACTCGACGGCCTTGGACCATTTGAACGACTTCTTGAAAAATTTCCTCTTCGGTTTCACCTGTGGACATGTAGATCGCATGCTTTTTCTCATGTGCCCCTGTACTGATTCCCCTAATGACTTCAGGAAAAAATGGATTTTGAAATACTTTATCAGCCGAGCTTGGCATAACAACCCCTATCGCTTGTGTCGATTGGTTGGCGAGACTTCTCGCAATAATGTTCGGATGGTAGCCCAGTTCTTTCATGGCTAATCGAACTCGCTGCTTTGTTTTTTCACTGATGCGCGAGCTGTTTGCGATGACCCTGGAAACCGTCGAAGGCGCAACTTTAGCTAAATTGGCGACATCCTTGATGGTTACGCCCATATCCATGCACTCCTCTCCCAATGTTGTCTAATTATTGTTTCCTTCTTTATTAAGACATTAAGACGCTTGTTTCTTTTTTCCCCGCTTCCAAACCAAATAAATGAATATCATGAAAGTCCCATAAACGATGACCATGGCAGCAATGAACTTTACATTCAAACCTGTTTTATCACCTAGTACGTAAATGTTCGCTTTCTCCCGGTCAATTGCTATACGATATCCATCTCCTGTAGAGCGGATCATATCTTCCTCTAACAAACCTCGCAGTTCTTTTTCTCTTCCCATCTGTTCAACAGGAATGTCTACTATCTGGGTTTCATCTGTATTATTAATCGCTACAACCGTCGTTTCATTTTTATATCCACGCTTGTAAACCATTATCCCATCTTTTTCATAAATCAATTCAAACGTTCCTTTTCGTAAAGAAGGCATTTGAGCTCTTATTTCACTTATCTTTGATATATAATCAATCAATTCTTTCTCTACACGGAAATTCATTGATCGATTATTATCGGGCTCTTCCCCTCCATCCAGGGCTATTTCCGTTCCATAATAAATTGTCGGTATACCTGGTGCCGAAAATAAATATGTCAGCGCAAGCTTTGTCCTTGTGCCTGGATGATGGCGGTTTTCCAACGCTTTTCTTGTGAAGCGGACTGTATCTTCATCATCAATCATCGTACCAACTGTAAAAGCATTTTCATAGGAAGATACCGTTTGTCCCCATCGTTCATATAAACCCTTTGATGAAGAATTAATTTTGCTGAACACATCGGAAATTTGTTCATACAGAGAATAATCAATAATTAAATCAAAACCAGCTTTCTCATATAAAGTTCCGTCACTGCCTTCTGGAGCGGAGCCAATCAAATAAAACTCCGGTGAATGTGCTTTCACCTGATTAACGAACGCTTTCCAAAAAGAAGGGGACTTTTCTTCTAAAGAGGAAATTTTATATCCATCTATGTCTACTTGATCCATCCACCATACAGCAGCTTTTAGCGTTTCTTGATCATTATCTGATGCGACAAAACGCAGCACCACTTTCATGTCACGATCATGAGCTTCTTTTATAAGTTGTTTGAGCTGTTCCATCGTTCCATAACGCTCGTCCATTTTATAAAAATCCTGTACACCGCTCCCATCGTAAGTACTGCTCTTAAACAGAGGAGACAGTACGATAGCGGTAACCCCCATATCCTGTATATAATCCAGCTTATCGATAATCCCTTTCACATCGCCGCCATGATAACCGTTAGGATTATGAATATCTATACCTTGATCATTTGTAGGGTCTCCATTGTTAAAACGATCAATCATAATGGAATACATCCATTCATCTTCCCATATTCTTTCTTCTGTTTCCGCTGCTACAACCGGAACACTGCTGATCAAAAGAAACGGGATTAAAAGTAAAGCCATTACTCGGTTACCAATCATCATATCCTCCTCTTATCCTCTCTATCTCTTCAGCGGAGGTTTTCTCAAATTATAATGGGCGCTTCTCTTTCTCACAACACCCTTATACAAACTGCATATAATCAGTCGACACTTTCATAGACAAACACTTCACATGAGCAAGTCAAAAGCTTCCCTGCCAGCAATTTTCCTAAATAAAAACAACTATGAAAATAGAAATGATTAACCATTTCTACATCGTAACAATCAACAAATGAAATCGCTTGCAACCTACTCACTCTATTATACAAGTAACGAGATGATTCTCAATCCCTTTTTAAGCATTCATTTTTGTCCATTTTGTTACACCCCATCACGTTTTACAAACCTCCGATAGGAATTAGGTGTTAACCCTTCTTGCTTTTTAAAAATCCGCGAGAAATAGGTATAATCTTGAATGCCGACTAAGTTGGAAATATCCTTCACTTTCATATTGGTTGTTGCTAACAGCTTTTTAGCTTGGGAAATTCTATATTGTTGTAAATATTGAACTGGGCTCATCCCAATCGTTTTTTGCATACTTCTTGTCATATAATCTGGATGATAATGGAGTCTTGCAGACAATTCTTTCATTGTAATGGATTCATTGTAATATTCACGAATATAAGCGACTATTTGCTCTGTTACTTGTTCAGCCGCGGTCGGGATCGCAAGCACCTCTTTTTGAAGCTGAAGACAGAACTCCTGAAACAGAAGCTGCTGCCGCAATTTATTTTCCACACCTTCATATTCATCCAACCCCACAAGGTAATTAAGCAACCGATTGATTAGCGGACGATTTTGAACGCTTCCGTATCTCGGTATTTGGAAAGTAAAATACCATGGCTCTGTAATCGTCCCTTCTTCTTTCACTAAACTCGACCATTCGATATGTTCTTTTGGCAACGAAGTATAGCCTTCCTCCATAAAAAAGTGGATCCATATAAAGTCTGTCTTCTCCTCGCACCCCTTATGACCATAGTGTTCGATTCCGGGAACGAGAATAATATATTCTCCTTCACTCACCTCATACGGAATGCCGTCTTCCGTAATAAATAACACCCCGCTCTTTACATATAGTAAATCAAATACGGTAAACACCCGTTTCACATGCTTCTTTCCAATATCAAGCATATGCCTACCTCCAATAATAAAAGTCGGAAACGGCGGCACCGAAAAATGAAGAACTGACATCGTACACTCCCCTTGCTATTTAAATTCAATGAAAGTTTCTAACCTTTTCTGTTGACTATTATCCTATTTGCACCTTTCTGTTCCTATATCTTAAATAAGTTCACAAAAAATTTCGTATAAGGAGCGGGGAGAACCCTCAAGGGTTCTCCCCGCTCCTTATAGGTCGGAATTATCCAACCTTTATCGTTTTTATCTCTTTCTATTATAGTAAAAACCTTATAACATAGTAATGATTTTAAGTCGGAATTATCTAAAGGAGAAGAATGAATGAGCAATGAAAAAACAATCAAAAGAATGACGCTATTCGTGTTAACATGGCCGATTTTCATTGAGCTTTTCTTGCATATGCTGATGGGTAATGCCGATACATTAATGCTTAGTCAATTTTCGGATGACTCTGTAGCAGCGGTAGGAGTCGCCAATCAAATTTTAAATTTATTGATTGTCATGTTCGGGTTTATTGCCACAGGCAGTTCCATTATCGTCGCCCAGCATTTAGGAGCCAATCAACGGAGCACAGCTGCTGACGTATCAGTCATTTCCATGGTATCCAACTTGATTATCGGTCTTATTTTAAGCATTGGCATTTGGATATTCAGTGAACCCTTGCTGCGAATGATGGATTTACCGGAAAAACTAATGCCTGAGGCATCCATTTATTTGAAAATTGTAGGAGGCTTTTCTTTCCTCCAAGGTCTCATCATGACCGTCGGTGCAGTATTACGCAGCTATAGCTTTACAAGAGATACGATGTATGTAACGATCTGGATGAATTTACTGAACATTTTCGGAAACTATTTGGTTATCTTTGGTCCTTTTGGCTTTCCTATTTTAGGAGTAGAAGGTGTTGCCTTATCAACAACCTTCAGCCGTATGATCGGTTTAGTTATGATTGGTTTTCTGCTATTTAAACGAATTAATGAGAAGCTGCCTTTCAGGTCTTTTTACCGAATCCCAAAAGTTCATTTGAAGAACTTGCTGAAAATCGGGATTCCGTCTGCCGGAGAGCATCTCTCTTATAATGCATCTCAAATCATCATTACGTACTTTATTACATTGATGGGAACAGAAGCGCTGACGACAAAAGTATATGCTCAAAATATCATGATGTTCATCTTCCTATTTAGCGTGGCTGTCAGTCAAGGAACCCAAATTATGATTGGATATCTGGTCGGAGAAAGAAAATTGGAAGAAGCTTATAATCGATGTTTAAAGAGCTTGAAGATTGCCGTTGCAATCTCTGCTTTAATGGCTGTTCTCTTTTCTTTTTGCTCTGAAGCTCTATTGTCTATCTTTACGTCTAATGAAGATATTATCTCTACCGGAACCACCCTCATCTTTTTAACGATCCTCCTGGAACCTGGACGCGCGTTTAATCTTGTGATTATTAATTCCCTTCGAGCAGCCGGTGATGTCACATTCCCCGTTTACATGGGGATCTTATCCATGTGGGGAGTGAGCGTGACCATTTCTTACTTCTTGGGGATCATTCTAGATTTCGGGCTAGCGGGAATTTGGATCTCTTTCATTGTTGATGAATGGCTGCGCGGGTTGCTTATGCTCAGGCGTTGGCGTTCTCGTATATGGGAGAAAAAAGCATTTTTGCCTCGAACAGCTTAAATTACTGTACCTTATTACTAGGACTTAGCAGGCAATAAAACAGAAGGACAGCCGATTGGCTGTCCTTCTGTTTTATTGCGATGAAATTTTAACACTGTATATTTTTTGTGCACGCGTCGCTATTACAACCATGTCATTATAAACTGCCGGGGATGCTTCTATGTTATGGCCAAGATTTATTTTCGAGATTACTTTTCCATCTTTTCCAGACAATAGGTACATCATTCCTGCAGAATCAGCCTGAATGAGATAAGCGTTCCCCTTTTCGTCATATACATCTACAGGAGAGGACCAAGCATAGCTCGGCATTTCCCAGCGCCATATCTCTTTTCCCGTTTGCTTGTCCAATGCTACCAGCAGCCCTTTTTCAAGAGACGGCGTTCGAGCGATTGTATAAATGACCATATTTTTGATTTCATGCTTTCCGTTAATAGGAGTCGCCAGCAATCCGCCATTTACCGGATTTTTCCCTTTTACTGTTAATGCAGGATAGGATATTGACCATATCTCGTTCCCTGTCAGCCCATTAATTTTCCTTAAACGGGCAACTCCCTTCTTCCCTTGCTTGTCTACTTCTGTTCCTGTATATAAGTACGGGGTATCTCCGTTTTCCTCGTCTACCACAATGGTCGCATCTGTATCATCTGTTTTAGGAAGAGCCCAAATTGGACGATTTGCGTTCACGTCTACAGCCTGTATACTCCCGCCATTATCCGCAAACCATATGACATTTTTATAAGCCGCTAAAGAATTCTCAATACCGTAATGAAGGTTCCCTTTTATATGGTATCGATACTTCATGATTGCAGGATTTACTGTAACGGTCTTTTTCTCTTTTGAAAAGTTCGTTTGAAGCTTAATATGATACATAAGACCATTTTCTCCTCCGACCACCATTGTATCCGTTTCTCGATTAATCAATGGTGAACTGCCAAAAGCCCCCCATTTCCTATAGGCAAGCGGATCGATTCCCGGAATCATCGTCAGCTGTTTTCCATCGATTAAACTAAAAATGCGCAGCCCAATGTCAGTTTTAGAGGTTTGAGGAACGCCTTGGCCCACGTACAACAAAGGATATCCTCTCGGGTCAAGGGCCACGCTTCCCCTAATGGCATTGCCTATATTAATGGGCGGCCTTGATGGTTTGCCGGATTGCAGATCAAAAAAGTAAATACGCCCATCCAATGAACCGTATACCACTTCTACAAACGATGACTTGTTTTTAAACTCTTCATAAACATTCATCATTTTCACAACATCGTTATCCCATTTAATAATGGCAGGCTGGCCCGTCCATCCTGCTCCGCCTCCCCAGTCAGGGCTTCTTTTAGTCGTGAACTCCCACGCTTGAAGGAGCTGCTTCGGTTGAGCTTGTATATAACCAAAAGCCGGCTGGTCCCGGAAATGATTACCGCGGAAAGTCAAAACGCCGTCAACTTCGGAATAAGTAGACGGAAAAGCCGTTTGAATCACCTTATCTTTATCAGCAACCACCTTATATGATAAATGGGGAATTTCTTGTTGCTTGAACGTAAGAATATTAGAGTATGTTTTAGTTAACTGATCATTTACGTCCTTTTGCTTTAAACCAACCTGGAGCTCCTTGGCACTCTCCGGATTTACATTGATAACAGGGACCTTCACGCCTGTTTGCAAAGCTTTATAGCAGCCAACAATGAGAAGCAACGCTAAAAATAGCATTGGCATAAACAATTTAATCTCTTTCATCTCATTCCCCCTCCATTTTTCGACTTTAATCCTGCCTATCCTTACTATAACAACTAACCGGACAAGATTCTGTATAAAAGTACGAATGTCATCTAATTTTAACAAAAAGAGGATGAACGACAAGGGCCAAATACGGCCCTTGTCGTTCATCCTCCTGAAAGCAGTTTTTGTGATTCATTAGAGATTTATGAGACAGCCTCTCCAACCGTCACAAAATGTTTGCACCTAAAAAATTGTTGTACAGATACTCTGTTGTTACTCCACAACGTTTATATTATACTCTTTGAACCAGATATGCATTTGAGCTAAATGGGCTAACAACTGCGGCCCAGTCATCAATTGTCCGAACCATGGAACAGTAAATTCCCTTCCTTCTGATTGAACAATGCCCATTAATTGGTCGGCATCAAAAAATTCATGCAAAGCCGAACTTTTATCTGCAAGCAATTGCTCCAACCACGTTTTTACCGCTTTTGTATAGGCCGGATTATGCGTTTTCGGATAAGGGCTCTTTTTGCGATACAGAACATCATGAGGCAATATCCCTTCAAGAGCTTTTCGCAAAATTCCTTTTTCCTGATTACCGGTCATTTTCATCTTCCATGGAATATTCCATACATACTCCACTAGACGGTGATCAGCAAACGGAACGCGAACTTCCAAGCTCGCTCCCATACTCATACGATCTTTTCTATCCAATAATGTCGGCATAAACCATATCATATTCATATAAAACATTTTGCGGCGCTGGGTCTCTTCTGGAGATTCCCCATCAAGGACCGGCGTTTCAATAACCGTATCTTCGTAACTTGCTTGAACATATTCATTTAATTGAAATTTGGTTTTCCAACCGCCTTTTAACAAATTCATACGGGCGTCAACAGACCTCATCCATGGAAAGGAATCCGAGGCTAGATCATGCTTTCGATGGAACCACGGGTATCCCCCAAAAATCTCGTCGGCGCATTCTCCTGATAAGCTCACCACAAAATCTTTCTTTATTTCTTCACAAAACCAGAGCAAAGAAGAATCTATATCAGCCATTCCAGGTAAGTCACGCACAATTACTGCCTCTGTTAAATAATGAACAAGACTCTCTGTCGGAATGACACATCGGTGATGAATGGTATTAAACTGCTCCGACATTTTCTGAATATAAGCTCCATCGGAATTCGGCTGGAATTCATTTGCCTTAAAATACTTATCATTATCTTCGTAATCAATGGAGTACGTATGAAGCTGCCCTTTGCCTTCTTCTCTAAACGCATTCGCGGCGATGGCTGTAATGGCACTGGAGTCCACGCCTCCGGATAAAAAGGTGCATAAAGGAACATCCGATACAAGCTGTCTTGTGATTGCATCTTTTAGTAGAAATTGAACCTTTTCCGTTGTTTCTTCTAAAGACTCGGTATGTTCTGCACTTTTGACATTCCAATAACGCCATATCTTCAAACCGTTTTTCGTAAACATTAAGGCATGAGCGGGACGCAGTTCATCTATACCTTTAAATACTCCGTGGCCAGGAGAACGGGAAGGCCCAAGCCCAAATACTTCTGCTAATCCATCCAACCCGATTTCCGCTTTTACCTCTGGATGAGCCAAAAGGGCTTTTAACTCTGAACCAAACTGTATGCCTCCATTGTAGGAACGGTAAAATAAAGGCTTCACGCCAAGGCGGTCTCGGGCAATAAATAATTTTTGCTCATGCTCATCCCATACGGCAAATGCAAAGATTCCATTTAAATGCTCAATACATTGTTCTTTCCATTCCATATAAGCGGTCAGCAATACTTCCGTATCCGAATGTCCTTGGAACGTGTACCCACGTTTTAGTAGCTCTTTTCGAATATCTTCTGTATTGTAAAGCTCACCATTATAGCAAATGGTATACCTATCATTTTGTTTCGCCCTTGTCATGGGCTGTCTTCCGCCGACAGGATCTACTACAACAAGCCGTTTATGACCAAAAGCAACGTGATTTCCCGTCCAGACATTTGTGTCATCAGGTCCTCTTCTAGAAAGTGTATTTGCCATTTTGTATACCACTTGTTGCTCTTCAGTTAAATCACGCTGGAAATCAACCCAGCCTGTTATTCCACACATACCTTCCTCATCCTTCCTTCTATATGGGCATTTGACTCTGTTGAATAATGACATATTATGCAACAGCAAACATCTCGTTACTTTGTCCGATGAGATTTACAAAAGAACAAGTTATAAAGCTCTTCTTTTTGGGCAATAAGATACATATACACGTCACTTTTTAGATATGGAGGAAAATCCTCCATATCTAAAAAGTGACACATAAGCGATTGATAATAACCGTACGGTTATTATCAATCGCTTATGCCAAAACCTTCTTAGTTTATTTGACATACAAGAGCATAAAAAACGGAGAGGGTAAAAATCAAGTACTGCATTGAAATAGGCTTATATAACAGAAAGATATTTTCTGAAGATAGGAGAGATGTTAGGTGAGTTATCAGTCTCGATTGCACTTTTTAAAAGAGCAGCCGCGTGCATTTGTTTGCGGTATGATAGAACATATTGATAAACAGTGGGTATTTTTTGATGATGAAAGTGACGAGGCTTTTATGCTTGGGGAAATTGCCGACGATTCGCTTGAGATTCAATTATCCCAGCGCTGGCATAAAGCGATGTGGACGGGAGAGGACACGATACAGACAAACGGACAGATTTACATGCTGAAAGAAGGGGACTACATTAGAGTTCGCAAAACATTACAGCATGCGTATGAAACACTGCTGGAAGAGCTGACACTTGAAGCGCTGTCCCAGTTCACCCATCATTTAAACGAGTTGAATTTTTCTCTTTACGATTGCATTTATTGCTTTAACAGCTTATGTTTTCAAGAAAATGCTCCCTCCAAAAGCGGAGTGAACTTTTTGACTTTCGATAACGGAGAGGAAATTTGTTCCATTCACCATTTTTTTGAACGAAACCATCAAACGATGGATCGATTCGAATTCACTCTCAATAACGGAAAACGCCTGATGACTATGTCTTTAAACTGAGTCATCAGGCGTTTTCTTTTTATGCCTCTTCTTTTATGCGAATGGAGCCCAGTTTAATGGCAATCTAAGCCCAAGATATAAAACGACAAGCACTGCAATCACAAACTGAATCCATGCTCCCTTTGCGTCTTTTTCTTTTTTTGTACGGATCAATACCATTTCCATTGCTCCAATTACCCATAAACCAATAAGCATTTTGATGCCGTACCACATATGTATATCGCCTGTTGCTGTTTTCATAATAGATTGGTACAGTAAAAATCCTGTTATAATAATAATAATATACATAAGACGAGTAATCATATGTACCATTTTAGCTTTAGAATTTTTGTTTTTGTACATCGCATTCGCAACAAAAAACAAAATAATTCCAACAGCCCAAGCCGTGATATGAGCGTGTGTCATGCGAAAAAATCCTCCCTGTTCAAAATATTTTCTCCTTCATCATATCATGTATCAAAGTATTCGCGAAATATTACACATTATTATGTAACAAAAATGACGAAATTAGAAACAACGGGTTCGCCAAGTGGCGAACCCGTTGTTTCTATTTCACTGTATTTCTAAGCGTTCCAATTTCCTCTATTGTGACTTCCATCATATCTCCCGGCTTTAAGAAACGCGGCGGATTAAACCCTTTCCCCACTCCAGCGGGTGTACCCGTTGCAATAATATCTCCCGGTTCTAACGTTGTTCCTTTCGCAATGGTAGAAATAATATTGGCAATCCCGAAAATGAACTGCTCAGTATTTCCTTTTTGCCTCACTTCTCCATTGACTCTCGTCTCGATTTGAAGAGACTCGGGATTTTGAATAGCTGATTGATGAACAATAACCGGTCCCATCGGACAAGATGTGTCAAGGCTTTTCCCCAATAAAAACTGTTTATGTTTCTCCTGTAAATCACGTGCTGTTACATCGTTAATGAGTGTATAGCCAAAAACATGGTCCATTACCTCTTCTTCTTTGATGTTTTTGCATGTCTTGCCAATAATGACGGCGAGTTCTCCTTCATAATCCAATTCGGTTGTCACCTGCTGATGGGCAAGTACATCTCCTTCATGTCCCGTCACTGAAGTTGGTGCTTTAGAAAAAAGCATTAAGTGAGCGGGAATATCCGCTGCGCTCCCCATTTCAATTGCATGGTCCGCATAATTTTTCCCGACGCAAAAAATGTTCTTGCGAGGGCGAGGAATCGGTGCGAGCCATTTTATTTCCTCAACCGAATAAGCCGCTTCTCCATTGGGTACTTCTTGTCCCCATGTATGGATAACAGCTAACTTTTCACTTATCTCCTCATAATGTTCAATCAACTCAATCATGGAGCAAGGGATTTCACTTGTATGAAACAGCTTTTCTTCTGCCTTGCATATATCCACAATCCGGTTATTGATAAGCATCCCTGTGAACACGCGTTCTTTATAAGAAACCGTAACAAACTTCATTTGCCATTTCCCCCCTATGTAATCTCATTGCTCCATTCGACAAAACTTTCTTATTTCCTTTTAACCATTATGTATAAAATTAATAATTGACCTATACTGCAAAACCTCTCACACTTTCGTACCCCTACGTTCATTTCAACAGAAAATCGACAGCCCCTTTTAACAGGCTCAACATCTCATTTGGAAGTGTAATGAATGCCATTAAAGAAGAAACTGAGATAATGGTAACAACTAAAGAATAATCGGACATCTCCCGCTTTGTCTTTTTAAGAAGTGACTTTCTTGCTTGATTCATATCCCTCATCCCTTTCACCTTTGACGCCTTCCGTTGAGCTGCCCCTAAAAACGACTCCCACGGATAGTAAAAAAATAAAAAACACTCCCGCTTTATTCTTACCGAAAATAACGAGAGTGTTCCTCTGAATTCCTACATCCTATTGTTATATTCGGCAGCTGGCTGGCATTGTATCGTAACATTAGCCCCTTTAGCTTTGCGTCCCTGATTTTCATCAAGTTTGCCTTTATCTTTTTTAATCATAGAAAAATTTACCCTTCTATAAAATCGACCAACTTTCTCATTTTCTACATTCAACAGAGCAAAAAATAGCCAGACAAACTACCTATGAACTAATTAACGAACTTTTTTAAAATGAAATAGCCTAGTCTAAAAAATCCTTTACTATCAATGGTACATTCATATGAAACTCCCCTATTTAACAGCTTTGAATTTTCCGAATATAAATTCATCTTAACACAATCATCCGTTATTATCACAAAGAAATAAAAGCGTCATCTTTGATTCTGTTCATATATTGGAAACCTCTAGGCATTCACCCTTTCCGTTCTTTTACATAGGATATTAGCAGAAAATAAATTAAAGGGTGTTTTATATGCCAGCATTTGTTGGAGCAGTCAATGTCAACAGTGTCGGAAGTGCAAGTGTATTTCATATTGGAGACGTGTATGCCATTTCCCCAAACTCTGCAGCAAAAACATTTGCGGGTGCTGGTTCATTTAATACAGGCAACGGAATGCGCGTATATAATCAGCAAAGCTCAACCAATGTGGCGGACCAAGATAATGCTGATCAAAACATTACAGCCAATGCTTAGGAAAGGGGAAATTCGATGAATTTCTACGTTAATCAAAGCATTTGCATTCATTCGTTAAGGATAAATGCCGTAACGAATTCATCCCTATTGCAAATCGGGAGTGTCGGCTTTGTTAAAGCAACATCTAACTTGTTCAATACAGGAGGATTTACGGGACCGGCTCCAGAAGCGCAAAAGTTTCAGACGCCGATTATACCCCTGCAAGGAGGGCAACCCGTTACCGGCCTTCTTCAATATACCGCTACCCCTCCTGCCCCTGAACAGTAATTGCCGCTCATCTATTCCGTTTTTATCTCATATGTTTAAAGTATCCACGTATGAAACGGAAGGATGATGAAATGGATTATCTTCAGCTTTGCCATTATGTCCAGCAGCTTGCTTTACAGGTCCACATGCAAAATGACAAAATAAAAAAATTAGAACAAGGAATGAACCAACTTCGACAACAGCTGAAAGAAATAGAAGAAAATCCGAAGACCAATATTGAAAAAATCGAATACAAATTTGACCAACTAAAAATTGAAACGTTAGAAGGGACACTAAATATTGGATTAAATCCGACACAGCCTGAAAACATCGATGATTTTACCGTTAGTTCCATGATTCCACAAGGAGCTGTCGATCCGCTGGCAGGGTCTTCGTCGCCCCGGACAATCCCGGCAGATATCGCCCAAGAGATTCATAGCAAAATGAATGAGGAACTGGACGAAAATGGATATACCATCATTTCGGAAATTCTCGCTGAACGCAATATGCAAATTGCCGACCCTTACTATGAATTCATTATGGAAGATATTAAAAAGCAACTGGAACAACGTGTGGCTTTTCACTTACAGCAAATGGAGCCACAGCAACTGGAAGCCCACCGAGATGAAGTTATCGCAAACGTTATTATAAAACTGCAAGAAGAAGTCAAAAAAGGAATTCATGCTTTTTTAACATATCTCCCCGACTCGTTAAAAAAAGGAGATGGATAAAGTGAATTTTACAGTTGTCAATCGTGAGCTATTAGTAGGAGATATTAACATTACGGGAGTTACTTCTTCCTCGCTTTTTTTGGTAGGTGATATGCAGAGTGCAACATTATCTTCTATTTTCGATACACCTGCCGAATCATTGATTATTGGTCCATACGTACCGTTATCCTTATCATAAGGGTGTGCCGCTTTATGGTTAAACGAATGTCTTGTGTCAATCATATTAATATTACCTCCATGGATTTAAGCTCCATTTTGCAAATTGGAGACTCTTGCCATATCATCGCTAAAGCTAAAGTACTTGCGGTTCAAAGGGAGCATCCTTTCTTTTTCGCACAGGAAGGAAGATTCGAAGACTATTTAACTTTTACCGAAGAACTTCCTGTTCAGCCGCTTGAGTTTATCAATATGCGGACCGTTCATGAGGTTCCTGCTATTAAAATCAACCATATCGATATTTTAGGGGTTTCCACTTCTTCTCTTGCACACATCGGTTCAACGGAAACATTTTCTGCAGAATCACGTGTGCTCCATATTCGTCAGCTATCCGGCGACAGGAGACCAGCCTCACCTAATAACTGAAAGAAATGAACGTTTATCTGTCAGTTTCATAGACTAAGAGTATCACCAAGAACGCATTTTCTAAAAAAGGATGTTATTATATGCCCGCAATTGTTGGTCCTGTTAATATCGGCAACGCAGGCGGTATTGTGACCTTCGGAGATGTTTTTTATATCTCGCCAAAAGAAACATCCAAATCAGCTTCCGGGTCAGGTGCAGGCAATACCGGTAACTTCATTATTACAAACAACGGGTTATCTGCAACCAACACACTTGATCCGGACATTGCTGACCAAAATAATGCCGCCAATGCGTAATGGCCTTTTTACATGAGGAAGTGTAAAAGAACACACTTCGCTTACACATGAATGAAGATGACCCGCAAAGGCTTGCTTTTGCGGGTCATCTTCTTACTTTTTCTTTCGCTCATTCGACTTTTTCATACGCGGAAGCCTGGATGGTGGCTGCTTGCGGACCCACTTTAAAAAAGAGGCGATCTGCTTATCGTGTTGAAGCGCCTCGATTGTGTTCAATCGAATAGCCAGCTCTGCATTCGTGTATAATGCATGAATTTGCTTATGGCACGGAATACATAAGTCAGCGGTCGGCTCGAACGTACCGCCCATTTCTTTCGGTGTTAAATGGTGAACGGTAAGAATGACTTCTTCTCTGCCGCATAATTCGCATGCTCCGAGCTGCTCTTTTTTTGCCATCATCCTTCTGCCTTTCTGCTGGATTTTTATCCTTATTTAACTTACAGTGTTTCCACCATCACTTTCGTTCCTCTTCCCGACGGCTCAGCCGGCTCTACAACAAGGCGCTTTGGCAGCCTTGCCCTTAACTCCTGTACATGGCTAATAACTCCTATAGATAGTTGGTTCGATTGAATTTTTTCAAGGGAAGTTACCACGGTATCCAATAGCTCTGCATCAAGTGTCCCAAACCCTTCATCAAGGAAGAAAAATTGAAGCGGATATTCTCCTCGCAGCTGGATTTGAGCCGATAATGCCAACGCGAGCGCTAAAGAGGTTAAAAATGTTTCTCCTCCTGACAGCGTCGTAACCGGACGCTTCACTCCTCCATTTGCATCATCTCTCATGATAAAGCCTCCCTGTGAATCTACTTCAATGGCATATCTCTGCCTTGTCAAAATACCGAGACGCTGGGAAGCATCGCGGCTAACGCTCATCAACTGTTCTTCGGCAATGAATTCCACAAAGCTGTTTCCTTTAAATACACTTTGCAGTTTTTGGTGTTGGGAGAGTAAATGTTCGACATGAACACGTTTCACATCAAGCTCCTTAAAGCGCTCATGACGGGCTTGAAGATCCTCAAGTGTTTTTTGAGCGGCTCCTTTTGCCTGCATCGCTTCACGGACGCCAGCTTGCAGTTCCAGTTGAAGCTTCTTCGTCTCCTCCCATTGTTCCTCGGTTAACACCAATCCTTGCAAACGCTCTTCCAAATGAGCCATCGCATGTTCGTGCTCTTTTAGTTTGTCCCAAAACTTACGGATCGTTTCTTTCAACAATATTCGCTCTTCTTTTTCGATAAAGGCGTGTCTTACCTCTTCAATCGATGAAAATGAAGTTTCGCTATGCTTTTGATTCCATGTTTGCTTCGCTTCTTCATAGTGGCTTTTCAGCTCTTGCAGAGACTGCTCCAATGCTTTTGTACGGCTTTCATGCTGCTGATATGCAAGTTGATTTTGCTGCCATGTTTCATATGCTGATGATTCTTCGGAAGAAAACATCTCCATCATACGAACCGTTTTTTCTAGCAGCACTTGGGCATCCTCTCCGCCCACGATGTTTTTTAATTGTAGTTGTTTCTCGGAACATAGCTCCTGCTTCCCGCTGAGTCGCGCCGCCAGTTCAACTTGCTGACGCTCCAGTTCATTATTCTCTGCCGTAACACGTTTAATAAGTTCTGCTTGCTCCTCTAAAAAGGGAATGCTCTTTTCAATTCGCTCTTTCAGTTCCTGCTGTTGTCGATCTTTGGATGTAATGTCCTGCTGCAAACGTTCTATATCATCCAATCGAAATGGATCAAACTGTTCGTTCCAACTCGCTGCAGACTGTTCTACATCGTGTTGTAATTGGTTCAGTTTTTCTGTTCGCTCCTGTAAATCGGCTTCATACAGCGAAACACGGGATGCGGCCTGTTCGTATTTGTTTTTGATCATTCGAAACTGTTGAATAAAAGCTTGAACATCCTCTTTTAGCTTTAGATAATCCTGTTGCAGCGATTTCGTCTCTGTTTGAATAACAAGCACAATAGCCTCAATATTTTCAGATGTCAGAGCGGCTAACGGCTCAATCGCGGATAAAATACTGATTTTACCCACCTTGCCTTCAAGCTCACCTGTTAGTTGCTGTGCTGTCTGTTCAAGCTGCACTTTTAAAGAAGTAAATCGGGATTTCTCCTCTCGCAAGACGAAAAACAGCTGTTCTGCTCTATCCAATCTCTCCTTGATTTCTTTGACTTGAGATACGCCTTGATGCTGAACAGGAGAGGGATGATCCGTCGAACCGCAAACCGGGCAGGATGAACCTTCCGTTAACTTTTCTGCCAGTTGCAAAGCCAAATGTTGCGCTTTTTCCTTTTCCGCTTGATTCTTCAATATTTGAACATCGCCTTCGACCTTAAAAACGGCCTGTTCAAATTCCTT
Source organism: Priestia abyssalis (assembly GCF_002019595.1). Taxonomy (GTDB): domain Bacteria; phylum Bacillota; class Bacilli; order Bacillales; family Bacillaceae_H; genus Bacillus_BA; species Bacillus_BA abyssalis. Next base: position 342,760 of record NZ_KV917369.1, on the reverse strand, counting down.
TTCACGCTCACAAAGAATATGATACGTCCCTTGGACCCGTTCAAATAAAGTCTTCCCGTTTTCTAACAAAGCCTCATATTTTTCATGAAACTGTTCGGCTTCCCGCTCCGCTGCCTTTACTTGTTCTTGTTTTGTCTCGCGGCTCTCCATCGCTTCTTTCATCATCTCTTGAAGACGAATGAGGTTGTGCTTTTCGGCAGAAGCCTGCTGTACCTTTTCGCGATACTCTGTTGCCACTTCGGTTTGCTTCAGTTCTTCTTTCAGCTGCTTTTGCTTTTCTGTTCCTCTTTCATAGAGACGTTCCGCTTTTTCCAATTCTTCTTTTTTTTGTTGAAGAGCTTGTTCCAGCAGTTGTTGCTGCTTACGCAAATCATCAATTTCTTTCGTTAAATTTTGTACCGAAACCTGCCATTCTTTTGCTTGTTCCAACTTTTCCTTTCGAGCCGCTAATCCAGGTTCTTCCTTCAAACGAATTTCTCTTTTTTCTTGATACAGCGCCATCGATTGTTCGTAAGATTGCTTTATCTCGTCCAGTTTTTCCTTTAGCTGATGAAGATTCATTTCGGCTTGAATGTAACGGCTTTTGTATTGCTCATATGCGTCCATATACGGTTTTAGGCTTTCGGCCTGCTCCGCCCTCTCGACAACCTGCTCTTTTTCTTGAAGGGCTGGTTTTTGTTGTTCTAAAACGAGAAGTTTCTCCTGAATGGCCTCCCGCTCTTGCTGCCATCCCCATAGTTGTTTGTGCTGCTCGAATTGCCGGTTAATGTCTGAAAGCTCTTTTTCCCTTTTTTGAAGGAGCCGATCACCATTTTCCACTTCTTCTTCTGCTTCTTTTAAACGCTCGGCCGATGCATCCCCCAGCCCTGTCTGCTCTGCATTGATTTTATCAAGATCACTGTTTAGCTTCTGGACTTTCTCGCGAAGCTGTTTATTAAGGCGGTCTCCATACTGCTCTAAATTAAATAGGCGTTGAAGCATTTGCCGGCGTTCTACGCCTTTTAACGACAAAAACTCGGCAAACTTTCCTTGAGGAAGCACGACTGCGCGTGTAAAATCATCAATCGTCAATCCAAGAAGCTCCTGTACCTGTTGATTCACGTCGCTTGTCTTATCAGCTAATACAAATCGCTCTTCATGTTCCTCAATCAAACGGCTTGTTGCCGATTTCACCCGGAGCTCATCAGAACGCTTAAAACTTCGCTCTACTGTATAACGGCATTTCTGCTCTGCATTTTCAAGCTCGAATGTAAACGCCACGTGCAGCTCTTTTTCTGCATGATTTAAAATTCCTTGTGTATTATTGGCCGCTCTTTCTACTTTTCCGTATAACGCCAATGTCATCGCATCCAAAATGGAAGACTTTCCGCTTCCCGTCGGCCCAAAAATCCCAAAAACCCCGCCTTCACAAAGCGTTTCAAAATCGATGACTTGTTTTTCGCGGAAGCTGTGGAGCCCTGCAATGGTTAACGTAATAGGTTTCATGCTTCTTCCTCCTCCCCAGTTGATGATTCTTCATGAACGAGTGATAAAAATAATTGAATCAGCTCATCATCCGGCTGTGCTCCCCCCGTTTGGCGCCCGTAAAAACGTTTGAATAACTCGTCAATTGGAAGATTTCGAGCAGTATCCGGTGTTTCATGTTCTTCCTCCTCTTCAAATACCGGGCGAATGTGAACAAAGCCGCTGTGCAACTTGCGCAGCCGATGAATTTCTTCAATGGACAGTGCATCTTTTAAATGAACTTCAAGGTCGATCCACGCTTGTCTGTCCCGCCCCTCGTCAATCCAGTTATACACTTCCATCAACCCGTTTTTCGCCTTCCATCTAACAAGCGGCTTGCCGCTTGTTAAATACACTTCCGTCAATTCAATAGGAGCGTGGGGTTTCGCATCTACAATCGTCACGGATTTCGTATAGCCTGACTCCGAAAAACTGTAAGCTAAAGGTGAGCCGGAATAACGGGCGGTTGTATGGGCCCGCTTAATGTTTTGAGGTCGATGCAAATGTCCGAGCGCTACATATTGTGCAGCCTCAGGAAGACTTGTTGCCGCTACCGTATAAGCACCCCCTACCTCAATCGGACGCTCCGAGTCGGTTGAGCTTCCTCCCGCTACATAAATATGGCTCATCGCGACATGAACGGCATTCCGTGAAAATTGGCTGCTCATCGCTTGAAAAATCCCCTGAATTCGCTGGTCATATGAGTTTCGAATCGCCAGTTCATCATTTTCAGCAGATAAAAGTTCTTTTAAGCGCGATTCCGATGGATACGGCAATGCAGCTACTTCAAGCAATTCTCCCGTTGTCGGAATATGAATGGATTGAATATTCGTTGTCGGCAAGCCGAGTAAAGTAATATTTTGGTCTCTTGCCAAAGGCGTGGCTGCGGCGAGCCGATCCGGGCTGTCATGATTTCCTGAAATAACCGCCACAGGTCTGCTTCCTTTATTGGATAACCGCGATAGACTTTCATAAAAAAGCTGTTCAGCCGCTGCAGGCGGATTCACCGTATCAAAAGCATCCCCTGCCATCAATACGACATCTATTTTTTCTTTTTCGACGATTTCTGCCAGCTCGTCCAAAAACTGTGCTTGCTCCTCAAGGCGACTGCGTCCTTCAAGTGTTCGCCCCAAATGCCAATCGGCTGTATGCAAAATCCGCACGTATTCCTTCCCCCTCTTCAAATCCCTTTTGACTTGTATTTTATCATATGACACACAGCAGAAGGGCGGCCGACTTCCGGCCACCCTTTACACTACACATTTCTCTTATAATGTGAGACTCCCTATAAGTCTCTGATAAACTGCAAGAATTGCTTTTTAATCTGTTATACTTCAATCACTTGGCTGCCATCAAAAAAGTACAAATAACGAGCTGCCACCGGGCGATTCAACGTATGCTCGACCGCTTTGGCATATAGGCTTACTTGCATTTCATAACGATTCAGCAAGAACGGCTTAGCCCGCTCAAAATCTCCTTCAAACCGTTCGGAAATGTTGTCTGTTTTAAAGTCAATTAATACAATGCCCTCATCGTCTTCAAATAAACAGTCAATGACACCCTGCACTAGAACCGCTTCTTCCTGGGGAGCACTCCACGTCGCATAGGCCTCGGAAGCCGGAACGTATAAACTGAACGGCATTTCACGATAGACATGTTTGGCATATTGCAGCCTTTTTCCAAGATCTGTCTTAAAAAACGCCGAGATACTTTCAAAATCGATTTCATCCGCTTGCTCTGTTGTAAGAAGTTCCCTCGTCACCATCGAAGCCACCAGCTCCCTTACATCATCAGCTGTTACCTCTTGGTGCAATGAGACATGCTGCATAACAAGGTGCATCGCCGTTCCTCTCTCCGCTGCCGTTAAAGACTTTTCCTGCATGAATCTCGGACGGTCGACAAGCGGGGCTCTCACCTTTCGGATGAACGCATCATCACTGCTGTCCTCCGTTAATTGATGCTGATGCTTCATTTCAGATACAGATTGTTTGGACCGGTGAACGGCTGCCGCTTGGAAGCCGTATTTCCATTCAAGCCTTCTTTTAATTTCGTCTTTTTTCTCGCTCTCGATCGGAACGGCCCTTCCTTGCTTCAATGCTTCCAGCAGCTCTTCATGGTGATGCTGCTCCTGGTGGGATTCATCGACAAGATTGGAGGCTTGAATGACCTCCAGTTTCCATGATGACGGATGTTCATGGACTTCAGGCAATACAGTGGCCTCTGCCGCTTCTCCTAATAACTGTTCCCCGCTCTTGTGGCGAATGACAGAAGCCCCAACCCAATCCAAATAGCATTTTGCCTGTGCTCTTACATGGATTGGCAACACCCAATCGGGATGGGCTAAGACACTCTTCCACTTTGTTAAGGTATTAGCAAAATGATTGACGGTGCCGACCAATATGAGCTTTTCTTTTGCACGGGTCAACGCCACATATAAAACCCGCATTTCCTCTGCCATGGTTTCTTTTTTCATTTTTCGTTTAATCGTCTGCTGAAGCAGCGTCGGGTAACTGATTCTCAGTTTAGGGTTCACAAGCTTGGACCCAAATCCCAATTCTTTGTCAAATAAATACGATTGATGTAAATCCATCATATTAAACTGCCTGGAAAGTCCCGCCACGAAGACGATTGGGAACTCCAGACCTTTACTGCTGTGAATGGTCATCAGCCGTACGACATCTTCCTGCTCTCCTAGAGCTCTGGCCGTGCCCAGGTCATCCCCGCGATCCCGCATTCTTTCAATAAAACGCAAGAAGCGGAACAGCCCTCTAAATGAGGTCGATTCATATTGGCGTGCGCGATCATACAACGCCCTCAAATTGGCTTGTCTTTGCTTTCCACCCGGCAAGCCGCCGGCAAATTCAAAGAAGCCAGTATCACGGTACAGCTGCCAAATAAGAGAAGACAGCGCTCCTTGACGAGCCTGTGTACGCCATACTTGCAATGATTCATATAAACGGGACACTTTCTGATAAATAACATTACTCTCGTCAGATGTTGCCATAAAAGCCTTAAGCGCTTCATAGTAAGTTCCTTTTTTATCCGCTAATCGGATAACCGCCAATTCTTCATCACTCATGCCGACGATTGGAGAACGAAGCACGGCCGCAAGCGGAATGTCTTGGTACGGATTATCCACGACTTGCAATAGGGACATCATGATTGTAACTTCCGTCGCATCAAAATAACCTTTTGCCAAGTCCGCATAAAGCGGGATTCCATGCTGCTTAAATTCTTCCATGATTTGGGGAGCCCACGGCATGGAGCGAAGCAAAATGACAAAATCCCGATACGTGACATTGCGCATTCGGTCTAATGCACGATCATACACTTGGAAGCGATTTTGAACCATTTCCCTTATTTTTCGCGCCATTACTCTTGCCTCAAGTTGAGCTGTCTCCAGTTCTGCATCCGAAAATGCCCCGCTTCCCTGTTCGGACTCTTCGTCCAGCTCAGCAGAAACCTCCGCCCCTTCTTTCGTGACAAGGAGCAATTCTGTTTCCATTCCCTCTACTTTCGGATAACTGGCACCAAGTTTTAAAGAAGCATCATCGTCATATTCGATTTCTCCCACAGCCTCATCCATGATTTGCTGAAACACAAAGTTCGTTGCATCCAGCACCTGTGAACGGCTGCGAAAGTTTTTATTTAAATCAATTCGTAAGCCTGAATGTTCTCCGTCTTGAGTAAATCGCTTGTATTTGCTTAAAAATAAGAAGGGTTCAGCCAAGCGGAAGCGGTAAATCGACTGTTTCACGTCGCCGACCATGAACAGATTTCCTGTTTCTTCTTCATCTTTTGTAATAAGCTGAATAATCGATTCTTGAACCATATTCGTATCTTGATACTCATCCAACAATACTTCCGTAAACTGTACTCGATATTGCTTCGCAACTTCCGAAGGAACGAGGGCTTGTCCCCCCTGTTCGTCGTCTCGTAACACTTGCAGGCAGTAATGCTCCAAATCGGAAAAATCGACAAGCCCTTTCTCTTTTTTTACTGCTTCATACCTTTTTCCGTATTCCAAAACGATAAACACCAGTGTTTCAATGATGGGCTTCATCGTTTTCAAGTCTTCTAAATAAGCATGAAGCGGACGGTTGAACAATTCACTTTGCATCTTTTCCAGTGATGTTTTGGCGCTTTTCCTTAAATCAGACACTTTATCGAGGAGTTCGGGGTGAAACTCATCGCCTTTACATGACTTCAGTCTGGAAAAAGAAAGGGACTGAAATTGTTCATGCAGTAAAGAAAAGGATGTCTCGGACGCATGGACCAATCCTTGAACTTGGCGGAAATCATCTTCTATATTAACTGCCCTTGGCGCAGGTCCCCCTGGAACTTTAGTCAGTTCCAACGCTTCTTGCAGCAATGCTTCAATACCTTGAAGCTGCATACGCACATCATCCAGCAAAAAACGGACAAACGGCAATGAATCCACCGTCATCTCATCCGTCACCTCATATTGGCGAATCAATTGCTCCAACCAAAGGTCCGGATTCGGGTTGGAACGCGCAAAATCATATAGTTTCCGCACAATCACTTGGATATCATTATCACTGCGGTCGCTCGTGTAACGATCGATCACCTCAAAAAAACGCTCATTGTTCTTGATGCTATATTGCTCTTCAAATAACTCATCCAGCACTTCTTCCCGAATTAATTCGGCTTCTGTATCATCCGCAATGCGAAACCCCGGATCTAAATCGATCATATAATAAAATTTTCGAATGACTTCCAAACAGAAAGAATGCAGCGTTGAAATGGAAGCACGGTTTAACAAACTTAACTGTCGCCGCAAATGAAGAGAGGAGGAATTTTTCTTCAATTCCTTTTCAATGGCCTCCCCGATTCGATTACGCATTTCCGCAGCAGACGCATTCGTAAATGTCACAACAAGCAAACGATCTACATCGATTGGATTTTCATTCGATACGAGCTTTTTAATAATCCGTTCTACAAGAACGGCCGTTTTGCCTGATCCTGCCGCTGCTGCGACAAGAATATCCTGTCCAGAGGCGGCAATGGCTTTCCATTGATCATCGGTCCACTGGCTTCCCTCTGGTTTTGGTATCCATTTACTCATGGCCATCTCCCTCCTGTCTTATTTTTTCTAAAATAATCTCTGGTTTTTCTACCTTCAAATGACGATAATCATGTTTCTCCATCGATTGGTCAAACTGGCAAACGGAACGGAACGAACAAAATTCACAAGGAGTCTTTTCCTTTAACTTATAAGGGGAAATGTCAATGACTCCATCCGTAATCTTCGTACCAATATCCGTAAACTGTTTCCTAATATGCTTCCTTAAATCAGCGAACTGCTGCTCACCCGCTATGGATGAATTTGAATAAAAGCCTCCGCCTCTTTTCAAACCGGCGGAAACAATGCGGGAATGTCCCGTCTCGAGCGTCTGATCCATAAGGCGAACCGCTTCCTCATCGCCAAGAAGCAAGCCTTTCATTTTAAAACGTTTAAAAATTTCCTCTTCAATCTCATCCAACGTCAATGCTTTTGAGCTGTTGATCATCGGATTGTGAACATGGAAATACAGCACGCCTGCAGGCAATGCATGTTGTCCGGTACCGACCAACTTCTCGGCATACGTGATGACGACATCTAAATATGCAAGCATTTGAAGGGCTAATCCATAATATACTTCCACCAGGTTCAAGGCTTTGTCACTCGATTTATAATCGACAATCCGAAGTAAAAGACCGTTGGAACCTTCCGCTTTATCCACACGGTCGATTCGGCCAATCAACTCCATTGTGCTTCCATTCGGAAGCGTAAACTGCATCGCAGGCAGCTGCTGCTCCGGTCCAAATGCGAGCTCCAAGCCGATTGGAACAAAGCCACTCGCCTTTGCATGATCGCTCAGCACAAGGGACGCACGCTCAATGATTTGCTGGAGCTTATGCTTCAGGTAATGATGGCGGTTTGAACTTAGCAAAATTTCATTTTGCAATTTCGGAGCCAGTTCATCCACTACATGATGGGATAGCTGCTCACACTCCCTTTTCGTCAGATGACGCCAATCCTTTTGATTTTCCCGCAGCTGTTCTGCCATCATTTTTAACGCCGCATGGAATAGTTCTCCGATATCAGGAGCTTCTAAGCGAAAGACCTTTCTCTCTTTTAAACGCAAGCCATGTGAAGCAAAATGAGCATATGGACACGCCTGGAATTTCTCCATTCTCGATACACTTGCTTGAATATGTTTTCCATATAAATGTGTACTCGTTTCCTTCGATAACCCTTTGACTTCATTCCGGTAAAACAAGCTGTTTAATACCTTTTGGCTGTAAGCATTCCAATCTTCATCCCCCACATAAAAGTTATAGGCATCCCACCATACATCATCAATCGGATAGTGCCTTTTCCAGGCTTGCAGCTGGCCTGATAAATACGTTAACGTCATAAGCGGATTGGATACATATTGAATCTGTTCCTCTACGACTAATTCAGCCGGCTCCTGCATGAGAAACTTTTCCTTAAGAAGGGGAAACATATCTTTTAAACGGCCGATCATAACAGATGGAAGCAGTGTTTTTCCTTCCTCATTAGCGAGAGGATACGTGATATAAAGTCTTTCAGATGGGCTGACGAAGGCCGAATAAATGTAAAAGGGCTCGTCAAATAATTGCCGCTTGCTGCTCGGAGCGACTTTAAATCCCGATTGCCACAAATATTCACGCTCTTGATCAGATAAAATCCCGTCTTCTTGCGGTTTTGCCGGAATGACTCCTTCGTTAACCCCCAATATGAACGTGGCTTTAATATTGGAGAAACGAGAGCGTTCAAAGCTTGCAACCAATACTTGATCGATAGCGGGAGGAACCAAAGCAAATTGCATGGCATCTAAACCTGTTTCGATTACACTAGTAAATAGAGCGGTCGATACCTTTTCTTCTCCCATCATCTCAACAAACTGGTCCAATAGACCAATTATGGCTTGCCAAGCCTGGGCATGTTCTCTTGATGTGTCCAAATCTCCCTGCTGTTCTGCTTCATCACGCCATCTTTCCAGCTTCTCTGGAATATTCAGCTTTGTTAAATAAGCATAAAGAGCCTCACACATCGCTTGACCAGACTTCGCCTTTTTCAATGAATCTTGCAATTGTTTTAACGGCGTTACGATTAGTTGGCGCAACTCATTGATCTTCTCTTCAAATTCCCGCTCTTCATCTGTTTGGGGAATGTCCATGTCCTCTAGGGAGCGATAACGGCGATATGTCCAGCGCTCGTCCATTGTCCATTTCGTTCCTTGAATTCCATATCTCAATACATAGTTTTCAAAACGATCCATCTCTTCCCTTAACAAGGGAACATTCGCATCGAGCGGAAACAGCAAGTCCGTTTTGACGGAGCGGAAAATAGTCTCGTAGCGCCATACGCCGTTTGCCGCTTCCAAACTAGCCCGGATGAATTCAATGAGAGGATGATGGACCATCGCGCGTTTTCGATCTTGGAAATAGGGAATCTCATAATCTTGAAAGATGGTTTGAATCAAATCATCATAATCTTGTCCATTACGAACAACGAGTGCAATGTCCCGATATCGAAAGTCCTTCTCACGCACAAGCTCCCTAATCTCTCTTGCCACCCCTTCTACTTCAGCACGACGATTGACAGCAGGCAGCAATTGAATATCGTCGACTGGTTCATTAAATGGTACGGTTGGCCTGTCATCAAAATATTTTTCGAGATGAGCAAGCCCAGGGGCTGCTTCAAATCGCTTCGTTTTATTTAAAATGATCGCCTCTTTGATTTCCACCTGGTGCTCCCGTGCCATTTGATGAAGGACATGATACGTTTGGGCTGTAATATGAAATAAATCCATTTCATGAGGCAATTCATATTCATAATCCCGATCAGCCGTTAATGCAATCGTTACTGACGGACACGTTTTCATCAACACCGCAATTACTTCTAATTCTTGCGGGGTGAAACTGTAGAACCCATCAATATAGATAGAGGCATTCTTTAAATAAGAAGAATACGGCATCTTCTCTGCCAGCAACCGCAAATAATCTTCCGAATCGACATATTTATGCAAAAGCTGCTTTTCCAGTTCTGCATAAATGATTTGAAGATCATGAAACTTGTCTCCCAGCACTTTCTGGGAATCGGCTAGAAGTTCTCCCTCTTTATGTGCCAGAGCTTCTGCTTCTAAACAGTATCGTTTGAATTCGGTTAACATACGCTCTAAATGATCGATAAATCCCGGCTTCTCGGAAGCAGTCGCAAAAATTTTCAACTCTTGCTTATGCTTTTCAATACTTTTCCTAAGAAGCATGTTAATGCCGGTATTATCTATGTGATAACGGCTCATGCCTCCGACCTCCTGCAGAACACGCCAGGCTAACCGGGTTAAACTGAATACTTGAGCACGCATCATTCCTTTCAAACCTGGTGTTTGAATGAGCGAATACTCCGATTGAAAGGTCATTTGCTCCGGTACGATATAAATAACGGGCGGTCCAAGCGGTTCCTGCCGCAATGTTTCAACGATTTCATTTAAACAATAATTCGTTTTGCCGCTGCCGGAACGGCCAAGTAAAAACTGAATTGCCATGAACATCCCCCTTTTATCTTTATTATCTATTATATTTATCCCACATTAACGGGCAGTAAGACTCCGCTGCTGGAAGTTTCCTTTGCGGTATAAACCGATAAAGGATGGCTAAAAGACATAAAAATCTGCGCCTTTCCAGCCATCCTTCCAAAAGAATCTGTTATGATGAAATCCTATTCATATACAGCCTTTTCCATAAATAACCATTTACTATCTCGGTTCTATATTGCATTGCTTCTATTTTACTAAAGTTGGTTCCTAAATTCTATTCACCAGTCACTGTCAAAAAACATAAAATGATTAATTTCAACACATAATCATTTTAGCACATATGTTCGTTATCCCCAAACGAAACACTTTCCATCTATATATCACCTTTCGCTTCTACATAACGTAATATGGGTAATCCGTCTATATTATTAAAAAAGTGAGTTTTATTCTCGTCACAGCAGCCATTTTAGTGGACTGCAACATCTATATATTAATTCCATTATACTCCCCCATTTCAACAGACTTTCATGTTCCCATGAATGACATCATTTGAGGAAGCAGTTTTTTCACCTTTTTTTATGCATTATTGAGTTTTGGTCCAATTTCAGAGCGTATCGGGCCGCTGCTTGTCGCCTCTCTTTCAATCAGCAGCACCATGCTGTTATTGACTTCTTTTTTCTCGATTAGCTTTCTTTTGATCTTCACTATCAAAAGATGAAAAATGAAGGAGCCTTGTCACTGACAGAAGGCTCCTTCCCTATATTCCAGATTCATCTATTAAATTGCTATTCTAAAACATGGAACTTTAGTCTCGTATAAAATGAATGATTCTGTAAGCGCATTCTCAGTGTCCATCTTATAAAGCTTCAATAAATAACGCAGCTCCCATTCCTCCGCCTACACATAATGAAGCGATTCCCTTTTGCAGTTGCCTGCGCTTTAATTCATGAATCAAGCTCACAGTAATTCTAGCGCCTGTACACCCAATCGGATGACCAAGACTAATCCCGCTTCCATTGACATTGACTTTCTCGCGATTCAGCCCCAACTCCTTCTCTACTGCTAAGTATTGGGCAGCGAAAGCCTCATTTACTTCGATTAAATCCGCCTCTTCAAGCGACCATGATACTTGCTCCAGCCCCTTTCGAATTGCAGGAATAGGACCTCTGCCCATGACGGTTGGATGAACACCTGCTACCGAGCAGCCAACAATTCGAGCAAGCGGCTTGACACCCTTTCTCTTTGCCATTTCTTCTGTCATCAGCACAAGTGCGGCCGAGCCGTCGTTTAAGCTTGATGCATTACCAGCTGTGACAGTACCGCCTTTTCTAAATGCAGAGCGCAATCCAGCTAATTTTTCGATGGTTAAATCAGGTCTCGGACTCTCATCTTTCGTTATAACTGTTTCGCCTTTTCTCGTTTTAATCGTTATCGGTACAATTTCTCGTTCGAAATACCCTTCTTGTATGGCTCTTACAGCACGCTGATGACTTAATAACGCTATTTCATCCTGTTCCTCTCTTAAAATTTGATGTAAATCTGCTAAATTCTCTGCTGTTTCACCCATCATAATATGATGGATGGGGTCCTCTAAAATCTCCCATACTGTATCGGTTACTTGACCATGTTGAAGCCTTCCTCCCCAACGATGCTGCTTCAATACATAAGGACTTGAACTCATGGCTTCTACTCCGCCGGCGACGACTATTTCACACATGCCGGCTTGAACCTGCAGAAATCCAGAAATAATCGCTTGTATGCCCGATGCACATTGACGCTGTACGGTATAGCCGGTTGTCGTATCGGCGAAGCCGGCCAACAAGGCGGCTGTACGGCCAATATTAGGCTCGTCCGTGCGCTGAATGCAATGGCCTAGAATGACTTCATCCACTTCATTTTCCCTCACACCGCTCCGCTTTATCGCCTCTTTTAATACAGGAACAATCAAATCAGAAGGCAGTAAGTCTTTGAATGCCCCTCCAAATGTTCCAATTGGTGAGCGCACTGCCGATGTAATCACAATGCTATTCATAGCCGTCCTCCCGTCTTTTGTTACTATATACATTCCGCTCAATAACTCGACACATCTTCCTCCCATCAAATGGTACTACAATCGGTCGTCTAGACGACTTAAATCGTCCCTCAAAGATTAGAAAATTCGACATGACCGCCTTTTAGTCATGTCGAATTTTCTAATCTATTTATATAGTAAAGGATAAAATTGGACGCAAATGATTTGCGTCCAATTCGTTACTTACATCATAATCCCACCATCAACATGAAGCACCGTTCCATTAACATAATTTGATTCATCAGAGGCTAAGAAAAGATAAGCATATCCAATTTCAGAAGGCTGACCTAAACGTTGCATTGGAATCATGCCTCTAATTTGATTAATAACCTTTTCTGGCACCTGCGCTACCATGTTAGTTTCAATGAATCCAGGGGCAACGGCATTCACATTAATTCCTTTTCTCGCCAATTCCTTGGCCCATGTCTTCGTCATTCCTACTACCGCCGCTTTAGCCGCAGCATAATTCGTTTGGCCAAGATTTCCATATACGCCTGATACGGATGAAGTGCTGATGATTTTTCCTTTTCCTTGTGCGATCATATGCGGCACAACTGCTTGTGTACAATGAAACACTCCGGTTAGATTTACATCAATGACTTTTTGGAAATCTTCTACGGAAAGCTTTGTTAAAAACCCGTCCCTTGTAATACCCGCGTTGTTTATCAAAATATCAATCTTTCCAAATCGTTCAATCACTCCGTTAACCATCGCGTCTACACTATTTCGATCAGCCACATTGACTTTAAAAAACTCTGCATCTCCACCCGCATCTCTTAATTCTTCTACCCTTTGGGTTCCTGTTTTCTCATCAAAATCGACAAGCGCCACTTTCGCGCCTTCTTTAATAAAAATACGAGCAGCCTCCAACCCTAATCCATTTGCAGCACCAGTAATAATAGCTACCTTGTTTTCAAGTCTCATCTCATTACCTCCTGATGTTTTAAAAATTCAGAAACATGATCGAGCAATAAATCCAAGCTATCTACTAAAGGCGAGTGTCCACAATTTTTCAACTCCACATATGTTGCGATTTCTCCCAAGTCTTGCAAAATTTCTTTTGTCATTTTATCTGTCACAACCAAATCTAAATTGCCGCGAAGCACTAATACAGGGATGCGAATGTTTGAAACCTCTCCTGTTGCTTTTGCCGCTTCATTATCAACATGACTTATGTTAAAGACGTTTAACGAATGGTACACGTCAGCCAGGTTCTGTTGAGTCAGCATATCATCAATATATTCCTCGTACAGTTCTTGTGAAGGCTGATTTTTCCGGTAGATAAGCATATTCCACATTTGTTTTAAAAATGTGCGGTTTTTTTTATCGTAAGCGGTTTGCACAGGCAAGGTTTTTCCGGCGTCTTTTGAGACCTCTTCCTTTGTCTTTAAACGATTTGTTACATCTGGCTGTCCTAAAGCATTCGTCCCATAGAAAGGATAGCCTCTCGTAGAAGCGGAAGCCAGCAACACCAGCTTTTTACAGTATCCCGGATAGTCGGCAGCAAACTGCATACAAACGGCTCCCCCCATAGACCACCCTATTAAACTAAAATTCTGCAAACCCAGTTCATCTACAAAAAGCTTGAGATCTTCCGAAAAATCACGGATACTGTCAACAGGCTCATGGTAAGTGGAGGCACCGAAGCCTCTCATATCTACAGCATAAAGTTTAAATGTTTCATCCATTCTGTCTAACAATAAATCCCAATGTTTAGATGAAGTCATATTTCCATGAACAAGAATGACAACATGCTTTCCGCCCGCTCTTTCACGATATCCCATCGTTTCACCATTCTGTAGTTCAACCGTTTTCAATGCAATCACGTTCATCCCCCCTTGCAATGTAGGACCCATAAAAAAATGAACCTTTCTTCATTTTTAGTCCATTCCTCGTAAAATCATGTATATGTTTTACCTTATTCGATTCACCTAACTTTTATGGCACTTTTGCTGATTCAGCCACACAGCTTAGGGAGGCGGTACGTATATCTTTCCATGAGCGAATGAAATAGACAATGTCCACAACTCTCTCCACGAATAAATACACGGTAAGAAAACGTCTGTTGTTTTCATCATTGTGAACATTGCCTTATATAGTCTAATTACACCTATCTTATATAAAAACGGTTACAAGAAAGTTACAGACTCACATTTTAACAATCATTTCATATACTTGTTCCGTTTTAATTGATGGTGAAATTCCAAGTTCCTTTTTCAACTGCTCCCGGCATTTCTGATATACCTTCAATGCTTGTGGACGATTGTTTTTCTGCATATAACAAACCATTAATAGGCGATAGGCTTCTTCCCAGAGAGCATCTTGTTCCAAAATTTTTTCGCACCACATAATAACCTGATCGTATTGATAATCATTCATCAATAAGGAAGCAAGTTTTTCAGCTCCCCGTAAGAAATATAACTTTAATTTTTCCTTTTCATGAATGCACCAATCTTCGTATCTTCTATTTGGCAGATACTCCCCTTTATACAAGGCAAGACCCTCTTGTAAACAATGCATGGCTTTTTGTTCATTTCCCTCTTCTAAACCCTTTTGAACCTTTTTTTCAAAATTTATTACGTCCATCTCATAGTCGGCTTGTTCATTTAAACCATACGCACTTTCTACTCTGCGGATATAAAAGGTGTTTCCTCTTGCTTTTCGGTTAGGTTCAAGGACATTATTAAGAGCATTTAACGCCACTTTAAAATCCCTCAAGGCGGTTTCTTCTTCAACATTCGCCCATAAATAGGCGATAATCTCTTGTTTTTGCAGTAGGGTACGGCGATTTGTCACAAATAGCTCTAATAATTCCTTCGCCTTTGCTCTTTGCCAATCTCTCTCTTGAATTTCCTGTCCTCCTAACCACACTCGAAATGCCCCCAGCGTTTGAAATCTCAGTGTATACCCAGGATGACTGGCTGCATCCCCTATCCCGGACTCTTCCAGCAAACGGATCATTTGTGTTCTATACACATTACGCTTTTGCCCTTCAAGTAAAATGGGAATGAACCGCTTTAAGTCTCTTGGACCAAACATTGACCGCTTAAATAATAAATATTCATAGCCTCCTTGTTCGACACTCTCCCAGAAAGCAGAAAGCAGCTGTTCAAACTCTTGCCACTGCCCGTTTTCATAGGATGAAAATGTTTGCCACATGTAAACCAAACTTTGACCGTAGCCATCCCCGCAATGATGGAACAGCCGCTGTGCCTCCAATAAAAAATGGACGCCTTCTTTCCACTTTTCATTATGTACAGCAACCACTCCCATACAAAGTTGAATGAAACCTGACATCCAGGAATCGTTCACTGAGTCTGTTTCTTTTAAAGCTCGTTTTCCTTGATGAATAGCGGTTTCATAAGACCCATTAAAACCATGTAAAAGACACAGTCCCATGAATGCTTCTGCTTTTCCCCTTGAAACGGATAAATCATCCATAATCTCAAGAGCAGTTTCATAACACTTTTGCGCAAGATCTGAATCATAACGTTCAAGAAGCTGTACTGCATGGCCCATTCTCGTCCATCCACAAGCTTCCAAAAAAGGTGCCTTTACCTTGACCCCTCGTTTAATTCCATCATTCGCCAATTTCTTGGCTTCCTCTGGATTTCCTGCCCATGACTCAATAAGTGATAATAGCAGAACATTTTCGCGATGTGATTGTTGCAGCCGCATAAACATTTCAGGAGCATCTTTTTGCTTTTCAATCAGCTTTTTCCGGGCACTCTCTAAATTCCCCGTTCTTAGTTGCAGCCTGATTTCTAAAGACTTATCATCAAGACCTGCCTTTAATGACTTGCCTTTTTCATACCACTTCTTCGCCCGGGCTGCGCTTCCTCCATTCAGTAAGTTTTCTGCCATTAGATAATAAAGCTTTGCCTTTTCTCCGGCTGAAGAAGCTTCATGTCTTTCCAAACATGCAACCGCATGCTCCAAGAAACACTCTGCCTTCCTTGGCTGAATAGTATCCAAATAAATTTTGGCCTGCCCCTCTGCAGCCTTTCCTTCTCCATTTACATCGTTTGCCGTTCGTGCAAATTCTGCCGCTTTTTGATAACATTCTCCCGCTTTTTGGTACATGCAATGATATCGATAAACTTCCCCTTCGAAATACCATGCCATATAGTGCTCATTTTTAATGGTTTCCGGCATTTGGTCTAAAATCTCTTTCATTTGGTGCAAATATCCTCTTTCTAACATTTCTTCACCGTTTGTTCCAAGCAAATGTGCTATCTCTTTGTAGCATTCAATAGATTTATAATGTTGTAATGCCTGTAAGTACTGCTTTTGTTTCAAAAAATAAGAAGCTGCACCCATATGCAATTGATGGTAGAGTTCCCTGTTTTTCTTTAAATGCATTTCCAAAAACTCCCTAAATAAAGCATGATAGCGAAACTGGCCTTCTCCATTCATCATGAGAAATAAGTTTCTCATTTGCAATTCTTCTAATATAGGACGAGCATTTTGGATATGCAGGACATGTAAACATAGATAGGAATCGATTTGTTCAAAAATAGACGTTTTCAACAAAAATTGTTGTATATCTGGAGGCTGATTCATGAAGACTTCCATAGCTAAAAAGGAGAAAAGTTCTTCTAATGAACTTTGTTTATTGTGTAGAAACTCTGCAGCATGTTCCGATTCTTTCATTTGCTGAATGATCATTTGTACAGCAATCATCCACCCCTCTGTTACATGTGAAATAACCTCCACATCGGCCGGACAAAGGGAACAGTGATAATAATCATTCACTAACACATCAATTTCTTCCTTGGAAAGAGCCAAGTCTTCTTGAGTAATCTCGAGTAGATGCTTTTTGACCCTCAACGCAGGAAGAAAGGTCCAATTAATTTTAATCCGACTGGACAGTACAAGAAAAAAATTAGGGGGCTGATGTTCTAAAAGCCATTCAATAAAACGCTGAATATCTTCCGAATGAAGCACATGATGAACGTCATCTAAAACGAATATAATCTTTTGGTCGTATGCGGAAATTTCATTAATAAACAAGGCACATAAAAAATGAATATCCTCCTCATGAAAATGATGTTCCAATTCGCTAATGTAAGTCAGGAATTGTTCACCAAACATGGGAAGCTTCTTCCGAAGGCTATACGTCATGTATCGTAAAAAAGGGATTAGATCATAATCGCTTCTATCAAGTGAATACCAGCCATATACTTCTTTTATAGACTGTACAAACGAAACCAGCATCGTACTCTTTCCATAGCCGGGACCGGAATGAATCACGGTTAAGGGATATTGAGAAATTTGCTGCATCTTCTTCATTAATTGGGGACGTTGAAGAATCGGCCCTTTCAACGCAGGAATAGATATTTTCGTTTCCATTACATACGCTTTTGGAGGCATACTACCAACACCTCTCATTTATCATTTTCTTCCATCATTTTACCATATAGATGTGATTTACACATATATAAAATATGTACAGCAGATAAAAAACATCTGCTGTACATATTTTATAGAAGAAAGAATGACTCAAAGGGGCAAAAAGAAGTCCTTTTGAGTCATTCTCCTAAAAGACCCCGTCATGAAAATCCAGTAAAACCAAGAATTTCGTGACGGGGCCTTTTATTAAAAATCAGTTCTTTTGACTTGCAAGAGACTTACGGGACAGCCTCTTCTATGATTTAGGCTGATTTATTGATACAGGATTTAAGAAAATCTTCACTATCCATAAGGTTATTCATAACGCCTTTGCACAACCTTACTGCTCAGACGCGATTCCAACCGTTTGCCTATAAACCACAGAACAAAGATAATGACTCCGACAATTGCCGTCCGAATGGGCTGAACAAAAAACGCTCTAAAGTCAGCACCAATAAAACTCATAATAAAAATCATGACCATTTTCCCTGCTAATACCGCTAAACCGAATTGCACAACACTTACACGCGAAAGTCCCGCAACGATATTAATAGCAGCCGATGGAGTAAACGGAAAACAAAGCATTAAGAATAACGGGCCAAATCCGTGACCTTCCAACCAGCCCATAATTTTTCGAATTTGTTCATGACGTCTTACAAAAGAGAAAAAGTGTTCTTGACCATATTTCCTGACAAGAAAAAAGACAAGGAACGCTCCGGTACATGCACCAATCCATGAAAGCAAAAAGCCTTGCCATAAACCGAATGCGGCTGCATTTGCCATGACAAATGCAAAAAGAGGCAGAATCGGCAAAAAAGCTTCGAGCATCGGTAGCAGCAATCCTGGTAAAGGCCCGATATCCCGATAATCTTCAAGTAACTTTAAAATATATTCTAACGTAAAAAATTGTTGTATTGATTCCATTGTTTCTCCTTCTTCAAATACTTGTCCATTACATCTTCTATTTTACAACCAATTCCCTGTTTAAAAAAAGTTAATCCAACATAAAATTTTTTGAACTTAAATGAATAGATATGATAATGAGTAAGAAACAAATTTTTCCTTATAAGCAACTCAGCGTTCAAGATATAAGAGTCAATGAGAGGGAAGGTTCTTTTTATTATGCTGTCAAATCGTTAAGAAAAATGATTCCGAATAAATTTTTAGAAAATTTAGAAAAAAAGTTGTTTTTTTACCCCTAAGTCTATATAATAAAAAAAAGGCTTCAGGGGTGATTTCTCATGAAACATGAAAAATCTTATACGGAAATGATGAAGTCGTTAGCTCATTCAAAAAGGGACGCAGATGTAAAAAAAATCCTTCATATTTACATTGATATGATCATTGACGAAGCGATTTTTCTACATCAAAAGGAAAAATTAGAAAAGAAAATTGATAATGCACTGGACATGAGAGATAAACAAAAGTTTGAATTTCTTTCAACCAAGTACAAACTATTGATGGAAAAAGCTACTTAGACATAATAAGAATGTGACACCAAAAGGCCATTGAGAAGATGTTTCTCAATGGCCTTTTGGTGTGTCTATACTCAGTGAATCGACAAAAAACCTTCATACTTCCGCATGAAGGTTTTGGTTTTTGGACATAGTCAATTACGCCTTTGTGAATTGTTCTTCTTCTGTCGATCCTTTTAATGCTGTTGTTGAAGAAGTTCCTCCCGTTACGATTTGAGCTACTTGATCGAAGTAACCCGTTCCTACTTCACGTTGATGTCTTGTCGCTGTATATCCATAGGCTTCACTCGCAAACTCTCTTTGCTGCAGTTCAGAGTAAGCACCCATTCCTCTTGTTTTATATCCTCTTGCTAATTCGAACATGCTGTGATTAAGGGCATGGAACCCTGCCAATGTTACAAATTGGAATTTATATCCCATTTTTGCGATTTGCTGTTGGAAGGTTTCGATTGTCTTGTCATCCAATTTCTTTTTCCAGTTAAAAGATGGAGAACAATTATAAGCCAACAGTTTGCCCGGGAACTTTTCATGAATGGCATCCGCAAACTTCTGAGCCTGCTCCAAGTTCGGTTCGGACGTTTCGCACCAGATTAAATCAGCATACGGTGCATAGGCAAGCCCTCGAGCGATCGCTTGGTCAATTCCTGCCTTTGTACGATAGAAGCCCTCTCCTGTCCGCTCACCTGTAATGAATTCACGATCTACCGGATCGATATCACTTGTGATTAAATCAGCCGCATCCGCGTCAGTACGGGCTATTAAAACCGTAGGAACATCCATAACGTCTGCTGCCAGACGGGCTGAAATTAAATTGCGGACTGCGGTTTGCGTCGGCAATAATACTTTACCTCCAAGGTGCCCGCACTTCTTCTCTGACGAGAGCTGATCTTCAAAGTGTACAGCAGATGCCCCGGACTCGATCATCCCTTTCATCAGCTCAAATACATTAAGCTGTCCTCCAAATCCGGCTTCTGCATCTGCAATAATTGGCAAAAAGTAATCAGTGTCGCCTTTTCCTTCAAGATGTTGAATTTGATCGGCACGCTGTAAAGCTTGATTAATCCGTTTCACTACATGCGGTACACTGTTTGCCGGGTATAAACTTTGGTCAGGATACATGTTCCCTGAAAGGTTAGCATCTGCCGCTACTTGCCACCCGCTTAAATATACGGCTTTCAAACCAGCTTTTGCTTGCTGAACAGCCTGATTCCCTGTCAATGCACCTAATGCATGGACATACTCTTCTGTCTGGAGAAGATTCCAAAACTTCTCCGCTCCCTTACGCGCCAATGTATGTTCAATATCAATTGACCCTCTTAAGCGAATAACATCTTCGGCTGAATATGGGCGTGTAATACCATTCCAACGTTTTTCATTTTTCCAGCTCTCTTCAAGTTTTTGGATACGTTGATTGTTCATCTTAACATCCCCCTAATTAGTTAGTCATCTCGTATATTCCAAAATTTTCATTATGAACTGCGGCTACCCCTCTCGAAGCCGCCTAAAAAAGCTTTTGAGTAATCAAGCTGCTTCCGTGAAGCATTCTTATTTAGCAGATTCTTTCTTGGTGAGTGAAATATGAGCTGAAGTGGTTGCAAAAATTGAATTGTATGTAGTGTTATAATCTCGAGGTAAGTGGAAGTGATTTTAAAGATCATCTGTACATCAGTTATACCAAATTCTATTTCTATAAGCACCCCCTCGTTGTTATAATACAGTTTTTTCTATATGTTGTTATTATATAACAGACTCCCCTAAATAAAAAGCCTATTTTTAACTTTTTTTACAATTAATTTGCCAGTCCCTTTACAACCCTTATCATACGTACGCTTGGCAATTCATTTTTATCACAACATTTCCATTGATTTTTCTTCTGATTTATAAAAAAACGAGAACCTTGTTGAGATTCTCGCTTACTTTGAAATTCGTCACTTCTTGTATTGTTCAATAAAATTGATCCGCTCCAAAATGGTCGGATGTCCATAACGGAAGATTTTCACGAGAGCCGGAGGATTGACCTGGCTTAATCCCGCTTTCGTTAACTGTTGGAAACTCGAAACGGCTGCCTCTTTTTTTCCTGTTATTTCAATCGCATACTCATCTGCTTTATGTTCTTGAAAGCGCGAGACGGCGTTTGTAAAAGGACTTGCGGTGAAAGAAAGGATTGAAAATATCAGTAAAATCAAGGGAAGTGATGATAAATCACCTATATGCTTAATGCGGAAAACATCTTGTCTTTTAGTAACAATTCTCTCCAGCAAGATCTTGGTAATATATAGACCTACCAAGGATAACAATAAATAACCCGCTACCCCGAAGTATATATGCTTCATGACATAATGCCCCATCTCATGAGCCATGATGAATAAAATTTCTTCTTCTTTTAGCTTATTCAGAGTCGTATCCCACAAAACGATTCGGGAGTTTTGTCCGATTCCGGTTACATATGCATTTAAAGCATTCGTTTTTTCCGACATATTCACTTCATATACATGTTCGGCAGGTATATCCGCTTCATCGGCCATCATTAAAATTTTCGCTTCAAGTTCTTTATTTTTTAATGGATAA
Source organism: Priestia abyssalis (assembly GCF_002019595.1). Taxonomy (GTDB): domain Bacteria; phylum Bacillota; class Bacilli; order Bacillales; family Bacillaceae_H; genus Bacillus_BA; species Bacillus_BA abyssalis. Next base: position 321,182 of record NZ_KV917369.1, on the reverse strand, counting down.
AAATCATTATAAAGCGGATCAATAATGACCGGCTGAATAAAGGTCACAAAAATCGTAAAAGGGACTGATAACAGCCAGGCATACAGCCACCAGCGCTTTTCGAACTTGCGGATGAGTTTATATAAGACAAACACGATTATAATCATCAAAGCATAGTTAACCCAAAAGCCTATGAGCTGATCCCTCATCCACCCTTGAAACGATTGAGATGTAATCTGGTAGCTTTTTGAAACCTCATAACTGATCAAGTCCAGAGGAAATGATAGGATAAATGTAAAAATCGAGAACCAAAAAACATAAATGACCGTTTGCAAAAGCGACATGCTACGGATGGCCGCTGCCCATGTGCTGAACTTACGAGAGAACCCAAAACAGAGAACCGCAATCATAATGAACCATTCATAGGGAATAGAGATAAAAAACAAAAGATTGCGGATTTGCGAAAACTCTTCGCTTAACATCATCTCACGCGGTGTCATGAATGTTTCAGGATCTACACTTGATCCTTTTAAATGGGGAGGAATAGATGTATCATTCATGTAAAATAAATAAACGCAAATAACAACGGTATACACTAAAAAGGCAATAGCGCTCCAGCCTACAAATTTTCTCATAGTAACCCCCTTAGCAGCCTGTCTATAATTATATTGTAGGTTTTCTCCCCATTTTTAGAACTATGAGGATGCGGCAAAAGGGTAAAAGGCACCCTTTTGCCGCATCCTCACGAAAGACCCCGTCATAGAAATCCAGTAAAATCAACGGATTTGGTGACGGGGCCTTCGCAAAGATTAGTTTTTATAATCAATTCAAGAATTTTGAGACAACCTGATTCCATACTAACAGACATTCCTCTTCCAATGACGCAAGATTCCTTTATTAAACAAGCAATGCACGGTCACTGGACATTTGGGTTCCGCGAATGCGCTGGAACTCTTGCAGAAGTCCTTCAATTGTGAGAGCTTGTTTCTCTTCCCCGCTTGCCTGGAAGATAATTTGCCCTTTATCCATCATAATGAGCTTATTGCCTAAATATAAAGCTTGCTGCATATTATGGGTAACCATTAACGTCGTTAGCTCAAGACGTTCGACAATCTCCTTCGTCAGCTCGGTAATGAGCTCGGCTCTTGAAGGGTCAAGCGCTGCTGTATGCTCATCTAATAATAAAATACTCGGCTCGGTAAATGTAGCCATCAGCAGTGAAAGAGCTTGGCGCTCCCCTCCTGAAAGCAAGCCGACTTTGGCATCAAATCGGTCTTCCAATCCTAATTGAAGACGTTCCACTTGCTCCTTGAAAAAAATCCGGCGCTTTTTTGTTACACCTAAAGACAACGTTCTCTTTTTCGTGCGGGCATAAGCAATCGCAAGATTTTCTTCAATGGTTAAATGGGGAGCGGTACCTGCCATCGGGTCCTGAAAAACGCGTCCGATTAGACGTGCTCTCTTATGCTCTGACAGGCTGGTGACATTCTGATTATCAATGATCACTTCGCCCGTATCCGGTTGAAGGCGCCCCGAAATAATGTTCATCAATGTCGACTTTCCTGCTCCATTACTGCCGATAATGGTTACAAAGTCTCCTTTTTTTAAAGAGAGGGGGACATTTTGCAAAGCAATTTTTTCATCCGCTGTTCCCTCATTAAATACTTTATAAATCTGATTTAGTTGCAACAACGCCCTCACCCCCGCTCGCAGCTTTCATTTTCTCAGCCAATCTGGCTTTCTTTCGTTGTTTTTCCTTATAATTGCCCATCATTTTCGGAAGAAGCAATGACAAAATAACAATCGCTGCTGTAATTAATTTCATATCTCCTGTTTCCAAGAATTTCACACGAAGCGCCAAGCTTACGATTAAACGATAAATAATCGAACCGCCAATAACCGCAAATGTTGCCACGGCCAGCTTCTTCGTACCGAAAATCGCTTCTCCGATAATAACTGATGCAAGACCGATTACAATCATCCCGATACCCATTCCGATATCACTGAATCCGCTGTACTGAGCGACAAGTGCCCCTGAAAGAGCGACGAGCGCATTCGAAATGCCAAGGCCTACAATAATATATCCATCTGTATTTCCGGCGAAGCTTCGGATCATGTCAAGGTTGTCTCCTGTTGCCCGCAGTGCCAGCCCCATTTCCGTTTTAAGGAACTGATCCAATGCAAGCTTCAGGATAGCGACTATCACTATCATTAAAATTAAGATAGCCCATGTGCGCGGAATAAATCCTGCCATTCCTGCTTGAGTTAATAGATTATTTAAGCCTTCATCGAGTCCTTTAAGCATACTTGTAAAAGACGTAAACATCGTTTCTTCTTGCAATAAAGGAATATTGGATTTCCCCATTATTCGAAGGTTGATGGAATAAAGGGCAATCATCATTAAAATTCCAGATAATAATGCATTCACTTTCCCTTTTGTATGAAGCAGCCCTGTCATGCTTCCAGCGGCAAAACCGCCAAGCAACGCAAGTATTGATGCTGCTACAGGGTTTATCCCATTAATAATGCAAACAGAAGCGATGGCAGCCCCTGTTACAAAACTGCCATCAACCGTTAAATCAGGGATATTTAAAATTCGAAATGAAATGTAAACACCCAAAGCCATAATAGCGTACATTAAGCCGGCTTCTACGGAGCCGAATACGGCTGTAAACATATTTCTCCCCCATTCTTCTAGTGTGTGTTCAAAAAGGAGGACAAAAAGGAACGAGAAGTTCAAGGAAGCGCCGTCTCAAGCAACGGAGCGTATGCTGTTAATACGTGAGTAGCGGAGAGACAAGCTTATGAAGCCCGACTAAGAACCGCCACTTCAATCGCGCCAACGTCGGATCAGTACGTCCTGTACAAGTAATTTCGACGGTCATTTTTCCCGGACTTTTTGAACATCCTCTTCTAGATGATCCTTTTTTCCCCTGCCTTAACCAGCAGTGAATCCCCGCTATTATCCGGGGATTCACTTTATGGTTTATTCAGCGTATTCCGCTTCTTTGTCCCACTCAGGCAATAATTTAACTCCCATATCTTCAGCTGCTTTTTTATTGATCAGAAGTTTTAACTTATCCGGGTATTGAACAGGGATATCGGCAGACTTTTTATCGCCGGTTAAAATGCTTGCCGCCATTTCTCCCGTTTGATAACCGATGTCATAGTAATTAAAGCCATATGCAGCGAACCCTCCGCGTTTAACGGAATCCAGTTCTCCAACGTAAAGAGGAATATCTTCATCACTTGCTACTTTAATCACTGATTCGAGTGCTGATACGACAGTATTGTCTGTAATGATATAAATAACATCGGCATTTCCGATAAGAGATTCAGCTGCTTGTTTAACTTCGGCAGATGTAGATACAGGCGCTTCGACTACCTTTAAATCCGTCCCTTTCACTGCCTCTTTTACCATATCGATTTGTGCTACGGAATTTTGTTCTCCTGAATTGAAGATCATTCCAATTTTTGTACCTTCTTCATATTTATCGATAAATTTAATTGTATTTGGAATCGCCTCGGGATGCGTATCCGTTGTTCCCGTAATATTAGCTCCCGGCTCTTCAAATGATTTTACAAGACCGGCTCCAATTGGATCGGTTACAGACGTGAATACGATTGGGATATCTTTTGTTGCATTCAGTGCCCCTAACGCGCTTGGTGTTGAATTTGCAAAGATAAGGTCAACCCCATCACCGACAAAATTTTGGGCAATAGTCTGATTATTGTTCATATCCCCCTGAGCGATTTGAACATCATACTCGACATCCAACCCTTTATCTTTTAAAGCTGCCTGAAACCCTTTATACGCTTCATCAAGAGAAGGATGTTCCACGATTTGAGTTACACCTACAACATACGAATCCTGTTTTTGCTCTCCTTCATCTCCCGCTGTTGTATCGGCATTTGAACTGCATCCTGCTGCCATCAGCAACATTGCTAATGCTGCTCCTGCCATGCCTTTTTTTCTCTTTATCATTTCATATTCCCCCTAATCGCTTTCCAGCTTTTATGCGCGTTCACTTTTGCGCTTTTATGCTTTTATGCTTTTATACTTTTATGCAATAGATTATATCCTATATAAAAATAATTTCAACAATTTTCCGAAAATTTTATTGAAATAACTATTCCTATCCATTCACTCTGTTTTTATATATACTTCACTTAATAACTCGACACATCTTCATTCTCTCAAGACACATCCACAATCAATTATCCAGACCGCTTGAATCCGCCCTCAAAGGTTAGAAAATTTGGCGTGGCCGTTCTTTGGTCATGCCAAATTTTCTAAATCGATCTATATAGCATCATCCCTTTCTCTTGCTCTATTTTCCTTTAAATCTAGGTTTTCTTTTTTCACTAAAAGCAGCTAATGCTTCCAAACGATCTTCTGTCGGAATCGTTAATTCATATGCTTTTCGCTCAAGGTGAAGACCAGTCTGAAGGTCAACTTTCATCCCTTCTTTAATAGCAAACTTTGCCTGCCGTAAAGCAACCGGTCCATTTTGCAGTATTGCATCTGCCAGGCGCTGTACAGATGTCTTTAATTGATTAGGAGGTACTACTTCTGTAAACATACCGTATGTATATCCTTCGACCGTAGAAAGTTTACGAGCCGTTAAAATTAACTCCAAAGCTTTTGCTTCTCCAATTAAACGAGGAAGGCGCTGAGTCCCTCCTGCTCCTGGAATGATAGCCAGACTTGTTTCGGTCAAGCCGATAAAAGTATTATCGGCCGCAATACGGAAATCACAAGCAAGTGCCAGCTCCATTCCCCCGCCGAATGCGTATCCATTTAAAGCAGCAATGACCGGGTGGGGAAGCTGTTCAATCTTCGTGAAAACCTCTCCAATTTTATAAATATTTCGTTTGACTTCCTCGTTTGTCAATGATTTTCTTTCTTTCAAATCCGCTCCTACGCTGAATGCCTTTTCTCCCGCTCCTGTTATTGTAACAACCCGCACAGTTTCATTGGCTCGAACTGATTCCACGGCTGCCTCTAATTGAAGCAGCATTTCATAGTTGAATGCATTCAATACATCGGGACGGTTTAATATAATGCTGGCTATATGACCACCCACCTCATATCGTATAGAATTCATTAATCTACCACCTTTGTTAGCGTTTACATTATTGATTCTATACGAAAAAACAAAACCCTTTTTACCGCAGGGCAATTTCAGCCTACTTGTTTAATAGTTGTTGTTTCAATACTCTTCTTAAAATCTTTCCGGTCGTGTTTTTAGGGAGCTCTTCTAAAAATTCAATTTCACTTGGGACTTTATACTTTGCTAAGTAGTTATGACAATGCGTTAATAAATCCTCTTCCGTTACATTAGGTTCTTTTAAAACAACAAAACACTTGATTGCTTCTCCAAAGTTTACATCGGGAACGCCAATGACCGCCGCTTCCAAAACAGATGGATGATTGTACAACACTTCCTCTAATTCACGCGGATAGACATTGTATCCCCCTACAATAATCATATCTTTTTTGCGATCGACAATATAAAAGTATCCATCCTCGTCCATTCTTGCCAAATCCCCTGTATACAGCCAGCCATCTTTAATTGTAAATTCAGTTTCCTCAGGCATCTTGTAATAGCCTTTCATGATGTTGGGACCACGTACAATTAGTTCTCCTACTTGTCCAACCGGAACCTCTACGCCAAACTCATTTACCACTTTATTTTCTACATTGACGATACTTGTTCCGATAGATCCCGGCTTACACGGACGGTTAAGAGGATTAAAGCATGTAACAGGCGATGCCTCAGATAATCCATAGCCTTCCGAAACCACGACATCAAATTTTTGCTCGAATGCTGTTAAAAGCGCTACCGGCATAGATGCTCCTCCAGAAATGCAAAGCCTCAGTGTCTTCACATCCGCTTGATTTTCTCCCGGGTATTGAAGCAAGAAATTATACATGGTGGGAACTCCGGCAAATATAGTTGCTTTTTGGTCCCGAATGGTTTGAAAAACAGCAGACGGGCTGAATTTCGGCATAATAATGACTGTTCCCCCATTCATTAATGGAGCATTTAACGCCACCGTTAAACAAAATACATGAAACATGGGCAAAACGGCAAGCACGCGATCTTGTTCATTAATATTTAAAAAATCTGCGATATCTTTTGCATTGCTGTATAGATTTTGATGGGAGAGCATGGCCCCTTTTGGTTTGCCCGTCGTGCCCGACGTATATAAAATAACCGCCGTTTCTTCCTCCTGAAGAATTGGAAAATCGTATGTTTCTTCTCCTAACGACATAATTCCTGTAAATGATTTCATTCCATTTGAAAGAAACAACTTCGATTCTTTTTGGGCATTTTCGGATTGCCCGGACGTTTCACATATGATAATATGCTCCACATTTGGAAGAAGCGATTCCATACTCTGTAGTAGAGGAGTTAATCTATCAAGAGCGATAATGGCTTTCACATCACCATTGTTCATAATGTAGGCAATTTCATCTGTGGTGTAAATGGGGTTTACTGGGATAACGGTTGCACCTAAACGCAGCGCCCCGTATAATCCCAATACAAAATAAGGAGAGTTCCCTAATAGCATGGCGATATGATCGCCCTTTTGCAAACCTATTTTCTCTAATCCACTGGCGAATTTAGAAACTGCTTCATCCAATTCTGAATAGGTAACTGCTTTGTCTTCAAACACATAGGCATGCTTAGCTGCATGCTGAATTGCTGTGGCATGTAATTGCGATGATAAGTTCACCCTTTCACTCCCTTTCCACGCATAATGAATGAACAACCATTCATTATTGCGAGCTATTTTATTTAAATATTCTAAATATATTATATTTAACAGAATCTGTTCCTGCAAGATATCAATTTCAATCTTTTTCTAAATTTAAAGCTGCGGAAGAAAAGACTCTCCGCAGCCCCTATTTTATTGTTAAACAAACGTTTGTTTAACTTTTTATCCATTGATCTAACAAACTTTCTGCTTGCTCTTTCTATTTCTCTCTACATTATGTTCAATAAATTAAATTGATAAATTCTTCTTTTGTAATGCTTCCGAAATAATGTTGAATATTGCCATTTGCCAATGCTTCTTCCAAAGCCCCGTATTCGTACCGAGTATGTTTCAACTTATTTTCAACGTCAGATACATCTCTAACTCCAAAGAAATCACCATAAATTCGGCACTCTTCTATTCGGCCTCTATTCCTTCCCCCATATTAACCCGCTTTCGGCCAAATAAACGGAACCATCAAATACCTCTTTCGCTTCCTGTACAAGCTGGTTCAGTTCTCCATAATGAGGCAAGTGGGTTAGCATGAGCTCTTTGACATTTGCCTTTTTGGCAATTTGTCCCGCTTCAATGCTATTCATATGTCCTGGGCTTGTCCCATCCTGACTTTTATAAAGATTGCACTCGCAAATGAGAAGATCTGCCTCTTGAGAAAATGAAACGAATTCCTCCATATAACTTGAATCTGCTGTGTAAATAATGGTTTGTTCTCCTGCAGTGATTCTCATAGCAAAACAAGTAACGGGATGCTTCGTTTCAAGAAAAGTAATGGTAAACGGACCTATCTTCTTTGCATGCGCCAAATCATAAGACATTGCTTTTGTGACATTTGGCATCTCTAAACGGGCAAACCCCTGTTCATCATATACATGCCCGTAAATAGGAAGTTGAGGAACATTCTTCCCTAGATAGGATTGGATCAGCCTGGCATATTGCAAAACTCCCACATCCGCCACGTGATCATGATGATAATGGGAAAGAATGACTGCATCCAGTTCCAAAGGCGATACATAATTTTGAAGCTGAGCGACTGCGCCGCTTCCACAATCTATGAGCAGCCTAAATCCCTCATGTTCTAACAAATAACTTGATGTCGCTTCATTTTTTTCCGGGTATCCACCCCAAAATCCTACTACTGTTACTTTCATCTTTTCACCCTTTTCCATTTATTTTCTAAAAGTTAGTATAACCGAATCCACCAAAAAAGAGAGGAAAAAACACTTAATATATAAATCCACATAAATAATTTAACACGAGCAAAGAACGCCCGTGTTAAATTATTTACGTATAAGCGGCTGACAAGCTCCCTTGCAGGTTCTTGTCAGCCGCTTATACGAGAACCTTTGAGAGCCTATTCAAGATGCAGAGACCCCAAAATCCTAAAGAGGAATCACGGCCAAGGTAATGTTAAAAACTTAAATTGTATTTATATAGATTGATTTATAAAATTCGGCACAGCCAAGAAATGCCCGTATCACCTTTCCCAGATCGTTGAGGGCGGATTGAATCTGCCTAAACCACACATTGATATCTTACGGCGGAGTGAAGATGGACCAAATTATTAAGCGGAATGCATATAATAGAACTCCCTCTGTTTTATAACAATTTTCAAAAATGCGAAATTTGTTATAAAACATTATTGACACACACTTTACTGTTATAGTACAATCAAGACAACAAAACAACGGAGGCGAGTCAAATGTTAGTTAAAATGTCCGAATTTTTCAAAAACCTACCTTCAAAAAAATGTTTAGAATGCGGAAAAGAAATGGAAGAACAGCATGAGTGCTATGGAAATAAGTGTGATCACTGCCTTCATGTAGCAGAATAAGATTTTTATATTCTTTTAGTCTATGAAAAAGCCAATTTGTGTTATAACACAGATTGGCTTTTTCATAGACATTAAACATTAGGGAAGATCTTAAGCTTCCCCCCGATTAACAATTTTCAATCAAAGATGTAAGCCCCGGTACTCATTTGGAGTAATCCCTTCGATCTTTTTAAATACCTTTCGAAAATACTTATCATCCTGGTAGCCGATCATATTGGCAATTTCATAAATTTTCAACTGACTGTTTTTAAGGAGAGATTTTGCCTTATTCATCCGGATTTTTACTAAATAATCGGAAATGTTTTCATTAAATTCTTGTTTAAACTTCCTTGAAATGTATTCCCTGCTTAAATAAAATCGGTCTGCTATTTCTTGAAGTTTTACATCGCGATTGAAATTGGCTTGTAAATACTGCTCAATTTCTGCAATAACATTTTTATTTTTTTGAGGGGAATGCCGTTTCACTATTTTTAGAAAGAGGGCAATTTCGCGCTTCTTGCGATTTGTATATTGTTCCAGTTGAAATGTTCCTTGTTGATCAAAAAACAAGTCAATTTGTTTCTCGACATGATCGGTCACAAAATAAGGCACTTCATATTTTTTCAGCCATCTGTGGCTCATTACCTGATATTCCTTCTCAAAGTGGAGAAGCTGCCTTAAAGACAAAGTGCGCGACTCTTGAAATTCCTTCAATAGGTTTTGAATAATTTCTTCAAACACACGAATCTCTCCGGTTTGAATGGCTTGTTCGATTTGGGACGAATAGTCCATTAAATTTGTTAGTAACATCGGCTTTTCCACTTCTTCTGTGTATACTCTCAATTCCGTTTTAGCCAATACATTACTGCTTAATAAAAGCTCCTTCGCATGTTTATAGGATTCCATCAGATTGGAAACTTGGCCAACGATCTTCCCCAGTCCCATTGGACATGATACTTTTAATGATTTTATTAAGGAAAGATAAATTTGCTGCAGCAGTTGATCTGCTTGTTCCAGCTGATCCCAAAAGATGATCACGATTTCTCCCTTATTGGATAAGTAACGAAAACCGATTCCGCATTTCTTTTCGCTTAATACTTCGTTGATGACATTCAAGATGGTGAAATAAGCTAAATCCCTGTCTCCCTTAAAAGGATCGATGGTCCTATCGTTTATTCTTATAATCGCTACTTCGTAGTTTTGCGTTATATGGAGGCCCATTTCCTCGTAAATCGACTGATCAATTTTTTGGCTGTTGAGCAATTGCGTCAATTTTCGGTCACGGTACACCGGCTTCATTTCATTCATTAGCTGGTGGATGCTTTTATCTTTTTTACGGCTCGCTTCTTCCTTTTTCCATTCTGCCACCGCATTTGCTAACGTATCATTTAAAATCTCTGGATCAATTGGCTTTAAAATATAATCGGCGCTTCCGAAGTGAATGGCCTTTCTCATGTAATGGTAATCATCATACCCTGTTACGACAATGGTCTTACTGCCCGATTGATTATTTTTAATCCACTCTAATAGTTGTATTCCATCCATTTTTGGCATTTTCATATCTGTAAAAATGATCGCTGGTTTATACTTCTTTATAAGATCAACAGCCTCTTCACCATTTTCAGCTTCAAAAATCTCTTTGATTCCCTGATCATCCCATTGCCCCAATAACTTAATCCCTTCACGAACATGTTGTTCGTCATCTACAATTAATGCTCTCATGAAGATTACACCTCCTTGCGTATAACAGCCGGTATTTCAATGGTAATTGTAAAGTGTTCATTTTCACGACTTGTAATGACCATCTTGGCTTGATCGCTGTAATAAATATTTAAGCGATCGTAAATATTCTTCAACCCGATTGCTTCGCGTTTGGCTATATCCGCCGGCGCTGTTCCCTCAAGTGCTTTTCGGATGCGTTGGAGCTGTTCTTCATTTACCCCCTTCCCGTTATCTTGCACCTCGATGCAAACGGTTCCGCACTCATTTATAAAAGCCCTAATATAAATGAATCCTTTCTCTACCTTCTGGTCGAACCCATACTTAAAACAGTTTTCGACGATAGGCTGCAAAATCATTTTGGGCAGGAGGACACTATTCATTTGCTCTTGAACCTTCAACTCATACTCAAAACGTTCTCCAAATCGCTGCTTCTGCAAAGACAAATAAGATTTTACATGCTGGACTTCCTGTACAAACGACACAACATCTTCCTTCATGTTCATGCTGTATCTCATAATATTTGATAATGATGTCAACAGTGAATATACAGGCACTGCTTTATGCTTTAGTGCCAATGTTCCAATCGATTGCAGAGCATTATACAGAAAATGCGGGTTAATTTGTGACTGCAGCACTCTTAGCTGAGTCGATTTATTTTCAATCTCGAGCCTGTACTCCCTCTGAATTAAATCATTAATTTTCGTAACCATTGATTTAAAATGCCTTCCGAGCATCCCAAACTCGTCATTTCCTAATGAATCAAATTCGACCTCAAATTCACCTTTTTCCACCCGTTTCATATTGGCAATCAATACTTTTATAGGCGACGTAAATTTAAATGAGACCACCATCGTGGCCAATACGACTATCACTAATGTAATCATCCCGATTAAAATATTGATAAAGGCCGTTTCTCTGGCACTTTTATAAAGAAGGTCGTAAGGAATTCTTTTGACGATGTACCAGTCTTTAAAAGGCGCAGAAAACTTTTCATGGACAATGACACCGGAAAAATGGTCATCCTTCCATTCTAAATCACGATTAGAAAGAGGCGATTCTTTTACATACTCAAACCATTCTTCTTTGTTTTCCGTTCCTATCAATGTTTGCTCAGAGGAATAAACGACAATCCCGTTTTCATTCATTACATAAAAATCCTCTGCTCCTTTCGTATATAAACGATCGGCAATGGCCCCCAATGATGATAGATTAATATCAATGGATAAAAAGCCTAACGATTTATCTGATGGTACATCTTTTATCATATTGTGAAAACTTAACACTTGTCTCTTTTCAGACTCAGGAATCACAGATAGATTATTATAACTATAGGTCCTGTGGGGCGGCTCAATAACCGTGAAGTAATTGGATTGCCCTAACTGAAAGTAGTATGGATGTTTATATACTTCCTCATACTTCCCCCTGCCGCTCAATCTCGAATGATAGATGGTATAAGAATCCTTCCCTTTATGGATATAAAGATGCATTTGTTCAATCTCCGGCCGTGTATGAAACAGATACATGAGTATTCTGTTCACTTCTTCTTGATTTTGTCGTAAATCGCTTGACACCCCATCCCTTAGTACATTCAGAAATGGAGTATAGCCATAAAGCCTCGTTGTCATATGGGCAACATCCTGCATATAAGTTGCGATATCTTTTTTTCCATTCTCGATTACATCATGGTTAGTGGAAACAAAGCGATCTTTAAGAGACTCTTTCGTATGATAATACGTAATGGCGATTGATGCTCCAAAAGGGAGAACGGTTACAATCATTAAAAAAATAATTAATTTTTTACGAATACTCCATCCCATACGATCCTCCTTTAGATTCTTTTTACAGTTTACCCCATCTTATATATTATTGTAACACGAATAGCTGGAATCCTTGCCCTTTAGCCATGTTAAAACTTCTAATCCCAAAAAAGGCCCTTCCGTTAAATCTTGTTATCGCAACAAGTTAACGCGAAAGGCCTCGTTTAGAAGAGAGTTCTGATTACTGGTTCTTCAGGCTTTTGGAACCTTATTTTTAACCTTGTTATTACTTTAATTTAGTCCAAGTTGCGTCTAACGCTTTAAATAACTCTTCTTTTGAAGTTTGACCGCCAACATAAGCCTGCATAGCTGCACCAAACTCTTGTGTTGCACCATTTGGGAATTTGAACCAGTTCCAAGAAAGGGTTTTGTTCTCATTAGAATATTTAACGATGTCTTCACCTAATGGGCCTACACCCTTCGCTTCGATTGTTTTGAACGCCGGGATGAATTTAAAATCCTCAACTAAAGCCTTTTTACCTGCTTCAGAAGAAACCATCCAGTTTAAGAAATCTTTTGCAGCTTCTTTATCTGCTTCAGGTGCATTTTTGTTAACTACCCAGTTGTTCGGTACCCCGACTTGCAGCTTATCGTTTGCTTCTGCATCATCGCTGATTGGCATTGGAATGAATCCGATATTCATATCTGGACTGATTTTATCAATCATCGGTTGCGTCCAGTTACCTTGTTGCATCATGGCTGTTTCACCGCTTGCAAACTGCGTAACTTGAGTATTGTAATCCGTTGTTAATGGATTTTTATTACCGTATTTAACTGTTAAGTCTAACAAGTCTATTACTTCATTGAATTCCTCGTTGCCTGCGATTGTAGCTTTTCCTTCGTTCAAACCATTGATGAACGCATCCGGATCCTCTTGATGAGCAAATCCTAAGTTCAACAAGTGCTGACCGATTACCCACCACTCGCCATATCCTACTGAGAATGGAGTGATGCCTGCATCTTTAAGCTTTTTCGAAGCAGCTTCCAGTTCTGATAATGTTTTTGGAAGTTCTTTGATTCCAGCTTTTTCAAATAAATCTTTATTGTAAATGAAACCGTATCCCTCAAGATTCAATGGCTGTCCATATACTTTGCCATCCATTGTCATTGGCTCTAATGCTGTTTCATAAGCATCTTTCACCCATGGTTGATCAGATAAATCTTCCAGTTTTTCTTTCCAAATTTTCGCTTCTTGGTAACCGCCATTGTTGAAAAGATCCGGTTCATTACCAGATGCAAATTGAGCTTTCAATGCCGCACCATAGTCAGCTCCGCCACCCACTGTTTGAATGTTGAATGTCACATTCGGGTGTTCTTTTGTGTATTGGTCTGTTAACGCTTTCAATTGATCGGCGATTTCAACTTTAAATTGGAACATATCAACAACAACTTCATCACCCTTTGCTCCTCCAGAAGCGTTGTCTTTTTTATCTTCTGAAGCATCATTCGAACATGCTGTTGATACAAGGAGTGAAGCTGATAACATACCTGCCACTAATGGAAGCCTTTTCATTTTTGGTGCCATTTTTGTTTACCCCCTATTTTTTAAGGTTTTGCCTTAGTTATATTGTACTAATATCGCCACCTTTGAACAGGTGACGATATTGAACAATAGAGTGGAATATATTGATGGTATTATTTTACTTCGAAAATTACTTTACACTTTTATGAGACCAATCAGCTGGACTTATAACTATTTTTGATTCTGGTACACTCCAGATTTTTGTGATTTGATGAAAATAATGGAATAACAAAGTTTAGTCATTGCTTACACAAAGATTATACTTTAATCCTCATAATCCAAATGGGGATTGAGACACTATTAAAACTAATAATTGATCTTTAAACATATAGGGGAGCAGCAATGCTATACTTGTTCCAATCATACCGGCAACCAAGGGAAGACGGAATCCAACACGATCCGACAACCTACCTGCATAAACTGCAAAAAGCATCGGAAACAAGGAAGACACCTTCAAATACCATCTTTTCTGTTCAATGACTAAAGGATACACAAGGTTTTTATCAAGCATAACGACACATGATATTGTAGAACACCAAACAGCCAAGGCTAAAAAAATCCTTGGCTGCTCGGGTATCTCGTGATGTACTTAACTAAAAGTCAATCTTATTTCCTTCTGAATCTACTGTAGGATATAGATAGGTTCATTGTCCTTTTCTTTTATTCATTAACAGGAAGTTGCAATACAATCATTTTTGTTTCTGTCATGTCTTCAATTGCATAGCGAGGGCCCTCACGCCCGATTCCACTATTCTTCACGCCGCCGTAAGGCCAATGATCCAGTCTAAAATTCGACGTTCCGTTAATGACCACACCACCGACTTCAAGTGAGTGGGCAACTTTATAAGCTAAATCCATTTGATTTGTAAATAATCCTGCCTGGAGTCCAAAGGAAGAGTCATTTGTCTCTTCAATTGCTTCTTCGATTGTTTCATAAGGAATGATACTCACAATCGGTCCAAATACCTCCTCGCAAACGACTTTGCTTTGCTTAGGCGGGTTTAACAGTATCGTCGGTTCCACTGTCGCACCATGTTGCTTGCCGCCGCATATTAGTTTTGCACCTAAATTGACCGATTCACTGATCCATTCCATAATCCGCTTTGCTGCATTAGTATCTACTAGAGTACCGACATCTGTATCTGGCAATAAAGGATCTCCTATTTTAAGCTTTAGAACTTCTTCTTTTAGAAGTTCCGTAAACTCTGGAACCACGGATTGATGTACATAGATTCTTTGAACGGAAATACAACTTTGTCCTGAATTACTGAATCCTGTTCTCGCACACATAGCAGCTGCACGTTTTAAATCCGCGTCATCATGAATAATAGTAGAAGCATTTCCACCTAATTCAAGAAGCACTTTTTTCATACCTGCTAATTCACATATATTTGTACTAGCCACTACTCCACCGGTGAATGAAATCACATTGACGCGGTCATCTTTTACAATTTGTTGTGCGATTTGTCGTCTGCCAAGAACCATATTGATCGCATTTTCAGGAAACCCTGCTTCCAGCAATAATTTTAACAGTTCAGTCGCAATCAACGTCGTTTGAGAAGATGGTTTTAAAATGACGCTGTTTCCTGCCGCAAATGCCGGTCCAACCTTATGGCATACAAGGTTCAAAGGGGCATTAAACGGTGTAATGGCCGCAACGACACCAACAGGTACTCGGAAAGTAGAAGCGAGCGCTTTTGTTCCTCTTTCAGAAGAATCACCGGGTAACGTTTCTCCTATTAATCTCTTCGCTTCTTCACCTGACAATTCTAATGTTTCAATAGAACGTGATACTTCATCAAGTGTATTTTTTAACGGTTTTCCTAATTCAAGAGAAATAATCTTTGCAAATCTTTCTTTCTGTTCTTCTAATAACACAGCTGCACGTTTTAAAATCTTCGCTCGTTCATGAGAAGGTATACTGGCAATTTGTTTTTTAGCTT
Organism: Priestia abyssalis; assembly: GCF_002019595.1. Taxonomy (GTDB): domain Bacteria; phylum Bacillota; class Bacilli; order Bacillales; family Bacillaceae_H; genus Bacillus_BA; species Bacillus_BA abyssalis. Next base: position 305,606 of record NZ_KV917369.1, on the reverse strand, counting down.
CATAAGCAGATGCTAAAGCCTTTTCAACATCCTCTTGCGTTGCTAACACTTGCTCACCTATTACTTCTCCCGAATAAGGATTTATAATAGAAACGGTTTCACGTTCTGAAACAATCCATTCCCCATTAATATGGGGTTGTGATTTTCTTACAGTCGTTTTTATCATCTTTATCACCTAGTTTTATGAATTTTGAAAGCAGAGTTTTTATTCATACATCATTTGATAACTCTAAAAAACTACTTTTTTAATTTGTCTAATAAGGCCGCCTGTTATCCCAATCTATTTTAACTTCCCAGTTTCTCTTGAACCTTTGGTTTAGCATATAATTGTGAACATGGACCAGCCTGAAGCATATAACTTCCCCCGTCATGGCCGATTGTTTGCCTTACATCCTTCGCTACGTTAATCAGACTATTAAGGTCAATCCCTGTCTCAACTCCCATCTCTGTTAACGCATGAACAACGTCTTCAGTGGCAATGTTTCCAGTTGCGCCAGGTGCATATGGGCATCCTCCTAATCCAGCAATGGAACTGTCAAAATGAACAATTCCCTGCTGTAATGCTGCTACGACATTTGAAAGGGCCATTCCTCGAGTATTATGAAGATGCATAGAGAACGTCATGTTTGGGAAGCTTCCTTTTAATTGCCCTAACATATCATACACCTGCTTAGGATTCGCCATGCCCGTTGTATCAGCTAATGAAATCTCATCAATTCCCATTGTTGTGTAACGTTCGACAATGGCAGCGATACGCTCCACTGGCACTTTCCCTTCATAAGGACATCCAAAGGCTACAGAAATCGAACCTCCGACTTTGACTCCATGTTTTTCTGCCAGCTCGATAATAGGGTAAAAACCATTTTGTGCTTCCTCAACAAGACAGTTAGCATTCGATAAGCTATGAGCATCTGTTGCAGATAGCATAAGCTTTAATTTTTTAATTCCAGCGTCAATGGCACGCTGTGCTCCTTTGACGTTAGGAACTAATGCACGGAATTTGATTCCTGTTAAATCTTGAACACTTTTCACTACTTCCTCTGCGTCTTTCAATTGCGGAATCGCTCTCGGATGAACAAAGGACGTAATTTCCATCGACTGAATACCTGTTTTCGCTAATTCACGTACAATACGGATTTTTTGCTCCGTCGGAATCCACTCCGTTTCTGCTTGGAACCCATCACGCGGCGCGACCTCACAGATCGTAACCTTAGAAGGCAGCACCATCTCTTTTAATCCACTCATGTTAAATAACCCCCTTCTCTTTTAGTACAGCAAGCTCTTCTGCCGATAGACCAAGTTTTCCACCTAAGATTTCTTCGTTATGCTCCCCTAATTCCGGTGCGCGGTGGCGGATAGCCCCCGGTGTACTTGAAAACTTTGGAACAACTCCTGGTACTTTAATCGTTCCTAAACGCGGATGCTCGACCTCGACGATGTTTTCTCTTGCCTGGTAATGAGGATCATTAAAGATGTCTTCAATTGTATAAATAGGGCTGACGGGAACACCAAAGGAATCCAATTTTTCCTGCAATTCTTTTTGGGTATGCTGACGAATCCAACCAGATACAAGTTCTTGCACTTCATGATCATTCTTTAACCGTTCCGAATTCGTATAATAGCGCGGATCTGTTAGCATATCCGTTCTTTCCATCGCTTCTGCCAGACGGTTAAAGGTGGAATCTGTGCTGCAAACAAGAACAACAAACTTCCCATCCTTTGTCTCATATGTACCTGCCGGGCTTGAATGGCCTGCGAGACCAGGACTTCTTTCTCTCACTTTACCGTTTTGATCATACTCAGCAACTAAAAACTCCAGCATACGGAAAAGCGATTCATACAGACCCATTTCCACTACTTGTCCTTCTGGCTGATCGTTTGCCTCCCGATGATAGAGAGCGCTTACCGTCGCAAAAGCCGCATAAACACCTGTAATGTAATCCAATAAAGAATACGAAGGGCTGACCGGCGGTCGATCCGGGTAGCCTTGGATAGCCGTATGTCCGCTAAACGCAGTACCTGGAGTTCCAAACCCTGCTTTTTCTCGATATGGACCTGTTTGTCCATAACCGGAAACACGTACCATCACCAATCGAGGATTCACTTTTTTCAGTTCTTCATAGCCTAAATTCCATTTTTCCAATGTACCTGGACGGAAATTCTCAATTAAAACGTCTACTTGACTAATTAACTTTTTAAAGATTTCCCGCCCTTCGTCTGTGCGAATATCTAACGTAACAGATTTCTTATTGCGGGCTAATCCCGGCCACCTTAAAGGCTCGGTTCCTTTCCACGGTCCGACTGTTCGGAGCGTGTCCCCTTTTCCCGGAAGCTCCACTTTCGTCACTTCCGCTCCTAAATCTGCTAATAAGGTTGCCCCGAAAGGAGCAGCAATCATCGTTGATATATCTAAGATTTGAACACCTGTTAAAGGTCCATAATTTTGTTTAAGCATTATTCTTCCTCCTTCTATTAAGTGCCTAACTTGCACCACTATTTTTTCGTATATTCTTTCATTACACATACCTAAAAACATTGGATCACTTATGTCTAAGCCTTTTTATCACAATCGGACTATTGGTCTATTGGACTATTGGTTAGTCCAGTTATCTAGATTATAGTCAGATAAATCTGAACCGTCAAGATATTTATTTTTTAATTGTATTAATCGCTGTTATCTTACCAATAAAAGTGTTTTCATATTAGACACTCATTAGATTTTCACTATTAAAAAACCTTTGATTTTCATCGAACATTCTGATAATACCGACATGAAACAAATCGGACTAACCAGTAGTTCGATAAACCCTATTAAAAGTGATGACTATCTTGTAAATTCTGCAAGAATGATAACAAAAATGAAGAAATCTCTTCACCATGATATTAATAGATAGAAAAATAGATTTTCTAATTCCTTTGTAAGCATTAGTTAAGCAAAAGATTTAGCAATTATGTAAATGACGCAATACTAAAAACCTACGACATTGCCGTGGGTTTTATTTAAAAGCAGATAACAACTTATATTATATAAATAATTAGTGAAGGAGAGAATGATTGTCTATGATAGAAAAAAAGGGTTATCGTTCGGCTGCCACATGGTCTTCAAGCTCGAACTGCTACCGAATTTGTGCAAAAAGCATCATCTTTTAACAGCGAAATAAAGGTAGCTAAAAACGGAAGATTAGTAGAATGTAAAAGTATTATGGGAGTTATGGCTGCAGCAATTAGAAAAGGGGAAGAACTTACCCTAATTGCAAATGGTAATGATGAACAACAGGCCATTGCAACTCTGGAAGACTTTCTTTCCAACAACAGGGAATGAATTTTTCATATATTGATTTAAAAGACAATGCGATTAGTAAAATAAGAGAGACCAAGCAGCCAAGGTCTTTTTTGAAAGCCTTAGCTGCTTTTCCTATAACTATTCAACAGAAAGAAGAAAGTTTGCTTAAGAAGATATGATCATCAATAAAGAGTTATTGAATACTTTTAACAGCTATTTCTCAAAAACCTTACTAAATGGTTGAAAAACAGCCTCCAGCATTTGGACTGGGCTTGGCAAGTCTGGAAAGAAAAGAAGAAGGATTGCGAGTAACCACTCCATTGTGACCAGTATGACAAAGACTGATTTCTCTCTTTTTTGGCTTTGACTCATTCTTGGCCATTCATATAGAACCATAAGAGCGACTACTAGCGTTATGCCAATTATAAAAAACCAAGTCAAGTTTCTTCACCTCATTACGGAGCGCTTCCCGCACCCGTTCTAAGAACATGGGCCTCGATATCAAATATCACCTCAACCGTAGGAAATATCTCCTCCCAGTCATCTTTTGCTTTATTCCATTTTTTAGGGTATTTTCGCTCAAAGGCCTCTGCGAAACCGAAAATATCTGCTTTCATTTCTTTTTGTACTTGATCGATCGTTAATTGTAAACGTTCTTCAATCTCTTTTTCCAACTCTTTTTCCAGCACTTTATTATTTTGTAGTTTATCCAATTTTAAATTGCTTTCATTTTGAATTACATCGTCTTCTGTTACTGCTTTAACCGTCATTTCCCACTTTTCACCCTTGATTTTTGGGATGAGTTCCGTGTCCGCTCGAATAATAGTCATCGAGATATACCCATCTGCTCCTTTTGGTTTTGTGGTGACGCTGGCCTCTTTGATTTCATCTCTTAGCCAAAGCACTCCCCTCGTCACTTTATCATCAATCGTGTCTATCATTTTGCCCTGTTTAAAAACAGCCGTACGGTTAATATACGCAATCGTTTGTAAGGGATTTTGGCCCTCTTCTGGCGGCAATCGATCAATCATCGGAAGAGCTGCTGCATCTCCTTTTAACATTTGAAGTAACTCGATTAACGTCACATTCATCAACACCTCAGATACAGCCAATTCCCGCAGCACTTCGGCTGAGCTTTTTTCAATAGGGGGCTGCAAGGCCATCACATCCTTTGCGTTTCCTTTCGTGACAAACACATATGATCTAATCCGAGGCTCAGGATGACGAATAAAAAAATCAATGTGGTCACGAATTCCTTCTTTGGCCAGCTTCTCACCAATCACGAGCACTTCTGAATGGCCCCAAAAGACTTTTCTTGGAATTCTTTCTTTCAACTGCTCTAAAGCATCCGCAATGGTAACTCCTTGTCCCGTTCTAATTAGTGTTTGACCGCCTCCGCCGCTACCTCCGCTACTTCCTTCACCAATCTGCATTTGAGGAACGGATATTTCAACAGTTACTTCTATTCGGTTGTCATCCTTTTGATCTAAACCGACTCCTCTTATAAGGGCGACATCATTCAGTTCCGTTCGATCCCAACAACCGGTAAGCAGAAATAGACTCGTCCAAACGAAAAAAAACGAGAGGATTTTCATCCTTTTTGTTCCTCCTTTTTCTTACGAATCCCTTTTTGTATGGAAGCAACAAGCAGAAGAAACATCGGGATAGCCGTTTGGATAATTGGGTTTAAAAAAACGTCAATTGTTCGATTATAGCTAATGAATGTTGAGACATTTGAAATTTGCCAAATCGCCAATAAGACCGTTAAAAAGCCAAGTGGGAAAACAATCGGACGATAGTCTGAGAGATTCAGCCATTGGGCCGTTCCCAATACTACTACATAATAAAACACACATATTTTCATAAACGCGCCTGCAATCCAAATAGCCATGACAAGGGCTTCAAGATGGGATAGAAAATCAGCAACACTAATATATTGAACAGCGTTCATTAACGGAGCACCAAAGTTGCCTGTGGCATTTCCAAATACCAAAAGAGTCATGAGGTTTGTCACCACCATCGTCAGCAGCACAGCAATGACCGAAATGACCCCCCATTTCCTTCCTTTTTGTCGGTCCGTTACAAAAGCGAGAAAAAACGAGAAGAAGAAGAATTGGCCGAACCAGATATTCGAGAACGCGGCTCCCTTCATCGAAGGCGTGATTCCTTTCCCCATGATTGGAAATAGATGTTTCGCTTCTGCGTCCGGAAGAAGAAGGATCACGATGAATAGAAAAAGCAATAGAAAAATGGGAACAATCATTTCCGCAAGCCTTCCCATTACTTCTACGCCCCCGCGTACGGCAAAAGCACAAACCAGGATCATACTTCCCAGCACGACAATCTGCGGAGTTTGAGGAAGAAAGTAACTAATCACGAACTCTCCATACTGCCAGATGACGTTGCTGGTCCCATGCAGATAAAAAAGCAAAATGGCAGCCCCGATAACTTTCCCTGGAATCGCTCCTAGAATGTGCGTACTGTATTGGATGATGGTCTCTTTCGGATAGAACTGGTTCAACTTAGTTACCATAAGTACTGTAAGAAATCCTATAACAGACGCCCAAATGGGGGACAACCACAGGTCACGTCCTGCATAATCAAACGAGGTGGCAGGTAAAAAAAGAATGCCGGTCGCTATAATGCCAGGATAAATCATCATTGCCATTTGCAACGCAGATATTTTTCCATTCTCCATCATTCTGTTTCACCCCCATTTTTTGGGTCCGGTTTTTGATGAGGCGCTTGTCGGTATTGATTGTACTCCCCTGTTAAATGAGGGCGTGTGTTCAACATCCACCAAGGGGCCCGTACCAGCACATCTTTCATGTCCCTTCCCTTCATTGGAGCCATTGGGGAGAGATAAGGTATACCGAAGGAACGCAAGGTGCATAAATGGGTGAGAATGACGAGTAGGCCAAGCATTACCCCAAGTAATCCGAGTGTGCCGGCAAGAAAAATCATCGGAAAGCGCAACAGTCTTATGGAAGCTCCAAAGTTGTAGCGGGGAATGGTAAAAGAAGCAATTCCCGTCAGCGCCACCACCATGACCATCGGAGCCGAAACTAAGCCGGCTTGAATGGCGGCTTGACCAATGACCAGGGCCCCTACAATACTGACAGCAGCACCAACCTGCTTAGGAAGCCTGACCCCTGCTTCACGCAATGCTTCAAAGGTAATTTCCATAATCAATGCTTCTACGAGGGCAGGAAACGGAACAGCTTCCCGAGAAGCTGCCATACTAAGGATGAGTTTCGTTGGTACCATTTCTTGATGATAACTTAAGACCGCCACATAGATTGAAGGAAGCAGAAGCGAAAGTACCACAAATAAATAACGTAACCATCTGATAGCTGAACTCAATACAAATCGTTGATAATAATCTTCACTAGATTGAAGCAATGAATAGAGCGTCGTGGGCGCAATCAATCCAAAAGGACTGCCATCGACGAGAATGACAACACGTCCCTCCAGCAAACTAGCAGCAGCCGTATCAGGTCGTTCGGTACTCATAATCTGGGGAAAAGGCGAAAAGGGCTGATCCTCCATCATTTCCTCAATATAACCGCTGTCTAATATTCCATCGATCTCAATTCGTTGCAGCCGATTCGTAACCTCTTTAATCAGAGTTTTGTCTGCGATTCCTTCTATGTAAGCGATTGTGATTTCGGTTTGAGTATACCGCCCCACTTTCATCGACCTCATTTTTAATTGGGGACTTCTGATCCTTCTTCGTAGTAGTGATGTATTCACTCCTAGTGTTTCTACAAATCCTTCACGCGGTCCTTTTACAACCGATTCAGAAGTGGGTTCCTCAATCGAACGCTTCTCCCATTGAGCCAATCCTAAAGCCGCCCCGCGATTTTCACCATCAACCAATATGACTGGATTACCTGTGGATATTTGCCTAATACAATCATCCGAAGTTTTCACTTCTTTCACCTTTGAAACAGATACTGTTTCTTTCAGCCATCCGGTAAGAGTGCTTTGTTCTCCTTTCGTCTCTCGCATCAGCGGGGAAAGCACATTTGTATCCATTTCTTGAATATTCGATAGACCCTCGATATAAATTAGTTCCGCTTTTAGTTGTCCTCCAATCAAGAAAGGACGAAATACTACATCTGAGCAATCCTCATAGAGAGAACAAAGAACCTGGAGATTTTGATCCAAGTTCGAAGAAAGCAAGTCTTCCTGTTTCTCATCCTGCCGAGCTTGATTTATTCTATTACTTTTAGACCTCCTAAAAATCATTTACATACCTCTTTTTCTCTATATAAGATCCACAGTTACACTTCAATTTCAACTAGTTATTCGTGTACCATTATGGACAAAATAAAAAAGATTTAAACACTATAACTTTCCCTCTTCTCCATATATATAGCTATATAAGTCAGCTCAATAGCCATGGAAAAAAGATAGTAGTATTTACATCTTTAATGACAAGAAAATTAGGCTCTCATTCTAGTAGAATTCACACGTCAACGCTTGAGCTCTTTTAGTCAACATATGTATTCTCCCCTTTTACTAACTGTTACCAACAAAAAACCCTTTATTAGTTACAAATTAATATGTCTCGCAAAAAAAAATCACCATTTTCTCTAACTCATTGATTACTCAACAAATTAGGGAAAATGATGGTTTCTTTAGGGTTAGGGTGACTCAAAAAGATATTTTTGTGCTTTCAACTACTCTTCTTTTTACCTATAAGCTTTGTTAAAGAACAATATTGATTTTTACCATTTTTGACTCATTCATTCGAAAATTAACATTAAACTTTAATATAGCCTATCTATAAAAGCCCATACTTTGACACACTGTCTTTATCACGATTTATTGCTAAATAAAGATTAATGGATTTCCTTAATAAATCCGATTAACATTGGTGTAAAAATTCCTGCTAAATTGGCGAAAAAATTGAATAGTCCACCAGCGGCTGTCTCATTACTATGAGCAGAACGAACGGGTTTCAGATCTGGCTTGTCTTCTAGAGCGTCAAAGATTGAATGAATTGCTTTTTAAGATATCTTATCAATTATTTTTCCAGCACTCTTGTTAAAATCTTTTCCACCATGGCCATTGACTAATTTTCTATAACGGAAAAAAACAAATAACGCACACACTAAACCAATGACCGACAGAAGTGCATCGAAAATAAAGATGATCTTAATATTTCCAGTTTTCGACAACATACCTGTCACCAACGGCATCACGACAGAGGCAAGTCCCCCCGCTGTAGCAAGAATTCCTGTCACGGTTCCTTTCTTTCTCCAAAAGATTTCAGTGATCGTTGCAATTGATAATTGGAAAATACCCGCTGTTGAAAAACCGACGAAAAATGAAGCTACCGATACAACTTCGGCTGATCTAATCGTTAAAATTGTCACAATCGAAATAAACGTAATGATGGGATAAATCACAAGGACTGTGACCGGACGTAAGAACTTTTTCAATAATACAGCTAAGGATAAGACAGACACAAACATCCCGACACTGTAATAGCTGAGCAATTTAATTGAATGAACCTCTGTCATCCCTAGCACTTGCTGGCCAAAAGACGGCAGCCATATTTGAGCTACAGTAAATAGCCCTGTGGAAGTGAAGCCGATCACAACAAGGGCAAGCCCCTCTTTCTTAAAATTTGGCTCTGAGAGAAACTTAGTGCTTCCATTGTCCTGATCCACTTCGGGAGTTTGCACTGTTCGATGATTGGGAAAAAAGACAGTAAACAGAAATAGCGTATTTAGAAAATAAATAACAGCCGGTACAAAAAAAGCATAGCCGTAAAACATCTCCTTACTTGCAATAAACGAAATCATTATCGGTAACAGTCCTGTACCAACTGCCATAAAAGCTTTGACCATTACACTGGCCGAACCAGCCGACTTTGGAAAAATCTCAACTAAACCTGGATACGCACCTGCATCGAGCGCCGAATTGGAAACTCCTGCTAAAAACGCAAGCGCAAATGCAATTTGATAGCTTGGAGCCAACGGAATCCCAGCCAAGAAAATAGCTAAGCCAAAAGACCCGAAAATAACGAGTGGCTTTCTTCCAAACTTGTCCGATAAACGGCCCGATAGTGCATAAGTAAGTAACTTTCCGATTCCGATTGCAGAAATAATATAACTAATTCCAGCGCTGTCCGTATTCCACTGCCCCGTTAACGAAGTCATATTTGAAATAAGGATGATATTCACCATACCAAGTAAAAAGTAGCTGATGTACATCCCTAATGCTGCCTTTATATACATTCCCAACAACCCCTATCCACCGGCAAAGGTTTTCCATAAAACCGGTTAATTTAAATAGTACAGGTATTCATATAATTAGAATAGTTGATACTTACAATCTGAAACAGGAATTGTTTAAATCAACAGAATTGAAAGTTAATAAATCAAACTGTTTCAGCAACCTACTTCTTATAGTTTTACATAGAAAGAAATTTTGACAAGTAACTAAATAATATTTGTAAGCGTTATTATTTTACTCATTTATTATACTTATCGTTATGAAATTTTTCTTTCCTGTACCGATTACACTTCTCGTTTGGAGCAATAGTATGAGTATATCAAAAATTTCGACATTTGTTTCAATTTAACCAGAAAATTCTGTATAATTTTTGTGCATGACTAGACAAGAGAGGAACAAGCCGATACTAATAGGCAGTCCCTCCATGATCCATACTATTTTATCGCCGCTACGGCTGCCCTTAAGCCAAGGAGGTAGCTGTCGACCCCGAATCCGCAGATTTGGCCTTTTGCAATTTCAGCAAAAACCGAATGATGACGAAACTCTTCTCTTGCGTGAATATTAGACATATGAATCTCAATAATTGGTGCAGTGAGAATCGCAAGAGCATCACGCAATCCATAACTATAATGAGTCCATGCACCTGCATTGATGATAACGGCATCCTTGTTCTCTAAAAAGGCTTGATGAATCCTTTCACACATCTCGCCTTCATGATTGGTCTGAAAACTCTCTATTTCAACCCCCAGCTCCTCTGCAAGCGCCTTCAATTTCGTGTCGATTTCTTCCAAGGTAACCGTGCCATATTGAATAGGGTCTCTCTTCCCAAACATGTCGTGATTGATTCCATGCAGCATCAGAATCTTTTTCATATGATCTCCTCCTTTGTTTTAATGAGATGGACTATGGCAATCAGCAAATATCTTGCGAATATACGTAAGCGCTATCTTATAATTCAATACGATTTCCACTTCATGCCACGTAACATTTCTCAATGGGTTCATTTGATGTTATATCTATAGAAACAACTTTTATATATAGACTCATCACGCCTTTGCGAAATGAGTCTACGTTTTCAAAATCCATGTACATTTACTCTACCTGCGTTTACTAGCAACTCTGAAACGAGTATGCTTCGAGATACGTTTTCGCAGTCTGCAAGCAACGTCGCGCATGTTCCTCATAACCTAATGCCTGAGCGCGTTTGTCGTGTGGCAGCTCAATCGAGTAAGGAATCTCAGGAATCCGATTCACGATACTCGCAATATCAATACCGCCCTCTCCTATGTACAAACGTGCCTCACGCAGGATTTTGGTCATCGCTTCTTTTGATGTCGGAATTTCCGCAGGTGCATCGCAAAGATGGAGATAACGGAACCATTCGCGTGGCACTGCGTCCAAATCCTCTACCTTATCCCCTGCGCGATGAAAATGATGGATATCGATCATAAGGCCAGCATTTTCCTGGTTTGCTGTACGAAGAACATCAAGAGCTCCCTCAAGATTGGTCACACTCGCAATCGGAACATACTCTAATTCTATTGTCAGTCCGAACGGTTTAGCCAGCTCGCAAAGTTCAGTAAAACGCTCCATATATAAATTGCGATCGTTCGTCCATATGCTGCTAAGAACATGTCGTCCGCCGAGTTCAGCCGCAACTTCCATAGCAGGTACATATTTCTTTGGATTAACGTCATCACATATCCGTGCCAGTTCGATGTCAAGAAGCTTGACTCCTGTTTCAGCAAGTGCAGCTTTCGTTTCCCGCATCATCTGTTTATTTTCAGCTAACGCATAGTTAGGCTCGCCAGGCAGTCCCATATAAATGGGTCTAAGGCTAACGAAATCATAGCCAGCTCTCGCGGCAAGGTACGTCATCTCTGGTGGTGTACAACCAAGCACTGTAAGATGAGCTAGGGAGAATTGTTTGGTCATCTTCTTTTATTCCTCCAATCGTATAGTGTTTTTAGATTTAAACAGATACGTGGTGAACCTTCTTACCTGGAGAATAAATATCCATGATGTTCCAGTGTCCAGCAGTTGGTACCGGGTTGTTTAACATGGCTACATCAATGACAACTGGTTTATTGGACTCAATGGCCCGTTGTAAAGCCGGCTTAAACTCTTCCGCCGATTCAATTTTAATTCCTTCTACGCCATAAGCTTTTGCGATCGCTGCATAGTCAGGCGAATAAGGTTTTCCGTCTTTTTCAAACAACGTACCAAGAGTTGTGCCGTAATGGGCTTTTTGCAATCCTGCAATCGTACCGAACGCATAATTGTTCATGATGATCCACACAACCGGGATATTTTCTTCAGCCGCTGTAGCAAGCAAAGCAGGATTTTGTCCAAAACCGCCGTCTCCTACCAACGAAACGACCACTTTATCCGGCTGCGCAATTTTTGCTCCTAAGGCCGCTGGAGCGCCAAACCCCATTGTGGCGAAACCGCCTGGTGTTAAAATGCTTCCTGCTTCATAAATTGGAAACTGCTGTCCTACTCCATTTTTATTCCAGCCTACATCTGTTGTAATGTACGCATCTTTCGGAAGGACTTCGCGGACTTCTTCTAAAATGCGTTGAGGCTGCATTGGGAAGGAATTGTCTGTAATAAATTTTTGATTGCTGTTTTTGAATTCTTCTCGGTAAGCAGCAATTTCTTGTCTAAGCTCCTCATTTTGTAATCCTTCTGGTACTAATTCTTTGGCCACACGGTTCAGAACGGTTAACGCTTGTTTTAAATCCGCTACTGCCCCAATTTCGACTGGATAATTCCGGCCGATTTCACTCGGGTCAATATCAATCTGAATTAATTTAGTAGGAGGGAAATTAAAGGTATATTCCGGCTCCCACGAGCTAGAATCGGCTTCAGCGAAACGAGTGCCTAATGCAAAAATATAGTCCGCTTCCTTACATTTATCATTAATAAACTTTGTTCCCCAGAATCCTGTCATTCCTAATGTAAATGGATGGTCATCGGAAACAGCGCCTTTTCCCATAAGAGAATGAGCAACCGGAATACTCAAATGGTCAACTAGTTCTCTCAATTCATGCGCTGCATCTGCCAGCATAATACCTCCACCTACATAGAAGAGAGGATTTTTGGCATTCACAAGGGTTTGGATGATTTTTTTCGCTGTAACATCATCAATAGAAGGCTTGTGAAGCGCTTTCGTATTGTGGCTTAACTTCTCAAATAACGCCGGATCCACTTCTTTCGAGAAAATATCCATTGGTACCGATACTAAAACCGGTCCTGGATTTCCGCTTTCCGCCAGTTGGAAAGCCTTCTCCATAATTTCAGGAAATAAATCAGGACGATCCACACGCCATGCACGCTTAACAAACGGACGATAAATTTCATACTGCGAAGCATCGGCATGCAAGTTGACTTCCTGATGCGGATGTTTACCGTAGTAGTGACTTGGAACATCCCCGGCAATCACGACCATTGGAATAGAGTCTAAAGCTGCGTTGGCAACTCCTGTAGCAGCATTGGTTAGGCCAGGCCCTAAATGGCTTAATAAAACAGAGGTTTGTTTTTTAGCTCTCGCATATCCGTCAGCCATATGGGCAGAGATTTGTTCGTGTCTGACATTGACAAATTTGATCGAACTATTTTCTAAGGCAGTTAAAACCGCAATGTTTGTATGTCCGCAAAGACCAAAAATGTGTTCAATTCCTCTGTCTTCCAAATACTTAACTAATTGATGGGAAATGAGATTATTCATTGACTTTGTTCCTCCTTAAAATTCAAAATAATTTTTCCATACTTTCCGGAAACAGCCGCTTCAAAGGCCCGTTTATACTCAGTGAAAGGAATAATCATTGAAATGATCGGTTCAACATTAAATTCATCCTGCATTAGATATTCCATACTCTGTAAGAAATCAGATGAGAAATCATAAATGATCGTTCCATATAACGTCAATTCATTTCTTACCACACGAACGACAGGAAAATTAGCTTCTGGTGCGATACCAACTAAAACCACGGATCCACCAGGACTTGCGATATCTATTGCCTGTTCAATTGACTGTTTTACCCCGGCCGCTTCAATGACCACATCAAACGTTTCATTTTGAATCTCTTGAGGATGAGCAGTTTTGATATCCCCGAAACTCTTTGCTTTATCCAGTTTCTCTTGGTTAATATCGATGGCTGTTACATCAGCCCCTAAATAAGTGGCCAGTGCAACCGCCAGCATTCCCTCCGTACCGCAACCAATAATCGCAACCGAAGTACCTTTTGTAATCGTAACCTTTTTAAACGCATGAACGATGACCGCAAATGGTTCAATTAACACGGCTCTTTCATCCGGCATGCCATCAGGAATCGGCAATACATATTTGGATGAAATAACAAACTCTTTGGAGAATCCACCATCCGTATTAATACCTAACGATTGCCTATGACGACAAATGTTGATTTTCCCCTTTAAACAAAGATCACATTCACCGCAAAATGAATTTGGTTGAACGACGACTTTCGATCCAACTTTATATTTTGCGTCTTTACTCGCCTCAATAATCGTCCCAATTAATTCATGACCAGGGCGGATAGGATAGGAAGCATAGTTCACCTTCCCTTGAAAAACCCGAATATCTGATCCGCAAATCCCGCCATACGTTAATTTAATCTTTACTTCATCCTCTTTTAAAGGAGATGAAGACGGAAATTCTTTTAATTCTAAATCACCTGGTTTGTTCAAATATAATCCCAACATTTTCTTCACCACCAGTTCAACTACTCTCTCGTTTCCTATAAATAATAGAAGTAATTGATTATGAATGCTCTTTATTACTTCTTTCTCATTTCTTGCAACGCTTTCATTTCAATGTTCATTGTTTTTATTCACTAACAGGGAGCTGCAACACAATCATTTTGGTTTCCGTCATATCCTCAATCGCGTAACGAGGGCCTTCACGCCCAATTCCACTGTTCTTCACACCGCCGTAAGGCCAGTGATCCAGTCTGAAGTTCGACGTTCCATTAATCACCACTCCACCGACTTCCAGTGAGTGAGCGACTTTATAAGCCAAATCCATTTGATTTGTAAACAATCCTGCTTGGAGTCCAAAGGAAGAGTCATTGGTCTCTGCAATTGCTTCTTCAATCGTTTCATAAGGAATGATACTCACAATCGGTCCAAACACTTCTTGACAAACGACTTTGCTGTGCTTCGGAGGATTTAATAGAACCGTTGGCTCTACTGTCGCGCCGCGCTGTTTACCCCCACATACCACGGTCGCCCCCAGCTGAACAGATTCATCAATCCAATCCATCACCCGTTTCGCTGCGTTTGTATCGACTAAACAGCCAACATCCGTATCTGGCAATAAAGGATCTCCAATTTTAAGTTTTAATACCTCTTCTTTTAACAGGTCCGTAAATGCTGGAACAATGGATTGATGCACATAAATTCTTTGGACGGAAATACAGCTTTGTCCTGAATTACTAAAGCCTGTTCTCGCGCACATAGCGGCAGCACGCTTTACATCTGCATCTTCGTGGACGATCGTAGAAGCGTTTCCACCTAATTCAAGAAGGACTTTTTTCATCTTGGCTAATTCACATATATTCCTGGCAGCCACTACCCCACCGGTAAACGAAATGACATTGATGCGGTCATCCTTTACAATTTGCTGACCGATTTCGACTCCACCAAGCACCATGTTGACAGCGTTTTCAGGAAGTCCCGCCTCCAGTAACAGCTTTAACAGCTCCGTCGCAATCAACGCCGTTTGCGGTGCCGGCTTTAAAATCACACTATTACCTGCTGCAAATGCCGGACCCACTTTATGACAAACAAGGTTAAGCGGAGCATTAAATGGTGTAACAGCCGCTACCACGCCAACCGGCACACGGAACGTAGCCGCGATGGCTTTTGTTCCTCTTTCAGAGGCATCGCCCGGTAATGTTTCTCCCATTAATCGTTTCGCTTCTTCACCTGACAGCTCTAATGTTTCAATGGAACGGGATACCTCATCAATCGTGTTTTTTAACGGTTTTCCTAATTCAAAAGAAATAAGCCTGGCAAATCTCTCTTTCTCTTGTTCTAGTAACATGGCTGCACGTTTTAAAATCTTGGCTCGTTCATAGGAAGGGATCTTAGCTATTTGTTTTTTCGCTTCATAAGCAGAGGCTAAAGCCTTTTCAACATCGTCTTGCGTTGCGAGTACTTGCTCGCCAATGACCTCTCCGGAGTAAGGACTTTTGATTAAAACGATTTCCCTCTCTGAAGTAATCCATTCCCCATTAATATAAGGATGTGCTTTTTTTACATTCGTTTTTATCATGTTTTATCACCTAGCTTTCTAAATGATATTTTGTCAGTTACCTTGGACTTAAATTAAGAAAATAGAGTATAAATATTTTCTGAACTCCCCTCTTTGTCTGTAATTCTTATAACGAATTATATTGAGTTACATACAATGGAATCTATTTTCACTGTATGTAACTTTAAAGTGATTGTATATTAATTTTTAGAATCTTTCAATAGTTCATAAAGATAAAATTTTAAAAAATCTTTATGAACTATTGAGATATAGTCACCTTTTGTATAAAAAATTATCTATATTAATAAAAGAACTTGTTTTGAAAATTAAAAAATGAAAACTGATATTTAAGTTAAATGAACCCATTTCAAATCAGGCAATAAATACATTCGCTCAGGAAACAACGTTGTTTGACGTGAAGGATGGTCACTTTTTAGAAAGAAAAAGGGAGGAATAAATAAAACATTGCCAACAAAAAAAGTCGACTTTACCAATTGGTAAAGTCGACTTTTTTGTTATATATATGCCTTCAATGGCTTGCAATATGTAAATATATTTCATACATTCTTAATCCTAACATGAGAAAAACTTCTTTCTTGATGAATTGATGCTCTTCCTCTATATCCTAGTTAAGTTCTCGGGTTTGATTGTTCCTAACTATTATATTAGATTCCGTAATACAACTTGAACTTGTGAGTGTTTTCCTGATAAGGAATAATGGAACCTAAAAGACTTGATTGCAAATTAAATTCAGTGTAGGATGTAAATGAGTTCCAACCAGTGGAATTCACTTAAAATAACAAACGAATTTATTAAACATAAAAGGATGATGAAAAGATGCCATCTGAAAAAGAAAGTGGAGGACAAGGAATACGAACCGTTCAAAGAGCGTTGGATATTCTTGCTTGCTTTAGTGAAGCACAACCTGAATTAAATCTCACTCAAATTTCTGAAAAGATAGGACTGGCTAAATCTACAACAACTAGACTTTTGGCAACCTTAGAACAAAATGGGTATGTAGAAAAGGATTTATCGACGCTTAAATATAAGCTGGGTAAACAAATTTATTATTTGGGTCATATAGCTGGTAAATCCATTGAGTTAAAAACTATTGCAAAACCTATTATGGATACATTACGGGATGAAACAAAGGAAACCATTAACTTACACATTTTAGATGGTACTTATAGAGTGTGTATTGAGCAATCTCTGGGACTTAATACTATAAGTCATAGCATAAAAATTGGAGCAAAACATCCTTTATGGGCGGGTGCTGGCGGGAAAGCAATACTCGCTTTTCAAGATAGCGAATTTATCAAAATGGTTTTAGAAACTGCAGCCAACCCCAAACCAGATTTAGTGAATGAATTGAAAGAAATGAAAACAACATACTCTTGTAGTAGTATTGACGAAGAAGAAATTGGCTCTTCAGCTGTTTCATCACCGATTTTTAATCTAGATGGAGTAGTCAAGGCATCCCTTTCGATTTCTGGACCAACGAGTAGATTTTCTCTAGAAAACATAAAAAATTACCAAAAAATTGTTAAAGATGCTGCTTTTTTAATATCTTCCAAAATGGGTTACTTTCACCAATAAAAATTCCTATTAGAATATCCTGAAAAACTTCTTAATCAATGATTACTTCCTTACTTCATTAATGGAAGCCTGATACGTTGCTTATGAGAATTAGAGCTATGACATCAAAAAGGATACCCTTTAAAGAAAAAGGTATCCTTTTGGTTAGAAGTTAAAATTATCGGGATCCGGACCAACTCGATAATTTTTATCATTTTAGGCAAGAAGACTCCCACTTCCATTTTGTGCAGGGCGTAGCCCAAAAATAAGTGGGAGATGAATCGCCTTTTTGCATAGCGAAACACTTGTTCTTATAGGATAATCTGCCTGTACAGGTTGTTCTTTGAAAACTGAAGATATAAGGTTGTGACAGGAAAAACGTCTGTCACGTAAAATCTTCAACGTTCAGTCGCCCCGCACGTATCAAAGTAGCGAAAACCAAGCAGAATCTTGTGCGGTGAGTTCAACGCACAAGATTCTAAAAAGTGTTCACCGTAGGGACTACGGGTAGAGCCTGCTCCATAACTGGTGGATACACTGGTGTTCGCAGGAATCCCCCACTTAACCAATAGCCAAGTTTTCCTCCCTATCTCTACAGCAATTACTCATTCCTAAAGAAACTTCACCAAAGACTACTTTTATTTTGTTATATCGTTAATTCCTAATACATGATCCCGAATATGTTGAAGATGAATACGGGTGGCTTCGATAGCCTCCGAAGCATTCCGACGTTTCACTGCCTCTAAAATGGCTCGATGTTCCGCTAAAGATTGGAGGTATCGCTCTTGTGAATGCAAGGTTTGCTTCCGAACCTGGCGGCTCATGTTTAATTTTGCTTCCATCATGGATACAAACACAAAGTTTTGCGTAGCTTCCGCTAAAGCTAAATGAAAACTGCTATCTGCCTCTACCATTTCGTCGGGGTGTTTTAGTCTTTCTTCCATTTTCAATAAGACCTGTTCCATCTTTGCAATGTTTTCCTCAGTGGCTCGTTGACTGGCTAACTCTGCAATTCTTGGTTCAAGGGTTTCCCTTGCCTCCAAAAAGTAGATAATGGCTGTCTTTTCAAGCATGTCTACTGTATTAAAACGATACTCCACCGTCATATTTTGGTCAGCTTGTTGAATAAATCTCCCACCGCCAGGCTTCGAAACGATGAGCCCTTCTGACTCTAACACTCGACATGCCTCCCGTAAGGAAGTGCGGCTGCATCCTAAAGTTTTGGCCAGTTCACGCTCGCCTGGTAAACGATCGCCTGGTTTTAACTTTCCATCCTCTATTAATTGCCTAATTTGTACCACTATTTTTTCGTATATTCTTTCATTACGTACACCTAAAAATATTTCATTACTCATAAATAGACCTCCTCCGTCTAATTGACAAACCGGTCCATTGGTTAGTCCAATTAATCAAAATTATAGTACGATGAACCCGAAACGTCAATTTCTTTATTTCCTTTTTAGCTGAATCCACTTTATTATGCCTCGTTCCACATGACTTTAAGAATCTTTTAATTGGTGATCGGGTAATCAAAGAACTAATAGTTATAGCCTTAAAGCACTAAACTCTATTTTTCCATTAGACGGAACTAATTTTCATCTACTGGCACAAAAGTAAAGAATATAGTAATCTAATGGTATGATTTTGGGATGTAACACATTTCATTTGTTCTATTATAAAACGAAACTGCAAATTATACGTCTTTTAACAATTACTAGTTCAAATTATTAAAGTGTAATAGACAATTTCCCGCCACCGGACTACCTAGTCTCACTTTTTATTAAATTGAACATCTTACTCTCTTGTTAAATTATTATTTTAATGAATTGCTTTAGAGCGAATAAGAAATTTAATTTCATGATTTTATAACTATACTTTATTCAAGAAAGGAATAGGTTTAACACATGATTATTTATGTCTATACAGCACTTATCATCTTGTATATTGTATCTAAATTTATATCGGTTCCTGTCCTTACTTTTAGTATTGGAATACTAGCTATGATTGCATTAGCCATTTCATTATTTCGTGCTACAGGACTGTATTTAATATCAGGCATTTGCTTTTTCACAGGTGGAGTTTTCTTATTTATATATAACGGTCTCCCCTGGTATACATTTTTTTTGCATTTTGAATCGATGCTTGGGGTCCTCTCGCTATTTTTAGTTCTACCTTTTATTAATTCTCTCATTCGTGTTGGTCGTTATGACAAAAATCTTAGTATGCTATTACAGCAAGGAGTCACTCACTTAAGTAAACTATATAGACGCAGTTCTCTTGTTTGTCATTTTCTTGGCTTATTCCTAAACATTGCGACTCTGCCATTATTAATCAATTCCTTAAATAGAACATTAAATCAATTTCCAAAAAAGGTGTCTGAAAAGTTTTATGCACAAAATTTACTACGTGCGTATGCACTTTGTCTTACTTGGAGTCCGATGGAAGTTATGGTAAGTACATCGATAGATATAACAAAAAGTAGTTATTTTCATGTATTTCCGATAATGCTCTCTCTCGCAATCATAATTATTATCTCAGACTGGATTCTTTCAGCTTTCAAACACAAGAATACTCCTTTAATCATTGAAGAAAAAACAGAAGTATCTTTAAAAGGAATTTATAAAAAAATACGTGAAATGTTGGTTCTCCTGATTATTTTTATCCTACTAGTTTCATTATCACAACACATTCTTAATAAGGGGTTTCTTTTTTCAGTAGTTCTTGTATTAATACCAATCTCCATTGCTTGGGCTATGTTTATTGGAAAAATGGACAGATATTTTTTAATCACGATACCTCATTGGAAAGAGCGAACAAAAGGATTATCTAATTATTTTTTTATGTTTTTAAGTGCAGGATTATTTGTAGAAATGTTATCTCTTTCCGGGCATCTAACCTTCTTGCAATCTGCTTTCGGTTCAGTAACAGAAAAAACATTATTGCTTTATTTAATGATTGGAGCATATTTTTTATTTACTTCCCTTGTAGGGTTTCATCCTTTAGTTTCCATTACTCTTCTTGCTGAGTTATTAAATCCTATTTTACCTGAGATATCTTCTATCTCTTTAACCATTGTCTTAATTTCTTGTAGTTTATCTACTGTTATGTACAGTCCATATAACCTTTCTGTATCAATTTTAGCTGATCAACTAAAGATTAATTCCTATAAAATGGGAATGTGGAATATTTCCTTTGCAGCGTGTTATATGTTAGTGAGTATTCTTATTGCATATTTGATTAAATTAATTTCCTAAAAATTAAAATTATTCCCCACCAATTGATCATTCTATATTATAATTTTAAATGAAGCATTTTTATAAATGTTTATTCTCCAAGTGTTAAAATTGTAATTAAAAAATCGAGAAAGAGTGCTTATAAAATGACTAATAAAGAAATGTCTCTTAGAGAAAAAAGCATCGTTTTTATAGGGTTCATGGGTGTGGGTAAAACTACCATTGGGGAAATTGTGGCTAAAAAATTATATAGGGATTTTGTTGATATAGATAAAGAAATTGAAACAGAATTTAATATGCCAACTACAGAAATATTCAATACAATAGGAGAGAAGGCTTTCCGTGAAAAGGAAAAAAACTTAATTAACCATTTTTGTAAACAAAGGTTAAAAATTATTTCTGTTGGTGGAGGGGCTTTTTTACAAGAAGAAATCAGAGAAATTTGTTTATCTAATTGCATTGTTTTTTTTCTAGATTTATCTTGGGAATCTTGGAAAGAAAGGATCAGCCTAATTATTGATAGTCGTCCTATATTACAAGGCCGTAGCCTTGAAGAGATTGAAGAACTTTTTTATAAAAGACAAGAAATATACTCACTTCATCATTCAAAAGTTAAGACAGATCATCTTGATGTCGAAGAAGCAGCTAATTATATTATTGAATCACTAAAAGTAGCCTGGGATATTTACGAGCCTCATTAAAATAAAAATATTTTAAAAGCTCATCATAGATACAACAAAACAGCCAAGAACTGTTTATAAAAGTTTTGGCTGTTTTGTTATCCTAAAACATTAAAGAAAGCTAATCAAATTTTACGATGTCT
This sequence comes from Priestia abyssalis, assembly GCF_002019595.1. Taxonomy (GTDB): domain Bacteria; phylum Bacillota; class Bacilli; order Bacillales; family Bacillaceae_H; genus Bacillus_BA; species Bacillus_BA abyssalis. The sequence goes on along the minus strand of NZ_KV917369.1, from coordinate 284,166 downwards.
CCATCAAATAGTTTTTGCACCAGAACTCTATTTTTTGAACTTAGCCCAGCTGCTATCAAGAGCTTTTAAAAATTCTTCTTTTGAAGTTTGACCGCCTATATAGGATTGTGCTGCTGCTCCAAACTCCTGTTGAACACCATCAGGGAATTTCATCCAGTTCCAAGAAAGGGTTTTCCCCTCATTTGAGTATCTAACAAGCTCCTCCCCTAAAGGACCAATACCATTTGCCTCAATTCCTTTAAATGCAGGAATATATTTAAAATCTTCTACAATCGCTTTTTTACCGGCATCAGATGTTACAAGCCAGTTCAAGAAATCTTTTGCAGCTTTTTTATCCGCTTCAGGAGCAGTGTTGTGAATGACCCAGTTATTTGGAACCCCTACAGCCAGTTTATCATTTGCTGCCGCATCATCGCTGAGTGGCATCGGCAGAATCCCAACATTCATGTCTGGAGTAATTTTATCAAGCATTGGCTGTACCCAGTTTCCTTGCTGAAGCATAGCGGTTTCGCCGCTTGCAAATTGCGTTACTTGGGTATTGTAGTCTGTAGTCAAAGGATTTTTATTACCGTATTTAATCGTTAAATCCAACAGTTTGACATATTCATCAAACTTCTCGTTTCCTTCTATTTTAGCCGTTCCTTCACTTAACTGCTTAATGAATGCATCCGGATCATCTTGTTGTGCAAATGAAATGTTTAATCCGTGCGTTCCTAATACCCACCATTCGCCGTAGCCCACCGAGAACGGGGTAATACTTGCAGCTTTAAGCTTCTTCGCAGCTGCTTCCAGCTCAGATAACGTTTTTGGAGTTTCTGTAATGCCGGCTTTTTCAAATAGATCTTTATTATAAATAAAGCCGTATCCTTCCAGGTTTAATGGCTGTCCATATACTTTACCGTCCATCGTCATCGGGTCCAGCGTCCCTTCAAATGCTTCCTTTGTCCACGGTTGGTCTGATAAATCTTCTAACTTGTCCTTCCATGTTTGGGCATCCTGATAACCGGTGTTATTAAAGATATCGGGTGCATTGCCTGAAGCAAACTGAGCTTTTAGCGCCGCACCATAGTCGGAACCGCCGCCGACTGTTTGAATGTTGAATTTCACATTCGGGTGTTCTTTTGTATATTGATCAGTCAGAGCTTTCAATTGTTCGGCGATTTCAACTTTCCCTTGGAACATGTCAATTACTACTTCGCCGTCCTTTCCTCCTCCGCTCTTTTTATCACCTTCAGCATTATCATTAGAACAAGCTGTTGAAAAAAGAAGCGAGAAAGACAACGCACCTGCTGCTAATGGAAATCGTTTCATCTTTGTTGCCATGTTGTTTACCTCCTATGTTATAAAAGCGGTTATTTAACATACATTTATTGTCTCTCCGTTAACCCTTTCCTAAGGGATGGCGAGACAATTCAAGAAAAGAAATAAACTTATTTGATGGACCCGCTTGTAATGCCTTTGATGATATGTTTTTGCATTGCGAAGAAGAAAATCAATAATGGGATGATACTAATGACCAATGCTGCCAATGCTAAATCCCACTGTTTTGTATATTGTCCGAAGAAAAAGAATGTTGCTAATGGAATCGTTCTCAATTCTGGATCTTGAAGAACAAGCAATGGTAACAAGAAGTCATTCCAAATCCATAAGCTGTTCAAAATCATAATGGTTACTGTAATCGGTTTTAACAGCGGGAAAACAATTCTCCAAAACACACCTAATGGTGAACAGCCGTCAATAATGGCCGCTTCTTCAAGCTCTACTGGAATTCCTTTAATGAATCCATGATATAAGAAGATGGTCATACCTGATCCAAAGCCTAAGTACATGAAGACAAGTCCCCAAATACTGTTTAACAATCCTAAGTTACCTGCTACTTTCACTAATGGAATCATGATAGACTGGAATGGAATAACCATTGCCGATACGAAAATCATAAAGATGATTCCGCTGATTTTCTTTTTTGTTCTGACAAGCATATACGCTGCCATCGAACAGAAAACAACGAGAACAATGTTACTGACGACTGTGATAATAAGTGAGTTTGTGAATACTTTTAAATAGTTCATTTGCTGGAACGCATTCACATAGTTTTGAAATTGCAAAGCCGATGGCAATGCTGATGTATTCGTCAAAATCTCTGAGAACGGTTTCAAGGAGTTTGATACAACATAATAGAACGGCACTAAAAATACGAGACCAAGCAAGATAGCGAGAATTTCAAGAGTAAAGGTTTTTCCGTTATACTTGTTTCCCATTATGACTCAACCTCCTTCTTCTTCGTGTACATAACCTGAATAGCTGTGATGGCTGCTACGACGATGAAGAAAATTAATGCTTTTGCTTCACCGAGTCCATAACGGTTATTCACGAATGATTCTGTATAAATGTTAAGCGCTAACATTTCTGTCGATTTAAATGGACCACCGTTTGTCAACGATAAGTTGACATCGAAAATTTTGAATGACCATGAAATGGTTAAAAACAAACATACCGTTACAGCCGGAGCTACCATTGGCATGGTAATATGGCGAAGAATTTGCCATCTGTTCGCTCCATCAATTTTAGCTGCTTCAATTAATTCTTGCGGAACATTTTGTAGTGCTGCTGTGTAGATTAACATGATGTAACCTGCACCTTGCCATACACTGACAATGACAATTCCCCAGAAAGCCGTTTTGGCATCACCCAGCCAAGGTAATTCAAAAAATGAAATCCCTGTTATTTGCCCGATTGATGCAAAGCCTTTAACGAAAATGAACTGCCATACGAAACCTAGTAAAAGACCTCCGATTAAGTTCGGTAAGAAGAATACTGTACGTAAGATGTTTCTTGTTTTCAACATTTGAGTAACAAGCAACGCTAATACGAAACCTACGATGTTAGTTAATATAATGGCAACGACTGTGTATTTAGTTGTAATCCAGAAAGATTGCTGAAACTGCTTGTCCTCTGTGAATAAATATTTAAAGTTATCAAATCCGACCCAATTAATGTTTCCTGTTACCCCGTTCCAATCTGTAAAGGCATAATACACACCTGTAAAAAAAGGAACCAATACGATAATACTAAAGGCCAGAAACGCCGGACCAACAAATAAAGCAAATAAACCTGCCTTTTTTAGCTTCCTATTAGTAGATGAGGTAACTGATTCGTTAACTTTCGAATTTTTCTGATCATTAACGGTAGCTGAACTCACATTTTCCAACTTACTTTGACTATTCATAAAACTGCACCTCCTATGCCTTTATTTTACCGAATGAAAGAATTTATGAAACTGCTTACATTGACCGTTAGGGTGGAAAATATTGAACTAATAATCGATCGTCTTCGAAAGAAGACGATCGATTATTAGTAAAAAAATAAAAACACCTTATGAAGATCGGGAAGAACAATTTTATCCACCTTGTCTCGCTCAGCCCATTAATAGAGTCTCAAAAGATATTGAATATGCAACTTTTCCAGCAAAAAAACAACCTGCTCCTTTTGAAAGGAGCAGGCTGTTTTTACGCATTCACTGATTCATCTTCTTCCATGACAGCAAATTGACGTTTATGTTGTAATGAAAAATAAGCGATCGTGCCTGCAATTGCAATAGCAAAGAATATACCTAAAGTCGCGGCATTTTCCCACATGAATGCGAAATCTCCACTTGAGATCACCGCTTTGAATCCAGCAACAGAATATGACATCGGGAGCCAATCATGGAACGGTTGCAGTTTGTCTGGAATCAGTTCTAAAGGGAACGTTCCTGCACTCGTTGAAAGCTGTAAAATTAGAATAATGATCGCTATAAATCTCCCTGGATTACCAAAAGGCGTTACAAGCATTTGAATTAACGCCATAAATGTCAAACTCGTGATAATACTCAATAATAAGAATAGTGGAACACTCTGTACTTCCATTCCTAAACCAATTAGTAAAATCGCATCTACTAATAATGCCTGAATAATCCCAGCTAGTGCCACTACACCAAACTTCCCGATAAACCAGCTGAAGCCGTTGTTTGGCACATTGGCTGGCTCATAAAACGGAAATACAATAGACAGTACCAGCCCTCCCACAAATAAACTCAAGGATAGAAAATAAGGGGCAACTCCTGTACCATAGTTTGGTACTTGATTGATTTTTGTCTCTTTGACATGTACAGGATCTGCAAACATGTCATATACGTCATCATTTGCTTTTACATCACCTGTTTCTTTCGCCCCATCAGAAAGTTTTGAAGCCAATTCATCCGAACCATTTGATAATTTGTCCATACCCTTTGTCAACTCGCCCGAGCCATCTGATAGTTTATCTATGCCATTCGCCAGTTTATCTGAGCCATCTGATAATTTGCCCATACCGCCTGCTATCTCGTTTGAACCTTGAGCCAGTTGATTAGTAGCAATCTGCAGCTTACCAGAACCAGCTGATAACTCTCCTAGTCCAACAGATAGCTCTTTACTGCCAGTAGCCAACTGTTCTTGGCCCTGAATCAAACGCTTCATTCCATCGCCGAGTGCTAAACTGCCTTGATGGACCCGAGACGCTCCCGTCGAAAGCTCATCTGCACCGTGCTTAATTTGTGAGGCACCATCAGAAAGTCCAGCCAAACCACCTTCGACTTTTTTATTTCCTTCCGACAGCTTTACTAAGTTAGCTTTCAATGATTCAAGAACGTATTGTTGCTGCTCATCTGTAGTTTGAACCAGAATCTCATCGATTTTTCTCATCATATCGTCGAGTCCTTTGCTAATATCAGCAGCCCCTGCTTTCGTTTTTTCGGCGCCTTCCTGCCATTGCTCTACTGCTGAGGCTAATTGACCAGCTCCGCTGCTTATTTGTTCAGTTCCTTTTGTTAATTCAGGCAGCTTACTGTTCATTTCATTCATTCCAGCGAGCGATTGCTCTAATCCTGAAGATAGGTCACCTGCTCCAGATTTAGCCGAATTGATTCCTTCATGTAGATCGGATGCTCCTTTATTTGTCTGAGAAAGTCCTGTATAAAGCTGGTCTACTCCGCTTTTCGCCGAATTGATACCATTATGAAGTTCATCTGCTCCGCCTTTTGCTGAATCGATTCCATCACGAATCTCCTCTGTTCCATCTTTTGCTGAATTAATTCCATCGTGTAGCTCGCCTGCTCCTTCACTTGCATCAGCCAATCCTTCTGACACATCTTTAATATCAGCAAAAACAGTTTCTGCATATGTTTCGGTGATATTATTAGAAACTTCTTCCTTAATCAGCTCAATAGCTGAATCCCCCATTTTAGCTGATAAAAAGTTCAACCCTTCATTTGCCGTATACACTAGATCCGATTTCTTTGGATGATCTTCTTGTAAAGTAGTGGCGTTTTGAGAAAAATCCTTTGGAATTTCAATCATCATATAATACGTTTGTTCTTGAAGTCCTTTTTCAGCCTCTTTTTTGCTGACAAATTTCCAATCAAACTTTTTTTCTTCTTTTAGATTTTCAACAAGTTCATCCCCAATGGCTATCTTCTCGCCGTTCATTTCAGCGCCTTTATCTTCATTTACTACAGCGACAGGCAACTTCTCTACATGGCCATAAGGATCCCAAAATGCCCATAAAAGCGTACTTCCATAAAGTAAAGGAACAAATAATACACCGATGACGGAAATTAAAGTTTTACGATTTTTAACGACTGCAGAAAATTCACTCATCAGTGCTGAAAGATTTTTCATAATAAACCTCCTCGTTCTCTCAAAGATCATCATATATCTTATTTCATGGTTTGTTCATTACCGCCCAACAAATGACCACTTTTCTCATTCGGTCAATCGAAACGATAAAAGATGGACTATCTAAACTGATAATCCACGTAAAAAGTAGAGCTCGATCAATTCAGCAATCTTTTCTTTAGACAAAGACTCGTGTCGCTTTTCCCAATCTGATACAAGCGCGATATATATCTTAAAAAGAAGAAAAGCTGTAATCTCCGGGTCACACTCACGAATTTCGCCTTTTTCGATTGCCTCTTCAATTTTTTGCTTAATATATGAAACAATCGTCGTTTCCACTTGTTCCAACACTTCTTGAACAGCTGGTGTTCCCATTTCCTTTTCTTCCTGAAGCAGTTTAATCATCAACTGATGTTCCGTCCGGAATTCCAAAATGCGATAAAGAGCGTGATGAGCCTTTTCGAAAAAGGATTGACGGCCATCCATCGCTCGTTCTGCTACTTCCTTCATCTCAATAATCATGGTTGAGACAATTTGATCAAACAATTCTTCTTTATTTTTAAAAAACGTATAAATTGTTCCTTTACCGACATTGGCAATTTTCGCAACCTGATCCATCGTTGTGGCTTTATAACCAAATAGTGAAAACGACTTTGTTGCTGCTTGAATAATGGATTGTCTGCGGTCGATCATTATTTTTCAACCTCCATTCTGACCAAAATAACAAAACGGTCAATCAGTACAAAAGCAATCATATCATGAAATAATTAAAGACTCAACTTTTTTATTTCTTTGTGAAAGTCTTTCCCGCTGCTCCCTTCAACAGAGGTTCCCTGATTGTTAAAAAGAGACAAAAAACGCGCAGGGAACTGCACGTTTTTTCTACACTTAAATTTTCTCTAAAGCCTTTAATACAACCGTTGCCATCGCATCCATAAATTCAGGCTGGGCGTTCGGCATTTCTGGACGGTAATAATTAGCTCCCAGTTCATCTGTTACGACTTTACATTCATAATCGTTATCATAAAGTACTTCCAAGTGATCTGCTACGAAGCCTGCAGGCACATATACAAAAGATGTGTAGCCGTGATTTTCATGCAGCTCTCTTGTCAAATCTTGAACATCCGGACCAATCCAAGGCTCTGGCGTATTGCCGGCACTTTGCCAGCCGATGACACAGTGTTTTATCCCGGCAGCTTCTGCAATTAAATCTGCTGTTTCCTGCAGTTGCTGCGGATATGGATCTCCTGCTGCAATAATCTTTTCAGGCAGGCTGTGCGCCGATACAATTAATACTGCTTTTTCACGCTCTTGTTCAGACATGGATAAAAACGTGTTCTTTACGCGTTTGGCCCAATAATCCACAAACTTCGGCTCATCATACCAGCTTTCAACCGAATGAATAATTGGCCCTCCCAATTTCTCTGCCGTTTCTCTTGCACGTCCATTGTACGATTTTACACTGAAAGTAGAAAAATGCGGAGCCAATACAATGCTGACCGCTTCAGTGATTCCGTCTTCATGCATTTGCTCCACGGCATCTTCCACAAAAGGTTCAATATGTTTTAAACCAAGATACATCTTGAACTCAATTTCATCCTGAACTTCATTTAGACGCTGTTCCAGCTTTTCTGCTTGTTCCTGTGTAATTTTAGCAAGAGGAGAAATACCTCCGATTGCTTCGTAACGGCTTCTTAAATCTTCAATCATTTCAGGAGAAGGTTTTCGTCCATGACGAATATGCGTATAATACCGCTCTAAGTCTTCTTCTTTATATGGAGTACCGTAGGCCATTACAAGTAAGCCCATTTTTTTGTTCTTCATTATTTGCTGCACCTCATTTACAGTTTGTTCATACCCACTCTTCATTTTGCCATGAACTAAAAACTAAATTCAAAAATAAAGTATATGGAAGTGCCTTCCCCTAACCTTTTTCAACCCCTCCGAATTCTCTGTCCATGAATTCAGGGGCAAATGCTTGTAAGGGACCGGCCAAGTGCTGACACACCTAGCCGATCCCTCATGAAATGGGCTGTTGGAATGATGATGCTGTAAATGTTTGATTAATAAAAAACTCTTTTGCCAATATCAAACACGCACATTTCATTTACAAGCCCGCTTTGCCTATTTCAATTTACTTGCAGAATACTCATGGATAAACGCAGTCAATCTTTTCAATGTTTCTGGATTTACTTCCGGGAATACACCGTGTCCAAGATTGAAGACATATCCTGGTTGAGCCATTCCTTGATCTAAAATGGCTTTCGCACGTTCCTCAATGACTTCCCATGGTGCTAAAAGAATAGCAGGATCCAAGTTTCCTTGAACGGCTTTTGTAATCCCCATTTCTCTCGCCTCTTGAATTGGCAAACGCCAGTCAAGCCCGACTACATCGAGTGGAAGATCATGCCATTCTTTTGCCAGATGACTTGCACCTACTCCGAACATGATAAGAGGTACATTTTTCTCTCGTAATGCGGAGAAAATGCGTTCCATTACCGGCTTAATGAAATAGCGGTAATCCGCTACATTCAGGGCGCCAACCCATGAATCAAAAATTTGGACAGCCTTTGCACCTGCATCGATTTGCGCCTTTACATATGTAATCGTCATGTCAGCCAACTTGTCCATCATAGCAAACCAGGCTTTTGGTTCCGCATACATAAATGCTTTTGTTTTGTTATAGTTTTTCGATGGACCGCCTTCAATCATATAGCTTGCCAGCGTAAAAGGTGCACCGGCAAACCCGATAAGCGGTACATTCAATTGCTCTCTTGTCAGCAATTTAATCGTTTCCAATACGTAAGGTACATCTTCTTCCGGTGAAATTTCACCTAATTTTTCTACATCGGCCATTGAACGGATAGGGTTATCAATCACTGGTCCAATACCCGTTTTAATCTCAACATCTACTCCGATCGCCGGCAGCGGCGTCATGATATCTTTATAAAGAATGGCTGCGTCTACATCATATTGCTCCACAGGCAGACGCGTTACATAGGCACACAGCTCCGGCTGATGTGTAATTTCAAATAAGGAATATTTCTCCTTTAGTTTTCTGTATTCAGGCTGTGAACGACCTGCCTGACGCATATACCATACAGGAACATAATCTGTTTTTTCGCCTTGGCAAGCTTTTAAAAATGTTTCGTTTATTCTTCGTTGATCCATGACCTTTCCCCCATTTATATCATCTATACGTCATTATAGTATGTTTTCATTTTTCGAACTAGGCTTCACTTGCAACTATACCTATAATTTCTTTCATTGTATAGTTTCCAACGAAAAATTTCAAAAAATCGCCACTAGCCTTTCATTGTGCGGCTTCTTCACTAAAAAACGCAGGTATGACTTCATTCGACTTATCGCCTTGCTGCTTCGTTAATTGATTGTACGGAACAATATAAAAAGATGGGATGTTTAACACATTAACCTTTTCAACGTCGTATTGGCCTTTTCCTTTCACTTTCCCGACCAACCGAGCATCTCCTTCTTTTAACTCGTATATATGATAGACCAATCGTTTGTCAGATGGGGGTGTCCATGTCAACCGTACTGTAAACAAACCGAGCGGCTTGAAAATAACATCGCTTTTTAAATCGTTAACAGCTTGAAGATGAATCGGCTCGGGTAAGTCCTTCACATCCTCTGGAGGGGTAAAGGTTGTGGCATGTTTTAAAGGCGATTTTGTTAAAATATCTTTAAACAGCCTTGTTGGATAAGAGCTTCCCTTTGTTAAATAATGCTGTTTATCCGTCCTATCGTATCCCATCCAGACTGCCCCTACCACATCATCTGTATATCCCACAAACCACGTATCTTTGGAAGCCCCTTTTACCCCGGTATAAGAAGTCGTCCCTGTTTTTCCGGCCAGAGCTCCTTGAAAACTTCCGGATTTGGCGGTACCCTCCTTCACAACCGTTTCAAGCATTTTTGTCATATCCCATGCCGTTTGTTTGGAAAATACTTTTTCCTCTTTTGGTGCAGCCTCCGCAATCACTGTTCCATGGCGATCTTCAATTTTTTGAATAAAAAACGGTTCAATCGTTTTTCCTTCGCTGGAGAAAGTCCTGTACGCAGAAACGAGTGATAGCGGGGTCACGCCTTCTTTTAGTCCCCCGAGTGCCATGGCAAGACCATCATCTTCAATTTCTAATCCTAAACGGTTTAAATACTGCTTGCTTATCCCCACTCCTAATTCGTTCAATGCCCAAACGGCAGGGGCGTTCGTGGAGTGAACTAACGCATCATACATCGTGATGGTCCCCTTATACTGGCCATCTATATTTTGAGGAGCATATCCGTTATATGTAAGAGCTTTGTCCTCCAATAAAGAATAGGGTTGAAACTTTTTCTCCTGAAGCGCCGGAGCATAAACGGCCAGAGGCTTAAATGTAGAGCCTGGCTGCCGCTTAATGTTGACCCGATTCAATCCTTTTTGGACATAATCCCTTCCCCCAATGACTGATAACACACCGCCCGTTTTTTGATCCATCAACACAAAAGCACCTTGCACAGTTTCATCTGTACCTGGAAAATAGCTTCCTTTTTGGAATAGTTCATAGGCTGTTTTCTGCACATCCCGATTCATGGGAACGGTAATTTTATACCCTCCCTTTAACAGCTCTTCATTGGAAATGGAGTACTTATCCTTTGCCTCATCCATCACCATATCAAGATAGGTCAAAAAGGCTGGCTCTTTTACTTGCTGGTGTACATCCAACGCCAATGTTCGGCCTTGCAGTCTTACGGTCTGTTCACTCGTTAAATAATCTGATTTCCGCATTAATTCCAAGACAACATTCCGGCGCTGCAAACTTCTTTCCGGATGTAAAATAGGAGAATACGCTCCTGGAGCTTTCGGCAAGGCAGCCAGCAAGGCACCTTGTTCCACCGTTAATTGTTCAACATCCTTATTGAAATAAAGCTTAGACGCTGCTTGAATACCATATGCACCATGCCCGAAATAAATCTGATTCAAATACACTTCCAATATTTTTTGCTTGCTGTATCTCTTTTCTAAATTCACAGCAATCACGACTTCTTTTGTTTTACGCATCCATGTTTTCTCACTTGATAAAAAAACATTTTTGGCTACTTGCTGTGTGATCGTGCTCCCACCCTCTACTTTGCTTCCTGCAAGCAGGTCTTTGTACAACGCCCGCCCAATCGCTTTTATATCGATCCCATGGTGATGATAAAAACGGGCGTCTTCCACAGCAATGAACGCCTGCTGCACATGTTTCGGGATTTCGTTAATAGACACGATATCCCGATTCTCAACATAAAGCCTTGTAATTTCATTTCCCTTTTCATCCACTAACGTAGCAGCGGAATTCATCACAAATTTCTTCTCGTCAATGACATATTTTCCTAAGAATAAAATGAGAAGATATCCAATAAGAGCAAGCAAGACCATTCCTATAATGGAAAAGAACACAATCATTCCTTTTCTATTCATATCAATCACCTCGTGTTTCACTAGGATGATAGTAGGGTAAATTAAATATCAATGCTTTTGCACTTTTCATATTAAGACCTCATCAATATTTCATCACCATTGCCCATCTTACACTATTTAATATAAAAATCCATGACACAAGTTCTCTAAACATGGGAAAGGTCTCCCGCTATGAAGAAAACTAAGTCCATTTTTGTCTTCTTTTGTCTCAAATTATATAATTTAGTATGAAGATAAATGAAACATTATATACCAAAACAAGGAAAATATACATAGCAAAGAGAGGGAATAGCATGAACATGTTCATTACATTCGGAACAGCTGATTATTTGCAAAAGGTAAAAGAAAACCACCTTCAAGAAACTATGATTCTCATGTCCAATGGAGATAATGCCATGCTGATTCATGAAACAGCGGAAAAAACCGTTTTTAATTCTGGCCACCATTATGAAGTACTGGATACAGTCGGCAATGTGGAACAAGGGAGTTTTGCCGTATTAAATAACATCCCTGTTACGGATGAAGGCCGTCCTGTATTTGAATACCGCTTCAGTCAGCGGGCCGGATTGATTGAACAAGAACCGGGATTTATAGCCATCCGAGTATTGCGCCCCAAAGATACAAATACGTATGTGATTTTAACCATGTGGGATTCGGAAACATCCTTTAAAAAATGGCAGGAATCGAAGGCTTATGAGAAGGCTCATGAAAAACGGGGGACATCTGAAGGAATGGACCAGCAAAAGCCGATCTTTTCTGGACCATCTTATGTTACGACTTATCATGTCATATCCGGTGAGTAAAAAGAGCAGCAGCAATGTACGGGACTACTTTTGAATCCTATTGAATTTTTAATATCCATTCTCGACTTTCATCCGATTTTAGCTTTTCTGTTCTTCCATCTTGAATCATATCAAAAAGGTTTTCGTATAACGGAACATGGGTGTTTTGTTACCCATGTTCCGTTATTTATGTGGATTCTATATGCATTCCACTTAATAACTCGACACATCTTTCTCTACCACAATCGTTCATCCAGACAACTTGAATCGCTGCTCAAGGGTTAGAAAACTCGACATGACCACCCTTTAGTCCTGTCGAATTTTCTAAATTGATCTATATATTGGGCATTCGCACATTTGAACGGCCTTGTCATATTGTATAGTACAGTGACCTATTGGGAGGGATTTTTTATGGGCATTGAACTGACTGCCCTTCATTGGATTTATGTGAGCTTCATTTTTCTTATCATTGGGTTCATGGTTATGAGAAGAGACACAAGTCTTGTTTGCATAGTCGGAATTTTCTTATTGGCCATCACCGCTACCTCTTCATTAAGCGGTGCCGTAAGCGGTATTTTTAATAGTTTTATTTATGCCATCACCGAACTTCTCCCTACCATTCTCGTCATCTCCATTATCGTAGCCATGAGTAAAGCCCTGACTACAACAGGGGTTAACGATGTCATGATTTCTCCATTTGCCCGTCTCATCAAGACTCCTGCTCTGGCGTATTGGACCATTGGATTATTAATGATGATCATTTCATGGTTCTTCTGGCCTTCCCCAGCTGTAGCGTTATTAGGCGCTGTGTTATTGCCAGTTGCAATTCGTGCGGGTCTTCCTGCACTTGGTGTCGCTATGGCTATGAACTTATTTGGTCATGGAATTGCCCTGTCAGGGGATTTCATCATACAAGCAGCACCAAAATTAACAGCGGATGCTGCCGGATTATCTGTTAATGAAGTGATCACTGCCAGCATTCCGCTAGTAATCGTAATGGGAACAGTCACGACTATTACGGCCTTCTTCCTTCTAAGAAGAGAGATGAAAAACGGCACCCTTACTGCCGATCCAGCTACACCATCCTTTTCTTCAGATAAAGATGAGACACTCTCCCTTTCTCTTCGCACAAAACAATTCATTGCCGTCGTGATTCCTATTTTATTTGCCATTGATGTATGGGCCATGTTTATGTTGAATTTACAAGGTGGAGACGCTACCGCATTAATCGGTGGAACTTCTGTCTTCATTCTTGTTCTGGTTGCTCTCATCGCCTACAAAGGAAATGGCTTGGAGAAAACAACGAGCTATTTGATTGAAGGCTTTCAGTTCGGTTTTAAAGTATTCGGTCCGGTTATTCCAATTGCTGCGTTCTTCTACTTGGGCGATTCAGGATTTCAGGCTATTCTCGGCGATTTTCTGCCGAAAGAATCCCACGGAATCGTGAATGACTTGGGGGTAGCCCTTGCCTCCATCGTTCCGTTAAACGCCCAGATCGGGGCCATTACGTTAACAGGCGTCGGGGCCATTACAGGCCTTGATGGTTCTGGTTTTTCAGGCATCTCCCTTGCCGGTTCCATTGCCCAACTGTTTTCTGCCGCCATAGGGGCGGGAGCTGCAACTTTAACGGCACTTGGCCAAATCGCTGCCATTTGGGTCGGAGGGGGTACCCTCGTTCCATGGGCGCTGATCCCGGCCGCCGCCATTTGCGGTGTAGACCCGTTTGAACTGGCACGTAAAAACCTGCTTCCTGTCACGATTGGGTTAATCGTCACAACGATTGTGGCAATGTTTTTAATTTAATCACGCCTAAGCATAAAATCTATTCTTAAAGAGATAAGATTTCAAAAAAGAAAAGGCGGTCCGCTAGCACATTTCCAAATGCTGACGAACTGCCTCTTTCTTTTTCCATTCTTTACTTATTGCTTACTTTCACTTCTTACGTATACGGTCATAAATCGTTATAGCTATAATGAGCATCAATCCGCCTAAACTGTATCCCGCCAAAACATCTGTTGCATAATGCTCACCGAGGGCAAACCGGCTGACACCTATGGCAATCATTAATAAAATCACAGCATATAGAACTGCGTTTTTAAGCAAGGAATGCGATGAGTGTCGATGGATAAAGTAGACAGTCATCCCGTACATAATCAATCCGACCATTGCATGGCCGCTCGGAAAACTATAACCTTCTACGGCGATACCATCCAAAAGCGGCCGCTCTCTTTGCACCCAGTCCTTTACTAGTTTATTGACAAAGTTACCCCCCAGCACAAATAAAAACATCGTAATCATTCCCGCATAGTCCCTCTTTAGAAACCATAAAAAAATGATAGTCAAAATGGAAATGCTAATGATAGCTGGTTTTGAAGCTAATGCTGACACAACTTCCAGTGCTTCAATTTCCACAGGTCCTATCCGGCTTACAAAAAGATTGTAGATCCGCTCATCAAAAATGGAAAGTTTATCTCCAGCAACCATGAATGAGATAATTGAAAATAATAACACACAAATAAAAAACCCGCATATAGGCCATATGTTCATTCTTCTTTTTAATTCATATGAACGTTGGATTTCCACATTTCCTTCCCCCTTCTCGCCTGTTTGAATCTTCTTTATTATAGAGACAAAGCAAAGATAGGCAATATATTTTTCTTTATCTAAAACTTTTTACGATGTTATAATTGTAAGAAATATCAAAAATTTCAAGGCTTTCTTCTATCACTTACTTTGTTTATAAGTTCCACTACATAATTATAAGGGGGTTATGGCATGTTTTCCAATTTTATGAAGGCTCTTGAGCAGAAGTATGAGCAAATGGTTGAAATAAGACGCTATCTCCATCAATATCCGGAACTTTCATTTAAAGAATATCAAACAGCGGCTTATATTCGTTCTTTTTATGAAAGGCGCGGCATTGCGGTTCAAGCTAATGTGGGCGGCAACGGACTAGTCGCTGTTATTGAAGGAAAAAAACCTGGAAAAACAGTGGCACTGCGGGCTGACTTCGATGCTCTTCCGATTCAAGACGAAAAAGACGTACCTTATAAATCAACTGTGCCTGGAGTCATGCATGCTTGCGGCCACGATGGCCACACTGCCACTTTGCTTTCCTTGGCAGAAGTCTTCTACGATATGAGGGAACACCTTCACGGGAATATTGTCTGCATTCATCAACATGCAGAAGAATATGCTCCAGGGGGAGCGAAAGAAATGATTGAGGCCGGCTGCCTGGAAGGTGTTGATGCCATTTTCGGTACTCACTTATGGGCAACCGTTCCTACAGGCGTTATTCAATACCGAACCGGTCCCATAATGGCAGCCGCAGACCGGTTTGAAATTACGATTAAAGGGTCAGGCGGCCATGGAGCCCAGCCTCATAAAACGAAGGATTCCATCGTGATCGCTTCACAGCTTGTCATGAATTTACAACAAATCGTAAGCCGGCGTGTCAATCCGATTGATTCCGCTGTCGTCACCGTTGGATCATTTGTAGCGGAAAACGCTTTTAACGTCATTGCCGACAGTGCCAAGCTTGTTGGTACCGTTCGTACCTTCAATGAAGAGGTTAGAACGCAAATCGAAGATGAAATTGAACGAGTCATAAAGGGTACCTGCCTCGCTGCAGATGCAGATTATGAATATGTTTATACACGCGGTTATCCTCCTGTTGTCAATCATCCGGAAGAGACGGACTTTTTAATCGATACGGCAAAAGGAATCGAAGGCGTTATTGCGGTGGAGGAAACAGAACCCCATATGGGCGGAGAGGATTTCGCTTATTATCTTCAGCATGTAAAAGGTACCTTCTTCTTCACCGGTGCTAAAGCGCCTGAAGTGACAAATGCTTATCCGCACCACCATCCACGTTTTAATTTTGATGAAAAAGCGATGCTCATTGCCGCAAAGGTGCTGGGAACGGCAGCATGGACATACCTAGAGAAAAACCAGCCCATTGAAGAAAGCGTGACAACGAACAACTAGAACCGCAAAAGAAACCATTAGTGAGGATCTTATGGCCGTTAATCGGGGATAACCCTTTTAAAAAGAACCAGCACGGACCTTTCCATGCTGGTTTTCTTTCTCTTAAATATGAAATTCAACAGAGGCTATCTTTCAGCAAACGCAGACGATAAACATTCATAGCCGTTTCACCCAGATGATCGAGAAGACGATAGTTCGCAACCGCACCAACGACAGCACCGATTCCTGGCATGAGCTGGAGCATTTTCACAAAATCAATATAGTCACGATACTCCTGTTGGAAAGTGCGCCAATCAACCTCTTTGGTTTCTGTTAGATCGCTGTTCCATTTCTCCAATTTCTCTAAAATGACAGGACGCAGTTCATCACTGCAAAATGCCAAATGAAAAATATATAAAACAAAAATACGTTCCTCGACTTTTTTAATGTCAAAACCGTAAATGGAAGCTATGTCGAATAAACATTTCATTTTAATGGATAATAAAAGCGGAAAATCAGCCAATCCCCACAAAAAACCGCCTGCACCTGTTCCCGCCCCTTCCACTGCTGCCGTTTTTTTATATTGCTCAATCGTTTTCAATACCAGCTGCTCTTTTTGCTCTAATGAAAAGTTGGCAGTACTTTTAGCCTTCGTTGTTAAATTAGAGCCCATAATGGTCGCCTGCACCATTTTTTTGATGCTTTCGGTGATCACTTCATGAACCTTTTCTGGAATTTTATTGTTAATTGTCGTTTGAACCTTCTTGGCCATCCGCTGAAAAACAGGAGATTTTTTATCCATTGCTGCCTTCCAGTTCATCACTTCGGCTAGTACTTTCTGTTCATATGCATCCATACGCATATCATCCTTTTCTTCGATTGTTACTAATAATACGAATGAGCTCCTAATTCGTTCCTTCTTTTTCACATTTTTTTAAGTTTGGAACGAATATAGATTTTAATGAACAGCTGACCGAACAAAAGCCCCATAAGCAAAACGGCTGAACTTGTAATGGGATTTTTTAGGAGAACGAATAAAGATAAAAGAATAGCTTGAACACTTAAGACGATTTGAAGCAAATTCAAAAAAGCTTTTTCCCTCTGCGCTTCTTCAATAGGGTATAGTGATGTCCACAGCTTATATTCATGATGCTTCCATAACGGCATGAGCTGAAAACCAGTTAAATAAATAATAGCCGCAGCCACTATCATGTTTCCATATTGCAGCGGCGCATTCCATAGTATAAGTCCCCCAATAATCGTCAATCGAATAACCAAACCAAAATAATCGCCGGCTCGCAAAAACGTTCGGCTATATAAATACTGGTAAGATGCCGATGGAGCAAACCGTATGCGTTTCAATAACCAGTCCATGTAAGCGCGCCGCACGACCTTCTCTTTTATGTTCGGAACATCGGTAAATAAATTGGCTATACGATAAAAGAACAGCATCCGCTTTGTTTCCAGCTCAATTAAATGCTCCCACTTTAATGGCTTTTTCTTTGTTAACGCATAATAATAATAAGCCAATCCGGCAATAAGAACGGCCACTGCCAAAGGAAAGAAAAGAGGAGCGTTCGCAAACAATAAATAAGCAAATACGCTATTCAAGGCAAACCTCACTGCATAATCGGCTCCTCTTGCCGAAAAATCTTCAAAATATGTCATATGCCATGACATAAAGGCGTTTGCAAGCTTCACCAATAAAAAAAGAATAAACACCGTTACAATCGATCCGTAAGCTTGTCCTGTCGCCTTCACATAAAGAGGAGCCAATGCAGCAACTGTAATTAATAACACGTAGACCTGAGATGTAAAACTAAAGAAAAAAGACTTGATCAAATAAGGCTTCAGTCGTTGTTCCAAAGGAAGTAAAAAGACGATATCAGCCTGCTTGAAAAATGTCCGAATCCCTCCTGTCGTCAATACAATGCCTATAATAAGCGCCATCAATAAAGCAGCCGGAAAAGAAGGAGAGAGTTGTTCTAGCCATAATTGATAATAATAGGCCGCTCCTCCGAGAATAAAAATTAAGACAATTTTTAAATGGTCGTTCAGCATGTACTTCAAATATTTTCTCGTATCGGCCGCATATTGTTGAACTCGTTGCTTCCACAAAGCATTTACATCATTCATAATCTTCTTCCTTCGTTAACCGAATATAAATTTCATCCAAAGTTGCTTCTGGCATGGCAAATTCTTGGCGCAGCTCCTCTAACGTCCCTTTCGCCCGCACTTCCCCATTATGTAAAATGACGAATTGGTCACAATAACGTTCCGCTGTCGCTAAAATATGTGTGGACATTAAAATACCAGCTCCCTGCGCTTTCATCTCGTTCATTAAATCGAGCAGAGACTGAATGCCGAGAGGGTCCAGCCCCAAAAAAGGTTCATCTATGATATAAAGGGATGGCTGAACTAAAAAAGCACACATAATCATGACCTTTTGCTTCATCCCTTTTGAAAAATGGGCTGGGAACCATTTCAGCTTTTTATCCATTCTAAACTCTTTCAACAATTTGGACAGACGCTCTTCATAGGTTTGCCGGTCGATATTATAAGCCATCGCTGTCAATTCAAGGTGTTCCTTTAATGTAAGTTCATCATACAGCACAGGTGTTTCCGGAATGAATGTAAATTGGGAACGGTAACGATTTGCGTCTTCTTTAAACGATTTTCCATTAATCGAAATATCTCCGCTTTTTGCTTCCATTAATCCAATAATATGTTTGATCGTCGTACTTTTCCCTGCTCCATTTAAACCAATTAAGCCAACAAGCTCTCCCTTTTTCACATGAAAGGATACATTCTTTAAAACCGGCTTTTTTGTATAGCCTCCTGTAACATTTTGAAGCTGTAATAAAGTTGTCATGAATTCTCCTTCTTTTTCATTAATTTTACTTTAGCTTTATTTTAACAAATCTTCGCTCTTTGCACATTTTTCTTATAGCGCGTGATTAAAAACCATTATTTCCCTTTGTATGTTTTTCTTAAATGGCGGGTAATCTAATTGAGGAAGAGGGGACAAGATAAAACAATGTTGATAATCATTTTACAATGATTCACAGTTTCAGCATTGAAATGAGGTGTCTACAAAAGACAATCTTGTCAATTAGACCATACACTTCTTTCTACGCTTATTAATAAGGGGATGGTTAGTTTGAACAATGTGAGTGAACATGAACAGCAAAAATTTACTTCATTGTAAATGAGGTGTTTATCGCAGGCCATATAGCTGATTTGCTCATTAAAGGTCAGACTTACTAAATCATTTCTTTAAATGAGGTGTTTGTCAAAGACCATGCAGCCAATTTGCTCATATTCATTTAGACTTACTAAATCATTTTTAAAATGAGGTGTTTGTCGCAGGCTATGCAGCTGATTTGCTCATAATGGATTAGACTCACTAAATGAGGTAAATGAGGTGTTTGTCAAAGACCATGCAGCAGAGTTGCTTATATTAGGTCAAGCTCACTAAATTTTTTGCTTAAAATGAGGTGTTTGTCGCAGACAAGTAACCAGAAAATAAGCAAATAAATGACTGGCAAATGAGGTGTTCCCTAAACGTAACGTAAGATGAAGTAAAAGCTTTTTATCTATCCCTTCTTCCGGCGGGAGGATGCATCATTCGATTGCATTCTCTCGTTTTTATTTGCCTTGTATTAAAATCAGCATGGTTCTTTAATGGGTCCTTATGATAAAATACCAATAATTACATGAAGAGAAAGGAAGAAGTCAGATGAGTACACATGATGAACAATGTATTTTTTGTAAGATTATCCGCGGTGAAATTCCTTGTGCTAAAGTGTTCGAAAATGAGCATGTGCTCGCCTTTTTAGATATTAGCCAGGTAACGAAGGGCCATACTCTTGTCATTCCAAAAATACATAAAAAAGATATTCATGAGCTGACACCGGACATCGCTTCCCGTCTATTTGAAGCGGTCCCTCAAATTGCAAACGCCATTAAACAGCAATATGAACCCGCTGGTTTAAATCTTTTAAATAATAATGGAGAAGCAGCCGGACAAACTGTTTTCCATTATCATATGCACATCCTGCCGCGCTATGGCGACGGAGATGGATTCGGGGCAGTGTGGAAATCCCATCAAAGCGAATACACACCTGAAGATTTACAAAACATTGCCACCACTATTTCAGAAGCCATTCGCTAATTTTTTACCCCGATGCAACAAACACTATTTTTTGAAGACTAGCCTAAATTCGACAATGCTCATGAAAGCGACATTGTTCTTTATTTAAAAGGAACCGTCAATACATCCTCAGCTTTTACTGAATCTCCTTTGACGGTTCCTTTTCAGGAGGGCAATTCGAAACACGCTTTTTGTTCGAATTGCCCTCCTGAATTTTTAAAAAATTAACACTAAAATTCGACATTTCATGATAGTATAAGAATATTCATTTTAGTTAAATAACTCGAGGAGGAATTTTGAGATGAAAAGAGCCTATAACTTTAACGCGGGTCCATCTGCCCTTCCGTTACCGGTCTTGCAAAAAGCGCAAGCTGAGCTTGTCGATTATCATCAGACCGGAATGTCTGTAATGGAGCTTTCCCACCGCAGTAAAGATTTTGAACAGGTTTTAGAGAATGCCAAAAGTTCATTAAAAGAATTGTTAAGCATTCCGGACACGTACGAGATTTTGTTCCTTCAAGGCGGCGCAAGCCTGCAATTCTCTATGGTTCCGATGAACTTTTTAAGCGCAGACGAGACAGCAGCCTACGTTTTAACCGGCTCATGGTCTGAGAAAGCATTGAAAGAAGCCAAAAAAGAAGGTAAAACCGCGATTGCCGCTTCAACGGCAGAAGGCAAATACCGTTCTATCCCCAAACAAGAAGACATTATCTTACCGGATGAAAAAATTGCTTATTTGCATATTACTTCAAATAATACAATTTATGGTACACAATGGCATGAATACCCTTCATTTGAAGGTGTCGATTTAATCGCTGATATGTCGAGTGATATTTTATGCAAAAAAATTGATATCAACAAGTTCTCACTCATCTATGCCGGAGCCCAAAAGAACTTAGGCCCATCAGGCGTGACGGTTGTAATTCTAAAGAAAGAGCTGCTTGACCGCATCCCTGAAAACTTGCCAACTATTCTAGACTATAATACACACGCTAAGAGCAACTCTCTATATCACACTCCTCCTACTTTTGGCATTTATATGTTGTCACTCGTACTTGATTGGGTAAAAGAACAAGGCGGAGTAGAAGCTGTTCAAAAACAAAATGAATACAAAGCATCACTTATATATGAATGCATGGATGAACATCCAGACTTTTACCGTCCACATGCGGATAAAGACAGCCGCTCGATCATGAACGTAACATTCACCCTTCCGAATGAAGAGCTGACAAAGTCGTTTTTGCAGCAAGCAAAAGATAAGGGATTTGTAGGACTCGCAGGACATCGTTCTGTAGGAGGATGCCGCGCTTCCATTTACAATGCAGTTCCAGTAGAAACTTGTGAAGCACTTGTTTCCTTCATGAAAGAATTTCGTCTAGCAAATGTAAGCCATTCACAAAATTGATTTTTACATTTACATGGACTTTTGTTATAATGTCGTTAACAGTTTACGCAATAGGCAAATAGTGCACTATTGGTAGATTGTAAACAAAAAGAGTTCAGTTTAGAAGAGGAGAGATGAGAAGTGAATACAAAAACGTTGGTGTCCTTATCATTATTAGTAGGAATTGGAGCAGTGCTGCACACTGTAGTACCGCCTATTTTATTTGGGATGAAGCCTGATATGCTATTAACGATGATGTTTCTCGGCATTCTGTTATTCCCAAACCTAAAGAGCGTCTTATTGGTGGGGTTGACGACGGGGGCCATGTCAGCTTTGACAACAAGTTTCCCAGGCGGTCAAATTGCCAATATGATTGATAAGCCCGTAACAGCTTTGGTTTTCTTCGCTTTAGTAATGACGGTCAAGAAATTGGCTAAGTCAACAGCTGCAGCGGCTGTGTTAACAGCTATTGGTACAATCGTTTCAGGGGTTATCTTTTTATCTTCGGCTTTCTTTTTAGTAGGCCTTCCAGGTGAATTCAGCACTCTTATCAAAGTAGTTGTCTTACCGGCAGCTCTTGTGAATACGATTGTCATGGTCGTTGTATATCCAATCGTTTTAAATGTATTAAAACGTACGAGTATAAAAACTGAGGTTTCAGCCTGATAGTAAAAGTCCGACGTTAGTCGGACTTTTTTATGTATATTCCGCTTAATAACTTGAAACATCTCCGTTCCATCAAGAAGCGTTCACAATCGATTATCCAGACAACTTGAATCCGCTTAGGTTTAGGAAGTTCGACATGGCCGTTCTTTGGTCATGTCGAATTTTCTAAATCAATCTATATAAGTTGAATTTATCTTTTACAATCGAATACACAATCGATCAATCACTTTTCTAGGGGAGTCATTTAGCTCACGAATAAAAGCTTGCACATTTCTTCGAATCTCTTTGACAGAGGAATAAAAAAGGTTATTAATCACGTCTGATTTGAGCCATTTCCATAATCCTTCAATGAGATTTAACTCAGGACTGTAAGGTGGTAAAAAGACCAATTCTAAACGATGTTGGTGGCTACGCAAAAAAGGTTCAATCAGCTTCGCATGATGAATACGGGCATTATCTAACACCATAACAATTTTCCCGGTTGGATAATGTTTCAATACCTTTTGAAGAAAACGAAGAAACGCTTCGGCATCGTATCGTTCTTCTTCTACACAAAGCACATCTCCCGTTTCATAATTAAGTGTACCGATGAGTTTGACACCCTGATGCTTTCCATAAGTCGGAATGATTCGCTGCTTGCCTTTTAAAAACCATGTGTATTGAAGAGCTTGGTAATCCCGAATCATCGACTCATCTTGAAAGAGAAGATGGTCAATCTCCTCATTTAAGAGTTTTTTTATAGGCAGGGAATGTCTCTTCCACAAACTCTTTTTGTTTCAACGGGTCCGCTTTTGCCAGCGTATAAGTCGGTTTGGTATAACTAAGGCCTAAATCGTGTAAAAGCCGAGAAACACCACGAAGAGTATACGGTTGGTTCCATGTTTTCTCGATAAATGAAGCAATGATCTTTAACGTCCAATTATGCTTAGCTGGGAAGCCAACATCTACGGGAAGTTTGGTCGTAATCACTTGAGCCAATTCCTGTTCTTGGTCGGGAGTTAATTTGCGTGGGGCTCCAGGTGATTGTCCCATGGTTAAGCCATCTAGTCCTTTTTCTTCGTAGGCATTCACGTAGTTATAGATGGTTTTTTCGGAACGCCCAATCATGGTTGTGATGTCTTTTTTAGAGTAGCCTTGTAAATAAAAATAGATCGCTTGATAACGTTCATACATTCGTTTATCTTTGGTCGTTTTCATCGCTGTAAGCAAGGTTTCGATTTCATGTTGACGTGAATGGGTCATCTCGTTCCTCTCCGTTCATTGGTAAGTGTTACCCTTATACTTCAACAGAGAGTGATTGTAATCCTTTAATTCAACTTATATATATAGGTCCTATTTAATTTTTTAACATTCGCCACCGCTTCTTGCTCTATTTACGCCTTTTTGTTATTCTATCCCGAATAAGCCTACAAAGGTCTTCGTATAAGCGGCTGGCAAGAACCCGCAAGGGCGCTTGCCAGCCGCTTATGCGCAAATAATTTAACACGGGCGTTCTTTGCCCGTGTTAAATTATTTATGTGGATTTATAATATAAAATCATATGTTTATATAGCCCATATTAGGTTACATAATATAGTGTAAGGACCAGGAGCAAAATCACAAGCGCTGAAATCCCAAACATCGCTGCTCTCTTTTTTAATATGTGTTTAGGTGGATAAGATGCTGTTTTTTGCGTAGCTCTGATTGCATTGAACATCCCAAATAATAACAGTATACTCAGTGCCGCCAATCCAAAAATCATTCCTGCCATGTCTCATCCCCCTTTAATGGGTATTCAAATAAGACCGAGAAGTTTAACGATGTGAGGTGCTCTTTGAGCAGCCCAAACAGTAAGCTGACGCAGAGATTTAACCATCATTTTTCCCGGACTGTTTGAACAATCTCTTATATATATTCCACTTAATAACTCGACACATCTTCATTCAATCGAGAGGCATCACAATCGATGATCTAGACAACTTGAATTCGCCCTCAAGGGTTCACCTATGCGGATGGCGCCAACCCCGCAAGGGGGGTGGCAGCCGCTTAGGTCTAGAAAATTTGGCATGGCCGTTCTTTGGTCATGTCGAATTTTCTAAATCGATCTATATAGTTAACATTATGCACAAATAACAACATATATGTACTAATTTATATAGAGGAGTGAAAAACATGAAGCGTGGAAAGTCTCTTACATTAGGAATTTTAACAGGCGGCATCGCTGCCTGTGCAGGTATCCTTGTATTAACCCCTTACTCTGGCAAAGAACTGCGATCTCGATTACACATTGCCAAGGAAAAAAGTGAACAAACATTGTTCGATTTAAAAAGCCGTACAAACGATGTTAAAAAACAAGTTCAGCATACAACAGAGACAAGCAATACTATTGTAAAAAATGTCATGAAAGATCTCACACAATCCGTAGCAGAATGGAAACAAAGTACCCTTCCCCATCAGCAAGCCATCCAATCTCACCTGGATGACATTCAGCATTCATTAACAAATCTTGAACAACAAGTACAAAACACAAATACTAAAAAGAAATAATACACTAAAAAGAGAAGGAAAATACTCCTTCTCTTTTATAATTTAAAAATTTCGTAAATTTATATCTTTATAAATTTTTATTTTATTGGCATAATAGAAGATAAATAATAATTGAGTAGGTTAAAGTAGGTGGAGAAATGAAAAATGATGAAAAAGAGTTGAATTTAAAAGAAGCGATGCTATTTAGCCAGCGAATGGCTCAATTGAGCAAAGCACTCTGGAAAACTGTTGAAAAGGATTGGCAGCAATGGATCAAACCGTATGACCTCAATATCAATGAGCACCACATCTTATGGATTGCTTACCATTTAAAAGGGGCTTCCATTTCCGAAATTGCCAAATTTGGTGTGATGCATGTCTCCACAGCCTTCAACTTTTCCAAGAAATTGGAAGAACGGGGATTATTAGAGTTTTCCAAAAAAGAAAATGACAAACGGAACACGTACATCAAACTGACAGACAAGGGAGAAAATATTTTACTAGATATAATGGAAAACTATGACCCTTCTCAAAATTCAGTATTTGGCGGTTCTCTCCCTTTGAAGAACATCTATGGGAAGTTTCCTGAATTTATCGAGTTAATGTCAGTTATTCGTAAAATTTACGGAGAAGACTTTATGGACATTTTCGAACGCTCATTTCATAATATTGAACAAGAATTCATGGAAGAAAATGGAAAGTTGGTTAAAAAAGAAGAGAAAGCTGAAATTACAAAAGAAGAAATTATCCCCAATTAATCCCTTATCCGTTTTATAATTTCTGAAAATTCTCTCATCATTTCTTTGTATAGCCCCTGTTTGAAAAGCGCATCGACAGCTTCATGCGGGGCTATCTTGGGAGTGAGCATACCGACAAATTGTGTAAGAAGCGGAACATAGTCAATCAAACCTTCCGCCTTTTGCTCCTCATACTTTTTGCTCAACTCTTCACAAGTATTGAAAATATCGTCCACTTCCTGCTTTGTTAATTCTTTTTTGATGATAAGCATATAAAATGGTTTTCCGTCTAAGTTCGTATTTTCCCATACGATTTGAAAATAAAACTCTAGACGATTTAAACGAGATTCCAACGATTCCATCGAGCTATTCTTCTCCTTTACTCTCTACAGCAGAGTATAATCTCCTTTTGAAATATTCAATCCTTTTCCCGCTCTATCTTTATTCTATCTATTTCCACTTTTTTTTGGTATTGTTAATATAGTCAGGTATGTCTTTCCATACCATTGTTTCTCTTTATAACCAGTGAGCTTCATATATATAGCTGTGCCGCTCATTATTTTGATGTTGGGGGAATATATTGAATGACCATATTTTTCATTGCATTTGCTTTATTTATTTTATTTTACATTAATACATTAACAAATACATTATGTATTCAAAAAGAAATTCCAGAAGAAAAACAGCCGAAAGTTTTTCGAACCATAAATGTTCTCATGACTATTTTATTAATTTCATCTTATGTGGAAGTATTATTTACATAAGGCAAAAAAGCGATGAAGCCGGTCTTCATCGCTTTTTGCATTCTAAATGATTAGCAAAAACAAGCAGCACCAACAATAATCAATAAAATGAACAATACGACGATCAGCGCAAACCCGTTGTTGTAACCGCATCCTCCAGACATGACAAGCACCTCCTTCATCGATTCATATTCCATCGTATGCAAAAACACTAACTTTCGTTTAGGCTAATGTCCTGCATCATAATGAAATCCTGTAAAAGGCTGTTTCAAAGCGATATTATTGAAATACTTTCATTTTCAAGACCTTTTCGTTACAATGAGAGAATGTGATATATTAATGGATGCCGTTTGGGCATACTGTCAGTAAAAATTGAAAGTAGGAGTTGTTTGAAGAATGAAAAAAGGCTTAATCGCATTAACAACAGCTGCAAGTATGATCGCTCTTACAGCCTGTAATGGTGGAGGCGGAGACTCTGAAGTAGTCGTCGAAACAAAAGCCGGCAACATTACGAAAGATGAACTTTACAGCGCATTAAAAGATCGTTTAGGCGATGAAACCATCCGCGATTTAGTGGATGAAAAGGTTCTAGGCGAAAAATATAAAGTAACGGATAAAGAAGTCGACCAAGAGCTTGAAAGCTTAAAAGAGCAGTATGGACAGCAATTTGAAGCTGCTATCCAGCAAAATGGTGTAGACCAAGTTAAACGCATGCTAAAAATCGATCTTCTTCGTGAAAAGGCTGCAACAGCGGATATTAAAGTAACAGACAAGGAACTAAAAGAAGCTTACGATGCTAAAAAGCCTGAAGTAAAAGCAAGCCATATTTTAGTTCAAGACGAAAAAACGGCGAAAGAAGTAAAAGCTAAATTGGATAAAGGCGAAGACTTCGCTAAGCTCGCTAAAGAATATTCACAAGATCCGGGTTCTGCTGAAAACGGCGGAGACTTGGGATTCTTCGGCTCTGGCAAAATGGTTCCTGAATTTGAAGAAGCCGCTTATAAGCTGAAAAAAGGCCAAGTAAGTGAGCCGGTTAAATCTTCATTTGGTTACCATATCATCAAAGTAACAGACAAGAAAGAATTAGAATCATTCGAAAAAATGAAAGCGGAACTGGAAAAAGAGATCAAACGCTCAAAGCTTGATCCGGAAAAACTTCAAAAAGCGGTAGATGAAGAAATGAAGGCAGCTAAAGTCGAAGTGAAAGACGAAGACTTGAAAGATGCTTTCGAAACATCCGAAGCCCAACAATAAATAAAGAGGATGTGTCAAAAGGGTAACAAGTACTCTTTTGACACATCCTCCTGAAAGGCCCCGTCATGAAAGTCCAGTAAAAGCAAGGATTTCGTAACGGGGCCTTTTCAGTAACAATTCATTTTTTTCAGTTGATTAGAGGCTTATGAAACGGCCTTATTCCCTTTCTTATTCCATCTTAATCAAACAAATTACATGGAACTGCTCTCGTTGATCTGTTTTCTTTTTTCACGCTCTACTTCCATACGCTGAATGTAAATCTGCCCCTCTTTTTCAATATAAACATCATCGATTTCACGTTCCTTTTGTCCTGTGCGAATCGCCATAAAACCGCTGAAAAAAATCCCCATGACAACTAAATAGACCCAAAAAGGTAATGTAAGCATCTTCAACATCCCCCTGATTTTCCATTGCTATTTGTCATCAATATATGTAAGAATCAAAGATTTTATGACAAGCCTTATTCAATAGTCGGTTTATAGAAAGCTCGATTATCTAACGCAAATACTCTTTCTGTATACTCCCCTGGTTTCACCCGCTCGAGTGCCCGATCCAGCATATTCATCTTTGCATCGATGTTGTCAATAAGATGAAGCATTTCCGCTTCTTTGATAAGAGGAGGCTTCGGACTACCCCATTCTGCTTTTCCGTGATGCGACAGCACAAGATGCTGCAGAAGCATCACTTCTTCTCCTTCAATGCCCATCTCGTCTGCCATCTTTCCAATTTCACTTACCATAATGGAAATGTGGCCAAGTAAATTCCCTTCAATGGTATAAGAAGCGGAT
Organism: Priestia abyssalis; assembly: GCF_002019595.1. Taxonomy (GTDB): domain Bacteria; phylum Bacillota; class Bacilli; order Bacillales; family Bacillaceae_H; genus Bacillus_BA; species Bacillus_BA abyssalis. The sequence goes on along the minus strand of NZ_KV917369.1, from coordinate 256,037 downwards.
ACCGGACCAGACAGCTCTATGACCTTTCCTAAATCATGCAAAATGACACCCGCATATAATAAGTCACGATTTAAGGATGGGTACAGTTCAGCGATTGCCTTTGCCAATTGAAGCATTGATACCACATGATAAGCCAAACCGGATACAAACTCATGGTGGTTTTTCGTAGCTGCTGGATATTCTAAGAAAGCAGCCTGATATTTATTTAAAAGTTGCCGGGTAATACGTTGAATATTAGAGTTCTTCATTTCAAAGATAAACTGGGTAATCGTTTCAATCATTTCTTCCCTTTTCATCGGCGCTGTTTCTAAAAAATCGGATATGTTGACCGCTTCATTCGCCTGTACAGGACGAATATGGCGGATTTTCAACTGGTTTCTTCCGCGGTAGCTCATAATATCTCCAGCAACCCGTACAATTTTTTGCGGGGCGTAATTTCCTTCATCGTCAGGAGAAGCATCCCACAGTTTCGCTTCAATTTCTCCCGTCTTATCTTGTAAAATTAATGTCAAAAATGGTTTTCCATTGCTCGCAATCCCCTTTGTAGATGACTTAACGAGTAAGTATATATCTACCTGCTCGCCCACCTCATAATAGACAATCCCTTTTTTCATAGTTGTCCCCTCCCTGCATCGCTTCAATCATATTTACTTATAGCATAACGCTTTTACGATCATTTACACAACATATGTGCGAAGAGAATACGATTTTTTACAACAAACGGCCCAAAAGGAACTTGTTGGTTTCTTTTGAGCCGTTCATTTATCCCGCATTAACGGGCAGTAAGACCTCCACTGATGGAAGGTTCCCTTTATTTTTCCTTTGTTAACAAGAGCGCTTTTTTAATATCCTTTAACGATGAAGACTGTCCATACATAAGGACACCTCCCTTATAAACCCTAGCTCCGAATATCGCTAGCAAGATAATCGTGCCGACAAGCAGGAGAATAGATAAAATAATTTCCCATGGCGGTACCGTTAACATTCCTACGCGTAAAAACATGATCATAGGGGTAAAGAATGGGATGAATGATGTTATCTTAATAAACGCGGCTTCCGGCTTGCCTAATCCAAACATTGCAATTAAAAAAGCCCCTACGATCAGCAATGTCATCGGTGTGATCATTGGCTGCACATCCTCCGTCCGACTGACAAGGGAGCCTAAAAAGGCAGCCAGTGTCGCAAACAACAAGTAGCCCAATATAAAAAAGAGAACCGCATACATTATTGTCCCAATTGGGATTTCACTCACTGCCATTGAACCCGCAAATCCTCTAATCTCGGATAGATTTTGCTTGAAAGAAGCATATCCAACCAGTAAAATGACGGACAACTGCGTCAAGCTCAAAAGTGCCACGCCTAAGATTTTAGCAAACATTTGAGTAACAGGAGACACACTGGATACTAGAATCTCCATGACTCTGGATGATTTTTCAGTCGCCACTTCCATCGCAATCATACTTCCATACATAATGACATTTACATAAATAATGAACAACAAAATGTAGACAAGACCTCTCGCCTGATCCAGCTCTTCTTCTGTTTTGGCCTCCTTAACGAGCGCTTTCTGGTGAAACTCGACAGGAGCATACAATTGCTCAATTTGCTCAGAAGTCAGACCCATTTTCGCTGTAGCAATCGATACTTTTGTTTGCTGCAGTGCATTTTGCAACACATTGATTATGTCAGAATCGGTCAGAGATCTGGCTTTATAAATTCCTCTCGGTAACCCTTGTGAATCTTTTTCCATCAAGAGATATCCTGTAATCTCTTCTTTTTCAGCCGCCTTGGCAGCATCTGTTTCAGCTTCATACTCCGTCAGCTTGAACGTAGAATCAAAACTTGCAACTTGCTCTTTAAACGGATTATAAAGCTCGTTCGTCGAATCAATAATACCAACCTGAACCGACTTACTATCCTTTTCAAAGAAACTAATAATGTTATTTATGTTGGTGATTCCAATAAGAATGAGAGCCGTAATAATGGTTGTGAAAACAAAAGATTTTGTTTTCAGTTTTTGAATGTATGTGTGAAAAAGGATAATCCAAAACTTACTCAAAAGAAGCACCTACCTTTTCGATGAAAATATCATTCAAAGAAGGCTCTTCCAATACAAATTTCCTGACAAACGTCATTTGAGACAGCTCTGTAAAGATTTTCTGAGAGACTTCTTCGTTTTCGATTTGCAGTTCAAGGCCCTCGGCTGTTTTTTTCCATTTCGTAACTCCCTCCAGATGCTGGAGCCTGCCTAAATCTCCCTGCGCATGAACGATGACATTCTTTTTCCCGAATGCCCGCTTTATATCTGCCAACTTTCCATGAACAACCGGTTTTCCATGATGCATAATGCATAAGCTTTCACACATCTCTTCTACATGCTCCATTCGGTGACTGGAAAAAACGATGGTCGTGCCCTGTTCCTTTAAGTCAAGCACAGCCTCTTTCAACAGCTCTACGTTAACAGGATCCAAGCCGCTGAATGGTTCATCTAAAATTAGAAGCTGCGGTTGATGGATAACAGAAGCGATGAATTGAATTTTTTGCTGATTCCCTTTAGAAAGCTCCTCCACCTTCTTATTTGCATATTGAGGTATTTTAAAGCGTTCCAGCCACTGCTCCATTTCTATCAAAAGGCTTTTCTTGCTCATTCCTCGTAAACGCCCTAAATAAATAAGCTGTTCTTTCACCTTTAATTTTGGATAGAGCCCTCTCTCTTCAGGTAAATAACCGATTAAATGGCTTTTTTCATATGTAATTCTTTGTTCGTCCCACAGTATTGCACCTTCCGTCGGTTCAAGCAATCCCAAAATCATTCGAAATGTTGTTGTTTTCCCAGCCCCATTGGCACCTAAAAAACCAAACATTTCTTTTTTCGGAATTTGTAAAGTTAAATCGTCTACCGCTGTAAAAGAACCGAATCTTTTAGTCACTTGATTAATTACTAAAGACATTTTTCCCCTCCTAAATGTGGATTTATATAGTATTACGAATTAATGGGAAAAAATGTTTCAAAAGAATGCCGGCAGGAGAATATCGATAATATGAGAATATTGTATTAATAGAAAGATAGGAGGATGAATAATGGGCGTTTATACATTAACCGTATTTGAGCAAAACGGAGAAAAACTGCTCGATGAAACATTCGAGGCAGCAAACGATAGCGAAGCAAAAAAAGCGGGGGAAGCAAGACTCCAGGACCTCAATTTCATCGCTAAAACACACCGCTGTACTTCCCCGACCGGAAAACTATTACTCTTCCATCGCTAAAGAGACTGGGTCAAAAGGTTTTTTCCCTTTTGACCCAGTCCCCTGAAAGGCCCCTTTATAAAAATCCTGTAAGACCAAAAGATTGTATGACGGGGCCTTTCAGAAAAAAATGCGTTCTTGTGATTTATCAGAGCCTTATGGAACAGCTACTCATTATCTCCCTGCGAATGCAGGAAATCTTTTTTCTAGAAATGCCTGTATTCCTTCCCGATGGTCTTTTGTATCTCTCATTTTTGCTTGCCCTTTCGTTTCCACTTTCAATACATGCTGAAGTTCTGAAACGGTTTGCTGTATGTACAGCTGTTTCGTTTCCTTCATAGCCAGAACAGGCTTTCTCCTCCATTCTTCTAATTTTTGCTGAACGGCTTGCTCCGCATCAGCTATCGCTTCATCTATCATTCCAATTCGCTTCGCTTCCGCTCCGGACAGCACCTCTCCATTCCAAATAATATGCTTCGCCTGATGAACACCTAAACGCTCCTTCAGAAAATAATGCGCTCCTCCATCGGGAATTAATGCAATGCCGATAAAGTTCATAGCTATTTTCGCTGTTTCCTCTGCAATGACATGATCACATGCAAGAGCCATGCTAAGGCCAAGGCCTGCAGCCGAACCGTGGATGGCTGCGACTGTCAGCTGCGGCATCGTATATAGCGTCAAAATCACATTCCCAATGGTCTCCATGATGTCTGAAAACAGCTCTCCTGTTTCTGGCACCGTCATCATTTTAATATCGCCGCCCGCTGAAAACACCTTCCCCTTTCCTTTCAAAACAAGGAAATCCGCCGGGCTTTTCTTCACTTCGTCTAACGCTTCAAGGATTTGTTCGAGCATCTCTTTATTTAATGCATTAAATGATTGTGGACGATTTAAAGTTAAAACAGCTAACCGGTCTATATATGCCAGTTCAACAAAACGCTCTTTCATCATTAAACACCTCTCCTTTATTCTCCTCTGAAAACTCCAATGTTTATCTTGTATTAACAATCAGAAACTCCCAGGAGCTTCTTTTAGTAAATTCATATAATTAGGATTTTGATTGATAATGATCTATAACTTGATGACGCAATGTTCGCTTCAGAAACTTTCCTACGGATGTTTTTGGGATTTCATTCAAAAACAAAATATCATCAGGCAGCCACCAGTTGGCAAATTGCGGTTCTAAAAATTGCAGCAACTCTTCTTTTGTTACCTTACCTTGCATATTTTCTTTCAACACGACACACGCGATGGGCCGCTCTTGCCATTGTTCATGAGGGATAGAGACGACGGCCGCTTCAAAGACGGATTCTTGAGCCATTAATGCATTTTCTAAATCAACGGAAGAAATCCACTCTCCGCCGCTTTTAATCAAATCTTTCGTCCGATCTACAATTTTAATAAATCCTTCTTCATCTACCGTTACTACATCTCCTGTATAGAGCCATCCATCACGAAAAGCATCACTGCTGCGCTCATCCTTATAATATTCAGAGGCAATCCACGGCCCCCTAAGAAGCAGTTCACCCATCTCTTTTCCGTTCCATTCCACTTCTCCGTCTTTTCCGATTACTTTCATTTCAACCCCTGGAACAAGAAGACCTTGCTTTGCTTTATATTCATATTTTTCTTCATCCTCTATATCGGACTGATAGCTCTTGAGACGAGATAAAACGACAAGCGGACTTGTTTCTGTCATACCGTAAGCATGGACAAAAGGAATATTAAATTTCTTTTCAAAACGTTCAATAACAGCTTTTGGAGCAGCAGAACCTCCGCATAAAACAGATCGAAGGCTGCCTGTATCATACTGTTTTTCTTCCAGTTCTTTCAACAGTCCCATCCAAATGGTCGGGACACCTGCTGCAATTGTCACTTTCTCGCTTTCAATCAATTCCGCTAACACTTTAGGCGTAAAAAATGGCCCTGGCATGACAAGGGTCGTCCCAAACCAAACTGCTGCGAACGGCAGCCCCCAAGCATTCACATGAAACATCGGAACGACAGGCATGGCAATATCTGATTCTGACACAGCCGCATTGTCTGCAAGCCCTAATGCCATACTGTGCAGCACGACAGAACGATGCGAATACACCACTCCTTTTGGATTGCCGGTAGTCGCTGATGTATAACAAAGCCCCGCTGGTTCTAGTTCCTTTATATCTTTGCAAAATTCAAATTGTGGATTTCCTTGTTCAATAAATTGATCATAGTGGTAAACAGGATGAAAGTTCGTCTGCGGCAATTCTTCGCTGTCAGTCATCACAATATAAGCTTCGACCGTTGGAAGATCATTCTTTATTTGTTCAAACAACGGTAAAAAACATTCATCAATAAGCAGGACTTTATCTTCTGCATGATTGATAATATAGGCAATTTGTTTTGGATCTAAGCGTATATTAATCGTATGAAGCACTGCCCCTGCTCCGGGGATCGCGAAGTATGCTTCTAAGTGCCAATGATGATTCCAAGCAAATGTCCCAACCTTATCTCCCTTTTGAACTCCTAAATGTGACAGCATGCTTGAAAGCTTTCTCGTTCTTTCGGCAATCTCACTATAAGACACACGTCGGATTCCGCTTCCTGTTCGGGAAATCACTTCCTTTTTCCCAAAAAATTTCTCTGCTCTCTCCATCATGAGCGGAACAGTCAATTGAACATCCATCATTCCTATCACCCCTTACCAATATAAGAAAACGCTTTCATTTTTAAAAAAAAAGCTATCTGGACGGTATATATTATTTCGACGAAGATTTCAGCATCCCTTCTGTAATGAAAGCGAAACTTTAATAGGGGGGGAACTGGTAAACAACATTTAAATCATTCTCATGTATGGGAACCGTCAAAATATCCGAAAATGCTAATAATCATCAGCCGCACTTTTTGACTCATCAAGTCAAGAGCCAAACAGGAGGAGTGATATGAATTTAAATAATGTAATGGCCAAAAGGACCGTTTATCAGCAGGAAGATCAATGGTACGTATTAGATGAAGAGTTTTCATGGGATTTATCCATTTTAAAGCAAGAAGTAGTTGTTTGTATGGAAAAAGAAATTCCTATTCCCGTCATTTTTTGCGATACATGTGAAGCAAATAAAATTGTAGCTGAATTGGGTGAGGAAGAGGCGGAATATTTGCAGTTTGCTTCGGGTATGTATTGGCGGGAAGTCGGGATTGTATTTATCTTTCGATTCCATGAATATCTTGCGTTAATAGAAACCATCTTTCATGAACTTCGCCACGTGATGCAAGAAGATATTCCTGAATTACAATCTCATTTTGAATGGGATAAAAAAATTCCCTATGAACAACGAATCACTGAAAAAGATGCTTTCCATTATGCTAAAACATATTTAGATAAATACATTCAGCAAAACCACCTATCTATATAGATCGATTTATTCAGTGGAATCTAAATCAGCCATGACCAAGGAACGGTCATGGCCAATTTTCTCAACCTCGAGAATCTATAGAAACATATGATTTATTCAGTTATTTTACTCTCTTTGAATAGTTCATTTAAGATTTTGATTTTTTCTTCTGTATAATGCTTAAATCCATCATTGTATGATTTTGGATCTTTCGGATTGGCAAACCTTGTGATTTTCCCTGTTTCCGGGTGGACAAACTTACTGGAAGCACCGCAGCCTAACCCAATAATGGTTTGTTGCTCTTCCATAATCATAATATTATAAATGCTTTCCTGCCCAGGGAATGAATACCCGACATTTTCTAAGTTCCCTAAAATATTTTTCTGACGGTATAAGTAATAAGGAACATAGCCGTGCTCATTTGTCCATGCGCTTGCCATGTTCATCATGTCGCTGATCTCCTCACGGTCTGCCACTTTGTATTTCTTCTTGTTTTTGGTCATTTCCGACGCGCGTTTAAACGACAACGTGTGAACCGTCAATGATTCAGGTAGCAATTTCTCTGTTTCGTTCAATGTATGCTGGAACTCTGGAACCCCTTCTCCAGGCAATCCGATAATCAAATCCATATTAATGTTATTCATGCCCATCTCACGTGCTAACTGGAACTTTGTCACCGTTTCTTCTACCGTGTGATGGCGTCCAATCGCTTTCAGTGTTTCTTGAATATATGATTGGGGATTGATGCTGATACGGTCGATATTCCATTTATTTAACACTTCAAGCTTTTCTGGAGTAATCGTATCCGGCCTGCCGGCTTCTACCGTAATCTCGCGAATATTGGCTACATTCGGAAATGATTCATACATTTCCTCATACAGCATGTCCATTTCTTCTGCCGTAATGCTCGTCGGTGTACCGCCTCCATAATAGACTGTGGTGATTTTTACCCCTTTTTCTTTCAACCAGCGGCCGATTTCACGCATCTCATAATGAAGCCCGCCCAAGAAAGAATCCACGGAACCTTGTCGTCCATTAATTGCATAGGCCGGGAATGTGCAGTATGCACATTTCGTAGGACAAAACGGAATACCGATATAAATACTCACTTCATTTGATAAATTATATAAATCAGGAACTACAGCTAATTGACGATCAACAATTTGCTGCATCAAGCGAATCTTCTCATCTGTAATTAAGTATTGTTCTTTTAACTGCTCGTGAGCCGATTCTTGACTTTCCCCATCTCGCAATTTTTTATGAAGAAGCTTCGTTGGACGAACTCCTGTTAAGATCCCCCAATTTTGTACAATACCCGTATGGTCTTGCAATACTGATAAATAAACATGTAAGACTACGTTCTTTATTTGTTTAAAGCGGTCTTTATCAGTCTCGAATCCTGATAACTCCTTTTCAAACGAAGCTGTATACACATGGCCGGTTTCTTTCGCTGTCAATACAGCTGCTGCCATGGCTGTTTCTTCTATCCTTAATTCAAAGGAAACCTCTATATTTGCATCCTCAAAGGGCTGTTGCGATACAACGCTTTCTTCAAAGAATAAATCCGCAATTAACTCCAGCGGACGCTGAAAACGTTCATCACTTAAACCTTTCACATATATATTCAATCATATCACCTTTCAAAACAACATATATGAAGCTCTTATAAGTGTACAAAACATGCATTCTAAGGTCAATCTCTTACAAGCATTAACAAATTCTGTTAGAACAGCTTCATCTTCCTCATGAATTTTCCATGTTAAGTGAAAGCAAAACAGCCGGATGAAAAGAAACGACTTCATCCGGCTGTTTGTTTTTTCTGACCGCAGCTTCAACGCTTTAACTATTCAAATAGTGTAGATACCCAATTCTTTGCTGTTTCCGGAATAGCTCTTTGACCATATATGCTACACCGTTTTCATTATTAGAACGAGTGACCCAATCCGCTACTCGCTTAAGGTCTTGAGGAGAGTGGCCCATTGCAACTCCCATTCCCGCTTGTTCCACCATTTCAATATCATCGAAACAGTTCCCGATAACGACTACTTCATTCATGGGAATGGAAAGCTCCTGGGCGACAAATCGAAGTCCTGCGGCTTTTGTAGCCCCTTTTGCCGTTATATAGCAGCGGTCTTCATTCGGATACGTAAACCACTCAATTCCTTGAAAAGCGGATGCGATGATCCTTTCTGCTTGCTCTTTTTCTTTTCTGCTGGAAAAATATACTTCTACTTTCGGTGATGACACCGGCTCATTCATTAATGTATCCCCCAACGAATCAACAAATTGAATGGGATAAAAGAGCGGTTCTCCCGAACGTAATGTCGTTTTTGCCGTGACGTTGCCTTTAAGTTTCACACGATTACCAATAGAAAAACGCTCATGCATAATTCGGATATGACATTCAAAGTTTTCCAATACCTGTACTAAATTAAAAATTTTCTCCTCACTGATTCGCTTCTCATAGATAGGTTTGTCAACGGTCGAACCGATAAAACCGCCGCTATGGGTAATAAGCAATGAAGATGGAAGTTTTAGTGCCTTCGCAATTTTTTTAGCAGATAAAAAGTGACGGTTCGTTACAAGTGTCACGTATACCCCTTTACTTTTCACAAACTCGATTGCTTCCTTCGTTTCACGCGTTAAGCGTCCTTGATTATTTAAAAGAGTTCCATCAATATTAAGTGCTAATAATCTATAGGCCATGCGAGGATCCCCTCTCCCTTTGATGTCAAAATCAACCTACTACACCCTTATGATGGTTTGCCCTTTTTTAGAACTTTCTCACTTTCGAAAAGCAAGCGAAAATCACCACCTTTGTTTAATAAAGCTAAGCAGAAATATGGCTGTCAGCAAAAAAATGGAAGGTCCTGAATCGAGGCATTATTCGCCGATTCAGAACCTCCCATCATACTACTGAACTTACACACATATCCAAGTTAACCTAACACTTCTATATATAGTTCACTTAATAATTCGACACATTTCATTCCATCGAAAGGCATTTACAATCGGTCATCCAGACAACTTGAATCTGTCCACAAAGGTTCACCTAAGCGGATGACCGTTCTTTGGTCATGTCGAATTTTCTAAATCGATCAATATATTTACTGAGCGTTCGGGATTCCGTACAATTCTTCAAGCGGCTTGGTAATAATTTTGTTTAAATCCATAAAAAGTGTGTTCATAAGTTGTTCAGCCTGCATTAACTGAGAAATAGTCGGATGCTGTTGAACGATAGCAACTGTTTTTTGTGCTTCTTCTACTTCTTGCTGAGAAATTTCCTGACCCATCATTTGCTTTTGTTGTAACTCGATCTGCAAATTTCGAAATTTCTCAAATAATTGCTGGGCCGCAGGATCGGCATTTACCTCATCATATAATTGTTTTAGTTTTGTATATTCATCGCTTTGACGCAAAGCTTTCTCCAAGTTATAGGCGTAATCGTATAAGTTTACAGACATAAAAAAATCCTCCTATTGTGAATTAAGGTCATAACGCTCCCTTTTCTTCTTTCACTATAACAAACTATTCAATAAGATGCACCTTCAGAACCATCTTGTTTCTCATAATGCACTTTCAATCAGCGGCTATTCATTCCTTCTCACCAATCTCCAGTAGAACTTAGCCAATTCCTGCAAACAGTTAAAATGGTTAAATAAACAGCGCAAGCACGCCTTGGAATGCTCCAATGATTCCTCCCAGCAGAGCTCCTAAATACGTAATCATCTTAAACTCTCTGCGTGAAATGGACAATACCATCTCTTCTAATCTCTCTACTGAAAATGACTCGACCTGCTCACGGACGATTTCTTCGAGTTTCAATTTCTGCATCAGCATTTCCATCTTCTCGGCCGCAAACTCCCCTGCCCGTTCAATAAACGCTGGCACGACTTGTAAAATGGATTCTTGCAAAGGTCCAGCTACATCGCGAATCGATTTATTAAACAATTGATCAATGGAAACCAGCTTCCTCACAGCTTGTCCACCGGCAGAAAGAATTGTTTCTCTTCCAATCAACGATTCGATTTCCTCTACCTTTTTCTCTTTTATTTTTTCCCACTCTGCTTGAAAAAGATTTTCAAACAGTTCCCTTGTTCCTTCATGTTTAAAGAATTTAATGATTTCCGGCTGGACTTTATCCACGACCTTCACATTTCCTAAAAACATTTGAACCATATTGCCAAGCATTCCTTTATTCATCAAAAAGTCATCAATCATTTTTTCCAACCGCTGTTTTCCTTCGTCACTGCCAAAGTAGGCAACAGCTTTCTCACAAATAAAAGCGGCAAGCATTGAGACTGCCTGATCTCCTTTTCCCATCAAAGAAGGCGGCAGTACATCTGCGAGAGACTTGCTTCCGTTCTTATCCATCATTTCTTCATACTTTTTTCGCAAAAAATCCTGCAGCTTCTCCTCTGCTTTCTTACCCAGCTTTTCGTACCCAATAGTCTGCGCTAATTCATTTACTGTTTTTTCAGATTGAAGCCAGCGAGTAATTTCTTGGTTGACGAATGTTTGAATCGTTTCTTGAAACGTGCGCTCTTGCAATTTTCTCTTCAAACTTTCCGGTGTAACTAAATGCTCCACCACCATCTTTCCCATCTGAACCGCTAATTCTTCTCGGCGCTTCGGAATCAATCCGGGTGTAAAAGGCACACGCTTTCCAAATATATATTTCGCTTCATGAGGCTGAAACAGCATTTTAATAGCTAAATGATTCGTAAATCCTCCAATGGCTGCTCCGATGACAATCATTATCATCACAACTAATAGTTGCTCCATTTTTCTCAACCTTTCAAACTTAATTTGTCGTGCTCTAATGATAACAGGTGAATTGTTTTAAAGTTTATCGCGCATCAACGGACAATCATCCCCCATCTCCAAACTCTGCATCGGAACCACAGTCCGTAAAAGCCCGGTAAGGTCAACGCCCCATTAGTAAGGGATAAATGCCCCGCTGATGGAAGTTTCCTCTATTTTATTTCACCGTTTTTTGTTTTTCTCATACGATACATTATAAACATTCGCCCAATAAAAAACGAGGACTATGATTAAGATGATCATAAACAACGGAAACAAACTTACTCTCAGCCCCGTCATTGCCCTATTAACAGAAATCTATCCAGAACATGAAAGCTCTCTGTTCGGTTCGATTACGGCCTTTTGTGAAGAAATAGCGCAATACTGTCAGCGCCACGGCTTTTTCTTTTACGTTTGTTCTTTAAAAAGTTTGTTAGCTCCTGACATCCAAGGCTATATAAAGGTTCATGACCATTGGTCTCTGGCAGATGTTCCATATCCCGATGTCGTCCATAATCGGCTTCACTCACGTAAAGTTGAAAAATCTCCACTCTTTCAACAAGCCGTCGAAATGATGAAAAGCAGGGGTACACCTTATTTTAATGCTCACTTTTTAGACAAATGGTCGGTGTTTACATTGTTGTCCAACTTCGATCATTTACAGCCCTACCTGCCTGAAACGTATCAGCTACGCAAAAAGGAGGATCTCATTGATGCTCTGTCAGCTCATTCCGGCGTTTTTCTAAAACCCGTTCATGGGAGCCAGGGAAAACACATTTTTCGTATTCAACAAGATGAGCGCTTGTACCGGGTTGATTATACGACCTTTTCTCAGCCTTTTGAAAAGGAATATCCGACTTTCCAAAGCTTATTTGAAGCGTTATATACACAATTACAAAAACAGGGATTTTTAATCCAAAAAGCTCTTCCCTTGCAAACGTATAAAGGATGTCCTTTTGATTTCCGCATTCTTTGCCATCGAGTGAAAGAAACAAACTGGAAAGTGACATCTGCCGTTGCACGTGTTTCCCAACAAGGCAACTTTGTATCAAACTTGGCTAGAGGCGGGGAAATCGCTCATGTGTACGGGTTGCTTCAGGAAATTTATGCCCCCCTTACTTCCCGGCAAATCACCAAACTGCTTAAAGAGCTGGCCCTGGATATTTGCCACTGCATTACCGTTTCGACAGACGGACTATTCGCTGAACTTGGAATTGATTTAGCCATTGACACGGACGGACATCCGTGGATCATCGAAGTCAATACAAAGCCGTCCAAACAGCATGATTCCATTACAGATAAAAAGATTCGCCCTTCTGCAAAGGCGATTGTTCATTATTGCGCCCATCTATCCGGGCATTCGACTGAGGAGGTATAGATGATGATTTCTTTTGGCTTTTTAACCATTCACTCCCATCAAGAACATCCATATGTGACTGAGATTGCCAAGCGCGCTCACGAGTACGGCATTACGTGTTATCGTTTTACCCCTTTTTGTATTCATCCAAAAGACGAATTAGTTCACGGAGAAAAATTCGATGCAACCGCAAATGAATGGAAGGAAGAAAAATTCCCGCTCCCTTCCTTCATTTACGATCGCTGTTATTATAAACATGACTCTATTTCCAAACGCGCCAAACCCATCGTTCAATGGCTGAAAAAGTCTCCCCTTACTACTTTTTTAGGTCATGGGTTGCCAAGCAAATCAGAAGTTTACGAGACATTAAGTGAACATCCTGTACTATCTCCCTATATACCAAAAACAGAAAAAGCCGAATCTTCCCTGCATATCTTACAAACTCTCTTAAGAGAAAAAACAATTTTATTAAAACCAGATAATGGCTCCCAGGGAAGAGGCATCATAGTTCTCTCCTTTTATAATAGCCGTGTAAAAGTCCAGTCTCAGACGGGGCAAGATTTATCGGAATTAAGCTTTCAAGATGAAGATTCGTTTCACAAATGGATGACCCGAAGACTGGAACGAGGTTCTCTTTTAATCCAACCGCTCTTAAACATCCACAACTACGAGGGTAAACCATTTGACATTCGCGTTTTATTGCAAAAAGGGGCACAAGGCAACTGGATAGAAGCTGGGAGAGGCATTCGTCAAGCTCAAAGTGGACAGATTTTAACCAACGTCAGCCATGGAGCGGACATCACCTCTTTTGATGAAGGATTACGCGGCTTTTCACCATCACAAAAACGATTTATACATGATGAACTCAACAGTATTATACCTCTTATTCCAATCGCCCTCGAGAAGGCTTTCTCACCTCTTTTTGAACTGGGAATCGACATTTGCATTGATCGCCGCGGAGCCATCTGGGTGCTGGATATGAATTCAAAACCGGGACGAAAAATTGTATTGTCTACTTCTCCCGAAGAAGAAGAGAGACTGTATCGTCGCCCCCTTGCATATTGTCGTTATTTATCAGAAACGAAACTGATGGTTTAAAAAGGGAGGGATTTTAATGATCAAGTTATCGCTAATTGATGACAAACAGCCTGTATTATATCTCCCTGTTCGTTATAAGCAAGATGGTCTGCAATTCCTATCATTCGGAGCCTGCACACTTTCCTGTACTATTAAATTTCTCCCTCATCTTGAGGACGAAGCGATGATTTCTACTTTCCTTTTTCGTGAATTAAATATTCCATTTTGCCAGACCATTCACCTTTTCTTTCAAGAAGATACCATCCATATTGGGCCATTGGTTGGCATTTTTTCGGCAGGATTCACCGGTTCAAAGCTGCGTCCAATCGGACAGCGTTCTATCTTTTTTTCTAAGTTGCTGGCAGCGGCAAAATCAACAGGCGGATATGCCTTCTTATTCGGGGCCCATCATATCAACTGGGAACTTGGCACAATAAATGGCTATTTCTACACAGGAGACGGATGGATTCAGAAAGAAGTTCCGCTCCCTCATGTCGTTTATGACCGCTTGCCTAATCGCCGAACGGAAAATCATGACTTATTTATACAAGTGAAAACAAGACTGCAATCAGACTACTTAATCCCCTGGTATAATCCAGGCTTTTTTAACAAATGGGATATTTACCAACAGTTGCAGGCAAATGCAGCTACAAAACCCTTCTTGCCGGAAACCTATCAACACCCATCCATAGAGCTCATCCAACCCTTGCTTGAAAAACATCATGGTGTCTTTTTAAAACCGATAAACGGAAGTCTCGGCAATGGAATCTTCGAAATCGTCCGCTCTCTTTCCTCCGAGAGCTACTACTGCCGTTACCATGATGGAGAAAAAAATGTTCTGATCCAGTTCAACCAGCTGCCGGTTTTGCTTTCTCATATCTTTCAACAGAAAGAGCGAGAGGATTATATCGTTCAACGAAGGATTTCTTTGATTCGCTTTCAAGATCGTCCTCTGGACTTTCGGATTCATACGAATAAAAATGGCCAGAACGATTGGCAGGTAACGGCAATGGCAGCTAAAATAGCAGGAAAAGGAAGTGTCACAACCCACCTGGCTAATGGAGGCTTGATTAAAACCATCGAAGAAATTTTCCCTTCACCTGAGCGTTGTCATGAAATGAAGAAACAGTTGGAACACGCTGCTCTCCTAATTAGTGGAATCATTGAACAATCCATGGACGGATTTATTGGAGAGTTCGGGTTCGATTTTGGTGTGGATGAGCACGGTAAGGTATGGCTGTTTGAAGCTAACTCTAAACCGGGGCGCTCCATCTTTACTCATCCGAAACTATTTGAACAAGATAAAATGACGAGGCAACTCTCCTTAGCCTACGGTATTTATTTAGCGGAAAAAAGCATTCTTGACCCTGAGGGGCTTTACACATGATGACGATTCATTTTGACTGTGAGAGTGACAAATGGTACCACCAAGATCCCCATCATTCATGGTCATGGGGACACAACCGGATGGAGATGCCTTTCCAGCTGATCGACACTGACTCTATCCTTTTCTCCATGCGTACTTATAATGGAAAAACAGGTCCTCTTATCGGACTGCTGACAAGTACAATGATGAAAGCTCAATTAAATGAACAACCTTCCAGCCATATTATAGACCTGCATTATATCATTCAAAAACAAGGGGGACTCCTTCTTATTTTCTCTCCTGAAGATATGTATACAACATATATGAGCGGGAAGGTTTATCACCAGAGCGAGAAAAAATGGATAGATGTTGTCACCCCATTGCCTGATGTTGTATACAATCGGTTCCCTGGCCGTAAACGCGAGAAAGAAGGAATATGCCAACAAGTGGTTCGCCGCTGTCAAAAAGAAAAGATTCCCTTTTTCAATCCCCACTTTTTCTCTAAATGGGATCTTCATCAGCTGTTTTCGGAGCAACCTTTCTTGAAAGAACATCTGCCTGAAACGCTTCAATATAAAAGCAGCCTTACTATTAGTGAAATGCTGGACCGCCATCCGGCCATTTATATAAAACCTGCGGAAGGAAGCAAAGGAAAAGGAATTTATCGTGCAGCCAAAACGCCTGAAGGAAAACTTCTAGTGGAAACAATAAAAAAGTCTATGGTGTATATTCATCTCAATGATTTTATTCGTATTTCCTCATTCAACGAAAACTGGCTTGTTCAACAAGCCATTCAACCCGACCATATCAGCGGTAAACGGTATGACTTAAGAATTATTGCCACCCGTTCAAAGAAAAAACATCAAGTAAGCGGAATCGGTATTCGCCAATCTCTTACACAAGACGTCACAACACACGTTCCAAACGGGGGACAAATCATTCCCTTATCACAGGTGAGCGAAAGACTGGATTTCCCCCTTATCGAAAACATTACAGCCGCCTGCGGAGATGCGCTGGAAAAACAATATGGCCTCATTGGGGAATTTTCGATTGATATGACCAAATCAATCGAAGGACGGTACTACCTTCTTGAAGTTAATGCAAAACCGATGATTTTCGATGAGCCTGATATTCAACAAGAAAGACTACGTAATTTAGCCTCACTTTTCTATCACATCTCTCATTTTTCTCATTCCTCTATCACAACGGAACAACCCATGATAAACTAGTAAAAACAGAAAATTCAATCATAAGGAATGAGGAATATTACATGCTCTCACATTTTCAATATCGTCCTTTATATGAACACAACAATTTACCAGGATGGTCACTCTCTTTTTATTTCAAAGGCCAGCTTTACCAGGCCGTCTATCATCATGACGGACACATTGAATGGGTGGAGCTTTCTCCCCCTGATTCAAGTATTCATGACATCTCTTCACAAATCCACGAACTCATGTTGTTCCATGTTTATGAATGAAAAATGGCTTCAAAAAAACTGAGCACCTTTATATGAACATATAAAAAATTTTATAGGGGCTGTCCCTTAAGATACGATACAAGAATTATTTTTCACTGAAGGGCCCTTTCACTGAATGTGTAATTTTACTGGATTTCCGCCATGGGCCTTTTCAGGGGGATGACTCAAACTTTTTGAGTCATCCCCCTCATAAATGATTTAAGATGGGACTTTCTTTTCCCATCTTAAATCATTTATGTGTGGTAGAATAGTCATTAACATTTTTTTGGAGTGGAGAGATTTCGAGATGATTGATCGTTTAAAAGCATATTATGGAGAGCATGCCGTTCTTTCACCTATTCCCCGCAGCGGACAAAATATGGCATGGTTTCAAATAGAAGACAGCAGCTACATTGGAATTAATAAAAGCGTTCTTTCTACTAAAGATTCAGAACTTCTATCCATTTTTCTAACACCTTATGACTCTGAAGAAATCCATCTTCCGCCTGAAAAAGTCTATTGGTATAACTTGCTTTTTCAACATCCTGACGAAGTATTGCATGAAGAACAAAACTGTTGCATCCAGTTCATTCATTTTTCAATTGCTCGTCCAATACAGGACAAACAAGAATTCGAGGAAACATTAAAAGGTCTTTATCATTCAAATGTCGTCATCCTTTGGGAAAACAATCAAAATGGAGTTGTTATCGAAAAGTTCAAACAGATGATTTTTCCAGATTACAATCTAGATGCTGTCATCGATGTTCTCATCAGCGATTTTGGAGCTAACATGCAGTTTTTTGAAGGACAAGTTCACCGCTTGCCTATGAAGCCAGGACAACAATTTCATTTAGAAAAGCAATGGTTCAAACGATGTAAGCCCGCCCTTCATCAACAAAGAACGATTCGATTGACAAGCGTTTTCGCCCATTTGCTTCTTTCCTACATACCAGACTCTTTAAAAGAAGAGCTGCAACATGCCCTTCATGAAGTGACCGAAGACAAAGAGCTGCTTAAGACGATCAGGACATATTTAGAATGTAATTTGAATGTTTCTCTCACTTCTAAGAAGCTTTATATGCATCGCAACAGCTTACAATACCGCATTGAAAAATTCATTGAAAAAACGGGAATTGACATCAAAAATTTTCAAGGGGCTGTCACTGCCTACCTCGCAATCTTAGCTAAAGAAGGATAATAAAAAGGAAAGGCTTTCGGCAACATGCATGAAAGCCTTTTCCCTTTTTTGTGCACTTCGTCCATTTACCCAATTAGCAAAACACTTTAAACTTTAGTCAATAAGAAAAGCGCAAGGCGCCCGTAATCACCAACAAGCATAAGACGAGCACTGGCAGAAGGCGCTTTTTGCCTTCAGAAGTGATTGGCTAGACCCAAGAGCCGATGGTGCCTGGAGCTAGACACCATCACTAATTAAAAAAATTTATACTTTCTTATCTTTTAAAGAAACCGTTTTCATTAAAAAGGAGGCAACATAAATGGCAGAGTTACGTTTAGAACACATTTATAAAATTTACGATAAAAATGTTACGGCAGTTACAGACTTTAACCTTCATATTCAAGATAAAGAGTTCATTGTATTCGTAGGCCCATCTGGGTGCGGTAAGTCAACAACCCTTCGTATGGTTGCAGGTCTCGAAGACATCTCCAAAGGGGATTTCTATATTGACGGCAAACGCGTAAACGATGTACCTCCTAAAGATCGTGATATCGCGATGGTATTTCAAAACTACGCCCTCTATCCACATATGACTGTATATGACAATATGGCATTTGGATTGAAACTGCGCAAATTTCCAAAAGATGAAATTGATCGACGTGTAAAAGATGCTGCCCGCATCCTTGGCCTTGAACAATATTTAGAACGCAAACCAAAGGCGCTTTCAGGCGGTCAGCGCCAGCGTGTGGCATTAGGGCGCGCCATCGTTCGCGACGCAAAAGTATTCTTGATGGATGAACCGTTATCAAACTTAGATGCTAAGCTTCGTGTACAAATGCGCTCTGAAATCGCTAAACTGCACCAGCGTCTGCAAACTACAACTATTTATGTAACACATGACCAAACAGAAGCAATGACAATGGCTACTCGCCTTGTTGTTATGAAAGATGGAATTATCCAACAAGTCGGCTCGCCAAAAGATGTATATGAAAAACCGGAAAACGTATTCGTCGGCGGTTTCATCGGTTCTCCTGCGATGAACTTCTTTAAAGGAACGCTGAAAGACGGCTCCTTCCAGATGGGCGAAGTAAGTGTTGCGGTACCTGAAGGAAAAATGAAAATATTACGTGATCAAGGTTATGTAAATAAAGAACTAATTCTTGGAGTTCGTCCAGAAGACTTCCACGATGAGCCGGTCTTCATTGAAGCATCACAAGGCACAAAAGTAACCATTAAAGTAGATGTAGCAGAATTAATGGGTGCTGAAACAATGCTCTACTCCCAAATTAATGGACAAGACTTTGTGGCACGTGTCGATGCTCGTACAGAAGTCAAACCAAATCAGCAAATGGACTTAGCGTTAGATATGAATAAAGCGCATTTCTTTGATGGTGAAACAGAACGACGCGTTAGAGCTGAAAAAGAGTAAACAAAAAAGGAACCTGCCTAGGGTTCCTTTTTGTTTACTCTTCAATAAGCTTGACCTCTTCATGATGGCACATCGGACAATAAAATAGATGGGCACATTCATGCCCGCTTAACGTGGTAGGAATCCCATCGATTTGCTTAAGCTGATCGATTTCCATATAAGCGCTGTAATCATCGAAGTAGTCCATAATCCGGCCCACTTCCTCTATATGGTGACCACATTTTGAACATTGGTAATGAAACTGCTGAAAGCCATTACATAAAGGACACATATGACTCATGTACTCACCCCGTTTTAAACATTGGGTATTTTACATGAATAATATATGTCAAATGTTGAAATTATAAACAGCGGATATTATTTAAATATTAGTATTATTTACCAAATAAATCAGTGCATATCTTTGTTTCTCCCGTTCCATAATACTATTAACACAACGGGGAACCCACAGGGCGCACCACTCTCCCCACACTGGGTTAAGCCAAGGAAGGCAGCGGATTCAACGTTTCCGTCACGCTGGTTCAAGTCCAGCTAACCCAACCATATTAACCAAAACTAAACGAGGAGATGAATCAATTATGCAACAAAATCAAACATCATCAAGAAGCAATTCGTCAAATCAACTTTTAGTTCCTGGTGTACAACAAGCTTTAGATCAAATGAAATACGAAATCGCATCTGAATTCGGTGTACAATTAGGTGCAGACACAACTGCTCGTGCTAACGGTTCTGTTGGTGGAGAAATCACTAAACGTTTAGTACAAATGGCTGAGCAACAACTTGGCGGCAGCTACAAATAAGATAAACTACAACTTCATAAAAATGGCGATAACGCCTCGGGTCTTTGGCCCGAGGCGTTTCATTTAATCATGGAACACTTCGTTTTGCTGAATCTCCCGGTCATTAGAACATATAAAGGGAAACTCTAAATAAAGCGTGGAGAAAGTCCTTATGTTTTGCAGGATTTTCTTCACGCTTACGTTTTGAAGCACATGGACGTGTAAATGGAGCTGTGGAGATTGACATGGCGACCTTAGTCGGCCTTCTCTGACCAAGGCGCTTACGCTTTTCGTTATTGTCCAGCTCCAGCGCCTAGCTCGCTGTGGAAATGATGATTGCCCTCATAAGGCAAAAAGCGCCTTATGGGTCAATCCCTATTTCCTTCACGAGCTGACCAAGGCGCTTACGCTTTTCGTTATTGTCTAGTTCCACAAGCTATGCTCTACGGTAACTTCACCACCTCCCACAAAGTCAAAAAGCGACTTCTCGTCGGAGGTTCCAGTTCCCTATGAGCATGAACGAGCTTGTTGCACTTTTCTTTATTGAATCATATTGAGGAATTTCCGGGTGCGCTCTTCTTTCGGCTGGTTAAAGATATCTTCCGGCTTGCCCCGTTCAACGATAACGCCTTGGTCCATAAAGATGACCTCGTCTGCCACTTCCTTGGCAAATCTCATTTCATGTGTGACAACGACCATTGTCATCCCTTCTTGTGCCAAGTCTTTCATTGCTTTTAAAACTTCACCGACAAGCTCGGGATCGAGCGCTGATGTCGGCTCATCAAACAACATCACTTTCGGTTCCATCGCCATCGCTCTGGCAATCCCTACGCGTTGTTGCTGCCCGCCTGAAAGCTGGAACGGGTAGTAGTCTTTCTTATCTCCCAACCCTACTTTCTCCAATAAGGTCTCCGCTTTTTGACGGGCTGTTTCCTTTTGAATACCTTTAACAATGACAGGACCTTCCATCACATTCTGCAGTGCTGTCATATGAGGAAACAAATTATAGTTTTGAAATACCATGCCTGTTAAGCGCCGAAAAGCTGCCACTTCTTTCTTCGTTACTTTTCCATTAAAATTCAATTCTTTCTGATCAATCTCTACCGTTCCGCTCGTTGGTGTTTCCAGTACGTTCAAACAGCGTAGAAAGGTGGTCTTTCCTGAACCGGAAGGGCCGATCAGTACAACAACCTTTCCCTTTTCTATCTCTAAATCCATACCTTTCAATACATGGAGGCTTCCAAATGATTTATGAAGGTCTTTTATTTTAATCATTTTCTTAAAACTCCTTCTCTGCCAAACCTCTTATTTAGATACATAACGGTCTAAACGCGCTTCAATTCGCCCTTGAACGACCGAAAGCAGAAAACAAATAATCCAATACAATAATGCCGCTTCACTATACAGCAGCAAAAACTCATAGTTAGTAGCCGCAATTTCCTGCGCTCTTCGGAACATTTCTGTAACAAGAATAAGCGAAGCGAGTGATGTATCTTTTACAAGGCTGATAAAAGAATTGGACAAAGGCGGAATGGATACGCGTGCTGCTTGCGGCAGAACCACTCTTTGTAATGCTTTACGATAAGACATCCCAATCGAATAGGCGGCCTCCCACTGTCCTTTCGGAATCGATAAAATCGCAGCTCGAATAATTTCTGAGGCATAGGCACCCATACTAAGGGAAAATCCAATGACAGCCGATGGAAACGGGTCAATTGTAAGCCCCAAATTAGGCAATCCGTAGAAAATAATAAATAATTGCACAAGTAATGGTGTGCCTCGAATAATCGAGACATACATACGCGCAATTATGTTCAATACTTTAATATGGGATAAACGGGCAAGTGCCGTTAAAACAGCAAGGATAAGTCCTAAAACAAATGAAATAAGCGTTAATGGAATCGTATATTTAAGAGCTCCCTCTATCATTGGATAAAGGGAACTCTTTGCAATCATTATGAGACGTTCTAAACGTTCTGGATCCTGAAAAATATTATTTAGGAGATACATCTTCACCGAACCACTTTTCAGAGATTTTCGTATATGTGCCGTCTTCTTTCATTTCTGTTAACGCCTTGTTTACTTCTTCCACTAATTTGCCGCTGTCTTTTCTAAACATCAATCCGCTTGCCGCTGCATCTTCTGCCTCATCCACAATTTTCATGGCTGCATCTGGCTTTTGTTTTTTGTAATCAAGCACAGACAGCTTATCATTGATCGTTCCATCCACTCGTTTTGAAGCGATTAGCTCCATCGCCTGGTTGAATCCTTCAACCCCTACAAGCTCAGCTCCGTAAGACTTCGCCAGCTCACCATAGTTGCTCGTTAAAGATTGAGCCGCTTTTTTACCTTTTAAATCTTCAAACTTGGTAATTTCATTATTATCTTTACCTACTACTAACACCGCTGCAGAAGCGATATATGGATTAGAGAAGTCATACTTTTCTTCACGCTCTGGTTTAATCCCTACTTGGTTCGCAATCATATCAAAACGTTTTGCGTCTAACCCCGCAAACATACCGTCCCATTGCGTCTCCATAAATTTCGGCTCCACTCCAAGGCGTTTTGCCACCTCTTCTGCAATTTCCACGTCAAACCCTGTTAATTTACCTGACTCATCATGGAATGTGAACGGAGGGTACGTGCCTTCTGTTCCAACTTTTAAAACGCCTTCTTCTTTAATTTTGGCGTATAAATCTTCTGTAGCTGCGCCATTCTTCTCTTCGTTTTTGGCTTCTTCGCCTCCATTTGTATTACAAGCTGTTAATACAAAGGCAAATGCCAATAAAGTTGCCATAAGTGCAAATATTTTTTTCATTTTTAAACCCCCAGTATTCTTATAGGAATTGAAAGCTATAGTGATGGTAACCGAGATATGAAAAAAAGTCAACTTAAAAATATCACTATGGTTATTTTAACCGTTCCTCACTAATTAATCCATTCCCCTGTTTCTCTCTATTTTATTTAGTCAATTTACAGCCATTCCTTCGAGGCTACTCAATAATAAACTATTGAATAAAGGATGAACCAATAAAAAAGCGTCAAGAAAATCCTTTAATTTGGATTTTCTATGACGCTTGGCTTTAAGGGAAATTCGCTCAAATGATATGCTTTTTATTTTCATCCACAATTGTTTTTAATTTTCTTGCTGACTGTTGTGGATCATCCTGCAATGAAATAGCCGAAATCAAAGCAATTCCATCTGCCCCCGCAGCTATTACTTCATGGGCATTTTGAGAGTCGATCCCCCCAATTCCAACAAGAGGAAGAGTAATCTCTGCAGAACGTATCATTTGAATAACAGCTGGACCGCTCACTTCACGAATATCTTCTTTTGTCGTCGTATAAAAAATCGGGCCAACCCCAAGGTAGTCTGCTCCCAATAGCTCCGCCTGCTTCGCTTCCTCTGCATTATGAACGGATACTCCTAAAATTTTATTGCCAATCTTTTGTCGGACTTGCTCAATTTGCTCATCTTCTTGCCCGATATGAACTCCATCCGCCCCGATTTCTACAGCTAAATCCACATCATCATTGATGATAAATGGTATACTATATTGTTTGCAAATACGTTGTAAAGTTTGGGCAAGCTCCTTTTTTTCGCTTCCCTTTAAACTCCCATTTCCTTTTTCACGAAACTGGAAAATGGTCGTTCCGCCTTTAATGGCTTCTTCTAAAATAGATTGGGGGGGCGCAGGACAATTCGTACTTCCCATTACAAAATATAGAGCCAATTGTTCTCTTAATGTCATCATATCATCACTTCCTGCTTTCGATAAGCCCAATGATTCGTAGGGCCGTGTCCGCTCCCGATATTCAATGTATGCTTAATAGCTGCATGAACAAATTCAGAAGCCGTTTCAACAGCCTGAACAACCGATGCCCCTTTTGCCAATTCGGCTGCAGTACAAGCCGAAAACGTGCAGCCTGTACCATGCGTATGCTTTGTGGCAATTCGTTCATGTACAAATTCGATAAACTTTTCTCCATCATACAGTAAATCAACCAGTTCATTCGTCTCAGAATGTCCCCCCTTAATGACGATATGGCGGGCACCTAAATCATACAGATAGCTTGCTGCCTTCTTTCGGTCTTCCATTGTTTGAAGCTTCATTCCCGTCAGTTCTTCCGCCTCCGGGATGTTAGGTGTAATGACTTCACATAAAGGAAGCAATTTTTTCTTCAGCATGTTTACCGCGCTCTGCTGTAAAAGAGAAGCTCCTCCCTTTGCAATCATTACCGGGTCTACTACTACATTTCTCAAATCATGTTTTTCTATTTTATCGGCAACAAGCTCAATGATTTCTGCACTGAACAACATTCCCGTTTTAATGGCAAAAGGCCGCAAATCTGTTACAACCGAATCAATTTGGGATGCAATCGCATCCAACGGAAGAGGATATACACCTTGTACACCTGTCGTATTTTGTGCCGTGATGGCTGTAATGGCTGACATGCCAAACACAGTGCGTTCTTGAAATGTTTTTAAATCCGCCTGGATACCCGCTCCGCCGCCGCTGTCTGAACCTGCGATTGTCAAGGCTTTTGCAATGGTCATGTTTATCCCTCTTTCTTTTAGCCTAAATAACGATGGTATAGCGTTTTGGCTAATATGATGTCGTTTGTTCCATGTACAAATACACGTCCGTCCTTAAATAAAACAAGACGATGCTCATCAATTGTAAAAGAAATAAGATATGGATTTTTCTCCACCTGTCCATGCTGTTTTTCCAAAAGCTGAGCGGTTTCTTCCAAATTTCGCTTCTGTGCATGGGCAGGGCGAATTTGTACTGTATTGCGTCCGCATAAGACCGCTGTCTTCATTTGATTTTCATATTGTAAAAAGGGATAATTACGATTCCCTCCACAAGACGGGCAATCTTCCCTTTTCAGCTTCTCCACAGCAATCATCGTATGTTGGTTTTTCCATAAATCAAATGAAACAAGCTTCTTTCGCAAAGAAGCTTCATCTCCTACGAGTAATTTCATCGCTTCTGCCACTTGATAAGCAACAACCATTTGAACGGCAGGACCGATCACTCCTGTCGTATCACACGTTAATCCATTCATCGGGACCGTTTCCAACAAACATGATAAACATGGTGTCTTCCCCGGGAGAATAGTATAGCTGAGGCCATAGCTTCCCACACAAGCTCCGTATATCCATGGAATTCCATGCTTTTGGGCCAAGTCGTTGATCATAAAACGGATATCAAAATTATCCGTTGCATCCATGATGATATCTACATGTTTGATGAGCTCTTCTAATTCATTGACATTCGCATCCATGACATGTGCTTCAATCGATATTCCAGAATTAATCACTTGAAGACGCTGTTTTGCTGCAACGGCTTTCGGAAGTCTGTCTTCCGCATCCTTTTCGCTGTACAATTGCTGGCGCTGCAAATTGCTCCATTCTACATAATCACGGTCTAAAATGGTCAGCTTGCCGACTCCAGCCCGGGCAAGGGACTCCGCAATCCCCGTTCCCAGCGCACCTGCCCCTACAATTAGTACATGTTTAGAGCCTATGTTTTTCTGACCCATTTCTCCAATTGGTGCAAACAGCTGCTGGCGTGAATAGCGTTCAATCAAACGAGACTCATCCCTTCTGTCGGACTGCTTGCTGTTGCATAGCGTTTTTTCGGAATTCTTCCAGATTCATATGCAAGACGGCCTGCCACGATGGCCAGTTTCATCGCTTTTGCCATTCCCACAGGGTCCTTTGCTCCTGAAACAGCGGTATTCAATAAGACTCCATCCGCCCCTAACTCCATTGCCTGTGCAGCATCCGAAGCCGTTCCAATTCCCGCATCTACGATAACAGGAACACTTGCCTGTTCAATGATAAAGCTGAGGTTTAGAGGATTAATGATTCCTTGACCGCTGCCAATCGGTGAAGCTCCAGGCATAATCGCATGAACCCCTAATTCTTGCAATCGACGTGCAAGAAGGACATCGTCTGAAGTGTAAGGCAATACAATAAATCCTTCTTTTAATAACTCTTCGCTTGCTTTCAACGTTTCGACAGGGTCAGGAAGCAATGTTTTATCACAGCCGATGACCTCTACTTTTATCATGTCACAAAGTCCGGACGCCTTTGCAAGTTTTGCGATACGGACTGCTTCTTGTGCCGTTTTGGCCCCTGCTGTATTCGGAAGAAGCGTAAATCTATGAACCTCTAACTCTTCCAATAAATTGGGCTGTGTTGCTTCAAAAATATTCATTCTTCTAACCGCAAACGTCAAAATGTTTGTCTCTGATGCTTCGACTGCTTGTTTTTGGACATTGTAATCCGGAAATTTGCCTGTTCCTAACAATAAACGAGATTGAAATTCATATGGACCAATTTTCAACATATTCAACCGCCTCCTACAAATGATACAAGCTCTATACGATCTCCGTCTTTTAACGTTGTACCTGCATGTTCTTCTTTTTGTAAAATCATTTCATTCAGCTCAACAATGACCACCCGCTGCTGAAGCTGGTGCCACTCGAGCAATTGCTGAACAGTTTCAATTTTTTCATCTGTTTGAATGGCTTCCCCATTAATGATAAGTTTCATTCGGACCCTCCTTTATGTAATCACTTTGTGTCGATGCGCTCCAAAGGCATCCAAAAAATAAGAAGATACTGGTTTTTCTTGAATGAACTCAGCCATGAAGGTTCCTGTTGCGGCACTTAATAAAATACCGTTCCGGTAATGGCCAAATGCCATATAAAGACCTTCATATCCCTCATGCTTTCCTAAATACGGCCACCCATCATCCGTTTGGGGCCTCAGTCCCGCCCAATGGCGCTCAAACACCGCTTCTCCTATACGCGGGACAATCTCTTTTGCCTTTTTTAACAAATAGGCAATTCCATCGAGTGACACATCTTTATTGAATGAGTGAGGAATTTTAGTCGCGCCAATAATAATACGCCCCCCAGCCTTCGGTACGAGATAAAACCCTTCATCTAAAAAAATCGTACTTGCAAGCAGGCGCTCTTTTGTTAAAACGGATGCACATTCACCTTTTACCGGATATACGTCTCCATCCGGGAGAAACGGTTCTAATAGCTGCTTCGCCCATGCTCCCGTTGTGACAACGACCTTATCTGCGTAGATTACCTGGTTGTTTGTTACGACTCCTTTTACTCGCTGGTTCACCTGCACTATGGATTGAACATCGCAATATTCTCTGATGACCGCCCCGTGATAGGAAGCCCCCAGCATGAAAGCCTCTGTTAACTTTACCGGATTCACCTGGCCGTCATTTGGAATATACATGGCTCCTGATAAAAGCGGTGAAAGCTCTTTTTCTTGCTTCATCGCTTCTTCTTGTGTTAGCCAAGTGACATCTGCATCCCATTTTTGATGATGCTTCACTTTTTCTTTCAGGATCTTTGCTTCCGCTTCTGAGCGGGCAGGCTTTAGTAAACCCTTTTGAATCAGCTCTGCGTCAATCCCTGTTTCTTCTTTTAGTTGTTTAACCAACTCGCCAAATTGCCCTCGGCTTTGCAAAGCAAGCTCGAGTAAAGGTCCTTCCTCGTCAATCTCCGCTTGAGCACCTAAAATACCAGCTGCCGCACTAGAAGCTTCGCTGCCAATTTTGTTTCTCTCTAAAATGACTGTTTTCACTCCGCTTTTTGCCAATTGGTAAGCAATGGAACACCCAATGATTCCGCCCCCGACAATCACGACATCATAGGATTCGTGCATCATTTCCCTCTCCCTTCTGCAAAAAATTTTGATATCGTTTCGCTTCTTCTGCCGGATTTTCCGCTAGAAAAATTCCAGACATCACCGCAATCCCATAAGCACTTGTCTGCTGGATTTCTGAAATACGCTCATAATCTATGCCTCCAATGGCAATAACGGGAATGGAAACAGATTTTGCTACCTCTTCCAAAGAAAAAACCCCTCTTGGCAATTGTCCCTGTTTAGATTGCGAAGGATAAACATGGCCGTAAAAAACGTAATCGGCCCCTTGTTCCTCCGCCAATCGGGCCTCATCTATAGAATGAACAGACCTGCCAACGAGCAAAGAAGAACCATTTTGCTTCACTTGATCTGGAGAAAGGCTGTGATAAGCTAGATGAACCCCTCTCACCTTCATGGCATACGCCACATCCGCTCGATCATTAATGACGATTTGAGAAAGTGGAACTTGATAACGTTTCAGCTCTTCGATGATATATACTAGCTCGGCAGCTGTTTTGGCTTTTTCCCGTAAATGAATGACATCAACATAAGGGTGGATAGCTGAAATCGTGTGAACCAATTCTTCGGTTGACTGTCTTCCCGTTGATACAACATGAAAACGCGGTACTTTTTTCATTTTTCAAACCTTCCTTAATAAGGTGAAACAAAATAAAAAACCACTCTGCACGCAGAGTGGGTTGAATATAACAATTTCATGTAAATCGTTACGCCACCACTTCCCTACGCTGGTATAATCCAGATCAGGTTCAAAGGGTCCGGAAGCGTTTCCGTCTCAGTCCATATAGACTCCCCTAGTGAATTTTCGAATTATTTACTTTTTTACGTCCTTAGTATAACATACCTGCTTTGTTTGACAAGCCTTAAATACGTCAATATATTTATTCTACATAAACTGCTGTACCATAAGCCATAATTTCAGACGCATTTTGCATTACGTTTGATGTTTCCAAACGCAGGGCAATAACCGCATTTGCTCCCTTACGCTGCGCGTCTTCAACTAGGCGGCCGATTGCTTGCTGACGTGCCTCATCCATCATTTCCGTATATTCTTTTATTTCTCCTCCTACAATCGTTTTTAAGCCGGCCATGATATCTTTACCGATATGTTTGGACTGTACAGTGCTTCCTCGTACAAACCCCTTTAATTCTTTAATTTCCTTTCCTGGTACAAAATCAGTAGTCACGATAATCATGTTCATCGTCCTCCTTTTTTTCTTTTCTGCGTTCGATTACTAACACAATCAATAATAAGGCTAATCCTATTCCATATACGATAAAGAAAGTGACTGCTTTTTGTTTATCAATAAAAAGCAATACCATTCCCGTCACCTGTCCAACTATCGCTACGATAAAAAATATATATTTCAGTAACTGCACAATAGGCTATAGGCTCCTTTTCGGTTTCAAGTAATGAATCATTTATTGTACTTCTCCCAGCTATATCGTATATCCTTCCGCCAGTAGTATTTCTAACACCCCAACCTCCATAAAGGAAACTTTTATCAGTGGGGTTCTTACCGCCTGTTAATGCGGGATAAATAATGGACTGTAAATAAAACATATTCACGTTCCATTATTTTAATGAGAGAATTTGGATTAAACAAACGTTTGTTTAATAAGCAATTTCCTCTATCAATAAGAACTCCTTATTATTTGACCTTAGCTAACAAACTCCCCCTCACCTTAATTTTATAAGAAGCAGAGGCTTCTATCTCCATTCAAATGCAGTTCTCGCTATGATACTGCCTTTAGGCCAATTGCAGTAGAAAGAATCAATCCAATAAAGAAAATCCGGCGCCAATCTTTTGACTCCCCATACTGCAACATCCCTAAAATTGCACCTCCAGAAGCCCCTATCCCTGTCCATACAGCATAGGCCGTTCCCATCGGTAATGTTTCCATCGCCAATGACAGGAAAAGAAAACTTGCAGCAAACCCTGCCAAAAGCAGGAAAAGTGAAGATTGTTTCCCATCATGATGCCATTTATTAATCATTGTGACACCGGCCATTTCGAAAATACCAGCCAACACGACATACAGCCAAGCCATTATGATTTCTCTCCTTCCACCTCTTGTTCAGAATTCTGCGTCACCAGTTTCAATCCAATCACTCCAATAAGCATTAGTAGAATAAAAATTACTTTTATTAATTTAAACGGTTCTTCAAAAAATACAACTTCAGCAAATACGGTTCCGGCAGTCCCCATTCCCACGAACACGGCATATACAGTCCCGACCGGCAAAGTTCTTCCTGCCATAATCATCATATAAAAACTGATCGCGATACAAACCGCTGTTCCTGCCCATTCCCAAACGCTATCAGAATGCTTTAATCCTATCACCCAAAATACTTCGAAAAAGGCAGCTATAAAAACCTTTATCCAGTTTGAATTCATACTTATTCTCCTTCCCTTGCTGTTTTTTAGTATGAAACAAAAAGCCCGGGAGATATCATCTAAAAGATACCTCCCGGGCTTTTATCCCTCCGTGTAACACAACAAAGCTGTGCGTTTTCTCTCGGACCAGGCCAGTCAGACACTGCGGAACCCTAGAAAACTTTTACCATATGTTCTTGTCACTACATTTTTAATACAAAAAACACCCTTTGTCAATCCTTTTCATATTGATTACCCAAGTGACAGATTCACCTTCGATTTACCATACACAAGATTGATACAGGTGTTATGTTTACTCAAACGAACATACAATAGGATAAATGTTCCTTTTCCATCGAAACATACAGAATAACAAACACATTCCTGAAAAGCGGTTCCTGCAGGGAAGTATTACCCTTTTCTCCTATTTATACATCCCAACTTAATAACTCGTCACATATTCCTTCCACAGAGGGACACTCACAATCGGGCATTTAGACAACTTGAATGTGCACTCAAGGGTTCACCTATGCGGATGGCGCCAACACCGTAAGGAGGGTGTCAGCCGCTTAGGTCTAGAAAATTGGACATGACCGTTCTTTGGTCATGTCCAATTTTCTAAATCGATCCATATAAAATCATGTTAGATAACTTGACAAAAAAGTAGTACTTCTAAACACATTCCCTCTAGAATAATCCATTATAGTTAATTACCCCATCTTACCATGAAAGGGAAGATTAATGATGAATGAACACCGTTACTTTCTTGACTTGGCGTTAAAAATAGCAGCTGAAAATGTCCAAAATGGAACAGGAGGGCCGTTCGGGGCTGTCATTGTTCAAAATGGAAAAGTGATTGGAACCGGGGCAAATCAGGTCACCACCACTCACGATCCGACTGCCCATGCCGAAATTCAAGCGATTCGTCAAACCTGCCAGACCCTCTCCACTTTCCAGCTTCAAGACTGTATCATTTATACAAGTTGTGAACCGTGCCCCATGTGTATGAGCGCCATTTACTGGGCAAGAATCAAAGGAGTGTATTATTATCACAACCGTACAGAAGCCGCTGCCATCGGATTTGATGATGATTTGATTTACCGTGAAATTCCGAAGTCTCCCAGCGAACGAATCATCTCTGCCCAACAAGTTTCCTTTCCGGTCTCTGCCGAGGAAAATCCTTTCCACCTTTGGAAAGTTAATCCGAACGTTATTCACTATTAACTCCCATTAATCAAGAAATCACGTTAGAGGAAATGCCGAAGACATTGTCAATCATTTTAAAGAGGCAAGTACGAGGCCAAATTATCGTCCGCCTCTAAATCAGTATTAAACCGCGAAGCTGTCCTATAAGTCTCAAGCAAATTATAAGAAACGGTCTTTTAGGGAATGACTCAAAAGAGCTTCTTTTGAGTCATTCTCGTCACTTAATCTCCCTTTCACCAAAATTTTCATTCAAAAAAGCCAAATGGCCCACTCCCTTTTTATACATATATCGAAATACCCCTCCCCCCCCTTCTTTACGAACTATTGATTTTTCCAATAAATCCAATAAAAAAATGAATATATAACCATGTCGAAATTTGTAACATTAATGTAACAATAATGAATAATTTTTGTAATAATCCATTGCTAGTATGTAAATATTGTTTCTTTATACATATTTTAGTTACGGGGGAAATTTTGTGAAAAAATTATTGTATTCTGTTGCTCTATGCTCTTCACTAACAATATTACCAACAATTAGCCACGCCGCATTAGGCGATCAAATATTAAAACAAGGCATGAAAAATAACGATGTACAAGAACTTCAAAATAAGCTAAAACAAAAAGGATATTTCAAGCAGAATTCCACAGGTTATTTTGGTTCTGCAACTAAAAGTTCAGTTCTTTCTTTCCAGCGTACCCATCATTTAACAGCAGATGGCATCGTTGGTCCAAAAACTGTACAAGCTCTTGGGCAGTCAGCTGCGTCCACTAGTTCCATCTCTTCTGCCATTTTAAAATTGGGCATGAAAAATAATGATGTAAAAGAAGTGCAAACGCTGCTTAAACAAAAGGGATACTTTAAATCAACTGTGACCGGCTATTATGGTTTTATTACGAAAGATGCTGTAATGGCTTTTCAACGTGCCCATAACTTAAAAGCAGACGGAATTGTCGGGCCTAATACATATCGTGTCTTAATCGGTATGGAATCTGCACCTTCTAAAACTTCTTCAGCTGTAAACACTAGTAAAACTCTAAAGTCAGGCATGAAGGGTACAGCCGTACAGCAACTTCAGCAGGCTTTAAAAAATAAAGGCTACTTCAGCGGAAATGCTACTGGATATTTCGGTTCTATTACAAAAAGCGCCGTAATGGCTTTTCAACGCTCAAATGGCTTGGCTGTAGATGGCATTGCCGGTCCTGCTACTTTAAAGAAGCTATCTTCTAACCAGGTTGTTGCAGCGTCATCAAGTGTCGCCGGAGTTTCTACTATGAGCGTGACAAATGAAGTTATTTCGCTTGCAAAAAGATTGATGGGTACCCCATATGTATGGGGTGGAACGACTCCTAACGGTTTTGATTGCAGTGGATTCCTCAATTATGTGTTTGAAAAGGCGGGAATCAGCTTGCCTCGTACGGTAGCGGGCATATATGCAGCCGGAACGAAAGTAAGCAATCCAAGTGTCGGTGATCTCGTCTTCTTTGAAACATATCAACCTGGGGCTTCTCATGCTGGAATTTACCTTGGAAATGGCAGTTTCATTCACGCCTCTTCGTCTAAAGGTGTCATGATTTCATCATTAAGCAACTCTTATTGGAAACCCCGTTATATAGGAAGCAAATCCTTCTTTTAATATAAAGAAAACTAACCATCGGTAGGGATTTTTCTCTCCCACCGATGGTTAGTTAGACCCGCAGGACGCGGCGGTGTTAGTCTGTGTTCTTATGTTTGGGCTTTTACGCGAGAAAGCGAGGCGACTGTTCAGGGGCTAGATTAGGGCAGTTATTTCCCACTTAAACTTCCCAATTTTGAAGTAAGGGTCTCTTACTGCCTGTTAATGAGGGATAGAAACGAAAAGCTGCCACGAAAAGGCAGCTTTTTATGTACATTATGCTATGTTGCGGATTCATTTTAATCCATCCCCTTTGATAACACGATTGCATATTTCTTTTTTGGATATATAATTACATTAAATCAATAAAAATTGATATAGGAGTTGATTAAGCATGAAGCCATTCTCATCACAGGACCCATCATTAGAGTCCACCTTTGTCATGTATGAAGCAAAATTCAAATCATTGGCAGATCAAAAGCGTCTCCACATTATGCACCTCCTTTGTCAGCATGGTTCCACTTGCGTTTGTGATTTAAGCGAGATGATTGGTATGCCCCAATCCAAATTATCCTATCACTTAAAAATTTTATTAGATGCCAACTTAATTACAAAAGAAACTAAAGGAACTTGGAGTTATTACGAATTAAACAGCGAAGAGGTAAATAATTTATTATCACCTGAGCTCTGCTGTTTATTTCACTCTTCTTGCTAATTTCTCAAACAACAAATCCATATTTTTTAATGAACGAAATGAATAATACGATGTATGAATACAAATAGGCCATTCTTATAGATGAGAAACAAAAGAAGGTAGAAAGGTGTGTTGTCCAGACGCGGCAATATGAAGAGGTTTTAAAACGATCGATAACCATTTACTCCCGTACTATCTGCATATTGACTGATTACAATACTGCTGGCCAGTGTTTGTTCGCTGGCTTGAGAGTTAAGAAAGATAAATATCCCGATAACCATACAAGTAACAATTGCCCATATTAGCATTATAGCCTCTTTGCTCATTAGCATTCTCCCCCAATGTTTTTGTTAGAATGTATGTCTCTTTTTACCGAAACATTCAAAGATATACATGTCCTATTAAAAATTTTAAAGCGGATGAATTTTTTTATGCTAATTAAGCTTTCCGGATAATTCCCCTGCTAAATGTCCCTTATGTGTTATAAAATGCAAGAAATAAAATATAAGCCTTGTAAGCGAAGCTTATAAGGCTTATATACAAACAGAAGGATTATATTCATACATGAATATTGTCCCCTTTTTTGCTTTACGCTTCTTAAGATCTGCAAACAATGTTTTATATTCGACCATAGATAATTCCCCGCGAATATAACTTTTCTGAATGTAGACAATTAATTCATTCATATGCGAGGGTTTTCTTTTTTTCATAAGTATAAATTGATGGATTAAATCTTCTACTAACATCATGATCCTCCTGTTCATTTCGATATTTTGGTTGCGCTTACAAAAAATCATACCATGAAATTTCATATTCATTAACATAAAACGTCAGACATTTTACTACAATTTTTTCAATCAATACAGAATAAAGCTGCCAATCTATGGCAGCTTTACCTATTAAATAAACTTCCGATGCATGCTCTTTCCGTCATACGTAAACACAACCGTTTTGTTTTCCAGCATGGTTTCCATATGGACCGCTCTTCCCCATAGCTGGTAGATATATGGGACAACCTTTTCTAAATATTTTACATCCAGTTCGATACCTTCGAACCAGTGTTTCAAATACAATTCTCCATTTTTTAAATAGTCGCCGTCATTCACGGTGATGTACGGAAACCCTCCATTTACCCTCATATTGACGAGCTGATCCCGCACTTCCGTCCATTCTTTATCGACGATTTTGTAGTCTTTTCCTTGTTTTTGAAATAAATACATATCTTCTCGCATGACCAAATCTTTCGTTAAATAATTGCGGATAAATGAAATATCCGATTCGATTTCACGGACTTCAAACATCTTCTCTCTTCCTGACCCCGGCTCTATCCCTTGGCGTTTCAGCTCTTCTATTGGATTGTTGTAACGTTCTTCAATATCTTCGAAGATTTTCAGGCCAAGGTAGTATGGATTAATTCCTGTCCGTGAAGGCTGGACAACCCCCGCATTAAGTTTGGCAAACTCAATAGATTCTCCACTCGTTAAATCCATTTCTCGTAAAATTCTTTGGTGCCAATAACTTGCCCAGCCTTCGTTCATGATTTTCGTTTCAAGCTGCGGCCAGAAATAAAGCATTTCTTCCCTCATCATTGTTAAAATATCCCGCTGCCACTCTTCTAAGTTACGGCCGTACTCTTCAATAAATAACAGAATATCTTTCTCCGGATTCGGTGGGAACTTTTTCATTTTTTTTGATGGTTTGGGCTTTTGACGGCCTTTATAATCTAAATTCCATAAATCATCATACGGGCCTAAAGAAGTTTCTGGATCTTCGTCTTCCTCATCATAAATACTCCAGGAAAGCTTCGGCCGCATTAACGATGGATCAATATGCTCTTGAATTGATAATACTGCATCTAAAAAGGTTTCTACTTCCCTCTTGCCATGTATCATTTCATATTTTTGAATACGGTCAGCTGTCGCTGCCATACTTTCGACCATATCCCTTTTCGTGTTGCTAAAACGACAGTTGTTTTTGAAGAAATCGCAATGCGCTAATACATGGGCAACAATTAGCTTATTTTGAATTAAGGAATTGGAGTCAAGCAAAAATGCATAACAAGGATCGGAATTGATCACGAGCTCATAAATTTTGCTCAAACCCAAATCATAGTGAAGTTTCATTTTATAAAATTGTTTTCCGAAGCTCCAATGTGAAAAGCGTGTCGGCATCCCATAGGCACCAAACGTATAAATGATATCCGCAGGACAAATTTCATAACGCATTGGATAAAAATCCAGGCCGAAACCCGAAGCGATTTCAGTAATTTCATCAATCGCCCTCTCCAGCGCCTTCCGCTCTTCCTCTCTCATTTGTACATCCCCCTTTCGGTCTTATTCTCAATTTATGAGCTTGAACAGTAAATGATGAAGCAAAAATCACAGAACTTGCCTTTCTTATTTATTTTTATTATAATATGTTTAAATGTTTAAACGTTTGATCGTAAAATTTAATATGAATTTCTAAAAAACATAACAGAACCTCTCGCTTTTTCATGAAAACTTCACTCTTTTCCATCATTTAAGTGAGACCGCATTATCATTCTCTTTCACTTAAAGCGGTCTTATCTCCGTTAAACATGTTAATTTAAACAAACTTGTCTATTACAAGAGGTGATCAGCATTGATGATTCAAGATATTATCCAAAAGCAGTTGTGATGTATTCACACATCACAAAAGTGTGTTGAATTAAACATCAAAAATTGATCCTCCGTTTCGTTATCCTTGTTTTAAATACGGTTTAAAATTCTTAAAAAGATCCTTAAATAAGTTTTTATCAACATCGTTTCAACGGAGACCGTAACGCTGTTGTATTTTTAGGGTTTCCCTTTTATTTTTTCCTCATCATAATTTTTATCCTACTTGTCAACTGGACAGTTCCCCAACATTTACAGGGCAAGAAAACTCCACAAAACACACACAATATAATCAACTCCTCTAAAGGAGGGCTTACCATGAACAACATTGATTATGATAAAGCACTATACTACACACACCGTTCACAATGGGATAACTTATTGATTCTGATGGTTCGTACAAAAGATGATTTTCTTTCGAAAAAAATTGAACATTTTCTACATGCCTATAACTTTGAGCGAAACTATCGAGTGATTCAAGAAACACTATACTCTTTATTAAGATACATTGATCATGCTTCCATTTCATCGGAATATGAACTGTACGCTGACGAAGTATAAATGCCTCCCTGCCTTCACATATGAAGGCAGGGAATTTTTTACCCGTAAAAGTGTTAACTTCATTCATTTTCATGTTGACAATAAATCTTTTTCCCCTTACCATTTTGGATAAGAAATACATTGTTTATGGGAGGCTTTTCATGAAAAGCAATAAGAAGTTTCACACTTTAGATATTACATTAGTGGCCATGTTTGCCGCTTTAATGGCCATTGGTGCAAATATTACATCATGGGCTCCGTTTCTCCAAGTAGCGGGTGTTCCACTATCCATGCAGCCATTCTTCGCCATTTTAGCCGGACTTCTGTTGGGAAGTCGTCTCGGCGCTGTTTCCATGTTCGTATACATGCTGATTGGAATAGCAGGTGCGCCGGTCTTCGCAGGCTTTTCAGCAGGTGCTGCCGTTATCTTTAAGAGCACAGGCGGATTTATTTTATCCTATATCGTCACAGCATATGTTGTCGGTAAAATGGTAGAAGCAAAGAAAGAGCCTCAGCTTTCTACCTTCATGATCGCTTCTTTTGTCGGTATTTTTCTTATTTATTTTATCGGAACGAACTATATGTACTTGGCCGTCAACTACTGGCTTTCTGCTCCAATGAGTTATGGTACTGCATGGAAGGTCATGTTGTGGTTTGCTGTAAAAGACGTTGTCTTCACGATTGTCGGCGGCTTTTTAGCACCGCGCATTTATCGTTCTCTTCAACGCTCGGCCTATTTTGCTCAACAAAAGAACCGTACGGCTTAATAATGACGAAAGCCCGTTCACCTCTGTGGTGAACGGGCTTTCGTATTGTCACACTAGATACGCCATGTGCTGCTAACACTTCACCATCTTATGGGAGGTCAATACCATTGGAGCGTACAGACAGGAAAAGAAAGATACGAAGCGGCTCTCTAATGAATCACGGAAACGGATTTTTACTTATCATTCGTTCCTTTATGCATGCAGCTGCTTTACGGCCTGATAGGCATGCATATAAAGTTTCAACTCGATGACGATATCATCAACCAATTTTGACCCCTCTTCTGTTAAAGTTCCCTTTTCTGTAAAGCAAATTGGATCTAGCACGACTTGCTTTGGAATAACATTCGCATATAGTCCGCGTGCCACCACACGCATATTATTTAAAGCATTAATTCCGCCTTTGCCGCCTCCCGCTACTGCTAATAGCGCCACAGGCTTATGCTGAAAGTGCTGACCGCTTAGAAAATCTAATGCATTTTTTAAAGCACCGCTCATCCCGCTGTGATACTCAGGTGAAGTCAACAGAATCCCGTCTGCCTCTCCAATCGTTTTTCGCAGCGCTTGAACATCTTTTAATTCACTTTGTGCAGCTTCACCGTTAAACAGGGGCACTGTTCCTTCACTTAAATCAATGAGCTCCGCTCCGTATGCACTGGCTGCAAAACGGCTCAATATTCCTGTACGTCCTTCTTTTCTCGGACTTCCATTTATGACAACTAATTTCATGATCGAACTCTCCTTTAATCCATCTCTTTACCCTTATTATAAGAGAAATATCCTTTTCTTAAATCTTACTGAAGCTTGAACTTTTCCTACGAAAAAAGATGAGAAAATAAAGAGGATATCTCAGACTAAAGTTGTAGAAAAATAAAAGGTGAATTAAAGACTAAAAAACACTCTTTAACTCACCCTCCTGAAAGGCTTCTTCATGAAAATACAGTAAAATCAAAAAATTTGGTGATTGAGATGTCCCCAAAAACGGCCTTGGGCAGTCTCTTATTTTAGAACAATGTTGATTTACTTTCACCACTTTTTA
The DNA here is from genome assembly GCF_002019595.1 of Priestia abyssalis. GTDB lineage: Bacteria > Bacillota > Bacilli > Bacillales > Bacillaceae_H > Bacillus_BA > Bacillus_BA abyssalis. Next base: position 217,395 of record NZ_KV917369.1, on the reverse strand, counting down.
TTCTCAACCACGCCGTTTCTGACAGCGAATAAAGCCGCTTGTGTACGATCAGCCAAGTTTAATTTGGCCAAAATATTAGATACATGTGTTTTGACCGTTTTTTCAGTGATATATAAAGCGCTGGCAATTTCTTTATTGCTCTTCCCTTTTGCAATTTCTACCAACACTTCTTTCTCCCGCTTTGTCAATTCTTCAATCGGTTTCTTTTCATCATTAGCAGGCGAAGATAAATGTGTTAACACGTGGGAAGTCACTTTCGGATGAAGCTGGCTTTCTCCACGGTAAACCGCTTGAACCGCTTGCACAAGTTCATCCGGCTCTGCATCCTTTAATTGATAGCCTACTGCACCTGCCCGAATTCCTTGAATGACATGGTCTTGGTCGGAAAAGCTTGTTAAAATGAGTACCTTCACAAACGGCATACACTCTTTCAGCTTTCGAGTCGCTTCAATTCCATCCATATTCGGCATCATCAAATCCATCAACACAACATCGGGATGAAGTTTTTGCGCCAATTCTACCGCTTCAATCCCGTCCTTTGCTTCTCCTACCACTTCAATATCTTTTTGGGTTTTCAAAAAAAACAGCAATCCTCTGCGAACGACATGATGGTCGTCTGCAATTAATAATTTAATTCCCATACTTTTCCCCCTACAAAGGAATGACAACCTCAATCAATGTCCCTTTTCCTATTTCACTTGTTAATGAAAACGTGCCATTTAACATTTCAGCTCGTTCTTTCATCGTAGCCAGCCCTAATGAGAGCAGTGGATTAGCGGGATTATAATAAAAGCCGTTTCCTCCATCCTTCACTTGCAGCGTTACAGAACCTTTTTTTACCTTTAAGAAAATATTCACTCTGACTATTCCCGCATGCTTGCTGCAGTTGTTCAATGCTTCCTGTCCAATGCGCCATATTGCTTCTTCGATTTTACAAGGAAGATTAATGACTCCTTCTACAGCTACCTGTACGGCAAGACCTAACACTTTTCCATAATTCATAAACGCACAACTAATGCCGTTTTCCAGCCCCTGGGGCCGCAGCTGCCAAATAAGCGATCGCATCTCATTTAACGCTTCTTGTGACAATTCTTGAATGTAGTCCAGCATTTCCTTCACATTTGCATCCTCTACCATTTCTTTTGTTCCTCTTGCTGTTAATGCAAGTGAAAATAACAGTTGGTTAACCGAGTCATGCAAATCCCTTGCCAGCCGGTTTCGTTCCATCAAAAGGGCATGGTCTTTCTCCTTCCGGGTAAGTTCAATCCTTTTAATAGCTGTACCGATCTGATAAGCAACGGCTTCTAACAAGGCCAATTCCCCATCTATAAAATGGGTTTTATTCGGGGAAGCTACATTCAATAAACCGAACTTCTCTTCCCCTGCCCGAAGCGGCACTGTGGCATGATAGGTGATGTCTCTCGTGTCTCCCCATTTTCCTGCAATGGCATCTTCCAAGCGTTTACACTCAATGATATTGGCCGCTCGATTCAATCGTCCGTCATTGTAGCGATCTAAACACCAGCAACTTCCTTGGCACATCGGTTTTTTTTCATTTATACATAACGCCTCAGGCAGCTGATAGTCTGCTGCCAGCTGATATTGCCCGCTTTCATCAATCAAGAAAATCCAGCCGGATTCGAGCCCCGTTACATGGAGAAGCTCTTTTAATACGTCATAAAGCATTGAGTATAAATCATTTGATGAATTCAATGTTTCCGAAATCGCCTTTAAGGTTCGCAACTCAGCCATTCTTTGTTCATCTTTCAGCATTTTCATCCCCCGGTCACAAATACTTTTATTCCGCATTAACACTCCCATTGATGGAAATTTCCTTTATTTTCATTATAGCAAACAGTCTTATTAAGTACTGTCGGATTATCGCCTCATACAGACTCCATCTAAAGCCGCAGAAACTTATTTTTTACTGAAAGGACCCGTCACTGAATCCTTAATTTTATTGGATTCTCATGACGGGCCCTTTGAAGAAGATGACTTAAAGGCATACTTTTCATACCTTTGAGTCATCCTCTAAAAATTTTAATCAAACATTTGTTTAAAAAGACGAGCCGCTCGTAATCACTTGCAATAAGGCTATCTAATTAAACATTTGTTTAGTAAATAAAAATGCCAGCTAACTTGTATCTTATCACGCTTTTGAAGCAGCTTCCGCCAGCTCATTCACTCGCTTCATTAAATCTTTTTCAATTGCTTCCAACTTATCAGCGCTTTGCTTTTGACTATTTGCTTTTACACCAAAGTAAAACTTTACTTTCGGCTCTGTTCCAGAAGGACGCAAGCAGAACCATGATCCATCTTCTAAAAAGTACTTTAACACATTGGATGTTGGTAAAAGAATCTCTACTTTTTCCTTTGTTTCCAAATTGATTCGTTCACTCGTTTTATAGTCTTCCTGTAACACAATCTTTTGGTTCCCGACTACGGCTGGAGGATTTTGACGGAAAGAAGATAAGATATATTGGATCTGCTCTGCTCCTTCTTTTCCTTTCAACGTTAAAGATTTCAATCCCTCACGGTAATAACCATACGTTTCAAAAATTTGGTGAAGAGCTTGATAAAGCGTCATCCCTTGTTTTTTATAGTAAGCGCATACCTCTACAGCCAATAAAACGGCTTGTACAGCATCTTTATCACGGGCAAAGTCACCGATTAAATAGCCGTAGCTTTCCTCATAGCCGAACTGGAATACATATTCACCGGTTTGTTCATACTCTTTAATTTTTTCACCGATAAATTTGAAGCCCGTCAACGTATCTATAGTCTTGACTCCAAACGAATCAGCAATGGCTCGGCCAATTTCTGATGTGACAATGGTTTTTAACATAACTCCGTTTGTCGGCAATGCCCCTTTTTCTTTTCGCTGTGACAATAAATAATGCAGCAGAATCGCTCCGGTTTGGTTTCCTGTAAGAAGTACATATTCCCCGCTTTCATCCTTTACCGCTACCCCTAAACGGTCCGCATCCGGATCTGTGGCGATTAAAATGTCAGCATCAATCTTCTTGCCTTCTTTAATCGCATATTCAAATGCCGTTGCTTCTTCAGGGTTAGGTGACTTCACAGTGGAAAAATCGGCGTCTGGAAGTTCTTGTTCTTTGACCACGACTACATTCTTATATCCTAAAGATTGCAATGCTTTTCGTACCGATTTATTCGCTGTGCCATGAAGCGGTGTAAATACAATTTTCAACTCATCGCCGATTTCTTGTGCAAGAGAAGGATTGACCGAGATGGTAAGAAGCTTTTCATTATATGCTTCATCAATTTCGCGGCCAATGATTTTAATCAACCCCTTTTTCTTTAAGGATTGTTCATCGTCCACATGAATCGTAAGCTCATTTTCAATTTTATTGACTTCTTTCACTAGTTCATCAGCGGGACCTGGAGGGAGCTGCCCTCCATCTGAACCATACACCTTGAATCCATTGTATTCAGGAGGATTGTGGCTCGCTGTAATGACAATACCTCCAACTGCATTCAAATGGCGCACAGCATAAGAAAGCTCGGGAGTGGGACGAAGCTCGTCAAATACATATGCTTGAACCCCTTGCGAAGCTAAAGCCTTCGCTGATTCCATCGCAAACTCCGGTGATTTATGTCTTGAATCGTAGGCAATGACGACGCCGCGTTTTTTCGCTTCTTCACCAAATGATTCGATGTAGTTCGCAAACCCTCTTGCAGCTTTACGAACCGTATATAAATTCATGCGATTCGTACCAACCCCGATTTCACCGCGCATACCTCCTGTACCGAATTCCAACTCTTTATAAAAACAGTCTTCCAACTGCTTTTCGTCATTTTTCATTTCTATCAATAAATTACGCATTTCTTGATCTAGATTTTCCTCTTGTTCCCAAAGTTCGTACTTTTTCATCCAACTCATACAAAAATCCCTCCGACAGAAGATAAGTTTAAAGAAGAGGGGGTAGCCCAAAAGGGAATTTCTCCCCTTTTGGGTCACCCCCTCACAAAACGTTATAACATGCTTTCTTCAAAACCATTTCTACAAAAAAACACATCTTCCTGCTTTTAATTATCTTTAATACTCATTCATAAGAATGATTTATCCTGCTTATAAGCAACAAATTGGAGATGGATAAAAGCATCCATCTCCAATTCTTTACGTAAACTTATATGCCAAACTGATTTTATCATAACACATCAAGCTCGTTAACTTACCTTTTCTGTCGTCTCTTCTTCCACCGTTACAACCGCGTCATGCAAGTGTTTTTCCAACTCTTTTTTATACATCATTTTTTGTTCAAAAGACCATTTTAAATCATTGGCCATATAATCCACCACTTCATCTTTCCACGCCTTCACCCAGTTAATATCAAAAAAGAGGGCCCCTGTTCGGCGAATGAAAAAATCGATAGGTTTAGTTACCATTTCTTCTTTCATCGCATAAGCGATCTGCAAAAATACGTATAACGGCAATCCGCTTTCTTTTGCTTCTGTCACATATGCTTTTGAATACTCATATACTCGCTCTATATTGGAACCATAGCGTTTTGTCAGCTTTAATGCTTCTTCTCTGGATAAGCCAAGATGTGTACCGATTTTTGCTTTTTCTTCGATAAACGCAGGAAGATTTTTAGCCCCTCCTATATGCCCTCCAGAAATCGGCATCGTTTTTGTTTGACAAGCCGAAAAACTCTTCCCTGACTCTTGTTTAAATTGTTTAGCGACGAGATCCAATACGATTTCCGCCATTTTACGGTAGCCTGTGAGTTTACCTCCCGCAATCGTAATCAGGCCGGATTCTGACGTCCAAATCTCATCTTTGCGCGAAATTTCGGAAGGGTCTTTTCCATCTTCATGAATAAGCGGACGCAACCCTGTCCAGCTGGATTCTATGTCTTTTACTCCAATATTTACAGATGGGAACATATAGTTGATAGCATCAATTACGTATTGGCGGTCCGCTGTTGTCATACGAGGGTGTGCAATGTCCTCTCTATAAACCGTATCTGTTGTGCCCACATATGTTTTTCCATCTCTTGGAATGGCAAATACCATTCTCCCATCTGCTGTATCAAAATATATTGCTTGTTTTAAAGGAAAACGTTTTTGATCAATAACAAGGTGGATTCCTTTTGTTAATTGCAGGGATTTACCTGTTTTGGAACCGTCTTTTTCACGAAGCGTATCGACCCAAGGTCCTGCTGCATTCACAATTTTTTTGGCATACACTTTATACGTTTTTTTGGAAATCTGATCAACAAGGACGGCTCCTATTACTTTACCGCTCTCATAAATGAATTCTTCCACTTTTGTATAATTCAACGCGTCAGCCCCGTGCTGTACGGCTTCCTTTATAACTTCAATGGTTAAACGGGCATCATCGGTTTTATATTCCACATAATAGCCGCCGCCTTTTAATCCGGCTGACTTTACAAGCGGTTCTCTTTTCAATGTTTCATTTGCACTTAACATAGATCTTCTTTCGCTTCTTTTTACACCTGCTAAATAGTCGTAGACCAATAAACCGATAGAGGTGGAAAACTTGCCGAATGTTCCCCCTTTATGCATGGGTAAAAGCATCCATTCAGGTGTTGTCACATGGGGGCCATTTTCATATACAATGGCGCGCTCCTTTCCAACTTCCGCTACCATTTTCACTTCAAATTGTTTTAAATAACGCAATCCTCCATGAACGAGCTTTGTCGAACGACTTGATGTTCCTGCCGCAAAATCCTGCATTTCCACTAACGCTGTTTTCATCCCCCTAGTTGTTGCATCCAGCGCAATCCCGCATCCTGTAATGCCTCCTCCGATAACAAGAAGATCATAAGTTTCTTTTTCCATTTGTTTTAAAATATTTGTACGTTTTTCACTCGAAAATGTCATAGCCATTATAAATCCCTCCATTGATCGTTCAATATTTAACGTCTGAAAGCTTGTGCAAACGCTTCCTTTAAACCAAACGAAAAAGAGACCACAAACATCCTTATATCTTTTAATCGATATAAGGGGTTTGTGGTCTCTCCGTTTCTCCAGCCAAATTATTAACTTGATTAAATTATAACATACATCAGTTGAAAATAGTAGAAAAAATTTAGAGAATGACTCAAAAGGTATGCTTTTCATACCTTTTGAGTCATTCTCCTGAAAGGACCCGTCATGAAAATCCAGTAAAATCAAGGATTCAGCGACGAGTCCTTTCAGTAAAAAATCATTGTTTCAGCTTGTTTAAAACTTATGGGACAGCCACTACTCACCCAAAAGATTCCTTTGTTTCATACTGCATGAACAGAAGATAATCTTCCCGAATCGAAATTTCTTTTATTTAAAGGTAATAGCCGCCTTAATGGCTTTTTTCCAACCATTATACAAATCTTCACGTTTTTCTTCTTCCATACTTGGATTAAAGGATGTATCAATATTCCATTGTGCAGCAATTTCTTGCCGGTCTTTCCAGTAGCCCACCGCTAGTCCTGCCAAATATGCCGCGCCTAAAGCCGTTGTTTCATTGATCACCGGACGTTCAACCGGCACATTTAACAGGTCGCTTTGGAATTGCATTAAAAAATTGTTCTTCACTGCCCCGCCGTCTACTCGAAGTTTTTTCAAGGTAATGCCAGAATCAGCTTCCATCGCTCCAACCACATCTCTAGCCTGGTAAGCAAGAGCTTCCAAAGTCGCTCGAATAAAGTGTTCTTTTGTTGTCCCACGAGTCAGACCGAAAACGGCTCCCCTTACATCACTGTCCCAATAAGGAGTTCCTAAACCGACAAACGCAGGAACAACATATACACCTTCCGTTGACTCCGCCTTTTCTGCATATCTCTCACTCTCTTTTGCATCTTTAACCATGCGCAACCCGTCGCGAAGCCATTGAATGGCAGAACCGGCAACGAAGATACTTCCTTCTAACGCATATTCCACTTTTCCGTCAATTCCCCAAGCAATGGTTGTTAGTAAGCCATGGTCAGATGAAACAGCCTTTTCTCCTGTATTCATGAGCATAAAGCAACCGGTTCCATAAGTATTTTTAGCCATTCCCTTTTCGTAGCAAGCTTGCCCGAATAATGCTGCTTGCTGATCCCCTGCTGCTCCTGCAATCGGAATAGACTCTCCGAAGAAGTGATAATCAATTGTATGAGCATACACTTCCGACGATGGCTTCACTTCAGGAAGCATGGCTTTAGGAATCTCTAAGATTTCCAGCAGTTCATCATCCCATGTTAATTCATTAATGTTAAACATTAATGTTCTTGATGCATTGGAGTAGTCCGTTACATGGACTTTTCCACCGGAAAGCTTCCAAATCAGCCACGTATCAATCGTCCCGAACAACAATTCTCCTTTTTCGGCTCTTTCTCTTGCCCCGTTTACATGATCTAAAATCCATTTTACTTTTGTTCCCGAAAAGTAAGCATCAATTAATAAACCCGTTTTTTGACGGAATACATCACTGTATCCTTTCACTTTTAACTCTTCACAAATACCAGCCGTTTGGCGGGATTGCCATACAATGGCGTTATATATTGGGCGCCCCGTCTCTTTCTCCCACACTACCGTTGTCTCACGTTGATTGGTAATGCCAATTCCGGCAATTTGTTTTGGAGAAACACCGGACTCCGATAAACATGACGCAATCACAGCTAAAATGGAACTCCAAATCTCATTTGGATTATGCTCGACCCATCCCGGCTTAGGAAAGTGTTGGGCGAATTCCTTTTGAGCGCTGTACACCACTTCACCTTTTTGATTAAAAAGAATGGCACGGGAGCTTGTTGTCCCTTGATCTAACGATAAAATATATTTTTCCATAATCAACCCTCCACTTGCATACGAATAAATAAGAAAATCCACAATCCTTTCCCAAAAATGGAAGAAATGATTGTGGATCTCCGGTTCTCCGTCACATGGTATTAACTTACTTGCTAGTTTACTAGAAGGTGAAACCGCTGTCAACTACAGCATGTTTACCTAATAGTTCTTCCATAAGTCTCTCTTTGAAGTTGTAACAGCCGTCGCTCCCGCCCTCAATGCTTCCGCTACATCTTGCTCGCTCCGGATTAAACCGCCTGCTAATACAGGAATGTCAGTTTTCTGATAAACCTCTTGAATAAGGGAAGGAATAATGCCCGGAAGGATTTCAATATAATCAGGCTTTATTTTTTGAAGTAAATGGTAACTTTTTTCCAGGGCCGTACTATCTAATAAGAACACGCGCTGAATCGCATATACACCCTTTTGTTTCGCCTTCATAATGACACTGGAGCGCGTTGAAATAATGCCTGCCGGCTTTAATTCCTGACATAAAAACTCAACCGCATACTCATCATGCTTTAAACCTTGAATCAAATCCACATGTAAAAGCAGCTCCTTGTTCACCCTTTTCACTGCATTCATGATTCCCTTTAGCTGACCAAGATGGCTATCTAAAAGAACACCGTATTTATAATCGCTTTCCAAAAATTTCTCAAGCTGCTTCATATCTCTCACCGCAGGCAAAATCTGCTGTCCATCAAAAGCCATCTCACTCACTCCATTTAAAAATTAATATACTGACAGTGTAATCAAAACGAGCATAATTATCCATGTCGTTTCATGAATTATATGGCTTAAACCCGACAAGTTCAATCTCCGCTACGTTAATTTATTTCATATTTTCTGTTATTTCACCTCGAATAAACTTAAAAAATTCTTGGCATAAACAAATAGACAGGGGCGCTTTTTGCCCCTGTCTATTTGTTTATGTCGATTTTTTATATTGAATGCTATATATATCATGACGGCGATCCTTCAATTGGCGAACCGTTCCTGATTGACGCTGCCTCCGTAAAATCTCTAAATCTACATCGCCGATGACGACCATCTCGATGTTATCATTGCACTCTCCCACGATCCCATCACGGGCAAATTCAAAATCGGAAGGAGCAAAAATGGCTGACTTTGCATACTGGATATCCATGTTTTCTACTTGAGGCAAGTTACCGACCGTTCCCGCAATCACTGTGTAAATTTGATTTTCTACGGCCCTTGCCTGCGCACAATAACGAACTCTCAAATAGCCTTGGCGATCTTCCGTACAAAACGGTGTAAAAATAATATTCGCCCCTCTTTCAGTGGCGATGCGGGCTAATTCCGGGAACTCGATATCATAGCAAATTTGAATGGCAATTTTTCCGCAGTCTGTATCAAAGACTTCTACTTTATCTCCGCGGCTGATCCCCCACCATTTCCTCTCATTTGGTGTAATATGCACTTTATATTGCTTCTCAATCGTTCCGTCACGGCGAAATAAATAAGCAATATTGTAGATGCCGTCTTCTTCTTCCACAAAGTGAGATCCGCCAATGATGTTCACATTGTATTTGACCGCAAGACTTGTAAACAATTCAATGTATTGTTCCGTAAATCCCGCCACTTTTTGTACAGCCTTGCTCGGAATCTTTTCATTTAGAAACGACATAAGCTGTGTGGTAAATATTTCTGGAAATACACAAAAATCTGATCCTGCATCATATGCAACATCTGTGTAATACTCCACTTGTGTAGCGAACTCTTCAAATGAATTAATTTGTTTCATCATATACTGGACAACGCAAATGCGAACAGGAAAAGCGGTTCTAAAGTGGCGTTTGGATGTGGGTACATAATCAACATTGTTCCACTCCATTAATGTTGCGTATTTATTAGAAGCTGCATCATCCGGCAAATACCCTCTATTGATTCGCATTAAAGTAAAGCCGTTCCGAAGCTGGAATGTTAAAACAGGATCGTAAATTTTATGCTTCATCACCTGCTGAACATATTGCCGCGGCGAGAATTCTTCGGCATATTTGTGATAATTGGGAATTCTTCCTCCAATGATGATGCTTTTTAAATTCATCTCGCGTGCCAACTCTTCTCGTGCTTCATATAGACGGCGGCCTATCTTCATACCTCTATAAGCAGGATGAACCATCACTTCTATACCATATAAATTGTAGCCATCAGGATTATGATTAGTGATATACCCTTCATCCGTAATGTCATCCCATGTATGCTGGTCATCATATTCATCGAAGTTGACAATTAAGCTGGAGCAAGAACCGATGATTTTCCCCTCATATTCCACACAAATTTGACCTTCTGAAAAAATAGCCAAATGGCTCTCAAGCTGCTCTTTCTCCCATGGAATCATTCCGGGAAAGCAAATTTTCTGTAATTCAATAATTTCATCTATGTCTGCATGTTTAATATTACGAAGAATTATTTTCTTTTCGAATTTCGATAAGTCAATCGTTGACACGTCTATAGCAACCCCTTTTAGTCTATCTTTTTTTCTTTTTCCCTAAACTCTTTACAGTTAAACCTAATTATGACAAGAGCGTACATTTTATTTTTGCTGCTTTTTCTCATATTAAGCAGCACTCGACCTTCATAATGGAAAGACCGCCTGCGAAATCCTGGTTGTATCCGATTTCGCAGACGGCCTTTTTCTATCTCTTCGTTCCAAAATATTCATTAGCTTTTTCAATGACAGCTGTTGGCAAGTAGCTAATATAAATGCGGTCAAGGTTTAAATCCACTACGCCTCCACCGATGTCTACCGCTCCTATTTTTGTATCTACATTGTATACTTTGTAAACCGCCCCTGGCTGCAACATCGTGGTAGTCACTTCATATTTGCCGGTTGCATTTTTCTTCAACAAGGTCATCGGTTTCTTTATCTCCACAAAACCAATTTGACCTTTTGACAACTCTTTCCCTTCAAAACAAACCCCTTTACATGCTGGAGGGTTTGCAACAGGCGGTGTCTTAGGTGCAAAATATTGTTCTACTTTTTGAATGATTTCTTTTGGTAAATAATCGACTTTAATGCGAGCCAGATTATGATCTATCACGCCTCCACCGATGTCTACCGCTCCTATTTTTGTATCGACATTGTATACCTTGTACACAGCTCCCGGCTGTAATGTCGTGCTGGTCACTTCATATTTTCCGCTTTCGTTTTTCTTCAAGAGTGTCATTGGCTTTTTAATCGTCACAAAACCGAGCTGCCCTTTCGATAATTCTCTTCCTTCAAAACAGATTCCTTTACAGACATGGGGGGCTGAAACACTTTTCGCTGCATAACCGTGTTTATTGGCAACCGTTTCAAAAGCCTGAGATTTAAATTGCCCGATGATGACTTTCGTTTGCAGTTCAACTTGACTGAATAACCATCTTACGTCCTCATCATACATTCGAACGCACCCTGAACTCACATATTTCCCAATGGAACTCGGGTTGCTGTTCCCATGAATGGCGTATGTTGTTCCATATGTACCTCGTGCATTTAAACCGAGCCATCTATCTCCAAGCGGATTGCGCGGATCTCCTCCTGGTATACCTCCTTTATAATAAGGACGGTTTTTAATTTTATTTACTATATTAAAAGTTCCTTCAGGAGTATAACTATCTTTTCTTCCTGTTGCTACACTAAATGTTTTGACTAGTTTTCCATTCTCAAAGAATGCCAATTTATTTGTTGACTTGTTGATAATAATCAACTGGTTCTTGCTTGCTGCAAATGCCGCCGGGGTTGTACAAAAAATCATCAAGACTGCTAAGATTAGACCAAACACTAGCTTTCTCACTTTTTATCCCCCTTTTTCTCTGTACATAGAGGAATTATAAAGGAGGATAATTGGTAATAAAAGGCTTTAGACTAAACAAGTCAAAAAATTACAAATATTATAATTACTTTCGACAGCTGCGTTCAAAAGATGCTCTTTCCAACTTGTACAACTGTTGAATATTTTACATTCTAAATATTGTCCTCTATAATTTTCCTAGAGAGTTTACAGATTGTGAGGGAGTTTAGGTGGAGTCTAACAAACGTCAAATTGAGTCATGGCTATTCTTTTCTTGGATTGTCTCCTTTATCGCTACAATGGGGAGTTTATTTTTTTCTGAAATTCTGCAGTACATACCTTGTGAATTATGCTGGTTTCAACGGATTTTCATGTACCCGCTTGTCATCATTCTTGGAATTTCTTACGCAAAAAAAGATTATGAAGTATATAAATACACTTTACCTTTATCAGTGATTGGAAGCATGATTTCCTTATACCACTATTCCATCCAAAAAATATCATTCATCGGAGACCGTTCCATCTCGTGTGGGGTCGTTCCTTGTACAGGAGAATATATCAATTGGTTAGGGTTCATAACCATTCCATTCTTAGCGTTTACAGCATTCATCCTCATCCTTGTTTGTCATGTCATGATCTTTAAAAACATTCGCAAAGGAGCGTAAAAGTTAATGAAGAAACTTATCATCTTTGCTGCCATTATCGTCGTGTTATTTGGAGCACTGGCTTTTGTAACAATCTATCAAAATAAAGAAGAAGCAGAGGGCAATCCATATAATAAAGAACAGCTTCGCCCCGAAACCATTAAACAGCTGGATGACCCTAATTATAAAAATCAAATTTTACCTGAGGAACTTAACAAAATAATTGAAGAAAAACAGGACGCGACCATTTACTTTTATAGTCCTACTTGCCCTCATTGCCGTGTAACATCTCCTGTTGTTGTGCCGTTGTCAAAAGACATGAACATCGACTTAAAAATGTTTAATTTATTAGAGTTTGAAGATGGATGGACACAGTATAATATTGAGTCCACTCCGACCATTGTCCGTTATAAAAACGGAAAAGAAGTCGATCGAATTGTAGGTTCACAAGAAGAAGACGTATTTAAAAAATGGTTTAATGAAACTAAATAAGAAAAGGGAATGCCCCAAAACGATAAATCGTTTTGGGGCATTCCCTCAATTGACTCGAGCGGAGAAAATCATGAAGCAAAATCTCATCCTCTCACCGAGTGCAGGTTTTCTTTAAGAACAAATTGAACTCGTTTACTTTTTAATTAACAGCAAAAGAATAACCAGCAAGATTACCATAATACATATTGATTTGACATTTTTCTTTTGAAAATTGATCAATCGTTAACGGAAATGAAAACCCGTATTTGTCTAAAGTTTCAACATTACGATTGAACAATGTGCGATGATGCTGCTGAATGTCACGGTAACGAACATTTTCAATGACGGTTATTAGTGCCTGCAAGCTGCTGATGACTTGCAAAGCTTCCTTCAGTAACCCGTTATAACTTGCATTCAACGCATTATCAGGATTTAACAATTGAAGCTTTTCTATTTTTATTAACTCTTGCGAGGAGAAGTACCGAGGAATAATCTCATATAAAATTTGATTTTTCAGGTCTTCTATGTATGTCTCTATTTCAGGAGTAGCTGCACGTTCAATCCTCAATGTGGACCCACCTTTTTTATTTGTTCACCAAAATTTCACGTATGTATAGCATAACATACACTGTAAATTAAATGGTAAGGTATTTGTTCCTTGACCTTCCAATATAAGGAACAACACTGTACCGCCATTCAATCTTTATAATATGCTTTTAAACAATGTAGATGGATAGGTGATAATAATGTTAATATCTAGAAAAGGCGACTGGTTTGAAGCGATTATAACTAGCGGACAAACCGGAAAAACTATTGAAACTTTTTTGAAAGATGAATGGAAGATGCCTAAAAAGCTTCTTCATCAATTTCGAATGAACAAACAGGTAAAACTTAATAATGAAGTAGTTGGCTGGAACCAGCTGCTCCATGCCAATGACCGGCTTCAAGCACAATTTTACTTTCCGGAAGAACAAACATTTCCTCCTTTTTACACGGAACTCGATTTATTATATGAAGATGAACATTTTCTGATCACTAATAAACCGGCTGGAATTGATACACATCCCAACGAGCAAGGGGATAAGAAAACCCTTTCCAATATGGTGGCATTTCACTTTTTAACAGAAGGATTACAGACGGCACCGAGGCATATCCATCGTTTAGACCGTGACACGTCAGGAGCCATTCTGTTTGCTAAACACCCTCTTGTTGCGGCCATTTTAGATAAAATGCTGGAAAAAAGAGAAATTAAACGAACCTATATTGCCCTTGTAAATGGAATCGTCAAACAAAACAAAGGTACCATTAATCAACCGATTGGACGTGACCGGCACCATGCCACCAGAAGACGTGTCTCTCCATCCGGCCAACATGCCGTCACACATTATCGTGTATTGCATCGAAACCACAAATTTCAGCAAACATTAGTGGAGCTATCCCTGGAAACAGGTCGCACACACCAAATTCGTGTACATATGAGCCATCTGGGTCATCCTCTTATTGGCGATACCCTTTATGGTGGACTGCCCGCTTCTATTGGACAGCAGGTTCTCCATGCAGTACGTTTACAGCTGCAACATCCATTTACACAAGAAAAAATCGAAGCATTAGCCCCGCTGCCTCCTGGTATCTTTAAACATTACGAATCGGTTATTTTAAAACAATATAATATCTAAACACCAACACAGAGGCGTAAAAGACACTGCTCTTTTATGCTTCTATGTTTTTATCCTCTTCTTATTTCATATACAAATATAACTTAACTTCACACTCCTTACTCTACATTCATCTCGAATCCACTTGTAAAATATAAGAATTTTCCGTAAATTCATTTTTACCCACCGAAAAATTATTATACTAAAAAATTATACAAAACTATTAACTTTTTAGGAGATAGTGTGTATAATACGTCTATAAAATACAATTGTTTTTCCATGGGGGACATCATGAAAAAGATCGGACTTTTACCTCGAATCATATTAGCCATCATCTTCGGTATTCTAATCGGCAGCATCGCTCCTGATTGGACTGTTCGTATATTAGCAACTTTTAATGGGATTTTTGGCAACTTCTTAGGGTTTGCCATTCCTTTAATCATTGTTGGATTTATCGCACCAGGTATTGGTGAAATTGGCAAAGGGGCCGGAAAGCTTCTTGGACTTACAACGCTTTTGGCTTACGCCTCAACGATCGCAGCAGGCTTGCTTGCTTTCTTTGCTGCACGCAGCCTTTATCCTATCCTTTTAAAAAGTGGTGCTTCAGAAGCCTTTGAAAATCCTGAAGAAGCACTTTTAGCACCATTTTTTAAACTAGAAATCCCTCCTATTATGGGAGTCATGACAGCTTTAGTATTAGCTTTCGCTCTAGGTCTTGGAATGGCTTCTTTAAAAGGGAACGCATTAAAAAATGTGATGACCGAGTTCCGCAGCATCGTGGAGATGATTATTTCACGTGTTATCATTCCACTATTACCGGTTCACATTTTAGGGATTTTTGCAAATATGACACAAGGCGGACAAGTTCAAACCATTATGGCCGTTTTTGCCAAAGTATTTGTCATGATCATTGTGCTTCATTTCGTCATGCTGACAATTCAATATACAGTTAACGGAACATTGGCACGTAAAAATCCATTGGCCCTGTTGAAAGGCATGATGCCCGCCTATTTCACAGCTCTAGGTACTCAATCATCCGCCTCTACTATTCCAGTTACACTGGAACATGCTAAAAAAGCGGGTGTTCGTGAAAAAGTAGCTGATTTTTCCATTCCTTTATTAGCAACCATCCATTTATCAGGAAGTATGATTACACTTATTTCTTGTTCTATGGCCGTTATGCTTCTAAACGGACAACAAGCGTCTTTCGCTGCGATGATGCCATTTATTTTAATGCTTGGCGTGACAATGGTTGCAGCTCCGGGTGTACCGGGCGGTGCTGTCATGGCTGCATTGGGACTTTTGGAAACAATGCTCGGATTTGATCAAACAATGCTTTCATTGATGATTGCTCTATACTTGGCTCAAGACAGCTTCGGTACCGCTTGCAACGTAACAGGAGATGGCGCCATTGCTGGTATCGTAGATAAACTGACAGCTAAGAAAAATATTCAACATGTACCAGCTTCCAAAGCCAGCTAATGAAGAAAGAGGATCCCAAAAAGGATCCTCTTTCTTTATTAGAAATCAAAGTTATCAGGGTCTGGCCCAACACGGCGATCTTCATTTAAAGCGTCAATTTTATTCATATCTTCTCGTGTTAATTCAAAGTCAAAGATATCGGCGTTTTCAATAATGCGATGCTCTTTTATTGACTTTGGAATAGTTACTACTTCATTTTGCAGATCCCATCGCAAAATGACTTGTGCTACAGACTTATTATACTTCTCTGCAATCTCTTTTAACGTTTCATTATTTAATAATTCACCTTGCATCAATGGTGACCAGGCTTCTAACTGAATATTGTTCTTTTGACAAAACTCGTGCAGTTCTTTTTGAGCCAGGCGAGGATGATATTCAACCTGATTCACCATCGGTTTAATCTCTGCATCTTTCATCAAATCTTCTAAATGATGAATTTGGAAATTACTTACCCCGATAGCGCGTACACGTCCATCTTTGTACAATTTTTCAAGTACCTTCCATGTTTCTTTATACTTGCCCTCTACAGGCCAGTGAATTAAATATAAATCTAAATAATCCAGCCCAAGCTTGGTCATACTTCTTTCAAATGCTTCTAATGCAGCATCTGCTCTTTGAGCGGCGTTCCATACTTTCGTTGTAATGAAAAGCTCTTCACGAGGAACACCGGATTCTTTAATCGCCTGCCCAACGCCTTCTTCATTTCGATAAATCGCAGCAGTATCAATACTACGATATCCATTTTTAATAGCGGCTTTTACAGAATCAATCACTTCCTGCCCTTCTTCTACTTTGTAAACACCTAAACCGAACCACGGCATTTTTACACCATTATGTAATGTAGTACAATCTTGCAAATTTTTAACCATCCTTATTTCCTCCCTATCATGATAAGTAAGTCACTTTATTTTCTCATAAATTTCTCTATAGGTGAAATCGTTTGCATTCCTGCTAAAAAATTACTTTTTTGGGTTAAATACACCTTTCCCCCTCTCTATCTAAAAAAGCAGCTCATTGGCTGCTTTTTTCTTTTACATCTGGCTCAATGTGAACAAAGGTTGAT
Source organism: Priestia abyssalis (assembly GCF_002019595.1). Taxonomy (GTDB): domain Bacteria; phylum Bacillota; class Bacilli; order Bacillales; family Bacillaceae_H; genus Bacillus_BA; species Bacillus_BA abyssalis. Next base: position 200,486 of record NZ_KV917369.1, on the reverse strand, counting down.
CGAACCTTATGCAAATCTTCCATCATCTCTTCAATTTGATCGGCAATGAAATGACTTTTTATTACACTCAAAGAAGGATCTACTTTTACCGTAACATCCAATAAAATGTGATTGCCTTGCATCCGTGCTTTTAAGTCCCTTACACTTTTGACACCGGGCACCGATTCGATGACTTGTTTATATTCCAATAACTTTTCTTCATCAAAACCATCCGTCAATAAATGAGAAGCTTCTTTAAAAATATCGATTGCCGTTTTCATAATGATAAGACCGACAAAAAAAGCAGCAAGAGGATCCAGCCATGGCAGGCCAAACTGCGCCCCGACAATTCCAACTATTGCCCCTATACTCACTAAAGCGTCAGACAAGTTATCTTTAGCGACCGCTTTTAAAGCTTGGCTATTCAGCTGCTTGGCCAACCGCTGATTATATAAATAAACAATGAGCATAATAATGGCAGCCGCTAAAGCAGCCCAAGCAGCCAGTAAGTCCGGGGTTTGCTCTTTTGCAGCAAAAATCGAGTGCACAGCTTCATATAAAACTTGCATCCCAATCAGCAGCATAATGAAAGAGGCCATTAAAGAAGCAACATTTTCTGCACGTGAATGTCCATAAGGATGATTTTCATCTCGAGGTTTTTTAGAGATTTTTAATCCGATTAAAACGGTGATAGATGCGATGATATCGGTAAAATTATTCAAGCCGTCTGCCCGCAAAGCTTCTGAGTTTGCAAAAGCCCCTGTCAACAATTTAAATAAAGACAAAACTATGTAAGCAGCAATGCTGATCCAAGCTCCTCTTTCCGCAAGTTCATACCCTTTCTCACTCATATTTTCCGTTCACCTTTCTTATTGGCTCTATAAGTAAAACTAGTGTATCAAACCTGCTTCGGGTGGGTCTACAGCAACATAGTTGAACGTTCGAACGTATATAGCAAGCATAAAAATATTTAGCCCTATGCAAAATGAGTTTCCCTTGTCAAACTCACTGAACATTCCCATTAATAAAGAATTTCAATTTCTCCCCATCCATTTATTGGACTTCTTCTCTCTATATTCAAGACACACATTGGTCCAAAGTTTAAGTTATTTGGATCAAAATACTCCGCAAACGAAAAGCTAAAAGCACTTTGAAGCCACCCATGGTTTGCTTTAAATCTGTCTTGCTCACGATATACCTTTATCATTTTTCCCCTCCTCTTTTCTTACTCTAATTATTGATATTTATTACAATCCCCCCTATAATAAATGTATTTTGTATAATAAGGGGGAATTCACTTGAAGATACGCGTCTCAGCTGTTCAATATCCATTAAAAACCATTCAAAATATAGATGAATTCAAACTTTATATTGAACACTACATTAAAACAGCGAAAGAGTTCAATTCGGAATATATCTTATTCCCCGAATTTTTAACAACACAGCTGCTTTCCATTGGGGATGAAGAAGGAAAAGCATTCCCGATTTCTTATTTGCCAAGATTCACGAACGACTATCAACAATTCTTTTCAAAAATGGCCGGGCAGTATCAAGTTTACATTATCGGCGGCACGCACATTACGGAGCGTGATGGGCATTTATACAATACCGCTCATCTTTTTCATCCGGATGGAAAAATGGATACACAAGATAAATTGCATATCACTCCTACAGAATTCTATGATTGGAACATTAAAGCGGGTGATAAATTCCAGATTTTCGAGGCAGGCAAACTGAAAATCGCCATTTTGACATGCTACGATATCGAATTTCCTGAACTATCAAGAATGGCAAGGGCTAAAGGAGCCGATATCATCTTTTGCCCTTCTTGCACCGACGACCGCCATGGCTTCCATCGTGTTCGCTACACAAGCCATGCAAGAGCCATCGAAAACCAAATCTATGTCGTGTTGACCGGAACAATCGGTTCATTGCCGACTGTCGATTTTATGAGAGCCAACTTTGGGCAAGCCGCCATTATTACACCAAACGATCTTGGATTTCCAATGGGCGGAATGTTAGATGAAGGAATGATTAATCAAGACATGATCATCACTGCCGACCTAGACTTCGAACTTTTACAAAAATCAAGGCAGAGCGGTTCTGTCTCCACATGGCAAGACAGACGCCTCAACTTTTACGAACGAGTATAATAAAGGAACCGAAAATACCATTTAAAAAAGTAGGCATCTTAATGGAGGTCGATTTCTCTTATTAAGATGCTTTTTTACATTCCAACAAAGTGTATACCTTTCTTCTTTTACCATGCCCATCAACTTCATTTCACTTTACCCCGCTTTTCAAAAACGATACACCTCGGCCATGAAACTTACGAATGCTTATGGTTTCAACAAACCCTGTTGACATTTTATCTTACGTCACTTGGAAGGTATCAGGTCTTCCGAAAGAACGCGTTATCAGCTCAGGTACTATTTTGGACACAGCTCGATTCCGTTACTTATTAAGCGACTATTTCAAAGTAGATTCTCGCAATGTCCATGCTTACATTATGGGTGAACTAGGAAGAAAGAAGATTCGCTCCTCTTTCTTCACTAAAACAATGAGGTGAACAACATGGGTTGGACTCAAGTATATGATTCAATGCAAAATATATGGTTTTCAGCGATAGTTGCTGTCATTCCGGTTCTATTTTCTTTTTAGGTTTAACTGTTTTTAAAATGAAAGCTTATGTGGCTGCTGGTTCTATTGTCATTATTTCCATGATTATTACCATTATGTTTTATAAAATGCCGGTTAATATGGTCATTGGTGCAGCGGGATATGGTGCCGTTTATGCCATCTGGCCCATACTGCTGATGTATTTCCATTTTTATCTCCTGCTTTAGGATGGATCGGAGTATTTTTAACAGGATCTGTTGTATCAAATAACGCTCTATTCGGAAGTTTGCAAACAACCACAGCAAGCCAAATCCAAGTATTGCCGATCATTCTGGTTGCAGCCAATACTGCCGGCGGTGTGATAGCTAAAATGCTCTCTCCTCAATCCATTGCTGTCGCTACAGGAGCAGTTGGTCTTGTCGGCAAAGAAGCGAATCTCTTCCGCTTCACGTTAAAATATAGTATTGGATTTTTAATCCTTGCAGGTGTCATTACAATCGTCCAGGCAATAGTATTTTAAAGAAGCTATCTCATAAGTCTCTAATGAAGCACCAAAACTGATTTTTAATGAAAGGCCCCGTCGTGAAAATCCAGTAAAACCAAGGATTTCGTGACGGGGCCTTTCATTAGAATGACCCAAAGGGCTGTATTTTGCCCTTTGGGTCATTCTTATAGTTCAATTTCCTCTGTTTGCTTTTGTTTACGGCGGCGCGGGAAGCGGAATCGCTTCACTTTACTGCCGAAATCATCAATGAATGTATAAACAACTGGTATTAATACTAGCGTAAAAATGGTTGAAAACAACAAACCAAAAATGATAACAACCGCCATAGGCGATTGAGCTTCAGCCCCTTCACCGATTCCCAATGCGAGTGGAATCATTCCCAATACCGTTGTTAAGGTCGTCATGAAGATAGGCCTCATACGACTTAATCCAGCGTCTACAATTGCCTCCATACGTTCCACACCTTTTTGGCGCTGCAGGTTAATATATTCGACCAGCACGATTGCGTTATTCACGACAATACCTGCCAGCATAATTAATCCAATAAACGCAGGGACACTTAATGGTTTTTGAGTCACGGCTAATCCGACCAGCACTCCTACTACAGTTGTTGGCAGTGAAAACATGACAACAAACGGATAAGCAAATGAATCAAATTGTACGGCCATCACCAAGTATACAAGGAAAACCGAAAGTACTAAGGCTAAAGCAAGACTCTGGAATGACTCAGCCATCTCCTCTCCTTGTCCGCCCATCGAAACGGTATATCCTTCCGGCATGGAAAGCTGATCGATTTTTCGCTGCAGCTCTTTATTGATCGAGCCAAGGTCACGATCGCGTATGTCACTTGTCACCGATACTTGACGCTGCTGGTTATCGCGATTAATTTCAGCCGGCCCCTGCACTTGTTTTAGTTCAGCAACCGCTGATAGTGGCACATCGATTCCATTATTCGAACGAATAACCATGTTTTCCAAATCACGAATTGTTTGACGGCGATCCTCCGGAAGCAATACCCGTACATCATATTCACTTCCTTCTTCACGATATCGAGTCGCAACTTGACCGTCAAACCCTAATTTAATTTCATTCATGACCTGTTGGTAAGAAAGTCCGTATTGGCTAAGGATGTCACGCTTAACTTCAATTTTAATCTCTGGACGTCCTTCTGCCACTGTACTATCAATATTATAGGTCCCTTTAACATCTTCAATAACCCACATGACTTGCTGAGCCAAGTCTTTTAATACATCAAGCTCGGGACCGCTGATTTTAATATCAACAGGCGAACCTGAACCTAGCCCCGGGTCCATTTCCCCTACTTTAAACTCTGCACCTGGAATATCTTGAACTTCTTTTTCCATTTTTTTAATGAAAGCAGACGTAGTCATATCCCTTTCTTCCGGCTTCACAAGCTGAATAATGTAGCCGGCTTGATTGGAAGCCGGTGATCCAAAACCGCTATTGCCTCCCCCGATGGTGACATAGTTGGTATCAATAATTTTTTTATACTTACTCAGACGCTTATCGACTTCCTCCACAATGGCCTGTGTTTCTTCAATTCTTGCTCCCTCACGTGTGACGATATCGATAGAAAGCTGTCCCTGGTCGGAAGGAGGAATAAAGGATGTCCCGATAAAAGGAACAAGCCCAAAGCTTGCTACAATCAATAACAAAGTACTTAACAATACCGTCTTCCGATGATTTAAAGCCCACTTTAAGAATTTACGGTATTTGTCTACTACCTTGCGGGTAAATGCGTGTAAACGGCCCGTTTTTTCTTCTTCAAGCTCTTGTTCAGCTGCGGTTTTGACCTGCCTTGTTAACATCTTTGACGAGAGCATCGGTACAAGGGTCAAAGCCGCGACTAATGAAGCCAATAATGAGAAACTGACCGTTAATGCGAGCGGCCTGAACAATTCTGCCGCCAGCCCTTCAACGAATACAATCGGTGCAAATACGACGACACTTGTCAATGTAGAAGCGATAACTGCCGGCGCCAATTCTTTCCCGCCTCGAATCGCCGCTTCTTTGAGCGGTACACCCTTTTGCCTTAAATCAAAAATGTGCTCAAGAATAACGATGGCACTGTCAACCATCATCCCGATTCCTAGGGCCAAGCCGCCCATCGATAAAATGTTCAGCGTTTCACCGGTAAAATACATAAGTGTAAATGTTGAGATAATCGCAATTGGAATCGTCATCCCAATAACAAGGGTAGCACGGATACTGCGTAAAAATAAGAGTAAGACAATAGTAGACAGCACCGCTCCCATAATCATGTTGTTAACAACGCTGCTGATCGATTGACGAATGAATGTTGATGTATCCATGATAATGGATAATTTTAATCCATCCTTTTTCAACTCTTCATTTGCCTTTTCAATCGCTTTATACATTTCGTCTGCGACCTTTACCGTGTTGCCGTCCGATTGCTTCAAAATGGAGAGAACAAGCGCCGGCTTTTGATCTACTTGTGAAAGGGTCAGCGTTTCTTTGTACGTATCATTGACTTTGGCTACATCATCTACAGAGATAGTACGTCCATCTTGCAATTGAATCGATGTATTTTTGATGTCATCTACCTCTGTAAATTCACCGTCAATACGAACTTGCAAGTCTTGTGTCCCTTTCTCAAGATTACCGGCAGAAGCCGCCTGGTTTTCAGCACGAAGAGCGTTGACGACTTGATCGGCAGAAAGTCCATAGCTATTTAAACTTGCCTGATCAATTTCTACGCGGATTTCACGTTGCTTCCCGCCTTGAGTCCCGACAGACGCAACCCCATCGACGCGCTCAAAAGCCGGTTCAATTCGATCTTCCACTACTTTTTGCAGTTTTTCCGGTGCGGCACCTGCAAAACCGATCCACATAACAGGGGTTTGCTGCGGATCGATTCGCAGTACCGATGGGCGATCAGCGTCTTCAGGAAGCATTCCTGCTACTTGGTCGATACGTTCGCGAATATCATTTAACGCATTATCGATATTCGTTCCCCAATCAAATTGCATCACCACGAGCGATGAACTCGGTGATGATACAGATTGAATACTATCGACGCCCTGTATCGATCCGACCACCGATTCAATCGGCTCACTAATCAGCTTTTCAACTTCTTGGGGAGAGGCACCTTGATAAGTCGTCGTAATAACGGCAACCGGCACCTCAATTTTCGGGTATAAATCAATTGCCAAGTTTTTTAATGAAACGATTCCCAGAACGATCAGCCCAAGGACAATCATGATTACACCGACCGGTCGTTTGACCGATGTATCAACGATTTTCACGTTACTTCTCCTCCTTCATGATTCGCGTTTGATCACCGTCTTTGAGGAGGCTTTGTCCTTTTACAACAACCTTTTCACCTTTTGAAATACTTCCGTTAATGGCCGTAAAATCGGTTTCCGCACGGATGATTTCCACTTCTTTTTGAACAGCTTTACCTTTTTTAATGACAAAAATATAAGCTTTATCGTCTTTTTCTACAACCGCTTCCGTTGGAACAAGGAAGCTGTCCGCCACCAATACTTCTTTTAGATTCAATTGTGCGACCATACCCGGTCGGATTTTACGATCCTCGTTCGGTAGTTCGATTTCTACTTTAAATAAACCCGATTGTTCTGAGGTTGGTGAAATGTAAGTCACATTACCACTCACATTTTTCTTCAATGCAGGAATTTCTACTTCCGCTGTTTCTCCCTCTTCCAACGTAAACATCTGCTCTGGCGTTACAAGTGCTTCTAAATGAACGACATCTGCAGAAACCAAACGTGCAAACGGAGACTGGCTGGATACAAATTCACCCGGTTCTGCCATTACATCTAGTACTTCACCTGCGACAGGTGCTTTAATAATCATGTCATCGATTTTCTTTTGAGCTTGTTCAACACCAATTTGAGCTTCCTGCACAGCTATGCTCGCCTCTTTTACTCCTACTGCAGCTATATTCTCATTTACTTTTGCATCTGCCACACTTTTCTTTGCTCTGTCAACCCCAACCTCTGCCTGATCAACTCCAACGTTCGCCTGTTCTATTCCAAGCTTTGCATTGTTAACTCCGGACTTCGCTTGAGTCACTCCAACTTTTGCTTGCTCAACATTTCCTTGCAAAACGGTCAAATTATCTTCTCGATTTGCCTGCTTTTCTGAAAGTTGGGCTTGTTGATAAGCTGTGCTTGCCTGTATTTCAGCAGTTTTAGCTTGATCCAATTGTTGTTGAGAAATTAATCCTTCTTTAAATAACCCTTCCATACGCTGAAGATTTCTTTTTGCATCATCCCACTGATTCTTTGCGTTTTGAAGATTGTATGAAGCCCCTTCTATTCCATCAAGTCGTCCGTTTTTCGCTTGATTCAAGCTTGCCTCTGCTTGGCGCAATTTACTTTCTGCCTGACGTACCCCATCTTGAGCGTCGGGAACCCCGGCTGCTGCCTGTTTCAGTGCAACCCTTGCCTGGTTTAATGATGCTTCCGCCTGGCGTACCCCATCTTGCGCTTGACTGGTTGCTCCTTTAGCTTGATTATATGTTTCTTGCGCACGCTTCTCCCCATTTTGTGCACGGCTTAAAGCGGTCTTTGCCTGTTTTAGGCTCAATTCGTAATCGCTCGTATCCAATTTGGCCAATACTTGCCCCTTTTTGACCGTATCCCCTTTCTTAACGGAGACGGATACTAACTCTCCTGCGTTTGTTGGCATTAATTCTACATCTTTTCCAGGTTTAATCGTCCCTGTAATGAGGGTACTGTCATTTAGGGAGCCGCCTGTAATGTCCGTTACAGCGACAGGAATTTCCGAAATGGTCTTTGCTGCTTCCTCTGTTTTATTACAGCCAGCCGTTATAAGCATTGCTCCAAGTATAACGGCTGCGACTTTTGTTGATTGACGTTTCACTTTCTTTTTCACCCTATAACGTCCTTTCATGCTTAATGAACTAAAATATGAATGTCCGGTCAGTCATGTTAATAAAGAAACAAGTCTTTCACTCGTTTCTTTATTGGATATAACCTTTTCCTAAAGCTTCAATAGATTGTTGAACCAAAAAGTAATTCGTTTTAGCTATCGCTACATTCAGGTTTAATTCGTCTAATTGCAGCTTCGCTTGTTCGTAATCATATTTAGCTATAACCCCTAGCTCATACTTTTTCTCAAGATTAGAAATATCTTTTTGAGCGTCTTCTAATTTTCTAGCCGCTTCTTCATAATTAAATTTTGATGTCTTGATGTTGTGATTCAACGAATCGATTTTCTTTGTTAGTTGTTCATACAGCTGGATAATTTGCTCTTCCGCTATTTTGACATTGTAATCTTCAGCTTGCTCATCGTATTTATCTGAGTCATCATCTTCATAAACTTCATCACGATTATATTTTGCCAACTCTAGCTTTTCATTTGCTTCCATCATTTTAAAAGTACCTTGAATAAGTGTTTCGTAATCCTTAACATTTATGTCCGTGTTATCTGTACTTTCATCTACAATCCCGTCTTCAATTGCATCCGTTTTCTCTTCTTCAGCAACTGTATTGGTGCTTTCGGCCTTCGCACCCTCTTCACTTACATCTGTCTTCTTCTCCACTCTTTCAATTGCATTGGCAATGGCCGCTGCAAGTACGGTTTCAGCATCTTCAATTGTTGTCTCGACACGCGTCAAAGCTAAATCCGGATTGTAATTGACATCAATATCAAATGTCAACGCAGCCAAATTGTAATAGTAATCTTTTTCTTTCTGTTCTAACTGCTTTTCTAAGTTAGTTTGGGCTCTCTTTGCCTGATCAATATCATCTTTTGAACCCATACCGTATTCGAAAAGACGTTCTGCTTTTTTTACGTTATCAGCAGCAGACTGAATTGATTTTTTCATAAAATTAATCTGGTCTTGCGAGCTTAATAGATTCATATACGCAGAGGTTAATTGCAAAGTCATACCTTCCTTCGCTCCCTCTGTTTGCAGCTGCAATGTCACTTGTCCTGATTTCAATGCCTCAATTGCTTTTTCAATTTCTTTCATGGCATCCTCGTATGACTCAATCGCATCATAGACACCAGCTCTTTCCCCACCTTGCAGTTTATCACGCATTTCTCTTAACTCATCTAAAGTTTCCTCTAAATCTTTGATATCCTTTTGTGTATCTCTCTTATCATCTTCTGTATCAAGTAGTTGATTTTTAGAGGATTCTAATTGATATTCCAATAAAATAAGACTTTTATCATTTTCCAACCCGCGCTTTAACACATCTTCCAGCGTTAAAACCTTTAAATCTTTATTCTGTGTTTCGTCTTTTTGCTGTTCAACTTCCGCTTCTTTTTCTATTGTGCTGGTTGAACTAGTTTCCGTTTCAAGCGCTTGCGCAGTTCCGACAAATGGCGTACTTGCAATCGCTGCAGCGCAAAAGAGTGTCATGACTTTTTTCACTGTCCAATTTTCCTCCTATTCGAGAAATAAATTCCATAAAAGTAAATATAACCATAGAAACATAGTAACATGAAATATTCATTTTGATTAACTATAAACCTTTAATTTTGTATTAATTTTTTGTGTCTTTTCGAACGGCGTATGAAATACGCCGTTCGAAAAGACACATGAGATAAACGATCGAATGGAATTTTACAAACAAAAATCTTATTTTATAAAACTATCTTTACATGGTAACAACCTCATATATATGAAAGATAGTTGCTCAAAAGACCTTTAAACAAATGTTTGTTTAGTAAAAATGAAAGAGGAGGCAAGCGCCTCCTCTTTCATCTTTACAATGCACATTCTTCAATTTCAAAACCGAGATCTTCAATAATTCCCCAATCAGCGGTCGGTTCCTGCCCTTGCGTTGTTAAATAGTCACCGACAAAAATGGAGTTGGCCGCAAATAAGCCTAGAGGCTGCAAGGAACGTAAATTCAATTCACGTCCGCCGGAAATGCGAATTTCCTTTGTCGGATTCACAAAACGCATCATCGCCAAAATTTTCAAGCATTTAAGAGGTGTCAATGCCTCCTGTCCTTCTAAAGGGGTGCCCTTAATGGAAACAAGAAAATTGCATGGAATGGAATCCGCGTTTAAACGATTAAGTTCAAAAGCGATATCTATCGCCTGTTCATCCGTTTCGCCCATTCCAAAAATGGCACCTGAACATGGTGAAATGCCTGCACCTTTCGCCTTCTCGACTGTCTCTACACGGTCATCATACGTATGGGTCGAACAGATATTTTCATAATTTTCAACATGGGTATTGAGGTTATGATTATAGCGGTGAACGCCGGCCTCGGCTAAACGTGTTGCCTGATCTTCATTTAAAAAACCTAGACAACAGCAAACTTTCAAATCGGTGTTTTCGCGAATCTCCTTTACCGCCCCAATCACATGCTCAACCTCTTTATCGGTAGGACGTCGTCCGGAAGCAACAATACAGTAAGTTCCCGCTTTGCGGCGTTTCGCTTCATATGCCCCTTCCACAATTTTTTCTTGCGTCAGCCATGCATAACGATCAATCGGCGCTTCTGATACGATTGATTGAGAACAGTAACCGCAATCCTCAGGACACAAACCCGATTTTGTATTGATAATCATGTTAAGCTTGACCTTTTTTCCGTAATAATGATGACGAATGATAAAAGCCGCATTCATCAATTCTAGAATATTTTCATCTTTCGCCTGTAAAATCGCTAACGCATTCTCACGGCTGATTGGATTCCCCTCAATGACTCCTTGAGCAATTTCTTTCCATGTTTTTTTCATTTGGATTAATTCCATTGTTCCATCCCTCGTTTTCTTATAATAGAATGAATAAAAGATGCATTTATATATTGATCGAAAGCCTGGAGCACCGCCTCCCTTGAAGGTTTTTCACCAAGATACGGTAAAGCTCCCCAAACTCTTACATTCCCATATGTTTCAATCATGTTTATATTCTCTTTGACTCTCTCGTTTTGCGAAGATTGATAACCTGAAAGAATTACCCCTGCTACTTGTAAGTCGTGCTGGCGTGCATACTCGATCGTTAAAACCGTATGATTTACCGTTCCTAAAGTTGGTCTCGCTACAATTAAAAGCGGCATCTGCATTGCTTGGGCTACATGAATGACCATACAGTCGGAAGCATATGGAACGGCCAGGCCGCCTGCTCCTTCTACAAGCATAAACTCATGTTGCCTCGCTAATGAAGTGAAATGGGTAAGGAGATCAGCCATTGCCACCTCTCTTCCGGCTCGTTGTAAAGCCAATGCAGGTGCCAGCGGTTCAGATACGGCATATGGGCAAATATCCGAAGCGTCGTCCAAAACGCCTGACAACACTTTTAGGCGCCATGCATCTCCATCCATATCATTTGCATGATGGCCGCTTTGGACAGGCTTATATACTCCGGCATCCACGCCTTTTTCTCTCAAAAAGCCAGCCAAGCCGCCTGTCACGAGCGTTTTTCCTACTTCCGTATCTGTGGCTGTGACAAATAACCCGTTCATTCTTCATTACCTTCCGTGATATCATATATGGCTTGACGTAAAATAGACAGCATCTCATCGAGTTCTTCAATAGTAGAAGCAAGCGGAGGCATAAATACAACCACATTTCCGAGGGGACGCAGCAGCATGCCGAGCTCTCTTGTCCGGCGGCAAACAAGAACCCCTACCCTCTCTTTCCACTCGAATGGCTCTTTCGTTTCCTTATCCTTGACCAGTTCGATGCCTGCCATAAATCCTTTTTGGCGAACATCTCCTACATGTTTCAACTCATAAAACTCTTTTAAACGTTTTTCGAGATAAATAGATTTACGTGCTACTTCGTCCACAAGCGATGTTTTTTCAAATAACTCCAGATTGGCTAAGGCGGCCGCACATCCGAGTGGATTCCCCGTGTAACTATGTCCGTGGAAAAACGTTTTTTGTTCTTCGTATTCTCCTAAAAACGCATTGTAGACCTCATCTGTCGTTACGGTAATGGCAACTGGGAGATACCCCCCTGTAATCCCTTTTCCGGCCGTCAAAATATCCGGCGTAACATCCTCATGCTCACAGGCAAACATTTTTCCGGTCCGCCCAAATCCCGTCGCTACTTCATCCGCAATCATAAGGACATCGTATTTGGTGCACAGATCCCTTACTCCCCTCAAATAACCTTCAGGCATAACGATAATTCCGCTCGCTCCTTGTACAATCGGCTCTACAATTAAAGCGGCTATTTCATGTCCCCGTGTATTCAATGTCTTCTCTAACTCTTCCAAATGCTTTTGGACAATTGTGTCGCGATCTTCGCCGTAAGGAGATCGATAAATAAATGGATAGGAGATTTTAATAGAAGGAAACAAAAGCGACCGATACGTTTCATGGAATAAATCAATGGCTCCAACCGATACCGCTCCGATTGTATCTCCATGATAGGCTTCCTTCATTGTTATAAAGTGCTGCTTTTCGGGCTTTCCTTTATGCTGCCAATATTGATAGGCCATTTTAATGGCGATTTCTACGGATGTAGCCCCTGCATCCGAATAAAACACCTTCTTTAACCCTTTTGGCATAAGCTTCACTAATTTTTCGGCTAATAACACAGATGGAACATTTGCCATCCCTAGAAGGGTAGAATGAGCCACAAGATTCAGCTGGTCACGAATGGCTTCGTTAATCTCTTCTACACAATGGCCATGTACATTCAGCCAAATCGATGAAACTCCATCCCAGTAGCTCTTTCCCTGCATATCAAATAGCTTTCGCCCTTTTCCATGTGTAATAATGACAGGGTTATCTTCTATGTATTGTTTCATTTGCGTAAATGGATGCCAAACATATTCTTTGTTTTTGGCCGCCATCTCTTCATATGTGAATTGTGTATATGGTTTTGTCGCCGTCATTTATCCTTCTCCCTCCATATTTGTTAACTAACTATAAATAAAAGTTAACAAATAGAAAGAGCGGTGTCAATTTAATTCCACAAAATTCCTGACATTCTTCTTTCTATACACAAAAACTCTAGTTTATTTTATCGTTTGATTTTGTGTTCCTTCTATACATAAGTTAGAGCATAGTTAGAAAACTATAGAAAAGGAGGCAGCAGCATGGCAAAAAGAAGACAGAAATTACTCGTACCGGAAGCACAAGAAGGAATGGAACAATTAAAAGGAAATGTGATGAAACGAGATGGCTACAGCGTCGTGGATGATAAGCCCAATGAGGTCAAATATGAGGTGGCAAAAGAATTGAACATCCCGTTGCAGCATGGGAGAAATGGGCATTTAACCTCGGAACAAGCCGGTAAAATCGGCGGACAAATCGGTGGTCGCATGGTTAAAGAGCTAATTAAGATGGCCCAACAATCTTTAAAAAAGCAGTAGGAACGATGGTTATATGTACTCTATTTTTTATGATTACCCTCTTTATCATTCCTTTGACAATTTCCGAGACATTTCCCGAGAAATATGTCGATTACGTTCTCTATATGTAAAAAACGTGTTTAGCCCGTAAATAATAAACAGGCCGCAAAAAGCTATTTTTCCTGAAAGAACCCGTCACTGAATCCTTGGTTTTACTGGATTTTTATAACGGGTCCGTTCAGGAGGATGTGCCAAAAGGATACAAAGTAACCCTTTTGGCACATCCTCTTTCTTGTAAAATCCATATCGTTACTTAATAAATCCTGCTATAAAATTAACTACTGTTTTAAAGAAAGCATGCTTATCCTGTTTCTCTTTTAAATCAACTTGCACCAAAACAGGATCATGGTCACTCGCACATCCATGCTCTTCTGTAAAATCGGAGTTAATATGGACTATATCCGCTTCCGTTCTTCCAACTAAATTATTTGATACTAAAATGTGGTCGAGTACTTGGGCATTTCCTTGATAATTATAGGTGTATTGTTCACTAGCAGGAAGCTGTTCAATCATATTTGTTAAACTCTTCCCTTTTAACACTTCAAGCGGCCCGGAGAATTGGAAGTCGTTTAAATCCCCCAACAACACAACATTTGCCTCTTTGTCTTTTCGTATTATCTCTTCAACAAAACCATTCACCACTTTAGCAATCTCTTTACGTTGCTTTTCACTCTCTAGTACAGGAGGCTGATTGGAACCAAAGAGGGTATCATCTCCTCCTTTTGAGTTAAAATGATTGGCAATTACCGTGATTTTTTGCCCCTTGAATTTGAACTCCGCGGCCAGCGGTTTACGAGAGTTTTCAAAAACAGGATTAGCCGGGTCGATTCGACCAGGATTATGGGACAATCCACGCTTCCCTATTTCAACTGGAGTAACGGCATCTCCCTTTGGCTTATCATCAACAAGCTGCACGCGTTTTGGATTATAAATGTAGCCAACACGAATGTTTCCTCCAGGCTGACCTCCATCTTGATTGTTTTCAGGAGCAATATCTGTAAAGGCATATTCAGGCCCTCCCGCCGCTTTAATGGCTTCAATTAATACCATGTAGCTTTCACTTGCATCTGTTATTCCATCATTTTTTGCCCCATTATTATCTTGCATTTCCACTAAGCCGACAATATCAGGGGTTTTTAATTTTTCAACAACGGCTTTCGCTAACTTTTCTGTTTTTTCTGCTCCAACTGATTTTGAAAAGTTTTCGACATTATATGACGCAATTGTTAATTGTTTTTTATCGAAATCGATTGCTGTCGCTTCTTGTGCAGCCTTACCTTCAATCACTTCAGGAAGAGCTTCTGTATTGAACAACTTATAATTCCCATAGCTGTAGTGTATAACCCCTTTGATGACATTATTGAATGAGTCCCCCACTTTTACTTGAGGCTCATCTTTTACAATGATGTCATCGATGATAACTCTCTCCGGGTTCGCATCATCTTCTTCAAGCAAAATCCCGCCGGCTGTTGTATACGTCGCATCAAGAGGCTGATTACCCGGAACAACTTTAATTTCCCCGTTTTTATCTGTAGGACCTACTACTTTTGCATTGGCTACTTGAACGTACATTCCCTCAATGCTTTCAAAAAAGTCAATGCCGTCTTCTTTTGGATCAAATTCATTGAAACCATCGTTATCAATAATCGTCGTCGGCAAAATATACTCACCTTCTCCGAGCACGATTGGAGAAGGGAGAGAATTGTCAGATGAAATTTTCTTTACTGTTGCATCTATCAATTCTGTGATAGTTAGTTCTCCGTCATAACCATGTTCTTTGACTTCCCCATCTACTGAAACTTTATCGCCGACTTGAACACCTGCATTTGATTTATATATATAAATACCTTCCGAAGTCTTCACCTCTTGGTCAGGCTGGTCGTCTTGAATATAAAAGCCTCTTGCCTCAACAGCTGTTACGATTCCTTGAATGTTTGTCACTTCCCGACCTGCGAATGGAGATGTATGAGACGCACCTTGAATATCACGGATGCGAAGAGTAGGTCCCGGAATTTCCCCATCACCCGGTGTATCCGTATCTCCCCCGTCTCCTGGCTGTTCAGAAGTTTGTCCAAAAGAGTTAATCGGTGTTGGCTCTTTTACTTCAAAGTCTGCTTTATTATTGTTTGTATCAATACTTGAATCTTTTCTTTGAGCACTCGTTGTATTACTTAATGAATCAGTAGGTGTATCTCCTTCAAACTCATTTGCTGAACCATACCCTACAAAATCTACAACATCCGTATCATTTTTACCTGTTACAGCCTCTTCATTACGAACAAGAGCCACCTTTCCGCTTGAACTGCTCATAGCAATTTTTCCTTCTGTATCAGGCGCAGGTAGCGGTTCGGCAGCAGCATTATCACCAGCTGCTTGCTGTACTAAATAATATGATTTCGGCTGAATTATGCCTTTCAGTTCTGTTTTATTCGTACTAAAAAGACCCTTTGAAGAAGCATACTGTACTGACCATCCATCCAACGAAACTGCTTGATCAGCAGGGTTATATAGTTCAATAAAGTCATTTTTTAATGTGGCCCCGCTGTTTCCCCCGCCACCGTATACTTCACTGATAACAATATGATCTGCCGTATTAGTTTCCGCTTTTACTGTCGAGGAAATAACAAGAGACGATAGGCTCCCGGTTAACAAAACAGAAGCAAATGATACACTCAATACTTTTTTCATTTTCATAAGCTTTTTGATTTCCACTCTCAAACTTCCTCTCTCTTTGTTTTAATATTAGTGAATGACATTTTACATTTCCAATATAGCAACGAGATATCAATCCTATATTTTATTCATGTTAAAATATTATTAATTTACAAAAACAAGAAGTTACCCATATAATTCCATTTATTCTTGCCATTTATGGGGGTACTTTATCAAAATAAATGAACATAAAAAAGGCCCTGCTTTCGCAGAGCCTTTCTCTTTATTTCGCCACCGTCATATTTGCTTCTTCCATTTTATCTTCTAGAGGAGGGTGGAACTCGTTTTCCATTTTTGATACGACAACAGTTGCTACACCGTTTCCGATTAAGTTCGTAATCGCACGGGCTTCTGACATGAAGCGGTCTACCCCAAGAATTAAAGCCATACCCTCAACCGGGATACTCGGGAACACGGCAAGTGTAGCTGCTAATGTAACGAAACCGGAACCTGTAACCCCTGCTGCACCTTTGGAAGTCAGCATTAAAACTCCAAGAAGTGTTAATTGTTCCATAAGAGAAAGATCTACACCATATGCCTGTGCTATGAATAAAGCGGCCATAGATAAGTAAATGGAAGTCCCGTCCAAATTAAAGGAGTACCCAGTCGGAAGAACAAGACCTACAACAGACTTAGAACATCCATATTTCTCTAATTTTGTCATCATCTTCGGCAAAGCTGCTTCAGATGAAGAAGTACCGATAACCAAGAAAATCTCTTCTTTAATGTAGCGGATAAAACTAAAGATACTGAAGCCATATATTTTACAGATAGCTCCGAGTACAAGAATAATAAAGAGCGCCATCGTTGTGTACACAGAACCCATTAACTTACCAAGATAGATCAAAGAACCGAATCCAAATTTACCAATTGTAAAAGACATGGCACCGAAAGCTGCGATTGGAGAAACTTTCATAATCATGTTTACCATACCAAACAAAACTTCCGTGATTTTCTCGAAGAAGTCAATAACCGGTTTCCCGCTCTTACCCATCCCTGCTAACGCCAAACCGAATAAAACAGCGATGAAAAGTACAGGCAGCAGTTCACCATTTGCAAATGCTCCAATAAAGCTTTCAGGAATGATCGACATAATGAAATCCATCATGCCATGAGAAGTCTCTTCCGCAGCAGTAGTATATTGGGAAATATCACCTTTTGATGCGTTTGATGCATCAAATCCTTTTCCTGCGTGAAACACGTTTGCTACCAGGATACCAATCGCTAATGCAATAGTAGATACAATTTCGAAATATAATAATGCCTTTCCGCCAATCTTACCAACCTTTTTAAGGTCACCCATTCCAGCGATGCCAATAACAATCGTTAGGAACACGATTGGCGCGATAATCATTTTGACCATTTTAATAAAAATATCAGCTAGTACCTTTAACTCAGCACCATATGCCGGGAACATTGCCCCAAAAATAATACCTAGAATAATAGCTGTTATAACCTGTGTTGTTAAACTTTTAAAATTAAATTTCATCTGTTTCCCTCCCTCTTTTTTTGTTAACGCTTACAATATCTTGTTAATTAAATATTAGCGAATTATTAAGAAAATTTAAATTTATGGTGATAATGGTCTTTTTGTTCATTTTGGTCTTTAAATTTTAGAGGCCCTTGAAAAAGGGCCTCTAAAATTTAAAGACCCTTTTTTGCTATCACAACTAAAACGTAATAGCAAAAAAGGGTGTCTACTCGACTCTCTTGAATTGTTTGATCATCTCTATAAGCTCTTCTGTCGCTTCTTCTTCAAACTGTTCGTAAATCGGTTGAAGTTTTTGGCGCCATTTCTCTTTCTCATCTTCCGTTAAATAATATACTTTAATATTAGATTCTTTCTGGATATGTGTTAATTGCTGTTCATTCATTGATTTCGATTGTTCCAAAATCCAAGTTGTCGTCTCTTTCATCGCCTCTTCAATAATGCGTTGAACATCCGGAGGCAAACGTTTCCAAAATCCTTCACTCATCAAGACTGTATAACCCAAGTACCCATGATTGCTGATGGTCATATAGCGCTGAAGTTGATAAAAACGCTTTGAATAAATATTTGAAATCGTGTTTTCTTGGCCGTCAAATTCATGTTTCTGTAAAGATGCATAAACCTGATTGAACGGAACTACCCGGGGTTGTGCCCCTAATAATTGAAACTGCTCTTCAATCACTTTGCTTGGCATAATTCGGAAACTTTGCCCCTTAAAATCATCAGGTTCAAGCAAAGGACTTTTATTGCTTGTCATTTGTTTAAAACCATTGCTCCATAAAGCAAGTCCTTTTAAGTCCTCTTCCTCAAGCATCGTTAACAGCTTTTGGCCAACATCTCCCATGAACACTTGCTCCACTTCATCATAGCTTTCAAAAATGAAAGGCAAATCGAACATTTGCCATTCCGGCATGATTTCGTTCATTTTTGAAAAAGACGGAGCAATCATTTGCACATCATTTCTTTTTAAAGCAGAGATTTCTTCATCATCAGAATAGAGCGCCCCATTAGGAAATACCTCTACTTGAACGCGGCCATTGGATTTTTGAGTCACAATTTCAGCAAATTTTTGAGCCGCCAGTCCTTTCGGGGTATTTTCTGCAACCACATGGCTGAAGTTAATAACAATTTGTTCATTTAATCCCTCTTGCTCATCATCATAATGAACTTCTTTTTCAAATGCATCGTAACCAAATAAAAAGAAAAATAATAGAAGCAAACTGACAAATACACTTGTGCCTATAAATGCCTTCATGAGTTTTCACATCTCTATGGGAATTTTTTAGTTTGATAATATTCTAACACGGCCTTTTCCTCCATGGTAAAATAAAGTAACGTTTTATTCAAAAAGGCTTTTCGTACCAAAGGCTGGAGGCACATTTCTTATGTCAATACGATCCAAAATTACAGGATTAATCTTTTTTATTGTCGGCTTTTCTCTTTTTCTGGCAGGACTTGTCGTGATGAGAGACTTTGTTCATTCAAAAGAAGCGGACCTTCGTCAGCGCTCGCTTATTACTGCCCGCACGGTAGCAGAGATGCCGGAAATATCTAAAAAGATAACGGACACCAAACATATAAAGATAGATATAAACAAACTCGTAGAGCCGATTAGGATTATTCATAGTGCCGATTACATTGTCGTCCTCGATATGAACGGAGTGAGATTGTCACATCCTGTCTCCTCTATGATTGGCAAAATCTCTCGCGGAGAAGATGAAGGCCCTGCCTTCGCCGAACATACTTTTACAACAAAAGCGAAAGGAGAAAAAGGTACAGTCGTCCGCTCTTTCGTTCCCATTGTAAACGATCAGCATGAACAAGTCGGAGTCGTGATTGCAGGGTATATCCTTCCCACTTTTTTAGAAGTACTATTGAGTTTGAAAAGAGAGATTTTCCTCACAGCCGGCTTATCGTTGTTATTTGGGGGCTGGGGGGCGTGGTTATTAGCTTCCCATATAAAAAAACAAATGTTTGAACTGGAACCCCAAGAAATCGCCCGTCTGTTAGTTGAAAGAACCGAAACCTTCAATGCTATGCATGAGGGGGTTATTGCCATTGATACAACAGAGAACATTACGATTTTCAATAATAAAGCGAAAGCTATGATGGGCATCACCGGCGACGTGATTGGCCGCAGTATTCACGAAGTGATTCCGGACACAAAGCTTCCGGAAATTTTACAACTCGATCAACCTGTCTACAACAAAGAACTTCAAGTTCGGAATTTAAACATACTAAGCAATCGCATCCCTATTAAAGTCAATTACAAGACAGTGGGAGCAGTTGCCATTTTTCAGGATCAAACGGAAGTTAAAAAGCTGGCAGAAGAACTAACAGGAGTGAAAGCTTTTGTAAGCGCTTTGAGAGTCCAAAATCATGAACATATGAATAAACTTCATACAATCGCCGGCTTGATTCAACTCGGAAAAAGGGAAAAAGCTTTAGAATATGTATTTAATATTTCTGAAGAACAAGAAGAATTAACCCGTTTTCTTAACAAAAGCATAAGAGACGACAGCATTTCAGGATTACTTTTAAGCAAAGTCAGTCGGGGAAAAGAACTTGGGATTACACTCACGATTGATCGGCACAGCCGCCTGGACTCATTCCCTCCCCCTCTGGATCATCATGATTTTGTCATTATAATCGGAAACTTGATTGAAAATGCCTTTGATTCCTTCAACACCATCATTCATCGTGAAAAGGAGATTTATTTAAGCATTGAGCAAGATGAAAGTATTATTTCCATTCTTGTGGAAGATAACGGATGCGGAATGAGCGAAGAACAGCTGGATCATATTTTTAAAGAAGGTTTTTCCACAAAAGCAAAAGAAAATCGAGGAATCGGTTTACACTTGGTCAAACAAATAGTCGAAAAAGGAAAGGGAAAAATACAAGTGGACACCCAACTGGAAAAAGGAACCACTTTTACAATTACATTCTTTATGTAATGCCTGAATCGAAAAAGTGAAGACGACTTTTTAATTTTGAGTAAGGGGGAATATTTGTATGACTAAACAACAATGGAGTGTTCTTCTCATTGAAGATGATCCAATGGTACAAGAAGTAAACCGTCAATTCATTGAACAAGTAGATGGTTTTAAAGTAATTGGACATGCTTCAAATGGATTAGAAGGAATCGAATTTGTCAGAGCCCATGAGCCTGATTTAGTCATCCTGGATATGTATATGCCTAATCAGGACGGCCTTACTACATTACAGCAAATTCGCTCTGAAGGATTCAGTACGGATATTATTGCTGTCACAGCCGCAAGTGATATGGAAACGGTTAGACGAGTGCTGCAGCATGGAGCCATTGACTATATTATGAAGCCATTCAAGTTTGAAAGAATTAAACAAGCCCTTGAAAACTACCTTTCTTTTCGGATAAAACTCAATGAAAAGCCAAGCATGACTCAAAAGGAATTAGATGAGATTTTGTTTCAAAAAAGCGAAGAAAAACTCACATCTCTTCCGAAAGGACTGCATGCTTTAACGTTAGAAAACATTAAAAAATATCTCTCCCAACAACCCTCTCCCGTTTCAGCAGAAGAAGTCGCAGAAGGAGTCGGAATCGCAAGAGTAACAGCAAGACGCTATTTAGAATTTTTGGGTCAAGGCGGACTTGTTAATCTCCAAATCGAGTACGGCGGAGTTGGAAGACCTGTTAACCGATATATATGGATTAAAAGCTAGCCGAATTAATGATTTCACCAGTTGGTTTATCCATGGTAAGTAAGATTGCTCCAATCAAGCTTGCCTCTCTTTTAATGGGAGTATGGCTGGCAAGTTCAGCTGTTGCCAACATGGTAGCTGGTCAATTAGCGGCATATACGCAATCTTTAGGTTACTTGGAAATCTTCAGCGTAATCGGTTTTACAACCATTGGTTTAGGTATCATTTTACTCGTGCTTACTAAGCCGGTTACTAAATTGATGGAATAAAAAAGATGGAAGCTTTTTTGCTTCCATCTTTTTTATTCTTATCCTGCCAAGATACCTTCTTTTAGCATTTAATTTTTGGTATACAAATTTCCCTTATTGCTCGTTTGCATATATTGCTCAAATGATGTCTACCCTATTAAAGAAAGCTTTGACTAAAGTCTATTTGATTTAGCTTTTATAAATCAACACATACAGAAAGGAGCAAATCCATTGAAACTCATTGCAGTATGCAGACAATGCAGCGGTGCCGGAAGAATGAATACAGCCATTCCTTTTTATAAACGAACATGCTCATTTTGTAACGGAACAGGAAAGTCTGTCCAAACGCTCGCAGAATATCGCGGTACCCTTTAACTGAAAGCTTGTTCAACTATGTCTTCTTATTTATTTGGCGGACGGAAGCCAGCCGCTTTTGCTTCTTCTTCTGTACAAAATAGCATTTCCGGCTTCGTCACCTTATATTGAGGGCTTTGTGGCGTGTGATAAATCTTTTCGCCTTTACTATTAATGTTTCCTTTAATAACTGGGCTATCACATCCTCGCTTTACCGTTTCCCCCTGGTTTGTTTGTGTTTCTTCAAACCCTTTGTCCGTTGCGTAGTTTTCAATAGA
The DNA here is from genome assembly GCF_002019595.1 of Priestia abyssalis. Classification (GTDB taxonomy): domain Bacteria; phylum Bacillota; class Bacilli; order Bacillales; family Bacillaceae_H; genus Bacillus_BA; species Bacillus_BA abyssalis. The sequence continues at coordinate 178,270 of NZ_KV917369.1, read as the reverse complement.
CCATATATTCAGCTCCTGTTCCTGCGCCTTTTTTTGAATTTCTCTAAAACGGTCCACATATTTTGTATTGGGCTCAAATACGTAAGCCACACGGGCATATCCCTTTTCCAGGAGACGTTCATTCAACATTATTTCATCTACCCATACATAAGCAAGTAAACGCCGGTATTTATCTCGTTCCCCTGCATCTAGTTCCAATTCAACTTTTTTCCCTTCAGGCAGCTGCTCTTTTACAAAATTACTTGCTTCCACCGCATATGGCTGAACCGGTTTTGATGGATGCACCGATTCGGGCGTATCAACTAACAGCAAACGAACTGTTTCTGACTTCCCGTTTACATTTACCTTGAGCGTGTCCCCATCCACCACTTTCTCCACCACAGCAGGGATACGACCGGATTCTTGCTGACATGCAGATAACATTAGGATGATCATAACGGTAACTCCCATCATGACCACGTTCTTCAAACTTTTATGTTTCATTGGTTTTCTTCTTCCCTTCATAATTAAACAGGAAAAAGGCCTGGCTTCTGCCACACCCTTTTCCTTTATTCCTTATTCTCTGATAATCAAATCTCTGTTAAATGAAGTTTCACTTGATTAAAAAGTACTTCTCAATTCAACAGACGGATACTTCTCTTGGAACATACGCAGCACAAAGTCATTTTCAAATAAAAGGACTGGATTTTCATAGCGGTCTTCCACAAGCATGACACGAGAATCTGTCATCTTATCCTGGAAATCTTCCTTCTTGATCCATTTGGCTGCCTCATGGCGCATCCGCTGAAACTCAATATCGACTCCATACTCATTCTTCATGCGATACTCGAATACCTGAAATTGCAATTCCCCTACCGCACCAAGGATATAATCACCAAAATAAGGAGTACGGTACAACTGGACGGCTCCCTCTTGAACAAGCTGCGTAATTCCTTTTTCGAAGTGCTTCCCTTTCAAGGCATGCTTAGCCCTTACTTTTGCGAAAAGCTCAGGCGGGAACGTCGGTAAAGCATTAAATTGAAAGTTCGTTGCCCCTTCTCCTAAAATTGTATCACCGATTTGATACGTTCCTGAGTCATATAATCCGATAATATCACCTGCATAAGCTTCTTCTACCGTTTCACGGCTCGATGCTAAAAACTGATGGGATTGCGATAACTTAATTTTACGCCCCGTTCGTGGAAGCTGAACATTCATTCCTCTTTCAAATTTCCCCGAGCATACTCGGACGAATGCGATACGATCACGATGGGCCGGATTCATATTAGCTTGAATTTTGAAGATAAAGCCTGAGAAGTTTGGGTCAGCCGGGTTAATTTCACCATTGGATGATTCACGCGGCTGCGGCGGCAGTGTTAATTCCAAGAACTCATCGAAGAAAGATTGAACTCCGAAATTGGCGATGGCACTTCCGAAAAAGACCGGTGTTAACTTTCCTTGTTTTACCTTTTCCATCGAAAAATCATTTCCCGCTTCATCGAGTAAAGCGAGTTCATCAGCTAGTGTCGGAAGGAATCCGGCATCCACATACTCCGTTACCTCTTCGGTCACATTTGTACCGTCAAAATGGACAAAATGAGATTCTTCGTTTCCTCGATAAACCTCAATTTTCTTTTGAAAACGGTCATATGTTCCTTGAAATCTTTTCCCCATCCCTATTGGCCACGTAACAGCATAAGATTCAATTCCAAGCACCTCTTCAATCTCTTCCAATAGCTCAAGGGGATCTTTTCCTTCACGGTCTAACTTATTGATGAACGTTAAAATCGGTATACCACGCATGCTGCATACTTTAAATAATTTAATGGTTTGTTCTTCTATTCCCTTTGTTCCGTCTATGACCATGACCGCGCTGTCGACAGCGGTTAAGGTACGATACGTATCTTCACTGAAGTCTTGGTGACCCGGTGTATCCACAATATTGATGTGATGATCTCTATAAGAAAACTGCATCACGCTCGATGTAACCGAAATTCCACGCTGCTTTTCGATTTCCATCCAGTCAGATGTAGCATACTTCCCTGTCTTTCTACCCTTTACCGTACCGGCAGAGCGAATCATGCCCCCTAATAACAATAATTTCTCTGTTAAAGTCGTTTTCCCGGCATCCGGGTGGGAGATAATGGCAAAGGTGCGCCTTGATTCGACTTGCTCTTGTTGATCTTTCTTTTCTTCTTGACTCATCTTGATAATCCTCTCTCTCACATCTATCCATATTAATAGGGTTTTTCTTCTTACATACCACTCTTTATTTTAAAATAAATCTTCTATCTTTCCATCAAATTTTCCACTTCTATTTTTGACCATTCAAAAAATAACGAAAGAAATGCATCTTCCACTATAGCATATATTACCGCGTTCACCAAATGGCCGTTGTTTGTTCTCCTCTGTTATCTTTTAAGGTACAATAAGTTTGAGTCACACCCCCCATGAAAGAGGTAAAGTAAGTATGATTGAATATACAGGCGAGAGGGTCATCCCTCACCTCATGAAGCCGACAAACGGCTTATTGCTTGAACATATTGCAAGATATCAATTCGCTATTTTATATACGAAAGGAAGAGTGCTTGATATAGCATGTGGAAGCGGCTTTGGAAGCCAGCTTGTAGCTAAAGCAGCTAAAAAGAAAATTGACGAAATAATAGGTGTTGATATCGATCCCGCTATTATTCAATATGCTCAAGGAACACATTATCATCCAAAAGTAACTTTTTGCGAAGGAAATGCAGCCGATCCTTCTCTTCCGGAAAAATTAGGAACATTCGATTGCATTATGAGCTTTGAAACATTGGAACATATAAAAGAAGAAGAACAATTTTTAACAAATCTTTATAAAATGTTAAAACCAGGGGGTACACTTGTGATTTCTACCCCATTTGGATTAGGGCGCGGGAAACCATCAAGTGAACCTTTTCATGTTCACCAACTTACCTTGGATGAATTCCAAGATTTATTTCACGATTACTCAGAAGCAGAATTTTTCTATCAGCGCGGTGTTCTCGTTGAAACGAAAAGAGAAGGAATGCACTATCCTCTAGGTATTGCTGTTTGTATTAAGTAAGCTTTCCTTGTTCATTTCATTCCGCTCAACGTCTGCTTCTCCTTGTTCAACCGAAAATGAACAAAGACAGAAGGTGACAACAAAAGTGGCGGTTATCATCATATGCCCCAAATGTAATGGAACAGGAAAAATTAAAAAGAAACGCCTTTTCATTTCCATCACTACGATATGCAAAACATGTAACGGATCCGGCAAAAGAATCTTTTTAAAAAAATAATAGTAAACAGCCCCCTTTTTCTGTAAATAAGTAAAAGTCAGCCCGATAGGCTGACTTTTACTTATTTACTCGTATAGCTTCCGTTCATTCCAAATACTTTTTGTTCTTTTTTATTTTTTGCTGCAGAAAATCTCGGGAAGCCAATTAAAATGGAAATTATGCCAAAAATGGCAATTAAAACCGGATAGAAGGAATAAGGCCACACACTGATTGGTGAAATCTCTGCCAACTTAGCGGCCGTTAAAATTTGAGCTCCGTACGGAATCAATCCCTGTACACTGCATGAGAAAATATCTAATAAACTGGCTGATTTACGTTTGTCAATTTCATATTGATCGGCAATGTCTTTGGCAAGAGGGCCCGTAAAAATAATGGAAATCGTATTATTAGCCGTTGAAAAATTCGTTAAACTAACAAGACCTGCAATTCCGAATTCCGCGCCCTTTTTGGATTTTATGCTTCGTGTCATCAAGTTTAATAAATAGTCGATACCGCCATTATATTTAATAATCTCAACCATTCCGCCAATTAACAGCGCAAGAATAACAAGCTCCGCCATACCAAGAATGCCTTCTGTGACAGTTTGTAAAAAGCTTGCTAATTGATAACTTCCATCCATTAAACCGATAACACCGGCTAAAATCGTTCCCCCTGTTAAAACACCGAGCACATTAAGTCCCAGCAATGCTGTTATTAATACACCTACATACGGCAAAATCTTTATCCAGTTAAAACTTTCTGCCGCTACAGTTGAATGATTACCCGCTGTAATGATGACTAAAATAACAGCCGTTAAAAGAGCAGCCGGCAGAACGATAAAGAAATTTGTTTTAAACTTATCCTTCATTTCCGTCTGCTGTGTCCGAACAGCCGCAATCGTTGTATCGGAAATAAAAGATAGATTGTCTCCAAACATCGCTCCTCCTATTACTGCAGCCATAGATAAAGCCAATGGAATATCCGTTTCTCCGCTAATCCCGACACCAATCGGCGCCAATGCGGCAATCGTTCCCATGGATGTACCCATAGATAGAGAGATAAAAGCGCCAATCACAAATAAACCTACTACTAGAAAGCTTGGAGGAAGAACAGATAAAGCTAAATTAACTGTCGATTCCACAGCTCCCATTCCTTTTGCTGAAGCTGAAAAAGCTCCCGCCAAAATAAAGATAAAGGTCATGATAATGATATCAGGATGACCTGCTCCTGTTGCAAATCGTTCAATCTTTGCGGTTAGCGTCTCTTTTCGATTCATGATTAACGCCGCCATAGCCGCAATTACAATGGCTACTAAAACAGGCATTTTGTAAAAATCACCCGTAACCACACCGGAACCAACAAATAATGCCAAAAATATTCCTAACGGCAATAAAGCCAATGGATTTCCTTTTCCTTTACTCAATAATCGCACCTCACTCCTATATTGATTCATGAAAAAGACCCCTTCTCACAAGCAAGAAGAGGTCTTATATATTGAATATAAGAAACACTCTTCTCATCTCTCAAGCATCCCGCTTGCTGGATTTGGCACAGCACTCTCTTAAAGTCCGCTGCCGAGACATCATCGGGCCAGTCCCTCCGTCTCTCTTGATAAGAAGATTATATTGTAGTCTTTTTCAAATCACCTTAACTACTTTAAGGGGTGCAGATAAAAAAGTCAAACATTATTTTAAGAAAGTTAAATATCACCAAATCAAAAGAAATGGAGTGAAGTTTGAATCATCTTATTGATGTGTAAATTAAAGGAATAACGAGAATTTTATATCACATATTGACACGCTAAAAGGAGATGAAGCGGTTGGAAAGCAACTATCTATATCCACTATTCTCAAATGATGACCCGGACCACTCTCTGCAAGTTCAACCTGTCGAAAAAGAGTTCTTCCATCAGCCTACCCTCACGCTCGCCAAAGCTCTGCTCGGATGCCTCTTAATAAAAGAGACAAAAGAAGGCATTACATCCGGTTTTATAGTTGAAACAGAAGCTTATATCGGTCCAAGCGACCGAGCCGCTCACAGCTACGGAAACCGAAGAACTAAAAGAACAGAAGTTATGTTCGGAGAAGCCGGCTATGCGTATACATACACTATGCATACTCATTGTTTAGTAAATGTAGTGAGCGGCGAGCAGGAAAAACCGGAAGCAGTCCTGATTAGGGCAGTGGAACCATTTAGCGGCCAATCCCTTATGGAGCAGCGAAGAAATGGGATAAACGAGAAAAGAAACTGGACAAACGGACCCGGCAAATTGACGAAAGCAATGGGAATTACGATGGAAGACTATGGCCAGCCCCTCTTCATCCCTCCTCTATTTTTAGCGAAGGGATATCAACCAGAGAGAATTTCTTCAGGAAAAAGAATTGGGATTGATAATTCCGGAGAAGCCAAAGATTATCCATGGAGATTTTGGATTACCGGAAATCGATTTGTGTCTAAATGAAAAGCCCAGCCTTATTGGCTGAGCTTTTATTTAGAAAGTCTTTTAATCATGGGCAGGCAATTCTTCCTTTAATTTGCGATTTCTTAGTTGGACCAATTTGGCGATATTAACAATAATCGTTTTTGTTACGGCATATAAAGGAACACCTAAAATCATGCCCAGCACCCCGGCCAGATTGCCTGCCACCAATAAAATGATAATAATCGTGAGCGGATGAATATCCAATCTTTTACCTATTACAAGGGGCGAGATAAAGTTTCCGTCTATTTGCTGAACAATCGTGATGACGACAATAACAAGCAACGCTTTCGTCGGCGAATCCAGCAACGCAATAATAACGGCCGGAGTCCCGCCAATAAAAGGACCAAGATACGGAATAATGTTGGTAATTGCCACGATAATGGCCAATGTAAGGCCATAAGGCAATCCAATAATTAAATATCCAATGAAGGTGAAAATCCCTACAAATAAGGCAACAAGAAATTGTCCTTGAATATAGGCAGCGAGAGTCTCACTTGTTTCCTCAATGATATGTAAACCGTCTTTTCGATAAGAAACCGGCAAAAAACGAACGGCTGCTTTCGGAAACTTATAGCCATCTTTAAACATGTAAAATAAGATGAACGGCACTGTAACAACCGTTAGTGTAATATTAGCGATTACACCAAATACCATCGTCATACTCTTTGTTACATTATCCGGCAAAGAGGCTGCATAACTCGTTAACGTGTCTTCAACCTTTTCGAGAGAAATAAACTCCTGCCCCAACACCCATTTAAACCATTTGGATTGAGACAGCCCTTCAAAGAAAGTACGGGTTTTTGAGATATACGAAGGAAGATTTCGGACTAAATCGGTAATTTGTTCTGATAAAACCGGTGCCACTACGCCGATTCCGATACTCATTAATCCAATAAAGACCACGTATAAAATCAGGATTGCTAAATTCCGCGGCACTTTGTACTTAATTAAAAATTTAACAATCGGGTTAAATAAAAAATAGAGAAACCCTGCAATTAAAATTGGAAAAAAAAGCGTGGAAACAAACACCACGATCGGTTCAAATAAAAAAGAAATTTTCGTACTGAAATAAATAATAAGCACAATTAACAAAATTTGAAGAGTCCAAAAATGCACTTTTGACTTTAACACATATTCACTTCCCTTGACTCAATGTCCTCATTTCTAAAATAAAGCCCTTTTTCTTCACTTGCAAGAATAATCTCTGTTTTTATATCCTTTACAGCATTTGGGCACAATTTAAAATGAGCCATCAAATTTTTTATTTGTTTTTCACTTTAATATACTCATGGTACAGTAAAACGAATGTGATTTCATCTTATTAGGAGGTGTTACCTTACTTGCTATATTCGATAGCACGGTAAGGAAGTATAGTTGGAAATTATTAACCTCATATTAGTCGCTATTTTAATCGCACTTACAGGATTTTTCGTCGCTTCTGAATTTGCCATTGTGAAGATTCGAAGCACACGCATCGATCAACTCATTACGGAAGGAAACAAAAATGCCCTTGCCGCTAAAAAAGTCATCTCAAACCTTGACGAATATCTTTCTGCCAGTCAATTAGGGATTACCGTCACTGCATTGGGATTGGGCTGGTTAGGAGAACCGACCGTAGAAAGGATTTTACATCCAATTTTTGAAACATTCAACTTGGCAACATCGCTCATCAATATTCTTTCATTTATCATCGCTTTCTTATTTATTACCTTTTTACATGTAGTAGTCGGAGAGCTTGCTCCTAAAACATGGGCCATTCAAAAAGCAGAAACAGTGACCCTTCTGTTCTCTGGTCCATTAATTTTATTTTATAAAGTGATGTATCCGTTCATTTGGGCATTAAACGGATCAGCTCGTTTAGTGACTGGTTTCTTTGGATTAAAACCTGCATCGGAACATGAATTGGCACATAGTGAAGAAGAATTGCGCATCATTCTATCCGAAAGTTATGAAAGCGGGGAAATCAACCAATCCGAGTTTAAATATGTAAATAATATCTTTGAATTCGATGACCGAATCGCAAAAGAAATTATGGTACCGAGAACAGAGATTGTAAGTGTTTCAAAAGATGCTGCAATCGAAAGTTTTTTAAATATTGCAGGGATTGAAAAATATACCCGTTATCCAGTCGTATTGGACAGTGATAAAGACCAAATTATCGGGCTGATTAACATTAAAGAAATTCTGACCGATTTTGTTCACGGTAAAGATATCCAGTCACTACCTGTTGAACATTATGTTAAACCTATCATTCAAGTGATTGAATCCATTCCTATTCATGATTTGTTGCTAAAGATGCAAAAAGACCGCATACATATGGCTGTTTTAATGGATGAATACGGCGGAACCGCAGGCCTCGTCACTGTTGAAGACATTTTAGAGGAAATCGTCGGCGACATCCGCGATGAATTTGATGCTGATGAACTGCCATATACTCAACGAATTAATGAGAACCATTATATGTTGGATTCGAAAATTCTAATCGATGAAGTCAATGATTTACTCGGAACTAATATTGAAGAAGAAGATATGGATACCATCGGCGGTTGGGTACTAACACAACAGTTTGAAGTTAAAAAAGGTGATTCCATTACGTTTGGAGACTACACATTTAAAGTAGTCGATATGGAAGGTCACCATATTAAGCGTATCGAAGTGTTTAAAACACCCCTTCAATCCCTGACAGGAGAATCTTAAAAAACGATATGAATGATTTTTGACTTATTTGAATGCCAAAATGCTATAAAAATCAACACCCTTGTTCAACAGGACCAAAAATAAAGTCAACCACTTCGTACGGTTGACTTTATCTTTCCGTCATTATTTTATTTTAACCTTCTTCTGTATTCTTTTCATCCATTTCGTCATTTTTCTGACCATCATTGACACCATTATCTTGGTCTACTCCATCACCGCAGCCTGCTAAGCCACCCAAGATTAAAGAAAATGCCATGCCGGCCATCATCAGCTTTTTTTCAATTATATTCCATTCTTAACATCTCCTTTTTAAAATCTTGCTTTGTACATTAAGTACCTTGTTCAGCAGATGTTTAAACCTTTACCTCAAATAAAAAACACCTGGTTCACATAACCAGATGCTTTTTATTTGATTTCGTCTTCATCACCTTGCACATACTCAAAAAAGAAGTCTAAAACTTCATTTAAAAAACGATTCCGTTCTTCAAACGGCATAATTTCTAGTAACTTTACGATATCTTTATCTAAAGTGATGGAAGCAGGTGTATAATCAGCGCCTTCCTTTTTAAGGATAAATGGAATTACATTATTTTTCTCTTTCATGTTACACCGTCCTTTATCCCGCATTAACAGGCAGTAAGCCCCCCGTATAATCGAAGAAATGTAAGTGGGGTCTACTGCCCGTAAAAGCCAGATACAATTGATTATCATTGGGAGATGAAAGACATCGCCAATGGTGAAATTTCCCTATATATATGCTTTAATATTTTAATCTTTCGCGTCAGGACTTGCAACATAAAAAAAAGATCAAGACAATGTAAACAAATTCACCTAAAAAGAAGCTGATTATTTATTCCGCATCCTCACTTTATGTCCCCATATTGATTCGCTATATAATCAAAAAAAACCAGCCTTCCCGGCTGGTTTCTTTATACATACGCTTTATTCTCTTCATCTTTCTTAAAGAAACTTCTCATCGCGTGGAACACATCGGCTTTTTGTTTGAGGATATAATGATGGAACTTCTCATCGTTGATGTTCTTATATGCAGACATTAGAGTGGAGTGGCGGTTGTACTGATTTACTTCTCCATACCCAAACATGTTAGACACTTTCATCAAGTCATTGACAAGTTTGACACATCGGGCGTTATCTGAAGTTAAATTATCTCCGTCCGAAAAATGAAATGGATAGATATTATAGCGGGCCGGATCATATTTTTGCTCAATGAGCTCCAGCGCTTTTCGATAAGCGGATGAACAAATGGTACCTCCGCTTTCTCCTTTTGAGAAGAAATCTTCTTCTGATACGACTTTGGCCTCTGTATGATGGGCAATGAATTCAATATCGACTGTCTCATATTTAGTACGTAAAAAACGCGTCATCCAGAAGAAAAAGCTGCGAGCCATATACTTTTCCCAAATCCCCATTGATCCGCTTGTATCCATCATGGCAAGAACAACGGCTTTGGATTCAGGTTTTAACACTTCATTCCATGTTTTAAACTTTAAATCTTCCGGAAAAATGGGATGAAAACTAGGCTTACCGCTCATTGCATTGCGTTTGTAAGCCGACATCATTGTTCTTTTTTTGTCAATATTCCCCATTAACCCGGTTCGGCGAATATCATTGAACTCGATATGCTGCACAACATTTTGATCGCTTTCTTTCCTTTTTAACCGAGGCAGTTCCAATTGTGCAAACAAAGCCTCTTCCAATTCCATTAAAGATACTTCCGCTTCATAATAGTCCTCGCCGGCCTGGTCTCCTGCTCCTTGGCCTTTACCGGCCCCTTGCTGACCCTTCCCTCCAGATCCGTCTCTTGCTACAACATCTCCTACTTTGCTGTCTCCATCGCCTTGACCAACATGCTTATTTTTGTCATAGTTATAGCGAATGCGATATTCATCCAAAGAACGAATTGGAATCTTGACTACATCTTTTCCATTTGACATGATGATATTTTCTTCTGTAATAAGATCAGGAAGATTATTTTTAATTGCCTCTTGAATTTTCTCTTGATGCCTCTTCTGATCATCATGGCCTTTTCGATGGAGGGACCAATCTTCTTTTGAAATCGCAAAATTTTTATTATCTTCTTTTCCCATCCTTTTCCCCCTCCTTACTTCTTTTCCCCTAATCGACAGATACATTTTTTGCTTCTCGAATGAAGAAAACTGTCGCTAAGGCTGACTCATTCAATCTCCATCACGGAGCTCTCAATCGCTCTACCTTTAAAAACTATTCTTTATCGAAAAAAACAGTCACCATCCATAAATCAATCGCATAGATTATGATGAATGCTTTAGTGAAACAACGTCCCCTTTAGAAAGGTTGGTTACTCTTATACTATGCATAAATCCAAGATAATTGACAAATAATTAAGATAATTGTGTGACTCCCCATAAAAAAATAGACAAGTTTTGTACTTGTCCAGTGCATCTCTTATATACAAGATTGGCTGCTTCCTTAATCCTGCTTAGGATCTGGTTCCATTCCCTTTTGTTTCACCTGCTTGTTTGTATCCATGTTTTCCATTGTCTTGCCGTGCTCTTTCATTTCTTCTAAATTCTGTGCCATAGAACTATTCTTCGGTTTTTGTTCTTCTTTCATCCTTATCACCTCTAGTTGTACAATTCCCGCCATTTTCTATTTTCAAACATATACCAAAGAAAGTGATTTTCTTAGATATTACGTAATCCGGGACAGACACCGAAGCGCTTGAAAAGACCTTTTTAAACAAATGGATCAAAATGGTAATCAACACTATTCTTTAACATCGCCTTTGGGAAAGAGAAGAAACACTGCCAAAGCGGCAGCGTTCCTCTTATCGGTTCAATAAACTTCCTACATAACGAAGCAATTCATTGGCGGAAACAGAGTTATATCCATGCTCATCAATTAGTCGAGCTACAACTTCGTTCACTTTCTTCAATTGCTGTTCATCCGGTGTTTTCGTAGATGTTGTGATTTTCACCACATCCTTAAGGTCGGCAAACAGTTTCTTTTGAATCGCTTCACGTAAACGCTCATGAGAATTATAATCAAACCTTTTTCCTTTGCGTGCATAAGCCGAAATACGAATTAAGATTTCTTCACGGAACGCTTTCTTCGCATTTTCAGAAATGCCGATTTGTTCTTCAATAGAACGCATAAGCTTTTCGTCTGGATTCATTTCTTCTCCTGTTAAAGGATCACGAAGTTTATTTTTATTGCAATATGCTTCAACATTGTCTAAATAGTTATCCATCAATGTCTTAGCCGATTCTTCATATGAATAAACAAATGCTTTTTGAACTTCTTTTTTCGCAATTTCATCATATTCTTTTCTGGCTAAGGAGATGTAATTTAAATAACGCTCACGATCTTCATTCGGGATGGACGGATGTTGGTCTAAGCCTTCTTTTAAGGAGCGCAGCACATCGAGTGCATTAATGGATTTCACTTCCTTGCGAATAATGGTTGAGGAAATACGATTAATGACATAACGTGGATCGATTCCGCTCATTCCCTCATCTGCATGCTCCTTCTTTAATTCCTCTACGTCTGCATCATTATATCCTTCAACTGCCTGACCGTCATACAATCTCATTTTCTTCACTAAATCGATATCGCCTTTTTTCGCTTCTTTTAAGCGCGTTAAAATGCTAAACATCGCTGCTACACGAAGTGTATGTGGAGCAATGTGTACATCTGATACGTCACTTTCTCTAATCATTTTTTCGTAAATTCGCTCTTCTTCGCTTACTTTTAAGTTATAGGGAATTGGCATGACAATAATCCGAGAATGGAGAGCTTCATTTTTCTTGTTTGAAATAAATGAACGATACTCCGTTTCATTCGTATGAGCCACAATCAGCTCATCTGCACTAATTAAAGCAAAACGACCAGCTTTAAAGTTTCCTTCCTGAGTAAGAGATAGTAAATGCCATAAGAATTTTTCATCACACTTAAGCATTTCCTGGAACTCCATCATTCCGCGGTTTGCCTTATTTAACTCACCATCGAACCGGTAAGCTCGCGGGTCTGATTCAGAACCGAATTCGGCAATCGTGGAGAAGTCGATACTTCCCGTTAAGTCTGCAATATCCTGTGACTTAGGATCAGACGGACTGAATGTTCCAATGCCAGTACGTTTGTTTTCGGATAAGAAGATTCTTTCCACTAACACATCTTCAATACGTCCGCCATATTCTTCTTCAAGGCGCATCATATTAAGCGGTGATAGATATCCCTCTACACGAATTCCATACTCATCATAAAAGTCATCGCGAAGATGATGAGGAATCAGGTGCAGTGGATCTTCATGCATTGGGCACCCTTTGATAGCATAAATAGCACCGTTGTCTGTATGAGAGTATTTCTCCAGCCCTCGTTTTAACATCGTCACCAACGTCGATTTACCTCCGCTTACAGGACCCATTAACAATAAAATCCGCTTCCGAACATCCAAGCGCTTCGCTGCTGGATGGAAATACTCCTCCACAAGCCGTTCCAGCGCTTCCTCCAAACCAAATAATTGACCACTGAAAAATTGATATTTCCTTTTTCCATTCACTTCTTCATAACCAGCATCTTTGATCATATTGTAAACTCTTGAATGGGCTGATTGTGCAACTATAGGTTTTTCTTTTAAAATCTCTAAATACTCTGCGAAGGTGCCTTCCCACTTGAGCCTTTGTTCTTCTTCACGATACATTCCAATCTTTTTTAATATATCCATTAAAGGACCTCCCCTACCATTGATGCTAGTGACCAAGATTAATACAATCTATGCAAGGATGTCCTTGAACATGCTTTTTTTTCACTTCGCAAATCTAAAAACTATGAACCTCCCCGTACCATAGACATCCCGATGCCATTTATATCCGCAAGAACATTGGTCGTATCGTGAACGGACTTTGTTAAATTTTTTCCATACTTTTCTTTCAAACAGACAGGCTCATAGGCTATAATAAATTTATAGTATCGTACAGAAATGAAAGTGAAGTAAAGGAGGAAGACAGCGGTGAGAACCATTTTAGTATTAGGCGTCATGGCAACATTCATATCCGCCATTTTTACAGCTGGATATAATGATAAGCCTGGTGTAAAACGTAAATAATTTTCTTTTTTATACAATGAAAGCCTTCTCATCACTTATAGATGGGAAGGCTTCTTTACTTCAAACTCGTTCATTTAGTTCTACGATAGGCCAGGGAAATTTTGTTGTCTTAAAGCCTCGTAAATAAGGATTGCAGCAGTGTTAGACAAATTTAATGACCTTACCTTATCGTTCATTGGGACACGAAGGCAGCGTTCCATGTTAGCTTGGATAACCTCTTTTGGAAGTCCCGTTGTTTCACGTCCAAATACAAAGAAATGATCTTGGGCTGCATTACTGTAATCAAATGTACTATGCGCTTTTTGACCAAACTTTGTAAGAAAATAAAATTGACCTTCATTGTACTTTTCAAATACTTCTTCTAATGAATCATGATAAACAACTTTTACGTGTTCCCAATAATCCAGTCCTGCCCGTTTTAACATTTTATCGTCGGTTGAAAATCCTAATGGACGGATTAAATGTAAAGTTGTACCGGTCGCAGCGCAAGTTCTGGCAATATTGCCAGTATTGGCTGGAATCTCTGGTTGATATAAAACAACATGTAGTCCCACAAATTTCACCTCTAACAAAAAATCTAATTTTCATTATACCACTATCCATTCAAAACAAAAGTCCCTAATCTAACCGAGAATATGGAAAAATTCGTACTGAATATTCGGTGTATATGCCGTGGAATCTTCATAAGCCCAATATCTCATTCGGCTATTGTACGTATGGGCATTAACAAGGGGCATCCCGTTCGCATCTTTAGCGACGACCACTGTCGTGTGATTCCATTTTCCGTCTCCTTCAAAGTCGTAGCAAATTACATCGCCCAGCATCAGTTCATGCGGCTGAGTTACTTGCTTCGCTTTTAAACCTGCCTTGGAGTTTTTTAAGTAAGCACGAAAGGCATTGGCAACCGACCAGCTATAACTCCACGAATTGTTTTGCATCCACCACCCATTCCCCTTATTCGGATAGCCGCGCATCGGTGCCCCTCCCTCGTGAACACACTGAGAAATAAAGTTTGTACAATCGTTTTCAAACTTTTTATACTTCGGATTGTAACTATTCCACCACGTTTCTGCATAGCGCACAACGGCTAACCGATTATAAGGATGCGCCCTCATTTCGGCAGGTTCCTTTTCAAGATCATTTTTTTCCACATATTCGGCAATTGGTTCTTCCTCTAACAAATCAATTAATCGATCCGTGATAAGTGTATTTTTGTAAAAAACAGCCATTCTTGTTTCCATCTCTTCTTCTATATAGAAGAATTTTCCTTGCTTAATCAAAGATTGAAAATGCACATCATATAATATGTTCGTTTTCGTATCGCCTGTTTCTACAGAGCGAATTTGTCCTTTTGCTGTGCACTTTACGAGCTCAGCTCCTCTTTTTTGAAAGGCATTTGTTTTTTGCTCTATTTTGGGAGAGAGAAAGGAAGAAAAATCCCTTGCAACACGTCCATTCACTAAACCTTCCGCTCTTGCTGCAATTAATGCATGCAAAACATGTTTTTTGGATAACAAAGGTTTCACCACTTTCATACGTTTTATTATAACGCTATGATGAACCCCTCTCTTTTTAATACAACATTCACGGACTTTCTACCTTGAGCATCTGTAATCCTTTTTCAATTTCAGCTCGTACCTCTTCATCTTGTTCTCTATCGTATGCTATTTCCAAATCCTCTACAGCACTCTTTTCTCCGATCTTCCCGAGTGCCCACGCAGCTGTTCCCCTGATAACCGGACGTACATCTTCCTTCAATAACCTTACTAAATCTAAAACAGCCGTTGAATCCTTATAATGGGCTAATGCAATAATGGCGTTGCGTTGAATTGGTTTTTTTCCTCGCCATGAGCCAGAAACATGTCCGAACTTTTCTTTAAACTCTCTATTGCTCATATGAAGCAGCGGCTTTAATAAAGGCTTGGCCAGTTCTGGATCTGGTTCCATTTCCGCGTGAAAATGAAAATCCTTTCCCTTATTTTCTGGACATACAGTCTGGCAGGTATCGCAGCCATATAATCTGTTTCCTAATTTAACTCGAAACTCTTCCGCCAAAAATCCCTTTGTCTGAGTTAAAAATGCAATACAGCGCTGCGAATTTAATTGTCCTGGTCCTACGAGCGCTCCTGTTGGACAAACATCAATACACTTATTGCAAGTTCGGCAGCGATCTTCTATCGGCGTATCGGGAGGAAAAGGCAGGTTAGTAACCATCTCTCCTAAATATACATAAGAACCAAATTCGGGGGTAATAATAGCACAATTCTTACCGCTCCATCCTATTCCCGCTCTCTCCGCAACCGCCCGATCCGAAAGCTCTCCCGTATCTACCATGGACTTCACTGTTGCCTCCGGAACTTTTTCTAAAATGAATTGCTCTAATTTTTCAAGACGATCACGTAATACCGCATGATAATCCCGTCCCCAGGAAGCGCGGCAAAAGATGCCTCTTCGCTCCTGCTTAGTGCTTTTAGGAGGATTTTGCATTTTCGATGGATATGCAAGTGCAATCGCAATAATTGATCTAGCTTTTGGAAGTAATAACTCTGGGTTCGTTCGCTTTTCAATATCAGGCTCCTCAAAACCTGATTGATAGCCTAACTCTTGCTGAGCAATCAAACGTCCCTTGAGTTCTTCAAAAGTGGAAGCACTGGCAAAGCCAATTTTATCGATGCCGATCGTTTTACTGTAAGCAATAATTTCTTCTTTTAGCTGTATCATATTCAACAACTTATTTCCTCCTCTCTTCTATAATTGCTTATTTCAAAAAATCGTTTCACTCTCAATTGAAAACAAACCTGATTGTATTCTGTAACTTATTAAAATGCCAAAAGGCTATTTGATTTCTTTTCAGTCCAACAATTATTATAATAAAGGATAATCCGTGGATAAGGGAGCGTCAGTAAATGGAAGTTTCTATACACTCAAACATTAAAGCAAAAATCCCGAATTTTAAGATTGGCATTATTCATTATAAACATATTTCTGTAGGAGCATCTCCTCAGATGTTAAAAGGTCGGCTTCGGTTGTTTCAAGAGTCCCTATTTTTTGATTTAGAAACAAAATCCCCTTCAGAAATTGAAGGGGTATCGGAATGGAGAAAAATATTTAAAGAACTGGGAACAGATCCGAGTAAGTATCGCCCTTCAGCAGAAGCATTATTTCGTCGCATTCAAAAACAGACATACCTTCCTTCTATCAACTCAGCTGTTGACCTCAATAACTTTTTCTCTTTGCAATATGAAGTCCCCATCGGTATTTATGATTGCCAATTTTTACAAGGTGATATTAAGATTGCAATTGGCAAAGAGAATGATTATTACAAAGCGTTAAATGAAAGAAACATTTCTTTAAAGAATAAAATAATCTCATCGGATCAAGATGGACCATTTGGCAGTCCATATGTAGATTCACAAAGGGCTCCTGCTACGGAACAGACGAAAGAAGCCATTCAAATCGTTTACCTGCGTCCCTCACTTCCAATCGAGCAAGCAGAGAAATTGACCAAATCCCTAAAGGATATGTTTTTGCAGCTTCATGGAGGAGAAGCAACATTTTTTGTTAACGCCTAGTTAAGAATAACGGTCTTTTTCATTTAGCCTTTTTATCTTACTTTTTAAGGATTTTTCCCTTCACAATGATAATGAGGGGAAAATCCTTAGTTATAAACATTTCCCAACCAAAATAAAAAACGCAATGCCCCGTTTTTATTTAAACGAAACACTGCGTTGTAACCGTTATGTATGGAGCGGGTGATGGGAATCGAACCCACGACATCAGCTTGGAAGGCTGAGGTTTTACCATTAAACTACACCCGCAAATTTTATCAGATTTTGTCGAACATGAAACAAAAAAGAAAACAGGTATTTCTCCTGTAAAAAAGCCTGATACCGGTGGTCGGGGTCGAACCGACACTCCAGAAGGAACACGATTTTGAGTCGTGCGCGTCTGCCAATTCCGCCACACCGGCATAATATATAAGGCAATCTAAAAAGCACATGGTGCCGAGGACCGGAATCGAACCGGTACGGTAGTCACCTACCGCAGGATTTTAAGTCCTGTGCGTCTGCCAGTTCCGCCACCCCGGCGATATAGTAAATGGAGGCGGCAACCGGATTTGAACCGGTGAATAAAGGTTTTGCAGACCTTGGCCTTACCACTTGGCTATGCCGCCTTAATCATATACTGGAGCGGAAGACGGGATTCGAACCCGCGACCCCCACCTTGGCAAGGTGGTGTTCTACCACTGAACTACTTCCGCAAATGGCTGGGCTAGCTGGATTCGAACCAACGCATGACGGAGTCAAAGTCCGTTGCCTTACCGCTTGGCTATAGCCCAATCATTTGAATATAATTATAAGTTAAATATGGGGCGATTGATGGGAATCGAACCCACGAGTGCCAGAGCCACAATCTGGTGCGTTAACCACTTCGCCACAACCGCCATATTCTTTTGGCAGGGGCAGTAGGAATCGAACCCACACCGGAGGTTTTGGAGACCTCTGTTCTACCGTTAAACTATGCCCCTATTGCAAATGGTGGAGGGGGACGGATTCGAACCGCCGAACCCTGAGGGAGCGGATTTACAGTCCGCCGCGTTTAGCCACTTCGCTACCCCTCCACATTCTTAAATTTTCTAACATGGTGCCGGCGAGAGGACTTGAACCCCCAACCTACTGATTACAAGTCAGTTGCTCTACCAATTGAGCTACACCGGCATCAATAAAATGGTGGCTCGGGACGGAATCGAACCGCCGACACAAGGATTTTCAGTCCTTTGCTCTACCAACTGAGCTACCGAGCCATGTTATTTTAAACTTCTTTCAAAATCTTACACTTTCTTTGCTCGTCGTACCTTTCGGTCTTCCTCGCAACTACATCGTTGAAGATTCATGGATGTTTACGTTGCTCTACCAACTGAGCTACCGAGCCATATTACAGCTTGCGATAAACGTCGAAATTCTTCGTCAGCTTCACTCGCTCACATCCTCACGTATGCAAATACGCTACGGTGTTCGCTCGATTGCTTCCTCGAACTTCTCGTTTCTCTCAACCCTCTATGCTTTAAAATCGCATTACCTTTAAAAATGGCGGTCCCGACGGGACTCGAACCCGCGATCTCCTGCGTGACAGGCAGGCATGTTAACCACTACACCACGGGACCACCTTATAATAATTGGTTGCGGGGACAGGATTTGAACCTGCGACCTTCGGGTTATGAGCCCGACGAGCTACCAGACTGCTCCACCCCGCGATAATAATAAATGGTGGAGGATGACGGGATCGAACCGCCGACCCCCTGCTTGTAAGGCAGGTGCTCTCCCAGCTGAGCTAATCCTCCGTATTACAGGCTTAAAACCTGTAAATGATGACCCGTACGGGATTCGAACCCGTGTTACCGCCGTGAAAGGGCGGTGTCTTAACCGCTTGACCAACGGGCCAATTGAATAAATGTATTAATTAAATGGCGGAGAGCAAGGGATTTGAACCCTTGAGGCAGCGTTAACCGCCTACACGATTTCCAATCGTGCTCCTTCGGCCACTCGGACAGCTCTCCAAATGGCTCCACAGGTAGGACTCGAACCTACGACCGATCGGTTAACAGCCGATTGCTCTACCACTGAGCTACTGTGGAATCATATAAGCCTGGCGACGTCCTACTCTCACAGGGGGAAACCCCCAACTACCATCGGCGCTGAAGAGCTTAACTTCCGTGTTCGGCATGGGAACGGGTGTGGCCTCTTCGCCATCATCACCAGACATATTATATTATACATTATTCAAAAGGAATTTCAACCTTTTTTTAAAAGTTATTCCTTCAAAACTAGATAACAAGTTGCTGAGTATTGCTGTGCTTTTCTTTAGGTTAAGTCCTCGATCGATTAGTATCAGTCAACTCCACATGTCGCCACGCTTCCATCTCTGACCTATCAACCTGATCATCTTTCAGGGATCTTACTAGCTTGACGCTATGGGAAATCTCATCTTGAGGGGGGCTTCATGCTTAGATGCTTTCAGCACTTATCCCGTCCGCACATAGCTACCCAGCGATGCCTTTGGCAAGACAACTGGTACACCAGCGGTGCGTCCATCCCGGTCCTCTCGTACTAAGGACAGCTCCTCTCAAATTTCCTGCGCCCGCGACGGATAGGGACCGAACTGTCTCACGACGTTCTGAACCCAGCTCGCGTACCGCTTTAATGGGCGAACAGCCCAACCCTTGGGACCGACTACAGCCCCAGGATGCGATGAGCCGACATCGAGGTGCCAAAC
>NZ_KV917369.1:36137-154685 GCF_002019595.1 Priestia abyssalis | reverse complement strand
CCAGTGTGGCCAGTGTGGCTCTCAGGTCGGCTACGCATCGTCGCCTTGGTGAGCCGTTACCTCACCAACTAGCTAATGCGCCGCGGGCCCATCTGTAAGTGATAGCCGAAGCCATCTTTCAACCAAGGACCATGTGGTCCACGGTGTTATCCGGTATTAGCTCCGGTTTCCCGAAGTTATCCCAGTCTTACAGGCAGGTTGCCCACGTGTTACTCACCCGTCCGCCGCTGACTTCAGGGAGCAAGCTCCCATCTGTCCGCTCGACTTGCATGTATTAGGCACGCCGCCAGCGTTCGTCCTGAGCCAGGATCAAACTCTCCGAAGAAATGTTTGACTTGCTCATAATAAAATAGAATTAACGTTGACGTTTTTTTGTTTTGTTCAGTTTTCAAAGTTCAACATCGCCCGAAGCGACTTTTTCATAATAACATTTTCAAGTTTTAGTTGTCAACACTTTTTTTCATCTTCAACCAACCTAGTGTCGATCATTTGTTACTATCGCGTCAGCGACAAGTAATAATTTATCACATAAAAAATATAACGTCAACACTTTCTCACTAAAATATTTTAACGATACGATTTAATCATTGAGACTTACGTTATACATTGGAAAATCTTTTAAAAGCCAGATTGAATTTTCAATGACATAATTACAATAACATTAGATAAAGGAACCTTCCATCAAGGGGAGCTTCATCCCCACTGATGGAAGGTTAGACCCGCGCGATGCGGGTCAGGCAGACATTGCCGCAGGACGCGGGGGTGTTAGTCTGTGTCCCTTTAATTGTTTTTTACAGGCAGTTATCCCCCGCTTAAGCTTCCCTGATGATTCCAAGTTTTAAAGCCAGGATCTTACTGACCGGTAATGAATGGGGGAAAAATAAAGTGTTCTTCTTGCCGTGTTTTTCCCTTCAGTAAACTATCAACGATTTTAACAAACACTCGGCAGGGACTCTATCCGCTATCGAGCAAAGTTGCTTTCCTATCCCATCAAAAATGTCCTCACCCTTGACACTCACTGTTCACTTCATTCTTCATTATGTGTTTCTACATAATAATAGCGATGATACAGGCCTTTTCCTTTCGTTTCCACGTTACATACAGAGACAATTTCTTTTTCAACTAAAAACTCAAGGAGCACTCCTAAGTCAATAGCATACGATTTAACTTCAGGATGATTGATAATGTCCGCAAAAGCCCATGCTTCTGACTTTCGGGCCAACAAGCTCACCAAATGCTTAGTCCCACTCCCTTTGCGTTCAGTAATTAAAAATTCAATTGCTAAAAATAAAAGTTCCAACCTCTTCTCCAGTGACTCTCCTCCTATTACAAGCTCCTCGTACAATTTGTAAATTTGAGGTTCTATCTTCTTCACTTGATTCCACACTGTAATTTCAGGATGAAACCCGTGTTCCAGCACTGATAATCTCCCTAAGTGATGTAACGCATGTACCATGTGATTAAAGGCATCTAAATAGTGTTTAGACTCATAAAAGTCTTTTCCTTCTATAAACCGTCTAATTAACTTGGCGAACTCAATCCCCATCTTTCTTAGCCGATCTTCACACGGAAAGGAGTGTAATCGCTGTTTGAAGGAATCTACATATTCATTACGATCAAACAATACTTTTCCATTAAAAAGCCACTCAACTACCCTGCGATTAGTACCGTTTGAAATCCAATCGTGCAGCAATGACTCTGTCACCACAAACAACCCGGCTGTCTCATCTTTATACTGGTAATGTTTTACAAATAAAGACTGTTCAGCATCCTTTACGATGACTAGGATCACAGCATCTAAATTATCTGTAACCGGCGATTCAGATTTCTTTTTCTCAATTAATATAATCCCTAAAGTATCTCCATTACTGGCACGCTCTTGATAAATTGGGCGCAGTACATCTTCCATTTTTCATTTCCTCCAAAACCAATTCCACTCTTGGTATATTTACTTCATTCTACTGTATTTCTACATACGAGAATACAATACCTTTTTGTTTTTTGACCAGCGTTCTCTGCAATCCATATTAAAAATCTTAAAAATTGTAAGCGGATTATGTTATAGTTATAATTTAGGAGGGTCACAACATGTCATTAAAGTATTCAAATAAAATTAATAAAATCCGCACTTTCGCTCTTAGCCTTATCTTCATCGGATTTATTGTCATGTACATCGGTGTATTTTTCAGGACAAGCATGTGGGTCATGACGTTATTCATGTTACTTGGCTTATTATGTATTATCGCCAGCACAGTAGTATATTTTTGGATTGGGATGCTTTCAACAAAAGCGACCCAGGTTGTTTGTCCTACTTGCGGGAAGCCAACGAAGTTATTAGGCCGGGTCGATATGTGTATGCATTGCCGAGAGCCTTTAACACTTGATCCTTCTCTAGAAGGAAAAGAATTCGATGAAAAATACAACCAAAAACAAAAAAGAAAAGCTGATAGCTCCAATTGAACGCTATCAGCTTTTTAATGTTGTTCCTTTTTCCGGCACTCTGGACAAGTTCCGTAAATTTCCATACGGTGGTGACTAACCTCAAAACCTGTGATATGGGCAGCTAACGCCTCCACCTCATCTAAACCTGGATAATGAAAGTCGACAATTTTACCGCAACTTTCACAAATCACATGGTAATGATGTGTGGTCACATAATCAAATCGACTTGAGGAATCGCCGTATGTTAACTCTTTTACAATGCCCACTTCACGGAAAACACGTAAATTATTGTAGACAGTCGCAACACTCATATTAGGAAATTTACCTTCCAGAGCTTTGTAAATATCGTCTGCCGTCGGATGTGACATAGAGTTAATTAAATACTCTAAAATCGCATGACGCTGCGGCGTAATGCGGACCCCCGTACTTTTTAAGGCTTCAATCGCCTCTTTTAATTCCTCTTGATGAGTCATCGTCATGCACCTCATTTCTATATCATAATACCATCTGTATAAATTATTACTTTATAATGTTTATAAATAGTCTACATGGATATTCACATATTTGTCAACTTTTCTATTCTTCCTATAGTATGTATCCCTACAAGACCTTTTCATTCTCTTTTTAAAGTTCAAAATGAGGCTTCTTTGTTACGACTGGTTCAAAAGAAAGAAAAAAAGGTGCGGAGAATTCCGCACCACCATATACTAACACCTGAGGAGGTATGCCCTACACTCATATTGTACGTGAGCATACCTGCAGAGGTTCTAGACGAATAACCATTTTTGAAAACCTTTTCTTCTTAACTTTCTTCCTTAATAAAAGACAAAGCCTCTTCTACATGACCTTTTACTCTAACTTTCCGCCACTCTTTAATCAATATCCCATCTTTATCAATGACGAAAGTAGACCTTTCAATTCCCATATATTCCTTCCCAAAATTCTTTTTGAGCTTCCAGACTGCATACCGCTCTGCAGTCTCATGATTTTCATCTACAAGCAACAAGAAAGGCAAACCATGTTTTTCTGCAAACTTTTGATGCTTGTCCACAGGATCCGGGCTAACTCCAAGAATAACAGCATCCAACTCCGCGAACTGTTCGTGATAATCGCGAAAATCACATGCTTCCGTTGTGCAGCCAGGCGTCATATCCTTTGGATAAAAGTACAATACAACATACTTCCCTCGAAAGTCTGTTAATTTCACCGTTTCCCCTGTTTGTGCCACCAGTTCAAAGTGCGGGGCCGCTTGTCCTACTGCTGTTGTCATTTTCACTTCTCCTACCCTTCATGAATCCATTGTCTAGTTAAGCGTATCGAAATATAGCTTCAAAAACAACTAACTGTTGCAAGATCACAGCAGAAACAGTTAGACTCATCTCCCCCGTTTTAATTACCAGCTCCCCGATACCTTTTCACTCCGATGTTCCACAATATAAACGAAAGTATAAAAAATACTAATCCCATTACAGGTGTTAAAAAGGCATAGCCGTACCACTCTGTCCGCTTTAAAAAATAAGCAGATGGATAAACACCCACAAAGGCAAAAGGTAAAATCCATGTGAGTACATAACGAATGACCCGATTATAAATATCAACTGGATAACGCCCATAATTCCCGATGTTATACATAGTAGGCATGATGGATGTACGGGCATCTGACCAAAACCCTATACTTGCAAGAGACACAAAAATTCCTGCATACACCAGCGCGCCTCCTACTACAAATAAAATAAAAATAAATGGATCGTACCAATGAAAACTTAATTGAAGTTTAAAAGAAGCATATGCCATAACCGCTATTCCCGTAAACGCGCCAAACAAAGATTCCAATTCCATCCGCTCCAGCACAACCTGGAACAAACTGTGAATGGGACGTGTTAAAATCCGATCCATTTCTCCCTTTACGATATAACGTTCGTTAAAGTCCCAGATATTAAAGAACGAGGCAAATAAAGCGAACGGCACTAAGAAGAAACCGTAAATGAAGATAATCTCTTCCCTGGACCAGCCATTTAAGAACTGCGTATGTCCGAATACAACTAAAATAAAGATTAAATTGACTCCTTGAAACAGTAAGTCCGACAACATTTCTACAAACATATCAGCACGATATTGCAAACGAGTCTTCATGTATTGGGCAATATATTGAACAAACATCGATAAATAAAACACGTCTTACCCTCCTTGAATAACCATCCGTTTTTTAGCCGCATTCCATAACAAATGAACCGGAATCAGCAATAGGACGGCCCAAATTCCTTGGAATAATAGCGCTTCTACCATTTCATTCCCTTTAAAGCCTTCCGTAAAAATCATACTCGGAATATAACTGATCGATTGGAAAGGAAAAAATTTCATAAACTCCTGCGCCCAAAGAGGATAAAAGCTAATTGGCAATAAAAGGCCGGAAAACAAATCAATGACTACGCGTTTCGCTCGAATTAATCCGTCATTATTAAACAGAAAGAATGTTGTAATACCTGTTAATAAGTTGATTTGAGTATTAATAATGAAACTTAGCACAATGGATAAACTAAAATAAAGCCAGACAGACATATTTGTTGAGAAATCAACAGGAAATAAAAAAGAAACAATAACCATGCCCGGCAAGGAGAAAAATACTAATCTAAAAATCCCTTCACCCAATCCCTGCATCGTTTTCATACCCAAATAGCTGTATGGTCTTATCAATTCAACAGCGACTTTCCCTTCTTTAATCTCCATTGCAATTTCTCGATCAATATTATTAAAGTAAAAAGCCCTCGCCATCCATGAAACAGCAACATACGTAGTCATCTGAATAATGGATAACCCTTGTATGTCTTCCTTCCCTCCGTAAATGGCTGACCAAAGAAAATAGTAGGCTCCTATATTGATGCTGTAGATTAAAATCCCGCTATAATAATTGGTCCGATATGCCAGCATCATGAGAAAACGAATACGAATCATCTCTAAATACTTAGCCACGAATAGCACCTTCTTCATAAATGTTGCGGATAATTTCTTCTGTTGAAACTTCATTGATGCTAATATCTTTTATTTGATATTGACCTACAATACGACCAATAAGATCAGACATGACATCTTGTTGATTTTTAATATGAGCGACCCATATATTCTTCCTTTCTCCCGCCATCCACGCAACAGATAAGTCTCCCGTAAGCAAGGTAAGCTGTTCTTTAGAAGGAGGAGCTGTAAATTCAAAGACGATCTGCTTTCCTTCTCCCCAAGTCGAACGGAGATCTTGAAGAGCTCCATCATAAATGATATTTCCTTCATCTAACATGACCACCCGTTCACAAAGAGCTTCAATATCGGACAGGTCATGGGTAGTCAATAAAATGGTTGTATTATACTTCTCATTAATTTCTTTTAAAAACTGGCGAATTTTTAATTTTACCAATACATCCAACCCAATGGTCGGCTCATCTAAAAATAATAACGGCGGATTATGAATCAATGCGGCAGCCAGTTCACATCTCATTCTCTGGCCCAGTGACAATTTACGAACCGGCTTGTCCAGTAAAGGACCAATGTCTAATGTTTCGATGACATGATTCATATGGTCATTATATTGCTCATCTGTTACCTTATAGACTTTCTTCAATAGGCGAAAGGATTCTTGCACGGCAATATCCCACCACAATTGAGAGCGTTGCCCAAACACGACTCCAATTGTCTGGGCGAATTTCTCCCTTTCTTTATGAGGATTCATTCCATTCACGATCACTTTTCCTGATGTTGGCGTTAGAATGCCTGTCAGCATCTTAATGGTCGTGGATTTCCCCGCCCCATTCTCCCCAATGTAACCGACCATTTCCCCCTGCCTCACCGTAAATGAGATATCATTAACCGCAGGAAGAATTTTATAATTACGGGTAAAAAGATCGCGAAACGCTCCCTTTAACCCTGAACGACTTGAATAGGACTTGAATTCTTTTCGCAGATTTTCTACTTCTATTGCATTTGGCATGTTATTCCCTCCATGATTTTCAACCATAAAGACTAGTTTATACAATCTCCGGCCACTTTCACAAATACTATGCCCAAGAAACTTTTAGCGGATTAGCTCCAACAGCAAAAAACAAAAGGGGAGCGGACAATCGACTTAAACATTTTTGATTACGGCAGCCCTTAAATATATATTCCACTTAATAATTCGACACATCTTCATTTCATCGAGGGGCATCACAATCGGAGAGCTAGACAACTTGAATTCGCCCCCAAGGGTTCACCTATGCGGATGGCGCCAACCCCGCAAGGGGGGGTGTCAGCCGCTTAGGTCTAGAAAATTCGGCGTGGCCGTTCTTTGGTCATGTCGAATTTTCTAAATCGATCTATATAGAAGTTTTTTAAGATGACCAAAATTCTGCTAGAATAATGGAGTCAAAAAGAAACTATTTAAGCACCAGTCATATTTTAAATTAGGAGGATTCAAGATGAATTTTACCAAGTCAGAACAAATCCATCAGGAAGCACTTGAACATATAGTCGGGGGAGTCAATAGCCCTTCCCGCTCTTACAAAGCAGTAGGAGGCGGGGCTCCCGTTGTGATGGAAAAAGGGAAAGGCGCCTATTTTTGGGATGTCGACGGCAATAAATACATTGACTATTTGGCTGCTTACGGACCCATTATTACAGGACATGCTCACCCTCACATTACAAAAGCGATTCAACAAGCGGCAGAAAATGGTGTATTGTACGGAACACCACACGCCCATGAAGTGACATTTGCCAAAATGCTGAAAGAAGCGATGCCTGCCATGGATAAAGTTCGTTTTGTCAATTCGGGTACCGAAGCTGTCATGACGACCATTCGTGTTGCGCGTGCGTATACAGGGCGAGATAAAATCATTAAGTTTGCCGGATGCTACCACGGACATTCTGACTTAGTACTCGTTGCAGCAGGTTCTGGCCCTTCTACCCTTGGGACTCCCGATTCTGCAGGGGTTCCTAAAAGCATCGCTCAAGAAGTCATTACAGTTCCATTCAACGATATCGAACCACTTAAAGAAGCGCTCGAAAAATGGGGAGAACAGATTGCCGCAGTGCTGGTTGAGCCGATTGTCGGGAACTTTGGCATTGTCGAACCAGAGGCCGGTTTCTTGCAGCAAGTAAATGATTTGACTCATGAAGCAGGCGCTCTTGTGATTTACGATGAAGTCATTACAGCCTTCCGCTTCATGTATGGAGGGGCCCAGGATTTATTAGGAGTTAAACCCGATTTAACCGCCCTGGGGAAGATTATTGGCGGCGGTCTTCCAATTGGAGCTTACGGCGGACGAAAAGAGATTATGGAAAAAGTCGCTCCGTTAGGCCCTGCTTATCAGGCAGGAACGATGGCCGGTAATCCAGCTTCTATTTTAGCAGGCATTGCTTGCTTGGAAGTACTTCAACAAGATGGCGTATATGAACATCTCGATCGATTAGGTGCTATGCTGGAGGCAGGCATTTTAAAACACGCTGACACATACGGTGTTCCCATTACCATTAATCGTCTAAAAGGCGCCTTAACGGTTTACTTCACAACTGAAAAGGTCAGAAACTATGAACAAGCCGAAAACACAGATGGAGAGATGTTTGCCAAATTCTTCAAGTTGATGCTCCATCAAGGAATTAACTTGGCCCCTTCCAAATACGAGGCATGGTTTTTAACAACTGAGCATACAGAAGAAGACATTACCAATACATTAAATGTCGTAGAACACGCATTCAGTCAGCTGAAAAGCGAATAATTATGCATATTTTGAAATAAACGGGGGAGTTTGATTCTCCCGTTTATTTTACCCAAATAATGAAAACGTTTTCAACTTTACTTTAGAAAATTAATTTCACTCCAAAAAAAGCTTTCCTCTCATTGTATACAGTATCCAAAGGAATGAATAAATAATTGAAATTTTTTCCCTTTCGTGATACGATGATATTTGATAAATTCAGAAAAATTAAAACATTTAGTTTACAATACATTGTTTACTAATAGAAAGATTTGTGATGGAGGTGAACGGCAGCAAAAGTGTACTCTATGTATACTTTAAGCCAACGTTATGCAAACAACATGGACCCCTAGTTTATTTAAAGATTACCATCTTCATGAGCATGATGCATGTGGAATTGTGTCGGTCATGGAAAAAACAAACAATCCCACAAAGGCTAATATCGACATGTGTATCGACGCTTTGACTACAATGAATCACCGTGCCGGATTCGTAAACAATGAAGGTGATGGAATTGGCGTTCATATTGACCTGCCAAAAGCTTTGTGGAAAGAAAAGCTTGTTCAAGCCGGGCAAGATTCCAGTTTAGTAGATTCTTCTTCCTTTGTGGCTGGGCATATTTTCATTTCAAAACATGCTAATGCAAGCGATATCAAAAAACGGGTGGCTTCCCTCTTCTCCCAAAAATCCTTCTCTATTGTATACGAAGCTGACAATGTAATAGATACAAGCGCTTTAGGTCCTCTCGCCCAAAATGAAGAGCCTCATTTCTGGCAATTTGCTTTAACAGCATCAAGTACCGAAAATTTGTCCAAAACATTATTCGAATTAATAATTGAAATCGAGCAAGATGAACATGTGCACGTCGCCTCTTTAAGCAATTCCTATGCCGTTTATAAGGTGATGGGAGCCGGCAGCACATTGAGACAGTTCTATCATGACCTGCAAAACCCGCTTATCGCTTCAACGATGACATTAGGACATAACCGTTATTCTACCAATACGTTAACAAGCTTCTTTCGTGTGCAGCCATTTAGTTTATTAGGACATAATGGAGAAATCAATACAGTAGCCAAATTGCGTGACGAAGCGAGAATGATAAACGTTCCTCTTACAAAAGGGGGAAGTGACTCACAAGATTTGGATCGAATCATTCAAACCTTGATTGCCCGTGACGGTTATTCCCTGTTTGAAGCAGTCGATATTTTGTTCCCTCCAATTATTAACGAGATCAAATCATATCCTTCTCATCTGCAAAATTTATACACGTACATTCGTGAAGGCTGGGGTCATTTTGCCCAAGGGCCTGCTGGTATTATTTCCAGATATGGAGACGAAGCTGTGTTTAGTGTGGACGCTCTCGGACTTCGCCCTCTTTGGAAGCTTGAAACAGCTACCTCCTATCTATTCTCGTCGGAACCGGGAATTATTCCAAACAGCGAATACACGGCTGAACCAAAACCTTTGGCACCAGGCGAAAAAATCGGTCTGAAATGGAATAGCGAGGGTGTTATGGATATCTACCATTATCCTGCTTTTCAGGAGGAAGTGTACAAGCGCTTTACAGCACGTATTCCACTTTTCAATGAAGCTGAACGGTTAACACCGCCAAAGTATGAGGAGCTCACCTTAGAAGCGGCTCCATCTAAAGTATCGAACGGACAATACGCAGCATTTGGCTGGGACCGTGAGCATATTCAATTGCTTGAACAAATGGCAGAAAAAGGAGCCGAGCCAATCCGTTCTCTTGGACATGACGCCCCTCTTGCGGCCATTGATTCTTCCCGCAAAAATTTAGCGGATTTCATTAAAGAAAGTGTAGCCGTTGTTACAAATCCTGCAATTGATCGTGACCGTGAAACGGAACATTTTTCTACAAGGACCATCATTGGAAAACGCCCTTCCTTAACAAAGAATGAGGTTGAGAACTATGTAGTAGAACTATCTTCTCCCTTGCTGATTGAAGGAGAAATGGGCTATAAATGTTCATCATTATTAGAGCATCCCTCTTATAACCAGCTAGTCCATGCTTATGAATCAAAAGGGCTCGTTCACTATTTATCAGCAACCTTTAGTGAGCAAGAAACATTAAAGCAAGCTTTAGACCGTTTAAAAACTGAGGCCATTAACGCTGTACAGGAAGGAAAAACACTTATTATTCTTGATGATACAAAAGCCCATCAGGACGGGTTTTTATGGATTGATCCTCACCTGATTACGTCTGCTGTCGACCAAGCACTCGTGCAAAAGCAGCTGCGCCGCAACTGTACATTATTGCTTCGATCAGGTGCGATTCGATCTTTACATGACATTATTGTAGCGTATGGATTAGGGGCTAACGCCATCAGTCCTTACTTATTATTTGCAACAGTCAGCGAGGAAGAAGTTCATCCCGTCATGAACTTATACCAATCTCTCGTAAAAGGATTGGAGAAAGTCATTTCTACCATTGGGATTCACGAACTTCGAGGGTATGGCCGACTCTTTTCTTCCATCGGACTGCATGAAGATATCGCTTCCGTGTTAAATGTAGTTAACTTCTTTGGTTCAGATCAATTAAAGTATGACTTTCACGCCTTAAAAGAAGATGCACAAGCAAGAGCCCAAGAGTTTCAAGATGAAAAAGCAAGACCGGGGAAAACATTCCACTTATTCCCTAGGGTTTGGAAAGCCATTGGGGAAGTAGCTCAAACAGGCTCTTATGAATCTTATCGCGAAAAATTAACTGAACTCGAGGAAAATAGTTCCACAACTATTCGACATTTGACCCATTTAGTTCAGGCAGCCAAACCAACAACACCGGAAAAAGTTGATATTGGGGTAGGAGAACATAGCTTACCGTTTATCATCGCATCCATGTCTTTCGGTTCTCAAAATGAAATTGCCTTCCGTGCTTATGCGGAAGCAGCAGACCGTTTAAAGATGATCAGTTTAAATGGGGAAGGCGGCGAGATTAAGGATATGCTCGGAAAGTATCCTCGTACCCGCGGGCAGCAAGTTGCCTCTGGACGTTTTGGTGTCAATGCGGAGCTCTTGAATTCTTCTAATCTTTTAGAAATCAAAATAGGGCAAGGAGCAAAACCTGGGGAAGGCGGTCATTTACCAGCTTCCAAAGTGACAGCGAAGATTGCAGAAGCACGTAATGCAACTATTGGATCTGATTTAATTTCCCCTTCCAATAACCATGACATTTACTCCATTGAAGACTTGGCACAAATGATTGCCGAGCTAAAGACAGCAAATGATCAGGCAAGAGTAGCTGTTAAAGTACCGGTCGTTCCAAACATCGGTACAATCGCTGTCGGAATTGCCAAGGCAGGTGCAGATATTATTACATTAAGCGGATTTGACGGCGGTACCGGGGCTGCCCGTATTCACGCCCTTCAATACGTTGGATTGCCTGTTGAAATCGGGGTAAAGGCTGCCCATAACGCACTTTTAGAAGCAGGACTGCGTCATGAAGTAGAGATTTGGGCCGACGGAGGCATTAAAAGTGCTCTTGACGTCATGAAAGTGATGTTATTAGGGGCAAACCGCATCGGTTTCGGAACCCTTTCCATGATTGCAATCGGCTGTACGACCTGTCGCGGCTGCCACTTGGATACATGCCATGTGGGAATCGCTACACAAATTGAATCGGAAGCACAGGCAAAGGAACATGGTCTGCGCCGTTTTGTTCCCCGCCAACTAGACGGAGCTGTTCAAGGATTAATGAACTTGTTTACAGCGTTCGGTGATGAGCTCAAACGCTTGACTGCAAGCCTTGGATTCGAACGCCTGCAAGATATTGTAGGACGCTCTGATTTACTTGCACAAGTTCGCGGCAAAGATTTAATGGATTTAACGTATTTGTTAAAAACTTTGGATATCCAACCGTTTGCCAAACAAGAAATCGCAGCGAGCAGCGAACAGCCAAGACTAAGCGCAGCAGTCGGTGCAGAATATTTAGATTTTGACGTAGAAGACTTAGGAAAGTCACGTGAATATGAAGCTGTCACATCTGAACAGCGGATTTTGGGAAGCCGTGTATCTTGCCATCGAGTACGTAACCGTTTGGATGGCTCTTATCATAAGCTTCCAAGCATTAAACTTCAGTATAAAGACGGTTCAATCCCTGGAAATGGTCTAGGGGCTTATAATAGTGCAGGAATCGATATTGAAGTGTCAGGCGGAGCCCAAGATGGAACCGGCAAAACCTCTATTGGAGGCAATATTTTCGTCTTTAAATCAAAAGGATTAGATGGAAACTATTACAATGGTTCAGTCGGAAAAGGCTTTGGTTATGGAGCGCAAAAAGGACTGCTTGCCGTACAAGGCAACGCCGATGCAAGAGCCGGTATTCGTCTATCTGGTGCCGATATGATAATTGGCGGCAAATTAAACAACGCCATTCCTGAAGAAGAGCATGGAAATATTGGTGTAAATGCCAACATTAAAGGCTTCGCATTCGAATACATGACAAACGGAAGAGGTCTTGTTTTAGGGGATCCGGGTCCATGGATTTGTGCAGGGATGACGGGCGGTGTCATATATTTAAGACATCAGCCTGAACTGGGGCTAACAAAAGAAGCATTACAGCGACGTATTGCCAAAGGGGCAAAAGTGAGCATTATGCCGTTGAACAAAAAAGGCATAAGCGATATAAAAGAGCTTTTAACCATTTACCGTGATGCGTTAAATACACAAGGCCAAATAGAAGAAGCGAAAGAAATCGACACACTTCTTCAACAGCCGGAGAACTACTTCCTGCAAGTCATTCCAACTAAAGAACAAGCGGATCCTTCCGTTTCAACTGAGTAAGCGCAAATACCCTATTGGTAAAAACAATCGAAAAATCCCGCAAATTGGCGGGATTTTTCTTTTTTCTTCTCTTGATATCAGGCTATAAACCTTGTATATTATGTTATTGTTTACTTTAAATCTAATTGAATAATAACTAACTAAAGATTATTTTAGAGGAAAGGAATTTTAAACCCACATGAAACTTGGTGCCCGCATTTTAAAAACGGGAATTGCCATCACCCTTGCTATTCTATTGGCACATCTTTTACAGCTTCCATCTCCGATTTTTGCTGCAATCGCTGCTGTATTTGCCATTCAGCCGTCGATTTATCGTTCTTATTTATCTGTATTAGAGCAACTCCAGGCAAATATTATTGGAGCTATTTTAGCCATTATCTTCGTATTAATTTTTGGAAACAATCCTTTTATTATTGGATTAACGGCTGTCATTGTTATTGCGATTAATTTAAAACTAAAAATCGAAAATACGATTGGCCTGGCCCTCGTCACTGTCATTGCCATCATGGAAAATACAAGCGAACAGTTCATCGAATTTGCCATTATTCGCTTTTTGACGATTATGCTCGGAGTCTTATCTGCTTTTATAGTCAACCTCGTTTTCATTCCTCCCAAGTATGAAACGAAGCTTTATTATAAAATTGTCGATACGACAGAAGAAATCATTAAATGGACTCGCATGAATATTCGTCAGGCTTCTGAATACACGTTATTAAAGGAAGACATTGAGCGGATTAAGGAAAAAATGAACAAAATGGAGCTGCTGTTTACTCTTTATAAAGAAGAGAGGATATATAAGAAAAAGAAAGTTCTTGTTAAGTCGCGAAAACTAGTCCTTTTTCGCCAAATGATTGTCACTACAACAAGAGCATTAGGAACATTGAAACTTTTACACCGTCTCGAACACGATATGCATCATATGCCAAAGACGTTTCAACACCTTATTAGATCAGAAATTGATTGTTTATTAACATACCATGAGCAAGTGATGTTAAAGTTTGTAGGGAAAATCAAAACACAATTTTCAGAAACCATGGCCAATGAAGTATGCAGCAGCAAACGAGCACTAATCGATCACTTCATGAAGCAAAAACTATTTGAGGATGAAGAAGAAAATAAAATGGTCTATCACCTCTTTCCTCTTGTTTCGGCCATTGTTGAGTACAGTGAACAATTAGAACATCTCGATAAACTCATTGACAGCTTCCATAGTTATCATAAAGAAGTTAATGAATTTGATATTCAAGAGAAGCAGGAGAATGAATAAAAGAGGTTGACTCAAAAGGTATGAAAAGCATACCTTTTGAGTCAACCTCCTGAAAAGGCCCGTCATGAGAATCCTGCAAAATCAAGGATTCAGTGACGGGCCTTTTCAATAAAGAATCATTTTTGTGGTCTGTCTAGAACTTACGGGGCAGCCACTACCTGATTATTTTGAATCTTTTTTAGGCAAATCTAATGTTGGGGTACGATCAAAGAAGTTCCAAGGTTTTAACATCGCATGCACCCATTCTGTTGGCATCATCGGCCATTCTTCAGCACGTGCTACATGAGTTGCTCCTGTGGTCATCCATACAACATTATCCGTATTTTCAATCGAACTATTATCCGCTGTATATTGCTTTAATCCAGTATCGGTTTTACTGCGGTTAGGATATTTTCCTTCCGGGTACCGTTCATTAGGATCATAGTTCGTTACCCAAATTTGTTTATCCATAAAGTTGACTCGCTTTAAAAGCCAATCATCTTCACTAAATAATGCTCCTTTGGCAATTGGATGAGTTCCTCCTGCAAAAGGTATAATTTGGTAAGAGACGGGATTCCCCACTTTGTTTTCTTTATTAGCATTACTTAATAAGCGAATGGTTGACGGATCAAACTTCTGAATAGCCTCTTGTTCAGTTGTCACTGTTTTCTTCTCAGTAACCATGACACTCTTACGAGGACCGCCATCCTGATTTTTTTCTACTTTTGGGTTAATTTCCGTTAGCGAATTTTTCTCACCATCGACATCCAAATCAAGTCTGAAATTGTAAATATGCTGATGAGTTGTCCCTACAATGTTATTATCGAGCAATGTACCATATCGTGTATCATCCTCAGCGGTTTCATCATGCATCGTTTTTGTTTGAACGCCTTTTACAGCTTCTATACCAGATGCTCCCACATCAATTTTAATGGTTCCATTTTGTGATAAAACCCAATCAAAGATATAATCATAGTTTCCTATTGTGCTAATCCAGCGCATAACTAATTCTCGACGTTCACGGCTCTGATTTTCTTCTGTAAATGTAGCAAGGTCGGCATGTTTATATTCCGGACCCGCATACTGCTCAAAAACGGCAATAGCATTTTTTATCGTGTAAGGATTTCCTGCATTATCAGCAATCGTTGCATCAAGCAGTAAAGCATTTTCTGGTACATCCGTTCCTAATTCAAGAGGTGCAGTTAATTGCCCCATCCCATAGTCACCAGCATCTAAATAGGATTTAAAATACCATCCAACATCTGGATCTCCATAAGGAACGATCATCCCGCCCAGTGATCCCTCATACATAATTTTTCTTTTTTTACCATGATCATTATAAGTAACAGTTGATAATACAGGTCCTACACGTGTATCTAAACGTAAGTGAAAATCCCAATTTTGCCAACTGATTGTATTTCCTTTAACATGATAGTTCTTGCCTTTAGGCTCTGTAATAGTAAGGGGCCTTACATCTACTTTTTCCGTATAATCTCTCCCATCATAAGCATTTAATTGCATTGGAACCGGAATGACTCCTTCATCTTCCACTTTAATAACTTTCTTCTTTTCAAGATCCACAACTGCAACTAAATTTTCGATTGGATGCGCCCAAAAATTCCCGTCACCAGTATTTAAATAGGAAACAACTTTTAGCAAACGTTGATCATGCTTCAGACCATCTTCTCCCTCAAAATAGCCAACTGTTAACGGTGTAGCTACAACTTTTTTTATTTCATCTATACCGCGTTTCTTAAGTGCCTTTGCAAACTCCGTACTTGATTCGATGGCAGCTTGGACAGCAGCAAAATCATCTACCATAACCATGCCATGGACACCATCGATTTCATTCCAGGAGACTAGTTTTTTGGTTGATAGATTAACTTCTCCCTCAATTACTTGCTTACCATCTAATGCAATAAATTCTGCTTTTCTAACAAATGTTTCTTTTTTACTCTTATTAAAAGTCCAATCCCAGACTTGCTTTTTATCAGGCAGTTTTAACGTAATTTCTGTAAAACGAAGACTCTCCTGATATTTTCCCGCCTCTTTTAATACATTTATGACAGCTTCAATTTCTTTCGGTGTTAATGGGTCGAGCGGATGAGCCTCGCCTTCTATTTGAACGGTTTGGTCGAGATTAGGCAAAACTTCATTGATAAAATGGTGAGACACATAGACTTTTCCATCTTTTTTTGTTACGGGCGATTCTAATTTAATCACATCATCATTCACATTCGCTTTATTGGAACCAGGTTTTATCTTTATTACCGTATCGTCTTTTTTGATTGTGATTGTATCTGTGAAAAAACTCCAAAAATTTGATCTCACAGTGGCACCTGTACCCTCTAATGCAGTGTCCAATTCAACAGATTCTACTTCGCCGCCGTGAGCAAATGCCCTGTTCTTATAGAATAATGAGAAAGAAGAGAGTGTCAACATTAGTGCAGTAACGACAATAATTCCTGCCTTCATAATCCTTTTCTTTATTTTCATAAGCATAGTCCTTTCATTTTCTTTTTTACCATCATTAAATAAAGGAAACTTCTATCAGTGGGTTGCCCTGTCTCCCACTGATAGATAATCGATCTTATCAGTTTTTTTAGTACAGAGTAGCCGGTTATTACTTTTAGAAGAGCAATTAATGCTTAAATTGCTCTTTTTATTACTCTAGAAGCCGTACCAGTTCAATTTTTCTTTACTTAAATCAACCCAGACATGTTTCGTTTTTGTATACATGTTTAATGCTTCGATACCAAGCTCGCGTCCAAATCCGCTTTGCTTATTTCCTCCAAAAGGAGCCGTACTGTCCAACATACTATATGTGTTTACATAAACTGTCCCTGCATTTAACCCTCTTGCCATACGCAGGGATCTTGATAAATCGTTTGTCCATACCCCGGAAGCAAGACCGTAAATTGTGTTATTTGCTTTTGACAATGCATCTTCTTCATCAGTAAAAGGAATAATAGAGACAACTGGTCCAAAAATCTCCTCTTTTGCGATCGTCATATCATTGCTCACATCTGTAAAAACCGTTGGCGTATAGAAGAATCCTCCCCCTAATGATTGATTCCTCCTGCCGCCTGTTACAAGCTTTGCCCCTTCATCCTGTCCAATTTGAACATAACGCTCAATGACATTCAGTTGTTGCTCGGATACTTGAGGGCCCATTTGCGTAGAAGGGTCAAGCGGGTTTCCAACTCGAATAGATTCTACTTTTGAAACAAAGCGATCAATGAAATTGTCATAAATACTCTTTTGGACAAACAGTCTTGATCCTGCTGCACATACTTGTCCCTGAGCGAAGTAAATCCCAAATAATGAACCATTCACTGCTTCTTCTATATCAGCATCCTCAAAGACAATGTTAGGTGATTTCCCTCCCAGTTCCAAAGACACTGGACGCAAATTATTACTTGCTGCTCTCATAATCAGTTTCCCTGTCGCCGTTGAGCCTGTAAAAGCAATCTTATCTACATCCGAGTGGGAAGATAACGCCGCACCTGCGCTAGAACCACGTCCGTTTACGACATTAATTACTCCATCCGGAATGCCTGCTTCTTGCATTAATCTTGCCAACTCTAGAATGCTGATAGGTGTTTGTTCAGCAGGTTTGATAACAATCGTATTTCCAGCTGCCAAAGCAGGGGCCAGCTTCCACATGGTTAGCATAATCGGAAAGTTCCAAGGAACGATAGCTCCAATGACACCGATCGGTTCACGTAACGTAAAGTTAAAACGATTGCTGGGCGATGCTAATGTATCCCCTTGAATCTTATTAGCCATACCTGCATAGAACTCCAATACATCGATAGCTGCTGGAATGGCAATCATCTTTGTTTCATTAATAGTCAGCCCGTTATCATTTGATTCTGTCTCAGCCAAGTAATCTAAGTTTTCCCATAGCTTCTGAGCTACCTTATACAATAAACGGCCACGATCACTAGGCGCCATGGAACTCCAAGGACCTGATTCGAATGCCTTGCGTGCCGCTTTTACAGCTAGATCTACATCTTTTTCATCACCTTCAGCTACAATTCCATTGATTTCTCCCGTTGCTGGGTTAATGGACTCAAATGTTTTGCCAGATTGTGAACCCACCCATTGACCACCAATAAATGATTGATATTCCTTCATTCCTCATCTCTCCCTGTAAATTTCTTTATAAAGCTTATCGAAATATCCATATACATCTTGGCTCTTATAGCTTGTATTTTATTGGTCTACTATTTTTCATTTCCTTCCTCCCCTCAGTTCTTCTACCTTATTTTTGGCTATTATAAAAGACGAAGTTAAAGAATTATCAAAATTATGTTAAAATTTTAGGAAAAATACTTTGAATAACTCTTACTTTTTTAAATAGTGAACAAATCAAACAAAATATACGTTTTAAGAAAAGGAGATAAATATGCTAACTAACTCCAACGTACTGATAGTCGATGATGAACCTGAAATTAGAGAGCTCATAGGGCTTTATTTAACAAGGGAAGGATGCAACGTTCATGAGGCACAAAATGCAAAAGAAGCTATTCAACAAGTCGAACATATCAACCCGGACCTTGTCGTTCTAGACGTTTTTTTGCCAGATTTGGACGGGATTGAATTATGCCGGAAGATTCGTCAAATAACAGAGGTCCCCATCTTGTTTCTAAGCTGTAAAGATTCAGAGATAGATAAAGTAATAGGGTTGAGTGTAGGTGGAGATGATTATATTGGGAAACCATTTAGCATGCATGAGTTACTTGCACGTATTAAAGCTCATTTACGCAGGAGTCTTTTAATACATAAACGAGTAGAAAAAAACATTTATAAATCGGCCTCTATTTTATTGAATGCCGACCGCCATGAATGTCATGTTTCCAATCAGAGGCTCATTCTCACTTCCAAGGAATTTCAACTGCTGCATTTTTTTATGAGACACCCTCAACAAGTATTCAGTGCCGAACATCTCATGGAAAAAATATGGGGATTTGATGCAGAAATCGATACAAAAACGGTCATGGTCCACATTGGGAATCTAAGAAAAAAACTACAGGGAACCTCTAAAAAAGAGGGTATTATATCAACCATTAGAGGAGTAGGATATAAATTTAATGAAGACGTTCAAGAAGTTACTTCAAATATTTCAGAAGGGTTTTAAAACATTTCGCGGGAGAATGCTGTTTATATTTCTGTTGTTCTCCATAGGCCCGCTTATATTTATTGTATATATGGTCATGCATAACCTCGATGATTTATTGGATATGACAAAAAAGCGGACAGAAGTTGCCCTCTTAAACAATAATGTCTATCTGTATCAAGAACATGTCAAAAAGCAGGCTCAAATCATCAATGAACAACTAGATTCCATTGCAGCCCAGCTCAACCCAACCCGGATACTTGCAGAAGATGTGTTTAATCATTCTATCATCGTGGATGGCTACAATTTGCAGTTAACCAAGGAGAAGGAAGGGTACTATTGGGAGAAGGTAAATGGTGATGTGTCCAACATTGGTGTAAGCGCTAACACTGCAATAACTCCAACTATTAGATCTCGATTGGCTGAATCTAAAATATTGGAAAACACATTTAAAACCATTGTAGAACAAGATCCTAACATAGCGGCCATCTACTTTATAGGAGCTGAATCATACTGGCGTATTTATCCTAAGCTGAATGTCAAACAAGAAGTGGACCAAGGCTACCTAAAACCAGATATTGATTTTACGAAACAGCCGTTCTTCTATTCTGCCACTCAATCTCACAACCAAAAGGCAGCCTGGACTAATACGTATTTAGACTTAACCCATCGAAAAGAAGTGCTTTCTTTGTCCTTGCCTATACATACAACAAATGGAGAATTTATAGGAGTTATCGGTGCAGATATTACGCTTTCACAAGTATTGGACTATTTGCTGGGGTTTGAGTTTAAGGAGAAAGGGGCTTACGCGGTGCTCATTGATTCAAATCAGCAATTCATCTCCTACCAACCTAAAGCGAAGAATGACTTACCTTTTTTAGATCGGCATATTCGTGGACAAATGAGTAAACAGCATAAGTTTTCAACCACTATTAATAAAAAAGAGAAGCTAATATTAACCTCGGAAGTAGAGAATACAGGATGGCAGCTGGCCTATATTATTCCCAAAAAGGATGTGAGCCGTCCTATTAACACTATTTTAGAGGAACAATTAAAAGCATACAGGCAATCTTTTGTCGTTCAATTTATTAGTTTAGTTTTAGTTTTGACCATCGTTTTAATTGTTATATCAGTTATATCATGGAGAAAATTCACCAAGCCTCTTTCAGAAGTAATAAAAGGAATTAGAAGCATTAATAAAAATAATTTAAAAATTAAAATCGGCAAGCAGTCATTGACCGAGTTTCAAGTGTTAAGTGAAGCTTTTAACCAGATGGCCGACCGGATCAATGAACTCGTCGAAAACTATCAGGATTTAAACTCAAAATTAGAAGGAAAAGTACAAGAACGAACCGCTCAATTAAAGCGAATCAATCTCTCTTTAAAAGAAGCAAACGATAAATTATCCAAGATGGAAGAGGCACGAAAAACTATGTTTGCCAACATTGCACATGATTTAAAAACTCCCATCACGCTCGTTTTAGGATACATGGAAGCCATTCAACACGGTGTCATCCAAAAAGAAGATTTTGATGAATATTTAAACCGCATTCAAAAACATCTCCACTCTATTAACCATCTAGTCAAAGAAGTATATGAATTAAATAATGTAGAAATGGGACAGAGTACATTTAAATTCGAGGAAATAAACGTAGAAGTTTTTTTCCAACATCTTAAAGACAGCTATAAAAACCAGGAAAATATAGATATCATGATAGAATCCTCCCTACCGTCTTTACATATAGATAAACGCTATATGGAGCGTGCTATTTTTAATCTGATAGATAATGCCCTAAAATATTCGGAACCCAATGCCTCTGTTATGATAAGAGTGAGCAAAGAAGAAAAGCATCTTCATATAGTCATTTCCGATTCCGGCTGGGGAATCTCTCCAGAAGACTTACCTTATATTTTTGATCGCTTCTACCGGGTAGATAAAGCCAGAAACTCGGATAAACCCGGAAACGGACTCGGTTTGGCCATAGTAAGAGAAATCATTCACGCTCACCGCGGGGAAATTAAGACAGACAGCCAATTAGGGAAAGGTACGAAATTTACCATTATGATTCCGTTTCGCCCTGTATGATGTCATAAAAAACATCTATAAACTAAACCCTCCTCTCTAAAATGTTTTGATAAACAGAGAGGAGGGTTTTATTTATGGATTCACATCGCGAGTTTTTGAGTAGTCAGTAAAAAGCATCTATATACCCTTGAAATATACTATTTTTTTAATGATCTTTCGCCGCGCTAATGCCATATCCAGTATTGGATTTGAATAGAACCTCAGCAAAGCTTTCTGTATTGGCTTTTTCTTTAGATAGAATAGTCCCCAAATAGGCCCCCAGGAATCCTAATGGAACGGTATAAATGGTTGGATTCAACATAGGGAAAATCGGATCTCCCGTAAAGATGGCTGCTCCAGGCGTCGGATTCCATACATTCGGGCTCAAAAGAACGAGCGTAACAGAGCTTAACAATCCAAATACCATTCCCATAATCGCTCCTGTCGCATTAAAGCGCTTCCAATAGATTGTGCATAAGATAACAGGCAAGTTAGCACTGGCGGCGATACCAAGAGCCAATACCGACAAGAAGGCGACATTGAGCTTTTGAGCAAATAAAGCAAGCAAAATAGAAATAACTGCTACTCCAATCGAAGAAAGACGCGCGACAAGTACTTGCTGCTTTTCTGTCACATTGCCGCCTTTAATAATTTGTCCATATATATCATGGGCGAATGCTGAAGCAGATGTTAACACAAGACCTGAAACGACTGCAAGAATGGTCGCAAACGCGACAGCCGATACAAAGGCAAATAAAATTTCCCCACCTACTGTAAGCGCCAATAAAGGAGCCGCCATATTACCTGCAGGGTTAGCCGCCACAATATTATCAAATCCGACAAACGCAGCTGCCCCGAAACCTAAAAAGATTGTCATGATGAAGAAAGCACCAATGAACCAAGTGGAATATACGACAGATTTACGGGCAGTCGCAGCATCTTTTACGGTGAAGAAACGAACGAGAAGATGCGGTAAACCCGCTGCTCCTAATACAAGAGCCATATTGAAAGAGATCATGTCCAATCCGTCTTTATATTTATTGCCCGGATTGAGGAATGCATCTCCTAATGGAGTGACGGATTTCACATGTTCAAACATGCTCATGACATTGAAATTAAATTTGGCAAATACAATAAAGGTCAAAATGAAAGAGCCGACAAGCAATAAAACCGCTTTCGTAATTTGAACCCAGCTAGTAGCCGTCATTCCTCCAAAAATAACGTAAATCGTCATTAAAACACCTACGAGAAGAACAGACCACGCATAATCGATCCCAAGCAATAATTTAATAAGTCCACCTGCTCCAACGAGCTGTGCAATCATATAAAAAATGGAGATAACTAATGTGTTAAGAGCCGCTACTCCACGAACCTTTTTGGAATTAAAACGAGCCGTAATCATGTCAGCCATGGTGTATTTCCCCAAATTTCGAAGCGGTTCTGAAACGAGATAAAGCAAAAATAAAAAGGCAACAAGATTTCCAATACTCATATAAAAACCATCAAAACCTATCAAAGCAATGGCCCCTGTAATTCCAAGGAATGAAGCGGCTGACATAAAGTCTCCGGCTACTGCTAAACCGTTTTGCCAGGCAGTCAAACCACCTCCTGCCGTATAAAAATCACTGGCATTCTTCGTTCTTTTGGATGAAAGGTACGTAATGGTCAACGTTAAAAGGATGATGCCTAAAAATAAGGATAAAGCCACTGTACTCATTGATCTAGTTCCTCCTTATGTTTAGCTAAAATATTCGCTGCTAAATTATCATATTTTTCTGACTTCTTTATATAAATAAACCCGCAAACCCAGACAAGCACAAACTGCAGTAAAGCATAGACCCATGCCCACGGAATATGCCCAACCGCTTGATGGGTCAATACTTTCGTATAAGCAGCTAAAATAGGCAATAAAAAATAAAACCCAAAGAAAAACACTGTCATCGGCAAAATAAATGCTTTTTTCTGTTTTAACAGTTCCTGAAAGTCCGCTGTTTCAACCAGTGATGTGTAGGCAACCTTTTTTATGTCGGATTTTTGCTTCTGCTGAACTTGTACTCCCATACATGCTCCCCCTTTTTATAACAAGTATAATTAATTTTAAATTATCTTTGTTATAGTTCTTTCGTTTTTAATTAACTTCCCAAAAACCACCTTGTTAATCAATGACTGTCCTCTCTATCAATTACATCTATCAACCTCCTATCATTAATATAACAAAAAATAAATAAATCGAATTATAAACGGCATATAAAAAAATATATTAATTTAAAATAAAAGTATCATACCGCCAGATAATTGTAAATAAAATTCAGATATTTCTTTCGAATTTTTTCGAATTAACCTTTACTATTCTGAGAAAGTATTTCTGCATAACAAAAGGCTCGAAGGACTAAACCTTCGAGCCTTTGTTAATATACATTAGTCAAACTTCAAAGCTTCTAATTCTTTGGCGGATTGAGCGATTTGTAGACTTGCTTCCTCAAGCATACTATGAATTAATTCTTTGACACTCGGTATATGAGAGATTAATCCAGCTACCTGCCCGCTGTTAACAAATCCGTTTTCTAAATCACCTAAAACCGCTCCTGCTACATGTTGCTTTTCTGATGTCATCTCATTGTACTGTTCTAAAGTGATTCCTTCCTTTTCCATATCGGCCATTTTATTGGCGTACGGAACTTTCAGCATTCTTCTTACCC
The DNA here is from genome assembly GCF_002019595.1 of Priestia abyssalis. Classification (GTDB taxonomy): domain Bacteria; phylum Bacillota; class Bacilli; order Bacillales; family Bacillaceae_H; genus Bacillus_BA; species Bacillus_BA abyssalis. The sequence goes on along the minus strand of NZ_KV917369.1, from coordinate 130,594 downwards.
GTCCGACAGAACGTCCCACGATGACTGTATCCGTATCACTCGCCTGAACGAGCTTTTGTTTATACACATCATGGAATGGAGCTTCCTTGGTGGCAATGAAGCGCGTACCGATTTGGACACCACTGGCTCCAAGCATCCAAGCTGCCGCTAAGCCTCTTCCATCTCCAATTCCTCCGGCTGCCAATACAGGAATTTCCACACTTTGAACAATTTGCGGAATGAGTGTAAAAGTTGTCAGTTCAAGATTAGAGTTGATGCCCGCTGCCTCATATCCCTCTGCTACTAACACATCCGCTCCTGCTGCTTCCGCTTTTTGTGCATGTTTCACAGACGCAACTACCACTATAACCTTTATTCCATGCTCATGAAGGATCGGAATAATAGGAGCCGGATTTCCAGCAGACAATGACACTACAGGAATGTCATGTTTAATCACCAGCTCTACCAACTCTTTGACAAAAGGCGAAACAGTAATAGCAATATTTAAAGCAAATGGTTTATTCGTTCTTTTTTTGGTTTCTAGAATAATTTTTTCCACTTCTTCTGGCGGCATGGTTCCGCAGCCAATCGTTCCTAATCCTCCTGCCTCTGATACGGCCGCAGTCAGAATCGCGTTGCTGATATTGCCCATCCCGCCCTGAATGATTGGATATATAATTTTCAGTTGTTCACATAAATATTTCATTTTTTCCCCTCCCCATATTAATAATGTTATAATAGAAATAAGATAAAAACAATTGCAATAATGAAAAGGGGAGATGTTATGCTTATTTCTCATAATGGAAAACAGCCGCTCGTTCATGAAACCGTTTTTGTAGCTCCGGGGGCTTATTTAATCGGAGACGTGAAAGTGGCAAAGGAATCAACCATTTGGTTTAATGCTGTCCTGCGCGCAGATGAAGGCGCTATCATAATCGGAGACAGATGCAGTATCCAAGATAACTCTACTATTCATTTATACGAAGGCTGCCCTGTAACAATTGAAGATGAAGTGACAGTCGGCCATAACGTTATTCTGCATGGATGTAAAATAGGAAAGCGTTCGATCATCGGAATGGGCTCTACTATATTAGATGGGGCTGAAATTGGTGAAGAATGCATTATAGGAGCCAATACACTTATTCCATCCGGCAAGAAAATCCCTGCTCGCTCTCTTGTAGTAGGCTCTCCAGGTAAGGTAGTCCGTGACATCACAGAAAAAGATTTGGAACTGATTCAGCTATCCATTGATGCTTATGTCCAAAAAGGATATGAATTTAAACAAATTCTTGATAAGTAAAAAATTCCTAGAGGACTCCCTCTAGGAATTTTTTACCTGCTCGCTGATCAAGGGATGATCAGCCGCATTATAAGATCGATCTTTTCGCCTTAAGTCATTGTCCTCTTGAAACACATCTTCAAAAAAACGATTGGCTGGTTCAGCCAGTAATTTATAATACTGACTAAATAGCAAAGCCGCATGATTGCCACTCCAGCGTGAAGGCAGCAACTCTTTTGGCAACCCTGGATCGATAAATAAAAACTTACGGTATTCATGCACCAAGTTCGTTCTTTCTACGAAACATTCTGCATCGGTCATCTGCCCTCTTTGAATGATGCTTTGATGAACAATATACTTTTTACTGTATGTAGAAATGAACTGTTCGTATTTCTCTTCAATGTCTGTTAGGGGCCAGCTTTTTTCTACTAACGCTTGATTTTCCTTCGGACCTTTGTAATCGGACAAAAAGAAGTCGACATACGGTTCAACATCGTATTTATCGATTAAGAGCTCAACTTCTTTATCCAAGTTGTTAGGTGATATCCAACAGCCATTGGAAAAGCTTCCGAAACCGCTCCATAATAGTTCTTTTCTGAACTCATCGCGAACTTGCCTTTTCTCTTCCGGAATGGTGTACATTAAAATTCTCCACTTGCCATCCCATTCATGCGGATTTAACTTAAAAATTCTTCGTGCCGCTTCTTCCACCCGATTGACACCGCGATCGGTAAGAAAATAATAGCTCTTATTTCCCTGTTTTTCAGACTGTACCCAATCCTGTTTAAGCATACGGGAAACCGCTACACGCACCGCTTGTTCGTTATGGCCAAATTCCTTCAACAAACGGATTAAACTGCCAATCCAAATTTTATTGCCGTAATGTCGGATATAATCGCCGTAAATCGTGAAAATCATCGATTGTGTGTTTGTACTCATTCTTCTCTCACTCTTTCTATTTGCACCGCCTACTCATGTTTTACAGTATCGTACTAAAGATTTATTATTATCATATCTGATATTTCTTAACAATCGCAACTATTATTTTCCCATAAAATTTGGAGATCTGCGTTCACTGAAAGCTCTTAACGCTTCTAAACGGTCTTCTGTCGGAATCGTGATTTCGTAAGCTTTCGATTCAATCGCAAGACCTGTCTGCAAGTCCACATTCATCCCTTGAGTGATGGCATACTTAGCCTGCTTTAAGGCAACTGGCCCATTCTTCATCATCTCGCGCGCAAACTCTTCACAAGATGCCATTAACTCTTCTTTGTTTACGACTCTAGTTAGTATGCCCCATTCATAGGCCTGAGCAGCAGAGATTTTACGTGCCGTAAAGATAAGCTCTTTCGCCTTCGCTTCCCCTATTAAACGCGGCAGACGCTGTGTTCCTCCAGCTCCGGGAATGATGGCCCAGCTTGTTTCTGTAAGCCCCATTTTCGCTACTTCAACAGCAATTGAAAAGTCACATGCCAGCATTAATTCGAATCCCCCGCCAAAGGCATAACCATTTACAGCAGCTATAGTAGGTTGCGGAAGAGCAGCAATACTGTTAAATACATCGCGAATAGCCTTTACGTTTCTTCTTACTTCTGTTTCGTTCAGCGTCTTTCGCTCTTTCAAATCCGCTCCTGCACTAAAAGCTTTCTCACCCGCTCCAGTGAAAATGACGACTCTTACTTCTGGGTCAAGCTGGATGGAATCGACGACTCCCTGCAGTTTATGCAGTGTCTCGTAATCGAAACAGTTCAGCACATCTGGCCGATTAATTGTAACATAACCGATATTATTTTGTACTTGATATAAAACAGAGGACATTCTTCCTACACTCCTTTTTTGTTAGCATCTGCACGAAAGCCCTTTGAGCAAAAGAAACTTTCACATAATTCCCATTCCTAAATCACAATCATTATTTTTACTAAAAAACCCCGTCATTGAATCCTAATGTCATTGGATTTTCATGGCGGGGCCTTTTAGGACGATGACTCAAAAGGATGTTTTTTAATACCTTTGGAGTCACCCTCCCTTTTGTTTTATCCTATTCTAAAAGGCAGGCTAAAACCCTGCAAATGATCGCTTTTCTTTATTCGGTTACATTCTCTACAATGGTTGCAATTCCTTGGCCAACCCCTACGCACATGGTCGCAAGCCCGTATTTTGTATCACGCTTTTTCATCTCATAAATAAGGGTTGTCAAAATGCGTGCTCCGCTTGCGCCAAGCGGATGACCGAACGCAATGGCACCGCCATTGACATTTACCTTGTCTGTATCTAACTCTAATTGACGGATACACTCCAGCGATTGGGAAGCGAATGCTTCGTTTAATTCAATTAAACCGATATCTTCTACCGTTAAATTGGAACGTTGCAGCGCTTTTCTTGTAGCAAAAATCGGGCCTATTCCCATGATAGCCGGCTCGAGCCCTGCCGTTGCTCCCACTACATATTTGACTAGAGGTTTTAAACCTAACTCTTTCGCTTTATCAGCGCTCATGATTAAAAGCGCGGATGCACCATCATTGACACCTGAAGCGTTACCTGCCGTAACAGTTCCTCCTTCAAACAGAGGCTTTAGTTTCCCAAGCTTTTCTAACGTTGTATCCGGACGAGGATGCTCATCCGTATCAACGACAATTTCGTTTCCTTTTCTATCTTTGTATACAACCGGGACGATTTCTTCTGCAAAACGGTTTTCTTCCATTGCTTTTTTCGCTCGCTGCTGGCTGTCAACAGCAAATTGGTCCTGGTCGCTGCGTGAAATGTTAAAGCGTTCTGCCACATTTTCCGCAGTTCTAGGCATAGTGTCTACACCATACATTTCTTCTAATTTCTTATTCGTAAAACGCCAGCCAATCGTCGTGTCTTGTAATTCCATACTGCCGCGTGGAAACTCTTTATCAGGCTTGGCCATGACGAAAGGTGCACGTGTCATGCTTTCCGTACCGCCAGCAATGTAAATGTCCCCTTCTCCAACAGCAATCGCTCTGGCTGCATACATCACCGCATCCAACCCAGATCCGCACAAACGGTTGACTGTTGTACCCGCAACGCTGACTGGGAGTCCCGCCAATAAAGCTGACATTCTTGCCACGTTACGATTGTCTTCCCCTGCCTGATTAGCGTTTCCGAAAATCACTTCTTCAATTTCATCAACCGGAAGATCTGGATTGCGTTCTACAAGTGCTTTAATGACGACCGCACCTAAATCATCGGGACGTACACTTTTCAAAGCCCCGTTATATCTGCCAATCGGCGTTCGAACTGCATCTACAATGACTACCTCTCTCATTTTTTAATCGCCTCTTTTTCCTTATTTGTATAATCATATACGCCTCTGCCTGACTTGCGTCCTAGACGGCCTGCCTTTACATATTGCTCCAATAACGGGGCCGGGCGATACTTTTCGCCTAACTTCTCGTGTAAATACTTCAAATTATTCAAACGGGCATCTAATCCTACAAGGTCAACAAGCTCAAATGGTCCCATCGGATAATTCAATCCTAATTTAATGGCTTTATCAATATCTTCCGGTGTACCAAGTCCTTCTTGCAGCATATAAAAAGCCTCATTGCCAACTAAAGCACTGATGCGGCTCGTGACAAAACCCGGAAATTCATTGATGACAACCGTTTCTTTCCCCATCTGTTCCGCAACTTCTTTAATCACTTGTGCCGTTTCATCGCTTGTTTCTAATCCACGAATGATTTCAACAAGCGGCATTTTATGCACAGGGTTAAAGAAATGCATCGCAATTGTTTTTTCAGGACGCTTTCCGTATGAAGCAATCTCCGTTGGACTCATCGTTGAAGTATTCGTTGCAAAGAAACAATGAGCTGGTGCATATTCTTCAATCGTTTCAAATACCGCTTTTTTGATTTCCGCTTTCTCAGGAACAGCCTCAATCACTAAATCCGCTTCACTGGCCGCTTCTTGTAAACTAGTAGCATAGTAAAGGTTTTTCTTGGACAATTCTACTGTTTCAGCGGATATTTTACCTCGGGATAATCCTTTTTCAAAAATGCTGTTAATTTCGTTTTTTGCATTCTCTAAAGCTGCTTCATTCACATCTACCAATGTAACAGAGTAGCCGCCGACAGCCCCTACATAGGCAATACCTCTTCCCATTACGCCTGAACCTACTACAACAATGTTATTTATCATGGTTGTCCTCCTTTTTGAACACACACTTATACAAATGAGTACGAATAAAGCCCATAAAGAGCTGTATTCGTACTCATCATTACATTACACGCCAAACGGATTTAACGGACGGCTTCCGTAGTAAGAAATAATACTTTTCGTTTCAGTGTATAAATCAAGTGTTTCAATGCATAGTTCACGGCCAAAGCCTGATTGCTTATAACCGCCAAACGGTGTTCCAGGCATCGCTGAGAACGGGCAGTTCACCATGACGATACCAGCTTGGATTTGATTTGCTACACGAGTAGCGCGTGCTCCGTCTTTCGTCCATACAGCTGAACCTAATCCAAATTCAGTATCATTAGCTAATTTGATTGCTTCTTTTTCATCTTTAAATTTCATAATAACAACAACTGGTCCAAAGATTTCTTCTTTAACTACTTTCATGTCATGATTGACATTGGCAATAACAGTTGGTTCGTACCAGAATCCATTTTCAAACCCTTCGACTTTTGCTCCTTTACCGCCGGCTAAAATTTCAGCACCATCTTCGATTGCAGATTTCACATAACTATCCACTACATCCCATTGGCTTTGATCAATAATCGCACCAACATGTGTTTCTTTGTCAAAAGGATTTCCTAATTTTAATTTCTTTGTCTTTTCAACAAATTTACTTACAAACTCGTCATAAATGTCTTCGTGTACGTATAAACGTGAGCGAGCTTCACAAGACTGACCTGTATTGTAGAAAATACCGAATAAAGAACCGTCTACCGCTGCATCGATATCCGCATCATTAAATACGATATTAGGAGATTTACCGCCTAGCTCCAACGTAACACGCTTTAACGTTTGAGACGCTCTTGCCATGATGTCTTTACCGATTGGTGTAGAACCCGTGAAGGCTACTTTATCTACTTGTGTATGCTCCACTAAGTAGTTTCCAACTTCTGCACCTGAACCTGGAACGATGTTTACCACGCCTTCTGGTACTCCAGCTTCCAGGCAGATTTCTCCTAGGATAATCGCTGTAAGCGGCGTTAACGAAGCAGGCTTGACCACGACTGAACATCCGACAGCGATGGCAGGAGCGATTTTCCATGCAGCCATCATTAATGGGTAATTCCAAGGAATGATTTGCGCACAGACTCCCACAGGTTCTTTTTCAGTATAGTTGTGGAACTGTCCTGGCACAGGGTTCACCGTACCGCCGTGGCCTACAATGGCCCCTGCATAAAATTCAAAGTCTTCGATTGCCTGCATCACTTGACCTTGTGCTGCATGGAGGGACTTTCCTGTATCTAAAATCTCTAACTCTACTAATTCATTAAATCTTGAACGCATGATTGAAGCGATTTTATTTAATACACGAGAACGCTTATTAATAGGTGTTTTTTTCCATTTACCGAAATCAAATGCATTGCGAGCAGCTTGGATTGCTTTTTCTGTATCTTCTTTTGTTGCTTTTGCCACTTCTGCGATTACTTCACCAGTAGCAGGATTATATGTTTTAAATGTAGCGCCGTTGCTGCTTTCTACTTTTTCGCCATTAATAATTAAGTGATAAAATTCACGCTTCATTGCAGGCTTTTCTGCTTTGACTTCTTGAACTGTTGACATAATATATCCCACTCCTTTTATTTTCCTGTAAAAGCTGGTTTTCTTTTCTCTAAAAAGGCACTTACACCTTCTCGATGATCTGCTGTGAGCCCTGCGATTCGCTGACCCTCTGCTTCCCTTTCCAAAAACGATTCAAAAGGAAGGTCATTCGCTAAATTTAAATAACGTTTTATTAAACCGATTGCCTTCGTCGGCATATTTGCCAACCGAATGGCAAATTTCTCAACCTCTGCTTCCCACTGATCCAGTGGAATCATCTTTGTCACGAGTCCTAATTGAAACGCCTGGTCAGCTGAGACTTTTTCTCCTAAAATAGCAAGTTCTGCCGCCTTCGCATGACCAATCAATTTAGGAAGGAAATAAAGATTTCCTGAATCAGGAATTAACCCGACATGAACAAAGGCGTTAACAAAGCTAGCTTTTTCTGACGCTAATCGAAAATCACAAGCAAGTGCTAAACTAAATCCTGCCCCTGCCGCTACACCATTAACTGCAGCTATAATCGGTTTTTCACATTGCATAATTTGTTTCATCATTGGACCATAGTGATCTCTAAGAACCTGTCCGTGGTCCATACTTTCATTGACTTCTGATAAATCCTGGCCGGAACAAAAAGCTCGTCCCTCTCCTGTTATAACCACACAGCGAACCTCTTCATTGAAAGAAGCCTCTTTTACCGCTTCTTTAATTTCACGATTCATTTGGCCAATAAAAGCATTTAATTTATCCGGTCTGTTTAACCGCAGCCATGCTACTCCGTCCTTTACATTGTAACGAATGGTTTCAAACATTGTTTCTCCCCCTCATCTGCCTTTGAAATTCGGTTTTCTTCTTTCTATGAAAGCCTGCATTCCTTCTTTTTGATCTTCTGAGGAGAATAATAGATAAAAGTTTTTTCGCTCGTATTGCATTCCTTCATATAAAGAGTAGTCGACTGCTTTGTTAACGGAATCTTTAATAAGGCGTAACGATAAAGGAGGCTGTTTAGCAAGTTTCCCAGCAAACTTCATTGCTTCTTCCATTAACAATTCATGAGAAACAATTCGGTTAACGATTCCATGCTCCATTGCCTTCTCCACCGGAATCCGGTCTCCCGTCAAAAGCCACTCCATCGCTTTTGTTCTTCCAACAAGCTTCGTCAGTCTCTGCGTACCGCCTGCTCCCGGCATCACCCCGATATTGACTTCAGGAAATGAGAACTCGGTGCCGCTCGCTGCGATTAACATATCGCAGCAAAGCGCTAACTCAAACCCCCCGCCAAATACAAATCCTTTAACAGCTCCAATGATAGGCTTCTTGATTAAGGCTAGACGATCCCAATCGGCAAATTGATTCAATAACTCTAAACGAATAGAATCATCGTTTGCCATTTCGTCAATATCAGCCCCCGCTGAAAAAGCGCGGCCTTTTCCTGTCAGTAAAATGGTGATCACTTCATCGCGCTGATCAAATGATTCCATCGCTTCTACAATTTCTCGTACCATTGTGCGATTTAACGCATTGTATTGCTTGGGGCGGTTTAGTTCAATTACCCCCACCCCATCTACAATAGAAGTTTCGATGAATTGGAACACACTCATTTCACTTCTTCACCGATCATTAATGTGACAAGCTCCCCGGCAAATCCCATTAAATCTTTGCCCGACGCTTTACCTTCCGCAGAACGCATGCCTTGTTTAAGAGCCTCATGGTCGTCGTAATACATTTCACACATTAAATAATATTCTCCTTCTCCACCCATTGGAGATCCAACAACTTTAGTTACCTCCATTTTGCGAAGACCAGGAATCTTCTCCGTAATTGGAGCGTGTACATTAAAATAATGCTCATCAAATGCTTCTTTATTTTCAGGATGCTTATATAATGCGATCATTTTAACCATGTCTTTCTCCCCGCTTTACATTAAATTTGAGATAGGCTTCATTGCCTCAAATGGGTTTTTACAGCTTTTACAGTACAAAATGCTTCTGCATGCAGTTGGCCCAAAAATATTTTCCATCGTGACATAAGTAGAACCGCAATACGGACAATCAATATGCCATGACCCGTCTTCCTCCATATGTTTTGGAGGAGGAGCAATCCCAAAGGCTTTTAATCCTTCGCGCCCCTTTTCTGTTACACGATCTGACGTCCATGGCGGTGATTGAATAAACTCTACTGCCACTTCCCCAATGCCATCAATTTTCTTTACGGCTCCGACAATGTTGTTCTTAATAATTTCTAAGGCCGGACAGCCTAAGAAGGTCGGCAAAATCTTGATCGAAACATGATGATTTTCAATCGAAATATCTTCCACCATCCCTAAATCGATAATACTCACTGTATCGATTTCAGGATCTTTTACATTCTCTAATACGGTTAACACTTCTTCCTGTGTTATCTGTAAGGGTGCTATCATTTTTCACACCTCTTTTCTGATTGATTACCAAGGCGCAACAGGATCGAGGTTGTATACTTCCCCTAGTGTTGAAAGCGCATCATCTAATTCTTTCGTGTGCTCTCCATTGCGTCCATTTTGGCTTTGAGAATTTGCTTTTCTAGGAATCTCTAAATTTAGTGATTCAAATACAGGAGCCAAGACAACAGTCCATTTTTCTTTTAAAGCGCTTTCTTCTTCAATCAAGCCAAACTGCTTCATTTGTTCTGCATGACGCCCTAATGAAAATACATCATCAAAGTCACTCATTACTTTGTCCATTGCCTGCATCATTCGCCCTTTCGCTTCTTCCGTTGTACTTAAAAGTTGGACAAACCAAGTTTTCCAATGAAGCAAATGATAGTAAAGTTCCATATTTACTTTCACAGCCACTTCTGCCAGCGGACCGTATGTGCTTTGTTTTAAAGAATCTATTTTGACCTTCTTAGCTTGTGTATAGAAATAGTTTCTCACTACCGCATAAGCCCAATCGTATTGCGCATCTTCCATATAATGACCAGGACCGTTTACACGTTCTACTAAAATACTATTCTTTCTTTCATGTGCAGGACGGGCATGCGCTAAATCGTCTGCTTTCCCTAATCCCAATTCTTCTAACAGACTGTAGAACATGGCCGCATGCCCCATGCTGTCCTGGCTGATGGAAGAAGAAGCCACATCCTCCTCAATATGCGGAGCGAGTCCAAGCCACTCAGAGCCGCGGTAAGCAAAAAAGAAATCATCATCTGCCAGCTGGAATAATAATTCAACCAATGCCTCTTTATACTCTGGGCTTAATGCTTTCGCTGCTTCACTCATTTGTCTTTCCCCCCTGCCCATGACAAAATCTCTTTTTCATCGAACATTTTCTGTTCGTAATGACGCCATTTTTTCTTTAAATATCCATATCCTTTTGTTGTACGGTAATCTTTATTATCCAAACGATTTAATATTTGCTTCTCTTCAGGTGCCAGCGCTCGAATGTCTGATCTGTTAACCACCCAAATGTCAGCAACCGGTTCACGGCGCATGAAATTTTCTTGAGCCATAATCAAAGCCATTTCCGCGTTTGGAGCGAGCAAGCTGAATTGATGCTGAAACGCAGAGCTAGGTGTACGCTTACTAAACACTTCATACTCTTGATAAAATGTTTTATTGTTGTTTTCCATTTTTTCGTTTACTCCCTTCTGCTTCTCAGCTAATCGCTGCGCTTAATGCTTCTCGTACCCAAGCGTTACTTTCGTAAGATGTTCTGCGAAGGTTCAGACGAGCTTGAGATCGCGGACCTTGGTTTTTGCTGATTTTCTTTAACTCATTCCAATCCGGCTGCTGATATACCCATTGTTGCTTTTCCTCATCGAAATGAAGCGTTGGATCGGGAATTGTTAATCCTAATGATAAAATTCGCGGAATATATTTCGTAAAGAAAGCCTGACGTAGTTCTTCATTATTTTTTGTACGAATCTTGTACTTAATCGTTACGTCTTGTTTAGAGCTACCCATCGTAGTGCTGCTGGCAGGTCCAAAGAATATGAGCAACGGCTCCCACCAACGATTTAATGCCTCTTGAATCAATGCTTTTTGCTCTTCTGTTCCTTCAGCCAAAGCAATGATGATTGATTCTCCGTGCTGAGCATGGAACACCTCTTCAGCACAAATGCGCTGTAGTGCTCTTGCATATGGACCATAGGAAGCACCTAACATATCCGTTTGAGTAATAATCGCTGCTCCGTCTACAAGCCAGCCGATTAGTCCTGCATCTCCCCAAGTTGGCGCCGGCATATGAAACACGTTGTGAAACTTAAGGTCACCTTTAAATAAGTCTTCCATCAAGTCCCCTCGTGTTTTTCCATAAGGCTTTAACAAGTCTTCCGCTACACGCAGCAATAATTGACCGTGTCCCATTTCATCTTGTACTTTTGCCATAATGCCGAGTTTACGACGAAGGGAAGGAGCTTTCGGTACCCATTCTTTTTCCGGAAGCGCTCCCATTATTTCACTCATTCCGTGCATAGAAATTAATTTAGTAAGTGCCATTCTATATTCATCGGGCATCCAATCATCTACTTCGATTTTATCTCCCGCTTCAATTCGCTGCATAAACTGTTCTAGCTTTTCCGCCTCGGTTAATGTTTCTGTGAGATTAGACATCGTCTATTTCCCCCTCTTTTTTTATAACACTTTTATAACGTTATTATAAATTATTGTTATGAAAAAAATCAAATATATTCTAAAAAATTTTAATGTTTTATACAGTTATTGCCGTTTTTCGCTCATCTACAATACGGACTGCTTTTCCTTCAGATCTAGGAATGCTTCTTGGAGCCAGCACTTTCACCTTCATGCTCACTAAACAATTATTTTTCATGGAGTGCTGTACTTTTTTCATAATGAATTGAATATGCTCATGCTGCATGTCGCCGTTTACTTGTTGGTGAATCTCTTCAGTGGCTTCAACATGTAACTCGACTACATCTAACGTACCTTCACGACGTAATCTAATTTGGTAATGCGGTGCCAATTCTTCAATTTGGATTAAGAAATGTTCGATCTCAGACGGGAATACATTTACCCCTCGTATGATAAGCATGTCATCGATACGGCCTTTTATACGCGACATTCTCGTCGTTGTTCTGCCGCATTTACAGGTTTCTCTTGTAATAGAAGCTATATCCCCTGTGCGATAACGAATAACCGGGAATGCTTCTTTCGTTAAGCTGGTAAATACTAATTCTCCTTCTTCTCCATCCGCTACGGGCTCGAGAGTATCAGGATTAATGACTTCCACAATAAAATGATCATCCGCTATATGCAAGCCATCTTGTGCTTCATGACATTCCATGGCTACACCTGGTCCCATTACTTCACTTAATCCATAAATATCACAAGCTTTAATACCAAACTTTTCTTCTAACACTTTGCGCATTTCCTCAGACCAAGGCTCCGCCCCGAAGATACCAAATTTTAAAGAGCTGTTTTTTGGAGCTTTCCCCATTTCCTCCATTTCTTCAGCAACCTTCAAAATATAAGAAGGTGTGCCAGCAATGACGGTTGGTTTAAAGTCTTCAATAACCGTAATTTGGCGCTCTGTATTTCCTCCGGAGATTGGAACGGTTGCCATGCCAAGCCTTTCCGCTCCATAATGGATCCCTAATCCGCCTGTAAACAACCCATATCCGTAAGCATTCTGGAACACACCGCCTGGTTCTCCCCCTGCAAGTGCAATGGCACGGGCAACCATGTCGGCCCAATTATCAATATCATTCTTTGTATAGCCCACTACCGTTGGCTTTCCGCTCGTGCCCGAAGAAGCATGTATACGAACCACATCTTTCATATCTACAGCAAATAAGTTGAAAGGATAATTTTCGCGTAAAGCTTCTTTTTTGGTAAATGGCAGTTTACGTACGTCCTCTATAGTTTGGATATCTTCTACTGTTATATTAAGTTCATTAAACTTTTCTTGATAAAAAGGTACTTTAGCAGTCACTCTTTTTACTGTTTCCTTTAAGCGTTCCAATTGTAGCGCTTTCATTTCCCTTTGCGAATACGTTTCAACGTCATGAATAATCATTGTTCCATCCCCTTTGTTAGATTCCTTCCATTTAAACGCTTACAAAAAATCTCTTTGTAGGAAATACGTGTAACGCTGTTTTTGTTGCTTGTATGATTTTTGTTACACTTTATATTTATAACGTATCACATGTTACAATCATTGTAAATATATTCTGATATTTCTTTTTATTTGCATATATTCATCTAGACACTTCGAGATGGTCAAAAAAACAACCATGTTGAAAAATTAAACAAGACTTATATAAGAATGCATTTACTCATTTAACAGCCTTGACTATCTCCCCTTATTTTATAATCTCCCTATATTTTTCATTCTGACATAGGAGAAAATTCACCGGGTGGGAGTTTCTCATCTCCCATTCAGGGTTAGTTGAACTGATTGGATTCTCGGAGGCAATAATTCCCCAATAAGTAAGGAACGAAGACTAACTACGTGACGTCCTGTGCATCGGAACGTGATAGGTTTTTCCTATAGGATGAAAGAGGGAATCCTCAAAATAAACATTGACAAATATTTATTTTGTCATTATTCTGATTTTTAATATAACAAGAATAATATTCAAAACTTATAAATCGTTATATTAGTTTATCATTCATCATTTTGTATGCGCTTTAATTAACAACAAATTGGTAATCGTACTCAAGATGAGGGGGTGCTAAACAAATCAGTCGAGATGGTTGAGTTGATAATGTCTATTAATGTTTAATCTAGTATTTTTTAAAATGTAATTATTATATATGGAGGTTTTTAGTATGGCAAAATATACAATTGTTGATAAGGAAACTTGTATCGCTTGTGGAGCATGCGGAGCTTCTGCACCAGATATTTACGACTATGATGATGAAGGAATTTCCTTTGTTATCCTTGATGATAATCAAGGAAATGTAGAAATACCGGAATCTTTAGTGGACGATGCGGCAGATGCACGTGATGGCTGCCCTACAGATTCCATTAAGATTTCAGATGAGCCTTTTGATGGTGACCCTACTAAATTTGAATAAATGGCAGGAGGATGAATCATGAATATTCATGAGTACCAAGGAAAAGAGATTTTGAGAAAATATGGTGTATCTGTTCCGAACGGACTCGTCGCTTTCTCTGTAGAAGAAGCAATAGAAGCCGCTCAACAGTTAAGCACAGATGTATGTGTAGTGAAAGCGCAAATCCATGCTGGTGGACGCGGAAAGGCCGGCGGTGTGAAAGTAGCGAAAAATCTTCAAGAAGTACGTTTATATGCGGAAGAGATTTTAGGCAAGACACTTGTCACCCACCAAACAGGACCGGAAGGAAAAGAAGTTAAACGCTTATTAATAGAAGAAGGCTGCGATATTCAGAAAGAATATTACATTGGTTTAGTATTGGATCGTGCCACGTCACGTGTTGTTATGATGGGATCAGAAGAAGGCGGTACAGAGATTGAAGAGGTAGCAGAAAAAACGCCTGAAAAAATCTTCAAAGAAGTCATCGATCCAGTTGTCGGATTACAAGGCTTCCAGGCTCGCAGACTGGCTTTCAATATTAACATTCCAAAAGAATTAGTGGGACAAGCCGTGAAATTCATGATGGGCTTATACCAAGCGTTTGTTGAAAAAGACTGCTCCATTGCAGAAATTAATCCGCTCGTGACAACGGGAGACGGAAAAGTCATGGCGCTTGACGCAAAATTAAACTTTGATTCCAATGCGTTATATCGTCAAAAAGATGTATTGGAATATCGCGATTTAGAAGAAGAAGATCCAAAAGAAATCGAAGCATCCAAATACGATTTAAGCTATATTTCATTAGATGGAAACATCGGTTGTATGGTCAATGGTGCCGGGCTTGCGATGTCTACCATGGACATTATTAAGCATTACGGCGGAGATCCTGCTAACTTCCTTGATGTAGGCGGCGGCGCGACAGCGGAAAAAGTAACAGAAGCGTTTAAAATCATTCTTTCAGACGAAAATGTAAAAGGGATTTTCGTCAACATCTTCGGTGGGATCATGAAGTGTGATGTGATTGCTCAAGGTGTCGTAGAAGCAACGAAGCAAGTAGGCTTAAACCTACCTTTAGTCGTACGTTTAGAAGGTACGAATGTTGATTTAGGTAAGAAGATTCTAGAAGAGTCTGGCTTAAATATTACAGCAGCGACCTCTATGGCAGACGGTGCTGAAAAAATCGTTTCACTTGTAGGGTAAGAAAAGCGCAAGCGCCCGTTTAGCCCCGACAAGCGCTGGAAGCTTTCATAGCGAAGACGTTCTTTGTCTTCGCTATGAAAGCTGAAGCGACTCGAGAGGCTGGGCGCTGGAGCTGGACATGACACAGAGGGTCAAGATATAGATTCTCGTAGGAGATAAGAAAGGCAGGGGACTATTGATGAGCGTTTTTATTAATCAAGATACAAAAGTGATTGTTCAAGGGATCACTGGTTCAACTGCTTTGTTCCATACAAAGCAAATGCTAGAATACGGTACGAAAATTGTCGGCGGTACTTCACCAGGAAAAGGCGGTACAGAAGTAGAAGGAGTGCCTGTTTTCAATACGGTGGTCGAAGCCGTCGAAAAAACAGGTGCGAGTGCTTCTGTCATTTATGTTCCGGCTCCATTTGCCGCAGATGCGATTTTAGAAGCGGTAGACGCTGAACTAGATTTAGTGATTTGTATCACCGAACAGATTCCAGTGTTGGATATGGTGAAAGTGAAGCGTTATATGGAAGGGAAAAAGACTCGCCTTGTAGGCCCTAACTGCCCGGGTGTGATTACACCGGAAGAATGTAAAATCGGCATCATGCCAGGTTACATTCATAAGAAAGGCCATGTAGGGGTTGTCTCACGCTCTGGTACGTTAACATATGAAGCCGTTCATCAATTATCAGAAGCGGGCGTTGGTCAATCAACAGCGGTTGGAATCGGGGGAGACCCTGTCAACGGCACCAACTTCATCGATGTATTAAAAGCATTTAACGAAGATGACGAAACCTATGCGGTCATCATGATTGGTGAAATCGGCGGAACAGCCGAAGAAGAAGCGGCTGAATGGGTGAAAGCGAACATGACGAAGCCGGTTGTCGGCTTTATCGGCGGCCAAACAGCCCCTCCAGGAAAACGGATGGGCCATGCGGGCGCAATCATCTCAGGCGGTAAAGGGACAGCTGCTGAAAAAATCAAAACGATGAACGAGTGCGGCATTAAAGTGGCTGAAACACCTTCAGTCATGGGTGAAACGCTCATCTCCGTCTTAAAAGAAAAAGGAATTTATGAGGCTTGTAAAACACATTAAAATGGAATAAGAAAATTTCAGCTTATATATATGTATTAACAAAATGAGGAGGACTCAAAAGGGTAAAAACACCTCTTCTAAGTCGTCTTTCTGAAAGGCCCCATCATGAAAATCCAATAAAATCAGGATTTCGTGACGGGGCCTTTCATTATTTCAATAAAAATGGACCTTTTTTTAAGGTCCAAATCTATACTCTAATTAACTTTTCATTCGTGGATCGAGGGCATCGCGAAGACCATCACCCATCAAGTTAAAGCCTAATACGACCAGCATAATGGCTAAACCAGGGAAAATCATGGTCCAAGGGGCCTGTACTAAAAATTGCTTGGAGTCGGCAAGCATTTTCCCCCATTCCGGATTAGGCGGTTGTGCACCGAGCCCCAAAAATCCAAGCGCTGCCGCTTCAATGATGGCTGTCGCAATGGCAAGAGTTCCTTGGACGATAATAGGGGTCATACTGTTTGGCAAAATGTGTGAAAATAAAATCCTCGCATCACTCATTCCAATTGCTTTCGCCGCCATAATGTATTCTTCCTGTTTTACGCTTAATACCTTCGAGCGAATTAAACGTCCAAAGTTCGGAATGTTAATAATGGCAATGGCAATAAGGGCGTTTTGCAATGACGGACCTAATACCGCTACAACCCCAATCGCCAATAGAATGCTTGGAAATGCCAGCATAATATCAAAAACACGCGAAATCACGGTATCTACCCATTTGCCGTAATAACCGGCTACAATCCCGAGTATCGTCCCCACCACAACAGAACCTAATACAGAGAAAAATCCAACCCATAAGGAGATTCTTGCTCCATAAATGACCCGGGACAAAATATCACGGCCAAAATCATCGGTCCCGAACCAATGCTCACTAGAAGGCGGCTGCAGTCTCTTCGCTAAATCTTGTTCATTAATTCCTTGCGGTGCAATCATCGGTGCAAATGCAGCTAATAGGATGAAGAATAGTACGATAAAAGCCCCAACAAGTGCCAGTTTATTTTTTCGAAATCCTTTCCAAGCCTCTTTCCATGGCGAAACGGCCATGCCTTGCTGTACGGTCGAATTCAATGGTGCATCATTTCTTGCTAATTCTGCCATGAATGTGCCTCCCTAGTTATACTTGATTCGCGGGTCAATTGCCGCATAAAGAATATCAACAATCAAATTGATGAGTACAAAAATAACGGCAATCACAAGAATGCCTGACTGGATAACAGGATAATCACGGAAACCAATTGCCTCGTAAATGTAGCGTCCAATTCCAGGCCAGCTGAAGATCGTTTCTGTCAAAATCGCACCGCCAAGCAATAATCCTAACTGCAAACCAATAATCGTAATAATCGGAATGATTGCATTCTTTAATGAGTGCTTATAAACAACCCAAAACATTCTTAACCCTTTCGCTCTCGCTGTACGAATGTAATCGGAACGCATCACTTCAAGCATGCTTGAACGTGTAATGCGGGCAATGATCGCCATCGGAATGGTCGCTAAAGCAAAGCTCGGTAAAATGAGGTGCTGCAAAACTTGAACGAATTGATCCATCCGCCCTTGAATCAGCGTGTCAATGAGATAGAGATTCGTAATGGCCTCAATGGGATTACGCACATCTTCTCTTCCAGAAGTCGGAAGTGCTTCCAGTTGAATAGAAAATACCCATTGTTCCATCAGTCCAAGCCAGAAGATTGGCATTGAAACCCCGATTAAAGCCAGCAGCATGGCAGCATAATCAAACCATGAATTTTGGAACCACGCGCTAATAATACCAGCATTCACGCCAATTACTACTGCAATCAATAATGCGACAACCGCTAACTCCAATGTAGCCGCTAAGTAAGGCAGCATTTCTTCACTGATTGGAGATTTCGTTCGAAGAGAGTCTCCCAAATCTCCCGTTAATAAACCACTTAGGTAATGAAAGTACTGCGTATACCAAGGCTGATCCAACCCAAGCTCTTTAGTCAAAGCTTCAATAGCCTCTTCCGTTGCCAATTGTCCTAAAATAACTTGGGCCGGGTTACCTGGAATAGCGCGAATCATAAAAAAGACAACAAGCGATAAACCTAGTAAAACCGGTATCAGCATTAAAATCCTTCGTATAATATAAGAAAACATATCATCACTTCTTTCTCATGAGAGATAGTAGGAAAAGGGGTGACCCAAAAGGGGAAAAACAACCCCTCTTGGGTCACCCCTGCAAAATGGACCGTCATGTAAACCTATTAATATCAAAGGTTTTAGTTGACGGTCCATTTTCCAAAAATCATAAAGCTAATTATGGATTACTGAAACTCCACTGTCCCTAATTCATCAGAACCAGTTGGGTGTGCTTTAAATCCAGTAATGTTCGCTTTACCTGCTAACGCTGGTTTTGAATGCACAAGAGGTACCCAAGGAGCATCGTCTTTAATAATTTCTTGTGCTTTTTGATATAATTCATTTCGCTTCGCAGGATCTACTTCTGTTTGGGCTTGAATGAACAAGTCATGAACTTCGTCATTCTGATAGTAAGTGTAGTTATTGCTGCCGATTGAATCTTTGTCTAATAATACATATAAGAAGTTATCTGCATCACCGTTATCGCCAGTCCATCCAAGCAAGAAGGAATCAGCTTCACCAGCGCGTGCTTTATCTAAGTAAGTAGCCCACTCATATGTGACGATTTTAGCTTTTACACCGATTTTTGCAAAGTTGGCTTGAAGGGCTTCCGCTACTTTCTGACCATCCGGCATATATGGACGCGGTACAGGCATTGCCCATAGTTCCATCTCAAAACCGTCCGGATAGCCGGCTTCTTCTAATAATTGTTTTGCCTTTTCTAAATCAAATGGATAATCTTCGATGCTGTCATTATAGCCTTCTACTACTTCCGGCATTGGATTGATCGCCGGAGTTGCTTCACCAGCAAAGAATGCCTCTACTAATGCTTTTTTATCAACTGCATGGTTCAATGCTTGACGAACCTTTTTATCTTTTAACGGACCTCTTGTAGATGTTAATCCCAAGTAAGCCACGTTCAAAGATGGACGGAAGAATGTTTGTAAGTTAGAATCACTTTCAATTCCAGGAACATCCGTAAAATTAACGCCATCAATTAAATCTACTTCACCTGTTTTTAATGCATTTAAACGAGCTGAATTTTCAGGAATAACTTTGAAAATAACTTGGTTTAATTTTGGAAGACCATCCATCCAAAATTCTTCGTTTTTCACGATAACGATACGATCGTTGCGTTTCCACTCTTTAAATTTAAATGCCCCTGTACCCACAGGATTTTCATTATATTTGTCACCGTATTTTTCAACGGCTGCCGGAGATGAAATTGCAAACGGCGACATCGCCAAGTTTTTGAAGAATGGAGCCAATGGACGGCTTAGCTTAAACTCTACTGTAGCCGGATCAACTGCCTTTACTTCTTGAATAACATCGCCAAATTGAGAGTTGTAATAATAGAACTGCTCTTTGTTACCTGCTTTCCAGCGGTTAAAGTTGAATACGACGGCTTCTGCATTAAAGTCTGTACCGTCGTGGAATTTAATTCCCTCTTGAAGTTTAAGCGTATACGTTAAACCATCTTCAGAAACAGACCATTCTTTAGCAAGCCCAGGATTCAATTCTGTATCTTGCTCGCCAAACTCGATTAACGTGTTAAATAAGTTTTTTGTTACCTTGAACGACTCACCATCTGTTGCCGTCGCAGGGTCTAATGATACTGTATCTCCACCGCGGCCAAATACAAGTGTATCTTGTTTATTGCCGCCTTCTTGCTTCTCGCCTTCTTTCGATCCGCTTCCCGTTGACTCTGACTTACTGCATCCAACAAGAGCCATGGAAAGTGTCAATACGAAAACGAGTACTAAAGCATACCACTTTCTCTTCATTTGAAATCCCCCTCTTATTTTATATATCTATCATTAATGCTATCTACCATCTTCTCCTTTGTTTTACTCATAAAGATGACAGGCAACAAAATGATCAGGTGCAACCTCTTTCAATTCAGGGCGCGCCGTTTTGCATATATCCATACATTTGCCGCAGCGCGTATGAAAAGGACAGCCAACAGGAGGGTTAGAAGGACTTGGCAAGTCTCCTTGCAGGACAATTTGCTCGCGTTTAAAGTCCGGATCAGGTACAGGCACTGCCGAAAGCAGCGCTTCGGTATAAGGATGAAGCGGTTTTTCATAAAGCTTTTCACTTTCAGCCAGCTCTACCATCTGCCCTAAATACATTACTCCAACCCGATTGCAAATATGCCGAACCACCCCTAAATCATGCGAGATGAAAATATAGGTCAATTGAAACTCTTTCTGAAGATCCTCCAATAAGTTCAGAACTTGAGATTGAATAGATACATCAAGAGCCGATACCGGTTCATCCGCAATGATGAGCTTTGGATTTGTCATCAGCGCCCTGGCAATACCGATGCGCTGTCTTTGTCCGCCGCTGAACTGATGAGGATAGCGATTGGCATGATAACTGCTCAAACCGACCACTTGCAACATTTCCCTTACCTTCTGTTTTCGTTCTTCCTTATTGCCTATTCCATGAACGATAAGGGGCTCTTCCAATATTTTTTCAATGGTATGACGCGGGTTAAGGGAAGCGAATGGATCCTGAAAAACCATCTGCATTTCTCTTCTTAACTTGCGCATTTCACTATTGGATAAACTTGTAACCTCTTTTTCTTCGAAAATCACTTGACCATCAGTAGGCTCGATTAACCGGAGCAGCAACCGCCCCGTGGTGGACTTGCCGCATCCGCTTTCTCCTACAATGCCAAGTGTCTCGCCCTTTTTCACTTCAAAACTTAAACCGTCTACCGCTTTTACAGATCCTATTTCCCTACTTAATAGACCGCCTTTAATCGGAAAGTGCTTTTTTAATCCTTTAACTTGTAGTAACGATTTCGCCATTGGCCTCAACCCCCTCCTCTGTATGTAAGAAGCAGCGTACACGGTGCTTCGCGCCATCTACTTCGTAAAGAAGAGGATCTTCCTGATAACAGCGGTCGCCGGCATACTCGCAGCGCCCTGCAAAGCGACAGCCTTTCTTAATGGATCCAGGCTTCGGCACATTTCCTGGAATGGAATATAAATGATCCTTTTTGTGACGCTTATCTGGAACAGATTGAATAAGCCCTTTTGTATACGGGTGCTTCGGATTTTTAAAAATCGTTTGCACATCCGCCTCTTCTACTACTTTCCCGGCATACATGACTGTGACCCGGTCACATACTTCGGCAACAACCCCTAAATCATGCGTAATGAGCATAATGGCTGTATTTAATTTTTCATTCAGCTCTTTCATCAGCTGTAAAATTTGTGCCTGAATGGTTACATCCAATGCTGTTGTCGGCTCATCGGCAATGAGCACTTGCGGGTCACACAGCAAAGCCATCGCAATCATGACACGTTGACGCATGCCTCCTGATAATTGATGCGGATACTCCCCATACAGTTCTTCCGGTCTTGGAAGCCCCACGAGCTTCAGCATTTTGATAACATGTTCTTTCGTTTTCTTTTTGTCCCATTTTCTATGTATGCGAATCGCTTCTGTTAACTGATTACCGATCGTAAAAAGAGGATTGAGAGAAGTCATCGGTTCTTGGAAAATCATCGCAATGTCATTTCCTCTTATTTCCCGCATCCTTTTCTCTGATGCTTGGACTAAGTCTTCGCCCTTAAAGTAAATATGACCGGAAGTAATCTTACCAGGAGGACTTGGGATAAGCTGCATGATGGAAAGTGAGGTTACACTTTTTCCACACCCTGATTCTCCGACAATTCCTAGAATTTCGCCTTCATTTATATGAAAATCCACATGATCAACTGCTGGTATTTCACCTTCATCGGTGAAGAAAGATGTATTCAACCCAACTACATCAAGAACTCTCTTTCTCGTCACATTCTCACATCCCAAAGTTACTTTTTTTGAAATAATTAGAATATTTTACATTTTTAGAGTATACATTCTATTCTAAAAAAGTTAAAGAGGGTTTATGTAAAATTACTGGATTTTTTATCGACATTTTTTTACAGTTTATGACAAAAGCGAGAAAAATACTGCAAGAACTTGATACACGTAAGACCAAACCTATAAGTCTCTTTTTATAAAACGCTTACATTTTTGGTTGCTGAGAAAAAAAACTTTTCCCCTCCCTACAAAGAGTTTTTTTTCTTGTGAAATTTATCTTTTGAATATAATGTCTTTCCATTTTAAAATCTTTTTTATGAAGTTCGAACGATATTATAAAAAAACTTTACTCCCAATCCCGTTGTCTCTTTTGTCTTTCCCCCAAATGATAAATCGCATCGTAAAAATCACTGATGGAACACATAAAAGGGGTCGCAATCAACAGAAATGATGTTGATTGCGACCCCTTTTATATAAGCCTTTCATCTTTTAATCCGTATCGAGTTGCTGCACCGTAAATAATTGATAATAATGACCTTTTTTATTCATCAATTCTTCATGTGTACCCATTTCAACAATCTTTCCGTGTTCTAACAAAACAATGCGATCCACATGGGTAATAGTTGATAAACGGTGAGCGACAATAAAAGTTGTTCGGTCTTTTGCCAGTTCTTCCAACGCTTCTTGAATGAGATGCTCACTCTCTAGATCAAGAGCGGAGGTCGCTTCATCAAAAATAAGAATAGGAGGGTTTTTCAAAAAAACTCTGGCAATGGCAATGCGCTGTTTTTGACCTCCAGATAGCTTGACTCCCCTCTCACCGACTTTCGTATCGTATCCCTCAGATAAATTCAAAATAAAGTCGTGGGCATTGGCTGCTTTAGCTGCTTGAATCACTTCTTCTTCCGTAGCATCTGGTTTTCCCATTAAAATATTTTCTCTTACAGATTCACTGAATAAAATTGTATCCTGTAGTACTAAACCAATTTTATCTCTTAGACTTCGAACTCTGTAATCCCGTATATCATGATGATCAATTAAAATTCTTCCTTCTGTTACATCATAAAAACGAGGCACTAAGCTAATGAGTGTTGATTTTCCACCCCCGCTCATTCCAACAAAGGCTATTGACTGCCCCTGCTCCACATGAAGATCTATACCGCTCAATACATCCATTTCCTCTTCTTCATATGAAAAAGACACGTTCTCAAACGTTACATCACCTTTTAACTCTTTACACTCGATGGCATCATGTTTATCGGTTATATCATACTTTTCATCAATCAACTCAAACACACGATCCATTGAAGCAAAAGATTGTGTAAGAGTCGTAGAGGAGTTCACCAATCGGCGCAATGGATTATAGAGGCGATCAATATACGCGATGAATGCAATCATCGTCCCAACCGTCAAATCCCCCTGAATCACTTGCCAGGCTGCATATCCAATGACGAGCAGCGGTGCTACATCCGTAATCGTATTGACGACGGCAAACGTCTTGGCGTTCCAGCTTGTATGCTCGAGAGCCCTTTCCAGGAAGTTACGATTCTGTTTATCGAATCGGACTTGTTCGTATTCTTCGATCGCAAAACTTTTGATAACCGAGATACCTTGAACTCTTTCGTGCAAATGACCTTGTACTTCAGCAAGAGCTTGGGATCGCACGCGTGTTAAATGACGTAACCGGCCGTAAAAATATTTAACAGAAAAAGCGTAAAAAGGAAATAAAATAAGCGAAACAATTGTTAAGGGGATATCCATCGTGAACATGATACCTACCGCAATGACAATGGTAAGCGTATCAAGCCACACATTCATCAATCCGGTAATGACAAATGATTTTGTCTGCTCCACATCATTTACAATCCGGGAGATGACTTCCCCTGCGCGTGTATTCGAATAATAACGCAAGCTTAGCTTTTGAAGATGATCAAACAATTTATCGCGAATATCATATAGCACTTTACTTCCAACCCACTGGGCATAATATTGACGGTAATATTCAATCGGCGGCCTTAAAATGATAAAAACCACAAACATGATCCCCATAATGGTTGCCAGTTCTTTCGTCTTTTCAACTGAAGAAAGACCGGCTTGATTCACGATATCATCAATGACGTATTTCAATAAAACAGGAATCAAAAGAGGAATTCCAAATTTAAGAATTCCAATAATAATGGTTCCGACTATTTGCCATTTATATGGCTTTACAAACTGCAAATAACGTCTTACAGTGCTCAGAAATCATCCCTCCTTGAATGGAAACCAAAGAAAAGTGCAAGCGCACTGTTTAGCCCCGACAAGCGCTGGAGCTGGACATCTCTGATTTTTCCCCACTTAAAAGCGGCTGTCCCATAAGTTATAAACGGGCCGCAAGAATAATTTTTGCTAAAAGGACCCATCACAGAATCCTTGATTTTACTTGATTCTCATGAAGGGTCCTTTCAGCAGGATGACTCAAAAGATATTTTTTAACCTTTTGAGTCATCCTTTTCGGCTAGACTTAAGGATTCCGGTAAGTTAAATATCGCTCATACCAAGTATCAATAAAATCAGGTGCAAATGGTCCTTTTCGCTGGCGAATCCAATTTTTTAATGTTTCTACATTTTCGTGTAAAATACGATCAATCACATCCGGATAATTCATTTGCTGGCGATGGCGTTCATATTCGTCTTCGTCGAGCAGTACATATGTCATATCCGGAAAAACCTTAATATCCAAATCATAGTCAATATACTTCAATGCTTCCTCATCATGAATGAACGGCGAGCTAATGTTACAATA
Source organism: Priestia abyssalis (assembly GCF_002019595.1). GTDB lineage: Bacteria > Bacillota > Bacilli > Bacillales > Bacillaceae_H > Bacillus_BA > Bacillus_BA abyssalis. The sequence continues at coordinate 105,621 of NZ_KV917369.1, read as the reverse complement.
ATAATAAATGCCGTCTTCCCTAAGCATTCCAATAATGTTAAACCAATAGTTCGCGTGAAAATAACAAATGGCTGGTTCACGGGTAATCCACGTCCGTCCATCTGACTCCGTCACAACCGTACGGTCATTACCGCCTATTACCATACTTCTGGAACCTTTTAAAATAGTCGTGGCATCCCATATACGGTGTATTTTCCCATTATGTTTATAGCTATGTATTTGAATTGTTTCTCCTTCGATGGGAAAGCCCATTTTTACTCCCCTACTTTCCTTTAGCGCTTTCTAAACCTCCGACGTACAGGACATCGCGCTTTTAGAATATATTCGTTTAGTAATCCGTCATAATATAAATCTTAGCATGTATATGTCGTTTTTTCCCTATTTATATTATTATAGCGATTTAAGAGCCAATTTAAAACAAAGAGGATGGGTCAAAAGGGAAAAAGAAACCCTTTTGATCCATCCTCCTAAAAAGCCCCATCAGGAAAACCCAGTAAGACCAAGGTTTTTGTGACGGGGCCCTTCGGTAAAAATCAGTTCTTGTGGTTGGCTAAAGAATTACGGAAAGCCTCTTATGTTTATATGCAAATGATAAATCCCTTGCAAACCGTTCCAAAAACAAAGCTCCCTTATGACACAGTCGCTTGATACGTTTTTATAATTTCAGCAGTCTGTTCCTCAAAAGTCCTTTGAATTTCTCTTAACTGTATTTTCATGGAGGTAATTTCTTCACGAACACTCTTTAGTTGGGCTTCCTCTTGCAGCTTTTGAAGTTCAAATTCAATTTCCTGACACCGCTCAATTTCCGATTGCAAGAACAGTAACTGATCCATCGTTTCTAACTGTTGACCCACCAATAGATCGAAATGACTCATTTTTTCCCCCTCCTTATACACTTGCAGCACCATATCTTTACCGTACTTACATTCTTGCTTCAATGCGTTGAATCCTTTGACGAGATATGTAGACTTTCAAGAAGTTTTGTCGCTCCCGCTACTTTCATAAGAAATCAAACAACCCGTCTTCCAACTAAGAACAGCTATGCCTTGCGGGACTACCTTCGAAATCCTTGCCACCCATGGTTCTTCCTTGACCGCGACAATAAAAGTTTGGACGCACTGAAAAAAGGTACTCCCACGAATGAGGAAGTACCTTTTTGGTTAGTCAATTAAGAATTTTGTTGTTTTTTTGCTTGTGCTTGAGCATTTTGCTGTTTCACTTCTTGTACGTTAGTTTCAGAAGCGAATTCAGTGCCGAATTGGCCTGCTGCACCTGCACTTGCAGATTGAGCATTTTGTTGTTTTACGTGTTGTACGTTAGTACCAGAAACTGTTTTGTTAGCTTGGTTTTGAAAGTTGTTTGCCATTGTTAATCACCTCCACGACAATTAATCTGCCCCGGAGGTAAAAGAACTATCCATAAAATTATTTCTTTACATCATTAGCGAGCGTCCGCCATCTACAATGATGGTTTGACCGCGAATCATACTTGCGGCATCCGAGATTAAAAACATAACCGCATTAGCCAAATCAGCTGTTTCGACCATTCTTCCAGCAGGAGTATTCGCTTTTGCATCTTCCAGCAGTTCGTCTCTATTCGGAAAATGTTTGAGAGCGTCTGTATCTACCGCTCCCCCTGAAACCGCATTGACCACAATGTTTTTAGCCGCCAATTCAATTGCCAAATAACGTGTAAGGGCTTCGAGAGCCGCTTTAGAGACTCCGACGGTTGTGTAATTTTCCAAGTATCGAATCGAGCCGAGAGAACTAATGGTCACAATTTTTCCTCCGCCCGTTTTTTCCATCAATTTGGCTGCTTGTTGTGCACAAAATAAAAAAGCTTTGCTGTTAATATCCATCGTCCAATCCCAATGACTTTCTTCAAGTTCCATGGCTGGGCGCAATACACCTGAAGCGGCATTGCTGATAAACACATCCAGTCTGCCAAAAACCGCATCGATTTCAGCAAACATTTCTTTAATTTTATCTACTTTACCAACATTCGCCCGTACGATTAACACTTTTCTTCCAAGTGCTTCTATTTCCTTTGCCGTTTCTTCAGCTGCTGCTTTGCTTCTGGCATAGTTGATAACAAGATCATATCCTTCCTTTGCCAAACGCAGAGCGGTTTCTTTCCCAATCCCTCTGCTGCTTCCTGTAACAAGAGCTACTTTTTGTGACAACCTAATCACTCCTTAAAATTCCATCGTTACTTGTATTGTATAGGAAACAAGCTTTTTTGCCAAAATAAAGCGAAACGAGCCATGGACAGAATTTTTACGTTCATGGTTAGTTAGGCCCGCACGATGCGGGATAAAAACAAATTGACAAAGTCATCTTACTAAAATAGAGGTGAACGACACATGTATGTAGGTCGTGACATGACGGAATTATCCATGACTTCCAAAAAGGAATGGAAAGACAGTGAATTACAATATTTTCATCATTCACTTCAACAAATGGTTCCTTATTTGAATGCAGAAGGACAGACCATTCATCGTGAAATCATAAAAGAGATTGAAGCAAGAGGCGGGATGAGACGCCAAGAAGCGGACTACACCCATGGCACAAAAATCTCCTACGATTAATCACTCATTAAAAACTTTGATATGTTCAAACCTTAATGAAGGTTGATTTTCATTAGGCGGCTTTTAAAGGATACCTCATCCTTTGAAAGCCGCTTCTTTAAAGGCCTTTAAAATATTTTGATGAGAAACCGGAAAAGCATAGTCTTTTAATTCCTCAAACGTTACTTTTTTCATGATAGGCGTTTCTTCAATCTCTGAATCCAGCGTCCCTCGATAAACTTGTATATTCCATACAAGGTGGGAAAAAACATGCTGAATGGATGCAAACGGTTCATGCAAGGATACTTTCACACGATAATCGGTCCATACATACGCTCTAAATTGTTCTTGTTCCGAACCCGCTCCTTCTGCCATTTCTACATTGGGAAATTCCCATAGATTCGCCAGCAAGCCTTTTCCCGGTCGTTTATGAATCAATACTTTCCCTTCTTCATCGGTTAACACGGCGGCTGTGAGTTGAACCGTTTTAGATGATTTCTTTTTGGATTTGACAGGAAGTTCTGTCTGTACTCCTTCATGGAAAGCCCGGCAATGTTCACGTACAGGACATAACAAGCAAGACGGAGACGTTGGTGTACAAACAATGGCACCCAATTCCATTAATCCTTGATTGAAATAAGAAGGGTTGTCTTTAGCAATGATGAGACGGACCACATCTTCAAACAACTTCCTTGTTTTCGGTTTCGCGATATCATCCCAAATGGAAAGAATACGGGAGAGAACCCGCATAACATTTCCGTCTACCGCCGGCTCCGGGACTCCATATGCGATACTTAAAACGGCTCCTGTTGTATAAGGTCCTACCCCCTTAAGCTTTGAAATTTCTGCAGCCGTATCCGGTACCTTTCCTCCATACTGTTCTTGTACTTCTTTTACTGCAGTCTGTAAATTACGAACACGCGAATAATAGCCGAGTCCTTCCCATGCTTTTAATACTTTTTCTTCATCTGCATTAGCTAAACTTTCAAGGGAAGGAAACTGTTGAATAAAATTGTTGAAATAAGGAATGACTGTATCTACTCGTGTTTGCTGCAACATAACTTCGGATACCCATACCTTATAAGGATCTTGATTTTCTCTCCACGGTAAAATGCGCTGTTCTTGTTCAAACCATGAAATGAGATCATCCTGAAACTGTTTTATGTTAAAATGATTTACAATATCTTTACTTTGTTTCACGTTATATCCTCCGAGGTATTACTATAAATATAATGTAGTCCTTCAATCAGCTGGAGTTTGCCATCTGTTAGAGAGGGAATAAACTATCTTATATAGTTTAATTAAAGATAAAAAAATTTACTAATAATAAGATGAACATTGGCGAGGTAATCAACATCATAAAAAAGGAGGTTGTGCCTTTGGATACTGGTACTCATATTACGATGGGTATTGCATTGGGAGGACTGGCTACCCTTGATCCGGTTGCAGCATCACATCCCGCTACCGCTCAAGCAATCATGGTTGGAGCCATTGCCGGATCCCTTGCACCTGATTTGGATACCATTTTAAAGTTGCAAAATAATGCGACATACATTCGCAATCACCGCGGTATTACCCATTCTATTCCGGCCGTCATGCTATGGCCGTTACTAATTATTTTAATTGTTACATTCTTTTTTCCAACCGCCAATCTTTTACATTTATGGGCATGGACATTCACGGCTGTTATCCTTCATGTGTTTGTGGATATTTTTAATGCATATGGAACACAAGCACTTCGGCCTTTTACGAAAAAATGGATTGCATTGGGCATTATTAATACGTTCGATCCCTTTATTTTCCTCGTTCATATCGCAGGAATTATCGCTTGGGGATTAGGTGCCCATCCCGGCTATACATTTTTGATTGTCTATGCCATTCTTGTGATATATTATATCGTACGCTTTCGAATGCAAAGAAACGTGGCTAAGGCTGTGCATGCAAAAATTCCGCATGTCACAAGCCTCATTATTTCTCCAACGCTTCGATTTTCTCATTGGCATTTAGCGATTACGGCCAAGAACCATTTTTATGTAGGACGCGCAATCAAAAACAAAGTGATTGTTTATGATGAGTTCGATAAAGTACCGATTCCTGAATCAGATATTATCGATGCAGCAAAGGAAGATCGTAATTTATCCGCTTTTCTCTCTTTTTCCCCTGTTTACCGGTGGGAGATTGAAGAGTATAACGATCATATTGAAGTACGATTTATCGACCTGCGATACAGAAGCAAAGGCTATTACCCATTTGTGGCCGTTGTTCAGCTCGATTATGACTTAAATATTATTTGTTCTTATACAGGGTGGATTTTCAGCGAACAAAAACTGCGCAAAAAACTGGATTATTTACCCAACTAAAACAACCCTCTCTTGCTGGCAAACGAATATCCTCTTTAACCGAATAAGAAGAAAAACAATAAAAACAGCTGAACCGTCTTCTCAATCCTGCAGAAGACGGTTCATTTAGTTACTTCCCTTTATTAATGAGTGAGGTGATCATCTCGATTAATTAAATGTTTATATTTAGGATTTTCCGTTTTCATTTCATGCAAAACAGGACCATACTGCTGAATCCAGCGTCTTACGATTTGTTCTGTCATTTCTGGACCACGGTATTTTCGACCGGCTTTTGCATATGTGCTTTCAAAATCCTCCCACATCAATTCAATCCATGTCCGAGCTTGTGCATAAGATAATTTCTCATTCTTCTCCACTAATAAATCTGTAAGCCGTTTAAATGTATCCTCCATATTTTCCACCTCTTTTACCAATATTGTTTCAGGAATTTCACACATAGCGGCTCGCTTTTGAATCATACTAATCATGCGTGCCTGAAAAGCGCACGCATTTAATAAACCCTCTTAAAAAGGAGAGGATTACCATGAGGAATAAACAAAACGGTTTTCCAAACCAGCATACCCAGAAATTTGAAGGTGAACCAAGAGCAAAAGCAGAATTCGCCTCTAAACGAGCAAACGGTACCATCAATACACATCCACAAGAAAGAATGCACGCTTCTAATCAACGAACAGACGAATAGAAAAGCAAATCATGTTGGAGGTGTTTCGTTTGGGCAAAAACACAAACAAAAAATTTTTTGATAACCGACATTCCAATCCGTTTCAACAACCGTGGGCAAACCCGAAACATGCTCATGCACAGGTAAACGGACAAACGCAGCAAACTCAAGATTTAATTATTTTACAACATGAAGCCCGAAAACGATCTTAACATTTTTTTTCAAAAATGAGTGTGACGAAAAGTTCTTTTTAAGTCACATGGGAAAAGGGGCCGCCAGCAAAATCACATTGATTGACAGGCGGCCCATTCCTATTTTCAATAAGCGTAACTTACCCCTTCATTTTTTCAATATCGAAATCGGCAGTGCCTCTTCTTTCATATTCGCTCCAAGACGAAAACCCCATGCAAACACACCGTTCATATAATCAATCTTGAAGTAAGTACCGGGATCACCTTCAATTTCATATACCTCACCCGCTTTAAACTCATCTGGATTCAATAAATAAGATTTAGCAAGAAGAATTTTTCGCTCAAGAACGGCAAACTCATTAACCATTCCCATTTGTTCCGCTTTTCTTGCTTTTTCTTGAAGCGAACCAATTTCTTGTTTTAATTCCAACTCGCTCATATCGCTGTATCGTTTGTCCTGCATTCTATTTCCCCTTTCCATCTCCCGAATGTATTAACGCAAATATTGCCTTTGCATTACAGCCTTTTCTTATGTTAGTATACGAAAACACTTGAGAGAAGCGCAAGGCGCCCGCCTATTTAAAATCAGCATCAGACGAGTTGAGTATGCCTTAATCTAGATTGAGTACTCATGTTTTCTAACAAGAAACAAAAGATATTGCATGTTCCTGCTTTTATCATCCACAATACATAGATGGAAAACAAAAAAAGAAAGGGGATTTACCATGAAAACAGTCTTGATTACAGGTGCTGGAACAGGTTTAGGAAGAGAATTGGCCCTGCTCTATTCAAAAGACAACTACCATGCTATTTTAGCGGGTCGAACGTTGTCTAAGCTTGAAGAAACGAAACGTCTCATTGAACAAGAGAATGGAAAAGCCCACATATATAAGCTGGATATTCAAAATCCAAAACAGGATATCGACAACCTTCTACTTTCACATGAAGTAGACGTGTTAATCAATAATGCAGGAACAGGATATTTCGGAGCGTTTGAACAATTAAAAGAAGAGGAAATAAACGAGATGATTGACACCAACGTCAAAGGAACCATTTTTGTCACGCAGGCTCTCATCAAGCATCTTTTTTCAAGACCAAGCGGTAAAATCATCAACATCATTTCTACAGCCGGGTTAAGAGGGAAAGTGAACGAATCGGTATATGCAGCAAGTAAATTTGCTGTTCGCGGCTTCACAGAAAGCCTCCAAAAAGAATATGAGGGTACAACTATATCCATAATCGGAGCATATATGGGCGGAATGGATACCCCGTTTTGGGATGCCACAGACCATATAAAAGACAAAAGTCGTTTAAAGCCGCCAAGTGACATTGCAAGAATCATTTATGAAAACCAGCATAAAAACGAAGATATTACCCTATAGGTTGACGCAAAAGGAGAAAACAGCCCTTTGCGTCAACCTACTGAAAGGCTCCGTCCTTAAAAATCCAGTAAAACCAAATGATTTCATGACGGGGGCTTTCAGTGTGCAAAAACAAGAATATTATATTTCCACTGCGGTTACTCTTGATCTTTTAATTCTTCTAACAGCCGTTCGATATGTTCAAGGGAAAAACCTTTTCGGTATAAGGCTTGTTTCATTCTCCGTTCATATTCCCATCCACTATATTTCTCATAACGGCGATGAACCTTTAATCCTTGATATTTTAACGCTTCCCATTCCTCTTCGTCCTCTTTTTCCACATCCCACTCGTCAAATAGCTGTTGAATGATGGAAAAGGAATAGCCTTTTTGTTGAAGCGCCTGTTCAATTTTTTGCCTTAGAGCTGTCGCAGATAACTTTTGATGTTTCCCCTTTACTTTCTCTGCAACCTTAAGAGCAGTTTGAAGTTGGTCATTCGAACAAAAATCGAGTAAACTAATATTAATATACTCTTTATCAATTCCTTTTTCTTTTAACTCTTGCCGAATGAGATTCGGTCCCTTGACTGTCGTATTGATTTGCGTACGCGCATATGCTTTGGCAAACTCCAAATCATCCAGATAGCGCTGTTCATCCAACTTATGGATAATTTCTCGAATAACCATTTCTCCGACATCTTTTGATTTTAAATAAACAGATACTTCCTTTTTTGACCTCATTCGATAAGATAAATAATTTAAGGCTAAGTTGTAGGCTTTTTTGACTTCATCCGCATACTGTATTTCAGTCAAATCAAGGTCATCAATCTCTTTTCCCTTTTTCAGCTGAAATTTGACAAGGACATACTCATCAACACTAAAGCCGAATTCTTCGCCTTTTCCATAATCAAGATATACGTTATATCGCTCTTTATTTTTTGCTTGAGTGGTTATTTTTGTAATAATTGGCACAACTAACATCCCATTTCATACAATTTATTCCGCTTCGTCAAGAAAATTGGGTTCATTGACGAGAGCTTCTCTTCTTCCTTAACAATATACAAACTGCATGCATGTTTCAACGTTTGAATACATGGTGAAAAACATTGATAACAAATTATAAACAGGAGCTGATAACATGAAAATTGTTATTGCAGGCGGTACGGGCTTTGTCGGAAAAGCATTAACAGCTTCTTTTTCCACTCAGCAACATGATATATGGATTTTAACAAGACGTCCCCGCCCATCTTCAGAAAAGATTCATTATATCGAGTGGGAGCATGCCTCATCCATCGTTCAAGAGGCTGATGTTGTGATCAATTTGGCTGGAGTCTCCTTAAATAGCGGACGCTGGACCAAAGAAACGAAAAATGCCATTGTTAATAGTCGGATATCCACTACGAAACAGTTGGTTGAAATGATGAAAAATACTCCCAAAAAAGTATTTATTAATGCCAGTGCTGTCGGTTTTTATGGCACCTCAAAAAACGCTTCATTTACGGAGTCATCCCCTTCCGGTGGAGAGGACTTTCTATCGAATACCGTGAAAGCATGGGAAGAGGAAGCGCTAAAAGCCACACAATATAATATACGCACAGTTCTTACCCGTTTTGGGATTATCCTTAGCAAAAATGAAGGCGCATTCCCTAAAATGCTGATCCCATACCAGCTTTTTGCCGGAGGAACGGTCGGCTCAGGTGAACAATGGGTATCGTGGGTCCATATTGAAGACGTTGTCCGCATTATATCCTTTATCATCGACCATGAAGAACTAGATGGTCCTGTCAATGTGACTGCTCCCCATCCTGTTAAAATGAAGGAATTTGGCCAAGCGATAGCGAATGTAATAAATCGGCCTCATTGGCTTCCAGTACCGGAATTTGCCCTTAAAATGCTTTTAGGCGAAATGAGTGTATTAATTTTAAAAGGACAACGAGTTTTACCTCAAAAATTAGGCGAACACCATTACACTTTTTCATATGATAAACTAAAGGGAGCATTAAAACATTTAACATAAAGTTTGCAACTGTAGATAGGAGTTTTAGTTTAGTATGAAAAAGGTTTTATTTAAAAATGCGACCATTTATCCTATTACCTCCTCTGTATTATCACATCATGACTTACTGGTGGAAGATGGGAAAATCAAAGAAATCAGTCCTTATATCATCCCCTCAGAAGACATGGAAATTATTGATTGCAGCAATCAATATCTTTTCCCGGGTTTCATCGATGTCCATACCCATCTCGGCCTCTATGATGAAGGCACAGGATGGGCTGGAAACGATGCCAATGAAACAATTGAGCCTCTTACCCCTCATATTCGAGCCCTGGATGGTGTCCACCCTCTCGATCCTGGATTTCAAGACGCCGTACAGTATGGGATTACAACCGTTCATATTATGCCTGGAAGCGCGAACGTTATTGGAGGAACTACTTCGGTCATTAAAACAACAGGAAAAAACATTTCTGACATGTTAATACAGAAGACGGCTGGATTAAAAATTGCGCTTGGTGAAAATCCAAAACGCATTCACAGTCATGGCAATAAAGAATCGATTACGCGTATGGGCATTATGGGAATGCTGCGTGAAGCTTTCTACGGGGCTAAGTATTGCGATAATGTGGATGATTTACGTGTGAAACCGATCATTCGAGCGCTCAAACGTGAGATACCCGTTCGGATTCATGCGCACCGTGCTGATGATATCATCTCCGCCTTGCGCTTTGCAGAGGAATTCGATTTAGACGTTCGGATTGAGCATTGTACAGAAGGACATTTAATAGCGGAAGAACTGACGGGAAAAAACCTTAAAGTCTGCGTAGGTCCAACTTTAACAAGGCGCTCTAAAATTGAATTAAAAAATAAGAATTGGAAAACCTACCAAGCTCTTTGTGACCATGGTGTAGAAGTATCCATTACAACGGATCACCCGTACACCCCGATTCAATATCTTAATATTTGTGCTTCTCTCGCTGTACGAGAAGGACTCGATGAACAAAAAGCACTAGAAGGAATCACCATTAATCCCGCTAAAAACTTACGTGTAGATAATCGAGTCGGCAGTTTAGAAACAGGCAAAGATGCAGATATAGTCATATGGAACCATCATCCGTTTCATTACTTAGCTAAGCCAATTTTAACCATGATTAATGGTGAAATATTATTTAAAAAAAATTAACAAATTATCTATTTCTTTTTTAAATTTTTTTTAGTATGATACGTATGGTAAGAGTCATCTTTTCATCAAAAGTTGCTTACAATTGGATAAAACATTCAAATACATTCCGTTTATTTTGAATGGGAAGGCAAATGGTGCGCCACCAGTCGTTACTGGTTCTAGTGGGTTCGATTCCCACCCCGAAATTTTTTAATCTTTTATAAAAAATTTCGAGGGTGGGGGGCCAACAGTCGTGGTCTGCCCTCGAGTGGGAGGGAAACATTATGTTAAAAAAACGTGACTTACATGACTGTCAGGCTTTATATGAACTAATGGTGCATCCGGACGTCTTCCCTTTTGTGCGTCATAAAGCCCATTCTTACGAGGAGTTTTTATTTATTACAAAACAAACATTAGAAGCGGAAGAACACGGGGAAATTATTTCTCGTACGATTACAGACGAATGGGGCAATCCAATTGGTACGATCAATTTATTTGATGTACAAGATAATGCCGGGTTTCTTGGTACATGGCTGGGAAAGCCGTATCACGGAAAAGGCTATAATCAAATAGCAAAAGAAGCATTTTTTAATGAACTGTTTTACGAGCTGGGAATCGAACGTATTTTCATGCGCATTCGTAAAGTTAACGTTCGCTCCATGAAAGCAGCGGAAAAGCTTCCTTACGTGACATTAGCAAATGAAACAAGCAAAAGCCTTTACGAAGAAATCAACCAAAAAGGGGACATCTATAATTTATATGAAATCTCCAAAGACCTTTACACATTATACATTTTACGAAACGGCCAAGAACTTCAAGAAGAGCACCTTAAGGAAGCATAATAAAAATTCGAGAAAGTTCTCTTTTATAGATAGGATGTTGAAACTCCCTGAAAAAGAGACGGCATTCTCAATAATAGAAGCGAAACAGCTAAACGGTTTGAAACCATACAGTTAAGAGGTATCTGAAAGCACAGAAATCGTGCAATGTTCAGATACCTCTTTTTTACCCCGTATTAACGGGCATTAAGACCCCACTGAGAGAAGTTTTCCTTAGCCCTCTTTCGTGGAGAAAATAGCCATCAACGTGAAATCATTTGTTTGAAATGGAAATAGATTGGTCAAAATAGGAAATGTAAAGAACAACTATATTGACTTGGAGGGATTGAACATGGCTGAAAAGAAAAAACGTGACAAAACAAAAAGTACGTTAAGCAGCTGTCAAGAAGTATCTTATGCTCGGGATTTCAAGATGGCAGATCAGGCAGGCGGATATACCCCTAAAAAAGCGAGACATTAAGCTGACAATATCTTTCATACATACCGCCCTCCTTTTAACACACAATATGAAAGAACAATTGTTCAAATGTTTTAAAGGAGGGCTTTCAAATGGGCAGATCTCGCGGTGGAGGATCTAAAAGTAAAGCAAACTTGCCTCAAGTACCGAAGAATTTAAAATCAGATGGATATGATGTAGAATTTTCCATGGAGAAAGCGGATCAAGAGGATTTAGAGGCATTAGCAAGAGCCCAAGCAGCTGGAATTCGCGTCAATGAGATGAATAAAAGCAGAAGATAAAGAGAATTTTCATCCGTAGAGGGTTTACTCCCTGTTAGACAGGCAAAGTCAAAACCTTTTTTAACGGAGAATGTTAATTCCATTTATAATACGGGATAGTAAACATTTAACGATTTAGCGCTTACTTAATCGTTAAAATTGGATTATTACACAGACAAACGGAAAAGCAGAACACACAAGCTTTTCCGTTTGCTTTTTAATATTTCTTATTCACCTTTTAATTTTTATAAAAAGTTATTCATTATATATTCACACTTTTTATAAAAATTAAATATATACACATTTTTATCCACAACACTGTGGATATTGTGTATAAATTACATGCAACCTTCTATATTAGTGTTTCGGACATTTGTCATTTTTATAGGATTTTGTGCACAAATTATGTGGATATTGTGTATAACTCTGTGAATATCCTATAAATAAAGGTTTATCATAAGGATAAAATTGTGGATAAAATATATTTTATCCAATTCGTTCTTGTTGTCTTAAACCGTATTTATACCTTTTTAACAAATTCAGACTTTAATTGCATGGCTCCAAATCCATCAATTTTGCAATCAATATCATGATCTCCTTCAACTAAACGGATATTTTTTACTTTCGTACCGATTTTTACAACTGATGAACTTCCTTTTACTTTTAAATCTTTGATGACTGTTACAGAATCACCATCGTTTAAGATATTTCCGTTTGCATCTTTAACAACCGTTTTATTCTCACTATTTTCAGCTTCTGATTCTAAATTCCATTCATGAGCACATTCCGGACAAACGAAAAGACTTCCGTTTTCATAAGTGTACCCTGAATTACATTTTGGACAATTTGGCAAATTAGACATAATGTCATTTCCTCCATTCTTTTTGATTTATTCTAATTATTTAAGTAAAAGTTTAGTTACAGTTTCAACATGAGCAGTATGAGGAAACATATCCACAGGCTGAATGGATTCTACCTGATAAAATTTCGCCAGTTTTTCCACATCTTTTGCAAGAGTAGACGGGTTACATGACACATATACCACTTTTTTAGGTTTTACTTTTATAATGGATGTGAGCAGCTCTTTATCGCATCCTGTCCGAGGAGGATCGACGATGACCACATCTGGCTTCCACCCTTCTTTCACCCATTTCGGCATCCAGTGTTCCGCTTGTCCCACTACATATTTGGCATTATGGTATCCATGGTTTCGGGCATTTTTTTTCGCATCTTCAATAGACTCGGCAATGGTGTCCATTCCTCTAATCTCTTTTGCATCTTTAGCGAGCCATAAACCAATTGTACCTACACCGCAATATGCATCGACAACTTTTTCAGTTCCCGTTAAGCTGGCAGCTTTTTTCACCTCATCATAAAGCTTTACGGTTTGAATTGGATTCAGCTGGAAAAAGGCTCTTGCCGATAATTCAAACGAAAGATCTCCAAGAACTTCCTGAATGACCTCCTCACCTGCTAAATGAACCGTCTCCTCCCCAAAAATTAACGATGTTTTTCGCCCATTAATATTTTGCATAATGGATGTTACTTCAGGCAGGCGTTTCTTTATTTCCTCAATAAGCATATTTTTCCGTGGAATTTCCTTTTGACTCGTCACTAACACAACTTGTACTTCTCCTGTTTCAAACCCCACCCTTGAAATAATGGTACGAATGATGCCGCTTCGTTTACGTTCATCATAAACAGGAATTTGTAAATCTTGTAAAATCATTTTTATAACTGCCGTTACCTTATTGGTCGCACTATGTTGAATCGGACATGTTTCAATATCGATTAACTGATGTGAATTCAATCCGTAGAGTCCAGCAATCACCTTTTGATTTTTCATCCCCACTTGAAACTGCACTTTATTTCGATAACTCCAAGGCTCTTCCATTCCAATCGTATTGGCTACCTTTTGCTCGAGATTCTTCAGAGAACTATGTCTTTCAAAAGATTGCATGACAATATCCCGCTTTTGTTTAAGCTGGGATTCATATGTTAAATGCTGGAGTTGACATCCTCCACATTGTTCATAAATCGGACATACCGGTGCAATACGCTCCGGAGATTTCGTCTTAATACGCTTTACCTTTCCCTCTGCAAAATTGGGCTGAACATTCGTAATCTCTACAAATACCTCTTCATTTGGGAGCGCGCCCGGAACGAAAACCACTTGCTTTTTATAGTAACCGACACCTTCTCCGTTAATCCCCATTCTTTTAATGGTCAATAAAACGGTCTGCCCTTGCTTCATTTTGATGCCTGTATTTGTTTTGTTCATTTCTAAAACCTCAACTTATTTGTTTTTAAAAGCTTAAACATCTTCATACCTTAACATAGGGTTTTATTCCGGTAAAGGAGAAAACGGCACAACTCATACACGTTCTCCGTGTAACATATTTGAATTTGAATAAAAATAACTCTATTCACTTTAGTACATGATTTTCCTTATTTCGCTTTCATTATACCACTAAGAAAAGCAAAGGAATGTGTACTGGAACTATATAGATCGATTTAGAAAATTCGACATGACTAAAAAACGGCCATGCCGAACTTTCTAGACCTAAGCGGATTCGAGTTGTCCGGACCGCTGATTGTGAATATCTTTCGATAAACTGAAAACGTGTCTAGTTATTAAATGGAATGTATATAGACAAAACAAAAAGGAGGTGATCCAAAAGGGGTGATTTTGCCCTTTGGATCATCCTCTTATTTAATTAGAGGATCTATCTTGGCTGAAATAAAATAGGATTCACTTTAGCCTCATTCAATACATATTCATCCAGGCTATGAAATTCATATCCTTGCTTACGCAAATCCTCAATGGCTTGTGAAAGGGCTTCAGCATTATCTTTTGATACCGTATGAAGCAATAAAATGCAGCCTGGATGAATTTGACGCATAATGTTATCATACGAATATTTCCAGCCTTTCTGCTGATTCGTAATCCAATCAACAAAAGCGAGTGACCAAAAAGCTGTCGTATATCCTTCTTGCTTGGATAACGCTAACGTTCTTTCGCTGAAAATTCCACGGGGCGGTCGCAAGTATTTCATATCGTCACGGCCCGTAATTTGCTTATATTCATCTTTCACTTTTTGAAGTTCTTCTTTCAAACGCTTATCACTTACTTGAGTTAAGTCTGGATGATGCCATGAATGATTTCCGACAATATGTCCTTCTTTTACCATTCGTTTAACTAACTCTGGTTGATCTTTTAGATAATGGCCTGTAACAAAAAAAGCGGCAGGTACTTTTTTCTCTTTTAATACATCTAACACTTTTTCTGTATAACCATTTTCATATCCATTATCAAAGGTTAAGTAAATGTGTTTTTCCTTCGTATGTCCAATGTAAAAGGAATCATATTTAGCCAGCAACTCATCAAGTTCTTTACCAGCTGATGCAGGTTCGTGATTCTTGCTTTTAGCAAATCCCCAATGTATCGGTTTGTTGGAATACATACTCGCCAAAGTTCCCGTTTGCATGACAGAAAAACTAAGCCCTATCGTTAAACATAACAAAGAAATACGTTTAAACATGAGTATCACCCCTCTTGTTTTTTATTTTTAGTGTTTGTCTCAGCCACCCTTTCATGCACTGCATTGTTTTCCATAAAAGATGCTTCCATAAACGGGTAATTCTTTCAATTGAAAAAGGATAAGTTTGCTTTTCATTTAAAGAACAGTAAAACCCCCAATGTTTCATGTGAAACATTGGGGGTGAGAAAATATTTCTACTTGAATACCGGCTCTTTAAATTGGGCCAGTTTTTCAAGAGATGATTTATCTACATCTGCATGCAAGCTATTCCCATGTGAATCCATTGTTACTACCGCTTTAAAATCTTCTACACGGAGATGCCACATCGCTTCTGGAACACCGAATTCCATGAAGTTAACTCCCTCAACAGATTTGATACAATCTGCATAATATTGAGCTGCACCGCCGATAGCATTTAAATAAACACCGCCATGCTCTTTTAGTGCCGCTAATGTTTTCGGTCCCATACCGCCTTTACCAATAACGGCACGG
Source organism: Priestia abyssalis (assembly GCF_002019595.1). GTDB lineage: Bacteria > Bacillota > Bacilli > Bacillales > Bacillaceae_H > Bacillus_BA > Bacillus_BA abyssalis. The sequence continues at coordinate 89,735 of NZ_KV917369.1, read as the reverse complement.
ATTCCAAATTTTTTCATGATGTCACCTTGGTAAGGCTCCTCGCGAATACTGGTTGTTGGACCAGCTGCCGCCACATGCCATTTACCATCTTCATCCTTGAGCATAACCGGGCCACAGTGATAGATAACTTGTCCATTTAAATCAACCGGACAATCATGATCACTTAAATATTTATGAATGGCATCGCGTCCGGTGTACATCATACCTGTAATGCGTACAACATCTCCTACCTTCAATTCACGAATTTGCTCTTCCGTGATTGGAGCTTGCAGCACCACCTCTTTTGTTTCAGAAGAAGTATCGGCTTGCTCTTCTGCCTGTTGCTCTTTCGAGAAGTCGATGAGTTCACCTTCTTGATAGAACCAGTCTTGGATATCCCCTGTCTCTGCATTCAGTTTCACACCTAAACGTCTGAACGCCCAGCAGTTATAAGCAACGGAAACGAAGAAGCTTGCCGGAATACGATTAATAACGCCCACTTTACAGCCAAGCAGCGTCGTTTCGCCGCCGAATCCCATCGTACCGATTCCAAGCTTATTAGCATTTTCCATTACGTACTCTTCAAGCTCTTTTAATGATTCGTTAGGGTTTACATCGTCTACACTTCGGAATAATTGCTCTTTTGCCAATTCATAGCCGGACGTACGGTCACCGCCGATGCCTACACCGATAAACCCAGCGCTGCATCCCTGCCCTTGAGCTTGATACACAGAATGTAAAATACATTTGCGAATGCCGTCTAAATCCCGTCCGGCTTTTCCTAATCCCTCAAGTTCACACGGCAAACTGTATTGAATGTTCTTGTTTTCACAGCCTCCACCTTTTAAAACGAGGCGTGCATCTATATAATCTTTTTCCCATTGTTCAAATTTAATGACAGGTGTACCCATTCCGAGGTTATCCCCGCTATTTTCCCCTGTCAGTGAATCAACCGAGTTCGGACGAAGCTTTCCATGTTTTGTAGCTTCTGCAATGGCCCAGTAAATAGCCTCTTTAATTTCCAATTGGTTCACACCAACCGGTGTTTTAATCTTGAACGTCGGCAAGCCGGTATCTTGGCAAATAGGCGAGATATTTTCGTCTGCCATGACAATATTATTTGTAATAGTAGCTAAAGACATTGCCGCACGTGTTCCCTCATTTTCTTGCGCCTTTGCTTTAGCGATAGCACGACGTACATCCTTTGGCAGCTTTGTTGATGTTTCGACAATCAGCTCATACATACTTTCGCGTAACTTATCCATTCCTAGTCTCCTCCCAATCCCCTATTAGTGTCGGTTTTCTAATATATAATCTACATTAAACATTATACTCCTTTGAATTTTTTAGCGAAAGACAAAATAAAAAGAGGATGTGTCAAAAAGGTAAAAGCACCTCTTTTGACACATCCTCCTATTTTGAGTCTTTTTTAAATTGTTCACATTTCATTTCTAAATCGTCAATCATTTGAATAAGGCGATCAATGTCCTCTAAGTCAGTATGTTCCGGCTCAATGGCATCTAATACATCTAGAAACATATTTAATCGCTGTTTTAAATAATCGACTTGTGCGTCTTTATCTTGAACTGCGTTTCCCATACGTTATTCGCTCCCTTCTTGCTTCTCACTTAATCCTAACGAATGAATTCATAATTGACAACTTCATTCAATAAATTTCATAATAGTCGTTGGCTTTCATTTTATTTAAAGGAGTCTTTTATGAATAAAATTTCATCACTTCAACCCATTACCCCTTCCTATGATCCATGGGAAGCTTATTTAGACATAAAACAATATGGCATGCCTACTTTAACCAATGTGGAGTTTACGACAACCACCCTTTGTAATATGCGATGTGAGCATTGTGCAGTAGGTTACACGCTGCAACCAAAAGACCCCGTCGCCCTCCCGATTGAATTGCTCATCAAACGTCTGGAGGAAATACCAACCCTTCGCTCATTGAGCATTACAGGAGGGGAGCCGATGCTCTCTATGTCTTCTGTCAAAAATTACGTTCTCCCTCTTTTAAAGTATGCCCGTGAACGAGGAGTACGTACGCAAATTAATTCAAACTTAACGTTGGATTTGTCACGTTACGAACTCATCGCTCCATATTTGGACGTATTGCATATTTCTCATAATTGGGGAACCATTGATGACTTTGCGGAAGGAGGATTTGCCATGATGGAGCGCAAACCAACTTATGAACAACGTGCGAAATATTTTGAGCGTATGATTGAGAACAGCAAAGCATTATCAAGAGCAGGCGTCATCGTGTCAGCTGAAACGATGTTAAACAAACGAACGCTTCCGCACATTGAACAGATCCATCGTCAAATTGTGGATGAGATGGAATGTAAGCGCCATGAAGTTCATCCCATGTATCCAAGCGATTTTGCCAGCACTCTTGAAACTTTATCGCTTGAAGACATGCGCTCCGCTATCCATCACTTATTAGACATTAGAGACGAAAATGTTTGGATGTTGTTTGGAACATTACCATTTTATCCTTGTAGTGATAACGACGAAAATTTAGACTTACTGAAACGACTGTATACAAGTAAAAATGTGACGGTACGAAATGATCCTGACGGTCGTTCTCGTTTAAATGTGAATATTTTTAACGGAGATATTATTGTAACGGATTTCGGAGATACTCCTCCTTTAGGCAATGTTCAAACACATACGCTTCAGGAAGCTTTTCAAACTTGGCAGCAATCTTCTCTCTCTGCGCAATTGAGCTGCCATTGCCCAAACGTACAATGCCTTGGACCAAATATTTTAGTAAAAAACAGCTACTATCCAACTGAAGACTTTACCAAAAAAACCTCTCGCCTATCTTTATAAGATACAATTCAACATTTGCTGCCCGATAAGAGCAGCATAAAGAGAGTGAGGCTGACTCAGAAGATTTTTCCCCCTTGAATCAGCCTTACTCTTTTTCTTCTATCTATGGTGATCATAAACCGCAAAGCCGAATGAAACATAATCTTGTACAGGGATCCACGCCCCGATTCCTTGAGAAGTAACGTTTTTTACGATAATCATTCGTTTTGTTCCTTTTAATACAAGGTATACCTCACCGTAAGTTACTTTCCCTTTTTCATTTACAGCAGGCGCATAACCGTATAAATAACCCACTTTTTTGGGCGGTACGTTATATACTTGGTCTTTCTTCGTTCCCGCTCCTATAACGGTGGTGAAAGCTAAAGGCAAATTCGTTTTTGACATTGCTTTTAACAGCATCATTTGCTTTACATGTTCTACGTTTGGAACTCTCGCTGTCAGCCCGCCCTTAATTTGCCTTTGCTCTTCTTGTTTATAGCGAATTTGGTAAGGCATTTTCCCTGCCCGATTATCAAAGAGATTCGCATTGATTCGTTGATATTCCCAATTTGTAGTCGTTTCTGTTGATTCATAATTCAATGGCCAGTGCCCTAAAAAAATGGTTGCTCGGGAGCCCAGCCCCAAAACGGATTTTGAAATTGTCGATTCATTCAGCATTCGAATCAAGTCAGGATTTTCGATTTTGACATTGGATGTATCCAATAACTCCTTGGCCAATTCACTTGGCTGTAAATACGGCATATCCTGTGTAGCATTAGGATATGTATTTTCTTTTGAGATATTTAAGGTTGAATTCGGCACCTTTACTGAAGAAGAGGTTTGCTGCTGGTTCCCTTCAGCCGCATATGCTTGAAATGGCGTGATACATAAAGAATAAAGAACAATAATTGACAATGATATCTTCCGAAGCATAGATAGGCTCCTTTCCATTCAAATCATCACGTATAGTTTTTTCAAAAACTTTTTTATTTATCCTCTCTTTCACGGAAAAATTATTCATTTCCAACTCAAAATGAAAACGTTAACAAAAATGTGGAATATTCAAAATAAATACCTCATATAGTCTTATTACATCCTTCAAAAAGAAAAGGAGGGAGACCTAGCCATTTAAAGACTTATACGACAGGGAGGGAGATTCTTAATACTTAATCAGCTTGAAAAAAGCCTTTGTCTTTCAAATGAAAGACAAAGGCTTTTTTCGTATATAATATAGAAGGCCGTGAGTGTACTTTACTCACGGCCTTCTATTTACAGTAGATAAAAACCGATTCCCATTATAACGTAGGCAGCCAAGAGCGTTGCTCCTTCAAACCAGTTTGTGTCGCCGTCATTAGAGATAACAATCATCAATAAAACCGCCGTGACCATTGAAATGAGTTCAGGCATAGTGAATACGAGAGGCATCGTTGTCGGAAATAAAAGTGAAACCAGGACAAGAACAGGCGCTACAAATAAAGCAATCTGCAATGTCGATCCCACAGCAATTTCAACCGCAATGTTCATTTTATTTTTATATGCCATGACAATCGCTGAGGCATGCTCTGCCGCATTTCCTACGATAGCAACGATAATAACCCCAATAAATAGTTCACTCCAACCAAACCGCTCAGCTACCACTTCAAATGTATGTACAAGATTTTCGGATACGTAAGCAACAGCAACTGTTGCTACAGCTAAAATGGCAAGAGCTTTTCCTTTTCCCCATTCTGCTTCTTCATGCTCTTCTACTTGATCACTTTTATGCTGATATACCCCGCGATGCGTAACCAAACGGAAAAATAGAGCCGATAAATAAAGCAAAATTAAGATGATAGAAATTCCAATACTTAATGTCAATGTTTTATCTTCAGGCATTCCCTGTGCAAACACTTCAGGAATGACAAATGCGACAATAACCGCAAACATCAACAGGCCGGAGTTATGGCGTGCATCATAGACGTTAAACTCCTGGCGCTTATATTTTAATCCGCCGACAAAAAAGGATAAACCTGCTACCAACAGCAAGTTTCCAAGAACAGAACCCGTTAACGAAGCCAGGACCACTTCCACAAGACCTTCTTTGAGAGCAAAGATCGAGATGATCAACTCAACTGCATTACCGAATGTCGCATTCAACAATCCTCCGATTTGAGGTCCTGCCACAACCGCCAAACTTTCTGTTGCTCTTCCCATGTAGCTGGCAAGTGCAATGATTGTTAAACAATAAATAACAAATAATAAAACAGGTGACCAGTGCATCAAGCTCCCAGCTACAGATAAAGGAACACCGATTAATACCGCCAGAAAAAATATCTTATTAACCATAATCAAGCACCTTCTTTTTTATTTTTTACCTTTTTTATTATAAGAATCGATAAACATTAAGAATAGGGGATTTTGGTATAATTTACATAAAAATTACTTTTTAAACTATTTCCTTTTCCTTTTACTTATAAACATCTTCTTTCTTAGTTATTCGCTTTTACTTTTATTTTCATGTTTAAAACTTTAGCCAATCAGGAAGATTAAGGATGGACATTTTTAAAATGAGGAGTTGAAGACATGTCAGAAGAGCTCAAAAATAAAGTTTTGACCATTTTAAGCAATCATAAAATCGGAACCTTAGCAACCATTCAAGACAACCGTCCCTATTCTCGATTTATGATATTTTTTCATGAAGATTTAGTATTATACACGGCAACCAATAAAGATACTCACAAGGTAGATGAAATTAAACAAAACCCAAATGTCCATGTATTACTAGGATATGAAGGAAAAGGATGGAATGATTCCTACGTTGAAATTGAAGCAACAGCTGCCATCTCTGATAATCAGGAGTTAAAAAACAAATATTGGAATGATTATTTAACGGAATGGCTAAGCAGTCCAGATGATCCAGACTATGTATTGCTTCAGCTTACGCCGGGAAGTATTCGCTATTACGAAAAAGCGGGGAGCAAACCAGAGGTACTTCAATAAAGGAAGTTTCCATGAATGGCGTTCTTACTGTTGTTTATGTGAGATCAAGAAGGGCCGGGATAAAGACCCTGGCCCTCGAATTCAGATAAGCTCAAAGCTCTCTGTCACTTCAATGCTTCCTACAACGGATTGAACCATTGGACAGTTTTTACGAGCAAGCTCCAATGATTGCTCTACTTTTTCTTTCGGTAAATTGTTTCCCTTTATTACATAATGAATATGGATTTTCTCAAGACGATTAGCTTTTTCTTCATTGCGTACAACCTCTGTTTGAATCGTCATATCCTCTACTTCAAGACGCTTCTTTTTCAAAATTTTACGTAAAACTCCTCCACTGCATACCGCAATCGACGAGACCATAAGCTGATATGGACGAAAACCGTATTCTTCTTCTCCTGCAATATGTAACTCCCCATACGGTAATTGGGCCGTAAATCCCGTCTCTGGTTTCATTTTGAATTCCATGTTTCTCACTCCTTTTCTTTGTTATAGCATAACCTTTTCAAGCATACAAATGATACAGCTGAACCACCAAATCAGTGCGGGGCAAAGAAAGCTTTCTTTAGGTGAGTTTCACTGCCTGTTAAATTCCCCAGATGTATATCCTGTATTAAAAATCTCTTGCAAGACGGTTCTACAACCTATACCATCAAAAAGAAATCATTTTATCAACCAGCGGAGATATACTTATGAAAATAAACAATATGCACCTTTGGATATTAGTCATGATCGTTGGCATTTCAGGTTTTTCTCAAGGCATGCTTCTGCCCGTTATTTCCATCATCTTTGAGCAAAGCGGGATTTCTTCTTCCCTAAACGGTTTGCATGCAACGGCCCTTTATATTGGCATTCTGCTGGCATCTCCTTTTATGGAACACCCATTGCGAAAATACGGATATAAGTCTTTTCTTCTTTATGGAGGCATGCTTGTTATCATTTGCCTCTTCTGTTTTCCTTTATGGAAATCATTTTGGTTTTGGTTCCTATTGCGATTATTTATCGGCATCGGAGATCATGCGCTGCATTTCGGTACTCAAACATGGATCACGTCTTCTTCCGCTTCCAATCAACTTGGCCGCAATATGTCGTATTATGGAATTTCTTTCGGACTTGGATTTGCTCTTGGACCTTCAATCGTTCCGCTTTTGCATCTCCATTCGTCTTTACCCTTTATAATTACAGGCCTGACAAGTTTAACTGTATGGTGCTTAATTTTTCTGTTAAAGAATGAATATCCAGCCCAAGACGATGCTTCCCCTTCTTTTTCAAGTACTGCAAGACGCTTCGGCCAAGTAATGAAATACGCTTGGATTTCACTGCTTTTACCTTTTTGTTATGGTTTTTTAGAGGCATCTCTTCATGGGAACTTTCCTGTTTACGCTTTACGAAAAGGCATTGCTATTGAAGAGGTTTCCATCATTCTCCCTGCCTTTGCCTTCGGGAGCATCGTGTCACAATTGCCGCTTGGAATTTTGAGTGATAAGTACGGGAGAAGAAATGTGTTAGTCTTCGTGTTGACTTCCGGGTTTCTAACCTTTTTATGTGCCAGTTTCGTGGAACAATCCACTATTGGCCTTGTAGCTTCTTTATTCACAGCCGGTATGCTTGTGGGGTCGACCTTTTCCCTTGGGATTAGTTATATGACAGATTTGCTCCCAAAACATTTGTTGCCTGCTGGAAATTTAATGTGTGGCATGGCTTTTGGCATCGGAAGTATAATAGGGCCTTTTATAGGCGGTTTATTCATTGAGTTTTCTCCAAATGCCAGCTTTTTTTATGTTATCAGCCTTATGTTATTATTTGCTCTTTTTGCCTTACAATCTTTCAAACAAAAAAAGTCGGTTTTCCATGATGCCGCTTAACGGATATAGGTAAATGGGACAATGCTTCCCGTTTACCTATATCCATTTACTTTTTTTGCCTATTTTTCAAAAAATTTAACACAAAAAGAATTTTCTGTTATATAATACAATTAACAACAATAAACTGTATTAAAACAGGAAAAGATTGAGAGGAGCTAATGAAGATGAGCAGACAAGAACGGAAAAACATGGTTGAATTTATTTCAAAGGTGAGAGAGCTAGACCGGGAGACATTAATGTATATGACAGATGCCGATATTGAACACATTTATAATGCCGTGTATTATCATCATGAAGAAATTGTAGAGTAGTTTCCTCTACGAAGAGGATGCATCAAAAGGGGAAAAAGTACCCTTTTGATGCATCCTCCTGAAAGCTCCGTTATGAAAATCCAGTACAATCAAAGGTTTCGTAACGGGGCGTTTCAGTAAACATCCATTTTTACGGCTGATTAGGACTTATAGGACAGGCTCTTTTTTAATCACTCATTAATCAGTTCATCATATATTAATCGAAAATAATCTTTTTCAACACCTTGGATTCATGGTATAATATGGGCAAATAAATATAGGGAAACGAAAGATGCTGCTATCTATTTAGATGGCAGCTTTCATGCTTTTTTAGGGGTAATGATTCTGATTCTAATTATCAATTGAAAAGAAAAGCGAAGGCGACTGTTCGATCTTGAAAGACATTGAAACTTCTGAGCGGGTAACTGCTCTTTGATTTTATAGGCAGAAGTGAAACGACTGAAAGATTAAGAGCCATAGTTAGACAGCAAAGAGAAAGTTGCATTCCCCTTTTCAATCAATAAAAAGGAGTGATATGTATGGAAGCAAATGTAGTAGCAAAACGAAAAACCGCAGAAAAACCTTCTTCTTTCGTCGCTTTCCTTTCCGACCATGGCGAATTAATAGCGGCTTTATTATGCGGTTTTCTTATTTTAGCCGGATGGATTGCATCCATAAACAATGAGTCAGCTTTATCTATTACATTGTTTGTATTAGCTTATGTGATCGGAGGATACGCAAAAGCGAAAGAAGGTATTGAAGAAACCATTGAGAATCGGGAACTGAATGTCGAGATGCTGATGATTTTTGCCGCGATCGGATCGGCCATCATCGGTTATTGGACAGAAGGAGCCATGCTCATCTTCATTTTCGCATTAAGCGGTGCCCTTGAAACGTATACAATGAATAAAAGTCATCGAGAAATCAATTCTTTAATGGAACTCCAGCCAGAGCAAGCAACTCGTATCTGCAATGGAATAGAAGAAGTGGTCCATGTATCCGAACTTTCCATTGGCGACTGCATCCTGGTTAAACCCGGTGAGCGTTTACCTTCTGACGGCATCATCGTAACAGGTGAAACAACCATTGATCAATCCGCCATTACTGGAGAAGCCGTTCCCGTTTTTAAGGCCGGAAAAGATGAAGTCTTTGCGGGTACCGTCAACTTAAAAGGGGCCATTACCGTTGAAATCACCAAAAATTCACAAGAAACGTTGTTTCAAAAAATCATTCAGCTCGTACAAAGCGCACAAAGCGAAAAATCTCCTTCTCAGCTTTTTATCGAAAGATTTGAAGGAATCTATGTGAAAATCATTCTAATTAGTGTAGGAGTGATGATGTTTCTTCCTCACTACGTACTTGGCTGGAGCTGGACAGAGACATTTTACCGGGCTATGATCTTACTTGTTGTCGCTTCACCGTGTGCTCTCGTTGCATCTATTATGCCCGCTTCTTTGTCTGCTATCTCGAACGGGGCTCGAAAAGGGATTTTATTTAAAGGCGGCGTGCATCTGGAACGTCTTACTCACTTACAAGCGATTGCCCTTGATAAAACAGGTACTTTGACAAAAGGAAAGCCGGAAGTGACAAACGTCATCATTCGCTCTGATGTAAATGAAACCGAGTTTTTGCAAAAAATCTCATCCATTGAACGCCAATCTAATCATCCATTGGCACAGGCCATTGTAAAACATGCAAAAGAACAAGGATGTGAACCATTGTTACCGCCTGATTATCTAGAAGATGTACCGGGCTGGGGAGTCATCGGTTCTGTCGGGAAAGAGGAATGGAAGGTTGGGAAAGCTGAGTTTATCGGAAAAGAAGAAGCTCTTTCTTTTCAAAATTCCATTGCTCTCAAGCTTGCTGAGGAAGGTAAAACGATTGTGTTTGCCAAAGATTCAAAAGGAATCATCGGCCTTCTTGCCTTAAAAGATGTCGTTAGGGAAGAAACCGCTTCTGCCCTGGAACACTTAAAGCGGCTTGGCGTTTACACGATCATGCTGACAGGAGATGGAGAGAAAACGGCTGAAGCAATCGCTCAAGAATGTCATGTAGACCATTATATGGCCGAATGCCTCCCAGAAGAAAAAGTTAACAAAATTAAAGACCTAAAAGGGGAATTCGAGACTGTCGCGATGGTGGGAGACGGAATTAATGATGCACCGGCCCTTGCAACAGCCCATGTCGGGATTGCCATGGGAGAAGGAACCGATGTAGCACTAGAAACAGCTGATATTGTATTAATGAAAAATGATTTATCAAAAATTGCGGAAGCGATGGAACTCTCAAAAAGAATGAACAAAATCGTGAAGCAAAATGTTATCTTTTCCATCACCGTCATCATTTTCCTTATTTGTTCCAATTTCCTTCAATTTCTCGACTTGCCTTTTGGTGTCATTGGACATGAAGGAAGTACGATACTGGTCATATTGAATAGCTTGCGCCTTTTAAAATAAGAAAAGACAGAGAAAACTGAAACAGCTTAGGGAAAACCCTAAGCTGTTTTTTTAATGGTAACCGTTTTGACCATTTTGACTGCCGCTTGTTTTATGTTTAGGTCGGCTCTTTCCTTTTTGCTTTGTACCGCCGTCTTTCTTTGTGTGCTTTGCCATGAAATGTAATCCTCCTCTAAAAAGTATTCGATTACATCCTATAGTATGGCTGTTTATGCCTTGTCTGTTGCCTGGTAATATGTGTGTGTATGATTTAGGAAAGACTGTGATGCTTTTGGCGGTAAATCGCGTTGACCTCTCCGCCTATGATAATAATCATACCTGATATATAGAGCCATAATAACAAAATAATAATGCCTCCTAAGCTTCCATATGTAGCTGTATAATTCCCAAAATTTCCGACATAATACGAAAATATGAGAGAAGCAACCATCCAGCCAAAAGTGGCGAAGGCTGACCCTCTTGTTACTTCTTGCAGCTTTAAATGTTTATTCGGTGCAAAGTAATAAAGTCCTGTAAAGACGATAAACAAAATCATCGCACTTAAAATCCATCTTGAAGCGGACCAAATGGTCAAAAATGTAGCAGACAACCCAAAAGTGGAAAATAAGTATAGCCCAATCATTTTCCCAAAAACCGGAAGAAGCAAAGCGGTTATGATGACGAAAATCATGCCGACTGTCAAAAGCATGGCCATTCCTCTAGCGACAAGAAAAGATCTGCTCTCTTCCACTTCATACGCACGGTTAAACGCTCTGACTATCGCGTTTATCCCGTTAGAAGCAGACCAAATGGTCGCGATGATCCCAAATGATAAAAGACCTTCATTATGTGAACCGATAATCGCATTCAAATTGACTTCAATCATTTTCATCGTCTGTTCCGGAGCAAATTCGCGAATTAAATTTAAGACATCTTTAGGCTCTAGAGGAAAAAAACCGATCAATGTAATCAAGAAGATCAAAAATGGAAATAGAGAAAGAAGAAAATAATAAGCCAGCTCTGCAGCACGACTTGGAATTTCATTTCGATAAAATCTCGTCACCAATTCCTTCAACCACGAAGAAGAACTCGTTCGCTCTATATTTTCCATATATTCACCTCTCTATTGATGAAGAGAATGTTCGTTTGACTCTTCTGCTGTAAAAACCTCTTTCGTTTCTTTTACGATGTCAAGAACTTGCGGTGTTACTTCCCTGAGTTCATCTACTTTTCCCGCTATAAAAGAAACATCCTCCGAAATATGTTCCACCGTTTCTTTAAATTCATTGAATTTTTCTTTTATCGCTTCCTGTGTTTGCTTTGGATTTTTTACCGCCTTGGTTACTTGAGCACCAAGCTTGCGGCTTCCTTCTATCACATGATTCCTTGTCTGTTTATCAAACATGGAAACGGCCGCTCCCACTAAAGCGCCAATTAAAATACCATCCAATAATCTGCTTCTTTTTTCCATATTTTCTTCCTCCTTTGTTTCTCCCATCTATTCTTCTTTTAAACATGAATATGCTTATCTATAATATCCGCGAGCAAATTTTCGCATCCTGTTGTTACCAGTTCATACACTTCGTCAAAATTCCCTGTAAAATAAGGATCCGGCACATCGTTCAATAGGGCATCCGGCACAAAGTCTAATAAGCGGCCAACGTATCCGGCTTTATTAAACCCAGACATTTTCTTCAAATTTCCAATGTTTTCTGCATCCATGGCAATAATATAATCAAAATCCGTTAGGTCGCTCTCCTTTACTTGACGAGCTTTAATTCCTTCAAAGTTAATCTGATTTTTTGTCAAAATATCTTGAGTTCCTTTATGGGGAGGATTGCCGATATGCCAGTCACCTGTTCCTGCCGAATCGATTGCAATTTGGTTCTCCAGTCCTTTCTCTTTCACCAAATGACGAAAAATCGCCTCTGCCATAGGTGAACGGCAAATATTCCCTAAACATACAAACAACACTTTTACCATTTTCGTTCTCCTTTTCATTTGATTTACACACATTATATACAAACGATTTAAAAAATGGAAAGTTCCCTTTCTCTTACAGTAGTTTTCTTTATGTTGAAACATGTTATAATGAAAAAAACAGGCGGAAGGACTGGAAAAAATGAATTTATCACAAAAAACAACCGAAAATGTTGAATTCATGATTGAAGCGATTAAAGAGAAATTAAAAGTATTGAATTTTGGTGCGATTAAGCCTTCCCACTTTGATGAAGAAATGTATGAAGAACTGCGCGACATTTATGATTTAGTGATGAAGAAGAATTCTTTCAGCCCGAATGAAATGCAAGCCATTGTTGAAGAATTAGGAAGCTTACGTAAACAAGCCTAGAACAATCGTCTCTATCTTCCTTTAACTGGATAGAGGCGATTTTTCTTTAGGGGTTTGTAAAAAAGCATTGACGAAAAAAGGTCTGACCTTTAGAATGAATCAAAATAAAGAAAAAGCCACTCGTATAATCTTGGTGATATGGTCCAAGAGTCTCTACCAAACTACCGTAAATAGTTGGACTACGAGAGTTGAACACACTACCCGTCTATTCTCTTTTTACGTTCTTCTCTTTTTAGTCTAACTACTTCTTTATTTTAAGAAAGGAGTAGACATCATGAACAAAACAAAACTCTACACTCAAATTTCTGCCTCAGGTAAAAAAATCCCAGCTGATATAGTGATCAAAAACGGAAAAATCATTGATGTATTCAATCTTGCTATCATAGAAGCCGATGTAGCCATTTCTGCAGGAATGATCGTCGGGATTGGAAATTATGAAGGAAAGACTACAATTGATGCACAAGGGCGTTATATTTCACCTGCTTTCATTGACAGTCATGTGCATATCGAATCTTCTATGGTCACTCCGAGAGAATTTTCAAAGCTTGTTGTTCCTCACGGTGTAACTACTGTTATTACAGACCCTCATGAAATCGCCAATGTTGCAGGCAGCGAGGGCATACAGTTCATGCTTGATGATTCAGCCGACCTTCCTCTTGATGTGATCGTCATGCTTCCTTCAAGTGTGCCGGCCACTCCATTCGAAAACGCCGGGGCTGTCCTTCATGCCGAAGACTTAAAACCATTTTATAAGCATCCAAGAGTTCTCGGATTAGCAGAGGTTATGGATTTCCCTTCTGTCAGGGATTGTTCCCCTGACATGATGAACAAATTAGCGGACGCCGCTGATAGAAATGCTTTAATCGACGGTCATGCAGCAGGTCTGGATGAAACAGGAATCAATATCTATCGCACCGCAGGCATTACGACAGATCATGAATGCACGAATGCAGAAGAAGCGTTAGAACGCTTAAGAAGAGGTATGTATGTATTGATTCGGGAAGGATCTGTCGCAAAAGATTTAAAATCATTAATTCCTGTTGTGAACGAACGGAATGCCCGCCGCTGCCTGTTTTGCACAGACGACAAGCATCTCGATGATTTGCTTGTAGAAGGGTCTGTAGACCATAATGTACGTCTTGCCATTCAAGAAGGACTCGATCCGTTACTGGCTATTCAAATGGCATCATTGAATGCTGCTGAATGCTATCAATTGAATGGAAAAGGAGCCATCGCTCCCGGTTACAAGGCCGATTTTTTACTTTTGGATAGCTTGGAAAATATAGAGATTTATCAAGTGTATAAAGCTGGAGAACTAGCGGCAGAACAAGGACTTTGTGTAGCTTCTTCATCGGTTCATGGAACGGAAACGGACACATTGACGGACTCTGTTCACACTCCTGCTCTGACTCAAGGACATTTCAATATCCCTATGACAAGTCCTTTGGCTCATGTGATTGGAATCATTCCGAACAGCTTGGTCACCAAACATCTGATTGAAGCTGCTGATATTCAAAACGGACAATTCATTCCTTCCATTGAAAAAGATCAATTAAAACTTGCGGTAATTGAACGTCACCATCACACAGGCAATATCGGTCTTGGAATTGTGAAAGGGTTTGGATTGACCTCAGGGGCGATTGCGACTACCATTGCACATGACTCCCATAATATCGTGGTAGTCGGGACGAATGATGATGACATGCTCTATGCCGTGGAAGAGCTAAAAAGACTGCAGGGAGGCATCACCATCGTCCAAAATCAACAAACGATCGCTTCTCTTTCCTTACCGATTGGCGGATTGATGACGAATGAACCGTTCGATCAAGTGAACGAATCACTTCATAAGCTTGATACAGCTTTAAAACAAATCGGGGCATCACAAGCCTTTAATCCATTACTGACCCTTTCCTTTTTAAGTTTGCCGGTCATCCCTGATTTGAAACTAACGGATAAAGGTTTATTCGATGTCAAAACATTTCAGCATATTAACATTCAAGCATAGGATTGAAACAAGCATCGCCGATTGTGCGATGCTTTTCTTTTACATCTAATATGGCCTCATTTTATAATGAGTTGATAACATGAAAAGAAAAAATTCTGTAAGCCAAAGGATAGTGAATATATGGACACGATTACACATACATTATTTGGCATTGGAATATACAAAGCCATCAATAAAGAAAAGATGAGTGAAAAAGAAAAGCGAGCTCTTCTCTTCACTTCTATAGGAGCCAGCCAAATTCCAGATATTGATGTGATCTCACAGCTCTGGGATACAGCGGGCCAATATCAATTGTGGCATCGCGGAATTACCCATTCTGTCTTCCTCGTACCGGTATGGGCCTTTTTATTTTTTATTATCAATCGACTTTTTTTCCGCATTAAAAGCTGGCCCTTCTTTTGGATTGCTCTTCTCGCAGTGTTTATCCATGATACAAGCGATGTATTCAATGCATGGGGAACAGGCTATCTTGAGCCATTTTCAAACGCGCGGCTCACATTTGGAACGATTTCTATCATTGATTTTGTTATTTGGTTTATCTTTTTATTAACGTTTGTGGCATCAAAAATCAGAAAAGAAATAGAAGAATATCGCCTTTACCGTATCAGTTGGGCATTAATCTTATTTCACGTCATGCTGCAATCGATCCAGGGGTATATTCTTTACGAACAATATAAACCTCGTTATGATCAAGTAGCTTTATCCGCCAGCTTTGTTCCATGGAATTACTCCATCATCGGTAAAAGTGGGGAAACCGTAGAAATCATTGACGACTCACTGTTAACAAAGGAAAGATTGCTATACAGGCTGCAATCAGGCAGTGAAAGTAACTTGGAGACACTATTTACTCAAAATCCAAAGGCCCGAACATTATACGAATGGTCTCCTTTTGTCGTGGTCGTAGATAATGGCCGCCAGCTCGGTATTTACGACCCAAGATTTTATCGAAAAGGACAATCCTTCCTCTTTGAACATATCGAGAAAACACAAGAACATTAAATGTAAACGTACATTTCTATAAAGTTAATTTAAAATTCCCCTTTTTATTTTCTCTTTGTCTTTCTGTTTTCCATCTTGAATCGATCATGCAAAGGTTTTTGTATAAGAAATCGGCAAGAACCCGTAAGGGAACTTGCCGACTTCTTATACGTAACGGGCTGGACCTAGCTGCTCTTCCCATGTCCAGCCCGTTACGTGGATTTATTTAATTCTTATTTCCCCCCTTCTTTTTCTTTTTTTATAATAGGCAGCTCCCTCTTTCACCAAAATGGGCAAAATAGCTGTCAAAATCCTTTTTATGATCGTTTTTCGAACCATTGTTTCACCTCTCCTTTTACTGATTGTATACCCCCTGCTTAGTTGCTAAAAACTTGTCATCAAGAAAGGCTCCCATCAGCTGCATTAAAATAAAAAAACACCCCTCCAGGCCGGAGAGATGTTTTAAGATTTATTTTCCAATGAACATTTGTGTCCAATAAGTTGAGCCGCCGCCTTCTACATATCCAACACCAATATGTGTAAAGTTCGGGCTTAAAATATTCTTGCGGTGACCATCACTGTTCATCCAGCCGTTCATGACTTCTTCCGGTGTCTGCTGGCCTTTGGCAATGTTTTCACCCGCTGTGCGGTATTCGATGCCAAATTGCTTCATCATATCGAACGGTGAGCCGTATGTTGGTGAAGTATGGCTGAAATAATTTTTATTCATCATATCTTTTGACTTTTCACGTGCAACATCACTTAATTTCGTATCTAATTGCAATGCTTGCAAACCTTGCTTTTGTCTTTCTTGGTTAACAAGCTCTACTACTTTCTTTTCGAATGCACTTGCAGATGATGCTTCAGCAGCTGGTTTCGCTGCCGGCTTTGCTTGAGCTTCCTTATTAGCTTTTGGAGTCGATGCTGCTTTTTGTGCATTGTTAGATGCTTGCGGAGCAGGAGCCGCTTGTTGTACTGTTGGTTTTTGAATATTAAATTTCTTGAACAGCTCATCAATATTATTTATATTTTGAACATTCATATGTTGAACATTCTGTTTTGAATATACTGGACAATTTATAGTTGAGGCGTCTGCCTGTGTTTGTGTAGCTAATAATCCGAATGACATAGCTCCAATAATAGTCGCGAAACGAAGTTTTTTGTTTTTCATATGTTGATGACCTCCTCGTTTTGTTTGACTCAACGCCTCCTATTCTCCATGAATTTTAGTAATCTATCAACCTTTTAAAGCTTCCAATATTATCAAGCTATGAAAATTAACAGCTGCGGAAAATTTAACCACACTTATAAATGCTGCAGCGATAGGAATAGTAAAGTATAGATTCTTTTTCCATTTTTTATAAAAGGAATTTATGGAAACACAAAAAAAGCCCCTCTTCTGAGAAGAGAAGCCATTTTTCACATATACTTTTATACGTTTTTAGCTTAATACATTTAACGATTCCTGAATGAATGCCGGTAAATCATCGGGTGTACGGCTTGTGACAAGCTGATTTCCGCATACAACGACTTCCTTGTCATGGAATGTGGCACCTGCGTTCTTTAAATCAACTGCAATGGACTTATAACCTGTTACATCGCGGCCTTTCAATGTTTCTGCTGTAATTAATAGCTGCGGCCCATGACAGATAGCCATCACCGGCTTTTTCGCCTCCATCATTTCTTTCGTGAATGAAACAAAACGATCATCTGCTCGTAGAATATCAGGCGAAAAACCTCCCGGTAAGAACAATGCATCAAACTCTTCCGGCTTTACCTCATCGATGTTGGCGTCAATCGTTGCGGTTGATTCTTCTTGTTTTCCTTTAACGGTCTTGCCTTTTTCTTTTTCAATAATAATTAGTTCATGACCTGCTTCTTTTAAGGCTTTTGCAGGTTCGGTATACTCGGAATCCTCATACATATCCGTCATTAAAACGGCAATCTTTTTACTCATTATGAATTCACTCCTTAAAAACTTGAATGGTTTGTCCATAGATAAAATACCCGCTATTTTCTTACGTAAACTTGATAAAACACAAAAAAGAGCTCACTTACACTGTGAGCTCTTTCTCCTGTTTATGTTCCCTACCAGCTTATAATTTTATGTTTGGTCCAAAAAATTCATAATGAACCGCCTCTTCTTTTACATTAATTTCCTTTAACGCCTTGTAAATGGCTTTCATAAAGGAAACCGGTCCACACATGTAATAGTCTGCATCCTTATCTTCTATTACTTCTTGAAGCCACTCAGCCGTAATATAGCCTTCTTTATCAAAGTTTTGCAGCATACGATCTTCCTCTGTCGGGTTTTCATAGCAGACGAATGTGTTGGCACTGACAGCGGCTGCCTCTTCACGAAGAGCATGGTAGCGGCCGTTACGGGCTGCATGAATGAATGTAATCTTACGGTTCGGCTGTTTTTCTGCTGCCGTTTTTAACATGCTCATTAATGGTGTGATACCTACTCCGCCGCTAATAAGAACAATCGGCTTCTCGTTTTCCATATCTAAAACAAACTCCCCAGCAGGAGCGCTCACCTCAATATGATCTCCTTCATTCACATAATCATGTAAATAATTGGATACGGCTCCTTCCGGTTTTTGATCATCCGCTTCACGCTTAACGGTAATGCGGTAATACTCTCCATTTGGAGCATCGGATAAGCTGTATTGACGAATATGCGTGTACTCTTTACCAGGGATGCTCACACGAACGCTAATATATTGACCCGGGGCGAAAGAAGAAACACCGGCACCATCTTGCGACTGTAAATAGAACGACGTAATAACATCACTTTCTTTTACTTTACGAACAACAGAAAATGGTTTGTAGTCTTTCCATCCGCCTTCTTTATTCTCTGCCGCCACATACATATCACGTTCCACTTGAATGAAAGCCTCTGCAATCACACCGTAAGCTTCTGCCCAAGCATTGATAATGTCATCCGTAGCGGCTTCTTTTAGCACATCTTTAATGGCTAACAATAAATGTTTTCCTACAATCGGATAGTGCTCAGCTTTTATTCCGATGCTGCGATGTTTATGCGCAATTTGCTTGACGACTGGAATAATTTTATCCAGCTGGTCGATATAGACGGCTGCGGCATAAACTGTGTTGGCTAAAGCTGTTTGTTGTCTGCCTGTTTTTTGATTCGTCTGGTTGAAAATATTTAACAACTCAGGATGTGCTTCAAACATCATTTCATAAAAACGCTTCGTAATCTCTTCACCATATTTTTCTAATACAGGAGCTGTACTTTTTACAATTTCAATTGTTTTTTCGCTTAACATTCTAATCCCCTCGCTCTTTTAAACATGTATTTAAAATACATCTTTATAATAAATAAAAATAATTGAAAAAGATATATATGAAATACACCTTTAAAAAAGTTGTCACAATTTCAAATGTTCACAGGTTTGAAACTCTTTTTTCTTATTAAAGAACCATGTTAATTTTCACTATTGTTGCCTCACTCGTTGAAAAAGCCTTTTTGGATGCTTTCAGCTAAAATTGAAAGTACATCATTCAAAAATCACCACTATACTTTAACAAAGCCTTCTTATAAAAAAACAGACGTTTATCTATACCGGCCCAAATATTAACATTCTTCTCAGAAACATGCTATGATAAGGATACCTTAACGAAATCAAGGGGTTATTCAAATGAGATTAACAAATTATACGGATTACTCTCTTCGTGTTTTATTATACTTGGCAGTCAAAAAAGAAAATGAATTAAGCAATATTAAAGAGATTGCTGACGCTTATCATATTTCAAAAAATCATTTAATGAAGGTCACTCATGAACTTGGAAAACTCGGCCTCATCGAGACCATTCGCGGGCGAAATGGCGGGATCCGATTAGCCAAACATCCGCGGGATATTAACATCGGTGAAGTCGTAGCCCAAACTGAAGAGGATTTTCATATTGTGGAGTGTTTTAACCGAAGCGGAAGCCTTTGTGCCATTACCCCTTCCTGTAAATTAAAGCATGTGCTGTACGAAGCGCTCCAAGCTTTCATTACGGTGTTAAAAGGCTATACGTTAGAAGATTTAATTTACAATAAAGACGAGCTTAAACAGTTGTTACGCTCTCGAGATTGAAAGCTTCTCCAATGAATTCCACCATGAAAAAAGCGCCTTAAGGAAGAGAGATTCACTCTTCCTTAAGGCGCTTTTGGCATTGTTTATATGAGATTTTGTCTATATGCTCAGCAGCAGCTTCAGCATGTTTTCTTGTCTCGTATGTTCATTTATCAGGCATGTCTCTTCGAAATAACCCGACCACTTCTACCGTTTCTGTGATATTGACGAAAGCATTAGGGTCTACTTCGTGAATAAGCGGCTTAACATCGACCAGCTCATAGCGGGAAATGACCGTCATCAAAATTTTGCGGCTTTGGCTTGAGTACGCTCCTTCTCCATCCATTACCGTGACACCTCGGACAAGATTAGTCAGAAGCTTTTGTTTCATTTCTTCACCCTTACTTGTAATAATCATTAAAGTAAGCTTAATGTGACTCGTATGAATGGCATCCACAACTTTACCGGTAACAAAAATGGAAAGCATGGTATACAGAGCAGCATCCCAATTGACGAAGAATCCTGATACAAATACAACAACTGCGTTCATTGCAGACAATAATGCACCAAGAGGAAAGTCCCTCTTGTTCGTCAACAACATCGCAATAATGTCAAATCCACCCGTTGAAGCAGATTGACGAAACACCAGCCCTACTCCAATACCTGTCAACACTCCGCCAAATACAGCGGATAAAATCGGATCCGTACTCACCGCTTTTATTGGAATAATATACAGCGCAACAGTTAAGGCAACAATAGATAAAAGTGTGTGCGCAACAAACCGCTTTCCTAATTTCATAAACCCAATAATTACGAGAGGGAGATTCAACAAAAAGTTCATCGTCCCTGTATTGAAAGGGGTTAAAATCCCAATAATCATAGCAATACCGCCAATGCCGCTGCTTAACACTTTGTGAGGAATCAAAAATAAATTGTAAGCGAACCCGATGATTATTGACCCTATTATAACCATAAATAATCTCTGCATCCCATCTACCTCTTGCTCACAAATTTAACCTTTTATTTCCTCTTAATTATAGCCGCTCATAATGGAAAAAAGTCAAAAAAAGTATATTCAGAAATTTACTTTTAGATATAAAGCAGTAAGCCTTTTTCTCAATTAAAGGGGTAAATACTCCATATAGGTTCCGCTTAAATTTTCGACAAGGTTCTTCATTGATTTGGAAATGGATAGCTATGTTTAGCATAACATAATAAAGGACATTTCATTCCTAAAGGATAAATGAAGGGAAAGTGCTTGAATGAGCACTTCCCCTTCATTCATTGACAAAATATCCTTTTAATCTAAAATTTAAGGCATACAATTCACCACAGAAGGAGGGGGTATAATGGGGAGACAATTACTAAAGGACTTAATTGCCATCGACAGTTCTACAAAAGAAGGAGCGAATGCTGCCGTTGAATTTTGTCGTCAATGGCTGATCGATCATCAACTCCCAGTCGTTTTATTAGAAAACAACGGCTATAAAATGCTCATATGTGAAATTGGCAGCGGTGAAAAAACATTGACTTGGAACGGTCATGTCGATGTCGTAAGCGGAAATCCCGAACAATTTGTCCCTTTAGAATCGGACGGAAAAATTTATGGACGCGGAGCTGCAGATATGAAGGCTGGCGTGGCCGCTATGATGTATGCGATGGTCTACTTAAAAGACAAGGCGATCGGTTCTCGTATTCAGCTTCAAATTGTTCCCGATGAAGAAACAGGCGGATTTCACGGCTCTGGTTACTTAGCCGAACAAGGATACAAGGGGGATTTTGTCATTTGCTCGGAACCCACTCAATTAGGAATTGGCTTACAGGCAAAAGGGATCCTGCAGCTGGATATTGAAATAAAAGGGAAAGCCGCTCATGGCAGCCGTCCATGGGAAGGAATAAATGCGATTGAAAAAGCTATGGACATTTATCAAGAGATTTTACAATTGCCTTTCGCCAAAGAAAGCTCAGCCCTTTATTCTTTTCCATCTATTAATCTAGCAAAAATTCACGCTGGAGAAGTATATAATAAAGTGCCTGATCGTTGCATACTGTCACTCGATATCCGTTTTTTGCCCACTCAAAAGATGGAAGATATTTTGCAGGAGATTAAAGCCATTACAGGAGAAGATATCGCATTGCATATGTACGGAGAACCTGTACGTACGGAGATAAACAGTCCGTTCATCCAGTCTTTGCGTCCGCTGATTGAAAAATATACCCAGGAACCAGCTGTCGTTTTTGGGCAACATGGCTCGGCTGATACCCGTTTCTTTTCTGCCCATGGTATTCCCGCTATCGAATTTGGTCCATCGGGAGCACACTGGCACGGGGATGAAGAATATGTAGAAATCGAATCAATCGAACTATATCAACAAATGTTAATTGAATTTGCTCTTCAATTCCACAAAGTTCAATAATCTTAAAAAATACCTGTCCCATCATTCTTAAACATAGCACAAAAATTATTTTCTACTAAAAAGCCCCGTCACAGCATCCTAGGTTTTACTGGATTTCCATGACGGGGCCTTTCAGAGGGCTAGCTTGAAACTTTCTGTATTAAAATCTCTCATTTTTTGAAGAATAAACGCCAGGACGGCCTTCCGTACCTATCACTCTATCTTCTTGTGTTGACTTACTTCTTGTACGGTTATAATCTTCAGTCAATGTACGGTCTACGTCGTTATGTCGCGTTAAGGTAAGATCATCCGTTAATGTCTCCCTATTCAAATTGTTGATATCTCTATCAACAAGTACTAAAATTTTTCCTTCTTTCACATAAGAATCGTAGCGATCGGCTTCATCTTCAGGAATTCCCATCCCGATTAATGCACCAGCCAATCCTCCAGTACCTGCTCCGACTGCTGCTCCTGTAAGAGTCGCGGCAATCGGTCCAGCTGCTAAGATTGGTCCGATTCCAGGAATGGCTAGTGCACCGACACCTGCCAATAACCCTGCAAGCCCTCCGATAGCACCGCCAGTCGCTGCACCTGCGGCTGCACCTTCTCCGGCTTTTGTTCCTGTTTCATCTGTAATGGACTCTATATCTTTTCGATTCTTCCCGATAACTGAAATATCTTCCGCTCTATATCCTTTCGCCTTCAAATCCTCAACTGCACGGATCGCTTCCGCTTCTGTGTCATATACTCCCACAATATGCTTTTCATTTGCATTCATATGAATCTCCTCCTAGTTAAAATTTCTGTTTGTGCTTACTTTGTACATACCCGTGGTTAAAAAGAGTTAAACCATTAAATCTATATAGACTCCTTTGAAGGATGAAATAAATCATGACGCTAGACATTTGAAAATGGAAAATAGAAACATGTTACAACGGAAACACCCTGGGTAAGAGTAGATAGGAGCCTTTTGAGAGGAGGATAAGTATGTTTGGAATGTATGATGTGTGGAAGTTTCTTTTAGCTTTCTTTATTATTCTGCCGGTCGTTACCTTTATCCATTTAATAGGACATATCTTTTTTGTCAAATTATTTGGCGGAAAAGGCGTGCGAATTATCATTGGATGCGGAGCGAAATTATATGTGCTCAGAAAAATCGAGATACGGAAGTTTTATTTTGGGTCTGGAGGATGCGAATTCTCTTATCTCAAATTCGAAAACCGCCTCACCCATTCTCTCATCTTCCTTGGAGGATCACTGTTTAATTTATTAAGTCTCCTACTGGTCAATACATTGGTAAAGGCAAAGATTCTGGAAGCATCCATGTTTTGGGATCAGTTTATTTATTTTTCTTTTTACTTCATCTTCTTTTCTTTATTTCCGATGGATGATCCATCCGGTCTTCCGAGTGACGGAAAAGCTGCCTACTTACTATGGAAAAAGAAAATGAAAAACAAGGAGACCGACGACTGCCAATACAACAAAGATTAATTTTTTTCAGAACCATCTCATGGTTATCTTTCTCATTTCAAATATACTAAAATGGGGTGAACCATAACCAAGGTGCACCCCTTCTATTTGAAACCCTGTAAAGTCATGACCCGCTCACAACTTATCCTTCGTTAACGGAGTGGTAAGTCCTAACAGGCAAAATTTACCTTTTCGTGTGCATGTCAAGAAGAGAAACTAGAACTTTCTGCTTTATTTAATGCATGATGTAAATCTTCCCATATGTCTTCCCATGCCTCTAGTCCAACCGATAACCGCAGAAGTTGGTCTGTTATGCCCATTTCTTCCCTGATCTCTGTTGGAACAACTGCATGCGTCATGGTGGCGGGATGTTGAATTAATGTTTCCGTATCGCCGAGACTTACTGCAATTTTAATGAGTTTCAAATCATTTAACAATCTTTGGGCATCTTTTTTAGTTCCTTTCATTTCAAATGAAATCAATCCGCCCCCCTGTTTCATTTGCTTTTTTGTAATCAAATATTGAGGATGATTGCAGTCCCCTGGATAGTAAACGTTCTGAACCATCGGATGGCTTTTGAGAAGTTCATATATTTTCATGGCATTAAAGGAGTGACGATCCATTCGAACCGGCAATGTTTTTATCCCTCTTAACAGTAGCCATGCATCAAAGGGAGAAATAATGCCACCGATATCTTTTTGTGTCGTCATTGCCATATTTTTTATAAAATCTTTCTTGCCCACGACAAGACCCGCAACGACATCCCCATGGCCGCAAATGTATTTTGTCGCACTATGAAGAACCACATCACACCCTAAAGACAACGGTTGCTGCAAATAAGGGGAAGCAAATGTATTGTCCACTACTACTGGGATTCCATGCTCTTTTGCCACTTTCACGACGAGCTGCAAATCAATTACTTTCATAGTTGGATTTACTGGAGTTTCAACGTATATACAAGCAGTTTCTGGACGGATAAGCTCTTTAATTTGAGACTCTGTTTCCATCAGGCAAAAATCATGTGAAATATGATATTTTTCATTCATTAATTTCAATAAACCAAATGTACAGCCATAAATTCCTTGTGAACAAATAATATGATCATGTGCTTTTGTTAAGGCAAACAAGACTGCCGAAACAGCCGCCATACCCGATCCAAAGGCAAGACCCGCTTCCCCTTCTTCCAGGGACGCGATTTTCTCCTCCAGCGCACGGACAGTAGGGTTAGCTAATCGGGAATAAATGTATCCCTCTTCCTCCCCTCTAAAGCGTCTCTCTCCTTGCTCGGCGTTATCAAACGTAAACGTAGATGTTTGAAAAATCGGAATAGACAGGCTCCCTAAATATTCTTTGGAATCATAGCCTCCATGAATAACTGTTGTCTCCATCTTTTTACCTTTCTCTTCCATACTCCTCCTCCTAAATATAAAGGAAACTTCCATCAGTGAGGTTTTTCCTTCCTCTCCCACAGATGGTTAGTTAGGCCCGCACGATGTGGGTCACACAGACGTTGCCGCAGGACGCGGCGGTGTTTCTCATGTTCGGGCTTTTACGGACAGTGATCCCCTACTTAGACTGCTTGGATTTCCCTCAAGTCTTGAAGGGGGCCCTACTGCCCGTTAATGCGGGATAAAAGAGCTGGCTGAATCTCTTTCCTTCTTGCTGATTGACCACGCTTTAAACATATTCATACATAGGCGTTACTCTTGGAATGCAAAGCTTCTCTTCCTTTATGATATGTTGAAACCCCTGTTTTTGGAAACCACTCCCATCAAAAGATGAGAATATCCTCAAAACAAAATACTTATGGGAAAGACCCGTCACTAGATCCTTGATTTCACCGGATTTTCGTGACGGGTCCTTACAGAAAGATAACTTAAAAGGGTGTTTCTATTTGATTCACCCTACCTCAGGAATCTCCTTTTTTCTATAGATAAATTTTGATAAACTGACACTCACTTCGTACAGTAAAATTAATGGAATAATCACCAAAATGTCGGATAGAAAATCCGGAGGAGTAATC
This sequence comes from Priestia abyssalis, assembly GCF_002019595.1. GTDB lineage: Bacteria > Bacillota > Bacilli > Bacillales > Bacillaceae_H > Bacillus_BA > Bacillus_BA abyssalis. The sequence continues at coordinate 64,057 of NZ_KV917369.1, read as the reverse complement.
AAGACAGAAATGGTAATGAGGACAAAATAAGCATACTTCCTCACTTTTTGAAGTCTGTATGGATTGATTAATCCTAAGCTTGTCAAAAACATGATTACCACAGGGAGTTCGAATAAAAAACCGAACGGCAAAGTCATATGTAAAAGAAATCGAAAATATTTTTCGGTCGTAAAAAAAGTGTTAAACATATCGCTTGATAAAGACATTAAAAAAGCCAGGACAATTGGAAACAGTACAAAATAACCGAATGAAATTCCCAATAAAAACAATAAAAATAAAGCGGGTATGTAGACAAGTGTTACCTTTCTCTCTTTTAATGTTAAAGCCGGCTTCACGAACAACCATATTTGATGGGCAGCGACAGGAATGGTAGCTGCAATGGCCATCACACTGGCAATCATTAAATAGACGACAAGCACATCGCTTGGACCTAAAATAGCAAGCTTAAAAGGAAGATCCTTTACAAAAAATTGATAAATATCTTGAACACAAATAAAGCTTAAGACTAAAAACAGCATAAAAACAACAAGTGTCACGATGATTCTTTTCCGTAATTCCTCAAAATGCTCTACCGCTTTCATATTTAAATCTTCCACGTTCATTCCCCCAAACCAAAACTCATATTTAATTTCTCCTTAAGAAAAAGACCCGTCGCTACACAGATAAATACATCTATGTTAACGCCAAGGTCCTTTTCTCTAAAATCTCTTTCAAAACCACAAATTATTTTACAATACTTTCCTTTTTGTCTGACACTTCCGGTTTTACATCATCCGAAACAAGTTCTCTTGTTGATTTTTTAAATTCTTTTAAAGTTGTCCCGAATGCACGGCCAATCTCCGGTAATTTAGATGGACCGAATATAATAAGAGCAATAACTAAAATTAAGATTAAACCCGGTACTCCGATATTCTGCAACATAGCTAGCCCTCCTCCTAATATTTAAACCCAGTAATAGCTACAACAGCCGGGCGAGGCTGGTTATCTCCTTTGCGGTGAGGCCACATACTCGTTGGTTTATTAACGTCTTCTGTTCCCTCTCCTGGATGCTGCACAGCCATGAATAAAGTCGTCTCATCTTTGGTAAAGCACGGACCTGTTAATTCAGCTTCAACCGGCGCTGAAGCAAATTGGAACGCTTCTCCTTGATTTTTACCCATTGAAGGGATAACGAATACACCATTATTCTTAAATACACTGTGAACTCCCTTGTTTAACGAGCTGGAAGAAATATCCGTTACTGTCCATAAATTTCCTTCACTATCAAACGTTAAATTATCCGGTGCACTGAATCCGCTTTGGCGTCCGCCCGCTGCAAAAATTTCAAAATCAAATGTTAAGGACCCTAAATCATCATTTGCTTCGATAAAACGCGTAATATGGCCATGGATGTTACCGTGATTTGCATTATTTGTATGCGCAATGAACACCGTTTTATCAAACGGGCTGATTTCCACGTCCTCTGGACGGTCTGTTGGAGTGGCGCCAAGTAAAAGTGCCGCTTCATGTGCGTTTACAAGAACATCTGCTTGAGTTTTGAACTTCTCTAAAAGATCCTGTTTGTCTTTTGCTTTCTCCCGAACAGCCTCGATTGTTAAAGCAATCCACTTCCCTTTTTTCATATCTGCTGCGTAAAGCGTTCCTTCTTCGAGCAAGTCAGAATTAGCTTGTTTACGAGACACGATGTATTTGTTTTTACTAATAAACTTGTACACACAGGCATCGGTTTTATCATCCCCCATGTAAACAACTACTCGTCCATCATTTGACAAGCCCATAGCAGAGTTTTCATGATGGAATCGACCAAGAGCAGTATGTTTACGCGGTTCGAACTTCTCGTTGAACGGATCTACTTCTACAATCCATCCGTAATGTGTTTCGTTAAGTCCTGCATCATTTGCTGTATCCTCATAGTTTTCTTCGGCAGACAACACCGTGTTCCACAAGGTTTGTCCTCCGGAACAGTTCGCAAACGTTCCTTGAACTGTGTTTGCTCCGCCGACCGCTGCAGACCCTTTTGCTGCCCCTGTCAATTTCATTGGTGTCAAGCCTGTGATACGACGGGCATATGTAGAATTGGGATCCATTTTCCAAGTTCCGTTCTCATCACGATATACTTCAATGATAGAACCTCCCTGGTTGTATAATAGCTTTTGAATTTGTTCCTTCGTATATTTCCCATCTTTTTCTTTTGGTCCTGTGACCCACAATTCACTTGTATATTCATGATTAACCCAAAGAAGGCCGCGTTCACTTGAACCTTGAATAGGGAAAAACAAAGTGAAATCGTTGTTATAGCCGAATGTATCTCCTTTTTTATTGATGACATCACCATACGCCGCCACTACATCATACTTAAATCCTCTAGGCAATACTAAATCATCTTGATCAGTTGGTTGAATAGGAGTAAAATTTAACCCCGATACTTTTCGTTTAAATCCAAATAAATGAGCTGCAGCTTTTTTCCCGCTCGCTTCCGCCGTAGGAGCAAGGGCACTCAAGCCTGTCGACGCCACCGTCATGGCCGTAATTCCTGTCCCTACATACGTCAAAAACTTTCTGCGATTCAATTCCGACATATTTACACCTCTTTGATTTAATAGATTACGTTTATCTATTCAAATCATATAATTAAAATATTTAGATAATATTTAGTTTTTGTTTATATTTTGTAAAATTTTGTTAAGTTTTGTAAATTAATCTTATGTATTTAGTCGAAAGAAAAAAGAAAAAACATGATTCTCTCTTCTTCTAAAAAACTCAAGATTTCTATGAACTATCTGATATGTGTTTTAGAATTCCTCCCATTGGAAAAATTAAGAAATAGCAATACCAATACATAGGAGGGAACATTCATGAATACAGACCGTTCTACTAAACGAGAAATACCTCAATACCCGGAGCCCTATTGGAGAGATTCGATCTCCTTACCCTCATTTCCAAAGCTGGAAAAAGATATTACAACGAGCGTAGCCATAGTGGGGGGCGGAATATCCGGGATCACCACGGCATACTTACTGGCCAAAGAAGGAGTGAACGTAACACTCATTGAAGCGGGAAAGATTTTAAACGGCACAACAGGCCACACTACCGCCAAAATAACCGCACAGCACGACCTTATATACGATGAACTAATCAACCATTTAGGAAGAGGAAAAGCGAGACTGCATTATGAAGCCGCCAATGAAGCTCTTCACTTTATTAAAAACAAGGTAAAAGAATACAACATCGCCTGTGATTTCAGTGAAGAAGATGCCTATCTATACGCTACCTCCCCACAATATAAAGAGAAACTGGAAAAAGAATATGAAGCCTACCAACAACTCGGAATTAATGGGGAACTAGTCAACAGCATTCCTTTCGATATTCAAATAGAAGCCGCCCTTATCATGAAAAACCAAGCCCAATTTCATCCTCTTCAATATCTGGCGGGACTCGTAGAACAAATCACGAAGCTAGGCGGCACCATTTATGAACATACAACTGCAACGGAAGTGGAAGAAGGCAGTCAGCCGACAATTAAAACGAGAGACGGATTTAAAATCACGTGCGATACGATCATCGCTTGCTCCCACTTTCCTTTCGACGATGGAAAAGGGTTTTATTTTGGCAGAATGTACGCAGAGCGTTCTTATGTCATCGGAGTCAAGACAAAAAAAGAATTCCCCGGCGGAATGTATTTAAGTGTCGATAATCCTGTTCGCTCTCTTCGTTATACAGCCGTAAACGGGGAAAAACTTGTACTGATTGGCGGCGAAAGCCATAAAACAGGGCAAGGAACAGATACGATGAAACACTATGAAGCTTTGGAGGAATTCGGCGACAAGGTTCTGGGGGTAGAGGAATATAGGTATCGATGGTCTGCCCAGGATTTGATCACGCTTGATAAAATTCCTTATATCGGACATGCCAGTTCGGGTCATCCCAATATTTTAGTGGCGACGGGATACCGAAAATGGGGAATGACCAACGGTACGGCTGCCGCTCTTTTATTGCGGGATATCGTCTTGAAAAAAGATAATCCTTATAAGGAGTTTTATACGCCATCAAGATTCCAAGCAGATCCTGATGTAAAACAATTTATTATGCAAAATGCGGATGTAGCCAAACATCTTATTTCAGGAAAGTTGCAGATCCCAACGAAAAGACCAGAAGATTTAGCGAATGATGAAGGCGACGTTGTCACGGTCAATGGAAAACGGGCAGGGGCTTATAAAGATGAACACGGTACTTTGCACATGGTCGACACAACCTGTACTCATATGGGCTGCGAACTAAATTGGAATCGAGGAGACCGCACATGGGACTGCCCATGTCATGGTTCAAGGTTTTCTTTTGATGGTGATGTAGTGGAAGGACCCGCGGACAAGCCTCTAAAACAAGTGAAAGAAGAATAGACCTTCAATAATCCCTTCCTTTTTCACAGGGGGTTATATTATAGTAGAAACAAGCATAGAAAAACGGGGTGTGAACATGAACGGACAAACGCGGGCCAATATCTCTCCAGGCCTTGAAGTAGATATTGTATTAAAAAAAGATCAAAGAACAGGGGCCTTAACAAGAGGAGTGGTCAAAGACATTCTCACCAACTCTCCTTTTCATCCTCATGGCATTAAAGTAAGGCTGCAAGACGGACAAGTCGGTCGAGTGAAGGAAATTATCAGAAAGTAATTCTTTATCAATATGAAGCAAAGTAAGAAAGGACAAGCGTTAGAGCTTGTCCTCTTTAAGTTTATGACAGTTGGGTCTGGTTTTTGGATAATAAAGCTTGAGCAATCCCCACAAAATATTCCGATTCACGGATGATATGATCTAAAACGACTTTTGCCGTCGGGTTTTTATTCACAGCTTCACTTTCCGTTTTAATTTGCCGGCATAGCTCAATAAATTTCAGACTTTGCTTTAAACAGAACAAAATAAGCTTTAACACTTTTTGATATAACTGTACAGGTACATAATAAGCGGACCGAACAACCGACTCAATATAACGCACGACTTTTTGGTGGGTTCTAGAAAGAGCTTCCTCCCATTTCTTCAATGCTTCCATATATTCTGGCTCCAAGCCTTTTACCAACTCGCGAATGACAACGGTATGCTCTTCTTCTTGATGCTTCCAGAATTCAGCCTCATCCAAAATACGCAATGGCATTTGCTGCCCGTAATAAAACTGCATGTCCATCCTCCATTATTGGTATTTTTACTCTCAATGTATGGAAGAGATTGAAAAGATATGCCTTCATTTTTCTGCTCCTTTTGCATGAAACAAAACAACACCCCGTTGAACATTCAACGGAGTGTTATTTGACTATTGACGACTTCTGCCTATAGTTTGATAATGGCTTGGATCTCCTACAAGCTTCTAAACCAATATGTGTATTCCACTCGATAACTCGGCATGTCTTCATTCCATCAAGAGACATTCACATTTGGTAGTTCAGAAAACTTGAATCTGCACACAAATTTTCTAAACCAGTTAAGAAACCTGCTCTTGATCTTTTTGGTATTCGTTCACCCAATAGTCTGCATTTTTAATGCCCAGTTTCTCAGGGTCAAATACTGGATCAAGACCTTGTTTCTTCTGAGCTTCATAGTCTTTTAGAGCCAATAATGCAGGTTTGGCCAAAATTAAAATTGCAATTAAATTCAACCAAACCATGATTCCTAAGCCGATATCACCTAAAGCCCACGCCAATGCCGCTGTTTTGACAGAACCGTAGAAAGTGACTGCCAAAATGACAAATTTCAGTGCTATTATAGCCCATTTACTATTTTTACCGCGCAGTAAATATGCAATATTAGTTTCTGCAATATAATAATAAGCCATGATTGTCGTGAAAGCGAAGAAGAACAAGGCAATAGCAACGAATCCGGCTCCAAACCCAGGAAGAACCGTTTCAATCGCTGCTTGCGTATACCCAGGACCAGGCTCCACATCCCCTAAATTGTTCACGATATATGAACCGTCAGGAGCTTGTGTATTATACATTCCTGTAAACAAAATCATAAAGGCTGTGGCAGAACATACAAGCAGGGTATCAATATAAATGGAAAATGCCTGTACCAATCCTTGCTTGGCAGGATGAGATACTTCTGCCGCTGCCGCCCCATGCGGCCCTGTTCCCTGACCGGCTTCATTGGAATAAACACCGCGTTTTACTCCCCATAAAATGGCCATTCCAATCATTCCGCCGAATGCTGAATCCAATGAGAAAGCACTTTTAAAGATAAGTGCGAAAACACTCGGTAATTCTCCAATATTCATAACCATGATAATAAGTGCTAGGACGATATATCCAAGAGCCATAAAAGGTACTACGTATTGAGCAACGTTCGCAATACGTTTAACCCCCCCAAAAATAATAATGGCTAATAAGATGACCAGAACAATACCTGTGACTGTCGGGTTGAGATCAAAGGCGTTTTCTAACCCCAATGCAATCGAATTGGACTGGACGCCGGGCATCAATATACTCATAGCTACAAGAGCCGCTATGGCAAATAATACACCATACCACTTCCATCCAATACCTTTCTCAATATAGTAAGCGGGTCCCCCCCGATACTCACCGTCTTGTTTTACTTTATAAATTTGAGCCAATGTACATTCAATAAAAGAAGTAGCTGCTCCCAGTAAAGCCATCACCCACATCCAGAAAACCGCTCCAGGCCCCCCAAAGGCTATTGCCGTTGCTACACCTGCAATGTTACCTGTTCCAACGCGTCCTGAAAGAGTTAAAGATAGTGCCTGAAAAGAAGAAACCCCGGCATCTGAGCTTTTTCCTTTAAACATTTGGACAACCATATCTTTTACAAGTCGTATTTGTAAAAAGCGTGTCAAAACGGAAAATAATAAGCCTACACCAAGACAGAAATAAATCATGGTAGTACTCCACAACACACCGTTAAGCCAACCGACGATTTGCTCCAAATAAAATCCCCCTTTTATATTCTGAATTTTTTATATATTGAGAATTATAAAGTATTTTTTCCTATTATACAATATAAATTGTAAACGAAGATTCATTATGAGTTAACGATAGTAGTTTAACACTGTAACTTGATAATGTATTGAATTAATAATATTTACGCTTCCATTCAAAAGGAGGGGGAGAGCAGTCCGTTTGGCGGAATTTATTATTCTAGTAGGAAATTAGCATCTGTTTTAATATGACACACGCATCGTTAATGGACCGTTCTTTTTTAGATTTGGTTATGACTGTTTCAGGCATCTTCGTTCCTCCTCTTACAATGAAACTTCAATCAGTGGGAATGCCCTTCCACCGTTGATTGTTAGTTGAATTAATCGGGCTTTTACTGGCAGTGTGATCCACGCCCATCTTCTGTGACTCCTTATCCTCTTAAGGGAGGGGATCTTACTGCCAGTTAATGCAGAAAAAAAAAATAAAAACACTATCTGTCTCTTAATTGTAAGAAACAAATAGTGTTTACCATATCGTGGAACTTCCCCATCCGTCAGGGGAAATTCCCTTACTTTCCTGGAGGAAGACACAGGATGTTTATAGTCGATCCATGATAAAATGGGGACGATCCTTTTACTCAATATAGGGGAAAGAAGCGAACTTATATAACGAGGACAAGCCAATAAACGTATAGAAGGCTGATGCCGTAATGGAAATGCCTTTTATCCAATAAGCAGGGCGGGGCTTTATGTATAAGCTAACAATATATAATTAGGAGAGAAAGCGCGAATTTAACCGTCATAAACAAAAAAAGGATGGGTTTCATATAAAGAATTCATTTTTTAAAAAATTGAGTTTCCTCATTTTCTTTAACAACGAGTTATTCATATTTAAATTAAAATGTTTTTCCCACTCCAAAACCATCTGACATTTTATTCTAAGAGGGTAGATTTGTTCTTTTCTTTTAGTCTTTCATAAACGATAAACTCTAACAGGATTTTTTAAAAATTTCCATATATTGAATAAGCTCTCAAGGTTCTCATATAAGCGGATGGCAAGGACCATCCGCGCTTATACGCAAATCGCTGAACATGATCGCTCTTTGCGCATGTTCAATGATTTATATCATCCATCTTTTCAATAAACAAACCTTCGACATGACCTTTCGACATCTTTTTCCTGATTTTACGGTGTTCTTTCGATTCAAAAATGATATCCATGTCATAGTCTTCGGGATACAGGTCTTCTGCCTTAATATAAAGTGTTAACCGCTTATGATTGAACACCATTTTTTCTCCTTTGACGAGAACTTCGACTTCTCCTTTTTCATTGGCTGGTTTGCTTACGATTCCTAATTCATTGATGGCTGGAATCTTCACATTATCTCCGCGTTTGAAGGAAATCACTTCAACTGCTTTTTCTTCCTTTTTGCCATGCTTTTGCTTTTGAATGTATTTTTCATTCATCGCCAGCTGCCGCTCCAGCTCATGCCTGCTGAAAGAAGACGATGCGTCATAGCTTTTTGGCTCCTTATAGGTGATTTCATGCGCTCTTTCGATGAGCTTCGGATGCATGCCAAGCCTTAGTGCAATCGCGAACGCCTGGCTTTCCCCTCCCTTTCCAATGATAAGGCGATATGTCGGCTGCAGGGTATCGGCATCAAATTCCATCGATCCGTTTTCAAATCCGTCCTGGTCAGCAGCATATGCTTTAATCTCGCTATAGTGAGTTGTCGCAAGCAAGGTCGCTCCTTTTTTGTACAGCTCTTCGAGAATGGAAGTTGCCAATCCCATGCCTTCAGCCGGGTCGGTGCCAGATCCAAGTTCGTCTAACAATACGAGCGTTTGCGGTGTCGTTTCTCCCAAAATTTCAATGATGTTTTTCACTCGGGACGAAAACGTACTCAATGATTGTTCAATGCTTTGGCCATCCCCGATATCAACGAGAATCTTCTGGTATATCGCGATTTCGCTCCCCTCTTCTGCCGGAATATGAAGGCCTGACTGAGCCATCATCGTCAACAGTCCGACCGTTTTGACCGTAACGGTTTTCCCGCCCGTATTGGGGCCGGTAATGACGAGCGCATCAAACGCTTCTCCGATGATGAAATTCAACGGAACGGCACTATTGCCCAAAAGCGGATGACGGGCATTCTTCAAACGAATGGTATGGTGTTCATTTATCTGAGGGGCTATCCCGTTTATCGCGTTGCTAAACTTTGCTTTGGCAAAAATCAAATCATATTGGGTCATCGTCTCAACTGCAAGTTGAATTTCATGCTCATGCTGCTCCACAAGGCCCGTTAGTCCCATTAAAATTCGTTGCTCTTCGATTTCTTCTTGTATTTTAAACAAATCAATTTCGTCTTGAATGCTCCCAATTTCTTCAGGCTCCACATAAACGGTAGCACCTGATGCTGAAGAATCAAGTACCGTACCTTTTATATTCTTTCTATACTCTTTTTTCACGGCAATGACATACCGTCCATTTCGAATGCTTACGATGTTTTCTTGAAGATATTTGCTGTACTTAGAAGATTTTACTACTTGTTCAATCCGGCTTTTCATGCGTTCTTCAAGAATCGAGATTTGCTTTCTTGTTTTTAATAAGCCTTTGCTCGCATAATCATCGACCCTTCCATTACGAATACAGCGAACGATTTCATCTGCCAGTTCCTTTAAATCTTCTAAAGAATACACATATGTTGTAATAATCGGCGCGGCATATTCCTTATCCTTCATAAAATTTTTCAGCTTTTCAATACACATCAGCAAGCCATGAAGGCTCATTAATTGATCCGGGCGCAGCGCTACACCTTTATGCATATTTTTTAAAATTTGCCCGATTCCCTTTAAACCATGAATCGGAACACTTGAGCTAATTTGAAGCACTTTTTTCGCCTCAGTCACCTCATGCAGCCAAGTCTCAATTTGTCTTTTATTTATAGATGGGGTTAAAACGAGTACTTTCTCTTTTCCTAGTTCTGAGATGGCGTATGATGCGATTTCTTGTTTCAAATCATTAAATTGAAGTGTTTCAATGGTTTGTGAATTCAATGGTATTTCCTCCTAAATAGTTTGGTTTAAACTAGTTGTACGTGCGAGGAAACGTAAGAGCACAAAGTGCCGAAACCTATTTTATTCAAAATAAAAAACCGCAAAAGAACATACACTCGTTCCGTTGCGGTTAATGGTAGTTGTTATACATGAAGCGTTCAAACAGAGAGCAAATAATTCAACCGTCCAAACGAAAACCGTGCAGGGCACAGTCCTTCATTCCTATCATTAGGAGTAGGCGCAAACTTGTGTTCTTAACATTTCGCATTCCGAAAAAAATCCATCAGGAAATAAGCATTGATTTCAATGCTTTTTTTCGGATACGCACGTATAAAATTACGTTTTAGTTAAGAACGGCACCTTCCATAAAACATACTCCTTTATTAAAAAGATACTTTGATTATAAACAAACTTCTGGAAAAAGTACATGGGCAGCGTATAGGGAAATCAAAACTTTCTTTACAGCATCCTAAAAAACTTATGACCACCACTTATGATACATGCGGTTGCCGCCGCCGCGGACGAAGCAGTCAATTCGGTTTTGTCCCCATGAAACCGCTCCTGGCGAGTCTTTCACACCGCCTCGGGGCGCTCCTAGGTCTTCCCATTCACTCCATCTTGAACCGTTCCACCATTTGTGCCACATCCGGTCATCGTTTCCTCGTACAAAACAATCCAGACGGTTGGCTTGCCATGAAGAGACGGCTGGGGCATCCTTCATTCCGCCTCGGGGTGCGCCCAGGTCTTCCCAGTTGCTCCACCTTGAGCCGTTCCACCACTTATGCCACATCCGGTTGCCGCTTCCGCGCACGAAACAATCGATTCGGTTTTGTCCCCATGAAACGGCTGCCGGGGCATCATCAATACCGCCTCGCGGGGCTCCTAGGTCTTCCCATTCACTCCACCTTGTACCATTCCACCATTTATGCCACATGCGCTCATCATTTCCGCGCACAAAACAATCCAGACGATTGGCTTGCCACGAAGCAACGGCTGGAGTGCTTCTGATGCCGCCGCGAGGAGCACCCAAGTCTTCCCATTCACTCCATCTTGATCCATTCCACCATTTATGCCACATCTTGTTATCATTTCCACGCACGAAGCAATCGATTCGATTTTTCCCCCATGACACCGCTCCTGGTGAGTCCTTCATACCGCCTCGGGGTGCCCCTAAGTTTTCCCATCCGCTCCATCTTGAACCGTTCCACCACTTATGCCACATACGATCATCATTTCCTCGTACAAAACAATCCAGGCGATTGGCTTGCCACGAAGCAACGGCTGGAGCTCCCTTCATCCCTCCAGGAGGAGATCCAAGGTCTTCCCATTCTTTCCAACGGGCTCGCCAACTTGAATCCAAATCATTTAGCTCAGGCATGTAGTATGGGTTCAGCTGCGGATATACTACCTGATTAGACTGCCCCCACAGAGTTGTTGGCACATAATTGGCATTTGCCTGAAATGCTCTCTGATCTTCCCATCCGCTCCAACGATCAAAATTTTCACAGCTCGGCTGAGGCATGTAATAATAAGCCGGGTAACAACATGGATAATAAACGGCTGGCACCATTACTCCATACGAATTTTGCGTCTGTCTGTATCTGTCCAACACTCATTCCTCCCCTTAATCATCATTTACATCATGTTATCCTATGATGTTTAAAACGATTTGGGTGATTGGCTATATGGTTTTATTTCATCTTTCCTTTTTAGAGGAATATTGAGACACAAAAATACTCAAAATAAAAAACCGCAAAAGAGCACTCAAGTTCATTCGCGGTTAATGACAGTGATTATAAAGGATATTCAAACTTTATATTCGTGACCTTTCGAATTCTAACGAGTTTAATCTAATAATCGAACCATTCTAAGACCATGCAAAATACCATCTTCATCAACAGACTTGGTTATGTATTTAGCAGCTTTTTTAGCCATATCATGCGCATTCCCCATAGCAATACTATTACTTACTGTTTTCAGCATTTCGACGTCATTTAATCCATCACCAAAAGCAAAAACATCTTCTTTTCCAAACCCCAGCTTTTCGGTTATTTTTTCAATTCCTTTTGCTTTTGAACCGCCGGCAGGGAGTACATCGACGGAAAGTGGATGCCAGCGAATAAAGTCAAAATGTTTAAATTCTCTTTCATAAAACTCTTCTTCCTGCTCGAGACAAAACAATAGAGCCTGATAAATTTCCCTTTCTTTAAAATAATTAGGATCATGTGTAGGGAATTTTTCGATTTTTAATGTGTTTATACTTTCGAAAATATAGTCGTGATGTGGAACATTTGCCTTCATATCTTCATGGTCCATATAAACAATGGGATGATTATTCGCGACCGCCATATCAGTTAAAGATTGTAGAGACCCTTTATTTAATGGGTTGTTATAGATAACTTCTCCTTTTAAAACGACGTATTGGCCGTTATAACTAACAAAAGTTTGAATATCTAACTCTTCGCGTAAGTCCGCAAACATAAACGGGGCACGGCCCGTTGCGATGGCTACTTCATGGCCTTTCTCTTTTAACGTTTGAATTGCCTGTCTCGCGGAATCCGGTAATCGCTTGTCATGGTCAAGAAGCGTTCCGTCTATATCAAAAAAGATTATTTTCATTGTCATGTTTCCACCTCGTTTTATTTTTGATAATTCAGATACTAACTAACTGTAAAGAAAAGATGATAATATGTCAAAGATGCATCCCCGTACCACCTTCCGCTCCTTTGACTTCTCCTTTCGATAGTGATGCTTTAATGGCTTCAATAGCCGCTTTTCGATCCGATTGATTGTACACGGCCGACCCGGCTACTAATACATTCGCTCCCGCTTCGACGCACAGCTTAGCCGTCTCTGTATTAATCCCTCCGTCTACTTCAATATCATTTGATAACCCGCGAATTTCAATCATCTGTGAAAGCGAAAAAACAAGGAACAACCAGTGATTATATACTGGATGTTCCTTGCTTTCTTATTGTAAAATTCCGCTTTTCAACAAATTGTATTGCTCCACAATCAACTGTGCTAAAACTGTTTGTCTATCCAATTTTGTGTATGCTTCAATTGCAGCTTCTAAACCGTTGTTTTGAATGTTCTCTTGTATAGCTGCCGCTTCCTCATCTTGCTGATAATTGTATAAAAGGGCTGCCGCAATGCTCTTTGCCAAATAAACCGGCTGCTCACCCACCAACTCAAAATATTGGGCGGCAGGACTTACAAGACGATCGTTCGGGCCCAGCTTGCGGATTGGAGAGCGCCCTACTCTTGTTACTTCATCAGAAATATGCGGATTTGAAAAACGTCCGATAATTTTATTAGTGTATTCTTTATGCTTTTCCATATCAAATTCGTATTTTTTGACCAACAATAATCCCGTTTCTTGAAGAGTCTTCTCGACAAGAATCTGGATTTCTTCATTTTTCATCGCTTCATCGATTGTTGGGATGTTCTTATAGTAGCCTAAGTAAGCCGCAACCGCATGGCCAGTGTTGACCGTAAATAATTTTCTTTCGATATAAGGTTTTAAATCATCTACAAACGTAATTCCTTCTACCGGCGGCTTTTCTCCGACAATTTTTGACTCATCTACTGCCCACTCATAAAAAGGCTCGACCATAACCATTAATTTATCTTCATTCGATTGATTTGGTACAATCCGGTCAACAGCGGCGTCCGGAAATCCAAAACGTTGATCGAAAACCGCTTTTTCTTCTTCACTGATTTTTTCATATACTTTTTCCTTAAGAAGCGTACTACCGCCGATCATGTTTTCACACGCAATAATGTTAAGCGGTTGATCTGTTGTTTGAACTCTCTTGCGTAACCCTTCAGCAATGAGTCCTGCAATAAGCGGTAAAATGTTAGGCCCTACTGCAGCAGTTACTAAATCAGCCTTTGCAATCGTATCAATTACCTGACCGGGATTCGCCTGACTGTTAATAGCGGATACATTTTTAATGAGAAGCTCTTCTTGAGAATTATCTGCAATCACGACGCGATATTCTTGCTTTTCATTTAATAAATCCACGATCTCACTATTTACATCAACAAAGCATGTTTGGAAACTGGATTGATATAACAGGCTTCCAATGAAGCCTCTCCCGATGTTCCCCGCTCCAAAATGCACCGCTAACATATTAGTTCACTCCTTCAAAAAGAGCCAAAATTTCCTCTTTAGATGTTGCATTCACGACACTTAGAACATTTTCTTCTTCTGAGCAAACGATGGCGATTTTCGATAAAATTTCTAAATGCTCATCGCCTTTCCCAGCAATCCCGATTAACAACTTAACAATATTTCCGTTACCAAAGTCTACACCGCCTGGCACCTGAATGATGGCGATACCAGATTCCTTTACAGACTGCTTGGCATCCTCCGTACCATGAGGGATGGCAACAAAGTTCCCCATATACGTAGATGTTAACTCTTCGCGCTCCAACATTTTTTCTACATAGCCTGCGTCAACGTAGCCTTTTTCAACCAATACATTTCCTGTTAATCGAATAGCATTTTCTTTGTTGGCCACTTCTGCGTTTAGTAAAATTGTTTCTGCTGATAAAATTGGTAAAGACATTTATAATCTCCTCATTTCTGTTAATTTTTCATCAAAAAATTGTTCAAATTTGGCTGCCATATAAGAAGAAATAGCCTGTTCATCATTTGATTCAAACAATGAAATACTCTGTTCATTTTCAATGATCAATGAACTAATGAAGCTTAATACCTCTAACCCTTGGCCCGGGAATTGTTCAGGGGATAGGAGTAAAAGAAGGCTGTTCGCTTCCATCTCCGTTTGATCCATCCCTTTAATTAAAATAGGCTTCTCGAGGCTGTGAATAGTAAAGGAAGGCTGCAGCACATACTCACTTCGTGAATGGAATAATACAAGCTTTGTACCGGGAATTCCTAAACCGCCAAGCTTCTCGCGCTCTAACAAAGCCTGTACAACGAGCTCTACATCTCCGATGACGCCTTGCCCATATAAAAATGTACAAGCTGTCTCTAAGAGCCCATCCACTTTATCCGATGCGGAAGATCCCATTACACGAAACCCTCTTAAAACAAGTGAGATGACCTTAGAGTATTGATAAATACTTTGCATTCTTTCTATCGTTTGCTCTGGATCCCCAAAATATGGAGTTTTCTCATTCGACAAAGGGACTCTCTTGTTTAAATCCTTAATATGGGTTCTTTTTCTAATGTATTGTCTAACATTCTCTATTTCTTCTTTTGTTAAAATCGGACTGACAACAATATAATCCTTTGAAAAATCAGGCAGAGTTATTGTTGAGATAATCAAGTCGGAGTCCTCTATATCGAGTTGGTTCAATTCAAATAACGATATATTTTTAAGCTGTTTAATCTCAGGTATTTCTTGCTGTAGCCTTGTCGCCAGCATTTTAGATGTACCGATACCGCTCGAACAAATGATAAGAGCTTTTAAATTCTCTATTTGGCGGCTTCCCAATAAGGCAGACCCAAAATGCATCACTAAATACCCAACCTCTTCATCCGGTATAGATAAATCCGCAAAGATTTTTTCTACCGCTTCTTTAACGATGACAAACAAATCTGCGTAGTCTTCTTTAATTTTTGGCAGCAAAGGGTTCGTGATCCCCATATTCTGTTTGATTCGATAAAGAGCCGGCTTTAAATGTGCCATCAGACCTTGGAAAAGAGAAACGTTATTAGTTAAATCATAATGTAATTGTCCCTCTACAAATTGGATGAGGCTTTTTGTTTTGATAGCCACCTGAAAACTCGACTCTTCGATCAAATATTCTTTATCATGCCTCAGCTTCGCTCCTTGCAGATGCATGGTAATATAACCAACTTCAGCAACGGGAATCTGGACATTAAACACTTTCATTAGTTTATCTATAATTTTTTCAGCTATTTTATATTCTGGTGCAGCCTGCAGGCTTTCTAAGTATGCTTGATCGATATTGATGTTCTCTCCTTGCAGAATGCGCTCCATCGCCAACGCCAGGTGAACGACCAGGCCGATATAAGCGCTGTCCGCTATTGCATAAGGCAGCTCTTCATTAATTTCTTCAATAACTTTTTCAACGATTAGCAGCTTTTTCTTTTCAACAAGCCCTAATAGCCTTTCAGAAATAGAATCTGTTTGTTGAACGGATTTTCTTTGGATGTTCTCTCTTACTAAAGACAAAAACTCTACCTCATCGAGATGATTGGTGATGATACTGCTCATCGCTCTTCTCTTGGATGTCTCTGTTCCTGCGACCTCTACCCCGTAACCTCTTTTTCGAATCAGAGATAAATCAAACTGTTTCAATCGGCTCTCTAATTTCGTTAAGTCATTACTGATGGTTGCAATCGTTACATTTAGTTCATTAGCAAGAGCTATGAGCTTAACAGGCTCTGTCGCCTCCAGCAAAGTACACAAAATCATGGTTTGACGCTCATCAGGAGTGTATTCATTGTAAGATAGGTTAAAGAGAATAAGCTTTAATTCCTCAATCTTTTGCTGCTCTCCAATGATTTGAATTCCTACCCCTGATTTTTTCAATAGAGTTAAATCATATTCTTTTAAGGTGTTCTCGACTCCCTTTAAATCTCTATGAATGGTACGGGCACTTACATCCATTTCATCAGCGAGATCTTTCACTGTAATCTCTTCATTTTTCGATAGTAAGATTTCAAGGACGAGCCTTTCTCTTGCAGAAATATACATACTGCTCACTCCATCAAGGAACTGTTATGGAACTCTTCATATCCATTAAAATGGTGACAACTTTTAAGCTTTATACCCACACCTTTATAATAAAACGTTTACACCGCTTGAAACAACGAAAGGAAAATGCATTTTCGTCAATATCGTTGTTGCCATTTTTAAAAAAGAGGAAACTCAGCTTACATAATCATTCTTTTTTACTGATGAATAAAAAAGTCTGACTCTATCAAGAATCAGACTAAACAATTCTATTATTTTAGCTTTTCAATAAGCTCATCATACTTCGGACTATTTAAAAAGTTTTCTACTGAAATATGACGGGCATTCGGCAATTTAGCTTTCGCGCGATCGGTTAAATCTTTATGCGTGATCACGACATCGGCATCAGCCGGTAAATTGTTAATGGATGTATTGGACACTGATACATCCAGCTCTGCTTTTTTCACTTTGTTTTTTAAGATTGATGCTCCCATTGCGCTGGAGCCCATTCCCGCATCACAAGCAAAGATAATTTTTGAAACATGACCATACCCCTGCTCTTCTTCCGCTTGTTCTTTCTCTTTGACCACTTCATCTTCTTGCCCATTCTTTAGTGCAGCCAACAATTCTTCATACTTTGGACTATTTAAGAAGTTTTCCACAGAGATATGAACGGCATTCGGTAATTTAGCTTTTGCGCGATCCGTTAAGTCTTTATGTGTAATGACAACATCCGCATCAGCTGGTAAGTTGTTAATTGACGTATTTGATACGGCAATATCCAGCCCAGCTTTTTGCACTTTATTTTTCAAAATCGACGCTCCCATTGCGCTGGAGCCCATTCCCGCATCACAAGCAAAGATGATTTTCTTCACATCTTTCGGCAATTCACTTTGCAAAGCTGCTTCTCTCACTTCAGCTTGCTCTTTATTTTCTTCTGTTTTAATTAAAGTAGCAGCTTTGCTCTCTTTTCCTTTTAATGCAGATGTTTTTTCAGCTGCTTTAGCTAAATCATCATCTTCTTCTGATTGCTTAGAAGCCTTTAAGATGACAGCTGAAATTAAGAAAGATACAACAGTTGCTGCCAAGACTCCCGCTAACACTCCCAAATAATTCCCTCTCGGCGTCATGGCTACTAACGCGAAAATACTACCTGGTGATGGCGCGGCCACTAATCCGGCATCAAATAGTAAGAACGTAAATACTCCAGTTGCTCCACCTGCGATAGCTGCTACAAGCAGAAGCGGTCTCATTAAAATATAAGGGAAGTAAATCTCGTGAATACCGCCCAAGAAATGGATAATAGCAGCACCCGATGCTGATTGTTTCGCCATTCCTTTACCGAATAAAATATATGCTAATAAAATCCCTAACCCTGGTCCCGGGTTCGATTCCAATAAGAATAAAATCGATTTACCGACATTCGTTGCTTGCTCGATACCGATTGGACTTAAAATTCCGTGGTTAATAGCATTATTCAAAAACAATACTTTAGCCGGTTCAATGAATACACTTGCAAGAGGCAACAGGTTGGCATCTACAATGGCTTGTACGCCCGCCGCTAATGTTTTATTCAATGTTAAAACGACAGGACCGATCCCTTTATACGCCAGTAACGTTAAAATTCCTGCGATAATACCGGCTGAAAAGTTATTCACTAACATTTCAAAACCAGATTTTACTTTTCCATCAATGGCTTTATCAAACTTTTTGATAGCCCATCCGCCTAAAGGACCCATAATCATGGCACCTAAAAACATTGGAATATCTGAACCGACAATGACACCCATCGTAGCGGTTGCACCAACGACACCGCCCCTTAAGTCATATACAATTCTTCCACCTGTAAATCCGATTAAAATCGGCAGCAAATATGTGATCATCGGCCCGACGAGCTTCGCTAGATCTTCATTTGGAAGCCAGCCTGTCGGAATGAATAAAGCCGTGATGATTCCCCATGCGATAAATGCGCCTATATTCGGCATGATCATACCGCTTAAATAACTGCCAAACCGCTGAATCTTTACTTTAACATCTGAGTTTGACTGATTTTGGTTCGTCATATTTATATAAACTCCTTTCAATATCGTGATATATGGATTGAATCTGTAACCTTATAATAAAGCGTTTCCATGCCAGCTACAATTTATAGAAAAACCGATTTTGTCAATTTAATTGTTGTCATGATTGAAATTGAGTCTATCATCACCTAAATTAAGTCAAAAAAGCCTCCTATCGACTCTGCCAATGTCGATAGGAGGCCCACTTAATCCTGCAATTACTTTGCAATCCCCATTACTCAAATACTAGTTCTTCTCGTTTTGGATTTCCTTTTTTAAAGTAATAACGAAATGATTGATTCTACGCTAATCTTCATCCTTTACATCTAAGTCTTCAGGAATTGGTTCACTCAAATATTCCGCTATCAGTTTCTTGTATGTTTCTACTTGTTCTAGGTGATTGTTAAATTGTTCTTTGTTAATTAAATATTGCGTTCCATCGTGAACGGCACGAATTTCCCCTTGAAGGACAAGACTTTTAATATATGATTCGGATAGAGATAAATATTCCGCCACTTCTTTGATTGTAAGATACATTCTGCTTCGCCTTCCCTCTCATTACTGCTTCTTCACTTCATAAAGACTCCCCCTATATTAGGCGGCCGCTAGTTAATGTTAATGTGCTTTCTTCACAATTTGTATTTGCTTGATAGTATAATCTTCAACTTTTTTGACTTCAAAGTGTAAATGATGATATTCAAACGTTTCTCCCTCTTTCGGAAGATGCCCAAGTTCTTTTAAAAGAAACCCTGCTAAAATGTCTTCATTTTCAGGGATTTTTGTTTTAAATACTTCATTTACACGACGTATCGCTAATTTCCCGTGGCAAATGATATGAGAATTTGTCAATTCATCAATTAGGACTTCTTCATCTTCGTCTGTTTCATCCGCAATCTCTTGTCCGATCATCGCTTCGATAATGTCTTCATGGCTGAGAATGCCCATTGTGCCCCCATACTCATCAATAACAATTGCCAAATGCTTCTTTTCCTTCAACATCATTTTAAACACTTTTTCAATGGACAGTGTTTCAATCACAAAAAGAGGCTTATTATCGATAAAGTCTTCAAATGCTTGGGTTGGATCCAAAGACCATTCCAGTAAAAGCTTAGAATGAAAAACACCTACGATATTATCCATATTTTCTTTATAAACCGGATATCTCGTATAATTGTTTGCCAACACAATATCCCGGGCTTGCTCGAAATTAGATTCAAAAGGGATTCCTTGGATTTCCATCCTTGGTGTTTTCAACGCATCACGGACATCTTTGCTATAAAAATCAATTGCTCCTTTTATACGCTGTGTCTCTTCATTTTGAAACGTCCCTTCAGTTGACGCAATATCCAACATCGTTTTTAATTCTTCTTTTGAAATCGTAACTTCTTCTACATTCCCTTTGGACAACATTCTAATAACCGCTCTTGTAAAGGTTGATAACAAAAAGGTTAATGGTTTGAAAATAATTAACAAAACATTAATGATAGGCGCAACCGCATAAGCAATTTTGTCTGCAAATGTAGCAGCGAGAGACTTCGGCAGCACCTCAGCAAAGATAATTAACACAACAGTTAAAATACCGGTTGCAATCCCAACGTTAAATCCATATTCAATCGCTACAATCGTGACAAGTGTCGGCAACATAATATTGGCGATATTATTTCCGATTAAGATGGCTGTAATCAATTCATCTGGCTTTGACACAAGTTTCAACAGCTTTTGTGCTCCTATATCTCCATTTTCTGCCCTTGTTTGAATTTTCATTTTGTTCACGGCAGTCAGTGCTGTCTCACTCCCCGAAAGGAAAAATGACATCATCAAAAAAAATAAAATGGCAATAAACAACCTATTTCCTCCCTATTCACTATCTTTCCAGATCATATGTGCGATTTAATTATAGTGTATCTCTTTGACTAATAGCAAAGACAATGTTATTTATCGGAGAGCCTTTCAAGATATGACCAGCCCATTCTTTTCGGATTCACGCACCAGACCATTTAAACATTACAATTACATATCATAAAATAATAATCTTTGAAAAAGCAGCGTTCGGGCTATTTATTCAGAAGGCTGCGCTTAACCTCCATTTCTTTCTCGTGTTTTGAGATGATTTCAACACAGCTCAAACCAGCCAGTGGGACAGAATTATTTGAATAGCGATACATGTTATCTTTGAAGGGCTACGGAAATTGTTCTAATTCGTCAACCAGCCTCATATCATCATATTTTTCTGAATATTTTATATTCATTTTAATGTAATAGTAAAGAATAGATGTAAATATTTAACCTCTCTTATCTTAAAAAGAGACTGACCTGCGAGTTCATTAAAAACGAACTTGCAGGTCAGTGCTTCATTATTGTGATAGAAGTTCTAATAATATTCCTCCTCATATATGAATGGTTCCAAGTTAAAAGATGGTTAATTTTTTCTAATATACTAATCGATAAATTAAAAATCTCTCACTATCATCTTTTTCATATAAACCGTGTAATATAATTTCCTCTTTTAGCTCAAAAGGGGTCTGGTTTTCTAAGAAGAAAATGTAATCGTCAGAACCATAATATAAAATCAGTTGGACGTCCCGCCCAACCGTTTCCACCGAACACAATACATTGTTGATGATCTTCATAAAAATTTGGATCGAAAATGGATTAAAGAAATAAAATCGGTTGTCTGACGGATTAATCTCGTACTCCTGAGCTAGGCAACATTGAAAATGAATGCGGCCTTGTTGATCTTTATATTTCTCCAAATAACGATTTCGATTTTTCACTGCTTCTTGGTAGAGCGTTTCATTCATTTCGATTCCTACAACTGAAGAGCGATACAAATGATTAATATAAAAATTTAACCGCCCTTTTCCACATCCGAAGTCCACAATACGATCACTATCTTTCAGCTCATATTTAGTAAATAGTTTTTCTAATGCATGATATGGTGTTGGCTCATAACGATGATAATGGAAGGATTTATTGAATTCCTTTTGGTCTCCACTTGTTTTAATGTTCAGCAATTCATCATACAACTGTTCTTTCATTGCTTTGCTCCTGTTCACGTGAAAAAACGCATTGACTATTTCAATGCGTTCTTAGTAGGTCATATAACGATTTATATCTAAATGGGCCTAAATGGACTCGAACCATCGACCTCACGCTTATCAGGCGTGCGCTCTAACCAGCTGAGCTATAGGCCCGTAAAACAAAGAAAATAATTTGGAGCGGGTGATGAGAATCGAACTCACGACATCAGCTTGGAAGGCTGAGGTTTTACCATTAAACTACACCCGCATATTTCATTTCATGGGGCGATTGATGGGAATCGAACCCACGAATGCCAGAGCCACAATCTGGTGCGTTAACCACTTCGCCACAACCGCCATGGTGGAGGGGGACGGATTCGAACCGCCGAACCCTGAGGGAGCGGATTTACAGTCCGCCGCGTTTAGCCACTTCGCTACCCCTCCATTTATTTAAACAAAAGATGCCGGCGAGAGGACTTGAACCCCCAACCTACTGATTACAAGTCAGTTGCTCTACCAATTGAGCTACACCGGCATTAATTAAGTGGTGGCTCGGGACGGAATCGAACCGCCGACACAAGGATTTTCAGTCCTTTGCTCTACCAACTGAGCTACCGAGCCATGTTATGGCTTGCGATAAACGTCGAATTTCTTTGTCAGCTTCACTCGCTCACATCCTCACGTATGCAAATACGCTGCGGTGTTTGCTCGATTGCTTCCTCGAACTTCTCGTTTCTCTCAACCCTTTTAAAATTAACATTGTATATCTTACATAGAAAATGGCGGTCCCGACGGGACTCGAACCCGCGATCTCCTGCGTGACAGGCAGGCATGTTAACCACTACACCACGGGACCACCTTAAAAATAATTTATTAAATATGAATTAGAATAAATGGCGGAGGAAGAGGGATTCGAACCCCCGCGGGCTGTTACACCCCTGTCGGTTTTCAAGACCGATCCCTTCAGCCGGACTTGGGTATTCCTCCACATGATTATCAAATTCATAAAAACAAATTGGCTCCACAGGCAGGACTCGAACCTGCGACCAATCGGTTAACAGCCGATTGCTCTACCACTGAGCTACTGTGGAATATTCTAAATAGCGGCGGAGGGAATCGAACCCACGACCTCACGGGTATGAACCGTACGCTCTAGCCAGCTGAGCTACGCCGCCGTATCTATTCAATTTAAATGGTGGAGCCTAGCGGGATCGAACCGCTGACCTCCTGCGTGCAAGGCAGGCGCTCTCCCAGCTGAGCTAAGGCCCCAATTGAACTATAGAATGAAGTGGTCGGGAAGACAGGATTCGAACCTGCGACCCCTTGGTCCCAAACCAAGTGCTCTACCAAGCTGAGCTACTCCCCGTTATGATTTAGCTACAGCTTCTAATCTTTCAGTCGCTTTCGCTTTTCATATAATATGGCGCGCCCGACAGGAGTCGAACCCATAACCTTCTGATCCGTAGTCAGACGCTCTATCCAATTGAGCTACGGGCGCATATTTTATTCATTGTCTAGCTGCGAAAGCCAAACCGTACGGCTGTTGCACTTCTTCCTGCGGAGTCAAAAAGCGACTCCTTCTCAGAAGCTCCAACATCCTATCGGTTTAAGCGGGCTTTCTCCGCTTTTCTTAATTGGTGCCGAGGACCGGAATCGAACCGGTACGGTAGTCACCTACCGCAGGATTTTAAGTCCTGTGCGTCTGCCAGTTCCGCCACCCCGGCATAAACATGAATAGTGGAGGCGGCAACCGGATTTGAACCGGTGAATAAAGGTTTTGCAGACCTTGGCCTTACCACTTGGCTATGCCGCCAATCACCATGGAGCGGAAGACGGGATTCGAACCCGCGACCCCCACCTTGGCAAGGTGGTGTTCTACCACTGAACTACTTCCGCAATAGTTAGAAGTGCGGGTGAAGGGACTTGAACCCCCACGCCTTGCGGCGCCAGATCCTAAGTCTGGTGCGTCTGCCAATTCCGCCACACCCGCATACAAATGGTGAGCCATGAAGGACTCGAACCTTCGACCCTCTGATTAAAAGTCAGATGCTCTACCGACTGAGCTAATGGCTCTTTAGCCGGGCTATCTGGATTCGAACCAACACATGATGAAGTCGAACTCCGTCGCCTTACTGCTCGATTATAGCCTGATAAACTGGTGGAGGATGACGGGATCGAACCGCCGACCCCCTGCTTGTAAGGCAGGTGCTCTCCCAGCTGAGCTAATCCTCCATTATAATGGTGACCCGTACGGGATTCGAACCCGTGTTACCGCCGTGAAAGGGCGGTGTCTTAACCGCTTGACCAACGGGCCAAAATAAAAACTCCTATACTCTTTTCAAGAAAAAAATTAGGAGTTTTTATTGCCTGGCAACGTCCTACTCTCACAGGGGGAAACCCCCAACTACCATCGGCGCTGAAGAGCTTAACTTCCGTGTTCGGCATGGGAACGGGTGTGACCTCTTCGCCATCATCACCAGACAATATGAAGGTTATTCCTTCAAAACTAGATAACAAGTTGCTGAGTATTGCTTTACTTTTCTTCATTGTCCAGCTACGGTTCCTAATCTTTCGGCCGTTTCACTTCTGCCCATGAAACCAAAAAGCCGTTTCCCGTTCAGAAGCTCCAACGTCTCTCAAGATTGAACAGTCGCCTTCGCTTTTCTTTAGGTTAAGTCCTCGATCGATTAGTATCAGTCAACTCCACATGTCGCCACGCTTCCATCTCTGACCTATCAACCTGATCATCTTTCAGGGATCTTACTAGCTTGACGCTATGGGAAATCTCATCTTGAGGGGGGCTTCATGCTTAGATGCTTTCAGCACTTATCCCGTCCGCACATAGCTACCCAGCGATGCCTTTTGGCAAGACAACTGGTACACCAGCGGTGCGTCCATCCCGGTCCTCTCGTACTAAGGACAGCTCCTCTCAAATTTCCTGCGCCCGCGACGGATAGGGACCGAACTGTCTCACGACGTTCTGAACCCAGCTCGCGTACCGCTTTAATGGGCGAACAGCCCAACCCTTGGGACCGACTACAGCCCCAGGATGCGATGAGCCGACATCGAGGTGCCAAACCTCCCCGTCGATGTGGACTCTTGGGGGAGATAAGCCTGTTATCCCCGGGGTAGCTTTTATCCGTTGAGCGATGGCCCTTCCATGCGGAACCACCGGATCACTAAGCCCGACTTTCGTCCCTGCTCGACTTGTAGGTCTCGCAGTCAAGCTCCCTTGTGCCTTTACACTCTACGAATGATTTCCAACCATTCTGAGGGAACCTTTGGGCGCCTCCGTTACATTTTAGGAGGCGACCGCCCCAGTCAAACTGCCCACCTGACACTGTCTCCCACCCCGATGAGGGGTGCGGGTTAGAATTTCAATACAGCCAGGGTAGTATCCCACCGACGCCTCCACCGAAGCTAGCGCTCCGGCTTCCAAGGCTCCTACCTATCCTGTACAAGCTGTACCAAAATTCAATATCAGGCTACAGTAAAGCTCCACGGGGTCTTTCCGTCCTGTCGCGGGTAACCTGCATCTTCACAGGTACTATAATTTCACCGAGTCTCTCGTTGAGACAGTGCCCAGATCGTTACACCTTTCGTGCGGGTCGGAACTTACCCGACAAGGAATTTCGCTACCTTAGGACCGTTATAGTTACGGCCGCCGTTTACTGGGGCTTCGGTTCAAAGCTTCGCTTGCGCTAACCTCTCCCCTTAACCTTCCAGCACCGGGCAGGTGTCAGCCCCTATACTTCGCCTTACGGCTTCGCAGAGACCTGTGTTTTTGCTAAACAGTCGCCTGGGCCTATTCACTGCGGCTCTCTCGGGCTTGCACCCTATCAGAGCACCCCTTCTCCCGAAGTTACGGGGTCATTTTGCCGAGTTCCTTAACGAGAGTTCTCTCGAACACCTTAGGATTCTCTCCTCGCCTACCTGTGTCGGTTTGCGGTACGGGTACCTCCCACCTCGCTAGAGGCTTTTCTTGGCAGCGTGAAATCAGGAACTTCGGTACTCTATTTCCCTCGCCATCACAGCTCAGCCTTACGGTGAACGGATTTGCCTATTCACCAGCCTTACTGCTTGGACGCGCATATCCAACAGCGCGCTTACCCTATCCTTCTGCGTCCCCCCATTGCTCAAACGGTGGGGAGGTAGTACAGGAATATCAACCTGTTATCCATCGCCTACGCCTTTCGGCCTCGGCTTAGGTCCCGACTAACCCTGAGCGGACGAGCCTTCCTCAGGAAACCTTAGGCATACGGTGGACAAGATTCTCACTTGTCTTTCGCTACTCATACCGGCATTCTCACTTCTAAGCGCTCCACCAGTCCTTACGGTCTAGCTTCACCGCCCTTAGAACGCTCTCCTACCACTGACATCGCAGATGTCAATCCACAGCTTCGGTGATACGTTTAGCCCCGGTACATTTTCGGCGCAGAGTCACTCGACCAGTGAGCTATTACGCACTCTTTAAATGGTGGCTGCTTCTAAGCCAACATCCTGGTTGTCTAAGCAACTCCACATCCTTTTCCACTTAACGTATACTTTGGGACCTTAGCTGGTGGTCTGGGCTGTTTCCCTCTTGACTACGGATCTTATCACTCGCAGTCTGACTCCCAAGAATAAGTCATCGGCATTCGGAGTTTGACTGAATTCGGTAACCCGTTGGGGGCCCCTAGTCCAATCAGTGCTCTACCTCCGAGACTCTTATCTTGAGGCTAGCCCTAAAGCTATTTCGGAGAGAACCAGCTATCTCCAAGTTCGATTGGAATTTCTCCGCTACCCACACCTCATCCCCGCACTTTTCAACGTGCGTGGGTTCGGGCCTCCATCCAGTGTTACCTGGACTTCACCCTGGACATGGGTAGATCACCTGGTTTCGGGTCTACGACCACATACTCATTCGCCCTATTCAGACTCGCTTTCGCTGCGGCTCCGTCTCTTCAACTTAACCTTGCATGGGATCGTAACTCGCCGGTTCATTCTACAAAAGGCACGCCATCACCCGTTAACGGGCTCTGACTACTTGTAGGCACACGGTTTCAGGTTCTCTTTCACTCCCCTTCCGGGGTGCTTTTCACCTTTCCCTCACGGTACTGGTTCACTATCGGTCACTAGGGAGTATTTAGCCTTGGGAGATGGTCCTCCCAGCTTCCGACGGGATTTCACGTGTCCCGCCGTACTCAGGATCCACTCAAGAGGGAACGAAGTTTCAACTACAGGGTTGTTACCTTCTTTGACGGGCCTTTCCAGACCTCTTCGTCTACTCCGTTCCTTTGTAACTCCGTATAGAGTGTCCTACAACCCCAAGAGGCAAGCCTCTTGGTTTGGGCTAATTCCGTTTCGCTCGCCGCTACTCAGGAAATCGCAATTGCTTTCTCTTCCTCCGGGTACTTAGATGTTTCAGTTCCCCGGGTCTGCCATCAATACCCTATGTATTCAGGTAAAGATACTGTTCCATTACGAACAGTGGGTTTCCCCATTCGGAAATCTCCGGATCAAAGCTCACTTACAGCTCCCCGAAGCATATCGGTGTTAGTCCCGTCCTTCATCGGCTCCTAGTGCCAAGGCATCCACCGTGCGCCCTTTCTAACTTAACCTTGCGGTAAAAGATTAGCGTCGAATTTCTTCGTTGGCTTCGTTTCTGCGCTGCTCACGTATATAAATACGTTGTGCTGCTCGAAACTTTGCCGCCTCGAACTTCTCGCTTCTCTTTTCCCTTTGTTCATTGACAAAGGATTTATGTTTAGAAAAGCTTTCACTTTCCTCAGCTATTACTGTTATCTAGTTTTCAAAGAACAACCATGTACCTTCAGGTACACTTATCAACTTGAAGGATGAACCTTCAAAACTGAACAAAACGTTTCGTCAACGACTCTTGTAAAAATCCTTAGAAAGGAGGTGATCCAGCCGCACCTTCCGATACGGCTACCTTGTTACGACTTCACCCCAATCATCTACCCCACCTTAGGCGGCTGGCTCCTTACGGTTACCTCACCGACTTCGGGTGTTGCAAACTCTCGTGGTGTGACGGGCGGTGTGTACAAGGCCCGGGAACGTATTCACCGCGGCATGCTGATCCGCGATTACTAGCGATTCCGGCTTCATGCAGGCGAGTTGCAGCCTGCAATCCGAACTGAGAACGGTTTTATGAGATTAGCTCCACCTCGCGGTCTTGCGACTCTTT
>NZ_KV917369.1:0-35289 GCF_002019595.1 Priestia abyssalis | reverse complement strand
GGTATTAGCTCCGGTTTCCCGAAGTTATCCCAGTCTTACAGGCAGGTTGCCCACGTGTTACTCACCCGTCCGCCGCTGACTTCAGGGAGCAAGCTCCCATCTGTCCGCTCGACTTGCATGTATTAGGCACGCCGCCAGCGTTCGTCCTGAGCCAGGATCAAACTCTCCGAAGAAATGTTTGACTTGCTCATAATAAAATAGAATTAACGTTGACGTTTTTTTGTTTTGTTCAGTTTTCAAAGTTCATTTCTGTCTTTAAGCGACTTTTATATACTATCACCTTAAAAAATAAAAGTCAAATACTTTTTATCCCCCAATTCATCGAATCGAAGCGACTCTTAATATAATAATATAACCTTGTATAACCGTCAACTACTTTTTATAAAAAAAATAATACTGTACCTTATTTACGGTAACTCTCTTAAGATCTTCGTACAAAAACACTTATCCTAAACTTCTTCTCCAATAACTTAATTTAATTAATTATAGAAGAAAGTCGTTTATTTATAAAGAAGTCACCTATACACCTAAAACCATTTTTCCATGTTAACTTCTTTTGAACGTAACATCTTTTTATTACTAACATGCCTTCGCCCAAAAATTTCATTAAAAACCCGCTCGCCGGCACCAAACTAACCGAGAAGCGGTTTTTAATGGATTATCTCAATTCTAAAACAGCTACACACTCCACATGCGTCGTATGCGGAAACATATCAACAGGCTGCACTCGCTTCGTTTCATAACCCCCATCTTCTAAAATGCGAAGATCACGGGCAAGTGTAGCCGGATTACAGGATACATAGACGACACGTTTCGGCTTCATGTCAATAATGGTTTGCAGCAAAGCTTCGTCACAACCCTTTCTTGGAGGGTCGACTACAATGACATCTGCTTTAATGCCTTTTTCATACCAGGCCGGGATGATTTTTTCGGCTTCACCAACTTCAAACTCGGCATTTTCAATACCATTTAGTGCAGCATTTCGTTTCGCATCCTCAATGGCTTCTGGAACAATTTCTACCCCGTACACTTTTTTTGCTTGCTGAGCGAGGAAAAGTGAAATAGTACCAATACCGCAATAAGCATCAATAACTGTTTCTTCTCCTGTCAGCTGTGCATATTCCAACGCTTTATCGTATAACACCTTCGTTTGTTCAGGGTTTACTTGATAAAACGAGCGGGCCGAAATTGCAAACTTAATGTCCCCGATTAAATCATAAATATATTCTTCACCCCAAAGGACGTTTGTTTTGTCTCCCATGATTACGTTCGTACGCTTTGAATTGATGTTTTGAACAATCGATTTTACTTGAGGGAACCTTTCCGTAATCTCCTCTATGATGCTGTTTTTATGCGGTAGTTCTTCTTTCATAGTCACAAGAACGACCATCGCTTCCCTTGTCACAAGACCGTAACGGGCCATAATATGACGCAATGTACCGCGATGCTTTTGTTCGTCATATGCACGAATACCGTACTTCCCGCAAATTTCTTTGATTCCTTGAACAACCTCATCATTCTTTTCTTGCTGAATGAGACAAGCTTTCATATCAATAATTTCATGGCTTCGTTGTTGGTAAAAACCAGCAACAAGCCCGCCTTCTCTTTCTCCCACAGGAACTTGGGCTTTATTGCGATAGCGCCATGGTTCCTCCATTCCAAGTACAGGATGGACAGGAACATCCGGCAGACGACCGATACGGGCCATCACTTCTTTTACCTGCTTTTGTTTAAAGACTAATTGACCTTCATAGCTTAAGTGCTGCAATTGACAGCCGCCGCATTGTTTATAAATAGAGCAGGGAGGCGTTTGACGGTACTCACTTTCTTCATATGTTTCCACCAAACGGCCGAACGCATATCCTTTTTTCACCTTTATGATTTTTACTTGCCCACGCTCATTTGGCAATGCATTTGGAACGAAGACGGGGAAGCCTTGTACCTTCGCAACACCTGCCCCATCATGGGTCAAGTCTTCAAATACAACATCTATATATTCATTTTTTTGAACCGGGATTGATTGTTTAGTCATCGCATGTAACATCCTTTACTAAAATGCTGAACTGATTGTACCATATTTCAAACGTTCGAGAAAAGGAACCCTCCCATAAAGGAAACTTCCATCAGCGGTGGCCTTACTACCCGCTAATACGAGATAAAGAAAATAGACCTCTCCATCAAAGTACTGATATATCCAGCACTTTAAGGAAAGGTCCTTTTGAAAGAAGAAAAGATTCAATCACTCTTTTAGACGTCTTAAATGTCCTCCCTTCGCTCCATGGCTTCCGCTTTTTCTTTTGTGACAAATACTTCAATATGCTGATATAAATTGACAAACTCCCCAGGCAATAATCCCCCGAATTCTCCGTCCAAATTTAATTGCATCTTTTCATCCGTGAATACTTTTACACGATTCGCTTTCGTATAAATCAAATGCGGATCATTAATATGTTCTCCCCGTAAAGCAAGCGTTGCAATACGAATAAATTCCGTTAAATTGGTCTTTTTTAAGATGATTAAATCAAACATCCCATCGTTTAAAGAAGAGTCTGGAACAAGCTTTTCAAAACCTCCGACAGAATTCGTCAAGGAGACTAAAAACAGCATGATTTCTCCTTCAAACATTTTCCCGTCGTACTCTACCCTTACATTCGCCGGTTTAATGGAAGGCAAGATTTCCATCCCTTTTAAATAATAGGCAAGCTGTCCGAGCATCGTTTTCAATTTACTCGGCACCTCATAGGTCAGTTCGGTTAAACGGCCGCCTCCGGCGATATTAATGAAATAATGTGTTTTTCCTTCATTTGTTACACTGCCTAAATCAATCGGAACGGAAACACCTTGTGTAATGACATCACATGCCGCTTCAATCGTTGTTCTTGGCACCCCGATTGCACGGGCGAAATCATTCGTTGTCCCTACAGGTATAATACCAAGTTTTGGACGATAATCCTGCTCTGCAATTCCATTGACTACCTCATTGATTGTTCCATCGCCGCCGGCTGCAACGACTAAATCAAATTTACGCTCCACTGCTATACGAGCTGCTTCTGTTGCGTCCCCTGCTCCCGTTGTCGCGTGGCAAGATGTTTCATAGCCGGCTCTTTCTAATTTTTGCAATACTTCAGGCAAATGCTTCTTGAACAATTCCCGCCCTGAAGTCGGATTATAAATAATTCTTGCTCGTTTCATATCCCATCATCCTAGAGTAATGATAATTTTTTTGATCAGTTTTTATTATCTTAAATTGGAGGTCTTTTCAAACATGTCCCCTTCTATTCTACACGAAAAAAACACCACTCACCAACGAGCAGCGTTTCTTTCTTGAAAAATAATCCAGTAAATCTATTATAAACAGTGAAGCAGCTGCGAACAAGAGTTGCTCCATTTTTTAACATCCCTTGAACTTTAGCGCTTTTGAATTTCTTCCAATAAAATCTTGTTAACCATCGGCGGATTGGCTTGTCCTTTCGTCGCCTTCATAATCTGGCCGACTAAGAAACCAACCGCTTTCTCTTTCCCATTCTTATAGTCTTCAACAGATTGCGGGTTAGCATCCAGTGCTTCTCCGACAATCTTGCGTAGGGCACCTTCATCCGAAATTTGAACAAGGCCTTTTTCTTTAACGATTGTTTCTGCATTTCCGCCTTTTTCAATAAGCTCCTTAAATACCTTCTTCGCAATTTTAGAAGAAATGGTTCCATCTTGGATTAACTTGATCATACCAGCTAACCCTTCAGGTGTCAGAGCGACATCTTCCAGCTCTTTTTGTTCTGCATTTAAATAGGCAGACACTTCACCCATTAACCAGTTGGACGCAAGCTTTGCGTCTGCACCGGCACTAACTGTAGCCTCAAAGAAATCGGCCATTTCTTTCGTAACCGTTAAAACTTTAGCATCATAAGATGGCAGACCAAAATCTTCTAAATAGCGCTTTTGACGAGCATCTGGAAGCTCAGGGATTTCTGCACGTACCCGCGCCTTCCACTCGTCATCAATATACAGTGCCAAAAGGTCTGGCTCCGGAAAGTACCGGTAATCATCCGATCCTTCTTTTACACGCATTAAGATGGTTGTTTTCGTTGCTTCATCATAACGGCGAGTTTCCTGCTGGATTTCACCGCCGGAAAGAAGAACTTTTTCCTGGCGCTTCTCTTCATACTCTAACCCTTTTTGAACGAAGGCGAATGAGTTTAAGTTTTTCAACTCTGTTTTTGTCCCAAATTTCTCTTGTCCAATAGGACGGAGAGAGATATTGGCATCACAGCGAAGAGAACCTTCTTCCATCTTACAGTCTGATACACCTGTATATTGAACGATAGATTTCAACTTCTCAAGGTATGCGTATGCTTCTTCTGGAGAACGCATATCTGCCTCCGATACGATTTCTACCAACGGTGTACCTTGGCGGTTAAAATCGACTAAAGAATAACCATCACCTGTATGCGTTAATTTCCCCGCATCTTCTTCCAGATGAAGACGATTAATGCGAATACGCTTTATCTTGCCGTTTACTTCAATGTCAATCCAGCCGTTCTCACCAATCGGTTTATCAAACTGCGAAATTTGATAAGCCTTTGGGTTATCTGGATAGAAATAGTTTTTGCGGTCAAACTTCGTATCTGTCGCCACTTCACAATTTAGTGCCATCGCTGCTTTCATCGCAAATTCGACAGCTTGTTTGTTCAAAACAGGAAGTACACCTGGATATCCTAATTCAACTACGCTTGTGTTTGTATTCGGGTCTGCACCGAATGCATTTGGACTGCCGGAGAAAATTTTAGATTGTGTTTTTAGCTCAACGTGCACTTCAAGACCAATAATCGTTTCAAAATTCATCTTGTTCTCACCCCTTACAATGCTGGTTTTGCTTTATGATGTTCTGTAGCTTGCTCAAACGCATGAGCTACGCGATAGATTGTCGATTCATCGAAATGCTTCGCGATAATTTGCAACCCTAATGGCAGCCCGTTGGAAAGTCCGCATGGCACAGATATTCCCGGAACACCCGCAAGGTTGACCGGAATCGTTAGAATGTCGTTTGCGTACATCGTCATAGGATCACTTGTTTTCTCGCCAACTTTGAATGCTGGTGTTGGTGTTGTCGGCCCAATGATGACATCGTATTTTTCAAATACGTCTTCAAAGTCTTTTTTGATTAACGTACGCACTTGCTGCGCTTTTTTGTAGTAAGCATCATAATAACCTGAGCTTAATGCAAATGTACCAAGCATGATACGACGCTTCACTTCATCCCCGAAACCTTCACTGCGTGTCTGTTTGTACATCTCAATTAAATTTTTCGCATTATCAGTACGATAGCCGTAGCGAACGCCGTCAAAGCGGGCAAGGTTCGCTGATGCCTCAGAAGACGACAGCAAATAGTAAGTAGCTAACGCGTATTTGGAGTGTGGAAGTGAAACCTCTTCCCACTCAGCACCGAGTCCTTCCAATACCTTTAGAGCATCGAGAACCGATTGGCGCACTTCTTCACTTACACCTTCACCTAAATACTCTTTTGGTACGGCAATTTTCAAGCCTTTAATGTCACCCGTTAAAGCAGATATATAATCCGGTACATCTACATTAGCAGATGTTGAATCCATCGGATCTAATCCTGCAATTGCTTGAAGCAAATAAGCATTATCTTCTACCGTTCTTGTAATTGGACCAATTTGATCTAACGAAGATGCAAAGGCGACCAGCCCATAACGAGACACACGTCCATAAGTAGGCTTTAATCCAACTACACCGCAATATGAAGCTGGTTGACGAACAGAACCGCCCGTATCCGATCCTAATGAGAATAGAACTTCGCCCGCTGCTACTGCAGCCGCTGATCCACCGCTGGATCCTCCAGGTACATGATCAAGGTTCCATGGGTTTCTCGTTAATTGCAGTCCAGAGTTCTCTGTGGAAGAACCCATTGCGAATTCGTCCATATTTAACTTACCAATTGTGACTGCCTCAGCGCTTTTAAGCTTTTGAACAGCTGTCGCATCATAAATCGGGTCAAAGTTCGCTAAAATTTTACTGGAGCATGTTGTACGCAAGCCATTTGTTACGATATTATCCTTTACTCCGATTGGCATACCAAATAGCAAGCCAAATTCACCTTTCGTTGCTAAGGCTTCATCTAGTTCTTGCGCATAAGCACGAGCTTTTTCTTCATTTAAAGCCAAAAATGCCCCTACTTTTTCATCTACTTTCTGAATCCGTGTATACGACTCGTCAACCAGTTCTTGTACACGAATTTCTTTATTGTGTAACTTCTTATGTAATTCTGACATTTTCAAGTCAAAAAGCGACATGAATGAATCCTCCTTCCCTTACTCTAAAATAGATGGTACACGAATGTATCCGTCTTTATGGTCTGGCGCGTTTTTCACAACATCTTCAATCGGCAGCCCTTGCTTTCTTTCATCTTCACGCATTACGTTTTTCATTGTTAAAACGTGTGAAGTCGGCTCGACATTTGTTGTATCTAACTCATTTAATTGTTCTGCATATGTAATGATAGCATCTAATTGTCTTTGAAACATTTCTGCTTCTTCTTCTGTAATAGCTAAACGTGCTAAATTTGCAACGTGTTTAACTTCATCAATTGAAATTCTTGACATTGTCCTTCACCTCCGAGTATTCGTCCCATGACAATATACTGATAATACCAAACTTTAGCGCCATGAAGCAATCTTTTCCACTAGTGGTTTTTTCATTTTTCCCCTTGTTATTAACTGTATTAAATCCAAGGCTTAACTACCCAGAATAAGGTTTTTCCACCTTCTCACATGCGACTTTAACCATTAGATTAGCTATTATTTACTTCTGATGAAAACGAAAATAATCTCCCTCTCTTTTTTAATCATCATGGAGAACATGGATCTGTTGGTTTTTTATGCCCTTCTCTTCAGTTAATTTGTTTCTCCTGATCAAACTATTGATGTCGAATGGTGGAAATGCATATTAGAAAAATGTCTAGAAGTATTCTAATAAAACTTTTTGAATTCATTGAAATTATTTCCCGGAAATATCCCCATGATTGTAAAGGGAATACAAAAATATTTTTATTCCTTATATTTTCTCACGATAAATAGAGCGCCTGGAAGAATCTTTACATGTTTTAGATTCTTCCGGGCGCTCAACAGAAAGACTATTAAATAAAATTCAATTATTATTATAACATTTCAGACGTTGTTTTCGCTTGCATATGAAGAAGCAAGTAATCAGGGCCGCCCGCTTTCGAATCCGTACCGGACATGTTGAATCCGCCGAATGGCTGGTAGCCTACGATGGCGCCTGTGCATCCGCGGTTGAAATATAAGTTTCCGACATGGAATTCTTCACGCGCGCGCTCGATGTGTTCGCGGTTATTGGAAACAAGCGCACCTGTTAATCCATAATCCGTGTTGTTGGCGATTTCCATCATATGATCAAAATCACGTGCTTTGCAGAACGCCACAACCGGACCGAAGATTTCTTCTTGCATTAAACGAGAGTCTTGGTCAAGGTCCGCAAAAATCGTCGGCTGGATGAAGTAGCCTTTGGAATCGTCTCCTTCACCGCCTGTCATCAGCTTGCCTTCTTCTTTCCCGATTTCAATGTACTTCATGATTTTGCTGTATGATCTGTCATCAATCACTGGCCCCATGTATGTGTTCACATCTTCCGGGTTGCCAAGAGTTAATGTTTTCGTTAACGCGACCGCTTTTTGCAGCACTTCATCATACACGTCTTGGTGAACGACTGCACGGGAACCTGCGGAGCATTTTTGACCGGAGAAGCCGAAAGCCGAGTAGACGATCGACGATGCCGCTAAATCCAAGTCTGCATCTTTATCGATCACCATCGTATCTTTACCGCCCATTTCAGCGATGACACGTTTCAACCA
The DNA here is from genome assembly GCF_002019595.1 of Priestia abyssalis. Taxonomy (GTDB): domain Bacteria; phylum Bacillota; class Bacilli; order Bacillales; family Bacillaceae_H; genus Bacillus_BA; species Bacillus_BA abyssalis. The sequence continues at coordinate 27,401 of NZ_KV917369.1, read as the reverse complement.
GATTTGACCTGGATGTACTTTCGCCGCACGCTCATAAATACGGCAGCCCACTTTACGGGAACCTGTAAAGGATACGAAACGTGTTTTCGGATGATCGACTAAGTAGTCACCAATTTGAGAGCCGCTTCCCGGAACGAAGTTTAAGACGCCTGCCGGAAGGCCCGCTTCTTCCATCAATTCCACAAACTTCGCCGCAATGACCGGAGTCGAGTTAGCCGGTTTTAACAATACCGTGTTTCCAGACACGATGGCCGCTACCGTCGTCCCCGCCATGATGGCTAACGGGAAGTTGAATGGAGAAATGATGATTCCAACACCAAGCGGAATGTAATGGAATTGGTTGAACTCGCCTTCGCGGCTGTTGACTGGAATACCGTCTTTCAGTTTCAGCATTTGGCGTGCATAAAATTCCAAGAAGTCAATCGCTTCCGCCGTATCAGCGTCGGCTTCCTTCCATGGTTTCCCGGCTTCTTTCACCAGGTAAGCCGAAAATTCATGTTTGCGGCGGCGCATGATGGCAGCGGCACGGAATAAAATGTTCGCACGGTGCTCAGGCTTCCACTTCTTCCACGTTTCAAATGTCGTCAATGCTGCCTGCATCGCTTTTTCCGCCAATTCTTGATCAGCCATTGAAACGCTTCCAATCACTTCTTCCTTATTAGCAGGATTAATTGATACAACCTTATCTTTCGTTTGGATATACTCTCCGCCGATGACAAGCGGGTATTCTTTCCCTAATTGCGTTTGTACATATTTTAAAGCGCTTTCAAATTCCTTTTTATTCTCTTCAATTGCAAAGTTCGTAAATGGTTCATGTCTGTATGGCACCATTTCATTTTCCCTCCTCGCCTAAATAAAAGCGGATACATCTCACGATTTTCATTTTACTAGAATATATCGATTACTTCAAACATTAAAATTCTAAATCGGATAAAAATTATTTTTGTATAATAAAAATCTCAGTGGTGGTTTGAAAAAGGGATGGCTGCTATTTTTTGAATCAAGGCTGTACCCTACTGTTAACTTTTGAGTCATTTAAATGAGGGAAAAATGATAAGATTTCTTAGCATTGCTTACATCAAAAAAGAGTCACATGGAAAACCCTTGCTTTGTACCGGATTTTCCATAGTGACCCTAGTAAAATATCTGTACTTCTTTATTGGTAAATATGCACGAAAGGTTTTTCTTGATCGGCTTCTCTAACAATAATACTCTCTGGTCCTCCGGTAGACGTGATATAGACCTGCGTCGAAATGTGAGGAGGGAAATGCTCAAGCATTAAACCGGCTACATATTGAGTAAAACCAATTACTTCGCCTTTTCCATAGAACTGAATCGGGATCTCAATCGTCATTTGCTGGAGTTGTCCATCCTTATAATAACCTCTTGCAATAACGCTTGTGAAATTAGGAAAATATTCTTCGATTTTTACCTTGAATTCGTTAAACATCATCGCGTCATCCCGGTAATCCTTTGTTGCATCTGATGATGGGAACAAGTAATATTTTTCGTCTACTGCTGCCCATTTATCGATAGTTGTTTCACCCTTATCTACCGTTCCTACAGCAAAGAAGTTCCCGGGAGTGATGGAGTTTTTCGGCATTTGTTTAAACAATCCAATTGTAATAGGAACTTGGCTCAGTCCGTCCATTTCCCGCATACGTTTCACAATTTCTTCGGCAATTTTTTTTCCTTCTGCTTCAAGAACCTCTTGCTTAATTTTCACTTCTCTCGGATAACCCTGTTCTTGAGTATAATAATGCGCTGAATTTAGCGCTAAGCCAATTACCACTCCACCAAGCTGAACTTTTTCATCTTCTCCTTTAACTAAGTAATCCTGTTCTAGAATATGAGAAAGATAAATCGGACTTCGCTTATTTCGCTCTTCTAACGAGCCCTGCTCATTATCAATTGGATTTAGACCGAGATTTTGAACTTTTTTGTCTTTTGATTTCTTTTGTGCTTCTTCTAATTGCTGAGCATTCTTCTTCCTCTTTAACCATTGCTGGACCGTTTCTTTTTCAAGGTATTGACCTTCCTGATAAAAATACTTATCTGCAGGAAAATCTGATTGTGATAATCTCATCAATCCTGTCTCGAATTCTCCAATATCAAGGCGATTATTGAGGTTGGCCGCAACGAGTCCTCTTGCTTCCCCTGATTTAAACGGTAGAATGGTTCGGTAATAACTATCAGAAATACTGAACTTCGGAATAATGGCTTTTTCTTTCTTGGAATCCGTCTCCTGTACCACTTCTTCTTCTTTATTAAAGTTGGGGGCACACGCAGAAGCTAACAACATGATTACAAGTGAAATTAAAAACGTTTTTTTCAAAACATTTGACACCTCTTATAATTGATATATAAAGGAAACTTTCATCAGTGAGGGTCCTCCATCCCCACTGATGGCTAGTTACTTTTACGGGCAGTTATCCCTCACTTAGACGGCTTCCAGTTCTCTCAAGCCTTGAAGTAGGGGTCTTACTGCTCTTATTTATTTAATTCCTGAAGCATTCGATTCTCATCCCATACTTCGATACCCAGCTCTTGCGCTTTTGTTAATTTAGAACCAGCTTCCTCTCCTGCAATCACTAAGTCTGTTTTTTTACTAACGCTCCCAGTTACTTTTCCGCCTAATTGTTCAATTTGGGCTTTTGCTTCGTTACGGGATAATTGCTCTAATTTTCCTGTTAATACGATGGTTTTACCGGCAAAATACGAATCAATGTCCTCCACTTTTACTTGTTTTGGTCCTTTATACGTCATGTTTACACTAAACGACGCTAATTCTTCCAAAAGCTTCAGCACTTCCGGCTGGTCAAAATAGGTCACAACCGCATCAGCCATTTTATCTCCAATCTCATTGATCGCGACTAATTCATCGTATGTTGCTTCTTTTAGTTCACTCATTGTCCCAAAGTACTGGGCTAATGTTTTAGCAGCCTTCGCCCCAACATGACGAATCCCAAGACCGAACAACAGCTTTTCTAAAGAGTTTCCTTTAGAAGCCTCAATGGCTTGAATTAAATTATCGGCTGATTTTTCTCCCATTCGTTCTAATTGAACAACCTGCTCTTTTGTTAAACGGTATAAATCGGCTACATCATGCACTAAATTTTCCCTGAACAGCTGGGTAATCACTTTTTCACCTAACCCATCAATATTCATGGCATTGCGTGAAACGAAATGAATGAGTCCTTCACGAATTTGAGCAGGACAACTTGGGTTGATACAGCGGAGCGCCACTTCCTCTTCAAGACGTACGAGTTCACTTTCGCATTCAGGACAATGGGTTGGCATATGAAATTCTTCCTCTTCCCCATTTCGGCGGTCTACAATAACGTTTACGACTTCCGGAATGATATCGCCCGCTTTTTTGATGACTACATAGTCGCCAATATGAATATCTTTCTCGCGTATTAAATCTTCGTTATGCAAAGAGGCACGTTTAACGGTTGTACCCGCTACTTGAACAGGCTCGAGCAGCGCAGTTGGTGTCACTACTCCCGTCCGCCCTACGTTCAGTTCGATTCCTAACAGCCTTGTGATGACTTCTTCCGCAGGGAACTTATAAGCAATCGCCCATCTTGGACTTTTTGCCGTAGTACCTAACGCTTCCTGTTGATCAAACATGTCCACTTTAATGACGATTCCGTCAATTTCATAAGGCAAGTCAAGACGCTTTTCTCCCCAGCTTTCGACATATTGTAAAACCTCATCTATCGTAGCACATTTTTGTCGATTTGCATTCGTCTTAAAGCCTAGTTTATCAAGAAAATCTAGACCCTCACTATGTGATTGAATACCTGTATTGCCCGCGTCCGCAATTGCATACAAAAAGAGATCGAGATTACGTGATGCGGCAATTTTCGGGTCTAGCTGCCGCAATGACCCCGCCGCCGCATTTCTTGGATTAGCAAACGGTACCTCCCCTTGTTCTGCTTTTATCTCGTTTAACTTTTCAAACGACTTTTTCGGCATGTATGCTTCGCCACGCACTTCAATGGAAAGAGGCTCCGCTAAACGAAGGGGAATGGAGCGAATCGTTTTTAAATTCTCGGTGATGTCTTCACCGATTTGGCCGTCTCCCCTAGTTGCTCCTTGGACGAAATAACCGTTCTCGTAGCGAAGAGACACAGCCAGTCCGTCAATTTTCAATTCGCAAACGTAGGCTATTCCCTCTCCAACCGCTTGACGGACGCGGCGGTCGAAATCACGTAAGTCTTGTTCATTGAACGCATTCCCCAAACTCAGCATGGCAGTCTTATGCTCAACTTTTTGGAATCCTTCCAAAGCCTGCCCCCCAACACGCTGGGAAGGAGAGTCAGGCTTTCTCAATTCTGGAAATTGCGTTTCCAGATCAATCAGTTCTTTCAATAATTGATCATATTCCGCATCAGGAATACTCGGATTATCGAGTACATAGTACTCATAATTATAACGGTTCAGCTGCTCATGCAGCTCTTGAACACGAATTTTAGCCGTTTCTACACTCATTCCTTTTTCTCCTTTACACAATTTACAACAGGCTGGCCCAACTATACTTTTGTAACAGGCGCAAATTTTGCTAATAAACGCTTCACTCCTGTCGGGCTTGGGAACGCAATATCCAGCTCTTTGGAGTCTCCCTGCCCTTTTACGCTCACGACCGTACCAATTCCCCATTTTTTATGTTCCGCTTTATCTCCTACTTGCCAATCAATCGTATCGCCGCCTGTAGAAGATAATGCAGGGCGTGCCGCCATAGAACGTTTTACAGGGCGATTCGCTGCTGCAGCAGGTGAAGTTGACTTTGGACGCTCATTCAAGCTTTCCAACAGCTCATCTGGAATTTCATTAATAAAACGGGACATCGCATTCATATTTGTTTTACCAAATAATGTTCTCATCTGTGCATTCAAAAGGTACAACGTTTCTTCAGCTCGCGTGATGCCCACATATGCCAGGCGCCTTTCCTCTTCCATTTCCTCTTCTTCCTGAAGGGAACGGCTGTGAGGGAATACCCCTTCTTCCAATCCAATTAAAAATACGACCGGAAACTCTAAACCCTTTGCTGAGTGCAGCGTCATCAGAATAACAGCTTCTTTCTCATCTACCTCGTTATCCAGCTGATCAATATCCGCCACAAGAGCAAGGTCTGTTAAAAAGGCGACAAGGCTCTTATCTTCACTGCCCTTTTCGAAGCTCTGTGTAACTGATAAAAACTCATCAATGTTTTCCAAGCGACTTTGAGCTTCAATCGTCTTTTCGGCTTTCAGCATCTCGCGATAGCCCGTCTTACTTAATACTTCTTCTACCAATTCTGTTACGGATAGATAATCTTGCATGTTGGCCAGGTTCGTAATCAAATCCCTGAATTCAATTAATGCATTGGTTGCTTTCGCACTTAAGCCAATAAAATCCACCTCTCCCAATGCTTTAAAAATAGAGATGTCATGCTGGATCGCATAATTTGCCAGCTTATCAACCGATGTCGCTCCAATTCCCCGCTTTGGCACATTTACCACACGCACTAGGCTGATATCATCATCCGGATTGGCAATCAAGCGAAGATACGCAAGCATATCTTTAATCTCTTTACGATCATAGAACTTGATACCGCCTACGATAGTATAGTTAATATTGGATTTTAACAGCACTTCCTCCATTACACGCGACTGGGCATTCGTACGATAAAGAATGGCAAAATCAGAATACTTTCTTTTTCCGCTTTCCACCGCTTCTTTAATCTTTCCGGCAACAAATTGAGCCTCAGCATGCTCGCTCATCGCTTGATAGTGAAAAATTTTCATTCCTTCATCATTTTCCGTCCATAAATTTTTCGCTTTGCGGTTCATATTGTTTTCAATTACTTTGTTGGCTGCCGTCAAAATATTCTTTGTGGAACGATAGTTTTGTTCCAGCAAAATGACCGTTGCTTGCGGATAATCCTTTTCAAACGATAAGATATTGGCAATATCCGCTCCGCGCCAACGATAGATGGATTGATCCGAATCCCCTACCACACAAATATTCTCAAATCGCTGTGCCATTAATTTAACCAGTTTGTACTGGGCATGGTTCGTATCCTGATACTCGTCAACATGGATATATTGAAATTTTCTTTGATAAAACTCCAATACTTCCGGCACACGTTCGAATAGCTGAATGGTAATCATAATCAAATCATCAAAATCGAGCGCCTGATTTTTCCTCAGTCGTTTTTGATACTCTGTATAAACACCGCTCACCATTTCCTCATGCGGACTCGCAGCCGTTTTGGCAAATTGCTCCGGCGTCGTAAGATCATTCTTCGCTGAGCTGATGATACCTAAAAAAGAGCGAGGATCAAACTTTTTCGGATCAATGTTTTTTTCTTTCAAAATAGACTTAATTACCGAAAGCTGGTCTGTCGTATCTAAAATGGTAAAATTACGGTTATAACCGATTCGATCAATGTCTCTTCTTAAAATGCGCACACACATGGAGTGAAACGTTGAAATCCAAATTTCATCTGCCGCTCCACCAAGTAAATTAGTGATACGTTCTCTCATCTCACGCGCGGCCTTGTTCGTGAAAGTAATGGCTAGAATATTCCATGGCGCCACTTGCTTTTCTGCCATTAAATACGCAATACGATGCGTCAGCACCCTTGTCTTTCCACTTCCGGCACCCGCCATAATAAGTAAAGGGCCGTCCGTAGCTTTGACCGCCTCTTGTTGTTGTGGATTTAACCCTGATAATAACTTTTCACTTAAAAATTGCAATGACATCACCCCTAAAACAAACGTTTGTTCTTGTTTATCGTAACGTATTTTTGACTGCCTGTACAGTTTGTAAAGCAGTAGATACATCGTTATATACAACGTTTCCTACAACGACTGTATGAGCCGCCGCCGCCATCTCTGCCGCTTGCTCGACGCTCTCAATTCCTCCGCCGTAAAACAACTGCGTACTCTCTAAGCTGTTTTTTACCTGTTTCACCAGCATCGGATCTCCGTACGTACCGCTGTATTCCAAATAAAAGATGGGTAAGCGAAACATCCGCTCTGCCATCTGGGCATAAGCCAATACATCCTCTTCTGTTAAACGGGCGTTAGCTTCTGTTACTTTCGCAGCCTTACAGTCTTCGTTTAAAATGCAATACCCCTCGACAAGGATTTCTTCCCAGTTCATGATTTCTCCGTATTCTTTCATCGCTTCATGGTGCAAGCCTACGATCCAATCGCGCTTACCGCTGTTTAACACGGTGGGAATGAAATAAAAGTCGAAACCGGGAGTCACCGATTCGATCGTCGAAACTTCCAGTGCGCAAGGCACCGTATAACGGCGGATACGGGCAAGCAAGTTTAGAACATTATCCAATGTTACGCCATCCGTCCCCCCCACTATGACTGCGTCTGTTCCCGACTCGCAAATGAGTTCCAGCTCTTCATCAGAAATGTCTTTATTAGGATCTAATTTAAAAACGTGTCTCCACTCTTTAATATCATACATAAAGTTAACCTCCATTCGTTGCTCCATTACAACATTATAGCAAAACTGCCTTTCATATACGAAAGCTAATCCTATATAAACTCCATAAATGATTAGAGATGCATCAAAACAATCATTCAAGCCTCAAAGCTCAGCAAACTATTTATGCGGATTCATACAACAGCGCTTGTTTAGTTAAAATGGATGTGCTAATATAAAGACAAAAATTGATACCATATCATACTGTGAAGGACCAATAGTATCTGAATCCTCTTCAACGTTAAGCGATCTGGGGATGGTGAGAGCCCGGAGAAAGATTTAGAGAAAAGGCAGTCTGGAGTGTGCTTCTGAAAAGAGGATACATGTTATTCATGTATCAAACAGGGTGGAACCGCGGGAAACAATCTCTCGTCCCTGGGCATTATGCCTGTGGGATGGGGGATTTTTTTGTTGTTTTCATTCTGTTTATTCCCTAATTGATTGAAGGAGGAAAAAAACATGTCAGTTTCAATGGAACAAATTGTATCTCACGCAAAACATCGCGGCTTTATTTTTCAAGGTTCTGAAATTTACGGGGGACTTGCGAATACATGGGATTACGGTCCGCTTGGCGTCGAATTAAAGAACAACGTCAAAAAAGCTTGGTGGAAAAAATTCATTCAGGAATCTCCATATAATGTAGGATTGGATGCAGCCATTTTAATGAACCCAAAAGCATGGGAAGCTTCCGGTCACTTAGGAAATTTCAATGACCCGATGATTGACTGCAAAAACTGTAAAGCCCGCCATCGCGCGGATAAATTAATTGAAGAAAAACTTCAAGAAAAAGACATCGAAATGATTGTAGACGGGCTTTCATTCGATCAAATGATGAATTTGATTAAAGAGCATGACATCAAGTGTCCAGAGTGCGGATCTGATAACTTTACCGAAATCCGCCAATTCAACTTGATGTTTAAAACACATCAAGGGGTAACAGAAACGTCAGCGAATGAAATTTATTTGCGTCCTGAAACGGCACAAGGTATTTTCGTAAACTTTAAAAATGTTCAACGCTCGATGCGTAAAAAGCTTCCATTTGGTATTGCCCAAATCGGAAAGAGCTTCCGTAACGAAATTACACCGGGTAACTTCACATTCAGAACTCGTGAATTTGAACAGATGGAGCTGGAGTTCTTCTGTAAACCGGGCCAAGAAATCGAATGGTTCAACTACTGGAAAGAGTACTGCCATAACTGGTTGTTATCTCTTGGTTTGACTGGAGAAAATATCCGCCTTCGCGACCATTCCGATGACGAGTTATCTCATTATAGTAACGCAACAACAGACTTTGAATATAAATTCCCATTCGGCTGGGGAGAACTTTGGGGTGTCGCTTCCCGTACTGACTATGACTTAAAACAACATATGGAGCACTCCGGTGAAGATTTCCAATACATCGATCAAGAAACAAATGAGCGCTACATCCCTTATTGCATCGAACCATCCCTGGGTGCTGATCGCGTTACATTAGCCTTCTTGCTTGATGCTTATGAAGAAGAGGCATTAGAAGATGGTACATCCCGTACAGTGATGCACCTGCATCCTGCTTTAGCTCCTTTCAAAGCGGCTGTTCTTCCACTTTCTAAAAAGCTTTCTGATGAAGCTAGAGCCGTGTTTGAAGATTTAGCAAAACACTTCATGGTAGACTTTGATGAAGCCGGTTCTATCGGGAAACGTTACCGCCGTCATGATGAAATCGGTACGCCATTCTGTATCACATTTGATTTTGATTCATTAGAAGACCAGCAAGTGACGATCCGTAACCGTGACACAATGGAACAAAAACGTGTACCTATTAGTGAATTAAAAGCACTTATTGAGGAAGCAGCACAGTTTTAATCAATCAAAATGACCCCAAGGGCTGAATTCAGTCCTTGGGGTCATTTTGATTGATAAATAAAAAACCGCCTGTTTTTATCAGTAAGATAAACAGACGGCTTCATCGCAGGGCCTCGACATCACTATTCATATTTTCCACTCCTAATGTATATCACTTAGCATATTTTGAATTTGTTCTGTTGTCGTATTTCGGATAAACTCAATGAAATCAATTCCCGCTAAGCCGAACTTTTCACACCGTTCTATATACATATTATATGCCTTTGTATACATCTCCATTTTATTTGCTCCCCTCTGTTTTATAACAGTTTATTAATATTTATCATATTATATAACAGATTACTTAAAAACGTCAATTTATTTTCTAGTCTAACCTAAAAATAATTAAATATTCAGAAAAAGTCGATACGTACAAACATAACCTAATTAAATAGCGCCGCAAGAACCTTTATCTTGACAAGGTTCCCGCGGCGCTCCACTGAATATGATAGGGGAAAATGATGTTATTAATATCATTTTCTCTATTGTTTTTTATTTCTTTTCATTATCATTTGAAGAAACACGCTCAAGTACCATTTCATAGGCATCACTGCCGTAGTTTAAACAGCGTTTCACACGGGAAATCGTTGCCGTACTCGCACCTGTTTCCGTTTCGATCTTGTGATACGTGTTCCCCTCTCGAAGCATACGGGCTACTTCCAATCGCTGCGCCAGCGATTGAATTTCATTGACAGTACATAGGTCATCAAAAAAGCGATAGCACTCTTCAATATCCTTTAACGATAATACAGCCTTGCATAACTGGTCTAACTCTTTTCCGCGAAGTTTATCAATCTGCATGAACTCAAACTCCTTTTTCATCACTTTGAATAGACACCATATCATTTAAACCAGGTGAAGATGGAACAATATTAATCCATGTATTTCCTTTTAAAAGAGGGACTGGATTCCCGTCTTTGTAAGGGAGAATTTTACCGTCCTTGTTTTCCCATTGGACGACCTGAGCTTTTCCTTTTTGAATTAAATATCCTCTTCCTCCTGAAGTTAAATCAATGTCACGTCTTCCAACTTGGTCTATAATTTGATGATCCATCTCTACAATAAAGAGATTATCTACCTGTACGGGTGTTTTTGTATTATAATCAATAAGCTGTTCATTGCTGGTAAATCGATCATAGCGTTCATCTTTATTATTATACACGTATTCTACTTTTGAGATAGACCCTTTTGAATACGCAATACTAATGCTTCGAGCCGCTTCCCCTGCAATTTCAGGAAAATCTTCATAAAACAGAAGAGGTTCTACCTGCTCCTTCATTTCATAACCTTTCAGCTCTGTGCCCTTTATGATATTTTCATAAGAGATATACGAATTATGAGGCGCCTTTTTAAATGAGACTCTTTCAAAGAGGATGCCGTCATAAAACAAACCATTTAAATGATCAACTGTTCCAGATTCCAACATTTCCTTAGCTTCCGGACTCCAGCCATGACATATATACACTGCATCATAGCCGCTGCTTAAGTCAATATAATAGTCTCTTGCACTTCTTACTGGGCCTATAAATGAAGGGTTTTGGCTATGGAAGATGGCCAGGAACCTTGTAATGTCCCCTTCCGCTAACGCTTCATAAACAATATCTGCCTCTTGCAATCCAGCTTGCGGCCTTGCCTTCGGATGATTGTTAATCATCACAGCAACCGGACGATCTGTTACGGCTTGATTTGTTTGTACTCCTGTCAACGGAAATTGATACGTATCTATTGCCTCCTCCGCTTCATGCACTTCCGGTGCCGCTTTCTCTTCTTTTACAACGGACTTTTCCTCGTTTTGACAACCGGAGAGCAGCCCCAGCAAGCTTAAACAAATTAAATATTTTTTCACGGCAGGCACACCTTTTTATCCGTTTTTACTTTTATATTTTAACGCATTATTGACGGAAACAGTACTACTTTATTCATGACATCATAAATTCCATTTGGCGTAATACGTATATAAGGCAAATGAGTAGAGGAAAAAAATAAGAGCGAATAGATAGGGTCACTATAACGGTATCCTCTTTCTCTTAATAGGCAGCTAAGCTGCTTTTCTTCTTCCATCAATTGTTCTACAGTTTTATCCGACATGATTCCATTTAGGGTTAACGGCACTTCATATACGATTTTCCCACGCTCGGCCAATACAAGGCCACCGCCTATTTCTTTCATCCTATCAAAAGCTTTTATCATGTCTTCTTTGTTTTTACCGATTAAGACAATATCTCCTGTATTCGAGAATGAACTTGCAAATCCTGACACATCTGTAGCAAAGCCCTTAATGATCGTATTGATGCGCCATTTTCCATGGCGATCAATCAGCATCATAAAACTTTCATCATAAGAACAAGGTATTTCATCAACAGAGATGTCAATTCCAATTGAATATGGCTTAATGATAACGGCATTTTCCATCAGCATTCCTAACGGCATGGAGAACTGCATGTCGTCCATCGTTAAATTCCATTCTAAATTCAACGGTGAAAAGTCAAACTCCTGCCATGGAAACGATTTGAAAGCATTTTGGACTTCTCTGTCTTTGACCACCCACTCTCCTTTTGCTAATACAGATACGGGAGTCGGATTTTCCTTGGATTCTAAAAAGTTGATATTGGCTACACGTCCTGTAGCGATATTGCCATGCAAATATTCTATATTATAGTAGCGTGCAATATTGATAGTTGCCATATTATAAGCATCAATGATAGGAATACCCTGCTCAATGGCAATTTTGATAAGACGGTCTGACACACCTTCTTCGTAAAAGGATGGTGGTGAACCGTCCGTCGTCATCATAAATTTATCGTAATGCTGAATTCCCAGTTCTTGAACTTCCTCCAGCAAATGAGGCAAGTCAGGTCTGATGGATGAATAACGCAGTGAGACGTAGTATCCTTGTAACAATCTCTTCAATACATCGTCTCCTGTCATCGCCTCATGATCACAGTCCGCCCCCAGCAACATAAGCTTAGCCAGCGTCATTTCTGATGCTCCAGGGAAGTGCCCCTCAATTTGTTTTCTCATTCGTTTCGCTTCTTGAATCCAGTGGAGCATTAAGTCATCACCTGATAGAAGCTTAGGCCATCCTGTTAGTTCCCCTCCTTGCAATACGGCATCGTGCTCGAGCCAAGACTTTACGTTCGCATGAGAAAAGATGCTTTCTTCATGACCAATTTCCGTTTGCGGATCAAAGCGGCACCACCAATACATCGTGGCAGGAATTGTACGCATTTCTCTTAAAAAAGAAAACGCTTTCTTTTTTTCCAAATGCAAAGCGAGCACCATATTGTCATTTATAAGAGTCGTGGTCCCATGCTGGGATGCATATTGTGCGAAAGAATGGGGATTATATAACTGAAAAGGATGAACGTGAGGCTCGATGTAGCCGGGCACAAGGAATGAACCTTGGCAGTCGATTATTTCAGCGCCTGTCAGCCTCTTGGGCATTTCATTTCCCACATATACAATCCGGTCATCATAAATCCAGATGTTTGCTGTCAGCCAACTTCTTATAGCTTGATTTAAGTAAACAGCATTTTTCAACACCAGTGTGGGTGACTTATGCCCATTCAAAACCGCTACGTGCTCACGGAGTTTTTTATTTTTCCAGCGATAGCGTTGATCGAGCATGTACATTCCTCCTTAGTTGTAATAGTTATGTTAATCGTATCACATTCTATATTTTAAAGCACTAAAGAATATGTGAAATTTTTACAAAAAATTATATAAATATAGGTGATAACATGAAGCCAAATATCAGCATTATCAATGCACTCGTTCGCATTACCTTTGGATTGACCATCTTGACATGGGCGACCGCCCGGTTTACTAAAAGGCCTTATCGGGAATCATACTTGTTAGCTGCTATAGTCGGGGCTATGAAAGTCGCTGAAGGGATTACACGCTTTTGCCCATTAACCTTTTTATATGAAAATTATCAATACAATCAACATCATGAGCAGCAGGAACAAACGACCTTCAATCCTTCTTGAGGGAAGAATGGATTGTTCTTGAAACATGACACATGCGAAAAAGTTGCCCATCAGTTCAAAGAATAATTAATTTAGACTTTATGCAAAATGGACCGTCAATCAAACCCTTAATATGTTGGGGGTTTACATGACGGTCCATTTTTATGGGTTGTTCAAGGCAAAAGATAAAAGTAATTCCCTGTTAATGGAAGTTACCTTTATCTTTTTAACTTCTTATAATGAAGCCGCTTTTAATGCTTTATCAGCAATATCATCCCGGTAGAACAAACCTTCAGTAGATAATTGTTTAAGTTCTTTATAAACTTGATTTTGTGCAAGCTCTAACGTATCCGCTTTGCTGGCTACTAAAAGAACACGACCACCATTAGTTACATAGGTGCTATCCACTAATTTTGTTCCGGCGTGAAACACAAGTGATTCACTACTTACATCATTTAAACCGTAAATGGGTGTATTTTTCTTGTATTCATTTGGATAACCTTCAGCAGCTACGACTACTCCAATAACGGCTTGCTTCGACCATTTAATATCCACTTGTTTGCCATCTAATAAATGAAGCAGCACTTCCACTAAGTCGCTTTCCATTCTTGGAAGTACAACCTGAGTTTCAGGGTCACCAAAGCGAGCATTGAACTCAATGACTTTAGGACCGTTTGCTGTTGCCATTAAGCCAGCATAAAGTACGCCTGTATATGGACATTCTTCCTTCATCATCGCTTCAGCCATTGGATGCAAGACTGTCTCAATCGCTGTTTGTACTACAGCATCGCTGATTTGAGGGACAGGAGAATATGCGCCCATTCCACCTGTATTTGGACCTTTATCACCGTTATATGCACGTTTATGATCTTGAGCGATGACCATTGGATAGACGTTTGTACCATTGACAAATGCCATTAACGAAAATTCCTGTCCTTCAAGGTATTCTTCAATAACAACTTTTCGGCTTGCTTCCTCAAACTTCTCTTCCACTAGCATTTCATGAAGGGTTTGGATGGCTTCCTCCATTGTCATCGCTACCGTTACGCCTTTTCCTGCAGCCAAACCATCTGCTTTGATAACAATTGGAGCACCTTTTTCTTCAACGTACAAGCGTGCGGCCTCATAATCTGTAAATGTCTTATAATCGGCTGTAGGAATCTCATACTTCTCCATCAATTGCTTGGCAAAATCCTTACTTCCTTCAATCATGGCAGCCTTTTGTCTCGGACCAAAGATTTTTAATCCTTCTTGTTCAAATGTATCAACAATACCTGTAATAAGAGGAACCTCGGGACCCACAATCGTCAAACCGACATTATTATCTTTGGCAAATGCCACTAATTGATTTTGTTCACCTTCTTGAATAGGAACAAGTGTAGCCACATCTGTCATTGCATCATTTCCTGGTGCAACAAACACTTTTTCTACTAATGGGCTTTGTGATACCTTCCATGCAATTGCATGCTCTCTGCCGCCTTTACCTATAACCAAAACGTTCACTATACTCACCCCGCCAAGCTTCAAGTTATTGTTATGCCTTTTTATATGGTTCCCAAATTAACCCCTCAAGAAAAATCATTCTTCCACTTTAAAAGTAAAATGACTTTTTAATGGAAGAATGTTTTCCTAAAGCGGGCTCGTTCCGCTTTTCGTCTTATCCAGCTGCGGCTCCTAACCTTTCGGTCGTTTCACTTCTGCCATGGAAACCAAAAAGCGGTTTCCTTGTCAGAAGTTCCAACGCCTCTCAAGGTTGAACAGTCGCCTCCGCTTTTCGTCTCTTAATGCTTGAAGTGTCTCATTCCTGTGAAGACCATTGCGATGCCGTACTCATCTGCTTTTTGGATGGAATCTTCATCACGAATAGAACCGCCAGGCTGAATGATTGCAGTAATACCGGCTTTTGCCGCAGCTTCAACCGTATCACTCATCGGGAAGAATGCATCTGAACCAAGCGCTGCTCCTTGTGCTTTTTCTCCTGCTTGGTTGATAGCAATTTGCGCTGCACCGACACGGTTCATCTGGCCGGCACCGACACCGATGGTCATATCATCTTTTGCCAGTACAATCGCATTTGATTTAACATGCTTAACCACTTTCCAAGCAAGCTTTAAGTCTGCCCATTCTTGTTCCGTCGGCTGGCGTTTTGTCGGAACAGTAACTTCTGCATCTTCAAATCCTAGTGTGTCTTCTTCTTGAACAAGCAAACCGCCTTTAATAGATGTTAATTGCAATTCTCTCTTTTCATTTTGATCAAAATCAATTGTCAATAGACGCAGATTCTTTTTAGCTGTAAGAATATCCAGTGCTTCTTGAGTGAATGAAGGAGCAATGATGATTTCCAAGAAGATTTCATGCATCTTAGCAGCTGTTGCGCCATCAATCTCACGGTTAGCTGCGATAATGCCGCCAAAGATGGATGTTGGATCTGCTTCATACGCTTTTTGATATGCTTCTTCAATCGTTGTGCCAACTCCGACGCCGCAAGGATTCATATGTTTAACAGCCACAGCCGCAGGGCCTTCGAATTCTTTTACAATTTGTAATGCCGCATTCGCATCATTAATGTTGTTATATGAAAGCTCCTTACCATGCAATTGTACAGTAGTTGCGATAGAACCTTTTTGTGTTAACGGTTTTTTATAAAATGCTGCCTGTTGATGAGGGTTTTCGCCGTAACGAAGACCTTGTAACTTATCAAATGTAACCGTTAATTTTTCAGGGCTTGTCTCTCCTGTAATATTCGTTAAGTATTCAGCAATTAAAGCATCATAAGCTGCTGTATGACGGAACACTTTTGCCGCCAGGCGTTGATTCGTTTCAAATGAAACGGTTCCGTTCTCATTTAGTTCTTGAACAATCACGCTATAATCAGCCGGGTCAACAGCTACTGTAACAGATTGATAATTTTTAGCTGCTGAACGCAACATAGACGGACCGCCGATATCAATGTTTTCAATAGCATCTGCAAGTGTCACATCGGGCTTTTCGATCGTTTGTTGGAATGGATATAGATTGACAACAACCAAGTCAATTGGTGTGATATCATGCTCTGCAATCTGTTGTTGATGATCTTCGTTTGCACGCAGTGCCAATAAGCCGCCGTGGATTTTAGGATGTAATGTTTTGACTCTTCCATCTAGAATTTCCGGGAATCCCGTTACTTCAGAAATACCGATGACTGGTACATTGTTTTCCTTCAGTACTTTTTTCGTTCCCCCAGTAGAAATGATTTCAAATCCTAGTTTGACTAAATCTTGAGCAAACTCAAGAATACCGTTTTTATCAGATACACTAATAAGAGCACGCTTAGTTGTCATTTTGTTTTCCCTCTCTTTTCGCTTTTGTATACTGCTACATTAAAGTGTTAGAAAGTTTTAATCAAGAATTGTCATGTGTAACCCTTTGGAATATTTTCTGCAGGGTTTTAGGATAAAACTCGTGCTCAGCTTGGTGAATCCGAGATTCTATATCTTCCCTAGTGTCCCCATCAAATAAGTCAATCGCTTTCTGGGCAATAATAGGGCCTGTATCCATTCCTTCGTCTACGTAGTGGATCGTAATTCCTGTTACTTTCACCTGAGCCTCTATTGCTTGTCCAACAGCATCTTTTCCTGGAAAGGAAGGCAGCAGTGATGGGTGAATGTTGACAATTTTGCCAGCGAATTTACTCAATAAATAAGAGCCGATTAAGCGCATGTAACCAGCCAGTACAATAAACTGTACTCCATATTTTAAAAGCTGTTCGCAGATAGCAGATTCATATTCTTCCTTGCTTGAAAAATTCCCAGGCGAAAAAACAAAGGCCGGAATGCCAGCGTCATTCGCTCTCTCCACGACCTTTGCATTTGGCTTATCACATACAAGTAAGGAGATGTTCGCTTCAAGCTCCCCATTTTGAACAGCATCACAAATTGCTTGAAAATTGCTGCCGCTTCCTGAGGCAAAAATGGCAATATTCATCATGCGATGACTCCTCCACCGAATCGGACACCTTCTTCGTTCGTAACTCTCCCAATAATGTATGCTTTTTCCCCAGTTGCTTCAATTGCTTCAATGACTGCGTGTAAATCTTCGTTGGAAACTGCAAGCATAAAACCAATGCCCATATTAAAGACTTCAAATAGTTCTTTTCGCTCTAAACCGCCTTTTTCTTGAATGAAATCAAAGATGTATGGAATTGGCCATGATCCGTAATCGACTTCAACACCCAAGCCTTCCGGAAGCATACGTGGAATATTTTCATAGAAACCGCCGCCGGTAATATGGGCCATTCCTTTAATGTTCCCTGCTCCCATGGCACTTAGTACAGCTTTTACATAGATTTTAGTCGGCTTCAACAGCTCTTCACCTAAAGTAACATCGAAACCTTCATATACTTGATGCAAATCAAGTTTAGCGTCTTCCAGTAATACTTTTCTTACAAGAGAATAGCCATTGCTATGAATACCGCTTGAAGAAATACCGATCAAAACATCGCCCGCTCCGATCGTTTCACCTGTAACAAGCTTCGACTTTTCGGCTACACCAACAGAGAAACCAGCCAAATCATATTCATCCTCACTATATAACCCAGGCATTTCTGCCGTTTCCCCTCCAATGAGACCACAACCGGCCTGCTCGCATCCATCGGCAATGCCTTTTACGATGTGTTCGATTTTTTCCGGAATAGCTTTTCCGCACGCAATATAGTCAAGGAAGTAAAGAGGCTCAGCTCCTTGAACAACAATATCGTTTACACACATAGCCACGGCATCGATTCCAATTGTGTCATGTTTATCTAATAAGAAAGCAAGCATCAATTTTGTGCCGACACCATCTGTACCTGAGACTAAGACAGGCTCTTTCACATTTAGAGCCGATAAATCAAACATTCCTCCAAAGCCGCCTACTGCTCCTAAAACGCCTGATCTTTCTGTACGTTTAATATGCTTTTTCATCCGTTCAACAGCTTCGTATCCCGCTTGTATATCGACTCCTGCTTGCTTATATGACTGAGACATATGAGTCCTCCTTTTTATGTCTTTCTAGTAGAAAATGATGAGACGCTTGCTTAACATGTAACTACTTTCTCATGCGGATGCAGCGTATCCGGATAAATTTCCGTCGGGTACTTTCCTGTAAAACAAGCCATGCATTGACCTCTATATTGCCCCTCATACGGTCTGTCGATTGCTTTAACAAGTCCTTCTTCACTCAAGAATACAAGTGAATCGGCTCCAATCATCTCACGAATCTCTTCCACCGTATGATTGGCAGCAATCAACTCTTCCGTTGTTGACGTATCAATACCATAGAAGCATGGGTTTTTAATCGGAGGAGAACTGATACGAACATGTACTTCTGTTGCTCCCGCTTCGCGAAGCATGTTTACGATTCGTCGACTTGTTGTTCCCCTTACAATCGAATCATCCACCATGACAACACGTTTTCCTTCTACAATTTTGCGAACAGGCGAAAGCTTCATTTTGACGCCTTGCTCGCGAAGTTCTTGTGAAGGCTGGATGAATGTACGGCCGACGTAACGATTTTTGATTAATCCAAGCTCATATGGAATACCTGATTGCTCAGCAAAACCGATAGCTGCCGAAATACTTGAATCAGGGACACCTGTAACGACATCTGCCTCTATTGGTGCTTCGATGGCCATTTGACGTCCTAAATTTTTACGAGCGGAATGAATATTGATCCCGTCGATGTTGCTGTCCGGTCTTGAAAAGTAAATATACTCCATACTGCAAATGGCACGATTTACATTTAAAGTAAAGCGCTCCGATGTTAGGCCCTGATCATTAATGATTAATAGCTCTCCTGGCTCTACATCCCTCACATATTCGGCACCAATGACATCAAGGGCACATGTCTCGGACACAACCACATATGCATCTCCTAAACGCCCGATTGAAAGAGGGCGTAAACCATTTGGATCAAGGGCTACTAGCATTTCCGTTTCCGTTAAAATCAAAAACGCATAAGCACCCTTTAACATCGTCAATGAATTTTTCACTTGGTCTTTTAACATTTGATAACCGCTTCTTTTGATTAGGTGTGCCAATACTTCTGTATCTGAAGTGGTCTGAAAAATACTCCCCTGATTTTCGAGCTGATGTTTTAATGCTGTTGCATTGACTAGGTTTCCGTTATGCGCTAAAGCAAGGCTGCCGCTGTGTGATTGGAAGTGAAGCGGCTGAACATTTTGATAGCCGCCTCCTCCTGCTGTTGCATAACGAACATGGCCAATTGCCGCTTTTCCGTGCAAGTCACTGATTTCTCCTTGGCCAAATACTTCCGTAACAAGCCCAAGACCCTTGGCAACCGTTACCTTTTTACCATCTGTTACAGCGATTCCTGCGCCTTCTTGACCGCGGTGTTGCAAGCTGTGCAATCCGTAATACGTGATTTGGGCCGCATTTTCATGCCCCCATACCCCAAAAACGCCACACTCTTCGTTTAAGCCTTTGATTTCACCAAGCATGGAATAGCTCCTTTCCAAGCCGTTCTCATTTTGTCTACATTTGCGTTAACAAGTAACTCGTTTTGTTCGTTATTAATAAGAAGTTCATTTGTATCCGTTACTTCCCCTACAAGATACGCTGTCATAGCTTTTTCGAATGCTTCTTTATTTTCTGGTTTAACGGAGACAAGAAAACGTGATTGAGTTTCAGCGAATAATGCCGATACATCCGCACCTGTTACCGTTACATTGGCACCCAGACCGTTGGCACCCATTAAGCTTTCGGCAAGAGCAACCGCTAAACCGCCCTCAGCAACATCATGTGCTGATTGTACAAGCCCAGCTTTAATCGCTGCTAATAGCTTTTCTTGGCGTTCTGCTTCAACAGCTAAATCGATTGATGGTGCTTTACCAAAGATCTTACCGTAATGAAGTTTTTGAAGCTCACTGCCGCCAAATTCTGCTTTCGTTTCACCGATTACATAAACAAGATCGCCAGCTTGCTTAAACTCTTGAGTTGTCACGTGATCTAAATCTTCAACTAACCCGACCATACCAATTGTTGGTGTTGGATAAATAGCTTCACCGCTGCGCTCATTGTATAAAGATACGTTTCCACCGATAACCGGTGTGTTTAATACACGGCATGCTTCACTAATACCATCAACAGATTTTTCAATTTGCCAGAAAATTTCCGGCTTCTCAGGGTTACCATAGTTTAAGTTGTCTGTAACAGCAAGTGGTTTTGCACCGGAACATATAACATTACGTGCCGCTTCTGCAACTGCAATCTTACCGCCCATTTCTGGATCAAGGTAAATATAGCGAGAGTTACAATCCGTTGTCATCGCAAGACCTTTTTTCGTACCGCGAACACGTACAACAGCTGCATCAGAACCTGGTGCGACTACTGTATTTGTGCGTACTTGGTAATCATATTGATCGTAAACCCATTCTTTACTAGCAATGGTTGGTTGTTGTAATAACTGCATTAATGTTTCGTTATAGTCATTCACTTCTGGAATTTGCTCTTCCATCGCTTGGAACTCGGCATAATAAGCCGGCTCTGCAGATGGTTTATGATAAACCGGTGCATCTTCTGCTAATGCATCAGCTGGAACATTGGCAACCATTTCACCTTTATGGAACAAACGCAGCATTTTATCGTCTGTTACTTTTCCGATGGCCACAGCTTCTAAGTCATACTTATGGAATAAGTCGACAATTTCTTGCTCACGGCCCTTTTTCACAACAATTAACATACGCTCTTGAGATTCAGACAGCATCATCTCATATGGCGTCATTCCTGTTTCGCGCTGCGGTACATCATCTAGGTACATTTCAATCCCCATGCCAGCCTTACTTGCCATCTCAGCTGATGAAGATGTTAGGCCCGCTGCTCCCATATCTTGAATCCCAACGAGAGCATCAGAATGGATGAGCTCTAAACATGCTTCAAGAAGAAGTTTTTCCATGAATGGGTCTCCTACTTGAACCGCTGGACGCTTTTCTTCAGATGCTTCAGATAACTCTTCTGACGCGAATGTTGCACCATGGATACCATCACGGCCAGTCTTGGCACCGACATACATGACTGTATTGCCTACGCCGTGCGCTTGCCCCTTTTTAATATCCTTATGATCGATTAATCCAACACACATCGCGTTCACAAGCGGGTTTGCTTCGTAGCAAGGCTCAAACTGAACTTCGCCCCCCACCGTCGGGATGCCGATGCAGTTTCCATAGCCCGCAATACCTGCAACTACTTCTTCAAATAAATATTTACCGCGTGCCGTTTTCAACTCACCGAAACGAAGTGAGTTCAATAAAGCAATCGGGCGAGCCCCCATTGAGAACACGTCGCGAATAATACCGCCGACACCTGTCGCTGCCCCTTGATATGGTTCAATGGCAGAAGGATGGTTATGACTTTCAATTTTGAACACAACGGCCTGGTTATCTCCAATGTCAACTACTCCAGCACCTTCACCAGGACCTTGAAGCACATGCTCACCGCTTGTTGGAAACTTACGTAATACAGGTTTTGAATTTTTATAGCTGCAATGCTCTGACCACATAACTGAGAAGAGACCTAATTCCGTATAATTAGGAAGACGTTTTAAGATGTCTTTGATCATCCCAAACTCTTCATCAGTTACACCCATTTCACGGTAGATTTTCTCATCTTGAATTTGTTGTGGATTTGGCTCAAGCAGTAACGACATGTGTTTCCCTCCATTGCTTCAAAATCGATTTGAATAATTTTAATCCGTCAGCGCCTCCCAGTAATTCATCAACAGCACGCTCTGGATGCGGCATCATACCAAGGACATTTCCTTGCTTGTTTGTAATACCTGCAATATCTGAAATGCTTCCGTTTGGATTTTCACCATGATAGCGGAACGCAATTTGATTGTTTTCAATTAATTGCTGCAATGTTTCATCATCACAATAATAGTTTCCTTCACCATGTGCGATTGGAATGTTGATGACTTCACCTTTGTCATACTCAGTTGTGAACATCGTTTCGTTATTTTCAACGCGCAACTCAACTGTTCGGCACATAAACTTAAGATTTTTGTTACGCATTAAAGCACCTGGTAAAAGACCTGCTTCTACTAAAATCTGAAATCCGTTACAAACACCTAACACTGGCTTTCCTTGTTCCGCCGCTTTCTTCACAGCATTCATAACGTTAGAGAAGCGAGAGATAGCACCACAGCGAAGGTAATCTCCATAAGAGAACCCGCCTGGCAATAAAATACCATCAAACTCATCTAAATTAGTTGCATCATGCCAAACATACTCTACGTCGGCACCAAGTTCGTCTTTAACCGCATGATACATATCTACATCACAGTTTGATCCTGGGAACACGATTACAGCAAATTTCACTGTGCTACTACCTCCTCGATTTCGTAACGGTAATCTTCAATTACAACGTTTGCGAGTAATTTTTCACACATTTCCTTAACCATTTCTTCGATGTTATCTACTTTCTCAACTGTTAATTCCATATACTTACCAATACGTACATCTTTTACGGCCTCGAAAGATAAACTGTGTAAAGAACCTTTCACTGCTGTTCCTTGTGGATCTAATACGCTCTCTCTTAATGTGACAAATACTTTTACTTTATACATGATTATCCTCCGATTCTCGTTAAGATTTCGTTATATGCGTCTGTTATTTTACCTAAGTCTCTTCTGAATACATCTTTATCTAATTTTTGATTTGTTTTTGAATCCCAGAAACGGCAAGTATCCGGTGAAATTTCATCAGCTAAAATGATCTGTCCTTCAGCGGTTTTACCAAATTCTAGCTTAAAGTCAACTAACATAATGTTTTTTTCCTTAAAGTAAGGAATTAAGACCTCGTTAACCGCTAAGGCTTTTTGCTTAATTACTTCTAACTCTTCTTTTGTTGCCAGTTCAAGCAGTAATGCGTGATCATCTGTAATAAGCGGATCACCTAGGCTGTCATCTTTGTAGTAAAACTCAACAAGCGGTTTCTCAAATTTCATACCTTCTTCAAAACCAAGGCGCTTTGAAATACTACCAGCTGCGATGTTACGAACAACAACCTCGATTGGAACAATCGTGACTTGACGAACAAGTTGTTCATGATCAGAAAGTTGTTTAATAAAATGAGTCTCAATATTTGCTTTATGCAGCTCAGCAAATAATAAGCTGCTAATTTTATTATTTAGTACAGCTTTACCTTCAATCTCTGCTTTCTTCTCACCATTAAATGCAGTTGCCTCATTTTTATATTCAATCCATAGAACATTTTCTTCGTTTGTTCCATAGATTTTTTTCGCTTTACCTTCGTACAGTAACTCTTGCTTTTCCACGATTATAGCCCCCTGGTAGATGGAATATTCAGACCGTTGAGAATAGAGGGAAGGTAAGGAAGATTCTTTACCTTCTCCTCTTAATTAAAGACCTACACGTTCGAAGATCATATCAACATTTTTAAGGTGATACGTGTAATCGAAGCAATCATCAATTTCCTCTTTTGTCAAACGACTTGTAATACGCTCCTCAGCTTCCACCAATGAACGGAAAGGAACTTGTTTCTCCCACGCTTCCATGGCTTTTGGCTGTACCGTATCATATGCTTCTTCACGAGCCATTCCTTTGTCAATTAAAGCAAGCAATACGCGTTGAGAATAGATCAGGCCAAATGTTCTTTCCATATTTCTCTTCATATTTTCAGGGAATACTGTTAAGTTTTGCACAATGTTAGCAAAACGATTTAACATATAGTTTAATGCGATTGTCGCATCTGGTAAGATAATACGTTCAGCTGAAGAGTGTGAAATATCACGCTCGTGCCAAAGCGGAACATTATCATAAGCCGTAACCATATAGCCTCGAATCACACGCGCCAAACCAGTCATATTTTCTGAACCGATTGGATTACGTTTATGCGGCATAGCAGAAGAACCTTTTTGCCCTTTTGCGAAAAACTCTTCTACTTCACGAGTCTCACTTTTTTGTAAACCGCGAATTTCTACCGCAAACTTTTCAACAGATGTTGCAATTAGCGCAAGTACTGACATATAATGCGCATGACGATCACGCTGGAGTGTCTGTGTTGAAACTGGGGCTGGTTTAGTTCCAAGTTTTTCACACACATATTTCTCTACAAATGGATCAATATTAGCAAATGTTCCTACTGCACCTGAAATTTTACCAAATTGTACTCCATCAGCAGCTTGTTTGAACCGCTCTAAGTTACGTTTCATCTCTTCATACCATAGTGCAAGCTTTAAACCAAATGTTGTTGGTTCAGCATGAACCCCATGTGTACGACCCATCATCACAGTATATTTATGTTCTTGTGCTTTTTCTTTTAAGATATTGATAAAGCGCTCTAAGTCCGCTAACAAAATCTCATTTGCTTGTTTTAAAAGATATCCTAAAGCTGTGTCAACAACATCTGTAGATGTTAATCCGTAATGGACCCATTTACGCTCTTCACCTAATGTTTCAGAAACAGCACGTGTAAATGCTACAACATCATGGCGTGTTTCTTCTTCGATTTCTTGAATGCGTTTAATATCAAATGAAGCATTTTGGCGAAGTAAGGCTACATCTTCTTTTGGAATTGCCCCTAACTCAGCCCATGCTTCACATGCTAAGATTTCAACTTCTAACCAAGCGTCAAAGCGATTTTGCTCAGACCAAATTGCTGTCATTTCAGGACGGCTATAACGTTCAATCATTTTACTTCCTCCATTTGGTTCCAAATTTCTAAGGCGTCAGCTTTTTTCAACGCATCTTCTATATTATCAGCTACAATTGTCAGATGTCCCATTTTTCTTTTGATTTTCGCCTCTTTTTTTCCGTACAAATGCAAATCACAATCCGAAAAATGTTCGATTTTTTCAATCACTTTTTCAACATGCTCTCCTAAAATGTTGATCATAACAGCAGGCTTTATAAGTGTTGACTTCCCTAAAGGCCAATTGCAAATTGCACGAATATGTTGCTGAAATTGGGATGTTAAACAAGCATTCATTGAATAATGGCCTGAATTATGAGGACGCGGTGCCAACTCATTAATATAAAGTTCCCCATCTTTTGTAATAAACATTTCAACAGCTAATGTTCCAATTAATTGAAGTTTGTTGGCGATCTTTACCGCGTATTCTGTTGCCAAGCTGGCTTGTTCATCCGTAATTCGTGCCGGTACAATCGTTTGATGCAAAATATGGTCTTTATGAATATTCTCTCCAATTGGCAGGCATTCCGTTTCACCCTTGCCATTGCGAAAAACGATAACCGATACTTCCTTCTCGATGTTCATCCATTTTTCAACAATGCATTCTCCTTGCTCTAACAATGGAAAGGATTTTTGAATATCCTGTTCCTCTCTAATAAGCACTTGTCCTTTACCATCGTAACCACCCTGACAAGTTTTTACTACACAAGGATAACCGATTTCTTCAATAGCCTTTGCCAATTCTTCTTTATATGAAGCTGTTCGATAAGGGGCTACACGTAAACCAGCTTCTATAATATTTTGCTTTTCATATGCACGATTCTGCGTGATCATCAGCAGTTTGCTGCCTTGTGGAACATAAGCATTTTCTTCTAACCATTCAAGCATGTTAGCATCGACATTTTCAAATTCATATGTGATAACATCAGAAACACTAGCTAATTTCTTAATGGCTTCCGGGTCATCATAGTTTCCAACGATCTCAATGTCCGCAATTTGACCGCAAGGAGATGCTTTAGTCGGGTCCACAACAGCAATATTGTATCCCATCTCTCTTGCTGATAAAGCCATCATTCTTCCTAACTGGCCGCCGCCTACAATTCCAATCGTCTTTCCCGGAGAAATAAACTTATAATCCAAGTTGATCACTACTTTCTAATACTTGATTTCGTGTTTTCACACGTCTCTCTTCTAATTTTTCAGCAACAGTTGAATCATGGATGGCAACAATTTGTGCCGCCAAGAGACCTGCATTAGTAGCACCTGCTTTTCCAATTGCTACTGTAGCAACAGGCACACCGCCCGGCATTTGCACAATGGATAATAGGGAATCAAGTCCGTTTAGTGCTTTTGATTGCACCGGCACCCCAATAACAGGCAACACTGTCTTGGCTGCCACCATACCTGGCAGGTGGGCTGCTCCTCCTGCTCCTGCAATAATTACTTGGACACCGCGCTCTTTTGCAGTCTCAGCATATTCAAACATATAATCCGGTGTACGGTGGGCAGATACCACTTTCTTTTCATAAGAGATTTGTAATTCTTCAAGTACTTCACATGCATGTTGCATTGTTTCCCAATCGGAAGTGCTCCCCATGATAACAGCTACAGTTGGTTTCATTTTAATCTCTCCTATATGGACCAGCTATTTTTATTCAACATAAAAACCCAGGTAAATATATACTCTTTTTTTTATGAAAGAAAGCATATATCTACCTGGGTTCATAATCCATTCACTGATATTACACAGCAGGATAATCCAGACATACTTTCCCCCATAGTCCAGCAATTTACGGTTGCCGGGTAGAAACTCGTGAGCCATATTCCCACTATTATATGAGGTTCTTTATTAAGTTACTCTCATTTTAGCAACAAATCTCTTTATGTGTCAACCATAATTCGAACTATTTAACAATAAATCTTTTTGAATGTTCGTGTTTTACAATTTCTTAACTTCAAAAACAATGACCCTTCCTGCAGGTATAATAATCTCTTGACCATTCACGATCTCTTCCTTAAAAATAGGCTTTTCAATTCTTTTGATAGGAATAAATCCGTCTGCTTTAATCCGATTTAGGCATTGGTCAATCGTTTCGTTTTCTCCTACTTCATACTCACGTTTACTGCTTACTTTTTTCAATGTATTAACTCCTTTGTAAAGCATATCATAACCGCTTTTATTTAATAGTGTGCATCATGTATTTTATAATAAAACAAAAAAAAGACTAGTCAAATGACTAATCTTTTTTAAATGCCTGGCAACGTCCTACTCTCACAGGGGGAAACCCCCAACTACCATCGGCGCTGAAGAGCTTAACTTCCGTGTTCGGCATGGGAACGGGTGTGACCTCTTCGCCATCATCACCAGACAATAT